>CAWBCA010000001.1:0-41643 GCA_963787175.1 uncultured Acidobacteriota bacterium
CGTCGTCTGGGCGCCGACCAACGGAGCGGCCGAGAAGACCGAAAGCGTGACGAAAAGGAGCAGTCGTGTTGGCATGATTCAATTCCGCTCCGCGCGGGCCTCGGGGCCGCCGCGCCAGTTGACGATCGGCCGCGCCATCGCCTGTCGCCGCAGCGAGCCGGCATCCACTGCGTGGGTGGGGTAGCACGCAGCGCCGATGGCGATGTGCAGGGGCGTGGGAAACTCGTGGTTATCGATCCGGCCCACGAGCCGGTCGACCACCCGGGTCGAGTGTTCGTAGTCCGCGTCGATGAGCAGCAGGGCGAGTGCACCTCTTCCGTTATGCCCAAGTGGATCGGTGTCGCGTACCTCGCGGCCGACCACGTCGGCCAGCCCGACGAGGGTGCCTTCGTCGGCGCTCAGCATCAGGCCGTCCCACTCGCGCCGTATGTCCATAATCACCAGCGTCACGAAGTTCTGTCCCCGAACCGCGCGTTTCAGCTCGGTCTCGAGCACCGAATCGAACAAGGCCGGCGCCAGCACCCGCGGGCCCGGCTGAATCTCGGAATCACTCGCCATAACCGCTACGAAGCCCTGTCGAGGCCGTTTTCCTTGATCTTGTAGAGCAGCGCCTTGTAGCTGATCCCGAGGATCTCGGCTGCTTCCTTTCGGTTCCACCGGGTGTGCTGGAGCATGCGGAGGATCAGCTCCCGCTCCGCCTCGCGGGCGGCATGACGCGACACGTCTTTGAGCGAGTACCGGCCCGGCTCGATCGGCGGCATCAGTGACGGGAGCGTCGCCCCGGCGGCCGCGGCAACCGTCGCGGTTGGACTGTGCGATGCCTCGCGGACCGGCGCGGCCACCGCTATCGCTGGCGCTGGCTGGACCGAGGGCGGCGTGACCGGACGATGTCGCGCGGCGACCGCGGCCTGCTGCAGATCCTTCAGCACGGTCGACTCGGTGCCGAGCACCACCACGCGCTTCGCGAGATTCTCGAGCTCGCGCACGTTGCCGGGCCAATCGTGGTTCACGAGAGCCTGCAACGTGGGTGGCGTGATCTCGATGAGCGGCCGGTTGTACTGGACCGAGGTACTTCTTGATGAACAAGTCGGTGAGCGCCGGGATCTCCTCGCGGCGCTCGCGCAAGGGCGGGAGAGCAATCGTGACCTCGTTCAGCCGCAGAAACAGGTCTTCGCGAAATCGCCCCGCGGCAACGGCTGCATCCAGGTTCTGGTTGGTGGCCGCAATCACGCGAACGTCGACGTGAACGTCGGTCCTTCCACCGAGGCGCGAGAACTCGCCATCCTGCAGGACGTGCAGCAGCTTGGCCTGGAGCGAGGGAGTCATCGCTCCGAGCTCATCGAGGAACAGGGTGCCGTGATTGGCAAACTCAAACTTGCCCGGCCTGTGCTGCATTGCTCCCGTAAAGGCGCCGCGTTCAAACCCGAACAGCTCGGACTCGAGCACGTCAGCGGGAAGCCCCATGCAGTTCACCTTCACGAAGGGCCGGTCGCATCGGCGCGACTTGGCGTACAGCGCCCGCGCGACGAGCTCCTTGCCCGTGCCGCTCTCGCCGCAGATCAGCACAGGGATGTCGGTGTCGGCGATGCGATCGATCAGCTCCCGGATGCGCACCATGCGCTCGCTGCGGCCGTAGAGCAGCGTATGCCGCGCCTCCTCCTGCAGCTGCTCGCGCAGGTGCGCCACCTCCCGGCAGAGCTGGTGCTGCCGGAGCGCGCTCAAGAGCGGCGCCTCGAGATCCGACTCCTCGAAGGGCTTGCTCACGAAGTCGATAGCCCCTAGCTTCATCGCCTGGACGACAGTTGCCGTGCGGCCCTGGCCCGACAGGACCAGAACGGGTACGGTGCGGTCGATCCTGCGGAACGCCGCAAGCGCAGCCAGCCCGTCCATTTCGCCAGGCATGACGAGATCGAGAATGACCGCGGCAGGGGGCGAACGCTCGAAGCGCTGGACCGCCTGTTCGGCGTTCTGCACGGGCTCGGCGCCATATCCGCGGCGTCCGAGGAAATCGATGAGAAATTCACACATCGCCGGGTCGTCGTCGACGACCATGACGCGAATGGGTTCAGGCATGGAGTTCGGGCACACGCGAGCGCTCGGCGCTGGCTTGAAGGGAGGGACGCACGACGACACTCATCTCGACTTGCTGTTCAGCAAGCGAGGTGCCACGAGAGAACGATGGGTGCGTTTTGCGGAAACCGGGTAGGCGGCGGAGGAGACGGCGTCGCGCGGGCTGGTGCACCCGCGCGACGGTAATCAACTGCCCATTAAGGGTAATTTATTTCCGGCTGATGCCGCACTCCTTGATTTTGTTCAGCAGCGTCTTGTAGCTCACCCCCAGCTGCACGGCCGCCTTTCGGCGGTTCCAATGCACCCGGTGCAACGCCTCTTCGATGGCGATTCGTTCCGCGTGCACGGCGGCATTCTTCGCAACCTCAGCAAGCGGCATCGGCTTGTCAGAAACCGCTGGCGGGGCAGGCGCGTCGAGGACCGCGACGCCTGAGCCGGAGCCGAGAGGACCCGCGAGGCCGTTCCCGCCAAGGGTGCGGCGTGCTGCGCGCCGACCGGTCCGCCGTAGGACGATCGGCATCTGCGGCGGAACAGGCATCGTGGCGACCGGCACCGGCGGGCTGGACCGGCTCCGCTTGCGGTGCGGCAGCGGTTGCCTGTGCCGCTTGCGCCGCGAGCGACTGCCGAGGACCGCGGGCGAGCTCCTGGACGACGAGCGATTCGTCCTGGAGCACGACGATGCGCTTGATCATGTTCTCGAGCTCACGGACATTGCCCGGCCAGTCGTACTGATGAAACTGCTGGCGCAGCGTGTCCGAGAGCGGCCGCGCCGGGCGATTGTAGCGCCTGGCGTAACGCGCGATGAAGAACTCGGTCAGCGGATCGATTTCGTCACGTCGTTCACGAAGCGCCGGCACGTGCACGTCGATGACCTTGAGGCGGTAGTACAAGTCCTCGCGGAAATCGCCCTTGAGCATCATCGCCTCGAGATCACGGTTGGTCGCCGCGACCACGCGCACGTCCACGGTCACTCGCTTGTTGCTGCCCAGTTTGGTGAACTCAGCATCCTGCAGCACGTGCAGCAGCTTGGCCTGGAGCGCAGGCTTCATCTCGGCGATCTCATCCATGAAGATCGTGCCGCCGTCAGCCTGCTCGAATTTGCCGATGCGCGTTGTCGCCGCCCCGGTGAAGGCCCCCTTTTCGTGACCGAACAGCTCGGATTCCAGGAGATCGGCGGGCAGCGCGGCGCAGTTCACCTTCACGAACGGTCGCTGTCGGCGCGAGGAGTTCTGATGGACCGCCCGCGCCACGAGCTCCTTGCCGACGCCGCTTTCCCCACGGATCAGCACGGTGACATCGCTGTCCGCGACCTGGTCGACCAGACGGGTAATCGCTACCATCCGCTCGCTGCGGCCCCAGACGGCGCGATCCTGGTCGTCGCTCAGCTGCTGGCGCAGTTCGTTCAGCTCGGAGACGAGCCGGCTCTTCTCGATAGCGCTCTTGATGGCGGCCTCGAGCGCGACCTCGCCCAGCCCCTCCGGGTCATCGGGCTTGATGACGTAGTTGGCCGCCCCGAGCTGCACGGCCTCGACGATGGTCGAGGCCCGCTCGCGGCCGGAGAGCATGATCGCCTGAAGCTCGGGACGTGCCGCCTTGAGGTTGCGGAGGGTCTCCAGGCCGTCCATCCCGGGCATCATCACGTCCAGCAGCACGATGTCAGGCGGATCGCCCTGGCGGATGGCGGCCAGCATCTCGTCGCCGCGCGAGTACGCGCGCGTTTCATACCCTCGCAGGGAGAGGAAGGTTCGCAGATAGGACGAGAACGCCGAGTCATCGTCGACGATCGCCACGAGCGGTTTCTTCACGAGAAGGACTCCTTGAGGGGCAGCAGAACCGTGACGACGCCGAGGTGACGGCCTTCGGCTGACGACCAGATTCGGCCACCGGCCTGTTCGATGATACGGCGCGCAATCGGCAGGCCCAGGCCGATGCCACCAGGATATTCGTTGAACCGGGGGGCGGGCCCCCCGTCATGAGACGCGTCGACCGCGTCTTCGCGTCCGATCGCAATCGCCGCGACCGGCCGTCCATCGTGCTGCCGGGGCGCTGCTCCGACGCTCACCCGGCCAGCGCCGCCCTGCTCGCGCACGACAGCTTTGATCAACGCCGCCAGCGCGGACGTCAGGCCCTTGCGGTCGCCGCACACGGTCAATGGATGTGCGTTGGTGGCCTGCACGACCGCCACCGGTCCATTCTCGCCACCGTCGAACCCGCGCGTGACTTCCTCGAGCAGCGCCGGGAGGGCGATCTCGTCCTGAAGGCGTGGCGGCGTTTCGGGATTGGCGAGGTCCGCCAGCGCGCTCATCTCATAGAGGAGACCGCTCAGCCGTTTGCACTGTTGCTCCACCTCGCCCAGCACCTGCCGCTGCCGATCCGACAGCGGGCCGAGCTGCTCGTTCATCAGCATCTTCGTGTAGCCCGCCACGACCGTCAGCGGCGTGCGGAACTCGTGCACGGCCAGCGAGAGCAGTGCCGCGTGCTCATGCGCAGAAATACTCATGACTCCAGCTTGCTCCGAATAGCCGGGGGCAATCCCCACCTCGTGGGAAGAAAAGTGAAAACTGTTCCGTTTTGGTGATTGTGTGTCTGGCATATCACTTGTAAGTAAACGCGTGGACGACGCGCTGTCTGGCGCGTCGCGCTGATATCGCGCGTGCAGCCGTCGGCTGGTTCCCGGCCGCTTGGACGCCTCATATCGAGGACACGGACGACCTGTTCATGCGACGAAGACTCCTGACATTCCTGCTGGCGGCCCTGGCCGCGATCAGCATGGCCATGCCTCTGTGGGCCGCGCTGCGCTCGGAGCGAAGCCTCATCGCAACCTCAACGTGATACCTGAACCGCGCGCACGAGGCGGGGCGCCCGGCCTTGCCGAAGCGGCAACCCTTGTGTTCACAGGCCTCGTGCTGATTGGCCTCGCGTCCGCCGTCCGCCGGACCAGCTGACCCCCGCGTCTGCGCTTGCCGCAACGTGGTAGCCTCACCGTACCACGTCACTGTTTGGCCGCCCGACGATCCGCGGAGGGGCGCCCACCTCGATGTCCTGCGCAAGGGGCGGTGCTTCAGGGCAACGGGTGCCTTGGCGACCCCGCGAGCGCCAGACCCCGCCAGCCCAGGTGTCAGCAACGGCGCGCGACATGGGCGGCGAGCCCTCGCGGATAGTATCGGGCCAGCACGGCAGCATCGCGCCGGTCTCCGCCAACCGCGGGACGGGGCTGCTTCCTGCGCGATCTGGCGCCAGCAGCTGCTCGCCATAATGGGCCCGCCAGAAACGCCGGCCCTGGTCATACGCGCGTGCGTAGGCGCCGTGCCCCGCCACGTACGGGCGCTGACGCCGGAGCACCTCCATGGTGGCCATCAACATCAGGATGCGTTCCGCGACATGCTCGCCCGGTGCACCCGATACTCCGCCACGATCGCCGCGTGGCCATGGATCGGAAAGTGGCGCACGAGTCTCAGATACAGCTCGTAGTCGGCCGCTGCGTCCACAGCCGGGTTGAAACGCATCATCGGGCCGCATACCGAGCGGCGGAACATTACGACGGCGGGTGTCCACATGAAGTTGTTGCGGAGCAGCGCTTCGTACGCGTCGCCCACCACAGGTGGAGGTGGCACCGTCGGCAGTTGCCTGCCCTGCTCATCGATCCGCACGCAACGACCCCACACGAGCGCGCAGGTCGGGTGCGCGAGAAGCTCGCGCGCGCCAATCGCCAGCGCATCGGGCCGCAACCGATCGTCTGCGTCGAGAAAGACCACGGCTTCGCCCGTCGTGTGCGTTACGCCAGCGTTCCTGGCGGAGGCAAGCCCTCTATTCGGCTGTCGGATGCACCGGACGTTTTGATACCGCCGGCGACCGCCGCCGTGTCGTCGGTCGAGCCGTCGTCTACGACGACGATTTCTCCGGCTGCAGCGTCTGCGTCAGCACGCTGTCGAGCGCATCGCGCAAAAAATGCCCCTGATTGAAGCAGGGTATAACGACGGAGACCGTCGGCGAGCTCATCGGTTCAAGCGAGGCGGACGGTTCCGGTCAAGGTGTGTAGTGCAAGACACATTCCGACTGGACTGCCAGAAAAACCGGCGATTCCCGCGCCATCCGGGTTGAGTTGCGAACTGATCAAACCCGACCAAAACGGATGCATCAATACGGCGGAGGAAGAACGCGGGGCGAGCGAGCTTCCCGCTTGCACAGATGACCTCGATGCCTTCGCCGTCGAGGAAGGCAGGAAGCGGCCCCCAGCGTGCAGAATCCCGGTGTTGCGCGCGCCACTGGGCCCGCGACGCCGGCCGGGCGATTCGGTAGCTCTCGCCGGCTCGCTCTGGTCGGTGGCGCCCGCCGCTCTGTTAGCGGTGCCGCGGCTCTGGTCGTGGCCCCGGCAACTTCAGCGGCGGCGGATCCCGGCCGGGCCCCACACCCTGCTGCCGTGAGGGTCGTCCGCATGACCCTGCGACCCGAACCGGCGACCGGCTGTGAAACCTGAGCTGATTTCGACATCTATACTGTCAGCATGCTGATCAAGCCCACGAACGATGTTCGCTGGAGCGACGTGACCCCGAAGGAGCTCTACCTCCGCCGCCGCGAGTTCATTCGGGATGCGGGACTGGCTCTCCTGGGCACCGCGGCCGGGCTCGTTTCGTCTGCGGAGGCGCGCGCGCAGGGAAAGGGCGCGAAGCTGCCGGGGGTGAAGAAGAGCGGCTGGGGCCAGGGCGAGACCGCGACGGCGTACGATGCGGTGACGACCTACAACAACTTCTATGAGCTCGGCGTCGACAAGGACGATCCGTCCCGAAACGCCGCGTCCCTGAAGCCGCGCCCGTGGACCGTCTCCATCGAAGGCCATGTCGCGAAAGCCGCGAAGTACGCCTTCGATGATCTCGTGAAGCCGTACCAGCTCGAAGAACGCATTTACCGGCTTCGCTGCGTCGAGGGCTGGTCGATGGTGATCCCCTGGGTGGGCTTTCCGCTGCGGGATCTGCTGACTCAGGTGGAGCCGACGGCCAAGGCCAAGTTCGTCGAGTTCACGACGCTCATGGCCCCGAACCAGCTACCCGGCCAGCAGCGCCCCGTGCTGGACTGGCCGTACACCGAGGGGCTGCGGCTCGACGAAGCGATGAATCCGCTGACGCTGCTCGCCGTCGGTCTCTACGGGGAGGTGCTGCCGAACCAGAACGGTGCGCCGATTCGCCTGGTCGTGCCCTGGAAGTACGGCTTCAAGAGCATCAAGTCGATTGTGCGCATCCGGCTGGTGGACCGGCAGCCGAAGACTGCCTGGGAGAAGTCCCAACCGAGCGAGTACGGGTTCTACTCGAACGTGAACCCGGAGGTCGATCATCCCCGGTGGAGCCAGGCCCGCGAGCGTCGGATTGGCGAGTTCCTGAAGCGGCCGACCCTGATGTTCAACGGCTATGGCGACCAGGTGGCGTCGATGTACGCCGGGATGGATCTCCGGCGGAACTTCTGATCCATGCGCCTGAAGCGCTTCCTCCAGAAGGCCCCTGTCGTCCTCGTCTGCCTGGCCCCCGTGGTTTGGCTTGCGTGGGCGGCAGTCTAGGGGCGGCTCGGCGCGAACCCGATCAGCGAGATCACGAAGGAGACCGGCACCTGGACGCTGCGGTTCGTGGTGCTCACGCTGGCGATCACGCCGGTGCGGAAGCTGACCGGCTGGAACCTGCTGGTGCGCTACCGCCGGATGCTGGGGCTGTTCGCGTTCTTCTACGGCACGCTGCACCTGGTGACCTACATCTGGCTCGATCAGTTCTTCGATGTCGCGTCGATCACGAAGGACGTGCTGAAGCGTCCCTTCATCACCGTGGGATTCGCGGCGTTCCTGCTGATGGTGCCGCTCGCACTGACCTCGACCACGGGCTGGATTCGCCGCCTGGGTGGCAAGAAGTGGCAGGCGCTGCACCGCCTGGTCTACGCCACCGCGGTGCTCGGCGTCGTTCACTACTGGTGGCTGGTGAAGGCCGATATCTCCCGTCCGCTGGCCTACGGCGCCATCATCGCCACGCTGCTCGCCGCGCGTCTGGCCGTTCGTGGGAAGGCGAAGCCGGCGGCACGCCGAGTGGTGGCCCCCAGCCCACGCGGAGCATGACCAGCGCAGCCGTGCCCACCTCACGACATCAGCGGTCCGGTGTCCATGCCGGCTGCGCGTTCAATTTCACGATGGCCTTCCACCGACGCATCGTGAACAGCGGCCCCCGCGTGACTTCCCGGATCGTGTCGTAGTACGCGGCGACCGCGGGGTCCGCGATTCGATTGCTGTCCCTCACCACCGATTCGAAGTAGCCCTCGGGCAGGGTGCGCTCGTAGTGCCCGATGCGCCACCGCGGTCGCGCAGGCAGCCGCGCCAGCAGCGGGTCGCAGAGCGCGAGCGGGTCGATGATGTGGTACCCGCGTCCAAGCACGTACCCCGGCATGCCGACCGTGTTCCACACGAGCGTGGTGGGATGCTGTGCGCGCAGCGTCGCGAGCACCGACTGCTCATAGTCGGGGACCGTGCGGATCCCGTCCCGCGTGATGACGCCCGTGCGCGGGAAGTAATAGCGCCGCTCGTCCACGATCCCGCTTGGCGGCCAGATCATCTCGATTGGCTGCGCGAAGCGCCCAACCAGCAGCCGCGGAAGCGGCCCGGGCGCGGAGAGGCCCAGAGCAAGGACGGCCATCACCGGCGCTGCCTGCATGGCAGGAGGAAGGGCCCAGTCCGCCCGGATCAGCAGCGTGAGCGCCACGACGAAGGGGGCCGTCAGGAACCGTCCCGCCATGAAGTCGCCGCCGATGCGGACCACGTACACGACGTACAGCAGGAGCGCGAGGCCGGGAATCCAGGACCGCAGCGTTGCTGTCGAGAGCTGCACGGCAACCGCCGTGAGGATGACCAGCAGCGTGACCGGATCCCGGTTGAGCGAATCCAGCAGGTAGACGAAGCCCTGGTGCGTCAGCTCCGGTTGCGGGATGCGGGTGGCGAGCTTGGCATAAGCCGTGTTCGGAAACGGCACGCCGTAGTAGACGACGGCGAATGCAGTCCACGCAGCGAGGGGCCAGAAGCCGAGCGCGAACCACGGAAGCGTGCGCCGCCAGCGCCGGAGCGAGGCGAGCGCGACGGGGCCGGCGAGGACGAGCAGGTCCAGCCGCGTGGTCCCGATGAGCGCTAGGATCATCCCGCGACGGAACGTGGGCGCCCGACCGTCCGTCGGCTCGGCACACGCGGCGAGCAGCAATCCGAGGAGCGTGTGTGACAGCGCGTTCTCGAGGCCGCTCGTGGAGTAGTCGACAAACGCACTGGACCACGTGATAGCGGTGAGCGCGAACACCGAGGGCCCGGTGCGCCACTGGGCGTTGCGCAGGAGCAGCATCACTGCGCATCCCGTTAACACGAGGGAGAGTGCCACCGAGGTCAGATACGGGTTGCCCGTGAATGCCGTGACGCCGAGCACGAGCAGCATCCAGAGCGGATGCGTGTAGGTCTGGACGCGCTCCGCCGGGTTCCAGCGAAGCCCGGCGCCGTTCAGGGCGTTGTCCACGGTCCGGAACGTGATGAAGGCATCGTCCGAGACCCAGGCGGTACGGAGGACGACAGCCGCGAAGAGGAGCGCGAGCGCTGTCAGCACGCAGATCGATCCCCAGCGGCGACTCGCCGTCGGGGAGTCCGTCCTCACGGAGCCACCGGATGCCGACAGCCGCTGTGATCCCGGGCCCGTGCTCATTCGGCCGCCGCCGCCGATTGCGGGCGAGAGGGAGGACCCTGGATCCGGCCGGCGGTGAGACGCAGCGCCTCGAGGATGCGCCAGCGGTCCGACAGCGGCCCGCGCGTGATCCACCGCAGGCGGTCGTAGTACGCAGCAAGCGCCGGGTCGGCGATCCGGTTCGTGGTGTCTGGCAGCGATGATTCGTACCCGTCCGGCACTCGGCGCGCGGCTGGTGCAGGAAACGCGGCGCCAGGCTCGGCCCGGAGCCGGGCCAGCAGCGGATCGGTGCGTCCCGTGCGGTCAATCACGTGCACACCGTACCCGGCCGCGAAGCCAAAGAAGGCCGGGTGCGGAGATGTCTTGACGCGATTCGTGTCCTGCCATGCCACGCCGCCGCGCGTCGCTTCGGGATGGTGCGGCGGGTACCATTGCCGGATGTCCAGCAGCAGCCCCGTCGCGGGGTAGTCCTCCCTGCGCGGATCACGGTGGTCGATCGCCTGGGATGGAGTGCCGAAGCGCACATCCGACTGGATGGTGGCGAGCGAAGGCACTGCCGCGAGCCCGATCGACGCCGCGACTGCCGCCGGGAACACGCCGCGCCGTTCGACGGCCGGGTGCCGCACCACGATCAGTGCGGTAACCAGACACGGAAGCGCGAGCCAACGCCCGGGCATCCCGTCACCCGCCCACACCGCGAGGACGAAGATGTACGCGGTGACGCCCCACGCGAGCGGGCGAGTGCGGCTGCCGTCGCGCAAACCCAGGACAAGTCCCGCCAATACGATCGCCGCCGTGATTGGGTCCTGGCGCAGGACGAACCCGAACACGCGTGCCGCGGCTTGCAGTCGGGTCCCGATGCCGGCGCGCTCGGTCCATTCGGCGATCACGGGCGTCGGAAGGGGCGTCCCGTAATAGAAGATCGCAAACACCGACCACACGAGCACGGGCGCGCCTACCAGGACGAGAATGGTTGTCGCCCCGACCCTGTAGCGCCCCACAGTAGCGGCCGCGCCGTAGGGCCGGACTTCAGCCGGAGCACTGCGGTCGGTCGATCGCCCCCCCTCCAAGCCCCGCCGGGCCTTGTGCGCCGCAATCAACGCCGGCACGGTGATCAGCAGGGTCGAGACGTGCGTCAGCGCCGCCAGCCCGGCGAGCGCCGCCATCAACCGGATCGCTGGCGGCCTTCCGGGGAGCCAGAGCAGACAGAACGAGACCACCAGGAGGTGGGTAAGCGGCCCCTCGAGGCCGGACGTCGAGAACGTCACCACCGCCCACGACAGCGAGAGCATCACCGTCCCGAGAACGATGCCTTCTGCGCGCGGCCCGCTCCGGAGCACGAGCACGGCTGTGGCAGCCGAGAGCGCGAGCGAGATCACGAAGGTAGTGAAGTACGACTCCCCGACGAGAACGCGGCCCGCGAGCAGCAGCAGCATCCACAGAGGATGGTCGAACACCTGGACCCGTTCGCTGACGTTCCAGCGGAGTCCGTGTCCTGTGGCGGCGTGCTCGATCGTGCGAAGCGTCAGGTACGACAGCTCGCTGAGCCAGGCAGTGCGGACGAGGACGATGAGGAAGAAGACGCCGCCGAGGGCGATGAGAAACCGGCGACCCGGCATCCGGCGGAGTATAGCTCAGGGGTCGGGCACACCGGCGGCGCGGCGCGGCCTCAACCACACCCGAGGCGGCACGGTGTACAATCCCGCCGCTTATGAAAACCCTGCTTTCGCTCCTGCTCACGTTGATCGGTGTCTCCATGTCCAGCCCTTCATCCGCTGCTGACTCGCCGGCAACCACGATGGCGGCGGCGGCCCAGACGTTCCTCGGCACGCTCGACGCGGCGCAGAGGGCGAAGGCGCATTTGCCGTTCGATTCCGAGGAGCGGTTCAACTGGTTCTACATCCCGAAGGACCGCGTCGGCTTGCCGCTCAAGCAGATGACGGCGCCCCAGCGGGAGGCCACCATGGCGCTGCTCCACGCGGGGCTGAGTGAGAAGGGCTACACGAAGGCGGAGGCCGTCCGCGCGCTCGAGCCCGTGCTGGCGGAGATCGAGAAGAACCCCGTGCGGCGGGATCCCGAGCTGTACTACGTCTCGATCTTCGGCGACCCGACGCCCGCGGGCACGTGGGGTTGGCGGGTACCAGGGGCACCATCTGTCGCAGAACTGGACCGTCGTGCGCGGCGAGTCAATCGCGAGCAGCCCGCAGTTCTTCGGGAGCAACCCGGCCGAAGTGCGGGACGGCCCCAAGAAGGGCACCCGCGTTCTCGCCGCGGAAGAAGATCTCGCGCGCGCGCTGCTGGAGAGGCTCACGGAGGCGCAGCGGGCGAAGGCGGTCATCAGCGCCGAGGCCCCAGACGACATGCTGACGGCGAACAACCGGAAGGCCGCCATGCAGGAGGACCGCGGACTCTCGCACGAGGAGCTGACGCCGGAGCAACGGGGGCTGCTGATGGCCGTGATCGAGGAGTACGCCGGCGCCCAGCAGCGCTCGATCGCGCAGAAGCGCCTCGAGGCCGTGCGCACGGCTGGTCTCGGCAAGGTGAAGTTTGCGTGGATGGGCGGCCTCGAGCGTGGCAAGCGGCACTACTACCGCATCCAGGGCCCGACGTTCCTCATCGAGTACGACAACACGCAGAACGACGCCAACCATATCCACGCGGTGTGGCGGGATTTCACCGGCGATTTCGGCCTCGATCTGCTCTCGGAGCACTACCGCACGTCGCCGCATCACGCGGACGCACGGCACCGGCACGAGCACCCGCAGGGCCGCCGCAAGGCTCCGTAGCTTGCGGCCGCCGGCCCTGTGGCTCGGCCCAGTCTGCCGGCGGTCGGCGCGTGGTTCAGCCGCGACCTCAAAGGCAGCCGTGGTCACTGAGGGGTGTCCCGCCCAGCTCAGTGGGTTGGGGTCGAGCGCGTTGTGAACGGACGTGGTCGGTCTGGCGATGGTGGGATTGCCTGTTGTCTGACCTGCTGGTTCCGGGCATAATGTCTTCGCGGGGTGGAGCAGTCCGGTAGCTCGTTGGGCTCATAACCCAAAGGTCGCGGGTTCAAATCCCGCCCCCGCAACCACATTTCAAGAGAGCGGCTGGCAGACGGTGGGTGCTCGATTAGCTCGCCGCGACCAACTGCAGCCGCTTTTTCTTTTCCCAACTCACCTTCAAGCCCTTCCGCAGTTCGTCGTCGGTGACGTTCAGGTAATGCTGGGTCTGTTGCAGCGACGAGTGCCCCAGCATCAGCTGGATCAGGCGAATATCCACCCCATCAGCTAGTAGTAGTCGGCTTGCGCCTTCGTGACGCAAGTCGTGCCATCTGAGGTCGAGTTGGCTGAGCTTGGCCCGCCTCCACACCAGGTCGTGCGCGGGGTTCTTCGGATCGTAGCCGTTCGCGAGGAGGCGCAAGGTCTCCCACGCGGTCTGCAGGTTCGGCTGGTAGACTCCGAATGTGAGCCGAAGACATAGGCGGCGGGACCGAGGCTACGCCGACGTTCTAGGATTGGCACCAGCCGACCGTCGGGGTCAAAGGGGATGCGCCGGTTCTCGCGGTCCTTCGCGTTCTCGCCTCGGATGCTGATCTGATGTTGGTCCCAGTCAAGGTGCTTGTTCTGGATCAGCAGCATCTCCCCGCGCCGACAAACCAACTCCAGTGGCCCGATGATCCGGTCGTGGAGCAGCGGACCAACGGACTGATGCTCGGGCGTGTTCATGGCCCCGAGCGCGGTCGCGAGCAACAGCTGCTCCTCGTCGCGATGCACCCTTCTATCCCGCACCCGCTCGTCCTTCTTGTTCGACGAGCGGAGCCTGGCAGAGCGGTGGAAGGCGGCAACCGCAGCCGTGCGAGCTTTCGATTGTGGCCTGAACACAGTTGATTGGGTCCGGTGCCGTGTGCCCAGAGGACGCCTTGATGACCAACGAGCTCCGCGAACGCCTCCGCAGTCTGAAGTTCCAAGACGCGGCTTTCGGGATGAGAGCACGGCTCACCAACGGCATCAGCGTAACTGCGGTGATGCATCCGTTGAACGGATTGGTGCTCGTCGGCCACTGGTTTGGGCGACGAAAGGCACTGGAGTTTGAGCGTCAACTCTCGGCAGATCCATCGCTCCAGGAAATTGCGGTTGCCTTGCTGTCCATCTGCGAGGAGGTCGAGAGGTTCGATGCTTGACGTTCGCTCGCTAGAAGCCATGGTAGAGCAACTCTAATATACGCGGTGCTCTCGTCGGGTCACGACTAAGTTCCTTGCAGCTTGTCTAGCCCGCTGGTGAACAACCCGAGTGACGTCCCCCCCGTTCTGAGTAGCGTTTCGGTTTAGAGTCCGGTCTCAGCGAAAGGGATCGGACGATGAAGAAGCGGTTCACCGAAGCGCAGATCGTGGGCTTTCTGCGGGAGGCCGATGCCGGGCTTCCCGTGAAGGACCTGTGCCGGAAACATGGGTTCTCCGAGGCGAGCTACTACCTGTGGCGCAGCAAGTTCGGCGGCATGCGTGTCTCCGACGCCAAGCGGTTGAAGGAGCTCGAGATCGAGAACACCCGGTTGAAGAAGCTGCTCGCGGAATCGCTCTTGGAAAACGAGGTGACCCGTGAGGTGCTGCGAAAAAAGTGGTGACCGCACCGGCGCGACGCGAGGTGGTGCGGGAGATGGTTGGGCGAGGCCTGAGCGAGCGCCGCGCGTTGACGGTCGTGCACATGAGCGCGGCCGCCCTGCGGTACGTGCCGCGACCGGACCCCGATCCCAGCCTGCGCGATCGCATCGTCGCGCTGGCGCATCGCTACCGGCGGTACGGTGCCGGCATGATCTACCTGAAGCTGCGCCAGGAATGCCGGCGGGTCAACCATAAGCGGGTCGACCGCCTCTACGCGGAGGCGCGTCTGCAGGTCAGGCGCCGGCGCCGCAAGAAGGTGCCCCCGGCCGACCGTCAGCCGCTCGCCCGGCCGCAGGGCCCCAACGAAGTGTGGTCGGCGGACTTCGTGTTCGATCGCACGGCCGACGGGCGCGTGTTGAAGTGTCTGACGATCGTCGATGACGCGACGACCGAAGCCGTGGCGGTGGTGCCCGCGCGGGCGCTGGGGGGCTTGCCGGTGACGCGCGTCCTGGAGGCGCTGGCGAGCACGCGCGGTCTGCCGCAGGTGCTGCGGACGGACAACGGGCTGGAGTTCTGCGGGCGCGCGATGCTGACGTGGGCGCACACCCGCGGCGTCACCCTGCGTCTGATCGCGCCGGGCAAACCGACGCAGAACGCCTATATCGAATCCTTCAATGGCCGCTTCCGTGACGAGTGCCTGAACGAGCACTGGTTCACGAGCCTGGCGCATGCGCAGGTGGTGATCGAGGCCTGGCGGCGTGAGGACAACGAGGAACGACCGAAGAAGGGTCTCCGCGGGCTGACGCCCGCCGCGTACGGAAGACAGCTGGTTAAGGAAACGGGTACAGTCACCGCCGGACTCTAAAGCCGACTGCTACTCAATACGGGGGGACGTCACGAGCACTATGTGGCCTGTCAAGACGCACAGGTTAAACTCTTCGCGGCTGCCAGTGAGAGCATTCGGTGCGCGGAATTCTGAGGTAATCCAGTCTCCAACGACCATTGCCTTGCCTTGCTTGCTGGTGTCACTGACTGCCAACAAAGCACTAACGCAATGCGCCACTATACTGTCCCACCCAGGTGCATAGGAACGCGATGCCTCCGCACCGAGAGCCTGAATGGCCCTGTGGAAGGTGTCTTTGGTGTTTATAGTATTCTGAGACGTGACGACGGCTACAGAACATCCGCCGATTCGCACAAAGATCTTCCACATGGGATCACTGGGTGTCCACCACGCTGGCAATGGCTTTCCGGCGATCATGAGTCCGTGCGCCACTCCCATCGCCAGTATCTCGGAGTTGTGGTGCAGGGTCTGAATGTGACCGACAATGGCATCCGTTCCAAATAGGGTGTTCCTAGGGTGCATAAAAAAAGGCTTGCTCTAAAAGCATTCCGTCGCAGTGTCGAAGGAGTGGCCGAGCGAACTGGCAGAACGCGGGATCATCGGTCGTCGTAAGGATTCTTCCACTTCGATGAGACCACGCTTCTCCAGCCCCACTCGTATCGGATCTGGCCCTGATCCGATTCAGTGGACGGTGTCGCTGAGTTGATCGGGCCTCGTGGCCTCTTCTGCCTTCATCGAACCATACGGTGGGTGTGGAGCCTGTGGAAAACCGCGTTCTGGGCGGTTTTTCATAGGATCCATGCCCTCTTCGCGTGCGCGTCGCTCAAAGGCCGCCGGACTGATCTGACCGAGCGTGGAATGTCGCCGTCGTTGGTTATAGAACACCTCGATTAGTCGAACAACTCCATCTTCGCCTCGCCGCAACTGGTGAAGCGATCGGCGGTTTCACTCTTGAGCGACGAAAAGAACGCCTCCATCACGGCGTTGTCGTAGCAGTTGCCGCGGCGGCTCATCGAGCACGTGATCCCGTGCGCGTCGAGGCTCCGCTGGTAGTCGTCACTCGCGTACGTGCACCCCTGGTCGGAGTGGTGGAGCAGGCCGGCCGGTGGACAGCGCCGCTTCACCGCCATGCCCAGCGCCTTCACGGTCAGATGGCGGTCATTGACGGCACTGACGGCCCAGCCGACGACGAACCGGGAGAACAGATCGACGATCGCCGCCAGATACAGCTTCCCGCTGTGGCCAATGACGAACTCCGTGGTGTCGCCGACCCACCGTCGATTCGGCTCCTCGGCCGTGAACTGCCGGTCGAGCAGATTGGCGGCGACCGGCTGATCGTGATCGCTCATCGTGGTGCACTTGAAGCGTTTCCGGGCCCGCGCGTGCAGGCCATCCTCCTGCATCAGGCGCACGACACGCTTGCGGCTCACCCGGACCTTCTGCTCACGCAGGTCTTCGTGAATGCGCGGGCTGCCGTACCGCTGTTTTGCTCGCGTCGAACGAGGCACGGACCAAGACGCGCAACTGCCGATCGCGTTGGGCGTGGCCCGATTCGGATCGGCGGCACCACGCGTAATACCCGCTGGTCGAGAGTCCCAGCACCTGGCACATGACTGCGATCGGGAAGACCGCCTTCCTCGTGTGAATCAGCGCGAACGTATCGCTGGCTCTTTCGCGAAGAAGGCCGCGGCGTTTTTTAGGATCTCCCGCTCGAGCCGCAGCTGGCGGTTCTCCTTCCGCAGCTGCACCAGCTCCTCACGCTCGGCGGTCGTCAGCCCGGTGCGGCCTTTGGTCCGGTCGGCGTGGGCCCGCTTCACCCATTCCCGCAGCGCCGTTTCGGTCAGATCGAGATCGCGGGCCACCGCGCCGACGCTTTTGCCTTCGTCGAGGACCAGTCGGACCGCCTGGGCCTTGAAATCGTCATCGAACTGTCGGCGGGCTCGCCGGCTTCTGGTCGTCTCTGCCATCGGTGTGGACATCGTATTCCCCTCTGGGAAGATGTCCACCAAATCGGATCAAGCCCAGCATCGGGCCAGCCACGCGGGTTGAAGTGGAGGTGCGGGTCACGACGACCCGTCACGTCGTGAGCGTTGGGCAGATCCAGCGGTGGACCGAGGGTGCGGTCAGTCCCCCGAGCAGAAGCGGTAGTCTATCCGCAGTGGCAAAACCATGGACGGGAGGTGTGTTATGCGTCTGTCGCTTCAGAAGACGCTGTGGGTGTGCGTCGGCTTCGTGGTAATCGCGCTCGTCGTCGCTTCAGTTCAGCGTGTTCAGCGAGTGTGCAATCTGAGATTCAGGGCAGTCTGATCGCCAGCGAACAGAGGCTGCACCGCGCCATCACGGGTGGCGACAAGAAAGCATTCTTGGCGCTGGCGAGCGACGACGCGGTATGGGTGTCTGGCGCGGGTTTTGTTCCGGCGCCGATGTTTGCCGATGCCCTCGATCAGGTGAAGCTAACCAACTCCAATGTTGAAAACCCCCAGGTCGTGCCAGTGAACGCCGACACCGCAATCGTCGTCTCGGTGTGGACGGGCTCAGGCACCGTCCTGGGGCGGCCGTTCACGCAAAAGCTCGCGTCAACAGTGTGGACGAAGCGTGATAGCAAGTGGGTTGCGGTGTATCACCACGAATCGGATGCTGCCACGCAGCAGTGATCGACATGGGGCTCGCAGGGGGAGCTACGAACCAGGACCGCTCTCCCCTGCCTTCCGCTCTAGCGAAGCCGCCAGCTTAGGCAAGCATGTTGTTCCCCTAACATGCGCGTCACTCGATCACCCAAACTGAGACACTACCAGTCCCTCTGAGCGGTTGAAGCGAGAGCGGCTGAGGGCGATGCTCAGGGATGCCGGGGTCGCGTGAGCCAGACGCAACAAGAGCCACCCCGGTGGTGGCTCCTGTTGAAGCGAGGGTGCGTCTGGGTCTATGCCTTCCGCTGCCGCCACCTTCGTGCGCCCAGACCGACGAGGCCGAGGGCGAGGAGCGAAAGGGAAGCGGGTTCGGGAACGGGTGCCGCCGGAGTACTCGACAGCTCCGCGCGGACGCCGGTGACTCGCCAGCTCGGCACCCCGAAGCCTCTATCTTCAGCCAGGAAGATCGTCGAAGTGCCCGAGCCGAAGAGGGAATGCAACTCTTGGCCGTCGTAGAAGGCGAAATCGAGCATGAATGGCGCGGTGATCATCGACGTCGGGCTCAGCACAGCTGGCAGCGTCACCGTAGTTGTGAGCTGCATGCTGGCCGAAGAAGGCGCAGCGCACTTCCCACGCCGGTGTAGCTCACGCCGTCCAGTGTGGCGTTGCCTCCGATGTCGAACCCAGTGGCGACCGCTACCAAAGCGAGCGGTGTGCCGGGGGGGAGTGGATCGGCCACAGGCGCGTCGAAGCCCCCGGTGAAATTCCCCACGAAGGTGAAGCCACGGTCGCCGGCCAGCTGAACAGGGCCGATCCCTCGGTTTATAGACACCGTCAGATCGATCAAGCCGCTCGTCAGTGCGATCTGGTCAGCTCGCGCGGGTGCGCTGAGCAACACGCTCACCCCAACGATCAACAACGCGACACGCAAACGGCTTCTCATGATCGCCCCCTTGTTGTCCGCGAATCGCCTCGCTGAAACCGTGGTGCTGCACCACTCGCAATTTGCACGAGGCGTAGCAATTTGCCTGCCTGCCAAATGTAGAGGTAGCGTTGCAGCGGACGAGCGGCTAACGGGGGATCGTTGAACCCGCTGCTCGTCGTCCCAGCGGAGCGCGTCGGTCTGGGTCACGGGAGTCGTCCCGTCACGTTGGTGGAGGTCGTCTGCGACCACCCGTGACGTCGGAGCGTTGGGTCAGGATGCAGCGGGTCGAGAGCGCGGCCAGCAGCCCCGCTGAGCGGCTGCGGACTACGTTGACGAAGCCAACACGCAGCTGGTCCGACGTTCGCGGGCGTCCGGTGTTGACGCCTCGGTGTCCAAAGATCAGCCATGCTGGACACCGCAGCACAGGTCGCGGCGTTGGGCGTCGTGCTCTGGGTGTTCGACATATCAACTGCCCAAGGCGAGACGCGAGCAGGACACGTTCGCGGTGATTGCTCGCTGCTCACGGCTCTCGTCCCACTGGGGTTCGTGCTCGTCGTGGGTATCGTCCTGCACTCTCGGGGATGAGTGCCGCCGTCGGCGTGTTCCGGCCGGGACCAGCGGGCCTGAATGGCATCCACGGCATCGAGGATCGTCGTGGCCTCGTCATCTGAGACCAAGAACCCCCAGCGTCTCGCCCTCATCCGGGGCGTCCACACCTTCATCTACATCGTGATGGCGACATCGACCCTGCTGCTCGTCTACGCGGGCCTGACCGGAGCCAATGGGTGGTGGCTGTGGGTCGCCTTGGGGCTCCTCTCCGTCGAGACCGTCGTCTTCGCAGGCAACGGGATGAAGTGCCCCCTCACTGTCCTCGCCGTCAGCTACGGGGCCGAGAAGGGCTACGCCTTCGACACGTTCCTCCCCGAGCGAGCCACGCGACACACGTTCCGGTTCTTCGGCACGCTGATGTTGGTGGGTCTGGTCCTGCTCGCGCTCCGGTGGTTGGGGGTGATCGGGTCGTAGCCAGCTTGGTTGTCGGTCGCCGCGACCAGGCCAGCGGAGCAGTGGAAAGGGAACGGCTTCGCACGGTGCTGGAAGGATCTGCCGCTGCTTCCACTCTGCCGCCGTAGGCTGGCAAACGGCTGGCAGACGGGAGTGGGGTGGGGTAGTCTCCAGTTGTCCGACTCCTCTGAAACTTCAATAAAAACAGGGGCAGCGGTCTCGCTGCTGCCCCCAGTTTGTCCCTTCTCGTCGGCTCATAACCCAAAGGTCGCGGGTTCAAATCCCGCCCCCGCAACCAATAAAAACGGGCCGGAAACGCGATTCATGGCCCGTTTTCTTGCGTACAGGCCATAGTCAGAACTACGCCAGAAAACGACACGCGGTGGCCCATTCCGGTAGTGGTAGTTTGCGTTAGCTATTGGTTTGACGGACCCGGCAGGCCATTACGAAATGACGTCACTCGGCGCATGAGGCGCGACAGGAGTGATTTTTGCTTTCGCGCGACGCATCACAGGTGGGCTGCCCCGGGAGGTGCCGTGATGATGCCCGTTCTCCGCTTTACGGGCGCAGTGGCGGTTTCACTCTGGTTCCTTGCTTCCCCAACGGTCGCCCACGCCGATCCGATCGTCATCTCGTCTGGAAGAATCCTCCGCCAGGCCGAGCTCCTCGCAGCTCGCCATGGGCGTACAAGGGCCCGAGTTCTCGTTCGTGAGCACCCCCATTGGAGGATTCCTCGCCAATATTGGCTCGTGCACGCCGTGTGTCGATGCCGGCTTTGTGCCCACGGCGCTCGTGGATCTCGGGGCGACGCTCAACCAGCGGGTTCGAGGGAGCGATCATGGGAGTCATTGAAGGCATCACCTACCCGTGGACGTACGTGGCGTTCAGCTCTGGAACGTTCACCACGCCCTCGGTGACGCTCACCGAACTCGGCCAGTCGCTCGTGGACGTTCCGTTCAGCTTCAGTGCCGTGATGAACGGGTACCTCGAGACCCGCTCACGAGGCCCTCCATCGCGCCGCCCCTCTTCACAGTGGAACTCACGGGCAGCGGCAGGGCATCGGCGAGCTTCATCGGCCTCGCCGACGAGGCCAGCCCGGCCGGACGCTCCTTTCCCTCGGTTCCTATATGCGGTACCAACTTCGTGCAGCCGCAGCCGGTGCCGGAGCCCGGGACGTTGTTCCTGGTGGGTGGCGCAATCGCCGCGCTCGCGGCCCGGCGATCACTGCGTAGCCGACGCCGACAACGGGTAGAACGGCTGACACAGTCGGCTGACACACGCCGAAAACATTGGTCGAAATCGCTGTTCCTTGCGGCTCATAACCCAAAGGTCGCGGGTTCAAAATCCCGCCCCGCAACCAATAAAAACGGGCCTGAAACGCCAATTCACGGCCCGTTTTCTTGCGTACGGCCACAGTCAGAACTACGCCAGAAATCGACACGCTCTGCCACCGTCTGCAGAAACGGCTGGCACAATGGACGGCAGTGGCGACATCCACGTCGAGGGATTCACGCAGGTGATTGCCACACCGTGGTGGCGCCATCCCGGTAGGGGTCAAGTTTGCGTTAGCTATTGGTTTGACGGACCCGGCAGGCCATTACGAAATGACTTACACACGGCGCACGAGGCGCGACAGGAGTGATGTTTGCTTCCGCGCGACGCATCACAGGTGGGTTGCCGGGAGGTGCCGTGATGATGCCCGTTCTCCGCTTCATGTGCGCAGTGGCGGTGTCACTATCGTTCGTTGCTTCCCCGACGGTCGCCCACGCCGATCCGATCGTTATCTCGTCCGGCTGGGCCACCGGCAACGCGCAAGGGGCCGGCGTCTCGCATCTGATCATGAACGTACAAGGGTCCGAGTTCTCGTTCTTGACCAGCGGCGGCCCCATCGGGGGATTTCTCCCCAATATTGACGAGTGCAACCCGTGTGGCAAGTTCCAGGATGGCGTCTTTGTGCCCTCGGGGGTCGTGGATCTCGGGGCGACGCTCGAAACTCAAAAACTGGGCTTCGAACCCGGAAGCGGCACCGGAGTCATCGAAGGCGTCACCTACCCGCACGTCTGGGTGGGGTTCGAATCTGGAACAATCACCACGCCCACGGTGACGCTGACCGAGCTCGGCGAATCATTCGTGGACGTTCCGTTCAGCTTCAATACCCTGATGCATGGATACCTCGGGGACCTGGTCCAGGGCAATCTGGAGCGCGTCTTCACAGTGGAACTCACAGGGAGCGGCAAGGCATCGGCGAGCTTCATCGGCCTCGCCGACGAAGTCAGCCCGACCGGACGCTCCTTTTCCCTCGGTTCCTTCATGCAGTACCACTTCGTGCAGCCGCAGCCGGTGCCGGAGCCCGGGACGCTGTTCCTCGTGGGTGGCGCAATTGCCGCGCTCGCGGCTCGGCGATCACTGCGTAGCCGACGCCGACAACGGGTAGGACGGCTGGTAGAGTAGGCTGGCACAGGCCGTAAACATTGATCCGATCCGCTGTTCCTTGCGGCGCATAACCCGAAGGCCGCGGATTCAAATCCCGTCCCCGCAACCAATAAAAACGGGCTGGAACGCGATCTCACGGCCCGTTTTCTTGCGTACGGCCGCCCGTAGAAACAGGCCAGAAAACGACACGTCCTGCCACTGTCCGACAGAACGTGTCACGAAGGCGGTCACTGAGTCCGGGACACTAGCAGGTCGCAGTCTCACGGCAGCCGAGATCGTCGAGACGTGCTACACGGCGAGGCGAAGGCATTCAGGAGGGCGGATGCGCTGGGCTTCTCGCGCCAGTCGGGGCGGCGCCTCAACGGATCACGCATCGAGGCGCTGTGGCGCGAGCGCGATGTGCGCCAGTGGGCCGAGCAGATCAGATTAACGCCTGCGGCGTTGACAATGTGATCTTCATGGATGCCGAAGGCTACAAGGGACAGCCGGAAACACCGTCGGCCGAAGACGTCCAGATCGTTTTTCTTCCATGAAGATCGTCGGCATCCCTGAACCCAGCAGCGTACGGCGCTCCTCGCCTGTCGAGAACACTACATCAAGCACGAAAGGAGTAGTGATCTCTGTGGTGGGGCTGAGCAATGGTGGAACGGTCGCGGCCGTCCCTGGCAGGGTCCCTACCGATTGCCCCCCATCCATGACCAACGATGTGCCGCGCACTACTGGATCACCGAGTCCGAAGAACCCGTGCATGAAACCGTTGAACGTGAAGCCTCGGTCGCCGACCAGCTGCACAGGCCCATCCGCGTATGCGACTCTCGAGAAGCTCTAGCGACAGCTGCGTCTGCGGGGCGCGGCCGATGAGGCGCACAAGTCGGCTCTGCATCGTCCACCTCCGGTTCTCAGCGAGGGAAGAATCGAGTCACCTTCCGCGCCAAGCGGCGCAGCGGGCTCCGTTGCGCGTGCCGCGCCTTCTCCGCCTGCGACCGGGCGTAGTGGGCCAACACGCCTTCGACCGCCTCAGTGAGATCGCGCCGACCCAGTTGCTTCAACCGAGTCACCGCTTCTTCGAAACAGATGCGGGCGTACTCGCTCTCAATCCGTACCGCGCGGATCTCGTCTGCACTGACGTCGGCTCCTGCGAACGCGCCCGCGTCAGCCAGCACTCCAGCAGCCAGCAGGTGCACGCGCGTTCGGACACACTTCTCACACTTCCCACAGTTCGCGCCCCCGCTCGTGTTTGATGTGCATACATACATGCGGTCGAGCGCTGCAGACCAATCCCGCAGGGCCTCGACCTTCTGCAGCCGCGACAACTCTATACCATCATGCGCGATGCGGACGTGCTGAGTGGAATAGAAGGGGTCCAGTTGAGGATGGGATCCCCAGGGCACCAAGTGTGTCGCGGGGTACGATGAAGCGATGTAGCAGAGACGGAACTCGCGACCCAGAAAGTGCGCCATGCTAGCGAGGAATGCACCGTGATAGCGATACATCCAGAATCGCATGCCTTGGTTCAATGTACAAAAAGTTGCTGCGAATCGGGATGACGTCGAGCCCTATGTCGGCGCATATTTCGCGACTGGTCGACAGGCTCCTGGTAAAGCGCGCGTCCGTCTCGGTGCGATCGATGCCGCCGACGTGCTGGTAATCGACCACGATGGCCGCGGACGGGCGATCCGGATGGCCCGGCGGCCTGCGAGCGGTGAGGGTCCGGATCATTGCCAGAGAGTCCACGCCGCCTGAGAGAAACGCGGCACCCCTCGTGCCGGGCGGGCGATACTCGTAGTCACATTCAATAATTGGCGGTGCTGCCCAATCCGTGAACCACGTCCGAAGCGTCGACGCCACAATCGTCAGGTTGGCTGCAAGCAATGGGCAGATTGCACCCTCGATCCGAATCCGTGACTCGCCGGCCGCCCACGCCGGCACGAATGCGCCGAGTAGAAATCCATTGGGATCTGCCTCCAGCGTCTGGGGGGGCGCGGTGCTCGCGAAGATGTGTTGCGATTCTCTGCCATCCGCTTCCAGCGTGATCTCGCATTGGACGTTGCTGCATCCGTCGGTGTCCGACGATTGGATGTTGTGGATGATCACGACCGTGCCCTCCCTTGCGGCCAGACGTCGGTAGCATCGCACAGGTAGGCTGGACTGGCGCCGGACAAGCGACTGCCGGGTATGTGGTCGTGCAGCGGCCGAGCCAGGTCGTCGAATCGAGGGTGGGCGCAAGCTATTGAGCTAAGACGGTTAAGGGCCAAGGGCCAAGGGCCAAGGGCCAAGGGCAAGGGCTAAGGGAGGAATGGCGCGTGAGCGTCGTCAGGCGGCGTGCCACAGGTCCTCGATATGCTCCAGCAGACGACGGACCCGGTTCGACGACCTCGCGTCGCTCCCACCAACTCAAGGGCCCTCATTCCAGGCATCTTAGATCGGCAACCCACTCCATCAGTTGACCGGGCCAGAACAGCCTCATTCGGCGTGCCTAAAACGGGATCGGCGTCGATAGCGGTATGACCCGCCGTGCGCTACGAGCGAGTCGCGAAGAACCTTCTCGGCATGCTACACCAGGCCTGCAGCCTCATTCTCTTGCGGGGTTTATGGAATGGCCTCTAGTCGAAGCGCTCCGGGAGACGTAGGAGTGGCATGGGGGAGAAACGTGGACTGGGAGACATCGGTCGAGTGTAGTGGCCAGACAGTGACGTTCTCAGCCCCGCCTGTCGGGCGGTGGTGACGCTCGACCAAGCAAGGCCCCCCAGATTCACCGCGGTCCACCCCCCGAGCGGGTCGAGGTAGCGGCCGCGCAGGCACCGCCAAGAATGGCGTTTCAGGACCGACGCGATGCGACTCCCTGTTCGCCTTTCCCCGAATCGATAGCCACCGCATGCCGAATCAAATCTCCGTCAACTTTCACGAACGGTGAACCTGCCTCTACCGCTGACATTGCGTCGCACCGATAGACCGGCCGCGTACCGACTGCGGTGATGCGACGAGACGACGCCGCCCCACGCGCCGAGACGACCCCGGGAGGCTTGGCTCTTCATCGGCCTGCCCGGATCGTTCTGGGGGAAGGTCCGCGTGATCCATGCAACATGTTCTTGGGCTCGAGTGATCCTGCCGTGAGACATCGCGTCGCCTCCTTTCTCGCGCTCGCATCAGTGCTGGCCGCTGCATCGCCCACTGCAGGTCAGGACCAGATTGCCGTTGACGTGAGCTCCGTCGTGGCCGATGTGTCACGTAAGCCGATAGGCATCAACGTAAACTATCTGCTCGACGATGACACCAATCGCACGAACGCCGTAGCAGATTTGACGCAGGCACTGATGAAGGCTGGAGTCAAGTACCTGCGCTATCCTGGCGGCGAGAAATCCGATGGGTATCTTTGGTCGATTCCCCCCTATACCAGCTCCGTGCCCACGCTCGCCCGGTGGGCCGGTGGCGAATACCCCCAGAATCGGGAATGGCCCTCGTATGACCGCACTGTCGTCGAATCGGATGGACAGACGTTCAAGTTTGCGCCGCTCGACTTCGACGAATTCATGGCGGTGTGCAACGCAATTGGCTGTGTGCCGACCGTTGTGGTCTGCTACGACTCCATGTACAAGCCGGCGCAGAGCGGCGGCACCTCACCGACGCGCGAACAACTGCTGGAGACTGCTAAAGAGTGGGTTCGCTACGCGAACATCACGAAAGGCTACAACGTCAAGTACTGGGAGATAGGCAACGAGAGCTACCTTCAGCAGTACAACGGCAGTGCCACTGCATTGAATTACGCCCGTGACCTGATTGAGTTCTCCCGCACGATGAAGGCTGTCGATCCTACTATCCAAATTGGCGCGAATGGCGGGCCCGACACTTGGTGGCAGACGATCCTGCCGACGGCAGCCTACGCGATTGATTTCCTGGCCGTTCACAACTATTTTGCCAACAACTGGGGTTCGTACGGTTACTACCAGAGGAACAACGTGAACTTCATGGGGGCCGTGCAGGCCGCCCAGTACGCCATCACCGCCTACGCGCCCGTGGCGGACCGCGACCGCCTGGTGATTGCGGTGACCGAAACGAACTCAGTGGACTGGAGCGGAACCTGGCCGCATCTGAACGACATCGGACACGCCGTCGCGCTCTTCGACGCGTTTGGGGCGCACTTGCGCAATTCGAAGGTGGCATTCACTCAGCTGTGGAACACGCGGTGGTTGGGTAACGACACGGCCACGACATCCTCGCTATGGGACGCTCTCGACAAGTACAATGAGCTTCACGCAACTGGACGGTCCGTGGCCATCTGGAGTCAGTTCCTGAAGGAGACGCTGGTGGTGTCGTCGAGTTCGGCAATGGTTCGAAGCTATTCGACTTATTCACCGTCCACCGGTAAGCTCACAATCTTCCTGATCAATAAAGACAGTGTCAGTCGAGAAACGGCTCTGGCCATCAAGAACGCCGGAACCAACTTTACAGTTGATACTTGGGTGTTCAGCGGCCAGGGTGCCAGTGACTCCAACCCCACCTGGACGCGACAATCCGCGGGTTGGAGCGCCGGCACGCTGATTCCAGCGACACTGGATCCAATCTCGGTCACGGTGCTGGACATCACACCTGTCGCCAGCACATCGCTGTCGACAACGCTGGAGCTCGGCAGCGCTGCCGACACGCGTCTTGAGCAGAAAGCGCCCTATACCAATTACGCGGGCGGCACGACTTTGTGGGCGGCTGGGAACAGCAACGGGGGCTGCGCGCTGGCAGAGACGGCGCTCAAATTCGATCTCTCGGCTCTTTCGGCCGGTAGCACAATCACCGGCGCCAAGCTGAAACTGTACGTGACGAACACGTCGGTCGCCGGTCAATTTCAGGTGTATAGCCTGAAACGGAACTGGAGTGAGGCGGCTGCGACCTGGAGGCAATGGACCGCGAGTTCGCCGTGGGCCGGTCCGGGCGGGAACGCCGTGCCTGACGACCGTGGGAGGATTCCGCGGGCGTCCTTCACAGGCACTCCAAGCACGACTGGGTACGCGCTGTTCCCGTTGAACTCGGACGGGATCCGGCAGGTGCAGGAATGGGTCGACGGCGTACTGCCCAACTATGGGTTTCTCATACGCCCGACGCTCGCGAGTCCCTGTTCGAGCGCACAAGACGATATCGGGTTTCAATCACGCGAAGGCGCGAACCCGCCCAAGCTGGTGATCACGTTCCACTGACGCGGCGAGCGTGAGGGCGCCAGCGCGTCAGCCGCTCGACTTTGTTTCGGGAAACGCTGCCGAAGCCGAGCGCTACCCCTGGAGCCTGGCCGGGCGCTGTGAGCGTCTGGGGCCGATGCACCAGCAGGCGGAACAATACGCGCCGTCGAAGCCGAAACTGGCCCGCGTTCGCGCGACCGGCGCTCCCGCGATACTCTTGTGATCGCCCACGTGCCTCCCCATTTCTGTGCGCCATCCCGCCGCCGCGCCGCCATGCTGGTACTGCACCTGACCCTGGCAGCGCTAGTGGCACCGCGCAGCGGGTCTGGTGCCGCTTCCTCCGTCACGAATTCCACGGAGCTCACCACGGCACTCCTGCGCGGCGGCGCCATTCGCCTGATGCCGGGCCGCTACATCGGCAACTTCGTCATCAGCGTGGACGGCACGACGCTGGTGGGTCGGGACACGCTTCCGGATTCCCGCGTGCAGCCGCCCGATGTCGCCGCCGTGGTACTGGCACCGGCGGATCCACAGGCGCCGCCGCTTCGGATCACGGCGAGCCGCGTCATGGTGAGTGGTCTCACCGTCGTCAACGGCGCAGCCGACCGCGAAACGGTCGTGGTGGGCTCGGAAACGGCGACTGCCGCGGCGCAGCAGCCAGATGACGTGACGCTCGACCGCATTGCGGTGCTGGCCGGCGCGTCGGGCGGGGTCCGCGGGATCGCGCTGCACACGCGCAAGGTGACTCTGACACGGAGCCATGTCGCGGGGTTCTGGTATCGGGGGCGGGATGCGCAGGCGGTGCTGGTGGTGAACGGCCCCGGTCCTTACATCCTTCGCGACAACTACCTCGAGGGCTCCGGCGAGAACGTGATGTTCGGTGGGGCGACGATTCGGATCAAGGACTGCGTGCCGTCGGACGTTGAGATCGTGGGGAACACGCTCGCAAAGCCTGAGACCTGGCGCACGATGAAGGGTACGGTCAAGAACAGCCTCGAGTTCAAGGCGGTACGCCGGGCACTGGTGGAAAACAATGTCATCGACGGCAACTGGAAGGACGCGCAGGCAGGTTCGGCGATTCTGCTGACGCCGCGGAACCAGTACGGCGACAACCCGTGGGTCGTCGTGGAGGATGTCACCATTCGAGGCAACATCGTGCGCCGGACGAGGGACGGGTTCGCCGTCAGCATCCTCGGGCGGGACAACAATCACCCGAGCGGCCAGACGGCCCGGGTGACGATCGAGCGAAACCTCTTCATCGATGCTCGCAACGGCATCCGCGTGACGGGAGGCGTGGACGGTGCTCTGACGGTGCGGCGCAACACATTCCCGTCGATCGCGTACAACTGGTTCGCCTTCAGCGGCACGGGCCCCCGGACACCGCTCGCGGTGACGGGGAACGTCACGCGCTCGGGATCCTATGGCATCTCGGGCGACGGCTCGACGACCGTGGGCGCCCCGTCGTTGAAACTGACCACGGTCCTGGCGTTCAGCGGAAACGTGATCGAACGGACGGCCGAGCGCACGGTGTCCTGGCCCGACGGGAACACGCTGCTCGCCCCGGGCGCGCTTGGCACGCTGCTCGACCGGGAGTTCCGGCACCCGGACCCGAACATCGGGTACTGAGCGCTCGTTCGGGCGAGCGTCGCATCTAGCGATCCGCGATCAAACCTACCGATCCGCGATCAAGCTGTCGGGCGGCTCACCGAAAGGGGCGAGCGGACGCGCGATCCATTCATCATCCGACACGGAGACGACGGGATTGCCCGTGCAGGTGTCCACTCCGGCGATGGACTGGAAGTCGCTGTGTGCCAGGGTGCGCATCAGGCAGGTGAGCGAGACCATCCGCCGGTCGTAGCCCGGGTGCAACGATGGCGCCTTGACCGCAAACAGCGTGGAATAGCTGTCTACATAGTCCGCACCCGAGAGCTCAGTCTCGCCATTCGGCTCCGTCCTCACGATGCGAGAGCCGTGATCGCCATGAATGACGACGATGGCGTCGCGCCGTAGCGTCTCAGGAATCGCACGGATCAGCTGGTCGAGTTGCGCCTGGACACATTCGACCTGTTCCACGTACCGGGCGTAGCGTAACTCGCGGCCCGAGACGCTGTTGATTGACCCTGCAGGCGCGTCGGCGTGGTCCATCCGCTCGAGCCACTCGCGAGGAGGTCGAACCCGGCACTTGCGGTCATACACGTACGGATAATGCGGCAGCAGCAGGTGCGCGAACACGACCTGGCCGCGCTGCGCCTGCGAGAGGTCTTTTGCGACCGCACGGAGTGCCGTCATGCTGCTGAGGGGGCTCAGCCGGTTACGCTCCCAATTCCACGGCGGCACCCGGTGTCCTTTGTCGCTGAGCCGCGCCCGGCCGGCGTTGTACAGCTGGCGCACGAACGCATACGCGTTCGATCGATCGAGATACATGCTGGCGACAATGGGAGCCTTCTGTACCCCGGGCAGCGACACGGGCGCCAGTGCCCCAAGCGAGGTGGCCGCGTACGTGTGACAACTGGTCGTCGGCCCGGGGTTTGCGCAGAAATTCAGGAAATCGGGCTGGTACACCCTGATCGCATAACCTGCATCGGTAAGCCGCGCGAAGTACACGTTCTGGGTGAGGTCCCATGGCAGTCCGGTGCGTCCCGGCACCAGGAGTCCCTTCACGAACTCGCCGGGCTTGAAGTTCACCAGGGCTGCGATCGAACGATAGGTCTTGAAGTACTCGCTGAACGCTCGACCGAAGAGCAGGAACCCGCGGTCGACGAAGAACGACCGGAACTGCGCTCGGAAGGCGGGAGGGGAGATGTCGGCAGGGAATCCCTCGATGCCAATCTGCTCGTCGAGAACGAGGTGGAGGATCAGCGGACCATTTCCATGTCGCGCGACGACTGCTGGTTGGTCTGGACGTGTAGCGGCCGATCCCGTGGGCAGCAGGATGGAGGAAATCAGCATCGCCGCCGTTGTCGCAGTGACGATCCGCACGGCGTGCCGGCGAAAGACCCAGAGCAACGCGACGAGCACCAGGAAGATGACCGCAAGGCCGATAACGCCTTTTGGGGGATGGAATTGAAAATCGGCGAGGAGCGTCAGTGACCCGGCGATCACCACCACCTCGAGAACTGGCGAGATCGACGCCGTCGCCCCTAGCGCCAGCGACAGCAAGGCGAGCGCGAGCAGGCAGATCAGCGCCCCGGGATCGGCAAACGGGTAACCGTGGTACTGCAGAAAAACGATGAACGGCGTCAGCAGGATGAGGAACGGCGCGGCCGCCTTCCCGAGCACCGACCTCACCGCACACCACCGCTGATTTGTGACCTGAACACGTTCGCCGGTTGAGCGAAGGCCTCTGACGCTCTGTCCGGGCGCCCCTAATCCGAGTCGGTGCGCTTTCGAGTGGAAAACGATCGCAGCCGCGCCCAATAGACCTTGACCGTTGCCAGGACGGCGACGACGCCGCCGACGAGCAGCTGAAGAGCCATGCTGCCGGTGCCGGGGTCGAGGTACGCTTCGACGTTACCGTTGAGGTAGGAGCAGAACAGAAAAACCGCGACAAACAGCGCTACCGTAATCGCCTGCATGGAATCTCCCGCGTTCACTGGACACGAATTGACGACTCTACAGTCGGAACCTACGATATGCAAGACGTTGGCCCGAAGCGTGCGAACGGCAGCGTAGAGAACTTGCATCGACGTTCTGCTCGGCAGCCGTTCTACGGTTGGTGGTGCCGGGCCTGAGGAGGTCTGGTCCGATTATGCATTCACTGCTGTCGCCTGCCGTGCGGGTTGGTGGTTCTTTCCGTGATCCGGCAGCATTCGTCTTCACGCGCGATGGCGTGTTGTATCGGCAGGTAAACCACGCGGGGCGCGCGGTGTATGACGCCCTCATGGACTCCGGACTGTACGAGGAGCTCACGGCGTCTGGCGACCTCGTCCGCCACGCGGAAGTGGACCTCGCCTTGGCCGCCGACGATCGAGCGTACCGGGTCCTGCAACCGGAACGCGTGCCGCTCATCTCCTACCCTTATGAATGGTGCTTCTCACAGCTGAAAGATGCCGCCCTTCTGACCCTGAGACTGCAGCGGGCCGCGATGAAGCGCGGCATGTCGCTCAAAGACGCGACAGCGTACAACGTCCAGTTCGACGCGGGTCGTCCGGTCTGGATCGACACGCTTTCGTTCGAGCGGCTGCGCGTGGGTGCGCCGTGGGTCGCCTACCGACAATTCTGTGAATTCTACGTGGCACCTCTGGCGCTCATGCGCCACACAGACGTGAGGCTGCACCAGCTCCTACGAACGTTCCTCGACGGCGTGCCAGTGGACCTGGCCAGCCGCCTGTTACCGCAACACACGCGGCTGTTCCCAGGCCTGGGCGTACACATTCATTTGCACGCAGCGGCGGGACGACGAGCCGCGCCCAAGCCCACGCCCGGAAAGCCGCGGGAAAGGCTCATGCCGAAGCACGCACTCCAAGGCCTGATCGACAGCCTGGAGCGCACAGTACAGGGGCTCAAGTGGGAACCGGCCGGCACAGTGTGGGGTAATTACTACGAGGATACCAATTACAGCGAGGCAGCCTTCGCCCACAAGCGCGAGGTGGTGACAGCTGCGCTCGACCGCCTCCAGCCGGCCCGCGTGTGGGATCTCGGCGCCAACGACGGAACCTTCAGCCGTCTCGCGTCCGATCGGGGCCTCCCGGTGGCGGCCTTCGACGTGGATCCGGCGGCGGTTGAGAAGAACTATCTGCGCATGGTCCGGGCGCAGGAACGAGGGATGGTACCGCTCGTCATGGATCTGACAAACCCAAGCCCTGCATGCGGCTGGGCCGGGCAAGAGCGCCAGTCACTCGTGGAGCGCGGTCCCGCGGACGTAGCGCTGGCGCTGGCACTCGTCCACCATCTCGCAATTGCCCACAACGTGCCGTTCGAGCACCTCGCCGCCTTCTTTGCGTCGGTCGCCCGCGCCCTCGTCATCGAGTTCGTTCCGAAGGACGACTCGCAGGTGCAGCGGATGCTGGCCACTCGAGAGGACGTGTTCGGCGACTACACTCAGGAGGGGTTCGAACGCGCCTTTGCCACGCGGTTCCTCATCGAGGAGGCCACGCCGGTCACTTCCTCGCGCCGCACCCTCTACGTCATGCGACGACGAGAGGCCTGAGGCCCGCACGCAGGGCGACGGCGGTCCAAAACCGCGAACGCGGCGAAACGTTTGGAGACCGACGCCGGTCCCCAACGAATCGCCGCGCCCGTGTTCTTGGCCGCGACGGCCCGCGGCCGCCCACGGTCGTGTGACCACGAACCTCAGTGCGCAGACTCGCGCCGCTGGAGCTCCCGTGCAACCTCCTCCAGCCGGTCGTAGCTGATCGCCGCACCGTTCGCCATGCCGGTGCCGAGGACCATGTCGCGAACCTCCGGCGAGGGATAGACGCAACTCACCGTCAGGCGGGTCTTCCCGTTCTCCTCGGTGAGCACGGCAGTGACCACCGATTCGGCGTCCGGAAACGGATCGAAGATCTCGGTGAACACCACGCGTTCGGGTGGTGTGATCTCCCGATACACGCCGTGGAACCCGGCCTCGCCGTTCGGGTGCCGGCTGACGAAGCGCCACGCCCCGCCCGGACGCAGATCGACCTCGCACACCGGCACGGAATAGCCCTCGCCGAGGCAACCCCACCACCGACTGATGTGTTCGGGCCTGCTCATCGCCTCGAACACCAGGTGCCTGGGCGCGTCGAATAGACGCGTCATGCGAATCTCGCACCCGCCCGGTGTGGTGACCTCGAACGTCTCACTGTTTGCTGCGCTGCTTACGGCCATGTCTCTTCTCCTTTGCTTTCAATTCCCGCAGATAGATCTCGAGGCGGTCCAGGCGGCCTTCCCAGAGCGCCCGGTAGCGCTCCGCCCAGTCGGCCACCTCCTTCAGTGGCGCCGCTTTCAGCCGGCACGGACGCCACTGCGCGTCGCGGCCGCGGGCAATCAGCCCCGCACGCTCGAGCACGCGCAGGTGCTTCGAGACGGCCGGCATGCTCATCTCGAAAGGCTCCGCGAGTTCGGTGACCGAGCACTCGCCCGATGCCAGACGGGCGAGAATCGCGCGGCGGGTCGGGTCGGCGAGGGCCGCGAACGTGGTGCTGAGCTGATCTGCTGCCATGGTATTGAACCAGTCGGTTACTGAACTAACTGGTTAAATACCACTCTGTCGCACCGCTCGTCAAGTATTTGTTTTCGAACGGCTCGATCGCGAGGCAGGGGCAGAGAAGCCGCATCGGAGGACCGGACGCTGGCACGCTCTCTGGCGCACCGGATTCACGTCAGCGATGGACGCCTGGCGCCTCGTGCCCGGTGCGCTCCACGTACTCGATGTACGAACCCGGATACGCGTGCGGCTGCGCCTCGGTGCCGCTCTCGCCCCCGAGCTCGAGGACGCGGTTGCTCAGCCCGCGGAGGAACTCGCGGTCGTGCGACACGAACAGCATGGTGCCGTCGAACCGTGTGAGCGAGTCGAGCAGCATCTCCTTGGTCGCGAGATCGAGATGGTTGGTCGGCTCGTCGAGCACGAGGAAGTTGGGCGGGTTGAGCAGCATGCGGGCGAGCACCAGGCGCGTCTTCTCGCCGCCCGACAGCGACCGGATCCGCTTGTCCGTGTCATCCCCTGAGAACTGGAATGCACCGGCGAGGCTTCGCAGCGTCCCGATCGATTCGCCCGGGAAGTCCTTCTGGAGCTGTTGCTCGATGGTGAGATCGGGATCGAGCAGGTCCAGCGACTGCTGTGCGAAATATCCCATGTGCAGGCTCGCACCGAGCTTCACCTCGCCGGCATCCGGCCGTACCTGACCCGCCACCATCTTCAACAGCGTCGACTTGCCAGCGCCGTTCTTTCCCATGACGCACCACCGCTCGCCGCGGCGAATCAGCAGGTCGAGCGCATCGTGCACGACGCGACCGCCGTATACCTTGGTCACGCCTTCGAGAACCGCCACCTGCTCGCCCGAACGCGGCGGCGCGCGGAACTCGAACCGCACCACGCGGCGCTTCTTCGGCAGTTCGAGCTTCTCGATCTTCTCCAACGCCTTCACCCGGCTCTGCACCTGCGCGGCCTTGGCCGCATGCGCCGCGAACCGATCGATGAAGCGCTGTTCCTTGGCCAGCATGGACTGTTGGCGCGCGTAGGCGGCTTCGCGGTTGGTCTCGCGGATCGCCCGCTCGCGCTCGTAGAAGTCGTAGTTGCCCGAGTAGGTCGTGATCTCTCCCCCGTCGATCTCGGCGACCCTGGACACGACTCGGTTCATGAACTCGCGGTCGTGCGACGTCATGAGCAGCGAGCCGGCCTGCGATCGCAGAAATCCCTCGAGCCAGATGATGGACTCGATATCAAGGTGGTTCGTGGGTTCGTCCATCAAGAGCACGTCCGGCCGCCCGAGAAGGACGCGCGCCATCGCCACGCGCATCTTCCAGCCGCCCGAGAGCGCACCCACGTCACCGTCGATGCGATCGTCCTCGAAGCCGAGGCCGTGCAGCACTTCCCGGGCCTGTGCCTCCAGCGCATAGCCGCCGAGATGGTCGTACTCTTCCTGTACCTCGCCGAATCGGGAGAGGATCCGCTCCAGATCACCGGCCTGTGCAGGGTCTGCCATCGCGTGTTGCAGTGCCTCGAGCTCGTGGTGGAGGTCACCGACCCTGCCGCTGCCGTGAATCGCTTCGTCGAGCACCGATCGGCCGGACATCTCCTCGACGTCCTGCCGAAAGTAGCCGACCGTCACCTTCTTTGGCACCGACACATCCCCCTCGTCGGGCACCTCCTCGCCGGCGATCATCCGGAAGAGCGTTGTCTTGCCGGAGCCGTTCGGCCCGACGAGGCCGACCTTGTCGCCAGGATTGAGCTGGAACGAGGCGTCAACGAAGAGAATCTGCCGGCCGTACTGCTTGCTGATGCGCGAGAACGAGATCATGTGACCGGCATGATGGCCCGGCCGCGGCAGTCCCGTCCATCACGTCTGGAGACCAGCCTGACGGGGGCTCAGGCGTCCGCCTTCTCGAGCCGTGCGTCGAGGATCCGCTTGCGCACGCGGAGATACGTGGGACCGAGCATCGCCTTCACGAGCTTCTTCGTCTCCCAGGTGGCGCGCTGACGTATCGGCCACACCCCGCGGCCCGTGGCGCAGGCACACGCGGCAGCGGGGGGCATCCCGTTCCACAACGTGAACCGGCCGATGCAGCGTACCGGCCCGACCTGCCAGGTTCGTGACGTCGGTTCCGAGGTGAAGAGAAGCCGGATGCCGGCTTCCCCCGCGGTGCTCGCAACGGCGTCGCTGAACGCCCCGCCAGGCACTGAGGCGACGGTTGGTCGCTCGTGCAGGATGTCGGCGAGCATGCCGGTGCTGTCCGCCCATTCACGGCGGAGCTGATCCACGCTGCACGAGGACATCTGGAGGGGATGTGTCACGGTGTGGCTGCCGACGATGTGGCCGCGCCGATGGAGCTCCCGGATACCGTCGGCATCGAGGAACTGCGCGGTGCCGAGGCGGCCGAGCGTCATGAAGAAGTGGCCGCGCCATCCGCGCGCCTCCAGGGCTGGCGCGATGTACTTGAGCGCGCTGGCGCCGCCGTCGTCGAACGTAATCAGCCAGCTGTCGGGCGCCGCACCCGTGACGAGTGCGGGTGGCCGGCCGATGGTTGCAAGTGCATCGAGATGCCGCTCGAAGTCGACGCGTTCGAACTTATACACCGCCGCGTCCCCGCCCTCGAAGCCCGTGGCGTTCCACTCCTCGCGGGGCGCGACGTCATGATAGAGCAATGCGCGCATTCGCTCTCCCCGGACGGCGGCGGGCCGCCCATTTCCACCGCGCAAAGGCGGTCAGCCACGGCTGACCCCACACGGCGCTGGTGCGTCCCGCGGTGTCGATTCGCTCGGCACGCCCTGCGACGGCGTCGAGCAGCCTGTCGCGAATTGCATCCAGGTTCTCGGTCAGCACACGTTGTTGAATCCGCACGTGCGTCTCGCCTCGCTCGTCGAACGGGTAGGTGAAGTACCCGTAGATGGGTCCGGTGTCGACGCCCGCGTCGATCCGCAGCAGCGTCAGGCCCACCCGTTCGAGGTCGCCGGCCGCGAGCGCCCAGAAGCACCCATGGGCGTTGCGGTACTCGGGGCAGATGCCGGGGTGGAGCACGTACGTCCCGCTTGTCGGAACCCGAAACACGGCGGGTTGCAGGAGGGTCTTGCATCGCGCGATCACGAAGTCCGGACGGCAGCTCTCCAGGAACGCGATCGTCTCCGGCGCGTTGACGGAGTTGGCCTGCAGCACAGGGACCGGTGGCGGCGGACCGAAACGCGCCGACAGGGCGGCGACCGTCGCGCGCTCGAACTGCCGGTCGCTCCGGGCGTGTGCCATGCGGTAGTACAGCCGCAGCGCGAACACGTCGAGCAGCCGCCATACGCCCGAACGACGCACCTGCGCCTTGATCCGCTGCAGAGTGCGATCGCTGGTTTCGGCCAGCTCGACGATGCCGGCCAGCTCACTGAAGCTGGCCATCCAGGCGCTGAGGCCTTCACGGTCGAGGAGGGCGCCGCGATGACAGATCAGTACAGACCGGACACGTGGAGGGACGTCGGTGGGCACGCCGAAGCTCATAAGCAAACTGCGGTCCGGATAGCTCACAGCCTCCGGCGTTCACGACCCTGCCCGCCCGGCCTGCCTCATATCGTGATCGAGTACGCCAGAATGGACGCATGACGCCACCGCGCGATGCATCAGGCAACGGCCGCTTTGCCGCATTCGGCCTTGCCGATACCCTCGTGAACGCCGTCACCTCGCTCGGCTACGAGGAGCCGACGCCGGTGCAGTGCGAAACGATCCCCCTGCTGCTGACCGGCCGCGACATGCTCGCGCAGGCGGCCACCGGCACCGGGAAGACGGCGGCGTTCGCGCTGCCGATGCTGCACCACCTCCTCACCAACCCGCCGTCCGGGCGGCGGCGCACCCGCGGCCTCGTGCTCGTACCGACACGCGAGCTGGCGATGCAGGTGGCCGAGGCAATTCACAAGTACGCGCGCAACTCCGGGCTGTTCGTCGTCCCCGTGGTACGGGGGCGCGTCGATGTCGATGCAGATCCGTGCACTGGGGCGTGGCGCCGACATCGTCGTGGCGACACCTGGGCGCGCGCTCGATCATCTGCGGCGGCGCACCCTCGACCTCGAGGGCCTGCGCGTGCTGGTGCTCGACGAGGCGGACGAGATGCTCGACATGGGCTTTGCCGAAGATCTCGACGCCATACTCGAAGCGACGCCCGCCGGACGTCAGACGGCGCTGTTCTCGGCCACGATCCCGCCGCGGATCCTCTCGATTGCCCACAAGCACCTCCGCGATCCGCAGCGGATAACAATCGCGCGCGAGAAGACGGTGGCCGGACGGTTGCCCCGCGTGCGCCAGCTGGCCTATGTAGTGGGGCGGGCGCAGAAGCCCGCGGCCCTGCAGCGCGTGCTCGACATGGAGAGCCCCTCGTCCGCCCTCGTGTTCTGCCGGACACGCCTCGAAGTGGACACGCTGGTCGAGACGCTGAACGCGCATGGCTATCGTGCCGAGGCGCTCCATGGCGGGATGCAGCAGCGGCAGCGCGACAGCGTGATGAACCGCTTCCGGGCCGCCAAGGCCGATTTGCTCATCGCGACAGACGTTGCGGCCCGGGGACTCGACATCGAGCAGTTGTCGCACGTCTTCAACTACGACCTGCCCTCCGCGGCCGAGGATTACGTGCATCGCATCGGCCGCACCGGCCGCGCCGGTCGCGAGGGGACGGCCATCACGCTCGTGGAGCCGCGAGAGCACCGGCTCCTGCGGATGATCGAACACTTCACCAAGCAGAAGATCGAAGTCGGTCCGTACCCACGGTAGCTGACCTCAGGGCCAAGCGGATGGAATCCACCCGCGGATCGCTCCGCGACCGGATTCTGGCCGGCGATCTGGACGATGCCCGTGTGGTGGTGGAATCGCTCGCAGAGGAGTTCGACGTCCTCGATGTCGCGGCCGCGGCGGTGAAGATCGCTCATGCCGCGATCGCTGGTGGAGGCGGTGACCGCGAGGTGGAGATCCCTCCGGCGGCGCCACACGTCGAGCGGCCACGAGGCCCGTCGCGTCCGTACCGGGGCGGCGGTCCGGGCCCGCGGCCTGGCAGACGTCCGCGTTGAGGCTGCAGGCGCGCCATTCAACGGTCTACGACGACGGGCAGCATGAGCGTCGCGCGGAGCTGCGCGTCCGGCCGCACGTGCAGGTTGCGCACGCGCACACCGAGCGCGATCTGCTGGGGACCAGCCGGCGCAGTGTCGAGGACCCGTCCACGCAGCAGCGCTGTCGCAGAGCGGGGCAGCCTGACCTGTGACACACGCAGCCAGGCCGGGGCGGATTCGACCTCCACGTCGAAGTCGATCGCCGAGGTGTTCTCGAGCGCGAGGGCGAAGTCCGCTCCCGCGCGCCACGCCGGCGACACCGCCGCAGACGCCTGCACGGCGCCATCCCAGATCGCACGCAGCCACTCTTCCTCGCCCCACACGTCGCCGTCGAGCCATGCCGCCGTTCGTCGTTCCACCAGCGCCTCCCTGATCGCCGCGACGTCCCGCCGCCGCGCGAACAGCAGCGTGACCGGACGCCGTGCCGAACGCAGGTGCGCAGGCATGGGCAGGTGGGCATCGCTGCACGCGAGGATCGTCAGGCGCCGCTCCAGCGCCCACGCGAACGCCTCGGGTGAGTACTCGTCGCCGTTGACCACCTCGATGCCCGAGAACAGATGCCGCTCGAACAGTTCGTTGACGTGCTGATACCACCGGGCGGGCCGCCCCATGAACTGCGGGTGGTTCCACGTGACGAAGCCGCCCTGGCCGCGTGCGGTGCCGAGCGCGGTCGCGAGGTCCGGGGCGTCGAGCGGTTCCTCGTCGCTGATGAACAGTGCGTTGAAATGCGCGCTGCCGACCGGCCAGGGGGACGGCTGGCCCGGAACAGGACGCGTGATCTCCACACCGGGCACCAGCAGGATCCCGAGCTGCTCCGCAAGCGGCTTTGCCAGCTCATACGCCCGGAGCGTGCCGCCGCTCAGATCGCCGGCGTGCGGCCTGTACTCCCGGTGCTCCGTCAGTGAGACGACGTCGAGTCCATCACGCCAGGCTTCGCGCACGTGCACCGTGGGCCAGACCTCGCCGTCGGAGAAGACCGAGTGCAGGTGGAGGTCGGCGGTGAGAACTTCGAATCCCGTCGGGGCAGGCACCACGAGGCGATGTCGTTGCTCCTGTGCGTCTCCCGCCGGACTCAGGGCGAAGATCGCAACGACGGCACACGTCAACCCTCGACTCATCCGCGGATCCTAGCACCACCATCGATCGGTGTCCGGACCATCCCGAAGGCATGAGATCAGCGCCGTTCGCCGCCCAGGCCTGCCGGGGGATCCGGGCGGCGGTCAGCATCGTCGCGGCGCAGCGAGATAGCCGGGTAGTACGGGCCGATCAGCTCGCGAGACCACCAGCGGCCAGTTGTTACGCGCTCAGCCGGCGGGGTGAGACGATACCGGTAGTGCTGTGCGCGGATGAATCGCGGCGGCCGATCCGGAAATGGATTGGACCGTAGGAGCCCGAGCGTGCCCGGGTCGCCGTGCAACAACTTCACGAGCAGAGGCACGAACCACTCGTAATCGCTCGGCGGTGACATCGCCGCAAACCACATCAGCCAATCGAGCCTGAGGTGGTACGGCGCGAACTGCGGGGGCATGCGCCTGGGATCCCCCGGCTTTCCCTTGAACTCGTACTCGCGCCAGCGGGTCGCCTCCGTGATCTCGCGCTCGTTGGTCCCCTCGATCACGATCTCGAGACGCTCCCTCGTGATCGAACCGAACGCCCCGTAGGTGTTCACGATGTGCAGCGGCTCGAACGACGTGTTCATCACCTGCGCGGGCGAGAGCATGTTCAGCGTGGGCGCGAGGCTGAGGAAGCCAACCACCAGCCCGACGGCGTACAGAGCCGTTCGGCGCGCAGCCGTCGGCGCTCGCAGCCGTGGACGGCGCACCGGGATCCAGGCGAGCCAGGGGTCGTGAATGGTTGCAATCGCGAGCACGATGGTCAGCCAGTTCAGCCAGGACAGATTGCCGCTGACGATCAGAATGAGTTGAAATGCAATCGTGACGAGCCCCGCGACCGCGGCGATCGGCTGCGGCGCGAAATAGAGGAACGGAACGCCGAGCTCGACGACATGATTGATTACCACGCCGCTGCGGTGGACGGCCGCGGGCAGCCAGTGAAATACCACGTCAGCGGATTCGGCATCGGCTGCGTCTCGAAGCAGTACTCGAGACACGTCAGATCCAGCCACACGGATCGCCGCGCCACTTGATGAGCCCCGCGCCGAACAGCAGCCGGAAGAGCAGCCATCGCAATAACCAGGAGATCACGACACTCGGTTCCGTGGTGCGTCCGCCCAGAAAGATCGCGAGGAACCCCGTCTCGAGGAGGAGCGTTTCCCAGCCGAAGCTGTAGAAGGTCTGGCCGACGTTGACGAACGAGAGGTAGAGCAGCCAGAGGAGCGCCCACACCGCGGCCGTCACTGCGCTGCCGGCGCGGCTGGTCAGGCCCGTCAACGCCACTGCCGAGAGCATGAGGCCCAACCAGGCAGCGGTGCGGAAGGCCGCGTCCGTGGGAAACAGGTAGAAGAGGCTGGGCGAGGCCCGGAATGATAACGGGCGCACCCACTCCGGCACAGGCAACAGCCCCTGCTCGCCGAGAAGCGGTACGAACCGGTCTACCGAACGAGGAAGGCGGTGAAGTAGATGAGCGCCAGCGCGCGCTCGAACAGCCAACGAGAAAACCACTGGCCGCTCCCGTGGGTCTCGCCGCCCCCGGCCGGCGCTGGGTCAATCAGCATGCGAGGTTCGTGATCGGGTCACCGTGGGACTCCGAAGCAAGCCTATGGCCCATACGCTCGACGCCATTGTCATCGGATCCGGACCGAACGGCCTTGCCGCCGCGATCCTCCTGGCCCAGGCCGGCCGGACCGTCACGGTGTTCGAGGCGGACGCGATTGCCGGCGGAGGCATGCGCTCGGCGGAGCTCACCCTGCCCGGGTTCGTGCACGACATCTGTTCGGCGGTGCATCCCTTCGCGCCGATCTCGCCGGCGTTTCGGATCGCTGCCGCTGGCACAGCACGGCCTCGAGTGGGTACGGCCGCCCGGGATGTGTGCACATCCGCTGGACGACGGACGGGCCGCGATCGTGGTGCACGATGTGCGCGATACGGCCGCCGGGCTTGGGGCGGATGGAACCGCGTATGCGCAACTGGTAGGACCCACCGTCGCAG
>CAWBCA010000002.1:0-644593 GCA_963787175.1 uncultured Acidobacteriota bacterium
ATCGAGCACCCCTTATTCCGAAGTTACGGGGCTAGTTTGCCGAGTTCCTAAACGAGGGTTCTCACTCGCGCCTGAGGATTTTCTCCTCACCTACCTGTGTCGGTTTACGGTACGGGTACCCATCCCACTCCTTAGAGGCTTTTCTCGGCAGCGTGGCGTCAGCGACTTTGCGGGTCTATGACCCTCGATATGGCACCTCAGGGAATATGACCCGCCGGATTTACCTGGCGGATCCCCCTACATGCCTAAACCTACACGTCCAATCGTAGGCTCGCCTAGCCTCCTGCGTCCCCCCATCGTAATAACGTGGAATAGGTAGTTCCGGAATGTTGACCGGATATCCATCCGCTACGCCTTTCGGCCTCGCGTTAGGACCCGACTGACCCTGAGCGGACGAACCTTCCTCAGGAAACCTTAGGTTTACGGCGGGGAAGATTCTCACTTCCCTTATCGCTACTTATGCCGGCAGGGTCACTTCTCAACGCTCCACCAGTCCTCACGGTCTGACTTCGCTGCATTGAGAACGCTCCTCTACCAAAACACCGCCCCGCAGGGCAGTGCAGTCTACGGCTTCGGTCCTGTGCTTGAGCCCCGTTATATTGTCGGCCCAGAGCCGCTTGACCAGTGAGCTATTACGCTTTCTTTAAAGGATGGCTGCTTCTAAGCCAACCTCCTGGTTGTCTGAGCGTCTCCAGATCCTTTACCACTTAGCACAGAGTTAGGGACCTTAGCCGGTAGTCTGGGCTGTTTCCCTCTCGACAATGAAGCTTAGCCCCCACTGTCTGACTCCCGAGATACGTGTCGCTGGCATTCGCAGTTTGATTGGATTCAGTAAGCTGGTAAGCCCCCTAGTCCATTCAGTTCTCTACCACCAGCGCCGACCTCTCGAGGCTATCCCTAAAGATATTTCGAGGAGAACGGGCAATCACGAGGTTTGATTAGCCTTTCACCCCTACCCTCAGCTCATCCAAGCTGTTTTCAACCAACACTGGTTCGGGCCTCCATACGGTGTTACCCGTACTTCACCCTGGCCAAGGGTAGATCACCTCGCTTCGCGTCTAATCCCAGCGACTCGTCGCCCATTTCGGACTCGCTTTCGCTTCGGCTCGCTTTCGCTTAACCTTGCCACTGAGATTAACTAGCCGGCTCATTATGCAAAAGGCACGCGGTCAGGCATTCCCGGCCGAAGCCAAGGCATAGCCCTCCCACTGCTTGTAGGCATACGGTTTCAGGTACTATTTCACTCCCCTCGCAGGGGTTCTTTTCACCTTTCCCTCACGGGTACTGGTTCACTATCGGTCGCCAGGGAGTATTTAGCCTTACGAGATGGTCCTCGTGGATTCCCACGGGATTTCACGTGTCCCGCGGTACTCAGGTGCCTGTCCAACGAGCCAGCATATTGTCGCCTACGGGGCTGTCACCCTCTGTGGCCGATCGTTCCAGATCGTTCGACTAATATGCTGGTTGGTAACTCGCCGGCCTTGCGGCCAGACAGGTCCTACAACCCCACCGTGCAAGCACGATGGTTTGGGCTAATCCGCGTTCGCTCGCCGCTACTAGCGGAATCACTGTTGTTTTCTTTTCCTCCGGGTATGAGATGGTTCACTTCCCCGGGTTGTCTTCGCCGACCTATGTATTCAGTCGGCGATACTCAGGTATGAGCCTGAGTGGGTTGCCCCATTCGGACATCCTCGGGTCAAAGCCTGTTTGCGGCTCACCGAAGCTTTTCGCAGCTTACCACGTCCTTCATCGACTCCTAGCGCCAAGGCATTCACCGTACGCCCTTAGTAGCTTGACCATAGAAACTCGAAACTAACGCTCGCAGCCTCCCGCTCCCGGCTCCCAGCTCCCGCAAGATTGCTCTTGCAGGCAGCTGGTCGCCGGCAGCCGGCAGCTGCCACGCGATAGTTCCTTGCACACTGCGTGTGTTTGTCCGCCTCCGCCGGCTTTCGCCGGCACGGGCGCGACTTTGTGGTCGGAAAAACTACCGTTTGCAGGATATTCAATTGTCAAAGAACCGAGCTTGTTAGTCCTACGATCCGAAGCTCGCATACGCGCAAGCTCAACCGCAAGACTCGATCGACCCGGCGCACGTTCGACGCGCTCGAGCCGAGCCGCGGCGACAAACCTGCCCGCGGCAAAACCTGGTGGAGAATACCGGGCTCGAACCGGTGACCTCCTGGTTGCAAACCAGGCGCTCTCCCAGCTGAGCTAATTCCCCGAGAAACTGTGTGTGCTGTGCTTGAACGGGCGTGATGAAGAAGGGGGCAAACCAGGGCAGGTTCGACGACGATCTCGTCGCGCACTAGGCACTACGCAATACGCAACTCCTTGAAGAAGCTATCCGTGACTCAGCCGTCTGCCGCTACGGCTTCGGCGCGACAGCCTTCGCCGTGTCGTACGCTCGCAGTCTGACTCGGCCTGGCGGGCCGTAGCCTCGCTTCCAGGTAGCCTCGGCGAGCGAAGGCTGGTGGGCCTGACTAGATTCGAACTACGTGACCCCACGCTTATCAAGCGTGTGCTCTAACCAGCTGAGCTACAGGCCCAAACCTCTTCAGAGCCATCCACAAGATTCAAAGAGCCCCGACTTCGCGGCTTACGGCGCTCGTAGCGGCAGGCCCTACCACGAGCCTGCATAGCGTGGCGAAGGCGGATTCTCTCAAAACTAGATAGAACGTGCGCGCACAGCCTGTCGAATACCAGATCGATCAATTTTCAAGAGGCTCTTCAGCGTTCGCTGATTGCCGTTCTCTAGAAAGGAGGTGATCCAGCCACAGGTTCTCCTACAGCTACCTTGTTACGACTTCACCCCAATCACTAACCATACCTTAGGCGCTTACCTCCCTTGCGGGTTAGCGCGGCGACTTCTAGGTACAGCCAGCTTTCGTGATGTGACGGGCGGTGTGTACAAGGCCCGGGAACGTATTCACCGCGGCGTGCTGATCCGCGATTACTAGCGATTCCAACTTCATGCAGGCGAGTTGCAGCCTGCAATCCGAACTGAGACCGACTTTGTCCGATTAGCTCCACCTTGCGGCATCGCGACGGTTTGTGTCGGCCATTGTAGCACGTGTGTAGCCCCAGACATAAAGGCCATGCTGACTTGACGTCATCCCCACCTTCCTCCGGTTTATCACCGGCAGTCTCCTCAGAGTGCCCAGCATAACCTGATGGCAACAGAGGACAAGGGTTGCGCTCGTTGCGGGACTTAACCCAACATCTCACGACACGAGCTGACGACAGCCATGCAGCACCTCGACAACAGCCCTTGCGGGAGCCGGCTTTCGCCGGATGTCTGTTGCCGTTCGAGCCTGGGTAAGGTTCTTCGCGTTGCGTCGAATTGAACCACATGCTCCACCGCTTGTGCGGGCCCCCGTCAATTCCTTTGAGTTTCAGCCTTGCGACCGTCCTCCCCAGGCGGAATGCTTAATGCGTTAGCTTCGGCACGACAGGGATCGATACCCGTCACACCAAGCATTCATCGTTTAGGGCTAGGACTACCGGGGTATCTAATCCCGTTTGCTCCCCTAGCTTTCGCTCCTCAGCGTCAATGCCGGTCCAGGATGCCGCCTTCGCCACCGGTATTCCTCCAGATATCTACGCATTTCACCGCTACACCTGGAATTCTGCATCCCTCTCCCGGATTCAAGCCATCCAGTATCGGATGCAGTTCCCAGGTTGAGCCTGGGGATTTCACATCCGACTTAGTTGGCCGCCTACGAGCCCTTTACGCCCAGTAATTCCGAACAACGCTTGCCCCCCCCGTATTACCGCGGCTGCTGGCACGGAGTTAGCCGGGGCTTCCTTTAGCGGTACCGTCAATTCCGCGGTCTATTCAACCGCGGAGCCTTCTTCCCACTCGACAGGAGTTTACGACCCGAAGATCTTCGTCCTCCACGCGGCGTTGCGTCGTCAGGCTTGCGCCCATTGCGAACAATTCCCCACTGCTGCCTCCCGTAGGAGTCTGGGCCGTGTCTCAGTCCCAGTGTGTCCGTCCGCCCTCTCAGGCCGGATACTGATCGTCGCCTTGGTGAGCCATTACCCCACCAACTAGCTAATCAGGCGCGGGCCCCTCTTCAAGCGCCAGGTCTTGCGATCCCCGGCTTTGATCTCCGCTTTTCCAAAAGCAGGATGTCATGCGGTATTAGCGTCCCTTTCGGGACGTTATCCCCCACTCGAAGGCAGGTCACCCACGTGTTACTCACCCGTTTGCCACTCTACTCAGCCCTTGCGGGGCTTTCGCGTTCGACTTGCATGTGTTAGGCACGCCGCCAGCGTTGATTCTGAGCCAGGATCAAACTCTCAAGTTAAAGTGGTCGCCCACCGACACGCTCGCGCGCCCCGGCAGGACAACTCGTTTAACGCGAGCGCCTGTTGATGACATGGCTCTTGCGTTGTTCAGTTCGTCAAGTGAAGGTGGTTCGCAGCCGGCCGCCGGTGGTGAACTACACCCCCGACACCCGGAAAACACCGCGCCACCCGCTGATACTCGACGGGCTGTGCTTGCACGTTCTATCTAGTTTTCAAAGAACCGGACTTGCCCGAGCTCCACCAGCTTTCTCGTCGCCGGGGGAACCTTGCGATCTTACGACGCGGCCAGCACGCTGTCAACCCCATTGCTGCCCGACAGCATTTTTTTACACGACCCGCACGACGCGTGTGGAACGGTGGAAATGCGAGCTCGGCGGGTCCTGAGGGGCCGTGCGCTGGAACGAGAACTATAGCGGGCGTCGGAGCCGACGTCAAGAGGCGGGCGGAAAAGTCGTCACAGGGGCTCTTCGGTGACGCTCGAGCCCCAATGGACGAACAGCCGACCCTGCCGCCTGCTGGCAATCTCCCGGGCCCGCGCCAGCGCCTCGTCGCGGCTGGCGTGGCTGGCCTCGAGTTGCACGTTCCCCTGGGCCAGGGCCCAGGACTGCGTCCCGTCAACCCCCGGGATGCCTGTCAGCAGCACGTCCGGGGGCTCCAGCACCACGACGCGGCAGGCGTTCCGGCCGACCTGGAGCAGGAACGACCCCTGGCGGTCCACCGGGGTGCGGGTTTGGGTGAACTTCTGACCGTCCAGCCGGACGGCCCCTTGCTGCACCTTCCTGCTCGCATCGCTCCCGGACTGCGCAAGGCCGGCCGCCAGCAGCAGCTGCTCGACGGTCGTGCCGCGCCACATCGGCCGCTCCGTCACGCCGGCAGGCGCCTCGCGCCTGGAGAACCGCCGCTCGAACTCCGCGGCGGCCGCGCGTGCCGCCTCGCCACCGTGGAACTCCTCCACGATCCCCGTCGCCAGGTCGACCTTGGCCTGCTTGGGGTGCAGCTCCCCTCGCGACACCGCCGCCCGCCTGGCGGCCAGCGCCTCCGGGTCCAGATCCGTGAGCAGCGCGTAGTAACGCCACATCAGTTCGTCTGAAATCGACATCAGCTTGCCGAACATCTCGGCGGGAGCGTCGGTGACGCCCACGTAGTTTCCGAGGCTCTTCGACATCTTCTCGACGCCGTCCAGCCCCTCGAGCAGCGGCGTGGTCATCACGACCTGCGGCTCCAGCCCGTACGCCGGCATGATGTCGCGCCCGACGTTCAGGTTGAACAACTGGTCCGTCCCTCCGAGCTCGACGTCCGCCTGCAGGTGTACCGAATCGTAGGCCTGCGCCAGCGGGTACAGGAACTCGTGTACGCCGATTGGCTGCCCCGCGTCGTGCCGCCTCCTGAACTCCCGCCGTTCGAGCATCTGCGCGACGTTGTACTTTGCCGCCAGGTGCACCCATCCGGCGCTGCCCAGGGCTTCGAGCCATTCGCTGTTGAACCGCACTTCCGTTCTGGCCGGATCGAGGATCCGGAAGATCTGCGCCTTGTAGGTGTCGGCGTTGCGGTCGATTTCCGCCTGCGTGAGCGGGGGACGGGTCTTCGAGCGGCCGGTCGGATCGCCAATCAGGGCGGTGAACGACCCCACCACGTACACCACACGATGTCCCAGGTCCTGGAAGTGCTTCATCTTCCGGATCAGCACCGTGTGACCGAGGTGGAGGTCCGGCGCGGTGGGATCGAACCCGACCTTCACGACGAGAGGCGGGCCTCCCCGCGCAAACCGCTCGAGCTTGGCCCGAAGGTCCGGGGCGCGCACGACGTCCACGCAGCCCTTCGTGAGATACGCCAGGTGTTCGTCTACAGACATGGTTCGTGCGTGTTCTGCGGGAAGTGGTTCACGTTCGGGGCTGTGTGCCGTTCGCGCGGTGCGGGGTGGCCAGGCGGTACCTACGACGGCGTGCAGGCGCCGACGCCTCCGCGCGCCCCGTCTCCCGGGGCCAACTATACCGTGGCCGCGCTAACATATGCCGCAGTGTCCCCCGCAGCATGGCCCACATTACCGGGCGTGCGCCGCCGCGACGTGCTCAAAGGGTTTGCGGCTGCCGGTATCGGTGCCCTGACCGGCGCCGGCGCGTATGGGTTCATGTACGAGCGCCTCCGTGTCGAGGTGACGCGCGCGACGCTTCACGTCTCGGGCTGGGCTCCAAGCCTGGCCGGCCTGCGCATCGGCCTCATCACCGATCTCCACCGCAGCGAGACGGTCCCGCGGGAGTTGATCACCCGGGCCGTGCGATTGCTGATGGCCGAACGGCCAGACCTGATCGTCCTAGGCGGCGACTACGTCAGCTTCGGAAACCGCAAGTTCGTCGATCCCGCCGCCGACGCACTGGCCGGCCTCTCCGCGCCCTGGGGGGTGTTCGCGGTCCTCGGCAACCACGACGACGATCACGACATGCCGGCCGCCCTGTCGGCACGCGGTTTCACCGTCCTGCGCGACGCCCGCACCGAGGTGCGGGTCCGCGACGACCGGCTCGATCTGATCGGGATCCGGTTCTGGACTCGCCGCGCCGACGAGATCGCCCGGCTGATGCGAGGGGCATCCTCGAACAGCGTGCTGCTGGCGCACACCCCGATGCGCCTGCTCGAGGCGGCGGCGCTCGCCGTGCCGCTCGTCATCAGCGGCCATACCCACGGCGGGCAGATCGTGCTGCCCGGGCTCGGCGCGCTCGCCGCCCGCAGGTTCCCGCTGGTCGCGGGCATTGGCCGGCGGCAGGACACCGCGATCTTCGTCAGCCGCGGGGTCGGGACCGTGTACCTGCCGATTCGCTTGAATTGCGCCCCTGAAGTCGCCGTCCTGACCCTGCAACCGGCTCCTGCCAACGCGTAAAAGCCCGACGCTTGACATCGACGTGCCACAAGGCGTAATATTTTGATTAATCAAAATTCAGATTTTGATTTACAACAACGGGAGTCGATCATGCCTTACCGCGTTGGCCGCTGCCTCCTCTTCGTCTCCGTCCTCAGCGTGTCCGTTCTCGGCCTGTCGGGCCGGTGGACCGATCCCTGGCTGCTCAGCTACCTGGCGCTCTGGAGCCTGCTTGTCGTCTACGGGCTCTCGTCGATCGGCGACGACCTGGCGCACGAGCGCTTCGCGCCACCGGAGCCCGGGGCCGACCGCGTGCCGCTCCACTTCATCCGCCTGGCTGCGCTCGGCCATCTCGTGGTCGGGGCGCTCGACTACGGCCGATGGCAGCTGATGCCCGTGCCGGCGGAGTGGCGACTCGTTGGCATGGCCGGGATGGTGGCGTTCGGGATCCTGATTTTCCGCTCGATGATCACCAACCGCTTCTTTTCGCCGGTCGTGCGCATCCAGGCAGAAAGAGGCCACCGCATCGTCGATCAGGGGCCGTACTCCGTGATCCGCCATCCGGGATACGCGGGGATGATGATTGCCATCCCCTGCAGCGGGTTGGCCCTGGGGTCGTGGCTTGGATTCGCGTTTGCGGCGGCGTACGCCGCGCTGATCCTGCGGCGCGTGGTGTTCGAGGACGCGTTCCTCCGGACCAACCTGGCCGGATATCCCGAATATCGCGACCGCGTACGCTACAGGCTGGTTCCCGGCCTGTGGTAATCACGCAAGGGTGAACCGCCGGCCGGTCAGCACCCAGCCGCCGTCGAGGATCAGCTGCACGGCCGCGGGGTAGAGCAGGTGCTCCGCGGCGAGAATCCTGGCAGAGAGGGTCTCCACCGAATCCTCTGACAGGACGGGCACGCCAGCCTGGAGCACGATGGGGCCTGCGTCGAGCTCGCTCGTGACCAGGTGCACGGTTGCACCCGTGAGCCTGACGCCGTAATCGAGCGCCTGCCGCTGCGCCTCGATGCCGGGGAAGGCGGGCAGCAGCGACGGGTGGATGTTGAGGATTGCGTTGGGAAAGGCCTGCAGCAGCGGTGCGCCCACCAGCCGCATGAACCCGGCCAGACAGACGAGCCGGACACCACGCTGCAGGAGCTCGCGGGCGACCGCACGGTCGAAGTCGTCCCGCGACGCACGGGCGCGGTGGTCCAGCACCAGCGTCTCGATCCCCGCGGCCTCGGCACGCGCCAGTCCCGCCGCGTCCGGACGGTTCGAGATCACGATCGCAATGCGGGCGTCGAGGCTGCCCTTCGCGGCGGCGTCGATGAGCGCCTGCAGGTTGCTGCCGCGCCCCGAGACGAGCACGCCGATCGTCCGTTCCCCGGCGGGGCTATTCGATGCCGGACCAGCCATCCTGCTCGCTCACTGATAGAGGACCCCGGCGCCGCCGCTGCGGACCGCGCCGATCGTCGTCGCCCGCTCGCCAGCCGCTGCGAGTGCCTGCAACACCGGGCCGGCATCATCCACCCCGACAACGACGATCAGGCCGACACCCATGTTGAACGTGCGCAGCATGTCGTCGTCGGTTACCTCCCCGGCCAGCTGCAGCCACTCGAAGATGGCCGGCACCCGCCAGGTCGAGCGGTCGACGAGCGCCTGGGTGCCCGGCGGGAGCACCCGGGGCAGGTTCTCGGTGATCCCGCCGCCTGTGATGTGAGCCATCCCCTTGATTGCACCGGTGGCGAGCAGCGGGCGGATCACCTGGAGATACGAGCGATGCGGCGCGAGCAGCGCCTCGCCCATCGAGACGCCGGCGCCGGGCAGCGGGGACCGCACGTCGAGCCCGGCCATCTCGAAGGCGATGCGGCGCGCCAGGGAGTACCCGTTGGTGTGCAGTCCAGACGACGGCAGGCCGATCAGCAGGTCACCCGGCACGATGCGCGTGCCGTCGATCAGCCGGTCGCGGGAGACGGCTCCCACGATGAAGCCGGCGATGTCGTACTCCCCGTCGTTGTAGAACCCGGGCATCTCGGCGGTCTCGCCGCCAAGGAGGGCGCAACCGTTCTCCCTGCAGGCGCCCGCGAGGCCCTCGATCACCTGGACGGCGACGTCCGGATCGAGCCGCCCGGTGGCGAGGTAGTCCAGGAAGAAGAGCGGCTCCGCGCCCTGAACGAGGATGTCGTTCACGCAGTGGTTGACCAGGTCGACGCCGATCGTGCGGTGCGCGCCGGCCATGAAGGCGACGCGCAGCTTCGTTCCCACCCCGTCGGCGCTCGCGACGAGCACCGTGTCGCCGGCCGGCGCCGCGCCCAGCTGAAACAGACCGCCGAACGAGCCGATATCCGAGAGCACATTGCTCGTGAACGTGCCGCGCGCCAGCGATCGGATCCGTCGCACGACCTCGTTGCCAGCGTCGATGTCGACGCCCGACGTTTTGTAATCCATCAGTGAGACGGGTCGCGGACGTGTGCGACTGTCAGAGCTCCAGCTTGCGGACCAGGGTTTCGCAGACCGCCCGTGCCGGGGATCCGCAGGGGCCTGCCAGTAGGCCCTGCGGACCGCGGCGAAGAACCGCTCTTCCTCGAAGTCCTCCTCGAGCATGTCGAACGCCTCGCGGACGAGCTCGGATCCCGGCTCCAGCATCCCGTCGCCCTGCAGCACCTTCAGCATCGTCGGCGTGTTGCGGAGCGCCACCGTGCCGACGGCGAGCACGATCGCGGCGCGGGCCGGGTCCCGTGTCGGCCCCCCCTGCCGAACCAGCTCCGCCGCGGCGGTGTCACGGCCGGCAACGGCCAGCGCGGCGAGGCCTGACGCCGAGCCGCGCACCAGCTCCTGGAATACGATCTTCTCAACCGCGAACCGCAAGGTGTCGACGAGATACGACTGATGGGATTCGCAGTTCACGCCCAGCAGGCAGATGGCCGCCGAGACCGCCGGCTGCGATTCCCGGGGCGCGCTCCGCTGCAGCGCTGCGAGGGTGGCCAGCGATGACTTGTCGCCGATCTTGCCGAGCGCAATCGCGGCATCCGTCTGGAGCGGGCCGTCGATCTTCGCCACTTCAGTGATCGGCGCGAGCGCATACGCGCCGCGGTAGTCCCCGATCGCCTCGATCACGACGCTCCGGAAAAACGCCTGCCCCTTCATCACCAGCCCCGCCATCGTCGCGGCGACCTTCGGGTCGGCAGCATACGAGGCGAGGGCTGGCGTGAGGGCCGGACGGACGAACTCCGAGGACTCGTCCGTGACCGCGGCAAGCAGCCTGGGAACAACGGCGGGATCCGGGTTGTGCTCGAAGTAGCTGTAGGCCACCGCCCGCAGCCGGTCGTTCTTGAGACCGAGCGATCCCCGCATGATGTCGCGGGTCCGCGGGTCGTTGAAGCCGGACAGCAGGACCAGGGCGCGAAACCGGGCGAAGCTGTCGGGATGCGACTCGACAGCCTTCAGCAGCGCCGGCACGGCGGCACCCGGGTCGGCCCGCCGCACCGTGCGGGCGGCAGCCATGCGATCGTTGAACTCCACCGTGCCGAGCTTCGCGATCGCGGCTTCGAGCTGCGCGGCGGTGACAGCGTCGCGCGGCGCGCCCGCGGAGGGCGCCGGCACTGTCGCCGGAGGCGGCTGGGCAGCCTGCCGGGCCGAGAGCGTCGCGGCAACGCTGAGCAGAAGAGCAGCAGCGGTCAGGCGCATCGGCGTCAGTCGACCACCTTCAAAGCAAGCTGCAGGTAGGTATGCTCGTCCCGTGGGAACGCCAGGGGATAGACGCCGGTATAGCAGGACGTGCAGTACGAATTCTGCCGTGGCTGCACGGCCCGCTTGAGGCCTTCGAGGCTGAGATACGCGAGGCTGTCGGCCGCCACGTACTTGCGGATGTCCTCGATCGTGTGGGTCGCGGCGATGAGCTCGGAACGGTTCGGCGTGTCGACGCCATAGAAGCACGGGGAAATCGTCGGCGGACAGCTGATGCGCAGATGAACCTCCCGCGCGCCGGCCGCTCTCACCATCTTCACGATCTTCCGGCTCGTCGTGCCGCGCACGATCGAATCGTCCAGGAGTATGACGCGGCGTCCTTCGAGGATGCTGCGCACCGGGTTGAGCTTCACCTTGACGCTGAAGTGGCGGATCGCCTGCTGCGGCTCGATGAACGTCCGGCCCACGTAGTGGTTGCGAATCAGCCCCATCTTCATCGGCAGACCGGCCTGCTCCGCGTACCCGATAGCGGCACAGACGCCCGAGTCCGGAATGGGCACCACGACATCCGCGTCGACCGGCGACTCGATGGCCAGCGTGCGGCCGAAGTCCGTGCGGACCTCGTTCACGCTGCTGCCGAACACATAGCTGTCCGGCCGTGCGAAGTACACGTGCTCGAAGATGCAGTGCGAGAGCGGCTGCGGCGGGAACGGCTTGATCGATCGGACGCCCGCTTCCGTGATCACGATCACTTCACCCGGCTCGACGTCCCGGACGTACGTGGCGCCGATGAGATCCAGCGCACAGGTCTCGGAACAGACAATCCAGGCATCGGCCATCCGGCCGAGCGCGAGCGGACGGAACCCGCTCGGGTCCCTCGCGGCGATCAGACGGTTCTTGGTGAGCAGCGCCAGCGAGTAGGCCCCGCGAATCTGCGCAAGCGACTCGATCACGGCGTCCTCGACGGTCGGCGCCTTGGACCGCGCGTAGAGGTGGAGCACGACTTCGGTGTCGCTGCTGGTCTGGAAGATCGAGCCGCTGCGGACCAGCTCCTCCTGCAACTCACGCGCATTGACCAGGTTGCCGTTGTGGGCCACGGCGATCTGCCCGTGCGCACAATCGATGAGGAACGGCTGAGCGTTCTCAAGGGTGCTTTCGCCAGCCGTCGAATAGCGGGTATGGCCGATCGCGAGGTGGCCGGGCAGCTTTTCGAGGGTGGCCTCGTTGAAGGCCTCGGCGACCTGACCCATGGCCCGCGAGGCGCGCATCCGCTGCGCCGTCTGCCGCGACGATGCCGGCGCTTTCCTGACCCCGGTGCTGGAGCGCGTAAAGACCGAGGTAGGTGAGGTTCGCCGCCTCCGGATGACCGAAAATCCCGAAGACACCGCACTCGTCTTTGAACTTGTCGAGCATTGGGGTGTGTGCCGGCAGTCGGTCCGCCCGGGCGGACCTCACTATTCTACGCTGCCCGTCCCTCGCCGTGTCGGCCGAAATGGCGGGCCAGGGCAGTCGACCAGCGCTCTTCGGCGTCCGCCAGCGGACAGTCGAGGACCGGCTCGCCGGACACGGCAATCCGGATGCGGGAACCGCCGGTGGAGCCGATCGCCAGCGGCAGGGACGCCATGGGCGGCCGCCAGGGCGATGAGTCCGGCCAGATCCCCCTCGGCGACGCTCACCACGGCGCGGGAGGCCGATTCCCCGAACAGCGTCGCCGCTATGCCGGGGGCGTCGTGCTGACCCGGGACAAGAGACGCACGGGGCACGTCCACGTCGAGCCCGATGCCGCCGGTATCGAAAGCGCACTCGGCGAGGGTCACGGCCAGCCCGCCGTCGGAGCAGTCGTGCGCCGATTGCAGCAGGCCGCTCGAGATCGCGCCCGTCAGGCACTGAATCAGCGCCCGTTCGCGCCCGAGGTCGATCGCCGGCGGCACGCCGCGGACCATGCCGTGCACGGTCTTCAGGTACTCGCTGCCCCGAGCTCTGCGAGACTGCCGCCAAGCAGCACGACCACATCCCCGTTCCGTTTGAACGTCCGGGACATGGCGCGGCTCGCATCCTCGAGGAGCCCGACGACGCCGATGGCCGGCGTCGGATAGATGGCCTCGCCGTCTGTTTCGTTGTAGAGGCTCACGTTCCCGCCGGTGATTGGCACCTCGAGAGCGCGGCACGCCTCGGCGATCCCTTCAATCGACTCGACCAGCTGCCACATGATCTCCGGACGCTGCGGGTTGCCGAAGTTCAGGCAGTTGGTCGCGCCAATCGGCACGCCGCCCGCGCACGCCACGTTTCTCGCCGCCTCTGCAACCGCCAGCACGGCGCCGCGCCGCGGATCCAGGTAGCAGTACCGGCCGTTGCCGTCGATCGACAGCGCGAGCGCGCGCGAGGTCCCTTTCACCCTCACGACGCCGGCACCCATGCCGGCGAGCACGAGCGTGTTGGTCCGGACCATGTGGTCGTACTGCCGGTAGACCCACCGCTTGCTGGCGACGGTCGGTGAGGACAGGATTGCCATGAAGGATTCGGTCGGGGCCGGCGGCTCTGGAAGGCTGTCCAGGTCGAGCGACCGGACGTCGTCCAGGTAGGCGGGACGCTTCACGGGCCGATCGTAGATGGGCGCCTCGTCCACCAGCGCGGTGTTCGGGATCTCGGCGACGACGGCGCCGCGGTCCTTCACGCGCATCAGACCGTCGCCGGTCACCATGCCGATGTTGGCAGCGTGCAGGTCCCACTTCGCGAAAATGGCCTCGACCTCCGCCTCGCGGCCGCGCTTCACCACCAGCAGCATCCGTTCCTGCGACTCGGACAGCATGATCTCGTAGGGGCTCATGCCGGTCTCGCGCTGGGGCACGAGGCTGACGTCGATCTCGACCCCCATTCCGCCGCGCGCGCCCATCTCGCAGGTCGAGCAGGTCAGGCCGGCGGCGCCCATGTCCTGGACACCCACGAGCGCGTCGGTCTTCATCAGCTCCAGGCAGGCCTCGAGCAGGAGCTTCTCCATGAACGGGTCGCCCACCTGCACCGCCGGGCCGCTTCTCGGACGACTTCTCATCGAACTCCGCGGAGGCCATGGTGGCGCCGTGGATCCCGTCGCGGCCGGTGCTGGCGCCCACGTAGTAGACCGGGTTGCCGACACCACCGGCCTGCCCCTTCACGAGAGCGTCGGCGCGCGCGATGCCGAGGCACAGGACATTGACGAGCGGGTTCCCGGCGTAAGGCGGCTCGAAGGCAATCTCGCCGCCGATGGTCGGGATGCCGATGCTGTTGCCGTAGCCGGCGATGCCCGCCACCACACCTTCGACGATGCGCCGGGTGCGCGCCGCGCCGGGCCCGTCGATCGGGCCGAAGCGGAGCGAGTTGAGGAGCGCGATCGGCCGGGCGCCCATCGTGAAGATGTCGCGGATGATGCCGCCCACGCCGGTGGCGGCGCCCTGGTACGGCTCGATGAACGACGGATGGTTGTGCGACTCGATCTTGAAGACGGCGGCGTAGCCGTCGCCGATGTCGACGGCGCCGGCGTTCTCGCCGGGGCCCTGCACGACGCGCGGCCCCCGGGTCGGGAGCTTCTTCAAGTGGATTCGCGAGCTCTTGTAGCTGCAGTGCTCGGACCACATCACGGAGAAGATGCCCAGCTCGGTCAGGGTCGGGTCGCGTCCCAGGGATCGCACGATGTGCTGGTATTCGTCCGAGCGTGAGGCCGTGGCGTTCGAGCAGGGCGGGATCGGGTGTGGACATGAGAGAGTCAGTTTCCGTGGAACGTGGGGTCAAAGGCCGGGATCCGGGATCCGGCGTTCGGGGCTCGGGGTTCGGCGCTCGGCGCTCGGCGCTCGCCGTTCCGGCGCTCGAGGCTCGGCGCGTCAGGCATGCCGGAGCTCACCTTCCGAGGCGAGCGCCGACACCGCCGAGTCGAACAGCAGCAGCCCGTCGGCGCTGCCCGAGCACCGACTCGCACGCCCGCTCGGGGTGGGGCATCAGGCCGACCACGTTGCGCGCCTCGTTGCAGATCCCGGCAATGTTGTCGATCGCGCCGTTCGGATTGGACGCGTCGGTGGTGCGTCCCGACTCGTCGCAATAGCGGAAGATGATCCGCTTCGCGTGCTCGAGGCTGCTGATGACCTCCGGTCCGGCGTAGTAGTTTCCCTCGCCGTGGGCGATCGGGAGCCGGAGGACCTGGCCGGCAATCGTCCGGCACGTGAACGGCGTGTCGGACGACTCGACGCGCACGCGGACATGCTCGCAGTGGAACTTCAGGTCCCGGTTTCGCAGCATCGCGCCCGGGAGCAACCCCGCCTCGAGCAGGATCTGGAAGCCGTTGCAGATGCCGAGCACCGGACCGCCCGCGCGCGCGAACTCGGCGACGCTGGCCATGATCGGCGAGAAGCGCGCGATGGCGCCGGTCCGCAGGTAGTCGCCGTGGGAGAACCCGCCGGGAAGGATGACGGCGTCCGCCGCCTTCAGGCTCGTTTCCTTGTGCCACAGCAACTCCGCGTCCTGCCCGAGCACGTGGCGCACCGCATGGTAGGCGTCATGATCGCAGTTCGATCCCGGAAAGACGATGACGGCGAATTTCATGTCAGCTTCCTGCTTCCCGCTACCAGCTTCCCGCTACGAGCTTCCCGCTACCAGCTACCCGCTTCCAGCTTCCGCTACCAGCTTCCAGCTCCCCGCTTCTTGGTTCCGGCACCATGCTGCTTCCCGCTGCTGGGCCCGGATCCTGATGGCTCGAGCGGGAGCCAAGAGCGGGGAGCGGGAAGCGGGTAGCATCTAGATCACTTCAATCCTATAGCTCTCGATGACCGGGTTGGCGAGGAGCTTGTCGGCAACCTCGGTGGCCAGGGCCCGCGCGCCCTCGGACGAGGCCGCGCTGAGCTCGAGCTCGAAATACTTGCCCTGCCGCACGTCCTGAACGCCGGCGTAGCCCATTGAGTGGAGCGCTTCGGCAATGGTGTGGCCCTGCGGGTCGAAGACCGACGGCTTCAGGGTGACGAATACACGGGCTTTCATGCACTAAGAATAATCGAGAGTCGTCTTGGGTCAGGGGCTCGGCGCTCGAATCCGAACTCGACGCGCGAGAACGAAGTGTCAGCTGCCGGCTGACGACTCCCGCGTGATTGCCGGCTGCCTCGAGCCCCGAGCGCCGAGCCCCAAACGCCGAGCCCCGAACGCCGACTGCCTACGCCGCCGTGAACACCCTCGCGAAAATGGCATCGACGTTCCGGAACTGATCGGCGAGGTCGAAGGCCTTGTCGATCTCGGCGGGCGTGAGGACGCCGGTGATGTCCGCGTCTTCACCCAAAAGCGCTCTTGAAGTCCCGCTGCTCGTGGAATGAGCGCATCGCGTTGCGCTGCACCCACTCGTACGCCTGCTCGCGGGAGATCCCCCGGCGCGCCAGCTCCAGCAGCACCGATCCCGAGAACACCACGCCCCGGGACCGCTCCAGGTTCTCGCGCATCCGCTCCGGGTAGACGACCATTCCCTTCACGATCCTCGTGAAGCGGCGCAGCATGTGATCGAGCGCGATGAAGCTGTCGGGCAGGATGACCCGTTCCACCGACGAGTGCGAGATGTCGCGCTCGTGCCACAGCGCGACGTTCTCCAGCGCCGCGACGGCGTTGCCCCGGAGCAGGCGCGCGAGGCCGGTGATCTGCTCGCAGCCGATCGGGTTGCGCTTGTGCGGCATCGCGGAGGAGCCTTTCTGGCCCTTGGCGAACGGCTCCTCGACTTCCCCGATCTCCGTCTTCTGCAGACCGCGAATCTCCAGCGCGAACTTCTCCAGCGACGCCGCACTGATCGCCAGCATCGACATCAGCTCGGCATGACGGTCCCGTTGGATGACCTGCGACGAGACGGGCGCCGGTTCCAGACCCAGCATCCCGCAGACGCGCGCCTCGATTGCTGGGTCGAGGTGCGCAAACGTCCCGACGGCACCGGAGATCTTGCCGACCGCGACGGTATCCCGCGCCCGGAGCATGCGGTCGAGGTCCCGTCGGAGCTCCGCGTACCAGAGTGCCAGCTTGACGCCGAACGTCATCGGCTCGGCGTGCACGCCGTGGGTGCGCCCGATCATCGGCGTCCGCCGGTGCTCCTCGGCGCGCAGCCGCACCGCCTCCATCAACCCGGCGATTCCCTGCACAATCAGGTCACACGCCTCGCGCATCTGGATCGCCTGCGCGGTGTCGACGACATCGGACGAGGTCAGGCCGAAGTGCAGCCAGCGCGCGGCAGGCCCGACCTGCTCCGCCACGGCAGTGGTGAACGCGATGACGTCGTGCTGGGTGACCTGCTCGATTGCCTCGATCCGGGCGATGTCGAACCCGGCCCTGGCGCGCAGCTCGCGCGCCGCCTCGGCCGGCACCAGCCCCGCCTCGGCCATCGCGTCGGCAGCGGCGAGCTCCACCTCGAGCCAGGTCTCGTAGCGGCGCCGCTCGCTCCAGATCGCGCCCATTTCAGGATGGGTATATCGGGGAATCATGGTCTGGCAGCTATCGGCTCTCAGCTGTCAGCTATCAGCGCTCGGTCTCACTCAAGCCGCCGGACCGCGAGCTCCGGGCGCCGGGCCCCGGAACTGTCTTGTCGAATCCCGGATCCCGGATCCCGGATGCCGAGCCTCACCCCAGATCCAGCTTCTCTCGCGGCAGGTCCGGAATGCTGCGGCCCGAGGACGGTTGCGGCCAGCGATCCGTTCGAGAACAGATCCGCCGCCACGCGCTGGACATCGTCGCTCGACACGCGCTCGACGCCGGTCAGCGTTTCGTCCAGGCTCGAAGTGGCGGTCGAAGTAGATCTCCTGCCGGGCCAGGTGCGACATGCGGCTCGCGGTGTTCTCCAGGCTCAGCATCAGGCTGCCCTTCAGGTGGTCCTTGGCCCTGCGCAGCTCCGCGTCCGGCACGGGCGCCTGCTTCATCAGCCGCAGCTCCTCGACGCACAGCCCGATCACCTCGTCCACCGCTTCGTTCGCACACCCGGCATAGATGGTCAGGTTCCCGGCATCCCGGTACGCGCTCAGGCCGCTGAACACGGCATACGCCAGCCCGCGCTTCTCGCGCACGTTCTGGAAGAGCCGGGAGCTCATCGATCCACCCAGCACCGTGTTGAGGATGTAGCTCACGTAGCGATCGTCGTGGCTCTGCGGATAGCTCGTCGTGCCAAGGCAGATGTGGCTCTGCTCGAGCTCCTTGGTGCGGGTGATCACCTGCGGCACGACCCGCGGCGCAGCCTCGATCGTCGGCTCCCCGGAAGCCGGGACGGTGGCGAACGCCCTGCTGACCAGATCGCGGACCGCCGCCGTGCTCGATGTTTCCGGCGGCGGAGATCACGACGTTCGGCGCCACGTAGGCCTGGCCGAAGTAGTCGCGGAGCGCGGCCGTGGTGAAGCGACTCGACCGTCTCCGGAGACCCGAGGATCGGGCGTCCGAGCGGGTGTCCTTCCCAGAAGTGCTGCGTGAACAGCTCGTGCACGAGGTCGTCGGGCGTGTCCTCGACCATCTTGATCTCTTCGAGGATCACCTTCTTCTCGCGCTCGATCTCGTCGGCCGCAAACGCGGGACGAAGGACGATGTCCGACAGCAGATCGACGGCGAGCGGCAGGTGCTCGTCGAGCACCTTGATGTAGTAGCTGGCGTATTCCTTCGCGGTGAAGGCATCCAGCTGACCGCCGATCGAGTCGATCGCCTGCGCGATGTCCTCGGCAGTCCGCGTGGCCGACCCCTTGAAGAGCATGTGCTCGACGAAGTGGGCGATGCCGCTGCGCGCCTCGACTTCGTGCCGGGATCCCCGCGTCAGCCACACCCCGATCGTGACCGAGCGCACGTGCGGCATCGTCTCGGTGATGAGCCGGAGACCGTTATCGAGCACCTCGCGCACGACCATGTCGTCCGCGCTGTTCGTCGTCACCTACGGGGCCTCCCGCGCCGCCCGAGGCGGCGCCGCAAGTGCCTGAAAATGAATGGAATGGAGCTTCAACCAGGCGGCCGGACCGGCTGCGCCGACGCGGCGTGCGGTCCCACGCATAGTACACTGGATGCCTGTCCTCCGCCACGCCGGTTCCGCCATGCAGACCGACCTCCGCACCAACATCGCCGAGCTCGACGTGCCCGCGCTCGAGGCCGCCCTCGAGGCCATCGGCAGTCCACGTTTCCACGCCCGGCAGATCTTCACTGGATACACAGGCGCGGGGTGGTGGACTTCGCCGGGATGACGACCTCAGTCGGAGCCTCCGTGCCCGGCTCACGCGCGACTTCAGGATCGCGACCCCGGACGGTCGTGCAGCAGGAGCGCTCGACGGACGGAACGGTCAAGTTCCTGCTCCGGCTCGACGACGGCAGGCTGATCGAGTCGGTTTACATCCCCGACCACCCGGCGGGGCCGGCCGATGGAGACCGCCGTCCTGAGCCGCGGGCAACGTTCTGCGTATCCACCCAGGTCGGCTGCGCGATGCGGTGCGCCTTCTGCTTGACGGGCAGGATGGGGATCGACCGGAACCTGACGGCGGGAGAGATCGTCGGCCAGGTTCGCGTCCTCGCACGGGACCTGCAGCTGCTGGACAGCCGGTTCAACATCGTGCTGATGGGGATGGGCGAGCCGCTTCATAATTACGACGAGACCATGAAGGCGCTGTACATGCTGGCGGACGACCGCGGCATGGCGATGTCGCCGCGGCGGATCACCTTGTCGACGGTCGGCGTTCTCCCGAATCTGGAACGGCTGGCCACCGAATCGCTGATGCCGAATCTCGCGATCTCGCTGCATGCCACGACCGAGGAGCAGCGGGATCGCCTCGTGCCTGTGAACCGGAAGTACGGACTGAGGGAGCTGCTCGATGCCTGCCGCCGTTTCCCGCTCAAGCGCAGGGAACGCATCACCTTCGAGTACGTCCTCCTGAACGAGGTCAACGACACGCCGGAGGATGCGCGGCGGCTGGTGGCGCTGCTCGCCGGCATCAAGGGCAAGGTGAACCTGCTGCCGCTCAACGAGGCGGCCGGGATTCCCTTCGAGCGCCCGTCCGACGAGCGCGTGAACCAGTTCGCGCGCATCCTCGCCGCGCACGGCGTCACCGTGTCGGTGCGCAAGTCGCGCGGCCGCGACATCCGCGCCGCCTGCGGTCAGCTCATCACCGATTCGGCCCGGACGAAGGCGCCGGGCGCGCAGCTGGCGGCAATGCTCGATGGCGACGAACGTGGCGGACCTGCCGGCGGAACGTCCCAATCCATCACGCCGCGCAGGGCGTGAACGACGATCCCCTGGACGGACCCTTCTGCCTCGGCAATCCTGACCAGCACACGCTCGTTGCGGCCGCACCCTGGTGGAACCCGCACCTTGAGGTAGTTGTCGGTCACGACCAGCGTGCCGTCCTCGAGGGTGAGGCCGGGACGCAGCGTTCCCACCTGCGCCTCCCGGAACCGGCGGGATAGCGACGCACCAATCTCGCGCAGCCGGGCGCTCCGCTCACGAATCAGCGGTGCAGCCACCTTCCCTTGCATCGCCGACGCCGCGGTGCCCGGGCGGTCGGAATAGGGAAAGACGTGGAGATGAGAGAGCGGCGACCGCGGCAGGTACGCGTCGTTGGAGGCGAAGTCCGCCGACTGTCTCGCCGGGAAAGCCGGCAATCATGTCCGATCCGATCGCGGCATGTGGAATGCGCTCCGCGATCTCCTCGACCAGCCGCCGGTACGATTCGAGCGTGTACGGGCGACGCATCGTGCCGAGGATCCGATCGCTCGCGTGCTGCAACGGCAGGTGGAAGTGCGGCGCGAACCTGCCGCCGCTGCCGGCCACCAGCGCGACGATCTCCGGTGTGCAATCCATCGGTTCGAGCGAGCTGATGCGGAACACGACATCGGCGGCCGAGCCGTCCAGCGCCTGCAGGAGATGGAGGAGCGACACCCGGTCCGGCAGATCCCGGCCGTAGGATCCGAGGTGCACCCCGGTCAGCGCAACTTCCTTGAACCCGGCAGCCGCCACGCGCTCGACCTCCCGCACGATCGCCGCGATGGCCACGCTGCGGCCGGCGCCGCGCGTCGTCGGGATGATGCAATAGGCGCAGCGCTGCTCGCAGCCGGTCTGCACGCGCAGCGTGAAAGCGGTCCGACCGGCCATGCCCGGCTCGACCGCCGCGCCGCACGGCCCGTCGCCCGTCGCAAACCGTTCGGCCGTCGTCGGCTGCCGGCTCCGACCATCCGCCTCAGTGCAGACGTCGTGCACCAGCGAATCCTTGTCGGCATTGCGCACCACCCGCACCACGTTCGGAAGGTGCGCGACGGCGTCGGGATCACGCGTGGCGTAGCAGCCGGTGACCACGAGCCGGGCCGACGGGTTGTCCCTGGCAATGCGGCGAATCGTCTGGCGGGCGCCCTGGTCGGCGGTTGCCGTGACCGAACATGTGTTCACGATGACCAGGTCGGCGAGGGCGGGCGGCGCCTCGGCTCCTCCGCGGCTGCGCAGATCCTCTTCGATCCGGAGGGAGTCCGCCTGGTTCACGCGGCAGCCGAACGTGACAATCGCGTAGCGCACGTCAGCGGCCCGCGCGCAGCCTCTCCGCCGCCTGTTCGACCTTGTCCACGAGGGAACGCTTGTACTCCTCGAGCCGCAGGCGGACCGCGGGGTCGCCCACCGCCAGGATCTGGGCGGCCAGCACCGCCGCATTGGTCGCCCCGGGCTTGCCGATGGACACCGTCGCGACCGGCACGCCCGGCGGCATCTGCACCGTCGACAGCAGCGCATCGAGACCGTTGAGCGCCGAAGAGTCGATGGGCACGCCGATCACCGGCAGTATCGTGTGCGCCGCGACGACGCCTGCGAGGTGTGCGGCGGCGCCGGCGCCGACGATGAACACCTTGACGCCGCGCCCGGGCGCCTCGCGCACGAGGCGCAGCACCCGGTCAGGCGAGCGATGCGCCGAGGCGACCGTCATGTCGCTGGTGATGCCGAGCGACTCCAGCGTGTCGACGGCCGCCTGCATGACGGGCGCGTCGGAGTCCGAGCCCATGAGGATCAGAACGGTTGTCTCGATCATGCCGGTTGTGCGCCCCGCGCTTTCGCGCCGATATCACGGCGGTAGTGCATGCCGTGGAAGCTGATTCTCGAGACCCCCTGTACGCCCGCGCGATCGCGGTATCGAACGTGTCGCCGCGGCCGACGACCGTCAGGACGCGCCCGCCCGCCGTGACGACGCGTCCGTCGCGCTCGGCGGTGCCGGAGTGGAACACGGTTACGCCGTCGAGCGCTGCCGCGCCGGCGAGGCCGTCAATGGCGATTCCGGCGGGACCAGGGCCTGGATAACCCTGCGAGGCAATCACGACACCGACCAGTTTGTCACGACTGAAGGCGACCGGCGTGCCACCCAGCCGGCCGGTCGCGGCGGCCGCCAGGTGCGGCGCAAGGGGACCCTCGATCGCGGGAATCAGCACCTGCGCTTCGGGATCGCCGAACCGCACGTTGAACTCGATCACCTTCGGGCCGTCGGCAGTCAGCATCAGCCCGGCGTAGAGGAATCCGCGATACTCCTGCCCTTCACCGGCGAGTCCGCTCAGGACGGGCTCGACGATCTGCCGCATCACCTGCTCGCCCAGCGCGCCGTCGATCAGCGGGCTGGGAGAAAACGCTCCCATGCCGCCGGTGTTGGGCCCCAGATCGTCGTCGAATGCCCGCTTGTGATCCTGGGCGGAGCCGAGCGGGACACCCCGCGCGCCATCGCAGAGCGCGAAGAACGACACCTCCGGGCCGACCAGGCACTCCTCGATCACGACGCGGGCGCCAGCCTCCCCGAATTGCCGGTCTTCCATGGCCGCGCGAACAGCGAGATCGGCCGTGGCTCGATCGGGGGCGACCACGACCCCCTTCCCCGCGGCCAGGCCGTCCGCCTTCACGACCACGGGGAAGCCGAGCGACCCTTCGGCAAGCAGCGCATGCGCCTCGCTGGCGGTGTCGCAGACCGAGTAGCGGGCCGTCGGGATGCCGTGGCGTGACATGAAGGATTTCGAGAACGCCTTGCTGCACTCGAGCCGGGCGGCAGCCCGCGACGGCCCCAGGATCGGCCGCCCCCGTTCCGCGAACAGGTCGACTATTCCGCGATCGAGAGGAAGCTCAGGACCGACAACCGTGAGGTCGATACGCTCGCGCTCGGCGAGTGCCAGGACGGCCCCCGGATCGCCTGGATCGACCTGGATCCCACGGCCCAGGTTGCGCGTGCCCGCATTGCCCGGCGCGCAGACCACGACCTCCACACCGGGCTCGCCCGCCAGCTTCCAGGCAAACGCGTGCTCGCGGCCGCCGCCCCCGACAACCATGAGCCTCATAGTGGCGTCGGAACAGGCGACAAAAGAACGGAGTCCGGGTGGTTGGGGATTGCGTAGAAGGCGGGTGGGCGTACGGCCACCTGTGATAGCCTAACACATCTCTAGGACTCTACGGGCCTTAGTGGAGCGCTTGTCTGCCGTGATCACTGCGATCACGCGTACGAGGCACCGACGACACGCCCGCTAAGGAGGTGTGTTCACGCTTGGCTGAGGTCAAGATCCAGGAAGGCGAGTCGATCGAAAGCGCGCTCCGGCGGTTCAAACGGAAGGTTCAGCAGGAGGATATCATCAAGGATATCAAGAAGCATTCCTTCTACTTGAAACCGGGCGATCGGCGCCGCGCAAAGCAGGCGTTGGCGCGAAAGCGTACGCGCAAGAAGCAGCGTCGCGAGACGGAATAGCGACGATGTCGGGGACCCGCCCGCGCTCGGTCATCTGGCCAGCCGGGCGGACACTCCGCCGGCGGCGGAGCCAGTGGCAGGTGAGAGGTGGGACCAATGGAGTTCCAGGACAAGTCGCTGCACTGCGTAGACTGTGGTACGGAGTTCATCTGGACGGCTGGCGAGCAGCTCTTCTTCGCCGACAAGAACTTCAAGAACGAACCCAAACGGTGCAAGAGCTGCAAGGCCAAACGCGGTTCGCGGCCGTCTGCGGCCGGGCCGGTCGCCAGGGAACGGGTCGAGACGAGCACGAGCTGCTCGGCCTGCGGGAAGGAAACGACCGTTCCGTTCAGACCCACGCAAGGGCGCCCGGTGTTCTGCCGGGAATGTTTTCAACAGCGTAAGTTCGCCGGTGCGGGCGATATCTGAAGGCGGGCATTTTCCCCCGGCTTCCGATGGGCCACGCTCCCGCGTGGCCTTTTCTTTGACGATGGGCCCGGCCCGCACCTCCAGCCCTCCACGCGACGTCTAACACCAGATTCAATGCTGCTCCACACCGATCTCCACGTCCCTGCCGCCGCGCACCGTCCTGCTGGCGGTCGTGCTCGCCGCCTCCGCCGCCGCGTGCGGGGGGGCCGACACCCAGTCGCAGGCGCCTGCCCAGGCCGGACCGCCGCCCGCAGGCGTCTCCATGATCACCCTCGCGCCGAAGCCGATCGCGGAAACCTCCGACTTCATCGCGACGGTGCGCTCGCTGCGCTCGACAACGGTCCAGCCCGAGGGCGAAGGCATCATCACGCGGATATTCGTGAAAGCGGGCGACCGGGTCCGCGCGGGAACTCCGCTCGTGCAGATCAACGCCGAACGCCAGCAGGCGGCGGTGCGAAGCTCAGAGGCGAACCGGGGCGGTACCCAGGCCGACGTGGAGTACTGGCGGCAGCAGGTTGCGAGGTTCGAGTCGCTCCTCGCGGCTGGCGCGATCAGCAGGCAGGAATTCGACGAGGCGCAGAACTCCCTCCGGACGGCGGAGGCCAAGCTCGGCGCGCTCGACGCGGAGGTACGGGAAGGGCGCGTCCAGCTTGGCTACTACCGCGTGGACGCCATCCAGTCCGGGACCGTGGGAGAGATTCCCGTCCGCGTCGGCGACCGCGTGACGACCTCGACGGTCATCACGACGATCGACGACAGCTCGGGACTCGAAGCCTACATCCAGGTTCCGCTGGACCGCTCTCCCGAGCTGCGGCTGGGGCTCCCGGTGCAGCTGCTCGACGCGTCAGGCGAAGTCGTAGCCACGAACCCGATCACGTTCGTCGCGCAGCGCGTGGACGACGCGACGCAGACGGTCCTGGCGAAGAGCGCGCTGAAGGAGGTACCGCCGTCGGTACGGGTCCAGCAATTCGTGCGCTCCCGCATCGTCTGGCGGACGGTCGAGGGGCTGACGGTCCCGGTGACGGCGGTCACGCGCATCAGCGGCCAGTATTTCTGCTTTCTGGCGGAGGCGGGCCCGCAGGGCGGGCTCGTGGCACGGCAGAAGCCGCTGCAGGTCGGCGAGCTCCTGGGGAACGACTACGTGGTCAAGGGCGGGATCAAGGCAGGCGACCGGCTGATCGTGTCGGGCATCCAGAAGATCGGCGACGGCGCTCCCGTTCAAGCCGAGCAGGCTCAGTAAGCTCCTCATGTTTGTCGACACTTTCATCAAGCGGCCCATCCTCGCGTCCGTCTGCTCGCTCGTCATCATCCTCGCCGGAGCGGTCGCAATCCCGACGATGCCCGTGGCGCAGTACCCCGACCTCGCGCCGCCTCAGGTGGTCGTCACGGCGGTGTACACCGGCGCGAACGCGCAGGCGGTCGAATCAGCCGTCACCACCCCGCTCGAGCAGGCCCTCAACGGCGTCGAGGGGATGCTGTACATCGCGTCCTCCAGCACCAACTCCGGGATCTCGCAGATCACGGTGACCTTCGACGTCACGCGCAACGCCGACATTGCCTCGGTGGACGTCCAGAACCGCGTCGCGCAGGCGCTCGGCAGGCTGCCGCCCGAGGTGCGGGCGCTTGGCCTGAGCGTGCAGAAGAACTCCACCGGGTTCGTCCTCGGTGCCGGCGTGTATGCGGAGAACGGCGCCTACGACTCGCTGTTCATGAGCAACTACCTCGACGTCTACGTGAAGGACGCGCTCAAGCGTGTGCCCGGCGTCGGCGAGGTGATCCTGTTCGGTGAGCGGCGCTATTCCATGCGCCTGTGGCTCGACCCGACGAAGCTGGCGACCCGCGGGCTGACGGCAGGAGACGTGGTCAACGCGCTTCGCGAGCAGAACGTCCAGGTGGCGGCCGGGAGCGTCGGCGACGCACCGGCGATGCCGGGCCAGACCTACCAGATGAGCGTGAGGGCCGAGGGCCGCCTGGTCGACGCCGCTCAGTTCGACAACCTGATCGTCAAATCGGGAGAGGCCGGCTCGCTCGTCCGACTCAGCGACGTGGGCTCCGCGGAGCTGGGCGCCGAGAGTTACGCGTCGCAGCTGCGGTTCCAGGGGATTGACGCCGTCGGGTTCGCCGTCATCCAGCTGCCGAGCGCCAATGCGCTCGACGTGGACCGCCTGGTTCGCGCCGAGCTCCAGCGGCTGTCCGCCACATTCCCGCCGGGCCTGAAGTACCAGGTCGCGTTCAACACCACCCAGGTCGTGGACGAGTCGATCCGGGAGGTGCGCAAGACGCTGCTCGAGTCGATTGCGCTGGTCGTCCTCGTGATGTTCCTGTTCCTCCAGAGCTGGCGCAGCACGCTCATCCCCACCATCACGATCCCGGTCTCGCTCATCGGTGCGTTCGCCTTCGCCAAGGTGATGGATTTCTCCATCAACACGCTGACGCTCTTCGGGATCATCCTTGCGACGGGCATCGTGGTCGACGATGCGATCGTGGTGATCGAGAACATCGAACGTCACATCCAGGAGGAAGGCAAGGGTGCGCGCCAGGCGGCTTCCGATGCGATGCGCGAGGTCTTCGGCGCGGTGATCGCGACCGCGCTGGTGCTGATTGCCGTGTTCGTGCCGGTGGCTTTCTTCCCGGGCACCACCGGCCGGCTGTACTCGCAGTTCTCGATCACGATCGCCTTCTCGGTGGCGCTGTCGGCGTTCAATGCGTTGACGCTCACGCCGGCGCTGTCGGCGCTGCTGCTCGATCGCGCGCATCACGGCAAGGGGCGGTTCTTTTCAGGTGTCGAGCGGGTGATCAGTGCAGGAACGCGCGGGTACGTCGAGCTCCCTGCACCGGGCGATGCGCTTCAGGTGGGCAGTGGTGCTGCTGTTTTTCGTGGGCCTCGGGGCCACGGTCTGGCTCTACCGAACCGTGCCGGGAGCGTTCGTGCCCGAAGAGGACGCGGGCTACTTCATCACCATCGTCCAGGGGCCCGCCGGAGGGTCGCTCGATTACACGTCCTCAATCGCGGCGCAGGCCGAGCAGATCCTGATGAAGGACCCCGACATCGAAGGCGTGTTCTCCGTCATGGGCTTCAGCTTCAGCGGGGCGGCGCCGAACCAGGGCCTGATCTTCGCAAGCCTCAAGCCGTTCGTCCAGCGCGAAGGCGCGGAGCACGAGCTCAAGACGGTGCTGGGCCGGGTCGGCGGGCCGCTCGCCGGCATCAGCGGCGCGATTGTCGTACCGTTCCCTCCGCCGTCGATTCCCGGGCTCGGGCAGTTCGGCGGCTTCGAGTTCCAGGTGCTCGACCAGGCGGGCACCGACATCAACGCGCTGTCGGACGCGACGTTTGCCTTGGTCGGGGCGGGCAACGCGTCGCCCCGTCTGACAGGGCTGTTGAGCACGTTCACGGCGAACGACCCGCAGCTGACGGTCGAGATCGACCGCGAGCGCGCGCTCGCGCTTGGTGTGCCGCTGAGCGAGATCACGAGCGCGCTGCAGATCTACGTCGGTTCGCAGTACGTCAACGACTTCGATTTCAACAACCGGGCCTACCGCGTCTACGTGCAGGCCGACAAGGCCTTCCGGGCCGATCCGGCAGCACTCGGCAAGCTGTACGTGCGGACACGCACGGGACAGATGCTCCCGCTCGAGAACGTCGTGCGCACGAAGGAGACGACTGCGCCGCAGGTGATCAGCCACTTCAACCTGTTCCGGTCGGCCACGATCAACGGGTCGGCCAGGCCAGGGTTCAGCTCGGGACAGGCGCTCGAGGAAATGGAGCGCGTGGCCCGGCAGACGCTGCCTGCCGGCATGGCCTTCGCGTGGTCCGGCCTGTCGTTCGAGGAGAGCAAATCGGGCCAGCAGTCGTTCGTCATCTTCAGCCTCGGCCTTCTCCTCGTCTACCTCACGCTCGCCGCCCAATACGAGAGCCTCGTGCTGCCCTTCATCGTCCTGCTCGGGGTGCCGCTTGCCGTGCTGGGCGCGCTGGCCGCGGTGTCGCTCCGCGGGTTCGCCAATGACGTGTACGCGCAGGTCGGGCTGCTGGTGCTGGTCGGGCTCGCGGCAAAGAACGCCATCCTTATCGTGGAGTTCGCGGAGCAGTTGAGGGCGCGCGGGTCCGGCGTGGTTGAGGCTGCCATCGAGGCGTCGAGGCTGCGTCTCCGGCCGATCCTGATGACCTCCCTGGCCTTCGTCCTCGGAGTGCTGCCGCTGGTGTTCGCGACCGGCGCCGGGCGCGAAGCGCGGAACTCGGTGGGAACCGCGGTATCCGGCGGCATGCTGGTCTCCACGGTGCTCAACCTGATCTTCATCCCCGTGTTGTATGTGGTCGTGCAGACGCTGCGCGGGGTAGGGCGGAAAACGGGTGAAGCTGAGGCGCAGGCCGGCGCCGGGCCGGCCGTTCCTTGACAGTCTTTCGAGGCACGTAGTACGCTTCCCGGTCTTTTTCGAATGAAACGGGCGGGTTCGGGACATCTGTCGCTGGTCTGAAACGGCGAGGCTGGAGGAGAGCGCGATGCAGATCGACGAACGGGACGTCCAGGGCGTGACGATTCTGGATCTCAAGGGAAAGATGACGCTCGGCGAGGGCGACGAGCTCCTCAAGGACAAGATCAACTCGCTGATCCAGCAGGAAAAGAAGCAGCTGGTGCTCAACCTCGAAGCCGTCCCGTACATCGACAGCGCCGGCCTCGGCGAGATCGTGCGCACTTATACGACGGTCAGCCGCCAGGGTGGCAAGCTGAAGCTGCTCAACCTGACCAAGCGGATCCAGGATCTGCTCGCCATCACGAAGCTGCTGACCGTCTTCGAGACGTACGACTCTGAGAGCGAAGCAGTCAAGAGCTTCACCAGCTAGCCGGGCACCGGCACCCGCCGCGCTCAGGATGGCGCGACACACCATTCCGGATAGCCTGGAACGGCCCGCCGTCGCCGGCCGACACACGGCCGGTGGCCTGGAGCCTCCTGGCGTCGCTGCGGCCCTCCCAGTGGACGAAGAACCTCATCATCTTCGCCGCGCTGCTGTTCGGCCAGCGGCTATTCGATCTCCGCTCGGCTCCTTTACGCGCTCGCCGCGTTCGTGATTTTCTGCGGGCTGTCGGGCGTCGTCTACCTCGTCAACGACGTGGCCGACCGGGAGGCGGATCGACGCCATCCCGTCAAGATGAACCGGCCGATCGCCTCCGGCGCGCTTCCAGTGCGGACCGCGCTGGGCGCCGCCCTCGGGCTCGGTCGTTGTCGGTCACGGCCGCGTTCCTGCTCCGGCCGCTCTTCGGCGTCCTTGCCGCCGGCTATCTCGGGCTGCTCGGCCTCTACTCGGGCCCGCTCAAGCACATCGTCATCATCGACGTGCTGACGATCGCGATCGGGTTCGTGCTGCGCGCCGCCGCCGGCGCCGTGGCGATCGACGTCGCGATCAGCCACTGGCTCTACGTCCTGACGATTCTGCTGGCGCTGTTCCTGGCGCTCAGCAAGCGGCGCCACGAGCTCGTCCTGCTCGGCGGAAGGGGCCACGGACCACCGGCGGATCCTGGAGGAGTACAGCCCGTACCTGCTGGACCAGATGATCGCGGTCGTGACCGCCTCGACGCTCGTCGCCTACGCGTTCTACACGGTGAGCCCGGAGACCGTGAGCAAGTTCGGCACGGACCGGCTGGGCCTGACGCTGCCGTTGCCGATCTACGGGATCTTCCGGTACCTTTATCTGGTGCACCAGAAAGAGGGGGGCGGCAGCCCGGCGGAGATGCTGCTGACGGACCGTCCGCTGCTCGTCTGCTCGGCGCTCTGGGCGATTACCGTCGGAATCATCATCTACGGCCCCTCCTTCGGGGGCTGAACCAACGCACCCGGGCGGAGCCCGGACCCTGACATGCCGAAAGCTACAGTTGCGATCCTCCGGACGTCCCCCGCCACGGTGCTGCGGGACTACCACGAGCTCCTGAACCTGGCCGGGTACCAGGACGTCATCGCCAAGGCGGCCGACACCGCGCTCAAAGTCAATATCTCCTGGCACTTCTTCTTCCCGGGGAGCTCGACGACGCCCTGGCAGCTCGAAGGGGTGATCCGGGCGATGAAGCAGGACGGCTACGACCCGTCGCTGATCCACGCCTGCCACAACCGCACGGTCGTGATCGACGCGCACCTCGGCGAGCGCGAGAACAAGCAGGTCAACGTCGTCGAGGCGCACGGGCTGCGCAACATCCACATCTACGAGACGGAGGAGTGGATCAACATCCGCGACGCGGTCGGCGACCTGACGAAGAAGTTCACCTGCCTGAACGACGTCTACCCGAAAGGGTTCATGATCCCGAAGCGCTTCATCGGGGAGAACATCATCCACCTCCCGACGATCAAGACGCACGTCTTCACCACGACGACCGGCGCGATGAAGAACGCCTTCGGCGGGCTGTTGAACGAGCACCGCCACTGGACGCATCCGGTCATCCACGAGACGCTCGTCGACCTGCTGATGATCCAGAAGAAGATTCACCGCGGCGTGTTCGCGGTGATGGACGGCACGTTCGCCGGCGACGGTCCCGGGCCCCGGTGCATGACGCCGTACTCGAAGAACGTGATCCTGGCAGCGCCGACCAGACGGCGATCGACGCGGTCGCGGCCAAGCTGATGGGGTTCGATCCGCTGTCGATCAAGTTCATCCGGATGGCGCACGAGATGGGCCTCGGCTGCGGCGACCCGCGCGAGATCGAGATCGTCGGCGACGCGAGCGCCGCGAACGAGAACTGGCACTTCGCCGGACCGTTCAAGAAGATGACGTTTGCATCCCGGATGCAGCACCAGATCTACTGGGGCCCGATGAAGAAGCCGATCGAGTGGTCGCTGAAGACCGTGCTGGCGCCCTGGGCGTACATCGCCAGCGTCGTCTACCACGACAGCTTCTGGTACCCGATGAACGCGCAAGGCGTCGATGCGGGAGGTCCTCGACGGGCCGTGGGGCCGGCTGTTCCGCAACTGGGAGTCGCATGCAGGCCGATGCCAACGGCTACCCCGACGTTGGGGGCACGACGGCAGCGATCGACAAGACCGGCGCCAGGGCCTTCTGCGATCGGTCGGGCATCCTCGGGCACGTGCATCAGGGAGGCGCCGGAGTTCAGCGGCCGGAAGCGCCACGCCGGCGGCACGAAGCCGTAAGATTGTGCACACTTATGTCCGATTTCACCGTCAGAAGCGATTCCGTCGACGTCGAGCAGATCATGCGGCAGATCCGCGCGCGGATCCGCGAGAAGCGGGGCGTCGACTACACGGAGGACGAGATCAGGGAGCTGGCCAACGTCAAGCTGGAGAAGTTCCTCGATCCCGGCGGGGTGCGGTCCGATCTGCTGGAGCAGTACCGCAAGGGGCGCGATTCGTCCGGACGCTGCGCAACTATGCCTTCGAGGACACGACGCTCTACGAGTCGAGCCGACCGTTCATCGTGTGGATCCGGAAGATCCTGCAGCCGATCCTGAAGCTGTTCTTCAACCCGAATCCGCTGATCGACGTGCTGCACAAGCAGTCGAAGCTGAACGACTCGTTCCTGCACTCCGAGGCGCTCTACTACGAGCTCATTCACAACCTCGTGCTCGAGACGACGCGGCTGGGCATCGAGGTGAAGAACCTCAAGATGCGCGTCGAATCGATGTCGAGCCGGCTCGACTTCGACGAGCGGCGTGCGCGCGCGCTCGAAGGGGTGGTCGCAGTACCGCGCCGGGCGCGGTGGCGCCGCTGCAGCCGGCCGGTCCGAGTGCCAGGCGCCGGTTCCGGCGCCGACGGCAAGCCGAGCTCGCCAGAGCGGCGTGCGCGGCGGCGCCGGCGGCGCGGCCGGCGGCGGCCCGATCAGCGCGTGCCGGCTACGCCGGCTGCGGACGCGCAGCGGCGCCGTCGGCGCGACGCCGAGGGCGATCGGGGCGGCGTCGAGCAGCGGGTGGTCCCGAGCCGGCCGATCGCGGCGCGGGCGACACCGAACCGAGTCGTGAAGCTCGCGGTCGTCGTTCAGCGCTACGGCGCCGACATCAACGGCGGGGCGGAGCAGCACGCGCGCTACATCGCCGAGCACCTCTCGCGGCACGCCGAGGTCGAGGTGGTCACGACCTGCGCGCACGACTACATCACCTGGCGCAACGAGCTGCCGGCCGGCGTCGAGCCAGGTCAACGGCGTCGCGGTGCGGCGGTTTCCGGTGTCGCACGAGCGCCGGCCGCTCGAGTTCGGGCGCCGATCGCGCGCCGTGTTCGACCACGCAGCACTCGGTGGCCGACGAGCTCGCCTGGCTCGACGAGCGAGGGGCCGGCGAGCCCCGGCAATGGTCGAGTACGTCGCGCGATCGGCTGCCGGCGTTCGACTTCTTCATCTTCTTCAGCTACCGCTACTACCACGCCTTCCACGGCGTGCGCGCGCGTCGCCGCCAAGGCGGTGCTGGTGCCGACGGCGGAGCGCGACCCGGCGATCGGGCTGTCGATCTTCGGGCCGATCTTCCGTGGCGTCCGGGCGATCATGTACAACTCCCACGAGGAGCGCGCGATGATCCAGGCGGCGGCCGGCAACGCGCGACGTGCCGGGCGTCGTCGTCGGGCGTCGGCTCGGAGCGTGCCGGCGCGCAGGCCGACCCGGCGCGCTTCCGGCAGGCGTCTACGACGTGCGCCGGCCGTTCGCGATCTACATCGGCCGCATCGACGAGAACAAGGGCTGCGGGGAGCTGTTCGACGTACTTCCAGCGCTACGCGCGGACGTTCCCGCGCGGCCTCGACCTGCTGCTGATCGGCAAGCCGGTGATGCCGATCCCGGAGCACCACCGCATCCGCCACCTGGGGTTCCTGCCGGACCAGCGACAAGTTCGACGCGCTCGCGGCGGCCGACCTGCTCATCATGCCGTCCTACTTCGAGAGCCTGTCGATGGTCGCGCTCGAGGCCTGGGCGCTCGGCCGCCCGGTGCTCGCCAACGGCGCGCTGCGACGTGCTGAAGGGGCAGTGCATCCGCAGCGGCGCCGGGCTGTACTACGAGAGCTACGAGGAGTTCGCCGAGGCGCTCTACGCGCTCGAATCGAACGGTCCGCTGCACGCGCGGCTCGGGCGGAACGGCCGGGAGTACTTCTGCCGCAACTACACCTGGCCGGTCATCGAGCGCAAGTATCTCGACCTGCTGCGGCGGCTGCAGGGCGGCGACGCCGCCGCGCCAGATCGAGCCGCTGCCCGGCTGGCTGGCCCGCCGCCGCCGCGACCGGCCGGCTGCCGCCGCGGTGCTCGGCGCAGCTCCCGCCGGGCGCCGCCGGCGACGCGAGCGCCGCGAGTGCCAGGTCGGCATGATGGCGCACCGGCCGGCGCGCCGCGCGTCCACCAGGTCCTCGCGACGCTCGGCTACGGGGACGCCATCGGCCACGAGGTGCTGGGCATCCAGCGCGTGCTGCGCGGCGCCGGTTACACGTCGGAGATCTTCGTCGAGACAGCCGACCCGCGGCTCGAGCCGCTGACGCTCGACTATCGCGACATGATCGGCAACGGTCAGCCCACGACGACGTCCTGATCCATCACTTCTCGATCGGGTCGCGGGCCTCGCGCACCGCCTACGCGCTGCCCGGGCGCATGGCGCTGGTCTATCACAACATCACGCCGCCGGAATACTTCCTCGGGGTGCACAAGGACCTGGTCAAGCTGTGTTTCCGCGGCCGGCGCGAGCTGACCGCCTACATCGACCGCTGCGACGTCGCGCTCGGCGACTCCGAATACAACCGGCTCGAGCTCGAGGCGCTCGGTTTCCGGCGCACCGGCGTGCTGCCGGTCGTCCCCGACTTCACCCACCTCGACGTGCCCCCGGACGACCGCCTGGCCGCGGATCTTCGACGACGGCTGGACCAACGTGATGTTCGTGGGCCGGGTGATCCCGAACAAGAAGTTCGAGAACGTGATCCGGGCGTTCCACGTGTTACCGCACGCGGCACAATCCCGCGCTCGCGCCTGCTGCTGGTCGGCTCGCTACAGCGGCTTCGAGCGATACCTGGCGATGCTGCACGCGCTGATCGCGCGGCTCGGCACGCCGGACGTGCACTTCCTCGGCCACGTCTCCAACGAGGAGCTGACCGCGCTCTACGACGTCGCGGACCTGTTCCTGTGCGCGAGCGAGCACGAAGGCTTCTGCGTGCCGATCATCGAGGCGTTCTACAAGCAGCGTCCCGGTGCTGGCCTATGCCGCCACCGCCGTGCCGGCGACGATGGACGGCGGCGGCGTGCTGTACGACACGCAGGATCCATTCGAGGTGGCCCGGCTGATGGCGGCCGTGCTCGACGACCGCCGGCTGGAAGACGGCGGTGGTCGACTCGCAGGACGCCGCGCTGGCGCGGCTGCTGGCCAGGGACTTCGGCGCGACTCCTGCTCCGCAACGTCGAACGCGCTGCTCGCGGCCGGGCCCCGGCAGCCCCGAGGTCGCGTGGGACTTCTGGGCCCAGTTCGATCAGTTCGAACGGCTCGAGGAGCTGCGGCAGTTCCGGCCCGGCGCTGTTCAGGGCGCTGCCTGAAGAGCCGGCGCTCGGCGGCTCGGGGCTCGGGGCTCGGCAACGGCTCGCAAGCAGTCCGGTTCGAGGCCGCGAGGCCATCGCGTTTGCCGGCAGAGGCACGAATCGCCGGACGCCCGAACGGCCGAGCGCCCGGACGCCGAGCGCCGAGCGCCCATGATCGTCAACCAATGGGTCCCGGCGGCCCATCGAGGGGACGCCATCGGCGACAGCGCGCGCGTGGTGCGCGGCATGCTGCGGCGGCGCGGCCACCAGCTCGGATCTCTTCGCGCTCACCGATGGACGACGACCTGCGAGACGACGTGCGGCCGTTCGAGGACCCGGCCGCACGGGCGCGGCGACGTGACGATCTTCCACTTCGCGCTGCCGTCGCCGATGACCGCGGCGTTCGCGGCGCTGCCCGGGCTCCGCGTGCTGCAGTACCACAACATCACGCCGGCGGCGTTCTTCGCCCCCTACGACCCGCAGCTGTTCCGGCTGGCGGCGCTCGGCCGCCAGGAGCTGCGGACGCTCGCCGGGTCGCGTGGATCTGGCGCTCGGCGACTCCGAGTTCAACCGCGCGGGAGCTCGAAGCGCTCGGCTTCGCAGCCGACCGGGCGTGCTGCCGATTGCGGTCGACACGGCGCGGATCACCGAGCGCGCCGCGGCGCCCGGCGCTCGACAGGATCCTCGGCGACGGCCTGATCAACATCCTGTTCGTCGGCCGCATCGTGCCGAACAAGCGGATCGAGGATCACATCCGGCTGGCCGAGCTGTACAAGCGCAACGTCGACAGCTACTACCGGTTCATCTTCGTCGGCCGCTACGACGGGGTGCCGCGCTACTACGCGCAGATCCAGGCGCTGATCGCCGAGTTCCAGATGCTGCCCGACCGCTTCTGGTTCACCGGGCCGGTGCCCGACGCGGATCTCGGCGGCGTTCTACCGCTGGGCGGACGTCTACGTCTCGCTCAGCGAGCACGAGGGGTTCTGCGTGCCGCTGGTCGAGGCGATGGCCGCCGACGTGCCGGTACTGGCGTACGCCGCAGGGGCCGTGCCCGAGACGCTGGGCGGCGCCGGCGTCCTCTTCACGCCGAAGGATCTCGAGTTCGCCGCCGAGATGCTCGGAATGCTCGTGTACGATCGGTCGGTGCGCGAGCGCGTGCTCGACGGCCAGCGCCGCCGGCTGCAGGCCTTCGCACCGGCCGCCATCGACGCGCGGCTCGGCGAGGCGCTCGGGAGGATCACAGGTTGAAGATCGCGTTCATCGTCCAGCGTTACGGCACGGAGATCCTGGGCGGGTCGGAGTATCACTGCCGGCTGATCGCCGAGCGTCTGGCGCCGCGCCACGTCGTCGAGGTGCTGACGACCTGCGCCGCCGACTACATCACCTGGAAGAACGAGTACCCGGAAGGGACGGACCGGATCCGCGGCGTCACCGTCCGCCGCTTCGCCAACGCGCAGACCCGCGACCTCGACGCCTTCAACCGCTACTCCGAGTGGATCTTCACCAACGCGCACACCCGCAGCGACGAGATGGAGTGGCTGCGCCAGCAGGGCCCCTGGTGCCCGGCGCTGCTCGACTATCTCGAGCGCAACCACGCAGCAGTACGACGTCCTGATCTTCTTCACCTACCTGTATGCGCCGACCGCGCTCGGGCGTCCGCGATCGCGCCGGAGAAGAGCATCCTGGTGCCGACGGCGCACGACGAGCCGGCGATCCGGCTCGACATCTACAAGGAACTGTTCAGCGCGCCGGCAGGCATCGCCTACAACACCGAGGTCGAGCGGCGCTTCCTCACCACGCACTTCGCCATCCGGGCCATCGAGGAAGAAACCATCGGCTGCGGGGTCGACCTGCCGCAGGCGCATCCCTACTCCCGCGATCGATCCCTGGAGGAACCGCCGCCGGACGAGCCGGCGGACGCGGCGGGCGAAGACGAGTCGGCGCTCGCAGACGAGTCCTCGCCGACCTTCCGGCCGCACCTGGCGCACCGCGGCAGCGTCTTCCGCCGCCGCCATCGCCTGCACGGTCCGTTCCTGCTGTACGGCGGACGCATCGACGCGGGCAAAGGCTGCGAGGAGCTGATCGAGTACTTCAGCGCCTACGTCCGGGAAGGGGGCGACGCCTCGCTGGTGCTGATGGGCATCAAGCTGATGCCGCTGCCCGAGGAACCGTTCATCCGCTTCGCCGGCCGGCTCTCGGACGAGGAGCGGCTGCATGCGCTCGAGGCGGCAACGGTCGTGGTCGTGCCCTCCCCCTACGAGAGCCTGTCGCTGCTCGCCCTGGAGTCGTTCGCGGTCGGCACGCCGATTCTGGCGAACGCGCGCAGCGACGTGCTGGTCGAGCATTGCCACAAGAGCAATGCCGGGCTGTATTACGCCGATCGGGAGGAGTTCAGCGAGTGCCTGAGCCTGCTGATCGGGGATCCACGGCTCCGGGCGTCGCTCGGGCGCAACGGGCGCGCGTACGTGCGGCGGAACTACCGGTGGGACGTAATCCTGGGAAGTACGAAAAGATGTTCGCGCGGCTGCGGCCGCAGGGCCGGCGCTAGTGGCCTGACGCGTCAGTCGACGCCGACCTTCTTCCTCCTCGTCGTTCACGTCGTCGTTGTCCGGAGCGTCGGGGGCCGCCTCCGGACGGCTCGCCGCGGACTGGCCGCGCTTGCGCCGCGGCCGGATGTCGTGCCGCTTGATCATCTCGTTCAACGTGGTGGGCTTGATCTGCAGAAGCTCCGCGGCGCGCTTCTGCACGCCGCCCGCCTGCTCGAGCGCCGACTCGATGAGCCCGCGCTGGAACGCGGTCTCGGCGTCCTTGTAGGAGATGCCCTCGGGCGGCACCACGAACTGCGGCATCTGGAAGCGCTTGCTGCTCCGGACGTGATCCGGGACGAGATCCGCCTCGATCCGGCTGCCGGTCGAGAGCACGACCGCACGCTCGATGACGTTCTCGAGCTCCCGCACGTTCCCCGGCCAGTCGTAGTCGGTCAGGAGGTCCAGTGCTTCCGGGGTGAGCTCGAGATGCGTCTTGCGGTTCTCCTCGCCGTACTTCTCGAGGAAGTGCTGCGTCAGGAGCGGGATGTCGTCGCGCCGGTCGCGGAGCGCGGGCAGCGGCACGGTGATGACGTGCAGCCGGTAGTAGAGGTCCTCGCGGAACCGGCCGTCTTCGGTCATCTTCCGCAGGTCGACGTTGGTGGCGGCGATGATCCGGACGTCGACCTTGATCGTCTCGACACCCCCGAGCCGCATGAACTCGCGCTCCTGAATCACCCGCAGCAGCTTGGCCTGGGTCTCGAGCGGGATGTTGCCGATCTCGTCGAAAAAGATCGTCCCCTTGTCCGCCAGCTCGAACAGGCCCTTCTTCGGGTAGACCGCCCCGGTGAACGCTCCCTTGACGTGGCCGAACAGGTTCGATTCCAGGAGGTCCGGTGGCAGGTTGCCGGAGTTCACCGTGATGAAGGCGCGGTCGGAACGCGTGGAGTTCTGGTGCAGCGCCCGCGCCACGAGCTCCTTGCCGGTGCCGCTCTCCCCGTTGATCAGCATCGTCGTGCGGCTCGGCGCGGCCTGCATGATCAGGTCGAACACCTGACGCATGCGCGAGCTGCGGCCGATGATCTCGCCGAACCGGTTGGCGTGCGCCTGGAGGTTCTGCCGGAGCGTGCGGTTCTCGGTGACCAGGCGCCGCTGGGCGACGGCATTGCGGAGGACGCCGAGCACCTCGTCGTTCTTGAACGGCTTGGTGATGTAGTCGAAGGCGCCGTGCTTCATCGCCACGATGGCGTTCTCGACCGACGCGAAGGCGGTGATCATCAGGACCGGGAGGTCGTCGTCTATTTTCTTGAGCTCGTCGAGGGCCGACAGGCCGTCCATCCCCGGCATCATCATGTCGAGCATGACGGCATCGAACGACGTCGGTACGGGCGAGCTCCAGACCCTGCGCCGCGTCCTCGACGAGGCGGACGCTGTAGCCCTGCCGCGTGAGCAGGGCGTCGAGGATCTCGCGCATGATCTCCTCGTCGTCGATGACCAGAATGGCGCCGCTACGATTCATCGGTGGCCGCCCGGCGGGTGCCCCGTGAGCCGGATGCTCCCGGTGACGGTGCAGGTCAACGCGTCCTCGCGACCCGCTGGGCCGGCGCCAGGGGCAGCGAGAGGCTGAACCTGGTGCCCTGTCCGGGTGCGCTGCTGCAGCTGATCGTCCCCTCGTGCTCCTGGACGATGCCATAGGTGATCGACAACCCCAGCCCGGTGCCCTTCCCAATGTCTTTGGTCGTGAAGAAGGGATCGTAGATGCGGGACAGCTGCTCGGCCGGGATGCCGGATCCGGTGTCGCCGATCTCGATCGCCGCGTGCGATCCCTCGGCGCGGGTCACGACCGTCAACCAGCCGCCCTTGGGCATCGCGTCGCGGGCGTTGAGGAACAGGTTGAGGAACACCTGCTGCAGCTTGTACTCGATGCCCTGGACCACGGGCCCTTCGACCGCGAGCTCCTTCCGGACCTGAATCCGTCCCGTGCGGAGCTGGTGGTCGAGCAGCGACAGCACGTCGGTGATGACGGCGTTGACGTCGACCGGGCCGCTGTCCACCTGTGAGGGCCTGGCCAGGTTCAGGAGGCCGTTCACGATGCGCGCCGCCCGGAAGGTCTGCTTTTCGATCTTCTCGAGCACCTGCGTGTTCGGATCCGCCGGGTCGGCCCCCTCCATGAGCATCTGCACGAAGCTCGAGATGCCCGTGAGGGGAGTGTTGACTTCGTGGGCAACGCCGGCGGCGAGCAGCCCGATGGACGCCATCTTCTCGGAGAGCTGCAGCTGCTCTTCGAGCTGCACACGGGCGGAGATGTCCTCGATGACCAGGATGGTGCCGGCCGTGGCGCCCGCGGCATCGCGGAGCGGCGTGGTCGCCGCGTTGACCAGCACGCTGCGCGAGCTCGGGTGGCGTGTCTCGAGCGGGACCCGGTACACGGCCGCGCCGTCCGGCGAGTCGCGCCGGGCCGCGCGCAGCACCTCGAAGAACCGGCCGTCGAGAATCTCGTCGAGCCGGCGGCCGACTGCCTCCTCGTGCCGGAGTCCGTACAGCTCCTCCAGCCGCCGGTTCCATCGCACCACGCGATCGTCCCGGTTGACGACCGCCAGCCCGTCGTTCAGCGACTCGAGGATGTTCTCGCTGAACTCCCGCATCCGGTCGAGCTCGTCCGCCTTGACCCGCAGCTGCCCGTAGAGCCGTCCGTTCTCGAGCGCGGTGGCTGCCTGGGCGGCGACGGCCGCGAGCAGCGCCATATCTTCGCTGCTGAGCGGCTCGGTGCTCGCCTTGCGCCCGAGCGCCATCACCGCGATGGTCCCCTCCTTGGAGACGCACGGGACGAAGTAGTGGATCCCGGCCTCCCGCCAGAAGTCGATCTCGGGGCCATCCAGCCGGCTCTGGACAAGCGGGTCGTCGAGGGTGAGCGTATGGCCTGCCAGCAACCGGCGCGCGGCGTCCGAATCGTGCGCGAGCGCGGGCGGCTCCAGGCCGAAGCCGTTGTGGGCAATGGTGACGAAGGCCCCGTGGCCCTGGGCGGGCGCAGGGGCCAGCAGCAGCGCCATCCGATCGACGACGAGCGTCTCGGTGACGCGCCGCACCAGCCGCTGGCTGAGACGCAGCGAGATCCAGGTCGCTGTTGAGATCGCGCGCGAACCCGACGAGCGCGCGACGGTAGTCGTAGCGGTCCCGGTAGTAGACACGGTCGAGCGCGTTCTGGATGGCGTTCTTCACGGGGCGCGACAGCAGCACCACCACCATGGTCGCCAGCAGCGCGATGATCGGATTCCGCTGGTCCTCGCCGTGCAGGAAGAACTGCCCTGCCAGGCCGAGCAGGGTCGCGTAGATGGCGGCGATCGCCGCGATGGCCGCTGCGTACACCAGGCCCCGCTTGAAGATCACCTCGACGTCCATCAGGCGGTAGCGGATGATCGCCGACGCAAAGGCCAGCGGCACGAGGCCCAGGAGCACCGCGGTGAACTCGAACGCGCTCGCCGGGGTGAAGCCCAGCGTGAACGGCAGGACGTACCCGAGCACGAACGGTATCGTGCCGAGCGCCGTGCCCCACACGATCCACCGGAGCTGCCGGCGGGCCGTCACGGAGCACCCGCGCTTCAGGGCCCGGATCATGATGGCCAGGCCGCCGACCAGGCTGGCGGCGAGATACCCCAGCTCCACGCGCTCCACCAGCCCTGAAATGCTCGACAGCACCGCTCCCTGGGAAACGCCCCGCATCACCGCCGCCACCTCGGCGCCTCCCAGCAGCGCCGCCGGCACGTAGACGAGGGGAAGCAGCCGCCGCCCCGCATCGCTGCGCACCCAGCTGTCCGGTCGTTCGGGGAAGACGAGCGCAAAGTGCACGAAGAGCGGCGGAAGCAGCAGCCGCGCGCTGATGTCTCCCCAGTAGAAGACCCAGTCCAGGGCATCGAGCCGCCCGCTGAACGAGAACGCCAGCATCCCGAAGAAGGCGACGCTCAGCCAGAAGAAGTGCAGCGTCGCCTGGTGGTCGGGGCGCCGGAGGCGCACCGCGGCGCCCACCAGCAACGAGAAGATGCCGACGACGGCAAGGGCGAAATACAGGCCGCGCGATGCCGGACGGAATTCGCTCGACAGCGACATCGACGAGCTGCGGGGTGCCCTGCATCCGCAGCACGGAGTACGTCAGCACCGACCCGCGCGTGGCCTTGTGCAGCGCCGCCACCACGTCGTCCGCCGACGTCAGCGGCTGCTTGTCGATGCCGAGGAGCAGGTCGCCCGCCCTGATCCCCGGCCCGGTCAGCCGGCGACCCAGGCGCCACCTCCCGGGCGACGATGTCGGTGGCGGAGTGGCCCCACAGCACGCCATCTTCCATCTCCGTCCACGTGGCGCGGACGGACATGTTCATGATTCCGAGGCACAGCAGGGCGGCGACGACCAGCAGCTGACCGGTCGCCCGGAACGTGCTCCGGCTCTCGAGAGGCGGCATGAAGGGAACGGTTGACACCAGACGGCGGTCCGGGCGGCAGCGAAGCAAGGGCCGTTCCCCGGACTGGGTGCCACGCCTGCTTGTAAATATTTGGTAGATAAGAGGTTTTCGCTCGTCACACGAGCGGTCTTCCAACTAACTGGACTCAGGATCCAAAAACACGGACCCTGCGCCTTGGCGAACTTCGTCTAAAAGCGAACCAGGAACCCGCCGACGACGCGCTTCGGCGGGTTCACGACGAGGAGCTCGTCGTAGATGGACGCGGGGTCGGTGGGATCGCGGAACAGGTTGCGAACACCGACGAGAATCTCCCAGCGGGTGCCTGCGAAATCGAAGGGCAGCGCCTGATTCAACTGGACGTTGAACCGCCCGTCCAGGCCGGGCCCGGGCTGGGCCTGGTTCGACCCGCGCGTAGCCGGTGTTGACCTTGTAGACGACGACCACCCGGGTCGGCGGTCTCGGGGATGGCGGTCGCGAGAGAGGTGGTGATGTCGTGGAGCTCCTCGGTCCCGGGGCGCCAGCCTATCGGCCGCGCCGCGCCGAGCCTCTCGAAATCCCCCGCGCCCCGCCAGCGCGTCCTGATGACGCTGTAGTCGACCGAGCCCTTCAGCCGTCGCTCGAGGCGTTGCTCACCCGGAACGTCCAGCCGTCTGCGTCCACGCCGCCTGCGCTGGCCACGAAGTAGTGGCCCGCCGAATCCGGTCCCTCCGGCAGGTCCAGCCCGAAGAGCGTGATCAGCTGATCGTCGACGCGCTGGAAGAACCGCTGAACGCTCACGATCGACGAGTGCTTGAACTCGTGCTCGAGGGCCACGCCCACGGTGCGGGCACGCTCGACCCGCATGTGGTCGGGGTCGGCGGTCCCGCGCAGCGGCGCGAACGTCCGCTCGGGCGGCAGCCAGGGACCCGGCGCGTTGGTGGAGAGAAACTCCTCGGCGCCGGGCGCCACCATGCGCTGCGCCACCGACGGAGACGACGCGTGTGCCCTTGAAGGGCTCGACCGACACGGAGGTGCGCGGGCTGAGCAGGTCGCCGCGCTGCAGGTAGTCGTAACGCGCGTACCGGCGTGCCGTACTCGACGGTCAGCCGCGGAGCCACCGTCCACCTGTCGAAGCCGAACACCTCGCCGACATTCCGGCTGTTGTCCGTCACCGCGGCGAGCGCCGAGGGGTTGCCACCGGCATAGTCCTGCCGGCTGTAGGTCAGGCCGAAGTCCAGCATGTGGGTCGAGCCCGGGCGCGATGCGAACGCCCCGGCGACGTTCCAGGACGACAGGTCGCCCTCGCTCATCGCGGCGCGCACCGTCCAGTCGCCGCCCGGTCGGCCGGCACGCCGAGCGAGAGGTACGCGACGCCGCGCGGCAACGTGTCGCCGGAGAACAGGTCGCCAGGTGCAAAGGCGCCGCTCGTGAGCAGGTTGACCTCGCCCGAGAGCGGCATGTCGCCGAAGAAGCTGGTTGCCATGCTGGCCGTCGAATCGAGCGCCCGCCACAGCGGGGAGCCGGGCCGCAGCACGATGTCCTCGCCGGCGATCGGCCGTCGGCGGCAAACGTGACCGTCCTCCGACACGTCCTTGAGAATGCTGCGCTTGATGCGGCGAAGCCGCCACGCGGTCTCGGTGTGCGGGTGATCGGCGGCGGCCCCGGCGGTGGCGTCGGGCTGGTCGCTCAGCGTCGAGGTGGGCAGCTCGAAGCCGGCCGCCATGATCGGGCGCGCGGCGACCGGCACGAGGCCGGCGGTGCCGACCGGCACCGGATCGAGCTTCCGGAGCTGGAACGTGTGAGCGGAGGAGGCCGACGCGCCACCGACCCGGACGCGCTCGCGGCGAGGAGCCGGCGAAGCCCTCGAGATGCGCCTGCACGACGTACTCGCCGATCGGGAGCGAGTCGAGAGAGAAGTAGCCGCGCAGGTCGCTGACCGTCATGGCCATGGTTGCGCCGAGGGCCGACACCACCGCGCCGGAGAGCGCCTGCCGCTGTCGTCGGTGACCGTCCCGCTGATGCTGCCGCGCACCAGCCGCACCGTCTGGCCCTCCGGGCGCACCGCGGGTCTGCGCCTGGGCGCCCGGCCCCACGCCGGCGGCGATCAGGACCGCTGCGCCCACCGCCGAGATCGCTCGATGAAGCCGTCCCATCACCCCTCCGTCTCAACGACCAGGCTAGAACGACCGTGAAGGTGACGTCGCGCATCACGAACTTCCCCGAGAGACGATCGGTCACCTTGATGGCCAGCCGATAGTCGCCCGGTTCGAAACCGGCGAGCGGAATCCCCTGCCCTGCAAGAACAGGGTGACCGGCGTCAGGGTCGAACTGCGGCCCCAGCACTTCAGGGCTGAACCGTTGAGGAATCGGTATGGTTGAAATACCGTTCTCCATCGAGCAGCGGCGGGTGCGACCCGGGTGCCGCGCCGTCCTGTTTCCGACCCCCGGCTGCGCGCCGGAAGAAATGGTACTCCACCTGGACGTCGAAATGCTTCTCCAGTGTGACGGTCGGGTTATAGACCAGGAACACCACCACCAGCTCTTCGCTGCGCCGGAACTGCTGATCGGCCGCCGGCGTGATCTCATTCTGACCGAACACGTAGGGTCGCTCGACGAGCTGGTCGGCAGAGAGAGGCTCCGGCAGAACAGTGAGCCGATCGGCAAGGATCACGCTGCTCGTCGTCAGCTCCCCCTGCCTGAAATCGGGGACGAGCAGCGGCTGGACCGTGACCCCCGCCCGCAGGGTGGCTCCGGGTGCCAGCACGGCCGCGCGCTCCCGGACGACCACGTACACGTCGTATTGACCCGGGGCGATTGAGAAGCCGCGATTGACGATCGCGCCGTGCGCTCCGTCCGGCCTGAGATCGACGGGAAAGATGGCGTCGACCGGGTACTCGCTCTCCGGCTGGTGCCCCGCCCGGCCGGCGGGGTTTCGGCCGGACAGCGGCCGGTCCGGGCCTGCGGCGCGATCGCTCCGGGCGAGGGCGCCGCGTCCCGGCGCGCGCGCCACGGCCCGGACATACACGAGCGCCGAATCCGGGAGCGCTCCGCGGGCCTCGATCAGCAGGGTGAACGGGACGAACGTTCCCTGCTGCGCCTTGAGGAACGCATTGCGCCAGCGGATGCGTGAACTCTCCGGAGGGCGCCCCCCGGCCCGCCATCGTGGCGTCGGCCAGGGCCAGCATGGCCTCTCCTTCCACACGCTGCCGGTCGGCGAGCCGCTCCCCTTGAGGCACGTCCAGCGCGCCGGCGCTCCGGCCCCCCGCCGCCGCATCGAGACCCGCAAGGACCACTGCCATTGCAGCCGAGCCAAGCCGCTGCCGTCCCCGCATCTCGAGCACCTCGAGCCTGTCGCTCTCCCTGATTGACCTCATCGATTCTAGGCGACGCATGGCGGTAAGTCAAAGAAAGGCCGGCGCTACCGGCCGCTCTCCGCGCCGGTGGTATCATCAGCCGCCGAATCGTCCGATGCCCTCGACGGGACGAAGGTCCGGGGCGTCGGGCTGCTGTTCATCCACCCGGCGCTGCGGGCAGGAGCGGCGATGGGCGCCGCGACGCGCCGCGTTGAGCAGGCAGTGGCACTGAGGGGCAACGTGCAGGACGACACTCTCGTGATGGTGCTCGCGGGCGGCGTGGGCGAACGGCTCTACCCGCTGACCAAGGAGCGCGCCAAGCCGGCCGTCTATTTCGGTGGTCCGTACCGAATCATCGACTTCACGCTCAGCAACTGCATCAATTCAGGGCTGCGCCGGATTTTCATCGCCCTGCAGTACAAGTCGCTGTCGTTGAGCCGGCACCTCCGCATGGGATGGAGCGTCGTGGCCGACGAGCTCGGCGAGTTCGTCGAGATCCTCAGCCCCCAGAAGCGCGTGAGCGAGCACTGGTATCTGGGAACCGCTGACGCCGTCTACCAGAACCTCTACTCCATCCTGCGCGAGGAGCCGCGTCACCTGATCGTCCTCTCCGGCGACCACGTCTACAAGATGGACTACGCCAAGATGCTCCGGTTCCACCGGGAGCACGGGGCGGGCGCCACGCTGGGGGTGCTGGAGATCCCGTCGGAGGAGGCCAGCCGGTTCGGCGTGCTGCAGGTCGACGATCAGGATCGGCTGACCGGCTTTCTCGAAAAGCCGAAGGACCTCCCGCCGGGCGGCACCGTGCTCGCGTCGATGGGCATCTACATCTTCGACATGCAGGTCCTCGTGCCGGCGCTCGAGGCGGATGCCGGCCGGTCGACGACCCACGACTTCGGCAAGGACATCATTCCCGGCCTCATCTCGAAGGTGCCGGTCCTGGCCTACCGCTTCTACGACGAGAACAAGAAGGCCGGCAAGTACTGGCGGGACATCGGCACCCTCGACGCGTACTACGAGGCGAACATGGACCTCTGCCATGTCAACCCGGACTTCAACCTGTATGATCCCGAGTGGCCGCTCCGGACGAATCAGATCCAGGCCCCACCGGCGAAGTTCGTCTTCGCCGACGACGGCCGGCGCTGCGGTCAGGCGCTCGACTCGATCATCTCGGCCGGCTGCATCGTTTCCGGCAGCCGCGTCTCCGGCAGCGTGCTCTGCCCGAACGTGCGGGTGCACAGCTTCTGCGAGATCGACCAGAGCATCCTCATGCCGGGGGTCCGCGTGGCGCGGCACGCCAGCCTCCGGCGCGCGATCATCGATCGCGACGTCTTCATCCCGCGGGGCGCGCGCATCGGCTACAACGAGGAGGAGGATCGCAGCCGCCACACGGTGACCGAAAGCGGCATCGTGGTGGTCACGACCGAGGACGAGCCGTTCATCGGGGAGATCTCCGAGGACGCCCTCCGGAACGAGGCCGAATTCGACAGGCGAGGTGTGTGAGGGAGTCCGGAGGCGTGGCTGCCTGACGGCCGACGCCCGCCGGGACCGCGACGGATGCCCGGCCTATGGCTGCGGCGGCATCCTCATTCGCATCCGCGACCATTGCGCGACCTGACATCTGCCATTTGCGATCTGCCATTGACCATCTCCGATTTGCCATTGGCACAGCTCCTCTCAACCATCCACACGAGCGAGGTCTGAGTGACGATTCAATCCGTGCACGGCCGCGAGATTCTGGACTCGCGGGGGAACCCGACCGTCGAGGTCGATGTAGTGCTCCAGGGCGGCGCGACCGGACGCGCGGCTGTGCCCTCGGGCGCTTCCACGGGGCAGCGTGAAGCGCTCGAGCTCCGCGACGGCGACAAGGCGCGCTACCTGGGGAAGGGCGTGACGAAGGCGGTCGGCCACATCAACGGTGAAATCGCGGCTGCGCTTGCCGGCCGCGACGCCGATCAGCGTGCGGTGGACACGTTCCTCATAGACACCGATGGGACGCCGAACAAGGGCCGGCTCGGCGCCAACGCGCTGCTGGGCGTCTCGATGGCGCTGGCGCGGGCGTCAGCGGCCGCGTCGGGCAGGCCCCTCTACGAGCATCTCGCGACCCTGTACGGCCGCGGGTCGCTGGGGCTTCCCGTGCCGATGATGAACATCCTGAACGGCGGTGCGCACGCCGACAGCAGCGTGGACTTCCAGGAGTTCATGGTGATGCCGCTCGGAATGCCGTCGTTCGCCGAAGCGGTTCGCGCGGGTGCCGAGATCTTCCACACGCTTCGCGGCATCCTCAAGAAGAAGGGCTACTCGACAGGAGTCGGAGACGAAGGCGGCTTCGCCCCCAGCCTCAAGTCCAACCGGGAGGCGCTCGACGTGGTCATGGACGCCGTCACCAAGGCCGGCTACGAGCCCGGCGGGAACGTGTACCTCGCGCTCGACGTCGCGTCGAGCGAGCTCTGGAACGACACCGGCCGACACTACGAGTTCAGGAAGTCGGGCGAAGCGACGCGGAACGCCGACGAGATGGTCAGGCTGTACGAGGACTGGGTGAAACAGTACCCAATCATCTCGATCGAGGACGGCCTCGCCGAAGGGGACTGGGACGGCTGGAAGACGCTGACGAACGCGCTCGGGGATCGCGTGCAGCTGGTGGGCGACGACGTGTTCGTGACGAACCCGGAGATCCTGAAGCGTGGAATCGCGGAGCACATCGGCAACGCGCTGCTCGTGAAGCTCAATCAAATCGGAACCGTCACCGAAACGCTCGACGCGGTTGCGATGGCGGACGATGCGGGGTACCGCAGCGTGATCTCGCACCGGTCGGGCGAGACAGAGGACACGACCATCGCGGATCTGGCGGTGGCGACAGGCGCCGGGCAGATCAAGACGGGATCCGCGAGCCGCTCCGACCGGGTGGCCAAGTACAACCAGCTGCTGCGCATCGAAGAAGCCCTCGGCAGCCGCGCCAGGTACGCCGGCCGCGGGGCGATCAGGCAACTGGAAGCGGGAAGCGGGAAGCGGGCAGCGGGCAGCTAGATGGTTCCGCCATTTTCACCACTCGTCCTGATCGTCCTCGACGGCTGGGGTCTCCGGCCGGAGAAGGACAACAACGCCATCAAGCTGGCGCGCACGCCTGTCTACGACGGGCTGCTGCAGCGCTACCCGCACGCCCAGCTCGTCACGTCGGGCGAGGCGGTCGGGCTCCCGGCCGGCCAGATGGGGAATTCCGAGGTCGGGCACATGAACATGGGCGCCGGCCGGATCGTCTACCAGGATCTGACGCGCATCGACAAGAGCATCCGCGACGGCGAGCTGTTCGCAAGCCCGGTGCTCGGAACCGCGATGGACCGCTGCGCGGACGGCCGTCACGCGCTGCACTTCATCGGGCTGCTGTCGGACGGCGGCGTCCACAGCAGCCAGCAGCACCTGCACGCGCTGCTCGAGATGGCCGCTCGTCGCAAGGTGCCGCGCGTCTACATCCACGTCATCACCGACGGCCGCGACACCTCGCCCACCGGCGGCGTGCGCTACATGTCCGAGCTCGACAGCGTGACCCGGCGGCTGTCGACAGGCCGCGTCGCCACCATCTGCGGGCGGTACTACGCGATGGACCGCGATCAACGCTGGGAGCGGACCCGGCTCGCCTGGGACGCGGTCGTCAACGGAGTCTCCGCGCGGGTCACGCAGACACCGACTGCCGCGCTGCAGGGGGACTACGAGGCCGCCGTCACCGACGAGTTCACCAAGCCGATCGTGGTCGTCGACGCCGACGGGCAGCCTGTCGGGCCCGTTCGCGACGAGGACTCGATGGTGATGTTCAACTTCCGGGCGGACAGGGCCCGTCAGCTCACGCGTGCGCTCGCCATCGAGGACTTCGACGGTTTTCCGCGCCCCGGCCGGCCGCGCGTCCACTACACCACGATGACGGTGTACGACAGGACGTTCGACTTCCCGGCCGTGTTCACGCCGCAGACGTTCAGCGGCAACCTCGCGGACGTGCTCGCGGAGCACGGCCGGACGAACCTGCGGCTCGCGGAGACGGAGAAATACGCCCACGTCACCTACTTCTTCAATTGCGGCCGCGAGGCGGCCTACCCGGGCGAAGACCGGACGCTGGTGCCCTCGCAGAAAGTGGCCACCTACGACCTGATGCCCCAGATGAGCGCTCCCGGCATCGCCGAGGCGATGATCGCCACGCTCCAGGCGGGCACGCACCAGGTCGTCATCTGCAACTTCGCCAACGCCGACATGGTCGGACACACCGGAAAGCTCGAGCCGGCGATCGCGGCGGTGGAAACGCTGGATCAGTGCCTGGGGCGGATCCTGTCGGCGCTGAAGGCGGCGGGTGGACGGGCCATCATCACCGCGGACCACGGCAACGCCGAGCAGATGTGGGACGACCAGCTGAAGGCCCCCCACACCGCACACACGTCCAACCCTGTGCCGGTGATCCTGGTGGACGACGGGTACGTGGGCCGGCCGCTGCGCGACGGCTCGCTGCGCGACGTCTCGCCGACAATGCTCGCGCTCCTCGGCATCGGGAAGTCTCCGGAGATGACCGGTACTCCCCTCTTCGAGCTCTGACGGGTCCGCGATGAACAACAGATACGCTGCGGTGATCGCGGGCGGCGGGCTCGCGGGGCTCACGCTGGCGCGTCAACTGCAGATCGAAGCGCCCCATCTGCGGGTGCTCGTGCTCGAGAAGCGCCGGCATCCCGTGCGCGAAGCGGCGTTCAAGGTCGGCGAGTCGAGCGTCGAGATCGGCGCCCACTACTTCCGCAGCGTGCTCGGGCTCGAGCCGATCCTTCGCGGCCAGCATCTCGAGAAGCTGGGTCTCAGGTACTTCTTCCCGCACGGTTCGAACGACGACATCGCACGCCGCACGGAGCTGGGGCCACCTGCCTTCCCGGTCGTGCCCTCCTTTCAGCTCGATCGCGGCCGCCTCGAGAACTGGCTGCTCGCGAGCCTGCGCGAGTCCGGCGTCGAGGTCGTGGATGACTGCGCCGTCAGGCGCATCGAGTTGCGGCGGGGCGATCACGCGGTCGAGTACGCCGGTCCTGGCGGGAACGGCACCGCGCACGCGCAGTGGCTGGTCGACGCCAGCGGGCGCTCCGGACTGGTTCGCCGGCAGCTCGGGCTGACCCGCACCGTGACCCATGGCGCCAACGCCGCGTGGTTTCGCGTCAAGGCGCGCGTCAAGGTTGACGACTGGTCGGACGACCCGGCCTGGCAGGCGCGCGTGCCGAGCGGCGAACGATGGCTGAGCACCAATCACCTGATGGGAAAGGGCTACTGGACGTGGCTGATCCCGCTCGGCTCCGGCAGCACCAGCATCGGGATTGTGGCCGACAACGACCTGCACCCGTACTCGCGCATCAACCGGTACGAGCGGGCGGTCGACTGGCTGCGCGAGTTCGAGCCCCAGTGCGCGAGGGTCGTCGAGGGGCTGCAGGATCGCCTCGAGGACTTCCTGGCCCTCAAGCACTACGCGCACGGGTGCGAGCGCGTCTTCTCGCCGGACGGCTGGTCGCTGGTGGGCGAGGCGGGCGTCTTCACCGATCCGTTCTATTCCCCCGGCTCGGACTTCATTGCCATCGGCAACGACCTCACGGCCGACCTGATCACGCGGGCGGCCGCCGGCGAGGACGTCTCGGCCCGGGCCGAAGCGTTCAACCTCAACTACCTGCGGCTGTACGAGGCCTTCCTGCGACTGTACGACGGGCAGTACAGGCTGATGGGCAACGCGCAGGTGATGACCGCGAAAGCGGCCTGGGACAACGGCTGCTACTGGGCGATCAGCGCACTGCTGTACTTCCAGCGCCGTTACCGCGATCCCGCCTTCATGGCGTCGATCGACCCCCTCATGCGGCGCTTCTTCGTGCTCCACGCCAGGCTGCAGCAGCTCTTTCGCGCGTGGGACCTGGCAGACGACGCACAGTACGCGGACGAGTTCACCAACGTGACGTTCATGGAGCGGCTGTTCCAGCTGCAGGGCGCGCTCGCGGCGCCGCGGATGGCGGACGACGAGCTGCGGCGCGTGCTGGAGGAGAACCTCCGGTTCCTCGAACGCTTCGCCCAGGCCTGGCAGGCGCAGGCCGGCGCCACGGATCCCTCCCTCGTGCGCTTCGTGCCGCCGGCAACCGGCGGGCTGGTGGACATTTCGGCCCTCACCTACCGCCCCGCCCTGGCCGGCACCGCCCGATCCTGAAACCCGGGCGGCTCGAACACTGGTGGACCGCGACAGGCCTTCCGCACGTCGTGATGCGCGTGCTGCGGACATATCCGGCCGCGCCGGCCCGGCGTTCGTCAGGACACTGATTTTTCACGGCATTGCCACAGATCCCCCGCGGTGCAGGTCTCAGAATGTACTGGTGGCGTTTGCAGGCGGTCTGACGACCCTGGGAGGAAGATGATGGCGACGAAGACAATCGGTCGGCGGGAGGCGATTGCGGTGATGGGCGCCGCGGGGGCGGCCGTCGCGCTCGGCTGCGGCGGCTCCCCGGCAGCCCCTTCGGAAACCTCGATCACCACCGCGGCCACGACCGGTTCGACCAACGCGGCGTGCGCGGTCACGCCGACGGAAACAGTCGGGCCGTTTCCGTCGCTGACGGACCTGTTCCGCAGCGACATCCGTGAGGGCAAGAACGGCATCAACCTGGCGCTGACGATCAAGGTGGTCAACGTGAGCGCGGCCTGCGCGCCCGTTGCCAATGCCAGCGTCGAGATCTGGCACGTCGACGCGGCCGGCAATTATTCGCAATACGGCAGCCAAACCGCGGAGACCTTCCTGCGCGGGATTCAGACCACGAACACCAGCGGCGAGGTCACGTTCACCACCATCTATCCCGGCTGGTACCAGGGGCGCGCCACGCACATTCACCTCGAGGTGACGATGAACGGCAGGTCCGTGAAGGCGACGCAGATCGCGTTCCCGGAAACGATCAACAACACCGTCCACCGCAGCGGGGCGTACGCGACCGGCCGCGGCACGAATCCGGTGTCGAACCTGTCCGACGGCATCTTCGCGGACAGCCTCTCGTCCGAGCTGATCACCCCGGCCGGAGATGTGACGACCGGCTACACGGCAAGCGTCCAGGTGGGCGTATTGGTGTAGCGGGCCCGGGCCCCGGCGGTAACCTCCGTGTCGACCACGAGGTGATGCATGGACTCTGACGACGGCCGGCTGCTGAGTCGTCGGGAGGCCGTACGGCTGCTGGGGGCGACCGGGGTGGCCCCGTTCGGCGCCTGGAACCTTGCCGTCCCGCAAGCGCCGGCACCAGTAGTGTCAGGCCGCGGCCGGCTTGTCAGGCGACCGCTGTGATGACCAGGGCGGCGTCGTTGCCGCCGAACCCCAGGGACGTCGAGATGCCGCACCGCACGGGCTGCTCCCAGGCGGTGTTCGCGACCACGCGCACCTCGCACTCGCGATCCGTCTCACCATGATTGATGGTGGGCGGGATGGCGCCGCGCGCGACCGTGAGTGCCAGCGCCGCCGCCTCCACGGCCCCCGCCGCACCCAGGCAATGGCCGACCATCGACTTCAGCGAGGTCACCGGCAGGTCGTACATCCGGCTGCCGAACAGGCTCGTGAACGCGCGCGCCTCGGCGCGATCGTTCTGTGCCGTCGCCGTGCCGTGGGCGTTGATGTGGTCCACCGCGCCGACATCGATCCCCGCGTCCTGCAGCGCCGCCAGCATCACCGAGCGGACTGGCCGGCCGTCGGGCTCCGGAGCTGTCGGGTGATAGGCCTCGCACGCGAAGCTGTACCCGGCGAGCTCGCCGTAGATGTGCGCGCCACGCTGAAGGGCGCGCTCCATCCGTTCGAGCACGAGGATCCCGGCACCCTCGCCGATGTTCATCCCGGCCCGGGTGCAATCGAACGGGCGGCACGGCTGGGGATCCATCAACCGGAGGGCGTTGAAGCCGCTGAACGTCAGGCGGGAGAGCGCGTCGGTCCCTCCTGCCAGGGCCACGTCCAGCCGTCCGGAGCGCACGGCATCCGCGGCCTGCCCGATGGCGATCGTGCTGGACGCGCAGGCGGCAACCACGCAGGATCGCAGCCCCTCCAGGCCGAAGCGGCCGGCGATGACGTCCACGGGCGTGCTCGAAAAGTGGTTCCACGCCTCCGAGGGGCGGGCGTGCTCGATGCCGCGGCTCGTGGTCGTGTGCTGGTACTGCTCGTTGCGGATCAGATCGCTGGTGCCGGCGCCGAGGAGCACGCCGACCCGGCGCCGGTCCACACCGTCGAGCACCCCCGAGTCGGCGAGCGCCTCGGCAGCCGCGACCACGCCGAACCGGTCGCTCCGCGACCATCGCCGCCGCTCGAGCGGCGAGAGGCTCGCGTCGATCGCCGACGCCTCCACCTCCGCAGCCACCTGGCTCCTGTAACCGGCCGTATCGAACAGCGTGACGGGTCGCACGCCGCAGGTGCCGGCCAGCATGGCGGACCACGTCGCCTCCCGGTCCGCCCCGAGCGCGCTGACGATGCCGATGCCGGTGATGGCGACGCGGGAGCGGGTCACGCGCTCAATCCCGGCGCCCGGGGGCTCCGAACGCGCTCGTCCAGCCACGCGGCGGCGGCCGGCAGGGCGTCTCGCACGACGCGGGCCTCGCGGCGCTTGCTCCGCCAGACCAGCGCCGCCGGCAGGAATTGCGCGGGCAGGGACACGAGGCAGAACGCGAGAAAGATCGCCCGCTGCCGCGCGTCGTGATCGCGAGGCCCGGCGCCGGCCAGGCTGGCCATGTACGACCCGATGACCGCGTACGCGTCCCACGCGACGGCTCGAACGCCGCCGTGGGCGCCGCCCGGCCGGGCACGACCGTTGCCCAGGCTGCCGAGGAAATCCTCCCTCGTGCGCCCGGGGGCCTCGGTCCACGTCAGGCCAACCCTGCGAAGCGTGTGGGCGTCGCTCCCGCCGGTCATGGCGAGAGGCGCGCCGCCAGCGGCCGGCCACCGGCTGCCGAGCTCCGTCACCAGCTCATTGTGCGCCGCCAGCATCGTCCCGTTCCGCGCCTCGATCGCCGGGATGGCGCCAAGGAGGGCGAGGTATGTGTCGAGCGGGACCTGCCGCCGGTAGAAGAAGAGCAGGTGATTGAGCGCGAAGCACACGCCGGCCTCGCGCAGGCACCCGATCGCGTCGAACACGTTCCGCCTGAGCGGCTGCAGCTCGCGATGGAGGCTCTCGGTGATGCCGTAGACGCCGAGGTGCACTTCCAGGTCGGCGTCCGGAAACCGGCAGGAGACCTCCTCGCCCATGATGAAGTCCGGCGCATCCGGGTGTGCGGCGAGGAACTCCAGGCATCCGTCGATCGTGTCGTGATCCGTCAGGGTCACGAGATCCATGCCGCGCGCCTTCGCCACACGGTAGACGTCCTCCGGCGACGAGTAGCAGTCACGGCTCTTCAGGAAGCGCATGCTGCCGGTCTGGCGGGAGGCGGAGGAGTGCACGTGCAGATCGGCGCGGAGCGTAGGCATTGTTGAGTTCGGGGGTCGCGATCCGGGATCCGGGATCCGGCGCTCGGCGTTCGGCGTTCGGGGCTCGGCGCTCGGGCTTGGCGTTCGGCGTTCGGCGCTCTTCCTACCGCAGCGGTTTCAGGATCATAACCTGCAGCGTCGCAGAGCCGATGCCGCGGTAGCGCTCCGGCAGGAAACTCTTCCCGACGTCGGCGCGCAGCATCGTGTTCCAGGGCGCGCGCAGGTTGATGGCGGCGCCGATGCCGGTGATCGGCTGCCACGTTCCGTCGAACGCGCGGTCCCGTCCCCATGCCCGCTCGAGGAACAGGTCCAGCCGGTACTGCTCGAAGATGTTGAACGAGTAGGAGCCGCGCACGGCTCCCAGTTCCTGGAAGCGGACGCCGGACGCCGGGACGCCGTGAATGCGGGTGTCGTCGAACATGCCGAACTGGTACTTCGCAAAGCGATCGAGATCGCGTCCGCCGAACCACGCGCCATTGAGGTGGATCTTGTGGAAGACATTGAAGTAGAAATCCCGCGACAGGCTCGCGCTGTACTTCATGTAGTCGGACGCGGCGCGCGTCGCGTCGGCGTCGGACGCGCCCCACTCCCGCCAGCCCGAACGCCCGAACCACGCCCCGTTCACCACCGCGCTGTAGCCGCCGCGGCGGTACTCCCATCCCCCGCCGAGACCGTTGGTGATGGTGCTTGCCGGCACCCGGTAGGTCTCGGAGGTCGTGGTGTCCCGGGTGTAGCCGTCGAACCGGAACTGGTATGAGCTGGAGAGCTTCTGGAAGGGCGTGTACTGCCACCCCAGGTTGATCGCCGGTGGTCAGCGGCCACGTCAGGAGGCGCTCCTCCTCGTGCTCGCCGGCGGCGCCGTACAGCCGATCGCTCGACGGGACCGCGATGGCGAAGAAGTCGACGCTCGCGTCGAGCGGCGTCGATCCGATCTTCGGCCGCTGCACGTTGCCGGCGGCGAGCACGCCGGCAAAGAGGATCGCGAGCTGCGAGTCCGGGCCCCGGAACTCGAAGTCGAGGTAGTTGATGCCGAAGATCGGCAGCGGGAACGCGTAGGAGGGATCGAGGGTGACGCCCATGGCCATGGCGCGTGCGCTGCTGGTCGCGCGATCGCTCACGACCCGGGTGTCCCCCTGCTTGACGTAGTAGCGCAGGCCGCGGTCGGTCTCCCGGTACATGATGCGGTCGCTGCGCCGGGCCTCGGCGCGCGAGCCTTCGAAGTCCTCGGGGTTGACGCGGAAATCGCTGAACACGACGCTCTTCTCGACCAGGAGGTTGCGGCCGGCGATCAGCATGATCTGGCGCGCGGACAGGCCGCTGAACAGGAACACGGGACGATTGGCGATCGACGCCACAGGCGCGTAGGTCTGGATCTCCTCGTTCGATACCACCGGCGCGGCCAGTGACGTCTGGGTCGCCTGCACCTTCACCCGCGCGAACGTCCGGCGCTCGATCCAGACCGTGCCCCGGTACAGCGAACGATCCGCGCCGGACGGATTGAAGCGGACGACGTAGCAGTCGTAGTCGCCGACCCTCTCGGTCCCTGCCAGCCGGTACGAATAGTCGCTGTCGAACCGCAGCTGCAGCGGGAGCGACAGCACCTTCTCGGCCTGCAGGAGCGGGAACGCCGGCCGGTCGGGACCCCATTTCGTGCCGTTGACCGAGAACGAGAGCTCCTCCCACTCGACGTCGGTGCCCGAGACGAAGTACCGGTTGGTGCTCGCCACGTCGTAGCCCGGGTCGGTCATGGTCGGCCGGAAGTGCTGATCCATCCGCGCCGTGGCTATGTAGCTGCGCACCAGCGCATCCTGCGCGCGCTGCTGCTGCTGGTGGCGCGCGATGATCTCTTCGACCGACAGCTGGCGCTCCGCCGTCACATCGCTCCGCTGGACCAGCACGTCCCCCGCGCCTTCGCTGAAGTCGATCAGCATCGGTCCGCCAGGGGCCGGAACCCGCGCGCGCGCCGCCCCGCTTTCGGGAACCCGGCTGTAGTCGGTGGCCCGGTAGGTGGCGCCGTCGGCCAGGCGGCGGACGGTCGGCGTTCCTTCGACAGGCAGCGTCAAGGAGAGCTGCAACGGCTCGGGCGACGGGTCGCTCCAGTAAATGAGGTAGGTCGTGAACGTGCGCCCGTCGAACAGGAGGCGATGACGGACCGTCCTGGGCGCGCCCGGGGCTTCCGCCGAGAGGACCAGGTTCGCCGCGGCGCCGTCCAGCACGCTGACGTTTCCGCGCATGAGCGGGGCCACCGGCGCAAGCGCGCGAAGGCCGGCGGCCAGGCCTTCCGATGGAAGCCACGCGTGCAGCGTCACGCCGGTGCCGATCGTCTCGATCTCGCTGTCGATCACGCGCTGCACGGCACGGTCGGCGCTGGCGCCGGCGTTCATGCCGGTCACGCCGATCTGCGCGCCGGGATCCACGCGGACGAGCCATCCCTCCGCACCGCCAAGATCCGATCCGTCAGGCAGTATCAGCAGGTCGAGATACGGCGCCAGGTCGGATGTGTAGATGGTGGCCGCCTGCTCCGCTCCCATGCCGCCGAGCCCGACCTGAATCGTGTCGCGCTCCGCGCGGATTTCCGTGGCGGCCAGGCGGACCGCGTATGCCGCAAGCTTCGCATCCGATGCCTGAATCTCGATCTCGACGACCGCGATTCCGCGGCCGTGACGCGACAGCACGCCCTGGAGCACCGTGCGCCAGCGCTCCACTCCTTCGACGGCCGAAGGCGCCTGAACCGAGAGCCAGACCGGCGTCTTGCGGGATGCGTGCTGGTTCAGCCTGGCGTCGAGCGCGTCGAGGTCCGACTCCAGGCGGGCTCTTACCCGCGCGAGCACGGGCACGGGCAGCGGAGAGGCGCCCGCCGCGAGCTCGGCGGCCGGCGGACCGGACAGGAGCTCGTCTATCGCGATGCGCGGAAGGCGGGGCTCACGCTCGTCCTGCGCATGCGTGCCGGCGGTCGTGAGGTGTGCCAGGCAGACAAGCGCGAGCGACAGGCGTCGAGTCGAACCAAGAAATCCCATCATTGTCATGCGCCAGCCCCGACTTCCGGCTCGAGCTGATCGAGGGTCGGCCATCGCCGCGGTGCCGTCAGGCTGGCGTTCGTTCTATGCCGGAAGCACCGCCCGGACGGAGTCGAGGTCGCTGAGGGCACCGAAATCCCCGCCGCGCAGGATCGTCGAGAGGCGGGCACGAAAGCCGGCGAGCCGGAAGTAGTGCCCGAAATGCAGCCGGAGCGGAAGATGCACCTGTGGCGGCTCCGGGTCGATCTCCCACGGGTGCACCGCGAGGATAGACGGTGCTCCCGCCCTGTTGGCTGCGTCAATCGTTCGAAGGACCCTCGAAGGTGAGCTCATCCTGAGCGCCCATCCCCACCCGATCGGCATCACCTGCCCGAGACGATCGACGACGAACGGCGGCACCTCGAGAATCGGCCCGGACGGGGTCGCTCGCGCGTGCGGTCGGCGCGGGTAGCTGACGTCACCTACCAGCTTAACGGGTGCCATGCTCGCATCGACAGCGAATCGTTCGGCCGCGAGCACATCGAGCGCCCAGAGCGATCGGCTGTTGATCGACCACTCGGGGGCGCGGAACGCCCAGACCCTCGACGCGCCGGCTGCAGCGAGCGCCTCGACGCTCCGCCTGAGATCCTCGCGGAAGGCTGCGCGGTCGAGCTCGTAGACGCGCGTGTGCAGGTGCCCGTGCGACCCGATCTCGTGCCCGGCCGCCAGGATCTCGGCGACGAGCTCGGGGTGCCGCTCGGCGATCCACCCGAGCACGAAGAAGGTTGCGCGCGTGCCACTTCGACTCAAGTCCTCCAGGAGGAGGCGCGTCGTGCTCAGGACGCGCGAGGGAAGGGCGGGCCAGCGATCGACGGCCAGCCCGGGGACCGGCCCGCAGAGGTGGAACCATTCCTCGACGTCGACGGTCAGGGCATTGGCGCGGGCGCCGCGCGAGCGGACCTGTGGCGGCGGCCGCATGGGCGACGGCTGCCCGGTCATGGAGGGCTCATGCGGGACGATTGCTCCGCTCGGCGGCAATGAACTCCGCTATCGCATCGACCGACCGGAGGACCCGGGTTCCCGTCTGCTCGTCGGTGATGGACACGCCGAACGACCGTTCCAGCTCCAGGACGAGCTCGAGCACGTCGATCGAGTCCAGGCCGAGGCCCTCGCCGAACAGCGGCATGCTGTTCCCGATCTCCTCCGGAGGAATCGGCAGGCGCAGGCTCCGCACGAGCGCCTGCTTCACTTCTTCTTTGAGCTCAGGAGAGGCTGGGGGCATAGGGGCACTGTCATCCGGGATCCGGGGTCCGGGCTCCGGGGTCCGGCAGCCAGACCTCCGAAGCCACAGCATTTTCACGGCTGCAAGGCGATGGATCGATGTTACCGCAAGCAGGGACCTGCACCGGAGCGACCCTGGGCCCTTGCGCGACAGAGAAGGCAAGGTCGCTGTGATGCGGAACCCAGCCGCACACGGCGGCCACGGCCAGGTTCCGACGTTCCGGATCACGGATCTCGGATGATCTCGGATTCCGGATCCCGGGCGCTACACCAGCCCCCCGTCCACCCCGATCACCTGACCGGTGATGTAGCTGGCCGCGTCGGATGCGAGGAACGCCACGAGGGAGGCGACTTCCCGGGGCTGACCCGTCCGGCCGGCTGGCACGGCCGACAGGTACCGCTGTTTCGCGTCGGGCGGCATGCCGCTCAGCATGTCCGTTTCAATCAGTCCGGGACACACGGCATTGACGAGCACCCCCTTGCCGGCCAGATCCCGCGACAGTGCGCGCGTGAACCCCTCGAGCCCCGCCTTGGACGCCGCGTAGTTTGCCTGCCCGGGAAGCGGGTGCCGCGCGCTCGGTGAGGTGACGTTGATGATGCGGCCCCAACGCCGCACGAGCATCCCGCGCACCACAGCGCGCGCGCAGAAGTACGCTGCGTCGAGGTTGGTCGTCAGCACGTCGTGCCAGCGCGCCGCGTCCATCAGCAGGATGTGCGTGTCGCGCGCGATGCCGGCGTTGTTCACCAGGATGTCAACCGGTCCCAGCTCGCGCGCCACACCCTCGAAAAGGGTATCGACCGAGGCCTCGCTCGCCAGATCGCACCGGCCCGCCCACGCCCGGCCGCCCCGGGCCTGAATGGTTCCGACCACGTCCGCCGCGGCGTCCGCCTGCTCTTTGTACGCGACGCCGACCGCGGCACCGCGCTCCGCCAGCAGCTCGGCAATCCCGCGGCCGATCCCGCGCGAGCCGCCGGTCACGACAGCCACACGGCCGGTGAGGTGTTGTTCGTCGAAGGACACGGCGTGGAGGTGAAACGCCGATGATATCAGGCCGGACGTGCTCTCTGATTCCGGCCGCAGGACCCTCGGCGGGGTCTGACCAGTCTCCGCTGAAGCTGTCTACGGCGGTCCGCCGAAGCCGGGGCGAAGGCGGAAGACCCCGCCCCACAGACAGCATCTCCAGCAACAAAGTCAATCCGCGCCCGTCATGCGCACCACGACGCTGAAGAGCGCACCGCCGCTCGCGAAGCTGTTGACGAGCGCCACACGCGCCGGTCCGTCGATCCTCGACGTTGCCAGCCTGAGCGAACCGGTTGCCGGGTCGGCCACGGTCAGGCCGGAAATCGGCGGCGCCGCCCCGAGGGCGCCGCACAGCGCCGCGGCAATGCACGCAGCGGCGCCAGACGCGCCGCTCTCGCCCAGGGCGCCCTTGATCGACGTCACGACGGTTCGCGTCCCCCCGAACAGCTCGGTCAGGGCCCTGGCCTCGGTGTCGTCCAGCACCCTCGTCGCGTTGGCCGAGGCGTACACGACGTCCACCTCTCCGGGACCGATCCCCGCATCGTCCAGCGCGAGCCGCATGGTGCGCACGAGCGGCTCCGGGCGATCGGGCCAGACATTGAGGGGAACCGCGGCGCTGGCGGCCGAGACGCCGGTGATCTCTCCGAGGGCCGCGGCACCTCGGGCCCGCCAGGCGTCGCCTCGCTCCAGCCACAGGCCGAACCCGCCCTCGCCCATGACGAAGCCGCGCCGGGTCGCGCTGAACGGCGCCACGGAGGCGTCCGCCTGGCGCGCATCGCTCATCACGCCGAAGCGATCGTGCACGCGGTAGAAGAGATCGTAGATGGACTCGATCCCGCCGGCGAGCACGCTGTCGGCGCGCCCCTGGCGCAACAGGTCCAGGGCCGTCACCACCGCCGCAAGACCGGATGCCTCCTTGTGACTGATCGTGGCGTTCGGACCACGGAGCCGGAGCTCGAGCCCGGTCAGGCCGGCAGCAGCGTTCCCGACCGTGCTGTTGAACAGCAGCGCCGGGGCGCCCGTCGGGCCGGCGCTGAAAAGCGCCGTCAGGTACTCCGTGGTGGCGCGTCCCCCTGCGGTGCAGGTGCCCAGCACGACGGCCGCGCGGTCGTCGCCGACATCCGGAAGCGGATACTTCGCTCCGGCCGACGCCTGCTGTGCGATGACCAGCGCGAGCGGGCCGGTGTCGTCCATCCGACGGAGCTTCATCGGCGGAATCCATTTCGCCGGCTCGAAGCCCGCAATGCGCGCGGCCAGCGTCGAGCGGCATCCGCGTGCCTCAAAGGCCGGTTCCACCGCGATGCCGGTGCGTCCGTCGAGCAGCGCGTCCCGGAATGCGTCAGGTGAGTCGCCGAACGCCGACACGAGGCCGACGCCGGTGATGAAGACAGGGAGCCCCACGAGAGGGCGTACGTTACCATTCCGATCATGCATCTTCAACGGGGCGACCGGCGTACAGCACGCGCCGCAAGCCGTTGCGCTGCACCGGCCCTCGTCCTCGCTGCCGCGCTGCTCGTCGTGTCGAGCCCCGGCCAGGCACGCGGCCGGGCGGATCTCTTCGACGAGCTGTTCAAGCAGGGGCAGGCCAGCAACGCCGCCATGAAGACGCTGACCGCATCGTTCGTCGAGACCACCACCTCGACGCTGCTCACGAAGCCGCTCACGGCGCGAGGCACGCTGGCGGTCCAGCGCCCCTCGCGCATCGTCCTCCGTTACACCGATCCCGACGAGCGGGTCGTTCTCATCGACGGCGACACCATGACGACGGCGTGGCCGTCGCAGAGCGTCCGGCAGTCGAAGGACGTCGGGGCCGCCCAGAAGCGGATCCAGAAATATTTCGTCGACAGCTCGCCGGACGAGTTGCGCAGCCACTTCACGATTGCCGCGCGCCGGGCGGAGGATCGGGCCGGCACCTATCTGGTCACGATGGTGCCGAAGCGCAAGCAGATCCTGGAAGGGCTCGCACGCCTGGAGCTGTGGGTGGACGGCACGACTCAGCTCATGACGGCGATGAAGATGACGTTCCCGAATGGCGACACGAAGGTGATGACGTTCACCGAGGTGAAGCCGAACGCCCCGGTTGACGCGTCGAGGTTCAGCGCCGGCGCTTCGTGACGTCAGGCTTCGGCGGGGGCCCGCAGGGCGGTCACCGACTGACCGGGACTGGCGAGGTCGTACTCGGCCAGGTAGTGCGCCGGCTGCATCATCCGCTGCGTGCGGGCGAGGGCGCGCACGAGGGAGAGCGCGTTGCGGAGCTCGACCTGCCGCATCCACTGCCACACGCTCTTGCGTCCACGGAGGTTCAGCACCGACCGCCGCCAGGTTTCGCAATACAGCTCGAAGAAGCGCTCGGGGCCGAGCGCCGGTTCCCACAGGAGATGGTGCATGTCGAAGTGCGCCCACCGGCGCGCCTGCAGACGCGGCCGCATCTCGTCGAAGTAGGCGGTGCCCGGGAGTGGCGTCAGAATCGTGAACCCCGCCTGGAACAGCCGGTGCCGCTCCACGAACGCCCACAATCGCTCGAAGTCTGCCTCGCCCCACGCCGGATCGATGACGAAGTTTCCGGTGACGCCGTAGCCCAGCTCCCGGGCCACGGCGACACCGTCCGCCGTCTGATCGAGCGACGCGTCCTTGACAAGGCCCGCCAGGCCTTCGTTGGTCGCCGCTTCGAGCCCGAAGAAGATGTCGAAGCGCTCCGCGATTGGCCGCCACGCCTCGAGTAGATCGGCGTGCCGCGCAACGAGGTCGACGCGGCTCTGCACCAGAATCCACTTCTTGCGGATGCCGCGGCGCCGCAGCTCCAGCGCCAGCGCGCCACTCCGAGACGGGTGGTACCAGAACAGATCGTCGGCGACGAAGATCTCTGGCCCGCAGCTGGCGAGATCCTGGCAGACGGCGTCGATCGACCGCTCGCGCACCGACCGGGCATGCAGCTGCCAGATCGAGCAGAACCTGCAGCGGAACGGGCAGCCTCGCGCGGTTTCCACCAGCCACGTCGGCCTGTGCGCCAGGCACGCGTACTCGCGCCGCCAGCGGTCCACCAGCCTGCGCGCCGGAAGCGGGACGCTGTCGAGCGCGAACGGCTCGGGCCTCGACGGCGTCGTTCGTACTCCGCCGGAACGATCCGCGACGGCCACGCCTGGCACGCCGCCCAGCGGCTGTCCCCGCTCGACGGCGTCAGCAATCTCCGGCAGGACCCGCTCTCCATCGTCGAGCACCACGGCATCCACCGCGCCGCCGAGAAAGGGCCCGGGGTACGCGGCCGCCGTATGGCCTCCCACGACGATCGGCACGTCCGGCGCAAGACCGCGAGCGTGACGCGCGAGCGCAAGGACTTCGTCCGTCTCGAGCGCATGCATCGCCGCAATCCCGATCAGCCCCGGGCGCGCCCGGCGCATTTCGCTCTCGACCGAGCCGCTGAACCGCAGGTCCGCGATGGTGACCGGGTGGCCACGCGCCTCGAGCGCCGCCGCGATGTACTCCATGCCGAGCGGTTCGATGCGGAAGAAAGGACCGAGGCCGAATCGTTCGTTCCCGGGAACCGGGCGGAGCAGGAGGACGTGCATGGCCGAGGCGCCAAGCGTAACATAGGGTGCCCTCCGTGACGTCTGCGCTCGCACCCATCCTGTCCTGGTCCCGGCGTCACCGCGCGCTGGTTGCTGTCTCGACGCTCGCGCTGATGCTCGCCTCGGCCGGTGGCGTCCGGCGGCTGACGTTCGACACCGATGTCCTCAGCCTGCTGCCGCGCGATGGGCGCGTGATTCCGGCGTTCCGCTCGTTCCTCGCGAGCTTCGGCAGCCTCGATGAGCTCTACATCGTTTTCAGCGCTCCGGCCGGGCAGTCGATCGCCGACTACGACGATGAGATCGACGCCTGGATCAACGCCCTGCGCAGCACGCCGGAGATCACGCGTGTGGACAGCGGCACGATCGACGCCACCCGCGATTTCGGATGGCTGGCCGAACGGCTGCTGCTGCTGGTTCCCGACGAAGCGCTGCCCGCGGCGCTGAGGCGGTTCACCGATGCTGGCATGCGGCAGGCCCTCGCGGACAGACGCGCCCTCCTGACGATGCCGTCGCCCGAGATCGCGCAGCTCGTGCGTCAGGATCCGCTCGGCCTGTTCGACCTCATTCGCGCGCAACCGGGCGGGTCGCCGGCCGGACTCGATTTCGCGTTCACGGGGAGCGGGTACGTGACGAAAGACGGCAGCCGCCGTCTCGTGCTGGCCCACCCGGCCCGCCCGCCGTACGACGCGGACTTCTCGCGCGCGCTCTTTGCCCGGCTGGACGCCGTGCGTGCGTCGGTTGCAGCCCGCGACGCCGGCGGCGAACCAGGAGAGGAGCCTCGCGCGCCCCTCCGGCTGGATTTTGCCGGGGGCCACCGCATCGCCATCGAAACCGAGTCGCTGGTCCGGCGCGAGAGCATCTGGAATACGGTGGGATCGCTCGCCCTGATTCTGCCGCTGCTGTTCCTGGTCTTCCGCAGCCCGTGGCTAGTGGCCATGGGATCGCTCCCCTCGATCGTCTCGCTGCTCCTCGTGCTGGGTGCGCTCGGCTTCGCGGGCGCCACACTCTCCGCCGCTGCCACGGCGTCCGCCGCGATGCTCTTCGGCCTCGGGGTCGACGGCGTGGTGCTCCTTTACGTCGGGTATGCGCGGGCTCTCGGAAAGGGCCTCCAGCCGGACGTCGCGATTGATGGCCTGGCGGGTCCGTCGTACAGCATGCTGCTCGGGATGTGGACGACAGCCGCGACGTTCTACGGCTTGGCGTTCGTCGACTTCCCGAGCCTCGAACAGCTCGGGCTGCTCATCGGCCACAGCATGGTGCTCTGCGGCGTGGTCACCCTCGTGCTCGTGCCGGCAACCCTGCCGCGCACGCGGCCCGGGCGTGCGGCGCGGTCGCTGACAACGCCCGGCCTCGCCCGGTGGGTCCAGCGGCATCGCAAACGCGTGCTCGTCGGAGCGGCGGTCGCCACGGTCGCGCTCGGCGCTGCGGGGACCCGGCTTCGCATCGACCCTACACTGGATCGCCTGAAGTCGGCGACGCCCGCCGCGGTGCTCCAGGAACAGCTCGCGCCGATGTTCGGCCTCCCGGCGGAGGTGTACGTCGTCCTGGACGAGGGTCCCGATCTCCAACGGCTGCTGGAGTCCACCGAGCGTGTCGTCGGCGAGGTCGCGCTCGCGGACCCGAACCTCCGGGTGCAGCCCGCCACCTCGCTGCTGCCTTCGGAGGCGGCACAGTCGCGCCGTGCGGCAGCCGTCCGTGGCTCCGGCCTTTCGGCGGCCGGCGTGAACGCGGCGCTCACACGCGCTGCTGAAGAAGCGGGATTCCGCGCCGACGCCTTCGATCCGTTCCGCACGCGGGTGCCGGGGCTGCTGAGCGGAACCGAGCGCCTCACGTTCGACGGCTACGCCGCGCAGGGGCTCGGGGATCTGCTCGACCGGTTCGTCGTGAGAACCTCCAGCGGCTGGCTGGTCGCCTCGTACGCCTTCCCGTCGACCGACGCGCAGGTGTCGGCGATCGCGAAAGCGATCGGCACCGCGGCCCCTACTGCCACGCTGACCGGGCTGCCGCTCGTGAACCGCGACTTGTCGGACCGGTTCCTGCCCCAGTTCGTCCGTGGGCTGGGGATCGGAACGCTCATCGTCGTGGCGATCGTGGTGCTGGCCTTCCGCAACTGGTGGCTCTCGCTGCTGGCGCTGCTGCCCACCGGCGTCGGCCTGATCTGGGCCGCCGGATTGCTGGCGCTCGCGGGAGTCGACATGGATCTGTTCGCGCTCTTCGCTGTCGTCACGTTCGTCGGGATAGGTGTGGACTACGGGATTCACCTGGTGCAGCGGTATCGCGAGCGGGGAGACGCCAGCCAGGCCGTCGAGGAGCTCGCGCCGGTGATCCTCGTTGCTGCCGCCATCACCGTGCTCGGCTACGGGACGCTGGTGACCTCGAGCTACGCCCCCCTCCGGTCCATCGGCATCGTCTCCGCCGTGAGCGTCGCGGCGCTCGCCGTGGCATCCGTCGTCGTGCTCCCGGCGCTGCTGACAGAACCATCGTGAAACGCTCCGCCAGCGACGCACCAGCCGTGGAGAGCGCCCCGACCGCCGTGCCGAGGCGATGGACGCTGCACGGGTTGAACAACGGCCTGATCTTCCGGGCGACCCGCGCCGCGGTCGGCCTGCTGCCTCGATCGATGTCGTACGGAATCGGGCACGTGACGATGTGGATTGCGTGGCGCGCCATGGCGAGCACGCGCGCCGCGATGGCCGACAACCTGTCGGCGATCTTCCCGGAGGAGCGCCGGGGAGCACTGGAGCGACGCGCGCTCCGGATCTTCCGGAGCTACGCACGCGATGTCATCGACTTCCTGATCGCGCTGTCTGCGCCGGCCGCGGAAACGGCCGGGTTGTTCGACGTCACCGAGCCGCAACGGCGATTCTTCGACGACCTGCGCGCACAGGGCCGCGGCATCATCCTCGTCACCGGCCACTTCGGGAACTGGGAAGTGGGCGGGATCCTGTTCGGACAGCTCGGCCTGCCGCTGACGATTGTCGCGATGGCGGAGCCGGATCCGGCCGTCAACCGGATGCGCCGGGAGATCCGGGACCGGATCGGCGCCGACACCATCGAAGTCCGCCAGTCGCTCGACACGGCGCTGCAGATCCGGCGTTGTCTCGGCGAGAACCGCGTCGTTGCGATGCTGGTCGATCGGCACTACGGACGGGACCGCGTGCCCGTCAGGCTCTTCGGCCGTGACGCCTGGCTGCTTCGGACGCCGTTTGTGATGGGCTCCGTCACCGGCGCGCCGGTGCTCCCCTGCTCGGTGGAGCGTCTCGGCCCCGGCCGCTTCGCCGTGCGGCCGGGCACGCCAATCTACCTGGCGCCGGACGTGCCGCGCTACGAGGCGATCGCTCGCGCCGCGCAGCTCGTCGCGGACACGCTCGAGCAGCGCATCCGCGAGCATCCGGAGTTCTGGTATCACTTCTACCGGTACTGGGACGCCCAGCGGGACGCGTACGAGGGCCTCGGGTGACGCGCAGCAGGAAGCTGCCCGCTTCCTGCTTCCTGCTTCCGGCACCGTCGCGGGGCATGGGTAAGTCGTTGATTGCCGGTCTCAGTGGGAAGCCGGCAGCGGCAAGCTGGGTGCGTCAGCGCTCGTCCCCAGGGTGAGCACGAACAACACGTTCGCGAACGGGGTGCCGTCGCCGGTGTCCTGACGGGAGACACCAAGACCCAGGCGTTCGAAGAGCGCCACCCACCCGGCTGACGTCCTGAAATGGAACGTCTGCCGCCAGTGTCCGAACGCGATGGCCTTGAAGCGATTCCCGGCGCGGACGGCCTGGAATCGCCAGCCGGCCCCGGCGTCCGCTTCGCGCACGAGGATGACCCCTTCCGGCGTCAGCAGCTCCGCCATCGATCGAAGCAGCTGCTCCTGGTCCGCGCGCGGGACCATCTGGAGCAGGTCGAAGAACAGGATCGCGTCGCAGCTGACGGGCGCCAGGCGCCGCGCGTCCCCCTCGACGATCGTCGCCCGGTCGCCGAGCGCCCGCCGTGCGATCCGCGCGACACGCGGACGCAGCTCGATACCGACCAGCCGGTCGAACACCGGCGGCGCCGCCCTGTCACCCGGCCACTCGCCGGCCCGCCAGCAGGCCGCCGCCTCGGCGAGCAGCGCGAGCATCAGCCCGGAGCCGCAACCGACGTCCACGAGGGTCCCGCCGCGGCCTGCGGACGGGAGCACCCCGCCCGTCAACACCGCCCGATAGATCGAGTCGCCGCGCAGCTTCCCCCGCGCGAACTCCCACGCGACGATGCTGGTCGCGACGAATCGATCGGAAGCACGTCGCACGAGCGCACCGAACAACGGGTCGTCGGGGCCGTCGCGAGTGAGGAGCCAGGTTGCCGACCCGAGCGCCAGTCCCAGCACTCCGCCAACGATCACGCTCCCGACCAGAAGATCCGCGCCGAAGCTCCACGGATCGATCTGCCTGACCGCGTCGAGGGTGAGCGCGTGGAGCTCGCCACGCCTTGCCAGCGCGCCGGCCTGCAGTTCCGACAGGATCAGGAGCGGGGCCATGAACGGGTTGGAGATGTTCGCGGCCAGGTAGACCTTCAGGCGGTTCAGGCGGAACAGGGCTCCCGCCGCGAGACACATCAGCAGGTGGAAGCCGTAGAACGGCAGGCTGCCGATGAAGACCCCCACACCGACCGCCACGGCGTCGCGCCCCGGACCGCCCCCTTCGGTGCGGAGGTCGCGCACGAAACGGCGCAGCTGGACGGCTCTGCCGGCGCCTCCGAGGATGTCGCGCATGCTCTCAGGACGTGGACGGCGCGGGGGCCGGCGAGGATCCGAGCGTCACGCTGCCCTCGGCCACCACCCGGCCGTTGTCGGTGACCTCTCCCTCGATCTTGTAGCAGTCCCCCGAACGTGCCGGCGACGCGCGCGTGCACCACGAGCCTGGCGCCCGGCGTTGCGGCACGGGGGAACCTGAATGGTCCGAGGGCCGCCACCCTGAGCCTCAGCGGCGGCGCCCCGGGCGCTCCAGCCGCGTCGCCGCGGGCGCGCCGCAGCAAGCCCGCCAACCTGCGCGATCATCTCGACCAGGATCACGGCCGGCACGATCGGCTCACCCGGAAAGTGACCGTCGAAGAAGAAGTCGTCCGGCCGCAAATCGCGCTGGCCGCACGCGCGCTGTCCCGGCACGATGTCGACGATCGCGTCGATGCAGCCGCATCGGCGGCCGATGCGGCAGCAGATCCAGGGGGTTCATCAACCCGTCCAGTATACTGACGCCTCGGAGCGCGGCCGGATGACCGACACACAAGTCCTTTCCGCTTTCTTCGCGCAGGTCGCCGTCGATTCTTCTGGTCTGCCGGGGAGTCGGCCTGCTCGCTGCGCGCGTCGGCCAGCCGCAGGTCGTGGCGGAGATGGTCGCCGGGTTCCTGCATCGGGCCGTCGCTGTTCGGGTGGATCGCGCCGGGGCCGCAGGCGCGGCTGTTCCCGGCCGAGTCGCTGCACGCGCTGTTCATCGTCAGCCAGGTCGGCATCGTCCTCTACATGTTCTGCGTCGGGCTGGAGTTCCGGTCGGAGCTGATGGTCCGGCATGCGCGGCGGGCGGCGGCGGTATCGTTGGCAGGCATCGCGGTGCCGCTTCGTCGCTGGGCGGCGCCCTGGCGCTCCTCCTGATGCGGAGCGGCGGGTTCTTCGCGCCCGGGGTGCAGACGTTCCACGCCGTCCTGTTCGTGGGCGCCGCGCTTTCCATCACCGCATTCCCGATGCTCGCCCGCATCATCTACGAGCGCGGGATCGCCGGCACGGCCATCGGCACGCTCGCACTCGCGGCAGGCGCGCTCGACGACGCGGCAGCGTGGATCATCCTGGCCGTGGTGCTCGGAAGCTTCACGGGCAACAGCACGCTCGCGGTGGTCGCTGCGGCAGGCGGGGCACTCTATGTCTGGGCGAGTCCTGGGCGCCCTGCGGCCGCTGCTGCGGCGGCTGGACTCGCTCGCAGAAGAACAGGGCGGCTTGCCGCCGTGGATGTTCTCCGCCGTGCTCGCCGCGCTGGCGGCAGGCGCATGGTTCACGGATCTGGTGGGGATCCACGCGGTGTTCGGCGCCTTCGTGCTGGGAGCGGCGACACCGCCTGGGCTGTTGTCCCGCGAGCTGCAGGCGAAGATCGAGCCGCTCACGACCTCTCTGCTGCTGCCGCTGTTCTTCGTGTACTCGGGCCTCAACAGCCGGGTCGGCCTGCTCGATTCAGCCTGGCTGTGGGGGGTGGCGGCGCTGGCGTTCGTCGCGGCCTGCGCCGGGAAGGGCCTGGCGTGCTTCGTTGCCGCCAGGGTCACCGGTGCGTCCACTCGCGAAGCCCTGAGCATCGCCACCCTGATGAACGCCCGCGGCCTGATGGAGCTGATCCTGCTGAACATCGGGCTGCAACGAGGCCTGATCACGCCGACGCTGTTCACGATCCTCGTGATGATGACCATCGGGACGACGCTGATGGCCGGTCCTCTCTTCAGCCTGGTGACCCGCGGCGCGCCCAATCCTGCGGACATCCCGGACAATCCGCTCGGCGGCACCGAACTGCTCGGCGATCGCCAGAACCTGCGTTGAGCGAGATCGTCGAGCGGTTCCGGCGGCTGCACCGGGACCGCCCCGGGCGGCCACTCATCCACCTGCCGCTCACCGGCACGACGCTGACGGCGGCCGACGTGCTGGCTGCGAGCGAGGAGCACCGCCGCGAGCTGGACCGCCTCGGCCTGGGGCCGGACAGTCTCGTCATGCTGGCCATCGGCAATCGCGCGGCTGCCTTCCCGTTCTGGCTCGCGGCCCGCGATGCGGGCGTCGTGGTGATGCCGGTGGACGGCGGCACGGCGCGAGTGGAATTCGGCGAAATCGCCCGGCGCTTCTCCGCGACGCTTGCCATCCTGCCCGCCGATTCTCCCCTCCTGCCCCGCGACGCCGAGCCCGAACCGTTCTGCGACGGACTGCTGGCCGTGCGCTTCCAGGGTGCGGAGTCCCGGCCCGACCTTCATCGCGGTGCCGCGGCGCTCAAGCTGACATCCGGATCCACCGGCCTTCCCAGGGCCACCTTCACCACCGAGCGGGAGCTCGTCTCCGACACCGAGCACATCGTCGAGGCGATGGACATCACGCCCGGGACATACGCAGCTGGCGGCGATTCCCCTGTCACACGCCTATGGGCTCGGCAACCTGCTGGTACCCGCGCTGATGCAGGGCACCGCCGTTGTGCTGCGCGAAGGGTTCGTCCCGCACGCGCTCGCGGCAGACGCTCGCGACGTACGACGCGGACGTCGTTCCCGGCGTGCCCTTCATGTTCGAGCACCTCGGCGCCTCGCCTCCGCCGGCGGGCTGGCCCCCGCGGCTGCGCAAGCTGATCAGCGCCAGGCGCCCGGCTCGAGGTGCCCACCGTCCGCCGGTTCTTCGACGCCTTCGGCGTGAAGATCCACTCTTTCTACGGGACCAGCGAGACCGGCGGCATTGCCTACGACGACGGGGAGGCGCTCCCGGACGAGACGAGCGTGGGACGGCAGCTCCCGGGGGTGCGCGTCACCTTGCGGCCCGAGCCTTGTGCCCTGCCGGGCAGCGGGCGGGTGCACGTCGCAGGGGAGGCCGTGGGGTCCCGGTATGCGGGCGACGACGGACCGGAGGGCTCCTTCGTCGGATGGCGGGTTCCTGACGGGCGACCTCGGCCATTTCGACACCGGCGGTCACCTCGTGCTGACCGGACGGGTCTCGCAGTTCATCAACGTAGCGGGACGGAAGGTGCAGCCGGACGAGAGTCGAGCAGGTATCGCGAACCATGCCGTCCGTCGCGGACGTCCGGGTGCTCGGCGCCCCCGACGCCGCCCGGGGGCAGCAGATCGTCGCGTGCATTGTCCCGGCCGGTGGCGAGCGGAACGTCCTGGCAGTCAGGCAGTTCTGCGCGGCCCGGCTGGCAGTCCACAAGGTGCCGAGGCGGATCGTCTGGCTCGACCGCATCCCATTGACAGAACGGGGTAAAACCGACCGAGCTCAACTGGAGGTTCTCGCTCGCGCGGGGCCCGGCTGAGCCTGAATCGGGTATGTTATAGTTCCGGACGGTCCTGCCGCCGCACGAAAGCCCGTAAGGGCGTCGGGGGTTCCGCGGCGAGGAGGTCTGACTCGGATGAACGTCTGGAGACCGGTAGAGCTGGCGCTGGCGTACGGCGCCCGGGCCGCGTGGCCCGCAATTCAGGCAGTCAACGCGCAATTCGAGCAGTCGGCGTTTCAACCCAAGTGGGCGGCCGCTCCGCTGATGAAGCGGCGGAACCGCACCCGTCCCCAGTTCGGCTGGCCTCGCAGGACCGACTCGCTCTGCCCCACCTGCGTCCGTGAGGCCCGGGCGAGGATTCTCTCGGGCGAGCAGTCCATCGAATCGCTCGTGAACGACCACGTCGCCGAGATCGAGGCGGACATCCTCGAGCGCGACGGCAAGATCGTGATCGAGAAGACCTGCCCGGTGCACGGCACCTTCGTCGACACCCTGGCGATCAACCCTGCCTTCCTCGAACGGCTGGAAAGCCTCTTCCCGGGCCGCGACTTCGATGCGGTCACGGACCGCCTGCACAATCACGGCACGTCGTCGATCAAGCACGGCCGCGGCGCGGTGCTGACGATCGATCTCACCAACCGCTGCAACATGATGTGCGACCCGTGCTTCATGGACGCCAACCAGGTGGGCTACGTGCACGAGCTCACGCTGGACGAGGTCAAGAAGCTGCTGGACGATGCGCTGAGCGTCAAGCCGAAGCGGCAGATGACGATCCAGTTCTCCGGCGGCGAGCCGACCATCTCGCCGATTTTTCTCGACGCCGTCCGGTACGCGCGCGACATCGGCTACTTCAGCATCCAGGCGGCCACCAACGGGATCCGCTTTGCGCAGGAGCCGGACTTCGCGCGTCAGGCGCGTGACGCCGGCATGCGCATCGCCTACCTGCAGTTCGACGGCGTCACCGAGCAGGCGAACGCGCACCGCAAGGTCGGGAACCTCCTCGACGTGAAGCTGCGTGCGATCGAGGCGCTGCACGCCGCGGGAATCGACGTCTGTCTGGTGGTCACGATCGTGAACACTGTCAACGACGATCAGGTCGGGCCGATCGTGAAGTTCGCGCTGCAGAACTGCGACAAGATCAGCTTCGTCTCGTTCCAGCCGGTGTCGTTCACGGGACGGGACGAGGACATCTCCGACGCCGACCGCCACTCCCGGCGCTACACGTTGTCGCACCTGGCGGAGGACGTGAAGCGTCAGACCGGCGTCACCGAGCCGCTCCGGGACTGGTTCCCGCTGTCGGCGTCGAGCGCGCTGTCCGACGTCACCGATCTCTTGAAGGGCCCGGGCGCCGACTGGGGCACGCTCAAGTGCGGGTGCCACCCGGACTGCGGCATCGGCACCGCGTTCATGGTCAGCAAGAAGACGAAGGAGTGGGCGCCGCTGGCGTCGTTCATCAACCTCGATCGGTTCCTGCAGGACGCCGGCGCGATTGCCGACGCGGCGCGGGGCCCGCTGCTGACCAAGGTGCAGACGGCGTTGAGCCTGCTGCGCAACTACACGCCCGGGCGCGCGCCCCGGGGGTTCCGGCTGATCGACCTGCTCAAGAAGTACGACAAGCAGACCGGCGGCCAGCTCGGCGGCAGGCTCGGAGCCAGCGCCAACGGCGACCGCAAGCAGGACGAGTGGCTCCTCATGTTCGTCGCCGGCATGTGGTTCCAGGATCTCTGGACCTACGACTTCCGCCGCACCGAAATGTGCATCATTCCGTACGCCACGCAGATGGGAGAGATCTCGTTCTGCGCGTACAACACGGGCGTGGGCTGGCGCCAGATTGTCGAGAACATGTACCAGAATGCCACGGTGGCCGATTGGTACAAGCAGCACGGCAAGCACACCGTTCACGCAAACCCGCGCAAGGAGGTCCCTCTGCCGACGGAGGGACAGCCGGTGTCGCTCCGGATTCCGCGCGACGGTCAGCTGATCGAGTGGCGGCCGGGCCGGGAACACTCCGCCTCGCCGGTGGGCGCGCTCGCCGACTGAGCGTGGCTCCCTGAAACGGCAAAGGCCGGCTGAGAAATCAGCCGGCCTTTGTTCAATCCGGGGCGCGGAGTGCTGGGAACTGCTACTCCGCCTCCTTGCTCTGGGTCTCGTCGGCCGCTATCCGGAGCGAACGAAGGAAACGCCGATCGTTCGCACTCATCTCCATGTTGCGCCGCTCGGCGCGGGAGACTTTCTGAGTCGCGCCGACCTTGGCGAGCGCGCCTGGCTGAGCCCGGTTGACGAAACCGATCACGGCCTCCAGGGTCACCCTCATCTCGAAGCCCGCGGCACGCGCCCGCTCGCGGCACGCTTCCACTCTGGCATCCTCGGCAACGGCGGCAGCGATGGCATCGGATAGCTCACGTGCTATCCGGTTCACGACGTCGTCCATTCTGGGACCTCCTCACCGCCGCCGGACCAGGAACCGGGGCGTCTCCCGATGCGCAACTGCATCCCGACGAGGGCGGCAGGAATCGGGCGCCAATATTGTTCATATGAAGGATTTGCAGCGCGGGATCGCTGTGCCATTCTAAAACGCCCCTCCGGAGGGTGTCAATGGTTCGTACCCTCTACATCTTGTGGTGGCAGGCTCAGCCGGACACGGTCGAAAGGCGGCCGCCCTGCTCTCCCCGGATCGCAGAAACTGCGATCCGGGCACTTGCTACAATGGCGCCGCCGCCGCATGAACGCACCTTTTGCTGATCCGCGCACGCTGGAGGGATGGGATCCCGACGTCGAGCTGGGCTTTCCCGGTGAGTTTCCCTTCACGCGCGGGATTCAGCCCACCATGTACCGCGGCCGCCTCTGGACGATGCGGCAGTACGCCGGCTACGGAACCGCGTCGGAATCGAACCGCCGCTATCGCTATCTCCTGGACCAGGGGGTGACCGGTCTGAGCGTCGCCTTCGATCTGCCCACGCAGATGGGCTACGACTCCGACCACCCGCTGGCGGAGGGAGAAGTCGGGCGCGTCGGCGTGGCAATCGACAGCCTCGACGACATGGCGGAGCTTTTCGACGGGCTGCCGCTCGAGCGCCTGTCGACCTCGATGACGATCAACTCGACGGCGATTGTGCTGCTCGCGCTCTACGTCGTGGTGGCCCGCCGCCAGGGCGTGCCGGACGCTGCGCTCGCCGGAACGGTGCAGAACGACGTGCTCAAGGAGTACGTCGCGCGCGGCACGTACATCTATCCTCCGCGGGCGTCGCTGCGGATCGTCACCGACATCTTCGGTTTCTGCGAGCGCTCGCTGCCCAACTGGAACTCAATCTCGATCAGCGGCTATCACATCCGCGAGGCGGGCGCGACCGCGGTCCAGGAGGTCGCCTTCACGTTCGCCAACGCGATCGCCTATGTCGAGGCGGCCGTCGCGGCGGGGCTCGACGTCAACAGCTTCGGCCAGCGGCTCTCGTTCTTCTTCAACGCGCACAACGACTTTCTGCGAGGAGATCGCCAAGTTCCGTGCGGCCCGGCGATTGTGGGCGCGGATCATGCGCGATCGGTTCGGCGCAACGAACCCGCGCGCGCAGCAGCTGCGCTTCCACACCCAGACCGCCGGCAGCACGCTCACCGCCCAGCAGCCCGACAACAACATCGTGCGCGTCGCGCTGCAGGCGCTCGCCGCGGTGCTCGGCGGGACCCAGTCGCTGCACTGCAACGGCCGCGACGAGGCGATGGCGCTGCCGACGGAGGAGTCGGCAGCGGATCGCGCTGCGTACCCAGCAGATCGTCGCCTGCGAGTCGGGCGTGGTGAACACGGTCGACCCGGTCGCCGGCTCCTACTTCATCGAGCAGGAGACCAACCGCATCGAAGACGCCGCGGTCGCGCTGCTCTCGCGAATCGACGCCGCCGGCGGCACCCTGGCGGCGATCGAGCAGGGACTGATTCAGCGCGAGATCCAGGAGTCGGCCTACCGCGCGCAGCAGGCGATCGACACCCGCGCCAGCATCGTCGTCGGCGTGAACCAGTTCGCGACGTCCGAGCCGCACTCGTCGAGCTGCTGCGCATCGATCCGGAGGTCGAACGCCGCCAGATCGAGCGGGTGCGCGCAGGTGCGGGCGTCCCGGGATTCCAGCGCCTGGCGGGACGCGCTCGACGCCGTCAGGGCGGCCGCCCGCGGGTCGGACAACCTCGTGCCGTTCATTATCGATGCCGTGGAGGCCCGCGCGACCGTCGGCGAGATCTCGGACGCGATGCGGACGGTGTTCGGGGAGCACATCGAGATAGATGTCTGATGCCGCCCCGCTGCTGGCGGTCGAGCATCTGACGACCGGCTTCGACGCAGGCGGCCGGTTCGTCCCGGCGGTGATCGACGTCAGCTTCTCGGTCGGCGCAGGCGAAACGCTCGGGCTGGTTGGAGAGTCCGGCAGCGGCAAGTCGCTGACCGCCTTCTCGATCATGCGGCTGGTCGAGCCGCCCGGCCGCATCGAGGCAGGGCGGCTGCTCTACAAGGGCCGGGACCTGCGCGGTCTGTCCGAGCGCGAGATGCAGGACGTGCGCGGGGGCGAGATCGCGCTGATCTTCCAGGAGCCGATGACGGCGCTGAACCCGGTCTTCACGATCGGCAGCCAGATCGAGGAAACGCTGCTGGTTCACAGGCGAGCGACGCGGCGTACCGCGCGGGCGCGGGCCCTGGAGCTGCTCGACGCGGTCAGGATCCCCGAGCCTGCCCGGCGCATCCGCGAGTACCCGCACCAGCTCTCGGGCGGCCTGCGCCAGCGGGCGCTCATCGCCATCTCGCTCGCCTGCAACCCGTCGCTGGTGATCGCCGACGAGCCGACCACCGCGCTCGACGTGACGATCCAGGCGCAGATTCTCGACCTGCTGCGCGACCTTCAGCGCCGCATGGGGCTGGCGCTGCTGCTCATCACCCACGACCTCGGCGTCGTCGCCGAGATGGCCGATCGCGTTGCCGTCATGTACGCCGGGCGCATCGTCGAGCAGGCGCCGGTCCGAAGGCGCTGTTCGAGGATCCCAAGCATCCTTACACGCGCGGGTTGATGGCCTCGATGCCCGGGCGGAGCCCCCGGCAGCCGCCTGCGCGCCATCAGGGCACGGTGCCGCCGCTCGGTCAGCTGCCGCCCGGGTGCGCGTTCACGCCGCGCTGCCCCGACCGGTTCGAGCCCTGCCCGACGGCCCCGCCGGGCGAGACGAGCGTGGGCCCGGCGCGGACTGTCAAGTGCTATCTGCACGGGGGGAGGGTGGAGGGGGCATGAACCCTGAGGATCCCCCCCTCCTGGAGGTTCGCGACCTGGTCAAGGAGTTCACGCGCACGCGCGGGCTGTTCGGCAAGGCCGCCGCTGTGCGCGCGGTGGACGGGGTCAGCTTCTCGATCGCCGAGGGGGAGACGTTCGGGCTGGTCGGCGAATCGGGCAGCGGCAAGACGACGACCGGGCGGTGCATCCTGCGGCTGATCGAGCCGACCTCGGGTGCCGTGCAGTTCAAGGGGGAGGACGTGCTGCGCGTTCTCGCGGACGCGCGATGCGGCAGGCGCGCCGAGACATGCAGATCGTCTTCCAGGATCCGTACTCGTCGCTCAACCCGCGCATGCGCGTCGGCGACATCGTCGAGGAGCCGCTGATCATTCACAAGACCGGCGCCGGCGGCGAACGGCGGGCGCGGGTCGCGGAGCTGTTCGCGCTCGTCGGCCTCGACCCGGCGCAGCTGTCGCGCTATCCCCACCAGTTCAGCGGCGGGCAGCGGCAGCGGATCGGCCTCGCGCGCGCGCTCGCGCTCAACCCGTCGTTCATCATCGCGGACGAGCCGGTGTCGGCGCTGGACGTCTCGGTGCAGGCGCAGGTCATCAACCTGCTGATGGATCTCCAGCAGCAGCTCAATCTGACCTACCTGTTCATCGCTCACGATCTCCGGCTGGTGCGGCACATCTGTTCGCGGGTTGCGGTGATGTATCTGGGACGGATTGTCGAGATGGGGACGACCGAGCGCCTGTTCGAGGCGCCTGCCCACCCCTACACGCGCGCGCTGCTGTCGGCGATCCCCCGGCCGGACCCCGACGCGCGCCGCCAGCGATCGTGCTCGATCCGAACAGCTTCGACCGGGCCGCAACCCTGCGGGAAATCGCACAGGGGCACTGGGCGGCGATGTAAAAAGCTTCCCGCTCCCCGCTGCCCGCTGGCAGCTTCCAGCTTCCTGCTACCCGCTATTAACCAGCGCGCCGCCATACTCCGACGCGGGAAGCTGGCAGCGGGCAGCGGGAAGCTGGCACCGGCATCAACCCCCAGGCGTCCAGAGTCTCGACGGCGGGCCGCCCGCGAGGGCCAGCGTCAGCTTGTTCAGCCGCTTGACGAACGCGGCGGGATCCTCGAGGTCGCCTCCTTCGGCCAGCACCGCCTGGTCGAACAGGATCTGGCTCCAGTCAGCGAACAGCGGCGGCATCCTGCTCCTGCCCGAGCCGGGCCACGACCGGGTGGTCGGGGTTGACCTCCAGCACCGGTTTGCTCGCAGGGAAAGACTGGCCGGACGCCTTCAGCAGGCGCTCGAGGTGCATGCTCATGCCGTGTGCGATCGCTGACGAGGCACGCCGGGCGAGTCGGTCAGCCGGTGCGTCGCACGGACCGCGCTGGCCCGCTCGCCGAGCACGCCCTGGATCCGCGCAAGCAGGTCCTTGTGCGCACCCTCCTGCTCCGCCGCTCCTGGCTTGTCGGCTCGGCTCGCCAGCGCTTTCCGAGGTCGAGGTCGCCGCTGGCGACCGACTGCAGCCGCTTGCCTTCGAACTCGGTGCAGGCTCGAGACCACCCATTCGTCGACGCGGTCGTACATCAGCAGCACTTCGACGCCCAGCTTGCTGGAAGACTTCGAGGTGCGGGACTGTTCCTGGCTGCCGCGCAGCCCGTCGGCGGTGATGTAGTAGATGATTGTCCTGCCCGGGCTTCATCCGGCCGACGTAATCGAGCCAGCGACGTCGCCTGCGTCGGCAGCCCGTCGCTGCGTCGAGGCGAACCGCAGCAGCTTGGCGATCCGCTCGCGGTTGCCGCCATCCTCGACGATGCCTTCCTTGAACGCGCGGCCGAACTCCTTCCAGAACGTCGCGTACTTGTCCGGCTGATTGGCGGCCAGCTCCTCGAGCACGCCGAGCACGCGCTTGACCGAGGCCGTGCGGATCAGCGCCACGTCCGCCGAGTCCTGCAGGATCTCGCGCGACACGTTGAGCGGCAGGTCGCTCGAGTCGATGATGCCGCGCACGAACCGCAGGTAGGCCGGCATCAGCTTCTCGGCGTCGTCCATGACGAACACCCGCCGGATGTAGAGCTTGATGCCGTGACGATGTTCGCGGTCCCAGAGGTCGAACGGCGCGCGCTGCGGAATGAACAGCAGCTGCGTGTACTCGTGGCGGCCTTCGACCCGGGCGTGGCTGTAGGCAAGCGGCGGCCTCGAAATCGTGCGACACGTGCTTGTAGAACTCGTGGTACTGCTCTTCGGTGATCTCGGCCTTCGGCCGCGCCCACAGCGCCGACGCCTGGTTGACCTGCTCGTCGTCGGCGGTGGCGACCTGCGCCTTGGCCTCGGCGTCCCACTGCTCCTTCTTCATGAGCATCGGCACGGTGATGTGGTCGGAGTACTTGCGCAGGATGGTGCGCAGCCGCGGCCGGACAGCAGGTCGTCGTTCTCGGGCCGCAGGTGCAGGATCACGTCGGTGCCGCGCGCTCTCTCTGGGCTCGGCCTCGATGCTGTAGTCTCCCTCGCCGCTGCTCTCCCACCGCACGCCCTCGCTCCGCGGGCTGCCCGGCGCGGCGCGTCAGCAGCGTCACCTGGTCGGCGACGATGAAGGCCGAGTAGAAGCCGACGCCGAACTGCCCGATCAGCTGCGCGTCCTTGGCGCTGTCGCCCAGGCTCTGGAAGAACTCGCGGGTGCCGGACTTGGCGATGGTGCCGATGTGGTCGATGACCTCCTGGCGCGACATCCCGATGCCGTTGTCGGACACGGTGATCGTGCGGGCCGCCTTGTCGTAGCTGACGCGAATCTTCAGGTCGGTGTCGGCCTCGAGCAGCGCGCTGTTGGCGATCCGCTTCGAAGCGCAGCTTGTCGCAGGCGTCGGAGGCGTTGGAGACCAGCTCGCGCAGGAAGATTTCCTTGTTCCCGTACAGGGAGTGGATCATCAGGTGCAGGAGCTGCTTGACTTCGGTCTGGAAGCCGAGTGTCTCTTTCACCGGTGCGTCGTTCATTTAGCCGCTATTTTATCGCCTCCGGGGCGACACGTGTGGAGTTTCAGGGTTGCAGGTTCGCGGGCGAGCGAGCCGGCAGTCGGCGCGCGCCGAGTGCGCGGGCGGGTGCGCATCAGGCCGCCCGGCTGACGTCTTTCTCGACCTGGCCGTCGCGGATGTGGATGACGCGGTGCGCGTAGGCCGCGATGTCGGGCTCGTGCGTGACGAGCACGATGGTGTTGCCGCCCTGGTGGAGCCGGTCGAAGACGCCCATGATCTCGTTGCCGGTCTTCGAGTCGAGGTTGCCGGTCGGCTCGTCGGCCAGCAGGATCGACGGGTCGTTGACCAGCGCGCGGGCGATGGCGACGCGCTGGCGCTGACCGCCCGAGAGCTCGTTGGGGCGGTGGCCGGCCCGGGACGTCAGCTCGACCTTCTCGAGCGCCAGCTTGGCCCGCTCCCGCCGCACCTTGCCGGTGACGCCGGCGTAGACCAGCGGCAGCTCGACGTTGTGCAGCGCGGTGGCGCGCGGCAGCAGGTTGAAGGTCTGGAAGACGAAGCCGATCTCCTCGTTGCGGATCCGCGCCAGCTCGTCGTCGTTCATCGCCGCGACCTCCTTGTCGTTCAGGAGGTAGCTGCCCTTGCGACGGCGTGTCGAGGCAGCCGATCAGGTTCATCAGCGTCGACTTGCCGGAGCCGGACGGCCCCATGATGGCGACGTACTCGCCCCGCTCGATGTCGATCGAGACCCCGCGCAGGGCGTGGATCTCCTCGTCGCCCATCACGTAGGTCTTCCAGAGATCGCGCGTTTCGATCAATGCCATTGCTGATGGACTCGCATAAGACGACCAGAGGAGATCTACGGTCGGGACGGACGCTGGTGTTCCCTCGCTACCCTTCCTTCTCTTCGTATTCGACTCTTCAGCCGGGACGACCACGGCCGGGTCGGCCAGGGTCGTGGTGTCGCCGAGCGCCTTGCCTTCGGCGATGTCGCGCAGCAGCCGCCGCATGATCTTGCCCGATCGGGTCTTGGGCAGGTCGGCGGCGAACAGGATCTCGTCGGGCCGGGCGATCGCGCCGATCTTCTGCGCGACGTGCTCCTTGAGCTCCGTCCGCGAGCTCCGTCGTCGGCGTCGACGCCCTCCTTGAGCGTCACGAACGCGGCGACCGCCTGGCCCTTGATGTCGTGCGGCTGGCCGACGACGGCCGCCTCGGCGACCTTCGGGTGGTCGACCAGCGCGCTCTCGACCTCCATCGTCCCGAGGCGGTGCCCGGCGACGTTCAGCACGTCGTCGACGCGCCCGAGCAGCCAGAAGAACCCGTCGTCGTCGCGGCTTGGCGCCGTCGCCGGTGAAGTAGATGCCGGCGTTCCACCGGCTCCAGTACCGCCTGGACGTAGCGCTCGGGGTCGCCGTAGATGCCGCGCAGCATCGCCGGCCACGGCCTGGTGAGGGCCAGCAGCCCGCCGCCGCGTCTCGACCGTGCTTGCCGTTGTCGCGTCGCGGATCTCGGCGGAGATGCCGGGGAACGGCACGGGTCGCCGAGCCGGGCTTGGTGCTGGTCACGCCCGGCAGCGGCGTGATCATGATGGCGCCGGTCTCGGTCTGCCACCACGTGTCGACGATCGGGCAGCGCCCGCCGCCGATGTGCTCGTGGTACCACATCCACGCTTCGGGATTGATCGGCTCGCCGACCGAGCCGAGCAGCCGCAGCGAGCTCAGGTCGCGCCTGGCCGGCCACTCGGTGCCCCAGCGCATGAACGCGCGGATCGCGGTCGGCGCGGTGTAGAGGATGGTGACGCCGTGCTGCTCGATGATCTCCCAGAAGCGGTCCTTCTGCCGGCCAGTCGGGCGCGCCTTCGTACATCACGACCGTCGCGCCGTTGGCGAGCGGGCCGTACACGACGTAGCTGTGGCCGGTGACCCAGCCGATGTCGGCCGTGCACCAGTAGACGTCGTCTTCCTTGAGATCGAAGACCCACTTGGTGGTGGCGTAGGTGCCGACGAGGTAGCCGCCGGTCGTGTGCACGATGCCCTTGGGCTTGCCGGTCGTGCCGGACGTGTAGAGGATGTAGAGCATGTCCTCGGCGTCCATCGCGCTCGGGCGTCGCAGTCGGACGGCGCGTGCTGCATCAGGTCGGTGGTACCAGTGGTCGCGGCCCGTCCTGGATCGTCGCACCGGAATCGGCGCGCGCCGGCCTGGCGCTGGACCACGACGACGTGCCTGATCGACGGCGTGCTCGGCGCAGCGCCTCGTCGGCCATCTGCTTGAGCGGCACGACGCTGGCCGCGGCGGTAGCCGCCGTCGGCGGTGATGAGCAGCACGCGCCTGCGCGTCGTTGATGCGGTCGCGCAGCGACTCGGCGCTGAAGCCGCCGAACACGACGCTGTGCACGGCGCCGATGCGCGCGCAGGCCAGCATCGCGATGGCCAGCTCGGGGATCAGCGGCAGGTAGAGCGCCACGCGGTCGCCGCGCTTGACGCCGAGCGACTTCAGGACGTTGGCGAACTGTGCCGACCTCGCGGTAGAGGTCCCAGTAGGTCAGCGTGCGGCGGTCGCCCGGCTCGCCTTCCCAGATGAGCGCGGCCTTGTTGCGGCGCGGCCGTGCGGACGTGGCGGTCGAGGCAGTTGGCGCTGGCATTGAGCTTGCCGCCGACGAACCACTTGGCGTGCGGCGGCTTCCAGTCGAGCACCTCGGTCCAGGGCGTGATCCATTCGAGCTCGCGCGGCAAAGTCGGCCCAGAACGCTTCGGGGTCGCGCTCGGCGCGCTCGTAGATCGGCCGGGTCGGAGATGACGCGCCGGCGCGAAAGTCCGTCGGCGGCGGGAAGCTTCGGTGTTCCTGGAGGAGTGCGTCAATCTCAGACATGGGTGCTCGGGCCTGTCGGTTGAATACGCGCGTGACGCGTTCAGGGAACGAATGATCAGGTGATTCTGACGGCTCCCGGGGAGTGCCCGATCGCGGATCCCGGATCCCGGATCCCGATAGTTGACGTCAATCGAAGCAACGCGGTTCAACAGCAGGCCGGCAGCCTGCTGCCGCAGCGACGTCCCTACACGGGCGGCAACACCTCGACCGTCCCGGGCGTGGGCGGCGTCTTCTTCTTGAACATCGCCACGCCGAGCAGGCCACCCAGCATGCCGAAGATCACGTCGATGACGACGCTGACGACCATGCCGACGAGCTGGAACGCCGAGCCTCCTGCAAAGCGTTCGACGGCGTCGCGCGCTTCGGCTGGCACATCGGGGTTGTTGGCGAGAATCCGCTCCAGGACCTGGCGTTGATACGGTCCGACCAACGCCTGGAACGGAATCGACAACAGGGTGGCGACGACGCCGCCGACCACCCCCGCCATGAGCCCGACGAGCGCGCCTTCTGCCACGTCGATCTGCACCGGACTGCTCTGCTGGCGCAGGTACGCCGCCAGCGCACCGCCGCAGATGACCCAGAGGCAACAGCAGCAGTTGCCGGCATTGACCAGCGGCAGCGCCGACAGCATCCCGATGAACAATCCCCCCAGAACGCCGGCTCAGCCTGTCGTTCATGAATACAGCCCTCTCGTCCATTTCCCTCGTTGCCTGCAAACCGCGCGTGCCCTGGTCTCGCGTGAATTTTGCGGGGTTTTCGAGACGGCGCACTTATCAGTCCTTGATTCGAGCGGCCGAGAGTCGTCGCTCGGGCCGGACCGCCTTCGAGCGGTCGCGCCAGGCCGACCGCCCGGTGGCGACGATCCGACCCCTGACCGGAGGAGTCGCGGTCGTCCCGCTCGCCAGTCATAGACCACCGGAGCACCCTGACGCCCTGACGCCCATGCCCTGGTTCAAGAAAAGCACGAGCGAACCGCTCACCGTCGCGATGATCGGGATCAAGCTCGCCGATCGCGTGCTGGTCGTCGGTTGCAGTGATCCGCCGCTGATTGCCGCGCTCGCGATCAAGGCCGGGCTGACCGGCCGTGCCTGCGCGGTTGACAGCCGACGAGGGTCGCGTGGCAACGGCGGCAGCACCGTCGAGCGGGACGGGGCTCTGGTCGAGAGCCTCGACGACACCCCTGACCGTCATTGCCGTACGAGGCCGGCGCGTTCGATGTCGTCGTGCTGCGCGACGTGCTCGGCGGACGCGCCGGCGCCGGCGCGGGCACCGGAGATCGTCGCCGAGGCGCCAGCGGGTGGTCCGTCCCGGCGGGCGCTGCCTCGTCATCGAAACCTCGTCACGACGCGGTCTGCGGCGGCTTCGTCTCGAGGCCGGTCAACCCGGAGTTCTTCGCCAGCGGCGGCGCCCCGCCGCTGCTGACGGCGGCCGGGTTCGCCGCCGTGCGCGACGCTGGCGGAGCGCGACGGGATGACGTTCGCCGAGGGAGTCAAACGGCTGAACGAGCGGAAGACAGAAGACAGGTACGACAGAAGCTCGAGAGCTCTAGGAGCTCGAAGCGTAGCCACGAGCTGGAAGCTGGCAGCGCGAAGCTCGGCAGCTGGCAGCTGGTAGGCTCACCTCGCGCACGTGAGGTGCCGGCCCTCCGTCTACCGGGATCGTCTCCCCGGTCATCCACTTCGCGGCGTCCGACGCCAGGAAGAAGATCACCTCGGCGATCTCGGCTGGCTGGCCCGGGCGGCCCAGCGGATGGGTCTCGCGGGAGCGGACAGGAAGCTTGCGTATGCGTCCTCCGCCATTCCTCCGCGGCGATGCAGGTTCGACGACCGCACGCCGGGGTTGACGGCATTGACGCGCACCCCTTTCGGCGCCATCTCCAGCGCCGCGCAGCGCGTGAGGTGATCGATCGCCGACTTGCTGACGCAGTAGGCCAGCAGCCCCGGAAACGATCGGAGGCCGTTCACGCTCGACACATTGACGATCGAGCCGGCCGGAGTCGGTGAGCGGCGCCGCGGCGGCGCGCATCAGTCGGAAGGGCGCATGGAGGTTGATGTCCATCACCTTCGCCCACTGCTCGTCGGTCGTCGACTCGACGGTGCCCATGGCGATGATCGCCGGCCGCATTCACCAGCGTCGTCAGCGAGCCGAACCGTTCGAGGCACGCTGCGACGATGCGCGGCGGCACGTCGGGCACCGGTGACGTCGGCGACGAAGATCCGCACGCCCACCCGCAGCGGCAGCCTCCCCGACGACCTCCTGAAGCGCCGCCTCGTTGCGCCCGACCGCCAGAACCGCCGCGCCGGCGCCCGCAAACCTCAGCGTCGTCGCCCGGCCGATGCCGCTCGACGCCCCCGTGACGATTACCGTCTGAGCCGTTGACATGCGGGGGTTGTAACACAGGTCCGCTTCTCGGTTCCAGCTTCCAGCTTCCCGCTTCGCGCTCCCCCTCGCGCGGACTTCGGGCTTCTAAATCGAGCGTCGAGCCCCGAACGCCGAGCCCCGGATCCCGATCCCGGATGGCGCATCCAGGATCCCGTCTCTTCCACGATTCCCTGTCCGGCATCGACTGTCCCTTATTCCCCCGTTGTTGTCTGCAATCGAGCACACTCCGCCACAGCGTCAGCGTCAGGATCCGGGCCAAACGTGCGAAAAAACGGGCCCCCTGCGCCACGGGCCGGTCCCGTGAACGGCAAGCCTTTTGCCCTTACGTGTGCACGCCCATGGAACCAGTGTCCCCATCGCTCGAGGTGTTCAGCGCAAGCGAAATCGCGCGCGCTGCCGGCGCGGACGTGCGGGACGTGCGTGCGCTGATCGCCTCAGGTCGGGTCCGGAGCATCGATGGACTGTTCGTTTCGGCCACCCATGCCATCGACGTGGTCCGCAGCCTTCGCGGGGGAATGGTCCTGCCGGCGACGGTCCCCGAGCTCTTCCAGCACGGCACGGGCGACACGCGGGAAGCCCGTGTTCCGCTCGTCGGATCGACGCTGGCCCATGCGGTGATGCTCGGCGGCCTGGTGCTGATGATGGGGATGGGCGCTGCCCGTCCCGAACCGGTGACGCGCTTCGACCAGACGGAATTGGTGTTCCTGACGAGGCCGGGTCCGGGCGGGGCGGGCGGAGGCGGCGGCCTGAAGCAGCCGGCGCCCCCGCCGCGCGCCGAGATCGAAAGGCGCGAGCCGGATGCGGAGCCCGGTGCCGACCCTGAAGGCGGTCGAAGGCCCCAGCGCGGAGCCGAAACCGCGGCCGGCGCCGGTGGTCCCCGATTCCGAAGCCCGAAGCCAGTGGAGCCGCCGCCACCTCCACAGCGGCCGGAGCCGGAGCCTCCTGTTGTCGCGCCGGTCGCGACGGTGGCGGCAGATCAGCGGGATCGCGCCGGGTTGCCGAGCGACACTCCGTCCGAGGCGGACAGCCGCGGCAACGGGACCGGCGGTGGCGCAGGCACGGGAGCGGGCACCGGTCTCGGCGAGGGTGAGGGGTCGGGCATCGGGCCGGGCTCAGGAGGGGGAACCGGGGGCGGACCATACCGGCCCGGCAGCGGCATCACCCCTCCGTCGCTGATTCGCGAGGTGAAGCCCGACTACACCGAAGAGGCGCGCCGGCGGGGCATCAACGGCGAGGTCGAGCTCGAGATTGTCGTGCGGCGCGACGGGTCGGTCGGCGACGTGCGCCTGCAGCGCGGCCTTGGCGCCGGCCTGGACCAGCGCGCAATCGACGCGGTTCGACAGTGGCGCTTCGCGCCTGCTCGGCGGCTGGGCACTCCGGTCGACGTGCTCGTCGAGGTCGCGGTGGCGTTCAAGCTCCGGTAACCAACCATGAACACATTCTCTCTGCTCATCATCCTGGTCGCCCTGGCGCTGTCGTGCCGGCATGGCGGTGGTCCTTGCGCGCGGTGCTGCGACACGAACGGCGGCGCTCCAACGCGCGGGTCGAGGCGCTCGCGTCGATGGCGGAGCCCGATTTTCTCCCGGAGGCCGACCCGGACCGGCGCCAGCCCCGTTGCCGGCCGATGCAACCGGACGGTTGTTCGCCGAGCCCGTCGCTGACTCCACGTCGGGGTCCCCGGGCGGCGGATTGCGGGCGGGATTGCCCTCGTGGTGGCGATCGTGTTCATGATTGCGCTGTTCCGATCGCCGTCGGCGACGGATGCCGGCGCCAATCTGGCGGCGCACACTCAGGCGCAGGCGCCCGCGCCGCTCGAACTGCTCGCCCTCAGTCACGCACGGGCGGACGGAAGCCTGACCGTGAGCGGACGGGTCCAGAATCCGCGCGGCGGGCAGCCGCTCGAGACTCTCACGGCGACCGTCTTCCTATTCGGCGCCGACGGTTCGTTCCTGACCAGCGGACGGTCGCCGCTCGACGTGCAGCCGCTCGGCGCGGGAGACGAATCCGCGTTCGTCGTGACCATTCCGGTCAACGGCGCCGTCACGCGCTACCGCGTCAGCTTTCGCGACGGCGCCGGCCGTGCGGTCGCGCACGCGGACCACCGGAACGCCGCCGCGCTGGCGCGAAACGAGTGAGGAGGCCGCCATTGCACGCCGCTCGAGTGATTCCGGTGTCCCTGGCGCTCGCGCTCGGGGTCGCCACGCTGACCGCTCAGCAGCCGCCCCGGCAGCAGCCGCCCTCGACCAGGCAGGAGGAGGAATCGTTCCGCTTCCGGAGCGCGGTGGAGCTGATCAACGTAACGGCCACCATCACGGATCAGGACGGCCGGTTCGTGCCGGACCTGCGCCAGGAGGACTTCCGCATTCTGGAGGATGGGCAGGAGCAGCCGATCACCCATTTCAGCAGCGAGCGGGTGCCGGTCAGCCTCGGGATCGTGCTCGACGCGAGCGGCAGCATGGACGGCGAGAAAATGCTGGCGGCGCGGGATGCCCTCGGCGTTTCTTCGTGGATCTGCTCGACTCCTGACGACGAGTTGTTCCTGTACCGGTTCTCGAACGTGCCCGAGCTCGTCGAGGGCTGGACGACCAACCGCGACACGGCTCCAGTCGCAGCTGCGGCGCATCTACCCGAACGGCGGCACGGCGATGTACGACGCCGTGGCGGAGGCCGTTCCGCTTGCCGACAGCGGCCAGCATCGCAAGAAGGCGCTGCTCATCGTCTCGGACGGCAACGATACCAACAGCCAGGCCACCGTCGCGGACGTGAAGCGCCAGATCCGGGCGACCGAGGTGATGGTGTACGCGATCGGCATAGACGGCCAGGGCAGCACCGTGACGTATGGCGGCCAGGGCGGAGGGCGCCAGCCGCGCCGGCCCCCGTCGTTTCCCTTTCCGTTTCCGATGCCGGGCGGCCGACGGCCGCCCATCGTGCAGCCACGATCGCCCACGCCAGCCGGGAGGAATCGGGAGGGCGAGGGACGAACGCGTGAATCCCGCGGCGCTGCGGGAGATCACCGACGAAAGCGGTGGCCGCACGGAGATCGTCCGCAACGCCCGCGACCTCGATCCGGCGACCGAGAACATCGCCGACGAGCTGAGCAAGCAGGTACCTCGCTCGGCTACCCGTCGACCGGCAAGGCCGACGGCAAGTGGCACACCATCACCGTGGAAGTCCTCCGCGCCGGCTACCACGTCCGGGCCCGCCGGGGCTATATGGCGACGAAGGACTGAACGATCAACGGTCGTGGGTCGTCTGCCGGAAATCGGAGCCAGTCCTCCGACTGACCGCCGGCTGAAGACCGCCGACGGGCTCCCGGCCGCCGGCAGACGGCTCACGACTGTGGGATATCATCGCTCGCGTGCGCTTGTATGCGGTGGCTGTGGGGCTGAGCGTCCTCGGCAGCCTCGGCGGTCTTCTGACGGCCTCCCTGTTCCTTCTCCTCGGTGATGGTGCCCGCGTCAAGCTGCTGCCGTGGCTGATCAGCTACGCGGTCGGCACGCTGCTGGGCGTGGCCCTGCTCGCGCTCCTGCCGGAGGCCCTGGCGGCGATGGAGCCGCGCAAGGCCATGGCCACCCTCCTCGCAGGCATCCTCGTGTTCTTCCTGCTCGAGAAGCTGGTGCTCTGGCGCCACTGTCACGACGAGGATGAGTGTGCCGTGCACACGAGCAGCGCCGCGTCGCTCGTGATCGTCGGCGACGCGTTTCACACCTTCGTCGACGGCGCCGTTATTGCCGCCGCGGTCGTCACGTCCGTCCCCCTCGGCATCACCACGGCGCTGGCGGTCGCCACCCACGAGATCCCGCAGGAGGTGGGCGACGTCGCGATTCTGCTCCGCGCCGGCTATTCGCGCCTGCGTGCGTTCACCCTCAACCTCCTCGCGGGGGTCGGCGGCATCCTGGGCGCCGTGGCGATGATCGCCGCCACCGAAGCACTGCCGTACGCGCTGCCGTACGTCCTCGCGTTTGCGGCCGGCAACTTCCTCTACGTGGCGATGGCAGACCTCATCCCCGACCTCCACCGCGGCGGCCTCGAGGGCGGGCCCGTGCGCCAGCTCCTCCTGATCGGCGCCGGCATCGTCACCATCGCGGTCCTGTAGCAGGCACGCCGGCCCGGCTGGGACGGAAACCCCGGTTACCAGAGGAGCCCGGCCCCCAGGATGCGCGGCGGTGGTGCGCCATCCTGCGATGCGCCCTGCGCCAATTGCGGCGGCGTGAGCACGCGGGCTGTCATCCCCAGTGGTCGTCCTCGCGAAGGCAGTCGGGACTGCACTCGGAATCGCAGGGAATTTGCCGCTGCGCGGGTGGCATCCCCTTTGCCCTCTGGACGGCGTGATGACGTAGTGCCAGCCAGGGCCGCGGATGCGGCCGGAAGGTTCGTTGCGATGAAGACCAGTTTGCTCTCCGGATTGATGGTGTTGGGGCTGCTCGCCTCCGCGGGCCCGGCGTCCGCACAGGATCGGCGCGACCTGAGGGTCGGCGACGAGATCGTGCGCCAGGTCAACACCTACCCGCAGTTCACGATTTTCGACGACGTGAACGCGCGGATCGAACAGGGGGTCGTCACCCTCACGGGCAAGGTGACGATGCCGTACAAGAAGAACGATATCGGCAGGCGGATCGCCGGCATCGACGGCGTGCGCGAGGTCCAGAACAACATCGGCGTGCTGCCGGTCTCGATCTACGACGACCAGCTGCGCCAGCGGATCGCCCGGGCGATCTACGGGAACCCCTCGTTCTGGAACTACGCCGCCATGGCTCGCCCGCCCATCCACATCATCGTCGAAGGCGGGCGCGTGCGGCTCACCGGGGTCGTGAACAGCAACGTCGAGCGCATGCTGGCACGCTCGCTGGCAACCGGTTTCGGCGAGCTCTCCGTGGAGTCCGAGCTGCGGACCGACATGGAGGTGCTGAATCAGTAGCGGGAGGTCCGGACTGAGGCGTCGCCAAGGCCGCTGCAGTGATCGGGACCGGTGGGGCGGTACGGACGGATCGTGGCGGAGGATCGGGTCAGGGGGCTGTAGCCGCTTCCCTGGCCCCCTTGCGCACGGTGAGCCAGACGATCAGGCCCAGGAGCAGCACCGCGGCGGTGAAGGCGCCGGCGAACAGCCACAACGTCGTGTAGAGAATCGACTGCCGGTCCATGCGCACTTCGATGGCGATGGGCCGGCCGTCGAGACGATCGGTGAGGAGCTGCTCCCACGCGAGGATGTTCCCGCGCTGGACGGCGATGCCCTGGTCGGTGTCGATGTCCCGGGCGTTGTGCTCGACAATCCGGCTGGGCATGTGCAGCCGGATCGCGACCAGCTCCTTCCCCTTCCAGCCGTAGTTCTGCAGCGTCCCGGGGCGCAGCGCCGAGGCGCCAACCGTCTGGCGGTAGACCCGCTGCCCGTCCTCCTCCCCTAGCGCATAGCTCGACCACGCGAACGGGAGAACCCCGTCGAGCTTGCGGATGTCCTGTATCTCGACGCGCACCTGCACGAAGCGCCGGCCGTCGCGCCGCCAGGAACGGCTGACGCGGGTCACCGTTGCAAGCGGCGATTGGTAGGCGGCGCGGACCTTGTTCCGGTCGACCTGAGCGGCCGGATCGGTGTCGAGCGGCAGGCCGCGCAGCGCCACGAGCGCAGGCATCGACGCATTCACGATCACTGCGGCGGAGCCGTCGGTCGCCAGGTAGATATCTTCTTCGTACTGGTACTGCTTGCCGAAGAAACGGCCTCCGCAGGCCGTGGTGACGCCCGCCGCGATCAGGACGATCGACAGAGCGGCACGGAGCCGAGCTGACATCCTTCGAATGATATACTCAATTTTCTTGCCGCTCCCGCGTCCCTGATGTCGACACCTGCACGGCTTTTCCTCATCGACGGCAGCTCACAGATGTACCGCGCGTATCACGCCATGCGCGGTTCCGGCCTGTCCGGTCCCGGTGGGAAGAGCACGCACGCCGTGTACATCTTCGTGACGATGCTGCGGAAGTTGATCCAGGACCACAACCCGCGCTATCTCGCCGCATCCTTCGATCTGCCGGGGCCCACCTTCCGGTCCGAGCTCGCGACTGACTACAAGGCGAACCGCTCGCCCATGCCGCCGGATCTGGCCGAGCAGATCCCCTGGGTCCACGAAGCGTGCGAAGCGCTGGGCGTTCCCATCCTCACCTCGCGGACGTTCGAGGCAGACGACGTGATCGGGACGTTGACGGCGAAGGCGCACGCCGCCGGCTTCGATGTGGCGATCGTCACCGGCGACAAGGACTTCTTCCAGCTCGTCACGGACGGGATCTCCGTCTACAACCCGCGGGACGACGGGATGTGGTTCGATGCCGGCGGGGTGCAGGACAAGCTGGGCGTGATGCCGTCGCAGGTGGTCGACGTGCTCGCGCTGATGGGCGATTCCATCGACAACATCAAGGGGGTGCCGGGCGTCGGCGAGAAAGGGGCGCGCGAGCTGATCGCGAAATACGGGTCGCTCGAGGCGCTGCTCGCGCACGCATCCGAGGTGCCGAACAAGCGCTATCGCGAGGGGCTGATCGCCCACGCGGAAGACGCGCGTCAGAGCCGCGAGCTCGCGCGCATCCGCACGGACGTGCCGGTGACGTTCGATCCCGACGCGCTGCTGTACCGGGGCGCCACGCGCGAGAGGTGCTTCGAGCTGTTCACCCGTCTCGGCTTTCGCTCGCTGGTGATGGAGTTCGCCCCGACTGCGGAGACCGTCGGCAAGCAGTATGAGCTGGTCGCCACCGTCGACGGGCTCGCGAGTCTCGTCGCGTCGCTGCGGGCTGCCGGCAGGTTCGCGTTCCGCGTGCTGCCGGATCGCCCGACCGCCATGCGCGCCGGCATCGCCGGGCTCGCGTTTGCGACCGTGTCCCGGCAGGCGCACTATGTGCCGGTCACCGGCGGACGCTCCGACGCCGATCTGTTCAACGAGGCCGGACAGGCGGACCGCGACGGCCTCGATCTGCACGTGGTGCTGGCGGCCCTCGCTCCGGTGCTCGAAGACGAGGGCCTGCGGAAGATCGGGCACGACCTGAAGTTCGACGCGATCGTGCTGGCCCAGCACGGTGTCACGCTGCGCGGGCTCGAGCTCGACACCATGATCGCGAGCTACCTGCTCGACTCGACACGCTCGGCCCACCCCCTCGAGGAGCTCGCGCTCGAGCACACCGGCTACAAGGCGCTCAGGGAGGAAGACGTCTGCGGCCGCGGGGTCAAGGCCCTGTCGTTCACGTCGCTGCCGCTCGCCAGCGCGCTGAACTTCGCGGGAGAGCGCGCCGACCTGCCGCTGCAGCTCGCCGGGACGCTGCGCGAGCTGATGGTGCGGGAGTCGCTGGCCGGCGTGTACGACACCCTCGAGCATCCGCTCATCCCCGTTCTCGTCGCGATCGAGCGCGCCGGGATCCGGGTTGACGTGGAGACGCTCCGCGCGCAGTCGTCCGTCGTCGAGCGGGAGATGGACCGGCTGGCGGCGATGGTGTACCACCAGGCCGGCGAGGAGTTCAACATCAACTCGCCGAAGAAGCTCTCGGAAGTGCTCTTCGACAAGCTCGGGTTCCGGACGGAGACGATCCGCCGGACGACCAAGACGAAGGCGCAGTCGACCTCGTTCGAGGTCCTGGAGGAGCTCGCGCTCGCCCACGAGCTCCCGCGTCTGGTGCTCGAGTGGCGCGGCCTGCAGAAGCTGAAGGGCACCTACATCGACGCCCTGCCCGAGCTCGTCCACCCTGCGACCGGGCGGGTCCACACCTGCTTCAACCAGGCGGTTGCCGCGACGGGACGCCTGAGCAGCAGCGATCCCAACCTGCAGAACATCCCTATTCGAACCGAGGTCGGACGCAACATCCGGCGCGCGTTCGTGGCGGCGCCGGGGCATGTGCTGATCTCGGCGGACTACTCGCAGATCGAGCTGCGCGTGCTGGCGCACCTGTCCGGCGAGCAGGTCCTCATCGACGCGTTCGCGCGGGGCGAGGACATCCACGATCGCACGGCCGCGAAAGTCTTCGGCGGGATCAGCGGCCTCAGCGCCCACGAGCTGCGCCGCCGCGCGAAAATCATCAACTACGCGCTGCTGTACGGCAAACAGGCGTTCACGCTCGCCAAGGACATCGGCGTCTCGCGCCAGGAAGCGCAGGACTTCATCGACGCCTACTTCGCGGGTTTCCCGGCCGTCCGGCAGTTCCTGGACCGGACGCTGGAGGAGGCGCGCGCCAGCGGCGTCGTGAAGACCATGTTCGGACGGCGGCGCCTGGTGCCGGAGTTGACGAGCCGCAACGGCCAGATGCGCGGCGCCGCCGAGCGGGTCGCGGTCAACCTGCCGATTCAGGGCACCGCAGCCGACGTGCTCAAGCGCGCGATGGTGGACGTGCACGCGGCGCTGGGCCGCGTCGCGGGAGGGCGGGCGCGGATGATCCTGACGGTGCACGACGAGCTGCTGTTCGAAGCACCGGCTGAAGCGGCCGACGAAACGGCCGCTGCCGTGAAGGAACTGATGGAAGGCGCCGTGCGGCTGACGGTCCCGCTCACGGTGGATGTGGGGACGGGCGAGAACTGGAAGGAAGCCAAGGCCTAGGCCGTGGGCTGTGGCTGTGGGCTACTTGCTCCAGTCCGCCTTGAACGCGTTCCACTCGTTCAGCATCCCGCCTGCCGCCTGACGCGTATCCGTCGTCTGGAGCAGCGCCACGCGTTCGGGAATGATGCCCTGGATCACCAGGCGCTCGAGGTCGGCGCGAAGCTCGGCGCCGCGGTCGTGCGCGAGGCCCGCGCGCACCCAGCCGGCCATTGACGCCTGCCACGCGCGCTCGAGATCTCCCGAACCGCGCGCGGCAGCCGCGAGCCAGTAGCTCGCCGCTGCAGACCCTTCGTCGAGCGCCAGCTCCGCAGCCATGCGGCCGATGATGCGCGTGTAGATAGGCGGGCGCGCCTCGACAGGCCGCAGCTGCGCGTGCCGATCCAGCGACGTCGCCCACCAGTCCAGCACGCGCGAATGCGACGCCGGCCCGAGCAGCGCGGAACGATCGAGCGACGTCTCGAACAGCTCAGCCGCCGCCCCGAACCTCTCGTCGAGGAAGAGCAATTCCGCCTGGCCGATGGTGAGCTCCAGGCGTTCCCGGTAGCTCAGGAGACGGGGATCGACAATGCGGAGCGACTCGCGCGCGGAAACGAGATCGTCCGGGTTCGCCGTCTGTCGGAACCGCTCCAGCTGGATTCGCCCGAGAACCACGCCGGCGGGGTTGGCGATGTCCGCCACGGACATCGCCTCTCGCGCGTAACGCGCCGCTTCTTCGAATTGTCCCGCATTGTAGAGCCGCCGCGCCTCGTTGAGCGGATCGGCCGCGTGCGCTGCGGGTACACACAGCAGGAGCCCCAGCGCGGCCAGGATCACGGGACGCATGGCGAGAATGCTAACACATGAGCACAGGCCCCCTAAGCCTATGGCTCTCTTATACTTAGTAGTACTTCGCGAGGTCCGGTGCTATACTTCGGTTCGATGGCGGAACCGACCATCCTCCCCCGTTCGTCCCACCCGATCTCCCGGCGAGACATCGATCCTGGTGCTCTGAAGGTCCTCTACAGGCTGCACGAGCATCACTACGTGGCGTACCTGGTGGGCGGCAGCGTCCGCGACCTGCTGCTGCGCCGGCGTCCGAAGGATTTCGACATCGGCACGTCAGCCCATCCCCATCAGGTCAAGAAGCTGTTTCGGAACTGCTGGATCATCGGCCGGCGCTTCCGGCTGGTGCACGTGAAGTTCGGCACCCAGACCATCGAGGTGGCGACATTCCGCCGTCACGTCGATTCGTCGGAGGTGACGGCCGAGGCCGAGATTGCCGAGGCGCTCGAGGGAGACGCGAACGGGCTCATGGACCCGCCGGGCGAGGAGCGCACCTACGCGCAGGATGCAACGCCTCGTCGTCTTCACCAGTTGCCCCCGCCCGACCGGCTCATACAGCGCGACAATACCTACGGCACGCCGGAAGAAGATGCATTCAGGCGCGACTTCACGGTCAACGCGCTGTTCTACGACATCGGCACCTTCTCGATCATCGACTACGTCGGCGGTCTCGCCGACCTCGAGTCGCGGCTGATCCGGTGCATCGGCGATCCCGAAGTCCGCTTCCTCGAGGATCCGGTCCGCATGCTGCGGGCGGTGGTGCTCGCGGCCCGGCTCGAGTTCACCATCGATGAACCGATCCTCGAGGCGATGGCCGTTCACCGGCACGAGATCGCCCGCAGCGCGCCGCCGCGGCTCCTCGAGGAGTACTACAAGATCCTGCGGTCCGGACATGCCGAACAGGCCATGCGTCAGCTGCGCGCAACGAAGCTGATGAAAGAGATCACCCCGGAGCTGGCGAGCGCCCCGGAGGCGCTCTGGCGATCGATCGCTGCGCTCGATCGGTACCGCGCACGCTTCGCCACGGCGCCCGACTCGCTCACCAACGCCATTCTCGCCGGCACGCTCCTGGAACCGCTGGGGCTTGCCGGGCGGCGGCCTCGCTTCGCGGCCGATGCGCTCGAACAACGCATCGAGATCGGTATGCTGCCGATCGCGCGCCGGGACGTGGAGCGGCTGCAGCACATCCGGGCGATGCTGCCGCGGCTGCTCGACCTCGCCGCACCGGCACGCGCACAGAAAGGGCTCCTCCACCGTTCCGCGCTGGACGAAGCGATCACCTGGCTCGACATCCACGGCGACCGTCCGGATGTCGTCGCGCACTGGCGCAACCTGCAGGCCCAGGGGATCCACCCTCCCCACGAGCAGGCGGCGGACACGCCGTTCCGCGCGCGCCGACGCCGGCGCGGCCGGCGACGCGCCCCCTTCGTCGCGCCACAGGAGTAGCGGCTACTCCGGCTCGGCGATGAAGCGGTAGCCGACGCCCCGCACGGTCAGCAGGTGCTTCGGCTTGCCCGAGTCCTTCTCGATGTGGCGCCGCAGCCGGACGATGAAGTTGTCGATGGCCCGCGTGTCGGTGTCCTCGTGCACGGCCCAGACATCCCCGAGCATCGACTTGCGGGATACCGCCTTGCCTTCGTGGCTGATCAGGTAGCGGAGCAGGTTCGCTTCCATCAGCGTCAGCGGGAGCGTCCGGTCCCCGACCCGCAGTTCCAGCGTATCGAAGTCGATCGTCCGCCCGCCGAACGTGTAGCGGTCCGGCGGGCGGCGCAGCCATTCGGATCGACGGAGCAGCCCTCCGACACGCGCCAGCAGAATCGCCAGCTCGGTGGGCTTGGGCAGGTAGTCGTCTGCGCCCGCGGCGAACCCCTTCAGCACGTCGTCCGGGCGGCCTCGAGCGGTCAGCATCAGCACCGGCACGAACTGACGCGCCTGACGCAGCTCCGTCACGACCGCGAAGCCGTCCTTGCCGGGGAGCATCACGTCCAGCACCACCAGGTCGAACGGCCGAGAGGTGCCGTCCATCAGTCGCGCCAGGGCCGCCTCCCCGGTGTCGACGACATCCACGCCGTAGCCCTCGGCCTCGAGGTTGAAGCGCAGGCCTTCCGCAAGGTGCTGCTCGTCTTCGACGATGAGCACGCGGGGAGGGTTCATGCGTCGGCGGCCTTCGGCAGCAGCAGCGTGAAGGTGCTGCCGCGGCCCGTGCCGTTGCTGTGCGCGAAGGCCCGCCCGCCGTGCTTCCGGGCGACCGAACGAACGATGAAGAGCCCCAGCCCGCTCCCTTTCGCGCGAAAGGCGACGCTCGTGGGCACGCGGTAGAAGCGCCGGAAGATCCGCTTCAGCTCGCCCGGCGAGATGCCGACGCCGTGATCCGCGACGCGGACGGCGAGCCGTCCGTCCGGCTCACGCTCGAGCCGGACCTCGACCCGCACGTCATCGGGGGGCGAGTACTTGACCGCATTGTCGAGGAGGTTCCAGACGGCGGCGCGCAGCTCGTCGGCGTCGCCGACCACGATGGAATCCGCCACGGGCGCGAGCTCGTCGTAGGTGAGCGCCTCGGACGTCAGGCGGAACCGGGTCCTCGCGAGCGCGACCGATTCGCGGGTGACCTCCGCGAGATTGACCCGCGAGCGCGCGCTCCGCCGCAGCCGCGAGCCGGCGCTGCCGGCCCGCAGCACCTGGTCGATCGTGTGCAGCAGGCGGTCGCTGTCCTCGAGCATGATGCGGTAGAACTCGCGGCGCCGGTCCTCATCGAGCTCACGTGTCTGGAGGGTCTGCAGGTAGAGGCGGATCGAGGCGACCGGCGTCTTGAGCTCGTGGGTGACCGCGTTGATGAAGGAGTCGTGCTGATCGTTGCGGCGGATCTCGCGGACCAGGAAGATCGTGTTGAGCACGAGCCCCGCGATGATCACCAGAAAAAAAATGACGCCGAGAATCGCGAGGACTCCGCGGCGCCAGTTCAGCAGGACCCAGCTGACGTTCAGCGTGACGGCCAGCGCGACGAGGCAGATGCCGAGAACGGTGAAGAAGATGACCGATCGGCGCCGGCCGCTGACCATGGATCAGAGAATACTATGCCTACGCGGCCTCCTCGACCGGCAGCGAGCGGACCTTCGCGACCTTCAGGTCCCACACGATGCCGACCGCGCGGAGCATCTTCAGCGTGATCCAGCTGACGTCGAGCTCGTACCAGGCCAGCCCGTGGCGGGCCGACACGGGGTGCGCGTGGTGGTTGTTGTGCCAGCCCTCGCCGAACGTCAGCAGGGCGACCCACCAGCTGTTGCGGGAATCGTCTCGCGTGTTGAAGCGCCGGCTGCCCCACATGTGGGTGGCGGAGTTCACGAGCCACGTGGCGTGCAGGCCGAACACCACCCTGAGCGCGATCCCCCAGAACACCATGCCCCAGCCGCCGACCGCCAGCAGGATCAGGCCGACGGTGGTGAGCGGAATCCAGTGATACGTGTTCAGCCAGCGATAGAACGGGTCCGCACCGAGGTCCGGCGCGTACTTGACCATGAGCGGCGTGTTGTTGTGGTGTGAGTCGCCGAACAGGATCCAGCCCATGTGGGACCAGAACCCGCCCTCGCGGGGCGAGTGCGGATCGCCATCGTGGTCGGAATGCTGATGGTGCACGCGGTGGGTCGAGACCCAGAAGATCGGTCCGCCCTCGAGCGTCAGCGTGCCGCAGACCGCCAGGAAATACTCGAAGGCCTTCGATGTCTTGAAGCCCCGATGGGTGTGCAGCCGGTGGTAGCCGAGGCTGATGCCGAAGCCGACCGCCACCCAGTGCAGCGCCAGGGCGACGATCACATTGGTCCAGCTGAAGAACCAGAACGCCGCCACCGCACCGATGTGGAACAGCACCATGAAGACGGCGGTGATCAGGTTGATTCTCGAAAGGGTGTACGCTGCCCGGGTGTTCGGTCGCAGAGTCGTCGTCAACGGAGCTCCTCGCAGTAGTGGGGACGTCCCACAGTAGCAGGATGCCGGAGCACCGCGTGTAAGACTTCTGTAAGACTGTTGGCCGCCTGTAACTGGCACGGACAGGGCGTTTACAGCATCCGTCCGCTCAGCCGTTCCGGCGCTCGAACGCCCGCATGAACTCCACCAGCGCGTCCACGCCGCTCTCGGGAAAGGCGTTGTAGATCGAGGCGCGCATGCCGCCCACCGAGCGGTGGCCCTTCAGCCCGTCCAGCCCGGCCGCGGTGGCTTCCTTCGCGAACGTCTTTTCGAGCTCCTCGCTGGGCAATCGGAACGTGACGTTCATGCGGGAGCGGCTGTCCTTGTGCGCGTGCCCGCGATAGAAGCCGGTGCGTTCGATCTCGGCATACAGCTTGCCGGCCTTGGCCGCGTTGCGGCGGGCCATCGCAGCCAGCCCGCCTTCCTTCAACAGCCACTTCAGCACGAGCCGCATCACGTAAATCGTGAAGACCGGCGGCGTGTTGTACATCGAGCCGTTCTCCACGTGCACCGGATACTGCAGCATGGTGGGAATCGACTTCGGCGTCCGCGCGAGCAGGTCCTCGCGGATGATGACGAGGGTGGCGCCGGCGGGCGCGAGGTTTTTCTGGGCGCCGGCGTAAACCAGGCCGAACGCCCCGATGTCCAGCGGGCCGCTGAAGATGTCGGACGAGGCGTCGGCGACGAGCGGCACCTCACCAACCTGCGGCATGTGGTGCCACTCGGTACCGAAGATCGTGTTGTTGGTGGTGACGTGGACGTACGACGCCGCCGGGTCGAGCGTCAGCTCGTCCTGCGTGGGCACGCGCGTGAAGTTCTCCGCCTCGGTGGTCGCCGCGATTTTGACGCCGCCCACGCGCTTGGCCTCCTTGACGGCCTTCTGCGACCAGGCGCCGGTGACGACATAGTCGGCCGACCCGCCGTGCGGCAGCAGGTTCATCGGGACCATCGAGAACTGCAGGCTCGCGCCTCCCTGGAGGAACAGCACCTTGTAGCTCGCGGGAATGCCCGCGAGCGCACGAAGGTCCGCTTCGCAGCCGGCAAGGATTTCCTCGAACGGCTTCGACCGGTGGCTGATCTCGAGGATGGACATTCCCACGCCCGGAAGGGAGACGAGGTTCTGTTGTGCCTCCTCGAGCACCTCCAGCGGAAGGATCGCGGGACCGGCCGAAAAGTTGTGGATGCGCGTCGTCGTTGTGGACATGTCAGCCTCTCGAGAAAAACCGAACGGTCAGAGCGTGACGACCTGCAGATCGAGGACATCGGGGTTGCCCGCCTTGATGCGGGCGCGAACGTCCGGTGTCGGACCCCCGTCGAGGTTGATCCGCGCGACCGCTGCCTCCGCTCCTGCGAACACGATGTTCTCCGTTTCCTGGACGTTGAGGTTGGCCCGGCGCAGCTCGTCGAAGACGTGTGCGAGCACGCCCGGGCGGTCGCGATGGCGCACCACGAGCATGTAGGTGGCCGGCGTCCGCGTCGCCAGGTTCACCACGTTCGGGACGCGCCCGGTGTCCTTGTAGCTGCGGATGATGCGGACCGTCTCGGCGGCAATCGCCTCCTGCGCCTGCTCCGTCGAGGCGCCGATGTGGTGCGTGCCGTAGACCCCGGGGACCGAGACGATGGGGTCGAGGAATGCGCCGGTCGTGCCGGCCGGCTCGCGCGCGAACACGTCGAGGCCGACCTTGAGCTGCTTCTGCCGGATCGCCGCGGTGAGCGCCGCGTGGTCCACCACTTCGCCGCGGGAGGTGTTGATGACGATCGCGCCCGGCTTCAGCTGCGCCAGCACGCCGGCATCGAGCAGATGCTTCGTCTCGGCGCTCAGCGCCACGTGGAGGCTGAGCACGTCGGCCCGCCAGGCGGCATCGCCGGGACTGGCCACGACATCGATGGACACCTGCCGGTGCGCGCCCTCCACGCCGAGACCGCGCGCCTCCTGCTCCGAGAGCGGATGCGCCTGGCCGTCGAATCGCCGGCTCCAGAGCACGACGTTCATCCCGAACCCGGCGGCGCGGCGGATCATCTCGCGGCCGATGCTCCCGACGCCGAGCAGCGCGAGCGTCTTTCCGTACAGGCCGCGCGCGCTCGAGTACGCCTTCTTGTTCCAGACCCCGGCGCGCAGGTCCGCCACGTTGTCCGGGATGCGGCGGTCCAGCGCCAGGATCAACCCGAAGGCGAGCTCGGCGACGGCGATCGCGTTCCTGCCCGGGCAGTTCGAGACATAGATCCCGCGGGACGAAGCGGCAGCCACGTCGATGGTGTTGTACCCCGCGCCCGCCCGAACGACCAGCGAGAGCTGTCCGGCGTCGAGCATCGGCGCCGTCACCCTGGTGCCGCGCACCACCAGCACCTCCGCCCGGCTCGAGCGGATCGCCTCCGTCAGGGCGTCGCCGTCGAGATCCGGCTCGTAGAGCACCTCGCACGCCGCACGGGCCAGGCCGTCGATCCCGCTGGTCTCGAATGGGTCGGCGATTAGGATTTTCACGTCAGCTTCCCGCTGCCCGCTGTCCGCTTCCCGTTGTCGTGAGCTCCCCGCTCCCCGTTCGGGAAGCTGGAGGCCGGAAGCTGGAAGCGATTTTCAAATCTCATGCACCAGCAACCCATCGCGGAGCTTCGGCTCGAACCACGTGGACTTGGGCGGCATGATCCCGCCGGCATCGGAGATCGCGATCAGGTCTTCGACCCTGACGGGATACATCGAGAACGCCACAGCCGCCCGGCCCGAATCGACGGCCTGTTCGAGCGCGCCGGTGCCGCGCGCGCCGCCGACGAAATCCACCCGCTTGTCGGTGCGGATGTCGCCGACGCGCAGGACCGGCTCCAGAACGGCGCTGTGCAGGCGGGCGACGTCGAGACTCGCACCCTGGGACCCGTCGCCTGTGACCCGGGCGAGGTCCAGCGCGTACCACTGACGGTCCAGGTACATCGAGACGTGACCGGCCGCGGACGGGGCCGCCGGACCCTCGTCAACGGGCACGCGCTGTTTCAGCGCAGCCAGAAACTCGGCAGCGGTCGCGCCAGCGAGATCCTTGACTGTGCGGTGATAGGGAAGAATCTGCACCTGATTGTCTGGAAACGCCACGGCGATGAACGTGCTCGCGTCCGCCGCGTCGGCCCTGCCGCCCGGCGCACCCCCGAGCTCCGCGCGGGCGCGGGCGGCGCTGGCGGCGCGGTGATGCCCGTCCGCAATGTACAGCGCCGGTATGCGCGTGAAGGCGTCCACCGCCGCTTTGGTCTGCTCCAGCCCCGCGCGCCACACCGTGTGCTGCACGCCGTCGTCGGCGGTGAAGTCGTACAGCGGCTCCCCGGCCGTCACCGATTGCTGCAGCCTGTCAACGTCCGCGTCGGCGCGGTAGGTCAGGAACACCACCCCCGTCTGCGCACGGAGGGCGATCATGTGGCGGGTCCGATCGTCCTCCTTGTCGCGCCGAGTGCGCTCGTGCTTCTTGATGATGTCGCTGTCGTATTCGTCGAGCGAGAAGCACCCGGCGATGCCGGTCTGCTCGTGGCCGCCCATCCTCAACCGATAGGCGTACAGGGCAGGCGTCTCGTCGACCACCAGCGGCGCCTGCGTCCGGAGCGCCGCGAGGTTCTCGCGAGCCTTCGCGTAGACCGCGCTCGAATAGGGGTCGGCGTCGGGCGGCAGGTCGATCTCGGACCGGGTGACCCGGAGGAAACTGAGCGGGTTGCCGGCGGCGAGCTCGCGTGCCTCGTCCGCGCTCACGACGTCGTACGGGACGGACGACACGCCGGCCGCCGCTGCCGGCGCCGGTCGCAGTGCCCGGAACGGGCTGATGGAAGACATCCGGGCATTCTAGCAGTCCGGGGTGCAGCTCGCGCGTGGCACCGAGACGAGTGATGAGCGGCGGGACAGGGCGCGACGAGCGGATACCGCCTGTATTTGCACGAGTCGCAACGCGGTCCCCGGAATCAGCGCTCGCCGATGCCGCGGACTTGCATCGCAGGCTGCCAACAGCAGGCTCGGCGGGGAGCCTCGCGCGAAGGTTCCTACCGCGCCGCCATCATCCAGACGCCCCACTCCCTTTCGCGCCGGCTGTAGAAGGCAACGCGGCTGCCGTCCGGCGACCAGGCGAGATCGGCGATGCTCGGGTCCGACAGCACCTTGCGCGAGGAGCCGTCGGCGAGATCGAGGAGCCACGCTCCGTCTCCGGCCAGACCGTAGATCACCCATCGACCGTCGGGCGAGACCGCCGGCGCCCCCACCCGCCGGCCGGCCTGAGGCGCCGGATGCACGATCGAGCTGCCAGACCCGACGTCGAGCACCACGATGCCGGTGCCCAGGCTGTAGGCGAGCCGCTCCGCCCCCGGGAACCACGAGCCCCCGACGGGTCGTCCGCTCGTGTTCGAGGTCAGCTTCCGTGACTCGCCTGTGTCCAGGTTCAGCGCCCAGAGGTTCCAGACGTCCGGGTTGCCCTCCTCGGCGCGCGCGTACGACAAGGTACGGCCGTCCGGAGACCAGTTCGGCGCCGCGGCGGGCCCCTCGCCGCTGACCCGCCGCAGGTTCTGGCCGTTGGCGTCGGCCACGAACACGGCACGCTCCCCGTCGCGGTCCGAATCGAATGCGACGCGGGTGCCGTCCGGCGATTGCCGGGCGTGGCCGTTCCGTCCACGATCGTTCATCACCCGGATGACGCGCAGCCCCAGCCCGCCGACCGCCGCACCGGATGTGCTGCTCGACTCCAGAACGGGGTCGGCGAACGCCACACCATCAGCAGACGGCGAGCCGCCCGGAGCGTCCTCGTTGTCCCATTCGGCAGGCGTCAGCCGAGTGCCCGCCGCGGGGTCGACCGTCGGCCGGCGGGCCCCTGCTTCCCCCGATTCCCGGATCGCCGGCGCGGGCGACCGCTCCGCAGCGGCTGTCACCGCCGCCGGCGCCTCCCGTGGCATGGCCGCCTCCTGACTGGGCACGTGGCGGACGATGCGGGAGGCCGGCCGGTCGTCGTCCGGCGACGCGGAGCTCACCCAGAGCGCGCCGGCGGCCGCAAGGAGGAGGACCGCGGCGGCAGCGACCATCGATGATCGCCGGGGGGAGTCCGCCTCGATGGTGTCCACGTCGGTGGCCGGCTGCGGCAGCAGCTCCAGCGGGGTCGCCGCGGCTGGCCCGGTGGCCGACGCCGCGATCAGCGGGGTCGAACCCAGGACGTCAGGCTCGTCCAGCAGGGCCGGACCGGACGGGGCCGTGACGGGTGGTTCCGCCGCCACCTCGGCAACGGCCGGTTCCGCGACGCGCTCGGCCTCGAAGAGCACCTCGTCGGCGGCGAAGGTCGGTTGAACAATCTGGATGCTGCCGGCCGCCTCCCCCGCAGCCGGCGCCGTGTCGCTTTCTGCGGCGTGCTCTCCAGCGCCATCCATCAGCGGACGTATCGCGTCGAGCACGACCTGTCGGTTCAAGCCTGCAGCGCGCGCGTATCGCGCCAGTTGCGTGCGGCCGTACAAACCGCTGGGCCAGTTGCGCAGGTAGCCCCACTCGAGCTGACGCAGCATCGCGACAGGGATGCGGCTCCGGCTGGAGATCTCGTCCAGGGAAAGTCCCGTGTCCCTCCGGGCCCGGCGGATGTCCGAGATGTCCATGCCGCTGACGGCCTGGCCGCCCGACGCCCCGGCAGCCGCTTCCTGCCCGGCACCGGCCGCCGGTTCGGCCTCCGATACCCGTGACGTCAGATTCCGGATCGCCGAGGCGGAGTCCCGCGCGGCAAACGGCGCGAGCGCCGAGGAAAAATCACCGAGCGTGGCAAAGCCGGACGGGTCGTGCAGGGCTTGGGCGATCACCCGACGAAGCCGTGTGGGCTCAGCAGGATGACGCTGCGACCCGCGCAACAGCGCAGCCAGTAGCTGCGCGGCACGCGGCAAAGGGGTGCCGGATGCCACCACCGGACCCTCGACAGCCACTGCGCCCGAGGGGGCCAGCCGGATGACGTGGGCCGACGGAACCCCCGGGAGCCGGCCGTCTGCGACCTGAGCGACAAGCGCCCGAACGATGGTGACCGCGTCGGTGGGCCGCAGGCGCACTCCGGCCGCGGCGAGATTGGCGAGCGAGACGGCATCGGCTCTGGGCATGTCGGTGTCGGGATTGCGACTTTCCTGCCATCTGCCCGCCCGACCTGAAGACTCATAAAATCGAACTTTTGGGTCGGCCGGCGGGCGGGCGTGGCGTATGGCTGAGCGAAAAAGGGGGCACCGCAATCCACGAATTACACGGGCCCGCACAGGAGGGCTGGTCAGGAACGGGGCCCGCCCAGGCGGGAATGGCGCCGGATATGCTTAGGGAGTCCCCGACCCGGCAGCGCGCGTCTAATAAAGCTCATGCAGATTCTCAACAAGCTGATCCCGTTCCTGGCAATCTCCGCGCTCCTCGCGGTTCCCTGCGCATGGGCCCAGTCCTCCCGCGCATCGGTGCGGGGGCGCGTGACCGACCAGGCGGGCGCGCCGGCCGCGGGGGCTGATGTGCGCGTGGCCCGCGGCGATACCGGCGAGTCCAGGTCGGCCGCCACCGACGCCGACGGCCGTTTCTCGTTTCCTGAGCTCGAAGTCGGCGAATACCGCTTCGACGTCACGCTCAAGGGCTACGGCACCTACACGCGACAGGCGCAGTTCACTGTGGGTCTGGACCTCTGGCTGGACGTGCCGCTCGCCGTCGCCAGTGCGGCAGGACGTGGACGTGTCCGCGCCGTTCGTCCCGATCGACAGGGACTCGGCGGCGCTCGGCACCCTGATCGATCAGCGTCAGGTCGCCGGGCTGCCGCTCGACGGCCGCAACTTCCTCGAGCTCGCGCTCCTGGCGCCGGGCACGGCACCGGCGCCGCAGGGATCGGCGAGCTCGGTGCGCGGCGACTTCGCCTTCAGCGTCAACGGCGGCCGGGAGGACTGCCAACGGCTACCTGCTCGACGGCGTCTACAACATGGATCCGAAGCTCGGCACACGCCGGCGTGCGCCCGCCGGTCGACGGCATCCACGAGTTCGGCGTGGAAACCTCGACCTACGATGCGTCGTTCGGCCGGAACGCCGCCGGGCAGGTCAACGTGGTCACGCGTCCGGCGCCAACCGCTTCGCGGGCACCGGCTACGAGTTCTTCCGGAACGGCGCGCTCGACAGCCGCAACGCGTTCGCGCCGGAGGACGAGCCGGCGCCCGACTACAACCGCCATCAGTTCGGCGGCTCGATCGGCGGGCCGATCGTCGCCGAACCGCGCGTTCTTCTTTGCCGACTACGAGCGGACACGCGGCTTCGCGAAGGCATCACCCGGGTGACCAACGTGCCGACGCCGGCCGAGCGCGCTGGCAGATTCTCGCAGTCGCTGTTCGCCGCGGCCGTGTCAATCCGTTCACAGGCAACCGTTCCCGGGCGGTCGCATCCCGGCGTTCGCTCAGAGCCCGATCGGCGTCGGCTATCGCGGCGCTCTATCCGCTGCCGAACCGCACCACGCCGTTTGCGAACTACGTCGTCGTCCCCCACCGGAACGCGACGACGTGGATCAGTTCGACGCGCGGCTCGATCACGCCTTCCCGGGCGCCTCGCGTTGGACCGCGCGGTACAGCTTCAGCGACCGGCGGCTGTTCGAGCCGTTCGCGGGCGCCGGCTTCGCGGCGATTCCCGGCTTCGGCAACGACGTCGACCGCCGCGGCCAGAACCTGTCGCTCGGCATACAGCCGGCCGGTCGGGCGCGCGCTGGTCAACGACCTGCGCTTCGGCTTCAACCGCGTCGCGCATCGGGGTGTTTCCCGAAAATCCGCAGATCGACAACGCGTCGGTCGGGCTGCGACGTCGCTGGCCACCAATCCCCGTGACGCCGGGCTGAGCCTGGTCTCGGTCGCCGGCTACTCGCCGCTCGGCCAGGAATACAACAACCCGCAGGCGAGCACGTCGGACACGTTCCAGCTGCGCGAACACGGCGACCTGGGCGCGCGGCGCCCACCTGGTCAAGTTCGGCGGCGAATGGTACGGAGTGCGGCAGTCGGCGTTTCGCGACGTCCAGGCGCGCGGGTTCCTGACCTTCGTGCGATCAGGGATACTCCGGGCAATGCGCTGTGCGGACCTGCTGCTGGGACTGCCGGTGCTGACCGGAGGCGCCCGGCTGGACAACCCGCAGAACCTCCGCGCGCAGACGTGGAGCGCGTTCGCGCACGACGACTGGCGCGCGCGTCCGTCGCTGACGATCTCCGCGGGGCTGCGCTACGACTACGTAGCGCCCGCCGTCGACAGCGACGACCGCGCGAACCTCTACGACGTGGCGACAGGTCAGCTGGTGCCGGTCGGAACAGCCGGCATGCCGCGCGGCGGCTACGAGGCGGACCGCAACAACCTCGCGCCGCGGGCCGGCTTCGCGTGGACGGTGGACCGCGTCCGCCCGCACCGTCCTGCGGGGCGGCTACGGGATCTACTACAACCAGGGCGCGCTGGCGACGTCGCGAAGGGCTGTACTTCAACCCGCCGTACTTCAACCTCTCGCGTCTACTTTCCGGACCCGCGCCTGCCGCTCCTCACGCTCGACGATCCGTTTCCCTCGTCTTTCCCGGTGTTCATCCCGCAGTCGGCCACCGCGTACCAGCGCGATCTGCAGACGCCATGGATGGAGCACTGGAACCTGAACGTCCAGCGGCAGGTACGGCACCGTCGCGCGCGATCGAGGTCGCCTACGTCGGTTCGCGCGGGCACGACCTGATTTCGGCCCGTGAATCGAACCAGCCTGCGCCCAGCCCGCTCCCGAACAACCTTCGTCCCAATCCGATGTTCGCGGACATCACCCTGATCGAGTCGCGCGCCTCTTCGAAGTACAACGCGCTGCAGGTCAAGTACCAGCAGCGTGCAACGCGAGGCATGTCGATGCTCTTCGCGCTACACGCTGGGCAAGTCCACCGACGATGCCTCCGGTTTCTTCACCAGCACCGGCGATCCGAACTTCCCCCAGAACAGCCTCGACCCGGGCGCGGAGCGCGGCCGTTCGAGCTTCGACGTGCGCCACCGCTTCTCGGGCGCCTTCGCCTACGAGCTGCCGCTCGGCACGAGCGTGTGGCTTCGCGACATGGAGGTGCAGGGTGTGGTCACCCTGCAGAGCGGCCGGCCGTTCACCGTCGCACTCCGGCCGGAAGTCGACAACAGCAACACCGGCCGGTCGAACCTCGGGTTCGGCTACAACGACCGCCCGAACCTCACGGGCGAGGCAGCGCTCGACTCCCCCACGGCGGAGCAGTGGTTCAACCAGTCGGCCTTTTCGCAGCCGGCGTCCGGCTCGTTCGGCAACGCCGGCCGCAACACCCTCACCGGGCCCGACTACCAGAACGTCAACCTCGCCCTGATCAAGGACGTCCCGATCGGGACGGCGGTCCGGCTGCAGTTGCGGGCCGAAGCGTTCAACCTGCTGAACGGGACGAACCTGGACCTGCCGGATGCCTTCTTCGGATCGCCGACATTCGGCCAGGTGCTCTCGGCCGGCAGCCCGCGGCGAATGCAGTTCGGGGTGAGGGCGGTGTTCTAAAGGCTTTCCGCTGCCAGCTTCCAGCTTCCCGAAGCGGAGAGCGGGAAGCAGGTAGCGGGTAGACTTATCCTTGAGGATCTGATGACCGTTTTCTTCTCACGTCGCCTGTTGACTCTGACTGCGATTGCCCTGCTCGTGCCGGCTGCTGCGCTGGTGCGCGGGGCCGACTGGCCGGACTGGCGCGGACCGGCGCGGACCGGGACGTCGACCGAAACGGGCCTGGTCAATGCGTGGTCCCCAGCCGGTGAGAACCTCGCGTGGCGGGTGCCCCACGGGGGGCGCTCCGGTCCCGTGGTATTCGGCGACCGCCTGTACCTGCAGAACACGTCCGGCAGCGGCGCGACCGAGCAGGAGCGCCTGATGTGCTTCAACGCCGACACCGGGAAGCTGCTCTGGGAACACAAGTACAACCTCTTCACGAGCGATGTGCCGCCGCACCGCATCGCATGGTCCTCTCCTGTCGTGGACCCGGCAACCGGCAACGTGTTCGCCATCAGCGGAAACGGGCTGGTGATGTCGCTCAGCCGCGACGGCAAGGTGCTGTGGGAGCGCTCGCTGGCCGAAGAGTACGGCATGTGGACGACCCACGGCGGGCGGATGTCGACGCCCATCATCGAGGGCGACCGGATGATTGTGAGTGGGCTCGTGTTCGGCTGGGGCCAGACCGCATCGCCCGCCCACCGCTTCATCGCGCTCGACAAGGCCAACGGACAGACGATCTGGGTGAGCGCGCCCGAAGGGCGGCCCACCGACACGATCTACGCCAACCCCTACGTCGCGGACGTCAATGGCGTGCGCATGTTCTTCTCGGGCGGCAGCGACGGCGCGATGCACGCGCTGAAGCTGGCGACCGGAGAGGCCATGTGGAAGTGGGAGGTCAGCAAGCGGGGACTCAACACCGCCGCCCTGATGGTCGGGCCGGACGTGATTGTCACGCACAGCGAGGAGAACATCGCGACGAGCGAGATGGGCATGATCGCCGCCGTGCCCGCCGCGTCCAAGGGCACGCTCACCGACAAGGATGCCCGCTGGATCGTCCGCGGCGTGCAGGGTGGGTACGGCTCGCCGGTGTCCGACGGCGAGCGTCTGTACCTGGTCGACAACGGCGGGGTGCTGTTCGCCTTCGACCTGAAGACCGGCAAGCAGCTGTGGACCGAGAACCTGGGAACGATTCAGAAGTCGTCGCCGGTGTTCGCCGACGGCAAGCTGTACGTCGGCACGGAGAACGGCAAGTTCTTCATCATCCGGCCGCACGCCGACAAGGCCGAGGTGCTCGACAGCGATCTGCTCGGCCCGGAAGGCAGCCCGGAGCCCATCGTCGCCTCTCCCGCCGTCGCGCGGGGTCGGATCTACGTCGTGACCATGTCGGCAACCTACGCGCTCGGACCGAAAGGGGCGCCAGCTGCCGGCGCAGCCAAGCCGGCAGCAGCCGCTCCGGCGGCGCCGGCCGCAGCCGCCGGCGAGCCGGCAGCAATCCTCGTCACGCCGACCGACCTGATCCTCAAGCCGGGTGAGGCCGCCGCGCTGACCATGCGCGCGTTCGACGCGAACGGACGGCCGGTCACCGCGCCGGCCCAGGCGACATGGACGGTGGAGGGTCTGAAGGGCACCATCGCCAACGGACGATTCACCGCCGATCCGGCCGCGGGAGCCCAGGCCGGGATGGTGAAAGCGACGGCGGGCGCCGTATCCGGCACCTCGCGCATCCGAGTCGTCCCGCCGCTGCCATGGAGCTACGACTTCGAAGATGGACGGGAGGTTCCGCCCGCCTACTGGGTCAACGCCACCGGCAAGTTCGCGGTGAGAGACCTCGAGGGCAGCAAGGTCCTGGTCAAGCTGGCCGAGAACCCCTTCGCCTTCGTCAAGCGCTGCCGGCCGTTCTTCGGCGGCACCGAGTACAGCGACTACACGATCCAGTCGGACGTCCGCGCCATGGAGCGCCGGCGGCAGATGGGCGATGTCGGGATCGTCGCGCAGCGCTACGAGCTGGTGCTGTTCGGGACGCACCAGCGCCTGGAGCTCCAGCCGTGGCAGCCGGAAACGGAGCGCACGGCGCGCGTGCCGTTCAAGTGGACGAAGGACATCTGGTACACGATGAAGCTCGAAGTCCAGAACATGGGCGGAGGAAAGGTGCGGGCGCGCGGCAAGGTCTGGCCGAAGGGCGAGCCCGAGCCTGCCGCATGGACCGTCGAGCGGGTCGACCCGATCGGCAACGTTCGCGGGGCGGCCGGCCTCTACGCCGACGCACCCTCGCAGCCGGGCGGCGGATCCGAGTTGTACTACGACAACGTCCAGGTGTTTGCGAACAAGAAGTAATGAGACCCGGGACCCGGGATCCGGGATCCGGGTCGGCGGCCTGGCCGGATCGTGAACGCTGCGGCACGGGCATCGGCCCGCGCCACACCGCGACGGTTCCCGCGCATCAACAACCGCGCGACACACGTGAACGCGTGCACAAGTCCGATACCACCAAGATGAAGAAACACATACTCGCCGTCATTGCGCTCACCGCTCTCACGACGCTCGCGCTCCTGGCGCGCTCCGACCCCGGCAGCACGGACTGGCCGATGTGGGGCGGCACGCCCGACCGCAACATGATGTCGAGCATGAAAGGCCTGCCCACCGCCTGGGACGTCAAGGCGAAGAAGAACGTGGCGTGGGTGGCGGAGCTCGGCTCGCAGACCTACGGCAACCCCGTGGCCGCCAACGGCATCGTGCTCGTCGGAACGAACAACGAAGCCCTGAAGGACCCGGACATCAAGGGCGACAAGGGTGTCCTGATGGCGTTCCGCGAGTCCGATGGCCAGTTCCTCTGGCAGGCGGTGCACGACAAGCTGGCGGCCGGCCGGGCCAACGACTGGCCGTACCAGGGTGTGTGCTCGTCACCGCTGATCGAGAACGGCACGGCCTACTACGTCTCGAACCGCGGCGAGCTGATGGCGGTCGACATCGACGGGTTCAGGGACGGCACCAACGACGGGCTGGTCAAGGACGAGAAGTTGAGCCGCGAGACCGACGCCGACGTCATCTGGCGCTACGACATGATGGAGGAGCTCGGCGTGCTGCAGCACAACATGGCGAACTCCTCGCCGGTGTCGCACGAGAACCTGATCTTCGTCAGCACGTCGAACGGCCAGGACGAGAGCCACGTGAACGTCCCCTCGCCGAAGGCGCCGGCGATCATTGCCGTGGACAAGACCACCGGCAAGCTGGTGTGGGAAGACAACTCGGTAGGGGAGAAGGTGCTGCACGGGCAGTGGTCGTCTCCTGCGGTCGGAAAAGTCGGCGACGTCGTGCAGGTCGTCATCGGTCAGGGCGACGGGTGGGTCCGCGGCTTCGAGGCCAAGACAGGAAAGAAGCTCTGGGAGTTCGACCTGAACCCGAAGGACTCCGTCTGGCCGAAGACCCGCAACGAGGTGATCAGTACGCCGGTGATCTACGAGAACGTGGTCTACATCGCCAACGGGCAGGACCCGGAGCACGGGGAGGGCGTCGGCCACCTCTATGCCATCGACCCCACCAAGCAGGGCGACATCACCACGACCGGCCGCATCTGGGAGTACGACAAGATCCGCCGCTCGGTCTCCACGGGGGCCATCTTCAACGGCATCCTCTTCTACTCCGACTTCAGCGGCTTCCTGCACGCGCTCGACATCAAGACCGGCAAGCCTTTCTGGACCCACGACATGTTCGCCGCCATCTGGGGCTCCCCGATGGTCATCGACGGCAAGGTGTATCTGGGAGACGAGGACGGCGACGTGGCCATCATGACGGCCGACCGGACGTTCAAGCTGATCGCCGAGAACAACATGGGAAGCTCCGTGTACTCGACGCCGGTGCCGGCCAACGGCAGGATTCTCATCGCCAACCGCAACCAGCTGTACGCGCTGAAGGAGTCCGCCGCCGCGGCGCCTAGCGCCGCCCCGGCGGCGCCCAGCAAATGAACCGGAGTCGCCTGTCGGGAGTCGCCAGTCGGGCGTCGGCGGGACGTCGTCAGCCGGAAGTCGGTCGAACGTCGCCAGTCCCGGGACTTGGCGCTGGCTTCTTCAGGTCGGTCGTGGTGATCCTGTGGGTGGCGGGGCTCTCGGCACAGGCGCCGTCAAAGCCGAACGCCGCCCCCCAGGACGCGTGGCCGCAGTTTCGCGGTTCTGCTTCGCTGACCGGCACGACAGCTGCCACTCTGCCGGCAGCGCTCAAGCTCCTCTGGACCTACGAGGCAGGCGACGCCATCGAGTCATCCGCCGCCATTGCGGACGGCGTCGTCTACGTCGGCGCCCGCACCGGTGAGCTCCATGCCGTAGGCCTCGCCGATGGCGCGGTCAAGTGGAAGTACAAGGCGTCCCCCGACGGCATCGGCGAGTCGTCTCCTGCCGTGGCCGGCGGTCTCGTCTACATCGGCGATCTCTCCGGCGTGGTGCATGCCGTCGAGGCAGCGACCGGCAAGGCCGCGTGGACCTTCAAGACAGGGGGCGAGGTCAAGTCGTCGCCGGTCGTGGCGGGTGACCGCATCCTGATCGGCTCCTACGATTCGTCCCTGTACGCCCTCGGCGCCAGGGACGGCAAGCTGCTCTGGAAGACTCAGACCGAGGGCTACGTCCACGCGACGCCCGCCGTGGTGGACGGGGTGGCGTATGTCACCGGCTGCGACGAAATCCTCCGCGGCATCCGCATCGCCGACGGCAAGGAAGTCCTGAAGCTGTCGTCGGGCGCGTACACGGGCGCGTCACCGGTGATTGCCGGCGGCCGGGCCTATTACGGCACGTACGACAACGAAGTGCTCGGCGTCGATCTCAAGGCGGGAAAAGTGCTCTGGAGATACAAGCATCCCGACCGCAGCTTCCCGTTCTACTCGTCCGCCGCGCTCTCGGGCCGGCACATCGTTGTCGGCGGACGCGACAAGCTGGTCCACGCGATCGACCGCCAGAGCGGCAAGGCCGCGTGGACGTTCACCACGCGCGCACGCGTCGACTCATCCCCGGTCGTTTCCGGGGGACGCGTTTACGTGGGCTCGAACGACGGCAAGCTGTACGTCATCGATGCGGCCAGCGGCAAGAGGGTGTTCGAGTTCGAAGCGGGCGGCCCGCTGTCCGCCTCGCCGGCCGCAGCATCAGGGCGGATCGTCATCGGCTCCCAGGACGGCAAGCTGTTCTGCCTGGGCGCGGAGTGAGCTAACCCCGGAGTTCACTTGTGTTGCGGCCGTAGGGGCGGGCCATTCAGGCCCGCCAGGCGCGGTCTAAAGACCCCGCCTACATCAACACAAGCGAACGCAGGGGATAGGAGCCAGCTAGCTGGTAGCTGGAAGCTGGTAGCTCGTCTATCCCACATCCCTCACGGCCGCCTGCTCGTCCAGCACCGTCGGCTCCGGCAGCGTCTCGGCGGGCGGGCTGTGGGCCTGGCGAACCATCTCGATCAGCGCCAGCGTGATCGCGACGACGACGGGGCCCAGCACGAGCCCGAGTACGCCGAACAGCTGCAGCCCGCCGAGCACCGAGAAGAAAATCAGCAGCTCGTGCAGCCGCGCGCGCTTGCCGACCAGCCGGGGCGACAGGAAGTTGTCGATCGCCCCGATCACGAGAATGCCCCAGACCACCAGGACGGCGGCCTTCGCCAGCGACCCCGTGAGGGCGAGGAACGCCGCGGCCGGCACCCACACCAGGAACGATCCCGCCATGGGAATCATCGACAGGAAGAACATCACGACGCCCCAGAGCAGCGGCGACGGCAGTCCCAGCGCCCAGAAGATGAAGGTGCCGAGCGTGCCCTGGATCGCCGAGATCACCAGGACGCCGTAAAGGGTTGCCGCGATGACATCCCGCGTCCGGACGGTAATCGAGTGGCTCTGGACGCGCTCGAGCGGCAGCATCTCGTACACGGCGTTGCGGAGCCGGTCGCCGTCCCTGAACAGGTAGAACATCGTGAAGACGACCAGCGCCATCTGCACAACGGCCCCGACTGCCCCGCCGACGACGACCAGCGTGCTGCTGGCCAGGAGGGCGCCCCACGCCTCCATCCGCTGCGCGACGAACTGCCGGGCCGAGTCTCGATCGATATCCACGTAGTTGCGCGCCTTCTCGAGCAGCCATCCGACAACCGGCACGTTCGGATCGGTCAGCCACTGCACGCCACCCTGCAGGTTGGCGGCGGCGCCCGTCAGCTCGCGCACGACCGCGATCGTGATGAACGTCACGGGCAGGACGATGAGCAGGACGACGAGCAGCGTGGAGAGGGCGGCGGCGAGCGACGGATTGCCGGTGCCCACGCGGATGCGCCGATGCATCGGGTAGAACACGACCGTCAGCACGATCGCCCAGAGAAGCACGTTGAAGAACGGCTGCAGCATGCGCCAGCAGACGTACAGCGCCATCCCCAGGACGATGAGGAGCGTGAACATCCCTGCCATGGAACGTGCTCAGCGGCCGGCGGTGGCCCTGATGGTATCGAAGATGATCTGGATCGCCGGCCCGAGGGCGTCCTGCGGAAGGAACTCCGCATCGCCATGAATGGACGCAATCGCCGCGGCCGACAGGATGACCGGCGTGAACCCGTAACTCTTGACGCCCAGGGAACGGAAACCGTTCGCGTCGGTCCCGTACGGCACGAGCATCGGCGTGACGATGGCGTCCGGAAAGCGCTTTTTCAGCGTGGCTTCGAGCGCCTGGTAAAAGGGGGAATCCGGCGGAGTGACGACCGGGTCGTCCCCCTCGTTGATGATGTCGATCTTGATCTCGGGATCACCCAGCCGGCGCCGTATCTCGGCCATCCATTGCGGCGTCGTGGTGCCGGGGAGGACGCGGCAGTCCAGCGTGGCCTCGGCGATCGACGGGATGACGTTGGCCTTGGGCGGGTCGCCCACGCCCGAGCGGAGGCTCGTGATGGCAATCGTCGAGTGCTGGATGGCGTTGGTGAACTTGTTCTGCGCGAGCGCCCCCACGTTCGACTTGAACCTGGTGAGCACGCTGAACTCGGAGGTGGGCAGCGGCTCCGCGAGGAGCCGCGCCAGCGCGCGCGTGAGGCGATCGTTGGGGTTCTGGTGGTTCGGCTGTGAGCCGTGGCCGGCGACTCCTTCGGCGGTGACCTTCAGCCAGAACAGCTTCTTCTCCGCCACCGAGATCCCGAACACCAGCTTGCCCGGGGAGAAGACATCGCGGCTCCCGAACCCGCCCTCGTCGAGGATGTACTCGGGGTCGAGATCGGCGAAGTGGGTCTTGCGCATCCACTCGGCGCCCATGCCGCCGCCGATCTCCTCGTCGGGCGAGGCCATCAGCAGGACGTCGCGATCGAGGGCCACCTTCAATCGCTTCAGCGCGATGAACGCGTAGAGGTGGGCGACGCCCGGTCCCTTCATGTCGAACGCGCCGCGGCCCCATATCGCGCCCTCGGCGATCTCCGCGCCGAACGGATCGGACGTTTCCAGCGGCTGGCATCGGTGGGCACGACGTCCATGTGGTGCATGAGGAGGATCGGCTTCGCCGTGCCCGGACGCGTCCGCTCGAGCCGCGCCAGGATGATCGACCGCCCCGGCGCCGACTCGTACCTGGTGGTCGGGATCTGCTCGGCCTCGAGGATCGCCTCGAGGAAATCGGCCGCCTTGCCGACGTCACCGGGCGGGTTCGACGTGTCGATCCGGATGTAACGCTGCAGGGTCACGAGCGCCTCTTTCTCGAGGGCGCTCCAGTCCGGGACCTGCGCGGCGGCCGGGGCGGCGCAGGCGATTGCCAGACAGGTGGTCAGCATCAGCCTCATTGCTGGCCTCGTGCCTTCTTCTTCACGTACACCTGCGGCAGCCGCTCGAGGTCGTCGGCGATCAGGCCGAAGATCGGGTCGGATGCGCCGCGCGCCTTGCGGAGGAACTCGCGCGCCTTCGCAGCGGATGCCTTGGCCGCAGCGGCCGCTCCTGATTCAGCTCCGCCGGCTCGGATGCAGCACGCTGCCGCTGCGCGATGAACAGGTACAGGAACGGGGCGAGCGGGGTCGATGGCTCCTTCTGGAGGAACTGCTCGGCGAACGCGGACTCGGCGAGCGGCGCGTCCGCCGACCTCTTCCACTCGTCGGCGATCGGCGCGGCCGCGACGAAGTCGACCGCGCGCTGCGGGACGCCGTCGCCTTCTATCAGCGACACGATGGCGCGCTCGATCGCGCGACGCTTGGCGTCGCGGGCCACGCCCTCGATGTCGGTGGCTGCGCCCGTGTAGAGGGAGGTGAAGGCCGCGCGACGAACCAGGAACCGGCTGAGCCGATCGCGCAGCGCCTCGGGAGCGTCTGCGAGGTTGCCGGACGAGAGCGTGTCGGGGCCCGGCACGAACACGGCTCGATAGAGCCGGCCGTTGAAATCGGCGCCGGGACGGCCGGCCGGCGCCTGCGTCGACGACGTCAGCGCGGCCGGTGCCTGCGCGAGGACCAGCATGACCACACCGATGACGACGATGCCCGACTTCACCATGGTTGACGCCCGTTCCCGGCCCTGCTGCCGCCAGAGCCTGCGCCTCGTGGAGGCGGGTTACTCCGGCAGCTCTTCCCGCTTGGGCTCCGGCAGCCAGAAGCTCGTGACGACGCCGATGCCGTAGACCACCAGGGCGACGATTGCCGCCGCATACGCGAGCTGACGGGCGGGGGCGCCGCCCGACATCGACGTCGCGAGCTGCGGTGTGACATAGGCCGCGAACGTCCCGATCATCCGTCCGCCGAGGTTCGCCGCAAAGCTCTCACCAGTGCCCCGGAGGTAGGTGGGATACATGCGTGGCAGGTAGTTGCCCCAGAAACTGAATTGCGACACCGTGAAAAGACCGGCGAAGAAGATGCCCCACTTGGCCCAGCTCAGCGAGCTGTCGGCCGCGAAGTAGAACACGACGGGGACGACCAGGAGCCCGGGCAGCTGGAAGATCCACAGCAGCGACCGGCGGGAGACGATGTGAACCGCGAGCATGGCGAGCAGGACGCGGCCGAGCAGCCCGCCGAACTCCTGGTAGGACTGCACGGCGCTGACGGCCTGCTGCCGCGCCGCGGGCGCCAGCGCCGCCACCTCCGGGATCCCGGGCACGATCCGCGGCATGTGCTGGATGGCGCCGAACGCGGCGCCGAACGCGCAGGCGAACATGATCGTGGTGACGATCGTCGTCCGTGCGTAGGCGGGCGCGAACAGCTCGGCGATGCTGGGCCGCTTGAGCGTGCCGGCCTGCTTCTTCTGCTGCCAGATCGGCGACTCGGGCAGGAACGGACGGATCAGGATCAGCGGGATGGCCGGGAGGATCCCGGAGATCAGGGTATATCGCCACGGCGTGTGCGCGCCGTAGATGGCGGGCAGGCTGGTCTGCGTGGGTCACGCTGTAGTAGTACGCGCCGGTGACCATGATCCCGCCGACCGAACCGAACGCCTGCGTGTAGCCGAGCACGCGCTCGCGTTGACTGCGGATCGGAAAACAGCTCCGCCAGCCATGCCGTGGCCGCGACGAACTCCACGCACACACCGATGAAGGTCGTGCACCGGAACAGGAGCAGCCAGTAGATGTTCGTGGCGTAGCCGGCGGCAAGCGCCGAGAACGCATAGACCAGGATGCTCCAGGTCAGCACGCGCCGCCGGCCGAGCCGATCGGTGAGGTAGCCGCCGAGCAGTCCGAAGATGCCGCCGAACACGGCAGGCACGAAGAACAGGAGTCCCACCCATTCGGCGTAGGCCGGGGTGCCCGGCCTGCGCGTTGATCAGCTCGCCGAGCGCCGGCCCGACGATGAGCGGGAGCATCAGGAGCTCGTAGGTGTCGAACGCAAATCCAATCGCCGCAATCGCGCAGATCAGCCACTCGGTAACCGTCAGGCTGGCCGGCTTCAACGGACGTGTCTGCATGGTGGCTCGTCGCTGCGGATGCGGATGATAAAGTCTACTGCACGATGGTTCCGTTCGAGTTCCGGCCGCTCACGCGGGTGTTTTTCGGCACCGGCGTCGTCGAGCGCGTCGGGCTCTTGCCGCGCGGGAACTCGGCGCGCAGCGCGCGCTGCTCGTCTCCGATGGCGGCGTCGTGCAGGCCGGTCACGCGTCGGCCGCGCAGCGGCAGCTCGAGGCCGCCGGGATTGACGTGCACCTCTTTCAGCGGTTCGGTCCCAATCCGGACAGCGCCGCAGTCGAGGCCGGCCGGGCGTTCGCCGACGCCGCTCGGGATCGACACCATCATCGCCGTCGGCGGCGGCAGCTCGCTCGACTGCGCCAAGGGCATCAACTTCGTCCTGACGAACGGCGGCGGCGATCTGGCCGACTACCGCGGCTACGGCAAGGCACAGACGCCGCTGCTGCCGATGATTGGCGTGCCGACCACTGCCGGGACCGGCAGCGAGGCGCAGAGTTACGCGGTGATCGCCGACGCCGACACGCACCTGAAGATGGCGTGCGGCGATCCGACGGCTGCCTTCCGTGTCGCCCTGCTCGATCCTTCGCTCACGCTGTAGCGCGCCCCGCGAGGTAACGGCGATCGCCGGCTACGATGCCATGGCCCACGCGGTCGAGACGGCGGTCACGACCAGACGCACGCCGCTGTCCGATGCGTTTGCTCGCACCAGGCGTGGCGGTCCTGCTCACGGGCGCGTACCAGCGGGCGCTGACCCAGCCGGAGTGATTTCGAGGCGCGCTCGTCGATGCAGGTCGGGCGCCTTCCTGGCGGGAATGGCGATCGAGCAGTCGATGCTCGGCGCCGCGCACGCCTGCGCCAATCCGGTGACCGCCCGCTACGACATCGCCCACGGGGCCGCGCTCGCGATGCTGCTCCCGCACGTCGTGCGCTGGAACGCCGACTTCGCCTCGGATCGCTACACGTAGCTGCTGGAGGGGTCGAAGGGCGGGCGGAAGGGCGGGCCTGCGGACCGGCTGGCCCGCCTGCTCGAGACACTCGCCGCGGCTGGCGGGCTCCCCACCCGCCTGTCGGGCGTCGGCGTCGACGAAGCCGCGCTGCCGGCCCTCGCATCGCTTGCGGGGCAGCAGTGGACCGGCAGCTTCAACCCGAGACCCTTCGACGCAAAGGGAGCGCTGGAGATCTACAGGGCAGCGTTCTGAACAGCGGATGGCTGTCAGCTGTCAGCCAACAGCTACGAGCGATACCGCGCGATCGTTGCGGCAGACGGCGGAGGCGTCGCCAGGGACACCACGGTCATCAGCGCGCAGGAGATCAGGGTCATCGGCACGACCGGCAGCAGGCCGCCCCAGGCGAGCGCACCGGGCACGCGGGCGGTGTAGATCACCGCGAAGGCGGTCCACAGGGCCACCGCGAGGGCGCCCCACTTCGTGCTGCGGCTCCAGAACAGGGCGGCAAGCAGCAGTGGCGAGAGCGACGCGTAGCCCGAGAACGCGAACTGGACGGCAAGATCGAAGATGGTCTGTGGAACGCGGAGGGCGATGACATACGCCGTCATCGTGAGGAGCACGACGAACAGCCGCCCTGTCTGCACCTGCACGGCCTCGCCGAACCGCTCACGCCCGCCGTAGAACGCGAACACGTCCTCGGTGAACATCGTGGACAATGCGAGGATCTGGGAGTCGCTGGCCATGACGGCCGCCATGATGCCCGCCCCCAGGAGCCCGGCCAGCCACAGCGGCGCGTAGCGATCGAGCATCACGAGGATCACGTCGTCCCCGGCGGACGAACGGCGCAGGGTGTTGCGTTCGGCGTCGGTGAGGCCCGACGGGGGCGTCGCGGCGAGCGCACGGCGCGCCGCGAGCTTCTCCTCGATTCTCGGCACGTCGCGCATCGCGTTGGCCGTCACTCCGAGAAAGACGCACGGCAGCCAGATGGCCAGGATGCAGAGCGGATACAGGATGACCGTCCGCTTGAACTGCACGAGGCGCCGGGCGGTGAGGCAGAATATCGTGATGTGCGGGAACGCGATCGTCGAGAGCGGGATGAAGGTGTAGCTGAGGAAGAAGAGCGGCGAGACGCGCTCGCGGGTGAGCAGCGGCGCCGTGTCGGGGGAGGCCAGCAGCGACTCCATGGCGGCGCCGAACCCGCCCATGCCGCGGCCGATGACGACCAGCGCGACGGCGCCGAACGACAGGAACACGACCGTCTGGAAGGAGTTGACCCAGGCCGTGCCACGCATGCCGCCGAAGAAGACGTAGCTCATGACGACGAGCGCGACCAGGGCGCCGCCGAGCCAGTATGGGACGAGTCCCCCGGTGATGCCGCGAAGCGCCGTGCCCCCGCCCATGACCCCGATGATGATGTAGGGCACCAGGAGCGCCGCCTGCACGACGAAGATGACGGTGCCGATGTGCGAACACTCCCACCGGTCGCGGAACATCTGCACGGGCGTGATGAACCCGTGCCGCTTGCCGAGCGCCCACACGCGCGTGCCGATGAAGAACAGCGTCAGCGGGATGACAATGGCCGAGGAGGAGGCCATCAGCGGAAAGGTCACGATGCCGTTCGTGAAGGCGTGGCCGGCGGAGCCGAGGATCGTGAACGCCGTCATGTTCGTGCCGAACAGCGACAGCAGGAACACCGCCGAGCCGAGCGAGCGGCCGGCCAGGAAATAGTCTTCCGCCCCGCTCGCGCCACGCGAGCGCCTGAACGCGAAGATGCCGATGTAGAGGACGATCGCGAGGTAGCCCGCGACGATCAGGCCGGGGATCACCTGTCGCGATCCTGTTCGAGGTGCGACGGCCAGTAGAGGACCGTCACCCCCCACATCAGCAGCGACACGACGAGGCAGTAGGCGGCGTGGTACGCCAGCCCGGCCGGCAGGAACCCGAACACCAGCGGTCTGGCCGTGCGCCAGAGCCAGAGGTCGTGGTGCAGCCCGTACACAAGTAGAACGATCAGCGCAAGCAGCGTGGAAGGAATCCCTTGGCTCATGGGTGAAACGGCCGGTCGCCCTGTGACGTCTTTATCACATGGCCGGCCATCCGACGGCAAGCCGGCGGAGGTCTGCCTGATGCAAGTACGCAGCAAGCTCGTCGCCATCACCGTGGCCCTGCTCGTGTCATTCGTCCCGGGGCCGGGCGCGGGCGTGGCGATGGCGCAGACGACGACCGGCACGATCAGCGGCGTCGTGCGGGATCCGAGCGGCGGGGTGCTGCCTGGCGTCGCCGTCGCGATCACCAGCACGGCAACCGGGCTGACGCGCACCGCGGTGTCCGGAGAGGGCGGCCGCTACGTGGTGCCGGCGCTGCCCCCGGGAGCCTACGAGCTCAGGGCCGAGTTGACCGGCTTCGCGCCGCACGTCCGCAGGGGTCTGGAGCTGGCGGTCAACGAAACGCTCGCCCTCAACCTGACCCTGCAGATTGGCACGGTGGCTGTCGAGGACGTGGTGGTCGGCACCGCCCCGCTGGTGAACACCTCGACCTCCGAGCTCAGCTACCTCGTCGGCCAGGAGGCCATCGAGCGGCTGCCGCTGAACGGCCGCAACTACACGGACCTGGCGCTGCTGCAGCCCGGGGTGATCGCCTACCCGCACCGGGACGGCGGTTCGGTCGTCGCGCACGGCATGGGCGTCAGCGTGAACGGTCAGGATCCGCGGTCGAACGTCTACCTGCTGGACGGCACGCTGCAGAACGACTTCACCAACGGTCCGGCGGGGAGCGCGGCGGGAACCGCGCTCGGCATGGACAGCGTCCGTGAGTTTCGCGTGGAGGCCAACGCCTACAGCGCGGAGTTCGGGCGCAACTCGGGCGGCCAGATCAACGTCCTGACGAAGTCCGGCACGAACCGGATCGACGCGAGCCTGTTCGAGTATCACCGCAACGACGCGCTCGACGCCAGGAACTACTTCGACACCGGACCCAAACCGGACTTCCATCGCAACCAGTTCGGCGGCACCATCGGCGGACCGATCCGCCAGAACCGCACGTTCTTCTTCGTGAACTACGAGGCGCTCATCGAGCGGCTGGGACGGACGGTCTCGACGGTCGTGCCCGACGACAACGCACGGCTCGGCATCCTGCCGACCGGGCCGGTGGGCGTCAACCCCGCCGTGGCCCCGTTCCTCGCCGAGTTCCCGCTGGCGAACGGGCCCGTCCTCGGGCAGGGGATCGCGGTCCACAATTTCCCGTTCGCACAGACGCTGGATCAGCACTTCCTCCAGGCGCGGGCCGACCTCAACACCGGGTCGGGCCGCCAGACGTTCGCACGCTACACGATCGACGACACCAACCAGTTCCTGCCCACCGATTACCCGCAGTTCCCGCGCGAGTTCCTCTCGCGCAACCAGTTTTTCACGGGAGAGCACCGGGAGATCCTCTCGTCCCAGACGTTGAATACGAGCCGCATCGGCTTCAGCCGCACGCGCATCGGCCAGAACGTGCAGGCGAACACCACCCAGCCACTCCCGGCGTTCGTGCCGGGCCGCGCCACGACCGGGGACATCGATATCGGCGGGCTGAGGCGCTTCGGTCCCCAGAGCTCCGCCAACCTGCGGCTCGTGCAGAACGTGTTCAGCCTGCAGAACGATCTCGTGCACACCCGCGGCAATCACCTGATCAAGGCCGGCGGTCTGGTCGAGCACTATCAGGACAACATGGTCAACCCGACCTTCAGCCTGGGCATCTACGCGTTCCCCAACCTGAGCACGTTCCTGCGCAACGTGCCGAACAATTTCATCGGCCTCACACCCGAGGCGCAGTTCGATCGGTACTGGCGCTTCACGCTGTTCGGCTTCTACGCGCAGGACGAGATCCAGCTCACGAAGCGGCTGACCGTGAACGCCGGTCTGCGGTACGAGTTCACGACCATGCCGGCCGACAAGTACGGCCGCGACTCTGCGCTGCCGGACCTGACCGCACCGGTCGAGACAGTCGGCCCGCTCTACGAGAACCCCACCTACACGAATTTGTCGCCGCGCGTGGGGTTCGCGTGGGACGTGTTCGGCGACGGGCGCACGGCTCTCCGCGGCGGCTACGGTCTCTACTTCAACACCAACAACCACCAGAACCTGATCGTCACCGTCACCAACCCGCCGTTCACGCCGCGTCCCGTCATCGTCAATCCGACGTTTCCGAACCCGCCGTTCGAGCGTGCGGGCGCCATCTCGATCAGGCCGGTGCAGTACGACCTGGAGAACCCGCGCGTGCACGTCTATAACGTCAACGCGCAGCGCGAATTGTGGGGGCGGACGGCGGTAACCGTGGGCTACGCCGGATCGCGGGGTATGCACCTGCTGCGCAGCAACGACGTGAACACCGCGCTTCCCGTCATCCAGGCTGACGGGACTCCCTTCGTCCCGGCGCAGACACCGCGTCAGAACACGGCGTTCTCGACCATCGAGCTGAAGAGCAGCGACGGAGACTCCTGGTACAACGCGCTCATCTTCGACGTGCGCCGGCGCTTGAGCGCCGGCCTTTCGGCGCAGTCGTCCTATACGTTCTCGAAGAGCGAGGACACCACGCAGGCCTCGACGTTCTTCTCGGACGCGACCAACGGCACGACCTCCGCGATGCCGGAGTACATCACCGGCTACAACAAGGGGCCGTCGGACTTCGACGTGCGCCACAACTGGCTCCTGAGCCTGTCCTGGGACCTGCCGTTCGGGCGGGGGTTGACGGGGATCGCCGGCGGGCTGCTCGGCGGCTGGAACATCTCGGGCATCTGGACCTCGCGAAGCGGTCCGCCGCTGACCGCGTTCGTCACCGCGAACCGCTCACGATCGCAGTGGAACCCGTCGCGCGGCCCGGGCATCGGGCAGGACAGGCCGAGCAACGCGGCAGGCTACGGTCCGGAGAACGCCGTGCTGGGCCTTCCGGATCAGTGGTTCGATCCGGCAGCGTTCGTGCTGCAGCCGGCGGGCACCTTCGGCAACACCGCGCGCGGCGCCTTCCGCGGCCCCGACCTGCGTACGCTCGATGTCTCCCTGGCGAAGCGGGCGCCGTGGTCGGTGCTGGGCAGCGGGACGCTGGAGGTGCGGCTGGAAGCGTTCAACCTGCTGAATCGGGCAAACTTCGGCGTGCCGGAGTTGCGTGCGTTCGCCGGGCAGGCGGACGGCGAGGCGCCGCTCGCGACCTTCGGCCGGATCACGACCACGGTGACCTCGTCGCGGCAGATCCAGATAGGAGTTCGAGTCCGCTTCTGACCGGCTGCCGCCCCGGGCTGGGTCTGAAGACCCAGCCCCCACAGCAGAGATCAGCAACAGCATCCGCCACATCAACACAGCTCGCTCCAGGCCGCGGGCTTCAGCCGCGGCAGGCTGGTCTGAAGACCCCGGCCTCCACACGGCAGATCTAGATGCGGGTTCGAAACCGCTTCTGACCGGCTGCCGCCCCGGGCTGGGTCTGAAGACCCAGCCCCCACAGCAGAGATCAGCAACAGCATCCGCCACATCAACACAGCTCGCGGCGAGCGGGGTCTGAAGACCCGCACGGAAAGGATCAGGCCAGAGGTTCGTCGGCGTCCCGGGCGAGTTGTCTCCGCCTGACGATCCAGGCGATTCCGATGCTGATCAGATAGAGGACGATCATCGGCGCGGCGAATATCGTCTGGTTCCAGGGGTCGGCCGAGGGTGTCAGCACGGCTGACAGGATGAAGATGATCAGGATGGCGTACCTGATGTTCCGCCAGAGGAACCGCGCCGTGACGAGCCCCATCTTCGCGAGAAAGAACACCACCGTCGGGATCTGGAAGACACCGATCATCCCCAGCAGCGTCTTCACGTACAGGTCGTAGGTGTTCTCGACCCGAGGAAGGAACGCCACATCCGTCGAGCTGAACGTGCCGAAGAACGCGATCATGTAAGGAAACACGATGTAGTGGCTGAAGGCCGCGCCGGCGACCGCACCAATCGTCGTCAGGGCGACGAAGGGGACCGCGAACCGTTTCTGATGGGCGTAGAGCGCCGGCGCGATCAGCAGCCAGAACTGATAGAGGATGAAGGGGGAAGCGATAACCGCCCCGGCCAGCAGGGCGATGTTGATGTAGAGCGAAAACGCTTCAATCGGCTGCGTGTAGATGAGCCGGCTCCCCTCGGGAAGCATGGCGCGGGACGGGGCGAGCACGAACGCGACGATCCGCTCGATGAACAGGAACGCGACGAGCATGCCGCACACGACGGCGATGCCCGAGCGGATGAGTCGCTTCCGGATGTGATCGAGCTGCTCGAGCACCGAGATCCGGAACCGGCGTCCGTCGGCGTCCTCCGGCGGAAGCTGGAAGACTGGAAACGTGGCCCCCATGCGGCCATTCTGTCACGGCCGCGCCTGCACGGCTCTGCCTTCGTCTCTGAACCGGCGGTCAGGAGCCTCTGCTGCGCAGGTACTCCGGGTTGCGCTTCCATCCGGTCAGCATCGCCGCGAAGTTGTGCCAGCCGTGGATGGCCACCATCACGAGGTGCCCCGGCACGAACGCCGCGAACCCGCAGAGCGCCATGAAGTGCCACGCCCGCAGCAGCCGGTACCCGCCGAGCATGGTCACCAGGAACGGCAGCTGCGCTGACTTGTAAAGGGCGACGCCGGTGAGCAGCGAGAGCGCCCCGAGCAGCAGCGTGGCAGTGTAGGCGAGCTTCTGCAGCGGGTTGTAAGGCTGGTCCACCACCGGCTTCGGCCCGCGGAGGAAATAGTGGCGCACCATGGGCCACACACCCGGGATGTCGCGCGGAGCGAACAGCACCACGCGATACCGTCCGGTCGCCACCTGGCCCACGAGGTAGACCAGCGCGGCGCCGGCGAACACCCACATGAAGGTGAAGTGCCACTGCAGCGCGCCGGCGAGCCATCCGCCCAGTGTGATCCCCGCCGGGGGATGCCAGAAATCCTGCTGCGGCACCTTGTCGCCGAAGCTCGGAAACGCCAGGAAGATGCGCAGGCCGCTGGCGCCCATGATGACCAGTGACACCGCGGTCACCCAGTGTGCGACCCGCACGTAGAGCGGGTGCTCGTAGGCGGCCGTGCCCTCCCCACCCCCTCTTTCCTGCCAGCGGGCGATCGGCACCACGTCCGGGGGCGAGGTCATATGCCTCCGTACCAGCTGTACCCCTGGTCTCCCCAGAAGCTCTGCTCATCCCCGAGCTCGTCGACGACGCTGAGCGTGAGGAGGTACTTGGCCTGCTTGTACCCGAGGGTCGTCGGCATCTGCAGGCGCAGGGGGGCACCGTGCCCACGATCGAGCGGCTTGTCGTACATCTCGTAGCAGAGCAGCGTCTGCGGGTGGCGCGCCATCGCAATGTCGATGGACTCGTAGTAGTTGTCCGCGCATGTCATGTAGACATAGCGCGCGGCCGGATCGGCCCCCGCCAGATCGAGGAAGTCGCCCAGGCGCGCGCCGCCGAAGCTGCCGATGGCGTCCCAGCCCTCCACGCACACGAGACGGGTGATCTGCGTGACCTTGGGGAGCTGGCGCAGCCGATCGAGCGTGTAGCTGCCGGGCCGGGCGACCCGGCCGGTCACCTGGAGCGCCCAGTTGTCGAGGTCGATGTCGGGCTCGCGGACATCGTGGAAGTTGTAGGGAAAGCGCTCGAACGGGACGAGATCTTCCGGACCGTATGTTGGTGCGAGGTGGCCCGTCCGAAACGTCCGCGCAGACGCCCAGTCGCTGAACCGCAGCCCCTTGTCGAGAATGGACTCGCGCCACGGCGGGTGGAGGAGCGCGCCGAAGCCGAGCAGCGGCGACAGCTTGAGGAGCTCGCGGCGGGTGCGGGGCGGTCCGGCGATACGCTTTGCCATTGGAAGAGTGACGGGCGCACGTCCGGCGTGCACCCGTCCTCAGTGACCCGTTCCGGCTACGGGCAGGTCGCCGAGACCATCTTCAGCGACTTCACCGCGACGGAGCCCATCGGCATGTCGGACTTCATCCCCTCCTTGGCCATCGCGCCTTCCTTGGCCATCGCGCTGTCCTTGGCCGCCGGATCTTTCTTCATGCTGTCAGCCGCCGGCTTCATCGTGCCGGTGACCTCGACCTTGTGGCCCACGTGAGGCTTCAGCTCACCGCCCGAAAGCGAGTACCACATCGGGGCGCCCGGCTTGTCGGCCATCGTCGCGTTGGTGAGCGAGAAGCTTCCGGCCGACTCAGCCACGCACCCTGACAGCGTGACGGTTCCGGCAGTGTCCTTCGCTGGCATCTTGTCCTTCGACTGGTCCGCCGCCGTGCCGCCGGCCTGCGCCGCGACGGCGACCGTACAGCCCATTGCGATGATCGACGCATAGACAAAGTGCTTCATGACTTGCTCTCCTTGTGTGTGTGTTCCCCGAAAGCAAGTGAAAGACGGGTCACGAGCCTCCGCTGGGCGCTCACGTTACCACAACCGGCCTGACCCGCAACATCAGGAGAACGGCATGATCGAAGCCCATCCAGCCGGGACCAGGGATGGCCGGCCAGGACTTTCCAGCGCCCTGTCCCGGAGCTTGCAATACACTTGCCCTGGCTCGAGGCAGGCCGGCTCGGCGGCAATCGTTCGCTGTTCACCAGTTGCGAGACCAACCGGATGCTTTCGATCCTCGTCCTGACCGTTGCCGCCCTCGGCGCATCCCGTCCCGTCGCCGCCCAGCCGGCACCTTCTCCTCCGAGACCCAACATCATCCTGATCCAGGCAGACGACCTGGGCTTCGGCGACCTGAGCGCGTACGGACAGGCCAGGTTCCAGACGCCGCAGCTCGATCGGCTGGCCCGCGAAGGCATGCGCTTCACCCGGCACTACGCCGGCAGCACCGTGTGTGCGCCGTCGCGCGCGGCGCTGATGACGGGCCTCCACACCGGTCACGCATGGATCCGCGGCAACGGCGAGGTTCCCCTCAGGCCGGAGGACGTCACGGTTGCGATGTCCCTTCGGAATGCCGGCTACCGGACGGCCGTAATCGGCAAGTGGGGCCTGGGGCGGCCCGGTAGCGGAGGAGCGCCCGACCGCAAGGGCTTCGACCATGCCTTCGGGTTCCTCGATCATCGGCACGCCCACCGCCAGTTCACGGACCACCTGTATCGCAACGGTGAGAGGGTCGAGGTCGACCTGGATCGGGATTACGCGAACGATCTCTTCACGAAGGACGCTGCGGAATTCATCGGGCAGGGCGACGCGCGGCCGTTCTTCCTCTACCTCAACTACACCGTCCCGCACGCCGAGCTTCGCGTCCCGAAGGACTCTCTCGCGGCCGTGGAAGGCCGTTTCCCGGAAACCCCGTTCGTCAACGCCAAGGCCGACGGCCTCGCCACCGGACCAGACGACGGGTCGCTGGGATACCGGTCGCAGCCGGCGCCCAGGGCCGCTTTCGCCGCCATGATCATGCGGATGGACGGCGACATCGGCCGCCTCGTGGACCTTCTGAGGACCCGCGGGCTGGACCGCAGCACGCTCGTGATGTTCATCAGCGACAACGGCCCGCACAGGGAAGGCGGAGCGGACCCGGAGTTCTTCAACAGCTCCGGCGGACTCCGGGGCATCAAGCGGGACCTGTACGAGGGAGGCATCAGGGTCCCCATGATCGCGTGGTGGCCCGGCACGATCCCGGCGGGACGCGAGAGCACCCACGTGTCGGCCCACTGGGACCTGTTTCCCACGTTCGCCGAGCTCGCGGGCGCCAGGGTACCCGCGAGAATCGATGGTTTGTCTATCGCGCGGGCGCTGCGCGGGCAGTCGCAGCCGGCGCCCGAGTTCCTGTACTGGGAGTTTCACGAGCGCGGATTCCAGCAGGCCGTGCGGATGGGACCCTGGAAAGCCGTGCGGCCGCGGAAGGACGCCGCGCTCGAGCTGTACAATCTCGACGCCGATCCTGCAGAGCGTCAGGATGTCGCCGCCCGGAACCCCGCCATCGTGAAGAAGATCGAGACCTACCTGGCCACGGCGCGAAGCGACAGTGCCCGGTGGCCGGTCGAATAACCCACCAGCCGCCATCCCTCGCGGCCGCGCCGCCACTCCGGGTGGCGTGAGCGCCGGCGTTGCCCGGGCGCTACGGGAATGACAGAATCACTCGCGCGTCGCGACCTGTTGCGCCGCGATTCCGACAGGAGCATGCAATGACATGGGTGGCCTACGTGGCAGGTGCGGTGTTGTCGTGGGGCGTGTACGGCGCCATGCTGCATCAGGGACAGGTGAAGCTCGGCAGCCCGATGCGCGCGCTGCTCTGTGTCGGCGTGGCCTACTTCCTCATCGGCGTGGTGGTGCCGGTCGTGACGCTGATGTCCCAGGGCCAGCTCGACGCCCGGTCGTTCAACGGGCCCGGCACGACGGCGGCAACGGTCGCCGGTGCGCTGGGCGCGCTCGGCGCCGTGTGCATCATCTTCGCGTTCCGCTCCGGGGGGTCCCCCACCTACGTGATGCCGCTGGTGTTCGGCGGGGCGCCGCTCGTCAACGTGATCTACACGCTGGCGACGCACCCGCCGAAGAACGCTCCCGGACCGATGCTCTACCTGGGTTTCGTCATCACCGCGGTCGGCGCGGCGATGGTCCTCTACTTCAGGCCGACGTCGTAACCAGCCGCTGGACAATGGCCTGACGTGAAAGGGCAGACCGCCATCGGCCATCTGCCATGCCTGGCGTCAGGTGCTGGACTTCTTCCCGATGGCGTACAGGTGCTTTTCCGTGCGGAGGAAGATCTGTCCGTTCGACACGGCCACGGAGCTGAGCGTGTACTCGTCGAGGGCATTCTCCGCCACGACTTTGAACTCCCGCCCTGCCGTGAACACCGACGTCACGCCGTCTTCGCTCGTCACGTAGATCCGTCCGTCCGCGAGCACTGGTGACGCGCTGTACGTGCCGGGCCTCAGCCGCTGCGGCCCGTAGACCACCTGCCCGGTCTTCAGATCGAGGCAGTGCACGACGCCCCGGTCGTTGACAACGTAGACATACTGGCCGTCGCTGACCGGCGTGGGCACGTCCGGCCCCCCGCGGGTAAAGGACCAGGCCAGGTGAGTGGCGGTGATGTCGCCGCGCCCGCCGGGCTTCACCACGAGCATCGGGCTCTCGCGCGTCGGCGCAATCAGCAGCCCGCCCGCCACCAGCGGCGAGGCGACAATGCGGTAGTCGCCGCGGTTTTCCGGGTTCAGGCCACGAACCCGCCAGAGCTCCTTGCCGGTGGCGGGGTCGTGGCCGGTCACGACGTCGCCGCCGGTGATGGCAATCTCAGTGGTGTTGCCGTACTTCAGGAGCGCCGGCGTCGTGTAGGCGTCGGGCGATTCCTGCTGCGCGTCGGTCGGCCGCTCGACACGCCATACCGTACGGCCGGTCTTCTTGTCGATCCGGAGCAGGTACGACGGCTCGTCGGTGCGCATGCCGTGCAGCACCTGCACGTACAGCGCGTCCTCGTGGAGCAGCGGCGAGGAGGCATAGCCCCATTGGAGCCCGAAGCGTCCGTACTCCTTCTGGATGTCGCGTGTCCAGAGCTCGGCGCCCTTGAAGTCGAACGCCTTCAGGATCCCGGTGCCCGTCATCACCCACACGGCGGCGCCGTCGGTGACGGGTGACGGCGACGACATGTTCTGCTTGCGCTGCACGTTGTTGCCGCCGCTGACGGGACGCTTCCAGTTGACCGCGCCGGAGTTGCGGTTGACGCTCCACAGCTCGAGGTCGCCTTCGGAGGGGTGAAGGGCGACGTTGAGGAAAATCGTGTCGTTCCACACGATCGGCGTCGCGCCGCTGCGGCTGGGCATCGCCAGCTTCCAGGCCACGTTCTCCACCTGCGTCCAGGTGGAGGTCAACCCGCGCTCGCGGCTGACACCGTTCAACTCCGGACCCCGCCACTGCGGCCAGTTATCTGCGAAAAGCGTCCCCGCCCCCAGGGACGCGACGATCAAGCTGACACAGACGGTTCGGCGCACGTTTATCCTCCCGGCGCTATGCTACCGCAGGCGGCGGGGACTCGGCGTTCGGCGCTCGGGGCTCGGCGTTCGGGGTGCGCCAGCTCGCCACATTTGCTCGGCACGGAGGTCGGCTGCCGGGCCCGCGGGGTCTGACCAGCCTCCGCTGAAGCTACGGCGGTCCGCCGAAGACTAGGCCAAGGCGGAAGACCACGCGCCCACATCTGCTCGGGCGGCCCGGGGGCGGCGTTCCCGGATCCCCGATCCCGGATGATCCCGGATCCCGTCCCTCCGCTACTGCTTCGTGGCGATCTCCTGGCGCAGCCGCTCCTCCTGCGCTCTCAGCCCGGGCGTCAACTCGGCGCCGAAATCCTCCGCCTCGAACACCTGCCGAATCTCGATCTCCGATTCTCCCGCCATGGGGTTGGGGCAGCGCTTCACCCACTCGATCGCCTCTTCCTTCGACTTCACCTGCCACAACCAGAACCCGGCGATCAGCTCCTTCGTCTCGGCAAACGGGCCGTCGACGACAGTCCGCTGCGTGCCCGAGAACCTGACCCGGGCCCCCTTCGAGCTGGGGTGGAGGCCCTCGCCCGCAAGCATCACCCCGGCCTTGACCAGCTCTTCGTTGAACTTCCCCATCTCGGCCAGCTGTTGTTCAGTCGGCATCACGCCCGCTTCGCTGTTCTTGTCTGCCTTGACCAGAACTATGAATCGCATCGCGCGCTCCCTCTCACCGTATCCAGGCAGCGGCGTCATGCCGGTGCCCGCCTCTATTGACCAGTCGATTGAAGGAGCCCGCGATCGACACGCGCAACGCCGGGCGCGGGCCGCGGCCGGGAGGGCCGTGGAACCGCCCGACGCCATCACGCCAGCCAGCGATACCTGGCGAGCAGGAGCAGCGTCATGATCGCCGCCGCGATAAGGGTGCCGCGCTCGCTGAAGCAGACCTCGCGCCAGCCGTAGGGGCCTCGCCTGCCGGGTGCCCCCGCGATCCGCGCGGGGCTCAGCCACCATCGCGGGACACGCCGGACGTAGTCCTCGTAGCTCGCGCCGAAGTGCCTGACCAGCGCCGCCTCCTCGAACCGGACGATCGCGGTGTACTGCAAGGCGAACACGCCCCAGGCCACGGGCAGCATCCAGAGCAGCCCGGAGGCGATCACGAAACCCATCCAGATCAGGAAGTTCCCCACATACAACGGATTCCGGACGAGCCCGAACGGTCCGGCCGTCATGAGCGGACCATAACGCTCGGCGCGCGTCCGCGAGATCGTCCCGATGTGGCTGACCGCCCAGTAGCGGATGCCAAGCCCTACCAGCACCACGCCGGTGCCGAGCGCGAACAGCCAGGGAGATCGCAGCCACTTCCATCGAACCGCCAGCAGCACCAGCGCCAGCGGCACGGGCGTCCACGATCGCTGACTGAACGCCCACGCGCCCAGCCGTTCAAGGATGCTGCGGCCGCCGGCCTCAGCGATCATCGGCTTCTCCGAACGAGAGTGTCATTCCATGCGACCCGCTTCAACCCACGAGGCGGCCGCGCGCCGGTGGTCGTATTGCCCCAGCTCGAACGCCGCCAGGTTCTTCCGATCGCGGACGTAGGCCCTGGTGCCGACCAGCGTGGGCGGCGTCCACGCACGGTTGGAGAGGATCGACGCCCGGGCGAGCACCTTCATGCCTTCTCTCGAGGCAGTGGCCAGGCCGAGCGTGCCGTCCTCGTCCAGGATCACCAGCTTGTTGCCGGCATGCACGAACATCGATCGTGCGAAGTCCCGGTTCTGCCACAACACCCGCCCGGTGGCGAGCTCGATGGCGGCCGTCGGGCACGGGCCGAAGTCGCCGCTCGAGCCGAGCGCAAAATCGCCCAGCCGGATCACCGTGCCGATATGGACGCGCATCCGGTTCTGGTACCAGAGCTCCTGCACGGCCGTCTTGCCGCCGGACTGCGTGAGCTTCAACGCGCGGGCGCCGTTGTTGTACGCCGCCGACACGAAGAGCAGGTTACCCTCGCCCCAGACCGGCGTGCTGATGTTCAGGCCGTAGTCGGTCTTGTGCGGGTGGCGCCAGAGCACTGCGCCGGTCAGCGGATCGACGCCGACGATCTCGTTCGCGCCGGAGATCACCAGCTGATCCTGGCCGTCGACAGCGATGAGCACGGGTGAGCCCGGCGCGACCGGGAAGTCACCACCTTTCCAGGCGATGGCGCCGGTCTTCTGGTTGAAGGCTACGACTGCGGCACCGGGCGCGCCGGCCGGCACGATCACCGTCTCGCGGTAGGCGATCGGGCTGGACGAGTAGCCACGGTCGTCAATCGGAGCGGCGATCTCTTTCGGCAGATCGTGCGACCACAGGAGCTTGCCGCTCTGCTTGTCCAGCGCAAAGACCTGCAGCCGGCTGCTCGACGCGAACAGCAGGTTGCCGACGATGAGCGGCGTCGCATGGGGCCCGGCCCCTTCCGAGAGATTCAGGTCGGAGGTCGGCGCGTCGTACGCGTACTCCCACACCGTCTTCCCTGTCGACGCGTCCAGCGCGGTGATGATCTCCTGCTGCGTCCGCCGCACCAGCGACAGGATGCCCAGCGGGCGGTACATGGTGTAGAGGCGGCCGTCCTCGAACAGGACGCTCGAGTGCCCCTCGCCGAGCGCGCGCTGCCACAGCCGCGGGGGACCCGCCGCGGGCCAGGAGGTCGCGAGCCTGCCGGCGGGCGCAACGAAGTTGCGCGTCGGTCCGCCCCATTGCCGCCACCCCGGCTCGGCCGCGCTCATGCGATGGCCGGCACTGCAGGTCGTCAGGATCAGGGCGGCGACAAGGGCAGGGGGTGGTGTGGTCATGGGGGTCTTGGGTTGAACTGGGCTTTAGGCTTTGGGCTCGTCTGGCTTTGGGCTGCTGGAGGCTTTCCGCGTTTAGTTAGCACCGGATCCCGGATAATCCCGGATCCCGGATCCCGGATCCGGACCGGATCCCGAACTCGAGCGCCGAACGCCGAGCCTCGAGCGCGCGAACGTCGAGCCTACTCGCTCTTCAGCGCTTCCAGCATCCGGCCGCCGAGGGCTGCGCGGGTTGCCACGTGCGCGGACGCCAGCCCCGTGAGCGCGACGACGGCCAGCAGCAGGAGCAGTCCCGCGCCCGGGAGGGTGCCGCCGCGATTGAGCCACGCGGGCGCAATGGCCAGGGCGGCGCAGCCTGCGCCCGCCGCCAGGCCCGCGCCGAGCAGCAGCGCCGCCTCGCCCAGAACCATCACCGAGAGCCTGCTGCTGTTGAACCCGACGGCGCGGAGCAGTGCCAGCTCGCGCCGGCGTTCCAGAACGTTCCTGAACATCACCGCCGCGAGCCCGAACGTGCCGAGCAGCAGGCCAAGGCCGCCGAGCGCCTGGAACGTGGACAGGTACGTGTTCTCGACGCGATGAAACGCGGCGAGCCGTTCAGCGGTGCCGACAGCATCGACGCCGAACTCCGCCAGCTCGCGCTCGAACACTCCGGCCAGCGCGGCCGTCTGCGCCTCGCTGCCTGCCGACGGATCCTCGACCAGGAAGAAGCGATAGCCCTGGAGCGCGGGAAAGAGCCGCGTGAAGTGCGTTTCCGCGATCACGAGCTCCCCTTGCAGCACGCTGTCCCTGAGCGCCGCCACGAAGCGCAGCGTCAAGGGCGCGTCGCCGCCGGTGTCCATGGCAAACGTCTCCCCCACGCGCGCGTGGAGCACGTACTGCAGCGAGGTCGCGTCCGCCACCGCCGGCACCGCGCCGTCGTCGAACCGCCGTTCCAGGAGGAGCCACGGGTTGGCGCGCTCCGCATCGGTCGCCGCCATGGTCTCGGCGAACGAGAAGCGTCCGCTCTCGACGAAGCCCGGGGCGGGTGCCACGATTGTGGGGCTGGTCGGCCGGTAGAGGTTGAGGCAGCTCGCGTCCTGGCCCTGACGCAGCCGGAACCGCGTCATCCGGGTGCGCGCCAGCTCCGGCCCCTCCACGAGGAGCGCCTCGCGGCCGGCTGCAGTGTTGGGATCGTGCAGAATCGGCAGCTCCGACTGTGCGAGCAGCACGTAGCCGCCGGTGCTCGACCGCGGGTCGGACGAGACCGCATCCGCGCCACGGCGAAAGGCATCGACCGAGAAGATCACGAACGTGGCGGACGCGATCAGCGCCGCCGAAAGCACGCTCCTCGCAGGCCGGGACGACGCGCTGCGAAAGCCGAGGCGGAGGACCGCCCAGGTGCCGCTGCCGGCGAGCGGCCGCCGGTCGCGCGCCCTCAGCCAGGCCGAGAACCCGAGCAGCCCCGCCACGAGAAATGTCGCACCCGCGCCGAAGAACGCCGGAGTTTGCCAGGCGCGGCTCGCGAACCCGATCACGAGCATCGCCGCCCCGGCGAGCGCCAGGGGAGCCGCCAGCCACACCCGCCAGCCGCCCGTGCCAGTTCCGGATGCGCGATCGAGATCCACCGTCTGGGCCTGGAGGAGGGATCGCGGGGTCATCCGGCCGACGGACCGAGACGACACGAACACGCACAGCACCGCCGCCAGCATTCCTCCGGCGCAGCCCGCCAGCAGCGAGGCGGGCGACACGTGCACCTGGAGCCGGGTCGTGCCGACCGCGCCCACCCACCACGTCCCCAGCCCGTACACGATGAGCCTCGCGTACAGGAGCGCGCCGGCTGCGCCGAGCGCCGCGCCGGCGAGCGCGAGCACGACCGCCTCCGTGAGCATCAGGCGCCGGACGGTCGCCATCGTGAAACCGGAGGCCCGCAGGATCCCCGTCTGCCGCAGCCGCTGCTCGATCCCGAGCTTGAAGAACAGCACCACCAGCAGCAGCGCCGAGACGACGATGAAGAAGCTGAAGTAGGTGAAGTACTCGCCGAAATCGGTCGCCCCCGCAGAGGCGGTCAACGCGAGCGCGCGCACCGGGGTGATGGCGACGCTCATGGCACCGGGCGCAATCTCCGATCGAAGCTCGCGCTGGAACCAGGCGACACGCTCCGGGGCGCCCCCGGCCGGATCGAGCGGAAAACGCAGCGACGTCAGGGCGCCATATCGTGACCGCCACAGCTCGCGTCCCCGCTCGTACGCGATGAACGCCTTGGGCGTGGTCCGGTAGTCGTCCCAGTACGCTTCGTCCACCCGGCGAACCTGCGACAGGTCGACTGGGAAAGGAGGATCCCAGTCGGACAGGCTCTCCGCCCCGGTGACGCCGGGGTAGTCCGGCAGCGAGCTGCCGATCGGCCGCGAGACCCGCGATGGGCACGACGGACGAGAGGGTGAACGCGGCGGACTTCGTCTGCAGCCCGCCGAGGGCGTCCCACAGGTAGTAGTCGATGGTGATGGCATCACCGGGGGACGCGCCGAGCTCGCGCGCGGTCCATTCGTTCAGCACGATGGCATCGGCTGGCGGCCGGCCGCCTTGCGGGCGCGCCGGGTCGACCGCGGACAGCTCGGTGGCTGTCACGAGCGAGTACGGAACCGCACGGTTTCCCTTGCGGATGGCGTTCGCGAGATAGGTGTAGACCGGAATCACGCGCAGGTTCGCGCGTTCGCCGACCCGGCGCGCCGCACTCTCGAGGGCCTCGTTCAGGATGCCGCTCTGACTGTTGACCGCCAGCATTGTCAGGCCGCCCGGAACCTCGACCGCCTCCGCGCTGACGCCGAGGTCCTGAAGTCCCAGTCCGTCGGCCAGGGAAGCTGTCCCCGTGACGCCCGACAGCAGCACGGTGTTGACGAGACGCGGCACGGCGAGATCGCGCTGGATGCTGCGCAGCGGCGCGAAGATCGCGCGGACGTCCGTCTGCTGCGGCTGCAGGGCGAACTCGCCGAGGCGCTCGAGCGGCAGGACACCCGAGGCCTGGAGGCGCAGCGTGCGGCCGATGTCCTCCTTGCGGCCGAACAGCGACTCGACAGGGATCTGTGCCGGCTTCTGCACGCGCGTGAGCAGCGCATCCCCCGCCTGAACGCCCAGTTCGGCCGCGAGCGCAGGGGACACGTGGACGCCGTCCACGTTCGGGAGCCCGTGAAACGACCAGAAGCGCTCGTCCACGCCGTAGACGAGCACGTTGCGCAGCCCGGCGCCGCGATCGCTCGTGCGTGACGACGCCGTGTGCGACCACGAGGGGCGCCGCGGCCGCCGCGGGCGCGCCGGCGCGCAGATCATCCGCGAGTCCTTCCCGGAAGAACCCGGCCGTGCTGACGACCGCTTCGGTCCGCCCGAGCCGGCCGAGCGCGATGTCGCGGAGGCTGCCCCGCACCGAGTCGCCGACGACGAGAGCGCCCGCCAGCACGGCGGTCGCAGCGGCGACCCCCAGCACCACGGCGAGGTTCGTGCGCCAGTGGAATGTCAGGCTGCGTGCGACCAGCGGTGAGCAGCGTCACTCGAGCACCCCGCCGTTCATCTCGTAGCGTGCGGGGAACCGTTCCGCGAGGGCGGCACTGTGGGTGACGACGACGAGGATGGTCTGGCGCGCCTGGTGGAGATCGAGGAGGAGCGACGCGACGCCGTCAGCCGCTGCGCGATCGAGGTTGCCGGTCGGCTCGTCGCACAGCAGCAGCACCGGGTTGCGGATCAACGCGCGCGCAAGCGCAGCCCGCTGCTTCTCGCCGCCCGAGAGCTCTCCCGGGACGATGATCCAGGCGGTCGGCGAGGCCGACCTGCGCGAGGAGCGCCCGCGCCCGATCGGCGTCCTCGCGCGCATGGTGCTCGTCCCGCCGGCGCGACCAGCGTCGGGGCCAGGACGTTCTCGAGCACCGAGCACTGCGGCAGCAGCGAGTGATCCTGGAACACGAACCCGATGTGCTTGTTGCGGAACGCCGCCTGCTCGCGCTCGGGCAGGCGGTAGGGGTCTTCTCCGTCGAGCGTCACGGTGCCGGATGTCGGCGCTTCGAGCGCGCCAAGGATGTAGAGCAGCGTGCTCTTCCCGCTGCCGGACGGTCCCATGATCGCCACCGCCTCGCCGCGGTCGAGCCGCAGCGAGACGTCCCGCAGGATCGTCAGCTCCCCGCGCGGGGTCGGGTACGACTTCGACAGTGCGGAGGCGATCAGCATCGGGCCGGCGTCCTGGCTGGGCGTCCGCTGATCACGTCGCGATGACGCTTCGGTATACCGCTTCCACCTCTTCGGCCATCCGGCCGACGCTGTAATGCTCGCGCACGCCGGCCGCGCCCGCGTCGCCGAGCGCGGCGGCCCGCGTCGGGATCGCGCCAGAGGGTCGAGCAGGCCCTCGGCCAGCGCCTCCTCGTCGTCGGCGTCGACGATCAGCCCGCCGCCGGTCTGTTCGACGATCTCCGGGAACGCGCCGCGCCTCGGCTGCACGACCGGCACGCCGCTGGCCATCGCCTCGAGCAGGAACATGCCCTTCGGCTCCTCGTAGGTCGCGGGCACCGACATGACGTCCAGGCCCTGAAGGAAGGCAATCTTGGCGGTCGCGATCGAGCTCGCCCCGATACTCGAAGTCGTCCGCCAGCCCCCAGCCGGCCATCCGCGCCCTGACAGCCGTCGAAGTACGGCTGATGCTCGGGCGGCAGGTAGCCCGCCACCACGAGCCGCGATCGGCCCGATGCCCGGCCGCGCGCGCAACCGCCGGTAGGCTTCGGCCAGCACGTGCAGGCCTTTCTCCGGCGCGATCCGGGCGAAGTAGCCGACCGTGAAGACCTCGCCGCGTGGCTTCGCGGCCGGGCGGCGTAGCCGTCGATGTTGATGCCGAGCGGGACGGTGCGCATCTTGTCCCGCGGGACGACCGAGATACCCGGGCATGTAGTCGGCGTAGTAGCCGCTGACCGGAAGAAACGCGTCGACGTGCCCGCTGGCCGCGCGAATCAGGTCGAGCGCCTGCTGCCGATACGGCTCGCCGAGGCCGTCCAGGAACAGGTCCTCGCCCTGCAGCGTGCAGCAGATCGGCGCCCCGAGCGTCGCGGCGCAGCGGCGCTGCCAGGCCGATCAGCAGCGTGTAGGGCAGGTTGACGACGTCGAACGGGCGCTCGGTCGCCAGCCAGTCGAGCATCTTGTCGATCTCCTTGCGCTGGAAGCCGTCGTCTCCCACGCAGCATCGACACGGTCAGCTCGCCGAGGCTCTTCGGATCGACCTTGATCTGCCGCTTCGACGCCATGCGGATCACCCAGTCCGCGTCCCAGCAGCCGATCGACCAGGCGCGGGCGTATGGCGGAAGATCGCCGCGTGCTGCTCCAGGTACACGCTGATGCCGCCGAAGAGCACGTGCCCCGTGCTGACGTTGCGCTCGTCGGTCCGGGTCGGCGTGTAGACCGGCGTGAGCACAACGTCGTGGCCGCGCGCGAGGAGCTCCGAGGCCAGCGCGTTGTCGCGCAGGCAGCTGCCGCAGTACATGCTGCCGGCGCCGCCCGTGAGCGACAGGATCCTCACGCGACGGCAGCTCCGACCGCTTCGGGCAGCAGGTCGGCAGCCTGGAAGGAGCGTCGCGCGTAGAGGTGCTCGAAGAGGTTGCCTTCGTGCGGCTGATCCCAGCTGATGTGATTGGTCGGGATCGGGCCGACGTTCAGCCGATCGACGAGCGGCGGACGCCAGGCAGGCGGTCGAGCAGCGCGCGGTCGGCCGTCAGCGCGGTCACGACGAGGGTCTTGCCCAACGGCGCCGGCATCCGCGCGCATCTCCTCTGGCGGTGACCTTGACCACCGACGGCGAACGGGAAGAGGAACTCGCGGTTTGCGAGAGGATGGTCGGACGACTCGCAGAGCACGACGTCGGCTGAAGGTAGGTGCAGCCGTCGACGGTGGCGAGCCGCGGGCCGGTACGGTACTCGGCGGTGACGTCGCGCGCCCCGGGCGTTGCGAGGCCGGCGTCGATCTGCTGCGAGATGCGCTCGGCGACGCGCGGGTCGGCGAACGGCGCCAGCACCGCCTCGCTCGTCGTCGGCCGCGCGCGGGACGATGCGCGGCCAGGCCTGGCCGCGAGCGCTTCGGCGAGCGCCTCGGCGTGCGCCGCGCCTGACCCAGACACCCGAGGCGTTGACGCAGGACCGGCCGCCGTTGTCGGCGATCGAGGCGGCCATCAGGTCGATGTGGCGTGCCACAGTCGAGGCAGGCGATCGTCGCCGATCAGCACCTTGCTGTAGCCGGGCCCGTGCAGCTCGACCCGCGGGTCGCCTTCGTAAGCGCCGACCGCGGACACGTCGCCGAAGAACATGCTGCGGCCCGTGCTGGCGCACCACCTCGCCCGCGCCGGCATGATCGGCCGGGTAGTAGCTGAAGGCTGCCGCGGGCACGCCCGCCTTGATGAAGGCCTGGATCAGCCGGTACGGGCGTCCACGGCTCGGCGCTGCCCGGCTTCAGCACGAGCGGCATCTTCAGCGCGATGGCCGGAACCCAGAGCGAATGGACGCCCGGCGAGTTGCTGGGCAGCACCACGCCGAGCGCCTGCGTGCGCGGGTAGTAGCTGATGGCGTGGCCGTCGTGCTCGCCGTGACCTGCGTCCAGGATGGAGAGGTCGAGCCCGCGGGTCAGGCCGCGCAGCACCGTCGGCATCTCCGTCAGGACGCCGCAATCTTGCGCATGTTCCGCCGGACGAGGACGAACGGCATGCCGGTCGTGGCGGACAGCTGCTGACTGATAGTCGTCCGGCGTCTGCGCCGTCGTCTCCGACGGGCAGCGTGTCGCGCTCGAAGATCTCCGCCGCCCGCGCACACATCGCCAGCAGGTCCCGCACAGGAACGGCGGCCAGCGCTTTGCGCGCCTCCTCCTGCGACTCCGAGCGGAGGTCCCGCCGGATGAGCCCGGCGTTGGCCTGGCTGATCTCGACGAACGGCTCCCGCGTGCGGTGGTGCGGCACGCGGATCGTGTCGAGGCTGCGGTACGGGACGCCATGACGGAGGATGGGGAGGTGGATCATGGTGGCTCAAACTCGGCGTTCGGCGTTCGGCGTTCGATTAATACACGCCCTCCACGACTGTCGTCGCGAAGCGCGAGAACGGGCGCACGTTGCGGACGCCGTCCCAGGGGTACTGGCGGCAGGGCGGCTCGCGCTCGGCCTCGTCCCGCTCCAGGAAGCGCGGCATGAAGAACTCCTTGGTCAGCGTCGTCAGCCGCACCCGCCCGGTCTCGCCGTACGCGACGACCCGTTCGGGCCGATCAGGGTCGACGACCTCGATCATCGCCCGGGGCGCCGGCGGGTAGTAGATGATGGCGTAGTGGTCGTCCGGTTCCGGCGGCTTGTGCGTCGCCAGTCCCATCAGCGTGTTGCCGTAGGTCGGCGCGAAGTAGACGCCGTCCAGCAGCTCCTCGACAGCGAACCGGTGGAACTGCGGCGTCATCTCGGTGCCCCCGCAGAAGACGCCGCGGACGCCCATCTTCTTCAGCGACACCTTCTCGCAGAGCGCCTCGAGCAGCTTCGGGGTGGTGAACAGGCACTTGATGTTGTCGTGCGCGCGCAGCAGGGTCAGCGCCTGATCGATCACGTGCCGCTTGTACGCCTCCATCTGCTCCATCTGCCGCGCCTTCACCAGCTTGATCACCCAGCGCGGGTCCAGATCCACCATGAAGCAGATGCCGCCCCGGTGCTGGGCCAGGTGCTCCACCGCCAGCCTCAGGCGGCGGGGCCCGCTCGGCCCGACCATCAGCCAGTCGGAGCCCATCGGGAACGCCGCATCGGGAAGCGTGTCGCTGAAGTTCGAGTAGTCGATGCGGAAATCCTCGTGCGCGATGCGGGACTTGGGCACGCCGGTGCTGCCGCCGGTCTCGAAGACATAGATCGGCTTGTCGGCATACGCTGTGGGCACCCATCGCCGCACCGGACCGCCGCGCAGCCACTCGTCCTCGAACGGGCCGAACCGATCGAGGTCCTGGTAGGTGCGGATGTCCGCGAGCGGGTCGAACGACAGCCCCTTGGCGCGCTCGAGCCAGAATGGACAGCCGGTAGCCGGGTCGAAATGCCACCGGACGGTTTCGCGGACGTGCGCGTCGAGCCGTTCGCGTGTTGCCTGCACTTCGCGTCCGGCCGTTTCAAGCGTGGTCTCGGGTCTGTTCACCCGGCGCATGTTACCGGGTTCACGGGCCGGGGCTCAAGGTGGGCACCGGGCCGGCGACCCGGAGGCTGTTCGCTGGCGGCTCATCGAGCGCCGCGGGCGGTCCGGGATCCGCCTGCCGCACGGGTGCTGACCGGCCTGGTTACACTACGCGACGGTGAAGGGAGTGCCGATGAAGTGGATGGCGTTCTGCGCGGTGCTGGCGGTCGCGGTGGCCCCGGCAATCACGCAACCGGGCCGCGCCGGCGACTGGCCCTCATCCGGACGGGACCCGGGCGCACAGCGCTTCTCGCCGTTGACCCAGATCACGAAGGACAACGTGGGAGCGCTGCGGCGGCGCTGGACGTTCGACACGGGCAGCTCCAACCTTCAAGTCACACCCACCGTCGTTGACGGCCTGATGTACGTGACGGCCGGCTCGACGATCTTTGCGCTCGAGCCCGAGACCGGCAGGCAGCAATGGAGGTTCGACGCGGACGGCCCGGTCAGCCGGCGCGGCGTCGCGTACTGGCCAGGGCGCGGGAGCGTTCCCCCGCGGCTGTACTCCGCGGCCGGGGACGGACGGATGATGGCGCTGCAGGCGAAGACAGGCACCCTCGCAACCGGGTTCGGAAAGGGTGGCTTCGTGGACCTGAAGGAGAGCGTCCGCGGCGAGGCCGATGGCGGGTTCATGCTCATCACCCCGCCCGTCATCTATCACGACATCGTCATCACCGGAGGCAGCAACACCGAAGGCGAGCCGGCCCTGGGGCTCTATGGTGACATCAGGGGATGGGATGCGCGGGACGGCAAGCTGCTCTGGTCGTTTCACACGGTGCCGCGCGCCGGAGAGGCGGGCGTCGACACGTGGGAAGGGACCAGCTGGAAGAACCGGTCCGGCGCAAACGCCTGGACCTACATGACCGTGGACGTGGAGCGCGGGATCGTCTTCGCCGCCACCGGTTCTCCGACCGCCGATTTCTACGGCGGCGATCGCCGGGGCCGGAACCTGTATGGGAACTCGCTGATTGCGCTCGATGCCAGCACCGGGGCGCTGAAGTGGTTCCAGCAGCTGGTGCATCACGACCTGTGGGACTGGGACCTGCCCGCAGCGCCTGTCCTGCTCGACGTGACCCGCAACGGCCGGACGATCCCCGCGGTCGCCCAGATGACGAAGATGAGCACCCTCTTCATCTTCGACCGCACCACCGGCGCGCCGGTTTTCGGCATGGAGGAACGGCCCGTGCCCCCGAGCGACGTCCCCGGTGAAGCCGCGTGGCCCACGCAGCCGTTCCCCGTGCTGCCGCCTCCGCTGTCTCGCACGACCTTCGATCCCGAAACGGATTTCTACACGCTCACGCCCGAGCACTCTGCCTACTGCCGCGACCTGTGGACCACCAACAGGATGCAGTCGAAGGGGATGTTCACGCCGGCGGGGTTCGACGGCACGATGGTCATGTTCCCCAGCACGCTGGGGGGCGGCAACTGGAGCGGGCTGTCGTACGATGCCTCGCGCGGGCTGGTGTTCACCAACATCATGAACCTCGGCCAGGTGGCCCGCATGGAACGTCGCACCGACGCCGCGACCGGCGCCGAGGTGTACAAGCGCACGTCGCCCTGGGGATCCGCCTACGCGCGGTTCTGGAATCCCAAGACCCGGGTGCCGTGTTCGGCGCCTCCCTTCGGCGAACTGGTCGCGGTGGACGTGAACAGGGGCGCGATCGCGTGGCGCGTGCCGCTCGGCGTGTTCGACGACCTGAAGGCCCGCGGGTTCGAGAAGACGGGGACACCGAACATCGGTGGCACCATTGCCACGGCGGCCGGCCTGCTGTTCATCGGCGGCACGATTGACAGCCGCTTCCGGGCCTTCGACGCCGATACGGGCGCGATGCTGTGGGAAACGATGCTGGATGCGAGCGCGCACGCGACGCCCATGACGTTCATGGGCCGGGATGGCCGGCAGTATGTCGCAATCGCGGCGGGGGGGACGGCCTGCTGGCGTCGCCGCCTGGACCGAACATCGTGGCGTTCGCGCTGCCTGAACGATGAACCTGCCCCGGCGCCAGACAGGGCCGCTACGGGCCCCTGCCTGTGTCGGCAGCCAGCGCACGCAGGAACGACGCGCGCTCGATCGAGGCGGCGTCCGACAGCATCCGCTCCACCGGCCAGGGCAGGCGCCACGTCCAGTTCGCGTCGCCCGCGAGCGACGGCGTGTTGATGCGATCGCGCCATCCGAAGACATCGGGCAGCATCACGAGGGCGAAGTCGGAGCGTGCGCGGAAGAGGACCGAGACGAGCGCGTCCCGCACCCGGCCGGAGAACGGCTCGTCTCCGCGCAGCCCCTCGTCGCGAACGGCAGGGATGGCGGTGACCGCACGACGCTCCGCAAGGTCGGCGGCGTCCCACCATTCGGCCATCGATTCCGTGTCGTGCGTTCCGCTGATTGCCACCGAGCACGGGGGATACGCCCGCGGGTCGCGAAACGGTTGTCCGTCGGTGCGCCACTCTCGTTCCCATCGCAACACCTTGAGCCCGGGGACGGCGATGCGCGCCTGGGACTCGCGGACGAAGTCCGGCACGACGCCGAGGTCCTCCGCGATGATGCACGACCCCTGCGCGCGGAAGAGCGACATCAGCGTCTCGCCTTGCGCTACCTGCGACGGCTCGTCGGGCGGTGACACGAACGATCGTCCGCTGCGCTCACGGATGAAGGTCCGGTAGAAGCCGACGAGGTGATCGACCCGGAAGGCGTCGAACAGCGCCGCCGATCGGCGCGTGCGTTCCGCGAGCCATTCGTAGCCCTGCGGCGCAATCACCTCCCAGCGGTACGCCGGCAGGCCCCAGTCCTGTCCCTCCGCCGAACCAGGCGCCGGCGGCACGCCGACCGACGCGTCGAGGTGGAACTCGCGCTGGCGCGCCCACACGTCGGCACTGTGGCCGTTGACCATGAACGGGAAGTCGCCGAACACCCCTACCCCGCCGCACGCCTCGCGCGCACGCTGCCACTGCCCGTCGGCAATCCACTGGAGGTACCGGTAGCAGCCGACGTCGGACGCGAGCCGCTGCCGCGCCGTCTCGAGCGCCTCGGGATGTCGATCGCGAAGCGGCACGCTCCACTCGCGCCAGTAACGGCCGTCATGCTCGTCGTGCAGCGCGCGAAAGAGGGCGTAATCCTCGAGCCACCAGGCCTCCCGGTGGACGTAGGCAGCGAAGTCGGCGGCACGAGGGGCTCCTGCCTGGAGATCCCGCATGGCGAACCTCTCGAACGCGAGCCGCAGCGCCGCCGCCTTGGCTGTCCGCACGCTGGCGTATCGGATGCCGGGCGCGCGGCGCGCTTCATCGAGCGCGTCCCGGGCGTCGGCGGGAAGCGCCGCCGCACCCCCCGCTTCCCGGAAGTCGCTCATGGCCTCCACGGCAATGAAGATGGGGTCGAGTGCCATCGCGCTCAGCGCGCAGTACGGCGAGCTCTGGCCCCCCTCCATCTCGTTGATCGGCAGCAGCTGCACGAAATCCAGGCCGGCCGACGCGATCCAGGCCGCCAGCCGCGGCAGGTCGGCGATCTCGCCGATCCCCCAGCTCGAACCGGATGGGATCGAGAAGAGCGGCGCGATGATACCCGCGTGCCGGCCGTGCGTGAACCGCCTCGCCCCCCGCTCAGCCATCAACACGCTCCAGAATCCGGCGAACCCCCTCGGCGAACGTGGCCCGCTCCGGCAGCAGGCTGATCACCAGGTGACAGCCGCCGGCGAAGTCGAAAAAGAATCCCGGGTGGACCAGGACGTTGTCCTCCTCGAGAAGCGCGATCGCGAGCTCCTCCTCTGTCCGTGTCGAAGGCACCCTCACGACGGCCGACCAGCCGGCGTCGGCCGCGAGCACTTCCGCAGCCGGACAGCGTGCGGCTGCCTGCTGGAGCCCACGGTAATTGCTCCGCACCCGGTCCGAAATCTCCGCACGGACTGGAGCGCCCGCCGCGATCAGGGAGGCAGCGGCCAACTGCACCGGTGTCGACACCGACAGGTACGTGTCGGCGATCAGCTCGAGCCGCTCCATCGCAGGACGGACGACCGCCTCAGGGCCCGCGACGGCCAGCCACCCGAGCTTCACCTGCGGCAGGCCGGCGGATTTCGACAGCCCCCCAGGCGGACGGCAAGGCAGTCGCCAGGCATCTCGACAGGATCGAGCGGCGGCCCAAGCGGATAGTCCGCGAACACCTCGTCCACGATGAGCAGGGCGTCGCGGCGCGCACATCGCTCTCCGAGCGCGGCCATCTCGCCGGCGCCAATGGCCGATCCTGTCGGGTTGTTCGGGCTCACCGCCAGCACCGCCCGCACCTCCGCCGTCCACTCGTCGTCCATCGTCTCGATATCGATCGACCACCGCCCGTGATACTCGAGCCGGTATGGCAACGCGCGGACCCCTTCGAGCGCGGTCAGGTGGTCGAAGAGCGGATAGCTGGGTGCCGGAATCAGCACCGCGTCCCCAGTGGGGCGGCAGCACGACTTGAAAAGCCAGGCGTATGCTTCGCTCGTGCTCGCGGTCAGCACGATCCGCTCAGGATCGACGCTGATACCGCGCCGGAGATAATCGCCCGCGACCGCCTCGCGGGCGGCCTGAAGGCCGAACGGCTCAGGCTGGTACTGCAGCGCGTCGGGAGAAGCGAGCGGATGCAGCAGGTCGGGCGGGTAGGAGAACCCTGCCTGCGTCGGGTTCGTCAGCGTGAGATCGAGCAGCCGCCGGGCCGCTCCCCTGGCGCGCCGGACCGCGCGCGTGAGCGGATTCGGCTCGAAGGACGCGGGAAACCGCGAGGACGGGAACAATGGCCTGGGGCGCAATCGAGTATGCCGTTTGGATCGGGAATCCGGGAATTGTAAATTAGTCCGTGTCTCTCCACCTTTCGATCGAGGAACTGCTGGGCTATTCGTCGGAAGAACGCAACAAATGGCGCCGCTGGCTGGCTGTCACTCCTGCTGCGCTCGAGGGCGCCGTGCAGCCGGGTGGCCGATACCCCACGGTGGGCAAGCTGATCGACCACATCTTCCTGGTCGAACGCCGCCACCTGCAACGCCTCGGGGGCCAGCCCCTGTCCGACGCCACCGGACTGACCGGCAACAACGCGGCGCCGCTCTTCGACTACGGCGCCTCGGTGCGGCGCGAGATGGAACAGGTCGTCCGCGAGCTCGACGGCGATGAGGCGGACGTGGTGCGGACGTTCGAGGTGCGCGGCCAGCAGTGGGCCATGACGCCTCGCAAGCTGCTCTTCCACATGCTGCTGCACGAGCTCCGTCACTGGGCGCAGGTCGCGCTTGCCGTGCGCCTGGCCGGTTTCGAGCCCCCGGGCGACCACGATCTGTTCTACAGCAACGCGCTGAAATGACGGGCTCCTTCGGGGCATCAATCACCTGTTGCCCATGGCCCCGACTGAGCCGAGCCGCCTCTTAAAAAAGCCCGAAGCCTAAAGCCTAAAGCCCGGAGAAACCTACGCTATGTCCCTTGTCTCGCTCGTTGCGATCCGCGAGGCCGCCGAGAGAGTGCGGCCGATGGCCCGGACCACGCCGCTCGTCGACCTGTCCTCCGCGGCGGGCCGTGCGCTGTTCCTCAAGTGCGAGAACCTCCAGCCGGCGGGCGCGTTCAAGATCCGTGGGGCGTACAACATGGTCGCCCGCCTCACATCGGAGGAGCGGGCGCGCGGCGTCGTGACCTACTCGTCCGGCAATCACGGGCAGGCCATGGCACTCGCGGCGCGCGAGCTGGGTGCCCCGGCGGTCGTCGTGATGCCGACGACCGCGCCAGCCATCAAGGTCGAAGGGGCCCGCTCGTTCGGTGCGGAGGTGATCTTTGCCGGAACGACATCCGCTCATCGGCGTGAACGGGCCGAGGCGGAGGCCGCCGGCAGGGGCCTGACAGTCGTGCCGCCGTTCGATCACGAGTGGATCATCGCCGGGCAGGGGACGGCCGGCCTGGAGATTCTCGACCAGTGCCCCGGCGTCGCGGCGATCGCGGTGCCCGTCGGCGGCGGCGGTCTCCTGGCCGGCGTGGCGGCTGCGGTGAAACAGACGCGGCCGGATGTGAAGGTGGTGGGCGTGGAACCGACCGGTGCCGCGGCGATGAAGGCCTCGATCGACGCCGGCCACGCCGTGACGCTGCCGTCGGTCGCCAGCGTCGCAGACGGTTTGATGCCGGTCCGTCCGGGCGACCTCACGCTCGCTCATGTGCAGGCCTTCGTCGACGCCGTGGTAACGGTCGAGGACGACGCCATCATCGACGCCGTGCTGTGGATCTACACGCACGCAGGGATCGTCGCCGAGCCGAGCGGCGCAGCGGCGACAGCGGCGGTCCTCACCGGCGCGCTGGACGACATCGTCCCGTCCGGCGGGCCGATCGTCGCCATCGTAAGCGGCGGAAACATGTCGCTCGAGACGCTGCGGGAGCTGGAGAGACAGCGGCTTTAGGCTTTGGGGCTTTGGGGCTTTGGGCTTTGGGCCCGGCCGGCACGCGGCTTTGGCTTGACCTGCCCACAAGCTACCCGTGGCCTCGAGCCACACCCGCCTAAAGCCTAAAGCCCAAAGCCCAAAGCCCAGATTGTTAACCTCGACGCCGCGGCTGCGTAGTAGAAGAATGAGGAGTCGAATTTCAATGCTTCATTTCCTGCGCAGGACCCTCGTCGTCCTGATTCTGCTGTTCGCTGACTCACCGTTTGCCAGCGGGGCGCAGCGCCCGGCGGGCGCTCCGGACGAGCCGGCGACGTCCCGCCCGGCCGAGTCACAGGTCGTCGTGACGAGCGACCAGGACGCCCGCGAGACGCGCACCGACTTCGAAAACGTGCTCAAGCGGCTGCCTCCCACGGTCGGACGCGTCATGCGGCTCGACCCCTCGCTGATGCGCAATGCGGCGTATCTCGCGCCCTACCCGACGCTCGCGGCGTTCCTCCAGTCGCATCCCGGCGTGGTACAGAATCCCGGCTACTACCTGGAGCACATCGAGTACCAGTTCTGGAACCCGCGCCAGCCCGAGGACGCACGAACCCAGGCCATCCGGGTGTGGGAGCAGATGATGCAGGGCTTCGCCATCCTGGCGGTCTTCTCCACAGCCACATTCGCGCTGCTGTGGGTGATACGGACGCTGATCGAGCACCGGCGCTGGCATCGGACGTCGAGAGTGCAGACCGAGGTGCACACGAAACTCCTCGATCGATTCAGCTCGAACGACGAGCTGATGGCCTACATGCAGACAGCGCCGGGACGCCGGTTCCTGGAGTCGGCGCCGCTGCCAGTCGAAGGACCCGCCCCGGCAATGGCGGCGCCCCTGTCGCGCATCCTCTGGTCGCTCCAGGCGGGCGTCGTCCTTGCCGTCGCGGCCATCGGCGTCCTGATCATCAGCGGGCAGGTCATCGAAGAGATTTCGCAACCGCTGTTCGCGCTCGGCGTGCTCGTGCTGGCGCTCGGCATCGGGTTCATCGCATCCGCGGCAGCTTCGTTCCTGGTGTCCCGGCGGCTGGGTCTGCTCGATGCACCTGGCTCGGGCCACGAGCCGACGAGCGCCACCGGCAGCTAGCGCCCTCCAGAACGACATGGCCATACGTGACGTGACGCTCACCGACATCGACCGACTCGCGACGGACGCGGAACCAGCCGACGTGGCGTTCGAGATGGACGAAGAGACGTTCCGGGCGTTCTACGAGCGGACGGCCCGGTCCGTCTGGTCGTACCTGGCTCGCCTGACCGGCGACCGGCAGGCCGCTGACGATCTCCTGCAGGAAACCTACTACCGCTTCCTGCGCGCCCGCGCCCGGCTGGACTCCGAGACGCACCGCCGGGCCTACCTGTTTCGAATCGCCACCAACCTCGCGCGGGACAGGCGTCGCCGTGCGGTCGTGTCACCGACGGTGCAGCTGGGTGATCGGGACGTCGCGTCGGACTGTGAGGCTGTCACCGTGGACCGGCGGGCCGACCTCGACCGGGCCATGCGGAAGCTGCGGCCGCGTGAGCGCGCGCTGCTGTGGCTCGCCTACGGCGTCGGTCAGCCCCACACGGCGATCGCCGGGGCCCTGGGTGTGAAGACGGGCAGCGTCAAGCCGCTGCTGTTCCGCGCCCGCCACAAACTGGCCAACCTGCTGCGCGGCGGGAGTCACGCACCATCAAGAGGACACGACAGTGACGTTCCCTGACTGTCCGCGTGAACGGGACCTGATCGACGCGTTGACGACCGGCCAGTGGCCCGATCGTTGCGACGACGAGATCAGAGCGCACGTCGCCTCGTGCGCAGGATGCGCAGACCTCGCCGCGGTGCTCGCCCCGCTCGCCGGAGCATGGGCCGGCACGCGGGCGGAGGCCGAGGTGCCGGCGTCGGGAATGGTCTGGTGGCGGGCGCAGATGCGCGCCCGCCAGGAAGCGTCAAGGGCAGCGGCCCGACCCATCGCGGTCATCCAGGGCATCGCGGGGCTGGCCGGCGTGGCGCTCGCCCTGGTCTGCCTGGTCGCACTCTCGCCCTGGCTTGCCTCCGTTCTCGCGTCGTCCAAGGCGTTCCTGACGCTCGATGTGCCGGACCTCCAGACAATCCAGGGTGGCTGGCTGCTGGCCGGAGGCGCCGCGACGCTGCTGCTGATCGCTTCGCTGGCGGTGTATGTGGTGGTGACGGAGGATTGATCGCCCGACCTGTTACTTGCTTTCGGCAGAACCGTCGGGGATCAAGACCGTCCCGGGGCGTGCAGTGGTCTGCTGCCCTTTCGCGATCACCATCACCCCGTTGACGAAGACATACTGGATGCCCTTCGCGTACGCGTGGGGCTTCTCGAAGGTCGCCTGATCGGCAACCGATGCCGGGTCGAACACCACGAGATCGGCTGCGTAGCCGGGTCTGACGAGGCCGCGGCCCGCAAAGCGGAAGTGCGCGGCGGGGAGCGACGTCATCTTCCTGACCGCTTCCTCGAGCGGGACGACCCGCCGCTGCCTGACGTACTCCGCCAGCACGCGGGCGTTGTTGCCATACCCTCGGGGATGCGGCGCCCCTTCATCCATCGTGAGCACCGAGCTGTCCGACGCGACCCCCACTTGCGGGTGCCTCATGATCCGCTCCACGTCGTCGTCCGACATGAAGTGGTAGACCATCGACGCCCCGCCCGAGAGCATCATTTCCCGTGCCGCCTCGAACTGCGCGTCGGCGGACTCGGACCCGCTGCGCCGGGCGGCGACCTGCTTCATCGAGAGGCCGTTCAGGGCGGAGTCCGACCGCGAGGCCGCCACGACAGCAAACGAGAGGTCGGCCAGGCCCCGCTCGGCGAGCAGCGCCGCCATCTCCGCCTTGATTCGCGTCCAGGTGGGCGGATCGTTCAGCCGCTCGGCGAGCTTTTCCTGGCCCCCTTCCAGTGCCCACGCCGGAAAGCGGATGCCGAGGCTCGAGCTCGCCGCGGTGTAGGCATATTGATCGGCCTGGACCATGATGCCCCGGGCCCGGGCGGCATCGATCAGGGCCAGTGCTTTCGCACTGGCTCCCCACCGGATCGGGCTGTCGACCTTGAGGTGGGAGATCTGCACGCGCGCCCCGGTTGCCGCACCCACCTGAATCGTCTCGGCGACGGCCGCCTCGATCTCGGTTCCTTCGTTTCGCATGTGCGACGCGTAGAGGCCGCCGGCGTTGGCGGCGACGCGCGCCAGGTCGATGATCTCGGGGGTCCTCGCGTAGGTGCCGGGCACGTACTGGAGACCGGTCGAGAATCCGACCGCGCCGTCCGTCATCCCCCGCCAGACCAGCGACTTCATCCGATCCAGTTCCGGCAGGGTCGGGATGCGCACCGCGGTGCCCATGACAGCCTGGCGCACGGTGTTGTGGCCGATCAACGTGGCGAAGTTCACGGACGCACCGCCTCGACGGATCTTCGAGAGCGCGTCTCCCACGTCGAGCGCCGAGCTCCCGCAGTTGCCCGCCACCACCGACGTCACGCCCATCCGGACGAAGTTCTCTGCCATCGGGCGATCCGGCAGATCGTCCGCGTGGGTGTGCACGTCGATGAAGCCGGGGGTCACGACCAGTCCGGCCGCGTCGACGACCTCTCGCGCATCGCCCGGCCGCACGCGTCCGACCATGGCAATGCGGCCCTCCCTGATGGCCACATCGGCGGTCTGAGCCGGTGAGCCCGACCCGTCCGCCACACGGCCGCCGGCGAGGAGGATGTCGGTACTGAGGCGGCTGACCAGCCCGGAGCGCCACGGAGGCGACGAGCACGATGAACGCGGCGCCGAGCGGACGGAGCGTGGAGGGCACGGAGTCAGGCTTTGGCTTTGGGCGTTGGGCGGTTAGCCGGGCGTTGGGGCGGGCAGCTCAGGCGCTTGGCCCTTTGCCATTTGCCACTTGTCATTTTCGACCGCCAGTGCCGCCAAGGCCGGAGTATACCGAAGCAGGCCTGGCGGCTCCAGGCTACGCGATGGGCGGTCCGAGTGACGGGCTGGCGGGACTCGACGAGTACTTCGGGGCGGGAGGCTTCGCCACGCCGACCACGAAGTCCGCGTGCGTGTCGACGTCGCTCTTGTTCAGGTTGATCTCGCCCGGCTGCTTGAGGAACGACTCTCCTTCGAGCAGCGTCACCTCCACGCGGTACTTGCCGGGCTTGAGCTTGAACGTGAAGCCGCCAGTCGAGCTCGTGGTTTCGCGGCTGCGCTCACCCGTCGCCACGTTGATGGCCTCCACGACACGCCCCTCGATAGGGCTGCGTACCCTCGGGGCCCCGAACGGTCCCGCTGATGGTGCCGTTGGCTTCGAGCGGCCTGGGCGCTGTATCGATCACCGGTACCCCCGGTCGGCAGGCTGCCAGAGCCAGCACAGCCAGGAGAACGAGCGTAGGGCTCGTGCGTGAGGTGTCCGCCGCCCATCGGATCCCTCGCGAACCGGATCTGGAAGCCATTTACTCCCCCTCTGATGCGGTCGGGGTGTTTCGATAGATGACGGTACCACGCTCTGACGCGGGGCTGGCTGAGAACTGCCGGCTCCACATCCAGAAACCAATTGCCGATCCAAGCATTCCCACCAGCATCCCGCAGGTCGCCCGTGTCATGGTTCGTCTCCTGTCGTATTGCTCGCAACCCCGATGCCAGCCTGTCTGGGCCGTTGGCCGGTTGGGCTTTAGGCTTCAGGCTTACGGGGGCTTTGGGCTTTCGGGGCTTTGGGCCCTGGGCTGAACCCCAAACGCCGATCCCGAGCGCGGAGCCCCGAGCGTCGAGCGCCGGCGCTCAGGACAGCCCGAACACCACCGCCTCTCCGCCTCCATCCGACAGGCGTGCGAGCTCCGCGAGTCCGAGGTCCTGCCGCAGCATGTCGAGCACGATCTGGCGACGGTCTTCCTCGAGCCTCGAGATGTGCACGACCAGATAGCGGACACCGTCGCTGCGCAACCGCCTGATCGACGGCTGATCGGGGAATCCAGCGACGTCATCCAGTCGTGCCAGGTACGAAGGGGGATAGAACCCGCTGTATCCGTTCACGAGAGGCTGCCAGTGGAACGTCGACAGGTAGCTGTAGAGAGGCTCCGGGCCCGCCAGCCCGGCCGCCGTCGGCATCGGCAACTCCGCGACGACGCCGCGCGGCTGCCTCGCCAGCCAGGCATAGAGCGGCGGGGCCTATTGGGATAGGGCACCAGCATCAGCGGCCGGACCCGGTACTCCAGCAGCAGGACGGCGCACAGCCCGGCCGCGAGGCCGCGGCCGGCTCCCGGCCGCAGCAGGCTGCCAGAGCGACGTATCCGTACGCACCGAGCGCCGCGAGGAAGAACACGACGAAAATGCCGAGCCGCGCCGGCGCCCGGAGGCCCTGGAAGACAGGCACGTGGTCGTAGAGCGGCCCGATAGGAGTAGCCCGACAACCCCAGCGACATGTCGAACGCCAGCACGAGCCCGAGCGAGATACACCAGCGCGCACGTCGGGCCGGCGGCCGCAGCAGCAGGCCGACCATGGCCAGGAGCGACGACGAGCAGGCCCGGGAAACAGCCGGCGCTCCGACGCGGCCGCGGCTCGCAAAGTTGCGACCCCACACGATGTTGTCGCGGCGTCGCCACCAGATAGCTCGATGGCCGCGCACTGAAGGTCACGACCTCGGAAGCGGATCGCTCGCCCGTGTGCGACCTTCGTGTCGAGATACGGGATTGCGTACGCGCCGCACAGCACCGCCGCGAGAAGGGCGCCCGGCAGGAGCGCCTTCACCGACGGCCAGAGGAGCGCCACGGCGCTGGGAGATCAGCAGGAGCAGCGCACTGACCCCGAGCAGAGTGCTCAGGAAGATGCCGTAGTAGATGCTCGACAGCATCTGGAGCGCGACGAACAGCCCGGTCGAGCAGCCCGAACTGCGAGAGGACTGCGTCTCCAGCGTGCGATGCAGCGACCAGAACGCCCACGGCATCCACATGGTCCACTGCAGCTCCATGTGCATGTAGTGCTCGAACCGGTAGGGTACGAACGCGAAGACGATTCCGGCGATCACGCCGGCTGCGGCGCTGCCGGTCAGCATCCGGACCAGCACGAACAGGCCGACCGCGGACGCGACGATGGCGCCGAGCAGCAGCAGGTTGTGCACCAGCATCGGCGGGAGCCCTGCCCACAGCAGCGGCGCGGCGACCAGGCCTTCGACGACCATGGCGTCCGACAGGGTCAGCGTCCGCTGCTCGGGATAGAAAATGTTGCCGTCGAAAAACGCAGCAGGAGCCGACTGAAGCGCGTGGGCGATCCAGCGCAGCCGCCACAGGTTGAAGTAGACGTCCTGGTGCTCCCGCGCGCGCGTCGCGAGGTAGCCGACCTGCGGCCAGGTCATCGCCGCCGTGAGCAGCATGAAGAGGAGCGTGACGCCCGCAAGCGTCAGAGGGCCGGTGCGTCGCGCGGCAGCGCCGATTCACGGGTCGATGCCGATCATCTTCATGAGCCGGAGCGCGTTGCGCGAGGTGGCGAGGCCGGGCCGCAGCCGGTAGTCGAAGCGCATCTCGCCGTCCTCGCCCGACGCTCTCCGTGAAGTGCACCAGCTGCGCGGCGCTCGCGAGCGGTTCCTCGCGCGCGAGGCTGAGATCGTGCGTCGTCATCACGCCGATGGCGCCCGCCGTGCGAGCAGGTGCCGCGCGACGGCCCGGACGGCCAGCGCGCGCTCGACGCTGTTGGTGCCCTGCAGGATCTCGTCGAGCAGGTAGATCAGCACCCGCCCGGGCCGCTCGTGTTCCGCCGCATCCACGACACCTTTCAGGCGCGCCAGCGCCGCCATGAAGTAGGACAGCCCGAGCTCGAGCGAATCCTGCACGCGGAGGCTCGTCTGCAGGTCGCTCGGCGGGCAGCGTGAACCTGGACGCCGCGACCACGCTGCCGGCGTGCGCCAGCACGACGTTCAGACCCACCGATCGCAGCAGCGTGCTCTTGCCGGACATGTTGGAGCCGGTGACGAGCAGCAGCGTCCCCGGCGGGCCGACCCGCACGTCGTTGGCGACGCGGCGGTCGTCCGGCAGGAGCGGATGGCCGAGCGAGCCGGCGTCGATGACGCCTCGCATCGGTGATCACCGGGCTGACCCCAGCCGTGATTGTCGCGGCGGACGCACGGCCAGGAGCGCAAGCGCGTCCAGCTCTGCGACCGCGTCGAGCCAGCCGCGCACGTGCGGACCCGCGTCGGTGCGCCAGCGCTCGAGCGCGAAGACGACGTGGAAGTCCCAGAGCGTGAGGGCCTGGATCGGGAAGTGGAGGACGCCGGCGGAGCGGCGCAGGTCGCCGAATCCCAGGATCCGGTTCAGGCGCCGCATGCACTCGGGCGCGCTGGCGCCCCTGCGTGGTCAGGCGTTCCTGGATCTCCGAAAGGCGACGCCCGATCCGCGGCGCGAGGACCGCGTGCTCGAGGACGTGGGCGTAGCGCGAGAGGGCGTGCTGGCCGCCGTCGGCGCGGTCCATCCACCGATAAATGCGCTGGGACAGCGGGAAGGACAACGTCAGGCCGACAACGACAGGAATCAACCACAGCGCGCGTCGGTGACTCCCGTTGCGGACAGCGTCAGGAGCAGGACATTGAGGGCGGTGATCGACAGCACCGCCGCGCGCAGAAGCCCCAGGCGGTCGCCCAGCAGGGGCGGGCCCTCTGCCCACGCGAGGAAGCGGTCGATTTCCTCGTGCCGCGCGCTCGACGAGCGGACACCGTGCGCGGCGAGGTGCTCGCGCCATTCGTCGAGCGGCGCCAGGGCGGCGGATGCTTCCTGGCGCGCCAGAATCTCTCTCGGTAGCAGCCGGCGTCAGCAGCCACGACGCGAGCCGGTTCCCGCCGGTGGCGGTCGCCGCGGGACCCAGCCACTGGAAGAGGGACGCCCGGCCGAACAGGTCGAGGTCCGCAGCGTAGGGATGCGCCTCGAGCGATACCCCGGGTGGCGCGTCCGCGGCCGGCAACCGCCCCCAGTCGCGGCCCACGCGCGCCGCCGCTCGCTCGTTCACCAGGCGCAGCGCCTCCAGCCACGCGATCCGGTCCTCGACGCGCGCGTGCCACACCACGAGCACCCCGAAGAGTCCCAGGAGCACGGCCGCCAGCGGGAGGAGGAGCGGGGCCGGCCCGCGCGACAAGGCCCAGACCAGGCACGCGGCGCCCGGAAGGAAGGTCAGCAGTCGAAGGCGCGAGATGAGCGTCGAGCGGCGGGCCTCCGGCACCCGCTCGGCGACGTAGCGACGTTCCGCCTCCTCGTATCTCGCGGCCGGACCGGCGTGAACCGGCGAGGGCGTTCCGCCGGTCATGCCGCCTGCTCGGCGGCCGCCGGCTTCCGAGCCGAGATGTTCAATCTCCAGTAGTCCAGGGTGTAGGGCGCGGGATCATCTGCTGCCTGGTCGGCGATCGCGTCGATGAACGCCGCACGTCCGGCCGCAGGCAGCAGGGCGAGATGTGGCTTCAGGCAGATCAGCTCGACGAACTCCGCGTAGGTCTGCCGGTCGGGCATCCGGGTGGGCGCGGGCTCGAGTGAGACGTCAATCAGCGTGAAGCCCGCGCGCTCGAGGCGCATCATCGTGGTCGGCACGTCGGCGAACTCCCAGGGCTCCTCCCACGTGCGGAAGTGTGTCGCGAAGGCTGGCGCGCGCATCAGCGCCGCCGCGCGGTCGAACAGCACGCGCAGGTTGCGGCTTCCACCACACTGGGCGATGAAGCGGCCGCCGGGAGCGAGCGCGCCGTACACGCTCGCGAACACGCCGGCGTGATCCTGCATCCAGTGCAGCGCGGCGGTGCTGAACACCGCGTCGAAGGTGTCGGCGAACGGAAGGGCGGCCCCATCGGCGCGAACGAACGCGAGCCGCCATGGGGCGATCGAGGCGTCGTGCAAAGCGGTGATCGGCGGGCGCGCGGCGGAGCGCGCGGCGGCTTCGCGCAGCATCGCGTCCGAATGATCGAGCCCCACGACCCGACCGCGCCCGATCGCCTCCAGCAGCAACGCCGTCAGCCTGCCGGTGCCGCAGCCGAGGTCGAGGATACGCTCCCCCGGCAGGGGCGCCAGGCGCTCGATGACCCGCAGCCCCCATTGCAGCTGCGGCTCGGAGATGGCGTGGTAGCGTCCGGCGTTCCAGTCCACCCGGATAGTTTGGCACAGGGGGAATTGGGCTTTGGGGCTTTGCTGGGCTTTGGGCTTTGGGCTTTGTTGGATTGCGAGAGGCGACGCCGACAAGGGACGATAGCGACTCCATCTGCGCAGGCGGCGCGTAACGCCGTCACAAAGCCCCCAGCCCGAAGCCTCAACAGGCCCAAAGCCTATAATCCCCCATGCAGTCAGCGCGATGCGCCGGCCTCTTCCTGCCTGCCCTCCTGCTTGCCAGCGCCGCCACGCAGAGTGCACCGGCCCAGCCGCCGGCGTTCGACGTCGTGATCCGCGGGGGCACCGTGTTCGACGGGACCGGCGGCGAGGGGCGGCGTGTTGATGTCGGTATCCGCGGCGACATGATTGCCTCGGTGGGCGACCTCACGCGCGCATCGGCCGCGCAGGTCGCAGACGCGACCGGGCTCGCTGTCGCGCCAGGCTTCGTCAACATGCTCTCGTGGTCCACCGACTCGCTGATCGCCGACGGGCGATCGCAGGGCGAGATCCGCCAGGGTGTGACGACACAGATCATGGGCGAGGGGACGTCGATGGGCCCCCTCACCGACCGGATGAAGGCCCGCGCGCTCGAGCAGATGGGCGACATCAAGTACGACATCACGTGGACCACGCTCTCCGAGTACCTGACAGGGCTGGAACGCCGCGGCATCTCGCAGAACGTGGCCTCGTTCGTCGGCGCCACGACCATCCGGGAGCACGTGATCGGGCTCGAGGATCGGCCGCCGACACCGGAGCAGATGGAACAGATGCGCGCGCTGGTGCGCGGCGAAATGGAAGCCGGGGCGCTCGGCATCGGCTCGTCGCTCATCTACGCGCCCGCCTTCTACGCCTCGACCGAGGAGCTGATCGAACTGTGCAAGGTGGCCGCGCAGTACCGCGGAAAGTACATCTCGCACATCCGGAGCGAGGGCAACAAGCTGATCGAAGCGATCGACGAGCTGATCCGGATCAGCCGCGAGGCGAACATCCCGGCCGAGATCTACCACCTCAAGGCGGCCGGCCGGGCCAACTGGCCGAAGATGGATCAGGCGATTGCGAAGATCACGGCTGCCCGGTCCCAGGGCCTGACGATCACCGCGGACATGTACACGTACGAGGCGGGCTCGACCGGGCTCGACGCCTCGATGCCGCCCTGGGTGCTCGACGGCGGCTACGACGCCGCGTACAAGCGATTGGCGGACGCCGACACCCGGAAGAGGATCGCGCAGGCCATCCGGACGCCGAGCCAGGACTGGGAGAACCTGTATCTCGCCGCCGGGTCGGCCGATCGCGTCATCCTGGTCGAGTTCAAGTCGGACGCGCTGAAACCCCTGACAGGCCGGACGCTGGCCGAAGCCGCGAAGCAGCGTGGCGAAGACCCCGTGGACACGATCATGAATCTCGTGCTCGAGGATCGCTCCCGCGTCGGCGCCGTCTACTTCATGATGTCCGCGGAGAACATCCGCAAGCAGATCGCCCTCCCCTGGATGGCGTTCGGCTCCGACGCATCGTCCATGGCCCCCGAGCCGCCGTTCACGAAGTCCTCGACCCACCCGCGCGCCTACGGCAATTTCGCCCGGCTGCTGGGCAAGTACGTCCGGGAAGAGAAGGTGATTCCGCTGACGGAGGCCGTGCGCCGGCTGACCGGTCTCCCGGCAACGAACCTCGAGCTCGACCGACGGGGCTTCATACGCGAGGGCATGTTCGCGGATGTCGTCATCTTCGACCCGGCGACGATTGCCGACCGGGCCACGTTCCAGAAGCCCCACCAGTATGCGACGGGCATGGTGCACGTGTTCGTCAACGGCACGCAGGTCCTGAAGGGGGGCGAGCATACCGGCGCGACCCCCGGACGGGCGCTGTGGGGGGTGGGGAAGAGATAGGCTTTCGGCCAGGAAACATGCACATCGAACATCACCGTTGGCATTCGCCGCGCCTGGGGCACGAGATGGGAGTCGCCGTCTTCGGGCACTGGGGGCCGCCGCTCGTGGCCTTTCCGACGAGCCACGGCGACGAGTGGGAGCTCCACCGGCACGGCCTCATCGACGCGGTCGGCGATCTCGTCGAGGCGGGACGCGTGAAGATCATCTGTGTTGGCTCCAACAACCACGAGTCGTTCCTCGACAAGGGGGCGCATCCCTTTCACCGGAGCTGGCGGCAGCGGATGTTCGACGAGTACATCGAGCAGGAGGTGTTTCCGTTCGTCTACGCGACCACGCAGTCTCCCGGCATCCCGATCGCGACAGTGGGTGCATCGCTTGGCGCCTATCACGCGGCCAACACGCTCTTCCGCTACCCGCATCAGGTGAAACGATGCTACGCGCTCTCAGGGATCTACGACCTGCGCCCGTTCATGGGGGGCATGTACGACGAGAACTTCTATTTTCACAATCCCGTCGACTACCTCGCCAACCTGCACGATCCCTGGGTGTTCCAGCAGCTGGCGTCGTGCGAGATCCGTCTGGTGACCGGCACCGGCCCCTGGGAGCAAAGCCACCTGACCTACGCGCTGTCCGACATCCTCTGGAGAAAAGGCATCTGGCACGCGGTGGACGACTGGGGACCACGCGGAGGTCACGACTGGCCGTACTGGAAAGACGAGCTGAGGGAGTACCTGCGGCACTGGTAGGAGGCGCGGTGCCCGGGTGGTGCGAGGACGCCGGAAGACGGTGCCCGCGCGGCCGCGGATCAGCGCGCGGAATACTCGCCCATCCGGAAACGCTCGAGCAGGTACTGTCCCTCGGCGATGACCTGCGCGTCGTCTATCCAGACGTCGCACCCGCGCGTCAGCACGTCCACGTGCGTGGTCGCCGACCAGTCGGCGCGCGTCTGGCTGCCGTAGGGGTCACCGAAGGCGAGGTGCACGCCCGGGACTTTCTCGTCCTGTAGCAGGATGCCGATCATGTCCCGCAGCGCGAGGTTCGTGCCGAAGGCCAGCTCGCCCACCCTGTCGCTGTTCGCGTCCGTGTGGCAGTACGACCAGAAATCGCGCTCGAGGTCGTCACGGTCGCACCGGGCCGACACCAGCCGGCCGCCGCGGATCTCGAGGACGAGGGGCGTCCGCTCGAGGATTCCGTACTTGCTGTTGAAGTAGTCGCCCGCCGTCCCGTCGCAGACGAACACGCCGTCGACCGACGCCGGCGTGGTGAAGACTTCACCGGCAGGAAGGTTCGACCAGTACCGTGGGTTGATGATGCCGCTCGTTTTCACCCACATGAGGCTGGGGTCGAACGTGGCCGTGAAGGCGGTGCCGCCGGCGGTCCGCACGGTGAGCATCCGGGCGCTCTGCATGCGCGCGCAGAGCTGCTGGCTGAGCTCGTCGACCTGGTGGTAGTCCGCCCGCATGCCTTCCCGCATGATCCGCGGCGTCACGCCGATCATGTGGGCGTACCGGATCCGCCTGCGCTCGACAGCGGCGACGATCGCCATGCGCGCGCCAAGTTCCCCTTCCCGCGGGTGCACGCACAGGATCCCGGCGTCCGCGACCTCCATGGCGTCGAGCACCGCCGCCGGCGCCTCCCGCATCGGCCTCGTCGCGACAGCCTCGATCCGGATGGCGTCGATCGCGGCGCCGCGTTCGGTCAGCGCCTGCTCGAGGCTGGCAGCGACCTCGCGGCTCGCTTCGTCTGCAACCAGGGCCACCCGCTCGCCCCCCTGGATTGACAGGCACGTGACGACGGCGTTGTGAGCGCCTGGCATCAGGTCGGGGCGGGCCGCTCCGAAGGTCATCCGCTCAATTGTAACAGCCCGGCTGTCAGCGGGAGGGTGCTGGCCGACGGGTGAGCCGGGCCCGGACGCTCTCGGCGCGCTCGTGCATGACCTGCACGGCGATGCTCGTTTCCCGGACGAGCAGGACCGATCCCCGTACCATCGAAGCGACCGCGACCCCGCCGGCCACAAGCGCGACGACCTGCAGGGCGCCCACGACGTAGTCCGTTCGAAACAGGGAGATGACCGCTCCCAGGAGCGATGTGAGGACGGCGACCGCGAACCCGCCGAGGGCGATGTAAAAACTCTGCAGGGCGCGCACAAGGAGCCCGGCCCGCGCCTCGGTCGCCGCCAGTTCGGCCAGACGCCTGGCCGGCTCACGGGCACCCTCGGCGGGCGACGGATCCGCGTCCGAGGCGTCTTCGAGCTGCCGGCCCAGGTCGCGCGCGCGATCCACGGCGCGCGCCAGCCGGTTGCTGGTGCTCATGGCCAGGACGGATGCCGCATTCGTCAGGATTGCCGGGGCGACAATCAGCGACAGGACGGCGAACGGACCGGTGTGCGGATCCATCGAGAAAGCGCCCCAGCGCGGGGCCTGCCCGGGACGACGGCGCGTGGTGCCTCGGCCGTTACTTCAGGTGCTTGCTCACCAGCTTGGTCATCTCGAACATGTTCACGGCCGCCTTGCCGCCGAAGACCGTCTTGAGCGGCGGGTCCGCCTTGATCATCCGCTTGTTCTTGGCGTCCTGCAGGCCGTTCTTCTTGATGTAGGCCCAGAGCTTCTTGGTGACCTCGGTGCGCGGAATGGGCTTGGCGCCGACGATCTCCGCCAGCGCAGCGCTCGGCGTGACCGGTTTCATGAACGCGGCGTTCGGCTTGCGTGCTGTCTTCTTCGCAGTCTTCCGTGCCGCAGTCTTGCCGTTGGTCTTCCCGGCGGTCTTCTTTGCGGTCTTGGCCATCTGTTCTCCTTTGTGGCTCCTGCAGGGCGCAGGCCCCTCGCGGCGCAGAATAACACGGTCGTGCCGCGCTCTCCAGACAACTTTCCGACGACGAAGGCCGGCACCTGGCCGCCGCCGGAGGTCACGTTGGCAAGGCCGGTGGCACTCAGGCGCGTCAGGAATCCGCCCATGCGCCCGCGAAAGAGGTATGGCGCGACGTCGACCAGCATGTCCCGCATCGAGACCTTCCGGCCGCATCGAACTGCGGGAGGGTTTCGCGGCGCACCGGGATGCGCTCCTGCACGACCCAGGTCCCCGGCGGATCGCGCAGCGCGGCGCTGCAGCGCGTCGTCCCAGGCTGCGACGGCGTGGCCTCCCAGCCGAGCATCGACCCCGGTGCCGCCGTACTCGTCGTTCGGCTTGAGCACGAGGCGATCGCGCCGCGTCGCGGGCGATGCCCAGCAGACCGGCGACGGCGTGCCATTCCGCTCCGTCGTCGATATCCGCCACCAGCCGCGTCCACGGCACATGCGCGCGGATCGCCGTCGAGCTCGGAGCGCGAGAACAGGCCGCGTGGCGCGCTCGGTCAGCACGGCGAAGAACGCCTTCTTGTGGGCGATCTTGCAGCGGAACGTGTTGGCGACGCAGACCGCACGGGCGGTGTAGCGTCGACCAGCGCCCGGCACTCGTCCGGGCGGCCCAGGATGTCGTTGATGAGAACGCGGCGGTAGACCAGATCGACCCGGCGGCCGCCGGCCGTGAGCGTGCCGCCGGCCAACGCCAGGTCGCGTGGATCGCTGATGACGGTGGGCATGCCGGCCCCGGAGAATGCCTCGGCGAGAATCTCGAACTCCGTCCAGGTCGGCACCTCGCGCCAGTCCACGATGGCGATCGTCGGCGGCCTGGCCACGCCGCCCCAGTCCGCGTAGCTCGCCAGCAGCGCAGACAGCATCCCGTCGATCGGCCGGTGGTACCGGACGGCATGCCGCTCCCGGAACCTCTGCATCACCGGGAGCACGTCGAAGAGGTCGCCGAGCCGCTGGGTGTAGCCGAGACCCGCCGGCGACTCGGCGTTGTATTCGGCAAAGTGGAGGCATCAGGCAGCAGAAACGCGTCCAGGCGCGACGCCGTGCTGGCCGTGCGGTAGCCGGGGTCGATGGCGGCGAGCGCAATCTCCGGCTCCGTCATCCCGAGGTCGTCGAGCAGCGTCGGGAGGCCATCGCCGCGTCGACGACCCGCTCGCCGGCTGCGGCCAGCGTCTCGGCGGCAGCGCGGATCCGCTGCTCGTCCGCCCCGGTCAGGAGGAACGGGCGCAGGAACGGGCAGTGGACGCGATCGCCAAAAGTCAGTTTCCGCTCGCGCAGTGCGGCCGCGAAGCTCAGGCAGGCGGCCGGCGTCTGCTCGCCGGGCTCGAGGAGCGCGTGCCATTCGGCGGCGAGATCCATTCAGGGCCGCCCCGGAGCGCCGGTGAATCCGGACGCCGGCCCGATGCCAAGCATCTCCTCCCAGCGCGGCCAGGATTGCGACGGCTGGCCCGTCAGGGCCCGGTCGATCACCAGGCCGGCCATCTTCTCGATGACATGCGCGAAGTAGAACGGACGTGATGCGAGCCTGCTTCGAAGTCGGGCGCAGGGTTCAGGTAGTCGATGGCGTACGGCACGCCGTCCTCGACGGCGAACTCGATCGTGTTCATCTCGTAGCCGAGCGCCAGGTTGATGGTCTGCGCGTCGCGCACCACGCGCGCGCCCAGCTCCGGCGGCAGGTACTCGTGATCGATCAGGTAGCGGCGCTCGCGCGGATCGTAGGCGACCGGCGTGATGTCGGTCTTGCCGAACGTGAAGCAGCGCACGTACTTGTCGAAGTTGATGAACTGCTGCAGCGTCATGCAGTACGGGGCGGTGCGATCGTAGGCCTCGAGCAGCTCCCGCCTTGTCGTTCACCTTGTAGACGTGCTTCCAGCCGCCGCCCGAGTAGGGCTTCAGGATGGCCGGCCGCCCGACGTAGTCGAGCAGCGCGTCCCAGTCGACCGGGAACCTCAGGTTGCGCAGCGATTCAGCCGTGAGGTCGACATCCGGCGGGTAGCCCTTCTGCGGCAGCAGCACGGTGCGCGGGATTGCGACACCGAGCTTGGCCATGACCGAGTAGTTGAAGAACTTGTCGTCGGCGGTCCACCAGAAGGGGTTGTTGATGACGTAGCAGCCCTGCAGCACGGCATGCTTCAAGCGCGCCGCGGTAGTACTCCACCTCGTGGGAAATCCGATCCACGATGACGCGGTACTCCGACGGCGCCTCCATCTTCGTGCCCCCGAGCCTCACCATCTCCGCGGTGATCCCGTGCGGCGCGCCCGCCTCGTTGACCCGCGCGATGAACGCGGGGGGAAAGCTGTACTCGCGTCCGCAGAGCAGTCCGACCTTCATCGGCGCGTGCGCCCGTGCTGCGTTCATCCGTGCACCCCTCCGCTCGCCTCTGGTTTCGTCTGCTCGACGATGTCGCGGACGACGGCCCGCAGATCCCCCGTCTCCCGGTAGACGGCAAGCTGGCGGTCCGCGCTGGTGCCCTCGAGCAGCACCGTGTGGACGTACTCGACGGCCCAGCGGCTCCCGAGATCGTCCACCACGTCGTCGACGAACTCGAGCAGCTCGACCGCCAGCTCGCGCATGGGCACCTCGGCCCGCTTGCCGAAATCAATCAGCTTCCCGTCGAGCCCCCAGCGCGCGGCGCGCCACTTGTTCTCCTCGATGAGCGCCTCGCGATACAGCCGGAAGCCCTGGTTGCGCGAGCGCAGCCGGCACAACTTGACGATGATGGCCTGGATGAGCCCCGCCGAGCATGACGGCGACCTCGGGCCGGGTCGGGACGTCGCAGACGCGGAACTCCAGCGTGCCGAAGGTCGGATGCGGCCGCACGTCCCACCAGATCTTCTTCGCGTCGTCCATGCAGTGCAGATCGACGAGCAGCCGCACGTAGCTCTCGTAGTCGCCCCAGGACCCGAAGTGGTCGGGGACGCCGGTGCGGGGAAAGCGGCGGAAGATCGTCGTGCGGTACGACTTCAGTCCCGGTATCGCGCCCCATCCAGAACGGCGAGCTGGTGGACAGCGCCAGCAGGTGCGGCAGGAAGTAGCGCACCTCGTTCATCAGATCGATCATCGTGGTCCGGTCGGGCACGGCGACGTGCACGTGCAGCCCGAAAATCAGCAGCGACCTCGCGAGCTGCTGCAGCTCCTCGACGATGCTGTCGTAGCGGACGCCGGGGGAGATGACCTGATCCTTCCAGTGGGAGAACGGGTGGGTGCCGGCGGCCGCAACCGCCAGCCCGGCACGCTCCGCCGCGCCAGTGAGCTCGCGCCGGATGCGGAAAATCTCCTCGCTCAGCTCGGATACGTCGGCGCAGATCCGCGTGCCCAGCTCTACGATCGACTGGTGCAGCTCGGGCTTGATCTGATCGCCGAGCACCGGCACCGACGCCGCCAGGAGCTGCGTCACGTGCGACCGGAGCTCCCAGGTCTCCGGGTCGACGATCTGGAACTCCTCTTCCACTCCAAGCGTGAAGCGGTGCATCAGGGGGATGATACTTCAGCCGTCAGTCGGCAGTCGGGAGTCGGGCGTGAGTCGGGACTGGTGGCTGTTGGCTGTTGGCTTTGGCTGGGTGACGACTCACGACGGGACGTTCTTGCTCACGTACTTGGCCGGATTCTGATCGAACTTCGTCTTGCATATCGGCGCGCAGAAGTAATACACCGTCCCCTCGTGCTCGCTGCTGCCCGCGGCCGTTCTCTCGTCGATCGTCATGCCGCACACTGGATCCTTCGCCATTTTCCCTCCTGGTTCTCGTAGGCCGGCGCGCCGTCAGCGGCTCTTCGGAGCCCCCAGCCCGTGCCCTCCCACAGGGGTCGTGATCACGGCATCGCTGAAGCCGGCGATCAACGGCCTGCCCCTCGCGATCGCATCCTTGACCGCCGGAAGCGAGAGCGACGCGTCGTGGCTGGCCTTGCTCTCCCACGCCTCGGTGATCCAGATCGCGTTCGCGTCGGCCGGGTCGTGCGCAACGATGTAACTGAGACAGCCGGGCATGCCGGCAACACCCTCGAGCAGGATGGCGACGAGCTCGTCCCGTTTGCCGGCAGCGGTTGTCATTTTCCCGATCAGCCCGTACATCGCTCCTCCGTGCTGCGGGAACATCCGCGACGGAATGCCCGCCGCGACCAGCGCCGCGGTGAGAAGCTCGCGCCTGGCTATTCCCACCTCGCCATTCTATCGGCATCGGACGATGCTCGAACGGGCGCCCGCGAGGCGCTCAGGCGACCGGCACGAGCCGGCGGCGCTCGGTTCCCGCGACCAGCGTGGTTTCCGCCAGTGCCTTCGCCAGCCTCCGGATCGCATCGTCCATCGCCGCGGGCAGCACGCTCGAGAAGCAGAGGCGCAGCTCGGCGTCGCCGCCCGGATCGGAATAGAAGGCGTGACCGGGAACGAACGCCACGCCAGCCGCGAGCGCGCGCTCGAGCAGCGCGCGCGTGCTGATGGGCGCCGCCACCCGGCACCAGAGATACAGGCCCCCCTGCGGACGCGCGAACTGCAGCGCGCCGGCGGGAAGGTGACGCTGGATGGACGAGAGCATGGACGCGCAGCGCCGGGCGTGCTCGGCGCGGAGCGTCAGGAGATGCGCGTCGAAGCTGCCGTCGCGGATCAGGCTCGCCATCGCGAACTGGACGAGATTCTGCGTGTGCGGATCGAGCCGCTGCTTGATGATGGCCATCTGGTCGACGATCGAAGGCGCCGCGGACAGCCATCCCAGACGGAGCCCGGGCGCCAGCACCTTGGAAAAGCTGTTCAGGTAGATGACGATGTCGGGCGCGTCGAGGTCGCGGAGCGATGGGGGCGGCGGATCGCGGAAGTACAGCTCCCGGTACGTGGCGTCCTCGACGATCGGCACACGGTAGCGCTCCGCGAGCCGCAGCAGGTCGCGCCGGGTGCGCACCGGCATCGTGATCCCGGTCGGGTTCTGGAAGGTCGGGTTCGTGTAAATCAGCTTCGGCCGGTACCGGACGAGCAGGTCTTCGAGCTGATCGACGTCCGCCCTGGCGATGTCCCAGCCAATCAGCTTCGCGCCGGCGGCATGAAACGACTGGATCGCGCCGAGATAACCGGGACGGTCGACGATCACCGCGTCTCCCGGATCGATGAGGCAGCGCGCGAGGAGATCGAGCCCCTGCTGCGCCCCCGAGATGACGAGCACGCTGTCGGCAGGCACGCCGAAACGCTCGGCGATGGCGTCGCGGAGCGCGGGCTGACCCTCGGTGGGTCCGTGCCGCCAGGCCGCCGGAGCGTCGCGCGTCAGCACGCGGTCGATCGCCGCGCGGAAGGCCGCGGTCGGGAAGCAGTCGATCGCCGGCTGGCCGGCAGCCAGCGACAGCAGGCGTGCGTCGGACGAGTGACGGATGGTGTCGCGCAGCGTGGAGTCGCTCGCCCGGAGCGCCGCGGCGGCAATCTTGCCGCGCCACGCGAACGGGGCGCCCGAGGGTTCCGGCGACGCGCACACGAACGTGCCCCGGCCGACGTATCCCCGGAGAAGGCCGCGCGACTCGAGCTCGCGGTAGGCGCTCACGACGGTCGTCCGGCTGACGCGCAGCCTCGACGCGAGCTCGCGCTCGGGTGGCAGCTGCGATCCGGAAGACACCTCACCCCGGGCGATGGCGCCCTCGAGCAGCGTCACAAGGTGGGCGTAGAGCGGACGGGCTGTCCGTACGAACTGCTGGTCGATCGACGGCAACATGGAACCTCCCGGCACCAGTCTGGCCGCAATGGGCCGCCTGTGCAGAGGTCCAATCATCCATTGGCTGCGGGGAGATGGTCAAAGGTGCAAGGTTTGTCGGCGCTCGGCGCTCGGCGCCCAGGACCGGGATCCGGGTTCGGGCGCACCCGCCGGCGTGCGTCCATGGCGAGCCAATGGGCTGAAAGGAACGGACCATTTCGGCGCTCGGGGCTCGGCGCTCGGGTTCGGGGCTCGAGACTACGGGCGAAGATCCTCCTGGATCAAGTCGGTGTTGATGGCGAACGCGGCCTCGGCGCCTTCGGCGGCGGCGACCACCACCCACTGCACGGCGCGGGAGGCATCGCCGGCGACGTACAGCCCGGAGAGGTGCGTCGTCTCGTACCTGCCGGTGCGGACGGTTCCCTTGTCGTTGATCTCGCACCCGAGGTGGGCCGACAAGTCCGACTGCTGCGACTGGCCCGTGGTGAAGAAGAGCGCGCGGCGGGGCAGCCGCTCGCCCGACGCGAACACGACGTGCTCCAGGGTGCCGTCATGCCCCTCGAGACGCACGACGCGCTCCTCCCGGAGCGTGATGCCGTTCCTCTCCAGTCGGGCGCGGTCTTCGGCCTCGATCTCGCTCGGACCGTCGGTGCACAGGACCAGATCGCGGCTCCAGGCGGTCAGCTCGAGCGCGAGACCGTGCCCTCGCGATCCCTTCCCGTAAATCGCGATTGGCGAGCCGCGTACCTCCCACCCGTCGCAATACGGGCAATGGAACACGCTGCGCCCGTACAACTCGCGGAACCCTTCGATCCCGGGCAGGCTGTCGACGACACCCGTCGCGACCAGCAGCTTCCGGGCGCGAAGGCATTCTCCTGTTGCAAGGGTCACGTCGAACCGGCCGTCGGGCCGGCACCGGGCCGCTGTGACCTCGACGTCGCGCAGTTCCACGGACTGATACCTGGCCAGATCCCGGCGCGCCGCCGCGAGGAACTCGGCGGGCGGCATGCCATCCCGGCTGAGATATCCGTGCATGGCGCGGGAGGCGTGGTTGCGGGGATGTCCGGTGTCGCAGACGAGCACCGCCCGGCAGGAGCGGCCGAGGATCAGGGCGGCGCTCAGGCCGGCGGGGCCGCCGCCGACGATCACGACATCGAGCAGGCCCGGCGTCATGGTTCCGGGTTGAGGGCGCGCGGCCCCGCGAATCGCGCGAACCGCGGGTCGTCTCTCAGCAGCGCGAGGTCGGGATCGCGGAGGATCCGCGCAGCCGTCAGCGCGGGCTGCACGGCGAAGACCCGCTCGAGCGAGTCGAATGCACGATCCGCATCGCCCACCAGCGCGTGGACGTCGGCGATGTAGTAGCGCGTGAAGGGGTCGTCTGCTCCCTTGGCCACGCGCGCCTCGAACGTCTTCAGCGCGCGATCGAAGTGCCGGCGGGCGTCCTCCATCCGGCCGGTGCGGTGGTGCGCCGCCCCGAGCTTGACGTCGAGCTCGATGACGCTGCGCTCCTTCAGCGCATGATCGCTGGTCTGCAGAAACGCCATCCCGCGCTCGTACTGCTGGATCGCCTCCTCGTAGCGCTGCTGGAGGTAGTACACGTAGCCGAGCCGTGCGTTGGCGCCGACCATCTGCAAGCCGGCGTTGCCAGAAATGAACTGGTCCTGCAGGTCGACGGCCCGCCGCAGGACGCGTTCCGCTTCGGCGTAGCGCTGCTCCCACGACAGCAGGAGCCCGAGCTGCAGGTACGAGTAGCCCGCTTCCGGATTGAGGACGATCGAGCGCTCGAAGACCGGGATCGCCCCGGCGAAATCCCCCTTGCCCACCCAGAGCGCGCGCGCGAGGGCCTGATGACCCTGCCCGTTGCCGGGGTCCAGGCGTATGCCGTTCTGGATGGACGCGATCGCTTCGTCCACGCGGCCGAGCGACAGCAGCGCCGTGCCGAGCCAGGTATGTGCGTCGGACAGGTCCCCGTCCAGCACCAGCGCGCGCCGCTCCATCTCCAGGCCCTTGAGCACGAGGTCCCGGACGCTCATGAACGAGCCCTTGAGCGCGTAGGCGCCGCCGAGTGCGGCCCACGCCATGGCGTACTCGGGATCGAACCGGGTCGCCTCCTCGAAGCCCGTTATCGCCCGCTCGATGGAGTCGCGGGTCGCCAGGCGCAGGTTCATCATGCCTCGCGCGAAGCTCTCGTACGCCTCCACCGACCGGGTCTCCCGCCGCTCGATATCCGCGATCTCCGTGCCGCGCAGCGCGACGTTCAAGCCCTGCGTGAGCTCGAACACGATCTTGTCCTGCAGCGCGAAGATGTCCCCGATCCGGCCGTCGACCTTGACGGTCCGGCGCACCTGGCCGGACTGCACCTCGACAAAGTTGGCGGTGATCCGCACCAGGTCGCCGAGCCGCTGGAAGCCCCCGACGACCACCCACGTGGCGCCGAGGCGGCGCCCGATGTCGATGGCGAGCGACTCGTCGAGCTGGGCGTTCGAGCTCAGGTTGCGCAGCGCGTCGAAGACCCGTGCGCGCCCGATGATCGTCAGGCCGTGCACGGTCTTCAGATCCGAGCTGACGGTCTCCGCGATGCCGGTCCCGATCCAGTCGTCGACCGGCTCCCGCGTGATGTTGACGAACGTCATCACGGCGACCGAGTTGTCGACGCCGCCCGCCTGCGGGAGGCTCGCGGCAATCCGGCTGGTCGTGCCGCGCGGCATCCCGTCAAGCTCGCGCGCGATTTTCCGCAGATCGTCCCGCAGCTCGCGCGCCGACTGATACCGGAACGCCGGCTCCTTCTCGAGCGTGTGCGCGACGACCTCGTCGTAAGCGCCGGGGATCTGCGCGTCGAAGCGCGAGGGGGCCGGCGGCACCTCGTGAAGAATGTGGTCGATGATTTCCGTCGCCGACCCGCCGGTGAACGGCATCCGGCCCGTCGCGAGCTCGAACAGGACGATTCCCAGCGAGAAGATGTCCGAACGCTGATCGACGGCGTGCCCGAGCGCCTGCTCCGGGGCCATGTAGGAGACGGTGCCCAGCACCATGCCGGCCATGGTGACCTGCTGTTGCGTGACCTCGGCATCCTCCCCGCGGTTCGCCATGAACTTCGCCAGCCCGAAGTCGAGGACCTTCACCAGCCCACGCTCGGTGCGCATCAGGTTCGCGCTCTTGATGTCCCGGTGAATGATGCCGCGCGAATGCGCTTCCTCGAGGGCGTCGGCCACCTGGAGGCCGATCTCCACGGTCTCGCGGAGCGGGAGAGGCCCTTTGGCCACCCGCTGCGAGAGCAGCTCACCCTCCACGTACTCCATGACGATGAAGTCGGCGCCCGCTTCCTCGCCGATGTCGTAGGTGACGGCGATGTTGGGGGACCGCAGCATCGACGCGGCACGCGCTTCGGTCAGCAGCCGGGCCCGGCTCTCCGGATCGCCCTTGAACGCGTGCGGCAGGAACTTGAGCGCTACCTGGCGTCCCAGCCGGATGTCTTCCGCACGATACACCTCGCCCATGCCGCCGCCGCCGAGGCGCCGATCGATGCGGTAGTGCTGGACGGTCTTCCCGATGACGTCATTCAAGGGGGATTCCTTCGGGATCCGCGATCCGGCGTTCGGCGTTCGGCCTTGGGGGCTCAGGGCTCGACAGCCTTCAGCTTCAGCTTCAAACTTCGGCTTTCAGGTTAGACCGGGAGCGCAGCGCTGAGGGTTCCGGGTTCCTGGCCCGACGCGCAGCCGAAACCCGCCCGCCGATTCCGCCGGCGACCCGCACGAGTATTGTGTCACGCCGATGGACGCGGAGCGTCTGATGGAACCGGATCCCGGGCCCCGGATCCCGGATCCCGATCTCTCGTCCCCCACCTACCGCTGCTTCGACCCCAGCCAGGCCGTACGGAAGGCTTTCTGCTCGGGCGTGAGAGTGCCGCCCGCGGACTCGATCGTCACAGCCTCCATCTCCGGATCCGCTGCGAGCGTCACGATGCCGGTGCCTGCCTTCCCGTCGGGATGCCGGTATGCGATGGTGACGCGATCCCCCGGCTTGCGCCCGGCGAGGCTGCTCTCCAGCGTCGCGCCGTCCGACAGCATCTTCCCGTCGACGCTCGTAATCACATCGTCCTGGTCGAAGCCGGCCGCGATCGCGGGCGTGTTCGGCATGACCAGGCCCAGCACCGTGCCTGAAGCGTCCACGGTCAGGTCCCCCAGCCAGGCGCGACCCGGATTGCGCGGGCGGAACAGGATCCCGGCGCGTGCCAACAGGCGTGCGTAGTCGGCAACCTCGCGCCCGTGGACGTACCTGGCGAAGAACTCGTCGGCGAACGCGGCGTCGCCGGCCACCTCCGCGAGACGGTCGCATGCGTCCTTCAGCGTGTAGGGCTTCGCCACCAGCCCAGGCTGTGGGCCGCCCGGCTTTCCGTGCACCACCCACATCGATCGCATGTAGTCGTCCAGCGAGATCCTGCCGTTGGAGCGATCGCGCAGGCTCAGATCGAGCGCGAGCGCAATCGCCGCGCCGTAGGTGTAATACGAGATGAAGGTGTTCGAGAAGTTGGTCCGGTCGATGGCTGTCGCGGCGTCGTTGAACGGCGCGAGCTGGCTCATTTCCACGGCCGAGTGAAATTGCCGGCCCGGGTCGGTGATGACCGTCCCGGCCGCGCCGCCCAGCGCTTCCACGGCGCCATCGAGCGGCGTCAGCCCGGCCCGGTGCATGACGAGGCTGCCGTAATACTGCGTGAACCCCTCGGCGAGCCACAGCTCGCCGGAGATGTTGGCCTCTTCGAAGTTGAACGGCTCGAGTGATGCCGGCCTGATCCGCTCGACGTTCCAGGCATGGAAGAACTCGTGCGAGACCGTCCCGAGCACGGCCCCCGGCCCCCCCTTGATGGAAACCTGGGCGGCGACGACGGTGCTGTTGCGGTGCTCCATGCCGTCACGCCCGCCCCAGGGCAGGTAGTCGCCCAGGAACGTGTAGGTGCCGGTCTCGAAATCGGGGAGCTCGCCGTAAATGGCCGCCTGCTCCAGCACGATCTTCCGCACCGCCCTGAAATAGCTGTCCACGTCCGCGTCGGTGGCGTCGTGGTGGACCGCCGCACGGACGGTGAGCGCCCGGCCGCCGGGGTTGCGGAACGTGAACGATCGGAACGACTGGGCACTCAGCTCGGTCGGGCTGTCCATGAGGTACTGGAGGTTCGGAGCAGTGAACGTCCAGGGATCCGGCGTCGGGTAGAGCTGCGTGGCAGGTGTCCAGCCGAGTCCCTGCGGTCCGTCGAACCGGATGCGGACCGGCCGTCCTTCGAGGCCGCGCGCCCACATCAGGGTCGCGGGCATGTTCATGTGCGCGTGGGTCGTGTCGATCGCGAGGTAGGTGCCGTCCACGCGGTCGCCGTAGATCTTGTAGACCATCCGGACCGTGCCGTCGTGCCCGGCGATGTCCCACTGATAGGGGTTCGGGCGGGTGGCTGTCAGCTCCCGGCCCTTGCCGTCGAACGCGTGAACGTCGTAGACGTTCTTCGCGAACTCGTGGACGGCGTAGCGGCCCGGGGAGGATCGGCTCATCCGCGCCTGGAGGGTGCCGGCGGGCAGGTCGCCGAAGGTGACCTGCACCTGGGCCCAGTGATGCGCCGGGGCCGGAAAGGACACGTGGTACTCCACGGGCTGTTGGGCCGCGGAGGTCCCTGCGAGCAGCAGCACGCACGCGGCGGCCGCAGGCATGTTGAACCGAGAGCGAGCCGCAGTGACGGAACGGCGGACGGTCAGGCGCATCTGACTATCTTTACTCGATGCGCGCCGGTCGCGCGTCTTCTGCCTCTGTCTCCTGTCTCCTACCTTCTGTCTCCTGTCTTCTGTCTCCCGAAAACGTCCATTTGACACTTTGTGAAAAGTTTCACATCATAGGCCCGGCGCCCGCGCCGCGAGTTCCGACGAGCGCCTGGCGCAACCGAAGTGCAGAAGGTACGCAACTTCGAGTAGGCTCTTGGGGGTTCGACGGACGGCGTCTACACGATGAGCCAGATCTTTCATCGCACCACCAACGTTTACTCCCGACTGAGCATCCTGGGGCTTCTGGTTTTCGGCGGAGCGCTCGGCGCCGGCGTCGCGGCGTTGAACTGGTCGGGCTACAACACCAATCAGGACGTCCACGTCGATCAGCCGATCCAGTTCAGCCACGCGCACCACGTCGGCGGCATGGGGATCGACTGCCGGTACTGTCACACCTCGGTCGAGGAGTCGGCCTTCGCGAACATTCCCCCCACCAAGACCTGCATGAACTGTCACTCGCAGATCTGGTTGAACGCGCCGATCCTGGAACCGGTGCGGGCCAGCTTCCGGGACGACACGCCGCTGCAGTGGACGCGGGTGCACGATCTCCCCGACTTCGTGTACTTCAACCACAGCATTCACGTGAAGCAGGGTGTGGGCTGTGCGACGTGCCACGGCCGGGTCGACACGATGCCGCTGATGTACCAGGCGTCTCCCTTGACGATGCAGTGGTGCCTGGACTGCCACCGGAACCCCGCACAGTACGTGAGGCCGCGCGACCAGGTGTTCAACATGGCGTGGCAGCCGCCCGCCGGCGATCCGGAGATGGGAGAGCGGCTGGTGAAGGAATACAACATTGCGAGCGTTGGTCAGTTGACCAATTGCTCGACGTGCCATCGGTAGTGCCGGACGTCCTGGCGAGCCGGCTGCGGCCGATGCGTGGGACAGGTAGCTGACAGCTTTATGGATCTCTCCGCCATTCGATCGCGTATGGCCGACTCGGGCGGGCGCCTGTACTGGCGCAGCCTGGGGGAGCTGGCCGACACGCCGGCGTTCCGCGAGTACCTGCACCGGGAGTTTCCCGAGCAGGCCTCCGAGTGGAACGATCCGAAAGGGCGCCGGCAGTTCCTGAAGCTGATGAGCGCGTCGCTCGCGCTCGCGGGGGTCGGGGCCTGCACGAAGCAGCCACCCGAAGCAATCGTTCCCTACGTCCGGCAGCCGGAGGATATCGTCCCCGGGCGGCCGCTGTTTTTCGCCAGCGCCATTCCGTTCTCCGGCGTTGCACACCCGGTGCTCGTCGAGAGTCACATGGGTCGTCCGACCAAAATAGAAGGGAACCCGCAGCACCCTGCCAGCCTCGGCGCGACCGATGCGTTGACGCAGGCGGCGATCCTTGGGTTGTACGACCCAGATCGCGCGCAGACGGTCACCTACCGAGGGCAGGTGCGGGCGTGGACGGAGTTCCGGGCCGCCCTGGCGTCGGCGCTCGGCGCGCAGAAAGCCACGAAGGGAGACGGATTCCGGATTCTCAGCGGGCCCATCACCTCCCCGTCGCTCGCGGAGTTGATGGCCACGGTCCTGGAGGCGTATCCCCAGGCGCGCTGGCATCAGTACGACCCGGTTTCCCGCGACGGCGCGCGGACGGCCGCGCGCCAGGCGGCGGGCCGCCCCAGCGAGACGATCTATCACTTCGACAAGGCGGACGTGGTCCTGTCGCTCGACGCCGATTTCCTGGCGTGCGGGCCCGGCAGTGTCCGCTACTCGCGCGATTTCGCCGACCGCCGGCGGGTATCCCACGAGAAGACCACGATGAACCGCCTGTATGCGGTGGAGAGCACGCCGTCGCTGACGGGTGTGAAGGCGGATCACCGGCTGCCGATGCGCGCCTCGGACGTGGACGGCTTCGCACGGCAGATTGCGGCGGGGATCGGCGCAGGGTCGGCAGGGACGAGCAGCGGCGGCGAGCATGCGGCATGGATCGCGGCGGTCGCCAAGGACCTGCAGGCGCATCGCGGCACGTCGCTCGTGATCGCCGGCGAGTACCAACCGGCCTCGGTGCACGCCACGGCGCACGCCATGAACCAGGCGTTGGGAAACGTCGGGGCGACAGTGACCTACGGGCCCGCTATCGAGGCCTCGCCGCAGGATCAGGCCGCTTCCCTGGCGGACCTGGCCGCCGCGATGGACGCGGGAACCGTCGAGATGCTGGTCATCCTGGGCGGGAATCCGGTCTTCAGCGCGCCGATCGACCTCAGGTTCGCCGAGCGGCTCGCCAAGGTACCGCTGGCCATCTACCAGAGCCTGTACGCAGACGAAACGGCGAACTTGTGCCACTGGAACGTCGCGGAATCGCATCCGCTCGAATCGTGGGGTGACGCACGGGCGTACGACGGCACCGTCACGTTGATCCAGCCGCTCATCGCGCCGCTCTACGAAGGCCATTCCGCCCACGAGCTCGTCAGCGCGCTGGCGGGCCAGGCCGGGCGGACGTCGCTCCAGATCGTCAAGGACTACTGGACGCGCGCGCTGTCAGGTCAGGGGGGCTGGGCCCTGCGTGATGCGAACGGCCAGTTGTTCGCCGGACCGGACCAGTTCTGGAAGCAGGCGCTCCACGACGGCTTCATTCGAGGCACGGCTCTCGCGGACGGAGGCCCCGCGACGCCTTTCGCCCCCGCCGGACCGGGCGGATCCGCTGCGGGCACGCCGGCAGCTGCCGGTGCCGCGGCTGCAGGAGCTGCGGCGGGCGCCGCTCCAGGCGCAGCAGCGCCGGCGCCCTCCGGGGCAGCCAACACCATTGGGGCTTCGGGCAACACCCCGATTTCACCGCCTGCTTCTGCGGTTGCCGCCCAACCTGCTCCCGCGACGAACCCGGCTGCGAACCCGTCCGCCGCGCTGCCCCAGGCCACGCAACCTCAGGCTCCGGCTGGCGGACAGGCGCCCGCCCAGGCCCAGCCGCCCTCGCCAGCGCGCAGCAACGCCCCGGCCGTCGCAGGCGGCCTCGAGATCATCTTCCGCCCGGATCCGACCGTCTGGGACGGCCGGTTCGCCAACAACGGCTGGCTGCAGGAGCTGCCCAAGCCGCTGACGAAGGTCACCTGGGATACCACGGCATGGGTACACCCCGCCCTGGCCGAGCAGCACGGCCTTCGGGACGGAGACGTCATCGAGCTGCGCTACCGCGGCAACACGGCGCGCATGCCGATCTTCCGGGTCGGCGGGCACCCGCGGCAGTCGGTGACGGTGTTCTTCGGCTACGGCCGGCGGATGGCCGGGCGGGTCGGCAATGCCGAGGGGCTCGCGCAGCAGTTCAATGCCTTCCTCCTGCGCACGTCGGATGCGCCGTGGTTCGGCACAGGGCTGGAGATCGCCAAAACCGGCGACCGCCACCTGCTGGCCACCACGCAGGAGCACCACATGATGGAAGGCCGCAACCCCGTCCGGGTCGCCACCCTGGAGCACTACCTGCGCGAGCCCAAGGTCATCCACGAGATGGGCGAGAAGCCCCCCTCCACGCTCACGCTCTTCCCCTTCCGGGAGTTCAACGAGCCGCACAAGTGGGGCATGTCGATCGATCTCACGTCGTGCACCGGGTGCGGGGCCTGCACGATGGCGTGCACCGCCGAGAACAACATCCCGGTGGTGGGCAAGGAGCAGGTCGCGACCGGCCGCGAGATGCACTGGATCCGCGTGGACCACTACTACACGGGCGATCCGAACCACGAGGACACCGTTCAGGCGGTGCACCAGCCGGTGCCCTGCATGCAGTGCGAGACGGCGCCCTGCGAGCTGGTCTGCCCCGTCGCCGCCACGACGCACAGCACCGAGGGTCTGAACGACATGACCTACAACCGCTGCGTCGGTACGCGCTACTGCTCCAACAACTGCCCGTACAAGGTCCGCCGGTTCAACTTCCTGCTCTACCAGGACTGGACCACGACGAGCCTCGAGCCGATGCGCAATCCCGACGTGACGGTGCGCAGCCGCGGCGTGATGGAGAAGTGCACCTACTGCGTCCAGCGCATCAACCAGGCGCGGATCGACGCGAAGCGCGAGGACCGCAAGGTCCGCGACGGCGAGATCGTGACCGCCTGCCAGGCGGTCTGCCCCACCGAGGCCATCGTGTTCGGTGACCTCAACGACCCGGACAGCCGGGTCACCAGGCTGAAGGCGCAGGAACGCAACTACGGCGTGCTCGAAGACCTCAACACCCGTCCGCGCACGACGTACCTGGCCGAGTTGCGGAACCCCAATCCCGAGATCGAGCCCCCGCGGGCCCGGCAGACGGAACATTGATGGACTCGAAAACCGCCGCCTACGCGCCGCCGCCGGTCATCGCGCCGGGCCACACGCTCGCCAGCGTCACCGAGAAGATCTCGGCAATCGTCCTGACCCGTCGTCACCCCCTGAGCTGGTTCGCCGGCTTCTTCATCGGGTTGATGGGACTGGCCACGCTCGGCATGGCGCTGACCTACCTGCTCATCAAGGGCACCGGCATCTGGGGCATCAACATCCCGGTCGGCTGGGCCTTCGCCATCATCAACTTCGTCTGGTGGATCGGGATCGGCCACGCCGGCACGCTGATCTCCGCCATCCTGCTGCTCTTCAAGCAGGACTGGCGCACGTCGATCAACCGGTTCGCCGAGGCGATGACGCTCTTCGCGGTCGCCTGCGCGCTGATCTTTCCGCTGGTGCACACCGGACGCCCGTGGCTCGCCGCGTACTGGCTGCTGCCGTACCCGAACACCATGGGAATCTGGCCGCAGTTCCGCAGCCCGCTCATCTGGGACGTCTTCGCGGTCTCGACCTACGGGACCGTCTCGCTGCTGTTCTGGTACACCGGCCTCGTTCCCGACCTGGCGACGCTGCGCGACCGGGCGAAGAACAAGTGGACGGCGTGGATCTTCGGCATGTTCGCGCTCGGCTGGCGCGGCTCGGCGCGGCACTGGGCGCGCTACGAGACGGCCTACCTGCTGCTGGCCGGCCTGTCCACGCCGCTGGTGCTGTCGGTCCACACCGTCGTCAGCTTCGACTTCGCGATCGGGATCATCCCGGGCTGGCACGCAACGATTTTCCCGCCGTACTTCGTGGCGGGCGCCATCTATGCCGGCTTCGCGATGGTGCTGACCCTGGCGATCCCCCTGCGCGTGGTCTACGGGCTGCAGGACTTCATCACGATGCGCCACCTCGAGAACATGGGCAAGGTCATGCTCGTGACGGGGCTCATCGTCGGCTACGGCTACGTGATGGAGGCGTTCTTCGGGTACTACAGCGCGAACCAGTACGAAGGCTTCATGATCTGGAACCGCATGACCGGCCCGTACGCGCCGGTCTACTGGGCGCTCATCCTGTGCAACATCATCTGCCCGCAGTTCCTGTGGTTCAAGCGCGTGCGCACGAGCCCGATGCTGCTGTTCGCGATTGCGATGGTCGTGAACGTGGGCATGTGGCTCGAGCGGTTCGTCATCGTCGTCACCAGCCTGCACCGCGACTTCCTGCCGTCCTCCTGGGGCATGTTCTACCCGACGCGGTGGGACTGGATGACGTTCGTCGGCACGCTCGGTCTGTTCACCACGCTGTTCTTCCTGTTCATCCGCGCGCTGCCGATGATCTCCATCTTCGAGATGCGGACCATCGTGCCGGAGGCGAAAGTGAAGGGCGCGAAGGCGCACTGAGGCAGCAGCGATGCCCGACACACCCTCTCTACGGCCTGATGGCGGAGTTCGACGACCCGACGTCCCTGGTGGCGGCCGCACGCCGCACGCAGGAGGCTGGCTACCGGGCGTACGACTCGTTCTCGCCCTTCCCGATTCACGAGCTGTTCGACGCGATGCAGTGCGAGGATCGCCGCGTGCCCCTGTTCGTGCTGCTGGGCGGCATCGTCGGAGGGCTGTCGGGTTTCGGCCTGCAGGCGTGGGTCTCGGCGGTGGCGTATCCGGTCAACGTCGCCGGGCGGCCGTATATCAGCTGGCCGATGTTCATTCCCGTCACGTTCGAGCTCACGATTCTGTTCGCGTCGATCACCGCGGTTCTGGCGTGGGTGCTGCTGAGCGGCCTGCCGATGCCCTACCACCCGACCTTCAACGTCGCCCGCTTCGCGGCACACGCCAGCCAGACCGGCTTCTTCCTGGCGATCGAGTCCACCGATCCGCAGTTCGATCGGCACCGGACGTTCGACTTCCTGCAGGGGCTCGGCGCGAAGGAGATCAACGAGGTGGAGGCATGACCGCCGGCCGGTTCCCGCTTGCCGTGCTCGCGCTGGCGCTGGTGTCGGGCTGCCGTCAGGACATGCACAATCAGCCCAAGTACAAGGGGCTGCGCGCCAGCGCGTTCTTCGCCAACGGATCGAGCGCCCGTCCGCTCGTCGAGGGGACCGTCGCGCGCGGCACGCTGCAGACCGACGAGGCGTTCTTCACCGGCAAGAACGGGAGCACGCCGGTCACGGAGCTTCCTTTCCCGGTCGACGCGCACGTGCTGGATCGCGGCGAGGAGCGCTACAACATCTTCTGCGCCCCCTGCCACGACAGGACCGGCGGCGGGCGGGGCATGGTCGTGCAGCGGGGCTACCGTCAGCCGCCGTCCTTCCACATCGACAGGCTGCGGACGATTCCGGCCGGCTACCTCTACGACGTCATCACCAACGGCTTCGGCGCGATGCCGGATTACCGCGTCCAGATCGCCCCGCGCGACCGGTGGGCTGTCGTGGCCTACCTCCGTGCTCTGCAGCTCAGCCAGCACGCCACCACCGCGGACGTCCCGGGCGGGGACCCGCTGAAGCTCGCGCCGGCGCCGGCCGCACCGGCGGCCGGACACCAGGGGCAGGGCCGGCAGTAGAGATGGAGACTCAGGCTGTGATCACCGACGTGCCGGCGCTGGCCCGCCTTCAACAGCGCGCGCTGATGGTTGGCGCGATCGGGCTGCTGGCGGGGGGAGCCGGGGCGGTCATGAACCCCGACCAGTTCTTCCGCTCGTGGCTCATCGGGTTCCTGTTCTGCCTCGGCCTGACGATGGGCTCGCTCGCGCTGCTGATGCTGCAGCACCTGTCGGGCGGGCAGTGGGGGCTGATGGGGCGCCGGGTGTTCGAGGCCGCGAGCAGGAACCTTCCCATCGTCGCGCTGTTCTTCATCCCGCTGCTGTTCCGGCTGCCGGGCGTCTATCACTGGGCGGAGGCGGGGGTCACCGCGCACGACGTCATCCTGCAGAAGAAGGCGGCCTACCTCAACGTGTGGTTCTTCATCGGCCGCGCAGCGGTGTACTTCTGCGTCTGGATGGTGTGCATGTTCCTCCTGAACAGGTACTCCGCCGCCCAGGATCGCAACGAATCGGGGGTGGTCCCGGGAGACACCCGGCACGCGCGGGTGGTGTCGGCCCCCGGGCTGCTGGCCTATTCGCTGACGGCGACGTTCGCGTCGGTCGACTGGATCATGTCGCTCGATCCGCACTGGTACTCGACGATTTTCGGCCTGCTCTTCATCGTCGGGCACGGGTTGACGGCGTTCGCGCTGGTCATCGCAGTCCTGGCGCTGCTGTCGAAGACGGAGCCGGTGGCGTCCTATCTGACCTCGCGGCATTTCCACGACTTCGGGAAGCTGATGTTCGCCTTCGTGATGCTCTGGGCCTATCTGGCGTTCTCGCAGTTTTTGATCATCTGGGGCGGCAACCTGCCCGAGGAAGTGCCCTGGTACCTCGAGCGGATCCGCGGCACGTGGGGCTACGTGGCGCTGCTGCTCGCGTTCGGCCATTTCGTGCTGCCTTTCACGCTGCTGCTGTCGCGCAACCTGAAGCAGCGGGCCTCGCTCCTTGCGAAGGTCGCCATCGGCATCCTCGTCATGCGGCTGGTCGATCTGATCTGGCTGGTCGCTCCGAGCTTCGAGCACCACGGCTTCCCGATCCACTGGATGGACGTGGCCGTCCCGGTCGGCCTCGCGGGCGTGTGGCTGTTCCTGTTCGTGCGACAGCTCCGCAGCCGGCCGCTGCTGCCGCTCAACGATCCGTTCTTCAAGGAGGCGTTCGCGCATGAAGCCCACTGACCCGCCTCCGCCACGGGAGCAGGCGTCAGGGCACGCGCCCGATGCGCACGGACACGAGGCCGACGAGCTGCACAACGAGGGAGTCGCGCACGAGCACAGCGACGTCAACCTAAGGGCGATCGTCTCGCTTCGCCGCGATCATCGCCGTCGTCTCGATGACGTGCGCCCTCCTGGTGTGGGGGATGTTCGGCTTCTTCGAGCGGCAGGCGGCCGGGCGCGACCCGAAGCTGTCTCCGCTTGCGGTGCCGGCGACCCGGATGCCGCGAACGACCACCGGATCGACAGCGTTCGGGGGCCCGCAGCAGCAGCCGCAGCTCCTGACGAACGAACCGGCGGCACTCAGCCAGCACCGCCAGGCGGAGGACGCGCAGCTGCTGCGGTACGGCTGGGTGAATCAGGCCGGCGGCGTGGCGCACGTGCCGATCAGCGACGCGAAGAAACTGATCGTCGAGCGGGGGCTGGCATCCAGGCCTGGCGGTGCGGACCCGCAGCTCGGGACGCTACGCGCCGGCGCGCGGCGAGGCGGCCGGCGGACGCCCGGTTCCGGCCGGGGGCGCAGGGGCCCGGCGCCCCACCGGCCGCACCGCACCCGGCGCCGGCTGCCCCGCAGGCGCCGAAGGAACCACCGCCGCACGCTCCATCGGGCGGCCCCGGCGGAGCCTGATCAACGCGACACCGGAAGGCACGGTCGTGAACTTTTTCACCAGGACGGCGGCAACGGTTCTCGCGCTCGCGGTCCTGTGCCCGGGGCCGGCACGCGCGCAGGGGCTGGCGCCGGAAGCGGTCGATCCGGCGGCGGCAAAGCCCGGGCTGCTGGCAAAGATCGGCATCGATCAGCGGATCGGCGAATCGATCCCGCTCGATCTGCCGTTCACCGACGAGACCGGAAAGGCGGTCACGCTCGGGCAGTACTTCGGAAAGCGGCCCGTCGTCCTCGCGCTCGTGTACTACGAGTGCCCCATGCTCTGCACGCAGGTGCTGAACGGCCTGGTCACCGCGCTCGGCGTGCTGAACTTCGACGTCGGGCCGCGAGTTCGACGTCGTCGCGGTCAGCTTCAACCCGAAGGAAGGCCCGGGGCTCGCCTCGCAGAAGAAGGCGGCCTACGTGGAAGAGCTACGGAGGCCGCAGTCGGCGCAGGGCTGGCACTTCCTGACCGGCACCCAGGCGTCGATCGACACGCTGACGAAGGCGGTCGGCTTCCGCTACGCCTACGACGAGAAGATCGGGCAGTACGCGCACGGCGCCGGGCATCGAGCTGCTGACACCGGACGGGGTGCTGGCGAAGTATTTCTACGGCATCGAGTTCTCCGCCCGGGACATCCGCCTGGGCATCATCGAGGCGTCGAGCGAGCGTCTCGGCACGCCGATCGACGACGTCCTGCTGCTCTGTTACCACTACGACCCCGCGACCGGGGCGTACGGGGCATCGGTCCTCAGGATGGTCCGCGCGGGAGGAATCGCCACCATCCTGGCGTTCGCCGTGTTTCTGACCGTCAGCCTGCGCCGCGAGCGCGCCGCGGGCCGGGCTGCGGCGGCGAGTCGAACCTAACGATGTTCAAGAACTTTCCGTTCTTTCCGGAAGCCGCGTCGACCCAGGCGGGTCAGGTCGATGCCGTCTTCTTTTTCATGGTCGCGGTCACCGCGTTCTTCTCGGTGCTCATCGCGTCGCTGGTGGTGATCTTCGCGATCAAGTATCGCCGGCGGAACGACGATGAGGTCGGTGTCGCGATTCACGGTTCGCTGGCGCTCGAGCTGCTCTGGACGGTCATCCCGTTCGGCATCGCCATGGTGATGTTCGGCTGGGGCGCCAAGGTGTTCTTCGACCTGACGCGGCCGCCCGCCAACGCGATGGACATCTACGTCGTCGGCAAGCAGTGGATGTGGAAGGTCCAGCACATGGACGGGCAGCGCGAGATCAACGAGCTGCACGTCCCGGTCGGGCAGCCGGTCAAGCTGATCATGGGGTCCGAGGACGTCATCCACAGCTTCTACATCCCGGCGTTTCGCGTCAAGGCGGACGTGATCCCGGGCCGCTACAACACGCTGTGGTTCGAGGCGACCAAGCCGGGCACCTACCACCTGTTCTGCGCGGAGTACTGCGGCACGAAGCACTCGGGGATGATCGGACTCGGTCATCGCGATGGAGCCGGCGGATTTTCAGGCGTGGCTGGGCGGCGGCCGGGCCGAGGACTCGCCGGTCGCGGCCGGAAGCCAAGCTGTTCCAGGATCTCGTCTGCATCACGTGCCACCGCAGCGGCGCCCAGGGCCGCGGTCCGGTCCTGACCAACGTGTTCGGCCACGAAGTCGAGCTGCAGGGCGGCGCGAAGGTGATGGCCGACGAGGCGTATCTCCGCGAGTCGATTCTGAACCCGGCCGGCGAAGGTCGTGAACGGGCTTCCAGCCGGTCATGCCGACCTTCCAGGGCCTGGTGACGGAAGAACAGCTGCTGCAGCTGATTGCCTACATCCGATCGCTCAGCCAGCCGGGTGCAGCGCCCGCGCCGGCGGGCCAACGGGCGCGCCGCCGACGCCGCACGACCCGGGCAGCGGACGGAACTGATGGACCGCAGGGACCATATGGACACGCTGAACTACCTCAACAACGGCCACGGGCTCGCGTCGTGGCTGTTGACGAAGGACCACAAGCGCATCGCGCTCTTGTACCTGATCTCGATCACGGCGTTCTTCGCGCTCGGCGGCTTCTTCGCGATGCTGGTCCGGCTGGAGCTGCTGACGCCGGCCGGCGACCTGCTGACGTCCGAGACCTACAACAAGATGTTCACGATGCACGGCATCGTGATGGTGTTCTTCTTCCTGATCCCGTCGATTCCGGCGGTGCTCGGCAACTTCCTCGTGCCGATCATGATCGGCGCGAAGGACCTGGCGTTCCCGCGCGTCAACCTGCTCAGCTGGTACATCTACGTCCTCGGCGGGCATCTTCACCCTGGCCGCGGCCCTCAGCGGCGGCGTCGACACCGGCTGGACGTTCTACACGCCGTACAGCACCGCGGCGGCCAACGCGCCACGTGATGACGGCCGCGCTCGGCATCTTCATCACCGGCTTCTCGTCGATCCTGACCGGCCTGAACTTCATCGTCACCATCCACCGCATGCGCGCGCCCGGGCATGACCTGGTTCCGGCTGCCGCTGTTCATCTGGGCGCACTACGCGACCAGCCTGATCATGATCCTCGGCACGCCGGTCATCGCGATCACCGTGCTGATGGTCGCGGCCGAGCGCGCGCTCCACCTCGGCATCTTCGACCCGGCGCTCGGCGGCGACCCGGTGCTGTTCCAGCACCTGTTCTGGTTCTACTCCCACCCGCCGTCTACATCATGATCCTGCCGGCGATGGGCGTGGTCAGCGAGCTGGTCCAGGCCTTCTCCCGCAAGAACATCTTCGGCTACTCGTTCATCGCCTTCTCGTCGCTGGCGATCGCGGTGGTCGGCTTCCTGGTGTGGGGCCATCACATGTTCGTCGCCGGCCAGTCGACCTACGCCGGGCTGCTGTTCTCGATCCTCAGCTTCGTGGTCGGCATCCCGTCGGCGATCAAGGTCTTCAACTGGACGGCGACGATGTACAAGGGCTCGGTGTCGTGACGACTCGCCGATGCTCTACGCGATTGGCTTCATCGGGCTGTTCACGATCGGCGGGCTGACCGGGCTGTTCCTCGCCGCGATGGGCCTCGACATTCACGTGCACGACACCTACTTCGTCGTCGCGCACTTCCACTACATCATGGTCGGCGGCGCGATCATGGGCTACCTCGGCGGCCTGCACTACTGGTGGCCGAAGATGACCGGACGGCTGTACAACGAGCCGTGGGCGCGGGTCGCCGCGCGTGCATCGTCTTCATCGGCTTCAACCTGACGTTCTTCCCGCAGTTCCTGGCCGGCTATCTCGGGATGCCGCGGCGCTACCACGCGTATCCGCCCGAGTTCCAGGTGTTCAACGTCCTCTCGAGCGCCGGCGCCTCGATCCTGGCGGTCGGCTACGTCATGCCGCTCATCTACTTGACGTATTCGCTCTTCTACGGCGCGCGTGCCCCGGCCGACCCATGGGGCTCGAGGGGTCTCGAGTGGGAGATTCCATCGCCGCCGCCGACCGAGAACTTCGGCTCGACGCCGATCATCACCCACGGCACGCACCAGTACGACGCCCAGCAAGGAGGTCGGCATTGTCTGACGCTGGCGCGCGGAGCATTATCCCGGCCCGCTGCACTCGCCGCCCGTGAAGACGGGCGGCGGCGGACCGGCGCATGGGGTGCACGACCACGAGCATCCGCACCATCCGAAGCTGCAGCACCACTTCGACGACATGGCGCAGCAGGCCGAGGCGTCCACGCTCGGCATGTGGGTGTTCCTCGTCACCGAGATCATGTTCTTCGGCGGGCTGTTCATGGCCTACCTGGTCTACCGGGCGGCCTCGCCGCAGGCGTTCCAGGAGGCCAGCGCCCACCTGAGCATCTGCGTGGGGCGGCTTCAACACGGTGGTCCTGATCGTCAGCTCGCTGACCATGGCGCTCGCGGTCCGCGCCGCCCAGACCGAGCCTGCCGGCCAGGACGCAGGTCTTCTGGATCGCCGTGACGATGCTGCTCGGCGCCGTGTTCCTCGGGCGTCAAGGCGATCGAATACACCGAGAAGTTCCGCGAGCACATCGTGCCCGGCCCCTACTTCGACGCCGCCAGTGGACGCATCCGGCCGGGGTCGAGATGTTCTACTCGCTCTACTTCTGCATGACCGGGCTGCACGCGCTGCACATGGTGATCGGCCTCGGCATCATGACGTGGCTGGCGATCATGGCGCGGCGCGCGCCGTTCGACGCCAACTACTACACGCCGGTCGAGGTCGCGGGGCTGTACTGGCACTTCGTCGACATCGTCTGGATCTTCCTGTTCCCGCTGCTCTACCTGATCGGGCGGCACTATCATCACGGGTAACGACGCGATCATGTCTGCAGCCCACGTCGCTCCGAAGAGCCTCTACTACACCATCTTCCTCGCGCTGATGGTCGGCACGGGGGTGACCGTCGCCGTCGCTTTCGTCGACCTCGGCGCGATCAACAACGTCATGATGCTGACGATCGCCTGCATCAAGGCGCTGCTCGTCATCCTGTTCTTCATGCACGTGCGCTGGGGATCGCGGCTGACGTGGATCGTCGTGGCATCCGGGTTCTTCTGGCTGCTGATCCTGTTCACGGTGACGATGGCCGACTTCCTCACGCGGGGATGGATAGAGGGGACGCTCAAGTAGGTTCGAGGGTTCGTGCACCCCTGTGAACCCGAAATTATCGCCATCCCTGGCGGCGGGCCGAACACGTCCCGTGCCGTTGGCCGGCGGCACGCGTTCAACCACCTCGAAGGGGCGCGGCGCGCTTGACCGTGTCCCGGTTTCGTGGATAAGATTCGCCGTCGATTCGACGGTATCCGGTCATTCCCTGCGCAAGAATTCTTCGGAGCGCGAGGATGTCGGCCCAGGAGTCCTAGCCATTGGGCCAGATCGTGTCCCCCTTGGTGGAACAAGCTCCCGATCGGGCAGCCAACGCGGCAGCCCGGCCCGAGCCTCGCGCCCGCGGGGATCGATTGAGGGAAGCGCCGTGATGCACGCCATGAGGAACCGCAGACTGCTGATCCTGCTCGGTCCGGTCGCCGCCCTCGTGATGTTCGCGGGGGCCGTGAAGGCGGCGTCGGGCCATGGGCGGCGAGCTCAACGAGCCTCCGCGGCTCTTTCCGCGACCGCCGCCGCGCCCACCGCGGCGGGACAGCCCGCCGCGAAGCCAGCCGCGGCAACGACCGCCCAGCAGAAGCCCTACGTGGAGGCCGAGTACCGGAGGTTTCCACGTCGTCGGAAGCCGCGTCGCCATCTGGGTGGTCGCGCAGCTGCACCTGCTGTTCGCGGCGTTCGTCCTGGCCGTCCCGATCTTCTCGTTGATCGTCGAGGCGATCGGCTACAAGACCGGGGATCAGCGATACGACCGGCTCGCCTACGAGTTCACGAAGCTCCTCTCCGTCTCGTTCTCGCTCACCGCGACCTTCGGCGCGGCACTGACGTTCATGCTCATCATCCTGTATCCGAAGTTCACGAACTACCTGATGAGCGTGTTCTCCCCGACCTTCCTTCCGTACGTCCTGCTGTTCTTCTTCGAGGCGTTCTTCCTCTACACCTACTACTACGGCTGGGGGAAGTTCCATCCCGCTGGTGCACCTCGGCCTGGGGCTCGGGCCTCAACGTCGTCGGCACGGCGATCATGTTCATCGCCAATTCCTGGCTGACGTTCATGATGTCGCCGCGCGGGATCTCGGACACCGGGGCGGTGATCTCCGTCCAGGACGCGATCTACAACTTCACCTGGATGCCGATCAACGTCCATCGCGTCATCGCGAACGTCGCGTTCGGCGGCTCGGTCGCCGCGGCCTACGCGGCCTTCAAGTTCCTGCAGGCGGAGACCGACGAGGAGCGCGCGCACTACGACTGGATGGGATACATCGGCAACTTCGTCGCGATCAGCGCCTTCCTGCCGCTCCCCTTCGCCGGCTACTGGCTCGCGAAGGAGATCTACGCCTACTCGCAGACGCTCGGGCTGACGATGATGGGCGGGGCCTTCTCGTGGCTGTTCATCATCCAGGCGGTCCTGATCGGGAACCTCTTCCTCGCCGCCAACTACTACCTCTGGCTCGGGATGGGGCGGGTCGAGGGAGCGCAGCCGTTCCAGAAGTTCATCAAGTACCTGCTCCTCGCGATCGTGCTCTGCTTCATGGTCTGGGCGACGCCGCGGTCGATCATCGCGACGGTCTCCGAGATCCGGGCGATGGGAGGATCGGCGCACCCGGTGCTGGGCTTCCTCGGGGTCATGTCCGCGAAGAACACCGCCGTGAACATCCTGATCCTCACGACCTTCATGAGCTTCCTCCTCTACCGCCGGACCGGGAAGGTCGCGTCGGTGCCGTGGGCGAAGACGGGGCCATGCGGCGCAGCTCACGATCTTCGCGGCCGTCGCGCTGTTCGTCATCTTCCTCGGCGTCTACGGCTACTTCGTCGAGGCGACGGTCCGGATCAGGCTCTCCGTGCCGCAGGTCCTCTCGGTCCTCCTCGCCATGGTGTCGATCACCGCCATCGACGTCTTTCTCTTCCGCGAACGCGCGGAAGACCGGCGAGGTGCGCTGGGGCAGGATTCCGGCGATCTCGCAGTACGTGCTGATCTTCATCGCGGTCACCTTCACCTGGCTGATGGGGCTGATGGGCTACGTGCGCTCCGGGCTGCGCCAGCACTGGCATGTCTACGGCGTGATCCGGGACAATTCGGTCGACGCGTTCACGCCCACCCTTGGCTTTGCGACGAAGATCGTCTCGTTCACCGTGCTCGCGTTCTTCCTGCTGATCGGCTTCGTGTTCTGGATCACGAGCCTGCACGACCGGCCCGATTTCCAGGCGCGGGTCAAGGCCCGCCGCCGCCACGGCTCCGGCGAGGTCTCGCCGGAGTTCGCCGCGGCAACGCCGGCGAACGCAGGCGGACGTCATGAGGGTCCCGCTCATCGTCCGGATCGGCGCTCTCGTCCTCGCGACGACCGGGTTCTATACCTATGTCGGCCAGATGGTGCCTCAGAAGGAAGTTCAGCCGCCTCAGGCGACGCTACTGGAAGGCGATATGACCACGGCCGACATGGTCAAGGTCGGCCGCGAGATCATGGAGGGCAAGGGGCTCTGCCTGACCTGCCACACGATCGGCAAGACCGGCGCGCTGCGGTTCCCCGACCTCGCGGGGATCGACGCCGCCGCGAAGAGCCGCGTCCCGGGCCTGAGCGATGTCGAGTACTTCGCCCAGTCGCTGTACGAACCGACCGCCTTCGTGGTGCCGGGCTTCCCTCCGGCGATGCCCCCGATGAACCAGCCTCCGTTCAGCCTGACCGATGAGGAGATCCTCTGCGTGATCGCCTACCTCCAGACTCTTGGCGGCACGCCGACCGTGACGCTGCAGACGAAACACCGCTACAGCGGCGCGGCAGCACCGGCCGGGACACCCGCTGGCCCGGCTGCTCCGGCCACGGGCGCCGCGCCGGGCGCGGCGCAGCCCCCAGCCGTTCCCAAGAAGGGCGCGCAGTCGAGGCCTGAGGTTTCGCCGTATCCGGTGGGGTCCGCACGAGCGGTGAACCCCGGCGTGCTCGGGACTGTGGTGGGCGTCGTCGCCAGCCTCCAGCGGGTTGACGCCGACCGGGCGGCGGTCTTCGACGGAGTGGTCACCCGATGAACCTCCTGGTCGTCCTCGCCGTGGCCGCCGCGTTCGGGCTCCTTCGCTTCCGCCGCGCCAGTCTGCTGGTGTGGGCCGCCGCCTGGTGGGTGGGGATCTACGTCCTCCTCCGATTCGGATTCACTGCGCCGATTCCCGCCTCGGTCGTCTCGCTCTACATGGGAATCGTCTCGATCGCGATCCTGGCCTACCTGTCCTCCAGCCAGGAGCGCCGCGACGAAGTCGCCGGCCCGCTCATCCGGTTCATGACGGACAAGCGCTATACAGCGCTCCTCGGCGCGACGGTCGTCGCCATCCCGGCGCTCGCGGCCGCGAACGTCTACGTCAAGATGAACGTCCCGCTCGAGCCGCCGTTCTTCCCGAGAACCGTCCATCCGGCTTCGCCTTCCGAGATCACGGTTCGCGACAAGGCAGATCAATCTCGACGCCGGAGAGAATCCCTTCCTGCCGCTCGAGACGTCGAATCCGGCAGAGTTCCGCAAGCACGTCGAGAACGGGCGGCGAATCTACTATCGCAACTGCGTGTTCTGCCACGGCGACACCCTGGCCGGCAACGGCATGTTCGTGCACGGACTGGACCCGATCCCGACCAACTTCAGCGACCAGGGGGCGATCGCGATGTTGCGCGACACGTTTCTCTTCTGGCGGATTTCCAAGGGAGGTCCCGGGCTTCCGGAGGAAGGGGGGCCGTGGGACACGGCAATGCCCGCCTGGGAGAAGTTCCTGACGGAAGAGGAGATCTGGGAGGCGATCCTCTTTCTCTACGATTTCACCGGCCAGAGACCTCGCGCCAAGGAGGAGGCCGCGCACCAATGACCTCTCGGATGCCTGGTGCACGCTCGTCTCTCGCGGCCCTGCTGTCTCGCCTGCCTGATCGCCTCGTTGTATGCCGCGCCGAGGGGATCGGTGCGCGCGGCGGCTCAGGACGTCGGGACCGACGCGCAGCGGGAGTCGGGCAAGGCGCTCTACCTCAAGTACTGTGCGCAGTGCCACAACGACAACGGGGACGGTGAAGGCTATGCCGCCCCGCATCTGCGCCCGCGGCCGCGCAACTTCACGACCGGCAAGTTCAAGGTGCGCACGACTCCCAACGGAGCGCTCCCGACCCATCAGGACCTCGTCAGCATCATCAGGCGCGGCATGCCCTACACCTCGATGCCCGCCTGGCCCGACCTCTCCGACCAGGACGTGTCGAATCTCGCCCACTTCATCACGACCTTCTCCCCCGACTTCTCCAACCCCGGGAATGCTCCCCAGGCCGTGCCGCTCCCGAGCGCGCCGAAAGCGACCAACGAGTCGATCGAGCTCGGGAAGAAGCTCTACGAAGAGACCGGCTGCGCCCGGTGCCACGGCACGCTCGGTCGGGGCGACGGACCGTCGGCGCCAACCCTGAAGGACGACTGGGGCTATCCGATACGCGCGGCGGACCTCGCGCAGAGCTGGACCTTCCGGGGAGGGTCGTCCCGCGAGGACATCTTCAGGACGATGAGCACGGGATTCAACGGCACGCCGATGCCGTCGTTCCTCGACGCCCTCACGCCCGAGCAGCGATGGGCGATCACCGACTTCATCGCCTCCCTTTCGGGGAGCAACGGGCCCGGCTATTCCAACCTCGTCGTGGCCAAGCACGTCGCGGAGCCGATCGATCTTGCCAAGGGGACCGCGAGCTTCGCCTCCGCGCCCGTGGCCCGCTTTCCGATCGTCGGGCAGATCATGGAGCCGGGACGCTCGTTCCATCCGCCGGCGACCAGCGTCACCGTGCAGGCGATTTACGATGCGGACGTCCATCGCCCTGCTGGTTCGATGGCACGACATGAGCGCGCAGAAAACCGGGAAGAACGGGCCGTCGCTTCCCGTGCCGCCGGAGGAGGAGGAGGAGCCGGCGACTGCCGCACCCGCGCGGAGAGCGGTGGTGGAGGCGCCGGCGGCTCGAAGGGAGTCGGATTCGGCGACGAGGAAGTCGCGCCGGCCCCTGCCGGGCAGGCGCAGACGCCGGGAGGCGCCCAGCAGCCCGGACAGGATCCGTTTGGAGAGCCGGAAGCGGCGCCAGCCGACCAGCCATCCGAGTTCTCCGACGCCGTCTCGATCCAGATTCCTTCGCAGGTGCCGGCCGACGCCCGCAAGCCCTACTTCATCTTCGGCGACGCCCAGAACTCGGTGGATCTCTGGTTCTTCGATCTGGCCCGCCCCGATCCGCTTCGGTTCACCGGCAAGGGAAGCGGGAACATCGCCGCCAACGACACGGGCGAGCTCACCGGTGTCGCGAGCTACGACCAGGGCGAATGGTCGGCCATCTTCAAGCGGCCCCTTCGCCCGACCTCGGGCGCCGCGTTCGCGCCCGGCGAGTTCATGCCGGTCGCCTTCTCGGTCTGGGACGGGTTCTCGCGCGAGCGTGGCAACCGGCGAGGTCTCACGCTCTGGTACTCCCTCTACGTCGAGCCGGAAGTGGTCCCATCGGCGGTCGGCCCGATGGTGAGGACGGCGCTGCTCATTCTCGCCATCGAGCTGGCCGTGATCGGCTGGGTGCGGTGGCGCTACGGCTCTCGCGCCCACGGGGAGCTCGGCCCGCCTCCGCCGCGAAGCGGCTTCGGCGAGGTCTCGCCGGAGCGCGGGTGAGCCGTTCGCGCGCGAAGGCGGACGATGAGCCGAGGCAACCGGCAGCCACCGGAGCGTGAGCTGTCGCGGGGTATCCGGAGGATCAATGTACAAGAGCATCTACGTTCCCGTCGATAACTCGGACCACTCCAACCGCGCCGTCGCCTGCGCCGTCGACGCTGGGCAAGGCGTTCGACGCGAAACTGGTCGGCTGCCATGTCTACGCGGCGGGCCTGCACGACTATCGCTTCAGGCAGATGGAGTACACGCTGCCCGAGGAGTACCTCGACGAGGTGGAGCTCGAGCGCCAGCGGAAGATCCACGACAGCCTCATCACGATGGGCCTCAAGCTCATCTCCGACAGCTATCTCGATGGCATGTCGCGCCTCTGCAGAGAGTCGAGCCTCGAGTTCGAACCGCGGATGATGGACGGGAAGCATCACGCCGAGCTCCTCAAGGATCTCGACGGCTCGCCGCACGATCTCGTCGTGATCGGCGCCCTGGGGATCGGACGCGCCCGGGACAGCGTGATCGGCTCGGTCTGCGAACGCGTCGCCCGCCAGTGCGACCGTGATGTCTGGGTGGTCAAGCACGTTCCCGAGCCGGGCGAGACGGAGCGGGACACGATCCTGGTCGGCCTCGACGGCAGTCCGCAGTCGTTCGGCGCCCTGATGACCGCCGTCGAACTGGCGCGCGCGTTCGGCAAGAAGGTCGAGACGATCGCCGTCTACGATCCCTACCTGCACTATTCCGTCTTCAACGGCATCGTCGGCGTCCTCACCGAGCAGGCGGCGAAGGTCTTCCGCTTCGAGGAGCAGAATCAGCTCCACGAGGAGATCATCGACACCGGGCTCGCGCAGATCTATCAGTCTCACCTCGAGGTGGGCGACCGGATGGGGAAGGAGGTGGGCTTCGAGGTCAAGAGAACGCTGCTCGACGGCAAGGCCTTCCAGAAGGTCCTCGACCACGCGCGCAAGACGAATCCCTGGCTCCTCGTGCTGGGGCGGATCGGCGTCCACAGCCCGAAGGACGAGAAGGGGCTCGGCAGCAACGCGGAGAACCTGCTGCGCGCCGCGCCCTGCGACGTGCTCCTTTCCACGCGCCTCGAGGTGCCGCGCACTCGACGTGCGCGCCGAGGAGACCGTCCGATGGACGCCCGAAGCCGAGGAGCGCATGAAACACGTGCCCGAGCAGGTCAAGGGGATCGCCCGCACCGGGCGTCCTTCGCCTGGCGCTCGAGAAGGGGCATTCGGTGGTCACGAGCGCCGTGATTGACGACGCGATGGACCGGTTCATGCCGAAGCGCGCCTCGGAGGCGACCAAGGCGCTGGCCGAGGCGGTGGCGCTCGAGCGGGCGAGGTCCGGCCCGGTGTCGATGTGCCGGGCCTGCGGCGTCACGGCCACGCAGACCGACCCCGTGCGGTGCACCGTCTGCGGCGCCGCGGATTTCGAGGTGATCTCCCCGGAGATGATCGAGAAGATCGCGGCGGTGGAGGGCGGTCTTCAGGAAGAGACCACCTACGACGGGCGCAAGCTTCGCTGGTCGGAGGAGGCCAGGAAGGGCCTCTGGACGATGAAGAACGCCTATCAGCGCCGCCGCACCAAGGCGCGGGTCGAGAAGCGCGCGCGCATGAAGAAGCTCGACGCGATCACGCTCGACTTCGCCCGCGAGGTGATCGAGGAGGAGACGGGAGCGCCGCTCGAGATCCAGGCCCCGTCGCCGCACGACGTGAAGCGGCGCAGCCGGCGGGCGCACCGCGAGCACGGCGCGGCGACGGCGAGGCCAGGCTGATTGCTCGCGACGAGCGGAAGAACCCGCTGATCTCGACCTTCGAGTGGACCGGCGAGGCGGCGCAGCGCATCCTCCGGGTCCCGGCCGGGTTCATGCGAAGCCAGACACAGGAGAGGATCGAGGAGCTGGCGCGGGAGCGCGCCGCGACGGCGATCGATCTCGCGCTCGTCGAAGAGGGGATCGAGATCGGCAAGCGGATGATGGCCGAGATGATCGCGACCTACCCGGCACAGGGCAGGACCCCGGGCGCGGCGCCAGCGGGCCTCTCCGCCGCCGCCTCGAGCGTACCCGCTCCGGAAGCCCCGACGGCGGCCCGGGACGCGGGCGCGGCGCCGGCTCCGGTGGTCCCGGCCGCGAACGGGAGCGGCTACCTCAACGAAGTGAGCTCGCTGTCGGCGCTGGCATCCGGGCGGAGCGCCCTCGGCGACGCTCCTCCCGGCGTGTCCGACGGCCGGACGCCTCGCCAGGCCTGATCCGTCCGGGAGCGTGTTGGATGACGGCTTATCGCTTCTGCCGGACCGACGACATCGGGCTGCTCGTCGACGCGCTGAATCGCTGCTGGTCTCCGTACTTTCCCGACGAACCTCCCATGACGCCGGCCGCGTTCAAGCGGTCGATCCGCGACCTTCAGGTCTGGTGCAGCAGCTGCATGGTGGCCTTCTCGGGCTCCGACCCGATCGGCGTCCTGATCGGCGCCAAGCGGCCCTCCGGGTACGCTCGTCCACAAGATCGCCGTCCATCCCGATCATCGGCGGCAGGGTCATGGCCGTCATCTGCTCGCCTCGCTCGGCTCGAAGCTCGCGATTCTCGGCCCTCCCCGGATCATCGCCGAGGTCCCCGAGAGTCTTGCCCCTGCCTGCGGGCTGTTCAGCGCCAGCGAGTATGTCCAGGAAGCGCTGCTGACAGACTACGTCGTGCAGGATGACGGGAACGACGCGAGCGAGGCAGCAGGGATGCCCGACCCGCCTGCGCCGGGGCTGCGGCGAGGTCTCGCCGAAGCGCTTCGCGCGGAGGCGGACGATCACGACGGCCGGTTCGTGATCCCTGTCACGGTCGACGATCTCGCCGCCAATGGCCTCCTTGGAGAGGCTGATCCGCAGGTGTGCTGGAAGCGCTCGGTCGAAACGCTCACGGCCAGGAAGGACGACATCGCGGGGCTCGCCGTCGCCTCCGACGAACGCATCGAGGCCTGCCTCCTTTACGTGAAGGGCGACGCGACGGCGGAGATGGTGTCGCTCCGCACCTTCATAGAGGACGGTGGAGCCCGCCTGAAGCAGCTGCTCTCTCGACTCCGCGCGCAAGGCACGAGGACCTTGCGGATGCCCAAGGTCCACCCGGCGGAGATCTCGGAGGAGCTCATGGAGAGGCTCGGTTTCCGCCCCGCCGGCGGGCATCTACTCTACGCAGCGAGGGCGCGGTCCGATTAGGCCCCGTCCACCTTCGCGCGCACGGGCGCGCTCCGGCGAGACCTCGCCGAAGCCGCTCGCAGCGGAGGCGGGCCCGGATGTAAGCTACGCAGCACCGTGAAGCGCTACCACGACATCGCCGGCGACGGAGGGTCCCGGGTCCTCGAGCAGGTTGCCGAGCAGCGCAACCGCATCGCCGACGGGCTCGCCGGGGTGCGCCACCTCGTCGCCGTGGGCTCCGGCAAGGGGGGGGTCGGCAAGAGCACCTTGACGCTGCATCTCGCGGGCGCGCTGCGCGCCCGGGGGCTGCGGATTGCGATCCTGGATGCGGACTTCAACGGCCCCACACAGGCGCGCATGGCAGGTGTCCAGGGGGCGCTGTTCGTTCCCGGCAGCCACAAGGTTGCGCTGCCGCGGACCAGCAACGGGATCGCGGTCTTCTCGATGGGCTCCTTGATCCCGGAGACGGAGGCGCTCGAGTTCGAGAGCGCGGCGCACGGAGAGTCCCACACGTGGCGCGCCACGAGGGAGTTCGCTCTCCTCGGCGAGATCCTCGGGGCCTTCGAATGGGGAGCGCTCGATCTGCTCCTGTTCGATTTGCCGCCGGGAGCCGAGCGGACAGTCCAGTACGCCGACTTTCTCGGGCCGCGGACCTCGTTCCTGCTCGTGACCATCCCGTCCGAGGTGGCCCGGGGCGTGGTCGCGCGCTCGGTCGCCGCTCTGTCGAAGGGGCCCAATCGCCTCCTCGGTTACGTCGAGAACATGAGCGGCTACTACTGCCGCGACTGCAACGCCGTCAAGCCGCTCTTCGTCTCACCGGATCGGCCTCCGCCAGGGCTAGCCGGAGCGTCAGCGCAGGCGGAAGCTTCAGGCCAGGCGGAGCCGTCGGGCCTGGAGATCCCCTGTCTCGGGACCATCCCGTTCGATCCCGAGCTTGCATGGCACTGCGACCGGGGGGTCCCTCTCGCGAAACTGCCCGAGACACCCGCGGGCCGGGCCCTGGGGCAGGTCGCGCAGCACCTTCTGGACAGCCTCGAATCGACAACGCCTGCCTCCGCTCACGGTCCTGGTGAGCGACGGCCAGGCAAGGAGCCTCCCCGATGAAGTTCCTCTGCGTCCCGTGCGATAGCCCGATGAAGCTGCAAACCGTCGGGCCGCCCGAGGGCGGCTCGCTCTCGGTCGTCTACTCCTGTCCTGAGTGCGGCTACGAGATGGCGATGCTGACCAACCCGTTCGAGACACAGCTCGTCCAGTCGCTCGGCGTGCGGATCGGCCCCGATATGAGCGCGGCCACGTCGCGTGTTGCGGGTGCCGGCGCGCGCCTTTCGGACGATGAGGAGGCCGGAAGGGGCGCCCCCGCCTCCGGCGCCAGGTGTCCGTTCACCGCGATGATGCCGGGCATGGAGGGAACACTCGAGGGTGCGGGCCACGCCGTATCGGCGGGTGCGGAAGCGGCGCCGGAGCGCGGACCGGCCGGAGGGGAGGCGCGACAGGTCCAGGCCGGGGAGCCCATCCCGGTCCGGTGGACTTCCGGCGCCGAAGCGCGGCTTGCCGAACATTCCCCCGTTCGTCCGCCCCATGGCCCGGACCGGCATCGAGCGATTCGCCCGCGAGACGGGGGCCCTGGAAGTGGACGAGCAGATCCTCGATGCGGCCCGCGAGTTCTTCGGCATGTGAGCCGCCTCCGGCCACCAGTCATCGAGATGAACATGCCGCCTCCGACCACCAGCCCGTTCGCCCGGCCCTATGTCGTCTCCTGGAACCTCACCTACCGCTGTAACCTCGCCTGCGAGCATTGCTATCTCGACGCCGGCGGCGCGCCGCTGGTCGGCACGGAGAACTTCGCGGACCGGAGCGAGCTCGGCACCGACGAGTGCTTCAGGGTCATCGACGAAATCGCCGCCTTCGCGCCAGAATGCCTGACGATCCTGACCGGCGGCGAGCCGCTGCTGCGGCGCGACATCCTCGAGATCGTGCGGCGCGCGGCGGAGCGCGGGCTCTGGGTCGTCGTCGGCACCAACGGCGTGAGCATCACCGAGAACCTGGCAAGGCGCCTCGCCGACGCCGGCGCGCGGGGGCTCTCGCTCTCTCTCGATGCTCTCGATCCCGACCGTCACGACCGCTTCAGGAACGTGCGGGGCGCCTGGCGGAACACCGTGGAGGGAGCGGAGATCCTCAACCGGACCGGCCTCCCCTTCATCGTGCAGACCACCGCGGGCTCGCACAATCTCGGCGAGCTCGACGCGATCGCCGACTTCGCGCACGATTGCCTCGCCGCCAAGGTCTGGAACCTCTACTTCCTGGTGCCGACGGGGCGCGGGCAGTTCGTGTCGGACATCACCCCCGCACAGTACGACGGGGTGCTCGACTCGCTCTACCGGATCCAGAGGAAGTACGACCGCCGGATGCTCGTGAACGCGAAGTGCGCTCCGCACTACATCAAGACCGTGCTGGAGAATGCCGGCGGGCAGGCGGAATCCGACAGCGACGGATGGCGAATCGGCGAGCCGGCCCTCGTGGCCCGGTCAATCGCCGATCAGGACCTACTCCGGAGGAGCCGGGGGGTGCCCGGCGGGAACGCACTACATGGGGATACGGCCGAACGGGGATGTCACCCCCTGCCCCTACCTCCCAGTCTTCGCGGGGACCCTCCGCAACTCGAGTCTCGCGGACCTCTGGACCTCCTCGGCACTGTTCTCCGACATTCGCCGCCGTACTGCGCTCGGCGGACGATGCGGGGAGTGCGAGATGAACGGCCACTGCGGCGGCTGCCGCGCCCGGGCCTACGGGATGACCGGCGACCTGATGGCCGAGGACCCCCTCTGCACCCATACCCCGGGGAAGTTCGCCGGGTCTCCGCTTCTCGCCATCCACGGCCGTGCGTCTGCCGCGGGGGCGCCGGGGTCTCCGGCCATCGAGTACGGCCCTGAATCGCCGCCGACTGTCGCGTGGGACGATGCGGCTGCCGCCCGCATGAAGAAGATCCCCGCGTTCGTCCGGGGCATGGTCGTCAGGGCCGTCGAGGAATCCTGCCGCAAGAGCGGCCTCGACCGCGTGACCGTCGAAGAGCTCGACCGGATCCGCTCGCGGATGCCGACCCCGAAGATGTTCGGTCAGGCTGGAGACAACCCTACCTGAAGGGGTCCGATTCCCCCTCCTTGACCTTTGCCACTTCGTCCGCCATCCACTTCTCGAACTCATCGGCGGCCTGGACGGTGACAAAGCCCCGCATCCGGAAATGGCCCAGGCCGCACAGCTGCGCGCAGGCAATCTCGGTACTGGAACTCCGGATTCCCCGTCCGGGTCCGCATCTCCGCGGTCGTGACGGTGGGGATGAACCAGATGGGGATCGTGAAGCCGGGCACGGCGTCCTGCTTCACGCGGAACTCGGGCACGCCGAAGCTGTGGATGACGTCCTTGCTCCTGAGCCTCACGATGACCGGCTTGTTCGCGGGCAGATGGATCTGATTGAGGGTGGTGACGTCGTCCTTCGCGGCAGGATCGGAGCGATCGAGTCCCAGGGGGTTCGACTGCAGGTCGAGCAGCTTGATGTCCGTGCGGCCGAATACGCCGTCGGGCCCGGGATAGTGGGCGTTCCAGGCGAACTGCTCGGCGGTGACCTGAACGACGACCGCCTCGTTGGCGGGGGGGACTTCATCCACCCTCGCGGCCCAGATCGGGATGGCGAATCCGAACAGGAGGATCGCTTCGACCACCGCCACTCCGACCTCGAGATAGCTCGAGGTGTGCGACTTGACTCCCGTGTAGTTCGCCACCGGGTTCCGCGATCGCCGGAAACGGAACAGGGCGTAGGCGAAGAACCCGCCCCAGCCGAGAAACAGGATCAGCATGAACAGATGTACCCAGCCGATCATGCCGTCAATCTGCCCGCCATGAGCCGAGGCGAGCGCCGGGAGTCCGAGCCAGCCAGTCATGATGTTCTCGGCGTCCTTTGGAGCTCCGACCATTCGGTGTCGAGCTCGAGGTCCGCGACGCGCTTGGCGCGCTTGCGGAGATAGAAAAAGAAGCCGACGAACGCGCCCTGCACCGCCAGGGTGATGACGAGCATCACCAGAACGCCGAGCTTCGTCCCGGCCACCATCGATGTTTCCTCCGCCCCGAAGCACACCGGGCAGGCGAGGAGGCTGGAGCCGCCGCCGATCAGCACGGCGGCCACCGTGATGAGAGCCCGTCGGATCCGCCAGCGGCGGGCCGTTGCCGCCTTCATCGCAGCGTCCTCGTCTTGCGCAGGAACCACGAGTCGTAGGCGAGGAGGCCGAACGATACGGCGAAGGCCGCGACGGCCGAGATCAGGCTTCCGATCCCGGCCTCCCGCCCGTACTGGGCCAGGCACCAGACACCGAACAGCACCGCGAGCGCCGCGGAGAGCAGGATCAGCAGCGCGTGGACCAACCTGAGGTTCATCAGTGAATCCAGTAACCGTTGCTGTGAGTGAGGGCGGGAAGGGCCATCAGCGCGGCGAACTTGATCGCGGTGATCACCAGCACCGCGTAGATCAGCCTCTTCTCGGAGATCAGGTGCATGAAGTAGCAGGCCACCAGCGATCCCTTGATAGTCGCGACGAACAGCGCCACGGTAATGGCCATCGCCGGTGGAAGGTGGAGGTACGAGACGGCCACCGTGACGATCGTCAAGGCCATCAGCGCGACGAAGACGGTGATGTAGACCCTGACGTGTCTGTCGATGTCAGCGGCGTGGTCGGCCGTCAGTTCGGCTGCGTGGTCGCTGGTCATGGATGCCGCCTACAGAAGATACAGGGTCGGGAACAGGAAGATCCAGACCAGATCCACGAAATGCCAGAACAGGCCCGAGTGCTCGACCCGGTTGGTGAACCACACGGGGTTCGTCTTCCACTGCTTCGCGCCGGGGCCCCAGAAATAGGCGTTCACCGCCATCCCGCCCAGCACGTGGAGCATGTGCAGGCCGGTCAGGGTGAAGTAGATGGCCAGGAAGTTGTTGGTGCTGGGATAGAGCCCGTCGTGGAACTTGTGGCTGTATTCGAAGTACTTGACGACCAGGAAGACCGCCCCGAGCAGGATCGTCGCCCCCATGTAGATCCGGAAGGTTCCGAAGCGGCGGCGCATCAGCGAGGCCCAGGCCATCACCATCGTGACCGAAGACGAGATCAGGACCAGCGTGTTGAAGGTCGCGAGCGGGATGTTCAGGATCGAGTCGCCCCGCGGCCAGGTCTGCGCCCCCGCACGGATCAGGATGTAGCTCGCAAAGAGCGCCCCGAACAGCATGACCTCCGAGGCCAGGAAGAGCCAGATGCCGATCTTGCCGTTGGTCAGGCCGGTATCCCGGCGCGCCTCTACGGTGTAGGGAATGTCCATCTCGATCAGGCCTCGTGCTGCGGCAGGAAGTCCCTGGCCGCGCCGGGAACGCTGTACTCGTAGGGGCCGCGGTACACTTCCGGGGTCACGAGGAAATTGCCGTGCGGGGGAGGCGACGGCGCCGCCCACTCGAGCGTCGTGGCCTGCCACGGGTTGTCGTCGGTCTTCTCCCCCTTCCAGATGCTCCAGAAGAAATTGAAGATGAAGGGAATCTGGAAGAGCGCGAGGATCCACGCGCCCCAGGAGGAGACGACGTTCAGGTGGAGGGTCGGCTGCGCAAAGGCGTAGCTCGCCCCGGCGTCGAACAGTCGCCGCGAGACGCCGGCCAGCCCGATCACGAACATCGGCATGAAGATGACGTTCATACAGATGAGCGAGCCGACGAAATGGATCTTCCCCAGGGTCTCGTTCATCCTCCGCCCGGTTGCCTTCGGGAACCAGTAGTAGATCCCCGCGAACAGGGCGAAGATCGTCCCGGGAGCGACGACGTAGTGGAAGTGGGCGATGACGTAGTAGGTGTCGTGCAGCGGGATGTCCGCGACGTTGAAGCCGAGGGGGAGCCCGGTGAGCCCGCCGATGCCGAACATCGGGAGAAAGGCGACCGCGAAGAGCATCGGCGTGTTGAAGCGGATCGATCCTCCCCAGAGCGAGATGATCAGGGCCGTCAGGATGACGACCGACGGGATCGAGATGATCATCGTGGTCGTCTGGAAGAACGTCGCCATCGCCGTCCCCATGCCGGTCATGAACATGTGGTGCGCCCAGACGATGAACGACATGAAGCCGAGGAAGATCAGCGACCAGACCATCGAGCGGTAGCCCCACAGGGGCTTCCGCGTGTTGTTCGCGATGATCTCGGCCACGATTCCCATCCCCGGCAGGATCAGTACGTAGACCTCCGGGTGCGCCAGGAACCAGAACAGGTGCTGCCAGAGCAGCGGGTTGCCGCCGCCGGCCGCCTGGACGACCTGGCCGCTGACGACGAGGCCGGTCGGGAGGAAGAAGCTCGTGCCGGCCACACGATCCATCAGCTGCATGACCGCCGCGGCCTCGAGCGGCGGAAAGGCGAGCAGCAGGAGGAAGGCCGTGACGAACTGGGTCCACACGAAGAACGGGAATCGCAGGAACGTGAGACCCTTGGCGCGGAGCTGGACCGTCGTCACGATGAAGTTGATCGCGCCGAGCAGCGACGATGTGATCAGGAAGATCATCCCGATGAGCCACACCGTCTGGCCCGTCCCCGCCAGGATTGAGAGAGGCGTGTAGGAGGTCCAGCCGGTCTGCGCGGCTCCTCCGGGGACGAGAAAGCTGAACAGCATCGTCATGCCGCCGAGGAAGAAGAACCAGTAGCTCGCCATGTTGAGCCTCGGGAAGGCCATGTCCGGCGCTCCAATCTGGAGCGGGAGCACGAAGTTCCCGAAACCTCCGACAGCGAGGGGGACCACTCCGAGGAAGACCATGATCGTGCCGTGCATCGCCCCGAGCTCGTTGTAGAACTCAGGGAGCATCGTCCCGCCCGGCATGCGCGCCTCGCCCAGGAGCCTGCCGAGCAGCGGCAGCGCTTCGCCCGGGTAGGCGAGCTGCCAGCGCATCAGCATCATCAGCGAAAAGCCGAAGAGGAGGAACAGCAGGCCGGTGATGGCGTACTGGATGCCGATGACCTTATGGTCGACGGAGAACACGTACTTGCGCCAGAAGCCGAGCACCTCGTGGTGGGCTTCGTGCGTGACGTGCGGCGTGGCTATGGTGACAGCAGCTGGCTCACTCATGCGGCTGGTCTCCGGATCGCTACTTCGCGGCGGGGGTAGCGAACTTGAAGTCCTGGGTCTTCTTGTCGGTGGCGCCAACCGTGACCGAGGCCGTCTGCGTCCCCAGCCGCTCGTGCCAGGCGGTGATCTCGTAGGTCCCCGGGTCGAGGCCCGAGATTCGTGTACTTCCCGTCGGCGCCCGTCACCGAGAAGAAGGGATGGGTGAAGGCGCCGACGTAGGCGCTCATCCATGGGTGGACGTCGCACTTGATCTGGAAGATTGCCTCCTCCTTGTCGAACGTCGTGGTCGCCTCCTTGAGGTTCGCCGGCATCGCCCGGTTGAATGCCTTGTTGATCTTTGGAAGCGTGTGGACGTTGTGGAGGATGCCGTCGGAGTTGAGGATCTTGTAGGGCTGACCGACCATGATCCCCATCACGTGCGGCTTGTACTGGCACCCGTTCTGATCGAGCACCACCGGCGTCTTGGGAGCCGGCCAGGCCTTCCCGGCGGGAAGCCCCTTCGAGACATAGACCATGATGTTTCCCATGGTGTTGCCGCCGCCCAGGACCAGCATCTCGTTCGCCACGGGTCCCGAGTGTTTTTTGGCACACGCGGGGTCGGCTTCCATGGCGAGCGGCTTGAGAGTGGGGGCCTTCCCCGTGAAGGTGGCGGTTCCGGTGATGGACGAGGCGGCGAAGGCGACGCCCGGCCAGACCGACACTGCGACCAGCCCAGCCGCCAGCCACAACCTGTTCCCTGTCCTGCGCATGCTCGGCTCCTTGGTTACCCGCAAACCCGTCTTCGGTTCGTCACTGTCGACGCTGACTTCCGCCCATCCGGAAGCGGGCCGACTGTACCACCGGGCCCGCCGATCGTGCAACCCTGGGAGGCGGGTTCGCATGAGGTTCATGCACCCCACGAACCCCTCTGCCCCACTCGCCGGAGCGCTCCCGCCAGTCACCGATAAGCACTGAACCCGCGCCGGGCCCGTCCGTAGAATCGCTATACTTGATGGGCTGGGCACCAGCCGCCGGCACCCTTTCAACCACTTTCACGACAAGAGTAACCGCACCTGTGGCGACCCTGAAAGACGACCTTGCGTCACTCCGCATCGACTCCGAGTCGCGGGCCGGCGACCGGCGCAGCCGCGTGGGCTGGATCGCGGGGCTCCTGCTGATCGTCGCCGCTGGAGCTGGCGTGTGGTTCTGGACCCAGAAGCTGCAGGCCACCTCGGTGAAGACCGCCGCCGTCGCGGCTCGGGCCAGCGGCTCCGGCTCGACGGCCGGCGCGGTGTTGAACGCGTCCGGATACGTCACCGCGCGGCGGCGCGCGACGGTGTCGTCGAAAGTCACGGGCAAGGTGGTCGAGGTGTTCGTCGAGGAAGGCAAGGCCATCAGGAAAGGCCAGGTGCTCGCGCGCCTGGACGACTCCCAGATTCGCGCGGCGCTGGCGGTCGCCCAGGCGCAGCTCGGCGCGGCACAGCGGGGTGCCGCCGAAGACGAAGCGAGGCTGAAGCAGGCGGAGCTCAACCTCGATCGCCGCGCGCGGCTCATCAAGGAGGGGGTGGTCGGGCGCGCCGAGGTGGACGATGCGCAGGGAGATGTGGACTCGCTCAAGGCGCGGATCGCGATGGCTTACCAGCAGGTGCAGGTCTCGGAGGCGCAGGTCAATGCCAGGCAGACAGACCTGACCGACATGGTCGTGCGCGCGCCGTTCGACGGGATTGCGATCTCCAAGGACGCGCAGCCGGGCGAGATGATTTCGCCGGTGTCGGCCGGCGGCGGCTTCACCCGCACCGGCATCTGCACCATCGTCGACATGTCGTCGCTCGAGATCGAGGTGGACGTCAGCGAGACGTACATCAACCGCGTGCAGTCCGCCCAGCGGGTCGAAGCGGTGCTCGACGCCTACCCCGAGTGGCAGATCCCGGCGCACGTGATCACGACGATCCCGTCCGCGGATCGCCAGAAGGCGACCGTCAAGGTGCGGATCGGGTTCGACCGGCTCGACCCGCGCATCCTGCCGGACATGGGCGTCAAGGTGTCGTTTCTGAGGGAAGAACAGCCACAGGCCTCCGGCGAGGCGCGCGCGGCGTCGCCGCGCATGGCGGTGCCGAAGTCGGCGGTCCGCACCGTGGACGGGCGGACGGTGGTGTTCGTCGCCAGGGAGGACCGCGTCGAGCGCCGGGCGGTCACCGTGGGCGGCGAGGACGGCGGCCAGGTGGACGTGCTGTCCGGGCTGACGGCCGGCGAACGGGTGGTGCTCGACGCCCCCGCCACGCTGAAAGAGGGCGATAGGATCAAGGTGGAATGATGTCCAGTGTGCTCGTGACCGTGCGCGATCTGCACAAGGTGTATCACCGGGGCGGCGAGCGGATCGACGTCCTGCAGGGCGTGGAGCTCGATATCCCGGAAGGCGATTTTCTCGCCCTGATGGGGCCGTCCGGCTCGGGCAAGACAACGCTGCTGAACCTGCTCGGCGGGCTCGACACCCCGTCGGAGGGATCGATCACCGTCGGCGGCGATCGGATCGACAAGCTCTCCGGCCGGCGGCTCTCGGCGTGGCGGGCGCGGCACATCGGCTTCGTCTTCCAGCTCTACAACCTGCTCCCGGTGCTGACCGCCGCGCGGAACGTGGAGCTGCCGCTGCTCCTGACCAAGCTGTCGAAAGCGGACCGCAGGAAGCGGGTGCAGGTGGCCCTGTCGGTGGTAGGGCTGGCGGACCGCATGAACCACTTTCCCCGCCAGCTCTCGGGCGGCCAGGAGCAGCGCGTCGGGATCGCCCGCGCCATCGTCACCGACCCGACGCTGCTGCTCTGCGACGAGCCGACCGGCGACCTCGATCGCAAGGCGGGCGACGAGGTCCTGGATCTGCTGCAGGCGCTGAACAAGGACCACGGCAAGACGATCGTCATGGTCACGCACGACCCGCATGCCGCGGCCCGCGCCCGCCGCACGCTGCACCTGGAGAAGGGCGCGCTGGTCGCGGAGGCGCTGGCATGAAGTTCTTCCCGCTCGTCTGGCGCAACCTGCTGCGGCGGAAGGTCCGCACGACCTTCACGCTGCTCTCGGTGTTCGTGGCCTTCGTCCTGTTCGGGATCCTGATGGCGATCCGCGTGGCGTTCAGCGCGGGGGTGACGATCGCCGGCGCCGAGCGGCTGATGATGATCGACAAGATCTCACTCATCAACCCCATCCCGCTGTCGTACAAGCAGCGCATCACTGCGACCGAGGGGGTGGTGGACCTCTCCCACGCGAACTGGTTCGGCGGCATCTACCAGGACCCCAAGAACTTCTTCGCCAACATGGCGGTGGACCCGGACAGCTGGCTGCGGATCTATCCCGAGTTCCAGCTGCCGGAGGAGCAGAAGAAGGCCTGGCTCGCCAATCGCACGGGGGCGATCGTGGGCGTCGACCTGGCGCGACGCTTCGGGTGGAAGGTCGGGGACCGGGTACCGCTGCAGGGCGTCATCTACCGGACGCCCGACAACGCGCCCTGGGAGTTCACGATCGACGGCATCTACGACTCGACCGAGAAGGCGGTGGACAAGTCGCAGTTCTTCTTCCACTACGACTACATGAACGAGACGATCCGGACCCAGAACTACGGCCGGGATCAGGTCGGCTGGTACGTGATCAAGCTGAAGGACCCGTCGCAGGCGGAAGCTGTCGCGCAGAAGCTCGATGCGATGTTCGCGAACTCCCCGAGCGAGACGAAAACGGCCACCGAGAAAGCCTTCATCGCCGGCTTCGCGAAGCAGATCGGCGACATCGGCAGCATCATGATTGCCATTGCAGGCGCCGTGCTGTTCACGATCCTGCTCGTCACGGCCAACACCATGGCCCAGGCAATCCGCGAGCGCACGAACGAGCTCGCCATCCTGAAGACGCTGGGCTTCAGCGACAGCCGGATCCTGACGCTGGTGCTCGCGGAATCCCTGCTCATCGCGATCGTGGGCGGCGCCCTCGGGCTGGCCGTCGCCTGGCCGGTGGTCTCGTTCGTGGCGCTCCAGACCAACGGGATGATTCCACCGCTCTACCTGCCTGCCGCAGACCTGGCGCTCGGCGCGGTGATCATCGTCGTCCTGGGCTTCGCGACCGGGCTCTGGCCGGCGCTGCAAGCGAGCCGGCTGCGGATCGTCGACGCCCTGAGGAAGGGGTAACGCGATGCTGTCCCAGATCATCGCCGTCACCAGCGTCAACCTGCGATCGCTGCGGGAGCGGGCCGGGTCGTCCGCCGTGGCCGTCGTCGGCATCGTGGGCGTCGTGATCGTGTTCGTCGGCGTGCTCTCGATCGCGGAGGGGTTCCGCAGCGCGATGAAGACGGTCGGCGACGAGGATACCGTCATGGTGATGCGGGCCGGCGCCGACTCCGAGATGACCAGCGGCATGAGCGGGGATCACGTGCGCATCATCCAGGACAAAGCCGGCATCGCCCGCGACGCCGAAGGCCCGCTGGCATCGCCGGAGCTGCTGGTGATCGTCGACCACCCGCTCCAGCGGAGCGGAACCGACGCGAACGTGCCGCTGCGCGGCGTCACGCCCAGGGCGTTCAAGGTTCACACGAACGTCAAGATCGTCGAAGGGCGGGCCTTCGAGCCGGGCCGCAACGAGATCGTCGCGGGACGCGCCGCGTCCCGCCAGTTCAGCAACCTGACCATCGGGTCCTCCGTGCGGTGGGGTGAGAACCAGTGGCAGGTGGTCGGCATCTTCGAGGCCGGTGGCTCGGCAGCCGAGTCCGAGCTCTGGTGCGACGCAAAGGTGCTGCAACCAGCCTACAGGCGGGGCAATTCGTACCAATCGACGATCGTCCGGCTCGCGTCGCACGACTCCTTCGACCAGCTGAAGGACGCGCTCACCACCGATCCGCAGCTGAGCGTCACGGCCATCCGGGAGCCCGAGTACTACGAGCGGCAGTCGCAGACGCTGCAGACCGTGATCCGCACGATCGGCGTGGCCATCGCCGGGCTCATGGGCATCGGCGCCGTGTTCGGGGCGATCAACACGATGTACAACGCCGTCGCGAGCCGCAGCCGCGAGATTGCCACGCTCCGGGCGCTGGGATTCGGCAGCCTGCCGGTCGTCGTGTCGGTGCTCGCCGAGGCGGTCGCGCTGAGCGCGATCGGTGGGGTGCTGGGAGGGCTGCTCGCATGGGCGGCCTTCGACGGCTACCAGACCTCGACGATGAACTTCCAGTCGTTCAGCCAGGTGGCGTTCGCCTTCGCGGTCACGCCGTCGCTGCTGGGCATGGCGCTGCTCTACGCCGTCGGCATGGGTCTCGCTGGAGGCCTGCTTCCCGCCATTCGCGCCGCGCGACTGCCGATCGTCACCGCGCTGCGGCAGTTGTAGCCCGGGCCTCACCGCTGGAGCACGGGACGCCCGGCATCAAGGGCGCCGTGCACCGCCGGTTCCATCACCACGAGATCCCTCGAGCTGAACCCGGCTGTTCCGTTCCTCCAGCGGAGGCGACCGCGCCCGTTCGGTCGAGGGCGGCGGCGCCCACCAGAACGCGGGCGCGTGAACACTCGAGTAGTAATTCCAGACAAGGTAGAACGTCATGCCTACACGATTGCGCTGGCTGGTTCGAATCGCCGGCAGCGCCGGTTCTGGAGAGTCAGATCTAACTCGAAGGAAATTCTGGAGTTAGTGCAAGTCCAGCGGTCGTCCGCCAGGCAGCTGCGGAGCGGTACGCGGGTTGCTCCCGGTGATCCACACAGGATTCGACGCGTTCAGCCCTACCGGTGCCGGCTGGCTGACTCCCGCCTTGTCAGCCACGTGTGGCCGGCTCGCCATCCGCACTCCCGGGCGCGGGCCCGCGGTCATGTTCGTCGGAGGTTGAAGGCTCGATCGCCTTCAACCCCCGACATCACCTCGAATGGTTACCGGCTTAGCGCCGCCACTGCGCTCAGCAACTCCGCCGTAGGCGGCTGGTCGGGAATGGCATACGTCTTCGTCCAGGCGATGCGCCCGTGCTTGTCGACGAGGAACAGGGCCCGCTCGGAGATGCCGTCCGCTTCGCGGAACACACCATACCGGCGCGCCACTTCGCCGTGCGGGTGGAAGTCGCTGAGGAGGTCGAACGTGATATTTCCGAGCGTGCGCGCCCACGCGCTCTTGGCGGGCTGCGCGTCGACGCTCACGCCCAGGACGACAGTCTCCGCCGCGTCGAACGCCGGCAGCTCCGCCTGGTAGGCATTCATCTGCGTGGCGCACACCGGGGTGAACGCCAGCGGGTGGAACGCGATGACCACGTTCTGCTTGCCGCGGAAATCGGACAGCCTCACCGTCCCGCCCCGGTGGCTCCGCAGCTCGAAATCCGGTGCCTCGTCGCCAGTCCTCAGTCCCATGTGCCGTGCTACCTCCTGCTCGAGTACGGCGTCAGCAAGCCCGTCGCATCGGCGGCCACCGCGATATAGATCGTCTCCGCCGGCTGATTGCCCGCGACATAGACAGCGAATCCGTGGTATTCGCCGCTGCGCGAGAGAATCGACTCGTCGAGCGCAACCGCTGGACCGCTGCTGAACCAGCGCCGCCCCTGATACTCGATGAAGAACGCATTCAGCCCCGTCGGCCTGAGCGCAGTCGTGAGCGGCCCCACGGGCCGGGCCGCCACCGGCGTCATGGCCGGCGGACCCATCGGAGCACCACTCTCGTGGACGGTCGAATAACCTTGGGAGGTATAGAGATCGCCGCCGGTGGGAGGGCCCGCCGCCTGGGGGCCGTCGCCCCACATCTGCGCCTCGGCGTCCCGGCGCCGCTCGTACGGCTGCATCAGGCCGCGCGCCACCGGCACGTAGACCACCCCGTATGGATCGCGGGTGGCCCTCGAAAACAGCGGAACTCCTTCGTAGGCGCCCGTGCGGACCATCTCGTAGGGATTGAAGAACACAGCCGCACCTGCCGGATCGTAGATGCTGCCCGCAAAGGTGATGGCGCGGCCCTCGAGGTACCAGGGATCGCTCTCGGCCGTCACCAGCGGTCTTTCCGCCGGCCTCATCAGAACCTGCGCGGGAGCCTGCGCCGGCGCCGCCAGCATGGCGCACCCGAGCGCCCAGCCGAGCACCCGCCGTCTTCTGTCCTGCGTGATACCAGTGAGCCCCATCTTGACCGTCCCTCTTCCCTGGTGTCGCGTCTAGTCACTTCTCTTGCGCCAGTACCGCGCAAGGCCCTGCCAGGAGTACTCGATAGCCCCCGCCCGGATATACCGCTCGGCCTCGGCCTCACCCACGCTGCTCCGCAAATCCTGGACCGCCTCGGACACGAAGCGCTCCTGCCGCTCGTCGTCGGTCAACGCGGGATTCTTCAGCAGAGGTCGCGCGACCTCGCTCCATCGCTGGATCCGCGCAAAGAGCTGTTGAAAATGGGGCCGGGCGCCCTGAAACGGCCCGAAATGCGTGAGGAACAGGGTGTCCGGATCCCATGCCAGGATCAGGTCGGCGCTCTGGCGCCAGGCGTCGAGGTCGATGTCCGGCGGGGGCGTAGGGGGCAGAACATAGTTGCCCTGGCCGCGCCTTATGCCGGCGGTGTCGCCCACGAACGCGATGCGGCTGGCCCGATCGAAGTAGCTGACGTGGTGAGAGGCATGTCCCGGGGTGTACGCGACCTCGAGCGTACGACCGGCCACGTCGACGCGCTCCCCGCCGTTCAGCACCTGCACGCGCGCAGCGGGGACGGGCTTCATCCCACCCCAGAGCCGCTCCATGTCGGCCCCGTAGAGTCTCGTCGCGCTCGCCATGAGCCGGGACGGGTCGATCATGTGCCGCGCGCCGCGCTCGTGCACCAGGAGCACCGCGTCGCGACACTCCTCCATCAACTCGCCGGCGCAGCCCGCGTGGTCCAGGTGGATGTGGGTCAGCAGCACCTGACGGATGTCGGTCAGGCTGATTCCCATCGCGGTCAGCTGTGACTTCAGTCCGTCCAGCGTGGTGGTCGGCCCGGGATCGATCAGCGCCACCCCGCCGCTCGACTGGAGAACGGCGGTCGCAATGATCCCGGAACGTCCGAGGAAGTTGAGGTCGATGTAATCGATGCCGGCCGCAAGAGTGGTCATGTGGGAGGAGGTTATACCAGCTTCCCGCTACCCGCTTCCCGCTGCCCGCTGCCCGCTGCCCGCTGCCCGCATCCCGCTCAAAAGGGGAACCCGAAGCTTAAAGCCCAAAGCCCTGCTAAGATCGAGAGAGCCCCATGCCGGACCGAGAGCGCCAGACCGGAGGTGAAGTCCTCGACAGGCCGAAGCACCAGACGAAAGAGCCCGAGTTGTTCAAGGTGCTGCTCTTGAACGACGACTACACCACCATGGAGTTCGTCATCGAGATTCTCGAGGGCGTGTTCCACAAGCCGCCGGCGGAAGCGTACCGGATCATGATGGCGGTCCATACGCAGGGCAAGGGGCTCTGCGGCCTCTACCCGCACGAGATTGCGGAGACCAAGGTGACGTCCGTGATCGAGCGCGCGCGCGAGAACGGATTTCCGCTCCTCGCGGCGATGGAGCCCGAGTAACACGCGGATCTGGACGCGCCGAAGACGCGTCGTACCAACATGTTCAGCCCAGCCTTGGAAGTCGTGCTCACGGTGGCGTACCGCGAGGCAACGTCCCGCAAGCACACGCACCTGACGCTCGAGCACCTGCTCTACGCGCTGGCGCACGATCCGGACGGGGAGCGGATTCTGGCCGCCTGCGGCGCCGACCTGCCGCAGCTCCGCAAGGATCTCGACAGGTACTCAAGGATCGCGTCGAGCAGTTCACGCGCGGCCAGAAGGAGCCCGAGCAGACCCTGGCCTTCCGGCGCGTGCTGCAGACGGCCGTGCTGCAGGTCCAGAGCGCGGGACGCCAGGAGGTGCAGTCGGGCGACGTGCTGGCAGCCACGCTCCAGCAGCCCAAGTCCCATGCCGCCGAGCTGCTGACGGCGCAGGGCATCACCCGCCTCGACATCACGCAGTTCATTTCACACGGCATCGCCAAGGTGCCGCCGTCGGGTGCAGGCTCGTCGGACCCGACAGCTTCCCCGGACGCCGAGGCGGGCGGCGGAGAACGCGGCGGCGCCTCGTCGCGCGATCCCCTGGCCGCCTACGCCTCCAACCTGACCGATCGCGCGCGCGCCGGCGAGCTGGATCCGCTCATCGGCCGCGGCGACGAGCTGCAGCGGACGATCGAGATTCTCTGCCGCCGGCGCAAGAACAACCCGGTGTTCGTCGGGGACGCCGGGGTCGGGAAGACCGCGCTCGCCGAGGGCCTGGCGGCGAAACTGCTGCAGGACGACGTGCCGGATCTGCTGGAAGGGGCGGAGGTCTTCTCACTCGACACGGGCGCGCTGCTCGCGGGAACCCGGTTCCGCGGCGACTTCGAAGAGCGGTTCAAGGCGGTCATCAACGCCCTGGCGAAGCGGCCGATGCCGATCCTGTTCATCGACGAGATCCACGCCACCGTGGGAGCCGGCGCCACCACGGGCGGCACGATGGACCTCGCGACGCTGATCAAGCCGGTGCTGACGACCGGCCAGCTGCGGGTGGTCGGCTCCACGACGCACGAGGAGTACAAGCACATCGAGAAGGACCGCGCGCTCGCCCGGCGCCTGCAGCGGATTGCGATAGACGAGCCGAGCATCCCCGAGACGATCAGGATTCTCCAGGGCCTGCGGTCCCGCTACGAGGCTCACCACCAGGTGCGCTTTCACGACGACGCGCTCGAGGCGGCGGCGAAGCTGGCGGCGCGGCACCTCCGGGACTACAAGCTGCCGGACAGCGCGATCGACGTGCTCGACGAGGCTGGCGCAAGGGCGCGGCTGAGCCGCGGGATCACTCGCGCGGCGCAGGCGCCGGCGTTGGCTGCCGGAGATTCGCGTGAGGCGCGTGCGGCCGCTCGTCCTGGTGCGCGAGCCGGAGCGGACCTGGCAACACCGCCGGCGGCCGATGTGAAACCGCCCACCGATATCACCGCCGTCCAGATCGAAGAAGTGGTGGCCCGGATGGCGCGGATCCCGGCCAAGCAGGCGTCCGCCTCCGACCGCGATCGGCTCCGCAACCTCGAAGAATCGCTCGGACGCGTGGTCTTCGGACAGGAAGAAGCGGTACGCACGGTGGCGCGGGCCATCAAGCGTTCCCGTGCCGGGCTCGGCCAGCCGGATCGACCGGCCGGCTGTTTCCTCTTCACGGGCCCGACCGGGGTCGGCAAGACCGAGCTGGCGAAGCAGCTGGCAATCCATCTCGGCAACGAGTTCATCCGCTACGACATGAGCGAGTACATGGAGAAGCACGCCGTCGCGCGGCTCATCGGCGCGCCGCCGGGCTACGTCGGGTTCGAACAGGGCGGGCTGCTCGTGGACGGCATCCGACAGCACCCGTATGCCGTGCTGCTGCTCGACGAAATCGAGAAGGCCCACGCGGACATCTACAACATCCTGCTTCAGGTCATGGACCACGCGACGCTGACGGACAACAACGGGCGCAAGGCTGACTTCCGGCAGGTCGTCCTGATCATGACGTCGAATGCCGGCTCACGCGAGATGAGCGCCGGCAGCATCGGGTTCTGGGAATCGAGCGCCGGGACGCGGGGGGTCGACGCGCGGGCCAGGGCCGCGACACAGCGATCGAAGCAGGCCATCGAGAAGGTGTTCAGCCCGGAGTTCCGCAACCGGCTGGACGCCATCGTGACCTTCGATCCCCTCTCGCCGTCGGTCATGGAGACCATCGTCGAGAAGTTCATCCTGCAACTCGAGGCGCAGCTCGCGGAGCGGCGCGTCGTGATCACGCTGGAGCCGGAGGCACGGGCGTGGCTCGCCGAGAAGGGCTACGATCCGGTCTACGGCGCGCGTCCGCTGGCGCGCGTGATCCAGACGGAAGTTCGCGACCCGTTGACCGACGAGATCCTGTTCGGGCACCTCGAGAGCGGCGGCACGGTCACGATCGCGCTCGAAGAGGGAGCGCTGCGTTTCGGGTACACTCCCGCCGGTGCGCCGATCGATGCAGGGCTGGGTCCTTGACAGGATGCTGAAAACGCCTCCTGCATTGCATCGATTCGTGTGAGTCTTGGACAGGGCCGGGTCTGGATACCCGGCCCGCACCCCCCGACCAGCGCCCCGTTCACTGCACCACAGCACATGGACAACGAGCACGAGATTCCAGTCAAGGTCATCGACCGCCGACGGTGGGCGAACAACGCGGAGGCGAATTCCGACGGGGAGACGGCGTTCGTCGCCCGCAAGCCGACGTACGTCGAAGACCTCGAGCAGCAACTGGCAGAGAAAGACCGCCTGCTCCAGGAGCACATCGCCAAGTACCGGCAGGCGTCGAGCGATTTCGAGGAGGCGCGGCTGCGGATCCGCCGCGAGGTCGGCAAGGACGTGGAGCGCGCGCGGCGAGAGGTGCTCTCGGAGATCCTCGACGTGGTGGACAACCTCGATCGCGCGGTGGAGTCGGTCGGGAGCGTGCCGTCGGTCCAGTCGCTCCTCGAGGGCGTCGACCTCGTGCGCCGGCAGTTCCTGTCCAAGCTCGAGGGACTCGGGGTGACGCGCATCGCCGCAGCGGGAGAGCATTTCGACCCGCTGCTGCACGAAGCGGTCACCACCGTGCCGGCTACCTCGCCCGATCAGGACGGCCTGATCGTCGGCATCGTCCGCCATGGCTACCGGATTGGCGGCGACGTGTTGAGGCCGGCTACCGTGGCCGTCGCCAAGAGCTGAGCGATGCGGCCATGAACCATGCGCCGCATGAACCCATGAACCCCCAGGAGGTGATATGCCCCTTTTCGAGTATTCCTGCCAGGACTGCGGCCGGCAGTTCGAGGCGTTCGTGACTGCCGATCGCACACCGTCCTGCCCGGGCTGCCGCAGCGCACACCTGGCGAAGCTCCTCTCCAGCCCGGGAATGGTCGGAGCCGGGGCTCCGCGCACGGCCTCCTCTGTGCCGCAGTCGTCCGGCGGGTGCGGCGCGGGCGGCGCCGGCTGTGCGTGCAGGATGAACTGAGGTTCGGAGTTCGGCGCTCGGCGTTCGGGGCTCGGGACTCGGCGCTGTGGGGCGCGGCCTTCAGGCCGCGCCGACCCGCCCGGGGCTGAAGCCCCGGGCCCACATCCGCTTTTGCATCGCCGGCCAAAGCCCAAATCGCAAGCCCGAACCCCGAGGCGCCGGACCCCGAACCCCGAGCGCCGACCGAAGGACCCCGAACGCCGAGCCCCGAACCGCGAGCACACCCCATGCCCCAACGTCTCTGCCTTCTCTGCATCCTCCTGCTGCTGCCCACGGGTCTTCGCACGCAGGAACCCCCGCCCATCCGCGGCTTCATCGGCACATCGGCCGCAAGGGAGCGGGGCCTGGAGCAACGGCTCCACGCCGTGCCCAGCCCCGACAACCTGCGCGAATACATGCGGACCATCGCCGCGGAACCGCACCATGCCGGCGGCCCGGGAAGCCGCAAGGTCGCCGAGTACGTGCTCGCGAAGTTCAAGGCGTGGGGGCTCGAGGCGGAGATCGAGGAGTTCGAGGCGCTCATGCCGTTCCCCACGGAGCGCGCGCTCGAGCTGATCGGCCCCGAGCGGTACGTCGCCAGGCTTGCCGAACCGCCGGTCGAAGCGGACGGCGACTCCGCGGACGCTGGACAGCTTCCCAGCTTCAACGCCTACTCGGCTGACGGCGACGTGACAGCAGAGCTCGTCTACGTGAACTACGGCACTCCTGAAGACTACGAGCAGCTCGCGACGCTCGGCGTGGACGTGAAGGGAAAGATCGTGATTGCGCGCTACGGCCGGAGCTGGCGCGGCATCAAGCCGAAGGTCGCCTGGGAGCACGGGGCCGTCGGCTGCATCATCTACTCGGATCCGCGCGACGACGGCTATTACGCCGGCGAAGCGTACCCGGCCGGCCCGTACAGGCCCGAGTCGGGGGTCCAGCGCGGAAGTGTCATGGACATGCCCATCTACCCGGGCGACCCGTTGACGCCGGGCTGGGCCTCCGAGCGCGGCGGCCGGAAGTTGTCACGGACCGACGCGAAGACCCTGCTCAAGATCCCGGTGCTGCCGATCTCCTACGGAGACGCGCTGCCGCTGCTCCAGGGCCTGCGCGGTCCGGTGGCGCCCGAGAGCTGGCGCGGCGCATTGCCCATCACGTACCACGTCGGGGCGGGGCCGTCCAGGGTACGGCTCAAGGTGGCGTTCGAGTGGCGCCAGCGCCCGCTCTACAACGTCATCGCACGGATCGAGGGGGCGCAGCATCCGGATCAATGGATCATCCATGGCAATCACCACGATGCCTGGGTGAATGGCGCGTCGGACCCGACGAGCGGGACCGCCGCGCTCATGGAGACCGCACGCGGCTTCGGGGAGCTGCTCAAGAGCGGCTGGCGGCCGAAGCGCACGATCGTCATCGCCGCGTGGGACGGCGAGGAGTGGGGGCTGCTCGGCTCTACCGAGTGGGTCGAGAAGCACCAGGGCAGGCTGGCGGCGAACGCCGTCGCGTACATCAACAGCGACAGCACGGGCAAGGGCTGGCTGTCGATGGGGGGATCGCACTCGCTGCAGGCGTTCATGAACGAGGTCGCGCGTGACGTCCCGGACCCCCGCGGGTCTGGAACGAGCGCGCTCGAAGCCAAGCGCGCGAGAGAGATCGATCAGGCGCGATCGGACGATGCGCGCACGAAGCTGCAACGAGGCGACCTGCCGATAGAGGCGCTGGGGTCCGGGTCGGACTACACCGCATTTCTCGATCACCTGGCGATTGCTTCCCTCAACCTGGGATTCGCCGGGGACGGCAGCAGCGCCGGTGTCTACCATTCCGTCTACGACTCCTATTACTGGTTCACGCAGTTTTCTGACACATCCTTCTCGCACACCGCCGCCCTGTCCCGCGTGATCGGGACAGCAATCCTGCGGCTGGCCGACGCTGACGTCCTGCCCTTCGAGTTCATCGGCACCGCAGATACGCTGGACCGCTACGTGGAGGAACTGCAGACGCTGTCGAGCGACGCGAAAGCGGACATCGAGCTCGAGCCGCTGCGCCGGTCCATCCGCGGGTTGCGGGGAGCCGCTGAACGGTACGAGTCCGCACTGCGCCGGGCGCGGGACCCGGAGGCGGATGCGGCGGCGTTGGCCGTCCTGAACCGCACGCTCTACTCGACCGAGCGCGCGTTCAGGCACGCGCCGGGGTTACCCAGGCGCGAGTGGTTCAAGCACCTCGCCTACGCGCCGGGCTTCTACACGGGCTACGGCGTCAAGACGCTTCCTGGCGTCCGGGAGGCAATCGAGCAGAAACAGCTGGACGAAGCGCGCCAGTTCGTGCCAATCGTGGCGTCGGCCATCGACCGTCTCACGGCCGACGTCGACAAGGCGACGGGGCTCGTCGAGGGACTGTCGCGCGGCAGCCGCTGACCCGTGTGTCCGAACCCCAAAGCGTTCGGCGGCACGGGGGCCACATCCCTGTTTGCGATTGTGACGGCCAAAGCCTGAAGCCCAAAGCCTAAAGCCTAAAGCCCGGAATACTGTCTGAACGTCAGGTTGAAACGGCCTGGTCCGGTCCCGGCGGGTGCGGTGCCGGGCAGGATGCGGGTCACCCCGTGGAAGCGCAGCCTCGACGGCCCGCCCATCACCACCACGTCCCCGGAGTGCAGGATCAGCGGCCGCGTCCGCTCCTTCCTGGTCACTCCCCCGACCACGAACCGCGCGCTGTCGCCGAGCGACACGGACACGATCGGAACGCCGGCATCGAGCGTCTCCGGGCGCTCGTCCTTGTCCTGGTGCACGCCCATCCGGCTGGCTTCTGAATAGTGATTCACGATGCAGATGTCCGGGGCGAGTGTGTAACCGGCGAGTCCTGCCGCCGCGACCGCGAGCGAGACGAACGCCGGCGGGATCGGCGGCGCGGGCAGGTCGTCGAAGTCGGTCCGCAGCGGCTCGTAGCCGTAGGTCAGGGCGTTCCAGTGCCGGCCAAGGCACAGCATGCCGACGCTCATGGGCCGGCCGCCGCGCACAGTGGGGGTATACATCGGCACCGGGCCGTCGGCCAGTGCCCGGCAGTCGGCCCACAGCGCCCGCTGCGTGGAGCCATCGAGATGCTGCTGCAGCAGGTGCAGTCCTGGAAAGAGTTCCACGGGTGTCCCGGCCGGTCAGGGGTCAGGCGCGATCCACGACTCGTCTTTTCCGGGTCGATCCGATCGGTTACGTGCTCCGGGTGACTGTCCGGCGGCTGCGGTGCGCATCGAGGACGTGCTGGCCGAGCCGCTTGCTGAGGAATACCTTCGACTCGCCGACATCGAGCGGATGCGGCACGAACCGGATCACGTCGAAGTTGAGCTGTGCGAGCGTGCTGCGCATCTCGTAGAACCGGTTCTTGGTCTTGGCGACGATCTCGTCGAACCCGTTGTCAATCGCCCAGCTCTCCTGCTCCTCGGTGAGCGCGCGGAAGTGCCCCTGGCCGCGCCAGTCGCGGCGCGTGCCCCCGATCCACTGGTAGAGCACCCGACGGCCGTCGAAGGCCACGCAGTCCTCGAGCTGCGCGACCAGGTCGGCCAGCTGCGGATCGCTCTCCCTGGCGCGGAGCTCGTGCGCGACCTTGAACGAGACCGGCAGCATCGACGTCGGGTCTTCCGGCGGCGACGTTTCCGCCATCACTATCTGGTGATCGCGATCGCTCAGCCGCGCGATCACTTCCGCCGCCGTCTTCTTGCGAGGAAAGTCGAGAAAGTACTCCTCGATGTACTGGATCTCGAGCGCGCCCTGGTGCAGCCCGTACTGTTTGATCAGGTATTCCACGGCTGGATACTATACCGTGCCCGACCACGCCGGATTGACGCGGGCGTAGAGCAGCTGGTCGCGGGGCTGGCCGTACTTGACGCAGCTGGAACGCAGCAGTCCCTCGCGCTCGTAGCCGGCCTTCTCGAGCACACGGATCGAGGCGGCGTTGTCGGACAGCGGCAGCGCGAACAGCCTGAGGACCCGCTCCTCGAAGAGCAGGTGACGGCTGAGGCGCTCCAGCGCTTCGGTCGCGATCCCCCGCCCCCAGTGCTCTTCGCCCAGCCAGTAGCCGATTTCCGCCGAGTAGCGCTCGACGTCGCTGCCGCGCACGTACCCGATCCCGCCGACCGCCGCACCCGCCACGTCGATGGCAAGGTTGACCGGGGGATCCGCCGCGCCGGCGTGCGTGAGAAAGGCCAGCGCGTGCTCGCGCGTGTAAGGGTGGGGAAACCGGTCCCGCAGGTGCCGGGCCACCTCGATGTTGTTGGCGTGGTGCACGAGGGACGGCACGTCGCTCTTGGCCCACTTCCTCACGACGCAGCGCTGACCCTCGAGCCTCAGAACAGCGCCTTCCCTTCGGAGCGCAGCCAGCGTTCCGCTTCCCTGAAGGCGGGACAGGCCTGCTCCACAAGGCGCCAGAAGCGCGATGAATGATTCTGCTGCCGCAGGTGCATCAGCTCGTGCAGCAGCACGTAGTCGCGGATCGCCGGGGGCATCTGCACGAGGCGGAAGTTCAGCGCGATGTTGCCGGCCCGCGCGCACGACCCCCATCGGGACCGCTGGTTCCGGATCGACACGCGGCCGGGCCGCAGCCCGTGTGCTGCCGCGAGCTCACGCAGCCGGGGCTCGAGCACCTGCAGGGCGAGACGCCGCAGATCGAGCTCGATGGCAGCGCGGATGTCGTCGCCGCCCCGCACGTCCACGCGCCGCTCGCCATAGCTGATCGTGAGGCGGTCCGCAGCGCCGGCAACCGTCAGCCGTACACGTTCCCCCCGCAGCCAGATTTCGCTTCCGTGCTGCCAGTCGCTGCACGTCTGCTGGCGCAGCATGCGCTCACGCTGCCGCACGATCCAGCCACGCTGGCGGGCGACGAAATCGCGCGCTTCCCGCTGGGAGCCCCATCGCGGAACGGTGACCCGCAGGCTGCCGTCCGGACGGATGCGGAGGATGTACCTGCGGGCGCGCGGCATGCGCACGAACTCGATCCGCTCCGCCGGTGCGCGCGGATCCGTTTCGGGCGGCGCAATCGCGGGCGGCGGCCCCGCGCGCGGCGGCACCGGCGGCGAGGGCGCCCCGTCGACAGCCGAATCCCCGTCCTCGAGCCCGACGAGCGGAAGCGTCAACTGCATCGCGGATCGGATGCAATCATAGCAGCGTGAGCCTGCGACGCCGTGGCCGTCCGGGGCATCGCGGCGGTACGCGCGCCCCGGAAGCAACATCCCCTCAACACCGCAAGCGGAGAGCGGGAAGACTCTGCACGCCGTCAACGGCCTCCCGGGAATTTTCGTCTGTGGGGCGGAGTCTTCCGCCTTCGCCCAGGCTTCGGCGGACCGCCGCAGCTTCAGCGGAGGCTGGTCAGAGCCCGCCGAGGGCTGCGGAGATCACCGGGCCTGAAGGCCCGGTGCCACAGCGGCTGCGCGTCGCTGTGGGGTCCGCTTTGATGCCACTGCGCCAGCGCGTCGCCGTGGAATCCGCTTCGGTGCCAGCGGGTCACCGTGGAATCCGCTTCGGTGCCACAGCGTCAGCGGTGCTGGGGAATCGGCGTCAGGCAGGATCCGGTCATCGGCTGCAACGCCGGCCGGGTCCGACTGACTATCCCTGGGCTCAGGTCAACCCGAAGCGACGATCTCTCGTCCAACGTGGTCGGGGGTTCGATTATGAGATATCAGGCATTGATGATGGTCGCGCTGGCGGGGTGGGCGGCAGTGCCCGCCGCCGCACAACAGGGACGCGTGGTCGACGACGGGTGGTGCCGGGACGAGCGGTCGAGCAACAACCGGGAACAGGCCTGCGAGGTCCGCGAGTACACGCTGCAAGCCGGGGCCGCCCGGCTCTCGGTCGACGCCGCGCCCAACGGGGGGATACAGGTCAGCGGATCGGCGCGGGGCGACATCGTGGTCCACGCCAAGGTGACAGCCTCGGCGGAGTCCCAGCAGCGGGCACGCGAGATCCTGTCGGCGGTCCTCGTGGATGCCGCGCCCGACAAGGTGTCCGCCGACGGACCGCGGGGCCTCGAACGGCGGGAGAGCTGGTCGGTCAGCTACCGGGTCGCCGTGCCGACCCAGACCTCGCTCGAGCTGAACACAACCAACGGCGGCATTTCCATCGAGAACGTCGAGGGCCGGATCGACTTCGCGACCGTCAACGGCGGCGTCAAGCTGGCGGCCGTCGCGGGCGAGGTGCACGGCCGCACCAGTAACGGCGGCGTCGACGTGGACCTCACCGGGGCAACGTGGCTCGGCGAGGGACTCGACGTCGAAACGAGCAACGGCGGTGTCCGGTTGAGGATCCCGGAGCAGGTCCTCGGCCAGGCTCGACGCGGGAACGGTCAACGGCGGCATCAGCGTGGACTTTCCGATCACGCTCCAGGGCAGGATCGATCGGGAGATCTCGACCAGCCTGGGCGCGGGCGGCCCCTTGCTCCGGGTCCGCACGCACAACGGCGGCGTCAAGGTCACGAAAAAGTAAGGGCGCGGAACAACGGCCTGCCGAACGTGCGGGCCGGCCATGGAATCGTCGCCAGGATCACCAGCATCGAGAGCGTGAAGAAGATCAGCGCGACGCGGTGGCGGCGCATCGCGTCGGCCGTCTTGCGGATTCTTGCCCGGCCCACGTGCGCCAGCGCGAGCCCCAGCAGCATGCCGAACGGGTGCTCGACGGTCCAGAAACGCATGCCGGCGCTGCCCATCGCCGCGCCCATGTCGCGCATGCCTTCGCTCGTGATGGAGCTGAGGGCGAAGTAAAGAACCACCCCCAGCAGCATCTGCACGTCCAGCGACGTCGTGAAGAACCTGGCGGTCCGATCGTCGGCCTGGCTCCACGGCCGGCCGCTCATGTGTCCGGCCAATGCGCGGGCAATGGCGAGCAGGCCGAGCACCAGGACGGCCCAGCGCAGCCAGGAGTGGGTCGTGAGCGCGGCGTTGTACATCGTGCCAACACTGTACACCGGGGACGGGCCGCGGGGACGAACGTTCCGCCGCGATCCGCCTCCCTGGCCCGGACACGTGCGCCGGCGCACCTGTCCCAAGAGAGGGGCAGGCCGGGCGCACGGGCCTGCCGCGCTGCCGAGGCACCCGGATCGACAATGTAGAATCGCCCATGCGCCTCCCGCTGGCGGCGGCCGGGCTGCTCGTTGCCCTGTTCGTACCTGTCTTCGCCCAGCCGCCCTCCCTGCCGACACCGGAATCGTCGCTCGGGTTCAAGCCGGGCGACGACTACAAGCTCGCGACGTACTACGAGTCGGTTGAATACTTCCGGCAGCTGGACGCAGCAAGCGATCGCCTGACGCTGGTGGAGTCGGGACGGACGTCGTATGGACGGCCGTACTATTTCGCGCTGGTCTCCAGCCCGGAGAACCTGGCCGACGTCGAGCGGTATCGCCAGATCGCGCAGCGTCTCGCGCACCCCGAGGGCCTGACGGACCGGGACGCGCGCCGTCTCGCCCAGCAGGGGCGTGCGTTCGTGCACATCGACGGCGGGCTGCACTCGACGGAGGTGGCAGGCGGGCAGCATACCCTCCAGCTCGCCTACGACCTGCTGGCGGCGGCGGACGACCCGCACGTCCGCGCCATCCTGGACAACGTGATCCTGCTGCTCTGGCCGACGATCAACCCTGACGGCCACGAGATCGTCACGAAGTGGTACAGGGAACACGTGGGAACGCCGTTCGAGACCGCCCCGCTGACGGAGCTCTATCAGAAGTACGTGGGCCACGACAACAACCGCGACGCGTACATGCTGAACATGGTGGAGTCGCGCGCGATATCGCGTGCCTGGCGGCACTGGGAGCCGCAGATCATCTACGTGCACCACCAGTCCTCGCCGTTTCCCACGCGCATCTGGCTGCCGCCGTTCGCCGAGCCGATTGCGCCCAGGGTACCGCCGCTGATGTCCCGGACCGTCAACATGATCGGCATGGGCATCGCCCGCAGCCTGGAAGAGCGCGGGCAGCCTGGCGCAACGCACATGGGTACCGGTTTCGACGCCTGGTATCCCGGCTACGTCGACTACATGCCCATGTTGCAGAACATCAACGCGTTCTGGACGGAGACCGCCCTCTACCGCTACGCCACGCCGCGCCAGTACACGATGGCCGATTTTCCACCGCAGTACCGCGGCCTCCGATCCGGGTCGCTCTATCCGAGCCCGTGGCCGCCCGGATGGTGGAGATTGAGGGATGCCGTCGACTACATGCGGACCGCATCGATGTCCGTGCTCGATTACGCAGCCAAGTACAAGGAAGAGCTGCTGTTCAACCGCTATCAGTCCGGGCGCGACCAGATCCGCCGTTACGAGCAGGGCCCTCCCTACGCGTACGTGATCCCGCAGCAGCAGCGCGATCCGGTCGCACCGGTGGAGTTGCTGCGGCGGCTCGCCTTCAACGGCATCGCCGTGAGCCGGCTCACGGCGCAGGCCTCGATCGATGGCGACACCTATCCCCCGGGCACCTGGATAATCCCGATGAACCAGCCGTTCGCGGAGCTCGCGCGCCAGCTGCTCGACGTGCAGGTCTACCCCGATCTCCGCGAGCACCCGGAGGGCCCGCCCGACCAGCCGTACGACGCCGCGGGCTGGACGCTCCCCATGCAGATGGGTGTCTCCGTCGTGGAGGCGAGAACGCCGCTCACGCCCGCGGTGCGGGCCGTAATGGAGACGTTGAGCGGCCCGGCGGCACCGGCCGGCACCTCTCCGTTGCAGGACGCTGCGCCGTTCGACAGCGTGCCGGGCGAGGGGTTCGACACCAGCCCGCTCGCGGCGGCGATCGTCCCGTTGCCGGGATCGATGGCCGGTTCGGGACGGGCGCTCGCGATCGACCGCGCGCAGAACAACGCGTTCCGGGCGGTCAACGCCGCATGGCGGGCCGGGGCGAAGGTGCACGTGGACCCGAAGATGGGCGGCCGCTTCGTCGTGACGGGCCTGCCGGACGCCGTCACCCGCCGCCTGGTGGGGACGCTCGCGCTGCGGACCGAGAAGACCGCTGCCGGTGGCCTCGATCTGGCCCGGCCGCGCGTCGGTTTGTACCAGCCGTGGAACCCCAGCATGGACGCGGGGTGGACCGAGTGGCTGCTCGAGAATTACGGCTTCGACTTCTCGCCGCTCCGGCCGGCCGACGTCCGGCGCGGCGGTCTCCGCGAGCGGCTCGACGTGCTGATCCTGGCGGACGACAGCACCGGCACGCTTCTCGACGGCTTCCCCGCCGGATCGGTCCCGAAGCAGTTCGAGGGGGGGCTGGGCGCTCAGGGCGTGGCGGCAATCCAGCAGTTCGTCACCGCCGGCGGCACGCTCGTGTGTCTCAACGACAGCAGCAACTTCGCGATCGCCCAGCTGAAGCTGCCGGTCAAGAACGCGGCTGCCGGTCTCCCGAGTCGGCAGTTCTTCGCCAGCGGCTCGCTCCTGGAGGTGACGACTGATCCGGCTCACCCGGTGATGGCCGGCATGCCCGAACAGGCCGCGGTCTTCGTCGACCGGAGCCCGGTCTTCGTTCCGCTGGAAGGATTCGACGGCGACGTGCTGGCGAAGTATCAACCCGAAGGATCACCCTTGCGCTCGGGCTACCTGGTCGGCGAGAAGTTCCTGCAGGGCCAGGCTGCGGCGCTCGCCGTGCGGCTCGGCCGCGGGCACGTCGTGCTGATCGGGTTCCGCCCCCAGTGGCGCGGCCAGCCGTTCGGAACATTCCGTATCCTCTTCAACGCCGTGCTGTACCACTCCGCGGTGGCCGACGGGGCCAGAGGCACGCCTGGATTCTGGGCCGGGGCACCCACCGCGGCCGGAACTCCCGACGCTGCCCGGGTTCCATGAAGGGTCCAATCAGGCCGGCCTTTCTCAGCGGCCTGCTGATCACCGGCCTCCCTGACCTGGCGGCCTGCGCATGATCGACCTCATCGTCTTCGATCTGGACGGAACGCTCGTCGATTCGCACCGCGACCTGGCGAAGGCTGCCAACACGCTCGTGCACGAGCTTGGCGGCGCGCCGCTCGCCGTGGATGCGGTCGTGCGCATGGTGGGCGAAGGCGCGGCGGTACTCGTCCGCCGCGCGCTGATCGCGTCGGGCCTCGATCCGGCCACGCCGGGCGCGCTCGCGCGCTTCCTGGCCATCTACGATGGCTGCCTGCTCGACGAGACAGTGCCCTACCCGGGCACGCTCGACCTTCTGCGCGCACTCGAGGGCAGGTATCGTCTCGCAATCCTGACGAACAAGCCTGCGCGGGCCACGGCCCGCATTGTCGAGGCACTCGGTCTCGCGACGTTCTTCGATCCGGTTGTCGGAGGGGACACCCCGTTTGGCCGCAAGCCCGACCCCGCCGGGCTCCTGCACATCGTGGCGCAGGCGGGGACGACGCCGGAGTGCACGACGCTGGTCGGCGACTCTCCGGCCGACCTCGGTGCGGCGCGTAACGCAGGAACCGCCATCTGCCTGGCGCGGTTCGGGTTCGGCTACACCTTCGGCGCGATGGATCTGGATGGGACCGAGCACATCATCGACGCACCCGGGGAGCTGCTGGGGGTTGTGGACAGGCTTTAGACTTTGGGCTTTAGGCTTTAGGGCGGCTACACCAGGCCCTTCAGAGTACCGGCGTCGCTCGGGCGCGGGGAAGCGCTCGATCGCATACCGCAGCATGGTGCGCGGCATCAGCCGGTAGCGTTCGCGGAGGAAACCGCGCAGGGCCGCGCCCTCCCGCTTGCCTGCCTCCCGCAGCATCCAGCCAACGGCCTTGTGGATCAGGTCGTGCGTGTCGCGCAGGAGGGTTCCGGCCACCTTGAAGGTTTCCTCCACCTCGCCTCGCTTGATGAAGTGATAGGTGGCGACGATGGCGATGCGGCGTTCCCAGAGGGAGTGCGACCTGGCGAGCTGCAGCAGCGGCGCGCGGCTCCGGTCCACGAGCCAGCCGCCGACGATGGGGCCTGCAGAGAGATCCACGAGATCCCAGTTGTTGACGTAACGTGTGTGAGCGAGATACAGCTCGTAGATCGCGCGCCGGCCCGATGAGTCTGCGCGAGCGAAGGCCTGGACGAGCAGGAGCAGCGCCAGCAGCCGTTCTTCGTGGATCCGCGAGCGCAGCAGCGATCGGATCGTTGCCAGCGATGCCCCACTTCCCTCGCGGCACACCCGGCGCATCGCGGGCACGCGGACGCCGATGAACTCGTCACCCTCGCCGTACTGCCCCGCCCCCGTCTTGAAAAAGCCCTGAAGGAACACGGCATCAGCCGGCGAGGCACAGGCGCGCAGCCTGCTTCGAAGCGCCTCCGCGCTCGGCGCCGGCTGACGGGCTGTCTTCACCGCGCGCACCCGCTGGGCTTTGGGCTCTGGGCTTTCGGAGCGGGGAGCGGGGAGCGGGAGCGGTAGCGGGACCCGGCTGCTCTACCTGCTGCACGCCGACCTGGCGGTCATCCTCGCGCAGGCCTGAACCCATGAACCTGATGAACCAACAACCTATCTTTCATACGACTCCCTCCTCGCCGAAGACGACTGCTTGATGAGATACCTGTGCGGGTCGCCCCAGAACCGCTCGCGCAGCCCGCCGAGGCTCGATGCCCCGCCGTAGCTGATCGATGAGCAGAGGTGCTTGATCATGTCCCGCAGGATGGTCCTGGCGGATCCGCGGGCCGGCACGCTGACTTCCATCCCCTCGGCGCCCAGCGCGTCGAGCTCGACGCGGTCGGCCTCCTCGACGTCGAGCCGATCCCTGATCGCCTCGAGCGATGCCATCCCGCGCAGTACCTTGAAGGGCACCTTGACGGCCTTCTGCGACTCCGGGAGCATCACCGACTTGTGGACGATCTCGCCCGGCGCCTCTTCAGTGCCGGCGAACGCGCTCCCGAGCATCGTGCAATCCCCGCCGAAAAGCAGCGCCTCGACGATCCCGCCGTGGCGCCGTATCCCGCCGTCCGCGATGATCGAGACCTCGGTGTCTCCGAGTGCCAGCCGGCACTCGACCAGCGCCTGTATCTGCGGCACTCCGAAGCTCGTCGTCATGCGCGTGGTACAGCCGCCACCCGGGCCGATGCCCACCTTGATGCCGTCCGCGCCGCGCTCGGCGAGAAATCGCGCGCCTTCGGCAGTCGCCACGTTGCCGGCGATCATCTCGACGCGCTCGAAGCGCTTCCGGAACTCCGCAATCGCCCTGTCCATCACGACGGAATGGCCGTGGGCGATGTCGATGACGATGACGTCCACACCAGCGCGCACGAGCTCGGCGGCGCGCTCGAGGTAGTCGCCGGTGGCGCCGATGGCTGCCCCGACCCGCAGCCGCCCCTGTTCGTCGCGCGTGGCGAACGGCAGGCGGCGTTGGCGCAGCAGGTCGCGCGCGGTGATCAGGCCGAGCAGGCCGCCATCCTCCGACACCAGGGGCAGCTTCTTGATCTTCCGATCGACCATCAGCTGCTCGGCAGCCGCCAGGCTGAGCGGGCCGCGGTGCACGACCAGCCGTTCGACCGGCGTCATGCGGTCCGACACACGAACCTCCGACCCCGTCACGAAGCGGACGTCGCGCTCGGTGAGCAGCCCCGCGAGGCGGCGCCGGTCGTCCACCACCACGAGCGTGCCGACCTTCGACCGGCGCATCTGCAGCGCGGCATCGGACAGCAGCGCCGACGGAGCCACGCTGTACGGGTCGGTGATGACGCCGTGCTGCGTGCGCTTGACGACCTCCACCTCGCGCACCTGCGGATCGATCTCGCCGGGACGGAAGCCGCGGTCGATGATGCCGATGCCTCCCTCTTCCGCCTGGACGATTGCCATCGGCGCGCGGGTCACGGTATCCATGTTGGCGGACACGATCGGGCGCTCGAGCGTGATGCGCCTCGACAACCGGCAGGACAGATCGATGGTGGCCGGATCGCGCCGGGTCAGCACGCTGTGCTGCGGCGCGAGGATGAAGTCGTCGAACGTGCAGCCACGCACGAGATCGAGCACCGCGCGGCCGGTGGCATCATCCACGGGCGGAAAACGGGAAGGCATTGGGGCTATCGTAGTTCGTCATCAGGGATCCGGGATCAGAGAGATCGGGGATCCGGGATCCGGCGTTCGGCGTTCGCGCCGCGTTCAGCGTTCGGCGTTCGGCGTTCGGGGGTCGGCGTTCGGGGCTCGGCGGCTTTGCGGGCAGCGGGAAGCGGGTAGCAGGTAGCGGATTATGCCCTTGTCAACAATCGAGCGCGTCCTGCGGGAACGGCTGGCGGGCGAGCTCCCGGGCCCTGAGGCACAGCGTCGCTTCGCGCCGACCCCGGTGCGGCCCGGCTGGCGGCCGGGCCAGGAGGGTGAGCACACGCGCACGGCTGCGGTGCTGCTGCTGCTCTACCCGCTGCACGCGGGCGTGGCGGTGCCGCTGACCGTTCGTGCGAGCGGACTTGCCCGGCACGCCGGCCAGATCAGCCTGCCTGGCGGCGCTTCGGATCCCGGCGAAACCCTCGTCGACACCGCCTTGCGAGAGGCGCAGGAGGAGATCGGCGTGGAGCCGGCCGCCGTGCGCGTGCTCGGCGAGCTGACCCCGGTCCACGTGATCGTCAGCGGCTTCACGCTCCACCCGATCGTCGGCGTCACCGACCGGCGGCCGGCGTTCGTCCCGGCTCCCGGCGAAGTCGCGGCAGTGCTCGAGATCCCGCTCGAGGACCTCCGCGACGCCTCCCGGATCCGGCATGGCACCAGGCTCCGCGAAGGCGTCGCCATCGAATACCCCTACTTCGACCTGCTCGGTCACCAGGTCTGGGGAGCAACCGCGATGGTGCTCGGAGAGCTCATCTGCCTGCTCGAGGACGCACAGCAGCTCTGACCGGCACGCCTACTTGTTCGGCTGCGGCGTGACCCGAAGATACGGCTTCTTCGCGACGAAACCCTTCGGGAAACTTCGTCTTGGCGTCCTCGTCGCTCACCGCGGCGGTGATGATGACGTCCTCCCCCTGCTTCCAGTCGGCGGGCGTCGCGACGGAGTAGCCGGCGGTCAGCTGCAGCGAGTCGATCACGCGCAGCAGCTCGGCGAAGTTGCGCCCCGTGCTGGCGGGATAGGTCAGCGTCAGCTTGACCTTGTTGTCGGGCCCGACGATGAAGACGGAGCGGACGGTCATCGTGTCGCTGGCATTCGGATGGATCATGCCGTAGAGATTCGAGATCTTCCGATCGTGGTCCGCGATCATCGGGAAGTTGACGGCATGGCCGGTCACATCCTTGATGTCCCCCTCCCACTTCTTGTGCGAGTCGACCGGGTCGACGCTGAGCCCGATCACCTTGGTGTTGCGCTTGTCGAACTCCGGCTTGAGCGCCGCAACGGCGCCAAGCTCGGTCGTGCACACCGGCGTGAAATCCTTCGGGTGTGAAAACAGGATCGCCCAGGAATTGCCTTTCCACTCGTGGAACGTGAGCGGCCCCTGGGTGGTGTCCGCGGTGAAATCGGGCGCTTCGTCGCCCAGTCCGACTGCCATAGTCAACCTCCAAGCTCGAAAAACAGGTGTTCGGAAGACGCGTACCATAGCAATCCAGTGGCTGCTTGGCAATCCGGCGGCGGGACGCGTCAGATCAACGCCGCTGGCGTCAGGCGGGGGTCCTGATCCCTGCAGCGGTGCTGCCAGCCACGCCGCGATCGAGGCTGATGCGGCCCTGATCCCGGCCGGCAGGCTCACTCTGATCTCAGCGCCACGTTCGGGTCGATGGTGGTGGCGCGGCGCGCCGGGCCGAACCCGGCCAGCAGCGCCACGGTGAGCAGGAACAGCATCGCCGCGCCGAGCGTGGCCGGATCGGACGGCGACAGCCCGAACAGCTGCGCCTGCACTTTGCGCGTGGTAGAAGGCGGCGCCCAGGCCGACGGCCACCCCGGTGGCGGCCATCATCGCGACCTCGCTCAGCACCATCCACAGAACCCGGCCACGCTCGGCGCCGAGCGCCATCCGGATGCCGATCTCGCGGGTGCGCCGTGCCACGGCGTAGGCCATTACGCCGTAGAGGCCGACCGCCGCGAGCAGGGTCGCCAGACCGCCGAACGCGACCGACAGCATCGCCACCATCCGTTCGACGAACAGCGACTCGCCGACCTGCGCGTCCATGGTCTTCATGTCGGCAATCGGGAGGTTGCGGTCGACCCGCTGCACCGCCTGGCGGACGCCGACGGCGGCGGCTGACGGATCGCCGGCGGCGCGCACGAAGAACGTCAGGCCGCGTGACATCCTCGTTCTGCCGGTAGGGAATGTAGACGAACCGCGGCGCCTCATCGCGCAGCTGCTGCGAGTCCGCACGTCGCTGACGACGCCGACGATCTCGATGTCGGTCGGCGTTGTCGCGCCCGAAACCAAGCGGCGGCCGATCGGGCTCGGTATCGCCAAAGAAGTACCTCGCCATCGTCTCGTTGATGATCGGCGACCCGCGGCGCGCCGGCCGCGTCGCTTGTCGCTGAACTCGCGTCCGGCAACCAGCGGAATCCCCATCGTCGAGAAGAACTGCGGCGCGACGCCGTCGACGCTCGGGTTCATGTTCTCGTCTTCCTTGGCCTGGTAGCCGTCGACCTTGACCGTCATGCTCCAGTCGTTGCCGTTCAGCACGCCGACCTCGGACATCGAGACCAGCACGGACCCCGGGCACCGCGCCAATCGTTTCCTGGACGCTCCTGTCGAACAGCGCCGTCGCACGCTCCTGCGTTGTAGCCGCTCAGCGAGGGATCGAGCGAGAACGTCAGCAGGCTGTCGACCTGGAAGCCGGGGTTGACGGCGGTGAGGTTGTATAGGCTCCGCGCGAACAGGCCGGCGCCGGCGAGCAGCAGCATGGACATGGCGACCTGCCCGACCACCAGCGCGCGGCGGATGCGCGCCTGGCGGCCGCCGCCGGCCACGCTGCCCCCTTCCTCCTTCAGCGTGGAGTGACCGACGAGCGCGCCGCATGGAGCGCCGGCGCCAGCCCGAACACCAGCGCCGTGAACAGCGCCAGCGCGAGCGCGAACAGCAGGACCCGCAGGTCGGGCACGGCAGAAAGCGTGCGGCTGCCCGGATCGCCGGGCAGCGCCGCCAGCAGCAGCGAGCCGGTCCACGAGGCCAGCGCGATGCCGAGCAGCGCGCCGCCGAACGCCAGCAGGCGCGCTCTCGACCAGCTGCTGCCGGACGATCCGGCCGTGACCGGCGCCGAGCGCGAGGCGCAGGACGATCTCCCTGCCGCCGCGAGGCGGTGCGTCGCCAGCATGAGGTTGGCGACGTTCGCGCACGCGATGAGCAGGACCACGCCGACCATGCAGATCGAGGACCGTCAGCGGCGTCGAGAACTGCGCGCGCAAGGTCCGAGAGCCCGCGGCCGCCCGGCAGCAGCTCGAGCCGCTTCGCTGACGAAACGCTGCTTGAAGGCGGCGGAGGCGGCTCTTGATGTCCTTGATCTCCTGCTCGTTGATCTGCCGGTAGATCGACGTTCATCTGGCTGGCGCCTGCTCGCGCGAGACGCCAGGTGCGAGCCGCCCGATCACGGTCAGCCAGCGGCTGCGGCGGTTGTCGAGATCGTTCCAGGTGGGCGTCATCTGCGGCTTCATCATCAGCGGCACCATGACGTCCGAGCTGGTGCCGACCTCGAGGCCGCTGAACCCCCGCGCGCTGACGCCGACGATCGTCATCGGGATGGCCGTTCACCGTGATCGTCTGGTTCAGCACGGCCGGGTCGCCGGCGAAGCGGCGCTGCCAGAAGCCGTAGCTCAGGACGGCAACCGGGTGCGCGCCCGGAATCCGGTCGTCGGCGGCGTTGAGCACCCGGCCGAGCGCCGGCCGCACGCCGAGCACATCGAAGTAGTTGCCGCTGACGAGATCTCCCTGCACGCGCTCCGAGGCTGACCGCGCCACAGCGATGGTCATCGCCGTCGGAAACCGCCCCAGCAGACCGGCAAGGACCTCATTGCTGATCGCGGAGGTCGGTGTACATCGGATACGAGAAGGTCTGCGCGTTGAACGTGCGGCCCTGGAACGCGCCCGGGCCGTCGAGCAGCACGAGCTGCGCCGGGTCCCGGACCGGAAGGCTGCGCAGCAGGACCTGGTCCATCAGCGAAAAAATCGCCGTGTTCGCGCCGATGCCCAGCGCAAGCGTGAGGACCACGACCAGCGTGAAGCCCGGGGTCTTGCCGAGCCCGCGTGCGGTGTGCCGGATGTCCCGCCAGAGAGCCTGCATTCGATTCGCCTCCGGGGCCGCAGAACGAGCGGCCGTCTCCTGTGGACATGACCGCTGCCCCTTGCGTCAGCCTGTTCATGCCCCGATAAGGGTGTTGGACGCGCGGAGCGCCGTCTTGGTTGTGCGGGGCGCCGCGGCGGGGCGCGATAGAATGGAAGGATGCGCTATACGACAGGGCTGTGTACCTGCCTGATGCAGCCTCGGCCCTGGCGTCCGGCTGCGGTGGCAGCCAGGAACCTTCGACACCTGCCGCGTCGACGGCACAGCAGCAGGCCTCTGCGCGCCCCGCGCAGGCACCGCTCGCCAGCCTTCCACAGGTAGAGCCGCAGGCGATCCTGGAGCGGATCAAGGTCCTCGGGGCGGACGACTTCGAAGGCCGCGGGCCGGGCACGAAGGGCGAGGACCGGACCGTCGAGTACCTCGAAGCAGAATTCAAGGAGCTCGGACTGAAGCCGGGCAACACCGATGGCACCTACATCCAGAAGGTGCCGCTGGTCGGCATCACCGCCAGCGCCGACGACGCCGCTGACGATCGCCAAGGGGGGCGCGAAGCAGGTGATCAAGTGGCGCGACGAGATGGTCGCCTGGACCAAGCACGTGGCAGACACGGCGTCGATCGCCGACTCCGACCTGATCTTCGCCGGTTACGGCGTCGCTGCACCGGAGTTCGACTGGGACGACTTCAAGGGCGTCGACCTCAAAGGCAAGACGATCATCGTGCTCGTCAACGATCCGGCCGTGGCCGATCCGGCCGACTCCGAAGAAGCTCGATGCCAAGACATTCGGCGGCGAGGCGATGACCTACTACGGCCGCTGGACCTACAAGTTCGAAGAAGGGGCGCGGCAAGGGGCGCGGCAGGCGTGCTCGATCGTCCACGAGACGGGGCCGGCCGGCTACCCGTTCTCGGTCGTCCAGGGCAATCTGGGCGAGAAGTTCGATCTGGTCACGCCCGACAAGAACATGGGGCGGGCGGCGATCGAAGGCTGGGTCACGCTCGACGCGGCGAAGAAGATCCTGAAGCTGGCCGGACAGGATTTCGACGCGCTGAAGAAGCAGGCGGCGACGCGCGAGCTTCAAGCCGGTGCCGCTCGGGCTCAAGGCGTCGCTGGCCATCGGAACACCCTGCGCACGATCGACTCGCGCAACGTGGTGGCGAAGCTCGAGGGCAGCGATTCGGCGCACCAAGGACGAGCACGTCGTCTACACCGCCCACTGGGATCATTACGGTGTCGGACCCGCGGTCAAGGGGGACAGCATCTACAACGGCGCGCTCGACAATGCCTCCGGCGTGGCGTCGGTGCTGGAGATTGCCCGGGCGTTCACGAAGGTGCAGCCGGCGCCGAAGCGGTCGATCCTGTTCCTGATGGTCACCGCCGAGGAGCAGGGGCTGCTGGGTCGCAGGTACCTACGCGGTCGCGCCGATCTACCCGCTGGAGAAGACAGTCGCCAACATCAACATCGACGGCCTCAACCAGTGGGGCCGGACCAGCGACCTGACCATGGTCGGTCTCGGCGCGTCCGAGCTCGACGACTACGCAAGGAAGCCGCGGCGGAGCAGGGCCGGACCCTGCGGCCCGATGCCGGAGCCCGAGAAGGGGTTCTACTACCGGTCGGATCACTTCAACTTCGCCAAGCAGGGGGTGCCGGCGCTGGACCCCGACAGCGGGACGTGGTTTATCCGGGCAAGCCGGCGGAGTACGGCAAGCAGAAGCGGGACGAGTACACCAACGCGACTACCACGCCCCATCGGACGAGGTGAAACCGGACTGGGACCTGACCGGCGCCGCCGAGGACGCCGAGCTGTTCTTCGCGGTCGGATACCGGGTCGCCAACGCCGACCGCTTTCCCGAATGGACGGCCGGCAACGAGTTCAAGGCGAAGCGGGATGCGATGATCAAGAAGTAGATACCAGCTTCCAGCTTCCAGCTGCCCGCTACCAGCTGCCGCAGGGGACAATCGGCCGCCGGGCGGCGGCTACGTTGGAGGACGGACACGGAGCAAGCTGGAGCGGAAAGTCGGAACAAGAAGCGGGAAGCAGGAAGCGGGAAGCAGGAAGCGGAAACTCGTCAGGAGAAAACATTGCCCTATCCAGAACATGTTGATTGCCCCCATGCGCGGGGAGCTGCTGGCGCTCGGTGCGAAAGAGCTGAAGAGCGCGAGCGCGGTCGACGAACAGTTGAAGACGCCGGGCACGACGCTGCTGGTCGTGAACTCGGTGTGCGGGTGCGCGGCCGGACGGGCCCGGCCCGGCATCGCGATGGCGCTCAACAACAAGGTCAGGCCGGACACGCTCGCGACGGTGTTCGCGGGCGCCGACATCGACGCCACCACCCGGGCGCGCGAGCACTTCGCGCCGTACCCGCCGTCGTCGCCGTCGATCGGCCTGTTCCGCGACGGCAAGCTGGTGTGGATGATGGAGCGCTGGCAGATTGAAGGGCAGGACGCGCCCGGTATCGCGCGGCAGCTGGCGCAGGCGTTCGACACGCACTGCGCACCGGCCGCGCAGGGGACCTGAAGGACGGGGGGTCGGCGCTCGGCGTTCGGCGCTCGGGGACTCAACGCTCGGCCCCCGGACTTGGCGGTCGGGGACCTGACGTCGCCCCTTATTACCTCTCCTTGGGATCTTCCAGGTAGGTATAGCCGTGCAGGCCCTCCTCGTAGAACTCCAGCAGCCGGCCTGACTCGGCGTAGCTGATCCGGCCTTCGCGGACAGCGAGCTCGACGTCGGTGCGCAGCTTGCGGACCAGCGTGTCGGCGTCGAACTCGACGTAATCGAGCACTTCCCGGACCGTATCCCCCTTGATCACCGCGTCGAGCACGACGTTGCCCTGCTCGTCGAGGCTGACGTGCACGGCGTGGGTGTCGCCGAACAGGTTGTGCAGGTCGCCGAGGATCTCCTGGTAGGCGCCGACCAGGAACACGCCCAGGTAGTACGGATCGCCGTTGACGGCGTGCAGCGCCAGCGTGCGCTTCACGTCGCGCCGATCGATGAACTGATCGATCTTGCCGTCGGAGTCGCAGGTGATGTCGCCGAGCACCGCATGGTGCGTCGGCGCGGTGTTGAGCCGGTGGATCGGCATCACCGGGAACAGCTGCTTGATCGCCCAGCTGTCGGGGCAGGACTGGAACAGCGAGAAGTTGCAGAAGTAGGTGTCCGCCATCGCGTCGTCGAGCCCCTGCAGATCCTCCGGCACGTCGTCCATCTGCGCGACGAACTTCTTGAGCTTGGCGAGGATGGCGAAGTAGAGGTTCTCGGCCTGGCAGCGCTGCACCAGCGGCAGGTAGCCGCCGCTGAACAGGTTCATCGCCATGTCGAGCGCCTGCTGGGCGTCGTGGTAGCTCTCGAGCGCGTTGCGGACCGACAGGTTCGTGAACGTCTCGAGCAGGTCGATGACCGGCTGCTCCGCTTCGGCCGGCGCGATCGCGTCGGGGATCTTCTCCTCGCCGAACGCCGACACGCCCAGCACGTTGAAGATCAGCACGCTGTGGTACGCCACGATCGCGCGCCCGCTCTCGGACACGATGGTCGGGTGCTTCACGCCGGCGTCGTCGCAGACCGTCTGGATGTGATAGACGACGTCGTTGGCATACTCCTCGAGCGTGTAGTTCACGCTCGACTCGAAATTGGTCTGCGAACCGTCGTAATCGACGCCCAGCCCGCCGCCCACATCGAGTATCTGGAGTCCGGCGCCCGCCTTCACCAGCTCGGCGTAGATCCGCGCCGCCTCGTTCAGCGCGCCCTTGACGATCCGGATGTTCGGGATCTGGCTGCCGAGATGGAAGTGCAGGAGCTTGAAGCAGTCCTGCATGTCCGAGGGCCTTGAGCTCTTCGAGCCCTCGCAGCACTTCGGCAACGGTGAGCCCGAACTTCGACCGGTAGCCGCCCGAGCCCTGCCAGCGGCCGCCGCCGCGCGCCGCGAGCTTGACGCGCATGCCAATCTGCGGGCGGACGCCCACCTTCTTGGCGTACTGCGAGGATCAGCCCCAGCTCGGTGTACTTCTCGACCACCGGGATGACGTTCCGGCCGATCTTCTGGGCGAGCATCGCCATCTCGATGAACTCGGCATCCTTGAAGCCGTTGCAGATGATCGGCGTGTCGTTGTAGGCCTGGGCCGCCACCGCCAGCAGCTCCGGCTTCGAGCCGGCCTCCAGCCCGAACCCGTATTCCCGCCCGAAGTCGAGCACCTCCTCGACGACCTGCCGCTGCTGATTCACCTTGATGGGGTAGACGCAGACATAGCGCCCCTCGGTACTGGTGCTGGCTGATGGCCGCCTGGAACGCGTGATGGATGTCGCCGACGCGGTGTCGCAGGATGTCCCGGAACCGGATCAGCACGGGGAGCTGGATGCCGCGGAGGAGCAGGTGGTCGGTCAGCTGCTTCAGGTCGATGGCGCGGGACGGATCCTTGGTCGGGATGCACGAGCACATGGCCGGCCGGGGAGATGGCAAAGTAGCCCTTGCCCCAGCGCTCGACCTCGTAGAGATCGGTGGCGTCGCCGACCGTAAACAGGTCGCCCGCCTGCCAACTGCGGTGACCGCGCGTCGTGGATGTGCTCACGCGATCATGATAAGGCAGCTTTCCGGATCCGCGGCGATTCCGCTGGCGGAAATATTGCCGGCTGGGACGAAACTGCCGCTCCGAGTGACGAGTACGCGCATTCGATTGACGAACCGCCGGCGCGTCCGGACGACCCGCCGAAACCTGTGACGCCCCCCTCGGACCCGGCGGATCTTTTGCAGGAAAACGTCGAATTTCGCAGCCGGAACGGGCGCGTCTTACGTCTAACGTGGAGCAGAGGGCCATCCCTCACAGGGTGTGGTCCGTCACATGGGACCTCGTGATGAAACCGTCCGGGCGCCGGCCGCACCGATCGCACAGACGCCACCGACCTTCCGGCGCGCCGCAGCTGCGCTACGGCCTCCGGTGGCCCGTCATCCTGCTGGTCGCGACGGTGCTCGGCCTGTTGTCGTCGGCGCTGGCCTGGCAGTTCACGCGCGGGCTCGGGCCTCCGGTCGTGTACTGGCGCTCGCTGGTGATCCTCAACTGCAGCTACTGGTATCTCTGGGCGCTCTTCACCCCGGCGATCGTCTGGCTGTCGCAGCACTTCCGGTTCGAGTGGCGCGGGCTGTGGCGCGCCGTGCTCGTGCACGTGCCGGCGTCGTGGTTTTTTCCGTCGGCCACATCGCCGCGATGAGCGGGGTGCAGCTGTGGCTGGCGACGCTGGCCGGCAAGCCGTTCGCGTGGTGGGAGGACGTCCAGCGCTCGGCACTCCGGAACTTCGACTGGGAGATGATCACCTACTGGGCGATCGTCGGCCTCAGCCACGCCGTCCTGTACTACCGCGAGTCGAGGGATCGTGCGGTGCGCACGTCCCAGCTCGAAACGCAGCTCGTCGAAGCGCAGCTGGCCGCGCTCCAGCAGCAGCTGCACCCGCATTTCCTCTTCAACACGCTGCACGCCGTCTCGGCGCTGATGCACAAGGACGTGGAGGCGGCCGACCGCACGCTGATGCGCCTGAGCGATCTCCTCCGGCTCACGCTGGAGAACATCGGCCGCCACGAGGTGTCCCTGAAGGCCGAGCTCGACTTCCTGACCAAGTACCTCGAGATCGAGCAGACGCGGTTCGCCGATCGTCTCACCGTGAGGCTCGACGTCCAGCCCGAAACGCTGGACGCCGGGTGCCCAACCTGATTCTGCAGCCGCTCGTCGAGAACGCCATCAAGCACGGCGTGTCCAGGAAATCCGGCCCGGGCCACATCCAGATCACGGCGCGCCGGGAAGGCGACAAGCTGTGGATGGAAGTGCGCGACGACGGCGTCGGGCTGACCGAGGACGGCTGGCGCGCCCTCCACAAGGGGATCGGCGTCTCGACCACGCGCGAACGCCTCCTGCGGCTGTTCGGCGCGGACTTCCGGTTCGAGTTCCATCGGCACAACCCCGGGTTGGCGGTCGTCGTCGCGTTCCCCTGGCGCGTCGACGTCCGGGGCGGCGAGCCCGTCCACGACGAGGGCGGCGAGGACCCGGGCCGGCACCAGCAGGGGACGCTCGACTCCGTCGCGATCATGGCGCGTCAGCATTCCTGACGCAGGCACCCATCACCATCACGGGACACCATCATGAAGAAAATCAAGACGCTGATCGTGGACGACGAGCCACTCGCGCGGGAACGGCTCGCAACCCTGCTCGCGACCGAGCCGGACATCGAAGTCGTGGCGCAGTGCCGCGACGGCGAGGAAGCGGTGATGGCCGTGCAGGACCACGCGCCGGACCTGATGTTTCTCGACGTCCAGATGCCGGGAATGAACGGCTTCGAGGTCATCGAGGCGGTCGGCGCGGATCGCATGCCTCTCGTGATCTTCGTCACCGCGTACGACCAGCACGCCTTGAGGGCGTTTCAGGTCCGCGCGCTCGACTACATCCTGAAGCCGTTCGACCGCGAGCGCTTCACCGAAGCACTGCAGCGCGCCCGCAAGCAGGTCGAACGGGACGAGACCGGGGATCTCGGGCCGCCGGCTCCTGGCCCTCGTCAAGGATCTCCGCCGCGATCAGCCGCGCACCGACCGGCTGGTCGTGAAGTCGGCGGGGCGACTCTTCTTCCTGCGGATGGACGAGATCGACTGGATCGAAGCATCCGGCAACTACGTGCGGCTGCACGTCGGGCCGGCGTCGCACCTGCTCCGCGAAACCATGAACGCCATCGAGGGCCGCCTGGACCCGGAGAAGTTCTTCCGGATCCACCGGTCACGGATCGTCAACATGGAGCGCATCCAGGAGATGCAGCCGTGGCTGAACGGGGAGTACGCGGTGGTCCTGAGGACGGGAACCCGGCTGACGCTCAGCCGCGGCTATCGCGAGAAGCTGCAGGAGCGGCTCGGGCGCGGGATGTGAGGCGGCGGCGGAGGGGAGCCGCCGGCCCGGCCGCGGCTCCTGCTGCCCGTTACTTGCCCGCCGGCATCTTGAACAGCTCGTCCCCCATCGGCACGTTGACTTCCCACTTCGAGATCGTCACATCCGCAACCGCGGTGCCGTTCACGGACTGGCGCATCTTGAACGGCATCGAGAAGCCGTCAACCGTCTGGTAATCGGAGAGGTCGGTGGTCAACTCGGTCTTGACCCCGCCCTGCTCGATGGTGTCGGAAGTGCGCACCTCGAGTCCGGTCTCCACGTCGAGGTAGTACTGCTGCACCGCGCCGTTCTTGCTGGTGATCTTCAGGTGGTGCGCCGGCTTGCCGTCAATCGTCTCGGTGCCGACCAGCTCCACGGCATGCCCCTTGGCCTTGTAGTCGAGGAGCACGCTGTCGAAGTCGGGATTCGCTTTTGCCACTGCCTCGGCCTGCGGGCCGGTAATCGCCTGCGGGCCAGGTCCCATCCGCGGGTCGATCGTCCAGACGGTCTGGCCGTCGAACGCGACCACCGCCTTGATGGGACCGGTTGACGGCGGCACGCTGGCGCGCCCGGGGCTCGGCGGTGGCGGCGTCACATCGATCTCGCGACGCAGGTAGTTCGGACGCTTCGCCCAGGTCACGATGTGGATTTTCGCGCCCTGCTGCTCGACGTCGCCGGTAATCTTCGTGGTGGTCAGGGCCTTCAGCTTCTCCTCGCCACCGCGTGCCTTGAGGTTCTTCGCGATCACCTCGTCGACCGTCTGTGCGTGAGCCGGGCCGGCGGCTGCCGCCGCGCCAATCGCTATCGCGCATGCGGCGCGACTCCAGGTGAACATCAGACTCTCCTTCTTCCCGGGCACTCGAGCGCGAGGGCGCGCCGCAACATCCGGTCGATGCGTTTCACGACGCGCCCCGTAAAACACCGCGGTCAGGTCCGACGGCCACCCATCATGCGGTACAGCACCAGCAGGATGATCGCGCCGAGTATGGAGATGAGCCACCCCGCCGACTGGTTGGCGTCGTAGAAACCCATCGCCCGGCCGATGAAGCCGCCGATGAGCGCGCCGGCAATTCCCAGCAGGATGGTGACGATGAAGCCGCCCGGGTCCCGCCCGGGCGTCAACAACTTGGCGATCACGCCGACGACGAGCCCGAAAAGAATCCAGGACAGTATCACCCATGCTCTACCCTCCAGGTTTCCGCTATGCAAGTGAACGGCCGGGGTTGCGGGCATAGCTCAGCCGGTATGGTAGCAAATCAGAGTGCCGACGTGCGGAAGCCGGTTAGACGGGGGCCTGCATCCCGCGGCGCTGCCGGACGGGACGGTCGCCGGTCAAAAGCGCCGGGTGCCTGGAGGGCTGCCTGGCCGGAAGCTCGGCAACAGCGACGGTCGGCTCGGGGACGGGCGCCGGCGGTTCCTTGGGTTTCGCGGGGGCCGCCGTCCGCCCCTGCGCAAGAAGGGCGACCATCGGGCTCGTGCCCGTGAGGAGGACCCCGGCGGCGTAATAGCACGCGATCAACAGCACGGGCCAGAGCAGCCGCGATCCGGCGGCGGCGCATCCGAATGCAAACACCATGGCCACCGTGAGGTCGGCCGCCGTGCCGAGCAGTCGCGCCCGGGCGTGGATGGATTCCGCAGCGGCCGGGCGGTGAGGGAAAGGCCGGACGACGATCGGACGGCCGGCCGCCGTGAGCGGCTCGGCCGGGTCGGTCGCCCCCGCCCCGTCCGGCGGGAACTGCCTCTCGAACCGGCGGAACACATCGTCTGCGTCGAGGCCCACGCACTGGGCGTACGCTCTCACGAACGCCCGGCGGAAGATGCCTCCCGGCCATCGCGAGATGTCGTCCGCTTCGAGCCCTTCGAACAGAGCGATCGATACCTTGGTGTCTTCGGAGATGCTTCTGAGGGCCAGCCCGCGGCGTTCGCGTTCGCGACGCAGATCGGCTCCGAGAGTAGTGGGTTCGATCATCAGCTCCGAAATCGTCCGTTTTCCGTTGACGTGGGTCCGCAGCGCCGAGTATGCGCCAAGGCTATGCCTCGCGCAAGCTGATCATTGCATTCCCGGCAGTTTTTTCCGCCTCGAGAGGGGTATCGGCCGTTGGCGTTCCCGGCATGAATCGCGGCTCAGAACAGGCCCGCGGCGCCCTCGTGCCGGAGCAGCCACTGCTTGCGATCCAGACCGCCGCCGTACCCGGTCAGGCTGCCGCTCCCGCCGACGATACGGTGGCAGGGAACGACGATCGCGACCGGGTTGGCGCCGTTCGCCGCACCCACCGCCCGGACGGCGGACGCCGCGCTGATCCTCCGCGCGATCTCCCCGTACGACGCCGTCGTGCCTGCCGGCACCGCGCGCAGCGCCTCCCAGACCCGGCGCTGGAAAGGCGTGCCGTTCATCTCCACGGCAATGCCGTCGAGGACCGACGTGTCGCCGGCGAAATAGCTGCCGAGCCTGCCGGCGATTGCGCTCGACCCCTCGCCGCACACCAGCGCGGCATCCGGGTACCACTTGCGGAGCACGGCGGCTGCTGCGTGATCGTTGCTGCCGAACCGCAGCAGGCAGAGCCGGGCGCCATTGACCGCCAGCGTGAGCGGACCGATTGGGGACTCGATCTGTCTGACATCAATCATGATGATCCTCCATGCGCCCCCGTGGACCTGGCGGAACGTCGGGGATTCTGTGAATCCAGGCGCCTTTCCTGCAGCCACTCGCGCCGCTGCACGAGATACACGATGGCCCCGACGGGAATCGACGTCGTCAGCACCAGAGGCTCGAATGGGGACGCCTTGGTGAAGCCCGACCCGAAGACCTGCACCGCCATCGGCACCACCGTCAGCGTACCGGTCGTCCAGTTGAACGCGAACCGCACGATGCCGAACATCACGAAGAGGAGCCACGCCCATTTCATGTCGGGCGCCGGCGTTCTGACTGCCAGGACGAACACGTAGAGCACGAAGAGCGCGACGGCCACGGCGACCGCGGCCGCGGCATAGTGCGCCCGGCCCTTGCCCGCGAGGCTCGCCCGGTTGACCCGCTGTACCGACTCCCTGAGAGCGTGAATCTGCACACTCTTGACGACCGGCGCCTGCCCCGTGCGTTCGACGACGACAGTCGCAAGGAGCCACCTTCCCGGAAACTGGTACTGGAATGAGAGGCTGGATGTCGTCGTGCTGCCGGAGCGGTTGACGTTCCACCCGATCAGCGGCACGGATGCCGGCTCGCCCGGCGGAAAGAGGCTGGCCATCCCGATCATTTTCGAACGGAGTTGCGGATCCTTCAGCGACGGGTCCATCCCCATCTCGATGGCGGCCCACGATCTCGACTGGAAGAGCGCCAGGTAGCGCCTGGCGAAATCGACGTCCTCCGGCGGGGGCGCACTCCGGAGCGAGCCACTGCCCGCGCAGCCTGCGGTCAGCATCACGATCGCCAGCAGCGAGGCCCGTGCGCCGAAGCGTTCTGTCATGGCCAGCATCCTCCGCCGTCCTGCGCGAGCACCGCGGGCAGCGGACGCACCCGCCGATCATACAGCGCGGCCTGCGGCCGCCTCAGAGGGTCTTCAAGGTACTTCACGGTATCGGGCCTGAACCCGAAATGCTCGTACAGCGTGCGGGCGCGCCGGTTCCCGTCGAAGACGTTGAGCGTGAGGGTGTGATGCCCGCGCGACCGTGCCCAGGCCTCCGCGGCCCGCAGCAGGGCGGCCGCTGCGCCGCGCCCTTCGGCTTCGCGCGTCACGACCAGGATGCCGATGTGGCCGTGTTGCTCCAGCGTGAAGTAGTCCTGCTTCTCCTCGAGGAACACGAAGCCGCTGGCGCGCCCCTCGGCTTCGGCGATCAGCAGCGTCTCGCCCGCGCCGCCCCCTTCGAAGAACGCGCGCAGCGTCCGCGCTTCCCCCTCGACGATCTCTTCGGCGGTACGCCCCGCCGGCACGCCGAAGGCGGCGAGCCGCCCGACCTCCGCCAGCACGAACCCGCGATCGTCCGGCCCGCCATTGCGCACGCTGACCATTCAGCGGTTGCCCGTCAGGACGGCACGTCGAGGCCTCCGGCAGCGGTGCACTCGCGGGCCGAAGAGGGCGCCCGCGTTCGCTCCGTCCATCAAGCCGATGCCCATGAGCTCAGCAGCCTGCGAACCACGACCAGCTGACCGATGTGATACGCCGAGTGATCACCGACGAGGAGAAGCTCGCGCAGATACGTCTGACCGGTGCCGTGCGGAATGCGGGCGGTCAGGTCGACCGCCGGATCCGCCGCCAGCTGCTGAAGCGCCTGCCGGTCCCGCCGGAACGCCTCGATGCTCTCGTCCCATGCACCCGTTGACGGCGGCGCCGGGGAAACCGGCCAGTAATCCGCCGGCCAGTCGAGCTCCTGGTATGCCGGGTTCCGGCAGAACTCGAGGATGTCGCGCTGCGTGCGCCGCAGGTGTTCCACCAGCTGCCACGCCGAGTACGGCAGGCCGGAAGGAGCCACTCCGCGCAGCGACGGCTCGAGGCCATCGACCGCCGCGTCGAAGCCGGTATGCGCATCTTCCCACGCGAGCATGCGTGCGATCGTTTCTCTGACTGGAGCATCGCTGGTCGTGGACATGATTACTGCGCCCGCATGGTGATGAAGGCCGCTGAAAAAAGCCGGCCTGATGTGAAATAGGAAATGGCCGATGGCAAAGCACGCGAGCTTCCATTTGCCCTGTTGCCATTTGCCATTCAGGATGCGTTTTTCAGCATCCCGATAGTGCTCCGCTGCCGCCCTCCGGTGATCGAGCGTTCTCCAAACGACGCGCTACGGCAGCTCCCGCACCCGGATGTTCCTGAACTCGACGGGAGAACCCTCGGCCTCGAGGCAGAAATAGCCGGCCCGCGGCTGGGCGTCGCGGCCGCCGGACACTTCCTCTCCGTTCACCCAGAGGCGGACCTCGCCGTTGATGGCCCGGACGTAGTAGTGGTTCCACTCTCCCACACCCTTGCTCAGGCTCTTGCGCGGGAAGCTGCGCGAGCCGTTCGGAGAGGTCGGCGGGAACGGAGTGAGCGTGGACTTGCCGACCGCGAAGACGTCGCCATTGGTCGTGAACCAGTCGCCCTTCTGCCCGGTCGCCTTCTCGTGCTTCTCGGCGTAGCCATGGTCGAGCATCTGCACCTCGATCCCGAGCTCCGGGAGGGCGCCGGGCTTCAGTGCCACGAGCGCTTGGTCCGGCACCCACACGAACACGCCGGAATTGCCGCCGGATTCCAGGTGCCGCCACTCGACGACCAGCTCGAAATTCGTGAATGTCTGCCGGCTGCGCCTCACACCGATCGGCTTGCCCGAGGAGCGCAGCAGCCCCTCAGCCCAGACCCACGTGTCGGGACTGCCGTTCACGTCAGCGAAGTCGTCTGCGCCGAGGGTGCGCCAGCCTGGCCCGGTGCCGTCGATGAACGCCCGCCGCCCCTCCTGCGCGAAGACGGCGCCAACCAGCAGCAGGACGAGCACCGACGTCCAGACGGCAAGGCGAACGGTGCAGGCGAGGCGCGGGTACACTGATGTGATCGTTCTCATGGTCTCCCTGGTGGCACCTTAAGGTACAGGCGCCTCTCGGTCCGGGTCGTCACCGGCATCGCCCGGGCGCGCGTCGCCTGGACTGGTATTGTCGGCCCGCCAGCCGAACTCGTCCAGCGCGGACACCGCGAGCCGCCGGACGTCGGCCCAGTGCTCGGTCGTTGACAGGGCCGCCTCCGTCCAGAGCTCGACATCGAACTCGGCGCCATCCCGCGACATCGTTTCCAGCTTCCGGGCGATCGCCTCGAGCGCTGACGCCTGACGCTCCGGCAGGTCGGCGCCGTAGGAATCCCGGACGAGCGCGGCCCAGTGATCGAAGCCGAACGCGAGATCGTCGGGCTTCGGCGACTCCTCCGGGAACAGCGTCGGCTGTGCCGAGCCTGCCCGGGCCAGGGCCTGGAGACACCACTTCAGTTGCTTGAAGTGCCAGTCGCGCTGGGGCTGGTCTTCAGCCATGCACCGATCCCCCGCGCCCGCACGGCGATGCCGGCGCGATTCGAGGGACGCCAGTGCTGCGCTCGAATCGATACCGGATGATCGTCACCGCACCACCACGCTCGTCCGTGCCACATGTCCCTGCTCGTCCCGTACGCTCATCACGTGCGTGCCAGGGGCGAGCGGCCACTCAAGTGCCGACCCGGGCCGCGACGAGCCGAACCTGCGGCCGTCGATCCACCAGTCGAGCCGGCGCCCGCGCTCCCCGACGGCGCGCAGCGGCAGCGTCTGGAACTCCCGGCGAAGTGTCGGGTCGATGAGATAGGTCGCGCCGGGCGGCGGGCTCGTAATCGCGAGCGGCGGGCGGGTGCCCGGGGTGATGCGGACCTCCTGAACGGAAACGGCCGAGGCCTTCACCGGCCGCTCGTTCAGCAGTCCGCTCTTCCGCGCCCACTCCCGGTACTCCGACGGCCAGATCGTCTCGAGGCCATCCTCACCCTGGTGATGCCAGCTGCAGGGCCGGATGTCCTCTGCGAGCGGCACACGCTCGCGCTGTTTCGACGGGCACCACGCATGGGCCCGCAGCCCGGAGATCGAGCAGAACTCCCGTTCGACGAGGCCTTCGGGAACCGCCTGGAGGGCCGCGTCGGCGAACGTATCCCCTGTCGTCCCGGCACGTTGCTGCGCGGCCAGCATCACGGCATGGAAGAGGGGACCCGCTCCCGTGACGCCGGTCGAGTCCCGCAACGGCGTGCGGTCGAAGTTGCCGACCCACACGCCAACGGTGACGTCCCGCGTGTAACCGATGGTCCAGTTGTCGTGATAGGCCTGCGACGTGCCGGTCTTCACAGCCACGGGAAAGGGAAACTCGAGGTGCCCGCCCCGTCCGAAGATGTACTCGCGAGCCTCCGGGTCGGAGAGGATGTCCCCTATCCAGTACGCCGTGCGGGCGGAGACGAGCTGGTGTCGCTCGCGCCCCGCACCGGGCAGCACCGGCCTCCATCTCGGGGCGATCCACTCCCCGCCCCGGGCGAACGCCGCGTACGCCCCGACCAGCTCGTCGAGCCGGACCTCCGCGTTCCCCAGCGTGATCCCCAGCCCGTAATAGGACCCGTTCCGGTCGAAGGTCGTGAAGCCCGCGCGCAGCAGGAAGCGCAGCACCGCGGGCACCCCAATCTGCGACGCGAGCACCACCGCCGGGACGTTCTCGGATCCGGCCAGCGCGCGCCGGGCGAGCAGCGGCCCGCGGTAGCGCCCGTCGTAGTTGCGGGGGCTGTAGAGCACGCCCGGCTCGGCGGTCGGGAAGTGCGACGGGATGTCGGCCAGCACGGTCGCCGGCGTCAGGCCCTGCTCGAAGCCAAGGGCGTAGGTGAACGGCTTCAGGGCGGACCCTGGCTGACGCGGCGACACCACCCCGTCGATCGCGCCGCCATGCACAGCATCGAAGTAGTCGCCGGATCCTTCCCACGCGAGCCACTCGCCGGTCGCGTTGTGGAGCACGGCGACCGCAACGTTGTGTGCACCGTGTCTGTCGAGCAGACGGCGCTGGCTCCGGATGATGCCGGCAACCTCCGCCTGCAGCCCGGCGTCGAGGGTTGTCTCGATGCGCCCGTCCGCGGCGTGGCCGCCTTCGGACAGCACGCGCTCGACGAAGTGTCGCGCCGCAAACGGCGCACCCGCGCGGGCGAACGACAGCCGTTCGTCCGCCGCCTCGCGCGCCTGCGCCGGCGTGACCGCACCTGCCCGCAGCATGCGCCGGAGCACAACCTGCTGCCGCGCGAACGCCGACGCGGGATGGCGGTAGGGGTTGAAGCCGGACGGACGCTGCGGGAGGCCGGCCAGGAACGCCGCCTGCGCGGGCGTCAGCATGGACGCGTCGTGACCGAAGTAGACTCGTAGCTCGCCCGGCCGGCGCCAACCGCCTGGTTGCCGTACGCCGCAGAGTTCAGGTACAGCGCGAGTATCTGCCGCTTGGTGAACCGGTGCTCGAGACGCTGCGCGAGCACCGCCTCATGGATCTTCGCGGCCAGCCCGCGGGAACGCCGCGGCGACCGGCGGCTGAGCAGCAGCTTCGCCGTCTGCTGGCTGATCGTGGACCCGCCCTCCACGACGGCGCGCTCAGCGACGTTCCGCGCGGCGGCCCGGACGATCGCTACGGGATCGATGCCAGGATGACTGTAGAAACGCCGATCCTCCGCGGCGACGGTGGCGGCTGCCAGAATCGCGGGCAGCCGCTCCGCATCCAGCCTGACGCTGCGCGCGCCATCCCCGGACAGCGCCTCGTAGAGCGGCACACCGTGGCGATCGACGATGACGGTGGACGTCGCAGTCGAGTCGTCCAGCAGGTCCCGCGGAATCGGCCCGAGGCGGCATCCACAGCGCCGCTGCCGCCGCCAGCAGGGCGGCCGTCCAGACGGGGCGGGCAGAGGTCAGTTTCCGCAATCGCAAAGGCATTGACACCGACCCGGGAACCTTACCGCAACGCCCCGCTGTCTGCAGGCCCGCTGACGCTGTGGCACCGACGCGGATCCCCCAGCGACATGCTGACGCTGTGGCACCGGGCCTTCAGGCCCGGTGATCCCTGCGATAATCACTTCACCTCGATCACGGCCGTCGCGGTGCGGCCGAAGACCTCGGGCTCGTACATCTCCTCGGCGCGCGCGGGCGCGGTCCGGAACGTTCCCGCTGTCGTCGCGCGGACCACGTAGCTGAACTCGTGACGGCCTTCGCCGAGTCGCGTCGCGAACAGCTGAACGCGATCGTCGTGGCGCTCGACGTGATCGAAGCCGCCGCGCCGCCACCACGCCGTCCAGTCGCCCGCCGCCTCGCCACGATCGTCCTGCGCGCTTCCCAGCGCCGCCGCGGTGGTCGCGAACCAGGACTCGACGGCCTCGAAGCCTGCGGGCAGCGGATCGGTGACCGCCACGAAGCGGCGCTCCTTCGTCAGCGCGAAGGTCAGGGTTACGCGAACGAGGTCGCCCGCCTTGTACGCGGACGCGGCGGGACGGCTTCTCTTTTCGACGTACGGCGCGTACGAACGCGTGATGCGGAACCCGCTGTCCAGGCCCGCCTGGAACAACCGGTCGGCCGCGTAGCGGAGCCGCGCCGTATAGAACAGCGTGCCGTCCCCCTCCTTCGCGTGAACGTCAGCGGCTGCGTCGTCCCGGGCTGCGCCCTCGACAGCACGGTGGCCATCGGCAGGTCCCGGGATGTCGATTCCGTCGTGCGGCCCCGGAACTGCTGCGCGCGCAAGCTCCTCCGTCCCGAGCGTCACCACGGCGTCGAAGGAAGGGATCGTCGTCTCGTATTTGCGGTAGTAGGCGACGAGCGCCTCCATGCGCGTGGGCGTTCTCCTGCGTGTTCCCCCAGCGGCCGCCTTCGCGCGCCGCCATCAGCCAGCGGACGATCGGGCGGATCTGCGCTCTGGTCCGCGCCCGCGCGCACCAGCGTGCCGAGCACGATGGCCGTCGATCGGACGTTCGAGCTCCAGAACCAGAGCAGATAGGGATCGTCGAGCTCCTCGACGTGCGGCGCTGGCCGCCTCCGGGAGGACGGCGTTCGCCATCCGGCGTCGCAGCTCGACGAGCCGCGCCGGCGTCTCGGCCCGCGTCGTCCCGCGCGCGACGAGCGCGTCGTGGAGGTACGCCAGGGCGAAGACGGGCATCCGTTCGCGGTAGCCGTAGAGCCGCGTCAGATTCGAGTCCTGATGGCGCCCCCCTTCGACCAGCACCTTCACCGCGAAGGCCTGCCATGCGGTGTACGACGGCCACCAGCCCTCGTTGACGGGCGGCTTCTGGGCGAGCTCCTTCTCGAGGTACGCATAGGCCCGCGAGCGCATGCCGGCGTCCACCGTGTACTTCAGATCGGCTGCGTTCCTGAAGACGTGCAGCAGGTACGCGGTCAGGTACGGGGAGGTGGACGAGCAGGCGCCGGGCCAGTACGCAAAGCCGCCGCTCGAGCACTGGAACCGCTCCAGCTCTTTGAGCGTCTGCTGCACCGCCGGTCGCATCTTCGCGGTGTCGACCCCAGGCAGGGAGAAGGCGTCGCCCAGATCGACCTGCGAGCAGCAGCGCCAGGGCCCGCGAGCCGCGCTGCTCGGCGCAGCCGTACGGGTACTCGACCAGGTACCGTGCGCCCTCCCCGAGCCCGACCATCGCCGTCGAGGAGAGCTCCACGTGCAGTCCGCCGTAGCCCGGCACCACGCCAGCCGGGATCTCGAGCCGCTCCGCCGCCGGTGCGGTCACCTCCGTCGTTTCTCCGTGCGCTGCGACGGTTTCCGGCGAGGCGAGGATCTCCACGGGGATCACCTCTTCGAAGGCGTCCTTCTCGCTTCCGAGCGCCGCGGTCATCTGCACCCGCGCGCGCCCGATGGTGCGGCCCGCGGCGTCGAAGCGCGCTTCGACCGACCCCCCGCCGTCGATCGGCAGCGTCTGCTCGGTCGCGCCATCGAAGAGCAGCACGTCGGGATCCAGGCTCTTGATCGTGACGACCGCCGTGCCTGCCGCCGGCAGCTGGCTGGTCACGACCGCACCGAAGGACGCCTTGTCTCCAACCGCCAGGAACCTTGGGAACGTCGGCTTGAGCGTCAGCGGCTTGTTGATGCGGACCTCGCTGTCGGCCGCGACCGAAACGGGAGCCGTCGATCCGCCGCGACAGCCATGATCCGGTAGGTCGTGAGGGACTCGGGCAGCTTCACCTCGACATCCGCATGGCCGTTGGCGTCGGTAGCCACGGATCCCACCCAGAACGCCAGCACACGGAAATCCTTGCGCAGGGTGCCGGCGCCCGCATCCGCCCCGCCGCCGCCGCCGTCGGTGTCCCCTTTCGGCGTGAGCACCCGGCGGCTGACGACGCGCTGGCGGTTGTCGGTCGTCATGACCTGGAGGGCTTTTTCGACGTAGACGGAGCGCAGGATGTCCGGCGTTCGATACCCGGTCAGCGACAGCACGCCGTAGTCCACGGCCCAGAGGGTGACCTCGCTCGGTGCGCCGGCGCCCTGCCGATCCTTGACGGCCACGGTCACCGTGGCCGCGTTGCCGGGACGATATTCCTGGCGGTTGGCGGCAAGCGCGACGGTGAGCCGCTTCGAGGCGTCCTCCACTTTCAGCTCGACGTATCCGAGCCGGAAGGACGGCTTGCCGGGATCGCTGGTGTCGTTCTGCGGCGTCGACGCGCCGCTCGCCGCCGCCTCGGGAGGCGGCGGCGCGTTGGTGCGGCCCTTGACGAGCAGCACCGAGACGAACACGTTCGGGATGTCTCCCTCCTCGATCGGGACGGAGATCGATTGCTGGGTGGAGGTCAGCGCGAACTGGCGGTGGGAACGGATGCCTTCGCGCTCGGTCGTGAGGAGCGCGGTGGCGCGCTCCCACGGTGACTGGATCATGATCCGCGCAGTGTCGCCCGGCTTGTACGTCTTGCGCTCGGGGACGAGGTCGATCCGGTTGTGATCGAACCGCGCCCACGCCGTGTACCCGGTGCCGAGGGCGTAGAAGGACGTGGTGGTCCGCGCGAACCGTCTGGCGCCGTCGGCGGCGCGCGCGTCGAGAACGAAGTAGCCGCCGTTGGGTATGGGGATCTCGAGCGGGACCGGTGCGTCGGCGGTCGTCACGGTCCACGACCCCGCAGGCACTTTCCTGCGTTCGGTGTCCCACGTATAGAAGCCGTTGCCCTCGGCGCGGCGAACGCTCGTCCACTGTATCTGCGTGAGCGTGACTGTGACCGGAACACCCGCAGCGACCCGGCCGTCCAGCGCGACGGTGACGATCTCGGTCTTCAGCCCGCCCTTCTGATCGATGAAGTAGGCAGGCTTGCGGATGCCGACATACCAGGGCGCGGGATGCACCGTGATGCTGGCGCGGTTCGCGATGTGCTGGCGCGACACGTCTTCGACGTCTGCTTCGAGCGTGTACGAGAACGGGATCCCGGCGTCAGCCTTCGTGGCGAGCCGCAACGCGCGCTCCCCGGTCTGGTCAGCTGCGCTTCTTCCCGCTTCACCCGGGCCGGCTCCGCGGGCTGGTCCTCCTCATCCGGCCATCCCACGAACACCCAGCGATCCTCGGGGAACTGCGCGCGCACAGCGGAAGGCGCAACGCCAAGCGGCGATCTGGTGAAGGTCCAGGCGAGCGGCCGTGCTCCCATCGGCGCGCCGAACAGGTATCGCGCGGTAATGACCCCCTTCAACGCATCACCCGCGACCGGCCGGTCTCCGGTGAGCGCGACGTCCACGCGGAAGTCCGGACGCCGGTACGCCGCAACGAGGAACGAGGCGCTCACCACCTTCTGGTAAGGCACGTATGCATCCGCGCGCCGTCCGGGTGTCTCCCCCGGCCGGAGCTCCTCCGGCGGACGGGGCTTCGGCCTGTCCGATTCGAGCATCACGCGCACGTTGTAGCCGCCGAGCGATCCGTCGGCCGGGAGCGTCAGCGTCCACTCCGCGCTGCTCCAGGCGTTGATCGTGACGGTGCGTTCGTCCACGGAGCGGTCCTGGCCGTCCCGGACGCTCACGAAGATGGAAGTGCCCTCCTGCAGGAGCCGGATGCCGTCGGCAGCGTTGTGCCGCAGGACGGCCTTGAACGTCACCTCCTCACCCGGTTTGTATACGCCCCGATCGCTGAAGACCGTGCCGCGCAGCAGCGGGGACGCCTCGTTCAGGTTGAACCGGTACGCTGAAGTCCCAGGGCTGCAGACCCTCGTTCCAGTCGCTCCCGACATAGGCGACGTCGCCGTCCTTCTCGGCGGTGACGATGAAGGCGAACTTCCACCAGTCGTCGGCGTCGCGCAGCGGCGTCGTCGGGCGCCAGTCGCCAGGCCGTCGGGGCCGGTGGTGCCGGTCCAGGCGACCTGGTTGTCGAGGCGGACGATCGAGACGTTGGCGCCGGCCACCGGCTCGCCCGTATCGAGCCGGGTGACGAAGACCAGCGTGTTGCGCGGGCTGTCCTTGACAGTGATCCCGAGGTTGGTGACCTGGATCACCGACGCGCGAACGCGGCTCTCGCCGAACGGCTTCGAGTTGGCGATCGGCGCTCCCTTCCTCGACCGCGGTCCAGACCAGCCCTCTTCCTTGCGGCCAGCGCGGCGCTTCATGTCGAGACCGTGCGACACGATGCGGTCGGCCGCGCCGCCGAGCCGGCGCTCCGTGCCGGCGCCGGCCGGCTTCGCGCGCGAACCCGGGCTGCAGATTGAGCAGCGTCGGCATCAGCGCGCCGGCGCGCGAGGGGCACCGCCCACTGGGTCACGTTGCGGAAGTTGCGCGCGTAGAACGGCAGCACGGCGCCGCCGTCTGCTCTCCCATACGCCGTGGCCGTCGCCAAAGCTGGTGAACGCGCGCTGATGCCAGTTGGCGACGTTCGCCGGACCAGGTGTAGCCGAGCGTCTGGCCGTCTGCTGACGTGAGGCTCGCGTCCAGGGTCACCGCGTAGGTCCGCGATGGCGGCTGCGCCGCGAAACCCGCGTCTTCGAGCGTCAGCTCGGCGCCTTCGTCGCGCCCGTTGTCCGGCCGGGCGCGCGGCCTGGCCGGCCTGGTCGACCGCCCGTGCGGGCGTGGCCGTCAGGTCGAGCGCCGTCACCGCCTTCGCGAACTCGCCGCCTTCACCTCGCTGCGCATGCGCACCGGGTTCCACCCGTCCGGGTCGCACTCCGTCGCGCAGCGGAAACCATCGACGAAGAACGCCTTCTCGACCTCGATCGTGAAGCTCTGATCGGTCGCCGGGCGTCGCGGCGCCGGCCGGGCGACGGCAACCGGCCGTCGAGCTGCACGCGGACCTAGCTCTCGGGCGGTACCGGCGCCGTCGTCTCGAAGCGCGACGAGCGTGGGGGCTGGCGGGAATTTCTTCCTGTCCCAGTCGTCCGTGAGGCGGAGCGGCACCGGGGCGGTCGACTCGGCGACCGCGCGCGTCGCCGCGACCTTGGCCGTCGAACGCCGCGGCGGCCTGCGGATCGATCTGGCGCAGCCGCGGGTTGCTCGCCGCGGGCAGCAGCGGCGGCGTCCAGTCGTGCCGCTCGAAGCGGGCGGTGAGGTGCGCGAGCACGTCGCCCGGCCTGCACACCCTGGTTGAAGCGGAGGAGCACCACCATCGGGGCGCCGGCCGTGCCGCCGCGCCGATACCAGTGCGTCTCCGAGCAGCTTCACGGTCGGGGTGGTGAAGCTGAACGCGTGCGGCTCGGCCAGCGTGCGGCCGCTCACCGCGGCCGCACTGGCGTCGATCGTGACCTCGTAGCTGGTGGCGTAGGGCAGCGGCTTGCTTCGGATCCGGCGTGAAAATCAGGATGGTCGTCCCCGACCAGCGGAATGCGCCAGGCTACCGCCGGCGAGATCCGGAAGAACGGCGCCTTGCACCGGGCGACGGGATACGGCCCGAGCGTCACCATCGGCTCGGAGAACACGACACGGACTTCGTCGGCCTCGGCCGCGACGCGACCTCCCCCGCGGGACGCGCGCTGACGACGGTCAACGGGCGGCTCGCGGCGTTGCCCATCTGCGCCCGCGCCGGCCCGGGTGACGGGAACAGACAGACGATTTGAAGGAACAGGGCCGTGCGAAGGGTGGGGGTCATTCGGGCTCTGGGGGGATCGGGCTTTGGCCCCGCGACTCCAACAAGCAGGATCGCACGGATTCCATTCAAAGCGTTGGACACCGACGGAGGTCGAAACGTTCGAGCGCGAGAGTACCCGCGCTCGGCTGGGCACGTCCCGTGTACCCGTGAGGGCGCAATCGATCTGGATTCGTGAGGAAACAGCTGTCGCGGGTGCAGAATCCTGGCGCCCGGTTCAGCGAGCAGGGCTCCTGCCGGGCCGAGCGCCTGAACTATGATCGACGCGCGCCCCGAGAGGTTCCGGAACACGGCTGACAACCACGCGCCCACGTACTGCCTCTCCATCCACGCCGGCTACCTGTGCCGGCACTCGGGCGCGTGCTGCACGGCCGGGTGGCACATACCGGTCGAGGCCCCGGTGGCGGCCGCCATCCATGCCCGCTTCGACCCCGCAGGACAGTCAGTCTTCGTCCGGACGCCCTCCGGCCCGCACGACCCGCCGGTTCTGGCGACGGGCGAGGATGGCGCCTGCATTTTCTTCGACGCGGCGCACGGCCGACTGTGTCACGTGCACCGCAGTCTCGGCGAGAGCATGCTGCCGTCTGCGTGCCGGCAGTTTCCGCGGGTCACGTTGACGGACGCGCGCGGCACGTGGATCACGCTCTCGCATTTCTGCCCGACGGCTGCGCGCCTGCTCTTCACCCCCACCCCGCTGCGCATCGTCTCCGCCCCCGATCGGCTTGCGCTGTCGGGCGCTGCCGAGGGACTCGATGCAACCGGTGCGCTGCCGCCCCTGTTGCGGCCCGGCATGCTGATGGATCTGGAGGGTTACACAGCCTGGGAGCAGGCCGGTATCGAGCTGCTCGGTTCGGGCGGTTGCGACGCGAGCGCGGCGCTGGCAGCGGTGCACGAGGCCAGCCAAATGATCCAGACGTGGTCCCCGGGCGGGGAGACGCTGCGCGGCCTCGTCACGAGGACGATGGGGGCGATGACATGTCGGCCGGTTGGCGACGATCCCGCGGCCGACGCGCGGCGCTACGCGCTGGCGGTGGCGTCCGTGCCGCGCGCGCTGGCGCGCATGGAGCACGCGACGTCCGGTGACGTCCACGGCACGGACGTCAGCGTCATCTGCCGCGACTTCGATGCGGTCGTCAGGCGGTATCTCGCGTCGAAGCTCTTCGCGAGCTGGTGGGCGTACCTGGGACTCGATCTGGCCGGGGTCGTCGAGGCCATTCAAATCCACCACGCGGTGCTGCGCAGCCGGATCGCGCGGCGGCTGCGGTTGCACGACACTCCTGACGAGATCGTGCTCGAAGCGATCCGCGACAGCGATCTGCTGATGGCGCACCTGTCGGACAGCCGCGCACTCGCCCGCCTGATCGCACAGGTCCCCCAGTAGACCCGCTGACTGACGCCGATTCCCCAGCACCCGCTGACGCTGTGGCACCGAAGCGGATCCCACAGCGACTCGCTGACGCTGTGGCACCGGGCCTTCAGGCCCGGTGATCCCCGCGACCCTTGGCGGGGTCTGACCAGCCTCCGCTGAAGCTACGGCGGTCCGCCGAAGCCTGGGCGAAGGCGGAAGACCCCGCCCCACAGGCGAACCGGCACCTGCTCACTGGAGGGTGAAGTTGACGGTCGACGTGATGATCACCGGCACCGGCTCCCCGTTCAGGAGCGTGGGCGTGAACTCCCACTGGCGCACCGCCTCCACCGCCGCCTCGTCCAGCAGTGGAACCGATTTGATCACGCGCGTGTCGTGGACGAGGCCGGCTGCATCGAGGGTCATCTCGATAATCACGACGCCTGTCACTCGTGCGGCCATCGCCTCCGCGGGATAGACAGGGGACACGTTCTTGATCTTCGTCGGCGGCTTCATCGCGCCGCCGACCCTGAGGGGCGCCTGGCCGTCGACGAGCGCCGTCGGATCGGGGGGCGGCGGCGGGGGGGCGGCGGTGCCGTGCGGGTGCTCGAACCGGGGGCCGCCCCGGCACCGGGCGGCGGTGGCGGCGGAGGTGGCGGCGCCGTGCGGGCATTCGAGCCGGAGGCCGGACCGGACAACCGGCGGCTCTTCTGCAGCTCGAGCGCCTGGCTGCGCAATTGATCCGCTGCGGCAATCAGCTGGCTCTGCCTCGCAGGATTGGTCTCGAAGCCGGCCTGATGGCGCAGCAGCAGATTCTTGATGATCATCGCCTCGACGTAGTCGGGGGTGATCGCGAGCGCTCGATCCTCGGCCGCGATTCCGGCTTGGAGATACCGCTCGCGAACGTCCCCCGGCAGGGACGCATCCTTGCGGACTTTCTCCTCGTAGAAGGCTGCTGCGAGGTGCTGCACCTGCGGGTCGGACGGCCGCATCGCGGCGACCTGCTCGATCGCCTCCATTGCCTCGCCGAACCGCGCGGACCTCTGATACAACCCGGCCAGCGCCAGGAGGACCGTCGCGTCGTGCGCCAGCGTCTTCCGGGCGGTGCCCAGCGTAGCTTCCGCCTCCCTGAGGGCCCCGCGATCCTCTTGCAGCCTGGCGAGCTCGAGGTAGAGCCCGGCGCTCGGCGCCGCGTTGTTCAGCAGGGTCTTGATCTCGAGCTCGCGGGCGGACGCCGGCCGCGGCTCGCCTGGACGGAGATCCCGCGGCTGCCCCTGTACGGTGACGGCCGGCGCTTCTCTCAGCGGAAACGCCCCCACGCCAACCCAGGTGCCGACAACGACTACGGCGCCCATCGCGGCACACGACGCGACGATTCGTCTGGACGACATCACGGCCTCCCTCGAAATGAGCAGCATCCTCTGAAACAGGTGGCGACGACGGGCGAACGAAGTTGCGGGATACGTGCGGGGCTCGTCAGCGAAGACGAGGAGCGCCTCCAGGTAACTGCGGCGCGCGTTCGTGGCGAGGACCGTCAGCTCGTCGACGACTTCCTCCCTGGAGGACTGCACGCGCGAGACGAGCCACCCGATCGCGGGATGGAACCAGAGGATCGACCGCACCACCTCCTCGATCACGACCCAGGCCCAGTCGCGGCGGCGCACGTGCCAGAGCTCGTGCACGATCACGGCGCGCTGGATGGTTGGCAGCTGTGAGCGCAGCGAGTGCGGCAGCAGCACGACCGGCCGCAGCACCCCGAAGGTGACGGGCTGACCGGCGGCGCGCACGTAGCGCACCTCCGCGCCTGCAGACCGGAGCGAGGCGAGATCCTCCTGCTCGTCCGCGGAGACCGGAGGGTCGCCCGCCCGGCGCAGCCGGCGGAGCCGGAGAAGGCCTGCGGCCAGCCACCCGAGCCGGACCGCCGCACCTGCGGCGATCAGGATGCCGATCGCCGTCGCCCAGCGATCGTCGGGGACCGTGAACGGAAGCGCCGACAACGGGGGCACCGCTGCTCCGGTGGCCGCGGCCCCCGGCAGCAAGCCTGCACCCGCCGCCAACAGCAGGTCCGACTCCACGTCCAGCGCCGCGACCGGCTGCCACGGCTGCACGACCGGCAGGATCAGGCAGATCAGCAGCAGGGCGCGCCAGTAGCCATGGCGCACGGCCGGGACGCGCACGCCCAGCAGCCACGGCAGGGCGCCTCCCGCAGCAACGACCAGCAGGACCTGGAGGCTCCACGAGACGAGGTTGAACACGGCGCTGCCCGTCATTCATCCATCTCCTCGATGATGCGGCGGATCGTCGTGCGCTCGTCCTTCGAGAGGCGCCGGTCTCGCGCCAGGTGCAGGAGCAGGCCTCCGGCGGCGCCATCGAAGACGCGGTCGACGAAGTCGCGGACCATCGCCCCGACAACCTGCTGCCGCGGCTTGGTCGGCCGGTAGACGTACGCCCGCTCGACGCGGACCTTCTTCAGGTAGCCCTTGTCCTCGAGGATCTTCATCATCGTCATCACGGTGGTGTAGGCGATGGTGCGCTTGGCCCTGAGAATCTCGTAGACGTCGCGCACGGTCGCGGCGTCGAGCTTCCAGACGACCTTCATGATCGCGAGTTCCTGCGGCGTCAGCGTCGGGTTCGATGTGCGCATCTTGTGTACTAAGTATTTAGTAGTTAGTATTTAGTTTGTCAAGGGGAATTTCTCTTCGGGATCCGGGGCTCATGCGTTCGGGGTCGGGGCTTGGCGCTCGGCGCTCGCGGCTCGGCGCTCGGGCCGCGCGAGAGGTGACCGCCTACGCGAACTCCGCCGTCACCGGCGCGTGATCGCTCGTCCCCACGTCGCGCTGTACGGTGCAGCTCCTGACCGTCTGGAACAGCGCGCGGCTGGCAAGCACGTAGTCGAGACGCCAGCCGATGTTGCGCTGGCGCATGTTGCGCCAGGGCGCCCACCAGGTGAACATCTGGTCGTCGTCCGGCGCCAGCGCGCGGCCGGTGTCGACCAGACCGCCCCGATCCAGGATGCGCTCCAGCTGATCGCGTTCCTCTGGCAGCTGCCCGATGGTGCCCGGCTTGCGCTCCTTCGGGTGCAGGTCCATGTCGGTGCGCGCGATGTTCAGGTCCCCGCAGACCACGATCGGCTGCGGCTCGGCCGCAACCTCCACGGCGAGCTCTTCGAGCGCCGCGAGGAAGCGCAGCTTGGCCGGGTAGTCCTTGCCGCCATTCGGCACGTAGACGGACACCACCGTCACGGCAGGAAGGCGCACCATCACGATCCGGTTCTCGAAGTCGAACGCCGGATGCGAAAACTGCGGCCGCCCCTGGGAAAGCGACTGGCTGACGTGCAGGCCTACCCCCGAGTAGCCCTTTTCTCCGTGCCAGTAGCACCAGTAGCCTTCCATCTCGCAGAGAGCCATCGGTATCTGATCGGAGGAGGCCTTGATCTCCTGGAGGCAGACGATATCGGGCCGTTCCGCCCCGACCCATTCCTGCAGCTGCGCCTGACGCGCGCGTATCCCGTTGACGTTCCATGTCGCTATCTTCATCGGGGGTGCACGGCTACATCGCTTCCTGGCGGATTGCGGGAAGGGAGCATGAGTGCTCGTACAAGTCTACACGCCTCGGCAGGGCACCCGCGAGGAGCGGCCGTGCAGGCGATGAGGCTCAGGCGGGGGGCGTCCGGCGATCGGGGATTTCGGGAGGCCCCGTGAGCGCGTGGAGGTCGTCCAGGGACAGCGTCTGCCCTGGTCCGTGCGACTCATCAGCACACGCCGGGCCACGGGCGTCGATGATGCCGACCACCTCGTTGTCGTAGGTCTCGTAGACGCCGGTCAAACATCCGCAGGGGAGCAGGCGGCTCGGAGAGCCCTCGGAGAATTCTCATGTATTGGATTGACTGGCCGCTGACAAAAGGCCGTCCTGCCTCTTCATGCTTTAACGTTCGCCGGCCAGGTTTGTTTCGACACACCTGATTGGACAGCAGGAATAGCGGGATGGTTGAAGGGATGAACGACACGCGAGCATCCTGTTCGGCCTCGCGCACCGCACCTGTCAGTAACGGCGGCGCAGCGTGAGCGTGAGGGGTGACACAGCGGTCGCTGCCGTGAATGCAGCCTGCTCGGAGGAGGCCGTTCCGCGCCGGGCTGTCCTCGCGCGGCACGTTCTGCGAACAGCCGGTAGCCCCGGCCCGGAACGGCCGCGAGGGAGAACCGGCCGTTGGCGTCGGCGATGGCCGGCTCGCTGAGGATGTAATCCCCCTCGGCCTGTCCCTTCAGGAAGACCCGTGCGTTGCCAGCGGGTGCGCCGTCTGGGTCGAGCACGACCCGGAGAACGCCACGAACAGGAGGTCCGGCGGGAACTGGAAATCCTTCAGCACCACGCGCTCGCCGGCCTTGAGCAGGACACGCGTCGCGCCTGCCAGCGACGTCACGCCGGGATGGAACACGCGGGGCTCCGGCGTCGCGCCGCCGCGGGCGGCCTGCGTGTTGATTCCCACCACGAACCGGCCCGCGGGCACGTGGGCGATCTCGTAGAGGCCCTGGCTGTCGGTGAGGTCCCGCAGTCGCTCGGGCCCGGCCGAATCGTCCAGCCCGGCCGGCGGGGTGAGCTCGACCGTCAGGCCTGCGATGGGCCTGCCGGATGCATCGACCGCGCGCCCCTTCACACGTCCGTCCGGCAAAGCGAGGACCGCCACTTCCGCGCAGCTCCTCGCGTCGCGCAGGTCGATCGTCCGCGGCCACCCGTTCGCGTAGAGCCCGTCGGGCAGCTCGAGGCTGGCGGTGTAAAGCCCGGCCGGCAGGCCCTGGGCGAGAACCGGCCGTCGGCGTCCGGTCACCGCGCGCGTGGACTGGCCGTCGCGCTCGAGCCGCACGCCGACGCCGGCCAGCGGCCGCGGCGCGCTGGCCGGTGGCCCGGCCAGGTTGCGCGTCCCAACCCTGACGTCACCGCTGATGCGGCCCGCCATCGGCGCGCCCGACGCCACCGCACGCGCATACTCCAGGTCTCGCGTGGCCGCGGACGCTCGCGCGTGCGCGAACAGATGCTCGCACGCAGCGGCGCCCCCTGTTCGCCGCCGCTGGCATACACGACGATACTCGACGCCAGCGCGGAACGCGAAGCCGCAGTCGCCGCCGCCGCTCCCTGTCGTGACCTCGACGTTGCCGCTGCGCACGCCGGAAAAACCCTCGATCACGGCGAACCTCACGCGACGCAAGCCGGGCGGCATCGATGGCGGCTTCCCCGTCTCGCGCTGAGATCGACCGACTCGACACGCCCCAGGAACACGGCCGACGCTTTCCAGTAGCCTTCGCAGGCTGCGCCGGGCCTCACGCAGCTGAACACCGCCGCGTCTGGCGCCGCAACGCCCGCCGCCAGCGACCACGAGGACGGACACGATGAACCTGCCGGCAGTTCGGGTGCTCATGTCATGATTGCAGGGCGCAAGCCGCTTGCGATCGCCTCGATCGTCAGCGGCGCCGATCCCTCCGCCTTGTTGTTGACGAGCAGGAACGCGCGGCGGCCGGCATCCGTCGCGCCCCTCAGGATCGAGGCGGCCTCGCGCCGCATCCGCTCGTCGGGCCGGACGATGCGGTTGAAGGGTGCCATCGCCTGCCGACGCTCCTCGTACCGGGTGCCCGGGGCGAGCAGCAGCCGGACCATCGTGAACGGCCCATCGGCAGCCCGCACGAAGGCCGCCTGCTCTGCCGGGAAAGGCATGGCACTCCAGTAGCTGCAGACATGGGCGACCCGGTGCCGGCGCAGCACGCTGCGATACGCCTCGGTCAGCAGCGAACGCTCGCGGATCTCGACGGCATACTCGCACCAGCGCGGGAGCTGTTCCAGAAAGCGATCGAGGAGCTCGGCGAACACCCCGGGCTCGAGCGTCGCCCCCGACGGGATCGGCGGGAACTGGAGAAGGAAGGGGCCGCAGTGGCGTGCGAACCAACGCTCGAACGGCTCCAGCATGTCGTCGATGAACCGCGGGGACCGACAGGAACTCCGGGTTGGGCTCGATCCGGCCCGGCGCCGGAATCGTGAACGCGGTGACGGTCACCGGCGCCTTGGCGCAGCACAGGAAGTCGTCCGGGACCTGATCGGCATAGCGGCGCAGGTCCTCGGGCGGCACGGCTGCGTAATAACTGCGGTCGATACCCACGGTCCGCAGCAACGGACGCCGCGTGTACTCGCGCAGCCCGTGGCGTGCGAGCGCAGCCGAGGGCCGGACTCTGTCGTACACGATGCCGGCCCACCCGGGACAGCTCCACGAGCTCGTGCCCATGCGCAGCGTGGGCGGCAGCCGCTCGGCGAGCGCGCGCCAGCGCTCGTCCAGCGCCTCCAGCCCGGCGCGGACGGCCCCGGCAGACGCGATGTCGCCGGCGCCGGGCGCGAGTGGGAACAGCGAGAGCTGATCCTCCATGACACTTGATGGTAGCGTGAACGTGTCCGGGTCGCGCGCGGCAGCGTGACGCTAGAGGCCGGTTCTCAGCATCCTGCTAACGGGCGGCCGGCGCGGCTGATGTGCGCGCCTCGATCCGCGCCCAGGTATCTTTCAGCGTGACGGTGCGGTTGAAGATCAATCGCTCCGGGGTCGAGTCGGCATCCACGCAGAAGTAACCCACGCGCTCGAACTGGTACCGCGTGCCGGGGGCGGCCCCTGTCACGCCCGGCTCGATCACGCAGTGGGGCAGCACGTCCAGCGATCGTGGGTTGAGCTGCGCCCGGTAGTCGTCGGCGGCCCCCGGGTTCTCGCTCGTGAACAGCCGATCGTAGAGTCGCACCTCGACGTCAAGGGCGTGCGTCGCCGACACCCAGTGCAGCGTCGCCTTGACCTTGCGGCCGTCCGCCGAGTCGCCGCCGCGTGTCGAAGGATCGTAGCGGCATCGCAACCCCGTGATCTCGCCGGTCCCGGGATCCTTGTCCACGGCGGTGCACGTGACGAAGTAGGCGCCGCGCAGCCGTACCTCGCGCCCCGGCGACAGTCTGAAGAACTTCCTGGGCGGATCCTCCCGGAAGTCCTCGCGCTCGATCCACAGCTCACGCGAGAACGGCACGCCCCGGGTGCCGGCCGCGGGGTCCTCCGGGTTGTTCGCGATCGCGAACGTCTCGCTCTGCCCCTCGGGATAGTTCTCGATGACGACCCGCAGCGGCTCGAGCACCGCCATCACCCGCGGGGCGTGGGTGTTCAGATCCTCCCGCACGGCATGCTCCAGCACCGCGACGTCGACGATGTTCTCCCGCTTGGCCACGCCGATGCGGTCGCAGAACGCCCGGATCGCGGCCGGCGTGTAGCCGCGCCGGCGCATGCCGACAATCGTGGGCATGCGCGGATCGTCCCACCCCGCCACCCGGCCCTCCTGCACCAGCTCCCGCAGCTTCCGCTTGCTCATGATGGTGTAGGTGAGGTTCAGGCGGGCGAACTCGATCTGCTGCGGCTTGGCCGGCACCGGCAGGTTGTCGATCAGCCAGTCGTACAGGGGTCGATGATCCTCGAACTCCAGCGTGCAGAGCGAGTGGGTGATCTGCTCGAGCGCATCCGACGGGGGGTGCGCGAAGTCGTACATCGGATAGATGCACCAGGCGTCACCGGTCCGGTGATGGTGCGCGCGCCGGATCCGGTAGAGGACCGGATCCCGCAGGTTGATGTTCGGCGACGCCATGTCGATCTTGGCGCGCAGCACGTGCGCGCCGTCCGGGAACTCCCCCGCCCGCATGCCGCGCGAACAGCGACGAGGTTGTCGGCGATCGATCGCGACCGGTACGGGCTGTCGGTGCCCGGCTCCATCAAGCGTGCCGCGGTGCTCGCGCATCTCGTCGGCGGTGAGGCTGTCGACATACGCCTTGCCCTGCTCGATCAGGTGCACGGCGTATTCGTACAGCTTCTCGAAATAGTCGGATGCGTAGAACAGCCGGTCGCCCCAGTCGAAGCCCGAGCCACCGGACGTCCGCCATGATCGAATCGACGTACTCGACCTCCTCCTTCGCCGGGTTCGTGTCGTCGAAGCGCAGGTTGCACGTGCCGCCGAACTCCGCCGCCACGCCGAAGTTCAGGCAGATCGACTTGGCATGACCGATGTGGAGGTAGCCGTTCGGCTCCGGCGGGAAACGCGTTGCGACCCGCCCGCCGTGCTTGCCCGAGGATCCGTCGCCCGCGACGATTGCACGAATGAAGTCGAGAGGAGCGTCCTGCGGGCGGTTCGACTCGGTCGCGTGAGATTCCATGGATGAAAACGGCGATTATAACGCGGCCGACCGGGCTCCTGAGCATTGCCGCGGCGACGCGACCGCAGTCAGCCGACTCATCCGATGGAGCGGTACTCCGAACGCGGGGTGCCTACCCGGCAGATCGAACCGCTCCATCGGCACCATCACCATTTCCGATGTCACCGCAGGACGGCCTTTTCCAGCGGCCTGCTAAAGGCCCGGGGCGCTCGACCCGACAGTTATTGATGGCAGGAGCCGACGAACCGCATCCTCGAAGGCCGGCGCACGGATGGAACACCCGGACGTGTCACCATCGGCGTTTCATTGCCCGCGAGACCGGCTGATGGAAACCCCTGTCGCCCTTCGAATGCGTCCTTCAATATCCGCCTTCAGCTTCCTGCGGGATCCGGCGCTGCCGCCGGTGATGGCGGTCGTCGTCGTGATGGTGGCGCTCGCCTTCTCCCTGCGGTGAGCCAGGCGGGCCCTGAACTGCGTCGAATCGCGGCGCAATTTCCACAGGCTCGTTGTACAGTGGTAATCAGCCGCGACCATCGTCGCTGCGCGTGTGCCCGCCAGCGCACATCGACCTCACACTCGCCCGGAACCTGATGAGCCCGAAGCCCTCGAGGATTCTCCTGGTCGACGACGACCCGGCGACGAGAAATGGTCTGGCGGAGCTGTTGACTGGCGCGGGATACAACACCCGTGCTGTGGCGACCTTCGAGGAAGGATTGCGGGCGTTGCGCACGGAAGCGCCCGACCTGCTCATCGCCGACGTGCGGCTGGGCGCCTTCAACGGCCTGCAGCTGCTCGTGAGCAGTCCCCGGTCGGTGCCGGCGATCATCATCACGGGCTTCGCGGATCCGGTCCTCGAGTCGGACGCGCGGCAGCACGGCGCCGAGTACGTCCTCAAGCCGGTCACACCATCCGTCCTCCTCGAGCTGATCGCCCGCAGGCTGTCGCAGATCGAGCAGTCGAAGTTCGAGCAGCTCCGGCGCTGGGATCGCAAGACGGTACCAGGAGGGCTCGCCGCGCGCATAGACGACCACCCCGGGCGCATCCTCGACATCAGCTACGGCGGGCTGCGCGTCGAGATCCCGCGCCTCGGCGATCCCCCCGTGTCGATCAACGTGCGCCTGCCCGAGGCAGACATTACCGTCCGGGCGGATGTCGTGTGGCGCACGGAGCTCGGCGAAACTTCCTGGCTGTGTGGCGCGACTGTCTCACAGACGACCCTTGCCGTGGCACGGGAGTGGAGAGGACTGGTCGACGCGGTGTCATGAGCCGCCGGCGGCTTACCCCGGACACAGCCTCCCGCGGCCTTTGCACCGGTGTCAGCGTCGGGTGGACCCGGCTGGCGGCACAACCTCAGTAGAGACGATCCCGCAGGTAGATCTGCAGATCGTGACGACCCCGGAGCTGCAGCTTCTCGTAAACGTGATGCAGGTGAATTTTCACCGTGCCGACGCTGATCGCGAGCCGCGTGGCGATTTCCTGGTTGTCCAGCCGAACGGCCACGAGGCGTAGGATCTCCAGCTCCCTCGGCGTCAGCACCTGCTCCAGTTCGTCTTCCACGTTCTGACGCTGCGTCAGACGGTTCTCGAGATCGACCCCTTCGACGTTCAGGCTGCGACCTCCCGCGTGCACCGTGCGCAGGCAGTCTTCGAGCACGCGGGGGGCCATCGCCTTCAGGACGATGCCGCGGGCACCGAGCCGGGCGGCCGCGAGCAGGTCGTCTTCGTCATGGCTTGCCGTCAGCACGACCACCGCCGGCGGCCGGGTGGGATCCAGCTGCCGCAGCACGCTGAGCCCGTCTTCACCCGCCAGCTTGAGATCGAGCACGAGCACGTCCGGCTTCAGCGTCTCGACCGCGTGCAGCCCCTCGGCCGCCGTGCTGCAGGTCGTCAACACCTCGAAATCCGGACTCGATTGCAACAGCTGCTCGAGCCCCTTCACCACCAGCGGGTGGTCGTCGATCAGTACGATTCGGATGGCCATCTCTGAGGTCCCGGAAGGCTGACTCGGCGTGACGGCGAGCCTGCCGGCACGGAACGGCTGGACGCCGCGGGCGTCCGCGTAGAAATTATCTGTCGAATCCCCGCGTGGGAAACATCCCTCGCGTTGACGCCGGCGAACCCGGTCACGCGGCAGCGGGCGTCAACGGGAGCGCGATGGAGAGCTCGGTGCCGCTCTCACTCGACCGCAGCTCCAGTGCGCCGCGCAGCTCGGCCACCCGTTCCTTGAGCGTCAGCGGCCCCTCGTTCATGGCGTTCAGGGCGTCGAGATCGTACGTCCCCCGGAACGGAAACCCCCGGCCGTCGTCGACGATCGTGAGATTCAGCCTGGTCCCGTCGACCGCGAGGCCGACGGAGACCATCGACGGGTCCGCATGACGCGCCGCGTTGAGCACGCCCTCCTGCACGATGCGGTAGATGCCGTCGACCAGCGGCTCCGGCCAGGCGGACATCCCTTCGGGCACGCGGATCCGCACGGAGATTTCCCACTGTCGCTCGACGCGGCGACGCAGATCATCCAGCCGCTCGCCGAGGCCTGCCGCAGGCGCTTCTGCCGGATTCTGCGCCAGCGGGCGCAGGCGCCTGATGAACGTCCGCATCTCGAGCTCGCCGTGCTCCAGCTGGTTCTGCACGTCGGCCAGGCGTTCGCGGGCGCGGTCCGGATCGTGATCGAGCAGACGGCGCGCGGTCACGAGCTGCAGGGCGCTGGCGGCGGCGGACTGCAGCAGGCTGTCGTGGATATCCCGTGCCAGGCGGAGCCGCTCCTCGAGCGCCGCTGCCTTGCCGAGGCGCCGCTGCAGGTAGAGTCCGTCCAGCTTCGTCACGGCCAGCCGCGCGACGATGTCGCCGAAGATCAGATCGTCTGATCCGCATGTGCCGCTTGTCGAGGGCGAACAGGCGTCCGCGAATCAGTTCCCCGTCCAGGCTCCACGATTGGACCCGCTCCATGTTGAATCGCGCCTGGAGCGCCTGGTGCACGGGCCGCCCGACGCGTTGACGGAAGGAGCCGGCCGACCAGTACACGACCCGTCCTGTTTCGTCGTTCACGCGCTTCGCCTGAAAACTCCGCCGCTCCAGGCTGGAGATCACGAACGACCCGTACGTCGCCTCCGGCTCCGTCGCCACCGAGGAATCTGAGCCGACGCCCCACGCCAGCTGAATCGAGCCGTCTTCCGGCTCTTCCCACACGATCAACACCCTGGGAGCCTCGAGGATCTCCGAACACTCCCTGACGAGCTCCGCAGCGAGCTCGTGGGGCTGCCGGGGCGGACGCCTGGGCCACGCGACCACGCGTCCGAGCTCCCGTTGGAACCGGTGATGATGCGCGCCGAGGTAACCGACGAGAACGGCTACCACCAGGAGGTGTACGAGCCGGAGGAGCAGCGTGTTCAGCTCGAACGGTCGCAGGCCCACCACGAACGATGCGTAAGCCGCGGTGGAGGTATACAGGCCCGCCGTGAGCAGGGCGGTCCAGAGCGCGCCGGGCCACTCCCAGCGGAGCGATCCGCAGATGACCAGGAAGGTGAAGTACGTGACGAACGGACCCGTGGAGGGGTCGGTGAAGAAACTGAAGATTGCGAACGCCACCAGGTCGAAGGCGTGCTGGGCGACGCCCCACCCGGCGGCGAATCGCACGGGTGTCCAGACCAGCGCCAGAACCAGCAGGCTGTAAATCAGGTACCAGCTCAGCGCGTACGCAACCGACCAGTTGCTCGACGCATCGGACGGGCTGACCGCAATAGCCAGCAGCGCCCCTGCCGCCAGGACGATCCGACTGCTGGCGATCAGCCATTCGAGGCGAACGCGAGGCGGATACTCGGGGATGACGTCCGGAGTCGGAGCGTTCCTCGGCAGTCTGGCCGCGTCCTGGACGCGGCGGGCGAGTTCGGCGCGCAAGCCGGTGGTCAGTGCACGTACGCCTTGCGCGGCACCCGCCCCCAATCCGATGGATCGGTGCTGTTCCACGCCTCGGCTTCGCCGGCCGTCGAGGCCGGCACGAAACCAGGTTGATCGGACGCCCGTCGGCCCCCGCGATGCTGGCCGCGGCGCTCTTCATCCTGCCTGCGGTCCGGCCGCAGCATGACGCGCACGAGGTAATGTGCAGGATTGGACATGAAAGCTCCCTCTTGGAGAACGCAACCCGACTATAACCCAACTGGTGTATATCTTCCAGCGAGATCCCCACACTCGGAAGACCAGGGCCCCAGGCGCACTGTGCGGTGCGCCTCGAATCAGGCGATTTTCACCTCCCTGGCTTTCGCCAGCGGCTCCGCAAACCTGAGCAGCGCGTCGGCCTCCGCTTCGATCTCTTTCCGCCGTCGGGCCGGCTGGGCGCTGAACAGCGTCGCGGTCAGCGCCACGGACGCGCGGCGGCGCTCCATCATCCAGGTGCCGACGACGCACCCGTCCACCAGGACGGTCGGCAGCACTCGGAGGCCGGGCCGGAACACGGACAATCTGTGCTGCGCCTGAAGGAGCCTCGCATCGGCCCGGCCCACGATGGCGTTGTCCCATTCCGGCAGCAGGCGTACCGGCGCGGGCACGTCTGCCGGAGGACGCGGCGCCTCGGGCAGGTCGAACAGCTCCCCGCCGCGTTCGGTTCGAAACGAGACCAGCCGCGGACGGAGGGCCTCGAACACCGGCCGCAGGGCTGGAACCCCCGACCAGGCCTGGGCATCCGCGGCGGTGGCCGGTCCATACGCGGCGAGGTACCGGAGCACGAGATCCTCTCGCGTGGCCGCACTCCTGGGGCGACCGATCCACGCCTCCGCGGTGATGAAGTCGGACGCTGCGGGGAACCCCCAGGACGTCGGGCCCGGGACCTGCAGCAGCGGGATCTCCATCCGGATCGCATAGGCCAGCGCGCGGACGTCCGCCCCGGGAAGTGCCCCGGCAAGATGATCCCGGAGCGCCTCGAAGGTCCGCGGTGTCGCGAAGAACGTCCGCCCCATCTCCAGCAGCAGCGACCGCTCCACCCCCTTCGTCCGGTTCCCGAGTAACGTCGCGGCCCGGGCCAGCGCGGGCTCGAGCGGGGCGCGAAACCGTCCGAAATCGGCGGCGGTCATCATGTGCAGGGTGCCGCGCATGGAGGTGCCGCGCACGAGGCGCTTGTCGAGCAGGGCCCGCACGATCTCCTCGCGCTGCACGCCCTCGACCCTGGACCACAGCCCGATGAACGGCGGCCTGGGAAGCTGGGCCTGAAGCCCGACCAGGTGTTCCGTGGCCTCCACGATCGAAGCCGTGCTGCGCGCGAGCAGGAGCTGCCGCGACAGCGTGGCGCGATTGAGCTGACGCAAGGTGAGGAGGTCGGGCTTCATCGGGGGGATCTTACGGGCTTTTCGGCTCTGGGCTTCGGCTTTGGCGGGCGTTTCTCCGCGTCCCGACAAACACCTGCACCGCAGTCTGCGCTGCGATCTGCCATTCGCCGTCTGCCAATGTGCCATGTGCATTTGCCATTTGCCCTGGGCACCGTGCGCCGCACGTATGATGGAGGTTTCGGAGACGACATGGCGAACATTCTGCAGAACGTACCGGCGGGCCGGAAGGTCGGCATCGCATTCTCGGGCGGGCTCGACACCAGCGCCGCCCTCCACTGGATGCGCGCCAAGGGAGCGATCCCTTACGCCTACACCGCCAACCTGGGCCAGCCCGACGAGCCGGACTACGACGAGATCCCGAGACGTGCGCTCCAGTACGGCGCCGAGCAGGCGCGGCTCATCGACTGCCGCGCGCAACTGGTGGCCGAAGGGATCGCCGTCATGCAGTGCGGTGCCTTCCACATCACGACCGCCGGCGTGGCCTATTTCAACACCACGCCGATCGGCCGCGCGGTCACGGGCACGATGCTCGTGGTCTCCATGAAGGAGGACGACGTCCACATCTGGGGCGACGGCAGCACGTTCAAGGGAAACGACATCGAGCGGTTCTACCGCTACGGGCTGCTCGCCAACCCGAGCCTCCAGATCTACAAGCCATGGCTGGACCAGCAGTTCATCGACGAGCTCGGCGGACGCCGGGAGATGTCCGAGTACATGGAGCGCGCCGGCCTCAGCTACAAGATGAGCACCGAGAAGGCCTACTCCACCGATTCCAACATCCTCGGCGCCACCCACGAAGCCAAGGATCTCGAGTTCCTGCACAAGGGCGTCACCATCGTCGATCCGATCATGGGCGTGCCGTTCTGGCGCGAGGACACGGTCGTGAAGCCGGAGACGGTGACGATCACGTTCGACGAGGGCCAGCCGGTGGCCCTCAACGGCATCACGTTCAGGGACGCGGTGGAGCTGATGCTCGAAGCGAACCGCATCGGCGGCCGGCACGGGCTCGGCATGAGCGATCAGATCGAGAACCGGATCATCGAAGCCAAGAGCCGCGGCATCTACGAGGCGCCGGGCATGGCGCTGCTCTTTGCGGCCTACGAGCGGCTGGTGACCGGCATCCACAACGAGGACACCATCGAACAGTACCGCGAGCAGGGCCGGCGGCTGGGACGGCTCCTCTACCAGGGCCGGTGGTTCGATCCGCAATCGATGATGCTGCGCGAGACCGCGCAGCGGTGGATCGCGCGCGCGATCACCGGCGAGGTGACCCTCGAGCTCCGGCGCGGCAACGACTACTCGATCCTCGACACGAAGAGCCCGAACCTCACCTACAAGCCGGAGCGCCTGACGATGGAGAAAGGGGAGGGCGCGTTCACGCCGCAGGACCGCATCGGCCAGCTCACGATGCGAAACCTCGACATCGTCGACACGCGCGACAAGCTGTTCATCTACGTCAAGGCGGGCGTCCTCGCGCCGTCGCTCGGCACCGAGCTCCCGCACCTGCTCGAGGCGGGCGATCCGCACAAGGTCACGGACAGCGTGGAGAAGAAGCGGCCGTCGTAACCAGGCGTGCAGGGATGGGAGCGCCGTGGCGAACGGCACCCCCCTGCACGACAGGCCGCTTCAACCACCGCCGCCGTCCTACAGCGAATTCCACCGCTTGACAGCCTTGCTGGAGCGTCGTAGCCTCGCGAAACAGAGGGACCATGCAGATTGTTCGCAGCCGCACGCAGTACGACGTGTGCATCATCGGATCGGGTGCCGGCGGCGGAATGGCCGCCATGGTGCTGACGCAGGCGGGCGCCAACGTCGTCATGCTCGAGGCCGGGCCGATGTGGGACTCGGCGACCGACTCGGCGATGTTCGCCTGGCCGTACAACACCCAGCGCCGCGGCGCGGCGACCAAGGAGCGTCACTTCGGCGAGTTCGACGGCGCGCTGGGCGGATGGTCGCTCGAGGGCGAGCCGTACACGTCCGCGCCCGGCAGCCAGTTCGACTGGTTCCGCTCGCGCATGCTCGGCGGCCGGACCAACCACTGGGGACGGATCTCGCTCCGGTTCGGCCCGGACGACTTCAGGCGCAAGAGCCTCGACGGGCTCGGAGACGACTGGCCGATCACCTACGACGACATCAAGCCGTACTACGACAAGATCGACCGGCTGATCGGCATCTTCGGCGCGCCGCTGAACATGCCGAACGAGCCGGACGGCATCTTCCTGCCGCCGCCGAAGCCGCGCTGCTACGAGCTGCTGATCAAGAAGGCCTCGCGACAAGCTGAACATCCCCAGCGTGCCGTCGCGGCTGTCGATCCTGACGCAGCCGCACAACGGGCGCGCGGCGTGTCATTACTGCGGGCAGTGCGGCCGCGGCTGTGCCACGCACTCGAACTTCTCCTCCCCTTCCGTGCTGATCCCGCCGGCGATGAAAACGGGCAAGCTGAAGATCATCCCGCACGCGATGGCGCGGGAGGTGACGGTCGACGACAGCGGCCTCGCGACGGGCGTCGCCTACATCGACAAGAACACCAAGCGCGACAACCACGTGAGCGCGCGCATCGTCGTGCGTCGCCGGCGGGCGCGTGCGAATCGGCGCGTATCCTGCTCAACTCGAAGTCGGCGAAGTTCCCGCAGGGGCTGGCGAACGCGAGCGGCACCGTCGGCAAGTACCTCACCGACTCGACCGGCACGAGCGTCTCCGGCTTCATCCCGGCGCTGATGGACGGTATCCCGCACAACGAGGACGGCACCGGCGGGATGCACCTCTACACGCCGTGGTGGCTGGACAACAAGAAGCTCGACTTTCCCGCGCGGGTATCACATCGAGCCGAGTGGCGGGCGGCGGATGCCGAGCGCAGGGTTCGGCGGCGGCATCCACAACTTCACGGCAACCGACGTCGCTGGCGCAGCCGATGGCGTTCGGCGGCTACGGCAAGCAACTGAAGAACGACTACCGGCGGCTGTACGGCGCGACCGTCAACTTCGCCGGCCGCGGCGAGATGATCCCGAACGCCGACAGCTACTGCGAGATCGATCCGGCCGTCGTCGACCAGTGGGGCATCCCGGTGCTGCGGTTCCACTTCAAGTGGAGCGACTACGAGTACAAGCAGGTCAAGCACATGCAGGAGACGTTCCGCGCCATCATCACCGAGATGGGCGGCGTGCCGAGCTCGAAGATGCCAACCGCCGAGGAGGGGTACGGCATCGAGCCTGGCGGCCGGATCATCCACGAGGTCGGGCGTTACGCGCATGGGCAGCGATCCGTCGACGTCGGTCCTGAACAAGTACCTGCCAGGCACACGACGCGAAGAACGTGTTCGTCGCCGACGCTGGACCGATGGTGTCGCAGGCGGACAAGAACTGCACCTGGACGATCCTGGCGCTGGCGATGCGGACGGCGGAGTACATCGCGGAGCAGCGGAAGGCGGGGGCGATCGAGCGGCCAGCTTCCGCTTCCGCTTCCAGCTACCCGCTGCCAGCAGGCGGCTGACAGGTTGCGAGCCGAAGAGAAGTAGGCGCTGAGCGGAAATTGCCGGGAGCGGGCAACAGGGCACGGGAGCGTTAAAGCGGGAAGCCGGGAAGCGGGAAGCGGGAAGCGGGAAGCGGGAAGCTGATATATGACCCCAACCAGACGATCGATGCTGCAGCTGTTGACCGCCGGGCCGGTGGCGGCCGGGTTCGCCTGGACCGACGCCGAAGCGCAGCAGGCGCACCAGCACGCGACGGCGGCACAGACCGCGGCCCGCACGACGGGCGGGGCCTTCAAGCCGAAGTTCTTCAACGCCCACGAGTACGCGACCGTGCGGATGCTCGTCGACATCATCATCCCGAAGGACGAGCGTTCCGGCAGCGCGACCGAGGCCGGCGTGCCGGAGTTCATGGACTTCATCATGGGGGACGAGGAGGCGCGGCAGCTGTCGATGCGCGGCGGCCTTGCCTGGCTGGATCGGGAGTGCGTCACCCGCTTCGACAAGACGTTCCTGAACTGCGCCGGCAGCCGAGCGCACGCAGGTGCTCGATGCGATCGCTTGGCCGCAGAAGGCGGCGCCCGAGCTGTCGCACGGCGTGGCCTTCTTCAACAGCTTCAGGGACCTCACCGCAAGCGGGTTTTGGACGAGCCGCATCGGATGAAGGACATCGCCTACATGGGCAACGTCTACGTGCCCGAGTGGACCGGCTGCCCCGACGAGGTGATGAAGAAGCTGGGCCTGTAGCGCGTTCCTGCCGAGTGGCTACCCTTGCACCAGCCGCTCGTGGGCGCGGTCCCAGCGCCAGTGCGGTCCCGCACCGCTGAGACGCACCCCGCCGAGCCACCGCTCGATGCCGCGCTCCTCCAGCGCGTCCGCGCGGCCTGCGACCACCGCGCGGCCGAACTCCGTCAGCTCGATCGATCCGCCCAGCGCCGAGCGCACCTCGCGCGGATCGATTCTCGTCGCCAGGAGCGGCGAGGGAGTGGCCGCCAGTTCCCGGACGACGCGCAGGAACGACTCGTCGGCGATGTAGAAGGCCGTTTCCTCATCGTGCATTCGCGGAAACGCGGCCCGCAGCGCGATGGGCGCCGGCGCCGCGATCTCCAGCGAGCCGGCGCTCCGTGCGCGAGAGACCTCCTCGACGGACGGGAAACTCCTCCAGGTGGCGCTCGAGCGCGGTGGCCAGGTAGGGCAACGCGGAGGTGTCGGTCTGGAGCAGCGTTTCGAGTCGCGGTCGGCGCCACGGAACGGAACGCGCGCCATGCCTCCGCCGCGAGCGCGAACTGCGCGGCTGTCACCGGCTGACGAGTGTGGAAGAGCGGCCCGAGCTCCCCCGCAGTCAGCTCGCCGAGTCCCTTGAAGCGCGGCCGGCCCGGAAAGGAGCCGACGCAGATCAGGCGACACCGGCCGCGGCCAGGCGCCGTGGGCCGAGAGCCGGCTGAGCACCTGGACCAGGTTGAGCTGATCGAAGAGATCGTGCTCGAACCACAGCACCATCTCGTCATATTCGCTATAGTCGTCGAACAAACTCCCGCCAGCGACGCATCTCCGACGACACGGACTCCACGCCATGCTCTGCGTCGGCGAGAAAGCGGGCCCGGATGCGAGCAGCGCGTCGTCCGACAGATCCCCTGGCACGGGACCCTCGTGCAGCGGGTCCGCCCAGATGGACGAGCGCCCGGGAATCCCGGCGTCGTGAATGGTCCGGCGTGGTGGAGGTGCCATTTGCGAGGTGGAGGACGGCGGCCACGGGTCCATGGTTTTCCGGATTCGGCCGGCGCGCGCAAGCGATTAGCCGCCCGAGGTAGGAGTGAAAATGGCCCTGCGCCCTGTGCTAGGCTCCGGCCATGATCGAACGTGACCTGTCGAGACGTGCATTCCTCCTGATCGCCGGCGCGGCGCCGTTCGCTGCCTCAGCCCTGTCGGCCAGGCAGAAGAACGTGACCGGTGGGCCTCGAGCTCTATTCGGTGCGGAACGAGCTCATGAAGGATCTGCCGGGCACGGTGACCGCGGTGGCCAAGATGGGCTACCCCGTCGTCGAGTTCTATCGCCCGTATTTCGAGTGGACGCCGGCGGCGGCGAAGGACGTGCGGAAGCTGCTCGACGATCTGGGCATCGAGTGCCGATCGACGCACAACGGCGCGTCGAATTTCACGCCGGAGGGCCTGAAGAAAGCCATCGAGCTCAACCAGATCATCGGCAGCAAGAGCATCATCATGTCGAGCGCCGGGAAGGTGGCCGGGGTAGCTGGCTGGAAGGAGGTCGCCGGCAAGCTCACCGCCGCGGCCGACCAGCTGCGGCCGCTGGGGATGTTCACCGGGTTCCACAACCACCAGGTGGAGTGGGCGCCGGTGGAGGGCCAGCGCCCGATGGACGTGCTCGCCGCCGGGACGCCGAAGGACGTCGTGCTGCAGTTCGACATCGGCACGTGCCTCGAGGCCGGCGCGGACCCGATCGCCTGGATCAAGGCGAACCCCGGCCGCATCCGGAGCATGCACTGCAAGGACTGGTCGAAGGACAAAGGCTATGCCGTCGCGTTCGGCGAAGGAGACGCGCCGTGGAAGGAGATCTTCGCCGCGGCGGAATCCACGGGCGGCATCGAGGTCTACCTGATCGAGCAGGAGACGAGCGCGCCGGGTGAATCATTCGCCATGGTCAAGCGCTGCCTGGACAACTACAAGAAGCTGCACGGCTGAAACGGCAGGCAGCCGGCTAGAACGCGCTCTTCACGACGCCGCCGTCGACCCTGAGGGCCGCGCCCGTGACGGCTGATGCGAGCGGGCTCGCCACGTAGGCAACCAGCGACGCCACCTCCGCCGGCGTCGCGAAGCGCTTGATCAGCGAGGTCGGCCTCATCGTGGCGAAGAACTCCGTCTCGAACGCGGCGGCGGAAATCCCGGCCTCCTTCGAGAGCGCGTCGACGAACTCCCCGACTCCCCGCGATCTCGTCGGTCCGGGCAGCACGCTGTTGACGGTGATGCCGGTGCCGGCGACCGCTTCCGCGAGCCCGCGTGCCACGGCAATCTGCGCGGTCTTCGTCATGCCGTAGTGGATCATCTCCACGGGAATCTGCAGCCCGCTCTCGCTGGAGATGAAGATGATGCGGCCCCAGTTCAGGCGCCGCATCCGCGGGAGGTACAGGCGCGCCAGCCGCACGCCGCTCAGCACGTTGACCTCGAAGAACCGCCGCCAGTCCTCGTCCGGTATGTCTTCGAACGCTTTCGCCTCGAAGATGCCGAGGTTGTTGACCACGATGTCCACATCGGGAAAGGCGGCGGCCAGCGCCTCGGCCCCGGCCGCGGTAGCGAGGTCTCCGGCGAACCCGTCGACATCCCGGCCGGTGGCCGCCCGCAGCGCCGATCGCGCGCTCGAAACCGCGGCCTCGGTCCGCCCGTTGACAACGACGCGCGCGCCCTCCCGCGCGAGGGCCTCGGCAGTCGCCAGGCCGATCCCGGCCGTGCTCCCGGACACCACCGCCACTTTGCCGCCCAGCTCCAGATCCATGTGTCGATGCTCCGCTCCATGGGACGTCGGCGGGCTGCCCGAGGAATCCCCCGCAGCTCCCGATTGGTCCTGTGAGACACTCGAAGGACCATGGCCAGCCTGACTGAGGCAATCGATATCAAGCGGAAGATGTTCTTCGAGTTCGAGGGGGCGCCGTATCACTGCCTCGACGTCGACGTCTCGAAACCAACCGCGCGCGGCGGCCAGACGCTGGTCCGAATCAAGATGCGGAACCTGCTGACCCGGTCGGTGTTCGACCGCACGTTCAAGGCAGGAGACCGGTTCGCCGAGCCGGACCTGGACGACGTCGAGGCGACCTTCCTGTACGCGGATCAGTCCGGCTACCACTTCATGGACCAGACGACCTTCGACACCCTCACGCTCGGCCCGGAGATCGTCCGGGAGGATCGCCAGCTGCTCGTGGACAACGTCGCGATCCAGATCCAGAAGTACAACGGCACGCCGATCGCGCTCCAGTTCCCTGCTCACGTGGAGCTGACCGTGGCGTCCACCGAGCCCGGCGTCCGGGGCGACACGGCGAGCGGCGGTGTCACCAAGCTGGCCACGCTCGAAACCGGGCTCGAGATCCGCGTGCCTCTCTTCATCAAGGAAGGCGAGCGCGTCAAGGTCCACAGCGAGACACGCGAGTTCGCCGGACGCGCGTAACACCGCGCGGTGGCGGCGCGTGAATCGACGGAACAAGGCGGCGCGGGGACCGGGTCGCCCGGGTGGCTCATGATGATTCCGATCGCCGGCGGCATCAGCATCGACGAGCGCGACATCGAGGAGCGCTTCGTGCGGGCGTCCGGGCCCGGCGGTCAGAACGTCAACAAGGTGTCGACCGCCGTGGAGCTGCGCTTCAACGTCGCCGCGTCGTCGCTGCCGGCAGCGCTGAAGGAGCGCCTGGTCGCAATCGCGGGGAGCCGGCTGACCTCCGACGGCCTGCTCCTGATCGACAGCCGCGAGCACCGCACGCAGGGGCAGAACCGCGACGCGGCCAGGGCACGCCTGATCGCGCTGCTGCAGCAGGCGGCTGTCAAGCCCCGCCGGCGCCGGCCGACGAAGCCCGGCGCCGGCGCACGCGAACAGCGGCTGGACTCGAAGAAGAAGCGGGGGAAGATCAAGGCTTCGAGGATGTCCGGCAGCCACGACGAATGAACGTCCCCGGACCGGCGCGTCTCCTGACCGACGTCCATACAGAAGCCCGCGCACGGGCTGTGTTCCCCGGGCCTGCTCCAGGGCATCGGCGAAAGAGCAGAGGCGGCCGGCGGGCCCGACCGTCAGCCGCCCGGCGGGCGACTGGCGGGTTTGACCGCCTGCGACGGGCTGCGGGGCCCGCCGCAGCGTCGCGCGAAGACGGACGACCGCACCCTGCTGTGGGACGCGACCGCCCGGCCGCGGGGCGGGCTGCCGGCCCGCCGGACAGGCAGCTGATCGGGATTCTTCAGGAACCACTCACACATCGGGGCCCGGTGCTGCTACGATCCACCGGTTCTACATCCGGCATACCTCAGGAGGACATCGTGGCGAGCAACCAAGACGAGCAGAACGGCGTCACTCGGCGTGATTTCGCGGCGCGCGTGGGAGCGGCGGCAGCGGGGATCGTTGTCGGCGGCGGCGCCCTCGGAGCTCGCACCCAGACGGCTGCGGGGGCCGGCCGGGTGCTTGGCGCCAACGATCGCGTCATCGTCAGTCACATCGGGGTGCGCGGACAGGGCAATTCCCTGAAGCGCGGGTTCGCGCAGCTGAAGAACGTCGAGATCAGGACGCTCTGCGATATCGACGCCAACCTCGCGCCGTCGCGCATCAACGACGAGCGGCTGAAGAACGTCGCCAGCTTCAAGCCCAACTTCGTGCAGGATCTCCGAAAGGTGCTCGACGACAAGGAGATCGATGCGATTGTCATCGCCACCCCGAACCACTGGCACGCGCTGGCGACCGTCTGGGGCCTGCAGGCCGGCAAGCACGTCTACGTCGAGAAGCCGGCATCCCACACCGTGTGGGAAGGCCGCAAGATGATCGAGGCCACGCGACGCTACAACAAGATCGTGCAGGTCGGAACGATGAACCGGAGCCGCCCGGCCGTCCAGAAGGCGATCAAGTTCATGCAGGACGGCGGGATCGGCAAGGTGTACATGGCGCGCGGCCTGTGCTTCAAGCCGCGGCCGGCCATCGGCAAGTATCCCGACGGCCCCATGGCGGCCGGCGAGAAGTTCGCGTTGACCGCCCAGGGCACGAGCTACGAGCCGGCGTACGACGCGCAGTACCTGTCCAAGGTGGACTACGACCTCTGGCTCGGGCCCGCGCCGAAGCGGCCCTTCAACCGCAACCGCTTCCACTACAACTGGCACTGGCACTGGGATTACGGCAACGGCGACACCGGCAACCAGGGCCCGCACCAGTTCGATATCGCCCGGTGGGGCCTCGGCAAGCAGGAGCATCCGGTCAAGGTCAGCTCGATGGGCGGCTACTTCGGCGCGGAGTCCTCACAGGAAACCCCCGACACGCAGACGGCGCTGTTCGAGTACGCCGACGGCATGGTCCTCGAGTTCGCCACGCGCGGCGAACATACCAACGACGAGGGCGGCCAGCGCGTCGGCAACCTGTTCTACGGCTCGAAGGGATGGCTCTGGCTGGACGAAACCGGGCGCGGGTGGCAGTCCTACATGGGGCCGCTCGGGAGCAAGAACGAGAAGGGGCCGGGGTCGGGCGAGAAGGCCGGTTCGGGAGAGCCGGTGGGGCTCACCACCACCGAGTTCCCGCACTACCAGAACTTCATCGACGCCATTCGCGCCAACGATCCGAAGCTCCTGACGTGCGACATCCTGGAGGGCCACCTCTCGTCCACGCTGCCGCACCTGGCGAACATCTCGTATCGCGTCGGCCACGGGCTGACGTTCAACGGCAAGACGGAGACGTTCGAGAACGACAAGGCAGCCGACAAGCTGCTGACACGGGAGTATCGCAAGGGATTCGAGATCCCCTCACTGTCGTCGTAGCCGACAGGGCGGGAGGGGGCCCGGCCGCCTCCCGCCTTTCCCCACCTCTCCGGGCGCCCCCCGGATCGCTCGCCCCCGACAACGTGATGATCCAACGGCCCCGCCGCGCGGCCGCCAAATCCGTGCCGCGTCCCCGGAATCCGGGATGGGAAGTCATGAACGTCGTCCGCCTGTGCTATGGTGCCGTCCGGCCATGATCCAGATCGACCGCGTCCGCTCCCCGCGCGACCTCCTGCCGGGCATCGACCGCCTGTTCCAGCTGTCCGCCGGGAAGATCCGCGCGATCGAGCGCAACTGGAACCCCGGCGACGGTGCACCGGTGTTCACTGTCGAGGGGCGCTACCGCGCGCGCGGCTGGACGGAGTGGACGCAGGGGTTCCAGTTCGGATCGTCGCTGCTGCAGTTCGACGCCACAGGCGAGCGCGAGTTCCTGGATCTCGGCCGGTCGCGCACGCTGGAGCGCATGGCGCCGCACCTCACGCACATGGGCGTGCACGATCACGGCTTCAACAACGTCAGCACCTATGGCACGCTCTGGCGGCTGGCGCGCGAAGGCCGCATCGACGCAGGCGGGTGGGAAGTCCGGTTCTACGAGCTCGCCCTGAAGGTCAGCGGCGCGGTCCAGGCGCGACGCTGGACGCGCCTTCCTGATGGCGGCTTCATCTACTCGTTCAACGGGCCGCACTCGCTGTTCGTCGACACCATCCGCTCGTTGCGCGCGCTCGCGCTCGGATACCTGGTCGGCCAGCGCCTCTTCGAAGAGCAGGATGCGTCGGTCAGCCTGCTCGATCGCCTGGTGCAGCACGCGCGCGCCACCGCCGCCTACAGCGTGTATCACGGACGCGGACGCGATCGCGCCGACGTCCGGGGGCGGGTCGCGCACGAGAGCCTGTTCAACGTCTCGAACGGCACGTATCGGGGACCGAGCACGCAGCAGGGCTACTCGCCGTTCACCACGTGGACGCGCGGCCTCGCCTGGGCGATGCTCGGGTTCGCGGAGCTCGTCGAGTTTCTCGACAGCCTTCCAGACGAGGCGCTGGCGGGGTCCGGAGGACGGAGTGCCGTCGACGCCGTGATGCTCGAGGCGGCGTGCGCCACGTGCGACCGTTACATCCAGATCGCCGCAGCCGACGGGGTGCCGTACTGGGACGACGGCGCGCCGGGGCTGGCCGCGATGGGCGACTGGGGCGATCGCCCCGCCGATCCGTTCAACGATCACGAGCCGGTCGACAGCTCCGCGGCGGCGATCGCGTCGCAGGGCCTGCTGCGCCTGGCTCGCGTTCTGGGGCAGCGCGGCGACCGGGATGCCGCCCGATACGAGCAGGCAGGCCTGCGTGTCGTGAACACGCTCGTCGACCCGTCAGGGCCCTATCTCAGCGTCGATCCCGATCACCAGGGCCTGCTGCTCCACTCCGTCTATCACTGGCCCAACGGGTGGGATCACGTGCCGCGGGGCGCATCGATCCCGCGGGGAGAGTCGAGCCAATGGGGGGACTACCACGCGCGCGAGGTCGCGCTGTACGTCCTCCGGCTCGCGCAGGGAGCTCCCTACCTCACGTTCTTCGGGCCCGCGCAGGACGCGGCCCGCAACGATTCCGCCGGTGCAGCGGTTGACAGAGCCGCGTCGGAATGAGCGTGCGGACAGCGCTCGTCACCGGCGGGACGAGGGGGATCGGGCTGGGCGTCGCGCGCGCGCTGGCCCGCGACGGGTGGGCCCTCGTGCTCGGCGGCACTCGTCCCGAGGGTGACGTCCGGGCCGTGCTCGACGAGTTGCGCCAGCAGGGACCGGACGTCCGCTACGTGCCGGCCGACCTCTCGAGCACCGGCGATCGCGCGCGGCTGGTCGCGGACGTCCGCCGGCACTGCGGCGCCGTGCACGCGCTCGTCAACAACGCCGGCCGCGCCCCGCGGATCCGGGCCGACCTCCTCGACGCCACGGAGGACAGCTTCGAAGAGCTGATGCGCACCAACCTTCAGGGTCCTTACTTCCTGACCCAGGCCATTGCGCGCGACCAGGTGGAGCGACGGCGTGGAGATCCCGGCTTCCGCGCAACGATCGTCTTCATCACCTCCGTGTCGGCCGAGATGGCCTCGGTGAACCGCGGCGACTACTGTGTCAGCAAGGCCGGGCTCTCGATGGCGGCCCGCCTGTTTGCCGTGCGGCTCGCGTCCGAGGGCGTGCCGGTCTTCGAGGTGCGCCCGGGCATCATCGCCACGGACATGACGGCAGGCGTCCGCGAGTTGTACGACCGGCGGATTGCCGACGGCCTGGTTCCGGAGCACCGCTGGGGGGAGGCCGCGGACGTGGGACGCGCGGTCGCGGCGCTGGTGCGCGGCGACGTTCCGTACGCGACCGGCACCGTCCTGCACGTCGACGGCGGTCTCGCGATTCCGCGGCTGTGATCTGGCAGGAACTAGCGCTTCAGCAGCGACGCCCAGTTCACGACCACCTCGATCGGCGGCGCGACCGGATCCGCAATGAACGAGGCGGCCACGAACGTCTGGCCGTCCGGCGCGACATCGTAGTCGGACTGGCCGGCGATCTCCGCCACCGCCAGCCGGAAGAGCGGCGTGGGCCTGCGATTCTGCCAGCCGGGAGACGAGACATCGATCGCCGTCAGCGTCGCCGTTCCCGGCGAGATAGAACAGCTCCCGGCCGTCTGCGCGCCAATGCGGCTCGGCGCCCCCGCGCGTCGAGACCTGCCGGCGTTCACCGGTCGCGGGAAACGGCTCCACGAACACCTCGGGGCTGCCCGACGCGTCCGACATGTAAGCGAGCCACTGCCCGCCGGGCGAGAACTCCGATTGCCACACGGTGGCGCGGCTGTCCTGCCGGAACGCCCACGGCTTGTGCCTCGCATCGAGCGGAATGATCCACAGGCCGTCCCGGGGAACCCTCGCAGCGAGGTAGCGGCCTCCGGCCGACCAGTCCTCGAGGATGGCTTCACCGGCAAACGCCTCGAGCGGCCGCTCGGGCCGGCCGTCGTCCACCGTCTTGGTGAAGAGACGGTGCGTCGAGGCGTGACTGCGCGTGTACGCGACCGTCCTGCCATCCGCCGACCACGCCGCATTCGCGTCGGGATCGTCGGAAGTGGTCAGCTTGACCGCGCCCTGGCGCGCGACCTCGTAGATCCACAGGTCCACATTGGTGCCTTCCGGGCTGGCGCGCTCCGCCAGCACCCGCTCGCCGTCGGGAGAGAACCGCGGCTGCCGATGCGCACCGGCATCCGTGAGCACCTGCCGCTCGCGGCCGCGGCGATCGAACAGCGTCAGCCGCGTGAGCGCCGCTCCCGGCTCCTGGTAGTAGATCAGCACGCCGGACGATGAAACGTCGAACGCGGCGTCCCCTTCGGCATGATGCTTGACCCGTCCGGCCAGCGCGATCGGCTGTCCGCTCAGGGTTGCGCTGTCGACGTCGAAGGGCTGGGCCTGCAGTGTGCCCTCACGCACCCACAGCAGGTGCCCTGCGCCGTAGGTGACCCGCGAGTACGCCGGCATCAGCCGCCGTGCAGCCGTACCGTCGAGAGAGCCCAGGGTACAGGCCGGTCCGCTCGGGGCGCGAGCTGCGGACGATGTACAGGAAGCGCCGGCCATCCGGGAGGAACCGGGGCCACGCATGCTGGAACTCGCCCGCCGACTCGTCCAGCATGGTGACTGCCGCCAGATTGCTGCCATTCCGGTCGACGGTGTTGATGCCGTTCCGCCCCGCGAAGATGAGGCGGTCGCCGCTCCAGTCGCCGCCGCGCGGCTGCTCGGCGTCCGCCAGCGTCTCGGGCTCGCCTCCGTCTGCTGAAATGACTCTCAGCTTGCCGTCCGCGAAAAATGCCAGCGTTCTTCCGTCCGGCGACCAGAATGGGGTTTCGGTGGCTGTCGTGCCCGGCAGCGCGTGGCCATCGTTCGAGTCGAGCGGCCGGATCCAGAACCGGTTGCGCCCTTCCACGGCGGCGCCGAACACGACCTGGCGTCCGTCGGGGGACAGCCGTGGCCAGCTGCCGGCCACGTAAGGGGGCCCGATCGAAAAACGCGCGGTGACCACCTCAGGTGCGGGCGTCGCCCGCCAGCGTGCAAGTCCGGCGGCGACGACGAGCCCGAGGATCAGCCCTGCCGCCGTCCACAGCATGGCGGTGCGGAACCGTTTTCCGCCGCGCGCGGATGCGCCTGCCGGGTGCGCGGCGTCGCCCGCCGCGGGCAGCATCCGGTGGATCGCGGTGGCGGCAGCCAGGGCGTGTTCGAGCTCTCCGACGGTCTGATACCGGCCGGAGGGCTCGTGGTCGATCGCACACCCGATCACCTGGACGATGGTCTCGGGGAGGTCCGGCCGCAGGTCCCGGAGGCCCTTTTTCGCCCTGCGTCCGTGCGCGATCTTCAGATCGGCCATCGTCCGGCCCTCGACGGGTACCCGGCCCGTGAGGAGGAAGAACAGCAGAATACCAAGACTGTAGACGTCGCTCGGAACCGTCGCGGGACTGCCGTCGAAGAGCTCCGGGGCCATGTAGAGCGGCGTGCCCGAGACAGTCGACGTCCCGCCCTCCGGCACCAGCGCCTGCGCGCCGCTGAAGTCCATCAGCACGATCCGGCCGCCGACCTCACGCATCACGTTCTGCGGCTTGATGTCGCGGTGGAGCAGCCCGGCGGCGTGCAGCGCAGAGAGTGCACGACACAGGTCGATGCCGATGCCCGTCACCTCGCGCGCGCTCATGGGGCCGCCCGCTCGCACCATGGCAGCGAGCGTCTGGCCTTCGATGTACTCCATCCAGATGCCGACCTGCTCGTCGTGCTGATCGGCCCCGTGGACGACGACTACGTTGGAGTGGCGCACGCGGGCGAGGTGACGCGCCTCCGCGAGTGGAGAATGCGCGTGGCGGTCAGGTTTGCGCAGCAGCTTGACCGCGACCTCGCGCTCGAGACGCGGATCGAAGCCGCGGTACACGGTGCCGAATGCGCCCTGGCCGATCGGCTCGAAGAGAACCAGGTGACCCCACTGGCGAGGGGCTGCAGGCGGGGCAACGGCGGGGGGAGCGTCCACGTACCTGTGCGCCGCCATCAGCGTCGCGACGTCACGCATGGCGCGGACCACGTCCTGCCTCTCAGCGCTGTCGGCGTGAGTCTCGACCTCGTCCCAGTCGACCGGCGCCCCATCCGATACCGCGGCGCCAAGCGCAAGGAGCGACGGATCGTCAGCCTCGTCGGTCATGGCCCATCTCGGCAGCCAGCCGCACGAGCGCCCTGCTGACGGCCACCCGGACCGCAGCCAGCGTCGTCCTGCCCGACAGGCCGGCGATCTCGGCGTAGTCGAGCCCGAGCTCCACGCGGGCAATCACGAGCTCGCGCTCGGGTTCGCGCAGCCGCTGCAGTGCGTCGTCATATCGGTTGATCAGCTGGTGTCCGACCGCCTGCTCGAGCGGCGACGGATCGTGGGCCGGCTCGTCGACACTCAACGGCCGGCCCGCCGGCCGGCGGGCCGCGCGGCGGAGCGCGTCGCGCACCTGGTTCCGCAGCGCCTGGCACACATACGCGCAGAACGCGCCTTCGTGCTCCGGCGTGAAGCTGTCGAGCCGTTGGAACGATTTCATCAACGCGTCCTGGACGATATCCTCGGTGTCCAGGTGTTCGCGCGCCCACACCGGCAGGCGTCCGTGCGCCCAGCGCCGCAGGCGCGGAAGGTAGCGCGCGCACAGCTCGTCGCGCGCGGCCTCGTCACCCCCGCGGGCACGCAGCAGCAGGGAGAATGACGACGTCACGTCGATGGCGGAGGTGTCTTCCGCCCCGACGATCTGCGGGTCCAGGTGGGGTGCCATGGCTTCGGCGCGCGGATGATAGCGCGGGATGCCCCGTGCTGAACAGCCACCACAGCTGAACAATAATGAGCGTCCTGCCTCAGCAGTCGCGCTTTTGACGCGTGGACACGCTCTGTGGAAGCATCCGCGCGTGACTGACGCCGACGAGATGCGCTCGAGCCGGGCGGTGCTCGCAATCGATCTCAGAAACGATCCATCGATCGTCGAGGCCTATCGCCGCTACCACCGCGAGGTCTGGCCGGAGGTCGTGGCCAGCCTGCAGCATGCAGGCATCCGCCGGATGGACATCTACATCCTCGGCAACCGGCTGGTGATGGTCCTCGAGACGGACGGACGGGACTACCGCGAGTGTTTCGCCTCGCACGCGGCGTCCCACCCGCGCGTGGCGGAATGGGAAGCCCTGATGCGCTCGATGCAGCAGTCACCCCTCGACGGGCGACGGGAAGACTGGTGGACGCGGATGGAACCGCTCTTTCAGCTCGCGGCGGCGCCCGGCGGGCAGCTCACGTGATCGGGCCTGGCCCGATGTATCCTTAGCTCCCGTCCTTGCTCCTGTTCGGACGCTGACTCGATCCTGATTGCGGAGGTCACATGCGGTTGAAGACGGTCCTGACTGTGGCGTTGCTGGCGGCGGCGATTGCGGCGCCGGCAGGCGCACAGAACAACCAGTTTGTCGGTGACTGGAACATCACCGGCGATCCGCCGAACACCGGCAACGTCTACTGGCTTCAGGTCAAGGAGGAGGGGGGGACGCTTTCGGCCCGCTTCCTCAACCGTGGCGGCAGCCCGGTCCCGGTCAAGGACGTCAAGATTGCCGACGGCACCCTCTCCTTCCTGCTGCCCGGCAACTCGAAAGGGACGGCCAGCCTCCGGGTAGAGGGCGGCAAGCTCACCGGCACGATCGGCGAGCCGCCCATCAAGGTGACCGGCGAGCGGCCTCCGACATGGGCGGCGTGCGACGCCAACGCTTCGCACGCGTTCGGAAAGCCCGTGGTGCTGTTCGACGGCAAGTCGATCGCCGCCTGGGACGTGCAGGACAAGGACAAGCCCTCCGGCTGGAGCGTCGAGGAGGGCGCGATGACGAACGTGCCGAAAGCCAACAATCTCGTCTCGAAAGAGCAGTTCAAGGATTTCCGCCTCGATGCGGAATACAAGCTCTCGCCGAAGGGCAACAGCGGCATCTACCTGCGCGGCCGCTACGAGATGCAGGTGCTCGACGATGCCGGCGCGGCCGCCGGTGATGAAGTGCACGGACACATGGCGATCTACGCGCGCAAGGCGCCGACGAAGAACGTCAGCAAGCCGGCCGGCGAGTGGCAGACCGCGCAGATCACCATTGTCGGCAACTGCGTCACCGCCGTGCTCAACGGGCAGACCATCCACAGCAACGCCAAGATCACGGGCATCACGGGCGGCGCGCTGGACGCCAAGGAGACCGAGCCCGGGCCCGTCATGATCCAGGGGGACCACGAGAAGGTGTGGTTCAGGAAGGTGGTCGTCACTCCGATCACGAAGTGACCGTGCTGCGCACCCTGGAGGTTTGCCGTGAGAGCCCTGGACGCGCGCGACCGGTGCTGCTGACACTTGCCGGTGCCGCCGCGCTGGTGACCTGCCTGCCGCCTGCCTCGGCGATGACGACGCTCAGGGCGGCGCAACCCGCCAGCCGGAAGCCTCCGGGGATCGAGCGCCTCGATCCGGCACTCGACCGCGATCGTGGCGCCGGACGCGAAGATCGAGATCCTCTCCGAGGGCTACGACTGGTCGCGAGGGGCCGGTCTGGGTGAAGGCGGGCGGCTACCTGCTGTTCTCCGACATCCCGACAAACGTCGTGCACCGGTGGAAGGAAGGAGAGGGGGCGCAAGTCCCTACCTGAAACCCGTCCGGCTACACCGGGTCCGCGCCGCGCGGCGGGTGAGACCGGATCGAACGGTCTGACGCTCGACAGCGACGGCCGGCTGGTGCTCGCGCAACACGGCGACCGGCGTATCGCGCGTGATGGACGCGCCGCTGGCCAGCCCGGCGCCGGCGTTCACCACGCTGGCCGACCGCTACGAGGGCGCGCGGTTCAACAGCCCGAACGACCTGGTGTTCAAGAGCAACGGCGACCTGTACTTCACCGATCCGGCCTACGGGATGGAGAAGCAGTGGGACGACCCGCGGCGCGAGATGCATACGCCGGCGTGTTCCGCCGCAGCCGCGACGGAACGGTCACGCTCCTCACCAAGGACATGACGCGGCCGAACGGCCTGGCCTTCTCGCCCGACGAGAAGGTGCTCTACGTCGCGCAGTCGGACGCCGACGGCGGCGATCTGGCGAGTGTTCGACGTCAAGCCCGACGGCACGATCGCCAACGGCCGCATCCTGCTCGACGCCACCGCGATGACGAAGACCCGCAACGGGCTGCCCGACGGCCTGAAGATCGACACCGACGGCAACCTGTTCGCCACCGGGCCCGGCGGCGTGCTGGTGATCTCGCCGCAGGGCAAGCACCTCGGCACGATCCGACCGGCCAGGCGACCGGCAACGTCGCCTTCGGAGACGATGGCCGCTCGCTCTACATGACGGCGGACATGTACCTGATGCGGGTGAAGGTGAAGTCCAAGGGTGTCGGGTTCTGACGGATCGTGGATGCTGTCAGCTGTCAGTTATCAGCCACTTGGTTTCCAGCCTCACCGACCGCCGAGCCCCGAACGCCGAGCGCCGACCCCGAAGCTTCAGCGGACCGCCGCGCGCCTGCTGCGCCGCAGCCAGCTGCTCGAGCAGCGGTTCCGTCTGTTCGAGCGACAGACAGGCGTCGGTGATGCTCTGGCCGTAGACGGCGGGCGCTTCCGGGCGTGTAGTCCTGCCGTCCTTCCACGAGGTGGCTCTCGAGCATCGCCCCGAAGACCTGCCACGATCCCGACCCGACCTGGCTGCACATCGACTCGCGCGACGTGCGCCTGCCGCTGGTAGTCCTTCTCGCTGTTGCCGTGCGAGCAGTCGATCATCACCGTCTCGGGCAGCGCTTGGCGCGCAGGCTGGCGCAGATGTCGCGCACGTGGTCGGGGCCGTGATTCGGCCCGGTGCGGGTCCCGCCGCGAAGGATGACGTGGCAGGTCTCGTTGCCGGTCGTCTGGAAGATGGCCGAGACCCCCTGCTTGGTGACCGACGGGAACCAGTGCGGTGAACGCGCCGCGAGCACCGCGTCCACCGCCGTCTTCACGCCGCCGTCCGTGCCGTTCTTGAAGCCGACCGGCATCGACAACCCGGACGCCAGCTCGCGATGCACCTGGCTCTCCGTCGTACGCGCGCCGATGGCCACCCAGGACGTCAGGTCGGCGATGTGCTGCGGGAATCTGCGTGTCGAGAAACTCGGAGGCGGTCGGCAGCCCGAGGTCGTTGATGTCGAGCAGCAGCTTGCGGGCGAGCGCGCAGCCCCTTGTTGATGTGATAGCTCTCGTCGAGATCGGGATCGTTGATGAGCCCCTTCCAGCCGACCGAGGTCCGGGGCTTCTCGAAATAGGTGCGCATCACGACGATCAGCTGGTCGGCGTAGCGCTCCGCGAACACGTTCAGCCGCCTGGCGTAGTCGAGCGCCGCTGCCGAGTCGTGGATCGAGCACGGGCCGGCGACCACGACCAGCCGCGGCATCGCGGCCGGCGAGCACGCCGGCAATCGCCCCGCGCGTGTTGGACACCACGTTGGACGCCTTCTCGCTGATCGGAATCTCCTCCAGCAGGATGGCCGGCGGGATCAGCGGCCGGACCTGTGTGATCCGCAGATCGTCTGTCTCTCGAAACATGTTCCTTACAGAGTAATGCACGTTGTATATGCTCAGTGAACCGAACGCCCCGATGTCCTGATGCTCCGCACCTACCGCGCTTCCCTCGACCGCGTCGTCAACATCGACGACCTGAGACGCCTGGCCAGGCGCCGCACGCCGGACGTGGTCTTCGACTACATCGACGGCGGTGCCGAGGGAGAAGTCACCCTGCGCGACAACCGAAGAAGCTGGGACGAGGTGCTGTTCCGGCCCAGGAACGCCGTGCGCGTCCCGCAGTGTGACACGAGAACCGTGGTGCTCGGCTCGGAGCTGTCGATGCCGCTGCTGCTGGCGCCGGTCGGCTACACCCGTCTGTTCCACCCTCACGGCGAGCTTGGGGTCGCGCGCGCGGCCAGGGAGTCGGCGATCGGCTACGTGCTGTCCACCTTCTCCGGCTACCGCGTGGAGGATGTGGCGGCGGCCGCCGGCCCGCTCTGGTACCAACTCTATCTGGCCGGTGGCCAGGGCGTCGTCGAAGAGACGCTGGCGCGCGCGTGGGCGTCCGGGTGCCGCGTGCTGGCGATGACCATCGACACCAACGCCCCGGGGTTCCGGGAGCGCGACATCCGCAACGGCAGCGCGCAGCTGATTGGCGGCGGGTTCCTCGACAAGCTCCCCTTCGTGCCGCACCTGCTGCGCCACCCGCGCTGGCTGGCCGGCTACCTCTCCGATCGAAAAGGGGTGATGTTCTACCCCAACGTCGTCCTGCCGGAGATTGGCCCGATGCGCGCCCGCGACGTCCGCGGCAACCTGACGAAGGCCGCCATCGCGTGGGAGGACATGCGGTGGATCCGCGCTGTCTGGCCCGGCCCGATCGTGATGAAAGGGGTGATCACCGGAGACGATGCGAGGAGGGCGATAGACGAGGGGGCCGCCGGCGTCATCGTGTCCAACCACGGCGGACGCCAGCTCGATACGTGCTATCCGACCGTGCGGGCGCTGCCCGAGGTCGTGCGCGCCGTGCAGGGCCGCGCCGAGGTGCTGGTGGACGGCGGCATCCGGCGCGGCGGCGACATCGTCAAGGCGCTGGCGATGGGCGCGAAAGCGGTGCTCGTCGGGCGCGCGTATGCGTACGGGCTCGCGGCAGCCGGACACCCGGGTGTTGCGCGCGCGATCGCGATTCTTCGCGCGGATCTCGAGCGGACGATGGCACTGCTGGGATGCGCCTCCACCGCCGGCCTCGACGGCTCCTATGTAGACCTGCCGAAGCACTGGTGAGATGCGCCGGGATCCACACCCCGGGCGGCGCCGTCTGACAGGAGAGCCTTCATGACGGAAGCCAACAGCGCGCCCCTGGGGCGTCGTCTCCACTATGCCTGGGTTGTCGCGGCGGTCACGTTCGTCGTTCTTCTCGTAACGGCCGGCATCCGTGCGACGCCGAGCGTCCTGATGGTGCCGCTCGAGGCGGAGTTCGGCTGGAACCGTGCCGTGATCTCCGCGGCCGTCGCCATCAACATCGCGCTGTTCGGGCTCATCGGTCCATTCGCCGCATCGGTGATGAACCGGTGGGGTCTCCGGCGCGTGATCCTCTCCGCCGTCGCCCTGCTTGCGTGTTCCGTGGCGCTCAGCACGCAGATGCGGAACCAATGGCAGCTGACGCTGCTCTGGGGTGTGCTGGTGGGCACGGGCACGGGCGTCACGTCGATGGTGCTGGCCGCCGTCGTGGCGACCCGCTGGTTCGACGCGCGCCGCGGGCTCGTGCTCGGCGCCCTGTCGGCAGCCAACGCGACCGGACAGCTGGTATTCCTGCCCATGCTCGCGAGCCTGGCGGAGCATCGGGGCTGGCGGACGGCGACCCTCGTCGTGGCGGCGGCCTCGGCGATGGTCTTTGCAATCGTGTTCGCGTTCATGCGGGACCGGCCGTCCGACCTGGGGCTGCTCCGCTACGGGCAGACGGAGCCGGAGGATGCGGAGTCCCGGCCGAAGGCGCTGGCGCCAATCGCGGCGCTCGTCCACGCCGCGCGCTCGCCGGCGTTCTGGGTGCTGGCGGGGACTTTTTTCGTGTGTGGCGCGAGCACCAACGGCCTCATCGGCACGCACTTGATAGCCGCGTGTCACGACGTCGGCATTTCGGCGGTCCGCTCGGCCCAGTTGCTGGCGCTGATGGGCATCTTCGATATCGTCGGCACGATGGGGTCGGGGTGGCTCACCGATCGCTACTCGAGCCGCCACCTGCTGTTCGGGTATTACACGCTGCGCGGGCTCTCGCTGCTGTACCTGCCGTTTGCGCTCCAGCAGGGACTTGATGGGCTGGGGTGGTTCGCCGTCTTCTACGGCCTCGACTGGATCGCCACCGTGCCGCCCACCGTCCGGCTCACCGGCGAAGCTTTCGGCCGTGAGAACACCGGCGTCATTTACGGCTGGATCGGCGCAAGCCATCAGCTTGGCGCGTCGCTGGCTGCGTTCGGCGCCGGCGCGATTCGCACGGAGCTCGGAGGTACGAGCTTGCGTTCTGGATCGCCGGTGCGCTCTGTGTGCTCGCGGGGCTCTCGTTCGTCACCGTCGGCCGCTATACGTTCCGCCCATCTCCCTTCCTGGAGGCGCGTACCGCCGCTGCGCAGTGACTCGGGGCTCGGCGCTCGGCGCCTGGCGCTCGTCGCTGTGGGGCGCGGCCTTCAGACCGCGCCATTCTCACTGCTGACGATCAGGCAGAAGCACTACCCCCTGCGTTCACTTGGGTTGATGTAGGGCGGGGTTTTCCGCCTCCGCTGAAGCTACGGCGGACCACCGTAGCCTTGGCGAAGGTGGTTAGACCCCGCCTTGGCGGCCTGAGGCCCGCCCCGACAGCCGCAACACAGTGAACTCCGGGGTTAGTGGCAGCCCAGTGCCTCAGCGCCAGTAGCCGGCGGCGAAGTACCAACCGCGTGGCTCGTGAACCCAGCGGGCCGGCACCCAGACGGCGCGAGGGCGCGGGTGCACCGCCCAGCGGCCGGGCGACCAGGCATAGCGGCGCCCGTCCCAGCGCTGATGTCCGCCCACCCAGACATGCCAGGGCCCGGGCGCGATGGCCCGCACCTCAACGAGTGCAGCGGGGGGACGGGCACGAACGTAGACGCGGCCGCGCGGCGACGCGAATGCCGTGCTCGCGGACAGGATCAGGCTGAGGCATGCGGCGGACAGCACGGGCACGGCGGCTCTGGTGCGCATGAAAGCAACCCTCCAGGGTGCGGCAGGCTCTGCTCACTCAGACCGCGTGTGGGGCCGAAAGGTTGAGGAGCGTTTTTCACGGCCCGACGGCCCTGCCATAATGGTCGCTGGGCGGGGTCCGCACAAGGAATGGAAGCCCCGTGCCCTGCCGATCGTGCGGCCCATCGGCCGCCGCGGATATCCATGAGGGTGGGATGTGAACACACGCGATGAGCGGCGACGGCGAGTGGTCGTGACCGGGGTAGGGCTGGTGTCCCCTGTCGGAGTCGGGACCGCCGCCTCCTGGGAGGGTCTGCTGGCCGGCCGGTCGGGAATCGGCCCGATCACGCTGTTCGACGCCGCACGACACCCGGCGCGGTTCGCAGGCGAGGTGACGAACTTCGATCCCCTGCAGTGGCTCGACAGGAAGGACGTGAAGAAGTGCGGCCGGTTCATCCAGTTCGCGGTGGCGGCAACCGCGATGGCGATGGAAGGCAGCGGCCTGAAGGTCAGGGCGGACAACGCCACACGTGTCGGGGTGATCATCGGCAGCGGCATCGGGGGCTTCGAAATCATCGAGCGGGAACATCGGGTGCTGCTCGAGCGCGGGCCCGACCGCGTCTCACCGTTCTTCATCCTCTCGACGATCGTCAATCTTGCCGCCGGCCAGGTCTCGCTGAGGCTCGGGGCCAAGGGCCCGAGCTCCGCGGTGGCGACCGCCTGCACGACGGGCGCGCACGCCGTCGGCGACGCGTTCCGGATCATTCAGGGCGGCTACGCCGACGCGATGGTCTGCGGCGGAACCGAGGCGAGCATCACCCCGTTGTCCGTGGCCGGCTTCTCGGCCATGCGCGCGCTGTCAACCCGCAACGACGCACCCGAACGGGCGAGCCGGCCGTGGGACGTCGATCGGGACGGGTTCGTCGTCGGCGAAGGAGCGGGCATTCTCGTCCTGGAGGAGCGCGGACACGCCGAACGCCGTGGCGCGCCGCTGCTCGCGGAGCTGGTTGGTTACGGCATGAGCTCCGATGCCCACCACCTTACGGCGCCTCCTGAAGACGGCGAGGGAGTCGGCCGCGTCATGGACGCTGCGCTGGCGGACGCCGGGCTCGTCCCGCAGGATGTGCAGTACCTGAACGCGCATGCGACATCGACCCCGCTCGGGGACCGGGCGGAGGCCGTGGCGATCGCGCGGGTCTTCGGCGCGCACACCGCGAACCTGGCGGTCAGCTCGACGAAGTCCATGACAGGACACCTGCTGGGCGGTGCCGGCGCGCTCGAGGCGGGGTTGACCGTTCTCGCTCTGCGCGATCAGATTGCCCCGCCGACGATCAACCTGGATCGGCCGGACGACGACAACCATCTCGATCTGGTGCCGCACGTGGCCAGGCCGCTCCCGATCACGAACGCGATGACCAACTCCTTCGGCTTCGGCGGAACCAACGCGAGCCTGGTCTTCTCGAAGCCGTAGGTCTGCGCGTGACGTTTCCCATCGCGCCCCCGGTCGAGCCGATGCTGGCGAAGCTGGCCGGGGCCATCCCCGCCACGGACGGGTTCCTGTACGAGCCGAAGTGGGACGGATTCCGCGCGATCGTGTTCCGCGGCGGCGGCGAGGTGTTCATCCAGAGCCGCGACCTGCGGCCGCTCGACCGTTACTTCCCCGACCTGCACGAGGTCTTCCTCGAGGCCCTTCCGGACGGCTGCGTCGTCGACGGCGAGATCGTCATCGCATCCCCTGCGGGGCTGGACTTCGATGCGCTGCAGTTGCGCCTGCACCCGGCCGCCTCGCGTGTCGCCATGCTGGCGAGGGAAACGCCGGCAGCCTTCGTCGGGTTCGATCTGCTCGCGGTCGGCGGACGGGACATCCGCGACGCGCCGCAGCACGAGCGCCGCTCGCAGCTCGAGGCGCTGTTTGCAGGCATTCGCCCTCCGCTGCACCTGACGCCCGTTACGCGGGATCGCGCGCTCGCGGCGGAGTGGCTGGCGCGGTTCGAGGGGGCGGGCCTCGACGGCGTGGTCGCGAAGCCGGCCGACGGCAAGTACGATCCCGGCAAGCGTGCCATGTTCAAGGTGAAGCACTCGCGCACGGCCGACTGCGTCGTCGCGGGCTTTCGCTGGCACAAGAGCGGAGCGGATGCCGTCGGCTCCCTTCTGCTGGGGCTCTACGACGACGCGGGCAGGCTGCAACATGTCGGCGTGACGTCGGCGTTCACGATGGCGCGCCGGAGAGAGCTCGCGCTGGAGCTCGAACCGTTGCGGGACAAGGCGATGGACCAGCACCCGTGGCGGGACTGGGCGGGAACGGGCGGTGACGGCCCCGAGCGCATGCCTGGCGGCCAGAGCCGCTGGAGCGCCGGCAAGGACCTGTCGTGGGAGCCGCTGCGCATCGAGCGCGTGTGCGAGGTCCGCTACGACCACCTGCAGGGGACGCGCTTCCGTCACGCGACGGTTTTCGCGCGGTGGCGCCCCGACAGGCAGCCGCGCGACTGCCGCTACGATCAGCTCGAGGTCACGACGCCTTTCGAGCTCGAGAAGGTCTTCGGCGCGGCGGGCCGCCGGTAGCATCGGTGTCGCGGTCCGGAGCGCCGTCCGGATCGAGCGGCTCCTGGGCGGGCTGCTGCGCAGCCGGGACGTGCTGCAGGTTGACGCGGATGCGCGTCCACGTGCTGGACCTTCCGCGCATCGCGTCGACGAGCACGTCGGCATCCTTCAGGTGTGCCGCGGCCTCCGGGTGACGCGCTCGCCACCGGTCCAGCCCGGCGAGCGCATCCGCCTTCTTCTCGGCACGGGCGATCTCGATCAGCGGATGCTTCGGCACCCGGCGGCGTGACGGCTGCACGCGCGGCGGCTCCCCGGGCTGCTTCTTGTATTGCGGAGGCCAGGGCGCATCCCCCTCGCCGTCCCGCTCCTGACGCTCGGACAGCTCCAGGAGCGACGTGAGCGAGCACGGGGCCAGATCGATCCCTTCGTGGCGATCGCCGAGCTGGGCGACACGCGCCGGCATGGTCGCGAGCGTGAAGTCAGCCGGATCGCACTCGTCTATCTCCTCCCAGGTGAGCGGGGCGGAGACGCGCGCATCCGGCTTCGGCCGCACCGAGTAGGCAGCGGCAACGGTGCGGTCCTTGGCGTTCTGGTTGTAGTCGAGGAAGACGCCGTGGCGCTCTTCCTTCCACCACTTGCTGGTCGCAAGGGCGGGCGCGCGCCGCTCGACCTCCCGCGCGAAGGCGAGCGCCGCCCTGCGGACCTCGTCGAAGGTCCAGCGCGGTTCGATCCGCACGTTGACGTGGATGCCTCGCGAGCCGGACGTCTTGGGCCAGCCGGTCAGCCCGAGCTCCTCCAGCGTGCCGCGCACGACGCGCGCGACCTCGCGCAGCTGCGGCCAGGCGATGCCCGGAACCGGATCGAGATCCACGCGCAGCTCGTCGGGGTGATCCAGGTCGGCCGTCCGCACCGGGTGCGGGTGCAGCTCGAGGCAGGCGAGGTTGGCCATCCACGCCAGCGCTGCGGGGCTCCGCGGCACAATCTCCGCGGCGCTCCGGCCGGACGGGAACCGCAACGCCACCACTTCGATCCACGCCGGGCGCGACGCCGGCGCCCGCTTCTGGTAGAAGAACTCCCCCTCTATGCCGTTGGGATAGCGCACCAGCACGTTCGGGCGCCCGCCCGCGGCGCGAAGCGCGCCGTCGGCGACGGCGAGGTAGTAGCGGACGAGATCGCGCTTGGTGTAGCCGGCCTGCGGAAAGAGAACCTTGTCCGGGTTGGTGATCGGGACTTCGGTCCCGTCGACGGTCAGCACTTCTCGCTCGCTGGTGTTGGACATGGGAGATTCCTGTACGCGGCCCCGGATCGTACCACGCGGCAATCGCTGTGGGGCCCTTCGCGGGGTCACCCCGCGCCACCCTGTCCACAAATGCCACCTCGCCGAAGCTTCGCCCAAAGACTTCGCTCAGGGACTTCGCCCGCCGACCCCTGTCAACCCGTCACACCATCCACGTCATTGATCTTTCCCGGTCCGTTCCGCAATCCGGCCTCTGCCGCGTAAGATGGAACCCTCCCATGCGAAAACCTGCGCTCGCGCTCGCCGCGGCCGTCCTGCTCACCTCGGCGGTGATCGGCGCCGATCCGGCCGACTGGCCTCAATTCCGCGGTCCCGGAGGTGCCGGCGTTGCCGACGGCTCGACACTCCCCGAGCGCTGGACCGCCACCGACAACGTGGCGTGGGTCACCGAGGTTCCCGGCCGTGGATGGTCCTCGCCGATCCTGTCGAAGGACCGCGTGTTCGTCACGTCCGCGATCAGCCCGGGCACGTTCAAGGCGCCGTCGACCGGCATCTTCGGCAACGACTACGCCGCCGAGCTCCAGAAGCAGGGCCTGACGGACGAGGAGATCACCAGGCGTGTGGTCGGGCGCGACATCGAGCTGACGGACGAGACCGGCGAGATCAGCTACATGGTCTTCGCCCTCGATGCGAACACCGGCCGGGTGATCTGGAAGCAGGAGGCCCATCGCGGCAAGCCGTTCGGCGGACGGCATCGGAAGAACACCTACGCCTCGGAGACGCCGGTGACCGACGGCGAGCGGGTCTACGCCTCGTTCGGCGGCAACATCGGCGTGTTCTGCTACACGACCGACGGCGCCCTGCTGTGGAAGCACAGCTGGACGCCGCAGCCGATCTACCTCGACTTCGGCACCGCCTCCTCTCCCGTCGTCCACGGCGGGCGGCTCTACCAGCTGCACGACAACGATGGCGAGTCGTTCCTCGCCGCGCTCGACGCGAAGACCGGCAAGGAGCTCTGGAAGGTGAAACGAGCCGATCTCGCCAGCCGCATGGCGTCGGGGTGGGCGACGCCGCTCGTGTGGAACAGCGGGACCCGCACCGAGATCGTGACGATCGGGCGGGGCTTCGCCATCAGCTACGACACCGACGGGCACGAGCTCTGGCGGCTGAAGGGGATGACGCAGGCGACGCCCAGCCCGGTGGCCGGCGATCGGCCTGCTCTACGTCGGCTCGGGCTCGCAGGGTGAGGCCAATCGCCCGCTGCTCGCCGTACGCCCGGACGCCCGGGGGGACATCTCGCTTCGTCAGGATCAGAGGGCGAACGAGTTCGTCGCCTGGTCGCAGCCGCGCTTCTCGGGCTACACGCCGTCGCCGCTGGTCTATCGGGGCCGCATTTATGCCGTCAACGACAACGGGGTGCTGCAGGTGGCAGATGCCGAGACAGGCGCCGAGGTCTACAAGGCGCGCGTGGGCGGCGGCGGCTCCACGTTCTCGAGCTCGCCGCTGGCCAGCCAGGGGCGAATCTACCTCCTGAGCGAGGATGGCGACGCGTTCGTGCTCGTCGCGGGCGACCGCTACGACGAGATCGCCAGGAACAGCCTCGGAGAGATGAGCCTTGCCACCCCGGCCGTCGGCGGCGACAGCCTCTACGTCCGCACGCAGACGAAGCTCTATCGGATCAGGAGCGCCGGCGGCCGGTAGCCGTCAGCCATCCGCCCCGGGGGCACCCAGCAGCAGGCGGTTCTTCGGGGTGATGTTCGAGGGGATGGTCTGCGTCCACACCCGGTATCCCTGCTCCCGCAGCCGCGTCGCCCGGACGATGTCGACTGCCAGCGGACCGTCGACCCACCCGGTCAACCCACCGGGATTGCAGGTGTAGAGATCGTGGCAGCACGGCAGCACGCCCACCCGTGCACGCGCGCTGACGGCCCGATCGAGCACGCGATCGGTGAGGCTGCCGCAGGCGTGGCTGGACACCACGACGTCGCTCCGCACGATCTCGACTTCCTCCAGCCGGCCTCGTGTCCTCGAGATCCGCCCGGCCAGCCGTGGCCAGGCGGCCTCGATTGCCATCTCGAGCTTCGCGGCGGACAGCGGCGCGGCCACGTCGACCACCAGCGCCCCGGTGGACGAATCGTCCAGCACCAGCATGATGTGCGCAAGCAGGCCGTGACCGCCGCCCAGATCGACCACGCGTCCGCCCCGGAACAGGCGCCGGACCCGCCGCGCCACTTCCCACGCCTCGTAGAGCTCCTTACGCGGAAGGCTGCCGGCGCGGCAGACGGCGCGCGCCACGCGCTCGAACAGCGTGTCGCCCGGAAAGCGGCCGAGAATCGGTACTCCGTCAGCCGCGCGCGCGACGACGGCGAGAACTGCATGAGACACTGTCTCATGGGTCGGCGTTCGGGGCTCGGCGCTCGGCGTTCGGGGCTCGGCAGCCGCCAGTCTCCACACGGAGGAGCGGAGGACAGTCTTCGAGTGAATCTCCTCCGTCCGCTTGTCGGTTTTCCAGATAGCCGTCCGGCGAGCGCCGAACGCCGAGCCCCGACGCACGAAGGGGCGGACGAGGAATACCCCGGCCGCCCCTTGTATCAAGACCCCGTCAGAAATACAGCTTGACCCCGAGCTGAATCTGCCGCGCCGGGTACGTGGACGTGATCGTCCCGAACGCGCTGGCCGATCGGTTGCCGTTCGCCGAGGCGAAGTTCGTCTTGTTCAGCACGTTGAACGCCTCGATGCGCGCCTCGAGCCGCGTCTGGTCCCGCCCGAGCGAGAACCCTTTGTGCAACCCGAGGTCGAACTGGTAGAACGCGTTGGCGCGGACGGCGTTGCGCGGCGCATCCCCGAACGGCTGCGAGCGATCGGTCGGGATCTCCACCGTGGCCGGGTTGAGGTAGTTGGTGATCGAGCGCTGGTCGCTCGGCGTGAGTGGATCCCCGGTCAGGTTCGGGCGATACGTGGGGCTGCCGCTCACGGAGAACGCCGTCGCGGGACTGTACGAGAGGTTGATCGGCACGCCGCTCGTCATCGTGTTGATGCCGACGAGCCGCCATCCGCCGAGCACGCCTTCGACCACCGGGTTCAGGTTCCGGGCAAACCGGCGATCCTTGCCGAACGGCAGCTCCCAGACGAAGCTGGTCGTGTTGTTCAGCGGCTGGTCGTACCCTGACGTCCCGAACTCCGACGCGAGGTCCCGATAGTTCACGCGGCTGTTGTCGCCGTTCTGCACCTCGAGGTGGCCCGACGCGTTGTCACGCGCCCTCGACCACGTGAAGGCGTTCAGCAGGTAGAGGCCCCGTGAGTAGCGCCGTTCCACCTTGACCTGCAGGGCATGGTAGTCGCCCCGGCCGCCGGCCCAGGCGATCTGGATCTCCTGGAAGCCGGGGATCGGCCGCCGCGCCTGGAGCGTGGCGTTCTCCGTGGGCCCGTTCACGCGCGCCTGGTTGTAGTCCCCGAGGATCATGATGTCCCGGCTCTTGTTCCCGATGTAGCCGACGTCCACCAGCAGGTTGCGCAGAATCTCACGCTGCAACGACACGTGCCAGCTCTGCACGTTGCCGCTCGGGTTGTCCTTCGGGATGTAGTTGACCCGCGCGTTCAGCGTGCTGAAGTTCGCGGGCACGTTCACGCCTTCGGGATAGCCCTGCTGCGTCGTCCGGAAGCAGGTCGCCGGCGGGGTGGTCGGACCGCAGAAGCCCTGCGACGGCATCTGGGTGATGTTCACGCCCACGACGTGCGGCCCGTTGAAGGAGAGCAGGTTCTCTCCCCCGAGGCGGTTGAAGTGGATGTAGCTGATGCCATATCCGCTCCGCAGGATCGTGCGGTCGTTGATGGAATACGCCAGGCCGAGCCGCGGCGCGAAGTTGTTGCGGTCGGCGTTCACCAGGGCACGATCGTAGATGGACCCGTCCCTCGCCTGTATCAACGTGTTGGTGTCCGGATCGTAGTTGGTGAGGAAGTTGTCCGCCTCCCACTGAGGCGTGGCGAACTCGTAGCGCACCCCGAGGTTGAGCGTGAGGCGCTGGCTCGCCCTGAAGTCGTCCTGCAGATACGCGAAGTGCATCCGCTGGCGCAGGTTGGCGATGAACGGGTTGGTGATGCCGTAGCCGCTGCGGGCGCCGAACATGAAGTCGGCGAGGTTGTAGGTGGCCGGGTCGGCGGCTGCCGTCGTCGACGGCCGGCTGAACTGGCCGCCGTACGTATCGCGTCCGTACTTCGGGTTGAAGTCGTCTATCTGCGTGTTGATTGACTGGTACTCGTAGCCGCTCTTGAAGCTCTGTCGGCCGACCAGCCAGGAGTAATTGATCCGCGGGTTGATGACCGACGGATCCTGGAACTGCGGGTTGCTGTTCTGACGGCCCCAGGTCGTCCAGCCGGTCACGCCCTGCTCCGTCAGGCCGCCGGCGAAGCGCGGGTCCGTGGGGATGCCCGTGATGCCATAGAGATCGAGCATCGTGGGACCTCCGACGCCAGGCGGTTCCTTGCCCGCTTCGGTGCGCGAGTAGCCGAGGCGCACCTCGAGGAGCGACGAGGGGGTCAGCGTGTACGTGACGCCGCCGGCAAACTGCTGGTTGAGCACGTGCACGAAGGCATTGCTCGGGCTGCCGGTCTCTCCCGGTATGGGCGACGGCTCGAAGTTGTCCAGCTTGCGGTGGCTCCACCGTCCGAACGCCGTCATCCTGGTGCTGAACTGGTGATCGACCTTGACGTCGTACTTGTCGTTGAAGTCTTCGCGGCGGGGCAGCGAGTCGAAGTTGTTGGCAATGCCCGGCTGCGTCGGCTGCGGAAGCCCCGCCAGCACCTGGCGGGCGAAGGACGTGATGGCGCCGGCAGGAATGACACCGTTCGCGTAAATCTCGCCCGTGAGGGGATTCAGGATCGGCTTCCCGAGGATCCCCTGCCGCTGCTCCATCGTGGGAATGCTGGCAAACGTCAGGGCCCGCGACACCTGGCGGAATCCCTCGTAATCGGTGAAGAAGAACGTCCGGTTGCGCAGGATCGGTCCGCCGAACACGAACCCGAACTGATTTCTGTTCAGCTTCGGCTTCACGCCGCCGGTCGGCTTGAAGAAGCCGACCGCATTGAGAGCGTCGTTGCGGTTGAACTCCCACACGGTGCCGCGGAACTGGTTGGTGCCGCTGCGCATGGATGCGTTGACGACCGCGCCGCCCGTGCGTCCGAATTCGGCGCTGAAGTTGTTGGTCTGGACCTTGAACTCCTCGACCGCATCGGGGGACACCTGCACGACCTGGTTCGAGAAGCCCTGGTTGCTGGTGCCGTACGAGTTGTTGTCGACGCCGTCGAGGATGAAGCTGTTCAGCGCGCTGCGAAGACCGTTCACGTTGAACGAGGCGTCGCGGGAATCGGAAATGGCGGACTTGCGCACGCCAGGGCTGAGGAGCGCCAGGTCGGCGTAGGCGCGGCCGTTGAGCGGCAGGCTGACGATCTGCTCCTTGCCGATCACCTGCCCCCGGTCGCTCGAATCGGTCTCGAGGAGCCTCGCGGCTCCCTCGACGGTGACAGTCTCGCCGACGCTGCCCACTTTGAGGGTGAGATCCACGCGCTGGCGGGCATTCACCGTCACCAGGACGTTCTCGACCTCGGCCACCGAGAAGCCCTGGAGCTCGGCACGTACCGTATAGGTGCCGATGCGGACGTTGAGGAACTGGTAGTTCCCCTCGCCGTCGCTCACCGCCGTGGCGGTGATGCCGGTCGCGACGTTCCTCAGGGTGACGGTCGCTCCGGGAACGATGGCCGCCGACGAATCGCGGACGGCGCCAAGCACGGTCGCCGTGTCGAACTGGGCGTACGCGGCGCCGGGGAAAAGCAGAAATACGACGACGGCCGCCCGCCAGAAACGGCTGGCGGGCCGGCACGAACACTTCGAGAGCATGTCTCCTCCTCTATCAGCTGAGCTGGCAGTATAAGGCCTGTGGCGGAGGAAATGTGAAACGAGTTTCGCAGTGCGAATCGCGGCAGGCCCTTCAGTGCACCCCGGTTCCGAGGCCTTTGAGCGTCGCGGCCAGCGAGCGGAGCCGGACGGCGTCCCTCCCGGTTGCCGCGGCGGCGGCCGTCTCGAGCTCGGCTGCCAGACCGTCCATCCGGCCGGCTGCTTCCGGGCCTTTGCTGGATCCGGCACGTCCGGCCTGCGCGACGGCGCTCCTCAGCGCCTCGGCACGATCCGGCGTGAGCGCTCTGCTCCGGGCGAGCTGATCGACGTAGGCGCGCGCCACCGCCGGGGTCGCCGGCCAGGTCACGCGAGGCTGGAGCTGCGCGTTGAATTCTTCGGAGTGCACCTGGCTGGCGGCATCGATTTCGTTCTGCGAGAGGTGTTCGCTTGGCGTCAGCTTGAACACGTCCACGCCGCGGGCAATCTCCGTCCCGTAGATCCGGCCGTTGTACCAGTACCGACGACCAGAACCCGGCGGTGATGAGACGGGCCGGGTCGACGGGGCCGCGGTCGAAGAACGCGATCTCGACGGGATGCGCCCCGTCGGTGAAATCGAAGACCGAGACTCCGCCCTGGTACCACGCCTGCACCATGATGTCGCGCCCGGGCACGGGGATGATCGACCCGTTGTGCGCCACGCAGTTCTCCTGGTCGGTCTGCGGCGCCGGCATCTTGAAATACCCCTGGAACGTCATCTTTCGATCGACGATGTCGAAGATGGCGTCGGCGCCCCAGTTGGGCAGGTCAGTCGGACGGCAGCGGGGCCGCGTGCCGCCGCCCCACTCGTCCGTGAACAGCACCTTCGAGCCGTCGTTGTTGAAGGTGGCGGAGTGCCAGTACGCGAAATTCTTGTCGGCGACGTGGTCGAGCCGCACGGGGTGAACGGGATCGGAAATGTCCAGCAGGATGCCGTTGCCCGCGCAGGCGCCCGCCGCCAGGCCGGCCTCCGGCAGCACGGTGATGTCGTGGCACTGGTTGGTGACGGCCGACTTCTGCGTGCCCGTTCCGTAGTTGCCGCCCGGCCACAGCCCCGCGATGTTTCCCGTTTTCTGATCGGCGAAGATGCGCGGGCGGTTGACGATCTGCGCCTTCGCGGGATCGGCGAGCGGAACCTGAATGACATCGATGCTGAAGAGCGCCGTGTTCAGGTCCTCCTTGGGATCGAGCCCGGAGCAGCCCGCGAGCTCGTCGCCCGGCCGGACGGTGCTGGTACCCGAACCGTAGATGTACACGTTCGCCTTGTCGTTCGGGGCGGTCACCAGCGTGTGGGTGTGCGATCCCCTGCAGGTCTGCACGGCGGCGATCTGGGTCGGCTTCTTCAGGTCGGTGATGTCGAAGATGCGGACGCCGCGGAACCGGTCGGGGCTCGACGTGGCCTGTACCCCGCCCGTGCCGCAGTCGAGCCGGCCGCGGGTCTGCTCCACCGACATGAACAGCAGGTTGCCGTGCACCGACACATCCCCCTGCCCGCCCGGGCAGACCACCGAGACGATCAGCTTCGGCGACCCCGGGTTCCTGATGTCATAGGCGTTGAATCCGTTGAAGTTGCCGACGATCATGCGGTCGCCGATGAACGCCAGGTCGGAGTTCGCGAACCCGAGGGCGCCGGGCGTGGACGACGACTCCGCGGGAGGGGTCGCTGGCGGCGCCGCAGGTGAGTCGGTCGATTCCGGTGCCTCCGGCTTCTCCGGCTCCGTCGCGTCGCCGGCGGGGGCCTTTGGATCGAAGAAGCCCCTGGGCTTCGGAACGTTGGCGACGAGCTCCATGTTGCGCGCGGCCGCACGGGCGTTGCGCAGACCGCCCGACAGCCCGACGCGCGGATCGGACGGAGCGGCGGCCGCCGGGCGGTCCTGCGCACGCCCCTGCACCACGGGAATCACCAGCCCCGCCGCCGCAGCAAGCGTCAGCGCCCCCGCGAGGCGGGCGCGCCTGTTCCGTCCTGTCGTCGCCGTTTCACATCTCATGACTGGGCCTCTTGCCGGGGAAAACGGCCGCGGGGACGTCGGTCCCGAGGCCCTGGAGCATGGCGCGCATCCGGGCGATCTCCATCCGTTGATCGGCGTCGACGTCCGACGCAAACGCGAAGATCTCCGCTTCCTGGCCGGCGCCGGGGGTTGCGAACAGCGTACTGACCATGGTCAACGCGCCCTCGTGGTGCCTGATCATGCCCTCGAGGAAGAGCCGATCGAACCCGGCGCCCGTCGCCGCCGAGAGCGCCGCCATCTCCGCCGGAGTGAGCATCCCGGGCATCGCCGTGCCGCTGTCCCCGTGGTGTGCGTGCTGGCCGGGCAGCGGATGGCCGCGAGCCTGGAGCCACCGCTGCATCATCCGGATCTCGTCGGACTGCGACACCTCGATCCGCAGGCCGAGCATCCGCATGTCGTCCCGCATCGTTCGCTTCGACAGCAGGGCGACCATCTCCACCGCCTGGGCGTGATGGCCGATCATCGCCTGCATGAACGCGACGTCGGCGGCGGTGGGGCCGACACTCGAGAGATCCGCTGCCTGCTCGGCGGAAACCACGCGGCTGGCCTGGCCCGGAGCCCCGGGCTGCACGATCTGGGGAGCTGTCTCGAGGCCGGTCCGGCACGCCACGGCGGCCGTCGGGACCACCAGCGACGTGCCGGCCAGGACGACCCGCAGGAGAACGATGAACTCAGGGAATTGACGGGGCAACCCAGCAAGGATAACACCCGGTCGTCGCCGGGCCGCTGCGCGCCAGCGCTCTCCGTCAGCGCCCGAGGAATCGCTCGAGAGCCTGGACGTCGCTCGCTGCCGAGTCGCGGAACCGCCGGGCCCTGGCCGCGTCGCCTCGCTCGAGTGCGTCCTGCGCCTTGGACATGTTCTGGTTCATGCTCTGCTGGCGGGCGGCGATGTCGCCGCGCACACTGAGACCCTGCCGGGCCTGCTCCTGCTGCATCCGGTCGAGGCTGCCGTTCGCAGCGGCAGCGCGGGCGGACAGCTGATCGATGTCGACCTCCAGTTGATCCAGATCCCGATCGGCTGCTGGTTCCGGCGCACGTTCCTGCGACTGAGCCCGATCCGCGGGCGTCGTCTCTCCCGACTGCGTGGCGCCGCCACTCTCACCCGTGGCCGGGGCGCGCGACCCGGCCCCGGCCCGGCCCGATTCGGGCCGCGCCCCCGGCGCCCGCCTACCAGTCGCCTGGGTTCCCGGCAGCGTGGATGTCGCGGGCGGCGTGACGGTCGGCGGCGCCTCGGCCGGTAAGGCCGGGGGCGTTGCGCCGGATTCTGGCGGGATGGCCGCCGCTCCCGGCGCTCCCGTGTTTGCTGGCGCCTCCACCGCAGCCGGCCCCGTGCTGCCTGGCGCGGAGGGCGCGGCCGCCGGCGCTCCCGCCGTCACGGGCGGCGGACCTTCCCTCGAGCCGGCCGCCGCGGAACCTCCTTCCGCCCTTCGCAGGTAGTAGCCGGTGCCGGCGAGCAGCGATACGGCCAGCGTGCCACCCAGCGCTACATAGAGGATCGGATGCTTCGCCCTCGCCCGGGGGTGGACCACCGGGGGCGGTGCTCCCGCCGTTCGAGCATCGCCTGGAACGGAGGCAGACCAGGTGTCGAGCAGGGCCGGCGCGTATTCGGAGGGGAGCGTGCTGAGCGGGGGATGCGTTCCCGGTGCGGCTGTCCGGGTGAGAGCCGACGCGTCGGAAGGAGCGACTCGGGGGGCCGCAACCGACACCCGCGTCAAGGCCTGGCGGAACTCGTAGGCCGACTGGAAGCGCTCGGCCGGGACCTTGGCGAGTGCTTTCAGGATCACGGCGTTCAACTCGGCTCCGAGCGCAGGCTGCAGCTCGATCGGGGCGCGTGGCGGCTCCTTCAGCTGCGCGAGCATCAGCGAGAAATCGCTGACTGCCTGAAACGGGCGCCGGCCCGTCACCATTTCGTACAGAGAGATCCCCATCGAGTACAGGTCGGACCGGGCATCGGTCACTTCGCCGCTGACCTGCTCGGGCGACATGTAGCTCAACGACCCGGTCGTGCTGCCCGCCACCGTGATCGTCTCGTCGTTGCGCGCCCGGGCGATGCCGAAGTCAGTCAGCTTCACGACCCCCTGCGGGGTGAGCATCATGTTGGCCGGCTTGATGTCGCGGTGCACCACGTTCTGCTGATGCGCATAGCCAAGCGCGTCGAGCGCCTGATCGATGTAACCCAGCGCGTCGGGCACCGGGATCGCCCCATGGGTCAGGCGTTCCGACAGCGCCTCCCCCTCCACGAGCTCCATGATCATCACGAGCTGGTTGCCCGAGGTGAGCGCCGTGCGGAGCGCCGCGATATTGGGATGGTTCAGCATCGCGAGCAGCTTGATCTCCCGGACGAACCGCGCCGCAAGGTCCTGCCGGCCGGCCAAATCCGGCAGGAGCACCTTCATTGCCTCCTGACGGTCGGAGATGACGTTGCGAACGCGATACACACGCCCCATGCCTCCGCAGCCAAGCTCACCGAGGACCTCGTAGTCGCCGACGCGCTGGTTGACATCCATCGGATGACTCCTGGACTTCTTATCCGCGACCTTCCGGCTGCAGCGGGCGGCTGAGTACTAACAGGCCGTTGAAAGGCCGGCCTGATGTGAGATCGAAGATGGCAGAGGGCAAACGCACCGATTTCTCCATTTGCGCTGTGCCATTTGCCATTCAGGATGCCGTTTTCAGCATCCTGCTGGCGGGGGGAGGGAAGGATTATGCCCTGCAGGCGCCCTCCAATCAATCACGCACGTGAACAGACCGCCGGCTCGCCACGACAAAAGGCGCCCTCACCGCGGCATCCGGCGCGGCATCCGGCGTGTTGACAGGCTGTCTTTCATGCCCATAAGATCACCCATCCTCGTACAATCTGTCCCTCGCAAGGGGAGTCCCATGAAGAACGCCGCCCTCGCTTCAACGCTAGTGGCTCTGATGGCCGTGTCCGCAGTCGCGCCCGCGGACGCGCAGACCGCCGGCGTCGCGCCCGCGTCTTCACCCGCGCGACGCACGCGCGTGGCCGTCCTGGATTTCGATTACGCCACGGTGCACAGCACGGTGTCGGCGATATTCGGCCGGGACATCGACGTCGGCAAGGGCGTCACCGATCTGCTGGTGACATACCTCGTCAAGGATGGGAGCTACTCGGTGATCGAGCGCAAGGCGCTCGACAAGATTCTCGCCGAGCAGAATTTCTCCAACAGCGATCGCGCCGATCCGAGCTCCGCCGCGAAGATCGGCAGAATGCTCGGGGTCGATGCCATCATCGTCGGCAGCATCACGCAGTTCGGCAACGACACGAAGAACACCGGTGTGGGCGGCGCCGGCGCAGGGCTCGGAAAGCTCGGTATCGGACGCTTCAACCAGAAGGAGAGCAAGGCCATCGTCGGACTGACGGCGCGGTTGGTCAGCGTGGATACCGGCGAAATCCTCGCGGCGGTCGAGGGCCAGGGGGAGTCGAAGCGCAAGAGCACCTCGGTCGGCGGCGTGGGAGGGGGCTGGGGAGGCTTCGGCGCGGGGGACGTCAACTTCGGCAGCAGCAATTTTCAGAACACCATCATCGGCGAAGCGGTGAAGTCCGCCGTCGAGGACACGAGCACGAAGATGGTCGGCCAACGCAGCCGGGTCGCCGTGCGGGCCGTCACGGTCGAGGGGCTGGTGGCCGCGGTCGACGGCAAGCAGGTCATCCTCAACGTCGGCTCCAAGGCGGGCGTGAAGGTCGGAGACCGCCTGAGCGTCCAGCGGATGTCGCAGGAGATCAAGGACCCGGCTACCGGCAAGGTCATCCGGCGCCTCAGCACCGAAGTCGGAGTCGTCCGTGTGACGGAGGCGGACGACGAGTCCTCGGTGGCGGAAATCGAGTCGGGTGCCGGCTTCAAGATCAGCGACGTCGTCAAGACCATCGCCGCGAAATAAGGGAGCGGACGCCCCGAAAGGCGTCCCGCTCCCCGCCTGAAGCCCTGAGCCTCCGAAGCCAGCCAAAGCCTCAGACCCAAAGCCCAAAGCCGAGTCTTAAGGCCTGATCACCGTCCCGTCGCGACGCCGAGTCGTGCCCCACGAGTAGTCGAAGTTCGGCGGGCCCTTCGGAATCGGGAACTTCGCGGCCAGCGTCTCGTTGACCTCGATGCCAAGGCCCGGCTTCTCCTGCGCGAGCATGTAGCCGTTCTTGACCTCCGGACACCCCACGAACACTTCCTGCGTCTCTTTCGGGAACCCGCCGCCTTCGTGCACGCCGAAGTTGTAGCTCGCCAGCTCCAGCGCGAGCTGCGCGGCGTGCGCGACAGGTGACGCGTCTCCGGGTCCATGCCACGCGGTGCGGACGCCGAAGAACTCGCTGAGCGTCCCGACCTTGCGGGCGGGGCTCAAGCCGCCGATCTGCGAGATGTGAATCCGGATGAAGTCGATGAGCCGGTCTTTGATGAGTGGCAGGTACTCGTGCTGCGTGTTGAACAGCTCCCCCATCGCGATCGGGATGCTGGTCTGCTGCCGCAGCAGCCGGAAATGATCGTTCTCCTCGGGCGGAAAGGGATCCTCGAGGAAGAACAGCCGGTACGGCTCGAGCGCCTTGCAGAGTGTGACCGCCTGCGTCAGCGTGATGCGCTCGTGCACGTCGTGCAGCAGCTCCACCTCCTCTCCGAGCGTGGTCCGCAGATGCTCGAAGAACTTCGGCAGCATGCGCACGTAGGGCGCCGGCTCCCAGATGGCCCGCGGGTTGGTCGGGCCGATCGCCTCGGCGTCTGGCGCCGCCTGCCCGCCCGCCCCGCGTGCGCCGTAGCCGGAATACCCCGGCGTGCTGACCTGCACGCGGACGTGGCGGAAGCCGCGCTCCATCGCGCTGCGGGCGGCCGTCTCGACCTCGCCGAAACTGCTGCCGCTGGCGTGAAAATAGCAGTCGGCGCCGTGCCGCACCTTGCCCCCCAGCAGCTGATAGAGCGGCAACCCCGCACGCTTGCCCTTGATGTCCCACAGCGCGATGTCGACGCCGCTCATCGCGTTGAACAGGACGGGGCCGTTGCGCCAGTACGAGCTCATGTAGCTCGATTGCCAGATGTCTTCGATCTCGTCCACGTTGCGGCCGATCAGGAACGGCTTCAGGTACTCGTTGATGGCCGTCTCGACGACCAGCGCGCGCTGGGTGAACGTCGCGCATCCCCAGCCGACCAGCCCGGGCTCGGTCGTCTCGACTTTGACAATGACGAGGCGGATGCGGTTCGGCGCCGTCATGATCGTCTTGATGTCGCGGATCTTGATCGGGGCAGTGCCTTTGACCGCCTGGGCGAACGCCTCACTGGCCTTGGGCGCGAGGGCGCCGGACAGCGAGTCGCGGCCGGGCAGCCGGCCGGGCATGAACATGGCTCCGCCGGCCAGGGAGAGCGAGGTGATCGCGTCACGACGGTTCATCGTCTTGTCTCCGTGAAAGAAGGAATCGAAGGGTCGGACGGCGCGCGCAGGGATCCTGAGGACGCGGAGGACGCGGCGGCCTGGTAGAACTCGTAGGCGATCCGCCACGAGCCCTGCGTGCCGGGCTCGATGCGGAGGTCGATGTACGGCTCCGGGCACACGGTTTTCCACGCCGACCAGAACAGCAGTTTCGACAGCGGCCGATCGCCGGTCACGCGCACGCCGGCGCCGGTCTTCCGGTTCTCGATCCGGAAATCGTAGTCTTTCGAAGTGGCGCCGAAGCCCTCGACCTCGGTGAACACCGTTTCCTTCGGCTCGAACGGCCGCAGGAACCCGATTTCCCTGCCGCGAACCTCGGCGAGGTTGTTGAGCGAGCGCGCCGCCCGCGGGTCGAACGGCAGGCGCACCACCGCGTCGGGCCCCGTCTGCATCCCGTCGATCGTGAAGAAGTTGTGGTTGTAGACGCTCGTCGCGATCGGCTTCCGGCCGGTGTTCTCGAGCTGGTGCTCGAGCACCAGCGTGTCGTCCACCAGCCGCAGCGTCTTCCGGTAGACATACGCATAACCGCCGGTGTCTCCCAGCCGGTGGACGAACTCGATCGAGTCCGGCCCGGTCTTCACCGTCCACGCGCCGGGGTCGACGATGTCGTAGGTGGCGAAGCGCCGATAGGCCGGTTCGTCCGGCTTGCGGACGGCACCCACCCCGATCCGCACGAAGCTCTCACCCGCCTTGACCTCGTCGTAGCCCAGCCCGGCGTCGCCGCTGAGGAACTCTTCGACAGGCCCGGTGATCGCGTCGTGGATCTTCGGGTCGTGGCGCGCGAACCACTGCCCGAAGTACTCGTGGCCGTTCCACTTGAGGCTCGAGACGACGCCCCCCCAGTCGAACCGGGTGCCGCGGTAGTAGCCGGCCTGCGCATCCGGCAGATAGAGCTGCGCCCGGATGCGGGAGTTGGCAATCTCCGCCTGCGGAAACGGCGACGATGCCGCCTGAACGAGCGCGAGCAGGGCGAGACACCAGATCCGCATCTCAGTCCTGGACCGCGAGCGCGATGATGGTCGCGCCCGAGGCGACCGCAATGTACTGCTTGCCGTCGAACATGTAGGTCATCGGCGAGGCCCTCCACGTCTGGTTGGTCTGAAAGCTCCACAGCGGCTTGCCCGTCGACGCATCGGCGGCCATGAGCGCGCCGCCGTCCTCCCCGAAGATCACCAGCCCGGTCGCCGTCGCCAGCGTACCGCCCCACGACTGCGCGGGGCCTGGCTGCGGCAGCTCCCACTTGATCGCGCCGGTACGGACGTCGATGGCCTTGAGGATCCTCTGCGGCTGCGGGTCGGGCGCCGTTTTCTGCGATCCGCCGAGATAGGACTTGCCGCTCTGCCACTCCCCCTGTTCGCTGAGGGTGTAGATGCTGCACTTCTCGAACGTCTGCACGTAGTAGAGACCGGTGGCGGGGTTGAAGGAGGGTGAGAACCAGTTGGTGGCGCCGTCCTGCGAGGGGCACACCTTGGTTCCGGCAGGCGTCGGCTCCTGGTTCGGCAGCCTGACCGGCCGGCCGTTCGCGTCGATGCCGCTGGCCCACGTCAGGTTCCTGATGAACGGCTCCGTCAGGAGGCGCTTGCCGTCGCGGCGATCGAAGACGTAGAAGAAGCCGTTACGCGACGCGTGCAGCATCAGCGGGCGGCGCTGGCCTTCCCACTCGAGGTCGACGAGCACCGACGTCTGGGTGGCATCCCAATCCCACAGATCGTGCGGCGTGAACTGGTAGTACCACTTGAGCGCGCCGGTGCGCCGGTCCAGCGCCAGGATCGAGCTCGCATAGAGGTTGTCCCCCTGACGATCGCGGCCGTCGTACTCCTTGGCCGGATTGCCGGTCGGCCAGTACACCAGGTCCAGCGCGGGATCGTAGCTGCCCGTGAACCAGGTCGGGGCGCCGCCGTGCTCGATGTCCCTGCCCCGCCAGGTCTCGGATCCCGGCTCGCCGGGTTTCGGCACCGTCCAGAAGCGCCAGACCTCCTTGCCGGTTTCCTGATCGTGCGCGGCCACGAACCCGTTCGCGCCGTGCTCGCCGCCCGACACGCCGGAGATGATCAGGTTGCCGGCCGGGAGCGGCGCGGAGGACGCGGCGTAGTTCTGCGTAAAGTCCGCGAGCTCGGTGTCCCAGAGCACCTCACCCGTGAAACGGTTCAGCGCGATGATGTGCGCGTGGTCCGTCATCATGAAGACGCGCTCGCCGGAAACCGCCGCCCCGCGATTGGCGTTGCCGCCGGAGACGCCTTTCGTGCGCGGACGCTTGAAATGCCAGACCTGCCTGCCGGATCCAGCGTCGAGCGCATACGCTTCGTTCGGTGCAGTCACGTACATGATGCCGTCCGCGACCACCGGCGTACCCTGGAGCCCGCCGACGTCGGGAATCGACCGCATCCACCTGGGCGCCAGCCGCTTCACCGTCGTCTTGTCGATCTGCGTCAGGGTGGTGTAGCGGTTGCCCCCGGGGTCCCCGTTGTAGGTGGGCCACCCCGTTTCGGACGTGACCGCCCGGAACCGGTCGCCCGACCGGCGGAGCAGGTGGACCCGCTTGTCCTCGGTTCTCAGTTGCAGATCGTCGAAGCCCTCGCCAACGACCAGGCCGTCGAGCGTGCGTCCGTCGGTGGTCGAGACGGTCCGGCGCGTGAGCGGACGATCCGCCACGCGCTGGATCGTGCGCAGGAACTTCAGCAGGGTTCCCAGCTCGCCTGGACTGAGGACGGACGGCGGCATCCCCTTGAGGGGGAGGCCTTCCTGAATGACCTTGGTCAACTGCGTGTCGTCCAGCGCCGTCAGCCGCTGGACGATGGCCGGTCCCCGCTCGCCGCCGTTGCCGTCCGCGCCGTGGCAGCGCGCGCACGTGTTCTCGAACGCGGCCCGCCCCGGATCGATCGTCTGCGCGCCGGCACCCGCCGGGATGACGAGCAGGCAGGCCAGTGCGAACCCGCCGAAACTCCACATGTCTGGTGGTCCTTCCGTTTCCGCAGGGTGATATTGGTGGATGTGCCGCCCGCAGGTCAACGGGGAAGGGCTTTTCAACGTCGTAGGCGGAATCACGGTTCCAGGGACTACCGTCGGAATCCCTGGATGAACGCGGTGACCGCCTGCATCAGGTCCGACTCGACCTGGGGCGTGAACGGGGAGGTGCGCGGCTCGTATCCCCCTTCCTCGAAGCCCTTCGCCGTCGGCAGATATCCGAACCAGCCGTTCGTGTAGCCGAAGTAGAAGGTGTGCGCGAAGGGAGACTGCTCCCGCACGTCCATCGCGATGTCGCAGAACATCTCGACGGGAGCGGACCAGATCAGCGTGTCGTTGATGCGCACGAACCGGATCGGAAGCCGCACGAGCGGCTGCCCCGACTCGATTCGGCCGTAGGCCGCAAGCCCCTCGGGCCAGTCGAGCGCCGGTTTCCGGGGCGTCTCGACCATCGTCTCGCCGTGGCGGATCGCGACGTCGCCGGTTCCGGCGCCCAGCGCCTGTACGGCGGACAGGATCCTGTCTCCGAGCAGCACCCGGAACTCCGGCAGGTGTCCCGCGCTGGCGCTCGGATACACGGAGTAGATCGGGGCGATGTTGCCTGCCGCCCCGTTGACGTACAGCACAGGGGCGCCCAGCCGCTCTTCCAGGTACGCCGCGACGACACCCGGCGCGTCGCCGCTGACCTTGAGGTTCTGGCCGTTCATGACGGTGCCGTGCATCGCGTAGTTCGCCACCAGCGCGATCAGGCTGCCGTCGGGGCGGCTCAGGCGAATCAGGTTGAACCGGCGATCCACCGGACCCTCGGGGTTCAACCCGATCGACACGCGCCCGTCTACGTCTTTCGCCCGACGGTTGATGTTCGCCATCGACGTGCCGGTCCCGAACCCGATGCGCGCAGGCTCGAGCCGGGCGCGCGCGCTGCCGACCGCCTCCAGCAGCGCCTTCGTGGCAAAGCTCGTGTAGTCGCGATCCCATTCGTGATCCGAGCGCCCGAGCAGCGCCTTGTACATGTCCGGCGGCCCGACCTCCGGCGCGGAGTGGCTGTGGGTCACGCTCCAGAGAACGTGCCTCGGATCGATGCCGGTCGCCTTCTGAAGCTCGCGCGTGACGCTGTCGTACAGGGTCGGGGAAAAGAGGCAGAGGTCGCTCGAGATCAGGTAGAACGGCGTGCCACCCGCGTCGATCGCGACGACGCGATGGTAGATCGGATCGAGTACGCCGTCCGACTGGCGCGGCGCGTAACCCGACAGCCACGTCGGCTTCTGCGGGGTGATCTCGACTTTGGCAGCGCCCGCCCGAAACGCGCCCTGCTCGGACGTCCTGCGAGCGGGCGTTTCCACGCCGGCCTGCAGCGAATGCGGAGATGCAGCAGGAACGACGGCGCTCAGGAGGAAGAGGCCGATGATCGTCGTGCGCATGCCGGATGCTACCAGATGACCGGCAGCACGGCGGCGCCCCGGCTTCCGAAGCGGCCGCCACCATCCGGCCGCCTCCCCTCCTCCCCACCTCCGTGTTGATGGTCTTGAACGAATGTGGGAGCCGGCCGCTGTCGGAGCCCCGGCTCGCGATCGCCTGCTAGACTTTCACCATGCACGACGTGCGGCTCGCGTTCCGGAATCTCCTGCGCCGCCCTTCGTTCTCGGTGATCGCCGTCCTCACGCTCGCGCTCGGCATCGGCGCGAACGCTGCCGTGTTCAGCGTCTCGAACGCCGTGCTCCTCGCGCCGCTCCCTTACGACAGGCCGGAGGAGGTCGTCATCCTGAACGAGCAGACGCCGCAGTTTCCCAGCGTGTCGGTGACGCGCTACAACTACGACGACTGGCGCACCCGTGCGAAGTCCTTCTCGGGAATGGCGGCCTTCCGCCCGACCAGCATGACGGTGAGCGGCGCCGCAGAACCCGAGCGCGTGCCCGCCAAGATGATCACGGCGACCCTCCTGCCGCTGCTCGGCGTGTCGGTGGAGCACGGTCGAAACTTCGGTGCAGCCGACGACAAGGCCGGCGCCGAGAGCGTGGCGATCCTGAGTGCCGGGTTCGCGCGCCGCCGGTTTCCAGGCGACACGGCGATCGGCCAGACGCTGCTGCTCGACAACCGTCCCTGCACGATTGTCGGCATCCTGCCGGCCCGCTTCGAGCTCGCCCAGCCGGCGGACGTCTACGTCCCGTTCGGCCCGTGGGCAGCGACGCTGCCGGAGGACCGGGGCTGGCACCCGGGGATTTTCCCGATTGCGCGCCTCGGGCCCGGCGTGACGATAGACGAGGCGCGGGTGGAGATGGACGCCGTCACGCGTCAGTTGGAAGCCGAGCAGCCCGAGTCCAACACCAACGTCCGCGCGCTGGTGACCCGCGCGCAGGACCAGCTCGTTCAGAACGTCCGTCCCGCGCTGCTGATGCTGACGGGCGCGGTGCTCCTGGTCCTGCTGATCGGCTGCGCCAACGTGGCCAACCTCCTGCTCGCACGAGGGGTCGACCGTCAGAAGGAGATCGCCTTGCGCCTGGCCATCGGCGCCACGCGGCTCCGAATCGTCCGCCAGCTGCTCGTCGAAAGCCTGGTGCTCGCGTGCGCGGGCGGCGGCGCCGGCCTCCTGCTCGCATCGTGGGGTGTGGCGCTGCTGACCAGCACCACGGCCGCAGGCCTCCCGCGCGCAGCCGGCATCGCCATCGCCTGGCCGGTTGTGGCCTTTGCGCTCGGGCTCTCCGTCCTGACCGGCGTGGTCTTCGGGCTGGTCCCCGCCATCCAGGCAACCCTGCTGCCCCTCCGGGAGTCGCTGAACGAGGAGGTGCGTGGCGGATCGGGCAGCGGCCGGCACCGGCGGATCCGGTCGGCGCTGGTGGTCGCCGAAGTGGGTCTCGCGCTGGTGCTGCTCGTGGGCGCCGGCCTGCTGCTCCGCAGCTTCTCCACGCTCACGGAGGTCGCACCGGGGTTCGTTTCCGGCAACCTGCTGGTGGTCAACCTCCCGCTCTCCTCGCTCAGGTACCAGGAGAACGTCGCACGAACGTCCATGGTGGAACGCCTCGTCTCACGCGTCCGCGCCCTCCCCGGCGTGCGGAGCGCGGCGATCACGACGACGCTCCCCATGGCTGGAGCGGGTGCGACGATTCACTTCAACCGCGCCGCCTATCCTCCGAACGGCCCGGACGACTACGTCATGGCCGGGTTCCGGGCCACCACCCCGGAGTACCTCTCCACGCTCGGTGTGCCGCTGCTGAAGGGGCGGCTGCTCGCCACGGCCGACCGCGAGGGCGCACCTCCGGTCGTCGTGATCAACGAGTCGATGGCGCGCCAATACTTTCCCGACCGCGATCCGCTCGGGGAGCGGCTGCAGCTCGGCACCACGCCGTCGCCGGACGACCCGACGATGGAGATCGTGGGGGTCGTGGGAGACGTGAAGCAGTCGTTCGACGCCGGCTCGAAGGCCGAGATGTTCGTCCCGTACGGGCAGTACCCGGATCCGGTGCTGGCCGGAATGTACCTCGGCACCGCGCTGATCGTCCGCACGGCTGGCGACCCGGCGGACATCACGCCGTCCGTACGGTCGGCAATCCGGGCGATCGATCCGGGACAGCCGCTCGTGAACGTGCGGACGATGGAAGAGGCGATGGCCGGAACGGTGTCGCAGCCGCGGTTCCAGATGCTCCTGCTGATGATCTTCGCCAGCGTGGCCGTCGCGCTCGCGGCAATCGGGGTCTATGGTGTGATGGCGTACACCGTTTCACAGCGTGTTCCGGAAATCGGCGTGCGCATGGCGCTCGGGGCCTCCCCCGGCCGGGTCGTGGGAATGGTCGTGTGGCAGGGGGCGCAGCTGGCGCTGACCGGCATGGTGCTCGGCCTGATTGCTGCCGCGCTTGCGGCGGGCGCCATGCAGAGCCTGCTGTTCGATGTGCGCGGCCTGGATCCGCTCACGTTCGCCGTCGCCCCGCTTCTCCTCGGGGCTGCGGCGCTGCTCGCCAGTTACATTCCCGCCAGACGCGCGTCACGCATCACACCGATGGCGGCGCTGGGGAGGTGACAGGGAAGAAAGGTTGCAAAACGCATGTCGACGCCAGGCACGGCGGCGGTCCTCAGCGCCGTCATACCGGGGATCGGACAGTTCTACAACGGAGATTTCCTGCGAGGGATCTTCTGGCTGATCATCACACCAGGCATGTGGATTGGCACGGGCGGGCTGCTCGGGTGGGTCTGTCACGTGATTGCGGCGATGACCGCCTACAATCGGGCGAAAAGAAAGAACCTTGAACCGTAACCGCTGATAGCTGTCAGCTGTCAGCTGTCAGCTATGTGACCGGCGCCCTGGACAGGCTTTCGCGCGCGCGGCGAAGGAGGTCGAGCACCGCCTGCTCGCTGGAGGCGCCGCCGAGCCGGTTCAGGTGGAGGTGGACGTAGCTGGCGCAGAGCGCGTCCACCGGTCGTCCGAGCAGTCCTGACGCGGCGAGATCGCGCAGCCGCACCGCGAGGCTGTCGAGCTCTCGGGCCCGCTGGTCGAGTGCCGCCACGACGACCTGACCGAACGGCTTGTCCGCCAGCCAGCCGGCCGGGTTCCCCAGCGCGGCGCGCAGGACCTTCTTGAGACGCCTGTAGTCCTGGCCGGAGTCGCCGCCGGCCGCCGCCGTCTGGCCCGTGTAGAAGGCCAGACGCTGCGCCTCCCCCAGCCCGACCGACCGGAGGAGATCGTCGACGGTCAGGGCCATCAGCGCCATCCGGTCGTCTTCGGCCGCCCCCCATTGCCTGGACTGCAACACCCCCACCAGCGGCGCACAGGCCAGGCTGTCCGCATGGAACAGGCGCTCCGACTCCGACAGGCCCGCCGGGCCACCGTAGCGTTCGGTCTCCGGATCGTAGGTGTCGAACGCGAATCGCGTGCACGCTCCCTGCTCGATGAGTCCGGCCGCCCACTGGCACACCTGGCCGAACAGCTGGCCGGACAGGCGCTCGGGGGCTCCGCGAAAACGCACACGCAGGTGCGGATCAGGATCCGCGTAGCGTATGAAGAACCAGGAAGCGGCCAGCCCGGACGCCAGGGCGTTGCCGGCAAAGGTCGCAAGCGAGTCGCCGATCACCTCGTCCTGCTGCGCGGCCGGGCCATAGAGCTTCACGAACAGCCATTCGCTGCCAGGCGGGTACAGTCGTCGAGGAACGTCGAGTGGGCTCTCCGGCTGCCGTTCGATGGTCTGCGCTGCGGGTACGGTCGCGCGGGTGTCCGCGATCCCCGCAGGATGTTCCGGCATGACGCGGGCGTAGGGACGCAGCACGAGCGGGACGATCAGCTCGCAGTAATAGTGCCCGTCGGTCCCGGCAAGCCATGCGTCCTCGAGCGCCGGCAGCACCTCCTGAACGAGGACGGAACGGCCCTCCGGCAGCTTCGACGCTTCCGTCACGAGCTGACGGGCGTGGTCCTCCTGGTCGAGATCCAGCACGAGGCGGTTGTCGCCGTATGCGAGCGCGACGTGGCGCGGTACGTTCCACCCGGTGCGCCACGCGTCGAGCCCGCCTTCCCGCAGCGGGTCCACGGCCTCCTTCCCGATCTTCCACTCCGCAGGCCGGAGCACGATGCGTCCCACCTGGACACGGGGCAGAAAAAGGGAACCCTTCGGCCGGTCCCCAGTCGAACGACGTGAACGTCACAATCCCGTCGTACCCCAGGTCGAGGAGGAACTGCGCCGCCGGCGGCGCGCCCTGATGGTTCAGCATGTGCCCCGACACGAAGTGCAGGCGGCGGCCCTCCGTCCCCCGCATCCGGACGTAGAACCGCCCGCTGTCCACGCCCACGACCAGATCCTCGAGCGAGACGACATCGGCTGCCGGTACGCCTGGCGAGACGCCGAACACGATCTCGTGCGGCCGGACGGCGGGGCGGACCGCAACGTTCGCCGACCGCACGTGCGACGGCAGGTAGACGACCTCCACCCAGGTGTGATCGCGAAGGTGGGCGTCCTCCTCCGAGGAGGCGATCAGGCGCAGCAGGCTGCATCCGTGATCCGCCCCGTGCAGGTGCGCGAACCGCCCGAAGTTCCTGCCGGCCGCCCACGCCCCGAGGTTGGGACCCACGACCATCGTGAAGTCGCCCGCGTCAATCGCGTCAGCCGAGCGCGCCCCTACCAGGACGTTGATGTCGAGAGACAGCGGCGCCGACCCGGCGAGCGGGGCCCACGTCTCGAGCCTGCTCAGCGTCTCGTCGTCCAGGCTGACCACGGGCTCCCGCTTGTAGAGCGCGGCGCAGGCGATCGCCAGGAGGGTGCGCGATCGCCTCGCGGCGGCGACGGGATCCGGTCCGACATGCGCATGGCCGTGAGCGGCGGGGCTGCCAAGCCCGTGGTCGGGATCCAGCAGCTCCAGCAACGCCACCTCGCGACCCTCCCCGTAACGCGAGACGAACGCGCTCCGGTAGGCGGCGAGCGACGACAGGCCACGCGGTGACGGCGAGAGCCGCAGGAGCAGCTCCGCGGCGCGGGCCGCTTCCTCAGCGAGAACGCTGCTGATCCCCCCTTCCATCGACAGCGCCAGGTCCACCTGAACGGGCGGATCCTTCGACCCATCCTCGGGGCGGTCCGCTGCTGCGAGAATCGCGCGAAACGCCGGAACGCTCTCTTCGTGCGACAGGTGATCCCATTCCGCGAGGGCGCCGAGGAACGCCTCCAGCCTGTCAGCGCACGCGGCGGCGGCGGGAATGTCACGAAGCCTGTCCAGGACGTGCCGGGCCGGACTGCCGGCGGTCAGCGGCGGCCTCAAATCGGTCAGGAGGACTGTCTGGTTCCACAGCTCGGTCAGCAGCCGATCGACCTTCTCCGGCGTCGCGGAGGGGCTCGTCTCCTCGAGGCGCGCCGCCAGTCCGGCGAAATCGATCGCGCCATCCGCCAGGCTCAAGGCTCGCTTGACGACGCCCGTCGCGCGAAGGGAGACGGCCTGGCTGCCCGCGCCGCTTCCGCCCGGCATCCGCGCGGGAAGGGAGAGGCGGTCTCCCTGGGTCCGGATCAGCGGGTTCCTGATCGGCCGGAGCCGGCGCCGTATGGCGGGGTTCGATTCGGCCGTGGTGACGAAGTCCATCAGCCATGCCATGTCGGGCCGCGTGTGGGACGACCCGAACGTGCAGCGGACCCGCAGGTCGGTCCGCGCGCCGAAGTGCGCGATGGCACACCCGGCGAACAGGCCGTAGGGCGTCGGCCGGGTCGACATTCGAATCTGGTAGCGCAGCAGCTTGGCCTTGAGACGCTCCTCGTCCCTTCTGGTGGCTTCGGAACGCTCGAACCAATCGAGGGCGTTGAGCAGCGACAGGCTGCCCACGGCCACAGCCCGGCGCACGCGCGGATCCGCCAGGAGCGCCAGCCTGTCGTCGCTGTTCCGCAGGGACAGGTACGCCTCCACGGGAAGCAGCGGCGCACGCACCATGGCGAAGCCCAGCGCCGTGTAGAGCGGACGCTCTCCTGACGACTTTGGCATGACTGGTTACGAGATGAGGAACACGCGGTCCCACACGGGGTCGACCCCGGTGGCCGCCGCCAGCAGGACGATCGCCACGCCGGCCGCACCGTCGAGGAACCCCGGCTGATCCGTCTGATTGTTGCGCCACTCGATGTTCCGGAAACCAAGCGGCGCGTCCGGCTGGAAGGACCCCAGCAGCTGGTCGACCAGCTTGCCCGATTCCTCGACGAACAGCGGTGAACCTGTCTCCGTGGCGAAGCGCAGGCTGATCGCCAGGAGCCCCGCCACCCCATGGCAGCACGTCGGCGAGTCGATCCGCCGGACCGCCAGCGGGCGGCGGAACACCGCCTCCATGGCAGCGCCCGCCGTCTCGCACAGGTCCCGCCGATCCAGTGCCCGGCCCGCGAGCCACAGGGCTCGAGCAACCCCCGGACTGCCGTAGCACCACGCCGTGCGGCTCGGCCCGCCGGGCGCCGCACCAGGCTCGCCCTGACGCAGGGCGCCGCCGGCAGCCGGATCGGCCGCTTCGAGGTGCACGGCCGTGGGCCAGTTGATCCCCCCATTCATCGTCCGCGCGGGCGGCGCACAGCCAGTCGGCGACCGTCCCGATCGCCTCATCCAGCCGCTCGAACGACAGGCCGGCCAGCCGGACCAGCGCGAGGAACGCGAGAATCCCCGGCACACCGTGCGCGAGCCCGCAGTTCAGGTTCCCGCTCGGATACATCTCACGCGCCGCGTCGTCGTAGAGCAGGTGCACCGGCGTGTGCCACGGGGGAGGCATGCCGCCGCGGGTGACGAGCGACACCAGCGCATCGACGGTGTGCGCCAAAGCGGTGTGCACCGGCGCATGCTGGCGCCGGCAGAGCAGGTACGCGCCGACGCCGCTGAGACCGGAGATCACGTCGAAGTCGCCGACCGACACCCCGGCGCCCGTCCGGAGACGCGAGGCGGCTGGAAGCGTCTCGGCCGCGATCGCGTCATCGAGCGCCGCCAGCAGCCTTCGATATCGCGTGCCTCCCCGGGACAGCTGCCAGCCGGCGAATGCGAGCCCGCTCAACCCGGAGAACAGGCCGATGCCCAGCGAAGGCACGCGCTCGGCGCTTCGGGCCGCAATCTCGAGATGGGTCCTGCCGACAACGTCCCAGCCCTGGTCGGGGAAGCAGGCGTCGAGGTACGCCCAGAGCAGCGCAAGGCCGGCATTTCCCTGGGCGATCGAAGGAGGGGACCACTGCGAGAAGGCCGGAAACTCGGATTGCGTGGTGGCCAGCGCCGCGGCTTGCTCCGCCGCCTCCGGATCGGAGAGGCGATGCGCGACGTGGAGGGCCGCGTCGATCGCCGATCTTCTCGTCGCGCCGGTCAGCGCCGATTCCGCTATCACCGATCGGGTCCCGTTGGCCGCGCCAACGGGACCCTCTGCACGTTCAGAAATTGCACTGGTTCTGGTTGCACTGGGTGAAGATGTGCGTGCAGGCAACGCAGGTCTCCTGACCGCACTTGGTGTTGCACGTGTTGACCCGGCACGTGCCGCAATGCGTGTTGCAGGTGCCGCAGTTCGTGGCGCAGGTGCCGCAGTTCGTCGCGCACGTTCCGCAGTTGGTCTGACACGTCGCGCAGGTGCCGCAGTTGGTCACGCAGGTGAGCGCGTTGGTGATCTGACAGTTGGCGCCGCAGGTCTTCCCACCCTGTGTCGGCACGCACGGACAGGACGCCAGCGTGCATTGAAGGGTGCAGTTGCAGAAGGTGTTCGCGCCAGAGCACCCGGCTGCCGTGAACGGCGGGATCGTTTCGCACGCCGCTCCGCAGCCGGTGTCCGGAATGGTCTGCGCGCCGCCCGGACCGCCGGGTGCGAAGCTGCGCGATCCGAGGCGGATGTCCAGGTCGAAATCATCCTCTGCACCCGCAGCGGCCTGGAACGTCTGCGTGACAGTCCTGACCGACGTGATGGTGGCGCCCTTCCGGACGTAGACCCTGCAACCGCCGAGGCTCCCGAACGGGGACTTGTCCGCCGGCAAATCCTCCCAGTGGAGGACATCCTCCTTCCGGACATGGAGGCAGGTCGCCATGTCGAGCGACGGATACAGCTCGTAAACCGCCTCGTCCGACGGGCTCCGGCGCAGCAGTCCGGTGTAGGGTGTGACGCCGGTCAGAGCCTCCTTGCCGCTGCCGAGGAGCTCCGCCCACGTTTCGCTGGGGCCGGTCGGGTTGGATGGGTCAGCCTTCTTCTTTGCGTCGGCCATGGGTGGCTCCTCCGATCGACCAGCAGAGTATCGTCCCCGGCGCACCGGAAGTCAAACGACAGATTTCAGCCTGTCGGCGGCTCCTCTCCCCCGTCTGGCAGGATGCTGAAAAACGCATCCTGAATGGCATATGGCACAGTGCAAATGGAGAGCTCGGCCTGTTCTGCCATTTGCCATTTTGGAGTTCACATCAGGCCGGCCTTTTTCAGCGGCCTCCTGCTGCCTGCCGCCAGGTGCGCTTTGAGGAACCGCCCCGTGTGCGACGCCTTGCACGCGCGCGATGTCCTCCGGCGTGCCCGTCGCCACCACCTCGCCGCCGCGCGTGGCCGCCCTCCGGCCCCAGGTCGATCACGTGGTCGGCCGTCTTGATCACGTCCAGGTGGTGCTCGATCAGCAGCACCGTGTGCCCGGCGTCCACCAGCCGGTTCAGCGACTCCAGCAGCCGCTCGACGTCCGCCAGGTGCAGGCCCGTCGTCGGCTCGTCGAGGATGTAGACCGTGTGCTTCGCCCGCTGCAGCTTGCTCAGCTCGCGTGGCGATCTTGATCCGCTGCGCCTCGCCGCCGGACAGCGTCGTCGCCGACTGGCCCAGCGTCAGGTAGCCGAGCCCCAGGTCGTGCAGCACCTCGATCTTCTTGCCCACCGCCGGCTCGCCGGCGAAGAACGCCACGCCCTTCCTCGACCGACATGTTCAGCACGTCGTCGATGGTCTTGCCGCGCAGCGTGACCTCGAGCGTCTCGCTGTTGAACCGGGCGCCCTTGCACGCGCCGCAGGTCACCTCCACGTCGGGCATGAAGTAGAGCTGCGTGGTGATCGACGCCTTCGCCCTGGCACTCCTCGCACCGGCCGCCCTTGACGTTGAAGCTGAACCGGCCCGCCTTGTAGCCGCGCTCGACCGAGAGCGGCGCCTGCGTGAACAGGTCGCGGATCGTGTCGTAGAAGCCGACGTACGTCGCCGGGTTCGAGCGGCTGTTCCGGCCGATCGGCGACTGGTCGATGTTGACGACCTTGTGGACGTGCTCGAGGCCGTCCACCCCGTCGTGCTCGCCCGGCAGCGTCCGCGTGTCCACCAGCCGCTTCCACAGCGCCTTGTAGAGAACCTCGTTGACCAGCGTGCTCTTGCCCGACCCGGAGGCGCCGGTGATGGCCACGAGCGTGCCGAGCGGGAAACGTCACGTCCACGGACTTGAGGTTGTTCTCGCGCGCGCCCGCGCACGACCAGCGCTTGCCGTTGCCCGTCCGGCGCCGCGCCGGGCGTGGCGATCGACCGCCGGCCGGAGAGGAACTGCCCCGTCGGCGACGCCTTGCACGCCAGCATGTCGTCGAGCGTCCCCTGCACGACCACGCGTCGCCGCCGTGGACGCCCGGCCCGGGCCCCATCTCGACGACGTGGTCGGCGGCGCGGATCGTGTCCTCGTCGTGCTCGACGACGATGACCGTGTTGCCGATGTCGCGCAGGCTCTCGAGCGTGGCGATCATCTTCGACGTTGTCCTTCGGGTGCAGGCCGATGCTCGGCTCGTCGAGCACGTAGAGCATCCCCATCAGCCCCGACCCGATCTGCGTGGACAGCCGGATCCGCTGCGACTCGCCGCCGGAGAGCGTGCCCGAGCGGCGGTTGAGGCTCAGATAGTCCAGCCCGATGCCCAGGAGCAGCTCGAGCCGGCCGCGGATCTCCTTCAGCACCTGCCGGCCGGCGTCGGCGCCGCGGCCGGCCGGCTTGACCGTGCCGAGGAAGGCGTGCAGCTCGTCGAAGTTGAGCCGCGCCGACGTCGTGGATGGTTTGCCGTCGATCGGTGAACAGCAGCCGGGTGGCGCGCAGCCGGGCGCCGCTTGCAGTCGGGGCAGGTGTGCTCGACCATCACCTTGTCGAGCCACGCCTCCATCCCGGAGCTGGCCTCGCCGCGCTGCCGGTAGCGGCGGTAGTGCCGCTCGATCCGCCGGGCGATGCCCGCCGAAGCCGACCTCCTTGCCTTCCTAGTCGTCGCGCTGCGGCCTTCGCGTCGGGCGGCGATTGCAGGCTGACCTTCCTGGTGTCGATGCCGTAGAGGATCGGCGTTCCGCACGCCGTCCGGCAGGTCCTGCCACGGGGCAGTCCAGCGAGAACCCGAGCGCCCGGGACAGGCTGTACATCACCCGCCCGTCCCAGGTGTCGGGGTTGTACTTGAACGCCTCCCGCACGAAGCAGCCGCCGAGGATGCTCCGCTTCGGGTCGGGGACCAGGAGCTCGGGGTGCGTGAGCTTGTCCACGCCGAGACCGCCGCACGTCCGGCAGGCGCTCTCGGGATTGTTGAACATGAAGAAGTCGGGGCCGATGTCGCCGTAGACGAAGTGGTGCGTCCGGCTGCACAGCCCTGGTAGAACCGGCTCACGACTGCGTCCGCGCCGCCCCCGACAGCACGTGCACCTGCAGCAGGCCGTCGCCGACCAGCAGGGCCGCGGCGATGCCCGCCTTGATGGCCTTCTCGTGCCTGCGGCCGACCACGAACCGGTCCACGATGGCGTCGATGTGCTCGACGGCCGACTCGTCCAGGTCGACCTTGTCGGAGATGTCCAGGGGCCTGCCGTCGACGAGGAGGCGCCGGCAGCCCTTCTTGCGGGTCTCGGTGAAGACGAAATCCATGTCCTCACCGTAGATCTTGAACACCGGCGCGCGCAGCTCGATCTCCGTGCCCTCGGGCAGGGACAGCAGCGCTTCGAGGATCTGGCCCGAGGATCGGCTGGGCGCCGGCTCGCCCGTCCGTGGACAGTGCGGCTGCGCCATCGTTGCAAACAGCAGGTTCAGGTAGCTGGCGATGTCGGTCATCGTCCCGACGGTGGAGCGGGGGTTGCTGCCGAGGGTCTTCTGCTCGATCGAGATGACGGGCGAGAGGCCGAACACGAAGTCCACGTCGGGCTTCGACACCTGGCCGATGAAGCGCCTGGCAAAGGACGACAGCGATTCCAGGTACCGGCGCTGCCCCTCCGCGTAGATGGTGTCGAACGCCAGGCTGGACTTGCCGGAGCCCGACAGCCCCGTGACCACGACGAGGCTGTCGCGGGGGATCTCCACCGAGATGTTCTTCAGGTTGTGCACACGGGCGCCCTGGACGGCAATCGTCGAGCGCGGGGCGGGGCGGGTGGAGGTCCGCTTCATCGAGCGGGCTCGTGGTAGACGAACGCCAGTTCCTGCACCTCGATGTTGCTCTTCTTCGTCACCCGCACGGGCACCGAGGCCTTGCCGATGATCTGCTGATCGGCCAGGTACTCGCACGCGGTGGTGACGCCGCGGGCGTCGAAGTGCCGCGTGAAGTGATCCTCGATCTCGCTGGCCGAGCGTGCCTCACCGGCATCCCGGAGATGATCGATGATCGGCGCGAACAGATCGGCGGCGCGGGCGGCGATGTACCCGTCGATGGCGTCCAGCGCCGCCTGGACGCCGGCGGCCGTCTTCTTCGCGTTCAGCAGATCGGTGTAGACGATGGAGAAGAACGCCCGGTTCTGCGCGAGCGCCTGGGGGATCACTTCGCGGTCGGCGAGCAGGCCCGCGCCGATCACCTCGATCTCGGCCAGCGGCGTGGCGGCGTAGAGAATCCACAGCGCCGTGTAGTCCAGGTCGCCGCGGGTGACGAACCACTTGCGGGCCTTGGCTACGCAGGGCAGGGCGTGGGTCGCCGCGCGCAGAATCTGGATCTGCCGATCGCGCGCGCCGAGGGTCCGCAGGCTGGCCCAGAGCTCGTCGATCGTCTCGTCGTGCGAATAGAGCAGCCGGCCTTTCACCAGCAGCGAGTGGATGAACGAGCTGTGCAGCGATCCCTCGACGGTGGCGCGGAAGCGGGCGCGCGGCATTACGAAGGCGTGGACGTTGACGCCGTCCGCGTTCAGCGCGATCCCGCCCCCCTCGACTTTCCTGTCGTCCACCGTTACCAGCGCCAGGTCGATGTCGGACTGCGCCCACACCACGTCGTGCGACAGGCTGCCGCAGAGAATCGCCGCGAGGATCGAGCGATCCTGTTTCAGCCGTTCCACCAGCGACTCGAGGGCCGCGGCAAACTTGAGCTGCACGCTGTCCGGCGACATGAGGGGGGAGTGTACCTGAACAGGTTCATGGGGTTCTTGAGATGCGCGCGAGTGTCTTCACCGCGAGGCGACGGCCCGCGGTTCGTCCTGAACATGGCGTTGGACAGGAAGCCCCGCCCTCAGGGTGGTGAGGAACCGGACGGCGGAGCAGGAGCAATCGGGCGGCTGTAGGGAACGCGGCGGATGTCCTCGCAAATCTGCCGCAGCGTCGTGAACAGGTTGGCGTCCGCCGGACGGAACGCGGTGCCGTCGATCACCAGCGGGGCGCCCACCACGACGAGCGGTGCGCCGCGTCGCGGGCACTCGACGGCCTGCGGGATGGAGAGGCCGCCGACCGCCTGCACCGGGATCGAGACCGCGCCGACCACGGCCTCGAGCTCGTCGAGCGGGCTCAGGCCGGCGACCATGCGCACGCTCGTCGAACCCGATGTGATGGACGATGAAGTCCACGCCGAGGCTCTCCATCCATCGCGCGCAGGCGACCCGGTCGTCCGCCGCGAGGTTGTCGCCCATCACCTTGACGCCGAAGTCCCTCCCGGCGTCGACCACGCGGCGGATGGTCGCCTCGTGCGCGCGGCCCATCACCACGACCAGGTTCGCCCGCGCCCGCCATCATCTCGGCTTCCAGGTAGCCGCCGTCCATCGTCTTCAGGTCGGCGACGATCGGATGGTCGGGGAAGCGCGCCCGCAATGCCTCGACCGCACGCAGCCCGTGCGCGAGGAGCAGCGGCGTGCCGGCTTCCAGCCAGTCCACTCCGGCTGCGACGCCGACGGCCGCCGTGTCGAGGGCCTCGTCCAGCGACGTGAGGTCGAGCGAGAGCTGGACAATCGGGTAGGTGAGATTGTTCAGGTCCACGGGGAGAGCACGATAGTGCAGGTGCGTGGTCTCCTGCAACAGCGGGGCGGGTCGCCGTCTCTCAGTCGCGCCGACGGCGGGCTCCGCCGGGCCGCCCGGCCGCTCCGCGGTCTCCTGTTCAGAATTGAACAGCCGGAAAGCGCCCTCTGCACTAGGTTACTGAGCAGGCGTCTCCGTCACATCCAGCTCCGGCCGCGCGCCGACGGCTGCCTCGCGCGGCCACGGGCTGGGACTCCTTTCGCCCGCCGCTCCCCCGACACCGCGTCTGCAAGCGCCAGGAACACGACACATGCCTCTTGCCCGTGAAGGTCCGACCGCCCCTGCGGCGGTCGTGCACGGCGTCCGGCACCCGGACGCGCTGCTGAGGACCGGCGCGCTCCAGAGCGCGATCTTCAACAGCGCCAACTTCTCCAGCATCGCGACGGACGCGAAGGGCGTCATCCAGATCTTCAACGTCGGCGCCGAGCGGATGCTCGGCTATACGGCGGCGGAAGTCGATGAACAAGATCACGCCGGCCGACATCTCCGATCCCGCAGGAGGTCATCGCGCGCGCGACGACACTGAGCCTGGAGCTCGCCACGCCGATCACCCCGGGGTTCGAGGCGCTGGTGTTCAAGGCGTCGCGCGGCATCGAGGACATCTACGAGCTGACCTACATCCGCAAGGACGGCAGCCGCTTCCCCGCCGTCGTCTCGGTGACCGCCCTGCGCGACGCGCAGGACACCATCATCGGCTACCTGCTCATCGGCACCGACAACACTGCCCGCAAGCAGGCGGAAGAGGCGCTGCTGAAGGCGGGCGCGCTGCAGAGCGCGATCTTCAACAGCGCCAACTTCTCCAGCATCGCCACCGACGCGAACGGCGTCATCCAGATCTTCAACGTCGGCGCCGAGCGGATGCTCGGCTACGCGGCGGCGGAAGTGATGAACAGGATCACGCCGGCCGACATCTCGGACTCCGAGGAGGTGATCGCGCGCGCCAAGGCGCTGAGCGTCGAGCTCGGCACGCCGATCACGCCGGGCTTCGAGGCGCTGGTGTTCAAGGCCTCGCGCGGCATCGAGGACATCTACGAGCTGACCTACATCCGCAAGGACGGCAGCCGCTTCCCCGCGGTCGTCTCGGTCACGGCGCTGCGCGACGCGCAGGACGCCATCATCGGCTATCTGCTGATCGGCACCGACAACACCGCGCGCAAGCAGGTCGAGGAGGAGCGGAAGAAGCTCGATCAGCGGCTGCGGGACCAGCACTTCTACACCCGGTCGCTGATCGAGTCGAACATCGACGCGCTGATGACGACCGATCCGCGCGGCATCATCACCGACGTCAACAAGCAGACGGAGGCGCTCACCGGCTGCACGCGCGACGAGCTGATCGGCGCGCCGTTCAAGAACTACTTCACCGATCCCGCGCGGGCCGAGGCCGGCATCAGGCGCGTGCTCGGCGAGGGCAAGGTCACCAACTACGAGCTCACGGCGCGCGCCCGGGACGGCAAGCTGACGGTGGTGTCCTACAACGCCACGACCTTCCACGACCGCGACCGCCGCCTGCAGGGTGTGTTCGCCGCGGCGCGCGACATGACGGAGCTGAAGCGCTACGAGCAGACGCTCCAGCAGAAGAACGTCGAGCTCGAGGATGCCAGCCGCATGAAGTCGGAGTTCCTCGCCAACATGTCGCACGAGCTGCGGACGCCGCTCAACGCGATCATCGGCTTCTCGGAGGTGCTGAAGGACGGCCTGATGGGCGAGATGACGCGATCAGCAGCGCGGGTTCATCGGGGACATCTTCAGCAGCGGCAAGCACCTGCTCTCGCTCATCAACGACATCCTCGACCTCTCCAAGGTCGAAGCGGGCAAGATGGAGCTCGACCTGGAGCCGGTGGACGATCTCGGTCGCTGCTCGCGCAACAGCCTGTCGATCATCAGGGAGAAGGCGGCGGCCGCCGGATCCGCCTGAGCATGGAGGCGCCGGAGGACCTCGGGCTCGATCCAGGCGGACGCGCGCAAGGTCAAGCAGATCCTCTACAACCTGCTCTCGAACGCGGTCAAGTTCACCGCCGAACGGCGGCCAGGTCACGCTGCGCGCCCGCCGCGTGCCGCGCGCCGATGTCGGCCAGCCTCCGCGCGCCCGGTGCGGGGCGCCGGCTTCCCGCTGCCGGTCAATGGGTTCGCGGAGTTCCTCGAGATCAGCGTCACCGACACGCGGCATTGGCATGTCGGCCGAGGGCCTGCAGCACCTGTTCATGCCGTTCAGCCAGATCGACAGCGGCCTGGCCCGCAAGTTCGAAGGCACCGGGCTCGGGCTCGCCATGGTGAAGCTGCTGGCCGAGCTGCACGGCGGCTCGGTCGCCGTGGAGAGCGCCGTCGGTGAGGGCTCCTGCTTCACGGTCTGGCTGCCGTTCCGCGCGGCCGACGAAGCGGCGGCGGTGCCGGCCCGAGCGTGCCGCCGCCGCCCGCGTCGAGGTCCTGCCGGGCGGCGCGCACCGCGCTGGTGGTGGAGGACGACTTCAAGTCGGCCGAGCTGATTCGCGTGCAGCTCGAGGCCGAAGGCTTCACGGTCCTGCACGCGGCGTCGGCCGAGGCGGCGCTCGTGCTCGCGGTGCAGCAGCCGCTGGCGCTGATCACCCTCGACATCATGCTGCCCAACATGGACGGCTGGGAGTTGCTCGGCCGGCTGAAGCAGGTGCCGGACCTGCGGCGGATTCCCGTCGTCATCATCTCGATCGTGGCGGATCACAACAGGGGATTCGCGCTTGGCGCTGCAGCCGTCATGCAGAAGCCGATCTCCCGCCAGGATCTGTACGACTCGCTCTTCGATCTCGGCCTGCTTCCCGGTCTCCGGCGGCCGGACCCTGAAGGTCCTCGTGGTGGACGACGATCCCAAGGCTGTGGAGCTGATCGCCGTCCGCGTGCTGGGCATGGCCAGCACGGTTCTGCGCGCGTACGGCGGGCAGCGAAGCGATCGAGGTCGCGCGGCAGGAATTGCCGGACGTCATCGTGCTCGATCTGATGATGCCGGAAGTCAACGGCTTCGACGTCGTCGCGGCGCTGCAGCGAGCAGCCGGACACCGCGCGCATCCCGATTCTGGTGGTCACGGCCAAGGGGATTACAGCCGAGGAGCGGGCGAGGCTGAGCGGCTACGTGACGACGATCATGGAGAAGGCGGAGTTCGACCGGCGATCGTTTCACCGCGGAAGTCCGCCGCGCCATGTCCGGCCGGCCTCAGGTCGCCTGATCGTGGCCAGGGTCCTGATCGTCGAAGACAACCCCGCCAACATGACGCTGGCGGTCTTCCTGCTGAACTCGGTGGGCCACACGGTGCTCACGCGCAACCGATGCCGAGGCCGGATTGACCATGGCCCGGGCGGAGCAGCCCGATCTCATCCTGATGGACATCCAGCTCCCGGGCATGGATGGACTGGCTGCGACTGCGCTGCTCAAGGGCTCGGAGGCGACGCGCACGATCCCGGTGATCGCCCTGACCGCACTGGCCATGAAGGGCGACGAGGAGCGGATCCGCTCCGCCGGCTGCGACGCCTACATTGCGAAACCGATGCGCTACAAGGAGTTTCTCGCGGCGATCGCAGCGCAGCTGGAACGGACAATCACGACGCCTCCGGCGCGGCCTGAAGGTGAGGGGACTCCCGACCGTTGCGGGCCGCCGGGCGCGCGTCGGGATCGTCGACGTTGAACGCCGGACCAGCCGCGGTGAGCCGGAGCGCTGGCTGAGAGGGGTCTGACCCCGGCCTGCCCGGTCTGGCACCGGGGCGTCCTTGCGTCGGCCCGGTGAAGGTGGTGTGATCGATCGCTGTGCCGGCGAGCGATCCCATCGACGAGACGGTGAATGCCGTCTATCTCTCCGACTCCCGCCGCGTGCTCGCCACCCTGATCCGCCTGCTCGGTGACTTCGACGTCGCCGAGGAAGCGCTGCACGATGCGTTCAGGGCAGCGCTGGAGCAGTGGCCGCGGGACGGTGTGCCGGCGAACCCCCGCGCGTGGCTCGTATCGACCGGCCGCTTCAAGGCCATCGACGGCATCAGGCGGCGGGCACGCTTCGACGCCCTGGACGAAGTCGCCGATCAGGCGCACCTCGCGGTGGACGACCCGCAGGCATGGGCCGATGCGGAGAGCGTGGAGGACGATCGCCTCCGGCTGATTTTCACCTGCTGCCACCCGGCGCTCTCGCACGATGCGCAGGTCGCGCTCACGCTACGCGAGGTCTGCGGCCTCACGACGGAGGAGATCGCCCGCGCCTTCCTGACGCCGGCGCCGACGCTCGCGCAGCGGATCGTGCGCGCCAAGAGCAAGATCCGCGACGCGCGCATCCCCTATCAGGTGCCGGGCGCCGCCGAGCTGGCCGAACGGCTCGAGGCGGTGCTGCGGGTGATCTACCTCGTGTTCAACGAAGGGTACACGGCCTCCTCGGGTACGTCCCTGACGCGCCACGATCTGTCCGCGGAAGCCGTCCGCCTCGGGCGCCTGCTCGTCGAGCTGCTTCCGGAAGCCGAAGCTTTCGGCCTGCTCGCGCTGATGCTGCTGCACGATTCGCGGCGCGCCGCCCGCATGTCGCCCGAAGGCGACCTGATCCTGCTCGACGACCAGGACCGCGGGCTGTGGGACCGGGAGCAAATCGCGGAAGGTGTCACCCTCGTCGAGCGGGCGCTGTCGTCTCCGCACCCTGGCTCGTACGCCATCCAGGCGGCGATCGCGGCGCTGCACGCCGAGGCGCCCAACCCTGCCGCAACCGACTGGACGGAAATCGTCGGCCTGTACGACGTGCTGCTTCGCCGCGACGGCTCGCCCGTCATCGAGTTGAACCGGGCGGTCGCGGTCGCGATGCGGGACGGTCCGGCCGCCGGCCTGGCGCTGGTGGACACGATCCTGGACCGTGGCGACCTGCTGGACTACCGTCCCGCGCACGCTGCGCGCGGGGAGTTGCAGCGTCAGCTCGGCCGGACCGACGCGGCGCGCGCGTCCTACCAGCGCGCCCTGGCGCTCACACGGCAGGCCCCGGAGCAGCGGTTTCTCGAGCGGCGGCTCGCCGGGCTGCCCAGGTAACGGTTGTCGATTCGGGGAACGTCCGAGCGACTAACCGTCAAGCTGTGGCTTTGCCCGATTTGTCAGATCAGGAAAACCCCATATGAAATATCTCTGCCTCGTCTACCTCGAGCAACAGAAGCTGCACGCCGTGGCCGACCGGGAATGCCGCACGGCGGGCGACGGCTTCAGACAAAGCGGCATCCTGATCGCGGCGGAGGCGCTGGAGTCCGTCGAAACAGCGACGACCGTCCGCGTGCGGAACGGCAAGGTGTCGATCACTGACGGTCCTTTTGCAGAGACGAAGGAGCAGCTGGCGGGCTTCTACCTGGTAGAGGCCCGCGATCTGAACGACGCCATCCAGGTGGCGGCGAAGATTCCGCCGGCGCGCGAGGGAAGCGTCGAGGTGCGCCCGGTCCGGGAGCTTGCCCCGTAGCCCCGGCCAGACCGGCGCCAGACCGCGGGACCGCCGACGAACGGCTGCATCGCCGTGCGACAATGTGCTCACCATGACGTCCGAGGATTTCCGCGACATCGCGCTGAGCATGCAGGGCGCGGTTGAAAGCGCCCACATGGGACATCCCGACTTCCGCGCCAATGGCCGGATCTTCGCGACGCTGCAGGCCGACGAGGAATGGGGGATGGTGAAGCTGCTCCCTGACGAGCAGCAGGAACTGCTGCGCGAGCAACCGGACGTGTTCGCGCCCGCAAGCGGCGCCTGGGGTCGCCAGGGGTGCACGATGGTCCGGCTGCAGGCCGCGGACCCGGCGGTGCTGAAGGGGGCGATGTTCCTGGCGTGGGAGCACGCGGCATCGACGCCGCAGGCGCGCGCCCGGCGGCCGCGCGCCGCACACCGGATCCACTGAACCGCTTCTCAGATCCCAGGCCTGCGCTGTCGGCGTTCATACCCCGAGCACTGAGCCGCCGATCCCGACCGCCGAGCCCCCGATCCCCGATCGAACCCGAACCCGAACCCCGATAAGACGGTATATTCAGTGTCATGACAACTATCGGGCTCATCGGCGCCGGCCACATCGGCAGCCAGCTCGCACGGCTGGCCGTCGCACATGGCTACAAGGTGGTCATCAGCAACTCGCGAGGACCGGAGACACTCTCAACGCTCGTCGACGAGCTCGGGTCGAATGCCCGCGCGGGGACCGTGGCGGACGCGGCCGCCGCGGGCGTCATCGTCGTCGTGACGGTCCCGCTGAAGAACTACAGGTCGGTGCCGGTCGCGCCGCTCGCGGGCAAGGTCGTGATCGACACGAACAACTACTATCCCCAGCGCGACGGCCGGATCCCCGAGCTGGACGACGAGTCGACGACGACCGCAGAGCTGCTGCAGGCGCACCTGCCGGCGTCGAAGGTCGTCAAGGGCTTCAACCATATCTACGCGTCGGAGCTGACGACCCACGGACAGCCGGCCGGCACGAAGAACCGGCGGGCGCTGGTTATCGCCGGCGACGACGCGGAGGCCAAAGCGGTGGTTGCGGGGCTCATCGACCAGTTCGGCTTCGACACCGTGGACGCTGGTCCGCTGAAAGAGGGCTGGCGGATCCAGCGTGACACGCCGGGATACGGACCCCGGCGGACTGCCGACGAGATGCGGCAGGATCTCGCGTCGGCCCGCCGCTACAGCGAGATGTGATCGCGGCAGGGTCGATCGCTGATCAGCGCAGGGTTGCCGGCCGGCGCTCCGCGTCCAGGCGGCGGCCCCGCGCGGCGACGATGGCCGGCAGCGCCTCCGCGTCTTCGCGCTGCGTGTGAAAGTTCACGATGCAGGCGCGCAAGGCGTACCGGCCGTGCACGATGGCATTCGAGACGAACGCTTCTCCGCCCCGCTGCAGCGCGTCGAGCAGCGCCTCGTTGAGCTCGTCGAGATAGCGATTCGCGGCGTCGCTGTGAGGCGGGCGCAGCGGCTCGGGCACGTAGCGGAACGTCGTGATGCTCAGCTCCTGGGTGAACAGCTCGAGCTCGGGGTGGGCGCGAACGGCGTCCGCCATCACGCGGGACAGCCGGATGTCGTCCGAGATCATCCGCCGGTACCCGCCGGCGCCGGCCTGGCGCAGCGCGAGCCAGACCTTGAGCGCGCGGAACCCGCGCGAGTTCTGCGGTCCCAGGTCCACGAAATTCGAGGCCTGTTCGGCGAAGTGGTAATACGGCGGGTGGTAGGCGAACGCCGCGCGCAGGGTGTCGGGATCGCGGACCAGGGCGCACCCGGCTTCGAGGGGCGCATAGAGCCACTTGTGCGGATCGACAGCGATGGAGTCCGCCTGGCTCAGTGCCCGGAGCGCCTCCGGGGCCTCGGGAGCCGCGGCCGCAAACCCTCCATACGCGCCGTCGACGTGGAACCAGAGGTGACGGCGCCTGCACATCGCGGCAATCTCGTCCAGGGGATCGACTGCGCCGGTGCTGACGGATCCCGCCGTCCCGACGACCAGGAACGGCACATAACCGGAGGCAACGTCCGCCCCGATGGCCCGCTCGAGCGCGGCGATGTCCATCCTGAGGTCGTTGTCTGTCGCGATCCAGCGTATGGCATCCGTGCCGAGCCCGGACAGGTCGGCCGCTTTCTGGATCCAGGTGTGCGTCTCCGCGGACGCGTAGGCCACCAACCGGCGTCCCGCCTCGCCGCACACCCCGGTCTTCCGCACCTCCCATCCGGCGCGCGCCGCCCGCGCGGCCAGCAGGCCAACGATGTTGGCCATGTTGCCGCCGCTGACGAGCAGCCCGCCCGAGCCGGCCGGAAAGCCGATCAACTCCGCGATCCAGCGCACGGTCTGCCTCTCGACCTCCGTCGCCGCGGGCGACAGGGTCCAGGCCCCGACGTTCGCGTTCAGCGCCGACGCGAGGAAATCGCCGAGGATGCCGATTGGCGCAGGCGGCGCGGTGATGTAGCCGAAGAACCTGGGGTGCGCGTTGAAGAGCGAATGCTCGAACAGGCGGGCCGGCAGGTCGGACAGCAGCTTGGCGGCGTCGCACCCCGCCTCGGGCAGTGGCCCGTTCAGATCGAGCGCATCCCGGATGACGGAGGGAGACTCGTCCGGCGTCACCGGACGGCCGGGCACGGACTCGAGCATCGCCGCGACCTGTTCGACGAGCTGATGGCCGAGGGTCCGGAAGGTGGCGCGGTCCATCGCCAGCGGCGCCTGCCTGGGCGCGTCGGTGGTAGACATGCTGGCGGGAGTGTAACAGGATGCGGAAAAACGCATCCTGAATGGCATGGTGCAGATGGCACGTGGCACGACCCTTTGGTTTGCCGTCTACCATCCTGCATTTCACATCAAGCCGCCTCGCCGGCGGCCCTCCCGCTCTGGACTGGACCGGTTACTGCGCCGCCGGCCTGGACAGGACGACCATGAACCACCGCTGCGCGCCCTGCTCCGAGCGCACCGGCACGAGCCCGGCAGCCGTCATCTCGCGCGTGACCGACTGTGCGCTCACGCCATGCGTGTTGTTCCTGGCTCGATCGGCAGGGGCGTCCGCCTCCTTGCCAGTCGGCCTGAAGTCCACCACCGCCACTCGTGCCCCGGGCTTGAGCGCCATCGCGATCGATGTGCCCATCACGGCCGGATCGAGGAAGTGATGGTAAACGTTGCGCAGGAACAGGGCGTCGCATCCCGCATCCGGGAAGTTGGTCCCGTCCGCTGCCCCCGCGACGACGGTGATTTGCGCCAGGCCGCTCTCCGCGACCTTCGCTCGCAGCGTTTTCAGCCGCTCCTCACCGAGCTCGCTCGCGTAGATGCGGCCGCCCGGCCCGACGACGCGCGCGGCCGCGATGGTCAACTCGCCGTCACCCGCGCCGATCTCGCAGACCGTCGTGCCCTCCCGCGCGCCGATACTCTGCAGGATGCGGTCCGTCGGGATTGTCGACCCCGATCGCTGCGCCGTCGCGGCGGCGGGGGTCAGCAGCGTGACCAGGACCAGGACGGCGCGTCGCATACAGTGGGACATTTGGTCAGCGGCTTGCCGTCGAGCTGATCTCGATGTCGACGCTGCCCCGGTCGTCGGTATCGAACGCCGCTACCGGCCGGTCATCGATGACGACCATGAAGCTGGCGCGCGGAGCCAGCCGGATGATGTCCACTTCGAGCTCCTGGTGACCGTCCGGGGCGCCTGCGGCCGGTATGTCGACCTCGACTTCGCCAATCACGTTCGCGCCGGAACGGTCGGTCAGCGCCGCGTCCCGCTCGACATTCCCCAGGGAGTCGATGCGCAGCCGGAACTCGCCGCTGAGGATCGTGGCACCGGCGGCGTCGCGAATCTCGACGATCTGGGCATCGGACAGATCTCCCAGCGCCAGCGGCGGCCGGGCCCGTGGCTCGCTGCCCAGCGCGACGCCGACTGCCAGGAACAAGCCGCACACGGTGATGAGCGTCAGGAACAACCGGCGAGCCTGCCGTTCCATGTCGCCCTGTTGAAAGTTTTCACTCCGCATGGCTCCTCCGCCGGCATGAACGGGCGATGAACAGACTCATCAGGTCAGCTGCGCGGCGGGCAGAAATACGGCGAAACCCGCGCGAGCGAGCCGGCAAACGAATACGGGATCACACGATGCATCGAAGGCCGCCTTTCAACCGGCCCAGAACAGCCGCGCGAACATGAATGTCGGATAAACCCCATTTCCGGCTGCCCGCGGGGTCTGGTTTGACGCGGGTCCGGGATTCGAAGCCGCTGGAGGATCGTTCAGGGGGCGACCAGACCGACTCACCGCCCCGCTTCCGGGACGATGGTCTCGCCACGCTCCAGCATCGCCACCAGCGCGGCGATTTTCCTCGCGCGCCCGGCGGCGGTCCGCATGTTGTTCGTACGGAGCGCCAGCGCGAACAGGTTCAGGCGTCCGAGGGTCTCGAACGTCCTGCGCGCCCGCGGGCTCGCGTCGATGGCGGCGCGAAGGTCGTCGGGGATCGTGGCCCGGGTCGCGCTGCGGATGGGAGCATAGGCGGCGTCCCATCGCCCATCAGCCCTGGCCGCATCGACCTGCCGCTGGCCGTGCGGGGTCATGCGGCCCGCCGAAGTCAGCCGGGCCACGTGATCGCGGTTGATCTGGCTCCAGATGCTTCTCGCCTGACGAGGGCTGAACCGCTGCAGGAACGAACGGTCGTCGAACGCCTTCCGGATGCCGTCGATCCACCCCCAGCAGAGCGCCACGTCGAGCGCCTCCGCGTGGGTGACCGTCGGCGCACCCGAGTCCTTCTTGTGAATCTTGAGCCACAGCTCCGTCTCGCGGGCGTGGTTCGCGGCCAGCCAGGCCTCGAAGGCCGCGCCCGGTACGGAAGCTTTTGATCTTCTTCGGATCGGGGATGATCGGCGCCATTCCAAGAACAATCCGGCCCGGAAGCCCGGGCGATCATACGGCCCCTGAAACGGAAACGCCAAGGCCCGCCAGGGTCCGCCGCCAAAAAGGCTTCACATCTCCTCCCGCTGTCGGGTAGTATTTCCACGGCGCTGGCCTGGCGCCTCACCTCGAGATGGCCTCCCCCCGCGGGGCTGCGATCGAGGCAAAGGGGTCCACACCCCGGGCCGTTCACGGTGGTTCTTCTCGGTCGCGCGGCTGTCAGGCGGGGGCTGGAGGCCGTGTGGCAGATGAAGGACCTGTCATGACCCGCGCTCGAGCTCTCAAACAAGTCATCCGCGATCGCGCCGCCAGGACCGGCGAGCGTTATACCGCCGCGCGCAGGCACATCCTCGCAGCCGCTGCGCCGCGCCATGCCGCCGCCCCGGCCGCCCGACCTGCCCCGCCTGCCCCACAGGCCCCGGCAAGAGGCAGCGTCTCGGACGCCAAGTCACTCGAGAAGACCGGCCACGGCCTGGACCACTGGTTCGCGGTGCTCGATCGCTTCGGCGCTGTCGACAAGGGCCACACGGCGGCTGCGCGGCACCTGTACGCGGATCACAAGGTGCCCGGATGGTATTCGCAGGGCATCACCGTGGCCTACGAACGCGCCCGCGGCGTGCGCATGGTCAATCAACGCTGCGACGGCGGGTATGAGGTGTCCGTCTCGAAAGTGATGACGGCCAGCACGGCACGGGTGATTGAGGCGTTCACCGATCCGCGGTTGCGCAGGCGCTGGGTCGAGGGGGTGGATCCGGAACTGGTTGGCGCGCTGACGTCTGCCGTCGCCGGGAAGGCATCCAAGGGATTCGTGCTGCGCCCGGATGGCCAGGCCCGTTTCCGTTACAAGTGGGACGGCACCACCGTTCAGTTCTACCTCCTGCCGAAGCCCGCCGGCAAGGTGTCGCTGGTCGTCCAGCACACCGGGCTACCCGCGGCATCGTCGGTCGAAGTGCGTCGCGGCCACTGGAAGGCGGCCCTGAAGGCCGTGGCCGCCGGCCTGCTCGACTGAAATCCGTGCCAAGGCGCGCCGTTCCCAGCGCGGAAAGTCTTCCGCCTGTGTCGTTCAGCGAGAGCGCGCGCCGGCGGACGCGCGCGCTTCCAGGAGGGCCGGCTTTCGCCGTGGCCTGTTGGTTCAGGCGTCCGCCCGCAAGGCGACGATGGGATCGACCCGCGAGGCGCGGCGCGCTGGAAGATACGTCGCCAGAAGCGCGACGGCTGCCAGCGCGCCCGACACCGCGGCATAGGTGATCGGGTCCGCGGCGCCCACGCCGAACAGCAGCACGGACATCACGCGGGTCAGCGCCAGCGCCAGCCCGATGCCGAGCGCGATGCCCACCGCCGTCAGCCAGAGCCCCTGACGCAGGAACAGCTTCCGCACGTCGCGCGATCTGTGCGCCGAGCGCCATGCGGATGCCGATCTCGCGCGTCCGCTGCGTCGCAATGTAGGCAATCACGCCGTAGATCCCGACGACGCCGAGGAGCAGCGCGACGCTCGCGGCAATCGCCAGCATCACCATCGCAAACGATGTCTGCGCCATCGAACGGGCACGGATCTCGGTCAGCGTCTGGACGGCGGCCAGCGGCAGATTCGGGTTGACGGACCAGACTGCCTGCTGGAGCTCGCGCAGGAAGCCCGGCGTGCCTACGCTGGTCGACCGCACGGCGTAGGCCATCGTCCGGCGCTGATAGCTGTCGTTCAGCATCGGCCAGTACACGATGGCCGTCGCCGGATGGTTCAGGCCGTCGTCGCGCTCGTCGCCGACCACGCCGACGATTTCCCGCCACTCCGCGGCGGGGTAGCCTCGCACCCGCTTGCCGAGCGCCCTCGCGGGCTCCCGCCAATACTCGCGCGCGAGGGTTTCGGACAGGAGGATCACGGGCCGGCGCTGGTAGATCTCGGTCCACGTGATCGAGCGCCCGGCCACCAGGCGGTTGCCCATCGTCTCGAAGTACCCGGGAGCGACGCTCTTGAAGCGCCGACAGCGGTGGGAGCGTGCCGTCCGGGACGGGCACGCCCTCGACGTACAGCGGATTGCCGTTGTCCTCGCCGTCCATCGTGATCGACGAGGACAGGCCGACCGACGTGACGCCCGGCACCTGCTGCGAGGCGCTCGCGCGATGCGCTCGTAGCGTGCGCGCCGCCTGCTGATCATCGCTGATGAGGCGCTCCGGTATGGCGAGGCGGAACGTCTGCACCTCCTCGGGACGCGCGAAACCGGGCTCGACCTGGCGCATCGCGACGAACGTCCGGATCATCAGCCCCGAGACGATCAGCAGCATCAGGGCGAGGGCGATCTGGGCCACGACCAGCGCGTTCCGCGTGCGGTGCCGCGCCGGGGCCGTCGCTTGCCGACCGGCCGCCTTCCTTGAGCGCCGCCGGGCCCGGTGTGCCGAACCTCAGGACGGCAAACAGGCCGAACAGGAGACCGCTCAGCACGGAGATCGAGAGCGCGAACAGCAGCACCGTCAGGTCGATGCCGATCTCGTCGACACGCGGGAGCTCGCGCGGGAGCCATGCTCTGCAGCAGGCCGATGGCCGCCTGGGCGAGCACCAGGCCGAGCAGCGCCGCCGCCGAGCGCCAGCAGGACGCTCTCGGACAGCAGGACGCTGCGGCGATGCGGCCGCGACTCGCGCCCAGCGCTGCCCGCATCGCGAGCTCCTGCTGGCGGCCCTCGGCGCGGATCAGGAACAGGTTGGCCACGTTGCCGCAGGCGATGAGCAGCACGACGCCGACGGCCGCCAGGAGGATCCACAGGACGCGGCCGCACGTCGCCGATCACGTCGTCGGCCAGCGGCCGGACGTCCGGCTGCAACTGCAATGTTCCGAACGCAGCAGGAAGCAGCGGGATCATGCGCGCCACGTCGGCATTGGCCTGGGCAAGCGTCGACGCCCGGCTTCAGCCGGGCCAGTGCCTGGAAGTCGAACTCGATCCGCGGTACGCGGTCGCGCGATCGAGCTGCATCGGCAGCAGCACGGCCGGCATCGGTGCGCAGGAACTTGAACGACGGGGGCAGCACGCCGATGATCTCCGCAGGCCGTGCCATCGATCTCGAGCGATTGACCGATGACGTTCTCGGCGCCGCCGAATCGGCGCTGCCAGTAGCCGTAGGTCAGGACCGCCCGCAGCGGGCTGCCCGGCGCATCGTCCTCGGTGGTGAAGAGCCGGCCCGAGCAGCGGCTGCACCCGCAAGAGCGGCAGCGTTGTGTCGCTGACCGACAAGCGCCTCGACCTGCTCCGGATCGCCTCGTCCGGTGATCGAGACCTCGTTGGACTCCCAGGCGCCGATCGCCTCGAACGCCCGCTGGTTGTCGCGATAGGTGAGATAGGTGGCGGGGCCATGATTCACCGACAGCGAGGTTCACCCCGGGCGCGCGGTGCAGCAGGCTGACCAGCCGCTCGGGCTCGTGGAAGGGCAGCGGCTTCAACAACACGCCGTAGACGACGCTGAAAATGGCCGTGCTGGCGCCGATGCCGAGCGCCAGCGTCAGCACGGCGGCGGCCGCAAAAGCCGGGCTGCTTCCAGAACATGCGTGCGGCGTAGCGCAGGTCCTGCCAGAGATCGGTGAGCACATGCCCGGTCGGCGCTCCCGGCGTGAGCGGCGGGGGCGCATGCGCCTGCCGCAGCGGCGCCATGTGCCGCGCCAGGAGCGTTTCCGCTCCGGAACTCGCCGAGCGTCAGGCGCGTCGCCTCGTCAGGCGCCGGCGCCGCCTGCCATCAACTCCCGCCAGCGCTCGTCGAGATGCTGCGAGAGCTCGTCGACGATCTCGGCCTCGCGCGTCGGCGAGAGGCGCAGCGACGACAGCCGCGCGCGCACTTCGCGTGCCCAGTCAGGCATGTTCGCCTCCGGTGACGCGCGCCACGGCCTCCACGAACGCCGCCCACGTCTTCCGTTGCGCGGCCAGGACACGGCGCCCCTCGGCTGTCACCTTGTAGAACCGGCGGCGCCGCTCGCCCGCCTTCTCCACCCAGGTGCCCTTGATCCACCCGCGCTCCTCGAGGCGGTAGAGCAGCGGGTAGAGCGAATCGATGTGGAACGTCAGCTGGCCGCCCGATCGCGCGTGGATCAACTTGCTCAGCTCGTAGCCGTGCCGCGGCCGGGCGTCGAGCAGCGACAGGATCAGCAGCTCCGCCGAGCCTCTCTTCAGCTCGCGATCGAGCGCACGCGTGTCGATAGCTGTCATGAACAGATATTACGTGCACAGGCATCGCGGGTCAAACTCCGCAGCCACGCGCCCCTCCGGCCACCATGGTGTACGGCTATTCGGACCTGAGCGCCTGCAGGACGTCGACGCGTGACGCGCGCGCCGCGGGCATCAGCGAGGCGATGACGGCGGCGCCGGCGAGAACGGCTGCCGCGCCAGCCAGCGGCAGCGCGCCCGCCAGCTCCACGTGCTCGAGAGAGCCGGCCGCCGCGCGGCCGAACCCGTAGCTGCCAGCCGCGCCGGCGGCAATCCCGATCGCAACGATGCCTGCGCCGTCCGCGAGGACCGTCAGCAGCAGACGGCTCCGTGAGGAGCCGATGGCCAGCCTCACGCCGAACTCGTGGGTGCGTGCGCTCACCGAGAACGCCAGCACGCCGGCCACGCCCACGACCGCGATCAGCAGCGCCACGCCGGCAAACCCGGCGAACACGAAGGCGTTCACCCGCTCCGGCGCCAGCACCGCCGTGCGCACGTCCTCGAGTGTGGCGGCGCGCTCCACAGCCTGGTCCGCCGAAATCTCGCGGATGATACCCGCGACCGCCGGCGCCAGCGCGTAGGGATCGCCTGCCGCGTGCACGAACAGGCGGCCGCCGAAACCCATCTGCTGAACGGGGTGATACACCGTGAGCGCCGGGCCGGGCACGACGTTCTCGTCGTCGAGGATCGGCCACGATGCCGACGATGCGGCGCGGCAGGGGCTTTCCGAACAACGGGTCGATCCACCACATCGTCCGTTGCAGCGCTTCGGCGTCTGGAAACAGCCGCTGCGCGATGCTCTGGCTCACGATGACGACCGGTTCGCTGCCGCCGTGGTCGTCCTCGGTGAAGTCGCGGCCGGCGAGCAGCGGGACGCCGAGCACCGTGAAGAACCCGGGGCCGACAATCCGCAGCCGGCCGTGCGGGTGCTCTTCGCCCTTCGCCGGGGTGTGCCCCTCCACGGCGAACTTGAAGCGCAGGCCCGAGCCGCTGTCGCGCCACGGGACGAAGCTCCCGGCCGCAACGCCCTCCACGCCCGGCAGCGCGCCGATGCGACGCGTTGCGTCCTGCAGGAAATCGACCACCTTCGGGCCCCCCACACCGGTGGCGGACGGAGGAACGTCGACCGCGAGCACCTGCCGCAGGTCGTAGCCGGTCTGCACCGTCTGCAGCCTGTTGAGCGCGGCCAGCAGGGTGCCCGCGCCCGTGAGGAGGACGAACGAGAACGCAACCTGCGCCACGGCGAACGCCCGGAGCCGGCGGTTGGTGCCGGGCGCAATCCGGATGCCGCCGGCCGCCGAGCCGAACCCCGACCGGGGGGGAGACGAGGGCAGCCGCGGGATATACGCGAGCAGCAGGGCAGCCGCCACCGCCAGGCCGGCACCCACCCAGAGAAGACTGGCGTCGACGGTGACCTCGAGCGCGCGCACGGAAAAGCGGGAGGCGTAGCGCGCGACCACGGCAAGGAGCGGCGGAGCCAGCGCCACGCCCAGGGCCGCGCCGGCGCCGCAGAGCACCAGGCTCTCGGCGAGCAGCGTGCGCCGGAGTGCAGCCGGGCTCGCGCCGAGCGCGGCGCGCACCGCCAGCTCGCCTTCGCGCCGCACCGAGCGCGACAGGATCAGGTTGGCAACGTTCGAGCAGGCAATGACGAACACGAGCGCCGCGGCGGCGAGCAGCAGGATCAGGATCGTCCGCGCCGGTGCCGTGATCTGTTCGCGGAGCGGCGTGACGCTCAGCTGAACGTCGGCACGCGGCGAGTACGCCTCGGGATGCTCGCGCATCATCGCCGCGTGAGCGGCAGTCAGTTCGCCGCGAGCCGTCTCGAGGGTGGCGCCCGGCGCCAGCCGGCCGAACAGCTCCGTCATGCGGTGGGTGCGGCCGGTGACCATCATCGCGCCGAGGTGGTGGGGGCTGGTGACGACGTTCGCGATGACCTCCGTGTCGGCGGGATACGGCACCGCCGGCTCGAGCACCCCCACGATCGTGGCGACCCGCGGGCCCAGGCGGATGGTCCTGCCCATCACCGACCGGTCGCCCTCGAGCGCGGTGGTCCAGAACCGGTGGGTCAGGACGGCCGCCCCCGCCGCATCGGGGCCATCGTCCCGCGCATCGAGCAGACGGCCCAGCACGGGGCGAAGGCCCATCACTTCGAAGTACGAGCCGTTGACGACGCCTGCGCGGACGACGCGGGGCTCGCCGAACCCGGTCATCGTGAACTCGGTCGTGGAGAAGTCGCCGAACGCGCCGATGGTGGTGGCCCGTGCCTGGATGTCCCGGACCTCCGGCACCGAGAACGTCAGGTTCGCCGTCTTCAGACCCGGCGCGCTCTGGCGGATGTAGACGAGGCGATCTTCGCCGCGATTCACGAGCGGCCGCAGGAGCACGCCGCGCACGACGCTGAAGATGGCGGCGTTGGCCCCGATGCCGAGCGCGAGGGTTGCGACGACCGCCGCCGCCAGGCCCCTGGCGCGGAGGAGGGAACGCAGGCCGACCCGCGTCTCCTGGGCGAAGTCCGCGGCCGCGTCGAACCAGCGGCTGTACCAGACGCGCCGCACCGAGTCCCGGATCGCCGGGATGTATCCGAGCTCCCTCAAGGCGGACACGCGAGCGGCCTCCGGCGTCTCGCCCCGCTCGATCCGTTGCTGCACGCTGATCGCCAGGTGGCCGCGGATCTCCTCGTCGATGTCGCGCTCGTCCGGGCGCATCGGCTACTCGTCGCCCGCCGGCGCCGGGTTCATGATGCGGCCGATCGCGTGCACCAGCTGCGCCCACCGATCCTGCTCGCGTAACAGCTGCGCCTTGCCGGCGGCCGTCAGCCGGTAGTACTTCGCCCGCTGATTGGCCTCGCTCACGTCCCACTCGGACTGCAGCCATCCACGCTTCTCGAGACGGTGCAGCGCGGGATAGAGCGAGCCGGTCTCGACCTTCAGGAGGTCGTCGGACTGCGCCCGGATGGCCTGGCCGATGCCGTGGCCGTGCTGGGGCCCCCACTGGAGGGTCCGGAGCACGAGCATGTCGAGGGTGCCCTGCAGGAGCTCGAGGCGCTGATCACCGGGGGCCTTGGCCATAGATGTAGACAGTCTACGGCTAGAGACGAGAGACGTCCACGGGTTGTTCCGCAATCCTGAGGAGGATCGCGGGCGCGGGGACGCCGACGTCGGCGCGCAGGTCCGGACTCGCCCCAGGAGCGACATCCGCCGGCCGACCGGCGCATCAGACGCGTGGCGCGGGGTCTTCGGCAGCTCCTCTCGGCGTCGTCATTCGCCCAGCGGCGCGTACCACGACACGATGTTGCCGTTGCCGAAGCTGCGTGTCTTCTTCAGGGCGAGGCTCATCTGCCCGGGAACACCCTCGAACATCGTCCGGCCGCTGCCGAGGACGACGGGATTGAGCACGAGCTGGTACTCGTCGATGAGACGGGCAGTGGTGAGCTGGGACACGATGGTGCCGCTCCCCATGATCACCATGTCCGGGCCGGTCTCCCCCTTCAGCCGCCGGGTTTCGGCCACGAGGTCGCCCGTCACCAGCCGGGTGTTCTGCCACGATGCGGCATCGAGGGTGCGCGAGAAGACGACCTTGTCCAGGTTGTTCATCGCGTCGGCCACCACCGGGTCGTTCTTGCGCGCCGCCGGCGTCGGCCAGTAGCTCTTCATCAGGTCGTACGTCACACGGCCGAACACCAGCGTGCCGCCGCCGCTCGCGTTGCCGGACACGAACTCGGTCCACTCGGGATCGTGCTTGTGGGCCCAGCTCATGTCGCCGCTGCCGTCGGTAAAATAACCGTCGAGGGACACCTGGTTGAAGACAATCAGCTTTCGCATCGGGCTGCTCCTCGGTGTTTTTCGTTGGCCTACTATAGGCGAGCAACCGGAAGGACGGGCGATGAACGGGAACCAACCAATCCACGCACGGGCCACGAGGCACGTCCGCGCGCCTGGCCGAAGCGGTGTTCGACGCATGCGTTGGATCCCGGGGCTGGGAGCGTCGCGTGGGGCGGGGCCTTTTCAGGCCCCGCCGACCGCGCAGATGGCCTTCGCGGGGTCTAAAGACCCCGCGCCGACATCCATGGAGATCCTGCCGATTGCGTCGCTGTGGGCTCCCTATCTGGCGGGCGGCGGACTCGCGGCCTCCACCTGCACGAAGAGATCGAAGTCCTCGCCGCGATCGAGCGGACCCGTGGGGTGGCGTGACGCAAACGCCAGTACCTGGCCGGATGCGTCCATGGCCGGCCCGCGACTCGCCTCCATCCACCCGCCGGACCCGTCCTCACTCACGCGGCGCGTGCTGGAGCGCACGCGGTCGAACAGGAACACATCCAGCAGCAGGTTGATGTCCTCCGCGCCTGTCGAGCATCGCTTCCCGCACACGAGGTTCGGCGCATCCGAGTGAAAGGCGACGATCCGGCCGTCGGCGGAAATCGACGGGCTCCCGCTGATGCCGCTGGCGCCTTCACCTTCCGCTCCCCTGCTGACGAGCGTCAACGCCTCCGTTTGCAAATCTCGCAGGAACACGCCGGTCGTCCGGTTTCTCACCCCGGAGACCACCCTGCCAACGGCGGACACGAAGGCAACGAATCGGCCGTCGTAATTGATCGCCGGACCCCAGCTGTCGCCGTCGGGCGCGACGGCTCCGGCGTCACCGCTCACGGGAACCGTCGTGCTGCCGGCGATGTCCCGCACGTAGACCTGCTGCGGATACCGCGTGGAGCTGGCACGCCCGGGCGTTTGGCCGCGGACCAGCGGCGCGGACGATGCGAAGGCAACCCGGCGGCCGTCGCCGCTGATGCTTGCGGAGAAGCTGTCACCGGACTCCGGCTGCAGGCCGCCGGTGTCGACGCTCACCCGCTGGATGGCACCGGTCCGCACCTGGAGCGCATAGATGTCCGATCGCGGCCCGTTCGCGTCGGCCTCCGACACCAGGTTCGTTGCCGTCGACGAGAACACCACGACCTGGCCATCGTCGCTGATGTCCGGCTCCGCGCTGCTGCCGTTCGCGGGCACGCCCGCCTGGCCGGTGGAGACGACCTTCGAGCGTGCGGTCTGTCTGTCGTTGAGAACGACCACCGATCGAGACGCCCCCGGGTCCGGCCCGGGCTCCGTGGCTTCGTACACCATGAAGCGGCCGTCGCCGCTCATCCGGGGCTGCGACACATCCGCGTGCGCGTCGTCACTGGATGTCTCCAGCGTCACGCGCCGGGTCTCGAGGTCGAGGACGTATATGTCCCGGCGATCGTTCTCATCGGCCGGCACGAGCCGGGCGTACCGACTCGAACGCGACGCACCGGCCGTCGGCGCTCACATCGGTTGACCGGGGCGAGGGCGCAACGATTGCTGGATCGCGCTGCGGCGCGGTGACGAACGACCCGGGCTCCACGGACACCGATCCCAGGACGGCCCCGACCGTCATCGCTCCCAGTGACAGGCCGCGCATCGGTTCACGCCTTCAACTGCGCTCGACCTCGCGCGCCACGCGGAGGCCCATGCTGACGGCGCGGCTGGTCTCGAACGTCGTGCCGCCGCTGCACTTGCAGAGGCGGACACCGCTCGAGGGCAGGCTGGCCTTGGCGCGAAGATCGACCCCGTCCAGCTGCTCGAGGACGTGCTCGAGCTCGTGCGCGATCAGCTCCGGCGCCCGGAAGGAAGTCGGGATGCGAACGGCGGCGAAGATGCGGCCGTGCTGGTAGCGGCGGATCTGCGTGAAGCCCTCGGGGTGCCCCGCACCCCTGGGCGGTTCCGGCTTGATCTCGATCAGCAGATGCCGGGCGGCGGCAATCCGGGCGCACTGCCGCCTGAACGTCGGCGATCGCATCCGCATCGCCTCGACGACGGGGCGGTAGATCTCGCTGACGATCAGGTTCCAGGGAAGCGGCGTGGCCTCATGCGATGGATCCGGCACGGCCACATAGGCGCTCACGGCCGTTTCCGACGAGCGCGGCAGGACGGACGCCACGGGAGTGTCCGTTTGCGCGAAGCAGGGGACGGACGGAACAACAACGCACAGAGCGAACGAGAACACCAGAGCCGTTGACGCGTGCGGGCATGAGTTCATGGGCATGCTCCGGGCTGGCCGCGTGGCACCGGGATTGTGAAAGCGATGTGTTTGACGGGCGGGAGCGAGCGATGGTTCTGTCGCTCGTCCCTGCTATTTCAATACGCAGGGCACGCCGCGCGGTTAGCACGCCACGCGCGGAGGTTCATGGAGTGAGTCGATGCGGTGCGAACGCGCCGGGTGGCAATGCCGGGCAGGTGCATTGCGCGCGCGACCACCGTGTGTTTGACACCCCGCCGTCCAGGAGGTTCCATCTCCCCGGAGCCGGGCTGTCCGGGAACCATCGGAAGGCGAGGTGCTGCCGCATCTCGGGTTCAGGGACCGGACGCGCCGGCCGGCCTCATTGCCCTGAGCTGTGCCGGATGCTGTCGCCGAAGAACGCGCGAAGGCGGACCTTCCGCTGCTCGATGATCTTCCACGGGTCGTCCGGCCGCAGCCGCCAGTCCACGTACTTCGCCAGATCGCGCACCGCGATTGCCTTGAACCCTTCGTCGTGGAGGTACTTCATGTACTCCTCGAATCGTTCGGGTGGTGTGTGGACCCACGGGTGCTCGACGTCGGGAGCGCCGTGGAACTGCAGGATGGCGATCTTCCCCTTCACGGCCTGCGAGGTGGCACGCTTCAGGTTGTCGAGCGTCCAGAACGGACGGGCGTCCCCCGCCGTGGGCAGCAGCAGGGGGTGATCGCCGCCGGGCTGGTACGCGACCCCGTTCCCCTCCTCGTAGGGATACTCGGGCGCGCCGCCACGACGGGCGAAGCGGAACCCGAGCTTCTCCAGGATGGCGATGCCGCCAGGATCGATGGCATTGCCAGGATACGCGAACGACGTGGGCGCCGGGATCCCCTGCCGGGCGCACTGTGCGTTGATGGCTTCCACCTGCTCCTCGAGCCTCGGGAGATTCGGCTTCGACACGCCCATGTGGTCTCGCGTGTGGTTGCCGATCTCGAAGCCGTCTCTGTGCAGCTCGCCAATCTGTTCCCAGGTGAGGTAGTCCTCCTTGTTGGTGGCGAACGAGAACCCTTCCGTGATGAAGAACGTCGCGCCGAAGCCGTACCTCCGGAGAAGGGGCCGAACGACCGTGTAGTGGCTCGCTTTCGAGTCGTCGAAGGTGAGCACGACCAGCTTGTCGGGCACCGGGTCGAGGCCGGCGGCGGAGAGCATCGACAGCGACACGCCGACAGCGGCAGCGCAGAGCGCGGGCTTGAGAGCCATCTCGCCTCCTTGGCTCGCCCGAGTGAATGGGCGCGGGCGCGCAGTAGTATGCGTGCAGCGCGGGTGGACAGCAACCGGTTCGAGCCCTGAGTCGCCGCGCGCGCCGAGCCGGGCGGCCAAATCATCGGTGGGGCGCGGCCTTCACCCCGCGCCGGGCCGGGAAGGCCGAAGCCCCACCCCACGTTGGACAAAGCTGATGCATGCAGTGCGCGTTCGGGCTGTCCTGATCATCCTGTTCTCGGCGACCCACCTCCTCCAGGCGGGCACTCATCGGCAGGAACCGGTGGCTGGCAGTCATGGACTGGACTTCATCGACACCGGCTTCGAGAACGCGTCGCCACTCTGGTACGAGGTTGCCGACGGAGTGGTCCGCATCAAACTTCTCTACGATCACGAACGGTCGTCGCCGAATCGCGCAGCGGGCCACATCCATTTCCTGCTGCACGCACGACCCGGATCGAAGCTCACGCTCGAATTCGAGAACCTGGACAACGTCTGGAACGGCCAGCGGGCCTCCGTGGCTGGTGAACTGAAGACCCTGGCCACCTCGGAGGACGGCCGCACCTGGAGGACGGTCCCCACCGAGGCGCTCCCGGGCAATCGGGTGCAGCTCAAGGTCGGGATGCGCGGTCCGAAGCTCTACATCGCCCGCATGCAACCATACCGGCTGTCCGATCTCGACCGCCTGCTGGCCTCGATCCGCGGGCATCGATCGGTGGAGATCTCGTCGATCGGCAGGACCGTCGCGGGACGGGATCTCGAGATGATCCGCATCGGCAATCCGGCTGCCCCCTATCGCGCCTTCGTGCGGGCACGGGCGCATCCGTGGGAATCGGGCAGCAATTGGGTCGCGCAGGGCCTGATCGAGCGACTCCTGAAGCAGGATGGCGGCGCGGAGAAATTCCTGAAGGTCTTCAGCCTCTACATCCTGCCGATGGCGAACAAGGACGGTGTCGCCCGCGGCGGCACGCGGTTCAACCTCAATGGCAAGGATCTCAATCGCAACTGGGACGCGCCCGCGGATCCCGAGCTCGCGCCGGAGAACGCCGCCCTCGAGAAATGGCTGGAAGCGATGATCGCGGCCGGGCGCCCTCCCCATCTCGCCATGGAACTGCACAACGATGGCAGCGGCCGTCTCCACATCAGCCGGCCGCCGGTGCCGCGGCTGGACCGCCATCTCGCGCGCATGGCGGTCTTCGAGGAGCTGCTGCGCACGCACACGTGGTTCACCGAAGGCAGCACCAACGCGGCGTTCCGCAACAGCGGCACGCTCGGGGACGGCTGGCTCCAGCGCTACGGCATCGACGCGTCGGTCCATGAGTTCAACTGCAACTGGGTCGAGGGGCTGAAGGACTACTCGTCCGCCGCGCACTGGATGACCTACGGCGAGCAGCTCGCCGCGGTGTTTCACGACTACTTTGTTCGCGTCAAACCATGAGCGGCCTTCAGCTGACAGCTGAGGTCTCAGCGACCGCGCCAGACTCCAATCCCTGCGTTCACTTGTGTTGATGTAGGGTGGGGTCTTCCGCCTCCGCTGAAGCTACGGCGGACCACCGTAGCCTTGGCGAAGGTGAACTCCGGGGTTAACGTCCGGACCACCAGCCCCCGACGGATCGGACCAGCGGACCCTGGATCGCTATACTTGCCCGCATGCGAAGGGGCCCGCTGTCCTGCCTCGGCCTGATCCAGCTGATCCTCGCGCTGCTCTCGACCGCTCCCGGTCCGGCCGCCCAGGGCCTGGACGACCGTTTCGTCCTCCCCGCAGATCTCGAGATCTCGCTGTGGGCCGAGTCGCCGATGTTCTTCAATCCCACCAACATCGACGTCGATGATCGTGGCCGTGTATGGGTCGCGGAAGCGGTGAACTACCGCTCGTTCAACACCGCGAAGCAGGGTCCGCTCACCCACGCCGCCGGCGACCGCATCGTCATTCTCTCCGACGGCGACGGCGACGGCCGCGCCGACAGCTCGAAGGTGTTCGTGCAGGACCAGGATCTGCGCGCTCCGCTCGGGCTGGCGGTGATCGGCAATCGCGTGGTCGTTTCGGCGTCGCCTCACCTCATTGTCTATAGCGACGCGAACGGCGACGACGTGCCGGACGGGAAGGACGTCCTGCTCAGGGGTTTCGGCGGGCTCGATCACGACCATGGGCTGCATGCGGTCGTCGCCGGCCCCGATGGCCGCTGGTACTTCAACACCGGCAACGCCGGCCCTCACATCGTCACCGACCGCTCCGGCTGGACGTTGCGTGCCGGCAGCCTTTATACCGGCGGGACGCCCTACAACCAGAAGAACCAGGGCGGCATGGTGAGCGACGACGGGCGCGTGTTCACCGGAGGGATGGCGCTGCGGATCGAGCCTGACGGCACGCGGCTCAGCGTCCTCGCACACAACTTCCGCAACGCCTACGAGCTGGCCGTGGACTCGTTCGGCGACCTCTGGCAGAACGACAACGACGACCAGGTGATGAGCTGCCGGATGACGTGGCTGATGGAGGGGGCCAACGCCGGATACTTCAGCGCCGACGGCACGAGGTTCTGGCAGGCGGATCGGCGGCCTGGCCAGGATACGTTCACGGCGCACTGGCACCAGGACGACCCCGGCGTCCTGCCTGCCGGCGACGACACGGGCGCCGGGGCGCCGGCCGGCGTCGTCCGCTACGAAAGCGACCTGCTCGGGCCCCGGTACCGCGGCATGCTGCTCAGCGCCGATGCCGGCCGCAACGTGGTGTTCGGCTTCCATCCGAAACCGCGCGGCGCGGGGTTCGCACTCGAGCGCTTCGATCTCGTCTCGAGCCTCGCCGCGCCGAATACGAACTACATATGGAACCAGGTCGATCAGGATCGGCGTAAGTGGTTCCGGCCGAGCGATGTCGCGGTCGGCCCAGACGGCGCGATCTACGTCGCCGACTGGTTCGACCCCATCGTGGGCGGCCATCAGATGAACGACCGTCAGGGCCACGGCCGGATCTACCGCATCGCGCCGAAAGGCCGGAAGCTGACCACGCCGGCGATCGACCTGAGGACGACCGAGGGGCAGGTCGAGGCGCTGCTCAGCCCGGCGGTGAATGTTCGTGCAAGCGGGTTCGAGCGGTTGAAATCGGGCGGATCCGCGGCGCTGGCGGCCGTCAGGCACGTGCTCCGGGACGCCAATCCGTTCCATCGCGCCCGTGCGATCTGGGTGATGGCGGAGCTCGGGCCGGACGGCGTTCGCGAAGTGCAGGCGCTGCTCGGGGATGCCGATGCGCAGGTCCGGCTCACGGCATTCCGGGCGCTGCGCAAGGTGCAGCCGTCGGTGCTCGCGGAGGCGCGGCGGCTGTCGGCCGATGCGTCGCCGGCCGTTCGGCGCGAGGTGGCGCTGGCACTGGGGGGCGTGCCGTTCGAGCAGCGCCGGGACCTGCTCCTCGAGCTCGCCGCGACATACGACGGTGGCGACCGCTGGTACCTCGAGGCACTCGGCATCGCTGCCACCGGTGCGGAGGATGGTCTCTACACCGCCCTGCTGACCTCTCTGCCGCGGCGTGAACCGCTCGAATGGGATGCGCGCTTCGCTGACCTGGCGTGGCGGCTGCATCCTGCGGCCGCGATCGACGCCTTTGCGGCGCGGGCCGGGTCCGCGCGGCTCTCCGGTGAGGCGCGGCGCCAGGCGCTCGTTGCGCTCGGCTTCATCAACGATCGACGCGCCGCGCAGGCCATGGCCGACCTGACGCCCAGCCCCCTGCGGGATGTGGCGGCACAGGCGGCGTGGTGGGTGACCTACCGCAGGACCAACGACTGGTATGGCTATCCCATTACGGCCTGGACGGCTGACACGCCGGCGGCGAAGCCTGCGTCGCTGCACGAGATGCTGGCGCGCCGGGCCGTCGTGACGGACGACGCCGCGCCGATCGACCGACGCATCGAGGCAGCGCTTGCGATGGCAGCAGACGAGGCGGGCGCGCAGCTGCTGATCCAGCTCGCCGCCGAGAACAGGGTGGCCTATCAGCTGCGGGAGGCCATCGGCTCGGTGATTTTCAGCAATCCCGATCGCAGCGTACGTTCGGCGGCAGCAGGCTTTTTCGCCCGTCCGGGCGGCGTCCCGCGGCTGACCGCCGCCGACGTCGCCAGCCGCACCGGCCAGGCGGCCCGCGGCCGGAGCCGCTTCATGGCGAGCTGTTCGACCTGCCATCGCAGCGGGCCGTCCACGATCGGCGCCGAAGTCGGGCCCGACCTGACCGCGATCGACACGAAGTTCGACCGCAACGGGCTGATCGAGGCGATCGTCAATCCAGGTGCGGCGATTGCGTTCGGCTTCGGTGCCGAGCTGTTCATCACGACGCGCAGCGAGCCGACTATCGGCTTCCTGCGCTCGGCAGGAGCGACGATCGCCATCCGCGACGGCTACGGCCGTGACGTGACCGTCGCCAGCAACGATCTCGCCGCGCGCGTGCCCTTGAAGTCGAGCCTGATGCCGGATCCGCCGGCGCTGGGCCTCACCGAGCAGGATGTCGCCGACATTGTCGCGTTCCTGATGAAGGATGGATAACCTGACCCTCCCGTCGTGCGCCGGTCTCACCCGCCGCTCCCTGTTGAAGGGCGCGGCGGCGCTGGCAGCCGCCGGGCTGGCTGGCGCGGTCCGCCCGGTCGCAGCGAGAAGGCCGTTCGAGATCGGCGCCTGTGACTGGTCGCTCGGCATGCGCGGCAAACCCGACGCGCTGGCCCTTGCGAAGCAGCTCGGCCTCGACGGCGTGCAGGTCTCGATCGGCAGCGTTGACAACGACCTGCAGCTGCGCCGGCCCGATGTGCAGCGCGCCTACCGCGAGGCGGCCATCACCCACGGCGTCCGGATCGGAGGCCTGGCGCTCGACCTGATGAACCAGGTTCCGTACAAGTCCGATGCGCGCACCGAGCAATGGGTCAGCGACAGCATCGACGTCGCACGCGCGCTCGGCGTGCGCGTCGTGCTCCTGGCGTTCTTCGAGAAGGGCGACCTTCGCAACGATGCCGGCGGCCAGGCGGAAGTGATCCGCCGCCTGAAGCGGGTCGCGCCGAAGGCAGAACAAGAGGGGGTCGTCCTCGGGATCGAGTCATGGTTGAGCGCGCCGGAGCACGTGCGCCTCATCGAGGCGGTCGGCTCACGCAGCGTGCAGGTCTATTACGACCTCGCCAACTCGACGCAGATGGGATACGACATCCTCGCCGAGATCCGACAGCTCGGGCGCGATCGGATCTGCGAGTTCCACGCCAAGGAGAACGGTTTCCTGCTCGGGGAGGGACGCATCGACTTCGCCGCCGTGCGCAAGGCGATGGACGACATCGGCTATGCCGGCTGGATCCAGATCGAGGGGGCGGTGCCGAAGGGTCAGCCGCTCGTGGACAGTCACGTGCAGAACGTGCGCTTCATGCGCGCGCATTTCTCCTGACGATCGAGCGCCGCTCTACACCTTGACATCCTAGGTGGCCGTTCGTACACTTCCCTCCACCTGGCATGTCTACCGAAGATCCCGACCGAATCGAGTTGCTTCAAGGGACGCTCGATCTGCTCATCCTGCAGACCCTGCGCATCGGTCCTGCCCACGGCCATGCGATCATGCAGGCGATCAAGCGGAGCTCGGACGACGTCCTGCAGGTCGAGCAGGGGTCTCTGTATCCGGCGCTTCACCGGCTGATCAAGCGGGGCTGGATCGATTTCGAACGCGGCACGTCGGAGAACAATCGCCGCGCGAAGTACTACCGTTTGACGCCAAAAGGACGTAAGCAGCTCGCCATCGAGACATCGAAGTGGCAGAAGCTCGCGCGCGCGATCGCCCGGGTGCTGAGGCCGGCATGAGGCGGCGCGCACGCGAAAGTCTCGACAGCCTGGACGATGAGATCCGCGATCACATCCTCCGAGAAACCGAAGAGAACATCGCCCACGGGATGGCGCCGGACGACGCGTACGCGGCGGCCAGGCGGGCATTCGGTAACGCCACCTTGACCAGGGAAGCGGCCCGGACAATCTGGATCCCGGTCTGGTGGGATCACCTCGTCCAGGACACGGCGTACGGACTTCGCCTGCTTCGCCGCGCGCCCGGCTTCAGCGTCGTCGTCGTGCTGACACTTGCACTCGGGATTGGCCTGAACACGGCGGTGTTCAGCGTTGTCAACGCGGTCCTCCTGCGGCCGGTGGCGTATCCGCACCCCGAGCGTCTGGTGTGGGTCGCCCCTCGCAACGATCGCGGCCAGGACGACGTCGTCATGTCGCCCGATTTCGTCGCATGGCGCGACCGGGCCACCGTTTTCGAAGGGCTGGCCGGGTTCCTGACAGCTGCGGAGCCGATCGACGTCGGTGACGAGGTGGTGCAGGCGCACGTTGCGGCAGTCACTGACGGGTTCTGGGGTCTCACCGGCGCAAGCTTTGCTCTCGGTGGGCCGCCGCCGTCGGGCGAGGATGGTGTCGTCCTGCCACACACGTTCTTCGAACGTCGGTTCCGCGGCGACGCGTCGGTCATCGGACGCCCAGTGATCCTCGGCGGGCGCCAGAATGTCATCACCGGAGTGCTGTCGGCCGATTTCCACCCCCAACTCGCCCCTCCGCCGGCGTTTATCGCAACCGGTGCTGGCGAAATCGAGGTCTATCGCGCGAACGTCATCCGTCCATCAACGGGTCCCGGCATCCAGATCCTCAGCGTCATCGGCCGTTTGAAGCCCGGGGTCTCGATTGAGCGCGCCCGTGCGGAACTCGAAACCCTGCGGGAAATGCGGCGACAGACCGGCCAGCGAACCGGAGGATCGGCCCAATTGGGGGTGGTCCGCTACGCCGACAAGCTCGTCGGCGATGCCCGGAAACCGCTGGTCGTCCTGCAGGCGGCCGTCGCCCTGGTCTTGTTCATCGTATGCGTCAATGCGGCGAATCTCCTGCTGGTGCGGGGATCGGCGCGCCAGCGCGAGATCGCGATCCGGATGGCGATTGGTGCCGGCCGGACTCGCGTCCTCCGGCAGTTCCTCGTCGAGAGCCTGCTACTCAGCGCAATCGGGTGCGCCGCCGGACTGCTGGCCGCACGCGGGGTCATAGCACTGATGCTGTCGGTACTGCCGCTGGCGGTGCCACGACTGTCCGAGACGACCATCGATGCGCGCGTACTCGCGTTCGCGCTTGGCGCGTGCGTGGCGACGACGTTCGTCTTCGCGGTGGTGCCGGCCGTCGCGATGTGGAAGACCAATGTGTACGAAACGTTGAAGGACGGTGCGCGATCCGCCTCGTCGAGTGTGCGGCGCGTTCGCGTGAGAAGTGCGCTCGTCGCGATCGAAGTTGCGCTCACCGTCGTCCTGCTCGTTGCCGCCGGCCTGATGGTGAAGAGCTTCTGGCACATGACGGCGTACCCGGACGGCTTTGCGCCGGAGCGCGTGCTGACCATGCGGATACAGTTTTCAGGACCGCGCTATCGCGAGCCGCGGAATCGGCGTGCGTTCGTTGACGAGCTGCTCCGGCGCGCCGCTGCCGCACCCTCCGTCGAGGCGGCGGGTGTCGGTTCCAACGGGGGCGCGATCGTGCGGCTGGCCGTCGAGGGAGAAGCCGAGACCCCGCCGGAGCGGAGGCCGCGCGCCGTTCTGAGCTCGGCGTCGAAAGGCTATGCTGCCGCTCTCGGCTTGCGCGTCGTGAAGGGCCGATGGCTGACGGACGATGAGCCGAGGCCGGTGTTCGTGATCAATGAGGCGCTCGCCCGGCAGGCGTTTGCAGGCGCCGATCCAATCGGCAAACGGATCCGGCTGCCCTTCGTGGATCCGTCCACCGAGTTTGCGCAGGTGGTCGGGGTCGTCGCGGATCTGCGGTATTCGAAGCTGGGCGCGCCGGCAGAGCCGGAACTCTTCATCGATTACGCCCACGCGAGAATTGCCGGAACGACACTGACGATTCGTACCAGCACCGAGCCGATGTCGGTTGCCCCGTCGCTACGGACCATGTTCTCCAGCATCGACCGCACGCAGCCCCTGTTCGACGTCAAGCCGCTCGACGTGGCGCTCGCCGACTCGATCGCACCACGCCGCTTGAACCTGCTGCTGCTGGGTACATTCGCCGGGTCGGCGCTGCTGCTGGTGACCGTCGGCATCTACGGTGTGGTCGCGTACGCAGTGGCGCAGCGAACCCAGGAGATCGGCATCCGAATCGCGCTCGGCGCGGCGCGGGGTCAGGTCGTCGCGATGGTGGTGCGGCAGGGGATGGCGATCGCGCTCGGCGGAATCGCGCTCGGTCTCGGCGCTGCAATGGCATCCACGCAGGTGATGACGGCACTGCTGTACGAGGTCACGCCGACCGATTTCGCGACGTTCGCGGCGGCCGCCGCGACTGTCGGCGGGATTGCCTTCGCGGCGTGCTGCGGGCCGGCAGTCAAGGCATCCTTCATCGATCCACTCGCCGCACTGCGGTGCGAGTGATCACCCGGACCACCGGCGACCCTGGCGCAGACACCCCCCGCGCCCCCGGTGGCGTGCCAGCAGTCTAACCCCGGAGTTCACTTGTGTTTCCGCCGTAGGGGCGGGATCTAACCACCTTCGCCCAGGCTTCGGTGGTCCGCCGTAGCTTCAGCGGAGGCGGAAGACCCCGCCCTACATCAACACAAGTGAACGCGGGGGATAGTGTCGCCAGGAGCGAAGAATCGTTGCCGGCGCCGCCAATGTGCCTATAGCATATGTGTCTATGACAGCTATCGACGGGCGCATGCTGGATCGCGAGCTGAAAAAGGGGTCGGCGGAGTTGATCATCCTGTCGATCGTCGAAACCCGCGCCCGCCACGGCTACGAGATCAGCCGGCTGATCGAAACGCAGTCGGCCGGTCAGCTCAAGTTCCACATCGCGTCGCTCTACCCGCTGCTCTACCGCCTCGAGGAGCGCGGCTGGCTGCAGGGACGCTGGGTCGAGAAGGAGGGGCAGCGCCGCCGGCGGTTCTACCGCCTCACCACCGAGGGGCGCCGCGTCCTCGCCCGCCAGCGCAACACCTGGCGCACGTTCGTCAGCGCGATGCGCCTCATCACCGGAGTCGACAATGCCTGACCATCCGACGGGCTCACGGTCTCCCCGGGCAGAGTCGAGGGGTGATGCGTCCACGGCGCCGGGTTCACCGCGACCGGAGACAAGACAGGACTGGAGGGAACAGCTGCGCCCGCGCCTGGCGGAGCTGCGGCTCAGCGCTGCGCGCGAGGCGGAGATCGTCGACGAGCTGGCGCAGCACCTCGACGACCGCTACGAGCAGCTGCGCGCCGAGGGCGCGGACGACGCCATTGCGCGGCGGCTGGCCCTCGAGGAGCTGCGTGAGCCGGATGCCCTGGAGCGCCAGATGCGATCGCTGCGCCAGGCGCATGTCCCGCAGCCGATTGCGCCGGGCACGGCACGACGGAGCATCATGGCGGATCTCTGGCAGGATGTGCGCTATGCGGTCCGGATGCTGCGTAAGCAGCCCGGCTTCGCCGCGGCGGCGGTGCTCACCCTCGCGCTGGGCATCGGCGCCAACGCCGCGGTGTTCAGCCTCGTCAATGCCGCGCTGCTGCAACGGCTCCCGGTCGCGGACGCCGAACGGCTCGCCTACGTGTACCGCGGCCACGTCGGCAACGTGTTCTCGTACCCCTTCTACTCGACGCTGCGCGATCACAGCCAGATGTTCGAGGGACTCGCCGGGTGGGGCGGCATCACCGCCAGCTTCAATGCCGGCAACTCCGCCGAGCTCGTCAGCGGCCTCATCGTCACGGGCAACTTCTTCGACCTCCTCGGCATCCGCGCCGCACGCGGCCGGCTGCTCTCCCCGGCCGACGATGTGACGCCGGGCGGACATCCGGTGGCGGTCATCAGCCACGATTTCTGGCAGACCCGATTTGCGGGTCAGCCCGACGTCGTCGGCCGCGAAGTACAGGCTCAACGGCCATGTCTTCACCATCATCGGCGTGACACCCGCCGGCTTTCCCGGTGCGCTGATGCCGAGCGTTCGCCAGCTGTACGTCCCGATGATGATGCAGGCGATCATGCGGCCGCCACGTGCCGGCTATTCGGGAGAAAAGGACCCGGACCTGCTGCGGCATCCGACCAACAGCTGGATTTTCGCGATCGGCAAGCTGAAGCCGGGCGCCACCATCGATCAGGCGCGCGCCGAGCTCGATCCGGTCGCGGCCGAATATGTCCGCACGCGGATGAACCCGGGCTCAACCCCGCCAAAGATCGCCATGCTGCCGATCGAGGACGGCAACGCCGGCCCGCGGGACCAGATGCGATCGGTGGCACTCCTGCTTGGCGGCGTGGTCGGGGCGGTCCTGCTGATTGCGTGCGCCAACATCGCGAACCTGCTGCTGTCCAGGGCCGCATCGCGGCGGCGGGAGCTGGCGGTGCGGCTGGCGCTCGGTGCCAGCCGCGGCCGCATCGTCCAGCAGCTGCTGACCGAAAGCGTGTTGCTGTCGCTGATTGGCGGCGTGGCCGGCGTCGCGGTGGCGTGGGGGGCGCTCCAGGCCTTCGCGGCCGGGGCACCGCCGCCGGGTGCGCTGCCGCTGAGCGTCGACTTCTCGATCGACCGGCGCGTGCTGCTGTTCTCGCTGCTGCTCTCGTCCCTGACCGGCGTCCTGTTCGGCGTCGCCCCCGCCCTCCAGGCGTCGCGGCCCGGACTGGTGCCCGGGCTGAAGAACTCGGACACGCCGGGCGGCGAGCGGCGCTCCCGCCTCGATCTCAAGCGGGTGCTCGTCGTCGGCGAAGTGGCGCTGTCGCTGCTGTTGTTGATTGCGGCCGGACTGTTCGTGCGCAGCCTGCAGGCGGCTCGTGCGATCGATCCCGGCGTGGACGTCGAGAAACTCGTGTCGGCGCCGCTCAGCATCAACCTGCTGCGCTATACCCGCGTGCAGGGGCGCGAGTTCTACCGATCCGCGGTTGAGCGGGTCGAGCGTGTGCCGGGTGTGGAGTCGGCAAGCGTGGCGCGTGTCGCAATGCTCGGCGGGACCACCCGCGTGCTCAGCCTGCACGTGGAAGGACGCGGTGCCTCGCACGACCAGGTGTACAGTGAAGGCAGCCCGGTGGTCAGCGGCGATACCCGGGTCATCAACGCCAACGTCGTCGGCCCGCGGTTCTTCGAAACGCTGGGCATACCCCTGGTCCACGGGCGCGATTTCGGGCCGACCGACGGCGAGGCCGGGCCGGCCGTTGTCATCCTGAACGCCACCGCCGCAGGCATGCACTTCCCCAGCGGGACTCCGGTCGGCGGGCGCGTCAGCGTCGATGGTCCGCAGGGACCGTGGCGGGAGGTCGTCGGCGTCGTGCGCGACGCCAAGTACCGGCGGACTCGCCGAGGAGGCGGTCCCCGTGGTGTACATGCCGCTCTCGCAGAACCACGAGACCGGGATGACCCTGTACGTGCGCGCATCGGTTCCGCCGGCGTCGATCGTTGCCGGCCTGCGCCGCGAGATTCAGGCGCTCGAGCCCAACCTGCCGCTTCCGAACATCAGCACCATGACCGACACGATCGGGAGCTCGCTCTACGCCGCGCGGATGGGGGCGTGGCTGCTCGGCGTGTTCGGCGGCCTGGCGCTCTTGCTGGCGGTGATCGGCATCTACGGCGTGCTCTCGTTCTCCATCTCACAACGCACGCGCGAGATGGGCATCCGGATCGCACTCGGTGCCAACACGCAGGACGTGTTCCTGCTGGTTGTCCGGGACGGCATGCTGCTCGTGGGGCTGGGCATGTTGATCGGTCTCGGCGGAGGGCTCGCCGGCGCGCGTTCGCTCGCAAGCTTCCTGTATGGCGTCTCGACCACGGACTGGCCGACGTTCGGCGCGACGATTGCGATCCTGGGGGTGGTGGCGCTCACCGCCTGCGCGATCCCGGCCCGCCGGGCCATTCGCGTCAACCCGATCTCGGCACTGCGCCAGGAATAACGGGATCGGCGGCGGGCAGCAGCCTCGCCACGTGCGGCGCCGGCGATGGGCCAGCACGAGCCCGACGGCCGCCGGCATCATCTCCGGATCGATCGGCCGGCGCGCCCCCTTCAGAAACCCAGCCGAACGCCGGCGTTGAACGTCCGGCCCTCGAGAGGTCCCCACGCGTCAACGGTCCAGCGCCCGTCAGCAGCTCGGGCGGGACGGACGAGGGGGGCGGAATGCGTCTGCCGCACGTTCCCGAGGTTCTCGCTGTTGACGAACAGGCGAGCACCACCGACCCGCCACTCGCCGATGAATCCCCACAGCAGATACGGGTCGGTTCGCAGCAGGTACGGTGAGTCGTCTACGCGTTGGCGACCGGTATAGAACAGCTCAACACCCACGCGCGCCCGACCTTCGATGTCCCATAGCCAGTCGATACCCGCGGTGTGACGGGGATTCAGCGCGACCTCCTGCCGAACGCCGGTGCCGGGATCCGGTTCGGTGGCCCACACGTACATGTGGGTCGCAATCAGGTCCATCGCGCCGCGGTGGAAGCGGGCGATCAGCTCGGAACCGACGGTACGGCCGGGACCAGGCGCGTTGACGATCTCCACGGGCTTCGTGCCAGGGGGCTCGACCTCGCGAAGAACGACCGCATCGTCTATCACGGACCGGAACCAGGTGGCCGTCACTTCAAGTGGCCCGCGAGTCCATCCGACATCGACGGAGGCGCTCCGCCCGCGCTCGGCATCCAGCTCCCCGATCGGCGCCAGTCGGGAGAGGCCGGTTGCCTCGGTCTCTTCGGTGAAGGGAGTCGGCGCGAAGAACCCGGTGCCGCTGGACGGCCGCAGGGTCCATCCGGCCCCCAGCTTGACGAGCGCCGACACGCGCGGACTGAAGAACGCGCCGAACCGGTTGTGCCTGTCGATCCGGCCGCTTGCCGATACCGTCAACCATGAGGCCGGCGCGTAGTCATCCTGAGCGAACAAGCCGGGCACGGTGTAGGCATAGTCGAATGTCGGGAGCTCCCGCGCGCGGTACAGATCGCGCTGGACTGCCGCGCCAAGCACCCACGTGTGCCGACCATCAGTGCCGCTGACCGAGCTCTCGGCGAACAGCGTGTGATGAAAATCGCGCTCCTGAACTTCGCCGAACTGATGACGGTGCCATTGTCCGAGACCGGACGCACGAACCGTGACCACGCGTTCGCCACCGGCCAGAAACCGCGCCACCAGGCCGCCATCGAAGCGACGGGTGCGCAACTCTTCGGGAAACGCCATGCCATCGGGCGCTACCGCTCCGGGCACGGTGCCTCCCCGGCGATCTTCAGCCAGCGCACCAGCCGTGACGAACAATGAGCGCCCCGCACCGTCCTCCCACACCACCCGGGGTCGAACCAGCCCGCGCCAGTAGCCGGGAACGTCCGCCCACCCGTCGGTGTCGACGTCGGCTCGCTCCTGCCAGTGACCGCCGCCCAGCAAGGTGTACCCCCAGCGATTGCCAGGTTTGTCCGACAGCCACCCGACGGCGTCGGTTCCGCCGAGCGACGTCCGGTTGACGAGCAGTTCCCGCTCGGGCCGGCCGGCTTGCGGCCGGCGCGACACCAGGTTGATCACGCCGCCGAGGGCGGACGCGCCGTACAGCGCGGATGCCACGCCTTTGATCACTTCAACCTGACCGAGGTCCATCGGCGGAATCTGGAGCACGCCGATGGAACCTGCCTGGCCGTAGAGCGGGAGCCCGTCCGCGAGCAGTTGCGTGTAACGCCCTCGGAGCCCTTGAATCCTGACGCTGGCCGCACCCAGCGACGGCGACGTGACCTGAACACGGAGCCCGTTGGTCTCGGTCAGCATCATCGAGATGTCGCCGGGTGTCATGAAGAGCTTCTCGTCAATCTCCTCCTGCGGTACCACTTCCACCCTCAACGGAAGATCCTGGACCCGCTGGTTGGTGCGAGTCGCGGTGACGACGACCTCTTCCGTCAGCACCGCCTGTTCCTCCAGGTCGACGGTCACCCGGGCGATCGCCGTCGGTGAAATCGTGACCCGCCGCCTGGCTGGTTCGAAGCCGAAGCGGCTGACGGCCAGCTCGAAGGTCCCCACCGCCAGCTCGAGGACCGCCTCGCCCCTGGCGTCCGTCAGCACAGCAGTCTCGCCGACGCGAACCTCTGCCTGTGCGACAGGATCTGAGCGGCTTCGAACCTGCACGTGGAGAGTCCCGCCCGGCTGGGCGCCGGCGTTGTGCGAGGAGAGAATGAACGCGGCGGCCAGAGCGATGCCCGGTCGCGGAACGCGACCGAACAGGCGTCTCAGCTGCGCCCCTGTCGAGGGCTCATGAAGGCATGCGGAATCAACCATGTCGTCGCTCGACAGCCAGGTAAGCTAATCCCTGCGTTCACTGTGTTGATGTAGGGCGGGGTCTTCCGCCTCCACATTGTCTACGGCGGACCACCGGAGCCTTGGCGAAGGTGAACTCCGGGGTTAAGCCTACCGCGCGTCGCGGCGCCCGGCGCTCCCGCCGGGACCGCAAGCGCAGATTGGTGTCTGGAAGAACAAAAGCGTGATTCCCGGGGTCACGTCCGTAACCGCCAAACCGCCCCTGTTCGTCGTTTCATCAGGCAGATGCGGCCAAAGGCCGCGCTGAGCACGGGTGGCGTCATCCTTGCCGTCTGAAACGAACAGAGTACGGGTGCGTCAAGCCTGAGCTGAACACCGGACCGTAGACGACAGGAGCAGGCAGCTATGCCGAACGAGGACGTAGTCAGGGTGGGGTTGATCTTGGCTGGCATGCTGGTCGGGCCACTGGTGCTGTCCGCCGTCAGCCTGTTGTGGGCATTCGATCGAGCCGCTCAATCCGAGCAGAACCGGTGAACCCGTCGTTCGGCGGGTGGTGGCATCGGCGAACCTGATATGCATATCCCCCATTGCATCCCGGCCGTCCGCACGAATCAGCATTCGCGTCGGCATGCCGGGACCAGCAGGGTGCCGACCGACTGCCCCATCTGTTCTGCCGGCCCGATGACCCTCGGCCCGCACATCCGGGACCTCTACATTCTCATCTGCACGAGCTGCGGCACGAGCATGTCCGTGCCCCACGTCCTCGCGGAACGGATCGCGCCGTAGTCGGGACAATCGCGCCGCGACACTGTCCACCTGCCCAGGGCACCGCTCGAGCTGGGTGCGCGATTCGGGACACGCTCGGCAGCGACGGCAGCTTCGGCCGATCCGCGCAACCGCCCAACCAAACAGTCCAGGTGCAGCTCGTTCGACGATCTGCCGGGCCTGTCGCGCCATCCCTTCAAACGGAATGACCCGGATCACAACCGGGGGCAGTGTGCAATCTTGAACAGCGCACGTGGCTCCCGTGGGGACACACTCGCCCGGGCGGCGCACCGCCGTGACCACCGCCGGTCATCCCGGGGGGAGTTTCGAGCCGGAAGAACCCACTCACCGTGCGGGAGTGGAGAGGTAAGTTTCAGCGCTCGTGGACCCCTCCTTGATGCGAACACCCCGGCAGAACACTTCGGAGGTCCGACAAAGATGCACCAGCGACATCGCATCGTCCAGTGTGGGCAGCCACACAGCCAGAAGCGCGCCGTCGAACGCCGCCGTATCGCGGTGCCGGCGCAGATCGTGTGGAAGGACGCGGGCGGCGTCACTCGCGTGGCCTCCGTCATCACGCGCGATGTGAGCGACCAGGGTGTGGCGGTCGATTGTCTCGGAGGCGTTCCGATTCCGGCGTTCCGGCTGGTGTACTTTTTGGTGGATCGCAACGCGAGAATGCCCGACCTGCCGCATCCGTTGCGCACATCAGGCGTGCTCGCGGCTGTCTTTCGCGTCGGGCCTTCCAATCCGGCAACCGGAGCGCCAACCGGGTACGCGCTGCGGCTGCTGGTGGAGCCCGCGCGCGCCGCGGCGAGCTTGCCTGCCGCCGGGCAGACACTTCGTCCTGCGCAGCGCCTGACAGAGCCGGCGCGGCCGCGTGAAGCCCCCTTTCCTCGGCATTGGCCGCTGTCGGACCAGGCGGTGGCAGACGGATTTGGCGCCTGACGATCATCGCCGTCAGGTGAGAACTCGCGGGCACACCAGGGCCCGCGATCCTGTCAGCTCTTTTCGGCTGAACCCGGCGCCGGCAGGGTGCACGTGTCGACGATGGGCGTGATGCCGCTGCTGGTCCCCAGGGGCGAAGCGGGTTCAGGCGGACGGTCGCTCGGGTGACTCCGCCGAACCGCCCGCGGTGCCGGACAGCTTGCGTTCTATCCGGTTCAACAGATCCTCCGGAGGGAACGGCTTCACGAGGTAGTCAGCGCCCATCGCTCGCGCCTCCGCCTGCAGGTCGGCATCGTCGAGGCCGCTGACGACAATTACGGGAATCTTCAACGCGGCCGTGGCTATGAGTTGCAGCCCGTTGAAGGCCCCAAGGCCCACGTCGGCGACGAGCAGATCCGGCGCGGCACTGCGCAGCAGTTGCCGGCCCTCCTCATACGTACTGGCGACCAGCGCCTGGTGGCCGTTCAATTCCACCAGCTGTTTGGTCGTGATGAGGAACCCCTCATCATCGTCCACGATCAGCACACGACCAGGCATGGCGGTGTCCTCCGGTTAAGACGCGCGCAGCGCGGTCAGCTCAGGAGTCGTAGCGGAAGGTGTCCAATGGTCCTTGGACGATGCAGGCACCCGTCGGGATCGGGCCGACGCCCGTCAGGGTGACCTCCAGCCGTTCGGCTTTCTTCGGCTCAGCCCCGTTCGGGTCAGGTACATCCGTCCGTCCTTCTCGCAGTCGTAGACGTGCACCGTCCGGCGTTCGCGCAGCATGCCTTCCGCCGATCCGACGTAGCGGAGCGCGTGACCACACCAGGGGCAATTAATCGTCACGCCGGGATTTTCGTCTCTTAGCTGTTGCACGGGGCGGTCCGTGACGTTCAGTCGCTGCGCTGGATGATCAGGTCGGCGAGTTGGTGTCTCACCTGGGCGAGCTTGGCTTCGATCGCCCATCGAACGTCCACCTCGGAGGCGACCGTTCGCCGATCCAGCCGTTGAACCAGGAACAGCAGCTCGTCCACTTCTCGGAGAATTTTGCCAAGCGACAACGGGTCGTCTTTTTTCTCCACCTCTACAGTATATGCCCGTGGCGGCCGGGGCGCGCGAGACTCCAGCTCCAGCCGCGAATTGCGAGATCGGTGCACGTGCTGCCGGCGAACATGTCTCGGCGGGTCTCCCTGTTATGGCCGGAACGCGCGGTGCCGGTGTTCCCCCGTCACGTCGACCGGCTGCTCGTCTCACCTGCCAGTACATCCGCGAACTGCTGTGCAGGCAAGGGCCGGCTGAAGAAATTGCCCTGGCCCTCACGGCAGTCCTCCGCCTGGAGGAACTCGAGCTGATCGCGGGTCTCGACGCCTTCCGCAATCACGCGATGGTTCATGCTCCGTCCGAGGCTGATCACCCCGCTGACGATGGGCGCCGACGCCGATGCCGAGGTGATCTCCTGGACGAACGACTTGTCGATCTTGAGCGCGTCGATCGGGAAATGCCGCAAGTAGCTCAAGCTGGACCAGCCCGTGCCGAAATCATCGATGGCCAGCTGCACGCCGAGGCTCTTGAGCGCATGCAACACCGCCGTCGTGGTGTCGACATGAGCCATCAGCACGCTCTCCGTGAGCTCGATCTCCAGGAAACGGGGATCCAGACGCGTGTCCTTGAGCACCTCGATCACGTTGCTCAGGAATGCCTTGTTGCGAAATTCGATCGCGGAGATGTTGACGGCTACCGGTACCGGCGGGAGACCGGCCTCCTGCCAGGACTGCGCCTGCCAACAGGCCTCGTGGAGGACCCATCGGCCGAGTGGTGTGATCAGGCCGCAGTCCTCGGCGATCGGCACGAAGCTGGCGGGCTCGATCAGGCCTCGATCGGGATGCCGCCAGCGGACGAGCGCCTCCACGCCCACGACTGAACCGGTCCGCAGGTTCATCTTGGGTTGATAGACCAACTCGAACTGACGACGCTCCAGGGCGATGTGCAGGCCCGCTTCGATGGCCCTCCGTTCGACGGCGCGCATATGGAGGTAGGGCTCGAAGAACTGGTAACAGTCGCGCCCGAGGTGCTTCGCGCGGTAGAGCGCCATGTCGGCGTGCGTGAGGAGGGTCTCCGCATCCTCGCCGTCGTCCGGGAACACGCTGATCCCGATGCTGACGGTGATGTGGAGCTCGTGGCCGGCCACCTGCCAGGGCCTGGTGAAAGCGGTGAGGATCGTCTGAGCGCGGAGGGCCGCGTCCTGCGCGTGCTCGACCTCGGTCAGCACCACGACGAACTCGTCGCCGCCGTGCCGGCCGACGGTGTCCGACGTGCGGACACACATGGTGAGCTCCCGGCCGACCGCTCGCAGCAGTTCGTCCCCGACCAGGTGCCCCATCGAGTCGTTGATGTGTTTGAAACGATCGACGTCGAGGAACAGGACCGCGAGGCGCCGGCGGTGGCGCTGCGCCAGCGCGAGCGCGCGAGCCAGGCGGTCGGCCAGCAATATGCGGTTCGGCAGGTCGGTCAGCGGATCGTGGCTCGCCACGTGAGCCAGCCGCGTCGCCGTGTCCTCCGACTGCAGCCTCCTGAGCTCATTCTCGCGCAGCAGCGTGTCGCCCAGTACTTGCAGCAGTTCGCCGTGCAGCACCAGCCGCCGGGTCGGCACCGGGGCCTGGCTTCGCGCAACGGCCCAGAGATCCGCGAAGGGCGACCCGCTCTCCCTGGCGAGCCGTGCGATCGCCACGGACTCACAGAAATGAACCAGGGCGTAGCCCGCTACCAGGGCGCCCACGATCTGCCCGTCGAGCAGGAGCGAGACGCCAACCGCCGTGAGGCCGGAGGGCCTCGTGATCAGGACCGGTGGCCGATGTTCGCTGCGCTGCGCCAGGCACGCGGCAGCGCATTCGGCAAACATGCCGGGATCGTAGCCCTGAGCCTGGAACGCCGCCACGAACGGGGTCACCGGGCTGGGTGCACACACGATCTGCGCGGTCGCGTTGTACAGCGCAACGCTCAGTTGCGTGACGCCGCCATACTTCTGGAGGGCCGGCGCCCACACCCCGAGATCGAAGAACGTCGACGTGTGCTGGCCCATCTCGAGTGCTACCCCAAGGAGTGCGGTCGAGCTCCCGCAGGGTCTATTGTAATCGCACCATGCCACCGGCAATAAACCGATCGTCCGGCTTCATTCCGGACGCGTCGGGGGACCGAGCGGCCCTTCCCCCGGGCACGGCACCGATTGCGCTCGATCGCTCCGTGACATCGAGATTTATCAGGTACAAGTCGGCTTCGAGGCTCAGTGCCCTGAAAGCGCTGTACAATCAGTGTGCTCCCTGCAGGTCGTGAAAAAGTATGACCGGACCGATGCCGACGAGAGACGGTGACATCGTCATATCCCACCGCGGATCCAATCCTGCGATGTACTCGGTCTGGTACGTCCTGGAGGATCTCCAGCAGGACGTCTGTCCGCCCGTGGACGCGACAAGCGCCACCGGCCGCTCGGAGGCCGTGCAGTTAGGGAGGTCGATGGCGCGAGAGAGCCGCGGGGCGCTGTTCTTTCGGGACATCGACTCCGGCACATGGACGAAGGTTCCGGGCTGACAGTCCGCGAGTAAGCTGATCGCTCTCCCTTCCGGTCGCCTGGGCCATCAACAAAGCCGCGCGTCGTTGGTCATGGCGGTTGCGCCGCCCCCTCGCGAGTTTCCGGGATCGCTGAACCCACAGGCTCGATGGATCACGCGCTGAAGCCCCTCGCCCGGCCCAGGCGATTCTCACCCCACTCCGACCCAAATGTCACAACGAGGTGCTCACGCAGATGAGCTGGATCCGTGATCGCGCGCTGACACTCGCGCTTCTGGGACTCTTCGCCGTCTCCCTGGCAGGCCAGGTCATTTCGGGCTTCCACGAGTACAACGCCACACAGACTGAACACGGCCAGGCTCTCGTGAGTCCCGGCGAGTACTCCGGTACGGGCCATCCGTGGGAGGCGCTGTTCGAGAACTGGGAGAGCGAATTCCTGCAGATGGCCGTGTTCGTCCTGTTGACGACGGTGCTGGTGCAGAAGGGCTCTGCGGAATCGCGCCGGCCAGGCGTGAAGGAGCTGGTGGATGCCGACCCGCGCGACTTCGCGAACGATCCGGATGCGCCCTGGCCGGTCAAACGCGGCGGGTGGATTCTCGTGCTGTACGAAAACTCGCTGGGACTGGTGTTCGTCGTGCTGTTCCTGCTCTCGTGGGCAGGACACGCGGCGGGCGGATTTGCCGAGTCTGTCGAAGATCAAGTCGCACATGGCCTGGGCCGGTCGTCGTGGACGGAGTACCTGGCCTCGCCGCGCTTCTGGTTCGAGTCGTTCCAGAACTGGCAGAGCGAGTTTCTGTCGATCGCCGCCATGGTCTGGCTTTCCGTCTACCTCCGTCAGCGCGGGTCTCCGGAGTCAAAGCCGGTTCACGCCCCGCACGACGAAACCGGCCGTTGACGGAGATGCACGACCTCGCAATCCACAGGTAGCAGCCTGGCTTTCGACAGCCTTCCTTCAGAACAGGAACTTCAGAGCCAGCTGGACGACGCGAGGGTCGCCGGCGGCGGTGACCGTCCCGAACGCCGCCGACCCCACAGTGGTGTTCGGGGCCAGAAACGGCGGCGTGTTCGTGAGGTTGAACAGCTCGGCCCGGATCTCGAGGACCCTGGCACCCGACAGCGGCACCCGACGCATCACCGCAAAATCGAGATTGCGGTAGGCCGGCCCGCGGACCGGGTTTCTCGAGCTCGTGCCAATGGTGAAGGCGGGCGCGGCCGCGAAGGCGCTGGCGTCGAACCACATGTTGACGGATCGCTCCCCGGCAGGGAGCGTCGGGTCGCCGGCGAGGTTCGGACGCTGGGTGCCGAATCCGGCGAACGCGTTGTTGTTGGTCGTCTGCGTCACCGCGAGCGGCATGCCGGACTGCATCGTCAGCACGCCGGCCAGCGTCCAGTCGTTGACGAGGGCTCCTGTCACGCCACCCGCGCGGCTCCGGCGGCCGGCGCCAATCGGTATGTCCCACACCGCCGACGCGACGAAGACGTGCGGGATGTCCCCGGTCGAATAGTCACGCTCGAGCCTGCGGTTGAAGCTGTCCGCCACCGGGAAGCTGGCGACCGGCCCGGTCAGGATCGAGGCGTCGAAGACGGACGAGGCGTCGTCCATCAGCTTCGAGCGCGTGTAGCTCACGAGATACGACAGGCCGCGCGAATGGCGGCGTTCGAGCTTGGTGTAGAAGCCGTGGTAGATCGTGGTGCCGACGTTGTTGCGATACAGGCTGACCGTCGTGTGCTGCGGATAGGGCTTGAGCAACTGCGCGACGGTGATCGTCGGGTCGCCCAGCGACGACGAGCGCGGGATGATGCCGGAGTACGGATTCGGCACCCGCTGCAGGAGCGAACTGCCTAGCGCGAGCTGGTCGACGGTCAGCTGATTCAAGTTGGTATCCGGAAGACCGACCCGCGTGATCTTCGAACCGGTGTAAGCGACCTCGACCGACATGTCGGAGGTGAGCTCCCGCTGCAGGGACGTGTTCCACTGCTGCACGTACCCGGACCCGAGATCGTGGTCGACCGAGAAGACACCCTGCCCGATGCCGGCATCGGGTGTCAGCGGGATCGGCTGAACGTTCGGACCCGCGCCGAGCGTGAATGCGGGTGTGATGTTGTCCAGCGTCCGCTGCGACACGGTCTGGAGGAACGGAAAGACCGGCGTCGTGAACGGCGTCGTGATGCCCGCCATCTCGATCCAGACGAGGCCATAGCCCACGCGCGCGACCGTCTTATCGGTGATGCGCCCGACCATCCCCAGCCGCGGACCGAGATTCAGCTTGTGGAGCTGCCGGGCGGCGCGTGGCTGGCCGTCGCGGCCGAGGAACTCGAGCTGCTGTGTCTCCAGATTGAAGACGGCCGCCTGGTTGTTCTCTTCGGTGGATGGAAAGTTCAGCGTGTACCGGACGCCGGCATTGACCGTCAGCCGGTTGGACACCCGCCAGTCGTCCTGGACGAAGTATTCCTGGAATTGGGCGCGATTGCGGATCTCCTCCTGTTGGAGGTCAATCGAGAACTGCTGCACCTGTCCAAGCAGGAAGCTCGCGAATGGGGTCCCTGTGTTCGGCGTTCCCGGGAGATCGCTGAACAGGTTGCTGAAGGTGAAGGCGCCTGTTGGCGCCGGCGGCTGCAGGACATTGAGCCGCTCCCACCGCAGGTCCGCACCCGCCTTGATCGTGTGCCGACCCTTCAGCCAGGTCAGCGTGTCGGCGATCTCGGTCACGCTGGTGCTGAAGTCTGTCGCCGTATTCGACGGTGATCCGAGCTGCTGATAGCCGCCGATGAGAAAGGTCGGCAGGGTATCGGGAAACCTCGCGGTCGCAGGAAGGCCGGGCAGGTTCAGCGCGGCAGACGCCGACGTCGAGAGCTGCGCCGCGGTGCGGCCCACGGCCCGGCGCGTGTCGCCGATGCGGAGCTCGTTCAGCACCGTGCTCGAGAAGGTGCGCTGATAGCTGGATGCGAACGACCAGGAGGTCGTGTCCTGCGGCCCCAGTGTGCCCGTCGTGACCCCACTGCCGTCCGGCAGGGGCGTCACCGGGAGGAACTCCTCCTGGAATCGTGTGATCCGGCCAAACACCTGGTCGAGATTCGTGAACCGATGGTCGATACGGACGCTGAACTGATCCTGGTCAACGGTTTCGTTCCCGGTCCGGCGAAAGTTGTTGGCCGTCCCTGCACCGGTCGGGAGCGGGTAGTGCTCCAGCAGCGTGCGCGCGACCGGATCGAGCCGCTGCAGCGGGATGGTGTTGCCCGGAAACGCCGTCCGCGTCGCGCCGCCGGCGACCGGAGCCGTCGTCGCAGGGTCGTAGATCGCCGGCACGCGTCCCGCGATCGCCTCGGTGAAGATGCCCTGGCGCTGGAGCACGGTGGGCACGGTGGAGATCACCGTCCGTCCGATGGTCTGTCGCTGGCCCTGATAGTCGAGGAAGAAGAACGTTCGATCGGGACGAATCGGTCCGCCCAGCACGCCCCCGAACTGGTTCCGGCGAAACTGCGGCTTGTCCGCGTTGCTCGAGGCGAAGAAGTTGCGCGCGTTGAGGGCCTCGTGACGCAGGAACTCGAAGAGCGTGCCTCGAAGCGCATTGCTTCCAGACTTCGTCGTCAGGTTGACGACGCCGCCATTGAACCGGCCGAACTCCGCAGGCGGGCTGTTGCTCTCGATCTTGAACTCCTGAATGGCGTCCACGTTGGGGAAGAACGCGACTTGCCCGGGCTCGGGCTGCAACACGGAAATGCCATCGAACAGGTACTCATTCGTGCGTGGGCGTCCGCCGTTGATGCGCGGGAGCGGCGCCGCAGGCGGTGGCGGCACCGCCACCCCGGGAGTCAGGCTGGCGAGCGCAATGAAGCTGCGGCCGTTGAGCGGCAGGTCAAGGATCTTCCTGTTGTCGATGACGTGGCCAAGCCCGGAGCTGGCGCTGCGGAGCAGTGGCGCATCAGCCGTCACCGTGACCGCTTCCGCCATGGTGCCCAGCTGGAGCTGGAGATCCAAACGCACCGTTTCGCCTGTCGCAATCCGGACACCCTGGCGAATCAACGTCCGGAAGCCGCTCAGCTCCGCACGGATGCGATAAGTGCCTGGCGGCAAGGCAGGAATGGTGTAGCTGCCATCGGGGCCGGTCACGGCTGTGCGCGTCAGGGCTGTGCCGTCCTCGATGGCAGTGAGGAACGCCCCCGGCACGGCGTCACCCGACTGGTCGATCAACCGTCCGGACAGTGCGCCGGCGCCGAGTTGGGCGTGAACGGAGGCCGCCGCGACCACCATCGCCAACGCGACCGCGAACGCGCACGACAGTCGGCTCCGTCGTCCAACCATCCGCCCTCCAGAGCTCTTCAGAAGCTGCAAACTGTAATTCGCGTCGAAGCGCCAGTCAAATCGGCTTAAATCGGCTGGAAGTGTTCCAGGATCTGCCACTCGCGGGCGGAGCAGGCACTTCCGCCTGTCGAATGGCATCATTGGACGTTCAGAGCCGGCCCGGTCGATGTCACTGCGGTCGGCCGCAGAATTGCTATGACGACAACGCCGATCGGCGTCTGTTGGCCATGGTGTGGGATGCAATGATCCCGTGCGTTCACTTGTGGTGATGTAGGGTGGGGTCTTCCGCCTCCGCTGAAGCTGCGGCGGACCACCGTAGCCTTGGTGAAGGTGGTTAGACCCGCTGGGCGGGCCTGAAGGCCCGCCCCTACGGCCGCAACACCAGTGAACTCCGGGGGATAAGCTGAGAGCTGACGGCTGACAGCAGAGGGCGATAACCGATGACACCATCGAGTGCGATGCCACATGCGTAAGAGTCGCCTACGCACCTGGGGGATCAGGCTGGTGCTGGCCGGCGCGCTCGTGGTGCTGACGCTGGTTGTCGGCGGGGGCGTGCAGGCGGTGCTCAGCGTACCGGAGCTGCAGCCGTGGCACCGCCTGGTGCCGCATGCAGAAGTCCGCGCCGCCGATCTGGACGAGGCCTTCACGCTGGAGCAGTATCTGGCGCGGGAAGCGGAGGTGTTCCAGGAGGTCCGCAACGAGGTCGAGACGCCTGTCTCCGCCTCGACGTCGCCGCTGGCAGCCAATCGCTACCACTCCGCCAGCATCAGCTCTCCGCGGCGGGCCAGCCGCGACTGGAACCAGACGTTCGAGCTGATGCCCACCGCCGCCGCGGTTGGGGGCGCCCTGCTGATCCACGGCCTGACCGACGGGCCGTACCAGCATGCGGGCAGTGGCCGACACCCTGCACGCACAGGGCTATTACGCGCTCTCGCTCCGCATGCCCGGCCACGGCACCGTGCCCGGCGCGCTGACCCGGGCTACCGCCGAGGACTGGATGGCGGCGGTCCGGATGGGCGCCCGTCACGTGCGGCGGACTGTCGGCGCGGATCGCCCGCTGGTGCTGGTCGGCTACTCCAACGGCGGCGCCCTCGTCGTGCGCTACGCGCTCGAAGCAGCCGCGGACCCGCGGCTGCCTGCCCCTGCGCGGCTGGTGCTCATCTCACCGATGATCGGCGTGTCGCCGCTGGCGCGGATCGCGCGCGTGATCAGCGCGCTGGGCCCGCTGCCGTTCTTCGAGAAGGCCCGCTGGCTCGACGTGGTCCCGGAATACAACCCGTTCAAGTACAACTCGTTTCCGGCCAATGCGGGGAACCAGAGTTATCGCGTATCGTCGCTCGTTCGTGCGGAGATCGCCGATGCCGCCCGCAGCGGACTGATCGACCGGTTGCCGCCAATCCTGGCGTTTCAGTCGATTGTGGACGCGACCGTCAGCACCTCGGCGGTGGTCCACGACCTGTTCGATCGGCTGCGCGGGAACGGGCACGAGCTGGTCGTCTTCGACATCAACCGGCGCGCGGGTCTCGAGCCGTATATCCATCCCGCCGACGCCGCACTCGTCACGACCCTGGCGGCCGGGGGCGCCCGCCTCTACCGGCGCACGCTGATCACCAACGTCGGCCCCGATGTGCCGGACGTGCAGGCGCGCTCAGTGGCGCCGGGAGCGACCGTCGCGCAGGGCCTGCCGCTGGAGCTCGCCTGGCCGCCGCAGGTGTTCTCCCTGTCTCATGTCGCCTTGCCCTTTGCCGCTGACGATCCCGTCTACGGCAGCGATCCGCCCGATGGACCGACGCGCTCGATCGCGCTGGGACGGCTGAGCCCGCGCGGCGAGAAGGCCGTGCTCACGGTGCCCGTCGAGACGTTGATGCGGATTGGATGGAACCCGTTCCTGCCGTTCCTGCTGGACCGCCTCGTCGAGGCGACCGGCCCGCACGCAGGGGCCAGTGGACAGGAACCGTCTCGACACGCGCAACGCTGAGACAATTCCGTTCGGCGCCCACCCTCTACTTGATCGCGCGGCTGATGCCCTGCAGCTCGATCGGCTTCTCCGCGTAGTCGTCTATCTGAACACCGGTCTCTCCGCCGGGCTTCACGCGCGCCGCCGCCGCCATCGTGCCCGAATAGCCGATGCCGGAGTCGTCCAGCCTGAACTGGAGGACAGCCACTTCATACCCCTCGCGCGGCTTCGCTGTCGTGCTGCCCCCGCCCACGAAAAACACCGGCTTGTCGGTCACGAGCACAATCGAGCGACCGTTGGCGAGTGGCTGTTGCCGAGCCCAGCGAATGCTGAACGTTTCACCCGCGAGCGAGACGGTGCCCACCACGGGCGCCTTCCGAAGCGCCTCGAGAAATGCCGGGTAGCCGCCTTGCTTGAGCGCCAGCGCCACGGCATCGCGGTCCGCGTCCTTCGAGTAGCTGTCGATCTTCATCGTGATCCGCGTGGCCGCCGACCCAGCCAAACCGGCCACGTGGGCGTTTGCCGTGACCGTCTCGGGTGCGGTGGCCTTCTTCGACTGGCCGCCGGCAGCGGTCGCGGTCGGAGCGAGCATCGCCGCCAGCGCAAGGGTCGAAGCGATTCCTGACATCGTCATGAACGATCTCCTTCTGAGGAACGCCGGATCGGCACGTGACCTTCCCGCAGTGACCGGGATACTCGCCACGGGGACGGCGCGCCGATGAGGCACATGCGAGCTGTACCTGTTACTCCGCGAACCATTCTCCCGGTGGAGCGGATTCGTTCAGGAATTCAGCTTCTGAGGCAATGGCCAGAGGCAACCGACATGCCTGCAGCCTGTGGTCAGGTGTTGCGGATTCCGGCCTGTTTACCACCGGCTCTGCGCCGGCGCAGGCACGCGCTCACCATATGTCGTGAGGAACATGACTGTACCGCGGCGATTTCCTCGTCGCCTCGCTGTTCGCCGCGGCCGGTCGCCGACCCTGTCTATTTTCGCGGCAGTTTCGCCAGGACGTCGCGCACGGCGTTCCGGATGCGCACGGAGCGCTGAGCCTCGGTCTTGTCCAGATCGACTTCAGCCTGGGCAACGGCGCGCCAGACCACGTGGCTTGGATCGGGCGACGCGATGTCCAGCACGAGCGTGCCTTGCGGGTAAATAGTGAGTGCGGTCGTCTGGGGGGCGAACGGCGGGATCCCGTATTGGGTGACGGGCGGCAGGAACTGTCCCATCTGCTGTGCGTCGGTGGAAGCGGTGATGAGGACGTAGTAGGTCACGTTGAAGTCGGCGGTCTGCGTGCCGGACGCGCGAGTGAGGCCGCGCCGCGCGAGCTCATCTTCCACTGCCTTCAGGATGACCGGTTCGTAGGTCCGCTTGACCGGCTCGGATTTCGATTCGGCCGTGAGCCACACCTTGACCTCGCCGGGCCCCGACGGGTTCCACGCCCATGTCTTGAGCGTCGCGAAGTCGAACTTCGGATCCCGCTGGGCCTGGATCTTGGGTCCGGCCATCAGGACGGTGGCGCCCGACGCGAACAGCAGAAAAGCGGCAATCGCACGTCTCATCTCGTCCTCATATCCTTCTTTGCAGCCCGGGCGCCTGGTTCCGAGCGCCGAACCCCGAACGCCGACCGCCGTCAGCCGGTATCCCTCTGCCGGCGCCCTACGGCATTCGCTCCAACCCCACGAGCTTCCAACCTCCGGCTCGCAGGAAGTAGGCGGAGACGGGAGCTGCCCAGGACGGATTCCCCGGCGAGACCGCGCGGATCTCCACCTTGATATACGAGCCGGGCTCCCCGGGTAGAGCCACCGGCGCCTGCGATCGTCCGTTCGCCGCTGCCGTCGACTTCCCCAGGGCGGTCGTCGCCTCGCCGGTATTGTTGTCGAACCGGGCCCACTGGATGACGTAGCCGCCGTCGGGAGCCGATGCCGCGCCGGCGGCGACCGCGGCATTGTCGAACGTCAGCATCCCGCTCTCACCCAGGGCGACATTGATCACCGGATTGACAGCCGTCAGGTAGGCGCGCCCGATCTTGTCCCGCCGCTCGATCAGGACCCTGGCCAGCAGCTCTTCGGCCTGAGCATCGCTGTACTGGCCGGTCTTGACGATCGCGCGGATCATGTCGTCGGAGAACGCCGTCACCCGCCGCGCCGCCCAGAAGGAGTCGTCTTCTCGAGCGCGCAGGAACGCCGCGGTCGGCACGCGAGGCTTCCAGGCGGCGGGATCGAACAGGGCGCCTTCGAACCGGCCGATCGCCGGATTCTCCACGTAGTCCGCCGTCTGCCAGGGCTGAAGAGACAAACCGAGGGTGTCCAGCCGTTTCCACGTACGATCCCCCTCCCAGAGGAACTCCCAGCCCTCGTCGTAGTCGTGCGGCGCGTTCGCACCGGTGCCGAATGTCGAGCCGACGTCCTGCAGGTAGTGCCGGACGATGCCACGGCCATTCGTCGTCACGAGCGCGTCGAGCGTATTGCCGGCCTTCATGTCGGTCAGGTTGGTCCAGGCGCCAAACACCTTCAGCGCCCGCAGCTCGCGCCGGTGCTCGTGAGGCACGACGTCGTTCGGGTCGTCCGGACGGGTACCGTAGTACTTGAAGCCGCCGAGCGGCCGGCCGGGCACCGCGCGGGCGGCGACGGCGCGATAGGAGCCGTCGGAACTGCGCTGCAATCGCTGCAGCACGTCCTCGATGTCGCTGAGCCGCATCGGGCGGTCCTTTCCGGACGGCGGCCGCACCTTGGCCGATTCCGCCACGACGAGCTGCTCCAGGCGGACGCTGACCAGGTGGTTCTCGACCTGCCAGTAGCCCAGCGTCCAGAAAATCTTGTTGGCGACGAGAATCGCGCCGGTCGCAGCTTCCGGGAATCCCTTCGAATCGAACGAGACGAACCACAGCTCCCCCTGCGCATCGCGCATCGTGAACCCCGGGGCGAACCCTGCCTCTTTGGGCCGCACGACCGACCAGGTCCCTGCCGCTGGACCGTTGCCCGTGAGCGGCCCGCGCGACGCCTCCTCCACGGACACCGGCCGGGCGAGGATCCGGTTCGTGAACCAGCTCGAGTCGGGGACTTCGTCGATGGAGTTGACGTTGCCGGCACGGCCGGCCGGTTCGCGATCGCCGGGCCGTCCGAACAGGTTCAGGCTGAGGTCGTAGACCAGGTCGATGTCCCACTCGGCGACCGCCGACGCATCCTGCGATTCCGGTTCGCGGACGAGCGGATCGTCGTCGTAGAACTTCCGGCCGTTCCCGGATGGGGCCGCATGCATGATGACGAGGACGGCGAGGATGCCGGCTAAAACGCTGAAGGCGGACGTGCGGCGTGTCATCGGGGTTGTCTTCTGCTCCTGTGCCATGATCAGAATGCCGCACTGCCGCTGAACACCAGCCGCGTCCCCTCGCGGCTCCGCGCCAGCTCAATCCTGAGCGGGGTGGCGAGCGGGGTGTGGAACCGGACCCCGATGCCCACATCGCTGGCGAGCCCCTTCCAGCTGATCGCATCGAACGTCGGCGTGACCTTGCCCGTGTCGTAGAACAGCGCCATGTCCAGTCCGAGGCGGCTCGGGATCCACCGGAACTCGCCCGACATCAGCAGGCTGTGCCGGTCGCGGAAGCGCCATCCGGTGAAACCTCGCAGCGTGCTGCCGCTGCCCAGCGACGGCATCAGGAAGTATGGCACGGAGTCCGTGTCGTCGAGCGTCGTCTGCAGGAGTCCGTGAAGCGAGATGACCCAGTTCTCGCGGAGGATTGGGATGTGCTGCACGATCTCCGCATCCATCCGGTCGAAGCTGTAGGCATCGTCGCTGTCGGCGTAGTTGTGGTAGGTGACCTCGTAGAGCCCGCCACGACGGGCGTAACCTGGCGACGGACGCGTGTCGACGCCGCCCGACGCCGCCAGATGGAGATACGTCGGGCTGACGCCGAGCCCCGGCGCCGAGGCCGGCGTGTGCACCGTCTCAATCGAGGGGCTCGTTCCGGCGCCTTCCTCGAGCGTGAAGTCTTCGTACGACGTGCCGGCGCGGAACACCGTCCAGGGCACCGGGCGGACCCGCACGTCGCCCCCCAGGTACCCTTGCTTCATCCCGAAGCTGCTGCGATCCTCGGGTGTGTCCTGCCCGATGCCGAAGAAAGCGACCTGCGTCGCGTCGCGCCAGCCGGCGCGCGCGTGCAGATCGAGCCGTCCGTCCGCGTGTCCCCAGGAATCCGTGCTGACCTCGACCAGCTTGTAGTTTTTCAGGGAGTAGAGGCCCTTGATATCCGCATGCGTCCGATCGCCGTAGAACCGGCGGTAGCCCGCGCCCAAGGTGAAGCCGCCGCCGCTGTAGACGCTGTCGAAGAAGGGATAAAAGCCGTTGGGGTCCTGGAGAAACTCGCGCTGCATGGCCACGATCGCCCGCTCGGCGCCGGAGGGGGTGTAGGGCGCGCGGTTCTTGGCTTTCTCCGCCTGCTGGGCCTCGATGATCGCAGTGCGTGTCTCCTGCGCCGCCACGCGAGGGCTGTGGCCGGCGATCAGGATTACAGCCACCGAGATCGTCAGCGGAATACGTGCGCGCAGCATAATCAGCAGCCTCCAACGCCCGCCGTCGCGGTCGCACTCGTTACTTCGAAGATGCGCGCCTCGAGCTCGTCCGTCGTCAGTTCCTTGAACCGCTCGTCGGCGGCCCAGCCCGGATCGTAGTCGCGCAACCGCACCCGGCCCCGAGTGGGAATCTGGAACAGCCGAGGAACCTCCAACGTGAGGTCAACGCTACTCCTGGGATAGCGGTTGAGTGAGCCAGACCCCGCAGCAAGACCGTCGCCAACTGGCGACCGGGTGAACGTCAAGCTCCCTGGCGGGCACGAAAGATCGACATCGACAAGAACAACAACCTGGTGCTCGAGAACTACGGCCAGCAGGCAATTCGGTTCAACGAATCAAGAGGCTGGAGTAAGGTGCCCGAGCCATCGCTGGCCCTAAGACCGCCGGAGCGCTCCGGCGATCGTCGCACGACCGCCTTACTTGATGGCCCGGCTGACACTCTGCAGATTGATCGGCTTCTCCGCGTAGTCGTCGATCTGGACGCCCGTTGGGCCGCCAGGCTTTACGCGCGCCGCTGCGGCCATCCTGCCTTCGGAGCCGACACCGGAGTCGTCCAGCTTGAACTGGAGAAGCGCCACTTCGTATCCCTCGCGCGGCTTCGCCGTTGTGCTGCCTCCGCCCACGAAATACACCGGCTTGTCTGTAATGAGCACAATCGATCGGCCGTTGGCCACGGGCTGTTCCCTGGCCCAACGAACATCGAACGTCTGACCCGCCACGGTGACGGTGCCGACAACCGGCGCCTTTCGAAGCGCGGTGAGGAATCCCGCGTAGCCGCCGTGCTTGAGTGCCTCCTCGACGGCGGTGCGGTCCGCCTCCGGGGTGTAGCGATCAATCTGCATGGTGATCCTCGTGGCGACCGCCCCGGCCGAGCCGGTCACCTGCGCGTTCGCCGTGACTGTCTCCGGAGCGGTCTTCTGCGCCTGGCCACCGGCAGCGGTCGGTGTCGGCGCGAGAACCCCTGCCAGCGCGAGGGTCAACGAAAATTCTGACAGCGTCATTTGCGGTCTCCTTGCGTGATCGACGACGAGCCGAGAAAGTGCGGACACCACTCGCTGAGGCAACCGACATGCCTGCCGCGAATCGGCCCTCAGCGTATTCGGGCCTGTGACCTGGCCGGCAGCCACTGGCAGGCGCGCCCTCACTATATCTCGTGAGCGGTGTGACCGTCCGCGGCGACTCTTCGTGGCCCGCCGCGCAGGGCGCGTGTCCTCGCGGTGTGTTCCTGCACTCTTGGCCCGCTACGTGCCCTTTCTCCATCGCCCCACAGACAGCGGCTTGCCGGCGTCGTCCTGAGTGGTCAGGGTGAGCAGGTCGCCTTCGACCTGCCAGTGGCGAGGGCGACTGGTGGCCAGGGGGCCGGCGGCCGAAGGCTTCTGCCCCTCCATGACGTAGGTCAGGGTGTGGTTCTGCATATCCACCACGGTGCGGCCGTTCGAGGAGATGACGCCGTCGCTGATGTCCACCCCCGCAGCGCGCAGAACGTCCGACGTCGCTTGATCCGCACGGATGTCCATCTTGAGGTTGCCGAACTCGTCATAGCTCAGCGTGCCGGAGCCTTTCAGCGTGATCGGTGGCTTGCCGGGCGGGTAGACCTCGAAGGACTCGAGCGCCCAACGGCCTTCGAGATAGGTGCGCGCCGAGGTGAGAGAGCCCGCTCCCTGGTCGACCGGGCCCAATTTCACCGGTCGCTGGCTCGGCGCCCCCGCGCAGGCCTGAAGGCCGAGCGCGAGTGTCACAACGGCGGCAGGAACAGTTCGCAGATGCATGATGATCTCCGTAGACGCCATTTTCACAGGCAGGTCCGGCGCGTCAGTGACCGAGCCTGCCGTGCTCTCCTTCGCCGCTATTCTGGTAGACCGGACGTTCCGGTACAGATCGTATTTCGCCGCTGACTGCACGCGGCTCGCCGTGCCCGGGGCGCCGTCCTTCTGCTCGTGCGACCCATACTGCCGCGGTCCGGCCGAGGAGTCTCCAACGAAGGTTGCTCATGGGTAGCGCACGTCCCTTGAGAAAGCCCAGCCGTACCAGCCTATGGAACTCAGGCCTCAGTCCAGTGCGACTGCGGTCGCTCGAGTGCGTCCAACGGGTTGAAACTGAATCACGGCAGGCCGTGAGACCTGGAGAGGGACGCGGCGTGTCAGCGCCAGGTCCAAGCCAGAAGGCTGGTGCTGCCGGTTCCGACTTCGTCCCAGGCGTGGCTTGGATCTTGCCTCTTGGGCCATCGTGGATTGCTGGATTGGCGTCGTTCGGGAGACCAATCGACGCCTCGTGAGACTGGCCGGCTGGCTGACTGCCGCGCAGGTCCCGGAGCTGCTCGAATCATGCGTGGAAGCCCTTCCCATTCAGCTCGATCTAAGCGACCTCCTATCAGCCGACGCAGCAGGAATCGAGGCACTTCAGCGGCTCCGAAGCCAGGGCGTCACGCTCGTCGGTGCTCCCGGATACCTTCAGTTGAAGCTCGACTCGCATCCTGGATGGTCGGTTGCGGCACCGCCCCCGGTTGCGGCACCGCCCCCGAAAGCCGCCAGGAAACGACACTAGCCGCAGCTTCAGCCTGGGCAAGACGGCGATCGGGTCCCCGGCGGGGCGCAGTCCCCGGTCAGTCGGGTGGCGCGCTCAGACCGACATCCTCGCCGCCGGCTTCTGGTGACGCCCTCTTCCATCTGGACACGTCACACCCAGCTTCTTCATGCGAAAGCGGAGCGTATTCGGGTGGATCCCCAGGCGCTCCGCGGTGTTTCCGGCACCGTTGATCCGCCAGCCGCATCGCTCCAGGACGCTCTCGATGTGGGCGCGCTGAACGGCGTCGAGGTTGTCCGGCGCTTCGCCCTGCCCTCTGTTCCGGGGACTGAGCGCCAGGGGCGCGTCGAGTTGCAGCATGTTCCCGGTGGATGCGATCATGGCACGCTCGACGACGTTCTCCAGCTCTCGAACGTTGCCCGGCCACGCGTAGCCTTGCAGCGCGTCCATCACGGACTGCGGCACCTTCGTGATCTGCCGCCCGAGGTCGCGCTGGTGACGGTGAATGAAGAACCACACCAGCCGCGGGATGTCGTCGACGCGCTCTTGCAGGGATGGCAGATGAATGGGATAGACGCTCAAGCGGTAATACAGGTCCGCCCGGAAGCGTCCGTCCGCGACCGCCGCCTCGAGGTTGTGATGGGTGGCGGCTATCACGCGAACATCGACGCGCTTGGAGCGTGAGGAGCCGACGCGCTCGAACTCCCCTTCCTGCAGCACGCGCAGGAACTTCACCTGGATCTCCTGCGGCAGGTCACCGATCTCGTCCAGGAAGATCGTGCCGCCGTCGGCCAGCTCGAATCGTCCTTGACGCATCCCCACCGCGCCGGTGAACGCCCCCTTCTCATGGCCGAACAGTTCACTTTCCACGAGCGTCGGCGGAAGCGCGGCGCAGTTGACCCGCACCAGCGCGCGGGCGTGTCGCCGGCTCCGCTCGTGCACCGCTCGCGCGAACAGCTCCTTGCCCGTCCCGGTCGGCCCCAGCAGCAGCACGTTCGAGTTCGTTGGCGCGACCTGGGCGAGGCGCGCCAGCGCCAGCCGCAGTGGCCCGCTTTCGCCAACGATCTCGTCGAAGTCGTGATAGCTCTTGATGTCCTCTTTCAGGCAGACGTTGTCCGCTTCGAGCCGGGCGTTCAGCCGTTGAATCTCGGCGACGTTGGAGCGCAGTGCGGTGTCGTGGCTGCGGCGCTGCAACGCGGCGCTCAGGATCTCTGAAACGAGCTGCAGCCGTTCGACCAGGGGCTGCGGCCATCGTCGTGTCAGGCGACCGTTCTGGAGCACGAGCGCGCAGACCGCGCGACCGGCGACCAACGTGGGTACTCCCAGAGTCGAAGAGATTCCGGTCTGCCGGCGGGCAGCCATGGCTTCCCGGGGGAGCTCCTCCGGCCGCGAGATCGCCACCATCTCTCCGCGCGCAAGACGCTCGATGACCCAATCATCGGGAATCGCCGTCTGGTGCTCCTGGCTCTCTGTGCTGGCCGGTCGCGTGGGAAAGTGCGCACGCGCCACGGTGCCCAGCTCGGTGAACTCGACGAGCTGACAGGCCTCGACGCGCGTGGCGACGGCCACGTGCTGGAGGGCCGCGGCAATCGCCGCGTCGAGCTCATCGAGGTGCAGCCGTGTCAATTGGCCCGAGAGCGAGACGGCGAGCTGGGTGATGAGCTCGAGCTCCGCTTCGGGCATGGGACGTGAGGACGACAGGCTCAGGACAGACATACAACCTCTCAGGGCTTTCTGGTCATGCCATTCGGGTGAAGCTCCCGACTGACGTGACGTTCGCCGCGCAGCGCCGATCGGACGGCTGGTATCAGCTCGTCGCCCGCTGCGCCCTTGATGACGTATCCCAGCGCTCCGGCCTGGAAGCCCCGTTCCACCAGAAGCGGATCGCAGTGGACCGTGACGAAGACGATCCGGGCGGCCGGGTTCCTGCGGACGATCTGAGTGGCGGCCGCGATCCCGTCGAGCCCCGGCATCGAGATGTCGCTGACGATCACGTCCGGCGACAGCTTTTCCTCGGCGCTGAGAAGGGCGAGACCGTCTCGGACCTGCGCGATCACGTCGAACTCGGATTGGAGCAGACTCCGCAGCAGTTCTGCGGTCTCCTTGTGATCGTCGGCGAGCAGCAGGCGTGGCTGGGACATGGCTAATCCGTTGGGGGAACGGCCTCAGTCTATGGATGCGGGGGGCGCGCGGGAACGGAGAGGTACGGGGGCGGCGCCGGAGAAAATACTGAGAGGGCTCGGTAAAATTACTGAGTCGAACGCGCCAGCGAGCGAAGGGGACCTTCAATCCTCGATCAGTCGGTGGCCTGGGCTGCACTCGTGGAAGCAGGATCAGGCCGGGCAGACCAGGTCACCCAGCGAGGCTTCGGCCCACCGCGGTCACTCGCCGCACCGAAAACTTGACCAGGCCGGTCAAGCTTCGGTCCGTCAAGGGTTCTAGAATGCGTGTCGCTAGTCGCTGGTCTCGGTCATGCTGAAGGCATGGCATTGCCAGGGCGCTTCGTCCAGGTAGAGTCCCCGGCCCTGCAGATCGCTGCCCTCTCGAACGTATGTGGCGTCACCGAGCATGTCGTGCAGGCGCCAGCGGGCGCTGCCAAGATCTGAGAACGGCAGCCGCACGTAACACTGGCCCTGGTTTGGGGCATAGTTCACCGTCACCAGCAGACGCCCGCCGCCGACGCCTTGCCACGCAAAGACAATAAAGCCGTCCGAGGTCCAGTTGCCATCCCACGCGGGGGTGCAGTCGAGCAACTGCCAGTCGCCGTCGCGCACGGCCGGCTGCCGCAGCACGCCAAGCAGCCGCTCGTAAAACCGTTCCAGCCGCTGGTCGATCGGTTCCTCCGGACCTCGGACCAGATGGGGAGAAATGCGTGTCTTGCGTCCCTCGAACTGTCCCTGATGAAAGAAGCGCAGCCCCGGCGACAGGAACGTCACCACTGCCGCCGCTTCGTGCACGTCGTGCGTGAACGTGGCAGCCGCCCGCGGCTCGTCGTGGTTTTCCATGAAGCGGGCAAGCTTGTCCTGATAGTCGAGCCCGGCGTGGAAGTGCTCGCGCACCGGCCGGGCGTGACCCTCGCGAAGGCGGTCGTACAGCCGCTTGTCGTAGGCGTAGTCGAATCCCTGCTGCTGCATCGTCCACTCGCGATCCCAGTAGACCTCGGCCATGAACTGGAAGCTCGGATGCTTCCGCCGCACGGACCCGGTCGCCTTCGGCCAGAAGAGCTCGACCGGGATGCTCCACGTGCTTTCGAAGACGTCTGGCAGGACCAGCATGGCCATGTCGCAGCGCACGCCGTCGCATTGCCCGGCGATTCTCTCCAACTCGCCGATCATCGCTTGCTGCAATTGAGGGTTGCCATAGTTGAGCTGCAGCGTGTCGGGCCAGCCGTCGAAGTAGGGGTCCCGGCCGTGGGCCAGCACAAGCGACCCCTTTCGCGTTGGCACCCGGCAGTAGTTCCGCGGCGAGCGAGCCAGATCGGCCTCCGTGCCAGGGATGAAGTAGTCCGGGTGCTCGTCGACCCACGGATGATCCGGGGCCATGTGGTTGGGGACGAAGTCGAGCATCAGCTTGAGTCCGCGCGTGAGCAGCCGCTGCCGCACACGTGCGAGCGCCGCGTCGCCTCCCAGATCCCGATGGACGGTGTAGTTCCGGATGGCGAACCCTGACCCGGCGATGTCCTCATCGGTGAGATCCGGCAGCGTTTCCTCGAACTCGCGCCGCCATCCGGGATTCGCTCGTGAGATCGCCTGCGCCGCCGGACCGGTCTGCCACACGCTGAGCAACCAGATCCAGTCGAATCCCTGCTCGGCGAAGCGGTCCAACGCCGCATCGGGCACGTCGTCCAGCGTCGCCGGCCGGCCCAGGGTCCGGGCGAGCTCGGTCAGCCAGACCCGCGTGTTGACCTGGTAGAGCGAGGGATAGCGGGGGGCGGACATGTCTCCTCATGCTTCGTCTTTCCCCGCCGACCTGCTCCCTCACGAGGCGGTCCGATATCTGCCGCCGATCCAGTTCCAATCCTTGGCGTCGATGCGTCCGAAGAGATCAAGGAGGACCGCGATCGTGCCGGTCCACCCGGTCTGATGGCTGGCGCCAAGCCCCGCGCCGTTGTCGCCGTGGAAGTATTCATAGAAGAGGATCAGATCGCGCCAGTGCGGATCGTCCTGGAACCTGGCGGTGCCTCCGTAAACCGGCCGCCGTCCGTTCGAGTCGCGCAGGAACGTGCTGGCCAGCCGGCGGGAGATCTCCTGGGCCACTTCGAACAGCGTCATGTACTGCCCCGAACCGGTCGGACACTGAACCTTGAAGTCATCGCCGTAGAAGCCGTACAGATTCAGGAGTGCCCGGATCAGGAGCACATTGACGGGCATCCAGACCGGGCCGCGCCAGTTGGAGTTGCCGCCGAACATGCCGGTATCCGATTCGCCAGGCACGTATTGGACCCTGAACTCCTGGCCACCGGTGTGGAACACGAACGGATGGTCCAGGTGATAGCGCGAGACAGAGCGGATGCCGTGGGGCCCGAGAAACTCGTTCTCGTCGAGCATGTAGCCGAGCACGCGCTCCAGCTTGTGCTTGTTCAGGATCGCCAGCAGGCGGCGTCCCTTGTAGCCGATGTACCCCTCGTCGGTCGGGGCCACATGGGAAACGACCTCGGGATGGCGTTTTCGGAACAGGGCGATCATCTCCACCAGCTTCGGGTGCCGCTGCACGGCGTCGCCATCGAACACCGTCGAAGCGCACATCGGCAGCAACCCGACCAGCGATCGCACCTTCAGACGCATGCCCTGGCCGTCCGGCAGCCGCAGCAGATCGTAGAAGAAGCCGTCCTGCTCGTCCCACATCTCGTCCTGATGCTCGCCCCTGCGGTCCATCGCGTAGGAGATCCAGATGAAATGCTCGGCGAACTTGAACGCGACCTCTTCGTACATCGGGTCGTAGTCGGTGAGGATGAGGGCGATCTCCAGCATGTTCTGGCAGTAGAACGCCATCCAGGCGGTCCCGTCCGCCTGCTCCAGCGAGCCGCCGGTGGGGAGCTGCGCGCTGCGGTCGAAGACCCCGATGTTGTCGAGGCCCAGGAACCCGCCGGCGAACACGTTGCGCCCCGTCGGGATCCTTGCGGTTGACCCACCAGTTGAAATTCAGCATCAGGCCCTGGAACGATCGTTCCAGGAACCGCAGGTCGGCGCGGCCCAGCGTGCGCTCCACTTTGTAGAGGTAGAGCGTGGCCCAGGCGTGCACCGGCGGATTCACGTCGCTGAAGTTCCACTCGTAGGCCGGAATCTGGCCGTTGGGGTGCGCGTAGAGATTGCGCAGCATCAGCAGCAGCTGCTCCTTGGCGAAATCGAAGTCTACCAGCGACAGCGAGATCGTGTGGAACGCCAGGTCCCAGGCCGCATACCACGGATACTCCCACTTGTCCGGCATCGAGATCACGTCGGCGTTGAGCATGTGGAACCATTCCGTGTTCCGCACGCCGTGCCGGGTGGATTCCATGAGCGGATGGCTGTTGTGCTCCTGGAGCCATCGATCCAGATCGAAGTAGTAGTACTGCTTGCTCCAGAGCATGCCCGCCAGCGCCTGGCGGTGCACGCGCCGTTCGTCCTCGCTCAGCGACGGCGGTGTAATCCGCTCGTAGAATTCGTCCGCGTCGGCGATGCCGGCTGTTGAAAACCTTGTCGAAACCGCCGAAGGCATCTGGGGGCCTGGACGCCGCGAGACGGAGGCGGATGGTCTGGCTTCCGCCGGCGGGCACCTCGAGCGCATAGTGCGCCGCTGCCTTGGTCCCGGTTTTTCCGGGGTTGACGGCCTCGCTGCGGCCTGAGATGACGTACTCGTGGAACGCATCCTTGACGTACGGCGACGGGATTTGGCTGGTTCCAGAGACGGCCGGCATTGCTCTCGTTCTCGGTGAAGAGCAGCTCGCGGGCTCCATCGCACAGCAGCCAGTACTCGCCAAGCTCCTCGTGCGTGGCCTGGATGACGCCTGGTCCCGCTTCCCGCAGCGACGGCTTCGGCTGATCGGCATCCCAGGACCAGGTATTGCGGAACCACAGCGTCGGCAACAGGCGCAGCTTCGCCGCTTCAGGCCCGCGATTGTGCACGGTCACGCGGACCAGGATGTCTTCCGGGCCCGCCTTCGCGTATCCACGAACACGTCGAAGTAGCGGTCGTCGTTGAACGCGCCCGTATCGAGCAGCTCGTACTCGAACTCGTGCCGCGATCGTCCGCGGTTCGTGTCGATCAGGTCCCCGTAGGGATACTCGCGCTGCGGATACTTGTACAGATATTTCATGTACGAGTGCGTGGGCGTGCTGTCGACGTAGAAGTAGTACTCCTTGACGTCCTCGCCGTGGTTCGCTTCGCTGTTGGTGAGCCCGAACAGGCGCTCTTTCAGGATCGGGTCGCGCTCGTTCCACAGCGCCAGCGCAAAGCACAGCCGTTGCTTGTCGTCGCTGATGCCGCCCAGCCCGTCCTCGCCCCACCGGTAGGCTCGCGAGCGGGCCTGGTCGTGGGTGAAATAGTCCCAGGCGTTGCCGTTGTCGCTGTAGTCCTCGCGGACCGTGCCCCACTGCCGTTCGCTGAGGTAGGGGCCCCATTTCTTCCAGGGGATGTGCGCCTCGCGCGCGTCGTTCAAGCGCTTCTGCTCGGTGACATCCACCAATGCTTCTTGCCGATCCTTCATCGAAGCCTCCAGCCTCTTACTTCCGCTTCCCGACCTCTGCCTTCGCCGCATCGCGCCGTTGCTGCTGATCGGCGAGCAGACGGTAGGTGATGTAGTACTTGTAGATGTTGCTGACGTAGGTGACCGTTTCGCGGCCGATCCGCTCCGAGGCGATGCGCTCGACGTTGCCGAACCATACGTTGGGATCGAGGCCCCTCTTGGCCGTCTCGCGCCGGAGCTGTCTGATCCGCCCCGGCCCGGCGTTGTAGGATGCGAACGTCATGAGGCCCTTGTTCAAAGGGTCCATGGGCTCGTCCTTGAAGTACTGGTCCATCATGAACCGCATGTACTTCACGCCGGCATGGATGTTCGGCTCGATCTGGGTGATGTCGCCGACCTTCAGTTCCTTGCCGGTCGGGGGCATGACCTGCATCACGCCGATCGCGCCAACCGGGCTCTTGACGTTCTGGTCCAGCGTCGACTCCTGGTAGCCCTGCGCCGCCATCAGCAGGTAATCGAGGTCGTACTGCGCCCCGTACTTCTTGAACAGCTCGACCACCGCCTGTAACTTCTGGCGCTCAGCATCGGCCGCCGCGTTTTTTGCGTACTTGACGTTCTCGAGATAGCGGCGCTCGATCACGTTTCGGAAGGCGTCGCCCTTGCCGTGCTTCCGGATCCACGTGTTGACGACCTCCCGGAGCCGGGGATTCTCCTTGCGAAACGCGACGGCCAGGCTGCCGCCGGACCGCACGGCGACGTCCTTGTGCACCTTGATGTCGGTGAACACCTGGCTCCAGAACTCGGCCAGATAGTCGTCGACGACGGTGATCGGGGCGAGGCCGGCGTTGACCATCTCGAGCACGTCGTCGTCTTCGAGCACGTCGGGGGCCTCGACGATCACCACGGCCGGCTTGCCGCGCGCTTTCAGTTGCGCGTTCAGGCGGGTGAGGCGTCTCGTCGTAGATGCTCCCTTTGCGGACGAACACCTCCTGGCCGGCGAGATCGTCCACCGTGGCGATCGGCGGCGCTCCCGGCCCGGTGACCACCACTTCGCTCACGTTGGTGCGGGTCGGCTCCGAGAAGGCGACGAGCTTCTCCAGCTCGGGCCTGACGGTCACCATGGCCGCGACCATGTCCACCTTGCCGCTCGCGAGGGCGGGGTACAGCTGATCGCGCGTCATCGGCACGATCACCACGTGCACCTTCAGGTTGCCGGTCTTCAGATCCGCGTTCAGATCGTTCTCGAACAGCTTCAACGACTCGTAGGTCAGCCCCCGCTCCTGCCCCTTGTCGACGAAGTAGTGCGTGCGGTTGAACGTCACGCCCACGCGAATCGACGCGACGCTTGACCATCTCGTCGAAGTCGCCGGTGAACGGCTTGTCCATCGCGAGCCGCACGGCGTTCCGGAAGCGCGTCGTACGGCGAGGCCGTTTGCGGGATCGGCGCGTCGGCCGCGGATGGCGCCGCAGACGGTGTCGCAGCAGCCGTCGCCGCCGGCGGCTGCCTCCTGCTGACCCGAGCAGGCCGTGGCGGCTGCGATGACCAGCAGGACGACAACCCCGCGACAGACGCCCGATTCCCTGCAGGAGATGTTCATGGTCGTGTCCTTTTCAGCGCGCCCACGCGTAGTTGTAGCTGACCGCGATCGACGTGAAATCGGCGCCGATCGTCGTGTACGCCCCCCGGCTCACCGACATCCGGATCGCCTGACGGCGATCGAGCGCGGACGAAAACGTCGCGCCGACGCGCGAGTTGCGCTGGAGGTCGAGGTTCACATTCCCGCCGATCGTCGTCTGCCCACCGGTAAAGTAGTTCGCATTCGCCGGCCAGCCACATGGTGCGCTTGAACTTGAAGGTCACGTGGACCTGCGTCGCGGCAATCGGGTCCTGCTCACGCGTGCGTCCTCCAAGGAAGTCGGTGTTGTCCGTGAACAGCCAGACCCCCGCCATCATCTCCAGGACCCACCGGCCTTTGGTGCCCGAGACGCCAAGCTCCGGCTTGATCGACCAGCGATTGGTGCCGAGGTTGATCAGCTTCGCCGAATCGTATTGGCCAAGCGGCGGCGCGACCGTGACGCTGACGCCAAGGATGGTTCCCTGGCGGTACGACGCAAAGCTCTTTGGCGTCATCGCGGGAGCCCCATACAGGTTCATCGCGAGCCTCAGTCTCGGATCGCCCTGTCCGAGGCGGTCGGCCTCCGCGGGCTCGCCGAGATACAGGCCTTCCAGATGACCAGACACAAGGGGCACCATCACTCCCGCGTTGGCCGATCGTCCAGCCAGGTTGAACGCCCGCGTGAATGCAAACGCCGTCGTGTTGATCGTGGCGCTCGCCTCGTCAATCGGGGCGGACGGATCGAACGCGAGGTCGCCCCAGTTGAAGCTGTTGACCACGGTGACGATGTTCAGCCCCGTGGGGATTGGCCAATACGCCCCCGGCTCGAGCTCTTGTGCCGACGCGCACAGAGGCATCCACAGGAGGGCGAGGGTGGCAGCCACACGGGGGAAGGCGCTCATCTTTTCAATGGTCGTTCACCCGGCGTCTGCCAGTCTTCCCCGCCAGTGTGCGGATGCGTGCAGCGGCCGTGCCAGCCCGACGTGCGGGCCTTTCCTGTCGGCCAATGTCCTGGCGCGACTACGCCTCCGAGTCGGTCCCGGAGACCGTGAAACGCACCCGCCTCCAGTCATCCCGGAAGACCTCCGAATGACCGAGCCCCCTATTTGACCACGAAACATACGGAGGCACCCCTGAAGCTGACTGCCTCGACGCGAGGCTCGACATCGCCCGCGGCCATGCCGTGCCGCTGGCCTGACCCGCCGGCAACGAACCACGACCGTATGACGAGAGTTCGAGCCGACTGACAGCATGTGGTGATTGGCCGTGGCCGGGGGCCGGCCGGCCGTAATATAGGCCCTGAAAGCCGGCGCCCTCCTTCTGACTCAGGGGGTGGTTGCGGGCGGCTCGACTCTTGCGGCCTCCAGGCAGAGAGCAGGCGGCTGAAAGACAGGAGATGTTGAGTGAGATCGACAACCACACACACGCAGGAGCAGCAGAATGCATGAACGGCGGGCACCGCGTATTCTGCTGTCGATGATCGCTGCGGCCACCATGACGGCGGCCGGCTGCTCCAGGCCGGAGCCGCAGAAGCCTGCGGCCGCGGAAGCGCCTGGCCAGCCGGCGCCCGCCGCGGGGCCCGCGGAGGCATCACCCTCCGGGGCGGTTCCGCCGCCGGCGTCGCAACCCGCTCCGACGTCCGCCGCGCCGGCGCCGACGTCCGCCCCGGTCCCCGCGCCCGCATCGGTGCCACCGCCCGCCAAGGAAGCCGCGCCTCTGCCCGCCCCGGCCCCCGCGCCACGCAAGCTCAGGGTCGCCCGCTTGACTGCAGGTCGTGTAATCACCATCAGGACCACGCGCCTGCTCTCGACGAAAACGATGAAGACAGGCGACCTCTTCTCCGTGATTCTGGAAGAGCCGATCACGGTCGACGATTGGGTCGTGGCGGGCGCGGGCGCCAGGCTCGATGGCCGCGTTGCCGCGGCCGACAAGGGTGGGCGGTTGAAGGGGAAAGCCAACCTCTCCCTCGAGCTCACCAGTCTGACGACGAGTGACGGCGACAAGGTTGAAATCGTCACCTCCCCGGTCGACGCCGAAGCCGCGGCCAATCGCGGCAAGGACGCGGCGAAAGTTGGTGTCGGGGCCGGTGCGGGTGCGGCGGTCGGTGCGATCGCCGGCGGCGGATCGGGCGCCGCGGTGGGTGCGCTGATCGGCGGTGGCGCAGGCGCGGCGATGCGCGGGGCTGCAGCCGACATCCCTGCCGAGACGGTGCTGGCGTTCGAGCTCCGCTCGCCCGTCACGATCCGGGAACAGAAGATGAAATGAGCGCCGGGGCCGACCGGAGTCGGCGGGATCAGAAATCAAGAGGAGTCGGAATACCTTCCCAATTGCGCTCGGACCGCCGGTTCGAAGACCTGATGCGGCGCGTCGGTCTCACACGATGACCACGGGCAGAATCCTCATCATCGGACGCTCCAGCGAGCTGGCAGACGCACTCGCTCGCGACGCCGCGCTCAGCGCCCACGAGATCGACACGTGCGAGGGGGCGGTCGAGGCGCTCCACCGGCTGCAGTCGCGGGCCGTGGACGTGGTGGTGACGGATCCGGAGACCTCGCTGCGCGAAGACCTCGCGCTCGGTGCGCTGTTGCGCGAACGTCGTCCCGGCGTCAGGATCATCGCCCTGGCCCCGGCCGGGCCTGCCGACGCGGTGATCGCAGCGCTCAAGGCCCACGTGTTCGCGTGCTTTACGCAACCGTTCGACATCCGGGAGATCGCGGGGATGGTCCGGGCAGCGCTCACGGCCGAACAGTGGAGCGACGGAATCGAAGTGGTCTCAGGGGCGCCGCACTGGCTGACGCTGAGGGTGTCGTGCCGTCTCCTGACGGCCGATCGGCTGGTGCGCTTCATGACCGAACTTCAAGCCGGTCTCGTGGATGACGATAGCCAACGCGATCTGCTGATGACCGCCTTCCGGGAGGTGCTGCTGAACGCGATGGAGCACGGCGGGGGCTTCGATCCCGAGCAGGTGATCGAGGTGACCGCCGCGCGAACGGCCCGCGCGATCGTGTATCACTTCCGCGATCCGGGTCCTGGTTTCGATCAGGCAGCGCTCGCGCATGCGACCACGTCGAGCGCGCCCGAAGCGATCATCGCCACGGCCCTTCATCGGGCAGATACCGGCCTGCGGCCCGGCGGATTCGGCATGCTGATCGTACGGCAGGTCGTGGATGAAGTCGCCTATAACGAACGCGGCAACGAAGTGCTGCTCATCAAGCACCTGTCGTGACTGAGAACAAGCACATGACATGGAGCCGCCGCTACGTCATCAAGAGCTACATCAGGGGCGCGCTCTGGATCGTGCCGTTCTTCGCCGTGGTCGTTTACCTGGTATTCGTCCGCATCGTCGAAGCGCTCAACCGCTGGCTCCTTCTGAGCGGCCGGGCCGACGAAACGACATTTTATGGCCTCACCGCTGCGGGGGCGCGGTCGATGCTCGAGACCCTGGTCACGCTGAACATGTCGTTCCTCGTCTTCACATTCGGGTCGCTGCTCGTCGCGATTCAGGTCGCGGGCGGTCAGTATACGCCGCGCATCATCTCGACGACGCTGCTCCGGGACAACGCGATCCGGTTCTCGGTCGGCTATTTCGTGTTCACCCTGCTGTGCGCAGTCAGAGTGTTGATGAGGATGGACGAGGCGATCGCCCCCCAGTTCAGTATCTTTCTCGTGGGGATGCTCGGGGCAGTCTCCATCGTGGTGTTCCTCTTTCTGATCGACCATGCCGCGCGGATGCTGCGCCCGATCAGCCTCGTGCGGAAGGTCGGCGATGACGGGATCGCGGTCCTCGAGAGCCTCTATCCCGAGCCGAGCAGGGGACCGCTGCACGTCGAATCGTCGCGCGCGCGCGCGGCCCCCGATCGAACCGTCACGCACACGGGTACGGCGGGGAGCGTGCTCGCCGTCGATCTGGCGGGACTCGTCGCGCAGGCACGGCGCGCCAACGGGATTGTCGAATTCGTCCCACAGGTGGGCGACTACGTGGCGGTGGGCGAACCTCTCTTCCGGCTCTATGGCGGCGCCGGCGCCATCGACGACGGTACGTTGCGGGGAGCGGTCGCGTTCGGTTCCGAGCGCACGATCGAGCAGGATCCGACATTTGCATTTCGTATCCTGGTCGATATCGCGATCAAGGCGTTGTCAGCGGCGATCAACGATCCCACGACGGCTGTCACCGCGATGGACCAGCTTCACCATCTGCTGCGGCTGGTCGGTCTCCGGAAATTGAGCGGTGACGAAATCCGGGACGCGGCCGGCGCACTCCGGCTCGTGTTCCGGACGCCGAACTGGGAAGACTACGTGCTTCTCAGCTGCGTCGAGATCCGTCATTGCGGCGCGGGCAGCGTCCAGATCGTGCGGCGCATGCGTGCGATGCTGGAGAGTCTCATGCGCACGCTGCCGCCGCATCGCCATGCCGAGTTGCGCCAGCAACTGGAGCTGCTGGATCGGACGATCGAGGCGCACTACACGTTTCCCGAAGACCTGGCGATTGCCCGCATTCCGGATACGCAGGGGTTGGGGGGGTCGGCTGCCGATTGAAAGTCGGGAACGTCAGCCCATGCCTTGACGGTGTCAACCACACCGGGCGCTCCAACGGAGCCGCAACGACCGATGAGTGCGGTGACAACCGGCCGTGAGTCGCTATCGGTGGGGTGTCAGCGGCGAGGCGCGAGGATAGCGCCAGGCGGCCCGGAAGGCGAAAACGGCCGGCACGGCGATTGCTCCAGCTTGTGTATTCCGGCGACGCGACCCTATGACACCGCCGACCTGGCGGCCGGTAGAATCGCCGGACTGCAGCGAACGCCACGCGAGTGAAGAGCGGCAGGTGTCGTCGTCGAGCAGCCTGGTCGCTGGAGATTGAGGATGCCGGCATTGACACGCACGCCCAGTTCCGCGGCCAGGAAATCCGCTGCGAAGAAATCCCCGGCGATGAAGGCGAAGAAACCATCGGCGAAGGACTCGGTGAAATCGGCTCGATCCGCGGCAACGCTGCCGGCACTCGATGCGACACAGCAGGCCCTGATCGTCCAGCTCGCGTCGAGCCGCGAGCCCTTCCAGACCATCGGCGCATACGCACCCGAACGCCCCCACGACCATCCCTCCCAACGGCAGGCCGCCGGGGCGCAGATCCAGGAGCGCCTCCCGCACGCGGCGCATGCGGAGTGGATGCCGCCGAAGAATCGACCCAGCCCGGTGGACATCGTCGTCGCCGGCAACGCCGGCCGGCAGGAGCAATTCGTGCCGCTCCGCATGGGGCGCATGGCGGCCTCGCCGTTCGCCTTTCTGCGCGGCGCCGCCGCGGTGATGGCGTGGGATCTGTCGCACACGCCGGTCACCGGCATTCAGGTCGTGATCGACGGCGACGCCCACATCAATAACTTCGGGCTCTACGGCACGCCGCAGCGCGACGTCATCATCGACCTCAACGACTTCGATGAAGCGACCCTCGGCCCATGGGAATGGGACCTCAAGCGTCTGGTCGCCAGCGTGAACGTCGCCGGTCGCGAGAACGGGTTCAGTACCAAGGAACGGCGGCGCGCCGTCAGGAGGGCCGTCAGCGGCTATCGGCGCAACATGACGCCGTCTGTCGACCATGGGCATCCTCGACGTATGGTCGCTGTTCGCGTACGCCGAACGCCGGCCAACGGCCGTCAAGGTGCCGAACAGTGCCTGGGCCATCATTCAGAAGACCGTGGCCAAGGCGAAGCGGACGACGAACGAGACGCTGCTGCCGAAGGTCGCCCACCGCGACGCAGAACGGCGGCTGGCGGTTCCAGGATGACCCGCCCATCCTCACCCGAGTGGACGAAGTGACGCGCCGCAAGGTCATCGCGGCGCTGGTCGAGTACGCCGAGCATCTCTCGCCGGCCTACCGGGCCATGTTGCAGCGATATGCGTCGCCGACGTGGCCCACCGCGTGGTCGGCGTCGGCAGCGTCGGCACCCGCGCCTTTCTGGTGCTGTGCTTCGGCAGCGGGGACTACGACCCGCTCTTCCTCCAGGTGAAGGAAGCGATCGCGCCCGTGCACGCCGCCTACCTGCCGCCATTCATGATGCGTGAACAGCACGAGGGCCGGCGCGTCGTCGGCGCCCAGCGCCTCCTCCAGTCGCTCGGCGACCCGCTCCTGGGCTACACGAGAATCGACGGGCGCGACTACTTCGTGCGGCAGATGAAGAACATGAAGGCCTCGATGCCCGTGCCGCTGATGACGGGTGAACCGTTCGACTTCTGGGCCTTCGTGTGCGGCGGCCTGCTGGCGCGCGCGCATGCGCGCACCGGCGATGCCGTCCGCATCGCCGGCTACTGTGGCGAGGGAGGACACGCTGGATCGCGCGCTGGCGGACTTCGCCGAGAGCTATGGCGACCAGACCGAGCGGGATCACGCCGAACTCGTAAAGGCGATCAAGGCCGGCCGCGTGAAGGCGGCGATGGCACCGGGCGACTGAACGCGGCCCGCCTCGCGTCCACACGTCGCCGCGCTCGGCCGGATTCCGGGCACGCGACGTTACTCCGACTCCGCGCGGCACTTCGATAACAAAACCATTCCGGGCGCGCTGCTGCTCCGCACCGAGGCCTCGCTCCTGTACTTCAACGCGGAGCACGTCCGCGACATGGTGAGGCTCTAGCTGCGTGCGGCCGCCGAGCCGGTACGTCTCGTGGTCTGCGACCTGTCGACGTCACCTCACGTCGACGTGACAGGTGCGCTGATGCTCTCGGGATTGCAGAAGGAACTGGCCGTCGCCGGCATCGCGTTTCGATTTGTCGAGGCGCGCGCCGAGGTCCGTGACCTGCTGCGGAGGGGCGATACGAGGAGCCGAATCGGCGAGGTGGACCGGAGGATCTCCCTCGACGACGTCGTGCGGGAGTTCGAACTCTCGCGCGATGGGCGCCAACCGACCTGAGAGAAGCTGGATGAAAAATCATCCGGCAACGTGACTAACTCCTGCCGCGCGCCAACTGCGCCTTGGCTGCGGCGACGACGTTGTCAACCGTGAAGCCGTACTCCGTCTGCAGGGCCTTCAACGGCGCCGAGGCGCCGAAGGTCTGCATGCCGATGACCTGGCCGGTCGTGCCGACGTAGCGCTCCCAGCCAAAGGCGGACGCCTGCTCGATCGCGACGCGCGCCGTCACCGCAGGGGGCAGGACGCTGTCGCGGTAGTCCTGCGGCTGGTGCTCGAAGATGTCCCACGACGGCATCGAGACGACGCGCGAGCGCACACCCTCGCCGAGCAAGCTGCTCGTGCGCCTCCACGGCCAGCCCGATCTCGCTGCCGGTGGCGATCAGGATCACATCGGGCTTGCCGTCCGGCGCGTCGGCCAGGACGTAGGCGCCGCGGGCGACGCCGGCGGCCGAGGCGTACTTGCTCCGATCGATCGTCGGCAGCGGCTGCCGCGACAGCACGAGCACCGCAGGCTCGTGGCGCAACGGCATGAGGTAGCGGTAGGCCTCCACCACTTCGTTGGCGTCGCCGGGCCGCAGCATAGACGAGACCGGGAATCGCGCGGAGCGACGCCAGGTGCTCGACCGGCTGATGGGTCGGGCCGTCCTCGCCGTCGCTCATCGCGTCGTGCGTGAAGACGAAGATCGTCGGCAGCTCCATCAGGGCGGAGAGCCGGATCGCGGGCCGCGCGTAGTCGCTGAAGATGAAGAAGGTCGCGCCGAACGGCCGCAGCTTCGTCAGCGACAGCCCGTTCATGATCGAGCCCATCGCGTGCTCGCGCACGCCGAAGTGCAGATTCCTGCCGCCGGGGCTGGCGGCCTGGAGATCTCCGGCGCCGGCGAACGTCAGCGTGGTCTTGTTCGAGGGACCGAGGTCCGCCGAGCCACCCAGGAACCACGGGACGTTCTGCGCGAGGACGTTCAGCACCTTGCCCGAGGCCTCCCGTCCCGCCATGCCCTTCGGATCGGCCGGGAACACCGGGAGGTTCCGATCCCAGCCTGCCGGCAGCTTGCGCCGCTGCATCTGATCGATCTCCGTCGCCAGATCCGGGATACTTGGATCGGTACGCGGCGAAGAGCTCGGTCCATGCGCGACGCGCGTCGGCGCCCCGCTTCCCGACCCCGGCGTCGAAGTGCTCGCGGACACCGTCCGGAACGAGGAACGTCGCGTCCTCCGGCCAGCCGTAGACGCGCTTCGTGAGCCGGATTTCCTCGTCGCCGAGCGGCTCGCCGTGGGCGGCGGCGGTGCCCTGCCTGTTGGGCGAGCCGTAGCCGATGCTGCTGTCGAGGATGATGAAGCGTCGGCCGGCCCTTGGTCTGCCGAAAGACCCGAGCGCGTGCTCGATGCGATCGATGTCGTTGGCGTCGCCCACGCGCAGCACGTTCCACCCATAGGCCAGGAACCGGGCCGCGACGTCCTCGGTGAACGCCAGGTCCGTGCTGCCTTCGATGGTGATGTGGTTGTTGTCGAAGATCCAGCAGAGGTGATCCAGACCCAGGTGGCCCGCGAGCGACGCCGCCTCGGCGCTGACGCCTTCCATCAGGCAGCCGTCGCCGCAGATCGCGTAGATGTTGTAGTCGAACACCTCGAAGCCCGGTTGGTTGTAGCGGTCGGCGAGCCACCGCTCGCCGATGGCCATGCCGACGCTGGTCGCGATGCCCTGCCCCAGCGGGCCGGTGGTCGTCTCGACGCCGGACACCAGCCGGTATTCGGGATGCCCGGGAGCCTTGCTGCCGAGCTGACGGAACCGGCGGATGTCATCGAGCGTGACCGACGGCTCGCCCAGCCGCTCGTAGTCGGCATTCACGGCCCGCGTCCCGGTGAGGTGGAGCATCGACCAGAGCAGCATCGAGGCGTGGCCGTTCGAGAGCACGAAGCGGTCGCGGCCGGGCCAGATCGGATCCTGGGGGTCGAAGCGCATGACGCGATTCCAGAGCGTGTAGACCAGCGGCGCGAGCGCCATCGGCGTTCCAGGGTGCCCGGAGTTGGCCGCCTGCACCGCATCCATCGAGAGCGTCCGAATGGTGTTGATGGCGAGCTGATCCATCTGCGTGTCGGTGATGCGTGGCTGTGGTCATAGTCGTTCTTTCTGGAGAGTCTGTGCTCTGGTTGCCGGGCGGCCGGCCCCGGACGCTTCCAGGTTCGCCACTTTCGCCAGCCGCCGCAGATGCCGGTCGGCCTGGCTGAACTCGGCGCCGAGGAACGTCTGGACGAGATCCCAGGCGACGGCAGGCCCGACCGTCCGTCCGCCCATGCAGAGGATGTTGAGGTGATCGTCCTCGACGCCCTGCTTCGCGGAGAAGTGGTCGTGGACGAGCGCCGCGCGGATCCCTTGCACCTTGTTGGCGCAGACCGACGCGCCCACGCCGCTGCCGCAGATCGCCACGCCGCGCTGCACCTGTCCCGCAACCACCGCCTCCGCGAGCGGCACGACGAAGTCGGGATAGTCGTCTTCCGCGTTCAAGGTGTGTGCGCCGAAGTCCACGATCTCGTGGCCCGCGGCGCGCAGACGCGTGATGAGCTCCTCCTTCAGACTGAACCCGCCGTGATCGGTGGCGATGCCCACGCGCATATCCGCTCCTTCGACACACCCGCCACGGCGAGCCACGGGACAGGTGCAACGTCCGGCTCTGGGGATCGTGAGTGCATCACTCGTTGGTCTGGCGGACAGTCTCCAGTTGCGCTGCCGCCGCGCGGTCCGCGAGCACCACGGCGTGCTCCTGCCGTACCCGTCCGGCGGGAATGGCTGGATCGCCGCGGCGCAGGCGGACGAGCATCGCCGCCTTGTCCTCGCCGGTGATCAGCCAGAGCACGCGTCGCGCCCGGTTGAGGACCGGATAGGTCAACGTCATCCGGCGCCGTCCCTGGTACACCCCGGTGAGCGCGACGTCGGCGTCCGTGACGTCGAGCACCGGATCGCCGGGAACCAGCGACGCGGTGTGTCCGTCGGGACCCAGGCCGAGATGGACGAGATCGAGGACCGGCGGCGATCCGGCGACGTCGACGAGGGTCTGCGCGTAGCGCACGGCCGCCTCGTCGAGGTCGACCGACTCCACGGGCATCGCATGGATCTGCACCGGACCGGTTGAGCCTGTGCGAGCAGGCTCGCGCGCAGGTGCGTCAGGTTCCGGTCGCGTGGCCCTCGGGGGCTATCCGTTCGTCCACCTGCAGCACGTGGACGTTCGCCCACGGCACGTCCAGTGCGCTCAGCGCGCGCAGCATCGCCCACGGAGTCCGGCCGCCGCTGATGGCGACGGCGAAGCGGCCGCGGGCCTTCACCGCCGCTCGCGCCTCGGCCGCGATGACCTCGGCCGCGTGGCGCGCCACCGATTCGACGTCGGCCAGCACTTCGATCTTCATGACCCTGGCGTCACGCTGGATGGTTCGGTCACGGCGTCGCGCTCTCCCGCCGGGGGCCGCGATTGACAGAGGCCTGCCGTGCGAGCACTCCGCTTCTTCCGGACTCGAGCACGGTGCGGGCATCGACGGTGCCGGACATCTGCGCGAGCACGGCAACCAGAGCGGTCCACCCGGTCTGGTGGCTGGCGCCGAGGCCGGCGCCGTTGTCGCCGTGGAAGTACTCATGGAACGGAATGCAATCGCGCCAGTGCGGATCGTCCTGGAACATTCTGCGCCGCCGAACACCGGACGCCGGCCGGCCTCATCGCGCAGGAAGATGCGCTGCAGGCGATCGGAGATCTCCGTCCCGACCTCGAAGAGCGTCATCAGCCTGCCGGAGCCGGTGGGACACTCCACGCGGAAGGCGTCGCCGTAGTAGGCATGGAACTGGAACAGCGCGCGAATGAGGAGGGCGTTCATCGGGAACCACACGGGGCCGCGCCAGTTGGAGTTCCCGCCGAACATCGCGGTCTCCGACTCGGCCGGCTGATAGGCGACCCGGTACTCCTTCCCGTCGACACGCACGACGTACGGATGCTGCTCGTGCCACCGCGACACCGAGCGGATGCCGTGCGGGCTCAGGAACTCCTGTTCGTCCAGCATGCGCGAGAGGATCCGCCGCAGCCGGTCGGGGTCGACGAGCGCCGCAATCGTCCGGCCGGTGGCGCTCATGTGCTCCGGACCAAGCGGGTGGACACCGCCAAGAAGCTCGGGAATGTGGCCGAAGCGCATCCGGAGCCCCTCGACGACCCGCGGCACGCGCTCGCGCTGCGCACGGTTCGATGACGGTCGTCGCGCAGAGCGGCAACAGCCCGACGAGGGAACGGACCTTGAGGCGCGCGGCCGTGCCGTCCGGCAGGCGCAGCACGTCGTAGTAGAAGCCGTCCTCCTCGTCCCACATGCCGTCGGGGCCCACCTTGTTCATGGCGGCGCCGATCCACAGGAAGTGCTCGGCGAACTTGAACGCGAGGTCGTCGTAGCTGGGGTCGTGGGCCGCGAGCTCGATCGCGATCTCGAACATGTTCTGGCAGAACATCGCCATCCATGCGGTGCCGTCGGCCTGCTCGAGGTGGCCGCCGGTGGGCAGCTCGGCGCTGCGATCGAAGACGCCGATGTTGTCGAGGCCGAGGAAGCCCCCCTCGAACACGCTCTTCCCCAGGCGGTCCTTGCGATTCACCCACCACGTGAAGTTGATGAGGAGCTTGCCGAAGGCGCGCTTGAGGAACTCGAGGTCGCCCTCGCCGCGCATCGCCTGCTCGATGCGGTACTGGAACAGCGTCGCCCAGGCATGCACCGGCGGGTTGACGTCGCCGAAGTTCCACTCGTAGGCGGGCAGCTGACCGTTGGGGTGCTGATACCGCGCCTTCAACATCAGGTTGAGCTGATGCTTGGCGAAGTCCGGGTCGACGCCCGCCAGCGCGACCGCGTGAAAGGCGAGATCCCAGGCGGCATACCACGGGTACTCCCACTTGTCCGGCATCGAGATGACGTCGTCGTTGAACATGTGGAACCACTGGCGGTTCCTGACCGGGACCGACGCCGGCGCGTCGAACGGATTGCACGCCGTGCTCGCGGAGCCACATGTTGACGTCGAAGAAGTAGTACTGCTTCGTCCAGAACAGGCCCCCGAAGGCCTGTCGCATGACGAGCGCGGCGTCCTTGCTGGCGGACTCCGGCGTGTGGGATCGGTAGAACTCGTCCGCCTCGCGGCGCCTGGCGTCGAACGTTTTGTCGAAGGCCGCGAACGGACGGCTCGCCTGCGGCGCATCGGTGAGGCAGAGCCGGACCGCCACCGACTGGCCGGCGCCGACCTCGAGGCGGTAGTGGGCGGCGGCCTTGGTGCCGACCTCCGCCGGGTTGACGGCGTCGGTCTTCCCGTGCACGACGAACGCGTGAAAGGCGTCCTTGACGTAGGGGCTCGCGTTGGGCGTGTCGAAGAGCCGCTCGGTATTCGTGTCGTTCTCGGTGAACAGCAGCGGCGGCGCTCCGTCGCAGTAGAGCCATCGATCGCCGAGCTCCGGGTGCGAAGCCGTCCACGACGCTCGCGCCGCTGATCCTTTCGCCGCCGCCAGGCGCGGTTTCGCCGGGCCGGGCCACCAGGACCACGTGTTGCGGAACCACAGCGTGGGCAGCAGGTGGATCGTCGCGGTCTCGGGGCCCCGGTTCGCAACGGTGATCCGGATGAAGCATTCCTCCGGAGACGACTTGGCGTATTCGACGAAGACGTCGAAGTAGCGGTCGTCGTCGAAGACGCCGGTGTCGACGAGCTCGTACTCGAAGTCCTTGCGCGTCCGCTGCGCGTTCGTCTTCACGAGGTCGTCGTACGGGAAGGCGGCCTGGGGGTACTTGTACAGCCACTTCATGTACGAGTGGGTCGGCGTGGAATCGAGATAGAAGTACGTACTCCTTCACGTCCTCGCCGTGGTTGCCCTCGGCATTGCTCAGGCCGAAGAGCCGCTCCTTCAGAATCGGGTCCTTCCCGTTCCAGAGCGCCACGGCGAAACACAGTCGCTGCTTGACGTCGCAAAAGCCGGCGAGCCCGTCCTCTCCCCAGTGGTAGGCGCGCGACCGCGCGTGATCGTGGGGGAAGTACTCCCACGCCTCGCCGTTCTGGCTGTAGTCCTCGCGGACCGTCCCCCACTGCCGCTCGCTGAGATAGGGCCCCCACTTCCTCCAGGGCGCGTCCCACTCACGCGCGCCTTCCAATCGTGCGAGCTCGGCGGATCGCCGCCTCTTTCGTCGGACGTCAGGCATGCGCGACGGGGGCTTCCTGATCACGGGGTCGCCCATCCCCCGGCAGGCGTGGGGTCCTCGGCTCGGGCGGCCGGACCCCAGCTCCCGGGCTCGTATTCGCGCACCGGCGTCTTCATCGTCAGCACCGGATCGACGATGCGCCACGCCTCTTCGACGTAGTCCATCCGCGCAAACAGCGTCGCGTCTCCTTCGAGCGCGTCGGTCAGGACACGCTCGTAGGCGGCTCTCTCGTCTGCGCCAGGCTGATCGGCTCGCCACGAGCTCGGCCCGCTGGCCGATCATCTGGTCGGCCTCGTCCATCGCCGTGACGCCGAACGCGACCGTCTGCCGGGGCGTGATCCGGAACCGGAAGTAGTTCGGCAGGGGCGCGAAGTCGGGAACAGGGATGCCGTTGGAGGCCGCCGCAGGCGAACGACGACCTCGGTGCACGTCACCGGGAGGCACTTTCCTGCGCGGATGTAGAACGGAACGCCCTGCCACCGCCCCGAATCGATGCGGAGCCGGAGCGCAGCGTACGTCTCGACCTGCGAATCGGCGGCGACGCCGCTCTCCTGGCGGTAGCCGCGGAATTGTCCACGAACGACGTCCGCGCCCTCCAGAGGCGGGATGGATTTCAGGACTTTCACCTTTTCGTCCCGCAGGGACTCGCTGTCCATTCTCGCCGGCGGCTCCATCGCGAGGTTGCTCAACAGCTGGAAGAGGTGGTTCTGGACGACGTCGCGGATCGCGCCCGTTCCGTCGTAGAAGCTGCCGCGCCCCTGGATGCCGAAGTCCTCCGCCATGGTGATCTGCACGCTCTCGACGTAGGTCCGGTTCCAGAACGCCTCGAGGACCGGATTCGAGAAGCGAGAGAACAGCATGTTGTGAACGGGACGCTTCCCGAGGTAGTGGTCGATTCGGAAGATGTCCGCTTCCGCGAACGTGCTGAGCAGGATCCGATTCAGCTCTCGCGCCGAGACGAGGTCTTCTCCGAAGGGCTTCTCGACGACGACGCGGGCCCCCTTCGCGCAGCCCGATTGCGCCAGTTGTTCCACGACGGGGCCGAACAGCGGGGGCGGGATCGCGAGATAGTGCGCAGGGCGCTCTGCGCCTCCGAGCTCACGTCGGAGTGCCTCGAAGGTCGCCGGGTCTTTGTAGTCCCCGTCGACGTAGCGAAGCAGCCCGCTCAGCTTGTCGAACGCGGCACGGTCCAGGCCGCCTTGCTTCTCGACGCTGTCCTGCGCCCGCGCGCGCAACTGGTCGAGGGTCCAGCCGGCCTTGGCCACCCCGATGACCGGCACATCGAGGGTTCCGCGCTTGGCCATCGCCTGCAGCGACGGGAAGATCTTCTTGTAAGCCAGATCGCCCGTCGCCCCGAAGAACACCAGCGCGTCGGAGTGTGTGTGGCTCATCTCGGTCCTTGTCCCTAGGCGCCGGCTTTGTGGGCTTTCTCCAGGTGTCCGCCGAACTGATAGCGCATCGCCGAGAGCAGCTGGTTCTGGAAGTCCGCTTCGCCGCGCGAGCTGAAACGCGCAGTACAGCGCGGCCGTGAGCACCGGCGCCGGCACCGCTTCGTCGACCGCCGCCAGGATCGTCCAGCGCCCCTCGCCAGAGTCGGACACCCGACCGGCGAACTTCGACAGCGAGGGATCCTCCAGCAGCGAGGTGGCCGTGAGGTCCAGCAGCCACGAGGCGATGACGCTTCCCCGCCGCCACACTTCGGCCACCTCTCCGAGGTTGATGTCGTACTGGTAGTGCGCGGCTTCGCGAAGCGGCGTCGTCTCGGCATCGACGGCGTGCGTCTCCTTGCCGACGTTGGCGGCGCGCAGGATGCCCATGCCCTCGGCATAGGCCGCCATGAGGCCGTACTCGATGCCGTTGTGCACCATCTTGACGAAGTGCCCGGCGCCGTTGGGCCCGCAGTGAAGATAGCCCTGCTCGGCGGTACCCTTGGCCTTTTCGCGGCCGGGAGTGCGGGGGATATCGCCGATGCCCGGCGCGAGCGACACGAAGAGGGGATCGAGATGCTTGACGACCGCCGGTTCGCCCGCCGATCATCATGCAGTAGCCGCGCTCGAGGCCCCAGACGCCTCCGCTCGTCCCCACGTCCACGTAGTGGATCCCCTTCGCGGCGAGCTCCTTCGCGCGCCGGATGTCGTCGACGTAATACGAATTGCCGCCGTCGATCAGGATGTCGCCCTGGTCGAGCAGCGGCAGCAGATCGTTGATGCTCGCGTCCACGACCGCTGCCGGGACCATCAGCCAGACGGCCCGAGGCTTGCTGAGCTTCTGCACCAGCTCCGCGAGCGAGGCGGCGCCCTGTGCGCCTTCCGAGGCGAGCTCCGTCACCGCGCCTGGACTGCGGTCGTACACGACGCACGTGTGGCCGTTGCGCAGGAGACGGCGCACCATGTTCGCGCCCATCCGGCCGAGACCGATCATTCCGAGCTGCATCACAAACTCCTTGTTGAAAACAACCTATGAGACCGCGGGACCTGTCACGACGTCACCCGCGCTCTCCGGTAGCGCCGGATCAGCGCGTTCGTCGAGCTGTCGTGACTCAGCGGAGGCTCCGCGCTGCCGCCGAGCTCCGGGATGATTCGCTGCGCCAGCACTTTGCCCAGTTCCACGCCCCACTGGTCGAACGAGTCGAGGTTCCAGATCACGCCCTGGGTGAACACGATGTGCTCGTAGAGCGCGACCAGCCGTCCCGAGCGCCGCGGGCGTGAGCCGCGGAAGCAGAATCGTGTTGGACGGCCGGTTTCCCTGGAACGTCCGATGGGGAACCAGCCAGTCGGGCGAGCCTTCGGCCTGCACCTCCTCAGGTGTCTTGCCGAAGGCCAGCGCTTCTCCCTGCGCGAACACGTTGGCGAGCAGCACGTCGTGGTGCTGACCGAGCGGGTTGAGCGTCTCGAGGAACGCGATGAAGTCGCACGGGATGAGCCGCGTTCCCTGGTGAATCAGCTGATAGAAGGAGTGCTGGCCGTTGGTGCCCGGTTCCCCCCAGTAGATCGGGCTGGTCTCGCACGAGACCTCCTCGCCGTCGAGCGTCACGTGCTTGCCGTTGCTCTCCATCGTCAACTGCTGGAGGTAGGCGGGGAAGCGCTTGAGGTACTGCTCGTACGGCAGCACCGCGACCGTCTGCGCGCCGAGGAAGTTGGTGTTCCAGATCGCCCAGGAGCGCCCATCAGCACCGGCAGGTTCTGTGCGAAGGGCGCGGTGCGGAAGTGTTCGTCCATCTCGTGGAAGCCGGCGAGCATGGCGCGGAAGTGATCCGGCCCAATCGCCAGCATCGTCGAGAGGCCGATCGCGGAATCCATGGAGTAGCGCCCGCCGACCCAGTCCCAGAACCCGAACATGTTGGCGGTGTCGATGCCGAACTTCGCCACTTCCGCGGCGTTGGTCGAGACCGCGACGAAGTGCTTCGCGACCGACGTGTCGTCGCCGCCCAGGCCCGCCAGCGACCACTCGCGCGCGGTGCGGGCGTTGGTCATCGTTTCCAGCGTCGTGAAGGTCTTGGACGACACGATGAAGAGGGTCTCCGCCGGGTCGAGATCGCGGACCGCTTCGGCGAAGTCGGTGCCATCGATGTTCGAGACGAACCGGAAGGTCAGGCTGCGGTCGCTGTAGATGCCTGAGCGCCTCGTAGGCCATGACCGGCCCGAGATCGGACCCGCCGATTCCGATGTTGACGACGTTGCGGATCGGCTTCCCGGTGTGCCCGTTCCAGTCCCCGCCGCGCACGCGATTCGCGAAGTCCGCCATCCGGTCGAGCACGGCATGAACGTCCGGCACCACGTTCTTGCCGTCGACGAGGATCGACGTGCCGCGCGGTGCGCGCAGCGCCACGTGGAGCACGGCTCGTTTCTCCGAGACGTTGATCTTCTCGCCCCGGAACATGGCGTCGATCCGGGCGCGCAGGCCGCAGTCCTCCGCGAGGCGGATGAGCAGCGGCACCGTCTCATCGGTGATCCGGTTCTTCGAATAGTCGAGATAGACGCCCGCGGCCTCCACCGTCAGCCGTTCGCCGCGTCCCGGATCGCGCGCGAACAGCTCGCGGAGATGCACGGCGCGAGATGTTCCGATGGTGCTCTTCGAGGGCCTTCCACGCCGGTTGATCGGTGAGTCGTCCCGTGCCGGCCGCCGTCACGGTACCGATGGTCATGGGGATGCTCCCTGCAGATCCTGGCGATCGTCACGCCGCCCGACGCGTCCGTGCTCGAGCGCGGCCTCGCGGAGCTCGGCGCATTCTCCCACAGGCGGAAGCCGCCGATGAACGCGAAGGCGTTGCCGCCGAGCCGGCAGCCCTTCGGCAGCCTCTTCAGTTTCTTCGCGTTGCCTCCTCCGAGGACCACGTCGTCTGGGCAGGATCGCCTGCGATCATCCGCGCCGTCCCGAACTCGACATGCTTCTCCCATTTCTTCCTGCCCAGTCGCTCCAAGGCCCGGACGCCAAGGTAGTCCTCGTAGGTGCCGTTCTTGAACGACAGATGACCCAGCTCCATGGGAATGACGACGCCATCGGCCACCAGCGCGGCGCCCAGGCCCGTTCCGAGGCCCAGAAACAGCAGCAGGCCGCCCTTGTAGCTCCCGAGCGCCTGCATGGCCGCGTCGTTCATGATCCGGACCGGGCGCCCGAACGCGGCCGCGAAGTCGAACCGCGACCCATCCGCGGCCGAGGTTGCGCGGTTCGACCAGGATCCGACCGTCGCGAACCTGCCCCGGGTAGCCGATCGCGACCGCGTCGTATTGCCAGTCCACGGCGAGCGCCTTGACACCGGCGACCAACTTCCTCGGCGTCAGTCCCGGGCCGGACGGGAACCTCCGCGGTTCCTTTTGCCCGGTCGCGAGGATCTTCACGTTCGTCCCGCCGATGTCCACGGCCAGCACCCGCATCAGCGCTGTCTCCTTGCTGAGGTGGGGCTCCGTCCCACCCCACGCACAAAACGCATGGCGGGGACCCCGGCTCGCGGGCGCGCCGTGCGCGTCTACGTCGCTGCGGTAAGCGCGGCGCTCTTCGAGGCGATCACCGCCATCAACGAGTGCCACGATTTCACGAACGATGCGGCGCCGTCTTCCTGCAACCGGGCGGCGAGGGCCTGCACATTCACGCCGGCGCTGGCAAACTGCGCCAGCACCTCCTCGCTGTCCCCGCCGTCGGCCGGCAGGAGACCCGTGAGGTCGCCATGATCCGCGAGCGCGTTCAACGTGGCCTCGGGGATCGTGTTGACGGTGAATGGTGCGGCCAGCGCTTTGATGTACAGGACGTCGGACTGCCTTTCTGTCCTTGGTGCCCGTGCTGGCCCACAGGAGCCGCTGCGGCCGGGCGCCGGCATTGTAGATGCGCTGCCAGCGCGGCGAGCTGAGGACGGAGCCGGTACGCCTTGTAGGTGCGCTTGGCCATGGCGATGGCGAGCTGGTTCGCAGTGCGTCAGGCACGCTGTCGGCAACCGCGGAGTCCCAGCGGCTGACGAAGACCGAGGCCACCGACGCCACGTCCGGCTGCAGCCCTGCATCGACCCGGCGTTCGATGCCGCGCAGGAACGCTTCAGCGGAGGCGAAGTAGTGCTCGCGGGAGAACAGCAGCGTGACGTTGACCGGGATGCCGGCGAAGATGGCCTCCTCGATAGCCGGCAGTCCTTCGATGGTCCCGGGAATCTTGATCATCAGGTTCGGACGAGCGGCCCTCGAGAACAGATCCCTGGCGGCCGCGATGGTCCCGGCGGCGTCGTGCGCGAGCAGCGGCGAGACCTCGAGCGACACCCACCCGTCCATGCCGTTGGTCCGATCGTAGATGGGCCGAAACAGATCGGCGGCGCGGCGTCAGGTCTTCGAGCGCAATCTCGAAAAACAGCCCCTCGCCCGACTTGCCCTGTCCGAGCTTCCCGGCGATCGCCGTGTCGTAAGCGGAGCTGTTCTTGATCGCCTGCTCGAAGATCGTCGGGTTCGACGTGAGCCCGGTGACCGACAGGTCGTCGATGTAGTGCTGCAGCGTCCCACTATTCAGCATCTCGCGGGTGATGTTGTCGACCCACAGGCTCTGACCCAGCCGATGGAGCTGTCCGGTGGCCTTCAGGACGTCGGTCCCGGCCGGCTTGGCCTTGGGAAGGATGAATTGATCGACGGCGTTGGCGAAGCCTTCATCCTCATAGGAGGTGGTCACGTGGGTGGCCTGCCGCTGCACGTCCTCGCTGGCATTGCCCATGGCGACGCTCAGGCCGCTCCGGCTGAACATCATCACGTCGGTGGGCTGGTCGCCGATCGTCGCGATGGCCTCCGGCGGGATTTTCAGGTATCGCGCCAGCCGGTCGACGACATGGCCTTTGTTGGCCGAAGGATGCGTGATGTCAAGGTAGTGGGGCTGCGACCGCAACGCCGAGACCTGCGTGCCGAACGCCTGCTGAATCTCCGCTTCACACGCGGCGACTCTGCCGTAGTCATCGCTGACGCCGACCATCTTGACGACATTCTGGGGGCCGCCGAGCACGCCGTCGAACGTGGCCACGACCGTGGGCTCGATCGAATTGGTCGACGCCTCGCGAGCGACGCGCGGAGCCTCACGTGAACGGACGTACCAGTCGGTCGCGGTGAAGAGCCACACGTCGAGGCCGTTGGCGACAATGACGTCCACGATTGCAGGGACTACGTAGCTGGGCAGCGACCGCTCGTCGAGCACGGACAGGTCGGGGAGCACGATCACCCCGCCGTTGAACGCCGCCATCGGCATCGTCAGGCGTAGCGGCTCCACCATCCTCAGCATGCCGCGAGGTGGACGGCCGCTGCAGATCGTGAACATGATCCCGTGCTCACGCAGCCGTTGCACGGCCTTGATCGCACGGTCGGTGAGCACCTTCTCCTTCGTGACGAGCGTGCCGTCGATGTCAGCCAGTACGGCGGCAATTGGGGCGGCTGTCTGAGCCGGACCTTCGACATCGCGCATGGTATGCCTCACTTTGCCAGGCCTGGCGACGAGTCATGCCGAAGCCGGGGCCGTTTTTCAACACCTGCTACACCAGCATCGTCGAACAGAGCACACCGATAAGCAGCAACCAGCTTCGTATGGATTGTCGATCGGTCCCCCGCGACCGATCCGTGTTGCGCACTTCCTCGACGTAGTCCAGCCCACGCGTTTCCATCACGAAGTCGAACTGAACGCTGGGTGCTTCCGGGGCGGACTCGAGCACTTCCAGCAGCCGCGTAAACTCCTGCGAACGAACCCGCAGCCGCATCGCCTCCTCGGTGGCCCACAGCTCCTCGTACCGCACGAAGGCCCTGTCGCCCTCGTCGGTCCATACCCGGCATCCGAGGCAGCCCGGGTCGAGGCTGGTGGGTGACGCCAGGAACCGCAGCGTGTGGACGAGTTGTTGGGTGCCGCGGGCGGGCACCGCCAATACTACGGCGAAGCGGACCACGCGCTGGCGAGAGCAGCAGCCGTACCAGATGGAGGCGCACAAGGTGGCAGCCCGCATGCCCCTGTGCAAGCTGGAGTTGCCATCGATCAGCGGACGCGACGCCACCGGCCCTGGCGGGCGTGCGGCCCCAGTATCGCGGAGGGCGCCCGGAATGCCGGAGTCAGGGCTTAGGACCCGGCAGGCCGGGATCCTCAGCGGCGCGGCCGGTGGAGCCCCAGCTTCAACATGCGCGTCTCCAGGGTCGTGGCCTTGAGTCCCAGCTGATCGGCGGCTCCGCCGACGCCGCGAATCCTCCAGCCGGTGCTGTCGAGCACGCTCCTGACGTGTTCCCTTTCCACATCCGCCAGCCGCACGCTGTGTCGCGTGGAGGAACCGGTTGGCAGTGCGACCGTCAGACGGGGGCCGCGGGCGTTGATGACCGCTCGCTCCACCAGATTGCGCAGCTCGCGAACGTTGCCAGGCCAGGGATATCGCTGCAGCTCCTCGATGTTGTCCTTCGGGATCGACTCGATGCGCTTCCCGAACGCCTTGGAAAAATCCTCGACGAAGCGCCCCACCAGCATGGGGATGTCCTCGACTCGCTCGCGCAGGGGCGGCACCCGAATGGGAAAAACGTTCAACCTGTAATAGAGATCCTCGCGGAAGGCATCGGCCTGGATGCGTTTCTCGAGATCGCGATGCGTGGCGGCGATGATTCGGGTGTCGATTCTAATGGCTTTCGAGCTGCCCAGCCGCTCAATCTGCCGGTCCTCGAGCACGCGAAGCAGCTTGATCTGGACCTCGAGCGCCAGGTCACCAATTTCGTCCAGAAAGATCGTCGAACCATCGGCGAGCTCGAAGCGCCCGGCCTGGCGCGAGAGAGCACCCGTGTAGGCGCCCTTCTCCCGGCCGAACAGCTCGCTCTCGATCAACGTCGCCGGAATGGCCGCACAATTGACCCGCACCATGGCTCGGCCGCGGCGGCGGCTCGCCTCGTGGATCTGCGACGCGAACATTTCCTTGCCGGATCCGGTCTCCCCAAGCAGGAGGACCGTCGCATCGGTGTCGGCCACCTGGCGCACCTGCTCCTGGACGTGGAGTATCGCGGCGCTCCGGCCGACGCTCGAGGTGCCGAGCGTGCTTTCGACTTCACGGCGCAGGTACACGTTCTCCGCACGCAGCTGATCGGTCAGGCGCTGCACTTCGCCGAGCGCCCGGCAGAGCGCCTCGTCGCTGTGCCTTCGCGCGAGCACGCTGGCGAACATGCTCGCCGAGAGGCGAAGGCGCTGAACTGTCTCCAAAGGCCAGTCCCGCTCGCTGCGCGTCACGCCAAAGCCCACGGCGCCAACGATCCTCTGTGACACCGACAGCGGGATCACGACGATCGACTTCAAGCCGAAATGAAGCAGGCTCGCACGGTCGATGCCCTCCGGCAGTCCGTTGGGACTCGAAAGACAGACCAGCTCGCCAGCCAGAAGCCGCCCGACCATCCAAGGCAGGCGCTCCCTGACGGACACACGCGCGGGCGGCGCCGGAACGGCGGGACGCCACCAGCTGTACGTGGCGAGCAGGTCGCCATCACCGCTGGGCTCGAACAGACTGCACCCGTCCAGATCGAGCGCCTCGACGATGCACCGTTGCGCCTCATGGATCGCGGCGTCGACGCCGGTGGAAAGCGGATCGATGAACTCCGCGGATTCGATGTGCTCTAGCGACGCGCCGTCCGGCGGCCGCAGCTTCACCGAAGCCCCTGCAGCCATCTGCTCTACGACAGAGGGTGGTCTCGATTCCCTTGCGATTTGCGAAGCACAGAGCATTGGATTTTCCGCAGGTCCTTCATCACATGTCGTGCCCTCTGCAGGCGTCGGGGCTGAACCATCTGTAAGTTGTTCGTAATGAGATAGATATAGGCGACAGTAGAGTCCGGTGGCCCGAAGGAGTGAAGCCCCGGCCACAGCATGTGGTGAGGATCCTTCGAGATCTTGAGATCGGACGACGTCTCGTGGGGCGCGAGCCGGGAGAGGAGAATGGCAGGCGAAGGTAACGTTGATACGGACGCGTCCGGCTGCCGCTACGCCGGCGGGGAGTCGTTCGTGGCCGGAATCAGAGTCGATCCGCCAGGAGGATTGTCCACAGCAGGGGCAGGTACGCGATCGAGAACAGGAACAGGCGTCGCGAGGTGAGCGCCGAGCGCTCTCGCGCGAAACAGGCGCTCAGCCAGATGAACACAAACCCCAGGACCGTTCCAGCCAGGCTGTACGCCAGGCCGCCAAGGCCGACCACGGGCGCCGTCAGGCTGACCGGCCACAGCACCGCGGCGCAGAGCACCGCCAGCTGCCCGGTACGCCGTCCATCGGGCTCGACAACCGGCAGAATCGGCATCCCCGCGCGCGCGTAGTCGTCCCGGTACCAGCCACGCAATGGCCAGGAAGTGGGGCAGCTGCCAGAAGAAGACGATGGCGAACAGTACGAGCGCAGGGAGCGAGATTTCACCGGTGGCCGCCGACCATCCGATCACCGGCGGCAGCGCCCCCGGGACCGCCCCCACCAGCGTCGACAGGGGTGTGCGGCTCTTGAGCGGGGTGTAGACCAGGATGTAGGTCGCCAGCGTCGCCAGCGCGACGCTCGCGCAAAGCACGTTGACCGCCAGTGCCAGCTCGACAAGTCCGCCGCTTGCGAGGAGCAAGCCGAACCAGGTGCCCTCCGCCGCCCCAAGCCGGCCGCTTGGGAGGGGTCTCGAACGCGTTCGTCGCATCAGACGGTCGGTGTCGCGCTCCCACACCTGATTCAGCGCTGCGGCCCCGCCCGCGACGAGCGCGGTGCCGACGATGGTGTGGAGGAGCGTCATCGAGGCCAGGCCGCCGGGCGCCCCCAGATAGACTCCAGCCAGTGTCGTGGCGAGGACCAGGAGATTGAGACGCGGCTTCGTCAACGCGACGTAGTCCCGGTACCGCGCCGGCCACTCGGCTCTTTCAGCTGTGACCGGAACGGCGATGACATCCGCCGCGTAGATTTCCGACCTCACGACTGTGCTCCTCGCTACTTGGTTTTCTCGACAGCCGTGAGCCGGACGTCCTCGCCACCGTAGTCCTCCACGACGAAGGCGTCCTGGTTCAGTTTGATCTTTGCGGCGGGCGCGATCGTTCCGGACCCGTTCCCTTTGGCATCGACCTGGAGGTCGATGACGGCAAAGTCGTAGCCCTCTTTCGGCTTGGCGCCCGCCACGCCGGCGCCGATAAACACCAGCGGCTTGTCGGCAACAATCGTCAGCAGCCGGCCGTCGCCGGTGGCTCGCTCGATCGTGATGCGCGTCGGCGTGTCGGTGCCTTTGCCAATCCGGACCGTGCCGGTGGGCGGGACCCCGACGAGCTTTTTCCGCAGCGCGTCCGCGCCGCCTGCCTTGAACGCGGCCACCAGCCCGTCTGCCTCGCTCTGGGACATCTTGCGGTCAACCGTGACGGTCACCGGCGCGCTCGCCGATGCACCGCCGGCAGCCTTGACCGCTGCTGTTGCGGTGAACACTTCTGCCCCCCCCTGTGCGCGCGCGTACGCGGGCGTCAACAGCACTGCGGCCGAAAGCACGGTCGCACCAATCATCTTGTCAGTAGCGGTCATGGCCCACCTCTCACGTATGCCGGTTGCAGGAAGCCGAATGATAGCAAACCACGTTCCGCCGTGGTGCCTCCGCTGCCGGCACCCCCCGATCGTCCGGGCGTCCCGATTGGCGGTGCTGGCTTGTCTACGGCATCTTGGGCTCCCTCCGGCATTCCGGGGGCAGACATCGATGTTGGCCCGCCTTCCAGCCGCCCGCGATCGTCACAACTCGACTCCCAGCAGCGTCATTGCCTCCCCGGCCGGGAATCGCTGCGGCTGGCACGGCAATCGCTGGTGCGACCGAATTCGGCGCGAGAGAACCCTGATGCCCCGGACACAGAGCACACACGTTCGGCGATGGCTGGGAAACCTGCTGCTCCTCCTCTGGTCGATGGTTCTGACCGCCGGAACCGCGCTCGCCCAGGCGCCCGCCGATTCCGGCCAGATCCCGAGCATCTTCCGCCCCGAGTCCACGCCGGCTCACGCGAGCTACGAGCTGTCGATGCTGGTCCTCGCGATCACCCTGTGCATCTTCCTCGTGGTGTTCGGATTGATCCTGTATGCGATCGTCCGCTATCGTCGCCGGCCTGATGATGACCAGGAGGAGCCGGCGCAGGTCTACGGGAGCACGCAGGTCGAACTGGCCTGGACGGTCGTTCCCGTCCTGATTGTGGTGGTCCTGTCGCTCACCGGGGCGCGCGCGATTGATCGGATCCAGAACCCCCCCAAGCCTCCCGGGGCGCTCGACGTCACCGTGATCGGCCACCAGTGGTGGTGGGAGTTCCGATATCCCGCGTTGGGGATCGTCACGGCGAACGAGCTGCACGTGCCGGTGAGCGTGCCCTCGAGCCCGTCGCCGACATACCTCAAGCTGCTCTCCGCCGACGTGGTGCACAGCTTCTGGGTTCCCCGTCTGGCCGGCAAGATGGACCTCATCCCGAACCGGGCGAACCTGATGTGGATCGAACCCGACAAGCCGGGGCTGTACCTGGGACAGTGCGCTGAGTACTGCTCGACCCAGCACGCCAAGATGCTGCTGCGCGTCTACGTTCACACTCGGGAGGACTTCGATCGCTGGGCGAGCGAGCAGCGCCGGCCGTCGGCGCAGGACGCGAACGCTGCCGAGGGCCGGCGGGTCTTCGAGACGACTGCCTGCATCAGCTGCCACGCGGTGGACGGCACGGTCGGCACCGGCATCTTCGGGCCCGACCTCACGCATCTCATGAGCCGGGACACACTGGCGTCCGGCGCCGCGCTGAACACCCCCGAGAACCTGCGGATCTGGATCAAGGACCCCGAGATCTTCAAGCCGGGGTCGCTCATGCCGGCCATGAACCTGACGGAGCGCGAGCTCGACCAGCTCGTGGCCTATCTCTTGACGCTGAAGTGAGCGTCGAGTCGGAGGGACGAGGCGTGTTCGATACGGCGGCCCTGACCGGTGCACGACCTGCCGCGACTCCCCTGCTCGACCGCCTGCACGGGTGGGTCGTCACGGTCGATCACAAGCGCCTCGGGATCATGTACGTGATCTACGCCATCGTCTTTCTCGCGATCGGCGGCCTCGAAGCTGCGATCATGCGGATCCAGCTCGCCTACCCGAACCTCGCCGTCGTAGAGCCGCAGGTGTTCAATCGTCTGTTCACGATGCACGGGACGACGATGGTCTTCTTCGTCGGCATCCCGATGGTGTTCGGGACCGGGAATTACCTGATCCCGTTGATGATCGGCGCGCGCGACATGGCGTTTCCCCGACTCAACGCCTTCAGCTTCTGGACCAGCGCGCTCGGCGGGCTGCTGCTCTATTTCAGCTTCCTGGGCGGCGAGGGGCTGGCCGGCGCCGGCAGCGCGCCCGACGTGGGCTGGTTCGCCTACGCGCCACTCACCGCGAAGGCGTTTTCGAAGGGCTACAGCACCGATTACTGGACGATCGGGCTGCTCGTCGCCGGTTTCGGCAGCGTCGGCGCGGCGGTCAACATCGTCACGACCATCCTGTGCATGCGCTGTCCCGGCATGACGCTCGGTCGCATGCCGCTGGTCGTCTGGCTCAACCTGGTCTCGGCCGGCATGGGGCTGATCGTCCTCACCCCGCTTGCGGCCGCGCAGATCATGCTGCTGCTCGACCGCTATCTCGGCGCGCACTTCTTCGACACACAGGCCGGAGGCTCGGCGGTGCTCTGGCAGCACTTCTTCTGGATCTTCGGTCATCCCGAGGTGTACGTGCTGATGCTGCCCGGCTTCGGCTTCGCATCCGAGATCATTCCCGTCTTCTCGCGCAAGACGATGTTCGGCTACCCCGCGATGGTCGGCGCGAGCGTCGCCATCGGGTTCGTCGGTTATGGGGTGTGGGCGCATCACATGTTCACGATCGGGATGTCGTCGATGGCGAACACGTTCTTCATGATTGCCACGATGGCGGTCGGGGTGCCGACGGGCATCAAGATCTTCAACTGGATCGCGACGATGTGGGGCGGCAAGATCCGCTTCGACACGCCGATGCTCTTCTGCATCGGCTTCCTGTTTCAGTTTCTGATCGCGGGACTGACCGGCATCATGCTGGCCGCCGTCCCATTCGATTGGCAGCTCAGCGACTCGTACTTCGTCGTCGCGCATTTCCACTACGTGCTGGTAGGGGCACTGGTCTTCACGATCTTCGGCGCGCTCTACTACTGGTATCCGAAGGCGACCGGCAGGATGCTCGACGAGCGGCTGGGAAAGTGGCACTTCTGGCTGTTCGTGATCGGCTTCCACCTCACCTTCGATTTCATGCACATCCCGGGGCTGCTGGGGATGCCGCGCCGCATCTACACCTATGAAGCGGGCAGAGGCTGGGAGATCTGGAATCTCATCGCCACGGTCGGTGTGGCGTTTCAGGCCGCGGCGGTGCTCTGCCTGGTGTGGAACCTGATCAGGTCACTCAGGAACGGCCGGGAGGCTGGCAACGATCCGTGGGACGCCTGGACCCTGGAGTGGGCGACGTCATCGCCGCCCCCTGCGTACAACTTCGCCACGATTCCTGTCGTCAAGAGCCGGCGGCCGCTGTGGGACCTCAAGCACCCCAACGATCCGGACTGGAAGTTCGAGTGATGACGCCCGCGACGATCGCGATACCGGCAACGACAGACCAGTGGGTGCTCCCGTCCAAAGGGCGGGTCGGCATGCTCTGCCTGATCATGGCGGAGAGCGCCATCTTCGCTATCTTCATCGTTGCCTACTTGTATTACGCAGGACAGAGCCTCAGTGGACCGCTGCCCGGCGACGTGCTCGAATTGCCGATCTTCATCAGCATCTGCCTGCTCGCGAGCAGTCCGACGATCACGGCGGCCGTGCGTGCGCTCGAGCACGGGCGAATGGCCGCGTTCAAGCTCTGGTGGCTCGCGACGATCGTCCTGGCGTTGATTTTTCTCGTCGGTACTGCCCACGAATGGTATCTGCTGATCTACCAACACGGACTCACGATCCGGACCAACCTGTTCGGCACGACCTTCTATTCGCTCGTCGGACTGCACGGGACGCACGTGATCCTGGGCCTGGTGGCGCTCACCATCGTCATGGTGCTCGCGTGGCGCGGATCGATGCGTCGCGAGCATGCCGAGCGGGCTGAAGTGCTGGCCATGTACTGGCACTTCGTCGACGTCGTCTGGGTCATCGTGTTCGCGGTGGTCTACGTGATTGGGCGTTGAGGATGGGTCTCGTGTCCAAAGGTTCAATTTTTGAACCCTTACGACTGAGGACGGGTCTTATGGACCCCGGTTGACGACGGAGAGAAACACTGGATGGACGCCACACACGGTCCGGAATCGACCACGCCGTCAATCGTCCTGCCCGCGCCCACCGCGTATCCGATGGCGCTCGGCCTGGGGGTGATGCTGCTGTTTGCCGGCCTCCTCACACACGTGGCCATCTCGATCCTCGGCGCCATCGTGATGCTAGTGGCTTCCATCGGCTGGTTCCGTGAGGTGCTCCCGCACGAGCGACACGAAGCGGTCCCGCTCGAGCCGGAACCGCCGCCGGTCGCCGCCGCCCCGCGCCGGGTGGCACGCCTCGAGGTGGGAGAATTCGCGCACCGCGCCCGACTCCCCATCGAGACCTATCCCGTGTCGGCCGGGCTGAAGGGCGGGCTCGCCGGAAGCGTGGCGATGGCCGTCCTGGCGATCCTGTACGGTCTCATCTTCTACCGGAGCCCCTGGTATCCCATCAACCTGCTGGCGGGCGCCGTGCTACGGACAAGGGACGAGCGTCAGCACCGAGGTCATTGCAGCCTTTCACCTGACACCCCTGGTAATCGCGTCGGCGATCCACCTGGTGACCTCAGCCCTCGTGGGGCTTCTCTACGGGGTGATGTTGCCGATGTTCCCGAGGCGTCCCATCCTGCTCGGGGGGCTGATCGCGCCGTTGATGTGGAGCGGTGTGATCTACGCGACCCTCGACCTCCTGAATCCCGTCATGAACGAGCGCATCGACTGGCGCTGGTTCGTCGCGTCACAGTTCGCATTCGGGATCGTCGCGGGGATCGTCGTGGCCCGCCACACACCCGTCCGCACGTTGCAGCACATGCCCTTCGCCGTGCGCGCGGGTTTCGAGGCGGGAGGCCTGGGGCACGACCGGCACGGAGAGGGGCCGGATCGATGACGGTGCGCCGGCAGGCGGGCGTCGGCGTGCGGAGCTCCGCTGACGTCATTGCAATCGCGTTGTCGGTGTGTGCGGCGCTCGCGTCGTGGGGCTGCGACAGGCTGCCAGGCCGGCCCCGCCCCGAGTCGCGTGAGCTGCGGCCCGAGGAGGTCAAGGACTTCGCGGAGCTCTATCGCGTCAACTGTTCGGGCTGTCATGGTCTCGAAGGAAAAGGCGGAGCCGCCCTCGCGCTCGCGAATCCCGTCTATCTCGCCATCGCCGACGACGAGACAATCCGGAGTGTGACGGCGAACGGTGTTCCGGGGACGGCAATGTCGGCCTTTGCGCGTCCGGCCGGAGGAACGCTCACCGCCGATCAGATAGACGTGCTCGTCAGCGGAATTCGCAGCCACTGGAACCGGCCGGACACCCTCGGCGCCACGCCGCCGGCCTATCGCGGCGACGGTCCAGGCGAACCGGTGCGCGGTCAACAGATCTACGCGACGTTCTGCGCTTCGTGTCACGGCCCGGAGGGCAAGGGCGGAGAGAAGGGCAGCTCGATCGTCGACGGATCGTACCTCGGGCTCGTGAGCGATCAGGGGCTTCGCACCACCGTGATTGCAGGCCGCCCCGACCTCGGTCAGCCGGACTGGCGAGGCTACGTCGCCGGCCGATCGATGACGAGCCAGGACGTGTCCGACGTCGTGGCCTGGCTGGCCTCGCAGCGGCCCCCGTATCCGGGTCAGCCCTACGCGACAACGAAGTAGGCGAACCCGCGAGGTCCACACGTGAACGGTCAAGGAGAATCGATGCAGGAGAAGGATCAGGAATCACCCCAACCGCCGAGCACGATGTCCCGGCGCGGCCTCCTGAAGCTGGGCATCGCGCTGAACGCGCTGGCCGGCGTCCTCCTCGGGGTGCCGCTCGTGGGCTTCATCACCTCGTCCGCGCGCAAGAAGCAGATGATTGAAGCGATCGCGTGGATACCGCTGGGAGACGTCAACCGCTATCCGGAAGGCCAGACACGCCTCGCGACGTTCCGCAACCCGCTCACGAAGCCCTGGGACGGAGCCACCGGTGACATCCCCTGCTGGGTCCGGCGCCTGGAGGGAGAGAATTTTCAGGTTTTCGCCATCAATTGCACCCACCTCGGATGTCCGGTCCGCTGGTTCCCCGAATCGCGGCTCTTCATGTGTCCCTGCCATGGCGGGGCGTACTACGAAGATGGCGAGCGGGCCTCCGGCCCGCCGCCGCGCGGACTCTTCCGTTATGAGTCCCGGATCGAAAACGGCAAGCTCCTGATTCGCGGCGGGATGATGCCAACGCTCGGTCATCAGAGCGTGAGTGCCGGCACTGATGGGGGATCGCCGTGCGCCTGATTCGTGCGGTCGGCAACTGGATCGACGATCGTCTCCAGGTCGGTTCCGCGATCCGCGCTGCCGCCACGCATCCTGTTCCACGACGGACCGCAAGCTGGGCGTACGTGTTCGGCAGCGCGAGCCTGACGTTGTTCATCCTCCAGGTGGTGACGGGCATCTGCCTGGCGCTCGTCTACGTGCCGTCGGCCAGCGAGGCCTACGAGAGCCTCCTCGTCCTCAACTTCGAGCAGCCGCTCGGCTGGTTCCTTCGCGCGATGCACGGGTGGGGATCGAATTTCATGGTGGCGATCGTCCTGCTCCACCTGGTGCAGGTGGTGCTCTTCGGCGCCTACAAGTTTCCTCGCGAGCTCACCTGGCTCGTCGGCGTCTTTCTCCTGTTGATGACGCTCGGCATGGCCTTCACCGGCCAGATCCTCCGCTGGGATCAGGACGCGTACTGGGGACTCGGGATCGGCGCGTCGGTCGCCGGCCGCGCGCCGGTCGTGGGCCTGGAGCTCGTGCAGATCCTGCTCGGTGGCCCGATCATCGGAGGCGCGACGCTGACGCGCTTTTTCGCGCTGCACGTGTTCATCATCCCCGGCCTGCTGATCGGCTTCGTCGGCCTGCACCTCCTGATGGTGATCAACCTCGGCGTCAACGAGTGGCCGATGCCCGGCCGCGTCGTCAAGCGGGAGACCTACATCAAGGAGTATCAGGAGCTGGTCCACAAGGACGGGCTGCCGTTCGTGCCCGTGGCGTTCCAGAAGGACGTCGTCTTCTCCGGACTGATCGTGCTGGCCGTGATCGCATGTTCCGCCTGGTTCGGGCCGTTCGGGCCGACCGGCGCGCCCGATCCGACGATCATCGAGACGGTGCCGAGGCCTGACTTCTTCTTCCTCTGGATGTTCGCCGCGCTGGCGCTGATGCCTCCTCACCTGGAGACCTTCGCGCTGCTCGTCGGACCCGTCATCGGGATCCTGGCGCTGCTGGCGCTGCCGTTCCTTGCCGGCGAGGGTGAGAAGAGCTGGCTCCGGCGCCCGGTTGCGGTCTTCACGATCCTGATCGTCGGCGTTGCAATGGCGATCTTCACCCGCCTGGCCATGAGCGCCCCGTTCTCGCCCGTGATGGAGGCCTGGAGTGGAGCGCCAGTCCCCGACCAGTTCCTCAAGGGGCAGACCGCTCTGGCACGACAGGGCGCGGCCGTCTTCCAGGTCAAGCAGTGCAGGAACTGCCATGGTCTTGGACACGAAGGAGGCGCTCGTGGGCCCGCGCTCGACGATATCGCGGTCAGGCTCACGCGCGATCAGTTGATTCGGCAGGTGATCCAGGGCGGAGGCAACATGCCGGCCTACGGCAAGAACCTCAACCCCGCGGAGGTCACGGCGCTCGTCACGTTCCTCGAGACGCTGCGTCCGTCGCACGTCGCTCCGGCGCGCAGCGGTCAGGAACCGGCGGTCCCGCCGGCGACACCGCCTTCCGGCGCGCCCTCTCCGTAAACAGTCGTGGACGCGCCCCCTTTCCTGCTCGCGGTCCTCGCGTCCTGGCACATCGACGTCCTGCCGACGACGGCACTCTTCCTGACGGGCATCATCTACTTTCTAGGATGGCGCCGGCTGCAGGTCCTGCATGAGACGTTGCTTCCGCGATGGCGCCTCATCTGCTTCACAGCCGGCCTGACGTCGCTCTGGCTGGCCGCCGCCTCGCCGCTCGACACGCTGTCCGGGCTGTTTCTCACGGCGCACATGACGCAGCACCTCGTGCTGATGTCCGTGGCGCCGCCGCTGATCCTGCTGGGCGCTCCGATCGTGCCGCTGCTGCGCGGATTGCCGCGCTGCCTCGTGCGCGACGCCCTCGGCCCGTTCCTCGCCTGGCCGCCGCTGCGGCGCTTTGCGCATCAACTCACGCACCCCGTCGTCGGTCTTTCGGTGATGGCCGTCGCGATGTGGGGCTGGCACGTGCCGGGCCCGTACCAGCTCGCGCTGCGCGAGCCGTTCTTTCACGACCTGGAACACCTGACGTTCTTCGCGAGCTCGCTGCTCTTCTGGTGGTCGGTCGTGAGACCGTGGCCGTTCACCCCGCACTGGCCCGCGTGGTCCATCCCGGCAACGCTGCTCCTCGCCGACATTCAGAACACGGTCATCGCCGCCACGCTGACGTTTTCCGGGCGGATCCTCTATCCGATCTACGATCAGGTTCCGCGCCTGGGCGGTCTCTCGGCACTCGACGACCAGGTCATGGCCGGCGTCGTGATGTGGGTGCCGGGATCGCTGGTGTTCCTGATCCCCGCGATCGTCGTGACGATGCGCCTGCTCTCCCCGGCCCGGCTTCATCGCCAGACGACGAGGCTGACGCCGACGCCAGCGCACATCAGGGCGCCGTTCGACCTTCTGAGGACACCGGTCGTCGGCGCGTTGCTGCGCGCGCGCCACGGCCGGCACGTCTTGCAGGGGGCGCTCCTGGTAGTGGCTCTGGCGGTCGTCGCCGACGGGTTCATGGGCGACCAGATGGCCGCAATGAATCTGGCGGGCGTGCTGCCCTGGACCTACTGGCGCTTCTTCGCCATCGTCGGGCTGCTCGCGGTGGGCAACGTGTTCTGCATGGCGTGCCCGTTCATGCTGCCGCGCGAGCTGGGACGACGTCTCGGACTCGCCACGCGCCACTGGCCCCGCCCGCTGCGATCGAAGTGGGTCGCCGTCATCCTGCTTGCGCTCTTTTTCTGGGCCTACGAAGCGTTCGCGCTGTGGAACAGCCCGCTCTGGACTGCCTGGATTGTCGTCGCCTATTTCGCCGCCGCCTTCGTGATCGACTCGATGTTCCGCGGCGCCAGCTTCTGCAAGTATGTCTGCCCGATCGGCCAATTCCAGTTCGTGAGCTCGCTGGTCTCGCCGTTCGAGGTGCGGCTGAAGGAACGGAGTGTCTGCGCGACCTGCACAACACACGATTGCCTGCGCGGCAACGCGCAACAGCGCGGATGCGAGCTCGAGCTGTACATTCCGCAAAAAGCCGGGAACATGGACTGCACGTTCTGCCTGGACTGCGTGCGGGCCTGTCCCCACGACAACGTCGGCGTGCTCGCGACGATCCCGGGGTCCGACCTGTGGAGCGATCGGCTGCGCTCGTCGATCGGGCTGTTCTCGCGCCGGCCGGATCTCGCCGCATTGGCTCTCGTCGTCGTCCTTGGTGGATTCGCGGGCGCCGCGGCGATGGTGGACCCTCCATGGGTCCACTGGCCATCGGCGTTTGTCGGGACGACGCTGATGACGGCTTTGACTCTGGCGTCGGTCATTTCTACGAGAGCCGGTCGGGACCTGGCGAGCGGACTCACGCGGCTGGCGTCGCTGCGAGGACTTGCCTGCCGGCTGTCGCTGGCGCTCGTGCCGCTGGGGCTGGCGATGTGGGCCGGCCATTTCCTCTTCCATGCGGTGACAGGCTGGAGCACTGCGTGGCCTGTCGTGCAGCGTGCCGCCAGCGGCATCGGGGTCGCCTGGCTCGGCACCCCGGCATGGACGTCGCCGCCGGCACTCCTGGGGCCGGACTCTCTCCTCGCAGTTCAGTTGGTCCTGCTCGATGCCGGGTTGCTGCTGACGCTCTATGCGGGCTGGCGGATCACGCGTGCCGGCACGGCGCGGTCGCGCGGCACGCTCGGACTCCAGCTGTCATGGGCGAGCCTTGCCCTGGCGCTCTATGCGAGCGGCGTGTGGACGTTTCTTCAGCCGATGCAGATGCGCGGGATGGTGCACTGATGAACGCCCACCAGACCACAACCGGACGCATCGTGGGGGGGCTCATCCTGATGGCCTTCGGCCTTGAAGCGATCGTGGAGGCCCATGGCGGCGTGCTGCGCACGCGTCAACAGGCGGGGCCGTTCATCGTCAGCATCTTCACCGCCGCTGAGCCGCTGCGTGCCGGCCCCGTCGAGGTGAGCGTCCTCGTCCAGTCGAGCAACGGCAGTGTGCTGACCGGCGCTGTGGTCGATCTCCTCCTCGAGTCCGCCACTCCAGGAGTCGAGCGGCGCCAAGCCAGCGCCACGCACGACGCGACAGCGAACAAGCTGGCGAAGGCGGCGGTCGTGGATCTCCCGGTCGCGGGCCAGTGGACGCTGACCGTCTCTGTTCGGTTCAACGCCGATGCGGCGACCGTGACGTGCCAGCTGCCGGTCGCCCCGGCAGGATCACGCATGCGCCTGATCTGGCCGTGGCTGTTGTTGCCGCCGGTCGGCATCGCGCTGTTTGCCACGCACCAGGCACTGAAGCGTCAGCGGACATCAGCGCGCTCGCCCCGCCGCAGCATGTCGAAGGCGGGCTTGCCGCGCCGTAGCACCGCGAAGGCGGGCGCCGCTCGAGGGCGTGCGTAGAATCAGCGCACGGACCGCCTGATCATCGAGCCGCGAGAGCGCGGGGGCGGAGCGGCTGGCTGAGGGGAATGGGATGTAATGGCGTCAGTAAGAACGCTGCTGATTGTGACCGCGTTGGCCGAGATTCCGGCCGGCCTGGCGCTGCTGCTGTCACCGGCGCTTGTCGCCGGGATACTGCTCGGCGCATGGCTCGATGCGCCGGCCGCGTTGATCGTCGGCCGCATCGCCGGCGCGGCGTTGCTCTCGTTGGGCGCCGCCTGCTGGTTGGCGCGTGATGACGGACCGGGCCGCGCGCAGCGCGGGTTGGTCGTGGCGATGCTGCTGTATAACTGCGCCGCCGCTGCGATTCTCGCCCACGCTGGCGCAGGCCTGAGGCTCGTCGGCGTCCTCATGTGGCCGGCGGTCGCTTTCCACGCATTATTTGCCGTCTGGTGCATCGCGTGCGTGCGGAGCGGGCGACACACGGCCCCATGAGTCTCCCGTCTCCTTCAGTAGTACCACCGGGCGACAAAGGCGAATGCGTACAAGCCCGACGGGCTCGGCAGATGGTCCACCTGCCGCGCCACGGACGGTTCGACGCGGAAGTGCCTGATGACCGCGATCTCGGCTCCCGCCTGGTAGAGCTGACGGGCCCATCCGTCGTACCGCGTGTCGTAGAAGGCCTCGGCCTGGAAGTAGGGGGTGATCACGCGGTCGAGCGCGGTGTAGTCGCGATTCACCTCGATCCGGAAGCGATACCGTGTCGAGTAGCCGTCTTCGAGCCAGCGAAGATCCGCCCGCGTGCGCCCCTCCAGAAGGATCGCCCCTGGAAGGTAGTGCCTCGCATGAAGGGCCACGATTCCCCGTTGCTCCGGGGCCTTCATCGTTTCGCTCTCGGCCTTGAAGATGTGGTCGTACCCGATCCGGGCCCACAGGTACTTCTTGGTCTGCCAGTCCTCCTTCTGGCGCAAGCGCGGCCGGTGCGGCCCGATGGTGAGGTCGAGGTATCCGGCGAGGTCGAGAGTCCGGACCTCAGATTCCTTGCCCTTTGCCTGGGCCGCGACGAAGTAGAACCGGGTCGTCGGATTCACCGTCGTGAAGAGGTTGAGCTCGGGCCAGACTTCCCAGGGGTCGCCGGATTGCGCCGCGTCGCTCTGCTGCCCGGCCGACGCCGAGGCGGCGTCCTGCGCGAAGACGACACCCGGCGACGAGACGAGCGTGGCGAGGAGCAGCAGACGCCAGAGCGTCACAAGCTCCAGTCCCGCTCCCGGCGCCTGGGCGACCCCCCGGTTCGCGTCGTGGTCATCACTGCGTGGCACAAGGACATCGACCTTCGCACAACAGCCTGTACGAGTTCAGGCCGCACGGCGTTCCTCTTGTTCACCCCAGCCGGTGGCTTACCAGTCGGCGCTCACAACATGCTGTCAGCCGCCTGCCGATTAGCAGTGAGAGGCCGGCTCAGGACTCGCGCCTCATTCGGTATACCGGTATCGAGGGGATCCGGTCATCCGCAAACGCAACGCCCGTCGGCATCGGGAAGATCGCGCAGCCGGAAGACGGGCACGCACACCGTCGCAACGTGGCGGACGACTTGCACCGCTGAAACATCAACGGACAAACGGTGCGGCTCGATCGCTCTGGATCGCGGCGGCAAGGACGGTGCCATGCCGATCAGGCAACTAATCGTGACAGGGACAGTATTGCTCGCCGCCGCCTGCGGCGGCCCACAGTCCGCGCCCCAGGCCCCGGCGACGCCTGCCGCGGAACCGCGGCCGGCGGTGCAACTTGGCGGCCCGCCGGCCAACGCCGGCACGCTGACGGCCGACAGCGGCGAGATCCAGCCGGCCGATCCCGCCAGATTCCACAAGGAGCCTGGCTACTCGCCGTACGCCGGCCGTCGCTATCCCGAGCGCCCGTACTTCGGTGACGAGCACGTCCACACCTCGTGGTCGGTTGATGCCGGCGGCACCGGCACGACGCTCGGCCCCGAGGAAGCGACCCGGTTCGCGCGGGGCGAGGAAGTCGTCGCGACCAGCGGCCAGCCGGTGAGGCTCGGCCAGCCCCTCGACTGGGTCGCCATCACCGATCACTCCGACATGATGGGCATGATCACCGAGATCAAAGGCGGCAATCCCGAGATGATGGCCGACCAGACGCTCAAGCGGTGGCGCGACATGTTCAACGGCGGCCCGGTGGAGGCGAAGAAGGCCGTGATGGAACTCATTGCTGCGCAGTCGAACAAGAAGCTGCCGCCGATCGCGACGGATCCGCGGTTTGCCAGGAGCGTCTGGGCGAAGAACACCACGATCGCGGAGAAATACAACGAACCCGGGCGTTTTACGGCGTTCATCGGCTACGAGTGGACGTCGAACGCCGGCGGCGGCGACAACCTGCACCGGAACATCATCTACCGCGACAACAAGGACAAGGCCGACGGCGTGTTGCCGTACACCACGTTCCAGAGCGAGAACCCCGAAGACCTCTACAAGTGGATGACCGAATGGGAGAAGACCACCGGCGGCAAGCTTCTCGCGATTGCGCACAACGGCAATCTCTCGAACGGCCGGATGTTCGCGATGACGACCTTCAGCGGTGACCCGCTCACCAAGGCGTGGGCTGAGGCGCGCCAGCGCTGGGAGCCGCTGTTCGAAGCGGTACAGATGAAGGGGCAGAGCGAGTCGCATCCGTCGCTGTCGCCGACCGACGACTTCGCCGCGTGGGAGCTCTGGGACCGCGGCAACCTGACCCAGACGCCGAAGAAACCGGGGATGATTCAGCACGAATACGTCCGCGAAGCGCTCAAGAACGGCCTGAAGGTGGAACAGGACCTCGGCACCAACCCGTTCAAGTTCGGCATGGCTGGCGGAACCGACACGCACAACGGCCTCGCGGCGGCCGAAGAGGACAACTTCTTCGCCAAATTCCCCAGTGCCGAGCCGAGGGCGGATCGGTGGGAGGAGGACGCGATGAACTTCGGCCCCGACCGCATCGTGAAGGGCTGGGAGATGACGGCGGCCGGATACACCGGTGTCTGGGCGACCGGCAACAGCCGTGCGGAGCTGTGGGACGCGATGATGCGCCGCGAGACCTACGCGACGAGCGGCCCGCGCATGACCGTCCGGTTCTTCGGCGGCTACGGCTTCACCCAAGCGGACGCCACGCGCACGCCGGCGGTGGCCGGCTACGCGAAAGGTGTGCCGATGGGCAGCGATCTGCCCGCGGCGCCGACCGGCAAGGCGCCGACGTTCCTGGTCGCGGCGCTCAAGGACAAGTTCGGCGGCAACCTCGATCGCATCCAGATCATCAAGGGCTGGCTGGGCAAGGACGGCAAGCCGCAGGAAAAAATCTACGACGTGGTCTGGGGCGATCGGGACCGCCGCACGATCGTCAACGGCAGGTTGACCCCGGTGGGAAACACCGTGGACGTCGCTACCGCGACATGGACCAACACCATCGGCGATCCGGAGCTCGTCGCCGTGTGGACGGACCCGGACTTCGATCCCGCGTTGCGCGCGGTCTATTACGCGCGTGTCCTCGAGATCCCGACGCCGCGCTGGACCGCGTACGACGCAGCGTACTTCAAGATCACGATCGCCGACCCGAAGGTGCCGATGACGACGCAGGAGCGGGCGTTCACGTCGCCGATCTGGTATTCGCCGAAGTAGAAGGCCATGCGCATCCGGAAGCTTCTCGGCGAGCCGATGCTGCACTTCCTGCTGATCGGCCTCGCGCTCTTCGGCGCCTATCGATGGATGGCACCCGGCGATGCCGCCGGGCATCGCATCGTCATCACCCAGGGGGTGGTGGACGACCTCGTCACCCAGCACGTGGCGGCGAGGGGCCGCGAACCCTCCGGCACCGAGCTGAACCACTTGATCGAGTCGTACGTCCGCGACGAAATCCTGTACCGGGAAGGTGCGAGGCTCGGGCTCGAACGTGACGACATCGTCGTGAAGCGTCGCGTCCGGCAGAAGATCGAGATGATCGCGGAGGAGGACGCCTCGACAGATGCACCGACCGACGCGGACCTGTCCGCGTACCTGGTGGCGAACCAGGCGCGCTTCGTTCAGCCGGCCATCCTCACCTTCGACCAGGTGTTTCTCGGACCATCCACCACCGGTCCCGGCGTGGTGCGGGCCGTGGCGGTCACCCATCAGGCCCTGCGGAACGGCACCGACCCCGCGACGCTTGGCACGCCGACGCTGCTGCCCCATCGGATGATGCGGACCCCTGCCGACCTGGTGGCGCGGCAATTCGGTGCCTCCTTTGCCACGGCTCTCGAGAACGTGCCGGTCGACGAATGGGCGGGCCCGATCGACTCGAGCTTCGGCGCGCACTACGTGCGCGTCTCGGATCGCACACCGGCCGTGGCGCCGCAGCTCGCCGCCGTGCGCGGCCAGGTCCTGCGGGAATGGGAGAACGAGCGCCGCCAGCGCGCGCGCAACGAATCCTACGCCCGGATGCGCGCCGGGTATGTGGTCAGCATCGAGACCAGGTTGCCGGCGGAAGGGCCATGAGCAGGCTTGTTCTGCTGCCGATGGCTGTGGCGTTGCTGCTGCTCCAGGCGGTCACTCCAGCTCGCGCAGACGAGTTCAAGCCGGGCTACCTGCAGCTCACGCAGCTGGACCGGGAGACCTACGACGTCCTCTGGAAGATCCCCGCGATCGACGAGTCCACCACGCTCAAGGTGAAGCCGCAGTTTCCCGACGGCACCAGGACCCTGACGCCAGTGCACAGCACGTTCTCTCGAGGAATCGCGGTGCAGCGCTGGCGCATCCGTGTGGCCGACGGGCTCGACGGAAAGGCCATCTCCTTCTCGCAGCTCTCGGAGACCCGGATCGACGTGCTCGCGCGCCTCGTGCGCCTGGATGGCACCGTGCAGCTCGAGCGCATCCTGCCGGTGAGCCCCAGCTTCATCGGCCGACCGAGCCCTGGCCGACTGGAAGTCGTCGGGACGTATACAGTCCTCGGGATCGAACACATCCTGTTGGGGTTCGATCACCTGCTGTTCGTGCTCGCCCTGGTGCTCCTGGTGCAAGGGACGCGGCGACTGCTCGTCACGATCACGGCGTTCACCGTGGCGCACAGTCTGACGTTGGCCGGGGCAACGCTCGGCTGGGTGCACGTGCCGGGCCCCCCGGTTGAAGCCTCGATTGCGCTGAGCATCGTTTTCGTGGCCTCGGAGATCGTGCACACGCGGCAGGGCCGATACAGCGTGACCCGACAGTATCCGTGGGTGGTGGCGTTCACGTTCGGGCTGCTGCACGGATTCGGCTTTGCCGGCGCGCTGGCGGAGGTCGGCTTGCCGCAGTCGTCCATCCCGATCGCCCTGCTGTTCTTCAATGTCGGCGTGGAGATTGGGCAATTGCTGTTCGTGGGAGGCGTACTGGCGATGATCTCGATTGGCTGGCGCGCAGCACGAAGGCTTCGATTGCCGCAGCCCGCCGGGCTCTGGCGGCTCGCGCCGTATGCCATTGGTGGCCTCGCGAGCTTCTGGCTGGTGGAACGAGTCGCCGCGTTCTGACCAGGGTGCGCCAGATGCGCTGCCGGGGCGCGCAAGCACACACATCGGCGGCCGGTCCGCGGCCTCTGGGCACGAGCCAGGCGGGATTGAGCCTGGCGGCCACATCACCGCATGTTGTCGCGGCGCTCACGGAACTTCGGAATTCCGTGTCCCCCGGAATAGTGGAGGAGCCCCGAAAACCCGGAGGACTGTCCCCAAATCCGCAGGATGCTCGCCCCAATTGTGGCGTGAGGCGATGGGCTGGGCTGATGGCACGAGGAGTGCTGCTGGTGGCGTACGCAGAGCCCGGGTGCCGGTTGCCAGGCCCGTGTTCCCGCCGATTCTTCAGGGTGATTCAATGACACCGAATCCTCGCAGTGCCCATTTCGCGACGCGCGCGCGCCACGTCACGCGCACGGTCGGCGCCGGTCTGCTTGCGGCCGTCTGGTTGCTGATCTCCCCGTCGGTCGCATCAGCGTCGCTCATGTCCCCCGAGGCCGAAGACACTATGGCGAAGTACGTCGCCATCTTCGCCCTCCTCTTCGTCCCGGTGCTGCTCATCGCTCTGTTCTGGATGGTCCATGTGCTTCCGGAAAAGATCGCCCACAAGCGGCACCATCCGCAGCTCGAGGCCATCAAGACGTTGTGCCTGTTGTCGCTGGTGTTCGGAGGTTTGCTCTGGCCGATCGCCTGGCTGTGGGCGTACACCAAGCCGGTCGGCTACAAACTGGCCTATGGAACCGACAAGAGTCCCGATTACTTCAAGGAGCGAGGTCTCCCGGATCCGGAAGGCCCCACCGCCGACATACGGCAGCGCGTGGCCGCCCTCGAAGCGCACGGTGTGCCGGCCACTGAGCTCGACGCCATTCGCGCCGACCTGGCCGCGATCGAGGCGCGGCTGGCCGCGAGCGACGCCGGGAGCGAGGCGAGCTAATGGAAGCAATTCTGCTCGGCATCTACGGGTTCTTCGTCTGGCTGATCTTCATCAAGCTGAAGCTGCTGCCCTGGACCACGCCGTGGAAAGTCGGTGTCGTGATCTTCCCGGTGGTGGTCGGGGCGGCGATGCTGCTGACGTTGAACGTTGTCGCGCCGACGACGACCGATGTCCGGGTCGTCAAGTACGTCGTGCCCATCGTCGCGCAGGTGAAGGGACGCGTGATCGAAGTGCCGGTCGAGAACAACCGGCCGGTGAAGAAAGGCGACGTCCTGTTCAAGATCGATCCAACGCCGTACGAGATCGAGGTGCGTTCGCTCGAAGCGCAACTGGCGTCGGACGAGGCGAAGGTCGTGGCCGAACAGGCCCGGCTGACCGACGTGCGGACGCGGCTGCCCGATGCGCAGTCGACTGAACGGCAATTCGGCGAGGAGCTCCACCAGGCAACGAACCAGATCGCCGCGCTGCAGGCGTCGCTCGAACTGGCACAGAAGCGTGTCGCGCAGAACACCGAGCTCACCGCATCCGGCGCCGGCAACCGCTTCGATCTGGAGCAGGCGCAAACCAACGTCAACGAGCTGACCGCGCAAATCGCCAGGGCCCGTGCGGCCGAGCAGCAGGTGAAGGAAAAGCTCTCCGGTCGGGTCAAGGGAGACCTCGCGGCCGTGGCGGGCGCCAAGGCGCAGATCGCCACCGGGCAGGCGCAGGTGCGGGTCGCCCAGGCGCAGGCCGAGACGACGCGCGCCAAGCTGCAGAACGCCCGCTGGAACCTGGACCAGACGACCGTCGTCGCCCCGTCCAACGGCACGATGGTGAACGTGATGCTCCGGCCCGGCTACTTCGTGTCAGGCGTGGCGTTCAACGAGGTCATGACCTTCGTCGACACCGAATACCAGGTGTTCGCCATGTTCAGCCAGAATGAACTGCACCAGATCGTGGCGGGAAACGAAGCGGAGATCACGCTCGACACGTATCCGGGCCGCATCGTCAAGGCCCATGTGGATTCGGTGATCTGGGCGCAGGCGCAGGGGGAGATTGAAGCGTCCGGCGATCTGCCTCGGACGACCTTCACCTCACCTCCGGGCAAGTTCCCGGTGAAGCTGGTTGTCGCGGAGCGCGACAACGAGCTCTTCCTGGCGGCGGGGGCCCGCGGCGCGGCAGCCATCTACACAGAACACGTGCCGCTCATTCACCTCATTCGAAAAGTGCTGATCCGGACGTCGTCGTATCTCGACTACATCATCATCAAGCACCATATCAGTCTGCACTGAAGGACCGAATCCATGGCTCGCTCTCCGTTGACGGTCCGGCGCTGGCATCAGTCGGTCGCGGGTCCCCTCGCGATCGGCCTGGTCGTGACGATCATGCCGGGGTGCGTGTTGAAGGCGCCGCCTGATACGGCAGCCGTCAAGGAGCAGGCGTTGCCAACGCTGCAGACGCCCGCGCAGTGGACTGCGCCAGGCGCTGGCGCCGGCGACGTCGTCGACAACTGGGTCGCGAGCTTCCACGACGAGCAGTTGGCAGCCGCGGTCGCCGAAGCCATCGCGCACAACGCCGATCTGCGCGTGGGCGCCGCGCGTGTCGAGCAGGCGCTGCTCTACGCCAAGCAGGCGGGGGCAAAGCTGTACCCGTCGGCCGATCTGCTCGCGCATGGTGGCACCAAGCAGGGGGACGGCTCGGGCCTCCAGGGCCTTGCGATCTCCGCGACCTGGGAGCTGGACCTCTGGGGCCGCGTGCGCTACGGCCGGGCGGCGAGCGCCGCTCAAGCCGCGTCGGCGCAGGCGGACTTCGAGTACGCGCGACAGTCGATAGCGGCGCTGGTGGCCAAGAGCTGGTTCCTCGCCATAGAGGCAGGGCTGCAGGTCGAGGCGGCACTCGAGACGATTCGTGCGAGCGATGAGCTCGTGCGCCTGGCCGGCGACCGTGTGCGCGTCGGAGTCGGCAATCAGGAGGATGTGTTCGTGGCGCGCGCCAGCGTCGGGACGTATCGCGACGTCCTGCGTCAGCTCGAGCTGGGACGGGGGCAGGCGATTCGGGCGCTCGAGCTCCTGCTCGGCCGCTACCCCGCGGCCGCAGCGGCGCCGACGCCGCAGCTGCCAGGTTTCCCCGGCGAAGTTCCTGGTGGCCTGCCATCGGTGCTCCTGGAGCGCCGACCGGATGTGATCGCCGCGGAGCGGCGCGTGGCGGCCGCGTTCAACCGGATTCAGGAGGCCAAGGCGGCGCGGCTGCCGGCCATCGCCCTGACGACCAGCCTCAGCTCGATCTCGAGTGATCTGTTCGTACTGCAGGATCACTCCAATCCGGTGTGGAGCCTCGGCGCCAACCTGCTCACGCCGCTGTTCCGGGGCGGCGCGCTCAAGACGCAGGTCGAGATTCGGACGGCGGAGCAGAAACAGGCGATTGCCGAGTATGCGCAGGTGGGGCTGCGTGCCTTTGGCGAAGTCGAAAACGCCTTGGCCGCCGAGATCGCTGCACGCGAGCGCGAGCAGATCCTGACGCAGACGCTCTCGGACAATCAGCAGGCGCTCGGCATCGTGCAGACCCAGTTCAAGGTGGGGAGCACTGATCTCAGGTTCGTCGAGCAGCGGCAGCTTGCGCTGAGTTCCGTGCGCTCGGCGCTGATCCAGGTCCAGGCGGAGCAGCGCGTGCAGCGCGTGAATCTCCACCTCGCGCTTGGCGGCAGCTTCGAGGTGCGGCCACAACCACCACAGCCACCACAGCCGCCACAACCGCCACAACCGCCAGCCGCCGCGCCGGGCGGCACCCCGCCCCAATCGCGCTGAGCGGCACTCGTCGCGCGGGCTCTTCAGACCCCGCGTGGCCGGGCCTGCCTGCCTCGGCCGGCGCGCTGGCGACGTTTCGCCGGCGCGCGCTGGAGCCCTTTGGGCGCAAAGCCGGCAAAGCCCCCGTCAACAGGTTCTCATGGGCGCGCGTCAGCGTGCAGGGGACGGCGGCGCGGCCGAGGTCGCGGGCGCGGATCGCAGCGCCAGTTGTCCCTGCCGCAGGTAGTCGATGGCCTCGCCCAGGATGCGCGCCGCTTCCTGTGGCGCGTGGAAGCCGTTCGAGTTCTCCGACTCGACGAAGTCGACGTAGAACTGTCCGTGTCGCTGGAATTCGAGCGCGGCGGTCACGGGGGCGCCGGTCGCCCCTGCCGCCTTGGCGGCCTTGATGTCGCCGATGAGCGCGACCAGCGCATCCATCGCCCGGTTCCGGAGAGCGACAGTGCGCTCCTGAATGGTCTCCACGCGACCGCGCAGCTCGTCCTCCGACCACTTGTGGCATGTCTGGCACGCGCGGTTGATGTTCAGCAGCGGGCTGCGGACGTGATGGTCGCTGATCTTCTGCGCGCCCTCGCGCATGTAGGGCATGTGGCAGTCGCTGCAGGTCACCCCGGAGCGCGCGTGAATGCCCTGGTTCCACATTTCGAACTCGGGATGCTGGGCCTTGAGTGCGGACGCTCCGGTCTCGGCGTGCGTCCAGTCGGTGAAGCCCGCCTCGCGGTAGTCCTCGTAGATCTGCTCCACCTTCAGGCCCTTGGCCCACGGATAGGTGAGCCGCTTCTCCGGGCCCTTGAAGTCGGTACTCGACGTGACACTGCCCGCAGACGAAGCCGCGCATCTCCTGCCGGGTCGCCATCGTGTTCACGTCGTAGTCCTTCACGCCCTCGCTGGCCTTCAGGGCCCGGATACCTTCGATGAAACCCGGCCGGGTCACGCGCAACGCCATCGTATCGGGTGCGTGACAATCGATGCACGCGATGGGATGCGTGAAGGCCTTGCGCGCCTCGGCATACGGCATCTGGTTGTAATGCTCGAAGCCCTTGATCAGGTCGCCGTTCCCGGCCTGCTTGTAGGGCACGTACACCGACGCGTGACAGTGGATGCAGGTGCCCGGCTGCTTGAACTGCTGCACGCGCTCGGTGAAGGTCTGGTCCTCGAGCATGTACGCGTGACCGCGCTTCTTGCGGAAATCCGTGGCAAACGCGTAGCCCGCCCACATCGTCTTCAGCCGGGGATCTTCCTCCAGGCGCGATTGCGCCACGAGGGAGCGCGGGTCGGCTTCGGTGGGTGACCGCGGCATGGCCTCGCTGCCGCCGTAGCGCGTCCGCTGCTGATCCACGGTCCGCAGGTAACCGTCGTATTGCAGCGGAAAGTTCTTGCCCCAGATCGCCGGATCGACGGTCTCGTCAGTCAGCTCCACGACGCGGAAGAACGAATTCTGTGCTTCTCCCTTCCGCTGCATGATGTTGACGAGGAGTGCCGCGATCGCCGCGGTGGCAACTGCCGTCACAACAGCTACGGTCAGGACTGCACCGCGACTCCACCCGCGCATGCCGCTCGGTTTCTGGTCGGACACGGTTCACCTCGGCGAATCGGCAACGTTGGTCGCAGGAAGTTCCATATGGCCCACCGACCCGTGACAGCGGATACATGAGATGTCGCGGGATCCGGCGTGTGCAGGCGTCCCCATCGCTGCGACGACCGGCTCGTGGCAGCGGCGGCAATTCACCTCCGCGATCGCCCGGCTTGCGGGCAACGCGCGGATTGGCTCGGGAATATGACCGATCGTGAAGTAGAACGAGTGCCAGAAGCCGTTGCTGCCCTTCGTCGCATACTTCGCGACCAGGCTGTGGGGCACGTGACAGTCATTGCACACCGCGACCGAGCGGTGGCTGCTCTTGATCCAGCCGTCGTATTGCTCGTTCATGACGTGGCAGTTCGTGCACGCCCGCGGGTCATCGGTCAGGTAAGCCCAGCCGCGCGCGTACGCGAACGTGTACACGCCGAGCCCGAACGCGGCTCCGAGCACCAGCACGGCGATTGCGAACAACGCGCGGGAGCCGTTCATTCAGTCGTCCACGGTTTGCAAGTTCAGGACCCACATAGAAGGACGGGAAGTCCTCGACGACGGCGCACGCGTGGCGCGATGGCCGCACCCGCCACGACCTGTTGTGATGCGCTGACGGCTGGCAGTCACGCCGATCCAGTGAGCGTGTCCTGGAGCGGAACGGACTGCACCTGCCGGTCTTCTTTTACCCTTCGGCGCGGCGATTCGTCAACGTCAGCTGGCAGCCCTTTTGCTGAATCTCGTTCGAAACAGGCAGTCGGGCCAGCAGAGGATCGTCAGCGATGGCATCGGGAGCGATTCACAAAGCGTCGAGCCAGCGGCAGCGGGAAGGAGTTGACTCCATGTTGAAAGGGCTCGTTGTCGCGGCAGTTGTCCTGTTCGCGATCGGCCCGGCCAGCGCGCAGACCCCTTCACCGGTCGAGGCCGGACCCGCTGCGCCGGCAACCGAGAAGGGGGAGCCGCCACCGCAGGCACCCGCGCCATCCCCTGCGCCGGACACCAGGCCTGACGGATTCACAATCGGGGGGTACACGTTCAAAGTGGGAGGGCGGATCAAGCTCGATATCATCCGTGACTTCAATGCGATCACCTCCGAGGATTCCTTCGACCCCCGCACGATCGCCGTGGATGGGAGCGAGGGCGGCAACTCGAGCATCCATGCGCGCGAGACACGCCTGTTTCTCGACATGCGCGGCCCGGTCGAAGGCCGCGAGCTGAGGATGTACGTCGAGACCGACTTCTACGGCGGCAGCAATGCCCTTCGCCTGCGGCATGCGTATGGGACCTATGGGGGCCTGCTGGCCGGGCAGACCTGGTCGACGTTCATGGACGAGGACAACCTCCCCAACACGATCGACTTCGAGACACCGACGGCCTACGCCCTGTTCCGGCAGGCGCAGGCACGCTGGACGCAGAAGGTGGGCGCCAAGGGCTCATGGTCAGTGGGTGTCGAGGACAACAGGTCGTCGATCCAGACTCCGGAGGGAGTCGCCGGCAGAGCCGAATATCCGATGCCGGACCTGACCGCGCGTGTCCGCTTCGTAGGCTCGCGGGGTCACGTACATGCCGGTGGCTTTCTCGGCAAGGCGCGCTTCCGTCCGACGCAGGGCGAGCCGGACGACGTGACGCTGTGGGGCGGCCTCCTGTCGGCGAAGGGGAAGACGTTCGGCCGCGATTACGTCTATGGGCAGTTCACCTTCGGCGACGGCGTAGGCCGCTACCGCGGGGGCCTGACCGCCGTGCCCGACGCGAGCGGCGAGTTGCACGCCGTCGGGGTCGTCGCGTTCACGGGCGGCTACGAGCACTTCTGGTCCCCGCGCTACTCTTCGAACGCGGTCTACAGCGTGGCGTCGGCGCCCGATGAGGAGTTCTTCGCGGACACCTTCAACAAGCGCCTCGACTACACCGCCGTCAATCTCCTGTACTGGTTTCTGAAAGACCGCGCGTTTGCCGGTGTCGAGTACCTGTACGGCCGCCGCGAGGTCTTCGGCGGCCAGGTCGGGAACGCCAATCGGCTTCAGTTCGCGATTCGCTTCAACTTCCCGTAGTAGTCGAGACGCATTCGAATGTCCATCCTCCTCACGGCCGGGGCCCGGTCATCATCGTCTTTCGAAGTAGCGGTCGTTGCAGGCCGCTGCCGACGATGATATCGAGCTCCTGACCGGCCTGCTCACCGTCGACGCCGCCGCTTCACCTGCAGTTGGGCGAGCGATCGCGCGAGCGACGCGTTGACCGTCGCCACTTCCTCGTCGGAAATCTTCTCGCGCAGCCGCGCTTCCGCGCGGGCCCGGGCCTCCTCGATCTTTGCCTCGTCGATGCGCTCCGCCGGAATCGCCATGTCCGTGACGATCGCCACGCGCGTGCCGGTGACCTCGACGACTCCTTCGCCCACGGCGATGAACCGGTCCTGCCCGTCTCTGGTCACGATGATCTCGCCGGGCACGATCTGCGTAATCAGCCGGACGTGATGCGGATACACGCCCATGTCTCCCTCGACCGCCGGCAGGGTGACCATGTGCACGTCTTCCGAGAAGGCGATTGCCTGCGGCGTCACGATATCGAGTCTGAGCGTGTCAGCCATATGTCCCCGTCATGTGCTGATGTCAGCCCTGGGTAATCTCCTCGATCCCGCCCTTCATGTAGAAGTTGCCTTCGGGAACGGTGTCGTGTTTTCCTTCGAGGATTTCCTTGAAGCCCCGAACGGTATCGCCGACCGACACCTGCCGGCCTTCACGGCCGGTGAAGACCTGCGCCGAACTGAACGGCTGGCTCAGGAACCGCTGGATTCGGCGCGCGCGGTACACGGTCTGTTTGTCTTCCGCCGACAGCTCGTCCAGGCCGAGGATGGCAATGATGTCCTGCAGGTCTTTGAACCGCTGCAGCACCCCCTGCACGCGTCGCGCGACGTCGTAGTGTTCTTCGCCGACGATCTCCGGCGCCAGCGCCCGGGACGTCGAGGCGAGCGGATCGACCGCCGGATAGATGCCCAGTTCCGCGATGGCGCGCTCGAGCACGATCGTCGCGTCCAGATGCGCGAAGGTCGTCGCCGGCGCCGGGTCCGTCAGGTCGTCGGCGGGAACGTAGACGGCCTGGAACGACGTGATCGATCCCCTCTTGGTGGACGTAATCCGTTCCTGGAGTACCCCCATCTCGGCAGCCAGCGTCGGCTGATAGCCGACGGCGCTCGCCGTCCGGCCGAGCAGCGCCGACACCTCCGAGCCCGCCTGGGAGAACCTGAAAATATTGTCGATGAACAGCAGGACGTCCTGGTTCTTCTCGTCGCGGAAGTACTCGGTGATGGCGAGGCCGCTCAGCGCGACGCGAAGCCGCGCGCCCGGGGGTTCGTTCATCTGCCCGTAGACGAGAGCGATCTTGGACGCTCCCAGATCGTCCTGGTTGATGACGCCGGCCTGCGACATCTCGTGGTAGAGGTCGTTTCCCTCGCGCGTGCGCTCGCCGACCCCCGCGAACACCGAGACGCCGCCATGGAGCTTGGCGATGTTGTTGATCAGTTCCATGATGACGACGGTCTTGCCGACGCCGGCGCCGCCGAATGCGCCGACCTTGCCGCCCTTCAGGAACGGACAGATCAGATCGATCACCTTGATGCCGGTCGTGAGCACCTGCGGAGACGGCGACTGATCGACGAGCGGCGGCGGCGGACGATGGATCGGATAGTACTTTTCCGCCTGGACCGGGCCGCGTTCGTCGACGGGATTTCCCGTGACGTCGAAGACGCGGCCCATCACCCCCTCGCCGACCGGCATCGAGATCGGTCCGCCGGTGTCGGTCACGGCGCAGCCGCGTTTGAGGCCCTCGGTCCCGGCCATGGAGATGGTGCGCACCCAGCTGTCGCCGAGGTGCTGCTGGACTTCGAGCGTCAGCTTGACCGGTTGGCGCTCGACCGTGTAGTCGAGCGTCAGCGCGTTGTAGATTGCCGGCAACGCGTCGGGAAACTCCACGTCGACGACCGGGCCCACGATTTGAACGACTTTGCCGATATTCATAAAGGTTCTGCTTTCAGGTGTCACTCCGCCTGTCCGCCGGCAATCTCCAGCAATTCCCTCGTGATGTTGCCCTGCCGCAGCTTGTTGTATTCGAGCCGCAAGGCGTCGATCAGGCTCTCGGCGCTGTCGGTCGCGTTCTTCATCGACACCATGCGGGCGCTCTGCTCGCTGGCCTTGGCGTTCAGCAGCGCGTAATAGAGGTAGATGTTGAGATAGTGGCCGAGCAGATACGCCAGCACGGCTTCGGCGCCGGGCTCGAACACCGCCTCCTCTTCCTCTGTCTCCGCGGCCAGCACCGCCTTCTCCGCGTCCGGTATCCGCAGGTCGGTAATGGCCCCGACCGGAAGGTACTCGAGAGACATCGCCTCCTGCGTGAGCGTGTTGACGAACCGCGTCGTGATGATCCGCACCTCATCGACCTCTCCCTTGAGGAAGAGGTCGCTGGCGTACGCGGCGATCGCCCTGGCTTCCGGAAAGGTCGGCGAATCGCCGTAGGCAAACTCCGCGGCGAGCTGACGCCGCGTCCGGGCCACGAACTGCGCCGCCTTGCGGCCGGCCGTGATGAAGATCGTCGACTCGGGATCGAGCTGCGACGCCAGGCGGAATACATTCGTATTGAGCGCTCCGCACAACCCCTTGTCGCCGGCGATCAGGATGACGGCACGGCGCCGCACCTGGCGGGTCTGGAGCAGGGGATGGGCGAACCCGTGCAGCTTGGCGGTCGCGCTGCGCTGGATGCGATACAACAGCTGGGCGAACGGCCTTGCCGCGAGCGCGGCCTGCTGGGCCTTGCGCATCTTCGATGCGGCCACCATCTGCATGGCCTTGGTAATCTGCGCGGTGCCGCTGACAGACTTGATGCGGCGGCGAAGATCGCGGGGGCTGTTCATATCGGCTTCCAGCTTCCAGCTTCCGGCTTCGGGACTCCGGTTCCAACTCCCGCGTGTCGGCTGGAAGCTGGACGCCGAACGCTATTTCTTCCAGGTCTGCTTGAACTGATCGGCGGCAGCCTTGAGTGCGTCGGTCAGCTCCGTGCTCAACACCTTCTCCGCGGCAATTTTCCCGAGCAGGTCGGCCTTGCGCGTCGTCAGGAACTCGGTCCAGGCGGCCTGGAACTCCTTGATCCGCTCGACCGGCACGTCATCGACATACCCGTTCTGGACCGCCCAGAGCACGCCGACCTGGACCTCGACCGCGATTGGGCTGTACTGCGGCTGCTTGAAGAGCTCCACGATGCGCTTGCCGCGATCGATCTTCGCCTGCGTCGTCGCATCGAGCTCCGAGCCGAACTGCGCGAACGCCGCCAGCTCACGGAACTGCGCGAGGTCCCCCTTGAGCTGTCCGGCGACCTGTTTCATGGCCTTGAGCTGCGCCGCCGATCCCACGCGGGATACCGAGATGCCGACCGAGATTGCCGGCCGGATGCCCTGATAGAACAGGTCGGTCTCGAGGAAGATCTGCCCGTCGGTGATCGAGATGACGTTGGTCGGAATGTAGGCGGAGACGTCTCCGGCCTGGGTTTCGATGATCGGGAGGGCGGTGAGCGAACCGTTGCCGTACTGTTCGCCGACCCGCGCGGCCCGTTCGAGCAGCCGGCTGTGCAGGTAGAACACGTCCCCGGGGTAGGCTTCCCGCCCCGACGGCCGTTTCAGCACCAGGGAGACCTGCCGATAGGCCACGGCGTGCTTGGACAGGTCGTCGTAGACGATCAATGCGTCCATGCCGTTGTCCATGAACCACTCACCCATGGCCGCGCCGGCAAACGGGGCGAGGTACTGACTGGTGGCGGAATCGGACGCCGGCGACGCGACGATGATGGTGTAGGGCAGCGCCCCCGCCTCGTCGAGCACGGTGACGATCCGCGCGATCGTCGATTGCTTCTGCCCGATCGCCACATAAATGCTGTAGAGCGGCCGGTAGCCGGTGTCGCCCGCCGCCTCGGCGGCCCGGTTGAGGCGAGCCTGGCTGAGGATCGTGTCGATGCAGATCGTCGTCTTGCCCGTCGAACGGTCGCCGATGATCAACTCCCGCTGACCGCGGCCGATCGGAATCATCGCGTCGATCGGCATGATGCCGGTCTGCACCGGCTGTCCGATTGGACGGCGGCGGATGATGCCCGGCGCCAGCTTCTCAACCGGATAGGCGACCTCGCTGGCAATCGGCCCCTTGCCGTCCAGCGGCTCACCCAGGGTGTTCACGACCCGCCCGAGCAGCCCCCTGCCGACCGGCACCTGGAGGAGCTTCCCGGTCGCGCGAACCTCGGCGCCTTCCTGAAGCTGTGTGTAATCGCCAAGGATGATGACGCCGACCTCGGTCTCGTCCAGGTTCAATGCCAGACCGGTGATGCCCTGGCCGAAGTCGAGCATCTCGTTGAGCATGACATCGGCAAGGCCTTCGACCTTGGCTACACCGTCGCCGATCTCGCGGATGACGCCCACGCTCTGCTTGCCAGCCGCGGCTTTCGCGCCAGCGATCTGTGCTTCGATTTCCTGCACCAGGTCAGCCATAGCTCATCGCTCCAAGGACGTCACAGCCGTGCCTCGAGCGCCGCCAGGCGGGCCCGCACGCTGTCGTCGTAGACATCGCTGCCGACTTTGATCCGCATCCCGCCGATCAGCGCTGGATTCTCGGCGAAGGTGGCTTCGAGGCCCGGTCCGTACACTCGCGTGATGCCAGCCTGGATCTCGTCCCGCATGCCGGGTGCCAATGGCGCGGCGCTTTCGACCAGAGCACTGTGCCGGTCGCTATCGAGGCGCACCAGCCGCTGGAAGTCCGACAGGATGGCCAGCGCGCCGCGCCGTCTGGAGGCGGCGATGCCCTGCGCCACCTGGCGCGTACGGCCGTAGTCCAGCACACCGTTGACGAGACAGAGTCGAAAGAGCTGCCGCGCCGCACGCTTGACCTTCCGGTTCGCCTTCATCGCTCCCGTTCCATCGTCTTCGGTCTGCTGTTCCCGCTGCTCGCCCGCGCCGGGCTCAGGCAGTGAAGTGCCTGGCGCTCTCCTCTGCGAGGCGGCGGTGATCCTCCGGCGTCAGAATCCTGCCGGCGACCGCCGCCGTCGTCTGCACCACCAGCCGGCCGACCTCCTGTTTGAGCTGCGCGAGCATCGTGGCGCGATCGCGCTCGGCCGCTTCATGCGCTCTGACGACGATCTGTTCGGCGGCGACGATCGCCTTGCGCGTCTCCTCCGCCCCGACACGGGCGGCCGCCGCGCGGGCTTCCTCGATTAATTGCTTCCCCTCGCCATCCGCCCTGGTCAGTATGCCGACACGCTCCGCCTCGATCCGCGACAACTCCGCCTTGATCTTCTCGGCGTTGGCCAGGCCGGCGGCGATCTGCTGGCGCCGCGCTTCGAGAATCTGCAGGATCGGCTTGTAGGCGAGCATGTACAGCACCGCGCACACGATCCCGAAGCTGACAATCTGCGCGCCGAGATGGGGCCAGTTGACGCCGAAGGTGGTGGCGATCCGCTCGATCTGTCCACTACTCTCGGCTGCGGTCTGGATCGCTAGAACATGCATGCTCGTGCACTCTCTTCGCGTGGTGATCCGGGATCCAGCCGGGCGCGTCGGACAGGCTGCGCCAGGCTGAGCATCGGCCTACTGCACGAGAAACAAGGCGTAGAAGACGATCGCTTCAGCGAAGGCAATGGCCAGAATCGACTGCACCATGATCTTCGTCGACGCGCCGGGGTTTCGTCCGACCGCTATCGATGCTCCCTGGCCGATCAACCCGACGCCGATGGCCGCGCCAAGAGCGGCAAGGCCGACATGTAGACTCCCGGTCATCTTGTGTGTCCTTTCCTTCGGTTCAGAGCGGCCCCGGCAAACCGACACCAGCCGTCAGGAGTGCGCGACCGCGGGCCCAGCTTCTTCGTGCTGACAGATGAGGAGCGTGAAGACGGCGGTCAGCAACATGAAGACCATCGCCTGCACGAGGCCGACCAGCAGCTCCATGAAATAAAACGGTATCGGCAGCAACCAGCCGAAACCGGGAGCGATCGTCGCCATCGTTTCCAGCATGTTCTCGCCCGCGAACACATTGCCGTAGAGTCGAAAGCTCAGCGACACGGGGCGGAACAGGATCGAGATGATCTCCAGGCAGCCGGCGGCGAAGAACACCACGATCATCAGGACTTTCATCAGGCCGGCGGTGTCCCCCTTGGGCGCAAAGAGCTCGTGGGCCACGCCCCCGATTCCCACTTCCTGGAAAGCCCACACGATCCAGCACGCAAAGAACACCAGCGACATCGCCAGCGTCATGTTGAGATCGGCGTTGGCTCCCCTGAAGAGGGGCTGCTCGACGACGAACCCCGCGGCGGTGTGATGCCCCCAGCCGATCGTGCCGACGCCTGGAATGAGACCGACGTAGTTGGCGGCGAGGATGAAGATGAAGATGGTGGCAAAGAACCAGAACGTCCGCTCCACCAGGTGCCGGCCGATGATGCTCTCGAGCAGGGCGTAGAGGCTTTCCACCAGCCATTCCAGGAAGTTCTGGGCGCCGCCCGGAACCTGGGCCATGCGTCGGGTCGCCATCTGGGCGAACACGATGAGACCCACGGCGACGACCCAGGTCACCACCATGGAATTGGTGATCGGAAAGCCGAAGGGCCTGGCGATCTCGACGGCCTTCTGCGACAGGCCGTGTTCCGCGGGTTCCAGGATCCTGAGACAGATGAAGTCGAGCACATTCACCCCGTGCGTCGCTCAGCAGCACGGCGCGTGCCACCGCCGGGATCGGCGCACGCCGATGCCCAGGCCTTGAATCCCAGTCGAACGCCGCCATGATTGCGGCGCCCGGCCACATGACGACCTTCGAGGTCTCCTCCGGTATTCCGGATCTTCTCCGCGATGCCGGAGTCATATCGGTAGGCTCGGTCAGCGAGTCTGGCGGAACCTCGCCCCCCCGCCCCGTCTGTGGCCCTTCACCGTCACGTTAGGGCCGATACGCGCCGCTCTGCTCCTTGGAACGCGAAGTGCTAGGCACCGTCCAGAGGACGAAACCGATGAAGCGACAGAAGTATGAGAAAGAGTTGGCGAAACTGCAGGTGCGGCTGTGCGACCTGCAGCGGTGGATCAAGGAAAAGGGTCTTCGTGTCGTCGTCGTGTTCGAGGGGCGTGACGGGGCCGGCAAGGGCGGGACGATAAGGGCCCTCACCGAGCGTGTCAGCCCGCGGGTGTTCCGGGTGGTCGCCCTCCCGGCGCCATCCGACCGTGAAAAGTCCCAGGTCTACATCCAGCGCTACCTGCAGCACTTCCCCGCCGCCGGCGAGGTGGTCATCTTCGACCGGAGCTGGTACAACCGCGCCGGCGTCGAGCATGTGATGGGCTTCGTCTCCGACAAGGAGCACAAACGGTTCCTGGAGATCTGTCCCAAGATCGAGGAGTTCCTGGTCCAAGGCGGGATCATCCTGATCAAGCTGTGGATGGAAGTCAGCGACGAGGAGCAGGAGCGGCGCTTCCGAGCCCGCATCGAGGACCCGGTGCGCCAGTGGAAGCTCAGTCCGATGGACCTGCCCGCGCGCACGCGCTGGTACGACTACTCCCGCGCGCGCGATCTGATGCTGAAGAAGACCGACACGCGCATCGCCCCCTGGCACATCGTCCGGTCGGACGACAAGAAGACGGCCCGGCTGAACACCATCGCGCACCTTCTCTCGGTGATTCCGCACAAGAAACTCAAGGACGTCAAGGTCAAGCTGCCCAAGCGTTCGACGAAGGGGGCATATGACGATGCCGCGTCGATCGCGCGGCGACGGTTCGTGCGCGAGCGCTACTGAGACGGCCTCCGCGTCCTGCGGGCGCCCGGAGGCCGTGATACACATGAAGAAACCTTCGATCAGCGCACACGCTTGGCTCGTACTCGCGTGGCTCGGCTCCGCAGCCCCGCACGGATTGACTGCTGTCGAACCGCAGACACCGCAGAAGGCGGCCGCGTCCGCTGCCAAGCCGGCCACGACGGGCGACGCGCTCGACCGTCTGCTCGCGCCCATCGCCCTCTATCCGGATCAACTTCTCGCACAGATGCTGCTCTGTGCCACCAATCCCGGCAAGGTGGCAACGCTCAGCGAGTGGCTCGCCAGCCAGACGGTCAAAGGCACCGAGCTTCAGGATGCGGCGACGAAGTCGGGCTTCGAGCCGAGCTTCGTGGCTCTCGTCCTGTTTCCTCAGGTCGTGGAGGCGATGGCGGGAGATCTGGATTCGACGGGCAGGCTCGGCCAGGCGTTCGCTGCGGATCGCTCGGCGGTCTTCGACAGCATCCAGCGGCTGAGAGCCAAGGCGCGGGATGCCGGAAAGCTCAAGAGCACGCCGCAACAGGACGTCGAGACAAAGACCACGTCGGGCGGCCAGCAGGTGGTCGTGATCGAGCCCGCCAACCCGCAGGTCGTCTACGTTCCGCAGTACAACCCGCAAACCGTCTACACCACGTCGTCGTCCACAGTGGTCGTTCAGCAGGAAAACAGCAGCACGGATGCGGTCGCAGCGGGCCTGATCGGGTTCACGGCAGGCATCGCCATTGGCGCAGCGATCGACAACGACTACTACTACGGTCCCTATGGCTGGCGCGGCGGCGGGTACATGTACAACGATGCGTGGGACGACTACTACGACGCGCGCGAGGATGCGCGCGACGACTGGTCCGACCACCGCGAGGACCTCGCCGACGAGCGCGGCGACCGTGCGAGCAACGCGCAGGAACAGCGCAGCGAACGGCAGCAGAGCGGCCAGCAACAGCGCACGGAGGCCCAGCAGACGCGGCAGGAGAACCGTCCGGAGTCGCAGGCACAGCGCGAGCAGCGCACCACCGAGCAGAAGGCCGCCACACAGAGCAGGGCGGCGGGCACGAGCCAGGAGGCCCGAGGCTACAGCCGCAGCACGGATTCGGCCTCCCGTGAGCGGAGCGGCACGAAATCGGACGCGTTTTCTGGCTATTCGAGCGGCAAATCGGAACGCGCCGCCAGTCAGCGCGGACAACGCAGCCGGAGCAGCTCGCGTGGAGGACGCCGGTGAGACGCAGACGCTCGCTGACGACCGTGACGCTGATCGCGCTCACCTGCGTGACGCTGATGACGCTCGCGTCGTGCACGCGCACGGCTCCGGCCTCTCGAACCTTCGCGACGCCCGAGGACGCCGTGCGGGCGGTCATCGAAGCGGTCAAGGCCGGAGCGCTGGACGACGTCGTGGCGATCTTCGGACCAGACGGAAAGGAGCTCGCCGACTCCTCCGATCAGGCGACCGCCCGTCGCAATCGCGAGGTGTTCACGGTCGCGGCCGCCGAGCGATGGCAGCTCGTCGACCAGGGACGCGAGCGCAAGGTGCTCGTCATCGGCAACGAGGGATGGCCGTTTCCCGTTCCGTTGGCGAAGGACGCCGGCGGATGGCGGTTCGACACCGCTGCGGGAAGAGAAGAAGTGCTGGACAGACGAATCGGCCGCAACGAGCTGGCGGTCATCCGGATCTGCCGCACGTACGTCGCAGCACAGCGGCTCTATGCCGAAAGGGGACACGATGGGCAGCCGTCGGGACTCTATGCCCGAACGTTCCGGAGCGATCCGGATCGCCAGAACGGACTCTTCTGGCCCGCGGGGCGCGGCCAGACGCGCAGTCCGCTCGGTGACCTCGTGGCACAAGCCGCGGCGGAGGGCCGGCCTCTTGGGAACGACGGCCCGCAGCCGTCACCGTTTCACGGCTACTACTTCAAGATCCTGACTGCTCAAGGGCCCGCTGCCGCTGGGGGGGCGAAGGAGTATGTGGTCGATGGCAGGATGTCCGGCGGGTTCGCGCTCGTGGCGTGGCCCGCGCAGTACCACGTCACCGGTGTCATGACCTTCGTTGTCAATCAGGACGGCATCGTGCGCGAGAAAGATCTGGGATCCGAATCGGACGGAGCCGCAAGGGCCATGACTCTCTACAATCCTGACGGCTCTTGGGGGAGCGGTCAGTAATGCGCGTGCTCGACCGGATGATCGGAGGGACGCAGACCACCTCGCCTGCCCACGGCAGGTTGTGAGGCGGCGACGGCCCATTGGAGTCGCTGCCGTCGCCGTCGGTCGGGGATGCGATGAGCATCGCTCGAAGTTTGTGGATCTGCTGCCCATTCTCAGTTCCCTGCCCGTCCAGCACGGCGGTACGCGCCTTGCCTTGAACGCCGACCTGGCCGCTGAAAAACCCTGTCGACGCGTGAGGGGATCATGACTGGAAAAACCGGAACCGGAAAGTACGAAGAGCTGCTGGAGCGGTGCAGGCCCCTCGAGCCGGTGGTCACGGCCGTCGTGCACCCATGCGAGGCATCCGCATTGGCCGGGGCCATCGAGGCTGGCGCGAAAGGGTTGATCACGCCCATTCTCGTGGGCCCTGCCGCCAAGATCGACGAGATTGCCCGGAAGAGCGGGATCGATCTCGGGAACACCCGCGTGATTGACGCCGTTCACAGCCACGCGGCGGCCGCCAAGGCTGTGGAGCTGGTTCGCCAGGGGCAGGCCGAGCTCCTGATGAAAGGGAGCCTGCACACCGACGAGCTGCTCGGTGCGGTCGTGGCCAGGGAGACCGGCCTGCGCACCGGGCGTCGACTGAGCCACGTGTTCATCATGGACGTTCCGACCTATCACAAGGTCCTGATTGTCACCGACGCGGCGATCAACATCGCGCCGACGCTGGAGGACAAAGTCGACATCTGCCAGAACGCCATCGACCTGGCCGTTGCCCTCGGCCGCGCGCGGCCGAAGGTCGCGATTCTCGCCGCGGTGGAGACGGTCACGTCCAAGATGCCGGCCACTATTGACGCCGCCGCCCTGTGCAAGATGGCCGAGCGGAGGCAGATCACCGGAGGCCTCCTCGACGGCCCGCTGGCCTTCGACAACGCCATCAGCAGCGAGGCCGCGAAAACAAAGGGCATCCAATCGGAGGTGGCGGGCGATCCCGACATCCTCCTGGCACCGGATCTCGAGGCCGGCAACATCCTGGCGAAGCAGCTCAGCTTCCTCGCCAATGCCGACAGCGCCGGTGTCGTCCTCGGCGCGCGCGTGCCGATCATCCTGACGAGCCGCGCGGACAACGTCCGGTCGAGGATCGCCAGTTGCGCCGTCGCGATGCTCGCGGCCCACACGAGACGGCAGGCGCTCCACCAGGCGACGTAGAACCGGTTCGGCATCAGGCTGGAGTCATCGGGCCATGGACGACTACGCGATCGGTACTCAACGCGGGATCCTCGAGCCTCAAGTTCTGCGTCTATCGGAGGCCGGAGATCCAAGCCTGGCGCCTGGAGGCGCGGGGCCAGATCGAGGGTATCGGGACCTCGCCGCGATTCTCGGCGAAGGACGCTCGGGACCAGCGGCTCGCCGATGACCCGTTGGACGGCGCCGTCGTCGACGGGCGGACCGCGCTCGATGCGCTCGCCGCGTGGCTCCGCTCCCAGTACGGCGGCGCGCGCGTTCTTGCTGTCGGTCACCGCGTCGTGCATGGCGGCGCACGGTACGCCGCTCCCACCATTGTCACGCCGCCGGTTCTGGAGGATCTGCGACAGCTGATCCCCCTCGCCCCGCTCCATCAACCGCACAACCTGGCGGCGATCGAAGCGGTGTCCGAGCGGCTTCCCGGCGTACCGCAGGTCGCCTGCTTCGACACGGGCTTCCATCGCGGTCAGCCGGCTGTCGCGGAATTGATTCCGCTGCCCAGGGACATCTGCCGCGCCGGCGTGCAGCGCTATGGCTTTCACGGGCTGTCCTACGAGTACATCGCCTCGGTCCTGCCACAGGTCGCACCAGAGATCGCAGCGGGGCGGGTCATCGTGGCGCACCTGGGCAGCGGTGCCAGCCTGTGCGCCCTGAAAGATGGCCGGAGCGTTGACAGCAGCCTCGGGTTCACCGCGCTCGACGGCCTCTGCATGGGGACCCGGCCGGGTGCCATCGATCCCGGGGTAATCCTCTACCTCTTTCAGAGCCTCGGACTCTCGGCCAGCCAGGTCGAAACCATTCTCTACAAGAAATCGGGTCTGCTCGGCATCTCCGGCATCAGCAACGACATGCGCGTCCTGCTCGAGAGCACCGACCCCGGCGCCCGGCTCGCCGTGGACTACTTCGTCTACCGCGCCGCCAGGGAGATCGGCGGGCTGGCCGCCGTCCTGGGCGGGATCGACGGCCTGGTGTTCACGGCCGGCATTGGCGAGAACTCCGCCGAAATTCGCAAGCGCATCTCGGAGGCCTGTTCTTGGCTCGGGATCGATCTCGACCACGACGCGAACCTGCGAAGGGGACCGCGGATCTCTCGCGCCGGAAGCCGGGTGTCGGCATGGATGATCCCGACCAACGAGGAACTGATGATCGCCCGGCACACGGGCTCGAGCCTTGGGCTCATCGAAACCCGCGCCTGACAGGTAAGCCGCAAGGGGCCCATGCCGTTGGACGCGCTGCACGAAGGAAGGAAACGAAGATGGCGACAGTGATGAAGCCGGCGAGCGAGAACGCGAAATCGGAGGTCGCATGGCGTGCATTCGCACCGGGGACCTGGCAGAGCCAGGTCGACGTCCGCGACTTCATCCAGCGCAACTACACACCGTATGAGGGTGACGGTGACTTTCTGGCGGGCCCGACCGAGCGGACGCGCGGCATGTGGGAGACCCTGCAACCGCTGCTCGCCCAGGAACGCGAGAAGGGCATCCTCGACGTCTCGCAGATTCCTTCCGGGATCGTCGCGCACGGGCCCGGCTACATCGACAAGGAGCGCGAAATCATCGTCGGCCTGCAGACCGAAGCGCCGCTCAAGCGGGCGATCATGCCGTTCGGCGGCTGGCGCGTGGTCGCGGCGAGTCTCGAGTCGTACGGTTACAAGCCCGATCCGGCCACCGCCGAGATCTTCACCAAGTACCGCAAGACGCACAACGACGGCGTCTTCGACGCCTACACCCAGGACATCAGGAATGCGCGGTCGTCGGGCATTGTCACCGGCCTGCCGGATGCGTACGGCCGCGGCCGCATCATCGGCGACTACCGCCGGGTCGCGCTCTACGGCGTCGACTTCCTGATCGCCGACAAGCAGCGCGAGAAGGAGGAATTGGACGACCGTCATTCGACCGAGGACACGATCCGCCTGCGCGAGGAGCTGGCGGAACAGATCCGGTCGCTCAAAGAGCTCAAGCAGATGGCGTCGAGCTATGGCTGCGACATCTCGGGGCCGGCGACCAGCGCCCGCGACGCCGTCCAGTGGACCTACTTCGGCTATCTCGGCGCCATCAAGCAGCAGAACGGGGCGGCGATGTCGGCCGGGCGCTTGTCCACGTTCTGGGACATCTACTTCGAGCGCGACCTTCGCGCCGGGACCCTCACCGAGTCGCAGGCCCAGGAGATCATCGACGACCTCGTGATCAAGTGGCGCATCGTGCGCTTTCTGCGCGCCCCCGAGTACAACCAGCTCTTCTCCGGCGACCCGGTGTGGGTGACCGAGGTGGTCGGCGGGATGGGCGAGGACGGCCGCACGCTCGTCACCAAGTCCGCTTTCCGGATGCTGCACACGCTCAACAACCTTGGCCCGGCGCCCGAGCCCAACCTCACCGTGTTCTGGTCGCCGCAACTGCCCGATGGCTTCAAGCGCTTCGCGATCAAGACGTCGATCGATACCAGTTCGATCCAGTACGAGTCCGACGACCTCATGCGGCCCAAATGGGGTGACGACTGCGCCATCGCCTGCTGCGTCTCGGCGATGCGGGTCGGCAAGCAGATGCAGTTCTTCGGCGCGCGGGTGAACCTGCCGAAGACGCTGCTGTACGCCTTGAACGGCGGCCGCGACGAGGTGAGCGGCAAGCAGGTCGGGCCGAAGCTCGCGCCGATCACGGGCGATGTGCCTGACCTACGACGAGGTGATCGACCGCCTCAACCCGATGCTGGACTGGCTGGCAAAGATCTACGTCAACGCGCTCAACGTCATCCACTACATGCACGACAAGTACTGCCTACGAGGCGGTCGAGATGGCGCTGCACGACCGCGACGTCCTGCGCACGCTGGCCTGCGGGATCGCCGGGCTCTCGCACACGGCGGACAGCCTGTCCGCGATCAAGTACGCCAAGGTGAAGCCGGTGCGCGACGAGCGCGGGCTCATCGTCGACTTCGAGACCGAGGGGGAGTTCCCGTGCTTCGGCAACAACGACGACCGCGTCGGACGATATCGCCAAGCAGGTGGTGTCGATGATGATGGGCAAGATCCGGATGTATCCGACCTATCGCGACGCGCGTCCACACGCAGTCGGTGCTCACCATCACCTCCAACGTCGTCTACGGCAAGGAGACGGGCAATACGCCGGACGGCCGCAAGAAGGGCGAGGCCTTCGCGCCGGGGGCGAACCCGTCGAACGGCCGTGACACGCACGGCGCACTGGCGGCGCTGTTGTCGGTCGCCAAGATCCCGTACGACGATGCCGAGGACGGCATCTCGCTGACGCTGTCGGTGGTGCCCTCGGCGCTCGGCAGCGAGGCCGAACGCCTCGCGCGCGGCTGCGCCGCGCTCGACGCCTATTTCTCGAGCGGCGGCTTCCACGTCAACATCAACGTGCTCAATCGCGAGACGCTGCAGGACGCGATGAAGCACCCCGAGAAGTATCCGCAGTTGACGATCCGGGTGTCCGGCTACGCGGTGAACTTCGTCAAGCTGACAAGGGAACAGCAGCTCGACGTCCTCAACCGGACATTCCACGGGTCCATGTAGGGAGGCGGACCATGAGCGAGCCCCGCACCGGCAGCCGCTACGAACTCCACGTCGCGCGCGCCGGGCAAGGTGGAAAGCAAGGCGGCGCAGGACTACTTCGCGGTGCATCCTGGCGACATCGAGGAAGTCAAGGAGGAGGACGACCTCGTCGGCTACGTGCACTCCTACGAGGTCGGCAGCACGGTGGACGGCCCCGGCATCCGCTTCGTCGGCTTTCTGACCGGCTGCCTGCTCCGCTGCCAGTACTGTCACAACCCGGACACCTGGCACAAGCACAACGGCCATCCGGTGACCGTGTCGCGCGCGATGCAGCAGATCGGCAAGTACGCGCAGGTGCTCAAGATCAGCAAGGGCGGCGTCACGCTCTCCGGCGGCGAGCCGCATGGTGCAGCGGCCGTTCGTGCTGCGGATCTTCCGCCGCTGCAAGGAGCTCGGGCTGCACACCTGCATGGACACCGCCGGCCGCCTCGGCGATCGGTTCACCGACGAGGACCTGATGGACATCGACCTCCACCTGCTCGACATCAAGTCCGGCGACCCGGCCATCTACGAGAAAGTCACCCGCCAGCCGCTGCAGCCGACGCTCGACTACGCGCGCCGGCTGTCGGCGCTGGGGCGCCCGATGTGGATCCGCTTCGTGCTCGTGCCGGGTCTCACCGATGGCTACGACAACGTCGCAGAAGGTCGCCGATTTCTGCGCCGGGCTGCAGACCGTCGAGCGCGTGGAGATCCTGCGCTTCCACCAGATGGGCAGCGACAAGTGGCAGAAGCTCGGCCTCGAGTACCCGTTGGAGAACGTCGAGCCGCCCGATGCCGAATTGACGGAGCGCGTGCGCGGGCAGTTCCGCAGCCGCGGGCTGACCGTTTACTAGAAGGCGGGAGATGCACATGGAATTCGTGACGGACGTTGCTCGAGCAGCAGCCGCTGATGGCGCTGTTCCTCACCATCGCCATCGGCTATCTCGTCGGCGAGATCAACATCAAGGGGTTCTCCCTCGGCGTGGGTGCGGTGCTGTTCGTCGCGCTCGCCATGGGCTGGTTCGCGCCGAAGTCGGTGCCGGCGCCGATGGTGGGAACGCTGGGTCTCGCGCTCTTCCTCTACGCCGTGGGCGTGCAGTACGGCAAGCAGTTCTTCCTCGGACTGACGAGCGCCAGCGGGCAGAAGGCGAATCTGATGGCCCTGATCGGCGTGCTGCTGGCGGGCGTCGTGAGCATCCTGTTCGTGAACGCGATGGGACTGAACCTCGGCTACGCGCTGGGCCTGTTCGCGGGATCGGGGACGAGCACGCCGACGCTCCAGGCAGCCATCGCGACGCTCGGCAACGACGATCCGGCGGTCGGCTACTCGGTCTCCTATCCGTTCGGCGTGGCGGGGCCGATCCTGCTGCTCTACATCTTCTTCATGGTGCTCAAGCCGAGGATCGAGGCGCCCCTGGCCAAGGGCCTCGAGCTGCTCGAAATCGCGCTGCGCAATCCCGCGCTGTCGGGCAAGACGCTCGGCGACGTGATGCGCGACGCTGCCGGCCGGCGTGCAGATCGCGGCGCTGCGGCGGGCGCACCATAACGAAGCGGCCTCCCCAGACCTCGTGATCGCCGAGAACGACGTCGTGCTCCTGGTCGGCACCAGCAAGGACGCGCTCGCGCAGGCGAGCCGGAGCCTCGGCGAGGCGGCGCACGGCCGGCTGCTCAAGGATCGCAGCGACCTCGACTACCTGCGCGTGTTCGCCTCGCGTCCGGCGCGTGGTGGGCCGCGCGCTGGGCGATCTCGACCTGCCGGGGGGCAAGGCGGCAGTCGTCGTCCAGGTGCGGCGCGGCGACGCCGACATCATGCCGCGGCCCGATCTCGTGCTCGAGTTCGGCGATCGCGTCGGTGTGCTCGCCCATCGCGACAGATTTCCCCGCGATGCGCAAGTACTTCGGCGACTCCATCAAGGGCACCGCCGAGTTCAGCTACATTTCCATCGGGATCGGCATGGCGCTCGGCTTCCTGCTCGGCGCGATCCAGTTTCCGCTCCCCGGCATCGGCAAGCTCGCGCTCGGGCTGTCGGGCGTGCTGATCGTGGCGTTGATCCTCGGCAACCTGCGGCGCACCGGCGGCATGAACTGGACTATTCCGCTGTCAGCCAACCTGGTGCTGCGCAATCTCGGGCTGACGCTGTTCCTGGCGCAGGTCGGGATGGCCTCGGGCCCGAAATTCGCCGCGACGGTGGCAGACACCGGATTCCTGATGCTGGGGCTGGGCGTCGTCGTGCTGCTGGCGCTCGTCCTGCCGATCCTGATTCTCGGCTTGTTCGTGTTCCGGATGCCCTACGACGAAGTGGCCGGGCATCGTCGCCGGCGCCTGCGGCAACCCGGCGATCCTCGCCTACGCGAACAAGCTCGCGCCGACGGACACGGCCGGACATCGGCTACGCGATGATCTTTCCCGGCATGACGATCGTCAAAATCCTCTTCGTGGATATCGTCCCGGCGCTGCTGTGAAGCCGGGCGCTACTGAGGTAGGGTCCTCGAGGATCGCACCGGCCTCACACCCAACCGGCTGCCTCGTGGCTCACGGCCGGATGGTGACGGCCGCGCTCAACTGAAACTGGAGCCGCGTCTCGGCCGCCAGCTGCAGATGTTCCTCTCCGCCGGCCGAAATCGCGCCGCCGGCCACGCCGCCGACTGCGGCGCCAATGGCGGCTCCGCTGCCGCCGCCGGCAATCCCTCCGACGATCGCGCCGAGGCCGGCGCCACCGGCGACTTTGCGTGCCGTTTTCTTGCCCTCGCCTTTGCCCTTCGTCTCCACGTAGCTGGTGGCGACCTCGTGCACCATTCCGCCAAAACCAATGGCGTTCAGCTTCAACGAGATCTTGTCGCTGCCCTTCATCTTGCCCGACTGCTGCACCTGGACGGCTTGAAGAACCGCGGACGCGCCGCGCGGAATGACGACGGAGCCGCCAACCATGACCGGGTCATCGACAATCGCCTTGAAGGTCTGGCCGGCTGTCGAGGCGTCGACGTCGATCGCCTGCGTCAGGCGCACGTTCAACATCGTCCCCGCCGGGACCGTCACCGGCTTTGGAGCCGCGGCGGGAGCGGGCGCCTGCGGTGCAGAGGCAGGTGGAGGTGCAGGTGCAGGTGCGGGCTTGGGCTTCCTCGCAGTGAATTCCACGGCGACCGCCTCTTCGAGCGGGATCTCGGAGACGCTCCCGTTGTCGAGCAGCACACGGACCGATTTACTGTCCCCGCCCATGAACATGCCTTCCACGATCTTTCCCGACCGCAACCGGACGCGATCCGCGGAGAGCGACACGCTCATCCCGAGAACGAGCACCACGGCTATACCCAGCGGAGAACATCGAACGCTTCGGATACGCATCCTGGTCACTCCTGTCCCTTCACGATGGGAAGCGCGGCCGAGATTTGCAGATCGATCAGCAGCAACAGCTGATGCTCGACCTGCAGGAAGCGCAGGGCCGTGCGCGGCGACAGCGCAGTCTTGAGGCGGTCGAAATACTTCGACTTCAGGGCCTGCCGCCGTGCCTCCAGGTCGAGCGCCTTGCCGGCCAGCTTCTCGGCGACCGCGTCCGTGAGTTTCGAATAGTTGCTCGCATACTCGGCTATCAAGGCGACCCGCTCGTCGCCGAGCTTGGCCATTTCGAGGTCGTATTCGCGATAAATGGGCCAGAAGGCCTTGTCCTCGGCCTCGGTGAAATTCATCACCTCGGTGATAATCGCGACCTTCTGCGCCCGCACGTTGCTGCGAAGCAACTCCGCGTACGCGGTGAGATTGAGCGTCATGGTCTCTTTTTCGCTGGCCTGCTCGGACGGCGCCTGCGCCGCCACGCTGCCGGCCATCAACAGGACAAGCGCACACGTCATTGGTCGAACCACGATGTCACCCCCACATACCGAGTTCTGCCGGTACCAACCGCAGACGCCGTAGCCCCCGCCGCCCGAGCTGAACGTCGAGATGTCCCGTTGCTTGTCGAACGCGACGTGGTCAACGACCAACGTGTCCGGGTGCGATTCGGTCCTGGTCAGGCCCTGGCTTTCTGCGATTGACGCGCTCCGCGTGCAATTGCCGAGCCGTTGGTCATGCTCTCTCTGCCGCCGCGCACGAAGTCGAATAGCGGGGAGGTCGCAGGTCCGGCCATCCGCTATTTCGGAGGATCTCCGGTGTGGCGGAGGCTCCGGCCGCGGGGCGGGAAATCTGACCGAGCCGGGTGCCCGGTTACCGGCCTACCGCATGCGGCTCCAGGCCCCGACGAGAGATTCCGGCGGCGGGCACGTTCTCTGCACTTCGGAAACCGGTCTGGCCTGCGTGCGCTCGCCGCGCGCCGGCCGCGCCGTGGTATCTCGCCTGGGACGAATGACTACACGGGCAATCAGGGAGCAGACAAGGCGCGCGTCCATGCCGATTTCACTGGAACACGAGCGTGACAACGTCTTTCGCCTGGACGTGCGCGGCATGTTGCGACAGACGGAATTCGAGCAGTGCCAGCAGCGCCTGACCAGCGAGATGGCGCGCACCGGTTCGGCGAGATTGCTATTCGTTCTCGATGGATTCGAAGGGTGGGACCCGCAAGGCTGCTGGAACGACCTCTCCTTCTACGTGAAGTACGGCGATAGCATCGAACGCATGGCTATTGTCGGACCGGAGCGATGGCGGAGCGAGACATTGATGTTCGCGGGCGTGCGCCGGGCGCCGGTGGCTTTCTTCGTCGACGGGTCCATCGCCGAGGCGCGCGCGTGGTTGACAGCCTGATGGAGATTGTCGTTCGGCGGGACGGCTCGGACACTCGCGGAAGGATGCAGAAGCGATGAACCACAGAAGACGGCCAGACCGCGCCGCGGCGATCGTCGCGGCATTGAGCATGTTGATGCAACCGACGGCGCACCTGTTCGCGGCGATGGAGAGCCAGGGTCAGCCGGCGAAGCCGGCCGCGACGCCAGCGCCGAAGCCAGCTGCGGCACCCGCGCCGACTTCGGCAGCGCCGAACGCCCAGCCGGGCGCGAAGCCCTCGCCGGCCGCGGCCGCGGCAACGCCAGTCGATGGCGGCTGGCCGCGTACGTACAGCCTGCCGAGCGAAGGCAGCATCCTCGTCTATCAGCCGCAGATCTCCAGCTGGGACAAGCAGGCCCACCTCGTGGCCTTCAGCGCCGTGTCCTATCGCAGCAAGGCCGGCGAAAAGCCCGCGCTCGGCACAATCAAGATCGAGGCGGACACGAAGGTCGCCGTCTCGGATCGGCTGGTCAACTTCCAGGCGATGAAGATCGTCGAAGCCACTTTCAGCACGCTGCAGAAGGAACAGGTGCGGGAGATTACCGCAACCATCGACCAGGCGATTCCAGGCGACGATCGGCTGATTGCGCTCGATCGCGTCCTGGCAAACCTGGACAAGAGCGCGATCGTGCCGAAGAACGTCGAGGGCATCAAGGCCGATCCGCCGGCCGTGTTCTTCAGCAAGACGCCGGCGGTGATGGTCAACCTCGACGGGGATCCCATCTGGAGCCCGATCAAAGAGAACGACCTGAAGTTCGCCGTCAACACGAACTGGGACCTCTTTCAGCACGTGCCCACAAACACCTACTACCTGCGGAACAACGACGTGTGGCTGAAGGCGAGCGACGTCAAGGGGCCGTGGACGCCGGCCGGAAAGCTGCCCGACAGCTTCACGAAGCTGCCTGCCGAGGACAACTGGACGGACGTGAAGGCCAACCTGCCGGGCAAGACGATCAAGGCGGCGGCCGTTCCGCGGGTCTTCGTCAGTCAGCAGCCCGGCGAGCTCATCCTGCTCACCGGCGAGCCACGCTACCTTCTGGTCCAGGGCACCGAGCTCCTGTGGGTGAGCAACACCGAGAGTGACGTGTTCCGGATGGGCAAGACCGGCCCCGTCTACTACCTGGTGGCCGGCCGCTGGTTCTCGGCGCCGGACTTCACCGGGCCGTGGACGTTTGCGACGCCCTCGCTGCCGGCGGACTTCAAGAAGATCCCGCTCGAGCACGAACGGTCGCGCGTGCTCGCGTCGGTTCCGGGCACGGACCAGGCCGCTGAAGGGGTCCTCCTGGCGCAGATTCCGCAGACTGCGCGCGTCAACAAGAAAGAGGTGAAAGCCCCCGAGGTGGCGTTCACGGGCGATCCGCAGTTCACACCAATAGAGACGACGACTGTCGAGCGCGCCGTGAACACCGACAAGGATGTCTTCAAGGTCGCCGGCTCCTATTACATGTGCTATCAGGGCGTCTGGTTCGTCGGAACGAGCGCCTCGGGCCCATGGGAGGTCGCGGGTTCCGTTCCTCAAGAGATCTACCAGATCCCTGTCAGCTCTCCCGCGAACCATGTGACTTACGTAACTATCGAAGAGTCCTCAGACGATGCGGTGGTGTTCGCGGCCGCCGCCGGCTACACGGGGATGATGGTGGCGTGGGGCTGCACGGTGTGGGGGTCCGGGTATTACTACCCGCCGTATGTCGGGTATGGCGGCTTCTATCCGTACTACTACCCGCATTTTCCGACCTACGGCTACTCCGCCTCGTATAACCCCTGGACCGGGGCGTACGGGCGCAGCGCCGGCGTTTATGGTCCCTACGGCGGCGCCGGCGTGGGCGCCCGCTACAATCCGCGCACCGGAACCTACGCTCGGGGCGCGGCCGCCTACGGACCGTACGGCGCACGCGGCGCGGCGCAGGCCTACAACCCCCGCACGGGGACGTACGCGGCGACACGCCAGGGATCGAACGTGTATGGAAGCTGGGGTTCCACCGGCGTGCAGCGTGGCGACGATTGGGCCCAGACCAACCGCTACACCAACAGGCAGACCGGGGCCACCACGCGCACGGTCAGGACCGACGAGGGCTCCGCGGTCACCAGGCGCGGGGCGGGCGGCGGCGCCGTGGGCGTCGGTGATGGCGGCAACGTCTACGCCGGAAAGGACGGCAACGTCTATCGGAAAGACGGAGGGGACTGGCAGAAGTACGACAACGGCGGATGGTCGAATACCGACAGGCAGCCGTCGCAGACGCCCCGGACGACCGACCGATCGACCACGGCCGGCGCGGTGGATCGCAGCACCACGGATCAGCTCAATCGCGATGCCGCCGCGCGCCGCGAGGGCACCCAGCGGACCAGCGACTACGGGACCTACCGGGGCGGCAGCACCCGGAGCGGCAGTAGCGCGGGTAGCTATCGAGGCGGTGGCGGCGGCGCGCGCGCGGGCGGCGGCGGCCGGCGGCGCTGACGCAGGTCGAGATTCGAACCGCCGAATAGAAACAGGCGATCGCCGCAATCGCAGCCTGTCGTCGGATCGCCTCGCGCGCGTCTTGTGTCACGCGCGGTGCGATCGGAAGCCGGACGCATCCGTCATCGCAGCGTCCAGTCCGCCAGGACACCGGTCCATGGCACTTCCGCGTACACCAGGATCAATAGAAACACCGTGATGTAGGCCATGCGCAGCGACCGCTGATGCGGCCGGCACTGCGCGAGGCCCATCGTCGCGATGAGCCATCCGAAACCGGCGACCGGTGCCAGCGCGTACGTCGTTGCGCAGAACAGCAACAGGGCCAGATGTCGAGCGACCTCGGGAATCCGGCCGGCAGGGCAGAGACACAGGCACGCGACCATCGTTTCCAGCGCGAGCCCTCCCCACGTCGCCACGAGGGCGAACGTCCGGAGACGAGGCGGTTCGACGAAGGGCGGGGGGTGCAGCAGCTCGGCGCCTTCCGGCAACGGCTGCAGGAATTCCCGGTTCTGTGCCATTTGATCCGGCGTCAGGCCGCCGAACACCATCGAGGCGTCGGTAAAACGCCCGTCGGTCAGGAGCGTCACCCGGAAGAAGCGGCCGTCCAGGTAGTCGGCCGACAGCACCGCCTTCCACAGGACAGCCATCGCGAACGCCGCACCGAGGAGCCATCGGCTGGTCGCTGCCAGCGTCGCCGCGGGAATCGGGGCCGCGAGGGCAAGGCCAATTGCCAGGCACCAGTAGGCGAGGAGATAGATGTGATTGTCGGCGAGCGGCCAGACGGCGACGATCCGGGCAGCCGCGAGGATTGCCAGCAACACCCAGGTGATCGGCGCCCGCCGGACGGCGGGGACGATCAGCGACAGGCAGGCCGCGCCCAGGACGAAGGGGGTCACCCACCAGATATCGAACGGGCGCAGCAGGAGAATGATGGCGGTCAACTGAAGCACGGAGTCGGCGACACCGACATCGTCAGTGGCGGGTTGCACCGGTCGCGTCCACGGGCCAGCTCGAGTCGCGCAGGAGTTGCAGGGTGGCCGTCAGCGTGCCGGGAGCGTAGACGACACGCCAGTTCTCGATGCGAACGGTCTCTACCGGTCGATGATTTCGACGCTCGCGCTCGACGACCTGGCGCGCCAGACGCGCGAGGCGTCCATCGCTTGGCAGCACCGCCGCGCGTGCGGCGGCGTCCTCGAGCGAGGGAGAAATGGCGATCTCTTCCGAGCGATCCGGAGCGGCCACGAACACCTTCACATGCCGGCGGCCGGAATCGTCCGTTGTCGAGAACATCCCGAAGCCGCCCCCCTTCCACGGGCTCAGGCCGGAGGTTCGCGTGAGGACGACTTGTGCGGCGGCGACCGCCATCAGCAGGGCGACCGGCAGCACAGTGCGCCATGGCTGGCGATCGCGCGATCCCGCGCGCTCGACCTCCGGCATCACTTCAGTGCCACCACCTGGTATCCCGTCGACACGCGGGTGTAATACGTGGTTCCGCACTGCGTGTACGCCGCCCCTCCTACCGTCACGCTCGTGCACGCCGCGGGGAGCGTCGTGATGATCGCCCCTGGGGGAGCCTCGACGACCTGATAGGTGACGGCTCCGCTGGTCATGACTCGCGTGAAGTACGCGCCGTCGTGGTAGTAGTAGGTGGATCCCGTCACCACGACGGGTGTGGCGGCCGCCGGCGGCTTGGTCAGCATCGTGCCGATGGCGATTCCCGCTCCGACCGCGGCCACGGCTTTCCAGGCGTCGTAGCTCTCGTAGCGGTTGCCGACCACGACGTTGCCGTAGCGCCCCACGGCCGCTGCGCCTTCTTCGCCCACGACGACGGCGCCACGGCGTCCGACCGCGACGTTGTCGACGTCGACCTCGCCGCCGGCCACGACGTTGCCGTTCCGGCCCACCGCGGCGTACCCTTCGTCGCCGCCGACGGCCGCGCCACGCCGACCCGCGGCGGCATAGCCCTCTTCACCCTTGACGGCGACGCCACGGGGTCCGGCGGCAACCGCCCCGTCGTCACCTTTGGCTACCGCACCGCGGCGGGTGCTCCGCACCTGCGCTGACATCTGGGCGACTCCGATGGACGTAGCGAGGGTCGCCAGCAGGAGCGACGAGATGGTCTTCCGCGGCAAGAATCGTGGCGTCATGATTCGACGAATCCTTTCCTTACTTCTTCGCCGGAGCATCGGGCTGTGGGGCAGGCGCGGCGCTCGCGCTCTTGACGGCCGCGGCCCGCTGCAGGATGGCGATCCCCTCGTACTCTGCCGGCACGCTCGGCGTGAACGTGGCGTCGCTCGCCTGCGGCGCGAAGTTCCAGGCCGTGAACGTCACGTCGGTCAACGGCTGGCCGGTGCGGTGTTTGTTCACGGTCTTGAACCGCTTCGGCAGCGGCTCACCCTGTGTCGGCACCCAGACCTCCCACTCCACGCCCACGTCGCGAAACGCGAGATGGTAGCAGGGCGTGTCACCCACGTTCTCCGTACCGGCGTAGCCGCCCGTCGTCGTGTCGGACAGCAGCGCTTTTGCGGGGGAACTGTAGAAGAGGTCGCCCAGCGGCAGCGCCATGTCGTACCGCTCGGCGAGCGCGTCGAGGGTCCGATCGATGGTCTCCGGCATCCGTGCCTGGGCGAACAGCTTCTCCTCGTGTACGGCAACCGTCAGCTTCTTGCCGTCGTACCAGGACTCGGTCCCTTTGTTGCCGGTAAACCGGGTGTGAAAGCGATCCGGGCGCCGCATGGCGTATGCACCAGTCACCGACACGGTCCGCTTCGCGCCCGAGGGGCTCACAAGGTCGCGCACTTCGGTCGTCGCGACCGTGAGCTCTTTGGCAGCGGCGAGCCGCACGCTCATCTGTTCAACGAGCTCCCGGCCCCGGGCGAGGCGCTCGGCATCGGTCGTGGGCTCTCTGTGCCCGCAGGTTGCGACGCTGATCGCCGCCAGGCCCGCCAGGGCCGATCGCGTCAGCACCGCGGTACATCGTCGCAATCTCATCCGTTCCTCTCCGTTGAAATGGCCTCGACGCATCCGGTGCGACCGGGCATACGCGCCAATGCAACTGAACTCCCGGCGTTGCGGCAGCAAGTGGCGAGCCATTTGAACGGAAGTCGCGGACAGGTGATTCCGAACCGGCTCCGGGCGCTTGTCACCAACTGCGGAGAGCGTCTGACAACAGGCGGTCACTGCCCGCCGGCGATTGCGGGACGTCCCGCATGGGAAAACACGCAATTGCCGAGAAACCGCACCGATTCCTGCCAGGTCATCCGGCCGATTCCCTCTGGCCATCGTTTTGCCCTTGCGTACACCCGTGGACTGCCGCATTCAGGTGTGGTAGATGAAGACGGCGTCCGAACCGTCACCGTCGCGGGACGACTCGGAAACGCCCACATCCCCGACACCCAACGATCGAATCCAGGAGAACAGCGCATGAAACGACTATCCGCAGGACTGATCGCAGCGGCTGTGCTGCTGCCAATCGCACCGTCCGTGGGGGCGCAAACCAAGACCGTGACAGGCGAGACGGTGACCGTCACGGCGACGGTCGAAGCCGTCGAAGCGTCCACACGCACCATCACCCTCAAGGGACCCAAGGGCAACTACGTGGAGGTCGTCGCGCCGGATACCGTGACGAGGTTCTCCGAGATCAAGGTCGGAGACACGATCACGGCGAAGTACTACGAGAACGTCGTGCTGCGCGTGAAGCATCCCGGCGAAAAGGCCGAGGACAGCGACGCCGCGGCGGTGACGAAGGGGACGGGCGGGAGGCCGGGAGCGACTGCTGCGACGCAACGGACCATTACCGCCACGATCACGGCAATCGATCCCACTGTGCCGTCGATTACCTTCTCGGGCCCGAACAACTGGACGTACAGCTCGCGCGTGGAAGACAAGAAGGCGCTGGCGACGGTCAAGGTCGGCGACAAGGTGGACATCACCTGGACCGCGGCGATGCTGGTTTCGTTGGAGGACGCCAAGAAGTAGGAAGCGAAAGCCCGCTGGTCCGCTAACGCGGCATCTTGCGGGCCAGTCCCTGCTCCTGCAGCACCTTGACCGACTCCTTCACGAGCTCGTTGACGAACTGACTCAGGTCCTCGGGATTTCGAGTCTCGCTGACGGCAGCCCACAGCAGCTCGTTGCGCGGCACGCTGTAGATGGTCGTTTCGACGACCACTACAGTCTCTCTCTGCACCGAGCCCGGCACGTAGACGCTGCCCCAGCCATAGCCGTAGTAGCCCCACAGCGTGCTGTAGCTGGAGGTGACCCACGTGCCAGGCGTGTAGGTCTGCCGCCTGTCGGCGCTGACCGGACGTAGCGCGACGACGCCTTCGATGCCGCCCTTCTCGAACCACCCCTTGGCGGTCTCGGCCCGCAGCAGTTCTTCCTTCGGTGCGATGCGGTAGGTCGCGACGCCCTGAATCCCGCGGGCGCTCAGCTCGCGCGCGAGCGATTCCTCTCCCGCGACGCGCAGGGAGTCGTCGTTGGAGATAACCAGCGCCGCCACCTTTTTGCCCGCGAAGCTCACGGTTCCGGCGTCCATCGACTTCCACGTGGACGTGAACTTGACCGAAGCCGAGAAGGCTGTCGCGGATGCCCCGACGACCACCAGGATGAGCAGCGTGCGTTTCATGAAGGCTCCCTGTTTCGGTGATGCACTCGATCAGAACACTGCACTCAGCAGACGTTTCAACAGCTCTTCGAGCGAGATCATCGTCAGCAGCAATGGTACCAACGGGATGAGCGTGACGACCGCCAGCTGAAGGACCGTCTCCTTCGAGAACGGCGCCAACCGCATGGTCTTGATCACCTCGAAACTGTTGCCCAGGTCGGCGAGCGATTGGATGTCGGCGCTGCCCACGAGCGGTTCGGCCGGGTCGCGCTCGCCGCGTATCCACTTCGCGTCGAACTCTCTGGTGTAACGCTGCGCGAGCACGCCGTACTCGCGTAAGCCTGCGCGCTTCGCGCGTGCCAGCTGTCCCGCAAACACCATGAGCGGGCAGAGCACCAGGAAGACGAGCATGCCGACGACGCCGATGATCTCCACCGTGAATTGGGTGAGCTTGGCCCCGTCGAAGAAGATGCGATCGGCGATCAGGCCTGCGAACAGGACCCCGTGCGCGAGCAGCAGCGGCGCAAACGCGTGGACGATGACGTTGAGGAATCCCAGCCCGCCGACGCGGTCGGGATGCGTTGGGACGAGCTTCAGCTCGATGCGTGCCAGCTGCCAGAGAAAGCGGGTCCAGATGAACATCCGGAAATACCAGCGCACCAACAGGAACTGGAAGATCGGCAGGCTGACGAGCGAGTGCCACCAGCCGGCGAGCGAGAGGTTGGCGAATCCCGAACCGTCACCCGCCCCTGTCCAGGTGCCCGCCTCGACGGACACGTATTTCCGCACTTGGATGCCGATCCCGTAGATCAGGACGATGAGCAGGAGCTCGGCGGCCAACGAGTTCCGCAGACGCACGGCCGATGCAATCGCCGCGTCCACTCGAGGCCAGTCGGCGTCCGGAACGAGGTCGCGCGCGACGAACTGCGCCAGCAGGCGCCTCATGCGAAGGTGAACGGTGAGCTCCGCCACGATCAGAAGTGGCAGCGCCAGGAGAAAACGCGTGTGGACTTCTGCGTTGAGCAGAAAGGGGACGTCGACGTTTCCCCGCCACACGCGCCCCTCCCATGTCGAGAGGAGCAGCAGCGGCAGCCACGTGATCAGGACACCTGCGAGAATGCGTCGATAGACCAGCGTCAGCGCATCGTCCGAGAGGCGCGATCGGCGAAGGAGTTGGAACAACGGGCCGCCCAGGACGAGGGAGAAGTCGGCGGGCTCTCCTGCCAGCAGCCCTGGCGTGTCCAGGCGATTGGTGTCCATAGATGTTCTCGGCGCTCCATCGATTGCTCAGCGGCGCCGTGCGCGACGGTGAGTGACCAGCATGTCAGTGGTCCCTTCGTTCTCTAGGCAAGAGGCAAGCCACGGCTGAGAGGTCGAGAGGCAGCGGCTTTGCGCGGGGGAAGGGCACTTGCGCCCGGGCACCCCAGGGGGAGGGACGCGTAGATGCAACGCGTCGAGACCTGATCACGGCAGGCTGTGACGTCGGGACAGCGAGGTCTCGAGGCCGCCCGAGGATCCGAGGCAAAATGTGCGTGCCGGCGGTTCCGCGCGCGAGCAATCGTGGCTTGAGTCTTGCCTGTGGGCAGCCCCGTGGATTGCTGGATCGGTGTTGTTCGAGAGGCCGATCGACGTCGGGTGCAACTGGCCGGCCGCCTGACTGTCGCGCAGCTCCCTGAACTGCTCGAAGCATGCACGGAGGTTTCTCCCGGCGTTGCCGTCGAGCTCGATCTGGCGGACCTCGTCTCCGCCGACGCGGCCGGCATCGAAGCCCTCCAGCAACTGCGAGAAGGGGGCGTCACGCTCACGAGCACTCCCGGATACCTGCAGTTGAGGCTCGACTCGCATGCGAGAAACCATTGAGCGCGCTACCGACAGGCGGCGGGCCAAGGCGGATATGACGCGCGATGGTCAATCCGGGAACAGGCGATGCTCGATTGCGTACTTGACCAGCTCCGCCGTCGAGTCCATGCCGAGGGCCTGCATCATCTGATACTTGTGCGTTTCGACGGTCCGGACGGACAGCTGGAGGGTTGCCGCGATCTCCTTCATCCGCCGTCCTTCCACGATGAGGCGCAGCACGTCCAGTTGGCGCGCGGTCAGCTTCGGCCCGGCGCCATCCGGTGGGACCGCCATCCGCTCCAGGACCTCCTTGGTCAGCGCAGGCGTCAGGTAGGTCCGGCCTTCCAGCGCCTGCTGAATGGCGGTCAACAGTTCCTCGCCGGCCGAGTGTTTCAGCAGGAAGCCCGTGGCGCCGGCGCGCATCGCCCGCGTGGCCAGGTCCGCATCGCGGTGCATTGTGAGCACGATGACCTTGCTGTCCACGCCTTCGGCCTTCAGCCGGGTCAGCACGTCCAGGCCGCTCTGTCCCGGCATCGACAGGTCGGTGACGATGACGTCCGGCCGAAGCCGCCTGGCGGCTTCGAGCAGCTCGTGGCCATCGCCCACCGCGCCGACCACGTCGAAGTCGTGTTCCTCGAGCAGGGTGACGAGACCTTCCTTGACGATGGCATGGTCGTCCGCGACCAGCACACTGTATCGGCGCATTGACACTCTCGAATGGCGGCTGTGCTGTGAGGCCGTGGCGTATCGTCAGGCCACATCGTCCGGAGCGGGCCGCGGGCCAGGGGTCGTTGGAAGCCGCACACGAACCCGTGTACCCTTGTCCAATTCTGTCGCGACACTGAGGGTCCCGCCCGCCAGCCTGGCGCGCTCCTTGATGCTGACGAGGCCGAGCCCCTTGCGGCTCAGCCACGTCTTGGCCACATCGAACCCCCTTCCGTCGTCGACGATCGTGAGCTGGGTGCGGTCGCCGGCGCAGAGCAGCTGGACTTCGGCGTGGCGGGCTCCCGAGTGCTTGACGACGTTGTGCAGCGCCTCCTGGGCGATCCGGTACAAGCAGACTGCGGTCTTGGCGTCGATCGCCCCGCAGTCGCCCTCGACGGTGCAGGTCACGTCGATCGCCTCTGCATGGGAGAGTCCAGCCGAGTGGGCGGCCAGGGCGGCTGCCAGTCCGGCGTGCCTGAGCACGTCCGGATGCAGATCGTGAGAGAGGGCCCGCACGCTCTCTGCGAGCGCGGTGGTGCGCTGCTGGATCGAAGACACGTCCGCGTCGAGATGGGCGTCGTTCGACACCGCGGCCACGCGGCGCTTGAGACTGCTGAGGGCGATCGACAACGCGGCGACCTGCTGGCTCACGTCGTCGTGCAGGTCGCGGGCGATTCGCGCCCGCTCGGCGTCCTGCGCCGTGATGAGCGACCCGGCGAGGTGCCGGATCTCGCGATTGCTGGCCTGCAGCGCAGCTTCGTTCTCGTGAACCGCGTCTTCGGCGCGCTTGCGCTCCGTGATGTCCACCTTGGTTCCGACCAGGCGCTGCAGTGTGCCGTCGATGCCTCTCACCGCCGATCCGCGCGAGAGGAACCACTTCGAGCTGCCGTCCTTGTGAAGCATCCGGTGCTCGATCTCGTAGACATCGGTCTTGCCATCGATGCAGGCTCTCACCCGGGCGGTCGCTGCAGGTGCATCTTCAGGATGCACTCGTGAGCCCCAGTCCTCCACGCTGTTGGTGATCTCAGCGTCCGCGAACCCCAGTATGGCCTTGAGCGTCGGATCCACGTAGATCTCGTTGGTTTCGAAGTTCCAGTCCCAGACGCCGACCGCTCCAGCGGCGGTTGCCATCGTGTAGCGCTGCTGGTTCCTTCGGAGCGCATCTTCGGACTCCTGGCGGTCCGCGATATCGAGGCTTGAGCGTTCTTCCCTCTCGCGCAAGGTCCGCTCGACACGCGCGCGACGAGTACGTTGGATCAGCAGCGAGGCAATCAGCGCGCTCTGCAGCAGCATGAGCAGGGTGCCGGCGAGAATCCGGACCCTATACTGCTCCCAGGCGCCCGGCCCTCGGTACAGGATCCTGCTGCCCGCAGGCAGCTGGCGCTCGCTGATGCCCCAGCGCCGCACCTGGCGCCAGTCGAAGGTCGGGACGAGCCTCGCACGTTCGAGCGGAATGTCCTGAGCCCGCCTGCCGTCGAGAATCTGACGAGCCATCTCTCCCATGCGGTTGCCGACGGCCCGTGCTTCGTACATTGCGCCGCCGACGACTCCGGAACCGAGATACGAGTCCGAGATGCCGTAGGCGGGCACCTGCGATGCGTCGGACACCATTCGTGCAACCTCCGACGGAACCAGGACGTGACCGCGTTCCTCCTGCGAATCGCGGGCATAGAGAATCGCACTCCGCGCGGGGACGGCCTTGATGGCGGCAATCAGCCGCGGCAGGGACTCCTCGGTGATGTACCTGATCTCCGTCCCGTGGGCGACCGCACCAAGCTCACGTCGCATTGAGTCCTGCAGCCTGATGTTCGGGGCCCCCGCGACGACGACCACACGTTCGACCGGCGGGTGCAGCTCCAGCGCAAGCTCCAGGGTTTCCTTCAGTCCGGTGCCGACCAATACGCCGGTGAGGCCGGGTCCGGCGTCGCGGACGGCAGCATCAGCCGCGGCAGCCCCGCGGTAGACGATTGGCGCGTCGGGAAACAGCTCACGGCGGAACCGGAGCGCGAACTCCAGCGCGACGTCGTTTGTCGCAACGACCAGGTCGATTCGCCGGCGCTGGTATTTCCTGCGGATGTAGTCCCGCAGCGCCAGCGACGCATCTTTCTCGGGAAGGTCTCCGGACTCCAGGTATTCCGCGCGGTAGTCGATCGCCGCATCGAAGCCCGGCAGGAGGCCCTCCCGGATCGCGGCATCCATCACCGGGTTGGCCGGATAGCTCTCAGAGCCCCAATGCACCGTGAGCACGGTTTTGAGCGCGGGAGACTGGGCCCCGACAGTCGCCTCTACGAGCGTGAGCGCGAGTGTCGGGAGGGCGACACGGAGGAGACGCCGGACAGTCTGCAGCGACATCAGAATAGCAGGCTGGCAGCCAGCTGAATCTGCCGCGACGAGCCCGCCTCCACGGGTTTCAGAGCGGTTTGCCCATGCCACAACCCGGCGAGCCAGGCAAGCGACGGTATCAGCGTCGATCGAAAGGGGACCCGGAGCTGCCGATGCGCCGGCCTGGAGCATTCATCCAGGCGCTGGAATGCCATTGCGAACTCTTTCTCCTGGCAGCGATCGGCTGATTAGACACACATGCTCCCTCTTTCTGCAAGTAAAAATGGCGTGAACGAAAGTGTTGCGGACACTGCCCGCCATACCTTTTTGTAGGCTGCAGGAAGTCCGCATCCACGGCGGGTTGCCGTGAGCGCGCCACGGGCGGTTGTGATCCACCCCTCGGCACCCGGGTGACCGCCCAGCCGTTGTTACCGATGAACTGGTACGGTCTGTGTCAAACGAGCAATGCGCTACGCGGCGGCCGACGGGGTGGCGCGCGGCTCCGTCAGGGTCTTGTAGTAGCGGCCGACACGCCACGCCAGGATCAGCGAGAGGATGGCGAGCCCCGCATTCACCGCCGCGAAGCCTCCAGACGACAGCGCGAGAAACGTCGTCCCGCCGAACACGAGCGCCGCCGAGAGCACGTCCCCCATCCGCACGAAGAACGAGTCGATCGCCTGCTTGGCGGCAAACTTCTGCTCGTAGGTGCACGGCAGGAACAGCATGTTCCGCACGGTGTTGTTCAGCGAGTAGTCGGCCGAGTTCTCGAGGACCTTGGCCGCCAGTGCCGCATTGAGCAGGGGCACGAACGCCAGGATGTTGTAGGCGCCGAACGAGAGGGCCGGCAGGATCATCACGGCCACGGCGACCCCCCCATGCCGGATGATGCGGGAGACCACGAACAGCTGAAGCAGGAGGCCGGTCAGGTTCGCCAGCGTGAAAAACTTGGCGTAGAAATCACCGATGATCTGCCCCTCGCTCAATCCGCCGGCCGTTCCGGCAGCGACCATGGCCGAGGCCTGTTCCTTGACGATGCTGCCGAGGATGTACTCCCCTGTCGTGTTGACCCAGTTGATGGTCAGCATCAGCAGCGCCATCAGCAGCAGATAGCGCGTCCTGAACACCATCGCGAAGGCGTTCTGTGCCGGACCGGCCTTGACCCGCGTCGCCGGGGCAGCGGGCGTCCGGCGGGTACGCTCCCTGCGGTCGATGTGATTGGTGAGCAGCAGCTGGAGGCCGAGCACGCCGGCGCCGAGCAGCATCAGCTGGAGCACGCCGAAGGGTTCGATCAGCCGATCCGCCATGCGGGCCCCGGCAACCGCGCCCAGCGACGCGCCCAGCCCGACGATGACGAGCAGGCGCTCGCCTTCCTCTTTCGAGTACACGTCGTTGGCGAACGACCAGAACTGCGCAACGATCATCAGGTTGAAGATGCCAATCCACACGAAGAAGATGATCCCGAGCGGGACGCCGGCCTGCGCCAGGAGGTAGAACACCGGCGGACAGATGATGAAGAAGACCGTGACGATGTTGATCAGCTTGATGCGCGGAAATCGCGCGACCAGCCGGCCGTAGAAGGGAACCACGAAGGCCAGCACCACGACCTGAGCTGCGGACAGGTAGCTCTTGAGCTCCGCTGTTCCCTCTCCGAGAATCAGCGCCTCGCGCACTGTCTTCAAGATGTAGTACGCGGTCAGGATCAGGAACACGTTCAGGGCGAGCAGCAGCGCCGTCCGTGCCTCTCCGGGGCGCACGACCGTGAAGAGGTTGAGGAAGCGCTCGAGTCCGGTGGCGCGGGGTTGTTCAGTCATGCTGTCACTCCACCCAATGAAGAACGTTGCGGACGATCGACCAGCGCGGCTGCCGCGGCGCCGCCTGCTGCCCGAGAATCCAGTACTTGTAGGCCGCGTCGAGCGTGCCGTCCTTGCGCTTCAAGGCGAGCCAGGTGTTCACGAAGGCCGCGAGCGGCTGGTCGCGTTTGCCGATCGGGTACGCGAGCGGCACGCGGATCGGATCGGGGCCCGGCACGACCACTGAGTAGGCGGGATACATCAAGGTCCATGCCGACCCGCGCTCGGCCGGCAGCGCCAGCGCGTCGGCCTGCGTGGCCGTCCGGTCGAACAGCGAAGCGATGCCCGCGGAGTGCACGTCGATGGTGGCACGCGGCAGCAGGTCGCGGAGCTTGCGGACGTAGTACGGCACATCGGGAACCGCGATCGTCAGCGCGCCTCGATCGCGAATGGAGCCCCACGTCTCGTAGCGCTCGCGCTGGTCATCCGGAACGATGAACGCCAGGGTCTCGTCGAGATACGACTCCGAGAAGAGCACCTCCCGTGCCCGGTTCGTCGTGACCGCCACGCCCGACATCACGAGGTCGCAGTAGCCCTCCGAGAGTTGCTGGACGAGCCGCTCGCGATCGACGGGCACGAAGGCAAGGGCCACATCCATCTCGCGGGCCAGGCGATGCGCGAGCTCGACGTCGTAGCCCACCAGGTCTCCCGCCTGGTTGAAGAAGGCGAACGGCATCGCGTCGGGCAGGTAGCCGACCCGCAGGACCTTGCGGGCCTCGATGGTCTCCAGCGGCGGCAGCCCGGTGACGGGCGCCGGAGAGGCCGTGCGGGCGACGGTGGCCTCCACCGGTTCGTGCAGCAGGTGCATCGACGCCAGCACCTTGTCCTTCGAATATTCACGCGAGTGACCGCTGGCAAACAGCATGCGCGTACCGCCGAACACCAGCGATCACCAGGGCCGCGGTGACGCCTGTGTACGTCAGGAAGGGTCCGCGCCGCCAGCGCAGGTGGCCGGTGACGGCGCAGGCGACGAGCAGCGCCACCGTGAGCGTGTGCATCGCGGCCACGAACGAGCCCACCCGCGAGTTGATGACGCCGGTGGCGAGAAACAGCTGAAAGGTGTCGGCCGGTATCCGGAACAGGTCGAGGAGGAACGGCACCGCCGCGGTGAGGCTGCCGAAGAAGGTCACCAACCCGGCGAGCGCCAGCTGAGGATAGCCGGACAGCGGCACCGGCGCGTCGGCGAACCATCCCGCGAAAAGGATGAAGCTCAGCGAGAGGAGCTTCCCGGAGTGCGGGAAGTTGAAGGAGGCCGGGACGATGACCTCCGTCAGGCGGCCCGGCTCGTCGTCGCCGGGGTGGAGCCGGCCGAGGAGCCTGCGGCTGGCCTGCATGAGGCCCGGCAGCACGATGAACAGGTCGCCGGCAATGGAGGCGGTGATCAGCGAGTCGCGCGACTCGCCAAGGACGTCCCGGACAGAAATGGGGGTGAGCACGGCGACCAGCCCCGGCAGCACCCAGAGACCGAGCATCAGCGCCACCGCAACGTACGCCACCAGGTAGATCTGCAGCCGACCCAGCTGTTCGAGACCCAGCGTTCCCGCCGCATTGGCGGCAATCGCAAACAATCCATAGGGCGTCAGCCGGGTCACGAACCTGGTGGCCGCCGCGATCGCCTCCTTGGCCACCTGCAGGACGTCGATCAGCCGTTCCCTGCGTTCGACGCCGACCACGGCGATGCCCAGAATGAGGGAGAACAGCACGACGGCGGGCACGACGTTGTTCGCGAGGGAGTTGAAGGGGTTGGCCGGAATGTAGAGGTCGATGAAGTTGAAGGGGGGACGGCGCTCGACCAGGCTCGAGCTGAAGAACGAGGCGTTCTCTATCGGGGGGAACGTCAGCGGGAATCAGGAAGGCGAACGACAGCGCCACGAGCCACAGCCCGCCAATCACGGCGGCGGCCCGCAGGCCCAGCGTCCGGACCTCGAGCGGCCGCAGCGACCCCAGGCTGGCGATGATCGAGACGGTGATGTAGGGCAACACCATCATCTGGAGCAGCTTGACGAAACCGTCCGCCGCCCATTTCAGCGCCGCCGCCCGTTCGCCGAAGAACAGCCCGGTCAGGATGCCAAGGGCGAGCCCGACGAGGATCTGTCGAGAGAACGACATGTGGCCGCGGGCCGCAACAGCAAAAAGGCGACCGCCACGGCACGACGAAGGGCGTGCAAAAACGCCCCTTCATTACGGGAGCCCCGGCCGCGCTCACGGCAGGCCGTCATCATGACCACCGGTTGCCGTGAAAACCGGATCCCGGGTCGCGAGCGCGCCTGATTGGGAGTGGTAACCGACGAGCACCTGACACATCGATCGCGAGTGGGTCACCCTGAGACGGCGGCGGTTGCCACGCGTGACGCTGGCACCAACTCAGCCAGGTCAGAACGCGACCCGTACCCGCCGACGAAGGGCAAGGTCCATCGCCCGCTCTTGTCGTTGATGTTTTCGAGCCCGGTGCCCTCGAACCCGTCCACGTCGGACATCCCGCTGACCCAGCGCAGGCCCACCTGTCCGAACAACCCGATCCGCTCGCCGGTCTGGACGAGCACGCCCACGTTGCCCGCCAGCGAGAATGCGGACGTCGCGTCGTAGAAGTCAGTCGCATTGCCGGAGAGGTTGGCCGCCGGCGCGACGAGGAGGATGTCCGTTTCGTCGATGAATCCCAACCCGATCGTTCCCTCTCCGTAGAAACGGACCCTGGGCGTCAGGGTTAGGTAGCGCCGCAACCCCACGTCGAGCGCGAAACTCTGGTAGTCGTCATACTGGCCGTACAGCCGCGAGACTCCGATGTCCCCCATGGGCGTCAAATCGGCGTCCAGCGATTGCAGGGTGAACGTGGCCCTGATTTCCGTCTCCTCGTCGATCATGTAGCCGCCGCCGAACTGGAAATGCAGCCCTGTGCCATACACCTCCCCGTACTCGTTCTTGAGAATGACCACCGCCTGGTCGTTGATGCGGCCCGTTCCGCTCGAGTTGATGTTGCCGCTGATACTGTTGTCCGCGCCGATGCCGAAGTCGACGCTCCACTTGGAAAATGAGGACTGCGCGTAGGCTGTGGACCCCGTGGTCGAGGCCAGCGCGACCAGTAGAAGAACGACGAGATATCTCCGCTTCATCGATTGAACGCTCCTGTGTGACTCTCTCTGTGTGACTGCCACCAGCGGCAGCGATTGCACCCGGCGCAAGGACTGGGCCAGCAGAACAGTGCTGCCGCGGCAGAACAGTCAGTATAAACCGGGCAGGATGGGCCGTTGGTAATCAAGGGCAGCGCGGCGGCTCACGGCGGGCAGTGAGCGCACTGCCAGCATCGTGAGACGCTCGTCCGGATACGGGTCGGATCTGCGCAGACGCGTTACTGGACGAGCGGAATACCTGCCGCCAGCTCGTATCGCACCAGCGCCCGAATCTTGTTCTCGATCTGGATGTAGCGTGCCGCCTTGGTTGCGGGGAGTGCAGCCAGGATCTTGGGCGCCGACGCGCTCTTCAACTTCGCCTCGGCGTCGTCGATCGCCAGCGCTTCGTCCAGGATCTTTTTCGCCGTCTCGTCGGTCACCGGCCCCTTGTTGTACGCGTCGGCATACGCCTGGATCGCCGCGGTCATGCGCTGGTTGATCGCCTGCAGCTCTTTCTGGTACGCGTCGTACACGGGCCAGAACGCCGTCGCTTCCGCGTCGGTGAGCTTCAGATTCTCGGCGACCACCAGCTTCTTGTCCGCCTTGAGCTTCTGGCGGAGGATCTCCATGTCGGTCGTCGCCGCAGTCTGGGCCATCGTGGGTGCCGCCATACCGGCCACAATCGCCAACGCCGTCACAAGTCGCATCATCATCACTGTCCTCCGTCGGTCTGTCATTGAAGTCTGTCCCACCTGAACCCTCAGCGGAACGTGCGTCCCACGCCGAGGTAGGTGCGCCAACGTCCGTCGAAACCCCACGAACCGGCGACCATGACCGGTCCCACGAGCGTGTCCATCACCAGGCCGACGGCGCCGTTCGTTCGCCAGCCCGGCCAGTGACCATTCGTCGAAGGCGTCGCCGTTTTCGAGCCAGCCTCCCGCGAAGACCGGTCCGCCCATGAAGTCCGGCAGCCGGCCAACTTGCCGCAGGTAGCCAGCCTGTCGCGACGTAGTAGTAAGCCGGCCCTCGCAACTCGCCCGTATCGTACGCGCCGAGCCTGAAAGGCAGCGCCCAGCGCGAACTGATCGGTCGGCAACGGAACGTCGTCGAACGACGTGCCGAACGCCGCCGTAGACGAACAGGCGATTGCGTGGACCGACGCTCCAGAACCGATTCGCCACCGCCGACAGCTGGGTCGGCGACGTTTCGAAATCGAAGCTCTCGCCCTGCACCGCGATGTCGGGGCCGTTGAACATGCGCGACAGCCGCACCTCGGACAGCAGCCCGCTGCCTGGCACAACCGGACTGTCCTGCGTGTCCAGACGCCACACCATCTCGCCCCCGCTCTCCTTGCCCCGCAACTCCGGAAATCCCGGGTCCCCCACCATCGATCGACGCGGTCGTGCGCCCGACATAGGCGCCCAGCCGCAGATCGCTCCGCGCCCCGAGGTTCACTCCGACGTTCAGCCCGACACGGGAGACGGTTTGACGGTACCGCGCAATCACCGCGTCGTTGTCGATCAGATTGAACGTCGTCGCTGCCGACGCCGGCATACGGCGCGACGAACAGGGGCGTCGGGCCGAGCGGCCGATACAGCTCAGCGGCGAGATGCGGATCGGAACCAATCGTGCCGTCGATGCGCAGCTCCGAGCCCGATCCGAGGACGTCGAAGGCAAGATAGCGGGCGGTTGCGGTGATGCGGAAGTCGCTCGACGTCGTGTTCTCGAGGTTCATTCCCAGCATCAGGAACGGCGGGGCGTAGGCCTTGGCGCGCCCGTGCACGCGCAATCCGTAGCCGCGCGCGGCGTCGCGGGTCATGCGCCAGGTCACGGTCTCGTAGCGGTCGAGCCCCGCCACGATGGCAATATCCGCCTCGAAGGCGTCGATATCCAGCGGCACCCCCACGTGCCGGGCGAGGAGCGTATTCAGACGCGTCGTGTCGTTCGTGGCGAAGCCGTCGGACTCGATGAAGGCGGGCGGGGGCAAGTCGCTGTCCGGCGACGCGCCTGACGGCCGCGGCGCCACTCCTCGAACTCCGCTTCGCTCATCGCGAGTGGCAGCAGTTGATCGCGCATCGCCTCGGTCGCCCGGTAACCCTCGTCAATCAAGCGCGGCGGCCCGCCGCCAGTCGAGCGATCCATACTGTCCGAGCGGCACGTTGATGACGACATCCGCGGAAGCCATGGCGCGCCGGGTCGAGGCGCGCATCATCGCGTCGAGCGTATCTGCTGGCAACGCCGAGCATCGTGTAGCTGACTCCCTCGCGATCGGAGAGATCGCCGACGTTGACGGCGATCACGTGGTCCGCCCCCATCGCTTTCACGATGTCGGCCGGCACGTTGTCCATGGTGCCGCCGTCGATCAGCACCTGTCCGTTCACCTCGGTGGGCGGAAAGATCAGCGGAAGGGACATGGTGGCGCGCATCGCGTCCGCCAGCGACCCGCTTCGCATCACCACTGGCTGGGCAGACAGAAGATCGACGGCAACCGTTCGAAACGGTGTCGGCAGGTCGTCGAAGTCCTGCAGTGTCGAAGTAGGGCGCCGCAATGCGGCCGAGGAGCAGCTCCACGTCCTGTCCGCTGTTGAGGGCGGTCGGCGGCACGATCCCGCCCTTGAGGCCGAATTCGAGGCGCGAGGGATACGCGCGCGCGTCGGTCTTGCGCCGGATGTTCTTGTACGCGAACGTCGACGCGCCGAACAGCTGATCCCAGTTCAGGGTCGTGATGAACGTGCGGAGTTCAGCCGCATCCATGCCGGTGGCATAGGCACCGCCGACCAGGCCTCCCATGCTGGTCCCGGCCGCCACGTCAATGGGGATCCGGTGCTCCTCCAGCCAGCGGATGACGCCCACGTGTGCGATGCCGCGCGCACTGCCGCCACCGAATGCGACCCCCACCGTCGGTCGCTTCGCTTCGCGCACGGTGCGCGGCGGACCATCGGGCACGGGCGCGGGCCCGGCCTGGGTGGCGACTTTCTGGAACGGGGCGGCACATCCCGCGCACACCACCGCCAGGAGTCCGGCCATGAGCCCCCGAATCCGCTGGTGTCGCGCGCCCGGCCGCATCAACTCCCGAACGCTACGCTCCCCTGTCGGCAAGATCATGTGAGACGCTCTCAGTTGGGGCTCTCCCGCGGAGGCCCGGATCGGCACGCGAAGGATGCCGCGTGGCCCGTCGCGGGTCAGTCGCTTTCCGACCGCCGCCTTGGCCGCCTCGCGTCGATCCCGTTGATCGCTGAGCATACGGTAAGTGAGTAGTTTACTTGTAGATGCTGCTGACGTGGGTCACCGTCTCGCGGCCAATCCGCTCCGAGGCGATCCGCTCGACGTTGCCGAACCACACGTTTGCAGGCGGCGGAGGGCGCCGGCGCTCGGCCTCGGTTGTGGGCTCGCTGCGGCCGCACGCCACCACGCTGATGGCCGCCAGCCCGGCCAGCGCCGATCGACACGACATTGCCGTGCCCTGTCGCGCCGTCGTTGTTCTCCGTCGAAATGGCCTTCCGCATTCGCAGAGGCTGGCATGCGCATCGATGGCCGTCGATGCGGTATCCAGGTGCCTGCCGGCGAGCGGCCTCAGGGACGTCGCAGCAAGTGGCGAGCCACGTCAACCCGGCGCCCCGGTGCCTGACCGGGATGCGGGACGGCCGACTTTTGAGGCCGGACATCCGTCCCCCTGTCACCAATCGCGGAGATCCGCTCACGGCAGGCAGTCAGGTACCTCGTCGACGGCGGGCGGTCATCCACGGCGGGCTGCCCTCAACTGGCGCGAAAAGCCGCCGATAGTTGCCGGGACGGCCCATCGCCCTTCTGGCCGTCGTCTTGCGCCTGACGCTCTCGTGGACTGCCGCATTCAGGTGCTGGATGAGCATGGGGTCCGAACCGTCAGCGTGGCGGGGCGGCTGGCAAATGCGCACATTCCAGACCTCCTGGTGGCCTGTGGCGAGATCTCGGCCGCCCTGCATCTGGATCTGACCGATGTGGTGTCGGCCGATGCGATCGCCGTCGATGCCCTCTGGCGCCTGCATGGCGGTGGTGCCCAGCTGGTCGGCGTGCCCCAGTACATCCAGTTGAAGTTCGATTCCCTATCATCGGCGCGGGGATCGTGAGCGCCACGACTTCAGTGCCGACTTCCAGTGGGCGTCCGCACATCCCGACCAGCCGTGAAGCTCCGGTCGTGGTGTCGATGCACACGACCGGCGCCGACGACGACGGGACGCAGGAAGGGAGTGGCAAATGGCTCCGGCGGTGGCGGCGGCCCGAGGCGCTGAGGTCTAACGCATCGCTTTCACGTGCGGGCTGCGGTTCCCGCAGACGGCGCCGGGGTCGTTCGGCGCCTGCCGACGTCCCACACCTCGGATACCATCAACAACGTCGTCCCGCTGGCACCGCCGGCGGCGCGCCGCATAAACGGGACCACCTCGGAGCTGGCTAGGGACCAAACAGTCTGAGGAGCTCAAAAAGGACAACATGCACGCACGAATCGCCACCGCTACTCTGGCCGTTGCCATGGGCTTCTGCGCCCCGGCAATCGCCCCGGCTCAATCACTGGCCGAAAGCCAGTTGCCCGCTTTCTCTCCCGACCGCGCCACGGCTGGACCGGGAACGAATCGATCGGAAGCGCGTACTCCCGACGCAACCCCGGCTGTCCAGACAGGCGCCGACGACGACGACATGAAGTTCGCCGTCTACCCTGTTCTGCTCTGGGTGCCCGCGTTCTCTGCCACCACAAACGTCCCCGACTTCCCTGACTTCCCAAATGGGCCCGATCTGCCCGGCGGAATCCGGATCGACCGATGCGTCGTTCGACGGCGCGGCGCTCGCAGGCTTCTCGATGGAGAAGGCCAACTGGCGCATCGATGTCGACGGCATCTGGGCAGCGTTGGGGACGCAGCGGGACCGGCCCCTGCTGAACGTCGATCTGGACATCATCTACGGACACGTATCGGGCGGCGTCAAGATCTACAAGGACCTCTACGTCACGGGGGGCGTGCGCCGACTCGCCCTCAAGTACGACATTCAGGTGGCGGACCGGCCGGCGCACTTCGTTCGAGAGCCGGGTATCTGGGATCCCCTGGTCGGCCTGGCGTGGCACGGCGCACTCGGATCCAGGTGGGCGCTGCACCTCACTGGGGAGGGCGGCGGATTCGGAGCCGGCGCGGACGTGGATCTCTCCGGCGCCATCCGAGCGGACGTAAGGGTGGCAGGACCGGTCGGGCTGACCTTTGGATACACCGTGCTGTACCCTGAAGCTCAGCAACACCGTGCTCCAACGGACCTTCGACATCAAGCAGACACTGCAGGGGCCCGTGGCTGGCCTGGGACTCTACTTCTAACGGTCAGCCGGCCCGATCGAAAGGAGACTCAACTGTGAGAAACAGGAACATCAGGGCGCTACTGGTCTGGAGGCACATGTTCGCGGCGGCGGTTGCAACCGTGCTGCTCGCGGCTCCGCCTGCCTTCGGGCAGAACGGACCGGAGAGCTTCACCGGATTTGCCATCAACCTGAACAACCAGGCATCGACGGCGACGGTGGATTTTACGATCCAGCGCTGGTCCACTGACGCCGAGCGGGATCAACTGCTCGCCATCCTCAAGGAAGAAAAGAACACGACCCGGGCGAATGAGAAACTGCTCACGGCGCTGCAGAAGATGCCAAAGGTCGGCTCCATCCGCACCCCTACCACGCTGGCCTGGGATCTGCGCTTCGCGCGGCAGAGCCCGCTCGAAGATGGGGGGCGCCGCGTCATCCTCGCCACAGATCGCCCGGTCGGCTTCCGGGAGGCGCGTAACCAGAACCGCACCATGGACTATCCCTTTACGATTATCGAGGTCCAGCTGGACAAGAACGACAAAGGGGTCGGCAAGATCCTGGGGGGCACGAAGCTCTACATCGACAAGAACAACAACCTGGTGCTCGAGAACTACGCCCAGCAGCCAATACGGTTCAACGAGATCAGGAAGGTGAAGTAGTGGGGGAAGGGCGGGTTTTTCAGGCCCGCCCAAGCGGGGTCTGACCACCTTCGCCAGGCTACGGTGGTCCGCCGTAGCTTCAGCGGAGGCGGAAGACCCCACCCTACATCAAACGCCGGCCGCGTCAGCGCCCGAGCCCCCTTGTCTTTATGTGTTCTTCTTGGGTGGGAAGTTCTGCATGATCTTCTTCACCGCGCTGTTGATGTTCTTGTCGCGCTTGTCCGCCTTCGCCTGAACATCGACTTCCTTGACGCCCATGCCCCGCCACACGACCTCTTTCTTGGCGGCGTCGATGGCATCGATAACCAGCGTGCCGACGAGGATTTCGTTGACGCGCACATCGGTCGTGCCGCCGAAGCCTCCACCCCAGCGATAGCCGTAACCGCCACCGTAGCCTGTGCTGTAGGCGGTGATGTCCTGTTTCTTGTCGAAGGCCACGTGGTAGACCGCGACGACATCGGGCGCCGTGTCGTTCTTGGTCAACCCCTTTGCCGCGAGCTCGGCCTCGATCGCTGCGACGATGCGGTTGTCGATCAGCGGATCGCCTACCTTCGTGCCGTCCTTGAGGGTGTAGGTCTTGTACTTCGAGAAGTCCGCCGTCTTGTCGTAGTCGAAGCTGGTTTTCTGCGCCAGGGCCAGGGCCGGCAGGAACACGACGAGCGCGGCGGCTGCAACGATCGATCTCATGACATTCTCCTTCAGAAGACGGAAGCTAAATGCGAGCGGGTATTCACTGCCGGCCGTGCTCCAGCCGACGGCCCGTTTCCGCAGCCAGCGGAGTGGCCGTATCCCCGATCTTCACTCACGTGGTTCGACCTCGTCTCGATGCAGGAACCATACTAGGCAAGAAGCAAGCCACGTCTGCAGCAACAGCGAGACGACGGCAATGTGCCGTCAGATCACGGGTTAGTGGGAGCCACGGCGGCGGCGAGTGAGGCGCCGGTGCAATGGGTCGAGAGCGCGGTCACAACATGCTGTGACATGGAGGGCGGGGTCGCGGCCGTCCTCCCGCTTGACGTTGGCCTCGGGTGACTGCCCGTTTGAGCGCGACCTGCCTGCCATTTTGTGACGGTGTGAACCTTGCGTGTGTGGCGGCTGCGTCGGCGAGGCGAGAGGTGACGCCAGATGAGCAATGACGAATCGGCTGCCGCGCGCAGATCGTTCCTGATGGCGCCGCTGCCCGGGGCGCTCGATTCTCCACGTCCGTCGGTCGACGTGGAGGTCGAGTTCGGGGCACGGTCCCGGCGGGGTCCGCAGCGGTCGGTCAACGACGATCATTATCTGATTCTGCGGCTCGGAAGGCATCTGGAAACGCTCATGACGAGCCTCCCGGAGGGCGACATACCCGGACGCTTCGACGAGTACGGCTACGGGATGGTCGTCGCCGATGGGATGGGGGCGGCCGGTGAGCCCGCCAGCCGGCTCGCCATCACAACGCTCGTGCAACTGGGGATCGATTTCGGCAGATGGCACGTCAGGGTCGCCGAGCCGATCGCCGAAGAGATGATGGACCGCGCCGAGCGCTTCTACCGGAATGTCGATTCAACGCTCCTGCAGGCCAGCCACGACGGCGAACGCCGCCTGCACACGGCGCTGACGACCGTCTACACCGCCGAGAACGAGCTGTTCTTCGCGCACGTGGGCCATTCCCGCGCGTACGTGTTTCGCGACGATCACCTGATGCAGTTGACGCGGGACCACACCCTCGAGCGCAGGCGTCCAGGCAAGCCGACCATCGTGGACGTGGCGGCCAGCGCGCAGGATCAGCACCACATCGTGACCGAAACGCTCGGGGCGGGCGGTGCGGGCGCGCTGCGACTCGACATCGAGCGCTGCGGCCTGCTCGACCGCGATCTCATCCTCCTGTGCACCAACGGATTGACCGACGTGATCGAGGACGCACAGATAGCCGGCGCGCTGCGGGCGCACCGTACGCCCGACGACCAGTGCCGCGCACTGGTTGACCTGGCGGCCGATTCTGGAGGCGCCGACGACGTGACGGCGCTGGTCGCGCAGTATCGCCTGCGCGCACTGGCCGACGTCGCCCAACGGCCACACTAGCGAGACCCCGTCTCAAACCGGGATTCCCCGCTTCGACCCGTCCGTCGAGGGCGGCGACGGCCACACGACCCGGTGCGAAGCACGGCGTCCGTCGGTCGGCTCGCCCTGCGGGCGGTGTAATCCCTGGGCGAGCCGACCTCCCTGCTGAATTGCAATGGCACGGCGCAAACCTAGGCGCGTTCTGCCGTTCGCCATTTTCGGTTTCACCTCAGGCCGGCCTTTCTCAGCGGCCTGCTATGCCGACTGGCCAAAGAAGCAAGTGACGTCCTTGATCTCGAACGAATCGTTGTTGACGGCCTCCAGTTGGAGCTCGTTGTTTCCGCTGTTTATTTGCGCCCCCGTCATGTAGACCATCTGGGTGAACCAATGGGCCTGCGTCGAGTTCGCCGTCAGCGAGCCGACGATCGTGTTGTTCACCTTCACCTGGACCGTCGAATTGAGTCCCCTCACGCCGAACACCAGCAACGCATCGTGAGCCGAATCGCGCCCGCCGGTGTTGAAGGGCAGCTCCACCGCCGAGCTCCCAATCGGCTTGGGGCTGTCGCCAACGACACGGATGAAATCGCCTACAACTGGCATAAGCACCTCCTACTGGAGGAAACGCCTTGGGGAGGTGGAACGAACACCACCGTGAGGATGATGGAGCCGCCAGAGAACATCGGGTTCAATGCATGAACCGTCCGTTTCGCTCATCCTGTGGTGAATGAGGCGCAGCGCCTTCGGAGGCGGGCATTGCCGGGGCACGCGGCGTCATGATGCGGCCGTCGTTTTACGGGCAACAGCCGGCCTGCGGCAGGACGAGATCGACGCGACGGGCCGCCTCCCGGTTCGCCGGCGAGTGACCACTAGAAATAGAACTTCAGCCCGAACTGGATGATCCGGCCGTTCCCGGCCGTCAGGATCTGTCCGAAGCCGCCCTGTTCCCGCTGGATGTTCGGCGGCCCGAAGTTCGGGTGGTTGAACGCGTTGAACAGCTCCGTGCGGAACTGCACCGACCGGCGGTCGCTGACCCGGAAGTTCTTCGCCAGCGTGAAATCGAAGTTCACGTATCCCGGGCCGCGCATGATGCCGATCCCGGCGTCCCCGAACGCCTGCGTTCCCGGGCTGAAGGCCGCAAACGCGTCGGTGTTGAAATAGCGCGTCAGCGTCCGTTCGGACTCCGGCAGCACCGGATCGCCGACGAGGTTCGGCCGGGCCCGCCGCTCACCGCCGATGTTGAGCACGGTCCCGCCGCCGAGCGTCGCCGTCAGCGCGAGGCCGCTCTGCGCCACGTGGATGCCGGTGAGCTGCCAGCCGCCCAGCAGGAACTCCATCGGGCCGGTCCAATCGCTCCCGACCCGCCGGCCACGGCCGAAGGGCAGCTCCCACACGTAGCTGGCGACGAGGCGATGGGTGATGTCGAACTCGGAGGGGCCGTACTCGGCGCGCAGGTTGTTGCCGTCCTGTGGTTCGCGGAAGACCCCGGTGTCGAAGCCCGGGCCGCCCCCGCTGGTGGAGATGTGGTCCGGTGCCCCGGTCAGTGCCTCTCCCCACGTGTAACTGAGGAGCCCCGACACACCCCCTGAGAAGCGTTTCTCCAGGCGGGTCTGCAGTGACTTGTAGGTGGAGCTGACGCGGTTCTCCATCCACTGGATGTCGCCGAAGTCCGGATAGGGCCGCGCGCCGGCCGACTGCGATCCGTCCGGGTTGGTGATGACGGCGCGCTGGTTCAGGTTGCGGAAGCCATTCAGCTTGGTCCCCTTGTTGCCGACAAACGCCACGTCTAGGACCAGGTCCGGTCGCAGCTGGTACTGCGCCCCGATGTTGAACTGCTGGATGTAGGGGGTCCGCTGGTTGGCATCCTGTGCGCGCCGGCCGACGGTCGGGGCGATCGCGCCCGCGTCCAGCAGGCCCGATGGATATCCGTTGACCAGCCGGAACGGCGCGGCGGAGGCCACCGCGGCCGCACCCGAGACGCTCGTCTGCAACAGGTTGTCGATCAGGTATGGCGGATTGAACCCGAGCAGCCCCTCGCGGCCCTGCCTGACGGTGTGGGTGTAGAAGATGCCGTAGCCGCCGCGCACGACCATCTTCTGCCACGGCGCGTATGCGAAGCCGATGCGCGGCGCGAAATTGTTGCGATCGGGGTGGATCAGCGCGCGCTCGAAGACGCTGCCGTCCTTCGCAAAGACCATCGTGCCGGAGGCAGGGTCGAAGTTCGCGAACTGGTTGTCCTTCTCGAGCGGCGGCGTGGCGTACTCGTACCGCAGCCCCAGGTTGGCCGTGAGCTTCGGCGACAGGCGGTAGTCGTCCTGCGCGAAGTAGAACTGCATCGTCTGTCCCTGCTCCATGACCGTGTAACTGGTCAGGGCGAGCTGGGACGGCAGCCCCAGGAGCAGATCTCCGACGGCACGGTTGGTAAAGCGGTTCTCGAACGCCATCCGCCCGATCGTCGCATTCAAGTCGTTGATCCTCGTCGATACTTTGAGGAACTCGGTGCCGAACTTGATGAAGTGCGCGCCGCGACTCAGGCTGAACGTCGCCCGCGGATTCCAGCTGCGGGGCGTCTGGAACTGGGGCGTTGAGGTGTGCCGGCCGAAGGCGCTGAAGCCCTGGATTTGGACCTTCGGCACTCCGCCGACGATGGCAGGATCGTCCGGCACGTTCTTCAGCCCGACCTCGGTGGCGCCATTGATCCCGAAATTCGGCGGATACGTGTAGTAGTCGCCACGCGATGACCCGAAGCGGATGTCCCCCACGAGAGTCGGGGAGATCGTCCAGGTGGCGCCGAGCGCGAGCCCCTGCGATCGATTGTCGTTCGATCCAAACGCGTCGTTGAACGAGCCTTCCCCCAAACCCGGCATCGGCGCCGGGCGGAACGTCAGCGTATCCACGAAGCTGTAGCGGCCGAAGACCGTCAGGTTGGACATGAACTGGTGGTCGATGCGGACATCGAACTGATCCTGCCGGGTGTCGGTGATTGGCGTCGACGCGTAGATCGGCTGTCCGCCCGCGCTGGCGTTCGCGTCCGGTATGAGCGCCACGATGGCGGCGCCGACGGGATCCCAGCGCTGGGACGGGATCACCCACTCGCCTTGCGCGTTCTGGCTGAAAGCCGGGCGCCCCGCCGCGAACGGATCGACCACCGCCGAGCTGAACCGGCCGGCCTTTTCCGCAGCCGTCGGCACCAGGCTGACGCGGGGAATACCCTCGTGATCGCGCAACCCTTCGTAGTCCCCGAACCAGAACGTCCGGTTCTTGACCAGGGGTCCGCCGACCGCGCCCCCGAACTGGTTGCGTTCCCGCTTCGGTTTCGGGGCGCCGAGCGCATTCGAGAAGAAGTTGGACGCATCCAAACTGTCGTTGCGGAGGAACTCGTAGACGCTGCCCCGGACGGTGTTGCTGCCGGACTTGATCGTCGCGTTGACGACGGCGCCCGAACTGCGCCCGTACTCGGCCGAGTACGCGTTCGTCTGAATCTTGAATTCCTGCAGCGCCTCGATCGACGGCTGCACCAGCTGGACGTTCTCGCCGCGGAAGGAATTCGAATAGGAGATGTTGTCGACGCCGTCGAGCAGGAACACGTTGTTGAACGTGCGATTCCCGTTGACGTTCAGGACGCCTTTGAAATTGACGCTGGCCAGGCGGGGCGTGCCGGGCAGCACGCCTGGCGAGAGCAACGCGAGCTGGTTGTAATCGCGGCCGTTGAGCGGCAGCTCGACGATCTTCTTCTGGTCGATCACCAGCCCGCGCGAAGAGGTCTCGGTGTCGAGGAGCGAGGTGGCGCCGACCACTTCGACAGTCTCGCTGACCGCGCCGGGCTGGAGCGTGAGGTCGATGCGCGCGACCTGCGCGACCTGCAGGGTGACGCCGGTCCGGACGATCTTCGAGAACCCGCCGCTTTCGGCGGTCACCGAGTAATCACCGGGCCGGAGGCTGGGAACCAGATACGAACCGGTCTCGTCTGTCTCGGCCTTCAGGCTGATGTTCGTCTGTACGTTCGTCACCGTGACCGTGGCCCTCGGCACGATCGCACCGGAAGGATCCCTGACGGTACCGGTCATCGACGCCGTTTCCTGTTGGGCGAACGCGGTGAGCGGGAAGGTGCAGGCCAACAGCAGGACCAGCAGGAACGGCAGCCGCGTATCAGTTCGCATGGCCTGTCTCCAGACAAGTGGGAGGCGGACAGGGTCAAACTGGCCCCGACCCAGTCCATCCCGGGTCACAAGCTCCGACGAGCGCGCGAGCCGAATCCAGGCGACCGCGGAATGCGTGGCTGGACCGGTGTCAATTTCGCCTGAGGGGGTGTTGCAGCTCTGCAGTCATAACTCCTGGCGCGCCTGAAGTCAATCGCTTTCCAGAGTCGCCTGCCTGCTTCCCTCAGTGCCCTTTCAGTTTTGCGAGGGCCTTCCGCGCATTCTCGTTCTTCGGATCCAGCTGGAGGGATTTCTCGTAATTCTGTATGGCGAGGTCTTTCTGGGTCGCCGCGCTGTACGCCTCGCCGAGGCTGTTATATGCGTTGGCCGATTGTGGATTCAGGCGAACCAGAAGCTTGAAGATCTCGATCGCGTCCTGCGGCTTCCCGCTGCGCAGCAGAGCCTGCCCCGTGCTGTTGATCCTGCCTGCTATGGCACCCGGTGTGTCGTCGAACGACTGCACGACGTGGGTGATCTGCGAGACGATCTTCCATTGGCCGCCGTCCTTGGTGAGCACGCGGTACTCCCGGGACGAGGGACTGCTGGATGGCGCCGCTTTCGGATCGGTGAGGGTCTGGTCGTATTCCACGAACGCGAGGTTCCCCTGCTGCCGGGCCGCGAAGCGATCCATTGCGGCAGTGAACGGCAGCGGCGTGGGATTCTCCTTGAGATCCGTCACCATGGGTGGTGCGATTTTCTCCCAGCCTTTCTGTGACGTGTAACTGCCGGCTTGCACGATGACGCGGGAAGCCGTTGCGTCCTGGAGCCAGGTGGCCTGCCAGGCGTCGGCATTCCGGTCAATCCATGCCTTTGTTTCGGCCCGCACGACGGCCTTGATCGCCTCTTCATCGACAGCCTGCGCAGATACCAGCCTGCCACCGCACGCCAGCGAAACCACCACGCACAGCAACGCAACGCGCATCGGCTAACTCCTGACTGAACAGCAATAACTTGAAGCGGACCAGACGAGGCCCCACCGAGTTATAACAGGGGCGGCCCCCTGGCACAAGGTTTGTCTGAGTTCGAATGGCGCTGGACGTCCCGGCCGCGGCGGCAGGGGCGTCGCGTACGAGGCTTCACCCGCTCGCGACCGGGTAGGATGTGCTCATGCCGCAGGACACGAGCAGACGCCTGCGCCTAGGCGTGCTCGGTGCGGGACAGATTTCGCAGGCGGCGCACTTCGAGAGCTGCACGAAGGCTGCTAACGCCGAGCTCTACGCGATCTGTGATGTCGCCGACGACCTCCGGGAGCGGATGGCCGTGGCTCATGGCGCGAAGCACGCGTTCAGGGACTACGAGCGGATGCTGGCCGACCCGAACGTGGACGCGGTGATCATCGCCACTGCCGATGCGTTCCATGTCCCGGCAGCGATTCGGGCCCTCGAGGCGGGCAAACACGTCCTGTGCGAGAAACCGGTGGGTGTCACCGTCGAGGAAGTTCGCGAACTGCAGGCGACCGTCGGCCGATCCGGCCTGACCTTCCAGGTCGGACACATGAAACGCTTCGACGCCGGGCTCCAGGCGGCCAGGCAGTTCATCGACACCGGGCTGGGCGAGCTCGTCGCGCTCAAAGCCTGGTACTGCGACAACACCCGTCGCTACCAGGTGACCGACGCGGTGCAGCCCCGCATCGTGACCAGCGCGAACGCGAAGAAGCCGTCAACCAGTCCGAAGTCGGATCTCAGGCGCTACTACATGCTCGCGCACGGCTGCCACCTGATGGACACGGCGCGCTACCTCGCTGGAGCGATCACCTCGGTGCACGCGCGGCTCTCCGAACGGGCCGGCCTGTGGTGCTGGTTCGTCGATGTCGAGTTCACGTCAGGAACGCTCGGGCACCTCGATCTCACGATCGGGGTGCGGATGGACTGGCATGAAGGGTTCCAGATCTACGGGGAGAACGGCAGCATCCTCGGCAAGACGTTCAATCCCTGGTATTTCAGGTCCAGCGAGGTCGAGATTTTCCGAGAAGCCGATGCGACGACCCATCGCGTGCTGGGAGCCGACGGCCACTTCTACCGGCGTCAGCTCGAGGCGTTCGCCCGGACGATTCTCGACGGCAGCCCGCTCGAGGGCGCGAGCGTGTCCGACGGCCTGGCATCGGTCCAGGCGATGGTGGCGATTGCCCGATCCGTGGAAACCGGCCGGCGGGTCACGCTCGCCGAGGCGGCCGGAGGCGTGTGATGAGGTTGGGGATCTTCGCGAGCACTTTCCCTGGCAGCGACCCGGATTCCGTGCTTGCTGCGGTCGCGGCCGCGGGATACTCGTGTGCGCAGTACAACATGGCCTGCTCCGGGCTCCCCTCGATGCCGGACTCGATCAGTGCGCGGCAGGCAACCCGGGCGGCGAAGGCGTCGGCTGGCACGGGGGTGGCGATCGTCGCGGTTTCCGGGACCTACAACATGATCCATCCGGACCCGCGCGTACGGGCCGATGGCCAGCGCCGGCTCGAGGTGCTCGCGGCCCGGTGCGCTGAGCTGTCGACCGGGCTGATCACGCTGTGTACCGGGACCCGGGATCCTGCAGATCTGTGGAAGCGCCATCCGGACAGCAACACAGAAGCCGCCTGGCACGACCTGCTGGCCGCGATGGAAACCGCCATCTCGATCGCGGATCGGCACGACGTCGACCTGGGCATCGAGCCCGAACTCGCCAACGTCGTGAGCTCGGCGGGGAAGGCCCGTCGCCTGATCGACGACCTGAAGAGCCCACGGCTGAAGGTGGTGATCGATCCGGCCAACCTGTTCGAGGCGGCCACGCTCGAACAGCAGCGGGACCTGGTATCCTCCGCCATCGATCTGCTGGCCGATCGGCTCGTCCTGGCACACGCGAAAGACCGGACACCCGACGGCCGTTTCACGACGGCCGGAAGGGGCGTGCTCGACTATCCCCACTATATTGAACGGCTGCGGAGTGCCGGCTTCACGGGATGCCTGCTGACCCACACCCTCTCCGCCCACGAGGCCGGCGACGTGGCGCGATTCCTGAGCGGCCTGCTCTCTCTGCAAGTCGCATCGACAGATGCCGAGCCTCGTGTCCGCTCGACTTGACGAGGCGTTGCTGCGCGTTGCCTGCGCGCAGGAGGATGGCTTCCCGTCGTGTTCCAGCACGGCCCTTGCGGGGACGCCAGTCGGACGACGGAGGGGTTCCCGGGCGACATGAGGTTCCGCCGCATCACCGTGGTCGCCGGCCGTCGTTCAGCTGCTGTCGATCTATGACAAGATTCCACATCTGCCATGACCGCCCGGAAGTTGCAGGGGTGCACGCCGGTGATCGCGCTCGAGGAGTGCCCGTGTGAGCGATCCCGATCGTTCTGAACCGGCCGACACCGGCAACCCACCGGCGGAACTCAGTCGCAGGCGGTTCGGCGCGACGGTGGTCGCCGGAGGCGTTTACACGGCGTTCCAGCCGCAGGTGCTCGGTGCCGCCGCGAGCTCCGCGCAGGCGCCGGCGCAGCCGGGCCGGCCAGAACTCTGTGAGATGAGCGCCGTCGAGCTGGCCGCGCGGCTCGCCCGGAAAGAGGTGTCGGCGCGCGAAGTCATGACTGCGCACCTTGCGCAGATCGAACGTCTGAATCCAAAGGTCAACGCCATCGTCACGCTGGTCGCCGAACAGGCCATGGCAGGTGCGTCCAGGGCCGACGAGGCGATCATGCGCCGCGACGCGGTCGGCGTATTGCACGGCCTGCCGGTGGCGCACAAAGACCTCGTGGACACGGCCGGCATCCGGACGACCTATGGCTCGCCGTTCTACCGCGACAATGTGCCGTCGCGCGACGCGCTGATCGTGTCGAGGATTCGTGCCGCCGGTGCCATTACCGTGGGCAAGACGAACACGCCCGAGTTCGGCGCCGGATCACAGACCTTCAACACCGTGTTCGGGGCGACGGGCAATCCCTACGACCCGACGAAGACGTGCGGCGGCAGCAGCGGCGGGGCGGCAACGGCGGTGGCCGCCCGGATGCTGCCGATCGCCGACGGCAGCGACACCGGCGGCTCGCTTCGCAACCCTCCCGCCTTCTGCAACGTCGTCGGGCTGCGGCCATCGCCAGGCCGCGTGGCCAGCGAGTCCACCTCGTGGTCGCCGCTCTCGGTGACCGGGCCGATCGCACGATCGGTCGCCGATGTCGCGCTGTTTCTCAGTGCTGTTGCCGGACCGAATTCCCGGAGTCCGTTGTCGATCCAGGAAGACCCCGCGCGTTTCCGGGCACCACTTGGAAGGCAGTTCAAGGGCGTCCGGGTCGCCTGGTGGCGCGGCCTCGGCGGCATTCCCTTCGAGTCCGAAATCCGCCGCGTCGTCGACGGGAATCGGAAGATCTTCGAAGAGCTGGGGTGCGTCGTCGAGGAAGCCGAACCGGACTTCACCGGCGTTGACGAAGCCTTTCCGCTCCTGCGCTACGCTGCCAATCATCCGCAGTATGCACCGCTCGTCCGGCAGCGGCCGGAATGGGTGAAGGACACGATCAAGTACGAAGTGGCGCAGGCGGAGCGGGCAACCGCGGCGGATGTCGGTCGAGCGCTCGCGCGACAGGCGCGCATGTACGACGAGAGCCGCCAGTTCTTCGAGCGTTACGACTACTTCATCCTGCCCGTGACGCAGGTGGAACCGTTCGCCGTGGACACGCCCTATCCAACCGAGATTGCCGGCACCGCGATGACCACCTACATCGACTGGATGCGCTCGTGCTGGTACGTGAGCATGATGTCGAATCCGGCGATCTCGGTGCCGGCCGGCTTCTCCGCCACCGGCCTGCCGGTGGGCTTGCAGATCGTCGGCCGTCATCGGGACGAGTGGAGCGTCCTGCAACTGGCCCACGCGTTCGAGCAGTCCACACGTCACGGACAACGACGACCGTCGCTGGTCGATTGAGATCGTTCCAGGGCAACGATGTCTTCAGCCTCCAGCCCCATACCCTGAGCCTGATTCTTCAACGATTGATCCGCTTGGTTTCCTGCTCTGCTTCCTTCCGCCCCGTTCTTGTCAGATCGCTGTAGAAGCCCAGATCCTCGCGCGTCGCGCGCTTGGTCAGGAGGATGATCTGATAGGTGTGCCCTGAAAAATGCTCCACGACATGGAAGATGGCCGCGAGCACAGAGGTGTCGTAGCCCTGGATAGAGACGGCTTCCGCCAGGCGCGGGTGCGGAAGCGTGCGAATCACGTTCAGCGCGTCCTGCACAACAGCTCGCAGGTTCGTCAGCAGCACCGGACCGGTCGTGCCCGAGGCCGCTGAGAATTCGCCGGGCCGGTCGCGTGTATCGGGCGCGCCGCCAATCCCGGAGAGAATCCACTGGCGCACGTTGCCTTCCAGATGCAGCAGCAGATTGCCTACGGCATTCTCGTTTTCTGAATCACGCATCCACAACGAATCGGCCGGCAGCCTGGTCATGCAGGTGTCAATGCGGCCCAGGTTCTCCGCCAGTTTCTCCGCTGCCGTCGCCAGGAAGTCCTGCTCCAGCGTCATGCGCTCCTCCGCCACAGGCTCGCGTCGTTGCCTCGTAGAGCCTGGTGTCGCGTCCCGAAGTCCTGTTGACACCGAACGCGGATACGGCAGGATCACATCGTCCTGCCGCCATCCGCGTTCCAGGGAACTACTCCATCGGCGGCGGCGGCTGGCAGAACGCCGGCCGCGGGTTGATCGAGGGGATTGCGCGCAGGAACTCATAGATCGCCTCGAGCTCGCGATCCGACATCTTCCCGTAGACGGGCCACGGCATGACCTGCAGGATGGGCGTGGCGTCGTTCCGGAAGTCCGTGCCGTCGCGCATCAACTGCTTGAACTGGTCGAGTGTCCGGCCGGCCGGAAGGCCGTCGCGTGGGGTGATGTTCCGCGATACGAAAGGTCCGAAGGGCGCCCCACCGGCGAGGTAACACGGCGCGTTGATCGCTTCCGGTTCACCGGCGAACGGATCCCCACCGGGCGCATACGACGGAACGGTGTGACAATCGTTGCACCCGCCCTGCGCGTTGACGATGTAGCTTCCCTCACGTACCAGCGCGGGATTGAGTCCCTGCATGTTGAGCGGTACAGGCGCGAGCTCGGCGCCTCGCTGAATCCTGCTTGCACCTTGAGCCGGGAGAGCGACCTCCGCCGTGGTGAACCCGACCACGACGAGGACTGCAACCGCCAGCAGATACCCGATCTTTGTACGCATGACGACCACCTTTCAGATGGAGTGTCCGAACGGTGGGATTCTAGCTCAACAGCCGCTCGGCGACGCGGGCGTCGGGATCGTGCGGATCCCGCCACTCGCTGTTCCGGCCCTCTTCCGGCGTTCCGGCCATGCTCGTGAGGAGAGGCTCGGCGGCGTTGTGAGGAGAGATGGCGCGCGCGGGCCGCGTGCAGTGCCTGCGCCCCGGATTGCTGCAGCGAGGCGGACCGGACGTGCGAGCGCACCTTGTTGGCATGCGAACATCCGCGTTGTACGATTCGACAGAATGGGTAGAACCGGAGTCGTCCTGGTCGGCGCGGGGTTCATCGCGGACATCCATGCCGAGTCCTATCGTCGCTTCGTGCCAGATGCCGACCTGGTTGGCGTTTATTCGAGGAGTGAGCAGCATGCGCGCGCGTTCGCGAGCAGGCACGGCATTGACCGTTGGTTCACCAATCTCGAGGAGGCGCTCGCCGCGGACTGCGACGTCGCGGATATCTGCTTACCGAACCACCTGCACGCGCTTGCCACGATCGCTGCCGCGGAGGCCGGCAAACACGTCATCATCGAAAAGCCCTTGTGCCTCACCCTCGAGGAGGCCGACCAGATGATCGCGGCCTGCAAGGCCCGCAATCGGCAGCTGATGTACGCCGAGGAGCTGTGCTACGCGCCCAAGTACGAGCGCGTCCGCCAACTCGTGCGCGAAGGCGCGGTCGGATCGGTCTATTACATGCGGCACTGCGAAAAGCACTCCGGCCCGCACAGCGACTGGTTCTACGACCTCGATCAATCCGGTGGCGGCGCGCTGATGGACATGGGCTGCCACGGCTTCGCCTGGTTTCGGTGGATGCTCGGCGTCGAGGCCAGTGCCCTCAGCGTGTACGCCCAGATGCAGACCGGGCTCCTTCACAGCGCCCGGACGCGCTGCGAAGAGAACTCGCTCTGCATCGTCGAGTTCGAGGGCGGCGTGGTTGGCCTCGTCGAAAACAGCTGGGTGAAGCCCGGAGGGATGGAGGACCGGGTCGAGGTGTGTGGCACCGGCGGGGTCGTGTATGCCGATCTGTTCATGGGGAATTCCGCGTTGACCTACAGCGAGAAGGGCTATGGCTACGCGATGGAGAAGGCCGGCTCGACGCAAGGCTGGACCTTCACCAATTTCGAGGAAGCATTCAATCAGGGCTACCCGCAGGAGTTGAAGCATTTCATCGCGTGCGTGCGGAACGACACCCCGGCGCTCACAACGGCCGAGGATGGGCGCGTCGTGCTCGAGATGCTGAACGCGGCGTATTGCTCGGCACGGATCGGCCGGAAGGTTTCCCTGCCTTTTCGGCCGGCAGTGTCCAAGCCGATAGACCTGTGGCTCGGATCGGCAACGTAAGATTCCGACGATATCGGCTGCCGTCGCGGCTCAAATGACCGGCGGTGACATGCAGGTGAAATGCGGGTGACGCGACACCTGGCAGGCGTCTCGTCCTGCTAAAGATCGCGCCCGGTTGCAGAAGAATGACAGCGACGGGGAGCGATTCGCCGTTCGTGCGTTTTGGCGGCTTCGGGCTGGATCTGCGGTCGGGTGAGCTCACCAGAAACGGCCGGCGGCTCCTGCTCCCGGAGCAACCGTTCCGGATTCTCGCGCTGTTGGTCCGTTCGCCCGGCTCCCTGGTGACCCGCGACGACCTGCGCCGTGAGCTGTGGCGCCAGGATACCTTCGTCGATTTCGAGCACAGCGTGAACGCGGCAATCAAGCGGCTGCGTGAGGCGCTCGGCGATTCGGCGGCGAAACCGCGGTTCGTCGAAACGCTACCGCGTCGCGGCTATCGATTCAAGGCCGCGGTCGAGGCCGTGGCGTCCGCAGCGCCGGAGGATGCGCCGGTCAACGCGCCGTATGCGCTCCTGGCCCGGCACTATGACGTGCTGTGCGGTTATGCGACGCAGATCAACCGACACGCCCGCGCGCAGATTCTCCGCGCCGTGCTCCCGGGGGTCAAGCGGGTGTGTGATGTCGGCTGCGGCAACGGCGAGACCGCGCTCGAGCTCGCTCGAGGTGGCCTGGAGGTTCACGCCCTGGACCTCTCGCCGGTCTTTTGCAAAGCCGTTCGCGAGAGGGCACGGCAGGCCGGGCTGCGAGTCGTCGTCCACTGCGCCGACATGCGCGACTTCACGCTGCCGCGTCCCGTGGACCTGGTCCTCGCAGAGTTCGCGTCCCTCAACAATCTCGCGGACCGCCGTGACCTGCCGCGAGTGCTGAACGCCGTCGCTCGGGCGCTGGCAGACGGCGGCTGGTTCTGCTTCGACGTCAATACCGCGCGGTCGCTGCGCGTGGAGTACCCGCAGACGTTCTGGGTCGAAAACAATCGCTTCAAGCTGGTGCAGCACGGCAGTGTCGAGACGGACGGGCGACGTGCCCGGCTCACCTTCGAGTGGCTCGTGCCGGCGGGCGTGCTCTGGCGCCACGTTCGCGAGACCCTCTGGCACGTCTGCTGGACCGACGCAGAAATCAGGAGGGGCCTGCGCATGGCTGGCTTCGACAGCGTGCAGCACTTCGATGGTTTGGACGTCCGCCCGAAGATGCCGGGCCTGAGGCGCGGAACGGACGCCTACTATCTCGCACGGAAGCGGAAGCCTGGCAAGGCCGTCGTGCCGGACCGGGTTGTTGCCGCACCGTTGACGACGCGACCATCACGCGCACGGTGACAATCCGTGTTGCGCTGCCCGCAGCGCCGAGAGGGACGCGGCGACACCTCAGCCCCGCGTCGTCGCCACCGGGCGCAACCATGGCCTCGAACGGGGTAAGCTACCCACACATGAGCGGCCAGTCGTCGGGTGGTGCTGGAACCTGTCTTGGTAAGAGGCTGCGGACCGCAAGCCGTTCGTGGCGGTACACGCTGGCGGCCGCGCTGCTAACATGCGGCACCATGCCGCTGCTGACGCAGACGTGGCCCTTCCCCTGGCCCGAGGACCGCATCGCCCGCTACACCGCTCGACGCGCCTCGTCTCCGATCGTCGTCGACGGCCGGCTCGACGAGGCGGACTGGCGGGCCGTGGAACGTTCGCCGCGTTTCGCCGATCTGATCGGCGGACGCCCGGGCATCCACGACACACGCGCCGCGGTGCTGTGGGACGACACCAGTTTGTACGTCGGGTACTGGGTCGAGGAGCCGTTCGTCGAGGCGACGCTGACGGAGCGCGACACGCCGATCTACACCAACAACGACGTCGAGCTGTTCATCGCCGGCCGCGACGCGTATTACGAGTTCGAGATCAACGCCCTCGGAACGATCTACGAGGTCTTCTTCATCTGGGAGCAGCAGTTCGAGTCGAGCGGCTACGCGCGTCTGCCGGAGTTCGATCGCTCGCGCCCGGGCGTGAAGCCCTTCAACGGTGTCGGCTTCAAGCAGCATCCGCGCGGCCCGCGCATCGGCTACTGGAACTGGGACATGCCCGGGCTGGAAACGGCGGTCCACCTGGACGGGACGATCAACAACAACAAGGACCGCGACCGCGGCTGGGCCGTAGAGCTGCGCATCCCGTGGCGTTCGCTCGAGCCTCTTGCGATGCCGGACCGGCGCGCGCTGCCGCCGCGCGACGGCGACGAGTGGCGCATGGATTTCTCGCGGTTCAACCAGTACAAGGAGGCCCCGCCGGCGAAGGATCCGGGCGGCTGGGCGTGGAGCCCCCATGGCGTGTGGGATTCGCACGTCCCGGAGCTCTTCACCCGCGTTCGCTTCTCCACCGAAGCCGTCGGGCGGCAGTAGGCACCGACGTCGTTTCCCGATCCGCACGCTCATCAGTTACGAGCCAGCCCCGGCTTCCAGGGGCGTCACACACCCTGACTGGCGGTGGCAGCTTTTGGACAAGCTTCCTATTTCAGAAGTCGGAGCGATCTCGAGGCCTCCAGACATCGAACAGGTGTGCTACCGTGTGCACTTTCGACGACGCCCTCCGTTCGTGCCAGAGCGACAGTAGCTCATGAATTAGCGGTGCGCCTGATTGAAACCCACCCCCTCGTGGGCTATTTAGTCAGACCTCTAGCGAGAAGCAACCGGGGCAGGACCCTATGAACCCTCTGGGCCTGGTCAAGTTGACAGCGTTGATGGAGCGCACCGGTGGCAGCCCTGACGTGAAGGTCGGGCTCATCGACGGGCCTGTCGCGACGCGACATCCCGACCTGGTGGGCACACGTTTCCTGGAGCTTCCCGGAAGTCAGAGCGCGACATGCGCACAGGCAGACAGCACAGCGTGTCTGCACGGGACCTTTGTCGCCGGGATCCTGTTCGCCAAGCGCAGTTCCTCCGCTCCCGCCATTTGCCCGGGTTGCACCCTCGTCGCGCGCCCCATTTTTGCTGAGGTGACGTCGGGACGCGACCAGATGCCGAGTGCGACGCCGAACGAGCTTGCAGCGGCAATCATCGAATGCATCGACGCCGGTGCTCGCGTCGTCAACTTGAGCCTCGGGCTCGCGGGACCTTCAACCAGAGGGGAACAGTACCTCGCAGAAGCGCTCCATCACGCCGTCAGTCGCGGTGTGATCGTGGTGGCCGCCGCTGGCAACGAGGGCACCATCGGCAGTTCCGCCCTCACCAATCATCCGTGGGTCATTCCGGTCGTGGCTTGCGACCTGCGGGGCAGACCGACGAACGAGTCGAACTTGGGCCGCTCCATCGGCAGGCGGGGTTTGAGCGCGCCCGGAGATGGCATTACCAGTCTCGGCGCCGCAGGACAATCGCTCACCCTCGGAGGAACGAGCGTTGCGGCGCCGTTTGTGACTGGCGCGACGGCATTGCTGTGGTCGGCATTCCCCTCTGCAACCGCAGCGCAAATCAAGCGGGCCGTTACGGCCTCCTCGACGCGGCGGGCCTTGGTTCCGCCACTGCTGGATGCTGCTGCGGCCTACCAACTCATGTCGACGGCGAATGCAAGGTGGTGAACAGCATGACAAGAGCAAGCGACCGCACGAAGTCCCCCGAGCAAGGCGAGCTCCCGCCCCGCCGGGTGCGCCTGCCTGGATTTGTCAGCGATGACGAGATCGGGCTTGGCGACGTCATCACACGCGCGAGCTCCTATCTCGGAATACATCCCTGTGGAGGCTGCAAACGTCGCGCGGCCGCCCTCAATCGCAGGATGGTATTCACGGGGCGCTCCCAGAGATAGCGCCATCGACTGGAATCGGTTTCCAGCTTTTCAATCACTGTGATGCTCGTGAGCGGAGAAACAACATGCATGAACAAACCGAATCGACGGAACGCCCGGCACACGCGCCGGTCCAGACGAATGACGTGCCGGCAGCCGTGCGGTCGTCAGGCGTTCACAGCGTCGCTCCGCATGCCTTGGGCGGCACCTGTGCCTGCGACGGGGGTGCTGGCGAGAGTCCGAACGGCATCGAGACGGCGTCTTATGTCTATGCCATCGGCCGGGTTGAAGCACGCTTTCCGAGCCTCGCCGTGGAGAAGGAGTTCGCCCAGGCGACCGGGCGCTCAGAAACCGCTGGGAAAACCGACCAGCAGACCTTCCACAGCGTGCTGTCCAAGCGCGAGAATCGCTACCTGGTCCGACAACTGTGCTGGGTGCTGAACATCCAGGGGTTGGAAACTTACTTGTTGGCGCCGCGCGATCCGGCGGACGTCGAGCTGCTCGTGGAAGCCATCCGGCCCGCCCCAAGCCCCAATGACGTCGATGTCGTCATCGGCACCCGTGGACCGATCGCCTCACCGGAGATGTGCAATGGACTGATGGTGCCCATCATCGTGTTCGAGCAGCTCTATTCCTTCGATCGCGACACCCTCATCAAAGCGATCCCGAGGCCCGAGAAAACGACCGCTGCGCAGTTCGGGCCGGCGGCCGAGGAACTGTTCAACAGAATCATGCAGGTGACGGACAATGCCGGCGCAACCGACGAACACCGCGCCTTGAACTACCTTGCCATGCGGTATCCGGCGATTTACGCCAAGGCAGCCGACCAGTTCGGCCGGGCCAGTTCGTTGACCGGGGTGGACGTGCGCCAGTCGCCGCTGAGCGGCACGCGGCACATCGTTGACGTCATATTCGCCTATACGGACCGCAACACCGATTTTACGGAGAAATTTGGCGTGCGTGTGGACGTGACCGAGAAGTTTCCCTTCCTAGTGGCCAAGATGTCGCCGTACTACGACCGTTGAAGGTAACCAGCCAGGAGGAGATGTGTCATGAGCACGAAGAATGTGATGCCTGGGTTCACGGCAGAGGCGTCGGTCTACAAAACGGAGAGGCGTTATGCTGCCGCGGCAACCGGCGGCGCCTTCTCAACCCTGGTCGTCCCGCAGATTCCCACCGGCCTTTGCAACAAGGCCGTGTACTACTGCAACAGGGGCTACCAGAAGTGGTGCGAGATTGAGGACAAGTTTTGTGACACCGGAGCCTGATGAGGAACAGGGCCGGCCCGCACCGCAAACGACACGCTGTGGCGGCGGCCCTTCGGGGCCGCCGATCCGGCGGGGCCTGTGAAGGCCCGCCCTACAGATCACTGCAGCGCAACACGACGGGACCCAAACGAAAACGCTGTGGCGGCGGCCCTTCGGGGCCGCCGATCCGGCGGGGCCTGTAAGGCCCCGCCCTACAGATCACAACCGAGGCGGGATCCTGGAGGATGCTGATCGTGATTTTCAACTGGCGCCCAGCCATCGCCAGCGCCTGGATTTCCCGATCGAGAAGGCCATCTCGACCTGGATCTGGACCAGGACAGGTCGCCCGTCTTTCCTCCCCGGCTCAAAGCGCCATTGTCTCAACGTTCTCAGCCCCACTTGATCGAGGTCCTCATCCAACGGCCGGACGACCTCGAGGCTGGTTGGGACACCGTCTCGATCGACGACGCATTGCAGAAGCACCACTCCGGTGACTCCGCGCCTCACCGCGTCGGCGGGGTACTGTGGCTTGACGTCCGTCACAAGTTTCGGCGCCGACACACCGTTGCCCGGCTGGTAGATCGTGTCGTCCTGCTGTGCCAGCAGCGGACCGACTATGCCCAGCGTGAAGCCAACCCCAACCATAATTAGCGTCATGGCCTGGCCCTCGCTATCTGATCAGTCACTTCTGACTCGTCCTGCGCGGCGCGTCGACGCGGTTGCCGAAATCTCCATACAGATTCTGCGACCACCGATCGTAGCCGATTCCCACCCCAGCTCTTCTTCCGACATCGGCCGCAACTCCTGCCAGGATTGCTCACCCGTTTCAAGGGCGCTCGGCCTACCTTTGGACATTCCACATGAACACGTGATCTGCACCTGTGAGCCACCGGGTCGGCCCTGGCCGGAACTCAGCCCTGAACCGCTTTCTGAATCGCATCGACGGCACGCAACGCGAGGGCGGCAATCGTCAGCGTGGGATTCGAGGCGCCACCTGTTGGAAACACTCCGCTGCCGAGCAGGAACAGATTGTGGTGATCGTGAGTGCGCTGCTCAGGGTTCACGACCGACGTCTTCGGATCGGTCCCCATGCGGTAGGTTCCCATCACGTGGCCGGCTGAGTAGATCGTGGTGCCGTGTTCGATCGCCGTCGCATTCATCGCCGCGAAGACCTCCTGATGAATACGCTGGCCATGATCCAGCGCGCGCCGGCAGTAGTCGTCGATACGGTAGGTGATGCGCGGACGCGGGAGCCCGATGGCATCGCGATGATCATCATCGGGAACGACGCGATTCTCCGCGAGCGGAAGCTGCTCGGCCATCGTTGCGATGGCCAGCTCCCGGGCGCTGTGATCTGCGAGCGCGCGCTGCAGGTCCCGGCCGCGAAGGCCTTGCTCGGCGAGCGTCCGCACTGTGTGTTCCGGCGTGCCGACCGGCCACGACCATCCGCGATTGTGGAATTGCACGCGGAAGGCCCCGTGATCGGCTCTCCAGTCACCAGAGCGCGGCGACTCGATACCCGATGTCGAGAGCGGGCCTCGATATGGCCACAACGGTCTCGCCCGCCAGCGCCCAGCTCTGGCGCGTGGGATGATCCATGAGGTTGCGACCGACCTGATCGCTCGAGTTCGCGACACCTGCCGGATGCTCGGCCGTGCGCGATTGCAGCAGCAGCTTCGGCGTTTCAACACCGTGCGCAGCAATGACATAGACCCTGGCCGACGGCCCGCGCGTCGCTTCCGTCCGGCCGTTTGTAGCGGACGCCGCTCACGCGACCGTCGGCGCCAACCTCTACGGCTGAGGCGATAGCTCGATCGATCAGCTCCGCACCAGCGCGCTCCGCCTGCGTGACATGCACCATTGCGTCGTACTTTGCCTGGACCGGGCAGATAGGGATGCACGAAGCGCTGCCGCAACAGGCGGGGCGATCCTGGTATCGCTGAGAATTACGCGCCTGCGGAGTGGGCTGGACGCCGTAGCCAAGCCTGGCGAGGGCTGCCGCCACACGTTGATCCAGATATGTCAGCGGGATGCCGGGCAGCGGATACGGCCGGCTGCGCGGTGCGTCGAGTGCGGCATTCGGATCGCCCGCAACGCCAAGTTCCTGTTCGGCTTCGCAGTACCACGGCTCCAGATCGTCGTACGAGATCGGCCAGTCGACGCCCACCCCGAACTTCGAGCGCAACCGAAAGTCGTCCGGCACCAACCGGAACGAGGTGCCGAGCCAGTGCCAGGTCGTGCCGCCAACCTGTCGCAGGTACGTGGCCTCGAACTTGTCCGGACCGTTCTGCAGGTAATAGATATCCGGTTTGTCGCTCGTCGAGTGCGGCGCGTACGGCGCGTTCGGGTACGGACATTCTGGAACTTTGATCGGCGCAGCTCGAAATTGTGCAAGTGCCGTCGGTCGTGAGATGCGCGGTCCCGCTTCGAGAATGCGGACGCTGACACCTCGCGTCGCAAGGCGGGCAGCGACCAGCGCTCCGCACACGCCGGAGCCGACGATCACGACGTCGGTGTTTCGTTGCATCAGGGCTGGGGCGAGCGATGCGGTTTCGCCCAACTGCCGAACGGTCCGACACAGGTGCCGGGTGCAGGCATGCTCAGCGCGCGCCATTGGAGGGCGCCGCCATGCGTGACCAACTGGGCCTCGCCTCGCACCTGGTGCACGCCGCTGTACCAGGCGACGATGATGTCACGCTCGAGCGCCGCGTCAGGGCGTGCCAGTCGGACGATGTTGCCGGGCGTGGCGAGCAGGTTGTTCAGGAAGATTCCAGCGGCTTCACGATCCAGATTGTCGTAACCGGTGAGACGCGACGACAACGCCAGGAAATCATCAACCGAGAACGACTGGGCGCGTGGGGAGGGGCGAAACGGCGGCGCAATCAGGGCGATCGCCGCCAGGAACGCGCGACGTCCGACCGTGTTCATGGGTGGGCCATTCTACCCGTGGGCCGGGCGTTCGTCGAGTGGCCTGTGCAACCGAGGCCTGTGCACAGGAGAGGTTCGAACCCTCAGACGAGACGACGACCGCAATGGTTGGCTCTACCCTTCGCGCAGCACCGTCACCGGATCGAGCCGGGCGGCACGATGGGCTGGAAGCCACGCGGCCAGGACGCCCACCGCGACGAGCACGGCAGCCGCGCCGCCGAACGTCACCGGATCGCGCGGTTCCAGGTGAAACAGCAGCGCCTCCACGAGACGCGCCGCCCAGAGACTTCCGGCCAGGCCCAGGGCGAGGCCGGCCGCGATCAACAAGCCGACGCGCTCGAACACGAGACGCAAGATAGAGGAGGGAGCCGCGCCCAGCGCGATGCGCAGCCCAATCTCCCTTTGCCGCGCGCGCACGGCGTGCGCGACGACGCCGTAGAGGCCGACGGCCGCCAACAGCAGCGCGAGCCCGCCGAAGAATGCGGAGACGAGCGCGATGAGCCGCTCCTGCGTCACCGTCGCCTCGACCAACTGATCGAACGTCCCGAACGTGAACGCGATCGCCGGGTCGGCCCTCCGCAACGCCTCGGCGACCTCGCGCTCCACCATCAGCGCGCGTGCCAGGCGCCGTGTTGACAGTCAGCAGGACGGTCGGCCAGAACTCAGACGGCTTGCGCTGCGCCATGGCCACATACATCGTTGCCAGCATGCCCTCGCGCGGCGTCGTGTAGACGGTATCGCCGACCACGCCGACGATCTCGTAGCGCGTGCCGGCATCGAATCCCAGGCGTACGCTCTGCCCGATCGGCGGTTCGTCCGGCAGGAACCGGCGCACGAACGTTTCGTTCACGATCGCAACCGGACGGCTGCCCACGCGGTCGCCGGCCTCGAAGTCCCGGCCGCTCCGCAGCGGGATGCCCATCGTCTCGAACCAGCCTGGTGTCGTGGCGTTCACCCAGAGCGTGGGCCGGATCGCGGGACATCGGTCCATCGCCGATGGCGACCATGCCGGTGCTCGTACCGCCCCCGGTGAGCAGCCGTACCGAAGAGACCGCCGCCGAGCGGACCCCTGGCACCGCCGCCGTCGCATCGCGCAGACGCTCGACGCGCGCACCGCGCTCCTGGGGCGGCCCGCCACCCGGCTGGAGGTTCAATTCCGCCACGAGGAGTGGCTCTGGCACGAAGCCGAGAGGCAACTGGTTGAGCGACGCAAAGGTGTGAAGGAACAATCCGGCGGCGACGACCAGGGCGAATGACACGGCAATCTGGAGCCACGACGAGCGTCCCGCGCACGGAAAAGCGACCATCACCCGCGATCCCGCGACCCGAGTTCTTGAGCGCCTCGCCCGGGTCCACCCTGTTCAGCCCGAGCGCGGGCGCCACGCCAGCGATGAGCGCGGAGAGACACGCAAGCGCCGCGGTGAAGGCGAGCACGCGCCAGTCGAGCGCGAGGTCCAGCGACACCGTGCTCTGCCAGGTGCTCAACTGCCGCACGAGGAGCGCACTGCTCCACGACGCGAACACCAACCCGACCGCCGCACCTGTGACGGCCACGATCAGACTCTCGATGAAAAGCAGCCGTGCGATGCGCCAGCGGGAGCTCCCGAGCGCCAGGCGCACGCTGAACTCGCGGCGGCGCGCCAGCGTCCGCGCGAGCATGAGACTGGCGATATTGGCGCAGGCGACGAGCAGCACGAGCCCGACGGCGACGACCATCGCGAGGAGCGGCGTTTCGAAGCGGCGGCGCAGCGACGAGTTGCCGGTCGCGGCCGCCTCGAGGGTGAACGGCTGGAGTTGGCGTGATGCGCCCTCCGTGATCTGGCGCCTGGAGGACCCGGAGCGCGGCGTTCGCTTGCTCGAGGCTCTGTCCGGGCTTCAGCCGCACCATGATCTGCAGCCACCACGAGCTCTTCGCGGCCAACCGGCTCTCCGGGCCTCGGATGAGCGGCTCGGCCGCGAAGGGCAGCATCACGTCCGTCATCCGGCCGACGTCGGCGCCGAAGAATCCCGGCGGCATCACGCCCACGATGGTGAATGGAATGCGCTGCACCGTGAGCTGGCGCCCGACGACGTCGTGGGCGCCGGCGAAACGCTGCTGCCAGAGACGATGGCTGATGACGGCGACCGGACCGTCCGGCGGGGCGCCGCCGTCGTCGGCAGGCGAGAGCATCCGGCCGCGGAAACCGGTGACGCCGAGCACGTCGAAGAGCCGGCCGCTGACAAACGCGCCATCGACCGGTTCCGTCTGACCCCCGGCCGACAGGTCGAACCTCTGGGCGGACCAGGCGAACGCGCCGTCGAACAATTCGGTCTCGCGTGTCGCGATCTCGTTCCAGATCGGATACGACCATGAGCCGTCGGTGAGCAGCGCGAGACTGCCGGGATCGCGCACGGGCAGCGGGCGCAGGATGAGGCTGTTGAAGATCGAGAACAGGGCCGTGTTCGCGCCGATGCCGAGCGCGAGCGTCAGCACGGCGATGGCCGTGAAGCCAGGATTCCGAGCGATCTGGCGGAAGCCGTTCCGCAGATCCTCTGCGAGCTCGTCCACCAGGAGGTTCCAGCGCATTCCTGCCTCCGTTTCAAGTCAGCGCGCGAGAGACTTGAGCAGATCGATCGGCAGCCGGGTGCCGGCGCGTTCGTTGGCGGCCCGGATCCGCTCCGCCGTCAGCCCGTGATCCCGCAGCATCACGAGATCCTCGACTGCCAGGCGGTCGTAGCCGAGCGCCTTCAGCGCTTTCGCGTAGTCCGGCGTCACGCCGTGGTCGCGAATGCGAATCAGGTTGTCGAGCGTCAGGTTCGTGTAGCCGAGCGCCGCCATGTCGCGCACGAACTCCGCGGTCACGCCGTGATCGCGCGCACGAACGAGCTCGTCGATCGGCACCGCGAACCCGAGCTGCCGCATGTCGCGCGCGTATTCCCCCCCGACGCCGTGGTCGCGGACGCGAATCAGCTGCTGCAGGGGCAGCTTGCGGTGGCCGGCCTCGCCGAGCTCATGGACGTACTCCGGGGTGACGCCGTGGTCCCTGGCGTTGACGAGCTCCTCCATCGTCAGCGACGCGTAGCCGCTGTCGCGCATGCCGCGCACGTACTCGGGCGTGATCCCGTGATCGCGCGCCTTTCGAAGGTCGTCAGCCGGGAGTTGCTTGTAGCCGAGATCGGCGAGCCCGCGGACGTAATCGGGGGTGACGCCGTGGTCTCGCAGCGTGATCAGGGGCTCGAGCGATGCGAACCGATAGCCGAGCGCGCCCATCTCCCGCAGGTAGGTCACGTTGACGCCGTGCTGACCGGCGCGAACGAGCTCGGCGGTCGGCGGCTTGGCGTAGCCCTGCTTGCTCAGCTCGTCGATGTAGGCAAACCCGATGTCGTGCCGCGCCATCTGATATTGCTCGCGCGCGGTCGGCTGGGCGAACCCGCGTTTGGCGAGCTCCGCCGGGAAGCTCGGGGTCGGGCGAAAACGAGAACGTGCCTGCCGCGACGCGATTTCTGAGCACGCCCTCGAAGGTGAACGTGCCGGCGTCGCGGCGGATCCTGAACTGAACCGGTCCGCCCGGCGCCGGCCAGCTGCGCGGCCGTCAACCCTTCGAGCTGATCGATCGGGACGTTCGATCCGTTCGAGGAGTTCAGCTCCATGAGGCGGAGATGGACGACCCCTTCCTTCTCGGTCGGACGGAGCTCCCACGTGCCGGGTAGGTTCTCCTGCGCGGTCTGGATCGCGCCGGCCGAGGTCCGCAACACGCTCTGCGCCCCGTCGCGCAGATCCGTCAAGACGTCGCGCCAGCGGACGGGCGTGCTGGCTGGCGGCTTCGGTGATGCCGCGGCGTTCGCTTTCCGGAGCGGACGCGTCCGAGGGTCGGCGTGGCGCCGGCGAGGCCCAGGAGCACGGCCGCCGCGACGAGCGTCCCGGCGGCGCGCACGCGAGGCGCCGGAACGGTCCGGTTGCGGCGGTCGTCGAGCGCCGCCAGCATCCGGCTTTCGAGCTGCTGCGGACGCGCCATGCTGACGGCCATCGCCGAGACGCGACGATCGCCGAAGGCGTAGGCAATCTCGAGCAGATGTCCCGCGTAGTCACGGGGCTGCGTGCCCGCCGCGATCACGCGGTCGTCGCACGCGAGCTCCCGTTCGATCCGCAACCGCCGCGTACCCACCACACGGCCGGATGGAACCAGTAGAAGATACAGGCCACGAATGCCAGCGTCTGGGTCAGGCAGTCGCGGCGGGCGATGTGCGCGAGCTCGTGCAGGATGACCGCGCGCCGGCGATCGCCGGTCCAGGTGTCGGCAATCGCGGGGATCAGGATCGACGGCCGCCGGATGCCGAACGTCATCGGCATCGACTGCTCGCGGCTACGAAGCAGGCGGACCTCGTTTCGAACGCCCATGCCGCGCGCACACTCGGCGAGCAGGCGGCTCCATTCCGGGTCCCTGACGTCGCTCGCGCGGCGCGCGCACCGGCGCACGCTCGAGCGGTGCGCGAACAACGCGATCAGGATGACCGCGACGCCTGCCGAGTACACCGCGCCGATCAGCGCCGGCCAGGAGAGGTTGAGCCGGCGCGCACCGGCCGGAGGAGCGTCCGCATCGACGGTGACAGACGCCGCCGTGCCCGGGCCGGCCACGGACTCGTTCGTCCGATCGATGACCGGGGCGGCATCGGCGGCCTTCGGCGCGGTGCCAATCGTGAAGGACCAGCCCGGCAAGGCGATCGATGCCATCGGGAGCAGGAGCGTGCCCACGAGGGCAAGACTCCAGATCAGATGGCGCGTGGCCGCCGACGTGCGCCGGCGCCAGAGCGCAGCCACACCGCCGGCTGCGCCCAGCAGCAGCGAAACCTTGACCGCCAGCAACGGCGCCGGGGACATGGCGGCATCGAGAAAAGTCGTGCTCATCGCTCGTCTCCCTGTTCGCGGACGCGCTTCAGCAGGCTGTTCAAACGGCGGTACTCCGCATCCGACAGCGGCGTCGACGTGATATCGAGCAGCGCCGCCATCGCCGACCCGGTCGAATTGTCGAAGAAGGTCCGCACCAGCTGCCTCAGCGCCGACCGGCTCGCGTCCTCTGGTTTGACGGCTGGAAAGTAGACGTAGCGGGGCCCGTCGTACTCGCGGCCGAGCAGGCCGCGCTCGATCATGATCTCCAGCAGCTTGCGCACGCTGGACGGGCTGGGAGCGTCCGGCAGTTCCGAACGGATCTCCTCCACCGCGGCGCGCCGGCGCCGATAGAGGATCTCCATGATCTGGTTTTCCCGGCGTGTGAGATGGACCGCGGTCGGCGTGGGCATGAGGTTCGAAAATCTCCAAGGGCGAAATTTTTCGCCCTTGGAGAATATATTCGCGCCTGCGCTCGCGTGTCAAGTCGTCTGAAGTGGGGGGCTGCAAGGCGGGTCGTCTGAAGTGGGGGGCTGCAAGTGGGGGTCGTCTGCAAAGTGCGGGAAGGAACGCGCAATATCCAGGATGTCGCGACGCTGTGCGGCTACTTGAACTGCGATCAGCGATTCAGCCCCCTCGTCGAGGCGCTGCCGACGATGCTGCTCGTGCGCAGTCGTGATGGGTGCCGGGCGAAAAGATTGACGACAGGGGCGCTGTCGTCGCGGCGGCATGGCTGCGCATCGTGTGCTGATCGCCGCGCGGGAAGACGATCAGATCGCCGCTCTGCATCGTGATCGCCGAGTGCGACCGACAGACGACCTGGCACTCGCCGTCCACGAGAATGTGAAACAGAACCATGCATTCCGCTTCGGGCATCACCGCCGACGCGAGCATGTCGGGCAACGGCGACTCGATCGCCCATGGCGACGAGAAGTCGGCCGTGAAGAACACGGCTCCCGACAGACGCACGACGCGGAGCACGTCGGGCACGTTCCACGTGTGGGACCTGCGCCGGCGGCGCCACGTGCAGCAGCTCGATCTCGGCGACGAGCAGCAGATGGTGCTGGAGTTGCGGCCGGCGCACGATCCGACGCGCGCCTACGGGTTCGCCAGTGTCGTGTTGTCCTTGAAGGACCTGTCCTCGTCCATCTGGGTGTGGTACCGCGATCCCGGCAAGAGGCGCTCGAACGGATCGGACGGGCCGTGGGCGGTGAAGAAGGTGATCGAGATTCCGGCCGAGCCTGCCGACCCGACAAACTGCCGCCCCTCCTCCAGGGCTTCAAGGCGGTGGCGCCGCTCGTCACTGACATCAACCTCTCGATGGACGATCGCCACCTGTACGTCTCGTGCTGGGGGACCGGAGAGTTCATTCAGTACAACGTCAGCGATCCGTTCAACCCGAAGAGAGTCAGCTCACTCAGGCTCGGCGGCATCGTCAGCCGGGCCGCGCACCCCAGAAAGCCGGACGAGCCGCAGAACGGCGGACCGCAGATGGTCGAGGTGAGTCGGGACGGCCGGCGCCTCTACTTCTCGAACAGTCTCTACACGCCTTGGGATCGTCAGTTCTACCCCGACGGCGTGCGGGGATGGATCGCCAAGGTCGATGTCAGGCCTGGTGGTGGCGCGATGACCCTGGATGAGAGGTTCTTCCTGGAGTCAGGCGCGCTGCGGCCACACCAGATTCGCCTCGAAGGCGGCGACGCCTCGTCAGACTCGTTCTGTTACGCGTGAGTCACGTTGCGGGGAGCGTATGGACTGGCCTGCGATGGTACTTCTCGGTGCCTACCACGGCATCAATCCCGGCATGGGATGGCTGTTTGCCGTCGCGTTGGGAATGCAGCACGGCAGCGCACGGGGTGTGTGGCGTGCGCTGCCACCGATCGCGCTCGGACACGCGGCTTCCGTCGGCGTCGTGCTCGTGATTGCCGCGCTCGCGGGTCTCGTGCTTCCGCTCGATGCGCTGCAGGTTCTCGTGGCGCTGACGCTGACGACGCTCGGGCTATACCGTCTGTGGCGTCACCGGCATCCCCGTTATGGCGGAATGCAGGTCAGCTTTCGCGATCTGACCGTCTGGTCGTTCCTCATGGCGTCGGCGCACGGCGCCGGGTTCATGGTGCTGCCGTTTGTGATGCCTGCACCCACCGCACCATTTCCCGCCGGCCACGAACACGCGGCTGCCATGCAGACAACGGTTGCGTCGGCCGATGTGCTCGCGGTCGCGATTCATACGCTCGCCTATTTCACTGTGATGGCGCTGGCCGCTTTGGTTGTGTACCGGAAGCTCGGACTGAGCCTTCTTCGCACCGCATGGCTCAACATGGACTGGCTGTGGGCCGGCGCGCTCTTGGTCACTGGTGTCGTTGTGTTCTTGAAGTAAATCGCAGAAAGGAGAGGGAGATGCGCGGCGCGTACACGTACCATCTGGTGCGGCGGCCGAGCGCGTCTGAACCCTGTGCCTCGAAGGGATGACGACCGCGTCCGGGACGGAATCCGCAGCTACCTGATCGGGGCGGGCTGAACCGAACCCTACACAAGTCGCTACGCGGTCAACTCGAGCGTGCCTCTGGCCAAACGTTCGCACGCTCGAAGATGCCTACCGGCGATCCATGGCACAGACCTCGTTCACCGTCACCCTCCTCGAGCTCTGAGAGCTGCCACGACGTGAGCGAAGAAGAACCAAGCGTTCCCGGGGGTCGATGTTGACCGCGTCCTTGACACGCGCTGCTCCAGCCGGCGTATACTGAGCGTGCTTACTAAGCTCGCTGGGTATGACGACCCGTCCAGACACGTTGCAAGGGGCGTTGCCGCTGTTGGTCCTCACAGTCCTGCACCGACGAGGTCCGCTGCACGGCTACGCCATCACGTCACACATTCAGAGTCTTTCCGACGCCCTGCGGGTAGAGGAGGGCTCCCTGTATCCGAGCCTCCATCGGATGGAAGAGGCCGGCTGGATCAAAGCACGATCAATCACGACCGAACACAACCGCCGCGCGCGCGCCTATGAAATCACCGCCGCCGGACGACGGCAGCTCGGTGCTGAAGAAGCGCGCTGGCGGTCGGTCACCGACGCGGTGAACTACGTGCTCGAGCACGCCTAGGTAGGTAGTCGCATGTCCTGGTTTTCTCGAATGGCGAACGCGTTTCGGCCCTCCGGAGTCGATCGCGCCCTCGACGAGGAAATGACCTTTCACGTCGAATCCCGGATCGCCGATCTCGTCGCCGGCGGGATGACGCGCGACCGGGCGGAGGCAATGGCGCGTCGTCAGTTCGGGAATCGTCTGCGACTTCGCGAGCAGAGCCGCGACGTCAAGCTGCTGCCCTGGCTCGACTCACTCGTGCGCGACGTGCGCCTGGGCGCACGGATGTTGCGCAGGAACCGGCTGGTGACGGCTGCGGCAATCGTGTCGTTGTCGCTGGCGCTGGGCGCGTGCGCGGCGGCATTCTCGTTGGTCGACGCGTTGATCCTCAGGCCGCTCCCGGTGCACGAACCCGACCGCCTGATTTACCTGACCTTTCCCGGCACCAACCCCGACCTGCCCGAAGACGACGTGTTCAGCGATCCGGCGTTCGTGCGCCTGCGCGACGCCGGACGCGGGCTGGTCGACCTGTTCGCCATGGCGTACCCCAGCAAGCCCCGCGTGACATTCGACGTGGCGAGTGGAGACGGGAGACGGTGCGCGCGCAGTTCGTCTCCGGTGACGCGTTCGAACGGCTCGGCGTCGGCCCGGCGGCTGGCCGGCTGCTGACGATGCAGGATGATCAGCGCCCCGGCGCGCATGCCGTGGCCGTCCTGAGCCACGCGTTCTGGATGCAGCGGTTCGGCGGCGATCCCGGGATCATCGGGCGCCGGTTCGTGTGGCACCACCCCAGGGAAGATCGTCAGTTCCAGATTGTCGGCGTCACCGAACCACGCTTCAGCGGCGTGGAGCCGGGCTATGCCACGGACATGTGGCTGCCGTACGCGATGCAAGACGCGTCCGCGTTCGGGAACAGCCAATACCGGACGCTGCGCGTGATTGGACGCGTGAAGGAGGACGTCTCGCTGGACCAGGTGCACAGCGTTCTGCAGGTCGCGTTCACGAACTTGCGCCGTGACGAGGCGCCGACGCAGTTCGGCGCGAACACTCTCCCGGATCGCGTCGCTCAGTTCGTCAACATGCCGCTTCACGTACGATCCGCGGCGACCGGTCCGTCGCCGCTCCGCACCAGGTTTCAGCGGCCGCTGTGGATTCTCACCGGGATCGCCGCGCTGATGCTGCTCATCGCCGGTTCGAACGTCGCGAACCTGTTCCTCGCCCGGGCCGCAGCGCGTGAGGACGAGATGTCGCTGCGCCTCTCGTTGGGGGCCGGCCGCGGCCGCTTGATCCAGCAGATGCTCGTCGAAAGCGCGCTCGTCGGCGGCGCCGCATGCCTCATCGGAGTGGTGTTCGCGGCGCTCGCGGCGCCGGCAGTCGTGAGCATGCTCACGTCGGCGGAGGATCCCGTGTTGCTCGATCTACGCGTCGACTGGCGCCTCCTCGCGTTCATCGGCGGCGATGACGATGCTGAGCAGCGCGTTATTCGGGCTCGCTCCGGCGTTGCGCGCGTCGGGCGTCCAGCCGATGACTGCCCTGAAGGCGAGCGGCGCTCGTACTTCCAGCCCGCACGGGAGCCGTACGGCCGTTTGTCATGATGCAGGTGGCGTTCAGCCTCATCGTCCTCTTCGTGGGCGGCCTGCTGGTACGGTCCTTCGTCAAACTATCCAGCGTGAATCCTGGATTCGAGATGTCGAACGTGTTGCTCGTGTCCTGGGAAGCGGTACAACGCCTGGAGCCGAATCAGCAACGCGCGGCGCTGCTGCAGGTGCTCGATCGGCTTCGCGACTTCCCTGGCGTCGCCGCCGTCAGCGCGGCCGAGTTCAACGTGCTCGGCCGGCCGTGGCGGAACGACTTCCCGTTGCCGGGCACCGCGCGCGAGACAATCGAAGCGACCATGGCGCCGGTGACGCCAGGATACTTCGAGACGATGAAGATCCCGCTTCGTCGCAGGACGGACCTTCGTCCGCGGCGATCTCGACGCCGAGGTTCCCACCGTCGTCATCGTCAACGAATCGTTCGCGAAGCGCTACTTCGGTGGCGAGCCGGCGGTCGGCCGCCTGTTCGATGCGCGCTTGGGCGAGGTTCGCTCGCCGAACGAGGTCGTCGGCGTCGTCGCGGATGTTCGCTACGACCTGCGCAAGCCGCCGGCGCCGACGATCTACATCCTGCTCCCGCTACAGAGCCTCCGTACCCTGCACGTCCGCGTGTCCGGCGATCCGAGGGGCGGTCACCTCCAGGATCCGCGAAGAAGTACGCGCCGCCACGCCGCTCTTGCGCGTGACGACGGTCACGTCGCAGGAGGCGCTGGTCAATCGTACGCTCGTGCGCGAGCGACTGCTCGCGGTGCTCTCCGGCTTCTTCGCCATGGTCGGGCTCGTGCTGACGGCCGTCGGGTTGTACGGCACGTTGAGCTATGCGGTCGTGCAGCGCACGCGCGAGATCGGCATTCGGGTCGCGCTCGGGGCACGCGCGGTCGGCGCGGTGCGCTCAGTCCTGGCGGACACCGCCAGGACGACGGTGATCGGAGCCGCCTGCGGCGTCGCGGGCGGGCTGTACGCGTCGCGCTTCGTAGAGGCGATGCTGTTCGAGGTCGCGGCGCGCGATGTCTGGAGCCTTGCGCTGCCGCTCGGCACGCTGCTGCTGGCGGCGTTCGTGGCGGCCGCCGTTCCGGCATGGCGCGCGGCGCGCGTCGATCCGGTCATCGCGCTACGCAATGAGTAGCGGCCTGCGTTACATGAGTGGCGGCTAGCCGGCTAACGTTGCCCATCTACGAACCCCTTGACGGACCGAAACTTGACCAGCGCGGTCAAGTTTTCGGTGCGGCGAGTGACCGCGGTGGGCCGAGGCCCTCGCTGGGCCGGAGGCCCACTAGAACCCTTGACGGACCGAAACTTGACCAGCCTGGTCAAGTTTTCGGTGCGGCAGTGACCGCGGTGGGCCGAGGCCCTCGCTGGGCCGGAGGCCCAAACGCTTGACGGTAGCTAACGCGCACCGACGGGTCATCGCGACCTGCTCGGTGGCCGTTCAGCGCGAGAGCCCCAATTGGTCCAGGCGCGCGTCTCTCGTCCTGATTCTGGATATACTCGCGGATTACGGCCTCGTCTCGACCGACCGTCGACACGAAATACCCGCGCGCCCAGAAGTGTTGGCCGACAAAGTTCCTCTTGCGCTCCCGGAACACGCGCGCCAGGTGGATCGCACTCTTGCCCTTGATAAACCCGACCACCTGCGCCACCGCGTACTTCGGTGAGATGGCAATAGACATGTGTACATGGTCGGACAGCAGGTGGCCCTCTTCGATCCGACTCTCCTTCTGCTGCGCCAGTTTGCGGAACACCTCCCCCAGGGTACTGCCGCAACTCACCGTAGATGGTCTTGCGCCGGCACTTCGGAATAAACACGACGTGGTACTTGCACTGCCAAACCGAGTGATTCAGACTCTCGAAGGTGTCCATCAGGATGCGTCCTCTCGTGTGCTTGGCGGCTCACGAGCGAAGTATCCACGGTGGGCACACTCCCTCACATGTCAAACGTCTACTGCCTCCCCGGCAGAGCCGGGGGGCCTCCCAGGGTCCTAGAACCCTTGACGGACCGAAACTTGACCAGCCTGGTCAAGTTTTCGGTGCGGCGAGCGACCGCGGTGGGCCGAGGCCCTCGCTGGGCCGGAGGCCCACTAGAAATACACGGTGGCTCCAACCGTCCACATCGACCCCCGGTGCCCCGGAAATAGCCGACCGACGAGTCCCTCGTCATCGTCGTCGTCCCTGCTGAAGTCGAGGAACGTAAACCGGTAGTCACCGTGGATGCCGAAATGTCTGTTGGGCAGGATCTCGAGGCCGCCGCCAGCATGCCAACCGAATTCGGTCGTGCTCACGCTCAGATCGGGACCGTCGATCGGCTCGATCTTGCGGCGATACCAGCCTGGACCACCCAGCAGGAATGGAGAAACGGAGCCACTAGCCAGGCGCAGCAGGAGCGACGCCTGAATCGGAGTCTCCGTGACCTTCTGGTTGAGGAGCTCGAACGACTCTGAATGCCGGTCCATCGACACCTCGACTCCAACGGCCGGGGCGAGGAGGCGTATCTGGCCGCCGACGAAGCGCAGGGAGTCGATGTCCGCATCGTCGTCACCGGTGACCCAGGCGAGGCGCCCGCCGATTCCCAACCCTTGGGCGGAGACTGGCGCGGTCCAGGCCAGCAGCCCGCCCAGGGCGAGCATCGTTATGGCGGCATGGCGCAGGGGGATCATACAAGCGGATCGCATGGCTGAGCTCCGGGCCCTGACATCCTCGCGGCAGCTCGCCGGAGGGTGAAAGGCTTATCTGCCCTCTATCGGAACGGGAGGTCCGAAACTCCAGCTCGCAATCGGGTCGCTCACACCGAGTGTATCAGCAGCGTCTGGCTCGCGGCTGCACTGGATGTGCGCGTGTCGTTCTTCGTTTACAGCCCGTGACGGCTGTTATGAGCCTCCGGCCGTCTAAATGCCCGGCGGCCGCAGTTCATGCGGCTGAGGAGGTGTCATGCGGGCCTACAAGACCGCTGTCTTCGCACTCGTCGCGTTCACTCTTGAAGCATGGCCGGTGGAGGCGCAGGACGTACAAACCGTCGAAGTCACGCCGTATATGGCGCTCGGGTCGGCTGCCGCCTCTCCCGTCGGCACCGCCGTCACGTTCCCTGTCACGTCGACGCTCAGTGTCGAGACAGATGTTGCGTATCGCCGTGGCGAGGGCGGCATCCACGCGCTGAGTTCAAGCGCCAGTCTCTTGTGGTCCCTTCCGGGCGTCGGCCGATCGACACCGTATGTCGCCGGGGGAGTTGGGCTATCGCAATACGGGGCGCCCGTTTTCTCCTCCAACGGTCCTCCGATCGGCACCCAGCCGCGCGTAGCCCTGACAGTGAACGCGGGCGGCGGCCTGAAGATGCCAATGAATGAGAAGTTGGATTTGCGAACTGATGCCCGGTGGTTCAAGTCCTTCGGCCGTCAGGGATCGGAGCAGTTTCGCGTGGCTCAAGGCATCTCCTTCGATGTCGGCAAACGGTAGAGGGGTACGCCCGCACGACATCAGCGGATGTCACCGACGGTGCGATCAGTTTGCCGTGGCCTGACTGGAAATCAGACATGGTCCCTCACCGAATTCGCCCGCGTCAAACAGATCGACTTCTACATTCGCAGCCCGCAGCAAAATCCGAAGAACAAGCCGAACCGCGAGGTGTTCATGCACTTCTTCGGGATGGAGGTCACCTGGAAGTAGTCGCCAGATTCATGAAGCGTTCCGAGGCCGCACCCACGATCGTGTTCCGGCGAGCGCAGCGGCGATTGCGCACGAACACGGGCCCCCGGGCGCGGGCGCGGTGGTTGAAGGGCGAAGTCATTGCGCTGGCGGTGGGCCGGGGACCAGCCGACCGGGCGCGCGATACTCTCGCGTCCCATCGTCGAGCACCAGCACCCAATCGCTTCCGAGCCCCTCGGTACTGCGGCTTGAACTCGCGTGTGCCGCTATTCTCGAAAATTCCGATCTCTGTCGACGTGCCATTCCGTGGGTTGTACCAGTAGCCCTTGACGCGCGAGCCCGAGATCCTGCCGAGATTCACGGTAAAGGCAAGGCCGGCGCTCGAATAGACGAACAGGTGGTCCGGACCGCGGATCGCCTGGATGCGCTCCGGCCCGTCGAGCGCGTCAACGACCACTGACTGGTCGGGCACGCGGGAGAGCATCGGGCGCGATTCCATCAGGGTGCGAACGTGCTGCATTTGCGCCGCGCCCGGGCGGTGGATGGCCTCTTCCCAGAAGTAGAGCGGCCCGTTGATTGGGCGGCGGCCCGGGGCGTACATCTGCCAGACGGAGTGATGGCCGTACGCTACGCCTGCCGCGCCCGCGAAGAGCGCCCAGTACGCGCGCTGGCGCACGTGGTTGTCGGACGAGAAGCCGTTCTGGCGGGAGCCGCGAACAAAGCCGATCGGATGGTCCTCGTACAGCGGCTCTCCTTCAATCACCGGTTTCATGGGCGTGCGCGCATAGTCCGCGGCGATCTTGTCCCATTGCTTCACAGTGGCCGCCGGCCCGTGCCCCGTCTGCTGCATGTTGAAGTCGAGCCAGGGGTCGGTGTGGAACCACTCCGCCGAGGTGTGCCCCCCGCCGGGGTGGTAGGTCATCAGCGCGGCGTCGTAGTCCTCTCGGCCGGAGATGCCGGTGACGATTCCCTTCGCCATCGCACGCCAGACGTCTTCGAAGCCCTGCCCGATGCGGTCGCCGCCGAGCACCCAGATGATCCCTCTCTTCGCGTACCGCTTCCCCAGGAACTCGCCGTACGCCTGCGCGTTCTCCGCGGTGATCACCTTTTCGTCTCGCTGGTTGACCCCCAGCCATCGCGCCCAGGTTGGGAGGAACGCGACGTAGAGCCCGAGGCGGTTCGCCTCGTCGACCACGTAGTCCACCTGGTCCCAGTAGTCGTACTCTTTCGGATTGCCTGGATTCGACCCGGGAGTGACCGCTGGCCGCGCCGGGTCCTTGTCGATCAAGGGAAGGTCACCATAGGCATTGGGTTCAGAAATACCCTCCAACTCCGCCAGCGCGACGGCGTGGATTACGGTGAACTTCTGTCGCGCGCGGAGCTCGAGGTAGTCCCGGACCTGCTCGCGGGTCGGCCGATGGAACAACTCCCAGGCAGTGTCCGAGAGATACAGGAATGGGGTCCCGTCCGCCCGTACCAGATAGCGCCGATCGGCGCTGACGGTGAGCTGCGGCAGCTTCGCCTGAGCGGCAGTCCGCTGCGACGCGAAGAGCCGCGCGGGCCGGAGGACGGATGGGGCCGCCGCAACCGCGGCGCAAGCGAGGATTAGGAGAGCGGAAAGGGACGCCTTGGCGTTTCGCATGGTTCTGTGTCTCGTTTCGATCGGGTGCGCCGACTCGGGCTGGGATTACATCGGGACGCGGCCGCGAGCCCGACGTGGCCGACCGCCAGAGTGTTAACGGTAAAGTGCGTCCGTACTGGCGCCGTTCGGGGGGCCATACCACGCCCACCGCTTCTTCCAGTCCGACAGAAAATCAACCCGCCACTTGGATATGGTCGCCTGCGCCTCCGCCCTATCGTCGAGATCGACGTAGTAGTGTGCGGTACCTGGCGCGGTCGAAATGCCGGAAACGACCACCCCAGCTCTCTCGAGTCGGGTCCTCAACGTTCCCCAGCTTGCCGATCGCTTCCGAAAGCAGATACAGCATGGAAGGCGAGTCGCCTTCCTTCAAGCCGGCTCTGTCCGGTCCGGCCAGCGGGAACGCCACCCCAGATGGCCCGTATGGACGCACGCTCTGCCTGACGAACTCCGTCCAGCTCCACCCGCCGGACTGATCGCCACCGAGGTACACGCCACGGAATGTGTCACGTGAGCCGTTGGGCAGGTCGCCGTTCTCGATCCAGAAGAGATCGGGCCATTTCGTCGCCAGCCCGTCGAATATGTACTGGCGGGCTGCAGGGTCATGCCGCGTGTTGTTGGCTCCAATCGTGTACAGCCGGATGCGGGAGGCTATCGAGGGATCGTCGTGCAGAGCCTGCGCGACGTCGGTTGCCGAGCCCCACACCAGAACCCACAGGGGCCGTGGATCCCCCGCCGCGCGCGCACGCTCGACGATCCAGGCCGAACCCTCCGTTGGCCGCCGCGGCGACGGCGGCCCGGCGTCGGCGCTGCCCTGCTTCACCACGGTGAGGAGCTGCGCCTCGGACATCAGCTCCCGGTGCCCGTTGGTCCGCATCCGCTCCACGTCAATCCTCGAGATCCACTCTCGTATCAACGCCGCGGAGGGTCGTGCGCCGGGGCCCGGTGACGACACGATACCCTCCGCCCGCAACACATCCGAGTAGTGAACCAGCCTGTAGAGCGACTGGATATCGTCGGGATCACCGCCGAGGTCCGTGCTCACCAGCACCCGGTAGGAAGTCACCGGCACACCAGCCAGCACAGCGCCGGTGACTGCCAGCGCGGCGAGAATGTTCGCCGGTCCCATCTGCGTCAGAACTGGAAGCGAAGGGAGGCCTGCATCTGCCGCGGTGGACGGGCCGACGTCACGCGCCCGAACGTCGCGTTGATCTGCTGACCGGCGGGATTGAACCGGGCGGTCGTGTCGACCGCGGCATATTGCGTGTGGTTGAACACATTGTAGGCTTCCCACCGGAACTGCAGCGCACGGGCCTTGCCGCCCAACGGAATGTTCTTGAATACGGCCATGTCCCAGTTGTGGATGCCGGGATTTCGGAATGCCCACTTGCCTGCGTTGCCGAACTCGCCGCGCGCGGGCCGGGCTACGAAGTCCGGCGCCACCCACTGCAGCGTCGTCGAATCTTTCACGTAGTCAACCGGTCCTGTGATGTTGACGCGCGTCCCGTCTCCGCCGCCCGAAAAGTCGAAGTTGTCGGAGGTCGCAAGCGTGACGGCCGCCGGCGTGCCGCTGGCAAACGTCCCGATGCCCGAGAGCTGCCAGTTGTCGAAGACGGCTCTGACGACGGCCGGCATCGACGCGCTGACCCTGGGAAGATCCCAGATGAAATTGACGACTGCCACGTGTGTCTGATCGAACGCGGCGAGCCCATATTGCCACTGGCGAACCGGCTGGTAGGTCGGCAGCAGACCGCTGTCTCCGCTGGTATAGTCCATTGCCTTCGACCACGTGTAGGACACCCCGAACTGTGCACCCCGGACCAGACGGCGATTCAACGACGTCTGGAGGCTGTGGTAGTTCGAAATGCCGGAGTATTCGCGGTAAGTGAGATTGCCGAGTCCGGGGTAGGGACGGTAGAAGTTGTCCGGGAGAGGCGTCGACGGATTGGCCGGATCGGCATTCTCCGGCAGGAAGCGGGCCCCGTATGGCACCAGGTTGAGATTGCGCTCCTGACTCAGGTGTCGTGCGTTATTACCGATATATGCCACGTCGAGAAGTGTGCTGCCGCCGAGATCTCGCTGGACGCCGAGCGACCATGAGTACACGGTCGGTACTCTTTGCTCCAACTCGAAGCTGGTGACGTTGTTCGGGAAGAGCACACCGGTCGAGTTCAGGAACGTATCGACGGTCCCGTAGAAAATCTGCGGCCGGAACTGATTCGGAGGGTTGTTGTTCGCGGCGCCCGCGATCAGGCCTGACGACGGAATCATGTTCTTCGTCACGCCGAAGCCGCCTCGGAGCGCTGTCTTCGCGTCGCCGAAGACATCCCACGCGAATCCCAGACGCGGCCCGAGCTGGATCGGCTGCTGCCGCGTGAACCCATCGGTGTACTGAGATTCTTCCGCGGTCACCATGCCGTTGATCACGTCGCCCGTGCCGGGCACGTAGGCGCCGATCAGAACCGCCGGTCCGAACTCGCCGGTAATCGGATTGCGCGATGCTCGTTGGCCGGCCGGATTCAGGGCAGACTCGTAGAGGAGCGGTGCCCTCGCCGCATCGTACCTGTCGAACACGAAGGCGGCCGCGTCGCGCGCCGGGAAACGATAGGGCGTCGCACGGGAGAAACGCATCCCGTAATCCACCGTGAGCCGGCGGCCGGCCTTCCAGCTGTCCTGCGCGAACCACTCGAAGAGATCGATGACGTTGCGCGCGGTCGTGCGGTTGCTGCCCTCGGTGTAGGTCCGGAACGCGCCGAGGGCGGTGTTGGCATACGCGTTTCCGGTGTTCAGCGGGTTGTTCGCGTCGGCGTCGAAGGCGAAGTTGCCGCCGAAGAGCGTACGCGGACCCTCTGACGCATAGTTGCGTTCGTAATAGAATCCGACCTTCAGGTTGTGATTGCCTCTCGTGATGGAGAGGTTGTCCAACACGATGTACCGCTCGTCTCCGGCGTCGATCGGCAGGCGATCGTCGTAGGCTATGTTCGCGGCGTTCGGGATACCACCGAAGCTTGCCTGCGGAATGATCAGGAGCGGGTTCCCGGAGGGGAACAGCTGCCCGAGGCCCCCGAGGCCCACCTTGTCCCGGATCACCCCATCGAAGTCGGTCGGAGAGGTTGCCGCGCCAATCTCGCCCAGCACCCGGTAGCTGGTGTTGAACTCGTTGACCACGGTCGGGGAGAACACCCGTGTGTAGGCCATCATCAGCGAGTCTTCGGTGAACAGATAGTGATGGTGGAGCTGGTCCCAGTTCGAGTTGAACGCCGCAAGCCCCTCGTATCCGCGCCGATCCGCCCACCACGTGCGGCCGCGAAACGAGATGCGGTCCCGCTCCGTGGGGGTGTAGTCGATCTTCAACATGTTCGACCGCTTGGGGTGCTCGGTGATCTCCTGGAACAGATAGTTGTAGTTGCCGCCGGAGACGGCGTCGTCGAAGAAGTTGGGGCGTGGAAACAGATTCAGGATCGCCAGACCGGAGGCGTCACGGCGGTTCGCCGGGATGGTCTGGTTCGGAAAGCAGCCCGCCGTGTTCGCGGCGGTGCACGGCAGGTTCGAGGAAGGGTCCCGTATCAGAACCGGCTGATTGTTGATCCGGCTCTGAGAGAAATTTCCCTGCCGCTCGAGATCCGTCGGGACCGTCACGGTGCGAGGATTGCGCGGCTCGCGAATCCGCCAGTCTTCGCGCGAATAGAAGAAGAACAGCTTGTCTCGGCTGGTGTTGAAGGCGTTCGGGATGTAGACCGGTCCGCCGATTGTCCCACCGAGCGTGTTGTAACGGTACAGAGGCTTGGGGAGCCCGGTGCGGTTGTTGAAGAAGTCGTTCGCGTTGAACCGCTCGTGCCGCTTGAACCAGTAGACGCTGCCGTGGAACTCGCGCGTTCCCGATTTCGACACGATGTTGACGAAGGCGCCGGCGTTGCGGCCGTATTCGGCCTGATAGTTGTTGAGCAACACCTTGACTTCGGCGATCGCGTCCATGCTCGTCGCGCCATTGAAGCGATCGACGAGATCGGCGTCGCTTCCCGTCTGCCCGTCCAGCGTGAACGTATTCATCCGGTTGCGGGTGCCGCCGATATTCGGCGTCAACGTCCCGAAGGTGTCGCCGAGGGCGGCGTTGTCGGTGCTCGCGCTCACGCCGGGCATCACCCGGAGGAGCGCCACGATGTCCCTGCCCTTCGACTGCAACTGTTCGATCTGCCTGGTCGAAAGAAGCTCGGAGTTCTCGGAGCTCGAGGTCTGGACGTGCACGGTGTCGGCACGGACCGAGACCAGTTCGGCGACGGTGGCGACATTCAAGACGATGTTGCCGAGCGCGCGCCGCTCGTTGGCCGTGAGGACCACACCGGTGCGCTCGGCCACGTTGAATCCGTCGAGCTCCACCTTGACCGCGTAGGTTCCGGGGACGAGAGCCGGGAACGTGAAATCGCCGGTTGAGTTGCTGGTGGTCACGCGCGTGTCCGCTGTGCCTTCGTTGCGCAACGTGACCGTCGCGCCGACGAGGACCTGACCCGATGGATCGACGGCCGACCCGCTGATCTGACCGGTGGTCGTTTGTCCTGCGGCGACTCCGGGAAGGACGAGCAGCAACAGCGCAATGCATGAGAGCGTAGCCCCCCTGCTCGACCCGAAACCCTGCTCGACCGTCGACATTCTGAACATAACGCCTCCTGTGGCGGAGCCGTAAGCGGAGCTGCACCAGCCGGCCTCTGGCGCGCATTCTGCGGAAGGGGGACGACCAGGTCTATGAAGATCCTCTCAAAGATTCCGACGAAAGCGCCACCAGTGCCTTCAGCCGCCCGATGCTCAGTTCCGCATCCGCGCGCTCCCGCCGCACTGTCTGCTCCATCGTTGCCGCCGGTGATGTCCACGCTTCGAGAATGACGCTTGCGCAGCGGCTGTGCTGACGAACGCACTCGATGGTCTCGGCAATGGCGAGCTGGCCGGCGCCGAGCGGCCGGCCCTCCACGACAAACCCCATCATGTGCGGCAACCGAGAAATCCGGACATCCTTGACGTGCAGGTTGACCGTCAGCGACGCGAGCGTTGCCGTCACTGCCGAAAGCCCCTCACCCGCGCCGAGCGAATTGGCGGTGTCCAGGCAGATGCCGGCGTGTGGGATCGCCGCCGATTCGATGATCCCGCGCAACGTCGCGGCAGGAAAGCGGTCGTGATTCTCGAGTGCGAGCATCACGTTCGCGGCTGCGAGCCCCGGCTCGGCGTTCCGAAGCAGTGCGATCAGATCGTCCGGCGGAGGGTTCATGCCGAAGCGCATCCGCGACGAACCGCAGCAGCCGCGCACCGCAGCGTCCGCACAGCTCGAGGTATCGTTCGAGGTGTCCGTCAGTCAGACCCCGGGCGCCCAGCTCGATCGACACATCCAGCGCCGCGCGGCGTCCACGAAGCACTCGAGCCGCTCGGCCGGCCAGGTGTGCACGGGCAGGTTGTCGCCGAGCTGGACGACCGAGGCACCGTACCGTTGCGCGAACGCCAGCAGCGCATGCTCGTCGAACCCCGGCCGTCGCGTGCTCAATTGCCCAGCCAAACGCGAACGACCCGACGCCGGGCCGCATCACTCCGCGCGCCGATGAAGAGCCTGGACGCTCGGGTGCGGCCGTCACGGCGTCGTGATGTCTCGGACCTGCTCACGAATGTCCGATGGTTCGAAAATCCGCTGCCAGTCGTCCTTGAAAATCACCGCCTTTGCGCGCCGGCTGATTTTGTACGCGGCATCCGAGAACGTGCCGTTGACCTCGCCGAAGAGCACGGCGATCTGAATCCGCAGGTGACCCAGGACGAAGTCCCGCACGGCGGGGGCGGGCACACCCGCCGTCGACGAGCCGGTCGTAGCCCTCCTTCACCGCCTCCATGCAGGTCTGCGCAAGTGTTTCAACCAGGGCCGGCTCCAGCATGGCCATCTGCTCGAGCGACACCTGGTGCACACGGCTCACCGGCGCGTACATCGCGGTCGCAATCTCGACCCCCAGGTTGTAATGATCCTCGCTGCCCCGCATGAGGGCACACACGACGGCCTGCCTGGCCGAGATGCCGCCGTAGAAATCCCGGAACGCCTCCTCTGTCGATTCCCAGTTGAAGACCGACGGATGACACGGATGCGCCACGACACAGCCGATGTCGTCGCGCACCGGGATCTGCCCGTCCAGCGGCGCTGCCGGATCGAGCGTCATCAGCAGTGCTCCCGTCCGCATGCGCGGAATCACCCTGCCGGCGACCTGCCCCATCAGGACGTCCGGCACGGCGAGAATGACGACATCCGCCGTCGGCCGCCGCCTTGTCCTCCGGGACGACGCGCACGCCCGCGATCCTGCAGGTTCTGCAGTCCCCGCTCCGAGACCTCGACGTAGTCGACCTGGTACGAACACTTGAGGAAGTTGTCGGTGACGCGGCACCCCATCTTCCCGCCGGCGCCGATCAGTGCAATTCGAATGGACATGGATGTTCCTGAGCATGCCGAGTTGCGCTACAAGGCGGGCCCGACGCGGTTTCGCCCGGCCTGAAGAACCGCTGCCCATCCGCCCTGAACGGGCAGCGCGGTTTCGAGATCGTCGGCTGGGCAGCGCCGAGCCGGTCGGGCTGCACGCGCGGGCCCACAGCGGCACGCACGAGAATCGTGCACGACAGATGGTGCGGCGACAACCCTACGGCCAGGCCGCCCGGCCGGGCTAGTAGGCTTCCGTCAAATCCTAGGAGGATTTTGACCGCTCCAGCCGAGTCGGAACTCCCGCGGCGTGCGGCCGAACGCGCGTTTGAACCGCTTGTCGAAGTAGCTCTGATCTGAGAAGCCAACGTCGGTGGCGATCTCGGCAATTGTCAGTCCCGTCTCGCGCAGCAGGCGCGATCCGTTGGCCAAACGCACGTGACTCAGGTACGCGACCAGCGTCATCCCGGCCACCCTCTTGAACGTCTTCATGAACTGCGGCTGGCTCATGCCCACCATCCGTGCGGCCTGCGCCACTGTCAGCCGGTCTGCGTAGTGCTCGCGCACATGGTCGAAGACCGCCTTGAGTCGCAGCGATCGCTGCTGATGGCGGATGAACTCCCAGTGCATGAGCTCCGAAGCCGGAAACCGCCGCGCGAGCTCGAACAGCAGCTGGAGCAGAGCCGCCTTGCAGCCTGCCCGCTGCACCGGGCCGTCGGCAGCCCCGAAGCGGCATTCGACCAGCCGCCGGAGGGCATGGCTGGCGTCCGGCTCGCCGGGCAGCGACAGCACGCGCGCGCGCCGCTCCCCGCGCGAGTAGAAGGGCAGCAGAAAGGCATAGTCGTACGAGGGTGACCCCAGGCTGTAGACGAACTCCGGCCTGAACGACACGACGATGGCCCGCGTATTGAACCCGGCGAAATCGACCACATGGTGCAGCGTCAGATTGTCGACGACGAGGAGGTCCCCGCCGCGGAGCTCGACTGATCTGGTCGCCCATCCGGAAGAGCGTGCGGCCGTCCAGCGGCACGAACAGCTCCAGCCGCTCGTGCCATGTCGCCCCGCGCGTGTGCTGCCGCGACGAGTAGTGGAACAGCTTGATCGTGAACGCGAATTCTTCGTCCAGCGGCACTTCGTATTTGCCGCGCGCATCCAGCTGAGCGGCGATATCGTGCGGTTCGAAGGTCAGCGTCGAGCACGCGGCCAGCAGCTCCTTCCAAGGCCGCGACGGGACGCGCAGACCGGACATTGGAAGATTGTATGCACAGGGCCGCGATTCCGGTCGCGCTTTGCGCCCTACGCGAGTCGCGTCCGTGCCGTATCGACGAGCACCGCGGCGAAGATGATCGCAGCGGTCACCAGCGGATACAGGTAGGGGTTGAACTGCAGGCTCACGAGCGCGCTGAAGACCGTCTTCAGCAGCAGCGCGCCCAGCACGGCGCCGGGCAGCACCCGGCCATAACCGCCGTACAGGCTGGTTCCGCCGAGAACGGTGGCGGTGATGGCGTCGAACTCGTACAGCTCCCCGAAACGTGGTGACACGGCACCGAGCCGTGACAGTGCCAGGAGGCCAGCGGTTCCAGCGCATGCGCCACTGATCACGTAGACAGCGGCGGTCACCCGCACCGTGTCGATGCCCGCCTTCTGCGCCGCAGTCCGCATTGGCGCCCACGGCGTACAACTGGCGGCCGAACGGGGTCGACGAGAGCACCAGCTGTCCCGACACCGCGACGGCGCCCGCGACCCACGCGACCCACGGGATGCCGAGCCACGAGCTTGCGCCGAGCGCCAGGAATGACTCGGGCAGATTGATCGCACGGGTTTCGGTGATCCACCGTCCGAGGCCGCGGCCGATGTAGAGCGTCGCGAGGGTGGCAACGAAAGGAACCAGCCTGAAACGTGTGACGAGCACCGAGTTCACCAGCCCACCCGCCACACCCGCGCCGATCATCACTGCGACCGACAAGCCGAGCGGCCACCCCGACAGCGCTAGATGCCCGGCGAGACCGGCGCCGATGAACATCAGCGCCCCAACGGAGAGATCGACGCCACCTGTCAGGAGCACGAAGGTCATCCCGACGGCGACCACCACCGTCGGTGCCGCCTGCGCCAGGATCTGCGTCGCGTTGTCGGTCGTCATGAAGCGGTCGCTTCGCAACCCGACGCGCACAGACGACGACCAGGAGCAGCGCCGCAGGCGCTGCCGCAAGTGCTCGGACCAGCAGCCGATTCTCACGGAGCATGGACATCCCTCCAGCGCTGGGGTGAGCACTCGAGCCTGCCGGTTCGGCGCCCAAGCGGCCTCCCGGGAGACGGACGGCGGGAGCGCAGCCCTCAGCAGCTGCTCACGATCGTAGCCGCTCGCCTCGAACCTGCCTCCGATCGCACCCTGGCGCATGACGAGGATTCGATCGCAGATGCCCATCAGCTCGTCGAGCTCCGAGGAGATCACCAGCAGGCCCGAACCTGCCTCTGCCAGACGATGCAGGAGCTGGTAGATCTCGGCGCGCGCGCCGACGTCGATGCCGCGAGTCGGTTCGTCCAGGATCAGCACGCGAGGATCGGTGAGCAGCCATTTTCCGAGCACGACCTTCTGCTGGTTACCCCCGCTGAGGCGGGCGACCAGGCCGCCTGGCGCGCAGCCTGCCGTCAGGCGGACATCGTGGCCGATTCGCCGGACGGCCCTGTCGATCGCAGCGCCATCCAGAATGCCCAGCGGCGTGCGCGAGAGCGCGCGCAGGCCGGCGAGCGCAAGATTGTCGGCCACCGACGCCTCGAGGCAGAGGCCCTCGAGGCGTCGGTCTTCTGTGACGAACGCAAGGCCCCGGGCGATCCGCTCCGCCGGGCCGCCCGTCAGCGCCGCGCCATCCATGAGGATTTCTCCCGCCGCGTGGCGATCCAGGCCGAAGATGATTCTGGCAAGCTCGGATCGCCCGGCGCCCATGAGCCCGAACAGGCCGAGGACCTCTCCCCGGTGCACCGTGAACGTAATGCCGCCGACAGTGCCGGGCTTGGTCACCTCGCGCAGCTCGAGTAGCGGTTCGAGCGCACGCGCTGAGCGACGTGCAGGATAGAGCTGCTGGACCTCGCGCCCGACCATGTGCCGCACGAGGGTGTCGATCGAGAACTCCGCCGCCGTGCCGCTTGCGACGACGCCTCCGTCTCTGAGGACCGCAATACGATCGCACAGGCGCAGCACATCCCCGAGCTCGTGGGAGATGTAGACGACCGACATGCCGCCGGCGCGCAGCTCGAGAACGAGCGCGTGCAGACGCTCGCGCTCCGACGAGCCGAGCGACGTGGTCGGCTCGTCGAGGATCAGGAGTTTCGCAGCGGCGCCGAGCGCCCGGCCGATCTCGACGAGCTGCCGTTCGCCAACACCGAGCCGGCCAACCAACGTGTCGGGTGCGCGCTCGAGCCCGACGCGTTGCAGAAGAACGACGGCAGCCTGCGTGCTGGCCTCCCAATCGATCCACGGAAGGCGCCGGCGCACCGGAAAGCGGGCGATCTGCAGGTTCTCCGCGATCGTCAGATTCGGAAACAGCGTGAGCTCCTGGTGCACGAACGCAATCCCCGCATCCCGAGCGTCGGACGGTCGTCCCGGAGCGTACGCACGGTTCTCGACGACCATGGACCCGGAGTCGGGCGGCACGTTGCCCCCCAGGATGTTCATCAGGGTCGATTTCCCGGCGCCGTTCTCGCCGACCAGCCCGAGCACTTCGCCGGGCTCGATCGTCAGATCGATTCCACGCAGCACCGGGATGCCGGCAAAGCTCTTGCGGATTCCCTGAAGTCCAACGCGAACGTCCGTGAATCCCGGCGTAGCGGGGATCTGGGCGCTCACCCTCTTCCCCGTGCCGAATCCACAATCGCCGCGACGAGGATCAGCAGTCCCTTGACGATCGTGATGGCGAAGTCCGAGAGGTTCAGCAGCGTCAGACCGTTCCCGAGCACGGCCAGGAACAGCACGCCCACAGCGGTGCCCCCTACGTGCCCGCGACCGCCGGAGAGACTCGTCCCGCCGATCACCGCCGCGCCGATCACGTCCAGCAGCAGCTGCCGCCCGTGTGTTGGCGAGGCCGTTTCGAGGCTTCCTGTCAGCAGCACCGCGGCGAGTGCGGCGAAGACACCGCTGATGACGTAGGCGGCCGCCGTCACGCCGGGGACGGGGACGCCCGAGACGCGTGCGGTGCGCGGGCTGTACCCCACCGCCTGCAGCATGCGCCCGTAGCGCGTCGCCACGAGCAGCCCCTGCGCGCCAAGCATGCCGCCGCACGCGACAAGGCCGGCCATAAGGGGAGTTGCGCCGACGGCCACGAACGTCGCGGGCAAATTGAACATGGTCTCGGTGCCAGCGGCGACGCGCACGAGCAGGACGGCCAGGCCGCCAGCGAACATGCCGCTCGTCAAGGTGACCATGAACGCCGGCATTTTGAGCGCGCCGACGCAGGTACCGTTGAGCAGTCCCGCCAACCCGCCGGTCGCGAGCATCACGACCATGCCGGCCAGGGGGGCCAGCACATGCCCACCCAGCAGACCGACATCCGCGCTCATCACGAGTCCTCCGGACACGCTCACCAGTCCGACAACCGCCGGTGCCGACAGATCGATTCCCGCCGAGACGAGGACGAAGGTCTGACCTGTTGCGAGCAGCAGCAAGGGAAGGGCAGCGATCAGGATGCTGCTGATGTTTGCCACCGAGGCGAATCCCGGAATGGCGACGGCGAACGCCATTGAGGCCGCCGCGCAGAGCAGCAGTATCGGCGCCGGTGCGCCGGCAGGAACGGGCCAGCGCTTCCAGGCGGCTGTGCGCATCAAGCTACTGGCTGCGGCCAGCCATCACGGCGCCCCACATCCGCTCGCTCAGCCTCTGCATGTTCCCCTGGGTGATCGCAAAACCGGGGTCGTCCACGCGTACGGGAGGAGCTTTGCCGGCGCTCGCCTCCTCGATCACCTTGATGGCCTGCTCCGCCTCCCAGAACACATCCTGCACGCCTGTCGCATCGAGATAGCCGTCCACCATCATCCGATACGCGGTCGGGTCGCCGTCGAACCCGGCAAGCAGGATGTGTCCGGGTTCTCCCGCTTTCTTCCATCTGCCCATTCCGCTCAGGACCGACTTGATGCTGGGCAGCATGAAGTCGGACGACGTGAAAACGAAATCGATGTCGGGGTGCGCCTGGAGCGCGCTTTGAAAACCCGCGAGCGCCTTTTCCTGGTTCCACTCCGTCGGCACGCGCGCGACGACCTCCACCACGTCGCCAGCACCGGCGACGGCGGCTTCGAAGCCGTCGCGGCGTCCAATCGCGTTCACGTCGCTGAGATCGCCCAGCAGGATGGCGGCCTTCGCCTTCTGGCCTGATTGCCTGACCTGCTCCACCAGGTAGTCGACGGTCTGCCGCGTGATCGAGAGGTTGTCGGGCGCGATGGTGGTGTGCACAGCGTCCGTCCGGTCGGCAGGTCGGTTGAACAGCACGACGGGGATGCCGGCCGCGTTCGCGGCGCGAATCATCGGAATGACGGTCTTGCCGTCTTTCGGCACCAGAATGATGCCGTTCACACGCCGGTTGATGAACGTGCGGACCTGCTCGAACTGCTTGTTCGGATCCCCGTCAGCGACCGCTTCGAGCATCGTGATCCCGCGCGCGGCCGAGTCGGCTCGGAGCTTGTTCCAGGCGGCGACCCAGAACTCGGTCTGCAGCGTCTCGAACGCGACGCCGATGGTCAGCGGCGACTTCCGGCCGGCGTCCGGTGTCGCAGCCCCCTGCCTGCACGCCGAGAGCCCGACCGCGACGAGCACGAGCGCGCCCACCGCGCGCGGCACCAGGCTGGGCCGGCGGCACACCATCTTCCTCTCACCCATCGGATCAGCCACCCTTCAGAACGTGATGGCGCGGCCCGTGCGCGCGCTGTCGTACGCCGCGAACACGAGGCGCAGCGTCTTCAGGTTGTCCTCGCCCGTCGTCTCGCCGCCGCCGGTCCCACGCAAGCCGCCGAGCAGATCCGCGCAGCAGGGGACGATGCTGGCCTGCGCCACCTCGTAGCGTGGATCGGCCCACGCATATCGAGCAGGGGCATGCCGCGTCACCTGCGTTCCTTTGGCCGTCGTCAACCGGACGACGTAGTTGGCGGCCAGCTCGAGCGAGCCGCGCGTGCCTTCGATGAAGGCGAGCGTCTGCGGAAACACCTCCCTCGCGGAGGGCTCCAGCGGCGTCCGGGCGTAAGCCATCTCCACCGTCACATGCGTCTCCGCCCGGCCCATCGTCAGCAACACTGTCGCGACGTTTTCCCCCCTGACGCGCGGTGTGAGGGTGCGCGCCACGCGGCAGTAGATCGAGCGCGCCTCGCCGAAGAGGACGCGGGCGACGTCCAGCAGGTGCGCGCCGAGATCCGTGAGGATAAACCGATCCAGCTCCCGCAGGGCCGGCTGGCTTTGAAAAACGTCGAAGCCGGAAACCATGGTGAGGCGGGCCCGCAGCGGAAGACCGACGACGCCGGTGTCCAGCAGCTTCCGGAGCTGCCGCATGGGTGCCTGCCAGCGCCAGTTCTCGTGCACGAAGAACCGTGTCTTCGTCCTGCGGAAGGCGCTGACGATGGCGGCAGCGTCGCGGTATGAGCCGGCCAGGGGCTTCTGACAGATGCAGGGGACACGGTGACGGGCGCAGAGCAGGGAGAGCGGCTTATGGCCTCCGACCTCAGTGATGTTGTCCACGAAGTCCGGCCGCACCTCGCGCAACACCCGTTCCGGGTCGTCGAACACCGCGGGAATGCCGAACTGCCGGGCAATCGCTTCAGCCTTCCCGGGCGTGCGATTGTAAATCGCGACAGGGCGGGCCCCGCCGACCTGACGCCAGCCGGACAGCTGATACGGCGCCCAGAAGCCGGCGCCGAAAACGGCAAATCGGAGAGGAGCGGCCATGACCTGCCCTATCACTTAGCACGCACGCCTGCCAGTCGGATTGAAGGAAACGACCGAAAGCTTGGATGAAATTCACAGCGCGCCGGTTATCTCGCCGTCGAGCCTGGCCGTCGCAAAGGGCCCCAGTCCGACACTCGACATGCCGGCTGCGGCGTTCCGCTCGGCCCGGAACGCGGCCCACTGGGCACCAGCTCGCAAACCAGTCGCCTGGTCCAGCACGCGCAGACTGGTCGGCGCGAAGCCGCGCGGTACCGGTGCCGTACGCGGATGCCGCGAGAGATTGGCCAGGAGCAGCACGGCTCCGGAGCCGCGGCGCACGAGCAGCGACGCGACGTCACTCGTGCCCTCTCCTGCGAGGACGACGGTACCGCCCGCGCAATCGCACAGATCGCAGAGCACGTGGAACAGCGGGTATACGCTCGTGCCCGCGACCCCGAGCTCTCGAAGGCTTTCGAGGAAGGTTGCGCTCCCAGCGCCTGCTTCAGCCAGATGGGCAGCGACCGCCAGGGTCCATGCCGCGCCGAACAGAGAGGCATAGATCGCGTGCGGCTCTCCGGACGGAGCAGCGAAGGGGCGAGGGCCGAGGGTGACCGGTGTGATGGCCGTGAACGCGTCACGGTGGCGGGCGCGCACGCTGCGGACCTGCTCACCCGCTGCCGGCGGAGTCTCGGAGAGGCTCGTGATGTCCGACGCGTGTGCCTGCGGGTTCATCGACCAGCAGATGATTTCCGCCGCGGGTGGTGGGTACAGGTGAAACTCGTACAGATCGCCGCGGCTGCCCGCGCCGGCAACGTTGGGGCGTGCCGTCGCCGTCAACAGCCGCTCCCGGACGAGCGCCAGCGCCTCCATGCTCGTCGTCGGCCGGTCCGCCGCAAACGCGAGGATGCGCGCCACGCCAACGCGCGGCGGCAGCAAGGTTGCGAGCGAGTCGAGAGCCGCGCCGCAGTCCGGGCCGACCAGCAGCACGAGCTCGAGACCACAGCCCAGCATGCGCTGGACCTTCAGCGCACGGTCCAGCCGATCTTCCCAGCCGCCCGACGCGAGCGGCAGATCGACGCGAAGGTGCGCAGGATTCAGCTCCTTCAGCAGCGCCAGTGTGCGCGATGGCGCATCGACGTCAAGTGCGCCGAGTCCGACGCCGAACGCGGGCACTTTCACTTCCTCGCGCTCCAGCGGACCTTGGACACTCACCGGGCGCACGTCCGCGGATGACGCGATCGCGGTGCCTTGGGCTTTGTGAAGCCGCAGCGTGACCCGCTGCTCAATGCGCGTGCCTTGGCGAAGGATCGCCGGACGCGGAAGCGAGAGCGGCGTACTGTAGGTCTTGAAGCTCGCGTCTATCCAGTTGCGCTGATCCTCGGTCTCGAAGGCTTCGCCTTCGAATGTCAGCTCGAGCCTGAGGCCGCCCGGCGCGTCGTACGTCAGGGCCGCCAGATCGGTGAACCCGTCGATCGGCTGCTCGACAGCCACCAGCTCGGGAAACCGCAGGTCCAGCTGCACACCCGTCGTCCGGCGGCCGGTGACCGAGCTGTTCGCGTACTGATGCATGGGGTGCAACACGCACAAGCCGATCCGGTTCTTCTCAAACGTCGAGCGTGCCTCGCCGGCGAACGTGAACGCGATCGTGCCATCCGGCCCGCCGTCGATGATGGCGCGCCACACAAAATGGATCGGGCCATCACGATGCTCGGACCGATAGGTGAGGGTGAAGGCATCCTCGGTGCTCGAAAGGACCAGGTCCGACAGTTGTCCCGGAACAGTTCCCCACTGCCGGTCACGGACGGCCCCGTAAATCCTGCGAACGAGCTCCCGCGGCCCCAACGAGATGTAGCGCAGGTCGCCGGCTTCGAAGATGAGCGCCAGCGGTCCCGCCCGAAGCGGTATCTGTTCAGGGAGCGCCGCGGTCGAACCATGCAGGAGCAGGTTGAGATCGGGATCGGGCATGGGACGCAACCGTGGGCCACCATTCATGGCAGAAATCGTAGGCCTCCTGCCGGCATTGCATTGGCGGCAGGGACTTGAAGTATAAGGGGCTCTCCGATCGGCCCCTTGACCCACCTTCCGCGCCCCCGCGCTTAGCTTTTATCGGAGCGAGCCAGTAATGATCAGCGGTCGCGAGCACGACGATGACTTTTTTTACCAAGCAGAATGCGCGACTAACGCGTGACCGAAGCTCATCGAAACTGAGGTTTCGCCTCGCCCTGCGCAGTCAGGAGCGCGCGCAGCTTCGCGACCAGCGACGGCTCGTCGGGGGCCAGGTTGCGGGTCTCTTCCGGGTCCGTCTGGTAGTCGTAGAGCTCGATCTCGGCGGTGTCGGGTGCGGCTCCGGGCTGCTTCCACTCCACTAGACGGTATCGCGAGGTCCTCACGGCCCTCCCGACGAGGGTCCCACGGCCCGGCACGTTGCGCGGATAGGCGTGGAAGATGGCGTCCCGCGGCGAAGCGTCGCGGCGATCGAGCAGCGGCGCCACGCTGATCCCGTCGAGCGACTGGGGCACCACCGGCGCGGCCCAGCCGGCCAGTGCGGCGATCGTGGGATACAGGTCCACGGTTTCCAGGAGGGCCTTGGAGCGCTCGCCGCGCAGCTTCATCGTCGGCGTCGAGATGATGAGTGGAACGCGGGTCGCCTGCTCGTAGTTGGTGTGCTTGTTCCAGATGCCGTGGTCGCCGAGGTGATACCCGTGATCGCCCCACAGCACCACAATCGTTTCGTCGGTGAGCTTCAACCGGTCGAGCTCGTCGAGGACGCGCCCGACCTGAGCGTCCATGTAACTCACCGCTGCGTAGTAACCATGGATGAGCGTGCGCTGCAGATCGTCGTGCAGCGCGCCCTGCTCCGGGATGTCCCGATACTGCCGAAGCTCGCCGCCGAACTGCGGCGCGTAGGCCGGCGCGCCGTCGGGCGGCGTCTGTCGCCGGGGAAGCGGCAAGCGGTCCCGGTCGTACAAGTCCCAGTATCGTTTCGGCGCGCAGAAGGGCAGGTGCGGCTTGACGAAGCCCAGCGCGAGAAGGAACGGACGGTCGGGCGCAGCCTTCGCCCGGCGCAGCCGATGGATTGCCTCCTCGGCCAGTCGTCCGTCTGGATACGCAACGTCCGGCACGTCGGCCGCCTCGTACGCCGCGCCGCGCGGGAGCAGCCTCGCCTTGGCGAACGGTATGTTGCCGAAGAGCGCCTCTTCGCGGGTCAGGCCGTGCGGCGCGCGGCTGGCGGGAAGCGCGTAGGCGATCACATCGGTCGACCAGTGCGGCACATTCCAGGATGCGGGATCCTCGTGGTTGCCGTGGCCGACGTGGAAGATCTTGCCGAGCGCTTCCGTGCGATATCCCTGCCGCATGGCCCATTGCGGCAGCGTCACCGCATCGGGCGTCGCGCGCCTGAAGTTCGTGCCGAGATCGTAGATGCCCGTCGACGTCGGCCGCAATCCCGTCAGGAGCGCGTTGCGCGACGGCGCGCAGACCGCCTGATTCGTGTAGGCGCGTTCGAACACCATGCCGCGCCGGGCCAGCCGATCGATGTGCGGCGACTTCGCGATCGGGTCGCCATACGCGCCGAGCGCAGGTTTCAGATCGTCGACGAGAATCAACAGAACGTTGGGCTTCTTCGCCGCCGACTCGGCCGTGCGCCCGGGTGCGACGACGAAGAGCGCACCCAGTAGAACGACCATCGTGGCGAGCGCGCGCTGGACCAGCACCGCTTGCGCGCCGGGCTGTGCTATGCCGACCTGTCGCCGATGGCTCTGTCGGCCGAGATGAACCGCATCGAGCAAACGGACGACCGTCGCCGAGCTCAGAAGCCGAAATCTCATGGACCTTGCACCTTGAAGACGTCCGGAGCGTACTCGGACTGGCGATACTCGCGGTCGACCCGGACCTGGCCGCGCGGCGCGCCAACCGCCTTGCCCTTGAGCGAACTCGGCACTACGCCCTCGGCACCGATAGTGTGATGACGCTGTCCACACGGCACGACAACGGCGACGATGCATCGGTCAGTCATCGCTGGAAGCAGGTAAGCTGACCCGTCGCCTTGGCCGCGTCCCGCCGCACCCATCCCGCAGCTCGTCCTTAGATCGTTACACCGATCCTATAGATTCCGCCTTGCACGGACGGCGCGGGTGATCTCGGCCGCCGTCAAAGCACCTTCGCGACTTCGCCTGACGAACTCGCTTCGAACAGGGCCCGCGGAGCCGGCCTAGACGAAGCTCGCCGAAGGCGAGCGTGGCTTGGGCATCATCGGATGTCGCCAGCATCGTTGCGTGCAGCGCGTCCGTGCCGGTGCAACGCTTGCGATCTCGGAGGAGAGCGATGGAGGCTGAAGACCTCCATCTGCACACGGCTCGTCGGAGAATATGTGAATCGCTCGGTGACCGTGCCGCGCAAAGTTCGAGGGTGAAATCACCCTGTGCTGTAAGTTGTTGAAAACACAGGTGAAATTTCGTGGCTGGGAGACAGGGATTCGAACCCCGATACCCTGCTCCAGAGGCAGGTGTCCTACCGTTGAACGATCTCCCAGCAGGCGGGCGGAACTCCGATTATATCGGCCCCGCAGAGGGCAGCGCAACAGCCATCAGCCCCGGAGCCGTTTCTCCACGGCCGCACGATCCGGTCGAGATCGCACCCTATCCTCCCGAATCATGGTTCGTTGTCGAGGCTTCGCCACAGGTACCAGCAGGCGACCGACCGGTAGGGCCTCCACGCCTCGCCGATCCTGCGGATCCGTTCGGGCGTCGGCAGCTTTCGCAACCGGTACTGCCTTCGGATCGCGTTGACAATCCCCAGGTCCCCCACCGGCAGCACGTCCGGACGATGAAGCCGGAACATGAGGAACATGTCCGCCGACCATCGCCCGATGCCCTTGACGGCCGTCAGCCTGGCAACCACCTCGTCGTCCGGCAGGTGGTCGATGGTCTCCAGATCGAGTGTTCCGGCGAGCACGTGGGCGCACAGGTCGCGGAGGTAGCGCGTCTTCTGCCCGCTGTAGCCGACCTGCCGGAGCTGCTCGTCGGTGAGCCGCGCAAAGGCCTCCGGCGTTGGCGTTCCGCCGGGCATCAGGGCCGCGAGGCGGCCGTAGATGGTTGCCGCCGCTTTTGTCGACAGCTGCTGATTGGTGATGGCGCGAACGAGCGCCGAGAAGTGGTCCGTGCGCTGCGCCGCGGCCAGGCCGCAGGGCCCGTGCTGCTTGATCAACGCCGCGAGCACGGGATCTCCGCGCATCAGAACGCGGCGCGCGCGGGCGTAATCGGCAGGTGTCACGGCCGGCTGATCATACAACCGCCGACGTCACATCCCGGCCGGGCGGGCGATCGGCAGAGCGATGTCGCAGCGACAATCGCCGCGCCATGTGACCACGGATGAGCGCTGCGTTCAGGGAGGAAAATAATGGGCGAGAAGAGCCGCAAATTGCCGCTCTCCTCGCCCCGTGTGATCGTCGCTATTCGACCGGGCCGTCAGCGGGCCGATCGGTTGTCCCGCCGGCGCGACCGGGTTCCGACGAGCCCGACTCGCCGGGCTCCACCGGCCTGTTCCCGGCGCCGACGATGGCTGGCGATGCCACCCTTGCGGCCCGGCGTTGCGGGCCTCTTCACTGGTCCACTCGTGCGCAGTTCCCTTCTGGTGCGCAGCCTTGCCCCCCTTGCTGGCAATCTCCCGTTGCTTGCTCCTGTCCATCGAAGCGAATCCACGATCTTCCTTGGCCACGGTGTCCTCCCTCCCGTCCCGATGCTTCGTCCCCCGACGAGCCTACCGGGCCGTCCCGTGCTGAGCAGTGCAACGCGGGTGCCACGAAAACGTTGATAATAGTTGAAGGATACGCCTAGGGATGACATTGGCGAGAGGAAGGGAGCACACGCTGTGCGAGCCGAACCGTCGCGAAACTGGCTTTTCGCGAGCCGGCCCGCGAGCACGTGCGGTGGCCGTGCGCTTTCGATCACTCTGGGCGGCGCTGTGCGGAGTCGCACACGCCGCTCATCAATACAGGTGCGTAACTTTAGCCTACACAGCCGGCACTACGAGCCGGCGAGCGCCGACGCAGCCTCGATTCGCGAGACGTGTCCGTTCCGGGCCGAGCAGTTCGAGAACCTCGAACAGGCCCGGGACTGATCGCTCTACCCGTCACCGCCACGCGGGTTGCATGAATCAAACCGCCGCCTTGAGCGCCGCGCGCCAGGGCCAGTTGCCGCAACGCCGCCTCGAGCGGGGCCGCCTCGAAAGGGATCGACCTGCAGCCAAGGCATCGCGAAGGCGGTCGAGATGAGCGCGGATGCCGGGCGGCATGCAGGAACTTCCGCACGGCGTCAGGGTCGTAGACGCAGATCGTCCTCGAAGAATAGCCGCCCGTCCTCGACGAACTGGCCGAGCGGCCTGGCGCGTGGTTTCAGCAGATCGACGACGCGCTGCAGCCAGGCGCGGTCCGCTGGACTCGAAGCGTCGCGCCACAGGCCGGCATCCCGGAGCCAGGGCGGCGGCGATGCGGCCAGGTCGGCGGTCGAGCAGCCGCGACGATGTGCTGCTGGTTGAACCAATCCAGCTTGTCCGGGTTGAAGACAGCATTGCCGCCGCTGATGCCCTCGAGCGTGAAGCGATCGACGAGCTGCGCCCGCGCGTGAAGAGCTCTTCGTCGCTGCCCGGGCGACCACCCCAGCAGCGCCAGGAAGTTGACCATCGCTTCCGGCAGGTACCCGAGGCGGGGATACTCCATCACCGAGGTGGCGCCATGCCGTTTGCTCAGGCGCTTCTTGTCGGTGCCGAGGATCAGCGGCACATGCGCGAACTGCGGGACGCGGCGCCCGAGCGCCTCGAACAGCAGCACGTGCTTCGGCGTGTTCGAGATGTGATCGTCACCCCGGACGACGTGCGTGATCGCCATGTCGATGTCGTCGACGACGACGGAGAAATGATAGGTCGGCTGCCCGTCGGATCGCAGGATCACGAAGTCCTCGATGTTGCCGTTGTCGAAGGCAATCGGCGCCATGCACCAGATCGGTGAAGACGGTCTGCCCTTCCGGCACCTTGAACCGCACGGCGCGCGGCAGGTGCCCGCCGCTCGCGCCGCGCAACCTCCGCCGCGTCAGGCAGCGCCGCGGCAGGTGCGGTCGTAGGTCCAGCCGCCGCCCGCGGCTTCTGCGGCCGCGCGCTTCGCCTGGATCTCGTCCGGCGTGCAGTAGCAGTAGTAGGCGCGGCCACCGGCGACGAGCTGCGCCGGCACGTGCACGGTGGCCATCCAGCCGCTGCGACTGGAAGTACGGGGGCGTGTGGTCCGCCGATGTCCGGCCCCTCGTCCCAGTCGAGACCGAGCCAGCGCAGGCCGTCCACGATGCCGGCGACCATCTCCCGGACGACCGCTCCGTGTCGGTGTCCTCGATCCGCAGCACGAACGCACCGCCCTGCCGCCGCGCGAACAGCCAGTTGAACAGCGCCGTGCGGGCGCCGCCGACGTGGAGGTAGCCGGTGGGGGACGGAGCGAACGCACGCGGACCATGCTGGTGAGCGGACCAGTCCGTGGCGCAGGTGCTAGTCGCGGCCGTCGCGACCGGCACGCACGCGTTAGGCGTAACCGTCGGGCCGGCGCACTCGCGGAAGCGGACTGGCGCTGGAAGTGGGACGCGGTCTAGAACACCTCGCCGAAGTAGCTCCAGAAGTACTCGCGCGTCTTCTGAGCAGCGACCGGCGGCGCCACTCTCGAGGACGAGCCGGTGGCCCTGCGGAGGTCTTGTCGAGATCCGTGGTCAGCGCAGCCGCCAGGTCGCGGTTGATGGACGGCGACGTTCAGCTCGTCGTTCAGCTCCAGTGGAGCGGTTGTCGAAGTTCGCCGACCCGAACATGCTCAAGCATGCCGTCTACGACCATCGCCTTGGTGTGCATCATCGTCGGCTGGTACTCGCTAGATCTCGATTCCCAGCGACATCAGCTGCTCGTAGGCCTGGCGCGACGCGTGCTTGACGGGCATCGCGTCGGTCTTGTCACCTTCGACGAGCATGCGGATCTTGACGCCGCGGCGTACGGCGTCCTCGAGCGCCCAGGTCGTCGACTCGTCGGTCACGAAGTACGGCGTCGTGATGTCGAGCGTCCGCCGCGCGCCGGCAATCACCAGCAGATAGAGCACGCTTGAGCTCGTTGCTGCCGCCAGTGGGCGAGCTGCGAACGACCAGCGAAGCGCCTTCGTCGTCTTTCGGCGCGGGTGGATCGTCCAGCGTCGGGCGCGATCGGCTTGCCTCCCTCGATGAAGTTCTCGTAGAAAGCGGCCTCCAGGGTCCTGGATGATCGGCCCGGTCAGCTTGATCTGCGTGTCTCGCCAGTGCTCTTCGTCCTGCGCGTTGCCGAGCCAATGGTCCGCCACACCGACGCCGCCCGTGAAGCCGGTGGTCCCGTCGACCACGAGAATCTTGCGATGGGTCCGGTAGTTGAGCTCCTCCAGCGAGTACCACCGCGGCGTATTGAACTCGGACGATGCGCAGCCTGCCGCACTGCAGCCGCTCCAGGTGGTCCTCTTCCATCGAGCTGGCACCGACGGCGTCAACCGTCAGCTGCACGCGCACGCCCCGCCGGGCGGCGCGCTCCAGCGCCGCGGTGAACTGCGCGGCCACGGTGCCGGTGTCGTAGATATACGACTCGAAGCTGATGCGCCGTTGCGCCGCATCTATCGCCTTCAGCATCACCGGGAAAGATCTGGTCGCCGTTGGTGAGCACCTCGTAGCGATTGCCCCGGGTCAGGTTGGCGCCCACCAGCGCCGCCAGATACGCGGGAAACCGCGCATCCTCGACTGCCAGCTCGCTTCGCGGCTTGAGTGTCTCCTGATCCTGCGCGAGGACCAGCCCGAGTGCGACGGCCACCCCCGCAATCAGGAGGATCCCGAAGGCGCGGCGGATTGGCTTGGTCATGGCGCGGCCTCTGCAAGCCGGGGGCCGTGGCCCTGCTCGACGCGTCCGGAGGTCTCTTTGAACTGTCGGAGCTTCCGGGAACGTTCGCCACCGCAGGCCCGTATCTCTGGCAGATCGAGGTCACTGAATGGAACGACTGCGCCAGGATGTCCGCTACGCCGCCAGGGTTCTCGCGCGGGACCGTGGCTTCGCGCTGACCGCCACGCTCACGCTCGCCATCTGCATCGGCGCGAACGCCGCCATTTTTGCGATTGTCAATGCGGTCCTGCTCCAGCCGCTGCCGGTTCCTGACGCCGGGCAGCTCGTGCATATGTACAACGCCTACCCCGGGGCCGGCCTCGGCGACCAGGGCTCGACCGGGGTGCCGGACTACTACGATCGCCTCGGTCAGACCAGCGTCTTCCAGGAACAGGCTCTCTACAGCACGCGCGGCGTGACCCTCGGACACCAGGGCAACCCGCAGCGGGTGACCGCCATGCTCGCCACCCCCTCCCTCCTCCGCCTGCTCCAGGTGCGACCGCTTCGCGGCCGCACCTTCACGGAGGAAGACGGCGAGGTGGGCAACGCCCGCAAGGCGGTGCTTACGTACGCAACCTGGCAGCAGCTCTCGGGGGGCCGCGACGATGCCATCGGGAGCGACCTTCGGATCAACGGCGAGCCTCACACCGTCGTCGGCGTCCTGCCGCCATCGTTTGCGTTCCTGGACCCTGACGTGAAGCTGTGGCTTCCCCTGGCGTTCGGCCCCGAGGACCGCGGCGACGATCGCCGGCACAGCAACAACTGGTCGTATGTCGGACGGCTGAAGCGGGACGCCGGCCTCGAGCAGGCACGCCAGCAGATCGACGCGCTCAACGCCCGGAACCTGGATCGCTTTCCCGCGATGAAGCAGATCCTGATCAACGCCCGCTTCCACACGGTGGTCGTGCCGCTGCACGGCTATCTGGTGCGGGAGATCCGGCCGACGCTCTACCTTCTCTGGGGTGGCGTCGCATTCGTCCTGCTGATCGGTGCCGTCAACGTCACGAACCTCGTGCTGGTGAGATCCTCCGCGCGCATGAAGGAGCTCGCGACGAGGCACGCGCTCGGTGCCGGCATCGGCCGTATCGCGTGCCAGCTGCTGACCGAGACCGCCATCCTGACGATCCTCGGCGGGGTCGGCGGCCTGGGGCTGGGCATGCTGGGCCTTCGTGCGCTGAAGGTGTTGCAGCTCGACCAGACCCCCCAGGGCACGACCGTAGCGCTCAGTGCACAGGTGGTCGCGTTCACCTTCCTTCTGGTCGCGATCGTCGGCAGCCTCATCACGCTGGCGCCCGTGCTCGGGTTGCGGCGGATGAACATGAGTCAGGTGTTCCGGGACGAAGGGCGGAGCGGCACTGCCACCAGGGGTTCGCAGATGGTGCGCCGCACCCTCGTCGCGACGCAGATCGCGTTCGCGTTCATGCTGCTCGTGGGCGCCGGACTGCTGCTGGCCAGCTTTCAGCGGGTGCTCGCCGTGTCACCCGGGTTCGAGCCGGACCACGTGCTGACCGGTGCCGTGACTCCACCGGCGTCACGATACACGGGCGATCCGGAACTGGTTTCGTTCGCCGACCGCCTGCTGGAGCGCATCCGATCGGTGCCGGGGGTGGAGGCGGCCGGCATCACCAGCAACATTCCGCTCGGCAACAACTTCAGCGACAGCGTGATCCTCGCCGAAGGCTACGTGATGTCGCCGGGCGAGTCGCTGATTTCGCCGTACAGCACACGCGTGTCGACCGGCTACTTCGAGGCGATGCGGATCCCGCTGAAGCGGGGACGCTTCTTCAGGACGTCCGATGACGGACCGGCCCCGAGAGTCGTCATCGTGGACGAGCGGCTGGCAGCGCGCTTCTACGGCACGAACGACCCGGTTGGCCGGCGGCTCTGGCAGCCGGACAACCCCGAGGAGTTCGCGCGCGGGCCCGGCCCGACAGCGCGCTTCTTCACAATCGTCGGCGTGGTCGGAAACGTCCGCACGCGGGCCCTGACGGAACAGGAACCGGTCGGGGCCTACTACTTCCCCATCGCGCAGGATCCAACCCGGACCATGACGCTCGTGGCCCGGAGCGCCGGGGATCCGGAGGCGCTCGCCACGACCGTCCGTCGTGAGATTTCGGCAATCGACCCCGAGCTGCCCTTCTACGGCGTGCGTCCGATGCGGGCCCGGGTAGACGAGTCGCTGGTGAACCGGCGGACGCCGATGCTGCTCGGCACCATCTTCGCGTCCATCGCCCTGTTCCTCGCGTCGGTCGGCATCTACGGCGTGCTCGCCTACCAGGTGGCGCAGCGAAGGCGGGAACTGGGGATCCGGCTCGCGCTCGGCAGCGAGCCGGCCGGGATCTTCCGCCTCGTGCTGCAGGAGGGCCTCATGCTGGTTGCGGTCGGCCTCGCAGTGGGCCTCGGGGGCGCGTTTGCGATACGGCGCGCCATGGAGACGCAGCTGTTCGGTGTGCGCGCGTGGGATCCCGGGGTGCTGATGGCCGTGATGGGCCTCGTGGTCGGCGTCGCGCTGATCGCGTGCGGCGTTCCTGCGCGACGGGCATCGCGCATCGATCCGCTGATCGCGCTCACCGAGCAGTAGTGGTCAGGCGCACAGGAGCCGCCCCGTGCTCCCGCTCCACCTTGACAAGGACGCGCCAACCCCGCATTCTCTGTCAGTTCCGTGCGGTCCCGAAGGCGGTGCCGGCGACGCGAGTGCCGGGAGCATCGGACGATGCGGGGCAACGGTCAGAGCCCCCACCGTCTCGACGGCCCTCGATCGGACAACCGGACGAAACTACGGCGGCGCCGCGGGCCGACGCCCCAGCAGGATCTGCAGGGCGGGCATTGCGCGGCCGGATGGTGCGCAACAGGAGGAGGAAAGAATGACCGCGAAAGCCCGGAAATACATCGTCCTGCTCGTGGGGATGCTGGCTGTTGCTTCCCCCAGCTTCGGGCAATCGGACGCAGGCGGGCTCCGCGTGCTCGTCGTGGACGGCACCGGCGCGGTGCTGCCGGGCGCCGATGTCGTCGTCACGAGCGTAGGCACCAACGTGAAAGAGACGAGAGTCTCCAACTCCGAGGGCTACGCGCTCTTCACGCCGATCTCCCGGGGAACCTACGTCGTGGAGGTCTCGCTCACGGGCTTCCAGTCGGCGCGCGTGCGCGATGTCAGCGTGGACGTGCAGCAGGACCGCCTCGTCCGCACCGTCCTCGAGGTCGGCGCCGTGAGCGAGACGCTCGAAGTGACGGCGCTGGCTGCGCCCGTCCAGACGGAGGATGGCTCGCTCGGCCAGGTGATCAAGGGCACAGTGGCTGTCGAGCTGCCGCTCGCAGCCCGCAGGTACAGCGACCTCGCCCTGCTCGCGCCGGGCGCCAGCAACAGCCTGCTCAACACCGAGATCCGCGGCCCCGGCTGGTTCACCGTCAACGGTAAGTCCCACACGCAGAACAACTTCGTGCTGGACGGGTTCGACAACAACCAGGGCACCACCAACATGCAGTCGTTGTCGTCGCAGGTGGTGCAGCCGTCGCCCGACGCCATCGGCGAGTTCAAGGTCCAGACCAACAGCTTTTCCGCCGAGTTCGGCCGGTCGGCAGGCGCCGTCGTCAACGTCTCACTCAAGTCCGGGACCAACAGCTTCCATGGCTCCGGCTGGTATTACAACCGCAGCGACGCGCTCGCAGCGAAATCATGGCGCTCAAACCTTCTGAATCAGCAGAAGGACGACCTGTCGTGGAATCAGTTCGGCGCGACCACCGGCGGGCCGATCGCGAGGAACAAGGTCTTTTTCTTCGGACACTACGAGGGCTTCCGCAGCGACAAGTCCAACCTGTTCCTCACGGCCGTGCCGACGATCTCCCAGCGCTCGGGTGTGTTCCCGTTCACGGTGCGGGATCCCCAGACGGGCCTCCCCTTCGCGGGGAATGCCATCCCGCAGGCGCGCCTCGATCAGCTCGGGGTCAAGCTGGTGAACCTCTATCCCGAGCCGAACCTGCCCGGGCGGGTCGTCGCGGGCGGCCGCACTGTCGAGAACTTCGGTGTGTCGCGGCCGCAGACCGAAGACACCCACAAGTTCGACATCCGGAACGATTACTACCTGTCGCAGAACGACCGCTTCTTCGTGCGCTACAGCTTCCTGCAGCAGGACATCTTCCGGGGCGCGATCTTCGAGCCGCCGGTCGACGACGGAGCGGAAGGCCGCGGATCGCAGTACAACCGCAACCAGAGCCTGGGAACGAGCTGGACGCGAACCCTGGGGTCAGCCGCAGTCAACGAGCTGCGCTTCGGCTACAACCGGACCTACGCCACGTTCTCGCACGAGACGCTCGGCGGCCTCAACGGAACGGAATTCGGTTTCAAGGGTATCCCGGCCGACCTCGACGCGGTTGGCGGACTGCCCCGGATCGGCGTCAGCAACTACGAGGCGATGGGAACGGGGTCGTGGCGGCCTCAGGTACCAGCTGCCCCAGACCTTCCAGCTCCTCGACGTGCTGACCATGACGCGCGGCGCGCACGCGCTGTCGACCGGCTTCGAGTTCCGGCACAAGAACAACGAGTTCGTCGACGTGCAGCGCCGGAACCCCGAATACGGCTTCACGGGGCTCTTCACCGGCGACGCCGTGGCCGACCTGCTGCTGGGATGGCCGCAGACCATCCGGTTGAACAACGTGATGACCGCTGTCCAACTGCAGAACGCGGCTGCCGCGTTCCTGCAGGACGACTGGAAGGTCACCCCGAACTTCACCCTGAACCTCGGCCTGCGCTACGAGTACACCACGCCGTACTGGGCGAAGGAGCCGTTCCCGAACATCAACCTGAACTTCGACACCGGCGAACTGGTGACCGCGACCGACGACAACCGGTACTTTGTCGACACCGACAAGAACAACATTGCGCCGCGGCTCGGATTCGCCTATCAGCTCAAGCCCGAGCAGCTGGTGGTCCGCGGCGGCTACGGTCTCTTCTACGGCGGCGAGGACTTCCGCGGGTCCGGCGGCAACCTCGTGATGAACCCGCCGAACATGCTCTCGCCGGTGGTGAACCCGGTCGGCACGGCACAGCCTCCGTATCTGCTGTCGGATCCGGTGCCGGCCTTCCTCGTCACCCAGTGGAACCCGGCCGACTCCGTGCGCACCGGGCTGCAGGTGCGCGACCCGAACCAGGACGCGGTCACCATCCAGCAATGGAACGTGGCGGTCGAGCTGCGCCTGCCGCTCCAGTCGACCATCGAGGTCGCCTACGTCGGGAACCGGGGCCGCAACCTGCCCGGTACCTACCAGGCCAATCAGACGCCGTTCGGCCTGGACGGCAGCGTGGCGGCCAATCGGCCGTACCCGATGTGGAACACCATCGAGCTGTACGACACCAATGCGCGCTCGCAGTACAACGGCCTGCAGACGAAGTACGAGCACCGCTTCACCAAGGGCTGGTACAACCTGACGTCGGTACTGGTACAACCGGGCGTTCTCCGAGACGGGCGGCTTCGCAGCGGGCAACGCCCCGCAGCTCTACGACGACTGGCGCTCGGAATACGCTCCCGACAGCCAGACGCCCCGACACCGGCTCTCGATCGCCAACATCTACCAGTTGCCGATTGGACGCGGCCGTGCGATCGGAAGCGACATGGACGGTGTCGTCGAATTCCTGGCCGGCGGCTGGCAGGTGTCGTCGCTCTTCACCTGGCAGACCGGCACACCGGTCAACGTCGCCCTCGCGCTGAACGGTGTGAATCCGGCGACCGGTCAGTCCTACAGCTTCCTCACCCGAAACGGCGGAAGCCTGCGGCCAAACCTGGTCGGCCCTCCCAACAGCGGAATCGACCCGAAGGAGGACCGTTTCAGCTTTCTGAGCTCGAGCAGCTTCCAGGTCCAGCCGCTCAACACGCCCGGCAACGCGCCCCGCAACTCGGCATGGGGACCGCGCTACGCGAACCTCGACATCAGCCTCGTGAAGCGCTTCCGCGTGGACGACTCGAGGTACTTCGATTTCAGGGCGGAGGCGTTCAACATCCTGAACTCCACCCGTTTCCGCAATCCGAATGGAACGTTCGGCGGCGCGACCTTCGGGATCATCAACGACGCGTTCGACCCGAGAGTCGTCCAGCTCGCGCTGCGGTTCGCCTTCTGAGCTGGCGGCGGTGGAGCGGCCATTGACGCGGACATGGGACCGGCGTGAGTTCGTGGGTCTGGCGGCGACCGCGACGGCGCTCGCCGCGGGGAACCGCCTTGGTGCGCTCGGCGAACCGGGTCGTCGTCCTTGCAATCCCCCGCCGCGCGGCAGAAGTTCCGCATCGGCCACAACCTCACCACCTACATCTCGGGCGGACGCGGTCCGGATGGCTTCTGGAAAGGCGTGGCGGAGATCTCCGGTCTCGGCGTCCGCGGCACGGAAGCAGACGATGGACCCGCACGCCTGATGGCAACCTATGCGCAGGCACCCGATGAAGTGAAGAGCCGGTTGGCGAAGCACCAGATGACACTGGTGGCGATCTACCACACGCTTCCCGTGTCCGACGCTGCGAAATATCAGGAGAATCTGGACAGCGGGATGCGGGTCGGGAAGTTCCTCAAGGATGTGGGTGGCACGCTGGTAAACCTGGCGGGCGGACCGCGGCCTCAGCCCGATCCGACAGCGGAGTTCGCGGCGTTCGCCAGGCTGGTGAACGAGCTCGGCAAGCGCCTGCAGGACGAGTACGGCATTCGCCTCGGCTACCATCCCCATCGCGGCCACATGCTCGAGACCGGGGCGGACATCAAGCGCGCGATGGACGTGACGAACCCGAAGTACTTCTCGCTCTGTCCGGACACCGGGCACCTGATGGCCGGCGGAAGCGACCCGCTGGAGATCTTCAAGACCTATCGTTCCCGCATCATCTTCATGCACTACAAGGACTACGATCCGAACCTCGTGGCCCCACGGACCGCCGAAACAGGCCGCAAGGGCGGGTTCGTGGAGTTGGGCAAGGGGGCGGTCGATTTTCCGCCGATCACCGAACTGCTGCTCACGACGGGCTACGACGGGTGGGTGATGATCGAGCTCGACACGGCGCCCGCGCTCGAGATCGACGCGGTGAAGACCAACCTCGCTTACATGACCGGGAAGCTTGGCCTGCGCCTCGCGTGAGCCGGTGGACCGCCGATACGGGGCCATGATGGGACGAGTCTCCACGCCGCTCTGTCTCGTCGCCGGAGCGATCTGCGCGACGGCGCTCGTCACAGCGTCGAGCCAGGCGACGCTGCCGGAGGGCGAGGGTCAGGCCGTTGTCCAGCGCATGTGCGGCACCTCGTGCCACGCCATCCAGATGGTGACGAACCACCGCATGAGCGCCCAGCGCTGGGCCGAGGTGGTCGACAACATGGTCGTGCGTGGCGCTGTCGGCACAGCGGCCGAGACAGAGGTTGTCGTTCGTTACCTGGCCCGCCATTTTCCAGGACCCGACGTCCGGCCAGCGCCTGGGGCCGGCGCCGGAACCTCGCCCGGCGCCCCGGCCGTGACCGGCAACGCCACCACACCTCCTGCGGACGGGACTGGACCCGCGAAGGCAGTGGAGGTCTCGGCCAGCGGACGGCGCGGCGCCGACGCCGGCTGGCCGATGTACGGGCACGACGCAGGGGGACAGCGCTACTCGCCGCTCGCACAGATCACCCCGGAGAACGTCGCCTCCCTGCGGCGCGTGTGGACCTTGACCTCGGTGCCGCCGGCCCAGCCCGCTACGCCGGAAAGCACGGCATCGGGCGCGGCAGCGGCCGCCGCCAGCGCGGCAGCCCGGGCGCGCCGGGGTCGCATCTCGCAGGTCACGCCCCTGGTGATCAACGACGTGATGTATCTGACCACCTCCGCCAACAAGGCCGTGGCGCTCGAGCCCGAGACAGGTCGCGTGATCTGGGAGCACGACATCGAGGGCATGGGTGTACCGGCGCTGAGGGGCCTCGCCTACTGGCCGGGTGACGGCCACGCTCCGCCGACGATTTTCTCCGGCACGAGCGGCGGGTACCTGATCGCGTTGAACGCGCGCACCGGAAAGCCCGTGCCGGAGTTCGCAAATGCGGGTGTGCTGAGCCTGCGGGACGGGATGCTGGACACGTTCCCGAAAGCCAATTACGGCCTGTCGTCGCCTCCGGTGATCTACAAGCACCTCGTGATCACCGGTTCGCGAGTGCAGGAGCAGCCGAGCTTCGGGCCGTCCGGCGACGTGCGGGCCTGGGATGCGCGCACCGGCAAGCTGGTCTGGCGATTCCACACGGTGGCGCGACCCGGCGAGTTCGGAAGCCACACCTGGGAGGGCGACAGCTGGAAGGACCGGTCAGGAGCCAACGTCTGGGGACTGATGACGGTGGACCTCGAGCGCGGTGTCGTCTTCCTTCCTCTCGGGTCGGTCACCTACGACTACTACGGTGGCGATCGCAAGGGCGCCAATCTGTTCGGCAGCACCCTCGTCGCGCTGGACGCGTCGACCGGCAACCGCATCTGGCACTTCCAGACCACTCATCACGACATCTGGGACTACGATCTCGAATCGGCGCCGGTGCTCCATGACGTCGTGCGGAACGGCGAACGGATCCCTGCTGTCTCGCAGATGACGAAGCAGGCGTTGCTCTTCATCCTCGACCGCCGGACGGGAGTCCCAATCCACGGCGTTGAAGAGCGTCCGACGCCCCAGGATGGCTTCGCGCCCGGCGAGCACCCCTGGCCGACGCAGCCCTTTCCCGTGAAGCCGGTCCCGCTTGCACGCACCAGCTTCAACGCGAAGGAGCTCGCCACCATCACCCCGGGGCATCGCAAGTACCTGCGAAGGCCTGCTGCAGAAGGATGGCGGGCTGCGGACGGGCGGGCCCTACCTGCCGTTCGGACTCTCGCCGAGCCTGCTGTACCCGGGCACCCTTGGCGGCGGGAACTGGCACGGCACATCCTTCAGCCCCGACCTCGGATACATGTTCGTCAACACCCAGAACGTCGGCGAGGTCTACCACATCGTCCAGTCGCCGGAGGGACCTACCGCCCAGCGGTGGAAGTTCTGGGACGCCGAGAAGTTCTGGCCCTGTCAGGAGCCCCCATGGGGCGAGCTGAGCGCCGTCAACGTGCACACGGGAGAGATCGCGTGGCGCGTGCCGCTCGGCCGCTTCGAAGAGGTCGAGAAGCTGGGAATTCACAACGCGGGCACGCCGAACATGGGCGGATCGATTGCCACGGCCGGCGGGCTCGTGTTCATCGGGGGCACGCTCGACAACAGGTTTCGCGCCTTCGACGCGAAGACCGGACGCGAGCTCTGGGCGACGGACGTGGGTGCCGCGGCGCACTCGGTGCCGATCACGTATCAGGGACGGGATGGCCGGCAATACGTCGCCGTGATGGTCAGCGGTGGCGGGTTCCTGGGCGACCCCACGATCCCCGCGACGCTGAACGTCTACGCGCTCCCGTAACCAGCCTGAGCGCGAACGCCGGCAGGTGTCCGCGTGCAGAGTTTCCGCATGCACCACAGCTCCCCCGCACGAGAGTTGCAGCGACGGCCGCGTGTGCCTGCCCGCGTGGTTGCCGTCGCCTGCATCTCGCTGGCTCTGGCTGTCGCCTGCCGTCTGGCGCCGGGCCTGCTGGCACAGGCTGAGGACACCGCGCTGCTTCCAACCAGCGCCGACCTCGAGCGCTTCGAGCCCTCGATTCGCCAGCACATCGCCAGTGCGAGGGATCGGGCGATCCGCGACCCGACGGCCGACAGCCTCGGCGGGCTGGGGCTGCTGCTGCACGCGTACGAGCGCTTCGACGCCGCCGCCCGCTGTTATGCGCGCGCGAGACAGCTCGCGCCGGGCGCCTTCGAGTGGGCGTGCCTCCACGGCGTCGCGCTCACCATGGCGGGCGACGGAGATCGCGCCGCGGCGGCGCTCGCACAGGCTCTCGGGCTGAACCCGACGGATGCGTCAACCCGGCTGCGCCTGGCGGATCTCTGGCTGGAAGCCGGACGGCCGGACGACAGCCTGCGGCTCTACCGCGAGCTCGTTCGCGAGCGGCCCGCGTCTGCTCCTGCGCACTACGGCCTGGCACGTGCGCTCGCCGAGCGCGGCGATCCGGCCGCTCTCGGGCATTACGAGCGGGCGGTGGCGCTGGCGCCAGGTTTCGGCGCGGCCCACTACGCCCTCGCCCTGGCCTACGGCAAGCAAGGCGACCAGGCGCGTGCCGATGCGTCGCTCCAGCGATATCGTGCGTCGCGGGGCGCACCGCCGCCGCTGGAGGATCCGCTGCTCGAGCGTGTTGCCGCGCTGCGATCCGGGCCCTACGAGGATCTCACCCGCGGGCGGGAACTGAGCCGGCAGGGCCGCTACCAGGAAGCGGTGGACGTGCTCGAGCGTGCGGCGCTCGCCAGCCCCACGCTGCTGCAGGCGCACGTCAATCTGATTGCGGCTTATGCTGCCGTCGGCGCGTTCGAGAAGGCGGACGGCGCGTTCCGCGCCGCGGCGGCGCTCAGCCCAGAGCTCCCTGAGCTCCAGTACAATCTCGGCGTCCTGCGTCTCTCCCAACAACGCGGCGACGAGGCGATCGTCGCCTTCACGCAGGCGCTCGCCGGCAATCCCGCCCATGCGGACGCTCACAACAACCTCGGGTTCCTGCTCTCGCAGCGTGACCGCGGCCGCGAAGCGGAGGAGCACTTCCGGGCGGCTCTCGCCGCCAGCCCGACACACCGGGACGCACACTTCAACCTGGCTCGTCTCCTGATGGCGCAAGGGCGGGGAGAAGACGCCCTCGCCCACTTCACGAGCGCGTCAACGATCGAAGACGAGAAGACGGCGCTGTATCTCTACTACCTGGCGGACGCACATGCGCGGCTGGGACGTGCGGCCGATGCGGAACGCATCGCCGTGAGCGCGCGCGACCGCGCCAGGAGCCTTGGGCAGACCAGCCTCGTCCAGCGGATCGAGGAGGACCTTCAGCGGCTGCGCGAGCGGATGAAAGAAACACGATGAACCTGCCTGGCCGGTTCATCGTGTTCAGTGCCGTCGTCAGCTTCGGTGCCGCCTGGCAGCCGGTTGCTGGCGGCGCTCCGGTTGAGCGCGCGGCCGAGCCCCGGTTCCGCGAGGTCGCACAGGAAGTCGGGCTGACGTTCGTGCACGAGCCCGGCGCGATGGGCGACTTCCGGCTGCCCGAGATCATCGGCTCCGGCGTGGCGCTGCTCGACTACGACGGCGACGGCAATCTCGACGTGTTCCTTCCCCAGGGGTCGCCCGGCGCGCGCACCTCGAGCCGGCTCTTTCGCAACGAGCTCCGGCCCCCGGCCGGAGGAACCGCTCACCCGCTGCGCTTCACGGATGTCACGGAGCGCGCGAAGCTGGCGCGGCGCGGCTGGGACATGGGTGCGGCAGTCGGGGACTACGACAACGACGGCGACACCGACCTCTACGTCACCTCCTTCGGGCACAACGCGCTTTATCGGAATCAGGGCGACGGGACGTTCGTGGACGTCACGGCCGCGGCGGGCGTCGACGATTCCCGCTGGAGCACCAGCGCCGCATTTGCCGACTACGACGCGGACGGAGACCTCGATCTGTTCGTCGCCGCCTACGTCGACTTCACCGAGAAAGGCAACAAGCCGTGCTACGACCCGTCCGGTCAGCGGGACTACTGCCTGCCTGCCGAGTTCCGGCCGCTGCCGGCACGGCTCTTCCGCAACGAGGGCGGCGGTCGTTTCAGCGACGTCACGGCAGCCACCGGAATCGGCTCGGCCGCGGGGGCCGGGCTCGGCGTGGTGGCAACTGACGCCGACGGCGACGGCCTCCTCGATCTGTATGTCGCGAACGACGGAACCCCGAATCACCTCTGGATGAACCGCGGCGACGGCACTTTCGACGAGCGGGGCCTGGCAGCCGGCGCCGCGTACGACGCGGCGGGCCGCGCCGAAGCGGGAATGGGGGCTGCCGCGGCGGACTTCGACGACGACGGGGACGAGGACCTGTTCGTGACCAACCTCGTCGGGGAAACGAACACGCTGTATCTGAACGACGGCTCGGCGCGGTTCGAGGACGCCACGGTCAGGCTCGGCCTGGCGGCGGTGAGCCGGCCATTCACCGGCTTCGGGACGGATTTCTTCGACATCGATCGAGACGGCCGGCTCGATCTGTTCGTCGCGAACGGGGCCGTGTCCATTGTCGATGCCCGGCGTCAGCTGCCCTATCCCTACCAGCAGCGCAACCTTCTGCTGCTGAATACCGGCAGCGGGGGGTTCCGCGACGTATCCCGGGAAGCGGGGCCGGCGCTGGCGCTCGAAGAGGTCAGCCGCGGCGCCGCATTCGGCGACATCGACAACGACGGGGATGTCGACGTTGTCGTGTCGAACAACAACGGACCCGTCCGGCTGTTGTTGAACGAGACGCCCGGAGGGCAGCACTGGCTGTCGATCCGTCTTCAGGGCACGAGTGGGGCGCGTGACGGGCAGGGCGCGCTCGTCCATGTCCAGCGGCCGGGCGCGCCCGCGCTGCGGCGGCGCGCGCACAGCGACGGGAGCTATCTGAGTGCCAGCGACCCGCGAGTCCACGTGGGCCTCGGCGACGCTGCGGCAATTGCCGGAATCGTGGTCGAGTGGCGCAAGGGCGAGCGCGAGATGTGGCCGGCCATGCCGATCGATCGGCAGGTCACGCTCCGTCAGGGCATGGGGCGGCCGCTGCCGACGGGCCGATGAATTGCGGAGCTGACTGGCCGCTCGTGTCTTTGACTTCTAGAGCCATCTGAAGTACAGAAGCGGCCTGGATCTATCGTACGTCACCTCTGTGCCACTTACTTCCGGTAGGCAGAGAGCATCCCTCCTGCCTGTCGACGGAGGGAAGTCATGTCACCAACCCCAAGGCGCACATTCAGTTACCCTGCTTCAAAGCCTCAGTCTCACGCTGCTGTCTTGCAGCCTGGCCTTCGGACAGTCTTTCACCGCCAGCGTACGCGGCACGGCAAAGGACCCGTCTGGTGCCTCGGTTCCTCGCGCATCGGTGAGCATTACCGATGCTGACCGGGGCACGAGCCAGACGACGCTGGCCGACGAGGAGGGCCGATTCGCCATCACCGCCCTGCCGCCAGGCCAGTACGTGCTGACTGTCGAGGCCGCCGGCTTCAAGAAGTTCTCGAGCGGCACGTTCACCCTTGCCGTTCAGCAGCAGGCGACGGTCGAGGCCCGACTCGAAGTGGGTGAGCTGAGCGAGACCGTCGAGGTCACCAACTCGGCCGCGCTGGTGAACACGACGATCGCCAACCTGGGCCAGGTCATCGACAACGAGACCATCGTCTCGCTGCCCAACCTCGGGCGGAACCCCATGGCATTCACCTACCTCACGCCTGGCGTCGTCGGCTCCGGCGGGCGGCCCGGTGACTCCAACACCAACTTCGTCGCCAACGGCTCACGCAACTCGACCTCCGACGTCCTGCTGGACGGCGTGACGGTGGTGACGGTTGAGCAGAACTCCGGCGTCACCGACCTGAAGTACTCGCCTGCCGTGGACGCGGTGCAGGAGTTCAAGGTGCAGACGAACTTCTTCTCCGCCGAGTTCGGCCAGACGGGCGGCGCCGTCGTCAACATGGTGATCAAGTCGGGCACCAACAATTTCGACGGCACCGCGTATTACTTCAACCGCAACTCCGCGCTCAATGCCAACAACTGGTTCACGAACAGGGCCCAGCGGGAGAAACCCTACTACCGGCGCGATCAGGTCGGGGGGGTGTTCGGCGGTCCGCTGATCAGAAACAAGACGTTCTTTTTCGTGACCTACGAGTACACCGAATCGAAGAACCCGCTCACTTCCACTCGAACCGTCCCGACGTTGCTGCAGAGACAAGGGGACTTTTCGGAGACGAGGAACGCTTCCGGGCAGGTGATGACGATCTACAACCCCTTCGACACCTTCGTCAATGCGCAGGGGAACCTGGAACGCCGGCCGTTCCCGGGGAACCGCATCCCGCTCCGGCATGATGGACCCGATCGCACTCCAGGCGCTGGCCTACTTCCCCCTGCCGAACACGGCGAGCACGTCGGTCACGGACACCAACAACTGGTTCGGGCAAGGGATTTCCCAGGACGTCAATCGCCAGATGAACTTCAAGGTGGATCAGAACTTCTCGGGGAGGAGCCGGCTGACGGGCCGCTACAGCTATGCTCCCTACACCCAGAAGCCTCCCAACATCTTCGGGGAGCTGGGGGCCGCATTCCCACTCAACAACGGTCCCATCGTCGGGAGCACCCATTCCGTCGTGACCGAGTTCACCAGGACGCAGAGTCCGACAGCGCTCTGGAGCGTGCGTTACGGCCTGACCTACGCCGCCTTCGCACGGGACCCGCTGGAGTACTTCGACCTCATGGAGCTCGGTCTCCCGCAGTACATGAAGGATCAGGCCACCTTCGAAGTCTTCCCGAGGTTCGCCCCCGACGGCTACAGCCCCATCGGCACCGAGGGATGGCTCAAGATGGACCGCCAGGAAGGCGTCCACCACTTCTCCGGCTCCTACACCAAGATGATGGGCGGACACAGCCTCAAAGCGGGCGCGGAGACGCGGTGGAACTTCCTCGACTACGCTCAGCCGGGATATCCCTCAGGCCAGTTCACCTTCGGCAGGGGGATCACCTGCAGGGATCGTTTCACCTGCCCGGGCAACGAGGGCAACGGCCTTGCCGGCGATGCTCCTCGGCTGGCCCACAGGCGGCGATTTCCATATCGACCCGAAGGTCTTCACACGGTCGGCCTATTGGGGCTTCTATGTGCACGACGACTGGAGGGTCTCGCCGAAGCTGACCTTGAATCTCGGCCTGCGCTACGACTTCGACGTGCCGCGCTGGGAGACGCAGGATCGCATGAGCTACTGGGATCTGGAGGCGCAGTCGCCGATACAGGTGCCCGGCTACGACACTCGCGGCGTCATCAAGTTCGTGGATGCCGACAAGCGCTCGCCGTTCGACGCGGACATGAACAACGTGCAGCCGCGGCTCGGCTTCGCCTACGCCCTCAATCCCAAGACCTCCATCCGCGGTGGCTACGGATTGTTCTTCACGCTCAGCCGGGCCACGGTCTTCGGCCATACCGGCGGCGGGTTCAACGTCAACGCCACCCCGACTTTCACGCTCGACTCCAATGCCACGCGCTACGCGACGCTCGCCAATCCATATCCCAACGGCATGCTGTTGCCACCGGGCAGAGAGCTCGGCGACAGCACCTTCATCGGCCTGAGTGCCGGCACCATTCTGCCCGGCAACAACCGCAACCCCGAGTACCATTCCTGGAACGTGTCCGTCCAGCGCGAGATCGGCTGGAGCTCGGTCGTCGAGACCAACTACACGGGCAGCCGCGGCACACACCTGTTCATCCCGATCACGACCCTGACCCCGCTGGATCCACAGTACTGGTCGATGGGGCGTACAGGCGTTGAACGCTGCCGTGCCGAATCCGTTCTACGGGCTGATCACCGATCCGCAAGCGACCGCCCTCAACGGGCCGACTATGCAGCAGTTCCGGCTGTTGCGGCCGATGCCTCAGTTCAACGGCGCCAACGTGGGGACATCGGAGCCTCCGCGCGGCGACTCCTCCTACCACGCGCTCCAGATGAAGGTGGACAAGCGCTTCTCACACGGCTTCAGCATGCTGGCCCACTACACCTGGTCGAAGATGATCGACAACTCCTCACACGCCTCCGGTAACGTCAGCTGGCTCGGCGGCTCGACCAGCATCCAGAACATCTGGGACCTGGATGCGGAGCGTTCGCTCTCGGCGCACGACGTCGCGCATCGCCTCGCCCTGGCGGGCGTATGGCAACTGCCCTTCGGCCGCGAGCGCAAGTGGGGCTCGGACTGGAATCGGGCTGCCGATCTGGTCCTCGGCGGATGGAACGTCAGCGGTGTGTTCTCCCGCCAGAGCGGCCTGCCCCTCGCGGTCACCCAGTCGGGCGGCCAGATCTGGGATGGCACACAGCGCCCGAACCTCGTCGGCGATCCCAGCACCTCCGGCCCGATCACCAGCCGGCTCGACAATTACTTCAACAGCGCCGCTTTCTCCCAGCCGGCGCCGGATGTCCCCGGCACCGCCCCCCGGAACCTGAGCTACCGCGGACCGGGCATCAGGATCTTCGACGCCGTCCTGATCAAGGACATCACCGTTCGAGATGGGCAGCGGCTGGAGCTTCGCATCGAGGCCCAGAACGTCCTCAACCATCCGGTCTTCGGCGATCCCAACACCAGCTTCGGATCGACGTCTTTCGGCCAGATTACCAGCACCAAGGTCGGGGCCCGCCAGATGATGCTCGGATTGAAGTATCACTTCTGATTCCGGCGCTCCGTTGGTGGTTCGCGGAAGCCGCCGCGTATGGTTTCGACCATATGCGGCGGCCTCTCATCAGGATGCGCGGGGGCATTCTGGCGCTCATGGCGTAACTGCGCCGCTCCAGGCGCCCGGCTGGTTGCACCCCAGTGTTCTCCTCATTCGTTCAATGAAGCCCTGCGCTCACGGTCTGAACGCCGACAGCGTCGGCTTTGTCGGACTTTTCGGTTGATTCAGGCTCCTGGTGGTTTTGGGCAGCGGTCTATTGTTTGGCTTCAGCGGCGGGTTTTACGCGGGGCCAGTGGGATCGCCCTGATTCAGCGGGAGGTGGATTGCGACGACGGGTTCTCGAACGCGGCCACGGCATCCGCGAGCTGGCTGAAGTTTTTGCGACGCTCGAGCTGCATGCCCCGCCACTGCGGACAGCGTTTCACGCAAAGGCAGGTGCGCTTTCGCCACAACGAACTCGATGCCGCGGGCGCGCAGCCGCGCCACATACTCGCGCATCTGCTCGGCGGCGGTGAGGTCGATGTTCGGAATCGCGCGGGCGTCGAGTATCACCTGCCGTACCGGATGCTGCTCCTGCGCGATGAAGCGCTCGATGCGCTCGATGAGGAAGCGCACGTTCGCGAAGATTAGCGGGCCATAGAAACGATACACCACCAGCCCAGGAATCGTCTCCGCCGCATCGTCATCGCCGACATCGTGCATCGTGGTCGAGCCTTCCAGGCGGCCGAGCAGCGCATCCTGCGGACGCACGATCTCCGCCAGCACGCCGAGCAGCGAAAGAACGACGCCGAGCAGGATGCCTGGGAGCACGCCCAGCGCAAGGACGCCTAGGGTGGTCGACGCCGCCACGACCATGCTGAAACCGTGCAGTCGCCACAGCCGAAGATACACTCGTGGATCAACCAGCGTTACGCCGGTGAAAACGAGGATGGCCGCAATGGCCACGGAAGGAATCGTCGCGATCCACGGCGCGAGCAGGAAGACGAACGCCGCCATCAGCGCTGCGGCGAGGAAGCTGACCATCTGCGTGCGCCCGCCGGTGCCATCGTTGAGCAGCGAGCGGGTCTGGCTGGAGCCAACCGCGAAGCTGCACAGCAATCCCGCTGCGGCATTGGCCGCGCCAAACGCGATCAATTCGCGGTCGGGATCGATTTCGTAGCCGTGTTTGGTGGCAACGGAACGTCCGAGCACGACGCCTTCGGAGAACACGAGCAGCGCAATGCCGATGGCCGCGGTGAACAGCGGGGTCGCGTCGGTGAGGTGCATGCCGGGCCGCACCGCGTCGGGTAAATGCAGATCCACCGTGCCGATAACCGGCACGCCGAGCGCGGAGAAATCCACGAGCCGCCCTGCGATCATTGCTAGCACGAAAACAGCGACCGCCCCTGGTACTTGACGAACTTTCCACCGACACAGCGCCAGTACCGCGATGCACGCGAGGCCGACGAGCAGCGTTCGCGCGTGCGTTTCATCGAGCCGCGTTGCCCATTCCCACAGGCGCAACAGCGTGTTGTCCTCCTCCAGTCGAATGCCGCAGAATTTGCCGATTTGGCTGCCGACGATGACGACCGCCGCGCCGTTCATGAAACCGAGCATCGCAGGGCTGGAGAGAAAATCCGCTGCGATGCCGAGCCGCAATCGCGCCATGAGCAACAGCACGCCCGCGGTCAGAAATGCAAGCACCATCGCCAGTGTGACGGCTTTACCCGCGTCACCCGCCGCGAGCGGGCCGATGGCCGCGCCGACGAGCAGCGCAATCGCCGCGTCCGGACCCACGATGATGTGACGCGAACTCGTGAACAGCGCGAACACCACCATTCCCGCCACGGCCGCATACAAGCCCGCGGCCGGCGCAGATTTCGCGAGGTCCGCATACGCGAACGCCGATGGAATGGTCACCAGCGCGACGACGAGTGCCGCGAGCGCATCGTGCCGAAATTGCGCACGCTCGTAACGCCAGAGCAGCGCCGCGCCCGGAAGCCACTCGCCGAGTCGTCCGCCTGCCGTCATGACGTGATGGCTTTCATTGAACTGGGTTTCGGTTCGACCGCGGCGTGCGCGACCAACGAATTGCTGGTCCAGCAGTGCACCTGCGGTGTGCAACGTGACGGTGTGACCGTTCGTCGAACGAACACACCGCCACAGGATGTCCTCGTCGATAGGCGGACGATGAGCCGGATGAAGGGCCTCTTCGTTTGCAGGAATCCGTATTATGCGACCGTGTCTCCCCGGGCACGGAGAAAGGCACGGCGGATTGGCATCGGCGGATTATCCTCCGGGTGCCCGATCGCGTAGGGCGCGACGGGGATTGCGCCGATCTGAGACATCGAAGAAGAACACTTGATCCTGGCGACGCAGCACGCTCAGACCACCGAGCGCCGGCGTCCGCCCATCACGGGCGAGGCCGGGCCGATCCAGGTCATCGAAGAGCGCGCCGCCGGCAGCGGCCGGTCGACCGTGGAAGCCTACCGCCCCTTCAGCTTGGCGAGGGCAGCTTTGCCGTTGTCATTCTTGGGGTTCAGCTGCACGGACTTTTCGTAGTTCTGGATCGCGAGGTCTTTTTGTCCTGCCGCAGCATACGCTTCGCCCAAACTGTCGTACGCATTCCAGGAGGCTGGAAAGAGCTTGACGTTGACGCGCAATACCTCGATGGCGTCCTTCGGTCTACCGGCCTCGAGTAAAAGATATCCCGTTGAATTGAGGTTCCCCTCGATCGCTTCAGGGCTGGAGCCGTAGTCATCGACGGTTAGTGAAACCTGCGAGACGATTCGCCACTGGCCGCCGGTTCTGATAAGAACGCGGTACTCGTGCGACCGCTCCGTTGTGTCGCTCCCCCCCACTGCCGAATCGTACTCGACCCATGCCAGGTCGCCTTCTTGGCGAATGATGAAATTGGTGTTGGCGATTTCGACGGGCATGGGCTTAGGATTCGCTTCGATGGATCTCTCGACTCGTTGTGCGATGTCTTCCCAGCCCTTCATGTAGTTGTATCGGTTATTCCTGACGAGCGCGCCGGTAGCGTTCGCATCGTGCAGCCATCTTGCCTGCCAGGCGTCCGCGTCTCGCGCGTAGAATGCAGCGGTTTCGGCATGAAGCACTGTTTTGATCGCCTCGTGCTCGGCGGATTGGGCGCCGGCGTTCAGGATTCCTACGATGGTGCACATGAGAGTCAGGCTGATGATCCGCACCCACGCACCTCCTCATCTATCGCCGTGAACGATTCCTAGTGACGGACGCTTATATGCTGAGCGCACGTAGCAGGTCAACCAGGGGCGAATCTCGGTGGCAATCGGAATGGGTGAGCGACATCGTGGCATCCTCAACGGTGGACTGGGACGTGATCGATCGCATGCCGTGCGCGCTCACGCCAGAGTTTGCATACGGGGAGGTCGGCGGACCAGATGACCGAGCGGTCCACCTACGCGCTACGGCGGTCAACCTTCGCGCGATCAATGAGTTCGCTGGCTTGCCAGCCGAAGCTCGCTCACTTGGCAGGCGAGTGAAGGTGGCGATCAGGCAGGGATTCGAAATTCTCAAAACGCGTCTTCCTAAATGGTTGATGGCGCGCGACTTCTGGCGTTAAGAGTTTTTTTTCCAATGACTTGCCGTAACTTGGTTGTCTTCCCGAGTTCTCGTGAGTGCACCGGATTCCACCGGGGTTTTGGAGACATTGTGGAGACGCTGAGGATAGGCGACGCTGAAGATGGCGGTATTGGCGCCGATGCGCCGATGGCGAGCGAGACGCCGATCATCAGCGACGACGCGGCCGTGCGCCGGAGCGTCCGGATGGCGTAGCGGAGGTCCCGCGGGAAAGCAGCCATTGATGCCCGCAGCAGTATCATGCGAGCGGCACGGACACCAGGAGAAACACCATGCGCAGCCAGCTCGCGTCGCTCGTTCTCGTCGTCTCGGTCGTCTTCATCCCCTTGCCCGCCGCGGGGCAAACGCGGAGCGCGGACCGGCCGGCCGACGCGGCGGCCATCCGCGCACACATCGAAAGCATCTTTCAGGCGTTCGTCGACAAGGATCGCGCGAAACTCGAGGCGACGCACGGCGCCGAGTGGCGCGGCTTCACGCCCTGGTCCGGCCACGTCATCCGCGGCCGCGACGGGTACATGAACGAGGCCACCTTCCCGCCAAACCTGCCGAAGAACCAGGGCATGGTCGGCTACCGCATCGGCGAGTTCGACATCGTCTTCTACGGCGACACCGCCGTCGTATCGTTCCAGGCGGAAGTGGACCGGCTGGCAGGAACGGAGAAGAGCACGCAGAAGCTGACATTCATCGACGTCTACCACAAGGATCCCGGCGGCTGGATTCAAGTCGCGTCGAACACCTCGCTCCATCCGGACGCCGTGTTCGAGATGGCCTCGCAGCGCCGCCAGCTGGACGAGGCCGAGCGCGCGGAACTGATGAAAGCGCGCGAGGCCGTCTGGCGCGCGTGGTTTGCCGGCGATGAACCGGCGTTGCGGAAGCTGTTGCCGCCTGAGCTGATCACGATCGAGCCGCAATCGAATACATTCGGCAGCTTCAGGTCCACGCTGGAAGGGTCGCGCGGCTTCGCCGCTGGCGGCGGCAAGCTGACCCGACTGGCATTTCCGTCGACGGAGATCCAGGTCTACGGCAACACGGCCATCGTCTACACGTCGTACGAGATGGATCTGCAGAGCAGCGGGCAGACGCGCAGCGAGCGCGGCATGGCGACCGAGGCATTCGTGCTCAAGAACGGGCAGTGGCTGAATACCGGCTGGCAGCTGGCGCCGTCGGCGAAATAGCCGTCACGGACGGCTCACACTGGCTGCCCGAAGTACAGCGGGCTCGATCGACCGTTGGCCGAGCAGAGTTCTTGAAAGCATTTTGGGAGACGGCCGCCACGCACGCTTCGCGCCGAATGCAGGCGTAGAGAAACAGCTGCGGATCCGGCAACAGTTTCGTGATGCTGTCGAGCCTGCCCAGCGACAACGTCGCTCTCTCGAGCAGGCGCTGTCGAGCGCCGCTCAACCCGTGAGGCGGCCGAGGGGGAAGAGGGTTCGGAACGAAGGCGCGTACCTCCTCCCCTCCAACCCTGGTTACGTCGTAGCGGCTGGTGCTGCCTCGCTCAATGGCTATTTACCGTTCGTTAAATAAGCGTTGGCGCTATTAAACGAATCGGCCATTTGCTTTCACATGACTGAACTTAAGACCAGCTCAGCATTAGACACCGCGAGGTGCCTGTCTGCCTTGGATCTGCGTCAAGCCATCAATAGACTAGGCCGTCCGTGCCACCCGAACCCGTCTCCGGCCTCTACGAGCAGCTGGTCACCGTCGAACTCAAGCGCCTGCTTGGGATCCTGGAGCCAGTCCGTGTGGACATCGGCTCCCCAGTGATGCGCCGCCGATTCCCACGTCGCCGTAGCGGAATACCTCCGCCGGATAATCGAGCGGGCACTTCGGGCCGTTCCGGAGGCGGAGCGGCCGACCGGCCAGGCGGAGCTCTGTAACGCAGTACTCGTGTGGCTGCGTGGAGAGGGGCAGACGGCCGAGTCAGCGCCGCTTGGAGAAGACCTCGTCGTGCCGTTGGAGGTCTTGCGCGAGGTTCGGGCGCTTGGCCGTGGTGCCGCGTTCTCCCTGGCGACACCGTATCCCCTGGTTCCACTGTCGTCGGCAGACCTGCTCGTGAACGCCCGCGGTGAGCCTTCCGTCGGCATGGCGATCGAGCGGGAGATTCATTCGGCCGACCGCATTGACCTGCTGTGCGCCTTCGTTCGCTGGAACGGTCTCCGAATCATTCGGCCCGCGCTCGAGGCACACCGCCACGCGGGCCGGCCGCTCCGCGTCGTCACCACCGTGTACACCGGGTCCACGGAGCGCCGTGCGCTCGATTGGCTGGCCTCGATTGGCGCTGAGGATGTCAGTAATCATGTGAAAGTCCCCCCAGGATCTATCGGGTGAAAGTCCCCCCTCCATTTCTGAGGGGAGAGGACGATGGACGATCAGACGATGGCCGTAGGCTCGCCATCGGTGCCCGGCGCACCGATGGACGGCTGGATGCTGCGAGAGGACGTCGTGCGCGAGGTGCTGGCGCGGCTGGCGCGTGGCGAGCAGGTGCAGACGATCGCGCGCGAGCTGGGGGTCGACAAGAAGACGATCAAGCGGTGGCGCCAGCGAGGCGAATGGCGCCCCCGTGCGCCGCGGGTCTACCCCAAGGCGATCGACCCACACCGGGTGTTTCTCGAGCGGCGCGGCCCCGAAGTCGGGTGGAATGGCGTTGTCCTCCTCCGCGAGCTCCGGGCGCAAGGCTTCACGGGCGGCTATCAGCAGGTCCAGCGGGCGCTGCAGCCACTGCGGACGACTCGCCAGTGGGCGGCGCGCGCGACTGTCCGATTTGAAACGGGCCCCGGCGAGCAAGCGCAGGTCGACTTCGGGCAGCTGCAGGTCTGGATCGCCGACGTGGCCACCGCGGTCCACTTCTTCGTGTTTACCCTCGGCTTCTCGCGCCGAGCGGTCGCCTACGCCTACCGCAATGAGCGGCTCGACACGCTGCTCGATGGCCACGAGCGGGCGATGCGACACTTCGGCGGTGTGCCCCTCAGCTGTCTCTACGACAATCCGCGCACGATCACACTCGGGCGCTCGGCGGGCCAGGTGCTCTGGCATCCACGCTTCGAAGACTTCGCGCGGTACTACGGCTTCACGCCGCGCGCCTGCCAGCCGTACCGGGCGCGGACCAAAGGCAAGGTCGAGAGTGGCGTGAAGTACGTCAAGCGGAATGCCTTGGCGGGGCGGCGCTTTGCGAGCTGGGCGGCGTTGGAGGCGTGGCTCGAGGAATGGGCCGCGACGGTCGCCGATGTCCGCCTGCACGGCACCACGCACGAGCGCCCGATTGATCGCTTCGCGCGCGAAACGCTGACGCCGCTCGGCAGCCAGCCGCCGTATCACTACATCGCGCCGCGGCGGCGCATCGTCGCGGCCGATGCCTTGGTCGCTATCGCCGCCGGTCGCTATTCCGTGCCCGTCCGGTACGTCGGGCAGACGGTCGACGTCCGTGAGACCGCCACGCACTATGTCATCGTTGCCGGCGACACGTGCATCGCCCAGCACGCCAAAGCCGGTCGGCACGCCGTCGTGATGGAGCCGGCGCACTATGCCGGCCTGTTGCGGCCCGGCAAGCCGCCCCTCGCCGACGCCCCGCAGTGGGATCCGGCGTATCACGTGCTCGGCGCCGTCGAGGTCCGCGACCTGGCGATCTACGAGGCGCTCAGCACCAGCGGCGGTGGCCAATGAGCACGCCGCTCTTCGATCGGCTCCGCAGCCATTGTCAGCGCTTGCGCCTCCACCGCCTTGAAGCCGAGCTGCCCACGTTGCTCGAGCAGGCCGCCAAGCGCGAGGTGCCGTATTCCGACTTCCTCGACGAGCTACTCGGCCTGGAGATTCGCTCGAAGGCCGAGAAGCACCTGACGATGCGCGTCTCGATGGCGCGCTTCCCGTTTCAGAAAACGCTCGATGCCTTCGACTTCAAATTCCAGCCGTCGATCGACCCAAAGGTGATGCGCGAGCTCGCCACCGGCCGCTACCTTGAGACCGGCGACAACGTCCTGCTGCTGGGCCCACCCGGCGTCGGCAAGACGCACCTGGCCGTCGCCCTCGGCCTGAAGGCCTGCGAGCACGGTGTCCGCGTGCTCTTCACGACCGCGGCCGGCCTGATCGCGACCCTCGGCAAGGCGCTGGCCGACGGCCGTCTCGACGAGCGACTGAAGGTCCTGGCGCAGCCGCAGCTCCTCATCATCGACGAGATCGGCTACATCCCTATCGACCGGCAAGGCGCCAATCTCTTCTTCCAGCTCGTCTCCCGTCGCTACGAACGCGGGGCCATTATCCTCACGAGCAATCAGAGCTTGGGCGCCTGGGGCGAGGTCTTCGGCGATCCCGTGATCGCTTCCGCCATCCTGGATCGCCTGCTGCACCACTCGATCACCGTCAACATCCGGGGCGACAGCTACCGGCTCAAGGAGAAGATGAAAGCGGGATTGCTGAAGTCGAAGGCCGTGGCGACCGCCGAGGCCGAGTAACCAGGAGGGGGGACTTTCACCTGATAACGGGGGGCACATGATCTGATTATTGACAGAGGTCAAAGTCTCGTACGACACGAGGCGAGGGGAACGGCGGCGTACACCTGCCTCGGCGCCGCCGACTACCTGTCGCACGAACGGAGCTGTCCGATCGCGATCACCTGGCGCTTGCGGAAACCGACGTCTGACGACCTCTTCCGAGAGGCGAAGGTCGCTACCGGCTAATCGCACGGGGTCGGTTTGCCCTCCCCCGTGGGCTCGTGAATGGGTCATTTACGCCACCGCGCCTGCCGCTATCCATCCTCTTCTCATGCGCGAAGGAACAGGTGAGGACACCGAAGGGCGAACAACTGCGGCATATCCCGCTGACGCTTCGCCTCGCGGCCGCGTTCCGCGATCATCGGCATCTGCGGAGTGCCAACGTGCTGTACCAGGACGATGGCCAGCCGCTGACCCGGCAGATGGTGCAATACCGCGTGCTGCGCGCGTCGCGTCGAGCGTGCTGTCGCAGGACGGTGTACACATCCTGCGTCACACGTTCTGTTCGCACCTGGCGATGCGCCGCGCGCCTCCGCGCGCGATTTCAGGAACTGGCCGGACAGCGGAAACTCGGCATGACACAGCGTTACATGCACCTGAGTCCGGCGGTCCTGGACAGCGCGATTCGGCTGCTGGATCGGCCGTCCGCTGTACAGAGTTTGCATACGGGGAGGTCGGCGGACCAGATGACCGAGCGTCCACCTACGCGCTTCGCGCTACCTCGGTCAACCTTCGCGCGATCAATGAGTTCGCTGGCTTGCCAGCCGAAGCTCGCTCACTTGGCAGGCGAGCGAAGGTTGGCGGTGAGGCAGGGATTCGAACCCTGGATAGGAGTTTAAGCCCCTATAACGGTTTAGCAAACCGCCGCCTTCGGCCACTCGGCCACCTCACCGCAAACGGTAAGTATACGTAAAACCAGCACTTGCGTAAACATCTCGATCGAGGAGGCGACGGTTTTTCGGTCCGAGACCTGCGCGGATTTGGCCGGAATTCTCAAACCTTCCGAGTGCCGATCCACGCTCACGTCATCACGTCAGTTCGAAGAAATTGCTAATGATCCCGCGGGCTAGCCGCCCCAGCCCTGGGATGGTGCAGCAAATTGTGCAGTAGTTCCCCTGGATTTTCTGGACGCCACTATTGCACCGATCGCGAGGTCGAGCCCGCGGTCGGGGTCGGCCGCCCCGACGTTGTCGCGGAGCAGCGGCGGGCGCCGAGCTCGCAATTACGCCCGGACATCACGCATCGACAAGGTGGTGGACAGCAAATGTGGCAACCGCTGCCCTCGATTGGAGCGGTGTTGGTTAAGCTCCAGCGCGACGACGGTCACCGTGAACGTCTCAGGCGCTTCTGAGCGAATTCCGGCACTTTAGAAAGCCACTTGGCGACTACACCGAGTAATCCTCTGATGTGCGTCCCTCAGCCTGCGCCGGTTCGATTCCAGTCCGGCTCACCAGCTCGCGCCCTACTGGCATCAACAACTTAGCGCAGCGAACAACCCAATCGCAGACAATATTCGAACGAGCAGTTCGGTGTCTTCGCGGCCCAGTACGGTCATCCGGTGTGAAGCGATGGAGCCAGCATGACGAGGCGCCGGACCTTTGTCCTCTCGAATTTGCGCCGTTGCGGTGCCAGTCTCCTCGCCCTGGGCCTGGTCGCGCTCACTTGGACGGTTTCGGGCGAGCAGGTCAAGCAGCCGTCTGAGCGCGACGCTCTTCGAATCCGGCGTTCCGCGCCACCCGATTCCGCAGCGCGACAGCGCTTTCTAGCAATGTTCGCCCGGGCGTATTTTCCCGGACGAACGGGCCAACTCCTGATCGTGCCGCGTGAAAGCGACTTCATCACGCGGGCTGACCCGAACGTCGAGTATATGCATGGGTCGCCCTGGTCCTATGACGTCTCGATTCCGCTGATGTTTGCGGGCCCTGCGGTGAAAACCGGTGTGTTCTCGGTCCCAGCCGCGCAGCAGGACGTCGCGCCTACGCTTGCGGCGGCGCTTGGCGTGCAGATGCCCCCGACAGCGACAGGCCGCATATTACCGGTTTTGCGGAGCGGCTTTGCTCGACCGCGAGTGGTGATGCTGCTTGTCCTGGATGGCATGCGCCGGGATTACTTCGATCGCTACGCTGCGTCCATGCCAACGCTGACCGCTCTGCGTCAGCACAGTGCCTGGTTCACTCAGGCGCAGGTGAACGTTCTGCCTAGCAACACCGCAGTGGGGCACTCGACGATCTCGACGGGCGCCGATCCTCGCGTCCACGGAATTACCGGCGTCAGCGTGTACGATCGCACTCATGGACGGCGCTACGACCTCTTCGCTGGAGGACTGCCGCACGATCTGATGGCATTGACGCTGGCAGACGTGTGGCAGCTCGCGACGGCTGGTCGCGCGATCGTACTTGCACAGGGCAGCATCGACCGAGCGGCGACGCCGCTCGCGGGGCATGGCGCGTGTCAGTTGAATGGGGCGCCAGTCGTGCTTGCAACCTACGATCAACAGACGGGCAACTGGACCACGAACTCCAATTGCTTCCGGCTGCCTGCGTACCTGAAGGATCGAAATGCGAGCGCACGGTGGCAGGCTGACCCGGAGTGGATGAGTCACAGAATCGACTCGGCTGCTGCTGTGCGCTATTCGGCGCTGTTTCCGGTATTCGAAGCCGATGCGATGACGGCGATGATTGAGGGCGAGCCAGTGGGCGCAGACAACGTCGCGGATCTCATTCTGCTGAACTACAAGGGCGCGGATTTCGTGGGCCACAAGTACGGTCCGGATTCGAGTGAGCTCCGCGTCACTCTCGGCGAGATGGACCGTCACTTGACGCGGATGCTGCGAGCGCTAGAGGCGAAGGTTGGTAACGACTATCTTCTCGCGGTGACCGCGGACCATGGCATGCCGTCGGAACCGTTGTTGCCGCACCGCCGCCACTTTGCGCAGTCGATCGTAGACCTGTTGCACGAGAAGTTTGATCCTGAGGCGAAGCAGCTGATTACATCCTTCGAACCGGAAAACAGCCAAATGTTCGTCGATGAGGACCGGCTGTCGGCTCTTCATCTGACGTTGCGCGATCTGGCGCACTTTCTCGAATCACAGCCGTTCATTTTTGCGGTTTTCACAAACGACGACGTGCGGCTTGCGGCTAAGGCGGCGAAGTGACGCCGTTGCGCAGGCACTCGAACTTTTGCGCGTACATCAAATCCATTTCGCTGGAAGCGCCCCCCGGCGAACCGGCTGAGGCAGGCGTTCTAGCTGAGGCAGCCAGGCCGCGATCCGGTTCCAACTCGCGAACGTTAGGGTCACCAGCCTCCGCTCGGCTTTCAGACGCAGGCTGTCCGCCAAGCGGCGATCGCAATCGTTCGCCGCGACAGCGGACCTCACCAACCTCCCGAGCTGGAAATTGACCGCGTACCGTTCTATCCTCTGACGGCATCAGGATGTGATCCAGGGCACCGTCTCGCACTATCGAGTGCTCCGCCAACTGGGCGGCGGAGGCATGGGTGTCGTCTACGAGGCGGAAGACCTGAGCCTCGGCCGGCACGTCGCGCTCAAGTTCCTTCCCGAAGGGCTGGCTCAGGATCACGCGTCCGTGGAGCGCTTCCATCGCGAAGCCCGCGCGGCATCGGCCCTCAACCATCCTCACATCTGCACGGTGCACGAAATCGGCGAGCACCAGGGGCAGTTCTTCATCGCGATGGAGATGCTCGAGGGCGAGACGCTGAAGCATTCCATCGGCGGCAAACCGCTTCCGACCGAGCTGCTGCTGCAGCTTGCGGTACAGATCGCCGATGCGCTCGAAGCCGCGCATGGCAAGGGGATCGTTCATCGCGACATCAAGCCCGCCAACATCTTCGCTACGGCGCGCGGTCAGGCCAAGGTGCTGGACTTCGGACTGGCCAAGATGATCAGACCCGAAGCGGCGGCTGACTCGGCAACAATCACGTCGAGCGAGTTGACGATGGCGGGCACGACCGTGGGGACGGTGGCCTACATGTCGCCGGAGCAGGCGCTGGGTCGAGAACTCGACGCGCGGTCGGATCTCTTCAGCTTCGGCATCGTGTTGCACGAGATGGCGACCGGCGTGCTGTCCTTCACCGGAGACACTCCGGGCACCATCACTGATGCGATCCTTCACAAGATACCGACGCCACTGGTCCGGCTGAATCCGGAGATCCCGACGGAACTCGAGCGGATCGTCAACAAGGCGCTCGAGAAGAATCCGGAGCTGCGGTACCAGAGCGCCACGGAGATGCGGGTCGATCTCACGCGGCTGCTGCGCGAGACGCAGACCGTCCTCTTCCCCGCCGCCAGCGCGGCTGCGCCCGTCGTCCCCAAGAGCAGATTGCCCAAGCGCAGGACGCCGAAGGCGCTGGCAACGGCCGGAGCGCTGGTTGCCCTGGCGGCAGTCGCCGCCGGTGTCTGGTTGTGGCGGGACCGAGCGGCGCCCGCGCCGCCACCGGCGCAACCGCAAAGTACGGCTTCCATCGCGGTGCTGCCGTTTGCCGACCTGAGCGCGGAGAAGAACCAGGAATACTTTTCCGACGGGCTGGCGGAGGAAATCCTCAACAAGCTCGCGAAGATTCCGACACTCCGTGTGGTCGCGCGGACGTCGTCGTTTCAGTTCAAGGGAAAGACCGGCGACCTCCGATCGGTGGTGAGACGCTGAACGCCAGCGCGATTCTCGAAGGCAGCGTGCGCAAACAGGGCAACCGCGTGCGGGTCACCGCGCAGCTGATAAAGGCCGCTGACGGCTTTCACCTCTGGTCGGAGACCTACGACCGCGACCTGACGGATATCTTCGCGGTGCAGGATGACGTGGCAAAGGCGGTGGCGGCGGCGTTACACGTCACGTTGTTGGGACCCACGAGCGCAGCACCGGCGGTTCCGCAAGAGAACGTCGAGGCCTACAACGCCGTCCTTCAGGGGCGCTACTTCCAGGATCGCGAAAACCTCGAGAAGGCGGCGGGATATTTCGAGCAGGCACTCAAGGTCGATCCGAACTATGCCGCGGCATGGGCGGGACTTGCCGTTGTTCGACGCGGTCAGGCGGGTGCCGGCTCTCTTCCGCTGGAGGAGGGGTACCGCCAGGCGCGGGAGGCGGCGGACCGGGCGCTCGCCCTCGACGGGAACCTCGCCGACGCTCACGTCCAAATCGGCGTGATCAAGACGCGACACGACTGGGACTGGGTCGGCGCAGAGGCCTCGCTGCAGCGGGCGCTTGCTCTGGAGCCCGCAAACGTGTCCGCTCTTCGAAACCGGGCCACACTTGCCGCCACCCTCGGTCGCGTTGACGAGGCCCTGCGGCTGGACCGCCGCGTGGTCGAGATAGATCCACTGAGTTCGGTCAGCTGGCACACTCTCGGACTCATGGAGGTACTACACCGGTAGGTTCGAGGAGGCCGTGTCCGCATGGAAGAAGGGCCTCGAACTCAGTCCCGAGCGGCCCATATCGCATGCGTTTCTCGGGGTGGCCGCTGTGCTCACGGGGAGACCGCGAGAGGCGGTGGCGGAAATCCAGAAGGAGCCGGACGCCAGGTGGCGCCTGTTCGGACTGGCGATCGCCAACCACGCCTTGACAGAGAACACGCAAGCTCACGAAGCCCTGAGGGAATTGATCGCCAGGTTCCAGGAGGGCGTGGCCTATCAGATCGCCGAGGTGTATGCGTTCCGTGGAGAGGCGGACCGGGCCTTCGACTGGCTGGATCGCGCGTATGCGCAGCGCGACGGCGGGCTCACCTTCGTGAAGGTTGACCCGCTGCTGAAAAGCCTGAGAGGTGACCCGCGCTACAGCGCGTTCCTCAAGAAGATGCGGCTGCCCGTCTGAGCTCGGTTTCATCTCCTTCACGCTTTCCCCACCAGTCCCGAAGGAGGCTCCTCTGCCGGTTGCTCGCCGACGAGCAACCGCGAAGAGCGCAGAACGCCCTCGGTCCTGGTTCACCTGCCGAAGCTGCCGGGCGCTACTGCCATCCCTTCATCCAGTGCCACCGCTCCTCCCACGCGGGAGTACGCCGCACCCGAACGACGCGTTCATGAGCCAGGCCGCCCGCACGATGACGGCGCTCGACGGAGCGCTGGCCCGCTGCGGTGCCCTGATCTGCAACCGGGATCGGAAGTGGAGCGCCCCTGTCCGCCGCCTGCTGGAGGAATCCGCCGTACGCGTGGTGCAGGCGCCGTTCCACTCGCCGAACTGCAACGCACACGCGGAGCGCTTCGTCCGATCTATTAAAGAAGAGTGTCTGAATCGGGTGATTCCGCTGGGGGAACGGCATTTCCGGACAGCGATGCGCGAGTTCGTCGAGCATTACCACCGCGAACGCAACCATCAGGGATTGGACAACGAGATCATCGACGGCCAGCCGTCCGCAGTGGACGCTGTCAGGATTCGCCGTCGTCAGCGACTAGGCGGGTTGCTCAACGACTACCGCCGTGCGGCCTGACGCGCCAACCGTCGCGTCGGTCGATTTATGGGACATTTCGGGCTCCCGCTCATTTCCTGATCGCCGCCAGCCAGTTCTGGATCAGCACCACGCGCGCTGCGTCGCCGGACTGCGGGTCGGCCCTGCGGGTCATCAGCAGCCGTCCGTCCGCCGCCACGTCGAACGACGCGACCGACGCCCCGCGCGCCGGATCCTCGACGAGGACCACCGATGGCGCACCGACGGTGAGCGGGTTCATCGCGATCGACACGGCGTTGAGCTGCCCGCGCGTCGAGCCGCCCACGCGCGTTCCGCTCAAGTAGAAGAGCTCCTTGCCGTTTCGTGAGAACTTCGGCCGGACGCCGCCGCTCGAGGTGACTTGCCGGCGTTCTCGAAGATCCGGCAGCGTCGTGACGAAGACGCTCGACTGCTGCATGCCCCCGGTCGCGTCCGTGAACGCCAGCAGCCGCCCATCCGGCGACAGGTCAAACGAGCGCACCCCGGGCTCTGCCGTGCCCGGAAACACCGGCTCGGGCGTTTCCACGGTCCCGTCTGGCCGCAGTGCCGCCCGGCGCAAACGCCACGCACCTCTCTCGACGCGCGTGAAGTAGATCTCCGGACGGCCCGCCGCCATTCGCGCGCTCGTGCCCGCGACGAGCTTGCGCCCGCCGGTCGATCCGTCGGCAGGCCAGTCGAAGATCTCGGACGCCTCCACGCCGCCCACGCCAAAGAACAGGCGTCCACCAGGCGCCCACGAGACAGCGGCGCCGGTCGTCAACGCGCCCACCGGCCCCGGCGGCGGCACGTGCGTGTCAACACCCGTGGCGAGATCGCGCACGACGATTTCCTCCCTGAAGTCGGACCCCACGATCGACATGAGCGCACGCCCGCCGTCCGGCGCCAGCCCGAAGGCTGAGGGAGTCACTTCGCGCGCCGGGCCCGGCACGGACGACATCGTTCCGGAACGGGTCACCCAGACCAGGTCATGCCCTTCCTTCGGCAGGAATCTCACCAGGAGTGTGCCATCGCGCGCGGCATCGAAATCGGCCGCGCCGGGTTGGACCATCGACGCCTTCGTGAGGTCGAGCGCGCCGCCGTCGAGTGGCGCCACCCAGACGCCCGGGTTCGTCTGCCGGCGCACGAACAGCAGATGGTTCGGGAGGACGAACTGCGGAGTCCACACATCGCCGTCACTCGACAACGGAGTCCGCCGGCTGTTTTCAACAACGTCCACACGCTGACGGTTCACATCTCCACGCAGTTGGACCGTCAGGAGCAGCCGATTGCCAGGCGCCACCGTCAGCGATTGAGCACCGACCTCCGTCGCCGGATCGAGCGCCACGTGCAGCTCGGGCGCGCCGCCCGTCGCGGGCACGCGGTAGACGCTCTCCAGCCAGACGGCAAACACGATGGTGTTGTCGGGCAGCCAGAGGCCCTCCATGATGCGGCCGGATGCGGGAATCTGGCAGACGACGAACGGCGTGCCTCCGGCGACAGGAACCGTGCGGATGGTCCTTTCGGCGGCGAAGCCAATGGTCTGGCTGTCGTGGGACCAGAAGAGGTTCTGCGCGTTGGGTGGAACGGCGCCGAGATCGGCCGCCACGCCGGAGGCGAGTGCGTGGAGGTACAACCGCCCTTCTTTGATGTACGCGATCCGGTTGCCATCCGGCGAGAACGCGGAGTTCGGGGCATCGGCAAGCGTCTGCGGCAGGTCGAAGCTGCGGACGGGGGCGGCCGGCGCGCCGGGCTTCATGATCCAGCCGGCCATACCCGCCGCGGCGGCAACGCCGAGAGCGCCCAGCGCCAGCCGCAGCCCACGACCGGCCGATCGCCCCGCCGGCGAAGACACGACGCCGCGCGGCTCAGCGGGCCGCGTGAGCGCGATGCGCGCTTCGCCGATGTCGCGGAGGCGCAGCTTGGGATCGCGCTCGAGGCACCGCTCGAGCAGCCGGCGCAGGCCAGGCGGCGTGTTGGCCGGCAGCGCGTTGAAGTCCGGCGCGTCCTTGATTACGGCGGCGATCACCTCGGTGACGGTCTCGCCGCCGAAGAGCTGACGGCCCGTCAGCATCTCCCAGACGACGGCGCCGAAGGCCCAGATGTCCGAACGCTTGTCGGCCGAACGCCCCCTCGCCTGCTCCGGACTCATATAGCCGGCGGTACCGAGGACCACTCCTTCCTGGGTCATTGCCGGCGACAACATCGTCGCCATCGACGGACTCACCAGGGGGTTGGCCGCGGAGCGATCGCTCGTACGCGCGAGGCCGAAATCGAGCACCTTGACCACGCCGTCATCGCGGACCTTGACGTTGGCAGGCTTGAGATCGCGATGCACGATGCCGGCCTCGTGCGCCGTCTCGAGCGCCTCGGCGATTTGCTGCGCCATCGGCAGCGCCTCGGCGACGGGAATCGGGCCGCGCGCGATGATCGCCGACAGCTCCTCGCCCTCGACCAGTTCCATGACGAGGGCCGTCGTGCCCCCACTCTCTTCCAGGCCGTAGATGCCGGCGATGTTCGGATGGTTCAGCGACGCGAGCACTTCGGCTTCGCGCTGAAACCGAGCCAGCCGATCGTGATCCGCCGCGACGGAAGGCGGCAGGATCTTGATGGCGACCTGGCGCTTCAGCTTGGTGTCGGTCGCCCGATAGACCTGCCCCATTCCGCCTTCGCCGAGCAGGGCGATGACTTCGTAGACGCCGAGACGGCTGCCGGGAGTGAGCGCCAAGAGTGACGCGATTATATGGGCGGGACGGGGCGGCGGGCGCGATTCGTCCTTGCCTGACGCCGCAGTGGTTTCCGACCGGTGTTCGCCATCCTAAAGAGAGGAGAGCTGATGGATTGCGCCGAAGAACAGCGACAGTGCTGGAACGACGCGGCGGGTCGCGCGTGGGTTGCGTCCCAGGCGGGTCTGGGCGTCGGCGCAGATGAAGGTCGGCGCCACGCCTTCGCGGTCGGCCCGCGCGCGCGCCGCGGCCAGCGTTGGTTCCGAGATGTCGACGCCGACGCAGGCCGCCGCGGTTCCGAGCCGGCGCGCGCTCGCCACCGTCGTGCTTCCTGTCCCGCAGCCAACGAGCAGCTGATCGGGACGACGCGCGGCTGCCAGATCGGCGAGCCGATCGGCCAGCGGCCCGAACAGCCGATCGAGCACCTACCCGTTCGAGCCGGGAAGCTTCGACCTGATCGTGTCGCGATTCGGCGTGATGTTCTTCCAGGATTGGGTCGAGGCATTCGCGAACTTGCGGCGAGCTGCGAATGATCGTCTGGCGCGGTCCCGCGGACAGCCGTTCATGACCGTCGCCCAGCGCTCCGCCGCCCCGGTTTTGCCACTGCCCGAACGGCAGCCTGACGCGCTGGCACAGTTCGCGTTCGCAAACTCCGACCGTTTACCGCAGCGCAGTTCCTTCCGGGCTGTGCAGTAAATTGTGCAGTGATCGTGACGGCTCACGACGCATCGGGAGACACGGGACAGAATTGCGATCGAGGGATATTGACAGGAAATTGCGAGTTTTGGTCTGTTTCGTCAGCGCTTGATGGGATCCGGTTCGGTTTAGCAAACCGCCGCCTTCGGCAACTCGGCCACCTCACCGCGGCGAGAAACCTAAGTATACGACACGCTTCGAGTTACGCGGAACTCCGCTGCCCCAAGACTGTCCCTGACATTGTCCCCGCCCGCTCTCGAGACTCGCCGCGGAACGGTGCCGTCCCGCGCGCCGACGCGCTGATCCGAAGTCAGCGGTTCTTTTCGCCGACAAGCATGTCGGCAAGTGACTGGCGCGTGTCGGGTTGCTTGGCTGTGCTGCATCGACATCTCCGGTCAATCGCGTGTCTCGGCCTTGAAGCGCACGCGGATGCGGGCGAGAGACCGGTCGCCGGCAGGCGCCGGTATCCTGAACCGTTGCCTACTCAACAGGCGCACGAGTCAAGACAGTGAGGTGAATCGGCGCTTCTGGATACCGCCCGCTGGGAAACCCGCGGAAGTGCCACGATTTCGTGAGAATATCCTCGTCCGATCCGTGCGCGCTTGTCCCCTTCGAGCAGGATGAATGGGTGGGCGGCGTGCTCAGGTTCGGCGAAGCGGACGTGGCCGAGAAGTCTCATGGCGGATGTGTTCATTTCCTATCCGCGCGAGGAACAGGAGCGCGTCAGGCAGCTCGTCGCGGCGTTCGAGCGCCGCGGCCGCCAGGTCTGGGTCGACTGGGGCAACATTCCTCCTTCCGCGGAGTGGCAAGCGGAAATCATCGCCGGCATCGAAGGGGCGGACGTCTTCGTTGCGCTCCTCACCCGCGCCTATGTGAACTCCGCGGCGTGCGCCGACGAGCTGGCGCATGCGGTGTCTCACAACAAGCGCATGGTACCGATTGCCGTCGAGCAGCTCGAGGGACACGAGGTCCCCCCCGAGCTCGCGCGGATCAACTGGTTGTGGTGGCGCGCCGGCGACGATGTGGAGACGATCTGCGACGCGCTCATCCGGGCGATCGATATCGACCTGGATTGGGTGCGCGCGCACACGCGCCTGCTGGTGCGCGCCCGCGAGTGGGAGCGCCGCGGACGCGAAGCGAGCCTGCTGCTGCGCGGGCGCGATCTCACCGCGATGGAGCGCTGGCTCGCCGGCAAGCACGTCGATCCCTCGACCACGCCGGAACAGATCCAGTACATCGTCCACAGCCGTAACAGCGCCACGCGCCGGCAGCGCACGCTGGCCGGGGCGATTACCCTGGCGCTCGTGATCACGGCAGCGCTCGCCGTGCTTGCGGAAATCATGCGGCGCGAAGCGGACAAGCAAGCCGAGATCTCTCTGACGCGACAGCTCGCCGCGGAATCGACGCTCGTTCGCGAGCGAAACGTCGACCAGCTACCGTACGCGACGCTCCTGGCGTCGGAAGCGGTCAAGCGCACGATCGCCCGCGGCGTTCGTGTGCCGGAGCCGGAGCAGGCGCTGCGCGCAGCGCTCGATGCGCTGCCGGGACAACGGCTCGCCATCGCCGACGTGGCAAGCGCCCGCGTCGCGTGGGACGGCGACCGGTTCTTCACCATCGACAGCGCCGGAGTGCCCAGCCTCCATCTGCTACACGACGAGCGAGGGGTTCGCGAGCTCGCGCACGCGGGCGAGAAGGTGACACTGTCGGCGTTCAGTTCTGCCGGCACGCATCTGGTCACCGCCACGGCGTCGGGAGCCGTCCGGCTCTGGAACGCGCGATCCTTCGACAGTCTGAGCACGCAGAAGGTCGACGCGCCGATCACCGCGTTAGCAGTGACGTACGAGGCGTTCGCCGCCGCCGCCGGCCAGACGGTCAAGGTCTGGGAGGTTCCGACGGGCCGGGAAATCGCCTCGCTGCACGTGGGCGAGACGGTTGCGATCCTGGCACTCGTCCACGGGCCCGACGGCCGGCCCGCCGTCGCACTCGCGGCGCCTGCAGGGAAGGTCACGATCATCCTCGTGAGCACGGGCAAGGTGTCGGCCGTGCTGGACGTGCCACGTGGCGTTCGGTCGATACAGGCGAGCCCCGATGGCCAGAGCCTGATCGTGGAGGAACAGCATCCGCACACTGTCGTGTTCGAGCAAGAAGAAGGGACCATGCAGATCCCAACACCCGAGGGGCGGACGCTCAGGGTCTGGAAGGTCCACGACTGGAAAGAAGTCGTCATTCAGGCCGACGGCCCGGGTCCGGAGCAGGGCCGGCACGTCAGCCGGGCGCGCGTGGCGATCGATCCCCGGAGCCGATGGATGGCCGCCGGCAGCGTGTACCGGAGCGCCCAGATCTGGGACATGGCCACCGGCCGCCGCGTCAGCTGGTTCGACGATGTCGATTTCGTCTCGGCGCTGCGATTCACAGAGGACGGCCGATTGCTGACCGGTACGGAGAACGGGGCGGTCTCGATCTGGGCACTCGGACCCCAAAGTCGCGACGGGAACTTCGGGCTCGTCCGCGTCAGCACGTTTAAGACCGAAGGACCGGTCCGCGAGCTCTCCGTCGATCCGAGCGGACTCACCCTGGCGGTTCACGGCGGCTCGACGTTGAGCCTCTGGCGGATCGGCCAGGAGATCCTGTCCATCGCAGAGCGGGATGCGTACGACGTCACATTCGCCGGCGGACAGTTGTCGCTGATGTCGGGCACCTTCCGGACCGTCGCTGATGCCAACCGCGGGATGGTGCTGACGCGCGAGAAAGCGGAACCCGCGCCGCGCCCGCGCGACGGTCCCACAGCGACGAGCCAGGACGGCCGGCTCGTCGCGTCGCGGCAAGGCACGCGGGATATCGAGGTGAAGGAGGCGGCCAGCGGATCGGTGCTGTCACGCGTCTCTGCGAGCGCCGACGTCGATGCGATCCTTCTCAGTCCGGATGGACGATGGCTGATCGCCGACATGGACGAGGAGGACGGCATCTCCATGTGGGAAGCCGCGACCGGACGAACCGTCCTCGGGCCCCTCAGATACTTCGACGACTACGAGATTGCGTTCGCGCCGGACGGCGCGTCGGTCGCAGTGAACGACGGCACCCGCAAGGTCTTCATCCATTCGCTGCCGGAGGGCCGCCTGATTCAGACGCTGGAGCACCCGGGCGCGAGCTTCGCCCGGCTCGGATTCTCCGCAGGAGGAGCCTGGCTCGTCACGACAGCGCTCGTCCACGACGATAGTCGTGACTACACTGCGAGGGTCTGGCGGACGAACGGGTGGACCCGGGTCGATTTCGTCGACGACACCGCGACCGCTGCCCGCATTTCCGCCGACGAGCGGTTGATTGTGGCTGGCTACAAGGACGGCCGCGTGGCCTTGTTCGACGCGAACACAGGAGCCGCGCTCATCACTTCGATCGTGCACGACGCGGCGGTGACCCAGCTCTCGCTGTCCGCCGACGGAAGATGGCTGGCCGCGGCAGCCGGCGATCGCGTGCAGGTGTTCGATACCCGGACTCGCAGCGAGATCGCCCGCCTGACGACCAAAGGCGATGTCGGGTCGATGCTGTTCAGCGAGGACGGCCATTTGCTCGTAACGGCCGCGTTCGCGGCGACGCAAGTCTGGCGGCTTCGTCCAGACGAACTGCTCACCGAAGCCTGCCGCCGCCTCCAGCGCGATCTCACCGCGTCGGAATGGCAGGCGGCCTTCGGCGACGCGCCTCCGCAGCCGACCTGTCGCCGATAGCCGGCGCGTGACTTGATTTCAGTTCGACGACGGGCATCCAAGCGGCGTTGTTCACGAAGATGTCGCAGCACCTAAACTCCTCAAGGACCGCGTAGTGTCCCATTGCAGGATCGAGAACAGGCGATGGGGCTGTTTTAGAGCTGTGGTATAGACGCGCCCGTGATCGACCTGTCGGCATTCCAGATATGGTTCGCGGTCCTGATCGGTTGGTTGCATCGCCAAGAGCGGGACGCGTAGTGTCCCAATCCGGACCTGCGCAACCGGCGAGCAATCGAGTTGAGCCACCCTACCGCGTGACGGCGGGCGGGTTCGTCTAGCGGTCCACACGTCCCGTGAGTCGCGCTGTGTCGGGGATGGCTGACGATTGCCGTGACGGTGCGCGGAGGTGTTCCACAATCAGCACGGCCCCGGGGCGATTGCACAAGGATCGCGTCGGGGCCGTAGCTCGATTGCAAGGTTTTCGCAAGCGGGGCGTTGATGCATCACTCCCTCCTGTTCGCCTCGGCGTTATTGCTGGTCCAACCGTGCGCCGTCGCGCAGTCCCAGAACCGAGCTCCGAAGCCCCCCGCCGCAACGGGCTGGACCATCACCAAGAACGCGGATCCGATGAGCGACACGCAGACCAAGACCCTGCTGCTCAGTTCCGCGCATCGACGGGCGTCCTTGCGAGTGAACTGCAACGACAAAGGGCAGTATGTCGTGCTGTTCACGCTTCCCAAGGGTATTCCGGCCACCAACCCCACGATGGTGGAGTTTCGTTTCGACACCGACCCTTCCCAGGGCTATCTGATCGAAGCGCTTGATCTCGCGCCGCTGGTTGCGACCTTCGGCGGGTCCAAAACCGATCAGAACTACATTGTCGGCACCGCTACACCCGGAGCACATCTTGAGAAACTCGCAGATCGCAGCGGCCGCGGCCGAGCTCACCGTCAAGATGCGAACGGCCGCGAAGCTGATCTACCGGTCGCCATTGACACCGGCATCCGCCGTTGGGATCGAAGGAAGTTTTGCCGTGCGGGGGTTTTGACCGGGCAGAACGGACCGCCGGATGGAAATGCACCGATCAGCAACAGGCGCGGACGTCGGCCGGGGGGACGGTGAACGGTGATCCTGCAGTGCTCCAGCGCCACATGTGGCAGGGCCAGCCCTCCAGGATTGGCGACGCGCTCAGGCTGCGCAAACAGACCAACGGCGCGACCTGCTCGCGGTCGCCGAGCTCTGGAGTCACCAGTCCGGCTGGGAGCTGCGCCTGTTCGTGGACGCGCAGCTCCTGCGATCGCGCGTTTGCCGCAGCCAGGCGGAGGTGTTCGCCACGATGTCGGTTTTCAGCAGGAAGGGACCCTGGCTTTTCAAAACCTTTTCCCCCTGACTTGTCCACTCGCTTGAGCGCGCGTTGTGCACCGTTAGCGTGCCTGACTCACCGGCGATCTGTCTACACTTTCGCCTCGTCGGCTGGTCGGTGGAGCGCCTCCAGGCGCTTGGCGGCGGTCGCAGGAGCGGTGTGGGGCCCGTGGCTGCCGCCGAGCGCCCCCGTCGTGGCGCGAGCTGTCCGGCGCGTATCATCGCGAGCGCTCCGTCGCGTCCCTGACCGAGCCGGGGCTTGAGTGGCGAATTCGCAACTCGTGCCGCTCAGCCATCGCTCAGAAGAGCTCGCAAGGCGCAACTTTGACCGAAGCCAGGTGCCCGCTCGGCGTCACGCACGCACTTGGCGCTACTTCACAGGAAATAATTCAGGAATTTGCAATTCGCCACGAACACCTCTCGTTTCAGGAGTCGCACGCCTTATAGGGCCAACGCGCCATTCTCGACCGGACAGACCGCCGAATCACGGTAACAAGCTGATCATGCGGCTGGCACGGTCCCTAAGTCTGGGATCAGGGTCGTGTTGGCTGATGTGTGCTACCTCTGCCTTCGTGCCTTGGAGGCGATGCACCTCGATCGCCTTCAGCGCCCATTTTCGGACTCCAACATCCGCATCGTTCAACAAGGCCCGCAGTAAGGCAGTTGGTACGCGGGTGACATGCCTTGCGGCTGCGGCCGCCGCCACGCGGACCACCGGCGCTGGATGCTTGGCGGCTAGCTCCACGACAGCTAGTGAGCGGTCCGTGTCAACGGTACCTGCAAGAAATGCCGCCCTGGCAGCTAAACCCACATCGGTGCCCTGAAGTAATGTCATGAGATGCGGAACTGCCTCATCACCAAGGCGAGCGGCCTGCGTGTAGTCTGGCTCATCTCGACGCAGATGATTAAGTACTTCGTCTATTGTGATTGCCATAGCATCGCCGTCAACACTTTTGTGTCACATCACTCCGTTTCATTTGGTTGACTTCCTTCTGGTCGACCCTTGGGGTTTCCTCTATGCGATCTGTGCCACAACCTGTCATGAGGCGCGTGATGTCAGGCGTGCTGCAGCACTTAGACTCATTGTCCGGGGTCTCGGGATCGTCGCGAGGGCAGCCCTCGTGCTCTCCTGCCACATGACCGAGACCGAGGACGTGACCCACTTCATGCGCGAGCGTCCATGTCGTCGCCGCTTCGGCCACGACGACGCCCGGTTGGCCCTTGGGATGCTCAGCGACACCGGTCGGCATGTCTTTCCCAAATACTATCGAGCGCACGAAGTACACTACGATCTGGTTCCCGCGCTCTCCAACGGGCACGCCATTCTGATTTGAAAACAGCTCATTGAGCTCACTATTGATGTCTACATCGTTCAGCGTGGCGAATTCTGGGCCCGTCAGTTCTTCGCGAGACACGATTTCCACCCGTATGCCCGCAGTGGCATAGACCTCACGCATACTGCTCAGCATCGCCTCTATACTGTGGTCGGCAGGTTCAGTTAACACCTTGATGTGTAGTCGATTGCAGCGAGGAAATGGACAGCCAGGAGCACGAATGAAGTCGCGCAGCGACAGCGGGAACGCAAGGCCGCATCGCCGCGCTAACCGAGTAATACTCACCAAACGACCAACGATCTTTCCGGAATCGCGAAGGCTTATCATACGTGACCTCTTCTGCCGCTGCGAGAATTACATGCGACCCACGCCGCCTCGAGTCAGTCCTCAAAAACAGGAGAGTGTGAGGGTCAGTCTGTGCCGACGAAGCGCTTGAGAGGATTCGGCAAGCAGACATGAGGCAGTTGCCATTCCGGGATATCACATGACCACGCGGTGCTTTAAAGCGTCGAATCGACATCGACTCGTCCTCCCTGTCAGCTATCACGTGAGAACGGACCGACTGCCTCGAGCGAGTGCCCGGAATCATGAGTTAGTACGACACATTGCGCCGGAGTGGGTGCTCTGAGCACGTCTTGGTCTGCTCTTGCACCATTGTCAGTGCAGCGCCACGAGCACAGGTGCTCAGGCCGGTGCCCAACTCGGGAGGACGGAGGGCCTTACCAAGGACCGCTCCAAACGACAGACTTGGACTGGACGCCTTCATGGCGTGGCCGCGCGTCGGAGATGTCGTGAGCATGTCGCCGACCGCAACGGGCGCATAGCTAGCGTCTACCCTGCAGGACACTGTGCCGACCGCTCCGACACTCAGTTGGCGCCTCTCATGATCAGGGTCTGCGCCGCACCTTGGGCTCGCGGGCGTCCATCGGCCTTAGGTCGGTTGCAGCTCGTCCAACGTTCCGGGCGTTGCGGCCCGTATCGACGACTGGATTCGATGTGGTGGCGGCGTTGGTCCAGCGTGGCAGGGCCACGACCAGCACGTTGGCGTCCAGAAGAGCCTCGCGACACACCAGTGACACCCTCGTCGGTGTAGACGCTTCCGCCTGGGCGCTGCCATCATGCGCAGGGGTCGGAAGCGGCACGAAAGCGAAGATCCTCGAGCGACTGCCGGCGCACGTCACTGCGCGATACGCCTCCTCTTTGCACAGCTTGTCCAACTCGCGCCGCACCGCTGACGGGAGGCCTATGGACAGGGTCGCTCACATTGGTATCGGATTCGATACACCATCGATCCCGCCCGATTGGTCACCTGCGGGCAGGGCTCTGCCACGATGGCGGCTCCCACTAATTAAATGACGCTGTCGGGCCAGTTGGCAAACATCCCACCTGACGGTATCGAGGGGCTGGTGCTGCTGTTTCTCACTGGCCGCACAGCCTCAGCCGTCGCCATCGCACGACTGGATTCTCTTTACCGACCGGTTGGTGCCTCAAAGCCGACGATATCGCGCCGGCGTTGCCGGTCGCAGATTTCAACGCGGCGGATCACATCATGAGCGGGCGCCCGATACAGGGCGCAGTACATGGTGTTGCCGCTCTTCGAAAAACGCGAAAATTTGGACGGATCGACCGCAACATGTTGTGCCCGACACGCGGTCGCGCACGCAACGAATGGTGGCGCGTGCTCAGCGGCGTCAAGGCTCGCGCAAGATCCCGCCCTTGCAGGCCTGCGATCGTCGGTACGTTTCAGGCGTTGGTCAGGTCCATTGTGGGACGACGAGGCCAGTGAGATGTTGATGAAAATGGGGTTCCCCCACTGAGGACGACGGGGCTGCGGTCCGGGCCAAGCAGGCTGGAGCACGTAGAGTGGGCGTCGACCGATCCGCTCATTGGCTCCTCTTCAGCAAGTTGCGTCCGGTAACCAGGTTCGCCCGCACCGCGGATGCGCGAGAACCGATTCAAAGTGGACGTCGAACGTTTACTGCTGGAGAGAAGCCTTCCGGTCGAGTGGGGCCCACAGTAGTTTCCCTACAGTACTGATCAGCTGGCTTTCCCTCACGCGCGACAAGATCCCCCGGGGATCGATATAACTGAGACATGCATCCCGGGTCTCGATGCCTCTCGGGAGAGGAGCCGGCATGTCTCTCACACGAACCCTCGCAGTGAGCCTGCTGATGGGAATGGCGGTGCCCGCGGCGGCGCGGGCCGACGGCCTGTTCGTCCCGTTCATCGGCGTGAACTTCGGCGGCAGGTCGGGCAATCAGCTGTCGGCCGCGATCGACGCAGAGCGCCTGAACTGGGGGGGCAGCCTCGCCTACATGGGCGGAGGTGTTCTCGGCCTCGAGGCGGATATTGCGACCAGCCCGGACTTCTTCGGGAAGACCGACCTCGGCGGCAGCAGCGTCATGACCGCGACTGGCAATCTGTTGTTCGGCATTCCGATCGGCGGGCAGCACGGCGTCGGATTTCGCCCGTACGCTCTGGTAGGCCTCGGGGTCATTCGATCCCGGGTCGACACGTTCGGAGACGCCCTGCGCCGTGACGAGAACAATCTCGCCTGGGACTTTGGCGCCGGCGCGATGTTCTTCTTCGGGACGCACGTCGGACTTCGTGCCGAGCTTCGCTACTTCAGGACGTTTGGCGATCTGCACTTCGACCTGACAGACCTGTTCGACAGACCGCAGAACCTCGATTTCGCGAGGGCCTCGACCGGTTTGATCCTGCGGTTCTGATCAGGATGGTGGACTGTGGGTCGCACGCTGGCGCCCGGCGAGGTGGCCGTCTGGTATCGACGAACGGAATCGCTGTCGGCCGCCGGGCGCGCCACTCGTTCTGTCCCGTCCAGCGACGAGCGCGCGCGCAGGAGCCGCCTCGTTCTGGCCGTGGACAGAGGGCTTACGGCCGCTCACGCTGTCCGAGTGCGCCCGTCGACCACCCTCCAGACAATCGCGCCGCTTGCACACACCTGTCGAGAGCGCGCGCCCACACGCTCCACAGGGGTTCATTCAGCCTCAGTGGTGGAGCCCAGTCCGGTCGCTAACGCAAGGCGGAAACTGTCCCCAGGATTGTCCCTGCGACGCGCCAAAACAGCGTCTCCAGAGGCAACGCCAGCCGACTCGCCCGATCGGGCAAGTAGTAAAGAGTGAATGATTGACGCGAAAAATCGACTTGGACGAGATGCCAGTTTCCGTTTAGCAAACCGCCGCCTTCGGCCACTCGGTTACCTCACCGCAGACGGTAAGTGTACGTGAAATCGGCACTTGCTGGAGTCGACTTTTTTCTCGAACCTACACCGGTTTTTCAAACCGTCGCATCCACCAGATTCACCGGAATGCGAGCCGTTTCACACTGACCGAGCACGAACTCTGGGCACACTCGCGGAGAGACATCGAGAATGCTCGGCCTACTGATGGCGCGCGTTGTGCGTCGTTGCGGTTTCCGGTGGGTCGCCGCAGTGGGCCAACCCCCAAGGTCGATAGCTCACAAGCAGCCGGTAGGCGGCGTCGTCTCCAGAGCGCCCGCATTGCAGTCGCACGGGCCGCAACGGTCCGAGTGGTATAGTCCAACGCGATGAGCGTGGGCGTCAGGGCTGAGGCCGATGGCGAGCGCATCCGTCTGGTCCCGGCTGGCACCTTCGACCTGGCGCACGCGGCGGCGGTGGTGCGGGCCGTGGAGCAGGCCGAGCGGGACCTGATCCCCAACGGTGACGTCGACATCCACCTTTCGGCGCTCGAGCGCATCGACGGGTCGGGTGCCGTCTTGCTGGCGCGGCTGATCGACCGGCTCGAGGCACGCGGACTCCGCACGCGCCTCATCGAGAATCACAACCCCCACGCCTTCCGTCTGATCACGCTCTATCGCGATCGGCTGGCAGAGGCCCGACCGCAGCCGACCCACAGGATGGGCTCGCTCGCGCAGCTCGGGGCCGGGGTCGCTGCGGTACCACGCAAGGTGACCGGCGCGCTGGACTTCCTCGGTCATGCCGCCGCCGCGGTTCCGAAGGCCTTCGTGTCCCCTCGCTCGGTCGATTGGACATCGTTGCTACGTCTGATGCAGACGATCGGCGCGGACGCATTGCCGGTCACGAGCGCTGCGAACCTGCTCGTCGGGGTCATCATCGGATTTCTCGGCGTCTCGCAGCTCGGGCGGTTCGGCGCGGTGGTGTACGTTCCCGAGCTCGTCGTCATCGCACACTTCCGCGAGCTCGGCCCTCTGGTCACCGCCATCGTTGTGGCGGGCCGCTCGGGCGCGGGCCTGGCCTCGGAGCTGGCCACGATGCAGGTGTCGGAGGAAATCGACGCACTCCGGTCGATGGGCTTCAACCCGGTGAGCTGGCTGGTTGTACCGCGCTGTCTTGCGCTTGTGGCCACCGTGCCGTTGCTGACCTGGATTGGCGACGTGCTGGCGCTCGGCGGCGGGCTCCTCGCCACGATTGCCATCACCGACGTGACGCCACGCGCCTACGTCCTCGGTACCGCGGAAAACATCACGGGTGCGCACTTCCTCATTGGGATGATCAAGACGCCCTTCCTCGGGCTGATTATCGGGCTCATCGCCTGCAGGCAGGGTCTGGCCGCGCGCGGAGGAGCAGCGGCCGTCGGGGCGCGCACGACCAGCGCCGTCGTGATGGCCATCTTCGGCGTGATCGTGATCAGCACGCTCTTCACGCTGTTCTTCACGCTGCTGGGAATCTGAACATGCCCCCGTCCCGGCCGCACATCGTCGTCGAGGACCTCCGGATCGGGTGGGGGGCCCGCGTGCTGATGGAGCACGTCAGCTTCGAGGTCGAGCGCGGAACGACCCTGGCCATTCTTGGCGGGTCGGGCAGTGGCAAGAGCACGCTGCTCCGGTACCTGATCGGCCTGGAGCAGCCGATGGCCGGCCGCATCGACATCGACGGCGTCGGCGAGCCGCACGTCTACAGCGGCGTACCGCCGTTCGGCGTCCTCTTCCAGTCCGGCGCGCTCTTCAGCTCTCTGACGCTGGCCGAGAACCTCGCGCTCCCGCTGACGACCTGGACGAGCGTCCGCGGCCCCCTCGTACAGGATTTCGTGCAGGCGAAGCTGGATCTGGTCGGCCTCGGTGCGTTCGCGGGGCACCTCCCGGGTGAGATTTCGGGCGGCATGAAAAAGCGCGCGGGCATCGCGCGGGCGATGATGATCGAGCCCGACCTGCTGTTCTTCGACGAGCCCTCCGCCGGGCTCGACCCGATCAGCGCGGTCGAGCTCGATCACCTGATCGTCACGCTCAGCCGCGACCTCGGGATTACCATCGTCATCGTGACGCACGAGCTGCCGAGCATCTTCCTGGTCGCCGACAACTGCATCGTGCTCGACAAGGAGGCCAAGGGGATCGTGGCCCGAGGCGATCCTCGGCGGCTGCGAGACGAATCGGCCATCCCGTTCGTGCACAACTTCTTCACGCGGTCCTCGCCGAGCGCGGCCGCGCCTCGGGAGAGATGAATCATGGCGGTCGAGAAAAGCTACGCGCGCCTCGGGCTGTTCCTCGTCATCGCGATCGTCGTGGTCCTCGCGACGGGGCTGCTCTTCATCCAGCGGATGCGGAGACAAGAGGTCATCGAGCTCGTCACCTATACGCAGGAGAACGTCGCCGGTCTCGACATCTCGAGCCCGGTGCGCTACCGCGGCGTCCCCGTTGGGCGGGTGTCGAACCTGCAGGTGGAGCCGGGCGGCCGCACGATCGAGATCGACTTCGAGCTGTTCACCGATCGGCTCACCACCGTCGGCGCCAATGTCGCCAACCTCCGGGAACTGGCAACGGCGCGCGTGTTTTTCGAGCGGCTGCGCGCTCAGGTGGTGGGCAACCCCGTGACCGGCGAGGCATACCTCTTTCTCGACCTGCCGGAGAACCCGCCGCCGCCGATGACGCTCGGCTTCACGCCAAGTCGGCCTTACATCCCGTCGATGCCGACGCCGATTGCGGAGTTACGGGATCGGTTGCCCGAAGTGCTCGAGCGCGTCGAGGCGACGCTCCAAGTGTTGCGGCAGATCGTCTCCCGGATGCCCGACAGCCTCGACCGGGCCGACCGGTTCTTCACCAACGTCGAACGCATCGTCCGCGAGAGCGAGCTGCCGGGCCTCAGCGCCGACTCACGGAAATTCTTCTCGACAACCACCGCGCAGATCGAGGCAATCGCCTCGAACCTCGACGGACTGGTCGGCAGCGATGGCACGCTGTCGAAGTTCGCCGACGAGGCACGCGCCGCCATGGACGCGGCAGACCTGCCCGCCTCCGGCCGCGCCACGCGCGAGGCCATGGACCAGGCCAGCCTGGCGGCGCAGGATCTGCGGCGCTCGCTGCCCGCGATGCGCCAGTCGCTCGAGCAGCTGCGCGAGTTCGCGCGCCAGCTGCAGGAACAGCCTGAGTCGGTGGTCCACGGCATTCGGCAGGCAGAAGCGAAGCCGAAATGATTCGACGCTCCAGATACGGAATGCTCGTCGTGCTTGCAGTTGCCTGCCTGGGCGGGGGCTGCCGTGTTCAGATTGAACGCCCGGATACCGTTCCAATCCGCCTGATCGAGCCACAACTGATCGAGCCGGGCGGGGTGGCCGCTGATGCCCCGAACGCCACGAGCGTCCGCCTGCTCGAAACGCAGGGCCGGGGACACATCGGCCGTCGCGTGCTGCACCTGCAGCCCGGTGGTGAGTTGAGCGAGGATCCGGTCTGGCTCTGGGCAACCACCCCCGATCGCTACCTTGATTCGGCGGTGCGATATGCCATCGCGTCGAGCCCCGACATCCGCCTCGTCGACGTCGGCAGCGCGCCGTCGCTGGCCGTCACGCTGGTGGTATGGCAGATTGAGGCGACGCCGAGCCGACGGCTGGTCGGGGCTGTCGAGGTCCAAGTGACGACCACCGACCAGGGGGTCCATTCGGAGATCATCCGCGCAGAGGAACCGCTGGCGGCCGACCTGCCCGGCGACCTGGCCGCAGCCGCCGGCCGACTGCTGTGGCGCCTCGCCACGGGCTGCCTCTCGCGGGTCATGCACCAGGGCCCATGAGCGACGTCGCTGGCCGACCTCATCTCGTCGCTCGGGTGCGCGGCTCGCACCGTGGCTCGCCGCGCTCGCGGTGCTCATCGCCGTCGTCTGGATGACGCTGACGGTCGGCAATCCACTGTCCGCCAGCACGCTGAACATGGCGACCGGGCCCGAAGGGCGCGGGAACGCCGCCTTCGGCCTCCGCTCCTTGATGTCTCGAGCGGAGATCGATCGGTGACGATTTCGGTCGGTGGCGACACGCTGTGTGCCACCGTCGCCTCGACTGGTTACTGCATCAGCTACATCGACGCCAGGACCTCGTTTTTCGATAACTCTTGCGCCGCGCCCGCGAACAGCAGCCGCGTGCCGCCGACAGCGAGCATGGCGGTGATGAGCGCATACGAGAGCAGGGCTCCGCGGCGTCGGCGAAGATGGCCCTTTACCGCGCACGAGACGAGAAGTGCCACGACCAGCGTGTGGACTGCGGCCACGAGCGTAGTTCCGCGCATCATGCAGGCATCAGTCGGCGCGATCGTTTCAAAGCGATTTTACACAGCGGAAGCCGAGATGGTTCGTCCCGGTGCTGATTTCACCCTTGCTGCGCGTGCCCACCATGTAGCGAGAGCAGAACTGATCCGTGCAGAGAAACGATCCGCCGCGATGGACGCGTTTCTTCACGCCGGGTTCTCCGGGATCGAACGAGTCGGTCGGGCCTTGTGGGTTGCTGGCAAGGCCTCCGATCGCCGCAAGCTGACTGTAGTAGTCAGGGCGATACCAATCGGTGACCCACTCCCACACGTTGCCGGCGACGTCGTGGAGCCCGTACCTGTTCGCCGGGAATTGCGCCACTGGCGCGATCCCGGGGAAGGCATCTGCGCCCGAATCGTGATCGGGAAAATGACCTTGATGGCTGTTGGCCATCCACTGGGCTCCGTTCTTGAACGTGTTGCCCCACGGGAATACCTGCCCCGTCAGTCCACCGCGCGCCGCAAATTCCCACTCTGCTTCCGTTGGCAGGCGCTTGCCGGCCCAGCGCGCATATGCGAGCGCGTCTTCATACGCCACGTGAATGACCGGCCATCGTTCCTTCCCCTGGATTGAACTCGCCGGGCCGGACGGATGGCGCCAGTTGGCGCCGGGCAGGTACGACCACCATTCGTACTCGTTGTTCAACGGCACAGGGTGACTCGGGGGTGAAAACATCACCGACCCTGGGACGAGAGTCTCCGGCTTCGCGCCAGGAAAATCTTCCGCATGAGGCGTGCGCTCGGCGACGGTGACGTAGCCGGTCGCCTTCACGAAGCCGGCAAACTGCGCGTTCGTCACTTCGGTTGCGTCCATCCAGAAACCGTCCACGTAGGCGCGATGCACCGGACGCGAGTCTTCCGTGGCCTGCATCCCGACGGCATCGCGCATGTCGGTCGGGTCCTGCGCCCCCATCGAGAATTCGCCGCCGGGAATCCACACCATGCCCTCTGGCGCAGGCTCGGACGGCCGAGTCGTGTTCTCGACCGTAGGGAGGAATCCCAGCGACGCCGATGAGGCGCTCACATTCGGCGCAACCGTGTCAACCGACGGTCTCGAGCGCGGGGCGAGGGAACCCGGACGCATCGCCAGGGCCCCAACGATCAGGGCTCCGGCGATGAGCACGACGGCAATCCACGCCCTGGAAGCTGTAAAGCGACGCGGCGGTGAGAGTACCTTGACGGGCTTGGTGCGGCGCTTACTCATACTGGTGACTCAGTCTATTTCGGGTCACTCAGGAATGCGACGCGTCGCTCCGGTTTGCTGCGACGAGGGCGAGAGGCGCTCAAGTGATTGCCGATAAGAACGGCTGAAGGATTCCTTCGGCCACTCGGCCACCTCGCCGCGAGCCGTAAGCATGTGACAACTTGGAACTTGGCTCGAGCATCGTCTCGGCCAAACCAGGTGGGCGGTGCCGGGCCGCATCTTGCCTAAACATGCTCATCTGACAAGACTGTGCAGTGAATTGCGCAGCGAATCATCTGCAGCACACCGGGGCCTTTCGCGCACTCTGATCCCCGATGAACGTGCCTCGCGAAGTTGTGCCCAGACCTCTTCTCGGAGCCTCGACTCTGAGCATGGGATCGCACTGCAGTGGCGCGCGAGTGAATCGAGCGTGTGAGTGGAACTCGATGCGCGCGCAGATGGTTGGTGAGAGGCCGCGCTATCGTCACGGACATTCTGCACTTCCCCGCGCGAGTCGTTGTTCAGGCGGTCAGTCTGCTAACGGGCGGCGACCGGATCCCGGACACGGTTCGAGGTGACCACGAGCCACGCGGTGTGGTGGAATTGGGGCTTCGACGGCCGGCACGGACAGATCAGTAGCATACTTGCGCGCATGCGACTGACCGCTCTGTTCGCCGTGCTGATTTCCGCGACGGGCTTGGCAAGCGACACCTATCCCCCGCCGCGATTTACCGACCCCGGTCGCGTGGCCAAACTGCAGTTGGCGATGCCGGAGATCGACCGCCTCTTCCGCGCGTATGCCACCGACAAGAAAATCCCCGGGATGATCTGGGGCGTGGTGATCGACGGCCAGCTGGCGCACCTGGGGTCGTTCGGGGTGCGGGACCGCGCCTCGCAGGCGCCGGTCACGCCGGACAGCGCGTTCCGCATTGCCTCGATGACCAAGAGCTTTACCGCGATGGCGGTGCTGAAGCTGCGCGACGATGGCCGGCTGTCGCTCGAAGACCCCGTGTCGCGATGGATCCCGGAATTCGCGCAGATGGAGCGGCCCACGCGCGACACGCCGCCGTTGACTATTCGCCAGTTGCTGAGCCACAGCGCGGGATTTCCCGAGGACAATCCGTGGGGCGATCAGCAGTTGAGCGCCAGCGACGCCATGCTGGACGACTGGCTCGCGAAGGGCATTCCGTTCTCCACGCCGCCCGGCACGCGCTACGAGTATTCCAACTACGCGTTCGGCCTGTTGGGCCGCATCGTCACGAAGGCGTCCCGCGTGCCCTACGAGCGGTACGTGCAGGCCGAGATCCTGTCAAAGCTGCGCATGAGCGCGTCGACGTTCGAGTTCGGCGATGTCCCGGCCGAGCGCCGGGCCATCGGCTACCGCCTCAAACCGGACGGGAGCTACGCGGAAGAACCGCCGCTACCCCATGGCGTGTTCGGCGCGATGGGCGGCTTGCTGACCACGGCCACGGACCTCGGGAAGTACGTCGCCTTCCACCTGTCGGCATGGCCCCCGCGAGACGATGAGGACCCGGGACCTGTCCGTCGCGCTTCGGTGCGCGAGATGGCGCACCGGTGGACGCCGTCGAACCTGACGGCGCGACTTGTCAACGGCACGCTGCAGGCGTCCGAGACTGGCTATGGCTTCGGGCTGCGCGTGGCGTCGGACTGTCGCTTCGAGCAGATCGTGGCGCACGGCGGCGGATTGCCGGGGTTCGGATCCTACATGGCGTGGCTGCCGGACTATGGCGTCGGGATGTTCGCGATGGCGACGTTGACGTATTCGGGTCCCTCCGAGCCAATGCGGCAAGCGTGGGACGCGATGCTCGAGACCGGCGGGCTGCGCAAGCGCGAGCTCCCACCCACGGCGCTTCAGAACGAGACCCGCGACCATATCCTGAACCTGTGGAAGCGCTGGGATGACACGGAGGCGAGGCGGATTGCGGCCGCCAACTTCTTCCTCGACGCGCCTTCGGCGCAGCGACAGGCGGAGATCGGCGCGCTCAAGAACGACGTCGGCGAATGCACCGGCGCCGGTCCCGTGATGCCGGAAAACTGGTTGCGAGGCCAGTTCAACATGACGTGCGCGAAAGGCACGGTCGGCGTGTTCTTCACCCTGGCGCCAACCCAGCCGCCAGCCGTGCAGCACCTGTCGTTTCAGAAGCTGGCGTCGCCGGCCGTACGGATGGGCGCGCCGACCGGCGCGCCGGCGGGCGTGTCCTGCACGCCGTAGCCACCGCGCGCTCGCGCTGGCGACCGAGGTCGAATGCGGTCATGCCAAGGCGGCCGTCTTGAACCCTGGACGGACCGACACTTGACCGGCCTGGTCAAGTTTTCGGTGCGGCGAGTCACCGCGCTGGGCCGGAGGCCCACTAGAACAGCCTCTCGTCGTCTGTCAGCGGTCACCGGGCGTACGCGACTGCCGACCGGCCCGAGACGGTGCTTGTCGGCCGAAGTACGCTGGCCTACTTGGCGGCTTGAGAGCAGTGGTTTGCCATCAGCATCCAGCCGCCGTTCTGCTGTTGGAGCACGTCCGTGCACACGACTGTTCTGGCGTAGTGCTGTCCACGGATCAGCGCATCGTAGGTGGTGCTGTAGGTCGCAACGGCGAGGTCGCCGTGGATACGCACTTTCAGGTCGCTGAGAGTCTGACTCTTCGTCTTGTTGTTCTTGGTGTCCTTCATGTCCGCCAGAGTGGAGGGCTTGGTATCCCACGTGCCGCGGCTCGTGCCGCCCGTGTAGTCACTCGCCAGGAATTTCTCGTAGAACGATGAGTCGTTTGCCAGCAGGGCTTTGATGGCATCGTTTTCGATCTTGGTGACTGCCGCAACTGCATCCGAATCTGCGGCCTTCTGTCCTTGACTCGAGACGAGCGCCGGCGCCGCGGCCGTGACCGTCAACGCGAGAGCGCACGCGACAAATGACTTCATCATTGAGAGTTCCCTTCCAGACGGCCGGAATTGGCGCTGACATCGCACACCCAGTCAGATCGTGAGGCGCTCCTCTGGACGAAGGGCATCACGCCTTGTTCCACACCCGTGGGGACCGATACGTCACGGCTTTGCCGCGACGTATCAAGCAGCCGGACAGGAACTTGAGTTCGGGATCGTGTGCTGTCGACTCTACCACAAATACTGATGAGGTCAGGGACGGGACACAGAGAAGGCGGGGCTTCGGAGCATCGACCCATGATCCTCAACTCCCGGTTCGAGGCGGCGCGGGCGACCGATGCGCCGCCTCGAGCGCCGCGATCTCGGCTGCGCTGCAGCCCGCCTCGAGCAGGATCTCATTCGTGTGCTCTCCGAGCAAGGGCGCGCGGCGATCGACTCGGGGTGGCGTTTCGGACATTTTGATTGGCGATCCGAGCGTACGTAACGGCCCCAGAGTCGGATGCGTAACGTCGACGACCATCGATCGCGCCCGAACCTGCGGATCGTCAAACGCGTCGGCGTAGTTGTTGATGCGGCCGCAGGGCACGCCGGCTGCGGTGAAACGCGCGAGCCATGCACCGCACGACAGGCCGGCGGTAAGGGCCTCGATTCCTGCGATCAACCCGGCGCGGTTCCGCACGCGACGTGTGTCATCGGCAAATTCCGGCCGCGTCGTCCATTCCGGATGACCGAGTGCATCGCAGAGACGCTGGAACAGGCGATTGGTGCCCGCACCGATCGTGATATAGCCGTCCGCGCACCGGATCGCCTGATACGGCGCAAGCATCCGGTGCGCCGAACCCAGCGGTGTCGGGATGGATCCTTCCGAGAAATATTCGGTCGCCTCCCAGACGGACAGGGCGATGCCCGCCTCGAGCAGCGAGGTGTCGATGTGCTGTCCATGGCCAGTTCGATCGCGATAGTGGAGCGCAGCCAGGATGGCCGCCAGTGCGAACAGCGCCGCCCCGAGATCAGTGACCGGCACTCCCATCTTGATCGGAGGCCGGCCCGGTTCTCCGGTCACCGACATCAAACCGGACTCCCCCTGAGCAATGAGATCGAATCCGCCCCGGGAGGCGCCCGGACCAGTCTGACCGGACCCTGAAATCGATGCGTAAACGAGCCGGGAGTAGTCGGCCGCCAGCGTGTCGTAGCCGAGTCCGAACCGGTTCATCACGCCCGGGCGATAGTTCTCGATCAGAATGTCCGATCGCGCGACGAGCCGCCGGAAAGCGTCGCGTGCCTCAGCCTTCCGCAAATCCAGGACGATGCTGCGTTTGCCGCGGTTGACGGCGTTGAAGCCGGCGCTGTCCGAGCCGGAGGCGCCGGCCATACGACGCGTGGAATCGCCACCGGGCGGCTCCACCTTGATCACCTCAGCGCCCATGTCGCATAGTTGCATCGCGCAGAAAGGGCCGGCCATTACCTGCGTCACGTCCAGCACGCGAATCCCTTCGAGTGCGGTCCGGCCCGAGCTCATTGTGCTCTCCCCGTGAGGTCGTTCACAGTGTCCACTCCCGAAGTCATGTTCGCAGCGGAAGGGCGTCTCGCCTTCCTGACATTCAATCGCTCGAACGCGCGGAACGCGATGACCTGGTCGATGTACGACGCGCTCGCCAATGCGTGCGACCGGGTGGACGCGGACGAACAGATTCGAGTGTTCGTCCTTCGTGCCACCGGCGAGGCGTTCGTCTCGGGCACCGACATCAGCCAGTTCAGGGGCTTCACCACCGCGGCCGACGGTCTCGCCTACGAGCGCAGGATGGAACGGATCATCGATCGGGTCGAGCGTGTTTCGGCAGCGACCATCGCCCAGGTGCAGGGCGCCGCCGTCGGCGGCGGCTGCCTCCTGGCGCTGGCGTGCGATCTGCGCGTGTGCACGCCGGCCGCCCGGTTCGGCGTGCCGATCGCCCGCACGCTGGGCAATTGTCTATCAGCGGCCAATTGCGCGCGACTCGTGGACCTGATCGGTCCGGCACGAACCAAGGATCTGCTGTTCACGGCCCGGCTGATCGATGCGGCGGAGGCCGATGCGCTCGGGCTGATTACGCGGATTGTGGACGCGACCCTGATCGACGCGGTTGTCGGCGAGCTGGCGGAGTCTATTGCGGATCGCGCGCCGCTGACCATCCGCGCGACCAAGGAAGCCATTCGCCGCATCGGCCGGAGTCGTCCGGAGGAGGTCGACTGCGATGACCTGGTGACGGCGTGCTACGCGAGCAGCGATTTTCGCGAAGGGATCGCCGCGTTCCTGGACAAGCGCGCGCCGCGGTTTACCGGGAGATGATTGAGCGCGCCGTGATCCCCGCGCGCGGTTCCCCGGTCAGCATTCTCATGGCGGCTTCGACGCCGCCGGTCCGCGACGGCACACCAGCAAGTGCGAGTCCCATTTCGACGCCAGAGAGAGTGCCCATCAGCATCAGGTCGTTGAAGTCGCCCAGGTGCCCGATGCGAAACGCACGTCCCTTGAAGCGGCCGAGCCCGGCGCCAAGCGACATGTTGAAGCGCTCGAGGACGATCGAGCGGAAGCCATCCGCGTCTACATCCGCGTCCGAGTCCGGCATCATGATCGTGGTGACCACCGGACTGTACTCGTCCTCGCGCTCGCAGGCGATCTCGAGACCCCAGGCCCGTACGGCAGCGCGTGCAGCCGCCGCCAGCCGCCGGTGCCGGGCGAACACGTTCTCGAGCCCTTCCTCTTCCAGCATGGCGATGGCTTCACGCAGCCCGAACAGCAGGTTGGTCGCGGGTGTATATGGGAAGAACCCGCTGACGTTGGGGGCCAGCATCTGATCCCACGAGAAATACGACCGCGGCAGGCGCGCCGACCGCGACGCGGCAAGCGCTTTTTCGCTGATGGCGTTGAAGCTCAAGCCTGGCGGCAGCATCAGCCCCTTCTGTGAGCCCGACAATGTGACGTCCAGCCCCCAGTCGTCGTGGCGGAGCTCGATCGAGCCCAAGGACGAGACCGCATCGACGAACAGCAGCGCCGGGTGGGCCGCGCGATCGATCGCGCGGCGAATCTCCGGAAGACGGCTGGTCGCGCCGGTCGACGTTTCGTTGTGAACGACCAGCACCGCCTTGAGGTGATGGTCCCGATCCTCCCGCAGCCGGCTTTCGAGTGCCGCCGGATCGACGCCATGCCGCCAGTCTCCGGGCGTGACTTCGACCACGAGGCCGACCCGCCTTCCGATCTCCGACCATCCCCTGGCGAACTCGCCGATGTCGAACGCCAGTACTCGATCGCCGGGAGACAGCGTGTTGACGAGCGCTGCTTCCCACGCCCCGCTGCCGGATGCGGGAAAGATCACGACCGGCCGGGTGGTCTGAAAGATCCGTTTGATGCCTTCGAGCACCATGCGGCCAAGCGCCGCGAACTCGCCGCTGCGATGATCGATCGTCGGCTGCGCCAGCGCGCGCAGCACCCGATCAGGTGTGTTGGTCGGACCCGGGATCTGCAGAAAGTGGCGACCGCTCCGGTGCATGACCAGATCGTAACCCACCGTGATACTTTCCCCACGTTGAGACGGGAGGGCTGTAATGAACTGCGGTTCTGCGCTTCGGATGGTCCCGGCGCTGCTCGTTGCAGTCATGGGCGCATCGGTCGCCAGCCAGCAGCTGCCGCCGGGTTACGTCGATCCTGGGCCGGTCCTCGACGCGGCGGCCAACGCCATCGGCGCCGACCGCCTCAAGTGCGTCACCGTCTCCGGCACCGCATACGCCGGCGCTGTTGGCCAGCAGCGTGAGACGGCGCGCAACGTCGACTGGCCACGCATCGAAGATCTGGCCAACTACACGCGCACGATGGATTGGGACAGAAAAACGATGAGGGAGGAGTTCGATCGCAGGCCTGGATTGAACCCCGCGGCCTGGAAATACGGGGTCCGCTGGATCGACGGGCCGCTGCAGCGGCAGCCACACCAGATCTTTGCCGTCGATGCCGGACACGCCTGGCACATGGACGGGCCCTCAGCCGCGCCGGTGGCATCGACGCCGGATCTCGCCGAGATCTATCAGCTCGACATGTGGCTGAACCCGCACGGCTTCCTGAAAGCCGCCCGGCTGCCGGGCGCCAATCCGCGCGCGACCTGGAGATGGGAGCTCGGCGAGATGGGACGGGACGGCCCGGAAGTCACTCCCGAAAGAGTCACCGTCGTGTCGATCACCGTCAACGGCAAGTTCCGCGTCGACGCCACGATCAACAGAGAGCACCTGCTCCAGCGAATCCACACGTGGGTGGCCGATCCCGTGCTCGGCGACATGAACTACGAACACGAGTTCACCAACGACAGCTACGCCGATGTGGGCAACGGCATCCGGTTCCCGACCGGCTGGCATTCACATCAGGGGTGGGACGACAACTACGGCGCGCTGGCCGCGAGCGCCGGGCACAACGCGTTCGGCGGGACGCTGAAGCACGTCAGGCCGAACCACTGCCCCGACGCCGTCGCCGCGCCCGACTCGGTGCGCCGGACGACGTTCGATACCCGCGTCGACATGCGCAAGCTCGCCGATGGCGTCTACCTCCTCGGAGGGGGCACTCACCACAGCGTGGCCGTCGAGTTCCGCGACTTCATTGCCGTGTTCGAGGCGCCGCTCAGCGAAGAGCGAAGCCTCGCTGTGATCGACGAGATCGTCAGGCTGATCCCGGGCAAGCCGATCAGATGGCTGATCAACTCCCATCAGCATTTCGATCACATCGGAGGGCTTCGCGCCTACGTCCACATCGGCGCCACGATCGTCACGCACATCACGAACTTCGATTTCTACACGCGCGACGTGTTGAATTACGCGCCGCGGACGTTGAAGCCGGACATGGTGTCGTTGTGGCCGCCGACTGAGCTGTCCGAAGGGTATTACTACGAGACCATCAGGGAGAACTTCGTCATCAGCGATGGCCGGCGGAGCCTGAACGTCTATTACGTCCATCCGCTGCAGCACGTCGAGGGCATGCTGATGGCGCACCTGCCCGGCGAAGGGCTGCTCTTCGAAGCGGATCTGGTGAACACTGATCGGGATGCGGCGGCGATGCCGACTGCCGATCAGCGCAGCCTCTACAATGCAGTTCAGAGATTGAAGCTGAACGTGTCACAGATCGTTCCGGTCCACGGCGCTCCCATACCATGGAGCACCATCGCCAGGACCCGGTGAATCGACGGATGTCCGAACCTTCGACCGCAGTCGACGTCGATGCGCTCAGGCGCGAGCTCGGGCATGACCTCGAGGGCGAGGTGCGGTTCGACGCTCTCACCCGTGCGCTCTATTCCACCGATGCGAGCGTGTATCAGATCGAGCCGCTCGGCGTGGTGGTGGTCAAGTCGCGGGAAGACCTCGTGCGTACGGTGGCCGCCTGCCGCCGTCATCGCTGCCCGTTGACGATGAGGGGCGGCGGCACCTCCCAGGCGGGTCAGGCAATCGGCGGCGGCATCGTGGTGGATACCTCGAAATACTTTAACCGGCTGCTCGAGGTGAACGCGGCGGCGCGCTGGGCGAGAGTGGAGTCGGGCATCGTGCTCGACGAGCTGAACGCCCAGCTGCGTCAGGAGGGGTTGCGCTTCGCGCCGGACATCTCGACGGCGAGCCGCGCGACCGTCGGCGGCATGATGGCCAACAACTCCGCCGGCGCGCGTTCGGTGATCTACGGAAAGACCATCGACCACGTCATCGAACAGCAGGTGGTGCTGTCGGACGGCTCGCTCGCGCATTTCCGGCCGCTCGACGCCGGCGAGCTCGAGGCGATGTGCGCGCATCAGACGCTCGAAGGACACTGCTACCGCCAGGTCCGGCAGATCGTGGGGAGGTGCGCAGAGGAGATCGAACGCCGCTATCCAAAGGTGCTGCGCCGCGTGGGCGGCTACAATCTCGACGCCTTTGTTGGTCCGACCGCACCATTCAACATGTCGAAGCTGCTGGTCGGCTCGGAAGGCACGCTCGGTGTGGTCGTCGAAGCGAAGCTGGCCCTGGTGCCGCTGCCGAAGTTCAAGTCGGTGCTGGCGATCCAGTTTGCCGACCTGCTCGAGGCGCTGGCCGCGGCGCCGGTCATTCTCTCGCATGCGCCGTCGGCGATCGAGATAATGGATCGCTTCATCCTGGACCATACACGCCAGAGCCCGGCGCTCGAACGGATGCGAAGCACATTCATCGAGGGAGATCCGGCGGCGCTGCTGTGCGTCGAAATGTATTCGGAGACGGCCGACGACCTGCCGCGACGCCTCGACGCGCTCGAGCGCGATCTGTCCGGCCGGGGATTCGGCTACCGGTACCATCGTGCGCTCGACCTGCCGGCGCAGAGCGCGATCTGGTCGGTGCGCGAAGCGGCGCTCGGACTGTCGATGGCCATGAAAGGGGACGCCAAGTCGCTGTCGTTCGTCGAGGACACCGCAGTGGCGCCCGAGCGGCTTCGCGACTACATCGAGCGCTTTCTCGAAATGATACGGAGCCATGGCACGTCGGCGGGTGTCTATGCTCATGCCTCGGTCGGCTGCCTGCACGTGCGGCCGGTCGTGAATCTGAAGACCGAGGCCGGGGTTCGCCAGTTCGAAGCGATCGCCTCGGCCAGCGCCGATCTGGTGCTCGAGTACGGCGGAGCGCTGTCGGGCGAGCACGGCGACGGTCTGGTCCGTAGTCCGTTCATGGCGAGGATGTTCGGCCCGGTCCTGTATGACGCATTCCGGCAGATCAAGAGGACGTTCGATCCGGATGGCATCTTCAACCCGGGGAAGATCGTCGACGCGCCGCCGCTGACATCGAATCTGCGCTACGGCCCCGAGTACCCGAACGCAGCAGCCGGTTACCTTCTTCGACTTCGAGGAGTACGGCGGGATGCCAGGCGCCGTCGAGATGTGCAGCGGCCTGGGTGCATGCCGCAAGACGCTCGACGGGACCATGTGTCCGTCGTACATGGCGACGCGCGAGGAAACACACTCACCGCGCGGGCGCGCGAACGTCCTGCGCCTGGTCATGGCCGGCCGCATCCATGAGGCCGGGCTCGGCGACGAGGGGGTTCGCGCGGCGCTCGATCTGTGCCTCGAGTGCCGCGCCTGCAAGGCGGAATGTCCCGTCGGCGTCGACGTCGCACGGTTCAAGAGCGAGTTCCTGGCCGACTACTGGCGCCGGCATGGCGCCTCGCCGCGCGCGCACCTGCTCGGACACATCCACCGCCTCTCGGCATGGGGCAGCCGGTTCGCGCCGGTGTCGAACGTCGTTTCGCAGAGCGTGCCGGTGCGGTGGTTGAACGAGCGGCTGTTCGGCATCGATCGCCGGCGAATTCCGCCCGCCTGGGCGTCCAGCACGTTCGCACGTCGATACGCCAGACGTCCTCGATCGCGCACGCGCGGCCGTGGGCCGGTGGCTTCCGGGCGCTCCGTCGCAATCTTCAACGACACGTTCACGAACTACTATGCGCCGGCGATCGGCATGGCCGGACTGGAGCTGCTCGAGGCCGCGGGATACGACGTGCAGCTGGCGCCACTGGCCTGTTGCGGCCGTCCGTTGATCTCCCAGGGACTGCTCGGGGCGGCGCGCCGGCAGGCGGCCGAGACGGTGACGCAGTTGCAAGCCGTCGTAAAGCGCCGGCTCCCCCTCCTGTTTCTCGAACCCAGTTGCCTGTCGGCGATACGCGAGGACGTCCCGTCGCTGCTTCGGGGCGAAGCGAAAGAGCGTGCCCGTGAGGTGGCCGGGCGTTCGATGTTGCTCGAGGAGTTCCTCGAGGAGGAATGGCAGGCCGGACGTGCGCAGCTCGACTTGAACACCGGCCCGTCACAGGTTGTCGTTCACGGCCACTGTCATCAGAAAGCGATGGGTCGGCTGGCGCCCACCAAGGCGCTCCTCGGCCGCATTCCCAGGTCGGCCATCGTCGATCTCGACGCCGGCTGCTGTGGCATGGCCGGATCGTTCGGATATACCCGCGATCACTTCGACGTGTCACGTGCGATTGGAGAGCGCCGGCTGCTACCGGCGGCGCGCAGCCTTTCGCCGGGGAGTGTCCTCGTCGCGGGCGGGACCTCATGCCGGCACCAGGTCGCCGACTTCACGCCGACGCGTGCGCTGCACCCTGTCGAGCTGCTTCGTTCGCTCGTGCGGGAGCAGGCGTGAATCTCGCCGTCATCTCGGTTGCCGCGCTGGCGCTTACCGTGATCGTCAGCTGCTTCAGCCGGCTGAACGTCGGCGTCCTCGCGGTCGCGCTGGCCTGGATCGTCGGGGTCTACATCGGCGGCATTCCAGTCAACACCGTCATGAACGGATTTCCCAGCCAGCTCTTTCTGACGCTGACTGGCGTGACGCTGCTGTTCGCACTCGCGGAGTCGAACGGAACGCTCGGACGGATCACCCAGCACGCGGTCCGCATCTGCCGCGGCAATCGCGGCACGATTCCGGTGATGTTCTTCGTGCTTGGCGCCGCGATCGCCTCGATGGGACCCGGCAACATCGCCACGGCGGCGCTGCTCGCGCCTCTTGCGATGGCGACGGCTGCGCGAACCGGCATTCCCCTCTTCCTGATGGCCATCATGGTCGGCAACGGCGCGAATTCCGGCGCTCTCTCCCCTTTTGCGCCGACGGGCATCATCGTCAACGGCATCATGGCGAGGAACGGATTGCCAGGTCTCGAGTGGCAGACCTATGCGTACAACTTTCTTGCCCATGCCGGTGTCGCCTCCGGTGGATATCTGCTGTTCGGCGGGCTGAAGCTCTTCGGGTCGGGTGACGCGCCGTCAACGGTTCCGGAAGGCCAGACGGAAGGGTTCAGCCGGCGTCACTGGAGCACGCTTGCCGTGATCGCCGCGCTGCTGCTGGGCGTCATGCTGGGCAACGTCAACGTCGGCATGGCGGCATTTGCGGGCGCAGTCATCCTCGTCCTCACGAGATCCGCGGACGATGGCGAGGCCATCAAGCGGATGCCCTGGAGAGTGATCGTCATGGTCTGCGGGATGACCGTGCTCATCGCGTTGGTCGAACGGGCGCAAGGCATCGATCTGCTCGTCTCGCTCGTCGCCAGGATCGCATCGCCTGCGACCGTCAACGGCATCGTCGCGTTCTTCACCGGGATTGTGTCGGTCTACAGCAGCACGTCGGGTGTCGTACTGCCGGCTTTTCTCCCGATGGTTCCGGGACTCACCGCCGCGCTTCCGGGCGCCAGCGCGTTGTCCATCGCGACGTCGATGAATGTCGGCGGTCATCTCGTCGACGTCTCGCCGCTCTCGACGATTGGCGCGCTGTGTCTAGCCGGCGCTGCTGATACCGAGAGCCGCGCCCTCTTCAACAAGCTGCTGGCGTGGGGATTATCGATGGCGGTGGTGGGAGCCGTCCTCTGCCACCTGATTCTCTGACGTGGGGTTTCGGTGGGGGTCGACTTTTCAGTCCGCCTTGGCCGAGGCGACGGTTTTCCCGCCCGTCCACGGATCCAGACGATTCGAACGCAATCCAGGAGCCGTCCGGAGAGAAGCTGGGGGAAGGGGCGACGGGCACTTCCCGCAGCGGTGCCAGCCGCCCTTGCGTCATTCAGCGCGCAACGCCACCGTAGGCTCAATCCTCGTAGCAGCCCGCGCCGGCCAGTAGCTGGCGAGCAGTCCGGCCGCCGCGAGCACCGCAGTTGCGGTCGCCAGGGTCGCGGGCTCGTGCGGCGTGATGCCGTAGAGCAGCGTCGCCGCGAGCTTGCCGGCGGCCAGCGCGATCACCAGGCCGGCCGCGATTCCGGCCATGATGAGGACAGCGGCCTCGCGCAGGATCATCGTCAGAACAGCGCCGCGCCCCGCACCGAGCGCCATCCGCACGCCGATCTCGTTGGTTCGCTTCGTCACGCCGTAGGCGATCACGCCGTAGAGGCCGAGCAGCGCGAGCAGCGCCGCGACGGCGGCGAAGAAGATCGAGAGCATCGCGAGCAGCCGCTCGCGGACGACGGTGTCCTCGATCTGACGATCGAACACGCGGAACGCGACCGCGATCCGCGGGTCGGCCTCCCCCAGCGCGGTCGTGACGCCGGCCGCCACCGTGGCGAGCGGCATCTCGGAGTGGATCACCAGCCGCACCCCCGTCCCCGGCCGCGCCGTTTGCGCGGCGGCGAGGAACACGAGGGGGCGCGGCTCCTCGCGCAGGTGCTGGTAGATCGCGTTTCGCACGAGCCCCACGATCTCGTAGGTGAGCTCCGGCGTCGTGGGCGTCGCCTCGATGCGGAAGCGGCGGCCGACCGGGTCGGCGCCGCCGGTCAGCTGCTGCGCGAATGTCTGGTTCACGATCGCGACCATTGGTGACGACATCGTGTCGCGATCCTCGAAGTCGCGGCCCGACAGGACCGGGATGTCCATCGTGTCGAAGTAGCCGGGGCTGACCCGGTTGATGGACGATCCGACCGGCGTCGTCGTGCCCTCGAGCCAGACCTGGTTGCCGGACGAGCTGCCGCTCACGGGGATGACGGAGGCGCCCGCCGCGCCGCGGACGCCGGGAACGGCGCGGATGCGCGCGAGCAGGTCGCGCTGCATGTCGTGCCGTCGCTCCATCGGCACGTCGAGGCGGCGGAAGTCGATGCCTGCCACGAGCACGCCCTCGCGCCTGAATCCCGTGTCGACGTGACGCAGGTTCCAGAGGCTGCGCGCGAAGAGGATGCCCGCGGCAATCAGCACCAGCGACAGCGCCACCTGCGCTGCGACGAGCGTGCGCCGCAGCCCGTTGCGCTCGACACCGATGACGCCGCGTCCGGCGGTCCTCAGCGAGAGCATCGTGCCCCGGCCCGTGGCGCGCAGCGCGGGCGTGAGCCCGAACAGGACGCACGTCAGGAGGCCCAGCGAGGACGCGAAGGCGAGGACCCGCCAGTCGGTCCGCATCTGCAGCACGACGGCGTCTCCCTCCGTGCTGAGGAACGAGACCAGGCCCTCGCCCATGATCGCGGCCAGCAGCACGCCGCCCGCAGCACCGATCGCCGCGACGAGCGCGCTCTCCGTCAGCAGCTGCCGGACGATGCGCGCGCGCGAGGCCCCGAGGCCGAGGCGGACCGCGATCTCACGCTGCCGGGCGCTGGCGCGTGCGAGCAGCAGGTTCGCGAGGTTCGCGCACGCGATCAGCAGCACGATGCCCGCCGCGGCGAGCAGCATCCAGAGCGGATGCTCGTACGCCTCGCGCAGCATCGAGACGCCCGCGTCGCCTGCCGCGGCTTCGAGCTTGAACGCCTTGTAGAGCGGCGCGCTGGCGGCCGGATACGTCGGCGTGATCGTTGTCTCGAAGATGCCTGAGGAGATGGCCTGCAGCTGCGCCGTCGCGCGCTCGAGCGTCCACCCGGGCTTGAGACGGCCGATCGCCACGAGCCACCAGTCGGTCGCGGACATCAGGCGGTTGCCACTGTTGATCGCCGGCTCCACGCACAGCGGCACGGCGACGTCGAAGCCGCGGCCCACGTCGAGGCCGCTGAACCCGGCCGGCGTGACGCCGATCACCTCGGCCTGGCGCGAGTCCAGCGTGAGAGTTCGTCCGATCGCGCGAGGGTCGCCGCCCATCTCGCGCGTCCAGAACGCGTGGCTGAGCACGACCCGCGGCGCGCAGCCCGGCTTGTCGTCGGCGTCCGCGATGAGCCGCCCGGCCGCCGGCGGGATGCCGAGCACATCGAAGAAGGTGCCCGAGACGAAGAGGCCCCGCGCGAGACGCATCTCGCCGCCGTCCGCGAGGTTGAACGAGGTGCTGCTCCAGGCGGCGACGTCGGTGAATCCCTGCTGCTGGCGGCGGATCTGCTCGAAGACCGGGTTGTTGAGCGGATCGTAGGGGGAGCTGCGGTTGCCGCGGGCGCCGTCCATGTTGACGATGCGGACGCGGGCGAGCTCCCACGGCCGCGCGACCGGCAGCGATCGCAGCCGCACCGCGTCGACGATCTGGAAGATCGCGGTTGCGGCGCCGATGCCGAGCGCGAGCGAGAGGACGGCCACCACGGTGAAACCGGGGCTCCGGCGCAGCAAGCGCGCGGCGTAACGGAGATCTTGTCCGAGGCGGGTGAGCCAGACGCGTCCGTCAATGTCCCTGGTGACCTCCTTCACGACCACGACGTCGCCGAACTCGCGGCGAACCGCGCCTTCGGCCTGGGCACGTGACTCGCCCCGTTCCATGCGGTCCCGTACGGCCATCTCGATGTGCCCGCGAATCTCCTCGTCCACGGCGTCGGTGCGGCGCGGCCAGAACCTCATGACTCGCTCGCCTGCCGCGGAGAGAGTATGCCGCCCATGGCTTCGACGAAGCGCTCCCAGCGCGAACGGCCGGACGCCAGCTCGTCGCGCCCCTTCTTCGTGAGGCGATAGACGCGGATGCGCTGCCGGTTCTCCGACGTCTTCCACGCCGCGGCGATCAGCTTCTGCTTCGCGAGGCGGTGGAGCGCGGGGTAGAGCGAACCGGTGTCGACCTGGAACGCGTCCATCGAGTTGGCGCGGATCGCCTGCGAGATGCCGTAGCCGTGCTGCGGGCCCCACTGGAGCGTCTGCAGGATCAGGAGGTCGAGCGTGCCCTGCAGCAGCTCGATCCGGTTGCGGTGGCGCGCGCTCTGCTTCATGACCATGTAGTGACTCTACATCCTCAGGGTGTAGCGTGTCTACTTAGACGGCGGCGGCCGTCCCGGGGTGCCTTTGAACCGGGAGCCTGCAGCGGACACGACGGAACAGTGGACGATTTCCGCAGCTGGCTCATCCGTACTGCGTGAATTCTGTCGCGAGATGGCGACAGCCGTCTCGAATGAAACTGCCGAATTCCTGCCGGCTCCCTGCAACGTGGGCCGGTGCGAACCAATGCTGTCTTTCAAGTACAGGAACCTGCGAAGCTTCCCTGGACGCCACCCATGCCAGGCATTGGCCGCTACTCGTGGCGCAGCGCCAGCAACGGGTCGAGACGGGCCGCGCGGCGCGCCGGAAGATAGCTGGCCATGAGGCTCACCACGCAGAGGACGAGCGCCCCGCCGATGAGCGTCGCGGGGTCCGCGGCGGTTACGCCAAACAGATACGACGCGAGCATCGTCGCGGCGGCGGCGCTGATGGCAACGCCAATCCCGACGCCGATCAGCGAGAGGGACAGGTTCTCCTGGACGATCATGCGCAGGACATCGCTCGCGCGTGCACCGAGCGATATGCGGATGCCGACCTCGCGCGTGCGCATCGAGACGCTGTGCGCGGCGACGCCGTAAATTCCGACCGAGGCCAGGAGCAGCGTCAGCGCCCCGAGCACACCCAGCAGCGACACCACTGCCCGCCGGAGCTTGACGGTGCCGCGAATCCGCTCCTCCATGGTCTGGGCCCTGCCGATCGGCAGGTCGGGATCGAGATCGCGCGCGATGTCCATCAGCGAGGCGAGCGCCGCGCGGGAACTGCCAGTGGTCCGGATGATGAACGTGCCGCCCGATGGCGGTGGCAGTGGCGCGTAGTACGCGCCCAAGGGAGACTCGGTCAGAGACAGGTGCTTCGCGTCGTGCGCGACGCCGACGACCTCCCGCCACGGATCCTTCGAGCCGTCCGCGCGCACCTGCTGGCCGAGCGGATCGACGCCGGGCCACAGGCTCCGGGCCAGCGTCTCGTTGACGATCGCGACCGGCGCGTTTGCGGCCACTTCAGCCTGGGTGAACGATCGCCCGCGAACAATCGGCAGACCGAGCGCCTCGAAATACCTCGGCGAGACGCGCGCCACGCTTGCCCGCGAAAACGACGCCCCACTGTCGGAGACAATGGTCCCGCCGTACATATCGCCGCCGAGGGGCAGTATGTCCGCAGCGGCGACCGACGTGACGTCAGGCAGACCGGACGCGCGCTCGACAAATCGCGCGGCGAAGCCGGCGCGGCGATCCGGTGTGTAGCCCTGGAGATTCAGATCGAACGACACGGTCGCCACGCCTCGCGCATCGAACCCCGGGTTCACGCGCATGGCCCGCGACAGGCTCTGGACGAACAAGCCCGTCATGACGAGCAGCGTCAGCGCCAGTGCGACCTGCGCGACGACCAGGGCCCGCCGCAGCCGGCGCGCGCCGCGCGCGGTCGTCGCGGTCGTGCCCTCGTCCTTGAGCACCGGCAGCACGTCGAACCGTGTCGTCGTCAACGCGGGCGCGAGGCCGAACAGCACGACAGCGCCGACGGCAACGGCCGTGGCGGCGAGGAACGCCCGACCGTCCAGCACCATCAGCGCGGACACCTCCGCGGGAACTTCGCCGAAGTGCACGACGACCGCGGAGACGACGAACGAGGCGCCAAAACCAGCCAGTCCCGCCAGCAACGCCAGGACCAGCGATTCCGCGGCCAGTTGACGGACCAACCGGCCGCGCGACGCGCCAATCGCCCGCCGCATGGCGAACTCCCGCCGGCGGGCCGTGTGGTGGGCCACCAGCACGTTCGCGGCGTTCGCGCACGCCAGGAGCAGCACGAGCGCTGGGACAATCGAGACGAGTCCGAACACGGGAGCCAGGCTCTCCTGCTCCCACGGGGTCAAGCCGCCGCGCATCGGCAGCACACGCGCGCTCTTCTCATCGTCCGCGGACGTCTGCGGCGAATTCGTCTGGCGCGCAATGACGCGCGCCTCCGCGTCCGCTTCGGCCGCCGCGACGCCGTCCCGCAGCCGTCCGACGACGCGCAGCCAGCCCTGGTTGGCGTCGGTCAGGAGACCGGCCTCCCCTGGCATCGTCACGGCCTGCATGACGATGGGCACCCAGAGCTGATAAGGGTCCGTCGCGAACGCGGTTCCTGTAAAGCGGTGCGGGGCCACGCCGATGATGGTGAAGGGCTGGCCGTTGATTGCCACGCGCGTGCCGATCACGCCCGGATCCGCGCCGAATTGCGCGGTCCACAACGCGTCGCTCAACACCACCACCGGGTGCGCGCCCGGCACCATGTCCTCATCAGGCGCAAACGTGCGGCCGATCTGCGCGCGCAGCCCGAGGACGTCGAAGTAGTTGCCTGAAACCAGTGCGCCGAGCACGCGCTGGGGCCGCCGGCTGCCGATCGCCATCGCCGTACCGCCCTCGGCCGCGACGCCTGCCAGCGTCGTCGCGCGATCGCGATAAATGAGGTAATCCGGGTAGGACAGGTTGCGCGCGCTGGCCGAGCGACCCTTGACGCCCGCGATCCAGACCACGCGGTCGCCTCTGTTCCAGGGCGCCGGTCTCAGGAGCATCGCGTCCACGAGCATGAACATCGCCGTCGTCGCGCCGATCCCGAGCGCGAGCGTCAGCACCACGACCAGGCTGCGGGCCGGGTGCTGGACGATACGCCGGATGGCATGCCGCAGATCGCTGCTGACGCGCTCCAGTTCAGCGAAACCCCAGACGTCTCGAGCTTCTTCGCGAAGCCTGAGCGGATTGCCGAAGCGGAGGCGCGCCTGGCGCGCGGCCTCCTCTGAGTGCAGGCCATTGCGCCGATTGGCGGCTGTGCGGAGCTCGACGTGCAGGCGCATCTCCTCGTCGAGGTCCTGCATGCGCCGCCAGCGCGTGACGAAGAACCACAAGCGTCGAAACATTGTCAGGCCATCCGCAGTACGCGTGCAATCGCGCCCGTCACGCGTTGATACGCCTCGATCTGGCGGCCAAGCTCCCGCCGCCCTGCTGCCGTGAGCCGGTAGTACCTCGCGCGGCGGTTCTCGTCCGTTCGCTTCCACTCGCCGGCGATCCAGGCTTTGACCAGCATCCGCTGAAGCGCCGGATAGAGCGAGCCCTCCTCGACCCGAAGGACGTCGGTCGAGGCGCGCTCGATAGCTTCGGCGATCTCGAAGCCGTGCAGCTCGCTTCGGCGGTCGAGCGCCGTAAGGACCAGCATCTCGAGCGTGCCGGGAGGAATCGGATCGTGAGACGGCCGGGCCATCATGACATAGACAGACTACGTTACGGCGCCGGCGGCGTCAAAGTTCCGGCGGGCCTGCCGATTCACGTTCCCGGTGCGGCCGGCAGCGGCCCTCATTTCACACCACGCCGGATACTGCTAGACTCGGCGGCATTCGACCGTCGGAGATCTGAAGCGGGCCCCACCCGCCGAGCGCACCCTTCGGTTGTTCGCGGCTCGCGGCACGAGTCACACGTGAAGCCCTTGCTCCTGGCTCCCAGGTTTATCGGATCAACCAAGGAGGACTCACATGGCCACGGCAATCCAGCCGACATCCGTTTCGATCGAAAAGTGGATGAACGTGACGCTTCCTGCGGGCGGCGGCACGCTGTTTACGTTCTCGGGATTCGCGCAATTCGTCTGGGGCCAGAACCCGATGTTTGGAACGGGTGGTAACGACAGCGATGCGCAGAAGACCTGGCAGGACTATGCCGTCACCCTGATCGTCGGCCCCCACTGGCTGAGCGTGAGACAGCTCTGCCCGATGGTGGTGGCGAGCGGCCACGATCAGCTCGCACCAGACGAGGCCGATGCAATGGGATACGAAGTGACCGCCATCAACAAGGTCTCGCTGTTCAAGCAGAACCCGCAGGACGCGTTCTCACGGATCAAGATTCAGCTGACGACCAAGGTGCGAGGCGGCAATCACATCGACGCCTACGGGTTGATTCCCTCGCTCGCCTATAAGGTGACCGCACTCGGCGTCCTGGCCAATCCGATGGGAAGCGAAGGTGTGTTCTTCGGCCAGCCGGGTTTTTGAACGCCACGCTCGCTGACATGACGAAAGGGCAGGTGAACCATGCCGGTGGTCGCAGATTACAAGGTCATCGACGATGGCAAGTCCACGCTGAAGTGTCCACACGGCACCAAGAGCTACGAGTTTTCGCTGCCCGGCCTCGTGAAAAGCTCCCCGGGGATCCTGATGTTCGTCTGCATCGCCACCGGTAACACCGGCGCCATGGGTAACATCGCATTCGAGATGCATGTGAACGGGACCAACCAACTCACCTACGGGTTCGGTGCCTTCGAGACCATGACGCTTCACGAGGTCATCCCGGCAAGCTCCCTCAACCTCAGTCCGAATCAGCTGTTCGTCAAAGTGCTGGCCGGCGATGGTCAACTGCAGATCGGCGACGTGGTGCTCTGGTACCACCGGAACATCTGACAGCGGAAATACGCGCCGCGCCGGTCATCGGCGCTCTGGCGGAACCTTGCGGCCTCCCCGTCGTTGAACGAGCGGTTGACCAGGAGGACGTCCCGGCAGCACGACGAGATCGCAGGCGTGCCGGTACGGCTGAGCGACGGGGAGCTTTGGCAGCGGCTTTCCCTTCTTTGGCTTGGCAGGGCCTGCGGTCTTCTTCGGCGTCGAGAGCAGGATTTCCCACACCCCGCGTCCAAACGTGCCGGCCGCCAGAATGTGGGAGGCGGGGATGATCTGCAGGTCGTTGACGACCGTATTCGGGAGGTACAGGCCGAATTTCTGCCAATTGGCGCCTGAATCGATGGACCGGTACACGGCGCGCGCCGTACCGGCGTAGACGATCGGCTGGGACTTCTTCCAGTCGACGCACACGGAGGCGACCGCCAGGTTGGTTGGAAGATTGCCGGAGATGTTCTTCCAGGTCCCGGAAGCCGGGTCGAGCAGCCAGACGTTCTTGCCGCCGGGGCCGCCGGTCGCCGTGACCACCCGCTTGGGATCTCCCGGATCGATGCGCATGTCAAAGATCGTGTTCGCAGTGCCGAACAGCCCGCTGTCGTTCTGCTTCCAGTTCCCTCCGCCGTTCGTCGTGGTCCACACGTGGCCGTCAGCAGTGGCGGCGTAGATGGTCTGGCTGTCGGACGGCGCGATGGCCAGCGCGGTGATGTACTGGCTGCCAACGGCGCTGCTGGGGGACAGCACCATGCTTATCGCCGACCACGCCGGGTTGGCCACGGTGGCATCCTGGCACTCGAAGACCTGCGTCAGCCCGATGACGAGGCGTTTCGGGTTCTGCGGGTCCATCACGAACGATTTCTGCACCGAGTAAGCGAGGTCGTAGTCTTCCGCCTGGTAGCTGTTGTTCTGGTAGATCGTCGTCCAGTTCGCTCCGCCGTTTGTGGACCGGCGGACGAGATTGGCTACGCAATCGAGCGGATCGGAGACGTAGAGGGTGTTCGAGTTCTTCGGTGCGACGAGCACCTTGCCGGTCTCGCCGCCGGCGGGTGACATGTAGTCCCAGAGGATGGTTCCCTGGAACTTCCCGGCATCGAAGTGATCCTGGGCGACGCCATAGGCACGATCGGGGTTCTGCGGGTCGAGCGTGATGTCGTAGAACTGGGTGACCTGGAGGTTGCCCTCGCGACCGATCCAGGTCTTCGTTTTCGGTGAATAGCGATAGACGTTGCGATCCGCCGTGACGACGCCGTTGTTGTTCGCGTCGAAGGTCATGTTGACCCAGTCGTCGGCGATGGTTTCCGCCTCTACCCAGGTCAGACCGCCATCAGTGCTCTCGTAGAGTTTGTAGGCGTCGTTGGCGAACACGTGATTCGCGTTCCTCGGATCGACCGCGAGCAGGACATGCCAGGCACGGTCTTCCAGTTTGCCGGGCGTGGCGGCCAGCTTCTTCCACGTCTGCCCGCCGTTCGCCGTCTTGAAGCGAAGCATGGAGACCTTCGCGTTCACATCCATCTCGAACAACGAAACGTACACCGTGCCGGTGGCGGAAGCGGATTCGAGACGAACGGCGTTGCCGAGGAAGATATTGTTGGTCAGCCCATTCATGAGCTGCCACGTGGCACCGCTGTCGGTGCTGCGATATACCCCGGCGGTGTTGACGCCGGCGTTCTGAGAACCGCGAACGAGGCCGGCGAACAGGTGCTGCGGATTGAACCTGGCCACGATGACGTCGCTGACGGCGCCGGCGTGGAAGGAGGTCGTGTTCTGCCAGTTCACACCGCCGTCCACCGACTTGTAGACACCCGGTTTTGCGAACGCTCCTCCCCACCACACGGACACGTACAGGATGTTCGGGTTACTCGGATGGACCGCGATCGATCCAAGCGCCGCCCCCTCGAACAGGCTGTTGGCGAGCAGTTGCCAGCCCAGGCCGGCATTCGTCGACTTCAGAATCCCGGCGCCGGGTCCGGAGACCACACCGAGGATCAGTTTATGGTTGGCGGGATGAACCACCAGCGGGTGGTAGCCGGCGAAATTCAGGCTGGGCTGATCGTCGCTGACCGGGATCCACGTCGGCGCCTGGGGAGCGGCGTTCCAGACGCCCGTCTTCCAGACACCGCCGCCATTGGCGCCGATGTACATCGTGTCGGCGTTGGTCGGGTCCGGAGCGGCTGCTTCGATCCGTCCCGCGGAGAAGCCGAGACTGACATTCGGCGTGGCGATGGGAGCTGGCCCCAGGGCGGTCCACTTGGTGGTGCTGAGAAGCATGCCTCGTCCCTCGAGTGTTCTGATAGTCCGGGCAGGGAGAACATATCCGCAACGCGCCAATCTGCCAAGGGAATTGCAGCCGTTCACCTTTCCCGGCAGAAATTCCCATCGACACCAGAAAACATCCGCCATGCCTGCGCGCCGTCAGCTATGATCGCCGGCATCCCGACTCGCGCGGGTCCTGCGTTCTGCCTTTGGCGGTTAGTCGAGCCTGCTCTCAACGTGTGTGGTCGAGGAAGGAGTGCAATGTCAGACATCCGCGCGCGCCGCCTGCTTGCCGCTACTCTCTCGCGCTGCAGGCATGCATGGCTTTGCGGGTTGTTGATCGTCGCGGCACCGGCGGTTCCGCTCCCTGCCACGCCCAGTCAACAGCAGAAAGCCATCGTGATTGACGACTTCGAATCCGGCACGCTGGCCAGCTGGAAGGTCGAGCGCAGCGGCTCCGGGGGCTGGTTCGTCTATACGAACGGCAAGACGCCCCCGAACCCACCTGAGAGCGATCCCAACATCCCGTTTGCGGTCCCGGACGCGCCTCAAGGCAAGTTTGCCGCAGTGACCGACATGAACGGTCCGGGAAGGCGCATCCTTTATCGCGATGTCAAGCTGGATGGGCGCTACACGCTGCGCCTGACGGTGTTTTACGTCAATGCCGGGCCGCTCAGCAGCCCGAACACCCTGGATTTCGAAAGCGCCGACGAGAACCAGCAGTACCGCATCGATATCGTCGCGCCGTCGGCGCCGGTTGATTCTCTGGCTGCCGCGCATGTGCTGGCAAACGTCTTTCGAACATCACCCGGCGATGCAGATCGCCGGGAGCCGTCCCCCGTGATGGTCAACCTGTCGAAGTGGGCTGGACAGACCGTGCGGCTTCGCGTCGCAAGTGTGGACAATCGCGGTCCGTTGCGGGCGGGGGTCGACGATATCCGTCTCGAACCGGCCGGAAAATAGCCAAGACCATCGAAATCAGACATGCGCACGCTCTGCCTTGGCTGCGCGCTCGTGGCGCTCGCGCTTGCCACGCCGGCGGCGCAGGCGCCACCGCGCCCGCACATCGTCATGTTCTTCATGGACGACCTCGGGTACGGCGACGTGGCCAGTTATGGCGGGCCCGACGCCAGAACGCCGAACATCGATCGGCTGGCGCGCGAGGGCGTCAAGCTGACGGATTTCTACGCCAACCACGCCAACTGCTCGCCCACGCGTACCGCGTTGATCACCGGCCGCTACCAGCAGCGGTACGGCATCGAATCGCCGCTCCGGCACGACGATCCACGCCACCTGCCACCGTTGGAGACGTCGCTCCCGCGACTTCTCAAGAACGCGGGATACGACACCGGACTGATTGGCAAATGGCATCTCGGCGCGGAAGCGGCCGCGGGGCCGAATCGTCACGGCTTCGACGAGTTCTGGGGATTTCGTCGTGGTGCGGTCGATTACTACACGCACAACGTGGCGACGACGGCAGAGGTGAAGCTCGACCCGCCGGTCCATGACCTCTATCACAACGAGGCGCCGACGACATCGCCGGCGTACCTGACGGATGAAATCACGCGGCGGGCGGAGGCGTTCATCCAGCAGCGCGCCAGCAGACCGTTCTTTCTCGAGGTCGCATACAACGCGACCCATTGGCCCTATCAGCGTCCGGACCTTCCGGAAGGAAAACGCGGCTGGGAGCACTATCGGGAAACCGGAACGCGCGAGGATTACATCGCCATGCTCGAGCGCGCCGATCAGGGCATCGGCCGCGTGCTGGACGCCCTCGATGGTCTGAAACTCGCGCACAACACGCTGGTCATCTTCACCAGCGACAACGGCGGCGAATGGCTGTCGCGCAACGCGCCGCTGTTCCATCGCAAGAGCTCGCTGTGGGAGGGGGGCATTCGGGTGCCGCTCCTGCTGCGATGGCCGGCCAGGCTCGCGGCCGGCACGATCTCGTCACAGGTCGGCATCACCATGGATCTCACCGCGTCGATCCTCGCAGCCGCTGGCGCGAAACCGCCGGACGGTTATCGGCCGGAAGGGATCGACCTGGTCGGGCCGTTGCAGAATGGCACGGCGGTCGACCGAACGCTGTTCTGGCGAATGCCTCCGGTGCCGGCCGCCGCCGCCGGCGCGCCGCCGTTCACACGTCGTGCAGTGCGGCGCGGCAACTGGAAATACGTCGATGACGGCGGGCAGCACTTCCTGTTCGATGTTCGGACGGATCAGGGCGAACGCCACGATGTCGCGCAGCAGCACGCCGACCTGGTGCGCGAGCTGCGCACGCTGGCTGCCAAGTGGGAAGCCGACGTCGATGCCGAAAGCAAGGAGCGTTTCAAACCAAGGTAGCGGCTGATTGCGCAAAGGCTCTGATGTCAGCCGTCGGATGAACCGGGGAGCTGTCCGGGCGTCCCGCGTGCGACCCGGCCTCCGGTCGGCCGATGTCCTTCAGCACGGCTTCCGATCTCGAAACAGCACCTGGGTCGCTCGGAGCGATCGCAACACTCCTGAACCGGCATCCGCAGCACTTCCGATATCAAGCTCTCGATCGCCAGACACACGCCGGGATGTTTCCCCGTCAGCGCAGCTAACGGACATCCCAGTCCACGGATGACGTAGCCGCCGTTCTCCTCGACCCGGGTCAGAGCGCCGAGGTGCTCGTTCATCATCTCGCTGACTATCGCCACGCGGGAGCCGAGGTTTCCGGCGGGTCGCTTTCCGCGCGAGAGTTCGCCCGCGAGTCTCTTGCCGGCTTGCCGGAGTATTGTCTCGACCTGACTGGTCGGCAGCCCCTCTGCGAACGTGTCAATCAGACTGGTCAGCAGAGGGATGTACGCGCTCGACAGGAGCTGTTCGACCTCAGGCGTGAGCTCGAACAGATGCGATGGCCGTGTCGTGCCCGGGCGCTGGCCCGTTCGCCGGACGACGCCATCGCGTTCCATTCCCGTGAGTTGCGCACGTACCGCGCTTCCCGTGTGTCCCAGCCTGGCTGCGATGTCATCGGCCGTCAGGCCGCCGCTGCCGCGAAGAAGGGTCACGGTGCGGCCGCGGCTGGAGTCGAGAAGCTGCTTCCTTAGCATGGTCATACGCTGACACGCTCGCTGTCCGGGATCGCCTGCACGCGAATCAGATCGCTACATCGATTCTGCACCACTCCGGCATTACCCGGATGGCTGTACGAGGCACGGAGCTACCCAACGCGCCGTCTGGCGCGATCTTGCGGTTGCTCGCCTGGCGCTCGACCCGTGCGGGACGAGCGGCGTGGGATTTGCTAGAAACGCAAAGCGTAGCTTGTTTATCTTGCTTATCTGAGCCGACGGAGGGCCGTCAGTTCGGGGAGCTTAGCAGAGCTGTTTGCGCGGTGGAAGTCATGCCGGCGAGGCCGGTTTGCCGAAGAGGAGGAGTCAGATGCCTCGTTCAGTGAGCATTGCACTGGTTGGTGGGGCTTTCATTCTCGCGGCTGGCTCTGCCGCCACGCTGCGCACGGCGGCGTCTCCGCTGCCCCAAGGACCTGGGCTCTCCGTAGGCCATCGGGCAGACCAGGCCGCCGTAACCCGCGCCAAACAGAGCTCGGGCCAGACCATCTTTCGTTTCGACACGTTTGACGACGAACAGTTGTGGACGAAGGTGCTCAGGATGCACGAGGCCATTCCGTCGGTGAGTCCTGTCACAGCGCTGGCGGTGGGCCTCAAGGTAGATGTCGACGCCTTGCCTCCCGCGCTCGTGGTGGCATTGCAGGCTGGAGGGGTTGACCTGAACGACCCGGCGGTGACGATTGAACTGTTACGGCTCAACGCGGTTGTTGGCGTGATCGGAAAAGTAGACGACCTCGGTCAGCTCACCAGCATCGGCACGACCTGTGCGCTCTGCCACTCGACCGTCGACAACTCGTTCACGACTGAGATCATCAAGACTGGTGTCGGCAAGCGGCTCGACGGATGGCCAAACCGCGATCTCAATGTGGGCGCGATTCTCGGCCTGTCACCCGCGCTGGATCCTGAGCTCAAGGCCGAGTTCAGCAAGTGGGGACCCGGAAAATACGATCCGCGGCACCATGTGTTCGACGGCACGAACATCATTCCGCTGAGTGTTCCGCCGGATAGCCCGCCATCGGTGCCGGTGCTGATTCCACCCGCGTATGGACTGCAAGGCGTCGGCTTCGAGACGTATACCGGCGATGGGACCATCTCCTATTGGAACAGCTACGTCGGCGTGTCGCAGATGGGCGGCCAGGGCAACTTCAGCGATCCTCGCATCGGGGTGTTCATCACACAGAAGCCGGATCGCGTCACGCCGAAGCTGCCGGCCCTGCTGGACTATCAGCTCAGTCTCCTCGCCCCGGTTCCTCCGAGCGGGAGCTTTGATGCCGCGGCGGCGAGACGAGGTGAGCGCCTGTTCAATGGCAAGGCCGCATGCGCGACATGTCACAAGCCCCCGACCTATACCGATGTATTGACCGGTCCCGATCCGACCGTGCCGCTCCTGCACGATCCGGCCGATGTCGGCACAGAGCCGTTCTACGCGGCCCGAAGCGCCACCGGGAAATATCGAACATCGCCGTTACGCGGCATCTGGCAGCATCCGCCGTACTTTCATGACGGCAGCGCGGCAGATCTGCTCGCGGTCGTCAATCACTACGACACGCTGCTTGGGTTGAATCTGTCGGCGCCACAGAAGGCCGATCTCGTCGAATTCCTCAAGTCCCTCTGATGCGCTGAAGATCAGCCCGTCTGCACGCGCCGCATTGCATCCACGTGCGTCCGCTGCGGCCACCGCGGCCGTAACGCTCGGCATCGGGCGGTCGTGGCCGGACGCCGCGCCAGCACGCACTCCCTGGAATAGAGTTACGGTGCGTAAGGAGGATCCGATGGACAACACCAGGGCGTTGATGCAAGTTGTGGACAATCCGGGGATCGATCAGATCGCAGAACCATTGAGCCACGCTGTTCGAGGAGCGTACGAAGCGGCTGGGCCCGCTGGACAGCGCGCCAAGAACGCGCTTCATGGCGTGTGGCTTGGCCACCCGCTCCATCCGGTCTTCACCGATCTGCCGCTCGGCGCATGGACGACGGCGCTGGCACTGGACGCGGCCGCAAAGGACGATCCGGGCATGCGTCGCGCGGCCACGTTCGCGATGGGCGTGGGGCTCGCGGGCGCGGTCGGCGCGGCGGTGACTGGACTCACGGACTGGAGCGAAACCGACGGTCAATCCCGTCGTGCCGGACTCATACACGGTTTGCTGAACGTGACGGCGACGGCGCTATTTGCGACGGCGTTCGTGCTCCGGCGGAAGGACTCACACGATAGCGGCAGAACGTGTGCCTGGACGGGCTACACGATTGCGCTGGGCGCCGCCTATCTCGGCGGCGACCTCGTGTATCGTCAGCGTATCGGTGTGACGCACGCGGATGGTTCACTGCCCGGGGAATTCACCGCGGTGCTCGACAGTGCTGCGCTGGCCGACAACGCGATGGTTCGCGCGCGGGCCGGTGACACAGACGTGCTGCTGGTCCGGCAACACGGCCGCGTGTGCGCGCTCGTTCATGCGTGCGCGCACCTCGGAGGTCCCCTATCCGAGGGCACGCTGAAAGACGGACTCGGTGGTCTGTCCGTGGCATGGATCCGAGTTCGCCCTCGACGACGGCCGCATCCTGAATGGTCCGTCAACGCACAACCAGCCGTGTCTCGTTGTTCGGGAACGCGACGGGCGTGTCGAGGTCAAGGCAGCGCCACTGCCCGGCGACGGCGCCGCAACCTGAGCCGGGCGCCGCCCCGCTCTCTAGAGCGGCCGCGACGAGCTCGAGCGTAAGTCCGAGAAGGTCAGTTTGAAGAGAGGAGGAGCGACTGCTATAGTCCGGAGCCGCGACACGTGGAAGCGGTTCCACATCAACCATAGAACCCCTCATCTTGACCGCAAGGGAGAGTCCATGGTCAGTACCAACCGTCGTTGTCTCTTCCTCTTCCAGATCTCGTTGGTCGCATCACTCCTGACCCCTCAACCGGCCAGTGCGCAATTCGGCGGTGCGATTCAGGGGACGATCACCGACAGTCAGAAAGCGGTCGTGGCCGATGCCATCGTCACGGTGACGCACACCGAGACCGGCGTCACGCGCGAGGCCGTCACCTCTGCCGACGGGGTGTTTCGCGTCCTCAGCCTCGGCCCCGGCGCGTACCGGGTCCAGGCCGTGAAGCCCGGCTTCCTCACTGGCGAGCGGGACAGCGTCACCGTCGGGATCAATGAAACCGTGCGCCTGGACTTCACGCTGGACGTGTCGGGCGTGGCGGAGAGTGTGACGGTCACGACGAATGCCCCGATCGTCGAAACCGAGCAGGGCCGCGTGTCGGGCCGCGTCGATCGGCTGCAGCTCCAGGAAATGCCACTCAGCGGACGCAACCTGTACAACCTGATCGCCCTGCAGCCCGGCGTCACGGGCAAGGGCGTGTCCGCGTCGATCAGCGGCGGCGGTGGCGCGGACGACTCCTTCGCCGGGGAGTCGGCCCCTCGCATCAATGCCAGCGGACAGCGCGACGAAGCCAACTCATACACCGTGGACGACACGAGCACCAACGGCGTCGCACGCGGTGGAATCACGAACCTGACTCCCAACACAGAATCCGTCGAGGAAGTGCGGGTGGTGTCGAACAACTTCTCCGCCGTGGAGGGACGCAGCACGGGAGCGCAGATCCAGGTCATCACGAAGGCCGGCACCAATCAGTTCCGGGGCAGTGGCTCCTACTATTTTCAGAACGACACCCTGTCGGCCCGGAACGTCTTCGAGTCGTCTGTCCCGAAGTTCGACAAGAACCAGTTCGGCTACAGCCTGGGTGGACCCATCCTGCGCAACGAGCTGTTCTTCTTCACCTCGTACGAAGGGCTGCGACAGTCGGGAGCCCGGGGCTCGACGTTCACCGTGGAAACACCGGAATTCCGCAATTCCGTGCTGCAGCGAAACCCCGGCAGCATCGCGGCCCAGCTGCTCCGGGATTTCGCCCCGGCGGTGGATCCAACTTCCGGGTTCAGGGACCTCGGTAGTCCGGCACCTGGGGCGAACGTGACCGGGCCGGCCGACGGCATCATGGATGTCGGCACCGCGTTCTTCGTGCCGGAAGGCTGGCGGCGGGGCAATCAGTTCAACGTCCGGACCGACTACGAGCTGCGGCCCGGCAAGGACCGTCTGTACGGAAACTTCTACCGGACCAACTCGTATGCCGTGACCGGAGGAATCCGGCCGGCGTTCGATCGCCCGACACCCAACACCACGCACTTCGGCAACATCAACCATACGCACACGTTCAGCCCATCAAAGCTGAACGAGTTCCGGGCCGGCGTCATGCGCCTCGTCGGTCTCCCGGACGTGCCGGAGCATCTCGAGATTCCGGGGATCACCATCACGGGCGCCACCGGGTTCGGGCAGTCCGGGTATCCGAGCGGCTGGTGGCAGACGAACTGGCACTTCAAGAACATCTTTACCGTGGTCCGCTCGAGCCACCTCTTGAAGATCGGCGGCGAGCTGCGCCAGATGTACGGTTCTGCCCAGAATACGACCAGCTACATCCCATCGTATTCGTTCTCGAGCCTGTTGAATTTCGCCGACGACGAGGCGCTGCAGATGACGCGCTACGTCGATCCGCGGTCCGGAGAACCGGTCACGGCGTACTCCGAGCTGACGCAGACGGAATGGGCCGTCTTCATCGATGACGCATGGAAGCCCACCTCCAATCTGACCATCAACATGGGCCTGAGATACGAGAACTACGGCACCTTCAAGGACAGCGACGACACGCTTCGCAACCTGGTGCTGGGCAGCGGCTCGACCCCGGAGGAGCGGCTGGCATCCGCCCGGGTGGATCTGGTTGACGAGTTCTTTCCGACCGACAACAACAACTTCGGGCCGCGGCTCGGGTTCGCCTGGGATCCCAAGGGGGACGGCATGATGGCGGTCCGCGGCGGCTACGGTCTCTCCTACGATCGCCTGATGAACCTGCCCGCCGAGAATTACCGGCACAGCCCTCCGCTTCGCGCGACGGTGGTGCTCGGACAGTTCTTTGGCACGCCGCAGTTCACCTACAACCTGGGTGATCCCTCGAAGCCGTATCTGGGCTACCCGGTCGACCCGGCGCTGCAGTTCGGGCTCGATTCGAGAAACGGCCTGGTCGGTGCCCGCGTGGCGCTCACGACCGTCGATACCGGTCTGAAGAGCCCGTACATGCACAACTGGTTTCTCGGCGTGCAGCGGGCGATCGGCCTGGGCATCGTGGCAGATGCCAACTACATCGGGTCGGCAGGACGTAACCTGCACAACGCATACAACGTCAATCGGTATGTCGGCGACCTGATTGACGGCCGCTTCGACGGCTTCAACCCGAGCTTTTCCTCCATCAACATGGTGACGTCGACGTCACGCTCCGACTTCCACGGCGGCACGCTGACGCTGCGGCGGAACTTCCGCCAGAACTTCCTGCTGCAGGGGGCGTACACGGCTGGAAAAGCCATGAACGATGCCGATATCGCCGTCGGCACGACGGCCTTCCAGGACGCCGCGGACATCGACGGCGAGTGGGGGGTCGCGGGCTACGACGTTCGCCACAAGCTGGCGCTGGTCGGGTTGTGGGAGTTGCCGTTCTTCAACAAGGGGTCTGGCCCGGCACGGACGCTGCTCGGCGGATGGCAGCTGGCCGGCTCCGCGATCTTTCAGACCGGCACGCCCATCAGCGTCACCAACAGTGCCGCGTTCCCTACCGGCGACTACAACGCCGATGGCAACGGCGGCGACCGTCCCAACGCCCCGGCTGGAAATGTGAAGCAGAGCGGGTGGAGTCAGGAAGAGTACCTGGCGGGAATTTTTCAGGCATCGGACTTCCCGAAACCGGCGCCCGGACTGAATGGGAACCTGGTGCGGAACGCGTTCCGGGGCCCGGGGTATATCGACGTGAGCCTGTCGCTCTCGAAGAAGTTCAACCTGTCGAGCAGGCTGAACGCGGAGTTCCGCGTCGATGCGTTCAACGCGCTGAACAGAGTGAATCTATCGGACCCGAATATGGATCTGAGTAACACCAACTTCGGCCGATCTACGTCACAGCTGAATACCCGGGCCATTCAGCTGGGTACGCGTGTGCGGTTCTAGCCAAAGCGACCAAACGATGCATCAACCCCGCAGTTCACTTGTGTTGCGGCCGTAGGGGCGGGGCCTTTCAGGCCCGCCCAGGCGGGGTCTAAAGACCCCGCCCCACATCAACAGAAGTGAACGCATGGATTAACGGGGAGACCATCCCTCCGTCAGTGCAGCCGTCCAACGACGCGGCGGTCACCGCGGCGGGGTCCGGCGCCTCTGCGAAGGCCCGGCGGTCAGGGGTGGTGGACTGCCGCGGTGGACGCGTGACCCGACTCACCGACCTGTCGTTCCGTCACCGCTCCGAACGAAGGGGCGCGGCTGCGCAGCGAATCGCTGATTCAGCGACGACCGGCCATCCTCAACGCGGGTTTCACGGCGTCAGCCACGTCCTGCCAGCGAAACACCAGGAAATTCCGGGGACCGCTGTTCATCGCCACGAGCACGCCGTGGGGAAGGCCGGGTCCAAGCGCGCTCGATGAGATCTCGATCCCGTCAGTCGCGTCAGCGCCGCCGCGCACGACGACAATGCTGCGCGAGTGATCGTGCGGGGCGCCCGGCTCGCCTTCGCGCGGATACAGGTGATACTCGCTGTCTTCATCGATCTGGTCGGTGGCGACAATATATCCAGTGCCATCCGGGAGTGCGTAGATCGCGATCCCCTCGCGATCTCCGCGGAAGCCGCTTCGCGCGAAGTGCGCGAGCTCGCGCCCGGCGTCGGGGTGGTCGGGATCGGCGTGCCACTTGTGGATGCCGTCCGCCTCGTCTGCGTAATACACATAGCCAAGGGCATCGTCCACAGCCACTGCTTCGATCTCGTTCTCCTCGCGCACAGATGTCGCACTGAAGCCGCCGAACCGCCGCACGAACCTGGCGTCCACGCGGCCGCCGCCGGCATCGACGAGCCGGTACTGCCAGAGATAGTCTTCGCGCGGTCCTTCCTTCGGTGCAACGATGGCGAAGATGGCCTGGTCACGCGCGCGCCGGTACAGCCCGATGCCCATCGGCGCTCCGGCTTCCCCGGCTTGCCCTTCCAGAACCGGTATGCCGCCCATGTCGACGAGCCGTCCGTCAGCCGGTTCGATGCGAAAGACCCGGAGTCGTCGCGCGAGACGTTCGGTGACGACGGCGATGTCGACGCGGCGGCCGCCAAGCTGCAGTCCTGTACTCGACATCGATGTTGTTGGGACGGTCGATTCCCGTGATCACCTGGCGAATCTGACCGTCCATGCCGAAGACCACGACCGCACCGGCCGGCGCGGCGACCTTCATCGTGCCGAGGAGCAGGCTGCGTGACGGGTCGGTCGGGTGCACCCAGATCGCGGGATCGTCTGGGTCGTTCGACAGCTGTGCGGTGCCGTACTCGGCTTCTATCTCGAACGCCTGCGACAGCGGAGAAGGCGCGGGCGGCGGCTTCGAGGAGTCCTCGTCCGGAGCCGATGATGGGCGCCGGCATGCGGACGAGGGGCAGACGAGGAGCGCCGCAACGAGGAGCGCCGGAATTCGGCCGGAGCAGGATGACACTCGTTAATCTGCAGACCGCAGATCGGCCCGGGCCACGGCAGGCCTGAAGGCCTGTGCTACGGTCGCGCAACCGCCACCCGGCCGCAGCCGATCGGAGGACCGGATCACAGCGACCAGGGGCCTGTGGACGAACGGTCGTTCCATGTCAGAACCGGAACTTCAATCCGAGCTGGATCACGCGCGGGCCGCCACGCGTACGCGTGATCTGGCCGAAATCGGACGCGGACATGTCCCGCTCGGGGTTCCGGAACGTCGGTGAGTTGGTCAGGTTGTACGCCTCGACCCGGAACTCCAGGGAGCGCCCCGACATCAGCCTCGTCATCTTCGAGATGCTGAGATCGACGCGCCGCTGGTCGGGGCCGAGGACGGTATTCCGGCCCAGGTTGCCGAATCTCGTTCCCGAGCTGACGAAGGCCTCGCGATTCAGGTAGCCGTCGATCCGGTCCGTCACCGATCCGGGCGTCGTCTGGTCCTGGTGCGACGCGCCGGGTGCGAGATCCGGCCGCGGATCGCTCGTCCCGAACAGCACGGCGCTGAAGTCATCGTCGATAACCGTGAAGGGGCGGCCCGACTGGAACGTGCCGATCCCCGCGATCTGCCAGCCCTCGACGAAGCGGTTGCCGCGGAAGGGCAGGTCCCACGCCCAGCTCAGGATCAGCCGGTGCTTGCGGTGGAAGTCGGACAGCGCCTTGTTCAGCTCCGGGCGCGTCTGGTCGTGCGGCACCTGGAACAGGCCCTCGTCCGAGAAGTAGTCGATCGAGCGCGAGAAGGTGTAGTTCGCGTTGACCATGTAGCCCTGCGTGAACCGCTTCTGCAGGCTCGTCTGCAGCCCGTGGTACCACGACTTGCCGTTGGAGACCAGCATGTTCGCGCCTTCATCTTCATCAAGCCCGAGGAGCGCGCCACGCAGCTCCGGGGAAATGATGCACTCACCGGGATCGTCGAGGAGATCGCAGCTGGACGGCGGCGTCCTCAGGTTCACGAACGCTTCTTCGTCGGAGTCGTAGTAATTCCCGGTGAACCCGCCCCCCGGCACGCCCGGCCGCGGCAGGAAGCCGCCGACGGCGTCGATGTCGAGCGCCTGGTTCTGGTTGATGAACTGCAGGAGGTTGTCTCCCTTGCTGCCGATGTATCCCACCTCGAGGAGCCAGTTGGTCCGGAACTCCCACTGCGTGTTGACGCTCCACTGCTGCATGGAGGGCGTCTTCAGGTCGGGGGAGACCATCTGCGTCTCGAGCGCCTCGAACTCGTTGCCGGGATCGTTGGATCCGACGAGGATGGGCTCGTTGTCGTCGAAGCCGATGCTGAACGCCGGAATCGGGAGCGCCGGGATATCTTTCGGGACAACGTTCCAGTCGCCGAGATTGTTCAGCTGCAGCTCGCGGAAGAAGGGCGGCGCCTGGCGGAGGGAGTTGGCGAAGCCGCCGGTGGTACGCTCGTAGAACAGGCCGTAACCGCCGCGCACCACGAAGTTTCTCCGCCCGGAAGGTGTCCACGCGAACCCCACGCGGGGCATGACGTTGTCGTAGTCCCCTGGAATGATGCTCTTGCTGTCAGCGGTCGTCAGCCCCAGCCCCGAGGCGCCCGGAACCGAGTCCGGATTGAAGTTCGACGCGAAGACGAACCCGTCCTGGACGTTGCCGGTCGCCAGCGCCGCCGGATAGTCGAACACGGCCAGCAGGCCGTTGGCCTCGGACGGGAATCCGAAGTACTCCCACCGCACGCCGAGATTCAGGGTGAGGTTCGACGTGAGCTTCCAGTCCTCGGCGATGAACGCGTTCACGTCGGTCATCCGGTAGGCCCGCTCGGTCTCCCCGTAGTTGAGCGACGAATCGGAGATCTGGCGCGCCCGGTTGCCATCGGACGGGTTGCGATACCCGACCGTCAGGAAGTCGAACCAGCTCCGGAAATTGTGCCGGCGGTTTCGCCCTTCCTGCAGGTCGCCGTCGAGATGGTGGCGCCGCAGCTCGCCGCCGGCGCGGATCGAGTGGCTTCCCCGGCTGAACGTCAACGTGTTGCCGATTGTGTAGGTCGTCTGACGGTCGTAGATGCGCGTGCCGTCGGCCAGCGTTCCGAGTCGAAGCTCGCCGCCGACGTCGTTGTCTCCGCTGATGGTGATCTGGGTCAGGTCGGGGACCTGATCGGCGAGCGGGTTCACGATCCCGAACTCCGCGTTGGTGAAGTAGGCGATCGGATCGCTGTCGTTCCGGTTCCGGAAGAACCCGGCGCGGAATTCGTTGACCACCGTCGGGCTGAAGATGTGGAGATCGGTGAACGAGAACGTCCGCTGGTAGGTCGTGTCCTCGCGCTCGTGCCGCGTCAGCGCGTCGCCGCTGGCGAGCGGGTCGCGGCTCGGCTGGTTGGAGAAGAAGTACTTCCCGCTGAACCGGTGGTCCGGTGTCAGCTGGTGGTCGACATTGGCCGTGAACTGATCCTGTTCGAACGTCGCCGGAATGACGGAGACGACCTGGCAGCTCTCGAACAACTGGTCCTCGGCCACCCCGCAGTTGATCCCGTTCGCACCGCCGGGGACCAGGTAGCTGCCGTCCGGGAACTGCGCTTTCAGCAGCGCCCGCGAGATCGGGTTGATCACGCCGGGGTTGACCGGGCCGTGAATCGGGTCCCAGATGGCCCGCGCGAAGGCATCGATGCCGGCATCCGAGCGGTCGTCGCCGAGCGCCCTGGGGAGCAGCACCGTGTTGCTCGCCTCGTCCACGAACGACGTCTCGGCACGAGTACGCTGGTACGATCCGAAGAAGAACGTCTTGTTCCTGACGACCGGGCCGCCGAGCGTGAATCCTCCCTCGTGCCGGTCGAGAATCGGCTTCTCGATGTTGGCGCGGTTGAAGAAGAAGTCGTTGGCCATCAGGCTGTCGTTCTGGTTGTAGTAATAGACGCTGCCGCGGAGACTGTTGGTGCCGCTCTTGCCGACGAGGGTGAAGTTGCCGCCGCCGTTCCGCCCCGTGCCGGCGTCGTAGAGGCTCGTCTGGAGCTTGACTTCCTGCAGCGTCTCGAGCGCCGGTGCCACGTTGCGTGAGAGCGAACCGCCGCCGTTGTCGATGGTCCCCGCCGACCCGCTGACCCGGCTGTTACAGCAGAGCAGGCTCGTGACGTCCACGCCGTTGAACACGAAGCTGTTGTTGGTGGTCCGCGCGCCGTTGACGCTCGGTGAGATCGAGGCGTTGTCGTTCGACAGCAGCTCGCTGATGTCGGCGGAGACGCCCGGCTCGATGACCAGCAGCTGCGTGAAGTTCCGGGCAGACGTCGGCAGTGACTCGAGCTCCTTCTGATCGAGCGTGCGCGCCATCGTCATCGAGCCGGAGGACACCATTTCCGCGTTCGCCACGACTTCGACGGCCTCGGCCAGCGTGCCGAGCTCGAGGGCGACGTTGACCGACGCCATCTCCGTGGTCGATACGGTGACGCCTTCACGCCGCAGCGGCTTGAAGCCTGTCAGTTTGAAGGTGATGCTGTACGTGCCGGCGGAGAGGAAGCGGGCTTCCCAGTCGCCGGTCGGGTTCGTCGTGACCGTTCGTTCGCCGCCGGTCTCGACGTGCGTGAGGGTGACCGTCACTCCGGGAACGCCGGCCCCGCTGGAATCGTTGACCCGTCCCATCAGCCCGGTGCTCGCTCCAGCCTGGGCGCGGGCCGGACCAACCAGGACAACCAGGAGAAGCGCGATTGCACCCAGCGCCCGCATCGTGAGCCGAACTACCGCGTTGGCGCTCATAACGCCTCCTTCACAGCGTGATGCGTTGATCCCGCCTTCGGATTGCGATGAGTATAGGCCTCGCCGTAATGCCGTCAAGTCACGATGGTGTAACAGTGACGAAGGCAATCGTCCTGTTTCTGTCCCGCTCTCCGTGAGCTGGTCAGCCGCGTCATCGCAACTCGCCGCCCCCACTGTGTCGCGGGTGCGAGCACACCATCGGCGCGCCAGATTGCGAGCAGTTGGCGTCCAGTGGAGACTGGCCGTCCGGACAGCGCGTTCCCGAGCTCTTTCCGCTAATGGTGCGACAGCGCGACGATCGGGCTTACCCGCGCGGCCCGCCGCGCCGGGCCGAGGCACGCGAGGAACGAGGTGGCGGCGAGGATGATCACGGCGCCGAGCATCACGGCCGGATCGAGCGGCCCCAGACCATAAAGTTGCGCGGCGATCGCGCTTCGCAGGGGGAGCGCGCTGGCGAGCCCGCCGGCCAGGCCAAGCGCGACCAGCAGGCCTCCTTCGCCGAGCACGAGCCGGACGATTCCCGAAGGCCGGCTGCCGAGCGCCATCCGGATGCCGATCTCGCGGGTGCGCTGGTTCACGTGGTACGCCAGCACGCCATACAGGCCGACCGCGGCGAGGAGCAGCGCGACCCCACCGAATCCGAGCGACAAGAACATCGGCGCCCGGCGCGAGTTGAGCGACTGGTCGACACGCGCGGACATCGTGAACACGTCCGTCATGCGAAGCTCCGGGTCGATCTCCGCGAGCGCCTGCTGCACCGCCGCTGTGATCGCCGCCGCCTCCCCGCGGCTGCGAATCACCCACCCGATGCCGCGCGTCGGCGCCTGCGCGTAGGGCTGATAATACGCGCCCGCGCGAGCATTCTCGCCTTCCTCGAGTCCTTTGAGTTTCACCGTTCCGACCACGCCGACGACCCGCAGCCAGGTCACCTTCGGGCCTGGCTTCGCGACGTCCTCCGGTTCATCGGGCAAGGACATGCGTCGGCCTACCGGATCCTGATCGGGCCAGAAGCGCCTCGCCAGCTGTTCGTCGATCAGAACGACCCTGGGGGATTCGGGGGTGTCGCTGTCCATGAAGAAGCGGCCGCCCTTGAGCGGCACGCCGAGCGCTTCGAGGTAACCAGGCGACACATAGAGCTGGTTGGGAGAAACCACTGATTCGCCCGGCTTCGGGGCATAGCCCTCGGGGATGACGACGCTGCTGCTGCTATCCCGACTGAACGGCAGATAGCTGCTGATTCCCGCCGACTCGACACTCGGCAGCGCCCGCACCCGCGCCAGCGCTCGACCGGCATACGACCGCAATGCCGCGTCGTCGGGGTAACGCGTGGCAAGCGGGCTGACTCGACCAGTGAGGACGTGGTCGGGCAACGAAAAGCCCGGGTTGACGCCGAGCAGACGCTGGAAGCTCGCGAGCAGGAGCCCCGCGCCCATCAGCAGCACGAACGCCAACGCCACCTGTGCGACGACCAGCGAGCGCCGCACGTACTTCGCGGTCCGGCCGGACGTAGCCGAGCGTCCCTCGTCCCGGAGCACGCTGCTCAGGTCCACTCCTGCGAGCTGCAGCGCCGGCACGGCGCCGATGACAATCCCGAGCAGCAGAGCAGGCGCGAGCGTCATGGCGAGCACCACGCCGTCGAAACGGATCTCGTATGCGCGCGGCAGGTCGGTGAAGCCGATCCACTCGATGGCATTGAGAGCGGCGAACCCAAGGCCGACGCCGAGCGATGCGCCCATCATCATGAGGAGCGTTGCTTCGGCAATGAGTTGACTCGCGAGGCGGCGGCTCGCAGCGCCGATCGCGTGGCGCGTGGCGAGCTCCTTCATACGGCCGTTCGCACGGACAAGGGAGAGGTTGGCGATGTTCACCGCCGCGATGAGCACGACGAAGACGACGCCGCCCCAGAGCATCTGGAGCGCCGCGCGCACGTTGCGGACGATGTCGGCCTCGAGCGGCAGGAGCTTCGTGTTGTAGCCGGCATTCACGAGCGCGTCCTTGAGCGGCCCGCTCTGCTCGATGACGCGCACGTTCTGCGCGTCGACCCGCGCCTGGGCACGCGCGAGAGTGACGCCCGGCGCCAGCCGCAGCACGAGCTCGTGGTTCTGGCTGTGGCGCGCGCTCTCGGCCAGCTCCTCCGGCCCGAAGGCAAGCGGCACGAAGACCCGGACCTCCGGGCTGAGGAAGGAGAACGACTCGGGCAGCACGCCGACGATGTCGTAGACCTCGTCGTTCAGGCGGAGGCGGCTGCCGACGACGCGGTCGAGGCCTCCCGATTGCCTGGCGGCGAAGGTGTAGCCAAGCACTGCGACCTTGTTCTTGCCGGTTGTGCCGTCCGCTTCGGCGAACAGCCGGCCGCGGGCGGGATGGGCCCCGAGCACCTGGAAGAACGACGGGGTGACGTTCATGGCCGAGACCTCTTCCGCCGGGTACCCTCGCCCACGCGGCAGCGATCCCACTGATAGAGGGCCGCCCCCGAAAAGACCTCCGTCATCGCCCGCCTGTCGACGTAGTTCGGCACGGACGTGCCGGCGCGCTCGACACCGGCGCCGGGAAACGCGTCGAACGAGGAGACCAGCCGGTGTGGCTCGGGATAGGGCAACGGCCTCAGCAGCACCGACCGCACGACCGTGAAGATCGCGGTGTTGGCCCCGAGGCAGATGGCCAGCGTCAGGATGACGGCGGCCGCGTAGGCGCGATCCTTCCGGAGGACTCGGCAGGCGTAGATGAGATCCTGTCGCAGAGCGCCCATGAGTCCTCCAGACGTAATTTCTACCGGTTTCGTTCGAGCCGGGTCAGAAACGCGACCAGCTCTTTTTTCCCGGTCTCAATCCTTCATTCGACCTTACGGCTGCCGGTGCAATGTCGTGGTTGTTGAGACATCGGACCGCCGTGACAAGGGAGCCATGGCAGACCGGCGCGCTCGATCGAACGCCTTCCCCGTGGCTCTGCAAGTCGTCGCCGTGCTGGAGCGACGTTGCGGGTTCGCCCTCCAGGAGTCATGACGGTCACCCCGACATCAAGCGCGTATACTGCCGTCAGCATGATCAGCAGATGTGCCCTTGGCATGGCGATGTTCGCGATCGGCGGCATGGCCCTTTCAGCCCAGGCGGCAAGAATGAAGCTCGACGAAGTGCTCCACCTGACCGCCTCGACCGGCGGCGATCCGGGAAGCCGCCCCGCGTATGTGTTCCGGGCGGATCGCGGCGGACGGAAGGGGCAGTATCTGCTCGTCACAACCGGGAAGTCGGCCGCACCGTCCTCGGGCGGCGGCGCTGCCGCCACGGAATATCAGCTCCTCGCTCCCGCGGCGGCGGAGCCGCTCCCGGAAGTGGACGTGCTCGGCATCCACTATCTCCAGGTGCGACCGGATCGACGCGAGGCGTTCGAGACGTTCGTCGCGACCGTGCTGCACCCGGCGGTCGGCAGCCTGCGCCCGGATCTCCGGCTGCTGTATTACAAGGCGGTGCGCGGCCCTGACGCCGGCAGGTACATCACGATCTTCGCGCTGACGCGCGAGTCGCGCGACAAGTACTGGCCGGGCGGATCCGACTCCGACGCCCTCCGGACCGCGTTCGCGCCGGTGAAGGTGCACACGAAGGCGTTGCTGACGTATCTCGTCGACGGCTCTGCCCTCACCGATGAGAAGTTCGCGGCGGCCGTATATGAGAGCCGCGAATGGACTGACTTCGTGCTCGCCACGCCGCCGCGGTAAGCGCGGGCAGGCTCGAAAGCCACACGGCGCTGGCGACGCGAGCCACGTCCGTCAATGTCAAACGGGCCGGGTTCGTCCCGTTCGGAATCCGCTCGACGGCTGCCACCAGGTGTTTCGCGATTGCTGCGCCGAAGTCCTCCGACACGGGCACGGCGCTCCTCGAGCGGGTCCAGGCAGCCGGCCTGGCAGTGGCGCGCCACGAGCGCCTCGTGCCTGAGGGTGTCGATCCCGGGAAGTCTCGTTCGACCAGCGTAAAGATAGAGAGAGAAGTCGATGCCACGCGTCCCGGCGCGTGAGCGGAGGAAACATGAACATCACACTGTGGGTGCTCCAGGTCCTGCTGGCGGTTGCGTTCTTCGCGCATGGGTTGCTGTTCCTGACGCCGCCTCCCGACATAGCGGCACAGATGAACGCGTCGCTGCCGCGCTGGTTCCAGTTGTTCCTTGGCGTTGCGGAGATACTGGCAGCTGTGGGCCTCACCCTGCCCGGCGTCACGCGCATCCTCCCCTGGCTCGTCTCGTGGGCGGCCGGCGGCGTGGTGATCGTCATGATCTCCGCCACCATCTACCACCTGGTGCGGCAGGAGTTCAGCTCGGCTGCCATCACGGCGGTGCTCCTCGCAATGGCGTCGTTCACCGCTTATGCACGGTGGCGGATTGCGCCGATCCGGCCTCGGCAGGCGGCGCCTTCCCAGCCGGCAGGGTGAGGAAGCCTGAACGGCGCGCGCGGTCGCGCCTGGCGCTGTCAACGACAGGAGTTCGCCCAGGCCGCCGGTTTCGTGGAGGCACGCGCGCAGACGGTCGGCATGGCACGCACTCCAACCCGCCTCACGGCCACCAGCGCTCCACATCGTCAATTGCGTGGTAGACCGCAGTCACGAGTTCCCTGCCGCCGGCATGCAGCAACGCGGGCGCAAGATACTTGAGTTTGATCAGCAGCTGTTGTCGCGACAAGCCAGCCAGGTCGGTCAGTCGTTCCTTCAGGAAGTCGCGCGCCGCATCCGGCTCGAGCTTGCACATTCTCCCGGTCAACGCCGCCAACAGCCGGTCGTGATGGAGATCCGACGCGGATTGCATCGCCACCTCCCACGCTTCCTGAAGCAACGACGACGCCGTGGCCGCGGGCGCGGCGCCTTCCAGCGCGAGCATCGCCTGGCCACGCTCATGAGGCTCGAGTGTCGCGGCGATCCCGAGGGCCTGGTCGAAGGTGTTCACGTCCACCTTCGGCGCGATCGCGATCAGCGCCTCCGCCCGCCACTGGCCGCCTTCGAAGCCGGAAATCACATCGAGCGCTGCTTTCGCGTTTGGCGTGTATGGCAGGACACGGGCGCCGATAATCTGCGCCTTCTCGTCGGCCGTCAGATACTCATCGCCCTCCACCTGGTCGAAGTGGTCCAGCGCCCGGCGCACCAACTCGTCGCGGCGGGCGGCGGGCGCGGCCGGGAGCGCCCGGCCATACGCGCGGGCTCGCTCGAACGGATCTGCGATCTCGTCGAACAGCTGCAGGAGCAGATCCAGCGACGCCGGCGGGCTTTCCTGCACCAGGAACTCCAGCAGGTCGCCGTCTGGAGACTCCCCTTTCTGCCCGACCTGCTCGAAAGCCGTCTGATAGGCCGCGCTGCGAAGTGCCGCTTTGCCATCCGCGTCGAGCGACGGCCACGCAGCAATGCGCAAACGAACGCTCGCCAACCCGATCGGAAGGCCCGGTAGCCCCGAGGCACGCGCCAGCAGGCGCTCGAACGTGCTGATGACGTCCGCCGCCGGCAGCAGTTCGGCGGCAGCGCGCAGCACCTCGCACATCGCGTCAAGGTCGTCGCCGGCCTCGACGGCAGCGGCCGCTTGAGTGAACAGTTCCAACCGCCGTTCCGGGGCGACCAGCGGAGCGTAGGTACGCACCTGCCACAACGCGAGATTGGATTTGTCGGCTCTCTCCTGATCGACTGTCAGCGCCTGATCGAACAACTGAGACGCAAACGCGTCCGGAAACGCCGACAATACGGCCGCGCGCGCAACCTTGGGCGACAGCCGATCCGCGCTCTTCAGAACGGCCGCGGCAGACGTCACATCGAGATGGGCGGCAAGGCTCGCCTGTGTAAAAAGCTGTTCGTGATGATCGCCGACCGCCCGCGCGATGTCACGTGTGCGCGACACCAGACGCGCCGGCAGGAGGGTGGCAATGGACTCGATCAACTGGCCGCGCAGGTCGGCGTCATCGAGCGCGGCAATCATCTCGAGGGCGCGCTCGAACTCCCCTTGCTGCAACGCCGGCAGAAGCGCCTGCAGCGCTTCCTCGCGAGGCACATCCCGTTCGATCCCGCTTAGTTCGTGCCAGACACGCTCGAGCAGCGCGCCACGGTCGATATCGGCGTAGGGCAGCAGCGTCGCCAGCCCTTCCACCGTTGTGGCCGGGGCATCGGCGGCCGAGAGCCGGTCGACGATCTGCTGCAGGCCGTCGCGGCGTCTGCCCGCATCCAATCTCGGCGCCAGAGCCGCGAAGTTGCGCGCAACCGTCAGCGGATCCTCGTCACCCAAGGCCAGCTCCACCGCGCGCTTCTGCACCGGCTCGGCCATGTCGCCCTGGAGCGTAGCCAGCAAGTTGGCCCGCCACGAGGTGTGCCTCTGGCTGAAGAGGACCAGCGCACGTGCCGCTTCGTTCATGTGTCCAAGGGCGGTCTCGAGCTGGTTCGACCACGCCTCGTCGTTCACCGCAGCGGCCAGGTCGAGGGCTCGATTCGTCACGTGAGCGCGCAGTGCCTCGGGAACATGCGCGGCCATTCCGGCCAGGGCCTGCGCGCGGGACGTCGGCTCGAGGATGGCTTCGGCGGTTCCGAGCGCGTCATCGGTTTCCCCGAGCTCCGCCAGGCGGACGGCAAGATCCGCAAGCACCTGCCCCTTGAAGAACTCCGCCTCCATCTCTGCAGCGCCGGCGATCAACCCCCGAACCTGTGCGGCCTCGAGCCAGGGCAGGATCGGTGCAAGAGCCGCAGCGCGGAACAGCTCGTTTGTCTTCCTGGACGACTCGAGTGCCTCCGCGATCACTGGCCTTCGTCGCTCTTCGCCGAGATGCGGAACCACCGCCGCCAGCGCGGAGATGCGCGGATCACCATCCTCGGCCTTGCGCGCCAGTTCGAGCGCCTCGTCGGTCAAACCCGCTCCGGCGAGCTCCGAGGCGAGCAGTGTCCGCACGCCCGGCGTGTCATCGTTCAGATCCTGGGCGGCGGCGAAAGCCTCGAGCAACAGGGCGGCTCTCTGCGCCGGCGGCTGCCGCTCGGCGATCAACATCAGGGCGCGGCTTCGCTGGCCCGGATCGACCGACTGGCTGGCGTACGCAAGCGCCTGCGGCAGCGACCAGAGCTTCTGCTCGAGCAAGGCCATCAGCAAAGCGGGCGGAACGGCGGTGGCGAGCGAGCGCAGCGACGCGAGCATCAGCGCATAACGCAGTCCAAGTCCGAGGTCGCTGCCGCTCAAACGCAGGGCATGCCTCAAGTCCGACGCGTAGGCACTCGTGTGGCCCAGCTGCTCCCGCGCTTCGAACCAGCCGTTGCCACCCGTCTCGCCCTGCTCGCGCAACAGGGCGTGGATCTCTTCGACCCGGCCCGCATGCTCCAGATGCCAGGTGAGGTGGTCGAAGATGTAGCTGTCGTCCTGGAGCGTGTGCCAGCCGTCGCCGCTGCAACGCGCGCGATGCCGCGCCAGGAACGCGCGCTGCGCGGACTGGGCGGTCAGCCCCAGGCCAGGCAGCTGCGCGGCCCGTGCCGCATCCTCCGGCGCGACCAGCAAACGCTTCGCCATCGCGTGGATGACGTCGTGGGGCAGGTAGGTGAGCGCGCCGTCGGCAGTGCGCTCACCGGCGAGCAACAAGCCGCTCGAGCGCAAGCTGCGCATCGCGAGGCGCGCCGAAGCCTCATCCACAGCCCACAGCGTTGCGGCGGCGCTGGCGGGCAACTGCACATCGTCGGGCAACACACCCAGCCAGGCGACCTGCTGCAGACGCTCCGGCGACAACCTGCGAAGGCTGACCGATACCGATGCGATGAGACTGAGCTGACGTCGCGTAGACTCATCAACGATCGTCTCCAGCGCGGCATCGTCCAGCGCCTCGAGCAGCTGCGTCTCGCGGCGCAGTTCGAGCGCAAGTTCGCTCCACGACACTCCGTCGGCGATCTGGGCGCGTGCCAGGTTCAATGCAAGCGGAAGAAATCCGACGGCGCGCGCAACCTCGAGCGCCTGCGCCCGCTCCCCTGCGCCGAGCAGCCGGTCCGGTCCGCCCGCCAGCACCGCGAGCCCTTCGTCGCGGGTCATCACGCCGACTTCGATGGTGTCTTCCGCCGAAGCGCGTGCGGCGCGCGCCACCACCGCCTCGCGGGTGGTGAGCAGCACGGCACACCGCGGACCTCCGCCAATGACCTGGGTGACGTGTTCGGCGTTCCATGCGTCATCCAGCACCAGCAACACCGCGCGCTCCTGCAGGAGCGTGCGCAAATGCCTCTGCGCCGCAGACGCGTCAGCGCCGTGCCAATCGCGATCCCCAAGCTCCAGGATCCAGCTGCCGAGCAGTCCGCTCAGATCCGGGGCAAGCCCCAGGACGCCCCACAACACACCGTCCGGATAGCGGTTCAGCACGCGCGCGTCGCGGGCTGCCGCGATCGCGAGCTCCGACTTGCCGCTGCCGGGCATCCCGTGCAGCGCGACCACGCGAAACGCCGGTGGGTCGTGGGCTGCCGCGAGACTGACGCACAAGGGATCGAGCAACGCAGGCCGCGCCACATGACCGGGCCTGAGCTCGGGCACCTGGAACGGTGCGCCGGATCCGGCGGCGCGCTGCCTGCGGAAACGCTCCGTCAGGAGGGCCGGCACGTCGAGCACGACCCGCTCGATCAACCTCTCGACCGTCTCGAAGCGGGCAGGCGCGACACCGGCCTTGACATGTCCGCCGACGCGATCGAGGAAGGCCTGCAGGCGCGGATCGCGTTTGCCCGCGACATCAATGCTCTTTTCGTAGATCAGGCGGTCCTTGCCGCGTTTTTCCGCGTAGTCGTATTCCTCGATCGTGTAGGTGCCGAAATCGCGCCAGAAGATCCCCAGATAGAGATCGGCCTTCTCCAGTTCATCGAGGTAGGTTTCCTCGATCGTGCCCGGCCTTGCGCCCGCATCGTCTTCGTAGATCCAGGCATTGATGCGGATGCCTTCCAGCTCGACCTTGATGTGCCTGCGCTCCTCCGCAAGTTCCTTCATGCGCGAGCTGACGAAGATTCGCAGGAGGCGGTAGTCCATGGCGTGAAAAGGGTCACCAGAATGCGCCCGGTGCCGGGGTCGCGTCAACGGAGCTTCCACGCCGCGGTCCGATGTTCGTCCGTCCGCACGCCGATGCCGACCGAGGTCGTACCCGGCTGTCGGCTTTCAGCCCCAACCGTCCAGTCCGCCACGGCTTTGACCCTGTCGAACCGGCCCGGCGGAGTCAGGCTGCGATACACCTTTTCTGCCCACTCGTAGGTTGACGGAAAACTGCCGGCGACGGCAATGTGAGCGGGATAGAGCAGGGCGGCGACCTGCGGCAGGTCCGTGTAACGGAGGCAATTCAACATCTCGATTGCCGGACCTTTGCCGTCCGGCTCGCTGGGGGCATCCTGCGTTGCCGGCGGGGAGTCGAGCAGCACTGCGCTCACGCGGCCGTCGAGGAGCGCCGCGTAGAGCGCCACGGCCGCCATTTCCCCGCGGGCGGCGAGGGAGATCTGCGCGGGATCGACGCCCGGCAGCGCGCGGGCCACCTCGATGGCTCGAAGCGTGTCCCAGACGCGCATGCTCGCAATGGTCCGCCCCGTCCAGGCGGCGGCCCGCCGCACGTGCCAGTTCAAGTCCTCACCCCACGAGGTATCCCCCGTGCCCCGGGTCTCCACGACGAGCGTGGTCCACGGCATGCGGATCTGACTCCGCGAACGTTTCGGAGTCGTCGCGGGCTTCACCAGGGGAGCGCAGAACGACTACGGCTGGCGCTGTGCCCTGCGCGTTGCGTGGATTCCTGCGCAGCCCGTGCAGGCGCCAGCCGTCTTCCGAGGTGAACGCGAACCGCGTGCCGACGCCGCCGTCGAGCGCGAACTCTTCATCGATGTCGAGGCGCGGTGGCGTGCGAGGGAAGTGATTGAACGTATCTCCAAGGAGCTTCGCGACGATCTGCTTGCGTGCCGCCTCGAGCCCCGCCATCGAGTTCAGTGCCGGCGGCGACGCCAGCGGGATGAGCTCGTCCTGAATGGTGATCGCCCGATTGCCGGCCGGGCTGCCTGCTGCGTAGACCCGCAACGTGTCGCCGGTCTCCAGCCTGGCGGTGTCGGTCTCGATGTCTCCGACCTCCGCCGGCGCCACGTCTCTCGCCGCGAGGTGCGCGAGGAACCACGAGAAGATGGCCGTACGCGATCGCTCGTGATACGAATGGCCGCCCGGCGTTTCGACGAGCCGGAGATTCCCGGCGACGCCGAGGGTCCGATACAGCTTCGCCAGCTGCGAGTGGACCTCGCGGATGGCATGAATCGGGAAGATGCCGTCCTGGCTGGCCGACGCGATCAGCAGCGGCCGCGGTGCGACGAGCGCGCCGATGTCGGCAAGATCCCACTTCGCCGTGTTGACCCACCACATGCAGTCGCAGTGGCCGTCGACGACCCGGTCGTAGATGTGCGACGCGAGCGTGGACGTGCCGCAGACAGGCGAGCATGCCTTCACGCGCTCGTCGGCGGCCGCCACGAACCAGGTCACCGCGCCCCCGCCGGAGATTCCGGTGACGCCCAGTCGATCGGCATCGACCTCCGGCCGGCCGGCCAGGAGGTCGAGCCCGCGGATGCCGTTCAGCATCTCGATCGCGGCAGGGGAGTATCCCCGGCTGTACCACTGGAACCAGCCCTCGCGGTAGCAGCCGTGATGGTAGCCGGTCACCTCACCAAGCTGCACGGTCTCCACGATCAACGTCGGAAAGCCGAGCTCTGCAAACCGCTTCGGATGACCCTGATAGTGGACCTTCTGGTTCACCACGTGGCCGCACACGTAGAGAACCCCCGGCTTGCGCGCGGTCGCCGTTGCGGTGGCGGGGAGATACAGGTTCGCGGTGACGTGCAGGTCCGGAAGGCTCTCGTAGTGGAGCTTCTCGATCCGGTAGCCTGGACGATCCACGACCCCCGTGACCTTATACGGCACAGGTCCGCGCTCTGCCGGAGCGGGCAGATCCGCGAGGCCCATCATCCGCATGTACTCCCGGCGCCGCGCCGCGAGACTGCGCGCGAAGTCGGCCCGGGTCTTCAGATTGGAAAGCGAGTTGTCCGTGATCTGCCGCGCTTCGCGAGCCAGATAGTCGCGCACCCCCAGATTGGGCTGGCGTGGCGCCTGCCTGCCCCTTGACGGGGCCGTTGCGGTCTGGAGGCCGGCTGCTTCTGCGGACCGCACTCGAGCGCGGGTCGCGACCGAGGCCGCCCCTGCGGCAAGGAGTTCACGTCGGGACAGCTTCATGGGAGCCTCGCATCGACACGCGTCACCCGCCAGAGGATACCCACACGCGCGGGCCAGGGAAAGTGCGATGAGAGGTATAGTGAGCGCCGCCATGCGAACGCTCATCGCACTGCTCGCTCTCGGGGCACTGCTGCAGCAGACGCCCAGTCACTCGGTGATCCAGGATGGAGATACCCACGGGGATCCGCCTTACCTCCTGGAAGAAGGCTGGGAACCGCTGCTGAACAACCACGATCTCGCCGGCTGGAAGAGCTGCGAGGCCGGCGCGAAGAACGAGTGGTACACCACCAGGTTCGTGCGGTACGAGCGGTTCCTGGGCCCCACGCAACTCAACGGCCGCGCAGGGTCGAGCGGCGTGATCCTGAACGGACCCACTGGACGTACGGCCAACCTCTGCACCGAGCGCGGGTTCGGCGACGTCGAGCTCTATCTCGAGTTCATGCTCGCGAAGGGCTCGAACTCTGGCGTGTATCTGCAGGGCCTCTACGAGATCCAGATATTCGACAGCTGGGGCTCGACCGACGCGATGAAGACGTCGGACGGCGGCGCCATCTATCACCGCTGGATTGGCGAACAGGGCGTCGGCGGATCGCCGCCGCTCCTGAACGCGTCGCGCCGGCCCGGCGAATGGCAGTCGTATCAGGCGTGGTTCCGGGCGCCCCGGTTCGATGCCGCCGGCAAGAGGGTCGAGCCGGCGCGCTTCCTGCGCGTCCTCTTCAACGGCCAGCTCGTGCAAAAGGAGGTCGAGATCGAGGGCCCGACCCGCGCGCATCTGCCGGTTCCGGAATCAGCGCAGAACCCGCTGATGCTTCAGGGCGATCACGGCCCCGTCGCCTTCCGCAACATCCACGTTCGTCCGCTGCGGCCGTTGATCGTGCGCTGAGCTCTCTCTGGCTCCTGCCTGTTGCGTCTATGCCCGCGGGATCTCGCGAATGGTCCGCATCGCCACCCTGCGATAGAACACTTCCGCTCCTTCCGACTGGAACTGGATGCGGCCCTTCGTCAGCGGCACGTCGCGTCCATCCACCCTGCGCCGCAGCCCCGACAGCACCATGTTCGGTGTGCCGTTGACGACGTGGACGCTGGTCTGACCCAGGCAGTACAGATCCAGTGCGTTCCACTGACCGTGGGGCTTCTCGTTCGCCTGATTCCTGATGATGCGCCTCGTGTGCCCGACGACCTGCGGGGCGCCCTTCCTGTAAGTCAGTTCGGTTTTGGGATCGCCGGGCTTCACGGGATCCCCCTCCGCGTCGACGATCACACCGGCAAGGCTGTAGAAGTCTCCGCAGTCACCTTCCTGGATCTGGAACTCGCACGACTGCATCCAGAACCCGTAGCTGGCGCCGTGAGGCCCCACCGCGTGGTAGCAGCAGCCGCTGTCGCGCCCGGCCTGTTCGCGCGGCGGCCACTTCTTCTCGCCCCACTTGAATTCGAAGCGCAGGTGATAGTTCTCGTGCTCCGCGCGCGTGGTGAGGGCTCCGTAGATCTCGCCCGAGATGCGGATGGCCGGCTCCCCGTCCATCTGCACGACGGAGAACACACCCCTGGCATCGCTGTCGACGCCGACCGCGTCGAGGTACTCGCCCTGCTGGTTTCTCTGCTGACCGGGCACCTCGACCTGCCTGTGCGGTCTGCCGAGGAAGGTTTCCCACCCGCTGAGGTCGCGCCCGTTGAAGAGCGGAGTCCATCGATCGGCATCCTGACCGGCGGAAACGCCGGCGCCTCCAGCGCGAGTGCCAAACGGCAGCACCAACATCGCCAGCATCGCCGCTCTGCGATTCATCTCAGGCCCATGTGGCTCCCTGAACTTGCCGAATGCGACGCTCATGGTCGGCGGCCCGCGGGCTGCACTCCGGCAGGTCAATCAGGGTTGAAGCTATTTTTTCGCGCCCGGCCGGCAGCCGTCCGGCGATGACTTGCCGGTCGGGCCGGCAGTCCCTCCCGGTAGCCCGATCACCGGCTCTTCATCCGGCGCCGCCCCACGGGCCCGGCCACGACCCGGCGGTTGCCAGCAATCCGGCGCCGGCCCGTTCTGCACCATGCGGGTGTCGGCGCTTACGGTATACCCGGTCAGAGTCCTGCGCGCCGGCGTTCCCGTAGTACTTGCCATAGCGCAGCGCCGCGTCGTGCACCCGGATGATCGCATCCTGATAGCGCGGATCGTGCTGGCTCCACCCCGAGAACTGCGACAGGTCGTTGTTGCCCAGCATGATGACGTCCACGCCGTGGGTCGCCGCGATTTCCTCCGCCATGGCGACCCCTTCGAGCGTCTCGATCATGACCGTGACGAGCATGTTGTCGTTGATGGTCGCACGGTAGTTCGTGCCGGGGGCGTTCCAGAGCTGGTTGTACGCACCGCCGCCGGCGCTGCGCCGCCCGAACGGCGGATAGCGGGAGAACCGGGCCGCATCCCGCGCTTCGAGGGCGTCGTCCACAGTGGGCACGATGATGCCGAGCGCCCCGAGGTCGGTCGCCTTCTGGATGCTCGACTCGAGCGCGTCCGGAAGGCGCACCATCGGTGCGGCGCCCAGTCGCGGGCACGCCAGCAGCATGCGCCGGACCTCGTCGTACGACATCGTGCTGTGCTGCATTTCGAACCAGATGTAGTCGAAGTGCCTGCCGACCTCGCAGTACAGCTCGGTATCGAAGCTCGAGATCGTGTAGCTGGTGATCTGCTTGTCTTGAAGGAGCATCTCCTTGGCGCGGTTGTACAGCGGCCGCGGGGTCTCGGGATTCATCATGGCCTTGACTTGCCATCCCCAACCGCGTTCGTCCGCCTCGAGCGGCGTCAACGTGCCTCCAATCGGCCCCTTTACGGCGGCACCGCCCGCGCGACGGCCGCCCGCCTGCGTGCCGTCCGCGGCCTGCGGCGCGCGCGGAACAGGACCTGCTCCCTGCGCCCTCGGGAGGACCATAATGAGCGCGCCCACGGCGCACACCGCCAGTGCAAGACGCAGTCGTTTCATGTCATGCCCCCCATGAGCTGCCGGATCAATCGAAGGACGGCCAGCCTGGCCCGGATGGTCGAGCCGCACCAGTATGCGGCTCACTCGCCGCGTTGCGCCGGCTATCTGGCCGGCAGCACCGGCACCAGTCCAGGCAGCAGGTAGGCGAACGCCATCGCCACGAGTCCCATCATGCACGCCAGCACGATGCTGTGCTTGAAGGTGAAGCGAAACAGCTTGCCCTCGTCCTCCAGGCTCAGGCCGGTTGCCGCGCAGGCCACGGTAATGCTCGTGAGCGAGATCATCTTCCCCATGACGCCGGCCGCCGCGTTGACCGACGCCGTGAGCACCGGGTTGATCCCGATCTGGGTCGCCGTGATCACCTGCAGGTTCCCGAACAGCGCGTTGGATGACGTGTCGCTGCCGGTCAGGAACACCCCGAGCCACCCGACGATGGCGCTGAAGAACGGAAAGGCGGCGCCGCTGGCGGCCAGCGCAAGCCCCAGCGTAGAGGTCATGCCGGAGTAGTTCATCAGGTACGCCAGCGCGAGCATCGACGCAATCGTGAGCATCGATTTCGCAAGCTGGCGGAACGTGGCCCCGTATATGCCGGCAAACCGCCGCGGGCTCACCCGCAGCACGATGGCGGCAGCCACCGTGGCCAGGAAGCAGGCCGTTCCCGACGCGCTGAGCCAGTTCAGGGTGTAGACGGCTGCATAGGGCGCCGGCGCAGTCGTGACCGGGGGCACGCGGGTGATCAGGTTGTGCAGGCCGGGCACGTTCAGGCCGTTCAAGACGGTCGCGCTTCTCGGCAGGAACGACGGCAGCAGCCCGCTGGTGAACAGATCGATCGCCCGCTTGATCGCGACCTCACCCCATGCCAGCACGAACGCGACCAGCAGCATGTAGGGCAGCCACGCGACGAACACCTGTCCCGCCGAGTGGGAATGCTTCGGCGCCGGGGGGGTGTCCTTTTCCAGTCGATGGACGCTGGTCGGTTTCCACAGCTTCAGGAGGAGCACCATGCAACCGATGCACGCGAGCGATCCGAGGATGTCGGCGAGCTCAGGCCCGATGTAGTTCGAGACGTAGAACTGGACGCTCGCAAACGACACGGCGCAGACGACGACGGCGGGCAGCACCTCGAGGGTCTTGCGCCGGCCGACCATCACCACCAGGAGGTACGCCGGGATCGTGAGGGAGATCAATGCGCTCAGGCGCCCGACCATGGCGCTGAGCGGCAGGACCGGCAGCCCGGTTACGCCCGCCAACGTGATCACCGGTATGCCGATCGAGCCGAAGGCGACCGGTGCGGTGTTCGCCAGCAGGCAGATCCCGGCGGCGTGGAACGGCGCGAAGCCAAGCCCGGCAAGCATGGCGCCCGAGACCGCCACCGGCGCGCCGAACCCGGCGGCCCCTTCGATGAACGCGCCGAACGAAAAGGCGATGAAGAGCGCCTGCAGCCGGCGGTCGTTCGTCAGGCTGCCGACCGAGTCCTTGATGATCTCGAACTTGCCGGTGTCCACCGCCAGCCGGTACAGCATGATCGACGAGAACACGATCCAGGCAATGGGAAACAGGCCGTAGGCCGCGCCGCTCAGGGCCGCCATGACGGCCAGCTGAGCCGGCATGCGATAGGCGAACAGCGCGAGTCCGAAGGCTGTCGCCAGCGCCGCGATCGCGGCAATCCACGCCGGCCTGCGCTTCACGCCGAGCATGTAGAACAGCACGACGATCGGTATGGATGCCACCAGCGCCGACAGGCCCAGGCTGCCGCCTATGGGCTGGTAATTCTGTTGCCACATCGTCGGCCAGGCCCGCAGTGAGCAGCGATGTCCTTGGTTGGGAAGCGGTCGATCCGGCGAGACTCTACCACGAGGCGAGTCTTGCGTTCATCGGCGGGAACCCGGGCGGGGGCGTCGCGGATCGAGGGCAGTTCGTTTGGCCGCCACCGGACGCTACGGTAGGATCCCCGAACATCGGTTGTTTCCCTGGGAGTTTTGTTGACGCATCCTTCGCGCCGGTTCCCGTGGCCGGTCCTGGTCCTTGCCGCAGGTGTGTGCGCCGCCGCCGCTTCGACGGCCGCGCAGCCAAGGAGTGTACGGAGCGGCGTCTACTCCGAGGTGCAGGCCAGCGAGGGGGCAGCCTTGTACACCGAGCACTGTGCGCAGTGCCACGGCCCCGACCTCGCGGGCGTGGAACAGGCGCCGGCGCTCGCCGGCGGCACCTTCGGCGAGAAGTGGAGAGGCGCAGCGCTGAACAAGCTGTTCGATCGCGTCGAGTCGATGCCGCCGGCGAAGCCGAACAGCCTGAGCGGAACGCAGTACGCCGCCCTTCTCGCCTATCTGCTGAGCGCCAACGAACTGCCCCCGGGCAACTCCGTGCTGGAGGCCGAGCGCAGTGCGCTCGCGAACATTGTCTTCGGCCCGGCCTTCCCCGGTCAGCCGAGCCCGCGTGACACGAGCACGGCCCCCGCAGCAGCCAGGCAGACGGCTGCGGAACGTGGCGTCGAGCGCGTGAGTGCCGCGGCCGTCTCGGGCGAGTGGAAAACGTATGGCGGCGACCTTGCCAGCACGCGCTACTCGCCGCTCGACCAGATCGACCAGCACAACTTTTCGACGCTGCGGATGGCCTGGCGGCTCAACACGGATTTCCTCGGGCCTCGTCCGGACACGCTTTATTCGGCGACGCCGCTCATGATCGGCGGAGTGCTCTACAGCACGGCGGGCACCCGGCGCGCCGTCGTCGCACTCCGGGCGGACACCGGCGAGATGCTGTGGATGCACACCGAGGACGAGGGGCCGCGCGGGTTGAACGCGCCGCGCAGCGGAGCGGGCCGCGGTGTGGCGTACTGGTCCGGTTCCGAGTGGTTCGGATCAGCGCATCATCTACGTCACGCCGGGCTACCGGATGATCGCCCTGGATGCCAGGACTGGCATTCCCGTGCCGGGCTTCGGCCGGAACGGCGTCGTCGATCTCAAGCTCGAGAACGACCAGGAGGTCGACCTCGTGACCGCCGAACTGGGGCTGAATGCCACGCCCCTGATTGCCGGCGACGTCGTGGTCGTGGGCGCCGCTCACCGCGCCGGCGTGGCGCCGAAGACCATGCACAACGCAAAGGGCTACGTGCGTGGCTTCGACGTCCGGACCGGCAAACGCCTGTGGATTTTCCACACGATTCCGCATCCGGGCGAGTTCGGTTACGACACTTGGGAGGACGACGGGGCGCTGAAGAACGGCAACACCGGCGCGTGGTCGCAGATGAGCGCGGACCTCGGGCTCAACCTGGTCTACGTCCCTGTCGAATCGCCGACGGGCGACTACTACGGCGGGAACCGTCCGGGGAACACGCTGTTCGCCGAGAGCCTCGTGGCGCTGGACATCACGACCGGCAAGCGCAAGTGGCACTACCAGACCACGCATCACGGACTCTGGGACTACGACCTGCCGTGCGCGCCGATTCTGTTCGACGTGACGATCGACGGCCGGCGCGATCAAGGCGCTGGCGCTACCTACCAAGCAGGCTTTTCTGTTCGTCCTCGACCGCGAGACAGGGAAGCCGATCTGGCCGATCGAGGAACGGCCGGTGCCGCAGTCCACCGTTCCCCGCGAGAAGAGCAGCGCGACACAGCCCTTCCCGACCAGGCCGGTGCCCTTCGACCGGCAGGGCCTCGCGATCGACGACCTGATCGACTTCACACCGGCCTTGCGGGCCGAAGCCCTGGAGGTTGTCAAGCGGTACCAGATCGGGCCGCTCTACACGCCACCGATCCTCAGCACCCTCGACGGCCGGCTGGGGACCCTGCAGGTGCCGGCCGACCACGGCGGCGCGAACTGGCCTGGCGGCTCGTTCGATCCCGACACCAACCGCCTGTACGTCCATTCGCACACCGACCTGTACGTCAGCGGCATCGTGCCGGCGAACCCGGCACAGTCCGACATGGGCTACGTTTCGGGCCAGGCGCGCGCGAACGGCGTCGAGAGGCGGGCGTCGGCAGGGGCCCGCGGCGGAGTCAACGTCCGGGGGCTGCCGCTCGTGAAGCCACCCTACGATCGGATCACGGCTTACGACATGCGCACCGGCGACCTGATCTGGCAGAAGCCGCACAGTTCGACACCGGACGACATCAGGAGCAACCCGGCACTCCAGCTTCTCGAGCTTCCGCGCCTCGGGCAGCCGGGGCGAACGTTCATCGGCACGCTCACCACGAAGACTCTCCTCATTGCCGGGGACGGTGGCGTGCACACGAACGAAGCGGGGCAGCGCGTGGCGCTGCTGCGCGCCTACGACAAGGCCACCGGAGCTGACGTCGGGGCAGTGAACATGCCCGCCAAGCAGACCGGGTCGCCGATGACCTATCTGATCAACGGGAAGCAGTACATCGTTGTCGCGGTGAGCGGCATCAACGGCGCGGAGTTGATTGCTTATACCCTCCCGTAGACGAACTCCCGCCGTGTAGGGTGATGGAGCTGAGCCGCAGACCACGCGCCGGGAAGTCGCAGTGGAGAGCGAAGACGCTGCCGATTCACGCGCCGGCGCGGACGGTCGGCAGGGTGGAACCACTTGCTCCGGCGGGACAGCCGGTTACTGGCTGATGGTCCCGTTCGCCGCGACGGTCAATCCGTAACCCGGCTCGTCGCCGTTCCCTGGCGTTGTCGTGTTCTGCACCAGCCGGACGTCATTCGCGAGGACATTGCGCGTGACGGCTCCTGTCGGGTTCTCGTCACACGCGTTCTGGTCGTTGACACGAAACGACACGCGCGTGCCGACCGGCACGTCGTTGAAGGCGATCTCGTAGCGGTCCGGCGGGAGTGGCGTCAGCGGGATTCCCGCGAACGCCCGCCAGCTCGGATGGATGTGGGTTGCGCCAACGCCACTCACGCATGCCTGCGCAGAAGCAGGAAGATCGGACCGTCGCGTCGTCGATCCGAGAAAGACGATGCGCAGGTTCGGCGTGACGGATTCCGAGCCGCCCGCAGCGGTCGGTGCGTCGTCGCATCCCGGTGAGGCGAGACTGACTGCCGCGACGAGCACCCGGAACAGGAGCCGCACGGCAACGAGCATATCGCGAGTCCTCAGCGGCTCGATATCCACTGCCATTCCCATCGCGGCGCTCCCCGGGATCGTGGCGGGTGCTGCCTGACCGGGCTCGCCGGCCGCCGAATCGGACCGGCCCGTGACGCGGACCCAGCGGGCCCGTGCTACGATGCGCCCGTTGCTCCTCCGGCCAATCTGGGCGCTTGCCGAGGCGACTATTCACCTCGCCCGGGACGGAGCTCTGCGCCAGCGCATCGGGCGCACGGCCGGACGCAGTTGTCTCGCGGCGGGAGCGGTGCTGCAGGTGATGGGCAGCGAGTTCGCGCTACGGATTCACGACAGACGCTGACGGTGCCGTCCAGGTTAAACATATGTCATCAACCGCCACCACGCCCGACCTGCACTCACGAGGCACCGCGTCGGCCCGGACCCCGTCGTACCCGCCCGGGCCGAAGAGCCGGGTGTTCGGGCTCGACCTCTATCGGGCCAGCCAGCGCGACCCGCTCGGGTTCATGTCGCGAATCGCCCGCGACCACGGGGACATCGTCCACTTCAAGATCGGGCAGCGCCACGTCTATCAGCTGAACCACCCGGACTACATCAAGGGGGTGCTCTCGAGTCACTACGCCAATTTCCTGAAGGGCCGCGGCATCGTTCGCCGCGATAACTTTCTCGGCGAAGGACTGCTCACGAGCGAGGGAAGTTTCCATCGCCGGCAGCGCGAATCAACCGGCCCCGCGTTCGATCGCGCCCGCCTCGCCGGTTACGGCGAAACGATGACCAGGCTGGCGGCGGACGCATCGGACTCCTGGCGCGAGGGCGATCCGTTCGACGTCCTCGAGGCGATGCGAAGAATCACCCTGCCGATTGCCAGCCAGACGCTTTTCGGGACAAGCGTTGAGACGGAACACGAGCGGATCATCGCGGCGATTCGCACCGGACTCAGCCGGTTCAGCTCGTTCAAACCGGCGTCCGCGCGGCTCGTGCATCGGATCTCGTTCCTGCACCGCCGCCGGCTGAGGGTGGCGCGTGTCGATCTGGAGGGTATCGTATCCCGGATCATCGAGGAGCGCCGGCGGACGAAAAAGGACCACGCCGACCTGCTCTCCATCCTGCTGTCGCGAACCGCTGACGACGATGAACGCCTCGCCAGCGATCGGCAGGTTCGTGATGAAGCCATCACCCTCTTCATCGGGGGGTTCGAGAATATTGCAACGACCCTGACCTGGACCTGGTATCTGCTCGCGCTGCATCCCGAGATCCAGGGCGCGCTGTATCGGGAGCTCGACAGCGTCCTCTCGGGGCGCCTGCCGACGGCCAGTGACCTGCCGCGGCTCAGCTACACACGCATGATCCTGGACGAGTCGATGCGCATCTATCCGCCTGTACCGCGGCTGCGTGCGCACCACCCTGGGCGACTATCAGGTCGGCGACTACATCCTGCCGGCCGGCGCCATGGTTGTCGTCAGCCAGTTCCTCATGCATCGCGACCCGCGTTACTACCCGTCGCCCGAGCGCTTCGACCCGAACGATGGACGCCTGAAGCAAGAGCCGCGCGTCCCCCTTATTCGTTTTTTCCGTTCGGTGGTGGACCGCGGCGTTGTATCGGCGAAGGGTTCGGCCGCATGGAGGGGGTGCTCGTGCTGGCGACGCTCGCTTCCCGCTGGAGATTGTCGCTGACGTCTCCGAACCCGGTCGCGATGAGGGCGACGCATTTCCTGCACCCGAAGGAGCCCTTGACCATGACTGCCACGAGACGCACGCCGCTTCGCGATTGAACGCGGGTCCGGACGGTCGCTCAGCGCACCAGCGCACGCAGGATCGACCGGAGCGGCCGGGCGATTCGCGGCACGCGGTCGAGGCGTCGACTCAGCCTGGCGGCCGGCGAGTCGCGCATGGCCTGCTCTTGCGCCAGCACCTGTGCGTGATGCCCCAGCAACCGTTGCAGGTATGCCGCCGCCGCCGGTCCTTCGCGAGCGGCATCCGGCCCGGTCCCGGCCTGCCCGTGTTCGGCGACCACCTCTTCGCACAGTTCCGACATTGCCTGCATGGCCATCGCCTGGCCGGCTGACGCTCTCGCCAGCGCCGTGGCGATTCGTGCATCGACCGGGTCTAACCGGGCGAGCTCCGCCTCCGCGCGTAAGGCCAGTGCTTCCGGCGTGAGCGCATCCCCCATCGCGCGGATCCCGAAGTTCACGGGCAACAGCCCCTGGACATCTGCGGCCCGGACCATCGGGCCAAGAAAACGGATGCCCGAGTAGATGATCACCGCGCACCCGACCGCAAGTGCTTCGAGAGCGGCGCGGCCCTTGGCGAACACGATGTCGTAGTTCCGGAGAGTCTGCTCCGGCCTGTCGACGGCGTTGTTCATCAGCCGGCCGACGACATCGAGTTGAATGTCATGCCTGGCACACGCCGAGCGAAGTGCGGTCAGGTGGGCACTCTCGCCAGTGTAGTTGCCGAACACCAGCGCGCGGGCCGGACGTGCGGGAAGCGGCGGCCGAAGTTCGAAGCGATCGAGATCACGGAACTGGGAATCAGCCGGACGCGCGCCTCGTCTACGCCGTCTTCACAGATGAGGCGATCGCGGCAGGTCACGTCGACTGCGACGAAGCGCAGGATGCGCGAAAGCGGGGTGCGAACGCGTTCTGCCCGTACCAGTCGTGGCAGACATACACGGCGGGACTCCGGCGAACTGCAGAAGCGCCATCATTGTCGGCAGGTGGTGCTGCCCGAGGATCAGGTCCGGAACGATGGCTATGGCCTCGAGGCGGTCGACCACCGGAATCGTCAGGTTGCGAATCTCTGCGGCAACGTCGCCCAGCTGGCTGGCATGGACGATCGGCGTATGGCCCATGCGCAGCAGGGCGAGTGCGACATCGCGGACGTACAGCTCCGTACCGGCGCGGCCGTGCAGAGCCTGGCAGGTGATGAGAATCCGTAGGGGCTTCATACGACCTGCGGTTGAAGACGCCAGGGCTCACGCCTCGACCAGCTTCAACCCCAGCACCCGCTCGGCGTTCTGGTAATACACCTTGCGGAGCACCTGTTCCGGCAGCCCGATCCCGTAGATCCTCCATCGGCCCTGCGGCGGAACGGGCGCGGGCGCGTAGTCGAAGTACTCGTCCTCGTTTCGAGGAAGCGGTAGTAGATCCGGTACAGATCTTCGCCGAACACCTGCTGCGGAGTCTCGGTGCCGAGCGGGATGGCATCGGTGCCGAACAGGATGCGGTCCTGGTACCTGTCGAAAAATCGCGCCGAGGCCCGCGGTTGACGACCGAGCTCGCCGATACGTGCGCCGATTTCGACATGCACGTTGGGGAACCTGTCGAGCATTTCGCCGACAGCGCCGAGGTTTTCGGCCCAGTGGCCGACGTGCAGCCCGACGAACGTCGTTTTCGGATGCCTGGCGAACACTCGATCGCGGGCATTCAGGATGTCTTTGAACGCCGGGAAGTCCCTGCCGTGGAAGGACCAGTCGGGGTGAGCGCTGAGCTCCTCGTACCGCTCGTTGAAACGGTCGATCGGCAGGAAGAACGCTTCGGGATCGCCGACGTGGATCGCCACGGGCAGACCAAGGCGGCCGCAGGCATCCCACAGGGGATCGAACCGCGCATCGTCCACCCGCACGAGCGTTCCCTGGGGCCCGCCGTCCCGCAAATACAATCCCAGGGTCTTGAGGACCTTGACGCCCACCGCGCCCGCTGCCTTGGCCCTGGCGATCTCGTCCCCCTGCCACGCGGCGTAGCCCGCCTCGCTGGCACGAGCCCATGTCGGTTCGGTCATCGAGATGAACCGCCGCGGAAACGCCCGGTCGAAGTTCGCGATGGCGGCCGCGAGATCTTCACCCGATCCGCCGGTCAGGTTGACCATCGTGTGCAGATTGACCGCGTCCATGGCCTTCAACAGGTCCGCCGGCGGCACGCCGCTCCTCTGCGCGCGCCGTCGTGAGATGTGGGTATGGAAGTCGATCACCGGGAAGCGTGCGCGGGCGACCGCGGGTTTCGTTCACGTGCAGCATGCTCTTCGGCTGGAACTCCGCCAGCGGCAATGGCGCGCTCCTGTCGGGTGTCCCCTGCGGGGCTGCCT
>CAWBCA010000003.1:0-23628 GCA_963787175.1 uncultured Acidobacteriota bacterium
AAACGGAAGGCCGGCGACGGCTACAAGACCGCGGTGGCGACTCCTCTCCGCGGACGAGGTGCGCAAGATGGACGCCTACTGGCGGGCCTCCAACTACCTCTCGGTCGGCCAGATCTACCTGCTCGACAACCCGCTCCTGAAAGAGCCGCTCAAGCGCGAGCACATCAAGCCGCGGCTGCTCGGGCCACTGGGGCACCTCGCCGGGCCTGAACATGCTCTGCGTGCACCTCAACCGCGTCATCAAGCGCGACGACCTGAACGTGATCTACATCATCGGCCCCGGGCACGGCGGCCCGTCGCTGGTGGCGCACGCCTACCTCGAAGGCACCTACAGCGAGTACTACCCGAACATCAGCCAGGACGCCGGCGGGCATGAAGCGGCTCTTCAAGCAGTTCAGCTTCCCCGGCGGCATCCCCAGCCACGTCGCCCCGGAAACGCCGGGCTCCATCCACGAGGGCGGCGAGCTGGGCTACGCCCTGAGCCACGCCTACGGCGCCGCGTTCGACAACCCGGACCTGATCGTCGCCTGCGTCGTCGGCGACGGCGAGGCCGAGACCGGGCCCCTCGCCACCGGCTGGCACGGCAACAAGTTCCTCAACCCGGCCCGCGACGGCTGCGTGCTGCCCATCCTGCACCTCAACGGCTACAAGATCGCCAACCCCTGCTTCCTGGCCCGCATCCCCGAGGACGAGCTGCAAAAGTTCTTCGAGGGCATGGGCTACAAGCCGTACTTCGTCGAGGGCCGCGAACCGCAGGCGGTCCACCAGCAGCTGGCCGAGGTGATGGACGCCGCGGTGGCCGAGATCAAGCAAATCTGGGCCAGCAGGCGCGAGGCCAAGGGCGGCGGATCGTCAAGCGCCCGGCCTGGCCGATGATCGTCTTCCGCACGCCCAAGGGCTGGACCTGCCCGCCGGAGATCGACGGCAAGAAGTGCGAGGACTACTGGCGCAGCCACCAGGTGCCGATGGGCGACATGGACAAGCCCGAACACATCAGCATCCTCGAACAGTGGATGAAGAGCTACAAGCCCGAGGAGCTGTTCGACGACGAGGGCAAGCTCAAGGCCGAGATCGCCGAACTGGCGCCCGAGGGCCACCGCCGCATGAGCGACAACCCGCACGCCAACGGCGGCCTGCTCCTGCGCGACCTGAAGATGCCGGACTTCCGCGACTACGCCGTCAAGGTCGCCAGCCCCGGCGCGACCACGGCGGAGTCGGCGCGGGAGATGGGCAAGTTCCTGCGCGACATCATGAAGCTGAACCTGGACAGCAAGAACTTCCGCCTGTTCAGCCCGGACGAGAACAACTCGAACCGCTGGCAAGACGTGCTGGACGTGACCACGCGCTGCTACATGGCCGAGATCTATCCGGAGGACGACAAGCTCAGCCCGGACGGCCGCGTGATGGAAGTGCTCAGCGAGCACCAGTGCCAGGGCTGGCTGGAGGCCTACCTGCTGACAGGCCGGCACGGCTTCTTCTCCTGCTACGAGGCGTTCATCCACATCATCGATTCGATGTTCAACCAGCACGCCAAGTGGCTCAAGACCTGCAACCACATCCCGTGGCGGCGGCCGATCGCTTCGTTCAACTACTTCCTCAGCTCGCACGTCTGGCGGCAGGACCACAACGGCTCTGAGCCACCAGGATCCCGGGTTCATCGACCACGTCGTCAACAAGAAGGCCGAGGTCGTCCGCGTCTACCTGCCGCCGGACGCCAACATGCCTGCTGTCGGTGACCGATCACTGCCTGCGCAGCCGCAACTACGTCAACGTCGTGGTCGCGGGCAAGCAGCCGGCCCCGCAATGGCTGACCATGGACCAGGCCATCAAGCACTGCACCGCCGGCCTGGGCATCTGGGAATGGGCCTCGAACGACAAGGGGAGCGAACCCGACGTCGTCATGGCCTGCTGCGGCGACGTGCCGACGCTGGAGACGCTGGCCGCGGTCGAGTTGATCCGCAAGCACCTGCCGGAGTTGAAGGTGCGCGTGGTCAACGTCGTGAACCTGATGAAGCTGCAGCCATCGGAACGAGCATCCGCACGGGCTGTCGGACCGCGATTTCGACGCCCTGTTCACCAAGGACAAGCCGATCATCTTCGCCTTCCACGGCTACCCGTGGCTGATTCATCGCCTGACCTACCGGCGCACCAACCACAAGAACCTGCACGTGCGCGGCTACAAGGAAGAAGGCACGACGACGACGCCCTTCGACATGGTGGTGATGAACGATCTCGACCGCTTCCACCTGTGCGAGGACGTGATCGACCGGCTGCCGCAACTCGGTGCGCGCGCCGCCTACTTCAAGCAGGCGATCCACGAGAAGCTGATCGAGCACAAGGAGTACATCAACAAGCACGGCGACGACATGCCGGCGATCAGCGGCTGGAAGTGGGGCGCGAAGGAGCCGGCCAAGGCACGCGGCACCTCCACCGAAGGGGACAACGTCTGATTAACTCGGGTCCTCTGCCGCGCTGAAGAGCACGCCGTACGGGAAATCGCGAACGAGGGCGCGGCGGGCACCTTCTTCGAGGGTCGGAAACCGAAACGGGTTGTCGTCGACGAGGCGTGCCGGTGCAGCCTAGGGTCCGCCGCCGACAGGCTTCTCGATCTGTTTGTGGCAGTACTCGCAGTCGTCGTTGATCTTGCTGCCGTCCGAGGCAGCGCGACCGTCGTGACAACGTACGCATCCGCTGGACGTGATGTGCCCGAGGTTGTCGGGATAGACGCCAAACGTCACCTTCATCGCCGGAAACACATTCCGCCGATACACGTCCTTCACCGCAGCAATCGTTCGTGCCAGCGCGGCGTCGTCGACGCCGTCCTTGCCGGTGTAGAAACCGCGGACTCCCTTCTCGATTTCCTCCAGCCCCTGGTCCTGGGTCGGGTAGTCCGACCTGACCAGCCGGACACTCTCGCGGCGAACCAACGGCAGATCCCGGCTGATGCTGCCGTTCGCAATCGCGGCGTCCACGGCCTGCTCGGCGGTCGGCGCGATCCGATGCGCCGGCACGTTGTGACAATCGATGCAGTCCATGACCCGCCGCTCGCCTTTGGCGATCTCCTCGTCGGTGGCTCCCTCGGCCTTGTACTCCTTGACCGTGCCGTCCCTGCCGACCAGGCGCACGTAGGGGATCTTCTGCCGCTCGTGATCCGTGGACACGAACTCGATGCGGACATCGGGATCGGCATGCCAGTGAATCGCCCGGCCGCTCGATGTCGGCCGGCCCGGCCCACCAACGAACATCTGCAGGATCGTCGCTGTTTCCGAATTGGCGTCGTCGTCTGCGTACTCCCGCTTGACCTTGATGACGTCGCCGGAATCGCGGCCTGGCCAGTGACAATTGCCGCAGGTCTCGAGCGCCGGACGCATGTCGGCGACACCCGGTATCGGTTTGGGGATCTGGTTGGTGAGCACGTGATACAGCTGCCGCGTGCCGGCAAGCTTGGCGCGCACGAGTGCCTTTGCGCCTTCACCAACGTGACACTGGGTGCACGTAACTTCCGAGTGCGGCGCGGCCTGCCAGGAGGTGAACTGCGGGTGCATCGGCAGATGACACGTCTGGCCGCAAAATGCCGGCGAATCCATATAGTGCACTGCGCCCTTGCCCGCGAGCAGGACGATCACGATGTTGACGGCGGTCAGGGCGATGACGGCGAGCACTGTTCGGCGCGTCGTCGGCTTGCGGAGATCGAAGACCGGCCAGTCGCGTGTGGCCTCTGGATGGTGCCGGAGTCGCCTGGCTTCCAGCCACATCCCGAGCGGGATCAGCAAAAGACCGAGCACGAACAATGCTGGGAGAGCGACGAAGACGACCAGGCCCGCGTACGGGTGGTCGAAGAGTCCCGCGACGACGGCAATGACCAGCGCGATGAAGACGACGGCACTCACCGTCGTCAGCAGGGCGCCGGCCACGGCCAGCGGATGGCGAGACAGAGTCGCGCGGCCAGCCACGGTGCCGCTTACTTGAGGCTCTGCATGTAGGCGACGAGCCCGTCGATGTCAGCTGCCGGCAGCTTGTCGTACTTCTTCGGCATCGGCGGCTTCTTGGTCGAGTTCGACTTCTTCGTCATCGCCACCGGGTCGACGATCCATTGCCGGATGTCGTCAGCGGAGAGCTTCGCGCCAACGCCGTCGAGCGGGTTGGTCTTGGCGCCCTTGCCGGCTATGGAATGGCACATCGAGCACTTCTGGGCGGCGTAGACCTCCTGGCCCTTCTTGACGAGCGCCTCGTCCTGAGCCGACGCAACAACAGGCATGCCGAGCGCCAGCGCCAGCGTGCCGAGTGGCAGAATCATTTTCGTCCTGAGCGTCATGAGCGTGACCTCCGAAGGCATTACCAGAAGTAGCGCAGCCCGAACCTCACCGAGTGCGCAGTGTACGGACGATAAACATACCCCAGAACGAGCGAACTCGGCTGCACGATGCCGTTGACCACGCTCGGATCGAAGGCGAAGTCGTAGAGGCTGAGCGGCTCGAAGAGGTACGAGAACGACGCGGCGAGGCGGCTGGAGAGCCGGTGCCGCACGTCGATGTGCAGCTGCTGCAGCTTGTTGAACACGTCGGGCAGCTGATTGGGCGGCGGTATGGGGCTGCCCGCCGGGATGGCGTAGAGGTAGCTCCCCTCGGCATGGCTGAAGTCGTAGGCGACGCGGATCTCCGTGCCGCGGCCGATGCGTGGCGGGTTGGCGTAAATCGAGAAGTAGTTCACCGTCTCGGTCGAGTCGACGGTCCAGTCACGCAGCGGATCGTTGAACTGCGCCGTTGAAGAATCCCCCTCGTGCGAGCGCTGCAGCCCGGCGTAGCGCTCGAAGTTGTAGCTCCCGCCCGCGCCCAGGCCGTTCGGCCGATGGAAATCAGCCGCGAGCGAGAACGTACGGCCGGTGGAATCCTGCAGGCCGTAGAAGCTGTTGCTGAAGTCGTCCTTGAGGATGCCGGTGGCCACGCTGAACGTCCAGGCGTCGGACGGCACGATGTCGGCCTGGGCCGTGAAGCGGTTCCTCGTCCGATCGGCGAGGTCGAAGTGACGCATCCTGGGTTGCTCGCCAATCGCCGTCAGCTGCGTTTCGTCGAGCCCTGAACCGGTGCGATCGCCGAACTCGTATTGGGTCCGGAAGGTGAGCCACGACGTGCCGACGGCATCGGCCGACACGCGGAACACGTTCTCGCCGCTCGACTCGACGATCCGCGCATCGTAGCCGTTGCCGTTGTGCCCGTAGCCGAACGTGACCGCGAACGGCATCAGTTTCGTCCACGTGGCATCGCCGTCGAAGGTCGTCCGGCTGTGCGCGTAGAGGTCAGGACCGCCAGTGGGCGTGGTCGAGGGCCCGTCGTCGTAGCTGACCATGTTCGTGATGGACGTCACGGGCATGAGGTTGTTGTAGGTGTAGTTGCGGACCCGCGCGCCGAACCGCCAGTCGGTCGACGGGCGCGAGGTGAGGTTCAGGTTGGTCGAAAAGACGTGCGCTTTTCCTTCGGTGGTGGCGCGGGGCAGCGCGAACTGCGGCAGCGTCGCGTTGATCGTGAAGGGCTGCAGCGGCTCGTCGTTGCTCCACAATCCGTAGGAGAAGGAGCCGGTCACCTGCGTCCTGTGTGCCAGCTTGGTGGACCCCGCGAAGCTGATGGTCTGGGCCGAATTCGACGGCCATAGGGACATCCGTCCGCGGCCCGGCCCGGCGTCCGCGTTGTCGTCAAGGCGGAGCGGGCTGTCCCAGGTCAGCGTCGGCGCGATGTTGTCGAACCAGGAGCCGCTGTAGGCGGCACGCAGCATGCTGCGCCCATTCGTCCACTCGGTGCCGAGGGTGAGGTCGTTCGCGCGCGAATCGTAGGGGAGCGCCACCTCGACGTCGTTGCTGAAGCCGAAGCCGGCCCCCCAGGGCAGCTCGCCGCTGTGCTTCTGCGTCGTGAAGCTCGCCGTGACGTCGAGGTTCGGCTCCGGCGTCGCGACCAGGTCGAAACGGCCGATGTCGCGCCGCTCGCGGAGTTCGAACGCCGGCGCCAGCGGGATGTAGGCGTCGAGCGTGGCCTGCACGTTCTGGATCGCGCGCTGCGTCGCGTCGTCGAGGACCAGCGTGCCGCCGGTGCCCGTATACGGCGTCATCGTATCGACGCTGTAGAACTGCGGAATCTGCTGCCAGCTGCCGCTGAGCGACAGCCGGCCGATCCGGTCGTAACTCCCCATGAACTCCTGGTCGCGGTAGCCGACGTTCTCGGCGCGCGCGTTGAAGTCCCACTTACCGTCCGGCTGGGCGAACGAGTAGCGGAAATTCGAGAACAGCAGCCCGTCGCGCTCGTCCTGGTAGCGCTGGTAGCGCGCCGGATCGCCGTCCACGCTCGTGAAGCGGCCCCCGATGAGGAATTCGCGCGCGGTCGGTTCGAAGAGACTGCGCGACACGTCGGGCTCGTCGGGCGCATCGGCCGCCGCGGGCGCGGCGGGCGCGGCCGGCTGCGCCGGGGTCTGAGTCGATGACGGTTCCGGCGGTTGGGCGGCTCCCTGTGCAAGTGCGGCACCGGGGGTGACGAGGCCGAGCAGGGCGATCGTCGTGAGGGCGAATCGGCGCATACAACGGCTCCGCTTACCGCATGAAGAACTGGCCCGAGGGGTGATTCGAGCCGTGGACGTTCGAGTGGCAGTTCACGCACGATCTGCCGAACATCCGGTTGCTCTTGTTGGTGGTGATCTGGTCCTTGTCGTAGAGCGTCGCCGGGTGCCTGCTCGCGACGTGACAGCGCTGGCAGAGCATCGGCATGCGGACCGCGAGCATCCGGTCGTTGGAGGATCCGTGCGGATCGTGACAGGTCGCGCAGTTCTCGCGCACCGGGGCGTGCTCGAAGAGCATCGGTCCGCGCATCTCGGTGTGACAGCTGACGCACAGCTCGGCGACCGAGCTGCCAGCCTTGAGCGCCTTGACGTTACTGATCGATCCGTGCGGGTTGTGGCAGGACGCGCACGCCATCTTGCCTTCCCGCACCGGCATGTGCGCGACGGCACGCTCGGTCTTGGCCACCTGCGTGCGGTGGCACGTCGCGCACAGCTGGGTTTCCGTCGGCTTGACGAGCTGGTTCGTGAACGACGCCGGCTTGTGGACGCTATGGCAGGTCGCGCACGAGAGGTTGCGCGCCTCGTGCGTGCTGCCCTCCCATCCGGCGTGTGTGCCGCGGTTGTGGCAGGTGAGGCACGTCTGGCTGACCTCCGCCGGCTTCAGCGCGGAAAACTTCAGGATGTGCCCCTTGGCGTCGTCGTCGACGTGCGCCTGTCCCGGACCATGACAGCTCTCGCATCCGAGCTTGGCAGCTGGCGATCGCGGGTTGGCGGTCTGCCCGTGCTTGGTGCCCTTGAGGCTTGCTTCCTGATCGGTGTGACACGTGACGCAGGTATCACTCCCAGCATAGCCGGACGGTGGAGTCGCCGCTTGTGCCGGCGGAGCTGTCGCTTCTGAAGGAGCCTGCGGTGTCGGCGAGACCTGTGCCGACGAAGGGGCCAAGGATAACCAACCGGCGACGCCCGCTACCCAGAGCCACGCGACAACCAGGACAATCCGTGTCATGGACGACCTCGATCGATGCGCTCAACCGCGCAAAATCGGGGTGACTATAACACTCTTCTCGACGTGCGCAACGATGATGGTTTCGATTCCGGAGGCCCGCTGAAAATTCTTTGGGCTGTCGTCACGGCGATCTCCAACATGCCGAAGTTTGTGAACGTGGCGCAGCCTTCTTCCCCCCGAATACGCCCCGGATCTACGTCATTCCGGACCTCCTAAATATCGGAGCGTGGGGTGACAAGCGAGATCCAGCGATCTCAGCAACAGATCGCACGTGAAAAGCGAGCGCCATCTCGACTGGCTCGCCGAAGACCGCTACGCATGGTGGGCGACAAACAGGTCCCTCGACCCCAGCGGCGTGATCGCAGGGGCAGCTTACGTTTCCCCGGCGAAGCTCGGCGTCAGCGGCCGATTTGTACCGAGATCCCGCCAGTCACGCCATTGAGGCTGCTGGTCGAGGTCGCGCGATACCCTGCGCTGCCCTGCAGGCGGACGCTCGATCCGAAGTGAATCACCAGCTGCGCCTCCGGATCGGCAATGAAGAAGGCGTCGTAGTAGTGATACCCGTAGCCGGGAGGGACGACGGCAACGACGCGGCCGTTGCGGCCGCGCGGATCGAAGTAGGCACCGCGGTCGTAGCCGTAGTAGCTGTCGTGGTAGTCGCTGTAGAGCGTGCCGCCGCCCACGAGCGCGTGCAGGTTGAGGCCGATGGTCTTGCCGCGCAGCGCCCGCCACTCGACCACCGGGCCGCCGTAGGCGAGGTGGACACCATTGGTGGAATTGGCCTGCCAGTAGCCGCCGCCGCCGAACATCACCTCACCGCCGAACACGTAGCCGCCATACCCGCCGACCAGCGTCGCGAATTCGTGGTTCACCTCGGTGAACTTCACGTCGGGCGCGAACACCGCACCGTCTCCTGCGTTGGTCACTTCGACGACGCTGCCCGGTTGCAGCGGGCCAGCCGCTGATGGAGGCCTCCGCGGCACGGGGGCCGGTGGCGGCTCCCGCCGAGGCGTTGCCACGGCCAGCGACACGTTCAGCGGCGTCGCCTCACCGGCCCGGATCGTCACGTCGGACACGTATGTCTGCCGGCCCGGCGCGCGGATCTCGATGCGGTGCGACCCCGGGGCCAGCTGCACCGTCAGCGGGCCGGTGTCGCCGCTGCCCGTCCAGTGCTCACCATCGATGAGGATTTCCGCACCGGCCGGCCGGGCCTGGATGGACAGGGTGCCAAACTCCTGCGCGAGCCCGAGGGACGCCGAGAGGACGACGGGCAGGGCGTAAAGAAAGGATCGAATCAGCACTCGATAAGACGGCATGCAATGCTCCGGGGAAGTCCGGGCGGCGGTTGCATCAAGAGTGCCACCGAAAATGCCCATTGAACGGTCGTTTGCGTACTTGCCGTCACCTGCGGAGTGCGATCCCGTCCTCTGCGGAGGGCAGGTGGAATTCGCTGATCAGCTGGTTCCGTAGAATCGAGTCCCTCGGCTGCGCGGGCGAGCCCTGCTCGTCACGCAGCGCCACAGCAGGGTCCACGCGGAGCGCCCCGTCGAACACGAACAGGGCGCGACACTGAGCCGAGACTGTCACCGCTGTCTGTATCGCAGTTGTGTTATAGAACTAACACCAATGAGACTCGACCTCGAATGGCTTGGCAACTGGTCGCGGCTGGTCGGGTATGCAGTGCGGTCGCTGGCACGCAGTCCTGGATTCACGGCGGCTGCCGTCTTGACGCTGGCGGTCGGCATCGGCGCGACGACGGCGATCTGCAGCGTCGTGAATACGATCCTGCTGCGGCCGCTGCCGCTGCTCGATGCCGATCGCCTGGTTCGGATCCTCGAGCACGACCGGCCCCGCAACATGTCGGCCGTCAATTATCGTGAGTACCTCGACTGGCAATCGCGGACGACGACCCTGACGGGCGTGGCGGCAGCGACGTACGACCCGCAGGTCGTGATGCCGGCGCCCGCGGGATTGGTCCGGGTCACCGCCGGCCTGGTTTCGTCGAACTACTTCGAGGTCCTCGGGGCGCGAGCGCTGCTCGGGCGCACGCTGGTTTCCCGCGACGCCGCCGATGCCGACGTGATGGTGCTTGGCTACTACGCGTGGCAGCGGCACTTCGGATCCGATCCGGAGGCCATCGGATCGGTCGTGCACTTCCGGTCGGGCGGCCTGGCGGGCCGATCGCTCACGGTGATCGGTGTGATGCCGGAAAGCATGGAAACGATCGGCGCGCCCATGGACTTCTACACGCCGATTGCCGCCGTGCCAAACGCAAGGGCGATCGGCTTGGCGCAACTGATCGGCCGGATTCGTGACGGCACGGCTCTGGCCGCGGCGGCCGACGAAGCCAACGTCATCGGCGCGGCGGTGCGTCCGCCACGACCGGCGTCTGCTCCTCCGCTCACGGCCGCGCGGTTCGGAGTCCGGAGCTTGAAGGATGGCCTGTTCGATCCTCCTCCCGGTCGTCAGGGAGGAGGCGACATCCCGGCGGTCCGCTCCGTCCTGCGGATCTTCCTGGGCGCGGTGACCGTCGTGCTCCTGATCGTGTGCGCCAACGTCGCCAGTCTCCTTCTCGCCCGAGGGACGGCCCGGCGTCGCGAGCTGGCAACACGCCTCGCGCTGGGCGCCAGCCGCTGGCAACTGGTCCGGCAGATCCTCGCCGAGTGCGTCGTCCTTGCCGCTGCCGGCGGCGCGATCGGCGCGGGGCTCGGGACGGCAGGCGTCACGGCGATCAAGTGGCTGGCGACGGTCGACGCGCAGGGGGTATTCAAGCTTGTTTTTGGCGAGAATCTTCTCCCCCGGGCCAACGAGGTCGGCATCGATGTGGAGCTGTTCGGCATCACCTTCGCGATCGCCGCCATCACCACGTTCGCGTTCGGGCTGGTGCCGGCGCTTCACCTCTCGCGCTCGAATCAGCTGCAGGCGATCGGGTCGCGTGCCGGAGGGACGACCAGAAAGGACACGCGGATTCGAACGCTGCTCGTGATCGGGCAACTGGCGATGGCGACGGTTCTGCTGGTCGCGGCCGCGTTGTTGTCAGCCAGCTTCGTCAACCTCGCAGGCGTGGAGAAGGGCTACGACCCGGCCAACGTCCTCGCGTTCCAGCTGGTTCTGCCCGCCGAGTATCCCACTGCGCGAAAGGCTGAATCGATTGACGCGGTCCTGCGCGCCATACGTGCGGTCCCCGGTGTCCCGGCGGCCGGCTTCGCCTACGCCGGCATTCTCATCGGCGTGCAGGACACGGTCGGCTCGTTCGTACCGTCGGGCAGCGCGCCCGAAACGGTGGAATCGCAGCAGGATCGGCCACGGCTCAAATCGCTCAGCGCCGGCTACCTCGAATCCGCAGGAGCCACGCTGCTCGACGGCCGCTTGCTGAGCGAAAGCGATTCCGCGCAGGCTCCCCCGGTGATCGTGATCAACAAGACCGTGCAGCGCCGGTATTTCGGCAACGTCAGCCCGGTTGGCGCATTCATGGACTGGCACGGGGGACGCGGTCCCCACGTCCCCGTGCAGGTGGTCGGCGTTGTCGCCGATGTCCGTCAAGGATCACTCCACCGGGAGCCGTATGCCGAGATCTTCATGGACTACAGACAGGTGATCGCCCTCCAGCAACGCTGGGGATCGCCGCCAGCCGCGGTCGATCACGTGGCGTTCGGGTTCATGTCGTTTGCAATGCGGACGCGCGGCAATCCCACCGACCTGATTCTGCAAGTGCGGCAGGCCATCACCCGCGCCGATCCGAACGCGGCGCTCGACGCAATCATGCCGATGGATAGCCTGGTCGCGAACTCAGTGGCACGGCAACGTTTCTATGCAGTCATGCTGGCGGCGTTCGCGGCAGTGGCGGCGTTGCTGGGTGCGATTGGCGTGTACGGCGTCCTCGCGTACTTCGTCGTCGAGCGCACCCGCGAGATCGGCTTGCGAATGGCTCTGGGCGCCGGTCGGCGACAGGTGCTCGGCCTGGTCACTCGGCCGTGGATTGGTGTGCGCCGCGATCGGGATCACGTTGGGCCTCGCCGGCGCGGCCGCCGGAACCCGCTATTTGCAATCGATGCTCTATGGGATCACGCCGCTTGATGGCCGGACGTTCGCTGTCGTGGCGGTGACCTTCGCCGCCGTCGCCGCGCTCGCCTCGTACTTGCCCGCGCGGCTCGCGACCTCCCTCGACCCGATGGTGGCATTGCGCATCGAATAGAGCCGATTGGTACGGCCGCTTCGAATCGCTCACAGGCTGTCCTGAAGGGCAACGACCGGATCCGGTCGTCAGGGGCGTGCTTGCGGATGGGCTGACTGGGCGCGTGATGTACAGTTTCCGTTCCTATGGATCAGACAGACGTTCGCTCGAAGCGCAGCCGCGTTCCGCCCGTCGAAACGATTCGGGCCGCCTTTCCCGCGTTGCTGCGCGAGCATCAGGGATACCCGGTCGCATACTTCGACGGTCCCGGCGGTACCCAGATCCCCCGCGTGGTCAGCGATGCTGTCGCTGACTACCTGCTGCACCACAACGCCAACACGCACTGGCACTACCCGACGAGCATGGAGACGGACGCTGCCCTCGCACACGCCCGGGAGGTGATGGCCGCGTTCTTCAATGCCGCCCCCAACGAGGTGGCGTTCGGGGCGAATATGACCACGCTCACGTTTCACGTCGCGCGTGCCCTCGGACGAGCCTGGGGTCCCGGCGATGAGGTCGTGGTCACGGAGCTCGATCATCATGGGAATGTGGCGCCATGGTGTGCGTTGGCGCGCGAGCGGGGCGTGACCATCCGGTCGGTGGCGATGGACGTCGAACGCTGCGAGCTCGACGCCGGGGACCTCGAGCGCGCGATCACGCCGCGCACGCGGCTTCTGGCGATTGGCGCCGCGTCCAACGCGCTCGGCACGGTCAGCGACGTGGCGGCGGCCGCCAAGGTGGCCCATGCCGCCGGCGCGCTCGTGTTCGTCGATGCGGTGCACTACGCGCCGCACATGCTCGTGGACGTGCCGCGGCTCGGGTGCGATCTGCTGGCGTGTTCTGCGTACAAGTTCTACGGGCCGCACGTCGGCGTGCTCTACGGTCGCAACGACCTGCTGAATGCGTTGGACGTCCCGAAGCTCGATCCCGCTCCAGACGAGGCACCGGAACGCCTCGAGACCGGTACTCAGAACCACGAAGGCATCGTCGGGGCTGCTCGTGCCGTCGAGTTCCTGGCCGGCCTGAGTGGGCTCGCCGATTCCCGGGAGGGATTGCGCGCATCCTACGAGGCCCTGCACGAGCGGGGTCAGGAGCTCATCGAACGCCTCTGGGAAGGCTTGGGGTCGATTCGCGGCGTCCGCCGGTATGGACCGCCACCGTCGCGGCCGAGAACGCCCACCGTGATTTTCGCGATCGACGGCCACCGTCCAGACGAGGTGTCGCAACGGCTCGCGGATCGCGGCCTGTTCGTATCGAGTGGAGATTTCTATGCCGCCACCGTCATGGAACGGCTGGGACGGGTGCCGGACGGAGTCGTGCGTGCCGGGTGCGCCTGCTACAGCACTGTCGAGGAGGTGGACCGCCTGGTCGAGGGCGTGGCGGAGATCGCTGGATGACCTGTCCGGTCAACTTCTGCTGCCCGCGGGGCGGGCAAGCCGGGTTCGACTCCAGGCGCCGCATACAGCGACACCCCGTCGCGCATCGGGATCGGCGCCCGGTTGTCGAGCAGGATATCGTTGCGTTCCGGCACGTCGGGCGGCGGGAATCTCACGGCCGCCATGGTCTGGACAGCCGACGCGGGTCGCTCCGGAATGGAGACGAGAACCAGGAGTGGCAGCAGGAGCAGGGCGGCGCGTCGACACCATGTCATGAGGACACTCCTCGGTTCCGGACACCAGCGGCAGCGACGGGCGGCAGCCGGCGGCAGGATCACTATAGCTGTCTGATTCGCACGTTCCGGAACTTCACGGTGCCGGCGCCGTACTGAAGGGCGATCGGTCCATCGGCGTGTTTGGTGTCTTTCACGTCCACGACCTTCGCGCCGTTGAGGACCACCGTCAACTGCGGGCCCTTGGCCGTGATGTCGTAGGTGTTCCACTTCCCGCCCGTCTGGATGACGCTGGTGGGTTTCGCGACGTCGACGATGCCGCCGGTCCGGTAGCTCTGATCCGGCCGCTTGTCGAAGATGTTCACCTCGTAGGCACTCGTCTGATCGATCAGCTTCGGGTTGGAACAGCGCAGGAAGACACCGCTGTTCGCATCGTCTGTCACCCAGAATTCCAGTGTGATCTGAAAGTCACGATACGAGGCCGGCGTCACGAGGAAGCCGGTACCCTTCTCCGCCTGCACCGCACCGTCAGCCACCGTCCAGTTGGCGTCGCCGAGCACGTTCCATCCTTCGAGGGTCTTCCCATTCAACAGCTCCGTCCAGGCGCCACCCGCCTGCCCCGCTGCCATCGACGACGACTGGATGCTCAGGAATCCCGTCAGGCAGAGCACCACCATGCACGCCGCTTTCCGTACCATGTCCGCTCCTTTCACAAATTACCTACCTTCATGACACCTTCACCGCGCGCCGCAGCCGCTCGTTCCCATATGTCACGACCGCGGCACCAGTTGGAACCGACTAATCAGCTGGTTGCGGCAGATCGCCCGTTTGAAGCGCGCCGGCTGAGGCGCCCGAGGATCTCGCTATCACGCGCGCTCCTCGAGGTCGCCAGCGCCTATCATCCCATCGCGGCGAGCTTCCTGTCTGCAACATCCATGAGTCGCGCGGGCGAGTCGCCACCTACTTCTCGTGACGCATCGACGTTCAACCAGAGCGCGGCGCCCAAGAGCAGCAGAACCGTCATCGGGATGAACGGCGCGTCGTAGCTGCCGGTTCGATCGACGATGTAGCCGTAGAGGACCGAGCCCGCGAGTCCCCCGACCTGGGCGATCGTGTTCATCAGACCCACCATCGCTCCGGCGCGTGACCCGCCGATGTCCAGGCAGACGCCGAAGACCCCGGACTGTTGGAAGGTGATGGCTCCGTAGGTCAGGGCGAGGAAGACCACGGTCAATAGCTGATGGTGCGTGAGCATCGCCGCAACGGTGAACGCCGCCGCGACCGTCAGCGCAGTGGTGCCAATGACCCGCCGGCCGCGCTTCGCACCGAGCCGCCGGACCAGCGCGTCGCTCGCGCCGCCCCCGGCGAGGTTGGCGCCGGCGGCGACTACGTACGGGAGCGCCGAGAGCAGCAGCGTGGCCTCGCTGAATCCCCTGCCCCGGACGAGGAACGTATGAAACCATGTCTGGAAGAAGTTGTAGACGTAGACGTAGCAGAACGCCAACCCCAGAATCGACCACACGGTCTTGGACCGGCAGGCGAGGCGCCACGGGAACGCATGGCCCGCAGCGGAAGCCCTCGAGGCGGTGGTGGATAGCGACGAGGCGCCGCCACGCTTCTCTTCGGGCGAATCGCGGAACCAGGCGTACCAAACCGCCGCCCAGACCAGCCCGGCCACGCCGAATACGTAGAACGACATCCGCCAGCCGTAGCGCATCTGGATCGGCAGCACCAGCAGCGGCGCGACGGCGCCGCCCACCTGGCTGGCCATCAGGTTCACACCGGACATCGTGGCGCGCTGGCGCGGCGGAAACCATCGCGACACCACCACGGACGCATTCGGAAACGCGCCGGCTTCGCCCGCCCCGAACAGAAACCTGGTCAGCAGCAACCCGTAGAAACCGGTCGTCGCGCCTGTCAGAGCGGTGAACGCCGACCACCACACCACGATGCGCGTGAGGACGCGACGCGGGCCGATACGGTCGCCCATCATGCCCGTCGGGATTTCGAAGAGACAGTAGGCCAGCGTGAACATGCCCGTCACCCATCCCCACCCGATCGGGTCGATGCCCAGGTCCTCCTGCATGCGCGGTCCGGCCACCGAGATGCAGACCCTGTCGATATAGGTGATGGCGAACAACAGGACGAGCAGACCGACGACACCGCGACGGTCCCTCGAGGCACTCGGCAAGATGCTCGATTGTGTCACAGCCGCGACGTGACGCCGGGGCGACCCCGGTCCGCCGCGACCGCCCCAACGTCCTGTCGGCCAGCCGCAGGAACGCGTCGGGCGCGCTCACGCGCGTTCAACAAGAAGAAATATGGGGCCTGCAATGGAACAAGCGGGCGGGGCGAGAGTCAGCGGCTTCTGCAACCTCGGCCTGATTACTTCCGCCGCTGCTTGAGCATCGCCAGGTTCTCTCGCGCCATCCCGTGATTTGGATCGATTTCCAACGCACGTTCCAACTGCGCCTGGGCCTCACGGGTGCGCCCTGCTTCAGCGAGCGCAGTACCGAGATTGGCGTGCGCCGAGGAGTCCTCCGGCGAAATTCGAACGGCCTCCGTCAGCTGCTCGATCGTGCCGTTCACGTCCTTCAGCGCGTGCAGCGCCAACGCGAGGTTGTAGTGGCCATCGAAGTAGCCGGGACGCTTGCTGATTGCGACCTGGAGCGGACCGACCGCAGCTGCTGGCTGTCCAACCTCAACCAGCGCCGCTCCGAGCGCATTATTTGCCACCGCGTGATCGGGCCGTAGCTTCACCGCCAGCTTGTAATGCCCGATCGCTTCGTGAACGAGTCCCCGCCCCTGCAACGACGAAGCGAGGTTGTAGTGCGCCTCGACGTCAGCCGGGTCGTTCGCGAGCGTGCGGCGCGCGAGGGCTTCCATCAGGAGCTGGCGCGAATCGCGATCGTCTTCCGTCAAGCGCCTGGGCAGCAATTGGAGCCATAGATGTGACATCTCGTCCGTCGCCTGGTTGCCGGCTGTCACGCGCTTCGGCGGCACGCTCGGGTTGGCGCCGTTGTCGGCAGAGTTGTCATACACGTACCGCATCGCGATGGTCGTGCCCTTGGGCAGAGGAACCGGATCAGCGTAGCGGAAGACGCCCTGCCACTTCAGGTCCCAGTGAGGAATGTGAATGAGCGTCTTGAGCGTTCCGTCCGGAAGCGTGGCAGTGGCGAGCAGGTCGGTAGCCAGGTAGTGCGCGTGCGGATAAATCGCCAGCACAGCAACATCGACCGGAAGCTTGAAGTCGGTTGTCACGACGAAATTATCGTTGCCCGGCGGGATGTCGAGCGCGGGGTCATTCTGGAGCTGTAACAGCATGGGAAACCTGGTGGCGGCCTTGTCGGTGAAATAGAGACCCACGCTGGGCTGGATGGGCTCCGGTTTTCCGGAAGGCTGAAGGTGCAGGTTGAGAACGAGATCGGTGCCGGGATCAAGGCGCAGGGCGAGTCCGTCGGGCTCGACGTACGGGAACGAGCCGGGTTTCCAAAACAGAAAGTGGCTGTCGGGGTCGAACGCTTCTGATTCGAGGCTGATCTCCATGCCGCGGAATCCGGCGCCGCGTTCGGATTCCAGGTGCCGCGCCGATTGCATGCGGTCCACCAGCATGTTGGCGTGGTGGACAAGCCGCTTGTCGGCGGGGCGAATCTCGACCGCCTTGACCCAGCGTGTCTTGTCGATCGGGACGCGCAAGACAAAATTCCAGTACCGGTCACTGCCGCTGGCCGGCAGCATGTACGGCTTGTCGGCTTTGAGCACGAGGTCGGGCTCGCCGAGCTGCCATCCGGGAGTGAACTTCGGCGCCACCGGAAGATCGCGCGCCTCGCCTTCTTTCGCGCCCTGCTCGACCCACTTGCGAATGACGGCGATTTGTTCGGGCGTGAGGCGCCGCTCATCGGCGAACTTGAAGTCCCCAGGCGCGGGTAGCCACGGCGGCATGAAGTGCGAGCGCGTTACGTCGGCGATTTGCTTGGCGTGACTCTTCACGTCGCGGTAGGTGAACAGCGGGAAGGAACCGGCGTCTCCCGGACGATGGCACACTGAGCAGCTCTGGAAGATGATGGGCGCGATATCGCGGTTGAAGGTGAGAATCTCAGCCGATTTTTGCGAGTCGGCACACGCCGCGCAAGCCATCAGCAAGGCCGCGCCTGTCATCCGTGCGAGGATCACTTTTCGTCTGCGATGTAGCATCCGGCCGCGGCTCTGGCATCATCTGTCACAGGCTTCCCTGCCAGCACGGCAGTCAGGGCGTCGTCGAGATCGTGCGTGGTTGGCGCGCGCCGCGAGCGTCCGAACGCGATGTACAGGTCATCGATCCGCCCGTGATAGCGGAGTGCCCCACGACCATCAAAGACCGCGCTTTCCGGCATGAGAGTGACTTTGGCCCGGTTCACCAACATATGGTTCGGGTCTGGCAGTGTCCCGAGCGTGTAACCATACTCGCGGGTGTGGCCGGCGATGATCTCCACTGAGTCCCCCTTGGCAGGAAACACGAGCCAGAACGTCGCCTGACCGGCATATTTCAACGCGAGTTTCTGGATCGTAGGCGCATATCGCTGCGAGATGGGACAGTCTGTGCTGAGGAAGATGAGGACGACCGGCTTGCCATGCGCAGCGGCGATAGGGTCGAGTTGGGCGGCTATCCCGCCCTGGGCTGCGGAGCCCGCGCCCGCAAGGCACACGGACGCCATGGCTGTCAGGGTCCGCAAGGCGTTACCGAGGGGCATCGACCTCATGCCGTGCCTGGAAAGCTGAAAGTCGGCATTGTAGTTCTGATTGCGCGCTGACGAAGCACGAAGTTCGGGTCGCTGCGGACGCCAGCCCAGACGGCCCGCGTCTGGGGCACGTCGTCGTTACCCTCTCTTCAAGACTTCAACGGGATCCAATGCAGATGCCCGGCGCGCAGAGAGGTAGCTGGCCAGTCCTGCGGACGTAACGAGAAGGAGCGCTACCGCGAGATGGGTCGGCGGATCCAGAGGACTGATGCCGAACAGCTGCGACTCCATTAGACGCGTCAGCACAGCCGCTGCAGGGAGGCCGATCCCCACACCAACGGCGACGAGCGCCAGCGCATTCCGCACGAACATGCGCCGTACTTCGCCGTAGCTGGCGCCGAGCGCGATCCGGATGCCGATCTCTCGTTGGCGCTGAGCGACCGCGTAGCTGACAACGCCGTAGATGCCGACGAGCCCGAGGACCAGCGCCAGGACGCCGGTGATCGCGAGCAGCTTGAGCGTCATCGACGTTCGGGCCATGGAGCGCTCGTACATCTCACCCAACGTCTGGACGCTGGCCAAGGAGAGGTTGCCGTTCACCGACCACACCGCCCGCCGCAGCTCGTCCAGAAACCCCGACGTCCCGGCGCGTTCGCTCCGGACCACGAACGTGGCTGTCGCTCTGGCGATCGGTGGCAGGATGACCGTCTCCGGCGCGGGCTCGTTGAGGCCGTTGTGCCGCACGTCCTTGACCACACCGACAACGTCGAGCCAGGGGCCTGCTTGCCGCTGGCTGATCCGCTTGCCGATCGCGGCAGCAGCCGAGCCCCACTCGGCGCGTGCGAAGTTGTCCGACACGAGCGCGACGGGCCGCCGCTGATAGACGTCGCCCCACTCGAACGCGCGACCGGCGACGAGAGGCGTCATCATCGTCTCGAAGAACCGCGGCGAGGCGAATTGGATCTCCTTCGGACGGGGCAAGGTGTCTCCAACGATCCTGCCTTCGACGATGATCGCACCTGACCGGCCGTCGCCATCCAGCGGGAGTCCGTCGTTCGCGCTCGTGAACGCCGCCGATTGGACTCCGGGAACGCTCGCGAGCCGATCTGCGATCGCGTGCTGCATTCGGATGATGGGTCCGGGTTCCGGACCCGGGTCGCCGTACTGGCCGGCAGCGTGAGCTGGAACGTCTGCACGCTCGACGGATCCTGAAAGCCCGGATCGACCTGCCGCAGCGTGACGAACGTCCGAATCATCAACCCGCACCCGACAAGGAGCACCAGCGCGAGCGCGACTTGCGCGACCAGCAGCATGTGCCGCGCGCTGTTCCCTTCGTGTCCCTGCGCGATCCCGCGCGCGCCGCCAAGCAGCGACTCGGCAAGCTGCGTCTGTGGCCGCGCAAACCGCAAGACGGGGATGAACGCAAAGACAAACGTCGCGAGCGCCGAAATGGCCAGGGCGGCCAGCAGCACCGTGGGGTCGATCGTTACCGTCATGATGTACGGCAGATCGTCGCCCCCCAGTGCAAGCAGGTGCGGCAGGCTGAAATAGGCGACGGCGACGCCGACCACACCGCCGGCGAGCCCGAGGATGGCGTTTTCGGCGAGCACCACACGCGCGATGTCGGACCATCGCGCGCCGAGCGCAATCCGCACCGAGAGCTCCGGCCGCCGCGACTGCGTGCGCACCAATACCAGATTCGCGACGTTCGCACACGCGATCAGCAGCAGAAGCCCGATCGTGCCCATCAGCAGCCACAACGTATCGCCGAGATTTCCGACAACCATTTCCTTGAGCGGCCGCAGATTCGGGGCGAATCGCATGCGGTCGAACGCTGGCCCTGGACGGCCGAACTCCGTGCTGATCAGCGGAATCATGCGTCTGACGTCGGCATTGGCCTGCTCGAGCGTGACGCCCGGCTTCAAACGCGCAAGGCCGCGCCCATCCCCCTGCGGAAAACCGGCTTCGGAGCGGACCAGTTGCATCGGATAAAGGATGTCGGCTGGATAATCAAAGAATCTAAACGAATCGGCGAGCACTCCAATGATCTCGCGCGTGACGCCGTCCACGACGAAGGTCCGCCCGATCGGACTGGCGCCCCCGAAACGGCGCTGCCAATATGCATGAGAAATGACCGCCGTCGGCGCGGCTCCTGGAACGTCGTCGCTCGACCTGAAGCTGCGGCCCAGCGCCGGCGTGGCACCGAGGATTCCCAGCACCTCGTGTGTCATCTCGACGCTGCGCACCGATTCCGGTTCCGCAATCCCCGTCACGGTCACGGGCGAGGCGTCCCAGTCCCACATCCCGACGGCTTCGAAGGTGCGACTGTAATCGCGATAGCCAAAATAGACGGCCGGCGAAGCCAGCATCCGGGCGATCCCGACGCCGCGAGCCTCGTGCACGAGCTCGATGAGACGGTCCTGTTCCGGGTACGGCAGAGGGCGGAGCAGGATCCCGTTCACGACGCTGAACATGGCCGTCGTTGCGCCGATGCCCAGTGCCAGCGTCAGCGTGGCGACGATCGTGAAACCCGAAGCGCGCAGTAGTGCACGCCCCCCATAGCGGACATCGCGAAAGAAGTCTTCGATGGAGGCAGCGCGGAACTGGTCTCGGGTGCGCTCTTTGGCGCGGCCCACGCCGCCAAACTTGATCAAAGCCTGTCGGCGAGCCTCGTCTGCCGCCATGCCGGCTCGCAGATTCTTCTCGGTCTGGCGATCGATGTGGAACCGAATCTCTTCGTCGAGGCCGGTTTCAAGTTCGTTGCGCCGCCGGAGCGAACGAACACGGCGCCAGCCCTCAATCAGGCGACGCATCACGCGCCTCCGCTATCCAGGGTGGCTTCGAGCACGAGGTTGATCGCACGCGACATGCGGCGCCAGTCAGCGAGTTCCTGGTTCAGATGGCGCCGGCCTGGTGGTGTCAGCGCATAGTACCGCGCGCGTCGGTTGTTCGCGGTCACACCCCATTCCGACCGGATGAGGCTCTGCCGTTCGAGCCGGTACAGCGCGGGATACAGCGTGCCTTGTCCGAGCTGCAACACGCTCTGTGACCATTGCTCGATGCGTTCGGTGATGCCCCAGCCGTGCATCGGTTCAAGCTGTAACGCTCTGAGAACCAGCATGTCGAGGGTGCCCTGCAGGACTTCGCTCTTGTCCTTGGCCAACGCGTGTGCTCTCCTTTCGACGAGCGAAGGGAATAATGTCAGAGCTTCTTTCGAGCGTCAAGGGAAGGCATGTCGCGGATTCAGAGAGGCTGTTCTGCTGCGGCTGTCGCCCCGCCAGGTGTCGTTGCCATGAGTTCCAGACGTACGAGGCGGCGCATCGAACGGGCGGACTCGGCGTCCGTCAGACACGTGGCGCGACCAGCCGCGCTATCAAGGTAGTCGTGTCGCGGCAGGGACGTACGACCGCGGCCGTGGGTCTCGGTGTCGGGGGTGGTCTCCGCGCTCGGGATTCAGCGACACGTCAGCAGCCTGCTGTAGTCAGGCATGGACCATGTGGCCGCTGCGAGTGCCGCTGGCCGCACAACGTCGAGTAGTTGAGGAGCCATCACCTCAGCATCTCCGCTGCAGCACTGGCCACGGCTGTGACTCCACCGCGCCTCGCGAGTCCCTGATTCGAACCCAGGTTCTCGATGTGCAGGCCGGCACTCGCGAACCAGTATCTCAGCGCCGACTCATCGAAAAGCTTTCCGGCGAGACCCACGTGGCCGTTATCCAGTTATCTCTGTACTCGTGCGTTCCACCGGCGCGTCGTGCGACGGTGTCGGGCCGCGGCGGGCGCAGAATCAGCGGTGGCCCTTATTTCTCCTCGCGGATTTTCAGGTTGCGATACCAGCACTCGTCCTGGTGGTAGGTGAGCATGATGTGCCCGGCGATCTTCTCGCCGAAGGCCGCATGGCCCTTGAACTTGCTCCTGGCAATCCCGGCCTTCACCGCTTCGCTCCCGAGCTCGTAGGTGAGCACATTGGTGCCGTTCAGCCAGTGCTCCACGCGCGCCCCTCGCACCACGACCCGTGACGCGTTCCATTCGCCGGCCGCCCGTGTCGCCTTGGGACCGGCCGTGGGCAGGACGTCGTAGAACGCGGCGGTCAACTGCTCGGGGGTGAGCTTCCCCGGATAGCCCTCGTCGTCAATCATCTGATATTCGTGTCCCGGCGACTGCGGGCGGTCCTCGGTCACGAAGTACTTCACGCCGTTGTTCCCGCCTGGCGCGACCCGCCACTCCCAGCTGAATTCGAAATCAGCGAACGTCTTCGTGGTGATGATGTCGGCGCCCTTGACCTTGGCGACCGTGCGGAGCGTGCCGTCCTTCACTTCCCAACCGGCGTCGGGCAGCGTGTCGCGGCGATAGCCGCGCCAGCCGTCGAGCGACCGGCCGTCGAACAGCAGCTGCCAGCCAGCGCCCCTCTCCGCTGCGGTCAGCGTGTTTGGCACCGGCGGCGTTGCCGCAGTTGACTGGAGCGCGAGCGACAAAGTGAGGCAGACGACAGGTATGAACTGCTGCATGTGAGCCCCTCGTTCCCCGAACGATACTCGAATTCCCGCCTTTTCAATCACAAGCGCGCCCAGCCGCATCTCGTGACGATCGGCTACGGGAATGTGGAAGAGCCCGATGCCAGACACTCATAGCGGAAGTCTGGAGCCTTTTTTAGCAGCTGCTAACCTGACGTTGAGTTAGTTAGGCCGTCGGTGCTTTGAAAAGCCGGGCGGCTTGAACGTAGGTTACGACTTGGCCGCGCGCCGATCGATCCGCCAGGGGCTGGTTTTTGACTTTGCCCGCTTCTGCCAAGCCTTGAGATCCGCGGGAAAGCGGCCGTGCTCACGTTCGATCACATCCTCGGGGTGGCGTTCGAACGCCGGGATTCCAGCTCCGGTGACCATCTTGGGGAATCCAGATTGCCAGGACGACTGGTCGAGCCAGGAAAACTTTCGCTTGGTCTTTTCCAGCGCGTGACGAATAGCGAGGCCGACAAGTTGCAAGGCTTGGATGCCATCGATCCCGTGGGCGTGACCAAACAAGGTCTTCCTCAATCCGTTGATGCGGTACGGGCACGCCCAATCCCACCCGTCACCAATGAAGACCGGAGCACCAATCGAGACGACGATGCGCGCGCTGGACTTCGTGTCCACCAGTGTGCGTCGAGCGATCACGGTACCGACAGGAATCCGGCGCTTCACGACCTCCTCCATCTAGCAATACGTGGTGAAACCTGCGGGTAGGCCTGCCGAATGCAGCGGGAGTGTTAACGAACGGGCTGCTGGACCATCCTGACGATCGGCGAAGCGTTTTCTGACGTATCTCTGGAATTCGGCATTGGGCTTGCTGAAAGTGTCATCGGTCGCCCTCCCTTGAACCGTCATCCGCAAAGAGACCGGGCTTGAAGTTTACTGCTCTCTGGCAGCCCGTGGCGCGGGTAAGGGAATAGAGCTCGACGGGATGCTCGGCCTTGTGGGCCAGGTGCGTCCGCCCATCTTTCGTGTCTCGAGGATATGATTCAGTCGCGTGTAGAACCGATGCGCGGCGGTGCGTGGCAGGCCATCCGTGGCCACCGACATCGATGGCGCTTCGCCCGTAGGTGA
>CAWBCA010000004.1:0-451772 GCA_963787175.1 uncultured Acidobacteriota bacterium
TCGTCTCGCTGGTGCTCGACAAGTTCCCAGGTCACCGCTGAGTTGGCGCTGGTGGCGATGGCGATCAGTTGCATCATCGGGATTCCGGCCGGGATCGTCTCGGCGTTGCGGCGCGACAGTTGGCTCGATCTCGGGGCGCGGGTGGTCGGGCTCTTTGGCTTCTCGCTTCCCAACTACTGGCTGGCGGTCTTGCTCGTCATCCTGTTTCTCGCTCAAACTGGACTGGTTGCCACCAGCGGGGTATGTCGGACCGCGGGAAGACCTGGGACGGCACATCCGGTATCTCATCCTGCCGGCGGTGACGCTCGGCTTGCCAGTCGCGGCGGAGCAGATGCGTTTCCTCCGCGCCAGCATGCTCGACGTCATCCAGCAGGACTACGTGCGGACCGCCCGCGCCAAGGGCTTGCGTCCGGCGATGGTCGTGACGCGGCACGCGCTGAAGAACGCCCTGATCCCGTTCCTGACGATCACCGGACTCCAGATCGGGTTTCTCCTCGGCGGCTTCGGTCGTGATCGAGCAGATATTCACCTGGCCCGGGATCGGCTGGTTGACCTTTCAATCGATCGAATCGCGCGACTACGCCGTCGTCCAGGGGACGGTTCTTCTCAGCGCGATCGGCTTCCTGGTGGATGAACCTGCTCGTCGATGTCGGCTACATGGCGCTCGATCCGCGCATCCGGGACGAGCAATGACGTTGACCCCGCTCGGCCGGCTCGTTGGGAACGGAGACCGCCCCGATTCGTCGTGCGCGGCCCGGACTTCTCCGCCTGTTGCTGGGCCGAAAGGCGTCGGCGGCCGGGTTCACGATCTGCCTGATGATGGTCCTGCTCGCCGTCGCGGCATCAGCGATCGCCCCCTACGATCCGATCAAGATCGCGCCGGCGACGATTCTGAAACCACCGTCGTCCGCCCACTGGTTCGGCACCGACGAGCTTGGGCGGGACGTGCTGACGCGGCTCATCTTCGGTGCTCGCGTCTCGATCGCCGTCGGGGCGATCGCGATCACGATCGCGCTCTGTTGCGGTGGCGTCCTCGGCATGCTCAGCGGTTACTACGGGGGCTGGATCGCCGCGGTCATCATGCGGGCGATGGACGCGCTCGCCGCGTTTCCGGCGATCCTGCTGGCACTGGCGATCCTCTCGGCGCTGGGACCGGGGATCCGCAACGCGATGATCGCGGTCGGCGTCGTCTACGTGCCCGCCTTCTCGCGCGTCGTCCGCGGCAGTGTGCTGTCAGTAAGCGGAACGATACGTCGAAGCGGCGCGGGCGACGGGCGCGACCACTGCCGCGATCATGCGGAAGGCGATCCTGCCCAACTGCGTTCGCCTTGCTCGTTCACGCATCGCTCGGTTTCGCCAACGCGATCATTATCGAGGCGGCTCTGTCGTTCCTCGGTCTCGGCGCCCAACCGCCGACCGCGTCGTGGGGAGCGATGTTGAGCGACGGCCGGCAGTTCCTCAACCAGAACATCTGGTATTCGATCTCGGCAGGGGCGGCGATCTTCGTCACGGTCCTCGGACTCAATCTCCTCGGCGACGGGCTGAGAGATGTCCTCGATCCGCGGTTGCGGTCGACATAACAGCATCGGAAGGAGAACGATTTGAAAGTCCTGGTTTCCGGTGTCACCGGACGGGTAGGGCGAAACCTGGCGGCGGCGCTGCTGGGGCGCGGCGATGAGGTACGGGGTCTGGTCTTACCGGACGACCTCGATCTTGGAGAAGGCGCGGGCGAGCGGTGCATTGCCTGACCGGCAATCTGCGCGACGCGACGACCGCCGCGGCAGCGGTCGCGGACGTCGACGCGGTCGTCCATCTCGGCGCGATGATGCTCTGGGGCAGCGACGACCAGAACCCCGTGCTCTTTGAGGACAACCTGCGCAGCACCTCAACCTCGCCAACGCGGCGGCCGTCCGGGCGGCATCAGCGGTTCATCTTCGCCAGCAGCGATGAGGTCTATCCGTCGCTCGACGCCGCCTATTTGCCGATCGACGAGAACCATCCGACGCGACCCTACAGCTTCTACGGCGTCACGAAGCTGGCCGGCGAGCAGATGCTGCGGTACTTCCACCGGGCGAACGGGTTGCCGATCTCGATCGCCCGCTTCGCGCTGGTGATCGAACCGTGGGAGACGACGCGGCGCGAGGGCTGGCTCGGCCGCTTCCTCTTCCTGAAGCCGATGTTCGGATTCGTCAACGCCCGCTCCGGCAAGGAAGCCGCGGCCGACCTCGAACGCCAACTCCAGAACGACGAGACGTTGATCCTGGCCCGCGAAGCCGACGGCACTCCGTACCAGTTCCATTGCGTCGATGTACGCGACGTCGTGCAAGGTCTGCTGCTGATGCTCGAGCAACCGGCGGCGATCGGCGAGGCGTTCAACCTGAGCGGACCATCGTCGTTCGCCTACGATCAGGCGATTCCATACCTGGCGGCAAAGACGGGTCTACCCGTCGTCGACGCCCGGATTCCGGCCCGCCGCTCCGGATCGCGCACAGCACCGCAAAAGCCCGTGCCTTGCTTGGATACACGCCGCTCTACGACATCTTCCGCTCGATCGATGATGGACAGCCTCGTAGGGGCACGGCAGGCCGTGCCCTTCTCCCAAGGCGGCAAACGTGACAATCAGCCGGGCACGGCCTGCCGTGCCCCTACAGTCGTCTCCCGACGCCACTATTATGTCAATGACGCGGATCTAGTTGATTGAGACTTCGCGCACAACCGTAGTTATCCGCAGAACTACCGGATCGCCGAGATTGGCAGCATGTGATCGTTGACGAAGTAAGTAGAAATACCCCTCGTTCGTGGGACAGCTCGGGCACTCGGTAGCCACGGTTAGGATTGCGCTTTGCCGCCTAACGCGACCCGCCCACATTAGACGAAAAGCTTTCGCGGGGATACGAGAACCAAAACGGGCCAATGGGAACCGATGGTGACCAAAGCTGTCGCCTAAAGGTTCTCAAACGAACTGATGATACGAAATTTCGGTGACGGACGCGGAGATTAGCAAAGACCCGTTCCGAGAACCCGGTCTCGTCGCCCTTATTTGGAACCCGCAAGGTGTGCAGCCAGGCAGCGATCGGGAGCAACGGGGGGTAGGAAGCGTCCTTACGGCGATCCCACCGCCGAGCGGCGCGGCCTCCCGCCCCTCGACGACCGCGGTCACGATGTCGAGCGCCCGGCGCACCGGGAGCACGAGAGCGGCGGCGTCGATCTCTTGGAGCTGGCCGTCCTGATCCACCACGCGCCTCCTGACCGAAGCGGCTCCGTCGCCCCGTCGCCCGGTCGGGCCCCACGGTCGGACGGACCTCACCGCGCGGCGGCAGGCTCGCAGATGGGTTACGCGGCCGCACCCGTCAGGCCAGCACGAGGCGGACGACCAGCAGGCGAGCCGGTTGTCCCTGGCGGGTGCGGATGTCGTGAATCGTGCCGCCATCCGCGGACGCAGATTCCCCGGCCTCCAGGACAACCACCTCGCCCCGCGACCCGGGCGTCCCCGCGTGTCGAGATGGGCGGCGGCCGGGTCCAGGGGTTCGGTGTCGCGGGCGAGGCGAACTTCCGCGCCCGTCGCCGTGACGGTGACGACACCCGCCGCGACGGCGATCAGCTCGACCGTCCCGGTCATGTGGCGCCCGATCACGGCGCCGGCCGGGAGGTCGAGCCACCCCGCGCTGAGGAGCGCCGTCCGTCCCAGCGGGAACAGCGCCAGGCGCGTGCCCAGCAGGCGGATCGTCACCCGTCGGCGACCGCGTCCCGCCAAACCTTCGCCGGCGTTAGGAAGTCCCGGGCCGGGTCGGAGCCGGACAACGAGAATACGGCAACCGCGAGGACGTCGACGGGCACGGAGTCCTGGTTGGCAAGCTCGTGGCTGATGCTCGCCGGGACGACGACTGGCTCGCCCGCGCCGAGTGCGGCGGGCGGCGCAGACGCGGATGCGGCAGCACTGACGGAGCTGGCTTCGTGGCGTACCTGGGGCACGGCGCTGTCACCGGGTGCGACCGGCGGGCCGTTACTCGCGCGAGTCCGCCGGGTGCTGAGCCTGCCCGACGACAAGCCGCGGCCGATCGCCGGGCTGGTGATCGTGGCCTGTGGCATGGTGCTAACGGCCGCGCTCGTCGTTCACGCGTCGTCAGCCGCGGCCGGGAGTGACGCAGCGCTCCCGGCGTGGGCAGCATCAGAAGCGCCTGCACCCACAGTCGAACCGCCGCGGCCGGGTCTCCAGGTCGCCGCAGCGCCGGCGACGGATCGACGCATCCGCAACACCGATCACTTCGAGATCCACTACGAGCCGGATCTCGACTTGCACGCCGAGCGGGTCGGACGCGAAGCGGAGCATGCCTACGAGCGGATCAGTGGCGACTTGAGGCACAACCTGGCGCTCAGAGTCCCGATCGTGCTGTTCCGAACGACACCGGAGCTGGCGGTGAGCGTTCAAACCTCCGAGCCGGGTCACGCCCCGCTCTCCGCCGTCAAGGTCGCCGCGGGCGACCGCATCCTGCTCGCGGTGGATCGCCCGGCGGATCAATGGCTCGGGCTCATCACACACGAAGTCGCGCACATCTTCGGGTTCGACATCCTTCCGGGCATGACGACCCCCTCTTGGATTCTGGAGGGTCTGGCCGAGTACCGAGCACAGCGCGTGGGATCCGAGCGACCTTGCGGCATTGCGCGAGGCCGTTCGCACCAACGCCCTCCCGAAGATCAGCGGACTATCGACCGCTGACAGCAGCGTGGCCCCGCGGCTGGCCGGCAGCGTCGGTCACGCGGTGTTCGACTTCATCGAGTCGCGCTGGGGCAAGCCGGGCGTCCGACAGTTCCTGTTCTCGTTTCGCCAGACTACTCGGAATGGCGGAGACCCGTACCGAGGACCCTTCCAACTCACCCGGGACGAGTTCGAACAGGCGTTCGAGCGGCATCTACAGGAGCGGTTCACCGGGGTGGCCGATCCCTCGCCGTCGGCCCGGTTCGACGCCGGCACGACCATCCGCATCGAAGGAGAGATCACCGCGATCAGCTTTCCTGCGCCGGTCGGGCTCGCATGCCTCGAGCTGTGGGTGGCGACAGACGGCGGAGCGAGGCAGCGCTGGGCGGTGGAGTGCGGCCGCGACGCGGCGCCCGAGGTAATGCGGGCACTCCGGCCCGGTGATCACGTGATCATGACCGGCGCACCCTCGCGCGCGGCGGATGCTCAGAGGATCCTCATGCAACGCATCGAACGTCCCTCGAACGCACTCGGACGTCGAGCCCATATCGAGTGATGCCGGCCGTCGCCAGGTGACGTCACGCGCTCATGGGGTCGGTTCCGACCCGGCCCTGGCAGCCCGCAGGGTCTGCGCCGGATCGACCCGGGTTCCTCCTGCGCGAGTCAGAACAGAGTACCGGTAATTGCGACGGTCACGACGGATTGGGTCCTCGAAACGTGAGATCGCGGCTCGCAGCTTTGCCTCAACGTCCGATGGTCATGGCATCAGCTCGTACACGGCGTCCTCGAAGTCGTTGTGCTGCATGCTCTCGGTGTACTGAACCGTCAGCGAATCGCCAGTGAGAGTGCCAGACGCATCCCATGGGGTGCCAACGCTGCGGCCCTGAAACTCGAACAAAAACGTGATGACGCCGTTTGCGTCCTGGTACGCTCCACGGTACCTCCCGTCGCCAAGGCTCGAACTCGGGTACTGGAGCACGAACGCTCCGTTATCGTAGAGCACGAAGCGCGAGTTCCACGTGAAGTCGCTGACGGAATGCGAAAGTTCATGATCGAAGAGGAAGGTGCGCGACGGTCCAGACGGCGAAGGGAACTCAATCTTAGGCGGAGGCGCTGGGGCCGGACTTGTGCCACTTGGAGGTGCTGGGGGCGGATTTGTTCCACTTGGCGACGTCGGCCCACGGCTTCCGCATGCGGTGAAAAGCAGAAATAGTACGATGACAGCGCCAAGGCGGATAGTGGTGTTCATGATGCTGATCCCGTTTGTGACGTTCCGAGCACTTCCCGCGGTCTGACGTCTGCAAAATGATCCCGGTCCGGCCTCTTCTGCTCACGGGATGTAATTCAACTCCTCCGGCAGCGGGCCCTGTATCGGCACCTCGAAGAACCGCGCCGGTTCCGGGTGAACGATCGTCTCGCCGTCCGAGGCGAGAAAAATCGCGATCTGGGCCTGCGCCCCCAACGCGATGTCGCGGAAGGCGACGACGCCGATACTGACCATGAACATATGCGCGTTCATGGGCAAGGACGGGATCTCGGCACGGGCCAGGTCGTGGCGGTAGTATAAGGTCCGGTCGGCGAGGTCGCCCGCCCGCAGAATGGCTGTCGTATTCGGGTTGGGGGCGCCCAGGTCCCCCTTGGCGAACTGATAGATCACCGACCTGGCAGGCACACCCGGCAGCGGGGCCCTCCGGAGGCGGGGCGCATAGGCGACGGGACTGGCGGCTTGCGAGATCCATTCGGTGTTTTCGAGTACCTCCTGGATCGCCATGGCCCCGGACACCTGGTTGATCACCGGTGAATGGATGAACTGTGTCGTGGCGGCGGCCGCCGTTTTTCTCGGGCGCGAACACGAAGTACTGCGGCTTCTCCAGCGCATAGGTCCCATCGCCACGGCCAAAATCGATGTCCGCATTCAGACTGTAGTGGTCGCCCATGCCGCCGCCTCCTCCACCACCCCCGACGCGGCCAGGCAGGGGCGCGCCGGGGGTGACGTTCACGTATGGTCAGGCCCTGCACAGCACCCTCGACGGCACACCGATGCCGGCCAGGCACAAGGACGTTCGCCCGGTGCATCCACCAATCGCCAGGTGGGCCGGCGTCGGTGGCACAGTGGTCGTGGACGCGACGATCGACGAGCACGGACGCGTCGTTGAGGCACGCGTCCGGGACTCGGTACCGATGCTGGACCAGTCGGCCATCGATGCCGTAAGACAGTCGACGTTCGGGCCGAGGCGCCTGCCGGGCGCCCCGCGTGTTGTCCCCATTCGCGTGCGGGTCGACTATTCCCTGCCGCGCCAGGCGGCTGCTGAAACTCCGTCGCCGTGATCGGCGGGTCGGCGCTGATCACCTTCTCTACACCGAGGGCCTCGATCGACGAGTCGATCAGCTCGGGGTCGGCGGCGTGAACGAGGTCGCGAATCCGCTGACAGACGTCCCGCTGCCAGCCAGGGAGCGTCTCGAGATACGCGTCCACCCGCGGGTCCACGGCATACCTCGCGGCTCGCTTGCCGGGGCGCTTCCCAGACCGCGGGTTGACGGACAGCCGCTTCGCGGGGCTCGTCTTCCCGGTCGCCGTCTTCGCTGGCGGGTGCGTCTTCACCAGGCGCGCGTTGTCGGGCAACTTCACCTTGGGAGGGAGTCGCGCGGCGGCTGTGAACGCCCGCCCGATCCAGCGGCGAAGCTCGGCGCGCTTCGCCATCATCCGCTCGGGCAACATGACCTTGTTGCTTTGGCGCGGCCGTCACCCATGGGATCGAACGGCGCGGCTCCCGGGAGCGCCAGGGCGTCTGCTCGCTCACGCTCAGGGAGCCAGATCATCGTGGAACGTCCGAACAGGCCGGCGAAGACGTGGCCGTTCACCTTGGCGGCAATGCCGCCGAACATCTGCTTCGTCTCAACACGCGGATCATTCGGCAGAGCCGCATGGAAGATCGGATGGTGTTCGGGTGGAACCTTGACCCACGCCATTGCCTGATCATAGCCGGATGCCGGGCGAGCATCGCTGAGCTGCTGCGCGAGCCGGTTTTCTGGCGCTGACGTTTCATGGGCTGGCCTGCGAATGGACGCGACGATCACAGGGCGGGCGCCGCATGGACTTGCGCGACGGAATCCCCGCGCGCGCGATGCCGACTCTCTCGTCGAGCTTGGTCTGTACGGGCTGAGGAGCAGCTGTCCGTCTACAGTGCGGCGTTGATCGTTGGTAACGGATCAGCGATAAGCGGACAGCGGCGGCCGCAGCCGCCTGTCCGCTTCATCGCCCCGCCGCCGGCTGGCTCTAGATTGTCAGCTCCTTGTCCAGGACGAACACTTTCACCGTCTCTTGCCTGACGCCATCAAATGTCATGGCTTCCACTGTCGCCGGGGAATCCAGGATCCTCATGCAAGTGTCCAGGTCATCCGGCTCGAGACAAACCGCAACGTGATTGCCTTCGATTATCGCGAAACTGACCGGTTTGTTGACGGTTTGACTCCTGAAGAGGCTACCGTGTGTCCGGAAATTCTTTTCCCATTTCACAGGGTCGTCAACCTGCGCCGTGACTACGACCTTGGACATGTCAACCTCCTTGGCTATCAGCAACAAACCGCGATTCGCATGTACCGAGTCTCGCGTTGCCCGCGGACCAGTGGCGGCTCAGGGCGAGAGTCAGTCGGCACGTCACCAGATTCCGGGTACGAGCAGCTTTGTCCTTGCCATGTACGCCGCGTATTCCTCGCCGAATGTCTCGAGCATCATCCTTTCCTCTGCACCGATACGAAGTGCGAAGAGAATTCCAAACGCCACCAAGTACGACGGCCCTACAACCCAGTTCGGAAGCACGAGCGCTTGGCCGATGCAGTAAAGGAAGAGCGCTGCGTACATTGGATGACGGACATAGCGGTAGACCCCTTGCGTTATGAGTCGATGGTTCTCGCGCAGTTCAAGGGTGACCGACCAGTACGTGCCCAGGTCCGAGTGTGACCGCTGGAACCACCAGAGGCCTCCTACGAGGCACACGACGCCGACGCCGAACGGCCAAGGACGAAGCGAGTACTCGGCGAACGAGAAGACAGGGGACGCGACCCAGATCAATGGAACGACGAACCCCATCCACGCGAGAGTCAGCAGGGCAACTTCGCGCGGGCCTTTGCAACTTCGCGCGACCTTGACTCCGCGACTCCGGCGCCCGTGGGGTGCTCGAATCACGGCCATCATGAGACTGGCGGCGAGAATCACCGCCTTGGCGATCCAAGGGTTCATGATCGATCAGCGGCGATCGCGTGATGGCCGAGCCGTGCCTCGGCGGCTGCCGGCGTCCGACTTGCGCCGCATCTGGACGTTGACGAAGCGGTGTGCGCCGACCACGAGGTCCCGAAGAGCGTCGAGACGAATGCGGCTCAGTCTCACGAGCACACACGCGTAGTTCAGGTAGTGATCCTTCAGGTAGTAGATGGCAGGGTCGTCTTCGACGAGTGCGTCACGGTCGGCGAATGCCATCATCACGACCAGCGAGTTCGGTTCGGCGGACTTGTGGGACGCAATGCACACGAACATCTTCCCGTGCACTTTCAGAGCGGGCTGGCCCCATGCGGTTGTCACCTCCACGTCCGGAAGGGCGCCGCCGATAGCCTCGACTGCTGCGAACGTGTGCCCGCGGCGTTTATCGCCGTCCCCTTCGCGTGCTGATGAAGTGGGTCCTCTCGGCATTCGTCGTCCTCTGGAATCTACGGGCGATCGAGGGCCCAGCCTCCGCCGACCTCTGGCCAAACGACGTGTTCACCAAGATTACCCCCGGAAAGCCGCGCAGGGTAAAGCGACCGCCAATCCGGTCTGCGTTGAACGCGGCGACTTTGAGCTACTCAGGCCTCGAGACCTCGGCGATGAAACCGGCGACGTAGCGCTCGATCTGGTCCGGTGGCAGGTCGTAGCGGGCGCGGCCGTCCGGCTGGCCGAGATTGCCGCTGATGACGAAGGCGCGCAGCCCCGCCTTGGCAAGACCCTTCGCCTGCGCGACGGTCAGCCCGCCCACGACTTGCACCGGGGCGGCGCCGCCGACTCGCTCGAAGATGGCGCGGGCCACGCCGTCGAGATAGTGGCTCTCGATGAGTGTCGGGTCGGCGCGCCGCGCGTCGGCCTGCAGGTGAACACCGACCCCGTCCACACCGGCCTCGAGCATGCGAAGCGCGACCTCGATGGCCTGCGCGGCCGGGCCCTGGTGCGGCACGAGGATGTCGGCAAGGGCGAGCCGCGGGAGCTCGGGGCCGGAACGCCTGAACTCGTCGCGCACGGCGCAGATCGCCTTGGCCGTATCCACACCGGCGAGCGCGAGGAAATCAATGATGTTGCCGCCGCCCGCATAGACGGCGCGCGCCTCGAAGGCGCCGCCATCCATCGTCTTCATGTCAGCCAGCAGGATCGCCTCGGGAAACTTCCGACGGAAGGCTGGCACGACGTTCGAGACGCCTTGGTTCTTGAGCAGCGGCGTCCCCATTTCGACGATGCTGACCCCTCCCGCCAGCGCCGCACCGGCAACCCCGAGACCCTGCTCCAGGGTGGCCACGTCGACCGAAATCTGGAACGTGAAGCGGGTTCTGAGCCGATCGAGAACGCCGGCGGAGGCCGGGTGGTTCACCTTCGCCACCTGCTGCGCCCAGGCATGGTTGGGCCGCATCGTCTCGAGGATGGCGCCCACTGTCAGCGCACCCGCGGCGAACGCGCCCGCAGCGTTGAGGAACGATCGCCGGTCGATGTGCCCCTGCTGATGTTCGTCAAAGAGATCGAGCGGTCCCGGCGGAAAGTCGGACGCCTTCCTACGCTCCATGTCGCAGCTCCTTGAGGGGCCTCACCCCAGTCCGGAAGATCCTCGTCATCGCTTCTCAGCGTCTACCTCCGCCTGAACCACCGCGATAAATGCCTGTCGTGCCTGACCTGACCCCCGGCCGGTCGGCTGCCCGGCCGCGCTGTTGAAGACGATGACGAGGCGGCGCACGCGGTCGATGTGCAGCGTCTGGCCGAAGATCCCGCGCCCCTCGAACGTGCCATCGTCGCGGGTCCACCATTGATAGCCGTAACCTGTGCCTGCGCCCGTCGACACCTGGGTGCGGGTGGCGTCAGCGAGCCAGTTCCCGGGGACGATCGGCTGACCATCGACGCGAGCGCCGTCAAGGATGAACTGACCGAAGCGGCCGTAGTCGCGCAGCGTCATGGCCAGGCAGCAGCCCCCCTGTTCGTGCCCCACGTCATCGACCATCCATTCGGCATCGCGCTCCATGCCGTACGCGCGCCAGATCTTTTCCGAGAGGTAGTCCGCAAGATGCTTCCCGGTCGCCTCCGACACCAGCACGCCGACGAGATTCGTCTCCGACGTCTTGTACACCCACTTCGTTCCCGGCGCCGCCTCGCGCGGGAGCTTCCGCACGTAGCTCACCGTCATGTCGAACCCGGGATCGGGGGGCTGTGCATACATCCGCGCGACATCCGAATTGACGTCGGTGTAGTCCTCGTTCCACCTCACGCCGGATGTCATGGTCAGCAGCTGCCGTACGGTGACCTCGTCGTACGCACTTCCGTGCAATGCCTTGATGTAGCGGGTGACGGAGTGGTCGAGGCTCCGGATGTAGCCGTCCTTGATTGCGGCGCCGACCAGCGTGGACGTGATCGATTTGGCTATGGAAAAGGAGTTCCAGCGCGTCGCGGCACCGTGCGGAGGCGCATAGCGCTCGAGGCGGACCTTGCCGTCCTGCAGCACCAGAACGCCGCGGACCCGCTGAACATCCATGAATCTCTCGAGGTCGTTTGCGCGCTGTCCGCCAGTTTCGAACCTGGGCAGAGGCCGGCCGCGGTCGAGCACGTGCGCACGCGGTCCTGCCTTGACGGTGCGCGTCAGGAAGAACGAGTCCAGCGCAGCGATGTACTGCTCGCGCCGGGCGGGAGGCCACGTGAGAATGGCCGCCGCCTTCGACGCCGGCGCGCGCGCCGGTGCTGCCTGCTGAGCATCCGCCGCGGCGACCGCCACGACGACGGCCACCGCCACGATCCCTGACCCGCGGAGTCGAACCAGGCGCACGGTCGCCTAGCATCTCACAAGGCGAGGCCGGCGGTGCTCGACTGTCGTTTTGACGTCGGACAACCGCTTGCCGAGGTGAACGCCGCGGCCAGCTCGACGGCCTGGCGCAATGTTGCTACGATCGGTCCCTGTCATGCGAAGCTGGCGAGCATGGGGCGTCGCTGCCGTGGCCGGCGTCGCAACCATGCTGGTCGTCGGGGCGCTGCTGGAGTTCCTTGCGCCCGACCTCTCCTATCAGCTTCGCGACCGCGGCGCGGAGGTCCTGTCGGCAACGGCCGGCCGGAAGTACCGCATCGCGCTCGGTGCGGCCGCCGGCTCCAGCTACCGCGTCGGCACGGCGCTGAACAGGTATCTGCCATCAACGGCGGGATACGACCTCGATCTCGTCGCCACAGCAGCGCCCGGAAACGTGGGCGCGCTGCTCGACCCCAAACAATCCTTCGACCTGGCGACGATCAGCAGCGCCGACGACGACGCCTCGAAAACGGACGCCATACGCGGACTCGCCGCGCTCGAGACGCAATACTTCTTCGTCATCGTTCCCAACGCCAGCCCCGTCCGGGAGTTCCGCGTCTCGGTCGCCTGTCGTTCGTGGCATCGGCGATCGCGGCACTCGTCGCGACCGCGCAGTTCATCTCGCGCTACCGCAAGAACGACCGCGTGGCGAAGCGCCGCCGGCTGCTCACTGCGGAGCTGGCGAAGCTGCAGTCGATTCGCCAGCGGATCGATGACGCGCCCGACACCGAATCCGCGCGGCAGCTGATGCGCGCAGCCGACGACGTGCTGTGCCGCGCGGAGGAAGACGCGGCGGCCGATCTCCTGGACAGCGCCGGCATTCAGTCGTTGCGGTCGCTCCACGCCGTGTGCAGGCAGGCCGTGCAGGACCGCGTCGAAGCCCGGACGAGTGCGCGGCGTCAGACGCCTGGTCCGACGTCGGCCGGGACCTCCCCGCCCGCGGCCGAACAACTGCCGATCGTCGGCGCGTGATCGAGGCAGCGGGCGACGAACTTCGATGCGGTCAATGTGTTCAGGCCAAGCCCGTCCACCCATGCCAGCCTGCCCTACCTCCATCGTCAACGTCGGCTACCGCTCGACGAATTACTGGGTGATTAGCGCAGGTAGATCGCGTGTCCTCGTGGATCTCGGCTGGCCCGGCACACTGGGGACGATGCGCGCGAACCTCGGCCGCGCCGACATCCCGCTCGGGGAGATCGGGTGGAGCCTGGCGACGCATTACCACATCGATCACGCCGGCCTCGCGCAGGAGCTCAAGAACGCCGGCGTGCCGCTGCTGATACTCGATGTGCAGGTGCCGTTCATTCACCTGATGAAGCGGCACATCAAGGCCCGGGATCAGTTCACCGAGATCTCGATGGAGGGAAACGTCATCATCCCGGTCTCGGAGAGCCGGGCGCTGCTCCATCGCGCGGGCATCGCCGGCGAGATCCTGCACACGCCTGGGCATTCCGAAGATAGTGTTTCGTTGCTGCTCGATGATGGACCCGTGTTTACAGGCGATCTGACCGATCCGATGATGGTCGGCCCTGAGGAGCCGGATGTCGTCCGTGCGAGCTGGCAGCGGCTGAAGGACCGGGGCGCAACACAGGTCTACGCCGGTCACGGCCCTGTCCGTCCGTTGCCGGCACTCGATGCGTGACTGAGCCGGTTCGAAAATCCGGCACGGCTCATCGCACGGCGCCCGTCTGGGTCGGCTTCCGGTCGTAGGCTTCGTATCCTTCCCATTCCAGCGGCGAGTAGTAGACGCGGTCAGCGTGGTGGCTGTGGTCGCGCGAGGTGGTGGTGCGCCTGGCAAGACCGGCGGCCGGAGGGTCACGGACGGGCCGGCGCGCGGATCATCCAGTTCGGACTAAAGTGTTACTTCTGATGAAGCGCCGCTGCACGGCCCACCGATGGCCCCTTCTCCTTCTGTGGCTGACGGCCGCGCCGGCGGCCGGCGTCGGCGCACGGGTTGACCCCGCCGCCGAGTCGTCCCGGATCCAAGTGCCGGCGGCCGTGAAGGGGACGCCCGCGGGTGCCACGTGGGTGCCATCGGCGCCCTCCGACCTCTTCCAGCTCCCGGCGAAAACGGTCTTCGACAAGGCGATGCCGCGCTACCCCAACGCCTGGTTCTACGTCGATCGGACGCTTGCCCCGTCCTATCGAGCCGCGGTGGATCTGGTCGCCAAACACATTCGGGAGCGCATGCGGGCTCGCGAATATTTCGGGCCCTTCGACAATCCCGAGGCGTGCGACTTCGAGGTGCGGATCGAGCACCTGCAGTCATGGGAGCCGCGTGAGCCGCGCGATCAACGGCCGCTCACGCACGCCCACGCCTTCCATCTCCGCTACTACTACTCGGGGCTCGCTGCCCAGGGGCTCGACGCCGTGACGGTCCAGACCCCGGACGGCCCTCGGGCCTTCTATCGGATCGCCGCAAGCGTGCATTACGAGGTCGAGCATGCGAATCCGCATCACGCCGATGTCGAGGGCTGTCCGTTCTGCGGCCGCACCGGCGAGTACCGCGACATGAAGGGGAACCTGGTGGAGCTGGTTCACGATCCGCTGGGTCTGGAGCTGCTGCTGACAGGACGCATTCGCGGCGAGGCTATTCGATTCGAGGACTACGAGCAGCGTCCGGTTGCGGGCATCATGGCCCCCGCCGATCGGTTCACCCTCGATTCGGTCGTGTATCCGGCCCAGGCCGGCGACCGAAATACGCTGCGTGTGGGCGTCGTCGTCATCACGCCCTCTGCGACGCGTTGAGAGCGGCCGGAGCGCTGGCTGTGGAGGTGCTCTCAATGCTCAGGGGCAGGCCGCTCCAGCGGGCTTCAATCACGATCCCGGTTTGGCATCGATCCGCAGGTTCCCGCGATGACACCCGGCAGTTGGCCTGATAAACACCGGCTGACTACCGGCGCCCCTCAGCTGCGGTCGAAACCTTCATCCTTCGGCGAGGGCTCCGGGTCGACCACGTCATCGATCTGATCGGCGGCCCGTTCCATGTCGGCCTGGACCTTGTCGAGCTTGGGCAGGGGGTTGCCCGTTTCGTTGCCCGTTATCTCCTCACGGATCTCTTCCAAGGTCACGGACATATCGTCGAGGTTGCTGGCGATTTGTTCAAGCTTTCGCGTGGTCACGATGTCTCCTGAGGGTCGGTAGGCGGCCTTCGCAACGCGAAAGGACCGCTGGTTTCAGCGACGCGAACCCACTGTAGTCTTCGGCGGGGGCGGGGGCAAGCTGGACCGAGCAAAATTTACGTGGCCGCAGAATCTCGTTCAGCGCCAGGACGGGAGGGTGTCACGGCCGCTCGAATACCCACACGTTGTCCTGGTCCCGGCCACCACCGCGGAGCTGTTCCGACGCTCGAAGCCTTCGCCCGTCGTCCTGCAATTCATACCGGAAGGCGATAGTCATCTCACTGTCTCGACCGTGGATACGCCACGTGACCACCAACGCGTCGCCGTCCCACCGCAGGGTTGAGACGATCCGGCGTCCCCCGGCGTCCGTGACAACTTCACGACCGTCCGACAGCAGATCGAATTTCGACTCGAACGGCTTGCCGTCAAGCACGATTGTCTGATCAGCCGTGAACCTCGGCTCGTGGTGCTCGATGCGCAGCACACCACTCTGCGCGACGGGCGCGACGATCGGGCTGAGCGCGGAGGCTTGCAGATTCAACCGCCATTCGCCAGAGAAATCGGGCTTCTGCTGCGTGATCGCGGTCATCACGCCGGCCAGCAGGAAGAAGGCAGCGAGAGTATCGCTGGGCATCGTTGGCCTCCATCGGTGGACAATCTGAAACCCGGCCGGTGATCGAGACCGCGAAGCCGGCCATTCCGGTGCGGCGCCCAACCGGTAGAGTTCTACTCCCTGGCCTCCCCGGTGCGCAAGTCAGTCGGGACTGGCCGTTGTGGGCTCGCAGACCCTCTGTTTGAACTGCTCCGTGACCTGCCGATGAGTCGGCTGCGGCAGGGCAGTCCGAACCGGTGATGTGGTATGAAGGTCCGTCGGAGGGCGCGTGGATTTCGGGTGGACCGATGAACAGCTGCGGCTGCGCCGCGGGGCCGTGGAGTTCGCCTCCGCCCGGCTCGCTGACGGCGTGCGCGAGCGCGACCGCGAGCGGCACCTTCTCGCGCGAGCTGTGGAATGCCTGCGCCGAGTTCGGCCTGCAGGGGATCCTCGTGCCTGGATCCGTCGGGCGGCGGCGGCGAAGACCTGCTGTCGGCCGTCGCCGATCCTCGAGGGGATTGGCTACGGCGGTCGCGACAACGGGCTCGTGTTCTCCGTTGTCGCGCATGCCGCGTCCTGCGAAGAGCCGCTGGCGACGTTCGGCACCGACGCGCAGCGCCGCGAGTGGCTGCCGGGCCTCGCCGACGGGCAGCCTCATCGGCGCAACCGGCATCACCGAGCCCGACTCGGGATCGAGCGCGCTGACGCTGGCGACGACCGCCGTTCAGGACGGCGACGAGTGGGTGCTGAACGGCTCGAAGACCTTCGTGACAAACGCGCCGGTTGCGGATCTCTTCGTCATCTACGCGCGCACCGGACAGGGCTTCGGCGGCATCTCGTGCTTTCTGCGTCCCGCGCGATACCGCCGGGCTGGCCATCGGCCGCCGATCGAGAAGATGGGGCTGCGCACGAGCCCGATGGCGCAGATCTACCTGGACGACTGCCGCGCTGCCCTCCTCGAGCCTGGTGGGCAGCGGTCGGCTCGGGCGCGATGATCTTCAGCCAGACGATGGAAGTCGAGCGGCTGCTGGTGATGGCGCCGGCAATCGGCGTGATGGAGCGGCTGCTCGAGCGCTGTGTCGCACACGCCCGGCAGCGCAGGGCCGGCGGCGTCGACGATCGGCAAACACCAGGCGATTGCCCACCGGATCGCCGACATGGAACTGCAGCTCGAGTCGGCGCGGCTGCTGCTCTACCGTGCGGCCTGGCACCGCGTGCACCGCGGCACCGCAACGCGGGAGTCGGCGCTGGCCAAGCTGGCCGTGAGCGAGGCCTACGTCGAGGTGTGCCGCAGCGCCGTGCAGATCTTCGGCGGCTACGGGTATACGTCCGAGTACGAGATCGAGCGGGAGCTGCGCGATGCGCTCGCCGCGACGCTCTACGTCGGAACGTCGGAGATCCAGCGAAACCTGGTCGCGGGTCTCAGGGGGTTGGGATGACGAAGTGGAATGCGCCCGCGCTGACAACGCGGGGCCGCTGGTGGCGGACTGCTCGCACTGCTCGGTGCGCTGATGACGGCCGACGTGCGCGCTCACAATCTCGGCGAGAGCTACCTCTACCTCCGGATCTACCGCGAACAGCTGGCCGGTCGCTTCGAGATTTCGTTCGAGGACCTCAACAAGGGTTTCAAGCTCACGGGCACCGGCGCGCGAGATCACGACGGCGAACCTCGACGCAGCAAATCGACTTCCTGAAGGCCTACTACCGTGAGCATGTCAACGTCCTGGCGCGGGGGACGCCGCTGCCGATCCGCTTCACGCAGCACAGCGTGCTCGACGTCAGGGGCGGCTTCGTCCTGCTGCCGTTCGAGTTCGAGGGGCTCGATCGCGTCCCCGAGCGGCTGACCATCGACTACCGCGTGCTCTTCGACGAGGTGCCGGGGCACCGCGGTTTCCTGCTCGTCGAGCACAACTGGGCAACCGGTACGTTCGCCAACGAGGGGCGGATCTCGCTGATCTTCAGCCCCGGGTCGACCCGGCAGGAGTTCGACATCGCGAGCGGCGGACGCCTGCGCGGCTTCCTGGCGGTCGTCTGGCTCGGCACCGATCACATCTGGATGGGCTTCGATCACGTGATGTTCCTCGTCGCCCTGCTGCTCCCGGCGGTGCTCGTCCGGCGCGACGGCCGCTGGCGCGAGGGCGCGAACTTCATGCCGGCCCTGATCAACGTCGTGAAGATCGTCACGGCGTTCACGGTCGCTCACAGCGTGACGCTCATCGCTCGCCTCGCTCGGGCTGGTCCACCTGCCCGGCCGGCTGGTCGAGGTGGTGATCGCCGCCTCGATCGCGATCGCCGCCGCCGATCTGGTGTTCCCGGTGTTCCGTGGGCGGATCTGGCTGGTGGTGTTCGGGTTCGGGCTGTTCCACGGATTCGGTTTCGCCGGCGCGCTCGAGGAGATGGGACTGCTGCGCGAGAACCTCGGGCTCTCGCTCTTCGGCTTCAACCTCGGGGTCGAACTGGGCCAGCTCGCCATCGTCGTCGTCCTGTTTCCCGATCCTGTTCGCGCTGCGCCGGCTGACCGCCTACCGGCGCTGGCTGCTGCCGGCCGCGGCGGCCGCGATGATCGTCATCTCGATCGGATGGGTCGTCGAACGCGCCTTCGACGTCGAGCTGCCGAGGCCCGGAACGCGTCGTGTCGACGGTGCGCGGGGTGCTCTCATGAACGGCGCGACGCCTGCTCAGCCGGCTGGTGCACGAGGCGGCGATGCGCGCGGCCCGGCCGCGCCGGCGGTCCGCTGTGACGACGAGACGCTGTCGTACGAGGAGCTGGCGCGCCGGGCCAACGGTCTGGCGCGCGTGCTGGTCGTCGACCGGGCTCAGCCGCGGGGACCGGGTGGCGGTCTGGCTGGGGAAGGGCACGACGGTTCCGGTCGGCTTCCACGGGACGTTCGCCGCCGGCGGCACGCTGGTGCCGATCGATCCGAAGTCGCCGCTCGAGCAGGTCGTCCGATCATCCGCGTCCACCGGCGCGACACACCTCGTCACCGAAGCCGAGCGACGCGACGGCGTGCGCCGCGCGCTCGCGCGAGTGCCCGGAGCGTCACGCAGGTCATCGGCCTCGATCCGGGCGACGGCGGTGCCGGTGCCGTGCGTCGCCATGGTCGGCGGTCCTCGACGGAAGCCAGCGATCGGCCTCCGGATGTGCCGGTCATCGAGCTCGATCCCGCGTACATCCTGCACACGTCCGGCTCCACCGGGCAGCCCAAGCTGATCCTGCACACCCACTACAGCGCGATGAGCTTCGTCGAGTGGGCGGCGTCGGAGTACGCGCTGACGAGCGACGACCGCCTGACCAACCACTCGTCGCACCACACCTGCTTCGCGACCTTCGACTACTACGCCGCCGCGCATGCGGGCGCCGACGACCGTGATCCTGACGCCGGCCGATGCTGATGATGCCGGGATCGCTGTCGGCGCTGCTCGAGCGCGAGCGGGTAACGGTGTGGTACTCGGTGCCTGCTGCGCTCGTCCAGCTTTCGCTGCGCGGCGATCTCGAGAGCGCGCGACCTGCGCGCCGCTGCGCTGGGTGCTGTTCGCTGGCGAGACGTTCCCCGGGCGACACCTGCGGCGTCTCCGCGAGCAGCTTCCCGTCGGCGCGATTCAGTCACGTCTACGGCTCGACCGAGGTCAACGTCTGCACCTGCTACCACCTGCCCGACGGCGGACCTTCCCGCCGGTCCGCTGCCGATCGGCCGTGCGTGCTCGACGTCGAGCACGCTGGTCGCCGACGCTGCACATGCAGCCGGTGGCCGACGGTGAGGTCGGCGACCTGTTCGTGCGCGGGTCGACGGTGATGTCGGGCTACTGGGACGGACCCGGAACGCAACGCGCAGGTGCTCGTGCGCCGGCCCGGCGACGGCGCGATCGACGGCGTGTACTTCCGCACCGGGGACCGGGCCCGGCGTGCTGCCGGACGGCAACCTCGCGTTCGTCGCCAGGGCCGATCGCCAGGTGAAGATCCGCGGCCATCGCGTCGAACTGGACGAAGTCGAGGGCGCGCTCGTGTCGCTCACCGACCGTCGAGGAAGCGGCGGCGTTCACCGTGCCCGACGGCGAAGGCAGCTCCGCGCTGCACGCGGCCGTGGTGGCCGGCGACGTCGAAGCCGCCCCGACCGAGCGGGACGCTGCTGGCCGAGCTGCGCGGCGATCCTGCCGCCGCACGCGCTCCCCTCGCACATCAGCCTTCGTCGACGCGATGCCGCGCACACCGACCGGCAAGGTCGACGTGCGCGCGCTGACCGCGCGAGAGACGCAACAGGTCCCGCACGAATGATGGCCGAGCGATCGAGCGCGTGCCCGGAGGCCGACGAGATCGAGGGCCGGATGCTCGACCTTCCTGCAGCGCGAGCTGCTGAGCGCCGGCGTCACGCGTCGACCGCGACGACCGACCTGCTGTCGGGCGAGGTGCTCGATTCGATGAGCGTGCTGCGGCTGGCGGCGTTCGTCGGACAGGAGTTCCGAGATCGACGTCCGGCCGTCGGACTTCGTCGATCGAGAACTTCCGCAACGTCGCCGTGATCGCCGCCTACGTCGGGACGCGCCCTCGCCGATCGCCTCGCCCGGCAGCGAGCTGAATGATCCGCAGCGAGCCGGCGCAGGCGCTCACGCACAGCCAGCAGCAGATCTGGGTCGGCCAGCGACTCGCACCCGGCGAGCCCGCTCTACAACATGGCGTTCGCGTTCGTCTTTCCGGCAGGCTCTGCAGACGGACGTGCTTCCGCGACGCCTGGCAGCGCGTGGCGGATGCGAGCGACGCACTCAGAACGCGGGTCGTCGAAGACGACAGCGGCGAACCGCGATGGACGCTCGCCGCACGGGCGCGGCCGACCGAGGTCGTCGCGCTCGCGATCGGCGCGATCCGGCCGGCGCGTTCCGTCGGTGGTGCCGCGAGCGCTGCGCTCGCCCGCTGCCGCTGGACGGCGACCTGGTCGACAGCGTGCTCGTGCCGCTCGGCGACGGCCGGACCGGCTGGTATCTCAACCAGCACCACCTCGTCGCCGACGCGTGGTCCACGGTGCTGCTGTTCCGACAGGTCGCCGCGCAGTACGAGGCGCTGTCCGCGGTGAGGCGCCGCGGCGCCGCCGCCGCTGCCGTCCTACTATCGAGACCGTGGCGGCGCTGCCGTCGCGGCGCCGCCCTGCGGACGCGAGCGCCGAGCGCACTGGGCGGCGCGCCGGCAGCCGCCGGACGCTCGGCTCCACTCTACGGCGCGACGCGCGTCGCCGATGGGCACCGCGAGCACGCGCACTGACGCTCGAACTCGACGAGCGCCGCTCCGCGCGCGCTGGACCGGCGCGCCGGCGAGGCGGGGCTGTCGCGAGCCTGTCCGAGGGCGTGTCGCGCTTCGCGCTGTTCGCGACGCTGCTCGTCGAGCTGGCTGCACCGGATCAGCGGGCAGCGGCGACCTCGGCTTCGACGCGCCGGTCAGCGGACGGCCGACGCGCGGACGCGCGGCGCGCGCTCGGCCTGTTCATCGAGATGTTCCCGTTCGCAGTCACGGTCGAGCCGCACGACACGTTCCGGACGCTCGCGGCCAGGTGCCTCGAGGAAGTCCACGCGCTTCCTGCGCCACGCGCTGCCGGGCACGAGTGCTCCATCGGCGCCGACCGCCAGCAGCGTGGTCCTGAACTACGTGCCCGTCGCGTTCGGCCCGTTCGCCGGGCTGCCCGTCGAGGTCGAGTGGATCCACCCCGGGCACGGCGACAGCGTGCACGCCCTCCGGCTGCAGGTTCACGACTTCGCCGCATCGGGCCGCTACACGCTGCACTTCGATTTCAACGACGGCGCGCTCGACGACCGTCTGCGGCGGCGCAGCCTCGCGCATTTCGAGACGCTGCTCGACGCCTTCCTCGACGATCCCGACCGCCCGATCGCCGCGGTCGACATCCTGACGGACGAAGAGCGGCAGGCGCTCGCGCGTGCTCAACGCGACCGGACCGGCGCGCCGCTGCCCGCGCGAGTCGGTCGTCGCGATGTTCGAGCGGCGGGCGGCGCGCGAGCCGCGACGCATCGCGCTGCGCCAGGGCGGCACGGAGCGTCACCTTCGCCGAGCTGCGCGCGCAGAGCCGACGCGCTCGCCGCGGCCCTGCGTCGCGCACGGCGTCGAGCCCGGCGATCGCGTGGCGATCGCCGGACGCCGGTCGATCGCTCGCCGTCATCGCCATCCTCGGCGACGCTCAAGGCGCGGGCCGCCTACGTGCCGATCGATCCCGCGATCCCGCCGGCACGGCTCGACTACCTGCTCGAGGACTCCGGCGCCCGCGTGCTGCTCGTCGGCGAGGGCGTGCCGGCTCGCGCCCACTCGGCCCGGCCTCGCCGTGCTGCGCGTCGACGATGGCGCTTCGTGCGCGCGCCGGGTCGCGGCCGCCGGGCGCATCCAGGTCCGGACCTCGACCGACCTCGCGTACCTGATGTACACGTCCGGGCTCGACGGGGCGCCCGAAGGGCGTCCTCATCGATCACGGCGGCCTCGCCGACTATCTGTGCTGGGCCGAGCGACGCTACGTCCGCGGCGACCGCCTCACGCTATGCCGCTGTTCACGTCGCTCGCCTTCGACCTCACGGTCACCAGCCTCTTCCTGCCGCTCATCACCGGCGGCACGCTCGAGATCTACCCGGAGCCGGACGGCCCGGTCGACTCGGCGGTGATGGACGTCGCCGCGGCGAACGCGGTCGACTTCATCAAGCTCACGCCGTCGCATCTCTCCCTGCTGCGGCGCATCGGCCTCGAGGGGTCGAGGATCCGCCGCATGGTCGTCGGCGGCGAGGACCTCGAAGACATCGCTCGGCGTCCGCGATCTACGCGCAGCTGCACGGCGCAGGTCGAGATCCACAACGAGTACGGCCCGACCGAGGCGGTCGTCGGATGCGTCGCGCATCGCTACGACCCGCAGCGCGGACACGGGCGCCAGCGTGCCGATCGGCGTTCCAGCGGACCACGTCCGCGTCGAGATCCTCAACGACGCGCTGGTCGCCGGTGCCCGAGGGCGTGCCAGGCGAGCTCTGGATGTCGCGCTTCGGGCTCGCGCGCGGCTATCACCGGCTGCCGGACGCTGACCGGCCGAACGTTTCACGCCGGATCCGCGGCGGCCCGGCGAGCGCCGCTACCGCACCGGGGACCTCGTGCGGATGGCGGACCCGGCGACGCTCGAGTATCTCGGCCGCATCGATCGCCAGGTGAAGGTCTCGGGCTATCCGCGTCGAGCCGGGCGAGGTCGAGGCCGCGCTGCTCGCGGTGCCGTCGGTCGAGCAGTGCGCCGTGATCGTCCGCCGCCGGGCGATCGCCGACGCCGGCACGACCGCGCGCGATCCATCACTGCGTCCGCTGCGGCCTGCCCGTCGAACTATCCCGCGCGTCAGCGTTCGACGCCGAAGGCGTGTGCAGCGTGTGCCGGTCGTACGAAGCCATCGAGCCACGCGCGCGCGCCTACTTCAGGACGATGGACGATCTGCGAGCGCTGTTCGCGGCAGCGAGGCCGCGCAGCCCGAGCGGCGCCGTACCGACTGCCTCATGCTCTACAGCGGCGGCAAGGACAGCACCTACGCGCTCTGCCAGCTGGTCGAGATGGGACTCTCGGTCTATGCGTTCACGCTCGACAACGGCTTCATCTCGCGACGAGCGCCAAGGAGAACATCCGCAAGGTGACCACGCAGCTCGGCGTGCCGATCGAGTTCGCGACGACGCCGGCGATGGCGGCGATCTTCCGGGACAGCCTGGCGCGCTTCTCGAACGTCTGCAACGGCTGCTTCAAGACGATCTACACGCTGGGCATGCTGCGCGCGCGCGACCTCGGCATCCCGCATCATGGTCACCGGGCTCTCGCGCGGGCAGATGTTCGAGACCCGACTGTCGGAAGAGATGTTCGGCGATGGCGGGCGCGATCCGCGAGGAGCGTCGATGCGGCGGTGCTGGCCGCGCGCAAGGCCTATCACCGCACGCCGGACGAAGTGTCGCGGGTGCTCGACGTGCGGCCGTTCGAGGACGACCGGATCTTCGACGAGGTGCAGGTCGTCGATTTCTATCGCTACTGCGACGTCGCCCTCGACGACATGCTCTCGTATCTCGCGCGCACGGTCGCCGTGGGTGCGCCCGGCCGACACCGGCCGCTCGACGAATTGCCTGATCAACGACGTCGGCATCTACGTCCACAAGCAGGAGCGTGGATATCACAGCTATGCGCTGCCGTACAGCTGGGACGTGCGCCTCGGCCACAAGACCCGCGACGCGGCACTGCACGAGCTGAACGACGACATCGATCCCGATCACGTCCGCCGGCTGCTGTCGGAGATCGGCTACGACGAGGACGCGCGGTCGGCGCGGCCGAGCGAGCAGGCGGCGCTCGTCGGCTTCTACGTCGCAGCGGAGGCGGTGACCGACGAGCAGCTCCGGCAGCAGCTCGCCGAGCGACTGCCGTCGCACCTGATCCCGCTGCGCTTTCAGCGCGTGGACGCCATTCCGCTCACGCGCGAACGGCAAGGTGGACGAGCACGCGCTGCTACGGCGAGGAGAGTGCCGGCGCTCGTCGACGGCGTACATCGCCGCCAGAGGGCCCGGTCGCAGCAGTTTCTCGCCCGGCGTCTGGCAGGAGGAGCTGGGCGCCGAGCGCGTCGGGACCGCCGACAACTTCTTCGCGCTCGGCGGGACGTCGCTCGTGCGCGATGCAGATGATGGTCCGCCTGTGCCGGGAGTTCGACATCGATCTGCCGCTGGCGACCGTCTTCACGCATCCGACGCTGGGCGAGCTGGCGCGGGTGGCTGAGGATCGCATCCTCGCCGACGTCGGAATGCCGGCCGGCCGACGAGCTGACCTCGCCGCTCGCGACCGAACGCCGACTACCCGCGGCCGCGCAGCATGTGCCAGCAGCACAGCGAGGCGCTGCGGCCGCGCCCAGCTCCCTGAACGTTGCGATCTTCGCGTTCGTCTGCGTGTACAGGGACAGCCGCCGAGCCGATCGCGCAGCCGCAGGAACTCGAGGTGGGTCACGCGCATCGACGGGTCGAACACCAGCCGGAGATCCGGCCGCCGCGACGCCAGCCGGTGCACGAGCTCGGTGTCGGCGGCGCGCTGCCACTCCTCGAAACGGTCCCAGCTCCTCGAACACCGAGGCGCGCACCGCCATGTTGTTGGCGTACGCGAAGTGGTAGGCGGGCGGGCAGTGCGACGGCGACGTAGTCGGCCTTGGCGTTCTCGTACGCCGCCGAGCAGCTTCAGCGCCGGCCGACGCTTCGGCGCGGATAGCGCGAGTCGACCGATCGAGGATGCCGACCGCCGGGTCGCGCATGCCGCGCGCACACGGCCCGCAGCCAGTCGCGAGCGACGACGCAGTCGGCGTCGGTAAAGGCGATGATCGGCGCGCGCGCGCGCCGGATCCCGGCGTTGCGCGCCGCGTAGGCCCCGGCGTTTCTGCTCGCGCAGCACGATGAGCTCCGGATGCCGCTCGACCACCGACTGCGCTATCGTCCGATCGACCCGTTGTCGACCAGGATGATCTCGACGGGCCCGCCGATGTCATCCTGCGACAGCAGTCGCTTCGATGCACGCGCCGAGGTAGCGCTGGCGGTTGAAGAACGGGACGATGACCGAGACGCGCGGGTTCGACACATGATGGCGCGCGATCAGTCGCTAAGGTCCCGAGGTGCTCGAGGACCAGCTCTCGCGCGGCGCCCACCGAGGCCTCGTCGTGCGGATCCGGAATGCGGATGCACCGTCAGCGGACCCGTGAAGTAAGGCCGCCACGTGGCCGCGGCGTCGCTGGCCGGCCCGACCGGGTTGAAGAAGCTCGGTCGGCGTGCGCACCGGACCCGGCCGGTAGCCGCGCGTGGAGCTCGAACCGCTCGACGCGGACGTCGGCCTGCAGCAGGCGCGGCGTCAGCGGCAGGCCCGGCGCGCTGCGGATCGCGCCGAGCCGGCCGAGCACGCGCCGCCACGGCCGCTCGGAGAGCCACTGCCGGCCGCGGCGATACGGTCGGCGCGTGAGCGGATCGTTGCTGCGCAGGTAGAGGCGCAGCACGTCGAGCGTGCCCAGCTCGTCCAGCGGCTGCCGCAGGCCGTCGATCCGCACGCGGAACGGGCCGAGGCGGTAGAAGTCCACCGGCATCGGCGCGATCAGATACAGGCGCTCGACCGGCATGCCGCGAGCCTCCAGCACGCGCACGGTCTCGATCGCCACCCACGCGCCAAACGAGTACCCGGCGATGACATACGGACCACCCGGAAACCGGCGACGCAGTCTCGCCGGCGATCTCCTCGGCCAGGTCGCGTCATCGTCGGCCATCGGCCGCGGTTCCCTTCCGGCCGCAGGCTGACGCCGCGAAAGCCATACACCGGCCTCTCGCCGCGGAACCGCGCCGCCAGCGCCTCGGTGAAAAAGTCGGGCGACGCCATGATGAACGGCGGCTTCTGGCCGGCAGGCTGGATCGGGAAAGAGCTGCTGATAGGCGTGCGCTCCGGCCCGCCGCGCTGCTCGATCCGCCCGGCCAGCTCGCGCACCGTCGGATGCTGGAACACGTCGGCGGCCGTGAGCGCGACCTCGAAGTCGCGCTCGATCGCCGCGACCATCTGGACGACCAGCAGCGAATGGCCGCCAAGCTCGAAGAAGTTGTCGGTCACGCCGATGCCGAACCGCCCGAGCAGCGCTTCCCACAACGGGACGCAGCGCCTGTTCGCGCGCGCTCGGCGGCCTCGTCCTGCCGCGACGCGGCTGTCTCGGCGGCGAGCGGCAGGTCCGACGCAGCCGCCGGCGATCGATCTTGCCGTTCGGCAGCCGCGGCAACTCGGGCAGCTCGACGAGGCGCGCGGGAGCATGTGGTCCGGCAGGCGGGGCGCGAGCGCTGGTGCGCCAGCCCTCGATCGTCGCCGCCGGCCTTCACGACGACAAACGCGACGAGACTGCGTGGAAGCGGCGTCGGCAGCCGTCGCGGCTGCCCGGGCGTCCGCGCCACGACCGCCGCCTGGCGATGCCCGGATGCTCGAGCAGTGCCGCCTCGATCTCTCCAGGCTCGATCCGGAAGCCGCGCAGCTTGATCTGCTCGTCGTCGCGGCCGAGGAACAGCAGGCGGCCGTCCGCGGTCCAGGCCATGCGGTCCCCGGTGCGGTAGCGGCGGTGCGTCGGTTCGTGCGCTCGGGATCGACGTTGGAAACGTTCGGCGGTGAGGTCGTCGCGTCGCCAGTAGCCGCTCGCGACGGTCGGCCCGACGATCGACGCCTCGCCAGGGATCCCGGCTGGCACCTGCGCCCGAGCGGGTCGCGCACCTCGACGCGGACGCCGGGGATCGGACGGCCGATCGGGACGGCGCGGACGCGTCCTCGGCCGTGATCTCGTGAACCGTCGCCCAGACGGTGGCCTCGGTCGGACCGTATTCGTTGAACAGCCGCACCTGCGGCAGCGCGCGTGAAGTGCTCCTCGACCAGCCGCGACGGACAGCTCTCGCCGGCGACGATGACGGTCTCGCAGTCCGCGCAGCCGGCCGGCGCTGGCGCTGAGCAGCTGCGCATACAGCGAGGGGACGCACAGCAGGCGTGGTGCACCTGCTCGCGTCGATCAGCAGCGCCAGGCGTCGCGATGTCCCGTACCTCGTCGTCGGTCGGGATGACGAGCGTGCCGCCCGCGGCCGAGCGTCCAGAAGATGCCCGGCGACCGAACTGTCGAACGCAATGCTCGGCAGGAGCAGGAACCGCTCGGCGGAGCCCCGGTAGACCTGCAGCCGGGCCAGCGTCGACAGCCGCAGGTTGCCGTGGGTGATGACCACGCCCTTCGGCCGCCCGGTCGAGCCGGACGTGTAGAGGACGTAGGCGAGCAGGTCGGGCGAGAGCGCGGGCAGGACCGGTGACGGCGACGCGGCGTTCGCTCGAGCGCGTCGACCGCGAATCGTCGACCACGGGCCCATCCGGCAGGCGCGCACGTAGCGCCGTGGTCGTGAGGACGGCGGCGACACCGGCATCGGCGAGCACGTCCCGGTTGCGCGCCGCGCGGGTAGGCGGGATCCAGCGGCACGTAGCCGGCGCCCGCCAGGTGGCTGCCCAGCACGCGCGGCGATCATCTCGACCGAACGGTCGAGGAACACGCGCGACGCGATCGCCGCGGCTGGACGCCGCTCGCGAGGAGCGCCTCGCGATCGCCCGTCGCCGTGCCGCTCGAGCTCGCGTAGTCGCCGGCTGGATCGCCGCCGACACAGCGCAGTCGCCTCGCTGGCTGACGGCTGGCCTGCTCGAGGACCAGCGTCGGGAACGGCGCCGGGGCATCGCGGCTCGAGCGGTGGCCCGCTCTCCCACGCCGCAGCCGCGCTGCCTCGTCGAGCCGCGAGCATCGGGCACGTCGGCGACGCGGCGTTCCATGATCCGAGCGCGAGATGCTCGAGCAGGGTGCTCGTAGTGGTCGAGCAAGCCACGCATCGCCACATCGTCGAAGCGGTCGGCGCGATACTCGATCGCCGTGCTCGAGCGTGCCGTCACGTTCGGTCACGAAAAGCGTCAGGTCGAACTTGGACGCGCCGAGGTCGAGCGTGACGGGCTCGAGCCGCGCGTCGCCGAGCGACCGGCGGGGGACCGGTCTCCTGGTAGACGAACATCACCTGGAAGATCGGGTGCCGGTCCGGCCGGCGACGCGGCGCCAGCTGCGCGGCGCAGGACGTCGAAGGGCGCCGAGCGCATGGCCAGCGCCCCGGCCAGGTCCCGGCAGAAAATCCCCGATCGCGTCGCCCACACGCTGCTGCTCGTCGATCCCGGTGTGGATCACGAGCGGGTTCAGGAAGTAGCCGATCATCTCAGCGGCGGCAGGATGCGCCCGCGTCGAGACCGGCGTGCCGAACGCGACCCGCCGGCCGTCGGTGTAGCGCTGCAGCAGCAGCCGGAACGCGAACGCCGACGACCATGAAGGGTGTGCACGCCGGCGCGTCCGCGAGGCGCCGGAGCGCGCTCCGGATCGACGGCGCGCGGCGACTGCACGATCAATCGTCCCGGACGCTCGGCCCGCTGCCGCCCGGCGCCGCCGGCCGCTCGAACGGGAGCCGCAAGCTCGTCGGGCAGCGGATCGAGCCGCGATCGCCAGTACCTCGAGGTCCTCGATCGCGACGCCGCGTCCGGCGTGCCGAACCCAGTGGACGTAGTCGTCGTACTGACGCGGCGGGTGCGTCCGCCGCGCCGACCGCCGCGTAGGCGTCCGCGATCTCCCGCCAGAGCGAACTCGAGCGCTCGTTCGTCGGCGAGGATGTGGTGCAGAGCGCAGCAGGAGGAGACCGGCCGTCGCCGGACGGCCTCCTCGACCAGCGCGGCCCGGACGAGCGGACCCCGCTCGAGATCGAACGGGCGCGCGGCTGCCGCGTCGCCGCTGGCGAGCGCCGTCGCCGTCGCGCCGCGGCGATCCGTTCGATGACGAGCGGCCGGCGATCGTGAACAACCTGGATCGCGCTGTCCCCGTCGGCCTGGAACGTCGATCGAAGCAGCCGGTGCCGCGCCAGTCGACCGCGTGCAAGGCCTGCTGGAGCCGGCGATGTCGAGCGAGCCGTGGACCCTGAACGCGCTGCACAGGTTGTAGGCCGGCGAATGCGGATCGAGCTGGTGGACGAACCAGAGGCCGCGCTGCAGGTCGCCAAGGCGTGCCGGCCGCGGCGGCAGGCCGGCGAGGCGGATCGCGGACTGCGGGCGGCTCCGGCCCGCTCGCTTGGCGTCAATCGCTCGTCGCAGCCGTTCGGCGCGATCGTCCTGGTGCCCGCGGCACGCTCATCGGACGGGCTCTCGACGAGGGGCGGCAGTTCGAGCGTCAAGCTACCAGGGACGACATGGCCGACACGATCGCCGCGGCGCCGAACGCCCAATCCGGATCCTCGAGATCGAGACGTTCGGCCGCGGCGGGCTGATCCACTACGCCCACAACCTCTCATGCGCGCTCGCCGAACGCGGCCATGACGTGACGCTCGTGACGGCTGCTGGGTACGAGCTGAAGGGACGGCCGCTGCCGGCAGGGTTCAAGGTAATCGGGATCATCGGCCGTGCGACAGCGCGCGCGCGCGCCTGGCTCCCACCGCGCGCACTCGCAATTGTTCGCAAGGTCGAGGCGCTCGTCGATGCGTTGCGTCGCACGGTCTCGTGCTCATCGTCTGCGGCCCGACGTGGTCCATCTGCACTGCACGAACCAGATTGCTTTAGCGTACCTCATCCTGCTTCGCTCGACCGGTGCGCCGCGTCGTGGTCACCGCGCACGTCGTCACGGCTCACGAGCGGACGCGAGTGCATGGACGCCGTCCATCGCATGCATTCATCGGCTGAGCCCGCTGATCATCGCCCACTCCGAGTTCGACTCGCCAGCGACTCATCGACGAGTACGCGGTGGCGCCAGATCGCGTGGTCGTGCTTCCGCACGGCGAGTACGGCTTCTTCGCACGCGAGACGGGCAACATCGACCGGTCAGCGGCGCGCCGCGAGTCTCGGGCCTGACCGGAGATGATGAGACGGCGCTCTTCTTCGGCTACATCCGCGAGTACAAGGGGCTGGACGTGCTGCTCGAGAGCTGGCCGGCGGTTGTCGCGGCGCGGCCGCACGCACGCCTCGTCGTCGCCGGGGATCCTGTCCGGCTCGATGCCGGCGCGGCGGCGCGAATTGGAGGCCGCCGCGGCACGCGTCGGCGCCATCCACCGGTTCGCCTACATCCCATTCGAGGACGTCCCGCGCTACTTCGCTGCGGCTGATGTGCTGGTGCTGCCCTATCGTCACGTCAGCCAATCGGGCGTGCTCTTCCTGGCGCTGGCGCTCGGGCTCCCGGTAGTCGCCACGCGCGTCGGAGCGTTGCCGGAAGTCGTGCGTGACGGCGAGAGCGCCCTGCTCGTCGCCCCCGGAATCGCCCGGTGAGCTGGCCGCTGCGGTGGCCCGCGCGCTCGGCGATCCCGACCTTCGCGGACGGCTGGCCGAGGGCGGACGGCGTGTCGCGGCGCGATACGCCTGGCCGGGGATCGCCGCGCGGACGGAATCGGCCTTTGCGTCGGTCGTGCGGTCCCCTCAGCGCGGCGCCTGACGCGACAGCAGCTGCAGCAGCCGCCGCTCGATGCCTGGCGGGCGGCCTTCGAGTCGCCACAGCCCGTATTGCGCGGTGCCCCACGACGACACCGCCAATCGCCACTTGGCCGCCGCCGAGACCCACGATCCGTTCGCGGGCACGCAGCTCGATTGGCGTCGTCGCCACGACCGCGCCAACCGCGACGCACATGACTGCCGTTGCGGCCAGAGGGCGGCGCATCTGCGACGAGGATCTCGCCGGCCGGGATCCCGAGCGCGTTTCGCAGCATCCACGCGTTCAGGTAGATGTAGAAGACACCGGCGGACACGATGCTCCAGATCGCGCCCGGCAGGCCGAACCCGGCGGTGCCGGCGATGAACACCGGTACGTGGACGAGCGCGTAGACGGCACTGACCCGGAACAGCGTGCCCGTGTCGCCAAGCGCCAGCACGCATGGCAGCGTCATCGACAGCGTCGAGCGCAGGCCAAGATACGGGACGAGGACGATCAACAGCGGGACGATCGGCGTCCACTGCGGACCGAGGAACAACGGGACGAAGTCGCCCGCGACGAGCGCGAACCCGAACGCCGCCGGCAGGCTCAGGCTGGCGAGCACGTTGATCGATTCACAGACCGCGCGGCGCAGCCGCGCCGGGTCGTCGACCCACTGGCTGAAGGCCGGCAGCAGGAGCCGCTGCAGCGGGACTGAGCAGCTCGCGCGTCGGCAGCACGCCGACGCGCTGCGTCATGTCGTACAGGCCGGCGTCCGTGATCCCGAGCAGGCGGCCGACGATGATCCGGTCGGTCTCCATCGAGAGCGCCGTCACGGCGCTGGTCAAGCGTGAGCCAGCCGCTGAACGCGAAGAGCGAGCGGAAGCGGGCGAACGAAAAGCGCGGGAGGTAGGGCCGCAGCACGTAGCTGAGAACCATGCTCGCGAAGGCGTTGACCAGCAGCCCGATCACCAGCGCCCAATAGCTGCGCAGTGTGAACGCCACGGCCAGCGTCGCTGCCACCGAAGCGAGCTTCGCACCGAGCGTCAGCACCGCGAGCCGCGAATAGATCGAGATCACGTTCGAACGTGACGAAGCGCGGGTTGGCCAGTCCGGTGAAGACCGGGGCCCAGCGCGAGCGCGAGGAGCACGTCGGCCATGCGGCCGTCCGACACGAACTGCGGCGATGGCAACCATCACCACCGCCGACGACCAGGCCGCGCAGCACCGCCAGCGTCCAGGCGCTGTCGTAGAGCTCGCGGTCGTCCTCGCGGCTGCGGATCAGCGCCTTGTCGATGCCGAAGGCGCTGAGACCCTCGACGATCGCTACCACCGAGGCGGCGATCGGCGACGAGGCCGAAGTCGTCCGGCGACAGCATCCGCGCCAGGACGACGACCGCGGCGAAGTCGAGCAGCCGCTCGATCCAGCGATGCCCATAGAGCCAGCCGGCACCCGTGGCGACCCGCCGCGTGCGTGTCGCTCACCGGCGCTGCCGCTCCCGGTGACGAGCGTCGAGGCGAGCAATGCCTCGACCGTGCGCTCGGCGACACGGTTTTCGGCGTAGGCGGCGTAAGCGCTGCCGAAAGCGGTCGACGTTGTCGCGGAACTCGCGCTCGTGCAGAAGCCGATCGACGCGCGCACGGATGGCCGCCGGCGTCGTCGCGGCGCCGATCGCCGGCGATGCCGATTCCGTGATAGCACGACGCGTGAGGTGTGCCGGCCATGTCGGTCTCACCGCCACAGTAGACGAGCATCGGGACGCCGCTCGCGACGCACTCGTCTATCGAGTTGATGCCGCCATGGGTGATCGCGACATCGGCGTGGGCAAGCACGTCCATCTGCGGCACCCAGGGGAATACGTGACGCCTGCCCGGGGAGCGGGCCCAGCGCCTCGGCCGGGATCCGGCCGCTGAGGCTCACCACGAGGTCCCACCCCGGCCGATCGGTCGACGATCCCGATCAGGCGGCGAAGAAACGCCAGATCGGTGGTGAGCACGGATCCGAAGCCGGCGTAGATCAGCGTGCGTTCACCGGCCGTATCACGACGGCGGGCGAAGAGCGCCTCGAGACGCGCGCGATCCTCGTGAGACGGCGCGCGATCGGGCCGGGCACGCGAGGATCATCGGTCCGACGTAATGCACGTGGTCGGGCGGTCGATGGCGAAACTCGAACTCGAGCGCATGCAGGCTCAGGATGGGGAGGCGGCGGTAGTGAACGGGATCAGCCACTGCCGGCGTCCATCGCACGCGTGTCGAAGCCCACAGCACGTGCCAGGTCGAGCAGCACGGACACGCGATCGCACCCGGCGTGCCGCGCGCGCTCCAGCCAGCGACGACGCCAGCTTGCGCGCGCGCAGGTTCTGCCAGAGCAGCGACATCCCGCGCAGCTGTCCCCTTCCAGCCGGCACCCGGGCGGGCCAGGTGATGCGGAGGGGGCAGGCCGGCCTGCCGCCAGATCGAGACGAAAGAGTTCAGCAGCGCCACCGGCTGGCCGATCGCTGCCGCCACGATGATGTGCGCGTGCATCTCTCCGTTGACGAGCACGAGGTCCGGTCGGTCGCGACGCAGGACGGCCGCGAAGCCGTCCACCCCGAGCGAGGCGCGCGCACGCCCGCGCCGGCACCGAAAGGTCCTTAGCCGTTCGATCGCCGACCTGCCGGCGTCCTCGCGAAGGAACGCATCGTAGCCGTCAGGCTCCAGCAGCAGGAAGCCGAGATGGTGATGACGGGCGAGTACGCGTGCGTCGTCATCGCCGGCGATTGTCACACGGTGGTTCGCGGCAGCGAGCCGACGCCCCAGCTCCACGCTCGGGTAGATGAGGCTCGGCAGACCCCGCGTCACGATGAGAATGTTGGCCATCGGTCAGCGGCCGCTGCGCCCCACGGACAGGCTCCGTATCTCGACGACCGTGTCCTGCCCGCGCACCTGCCACCGGAACAGAGCGCCCCCTCGCGGCCAATCCCGGGGCCCGGCTGGCAACGCGGCGACCGGCACCGTCGCCTCGAAGGGCTGCCAGTCCGGCCCGATGGCGAACGTCGTGACGAGTTCCCTGTCGAGGAGGAGTTCCACGGTCGCCGACGCTGGCGCAGCCGCGGCGTCGCCGCCGGCTGGTACGACGCGCGCCGAGAATCGGACCGACGCGTTCGGGACGAACTCGCGGCGCAGGAACAGGCGGTCGATTACCGGTCCGCGACCGGCGGAGCGGTCGATCCGGTACACGCGGATCGCTGTCGAACGAAAGATCAGTTCCCACCCGTCGCGGCCCTCCTTCAATCGCGACCAGAGGGCGTCGCGTGACTCGGGCGGGATCCCCCCTTCGTGGAGCAGCACGAACTCGACCGGCAGGTAAGCCGTGATGTAGTCGAAGAACCTGTCGGTCCACGGTTCGAGCCGGCGGAAGCGCGTCCACAGGAGCGGCTCGACCCGGCCGGTGCCGTTGACGAGCTGGTGGCCGTGCTGCTTCGAGGCAAGCATGTAGCGTAACGCCCGCCACTCCCGATACCGGTAATGCACGTTCGCCCGGGGTGCCCAGTCGGGGAGTTCGAGAACGCCAGAACGGCCGTCCTGATCGGCGAGCCAGCGGTAAACGGGATCCCTGAGTCTCGGCAGCGCCACGAGCTCGCGGCCGTGCGGGAATTGAGGCACGGGCAGCTCCGCGACGCACCCCACGACCGCGGCCAGCGCCACCCCGGCGCCCGTGACTTGGAGAGCCCGGCGCGGGGCACGAAGCAACATCGTCAGCACGCCGGACGCAACCATCGCAAGGAAGAGCAGCACGAGCCCGCCGAATCGCGCGGGCACACGCGTCCCGGCGAAGCCCGATGACAACTGAGTGAGGAGCCAGTACGGCGCTGGGCCAACCACGCGGCCGAGATGACGGGCCTGCGGGCCGAGCGCGAACACGAACGCCAGCGCCGCGCCCGCGAGGCCGATCCGGATCGCCACACCCGCACCGGTGGCCGCTGTCGCCCGCGTGCTGGCGATGGCCCACACCATCAGCACCACGGGACCGAGCCACAGGAGCGCCAGCACCGCGGCCCTCCACAGGGGCTGGACCTGCGTGGGGTACGGACGGACGAAACCGACAGCGACGATGGCGACCAGCGCAAGGCCAGCGATCGCTACGCGGCTCCACCGCCCGCGCAACGTGCGCACTGGCGAAAGCGCGACGAGGAGGCCAGCCACCGACAGCCAGGCAAGCGGCGTCCCGGGATAGAGCTGTCCCTCGCCGCTGATGGCAAACGTTCGCTCGGACTCGTCCAGGAAGCCTGGCTTCTGGCCAAGCGACGACAGGTCCGCGCCGTATCGAAGCAGGTCGCCGTCGGCCGAGCCGATGCCATGGTCGTTCACGACCGCCGCGAACGGCACGAGAAACGACCCGGCCAGCGCGAGCGCCGGCAGGCCGGCGACGACCAACGGCAGCCAGACCCTGCGCCCGCCCGGGCCCCGCCGCGCTCCGAACAGCAGCACCAGCGGCACGAGCGGCGCCACGTAGGCCGCGTGATAGAGCGACGACAGCACGACGAGCAGGCCCGCGACGGCGACCAGTGCCGCGCGACCGCGCGATGGCTGGCGCAGGTGTCGCAGCAACACCCAGAAGAAGAGTGGAATCGCCCAGGCGGCGGCGATCGACAGGTGCCCGAAATGGAGAAAGCGGAAGGGCGCGAGCGTGAAGAGCGTCGCGCCCACCGTCGCGGCCCACGGCTCGTCAAGCAGCTCGACGATCAGCAGGTGCGCGAAGAGCCCGCACAGGACGATGCCGCCGAGAAACGCCAGATTCAATGCCAGGACGGGCGACTCGGCCCAGGCCGCCGGCAGCGTGATGAGCGCGTGGCTCAACAGGAGGTCGTTGAAGGCGGCGGTCCGATCGTAGGGAAAGAAGATGTTGGCGTCGGCCCATGCGAGGGGATTGCTCAGGAGCGCCTGCTGATAGGCGTTCAACTGCCAGGCGCTCAGCAGGATTTCACCGCTGCCCAGCGTTCTCCGACCCAGGTAGCGCGCCAGCGGCCAGGTGACCGCCACGGTCCCCCCCGCGGTGAGGATGGCCGTCACGATCAAGGCGGCCGGGCGGCTGTCCTTGATTCCTGCAAGACCCACGTCCGGTCATTATGTCGCGGCGGGCCGCGTCACCGACGCGGCCCCTGGCCCGCGACCGGGCCGAGCTCCAGGGCCGCGCCGATTCAGCGCGATACCGGACGCTTCGCAAGCTTGCGCTGGAGCGACCGTCGATGAATGCCCAGGACTCGCGCGGCTTGCGAGACATTGCCGCCGCAGTCCGCAAGGATCCGTTGAATGTGCTCCCACTCGACGCGCGCGAGCGACGGAGCCTGGGCCTCGTCCGACGGCTGGGTCCCGTCGAAAGCCGCGATGATCTGGTCGGCGTTCGCAGGCTTCGTCAGATAGCCGGCGGCGCCGAGCTTCATGCTCTCCACCGCCGTGGCAATGCTCCCGTAGCCGGTCAGCACGACGATCACGGTTGACGAATCCAACGCTTTGAGATCACGCACCACTGACAGGCCGGATTCCCCGGGCAGGCGGAGATCCACCAGCGCGAGCTCAGGGCTCTCCTCGCGGGCCGCATCGATCGCTGCCGGGTGATCGGCAACGCCCGTTGCCTCGTAGCCGCGGTCGCGCATCGCGCGTACCAACCGTTCGCGAAACGGTGCGTCGTCGTCGACGATCAACAGCGAGCGTGCGTCGGTCATGTCACCAATGGCGCCTCGCCCGCCACGGCCGGAACCTCGAGGACTGCCGTCAGTACCCTCGGTGCCTTCGAACTCAAGGCTACCACCCGAGCGCTCCGCGAAGCTGCGAACCAGGAACAGCCCGAGGCCGAGCCCACGACCGGGTTCCTTCGTCGTATAAAAGGGCTCACCGGCCCGGCGTCTCGCGTCAGGCGACAGCCCGGCGCCCCGGTCCTGCACTTCAATCCGCACCATCGGGCCACGACTACCGATGCGAAGCACCACGCGGTCGGCATTTCCGGTCGCATCGAATGCATTCCTGAGCAGCGAGGCGATCGTCTGCACCATCTCGGCGCCCGTTGCGGCCGGATTGGGGGTCGCAGGTTCGACGTCGATCGTGAGTCGCTGACGCTGCGCATCGGTCAATCGTTCCTGCACCAGACGCGCGATCGAAGAGGGCGTCATCGGCTCGAGCGTGGTGGGGAGGCCGCCGCCGACGCGTCCGCTCATGCCGTCGAGGATCGACTGGCAGCGATCCAATTCCGATCGAATCAGGCTCGCATCGTCCCTGAGCGCCGTTCCAACTGCGGATGGCTCGGTCACTCGGGCGGCATTCCGCTCGAGCTCGCCGGTGGCCACGGCGATGGTCGCCAGCGGCGTTGACAACTCATGGGCGGCGCCGGCCGCGAGGGTCGTCAACGACGCCAACCGCTCACTTCGTGCCGCTCGCTCGCGGGCTTCGTCGAGCTGGGCCTGTCGTTGCCAGAGGACCATCCGCGCGCGTGCGACGTAGTGCGCGACGAGCTCCGCAATCCCTGCGCCCGAGAACCACATCGTGAAGAGATGCGTCGGAAAATCGTTCAGCCGATGGTGTTCGAGCAATCCAGGGCGCAGGTGATCGACCACGAGCCAGCCGAAGCCAACGGCGGACGCCAGGCTCACGACGGCCGCCCACGCTGGAGAAACCGCGGCTGCGGCAACCCAGATGTACACCGCATACATCACGATGAACGGGTTGAACGGTCCCCCGGTGATGTCGAGCAATCCGGTGAGTAGCGCGGCGTCGGCCGCGAGAGCTACGCCAAGTCGCGCCGACGGCGCGCTCCCGGCGTGGCGAAACGCCAGCACGACAACGGTGCGACAGATTGCCGCAGCCAGTCCGAGCGCGCGGACGCCTCGTAGAGACAGATCGAGATGCGGAAACAGCCACAGGACGCCGAGCACCGTCCACAGGACGGCGCACGTCGTCCAGCGCACGGGCTGAAGCCATGCGACATCATGCCGCACCCCGGATGACGCGCTGCTCATCTAGACTCGACTGCCGGCCCACGACACATGATGCGCCTCAGGATATCAACGATTCTCTCCGCCCTTCTGCTGTGCATGACCGTCGATGCAGACGCACAACCGACGGGTCGTGTCGTCGGCCGCGTCCTCGATCAGACGGGCGCCGCGCTTCCGGGCGTCGCGGTCGATCTCGTGGTGAGTGCGAAAGAGCTGAGCGCGACTACGGACGACGCGGGGGCGTATCGATTCGAGGCGGTCCCACCCGGCAACGCCGAGCTCACATTTCGTCTGCTCAACTTCCGCGTGCTGCGCCGGTCGGTGAACGTCGCGAGCGGCGCGCCCGTGACAGCCGACGTCGTGTTGTCGCTGTCGCTCAGCGCCGATGTCATCGTCACGGGCACCGGGACGTTCCGAAACGTGGCGGATGTCGACGATCCTGCGGCGAACCTCGTCGGGATCGCGGCGTCGGCAAGCCAAGGTGCCGTCACGGCCGGGCAACTGGACGACCGCCCGATCAGGCGCGCCGGCGAAGTCCTGGAAACGGTGCCAGGCCTCGTGGTGAGCCAGCACAGTGGCGAGGGGAAGGCGAACCAGTACTACCTGCGCGGCTTCAACCTCGATCACGGAACGGACTTCTCGACGACGGTCGCGGGGGTGCCGGTCAACACGCCCACCGGCGCGCACGCTCATGGCTATGCGGATGTCAGCTTCCTCATTCCGGAGCTCGTCAGCGGCGTGCAGTTCAAGAAGGGACCGTACTTCGCGGACGAAGGAGATTTCTCGGCGGCTGGCGCGGCGAACATCAACTACGTCAATCAGCTCGAGCATCCGATCGTCCGCGTGAGTGCGGGAAATGACGGCTGGGGACGCTTGTTCGGTGCCGCCTCACCACGCGTGGCCGGAGGATACCTGCTGGCAGCGCTCGAGGTGAACCACAACGACGGACCGTGGGTGCGGCCGGACGATTATCGAAAGCTCAATGGCGTGCTGCGGTACAGCCATGGCGACAATCGGAACGGGTTCTCGCTCACGGGAATGGGCTACTGGGCGGACTGGGATTCGACCGACCAGGTTCCAGAGCGTGCGATCGCCGAGGGGCTCATTCCGCGGTTCGGCCTCGTCGATGCCAGTGATGGCGGGCAGGCGACCCGCCAGAGTCTCGCTGCCGACTATCAGCGCTCGAACGGACCAGCATCGCTCCGCGCCACCGGCTTCCTCCTGCACAACCGCCTGAACCTGTTTTCGAACTTCACCTACTTCCTCGACGACCCGGACAATGGCGACCAGTTCGAGCAGTCTGAGCGCCGGGTTGCTGCCGGCGGCCGAGTGACGTATCGACGCCTGGGCCACTTCCTCGAGCGCCACACCGAGAGCGCCGTCGGTGTTCAGCTGCGGCATGATTGGCTCGACCCGGTGGGGCTGTATCGAACCGCCGCCCGCCGCCGACTCTCGACCACCCGCGAGGACGAGGTCGGCCAGACCATGGCCGCCGTCTACGCGCAAAGCGAAGTCGAGTGGACGCGCGCGTTTCGCACGACGTTCGGGCTCCGCGCGGATAGCTACCAGTTCTCGGTGTTGTCGGATAACCCGCTGAACTCGGGAGATGGGGCTGACGGTCTGGTCAGTCCGAAACTTGGCGCGATCTTCGGACCTTGGAACGGCACCGAGGTGTACGTGAACGCGGGTACCGGCTTTCACAGCAACGACGCACGTGGCGCCGCCATTGCCATCGATCCAGCGACCGGCGAACCGGCCGATCGTGTGACGCCGCTGGTTCGGGCCAAGGGTGCGGAGATTGGTTTTCGAACCGTTCGCATCCGCGGTCTGCAGTCGACCGTCGCCCTCTGGTATCTGGGTATCGATTCGGAACTGCTGTTCGTCGGTGATGCCGGGACGACGGAAGCCGGCCGCCCCAGCCGCCGCGGCGGCGTCGAGTGGACGAACTATATGCGGCTGGCGCCGTGGATCACGGCAGACGCCGATCTGGCGTTCACACGCGCGCGCTTCACGGATCGAGATCCCGCGGGGACCCAGATCCCCGGCGCGCTGGACCGCGTGATTTCGGCGGGCCTGACCATCGAGCCACGAAAGTCACTCTCCGGCAGTCTCCGGGTTCGTCACTTTGGCCCGCGTCCCCTCATCGAAGACGGCAGTGTCACATCGAAGAGCACCACGATCTGGGACGGCGAAGTGGGATACCGGTTGTCCAACAAGGCCCGCCTCGTGCTGGAGACGTTCAACCTCTTCGACGCCGAAGTGTCCGACATCGACTACTTCTACGCGTCGCGTTTGCCCGGTGAGCCCTCCGATGGTGTGGAGGACATCCACACGCATCCCGCTCTCCCGCGATCCGCGCGCATCGGCGTTCAGTTCTCTTTCTGACAACCGGGTGTTCACTCCAATGCAGCGGTCCGCAGTGGATGCACGTCACCCGGCGTCCACCCCGTGTTCGCGCCAGAACCACGCCCCGGCCACTCGAGCACCTGACTTCCGTCGCGATCAGAACGGGCAGCCCGGCGAGCCTTCGGCGTCGATTCGCCGCGCGGCACCCGCCGGAAGCAGCTGGACGGTAATCGTCCTCGCTTCGACCGAGTCCTCGTTCCGCAGCACGTGGACATGGTCGCCGCCCGGATCGACGAAGCCCATCCCTTGCGTGTATACCTGGGGCGTGCAAGTCGGATCGTCCGCCTCATACGCCGTCACGGTCCCCGCCGTCACCGTGATCAGGCTGTGCCCGGGGTGGCTGTGCCAGCCGCTGCTGCCGCCCGGTTGCCAGACATTGCTCTGAACGTAGAGGTCGGAGGGTCCCTTGGTCCTCTGCAGCGAGAGCCAGATCTTCTTCCGCCAGTTGCCCCAGAGGCGATCCGGGAGCTGGATGCTGCTGACCTCGAACGCATCGAACCTGCCGACCGAGAGCGTCGTGCTCACGAACCCGCTGGCCGGGGTCGCCCGCAGACTCCCCGCGTATGCCGCCAGCCACACGAATGCCGCGCTGAAGACCACCGCCCGTGCCGCGTGTCGTTGCATGTCACCCTCCTTCGATGCTCGACTCCGGTCTGGAGCCGCGCGACCACCATCCGCAATGCTGTGTGGCGACGTCAAACCGCAATCAACGGCGCCGCTGGCGGGCTCACGGAATGCAGTCGATTGCCGTCGATTGCCGCTGGAGGTGGACGACCGCTACAATCGGCGCCTCGTACTCCCGGCAAACTCGACGAACCGGAAAGAGCTCGATGGGTGATCGCTTCACGGATCCACCACCGCCGGTCGGGCAGCGGCCCGAAGATCGCCTCGATTCCTGGAAGGAGATTGCTGCCTATCTCAAGCGCGACGTCACCACGGTCCAACGATGGGAGAAGCGCGAGGGCATGCCCGTCCATCGTCACGTCCACGACAGGCTGGGTACGGTGTACGCCTTCCGCGGCGACCTGGATGCCTGGGCGCGCAGCCGTAACCTGCGCGGGCCGCTCGATCAGGAGGAACCGGCCGGCGACCTCGCCGCAGGGGCGGTGACCGCTCCCGGGCAGGGGCTCAGGGATGAGGGGGGCGCCTCGCAATCTGTCTCAACAGCGGCCATGGCTGCACCGCCGGTTGCGATGGAACCGAGCCGCCGGAAACAGTGGCTGGTCGTGGCGGCGGCGACCATCACTGCCTGGGTACTGGTGCCGCTTGACGGCGTTCCTCGCAACCCGCTCGCGGACGCCCGGTTCGAGCGCCTGACAGATTTCGGTGGGATTGAGCAGGCTGCGGCGATTTCCCGGGACGGAAGGTTCGTGGCATTTCTCTCGGACCGCGACGGACCGATCGACGTGTGGCTGACCCAGCTGGGCACGGGACGGTTTTACAATCTCACCCGCGGGGAATTCCCGGAGCTGGTGAACCCATCGGTTCGCACGCTTGGCTTCTCGCCGGATGGGTCCCACGTGACGTTCTGGACCCGCAAGGCCGACGGGTCGAACCCGGGTGCCATCGGCATCTGGGCGGTGCCGATTCTCGGAGGCCAGCCGCGCCCGTACCTCGAGGGTGTGGCTGAATTCGATTGGTCGAATGACAGCTCCTCGCTCGTCTATCACACGACGGGCCCCGGCGACCCGCTGTTCGTGAAAAGAGGCAGCCAGGAACCGGATCCCCGCCAAATCTTCGCCGCACCGCCTGGGCTTCATGGTCACTTCCCGGTGTGGTCGCCGAACCAGGCCTTCATTTACTTCGTCCAGGGGTCGCTCCCCGACGGCATGGACATCTGGCGGATCAAGCCAACGGGGGGAGCCGCCGAGCGGATCACCCATCACAACTCTCGCGTGAGTCATCCGGTGCTCTGGAACCAGCGGACACTGATCTACGTCGCGAGCGATTCAGGCACATCGGGACAACGGCTCTACAGCCTGGACATCGAGCGGCGCGTTCCGCGGCCCTTGAGCTCGGGACTCGACAGCTACACATCGCTGGCGGGGAGCGCCGACGGTCGTCGTCTCGTGGCGACGGTTGCCAACCCCAAAGGAACGCTGTGGAGCCTGCCCCTCGCTGATGCCGCGAGCGAGCCGGCGGCGGCCACGCGCATCTCGCTGTCGACCGGCAGCGGGTCCTCCCCGAGGCTCGGTCCGGATTACCTGCTGTACGTCTCGTCGCGAGGCGCGGGCGAGGGAATCTGGAAACTTGCAGACGGGAGGACCACCGAGTTGTGGACCTCCCCGGGGGTGCGCATCATCGGCGGACCGGCGATCGCGCCAGGCGGAGGGCGGATAGCCTTCTCGGTTGCCCAGGGCGGCCGGACGATCCTGTACGTGATGGGCGCTGATGGCGCGAACGCGCGGGCGGTGACCGACTCGCTCACGCTGCACGGCGCTCCAGCGTGGGGGCCGGATGGACAATCCATCACGACGGCAGCAATCGATGGCGACGTGCGGCATCTCTACCGGGTTTCACTGGACGGTCGCCCGCCGGTGCTGTGGGTAACGGAGTATTCGGTCGACCCGGTCTGGGATCCCGATGGGCAGTTCGTCGTCTACTCGGGAGCCGACATCGGGACGACATTCCGTGTCAAAGCCGTGTCGGCCGATGCCACTCCCTATCCCCTGCCTGAGCTGACACTGACCCGTGGAGGCAGGCACATGCGGTTCCTGCCGGGACGCCGGGCGCTCGTCGTGCTTCGCGGTGAAATCGAGCACAAGAACCTGTGGCTCATCGATCTGGACGATGGAAAAGAACGCCAATTGACCAACCTGGGACGCGACTTCAACGTCCGGGACTTCGATGTATCGCCGGACGGCCGGGCACTCGTGCTGGATCGAGTCCAGGACCAGTCCGATGTGGTGCTGATCGACGTGCGCGGGAGATGATCGAGCCGCGCGCAGGCGCGGTTATCGCCGGAACCCGCCTGGCGGACAGACGGGCCCGCCGCGTCATGGCTCGTCGAACAGGGGCCCATAGTCTCGCCTGTAGAGGGCCCTTCCTGCCAAACGGAGCGCGAGGTTGCGAAGCGGGGCAGGCAGAGTCCTGATCCGATCCCTGCGATGCGTACGCCGCCGGACCCATCGGGTGCGAGCACGGCGGCGTTCACGGAACGCTGACAAAGCCTGCGCCGGCGAATCGTGCGTTGCGAGCATCAGGGCCAGTACCAGCGCATCCTCCAGTGCCATGGACGCACCCTCGGCCATGTTCGGGGATGTCGCGTGCGCCGCATCGCCGATGAGCACCACGCGGCCCTGAACGCAGATGTCGACGACGATCTCCTCGACCGGAGAGAAATGGATCGGATCGAAGCTCTCGAGCCCGGCGAGGATGCTCGGCACCGGTTCGGCGAAGTCGCCAAAGAGCGCCAGAAACCGCGGGAGATCCCGACCCGTGGGGTCCTCTGTTGCGACAGCGGCGAGATCCGCGTAGCAGTACAGTCGGTTCGGCCCGACCGGCATCGCAAGGAACGCCCGCCGCCGGCCGAGCATCGCGGTCCAGGTCTCCGGCGGGCCGGAGTGACCGACGAGGAATCGCCAGCTCACCTGGCCGAGATGCCGTGGATGTATGCCGTCGACGACGAGCTGGCGTACGGACGAACGGATCCCGTCGGCTCCGACGACGAGGTCGTATGTGCCACTCGAACCATCTGCGAAGGACACGCGGACCTCCTCCTCGTTCTGACTCAATGTCGTCACGGTGGTCCCGAGCCGCATCGGGACCCCCGCGGCGCCTTCGAGCAGGATGCGATGAAGCTCACCACGAGCGATGCCCACGCAGGGGCCGACCGGTTTCCAGAGCCTTGCCAGCTCGATTTCCGCAAGCAGTCGTCCCGTGTGATCCAGCACTCGCTGATGCGACATGCAGACGGCCCGAGCCAGCACCGTGTCCGCCAGACCAAGCGCTGCGAGAGCACGAACGCCGTTGCCCGGGAGATACAGTCCGGTGCCAGCCGCCGGCCACGACACCGCGCGTTCGATGATTTCCGGAGCGAAGCCCCGCGTTCGCAGGGCACGGCCGAGTGCGAGGCCGGCGATTCCACCACCGACAATCAGAATGCGCGAAGGCGCCGGCATCCAGCCTCCCGAGCGTCCGGGTCCCACCTGATCACACGAACGCCCGGTTCGCGATTGCTGAACGCGCAACAGCCCGCGTCAGCGTCGAGGTCCACGGGCCTATCCTGGATCCCGCCCGAGCGGGTGTCCAGCGGCCGCCGGACATCATCGACGGGCGCCGCGAGGCGAATCGTTGACACAGGCGGCGGGCACTTCTCGTGTCCCGAGTTTCGCGTCGTCGTCCGCCGGCTCGGCTGTACGCAGTCACACTGCTGCCCACCATAAGGAGCGCGGTCATGCGACCTCTGAACTGTGGCCGGGTGTTGTCGGTTCTGGTGCTGATCCTGATCTCCGGCCCCGGGAGCGGGCCCGGTGCCCAGACGCCGACCGCCTGTGAGCGCCTTGCCGCGAGAGCTCTTCCCGAGACGACGATTACCGCCGCCCAGGCCCTGACTGCCGGGTCGTTCACACCCCCCGGCAGCACGAACGCGATGACGGGACTGCCGGCCTTCTGCCGTGTCGCCGGTGAGATCAGGCCTACCGCCCAGTCGCACGTACTGTTCGAAGTGTGGATGCCCCTCGAGAACTGGAACGGCAAGTACGCCGGGGTTGGCAACGGTGGATGGGCCGGTACCGATCTCCTTCGGCGGCCTTGGCGATCAGCTGCGACGGGGCTACGCGACCGCGTCTACCAACACCGGCCACGAGGCGGCGCCCGGCCTGAACATGGCCCGGTTCGCGCATGAGAAACCGGAACAGCTCGTCGATTTCGCCTACCGCGCCCATCACGAAACCGCGGTCCGTGCCAAGGCCCTGGTGCAGGACTTCTACGGCAAGCCTGCGGAACGCGCGTATTTCATCGGCTGCTCGTCGGGCGGCTACGAAGGCCTGATGGCGGCGCAACGCTTTCCCTCCGACTACGACGGCATTGTCGCCGGTGCGCCCGCGAACAACTGGACGCGCCTCATGGCCGGGGATTTCGATGGCGTCCTCGCCGTTCTGAAGGACCCGGCCAGCCACCTGCCGCCCGCTGCGCTCGGCTTGCTCCATCGCGCGGCGCTCGCCGCCTGCGACAGCGTCGACGGTGTCGGAGACGGGGTGATCGAGGATCCTCGGATCTGTCGGTTCGATCCCGCAGCACTGATCTGCCCGGGCGACCAGCCGGCGCCGACGTGCCTCACCAAGCCGCAGGTCGAGGCCGCCCGACGCGTGTATCGCGGTCTGACCGATCCGGCGACCGGCGCACAGGTGTATCCGGGCCTGGCTCCGGGCAGCGAGCCATTCTGGCCCCATCGCGATCGCGACAGTCCATTCCCGATCCCACTCGCGTATTTCAAATGGCTGGTGTTCGCGGATCCGGACTGGGACTGGCGGACGTTCGACTTCAGCGATCCCGAAGACTACCAGGCGCACCTGAAGGCGGAGTCGAGGCTGGCGCCCATCCTCAACGCCACCAGCCCGGACCTTCAGGCGTTCCGCCAGCGTGGCGGAAAACTGCTGCAGTTCCACGGCTGGAACGACCAGCTGATCTCGCCCCAGAACAGCATCGACTACTACCTGACAGTGCTGAAGTTCTTCGGCGCCGCAACAGAGGTCGACAGCTTCTATCGGCTGTTCATGGCGCCCGGAATGGCGCACTGCAGCGGCGGGACCGGCCCGAACAGCTTCGACATGCAGGCCGCCCTCGAACAATGGGTTGAACGCGGCGCGGCCCCGGAACAGGTCGTCGCAACCCGTTCGACCAACGGGGTCGTCGACCGGATCCGCCCGCTGTGCAAGTTTCCCCGGGTGGCGGTCTACCAGGGACGGGGCGATAGCAACGACCCGGCCAATTTCACGTGCCGCGAGCCGTCACCCTGACCGCGGCGTGAGGCCACGCCGGCCGCGGGCTTCAGCTACCGCAGGTGGCGGCGGAAGAATTCACGGGCGACGGCGAACACCCCGTCGCGGTCGACCCGCCGCACCTCCGGCCCACCGCGTGGATGTTCACGCACCTGCATCCGGAACGGCCCGGCGACGTCGTCCAGATCGGAGCGATTGAAGAACGTGTGCGGCAATCCGTCGACGAGTCGCAGAGTCACGTCCTGTCCCGCCGCTTTCAGCGCCTCGTACAGCAGGACGCTCTGGCCGTGCGGAACGGAGCTGTCCGCGAGGCCATGCATGATCAGGAAGGGCGGCGCGTCCGTGCCGACGTAGGTCATCGGGCTGGCTGCGCGTACGCGGTCCGGAACGCTGGGGACCGCCGCGCCGAGCAGCCGCGACTCGGGTGACGTGGGCTCGTCGTGAGCCACCGGCCCCCGGCCGCCGCCGCGCCGCTCGCCGCCGGGGGCGCCCGCTGCCGGCGGTGCGCCGGCTGCCTGCTGTCCACCGCGCCCACCGCCCGCCACGTTGATGGTGACCACCGCCGGCTGCAAGGTCCCGCGCTCCTCCTCGGCCTGATCATCCATGCGGTCGAAGCGCGTCGGCCCGTACGCGTCCAGCACGCAACGTACCTGCGCTCGTGTGCGTCGGATTGTCGGGACCCTCGAACATGCCGCGCGGCGCGAGCGCGGCCACGGCGGCCAGATGCCCGCCGGCCGACGTACCCCACAGGCAGATCCGATCGGGATCCAGCGCGTGCGCGGCGGCGTTCGCCTTCAGCCATCGAACAGCCGTCCGCACGTCCTCCACGTTGGCGGGAAAGGTGATCGACGGCGTGAGGCGATACTCGATCGACGCCATCGCGAACCCGTCCTGCGCGAAGTAGCGCCGGAAGTCGGGGCCGGTGGTCCGCGTACCGCCGGACCACCCGCCGCCGTGGAGGAACACGATCACCGGCGCGGGACGGCCATTCGGATTGGAGGGTCGATACAGGTCGAGCACGAGCTCGACGCCACCGGGCGACGCGTAGGTCAGCGTGCGCAGTTCCGCGGATTTCGGGTCTTGAAGGCCGCTCGCCGGCGGGCCCGCAACAACCGCGGCAGCCACCCACCACATCAGCGGCGAAGACAGTGCCGGGAGTCGCATGGCTCGCTATGGCTTCACGCGTCGTGCGGTCAGTTCCTCGGTCCCGAAATCGCCAACCTTGCGGGTGAACGCGACCTCGTCCGCCGAGACAATCCTGCCGGTGTACTCGACACGGATATTCGCGTCCAGCATCTCGACGAACGTCACCTTGTCGCCGGCGACCTTGCCCTCGAGGACCTCGGACTCACCGAACATCGTGGACTGGATCTTGCCGGTGAGCTGACCATCCTTCACGACGAAGTCGTAGGTGTAATTCATCTGACCGATTGGAGTCTCGAACGACGCGGACCACTTTCCGGTGATATCGGCCGCCGCGCCGAGCCCGAGCACCCAGACACACGCAATCAGCATCGCAGAACCGACACGGCGCGCAGGCATGAGCACTCCCTCACTGGTCAACGGAAGTACTTTCCCTCAATCGTCCACGGGCCACCGGCCGGCGTGATCCGGAGCGGTCACAATGCCGATGGCGCCGCGGCCAGTCTACTTGAGACGTCGTGCCCTCTCCGAAACCTCATCGCGCTCGCGCTCGAACGCCGCCGCCGCCCGATTCGTGAGCTTCAGCGTGAACACGTACATCGCACACACGACCGCCGCGACCAGGAGTGGACCTGCAAACGCATCGGTAACTGGCCTGGTGCTGCTGCCGGACGCGAACAATCGGGCAAGGCCCACGAACCCCGCGAGCGTGACCGTGCCGACCAGCACCATCCGGCGGCGGGCCGGCCAACGACGCTGGTCGTCGCGCCGGCGTTCGAGTGCCGTCCGGTAGGCGTGGAGCGCGCTGGCCGTCGCGTGCTCCGGGGGCTTCGCCGGCCACTGTGTCTTGCGTCGCTGGTATAGCCCGACTATCAGGAAAGCGGCCAGCCATCCGAGGATGAACGGGCGGATGGGTGCCGTCGCGGGATGGGCAAGGAGGCCGACGCAGGCGGTGAAACCGACTGCCGCGATGCTCCACCACCAGACGCGCAGATCGCGCTGCATGCCCCGCGCCGTGTGCGATTCGGGTGAGTTCATCCTGCTGCCTCCCGGGTCAGCCGTGGCGGTCGGCTGGAAAAACGAATGCAAGGAAACCCGGACCCCGGCGAGCAACGCGAGGCTCGTCGCACACGCAGCGAGCAGCGCCGCGGGCTCGAGCGCGAGACGCGAGCCGATGGTCCGCAGCAAGGCGTGCGATGCCGCTGCCATCGCCACGCCCAGGATCGCGTCGAGCACCAGGTGGGGGGTGGACCGCCACGTCCTGCCCACCCAGGCATCCCGTAGCGCGACCGTGACAAGCGCCGCGACTGCCGCAATCGCGGCACTCGTGGGTGCGAGCAGTGAACCGAGCGCCCGCGGGTTGACCGTTCCGAGCGCGCCCAGGAAGGAGACGTACACCGCGCCAAGTTCCGCGGCCGCCAACCCCGGCGACGTGGTTCGGCGTATCTGGCCCCACACCGCGAATGGAACTGTTCGAGCGGCACTCCAGATGTATTGCCACGCGGATACGTAGCGTTCGTGGAGATCGCCCACGACATGCTCACGGCATGCGGGTGGAAGGAGCCGGGCGACGACCTCCTCGATTATCGGATGCGGGCAGGCTTCCATCGGCGGCCTCCCCACGCCTCACTCAGCACCTCATGCATCCGGTGCACGCTCTCTGCAGACTCCCGAAGGACGCGTTCGCCCAGGCCCTGCAGCCGGTAGCAGCGCTTGGCCCGCCCGCCGCGTTCCGGCGTCGGGTCTGAAAGCCAGGACGAAACGAAGCCCTTGTCTTCCAGCCGATCGAGGGTTACGTAGACCGCCCCCAACGACACTACCCTGGGTGCCGCCAGTTCCGACACGCGGCCGTGAATGCTCACGCCGTAGGCCTCCTCGCGGAGGCTGAGCACCGCCGTCAGCACCAGTTGTTCGAATTGGCCGATCGCCGGCCCGCTTGCCATTTGATCAACACCGTATGACAAATGCGCGGCGGGTGTCAATGCGATCGACCGCGCGATCAACCCTTGTTGCCCGGCCGGCACGTTGGCCGCGGGCTTCAGCCCGCGGCAGGCTGGGTCGAGGTGACCCGGAACTACTCGCGGCGCAGTGCCTCCAGCGGATCGACTGAGGCCGCGCGAAGGGCGGGGACGACGGCTGCCGCCAGTGCGACCAGCACCAGAATCAGCGCCGCGCCCGCAAGGTTCACCGCGTCGGTCGGCGAAAAGCCGAAGATGAAGCCGTCGAGCACACGCAGGCTCGCCGCAGCGCACGCGATCCCGATGCCCGACCCTGTCAGTGCAAGTCCGAGGTTCTCCCGCAGCGTCATCCACAGCATCTGATTCGGTCGCGCACCAAGGGCAAGGCGTATACCGATTTCCGGCACCCGCCTGGACACCAGGTGCGCCGAGAGACCGTAGACACCCACGGCAGCGAGGGTGAGGGCGACGATTGCGAAGAAGCTGGCGAGCACGGCGAGCAGGCGCTCGCTCAACAGGCGGCCGTTGATCACCTTCGTCATCGGGCTGATGGACAGGATCGGCGCATCGGGACGGAGCCGCTGCATCTCGTTCCGCACCACGCTGATCCAGTTCGCCGGATTGCCGTCCGTCCGTACGAGGAACTCGAATGGCGCCAACTTGACATCGGTGGCCTGGAACCACGGCAGGTAAGCCAGCCGCTCCGACGCCGTTCGCAGGTCCTGGTAGCGCACCTCCCTGGCGACGCCAACTATCTCGTGCGCGACAGCGGCCTGGCCCGCGGTACGTCAGGAAACTGCGGCCGACGGCTGCGCCGACGTCCCCGAAATAGCGGCGCGCGAAGCCTTCGCTCACGACGGCGACCCGCCGGGTGGTCTGCTGATCGCGGGAATCGATGGCCCGGCCCTGGAGAATCGGCACCTGTAAGGCCGCGAAGTAGCCGGGGCCGACGAGGTTCACCTGGATGACGGTGTCGTCGACGTCGCGAGGCTCGACTCCGGGCACGCCGAGCCGCCGGCCATCCATGTTGCCGTTGAACGGCGAGCCCGTGGCGAGCGAGGCCTCACGCACGCCCGGCAATGCCGCGAGCGCCGCGAGCATCTCCCGCTGGAGGACGCGCAGACGGTCCCCTTCGTAGCCGGTCCCCTGCGGGTCGATGCGGACGACCAGGACATGGTCGCGGTCGAAGCCGGTTTCGACCTGGCCGAGGTTCAGGAGGGTGCGCAGCAGGAGCGCGGCACCGGCGACCAGCACGAGTGAGAGGGCAAACTGGGCGACGACCAGCGTTCGCCCGACGCGCACGCGCGCGCTGCCGGTGCGCGGGTTCGTGCGGTTTACTGCAGGCAGCAGGCCAAGGTTGGCCGCCTGCCACGCCGGGAGCAGCCCGAACAACAGCGTCGTGGCGACGGTGGCGAGCAACCCGAAGGCCAGCACCCTCGAATCGGGTGCGACCGCCACCGAGATCGGCCCGAAGTGCGGCGGCATGAGCTCCAGGAGCAGGTTGCCTCCCTGGATGGCCAGCAGCAGCCCCACGGTGCCCCCCAGCACTGACAGCAAGGCGCTTTCCGTGAGGAGCTGGCGGATGATGCGCAGCCGGCTCGCGCCAAGCGCCAGCCGCATGCCGAGCTCGTGCTGCCGCGTGGCGTTGCGCGCGACGAGCAAGCCGGCGAGGTTGGCGCAGGCAATCAGGAGGAGGAGACCGACAGCGACCATGAGCAGGCGCAGCGGCCTGGCGAACTGCTGCCGCAGGTCCGTGACGCCCTGTGCGGCGGACGCGACAGCGACGCGCTCGAGGTAGCGGCGCCGGAAGCGCTCGGCAACGTCCGTCGCCACCAGGCGCCGGAGCAACGGGTCGAGCTGCGGGCCGACCCTGGCGATGTCCACGCCCGGGTTGAGCCGCGCGATGAGCGGCATCGTGAACCAGTTGCCGGCATCCATGAATTCGGACGTATCGAGGGGCATCGTCACGTCCATGGTCCAGCCGACGAGGAGGCCGCGGAACTCCGGCGGTGTCACGCCCACGATCGTGTACGCGCGTTGGTCGACCGTCATCGATGTGCCGAGGACACCCGGGTCCCCACCGAAGCGACGCAGCCAGAGACTGTGACTGATGACCGTCACCGGGTCGCCGCCGGCTCGAGGATCGTCCGCCGGTACGAACGTGCGGCCCAGGGCAGCCGGAATACCCAGCAGGCTGTAATAGTTGGGCGTCACGCGCTGGCCGGTGAGGGGCTCCACCCGCCCGTCGATACCGACCTTGTACACGTCGTGTCTGACCAGCATGGCGTCGGAAAAGAGGTCAGGGCGTGAGGCCACTTGCCGGAACCACGGGTCGTTCGATGAGCCCGAGTGCATATCGCCACGTTCGCCGGACGTGGTGACATGCACGAGCTCGTGCGGATTGCGCACCGGCACGGGCTTGAGAAGGAGCAGGTCGAGCAGGCCGAATATCGCCGTTGTCGCGCCGAGGCCGAGCGCGAGCGACACGACGGCTGCCGCGGTGAACCCGGGTGTGCGGCGCATGGTGCGCAGTGCGTACCGGAGGTCGGCGCCGAGATCGTCCACCAGCCCGAGTCCGCGGGCCTCGCGGCCAGCCTCCTTCCAGCGCCCGACGTCGCCGAACTCGCGGCGCGCCCGGCGCTCGGCTTCAGCGTGCGGCATGCCCCCAGCCTCGAGGTCGGCAGCCCGGGCCTCGAGGTGGAACCGCATCTCCCGGTCCATCTCCCGCTCCATGCGCGAGCGCAGCAGCCATGCACGACCGAAGGACTTCAGCGCCGCAACTGCCCTCCACGTCATTTGCGACCTCCTCAGATATCGCCGGGACCGCTGTCGAGTACGAGGCCAATCGCGCCGGACAGGCGCTGCCAGTAGTCGGTCTCCTCACGCAGCCGCTTGCGGCCGGCGGCGGTCAGCGAGTAGTACTTCGCCTGGCGCTTGTTCTCCGACTCGCCCCACTGGAACGTCATCAGGCCCTGATGCTCCAGGCGGTAGAGAGCCGGGTAGAGCGATCCCTGCGGAATCTGCAGCGCGTCCCTGGAGATCTGCTGGAGCCGCAGCAGCACCCCGTAGCCGTGCAGGGGCCCCAGCGACACAGCCTTCAAAATGAGGAGGTCGAGCGTGCCCTGGAGGAGCTCCGTGCCCTTGTTCATGCGCTCTCCTAGTATGGCTAGGCAGGCTACGCCGGTTCTCCTAGGATGTCAAGGAGAGTCCGGCGCCCGTCCGAGAGAAGAGTTGCCTTCAGCCGGGATTACCACCTCAGCATGATGGCGGTCGCCATGACCAGGACGAACACTATGATCCAGCCGGCGGCAAAGCCGCCCAGATCCTCGCGGTATGCTCCCCACCCCTGAGCGCCGGCGGCGCGACGAAGCTGCAGCAGGTTGACGAGGAGCAGTGGTTGACGGGCAGCACCAATCGTTCGAGGATTGATCGCCCTCTCCGCCGGAGCTGAGCTCGACGGAACATCGCTGGACGTCTGGAGGCGCTCGAAGAAATCGTCGACACGGCTGGAAGGCTCGGGAGACGTCAGCAGGCTGACGACAACGAGGCCGATGGCGCCAACCACCAGCGAGGCGAGGAAGACGTTCGCATCCCAGTGATCGAGCCGCTGTCCGGTCACGTAGTAGAGCACGAAGTTCGTCGCCAGCGACGCGAGCAGGCTGGCCAGGGCGCCCCATCGGTTCGCACGTGGCCAGACGATTCCGCCGAGCACGCCGATTCCGACAAACGTGGCCAGCGTTTCGGTCAACAGGAACGTGTAGAGGACGCTCTCGATCAGGAATATCGCATACAGGACCCCGAGCAGCGTGATCACGAATCCACTCACCCTGCCGACCCACAGGTAGTGCCGATCCGGCCGGTCTGGCATGATGCGGCGTCGATAGAGCCCTTCGGTGAACAATGCGCCGCTGTCGACCAGAAAGGCCGAACAGGTCGACATGTTCGCTGCCAGGATCGACGCGATCATCAGCCCCAGCGCACCGGGGAACAGCAGTTGGCGGCAGGCGAACCCGAACGCATTCTCGGAATCGCCGAGCGTGGCGGCGTCGGCGTGTCCCTGGGCAATCATGGCCGCCACAATCAGGCCGACCAGCGCCCAGCCCACGGTGCAGACACGCTTGATCATGTTGCCGTAAAGCATTCCCACGCGACACGTGCGCTCGTCCTTCCCGGTCCCGACAGCCGCCAACTGGTGCGGCTGGGCCATGATCCCGACGAGTCCGTTGACCGTCAGCATCGCAATCACCCATGGGCCGATGCCGGACGGCGTTGCGAGTGAGAAGCGGAATGGCTCGAGCGACGCCCGCATGCCGTCGAGACCGCCGACCACCTGGAAGCCCAGCGGGATGAGCATGAACGACAGCGCAATGATCAGGAAGCCCTGGAACAGATCCGTCCATGCTGCCGCAATCAGCCCTCCGACAAAGCTGTACAGCATGAACATGACCGTCATGGCCACGACGATCTCGTTCACGCCGACCCCGCCCCCGGTGGCCTGGCTGATGACCTTGCCTGCCCCTTTCAGCATGCTGCCCGTGTTGATGATGAAGTAACACAGCGCGAATACGACGTAGATTGCCGCCATCCACGACCCGTATCGATCCTCGGTGAACTCCGCCATGGTCGTCCGCCGGATGCGACGGAAGACCGGGGCCATGAGCCAGTAGAACGGCGTGATGAACAGGTTCTTCCACTGGAACCAGATGGCCGAGGCGCCGAGGCTGTAGACCGCGCCGGCCAGCGCCACAGGCATCTCGGCGTGCGTGCCAACGCCGAAGCTCTGCCCCATCATCAGCCACGGGCCAAAGCGCCGTCCCCCAAGGAAGTACTCACCCGTCTGCCGAACCCGATGCCCCACGAACAGCCCGATCGCGGTGACGATGACGAAGTACATCCCGATGACAATCCAGTCGAGCGTCGCGATGTTCATGATGGGCCGCCCTGATCGACGCCATGTTGTGCGCCAGTTGCTGCGAAGGTCTGGCGTGTCGCGAAGCGAGCATCTGCGTCGAACAGCTGGCGGCAGCACGACGCCGCCGGCGGAACTCCGGGATCGCACTCAGACATCGGCCAGCGTCAGAGGCCGGGGAAGCTTGCCATCGATGTCGGTGAAGCCGGTACTCAGCTGCCAGGCTGGCGGCCACCAGCACCGATCCGGTGTGCCGCATCACGCCGGGGTCGCCTGCAAGCGCCGCGATGGCCCGTCCGATGAAGTCGGGAGACTCTGAATTGGTCAGGTTGAGCCATGCCGCGGCCTCCATGACCTTTTCCGTCCTCACCAGCCCTGGATACAGCGACACCGCCGTGACTCCATGGGGCCGCAGCTCCACGGCCATATCGGCGGTCATCTTGTCGGTGGCGGCCTTCGACACGCCATAGGCCACGTTCGCGATGTGCTTCTGTGCCGCCCAGAAGGAGATATTCACGATCAGGCCCCGCCTGCGCGCGACCATCGACCGCGCCGCCAGCTGGCTGGCCTGATAGTACGCGCGCACGCCGGCGCTGAACATCGCGTCCCAGCGCCAGAGCGGCTGTTCCCAGAACGGCCGGGACCACGTGAATACCCCGTCCTCGAGCATCCGTTCGTATCCGCCCCAGACGTTGTTGACGAGGATATCGATCCCCTGCGTGTCCCGGGCGATGCGCTCGAACGCGGCCGTCACCTCGGCGTCACGCCGATGGTCGCAACGAATACCGATAATGCCCTCGTCCGGAGGCGCGGCGTCGTCCAGCGAGCGGCCGGTGACGAAGACGCGCGCCCCCTCCTGGGCAAGCGCCCTGGCGATCCCGCGTCCGACGCCCAGGCTCCCCCCGGTGACGACCGCGACACGACCTTCAAGGTTTTTCATAGCGAACGTATAGCGAAGCCACCACTGCCTGTCAATCGGCGTTGTGCCAGGCCGCTCTCGCTGTTCCTGGCGCAGCATCCGCCGGGGGGTGATCAACGCTTCGCCCTGGTATGCGCCGCGCGGATCGAGGTGATGACAGCCGCCGGCCTTCTCCTCGATGAACGGCGACGCCCAGGTGGTCCAACGGCACAGTGAGAGATCCGGTCGTGCCCCCATTTCGTCGTCGTCGTGCCCCGCATGCGCTACACTCGCAGCACCCCATGACCGTCATCGCACAATCCGGCGTCGCGCGCCGCGCGGCCATCCCTGCTGCGCCGCAGTTCTACGTCCGCATGGCGGCCGTCTGCGTCGCGGTCGCAGTAGTCGGGTTCGCGCCGACCTACTGGCTCCCGCTCATCGGCGGTACCCTCAACGTCCCGCCCATCGCCCACGTGCACGCGGCGGTCTTCTACGGGTGGACGCTGCTGTTCCTGGTCCAGACCTGGCTGGCCGCCAACCGCAAGGTCGGTCGCCACCGCGAGTTGGGCGTGTTCGGCGTCGCGCTGGTGACGACGATGTGCTTCGTCGGGATGGCAACCGCGCTGACCAGCCTCAAGCAATCGACCGCAGACGGGTTCGGCGACGCCGTCCGGGCCTTCACCATCGTGCCCGTCTCGGGTATCGCGCTCTTCGCCGCGCTGTTCACGGTCGCGCTGCTCAAGGTGAGACAGCGCGAGATCCACAGCCGGCTGATGCTCGTCGCCACGGTATCGCTGCTGCAGGCCGCTGTCGGGCGGTGGTTCGTGATCTTTCTCGCGCCGGCGGCCATCGGCGGCGGACCGGTCAGCCCGCCGCCGGTGTTCGTCACCATCCTGCCGGGTCTGGTGTCGGACGTGCTGATCGTCGCCGGCATGATGCACGACAGAAGGACGATCGGCCGCGTCCACCCGGTTTACTGGATCGCGGGTGGTGCGCTCGTTGCCTTGCAGGTGCTGCGCGTGCCGCTCAGCACGACGGCTGCGTGGACAGGGATCGCGACCTGGTTGTCGACGCTCTCGCTGTAAGACCGCCCTTCCGGTGCGACTGCCCGACCGCACCCTGCCGGGCAACCGGCACCGGCTCCCGTGGCCCCTCCAGGACGACTTCACAACCGTCTACCCTCGGGTATACAGTTCGACTTCAGGAACGCCTCTCGCACCCAGGTGACCGCGCAGCCGACGTCCCACCGCGTCGGATGATGCTTTCGAGGATGGGCTGACTTATGCCGCGACTTGCCCTTTCGCCATTGAACGTGATGCTCGTGATGATGCTGGCAGCGGTCGCGCCCCAGCAGGCTTTCGGGCCGCCATCCACTCAGGCCGTTCAGGCGCCGGCTGCCGAACCCGTACGTGTTCCGCTCGACATCTTTCAGGTGCCGGACGGGTTGGAGGTCACCCTCTGGGCAGCATCGCCGCTGCTGCGCAACCCGACCAACATCGATATCGACAGGGAGGGGCGTATCTGGGTGGCCGAAGGGGTCCGCTACCGCTCCCATCATGCCCGTCAGCCGGAGGGCGATCGCATCGTCGTGCTGCAGGACAAGGACGGTGACGGCAAAGCCGACAGTACCCACACGTTCGTGCAGGAGCCCGGGCTGATCGCGCCGCTCGGTGTCTCGGTCATCGACAACAAGGTGGTGGTCGCGCAGCCGCCCGACCTCATCGTCTACACCGACGTCGATCGGAACCTGCGCTTCGATCCGGCGATCGATCGGCGCGAGGTGCTGCTGACCGGCTTCCAGGGCGTGAACCATGACCACTCCCTCCACTCGGTGACGGTCGGTCCGGACGGCAAGTGGGTGTTCAACTCGGGCAACATGGGGGCGACGTTCACGGATCGGTCGGGGAAGACGTTCCGCATCTTCAGTGCCTACCGCCCCGGCCCGGTCGGCCCGTTCACCTACCCCCACGATGCGGCGGCATACGCGGGGAAGCCCAGCGACGACGGGCACGTGTACGTGGGGGGGTTCACCGCGCGGATGAATCCGGACGGCACCAACGTGGAGATCATCGGACACAACTACCGCAACAGCTACGAGCAATCGGTCACCTCGCTGGGGGACGTCTTCCAGAACGACAACGACGACCCGCCGGCCTGCCGCGTGAGCTGGGTGATGGAGTACGCCAACTTCGGCTTCTCGTCGAACGACGGCGAGCGGACATGGCAGGCGGATCGCCGGGCTGGTCAGTCGATTGCGGTGGCGGAGTGGCGTCAGGAGGATCCGGGCATGGCGCCCGCAGGTGACGTGTATGGCGGCGGATCGCCAACCGGCAACGTTTTCTACGAGAACGGCAGCCTCGGGCCCTCGTGGGAAGGGACGTTCCTGGCTGCGGACGCGGGGCGGAACGAGGTGTTCTCCTACCAGCCGGCCCGCCAGGGCGCGGGTTTCGCTCTCGAACGGAAGGTCTTCCTGACCTCGAACGTGAAGCAGCAATACGCGGGATCGGACTTCATCGGCGGCAACAACACCGCCAAGGGTGCTGTGGAAACGCTCTTCCGGCCGTCGGATGTTGCCGTCGGTCCCGACGGCGCGCTGTACGTCAGCGACTGGATCGACGCGCGGGTCGGCGGGCACCAGGACCTGGACGATAGCCTGTCCGGGGCGATTTACCGGATCGCCCCGAAGGGTTTCGTTTCGAAGGTTCCGGCCTTCGACGCCGCCACCCTCGACGGTCAGATCACGGCGCTGCGATCGCCCGCGGTGAACGTCCGGGCGATAGGGTTCGAAGGGCTGAAGGCGCGTGGCGCGGCTGCCGTGAACGCCGTCGCCGCCTTGCTGGACGATCCCAGCCCGTACATGCGAGGCCGGGCCATCTTCCTTCTCAACCAGCTCGGTCCCGAGGGCCGGCAGCGCGCGGCGTCGCCCGAGTCCTACACCGATCCGGCGCTGCGCATCGCCGCCTACCGGGCGATGCGGCGCGCGGGTCTCGACGTGATCCCGGTGGCGGCCGGCCTCGCCCGCGACAAGGACCCGGGCGTCCGGCGCGAGGTGGCGCTCTCCATGCGCGACCAGCCGGCCGACAAGTCGCTGGGCATCCTGGTCGACATCGCCCGCGGCTTCGACGGGAAGGACCGGAGCTATCTGGAAGCGCTGGGAACCGGCGCCACGGGCAAGGAGCCGGCGCTCTACGACCGGCTGCGGCGTGAGCTCGGCGTGAAGGAGGATCCCGTCGAGTGGCCTGGCACGTTCGCCTGGATTGCGTGGCGGCTGCACGTACCCGCGGCGGTGCCGGACCTGGCCGCCCGTGCGCAGGCGTCGAAGCTTGCGCCAGCCGAGCGCCGCCTGGCCATGGATACGCTCGCCTTCGTCAAGGACGCGGCGGCGTCCAAGGCCATGCTCAGCCTGGCGGAGCCGAACAGCCCGCTTCGTGACCCGGCCACGTATTGGCTCTTGAACCGCCTTTCCAACGACTGGGCGGATCACGGCCTGCGGCCGGCTCTCAAGACCGCGGGGATTTACGACCCCGAGTCGATCGTCCTGCGCGAAGCGGTCGTGCCGCGGCCGGCGGCGGATCTCGCGGAAATCCCGATGGACGAAATCGCCCGCCTCACCGGAGACGCGTCACGCGGGAAGACCACGGTGACCCGCTGCCTCATGTGCCACTCCGTCGCCGGCACCGGGGCCGAGGTGGGGCCGGCCCTGGACGGCTGGGGGCGCGGCAAGTCGAGCGATGTGATCGCCACGGCGCTGGTCCGCCCGAACGCCGAGGTGGCGCACGGCTACGAGGCCACGGAGATCAGCACGAAAGACGGGGTGACGATCCAGGGACTGCTGATCAAGGAAGGCGACCCCCTGATGATGCGCAGCATGGGCGGGCTCTCGCAGATCATCCCCGCCGACCGGGTGGCGTCGCGCCGTCGCATGAAGGAATCGCTGATGATGAGCGCCGCGCAGCTGGGTCTCACCGCGCAGGATGTCGCGGACCTGGTGGCGTTCCTGCGCGCCAACTGATGCTCCTGCGGATCGCCCGCACGATGAGAATCACGAATCACTTCCTCGGCAGCGCGAACGCGACGTAGCCGTGCGGTCCGGGCGGCGCGGCAGGCGCGCTGCCCGTGCCGCCGCCCTCCGCGCCGCCTGCATCACCAGGTGCGACCGGCGGCGACATGAACACGACGTACTGCCGGCCTCTCGATTCGTACATCGCCGGGATGCCGATTGACTGACCGGCGGTCCTGCCCTTCCACAGCACCTGCCCGGTGTCGACGTCGTAGGCGCGTGCCCAGCCATCCTTGCCGTTCTGGAACAGCAGCCCCGTCCTGGTCACCAGCATGCCGTTGCGCGCACCGACGCCCCCGGTGTCGTGAGGGCCATCGCCCTTCCCGAAGTGATCGACAGTGGCCGGATCGTCGCCGTTGGGCACCTGCCATTTGATCTCGCCCGTGTTCAGGTCGTAGGCGGTGATGGTCGTATACGGCGCCTTCGTCGCGGTCGCCATCACGTTGTAGCCGGTCTGGTAGCGCGTCGGCAGCTTCGCAGCGGCCACATCGTCGGGCCACGGCATGTTGCCCGCCGTCCCTCCGACGCCCGGATAGAACGGACCGCCATAGCGCGGCGGCAGCGGTGGACGCGGCGCGCCGCCTCTCGCCGCGACGGGCCCAGGCGGAAGCGGCGGTCCGCCCGCTGCGCCACGTCCCCGCCCGCCACGGCCGCCGTATGGGTTCGTCGCCTGCAGATATCCGTGGATGGCCCGGATCTCCTCGTTCGACGCGTCGACGATCGGCCGCATGTTGTTGCGGCCTTCCGAGACGATCACGCGCATGCTCTCTTCGTCCATGCGGTCGGTGACGCCGACGAGGGAGGGCACGCCGGGCATGGCGCCCCGCTGATCGCCGCCGTGGCAGGCGGCGCAGTACTGCGTGAAGGCCCGGTGACCCTCGGCCACCACGCTCGTCTCGATTCGGTTGCCCCGGCCGCCGCCGCGCCCGCTCTGCGCGGCCGGGTCCTTGACATCCGTGAGGCGAAGAAGCGCGAGTTGATTCACGTTGAGCACGAACACCAGGCCGCGCTGCGGGTCGGCAGCGGCCGTTCCCCAGTTCGAGCCGCCCTGGTTGCCCGGCATGGAAATGCTGTCCCCGTTCAAGACCGTCGGGTTGAAGAGACCCCCCTGGGGACCCGTGCCGTTCCTGGCATTGCGCACGCGCTCCTTGAGCGCCTGGTACTGCTCCGGCGTGAGCAGCCACGGGTTCACGTCGTCTTCGGTGAACGACTGCCGGCCGAACGGTGCGGGCCTGGTCGGGAACGGCTGCGTCGGCGACGACTGCTCGAACGGTACCTCGCTCTTCTCGACCGGACGTTCCTCGATCGGCCACAGCGGCTCGCCGGTCACACGGTCGAACACGTACAGGAACCCGGTCTTGCCGGCATGCGCCACCACGTCGAGCTTGCGCCCATTCTGTCTGACGGTCACGAGCTGCGGGGCCGAAACGTTGTCCAGATCCCAGAGGTCGTGGTGAACGGTCTGGAAGTGCCACAGGCGTTTGCCGGTCCGCACGTCGAGTGCGAGCAGGCAGTTGGCGAAGAGGTTCTGCCCGTGGCGGTCGCCGCCGTAGAAGTCGGCGGTGGCCGATCCCGTCGGTATGTAGGCAATGCCCCTTGCCTCGTCTATCGACATCTCGCCCCAGTTGTTCGCACCGCCCATGTACTTGTAGCCGTCCGGCGGGTTCGTCTCGTATCCGAACTCTCCGGGCCGTGGGATGGTGTGAAACTGCCAGAGCAGCTTGCCGGTAACCACGTCGTAGGCGCGGATATCGCCAGGCGGCGTCATGACCGCCTCGCCGGACTGCCCGCCCAGGATCATGATGTTGCGCCAGATCCGGCCCGGGCTGGCCGGCATTGCACGCACGCTCGTGCCCTCGGCCCGCGGGAGTCCGACCCGCATGTCGATGATTCCGTTGTTCCCGAACGTCGAGATCGACTGGCCAGTACGGGCGTCAACGGCCTGTAGGAAGCTGTCGACGGCGAAGATCAGCCGGCGGTCCTTGCCATCCTCGCTCTCCCAGTAGTTGATGCCCTTGCTCGTGATGCCGTTCAGGCCCTCGTGGACCCAGACCTCCTTGCCGGTCGTGGGGTCGAGCGCGACCAGCGCCGACGCGTTGCGTCCGAGGCCGTACAGCAGGTCGCGCGCGAACACCGGGCTGAACGTCGGTGCGCCGTACGGGTAGAACCACGCCACCTCCAGCCGGCCCACGTTCGACTTGTTGATCTGCTTGAGGGCAAAGAAATTCGAGCTGTCGAGCCCGGGCAGCGTCTTGTCCGGTCCCGGCCCGCCCAGCGCCCCCAGCCCGGCGGCGGCCAGGAGGGCGGCCGTCGCCCCGGAGGTTATCCGCGGGAGGCGCGTGGATGGCCAGAGGCGCTTTCCTCCACCGGAACGAGCGTCTCGGTTCATAGGTGCGGGACCGTACCACGTGCCGCGCCGAGCGGCAAGAGACCCTCGAAACCTTGCTCCTCGTTGATATTCACCCGCGCTCACAGCCGGCGCGACATACCCACCTCTCCCGTCACCAGGAACTCATTTCCCCATAACGGGCGAGTATCGGGTAGTATCGCAAGGTTACCAACCTCATCAAGGAGCAATACGTGCACAGCCTGTCTTGGACGGTCGTCGTGGTGGCTCTCGGCTTCTCAGCATCCCTGGCGACGGCGCAGACTCCGGCAGCGCAACCGGCTCCTACCGACATCTACCTGGTCCAGTTCGCCAAAGCTCTTCCGGGCCAGGCGGCGACGCTCGAGAAAAACCTCAAGGAGCAGGATCCCAAGGATCCGATGGCCTCGCACTACATCCTGTTGCGCCATCAGGAAGGGGCGGACTGGGACTACTGCCTGATCCAGCACGTCGGTCCGAAGGCTGCCGTGGAAATCACCGCTCCCACTCCCGCGGCCCCCGGAGCGCCTCCCGTAGGCGCGTGGCATGAAGACACCTATGTCGCAGGTCCGTCCTGGGCAGAGTTCCAGAAGACGATGGATTTCGCGGGAACGGGCAATTCCGTCTATGTCGTCGCCGTGCACAGGCAGGCGCCGGGACACCGCGTCCAACTGCAGGAACTGCTGAGCCGTTCGGAACCAGGGGACAAGGTTGCCGGCAGGACCCTCCTGGTGCACCTGCAGGGCGGCGCCTGGACCTTCCTCAGTCTCGATAGGTACGCCTCGTGGCAGGATCTCGGCGCCGATCGGGCGACCGCCGCAGCCGGCAAGGGCTGGATGGAGGCACGCCAGCACTCATCGTTTCACACGGACACGATTGCCGATCGCGTGCGCTGACCCGGCTCTGCCCTCTCCGAGCCTCCAATAGAGCGCGGCTTTCCAGACACACCGGCCGCGGGGCGTGCAGGCCCCGCGGCTGGCAGCCCATGAGTACCACCGCGAACGGTTGCGGCGTTGCGGGGCTCAGCCGGTGCGCAGGGCGGTGATCGGCGCAATCGACGCCGCCCGGTTCGCCGGGATGATGGCTGCCAGGAACGCGCACGCCCCGAGGGCCACGGCGCCGACCCCGAGTGCCAGCGGATCCCAGAACTGCACCCCGTAAAGCTGCGCGGAGAGAAGATAGCCGGCACCGACCGCCAGCGGTAAGCCGAGAAGAAGGCCGACCACCACGCGGCGGAACGCACCCTGGAGCACCATCCCGACCACGTTCCCGCGATCGGCTCCGAGCGCCATCCGGATGCCGATCTCATTCGTGCGCTGCGCGACGCTGTAGGCGGTCACGCCATACAGGCCAATCGCCGCCAGGACCAACGCGACGACGCCGAACAATCCGGCGAGGCTCGCAACGGCGCGCTGCTGGTCGAACGACCGGTCCACCTGCTGCTGGAGCGTCCTGACGCTGGCGATCGTCAGGTTCGAATCGGCCTCGGCGAGCACCCGCTTCAGCTGTGGCTCGAGCGTCCCGGTCGGGACGTCCGTGACCAGCATCAGCCCGCGCATGTAGTGCGACTGGGCCTCCACCCGTTTCATTATCGGGTTCGCGTAATCGACCGTTTGCGCGAGCGGGACGAAGAACGTCGGCCGCGCCGGCCGGTCGAGCGCGAACCCGGCGAACTTCGCATCCCGGACGATGCCAACGATGCGGAAGGTGTTGACGTTTTCCGGCAGGTTGAGGCCGAAGCGCTGATCGAGCGGATCTTCGTCCTTCTTGAAGAACCGGCGGACGAACGCCTCGTTCACGACCGCCACCGGCTCGGTCCGTTCATCGTCTGCGGCATTGAAGTGACGCCCGCGGGCGATGGTCACGCCGAGATGCTGAAGATAGCTCGCGCTCACGCGATTCCATGACGAACCGACATTCTCGCCTGGGGCCGGCGGCGGGTGGCCGGCGACGAGGACCCCCTCACCCCAGTTGTCCGTGAGCGGGTTGTAGAGCGCGAGTCCTGCCCCCCGGACGCCGGGGAGCCGATTGAGCCGCTCCTCGACATCACGATAGAGGGCCGCCACTTTCTCCGGAGCGTACGAGGCCGGCGGCCGGTTCAGCCCCACCAGGACGCGCCCAGGGATCGTGAAGCCGAAGTCCTGGTTCTCGAGGTTGTCGAGGCTGCGCGCGAGCATGGTCGCCCCCGCGACGAGCACGACCGAGACCGTCGCCTGCAGGACGAGGAGTACCTTGCGCGGCATCGACGAGTGATCGCCGGTGCTGCGGCCGGCGCCCCGCAGGGCGTCGATCGGATTGGTGCGCGTCGCGAACCACGCCGGCGCGGCGCCGAACAGGATGCCGGTGAGAAGCGCGAGGGTGAACGCGAACGCCAGAACGATCGGCGCCGGGCTGGTGTCTATCGGCAGGAACGATACCCCCGCGAACGCGAGCGCCAGCAATAGACGCGCGGTGGCGATCGCCACCACGAGCCCGGCGACGCCGCCGGCGACAGACAGGAGGATGCTCTCGACCAGTGCCTGGATCACGATCTGCCTGCGCGACGCCCCGATCGCCAGCCGGACAGCCGTCTGCGCCTGCCGAGCCACGGCGCGCGCCAGCAACAGGTTGGCGACGTTGGCGCAGGCGATCAGGAGCACCAGCCCGCATACGCCGAGAAGAATCTGCAGACTGCGCAGGTACTGCTCCTTCATCACCGCCACGCCCCCGCCGGCGGGCACCACGGCGATGGCCTGCCGCGGCAGGGCCTGCATGATTCCGGGCATCCAGTTCGCCGGGTATTGGGCGTCGTGCTGGATCCACTGGCGGAGGATCCCGGTGAGCCGCGGCGCGACGCCGTCGGCGGTCGCCCCCGGTTTCAGTCGGCCGATCACGCGCAGCCACGCCGCGACGGGTTGCTGCAGGAGCGACGTGTCGCCGGTGATCAGTGGTTCCTTCTGAAGAGGAATCCAGAGATCCGGCGGATCGCCACGCAGTGTTTCGCCGTAGAAGCCCGCAGGCGTCACGCCCACCACCGTGAACGGGTGTCCCTCCACAACCAGCGTGGCGCCGACGATCGACGCGTCGCCCCCATAGGTGCCCTGCCAGACGTGATGGCTCAGCACGAGCACCGGCGGCGCCGCAGGCGAGTCGTCTTCCGCGGTGAAGGCGCGGCCGGCCAACGTGCGCAGGCCGAGCGTTACGAAGTAGTTGCCCGCGACGTACTCCGCCCGCAGCGGCCGGGCCGTCGCCTCCACTTCCTGGCGCCTCACGCTGAACCGGCCTGTGCCCGCCTGAAATGCCGTGACCTCCTCGAACTCGGGCATCTCGGCCTTCAGCCGTTCGAAGAGTGGATACGAGAACATGCCCCACCGATCCTGGGGCCCCCCCTGGACGCAGCAATTGGCGCCGTCGCCGATCCGGTAGAGGCGCGACGGGTCGCTGACGGGCAGCGACTGCAGCATGACGGCATGCACAAGGGTGAAGATTGCGGTGGTGCCGCCGATCCCCAGCGCGAGCGTGAGCACCGCGGTGACCGTGAAGACGCGCGCAGCCCGGAACTGCCGCACCGCGTAGCGAATCTCCCCCATCAACGTGCCCAAAGTCTGCTCCTCTGTGCGTTCTCGGAGAGTCCCATCGACCGGCTTAGACGGTTGTCAGGGCCGGGAAGTTGACCGAAACCCGGAGTTCCTCACGTTGGGGCCGTAGGGGGCGGCGGATCCCGGAAACGTCCGGCTTCATGCCCGGGCCGGCTATCAAATATGATAGATGACTCTGCTCGTGAGCTGCAGGCCCAGCACATGACACACAAGACCCGCGCGCATGCATCCCCCTCCAGGGCACTGCCGGAGCACCTGCTGACCGGCGATCGCCCCGCCGGCGACGAACGGCTGATCGGCGGAGACACGGGCCTCGCTGCCGTGATGACGCGAGCCGACATGGTCGCCCGGAGTGCGGCTCCCGTGCTGTTGTTCGGCGAGACGGGAACCGGCAAGGAAATCGTCGCACGCGCGATTCACGAGCACTCGACCTTCAGCAGGGGCCCGTTCCGGCGGGTGAACTGCGGGGCCATCGCAGCGGAGTTGATCGACTCGGAGTTGTTCGGACACGAGCAGGGCGCGTTCACGGGCGCCGTGACCCGCCGCAAGGGATGGTTCGAGCAGGCCAACGGCGGCACGCTGTTCCTCGACGAGGTCGGGGAGCTCGCCCTGCCGGCGCAGATCCGCCTGCTTCGCGTGGTCCAGGACGGTGAAGTCGTGCGGGTCGGCGGCGAACGCCCCGTCCCCGTGAATGTCCGCATCGTCGCCGCGACACACCGCGATCTGCCGGCGATGGTGGAGGCACAGACGTTTCGCGAAGATCTGTACTACCGCCTTGCCGTGTTCCCGATCGTCATCCCGCCCCTGCGCGACCGCCCGAACGACATCCGGGCCTTCGCCGAGTACTTCGCCGAGCGTGCCGCCAACCGCTTCGGTCTCCGGTCCGTTCCGGTCTCGGACGACGACGTCCGTCAATTGACGGACTATCGCTGGCCCGGAAACGTGCGCGAGATCGGGGCGGTGATGGATCGCGCGGTGCTCATCGGACAGGGCCGTTCGCTGGACGTGACGGCCGCCCTCGGCCTGAGCGTCCGGCCTGGGAGCACGCCGGCTGTCATGGCCCGGGCGGTGCCGCCGGCCGGCGTAGAACCGCTCGACGTCGTTATCCGCCGGCACATCGAGACGGCGCTGACCGAAACCCAGGGGCGGGTGGAAGGTCCGTTCGGGGCGGCGCGGCTGCTTCGCATCAACCCTCACACCCTGCGCGCGCGGATGCGCAAGCTGAAGATTGAGTGGGGGACATTCCGCACGGCCAGCTCAACGCCGGAGGCGCCGCGACGCTGAGCAACTTCGCGTTCCCGTGACATCCAACAGCACGGCGTTTCTGATCTGGAAACACTGTAATATTTCACGGTTTTTCACGCACGATCCGTCCGCCCTGTCGTTTTTGTGAGCCTTTTCTCGACGGATCGCACCTTGCTCAGTTGACGGCACATGGCCACCTCACGGTCCCGTCGCCCGGCCCGGCATGACGCGTGTCGATGCGCCTGTATCGAGCCGACGACCGGCTGGTGAGATGTCCTTCGCTGCGTCCAGCCACATCTTCCCTCCACGCCGCGTCGCTCGGCTCACCTGTTCATTCCAATAGAGCGTTATGACACGGCGCTGCCGCGCGTGTCTTTCAGGGTACGACCGTCCGGACGGAGGGTGGAGTGTTGATGCTTCGCAAGGTGTTCATGATCGCGGCCGCGCTGACGATGGTGCTCCCCGCGGCACTCTCGGGGCAGACCTCGGGGACCATCGCCGGGACGGTGCGCGACGCCTCGGGCGGTACGCTGCCCGGGACAACGGTCCGTATCGTCAACGAGGAGACGCGCGGCACCATCGACCTGCTCACCGATCCGGAAGGAGCGTATCGCGCCCTGTCGCTGCCGCCCGGCGCGTATCGTCTCGAAGCGGCGGTTGACGGCTTCGAGACAGCCGTCCGTCGGGCGACGCTGGAGGACGGACAGACCGCCGTGATCGAGCTGACGCTGACTCCAGCGCGATTGGCTGAGGGAGTGGTAGTGACCGCCCGGCGCGTCGAAGAGGCCGCCCAGGACGTGCCGATTCCGCTATCCGTGGTGGACCGGCACCTGGTCGAGAACGCCGGCGCGTTCAACGTCAATCGCCTGAAAGAACTGATTCCCACGGTGCAGTTCTACTCGACCAATCCCCGCAACTCCGCGGTGACCATCCGCGGGCTCGGCGCGCCGTTCGGCCTCACCAACGACGGCCTCGAGCCGGGCGTCGGCCTGTACATCGACGGGGTCTTCTATGCCCGGCCCGCGTCGGCGACGCTCGATTTTCTCGATGTCGAGCGGATCGAGGTGCTGCGTGGTCCGCAGGGCACCCTGTTCGGCAAGAACACCACGGCCGGGGCGATCAACGTCACGACGCGCAAGCCCAGCTTCACCAGGGGCGGCGACTTCGAATTGAACGTCGGCGATCTGGGATTCGTGCAGGCGAAAGCGTCGGCGACGGGCCCGCTTGGCGGAAAGGTGGCCGGCCGGGTGTCGTTCTCCGGAACCCGGCGGGACGGCACGGTCTACAACGTCAAGACCAATGAGGCAGTCAACGACCTCGACAACGTGGGATTCCGCGGCCAGGTGCTCGCGGCGCCTTCCGACAAGGTGGCGATCCTGCTGGCTGCCGACTTTACGCGTCAGCGGCCGCAGGGGTACACACAGGTCGTGGCCGGCGTGGCGCCTACGCTGCGGCCTGCGAATCGCCAGTACCCCCAGATTGCTGCGGACCTGCAGTACACGCCTCCGAGCTTCAACGCGTTCGACCGGGTCACCGACGTGGATAGCCCGTTGCGCTCCTATCAGGACCTTGGCGGGTCGGCGTTGAACGTCGACTGGAAGGTCGGACGAGGCGTTCTCACGTCGACCACCGGCTGGCGCTCGTGGAACTGGAATCCGTCCAACGACCGTGACTTCATCGGGCTGCCGGTGACGACGGTGTCGGCGGCGCCGTCCCGGCAGCGGCAGTGGAGCCAGGAGGTCCGCTACGCCGGCCGGATGTCCCCCCGCGTGAGCTTCGTGGGCGGTGGATTCGTGTTCCGGCAGGCGCTCGATTCGAATCCGTCCTTCAAGCAGGAGCAGGGTGCAGCGGCGGCCCGCATGCTCCTGGCGCCGAGCGCCGGCGCCTCGACGCCGGGCCTCCTCGACGGGTATGGCTTCGACCAGTACGTCGACTACGGGAACACCAGCGCGGCAGTGTTCGGCCAGGTGGAGGTCTCCGTGAGCGATCGCCTGACCCTGCTCCCGGGGCTGCGGTTCAACTACGATCAGAAAGACGTACGGTTCGACCAGCAGGTCTACGGAGGGCTGCAGACGAGCGATCCTGCGCTGATCGCCCTGCAGCAATCGATTCTCGCGCCGCAGAAGTACCAGGCCGATGTCGACGACACCAACCTGTCGGGGCAGGTGACGGCAGCCTACCGCCTCTCCAGGAAGGTCAACGCGTACGCGACATACGCCACCGGCTTCAAGTCGGTCGGCCTCAATCTGAACGGCGTCCCGACCGACGCGGCGAACCAGCCGGTGATCGCGGCGGCAACCGTCAGGCCCGAGGACGTGCGCAACATCGAAGTCGGGTTGAAGACGGAGCTCCTGCGCGGCGTGACGGCAAACGTCACGGCGTACGACACGGAGATCCGGGACTTCCAGACGCAGGTCACCAACGCCGGCGTCGGGGTGCTGCGCGGCTACCTGGCCAATGCCGAGAAGGTGCGCGTGCGCGGGGCCGAGCTCGACGCGAGCGCACGCCCGACCGCCAACCTGTCGTTTTATGGCGCCGCGGCGTATACCGACGGCAGATACGTCTCGTTTCCCGACGCGCCACCCCCGCTGGAGGACACCGGCGGCCCGCAGTTCAAGGACATCTCCGGCAGCGTCCTTCCCGGGATTTCGAAGTGGGCGCTCTCGCTCGGCGGGGAGTACGCGCGGGCACGGTCCCTGTTCGGACAGGCCGGGCACGTTTTCGGCGCGCTCGATACCAGCTATCGCTCGTCGTTCTCATCGAGCGCCAGCTATTCGCGCTACCTGGTCGTCGAGGAATACTCCCTGGTGAACGCGCGGATTGGTTTTCGAGCGGCGTCCGGCTGGGGGATTCACCTGTGGGCGAGGAACCTCCTCGACAAGGACTACTACGAGCTGCTGACCGCAGCGCCGGGCAACAGCGGCCTCTATGTGGGCCAGCCCGGGGACGGGAGGACCGTCGGGCTGACCTTGCGCGTGGCCCTCAAATCTCAGTAGAGAAGCGCAGGATCAACCAACTGTGTTATCCATGTCCTTCGCCGGATGTGTTATCCCCTGCGTTCACCTGTGTTGATGTAGCCTGGGCGGGCCTGAAAGGCCCGCGCCTACGGCCGCAACACCAGTGAACTCCGGGGTCACGTATCTGCTCCAACGTTCAGAGTGTGCGCGGGCCGCAGGATTCCTGCGGAGCGCGGAGAAGGGCTCGACCATCGGGCGGGATGTAGACGACGACCGGCTTCCCCTTGAATGCGAGAGCCGCGATGACCGAGAACCAGCGGTACTTCATCGGTCTCTGCAGGGCCGCCGGCGGCGCCGTCATCTTCGCGCTGCCGCTCCTGATGACGATGGAGATGTGGTGGCTTGGCTTCTCCATGGATCGTGCGAAGCTGCTGCTGCTCGTCCTCCTGCTGCTGCCAACACTCGTCGCGCTGTCCTATCACGCCGGCTTCGAACCGACGTTCCGATGGCGTGACGACGTCACCGATGCGGTGGTGGCGTACGGCGTCGGCTTCCTGACGTCCTTGTCGGTGCTCTCGCTGCTCGGCGTGCTGACCGCCGATACCGCACTCCACGACGCGTTCGGGAAGGTCACGGTCCAGACCGTGCCAGCCAGCATCGGTGCCATGCTCGGCCGGACATTGCTGGGGGGCGAGCACGCCGACGAGGACCAGCGCACCCCCACGTCGTATGGCGGCGAGCTGTTCATCATGGCCGCCGGCGCCCTCTTCCTGTCGTTCGGCATTGCCCCCACGGACGAGGTCACGCTGATCGCGCTCAGGCTCTCGCCGTGGAGCAGCACGCTGCTCGCGTTGGTGTCGCTCGTGCTGATGCACGCGTTCGTCTACTCGGTGGAGTTCCACGGCCAGGCCTCCCGGCCGGAGCACTCGACAGCGGTCCGGGAGTTCCTGCTGTTGACGGTCGTTGGGTATGCTATTGCGCTGCTGATCAGTGTGTACGTGCTCTGGACGTTCGGCCGGACGGAGGGGCTCTCCTGCACGGAAATGGTCCGAGCGACGATTGTCCTGGCCTTCCCCGCGTCCCTCGGGGCCGCAGCCGCGCGGTTGATCCTCTGAGCATGGGCACGCCGCGACAGCGCAAGACCCCCGCCGTGGAATGGATCGCCGGAATCATGGGCGCCCTGATCGTTGCCGGCACGATCGGCTATCTCGTCTTCGCAGCACTCCAGCCCGGATCCGACGCCCCGGCGCTGAGCGTCAAAGTGACCGGAGTTCACCAGCGCGGAGGGTCCTTCGTCGTGGACGTCGAGGTGCGGAACAGCAGCCGGCGGGCGGCGGCCGACGTACACCTCGCCGGCATGGCTGCATCCCCAGACGGACGGACGGCGCATCCTCAAGCGCGCGTGGATTATGTCCCGGGGCTCTCGACGCGAACTGCCAGCCTCGTTTTCGAGGTGAATCCTGGTCCGGGCGCCGACGTGCGGGTCGTCGGGTATCCGTGCCATAGGCGCAAGCTGACAGCTGACAGCTGACGGCTGAACTCACAGCTGAGAGCCCGGTCACGCCCGCCAGGGAGTCTCGGGGACGGGGGTGAGCGGCGGCTGTCCCGCGGCCCAGGCGGCAACGTTGTCGACCACCAGTTGCTCCATCCTGGTGCGGGTGTGGACGGTGCTGGAACCGAGGTGCGGAAACAGCACGATGTGCTCCATCTCCAGGTACTCGTTCGGCACCTCCGGCTCGTTCACGAACACGTCGAGACCGGCGGAATAGATCCGCCGGTCCTTCAACGCACGGATCAGCGCTGCATCGTCTACGACCGTGCCGCGCGCCATGTTGACGACGATTCCTTCGGGCCCGAGGGCATCCAGCACTTCCGCGCCGACGAGGTTCCTGGTCCCGGGCCCCCCGGGCGTGATGAGTATCAGCGTGTCCACGTCGCGCGCCATGTCGACGAGGCTCGGGTAGTGTCGATAGGGCACGTCCGGCTGCGGGTGACGGGTGTGATAGACCACCGGCACGAGGAACGCGTCCAGCCGCCGCGCGATCGCCTTGCCGATGCGTCCCAGTCCCACGATCCCGACCGTGCGATCGCGGAGCGTAGCCTTGGTGAGCGGATACTGCTGCTGCAGCCATTTCCCGGCGCGCAGGAACCGCTCGGCCTGTGGAAGCTCCCGCACGGTGCAGAGGAGGAGCCCCAGCGCCGTGTCGGCAACCTCCTCGGTGAGCACGTCGGGCGTGTTGGTCACGGTGATCCCGTGTCCGGCGGCGTACTTGATGTCGATGTTGTCGTAGCCGACGCCGAAGCTGGCCACGAGCTCGAGCCTGGGGAGCCGCGTCATCATCGCGGCCGTCAGGACGTCCGGTGCGCCGGTGACGGCGGCCGCACGGACGCGCGGGCCGACCTCGGCCATGAGTGCCTCGGCGTCCGGCGCGTGCGCCAGGACGTGCAGCGTGACCAGCCCCCCGAGCCCGTCGACGATGAGCTTCCTCGGTGCTCCGACCAGTAACACTTCAGCCCTCTCAGCCATCGGTACCTCCACTGTGTCAGCATCGGCTGACCGCCCGGCCGCCCGGAGCGCCTGCAGAATCGAACGATAGTAATCGCAGAGTGCCGGTCCGCCTTCGACAGCCCCGCTCCGGCCGGGTTTCGAGACCCGTTCCCTGGGGAAGCGGCCCCGATGCCAGGCTTTACAGGCGGGCCGGCGAAAGTCGAGACTCGAACCGGCCTCTTATGGGTCGTTGCTCTCGTGGACATAGGGGGGAGGCCTGGGCGGTGGTTCGGCTGTCCGGCCGCCTGCAGGACGATCCGTCGCAGTTTGTTCGCTTTACCACGCTACGACGTTTGTGCTCATGTGGTGAGCACCCGCTACCAACTCTCCTTGACGCGAGCGGGTCCGAAAGGCACGCTCCGCCAGGCCGGCCGGCCCTTTCTTCGACGGGCATCGGAGACGGTTCGCCGTCTGTACACCTCGGCCAGCACCTCGCTGAGAAGCCGGGGAGGAAAGACCCTTCACCACGAGCTTGCCTGGTGGCCGGTCGTCGCCTCCCTTGTCATCATGCTCATCGGGTCGATCGCGACGAGCGGTTGGCTCGCGTACCAGAGTGTCTCCGACCGTAAGAAACTCCTTCTCGCGTTCGCACAGTTCGCCGGGAACGACCTGGAGATGAGCCAGAGGCACGTGTTCTCACAGGTCCAGGACCTTGCCGAACGCTGGGAGGCGGTCCTCGGCCTGACGCCGGACCCGGGAGGCCGAGCGGAGCTCATCGATCGACTCGAACCGGTAATCGTCCAAAGAAGCGAGGGGAACAGGTACGACCTCCTGCTGCTGCTGGAGAAGGATGGCAGGGTGCTCAAGGCGGTATCGCCGGGCGCGACGAACAGACCGGTGCTCGCGCAACTGAAGGGCCAACACTACTCGACGGTGCTCGGGTCTTCGCCGGATGTCGACGCCCTGGCCGCGCTCCTGAATGACGGGACACCGGTCGGCATATCGGTCCGGCAATTCCCGGCAGTCAACAATCTTCTCGGACGATTCGAGCCGGCAGCCGACGAGGTACGACCTCCCGGCATGGTATCAGTTCGTGCTCGCCGTTCCAGTTCGCCCGCAGCACGGTCGCCGGGCGGGTGAGAATGCCCCGATCGGCGCGGTAGTCGCCATCGTCTCCTGGCTTCCATTCCAGAATATTCTCGACGAAATCGAGCGGAAGTCCGCGCTTCTCGACCTTGATACCGGTTACGCGTATCTCGTGAACAGCGATGGCAACAAGGTCATCGGCCATGAGCGCCGTGACCCGGCAGGCCGGAATCTCTATGAGACCCGGGTAGAGGAGGATCACAAACTGCCTGAACTGCGGCGCCTGCTCCGCGACTCCCAGGGAGTCGTGTACGGCTACTGGTTCCTGGGCCAGAGAAAGTACGCCGCGCTCCAGCGCATATCCCCGCCGGTGCCGGAGCTGGAGGGTGCGCTGGGGTGGCGCCTAGGGGTGGGCGTCGATCTGCCCGACATGCTGAGCGCCGCGGCGCCGAGCGCCGCCCTCGTGTTCGCTGTCGGCCTGCTCGTCACGTTCAGCGTGTACGTTGCGTCCCATGTCATCGCCTCGAGAGCGAGCCTGTCTGTCAAGAAGCTCACCGAGCTCGTCAACGCGGCGTCCGCGGGCGAGTTCACCGTTGTGAGCGCCGGAGGCAGCCATGAAGAGCTCTCGGAGCTTCACGACGGTATCAGCCGGCTGATTGTGGCGCTGCGAGCTCAGGTCGGATTCGCCCCTCTGCCGAACCCGTACATCGTGGGTACGCCTATCCGCACGGCGGACATGTTCTTCGGCCGAGAGCGTGACCTGGCGTGGATATCCGATCAGCTCAAAACACCCGGTAACGAGCTCATCCTGCTGACCGGCCCGCGGAGAATCGGGAAGACCTCCCTGCTGCACTCGATTCGCCGGGCCAGTGGATCGCTCGGGATCATGCCGTTCTTCTTCGACACTCAGATGCTCATGCAGGAGATCACCGACGACAAGTCGTTGTGTAGAGTCCTGGTCAACGGGCTGGTCGATCAGCTCGCACAGCGGCACCCGGAGATTCCGGCCCCGCAACTGGATGCCTACAGCGGGCAACCGCTCGCGATCCGCAAGTTCCTCAAGTACACGGCCTCACGACTGAACTCGACACCCGTCCTGCTCTTCGATGAGCTCGAGAACCTGCAGTTCAGGGTCGAGCATCAGCAGCTGAGCCCAGCGGTGTTCGAGCTGTTTGCCGCGCTGCTGGATGGCGAGATCGCCGTCTCGCTGGTAGTGACAGGTTCCGACCACGCGGAACGCCGGCCTTCTGGTGGTCTCGCAGCGTTGTTCGTCAAGGCCATGCGGCGGCGACTGAGCGTTCTGGCGCCGGAGGAGGCGCGCGAGATACTCGTGAGCCCCCTGAAAGGCCGACTGGACTACGACAGCGGAACGCTCGATCGGGTGTTGAGGTTCACTGGAAGTCACCCGTATTACACGCAGGATTTCTGCCACCGGATGGTCGGCGTGCTCAACCATCAGCGCCAGACGCGGGTCACCGATCAGATCATCGATGCCGTCGTGAATCGAATCCTCGACAATCCGCCGCCCCAACTCGACTTCGCGTGGGACCAGTTGCCGGAGCTGGGCCGGGTGCTGATGCGAGGGGTGGCCTCAACAATCCAGAAGCCTGAGGACTCCATCGATCTGCAGAACGCGATCAACGTCCTGCCGGCGGATTACCAGGAGGGCCTCCAGAAGAAGCGCCACCGGATGCACAACGCGCTGGCCTCGCTGGTTCACCGTGACTGGCTGGAGCGTGCAGACCAGGGCTACCGGTTCAAGATCGATTTGTACCGCCTGTGGATCCGGCGCGAACATCCCCCGACGCAGCTGCCAGCGTTCAACTGGGCCGACATTGGACAGAGCCATGCCGAACAATCCGTATCGTAATCGGGGCGCGATCGTAGAGCCGGACGAGTTCGTGGGCAGGAACGAGATTCTCTGCGAGTGTCTCGGCCTGATCACCGGCGGCGAGTCGCCGCAGAACATTTCAATCTACGGCGACAAATGGTCGGGGAAGACATGGTTGCTGAGAACCATCCAGGAGCGGCTGCGCGAGCACACGCACTCCGCGTCTGAACATCTGTGCATCTACCTCGACGTCCAGGGAATCGGAACGCCCCGGACGTTCTACGGGAGACTGAACCGGGAGTTGGCGGCCGCAAGCCGCGGCGCAGCGGTGTCGGTCGACGATTCGCCGGCAACGCTCACGGAGCTGGTGAAGCGTACGTCCGGAATGCTGCGCACCGTCGTGGTGCTGGACGGGTTCGACTCGATCACCCGGAATCCGAGCTTTCCCGTGGATTTTTTCAGCTATCTGCGCAGCCTGCCGGTGACCGACGGCTCGCGGTTCGGCTGGCTGCTCAGCTCCACGAGACCGTTGCGTGAGATGTGTCACAGTCCCGCCGTTCAGGGGTCCCCCTTCTTCAACATCTTCTCGGACCGCCTGCTGGGGGCGTTCAGCCCGGACGACAGTTACAGCCTGATCGTGGGCCGGTCTGCCTCGGCCAGCGGATCGCTGGAGCGCTACGTCGACCAGATCCAGCAGCTCGCGGGCCGCTTTCCGCTCTTCCTGCAGATGGCCTGCTGTTACGCGTTCGAGCAGCAGCAGCACAATGGCACCATCGATCTTCCCGGCGTCGCGCAGAAGTTCCGCGAGGAAGTGCGCCCGTACGTGCAGCATCTCTGGTCTCGACTGCTGCCTGCCGAGCAGGAGGTCATCGAACGGGTGTCCGCGGATGCGCCGGTCAACCAGTACCCGGCAGGGCTGTTGCGCGACCTCGTCCGGCGCGGCTATCTGGTAGGTCCGTCGCTGCATTCCGGATCGTTCGCGCTGGACTGTCGCGCTGTCGGGGACTTCGTGCGTCAGTTGCGCGTTCCCGAGCATCAGGATTGCCGGGCCGGGTTCCCCGACCCGCCGCCGCAGCCGAAGCCCACTCAGGCCGAACGGACAGCTCCGCCGGATACCCGGGTGCGCGTGTTCATCAGCTACTCGCATCGCAATAAGCGGGCGTTCAAGCACATCTATGAGTTCGTGTGCAGCCTGACCAAGGATCACATCGAGTTCTGGTTCGACGACCGGCTCAGGGCGGGCGACATCTGGGACGAACGGATCAAGACGGAGATCGCCAGGGCCGACGTGGCGGTCGTCCTGGCGAGTCAGGAGTACTTCACGTCACGGTACTGCATGGAAACAGAGGCGGCGGAGTTCGTGCGCTCGAGGGTTCAGTCGGGGATGATCATCTTTCCGATCCTCCTGTCCCCGTGCCCCATCGACGATCATGAATGGTTGTTCAAGACACACCGGCTCCCTCGCGAAGGCACCTTTGCGCAGATCGCCAGCTCAAAGGTGAAGCGCGACGCCCTCCTGCTGCAGATCCTCAACGAACTGCGGCTGGTTGCGCAGGAGGTCCGAACGCGGCGGAATGTCTCCATGAACTGAGGTGCAAGCAGCCTTCGATGGCCCTGCCCGATAGCGGCTGACCGGCCGATGGCCGGGAGCCAATCCTTTGGGCTTTCCAGGGCCTTGGCTATCGGCGCCTACTTCGGTGACAGCCGCAGGCCGTCGACCCGCGCAAGGTGGCGGGCTCCGGGAATGCCTCGCAACTCTGCGTAGGTGCCGGTGCGGCGCCCTGCGTCCAGCCACTCCCTGATGCGGCGGTCGGCGTTCACATCCGCGACGAACAGGCTGATCGCGAACTGTTCTGTTACGCCATCCTCGAAGATCGGCCCGCTCCACCTGTTGGTGGCGTCCGGCAGCACGATGCTCTCCTTCGGCCAGACGAACCCGCCGGCTTCAACGGCCAGCCACAGGCTCTGTCCGGCCTGCAGTCCGGTGACGACACCCGAACATCGGATGGTCCTCGAGACCTCACCGTTCGCTGCCGGTTCGTTGAAGCTGGCCGCGACCGTGTCGTAGGCACTTCGGAGGCCCGAGGTGAAATGTCCCTGGAGGAATGCCTTCAGCTTCCCGATCAGCTCCTCGACGCCTTCGGGATCGTAGTTGTAGTGGATGTAGTCGAAGTGCTGGATGTCGGACGGAACATCCTTCTCGGAACGCGTGATGAGCAACACCTTCCTGCCGACGGTGTGGGCGATGCCGATCTCGTAGAAGACGTTCGGGTTCCTCTCGGTGCAGTCGGCGATGATCAGCTGCGCCGCGCAGATGCCGTCCCACACCTTCTCCATGAAAGGGCGCGGCGAGAAGAGCTCGTCGGCGCGCTGCATCCTGAGCCCAAGCTCCTCGGCCATCTTCTTCATGTGCCGGGAGTAGACCGCTTCCAGCCTGGTCTTGAACGGCATCAGGACGAAGACGTCCAGCTGGTGGTCGGCGGGGAGCCGCCGGGGCCGGCCGAAGATCGGAACAACGGCCATCCCCTCCGAGTGTCGGGAGATCGAGGCCAGCTCGTCCAGGCTCATGCCGCCGAAGGCGCTGCGAATGGTCGACGAGAGGCCGGTCTCCCGGATCGGTCCACGGGGCTTCATCCCTTCGCTCGTTGTCTCGTCTTCGAAACGAATCAACCCCAGATCGCGCATCTCCAGCAGTTTCTTCAGGAGCGTGAAGGTGTTGGTGTTGGTGCTGAGCTGCGCCGGGTCGGCGTGCGCGTACCTGCCGCACAACTCCTCCCACGTGCTGCTCTCCCTGAGAAGCAGCAGGATCAGCGCGCCGTTCTGAATCTCCTCGTACGGAATGTTGTTCCTGGCCGGGTATTCCATCGCGCACTCCTCTGGCGTCGAACGTGATCCTCAACCGGCCGTCGAACCATCCGACCGGCGCCGCGTCCAGAATTCGGACTGCGGCCAGCGCATCTCACGCCGGTAATATTCGGCGCGAGTTCGCAGGTATCGGCGGAAGGTGCGCTGCAATCGAACCTCGTAGTCCCGGGTCGCCTGCTCCTTCTCAGCCTGGGGGGAGGCGATCACCCCGGCGGCTTCGATCCCTGATTCGAGCGCACGGTAGATGCCTTGTGCCGACAGCGGATCGACCGCCATGGCGGCGTCGCCGACAGCCAGCCAGTTGGCGCCGGTGACACGCTCCAGCGTCGAACTGGTCGCCGGCATGCACGACCACTTCGACGTCGGCGGTGAGGTCGTTCACGCGGGCGCGGGTGTGCGGGGCGTCGTCGAGCAGCCGCTGGTAATGAGCGCCAAGCGCCGCTTCGGGGTCGCGAGCAGATCGGCATCGGTCATGTACGCGGCCACCACGCGGGCGTCTGGAAGCCGCGGCGGAGTACCACCAGCCGTTCGCGACAGCTTCGACGAGCGTCCGTCGGTCGGCTGTCGCGAGCCGGGCTGCGTCCGAAGAAGGCGCCACGATTCCGACGAGTCGGTCGTGCGATACGCGCGCTGACACCCTGCGCTCGCGCCAGTGTCGATGGCCGGCCTGTCGCGTCGACGACGAAATCAGCCTGCAGCCTTCGCCGCCTCCGGCGCCGCGTGAAGTCGACGCTCCACGGCGCCGCGCGCACCGGCTGACACGACAGGACGCGCGCACCACGCCTCACGCACGCGCCGGCCTCCTCCGCCGCGACCGCCAGTCCCTCGTCCATCCGGCGCCGATCGACGTGCCATCCGTGCCCGTAGGGATTGCAGATGAAGTGGCGTCTCGTGCGGCGTGTCCTCACCCCACACCGAAACAGTCGCAGGCGAGGGCGCATGCCCCTGCCGCAGAAACGCCTCCCAGACGCCCAGCCGGCACAGCGGCAATCGCGCACGCGGGGGGAGCATTTCCCCATAGCGCATGGCTGTGTACTCGGATCGCTCGAGCAGGACCACTCGTGCGCCAGCGCGCGCCAGGGCAATCGCAGTGGCCGTGCCACTCGGACCGCCCGCCGACAACGGCTACGTCGAACAAGTGGTGAGTGCACCGCGATTCATCCGCGAGCGATCCGGCGTCTCCGATCCCTCGCGTTCGGTTTCGACGAATCGGTCCGGTGCCCTTCTCTCTGACGACGAACCCCAACCCGGCCCACTTGTCGACCATCGCCAGTTTGTCTTCGATCCCGGACGCCCAGTCCGCGCCTTCGGAGGCGCCGCGGACCACGTTTACCGGGCGCTGCGCCGGCCACCAATCCATGCCGTTCGCCGGATTGTCGGGGTTGTCCTCGGGATCGGTCTGCAGCGCGCACTCGAAGAAGTCGGCCTGCCAGGGTACCGCCATCTGCGCCGTCAATGCCCCCGGGGGCAGATGCGGATTGATGCGAAACGGGGTGTTCTCTGCATACGTGGATCGGTCCAGCATCATCCGGCCAACCTCGATCCCGGGAAAGAACCCGCCGCCGACGCAGGCCTCCAGTGCCGCCCGGTCCAATGCCGCGGGCACTCTCGTGCGCCGCCAGGTCTTCCAGCCGAGTGGCTATTGCCGGCACGGCCCCACTCTCCTGCCAATCCGACTCGAACGTTCCCGCTGCCCACCTCCGCATCCTCTCGTACTGGACCTCGGTAAGCGCAACCGAGGCGTTGATGACGCCGGCCTTGGTCACTGACGCCGGGAGCTTCGGGCATGTTTCCTCCCGGCGCCAGACGGCGTGACCGCAGCTTCTTGAAGATGGCGCGACGCAAGAGGCTGGTCTCGCGCGCCGTTGTTCGGCGAGCTCCGGCATTCGCGACAGGAAGTGCATCGGATTCCCTGGACCGTGGCCGGCTGGCCGCGACATTGCTGACCCAGTGCAGCGTCGAGACCCGCCGCAGGATCGGATAGATGTCCCTGGAGAAGGAGACGGCCGTCTCCGCGGTGACGGCGAGCGACGGGTCCACCGACTTGGACATGATGTCTGTAGACGACGTCATAGAGCGTGACCACGCTCTCGATGTCCGGGGCAAAGTCGGGCGGCGCCACAATCACCCAGGCTGATTCCGCTTCGATACGATCGCCCGAGCCGTTCAATCGAATCGTGGCCCGCACCGGACCATCCGACACGTCGTCACACCAGCCGTCGTTGTTCACGAAGTCTTTCACTGGCCGCGCCGGGACGGACCGCGACGATCCGAAGCCACCGAGCACGATCAGGCGGCCCTCGCGATCCGTCAGCAGGTCTCCCAACGGCACGTCGAGCCCTTGAAACGAGCCCGCGAGCCGGCGTGAATGCCCTGGCTTCGGCCATGCTATCCGCACGCTCCCGGCGTCGATGACCAGCTGCTGTTCAGGAATCCCCGCATTGCGCCGGGTGACGGCCTCGGCTGCGTTGAACGTGAACCGCGGTGCGGCCGCCTTGGCGTTCGCCAGATGCACGGTCCACTCGATCTGTCGCCTCGGCGGCCGTGATTTCGCGTACCTCGCGGCGCTGGCCCGAGTCGTCGACCGTGGTTTCGAAAATCCGGAATCGGGCGCCCTGCCGCTTGATCGTGTCCTCGAGCGTCCTTGTAAGAGCCGTCCGATGCTCCGGACGATTCCGGCTTTCGCCGGCACGGGTGCACCGCCGGGCGACCTCCGGTCCGACGAAATAGTCGTCGGGGCTGTCGCCCACGCGAGCGATGCCAATGCCCGGATGGATGGCGTAACTGCGCTGCATGGAATCTCGACTCCTACGCCTCCGCGAGTTCGCGCTCCATGAAGTAGAGCTCGGCTTCGGCTTTGACGTTCAACGTCGACCTTCTTATCCGACACTTGGGCGCGTCGCCGACACTGCTTTTCCGGGCTGGAAGCGCTCCGCGGACGAGCGCGCGCGTCCCGTCAGTTGAACCCGGACGCCGCGCCGCAGCTGCTCGGCCGTGAACTGGTGGCCGGTGACCTTGGCGGAGACGATCTGATCGAAATCCGGCGGCCCGGTGATCAGGTGTGCGAGGAAGATCTCCTCGCCGTTGCCAAACAGCAGGTACTCCAGGCTGTCCGGCCGCGTCCGGATGCGGCATCAGCTTTCTGGAAATACACGACATTGGTGACCTCGACGGTGACACCGCCGGCAATCGGGCTGACGGTTCCGCAGGGAACTCCGGCGGGCTCTCGAAATGTCCACGAAAGAGATCGCCTCGGAATTGCTTGCGCTTCGGTGCCGGGGGAGCGAGGTCTGGCAGGACGAAGGCCGTCGGATTGAAGGTATAGACGTTCGGCTTCCGGATGACGCGCGCGGTCCTCCCGGTAGATCCGCTGCGGATCGGTGCCCGGCTGCGACAAGCGTGCCTTCCAGGATCACCTGGTAGTCGTGGGGGGACATGAACATGGGCAGGTGCGAAAAGAACATCGTCTTGGTTCCGACGACCACCATGCCGTGACCGGCGGGCTTGTCTGTGCGATCGGAACTGCCTTCTGGTGCGTGAGCGTGGCCGTGTTGATCCATTCCGTCCACCTTTCAGGGACCTGCAGTGCTGCGCCCTCAGTCTCGTGTCGTGGGCGAGCCAGAACGGGTTCCTTATACACCCAAGGCGATTCGCGTGGCGGGACTTTCGTCGAGCGGGCGGAGCGAAGCGCACATGAGGTTCCGGCCCCGGGTGAGGCTCGGGGGCGCTCTGTGATACCGTGTCGCCGCCTTGTTGCGGGAACCTCGAGCCATCACGCTCGAGTCGCGAACGCCGCACCAGCGAGCGTGAGGCGCGCGCACTCCCGCCATCGGTGGGAAGCACGGCCGGCCGTCAACAACTGCGGCTCGCAGCCGCGCGGAGGCGTTCAACGTCCTGAACAAGACCAACTTCGGTGCGGCGACCGGTCGAGCGGCGCGTTCCGGACAATCCGATCGACCTTCCCGGCCCGCCAGATTCAGCTCGCGGCCAAGGTGATCTTCTGACGGCCGCTCGATCTCGAGGAGGACGCCTGCGTCAGCGGGCGAAGCAGTAAACGCGGCCGGCGCCGCCGCGCGGCGCCGTGTTCGCGCAGTTCTGGTTGGCGTGCGCGGAGTTCCAGGACGACAGCGGGGCCGGCGGTGTTCTGGTTCGGCCCCATGCCGTCGGAGTGCCCGACCTGGGCCACGACCCCGGCGGAGTCCGACGTCCAATCGTTGCAGGTCAGCCCGGCGAGCAGTGTGCCGTCCGCGCTCGATCCGGTGAGGATGTCGTGCTCGACAGGCGCCGGGGATCCCGTCCACTGGCCGTTGATGCGCTGCCCCCGCTCGTCGAGGAAGACCGCCGCGTCGCCCGTGCGCGCGTGGAGCTCGGCGACGTTGTTCGCGACGGCCGCGAGGTTGGCGTTGTACCAGGGGCCGCTACCGATGCTGTCCCGCGCGTGTGTCGGCTGATTTCCGTTCGCCGGATCGCGTTCGACGCTGAGGTAGGCGCGCCAGCCTGCGTCCTGCTATGACCGGCAGCGCTCGCCAGCCGCTGGCAGGTGGCATCGGCGCCGGAGAGGCCGCCCAGGTTGCCCGTCACGCTGGTCGTGCTCGTGACGAAGAAACTGACAGCCGGACCGGAGGGAGCGGTTGCGCTGTCGCTGCTGCAGCCGGCCGCGATCAGCATGACCAGTGGAAGGAGATGGCGTTTCATCGTCGTTCCCTTTCTGCCGTTTCGTGCACAGCCGGGCATCGGGCTGCGATCTCAGGTGGATCATGGATATCACGAACCGCCGTGCACCGCGCGCGCCGGCCGGCGCGGCCCGTCGTGCAGAGCAGCGTGTCCGTCATCGCCGGCCTGCCGGAGTGGGAGGATATCGAAGCGGGAGGGAGACCGCCAGTAGCTTTCAGCTGTCAGCTGTCAGCTTCGGATTTGGGCTTTGGCCTTCGGGCTCCGGGCTTCGCACGACAGATTCGTGATCGGCAGCGCCGCTGGACTCGAAGATTCCGGAGCGTGACGTGATCCCCGGAGGACGGTGCCATCCACAGCGACCAGCATTAAGTCATCTCAAAGGGAGACACCGCTCGTGGACCGGGCGCGAGGAAGTGCCCCTTTTGTCAGCAGAAAACGCTGATCTGGCAAAGTGGCTGCACATGGCGGCAGCCTTGCTCCACCAGTTCACAGCTGCTCAATGACGAGCGGAACGCAGTAGGGCCCGGGGGTCTGGCGACACGTCGGGCAGTGTTTTGGTTGAGAAGGGTTCACATGCGCAATAGTTACAAGCTGCTCATCGCGCTCGCCGTGCCGATGGCACTCATCGCCGGCAGCACCGCCGCCCAGGCCGAGACGATCACCTTCGCGAACAACGCCGGGCAGTCGGGCGGCACGTTCACCGTCGGCAACACCGTCCAGATCAGCGACGGCCGCATCTCCGCCGTCGCCGTGACGCCCGGCCCGGCCACTTCCGTCACCGGCCTGTGCGGCTCGCTGGGCTGCCTCGAGCTGGTCACCGGCGCCTACATCGGACCGGACGGCTCCACGGCCGCCAACGACTACATCTACTCGGGCTCCGGCAGCTCGATCACCATCACCGGCGACGCCACCGGCACGGGCGCTTCCGGCGTCCTCTACTCGGGCAGCTACGATGCCAGCACGAACATCCGGCTGACCTTCGACAACGAATGCTTCTCCGGCACCTGCTTCGGCAGCCTGGGCGGCACGCTCGACGGCGGCACGCTCAACACGATCCTGGCGAGCTTCTTCGGGATCTCGACCACCCTCAACGGCGGCAGCGCGACCAACCTGTTCTTCAACTACGCCGGCTCCCTGACTGGTTCGGCTCCCCCGAACAGCCCGATCGGCGGTGGCGTGGCCAACACGAACAGCCTGCAGACGCAGACCGCCGCGCCCATCCCCGAGCCCGGTTCCATGCTCCTGCTCGGCACGGGGCTGCTCGGCTTCGCCAAGGCGGCACGCCGCCGCTTCAGCAAGTAGCACGCACCCTGCTGAAGGGTCTCTTTCACAGCCCCGGCGTCGAAAGACGCCGGGGTTTTTTTGCGTTCAGTGGTCGTGCGACCGGGCACAGGCAGATCGCATTTTGGCTCGCAGGGTTCGACGTCCGGTTGCAGCAGCCGTCGGGAGACTGGATGCGGTCGCTGGCCTTCAGGGACGTGCCTGGAACGTCACGTTCACGAACATGGTCACCGGGACAGGCTCGCAGTTGAGCAACGCCGGCGTGAACTCCCACTGGCGCACGGCGGTCATCGCGGACGCCTCCAGCGCAGCCGGCACCGCGGCGGTCACGTGCGCATCCTGGACGGTGCCGTTGACGTCGATGCGCGCCTCCACCGGCACGACGCGAGGTGCGGTTTCGGGGATCTTGTCAGCCGGATAGATCGGATGCACGTCGGTAATCTTCAGGGGCGGCACGATGCGACCCCCGGCGGGTGACGGCGTGCACTCTCGTGGCGAGGGCTGCACCCGTCGAGGGGGCTTCGATTCGGTGGCCGCGCCGCCCGCGACTGTAACGCTTTCCCGGATGGAGCCAAGCCGCAGCACCAGCGACCGCTGGACATGCGCGCCGTCGGCAACCGTGAGCTGTTCGCCCTGCGCGGCGAAGCCGGGAAACCGGGCCTGCAGCTGGTAGGCTCCGGCGACCACCGGGACGCTGAAGGTGCCGTCCTGGTTCGTCTTGATCTCCACCGCGAGGTTGGCGGACGCATTCGCCAGGGTGACAGCGACACCGGCTACGGGACGCCCCGAAGGATCGGTCACCGTCCCGGACACGGTGGCGCTGGACTGGCGGCCGATGGCGGCAATCGGCGCGGTCGCCAGCAGCATCAGGCCAACGCCGCACAGGCGGGTGAACAGGGAGAGCGGACGACGGTCGAGGTGCACAGTGAGCATGGCGCGAATCCTCCTTTGGAGCGTGGATGAACGGGCGATCGCCGACGCCGGCAACCATCCGGATGTCGGCCGCCTGAAGGCTCGTGCGAGCTCGACGAGCTGGGTCGCGTACTCGGTCCGCGCGATTCCCATGGCCAGGACGACGTCGTCGCACGCGTACTCGCTTTCCTCCCTGAGCTGACGGCACGCGAACCACGCGAGCGGGTGGAACCAGTAGAGGACGCGCAGGAGCTCCCCCGCCAGCTGGACGGGCCAGTCGCCGCGCCGGACATGCGCGAGCTCATGAGCCGCGACGATGCGGATCCGATGCGTCGTCCAGGATTGGGCGCCCTCGGGCAGCAGGACAACGGGGCGCCTGGCGCGCCACGTGACCAGCACCCCCGGCTGCGTGGTCGCACGGAAAACGACAGGCGCTCGAAGGCCGAGCGCCTGTGAGACGTCGGCCGCCTGCCTCGCCCACTCGCCCTCGACCACGCGGGCCCGCCGGGTCATACGCGAGAGCCGGCCGAGACCGGCCAGCAGCGAGCAGAGGCACAGAGCTGTCCCGGCAAACCAGACCCGTACGAGCACGTCCGTTGCGGCGAGTTCCGACCGGGGCTGAGCCGGGTCGGCCGCAGGTGCCGTCCTGTCGGGCAGCAGGAAGGCCTCACTCACCTCCGGCGTGAAGGACTGCGGCACCGGGGCCGCGATCACACGCCATGAGGGGAGGATCAGGGCAAGCCCCGGGACCGCCAGGGCGCACCCGATGCCTGCCGCGAGAATCCAGTGGCGGAGAGCGGCGGCGCGCCGGCGCGCCAGGGTCGCCGCCAGGAGGGTCAGGACCAGCACGGCCGTGACCCTGAGTAACAGCGTGAACAGCGTCATCTGATGCCCTCGCGGCGTGCTTCGGCGATGAGATCGGCAATCCGGTCCAGTTCCTCGGCAGAGAGCCGGGAGACATTGCCGCCGAGGAGCGTCTCCACCAGGCGCCCGGCTGAGCCGTCGTAGAACGTGTCGATCAGGTGGCGGAGCGCCGACTTCCGCACCGCGCTCCTGGAGACCACCGGCAGGTAGACGAACCGATGGCCGTGCTCCTCGTGCCTGACGTGCCCCTTGGCTTCGAGCACGCGGAGCTGCGTCCGCACGGTGGAGTCGGAGGGTTTTCCCGGCAGCGCTTCCATGACCTCGCTGGCGGTGGCGCGGCCTTTCCGATAGAGCAGGTCCACGATCTGACGCTCGCGACGGGTCAGGGAGTGATGGAGTGTGTTCGGCATTGTTATAAAAATAACGTCTCCGTTATAAAAATCACAGAACACGGTCCCGTGTCAAGCCCGGGGTCTGACCAGCCTCCGCTAAAGCTACGGCGGTCCGCCGAAGCCAGGCGAAGGCGGAAGACCCCGCCATGCACGAGGAGCCCGATGTCGGAGCGCCTCCGAACGCTGTGGCGCGGGGTCTTCAGACCCCGCGTCGCCACGGGGAAGTCAGCCCAGGCCGAGATGGTCGCGTGCGTAGACGATCGATCGGTCCACCAGCACCATCTCGAGCGCCAGCCGCTCCTCGGCCGTCAGCCCGCTGATTCGGGGCAGCGGCGCGCGTGGCCGGTTCGCGCGAATGCGCGACAGCGTGCGCGCGAGGCACACGCCGTTGACGTCGGCGAACGTCGACCAGTACTTGTCGGTGAGGCAGGGCACCTCCAGCGGGTCGCGGGTGATCATCTCGAGCGAGAAACGGACCGCCGGCCTTTCGCGGCGTATGGTGTCCACGATCTGCCTCACGTCGAGCATGCCCTCTCCGAGCGGCACTTCGGAGATGCGAAATCCCTGGTCCGTTTCCTCCACCGCCATGTCCTTGAAGTGGACGTTGAAGGTGTAGGGAGCCAGCTGCCGACACCGCCTCCATCGGGTCGTCGAGCAACACCAGGTTGTTGCCGGTGTCCAGCGTCACGCCCAGGTACTCGCTGCTGTATTGCTCCAGCAGCGCGACCTGCTGATCGACCCGCCAGTCCTTGTGATTCTCGATGCCGAGCGGCATCCGGTGCTCTCGGCAATCGGAGCGCGGCGGCAATCGGCGCGTGAAAACGCCTGACCGCTGTCTTCCAGCCCGCAGGGAGTCGAACATCTCGTAGCGCCGTCCGAGCAGGCAGACGACGCGCAGGCTGGTCGGCGCCGGCTTCCTTGGCGATGCTGACCGCGTGCTCGAAAGCGGCGGGATCCGACGCGGCAGGAAGGTCTGGATCTCGACGTACATGTCGAGCTCCTCCTTCATCCGGCGGGTTTCATGCGCCCAGTCGGAATCGATCTGCGTCAATGCCGCCGTGCGCGCCGGCCGCGCCCACGCGGGCGGCGAGGTCCATGCAGCCGGTCGGCCGCCAGCAGCCGATGCGGCGAACTGAAGCGGATCGACTGGAACGAGTCGGCCGACAGCCCCATGGTCGTGCGCCTGGGCACGCGCTCGTTGACGAGACTCACGCTCACCTCCCGATGTTGTCTCCGGCCGGCACCGCTGCCGCCTCGCGCGGCGGGAGCTTCAGCGACAGCACCAGCAGGGTTTCGACGAGCAGGGCGCCGGCCAGGACCAGCAGGCCGCCCGAGTAGCCGCCGGTGCGTCGCGCAGCGTCGCCCATGATGGCCGGGCCGAAGAAGCCGCCCAGGTTGCCGGACGCATTGATCAGCGCGATGCCGGCCGCCGCCGCCGTGCCGCCGAGGAACATCGGCGGCATCGCCCAGAACACCCCGACCAGCGCGCGCTGCGCCATCTGGGACAGCGTGAAGCTCAGGACGAGCAGCCAGAGATGGCCCTGCGACGCGACCGCCAGCAGCAGGCCGACGGCCGCGGTCGTCGCGCAGGCAGCCACGTGCAGCTTGCGCTCGCCTGTGCGATCCGAATGCCGGCCGACGATGACCATCGCGACGAGCGCCGCCACGAAGGGAATCGAGGTGATCGTGCTGAGCGCAAAGCCGCGCGTTCCGGACACGTCCTGCAGCATCTTGGGGAGCCACAGAAAGATGCCGTAGGTTACCAGTGAGTTCATGAAGAGCACGCGCCGACAGCAGCCAGACACGGCCGCTCCCGACGCTGCCGGCGAACGTCGTGTGACCGGCAGCCTGGCGGCGCGCCTGCTCGTCCGACATGGTGCGGCACAGCCACTCGCGGTCGTCCGGAGCCAGCCAGGCGGCGCGCTCGGGACGGTCGGTCAGCACGCGGAGGGCCAGCACGCCGAGGACCACGGCAGGCAGACCCTCGACGAGGAACAGCCATTGCCATCCCTGGAGCCCGAGCCTGCCGTCAAGCTTCAGCAGCCCCTCCGACACCGGCCCGCCGACGATGACCGCCACCGGAGCGGCCATCATGAACAGCGCCCCGGTCCGGGCGCGCTCGCTGGCAGGGATCCAGTAGGTCAGGTAGAGCACCATGCCCGGAAAGAAGCCTGCTTCCCCGATGCCGAGCAGCACGCGCGCGGCCATGAACGACCAGACATCGGCCACGAACATGGTCCCCATCGAGACCAGCCCCCACCCGATCAGGATCCGCGCGATCCAGCGGCGCGCCCCCACCCGCTCGAGGATCAGGTTGCTCGGGATCTCGAACAGGCAGTACGCCAGGAAGAACAGCCCGGCGCCAAAGCCGATACTCGGTCTGACTGAGCCGCAGGTCGCGCTGCAGCTCGGTTGCCGCAAAGCCGATGTTCACCCGGTCGATGTAGGCGACGACGTAACAGACGAAGGCGAAGGGCAGGATCCGGTGCTGCACCTGCCGCAGGACGCGGCGGCGACGGGCGGGATCGTCAGGCATCGCGGGGCTGGAGCGCAGCTACGGAGTACGCCGGGCCGGGCCCGCAGGCTGGTCCGGCGCGGGCCGGACGCCGGCAAGCGCATCCACCTCGCGCACGAGATCCTCGCAGGCGTCCGACAGCGTCTTCCAGAGCTCGAATTGCGGATCCTGCAGCCCGGTGGCCAGGAGCGGGCGCAGCAGGTCGTGCATCCGCTCCGTCGTCCGCCGGACCTCCTGCTGAACCTTGGCGATAGTGGCCGGAACACGGGTGGCCGCGGAGAGCGCCTGCTCGCGGGCTTTCTGGAGCACCTCGCGCAGGCGATCGCTTCCGGGATCGAGCTGGAAGAGGAGAAACTGGCTCCGGTCGGCAGTAACCGCCAGCACTCGATAATGGAACTCCTGGCCGGCGTCGTTCACCTCGACGCACGGGCCGAACTCGCGCGCACCCGGCGTTCTGCCCTTCCAGAACAGGCTCGCCTCTTCCAGGACGTGTCCGAGGAACGGGAAGGTCGCGTCCTCGACGAGCCGCCCGAACCACGTCGGCGGAGGCGACACCGGCGTGAACGCACCGTCCGGCTTGCGCCGGAACGCGGCGATGTCAATCGCGGGCAGGAGCTTCGTCAGGTCGTCATCACTCATGGCGTCATCCCGGCGGCATGCACCGATCGGATCTCCCTCTTCAGCTCGAGAGCATCGCCTTCGCAATGGCCGCGAACGCCGCCTCGACCTCGGCGCCGGTCTTTGCGCTCGTCTTCAGGATCCACCAGCCCTTCCGCGTGAGCTGCGACAGCGCCTCGTCGTCCATTTCCCACTGCGTCACGAGATCGGCCTTGTTGACCAGGAGGAGGAACGGCACGCGGCCGATCGCGCGTTCGGCAACATCCTGCAGGGCAACCGCGGTTTCCAGCGTCGATCGCCTGGTGCCGTCGGCTACCAGCAGATACCCCGCGGAGCCGCGAAGGTACGACGTCCGGATCTTCTGGAAGTCGTCTTCACCGTAGAGATCCCAGATGATCAGGTCGACCCGGTCCGTTCCGAGCTCCACCTCTTTCTTCTCGATCTTCACTCCCACGGTCGTCAGGTAGGTGTCGGAGAACAGGCTATGAACGAAACGCGAGACCAGGCTCGTCTTCCCGACGGCGAATCCCCCCAGCATGCAGATTTTCTTCTGGATCACCGTCGGGACCCTCCCGGCGCCGTTTCATCCGGCAGGATGACGCGCAGCGAGACGCGTCGGTTGCGCACCTTCTCCGCTTCGTCCGCTGTGAGCGAGGGGGCCTTCCCGACTCCCCGGGCCCTGAAGGTGAGCGCATCGAGCGCGGAGGTCTGAAGGGCGTCGAGCGCGGCCCCGGCACGCGCCTGGCTGAGGGGTTGGTTTTCCTGGTCCGTGCCATCGGCGTCGGTGTGCCCGAGCAGCTCGACGAGGGCCTGGCGGCCGGTGGCCACGAGCGCATGGTCCAATCGTGCGAGCAGCGTGTTGATCAGCCTGATCGTCTCGATCTGTCCGGGCGCGATCGTCGATTGTCCCTTCTGGAAGAGCAGCGTCATTGCTTCCAGCTTGCCCTTGAGCTGCACGTGCGGCGGCACGCCGCCGTATTCGAAGCGCCGCACGCCGGCAATGGCTGGAGCCAGTCTCTCGCTGTCGACGATCCACCGTTCGGGCGCAGGGCCGCTTGCGGTGAGCACACCGTCGTCTGTACGCCAGGTTCACGTTCGGCGGCGGCCGCAGCAGATCCCGGGCCCGTGCCGACACGAAGGGCGGGTGCAGCGCCTGATAGGGCTCCCACCGGCTCGCAAAAGAGCCCGGTGGCAGGCCGGTGGATGTCACAAGGCTCTCGGGATCGCGGGCGAGCGGGTCGCGCAGCCCGGCGACGAAGAACCTGCCCTCCCGACGGCCGCTGGCGAGCACCACCAGGCCCGGCTCGGCGCGGAGGCGATCGAGAGAGGCCTCCCAGCGGCGCCGCTCCCGGACGGCCAGGAACGTCCACGCTCCGATCAGCAGGAGCAGGAGCGCGGCGGCGGCCGCCCAGGCCCGGTACGAGCCGGCCCGCGCAGTGCGCCGGTACTGCGCGACCAGGCAGGTCTCCAGGATCGGCCGCGCGGCCTCGAACGCCGACGAGTCTCCGGCGAAGGATTCCAGCTCCGCGCCGAACTGCAGGTGCACCGATTCGAGCGCCGCCTGGAACGAGGTGCGAACCTCGTAAGGGACGTTGCCGCGTACCACGCACGCCAGGATGGCGTGCGGCGCCTGCTCGACCAGCACGGCCAGCTCGCCGACGCGCAGGGCGTCGAGCGTGTCCCCCTGGGCCGCTGCGAACGAATCGCCAACGAAGTCCCGGATGGCGGTCAGCATCGCCGAAATCTGATCGGCGTCCTGCCCGTCTCCGGCGTTCGCGGAGAGGTGCTGCAGCAGCAGCCCGGTCTTCCGGTGAATCAGGAACACCTGCTCGACCCGGTACTGCAACGTATCGAGCAACACCACTTCGGCGAACGGCCTGCCGGTCCTGAGCGACGTCCATCGCCACCGGGCGGCGCGCCAGGACACGCTGTGCTCCACCGTGCGGTTGAGCGTCTCCATCATCGAGGAGAGCGTGTGCACGATGGCCCGGCGGATCGCGGGACCCATCACCGGGAACAGGGCGTCCGCGAGCGGTCGCGGGTCGCGCTGGACCGAGGCGGTCAGAGCCGCCGCGACGGAGGGCGCCAGCGCACGCGTGAGCTGCGGATCGCCGGCCCGCATCGCCATCGCGTCGGGCAGAACGCGGCTCACGGTCCGGACCTGCACGGCCGGGTCGAGCAGCTGCGACTGCAGCGCCAGCAGCTCGCGCCGCTCGGGGCCAACAATCAGTGCGCGCAGTTCGTCGAAGCTGTCGGCAGGCGGGCCGCCATCCAGCTGGCCGCTCCCGGCGCGCTGGCCCGGGACGGCCACCGAATCAGCCATTCCCCCCGTCCTCCGCGTCGGCGGCGCGAAGCTCGTCGGTCAGGCGCATCGCCATCTCGTTCAGCAGCGCCGCGAGCGCAGAACGGTCCGTCTTGTCCGTGCGCAGCGCCTGCGCTTCGCGCGTGACCGTCGCGAGGAGCTCGTCAGAGCGGCGGCGGAGATCCTCGCTCAGGCGCTGATGCTGCTCCAGCAGCTGCTGCCGCAGCTCGCGTTGTCCCTTCGCGCTCTGCTCGTCAACGGCCGTCGTCCGCCGTTCCAGCTGCTTCGCAGTCTCCGACAGCTCGCGCGCCAGGCTGCCGTGCGCGTCGACGAAGTTCTGGTGCTCGGCCCTCAACTGGTCGGCCAGCGAGTCGGTCTCCTGCCTGGCGTAGGTCTCCAGCGCTTCCAGCCGAACCTGCATGTCGTCCCGGAGCTGGCTGGTCTCCTTGGCGAGGCGCTCTTCGAGCCGGGCGAACCGGCGGTCCAGTTCCCGCAACTGGCTGCCGAACAGGAGATCGCGCACCTTGTCGATGCTCCCGCCGGCCGCTTCGCCCGGACGCGGCGCCTCGTCCATGCTGCCGCTGACCTCGGGTATCGGAGCGCTCCGCTCGTCTTTGGACGGAATCATGGCTGTCTCCTCGGACTGCACGTGCCATCGATCGTGTGAGGGCCGTCGCGGGCAGCAAGGCTAGCACGGCGGGCCGGGCCGGGCAATTGGAAGGGACCCGAATCCGAGGCATGTCGAGCGGGGTCCAGGATCGGGCCGGGCACAGCCGAAGGTCAGGTCGGCAGGGGTCGGCGTCAGTAGACCGAGCCCGGATACTCGATGCCTTGCCCGATCGCCATCTCTTTTTCCTCCACGGTCTCGAGGTCTCCGAGCGCCTTGAGCTTGACGGCTGCTTCTTGAATGACCTGATCGATGAGCGCCTGCATGTCGGGAGGCAGCTGGTCCTCTGCTTCCAAGTGCACGAGCTGCAGACCGTTGAGCAGGTTGTTGACAATGTCCTGGACCGTCCGCATGGTGGCCCTGAAGACACGCAGCCGCTGCAGCTGGATCTCGTCGTTGAGGTGCTGCAGTTCAGCCTCCGCGCGCTTGCGTTCGGCGATCTCGCGCACGACCGCGGTGAACTGCGTGGCGCCGCCGGTCTGCCACACGGACACCGACAGTTCGACGGGAAACTGCCCGCCATTCTTCCCGACGCCGGCCACTTCGATCGTACGGCCGAGTTCCGCTCCGGCCTCGCTGGAGCCGATCGATTTCAGCGCGGCGAAACAAGCCTGCCTGTCCGGTTCCGCAACGAAGCGGGCCAGCGACTGCCCGATCGCCTCGTCCTCGTCGTAGCCGAAGATCGTTCCTGCGCTCCTGCTCCAGAAAGCCACCCGGCCGTCCTGATCGGTCGAGATAATCGCGTCGCGTGCGGACTCGGTCACCGCGGCGAAGCGCTCGTACGACGCCTGGAGCCGGGCCGACCTGTCCTGCGCTTCCTGGTGCCAGTGACGGAGATGCGTGCTCATCTCATTGAACGCCAGGGCCATCGTCGTCGACTCCGCGCTGCCCCGGATCGGAACCTGGCGCGTCCAGTTGCCCGCGGCGAGATCTCCTGCCGCAGCCGCGACATCCTGGAACGGCTGGGTGATGCGCCTGCTGAAGAGGACACCCGCCGCGAGGGTGGCCAGGAAGATCACGCCGCCGGCGCGCAGGAAGCTGTTGCGCAGGTCGTCGAGGAACCGCTGCGTCGGCTCCCAGTCCTGCAGCAGGAGCAGCCGATCCCCCGGATCAGCGGAGCCTTCCGGCGACAGCGGGAAGACTCCCGTCACATACTGGCGGCCGGCGATCGATTGCATACCGTGGGTGAGGGTTTGGCCGGTGTGAAGCTCGCCGGCCGCCAGCCGGCCTTCGAGCGCTGCGCGACCTGCGCCGTCCAGGCTGGTGCCGCTCAGATGATCTCCGCCGACGAGGTTCACCTCGGAGTGGGTGACCTGCTCCAGTTCCGCCGCCACCGCATCGCCGAGCACGTAGCCCACCGTGAAGGTGCCGAGCACTTCCGCCGCGAACAGCGCCGGTTCGGACACCACCAGCACCAGCTGCCGCCCGATCGAGAGGATCTCATGATGCGAGCGGCCGGAAACGGCCGCTGCGACGCTCGATTGGACGCCTGCCGGGCGCGCTTCTCCAGGGGGCCACCCCGGGCTGCTCGTCCAGGTGCCGTCGCGGTCCGTCAGGATGCAGAACTCCGCGTTGAGCTGCCGGCGGTAGTCGTCGACCATGGCGTCGACTGTCGCGCGATCGGCCGCAAGCCGGACGTCCACGATGTGCGCGCGGAACACCGGCAGCGACGTGATCAGCCGCGTCTGGGCGGCGGCAAAATCGATCCGGCGGCGGACGAGCACGTCGAACGCGGAGCGCGCGGACTGCAGCGCGTCGGACGCCTGCGCGAGGGAACGGTTGGTGACCACCCTTGAGGTCGCGATCAGGGCGGCGGCGAGCGACAGCCCTATGAGGAGGCTCAAGCCGAGGACGACCCGCACCTCCATCCGACGGTGCCACCGGATGGGCGACGAGTTCAAGGAAACCGGGGACACGGTCTCGCCTCAGCGGAACCGGATCGAGTAAGTGAGCGCTACGTCAACCGGGACCGGGCGGTAGTTCGGAAGGTCTCCCGACTGGCGCAGCACGTTCACCTGCGCGGTCAGGCCGCGCGGCAGGCGGACCTTGGCGCCCACGGTCAGCCTCTGTTCATGGAGCGCGAACGCGGCGGCGGCGTCGTAGTCCAGACGTTCGGCTCGAAGGACCGCGGTGACGGGGCCCATCGCCGGACGATGGAGCACCACGTCGATGTACCAGCCATCGGTGCTGGTTCCGTCGAATGGCTGCCCGGTGATCCACTCGCCGCGGACGAGCAGGCCGGCCCCCGTGTACCGTGCGTCCAGGCCCGTGAACTCGGCGCGTCCGTGCGCGAAGGACTCGGGGTGGTTGGGCTGTGTCCGGATGTGACTGAGTCCGACAATCCAGCCGCCGTGATAGCCCTGCGCGCGGAAGACCGTGTCGAACCCCGACCGCCGCTTGACGTCGCCGACATCGGCGGGCGCACCCAGGCTCGCCTCCACGTACAGCTGCGGCACGCCGAGGATGATGTCCACGCCGTGCTCCAGGAACGTGTTCGACAGCGCGTAGTAGTCGTCGTAGCGGATGAGGGGCGCGCGCAGGAACCCGGAGTAGGCATGGTCGCCGCGGCCCGCAAGCCCGAATGGGGTGCGATACCTGCCGGCGCGCAAGCCGACCATTCCCTTTCCGGGCATGAACAGCCGCTCGCCGTACGTCTCGATCGCTTCGACGCGGTTGCCGTACGGATAGGCGGCAGCGAAGGCGTCGGTCTCCTTGTCGGTGCGGGTTGCCCAGGCACCCTCGAGGTAGAACCGGACACCGGCCTTCAGATCGCCGAACGCCCGGACCTGCGTGGCCACCGCGGTGACCTCGTCGGTCGAGTAGCCGGCGGTCACGTCTGCCTCGACGGACAGCGACTGACCCCCTGCCGGGCTGGCCTGGACTGCCGCCGCGAACAGGGCGATCAGGATGGCACGCTTCACGGCCAGCGAATCTCGAGTGTCCCGTCGCTGCCTGCGACCTTGCCCGTGAGCGTGCCGCCGCCCGGGCGCCACGCGTGATACACGTACTCCCGCTGCGTCACTCCCGCGATCCGGAACCGGCCCGCCGCATCGGACACCGCGAAATGCGGGCTGTCGACCGCCAGCACGTATGCGGCCATGTTGGGGTGGATGTTGCAGAAGATGCGGCTCAAGCCGGCCGTCCCGAAGGTCACGTCCTTGACGGTTCCGACCGGATACATCCCGAGGTCGAACCGCTTGCCGTCATGGAACGAGAACACGTTGTGGAACACACGATCCCGGTTGGGGAACTCGACAGTGGTGCCGGCCCGTACTGCGAGAACGTGCGGGCTGAAGGTCAGGTTCTTCTGCTCGAGCACGGTCCTGCGCGTGGCGGGCGGCGACGAGCCGGCTTCCTCCAGCCACACCACGGCGTTGGCCTCCGGCCGTTCACCGACTCGAGTGGTGCCGGCGACGCTCGTCGGCGCCTGTCCGCCGCCACCGACCGCCAGCAGCAGCACGCCGCTCACGACCACGAACAACGTGCGTGCGGCAGGGCCTGTCATGAGCTATGGGTCGACTGTACCCCTTTGAAGCGGAACAGGCTGTGCCGGATTGCACAGGGACCACACGGGCCGCTAGGCTGGCCGGCGCCCGGTCTTCCGTGCCTTCTTCGGCGGTTGCGGCTTCGACCGGCGCGGACCCGGTTGTGGAGCCTGCGCGGCGCGGGGCGCTCCCGAGAACACGTACGCCTCGTGGAGCCAGTCCGTGACAGGCGCCTCCACCTCGTCCCGGTGGGTGATCTGTATGAAGTGGACCACCTTCGACTTCGATACCCGGTCCGTCCGCCGCACCTGGCGGGCCTTGACCGTGCGGCCGAGGAACACGCAGACCTCGAGGAACTTCTTCTTCGGCCTCACGAAGAAGTAGCAGGACCTGCGCGAGAACATGATCGACGTGTGGGACGCGTAGACCCGCTGTTCCCCGAACGCGACGGCGGTCTCGCGCAGCCGCTCCCACGCGTCGCGCAGATCCTCATCGAGGTGCTGGGTGAGAGCCGCTTCGGTCGTCGTCCAGCAGTCGTGGGCGTCCCCCTCCGGGACCCACTGCTTGCAGTGGTAACACTCGTGACCGGGCATGCTCATTCGTCCCCGCTCCTCCTGCGACGGCACCCTGCACGCGCGCGCTGGCCGCCGCGCCCACGATGTACTCCGTCAGGTCCGGCACGGCGAGGCGCAGGGCATCCGCGACCATGCGGCCGACGACCTCGCTCCCCTTCGCGTTCAGGTGCGTGCGGTCGACCTGTTGCTTATCGTCGCGCGGGCTCAGATCGGCCCACACCTCCTCGCCTGCGTGTTCGGCGTCGGCCATCGAGATCGCGTGCAGGTCGATCAGCGGGACCTGCTTCTCCCTGGCCAGCCTGCGTACGACCTCGACATACGGCGTCTGCGTCGTCCGAATCGTGCCGTCGGGCTCGTAGAGCCGGCGCACGAGCGACGTGACGAGGACCGGACGGGCCCCGATCGCGCGCGCGTCAGCCACATACCTTTCCAGGTTGCCGCGGAACGTCGTTTCCGGATCGGTCTCGCGCTCCGGACCTTTTCCAGGCTCGTCGTTGTGACCGAACTGTATGAGGTAGTAGTCGCCGCGCCGGCCCAGCGCCTCGGCCCAGCGCCCTTCGTCGATGAAGCTCTTGGAGCTGCGGCCCTCCGCCGAGAGATTGACGACGACCGCCGGCGGGGAGACGCGCAGGCTGAACCCGGTTCCCCAGCCTGAGCCGTCCGTCACCGTCGAATCCCCGACCAGGACGATCCGGATCGGCGGAAGCGCCCGCTGACCGTGTGTCGCACCCGCCGCGGTGGCCAGCCCGAAGATGAGCAGCGTCGCGACTATCGGTCCGCTGAAGCCCATGACAGCTCCCCAGCCGTTCGTGCCGACAACGGTCCTGCTCGGAGGTTCCCGGTGGACTGGCTCATGCGTGACGTCCTTGGAGGGGTCCACGTCCAAGGTACCCGAAATGAAGTGGGCCGTTCAACGTAACAGGCCACCTGAACCATCGCTTTCCGGCAAGTGCGTTGCATCCTATTCGCGACGGGGGTCACAACCCCGAAAGGAGATCAAGCAATGGCAGAGCGTGTGACACCGACTGAGTGGGACTCGGAGGATGCGTACTGGCGGAGCAACTTCCACAGCCGCCCGTACGCCTCAGGAGCGAGCCAGAACTACGATTACTTCCAGCCCGGTTATCGATACGGCGTGGAGTCGGCCGACCGGTATCAAGGCCGTCGGTGGGAGGAGGTCGAGAGCAACCTCCGGCGTGACTGGGAACGATACGAGCATCGTGGTCAATCGACATGGGAGCAGATGAAGAGCGCTGTCCGTGATGCCTGGGAGCGGGTCACCGGCAGGTCTACCGTCAGCAGCCGATAACTGAACAGTAGGCGACTGCTCAGGCAGGCGCACGGTGCTGACGGCGGCCCCGGGCCGCACGCGCAGTTGTGGGCCCTGGTCGGGACCGGAACGGTCCGGCCAGGGCCCGCGTTACGTGGGGTCTTCAGAAGGTCACGCGAGTGACGAGCTGAAGCGTTCTGGGCTGGGCCACGCCGTTGATCGTCCCGAAGCCGTTGGGACGCACCAGCGCCCCGCTGGCGTCGTACGGCAGGTTCGTGATCGTCCGATCGGTCAAACTCGCGAAATTGACCGTGCTGTTGACACCCGTGAACTGGGTGTGGTTCAGCGCGTTGAACATGTCCAGCCGCATCTCGAACCTGATTCCCTTTCCGAACACGAAGTGCTTCGCGAGTGAGAGGGAGACGTCGTTGATGGGCGGAGCGCGGACGAAGAACCGCGCCGATTCGGCGCCGTCACTGCCCGGTTGGGGCGGCGCGAAGCACGAGGTGTCCAGCTGCCGATACGGATCGCTGCTCCAACCGCGCCCCGGGTCGCACGTCAGCACTACACGCGCCGCCGGGGTGGCCGTCCCCGTCAGGTTTGCGTCGGTGATTCCGGGAATCGAGTAGCCCACTGTATAGGGCCGGCCGCTCGTCCAGCGATAGACGCCGGAGATCTGCCAGTCGTTCGTCAGCAGGCCAAGGTAGCTGTTCGCGACCTTCGGCGTCTGGTATATGAAGTTGACGACAAAGTTGTGCGGCCTGTCGTAGTTCACTAACGAGTAGTCGAGCCGGCGCACTTCCTCGTCGCTGACGTTCGGCACTCCCTGCGTGTCGTCGAGGTTGTTGATACCCAGCGCCTTGCTCCAGACGTAGAAGGTCGAGAATGCAAACCCGTTGTCGAACCGGCGGTTTACCGACGTCTGGAGCGCGTGGTAGTTGGAATAGCCGCTGTAGTCCCACATCCGGATATTGCTGTAACCCTTGTAGGGCCGGAGGAGGTCGTTCGGCAGCGCTGTTGCGCCTGGTGTCGCGCTGGGGACGCGGGTCGGATCCTGGTTCGCCGCCAGGAACGTCGCTCCCCGCGGCACCGCGTTGATTTGCACCTGCCGGAGTATGTTGTCCGACTTGGACCCCACGTAGGCGATGTCGAAGATGATGTTCTTCGCCAGCTTCTGCTGCACACCCACGTTCCACGCCGTCACTCTCGGCGGCTGGAAGTCGTAGGCTGTCGGGTTCAAGGAGAGCGTCGCATCGGGATCTCCCGTCGCGGCGGTCAGGTCCTGGAGACGGCCCCACTGCAGCGTCGACACGAGCACCCCCGGCGCGTTGGCGATCATGTCGAAGACCATGTTGCCCTGCGGCCGGTCGTAGAAAATTCCGATACCGCCGCGCGCGATGGTTTCCGATTTACCGGTGAGGTCGTAGACGACGCCTACGCGGGGGGAGGTCTTGAAGGCGCCCCCATCCTGCAGCTCGTCGTCAATCCCCTGACCGGCCTGGAAAGCGCCATTGAACCGGTCCGAGCCGGGCACGAGGCGGCCGATGAAACGCTCTTCGACGGTATTGGCGAGTGTCGGTGCCACACCTGAGGCGGCGAGCTGCGGGTCCATCCCTCTGCGGTCGGCGCCCGTGCACGGAGAGCCGCCGATGCACGCCGGCGCGAAAAGCTTGGCCGCAGCGTTGGGATCGAACCGTTCAGGAACGAAGTTCGACGCCTGCAGGGTCGTGTCCCACTGCGGGGTCAGGTAGTAGAACCGGACGCCGTAGTCGAGCGTCAGCCGGCTCGTGGCCTTCCAGTTGTCCTGCGCGTACCACTCTATGTTCTTATACCGCCACTCCGGCAGCGCGTACTTCGAAGCCTGAGTATAGGTATTGAAGACACCAGTTGCCGCGTTGGAGTAGCCGAACCCCGTATCGAACGGGTTGCTCGAATTGTCGACAAAATTGATCTGGGTGTTGAAGCTCGCGAAGATACTCTGCGGCTTCAGGCTGTGCTGGAAGTAGAACCCGAACTTTGACGCATGCCGACTCCAGACCTTCGTCAGGTTCGCAATCGCGTCATAGGTCGTGTTGAAGTTCGTGAAGGGGCCCCGGTCGGTCTGCAGGAAGCCGGTATTCGTGTTGAGGCGGCCTCCGTTGAAGCGCAGGTCCGGGATGTAATCGGCCTGTACCGCCTCCGGAAAGAGGAGCGGCATGCCGGTCAGGTTCGCCGCGGAGCGGGTCAAGTTCGGGTTCAGGATCGTGAAGTCGAGCGAGTTGTGCGCCCGCCCCAGGCTGAGCTCGAGCGACGTCGAGTTGTCCAGGACGCCGATGCTTGAAATCATCCAGTTGGACCCCGGAGTTTCGAACAGCGTGTTGAGCGTGTCGAGATTGTCGCTGCCCGCGCCAGCCCACGTCGTGCCGTACGGCTGCGTCTGATCGTTCTTGGTGCCCATGTAGCGACCGGTGACGCGCCACTGTTCGGTGGCCTGAAAGTCGAGCCGAATCAGGTCCTCGCGACGGGGGTTCTGGGTCGGCGCCTGGCTGCTGTAGTTGATGCCGCTCCCTCGCGAGGTGTTCGGGTTGGGATAGATGCTCAATCCGTTGAGCCCCGGCTGGTAGATGCGGCTGGCGGGTATCCGGCCAACCACGCCGCCGTCCTGAAAGCAGCCGCGAGTGTCAGCAGCGGAGCACGGAAGGCCCGTCGCGTAATCCCGGATATACGGAAACCGGTTGCCGTCGCTGTCCACGCTCTGCGAGAAGTCGCCCCGGCGCTCGAGCTCGGTGGGCACCCGACTCAGCCTTTCGGAGACCGGATCGTTGCGGCGCTGGAACTCCTGGCTCCAGAAGAAGAACAGCTTCTGCTTGTTCTCGTTGAACAGGCCGGGGATGAACACCGGCCCGCCGATCGTGTAACCGCGGTCGTTCCGGCTGGCCTTCGGCAGTGGCACTTCCGGTGTCTCCCGCTTGTTCAACCAGGTGTTGGCGTTCCACTCCGAGCGCCTCCCGTACCAGTAGCCGGATCCGTGGAAGGACTGCGAGCCGCTCTTGGTCACCACCTGTATCTGTCCACCGACGGCGCGGCCGTACTCCGCCTGGTACACGTTGGTAAGGACCTTGAACTCCGACACCGCGTCGATGTTGGTCGAGGCCATGTTGCCGCCGTTGTTTCCGGTGTCGATGTTGGCGACGCCATCGATCGTCACGTTGTTGGAGTTGGGCCGCTGGCCGTTCACCGTAAAGTCGTTCGCCGCCATCGGCGCGCCGCTCCCTTGCGGGATGATCCCCGGCACGAGCGACGTGAACGTGAACAGCGAGCGCTCGCTGGCGGCTATCTTGTTGAGCGCCTCGCTGTCCAGCGCGAACGAGCGCTCGCCGCTCGTGGTCTGGAGCTCGCTGACGCGGCTCGACACGCTGACTTCCTCCGTCATCTGCCCGACTTCCATCGTCAGCGTTCCGGTGGTGAACCTGTCGTTCGCGTTCACGACCACGTTCGTGCGCTCGAGCATCTTGAAGCCCTGCAGGGCCACCTGCAGTGTGTAGGCATCGGGCCGCACGATCGCGAACATGAAACGGCCCGCGTCGTCGGTCGTGACCGTCATCGCGTTGCCCTGCGTACGGCTCGTCAGCGTTACTTCCACCCCCGGCAGCACGCCTCCCTGCGCATCCTGCACGGTCCCCGACACCGATGCGCTGCTGGTTTGCGCCTCGACGGCCGGCACCCGCGCACACACGAGCACGAGCGCCAGGCCGCCGAGCGCACGGCACGTTCTCGCCACGCTCATACATCCTCCCCTCGCGTTCTGCGACGCCTCAGAGACGCGACGTCGCACCTCCCCCGACCGCTCATCCTGTCCCGGTAGAGCTGCGGCTCTTATATGCCCCAAGCCGGAGGATGTCAACGAGGGAGAGGGGGATCACTGCTTCCACTGTTTCAACAGCTCGAGCCCCACGGAATGGGTCGGGTTCCTCTGCAGCAGGCGCTGGAGGACATCGATACCCTCCCGCGGGCGGTCGTCCCTGAAATGTATCTTCGCGAGCGTCACGTAGGCCCCCTCGAACTGCGGGGCTTTCTTCAGGAACTGCTCCAGCAGCTCGATGGCCTCGGAGGTGGCGCCCCGGGAGACGAGCACCAGCGCCAGGTTGTTGGCCGCCTCGCCGTAGTCGGCGCGTCGGCCGAGCGCCTCGCGGAAGTGGCGCTCGGCGCGCTCCAGATCGCCGGCGCGGCCGGCAATCAACCCGAGATTGTTGAGCGCCTCGGGAAAATCCGGCTGCAGCGCGAGCGCCCGCTCGTAGAGCCCGCGCGCTTCATCGTGGCGTCCGGTCAGCAACAGGGCGTAGCCGAGGTTGTTGAGGGCATCCGGATACTCGGGCACCGCGGCGATGGCAGCGCTGAAGCGTGCGATGGCCGCGTCGATCTCACCTGCCTGGGCCAGCAGCGCGCCGAGATCGTTGCTGGCTTCCGCGAGGTCGGGCTGCAGCGCCAGGGCGCGCTCGAACGCAGCGCGCGCCCGCGCGCGTTCCCCGCTCTTCGCGAGCAGCATGCCCAGCCGGTACAGGGTCGCGGCGCTCGGGCTCGCCTGCGCGGCACGCTCGAACGCCACGACCGCTGCCGCCTCGAGACCCTGGTCCAGCAGCTCCCGCCCGTAGGGAAGGAAATTCCGGGCAGGCGGTGGACCGTAGAACGTTCCCGGAAACGGGAACGCCCTGGCCAGACGTTCGGCAGGCGAGGTGTCGATCGCGCCGGCGTCCCGGACGATGACCCCGACGTCCAGGCGATTGCGATAGGCCCTGACCACTCTCCCGGCCGGATCCAGCAGCAGCGCCGTGGGCAGACGCAGGTCCTGCCGGTTCATGTAGAGATGACGGTTGAGTATCGCGTAGCTCAGACCGAGCTCGCGGCTCGCAAGGACCACCGGCACCGATGCCGGCGCCGCGCCGCGGACCCTCGACAGGTCTTCGGGCTCGTCGAGGGCAATTGCCAGCGTCCCGATGCCGGCCGACGCCAGCGAATCGCTGCCGCGCGCGAGCGCCTCGAGCGCCGCCCGGGACCCGCGTGCGGCAACGGACCAGAACAGCAGGAGGGCGGGTCGACCAGCCAGGGACGTCAGCGATCGCGTCTGGCCGTCAACGGCCGGCAGCGAGAAATCGGGCGCCGGGAAGGGCTCGTAGAACCATGTGGCGTCCGGCGGGGCCGCCGCTTTCGACATCACCGGCGCCGGCTGAATGACGGACCCTGCCGCGAACGGCTGGCGCTCAATCTGGCCTCCCTCAACGACCTGCAGTCGGCCGTCCAGGGGCACGTCGGTGAAGACTTGCCTGTTGCCGGACGGCCAATCGATGGTCAGCTTGGCAATCCGCTGGCTCGGACCCAGTCCGACGAGAAGCTCCTTCGAGTGCTGCGAGAGAAACCCGGAGCCCGCCTGCACGATTTTTGTCCGCGCGAGCCGGTCGGTTTCGACGCTCACGCGTGCGCCGATCGCATCCCGGTTGCTCCCGGCCCCGACGAGACGGAGGGCCACCGACCTGCCCGGCGACGCAAAATCGTTCCGGAACACCCGGAGCTGCGGCGCCTGGCGCGCTGCCATCACCACCAGGTCCGGGTCCCCGTCGCGATCGATGTCCATCACGGCGAACGACCGGCCGTCCTGGTCGAGATCGAGCCCGACCGCCCCCGATACGTCGTCGAAGCCGCCGCGGCCGTCGTTGCGCAGGAAAACGTTGCGTTGACGGCTGGCTATCGAGCACCGGATCAGGAGCTGGTTGATCGCGAGCCAGGCGTCGTCGTACGGGGTCCCCTTCACGGGGGTCAGGGGAGACCGTGCCACCACCTGGCGCCAGAAGAAACCGTCCAGATCGTCCTGACAGCCTTCCCGCGTCAGCATGCCGTTGACGATGTAGAGGTCGTCCCATCCGTCGCTGTCGAAGTCCAGCGTGTCGGACGACCAGGCCCAGCGGCCCATCTCGACGCTGGCTTCGAGCGTCCGGTCCTCGAAGCGCCCGTCGCCACGGTTCCGGAACAGCGAGTTCCCCCGGGCATGGCGCTGGTAGAGCGCACGAACGTCTGGCGTCGCATCGGGCATGAAGGTCGGCGCCGAGGTCACCCGCAGACCGTTCGCACTCCACATGTTCCCGGTGTAGATGTCGAGCAGACCGTCATTGTCGTAGTCGAAGAACGCGGCACTCATCCCGGCCCCATGGTCCAGCACGCCTGCGTGGGCCGCCACGTCCTCGAACGTCACCCTGCCGTCGCGCAGCCCGCGGTTGCGGTAGAGATTCTTCGCGCCGAAGTCGTTCGCCACGAGCAGGTCGGGCCATCCGTCGCCGTCGTAGTCGGACCACGCGGCGGCAAAGTGGTAGCGGTCGTTGCCCGCATCCAGTCCCGACTCCGCGGTCGACTCGACGAACCGGCCATGGCGGTCGTTGCGGAAGAGAACACCGGGCGGGCCGTTGCGTGCGTCGTAGTACGGCATCGGTGTGCCGGCCTTGTCCTCCCCTGCTCCGTAGAAGTAGGAGTACACGCACAGATAGAGATCCAGGAAGCCGTCGCGGTCGTAGTCGGCCATGGCCATCGACGTCAAGGCGCCCTGAAGGGGCCGCTTGAAGCGGAAGGCGTCCGCAGCGGGAGAGAAACGCCCCTTCCCATCGTTCACGAAGAGAAGGGGCCTGGTCCCGGTCGCCAGGACCAGGTCCTGGTCGGCGTCGTTGTCCACGTCGGCGAAGAGGGACTGCGCGGTGTCGTCGAGCACGCCGAGGCCGGCGCGCTCCGTCACGTCCTCGAAAGTCGAGTCACCGCGCGCACGATACAGCCGGTTGGGCAACCCGGCAGGCTGGGCGACGTAGAATCGTCGAGGCCGTCGCCGTCGGCGTCGCCGACGGAGATGCCGTGATGACCGTTGGAGTCGCGGGTGAGGACCGTGTCGATAGAACCCATCCAGGCGTCGAGACCGGTGTTGAGTTGACGCGCGAAGGAGTCGTTCGCGCCCAGCACGGCCTGCGTGATCTCCGTGAAGACGGGGCGGCGGGCCCGGCCGGTCAGATCCGAATCGGCCGACCACTCGACCACATGCCACCCGGATGGATCCTTTCGCCAGGACATCACCCAGCCGCCGACATGCTGGATGCGCCAGGCGGCGGTTCCCGGCCCTACGATGTCGTAGCGCACCCTGGTGCGCACGAGGTTGGACCCTGAGACTGTCTCGATCGAGGTGACCTGAAACTCGGCGACCGCGATCTCGCGCATCCCCTCGATGAGGCGCCCGAGCTCCGCGATGAACGCGCGCGAATCGAGCGACAGCTCACCCGGAAGATCGGCGTCCGCACGGCGCGTCTCCAGCGCGGTTTCGCGAACGGCCTTCGCTCTCCGGACCTCGAACACCGCCTCTCCCCTCGAGGACCCGTCGTCGATCGGCCGCAACCGACCGCCGCGGAAGTCGGAAGCGAAAAATCCCTCGGCAACCTTCACCGGCCGGCCGACCCCTGCCCGCAGCGAGCTTCCCAGTTCCGCGAGTCGGGCGGCCAGCTCGCTCGCCTCGCGCTCCGCGGGAAACGCATCGTTGCCCGGCTCCAGATCCTTCAGGAAGGGTTCGACTGTTTCGGGGATCGCCAGCTTCGGACGATAGACGACGCGATCCTGGGCCTCAACCTGGGCGAAAGAGGGGTGCGGCGCTCCGGCTGGAGCGCCGATGGCGCCAAGCACGCAGGCGGCGACCGCCATGAATCGACGTGTGTCGCGGGACACCCGCCGGTTCATCGCAACGGACCTCGAACGTCCGCCCGGGCCGATTCCGACAGCTCGAGGACGTGCAGGGTGTCGACGGCGAGTCCTCGCCACTCCCACCGGCGGCCGCCCGGCATGCGAACCTCGACGGCGATTGGACCGGCGTGGTCGCCGAGGCCGACGAACACGCGGAGATCGCTCTGCGACAGGTAGCTGCCTCCCGACCGGATCTCGCGCACCTGCCTGAGGCGCCCGGCGTCCACCGTGACCTTCGCGCCGATGGCAAACCGGTTCCCGGTTGCCGACGCGACGCGGAAGCCTGCCCAGTGGTGGCCGGTCCGCTGGCGATTCTCGAGCAACGTCGGCGCCTCGTCCATGTTGCTGACGACGAGGTCGGGATCGCCATCGTTGTCGAGATCACCCACCGCGAGCCCCCGGCCCACACGCGCCACCTGCAGGCCGGCGCCGGCGGAACCCGAGACGTCGCGGAAGCGCCCGCCCCGATTCAGCAGGAACTGGTTCTTCTGACGGTAGGTTTCCCCGAGCTGCGGGTAGTCCTCGACGTCCGGGAAGATGTGGCCGTTTGCGAAGAAGAGATCCATCCTGCCATCGAGATCGGCGTCGAGGAAAGCGGCGCCCCAGCCCATTCGTACGAACGTCGGTCCTGCGAGCTCCGCCGCGGCGCTGGCGTCCTCGAACTGATGACCGTCGACATTGCGATAGAGCGTGTTGCGATCGTGCGCGAACGCCGTGAGGACCAGGTCGATCCGCGAGTCGCCGTCGTAGTCAGCCGCGTCCGCCCCCATGCCCGCCTGCGCCCTGGCCTCGCCGTTCACCGCCACACCGGCCAGGAGGCCCACGCTCTCGAAGCGGCCGTTGCCAAGGTTCCGGTACAGGAAGTTGGGGTTCGAGTCGTTCGCCACGAACAGATCGACGAACCCGTCGTCATCGTAGTCGGTCGCGACCACGCTGAAGCCATACGCGCGAGACGCGTCGGAGAGGCCATGACTCCCCGCTGCCTCCCTGAAGCGGCCGCTGCCGAGGTTCTCGAAGAAGAGATCCGGCTCGCCGGGGAGTCCCGCCGGCCCGACCATGATGCGCGGTCCGTTGCGCCAGACCAGCGTGCGCCGTGCGGTGACGAGGGAGTCCCATGTCGTGTCGACGTAGCGCGCGACATACAGGTCCAGGTCGCCGTCCGCGTCCGCGTCGAAAAACGTGCAGCCGGTGCTCCAGCCGCCGGCGTTCACGCCGGCGCGTTCGGCCACCTGCTCGAAAGCTCCGTCGCCGCGATTGCGAAAGAGGAAATTCGGCCCCCAGTTCGTGACGTACAGATCCAGGCGGCCGTCGTTGTCGAAGTCGCCGGCGCATGCACCGCTGCCCCAGGCGGCCGCATCGACCCCCGCCTGCCTGGACACGTCCTCGAACTTCCAGCCCCCGAGGTTTCGATACAGGGCGTTCCGGTGGGGAATGCGCTCACGTGCGGGCGTGAGCTCCGCGGCGGTTACCAGATAGATGTCGAGGCGTCCGTCGGCGTCGTAGTCCAGCAGCGCTACGCCGCTGCCGCCGGACTCCAGGATGTGATCCTTTGCGGGGCCCCCGCCGAAGGTCCGCGTGGGGAGCGTTACAGGCTGTTCGAACGACACGGGCGACGGCCCCTCGTCGTCGGCCGGCGGCGGCGTGCGGGCGCCATCCGGCCCCATGGCTGAGGCGTGGCCTCCGTAGGCGCGCTCTTTGTTCCGCGGCTGGCTGTAGCTGCCCTGAAGGCTCAGACCGAGCGCGACCTCCCCCTCAATCCGGGCTCGCGCGCGCTCGAGCAGGGCCAGAAAGCGGCTGACGTCGAGGCGCGCTTTCGAGTCGGACCGGGACATGGCCACGAGCTCACCCGCAGCCCGGCGCAGTTCGGCGCGCATGTCCAGTCCGAGGTCGACTGCCTGTCCGCTCGAGGACTCCGCGGGCGCGTCGGGCGCGTCACCGAGCGTCCCGAAGAGCCGGGAAGCATCGAGAAGCGCGCGCCGCACCTCGGCGATTGGAGCATCGGTTCGCGCCGCCCCGTTCAGCAGGGTCACCGCTTCGCGGTGCAGTTGCAGCAGTCGAGCGTTCCGTTCGGGGGAAACCGGCGGCTGCGTGGTTGCCGCGCCGACCGCGCAGAGGCCCAGGCACGCGACCACTACAGCCAGACAGGACGGGGAGTGAACCAGGCGCCCGACGGCGCGAGTCTTCAGTTCCAACATGGGCCCACCATGCGTCATCCCTGCGGATCCTGAACGCCGGTGCCTCTCCTCGAGGGGAGAGTACCACGATGCGAGTACCGGCCAGCCCTCAGCGGCATCGTGCGAAACGCGCCCGAACGGCTGTAGCATCACGGGCACGATGAGAGCTCACGCCTCTGCGCTGTTCTTGCTTGCCTGCTGCCAACCGCCGGTATTCGTTACTTGGACAGTCTGCCGGCCAGGCCCCGGCTTCGGCGACGACCGCGACCGACCCGGGCGCGGTGGTCCGGCCGGGCATCGAGGTGTTCCTCTCCGATCTGCCGCCCGCCCTGCGCGGTAAGCGCGTGGGCCTCATCACCAACCACACGGGCATCGACCGATCGAGGACCTCGGACATCGACCTGATCGCCGGTCACAAGGAGCTGAAGCTGGCGATCCTGATGGCGCCGGAGCACGGCATCCGGGGAACCGCCGCGGCGGGCGCGAAGGTCGGCGACGAGACCGATCCCCGGACGGGTGTGCCGGTCGCCTCACTCTACAAGGCTGAAGACCGGGGACCCACGGCGGAAATGCTGAAGGACGTGGACGTTCTGGTCTACGACCTTCAGGAGGTCGGAGGCCGCACGTGGACTTACGTCTCGACCATGGCGCTCTCGATGCAGGCTGCCGCCAGGAAGCAGATCCCGTTCGTCGTCCTCGACCGGCCGAATCCGATCGGCGGAGAGATCGTCGAAGGGGCCCTGCTCGACCCGAACTACAAGTCGTTCGTGGGGATGTATCCCATTCCGGCCCGTCACGGGATGACGGTCGGCGAGCTCGCCACGCTGTTCAACCGGAAGCATGGCATCGGGGTCGATCTGATCGTCGCCCGGGTCACGGGCTGGCGCCGCTCACAATGGCTGGACGAGACGGGGCTGCCATGGGTGAACCCGTCGCCCAACCTGCGCTCGCTTGCCGCGGTGACGAGCTATCCGGGATCTGTCTACTTCGAGGGCACGAACCTCACAGAGGGCCGGGGAACCGACCGGCCGTTCGAGCAGGTCGGCGCCCCGTGGCTCAACGCGCCCGAGGTTGCCAGGGTGATGAACGGGATGCGACTGCCGGGCATCCGCTTCGAACCGATCACGATGGCTGTGGAACAGACGGCTGCCAAGTTCAAGGGACAGACGATCCCCGGGCTCCGCTTCGTCATCACCGACCGGCAGGCTTACAGGCCGGTGCGCACGTCGCTCCTGCTGATCGACGAAATCCACAGGCAGCATCCGCAGGACTTCGCCTGGGGCGCGACCATCGATCGGCTCACCGGATCGGACAAGGTGCGGCTCGCCATCGAAGCGGGCCGGCTCGTTCCGCTCCTGGAGGAGTGGGACAGGGAGGCGGCTGCTTTCGTCGAGAGCCGCAAGCCGTTCCTGCTCTATCCATGACGTGGAGCGAAGTAAGATCCCGACTGACCGAGGTCATGGAATCACCACCCGGCGGGTGATCTGGCCGTTGTTCTCCCAGAAGGTTCTCCTGCTCGCCAGGAACGGGTCGTCCGGCGCGGGCTGGATGTGCCCCTCGGTGTCGAACGCCCGAGACGTGATGGAGTGCTCGCCTGCTGCCGGTCGCCCCCAGTCGAACGTCCAGAACCGCCAGGCATAGCCGCTCGATGTGCCCCGGCGCGGCGACGGGCCGTAAATGGTCGCCCACATCCACTCCCCATCGTCGACCCGGACCTGTACCGCCGCGATTGGCGCACCCCAGGCGGCACCCATGACGGTGTAGCGGTTTCCCCGTCGCGTGACCTTGGCCGGTGCGGACTTCAACCGGAAGTGGTTCACGGTGGTGAACGTCCAGGCGGTCTCCCCGTCCCGCTGCTGCTCGCGCACCGTAACGTACTCCCGGGCCATGAAGCGGCCCGCAAAGCGCTGGTCGAGCACCTCGATCCGCGTCAGCCACTTCACGTTGGCGACCCCGAACCAGCCGGGCGCAATCAGCCGTACCGGGAAGCCGTGCTCTGGCGGCAGGTCGTCGCCGTTCATCTCGTAGCAGAGCAGGTTGTCGCGCCCCAACGCTTCCCGGACAGACATGCTGCGGGCGAACTGCTCCGTGATCCTGAATCCCCCACCCTGCTCGAGCGGGACCGGTTCGGCCGAACCGGCGTTCACGATGCCCGGGTTGTCGCCGATCGTGGTCAGGCCGCGGTCGGCTCCCCAGAAGACGACCTCGCTCGCACCATCCAGCAGGCGCGACGCCTCGAGCAGGGGGGCCAGCCGCGCACCTCCCCACCGGACATTGCCTACAAGCCCGATGCCGAATGGAAATCCGTTGTTCCCCGAGCACTCCAGCGTGAAGTCCACCCGCTGACGGGGTCTCGCTCTGATGTCGTCCAGCGAGAGCGACTGCGGGTGGCGCACGAGACCCTCGATGCCGACACGCCAGTTCGGGTCGTTGAGGTTGCCCGGCTCACCGTAGTGTTGGACCCAGAACAGCTCGTCGCTCGGGATGCGCCAGGAATCGAGCTCCTCCCACTTCAGCAGGTTGCCTACAACTCCCTCGAACGGAACCGGCGGCGGCTGGTCCAGCCAGGAAAGGACCTGCCCACCGGACTGCTGCAAAGCCTGCGACGAGCCTTGCTGCTCATCATCGAAGGGAACCTGCTCGTCCTGCACCGAGTGCCCGGGAAAGGCCTCCGCCGGGCCAGCGACCGTCATCACCGTGAGCCCCGCCAACGCCGCGCCACCGCCCTTCAGCATCGTGCGCCGGGAAACGTCGCCCTGCTTCATGGCTGCCTCCTTCGAGGAGTTGTTCTCTCGGTCGTCGAACCTGCGGTCGGACCGGGGAGGCATCCTACACCGATTTATCCAGGCACGGCAATTTGTTCTACTTAGAGGGTTCTTATGCCTGTAGGAATTACTTACTCGGCTTTTGGTCCCTGAATGGAACGGTCTATCTGCCTGACGGCTCCCAGGTGATAGGCCAGGTGCGCGATGCTGCCGATGACGCCGTTCAGTTCCACCGGGGACATCTCCCGGGCCGCTTGCAGCGTGCGCTGCCAGCGGCCGGCTGCGTAGCGAAGCCGCGCGCGCAAGCCCGCCCATTCGCGCTCGTCGACGGTCGTGCGACGCCAGCTCACCGCCCAGTCTGCGCCGCTCCACGGGTCGGGCTCGCCGTCACCCCACCGGTTCATCAGGTCGAGGCCGTAACACAGGTGGTCGACATGCGCCGCGATACTCGCTGCGCCGGGGTTCGACGGCGTGGATGCCGCCACCGCAGACAGAGCGTCGAGGGAACGCAGGAGCCCGTGGTCGCCGCCGTTCAGCATATAGGCGCCGTCGGGCGAGGGTCCGTGAATGAGCTCCGCGAAGAGCAGGGCGAGCGACGCGTGGAGGGCTTCGTTCGTAGGCATCTCAGACTCCAAACTGCCGGAAGTGATGATCCGCGTGCAGGTACCCCCATCGGAGCCAGCTGGCCCTCGACATCCTGCCGAATATCGGGTGGGACGGGCAGTGGAAGCGATCCTGTGTGGCCATCGCCACCATCAGCCGCTCGAGCTCGGCGACATCTGCGTCGAAGTCACCCGGGCACGTTCCGCCGTGTTCCTGGTCGATCTCCGGCCTCGTCAGTAGACCGGAAGGCCACGGAACAGGCAGGTAGAGCGCAATCCACTTGACGACGGTGCGTTGCATCGGGCTGGTGGCCGGGCTCACGGGCTTCTCCCCGAGTGCCATCCGGCACGAGTCGGTGAGGTGGCACACCATCTGATGTGGCGTCATGCGCCCCCAGCGGCGGGCGCTATCCGGGCGCACCGCTCTCAGCCGCCGGAGGATCTCGGCTGCGCTGCGCTCGCGTGCGAGAGTGTTCATGCGTGCCCCGCCGAACCGGTCGATTGCCGCCGTGCCGGTCACGGCCCGAGAAGCCGCTCTCCCCCGGCCTCCCGGAATGCCGCAAGCGCGTGATCGCGGCCCGCGGCTGCCTCCTCGAGCAGGGCGACGAACGAGGGAAGGGTGCGCAGCGCATCGAACTGTGGCCGCTCCGACAACGTCGGCAGGACGAAGTAGCCCTTGCGGACCGCACGCTCGATGTCGCCAAAGCCGGCGTCGTACTCGCCGACGTCGCAGAGCAGCCACCCCTGCTGGAAGATGGCTTCCGGATCCTCCTGGATCTTCAACCCACTGAGCTGGGTATTGCGGATGACCATGTCCGCAGGGCGACGATCGAGCCAGGCCGTGAGGTAATCGATCCACGCTTCGAAGATCGGGATGCGTGATGACTGCCGCATGCCGTTCAGCGTCCGCCGTGCCTCCTCGCGACGCCCCGCCAGTCCCAGCGCGATCACCCGGATCCCGTCGTCCGCCCCGGCGACGACCCGCGGAGAGTCAGTCCCCAGCAGCCGGTCGATGTCGCCGCTCATGAGGAGCGTCTGGTCGAAGCTCGTGGGAACGTTCGGGTCCAGCCGGCGAGCCTCCACGTGCGCGGCGATCGACTGGTGGTTGAGGCCGCAGTAGCGGCAGGCGTGGACCAGCCCCGCGAACAGCTCCGGATCGTTGCCGTGGCGCGCCGCTTCGCCCAGGAGACGGACCATCGCCGGTTCGGCCTGGCCGATGTCGGCCTGGAGGTTCGCGTACAGCTTGTGCGCCACCGAGAGCCGCGGATTCAGCGCGAGGGCGCGCCGGAACGCCTCCTCCGCCATCGCATCGCTCTCCGCCGCGCCATCGATGTACTTGCCGATGACGCGGTGGCACCGTCCCAGGTGGGCCCACGCCGGCGCGAAGCGCGGATCCGCCTCGAGGCAGCGCCGGTACAGGTCGCGCGCGCGCGGCAGCCCGTCGTAGGTGCGGGCCGCTTCGTTCGCGCGCAGGTAGAACTCGTACGCGAGCGCGTCGGGCGCCGTGCCGGGCGTCGACGGTCCCCCGCCGCGGGAGAGCGGCAGCGACAGCGCGTCCGCCACGCGTCGAGCCATGTCGTCCTGCAGACGGAACAGGTCACCCAGCGACGACTGCACGGTGTGCGACGTGACCAGCGTGCCGCTCGGCGCTTCGACCAGCTGCGCCGCCGCCCGCAGCTGATCGCCCGAGCGCAGCAGCGTGCCCATGACCACGCGATCGACGTCCGCCTCCGCGGCGATCGCCTTGAGGTCCGGTGTCTCACCGGCGTAGCGTGCCGCCACGACGCTCGAGCGCAGCACCAGCGAGTCGATGCCCGAGAGCGACGTGCTGATGGCATCCGGCAGGCTGAAGGCCAGGAAATCGGTCTCGGGATCGGGCCGGAGGACGCGGAACGGCAGGACCACCAGCCGAGTGAGGGCATGCGCCAGCACCGGAGCGTCGCCGTGGCCGTCCCCATCGTGCAGCGCGCGCAGCTCCGCGGACATCGTCTCGGCCGATGCCGGGCGGTCTTCCGGCCGCTTGGCCAGCGCCCGGCGAATGACCCGGTCCAGCGCCGCCACCAGCGGTGATCCGGTGAGCGCCGGCGGCTGCTCGTAACGGGTGGCGTGCAGCACCTCGAAGACCGTGCGGCCGGCGAACGCCGGCCGGCCCGCGAGCATCTCGAACAGGATGGCGCCCGCGGCGAACAGATCGGTGCGGGCGTCCACGTCCGCGCCTGTCACCTGCTCCGGCGCCATGTAGCGCGGCGTGCCCATCACGACCCCGGTGCGCGTCAGCCCCGCGGTCTCGCTGAGCGAGCCCTCGGGCTCCGGGCGTGCGAGGCCGAAGTCCAGCAGCTTCACGCCGTGGGCGGTCAGGAAGACGTTGGACGGCTTGAGGTCGCGATGGATCACGCCGCGGGCGTGCAGGGCAGCAAGGGCGGCCAGCATGCCGAGACCCATCGGCAGCACCTCCGACGTGCTCAACGGCCCCCGGCGCAGGCGCTCGGCCAGCACCTCCCCCTGCAGCAGCTCCATGGCGATGAAGAGCTCGCCGCCGTCCTCGCCGATTTCGTAGATCTGGCAGACGTTCGGGTGATTGACGCTCGCCGCGGCCCTGGCCTCGCGCCAGAAGCGCCTGCGCGCCGTCTCGTCCTTCGCCAGCGACGACATCGTCTTCAGCGCGACGTCCCGCTCGAGCCGCTCGTCCCTGGCCGCATACACCACGCCCATGCCACCCTCGCCGAGCTTGTGGGCGATGACGTAGTGGCCGATGCGGGCGGGCAGCACATCGGGCGTGCGGGCCCTGGTGAGGGTCGGCCCGGATAGAGGAGAGGCCGCGCGTGTGAGCCACTCATACAGCGCGCGCAGCCGGCCGACGGGGGTGTTGCCGACGAGATCGTCCGCCACGGGAAAATCGATCATACGCCGTGCGACGCGCGACGTGAATGCCGGCGAGCGCTGAAACGGCGGCGCGGGGGGCGCGCTACCGCGGACGTGGGGCCGGCGCGGATCGACGCAGGGCTTCCGTCAGCACGCGGCCGGTCGATCCCGAGGGGATCTCGACGTCGAGCGAGCGTTGCCAGCGTCGGGGCGAGATCGTTCAGCGCGGCGTGGTCGGAGTACTCGCCGGCCGCGATCTGGCGGCCCATGAGGATCAGGGGGATGTGCGCGTCGTAGCTGTAGGGGGTGCCGTGCGAGGTCCCCGTCGCCTGCCGCAGCCAGTACGGCTCGAGGATGATCTCGAGATCCCCGGAGCGCTGGGCGTTGAAGCCGCGCACGACACGGTTGCCTATCCGATCGTTGGGCACGTCGCCGCGCAGCAGCTGGTCCCGCGTGTAGACCCGCGCGACGTGCGGCACGGTGGCCGCGGCAGCGGCGGCGACCCGCCGCACCTCGGAGGCGTCGAGCTTGCGCGCCTCGATCAGCTCGTTGTTCAGGTACGGGGACGATCCGGCCGTCGCCAGCACCCACTTGCCCTCGCCGAAGGTGGCTGCAAGCCGCTGTTGAACGGGATCGAACAGCTCCTTCGTGGTCATGCGGCCGCCCGGCAGGCTGCGTTCCAGCAGCGACTCCGGCGTGGGCGCGACGCCGTGATCGGTGGTGAAGGCCACGAGGGTGTGCTGGAGGCCGACGGCCTTGTCGATCTGGTTCAGCAGCCGGCCGATCACCCGGTCCGTCTTCACGGCGATGTCCCGCACCTGCGGCGAATCCGGCCCATACGTGTGCCCCACCGAATCGTTGGACGAGAAGCTGACGGAGAGCAGATCGGCATGGTTTCCCTTGCCGAGCCGTTCCCGGACGAGCAGCTCGCCGGCGAAGTCCAGCAGGAGGTCGTTACCTGACGGGCTGCCGTAGACCGCCTCGTAGAGAACTGCTCCGCGTTCGACAGGGAGCTGGCGGAACAGGACCGACGGGGTCGCGAGCGCGGACCACGTGGAGCCGGCGTAGGCATCGGCCGGCTTGCGGCCGTTGAACGCCCGCACCCAGTCGGGGGCCTCGCGCACGTAATAGGTGCTCGTCACGAAGCTGCCCGTCTTCGTATCCCACCAGTACGCGCCATCGGCGCCCCGCCCGACCGGGAGTATGGCCGAACGATCCTTCAACGACACGCCGAACACCCGGGGGGCGCCGTCGGCCCCTTTCGGCAGCCGGGAGGCCATCTTCAGCTCGTCGCCCAGCGTGCTCACCAGCAGGCGCCGGGGCGACGCCGCCACGTCGGCGGACGAGCCGACCGGCGTCACCGTTGGATCGGACACGCTGGTCACGGTCGCCCCGGTTCCCCTGTCGAACCAGTCATTGCCGATGATCCCGCTCACGGAGGGCGTAGCGCCCGTAAGCATGGTCGAGTGGCCCACCGCTGTTACGGTCGGATAGTGCTCGAGGTTGGCGTTCGTGAAGACCGCACCCTCGGTCAGCAGGCGCCTGAAGCCCTCCGTGTACTCCGCCCTGAATCGCGTCAGATAGTCGTAGCGGAACTGGTCCACCGCGATGAGAAGCACCAGGCGGGTAGCCGGAGCGGCCGCAGGCTGCGCGGCGGGCACCGGGGAAGACAGCGCCAGCGCGACAACGACCAGGATGAGGGCGCCAATGGTTCTCAATGTAGACCTCGGTTGCCAGCAGCAGCACGATGCGGCATCGCACGCGCCCGGCCTCAGTGGATCTTAGCGGACGAACGAACAGGCTGAACCGAAAACGATCAGACGGAGGGTCGGGGAAGAAGTGAGCGCGGGGTCGCGCAGGAATCAGGTGTGGCCGCGGTCGGTCCGTCCTCCGACGCTGGCAACGGTCGCGACCAGCTCGGACGGGATCCACCGGCTTCGAGACGTGCACGAGAAAGCCGGCGCGCAGCGCCCGAGTGCGATCCTCGGAGCGTGCGAATGCGGTGAGCGCGATGGCAGGAATCCCCCCGCCGCGCTCCTGCCCGAGCGCGCGGACTCTGCGCAGCAGCTCGAACCCGTCCGCGTCCGGGCATGCCGATGTCGGTGACGAGCACGTCCGGCCGCTGCTCTTCGATCAGCACGAGAGCGGCCTCCGTCGAGTCGGCGGTGATGACTTCCGCCGCGCAGTCTTGCAGCACGCGGCTGATGAGATCGCGCGCGTCGGCCTGATCGTCCACGACCAGCACCTTCAGCCCGGACAGCTCCGCGCTGACGAAGCTCGATGGCGTCCGGGTCCGGCGTCGTGGGGTGCCGGCGGTCGCCGGCATCCGGCCTCGCTGTGCACGACGGCCAGCGGCAGCACGCACCGTCACGCGTCGTGCCCTGGCCTTCGCCGGGGCTCTTGACCCCGACGGTCCCGCCGTGCAGCTCGACCAGGCTCTTGACGATCGACAGGCCGAGGCCCAGGCCGCCGTACTTCCGCGTCGTCGAGGCGTCGCCCTGGCGGAACCGCTCGAACAGGTGCGGAAGGAACTCCGGCCTGATGCCGACGCCGGTGTCGGCCACGCTGATCTCGATGTGGGAGTTCACCCGCTCGAGCAGGACCTGGACCTTGCCGCCGCGTCGGCGTGAACTTGATGGCGTTGGACAGCAGGTTCCAGATGACCTGCTGCAGGCGGCCCGGGTCGCCGGAGATCGGCCCGGCCGCCGGATCGAGAACCTTCTCGAGCCGGATGCCCTTCGCGTCGGCCGCCGGCTGTCACGGTCTCCACGGCCGCCTCGATGAACGGCGACGGGCTGCAGCGGCTGGACGTCGAGCCGCAGCTTGCCGGACGTGATCCGGCTCATGTCGAGCAGGTCTTCGATCAGCTGGGTCTGGACGCGGGCGTTGCGCTCGATCGTCTCCAGTCCCTTGAGGTAGTCGGCATCGTCTCGGCCGCCCGCTGCGCAGCACCTGCGACCAGCCGAGGATCGCGTTGAGCGGCGTGCGCAGCTCGTGCGAGAGCGTCGCCAGGAACTCGTCCTTCATGTCGCTCATCCGCTCGGCCGCCGCGCGGGCCGCGCGCTCGCTCTCGAGCAGCGCCTTGCGCTCCTCGGCCGCCTTCTGCGCCGCTTCGTAGAGCCGCGCGTTGTCGATCGCGATGCCCGCCTGCGCCGCGACACCGACGATCAGCCGCTCGGCGCGCTCGGTGAACACGTCCGGCTGCGGGTGGCCGAAGAACAGCCCGCCGATGACCTCGCCGGACCGCGAGCTGACCGGCACCGCCAGGTAGCTGCGCACCGGCAGATGCCCCGGCGGCATGCCGTGGTGCGGCGCCATGCGTTCCGTAGCGCGGGTCGTTCAGGACGTCGTCGCAGCGGATCGGCGCCTCGCCGCGGAAGGTCGGGCCGAACAGCGCCGTCGCGCGCGGGCTGGCCGAAGCTTCTCGAACGCCTCCCGCGGCGCGCCGGACAGCGTGTAGAGCAGGAACGCATCGCCGCTGCTCGTCGGTGGTGTTGTAGAAGAACGCGCCGAACTGGGCGCCGCTCAACTGCGTCGCGGCGTCGGTGACGGCCTGGACCAGCGCCTGCAGGTCGAGCTGTCGACGCGAGCGTCTTGCCGGTCTCGTTGAGCAGCTCGAGGATGCGGCGTCTCCTCCCGCAGCGCCGCCTCGGTGTCGCTTGCGGGCGGTGATGTCCTCGATGACGCCGATGAACCGCTGCGGCTGCCTGCTCGCAGTCCTTGAGCAGCGTGACGGTCGTCAGGCTCCACACCGGCGAGCCGTCCTTGCGGATGTAGCGCTTCTCCATGGCGTATTCGGGGATGGTCCCGGCGAGGAGCTGCTGCACGGCGGTGGACGTCGTGGCCGCAGATCGTCCGGGTGGGTGATCTCGAGGAACGTCAGGCTCCGGAGCTCGTCGGGGCTGTAGCCGAGGATCGTCCGAGAACTTCCGGTTCATGTCGAGGAAACGGCCGTCGAGGCCGCGACCGCGATGCCGACCGCTGCCTGGTTGAACATCGCGCGCAGGCGCTCCTCGTTCTCGCGCAGCGCCTCGGCTGATTCCTTGCGGCTCGTGACGTCCGCGCACGCGCCCGTCATGTACAGCGGCCTGCCGTCCCTGTCGAGAGAGGCTTTGGCCTTGTCGTCGATCCAGTGGACGCTGCCGTCGGGCCAGACGACGCGGAACTCCAGGTCGAAGTCGGAGCCGTCGCGCGCGCACTGCTCGTAGCGCGTCCTCACGCCGTGCGCGGTCGTCGGGGTGCACCGCCGCGATGAACGCGTCGAGCGACTGCGGCGTCCGGCCCGACGTCGAGCCCGAACAGCCGGTCGAGATTGCCGTCCCACTCGACGGTGTTCGGTCTGCATGTTCCAGCGGAACGTGCCGGTGCCGGCGGCCGTCAGCGCCGCCGTCAGCCGCTCCTGGCTCTCGCGCAGCGCCTCCTTCGTGCGCGAGCAGCTCCTCTTCGGCGCGCTGCCGCGCCAGCAGGATGCTGGTGGCGTTCTGCAGCGCGACCGATCGCAGCAGCTGTTCCTCGTCGTCCGGGGTGGCCACTATCCGCGCTCCCAGCGCCTCGGCTCGCGAGAGCGGTTCCGGCAACACGGGCGCGGATCTTCGCGAACGCGGTGTCACGGGTCGTCGACAGTGTCGTCGGAGAACGGCGAGAAGCCGCAATCGTCGGTCGTGCCCAGCTGCGCGAGCGGGATGTACTCCGCCGCCTCCAGCACCCGATCGCGCACCTCCTCGGCCGTTTCGATCCGTGCGGGTCGATCGGCGCGACCACGCCGACGAAGACCCGCTGGTCAGGCTTCATGTACTGCCGGATGATCTTCAGCACGTGCGCGCGATCGCGCTCGCCGGCCAGCGCGACGTAGAAGTTGCCGACGCTGCAACTGAAACAGGCTGGGCAGCAGCTCGGCGTAGTCGACGTCGGCGCTGTGGGTCGAGTCGCGATCGCCGCCGGGACAGGTGTGCACGCCGATCCGCTGGCGCTCCTCCGGCGAGAACCGCGACAGCGCCAGGTTGTTCAGGTCGATGAAACTGTGCAGGAGCTGGCCGGACGGATCGACCTTCATCGCGAGACGTCCCTCGGTGAAGTCGATCTGGACGTTGTACGCGCCTTTCTGGAAGCAGCGGCGGATCTCCGTTTCGTGCTCCGCCAGCAGGTCGTCGATGAACTGCTCGCGCGAGTAGCCCTCAATGCCTTCGGCGGGATACATCAGGCTGAGGGCGGACGGCGAGATCACCGCCTGCTTGACGGGCACGTGCGCATATCGCTTCGCGACGTCGAGATAGCTGTCGGCGTAGCGCTTGTAGCGGAACGGACCGGCCGTCAGCCGCGGCATGCGGCGGACGTGTCCGGCGCTGAACGGAATCCTGAAGCCGTCCGGCGCGGTGTTCGGCAGGCCGTGCACGCAGTACGTCCAGAAGTTGTGATACTTGCGTTGCTCGCCGTCGGTGATGACAGGTGAGCCGGTCGCTTCGAAGCGCTCGATCGTGTCGCGGATGGCCTCGTCGTACAGAGGGTCGAGGCGAGGGTCGTCGTGGTCTCCCTGCGAGACGGCCTCGACCAGCGCAACCGGCCGCGGCAGGCTTCCGATGGGTTCTGTCGGGATCATATGAATACGTTCCGTTCGGTGCGCGGGAACCGGGCGCGCGGCGGCCCGCCTTCCGGGTGACAACCGCCGCTGTCGTCGTCCAGGGCGTCAGGGAACGGCTTTCTTCAGGACACGAAGGTGCTCGAGGTGCGCGGACCGCGCGGCGATGAAATCGGCATGCTCCAGCCGCAGCTCGCTGACGATCTGCCGGATTGCGTTGTCCTCGACCGTGTGGATCGCCCGATCGACGGCCGACACCGCGAACAGGCAATCGATCAGCGCGAGCTTCTGCACGCGGTCCGCAAGGCCGGCGAACTCGCGGGTCACGATGAAGTCCTCGGTTCCACCATGGCGCAACCCTTCACTGGTGGCGATCCGGACCACGAGCGCCGCCTGATCCTCCGGCAGCCGCCCCCGCTCGCCGACAATCTGCTCCATCAGCCGGGACTCCGCCTCTCCGACCTCGTGATCGGCGCGTGCCACGCGGCTCAGTATGTAGGCAAAGCATGCGAGATACCGGGCCCGGGCCGGCTCGAGCCCGGACAGCACGCTCTCGATCGCCCCCACGCTGTCCACCGGCACGGCGTCGGCACCGCTCTCGAAGCCGAGCCACCGCAGAATCGACATCGGGTCAGTATGGCCGATTGGGGCACGCGCCGCACGCCGGCGGGCTCCCGGGGCGGTCGGCTACAATCGTCCGGTCACCTGTCCTCATGATTGCCCTGACGCGCATCGGCAAACAGTACGGGCACCAGGTCCTCTTCGTGGACGCCTCGTTCCAGCTCAATCCCGGCGAGAAGGTCGGTCTGGTGGGGCCCAACGGGGCCGGCAAGACCACCATCTTCCGGCTGATTACCGGCGAGGACGTGCCGGACGAGGGAGAGGTCACCGCCCCGAAGAAGCTGACCATCGGCTACTTCCGCCAGGACGTCGAGGAGATGTCCGGCCGATCGGTCCTGGACGAGGCGATTGCCGGCAGCGGCCGCGCGGGCGCCCTGCACCACGAGCTCGAGGCGTTGCAGCACGCGCTCGGCGACCCCTCGCAGGCCGGCGACATGGACCGCACGCTGGCACGCTTCGGCGAGGTGCAGGAGGAGTACGAGCATCTCGGGGGTTACGCGCTCGAGAGCCAGGCCCGGGAAGTCCTCCACGGGCTCGGGTTCGAGGACGGCCAGGTCGACGGCGACGTGGGCGCGCTCTCGGGCGGCTGGAAGATGCGGGTCGCGATGGCGCGGGTCCTCCTCGGGCGCCCCGACGTCCTGCTGATGGACGAGCCCACCAACCACCTCGACATCGAGTCGATCATCTGGCTCGAGGACTTCCTGAAATCGCTCGCGGGCGCGCTGCTCATGACCTCACACGATCGCGACTTCATGAACCGGGTGGTGTCGCGCATTGCGGAGATCGACGGCGGCGAGATCACCTGCTACTCCGGCAACTACGACTTCTACGAGCGGGAACGGGCGATCCGCGAGACCAACCGTGAGGCGGCGTACGCCCGGCAGCAGGCGATGCTCGCCAAGGAGCAGCGCTTCATCGAGCGGTTCGCCGCACACGCCGCCAAGGCAGCGCAGGTGCAGAGCCGCGTCAAGGCGCTCGACAAGATCGATCGCATCGAGCTCCCCAGGAAACGCCGCGTCGTCGAGTTCGACTTCCGGCAGCCGCCCCGATCGGGCGATCAGGTCGCAATCCTCGACGGGATCACCAAGGCCTACGGCCGCCGCGTCGTGCACGACCGCCTCGGGTTGGCCATCCGGCGGGGCGAGCGCTGGTGCGTGATGGGCCGCAACGGCTCCGGGAAGACCACCCTGCTCAAGATGGTGGCCGGGGCGCTTGCGCCCGACGCCGGCGTCGTGAAACTCGGCGCCAGCGTGAAGCTGGGATACTTCGCGCAGCAGGCGCTCGACATCCTCGATCCCGACGTGACGGTCTGGGAGCAGATGGAACAGGACTTTCCGCACGAGTCGACCGCGGCGCTGCGCAGCCTGCTCGGCGCGTTCCAGTTCTCAGGGGACGAGATCGACAAGAGGGTGCGCTCGCTCTCGGGAGGCGAGAAGACGCGGCTGGTCCTCGCCCGCATGCTGCTCGTTCCGCCGAACTTCCTCGTGCTCGACGAGCCGACCAACCACCTGGACCTGGCGACCAAGGAGATGCTGATCCGCTCGCTCTCGGCGTTCGAGGGGACGATGCTGTTCGTGTCGCACGATCGGGCGTTCCTGCGCGCCCTCAGCAATCGCGTGCTGGAGCTGGGGGGAGAGACCGGCACCGAGCGCGAGCCGCACGTCTACCCGGGCACCTACATCGAGTACGTGCAACGCACCGGCCACGAGGCGCCGGGGGTGCACAACTGACGGCGCTCGGGCTCGGCGGTCGGCGGTCGGGATCCGGGCAGGTATGAGGTATGGGAAATCAGATGAAACGGGAAGACGGGACAGACTGGTCGGCACTGCGGCTCGAGGACCGCGTCGGCCCGGACCTCCGCGTGCTGTTCGTGGGCATCAACCCCGGGGTGCGCTCGGCGCTGACGGGGCATCACTTCGCGGGGTTCTCGAACCGGTTCTGGAAGCTGCTGTTCGAGTCGCGTCTGGTGCCCGAGGCGATCACGTGGAAAGATGACGACCGCCTGCAGGAGTGGGGATACGGCATCACGAACCTGATCGCGCGGCCAACACCGGGGATCAACGACCTGCGCGTGGACGAGTACGCAGAGGGCTGGACGGGGCTGGTTCGCAAGGTTCGCAGGTATCGTCCCCGGATCCTCGCGCTCGTGGGGGTGACGGTCTACCGGGCGCTCCTGCCGCGGCTGAGGGCCGGCGAACGGATCTGGACGAAGGACAGGGTGGTGCCTGGCCTGCAGCGCGAAGTCATCCACGGCGCCCACGTGTTCGTCCTGCCCAACCCGAGCGGCCGGAACGCGAACTTCACCTATGCGGAAATGTTGTCGGCCTTCAGGAAGCTGCGCCGCACCCTCACCTCAGGAAGTGACACATGAACTGGCTGTTCAAGGAAGAGCCCACGCATTACAGCTACGACGACCTCGCACGGGACAAGAAGACCTCGTGGACGGGCGTCCGCAATCCGCTCGCCCAGAAGCACCTGCGGGCGGTGTGCAAGGGTGATCGCATCTTCTACTACCACACGGGCGACGAGAAGGCGGTGGTCGGCGTCATGCGCGCGGCCGCGAACGCCTCACCCGACCCGGCGGACGCCGGCGGCAAGCTCTACGCCGTGGACGTGACGCCGGTTCGCAAGCTCGCGCGGCCGGTCAGGCTGTCGGAGGTCAAGGCGGACGCAGCCTTCGCGGAGTTCCCGCTGGTCCGGATGTCCCGCCTCTCGGTGATGCCGGTCACCGACGAGGAGTGGGAGCGGATCGAGGCGATGAGCAAGAGATAACGGCGAAGCGTCGCGGCCCCTGCCGGGCCGCGCGTCAACCCTGCCCCTGCACCGAGGGCTTCAGCAGCAGGCAGGAGAGCGCCGGCAGAACGAGTCGCAGGGACTGCGGCTGCCCGTGGGCGACGACCGGCTCGGTGAAGAGGACGCCGCCGTTGCCGACGTTGCACCCGCCGAACGCCTCGGCGTCGCTGTTCAGGAGCTCCCGGTACTCGCCGGCCCTCGGCACGCCGATCCGGTAAACGTCCCGCTGAACGGGCGTGAAGTTCAGCACGGCGACGACCGGCGAGCGGCCGTCCTTCCCCCGCCTGATGAACGACACCACGCTGTTCTCGCTGTCGTTGCAATCGATCCAGGAGAAGCCTGCCGGGTCGAAGTCGACCTCGTGCAGCGCCGGTTCGGCCGTATACGTGCGGTTGAGCTCGCGGACGAAGCGCTGGATGCCCGCGTGACGCGGCAGGTCGAGCAGATGCCAGTCGAGGCTGTGGTCGGCGTCCCACTCGCGGCCCTGGCCGATCTCGGCCCCCATGAACATCAGTTTCTTGCCCGGGTGCGCGAACATGAACCCGAAGAGGGCGCGCAGCGTGGCCGCTTTCTGCCAGTCGTCACCAGGCAGCTTCCCGAACATCGACCCCTTGCCGTGGACGACTTCGTCGTGCGAGAACGGCAGGATGAAATTCTCGGTGAACGCGTAGAGGAGCGAGAACGTCAGGTGCTGATGATCGTATCGACGATAGATCGCGTCCTTCCTGACGTACTCGAGGATGTCGTTCATCCACCCCATGTTCCACTTGTAGGTGAAGCCGAGGCCCCCGAGATAGGTCGGGCGGCTCACCGACGGCCACGCGGTGGACTCCTCGGCAATCGTGATCGAGCCGGGTGACTCGCCGTGCGTCAGGGTGTTCAGCTGACGCACGAAGTCGATCGCTTCGAGGTTCTCCCGTCCGCCGTACCGGTTGGGGATCCACTCCCCCGCCTCCCGCGAGTAATCCAGGTACAGCATCGAGGCCACGGCGTCCACGCGCAGGCCGTCGACGTGATACTCGTGCAGCCAGAACAGCGCGTTCGCGAGCAGGTAGTTCCTGACCTCGTTGCGGCCGTAGTTGAAGATCAGGGTGCCCCAGTCGCGGTGCTCGCCCTGGCGCGGATCAGCATGCTCGAAGAGCGAGGTGCCGTCGAAGTTCGCGAGCGCGTGCGTGTCGCGCGGGAAGTGGCCGGGCACCCAGTCGAGGATCACGCCAATCCCGGCACGGTGGCACCCGTCCACGAACGCCTTGAAGTCCGCCGGGGAGCCGAAGCGGCTGGTCGGCGCGTAGAAGCCGGTGACCTGGTACCCCCAGGAGCCCGAGAACGGGTGCTCCATCACCGGCAGCAGCTCGATGTGGGAGTAGCCCATGTCCTTCACGTACGGGATCAGGCGATCCGCGAGCTCGCGATAGGTCAGGTAGCGGCCGCCTTCGTCCGGCACGCGCGCCCACGAGCCGGGATGGACCTCGTACACCGACATCGGGCGATCGAACCAGGAGCCCAGGGCGGCGCGCCCCTCCATCCAGTCGGCATCCTGCCACTCGTGATCGATCCGGCAGATGATCGACGCCGACAGCGGCGGCACCTCGAACGCCCGGCCGAAGGGATCGATCTTGAGGAGGACGTCCCCCGTGCGCGCTCGAAGCTCGAACTTGTAGCGCTGCCCCAGCGCGGCGCCCGGGACGAAGATCTCCCACACGCCGCTCGGGCCGAGCGACCGCATCGGATGGACACGCCCGTCCCACGCGTTGAAGTCCCCCACCACGCTCACGCGCGCGGCGTTCGGCGCCCAGACCGCAAAGTGGACGCCGCGGGTGCCGCCGACATCCAGGGGGTGAGCGCCCAGCTTGTCGTAGATGCGGGTGTGCTTACCTTCGCCGAACAGGTACATGTCGAAGTCGGAGAGGATCCGGCCGAACCGGTACGGGTCTTCCACCTCGACGACCAGTCCGGCCGTACCGGTGACCTGCAGCCGGTACGGCACGATCTGGGTTTCGTCCTCGATCACGGCCTCGTAGATCCCCCCGGGGTGACGCCTGGTCATCTCGACGGACGGGTGCCCTGGGCGGGTGACTGCCACCGACTGCGCGGCAGGGAAGATCGCGCGGATCACGAGCCGGCCCCCGTCCACGTGCGGCCCGAGGACCGAAAAGGGATCCGCGTGGCGTGCTGCGGCAAGCGCGTCGAACGCCGACGGAGGAGACGCTTTCATGGCTCCGGCTCCACGACCGCAAGCGGCTGGGCGGCGGCGGACGGCGCCGCGGACAGCCATCGATACCGGACCGCCTCGTCGGGCCGGTCGCCCGGCCCTCCCAGCGAGGTCACCCGCGCGCAACTGTAAGCCGGGCACCACCCGCTGATCCCGGAGAGCGTCACGCCGGCGCCCAGGATGCGCAGCGGCCAGCGCAGCGCCCGCGGCGCCGCGGCGCCGGCTGCAAACACCGCGAGGCCGGTCAGGGTGCGGCCCACGCGCTCGACGTCACCGACATTCTGCACGCCCAGCCGCTCGTGAGCCTCGTCCTGCGTCAGCATCTCGAGCTCCACGAGCGCGCCCGCCAGCGTGTCGTTGGTCGGCTCGACGAGGGGGTCGCCGCCCACGCCAAGGTCGATCGTCGGGGTGCGGCGGACGCCCCCGGTGAGCGACGACGCGCGGTCGAGCGCGTCGAGATCCTCGTCCACGTTCTTGAAGCGGTGCGGCACGCCGAGCCGGCGAAGGTGGCGCAGGGAACGGCGCGTATCTTCGCACCACTCTGCCCCGTACACGGTGATCATCACAAGCGATTCTACCCTCCGGGCGGTGCGACCGCCTCGCACCGCCGCGTCAGATCGCGATGAGCAGGCTGGCGGCGGTCAGGGCGAGCGCGCCCACCAGCAGCCAGGGCGCGACGGCCGCCGCGCGCGCGTCGAGCGGGCTGTTCATCCCCGCCCGGGTCTCGGCCGCCCAGGCGGAAATGCGCTGCCAGCCGGCAAACGAGGTTCCCAGCGACGCAAGCGCCAGCAGCCAGCCGCAGCCCAGCAACGCTCGCGGCAGCCCCGCACGCATGCCGGGAAGCCACACGCTCAAGGCCGCCGAGAGCGCCCAGGCGAAGACGGCCATCACCGCAATCAGCCGGAGCTGACCGAGCACGCGCTCGCCCGCCTGGCGCCGCAGCTCCGCCCGGAGCGCCTCTTCGGCGCGCTGCCGCTCCGCATCGATCTGCGAGCGCTCCATCTCGAGGCGCGTGCTGTCCCTGTCGAACGCTTCCTTGAGCGCGGCCACGAGCACCCCGGCAAGCCTGGTCTCCAGCGCGCCGATCGGCATGGACGCCGACAGCGGGCCGCCGGCGTCCGGCGCGGCCGGCCGGCGGAACCGTTCGGTGAGCTGGGCCAACCCGCTGACGGCATCGAGGACGACCATCCACTTCCCCACACCCATCGCGTCAGCTTATGGAAGGCCACCGGGCGGATCAAGGGGTCGTTGAAATCAGGCTGTGGGCTTTTGGCTTTTGGGCTCTAGGATAGTCAGGGAGAACAGCCAATGACCGCAGACAACGAAACCACCGCCACCAACGCCGGCAACGGCGAGACCAGCGACTACTCGGCCTCGAAGGCGCCGGAAACGCGGCGCGAGGCAGAGGAGCGCGAGAGCACGCCGGACGCACGGCTGATCCCCGGCGGTGCGAACGCGGCCCCTTCGGACGTCGGGATGTCGGGGATGGACAGGGAGGACGTGCCGTCGGGCGCCGCCAAGCCGGACCAGCTGAAGGCCGGCGATTCACCCAAGGGGATCCCGTAGGATCGCTACGGCTCCCGGCCGTCCGTCAAACCGGCAGGGCGGGACCTTCAGGCCCCGTCCCCGTGATTCAATACAGCGCGAACGCGTAAAGAGTATCGCCCACGGCGACGAGCACGTGCTGGCGCCCGTCGATCGCGTAGGTCTGCGGGGCGTTCGACGGGCTGCCGATGCGGGCGTGCCAGAGCGGCTTGCCGTTGGCGGCGTCGCGCGCGACGAAGTTCCCCGCAGCATCGCCGCCGAACAGGAGCCCTCCTGCCGTGGTCAGCAGGCCGCCCGAACCGCCGGCGCCGCTCACGCCCGGATACGGGTACCGCCAGGCCACCTTGCCGGTCTTCGGATCGATGGCGGTCAGGAAGCTGCCGGCGGAGCCCACGTTCGCGACCGTCTTCCCGCCGAGGCCCATCGAGCCGCGCGGATCGGGATCGGTCAGGTAGAGGATGTTGAAGCCGTTGTTCTCGTTGACGTAGAACAGGCCGGTATCGGGCGAGTACGCCGGCGGCGGCCAGTTGGTGACGCCACCTTCAACGGGCGAGACGAGCGATCCCGGTATCGTCGCCTCCTTCCCCGGGTCCGGAATCGGATTGCCCTTCGGCGATTCCCCCTTGACCCAGTTGATCGCCGTGCCGTACGGCTCGGTGACGATCGGCTCGCCGTTGGTGCGATCGACGGTGAAGAAATAGCCGTTCCGCGCGGCTGTCGAAATCAGCTTCCGCGGGCGGCCGCCAACCGTCGCATCGATCAGGATGGGCGTCTGCGCGGAATCCCAGTCGTGGGTGTCGTGCGGGGATGTCTGGTAATACCACGCCATCTTCCCCGTCTCGACGTTCACCGCCACGAGCGAACAGGTGAACAGGTTGTCTCCAGGGCGCGCCACGCCGGTGTAGCCGGGGGTCGGGTTGCCCGTGCCGAAGATGTACAGGTTGGTTTCGGGGTCGTATACCCCTGGTATCCAGACCTGTCCGCCGCCGTGCCGTGCGGCCTCGAGGCTCGGCCAGGTGTCGAGACCGGGATCCCCCGGCTGCATCGGCACCGTATAGAACTTCCATTTCAGCTTGCCGGTTTCCGGGTCGAACGACTGGAGGAAACCGGGGGCATCCAGGTCGTTGCCGGTGCCGACCAGCACATGATCCCCGACGACGATAGGCGCCATCGTCGAAAAGTACTGCTGGTTGAAGTCCGCGATCTCGACGTGCCAGCGTTCCTTGCCGGTCCTCGCGTCGAGGGAGACCAGGTAGTTGTCGGGGGTCTCGAAGTAGAGATAGTTGTGCCACATCGCGGCCCCGCGGTTGCCGATGTGCGTCCCCCCCTTGGTCTTCCAGAAATACTGCCAGAGCAGGCGGCCGTCGCGTGCGTCCATCGCCCAGACGTTGTCGGGAGCGGTCACGTAGAGCACGTCGTCGACCTGGAGGATCGCTCCCTTGACGCTGGCGGCCGCCGCCGCCGAACTCGCCGGTGCCTTCGCCCCCGACATTTGTCGGCGCCGCGGGGCCCCCGCCGCGGCCGCCGAACCCCGCTCCGGCTCCCGGGCTGGCGGAGCCCGGGTTCACCCTCGCCACCCATGCGAGCGTGAGGTTCTTGACATTGGATGGTCGATTTCCTTGAGGGCGCTGTAGCGCCTGCCGGTGTAGTCACCGGAGTAGCTCGGCCAGATGTCGGCCAGCGGCTTCCTGAGATCCGCCGGATCGATCCCGCCGGATCCTCGCCCTGCCGCGGCGATCTGTGCCTGGGGCTTCTGCTGCGGCGCCGGCTGCTGCGGCTGCTGCGGCTGCCCCTGGCCGATCACCAGCACCGGGGCGAACGCAAGAAACGCCGTGAGCGTCAGTTTTCGGGATGTCATTTCAGTGTCACCAGGTAAGCGGTCACGTCGTGCATGTCCTTGTCGGTGTACTTCCGCAGCAGCTTCTTGTGACCGTCCAGCGGGTCTTTGATCTCGACTCTCGGGGTGTCGCCGCTTCTCCGGAAGCTTCGGGTGGAGCCATCCGGCATCCCGATGACGACGATGAAGTCGTCGATCCGGACGAGCCGGCCCTCGACGGTTTCCCCTGAGGCCTGGGTCACCACTGCCGTGACCTCACGCCGGTCCGGAGCCGCCGCCGCGGCCGCCACCGCCGCCCCCGCCGCCACCCAGAGGTTCTGCAGCTCGGTCGGGCTCGGTGACCCGTGCGGCAATGCCGGCCAGATCGCCGGTCGCGGAGTGGCAGGTGCTGCACTTCGCTGCGAAGTAGTCCTTCCCGGCCGCGGCGTCGCCGACAACGATGTTCAGCTCGACGGGCGCTCCCGCCGGCGGCGCGCCCTGTCCCTTGGCGGTGGCCGCCACGCTGTGGATGTATGCGGCAATCGCCTTGATGTCGTCGACCGGAATGTTCAAGCGGCGGCATGACCGGCATGCCGGGGTTCTGGCGGCCGTTCTGAACGACCGGCATGATGAGCTCGCCGTGCTGGTCGTTCAGGACGAGCTGCGAGCGGAGCAGGTTCGGGCCGCCCATGTCACCGCCGCGCAGGTCGGGGCCATGGCAGGCGCGGCAGGTGGCCCCGTAGAGCTGCTGGCCACGGGCGATCACCGCGGCGATCGGCCAGGCGCACGCTGCTGTGCCGGGAACGTCGCCTGCCCGCGTCCGCGGCCCCGGCCTGCGGGACCCGACGGCGGCTGCCCTGCCGGCGCTGCGGGCGCGGCCGGTTTCGCGCCTTGCGCTGGCGGCGCCGCTGTGCCGGGGCTGGAGGCTGCGCCGCGCCTTGTGCCGCGATCTGGACGGCGAGTGACGCCAACATGAGCGCGGATGCCGCCGCCAGGCTGGTTCTGGGTCCCATCAATCACCTCGAAAATCGGCCGTGCGATGCTGGCCGACTGGAGACAGGTTCGGCGATCGACCGGGCCGGCCATCATCCGGCGGAGTTACTTGCCGGATTTCTTCTTCATCATCTCCGGTAGCTGGGCCTTCAACGCCTCCAGCTTCGGCCGGTCGTGAAACACGATGTAGGGGTATGTCGGGTGCAGCCGCATGAAGTCCTGGTGCTGATCCTCGGCCAGGTAATACCCCTGGAGCGGCACCACCGTCGTCGCGATCGGCTTCTTCCAGATCGTGGCGGCGTTCAGCTGGGCGATGTAATCGGTTGCGACCTGCTTCTGTTCGTCGTTGCTGTAGAAAATGGCCGATCGATACTGCGGCCCTTCGTCCGGCCCCTGCCGATTCAGCTCGGTCGGATCGTGGGCGATCGAGAAGAACACCTTCAGCAGCTGGCCGTAGGTGATCCGCGACGCGTCGTAGGTGACCTTCACCGCCTCCGCGTGACCGGTCCGGCCCGTGCTGACCTTCTCGTAGGTGGCGGACTGAGCGTTGCCGCCGGCGTACCCGGACGTGACGTCGTTGACGCCTTCGAGCGCCTCGAACACCGCTTCCACTCCCCAGAAGCAGCCGCCGGCCAGCACCGCTGTCTGGACGTCCTTGGCCGCCGACCGCGGGCTGTCGCGGGCGGGGTCCGGAAAGCGGCCGGCGCCCCCGCCGGCCGAGACCGTCGTTGCGAACACGACCACAGCGAGTGTGCTGATCACTCCCGGCCAGGTTGATGCTGTCGTCATAGTGAGCTCCAGGCGGCACAAGACGCGGCCGCGCTCTTCATACAATACAAAGAACCCGTTCCGCCGAGGTTATATTCCGTCTCTAATTGCGCCATCCACTCACGGAGATTCGAGGTCCTCTGCAGGGGTCATTATCCCACGCCTGTTCAGCTGACAGCTGTCAGCTGACAGCTTCCGAGCTACGTGTCGATCGCGATCACCTCGTGCACATCCACCGACGGGACCGTCACGGTGATCGCGCCGTCGCTGCTGCTTCCACCCGCGGGCGCGTGCCGGCGGTCAGCAGCTGGACCTTCGGCGCGCGCATGCCTGCGGGCAGCCGGATGCGCGCCGTCAGGGGGCCGACCGGGAATGACCTCGCGCAGCGGGCCTTTCATCATCATCGGGTTGGTCAGGTTCACGAGGTGGACCGTCATCGAGTCGCGCTGCCGCCAGACCGTGACGTCGATGCAGACCGGGACCGGTGACCTCGACCGGCAGCGGCTCGTTGGTCGTCCACGCCACCAGGTTGCGAAGCAGCCGGCCGTGATCCACGCACATCACCTCCCAGAACGTGCGGTCGATGTCCCACGGGACGTAAGCCACGCCGGGCCGCGCCGAGCTCGCGCAGATAGAGCTCGCGGACGTCGGTGCGCGGCACGCGCGGGTAGACGTCCTCCATCGGCAGATCGGGATAGGTCGGGATCAGCGTGACCGGCGAGGGGAACGGCACGCTGCGGCGTGACCTGCAATCCGGAACACGCCGTTGATGATGCGCGGGCGTGTCATCAAGACCCTCCAGCACCGGGTGGCGCCGTCCGGTCGCCGGATCGGCGTCGAGATTCAGGTAGGAGTTCTGCATCGGCCCTTCGATGCGGCCGCCGAAGGAGACGCCGAACAGATCGGCAAGGCCGAAGTCGCCGCGCCGGCGACCCTCCTCGTCGTAGAGCGAGGTGGCGAACGTCGCCAGCACGCTGCCGCCGCGATCGACGTAGGCAGCGGATGGCCGCGCACTGCGCGTCGGAGAGCGCCGCGGCGTCGGCGAGGATCAGCAGCTTGAAGCGATCGAGATGATCGGGCGTGAGGAGCGCCTCGTGCACCATCTCGAACGGCACGCGCGCCTCGACCAGCGCGTGGTACATGCCGAGCACGTGATCGGCGGCCCGATCGCCCGGTGCCGCGCCGGCGTGGAACGTCGTCGGTCTGCTCCGAGAGCAGCAGCGCGACGCGGGCGAGCGGCGTCTCGTTCCGCAGGTAGCGCTCGTGCCGGGCGTGCCAGCCGTAGATCCGTTCGACGATGGGCAGCCAGCGGCGGTCGTAGAGCGTGCCGGAGAACTTCGTGAACCACGGGCGCATGCCGTTGGCGGTCCCTTCAGCGACCCAGAGCCGAATCTCCGGCTCGCTCTGCACGGAGTCTTTCCAGCGGTAGGCCTCCTCGAGGCCGACGCTGAAGATGCCGCCGACCGGTCGCCGTCCCATGACGGAACGGTACTCCTTGCCGTGCCGCCCGTTCGCCCACGGGGGCGTCATCCCGCGCCGCGCCTGATAGTCGGTGAACTGAATCTCCGCGAGCTCGCTGGCGGTCTTCAGGTCGGGCGGGCCGTTCGGGATGACGCGCGCGTCCGGGTTGGCCGCCCGGATGGTCGCGTCCCACGCCTTCCAGAGCTCGGTCAGCCGCGCCTTCCGCCAGGCCGAGGAACCGGCGCCGGAGCGGATCCGCGGCCTCGGTGGTGCGGGGCAGCTCCAGGCCGGTGGCGGCCTTGAAGTTCTGCTGGCAGTGGATGCAGTGGCACTCGCTCTGCGGCGCCCACCGGTTGGTGAAGATGCCGTCGACGCGGTACTTCGTCACGATCTCGCGGTGGACCTGGTCCATGAAGTCGAAGTTGTAGGGACCGAGCGCGCAGGTGACCCACAGGTCGGCGTTGGCCCAGTGGCGGTACGGCTGGCCGTCCGGCCTGGCCGCAATCCAGTCCGGATGCGCCGCCCGCACGTCCTCGCGCGCGGCATGCGGATCGGTGCGCGCGATCACGTGCATGCCCAGCGCCCGGCACCCCGCGACGAGGGTGCCGAACGGATCGGTGGATCCGAGCGCTCACGCTGCGGTGATGCAGCGGGACGTCGGTCGGATAGTAGGCGACGATCCCGCCGGCGCTGAGACAGGCGGCGTCGGCCTTGATCGGTGCGGAAGTAATCGAGCCAGAACTGCGCGTCGAAGTGGCCGGGATCGTTCTCGACGAGCGTCAGCTGCGCCCAGCGCATCGGCCTGTCGAACCAGCCGGGACGCACCTCGCTCAGCGCGGGCGCGGCGACCTGTTGCGCGGCTGGACGCGCCAGCGTGCCCGGCAGGCCGATCGTGCGAAGGCCCCGCTGCCGGCGGTGACGTGGAGGAAGGCGCGGCGGGAGAGGGTCATGGTCAGGTTCCTTGCTTCGACTTTGGGCATTGGGCTCATCTGCTACCCGCTGCCTGCTTCCTGCTTCCTGCTTCCTGTTTCCCGCTGCCCGCTTCCCGCTTCCTGCTTCCCGCCTTGGGGCTGTGGGTTCCACCAGGCTTGCAAGATGTGCGCGAGAGCGCGCTGCAACGAGCTGCGGATGAACACCGGTCGAGACGAAGCCGGAAGCGGGAAGCTGGCAGCGGGTAGCTGGCAGCTATTTGCCCCACGCCTCCCGCAGGAAGCGAATGAAGTTGCCGTGCGCGATGCCCTCGACATCCTCCTCGGAGTAGCCGCGGGCCGCGCAGGATCTCCGGCAGGCGCGCGAGGTCGGCGATGGTGTCGAGGTCGGCCGGGCACTGCTCGCGGCCGAACGCGCCGTCGAGATCCGAGCCAATGCCGCAGTGCCGCGCGTTCCCGGCGAGCTGGCAGATGTGATCGATATGGTCGGCGACTGTCTCGAGCGTCACGCCGCGCGTTCGGGCGTGGTGGTGCCGCGGATCCAGCCGGGCACGAGCATCCAGGCGTCGAACGCCGCGCCGATGACGGCGCCGCGCTCGATCAGCTCCAGGATCTGCTCGTCGTTGAACTGGCGATCGTGAGGCACCAGCGCCCGGCAGTTCGAGTGGCTGGCCCAGATCGGCCCGTGGAAGATGATCCAGCGCGTCCCGGAAGCTGTCGTCGCACAGGTGCGTGGCGTCGAGGATCATGCCGAGCCGCTCCATCTCGCGGAGCAGCTCGCGGCCGCGCGTCCCGAGACCGCCGGTCGCGCTCGTGCCGTTCGCATAGACGCCGGGGCCGTAGTGTGCAGGGCCGACCGCCCGCAGCCCCTGCGCCGTAGGCGCGTTCGAGATGGGCCAGCGTCACGATCGAATCGGCCCCCTCGAGGCTGAGCACGTAGCCGATCGGTGCGTCACTCACATCGGCCTGCTGCCAGCGCTCGAGATGGCGCTCGAGCGACGCCGGAGTCGGTGATCGGCGTCAGCTCGCCGCGCTCTTCCATCGCGCGGTACCAGGCGAGCTGCCCCTGCGTCATCGCCCAGGCCTGCTCCGGGGAGTGCCAGCCGGGCAGCGGGTTGTCGGGCGCGACGTAGCGCGCAATCTGGGTCGCCACGCAGAGGCCCGATGCCGCCGCGGCGCATCTCCTCGAACGAGACCGTTCCCTGGCCGCGATCCGGCTTGTCGGTCAGCGTCCGCTCGCGCGCGCGGATCTCCGCGACGGGACGCGACAGGTCGCGGTTCCACTCGAGCGCGTTCATCGCCAGGTCCAGGTGCAGGTCGACAATCAGCATCTCACCCCACGAACAGCGCCAGCAGCAACACGCCGGCCAGCCCGGCGATCGACACGACCGTCTCGAGCACGGTCCATGTCGCCAGTGTTTCCTGGACGCTCATGTTCAGGTACTCCTTCACCAGCCAGAAACCGCCGTCGTTGACGTGCGACGCGATCAGCGACCCGGCCCCGATCGACACGACCAGCAGGTCCTTGTTGACGTTCGGCATGGTCGCGATCATCGGCGCCATGATGCTGGCGGACGTGACCACGCTCACCGTCGCGGACCCGACCGCGAGGCGCAGCAGCGCGGCGATCACCCAGCCGAGCACCAGCGGCGACAACTCGAACCCGCCGACGACCTGCGCGATCGCGCGGTCCACGCCGGACGCGACCAGCACCCGGCCGAACCCGCCGCCGGCGCCCACGACGAGCAGGACGCCGGCGATCGGCGGCAGCGACTCCTCGGCAAACTGCAGCACCCTCGTGCGGTCGAAGCCGCACGCGCGGCCGAACGTGTAGAGCGCCAGCAGGGTGGCCAGCAGCATCGCCATCAACGGGCTCCCCGCGAAGACCACCCACCTCCGGGCGGGACCCTCGGGCATGGTGGCCTGGGCCAGCGCCGCCATGAGCATCAGCAGCACCGGCGTGAGGATCGTGAGCACGGTGACGGCGAGCGAGGGGACGCGGGTGGCGGTCGTGTGGCCGGTGAACTGGTCTGCCATCGCGCCGGCCTCGACGTGGATGCGGCCGCTGGCAAGACGGCCCACCAGCGTGCCTGCGAAGAGCGCGACCGGCAGCGAGACGATCAGCGAGTAGAAGAGCGTGCGGCCGGTATCCGCGCCGAGCCGCTCGATGGCCGCGAGCGGGCCGGGATGCGGCGGCACCAGGCCGTGTGCGGCCGACAGCCCGGCGACGAGCGGGATGCCGAGCCGGATCACCGAGAGGCCGGTCTGCCGCATGACCGTGAAGAGCACCGGCGCCAGCAGCACCAGGCCGACCTGGAAGAAGACCGGCAGCCCGATGAGGAAGCCGGACAGCAGCAGCGCGATGTCCAGCCGGCGTTCGCCCAGCGCCGACACCAGCGCACGCGACACCACCACCGCGCCGCCCGATTCCGCGAGCAGCTTCCCGATGACCGTGCCGAGCCCGATCACCAGCGCCACGAAGCCCAGGGTGTCGCCGACCCCCTGTTGAAACGCCCGCGGGATGTCGGCGAGCGGCATGCGCGCGGCAAGCCCGACGACGACCGAGCCGACCAGGAGCGCAATGAACGCCGGCTGGCGCAGCCAGGTGATGAGCAGCACCACCAGGGCCACACCCAGGCCGGCGATGAGGAGCAGCGTGGCCGGATCGGCGGAAGTCACGGGGCGCAGCTTAACCCGAAGCGCGGAGTTCGCGGACGATTTGCAGGGGCCGCCAGCCCGCCCCACAGAAATTCCGGCGTGCCGCCCGGAATGTGGCGCGGGGTCGTCCGCCTTCGCCCTGGCTTCGGCGGACCGCATCAGCTTCAGCGGAGGCTGGTGCAGACCCCGTGTCCGGTCAAACCGCCTCACTCGACGTGGGAGTCGGCCAGCAGCCGCCGGCGGCTCCAGTCAGGTTGAAGGGGAGACGTCGGGGCGCCCATGTTCCTCCATCGGGCGGGGCTCATCCGGCCGCCCTGCCGCCGCGCGTCTCGCTCTCCACACGGTGCCCGAGCGTCATCGCACTGAACACGATTGTCAGCACGCAGCAGGCCACCATGGTGATGAAGACGCCGTTCCACCCCCAGTTGTCGGCAATCCACCCGACGCCGCTGCCGGCGATGGCCGACCCGAACACGTAGCCGAAGAACCCTGTGAAACCGGCGGCAGTGCCGGCGGCCTTCTTCGGCACCAGGTCCAGCGCATGCAGCCCGATGATCATGATCGGCCCGTAGATCAGGAAGCCGATCGCGATGAGGGCGGCGTAGTCGATCCACAGCGGGCCGCGGATGTTGAGCCAGTACACGACGACGGCGACGAGGGTGAGGGCCATGAACAGGATGGTCGCGGGAGCGCGGCGACCCTTGAACACCCGATCCGACATCCAGCCGCACGCAATCGTGCCGGGGATGGCGGCGTACTCGTAGAGCGACCAGCCGAGGCTGGACTGCTGGAACGAGAACCCTTTCGCGGTCTCCAGGTAGGTCGGGATCCAGTTCACGACGCCGTAGCGCACGAAGTAGACGAACGCGTTGGCCACCGCGATCGCCCACAGGTAGCGGTTGGTCAGCACGTGCTCGAAGAAGATCTCGCGGTAGGTGAACGTACGCTCGTGATCCGCCGTGTAGTCCGCGCGGTAGTCGTCGCGGAACGCCTCGACAGGTGGCAGGCCGCAGGACTGCGGCGTGTCCCGCATCAGGAAGAAGACCACCACCGCGACGGCAGCCGCGATGATCGCGTTGAAGTAGAACTTGGCGCCCCAGTCGCCGGTGAGCGTGACCCCCAGCAGCGCAAGGTTGGCGACGAGCGCCCCGCCGACGTTGTGCGACACGTTCCAGGTCGACACGACGAGCCCGCGCTCGTTCGTGCTGAACCAGTGCACCATCGTCTTGCCGCACGGCGGCCAGCCCATGCCCTGCACCCACCCGTTGACCGTCTGCAGCACGATGAGCAGGGCGAGCGAGTTGTAGATGCCCTTCGCGGTGCCCATGGCGAACATGATCCCGCAGGACAGCAGCAGGCCCAGGGGCAGGAAGTATCTGGGATTGCTCCGGTCCGAGACCGATCCCATCAGGAACTTGGAGACCCCGTACGCCAGCGACAGGCCGGTCAGGGCGGCGCCCAGCTGCGCCTTGCTGTATTCCGGGTGCTCCCGGAGGATGTCGGGAATGGCGAGCGCGAGGTTGTTCCGGACGAGATAGTACGCCGCGTAGCCGATGAAGATGCCGGCGAAGACCTGCCGGCGAAGCCGCTTGTATTCGGCGGCGACGCGAGGGTCGCGAACGGGCGTAGCCTGGACTGGGGGTGGAGCGTTCAACGCACCTGTCATCCGCTCACCTCGCAGCCCGGAGCACGAACCTGAGTCTGCACGTCCGCGTTCGGCGCGCCACGAATTATAGTGCGCGTCCCGCATCACCCGGGCAACACTGCAGGCCGCACTTGACGCGCTCCTGTAGCCGCATCATTATTGGGTGTTTGCCATAGCGTCGAGTTTTGTTCCTTCCCGCATTCTCCCCGGAGGCTCTTCCGTGTTCAGCAGGATTCGCATCATCGCTCTCCTGATGCTCGTCGCCCTCCTGGGCGTGGGCGCCTCGCGAGCTTACGCGCAGTTCGACACCGCCACCGTCATCGGCACCATCAAGGACAATTCAGGAGCGGTCGTGCCGGGCGCGACGGTCACGCTCACCAACCTGGATACGGGCATTGCGGCCGTGCCAACCATCCGATGCGAACGGGAGCTTCGAGTTCATCACCGTCCGCATCGGCCGGTACAAGGTGACCGCGGAGCTGCAGGGCTTCTCGATCGCGCTTGCCGACAACGTCGAGGTGGCGGTCGGGGCGCGGCAGCGCGTCGATCTCCAGCTCACTCCCGGGAGCCTGTCGGAAACCGTGGAGGTCAGCGGTGCGGCGACCCGGCTGGAGACCGACTCCAGCCAGCGCGGCCAGACGATCACGAGCGAGCAGGCGGTGCAGCTGCCGTTGAACGGCCGCGAGTACTCGGCGCTGGCGTTGCTCAGCCCTGGTGTCCGCCTGTCGGCGCTCAACACGGGATCGGCCTCCACCGTGCGCGAGGGTTCCTTCAACATCAACGGCCTGCGCAGCACCTTCAACAACTTCCTGCTCGACGGGATCGACAACAACGCGTACGGCACGAGCAACCAGGGCTTCTCGAACCAGGTGATGCAGCCGTCGCCGGACGCCGTCGCCGAGTTCAAGGTCGTGACCAACAACATGAGCGCCGAGTACGGCCGCAGCGCCGGCGGCACGATCAACGTGGCGTACCGCAGCGGCACCAACAGCTGGCGGGGCGCGGCGTGGGAGTTCTTCCGGGACACCAAGCTGAACGCCACCGGGTTCTTCACGCCGCCGGGCGGCGAGAAGCCGCCGCTCAGCCGCGATCAGTTCGGCTTCACCTTCGGCGGTCCGCTGATCCGCAACCGCGCCTTCTTCTTCAGCGACTACGAAGGCTTCCGGCAGAGCCGCAAGAGCGTGGCATTCCAGACAATCCCGACCGCCGCCCAGCGCCAGGGCATCCTCGCGGTGGAGGTGCGGAATCCGCTGACAGGCCAGACCTATCCTGCGGGAACGCCGATCCCGATGACGACGTTCGCCCGCCAGGTGCTGAGCGGGCTGCCCGATCCCACGTCCACCGCCGCCTCCAACTACTCGGTGCTCCAGGAGTTCACCAACGACAACGACAAGGGGAACTTCAAGGCGGACTTTCAGCTCTCGCCCGCCCTGACGGCGTTCGGCCGGTACGGCGCGCGAAACGCCGACATCTTCGATCAGCCCCCCCTGCCGCTCCCGTCCGGAGGTGGGGGCAATGCGCAGACGTATGTCGAGAACAAGCAGTTCGTGACCGGCTTCACGTGGGCGCGCTCCGGCTCTTCGCTGCTGGAAGGCCGTTTCGGGTGGTCGACCACGCGGGCGGGCAAGAATCCGGCTGCGCTCGGCACGACCGGGGCCTTCGAGGCCTACGGCATCACCGGGTTGCCGACGGACCCACGCATCGCCGGCGGGCTGCCGAACCAGGTCATCAGCGGGTTTGCGGAGTTGGGGCGCCAGGCCACCAATCCTCAATGGCAGTATCCGTCGATGTGGAACCCGAAGCTGAACTACACGTGGGTCACCGGACGGCACTCGCTCAAGACGGGTTACGAGTTCCAGCACATCACGACAGAGGTGCAGGACGTGAACCCGTTGTACGGCCGCGACGCCTATGCCGGCAATTTCTCACGACCGGCCGGCATCGCCGCCAACAACATCTACAACCTGTCGGACTTCATGTTCGGCCTGCGCAGCCAGTACGCGCTCAGCAACATCCTGATCGCCAACCTCCGTCAGCAGATGCACTTCAGCTACGTGCAGGACGACTTCAGGGTCAACAACAGCCTGACGCTGAACCTCGGGCTCCGCTACGAGTACGCCAACACCCCATTGGGAGACAGGACAACATTCTTTCGAACTTCGACCCGGTCGGCCGGAGGATGGTGCTCGCAACGGACGGTTCGATGCGGGATCGGTCGCTGATCGATCCCGATCGCAACAACTTCGCCCCGCGGCTCGGGTTCGCCTGGTCGGTCGCCCCCTCGACGGTCGTGCGAGGCGGCTACGGCATGAGCTACATCCACTTCCATCGCGCCGGCGCCGCCAACATCCTTCCGATCAACGGTCCGCAGGTCGTCAACGCCGTCGCCGTGCAGACCAACCCGCTCGATCCAGCGTTCCGGACGACGCAGCAGGGCTATCCGGAGCGCTTCGCCGATCCGTCGCAGTTCAACCCGCTGGCCGCGAACATCACCTACATGCCGGAGGACTATCACTCCAGCCGCGCGCAGAGCTACTACATCTCCGTCCAGCGGGAACTTGCCCGCAACATGCTCGTCGACGTGGCGTATGTCGGCAACCGCGCCGACGGCCTGCTGCTGTTCGCGAACTTCAACCAGGCCTCGCCGAACAACGCTGCCGGGACGATACCGCTCCAGGCGCGCCGGCCGATCCCGGAGTTCGCCGACATCACCTACTGCGTTCAACGGCGGCAAGTCGCGCTACGACAGCCTGCAGTTGAAGTACGAGTACCGCGTCCGCCAGGGGCTCATGCTGCTCAATGCGTTCACCTGGTCGAAGTCGAAGGACAACGGCTCGGGCTCCCTCGAGAACCCGAACGGCAACTTCCCGGCGCCCCAGGACTTCTACAACCTCGACGCCGACTACGGCACGTCCGCCTACGACCAGCCGTTCAACAACACGACGAGCTTCGTGTGGTCCCTGCCGTTCGGCCGCGGCAAGCACTGGATGAAGGACGCCGGTGCCGTGCTCGAGGGGCTGGTCGGCGGCTGGACGCTCAGCGGAATCAACACGGTCACCTCGGGTGAACCGGTGACCCTGGTGTATGGCCCGGCGGCTGCCGCACAGGTCTCGGGGATCCGCAGGAGTTCCGCGGCGCGAACAATTACCGTCCCAACGTGGTCGGGGATCCGTACGGAGACCGGAGTTCGGTCCTGACCTACCTCAATCGGGATGCGGTGGTGATCCCGACGGACCTGAGCCAGCCGTTCGGGAACGCGCCCCGGAACAGCGTGCGCGGGCCGGGCTTCTGGCAGCTGGATGTTGTCGCGGGCAAGGAGTTTCCCCTGCCGGTGGGGGACCAGACACGCATCCAGATCCGCATCGAGGCGTTCAACGTGCTCAACCGCACGAACTTCCGCGGGCCCATTGGCAACCGCAGCAACGCCGCATTCGGCACGATCACCGTCCACCTACGACGCGCGCCAGCTGCAACTGGGCGTCAAGGTGACCTTCTAGCAGATTGCAGATGGCAGGGTCTTGCCCTTCAGGCCCGGGCTGCGCGGAGCTGAGCTCGTCATATGCATCACTTTCTGGCCCGGTCAGGCCTGATCGCGGCGTTCGCCGCCGGCGTCGGTGTCCTCGGCCGTCACCCAGCCCGCGAGGAAGCAGCTGATCGCGCACCGGGGCGCGTCCGGCGTACGCGCCGGAGCACACGCTGGAGGCCTACCGGCTCGCGATCACCAGAGGGCCGACTTCGTCGAACAGGATCTCGCCGTCACGAAGGACGGGATGCTCGTCTGCATCCACGACCTCAGCCTCGAGCGCACCACCAACGTCGAAGAGCTGTTTCCGGACCGCTCGGTGCCCGCTCCGGCGGGGACGGCCGGACAGATCGTCGCTGGCTGGTGGCGGACTTCACCCTGGCGGAAATCAAGAAGCTCGATGCCGGCTCCTGGTTCAACGCCAAGTTCGCCGGTGCGCGGATTCCCACCTTCCAGGAGGCCATCGATGCAGTGCGCGGCAAGGCGGGGCTCTACCCCGAGCTGAAGGATCCGGCGTTCTACCGCGACCGCGGCGTGCACCCGGAGAGACTCCTCGCCGAGGAATTGAGGAAGAACGGCCTGCTCGCCGACCCGAAGACGCCGGTCATCATCCAGTCGTTCGACGAGGTCACCATCAAGGCGCTCGCCCGCGACCTTCCGCAGCTGCCCCGCGCCTGGCTGGTGGAGCCGGGCGACGCCGCTCGACTCGACTCGCCTGACAAGCTCAAAGAGATCGCCGCGTGGGCGACCGGCATCGCGCCGAACAAAGCCATCGTGGCCGCGCGTCCGGAGGTCGTCTCATCGGCCCATGCGGCGGGCCTGACGGTGACTCTCTGGACGTTCAGATCCTCGAACGTGGGCGGCTTCGCCTCCGTCAAGGACGAGATGGAGAAGTTCCTGTACGGCTACGGCGTCGACGCCCTGTTCACCGACAACCCGGACCAGTTTCCGCCCAGACGTTGACCGCGCCCAGAAGCCTCCCGCTCCACCTTCGTCAGGCTGCAACCGCATACGGGGGCCCGCTGCAATGACGCGCGAAGAGATGCTCGCGCGCGTGTCCGGCCGCACCACCCCCTGGGACTTCGTCATCGTCGGCGGCGGGGCCACCGGCGTCGGCATCGCCATCGATGCCGCGTCGCGCGGCTACGCGGCGCTGCTGCTCGAGCAGAGCGACTTCGGGAAGGGCACGTCGAGCCGGAGCACCAAGCTGGTCCACGGGGGCGTGCGCGTACCTCGAGCAAGGCAACATCTCGCTCGTCATGGAGGCACTCAAGGAGCGGGGGCTGCTGCGCGCCAACGCTCCGCACCTGATCGCGTCGCTGCCCTTCGTCGTCCCTGCCTACAAGTGGTGGGAAGCGCCCTTCTACGGAATCGGACTGAGCCTGTACAGCCTCCTCGCGGGCAAGCGCGGGTTCGGCCGCTCTGCCATCCTCTCGCGGCGCTCGACGCTCGCCAGGCTTCCCACCCTCCGACCGGAGGGCCTTCGCGGGGGGGTCCTGTATTACGACGGACAGTTCGACGATGCGCGCCTGCTGATCAGCATGGTGCAGACGGCGGCTGAACAGGGTGCCGTGCCGCTCAATTACGTTCGTGTGTCCCGGGTGTCCAAGGGGCAGGACGGCCGGGTCAGCGGGGTGATCGCGCAGGACCTCGAGTCGGGCCGCGAGCTGGACGTCCCGGCGCGGATCGTCATCAATGCCACGGGTCCGTTCGCCGACAGCGTGCGGCACATGGCGGACGAGGATGCGTCCGGGCTGATTGCGCCGAGCCAGGGGATCCACCTCGTCTTCGATCGCTCCTTCCTCCCCGGAAGCTCCGCAATCATGGTCCCGCACACCCCGGACGGACGGGTGATGTTCGCGATTCCCTGGCTCGGACACACGCTGGTCGGGACGACCGACACGGCAGTCCACGAGGCGACCCTGGAACCGCGGCCGCTCGAGGAGGAGATTGACTTTGTGCTCGACACGGCGGGGCGCTACTTCAGCCGGCCGCCGACGCGCGGCGACGTGCTCAGCGCGTTCGCCGGGATCCGGCCGCTGGTCCGCGGCGGCGAGAACCGGATCACCGCAGCGCTCTCACGCGATCACACGATTCACGTGGACCGGTCAGGGCTGCTGACGGTCACCGGGGGCAAGTGGACGACCTACCGCCACATGGCGGAGGATGCCGTCAACCGGGCCGCGATCCTGGCGGAGCTGCCGGCGAGACCCTGCGTCACGAGCACGCTGCGTCTCCACGGCTACGATGTAGACGCCCGGCCGTCCGCGCGGCTGGGCGTCTACGGCACCGACGCCGTCCACATCGAGCAGCTGATGCGGCGCGACCCCTCGCTGGCCGAACCGCTCCACGCAGCGCTTTCCTGCACGGGCGCGCAGGTGGTCTGGGCCGCGCGCGCGGAGATGGCGCGGACGGTCGAGGACGTGCTGGCCCGCCGCTGCCGTGCGCTGCTCCTCAATGCACGCGCGGCGATCGCCATGGCGCCACGCGCCGCCGCGCTGCTCGCCGGGGAGCTGGGCCGGCCCGAGGCCTGGCAGCGGGACGAAGTGGATCGCTTCACCGAGATCGCGCAGCGCTACGTCGTCAGCGGGGCCTGACCATCCGGCCGAAGCGCCGGGTTACGCCGTGACAGGGGGAACGGTCGTCAGGACCTGACCGCCACGAGCGCGCTCCGGCCGACCGCTGTCGGAACGGTCGTCTGCAGCGAGAAGCCCGCACCGGTCAGCCACGCGTCCATCTCGGACACGCTGTAGCAGCGTCCCTCGCAGACGTGCATCAGCAGCACGGAATACTCCGCGACAGCGAGCGGGCCCGTCTTGGCGGGGTTCAAGAAGCTCTCGTGCACGACCAGGAGGCCTCCGGCCGGCATCGCCGCGGCCGAAGCATGGAGGAGCTGCCGCACGATGTCCTCGCCCCAGTCGTGCAGGACGTTCGAGAACAGGTGCACGTCGTAGCCGCGCGGCAGGGGCTGCTCGAGCATGTCGCCCGCGACGACCTCGACACGGCCCGCCAGGCCCCGCTTCTCGATGGCGCGCGCGGCAATCCGGTCGACCGGCGGCTTCTCGAACACCGCCGCGCGCAGCCCGCCGAACCGCGACGCCATCGCGCAGGCGAACACGCCCGAACCGCCCGCGATGTCGAGCAGCCGCTCGTGCCGTGAGAGATCGAGGTTCGCTGCGAGCGCCTGCGCGGTCACGAGACCGCGGCAGTCCATGGCCGCCGTGAACTCTTCGGCGAAGGCCTCGGTTTCCATCGCACGATGCCAGTCCGCCTCGTTCTGCCGGCCCGCAAACCGTGCCGGGCGGCCGCTCCGGAGCACCTCGATGAGGTCGCGTGCGATCGGCCGGTCCGAAAGCTTCGGATAATAAGGACCCAGGGCCCACGGGGAGCCGGCGACGAGATGCTCGCGCGCCAGCGCCGTCGTGCGCAGGATGTCCTCACCGCGTTCGACGAGCCCCATGGCCGCGAAGAGCGTCGTCATCACGTCCACCGGCCGGCGATGGAATCCGAAATGGCCGGCAATGTCCTCGACGGAACCCGGATGCGTGTCCAGCCAGGTGAAGAAATCCAGGCCGTTGACCGCGGCAATCAGCATGTCCGCCGCGTAGAGCCCGTCACGGCTCTGGTAGAGCGCGGTCGGGTCGGTCAGGGGCCCGCGTGTGAGCGCGGATGACCCCGCCGACCGCGTCATCTGCTCGTCCACCTACTTGGCCAGCGGATCCGGTCGCATCTGGAACTTGACGACCTTGCTCGTCGTGCCCTTTCCCCCCTCCATGTGGAACGGCGCCCGCGTGCTCACCGTGGACCACAAGCCTCTTCCCTTCCACCCCGCCTTGGCGTCGTCTATCCGTCCGTCGAGCCATTTCGTGTAGTAGCCGAGCGGGTAGGGAACGCGGAGCACCACCCACTTCCCGTCCTTCAGGGCGAGCAGCGCCTCGGCCCCGTTGCCCGTGCTGATCGGCAGGTTCGCTCCGAGCCCGAACGTATCGAACTGATCGACCCAGGTGTAATAGCTCGCGCCGGCACTGCCCGGTTCGGTGACGCCCTTGAGCTGCGGCAGCGGCTCGGCGTAGAGCGTCCAGCCCTCGGGGCAGTGCTGCCCCGTTGCCTCCGGACCGTTGAGGGGCCCCTTGCACTTCCGGCGATCGAAGCTGGCCATGTGGCCGCTCGCCAGCGCCGCCCAGACGACGCCGTCCCGATCGATGTCCATGCCGCGTGGAGAAAAGCCCTGGACGGGCGCTTTGGGATTGTTGACCGGCGGCTCGTACACTTCGGCGAGTGTCGTCTCCGGAGGATTGGACCCCGGCACGATCCGGACAGCTGCGCCGGGGAAGCCGAGCACGGAACCCCACACGGAACCGTCGGGCGCCGGGGCGACCGAGTAGAAGGCGCCGCCGAACCTCTTGTCCTTGGAGGGATCGAGCGGCTGATCGGGCTCGACGTAGGCGTCCCGCTTGCCGTTGCCGTTCGTGTCCATGACCAGCGCCGTCCAGCCCTGCGACTTCGCTTCGTCGCGCGTCTCCTCGAACATCTTGGTGTTGAGCCATCCCACGACTTGCCCACCGCCGCTCGTCCACAACGTGCGGTTCGCGTCCTCGGCGAACATCAGATGGTGCGTGCTGAAGCAGGTGGCAACGTGGGTGATTGCCTTGGTCTTCGGGTCGTACATCGCGAGGTGCCGGCCTGAAGTGTTGAGCGGAAACAGCTTCGCGGAGGGGTGATCCGACCCCTCCTTGCAGAAGTCGGGATTCGCAGGCGGACGCACAGCGGAGGTGATCCAGACGCGGTCCTGAGCGTCGAACATCGGATTGTGGACGTTGTTCTTGCTCGTCCAGAGCACCTCGTCGCCCCAGTACGCCGAGGGCTGGAGCATGGCGGGAGAGGTTGGCGGAGTCGCGGGATCGCGGACGGTCAGCGGCACGCGAGTGGCCGTGTGGCGCACGGGATCCAGCACGGGCAGATAGTCGGCGCTGAGCTCGAGCGCTCCGTAGATCAGGCCGTTCGCGTTGCGGGTCGGATTGTTCCGGTCCGTGGAGACCTCATCGTGCAGGTAGGCCTTGGGATCCGCCCAATCCCACGCGGTGATGACGACGTTGCGCTCGATGCCCTGCGGCCGCTCCGGTGCGGGCGGCAGCTCACCGGCGGCCACGCGATCGGTCCAGTCCGCAAACATCGTCAGCGCGCGCTGGGGCCCGAGCTGGGTCAGCCCGCTCATCATGTTGGCGCCGGCCTGGCCGGACGAGAGCCGGCGTGCCCAGGCGTCCCGTGCGGGCATGCTGTGAAAGTCCGCCGGCAGCTCCCGCGTAGCCTTCGTGCCCAGCCCGTGACACGACCAGCACCCGCCCGACTTCACAATCCTCAAATACTCGGCCTGGCTCTTGATGTTCGTCGAGATGCCGTTGCCTGCAGGGCCGGTGCCCGGGAACTCGCTCACGTCCGGCACTTTGAGCAGCGAGAACCAATGCCCCGACGGGTAGTACTGCGCCGCCGCGTGCGCGTCCGGCGCGGCGACGGCGGTCAGGTTCAACGGCTTGCCGGGCGACGCCTGCACCTTCGCGGAATCGACCAGCCCGTAACCGCGGACCCATACGCTGTAGGCTGCGGCCGGCAGATCGGGGATGAGGTACCGTCCGCGATCGTCGGTCACCACGGTCCTGGCGAACTTCGTCGGCAGCCCGGTGGTCTCGGCAATCACCCACACGCCCGCTTCCGGACCTTTCGGGCCGGTGACGACGCCACCGATGTCGTCGTTGTCGATGGCAATGGCGGCGGCCGCGGTTTGTGACGATCCCGGCTGCCCGGCATGGATGGCCGCAATTCCCAGCGCCAGCACCCCGGCGCAGACGCATGCTGTGCTCTTCATGGTTCGCTCCTCGCTCCTGCGGATCGCTTCGCCGACCCGCATTGTCGTTCCGCGCGGATCGCGATGCAAGCGGGGGTTGATGAGGTTGATGGGTTCATGGGCTTCATGGGTTCGTGGGCCCGGCGAATTGTTCGCCTGCTGCAGGGATCCGTCCGATAATGCGCCCCGAACTCGATTCGAGAGGATCCGATGGTGAACCGCGTGCTGGGCGTCCTGGTGCTGGTGCTGTTGCTTGGATCGTGGGCGTGCGCCACGCGTGCGCCCGGTACGCCATGCCGGGGCGGGCCCGATGCGGAGTTCGACCTCGTGGTCTACGGCGGCACGGCCGGTGGCCTGATCACCGCCGTATCCGCCGCACGCGAGGGGCTCCGTGTCGCGCTGCTGGAGCCGGGTCGGCATCTTGGCGGGATGATCACGGGCGGGCTCGGCTGGACCGACTACGGCCGCAAGGAGGTGATCGGCGGCTACTCGCTGGAGTTCTTCGAGCGCGTCGGGCAGAAGTACGGACGACCGATCGAGTGGCACTTCGAGCCGCATGTCGCTTCGGCGGTCGTCGACGAGCTGGTCAAGACCGCAGGGGTCCGCGCACTCCTGGGCCACCGGTTGCGTGAACGGGATGGCGTGGCAAAGTCCGGCACGCGAATCACCGGCGTGGTGATGGAGAACGGCGCACGGTTTACCGCGAAGGTGTTCGCGGATGCGACATACGAAGGGGATCTCATGGCCCAGGCGCGCGTGAGCCACACGTGGGGCCGGGAAGGGATCGCCGAGTTCGACGAGTCGCTGGCGGGCGTGCGCGAGCACACGCCGCTCCATCAGTTCCGGGCGGCGGTTTCACCGTACGACGCCTCCGGCCGCCTGCTGCCGGAAGTGACGGCCCGCACTGCCGATCCGATCGGCGCCGCGGACCGGCGCGTCCAGGCGTACAACTTCCGCCTGTGCATGACCAGGGCCGAAGGCAACCGGGTGCCGTGGGCGAAGCCCGCCGGGTACGATCCGGTGCGATGGGAGCTGCTCGCGCGGTATCTTCCCGCGTTCGAGAAGACGCTCGGGCGTCCGCTGGCGATCAACGACGTGATGAAGGCGGACCTCCTGCAGAACGGCAAGACCGACACCAACAACAACGGGGCGTTCTCGACCGACTACATCGGCGCCAGCTACGACTACCCGACCGGCGACTACGCCACGCGGGCGCGCATCCGCCAGGCGCACGTGGACTACATCCAGGGGTTCATGTACTTCCTCGCGACGGATCCGCGCGTTCCTGCGCCGCTGTCGGCGGAGATGAAGACCTGGGGCCTCTGCCGTGACGAGTTCGTGGACACCGGCCACTGGCCGCACCAGCTCTACGTGCGCGAAGCACGCCGCATGGTCGGCGAGTACGTGATGTCGCAGAAGGACATCCAGACCGAGCTGACCAAGGCCGACGCGATCGGGATGGGGTCCTACAACAGCGACTCGCACAACGTGCAGCGACGCCCGTCCGCCGATGGCCTGGCGGTGGAGAATGAAGGGGACATGCAGGTCAAGGTGACGCCGTACCAGATTCCGTACCGGATGATGCTGCCAAAGCGCAGCGAGGCCACCAACCTGCTGGTGCCGGTCTGCTTCTCCGCGACACATGTCGCCTACTCGACGCTCCGGATGGAGCCCCAGTACATGATCCTCGGCCATGCCGCCGGCCTGGCGGCGAAGATGGCTGCCGACGGCGCGGTCGCCGTGCAGGAGATCGACGTCGCGGCTCTGCGCGGGAAGCTGCGCACCCAGCGCGCGGTGTTGGATCTGCCGCGATAGCGGCCGGTGTGGGCCTTTCAAGGCCCGCGCCGCGCGAGGCTATACTCCTGCATGCTGTTCGTGCTCGCGCTCCTTCTCGGCATCTCCGCCGGGCTGCGATCGATGACGCCGCTCGCGGCGGTCGCCTGGGCGGCCCAGTCGTGGCGCGCGGTCGAAGGGTCAACGCTGGGGTTCATGGCGGCTCCCGCCGCCGCCTACATCCTGACCGCGCTCGCCATCGGCGAGCTGATCGCCGACAAGCTGCCGTTCATCCCGAGCCGGCTGACAGCAGGCCCGCTGATTTGGCGGATCGTGTCCGGCGGCCTCTGTGGGGCGGTGCTGTGGGTCGCCGCGAGCCAGGGGCCGGCTGGGGGTGCGATCGCGGGGGCAGTCGGCGGCGCAGCCGGCTCGTTCGCCGGTCATGCGGCCCGCAGATACCTGTCCGTCACGCGCCGCCTCCCGGACCTCGCGGTGGCGCTGGCCGAGGACGTCGTGGCGATCGGGCTCGCGGTGTTCGTCACCTCCCGGATTTGACGCCGGCCCCGCCACGGGCGTCATCACCCGGATCCGGGGTGCCGGCCGTCGCGTCCAAGGGGACGACGAGGTTGGCGGCCGGGAATGGAAGGGCGGGCGGCTGCCCTGATACTCTGGACATGATGGCAGAACGCGCTTCGGCGGGCGTGGCGCTCGTGGCGGGCGCGCTGGTCGTGGCCGCCGCTCTCGCGCACGCGCAGATCCGCCGGCCGAACGCCGAGCTTTCGGCGATTGCGGCAGCCGACGGCGTGCACGCCGGAGCGCCCGCACGGCTGGCCCTTCGCGTCGTGCTGCCTGAAGGATTCCACGTGCAGTCGGACGCGCCACGCGACCCGGCGCTCATCCCGACCGTTCTGACCTTCGATCCCCCTCCCGGCCTCGTCGTCAACGAAATCGTCTACCCTGCCGCCACCGACCTGGAGCAGGCAGGCCAGTCGCAGCCACTGGCAGTGTTCGAGCATGAGTTCGCGATCGGCGTGACCGTCACGATTCCGGCGGCCACGCCGCCAGGCGACATCCTGCTGCCCGCGCGCCTGCGCTACCAGGCCTGTGACGCGCAGCTGTGCTACGCGCCGACGACCGCGAACACCGCCTGGACCCTGCACGTCCGTCCCGCGGGCTCCCCGGTCGCGCCGCAGCACCCCGACGTCTTCGATCGGCTGGCGTTCGGCAGTGGCTCGGCTCCGCCGGCCGCCGGCGGCGGCTCGGGTGAGCGGCCCACCGCCCCGGCAGAGAGCCGCGGCGGGCTGGCGACGCTCGACGCGTTCGAGGAGATCGGATCGGCGGGCGGCTATCTCGGAACCGCCGATTTCCTGCAGTTCGTGCGCGACGCGGAATCCGGGGTCAAGAAGCGCGGGCTCTTCGACGGCCGCGGGCCCATCGCCATCCTGCTGGTGGTGCTCGTCGGCGGCCTGGCGCTCAACCTCACGCCGTGCGTGCTGCCGATGATCCCGATCAACCTGGCGATCATCGGCGCCGGGGCGCAGGCCGGATCACGCGCCCGGGGGTTTCTCCTCGGCTCTGCGTACGGCGGCGCGATGGCGGTCGTCTACGGCCTGCTCGGGCTCGTGGTCATCCTGACGGCAGGCACCTTTGGAACGATCAACGCGTCGCCATGGTTCAACCTGGCGATCGCCGTGTTGTTCGTGGTGCTCGGGCTGGCCATGTTCGACCTGCTGCTGATCGATTTCTCGCGGTTCTCGACGATGTTCCAGCCGGGGCCCGGCGCGCGCGGCAGCGTCGCGCTGGCGTTCACCATGGGCGCCGTGGCGGCGCTGCTGGCCGGGGCCTGCGTCGCGCCGGTCGTCATCCAGGTGGTGCTGTTCTCGAGCGACCTGTATGCGACAGGCACGCGGGTGGCGCTGGCCCTGCCCTTCGTGCTCGGCATCGGCATGGCTATACCCTGGCCCTTCGCGGGCGCCGGCATGGCCGCGCTCCCCAAGCCCGGCCCGTGGATGGTGCGGGTGAAGCAGGCATTCGGCGTTCTGATCCTCGCCACCGCCGTGTACTACGCCCATCTGGCTTACACGCTGTTCGCAGATCGCTGGGTAGACGCCTCGGCCGTCACGTCCAGCGTGTCCGAGCAGGTCAAGGCGGGGTGGTACGCCTCGCTGCCCGACGGCCTCGCCGCCGCGGCGCGCGAGCAGAAACCGGTGCTGATCGACTTCTGGGCGACCTGGTGCAAGAACTGCCTGACCATGGACAAGACCACGCTGCGGGACGCCTCTGTTCTCTCGGCGCTCTCGGGCTACGTGAAGATCAAGGTTCAGGCGGAGGATCCGGACGAGCCGGGGACGAAAGCGCTCATGCAGCGGTTCAAGGCCGTCGGTCTCCCGACCTACGTCATGCTCCGGCCCAGCGCGGGGGCCGGTCCTCGATGAAGCGGGTACTGGTCGCTGTGCTGCTGCTCGCCGGCAGCGCCGTTGACGCCCGGCAGGCGACTCCGCTCATCACCGGCGTGCGGGCGGCGGTCGCACAGGGCAACTTCCAGCTCGGCGAACAACTGGTGGCCACCTCCCGTGCCGCCCATGGGGTCACGCCGGAGATGCTGGAAGCGCTGTCGTGGCTCGGGCGTGGCGCGCTCGCGGCGCGGCAGCCGGACAAGGCAGCCGCGTACGCGCAGCAGACCTACGACCTGGCGGCTGCCGAGCTGAAACGCCGGCCGTTCGATCGCGAGCCACACCTGCCGGCCGCACTCGGGGCGGCGATCGAAGTGCTCGCGCAGACAGCCGCCCAACGCGGCGCGCGGACGGAGGCGGTCGCGTTGCTGAGGGGCGAACTGGCGAAGTACAAGGACACGTCGATCCACAAGCGCATCCAGAAGAACATCAATTTGCTCAGCCTCGACGGCACGAAGGCGCCGGCGCTGGACTTCTCGGACCGGCTGGGAACGAAGCTCGCGGCGCCCGCGCGGAAGGGAGACGCCGCGCTGCTGTTCTTCTGGGCGCACTGGTGCTCCGACTGCAAGGCGCAGGGCGGGGTGATCGAGCGCCTGCTCGCGCGGTACGGCCCGCAGGGGTTGACCGTCATCGCGCCCACTGCGCGCTTCGGCTACGTCGCGGGCGGCAAGCCGGCCGGCCCGGCTGAAGAAGCGGAGTACATCGCGCAGGTGCAGCGCACGTCCTATCCCTGGATGGAGCACGTGCCGGTGCCGCTGAGCGAGATCAACCACAAGCAGTACGGCGTCAGCACGACGCCGACGCTGGTGCTCGTCGATCGGGCTGGATCGATCCGGCTCTATCGTCCGGGCCGGATGACGGAAGCGGAACTCGAGCCGCTCGTTCAGCGACTCGTGCGCCCTGTCGCCGGACCCGCCCGGCCTTAGTCGATTGTCGTGGGCCAACGGTGCTGCGCGTGTCGCACGCGGCAGGTCAGATCGTGCCCTCCGGGTTCGGCAACATGAGATCGCGGACCTGACCGTCGAGATCGTGACAGGCGCCGATGAACTGCCGCAGGGTGCGACGGGTCGGCGGGAACGCGTCGAACTCCTCGCGTGACAGGCCCTGCTCGGTCGAGGCACGCCGGTAGTCTTCGAACGCCTCCAGCGCGCCAAGGATCTCCGGCGCCACCGGGGTGTCGATGCGCGTCGCCGCGCTGATCCCTGACTTGTTGAAACGTTTCTGCCAGGAATGGGGCGGCGAGATCACCACGTCGCCGCCGATCAGCTCGCTCCAGTGCATGTGGTTGCGAAAGGCGGCAGACAGCAGGCGGATCCGGTAGCCACGCTGCTGGAACAGCCGGTACGTCTTCTTGAACACGGCGACGCCGGCCCACTCCAGCACGCCCGGGTCCACGCTGATGTCCTGCTTGTCGGCCACGACCTTCAGCCAGTCGTCGAGCCGGCCGACCATGATCGTGCAGACCGGACCCATGGTGGAGATGTCGCGGCCCTCCTGCTCGCGCCGTTTCAGGCCGCGCTCCACCGCCTCGGCGACCTCCACGCACTGCGGCAGCGTGAAGCAGACGGTCGCGTTGATGCTGATGCCGCGATAGGTCGCCTCCTCGATGGCCGGGATCCCCGCCGCGGTGACCGGGATCTTCACGATGATGTTGGGCGCGAGCTGCGCGAAGTGATCCGCCTGGCGGAGAATTGCCGCGGGGTCCCGGTAGAACCTCGGGTCCGTCTGCACGGAGAGGCGGCCGTTCCGGCCGTTCTGCACCTCGAACACCGGGGCCAGCAGCGCCGCCCCCCTGACGGTCATCTCGTCCACGACGCGCCAGGCGATCTCGTGCTCGGTCGCCGTCGGAAGGGTCCGAATGAGCTCCTGGATACGCTCCTTCCAGGCGGGCATCTCGCGCTTGAGGACGTCGACGACAATCACCGGGTTGCAGGTCGCCCCGACCGCACCGTGGTCGATCGCGTATCCCAGCTCCTGCAACGAGGACGAGTCGTTCCAGAGGCAGGTACGCGTCGTCTGCGTCATCTCGTGCAGCGGGCTCTTGTACGCCGTTACGGTCTCGCCCATGTGACCTCCGTGCCGGCGGCCCTGAAGGGCCGCCGCTACAGCTGAATCCCTACGCCGGAGCCGGTGGGCGGCCCCGAAGGGCCGCCGCTACATCTGAATCTTCACGCCGGAGCCTGTAGGGCGGGGCCTTTCAGGCCCCGCCGAAAGGGCGGCCCTGAAGGGCCGGCGTCACAGCGTCCGGGTTACGCCAAGCTGCCACAACCCAAGACAAGGCCGGTTCTCATCTGTGGGGCGGGCGCTACATTTGAATCCCCACCCCGGAGCCGCCACAGCGTCCAGGTTACGCCAAGCTGCCACAACCCGAGACAAGGCCGGTTTCTCATCTGTGGGGCGGGCCCTTCAGGGCCCGCCGAAAAGGGCGGCCCCGAAGGGCCGCCGCTACATTCGAGCCGGAGAACGGCAGATCGCAGACGGCAAAGGTGGTTCGTCTGCGATTTGCCATCAACTCACAGACCTATCGACTGCAGGTAGCGCCGGTTGCGCGTGGCGCTCGCCAGCGGCGAGCCCATGGCCGGCAGCACATCCTGCTCGACCACGATCCACCCGTCGTAGCCGCTGGCCTGCAGCGCGTCGAGCAGCCCCGGGAAATCCACCGACCCTCGACCGAGCTCGCAGAACAGCCCGCTCCTGAGTGCCGTGTGATAGTCCCATTTCTCGTGCCGCGCGCGGGCGGCGACGGCAGGGTCGCAGTCCTTGAAGTGCACGTGCCACACGCGCGGCCGGTGGCGCGCCAGGATGTCGACCGGCGAGCCGCCGCCGTAGGTGGCATGCCCCGAGTCCAGGCACATGCCCACGAGGGCGGGATCGGTACGCGCCATCAGCGTGTCGATCTCGTCCGGCGTCTCGACATGGCCCGCACAGTGGTGATGGAACACGGTGCGCAGGCCGCTGCCGTCGCGCACGGCCCTGGCAATCCGCTCCACGGCACCGGCCGCTTCCTCCCACTGACGCTCGCTGAGACCCATCGCAGGCTCGACGCGTCCCGCGGCGCGGGCACGGACGGGATCGGCCGTGGGCTCGTCCGACAGGACGATCACCGGATGGCCCCCCACCGTCACCGCCGAGAGCAACTCCGCCGTCCTGACTGCGCTCTGCAGGCTGGCCTCGTGAGTCAGCGGATCGGCGAGCCGCGTGGTGACGAACGCCCCGAGCATCGCGAGCCCGCGGCGGGAAAGTTCGTCCTCGAGCGTCGCGGCATCGGTCGGCATGAAGCCCCAGTCGCCGAGCTCCGTGCCGGCGTAGCCGGAGGCGGCCATCTCGTCGAGCACCTGCGCCGTACCCGGGACTCGCCGGACTTCGACTCGAACTCCAGGACCCCCCACGAGCACGGCGCATTGGCGACGGCAATCACGTCAACCTCCGGCACCGCTCGTTCGTCACAGATGCCGACGCTCGTCCCCGCGCGCGCGTTCGTACTCGGTCCGGGCCGCCTGCACCGCTTCGATCCTGGAGACCTCGGCGATCGGCACGTCCCACCATGCTTCGTAGCCGCCGATCCGCTGCTCGCGATCGACCGGGATCACGATGGCGGTCGTGCGGTCCGCCGCCGCGCGCGTCTCGATCGCGTCGCGCGACGGCCGCCGGACGTGCCGGCGCGAATGGCGTGCGCGCCGAGCGACGCGGCATTGGCCGCAAAGTCGACCGGCAGCAGCTCGCCGTCGAGCTGGCCGGTCCCTTCGTTCGCGATAGCGATACGTCCGTGCCGAAGCCGGCACAGCCGACCGACTGCGAGAGCCCGCCGATGCTGGCAAAGCCCGTGGTTGTCGAGGATCAGGATCGTCAGCCGGACGCCCTCCTGTATCGACGTGACGATCTCCTGCGCCATCATCAGGTACGAGCCGTCGCCGACCAGCACGAAGACCTCGCGATCGGGCGCGGCCATCTTGACGCCCAGCCCCGCCGGCAATCTCGTAGCCCATGCACGAGTAGCCGTACTCGAGGTGGTACTGCTTGGGATCGCGTGCGCGCCACAGCTTGTGAAGATCGCCCGGCAGGCTGCCGGCGGCGTTCAGGATGACGTCGCGGGGCGCGACGAGCTCGTCCAGGATGCCGATGACCGCGCCCTGGCTGAGCACCGGTGTCTCGATGTGGTGAGATGCGATCCACTTCCCGCTCCCACGCGGCCTTCTCGGCGGCCACGCGATCCCGATACCCGCTGCGACGTCTGCCAGCCCGCCATCAGCGGCAGCCACTCGTCCAGGTCGCGCGCGCGTCGCCGACGAGCGGCAGCGCCTGGTGCTTGCCCGCGTCGAGCTCTGTCACGTTGACGTTGATGAAGCGGACGTCGGGGTGCTGGAAGCGCGGTCTTCGACGCGGTCGTGAAGTCGCTCAGCCGCGAGCCGACGGCGATCACCAGGTCGGCCTCGCGCGCCAGCCGGTTCGCACCGGGCGTGCCCGTGACGCCCGACGGCGCCAAGCGCCTGCGGATGATCGAACGCCAGCGCACCCTTTCCCGCCATGGTCTCGGCGACGGCGATGCCGGTCGCCGACGCGAACCGCGCGAGCGCCTCCGTCGCCTCGCTGTAGATGGCACCCCGCCGCCGGCGATGATCAGCGGCGTCTTCGCGTGCGCCAGCAGCGCCGCCGCCTCGCGCAGCAGCGCCAGCGTCCGGACGCTGCCGGGGGATCGTCCACACCCGCTTCCGGAAGAGCGCCTCGGGGTAGTCGAACGCCTCGGTCTGGACGTCCTGCGGCAGGCTGAGCGTGACGGCGCCGGTCTCGGCCGGCGACGTCAGGACGCGCAGCGCTTCCGGTAGCGCCGTGAGGATCTGCTCCGGGCGGTTGATGCGATCCCAGTAGCGCGAGACGGGCTTGAAGCAGTCGTTCACCGACGCATCCTGCGATCCCGGCTGTTCGAGCTGCTGCAGCACCGGCGCCGGGCCACGGCCCGCAAAAATATCGCCGGGCAGCAACAGCACCGGCAGCCGGTTGATCGTCGCCAGCGCGGCTCCGGTCACCATGTTCGTGGCGCCGGGCCCGATCGAGCTGGTGCAGGCCATCGTGCGGCGCCGGTTGGCCATCTTGGCGAAGCCGACCGCCGAGTGGACCATCGCCTGCTCGTTGCGCGGCAGGTAGCAGCGAAGCCTGTCCTTCGCCTCGAGCAGCGCCTGCCCGACCCCGGCCACGTTGCCGTGGCCGAAAATCGCGAACATGCCGCCGAAGAACGGCTGCTCGATCCCGTCGAGGCTCGTGTGCTGCTGCGCCAGGAACTCGACGAGCGCCTGCGCCATGGTCAGGCGTCTGGTATCAGCCATGGACGTCACCTCTCCGCAGTGTGGGCATGCGGCCCCTCTTCCGCCGGTGAAGGAGGACGGGTCGCTGGGCCGGTGATCTCCGCTCCGGCGCGGGCGTGGCGGTGCGCGCGCAGTTCGTATCCGCACGACTCACGGATGCGGAGGGACGTTTTCAGCGTGACGATTTTCACGGCCCGCCTCCTGGGCGCGTTGTCGTGCGGCTCGATCGCATCCAGCAGCATCTCCGCGGCGCGCCGGCCGATCTCCGACTTGGGAAGGTTGATCGTCGTCAGGCGCGGTGCGAACGCGTCGAGCCACGGGTGATCGTCGCACGTGACGATGCCGATGTCCTCGGGGCACCGGAGCTGGTACTGGCGAAGCGCCTGCATGAAGCCGACGGCCATGAGGTAGTTGGCGACGAACACCGCATCCGGGCTGCGCCGGAGCAGCGTGATGCCGCTCTCGTAGCCGGAATCGACCCGGAAATCGCTGGCGACCACCAGGCACGGGTCGACAGGACGGCCCCACGCCTGGAAGGCCTGCCGATAACCGGCGAGCCGGCGGCGCGACGTGCTGACGTTCGGGCCGTTCAGCATTCCAATGCGCGTGTATCCGAGCCGCAGCAGGTGCGTGACCGCCTCGTAGGCGCCGCCCTCTTCGTCGACCGTAACCACATCCGATTGCAGCCCGGTTCCAAGCCGCATCAGCTGCACCACCGGCACGCCGGACGCTTTCAGCTGCTCGTGCAGGTCGGATGGGAGCTTGCCACAGGCTTTCGTGAGCAGGATGCCGTCCACCCGCTTGGCCAGGAACAACCGGAGGTCCTGCGCCTCCTTCTCGGCGTCGTCGTCGCTGTTCACCAGCAGGAGCTCGTAGCCTCGCGCGCGCACCGCATCCTCCGCGCCGCGGACGACGGCCGGCCAGAACGGGTTGGCGATGTTGAGCGCCACCATCCCGATCGTCCGCGTGCGGCGCTGCGCCAGGCTCCGGGCCACGGAGTTCGGGCGGTAGTCGAGCTGCCCGATCGCTTCCTCGACACGCGACTTCAGCGGCGGGCTCACATACGCGCTGTCGTTCACGACCGCGGAGACGGTTGCCGCCGACACCCGCGCGCGCTTCGCGACATCGTAGATAGTGGCCATCAGGTCGACTTCGCGCCGTCAGTCTAGCAGCAAAGAGCAACGCCCAGCAAAGCGGTTCGCCGGGAGGGCTTCGACCGCGCGGATCGGGCCGGCGTGGCTGCTCTTGACGAGGCCCGAGCGCGCGGACGTATACTCTCACCGCCCCCGCTCGTCGAAGCGGTTCGGCGGGGATGGGGTTCACGAGGTGCAGGGTGTTCATCCCGGATCCCGGATCCCGTCCGGAGCCGCCCGTAGCCGGCCGCTGGAACATCGAGGAGAGCGTGTGAGCGATCGAACAGGCACAGCGAAGTTGAACGTAGGGCTCATCGGCCTGGGGCGGCTCGGACGCGTGTACGCCCGCGATCTGTCCTCGCGCATCCCGTGCACGCGCCTCGTGGCCGTCACCGACCTGTCGCAGGCGGCCGTGGACGGAGTGGTCCGGGAGTTCGACGTGCCGCTCGGCTCCACGAATCCTGAGGAGGTCATCAGCGATCCGTCGGTTGACGCGGTCGTGATCGTCACTCCCACCGATACGCACGGCGCGGTGACCAAAACGGCCGCCGCGGCGGGCAAGGCCATTTTCTGCGAGAAGCCGCTCGCCATCACACTCGGCGAGGCGCTCGACATGAAGCGCGTCGTGGAGCAGTCCGGCGTGTTCTTCCAGCTCGGGTTCATGCGGCGCTTCGACCGCGGCTACGAGGCAGCGAAAGCCCGGCTCGAGGAGGGCGCCATCGGCGACGTCGTGGTCTTCAAGTCCACGTCCCGTGATCCCTACCCGCCGTCGGTCGAGTACGCCAACCCGAAGAGCAGCGGCGGCCTGATCGTGGACATGGGCATCCACGACTTCGACCTGGCGCGCTGGTTCATGGGCGAGGTCACCAGCGTGCAGGCGATCGGCGGCGTGCTGGCCTACCCGGAGCTCGGCGCGGTCGGCGACATCGACAACGCGATCATCAGCCTGGTGTTCGCCAGCGGGCGGCTCGGCGTGGTGGACCTCACTCGAAACGGCATCTACGGCTATCACATCACGACGGAGCTGCTGGGCACGGCCGGCACCCTGAGCATCGGCTACCTCCGGGAAACCCCGCTGACGGTCATGACCAGAGCCGGCGTCACGCACGACACCGTGCCGTACTTCATGGAACGGTTTCGCGACGCCTACACGGCACAGCTCGAGAACTTCGCGCAGAACGTCCTGAACGGGCGGAAGCCGCCGATCACGGTCGACGACGGGGTCGAGGCGCTGAAGATTGCCCTGGCGGCGACGCAGGCACGAGAGACGGGGCAGCCGGTCGCTCTCGAATCGGTTGTACGCTGATGGCAGCTTCTTTTCAGCCCGGGACAAAACGATGCCTACCACCCCACTGCTGCATTCCCGTGTCATCCCCAGACGTCAATCCGGCACGCAGATCGGGGTGACGCCCCGTCGCGCGCAGTGGGAGTACGTCGGCTTCGCGGTGCGCCAGATCGCGGGGGGCGACAGATGGACCGGGCGCACGGGGCGTCACGAGGTCTGTCTCGTGCTCCTGTCCGGCCTGGCGTGGATCACCTGGACACCCGGTCAGCGGACGCGCGCGCGGCTCGGCCCGCGGCGGGACGTGTTCACCGACTACCCGCATGCGGTGTACCTTCCGCCCGGCACCGCCTTCGAGGTCGGCGCCAGCCGCACATCGGAGATCGCGGAGTGCCGATCGCCGACGACGAAACGGTTCGCACCGCGGGTAATCCGGCCGGAAGACTGCGGCCTGGAGGTGCGCGGCGGGGGCAACGCGACCCGCCAGATCATCGACATCCTCCCGGCCACGGCCGAGGCGGATCGGCTGCTCATCTGCGAGGTGCTCACGCCAGCCGGGAACTGGTCCAGCTACCCGCCTCACAAGCACGATCGGCACGCGCCGCCGCTCGAGGCGGATCTCGAAGAGATTTACTACTACCGTTTCAGCGGGTCCGACGGCTACGGGATCCAGCGGCTCTACACGGCTGACGGCCGGACGGATCAGACGTTCCACGTCGCGGGTGGGGACCTGGTGATTGTGCGGGACGGGTATCACCCCTTCGTCGCCGCACCGGGGTTCCATGCGTACTACCTGAACACGCTGGCCGGCAGCTTCCGGTCCATGGCGGCCACCGACGACCCGCGATACGCCCACCTTCGTGCGAGCTGGCCGCCGCCGGATGCGCGCGTCCCGCTCGTCAGCCGACCCCTCGGGCCGGCGCCGGACTAGTCAGCCGAAAAGGCCCCATTTGCGCTGGGCCATTAGCCATCGGGATCTGTTTTTCAGGATTCTGCGGTCGGGACACTAGTACTCGGCGAACGCGTCGTCCGGGTAGCAGAAGAGCCAGCGCTCTCCGGGCTCAGCCGAGGCGATCACCGGGTGGCCGCTGGTGTGCGCGTGCTTCGTCGCATGGCGGTTCGGCGAGCTGTCGCAGCAGAGCGTCGCGTTGCAGGTCTGGCACGTCCGCAGGTGCATCCACGGCGAGCCGACCTTGACGCACTCCTCGCATTCCGGCTTTCGGGCGTGCCTGACGGTTTTCACCGCAGCAATGTGCGCACAGCCGTCTTCAGGCATCAGGCTCTCTGCGGGCCCTCGAAGCCCGCCTGGGGGTTACGGAACCGTCGATCGCAGAACAGCCGTCTGCCCTTGGCCCTTGGCCCTTGGCCCTTGGCCATTGCGCCTTTACCGGCCCCACGGCCGGCCGACGGTATGGCGGTCCGCTGCGCGCCGGCGGCCGTCGTTCCAGACTTCGCCGCACGCCTCACACCGCCAGTATGAGTCCGTAGTGACCACCTTGCCGGTGGTGCGAACCTCGGTCGAGCGGCAGGCGGGGCATTGCGAGGGAGGCGCGGCGGAGACGTCCGGCGAGGGATCGCGGCTGTCCGGAGGTCTCATCCTGTGCACGGTACTTCTTTCCCCGGACGCGCGCAAACCGCGCGTGCTACACTGGGTACTCTTTCCTGAGCTTCCCGGCTTGCACCAGCCGTCCAGCCTCACTAAAGCGGTTGGCCTTCGGTACCCCCGGCTCCAGCCCTCGTTCCCTCGTTGGTGCACGAACCGGAACGCCGTGATGCCCATTTTCAAACTGTCGACCCGTTTCCTGCTCTCGATGGCGGTCCTGATCTTCGTCATGGGTGCGCTGTGGCTGACCGCCGTGCCCGACACGCTGCACGTGTCGACCTACGTCGGTATCGCAGTGCTGCTGACAGCCCTGACGGCCATCACGATGAAAGCAGACGCCACCGGCAGCCTGGGGACATTGCTTCACCACACCAACGACACGCCGACCCCCAACGCCCGGCCCGGCGGTAACGGCCTTCCCGCGCTGAGGATCCGCTGATGGCGCTTGCCGTGGCAAGGCCATGGCGCGCCTCCGCGATGATCGTCGACGCGGTCACCCTGCTGGCCGTCGTCGCGTTCATCCCGTTTGCAATCCTGGCGATCGGGCTCCCGCTGGCGCTCGGCGTGCGCGCGGTTCTGTGGATCGCGCAGCAGTTCTGACCGCCTGGTCAGCGCCGGGGTGCGCGCACGGCCGCTGACACCACAACCGAGCCGCTCCGTCTATTCCCAGCGGAACACCCGGGCGGACAGCGCGGTGCACAACACGAACACGACCACCAGCGCGGCAACGTCCCCCGCGTGCGCCGACCAAGGCTCCCCCTTCCAGATGCCCTTGAGCAGCGAGACAGCGTACGTGAGGGGCAGCACCCGCGAGACAATCGGCAACGGCCACGGCAGCGATCCGATCGGAGCGAACAGCCCGGACACCGCCACCATCGGATAGAGCAGCAGCGAGCCGACGGGCTGGGCGAATCGTGCTGTCGGCACGATGCTGGCAATCAGGAACCCCATCGACAGGATGCAGACCGTGACGAGCAGGAGCGCCGCCGCGATCCCGAACAGCCGCGCATCCGTCTGGATCGCGTAGTAACGGGTTCCGACGAGCATCGTCAGCGCCAGCGTCACGGCCGTCAGCAACAGCTTGACGAGCACGTGCGCCGTCAGGATCACGTGCGGCCGCAGCGGAGTGGCCCGCAGGCGCTTGAGGATGCCGCCTTCCCGATAGATCGCGATGATCGTCACGAGCGACAGGACGGCGTTGAGGGCGATCAGCAGGGCCCCGAACACCGGCAGCACGACCTCCATCATGGGACGAGGCCGCGGGCCGGCACCAGCCCGGGCGGCAAACCGGCCGAGGATTGCGAACAACGCGACCGGAATGCCAATCGTTCCGACCACGCCGAGCGGCTCCCGGACGAAGATCTTGATCTCCAGCCAGGTCAGCTTCCAGAGTCCTCTCAGCATCACGCTCACTTGTGTTCACTTGTGTTGACGCAGGCGGGTCTTCCGCCTTCACCCAGGCTCCGGCGGACCGCCGTAGCTCCAGCGGAGGCTGGTCAGACCCTGCCGTAGCGCAATTGAACTCCGGGCTCAATCGCGCAGCGAGTGACCCGTCAGCCCGAGGAACACATCCTCGAGCGTCGGGAGCACCGTCCGGAAGTCGGTCACGCGGATCCGATGGTCCGCGATGCATTGAATGACCTGCGTCACGAGGCTGTCGTCCTCCCCGCGGATCGTGAATCGTCCGTCCCGAAGAGCGACCTCCTGAACCCCGGGGATCTCGCGAAAGCGCCCCTCGGCGGCCGGGTCGTCGGTGGACAGCACGACCGCCCGCTCGCGGCAGTGGCGCGCGATCAGCCGCGCGGGCGTGTCCACGTCGATGATGCGGCCGCGATCGAGGATCGCGACGCGATCGCACAGCCGTTCCGCTTCTTCCATCAGGTGGGTGGTGAGGAACACCGTCTTGCCGCGGGCACGGATGCCACGCACCAGGTCCCAGGTGACGCGTCGCGCCTGGGGGTCCAGCCCCGTGGTCAACTCGTCGAGAAACACGATCTCCGGATCGTTGATGAGCGCGAGCGCGATGAACAGCCGCTGCTTCTGGCCCCCCGAGAGCGTCATGAACCAGGCGTCGCGCTTCTCGACCAGCCCCAGCTGCTCCAGCAGGCGGTCGCGGTCGGACCGGGTCCTGCCGTAGAGCGAAGCCCAGAGATCGACGGCCTCCCAGACCTTGATCCGCTTCTGGAGCTGCGCTTCCTGGAGCTGCACGCCGATGCGATCCTGGAGCCGGTACGCGTCCCGGACGGGATCGAGCGCCAGCACCGTGATGGTTCCCCGGTCCGGCCTCCGCAGGCCTTCCACACACTCCATCGTCGTCGTCTTGCCGGCTCCGTTCGGACCGATCAGGCCGAAGATCTCTTCCCGATGGACCTCGAACGACACGTCGTCTATCGCGACGACGCGGCCATAACGTTTGTGGATGCCGGAGACGCGGATAACGGGCGGAGTGGGCATCGGGGCGCGAACACGGTGAGCTTACCCCGGCGCAGCGGATTCGCTCGCATCGAAGCGCCCGGTCTGCCGCAGTGGAGATCAGCTGCTGCCCGGTCCTCCGGGCGGTGTCGAAACAACATCCCTCTCCCGCTCGAGGAGGACCCGCTTCCGCTCCGCGCCCCAGCGGTACCCCGAGGGCCCGCCGTCCTGCTTCACGACCCGATGGCAGGGAATCGCCACGGCAAGCGTGTTGGCGGCGCACGCCTGTGCCACAGCGCGAACGGAGGTCGGCGCGCCGATCCTTCGGGCGATGTCCGTGTAGCTGAGGGTCGAACCGGCGGGAATCTCGCGCAGCGCCTGCCACACCCGTTGCTGGAACACGGTGCCCCGGACGTCGAGCGGCAGGTCGAGGCCGACGCCAGGCGACTCGACGAAGCCGACGACCCGCGACACCGTCGCCTCGAACGCTTCGTCTCCGCCGACCAGCGTTGCCCGCGGAAACGAGTCCTGGAGCTCGCGGACGAGCCCGTCGGGGTCGCCACCCAGCAGGATCGCGCAGACGCCCTTCGATGTCGCGGCAACGAGGACCGACCCGAATGAGCACTCGCCGACCGCGAAGCGGATGTCGGTGTGCGGTCCGCCGGCCCGATACTCGGTCGGCGTCATCCCGAGGATCTGACCGGTCTCGGCGTAAAAGCGGCCTCCCGAGTTGAAGCCGGCGTCGTAGATCGCATTGGTCACCGTCGCGCTCCGCCTCAGCTCGTGGCGGACGCGCCGCGCGCGGTGCGCCGCGGCATACTTCCGCGGCGTCAACCCGGTCGCGGCCTTGAACACGCGATGGAAGTGATGGAGGCTGAGGCCCGCGGCCCTGGCGAGCACCGCCAGGCTCGGCGCCGTCTCGGCGGCCTCGATCAGGCGGCAGACGTGCGCCACCTTCGCCGCGCGGCCGTCGAGCGATGGCCGATCGGGCCTGCACCGCTTGCAGGGGCGGAATCCCTCACGCTCCGCCTCGGCGGCTGTCGAATGAAATCGCACGTTCCCGGGGTTCGCGCGACGCGCCCCGCACGACGGGCGGCAATACACCCCCGTCGTCCTGACCGAGTAATAGAAGGTGCCGTCGGCGCTGCGATCGCGCGCAACGACGGCAGCCCAGCGGGGGTCGTGCTCGATTGTCGAGCCGGCCTTCGGCGTGCCGGGCGGGAGGGCAGTGATCTTGTTCACGTCGGCTGTCTGTATCATGCGCCTACTTTGACAGCTGCGGAAGCGGCCGGCACTCCGCGCCTTGCTGCTGAAATCGGCTGATTGCAGCCGACAGCCGCCGCACCGCCCCTCGCAGGCCGGCCGTCCGCTGCTTTCGGCACCCTCTTTCTCTCCGTCCCTGGCCTCTGCCGTCCCCAACCGCGCCTGCGCCGGCTTCCATTTGACAAGCCAACAGGGCCGCGACGATACTCCATTCGAATGGCCAACGAAGCACGCACGGAAGTCCTGCAGGGGACGCTCGACTTGATGATCCTGCAGACGCTCGCCACCCTTGGCCCGCAGCACGGCTACGCCATCGCCGCGCGGCTCGAGCAGGTGTCCGGGGGAGCCCTGCAGCTGAACATGGGCACCCTCTATCCCGGGCTGGTGCGGCTGGAGTCCCGGGGCGTGATCTCTGCCCGATGGGCGCAGACCGAATCGAACAGGCGCGCCCGGTTCTACGAGCTGACCGCGAGAGGCCGGAAGGCGCTCGAGAAGAAACGCGCCGGCTGGCTGCGGATGGCCGGCATCATGGCCCGAGTGCTGGAGTAGCGACATGCCCGGGTGGATGCGCCGGCTGAGGGGGATGCTGGGTCGGGACCGCTCCTCCGGTGAGAAGCGGGAGGAGCTGCAGTTCCATTTCGACATGGAGGTCGAGGCCGGGGTGCGCGCCGGCCTCTCCCCCGAAGATGCACGGCGGCGGGCCCGCTGGCGCGCGGGTCTCGTGGCGGACGGGATGGAGTCCACGCGCGAGGCGCTCGGCATCCGCTGGATCGATGGCATGTGGACCGATCTCGCGTCACGCTTCACGCGCGTTGACACGCAACCCGGGCTTCGGAACGGTTGCCGTCCTGGTGCTCGCGGCCACGGTTGCGGTCAACACGCTCATCTTCTTCATGCTCGAGGGGGTGGTGCTGCGTGCGCTGCCCTACCGAGTCTCCAGAGCGGCTGGTCCGCCTCTACGACTCCAGCCAGGGCGCCCCGAAGTTCCCGATGTCGATCGGGCACTATCCTCCACTACCGCGCGAACGCCAGAGCCCTCGACTGCATCGCGCTGTACACCGGAATGGACATGGAGCTCTCCTCCACCGGAGGGCACTCGAAGCGCCTGACCGGAGTGGCCATCACGCCGGAGTACTTCGCCGTTCTTGGCAAGGCCCCGCTCCTGGGCCGCGCGTTCACCGCCAGCGACCAGCGCAAAGGTGGCCGGCACGTCATCCTCAGCGCACGCGTGTGGCTGAACGACTTCCAGGCATGACCCCGCGATCGTCGGCCAAGCGATCCGGCTTGAACCGCGAGGCGTGGACCGTCGTCGGCGTCGCACCCGAGGGCTTCCAGCACGTCGGCGGCGAGTATCGCTCGCCGCTGCAGGGGGAAACCGTGGACGTCTGGCTGCCGCTGGTCGTGGAGGGGGGCGAGGGCATGGCGCACTTCAGCCACTTCTGCAACGCCATCGCACGCATCCGCGACGGCTTCACCCCGTCCAGGCGCGCCAGGAGCTCGAGGGGCTGGTCCAGCGCTACAGCAGCAGTACCCGAAAGCGGGCCGGTGGGGCATTCGCATGGAACCGCTGCTCAGCGAGGTGACCGGCCGATTGAGCCAGGTGGTGTGGCTCCTCGACGTTGCCGGCGGCCTGGTGCTGCTCGTGGCGTGCGCGAACATCGCCGGCCTCTCCGTCGCACGCGCGGTTGCCCGGCGCGACGAACTGGCGCTCCGGCGCGCGCTGGGCGCCAATCGCTGGCAGCTCCTTCGCGTCGGCCTCGCCGAGAACCTGCTGATCGGTGCCGCGGGCGCCGCCGTGGGTCTGCTGCTCGGCGAGCTCCGGGCTGCCGCTGCTGCGCCAGCTGCTGCCCGCCGATTTCCCCAGGGCCCATGAGATTGCCCTGACCGCCGGGGGCGCCGGCTTCGCCGCGGCGATCGCGATTGCAACCGTGCTGCTCGCGGGGCTGCTGGCCTCCGGTGGGAACAGCCCGCTCCTGAGGCAGCATCGCGTGACCTCCAGCCGCGACGCCCGCCGCTTCCGGATGACGCTGGTCGTCGGAGAGATTGCGCTCGCCGGCCTCCTGTGTGCCGGGACGCTGTTCCTGCTGCGCAGCTACCGGGAGATCGACGCGCGGGATCACGGCTTCGATCCGGCTGCGACGTTGACGTTCCGCCTGGCCGTACCTGAGCAGGAGGGTCGAACGCGGGGCGAGGTCGCCCGGCTGTACGAGAGCATCCGGCTGAGCATCGCGTCGATCCCGGGGGTCGCTGCCGTTGGAGCCTCGACGAACCTTCCGTGGAGCGGTTACGACGAGAACACCAGCTTCACGATCGCCGGGCGTGCCCCGGCGGCCGGCGCCCAGGACGACGGCCCGGGGCACGGTACCAGGCGGCCACGCCCGGCTACTTCGAGGCGATTGGGACGCGGCTCGTGAGCGGCCGCCTGTTCGATGGTGCTCGCGACGTGTCCGGCCAGCCGTCCACGCTGGTTGTCAACGAGGCGCTGGCGAACCGCTACTTCCCGGAGGGCGGCGTGGTCGGCAGCACGGTCAGGGTGTTTGGCGGGGACCGCCAGATCGTCGGGGTGGTGGCCGACGTCAAGGACAACCCGACCGACATGGCGGCGGAGCCGGGGCTGTGGTTCCCGATCGGCCAGGTGGAGTTCGGCGCGGTGTCCTTCGCCGTCCGCGGCTCCGGGATCCAGGCGGGCTCGCTGACGCCCGCTGTCACGGCTGCCGTCCACGACGTGGACAGGGAACTGCCTCTCGCGGACATCCGGACGTTCGACGCTCATGCCGCGGCAGCCCTCGGCGCCCGCCGCTTCGCCCTGTGGCTGTTTCAGGCGTTCGCGGCGCTCGCGCTGCTCCTCGCGGCCAGCGGCATCTACGGATTGCTGGCGTACGTCGTGCGCCAGCGGCGCAAGGAGCTCAGCATCCGGGTGGCCCTCGGCGCCAGCCGGGCGGACCTCGCCGGGATGATCCTGTCCGACGGCCTCAGGATGGCGTGCGCCGGCGCACTCTGCTGCCTGCTGCTCACGCCTCTCGGCGGCTCGCTCCTCCAGGCCTTTCTCTTCAACGTCACGTCTTTCGATCTGCTCACGATCGTCGGAGCCCCGACGGCGCTGCTGGGCGTTGCCCTGCTGGCGAGCCTGGGCCCGGCGTTCGCCGCCACGCGCACGGACCCTGCCCGCGCGCTCCGCGAGGATTGACGACGGGTCAGTCGAGCCCGGGTCCGCGCGGCGGCGGCAGCATCGACGGCGGCGCAGGCTGACCGTCGACGGTATCGGGCTCCATCAACTCCACGCGGGTCCCGTCCGGGTCGAACAGATTCACCTGGCGCTTCCTGTTGATGCCCGTGCGCACGGCAATCGGACGCGTGTAGCCGCTGGCTTCCCTGCGCGACTCGAGTGCCGCAACCGCCTTGTCGATGTCGGGCACCATCAGGGCGAGGTGGTGCGCGGTGCCTCGGCCTTCCGGCGCAGGAATGCGGTCGTGCAGCATCAGCTCCAGATAGTCGGTTCCGTCGGGCACGCGCATGTTGACCCAGCTGAGCGTGGGCGAGTTCGCCGCGGCGCCGCGCCAGAACTCCTGGAACCCGAGGATGCCGTTGTAGAAGGCTGTGGCCGTATCCAGCCGCCCCACGAGGATGCCGAGGTGAAGGGCGTGCCCGGAGACCCGGGACGCCGGCACATGTCTGCCGGTATCGGCGCCGGTCCAGCTGTCCGGTTGATATTCGACGATCTCGACGCTGTGGCCGTCGGGATCCTTGACCATGAAGTTCTTGTTGCCGGTGCGCCCCTTCGGCACCGTCGCCGGCACGGTGACCTGGCGCGACGCCAGATACTCCCGCATCCGCTCGGCATCGTCGGTATAGATCGCGATGTGATTGAGCTGACCCTCGCCCTTCGAGGGCCCGGTGAAGAGCTCGATCCACTGGTGATCGTTGATCTTGACGAAAGCGATCTGGACTGATCCGTCAGATCCGGGCAGCGTGAAAGGCTCCTCGTAGCCGAGCAGCGCCTGGTAGAAAGCGCGGGCTTTCTGCAGGTCGCTGACGAAGAACGCGACGTGCGCGACGCCGAGGATTTTCGGGCGCTGCACGGGCGCCTGGACCAGGAGGGGCACAGCCAGCACCAGCGTCAGCCATCGGATCACGCCCGGAAGAATACTGCCCCCGTGCGGGGGGCACAACTGCCCGACGCAACACCCGCTCTATACTCGGCGCGTGAACCGTCACCCCCGTACCGTGGAGGGCTGCCCGTGCGTGTCCTGACGTGGCTGGTCGCGGCTGCGGCGGCCGCGCTGCCGGTGCTTCACGCCCAGGGCCGGGCCGACATTGCCGATCGGGTCAGGAAGCTCACGCGTGCCTCGGCCTGGAGGCAGGTGGCGACCATTCCCGTCGCGTTCCCGACCCACCACCCGCAGGGCATGGTCAAGATCGGCAACCGGCTGTTCGTCTCGTCGGTCGAGATACAGGTGCGGACCGTTCCCGTGGCGCCACGCCGGCCGGCGGCTACGACCGGGACGCGGGCAAGGGCGTCGGGCACCTGTTCGAGATCGACATGAAGGGCAACCTCGTCGCCGATCTCGAGCTGGGGGAGGGCGACATCTATCATCCGGGCGGAATCGATTACGACGGCAGGCACATCTGGGTGCCGGTCGCGGAATACCGGCCGAACAGCCGCTCGATTGTCTATCGCGTCGATCCAGAGCACGATGAAGGCGACCGAGGTGCTCCGCTTCGCCGATCACATAGGCGCGATCGTGCACAACACGGACGATCGGACGCTGCATGGCGTGAGCTGGGGGTCGCGGCGCTTCTACCGCTGGGCGCTCGGTGCGGACGGGCGGGTCACCGACGCCGCAGCGCCTCCGGAGAGCCTGCGGACGCTGAACCCGTCGCACTACGTGGACTACCAGGACTGCAAGTACGTCGGTGTCCGCCGCATGCTGTGCACCGGGGTCACGGAAATGCGCCAGGGCCCTGGGGCGCCACCCTTCCGGCTTGGCGGCATGGACCTGGTGGATTTCGCCGACGGACGCCCGGTCCACCAGGTGCCGGTGCTCCTCTGGACGTCGGCGGGATGGACATGACGCACAATCCAGTCTTCGTGGAGCCCGGCGACAGGGGCCTGCGCGCCTATTTCATGCCCGACGACGACAGGTCGACGGTCTACGTCTACGAAGTGGATGTGGAGTAAGCGCTGGGAATGCGCGGCGGGGCTTGAAAAAGCCCTGCCCACAGCGAGCGTCCCTGGCAGGTTCGAGAATGTGGCGCGGGGTCTTCCCCCTTCGCCTTGGCTTCGGCGGACCGCCGTCGCTCCAGCGGAGGCTGGTCAGACCCCGCGGACACCGGGCCCGGCGCCGACTCACGGCCTGCGCTTGTTCAACTCCTCGAGCGTCCGCTTCAACTGCTCGAGCTTCTGTCCCGCCTCGCCGAGCTTTCCTTCAGCCGTCAGCCGCTGGTAATCAGCCAGATTCTGCGCAGCGTCCGCGATCAGCGCGCGGACGTCGGCGCCCGGCGGGCCCCCGGGCGCCGTCGCGGCCGACGACGGTCCAGCCGGCGCCGCCTGTGGCGTCGTCGTTGTCGACCCGCCCGCGCCGAAGAGGGTCGCCAACGCCGCTTCGAACGTCGGCCCGTAGGCGAGGCGATCCTGGAGGGCCAGCACGACGATCCGCAGCTCGGGCATCGGGCTGCGCTGCGGCCTGCAGGTAGATCGGCTCGCGCGTAGAGCAGCGCGCGGCCGATCGGGATGACGATCAGCGCGCCGCGCCGCACGCTGCGATCCCTGCTGGTTCCACAGCGACAGCTGGCCCGACAGCTGCGCGTTCTGATCGATGCGCGCCTCGATCTGCAGCGGGCCGTCCACGAGCCGCGTCTTCGGGAAGTCGTAGACGATCGCGTTGCCGTAGTGCTCGCCGTCGCTGCGGCCGGCGATCCAGCCGATCAGGTTGTTGCGGTTCGCCGGCGTGAACGGCAGGATCTCGACGAACTCCATCGTCTGCTCGCCCGGCAGCTTCATCAGCACGAAGTTCGGCTCCATCGGCTGCGCGCCCTGCTCGGCGCGGTCCGCGTCAGGCCGCCTTCGCTGGCGACCGTCCAGAGGTCCTCGCGGTTGTAGAACACGCCGGGGATCGGTCATGTGGTACAGCCCGTAGACGGCGGCCTGCAGCTGCAGCAGCAGCTCCGGGATAGCGCACGTGCTGCCGCAGCTCGGCCGGCATCGCCGACGCGTCCTTGAACAGGGTCGGGAACATCGCGCGATAGGCGGCGATGATCGGATCGTCGGCGTCGAACACGTAGAAGCGTCGTCGTGCCGTCGTAGGCGTCGACCACCACCTTGACGCTGTTGCGCATGTAGTTGACGCGCGTCCCGCTCGAGCCGGTAGTGGCCGGGAGTACGGATAGCTGGCCGACGTGCGTGAAGCCGTCCATCATCCAGGAGAGCCGGCCGTCGTGGTCGAGAACGATGTAGGGATCGGCGTCGAACGGTGAGGAACGGCGCGAGCGCTGCGACGCGGTCGCGGATGTTGCGCCGCATCAGCAGCCGGCTCTCGGCGGTGACGTCGTCGCTGAACGGCAGCTTGGCGAGGTCGCCGCGGTCGAGCGCGATCAGCAGGCGGCGGAAGAAGCCGCCGAGCGCGATGCCGCCGCGTGCCTTCGTACGAGGTCAGGCTGTTGGTCTCGCCCTGCGGGTAGTTGAACTCCTGCTGCCGCGTCTTGACGTAGACGTCGGTGTTGGTCGAGCTCGCCGAAATAGATCTCCGGCCGCGTGACCTTCAGGCCGGCACGCGTGCTCTGGACCGGCATGTCCTTCAGCAGATCAGGGTCGGGCAGCCCTTCGGGCGTGAAGCCGTTGACCGGATTCATCGTGACGCCGTAGCCGTGCGTGTAGATCAGCTTTTCGTTGATCCAGTTGCGGCTGCTCTCGGGCAGCCGCTCGATGTTCAGCTCGCGGGTCGCGAGCATCATCTGCGCGCACCGTCGCCGTCGATCGTCGTACCGGTCGATGTCGATGTCGGGAAAGTCGTAGTAGGTGCGGATCTCCTGCAATCTGCCGCAGCGTGTCCTGGAGCGCGCGCCAGTCCCACAGCCGGATGTTCTCGAGCGTGGCCCGATTGTTCGCGACGTCCAGCCGCTGCCAGCGTCGTCTCGGCCGGGAACGGCCGCTCGCTCGATCCGGTCGAGCCCGTAAGCCTGGCGCGTCAACTCGATGTTGTGGGTGATGTACGGCTGTCTCGCGCACGAGCTCGTTCGGCTTCACGACGAAGCCGTTCGACGTACCAGCCGATCGACGCCGGTGACGACGTAGCACCGCGGCTGCGGGCAGCGACCGCCGCCGCGAGCCACAGCAGGCGAGGCGAGGCGTATGCCATCACAGCGCGAACACCGCCCCGAGGACCAGCGCGACCGCCACGAGGAGCATTCCGGTCAGCGTGACGTGCGCCTCGGTGTAGGTGACGCCGGCGAAGATGGTGTGGTCGGCGAACAGCCGCGCGAAGCGTCCGAGGTAGACCTGCGCCGCCATCGCCAGCAGCAGAAGCCCCCACGCCAGCGCCAGCCCGCGTATGACGCTGGACTGGCTGCCGGTGCGGCCGCCCCCGCGCAGCACGCGGCTTCCGCTCGAGGCCATGAAGAAGAACAGCGCCATCGCGAAGACCAGGAACGCAATCCTTGCCAGCCAGCCGGCTGCCAGCTGCCAGGCCGGCAGGCTGAACAGGTAGAACCCGAGCGGCCTGCCGAAGATCGGGTCGGCAACCTGCGTGGCGGCCGCGGCCGGCAGCGGCGCATCGCTGCCATACCACCAGAGCGCCAGGGTCGGCCACTCGGCCGTCATGCCGGCCGCCGTGCCCAGCGCGACAATCGTCGACGTGAGGAGGGCGATCATCGAGAGGACGGGGCCGACCGGCAGCTTCACGGGTCGGTCGTTGATGATGACCACGCCGTCGGTTCCCAGCTCGCCGAAGCGCGGTGGCTTCAGCGCCCGGAAAGCGCCATAGAGCGCGAGGAACGTCACGCCACCTGTCACCGCGAAGACGAGGCCCTGCACCCGCAGCGTCTTCCAGAACACGCCGGCGTACCCAGCGAGCGGAACCAGAGCGCGTCGACGTAGTACGAGAGGGCCGCGCTGCCGCCGAACAGCAGCAGGCCCAGACCGATGATGATCAGCAGGCCGAAGCCGCTGCGACCGGAGGGCGGGCCAGGGCGTGGAAATTCTATGGTGTCGGCATCCCTGTCGTTCATCACGGCACGTCCGACGCTCCGGCGGACGCAACCAGCATAGGCGATCCGGACGCCTCACCGGTCGCTGGCGCGGCGTCGGCCGCCGGACGGTTCCCGTGCCGCGGGGCGCCGAGCACAGGATGCGGGAGGTCGCATATGATCGCCGGATGACATACTCCATTCTCGCCCGCCTGGTGGCTCTACTGATGCTGACCACGGCTCCCGGGATCGTCGGGCAAACGCAGAAGAAGCCTGCTGCTCCCGTCGCTGACGGGAAGGTGTGGCTCACGCCGACGTGCGGCTGCTGCGGCAAATGGGTGGACCACATGCACGCCTCCGGCTTCAAGCTGACGCGGGAGGTCACAACCGAGCTGGACGCGGTCCCCGAACGCAAGCGCGTTCCGGAACCGCTCCGGTCGTGCCACACCGCGCTCATCGGCCGCTACCTCGTCGAAGGGCACGTGCCTGCCGACCTCGTCCGGCAGCTGCTCAAGGAGCAGCCGAAGATCGCCGGCATCGCCACACCCGGAATGCCGGTCGGATCGCCCGGGATGGAGGGGCCCGGCGCGCGTTCGGTACTCAATCGTGGCCTTCCGGGCGGACGGAACGACCTACGAGTTCGCCCGCCGCTGAGGCGGGCCGGCCGGGCGCACAGTCACCTGTCCGCCCGGCCGCTCTCCGTCGGGGTGGTGCTCTCTCGCATTTCCTCGGCAACCCGACCGCACGAATGCCGGCTCACGCCCTACTGACGGCGGCCACAACCGCACACGCGCTCACCCGATCAGAACCGTCGGATCACTTACACAATTGAAAACGCGCGGCCCGGGGTAGCTGCCGGATCCGTCCCGGGCACGGACTCGCTCTCCCGCGGGGGTGCCCGCCATTGCGCGATTCGAGGCGGCTCTCACGCCCGTGCAGGGCACGGCGACACGCCCATGACCGGCCATTTCACGTGAATCTGCAGCCTGGTGTCCGTCCCCGGCCGGCCTGGACTTGAAGCGCCGGCGCCGGCACCTCGCGGGCATAGCCCGTGCAGCCTCCGGTGTCCTGGAGACGAACGCCTGTCGATGATGCCGCGCCACGCCGGAAACCGAAGCAGGTCGTCTGCGTACTTCACAGGGGCTGCTGTCGCGGCGCTCCTGCTGCTTCGCGTCCTGCCGTCTCCTGCCCAGGAAGTAACCGGGCCCGCGCTCAAAGCCAGCTACATCCACAACTTCGTCACGTTCACGAAGTGGCCGCCCGACGCGTTCCCGGCTGCCGCTTCCACCTTCTGCGTGCTGGGTGATGCTCCCGTCGCCGAGGCGCTCGAGCGGGCGGTCAAGGGGCGTCTGCACGCGGGCCACAAGATCGGCGTCTCCCGCGTCACGGCTACAGCTTCCCTGCGGGGCTGCAGCGTCCTCTATCTCTCAGGTATTCCCGCCGCCCAGGCCGTATCGATTCTCGCCGCCATCCGCGACCAGCCCGTCCTGACGATCAGCGACATGGAAGGATTCGCCGAGCTCGGCGGCATCGTTCAGTTGTTCTACGCGCGAGGCAGCCTCCTGTTCAATGTGCGCGTGGAACCCGCGAAGCGCGCACGCCTCGAGCTCAGCTCGAGGCTCATCATCCTGTCGAAACGACCATGAGCCCATTGCCATTCAAGGATACTCTCCGCCGGACTGCAGTTCGCTGGCGCGAACGCATGATCGGGTCACCTCGCCGGGTCTGGTGCGGAGCGACCTCTGCACGCAGCCGGCCGGTCCTCCTCGTCGTCATGCTCGTGAGCTCGTCGCCGGCGTGGGCGCAATCGTCGCTGCCCGATATGAGCCTCGAAGAACTGATGAAGCTCGACGCCGGGCAGGTCTACGGCGCGTCCGAGCGGCTGCAGCCCGTCATCGAGGCGCCCTCGTCCGTTTCCTTCATCACGGCGGAGGAGATCGCCCGGTACGGCTACCGCACGCTGGCGGACATCCTGCGCGGCGTGCGGGGGATGTACATGACCGACGATCGCAACTTCAGCCTGCGTGGGAACGCGCGGGTTCGCCAAGCCCGGCGACTACAACAGCCGGATCCTGCTGCTGGTGAACGGACACCGGGTGAACGACAACGTGTTCGGACAGGCGGAGATCGGCGCCGAGTTCGGCCTCGATCCTGCGATGTTCGAGCGCGTCGAAATCATCCGCGGGCCGGCCTCGTCGCTCTACGGCGACAGCGCGTTCTTCGCGGTCGTGAACGTCATCACCCGGACAGGCGCCTCGCTGGGCGGGGGGGCGGTCACCGTCGAGACCGGCACGCTGGGAACCCGGCTGTTGCGCGCGTCCGCCGGGCACCGCTTCGCCAGCGGCCTGGATGTGGCGCTCTCAGGCACCTACGAGCACAGCGACGGCGTGCAGCGCCTGTACTATCCGGAGTTCGACTCGCCGGCCACCAACGACGGCGTGGCAGAGGGACTCGACGGCGAGGGCGTCAAGCAGGTCTACGGACGGCTTTCCTTCGGCGACATCACCCTGACCGGCGCATACGGAACCCGCGGCCGGGACGTCCCGACGGCGTCGTTCGGAACCCTGTTCAACGAGCAGATTTCACGGGAACGAACGACCGACCGCCACACGCTGTTCGACGCGGAGTACGGCCGGACGTTCAACGGCACACGCCTGACCCTGCGCGGCTCCTTCGACCGGTTCTCCTACGACGGCACCTATCCGTTCGACGACGGCAGCCCCTCGCCGCTCGTCGGCATCAACAATGTCATCGGCACGCGGTGGACCGCCGACGCCGGCGTGACCCGGGCGTTGCGCGGCAAACAGACCGTGCGCGCCGGCATCGAGTTCATCGAGAACATGCGGCAGGACCAGACCGCCGGCTACGTCGGCTACCCGGAGCTCTCGCTCGACAGCAAACGATCGTCGACCCAGCATGCCGTCTACATCCAGGACGAGATCAGGCCGACGACGCTGGCTGATCCTGAACGGCGGGCTGCGCTACGACGGCTACGACCAGTTCTACCGCTTCACCCCGCGCACCGCCGTGATCGTCATGCCCTCGACGACACAGTCGTTCAAATACCTGTACGGCCGCGCCTTCCGGGCGCCGAACGCATACGAGCTGAATACGTTCTACTTCGGCGATCAGGTGGAGAACCTCCGGCCCGAATCGATCGACACGCACGAACTCGTATGGGAGCGCTACCGCAACGACTGGCTGCGCACCTCGGTCTCGACCTACTGGTTCAACGCCAACCGGCTGATCACCTCGGTCCGGACGACCCGTCGGAGTTCCTCGGCGTCACCTCCGCAACCAGGGCCAGGTGCGGGCGAAGGGTCTCGAGCTCGAGGCGCAGATGCGGCTCAAGTGGCGGATCCCAGGCGCTCGTGAGCTATGCCCTGCAGGAAGCGGTCGATCAGGAGACCGGAAGCGAGCTACCGAACTCCCCGCGCCACATGACCAAGGCGCGCTTCAGCGTGCCCGGCCCGAGCGACCGTTCGTTCGTGGCTGTCGAGGCGCTCTACCTCAGCAGCCGCAAGCCGGTGAGCGGGGCGCGCGTTCCGGGGGCCGCAACGCTGAACATCACGCTGACTCAGCCCCTCGGACAATCGTGGGAGCTCTTCGGCGGCTTCCGCAACCTGTTCAACGTGGACTACTCGGATCCGGCGTCCGCGCAGCATCTGCAGACCGCCATTCCCCAGAATGGCGCACCGCACGCATCGGACTCCGCTGGAAGCTCTGGTCCAAATGACATTGGATCGGCGTGTCGGCACTCCGCTGGGTGCCATCCCGAGCGGGGTGGAGAACGCTCCCTCCGGCGAGGGGATGTCGCGGTACTTCGCGGGCCTGGTCATCGACGACCGGCCCGACCTGCTCGAAGCCAGTTACGGCCTGCGATACCAGGTCTACTGCCACGAGCGGCAGTTCCTGCCGGCCGATGACTATCCGGAGCGTGTCGAGCGGGACGTGTACGACCGGCAGTCCGTCCACCTCGGGGTGGTCAACACTTCTGGAGAGCTGGTGGCGACCGCGCGGCTGGTGCAGTCGGGCGCGACCGGCCTCCCCCTGCTGAAACACTGCGAGCTCTTCCCGGGCGAGACGCCGCTGGACGATCCCGCCCGGCGCGTGGTCGAAATCTCGCGCCTGTCGGTCAGCCGCAAATACAATCGGCGCGCCGGAGACGGCTTCTATGGTCTCCAGGGGCCGACTCCTCGAATGGATGGAGGAGAGCGGCGGGTCGGAGGCGAGATCGTCCTGGCCATCTACAAGGCGATTTATCAGGTGTCGAAGCGGCGGGGCTTCACCCACTGGGTCATCGCCGCGGAGCGGGCGCTTCGGCGCCTGGTCGGCAAATACGGGTTTCCGTTCAAGGCAGATCGGTCCCGAGACCGACTACTACGGCCAGGTGTCGCCGTACCTGATGGACCTCAGCGAGTTCGACGAGGAAATCTCGAGCGGCCGGATCCCTGTGCTCGCGGAATTCGTGGACGGCCTGGAGCCGGAATACTGGCCGGCCGTGACCGATGCGTGGCCTGCCGGCGTCGCGACTCATGACCCCTCTCCCCCCACCGACTGAAGACCGGCTGCTGGAGGCGTTCCTGCGGTCGGCTCGCATGCCGTGGTACAAGGCGCTGCTGGACGAGCACGGTGTCGATGCCGCCGAGGTGACCGACGCCGCGTCGTTCTCCAGGCGCTGCCCGGTCCTGACGAAGCGGAACACGTTCGACCGGTTCCCGGTCCGCCAGCTCGCACCCACGACGTCTGTCGCCGATCTCGCCAGCGTGCTGACAAGCTCCGGTCACGGCGGCAGCTTTTCGTTCGGCCTGAACACGAGGGCGCAGGCGGCGGCCGGCGCGCGCGCCATAGACGAGGCGCTTGATGCGGCCTTTCAGGTCGGTTCGCTGTCGACGCTGGCCATCAACTGCCTTCCAATGGGGGTCGGGTTCTCTTCAGAATGCATGACCGTGGCGACCACCAGCGTCCGGGAGGACATGGCGATTGCGCTGCTCGAGGCGTTCGGCCGGTCCTACGACCAGATCCTGCTCGTCGCCGACCCGTTGTTCATGCAGCGGCTGCTCGGTCATGCCGCGGCGCGCGGTCACGAACTGGAGCGACTATCGGGTGCAGGTGGTTCTCGGCGAGGAGATTTTCGGCGAGCACTTCCGCGGCTACCTGGCCGCGCGCCTGGGCCAGGACCTCGATCGCCCCGAGCGTGGCCACATCCTCTCCTCGTTCGGCGTCGGGGAGCTCGGTCTCCACCTGCTGTTCGAAACGCCCGCAACCATCGCGTTGAGGCGCGCGGCAGCCGGAGATCCCGGGTTGGCGCACGCCCTGCTCGGCGTCGCGAGCCAGGCGCGGGCGCTGCCGATGATCTTCAGCTTCAACCCCGGGCGCACGTTCATCGAAGTGGACGAACCGGGCGCCGCCGGCTACGGGAAGCTGACCATCTCCCTGCTGGATGCCGGGGTGCCCATCCCTCTGCTTCGCTACCAGACTGGTGACCTCGTCCGATTGCTCGACAGCAAGGAGGTCATCGACACGCTGCGACGCCGCGGCTTCGCGGTTCCTCCGGACCTCCCTTCACCCCTGCTCGCACTCGAGGGGCGCGATCGCGATGCGCTGCCGAACGAGTCGCACCTGGGTGTCTACAAGGACGCCCTCTACGCCGACCATCTCGTTGCCACTCGCGTCACCGGCGCTTTGCGGATCGTCTTTCGCGACGCCGCGTGCACGCTGCACGTGCAGCTGGCCGCGGCGGCTGTCCCAATCACCGGCATGGAGCAGCGGCTGCTCGACGCCCTGCCGGCGCCGCTGCGGTCGGCGCGCGTCGTGCTCTGGCCGTATCGCCACTTTCCCTTCGGCATGACGCTCGACTACGAGCGCAAGTTCTCGTACTACGTGCCGGGCGAGCGCGAGGCGCCGCCGTGATCTTCGGCGAGGGCGCGTCTGCCGCCGCGCGGACCCTCGGGCTGCGCGTCCGTCGCTTCCTCCATCGGGGCCTGGCGTTGCGTTGCTCCGCTTGACTGACCCCGGGGTTCACCGGCCGCCCCGGCCGGAACGGAGGAGCGCGTTGAGCTCGTCATCCGTCCAGGGCCGGGTCCGGCCGGCAGTGGCGGCTCGCACGCCTTTCACGGTGGCCTCGTCCACCGGGGCCCCATCCTGCCCCCATTCCCGGCGGATGTAGGTCAGCACTGCCGCAAGCTGTGCGTCCGTGAAAAGCTGACCGACCGGCGGCATGAGGCCGACCGCTCCTTCCTTTCCATGAAGGAGGATGCGCGCCGGGATCTCTGCGGGACCGACCGCCAGGGGCGAGCCAATCAGGGTGGCGGCGAGCCGCTCCTGGCCGCGGCCGTCGGGTTGATGGCACGCCTGGCACACGTTCCTGTAGATCTCCTGGCCGGCATTGAATCGCTGCTGCTCGTCCGGCGTCAGCGGCGCCACGGGTGCCGCGGAGCCCGGCTTGCCGGGCCATTCCACGCGCTCGAGCACCGTCCCGGCTCGCGCGCTGAGTTCGCTCCCTGCGCCGGCGAGCTGCGACAGCCGGGCGGGCTCGCTGTTGAGCCGCAACGACCGCATGGCCCCCCGGCCGCGACCGCCCGCCGCTGCACTGGGGCTGCTTCCTCGCGCGGCATCCGCGCCCCCTGCGGCGGGCGGAGTCTGCGGAAACGCATACGCACCTCCCGGGCCCGCTCGTCCTCCCGGACAGGTCGGACACGGCAGGCCCTCGGCCGCGGGAGCACTTCCGCGCCGCCCCTGGGGGCTCCCGGGCGCCGGGGTTCCGAGCAGCGCGACCTCGGCGCCGCGCAGCAATGCGTCGCGCACCCACGACGGCCGGGCCTCCGCCGCGATAGACGCGAACAGGCTCTGGACGGCCGCCTCCTGCGTGCCGCGGACGATCGTCGCCGCGACCATCGTCAGAGCGGCCTGCCGTTGCGGCGTCGGCGCGGCACCCTCCTCCATCAGCTTCTCGAGCAGCAGGGTCTCGCTGCCGCGAATCCCGCTCAGGGCGGCATCCATCACGACGGGATCGGCGGCATGCCGCTCGAGCAGCGAGGCCAATGCGCCCTCGCGCGCGCCGGCCGGCAGCGCGCCAAGCGACGCGGCGAGTTGCTGCCGCACCGCCCAGTCCGGATCGTCGAGGCGTTTCAGCACCGCTCCCTGCACGGGCTGCGTGGCGTCCCCCAGCCATCGTTCCGCGATGCGGACCGCCGACACCCGCACGTCGCGGGAGGCGTCCTCGAGCGCCCGGGCGACGACCGCCGGGGTCACGGCGTCGAGGCCGTCGAGGGTCCACAGCGCGTGCAACCGCGTCCGCCAGTCCGTGCCGGTGCCGGCAAGCGTCACGAGCTCGGGCACAATCGACTTGTCTCCGCGCTCCACGAGCAGCTGCTGCGCGGTGTCGCGCCACCATCCGTTCTGATGCGAGAGGGCGGCGACCAGCTGGGATGGGGGACGCTTCGCCAGCCCTCGTTCGGTGTCGCGCTGTGTCGTGTCGTGCACGACACGGTAGATCCGGCCGAGTCCTGTCGGCCGTTCGAGCTTGTGGGCCACGATGTAGTCGCGGAGATACTGGGTGATGTCGGCCCGCTGCTGTATCACTCCGCGGTACATGTCGACGATGTAGAGGGTCCCGTCGGGTGCGTTCGACAGAAAGACCGGACGGAAGCGCTCGTCGGTGGACGCCAGGAACTCGCCACGCTCGTACGCCTTACGGGCGCGCAGCGTCGTCCCGTCGTCGCTGAGGATCAGCCGTCCCACCAGGTTGGCGGCCGGTTCCGCAACGAACACGTTCCCCTGCAACTCCGCCGGAAGCCGGTCGCCGCGGTAAACGAGAGGAGCGGAGGCGGAGGTGAATTTCGCAAGGCTGCCGTCGGCGCGGTCGATGCCGGCCTGGTAGGCGCGGTTGGTGCCGGGATTCGGGCGGATCGGCCAGACGGTGTTGACGGCGTTGTCCTCGTCGCGCAGGGCGTCGTAGCTGCCGCGGGTGCGCACGAGGTTGGGATTGCGCATGTAGTAGGGCGTGGGGACGAAGTCGACGTGCACTGACGACTCGTTCGTGTTCCGGTAGATCCGGCCGGCATCGTCGTGGGTCACGCCCCATTCGCCGCGCGCCAGGGTTTTCTGCGCCTCGAACCTGCCGTTCTTGAAGCGGAGAAAGATGTCGCTGTAGGCCGTGTGGATCCAGTTGTCGAGCCCCCAGTGGAGGTCGCTGGCGTTCTGCTCGACCCTGGCTTCACGCCGGCCGTACAGATCGGTCACCACCTCCCTGACGTCCATGCGCAGGTCGCCGTCGGTGTCGCGCATCAGCCAGAGATTCGGCGGCTCCGCCACCAGGACGCCGCGGTCGAGCACCTTCAAGGAGCGGGCGAGGATCAGGCCGTCGGCGAACACCGTCCGCTTGTCCATCGCGCCGTCGCCGTTCGTGTCCTCGAGCACCACCACGCGCCCGATCGGATCGAAGTTCGGCTCCGGAGCCGCAAGATCCTGCACGAACCCCGGCATCTCCACGGCCCACAGCCGCCCGTCCGTATCCCAATCCATGGCGACGGGATCCTGGATCAGCGGCTCGCCGGCCACGAGCTCCATGCGATAACCGGGCGGCATCGAGAAGGTCTTGATCGCGTCCGCCGGCGACAGCGCCGGAGCGTCCGCTGGCACCGCCTGAACCCCCGGGGGCCACGCACCGCCGGCCTGCGAGGCCTGGAAGCCATACCCTGTAGCCACAGTGAGCCAGAGCAGGAGCGCGACGATCCGGACGCGTGTTGAAACCATTGGCGGCAGGCCTCGGAAAGGGGAAGAAGGCGAGTTCCGGCGTTCGGACCGCACTCACATGGAAATGCCTCCGGGCTGCCGGCAGGAGGGTGTGCGATCAGGTGATCGCCGGCTTGTTGGTGACCTTCTCGCGACGGCGGTCGAAGAACAGGACCTCGTGCCGGCGATACGCCTGGACGCCCATCCCGATTGCCGCCATGGCCTGGTAGCCGAGCTGCGCCGGCAGGTTCGGCTCCTGGCGCGAACGGACGCACTCCAGGAAGTTGTCCATGTGGGGGTGAGATCCGCGCGCGACCGGCTGAACCTCGACATTCAACGATTCCGCGCCCGCCTTCTTGACGAACTCCTCCTTGTACTCCTGGTCGGGCACGACTTCCATCTGCGTGTTCGTCAGGCTCTCGCTGTTCTGCGAGATGAACAACGTCGCCCGGCTGCCGTGCACCACGAGCGGCGCGCCCACGCCGCTCCCCACCGAGCACGCCAGCTGCATCGTCCACGCCGGATAGTCGACGTTCATGAAGAAGGTGTCCGGGACCTCCCGATCCTTCTGCAGGTAGATGCCGCCGGATGCCGTGACGCGGAGAGGAAAATCGCCGCCGATGGCGACGAGCAGCGGAGAGACGGAGTGATAGAAGAGATCGGTCGCAATCCCTCCGGAGTAGTCCCAGTATTTCCGCCAGCGGAAGTAGCGTTCCGGGTCGAAGGGCCGCTTCTGGGACGGGCCGAGGAAGGCTTTCCAGTCCAGCGTCTTCTCGGTCGCGTCGGGATCGATGGCGTTGTTCCACTCGCCGCGCTGGTTCCGGTTCCTGCCGAACCCGCCGGACGCCCAGACGACGTCCCCGAGCAGACCGTCGGTGATCGCTTTCTTCGCCTTCCAGAAGTGGTCCATCGAGGCGTACTGGCTGCCCACCTGCAGCACGCGGCCGCTCGCCTTCACCGCGTCCGCGATCTCCTTCGCCTCGTCGACCGTGTAGGTCATCGGCTTCTCGAGATACACATCCTTCGCGTTGCGGAGCGCCTCCATGGTCTGGAGATGATGCCAGTGGTCGGGCGACGCGATGACGACGACGTCCACATCCGGGCGCGCGCAGACCTCCCGATAGTCGTGGTAGACGGCACGCTCCTCCACGCCGGTCGCTTCCCGGGCGCGCTGCTTGCGCTTGTCCCAGATGTCGTTCACCGCGACGGCCTGGACGTCGCCGCGCTCCTTGTTGCGCTCCATCACGCGACGGATGTGGGCGTTCATGCGGCCGCCGCACCCGACGAACCCGACGTTGATGCGATCGTTCGCGCCGAGGATCCGGCCCTTGGCCATCGAGGACGCCTGGGGGAACGCCTGGAGGGGGGCGGTGGCCGAGATCGCTCCCGCCGCGGCGACGGCGCCGACGCCCACCCGCCTGATGAAGTCGCGTCTCGTCTCGTCTGGTTGGGTCATGGCGTCTCCATCGAGGTAGTGGCCGGACGTCGAGGGTAGCACACGAAGCCGGCACGCGGCGGTCAGACTGCCTGGCTCTGCAAGGAGTCCGACGCCGCGCAGTCCCCCGTTGCACCCGGCAGCACGAGGGGCGCCGACTGGGCCCGCGCGAGCGCCTCGAGCATCACGTGCTGGTGCCGCGCGATGAAGGCGTTGCGCGCGGCGACGAGCGTGGAGAGAAACACCTCCACCCGGACTTGCAGCATCGGGGGCGTCCACGGCGACGGGACACCGTGCTCATGCTCGTCGGCCACGGCCTCCACGACGTCGAAGAGCAGCTCGTTGGCCGCCCGGGTGATGTCGCGGAGCTCTCCCTTGTAGGACTCGACGTCCGGCAGCGGCGGGAAGAGGCGTTCGAGCACGCCTGTCTCGTTCCAAATCCAGTTCAGCTGATGCGACAGCGCGCCGTGGCCGTGGATCCAGCCCGACACGTCGACGAGAGACTTGATGGCGAGATAGCAGTCGTCCAGCCGGGGGTCGAGGAAGTCGTAGCCGGGGGTGCAGACGTCGCCGCGAAGCCTGCCTTCCCGTTCGAGGCGTTCCTTGATTGGCGTGCCGTCGTACGGGACCATCCGGCAGAACACCGCGCCGCCGGTCCCGTCTCCGACGATCTGCCGCAGGAATGCGATATTCGCGCGGACCGAGTCAAACGTGGACGACGGGTCGAACAGCATGAAGCCGAAGTCGAACAGCAGGCCGAGCCCCTTCAGACACTCCACGGCGCGCACGTTCTGGTCCACGGTGACCTGCTTGTGGAGCACCTCCAGGCCTTCGGCCGTGCCGGACTCGAGGCCCATGTAGACCAGGTACAGCCCTGCATCGCGCATCTCGGCGAACAGTTCCGGTTCCACGACGTCGGCGCGGCAGTTCATCTTCCAGATGACGCGCCGCGACAGCCCGCTGGCGTGCAGTTCGCGGACGAACTCGCGGGCCCACCGCTGCCACACCGGCCCGAACAGGGGGAAGTCGTCGTCCTGAAACAGGAAGATCCTCGCCCCTTCGCTCTCGAAGAGGTGCCGCATCTCGCGCACGACGCTGGCGGGCTTGCGCGTGCGGACGACCTTGCCGGGTGCGGTTCTGTAGAACGTGTGTATCGAGCAGAAGGAGCACGTGCGCACGCAGCCCCGGCTGGCGAGCGGCGAGCCTGTCAAGGCGCGGAGAGGCCGTGTATCAAGACGATGGAACGCGGGACCGCGGCGGCCTTTACGCCGCTGAACGTTCGATCCAAGCTGAGGTCATGTTCGTCATCGAGCTCACATACAAGGCCGAACTCGCGGAGATCGACGCGCGGATGGCGGCGCACGTCGCGTTCCTGAAGAAGTACGATTCGTCCGGCCACTTCCTGGTGTCCGGCCGGAAGATTCCCCGGGAGGGAGGGATCATTCTGGCAGTGGGCAGGAGCCGGCAGGAGCTCGAAGCCATCGTCGAGGAGGACCCCTTCTACACACACGGGCTGGCGGAGTTCCGCATCATCGAGTTCCGCGCCAGCCAGCGTGCGGCCGACATCCAGCAACGGATTGCCGGTCAGGATCGAGCGGTACGTCAGGACCCGGCCGACCGTTGACGGCACGGCCACGGATACACACGCGGGACCTCACGGCTGGACGAGATCTGCAGGCGCCGCCGGGCCGGTGCGGCGCGAAACGTCGTGGCGCCGAATGAAGGACGTGAACGGTCCTACGGTGCCTCCCAGGGCGCCGACGTTCCGAGTGCGGCGGCGAGCCTGTTCGTCAGCTCCCGTCCCGCCATGCCGCCGGGATCGAGCGACGGATTGAAGATCGTGACCTCCATGCCGACCGCGCGACCGGTGGCGAGGGCAGCCTTCAGCACGGTGACCAGTTCCTCCCACCCGAGCCCGCCCGGAAGCCGGTAGTCGACCGCCGGCATGATCTCGTCATCGAGGCTGTCGGCGTCGAGGTGGATGAAGAAACCATCCAGCCCGGGACGCGCGACGCGCCTGACCGCAACCTCCGCCGCCATGGATATCCCCAGCCGTCGCACGGCCGGAAGATCGAGCGCCAGCAGGTCCACGGGTAGAGGCTGGCTGCCATACGCCCGTTGTTCCTCTGCGTCCCGGAACCCGAACACCACGGCGTCCTCCGACCGGATCAATGGCCCTCGTCCCTCCAGGTTTGCGAGCAGCGCGGGACCGTGGCCCGTTGCGAACGCCAGTTCCATCGACGCCGCCTCACCGTTCGGATTGACCTCCGGTTGGTAGAAGTCGGCATGGCCGTCGATGAACAACAGGCCGAAACGGCCGCGACGCTTCAGGGCCAGTGCGGGGCCCAGCAGGATGGAGCAGTCGCCTCCGAGGACGAGCGGGAACTCGCCGCTGTCGAGCACCTGCCCCACCCGGTCCGCAAGATGCGGCGTCCATGCCGCAATCGCCTGCGCATTGAGGGTGCGCGTCTCCGGATCGCGCACCGCGCTGTAGGCCGGCGGGTGCACACTGCCGGCGTGCCGCGCGTGCAGGCGGCCCGCCAGACCATTGTCCAGGAGGCTGCCGGCAAGTCCGCCCACGCCGGTCGGCTTCAGTCCGAGGATGGACGCGGCCTCGACGATGGCGTAGCGCCGCGCGCTCCGGGGCACCCCATCCGGGTCAGTGATGGTCATGGGTCTTGCCGTTCGCTCTTTCGAACAGCTCGGAGAACCTCCGCCGCTGCTCGAGGCTGCCCAGCATGACCAGGAGCGAGCCCTTCTCCAGAGGGGTCTCCCCGGTCAGCGTCGTGACGAGCGTGCCGGCGTGGTCGAGCGCCACCACGCTCAACCCGGTGCGCGAACCGATGCCGGAGTCGGCAAGACGCCGCCCCTGCAGCGACGGGGGCACGGCGAGCGAGAACAGCTCCACGCCTTCACCAAGCACCACGAGCTCGTAGCCGCGCAGCAGCGAGAGCACGGACTCGACCCCGAGCGTCGCGTAGCTGAGCACGAAGTCCGCGCCCGCCCGGTGGATCGCCTCGATGTTGCGTTCGTGGGTGATGCGGCTGATGATGCGGAGGGCGGGGTTGAGCCGGCGGCAGTACACCGCCAGGTAGATGTTCATCGCGTCGTCGTTGGTCGTCAGCAGGACCGACGACACCTTGTGGATGCCGGCGCTCTCGAGGAGGCGACGGTCTGCGGCATCGCCCGGGAACAGGATCACACCGTCTTCGCGCATCGGCTCGAGCGCGGGCTCGTTGCGATCGATCGCGTGGACGTCAACCCCCTTCCGCTTGAGGGCGCGCGCCGCGGCCTGGCCGACCTTCCCGGCGCCGATGACCAGCACCGGCGGCGAGGGCCGGCCGTCGCGCGGCATCAACGCATTCAGGGCGGCGATCTGCGGCGGGGTGCCCGCGAGCACGATGACGCCGTTGCCCTGGATCATGGAATCGGGAAACGCCGGCCGCAGGCGACCGTGCTCCCACAGACCGATGACGCTCAGGCCGGTCCGCTCGCGCAGACGCGTGTCCCGCACCGTCTGACCGGCGAGGACCGTATCGCGCGCGGGAAGCTCGGCAATCTGGAGCCCGCGATAGGCCCCGATCACGTGCGCGTCGCTGCCGGTATCGGCGCGGTTGGCCAGGTATTCGCCCAGCCGGTGCTTCAGCGGCAGAACCGTCGTCGCGCCGCTCAGCTCCAGCACGTCAATCGAGTCCTCCTCCTCGACAATCGCCACGATCGGCAGGTCGGGGGCGATCTCGCGGGCGGTGATCGTGATGTTGGTGTTCGTCGTGTCCTCGCAATTGGCGAGCAGCATGCGGGCGCTGTTGGCGTTGGTCCGCTGGTAGGTGGCGCTGCTGTCGTTGTTGCCGGCGATGACGATGACGCGCTCGCCGACCATCCGGGCAGCCACGACCGGATCCGGTTCGATCACGTAGTACGGAATCCGATCGGCCCTGAGCCGCTCGACGAGCCCCATCGCGATCGCGTCGTACTCGGTCAGGATGACGTGGCCGCTGGTTCCAGCCGGCACTTCCCGGGGGGCCCGCAGCCGGACACGGGCCTCGAGCCACGGCGCATAGAACAGGCTGATGAACATGAACGGCAGCATCACCAACAGCAGCACCACGCCCGAGAGCAGCACGACGATGCTGAACAGCCGGCCGATGTCGCTCGTGAACGTGATGTCGCCGAACCCGAGCGTGGTCATGACGACCAGCGTCCAGTAGAAGCCGGTGATCCAGGAGTGCTGTTCCCCCTCGACCGACATCTTGATGACGTGGAACAGCACCGCATAGAGCGTGATGACGGCGACCAGCGTCATCACGTACTTCAGCAGGGCACGAAGATTCGCCCGCGCCTCTCGGTTGCCGACCAGGTAGGCGAGCTGGCTGCTGGAGAATTTCATGAGCGCGCCGGCCAGTGCTGATGCCTGGCGCAGCCGGGGTCGAGCGCACGAGGGAGTGGCACAGCACCCTCAGTGTTCCACAAGACGCGGGCCGGGGGCAGCAGGCGCACGGCCGGCTTGACACGGCGCCGGCCGATTGTATATAACCATGTAGTTACTTAACCATATGGTTAATCACAACGTGTCCATGGACGATCTCAGCGCCACCTTCGCCGCCCTCGCCGACCCGACCCGCCGGGCCATCCTCGCCAGACTCGCTTCGGGAGAATGTTCCGTCACGGAGCTGGCCGCGCCGTTCGAGATGAGCATGCCTGCGGTCTCGAAGCACCTGCGGGTGCTCGAGCGGGCGGGACTCGTGGCGCGCCGACGGGATGCCCAGTGGCGGCCCTGCCGGATCGAGGCCGGGCCGCTCAAGGACGTGGCGGACTGGACCGAGCAATACCGAGAGATCTGGGAGCAACGCCTCGATCGGCTGGACACCTACCTTCAACAACTGAAGCCAATGAAAAAGGGGAAGAGACATGGCCCTGAGCCACGCCGCAAATAGCCGCACTTTCGAGGTCACCACCCCGTCGGATCAGGAGATCCGCATGACCCGCCTGTTCGACGCTCCCAGGCACCTCGTGTTCGAGGCGATGACGAGGCCGGAACACGTCAGGCAGTGGTGGGGACGCCTGGGCGAGGGCTACTCGGTGCCGGTCTGCGAGATCGACTTCCGCGTGGGCGGCGCGTGGCGCTTCGTCAACCGCCATCCCCGCGGCGAAGCGGTCTTCTATGGGGTGTACCGGGAGATCGCCGCGCCGGATCGGGTGGTCTTCACGGAAATCTACGAGCCGTTCCCGGATGCGGAGTCGGTCGTGACGTCGACGCTCACGGAGGAGAACGGCCGGACCCGCCTGACCGTCACCGTGCTCTATCCGTCGATGACCGTGCGCGACATGGTCATGAATACCGGCATGGCCAACGGCGCAGGCATCAGCTACGACCGGCTCGACGATCTCGTCCGCGAGCTGCAGCGCGCACCACTGTCCTGACCGGTGCTCCGGGCTTCGGCCGGGCAACTCGATTCCTGCCACGATGCTCGAAGCGGCGGATCCGAGAGCCAGGGCACCGTCCCGTGACGGTGCCCTGCTCCGCCTGCCGGGCCACGCCCCGCTGCGAGCTCCCGCCACACTGCGGCAGCTCTACGGGTTAGGATCCGTAGAGCATTCCGACGATGAGCGCGATTGCACGGAACAACGTCCGCACCACGGGTCGCGGCACCCGGCCGATCATCTTCTCGCACGGGTTCGGGTGCGATCAGAACATGTGGCGGCTGGTGGCGCCCGCCTTCGAAGACTCGCACCAGGTCGTCCTGTTCGACCACGTCGGCGCAGGGGGCTCGGACGCTGCCGCCTACCATCGGCAGAAGTACAGCACGCTCGAGGGATACGCGCTCGACGTGCTCGAGATCTGCGCGGAGCTGAACCTGTCGGACGCGGTGTTCGTCGGGCATTCCGTGAGCGCCATGATCGGCGTGGTCGCCGCGCGGAAGGAGCCCGATCGTTTCGCCGCGCTCGTGCTGGTCGCGCCGTCTCCGCGATACATCGACGATGGAGACTACGTGGGCGGCTTCTCCCGTCAGGACATCGATGGCCTGCTGGATTCGCTCGACAGCAATTACCTGGGGTGGTCGAGCACCATGGCGCCCGCCATCATGGGCAATCCGGAGCGGCCCGCGCTGGGGAACGAGCTCACCAACAGTTTCTGCCGGACGGACCCGGCCATCGCCAGGCATTTCGCCAGGGTGACGTTCCTGTCCGACAACCGGCAGGACCTGGCTGCCGTGAAGGTCCCGACGCTGATCCTCCAGTGCGCTGACGACATCATTGCGCCCCAGGCGGTCGGCGAGTTCGTCCGCAGCCGCATGCCGGGAAGCCGGCTCGTCAACCTGAAGGCGACCGGCCACTGCCCCAACCTCAGCGCGCCCGAGGAGACCACCGCGGCTATTCAGGCCTTCCTGAGATCGGTCAGCTGATGTCGGGCGACGACCCCGCGCGGGACGTCGACCAGGCGATCTTCGAAGAAAGCGTCGAGGAGCTGTACGACGAGGCGCCGTGCGGCTATCTCTCCACGCTGCCCGACGGCACCATCGTGCGGGCGAACCAGACGCTGCTCGACTGGATCGGCAACACCCGCGAGGCGCTGCTCGGTCGTACGCGGTTCCAGGGACTGCTCACCGTGGGCTCGCGGATCTACTACGAGACGCACTACGCCCCGCTGCTGCAGATGCAGGGATTCGTGAACGAGGTGGCGCTGGACCTGCAGGGCGCCGACGGACGAGTGCTGCCGGTCGTGGCCAACGCGCGGCAACGGCGGGACGCCCGCGGGTCTCCGTTGCTGACCCGGATCATGCTGTTCGACTGGTCCGACAGGAAGGGGTACGAGCGCGAGCTCCTGCTGTCGCGCCGAAAGGCCGAACAGGCCGCGAAAGACCGGGCGGACCTGCTCGCGATGTTGAGCCACGACATCCGCGGCCCGCTGAACGCCATCATGGGCGTCGTGCAGATGCTGTCCCGCAGCGAGCTGGACGTGAGCCAGCGGCGTCTTGTCGGCCTCCTCACCTCCTCGTCCGACAACATGCTGAAGCTGCTCGATCACGTGCTCGAACTGAGCAAGGTCGAATCGAGCACGTTCGCCCTGATCGAAGCGCCTTTCTCGCTCCCGGACCTGATCGAGGACGCGGTGTCCACCTTCCGTCCGAAGGCTCGCGACAAGCACGTCCAGCTCGGTTGTGCGGTGGACGAGCGCGTTCCCGCGCGCCTCCTCGGAGACCCGGTGGCGATTCGCCAAATCGTGACGAACCTCGTGGACAACGCCGTCAAGTTCACGGAGCAGGGACGGGTCGACGTCACGGTACAGGTGACGCGGCGGGCCGGCACCGAGGTCACGCTGGCGTTTGCCGTCTCGGACACGGGCATCGGCATCCCACCGGAAGCGGTCGACCGGATCTTCGACGAGTTCACTCAAGCGGGCTACGAGACCGCCGTCCGGTTCGGCGGCTCGGGCCTGGGCCTCAGCATCACCCGCAGGCTCCTCGCCCTGTACGGCAGCAGCGTGACGGTCGTCAGCGTTCCAGGAAAGGGCTCGACGTTCGCCTTCGAGCTGCGGCTGAAGACCGCCGAAGCAGGCTCGGACCGTGCACGATGAGGGCGCTGCCCGGATGCGGGCGGCGTCGTCACGACCGATGCGATCGACGCCGGCCTTCACGGGCGCGCAGGCGTCGACCGGACAGGTTCGGCGTGCGGCGCCCGGCAGGTGCCCGGTGCAAGTTCGGTATGATCGAGGCATGGGACTCGTGACAACACTGCGCAACGCGGCCGCCGTGGCGGCGCTCGCCACCGCTGTCGGTCTCGCCCAGGGGACAACGCCGGCCAACGACGAGGAAGCGCGCTGGTGGGAGCACGTGAAAGTGCTCGCCGACGACGGCCTCGAAGGACGGCAGACGGGCAGCGAAGGGTATCGCAAGGCGTCCGCCTACGTCGTTTCGCAGTTCGAGAAGGCGGGACTGAAGCCGGCCGGCACCGAGGGCTTCCTCCAGGCCGTGCTCTTTTCACAGCGGCGCATCCTCGAGGACACCTCGCGCATCGCCCTCGTGCAGGGCGGCCAGGAGGACGTGCTCCGGTTCGGGTCCGACGTCACGATCAACCTCCGCGCGGCGCTCACGCCGTCGGTCGAGGCGCCGCTCGTCTTCGTGGGATACGGGCTCTCCGCCCCCGAAGCTGGACACGACGATCTCGCGGGTGTCGATCTCGAGGGCAAGGTGGCGGTGTACTTCGCCGGGTCGCCCGCCGCGATCAGCGGCGCGCTCGCCTCGCACTATCAGCAGGCGGGGGTCCGCTGGAGCGCGCTCAAGGCCGCCGGTGCGATCGGAGGCATCGCCATCCCCAATCCGGGAACCATGGAACAGGCCTGGGAACGGACGGCGCGGAGCAGGCTGAATGCGGTGATGACGCTCGCGGACCCCAGGTTCGACGACCTGGCGGGAATGCAGGTGAGCGCGACGGTGAACCCCGCCAGCGCCGAACGGCTGCTTGCCGGATCAGGGCACACGCTCGCCGAACTGCTGGCCCTGGTCGACGCCCGCAAGCCGCTGCCGCGCTTCCCGCTCCCGGCGTCGCTGCGGGCGCGCGTCGCGCTGGACTCCACCCGGATCGAGTCCCACAACGTCGTCGGGCTGCTGCCCGGGAGCGATCCGGCGCTGGCACGGGAGCACGTCGTGTTGAGCGCGCACCTCGATCACGTCGGGGTCGGCACACCCGTGAACGGCGACCGCATCTACAACGGCGCGATGGACAACGCGTCCGGCATCGCCACCATGCTGGAGGTCGCGCGCAGGCTCGCTGCAGCGAGTCCGCGGCCGAAGCGCTCGCTGCTCTTCGTGGCGGTCACGGCGGAGGAGCACGGGCTGCTCGGGTCGCGCTACTTCACGGGCGACCCTACGGTGCCGAAATCGGCCATCGTCGCCAACGTCAACATGGACATGTTCCTGCCGTTGTTCCCGATGAAGTCCGTGATGGTGCTCGGTCTCGACGAGTCGGATCTCGGCGATCGCGTGCGCGAGACGGCCAGCCGGATGGGCCTGGGAGTGACTGCCGACCCGCAGCCCGAACGGAACCGCTTCACGCGCTCCGATCAATACCGGTTCATCACGCAGGGAATCCCCGCGCTGGCGCTGAAGGTCGGGTTCGAGCCGGGCTCGGCCGCCGCCGAGATCGATGCGAAGTGGACCAGGGAGCGGTACCATGCGCCGTCCGACGATCTGCAGCAGCCTCTCGACCTCGGTGCGGCGGCCACGTTCACGCGGCTGGTGACCGCCCTTTCGGCCGAGATCGCCAACCATCCGGCCGCGCCGCAGTGGAAGACAGGCAGCTTCTTCCGGCGGTTCACGGAGCGTCCCTAGGAAGGCCGGCCGTCGCCTCAACGGCCGGCCAGTCGAGTGCCGGGGCCTATCTCGTGATCCTGAACAGGTGCGTCCGGCTGCGCAGGTACAGGTCGCCCGCCGCCACCACCGGACTCGCGATGAACGACTGGCCCGCCAGCGTGTTGGTCGCGAGCACCTCGTACGATGGTCCCAGCTTTGCGACGATCACGTCTTCTTCCTCCGACGCCAGGTAGAGACGGCCGTTGACGGCGATCGGTGACGCCTTGAAGTTGTAAGGCTTCGGCAGTCGCTGCTGGTGGTAGTGAGGCGCGCCTGTCTTCGCGTCCAGTGCGCTCAGCTGTCCGTTGTCGGTGAGCAGGTAGAGGATGCCGTCCTGCAGCACCGGCGAGGGGGTGTACGACAGGCCCCTCGTCGCCTCCCATGTCACGGCGTCCGTGCCGGTGAGATCCCCCGTGCGTCCGAGCCGGATGGCCATCAGCTTCGGGTCCCGGAAGCCGCTCATGACATAGACGACGTCCCCGCTCTGGACCGGCATGGGAATCGGGTTGAGCCCGATCCCCGTCACCTCCCACGCGAGCTTGCCGGTTGCCAGGTCGAACGCCATGGCCTTCGGCGTGGAGGTGACGACGACCTGTTTCGCGCCCCGGTGCGTCACCACGAGCGGCGTGGACCAGCTCGATCCCTCGTTGCGCGGGATGCTCCACACTTCCCTGCCCGTCGCCGCGTCGGTCACCGCCAGCAATCCCTGCTCCTGGTGGTCGAACACCGTGATCAGCTTGCCATCGTGCAGCACAGCCGCCGCGCCCTCGCCGAACTGGAGGCGCATCTTCATTTTCTGGTTGAAGTCCCGCTTCCAGACCTGCTTGCCGTTCATGTCGTAGGCGAACAGCCCCTGCGAGCCGAAGAAGGCATACACGCGCTGGCCGTCGGTCGACGGATTGTTCGAAGCGAAACTGCCGTAGATGCGGTGATATCCCTCGTGAGGCGTCGCCGTCGTCGCGGTCTGCTCCCAGAGCCGCTTGCCCGAGAGACGATCGAAGGCCATCACGACGAAGCGGTGTTCCTCCACCCCGGCGTTGCCCCCGGGACCGCTGCGGCCCTCGGACGGGGTGCTTCCCTGGCCGGTCGGCACTGCGGTGGTGAGGAACAGCTTGTCGCCCCAGATGATCGGGCTCGAAAAGCCGCGGCCCGGGATCTCGACCTTCCAGGCGACGTTCCTGGAGTCGCTCCATTCGAGTGGCGCGTCACCGGCAGCCACGCCGTTCAGCGTCGGCCCTCTCCACTGGGGCCAGTGCGCCTGGCCGGAGACAGCGTTCTGCGCGCCGGCTGCGCCCGCCACGCACAAGCCCGCGCCAAGGACCAGGACCCACACCCGCTTCATCGCTGGCATCTCGCTCGACCCCCCTTGTCGCTCCGTCACCGGGCCGGTGATCGACCGGCGCTCCTGGCGGTGGGTCCGACCAGCCTCCGCTGAAAGCTGCGGCGGTCCGCCGGAGCCTGAGCGAAGGCGGAAGACCCGCCCCGCAGGACTGATTTCCGCGTCACCGCCGTGGCATTGGGCCCGTGCAGGCGCCGGCGATCGCCGGGACCAGTATAATTCCCGGCCGACGGTGTCCGCGCGAGCCGGCTGGCTTGACAGTATCGTGTTCGACGACCGGTGATGACGTTCATGAGCGACACCGTTCGACTGGCGCTGACGATTCTCCGGGCCGGGACCGCCGCCATTCTCATCGCACATGGCGTCGCGCGTACGGCCCTCGGCATCGTCGATGATTTCGGCGCCGCGTTCGCGCACTGGGGGTTTCCCGCCGGCAGCGTGCTGGCGTGGGTCGTCACGATCGTGGAAATCGGCGGCGGCGCGGCGCTGGCCGCCGGGCGCCTGGTCCGGCCGCTCACCCTCTGGTTTGCGATTCAGCTCGCGGCGGGTGTCTACCTGATTCATGCGCGGGCTGGCTGGTTCGTCGTCGGAGCCGGCCGCAACGGCATGGAGTTCAGCGTGCTGCTGCTGGTGTGCCTGCTGGTCATCGCCATGTGCGCGCCCTCCGGACATGTGTTCGGCCGCCGGGGAGCGGCGCCGGAGGCACGTTGAGCGATCCCGGCGCCAGCACGCCGGCACAACGGCGCAGCCTCAGGTTCTGAGAAATGCCGATAGTCGAGCATTCGTCGCTGCCGACGTTCCGCGAGTTGCGGCGACAGGGCCAGACCGTCCTCACGGTGGAAGAAGCCCGCCGGCAGGACATCCGGGCCTTGCACATCGGCCTCCTCAACATGATGCCCGATGCCGTGTTCCAGGTGACCGAGCAGCAGTTCATGCGGCTGGTTGGCGGCTCCAACCAGATCGCGCAGTTCTACGTGCACTGCTTCACCGTCGAGGGGTTGCCCCGCGGCGAAGCCACCGGAGGCTATATCGCCGGGAACTACGAGGAGATCGCCTCGATCTATGCGCACGGCCTCGACGCGCTGATCATCACCGGGGCGAACGTGGCCAATCCGCGCCTCGACCTCGAGCCTTTCTACCAGCCGCTCACCGAAGTCATCGGCTGGGCGGCCGAGAACGTCACGTCGGTGCTCTGCTCGTGCATGTCCACACACGCGCTGATGAAGTTCCTGCACCGGATCGACCGCCGGCGGCTGCCGAGCAAGCAGTGGGGCGTGTACAGCCACCGGGTGGTCGCGCCTCAGCATCCGCTGCTGCGCGGGATCAACACGCGATTCGACGTGCCGCACTCCCGCTACAACGCGATAACCCGCGAGCAGTTCGAGGAAGCGGGGCTCACCATCCTGATCGAGAGCGCGGAAGCGGGAGTCCACGCCGCCGTGAGCGGGGACCAGTTCCGCCGCATTTATTTCCAGGGGCATCCTGAATACGACGCCAACAGCCTGCTCAAGGAGTACAAGCGGGAGGTCCTGCGTCACTTCAACGGCGAGCGCGAACTGCCCCCCTTCCCGGAGCACTACATCTCCGACGCCGCCGCGGCGGTGATCGCCCGCTATCTGGACAGCGCGCGCCAGGCCCACGCCGCCGGGGCCTCCCTGCCGGCGTTCCCCGAAGCGGACGTCCTGCCGTTTCTCGAGAACACCTGGGCAGACACCGCCACGGCCATCTTCGACAACTGGCTCGGCCTGGTCTACCGCCTGACCAACCTGGACCGCCGCCTGCCTTTCATGGACGGCATCGACCCGCTCAAGCCGCTGGAGGGGCTCACCCCGGGTTAAGCACGGCCTGCTCCTGCCGGATGGAGGGAATCCTCAGGGAACTCACCAAGCTGTCGGGCGGCAGGCGCCGGCCCGCCGCACGGCTGCCCCCTGACGCGGCCGGTCGTCGCTCTGTCCCCGATGCGATGACGCCAGGGGTATACTCGGCGCGATCCGGAGGACAGCCATGCGCCTGATTCAGAGCCTGCTCTGTGCCCTGCTCGTGTCGTCGCCGTCGGTTCTGCTTGCCCAGTCCTACACCGGCACCATCGCGGGATCCATCAAGGATTCCAGCGGCGCGGTGATCCCGCATGCCACGGTCACCATCACGAATCAACAGACAGACCGGCAGGAGTCGGTGACGGCCGATCGCGAGGGACGCTACACTTCGCTGCCGCTGCCGCCGGGCGAGTACCGGATCGAGGCCAGCCTCCAGGGCTTCCGCCGCGCGGCGCGGGCGAACGTCACGGTGCAGGTGAACAGCGCCCTGGTCGTCGACTTCACGCTCGAGGTCGGGGAGCTCACGGATGCTGTGGAAGTTCGCGCCGACGCGACCCTGCTGGAAACCACCAGCGCGACGGTCGGCAAGGTGGTCGACAACCGGCGCATTCTCGAGCTCCCGCTGAACACGCGCAACGTCTACTCGCTGATCTTCCTGACTCCGGGCGTCGGAGGATCGATAGGCAACAACTACAACTCGATGAGCTACACGGTGAACGGCGCGCGGCCCACCATGATGGACACGGTGATCGACGGCGTCACCGCGTCGTTCCCGACCGTGAACGGATTCACGGGCATCTCGGTGTTTCCGTCCGTGGACGCGATCCAGGAGTTCAAGGTGCTCGGCGCGAACTACCCGGCGGAATATGGCCGCAGCCTGGGCAGCGTCCTGAACGTTGTCTACAAGTCCGGCACCAACGACTTCAGGGGCAGCGCCTACGAGTTCTTCCGTGATTCGTCGCTGGACGCGAACAACTACTTCGCGAAGCGGGCGGGCCAGCCGCTCGGGGATTTCCGCCGCAGCCAGTTCGGGGGTGTGGCCGGCGGCCCCATCCGGCGCGGCCGCACGTTCTTCATGACCTCGTTCGAGGGCCTGCGCGAGCAGCGCCAGTCGGAAACCACGACCACCGTGCCCACCCTGGCGCAGCGCCAGGGCGACTTCTCGCAGACGTTCGCGCAGAACGGTCAGCTGATCCGGATCTTCGACCCGTTCTCGACGCGCGCCAATCCGGCCGGCGCAGGCTTCGTGCGCGACGCGTTCTCGAACAACGTCATTCCGTTGAACCGGATGGATCCAGTCGCGCGCCAGGTGCTCCAGTACATGCCGCTGCCGAATCAGCCCGGCAACGCGGTCACCGGCGCACAGAACTACTTCGCCACGGGCACGGCCGAGCTCAACGTGGACAATTTCGACGCCCGCGTCGACCATCAGATCTCGGACAAGGGGAAGACCTTCGTCAGGTACTCGTACCGGAAGACGTTCAACGCGCCGGCGACGTTCTTCCCCGAGGACATCGCCATCGCCGAAGGCCGGGTCAACGAGCAGAACCGGGCGCACAACGCCGTGATCGACTACAACCGGACGATGTCCAATACCTCCGTGCTGAGCGCGCGGCTGGGCTTCGCGCGGACGCTCTTCCTGTTCGACAACCAGGCGCTCGGCTTCAGGCCGTCGAGCCTCGGACTGCCGGCGTCGATCGACGACAACGTGGATCGCCTCATGTTCCCGCGGTTCGGCGTCAGCGGGCTGGTCACGCTCGGCGGCAACGATCACCGGTACAACGCGTTCATGAGCTATACCGCCGCCGCCGGACTCACCAAGCTGCGCGGTGCCCACACCTTCAAGGCCGGCTTCGAGGGACGCATGCTGCGCGTGAACGTGTGGGAGGCGCGCAGCGCCGGGACGTTCAACTTCCGTGCGAACGAGACGCAGGGCCCGAACCCGACGACCGCCAGCAGCACCGCAGGGCTGGGGTTTGCGTCGTTCCTCCTGGGCACAGGCCAGCCGAACGACGTGCTGATTCAGAACTGGAAGAACGTTGCGGCGAACAGCTTCTACTGGGCCGGCTACGCGCAGGACGACTGGCGCCTCGGTTCGAAGCTGACACTCAATCTCGGTGTCCGCTACGACATCGACGTGCCGCGCACGGAGCGCTACGACCGGATGAACTACTTCGACCCCGATGCCCCCTCGCCGCTCGCGCAGCAGGTCCCGGCGTTCCCGGATCTCAGAGGCGGTGTCGTGTTCGTCGGCGTGGACGGGCGCAGCCGGTATCAGTACAACTGGGACACGAACAACCTCGCGCCGCGACTCGGCCTGTCCTATCAGCTGAACCAGAAGACCGTCGCCCGCGCCGGGTACGGCCACATCTTCGGGCCGTCGAACCAGGGCGCCCAGGGCACCGTCGGACCGTTCGGGTTCCGCACGGAGAACCTGTGGGTCACGAGCATCGACGGCATCACGCCGCTGAACACGCTGCAGAACCCGTACCCGAACGGGTTCGTGCCGTCGCCGGGATCGTCGCAGGGGCTGCTGACGCAGGCGGGCGCGAATCTGCAGGCGCCGCTGCAGGACACGCCGTCGCCCTGGATGATGCAGTTCAACATCAACGTGCAGCGGGAGCTGCCGTGGGCGATGTTCGTCGAGGTGGCCTACGTGGGGACCCGCGGCCACGACCTGTCGACGGTCGGTGAAGGCGGGCTGAGCCTGAATCAGCTGGATCCCGGGTACATGTCCCTCGGCTCGCAGCTCAATCAGCAGGTGGCCAACCCCTTCTTCGGCATCGTGAACAACGGGGTGCTGACCCAGCCCACGGTGAGCCGGGGGCAGTTGCTGCGGCCCTACCCGCAGTTCACGGATGTCATCCCGTTGTATGCGGCGGGCGCGGAGTCACGCTACAACGCGCTGCAGATCACCGGCCGGAAGCGGCTGTCGCAGGGCCTCATGTTCGAGGGGTCGTATACCTTCGCCAAGTCGGAGGAAATCGGCATGAGCCACCAGGACAGCTACGACCTCGATGCGAGCTGGGCGCTCGCGTCGTACGACATCAACCACCGGTTCGTCGTGAGCTATCTCTACGAGCTGCCGGTCGGACACAACCGGCGGTTCCTCGCCGACGCGCCGTCGTTCGTCAACGCGCTGATCGGCGGATGGCAGTTCAACGGCATCACGACGCTCCAGGCCGGCACTCCGCTGTCGATCACGGCGAACAACACCAGCGGAATCTTCGGGGCGCGAACTCAACCGAACAACAGCGGCGCGGATCCGAGGCTGAGCGGCCCGGTCGAAGCACGGCTCGACCGCTACTTCGACACGAGCGTGTACTCCCAGCCGGCCGCGTTCACCTTCGGCAACGAGCCGATCTTCTCGCCCTTGCTGCGCGCCCATGGCGTCCGGAACTTCGACCTGTCCTTGTTCAAGAACTTCGCGCTGAAGACCGGCCTCACCGCGCAGTTCCGTGTCGAAGCGCTGAACGCCTTCAACCGCGTGCAGTTCTCGGCGCCGAACACGACCGTGACATCCGCGACGTTCGGCGTGATCAGCGGCCAGGCGAATGCACCAAGACAGTTGCAGTTCGGGCTGAAGCTGCTGTGGTGACCGGCTGGGCAGCTCCCGTTCGGGCGCAGCTCACCGGATGCGCGCGGCGGACGCCGCCGCCAGGATGACAGGCCGTCGCGCTCACTTGCCGATCGCGAACAACGTGCGGTCGCTGCGGAGGAACAGCCGCCCGTCCGAGATCGCTGGGGAGGCGATGAATCGCTCGTCGAGCTCGTTTCGTGCAAGAACCTCGGGCGTGCGCCCGGCGCGGAGCACGAACGTCTCGCCGGTTTCGCTGACCATGTAGACCTTGCCGTCTCCGGCAACCGGGGACGCGAAGAACACGCCGCCGAGCCGGTGGCGCCAGACCCGCTCGCCGGTGCGGGCGTCGGCGCACGTCACGACCCCGACTTCGTTGGTCATGTACAGCAACCCGTCGTAGTACACGATCGAAGGCACGTACGAGGCGCCGGTTGCCGCCTGCCACTCGACGTGTGTCGCCGAGACATCGCCGCGGCCGCCCGGCCGGATCGCCATGTAATCGCTGTTCCGGTAGCCGCGGCTCAGATAAATCCGCCCGTCGTGGAAGACCGCGGAGGGGATCGGCGTCTGCCGCACACTGCCGGCGTGCCAGAGCAGCATTCCGGTGGCCGGATCGTAGGCGTCGATGCGCTCCGACGAGTTGACGAGAAGCTCGGCGCCGCCGGGGCCCTGGACGACAAGCGGTGTGCTGTGAGAGGTGCGCCCCTCGCCCCGATCCGCCTTCCACCGATCCTTGCCGGTCCGCGCGTCGACCGCCAGCAGGTACGCGTCGGACAGGTGGTCGCACAGCAGGATGAGGAGGTCTCCGAACAGCGCGGGTGAGCTCCCGTGGCCCCAGAGGGTCCGGAACGGTGCGAACTCCGACCCGAGATGCCGGGTCCAGACGAGGCGCCCCGTCATGTCGAGCGCGACGATCTGGCCGTTGCCGAACCAGGCGTAGACGCGCTCGCCGTCCGTGACGGGCGTCGGCGTGGCCAGGTTGTGCTTCTCGTGGACCCGGGGGAGGTCTCCCGTCGCCTTCGTGCGATGTTCCCAGAGCCGCCGGCCGTCGGAACGGCTGAAGGCCTCCACCACGAGCCACACCTCGCCGCCCGCCTCGCCCGGTTCCAGCCGCTTGCCGCCAATCGGTTTCTCGCGCTCGGCCAGCGCCTGCTCGTCCCGCGCCAGCTGCGGATGCGCGCCGCCGCCGGCCACCATCGACGCGCCGACCTGCGACGTGACGATCACGCGGTCGCCCCAGACGATGGGCGACGACGTGCCGAGCCCCGCGGGCGACGCCCGCCACGCGATGTTCCGGCTCACACTCCACGTCGTCGGCAGGCCCGTCTCCGGCGAGAGGCCCTGACCCGACGGCCCGCGCCATTGCGGCCAGTGCTGTGCAGACAGGGTGGACGCCGCCAGGCTGATGGCAGCCACGGTCAGGAACCCTGATCGACGATCCCTCATTTCGCCAGTATAGGGCCGCAGAGCCGGCCGTCAGCCGGCCCCGCCGCTACGGCCGCCGGAGCAGTGCCTGAGGATCGGCACGCGTCAGATGACGGCCGCCGGTGGCTTGGACGGATCGAATGTTCACCGGCTGGCTGGACTGGCGAGTGCGTGCTTGACAACGCGCTGATATAGTCACAGTATGTGATTATATGGATCGCCGGTTCCTCACCGACTTCGAGCTCATGATCCTCCTGGCCATCATGAGGATTGGCGAGAACGCCTACGGCGTGCCCATCGCGCGCGAGATCGAAGAAACCGGCCGCCGTCCCGTCCTGCTCGCCGCCGTCTACACCGCCCTCGATCGGCTCCAGGCGCACGGCCTTGTCTCGTCGGCCATGGGCACCCCGACACCCGAACGGGGCGGCCGTGCCAAGCGATTCTTCACCGTGACGCCGCGGGGGATCCGGCAGGTGAAGCAGACCCAGCACGCCCTGGAATCCCTCTGGGACGGCCTCCATCAGCTGAAGGACACACGCGCATGAGTAGCCATGAACCGCCGCGGCTGGCGCTCCTTCTCCTCCGTCGCATGGCAGGCGACGCCGACCCCCTCGTCGGTGACCTGCTCGAAGAGCTTCATCACGGACGTTCGCGCGCATGGTTCTGCAGGCAGGTACTCGCGGTCGTCGCAGGCGAGCTGTCTCGAACGCCCACGCCGCTGACGCTCGGGCTCGACGACTCACAGGTCTCCCCTGCGACGCCGAAGGCAACCCGGATAGCGCCGTGGACGACCGTGAACCTGAGCGGGACCGGAACGCAGCACGCCGGCGGGCTCGGACTGCTCGCGCTGTGCCTGCTTCTGACGATTGTCGTCCCCGGCATCTGGTGGGCCGTGATCGGGACCGCGGTCGCAGGATCCGCACTCGGCGCCGCGCTGGCGATTACCCGGCGGCGGCGCCTCGAACGCGCGGGTGTGACGACCAGCCGCATCCTTGCGTGAGTGGCGCTGCCATTCCTGCCGCTGGCAGTCCCCGCGGCGCGCCTGTAGAACCGCGAGCGCCGGACACCTCACATCACGCGTTGGTGCAGGGCCTCGATCGGCGGCACGCCCATGGCCCGGCGAGCCGGGAGGTAGCACGCAGCAGCGGCCACCGCCATCAGCAGCAGCGGCACGACGGTAAACGTCACCGGATCCGTCGCCGTGACGCCGAACAGAAGGCTCGAGCCGGCCTGCCCCAGCCACAAGGCGCCGAGCAGTCCAAGCACGAGGCCAGTCAGGCTGAGGAGGAGCCCTTCGCGAACGACCATGCGGAAGATGTCACCCGCGCGCGCGCCGAGGGCCATTCGCACACCGATCTCATGCGTGCGCGCGGCCACGGAATACTGGATCAGCCCGTAGATCCCGATTGTGGCGAGCAGGAGGGCCACAACGGAAAATCCGGTCAGCAGCGATGTCTGCAGGCGACGCTGTGAGACGAGGGCACCGAGCCGCTCGTCGACGGTCGCCACGTGATACACGACCGCCCTGGCATCCACTCGACGCACGGCGGCCCGCAGCGGCCCGGTCAGCTGCACCGGATCGGCCACCGACGCCCGCACCAGCAGGATGGCGCGCCGCGGCGGGTTCTGCGCCAGCGCCTCGAAGATCTGCGGGATCGGCTCGGTCTCCAGACCCTGGCGTCGCATGTTGGCGACGACGCCGACGACGGTCAACCACGACGCGTCCGGACCCGCCGGGCCGACCGTGAACCGGCGGCCCACCGGATCGCGACCCGGCCACACGCGGCCCGCCATCACCTCGTTGATGATCGCGACGCGCGGAGCCTGCGGGCCGTCCGCAGAAGAGAAGAGGCGCCCGCGGAGGAGGGGCGTCTGGAGCGCGGTAAAGAATCCGGCGCTGACCTCGTCCCGCCGCAACTGCAGGCGCTCCGGGAGCGCCCGGTCGGTCCCTTCGGCGTTGAGGATCTGCTCGGCCACGCTGCTGACGAAAAGCTCGCTGCTGAGGCCGGTGCTCTCGACCCCGGGGACCGAGCTCACCTGTTCGAGCACCAGGTCGTAGAAGGAGGCACGCTGGCCTTCCGCCGTAGATGGCGGCGTGGAGATGTTCAGCGACAGGACCCGCTCGGATCGGAATCCCGGATCCACCCGCATCACGTTCCACCAGCTGCGGACGAGCAACCCGGCGCCGACAAGCAGCACGATCGTCACGGCGCACTCGGCGACGACGAGCAGGCGTCGCAGGCGGGTGGTTCGACCGCCCGCGACCCCTCGTCCACCTTCGACCATCGCTCCCCGAAGATCGCTGCGCCACATCGTCATCGCCGGCGCAAGTCCCACCAGGACTCCCGTCGCCAGGGATACGGCCACCGCCCAGCCGAGCACACGCAGATCGAGGCTGACCTCCTGCAGGCGCGCGACGTTGGCGGGCCCGAAGGCCCGGATGACCCGGATGGCGGCAACGGCCAGCACCAGGCCGACCGCACCGGAAACGGCGGCGATCGTCACGCTCTCCGCGAGGAGTTGCCGCACGATGCGGGCGCGACTGGCGCCGAGCGCCGAGCGGATGGCCATCTCCGGCACCCGGCCGACACTGCGGGCCAGCGAAAGTGCCGCCACGTTGGCAGCGGCGACGAGGAGCAGGCACAACGCCGCGCCGGTGAGCATCCACAGCACAAGGCGCGGGCGGGGCCCCGTGACATGCAGGCTCATGGGCACGACGCTGATGCCGCGGTTCCGCTCACCCGCCGGCAGCTGATCGTCGAGACCGCGGGCGATCGAGCTCATCTCGGCGCGCGCCTGTTCGATGGTCACGTGCGGCGCGAGCCTGCCGACGACGAACCACGAGCCGGCGCCGTAGACGGCGCGCCGACTCTCCCAGTCCGGAAACAGGGTGAAGGGTTCCCACACGTCTGAATCGAGGCCGGCTGAGTGAATGGCTTCCGGAAGAACGCCGATGATCTGCGACGGCAGCCCGTCCAGCTCGAGCGACGCGCCGATCGCACCGGGGGAGCCTCCGAACCGGGACTGCCAGAAGCGATGGCTGATGACAGCGAGACGCTGACGCTCGTCGGACTCGCGCGCTGAAAACAGGCGTCCCCGCACCGGCGTGACGCCGAGCAGCGGAAAGAAGTTCGGGGACACCCTGGCTACGCTGATCTGTTCCGTTTCTCCGGCCTGCGTCAGCATCGCGGAGATGGGATCGGAGACAGCCAGGTCGGCGAAGCTCTTGCTCTGACTACGCCACTGCTGGACGTTCGCGTACGCCGACCGCCCCTGGCGCAGACCCTGGCTCGGGATCTCTGTCCACACCATGGCCAGCTGACCTGGAGACTGGAACGGGAGCGGGCGGAGCAGTACCGCGTTGAGGATGCTGAACATGGCGGTGCTCGCGCCGATTGCCAGTGCGAGCGTCGCGACGGAGGTCGCCGCGAAGCCCGGACTCATGCGGAGGCGGCGGAGCGCGTAGCGAATGTCGTGGAAGGTCATGCGGACATGCTCCTTGGGTGCTTCGGCCAGGATGCCCGAGAGGGCGTCGAGCCAGAGGCGCGCCCGGTCCAGTGGACCGGCCGCATCGCGATACCGATCCGCGAAGACGAGCGCCATCTCCCGGCCGTATTCGTCGCGGAAGGCCGCAGGATAGAGCCCGAGCAGTGCCCGGAAGGCGCGGCCCGGCGTTCCGCGGGAGTTCGATGGCATGGCGTCAGGTCCGCCGCGGCAGCAATCCGGTTGCCCGCGCGTCCCCGAGCAGGCGCTCGAGCCGCCGGGCTTCGCTCGCTGCCACCGCGCGGCCGAGCCGCGACAGGCGGTAGTAGCGGCGACGCTCGTCGTCGTGGGCCGGATCGGGCCGCTCCGCCAGCTCTTCGATCAACCCCTGCTCGAGGAGCCGCCGAATCGACGCATAGAGACTGCTCGGGCTGAGGCGCAGCGCCCCGTCGGTCCGGTCGAGCACGTCCTGCATCACGGCATAGCCGTGCCGATCGCGGTCCGCGAGCGAAACAAGGATGTGAAAGGTGTCCCGGTGAAGGGGCAGGAAAGACTCGGGATCGGCGCCGTGCAACGCGCGTGGGGGCATGCCGCCGACTGTATCACAAAATGCTATAGCAGTTCATGAACGAATCGGCCGACCTCCACCGAGTGTCGGCGGGGATTCCCGCCGGCGTTACGCGACAGGCGCCACGTTCTTGTTGGCTCGAAAGAGGTTCGAGGGATCCCACCTGGCCTTGACCTCGGCAAGCCGAGGGTAGTTCGTGCGATACGCGGCGCGCGTGCGGTCGTCGCCTTCCTCTTCGGTCAGGAAGTTGACGTACGTGCCGCCGGTGGAAAACTGCCGCAGGCCTCGCCAGGCGTTTCGCGCCCACTCGACATTGATCGCGTCGTCCTCGGCGCGCTCCCACGAGCTGGCAATGTTGAGCACGGCCGCCGCATCGCGGTTGCCGACGGCGGAATGGTTCTCCGGCAACCCGTTCAGCGCGCCATCGAGTGGAAAGATCAGAATCGCGGAGTGAGGCGAGACGAACTGCGACGCCTGCTCGATTGCGCCGGCGAACAGCGCCGGCTCGAACGATCGGAGGTACTCGGACTTCCAGTAGTAGCGGCGTCCCTTCGGCTGGGTGGCGTCGAGCAGCATCTGCTGCGAGACGTACGAGCGCTTCTGGACGACATCGCCCACAGGGGTCCCGAAGGCCTTGATCGGCGCCAGCACGCGCTCGCCGTCCGCCAGCGGTCCCGAGTAGCACACGAAGAGCGCGACGATCGGCTTCCCGTGGACGTCCTTGGCGATCCAGGGTGCCGGCGGAGCCAGGCGCAGCCCGGCCACGCAGGTCAGCTCGCGGGGCGCCCCCGCCGCGAGCGATCGATACATCTCGAGGACGCCTGGCGCTTCCTCCGCACGCCAGGCAATCGCGCCGCCGATCACGTCCGGTCCCACGGGATGGAGCTTGTACTCGAAGCCGGTCGCCACACCGAGGTTGCCCCCGCCGCCGCGCAGCCCCCAGAAGAGGTCGCTGTTCTCCTGTTCGGACGCACGAGCCACACGGCCCTCGGCGGTGACGAGATCAACCGACGCAAGATTGTCGCTGGTCCAGCCGAACCGCCGCGTGAGGTAACCGAAGCCGCCGCCGAGCGTCAGCCCCGCGCAGCCGGTGTTGGAAACGAACCCGAGCACGGCGGCAAGGCCGTGGACCTGCGTCTCCGCGTCGACGTCGCCAAGAAGACAGCCCGCCTGCGCGCGCGCCACGCGCGCCGCCGGATCGACCCACACTCCGCGCATCAGCGACATGTCGAGCATCAATCCGCCCTCGCAGACGGCGAGCCCGGCGATGTTGTGACCGCCCCCCTTGATCGAGAGCGGCAGGCCGTGATCGCGCGCGGCGTTGACGCACGCGACGACGTCGGTCACGCCGAGACACCGGGCGATCAGCGCCGGATGCCGGTCGATCATTGCGTTCCAGACCGATCGCGCCCCGTCGAACCCGGGATCGGCGGGCGTGAGCAGCGCGCCGCGGAGCCGGCCTTTCAGATCGTTGACGACAGCCTGCTGGCGCTCGGCGTACCCGGTAGCGGTCATTCTCACGTCTCCTTGTCCGATGGCTTCAGGGGCCAGATTCTACCGCCGCCAGCCTCAATCGTTCCAGCGGCTGCGGGTCGTCATGAAGTTGGCGAACACGAAGTCCGCGACCGAACGGCCGATCTGCTGGCCGGCCACCTGGTCGAACCGGTAGTGGATCCCGCCGTAGATGCGGCTCTCCGACTGCTCGTCGGCAACCTGCCAGAAGCCGTCGAACTCATGCGACACATCAGGCAGGCCGCCCGACTGCTTCCAGGTCGCCGTCACAGGAATGTCGTTGGTCGCGAATGCGAGCTCGAGCGCGCGCGCGGCGCCGGCGCCGATCGTCGCCATGTTGCCGCCGTATGACGGATACGGCGGCGTGCCGAGCAGCGGCATCCAGGCCGGATCCGGATCCGTCGCCGGGTTGAGGTCGGTGTCGGCCTGACGGATGGCCGTGACGGGACGCCAGAGCCCGTAGACGAACTTGCTGGCCTGGGCCGTCTGCAGGCGTCGTGCACAGAGACGTTCACGAGCACGAACAGGCGCGCGGTCTCGACGAGCGACAGCCGCCGCTCGCGCGCCACGTCGCGAGCGATGTTGTTCCAGATCGACATGAAGTTGGTGGCGGTGCCGGTGCCGGTCGTCGCGACGCCCGCCCACAGCCGGGCGATCGACGTCTGCTCGTCCGTGCGCGTCGCGCTGTCGGACTGCCCGATCAGCTTCACCTCGTTCAGGTCCGCGGCGTAGCGCTCGCTGGTCAGCGATGGCGGCGGTGGCGGGAGGTACTGCGTGGCCGTCAGCAGGGCCATCGGCGCCGCGTTCTGCAGATGCGTGAATGCTGCGGCCGCGTTGTTCGGCGGCGTCGGCTGCCAGCGTCCCGGCAGGCCCGGCTCGGAGTACGCTGGAAAGGGCGAGACCACCCAGCCGTCGTTCTGCCGCCACGCCAGGATCTCCTCGGCGACACGGGCGCCGAGCGCTGCGCCCCGGCGAACGAAACCGGACGGATGCTGTCCGAGCTGACGCGCGAGCGCCGCATCGTAGGTGGCGGTTGCCGCCGGGTTGATGGCGACCAGCACGTCGTGCGCGGCCTGGGCCGCCGCCGCCTCCGGGGAGCCGCCCGCGGGGTGCCGCATTCGAACCTGTACGGCTCGAACTCGCGCTCGATCGTGTTGATCGCGTCGAACATCGCGATGTGCGTCATCGCGAAGTAGCGGGGGGTCAGGACGCCGTGGGGCCTCGGAACGGTGTCCTGCAGAATCTGGTTCCATTCGAAGACGATGTCGGCGGTCGAGCCCGTGGCGCGCGCGACGCGCCCGGCCGGCGCCAGCAGGGCGAGCACGAGGGTGATGCCAATCAGCTGTTTTCCGTGCATGACGTTCTCCTTACATAAGAAGGCGTCATTGCGAACCGGGAGTGCTAACGGTGGCGGAACCGGCCGGCCCCGGCGCACGGAGGAGGCGGCGGCGGGTGCTAAGCTAACCCCCCGGGAAACCCCCGATGAGTGCCCCGACCAACGTCACGCAACTGCTCGTCTCGTGGAGCAGCGGCGACCAGGCCGCGCTCGAGGCGTTGACGCCGCTGGTCCACCAGGAACTGCATCGCCTCGCCGCGCGGTACATGGCGGGCGAGCGCCCCGGACACATCCTCCAGGCGACCGCGCTCGTCAACGAGGCCTACCTGCGGCTGGTCGACTGGAAGGACGTGCGCTGGCAGAACCGCGCCCACTTCTTCGCGGTGGCCGCGCAGATCATGCGGCGCGTCCTGGTCGACGTCGCGCGGACGCGGGACCGCGCCAAGCGCGGCCGCGGGCAGCTTCACGTCTCGCTGTCGGAGGCGGCGGACGTCCCGTCCGCCCAGGGCGTCGACCTCGTGGCGCTGGATGACGCGCTGAAGACCCTGGAGGCGCTCAACGCGCGGCAGAGCCGCGTCGTCGAGCTGCGCTTCTTCGGCGGGCTGAGCCTGGAGGAAGCGGCGCACGTCCTCGACGTCTCGGTGGGCACCGTGCGGCGGGACTGGAGCCTGGCGCAGGCGTGGCTCTTCCGGGAGCTGAGCGGGCGATGATGGACCCGGAGCAGTACGAGAAAGTCGGGCAGCTGTTTCACGCGGCGCTGGAGTTGCCGCCCGAGCGTCGCGCGGCGTTTCTGGGTCGAGCGTGCGGCGCGGACGAGGGCCTGCGCCAGGAAGTGGAGTCGCTGCTCGCGGCCCACGAGCAGGCCGGCGACTTCGTCGCCGGTCCGGCGGTGAACGTGGCGGCGGAATGGCTCGCGCGGCAGGAGGAGGTCGAAACAGTCAGCGGAAGAATCGGCGCCTACGAGGTGCTGTCGCTGATCGGCCGCGGCGGGATGGGCGAGGTCTACCTGGCGCACGACACCAGGCTGGGCCGCAAGGTCGCGGTGAAGCTGCTCCGGCCCGCGCTCACCAGCAATCCCGACGCGGTCCGGCGCTTCGAGCAGGAAGCGCGCGCCGCCTCGTCGCTCAACCACCCGAACATCGTCACGATCTACGAGATCGGCGACCTGCGCGAGCGCCGCTTCATCGCGATGGAGTTCGTGGAGGGGCAGTCGCTCGCCGGCGATGATCGGCCGCCCCGTCGACGTCGGCACGCTGGCGCGCATGGGCGCGCAGCTCGCCCGGGCGCTCTCGGTGGCGCACGCCGCGGGCATCGTCCACCGCGACATCAAGCCCGAGAACGTCATGGTCCGCGAGGACGGCTACGTGAAGGTGCTCGACTTCGGCCTGGCGCGCCTGGCTCCGCCTGCAGGCTGTCGCGACAGCACACGCCGACGCCACCAGCCCCAGCCTGATCCTCGGCACGCCGCGCTACATGTCGCCGGAGCAGGCGCGCGGCGAGACGCGCGACGAGCGCCAGCGACGTGTTCTCGCTCGGCGTCGTCCTCTACGAGCTGGCGACGGGCACTCATCCGTTCGAGGCGGACTCGACGCTCGGCACGCTGCACGCCATCACGTCGCAGGCCGTGCCGAGCCCGCTGCAGGTGGGTGCCGGACATGCCGGCGGCGCTCGAGCGGCTGCTGCTCCGGATGCTCGAGAAGCCGCCGGCGGCGCGGCCGACGGCCGCCGAAGTCGAGGCGGAGCTGACGCGGCTGGCGGCCGGCCGGTCGGACCCGGGCGATGCGCTGCCGCTGCCATCGGCACCGGCGTCGCAGCGCCGCGACCACAACCTGCCGTCGCAGCGCACGGCGCTGTCGGCCGGGCCGCCGAGCTCGCCAGCGTCAAGGACATGCTGCTCGACTCCGGCGTCCGGCTGCTGACGCTGACCGGACCGGGCGGCACCGGAAAGACGCGCCTGGCCATCCAGGTGGCAGAGGATCTCGTCCATCACTTCGACGGCGGCGTGTCGTTCGTCAACCTCGCGCCGATCGCCGATCCGGCGACTGGTCGCGTCGGCGGTCGCGCGGTCGCTCGGCGTTCGGGAGAGCGGCGACCTCCCGCTCGTGAAGGCAATCGCCGAGCACCTTCGCAGCCTCGGCCGGACGCTCCTGCTGATGGACAACTTCGAGCAGGTGTCCGATGCCGCGGCCCTCGTGCAGGAGCTGCTCGACGCCTGTCCCGCGCTCAAGGTGCTCGGTGACCAGCCGCCTCGTGCTGCGCATCTACGGCGAGCAGGAGTTCCCCGTGCCGCCGCTGCCGCTGCCCGGCTGCCGAGGCGCTCTTCTCGCCCGTCCACGCTGATGCAATGCGCGTCGATCGCGCTGTTCGTCCAGCGCGCCGCGGCGGGCAGGCCCGACTTCGCGCTGACGCCGAAGAACGCCGACGCGGTGGTCGAGATCTGCCGCCGGCTGGACGGCCTGCCGCTGGCGATCGAGCTGGCCGCCGCGCGGGTCAAGATCCTGCCGCCGCGCGAACTGCTGGCCCGCATCGAACGGCCGCTCGAGCTGCTGACCGGCGGCGCACGCGATCTGCCGGAACGCCAGCAGACGCTGCGCGAGGCGATCAAGTGGAGCTACGACCTGCTGACGCCGGCCGAGCAGAAGCTCTTTCGCCGCCTGTCGGTGTTCGCCGGCGGCTGCACGCTCGAGGCCGCCGAGGCGGTCTGCAACACCAGCGAGGACCTCGGCGTCGACGTCTTGACGGCGTGGCGTCGCTCGTCGACAACAGCCTGCTCGTGCAGCGCGTGTCCGACGACGGCGAGCCGCGCTTCGTCATGCTGGAGACGTTCCGCGAGTACGGCCGCGAGCGGCTGCTGCGAGCACGGCGAGGCGGCGGCGACCGAGCGCGCGCACGCCGCCTACATGCTGGTGCTCGCCGAGGAAGAGACGCTGGAGATGAGTCCGGCCGCAGCGCGAAGCGTGGCTGCGCTGCTGCGACGTCGAGCACGACAACTTCCGCGCCGCCATCCACTACCTGATCGCCACGGGCGACGCGGAGTGGGCGCTTCGACTCGGCGCGGCGCTGTTCAGGTTCTGGGAGCAGCGCGACCATCTCACCGAGGGACGCGAGACGCTGGCGAGAGTGCTCGGCGATGCCGGGCGCCGCCGCGCCGACCCGGCTGCGGGCGCGCGCGCTGTACTGCGCGAGCGTGCTTGCCGACATCCAGGCCGATCCTCGACGCGGCCGAGATGCTCAGCCGGGAGGCCTGCGGCATCTACCGGCAGTTCGACGATACGCAGGGCGTCGCGACGACGATGACCGTCATGGCGTATCAGGCGCAGCGGCAGGGCCGCTACGCGGAGGCGACCTCGCTGTTCGGCGAAACGGTGTCGCTGTGGGAGCAGCTGGGCGACGTCACCGCGGTGGACCTCGCGACGAGCAACATGGCGCAACGCCGCGAAGGCCGGCGGGAACTTCGACCTCGCGCGCGGCCTGCTCGAACAGGTCGTCGCGTCGTCGCAGGCGCGCGGCGACGTGCGCGGCTTCGCCTCCGCGCTGAACGGCCTCGGCGACGTGGCGGCTGTCGCAGGGGATCCACGACTCGGCGCGCCGCTACCATCACGAGAGCCTCGCAAGATACCGCGAGATCGACGATCGCTGGGGCATTGCCCGGGTGCTGGCGGACCTGGCCAGCGTCGACCTGCAGGCCGGCGAATATGCGGCGGCCGACCGTTCGCTCAGGGAGGCGATCCAGGCCTTTCGCGGCCTGGGCCATCAGCGCGGCGTCGCGCGCCAGCTGGAGTCGCTGTCCTGGTGCGCCAGCTGCCAGTCGCGCGACGAGGCGGCGGTGGTGCTGGCGAGCGCCGCGGCGGCAATCCGCCAGAGGATTGGCGCGCCGGCCAAGCAGGCCGAACGCGAGAGGATCGAGCGCACGCTGGCGCAGGCGCGAGTGCGCCTCGGTCCAGAGGCGATACGCGGAGGCGTGGAGGGAAGGGCTCACGTCGACGCTCGACCGGGTTCTCGAATCGAGACGCGCCACGTCCGGATGAGCCGCGCAGCTCAGGCGTAGCGTTGCGGATCGATGAGCCGGCGCACCGCGGAGATGCGGTTGGCCGGAACGCCGAGCTTGCGCGCGTGTTCCCGGATGGCCGCTTCGTCGGGCGCCAGGTAGACGCAGTAGAGCCGATCGTCGGTCACGTAGCTGTGCAGCCACTGGATCTGCGGCCCGATGTCCTTCAGGACCTCCAGCGACCGGACCGAGATGTCCCGGACCTGATCCTCGGTCATCTGTCCGGCGCCGGGGATCTCGCGCTCGATCACGAATTCAGGCATGGCGCTTGGCGAAGAATATCATGGGGCACCGTTGGCAACTCGTGCTGCTGGTTTGACGTCGACGTTGTGGTACGCCTCGATCCACCACTGCCCCTCGCGCCGGACGAAGACTTCCATCAACTGCGTCTTCACGACACCGCCCTCCGGCACATGGATGCCGGCCGGCATCGATCGAACGCCGTGGATCTCGTTGTCGATGTCGACGATCGCCACGTCCGGCGTCACGAAGCGGATGCGGCGGACGGTGTGACGCTTGGTGGTGCCCTTGTAGAACGTGGCGAGGATCTCCGCGTGGCGCTTCTCGAACGCACCGGCGCCGTACATGACCATCCCGAACAGATTGGTGAACGACACGTCGCGGGCGAGATGTCTGGAGTAGGCCGTGCCGTCCCCCGCGTTCCACGCGGCAGCCTGGCCGGCCACGATGCTGCGGATGGCCGCTTCGGGTGTGGCGTCCTGCCCCGCAGCCGGTGCCGGCCCGATCGCGAGCATCAGCAGCGCGATGGATATCGATCTCACCATGCCGGTCCCCTCCACCGGACCACGCCGTCTTCGATCATGGCCGGAAAAGATCGGAGTCTACTCCGTTTGCCGGCCGCTGCTGCCAGGCGGAACGCCGGCCCGGCACTCTTGAAATGGCTGATACGGGCCATTAAAATCAGCTGCGGAATTTCTGCCTCGCGGTACGGACCTGCCGGCTCGCGAGGCATCGCCCCAGTCAAGGAGCCTGCATGAAAGTTCGTGGCTACGCCGCCCAGACCGCCGCCTCTCCCCTTGCGCCATGGGAATTCGAGCGGCGGCCGCCCGGGGCCCGGGACGTCCGCATCAGCATCGAGCATTGCGGAATCTGCCACTCCGACATCCACTTCGCACGGAACGAGTGGCAGTTCACGACCTACCCGTGCGTGCCCGGCCACGAGATCATCGGCCGCGTCGTCGAGGCGGGGAGCGGCGTGAGCCGCTATCGCGAAGGCGACATGGTTGGGGTCGGCTGCTTCGTCGACTCGTGCCGGACCTGCGCCAGCTGCAAGGAGGGTCTCGAGAACTACTGTGAGACCGGCGTCCGGATGACGTACGGGAGCTTCGAGGCCGACGGGACCACGCCGACCTACGGCGGCTACGCCACGCAGATCGTCGTCCACGAGGACTTCGTCCTGAAAATCCCGGAGTCGCTCGACCCCGCCGGCGCCGCGCCGCTCCTCTGCGCCGGCATCACGACCTATTCCCCGCTGCGCCACCTTGGCGTGACGAAGGGCACGCGGATAGCCGTCATGGGGCTCGGAGGCCTGGGCCACATGGCCGTGAAACTGGCGGCGTCGTTCGGGGCGGAAGTCACGGTCCTCAGCCAGTCCAGTTCCAAGAAGGCGGATGCGCTGCGGCTCGGGGCCCACGACTTCGTCCAGACGACCGGGGCCGACGCGCTCGCGCCGCTGGCCGGACGCTTCGACGTCATCCTCGACACGGTGGCTGCGGTGCATGATATGCCTCTCGGCTGCCTCAAGAGGGATGGCACCCTGGTTCTGGTGGGCGCTCCTGGGGAGCCCATCCCAGTGGCTGCTTTGCCGCTGATCTTCGGACGGCGAAGGATCCTGGGCACTCTGGTCGGCGGCCTGCCCGAGACGCAGGAAATGCTCGATCATTGCGGCAAACACGGGATCACCAGCGATATCGAGCGCATCACGCCCGATCAGATCAACGAGGCCCACGACCGCGCCGTCCGCGGCGACGTGAAGTATCGATTCGTAATCGACTGCACGAAGTTCTGAGGCCGGGGCTCCGCGGCTTCAGGCCCCAGAGGACGCTCCCGGCTCTGTCGCGCGGGCTTTCAAAGCCCCGCGGAGTGCGTTGACGCGAGCCCGCGCCTGATGTTGACAAGTGGCGCGGATGCAGCCGACACTCTTTCCAGCGCGCACTGGGGCGCCTCCTGTCCGCGGCAAGGAGCCCGCTCCCACCCAAATGGTTCGCATCGGCGCACGACCTTCTTCCGGCCCTGATCAAGCGGACTCGGGCATCACGGAAGGAAGGTCTGCATGCCTCGCACGATCACGTCCGCCACATCCCTCCGCACTCTCAGAAAAGAAGCGAAGCGGCCTGCGCAACCTGCGCGCGCAGGAGTCCGGTGGCCACCGACGAAGGATTCGAGGCGCTGAGCCGCTCGACTACCCTCGAAGGGTTCTGGGGACGCGTGTGCCCGGGGTTCGGTCGACGTGATGGGCGGCGCTCGGGGCTCGGCGTCCGCTTACAGCCCCGCAAATGCCGGGTGGTAGCGGATGGTGCCTGACCTACCGTGCAGAATGCCTTCTGCGAGCTCCCGGACCATGAAGACGTCGTCCGGCACGTCGTACTCGCTGTGGAGGCCGAAGCCTGACGCTGGAGTGAACCCGAAGCGCGGGTAGGTACTCGGCGTGCCCGAGCACGATGACGGCGCCGAAGGCCAGGCGTGTGCAGTGCGCGAGACCTTCGTAAACCAGCGCAGAGCCGATGCCCTGGCGCTGCCTCGCGGGCAGCACCGCCATCGGCGCAAGACCCATGATTGCGAGCTCGCTGTGGCCCAGAAGCGTGACCGGCGAGAACAGGATGTGCCCGACGATGTCGGCGCCGTCGGCTGCAACCAGGGAGACGAGCGGCTTCGCCTGTTCGCGTAGCGCATCCACCAGGTCTGCCTCGGTGCTCGTCGGAAAGGCGGCGAGGTTCACCGCGCGAACACCCGCAACATCTGATGGTCGTTCCGCTCTGACATTCATGCGTCGTTCCCTTCAACGTCACGGCCGTGAGTTCCTGGCAGCTGACATCCTCGATTCCTGTCGGCCACCTTCGGGCCGGCGAGGTTGCTATAGCACAGCGGTGGTGTGCCGCGTCCCCTGGAAGGGTCGAACCTCCGCCACAGTCGAGGTCCCGTGAAACCCGCCGAAGCGCCCGGCGGCCAGTTTCACCTGGCGGGTCTCACCGGAGGACAGACGCCGATGCGGCACGATGCTGACAACGACGGACTTGCCGCGGGCGGTGAGGCCCCACCGGCCGGCCAGGCGTCCGTCGACGATCAGGGAATGTGGAAAGCCTGCGGAGACGGCGGCGTGAGCGGGAAGTGCCCCAAGCCGGCCGGTGATAAGCTCGCGGTCCTTGTACGCGATGAGATACTCGTCGTAGATGGGCAGGAGATACGTGGCTTCCGCCGGCCTGGACGGGACGGCGCCAGGCGCAGAGAAGTACGACAGCTCCTCGATGACTTCATGGATCAGCGCGGGCCCGCACAGCTCCACTCCGAGCCTGGCCTCCCTCATCGTCAGGCCGGACCACCAGGCATAGTCCCTCACCGTTGCGGGGCCGTGGCTCGAGAAATAGCGGCGGGTCAGCTTTGCGAGCGAGGCCTCGCGCGAGAGGACGTCCGCGCGCGGCGCGCGCTCGTCGAGGAGGGCGTAGGTGAACTGCTTGCCCCGCCGCGGTCCACTGCAGATCACCTGGTCCAGTTCCGCCTGCATCATCAGCTGTCCGAGCCGCTGGCCCTGCGCCTCAATTCCGCGCTGCGCCAGTATCGAGCCGAGCTCGGTGCGTGAGAGGAACCGCTGTCCTTCGAGCGCCCGTGCCACGATCGCCTGGCTCCGCGCGAAGATTCGTGCGGTGAGCCCGAGCTGGCGCTCGTGCCAGGCCATCGCGGCCTTGATCCGCGGGGCAGTCAGGGTCAGCAGCCACCGGATATCCGCGGGCGTCACGAAATGCCAGGTGGGCCGCATCGCGTGGGTCCGCAGGATCCTGCCGTCCCGGACTGCGCTTTCGACGCCGGCGTCGGTCGCACCGTTGCAGCGCAGCCCGAGCGCCCACTTGGCTACGGCGTATTCCTGCGCCTGTACAGCGCCGTGCCACGCCACCGCCTGTACGGGATCGTGGAACGTCGACCCGGTGAGCCGCTGATTGTGCAGGCGGCGCGAGATCACGCCGCGGCAGGCTGGTGAGAGGCGAGTCATCGAGCCGCCGGCGTGACCCCTGGGTACTCGGACAGGATTCCGGAGGCGCGGTGCCCGCCTTCGCTTCACGGCGCCCGGCGTCTCAACCTCGGCGAACAGGCGTTTCATGTAACGGACGTAGCGCTCCAGCGCGGCGCGTCCGGCTGCCGTCAGACGAAGGAGCGTCCGCGGACGCCTGTCCACGAACGCCTTGTCGACCTGCACGTAGCCTGCGGCCTCGAGCCTGCTCATGTGCGACGACAGGTTGCCCTGGGTCAGTCCCGCTTGCCGCATCAGGACCAGGAAGTCCGCCGATTCGACGACGAACAGGCGGGTGAGGAGCCGGAGCCGCGCCGGCTCGTGCACCACCCGATCGATGCCGTCGGGATCGCGGCGCGCCGTCGAGCCCCGTTCAACCAAGGTCGTCCTCCCTGTTGCCGTCGCACCTTAGCACGTTTGGTTTGCGAAGCAGACGGAGCGGCCGGCCGCTCGGACTCCGGGCGGCAACCAGATGCGGTTTCAAGCCGCCCTGCAGACGCGGGGTCTGACCAGCCCCCGCTGAAGCTACGGCGGTCCGCCGGAGCCTGGGCGAAGGCGGAAGACCCCGCGCCACATCCAACGCGGCGTTTCGGGCTCCTCAGTAGCCGCTGTTGCGATGGCGAGCTGCCCTGAGTACGCTTCCGGCCATGTTGCGTGGCCGCACGCCCGCTCCTGGCGACAGGTGGACCGTACCGACCCTTCAGAGTCCAGGACCATGACGACACCGGACAACGACGTGGACGCCTATCTCGCCAGGCTCAGCCCCGACAAGCGGGCGACGCTCGAGAAGGTGCGCAGGGCGATCAGGGCCGCCGCGCCGCAGGCCCGGGAGGCGATGAGCTACGGCATGCCCGCCTTCATCCAGGACAAGCCGCTTGCCGGCTACGCCGCGAGCACCGGGCACTGCGCCTACTACCCGATGAGCGGTGCGGTGACCTCGGCGCTGCAGGCCGATCTCGAGCGATACGAGACCACCAAGGGGTCGATTCGCTTTCCGGTGGGCAGGCCGCTGCCGGCAACGCTGATCCGCAAGCTGGTGAAGGCGCGCCTGGCGGAAATTGCCGCAGACGCCGCGGGAAGGAGGGGCGCTGCAGGGAAGGGGAAACGATAGTGTTTTACGCCCCGCGCTCTCTCCTAACGGCCGGCGAGCGCGACACGCGGGTTGGTGACGAGCAGCTGCCGGATGTCCGCATCAGCGAAGCCTGCAACCTTCAGCGCGGGCACGAACCCGGTGAACAGCGTGTCGAACGGACGAAACTGCCCCCCGCCCGGCTCTCCGACGCGGTACCACCCGGCATCGTGCGACACCAGAACCTTCCCGAGCAGCCCCTGGGCTTTCATCCGCTCCACGAGCTCGACATGGCGCGCGACGGTGGCCGGCGAGATGCCGTCGAACTCCACCCATGCCCCCCTTCCCGCCGCCCGCGCGTGGAAAGTCTCGTCACGCTCGCTGTGTGCATGGACCCAGATGAGCGCTGAGGGCGGCACACCCGCGCGATCGAGCAGGGCGAGGGTCTGCATGATCGCGATGCCCGTCCCCGTGTGGGAGGCAATCGGAAGCCCTGTCTCACGGTGGGTCAGCGCGGCGGCGCGCACGAGCTTGCTGTCGATCTCCGAGAGCGGCCCCTCGTCTACGCCGATCTTCAAGAACCCCGGCCTGATCGACGTGCCGTCCATGCCGCGCCCGGCCTCGCCGATCCAGCGTGCCGCGAGCTGCTCCGCGGTTTCCGTGAACGCGTGAGCCGGAAGATGCTTGTCCTTCGCAGCGCCGTAGTAGCCGGTGTTCGAGAGGATGTGGAGGCCCGACGCGTCCGACAGCCGCCTCAACAAGCCAGGGTCACGACCGAGGTAGGCGGGTGTGCACTCGACGAGGGTCTCGCAGCCGAGGGCGCGGGCTTCGGTGAGATACGGGAGGACCGTCGTGAACACCATTTTCGCGTCGTAGCGGCGCGCGCTGACCTGGCTGGCCCCGATGAAGTCGACCAGCACGTGCTCGTGCATCAGCGTCAGGCCGAGCCTGTCCGCGTCCAGCGCACCGGTCACGGTCTGAACCGTCTGCGCCCGGGCCGGGCCGGCCGCGACGGAATCCTTCACCCCACCGGAGGCGCAGGCGCCGCCCAGCAGGGCGGCGGTGCCCGCAATCCACTCGCGTCGTGACAACCGCTTCATGCTGTTTCCCCTGGGCGCTCGGCGCCCGGCACTCGGTTTGGTCTGTGGGGCGCGGCCTTCAGGCCGCGCCGACTCGCCCGGGGCTGAAGTCCCGGGCCCACATCCGCCTTTTGCCGGGTGTGATGGCCCTGAAACTAAAGCGCAAGCCCAAAGCCCGTTTCATCCCGCACCTTCGCGAGCGATCAACGCCTCCACGCGGGCGCGTATGTCATCCCGAATCGCGCGGACGTGATCGAGCGGCTTGCCCTTGGGGTCCTCCAGCGGCCAGTCGTCGCGCCGGACTCCCGGCACATACGGACACTCGTCGCCGCAGCCCATCGTGATCAGCACTTGCGCCCCCGCGGCGAGCTCAGGGGTGAGCTTTCGAGGGCGGGCACCACTCAGGTCTATACCCTCTTCCTCCATGACCGTGACGACCTCCGGATGAACCCGGTCTCCGGGAGCGGTTCCGGCGGAGACGGCTCGTCCCTTCGCGGGATCGGCGAGCCGGTTGAACAGCGCCGCGGCCATCTGGGAGCGGCCGGCGTTGTGAACGCACGCGAAGAGGATTGTCTTCATCGGCACCTGCCGGTCCTACCGCAGTGCGGGCACGGGTCGGGCCTCCAACGGGCGACGCGCGCCACGCCCCGGATCTGGTAGGCTCCGCACGGCGGGCGTCGTGCCGCACCGGCAGGCGACACCGTCGGAGGGCCCGGATCGTGTCGGCGGGAGATGCCATGCCCACACTGGACGGTCGCGAGCAGGCCCGGCCTGCCCACGTGTTCCTCAGCTACAAGCGCAACGTCGAGCCGGACCAGACTCTCGCGAGCGAAATGGTCGCCGCGCTGGAAAATGCCGGCCACAGCGTCTTCATCGATCAGCACCTCACGGTGGGCCAGGCGTGGGCCCGGGAAATCGAGGCCCAGGTCGGCCTGGCCGACTACCTGGTCGTCTTCCTGACGGCGGACTCGAGCCGCAGCGAGTTGGTTCGCGGCGAGATCGACATGGCTCGGCACCGTGCCGCCGCGGGCTCCGGTCCAACAATTCTACCGGTCCGCGTCAACTTCGATGGCTCCCTGCCCTACCCGCTGAACGCCTACCTCGACACCATACAGTACGCGGTCTGGAACGAGCCGGCCGACACGCCGCGACTGCTCGCGCAACTGCTCGCGGCGATCAGCGGCGCCTCCCCGACCGGCGCCCGCGCTGGCCGGCCGGCTGCAACCACCAGCGAGAACCTGCCTCCCCCTTACGCGGCGCCGCTGCCCGTCCCGGGCGGCGCGCTCGACGTGGACGACCCGTGGTACCTGCCGCGGCCGACTGACGCCACCGCGCTCTCGGTGGTGCGCCAGCCCGGTCAGACGCTCACGATCATGGGGCCGCGACAGATGGGCAAGAGCTCGCTGCTCATGCGGACGGTCAAGGCGGGCCTCGATCTGGGGAAGCGGGTCGCGCTGCTGGACTTTCAGCTGGTCGACGAACCCTCGAGGGCTGATGCGAACCTGTTCTTCCGGCGCTTCGCTTCGTCCATCGCGGAGCAGCTGGAGCTGCCGGACAACGTGGACGAGCAATGGGACTCCGGGTTCTCGAACCCGCACAACTGCACGCAGTACGTGGAGCGCCACGTCCTGCAACCGCTGCAGGCACCCTGTGTCATCGCGATCGACGAGACCGATTCGATTTTCCGGTCGTCGTTCTCGGCGGACTTCTTCGCCATGCTGCGGAGCTGGCACGAGCGGCGGGCGCATCCGGTGCGGCGCCACTGGAAGAACCTCGACATCATCCTGTCGACATCCACCGAACCGGACTTCTTCATCGATCTGCCGCACCAGTCGCCGTTCAACGTCGGGGTCGTGCTGCCGCTCGAGGACTTCCTGCCCGAGCAGGTCGCGCGCCTCAACGCGCTCCACCCGAGGCCGCTCGGCGATGCCGACGTCCAGCGGCTCTACGGCTTGTGTTCGGGGCACCCCTACCTGACGCGCAAGGCCCTCTACATGGTATCCAGCAGCACGCCCACGAGCACGGTCGAGGGGCTGTTCGCGCACGACATCGACGACACCGGGCCATTCGGCGATCACCTGCGCTACTACCTGCTGCGGCTGCAGCGGAAGCCCGAGCTGATTTCCGCGTTCCGGCAGACGATCGAACGGCACAGCGGCGGCGACGAGCTGCTGATCCACCGGCTCGAGGCGGCGGGACTGGTGCGGCGGCAGGGGAAGAAGGTGGTGCCGCGCTGCGATCTCTACGCCAGGTACTTCAGCGAGCGCCTGCATGATCCGCTCTGAAGCCTTCGCCTTCGTCGCCGGCGGCACGGTGCAGGCCGGCGGCGGCGTGTACCTGGAACGGCGGGCCGACGCCGAGCTGCTCGAGCATTGCCGCGCCGGCGACTTCACCTACATCCTGACCTCCCGCCAGATGGGCAAGTCGAGCCTGATGATCCGCACCGCCGAGCGGCTGGCGGAGGAAGACACGCTCCCGGTCATCATCGACCTCACCGAGTTCGGCGCCCAGACCACCGCGGAGCAGTGGTACAAGGGGTTCCTGTCGTCGGTGCAGGATCAACTGTCCCTCCGCACATCGTCTTCTGAGTGGTGGGACGCGCAGTCGGACCAGGCGTTCGGCTACCGGTTCACGCGATACCTGCGCGACGTCGCGCTGGCCGAGCGGTCCGAGCGGGTGGTCGTGTTCGTCGACGAGATCGACACGACGCTCCGCCTCGACTTCACCGACGACTTCTTCGCCGCCATCCGCTTCCTGTACCAGAACCGCGCTGCCGATCCCGACCTGCAGCGGTTGTCGTTCGTCCTCATCGGCGTCGCCACGCCCGGCGACCTGATCAAGGACGCCTCGCGCACGCCGTTCAACATCGGCCACGGCATCGAGCTGACCGATTTCACGCTCGACGAAGCCTGCACGCTGACGAGCCATCTGCCGGTTCCGGCGTCGGTCGCACCGGACCTGATCGCCTGGACGCTCCGCTGGACGGCCGGCCACCCCTACCTGACGCTTCGCGCCGTCCGGTCGCTCGCCGAGATTCCCCCTCCCGCATGGCAGGCCACGGTCGTCGACGAGCGAATCCGCGCGCTGTTCCTGCACGCGGGCGCGGAGACCGACAGCAACCTGTCGTTCGTCCGCGACATGCTCACGAAGAAGGCTTTCGATCGCGAAGCCGTGCTGAACACCTACGGCCGGGTGCGTCGCGGCGAGCGTGTGCCGGACCAGGAGCTGGATCAGGTCACCTCCTGGTTGAAGCTCTCGGGCGTCGTCCGCCGCCGCGACGGGATGCTGCAGGTGCGCAACGCCATCTACGAACAGGTGTTCGACGAGCACTGGGTCCGCGAGCACCTCCGGCTGAACGTCAACTGGCGAAAACGCCTCGCGACCCTCGCGGCGTGCCTGCTGGTGCTGACGGTGCTCGGGACGATCCCACTCGCAATGTACGCGTGGCGGCAGAAGCTCGAGGCCGAGCATCAGACCCAGCTGGCGCAGCTCGAACGCGACGAGGCGATGCGGCAGCGCACGATCGCGGAGAACAGCCTGGCAGGCGCGAATGGGGCGCTGGCAACCATGCAGCAGGCGCTCGACGCGCTCAAACGCGTCGACCCGGTGTCGGCGGCGGTGATCTCGGCCGATGCCGATAGCGTCCGCGAAGAGGCCCGGAAGAACATGGCCGAGCTCACCTCGACCCTGCGCGACCCCGTGGCGGGCCGTTCCGAACCCGCTCCCCCCCGGCCGCCGCCCTCCTCACGCCCCGCGGCGGCGAAACCCGCCGGGCCTCCCGCTCCCGTCGCATCGCCCCAGGAGCTCGAGGTGAAGCGCGCCCTGCGCCAGTACCGAGACCGCCTATGCGGCCAGAAACGTCGACGCGTTGAGACGCGTGCAGGTGCTCACGGCAGCGGAAGTGGAGACGCTGAGGACCACCTTTGCCGAAGCACTCCAGTACCGCCTCGTCGTGGACAACGAGAGCATCAAGGTTGCGCCCGACGGGCGGCGAGCCACGGTCACCGCCCGCATGACCCGGCAGATCTCGAGGAGAGGTGGCTACCAGGAGTACACGGAGGTCCCGGTCTTCACCCTCGAGAAACGCGGGGGGACCTGGATGATCGTCAGCGTGGCGAGAGGCCGGTAACGCCTCCGGGTTGTTTGACAGCGCTGGTGCAGTAGGCGGATCATCCCTCTCCAATGGCAGATCCCGTCACGATTCCCGCGGCCGATCTCGACCGGGCGGTCTACGTGGCCGCGGCAGGCGCCCGGGACGACGCCGAGACGGACATCCTCGCCGGCGTCGCGAGCCAGATTGTCCTCCAGCACCCGGACGTCTCCACACCGCAGCTGCGCGGCGCGATCTCTGACCTTCGTGACGGGCTCGCCGCCCACCGCCCGGCCAGACACGCCGATCTCGCCCGCGACAGCGCCCTGCTCATGAGCCGGCTCCTCACGCGAGTCGTGCCCTCGCTGACGAAGCCGATCCTGCGTGCGGCTGCGCGCGATTACACCCGCGCGTTCCTCAACAGCTACCGGCGGGGAACCAGTTCCGTGCGGCAGGTGGCGCCGATCGACCTCCAGTTCGACCGCTTTGGCGAGGTGCAGCGCTTCCGTCGTCAGACGTGGCAGCGGCTGCACGAACAGGCTCGTGCGAAGCCCGCAGTCGCCAAGGCGGTCGACGGCAGCGCCATCGCGGCAGCGCTCGGCGTGCGCACGGCGCAGAACGCCGCAACCGTTCTCGGGCTGGTGGAGCTCGAGCCCCTGACGACCTTCGTCGCCGAACGCGCCGCTCCCGGCGGCGGCATTCTCGTCACCCGGGAGGATGTCGACGCCACCCTAGCGAGCGCCGGGTCGAGCATGACCAGCCTCGCGAGCTCGTACGCGGCGAACGTCGTCGCGGTCAACAAGGCCCAGCAGGACGCAACCGGCAAGCCCCCGAAGAAGCCCGACGACCCGCCCTCCGAGTTCGAGAAGCTGATCAAGAAGGCCGAGGAGAAACAGAAGGAGCTCGACGCGATCCTGAAGAAGGTGACGAAGGGCGTGAACGGCACGTTCGGGGTGCTGTCGTTCGCCGCAGGCCAGCTCGGCGAAAGCGACCTCGCGGCCGGCATCGACGAGTACGGGATGATCCTCACGAAGATGCTCGACGCGACGCGCGCCTTCGCCGAGGCCGCGATCGGCATTGCGAAGGTCATCGAGGGCCTCGATGACGTCACCGCGGACCAGATCCTGCTTGGCGCCGGGCTCGGCTTCAACTTCGCGATGATTGCCGTCGCGATCCAGATCTCCGGCCTGCTCGACAAGCCCAAGCCGGTGACGCAGGTCATCCTCGAGCAGCTGCGCGAGATCCGCAAGCAGATCGTCGAGCTTCGTGACGAGATGCGCGTGCGGTTCGACCGCATCGAGAAGCGGCTGAACAAGATCTATGTCGGGATCCTCAGCCGGCTCGCAGAGATGGACTTCGATCTGGGCCAGATCGAAGGCAACGTCGACGAGCTGCAGCTCTCGCTCTACGACCTGCACTCGGAGCTGCAGCGGCTGAACCGCAACGTGCACGCGTTCCTCGAGGCCGCTCACCGCCGGGAGCTCGTCGAAGCGATCAACTTCTTCCTGCGCTTCCGGGAGCGGACTGGAGAGGACCTGAGCCTGCAGGACTTCCGCGCGGCCGAGAACAGGTTCTTCAGCTGGGGCAACGACCACGCCAAGGACCTTCTGCAGGCAGGCCCCGAAGACCGCAGCTTCACTGACGAGGACCTGCTCGAAGAGGTCACGGCATTGCCGCTGGCCACGAACGTCAACTACCTGCGACGGTTCCCCGCCGAACGCTTCGGCCTTGCCCCGCTGTCGGCGGTCAGGCTCGCCAACCCGTTCGACTGGATCGTGGCCGGCGAGGCGTACGCCCAGCTCTGCGAGGAGTCGCCGGCGCGGACGGTGTCACAGGCACGGGTGCAGTCGCTCGTCGCGGTCGGGGAGGCCCTTGGGGCGAGCCTCGCGCGGATCGCCAACGTCGCGCTGTTCGACGCCCTCGCCGCCCACTACCTCGCCTCGCTGGCCGCGCTGCAGGAGGCGATCGCCACGTTCGAAGGGGAGTTCCGGATCGACCCGGACACGCAGCTCCAAGGCATCGACCTGTGGGGCGGCGTTGACCAGGAGCCGGCCACGCACCCGCTCGACTCGAGCTTCGACGAGCTGCGGCGGTGCGACGGCCGCAATTTCGATGCCTCCCACGACACCGTTCCGGTGCCGGCCAGCATCGGCAGCGCGTTCGACTATTCCATCCTCCGGCCCTACATGATCGCCAGCAATCTGAGCCGGTCTGTGGTTGCGGGGGTGGCCGACGGCCTGGCCGGGCTGACGGCCTGCGTCGCCGCGCGGTGGGACGTGCAGGAGAGCTCGCCCGCCGTCGGCAACAAGGTCCGGGTGGTCTACCGGCTGATGATCGCCGTGAACATCCGCTACGGAGACGCGGCCGTCTTCATCCACGGCTACCGCACCACCGAGACGATGCAGCTGCTCGTCCCGAAGGACAAGTTCGAGAACGGCACGTTCAATCCGGCGACCGATCCGATCGGCAAGGATCCGCACGCTCTGCTCGTCGGCGACCGGAACCTGTGGGCGAAGCTGGACACGTTCCCGGCAACCCACGGGCTCGCGAACGCGCCGCTGCGGGCCGCCACCGTCGCGCTCCTCGCGCGCAAGCTCGTCGTCCTCCAGCGGGCGTTCTACGCCGAGGTCGTCCGCCGCTTCACGCGCGCCGGAGACCCGATCCAGCGCGCCGGCCAGGTGGTGAACGGCTCGAAGCTCCTGTGGCAGGCGTTCGTGACTGCCGGCCTGCCGCTGCGGATCGAAGCGAACGAGATCCTGCGCTCGCTGCTCTTCGGCAGCGATGCGATCCTGGGCGGCAGCGACGCCGACAGCGAGGACTCGCTGCTCGATGACGTACAGGATCTGTATGCGTTCTTCAGCGGTCGTGAAGAGGACCCGCCACCCGCGAACATCGCCCCCGAAGTCGAGGCGCTCGCCACCGGCCGTGCAGGCCGGCTGACCGCGTTGCTGGCGGAGATCGTCGCCGCCATAGAGGCGAGCGGCGAACCGGAGCCGCCGGAGCTCTTCGGGCCGACGCTGCTGCGCCTGCGCCTGATCATCGCTCCCTGATTTTCGAGCTCCGCACCTAGAACGTCACCCGTACGCTGAACTGGTAGTCCACGCGGAGCACCGACTCCTGGTGAAACTGCTGCTTGTAGGCCAGGCGGATCTCCTCGATCTTCCTGTCGTTGACCTTGAAGCGCTCGAACGGGTGCAGCAGGATGACCATGAACGGATCCTCCTTGACCAAAACGCCGTTCTCCCCGGTGAACCGGCCGTGTCCCTTGAACAGGGTCAGGCCGTCGGGAAAGCGCGGCGTCACTTCCCTGTCGAGGAAGGCCAGAAAACGTTCCTCGGAGACAGCGTCGTCGGGCGCGGCGGTGCCGAAGAACAGTTCGGTGCGCACGAAACGCTGCGGGCCCTTGCTCGGGCGCTTGAGCAGCGATCGAGGGATGACGGGCGGGTCCTGCACGGTCGTCGGCCGCGGGGTGTCCGCGCGGCCGGCGGCCGGGGCCAGCAGGAAGATGGCCAGCAGGCATGGCACGGTGGCGAGCGTTGGTCTCTGCATCGACGTTACCTGATGATGACGTGGCCCTGCGCCTGCCACTTGCCGCCGGTCGTGCGCACCTCCAGCCACGCAGTCTTCCGGCCTTCAGGCGCCTGGTACTCGAACTCGTAGGTCTCGCCGACAGCAATGGTCTGCCGGGCGGGGGCAGCGACGCAGTCCCCCGCCGGCAGCGGTGCGCCGTCCTTCGCGACCGGCTTCCATTGCAGCGGTCCCTCGGACGTCTGGAGGGCCACGCTGAAGATGTCGTCGGGCGTGATGTTGATCAGGCGCACGCGATGACGGGCTCCTGCCTTCCACACGAATCGCGGGGCGCGCTGGCCGTTCACCACCACGGATTCGGGATCGGTCAGGACACTCGGTTCCCCGGACGTCAGCCCGCTGCGGCCGAGCACGATCACGTGATCGGTGGCCGGGTCGAAGGTCTCGTCCGCATCGGTCACGATCAGCGGGCCGTACAGCCCTGACGTCAGCTGGCGGTAGTCGTGCAGGTGCGTGTGATAGATGAAGGTGCCGGCGCGCGGCGGCGTGAATCGAACCACGAAGCTCGCGCCCGGCTCGATCATCGGTGTCACACGCCGGTTGATGCCGCTCCAGCCATGCACCCCGTCGTAGTAGCTGTCGAGCTCCATCCCGTGCCAGTGAATCGCCGTCGCTTCGGCAAGCCGGTTCTCGAGCGTGATCTCGACCGGCTCGTTGCGCCGGAGGACAATCGGCGGACCTGGCGACGCGGCGGTGTCCGACGCGGGCGGCAGGCGGCCTTCGCTCAGCACGAAGCCGGCGGCCGGGAGGTCGCCGGTGCGGCCAGGCGCACGCTGCATCACCAGGGTGAACTTGCGCGCCGGCGCGGTGCCGGCGGCGCGCCCGGGCGCCGGTGCGGGATCGCGCACGGTGACGCCGATCACCATGCCGGCCATCCCGAGCGACAGGTCACCGCTGTTGCCATGGCTCGCGTGACCGCCGGAATCGTGATCTGCAGGCCCACCGCCGAGACGCCGCTGGAGCGACACGTGGTGCATGATGTGACAGTGGAACAGCCAGTTCCCCGCACGCTCCGGCACCCAGGTCATCGTCATGGTGCTGCCGGACTGCAGCAGCTGCGTCACGACGCGGCGCCGCTGCGAACTGTCGAACGGTGAATCGCGCAGGCCATTGCCCAGGCTGTTCACCTCGAAGTAGAAGCCGTGAAGATGCATCGGGTGCGCCTGCGAGCTGAGGTTGATGACACGCCACCGGACGGGCTGCCCGAGCTCGTAGGCGAAGCGCTCGGTCGCCGGCCACGACAAGCCGTTGATCACGAACGTCAGGCGAGGCTTGAACCCGACGAAGACCTCGGTAGGCACATCGGCCGTGACGATCTCCCCCAGTTGACGGGCCGTGAGGTCCGTCCATTCGGTGATTACCAGGATCCGGTCCGGTTCGGCCGGGCCCTCCGCCGGGTCGACCACCAGTGCCCCGGCCAGCTCGCGGAAGGGCACGGGCGCACCGATCGTCGATGCCCAGTAGTGGTAGGTTCCGGCAGGACCGCTTCTGAATCGCACCTCGCGTGTCTGATCCGGCGGCACCTCCAGCGCGGGGCAGGAGGTGCCGCCGCGCGTGCAGAGCCCGCGGACTACGAGCGTGGCCTCACGATCGTTGCGAACCGACACGGCGAGCTCTGTGCCTTCCACCACACGGATCAGCGGCGCCGGTACGGTGAGCGCCCGGCCGACTTCTCCGAAGGCCTCGATCTCCAGCGTCGGGCCGGCCGGCCCTTCGGGCTGCCAGCGCCCGGCGTCGGCCCGGAGCGCGAGCGTCAGCGTTCCACGATCGAGCGTGCCCGCAGGGCGCAGGTTGTCGTTGGGCAGGACGCCTGGAAGTTGCCCGTCCGAGGGGGAGGCCGCCGCGGTTCCGGACCAGCAGGGTGCGACGACCATCAGGCAGAAGACAATGCGCGCCGCCGCCCGGCGCAGTCGAACAGCAATCATCGATTCACTCCCATTCGTGCAAATGCGACGGCCCGGGTCGCAGCCGTCGACCCGCAATCGTAGGGAGGTGTGGATTGCGTGTCGTGAGAGAACGGTAAGAGAGCGGTGGTTATTTCCTGCAGGCGCCAGCGCCGCGGTGTGAGGAGCTCAGCGCGGGACGAGGCGCGACGTGTCGCCAGCGAACGGCGCAGCGGCTGGCTGATGTGTACAAGCCGCTATCGGACGCGGCTTTACCGGCGTCTGAACGCCGGCCGGACGCTCCGCAGTGCCGATCTCAATTGGATGAGCTGTGTGAGGCCACCGGGCTTGCGCGCGGAATGTCCGAGCGACATGCCCGCGATCTGTTCCGAACGATCCCCGCGTTCATCCGTCTCGAAGGACACGCGCTGGATCGATGCGCGAGGCACGGCGCGCGGGCAGCCATCCGGCGAGCGCGCCGATGCCGCCCAGCACGATCATCGCGGCGCCGAGCGTGGCGGGGTCTCTCGGCTCCAGGCCGAAGAGGAGCGGGGCCACGAAGCGCGATGCCCACAGGCTCACCGAGGCGCCGAGCACGACCCCGAGCGTCACCAGCACGGCAACGCGCCGCAGGACGAGCCCGATGACGCCGGCCGGCGCAGCGCCGAGCGCCATCCTGATGCCGATCTCGGTGCGGCGCCGGCTGACTGCGTATGACGTCACCCCGTACAGTCCGAGCGCGGCGAGCAGCAGCGCCAGGGCGCCGAAGAACCCCGAAAGCATTGCCACGAGGCGCTCCTGCGTCAACGCCGCGCCGACCTGCTCGGCCAGCGGACGGAAGGAGATCGCCAGATCGCGGTGCACCGGCGACAGGGCGTCCGCCAGGCTCCTGGTCAACAGCGCCGGCGAGCCTCCGGCGGTGCGGACGCTCAACGAGAGCGACGAAGGATGATCGCGCTCCTGCGCGTACGGAATGTACAGCGTCGGCGGGACCGGCTCCCGGAACGAGCGATACGCAGCATCCCGGACGACCCCGACGATCTCGCGATCGATCGTCGGACGGGCGCCGAAGCCCGGCTGCCGTATCCGCACCCCGATCGGGTTACGGCCGGGGACGAATTTCCTCGCGAACGTCTCGTTGACGATCGCGACCTGTTGCGACGTCGCGTGATCCCCGTCCGTGACGTCCCGTCCGGCGAGCATCGGTGTGCCGTACGTGCGGAACCAGTCGCTGCTGATCAGGTTGATGAAGGTAAGGCGCTCGCTCTCCGGCAGATCGGGCCCTCCGGGCAGCTCGATCCGGTTGTTCCACGTGCTGCCGCTGATGGGCGTGACCGCCGAGAGGGCGACGCCCGCGACGCCCGGCACGCCGCGGGCCGCCTCGAGCGCACGCCGGAACAGGTCCGCGCGATCGGCCGGCTCGAGCTGCGCCCGCTGCGCGTTGAGGTTGACGACCATCACGCCGCGGCGCTCGAAACCAAGGTCCCTCGCCGCAAGCGACGCGAAGGTGCGGACGAACAGCCCGGCGCCGACCACGAGAATCAGCGACAACGCCACCTGCACGACGACGAGCGCGCTCCCGAGGCTCCAGCCGCCTTCGCCGACAACGCCGCGCCCCTGAGCCTTCAAGGCATCGTTCGGCTGCACGCTGCGTCGCCCGCAGCGCCGGCGCCGTCCCGAACAGCACCGCCGTGCCCACCGCGACGGCAGCCGTGAATCCGAGGACCCTCCAGTCGAGCGACATGTCCAGGAACACGTTGTTCGTCGAGGTGGACAGCTGACGCACGAGCAGCCGGCTGCCCCACTGCGCGAACACCAGGCCAATCGCGGCGCCCGCGCCAGAGAGCAGCAGGCTCTCCAGGAGCAGCAGCTTTGCGAGACGGAACCGCGATGCGCCGAGCGCCACTCGAACGCTCAACTCGTGGCGGCGCGCTGAGGCCCGCGCGAGGAGCAGGTTGGCGATGTTGGCGCAGGCGATCACCAGGACGAGCCCGACGACGACCATGATCGCCGTGAGCGGAAGCCGGTAACGCTGCCGCAGGCCTGACCCGCCATTGGCGGCGGCCGCCAGACCGAATCCGTTTCGCAGGTACGCCTCCTTGTCCTGCGGCCGCCAGTCCGGCGGCACGGTCGCCTCGCGCACCTGGGGAGACACGCCGCGGAGCGCGGTGAGCGCCGCGGCCTGATCCTGGCCCGGTCTTGCCCGGACCATGATGTTGAGCCACCAGTTCGACCGTCGATCGAGAGAGGACTCTTTTCCGCGGATGAGCGGCTCCGTGCCGATCGGGATGGCCACGTCGAACGTGCGCCCGACGTCGACGCCGAAGAACCCCGGAGGGGCGATGCCGACGATCGTGAAAGGCACGCGCTCCACGGTCAGCGAGCGCCCCACCACGTCGGCCGCCCCGCCGAACCGCCGCTGCCAGAAGTTGTAGCCGATGACGGCAACCGGGCCGTCCGGTCCGCCGCCGCGACGGTCGTCTGCCTCGGTGAACGTGCGTCCGAGGAACGGCTGCACGCCGAGCACGTCGAAGTACCGGCCCGTGGCCCACACGCCGTCCACGAACTCGGTCTGCCCGCCGTCGGCGAGGTTGAACCGGGTGCTCGACCAGGCGAGGGCGCCGTCGAACAGCGACTGCCGTTCGCGGATCTGCTCCCAGATCGGATTGGTCCAGGATGTCGGGCGCCCGTCGGTGCCGGACACGATCATGAACAGCCGCCTGGGCTCGTGAACCGGCAGCGACCTCAGGAGCAGGCTGTCGAGAATCGAGAAGATCGCGGTGTTCGCACCGATGCCAAGCGCCAGCGACAGCACGGCAACCGCCGTCACAACGGGGGTGGCCCTGAGGGCACGAAACGCGTGTCGCAGCTCCTGCATGCGCTGTTCGACGGATTCCGCCCGGCTTTGGTTGGTTCTCCGGGCGTATTCCTGCCGGTCGCTGTTCCTCCGGCGCTCGAATCCACAACCCCGGCAGCAACGGGTCTATCGATCGGGCGAACCGGCCTGCCTCGCGGCCCGTGCGTCGGCGGTCCGTCCAGCTGGGGCGGTTTCGAAGACGGCATCGCGCAGCACCGTGTGGCCGATTGGGCCAACATTTGCACCGCCATCTACGTCCAAGACACCCGGAGGGCTGATGGCCTGGTGGAATCGCGGCAGCACCGGCAGGGGACGCGGCGAACAGCCGGCGGTCGATCCGCACATGCCGCTGATCCGGCTCGAAGGGATCACCCGGCTGTTCAAGGGTGATTCGGACGGACACGAGGCCGAAACACGCGCGCTCGACGAGGTCACGGCCGACATCGGCCGGGGCGAGTATGTTTCCGTTTCGGGGCCGTCGGGTTGTGGCAAGTCCACGCTGCTGTCGATCCTTGCCATGCTGGACACGCCGACGAGCGGCCGCTACTGGTTCGGCGGGCGGCGCGTCGATCGGCTCTCACCCGGGGAGAAGGCGCGCTTGCGCAATGTCGACGTAGGGCTCATCTTCCAGAGCTTCAACCTGATCGGCGACATGAGCGTGTACCAGAACGTCGAGTACCCGTTGACGCTGCGCGGCGTTGCGCCGACCGATCGCCGGGCGCGCGTCGAGGCGGCACTGGCCCGCGTCGGCCTCGCCGGCCGGGCGAAGCAGCGTCCGAGCTCCCTATCGGGGGGGCACCAGCAGCTCGTCGCGATTGCACGCGCGATTGCCGGACGTCCCCCAATCGTGCTTGCCGACGAGCCGACGGGCAATCTCGATTCGGAGAGCGGGGAGGCGGTGATACGAATGCTGGAGGAATTGCACGCCGACGGTTCGACCATCTGCATCGCAACCCACGACCCGCGGTATATCGCCCGCACGACGAGACGGATCTACCTGTTCGACGGGCGCGTGGTCTCCGGTCCTGAAGACCCCGCACCACAGTCATGAAGATCTGCTGGGAGCGTTGCTGTAGGGCCTTCAAGGCCCGGCTGGCCCGCGCACGTGGCCTTCGCGGGGTCTGACCAGCCTCCGCTGAAGCTACGGCGGTCGGCCGAAGCCAGGGCGAAGGCGGAAGACCCCGCGCCACAGTCATCGAGATCCTGCTGAGGGCTGCTGCGCGGCAGCCGGCGCAACGAGGATCCTGAACCGGAGACTCTCCGTGCCGCCATATGCCGCGGGCTTGTGGAACTGCTCGACCAGCGTGCCTCCGTTCGCCTCGATGACACGCCGGGACGCGATGTTGCCGGTATCGGTCGTCAGTTCGACGTAGGTAAGCCCCTCCTCCCCTGCCTGCGGCAACAGCAGTTGCAAGGCCCGTGTTGCGTATCCCCGCCGGCGCTTCCATGGGACGACGGAGTACCCGACGTGCCCGAGACAGTGCCGGAGGGAGCTCATTCGTGCCCGGCTGCCACCGCAAGCCGATCGTCCCGCAGAAGTCTCCATCCCACATCCATCGCGAGTAGCCGGGCAGTCGCTGAACCGTGGACCCGTCGGGAAGAACGATTGGCGGCCCTTTCGCCTCGCGGTCCACCTTTCCAGCAAGGAACTGTGCCGGATCCACGGCAATTCTGGCGAGCTCCTCCACTGCTGCCTCCGGCCGGAGATTGTCGGGCGACCAGCCCCGCTGAAGTGCCCGCGCATACGCCTGCAGGTATTCGGCCGCGGGCCACACGAGTTCCATCGCCTGTATCGACATCCCCTCACCTGCCCGCACCGACGGGCTCAGAACGCTCTTGACGACCAGAGAATAAAACAGATACACCTCTCCGATGACTCATTGCCGCCTCGCCGTCATCCTTGCGCTCTCCGCCACGATGCCCGCCTTCCTCGAGGAACCGCAGCTCCCCGGTATCGGCGCGGCGATGCAGGAGATGATCACGAAAAACGAAGTCGCCGGCGCCGTCACCGTCGTCGTCACGAAGGACAAGGTCGTTCACCTGGAAGCCAACGGCTTCGCCGATGTCGCTGCGAAGCGCCCGATGACGCCCGACTCGCTGTTCTGGATCGCCTCGATGACCAAGCCGGTCACCGGCGTTGCGGTCCTCATGCTGCAGGACGAGGGCAAGCTCACGGTCGCCGATCCCGTGGCGAAGTACCTGCCCGAGTTCGCCAGCCTGAAGACGCCCTCCGGCAAGGCGGCGAATCTCACGATCACCCAGATCCTCACGCACACGTCCGGGCTCGGCGAGGCGACCGGCCCGGCCGCGCAACGCGCCAGGACACTCGCCGATCTGGTTCCGATCTGGCTCGCCGCTCCGATGCAATACGAGCCCGGCGAACGATGGAAATACACCCAGAGCGGTATCAACGCCGGGGCGCGGATCGTCGAGGTGGTGAGCGGCATGACCTTCGACGCGTTCGTCCAGAAGCGGATCCTCGATCCGCTCGGGATGAAGAGCACGACGTTCTACCCGGACAGCGACCAGCGCGCCCGGCTGGCGACTGCCTACGCGAAGAACAAGGAGACCGGAGCGCTCGAATCCGTCGCCCCACGTGCCGAGTTCGGTCCGCGCGACCGGCCACCCCAGGGCCACGCCGGACTCTACTCGACCGCGCCCGACTACGCGCGATTCTGCCAGATGCTGCTCAACGGCGGCACGCTGGGCGGCCGCCGTTACCTCACCGACGCGGCGATGAAGTTGCTCACCACCCCGCAGACGGGCGAACTGCCGACCGGCTTCCTGCAGGACGATTCCTACGGCAAACGGGGAGCGAACTACGGCTGGGGTATCACCACGTCGATCCTGCGCACGCCGCACGAAGGCGTGGCCGCGATGCTCTCTCCGGGCGCCTACGGACATGGCGGCGCCTGGGGCACCCAGGCGTGGATCGATCCCGCAAAGGGCGCCGCCTATGTCCTGATGGTGCAGCGCTCGAACTTCCCGAACAGCGACGCCAGCGACGTCCGCCGCCAGTTCCAGCAGGCTGCCGCGAAGGCGCTTCCGAAGCAGTGAGCCTCAGGCGTCCGGTTGCCGGATGACTCATTCCCATTTCCTCTGATCTTCCTCACGAGTTCATGAGGACCGCAGGGGCCACCTCCGTCCAGAGTCAGGACGGAGGCGCCGATGCGCATGTCAGCTGCGGTGGTGGCGTGGGGACTGGGCGTGTTCCCGCTTCAGGTGTGGACGACGGCGAGCGGCGCCTCTCATGCCGGCTGGACACCGTTCGCGCTCGCAGACCAGGGCGGCATTGTCGTGCCGGCGACATTGAACGGGTTCGGGCCCTTCCGGCTGCTCCTCGACACCGGCGCGACCCACTCGTCCGTTTCATCAGAAGTCGCGCGCATCGTCGGTGCCCCCGTGGTCGCGACGACGACGGTGGCCACGTCCACCGGGTCCGAGCTCCAGGAGGTCGTGCGCCTCGACCGGTTCGAGCTCGGTCCGATCAGTAGTGCGGGCCTGCTGCCTTCGGTCATCCGGACGACGGGCATCGACCCGACAGGGACGATCCAAGGCGTGGTCGGGCAGGACATCCTGGCGGGCCTTCGCTACACGATCGACTTCGACGCGCGGAGGGTCGAGTGGGAGGGAAACGAAGCCCGCCCGCGCCGTGCTTCATCCGTGTTCGCGCTGGAGTTCGTCCACGGCCGCTTCATCATCGAACTGCCGCAACGTGACTCGACGCTGCGGCTGGTGCCCGACACCGGCTCCGGTGGTCTCGTGCTGTTCCTGCGCTCCGATCGCGCCAGGCTTGCGATGACTCGTTCGGAAGGCACCCGCGAACTCGCGACGCTGACCGGCCGATTGCCCGTGCAGCAGGCCAGCGTCCACGAACTCAGAATCGGGGCGACCACCTGGCGGAACGTCCCGGCCGTCCTGGTCGAGATGCATCGAACCGGCCGGTCGGAAGCAGACGGGCTGCTGCCGCTCCATCGTTTCCGTCGCGTCACCTTCGATGGACCTCGTGGCCAGATGATCCTGGAGGAATGAAGCGGTGCTGATGAATTCCTGATGATTCCCTGATTCGGCCGCCCCGCGCGACGTCGACCCGGCCCCGCCTGTATCCTGTGTAGCGATGGGTGCCCGCTATCGCTGGGACGAATTCCTCCTCGACCTCGACGCCTATCGCCTGGAGCGGGCAGGTGCGGAGCTTCCCCTCGAACCGAAGGCGCTCGACCTGCTGGCCCTGATGGTGCGCCGCCCGGGTCACCTCTTCACGAAGCAGGAGATCTTCGAGGCCATCTGGCCGGAGACGTCCGTCACCGACCATGCGCTCACACGTGTCGTCTCCCAACTCCGTCGTGCCCTGGGCGACGAAGCGCGCCAGGCGAGGTACCTGGAGACCGTGCCGACCCGCGGTTACCGCTGGACTCGAGCGGTCGAGGCTGTCGCAGATGAGGAGATCGCCACACCCCCTCTCCCGAAGCGTGACGACGGTCCCGGGCGGAACACCGGCGCCCCCGGCTTGCGCGGCAGGCCACGACTGCCGTTCAGGTTGGCCGCAGCGGTGCTCCTCCTGACCGTGGTGGGTGTCGTGATTGGCTCGTCGACCAGGCGGGCGTCGTCGACACCCGGCACGACCGGCGAGACGGTCCCTGCCGAGGTCAAGGGTGCTCACCGCGGAGCCAGGTGGCCCGTTCAGGTGACGACGCACAAGGGGCTCGACCTGCATCCGGCGCTGTCGCCCGCCGGAGACGCGATCGCCTTTGCCTCCGAACGGACCGGCAGTTTCGAAGTCTACGTGCGAGGGCTGGCCGGAACATCGAGCGACGTGCCGCTCACCAGCGATGGCGGCCAGAACGTGCAGCCGGCGTGGTCGCCCGACGGCCGGCTCATCGCCTATCACTCGTACCGCCGTGGGGGTATCTGGGTGATTCCCGCACGCGGAGGCGCCTCGCGGCAGGTCGTCGAGTCCGGCTCGAGACCGGCGTGGTCGCCAGACGGTCGGCGCCTCGCCTTCCAGTCCGACGAGCACGCCGATGTCGCCCCGACCGGATTCGGGGCACAGAGCGGATCGACGCTGATGATCGTCGAGGCCGACGGCGGCAATCCGCAGCCGCTCACGCTCAGCGGCGGTCCCATGGGCGGCCATGCGGCTCCCGCCTGGAACGCCGACGGTCGGTTCCTCGCGTTCACGGTGTTCGAGGCAGGTACCCAGAACGGCTTGTGGGTGCTCAACCTCGAAACCCGCAGGACGACGCTGCTGGCTCAGGGCGCGGGTTTCTTCGAGACGGTCTTCGCTCCGGACGGCTCGGCGCTGTATGTCGCCGGCGGCGACGCGCTCATCCTGCGGGTGCCGTTCGATCCGGTGGCCGGGGTGGCGGGCGGGCCGGCCGTGGTGATTCCGGTGCCTGGGGTTCCCGGTGTCCGGGGGGTGACGATGTCCCCGGATGGCGGGCAGATCGGCTTTGCGGGGCTCGCGCTCGACAGCCAGATCTGGGCCCAGCCGGTGGCCCGCGACGGCACGCCGCGGGGGCCCTCCATTCCGCTCACCAGCGATACCAGCCAGCGCAATTCCGTTCCGGCCATATCACCCGACGGCTCCAGGGTGGCTTACATGTCCACGCGCCGGGGCGATCCGCCGAACGTGTGGGTCATGAGCATCGAAGGCCGTGACGCAATCCAGCTGACCCCTGACAGGACGGCGGCGTATGCCCCCTCCTGGCTCCCCGACGGCCGGCATGTCGCGTATGTCTCGGGCAATCGCGAAGAGAGGGGCCTGTGGTCGGTCGATATCGCGACACGGCGCCCGGCGCTGTTGTTCGACATCGCAGGCCGCCTGGCGGGACTCGGTGACGCCCGATCCGGCGGCCTTGCCGAGATCGATCTATCCGGCTCGGCGAAACGCGTGGCGTTCTCGATCCTGACACCGCCCGCGGGCCGCCGGGCGTTGTACGCGGCCGATGTCGAGTCCTTCGCGCCGCGTGCACTGACGGACGGCACGCAGTCGGTCGGGTATCCCGCGTGGTCTCCGGATGGACGGCGGGTAGCGGTGCAGATCAAGGACGGGAGCTCCACGCACGCCGGCTACATCGACGTGGAGACCGGGACGCTCCGGCAGCTCACCCACGACCGCGGCCAGACGTGGGCGCGCAGCTGGTCGCCCGACGGGGGCCGAATCGCCGCCGCCGCGTTTCGCGACGGCGTCTGGAACCTGCGGTGGATCGCCGTGGATGGCGGCCGGCAGGGCAATCTCACGCCGGCCGTTCCCTCGGGCGGGTACGTGCGCTACCCGGAGTGGTCGCCACTCGGGAACACGGTCCTGTTCGAGCGTGCGGAGATGCGCGGGAACATCTGGACGCTGAACCTTCGCTGAGACCTTGCCCTCCGATTCACGGCACGTCCGAGTCCGCCGCTTGCTGGCCGATCGGTCAAGGGATGCCCGCCGCCGATCGAATCGAACGCGATGCGCCCGCCGACCACCGTCAGGTCGGGGCGCATCGTGCGGAGTCGCTCGACAGGGACTTCGAGGAACTGGTCGTCGAGCACGACGAAATCACCGAGCTTGCCGACTTCAATCGAACCGCGGTGTTTCTCGTCGAAGCTGAAGGCGGCGGCGGCACTCGTCATCATGCGCAGCGCCTCCTGCCTCGTCACCGCTTCATCCGGACCGAGCAGGCGCCCTGACTCGGTTTTCCTGGTGGTCGCCGAGTAGATCGTGAGCAGGGGGTTGAAGGGGTTGAGCGCGTCGTTCCGGTCGAGACCGAACATGTGATCCGTGTTGATGGCGACCCGGACACCGGCGGCGCGAAGGGTCTTCAGGCCGATGAAATGCTCGAGCCGCCCCGCCCCGAGGCCTCCCGCCAGCGCATCCCCGTCCTTGTAGTGCCATGCCGGCTGGGTGTCCACGAGGACGCCGAGCCGCGCCGCGCGCGCCGCGGACTCCTGGTTCACGAAGTAGCCGTGGATGACCGTGTGCCGCCGGTCCGCGGCCGGCGTGCGTGCCTGGGCAGCCTCGATGCCATCGAGCACGACGTCGACGCCGGCATCCCCGGTGACGTGCGCGACCATCTGCCACCCGCGGCGGTGGATGATGTCGATGGCGGCGATGATCTGTTCCCGCGTGAGGCTCAGGAACCCGCGATCGCCGGGATTGTCGATCCCGTACAGCTCCCGCCCGCCAGCGCCGAACGGCTCCCGCATATACGACGTCCCGATCAGGATGCCGCCGTCGGCCACGAGCTTCAGCGGACCGGCCTTCAGCCACTCGTCCCCGTCGCCGAAACCGAACGGAAGCGCGCTGACGAAGCGCTCCACGGCTGCCGAATCGTCCGCGCCAGGCACCCGGATCGTGACGGTGGCGCGCACGTGCAGGCGGCCGGCGTCCTTCAGCCGGCGATAGGTCTCGAACCCGGGGACCGTGGCGCCGCGCTCGATCACGCTGGTGATTCCGGCGGCTAAATACTGCTGATGGACCCGCTCGAGCGCTTCGAGCGGCATCTCCCCGGCCGGACGACGGAACCGCCCGAGAAGGGCGCCGGCGTTTCTCAGCAGCCCCGTGGGCTCGCCGGCGGCGTCCTTCACGATGGCGCCACCAGGGGGATCGGCGGAGCCGCGGGTGAGGCCCGCGGCCCGGATCGCCGCGGTGTTCAGCGAGAAGGCGTACGCCGAGTCGACGACAACAGGATGGTCCGGTGCGGCCAGGTCCAGTTCCTGGCGCGTGGGAAACCTGTGCTCGCGGAGGCGCGTGGGATACGTCCGCGGCGTCCAAATCCAGCTTCCCGGGGGCCGGCGCGCTACTTCCGCGCGAAGCCAGTCCTGCACGTCCTCGATCGACCGAAGGTTCCGGAACGGTTGCGTGGCCTCGGCGCTCGCGACCTCCAGGGCGTGCACGTGCGTGTCGATGAAGCCGGGCACGACCGTGCGCCCGCGCCCGTCGACCACGCGCGTCGCGGCGCCGAGATGCCTGCGCACCGTGTCGTTCAATCCGACGGCGACGAACCGGCCGTCGCGCACGGCAAGTGCCTCTGCGGTCCTGAACTCGTCGTCCACGGTCAGGACCCTGGCGTCGAGCAGCACCAGGTCGGCGGCGGGTGCGACGTCCTGTGCGGGCAATCCGGACGCAAGTGCCACGACCAGCACGACGGCGCACGGAGCGTGTCGGACCATCTTCACCTTCCGGCAGTCGCGTCAGCGGCAGTCACCGCGCCGGGGACGGGTTCCTGGTCTGCGCGTACTGTGTGTAGAGCTCCGCCAGCGCGGCTCCGGACAGGCCGGGATGGACGATCACCCGGTATTGGAACCGGACGTGCTCGCCCGGCTCGATCGTCAGGCTGCCGTTGCGCGTCTTGTCATCGAGGAAGTCGCTCACGCCGAACGGATTGATCGAGTGCAGCCCGTACCCGCGCGAGTGCCAGTAGGTGGGATGCCTCGGGTTGTCGGGATGGTCCATCATCACGACCCCGACCGGCTCTCCATCGATCCGGCCGGAGTAGTCGACCCATTCCGACTGCTTGCCCCACACGCCGGCCTCCCCTGCGCCGCCCCGCGCGTTGACGAGTCTTCCCGTTCTCGCGGGTCCGGACGCCCGTCCCTTTGGCGGCACTTCCTCGAGCACGGTCGCCATCCTCATGGCGAATGCGCCCTCCTTGGTGTCCCGGAAGACCACCCGGCGGGCGGCCGCGAAGTCGAAGTCGAAATCGATGATGCGCAGCTCGCGATGCGCATGGAAGATCATCCGGCGTGCTTCCGTGAGCAGCAGCGTGCCGTCCGGCTTCAGCCAGTTGAACACGGCGTCCACCGAGCCCGAGCCGCTGCCGCTCTTCACCGGGCCCAGGTGGCTCAGCACGATGCGCCCCATTGTCGCGCCGCCAGGGGACGGAGGTGTCGAACCGTTCTGGATGGCCCAGTAGTTGTACCCGTTCACGTCGCCGTGCCCGTAGAACAGACCGGCATGGTGCGGGTGATCGGTCGTCTCCCCCGGGAGCTGACCGGCAGGATACGAGCGGTTGACGATCTTCCCCGAGGCAGACCGCAGCGGATGCAGATAGGGCCGGTTGAGATCCGTGCCGGCAATATAGAAGACGGTGAACGGCTTCCCGTCGATCTCGACGGCGATCTGTTCGGGTCCCTGGGTGATCGCTACCTGTGCGCGGGCCGGGGCCGCCGCCGGCCACGACAGGGCGAGGGCAAGCGCCAGGTGTCTCAGCGGTCTCATCGGGGCGGCATCGCTCGCCGCAACCGCCTGTCGTCCGCCGCCGCCGGCCACATCAGTGCTGCCACTACGCCCCCAATACATATGAACTCCGGGACCAATGAATGCGATTTCTGCAACCGTCAGTCCTGCTTGTCCGGGTGCGAGACGAGGTCGATCACGATCGCCGAGGCCAGGATGAGCACGGGGTCTTCGCCCTCTTCGATGTCGACCGAGTAGGTGTCCGACAGGCTGACCCACTTCTTGCTCACCCGCGCCACCTCGCGGCCGCCACGCTCGAAGGTGTATTCGTGGTCGAGGAAGCTGCCGCTGGCTTCGAGGTCGTCGGGGCCGGGGACATCGACGCTGAACCTGGCGCGAAGCAGCGTGAACAGATGCTTCTTCACGACCGCAACGGTCGCCCCTCCGCGGATGATCTCGTACTGCGGGCCGATGCTCAGCAGCTTCTGCTCAATCAGCGCCAGCTCGTTCCCCGCCATGTCCTTGAAGGACAGCTTGTCGCCGAAGCTGAAAACCCTGCCGTCGACGCGGTACGCGCTGCGACCGTCGGCCTCCTTGATCGTGAAGTCGTCGCCCCAGGACAGGATTCGCTCCCGCATGATGTAGCGCATCGTGCTGCCACCCTTTCGATGCGGCGCTGTCGCCCGCGCCGATCCCGGCACGCAGCCCGGCCCGGGGTCCATTCCGCAACGTCCTGCGACGCCCGGCACTTGTCGAGGTCGCGCCGGCTACTAATCTAAAACTAAGAGGCCGCTCAAAAAGCCGGCCTGATGTGAAATCGAAAATGGCAAATGGCAAACATGCTGAATTTTCCATCTGCACCGTGCCCTATACCACTCAGGATGCGTTTCTCAGCATCCTGCTAGTGCCGCCGTTCGGCCGAAGAGCCGTTGCGGCCGGTGAGCTCGTCGGCCAGCCACACGTTCACATCGTCCACCTGCTCCTGCGTGGTGCGGTGGCCGGTGTCGTAGGCGAGCACCAGCCGTTTGGCAGCGGTGATGACGTTGTAGGCGGCGTACATCGACGTCGGCGGACACGTTTCGTCGTTGAAGCCCCACGAGTAGAGCCCTGGCGCCGTTACGCGGCGGCCGAAGTTCACGACGTCGTAGTAGCGGGTCGTGACGATCTTCGCCTCGTCCCGATGCAGGTTCGGTCCGTCGATCGCGCGGAACATGTGCGGCCAGCCGCCGGCGCGCGCCTGCAGGTAGCCCGTCACATCCGAGAGCGCCGGGTAGTACGCCGCCAGCCGCGTGACGCGCCGGTCGAGTCCCGCGGTCACGATTGCCAGCGCGCCGCCCTGGCTGCCGCCGGTCACGCCCAGGTTCCGTCCGTCCCACTGCGGCAGCGACGTCAGGAAGTCGTTGGCCCGCAGCGTTCCTGTGTACACGCGGCGGTAGTAATAGCGCTCGCGAGAATCGAGTCCGAAGGTCGGATAGCCGCTCAGGCCGCCGCGCGCCAGGCTGTCGTAGACCTCCTGCGGCTGGATCACCGGGATGCCATGGATGCCGATCTGGAAGGTGATGAGGCCGCGGCCGGCAAGCTCCGCGAGGCCGCGGTACGGCCGCACGCCGGCACCGGGCACACTGAGGAGCGCCGGATACTTCCCCGGGCCGCGGGGCATGCAGAGGATGCCATAGAGACGGCTCGCACCCTCCGTCAGGCCGACATTCTGCAGGTTGATCTGCGAGCAGTCCACTTCCGCGGTGCCGTACTCCGGCAGCGGCGTCCACTTCGCGTCGAGCGGCAGCATCGCCAGACGGCTGCGCTCCGCGTCCCAGAACACGTCGAAGTCCGGCGGGTTCACCTGGGTCGGCTGGATCCGCTCGGGCGCGAAGCCGGCGGTCCCGACGCCGCGATAAGTGCGGCCGTCGACTTCGGCGGTCGCCACCAGCCGCAGGAAGCCTGGCCCGTTCATCGTGCCGCCGGGAATCGTCAGCGGCGTCGCGCCGACGACGGCGGTCGCCTCGGTCACCGGAGGCAGCATCTCCGGCCCGACGCCGTACTTGACCGTGGCGCCCGCAACCTGGTGGCCGTCGCGAACGACATCGATGCGAAACGTCGCCTCCTCGCCTGGCTGATAGGTCCAGTCCGGATGGTCCGGTGTTACGGTCACCGCGACGCGGCTGAATGGCTGCCGCAATGTCTGCGCGAGCGGGGCGGCCGCGAGACAGGCCGCCGTCAGCAACACGGCCGGGAGGCAACGGGACGAGAAGAATGGGCGCACAGTGTTTTGGCGGTCAGGACGCGGCAACGCGGACGAGCCGGCCGCGGAATGATACTCCAGGTCGAGGTTCCCGCTGTGTGGCGGGGCTTTCAAGCCCCTGTTGCAACGACCGCGGGGTCTGAAGACCCCGCGCCACAGCCGCCAAGCACGGGTCCCACTCTCAGAACGCGATGCCCGCCACATCCTTCAGATTCGGCCTCGGTCCAGAATTCTCCAACCCGAGATCCCGGCTGTTCGGCTACCGGGCAGCATGGGCAGCGTCGGAATTGCCGGCGGACAGCAACCGGCGTCGCGAGAGCCAGCGGTGCGCCTCCCTCGCGATCTCGACCAGCGTGACGATGAACGCCAGGATGAGGCCAATCTCGATGCCGGTGTTTGCGATGCCGGTGATTCGCTCCGCCGACGAACCGCCTTGAAGCAGCAGCTCCGGCGTGGCGCTCACCCACGGGCCGGCCCGCAGGAGGACCACGAAGATCACCCCTGCCGAGGCGTTGATCGCGATACGGGTCAATGACCGGGCGGGCGTCCAGAACGGCCTGATGAAGTTCACGAAGCTCAACACCGTGGTTGCCGCCGTCACGCCGATCATCGGCAGATACAGGGCGCTCCAGATCGGGGCGGCATCGAAAATGGCGGCCGCCGGGCCCATGATCAGATACGGCGCCCGCGGCAGCAGCAGGAGCCAGACGATGGCGGCCACGGTGGCGAGGCACTCCAGCAACGAGTTCCACCGGGACATCCGCCGGTCGTGCCGCACCAGCTTGGGCAGCGCGCGTGGATCCCAGTTGTGCGTCAACTTCAGTTTCGCCTGCGCGAAGTCCAGCACCCCGAACACCACCGTCGTCCAGGCCACGACCATCAGGGCGCGGCCCGGGTAGCTGACCAGGCCACGGAAGAGATGCCGGACGACGTCGCCCTGGAGCACCGCGGACGCCGCGGCGACCACGACGGTCACGATCAATGCGACGCCGAGTCCCAACTTCAGCGTGAAGAGATACATGGGGAAGAACACGGGGCCGATCAGCTGCTGATGCTGTCGGTACCGCCCCGCCACCAGCATCGGGTGTCCGTGCCGCCGCAGGACGTCTGCCTGCTCGTCCTCGGTGAGCGGCCGCCCGAGTTCCTCTTCCTGATCTTCGACCTGCGAGAGGATGTTCTCCGAGAGCTCACGGACGATATCGTCCTGGTTGCGGCGAGGCAGGAAGAACCTAACCGCCTGCAGATACTTTTCCAGCAATTCCATGTGAAGACTCCGACAGGATGTTGTTCAACGACCGATCGAGGGTGCGCCATTCCGCCAGCAGCTGCGCCAGCATGCGGCGGCCATCGGCCGAGAGCGTGTAGAAGCGCTTGTTGCGTTTGCCCTCCTCGCGCCACTCGCTGGCGAGGAGGCCCTGCGTCTCGAGCCGGCGCAGCAGGGGATAGAGCGTGCCCTCGTCCACCGCCAGACCGCGCTCCGCCAGCAGCTTGCGAAGCGTGTAGCCGTACTGCTCGGTGCGAAGGGCCGCGAGCACCGCGACGATCAGGCACCCGCGGCGCAGTTCCAGCCGCAGGTTGTCGAACAGGGCTGGATCGCTTTGCTGTTTACCGTGCGACATATACTGTACGACATTCACTGTATGACATACAGTATTTGATGTCAAGCGGTTTCAGGCCAGCCGTGCGTTTCGACTAGACTGGCTCGGGTCAACCCGCCCTTCCCCGTATGAGACACCTTCCCGTCGTCCTTCTTCTTGCGGCGTTGACTCCCGCCGCACCTGCAGGACAGCAGGTCAACAGCGAGCGGATGCGTGGGGATCTCGAATTTCTCACCTCACCGCCCATCGAGGGGCGCGCCTCGTTGAGCCACGCCGCCAACGCCACCGCCTGGTTCCTGGCCGCGGAGATGCGGAAGATCGGGCTGCAGCCTGCCGCCGACAGCGGCTTCCTGCAGCGCTTCGACCTGGTGCCCTCCCGGCTGGATCGCGAGCGATCCTCCATCCAGGTGCTCCGTGGTGGTGCCGAGCAGAGCTTCGCCGCGGTCAGCGTTTTCTTCCCGGAACCGGCGCCCATCGATCTCACCCTGGAGGTCGTCTTCGCGGGGTACGGCATCACGGCACCGGAGTTCGGCTACGACGACTACGCGGGGCTGGACGCTGCAGGCAAGGCTGTACTCGTCTTCGATCACGAGCCGCAGGAGAACGATCCGGAGTCCGTCTTCAACGGGACAGGTTTCACACTGCACGCCAACCTGTGGACGAAAACACGGAACGCCGAGCGGCACGGCGCCGCTGCCCTTCTCGTGGTCACCGAGCCTGTGAACGCCCACCGTCCCTCTGCACCGGTCCCGGACCGGGCGAGCGCTCCGCAGCAGGCACTCTCACGGAGCGAGCTTCGTGTCCCGCGGTTCGGGGTGTCGCCGGATCTCGCCGCTGCGCTGCTGCAACCGACCGGACGCGCGCCCGCCGAATGGCAGGCCCTGATCGAGCGTGCGCCGTCTCCCTCGTCGCGGCTCGTGGAGGGCGTGCGGATACGACTGCGCGCGGTGAATCAAGACGCGGCTCCACAGCCGTCCTGGAACGTGGCGGGACTATGGGCGGGAACCGATCCGGCGCTGCGGAACGAGACCATCCTGGTGGGGGCCCATTACGACCACCTGGGGCTGCAGAACGGCAGGCTCTACGCCGGTGCCAACGACAACGCGTCCGGGGTGGCCGGGATGCTCGAGGTGGCGCGCCTGGTCGCGCAGCGGCCGCTGCCGCGCAGCGTCCTCTTCGTCGCGTTCGGCTCGGAAGAGCAGCTGATGCTCGGCTCCTATCACTATGTTGCACACCCGCTTCGTCCCCTGGAGACGACTGTCGCCGTGCTCAACCTGGACATGATCGGCCGGAACGAGGAGCACACCCCGGAGAGCCTCGGCGCATACGAGTTGACGGCGGCTACCCCGGATCAGTTGAACCTGGTGGGCGCGGTGTTCAGCCGGGATCTCGAGACGGTGCTCGCGACGGAGGCACCTGGCGCGGGCCTGACCCTGAGCACGAAGTTCGACCGTGACTTCCACATGCGTGCGCTGTTCCGCTGCGACCACCTGCCCTTCCTCCAGAAGGGTGTTCCCGCAGTGTGGTTGTTCGGCGGGTTCCACCCTGGCTATCACGAGCCCGCCGACACCATCGACCGGCTCGACTTCGAGAAAATGGCGCGTGTTGTCCGTCTCACGGTCGGCGCCGTCGGTGCGCTCGCGGTAGCGCCCGCCGCGCCGCGATTCGGCAGCCCTCGATAGAGGAAATCACGCGGAGACCGTGTCCGCCGCGGCGATGCAACAGAGCCGGCCCCCGACGCGCACAGAACCGAAACGGCCGCGGCCAGTTCCGGCGTAACAGGACGCCCCGGTTCGACCCGTCGCAGAGTGCCCAGGATACGGCGCGGGGTTGCCATTGTACACTTGTACTAGGTCCAATGCTCACGTGGTCGCACGCGCGTCGCCGCACCATCCCTGCTGCGGCGTGCGCCACCGGCGGTGGACTCCCGGCAGAACCGCTGAGGTGATGGGGCTGACGCGCAGAAAACGGAATGGAGGGAGGCGCACATGGAACCCCTGCTCATCATCCTGGTCCCGGGGCTTTCAGGCGGTCTCGTCCTGGCTCTGCTCCTCGCGGGCCGCCGGCAACGGCCCCGCTCAACTGTCGTTTCCCGGCGGCTGGCCGCCCCGTCACCTGCGCTGATCAACATGGCGCACATTCAGGTCGAGGGTGTTGGCGGCCTGGGAATGGTTGCCGCGGCGGTGACGATCGCAGTGTCGGACCCGCACATCCGCCTGGCAATGCTCGTGGCCTCGGTGCTTGGAGCCGGCCTCGCGCTCGTGCTGATCGCAATCAGACGACGAACCGGGGCGCTGCCCTCCGCCGGGGACGGCCCTGACAACCGCCTGACGCTGCGCCTCGACCGCGGGCGCGAGACGCCTCCGGCGCGGGTGCGGGCCACAATCGAACAGGCAGCCACGAACCCGGTCTTCAAGCCGGACTGCGCCACCTTTGCCGTCGGCGCCCGGTGAACGGCGACGGGACATGATGCCCGTCTGGTGACAGGACCCATGGATCTGGTGTCCATCGATCCCGAGGACCGAACGCCGCTCTACGCACAGCTGGAACGCGGGCTGCGGGCAGCGATCGCCACGGGGCGCCTCCGAGCCGGCGACCAGCTGCCGACGGTTCGCCAGCTGGCCGTGCAGCTGCGCATCAATGCCAATACGGTCGCGCGGGTGTACCTCGAGCTCGAACGGGCCGGCGTGATCGAGACACGTCGTGGTGTGGGCTCGTTCGTCAGCGCCACACCCGAGCGCGCCCGCCCGCGACGCGATCACAACCGGGAGCTGCGGGCGTTCGTCAGCCGCGTGCTCGGCGATGCGGCCGCCGCCGGCTTCGCGGTGCACGAGGTCATCGCGGAGCTGAGCTCCCATCAGCAAGGAGAAGCGTAATGGTGTCCATGGGCTTCGGGCGTCGGTCGGAGGAACCGAGGCTCAACGTGCCTCGCGTCAACGTCGTCGGCCTCGCGGTGCTGCTCGGGGCGGCTGCGGCCGGGTGGGCGGGGTTCAGCCTGGCCGGGAGCCGGACCGTCCTGCTCGGCGCCATTCTCATCGGCCTCGTGCTGATGGCGTCACCCAAGATCGCGCAGCAGTGGGAACGCGCCGTGGTCCTGCGATTCGGCCGCTTCGTGGGCTTGCGCGGCCCGGGACTGTTCTGGGTCGTGCCGTTCGTCGACCGGGTGTCATCGTGGATCGATCAGCGCACGATCACCACGAGCTTCGCGGCCGAGCAGACGCTGACCTCCGACACCGTGCCCGTCAACGTCGACGCGGTGCTGTTCTGGATGGTGCACGACGCCGAGAAAGCCGCGCTGGAAGTGCAGGACTACTCCCAGGCCGTGAGTTGGGCGGCGCAGACCGCCCTTCGCGACATCATCGGCCGGACCACGCTCACCGATCTGCTGCGCGGCCGCGAACGCATCGAGGCCGACCTCCAGCAACTGATCGATCAGCGATCGAACCCGTGGGGGGTGACGGTCTCATCGGTCGAGATGCGGGACGTCGTGATTCCGGGGGCGCTCCAGGACGCCATGTCGCGCGAGGCACAGGCCGCCCGGGAGAAGCAGGCGCGCATCATCCTCGGGCAGGCGGAGATGGAGATCGCCCATTCCTTCCGGGAGGCGGCGAAGTCGTATCACGACGATCCAACGGCCCTTCACCTGCGAGCCATGAACATGCTCTACGAAGGGTTGAAGGAAAAGGGGGCGCTGATGCTGATTCCGAGCAGCGCCGTCGAATCGATGGGCATGGGCGGGATGCTCGGGGCTGCCGCACTTCGACAGGAGCGGCTGGCCCGGGGTGGCGACGACGGGGGCGGTTCGTAAGGGTCCGATGCGCGTTCACTGGCGCCGGCCGGCCGGCGGCGTCAGCGGCTGTATCGTGACCCGGCGCACGTATAGCTCAGCCCCTTCCGACTGAATGATGATGCGGCCTTCCTTCAGCGACGGCGCCGTGCCGATGTTCACGACGCGTCCGTTGACGATGTTCGTGATGCGATCGTCGTCCACCAGTACCTCCAGGCGCGTCCACTGGCCGGCAGGGCTCTCGACATCCTGGACGCCGCGGAACCCGAGCACATCCTTCCAGTCGGGGTCGCGGCCGTACCAGTTGATGCGGCCGGCCGTGAAGGCGCGGGCCGTTCCCTGCGGCGCATAGATCGCCTGGCCCTTCCGGTCCGGTTCGACTGTGGCCGTCATCGTCGGGGTGAGCGCCTTGCCATCGGCCTCGTGCCCGGCCACCAGGATGAAGTCGCCGGTGCCGCCCTCGATGATCTGAGCCTCGATCGAGCGCATCCAGGGCCCGTTGAAGTCGGCGCCGGTGTTGCCGTCGGCCCCCTCGGCGTGCACGAGCACACCCGAGTCGCGCGCCCGGCTTGCGCGCGCGTCCCACGTCAGGAGGCCCCAGCGGAACTCGACGATCAAGCGGTAGCGGCTGAACCGCTGCCGGGTGACGATGCCGCCCCACTTCTCGCCGCTGATGCGGATGCCGGGCCCGCCGTCCACCTGCTGCACCACCGAGAACACGCGCGTGGGGTCGGCGTAGTGGTCGCCGACCAGCCAGGTGTAGAACGGCGAGAGATCGTTGCCGTTGAATAGCTGAATCGTCTCGCCCGGCGTGACCGCCGCCTGCTCGGCGGCCGTGAACGTGGGTTGTGCGCGGAGCGTCGCGGGCGCTGCCGCCACCGCGGCGAGGACGAACAGACCGGCACGCGCGACGGAACGGAAGTGGGGGGACATGTCGGACCGGAATCTAGCATAGGGCTGCCGAAGGCCGTGCAGCAGGCCGTCCGTCAGCTAGCGACACTACTCAGCGGCCGCACTCCCCGGCGGCTGCGCCGGCTCCGTGAAGGGCTCGCTGAGGCGTCCGAGCGTCCGCCTGCCGTGCCGTTGTGCCAGACGCAGCAGCCGGAGAAAAACCTGGGCAGTGATGAATGCATCCCCGCTCGCCGTATGCCGGTCGTGCGGGAGCACGCCGAACAGGTCGCACAGCGCGTCGAGGGTGTAGCGACGGATCGGCGGCCGTCCCGCGAACGCTCCGTCCTTCTCGAGATGGAGCGTCAGGTCCATCGTGTCGAGGCTGCGGTTCGACATCCGCACGCCCCACCGTCGCTCGTACGCGGTGTCGAAGGTGATGATGTCGTGATCGATGTGATGACCGACAATCACGCCGTCCCCGAGATAGTCCAGGAAGCGGGCCAGCGCGTCAGGCTCTTCCAGCCCCGCGCGGCTCGCGTCGCGGGTGACCCCGTGCACGGTTACCGCACTGGTGTTCTCGTCCACCCTGATCAGCGCGTCGAACACATCGTCCAGCAGGATCTCGCCCCCCTGGACGGCGACCGCGCCAATCGTGATGAGCCGATCGACGCGAGGGTTGAGCCCGGTCGTCTCCGAATCGAGCACGACGAAGCGGACCTCGTCGAGGGGGGTGTCGTCGTTCCACGTGCGCCGGAAACGCTGGCGGTAGCGGTCGAGGAATGGCGGCGCGGTCACAGGGCTTCGAGCCACGACCAGCCAGCGGTGAACTCGAGCAGCCGGTGAATCGAGCGGAATCCACTCTTCAGCAGGTGTCGATCGTGCCGGCTGACCAGCGCTGGCGGCAACTCCGCGCCGTCGGTGCCCTGCGCGATGCCGACGCGTCCCTGCAGCCACAGCACGATCCGCAAGGCTTCGGAGGCCTCTCTGAAAATAGCTCGATGCTCGGGCAGGACAGTGCCGGCGATTCCGAAGCGCTCGAGGGTCGACGTTCCGAAGGCGCGTCTGGCGGCGAGCCCGAACACCCGGCCGACGTCCACCAGCGGGAGCAACGCGGTGCGCTCGAGCCGGAAGACCGGGCTTTCTTCGCCGCTCTCGTCCACGACCGCGTCGCGGAAGAAGGTCAGCGGGGGAGAGCTCGCGAGGCAGTCGTTCGCGAGCACGCGCACGAAGTCGCGTCCCACGGCGCCGGCGACGGAGGCCTCCAGCGTCCGCCAGAGGTCGTGCGCGCCCAGTATCGGCCGCAGATCGAACAGCGGCCGCGCCCGGTAGGTCCGTGCGACGACAGGGTCGGTGATCCACGTCTCGTAGCGCCGCTGCCATCCCGCCCGGCTGGCAGCGTAGAAGGACGGCTCGAACGGCGCCGCCGTGCGTCCCAGGTACCCGCATCGGTCCAGCAGCTCGACGACCTGGTGGCAGGCTGCCACGCCCCGCTCGTGACCACCCTCGTCGGGCAGCACCAGGACCACCGACGGCGCCGCCCGGGTCAACGACTCGGTGCGGCCGGCGGCTCCGCACAGGCACCAGCACGCGTCCTCGCTCTCCGCTCCGGCCCATGCAATCAGCCGCCGTACGAGGGCGACGTCCGCCAGATGGAGGAAGCGGGCCACCCACTCGACGGACCCGGGGCTGGTCAACTGCTGCAGCGCGAAGGCGCGGGCGCGCTGGTTCAGCGACCGCAGCACGTCGACCGTCGTGGCCCGGCGGATGTCGCGAAGAATGAACAGCGGATGATCGCCGAAGACAGGCGCAAGATCCCGGGCGCTGACGACGGCGTGGAGCTTCCCGCCGGAGGTCCCGTCCGCGGTAATCGCCAGGGCGCGCGCGTCGGCCTCGGCCATCGTGAGCACGGCGTCGGTCACGGAAGCGTCCGGCGCCAGCGAGACTGGCGGCCGCGACTCGAGCAGACCGTCAACGGCGGCAGCCGCATCGCCGGCCCCCCCTGCGACCCAGGCGAGCAGGGACGTTGCCGTGAGCAGCGCCCGCACCCCGCCGTCCGGCTCGACCACCGCGACAGCTTCCGCGCCGGCCATCAGGCTGCCGGCCACCTGCGCGATGCTGGCGTCGGCGCCGCAGGTCACGAACGGCGTGAACGCCACGACTTCGTGAAGGAACGCTGTCTGCGGATCGCGGCGCGTCTCGGCCCACTCATAGTCCGCGACGACCGATCCGTAGCCTGCGACGAACTGGCCGGCCGCAGGGTACTTGACGAGCAGCGTCTCGAACTCGCTGGCGGGAAACGCGTAGATCAGGACATCGCTGGACGAGCGTGCCGAGTGCAGGCAGGCCTCCGCGCCGTTGAAGCGCTCGATCCCGAGCAGGTCGCCGGCGCCGCGAACGTCGCTGAGTTTCGCGTCCGCGGTGGTCTCGTCCCAGAGCGACACGGTCCCCTGCTGGATGACGAACACCTGGTGGCGGTGCGGCTCGCCCTGCCACAGGATGTACTCGTTGGGCTCGTGGAACTTGACGCGACCGCGGGCGGCGAGCTCGAGCAGGTCCGATTCCTCCATGGCCTGGAACGGCGGGTGCTTCTTCAGGAAGTCGGCGACGCGATAGCTGATGGCGGACGTTTCCATACGGACCTCGGAGCCGGCGGAAGAGCGAACGGCCAACCGTAGCACACTTGTCCGCCGGCCTTGGCGGCCACACTTCACCGTTCAACTCGGCGCTTACTGTTTCGGTAAGATAGCCTCTTGCCGGAGGTTCCAGCACACCTCGCCGCTGCTCTCCTGCCTCGATATCGTGTCGAGCGGGAGCTGGGGGTCGGGGGAATGGCGACCGTCTATCTCGCGCACGACATCAGGCACTCGCGCGACGTGGCCATCAAGGTGTTGAACCGCGAGCTGGCGGCGATCATCGGCGCCGACCGTTTCATCGCGGAGATCCGGACGACCGCCCATCTTCGGCACCCGCACATCCTGCCGCTGTTCGATTCCGGCACCGCCGACGGCCTGCCGTTCTACGTCATGCCGTTCGTTGACGGCGAATCACTCCGCAGCCGTCTTCGCCGTGACGGACCGTTGCCCGTCGCGGAAGTCGCAGGGATTCTTCGGGAAGTGGCAGATGCGCTTGCGCACGCTCACGCCTCTGGAGTGATCCATCGGGACGTGAAGCCCGACAACGTGCTGTTGTCGGGCCGGCATGCGTTCCTGGCGGACTTCGGAGTGGCTCGCGCCGTCGCCGCCCACGCCACCGAGGAGCAGACAGTGACCGGCACGAGCCTGATGGCAGGCACGCCCGCCTACATGGCGCCGGAGCAGGCGACAGGGGCGGCCGTCGATCGCCGGAGCGACATCTACGCGTTTGGCGTCATGGCCTACGAACTGCTGACCGGCGCGCCGCCGTTCGGCGGCACCCGCCAGGACATTGTCACCGCCCACCTCACCGTTTCGCCTGCTGCGCTGATGACGCTGCGCCCGGGAATGCCGGCAGCGCTGGCCGGCGCCGTGATGCGGTGCCTCCAGAAGAAGCCAAACGATCGATGGCAGCGAATCGACGACATGTTCGCCGTGCTGGACGGCACCACGGCGGCCGACGGACACGGGCCGGCAGGACCGCCGGCATCTCGATGGCGAGGCCGCCGGTGGCTTCTGGCGTGGGGGGTGACCGCCGCGGTGGGGCTGGCGGCAGCGTCCTGGGCGCTGTATCGCAGCAGCACTCGAGGCGCCATCGTCGTCGGCCAGATCCAGCGGGTGACGACGGAGCCCGGCTTGGAACTGGACCCGGCGGTCTCTCCTGACGGGCGAACAATCGCGTATACGGCGGGTGTTCCGGGGCACATGCGCATCTACGTGCGGCAGGTCGCCGGCGGCCGCATGATGCCGTTGACCCAGGACGATCCGGGAGGTGAACAGCGATGGCCGCAGTGGTCAGCGGACGGAGCGCGGATCCTGTTCCAGACAGGACGCCCGGGAGTTGCCACGCGGTCGCAGGAGGGGAGCGGCGCCCTGTTCGTCGTTCCGGCTCTCGGAGGCGTTGCCCGCAGGATCACCGGCGCGCTGCCGCGGGGCGTCGCAATCTCGCCAGCCTGGTCCCGCGACGATCGGGAGATTGCTTTCGGTGGCGCCGACGGATTGTATGTCATCGGTTCAGCGAACACCGGATCGCCTACGCTGGTCGCCGCGGGTCAGGAAGTGCATTCGCCTGCATGGTCGCCGGACGGCCGCCATATCGCGTTCGTCAGCCGGGGCATCTACTTCACGTTCGGAGAAGACAGCCTTGGCAATGTGTCCACCAGCACCATTCTCGTGGTGAACCTCGAGGCGCGGAGCACCACCCGTCTGACCAGCGGCGACTGGCTCGATGCCAATCCTGTGTGGATGCCGGACGGGCGAGCGTTGCTGTTCATTTCGAGCCGCGGTGGCGGCCGTGATGTGTTCCGTCAGCGATTGAGCCGCAGCGGGCAACCTGAAGGCGAGCCGGAACGGATTTCTTCCGGGTTGAACGCCCACGGCATCTCGCTCTCTGTTGACGGCCGCCTGCTGGCGTACTCGTCATACACGCAGCGGGCCAATATCTGGTCGGTCCCGATTCCCGAGGGTCGGATCGCCTCGGTGCGCGACGCGGAGCAGGTGACGTTCGGATCCGAGAAGATCGAGAAGCTTGCGGTGTCCTGGGACGGCAGCTGGCTGGCGTACGATTCGGACCGCAACGGCCAGGCGGACGTCTGGAAGGTCCCGCTCGCAGGGGGCACGCCGGAACAGCTGACAGGCGGTCCGAACAACAAGTTCGTGAACGACTGGTCTCCGGACGGCCGGGAGATCGTGTACCACAGCATGCGTGACGGCGGTCAACGGGACGTGATGGTCATTGCCGCCGACGGCATGACGACCGAGCCGGTGGCGGTCAGCCCGGCGGAGGAGCAGCACTCTGCCTGGGGACCGGACGGCAACAGCATCATCTTCGACTTGTCCACGGCGTCGGACTCCAGGAGCCAGCTGCACCTGGTGAGACGCGCCCGACGCGGCGCGCCGTGGGGATCACCGCGGCGCCTCACCACCGACGGCAGCTCCGATCCGAAGTGGTCGCCGGACGGACGTCTCATCGCCTATTGCGCAGGGGGGGAACTCCGCGTTATTGCACCCGACGGGAGCGGGCAGCGGGTAGTGGTATCGAAGTCGGTGGGACGCCCGGAGCCTGCCTATCCGATCTGGTCCCGGGACAGCCGGACGATTTTCTACAAGGCCTACGACGCACAGCTGCAGACCAGCATCTGGGCGGTGTCCCCGGAAGCCGGGCAGCCCCGGCTGCTGGTCATGTTCGACGATCCCACCCGCCGCTCGCTGCGCCGGGAGTTCGCCACGGACGGACGGCGGTTCTACTTCACGATCGCGAATGACGAAAGCGACCTCTGGACCATGCAGCTGAGCTGGAAGTGAGACGTCGCTCCGGCAGCGCAGCCCGTCCCAAGGTTTCGGACCGGCCGTCCACGCGCTCACACGCCGCGCCTTCGGGCCCCGCACGACGCGAGGGCAGCTTGACGGTTCCCGGGCACATCATCGCAGCAGCTCGCAGTCGTGACCGATGACCGAGCCTTTCTTGCCTCCGATCAGGCAGCGAGCCCTCACGCGCTCTCCCTTGCTCCTGCTCGCGAGGCCCGCCTCGGCCGACGTTGGGAAGAGCAGCTGCACGCCATAGAAGTGACCCCTGGCGTCCAGCAGCAGGTAGGCGTCGCCCGAGATGTCCCGGCCGATCTGCTCGACATCGCCAGCCACGATCACAGGCCGACTCTTGAATTTCAGGTCGGCTGCACCCTCATCGCTCTCGTACTCCGTGAGCAGGTCCGTCGCGCTGATCTCGAGGGCATCCGCGCCGGAACCGCCGGCCGGCGAATAGGAGAAGGGCCCTTCCCCGGCGATCGCGAACACAACGATCAGGCCGACGGACCCCACGCCGATGCCGGTTGCGAGGACGGCTGCGAAAACCAGCTTGCTCACAGTCACCGGTCTCTTCTCCTTTGACCGAGGCCGAATTCATGCTGATGGTCGATGTGCGCGCTCAGGTTCGATTGCCTGAATAGACAACCATACACCGACGGCGGGGGTGACGGACGAGGAGTTCTCTGCCGGGGAGCTCCCCCGAACGACTCGTCCGGCGCCGGGAAGTCTTCGCCAGCTGATTTTCAACCGACCGATCCCGGATAGTCGATACCGAGCCCGATCTCCATTTCTTTTTCGGAGACCGTCTCCAGGTCTCCGAGCGTCCGCAACTTCATGGACGCCTCTTCGATCATCCCATCGACCAGCGTCAGCACTTCGGCGGGCAGGTGCTGCTCGCCTTCGAAACGAATCAGCTGGAAGCTGTTGAGCAGGTTGTTGACGATGTCCTGCACGGTCCGGATCGTCGCTTTGAAGACCCGCACGCGCTGCCGCCGGATCTCGTCGTTGAGGCGCCGGACTTCGGCGTCCGCCTGCTTGCGGTGGGTGATGTCCCGCGCGATCGTGGACGCCCCGGTGACGCCCCCGGTGGAATCGGTCATCGGGGAGATCGTGATCGAGATGTCGATCGTCGACCCGTCCTTGCGCGTCCCCTGCGTCTCGAACGGCTCAGCGGGTTCTCCGCGTGCCGCCTTGTTCATTCTGTCGTTCAGTTCGTCGCCGTTCCCCACGGGCACGAGGAGCAGACGGTTCCGGCCGATCACTTCGCCGGCCGGGTATCCGTACAGTTGCTCGGCGCCGGCGTTCCACGTGACGATCGTGCCATCCAGGGACGTGCTGAAGATCGCGTCGTCCGACGAGTCGACAATGGCGGCCAGGCGCGCGCGGGTTTCGTCTGCGTGCTTGCGCGCCGTGATGTCCCGCAGCACACCGGTGAAGATGGGGGCGCCGTGGGAGCGGATGGCCGTGATGGTCAATTCGACAGGGATTTCAGTACCATCCGACCGCATGGCGGTGATCTGCATCACCTTTCCGAGCAGGGGCCCCTCGCCGGTGGCCAGGTAACGGGCCAGGCCGGCGGCGTGCGCCGCGCGGAGCGGCGCCGGTATGATCAACTCGGCAAGAGAGCGCCCAATCGCGCCCGCCTTCGTGTAGCCGAACGTTCGTTCCGCTGAGTCGTTGAACTCGATCACCCGCCCGTTCGCGTCCATCGTGACGATGGCATCGAGCACCGAATCCAGGATCGCCGATTTTCGCGCCTCACTCTGGCCGAGCGTCGCCTCGGCATGCTTGCGCTCGGTCACATCCTCGGAAATCCCCACGCCACGGAGCGGTTCGCCCTCCGGGCCGACCATGATGCGGCCCGCGCCGCTGAGCCACCGCACCGTGCCGTCGGGCCAGAGCGTTCGATGCTGGAACGAAAAATCGCTGCCGGCCTTCACCGCTGCGGCGAGAGTGGCCAGCACCGACTCACGGTCGTCGGGATGAATGCACTCGACGAAGGCCTCGAAGGTCCCCCCGAATGTCCCACGTGCCAGGCCGCAGTGCCCCTCGAGGATTTCGGACCACCGGACCACACCGCTGGTGTAGTCCATGTCCCAGATCCCGATGTTGGCGTTCTCGAGCGCAAAGCGCATGCGCTCTTCCGCCGTGCGCAGCGCCTCAATCCCCTGGTTCCGTGCGGTGACGTCGCGGATCATGCCCAGCAGGGTGCCATCGGGCATCGGGGTCGCGATCACGTCGGCGGTGAAGACCGAACGATCCTTGCGCTTGAAGTGCCACTCCCCGTGGTAGTCGGAGGTGGTTTCGATGGCGTTCAGCGCCGGCGCGATGTGCTCGACCTCGGCCTGCTCCACGATGTCCGAGGCGTGCAGCCCGACGAACTCCTCGAGGGAATAACCGATCATGCGGCACATGCTCCGATTGGCGTCGAGGTAATAGCTTCCGCGGTCGGCAATGACGATGCCGTCCGGCGCGTAATCGAAGAGGGCCCGGTAACGCCTCTCGCTCGAACGCTGCGCCTCCTCCGCCTGCCTCCGTTCCGTGATGTCGGTCCCGGAACTGAGCGTGCCGATGGCGCACCCTTCGTCGTCGCGCAACTCCGTGTTGTGCCACTCGATCAGCCGTTCGTCGCCCGACCTGGTGAGAATCGGATTCTCGACGATGGTCAAATCCCCGGCGGCCCGGCTGTCGAAGGTGCGTGTAAACTCCCGCTGCAGTCGAATCGGCAGGCACGTCCGGATCCAGTTGCGGCCGAGCAGCTCGCGCTCGGTCCACCCCAGCAGGTCGCACCCTTTGCGGTTGATCAGCGTGATTCGCCCGTCGAGATCGAGGGCGAGCATGATGACGCCGGCGGCGTCGAGATAGCGCTGGGCACGGTGCCTCTCGCCGCGCAGGGCCGACTCCGCCAGCGTGCGCTCGCGGATCTCGTGCGCGAGCTCGAAGGTGCGGCTTACCTGCGCCGAGAGCGCCACGACGAGCTGTTCGTCCTGGTCGGTGAAGGATTGCCCCTCATTGCCAACCAGGCAGATCCAGCCGTGGACATCGGCGGCTGACGCGATGGGTGCCGCGAGAAACGACTGGATGTGCGGGTGGAGCAACGGCAGCCCGAGACCGGCCGGATCGCCGCCGGGATTGGTGCCACGGATCGTCCGTCGCCCGCCGACGACCGTCCCGAGAATGCCAGGGACTGCAGCGCCCGGCCTGATCCAGCCGGCCGCGTCCACTCCACAGGTGTCGACACGCTCCACCGAGCGGTCGATCCGATTGAGGATGCCGAGCGTGACAAACGTCGCGCCGAACAGGTTCTTCGCGGCCAGGCAGACCCGGGCAAGCAGCTGATCGGCATCCCGCTCGGAGGCGAGCTCCAACCCGATGTCGATCACCGCTCGCAATCGCGCGTTGGCAACCCTCAGGTCCCCGTCCGGACCGGAGCGCGGCACGGCCGGCAATCCAGGATGCTCGTGAAGTCCCACTCATCGCAACTCTACAGGGCGCCTCGGAACGCCGCCTATGCGCTTTTGCACAGCCGTCCGGACGCGGCTCGCCGTTTCACGACGTCTCACGAGCCTTCAGCGTGAACGATCAGAACGCCTGCGACGAGAATCCGACGGGTGCAGTTACGCGAAATGTTTTGCCGAATGATGTGCGGTTGATCCTGAACACCACCACGCCAAAAGCCTGCGACATGGTGCGCGGTGCAGCAAGGTAAAGCCGGAGCTTGGGTTACGGCTGCGACCACGCTTGGGTCCGCCGACTCGTGCGGCAAGGAGACCGTCGCCCGAGCCACGCTATCGGAGAGGTGTAATCGAAGTCGCAGCGGTGCGTTGTGCCCTCGAGAGCTTTAAAGGAGAAACCGACATGGAAAGGGACGTGGCAAGGTTACCTTCACTTCCTATCGTCCCGCCGACGTGCCCAGCGCCGCAGCGGATTCGGGGAGCGGGCGATCCTGATGAGAACATCCCTTCGCGCACGGTATTTCGGACCCGCTCCGTCCTCCCGGAGGAGGCGCGGGGCAGCTGCCTGAAGCGCGCCCCTCGAAACGGCCATAATCCTCGATCTCGCGCCCTGGCACAGCACATGCTGCGGGGTTGGGCCTTACCGTCAGGCGGCGTCGCGCGACACGCTGGCAGGTTCGCTCATCGACTCCGGGCCGCGCGCGATCCGGGATGGTCGCGGCCCGGGCCTCGTTCGCGCCGTGCAACGTGATGTCCAGGTCACGCGGAAAGTCGCTCGGGGCGTTCGCGAGACCGGTGGTCGTGATGCGGAAGGCTCACTGGCCGCATCCTGTGCTCGAGCCACAAGGAGAATGACAATGGGAACGACATGGATGGCAGGCGTTCTGATGGCCACCGCATTCATCTGGTCGGGACATCCGTCAGTCGCACAAGACAAGGGGAAGACAGAGGCAGCCGAGCTCGCAAGCGAGGCGCAGGCGGCCCTGCAGCAGCTGTATGGCAGCGTGGGGCTCGCGAAACAGCTCGGGTCAAAGGCGCAGGCCATTCTGGTGTTCCCGGAAGTCACGAAAGCCGGCCTCGGGATTGGCGGTCAGTATGGCGAAGGCACGCTGCTGAAGAATGGGACCGCGACTGCCTACTACAAGACGACCGGCGCTTCCGTCGGGCTACAGGCCGGGGGCCAGAAGTACGGCTACGCCATGTTCTTCATGAATGCGAAAGCACTCGATGAGTTCGTCAGCGCGAGTGGTTTTGAGGTCGGCGTTGGTCCGAGCGTGGTCCTGATGGACGAGGGTAAGGCAAAAACCGCGACGACCAACACGATGAAGGACGACATCTACGCCTTCGTCTTCGGCCAGAAGGGACTGATGGCGGGCCTCGGCATCCAGGGCAACAAGATCACGAAGATAACGCCAAAGTAGCGCGACCGGCGGCTCGCGACGGGCGCTCGAGTGGCACGATCTCGCCGGTGATCCGAATCGGGGCGTCGTCTCTGGTGACGCTGGCGGAGCAGCCGGCGTCCGGCTCGCGACCGCCGGGCCGACGTCCTATAGAGGGGCTTTCCATGTCGCTGCCGCCGGGCTCCCGCGATCTGGTGCGAATCGTCCTCGGCGTGCTCCTGATCATGCTGCTGATCGGCAGCACGCTGTGGATCCTGAGGCCTTTCGTGCCCGCCGTGATATGGGCGACGATGATCGTCGTCGCGACATGGCCGTTGCTGCTGCGGCTGCAGGGCGCGCTGGCGGGCCGGCGCAGCCTGGCCGCGGCGGCGATGACCGTGCTGTTGCTTGTGATCGTCGCCACGCCGCTCGCCGTCGCGACATCGACCATCGTGCAACAGGCCGCGCGGCTGTCGGACATCAAGGTCGCCGAGATCCGGATTCCAATGCCGCCGGTCTGGATCGAGGGCGTTCCGGTCGTCGGCGCGCCGCTTTCCGCCGAGTGGCGCGTTTACGCCGTGGCGACGCCGGAGGAGCTCGCGAGCAAGGCCGCGCCGTTCGTGACGCCGGTCGTCGGCTGGATCGCCAACCGCGCAGGCACCTTCGGCACGTTCCTGCTCCACCTGGTCTTGACACTATTGCTTTGCGGGGTGTTCTACGTCACCGGCGAGACGGCAGCTCTCGGCGTGCGCCGCTTCGCCCGCCGCCTGCAGGGCGACGCCGGAGATCGCTTGGTGCTGCTCGCCGCCGGCTCGATCCGCGCGGTGGCTCTCGGCATCGTTGTCACCGCGATCGTCCAGACCGCGCTCGGGGCCATCGGTCTCGTCGTCGCCGGCGCACCCTACGTCACGATCTTCGCAGCCGTGATGTTCGTGTTCTGCATCGCGCAGCTCGGACCCGCGCTGCCGATGCTGGCGGCGGTCGGCTGGCTCTACATCGACGGCGCCACGACGGCGGCGATCGGATTGTTCGTGTGGACAGTGATCGTCGGTCTGCTCGACAACGTGCTCCGGCCGATTCTGATCCGCCGCGGCGCCGACCTGCCGCTGCTGCTCATCATGGCCGGCGTGATCGGCGGCCTGATCGGCTTCGGGCTGGTCGGCCTGTTCGTCGGCCCCGTGGTGCTCGCAGTAACGTACACGCAGATCAGCGCCTGGATTGCCGAGCAGGACGCGCCGCCGGATGCTGGCCCCGCAATGCGCGCCGGCACCGAATCGCCCCTGACCGCGGCCTAGCCCGGCCGCATCATTGCCCGTCTCCATCCAGCGGTCGAAAAAGGCTCGCTCCACTGGCAGATCTCACCGCGATAATGTTCGCAGACATCAGAAAATGATGGGCAATTCAAGGACAGCTTCTCGTATCGCATCGAACTTGTCCGTCGGCTTTTGAGGGCGAACGATACGGCGCGCAATTTCTGTCGGTTCGACTTTGCCGTGGAAAGGCCGATGAAATAGGCCGTACGGGAAGTCTTCCAGGAAGTCGGATAGAAGCTTCCCGCCCTCAAGGTAGTCGAGCAGCGTCGCAAGCGGGAGGACCTGAAAGACTCCATGGAGCGGGTCGCAGCGCTCGTCCACGAATATGTGCCGCCGGACCCGCAGAAGCTGCTGGCCCCCCAAGCCGCTGGCCATCTGACGCGGCAGCCTTCGTCAGGCGGTGTCGCGATGCTCGAGGCGAAGGATTATGTCAAGCTGAAGCTGCCTGCCTTGCCTGATCGCCCACGACAATTCGGGCGCCCTCCGTCAGGTCGGGTTGAGCTTGCACCGCCGGTTCGGCGCAGCGCCGCGAAATCCTCAATGAATTTGGCCATCTCGGCTTTTTCGCGAACGGCACGCCGTCTGCAAGGTTCGCGGGTCAAGGTCGGCGACAGAGAGGAATGCGATGTGCCACGGTGTTCATAGTGTCCTTACACCGCGCTCAGTTTTTCGAACGAGCATGCTCTTGATCCTTGCTGGTGCATCCTCACCTCACAGCGCTTTGGCGCAACAGGCGCCGGCAAACCAATCCTTGCCGCAGGTCATAACCTGCGTCTCCAAGATGGGTGAACGCCAAGTCTGTGCGGCCGACACGGCGGCGGGGGTTGCGTTGCTGCGCTCGACCGGCGGCTCCAGCTGCCTGCTGGGAAAGACCTGGGGCTATGACAACGCGGGAGTTTGGGTGTCCGATGGTTGCGGCGGGGAATTTGCTCTGGGCAGCACCACCGAGGCAAGCGGGGGGAACGACTTTGTCGGAACGTTCGAGCCGTACGGTCAATGGCGTACCCACCTGGCCGCATTCAATGACACCGCAGAGGTGCAGGACAACGCCACACGTATAGGCATCAATTTCAAATCCCGGGGCAAAATCAAGATGTTCGTCGGCACCGAGTGGGGAGTGAATCTCGTTCAAAGCGCGACCCAGTTCAACCTCTCCGCGTCGGGGCCTGGAGACTTTGGTGTCGTGAAGACTGAAACCAATCCAGTTTTCACGGCACGGCTTGGTTTTGTCGGCACCGACTTTGGACCGCTGGGTCGCGTGGCAATTGGAAAGCAGACAGCCGTCCACTACGATGTGACCAGCTACACAACCGACCGATTCAACGTCTTTGGCGGCCAGGGAACATCAACCTACGTGGCGGGTACTGACGGTGGATCCTCGGGGACCGGCTTTGCCGACCGTGTCGTGAATTACCGGAACACAATTTTCAAGATATTCGAAGTCGGGATCCAGGGGCAGCTCCGTGGCACTGACTCCAATGGCTTCGGCGGTTCGGTCCAGCTCACAATCCTGCCGGGCGTGAAAGTCGGCGGAGCGTATACTCACACCAACTGGTCCCCGACGACGCAGGATTTGGTCCGGGGCCTGAGCGGCAATGCCGACTACACAGCCGTTGGTACTCGCGTCGACTGGCGGATCCTGGAGCTGGGGCTTGTCTACTCTCATCAGGATAATGGAGACTTCGCGCAGGTCCCGATCGGGAATGTGAACACTCCCGTTGCATTCGATGCGGACGGCGTCGAGTTGTATGCGCGCGCAGGATTGGGACCAATCGGCTTGATTGGCGGTTTTACTTACCTGGGACCGGACGTCAAGGACCCGTTGCTCGATCCCGACTTCAAAACCGCGTATCTGATCCTTGGAGCCGAGTGGTTTGTTGCTGCCAGGACTGCCAAGATCTACACGGAAAGCAAAATCGATCTCGGCAGCGTGACGGCGACGGCAGCTTCGGGTGACAGCGTGTTCACAATCGGCTTTCGTTACGACTTCTCGTGGCGCATCAGTCATAAGTAGGAAGGCTGTTCCCTACCAAAAACCCGTTTTGGCGCCCTCTGTACGGCGCCCTGTTCCACAAGGCTGCGAGCGTCCTCCGACGGATGCATTGACGATGAGTCCCCAGACGCCGGCGGACTACCGCTGTTCGAGCTTCTGCGCTTCTCCTTGTCGTAGCGGTAGCGGTCGTAGATCGCCGTCACGGGTACTGTGCGTCACGCTGCGATGATTCAAACAAAACGCATCGCGAGAAGGCCAAGAGCTAGCTCGCGCACGTCGCGTCGCTTCAAGTCGACTACGCGGAGATGCCGCCAGACCGGCAACACCTCGCGTTCCATAATCCGTGTCGTCTCCGTCCAATACCGCTCGCCGTATCGCGCGGGCGTGGGCCGCCCGCCACCCAGACATCCTCCTGGCAGACGCACGCAAGGCCGCCACGCAGCACCGCGGACGGATTTTCGACGGGGCCGACCCCGCCGAAAAGAAAAAGGCGGAACGCGCGACCAGATTAGAGCCGCGGCTCACGAGGGGCTCCCGATCCGGACAGGTCAAACAGCGCACCGACCGTGTCACCGTCACCGCGCGAAGAAGGCCGTCGCCATCCTCGGCAACGGCGGCGTGTCGTTCCACTCTGCGGCGCTCGAGAAATGGGCGGAAGTGCTGTTCGGGATCGTAAACGTCAAACCGGCTCCGACGACTGCGCCGGCGAGGCGGACCCGCGCCAGAACGTCTACGAATTCACGCCTCAGGCTCGGCGTGCGCACGCGAGCGTGCACTGACGCTCGCCGGTCGCGTCGTTACGCATTCTGCGTAGCATTCACGCGCAATGCGTAAGCCGGCTCGGGGGCGCCGCGGATTGGACATTATGGTAACACATATGTTACCATAATCATGCTGACGGTGCTGGAGTTTCTCGATCGCGACGGTGCGAGTCCGTTCGGGAAGTGGTTCGCCGCGCTCGACGCCATCGCCGCCGCAAAGATCACGACGGCCGTGCGGCGGTTGGAGCTGGGGAATTTCTCCAACGTGAAGGGCGTCGGGGCCGGTATGTTCGAGTATCGAATCGACTTCGGACCAGGCTATCGCGTCTTCGGCAAGGATGGCGACGCCTTTGTGATCTTGCTGGGCGGGGGAACGAAAAAACGCCAGGATCGGGACATCGCAACGGCGCACGCACGGTGGAAGGATTACAAGAAGCGCAGGTCGAAGGAGACATGAGGATGCCTCTCACGCGCGAGTTCAAGGAAACGCTGCAGGCACGCATCAGGCAGGACCGCAAATACCGCAAGGAACTCCTCCGCGAAGGCGTGGAGGCGCTCCTGACCGCAGATCTCGATACGGGAAAAGCGATTCTGCGCGACTACATTAACGCGACGATCGGGTTTGAGGAGCTCAGTCGCGTCACGAAACGACCCACCAAGAGCCTGATGCGCATGTTCGGTCCGGACGGAAATCCGCAGGCGCGCAATTTGTTCGAAGTGATTGGTCACCTTCAACGTGCCGAAGGTCTCCAGTTCGAGCTCTCCCTCAAAGCGGCGAGCTAAACGCCGCGTCCGATCGTAGCCACGCTGAGGTCATCACAACGACGGTCGGTTGAGCACCCAGTTGGCGATCTCGCCCTCAATCCACGCGACAGCCCTCGGGCCGAGTCGCCGCGGCGACGGAAGGGCTTCTCTTGCATTATGCGCCAAACAGTAGATCGACCGAGGCCAACTCGTCGCACAACACCGGCTATTCGTAGCATCCGGGCAGGAGTTGAGGGCGCCGCCGGCATTTGACGCTGGAACGTCGTGCACAGGCGTACAACGAGTTCGGCCATTTGGCGGTGCAACAGAGCAAGAGCAGCAACATCCGCGTGCAACCTCGCGGAGACCTCGGCTGCTTGCACGTTTAGGTCCGCCATCGCAGCCAAGGTGTTTGCAGGTTCTTCGTTGGCGGTCGCGCGATGCTTAGTCGTTAAGCACGTCCTTACCGCCCACAACGGCCTGACGGTTGCGAACGGACGGTTACTGCACCAGCGCAAGGCCGCGTAGATTCTGCGGCACGACGGCATAGCCGACCGCGCGGCGCCAACTCGCCCCGCCATCGTTCGAGCAGTGCACGCCGCGCTCGTCCGCGGCCCAGAGCTCTCCGCCTTTCGCGCCGGCGCAGAGCAGAGGCGCGATTGTGCTGGCGGGTTCGGGCCAGCCGTCGCGAACACGCTCCCAACGTTCGCGAGTGAGACGGCGATACAACCGACCATCCGATCGTCCAGCCACGTACGCGGAGTACGGGCCGGACGAGCCCGATACCACAACGACCTCCGGCTGCTCGGGATCGATCGCCAGGCTGCGCAAGTAGCCGACCTCGAGGCCAACCGAGGGCGAGCGCCATGTCGCACCGGCGTCGTCACTCTCGAAATATCCGTCGCCGGCGGCGACGCGCAGTGTATAGGGAGACTTTTGGTGAATGGCGAGCTCGTGGGTGTCCCAAGGTCCACCGGGCACGCGGTCGCTCCACGAGTGCCCACCGTCGATCGTGGAGACGAGCGCTCCAGCCTCGATCGCGACCCAGAGTCGTTCCGGTTCAAACGGGTGACACGCAATCCAGCGAACGTGGTGAGTATCCGGTCTCGGCGGAAAGGACCATTCGGACGACGACGAGAGAGCCTCCAATTTGCTGGTCTGCTCCCACGTGTTCCCAGCGTCCCCCGAGCGCCACACTTCGCTAGGCTCGGTGCCTACCCAGACGACGTCCCGGTCCGCACGGCTTGCACTCACGGCCATAATGAGCCGGCCTGCGAGGCCGACCGACTGCCACGACCTGCCGCCATCATCACTCCTGAACACGCCGTCCCGGTGTGTGCCACACCAGGCGCGCCCGTGAACCACCGGATCTGTAGTCAGGCATGTTGGTCGGCCGCGGATCCCCTCCGCTGGCGCGCTGGCGCCTCTTTCAACGTCAAAAACGACGACCTCACGGTCGGTCGCAACCAGTATTAGCAAAAGGCCACCAGGTTCTTCTGCGAGACGGGATCGTCGACAGGGCAGGTCCGCAGATTGCGGCTGTGCGACCAGCCCGAGCGGGTAGGAGCAGTAAGCCGCGTTTCATCACGATCCCTTGTGCCGCTAGATGCGCCAGCACACATGCCTGGGGCCTTCATCGGATCAAGTCCGCCGAGAGTCAGTTCCTCGGCGCCCTCGGGTCCAATGGCGGGCCAGGCAGCCTCGGACTGGCTCGGACGTCGCTCGCTGCCAGGCGGAGGAAGCGAGCAGCGTTGTTGTAGAAGATGTCTCGGCGTTGTTCCTCCGTCAGAAACTTCACCGATTCAATCACCTCGACCGCCATTCCGATGGCGTCGGGCCACTGCATCTGGTCGGTCCCGAACATGATGCGCTTCCCCAGATCATGCGAAAGCATTTCACGGAACCAATCGTCAATCGCCACTCGGTTGAACGATCCCAGGAGCCAGATCGTGCCAACATCCATATAGACCTGCTGGTACATTCCCATCAACGCGATCGTCTCACGACGCCAGGGCTCCCCGCCGTGTGCGATGAAGACACGGATCTTCGGATGGCGAACCAGCAGATCTTCGAGGAGCAACGGATTGCCCAGACTGAGACGGAAGCGCGGATGTCCCTGATAGGGAGTACCCGGAAAGCTGGTGCCAGTATGAATCCCGACCGGGATGTCGAGTGCTTCGGCAAGCGCGAAATACGGTTCCAGCGCAGGATCGCTCGGCGACAGGCCTTCGTCACTGCGCCACGACCTCACCGATCGCGCTCAGTCGTCCGCTTTTGAACAAGCTCTGTAATTCGTCTATCTCCGGCAACGGACGCCCAAAGAAGTCCACGTTCGGACGCCCAAATAGTGGGGATGCCAGAATCCGACCCGGCGCGGCCGTCCGCCACTGCTCAACAACCTCCACCGGACCACTCACGATCGCCTTCACGACGTTGTGCCGTTCCATCGCTGCCAAAGTCTGGCGCCTGTGCTCCTCTGCGGTGGCTGGACCAGGCTTGCCCGTGACCGGGTTTGGCAAGGGCCCCTTCCAGTCGGCCGGCCGGTACGCATGCAGATGCACGTCAATGATGGGCTGGGGTTGGCTCGAGGATTGTGCCAGTGGCCGACCGACGAGGGTGACGCTGGTCACGAAAGCGAGAGTGAAGAGGAGACGGATCATGCTCACTCGGTTACCTCCGCCCGCAACCCGACAGGCCGATCGCTGACATTTCGCTCAGCCGCAGGCGGCCACGCCTCTCTTGCCCTCATTAAAGCCTTCGAAAAGCGTAGCCAATTCAATGAGCTCGGCGTGCGTGAAATTCGAATGAGCGCCGAGAGTGAAGAAATCTCTCTCGACGATCGCCCAGGGCGTTCCGATCTCTTCGGGCCGTAGCTCGGGACGCAACTGAGCGAGGTTCAATCCCGCGGCGATGAACTGGTGAGCCAGGATGTAGAAGACATCGCCTCTCGGCGGGTTGGTAAGCACGTCGATCCACGATGTTCCGGTGTCATGGAAGATCGCATTGGGATCGAAACGGGCGGGCCATGCGTCAGGCCGGCGTTTCCAGTACCCCACGCCGAACGTGCAGCCGCCAGTGTCGCTCACAGCCTCGAGGGCGCCGAAAGGAGCACTGAGACCGGGGTTCTGTGGGAGCCCGGTAGGCGAAGTGGGACTGCAGGCGGCGACCCACAGAGCGAGCAAAGCGCCAAAACCGCTCAGGTATTGACGAGGTCGTGACGTTGGCTCCGCGCTGGACATCGGTCCTCCCGTTGGCCGATTCAAATTCGAACGGCAGAAATCCATGGCACACCGCGGTGCGTCATTCGTGCGAACCCGAGCCGGATCGTACGGCCGGTTGACTCTGTCTGACGTGCGTCAGGGTGCGCTCCAGGGAACCTAGGCTTCCTGGCACGAACGAGCGCACGGAGATCAGAGGCTGCGCAGAAACGCGATCAACGCCTTCTTGTCCTCCGCCGGCAACTTCGTCAGAAACTTCAGGCCCGGAATCGGGCCCTTCGTCACGCCCGGCGGGCTCCAGCCCTTTCGCTCGTAATCGGTGCTGAGCCGTGCCTCGTCGAACAGCTCTTCGAGCGTCACGATCGAGGCGTCGTGCAGGAGACGCGGCCGGTACCACACGCCGCGCAGCGAAGGGATCTTGTAGAACCCGGTGCCCTTGCGCGTCTTGAGCGCGAGGCCGGGGTCCGTGCCGATGGACACCCGCCGGATGTCGCTCCAGAAGGGGTGATTGCGCGGTGGCTCGTACCCTTCCGCCAGCGTCAGCTTGCCCGTCGTGTAATCCGGCGGCGGATGGCACGTCTCGCATTTCTCACGCCGGAAGATGGCTTGTCCGCGCGCCACGAGGTCCGCCGGCGGGGGATTGGGATTCTTCGGCGGCTCGAGCGAGAGGAGATACACGCCAATCGCGTAGAGGACCTCGTCGGCAAAGCGATACGCCACGCGGCGCTGCTTGTCCGTCAGAAAGCGATGCGTCCCGAAGTCCATCGGATCGGCGCTGTTGATGATGGCCGCGTAGCGCGCGATGTCCTCCGGACCGCGCAGCCGGTGCGTGCCGGTCGCATCGATGTACTTGTTGTAGCGGAGGAGATGCAGGTCCGGCACACGCGTGCCGTAAAAGGGACTGCCATTGATGCGCGGAATCACCCCGTGCGGATTGAACCCTGCGGCGATCGCGTCCTCCGGTTTGGTGAGAAAACGTTGGAGGCGCTCGGTTTCCCCTGGGACCCAGGGCACGGTGTACATCCGGGTATAGAGATCGGCAGGATCCGCGGTGCCATACGTACGCTCGGCCGAAAGCATCAACAACTGGAGGAGGAATCGCTCCACGCCGCCCGGTGCGAGGCCGGCCGGCCTCGAAGCAAGAGGAAGGCCGTATTCGACCCTTTTGCCCTCCCCCATTCGGGCGTGGCAACCCGAGCATTCCCACGTCGTGAGCATGACGCCGCGCTCGGTCACCACCCAACGGTGGTCGAGCACGGTGCCGTCGGCGAGTCCGCCGATCCCGGCAAAGGTCTTCGGATCGCGAATCTGCCGCGATGAGCGTCGGATCGCCTGTCCGGCTGAACGGGTTGTCGAGCTCGCGAAACGCACGCGCGCCTGCCTCGATCCAGTCGCTCTTCGTTCGAATCTTCGACACGTCGACGAGCGGTTCGGGTTTCTTCTTCTGGAGCGATTCCCAATATCCAGGCGGCTCCTGGTCCGGGAGATACACGGGATACGTGCGAAGGTTGTCGGCGGAAACCGAGTAGGTACTCAGCGGCCGAGTAGTGTCCGGGCCGCACCTTCAGCGCCGCGATGGGCGTGGCCCAATCCGCGAGAGCTGCATCGTCCCAGATCTTCGGCACGCTGGCCGGCGCCTGCGCGACAGAGACGGTCGCCGCGATCCACATGGCAAGAGACACGAGCAGCGAGAAAGTGAGATGGAGCCGCCGCCCGTCGGAGCTCATCTATTTCCTCCCAGTGCGCAGGAAAGGGGCCGGATTGTACCATCTGTGCTTCGTCCCCGATTAAACCCGATTGGGCGCAATCAGGCATTTTCGCGACTCGCAGTTCTGACTGCGACAGGATCAATCGCGATAAGCTCACGTTCAACCAGCAACCTGTGCGAAACCGCTTCGTCGGCCGGATAATAAGCCGCGCGTTGTCGGCCGTCATGCCGTGAACGCGGTTGCAGAACTGTCACCGTGGAGATCCCGTGGAGCGGCATACACGGCGGGAATTCCTTGGTCAGCTGACATTCGCCACGGTCGCTGCTGCGAGGGGGACGACTCCTGTAGCGGCGCGCGGCGTGGCGCCGAAGCGCGTCATCATCGTCGGCGCGGGGCTCGCGGGTCTGTGCGCCGCTTACGAGCTCGGCGCGTTGGGCCACGACGTCACGGTGCTGGAAGCGCAGACGCGCCCTGGTGGACGCGTCCAGACGTTGCGTGATCCCTTCGACGATGGACTGTTCGCGGAAGCCGGCGCGTCGCGCATTCCGACTTCGCATGACTTGACGCTCGGGTACACACGCATGTTTGGCCTGACGCTCATTCCATTTGAGCCCGTCAGCGTTCCCTCGATCCGATATGCCTACCGGCAACGGTCGAGAATCGAGTCCGACCGCCCCTTCGAGTGGCCATCGGGTATCCCGGCGAATCAGAAGCGGCTGACTCCTGCCGAAGTGCGGCGGCGATACATTGCTCCGCTCATCGACCAGATCACCGAGCCCTTCTCGACCGCATGGATGCCGGAGTCACTCAGGCAATACGACCGTGTTACACGTGATGAGTACCTTCGCGCGCAGGGCGTCTCTGAAGCGGCGCTGCACATGATGAACCTCGGCTACACGCCGGTCGCGCGGTTCCGCTCGTTCCTCGACGTGCTGCACGAGAACGCCGTGTATCGCGAGCTGAGCCGTCGTGCCGGCACGGAGAACGAGCAAATCCTCAAAATCGACGGAGGCAACGATCGGCTTCCGCGCGCGTTCGCCGACCGCTTGGTCGACCGCCTCAAGTATGGATGCGCGGTCCACAGAATCGAACACGACGCGCACGGCGTGCGCGTCTTTTTCCGGACCGGCCAGTCCGTCGAGTCCGCAGAGGCGGGCTACGCTGTGTGTGCTGTTCCCTTCTCAACGCTGAGGTCGGTCGTATTTTCACCCCCTCTCCAGTCCGAGAAACGGTTGGTGATCGACGCCCTGCCCTATGAGAGCGTCACTCGCATCTACTTACAGACTCGCGACCGGTACTGGGTGCGCGAAGGGCTCAGCGGCTTTGCTGAAACTGATCATCCGATGGAGATTTGGGACAGCACGTACGGCCAGCCCGGTACGCGCGGCATCTTGATGTCGTACACCCGGGGGCCGAAAGCGCGGGGACTCGGGCGCGAGTCTGAAGCGGCGCAACTGCGTTTCGGTTTGACGACGATCGAAGAGGTCTACCCGGGTATACGGAAGAATTACGACCGCGGCTTCGTGAAGGTGTGGGATCGCGATCCTTGGGCGCGCGGCGCTATTGCCTACCTGCTGCCGGGACAAGTATCGTCGCTCGAACCGCACATCGCAAGACCGGAGGGAAGAATCCACTTCGCCGGCGAGCACGCGTCGTCGCTGCGAGGCTGGATGCAGGGTGCGCTCGAGTCGGGCCGGCGGGCGGCAACCGAGATTGACGCTGCCTGAGCCTGGATGCTTCCGTTCTGCACTGACGCGATCAAAGGTAGACACCCATCAGCTCTTCGAGAAACCTTCGCAGTGTTTTTGTTGCTTGGAGCGTGTAACAAACCCCGACGGACTCGCAATCCGAGCATGTCCCCCGGCGGAGAGGCAAATACTGGGCGACGACACAGGACTTATCCAGTGACTGTGCCACACGCCACAATGACGAGTACTCCGAATTAAATTAGGGCGCACGGTGGCCTGAGCCCACGAGGGTCAAGACCCGAAGTAGGAGGACGAATGACGAGCGACGAGACTGGTCTGCGAGTGGCGGGGGCGTGGCTCGCCGCGGCCTCGCTCCTGCTCGCCCTCGCGCTGGGCTTCCATGGACCTCTTCACCCCGACCTCGAGGTGCAGATGACGCACATCGGCGAGTCTGCGTCGAGGTGGGCGGCCGTCCACTGGACCGCAGCTTCCGCATTCTCCTGTTTCGCCGTCGCGGCGGTTCTTGTACTGGTGAGTCGCTCGCGGATGACGAGCACTGGTACGACGATTTCAGCTTGGGCGGTGGTCTTGGTCGGGGCGCTCTGGACGCTGACGACGGCCGTCACCGAGGTCACCGTAATAGCGGACCTCGCCACATCCAGGGACCTTGCCCGGTTCGAAACGTGGTGGTCCTTCGCGGAGGGGCACGGGGACGGCTTCTCGATGCTCGCGGTGGCAGTGGCGGCCATTGCCTGGCGCGAGGTACATGGATCCACATCGGCTCCTTCCGAAGTGGTCGGCCGGGATAGGTACCGGAGCCGGATTCGCGTCATTCGCCGGCTGGCGCTCGGAGTCTGGCTCGACGTTGGCCCCGCGACCTCTTGTGGCTCTTTGCGTCGGGGGTGATGTGCGTCTGGCTTGCCTGGCTTGGTACGGTGCTCGCGAGAACGCGCGACTTCAATAGAGTTGGGGCCTGAGACTGACTCGGACGAGGCGTGAGGTCGCGAATAAATGCCGATCTTGGTTTGGCGTTAGCTGCGAGCCTCGCAGGGTCGGCCGAGATGTGCCGGTCGGCCTGCTAAAGTTGGAACGTGAACGTCCGCAGGCGGGACGCCGGGAGCATCGCCGCGGCAACCGGCGTCTGCTTCAGGAAGTCTCGACGCTGCATCCTTACGCCAGAAGTTCCTGACACGCGCTCGCGTCAGGAGCGACAAAGGTTCCGTCGCCAACCGGTTCGGCCCGCCGTTCGTCCGCGTGACTGTCGGAAGACCCACGATGATCCGAGCTGATTATGCGCCGGCAGGCCAAAAGTGCCAGAGCACAACAGTTCAAGAAGCCGGGACTCATCTGTTATTCCAACATCGTCGAGTGACGTGTCGCTCCCACTCCGGCGACATTTGAAACGACGGCTGCTCGGGATTATGCTCGGCACCATCTCGGGACGAACGCGGACACCCATGTGTTCTCTCATCGCTGCGACGTTCGCAGCCAGCGCGCTGTTGCTGCTGTCAGCCAGACCGGCTAATGCGCAACAACCGAACCCGGCGTCCGAAATACGGCGTCAGAGCACTGGCAGCTTCCGGTTCGTGGATCCTGGCTCGAGTCAACCAATAACCGTCTGGTTCTGCCGAACCTTCACGCCCACGCCCGACACTCGTGTCGTGTTCGTCATGCACGGCAGCGACTCGCAGACTGCTCGACAGGCCTGTGACCTTGCATCGCCGTACATCGAAACGTTCAATGCGATCGTCCTCGCTCCCCAGTTCGCGGAGGAGTACTTCCCGGGCGATGCGTACATGTTTGGCAACATGATTGATGCCGCCGGCAACATGCTCCCAAGGTCAGCCTGGGCTCTGACGGCCATCGAACGCCTGTTCGACCTGGTTCGCGATGCAATGGGACTGCATCGCATGGAATACGACATCGTCGGATTCTCGGGTGGCGCTCAGTTCGTCCACCGCTTGGCGCTGTTCGTGCCTGAAGCGCGTTTTCGACGTGCGGTGGCCGCGAGCGCCGGTCGGTATGCGTTTCCCTCCTGGTCGGAAAAGTTTCCCCACGGGCTCGACGGAAGTCCAATCGATCGCACGGACCTGCCAAAGGCGTTCGCGCGAGACCTGGTGGTATTACTCGCCGATCGGGATATCACGGATAGAGAACGCGAACCCGCTTCGATGGCGCAGGGAACGACTCGGTTCGCCAGAGGGCTGCGGTTCTTTGCGACGGCGACCGACGAAGCTGCAGCTCTGGGTGTACCCTTCCGCTGGCAGCTCCGGATTGTGCCTGGGGTCGATCATTCGCCAGTGCCCATGGTGCGAGCTGCGCTTGAATTGCTCCGCCAATAGCCGATGAGGCGGTACGCCTTGGTAATACGGACCCGCTGCGCATCGATGCTGCTGGTCGGTGTCATTGCGCCGATCTGGTTGGCGGCAGCGTGCCAGGCCCGAGGGCGGTCGTCAGCCGATCGGCCGCCAATCATCGATATGCACCTGCATGCTCACTCGTTGAGCCAGTATGGCGGCGGGATGCCAAACTGTGCCAACAATCAGGAGATCGTCTATCCAGGCGCCGATCCTCGCGAGCCCTTCAGCCTGGGCCGCGTCAAGACCTGCGCCTCCCCGATGCCTGCCGCGACGACCGACGAACTTCTGATGAAGGAGTCGCTCGCGGCCCTCGACCGCCACAACATCTTTGCCGTGACCACAGGTCCGCTCGTGAACGTACGCGCATGGCGGGCAGCGGCCGCTGATCGAATCATCCCCGCCCACGCGTTCGGCGACCCCGGATCGCCAGACGTCAACGAGTTCCGTCGCTTGGTCAACAACCGCGAACTGGCCGTCTTTGCTGAGGTCTCACCCCAGTACGAAGGCATGACGCTCGACGATCCGAGATGGGATCCCTACTACGCGCTCGCAGAAGAACTGGACATCCCGATCGGCGTCCATCTGGGGGAAGGCCCGCCCGGTGCGCCGTACGGGCCGATGGTGAGCTATCGCGCGCGGTTGACGACCCCCCTGCAACTGGAGGAAGTCTTGATCCGTCACCCGAAAGTTCGGTTGTATGTCATGCACTACGGGTCACCGTTCGTCGACGAGATGATGGCGGTGCTCTTTTCGCATCCACAGGTCTATGTCGATATCGCCGGCAACAACTGGGCGCATCCGCGGCCGCACTTCTACGGACAGCTCAAGCGCCTCGTCGAGGCCGGGTTCGTCAAGCGGATCATGTGGGGCTCGGATCAGATGGTGTGGCCGCGCGCCATCGACGTGGCCATCGAGGCAATCCAGAATGCGCCGTTCCTCAGCGAGGAACAGAAGCGCGACATCTTCTACAACAACGCCGCACGGTTCCTGCGACTACCGGAGGAAGAGATCGCACGACATCACCGCGAGTAGCTTACGCGTAACCTGCGATCACGCAGAGGCACGCTTCAAGACCCACAGGCGGAGCCGTTCCTGGTGTGGATGCGGTAACTCGTGCTTTCAGCAGCAGCATGCGGGCGGCGTCGACGTCGTCACAGCGGCGGCGTCACGGGCCGGCTTGCGATGAGATCACGCTGAGCAAGAGACCGGCTCACGGTTCCTCGACTCTGAGGATGAAGCCCTGTTCCGTGTGCTGTTCGGTATCGAACTGTGACCGCGCTGTGTGGTTCACGTGCTTGCCGTACACGTGGAGCGAAATCGTGACGGATGTCGTGTCGTTGATCACGCTGTGGATTGAATCCGGTTGCAACGTCAGGACATCGCCGGGACCGAGCACCCGTTCTTCCTGTTCGCGGACTTCGGCATAGCCGGCCCGCGAGCCGTCATCGATGCGTGTCCAAAGCGTGTTTCTTTCAGCCCCGATCACTCCCGCCAGCACCGCCCACGTCCCGTGGTTGTGTGGAGGCGCGCCCCGCCACGGGAGCCATGCTCCCGCGAAGATCGCCAGCGTGTGGTCCGGCTCCTCGTGCAGCAGGTGCGCGCCAAACCCCTGGCCTGGGTCACAGTCATAGTGCTTCGCCTCGAGCCACGTCTTCGACAGGGCGACATCCCGGACGAGCGGGCTTACCCGTGCGACGATGACGCGGGGATCCCGCGTGTGCAGCAGTGATCGCCTTGAGATCGCTCACCAGCTGCCTGATTTCGGCCGGACCGGTCATGTCGTCCTCCGCTTCAGTTCCGAGCCTCGAACGCACCACGCATCGCCTGCATCGCGAGAGCTGTTTCCGATCAACCGTTACTGCTGCCTGATGGCGTCGGACTCCTCGTCGTCTTCGCGTGGATGGCCGCGCCGCAGAGGGCGAAGCACGTGTTGGAACGCGAACCGCCCGATCCGATGTCCCAGGCGATCGCCTGCCTGAATCGCGGTCCGGAAGTGGATGCCCGCATACACCCGCGAGCTCGTGTTCTCGTCCTGCGCTTCAGAGAAGGTCTCGTAGCAGCGCGTTGATCCAGACGGTGTCGCGGTGAGGGTCGTCATGCAGAATCGGTAACGATCCGATCCCGCCACCCTGCGGATGACGTCCGCCGCGGCGCCTCCAGTGACGCTGTGCGTCGAGGGATGATCGGGATGCGACGGCGTGGCGCGCAGCGGCTGCCACACGGGATCCGCAACGGTGGCGGGATTGCCATCGCGATCCGCTTCCCGAAAGGCCGTGATCGGTCGCCAGAACGCGAACTGTCTTTTCCAGTACCACCCCGCAACGAGGCCGTCGGCCACGACCATGTTCACGAGCGCGTAGAGGCGGGCGGTCTGGTGGAGGTCGTATCCCTTGTCCGATTGCAGGATGCCCGCGATGCGGCTCCAGGAGTCGTACGGGGGTTCGAACCAGAAATGTGCGACGTGCGTCTGATCGGCCGTTCGTGTCGCGCTGGTGTCCCGTCCGATGGATTTCACCTCATCGAAGACGCGCTGATAGTCCCTGGCCGTGAGCGCCGGAGGCGGAGCGAGCGAGAATTGCGCTCGACTCTCGATGGTGAAAGGCGTCACGTTCTGAAACTGCGGTTCAGGCATCGGGAGAAAGGCCGGCGGAGTCGGTCTCCACATACCAGGCTCGGGCTGCGGATCGAAGGGGTCCACGCTGTTCCATCCATCGTCGGCTCGTACGTTGAGGATCACCTGACCGACGGCTGCGCCGAGCGTCACACCGGCCGCCTCAGTCGGACCATCGGGAATCGTCGACAGCGACTCCGCGAGCGCCGCATCCCACGAGGCCTGGAGTGCCGGGAACAGAGCCGAGAGCACGCGATGGGCAGCCCCAGCGGCCGCGGCTTCCGGTTGGGCGCGCGAATCGGTGAGGTCCGACGCGTACGTTTCGTATCGCGGCTCGGCGCCGTTCACCGCGTCGTGCATGGCGGCGTGCACCATCGCCAATACACGTGAGAGTTGGACGGGGCTCGCGGGTGCGGTGCGCGCCGCGGCGTACCAGGCCGGGATGACGCGAGCGGACGTGACGGTCCCGCCTGACGCGACCTGACCAGATGCTGGAGCGCTGCGCGCCCAAACGACCGCTCCCAGAGATAGTGCCACGGCCAGAAGTCGAAGCGTCATGGTGTGCCTCCAGGCCTATGGCATCGCGAATCGACCCATGCCGTCAAAGACTAAGAAACTCTATAATGCATGCCTACAAGGCATCACACCTGCCGCCGTGGAGTTGAGACATCTCCGGTACTTCGTGAGCGTGGCCGAAGCCGCCAGCGTGTCAAAGGCCGCGCTCGAGGTGAACATCTGCCAGCCCGCGCTGTCGCGGCAGATTCGCGACCTCGAGACGGAGCTAGGAGTGCGTCTCTTCGACCGCATCGGCCGCCGCATCCAACTGACCGTCGAAGGCGAAGACCTTCTCAGCCGGAGCCGCGAGGTTCTTGCTCAGGCGGAATCACTGGTTGAACGCGCCAAGACCCTGGTGGGTGGGATCACCGGCGTGCTTCGAGTCGGCGCGACCCCGCAAACCATGCAGAGTGTCATGGCCGGCTTCCTGCCAAGATTCCAGCGAGCGCGCCCCGGTGTGGATGTCCGCTTGACCGAAGAAGGCGGCGTGCGTCTGTACGAGCTCGTGGAGCGAGGTGAGCTCCACCTGGCGCTGGGCGGCATCCTGACCGGCAGCCGATTGGAGAGCCGCCCGCTGTTTCCCATACGTGTGCTGGCCGTGACGGCGAGCAGGCCGCGATGGAAGGGACGGACCACGGTCTCCGTCACGGAGTTGGCGAGTGAACCGCTCCTACTGTTAAGCAGGGACTTTGGATCGCGTCAGCTCTTCGATGCGGCGTGTCGAATCGAAGGGCTTCGACCTCGTGTCGTGCTCGAGAGTCGCGAGCCGCATTGTCTGATTACCCTCGCCGAAGCCGGCCAGGGCGTCGCGGTGGTGCCGTCGACGGTCCGGTTCGTGTCGCAGAGGACCCGGATCATGCCGTTGCTTCACGGCGGGAAATCACTCGGCGCCTGGGGCGGCCTGGCGTGGGATCCGCGGCGCTCGTTGCCAGTGTACGCGACGGGCTTCATGGAGGACCTGGCAGCCCACATGTCCCGCATGTCGCCAGGAAAGCGGTTCGACAGGATCGCTCCGCCTCTGCCTCCGCACACCAGTGGCGCGGTTTGACTCAGAGCGGTCGGAATCGACGATAACCGAGGCGGGAGAACAGCCGGTGTCTCACTGTTGCGCAGCCTGGTCAGCGCGAGGCGTTGATCGCCATTCTCCTCGGGGGCACTGGTGGTATGCCCGGCTGCTATGGTTACGTCGTGGGAGGGATCAGGCCGACGCGGACAGCATCTGTCGCCCGAAGGTCTGGCGGAGTGGCTGATGTGCTCGGAGGTGAAGATTGATGGCCGACGAGGAGGCACGGTCGAAATGGTGTCCGGCCCTGCGCGCTATAGTTCATCAGGAGCCATTCTCAACTGGGACCCGCCGCACCTCTTCGAACACGAATAGAACGTGGGGCCCACCCCGGAAATGCCGCTCGGGATGAACACCATCTTTCGCTATGAGCTCACGCGGCAGACGGACTCGACGCTGCTGACGGTGACCTATCGACGGGTCACGAAGGACACCGCACTAGGCTTTCTGCCCGGCTTGCACGCGTTCCTGGATCGGCTCGAGGCCCAACTCGCCAAACAACCCCTTCCTGACTGGCAGGCCCGATTCGACGATCTGCGCGCACACTATCCCGCGTGGACGAAGTGACACCATGCGGCCCTCTCAGCAACCCGATGTCTTCCACGCGATTGCCCACCCGGGACGCCGAGCGATTCTGCTTCGTTTGAAGGATGGCGAAAAGACCGCCAGCGAGCTCGCCGAGCCCTTCGACGTGTCATTCCCCGCGATTCGCAGCACCTCAAGGTGCTCAAGGACGCGGAGCTGCTCTCCGAACGCCGAGAAGGACGACAACGCATCTATGGGCTTCGTCCGAAGCCGCTGGCAGAAGTGACGAGCTGGATTGTCGAGTTCCAAACTTTCTTCGAAGGAAGGCTCGACGCGCTCGCGGAACACCTGGATCGAAAGCACGGTCGCAAGAAGCGGGCGAGCGCCTAAATGTTTCCCTGACTCGCACAGGACATTCGCGTCCTCGGGAGGGGTTTCGCATCATGAACAGGCTGACACCCACCGCGCGTCAGGAGTGAGTGTCGGGCACGTACTTCAGCGTCACGGCGCCGCGCTCCTGGGGCGTCGTCTGCTGAAGCTTCCTGACGGTCAACGTCTTTGCCGAGCCGCAGTTCTCCATCGCTCACGATGGCGCGGGCCAGCCGCAATTCCAGGTCTTCATGGGCCTGAACCTGCAATTCCCGATCGGCAGACCATCACACGCCCTACGGGGATCATTGCCGGTGTCCGACATCAAGAAGGTCAACTGAGCACCGACTGTAGGATTGGTCATAAGCACACAAACCTTGAAGATGCGTATCGGCGCGATCGAATTCCAGTGCTGTCAACAGTCACCCGTATGACAGAACGAATGTGACGAACAGGAGGGGTACAGGGGAAGACGCCCCTAAGTGGGCAAGTCATTGTGATAGGAATGTGATACGTCGGGCTCAGAACCTCGACGAACATCGAGGTTTACAGACGCACACCGAGGAATCGTTTTGGAGGGCTAACTCGCTGATCGCGTATACGTTGACGTGCCTCGAAGCGGCTCGGTGTCGCTCGACGACTTCGCTTTCGAAGCGTGCTCCTTCAACCGCGCGCTGATTGCTCCGTCAACGACCTCCGAGGTTCGCTCGAGCCGACCGACCAATCGACTGCCAATCGCCACCCCTGGGCCACCCCCGCATGTGTAAGAAACCGGCTGGCCCAGTTGTTTCAGGGAGACCCCCTGCGCCCAAGGCAGGGGGCAGGGTCAGCAGGTACGCCCCGGGGATCCGCGCGGTCGCAAACGCCGTGTCACACACTCCTACGGATCGTTCGTGGCCCGCCGCTCGTCGTTGAATCCGAACGCGTGGAGCGTACCATCGTGCATGCCGATGTAGATCTGCCCCAGGCCGCTCCACATGCTCCCCGGAGACGCGGCTGCCGTCATCGCCTTGCCGCTCTCCCACAGCCGCTTGCCGGTCGCCCCGTCGTAGGCGTGAAGCACCGCAGGAGCTGGTCGTCCCGTTCCTGCTGCGGGCACGCCGGTCGCGAGCGCGAAGACGACGCCGTTGACGATGACGGGCGTGGCCGGAGAGGAGAGGTCGTGCGAGACCCAGCCCGGCTCGAGCGAGGGCGCCCCGCCCGCCTGTGTCAGCTTCAGCGCAACGATAGCGCCGGCGGAGACCGGCCCGTTGGGGGCAGCACTGCCGGCGGCCAGAGCACCGCTGGCCGGGAGCAGAACCCATGAGGCGCCGCCGCTCGACTCCTGCCAGGTCGCCAGGGCATCTCCGCTCACCGATGCTCCCGCGGCGAGGAACGGCTTCGACGCCAGGAGCGGCGTGGCATGATCCGGGCCGCCAAGCGACGCCGAGTCCAGCAGCACGATGCGTCCGTCCTTCGTCGCCGCGGCCACGATGTTCCGGTTGTCGTGCCTGAGGATCGTCGGGCCCGTGACGAATTCCGCCGTCGGCTGGGAGAACCAGTCCTTCACCTGCAGGGTCTTGGGGTCGAGGGCGACGATCGCGTTGGCCTTGCCGTCGCCGGCCGCCTGCCCGGGACCGACCGCGGCGATCAGCGTGCCGTCCGACGTGAACGCGACGGCCCCGACGATTCCTCCGCCGTTCGTCTTCCACGAGACGACCGGCTTCGCTTCGCTGTCCAGATCGATGGCCCACACGCCATCCGGTGCGCCGCCGCACTTCCCCGAGGTCGCAGCGTACATGGTCGTGCCCACCGCCACCGGCGGCGACCACTTCGCGTTCGCGGGCAGGAACGGCGCGGGGCGCTGGATGTCCTTGCCGGAGGCCAGGCCGAGCACGTGCAGCATGCCGTCGCTCGACACCAGATAGCTGACACCGGAGGGCCGGAACAGGAAGGCATACGGCGCAGCGTCCTCTTCCACTCGCGGCGCGCCTGGTATGCGCTCGCCAGCCTGGCCGGGTTGGGCAGCCGGGATTGGCGCTGCTGCCGCTGCCGCGCCGCGGGCGATCGCGCCCTGTTCGACGCCGGGAGGGGCGCCTCGCGCGCCGGCTGGTGCTGCAGCCGGTGCCGCGCCACGCGCGACCGCGCCCTGTTCGACGCCGGGAGGGGCACCTCGCGCCGCGGCAGGCTCCCCGGCACGTCCCGGACCGGCCGCACGCCCTTCCGCCGGCACCCCTTGACCGGGTTCGCCGAGCAGACTGCGGTACCCGGCAGCGCCGCGGCGGCCGCCGCCGAACCCGCTCGCGGCGGGCGGCACCGCGTCGAGCCGGACGATGCGGGTGGCGCCGGCCGTGATCCCGCCGGCGCACGCTGCCGTTGCAGCGGGAAGGGCGGCATCGAAGTGCCGCTGCCACACGACGTAGCCCAGATCGTTGTCGATCCCGTAGACGTTGTTCGAGCTGCCCGCGACGACCGACATCGGCACGAACAGCGTCACGCCGTTCGCTGTCACCCCTTGCCGGAGACCGTGCACACCACGAGGCTGGTTGTCGAGCTTGGCCGTCCACTGCAACTCGAACCCGGGCTTCGACAGCGCCGCCACCGAGATCTTGTCGTCACTGCGGATCCATGACGTGCGCTGCGCATCGCCGAGCGCCGTCAGCCACTGCGAGCCCCCGCGCCCGGGCTGCGCAAGAATAATGCTCCCCGCCAGCACGGAGGCGAGGGCCACGAACATCAAACGTCGACCGCGCATCAGGAACCTCCGCCTTGCCTGGCGACGCCGAAGCAGTACAGGACTCCGTCGAACGTCGCGAGATACGCCCGGCCGTTCGCGACGGTGAGCCCGCTGAAGTGATTCCACGATTCAATCTGGTCGCCGCTCGACCACAGCTCCTTCCCGGTCTGGCCGTCGAGCGCGTAGAGCGCGGCGCGGCGTGAGTTCGGCACCCGTCGGGCAGGGCCCGAGCTGAGCCCGCCGCCGTAGACAGGGCCACCCGGCTCGTCCCACGCGCGGTCGGGGAGCACCTGCGACGCATCCTCGCCCGCCGCATAGGCGAAGACCACGCCGTTCGCAATCACCGTCTCGTCGGCCAGATCCATGTCGCGGGAGAGCCAGGCCGGGGTGAGCTGCCACTTGCCGGCGCGCTCGTCGAGCGTGAACGCCGCCACGCCCCCAGCGGCCGGGCGCGCGTGCTCGATTGGCGCCTTGAAGGCCTTGCTGACCGGCCCCCAGAACGGCGCCAGCACCCATTGCGTGCCCTTCTCGTCCTGCCAGGCGCTCAGTGCGCCCCAGATGCCCTTGCCATCGAATGTCTGCCCGTCGTTGCAAATCACCGGTGTCGTGTGGAGCGTCGTGCGGTGATCCTCGCCGCCCAGCCCTTCGCGATCCAGCAGCCAGAGACGGCACTCCTTGCTCGTGCCGACCAGGAACTTCCGCGCGCGGTAGTCGATCACGACCGGCGTCGTGTTGACGTCCATGTCGCGCCGCCAGAGCCAGTTCGCATTGGGCGCACCGAAGTAGTCGGTGAGCTGCAGCTGTTTGCTGGCGTCGAGCTTCACGCCGACGATCCCGTTTCCGAGCCGGCGGGTCAGCGGGTCGAATTCCGCGTCGCCGGTTCCGATGAATACTCTCCCCTCAGGATCGATGGCCGCGCCGCGACGCCCCCACAGCCCACCGCCCGCGGGGATGAAAGCGCTGGCACGGCGCGTCGCGAGGTCGAACGAGTAGAACGCGTTGGTCAGGCCGCCACAGCCCTGCGCCGTCGCGGTGTAGATGACGCCGTCGCGCAGGTTGAGTGCGTACGGCTTGCCGCCGCCCGGAATGAACTTCTCGGGCGGGGCGATGTCCTGGCCGTCCGCCAGGTTGACCTGGCGAAGGCGTCCATCCCACGAGACCGCGTAGACCGTGTACTTCCCCGACGACGCCTGCGTCATCGTCGGCACCGCGGTCTGGCCGGCGGGGCACAGCGTGTCGTTCGCGGGGCCCGTGGGGCCCAGCGTGCTGTCGAACCGCCGGTGCCAGATCTGGCGGCCCGCCGCGACATCGATGCCGAACAGGTCGTCGGAAACGCCGGCGACGACCGCGAGCTCGCGTGCGCCCTGCGGCGTCGTGACCCGCTCGGCGACGAGCGGCGCAAACAGGTTGTGCATCGCGCGCGGCGTGCTGTCCAGCTTTACTTTCCACAGGAGCTTCATGCTCCCGACGTTGGCCTTCGTGAAGATTTTCTCGTCGCGTACCCAGCCCGTGCGCGCGTTGTCGACGCCCTCGGTGATGAAGTCGGATGCGCCGCCCACGACGCCAGACAACAGCAGGACGCCCACGCCTATCCCGGCAATTCGCATGTCTCTTCGCCCTCGTGTGTGAAGCCGAACCGGATCATACGCCGGACGAGCCGCGCCATCGTCAACGGTGGCCGGACTGCGGCCTGCGCGGCTTGGCGGCCGTGAACCCGATCCACATCGTGCGTTGGCCGGGGGTCTTGCTCGTCCGTCGGGGTGACGCGCGACGGCCGCGCTTAGCCGCCGCCTGCGCTGCTCCTGGCTGGTGCCGCTGCGGGCTCGATCCGCACCACTCCACCCGGGCTCGCGTCGATCGCCAGGTAGATGTTGCCGTCCGGCCCCTGGCGCACATCACGCACGCGGAGCCGTGACTGCGTGAGGAGCGCTTCGCGCCCGAGCAGCCCTCCCTTCTCGTTGAAGGCGATGCGGTGCAGTGCGAGGCCGGACAGCGCGCCGGCGAAGAGATGCCCCTTCCACTGCGGGAATGCATCGCCGGTGTAGACCATCAGGCCCGAGATGCCGATCGACGGCGCCCAGATCAGCACAGGTTCCTCGATGCCAGCTTTCGAGGGCTGCGGGCTCACCAGCGCGCCGTCCGGCGCGTATTCGCGCCCGTAGGTGGCGACGGGCCAGCCGTAGTTCTTGCCGGCCTGCACGATGTTCAGCTCGTCGCCTCCCTGGGGACCGTGCTCGTTGCTCCAGAGCACGCCGGTGTCCGGGATGGAAGGCGAGGCCCTGGGCGTTGCGGTGCCCGTAGCTGAAAATCTCCGGCTTGTAACCCTCCTTGCCGGCAAAGGGGTTGTCGGCCGGCACGGTGCCGTCATCCTTGAACCGGAGGATCTTCCCGCCGTGGCTCGCGGTGTTCTGGGACGCGGTTGCGATCGCCCCGTTCGCCGATAGTCATGTACAGCAGGCCGTCGCGCGCGAACGCGAGCTTCGAGCCGAAGTGCGGGTTGCCGGTGTTGCAGTTGTCCGCCACGAAGAGGTCGCGGCCGTCGGCCAGCGCCTTGCCGTCGAACCGCGCTCGATACAAGGCGGTCGTGGCTCCCTGCTCGCAGGGCTTCGAGTACGTCAGGTACAGGAGCTGATTGTCCTGAAACCGGGGGTGCGGCAGGACTTCGAGCAGGCCGCCCTGACCGGTCGCCCAGACTTCCGGGACCCCGGAGACCGCCTGCGGCTCGAGGTGGCCCTTGCGGACGACGCGCAGCCGCCCGGGCTTCTCGGTCACGAGCATGTCGCCGTTCGGCAGGAACGTCAGGCTCCACGGGTTCACGAGGCCCTTGACGACCGGGACCACGCGGTAGCCGGTGCCGCTCAGCTCGTAGTCCTGCGGGGCGTCAGGGAACGGGAGCGGCGGCACGCGCTGGAAGCTGCCCGGCACGTTCTGCCTCCCGCCACCGGGCCCGGCGACTCGTCCGCCGGGCGCGGGTGTCTGCGGTGCACCGGCGGGCGGCGCCCCCGGAGGCGGTCTGTTGAGCGAGGGTTGCAATGACGGTCAGGGTGACGGCGGCAGCCGTCGAGCCCCAGCGGAGGATGGTTTTCATTCGTGCGTCCTTGTCCATCGACAGATCATACGCGGTCGCGCCCGCGAAAAACTCATCGTACCGGCACGACGGCCACGACCCGCACCGGTCCCCCGGACCCGCCCTCGATCTTGATCGGCAGCGCGATGACCGTGGCGCCGGCAGCCGGCACCTGTTCCAGGTTCGTCAGGTTCTCGAGGCCCGCGACCTGCTGTGCAGCCGCGAGGCGGTGCACGACGAAGTCGGTGGAACGCCCGTAATCGATCGACGCCGTGTCCACACCGAGGACGCCCGCACGGCGCTCCCCCACGAGCAGGCGCGCGGCCGCCTCCCCGTAACTCGGAAAGCGAAGCCTGGAGGCGTCTCCCGGCGTGTCGTCGCCGAGGTAGTTCTTCACGTCCGGCCAGCGGCGGCTCCACCCGGTCCGCAGCAGCACGATTGTGCCGGCGCCGATCCGCCCATGCTGACGCTCGAACGACAGCACATCGTCCGGCGACAGCCGGTAGTCCGGGTCGGCCTCCGCCTTCGCCGAGACATCGATGACGACAGCCGGCGCGATCAACTGCGCGAGCGGAACCTGATCGGTGGAACGCCCGCGCTCGGAGAAATGCACCGGCGCGTCGAGGTGTGTTCCGCCGTGCTCCGGAGTCGAGAAGCTGTACGAGGAGTAGAAATAGCCGCCCGGCGTCGGCCCATACGCCAGCTTCTCCAGGCCGAACCTGGTCGAGGCGGTCGGCCAGTAGATGGTCTGCGCGTTATAGGCGTGCGTCAGATCGACGAGGCGGGAGCGCGCCAGGTCGATCGCCTGCCCGGTGGCCCCGAGCCCAGGCGCCGCGACGACGGATCCGACGAGCACACCGATGGAGATCAGCTTCATCTCGACCCTCGTCTCCATCTCCAGCGTCCGAACGCGACCGCAGGGTGCGACGCCTCAGGGAGCGGATCTGGAGTCTAACAGGATGCTGAAAAAACGCATCCCGACTGGCAAATGGCACAGCGCAATGTAGAAATCGGCGTATTTTTGCCATCTGCCATTTCCGATTTCGAATCAGGCCGGCCTTCAGCGGCCTGCTGGAGCCATCGTCGGAACATAGCGACCGCAGTCAAAGGCCGGGAGCCGCCTGCCGGCATCGTCATGTGCCGGACACGCGGCGACGAAAGCCGGACAATATGCGAGAGCCGCATCCCAGAAGCGCGGCATCGTCAAACGCGGGTGGTGGTCCTGATCGCGCTGCTCACGCTGGCCCGCAAAGCGATCGTGGTCGTGGTAACGTTGACGCCGAGTTAGCCAGGCTGGTGTCTGCAGCTGCCCCGCCGAGTACGGGGTTCATTCAAGCCTCCCAGCTGTGCAGAGAGGGGTGCCCGGCTCGGTCGGTCAGCGCGAGGAACCCCATATCGTGAGCGACCTCTTCGTCGACTCGTGGGGCACCGGCACGCCGGTGGTGCTCGTGCATGGCTCACTGGCTACCGGTGTCGACGAGTGGCAGGCGCAGCGACCGCTCGCCGAGGAGGGCTTTCGTCTGTTGGTGCTCGACCGGCGTGGCTACGGGCGGAGTCCAGAGGCGGAAGGCGAGGACTTCTTACGTGATGCCGACGACATTGCGGAGCTCATGGAAGATGGCGCTCACCTCGTCGGTCATTCCTACGGCGGCCTCGGGGTACTGTTCGCGGCGGCCCGGCGTCCTGATGCGACCCGTTCGGTGGCGCTGCTGGAGCCGGGAGCATTCGGGCTGGGCCAGCGCAATCCGGCCGCGCGGACGCTCGTGGATGACGTTCGGCGTATGTGGCGACGAGGATCTGCCGGACGAGGACTGGGTCGTCCGCTTCCTGACGGCGGTCGGGAGCGATCCGGGGCATTGCCACCCGGGCTCCTCGCCGCTGCCGTGCCGCTCGTGCCCGTGCTCCGCCGCGGGCGGCCCCCCTGGGAAGCGCAGCTCCCGCTTGTCGGAGCTGGCGTCCGCCCGGTTCCCCAAGCTCGTCGTCTCCGGCGGACACAGCGCGGGATTCGACGCCATCTGCGACGACCTGGCTGAACAAATCGGTGCATCACGCGCCGTGGTGGCGGGTGCCGGACACGAGGTTCAGTTCACCGGACGGCCCGTCAACGAGGCGCTGCTCGCGCTGTGGCGCACGGCCGCGACGCACCCGGCCGGCCCGGCGCAGGTCTGATGCTGGATCGCGCCTTGCCGGGTCGCGAGACTGATGCGCCTCGGACCGGACGGTTCCGTCCCGCGGGTCGCGGGCGAGGCACCGGGACCTGGAGCCGCCGCGTTGACGACAGTCGCGCCCACGCGTACGAACCGTCGGCGGGAGCCGACATGTATGGAGGTCAAATGATTCGAACGGCCATCGCCAGCACGATCCTCATTGCCGGGCTGCTCGCCCCTTTCGGCGTTGACGCGGGTCCGGCCTTCAGTGCTGGCCAGGCGCCCGCACAGGTGACCGCAGCAGATGCCGCCCCGTTCATCGGGGACTGGACCCTGACCCTGGAGGGGCCGAACGGCCCCGCAGCGTTCGACCTGACCGTCAAGGTGGAGAAGGAGAAGGTCGTCGGCGAGATCACGGGCGCAACGATGCCGACCCAGCCGATCCCGGACGTCACCAAGGCTGACCAGAGTCTCCTCCTGAGTTACTCCTTCAATTACGAGGGCAACGCAGTCGACGCGGTCGTCCGGCTGACACCTGCGGCAGAAGGCAAGATGACTGCGCAGATCGATTTCGCCGGCGGGGCGTACGTCATGTCGGGCACCGCCGCCAAGAAAGAGAAGGCGAAGTAGAGGGCTAGCCCGGGGCTTTCGTGGCCTTCGGTCCGGTCCACGTCCAGGCGTGGATCAGCCAGCCTGCAGCCCCTTTCTTCACCACGAACGTCATCTGCGCCTCCGCGCGATGCGCCACGCCCCCTTCCTTGAAGGTGTAGACCGCGGGCACGATGACGTAGGCCGCCTGGCCGTTCGTTTCGACTCGCGTCGACGGGCTGATCGTGACCTTCTGATCGGTCACGCCGCGTTTCTTGGCGTCCGCGTCGAGGTCGGCGGCCCACGCCTGGAACGCTTTCGGCCCTCGCCAGAGATAGGGCGGCACCTCGTCGAGGACTACGAGGTCTGCCTCCGCCGCGTGAGTGGCCGCGGCTCCCGCCACATCGCCCTTGTTGAAGGCTTCGATGAACCTGGTGATCGGCGCAATCACCTGTGGATCCGGTGTCTGTGCGTGCACCGCCGCCCCCGTGCAGATGCACACGATCGCAAGAGTCAGGTGTCTCATTCGCTCTCTCCTCTCCTCATGTCCGAATACGACGATCCCCCTCATTGGACACACCCCATCGCCCGGCGTGAGGAGCTGCCGAAATCAGTGCTTCGTCCGCTCCGCCAGGCTGACGAGCATCCCCACCACCACGACCGCAACCGCGCCGATGACGTTGTGCCACAGGAACGCGATGTTCGTCGTGCTCGCCACCCACGCCACCGAGGCCATGCCCGGCAATCAGCCCGATGAACGCGCCGGTGCCGGTGGCGCGGGGAAAGGCAACCGCGAGGATGAAGACGCCGAGGATCGAGCCGTAGAAGAACGATCCGAAGCGGTTGACCACCTCGATCAGCGAGCCGAGCTCCGCCGCCCACACCGCGACCGCGCAGGCAAACAACCCCCAGACGCCGGTCGCCGCCTTGGAGACCCGCAGGTAGTGGGCGTCGGAGGCCTCCGGTTTGAAGCGGCGCTTGTAGAAATCGATCACCGTCGCCGTCGACAGCGAGTTGAGCTCGCCGGCGATGGTGTCGGTCGCCGCCATGAGAATGGCCACGATCAGCATGCCGATCAGCCCGATCGGAAGCTGGGTCAGGATGAACGTCGGGATGATGTAGTTCACGTCGGTGAACGACCGGTCGCCGGTCGTCTCGCGCACCAGCGCCGTCGCCTTGCCGCGCACCGCTTCCACCGCCGCGTTGCGCTCGACGAACGTCTGCCCGCGCCGCCGCCACCTGTCCCTCGTCACCGGTGTCGCGTGCTGCCGCCAGCGCCGCGCCGGCGGCGCGCCGCGCGTCGAGCGCGGTCCCGAACTCGCTTTCCAGCGCGGCGTACTGGGCCGCGGCGGGCCCCTCTTTCAGCCGCGTTTGCTGGGCGCTGCTGAAGATCAGCGGCGGGGTGTTGAAGACGTAGAACACGAACACCAGAATGCCGAGCAGGAGGACCAGCACCTGCAGCGGGATCTTCCAGTAGGCGCTCATCAGCAGCGATCGCTTGGCTTCCTCTTCGGATCGCGCCGTGAGGTAACGCTGCACCTGGCTCTGGTCGGTCCCGAAGTACGAACAGAAGAGGAACAGCGCGGCAATCGTGCCGGACCAGAACGTGTACTGGTTGGTGAGATCCCACGAGAAGTCGAAACTGCGCAGACGGCCGGTGGCGGCGGCGATGCCGAGGCCGTCACCGAGCCCGATGCCGGCCGGCAGGCCGAGCACCGCCGCTGCGATCATCGCGAACAGGCCGACGACGATCAGCACCATGATCTTGACGTCGGTCCAGGTCACCGCCTGGACGCCGCCGAACATCGTGTAGACCACGGCGGGCATGGTGATCGCCAGCGCCGTGGCGGTCAGGTCCCAGCCGAGCACGAGCGACAGCACCACGGCCGGCGCCGAGACGACCGCGCCTACCGACATCCCGCGCGACAGCAGGAACAGCAGGCTCGTGAAGCTGCGGGTCTTCGCGTCGAAACGGCGCTCGAGGTACTCGTAGGCCGTGTAGACGCCCGACCGGTAGAAGAACGGGACGAGCGTGACCGACAGGATGATCATGGCCACCGGCAGGCCGTAATAGAACTGGATGAAGCGCATCCCGTCGTTGTAGCCCTGGCCGGTCGTGCCGATCATCGTGATGGCGCTGAGCTGCGTCGCCATCACCGAGATCCCCGCCGCCCACCACGGGATGCTGCGGTTGGCGAGGAAGTAGCCTTCGATCTCGTGGCTGTCCTTGGTGCGCTTCAGCCCATCGAACACAATCCAGGCGGTGAAGCCGACGAGGATGGTCCAGTCGATCCAGTGCATGTGTGAGGGAACCGTCTAGATGAACGCGTGCTGCAGCCACCAGAGCGCCGCCAGCACCGCAAGCCAGATGACCACCACGCGCACGTAGGCGCGCTTGATACCGGCGGCGCTCACAGCCCGCCCCTCCGCTCCGGGAGCCGGGCGGCGGCGACCGCCACCGCTCCGCGGCCCGCGACGGGCGGAAGCTGATCGCGCGCGAGCTGTTCGGGCCGCATCGTCGGCGCGCGCGACGGCAGTTTCAGCGAGAGCCGGGACATGGCGGCGTGAACTGATCTCCGCTGCGCGATTCCATCACGTCTGGACCACCTTCAGGAAAGCCTGCACCATCGTAATGCTTCCTGGCCGGCGAAGACGGCGTAGGGTCGAAGGAAATTCGGCGATGAGCCCTGTCGTGAGCGGCGCCCGGCGTTTGTTCGTCATACGCGTCTCCGTCTGTTCGAAAGCACGAGTCGGCATGACCTGGCAGGGTGCACGCGACTTGGAGGGACGGGAGGGAATCGAACCCTCGCATGGCGGTTTTGCAGACCGCCGCGTTACCACTTCGCCACCGTCCCACGTGATCGGTCCCGACCACTGCCGCGTACAAAGCAAAAGCCCGGAGACGACCTGGGTCCTCCGGGCTCTGGGCTGAAGAAAAGTCGTGCTCGATGACTAAGGCATGCACGGACTCCCTGGACGCAGCACCGCTGACCCCGGAGAGGTTTCCTCCAGGCAACAACACACGCACGTCCGGATGGCGTTCATGACTCGGACATTATCTGCACACGCCAGAACAGCGTGTCAACCCTGAACGCCCCCGCCGCAAGGGTCCTGAATGATCCGGCCGGATCGACTCAGACCCCGCCGGCCAGGGCGGGCACGAGCGTCACGGCATCGATCTCGATGCAGCCGTCGCCGCCGGAGCTCTCGACGACCAGCAGGTGCCGGCCGCCGGGTAGAACGGCGGCACCGGCGCGATCGCTTGCGAACGCCTCCCATCCGGCGCCGTTGTCGCCGGTGTCCTGCGCGCGAAACGCGCCAATCGGCAGGCCGTCGATCGTCGTCCGGATCGTTTCGCTGTCACCGGTCTCGTCGTTCGAATACCTGACCATGACCGAGTAATCCGAACCCGGATCAAGGACCTTGAAGGTCCACTGACGTCGTTGCCCCGGCGCGAGATGGATCGTGAGCCCTCCAGACGCCGACGTGCGCACCATCCGATCTCCCTGTCCGACACCGGCTTCCGCTTCGAGCGACAGCATGGATGACGGACGCGCGGTCGACGGAGCCGTGGGCGTTCGCGTGCCGCAGCCCAGGGTGGAGAACGTCAGCACGGCGCAGATCGACAGCTGTTTGCGTGTCATGTGTGTTGTGGACGGGAAGAGAGTTCTCCAGCACGGCCGCAACAACCGGGCCGATCTGCCGATTGAGCGATTCAGCTGGGGTATTGCGGAAGCGGGGCGCAGCGGCTGCTGCGAAATCGACTGGAGGTCAGACTTTACTCTTGTAGGGCACGAAAATTCGCCGGGGCTTGAAAGCCCCGGCCCACAGCCTCCGGCGCAGCCGCGGCGCCACCAGTGACCAGGATCATGTGGCGCGGGGTCTTCCGCCTTCGCCCAGGCTTCGGCGGACCGCCGTAGCTTCAGCGGAGGCTGGTCAGACCCCGCGATGCCGCGGGGTCTTGAAAGCCCCGGCCCACAGCCTCAAACGCCGAGCAACTCCCTTTCGGCTTGCAGCCAGTGGTCGAGCGGCGAACCGCCACTGTCTCGCGTCGAGATCTCGAACGCGCGGAGCCGGACTTTCTCGTGGTCGACCAGCTGCTGGGCGATGAGTTTGGTGGTGGTGGAAGAGCGTCGGGACGCCGAACCGACCGAGGATTGAGACGAGCCTTCGCTCGATCAGATCGTCGTGGTTCAGCAGGTTGAAATCTGCCACGTCGACGAGAACGGTCTCGCGCCCGGTTTCCAGAAGCCAGCTGTCGCCGTGCGAATCGATGCCGAGGCGGCCGGCGAGGATTTGCTGATCTGACATTGCCATCTCCTTCGAGTCCTCACACGGGTCTGCTCTTTCGTACGACTGGACGATGAGATCTGCCTGGACTGGTGCTGCCGCCCGGGAAAGAACCTAAGTCAGGTAGACGATCGCGCCGTCCCCCTCCGCTGCTGTTCGCGCCACGAACGCCCGCAAGCCTTCGAATGCCGCCAGAAGGTGCTCGATATCGCCCGGCGTGCCAGGCGCCGCCCCCCGCCGCGGCTTCGCATAGATCTCCAGCGCGATCATTCTGGCAGGATCGAATCCCTGGCGGAGGGTGTCGGGGGACAGGGTGCTGAGAAACTCGTGGAAGCGGCGCACCTCGCCGGCTGTCAATCCCCGGATCGAGCTGTATCCCGCGTCTTCGTCGCCCAGCTCCTCTCCGCCGCGTACCAGATAGCAGTCGGGCTCATTACCCTCCCAGGCTGTCCCGGTCAGCAGGTAGTGCAGCGGGTGCCACGACTTGTCGAGATCGAGATGTGGTCGGCGCGCCCCGCTCGTCGCCCCCTCCGGCGGGACGGCATCAGGGTCGACCTCTTCGATTCGGATCGGTGTCAGCCGCAGCAGCCATCCCGCGAGGCCCTTGAGCCGCACCTGTCTGACCGGCGGCGCCCATTCGTTTCCCTCGACGAAATCGAGCAGTTCCGCGGGGTTTGCGCGCAGGCGCACGATGTCCGCCTCAGACGCCCGAACGAGCCCGCCCGTCATTCCCATAGGCCGAACCGATCATAGTGCGGGTGCCCGGGAAGCCGGCGACGAGCTGCGGCCATCTATCGTGCCGGCGGGAAGGAAGATCCAGGTGGAATCGTTCGGGAACGCCATTTCACGATCTCGCAACGAGAGAGGCGCCAGCTCTCGTCTGCAGGCTGATGGTGAACGTCGCGCCCGTGCCAGGGCCGTCGCTCGTCGCCGAGACGGTTCCCCCGTGCAACTGGACCAGCTCCCGCACAATCGCGAGTCCCAGGCCCAGCCCGCCGTGCTCCCGGGCGAAACGGCTGTCCGCCTGCCGGAACCGCTCGAAGATGTGCGGGAGAAATGCCGGCTCGATCCCTTGACCGTCGTCCGCCACCACGAGTTGGATGGACGATCCGGCATGTGACACCCGGATCTGCACATGACCGCCCGGGCCGGTGAATTTCACGGCGTTCGTCAGCAGGTTCCAGACCACCTGCTGCAGTCGATCCGGGTCACCCGGCACGCTGGGCACGTCCGAAGCCATCATCACCTGCAGGTCGACGCCTTTGGCGTCGGCGGCCGGTTGCATGGTGGCAACGGCGTTCCGCACGATCGTGTGGAGATCCACCGGGACGACGTTCAGCCGGAGCTTACCGGACGTGATGCGTGAGACGTCGAGCACGTCCTCGATAATCTGCCGCAGCGATTCAGCGTTGCGGAGCAGCACGGTTACGGCGTGGCCCTCGCGTTCCCCACGGAAAACACCCGTGCTCAGCATGTGCGCGTATCCGAGGATGGCATTGAGCGGTGTGCGCAGCTCGTGCGACAGCGTCGCCAGGAACTCGTCCTTCAAGCGGTTCGCCTCGTAGGTGCGACGGTACGCGAGCGCGTTGTCAATCGCCAGCACCGCCCTGGCGGCAACGTCCTGCGCAAAATCGAGATCATCGGCGGTGTAATGGCGGCCAGACTCGGCGAACACGAACGTGATGGCGCCAATCGTGCCGCTCGCAGACACCAGCGGCACTGCGACGTAGGAAGTGAGTCCGAGCTCGGCGAGGATCCGCCCGTGTTCATCGTCGCGAGCCCGCGCGGCGACGAAGCCGGCGGGGATGCTCTCCATCATCGCCGGCCGGCCGGTGCGAATCACTTCGTGCACGCCGCCGGTGGAATGTGGGTCGGCGGGATAGCGCTGTTCGAGCGCGCGCGCGTACTCCACCTTTGCGGGGTCCACGTGGGCGACCGCCAGCCGCTGCACTGCTCCCGCGTCGTCCACCATGTCGACCGCACACCAGTCCGCTATCTCAGGTACTGCCAGCTTCGTCACGGCGGCCAGCGTGCCCTCGTAGTCGAGGGAGCGGGACAGCACGGCCGTGGCGTCAGCGAGGAACGCCGCCTGGCGCCGCCTGGATTCCGCCGCCATCCGCAGCGCCCGCTGCTCGTCGTACAGGTCGGCCGTCGTCAAGGCAGCCGCGGCGAGGTTCGCGAGCGCCTGGCCCGTCTGCATCTCAATCTCGCCGAATTCGTGCGGGGTGCGGTAGTAGAAGACGAGCGTGCCTCCGCCTCCGCTGCCGAACCGCATCGGGCAGACCAGCATGGACCGGATCCCTTCGTCGCGATACGCGGCCAGCTGTTCTTCAACGCGCGGTTCGGAGGCGACGTCCGCGACGGCCAGCGGCCCCAGGAAAGCCGGCACGCTGGGCGGCACGCCGTTCCGGTAGGACGCAATCACCCGGCTGGCGAATTCGGCGGAGACACCGTCGGACTTCGCCACGCGCCAGCGGGGCGGACCGGGATCGCTCACCCACACCGCATATCCGTCCGCGACGAGCAGCCGTTTGGCCAGAGACAGGGTCGCCAACCGGACCGACTCCGTCTCGGGCGAGCTCAGCAGCGAGGCAGAGGCGTCGACGAGAAGCGTCAGTCGCCGGTGGAGCTCGGCACGTTCGGCCTCGTCCCGTTTGCGGGCGCTGATATCGCGCGCAATCTTGGACGCCCCCACGATGCGACCCGCCCCATCCCTGACGGGAGACACCTTGAGCGAAATATCGACGCTGCTGCCGTTCTTGTGCCGCCGCACCGTTTCCATTTCGACCGGTTGGCCGGCGCGGATGCGGGCGAGGACCTGGTCCTCTTCACTGCGCCGGGCGAGCGGCACGATCAGCGTGATCGATCGGCCGACCGCTTCGGCTTCCGGGTAGCCGAACATCCGTTCGGCGCCCTGGTTCCACGACATGATGACGCCGTTCAAGTCCTTGCTGACGATGGCATCGTCCGATGATTCGATGATTGCCGCGAGCCGCTGGGATGCCCCGTTCGATTGCTCGAGCGCCTCGACCCGCGCCAGCTCCGCTTCCTTCCGCCGCGTGATGTTCATGCACACGCCGGTCATCCGCGCGGGCTGCCCATCCGGTCCGGCCTTGACGTGGCCTTTACCTTCCACCCAGCGGACCGTCCCGTCGGCGCCGACGATGCGATACTCCACGTCGTGCGGGCGCTCGCCGGCGAGCGCCCGGCGAATGGACGCCAGCACGCGCTCACGATCGGCGGGGTATATCTCGCGCTCGTAGCTCGGGAACGTCCCGTCGAACGTCCCTGCGGGCAGCCCGTGGATCCGTTCCATGTTGTCGGACCACTGCACCGCCCCGGTGCCCAGGTCCCAATCCCACGTGCCCATGTTGGCGGAGTCGAGCGCAAAGCGCAGGCGCTCGTCCTTGGCGAGCACGTCGTTGTGCGCCTGGGTGCGTTCGACGCCGAAGGCGATCTGCGCCGCGATGACCCGCGCGAGTTGCAGCTCCTCGCTCGAGGGCTCATGCGGCTCGCTGTAATACAACATGAACTTCCCGAGCACGCCCCCGACTCCTTCGAGCGGGATGAACGTCATCGCCGCGATCCGTTCGGCTGAAATCACCGGCAGGTACGGCGCGAGACTGGGCTCCTGCCGCACGTCCGCGACGGCAATCGGCTCGGCATCTCTTGCGTGTGGAGCCCAGGGTGTGTGGCCTTCCACCGCCTGACGATAGGCGGCGGACAGACCTCGCCATGCCGCGAAGCGCAGCTGGTCCTGCGCATCGAAGAGGAGCACTGCGGCCCGTTCGACGCTCAGGCCATCTGCAAGTGCATCGAGTGCGGCTTCGTAGATGTCTTCAAGACGCTCGGTGCGGCCGACGGCCTGCGCCAACTGCGCACAAACCGCGAACGCCGAGCGTCGGGACGGGGGCGGAAGCACGTGCTTTTTTATGACGTGGATTCGTGCCGTGGATGCCGTGTGTCAGCCGCTTCAATGAGGTGTGAGCGCCTGTACCGCCACACCAGATTGTGTCCGCAATCACTACGGTTGGGCTCGCGAATCGGACAGTCTGCCGCGCGCGGCCGCCTGAGAAAGGGCCGTCAGCGGGGCGAGACGACCTATCCCACCCGGCAACCAGTGCAGTCCTGACCGGCCGGCTGCGAAGTTCGGGCCAACGCGTGCGCGCAGTTCTATTGTCGCAATGGGACCGGTAGAAGGAGAGCGACCCGCCGTCTCGGCCGACGCGAACGTGTCACCGCACTGGGAACAACGAGCGTCGCCCGGCACCCGTGAACGCCCCCTCCGGAGTCAGCTGTCATTGTCATCCAGCGACGTGTAGTGGTAGGTTCTGCGCCTGTCCAGGTTGTGCCCCGATGATTCCCATCGTCCGTTCAGATACTGACGTGGCGCTCGTCGAGCGGCAGGGCGCACGGCGCCGCAGCGCAGGCGCATCGGCGTCGCTCGCACTCCTCTTCGTGACGCTCGCCGCCGTCCTTGCCGGCCGGGGCGGGACGGCCGGCGCGCAGTCGCCCGCCCGGGCCACTGTGACCATCGATGCGGGCTCTCGCGCGGGCGCCATCAGTCCACTGCTGCACGGTCAGTTTCTCGAGTTCATGTTCGAGGGCATCAAGTCCGGCCTGACCGCCGAGCTGATTCGCGACCGCGGCTTCGAGGCCTCACCCAACGTCATCGGCCTGCCGCGCGACTGGAACCGGTATCCGGACGACCGCAATGACGACTACGGGCTGAACTTCCACTGGGATGAGGCGGTGGCCTATCCGGTGGCCACCGACTACTTCGAGACGCCCCCCGTCCAGCATGCGTTGCGGGTCGACGTCGGCACCGGAGTGATCGATCGGCGCGGCATCTACCAGTCCCGTTTCCCGCTCCGGCAGGATACTACCTACGATGGCTATCTCTGGCTCAAGACGACCGACTACCGTGGCGCCGTGGCCGTTGCGCTCGAGGCGGATGTCAGCGGTGGCGAGGTGTACGCCGAAGCGGAGATCGGCGAGGTTTCCGGCGATTGGCGACAGTACTCGTTCGTGCTCCGATCCGGGCGGAGCGATCCGCTCGCCCGCCTCGCCATCCTCTTTCCCGGAACGGGGCGTGTGTGGATCGACCAGGTTTCGCTCCTCCCGCGCGACGCCAGCGACGGGGTGCGGGCGGACGTGCTCGAGCGTATCCAGGCGCTCGCGCCCGCCTTCCTGCGCTGGCCCGGGGGCAACGTGGCGCAGGACTACCACTGGATCTGGGGTGTCGGACCGCGGGATCGGCGGCCGATCTGGTCGAACCTGTCGTGGAGGAACGAGCCCGAACCGGGTGATTTCGGAACCGGCGAGTACGTGGCGCTCAGCCGCCGCGCCGGCGCCGAGCCGACCCTGACGGTCAACGTGGAAGGGCGCGGTGCCACTGTCGAGGAGGCGGCCGCGTGGGTCGAGTACTGCAACGGTCCGGTGACCTCGCGCTACGGCGCGTTGCGCGCCGCGCACGGTCATCCGGAGCCGTACGGCGTGAAGTACTGGGAGATCGGCAACGAGATCTGGGGCGACTGGGTGCGCGGCCATTCCAACGCGCAGACCTACGCCCGCAACTACGAGCGCTACTACGACGCCATGCGCGCGGTGGACCCGACGATCCGCTTCATCGCCGTCGGCGACAACGACATGGACTGGAATCGCATCGTCCTCCGGGCCGTCGGCCGACACATCGACTACCTCGCCATCCATCACTACTACGGCCGCAAGCCGATGGCCGGCGACGTGCGCAACCTGATGGCGCGGCCGCTGTTCTACGAACAGTTCTACGCCAGCGTGGCAGCGCTCATTGCCGAGGAGGTTCCCGGCCGGACGATCGGGTTGGCGATCAACGAATGGGGCCTGGACCTCCCGGAGTCGATGCAGTACTCCATGCAGGCGGCGCTCTACGGCGCGCGGCTGATGAACGTGTTCGAACGATCGAGCCCGCTGGTCGCCATGAGTGCGGTCTCCGACCTGGTCAACGGCTGGCCGGGCGGCCTGATCCAGGCGAGCCGCCACGGTGTGTTCGTCTCTCCGCTCTACCATGTGAACCGCATGTACTCCAGCCACCGCGGCACGGAACGGCTGCACAGCGAGGTGGACGGTCCCACCTTCGACAGCACGGCCGAAGGGCGCAACGTGCCGGTGCTCGACGTCGTCGCGTCCCGGGCGGCCGACAGCAAGAGGATTTTTCTCAAGCTGGTCAACACCGATCTCGCGCAGGAGCTCGAGGTGGCCGTCCGCGTGCGGGGCACGCGCGTGCGCACGCGGGCCGACCGCGTGCTGCTCACGGCAGACAGTCTCACGGCGAGAACGGGCTTCCGTACGCCGGACGGCATTCGACCGGAGCGCGATTCGATTGAAGCAGGTGAAGCGTTCGCTCTCCGCCTGCCGAAGCATTCGGTGGCGGTTGTCACACTCGACATCGAGCCATGACAGGCACACCGAAGGCTGGCTTTTCGAGTCCGAGGGTCATGAGAGGCCGGTTCGTCCCGCCCCCGGCTGAACAGGCGGCCACACCGGTCGGGGAGTCCACATGGTGTTCACCAGACGGCTTCGCGAGGGAATCCGGCGCGGGAGGATCAGGTGCAGCGTTCGCATCTGGACCCGTCCCCATGTCAAGGTGGGTGGTCGTTACCGGATGGACGAGGGCCACATCGTCGTGGATTCGATTGCGCCGATTACCATGACCGACGTCACCTACGACCTGGCCCGTGAATCGGGGTTCGAGGGAGTGGACGACCTGCTGCGAATCGCCAGCCACGGCAGCGGCGATCAGATGTACCTGATTCGGTTCCGTTACCTGCCTCCGGGCTTTGAGTCATTCCCCCAGCAGCGCGACCACTCTCCCGGCGGAACGTGACCCGCTGTCGGTGCGACCTCGTTCGACGCACGTTCAGCCGGTCGCCGCCGCACAGCGACGTCCCCGTACAGATACAATTACGATCCCCATGCGTATGATCAATCGCTGGCTGTGCCTTCTCGTTCTCGCTGGATGCGTGGCTGGCTGCCGATCGGGTCCGCCGCTGCAAGTCACCTCCGTTCAGCTCGGCCGCCAGCTGAACCCCGACGGCACGGTCGGCAGCTTCACGGCGACGTTCACGCCCGCCGAGACGGTCTACGTGTCAGTCCTGACCGCCGGCGTCGGCGACGCCACGCTCTCCGTGCGCTGGATGTATGCGGGCCGGAGCCTGGGCGAACCGCAGAAGCAGTTGTCGGTCAAGGACGTTGCGGCGACCGAGTTTCACCTGCAGTCCGCCACCGGGTTCCCGCCGGGCCAGTACACCGTCGAGGTCTTCATGAACGGGCAGCCGGTTGAAACCCGCAAGTTCACGGTCGCAGCCCGCTGATACCGCCCTTCACGACGACCGGTGATGCCGGCGCCCCGGCTGCCACACGCGGAGCAGCCGAGGCGCCGATTGTGCGACACTCATGAGCCTGCCGTTCGATAGAAGCTGATCCCTCGAGCGCCGGATCAGCTCGGGCGCTCGTAGAAAAGCAGGTCGGTCCAGCCATTGCCTCCGAAGTCACCGGCCACCAGCTGATACCAGGTCGTTCTCCAGTTGTCGAACGCCCTCATCTGCGAGAGCCTGGCCTCGCCACGGTTGCGGTAGAACTCACCCCACCCTGAGGCGCGGTCGTAGAAGAGAAGATCCGATCCGCTGCCCTCTGCGAAGTTGCCTGACAGGATGACGTTCCAGGTGTCCCTCCAGCCATCGTAGAGCCTCAGCTGAGCAATCCCGCCCCGGCCATCGGTCTTGTGGAACTCGCCCTGACGAGCCGCCCGATCGTAGAAGAGCAGGTCGGTGCGCCCGTCGCCGCCGAATTGACCCGGCACGATGATGTCCCAGCTTTGCCGCCAGTTCGAATGCGATCGGAGCAGACGCATCCCGCCCGCGCCGTCAGTCGCGTAGAACTCGCCGTGGCCGGCGGCACGGTCGTAGAACAGCAGGTCGGTATGACCGTCGCCGCCGAAATCGCCGGGGATGATGCTGTGCCAGGTCGTGCGGAAGTTCGTGTAGGTCCGCAGCTGGTGGATGGCGCCGCCCTCGGTCGAGTAGAACTGCGCGGTGCCCGTCTCGCGATCGTAGAACAGGAGATCGGTGCGGCCGCTGCCGCCGAAGTTGCCGGGCACGATGATGTCCCAGGTCGTCCGCCAGCCCGGCTGCGCTCGCAGGAACGTCAGCCCGCCAGCCCCGTCGGTGGTGTGGAACTCGCCGTAGCCGGCGCGCCGGTCGTAGAACAGCAGGTCGGTCCGGCCGTCGCCACCAAAGTCGCCCGGGATGATGATGTCCCAGCTGGTTCTCCAGTTGCTGTGTCCGCGCAGTTGCGTGATGCCACCGGATCCGTTGGTCGAGTAGAACTCCGCGTTGTAGATTCCGACCGTCGACCTGATCCAGTCGAGAACTTTGAACACGTCGACGGCCACGAACTCGATGTTCGGAGTCTTGCAGTCCCCAACCTGTGACTGCGCCGCTATCCCTGCCACGACATTGGCGCCACCGGTGACCGTGATGAACCCGGAACCGCTGTCCCCGGGGCACAACGATGCCGTGGGCGAGCGAGCGATGAAGGTCGTGCCGCCGGTGAGGATGACCGGTCCGCGCCAGACTGCCACGCTCCCGGCGGGCAGCGGCGCCGTGTGGCTGATGCTGGCGACCGCTCCCTGCTGCCCCACTGCTGCCGCGGCGGTCGGAAGAGCAGCGGGCTGAAGGAAGGGATCGGGTTGAAATGGGGCGGGCAGGCGCACCAGCGCGATGTCGAACTCAGGACGGCCCGTGGTATAGCCGGGATGCACCTTGATCGAGCCTGCGGCCGTGTTCTGCGAACCTCCCGTCCCCTTGCCCGATGCCGGATCCGTCCTCCGGTAGGACACCCGCGCGCCGTTGAAGCTCGTTTCCACGTTGTGGGCAGCCGTGAGGACCCAGAACGGAGTAATGAGAACTCCCTTACCGGTGAGAGTCCCGCCGACCTCGACTACCCAGGGAAAGAGGTGATCCCGCTCGATCGTTCCGCCCACTACTTCCGCCCGCTGTTCCAGATTCTGCGCCACGGTCATTCTCCGAAGTTCTGTCGCGTCCCCGTCACGCCGGGAGGAGAACTCCTCACCTGGCGCGGGTCGCGGCGGTTGCACGAGATGTGTTGATTCCCTTCAAGATGGAAGGCGTCGTTCGACGGTCAAGGTGCTAAGGCCGCAGAGTGCAGGCAGGCTGAGCGGTACGATATGGATGAGTCATGCCGATGAGCTGCCGCTCATCTGGTGGACTGCGTGCGATTCCTCGAGCAGCGCGGGTCCTACAGGAGCGAACAAGCCTCGTTGAACGGCAGACGAGGGAGTCGCGGGCGCAGCGAGCCTGGTTCCCCGTACCCGAGGTTGCAGAGGAAATTCGTCCTGACCTGCCCTTCTGGAAAGAACTCCTGATCGCAGCCGAAACAGGGCTTGCCGGCGGCGAAGAACTCGTCGTCCACCTTGGCATGATCGAAGCCGGACATCGGCCCACAATCCAGGCCGAGCGCGCGCGCGGCCATGATCAGGTAGGCCCCCTGCAAACTGGAATTCCGCTTGGCCGTGGTTTCCACCATTTCCGGGTTGCTCTCGAACATCTTCGCCATCGCGGGGTTCTGAGGGAACAGCCTCGGCAGCTGCTGGTAGAACTTCAGGTCGTAGCCCACGATGACGGTCACTGGAGCGGTCATCGTCTTCGTGACGTTGAGGGGGGCCAGCGCCGGGCGCAGACGTTCCTTCGCTTCCTGCGACCGGAGGAAGGCGAACCGCGCCGGTGCAGCATTCGCGCTGGTCGGCGCCCACTTCAGCAGCTCGTAGAGCTCTCGAAGCGTTTCGTCCGGGACCGGCCGCGGCTGCCACTTCGTGTAGGTGTGCGCCTCGCGGAAGAGTGTGTCCATCGCCGCGTCATCGACTGCTTGACCCATGCCCCCTCCTCCTGCGCCAGCGTACGCCGGCTTTCTGTTCGTCCGGCCGGGCGCGCAACGCGCACGCCGGCCGGCCTCGCGGCTACCGTGATGACGACGAGCTCGAAGACGACTTCGCCCGCCAGAGTTTCGGCAGCATGTACACCAGGTGAGCCCGCCACGTTCCCCAGTCGTGTCCGCCGTCCCCGCCGATGTAGTAGTCGTGAGCAACCCGGTGCTTCTCGAGAATCTCGTGGAAGACAACGCTGCGATTGGTCGGTTGGTTTTCGTGAGTGCCCAGGCCCACGAACAGGTAGTCCACCTTCTGATTGATCGCCGGATCGCCGAGAAACTCCGGCGTGCTCTTCTCGGACTCCGGATCGCCGGCGCTCAGAATGCCGAAGGACCGGAACAGGTCGAGGGCCTTGAAGCCGACGAGCTGCGCGTGCCTGCCCCCCATCGACAGGCCTGCGATGGCCCGGCCGCGCGGGTCCGCCTGCGTGCTGTAGGCCTTCTCGACAGTTGGAATGATGTGCTGCCGGAGCTCCTTCTCGAACAGCGGAAACGTCAGCTCCGCATGCCTGGGATCGCTCCGGTGGACGACCTGGTTGTTCGGCATCGCAATGATCATCGGCACTGCCCTGCCTTCGGCAATCAGGTTGTCCGCGATGAAACCGGCGCGGCCGTCGATGTTCCAGCCGGAGGCCAGCTCGCCGCTGCCCCCGAGCAGGTACAGCACCGGATATCTCCGGTTCCGGTCGTAGTTGGGCGGCGCATAGACGTACATCTCACGCTCACCGTCCAGGACGTCGGAGTGGTACACGTGTCGGGTGACGCTGCCATGGGGGACGGGCTTTGCGTCGTAGTACGCCGGCCCGGCCGCATGCACGACCACGGTGCTGTAGCCCGGCTGATCGCCAAAACCGGTCAACGTGTTGTTCGGATCCACGACGGCGACGCCATCGACGAGCAGGCGGTAGACGTAGAGGTTGGGCTTCAAGGGACCAATCGTCAGCGTCCAGACGTCATCGCTGCCCTTCTCGAATGGAATCGGCGTGTTTCCTCTGCCTGCCGCCAGCAGGATGGGGCCACCCGCCAGCGCCACGGTGCGCGCATCCGCCGCCTTGAGGCGGAACGTGACGGTGCGGTCGTCGCGAACGTCGGGTGAAATGAGGTTCGCGCCGAAGGGGCTCAGGTTCTGCTGGTTCTTGTGCGGATTCCAGTCGAGGTTCACGTGGGCCTGCTGGGCGCCCGCGTGATGCGGCAGGCACAACACCAAGCCAATCACGGTGCACGCTTTCATCATGTTCTTTGCCTGCGGTCGCTCAAGAAACAAACGCGACAGCCCCAGACTCGTGAGTTCCTGTCTTACCCGGGCTGTCCTGCCGCGCTGCGCGCGGCGCGAGCACGCACCGCTGCTAGCCATCCGGCCGCCTCCGATCCTCCCCACCTCCGTGTTCATGCCATGCCTCCAACCGCCCCCGTGCGCTACGCCGGTATCTTCAGCAGCTTGTGAGCGTTGCCCCACACGACCTTCTGGAAGATGTCGGGCGAGGTGGACTGCTTCAGCAGGCCGAGCGTCTCGCGTGCGACGCACTTGCCCGCCAGTCGTGCAGCTGCGGGGTTGTTGTTCTGACTGACGCCCCCGCCATGGCCGTCGCTGCAGCCGCAGTCGCTGCCGAAAAGAAGCTTGTCCTGATGCCGCTTCAGGAAGTCGGCCGTGAACCCGCGATCGCGCGACAGCGCATTGTTGCCGGAATTGGCGGACACGTCCGCGAAGAGGTTGGGATGATCGCCCAGCCACCTGTCGGTCGGCCCCCCGCGCTTGATCGGGCCTGTCGGATAGGCCGCCTCGTTGTGATAGTCCGCGCTCACGTTTGCCCAGAACGCGTCCGCATGGCCGATGAAGGTCGTTTTCCGATATTTCTCGAGGACCGCGGCGAATGTCTTGGCAAACCCCGTGCTCCAGGTGCCTTCGTTCGGGAAGTGATCCACTTCCTGGAAGTGAATCAGGATCGGCACGCCGAGGTCGGCGGCGATCGCGTAGATGCGGCTCAGTTCCGGACCATCGGCGGCGACGTGGAACTTCATCTCGCCGAACCCCTGCGCTCCTGCCTTTACCGCCTGGGTGAGCACCTGTTCGGCGTCCGGTGCGGTGACGTCGTAGCTGTTGAACCAGGTGAATCGCCCCGGCGCTGCGGCCATTAGCGCCTGCACGCGTTCGAGGACGGCACCGCGGGTCAGCAGATTCGCCTTGGTCACGCCTGCGCCGTCGAGATGCGCGAAGTTGTTGGCCGGCTGTGGGCGGAGATGGAAATGAAGGTCGAAGACGGGCGACCCCCACTCGTTCGACGGCTGTTGGCGGGCGAACGCCGGAATGAGCGCAGCAGCGGATAGCGTTTCAAGAAATCGGCGGCGGTTGATCACATGTCCTCCCGCAACGGTTCATCCGGCAACGGTCCTGATCAGACGATAACGCATGATCCCCGCGTGGGGTCCAGTCCAGGAGGCGTTTCGCGGCCCTCGCGGGCAGGGTCCCCGGCGCGGTACACTGTGCAGACCACGGCCGATTGCTGATCGAGCCATGGTTCACGCCAGCTTCACCGCGGCCACCTGGAGGGAACGGCCATGCCGAAGTTCATCATCGAGCGGAACGTGCCCGGTGCATCGAAGTTGAGCGAGGCCGAGATCCGGGACGGATCGCTCAAGTCGCTGGCGGCGTTGCGCACACTTGGCCCTGAGATCCAGTGGATTCACAGCTTCGTCACCGACGACAAGATCTATTGCATCTACTTCTGTCCCGACGAGACGCTCATCATCGAGCACGGCCGGATGATCGGTCTACCCGTGGACCGGATCGAACAGGTGCGGCGGCTGATCGATCCGGCGAACTTCCAGGAGATGCCGGCCCCGACGGGCCCGCAGTGAACGCGTAGTGAATCGCTTCCTCAGGAGACATTCCCGCGCCGGCCGTCCAGCACTCGGCGGCCGCCGCTGAATCCCAGCCTGCGGATGCCAGCGCGAAGGTCCGCTCGGCCTTGCGGTCTTGCTCGGACCTGGCGACGGCGCCGGCCGAGTGCCGGAGTGCCAGTGCCGCCCCGCCCAGTGTCAGGGCGCGAGCCCAATCTCCTTCCGCGAGCGCCAGCGATGCCAGGCCGTCCAGAGCCGACGCGGTGCCCCGCCGGTGTCCCAGCTCTTCGAACACGAGGACCGCTTCATGAAGGAGGACCCGCGCGGTGGTGTAGTCGCGCCGGTCACACGCCAGGAGACCTCAATCGCAGGCCGTGCGCGCCAGCCCCCAGGGATTGCCCGTCGCGCGGAACCGCTCGGAGGCCGCCTCGTACAGGCGGCCCGCGGCCGTGCCGTCGCCCAGTTCCCGGGCGATGTCTCCGAGGTGATTGCAGCACCACGCCACTCCGGTGCCATCCTGGACCGCGGCGAATGCCGCCGACGCTTCCTCGAACAGCCGTCGGGCGTCGTCGTGCCGCGACAGCAGGAACATGACCGTACCAGGTTGCTGAGTGCCGCGGCGATCGCGGTCGTGTCGCCAAGAGTGCGACAGGCGTCCAAGGTCTCCTTGCCCCAGGCGCGCGCCGCATCGTAGTTCCCTCGAAACCGCTCGCACGCGGCCAGCGAGTTCAGTTGCGCGATGGTCCCCTTCCGATCGCCCAGTGTTCGCCAGCACTCGAGGGACTCGCGGTGGCCGGCCGCCGCCACCGCGTGGTCCCCTTGATGCTGCGCGAACGTGGCCGCATAGGCGAGCGCCCGGGCGCGAACGGCCGTCGTCGCCGCGGCGCCCGGCAGCGTCAGAATCGCCTCGAACCACGCGCGTCCTTCGGTCAGGTATTCACGGTGCTCCCGGTACCGGTAGAGTGCCACGCCGAGGCGCAACGCCCACTCGGCGTTCGCGGATCCAACGAGGTACTCGAGCGCCGCACGATGGTTCTCCCGCTCGGCGTCGCACTTCGCGAGCCAGCTCGCGAACTCGGACGGCGTCCGGCACAGCACCACTTCTTCGGCCACGACGAGACAGTAGGCGGCATGCGCCTGGCGCGCCTTCGCGGATTCCAGGTACGTCTCGAGCTGGCCTGAGGCAAACTCCCGCACGGTTTCCAGCATGGAGAACCGCCGTTCGGATGCCGTCTCGCCCACCTGGTGGACCAGATGCTTGTCCAGCAACGACGACATCCCGTCCAGCACCCCGACACCGAGGTCGCGCGCGGTGTCGCATACGGCCTCGGCTGCCTCGAGCGTGCACCCTCCAGGGAAGACTGACAGCCGCCGAAAGAACCGCTGCTCGGCGGGGTTCAGCAGGGTGTGACTCCACTCCAGGGTGTTGCGCAGCGTCTGCTGACGCGGCGGAAGATCGGCCGCGCCGCCAGTCAGCAGCTCGAGCCGCGACGTCAGGCGGTCGCAGATCTCCCGGGGAGTGAGCACCTTGATCCGCGCGGCCGCCAGCTCGATGGCGAGCGGGAGGCCGTCGAGCCGACGGCACACCTCGGCGATCGCCGCGGCGTTGTCGTCGGTGAACGCGAACGTCGGCGCCGTTGCAACAGCCCGCTCGACGAACAGTGCCACCGCGGGATTTCGCAGCAGCACCGCTCGGTCAACGCCTCGATCCGCCTGCGGAACGGGCAAGGGCGGCACCGGGAATACCATCTCGCCCGACACGCGAAGGACGGCGCGGCTCGTCACCAGAATCGTCAGATGCGCGCAGGCGTCGAGCATCCGGACGAGGAGGGGCGCGGCGGCGAGAAGCTGCTCGAAGTTGTCCAGCACCAGCAGCGAGGGCTTGCGCACACATCTGCGCAGGTGATCCGCCACCGCCTCGGCCAGCGATCGTCCGTCGGTCTGGCGCAGCCCCACGGCATGCGCAATCTCACGCGCCGCGACGTCGGGATCCGTCACCGAGCCCAGCGCGAGGTAATACATCCGCCCCGCAAAGCTGCCCGTCACGTCCCGGGCGACCTTCACCGCCAGCTGCGTCTTGCCGCTGCCACCCGGCCCGGCCAGGGTCACCAGGCGGACTCTCCCCTGCAGCAATGCGGTGGTGACGGCGGCGATGGTATCGTCACGTCCGATGAGCGTCGTTCGGAGCGCCGGCAATGCCGCCCCGGCATCCGGCGGCTCGGGACTCGTGACGCGGGCGTCGGAGCGAGCCGGGGACGAGGCGCCGTTGCCCGCCGGCCGAAACGACGCGGTGTACGCGCCCTTGGGCACGTCGATGAGAATCGGTTCGTCGGCTCCCGGGCCGGAGTAGTACTCCCGCAGCTTGGCACGCAACCGACGCGCGTGCGCTCGCACAATCGTGTCCACGCTCGGATCGAAGTCGCTCCCTCGCTCGAAGACCTCGACGCCGACCGTGTATTCCTTCAGCTGCTTTCCGCGTCCTTCCAGGGTACCGACCACGAGAAAGTGGAGGAGGCGGCGCAGAATGGGCGCGTGCGCAAGCGTAGCGCTCCTCAGCAGTCTGGCCAGCTGGGCCAGGACCGCTTCAGGACTGACGTCGTGACCGTCCTCGCCAGCCGTGGTCGCCAGGGTGAAATCGTTGCGCATCCCACCAGACCGAGAAGGAGAAGCGGAATTATAGCGGGCCGCCCGCCCCATTTCACCGTGAAGTCTCGTCGTTTCACTTCCCCACCCTACCGCCGGGGCACCACAATGCGCGACACCGGCCGGCAGAATCACGCGTCAGCGTCGGTTGCATCCGGACCCCTCGACGCCGACGTCGCACGAGACGGTCACACCAAGGGAGGCCCCCGATGAACGGACACCTGTTTCACCTCGCCGCCGGCGTGGCGGTACTCACGTACGCCTCATTCGCGCCCGGCTTCTATCCCGGACTGTCCCCGGCCCTGTCTGCGGCGGATGCCAGGGCCGGCAACCCGACACCGTTCCTTGAATTGCTGGCAACCGGACTCCAGGGCGCGTCGGGCAGCACCGTGGGGCCGGGAGGCGCCTTATATGTCGCAGAGGGCGCCGCCGGCCGGATCTCGCGCGTCGACCCGAATACGGGAGCAGTCACGACATTCGCGAGCGGCCTGCCGCCCACCCTCGTGGGACTGGGCGGGGTGACCGACGTGGCATTTCTCGGGGGGACGGCTTATGCGCTGGTCACGCTCGTCGGCGCCGACGTTGGCGGCAGCGACGTGGTCGGCCTCTACCGGGTCGATGGCCCGGCCACGTTCACCGTCGTGGCGGACATCGGCGCCTTCGCGCTGGACAATCCGCCCAGTACCAGCTTCGACGTCCCCACCGGGCTGCAGTACGCGCTGGACGTCTACCGCGGCGCGTTCCTGGTAACCGACGGGCACCACAACCGGGTGCTCAGGGTGACACCTGAGGGTGAGGTTTCCGTGTTCATGGCTTTCGACAACATCGTGCCGACCGGGCTCGCCGTCTCAGGGAACGCGGTGTACATGGCCGAGGCCGGCCCTGTTCCGCATCGGCCGGAGGACGGGAAGGTCGTGTCGCTGCAGCCTGGGTCCGGCACGGCCAGCGAGGTCGCCGCCGGCGCCAGCCTGCTCGTCGATGTGGAATTTGGCCATCGCCATGCACTGTTCGCTCTTTCGCAGGGCGAGTTTCCGGCCGGAGGGATACCCGCCACTCCTGCACTGCCGAATACCGGCGCTCTGCTCGTGGTCGATCGGCAGGGTGGCTTTTCGGTTGTCGAGGAAGGTCTCAATCAGCCGACCTCGGTTGAGTTCATCGGCCATACCGCCTACATCGTCACGCTCACCGGAGAGATCTGGAAAATCGACCTCAGGCATTACCCATCCTGGACCCGATTCGGCGAACTGAGCGCGCGAGCGAGCCTGCTCATTTTTGAACCTTCTTCACGGCCGTGCCCTCCAGCTGGGCCAGGCCACCCGAGACGTCGATCTTGAGCACGACCTATGTCGCCTGACGGCGTCAAGGTGACGACGGCGGGATACTCGCTGCCGGCGTTGTTGAACGACACGTCCAACGACAGATCGGAGCCAACCATCGAGATGTCGTTGACGGTCTGTGGGACGCCGTCACTGTTCGCCAGAACGGCGGCCAGTGAGAGCAAGGTGGCGGCGGGGTTCTGCAGGGCGCTCGGACTGCGCAATCCCCACCATCCTCATGCCACCGTGCTGGCGGCGACGACCCTCATGCTCGTCGACGCGACGCTGCGGACCTGGTATCGCCGCGATACGGCGCGGCTCGAAGCCATCGTTGATGGTCTGATTGGGGGGCTGCTCCTGCTCGGCCAGGAACATGCCTCCCCGGCTCGTCGCCGCCGGCATGCCCGCAGCAGGAGCGCACCTGTCAGTCCCCGCCCAGGCGAAGCGGGATGATGTCGAGCGGGAGCTCGTCCTCGAAGATCAATGCCCCGAGGCCGGCGTGACGCTTCCGGCTGCCGGCAAGCACGAGCGCCAGTGTGCCGAGGACGAGCACGGCGAGACCCGCCGCCACGGCGGATCCGGCTGCGCGCTGCAGGACGGCGTCGGCCACGCTGGTGAACACGAGGTACGCAACGATTCCCTTGACGAACATCTGCGGCACGAATCCCTTGCCCGGAATGTAGGTGCAGGTGAACGGGATCCGCCGCCACTCCTGCATGAGGACCTCCACCAGGAGCCACCCGACCAGCCACTCGAGGACCATCAGCTGCACGGTTCGCCAGCCGAGCAACCACCACTGCAGCGGCGCGACGAGCACGATCGGCAGCGCAACGCCCAGGACGAGCACCGTTCGCACGCCCGCGGAGATCGGGTCGGCGCGGATCGCCTCGTCGTCCGTCATCCGGAACACCCAGTTGGCGCGGAGATCGATCGGCACGGAGAGCGCCAGCCTGATCGCCGGCACCGCGACGAAGATCAACGTCACCGGGGCCCACACCGCGATCCACGGCAGCGCGGCGCCGGGGGCGCCCGCATCGGCGGGTGGCGGAAAGCCCGCCACCAGTGCACCGTTCACCACGAATCCCGCCGCCGCCGCCAGAACCGCGACGATGATGCCCTGATGGAGCGGGCTGCGCCGCAACGTGATCGACGTGAACTGGCCGATTGCCGTGCGCACAGGTCGGCGGGCGTCCGGGCCCGCGCGCCGGTGAGCCAGGAAGACCGGCGCGTGCGAAGCGGCCGGACGGAGGGTGAGGCTGTCGAACCGGCGGTACAGAACGACGTAGCTGGCGATCGAGGCCGTCACGGCCGCCAGGGTCGCGCCCATCGCCTCGACGGCCAGCGCGCCGCGCGCCGCGTCGCCGAGCAGCCAGCGTTCGAGGCCGACGAACCAGGCGGGCGGTGCCCAGCGCAGCCACCAGGTGTCGGCCGCAAACGCCGGGCCCGTGCCGGGCAGCCGCGACCAGCAGCGGCAGCGACAGCACGAGCGCGGACATCAGGCGCACCTCTGGTGACGGCGGCAACCGCCTGGAGCCGCGAACGCGGCGCACACAGGACCAGCACGCCGTGGATGGCGACCATCGTCAGCGCGGCACAGAGACTGGCGGCCGCGCTCGACGAGCGCAAACGCCGCGGTGCAGGCGGCGAACGCGCCGGCGGCCGGGTTGCCCGAGCATGGTCAGCAGGAACAGCGGAAGCAGGGCGACCTGGGCGCCGACGACGAACAGTGCGATGAACAGCAGGAGCGACGTCAGCTTCGCGCCGAAGATGACGCGCCGAGGCAGCGGCTCGGCCATCAGGATGCGGTAGTCCGTCGCGGTCGGGAAAGAGCGAATGGCCGGCCAGGACGACAGCCGCCGCGACGATCCACATCGGCACGGCCATGAGGAACGCATGGTCGGCCGCAAGGGCCAGTTGGTACGCCTCCGGCGGTGCGGCCGAGAGGCCTGCGTACTTGCGCCATGAATACCCGCACGAGCAACAGGCCGATGCCGATCGCGACCGCGGCGCTGCCCATCAGCAGGCGCTTGAACGATTCGGCCCCGTCGTCGGACAGGAAGCCGAAGTCGAACATCGATCTGAAGAAATGGCGGGTCAGCACCGTCCACGGCCGATCGCGCACGGGTCACTCCTCGGTGATGGTCGCGAGAATCTCCCGTGCCAGGGGTCCGTAGTCGGCCTGCTGCGTCACGCGTACGAACGTCTCCTCCAGAGAGCCCGAGTCGGATCGCTCGAAATCGCCGACCCGGCGTTCGAGCGCCACCCGGCCCGCCGAGAGGATGACGACCCGCGAGCAGAGCTTCTCGACCATGTCGAACCGATGCGTGCTGAAGAAGATCATCCGGCCCTGGTCGGCGAGCAGGCGCAGCAGCGTCCTCAGGAGCAGGCCGGCGCTGACGTCGAGGCCGGAGAACGGCTCGTCGAGGACGATCAGATCGGGGTTGTGGAGCAGCGCGGCGCTCACCAGCACGCGCTGCCGCATGCCCTTGGAGAACGCCGTCATCGACTTGTAGCGGCTGTCGTACAGCTCGAACAGCGACAGGAGAGCCGAGACGCGCGTGACCAGCGTCCGCGGCGGCATGCGCCGGAGCCGGCCGACGAGCATCAGGTACTCGGCGGCCGTCAAGTGCGCGTAGAGCGAGGGCTCCTCCGGCACGTATCCCACCCGCCGCTTGTAGGCGACGGGATCCTCCGACGGGCTGATGCCGTCGAGGGTGATCGAGCCTGCGGTCGGCTCGAGCAGCCCGACGACCATGTTGACGGTGGTGCTCTTGCCGGAGCCGTTCGGCCCCAGGTAGCCGACGATCTCGGAGGGCCGAAGCTCGAAGTCCACCCGATCCAGCGCGAGGAGGCCGCCGTAGCGCTTCGTCAGCCCGCGGGCCTGCAGCATGGTGCTACCGGCGGCGCCGCCGCACCGGCCGTGCGGCCCAGAGCGTCAGGGCGATCGTCGTGGCGATCAGGAGCACGGAGATCGTAGCGACGAGCAGCACGCCTATGGCGTCGGTGTGGGCCGCCGTTTCCGGAGGAATGACGAAGGCCGCGCGACGCGCGAGGGCGGTCAGCGCCTCGGCGAGCGCGAGCGGCGCGACGAGCGACAGCAGGGCGATGACCGGCCATCCGGTGCGCGCCCACTGCGTACCCGACCGTCCGGAGGAGATCGGCGGCGATGAACAGCCGGAGCCGCCACAGCGCGCGTCCGCCGGCGCCCGACGCTTCTTCCCGGGCCTCGCCGAAATCGCGGACCATCTCGTCGCCGTACTCCCGGCGGAAGGCGGGCGGGCACGCGCTCAGGCATGCGCGATAGAGACGGACGTCGACGGGGTGGGACACGGCGGTCATGGCGTGCCCGATCCGCGCGGGTGTATGCGATGGCTGCGGGCAATGTCGAGCAGGTCTCCCAGGCGATCGACCTCCGCCTTGAGCGCCTGCCGTCCGTCGCCGGTCAGCCGATAGTAACGCCGCCGGGCATCGGTGGCGGCTGACGGCGCCTCGACCTCCTCGACCCAGCCCGCCTCCATCAGCCGCTGGAGCGTGCCGTAGATCGTGCCGGGGCCGAACCGGAGCTGACTGGCGGACCGACGCTGGACGTCTTTCAATATCGCGTAGCCATGCCGCTCGCCGCCGGCCAGCGCCAGCATGACGTGGATCACTGCGGGTGTGAGCGCTGCCATGTGCCTGTGACATGTATACCTGTGACAGGAATAATTTGTCAACCGTGTTAGAACAATCGCGCCGGATCGGTTCGCTCGCCGGCCAGGAAGCGACGGTACCGAAGCCTGCCCACCAACGAGCGTACGAGGACCGCTCGGCCGGGCGGGCGAACGCCCGATGCGGTGACGGGCCGCTTCCGCAGTGGGTCATGCCGTTAAAAGGAGCGCTGAATAGCCCATGCTGAGTGTGCGCGAGCGGAAGACACGCGTTGCGCATCGACGCTCCAGTGGAGCTGCCGCGCTCGCAATGCTGTTCGCTCTCGCCATGGCCGGTTGCTCGCGCGACACCGCCGGGGATGTGCGCCGCTTTCAATTGACCGGCGTCGTCGTCGGCCACGAGGAGTCACCTCCTCGCGTCGTCGTCGCGCACGACGCGGTGCAGGGGCTCATGCCGGCGATGAGCATGGCGCTCGACGTCCGCGGTGACGCCGCGTCGGTGCGCCACGGCGATCGGATTGTGGCAACCCTCGTCCTGAGTGACGGCAGGAGTTGGCTCGAGGACGTGCGGGTCACGGCGCGGGACGGCGCGCCGCCGATGCGCCTGCCGGAGGGGAGCCGCGCGATGCCCGGAGCTGTGGTGCCGGATCTGCCGTTGACCGACCAGGACGGTGCGCCGGTGACGCTCCGCGACCGCTCCGGTCGCGTCCGGGTCGTCACCTTCATCTATACTCGGTGCCCGCTGCCGGATTTCTGTCCGCTGATGATCACGCACCTCGAGCGCGTGCGCGACCGCGCGAACGATGACGGACTGGGCAGCCGGCTGGCGCTGCTCGGCGTGACGCTGGATCCGGCGTTCGATACGCCACCCGTCCTGCGCGCTTACGGCGAATCGGTGCTGAAAGCACCGGACCGCTTCGATCAGTGGACGCTTGCCACGGGAACGGCCGCGCAAATCGAGGACGTGGCCCGGTTCTTCGGCGTCGGATACCGCGCCGAAGGCGGACTCGTCACGCACGCGTTGATGACGGCGGTCGTCAGCCACGACGGGCGGGTCGTGCGACTGTTCGGGTCCAACTCGTGGCGTCCCGACGATCTCTATGACGTTGTTCGACGGGCGATCGAGCGCGCTGCAGCCCCGTAGCGGCCGCGAAGCGCACCAGTGGCCGGTATCAGTCAGTTGGGCCGTGGATGCCGGAACGCGGCGGCCGGCCGGCAAGGCGCGACGACCGGGAATATTGCGCATACTTGCGGGACCGTCACGCCGCCAGGGATGCCCCGCCCGGCCGGCACCGTTGCAATGGCTGATGCAGGCAAACGAAACAAGGAGAAGGCGATGGCACAGTGGAATCGGCGCCGGTTCATCAGCACCGCGGCAGTTGCGGCCGGAGGCGGGCTCGCCGGATGGCAGGCGTTCGGCTCGCGCGGCCTCCTCGCGCAGGCGCCGCTTGCCGGCGTGCCGGACGAAATTCTCAATCCCGTGGAGGTCAGCGGGCCGGAGGCCGTGCCGGTCATCGGCAAGCTGCCGGGCCAGAAACGCATGTATGTGCTGCCGGCCGATGCCGGCGAGTATCACCGCGTGGGCAGCCAGGTCATGAAGCGCATTGCGCGGCCGGCCGACACCGGCGATGTTCACGAGCTCGCGACGTTCACCGGCAACACCGGCGCGACCGTGCCGCGGCACGCGCATCTCAGCAGCCATGCCGCCGTGCTCGTCATGCGCGGCGAAGTCGACTTCGAGCTGGCGGGCGATCGCTGGACCATGATGCGCGGCGACTTCGCGAACCTGCCGCCCGGGACGCCGCACGGGTGGACGATGCGATCCGAGGGCGCACAGATCGCCCTGTTCTCGATGAACCACCGGGTCGGCGCAGCCTTCACGGCGATGGGTGAACGGCAGGAGGGGCCCCAGGTGCCGGCAGGCGCGCCAGCTGAGATCCCTGCCGCGGCACTGGCACGGGCAGCTGCCGCGGGTGATTTCCAGCTCGTGCCCGTAACTGCTTCCGGAGCCGCGCCCGTGCGGGTCTCCAACAAGCAGCTGCCGCTGACGCCTGGTGCATACGTGCTGGCCGACGGTGGCGGCGAGCGGTTCGGCGGCAACACATTCCTCGCGCGCAACGCGAACACGACCGGTCAGTTCCTGTTCATCATCACCGAGGGAGGCCCGGGAGGCGGCGTGGGCGCACACTTCCACGCGCGCCATTTCGAGAACTTCTTCGGGTTGGACGGCGAGACCCTCGGGTGGGCGTACGGCAAGGCGGTGCCACTGCGAATGGGCGACTATTTCCAGGCGCCGCCGCGCAACCTCCACGGCTTCCGGCTGAACCAGGAATACAACCGGTTTGCCGCATTCCTCACGCCCGGCATCTTCGAGAACTTCTTCGTCGCCATGGGCGGCCGCGGCCGCGGCCGTGGTTCCGGCGAAGGCCGCGGGGGTGGACCGGCGGGGGGCCAGGGCGAGGGTGAGGGGCGGGGGCGAGGCGCATTCGCCGGTGGCGCGCCCGACATGTTCCGGATGCTCCAGATGAGCGGCCGGGGACCCGACGGCTATCCGCTGGACGTCCATGCGCCAAAGCTGCCCCTGCCACCCCAGGATCCGGTGTGGATCAAGGCCGCGGCGTCGCCGCTGTCCGATCGCGCGGCGTTGCTCGCGCATGCGCAGGCGCTCTGCGGTGTGCCGATCAGCCGCGAGATCACGCCCGAGCTGCGCCGTGCCCTCGCGCTCAAGCCACGACCCGAGGACTTCATCTGAGCGACGTCGTGCAGTGCCTGTCCCGGTGAGTGTGCGAGCGGCTTCTGTGGATACCTCCAAGAACAGCTTTCACAGGGAGGATCGGAGTAACGGAGGTCGGGAGGAACCGAGGTTCGTTGTGCCGCTCTAAGCCCGGAGTGCTCGCGCGCCGACCGCAGGTCGGCGCCGGGCCAGCCGGGTAAGCAGGAATCTCACGAGTCCCTCATTTCCCAGACTCGTGAGTTCCTGGCTTACTCCGGCTGTCCTGCCGCGCGACGCGCGGCGCGAGCACCGCACCGCCGCGAATCATCCCCGCCGCCTCCCATCCTCCCCACCTCCGTGTTGATGGCCCGGAGTCTCTCCAAGAACAGCTTCGACAGGGAAGAACGGTGCCACGGAGATCGGGAGAACTCCTGGGTCGGTATGCAGCCCGGAACTCGGGGTGCTTGCGCGACGCGCGGCGCGAGCTCCGCACCGCCGCGAACCATCCAGCCGCCTCAAACCTTGGTGTTGATGGCCTACAGCACCTCGAAGAACAGCTTCCACAGGGAGGAACGGAGCTACTTCTGGACCCTGGGCCGCAGGACCGCTTCGCGACCGACCAGGAACAGCAGTCCGACCAGCAGAACGAATGGAATCATCGACAGTAGGTCGGCGCGCGGTCCTGCGAAGAACGGATTGTTGCGGGTGGACCAGGTCGTGATGCGCTCCGTGAAGTCGCCCATCATCCCGGCCATGAGCGCGATGAGAATTCCGGCGATCGCGCCGCCCGCGATGTATCCGGATGCCAGCAGCACTCCCGGGCTCTTGTCGCCCTCGGCCGTCAGCTGTTCTTCGGTCCGGCTCTGCCCCGCACGCTTGTTCCGAACATACAGATCGCCCAGCCAGCGGACCAGTCCGCCGATGAAGATCGGGCTCGTGGTCGACAGCGGTAGATACACGCCGACGGCGAACGGGAGCGAGCTGACGGCGGACATCTCCATCACCAGCGCGATCATGACGCCGAGCAGCACCAGGCCCCAGGGCAGCTCACGGTTGAGGATGCCCTTGATGATGTACGACATCAGTGTCGCCTTCGGGGCGTCGAATTTCGACACCTGGCGCAGACCGTCCGCTGTATGGCGATGCGTGCCGTTGATGCCGGGGTCGACGAGGTAGACAGGCGTTCCGCTCGCGTCCACCAGATACTGGCCGGCAGGACCGTCGTCGAGGGACTGCTTGTGCCAGACCAGGTAGTCCTGACCCCCATACGCCTTCCTGTCGCTCAGCGTCGCGGGGTCGACCCGCAGCGTGGCCGGAAAATTCTCGACGTCGCGCAGCGCGGCGCCGGTGACATCAGCGGCCGGCTCCCTGCTGATCCGCGGCACGTAGACCGTCGCGGCATCATTGAGACGGACCAGGATCGGTCCGAGCAGCAGCGCCGACAGCAGCGCGCCGATGACGATGGCGATCTGCTGGTGTCGGGGGGTCGCGCCCACCAGAAATCCGGTCTTCAGATCCTGCGACGTGGTGCCGCCGTTCGAAGAGGCGATGCACACGATCGCCCCCACCGACAACGCGGTGACGTAGTACGACGGCCCGGTCCATCCGAGTATCAGGAACACGAGACAGGTCAGCAGCAGCGTTGCGACCGTCATGCCGGAGATTGGATTCGACGAGGAGCCAACCTCGCCGGTCAGCCGGGAGGAGACGGTGACGAACAGAAACCCGAGGACGACGATCAGGCTGGCACCCACCAGGTTCATGTGCAAAGGCCGCGCGAGCATGATGGCCAGGACCAGCCCGATGCTCCCGAACAGGACGACTTTCATCGACAGATCCTGATCGGTTCGTATGCGGCCGGCCCGTCCACGTTCTCCGCCGCGGACGTCCTTCAGCCCTTGCAGCAGGCTGCTCCAGATGATCGGCATCGAACGCAGCAGGCTGACGATTCCGCCGGCCGCCACGGCGCCTGCCCCGATGTAGAGGATGTACGCGGTCCTGATGTCGTCGGGCGACATGTCCGCGATCGGCATCGTGCCGGGCGCGAGCGGCTGGGCCAGTGCCGCCCCGAAGAACTTGATCGCTGGAATGAGGACGAGATAGGCCAGCACACCGCCGGCACACATGGTCGAGGCGATGCGCGGGCCGATGATGTAGCCCACGCCCAGCAGTTCCGGAGAGATCTCAGCGGACACGGAGCCGGCCGCAAATGGCGGCCCGAAGATCTTCTGCGGAACATCCTTCCAGCCCTTGAACGCGACGTTTAGCGCCTTGTAGGCAAGTCCGACGCCGAACCCAGTGAAGATCGTGGCGGCGCTGGTTGCGGCGCCGCCGAGCAACGCCTGCTCGCGCCTCGCCGAGGCCGATGCGGCGGCCTGCGACTCGGCGGACGCTCCAGCTTTCAGCACCTCGGCGCACGCGGTGCCCTCCGGGTAATTGAGGACTCCGTGCTGTTGCACGATGAGGGCACGGCGGAGCGGGATCATCATCAGGATGCCGAGCAGCCCGCCCAGCACCGCCACCAGCACGACGCGTGTCACTTCCAGATCGAAGCCGAGGATCATGATCGCCGGCATGGTCACGCCCAGGCCGAACGCGATCGACTCACCCGCCGACCCGGCGGTCTGCACGATGTTGTGCTCGAGAATCGTCGCGTCCCGGCCGCCGATCTTCGAGAGGAGGCGGAACAGCGTAATCGAGATGACCGCCACGGGGATCGACGCACTCACCGTCAGGCCGACCTTCAGGACCAGATACAGCGAGGAGGCGCCAAAGATCAGTCCGAGCACGGCGCCGACAACGACCGGCAGCACGGTCAGCTCCCGCATGGACGTGCCTGCGGCGATGTACGGCTCGAATGCTGGGGGCGGGCGATCTTCGGGAATCGGTGGGCTGGCGGGAGTGTCCAGTAGAACGACACTCATGGTCGCTGGACGTCCGAGCGTTTGTTGTCCATGGATGAGGTGGTCCTCATCTTACAATGCAAAGGCCTGCCTGCCCGGCGACTCATCGATTCAGGCCTGTTTTCATCCAGACCGATCCCCGGAGACGCGGATGGTGATGTGCCGTGTCAGCGCCCCAGCAACGCCAGCACCGCCGTCGTGGCGGCCGTGATCGCCGTTTTCAGCGTCGGCTCACGGTCGGGCGCCCATAACGAGGAATGCAGCCCGGGCAGCGGCGTGCCCGACTGCTGTGCAGCGTCGAACTTCGCCGGCTCTGCTCCGCCGACCCAGAATATGGCGGATGGCACGCCCGCCAACGAGAACTCCGAGAAATCCTCGAAGCCCATCGTCGGCGGAACCTCGACCACGTTCGCTGTCCCGAGCGTGTTGCGCAGCGCCGAGACGAGGCGCGTGGTCAACCCGGGATCGTTGTAGGTGGCATGCGCGGCCGGCGAGACCTTCACCAGCGGCTCGCGCGGCGCGCCGCCAGCCAATGCCTGGCCCTTCACGACGCGATCGATCGCTGCCAGCAGCTGCTTTCGCACTTCCGGCTTGTACCAGCGCACCGTGAGCTCGAGCTTGACCTCGTCGGGAATGATGTTGGTCCTGGTGCCGCCGTGGATGGTGCCCACGGTGATGACGGCCGGATCGAGCGGGTTGTTCTCCCGCGACACGAGAGTCTGCAACGCGAGCACGGTACGGGCGGCGATGACTATCGGATCGACCGTGTTGTGCGGCTGCGCGCCGTGACCGCCGCGGCCGAAGATGGTGATGTCCACCGAGTCGGACGAGGCGAGCGCAAACCCCGATGTGTAGCCGACCTGACCGGCAGGCTGCCCGGCGCTGTCGTGGATCGCGAACGCGAAATCGGGTTTCGGAAAGCGCGTGAACAGGCCGTCTTTGAGCATGGCTGCTGCCCCCACGCCGAGCTCTTCGGCCGGTTGGCCGATCAAGAATCAACGTGCCGTGCCAGCGTGGCCGATTGGCCGCCATGAGCTTGGCGGTGCCGAACCAGCTCGCCATGTGAACGTCGTGCCCGCAGGCGTGCATGACCGGAACTGTCGCGCCCGAGTCGTTCTTCACGGCCACCTGGCTGGCGTGAGGCAGGCCGGTCTTCTCTTCCACGGGCAACGCGTCCATGTCCGTGCGCAGCAGCACCGTCGGGCCCTGCCCGTTACGCAGGACGGCCACTACCCCCGTCCCGCCTACCCCGGTCGTGACTTCGTATCCCAACGCCGTCGCGCGCGCGGCCAGCTTCGCCGCCGTCTGCTGCTCGTGCAGCGAGAGCTCCGGATTGCGATGAAGATCGAGGTAGAACGCCTCGACCTCGGGATAGATGGCGTTCACTTCCTCGGTGGACGGAGCCGTCCACGCCGTGGGCGTTGTCTGCGCGGCCGCGCCGGTGGCCAGCAGCACACAACTGCCCATGAATCCGACAAGCTGGCGATTCATTGCGGCTCTACCAGAGGTCGTGACATCCACATCCCAGCATGGTACGGCCAAACGGGATCGCCTCTTTGCTCGGTCAGCACGCGTCAGCCGGATCGCTCAGGTCCATCTCGGCGGCGTAAAGCGGCGCCGAAAAAGCCGTTGCACCTGAGCGCCCCCCGCTCGAACGGGCACGGCCACTCGCTCGAACAGCCGCACGGACGCCGCGCGGCACCGTTCGCCGTGGCAACCGGCCCGACACGTTCCGAGCAATAATCCCCGGATGCGGCCTCTACCGCGGCGTCTGACGCGCCCCCTCGTCGCCGCTGCGCTCGTGCTGGCGGTGCTGTTCTTCACGCTGCCGCTCACGCTGCCCGGCTCGCTCCGGACCCGTCTGGCCAATGCGCTCGGCGAGCGCTTCGGCGGGTCGGTCGACGTGCAGGCGTTGCGCGTCTCGGTCTTCCCGCGGCTGCGCATCGCCGGCGAGGGGGTGGTCGTCCATCGCAAGGGCGGCAGGACCCTCCAGCCGCTGATCAGCATCCGATCGTTCTCCGGAGAGGCGGGTCTTCTCGGTCTGCTCGGCTCGCGCCTGCACATCCGGGAGGTCCGGCTGGCGGGCCTCGAGATCAACGTGCCCCCCGGCGGGATCGATATCGATGGCGACAACGATCGTCCCGGCACGGACAGCCCCGCCGCACCCGCGGGGGGCTCGACAGGCGACTCCGGAAGCAAGAAACCTACGTCGCCGATCGTGGTCGACGACCTCGTCTCGGAAGATGCGGTGCTGCGCATTCTTCGCGGCACGCCGGGCAAGAGGCCTCGCGAGTTCGCGATCGCACGGCTCTCGATGCAGGACACCGGCGCCGAAACGCCATGGGCGTTCACTGCCTCGCTGACGAATCCCACGCCCCCCGGGCGCATCGAGACCCGCGGCACTTTCGGGCCGTGGAACGCCGACTCTCCGGCACGAACGCCGCTCGCTGCCGAATACTCGTTTCACGACGCCGACCTCGGCGTGTTCAAGGGCATTCGCGGCACGCTGCAGTCGTCCGGCAGGTTCTCGGGCGTTCTCGAACACATCGAGGTCGACGGACGGGCGGACGTCAGGGACTTCGCCCTCACGAGCGCCGGCCACGCGATCCCGCTCGCGACGACGTTCCATTCCATCGTCGACGGTACCAACGGCAACACCTGGCTCCGTCCGGTCGACGGTACGTTCCGCCAGACGGCGGTCCACGCTGAAGGCGGCGTCGTCGAGCGCGAGGGCGCAGACGGGCGCACGGTGACCCTCGACGTGACGATAGACCGCGCGAGGCTCGAGGACGTGCTGTTCCTGGCGGTTCGCGCCGACCCGCCGCCGATGAGCGGCGCGCTGAAGGTGCGCGCCAAATTCGAGCTGCCGCCGGGAGACGTCGATGCGCTCCAGAAACTGGTGCTCAGCGGGACCTTCGAGATAGACGATGCACGGTTTGCGAGCGGCGGGATTCAGGGGAAGGTGAACGATTTGAGTCAGAAGGCGCAGGGCGCCAGCGGCGTGCCGGCGCAGGTGGTCTCGGATTTCAACGGCCGCTTCGCCATGCGCGGCGGCGTGATCCGGTTTTCGACGATCAATTTCTCGATGCCCGGCGCCCGCGTCACGCTGAACGGCACCTTCGCTGCCGCAACGCAGGCGATGGAGTTCAAGGGGACGGTTCGCCTCGACGCCAAGCTGTCCGAGTTGACGACCGGGATGAAGTCGATGTTCCTGAAGGTGATCGAACCGGTGTTCCGCCGCAACGGGGTCACCGTCATCCCGATCACCGTCGGCGGCACCGTCAAGGACCCGAAGGTGGGACTCGACGTCGGCCGCGCCTTCACGCCGCGGTAGCGTCCACGCCGCGGCGCCACGCATGGCAGTCGAACGGGAGGGCCACCAATGGTGATGCGTTCGGTCGGACGTCGTGATCTGTTGTCGCTGGCTGCCCTGGCGCCGCTGGCGCAGGCGGGCGGCGGGCGCCGGAGGAGAATGGAGCCCGCCGTGCAGTCGATCGCCGCGAGACGACGAGAGCTCTACGCGTTGCTGGGAGATCTGCCCGATCGTCGGCGTCCCATCGGAGGCAGCAAGCGGAGCGAGGCGACGCGGGATGGCATGCTCGTCGAGACCTGGGACCTCGATCTCAACGGCCTCGAAACCGTTCCAGCCTACCTCGCCCGGCCTGCATCGGCCTCGGGCCGGACTCCTGCAGTCGTCTTCAACCACTCCCATGGTGGCGGCTACACAATCGGCAAGCAGGAGCTTCTCGACGGCCGCAGCTACCTGCACCCCGTGCCGTACGCGAAAGCGCTGACCGGCCTCGGCTGCACCGTCCTCTGCATCGACCACTGGGTGTTCGGCGAACGCAGCCACACCAGCGAGCTCGATACGTTCAAGGCGATGCTCTGGCAGGGGCGGGTGCTCTGGGGAATGATGGTGTACGACAGCCTGCGCGCGGTCGACTGGCTGGCGGCGCGGGCCGACGTCGACGCCTCGAGGATCGCCACGGTCGGGATGTCGATGGGCAGCACGATGGCCTGGTGGCTGGCCGCCCTCGACGAGCGAATCAAGGTCACCGTCGACATCTGCTGCCTGACGGACTTCCACACGCTGCTCGCCAGGAAGGGCCTGGGAGGTCACGGCGTGTATTACTACGTGCCGGGCCTCCTCAAGCACTTCACGACGTCGCAGATCAACGCGATGATCGCGCCGCGCGCGCATTTAGGGCTGGCGGGAGTGCAGGACAAGCTGACGCCCGTAGAGGGGTTGGACATCATCGAGCGCGACGTGACCCGCGTCTATGCCGACGCGGGTCATCCCGAGCGCTGGAAGCTCTTGCGCTACGACGTCGGCCACCAGGAAACACCGGAAGGCCGCCAGGAAGTGCTCGCTTTCCTCCAGCGCTTTCTCTGACGGCGGCCGGCGGCCTGCCCAGGTTGGATGGCCACACGTCGCATCCGCCACCAGGGACCGGCTGGTCGAGCCGGTCCCCCTGCGCACGTCTCAGGTCGACACCCGGCCGGGGCAGCGCCGGCTGGCCGTCAGGCCTCAGGACACGTCGCTGGCATCGTCCAGCACGAAGGTCACGAGCATGTTGACCTTGAACTTGACCAGCTTCCCGTCCGAAATCTCGACTTCCTGCTCCTTGATCCAGGCGCTCTTCACATGACGCAGGGTCTGGGTGGCCCGCGCGATCCCTTGACGCATGGCGTCCTCGAAGCTCTGCTCGGACGTTGCCGTCAGCTCTACGACTCGTGCGATAGACATACTCGACCTCCAATCGCCCTGTGCTTGCACCTGGTGTGCCACGTGCGCACCGCATCAGATCACTCGCTGGACCCGACGGGACCAGGTGGTGGCAACGCCCATCAGGTTGTGGGCGCGCTGCCGGGTCCCTGCGACTTCCTGTTCTCCGACGTCGACAAGGAGTGGTACAGCCATATGATGTGCTACACAGTTCACGCGACCCGGACGCAGCCCTGTGGTCGCCCCGATGCCCGTGTGCCAGGAGGACCGATGCAACGCAAGACCGCTCATGAGTTCGACCAGGAACTGCTCATTCTGTTCGATGCCTACGTCCACGGTGCACTCGACCGGCGTGGTTTTCTGGACAAGGCCGCCAAGTACGCCGTCGGGGGCGTGACTGCCGCGATGCTGCTCGATCAGCTCAGCCCGAAGTTCGTGGAGGCGCAGGTCGTCAAGCCGGAGGACCCGCGCCTCAAGGTGCAGCCCCTCGAATACGATTCCCCGAAGGGCTACGGCAAGATGCGCGGCTACCTGGCGCAGCCGGCCAAGGCCGCCGGCAAGCTGCCGGCGGTCCTCGTCATTCACGAGAACCGCGGGTTGAACCCGCACATCGAGGACATAGCCCGCCGGCTGGCGCTCGACAACTTCGTGGCGTTCGCGCCGGATGCGCTGTTCCCGCTCGGAGGCTACCCGGGGAGCGAAGACGCGGCCCGCGAGCTGTTTCCCAAGCTGGATCAGGCAAAGACGCGGGAGGACTTCGTCACCGCGGTGGAGTGGCTCAAGGCCCGGCCTGAGACCAGCGGCAAGGTCGGCGCCGTCGGCTTCTGCTATGGCGGCGGGATGGTGAACTTCCTCGCCACGCGCGTGCCAGACCTGGCCGCCGGTGTGGCCTTTTACGGCAGCGCACCGAACGTCGAGGACGTGCCCAAGATCAAGGCCGCGATAGTGATCCAGTCGGCCGAGGTGGACGAGCGCATCAACGCAAGCTGGCCGGCGTACGAGACGGCGCTGAAGGCCGCCAACGTGCGCTACGAGCGCCACCTGTATCCCGGCACGCAGCACGGCTTCAACAACGACACGACGCCTCGGTTTGATGCCGCCGCGGCCAAAATCGCCTGGGAGCGTACCGTCGCCCACTTCAACAAGCATCTTCGTTAGCCTGCCGGCAGCCCAGTGGATTCCGGACGTACCGCCTCTTTTCGGCGCAACCGTCAACCTTCGTTGCGCCGAACCGTCGTCCGGTCACTGACGCCCGTCGACGAGGCGTCAGGTTCCATTCACCACGGAGGACAGTCATGAGTACCGAATCGACCAGCACGCGTCGGGAGTTCCTGTTCGATGCGGCGGCGTCCGCGTTGGCCGTCGGCGTCCTTGCGGGGGATGTCCTCGCCAGCCAGCAGCCGGCGGGATCGAGCGGACTGCCGACGCGCCTGCTCGGGCGGACAGGCGAGCGCGTCTCGATCCTCTGCCTCGGCGGATGGCACATCGGTTCCGTGAAGGATCCCGCCGAGGCCGTCCGGATCATGCACGCCGCCGTCGACGAAGGCCTCACCTTCTTCGACAACTGCTGGGACTACCACGATGGCGGCGCCGAGGAGGTCATGGGACGCGCGCTCGCGGACGGCCGGCGCGACAAGGTGTTCCTCATGACCAAGAACTGCGAGCGCGATCATGCGGGCTCGATGAAGTGCCTCGACGACAGCCTGCGCCGGCTCCGCACCGACCGGATCGATCTGTGGCAGTTCCACGAGATCATCTACGACAACGATCCGGACTGGGTGTTCGAGAAGGGCGGGCTGAAGGCTGCCATCGAAGCGCGCAAGGCGGGAAAGGTGCGCTACATCGGATTCACCGGCCACAAGGATCCCCGCATTCACCTGTCGATGCTGGCGAAGCCGTTCGCCTGGGACACCTGTCAGTTTCCCGTGAACGTGCTCGACCTGCACTATCGCAGTTTTCAGAAACAGGTCCTGCCCGTCTGTCTGGAGAAAAAGGTCGGCGCGATCGGCATGAAGGGTTTCGGCGGCGGCAACGGGATTGCCCGGGAGGCGGGACTGACGCCGGTTGACGCCTACCGGTTCGCGCTCAGTCAGCCGATCGCCTCGCAGGTCGTCGGCATGACGACCTTGGAGCAGCTGCAGGAGAACGTGGCTCTGGCCCGCGGGTTCAAACCGCTGTCGGCCTCAGAGCAGGCCGCGCTGTCGGACAAGGTGAAGCCGTTCGCCACCGACGGTCGCTTCGAGCAGTTCAAGTCGACGCAGACCTTCGACGGCCCGGTGCACCGGCGGCAGCACGGGTTCTCAGCGTAGTTCAATCGGACGGATCGAGTCAGGCGCTTCGCAGGGTCGCAGTGTCGAAAACTTCGCCGGCCAGCCTTGTTGACCCGGGCTGCCGGCAGCGGCGGATCATGTGATGACCACGAACCAGACGTCGGGCCCTCTTTATAGCTGGACGCAGGCCATTTATGCGTTGCACGCATTCAGCCTGCTGACCGGGATCCTCGGCGTCGCCACGGTGGTCGGCGCATTCCTCACCGGGTGGCCGTCCATCATCGCGGTGGTCCTGAATTATGTGAAGCGCGACGAAGTGCGCGGGACATGGCTCGAGTCGCACTTCCGATGGCAGATTCGGACATTCTGGTACGGACTGTTGTGGGTCTGTCTCTGCGCCCTGTTCGTGGTGATGACGTTGGGTCTCGGCCTCCTGATCGTCTGGCTGCCGCTGGCGATTGTCGGAATCTGGTTCGTATACCGGATCGTCCGCGGCTGGCTGGCCCTGAACGAGGGGCGTCAGATGAACGTGTGATCACGGCAGGACGGGCAAGCGGACGCGTCCCTGCCTCGTCTCGATGCGGCAGATCCTGTCGAGGAACTCGGTTGGGCGGTGCGCGGCGCCGGGGTGGTCCGGTCGCCGCAGTCTCCGGATGGCGCGAGCAGAACTGCGACGCCCTCGCGTGAGGCAGCCCCAGTCAGTAACGAGCCCCCCGCGCATCGTCTGCGCCAGGCCGCGTCGGTCGGGATCCGGTGTCCGGGCCGATGTCGGAATGACCCCGCGGCTTCCACCATGTGAACCAGGTATGTCCGCGCGCCTTCCCCCGGCGGATGTTCATGACGAAGAACGGAACCCACAGCGCTATACAGAGCGCGAGCGCAAGCGCGACGGCGGTAGAGATATCCATTGCTCAGCTCCTTCCAGTGCTATCGACTCTGATGCAAATCGGGGTCCGTGCGCTGGGAACATACTCCGGGCTCAGCCGTTCTACAGAACGACCGGGACCCGTCGAAGGCCGCCGCTACTCCTCCTCCTCGACTGGACCGCCGCCGGTGCGCACCACGTCCTCCTGACGCACCCGATCCACCTTGAACTTCGCGGCCGCCTTCAACATGCGGCCGAGCACGTCGTCGAAATCGAATTCGGTCGAGGTCGAGAAACGGATTGGATTGACGCGGGCTATCACGAACGGGCGCAGGTACGGGCTGGTGAACCCGCGCGTCTTCAGCTTCGCCACGATTCCGCCAACGGCGTCGTCCACCTCGAGCACCAGGCGCGCGCGACGGCCCCGCTCGGCGAGCGCACGCGGCAGCCGCTCGTCCAGGAAGTCGTCGACACGGCGCAGGACCGGCTGATACGCCCCGCCACCGAGGCGCGGCCGCTGTTCATACGCGGCGCCCAGTGTCAGGAACGACGGCTGCTCGAACTCGAAGGCGAACTCACCCTCCGTGCGTGCGCCGCTCCCGTCCGCAAGCGCGCGCAGCATGCGGATGGTCTCCAGCGACTTCTCTTTCAGGTTGTGCGCCTTCTCGGTGTTCAGTGCGAGGATCTTGAACGCGACGTCCGCATCCGGGACGACGAGCGCGACGACCGACTTCGCACCGAGCTTGCGCATCGCCTGGAGGCGGTGGTTGCCATTCGGCGTCCAGTAGGCCTCGTCGCGCCTGACGGCGATGATGGGATCGAGGAAACGGCCGAGCGTTTCAATGACCGTCATCAGCCGCTTGACGTGCGGCTGCGAGGGATCGCGCTGGTACGGGGTGGGCTCGACGCGATCGATCGGCAGCGCCGCCAGGACCGCGGGCGTTGCGCCGAAGGGATCCCGGTAGCTCGCGAGAACGGCGCCGCCGTCCTCCTCGATGTGCGCTGCGAGCGTCCGTGCCGCCTGGTCCTGGGAGTCGGCGACTTCGGCCGCGGTGAGGCCGATCGACTTCGCGCCGACTCGCTTGCGTCTGCGTACGACCTTCTTCTTCTTGGGCATCCGCCGCATTCTACCTGTCAGGCCTGCCCGGCAGCGCAGACAGAAGGGCGGAGACAAGCGCGATAGCTGAGGCGGCTCCTTGGGATCGGCCGATGGAAGGCCCGTCCCCACAGCCCCAACACAAGTGAACTCCAGGGTTAGCGCTGGCAGCGGCGACAGTAGAACGTCGACCTTCCCGCCTGGGTGCGTCGCGCTATCGTGCCGCCGCAGCGCGCGGTCGGACACGGCTCACCGTCCCGGTCGTAGACGCGGAACCTGGACGAGCGATAGGCTGCCCCGGTCTCGCGATCGACAGCCCGGGTCAGGACGCGCTTGATCGCCGCGGCCAGGCGATGCGCTGTCGGACGCGGGAGACCCGACGGCGTGGCAATCGTCGATGCGAGGCGGTATGGCGACAGCCCCGCGAGGTGCAGCGCCTCGCTGACGTAGATGTTGCCGAGCCCGGCGACGACGTGCTGATCCAGCAGCGTCACTTTCAGCGACCTCTTCCTGCCGCGGCACGCCCGTGCCAGGGCGGACGCGTCGAACGCCGGCGACAGCGGCTCGGGCCCCAGCGCAGCCAGTGCGGGGTGCCCGGCCAGCTGCCCCGCCGGCACGAGGTCCATGACGCCGAAGCGGCGCGGATCGTTGAAGGTCACCAGCGCGCCGGAGGACATCTGGAAGACCACGTGGTCGTGACGGTCCAGGCCGTCCGCACGCCGGCCGCCCGGTGATCCCCCGTCCGCGCCGGCTGGAAGGACGTGGAACGATCCCGACATACCGAGGTGCATCAGCAGCGTCTCGTCGGACGACAGCGCCGCAACAAGGTACTTGGCGCGCCGGGTCAATGCCAGCACGGTGCAGCCGACCAGCCGCGAGCTGAAGCGCCGGGGGAAGGGCGTACGCAGGTCGGGCCGGCGAAGGATCACCTCGTCGAAGCGCGCGCCGGCCATGACGGGCTCGAGACGGCGGCGGATCGCCTCGACTTCGGGGAGCTCAGGCACCGATCCGTCCGCGTGGCGCCGAATCGCCGTCGTATCGGCGACCGGTGTCGACAGCCTTCATCTCTGGCGGCCGATCATGGATCGCGCCGGCGGCGGGACAGCCCGTTCATCGCCCGGGCGTTACTTCCCGGCGAGCCGGCGCTGAGCGGACGGCCGCGCCAGCGCGGCTTGCAGCGTGTGATCCGGCATCTTCACGATCGCCGCGTAGAGCTCGCGCGCCCGGGCCTGATCCTTCCGCTGTTCGTGGGCCTGCGCCAGCAGGCTCAGGATGAACGGATCGTCCTGGTCGGCCTTGGCGAGCTCGGCGATCGCACGCTCGTAGTCGGCCTGGTAGAACGCGACGTATCCGGCGACGTGGTGGGACTGCAGCCGCTGCGACTCGTCCAGCCTGCCGCGACCGGCGATCGCCCTGACCTCGTCGACGTGCGTGCGGGCGGCCTCGGTCTGCTTCCGGCGGGCGGCGATCCGCGCCCGGGCGTGGTGCCAGCGCATCTCCGCGAGATCCTTCTGCTCGGGCGTGAGCGTGGCCGCCTTCGTGCCGTGCTCGTATCCGGTGCGATACCACTTCTCGGCGCTGTCGAAATCGCCGGTCTCCAGGTAGACGCGCCCCAATGCGTTGGCGGTCCCGCCGGCCGAGTCGTGGGCGCCCGCCTGGATCTGCCTGTCGAAGACCTGCTGGAAGTATCGCGCCGCGTCCCGCGCGTTGCCTTCGAACGCGTAGGACACCGCCATTGCCGACAGCGCCTGATTCTTCTCCGGATCGGCGGCGCGATCGATGGCCGTCTGCAGGTGCCGCCGGGCCTCGACGTATTGCCCTTCGAGGTCGAGCACCCGGCCGATCCCCTGGTTGGCGGCGACATGGCCGGGGTCCTTTTCGACGATCTGCCGGTAGGCCGCCAGCGCTTTCGCCGGCTCGCCGTCGGTCTCGAGCCGCCGGGCCTGCTCCGCCAGCTTCGCCAGCTCGCTCCCGGCGGTTTGTTGCGCCGGCGCGGGGGCTGCCAGCGTCGTCATCATCAGCGCCGTGGCCAGTGTCTGCAACCCCATATGTTCCCATTCTATCCGGACGACCGGCAGGAGTCCCGGCGTCACGACCGTGCCAGGCGGGAGCAGGTGGGCCGGACGCGATACTAGTCCCTGCGTTCATGTGTTGATGTAGGGCGGGGTCTTTAGACCCCGCCTGGGCGGGCCTGAAGGCCCGCCCCTACGGCCCCAACACAAGTGAACTCCAAAGGTAGAACCCTTGACCGCGGTGGGCTGAGGCCCGCGCTGGGCCGGAGGCCCACTAGAACTCTTGACGGACCGAAACTTGACCGGCCTGGTCAAGTTTTCGGTGCGGCGAGTGACCGCGGTGGGCCGAGGCCCGCGCTGGCCGGAGGCCCACTAGAACAGCAGCCTCAGCGCGAACCGGACGTGGCGTTCCGTCGCCTGCGCCGACGTAATCTCGGTGTAGCCGTTCAAGTTGAGGATCGTGCCGTCGGCAGCGCGGGTCGGGGCGGACGCATTGGCGCCCGGGTTGTTGAACGCCGGTCGGTTCGTGACGTTGAACACCTCGGCCCGGAACTGCATCGTCGTCCCCCGGCCGATGGGGAAATCCCTGAACAGGCTGGCATCGAGGTTCACGAGGCCGGGGCCGCGGAGGATGTTCCGGCCGCTGTTGCCGAACCGCACGTCGGTCACCGGCGCGAACGCGGCCGGGTCGAAGTAACTGTTGCCGCGGCCAACCCCGCCGGGAATTTCGACAGTCTCCAGCACCTGGTCCGCCGTCTGCGTGTTGCCGGGCGCGTTGACCGAGGTGCCGGCCGACGTGACGGTGAACGGCGTCCCACTGGTCGCGCTGAACACACCATTGAGCTGCCAGCCGCCGGCGATGGCGGCGGCCACGCCGTCGGTCGCCCACTTCCTGCCGTGACCGAAGGGAAGCTCGTAGATGCCGTAGAGTTGCAGATTGTGCGGACGGTCGAAGTCGGCGAGCGCGCGGTTGCGCTCCCACATCGGTTCCCAGTTCCACGTGAGGCCCGAATCGCTGTTGTCGGCGTAGTTGATCGCCTTGGAGAACGTATACGACGCGCCGAGCGACGAGTTGGCGGACAGGCGGCGGGTGAGCTGCGCCTGGAGCGAGTCGTAGGTCGCGGTGTTGAACGGGATCAACATGTTGATGTTGGCGATGCGGCCGAACTGGGGGAACAGCGCCCGTCCATTGTTGCCGCCGCCCGGACCGGCGGCATTGATGTTGACGTTCGCCGTCTGGCGGGTCGCCCGGGTGCCCACGTAGGCGATCTGTCCGATGACGCCCGCGCCGATGTCCTGCTGCAGCGTCAGGTTGAATGACTGAATGTACCCGCGGTTGAACACCTCGGGAAACGTCTGCGTTCCGACCGCGACGGGCAACTCAATCGAGCCCTGACTGAGGTCGGGGAGCGGCACCGCGGGAATACCCGTACGGAGCGAGCCGGCGGCCAGTGAGGCGGTGGCACCGGAGAACTGCGAGGAAATCGTCGCGGGATACGCGTCGCGCAGGTTCCGGAACGAGTTCGGATCGATGCTGACGCCGTACCCGACGCGCAGCACGGTCTTCTCGGTCATGCGGTAGGCAAGGCCGAGACGGGGCGCGAACTGTCCGTTCCCGACGTCGACGCCCGCGTTCTCCGGCACGCCGCCCAGCCCGCCCACCACCACCTTGTCGGTCACCGGGTCGTATCGCTCCCCGCCCCTGTCCGCCCGGGTCGCGAACGGATAGTCCTCGTATCGCAGGCCGTAGTTCAGCGTCAGCTGCCGGTTGATCTGCCACTGGTCCCGCGCGTAGACCCCCCAGGAAGGCATGCGCACCGAGGCAGGATTGACGAACTGGAGATCCTTGCCCATGCTCTGGGGCAGACCGAGCAGGAAGTCGGCAAAGGCGTTGTAGAGCGTCGGACTGGCGCCCCCGCGCAACGACGTCAGCCCGCCGGTGAAGGTGAAGCCGCCCCGCGGACCGAAAGCGGCCTGCGGCTGGAAGTGGTTGATCGTGTAGTACGTGTACTCGCCACCGACGCGGAGCCAGTGCGAACCCTTCAACCAGCTCAAGTTGCCGACCGCCACGTACTGGTTGTCGCTGAACGAGAAAGGATTGGAAACGTTGGGATTGCCCAGCGACGAAAAGCCGGTGATCGCAAAGCGCGGATAGCCGCCCTGCAGACGGTCCGGACCGTTGGTGCCCGGAATGTTCAGGACATCGAGCCCGTAGTTCGTGTCGATGTCGACGTTTTCCGCGCCGAGGCGCTGCCGCGTGAAGCCGAAGTTGGCATCGACCAGCACATGCTCGGAGATGGTGTAGGTCGCACCGACGGCGGTGCTCTGAATCCTGCCCGGCGCCCGGCCCGGCTGCCCGCCGGCCAGCGCGTCCCCCCCAGCGTCGCCCAGGGATGGCGGATCGAAGATGTCGCTCGGTGAATACGAGTACCGGGCGAAAATCGATGCCCGCGGTCCAGGGTTGAAGTTGACCTTGAAGTCCATGTTGTCCCGGTCGAACTCATACGTTCCGCTGGCGAAGTAGTTGGACGGAAACTCCGCGAGGTTGGGCGCCGGGAGCAACTGCAGCATCTTCAAGGCGGCGGGGTCGATCCGGTCGGCGGGGATCCGGTTGTTCGGGAACAGCTGCCGCCCCGTGCCGTCGGGGTTGCCGGTGTTGGGATCGTAAATCAGCGCGCCGGTGCCTGAGAAGTCGCCGGCGCTCAGCGCGTCGGTCGGAATGGTTCGCAGCACCGACGCGTTCTGCCGTCGTGCCGTGCGCTCCCAGTTGCCGAAGAAGAACAGCTTGTTCCTCTTGATCGGGCCCCCGAACGTACCGCCGAACTGATTCAGGAGGTTCTTGGGGATCTCGTTGCCCACGAAAAAGTAGTTGCGTGCACGCAGCGCGCTGTTGGTGTGAAACCACTGCCCGCTGCCGTGGTACTGGTTGGTGCCCGATTTGATCGAGACGCTCACGGCGGCGCCGCCGGCCATGCCCTGTTCGGCGTCGAAGCTGTTGGTGACGACGTTCACGGTCTCCACCGCTTCGGCCGGAGGCACGTAGGCCATGATGTGCGGCAGCCACGGGTAGCTCACCGTCGCGCCGTCGAGGCGGGTGTTGTTGTTCGACCGGGACACGCCGTTGAAGTTGGTGCCCAGCGAGCGCTGCGGGTTCCCCGCGTCGGAATGCAGCTCCACCGGCGGGCTCGCTCCGGGGATCAATTTGTACAGTTGCTGGAAGTTGCGTGCGCTGCCGATCGGCAGGTTCGACACCTGCGCCGAGTTCAGCTGCGTGCTGACGTCGGCCCGCTCGGTCTGCAGGATCGTTCTCGCGGTGACGTTGACGGTCTCGCTCTGCCCGCCGACCTCCATGTGCACGTCCGCGCGGGCCACCGTGTTGAGCGTCACCGAGACGCCCGCCTTCAGATAGGACTTGAAGCCCTCCATGGTGACCTTCAGGTCGTAGGTGCCCGCCTGAAGATCCCGGAAGTTGTACCGAGCCGCTCCCGTCGGTCGTTGTCTCGCGCTGGAGACCGGTGTCGTTGTTGGTGACCGTGACCGTCGCCCCGGGCAGCACGGCGCGCGATGGATCGACTACTTCTCCCAGCAGCGAGCCGTAGAGAACCTGCGCCATGGCCGACTGTGCCGCCAGCGCGCAGGCGATGCCGAGCAGCAGGGTTCGGAAGAGCCGACCGGCCGATCCTGAATCGCTGGTGTTCATGACACTCCTCGAATGCCAACGGCATTGCATTTATTGCGGCCTCGAACTTTAGTGGCTGGCGTGGGCGCTGTCAAGCGCTGACATCGCACCCGCGCGACACTTTCCGGCGACACCTTGCGCTGCCAAACCCTTGACAGCACACCGGCCAGGACATATTGTTCGAGGTTCGAACTAACCGCTGCTTTTCATACTTTAGATGCCGGCAACTCCGATCACCGCGGGTACGACCGTCCGCGACGTGAATCGTCATTTGATCCTTGGCTTGATCCGGGCGAAGCAGCCGATCTCGCGCGCCGAGGTCGCCCGTCAGACCGGCCTGCAGCCGAGCACCGTCTCCCTGATCACCGAGGAGTTGATCCGGCAGCGCTGGGTCACGGAAGGGGCGGCGGGGAGGGCGCCGCTGGGCCGCAAGCCTCGACTGCTGTATCTCAACGTCGAGCGCGCCCGCATCCTCGGCGTCGATATCCGTCCGGGGTTGACGACCATCGCGATTGCCGATCCGAATGGGCGGGTCATCACCTACGAGCGCCTGCCGACGGCCCCGACGCCGACGGTCTTCATCGGGAATCTCTGCCGCCGCCTGCAGGCCTTCCTCCGCGCCCATCCCCGGCTCACTTGCGAAGGCATCGGCGTCACGGTGCCCGGCGCCCTGGATCTCGCCAGGCAGCGGCTGGTCTCTGCGCCCAACCTCGGATGGCGCGACGTCGACCTCAGGACGCCCATCGAACAGGCGACCGGCATCCCGGTCGAACTGGAGAATGCGGCCAACGCCTGTGCAATCGCGGAGGCCTCCTTCGGGGGGCACGGCGAGCTGCGGGACCTGGTGGTCCTGACCGTCTCCGAGGGAATTGGCGCCGGCATCATCAGCAGCGGCCGCCTGGTGCGCGGCGGGTCCGGCATGGCCGGCGAGTTCGGCCACGTGCGACTCGAAGAGAACGGCCTGTTGTGCGGCTGCGGGCGGCTCGGATGCTGGGAGGTCTACGCATCGAATACGGCGGCGCTGCGCGCCTACGCGGAGGGACCGCCCGGCCGCAGCAGCGCCGGATCCACCGGCACTCTGGCGGTCACCTTCGATGAGTTGATGACCCTGGCGGAGCAGGGGGACGACAGGGCCGTCGGCGCGTTGTCCCGGATGGGCCATCATCTCGGCCGGGGCGTGGCGATGATCGCGATCGGTCTGGCGCCGAGTCTCATCCTCGTCGTGGGCGAGGTCACCCGCGTGTGGACGACGATCGGTCCCGCCCTCGAGGAGAGCGCGGCGGAGCGCGTCTCGGGCCCCCTCCCCCGGATCGTGCCGGCCGGGAATGGCGCCGAGGCACGGCTGCGCGGCGCCGTGGCGCTGGTGTTGCGGAAGCAGTTCGGGACGGCGATTGTCGCCTGACCGGCACCAGGCCGTCGCCACGGAATCCACGAGCGTGCGCACCGGCTCCCCGAGACGACGTCGTCCGGTCAGGTCATGGCTGGAGGTCGGTCACTTCATGGCGGCGACAGTCCACGCGCGCAGGTCACGGCCGGAGATGGCAACGACCACGCCGGGATCCGCCAGGACGGCGAGGCCACGCGCCGGAGTGCCGCCCGTGTCGAGGCTCGCGACCACGCTGCGGCTGGCTGCATCCACGATCTGGACTCCACCCCTGGCCAGCGTCTCGTCGTCCACATCGGCCAACGCGATGAAGCGGCCATCCGGGGACCACGCGAGTGCAGCCACCATTCCGGGCGCCTGGAGCGGCAACTCGCCCACCGGCCTGAACGTCTTCGCATCCCGCAGCGTCAGGCGACGATCCACCCCGCCCGCGGCCAGCGTCCCGTCGCGAGGGCTGAAACCCAGCGCGAACAGGGAGAGGTCGCCGTCGACGAACCCGATCTCGCGTCCAGCTGCCGCATCCCAGATGCGGAGGTCCGCCTCCGAGCTGGCACTGGCCACGATCGCAGAGCCGGGTCGCACGGCGAGGCACTGCAGCTCGGTGCGGTGACCGCGGAGTTGCTGCCGTAGCGCGCCGGACGCGGTGTCGAATACCCGGACCTCGCCGAAGTCCCCGCCTGTCACGAGCATCACGCCGTCGGCCGCGAACACCGCCGCACGCGTCGGTGCGACGCCGAGGTCCACTCGACTCGCCGCAGGCGAGGCGCCAGGCGCGATCCGTGTACGTGCCAGAGTGCCGTCGGCGGCAATGCTCCAGACCTCCTGACCGGCGGCGGTAGAGCCGACGGCGAGCACGCGCGCCGCGTGCGGCTTCAACGCGACCGCCGGCGCCGTGTCGCGGCCGTTCCATACCGCCACCTGCCCGTCGGCCAATCCAACGGCCACCGTCGACGACCGGTTGGTCGCGCTGAGGCAGGTGATTTCAGCCGGCAGGGCGACGGCCGCAGAGAGCGGCATGAGGGGAGCCGACCCCTGTCGGTTCACAGCGTGGGCGGAACTCGGGACCGCCCCTCGAGTGACGCGTCATCGACTCACGCCTTCTCGAGCACGAGCTCGAACTCGACCGACGCCGTCGCGGCGTCCGGCCGGCCGCTGAGGGTCACCGGCCGCACGAGCGTCCGCGACGTGATCAGCGGATCCTTCGAATAGTTCGTGTCAGGGTTGCCTTCGAACACCTCGTCGGTCGCGAAGTACAACTGCGTCGACAGCGGCTTGTAGCCCTGTGCCGTGACGAAGTAGTGCACGTGTCGCGCAACACGGGCCGGATAGTGGCCAGGCATGATCGAGTCGAAGGCATAAGCCCCTGCCGGAGGAGTGAGGCACGCGCGGTAGCGATAGCCCTCGAGATCGTACAGTCCACCGTGGTTCGCCTGCCAGACCTCAATCTTCGGGCCGGGAACACTCTCGCCATGGACGGTGATGACGCGGCCGCTGATGGTGAGCGGCAGGCCGGGATCGCCGGCGGACCGCAGCTTCGTGGTAAGCGGGGCGCGCTTCTTGTAGAAAGGCCCCATCTCGACATGGGCAGTCGGCTTTCGCTCCGCTTGCGCGTTCAGCCACGCATGGAGCACCTCCGCCTCGCCCCAACCGGCCGGAACGACGAGCAGTCCTGCAGCCAGGCTCTGCCGCATCACGTCTCGGCGCGACCACTCACGTCGTGGCATGGGAACCTCCTGGCATGGCCGGGTCAACCTGTCCTCGCATCTCGCCACTCACAACAGGCTCGCTGTCGCGATCGACTTCCTGATTGTGACGTCCGTAATCGAGCCGGGAGTGGCGATTGGGACCCATCACCTCCTCTTCCTACTTGAGCACCAGCTCTCGCGTGTATTTGGTGCCGACCACTTCCCGGTACTTGCTCCGGTCCTGATATCCCTTCATCTGAACCTCGTCGCTGCCTTCGGTCTGCCGAAGCAGGGCATCAGCCTGCTCTTCGTTGGCTTCGATCGAGGCGAGCGTCGCGTACTCTCGAAGGATCAGCAGGTTCCACGCCCCGCCATCGTCCAGCGTCCGGAGGATCTTGTACAGACTTCTGGAAACCCGCCTTGACTTGCGCATCCTCGCCCTTCTTGAACTGGCCATCCAGATACTGCATGTACGTCTGGTCCATGCCGGGCGCGATCTTGATCATCGTGACGGTCCAGACCGATCCCGGCGTGAAGTACTTGTGCACTTGACCGATGACCGGGGTGGCAACTACTGCGCCGAGCGTTACGGCCAACAGACATCTCTTCAGCATGCTCATCGTCTCACTCACTCTCTCTGTACCTGGACGCGCGATTGATTCCTGAGGGGCGAGCTCCGCCGTAACACCCTGCGGGCTGCGTCAACTGTTCTCGATGTGCACCCTGACGGGGTCCATCACTCCGTGCGCGCGTTTAGCCCGCTCGATCTCGGGCGAGCCCAGTGCCGCCTGCATCGCGGGCATGTCGTGGACGTCCGCACTCACGGCGACGTTGTTGCTGCCGTCGGCGCTGAGATAGTCGACCACGTCCGTTCCCCACGCAGCGAAGGCCTCGACGCGCTCTGAATGCTTGCTCGCCCAGTGAGCGGGATCACTGACAGCGTGCGTGAATACGACTCTCGGCATGACTCCTCCTCGTGGTGGGAGGCTCCCGGTATCGCGGTGAGCCGCCGCAAACTTACCGACACCGTGTTTGCTGAAACGGGATGTGCTGGAACCTTACTCGATGCCAGCTCATCAAGCAACCGGCATGTCGCCCTCGGCATTCTACGGGCGGCCTCTACACCAAAGGACGCACCCATCGTCGCCGCGTCAGCGTTGGTGTCGGCCCGCCTCGCGGCGCGCGCGGCGTTCAGCGGCCGGATGCTGGGGGCGGTTCGGGAGGAGCAGCTCAGGGGCTCGGGGCGCTGCCTCGCCGCTCGCGGCGGCAGCCCAGGTGCAATCAACCCCCCAGGCTGGTGCCGACAGCGCGCGCCGCGTCAATCCACGGGTGGTCGAGCGGCACCGGCTTGCGCTTGCCTGCGACCTGATCCAGCGGCACCGCCACCGCCCGCTCGCCGCGGGCCGCGACCATGACGCCGAAGTTGCGCGATTCGATCATGTCGACGCAGGCGGTACCCAGCCGCGTGGCCAGCAGCCGGTCAACTGCTGACGGCGTCCCGCCGCGCTGCACGTGCCCGAGAATGGTGACGCGGCACTCCAGACCGGTCCGCTTCTCGAGGGCCTGAGCCAGGCGGAGCGTGTTCCCGGCGTGCTGCTGATCGAGCGCCGCGAGCTCGGCGCTGGCGCGGGCCGCTGCCGCCTGGCTCTGCGCCCTGGACTTGCGTGACTTGGCCTTCCGGAACCGCTCTGCGTAGTCCCGCGAGAGCGCGCCTTCGGCGATCGCAACGATGCTGAAGTTCGTACCGCGCTGGCTGCGACGCTGGATTGCCGAGGCGACCCTGGTCACGCTGTAGGGAATCTCCGGTATCAAAATGACGTCGGCGCCTCCGGCGATGCCCGCGCCGAGCGTGAGCCAGCCGACCCGATGGCCCATCAGCTCCACCACGATGATGCGGTGGTGGCTGTGCGCGGTGCTGTGCAGGCGATCGATCGCCTCGGTTGCAATCCCCAGCGCGGTGTCGAAGCCGAAGCTCGCATCGGTCATCGCCACGTCGTTGTCGATGGTCTTTGGCAGGGTGATCACGGGCAGGCCCTGCTCGACCAGCCGGAACGCGTTCTTCTGCGTTCCGTCACCGCCAATACAGACGACCGCGTCGAGGCCGTTCTTGCGGCAGTTCGCCAGGATCACGTCGCGGACGTCGCGGACCCGGCCCTTGACCAGCATGCGATGGGGCTTGACCCGGCTGGTGCCGAGAATGGTGCCGCCGATGGTCAGGATGCCGGAAAGGGACTGCGGGTCGAGCGGCAGGATGCGATTCTCGATCAAGCCGAGAAAGCCGTCGCGGATGCCCACGGCTTCCATGCCGGATCCGAGCACGGCCTTGCCGACCCCACGAATGGCGGCGTTCAGGCCAGGGCAGTCGCCGCCCGCGGTCAGAATGCCGATCCGTTTGACTGGCTTGCTGCGGCTCACTGGGGCGCCATCCCGTCCTCCGCCTTCTTCGGCAACGCCGGGCGGGTGAAGGCCGGTTTCGGCTCACCGGAGAGGTGTTGGTTGAAAAGTCCGAGGCTGTGCAGCATCACCCTGCGCATCTCTCCGGCGCGGCCGCGGGAACCGGGGCCCGGATTACTTCAGGGCCTCCAGATCGACGATGGCCGTCGTCATGAAGGGGGGAACGGAAAACTCCGTGGTGTTGCCGGGGTTCTCGACGTCCGTCAACGTTTGACCGGCTCCCACGCCGTAAGCCGCAAAACCGGCCGGCCTGTATCGTCCGAGCACGCGCACCCGGAGGCCCTGCTGGTTGCCCCCCGGCTGCCGGCGGTTGCTTCCGCCGTAGGCGAGGAGGTACAGCCGGGCGGCGCCTGCCTGCCCGGTGAGGTGGGCGATGACCGTGCTGGTGCCGTACAGGCGCACGAGTCGCCGGTCGTCCCCCAGCTTGGCACGCACACGGGCGGCAAACTCGCTGGGGTTGGCTGCTGCGTCGGGCGGGAAATCGGCCGTCCCGAGCTGCACCGTCAGATCGAGGGCCGGTTCGGGGGCGCGCACCACACGGTACAGGAGGTTCCGCCGTGTCAGCAGGTTCAGGATTTCGCCCATCAGCGGCGACCCGTCGTCGACCACGCCGATGTTCGCAAGGGCGGGCAGCGGCGCTTCGTCGCGCGACTGGAGGAACTGCAACATCCTGCCCAGCTCCGCCACGTCGGCCGGCTCGGGATTGAGAATGGCTTCGACGCCGAAGGTAAACGCTTCGGCCGCCGCCAGGGCGGCGGAGCCGGCGGGAAGCATCGAGTAGCTCGCCTTCCGCACGCCGCGCTGAAAGCGCCACGCGTTGGAATCAATCCACGGCGCGGTCGTCGCCTGCGCGACGTTCTCGACGAACCGGACGCCCGGCTTCGGCACCGGCTCGAATGCCGCAGCCGCCGCCCCTTCGGGAGACGGCGCCGCCAGCCCCTGGTCGACGAGCGTGGAGGCGACCGGCGTCACGAACACGCCGGCGCGTCCGGCCGGCGCGCTGCCGCGGTTGGCCAGCAGGCCGCACGTCATCGCCGCGACAAACGCCAGCTGCAAACCCGCCCGGCGCGTCATCCCGGTCATACCGTGAGCTCCGTGTGCTGAATCCTGTTGATGTCGTACTCCCCCAGCCCCAGCGTCGATGCGAACTGGATATGTCCCGGCTCCCGGATGTAGCGGTTCACGTTCGGGTTCGCCTGCCAGTCCTGGAGCCTGGTGCTGAAGTACTTCATGTCGCGCTCCCAGACGGAAATGGCCCCCTCCTGCTTGCGCTTGCCGTCGATGATGTCGATCAGCAGGCGATCCATCGCCACGGGATCGGTGCCGAACTTCATCTGCTTGGGGTAGAAGCGGTAGCGCTTGTCCGTCGAGAACGGTCCCGCGTGCCAGACCCCGCGCAACCCGTCCATGATGCTGAGCACGGTGCGGGAGCGCAGCGGCTCGGTCGCGGCGAGCGTGCCGATGAAGGTCAAGGTTTCCGTCTGCGCCTTGTAATGGGACCGTGCCACGTTGTTGAACTCGCCGTAGGCGATGTTCTTGAGGCACCCCGTCACCCCCGACGCGCCGTGATCCTTCATGTTCGGCACGTTGATGATCTTCGTGAACTGCTCGGTGACCATCCGGAGCAGGAACGAGCGCGTGTCCTCCTCGCCGAAGAAGTTTGCCTCGACGTAGACGCCCGGGTCGAACCCCAGCCACGAGCCCGCCGATTCGACCCGGACCCCGCTCGGCACGAACTGGTCGTACTTCGCCTGAAGGATCTGACCTCCGCCGCGCTCGTGAATGACGATATTGCCGGGGCGGACGCCGACCCCCATCAGGTTTCGCACGATGTCCGCCACGATGTCCGGCATCGACATCGCGCCCGGCGCCCCGGAGCAGTTGATCTTGATGCCGACGAAATCCTGGGCGTCGAAGAAACGCGCCCAGCTGTCGCGCGGATCCTTGTCCCCGGTCAGCGTGGTCATCCCGCTGGCGATCATCGACTGCACCGTCGGCACGTCGACCTTTTCGGTGACCTCGTCGATGCACTTCGGTGAGTGGACCGTGACCACCCGTCCCGGATAGAGGCCGGGCATGCCGGGCTGTCCGGCCGGCTTGAACCTCGTGACGACCCGGTAGTCGGGAACCGGCCGCTCCTGGAGCGCGCCAAGGGCCGGCATCGCCGTCATCGCCGCCAGGAATTCTCTTCGATCCATGAATGGGTCCTTCGCCGCCTGCTGTGCCGGTCTCAGAAATAGTACTTCGCCACCAGCAGCACGATCCGCGCGTCCCCGACCGTGCTCGTGATGGTGCCGAACGCCGTGCTCTGGATGTTGGAGTTGGGAGCACCGAAGTTCGGGTGATTCAGCGCGTTGAACAGCTCGCCCCGGACCATCATGTATTGCCGGCCGATTGTCATCACGCGCTTGCTGACGGACATGTCGATGTTCCAGTACCCGGGCGCGCGCAGGACGCCCACGCCGGAATTGCCGAACTGCCCGAGGGGCGCGGAGACGAACGCGGCCCGATCGATCCAGCGTTCGAGGGTCGGATCGTCGACTTCGCCGCTGGCGATCCGGTTGGGCCGCTCGGGCGAGCGGGACGCCTGCAGCGACGGGTTGGCGCCATCCGTGACGGTGATCGGGAAGCCGGTGTGCGCCGTGACAGCGAAGCTGGTGGACCAGCCGCCGGCCACCGCGTCGAGCGCGCGGTTCCAGTCTGCGCCGAACCGGCGCTCGCGGCCGAACGGCAGCTCGTAGCTGCCCGCCAGCGACACGATGTGGCGCGCATCGTAGGCGGCCGGACCGTAGTTGGCTTCGATGTCGTAGCTGTTCATGGGGTAGGCCCCTTCACCCGCGACGCCGGCGTTCCCGAAGTACCCCGAATTGTTCGCCATCGCCTTGCTCCACGTGTAGTTGGCGACGAAGTCCAGCCCGCGCCACAGACGCTGCTTGAAGGTCGACTGCAGGCCGTTGTAGTTCGAGCGGCCGCGCGACGCCGTCGTGCTGATCGAGGCGATCGCCGGATTGAACGGGTAGAGCGGACGGCGTTGCTGCACAGGGAGCCAGGTGGCCGGGTCCCCGGTTCCCGGCAGCGGCTGGTTGCCGTCGACCGGCGTCACGAGCTGGGTCGACCAGTTGCCGACGTAGCCGATGTTGATGGACGACCGCGACCCGAGCAGGTACTCGGCGAAGAGGTTCCATTGCTGGGTGAACTGCGGCCGCAGCTCCGGATCCCACGCGCGCAGCTGGCCCGACGGCCGGTCGAGCGCCTGCAGCCCCTCGAACCCGGTGGCAATCGTCCCGGGACCGCTCGTCGCGTCGTACCTGACCTCCGACTCGAAGAAGAATGGCGGGTTCAGCGGCAACCGGAGGTTCGCTCCCGTCCCTTCCATGTACTGCGTGATGCCGTATCCGCCGCGGAACACCCAGCGTTCGCCGCGGCGATACGCGAACCCCAGCCGCGGCTCCCAGCCGTTGTAGTACGGATCGTACAGCGCACGGCTGTTGCCATCGAGCCCGGCGAGGAGGTGCGCCGCGTTGGTCAGATCGAAGTTGGCCTGCCGGTCGTCCTCCTCGACGAACGGCGACGTGTAGGCCCAGCGCACGCCGATGTTCAGCGTCAGGTTGCCGGTGAGCTTGAGGTCGTCGGCCGCGTAGAGGCCGACGCGGTGCTGCAGGTGCGTCCACGGCATCGGTGTTGGACCCGCGACCCTTCTGCGACACCTGGTCGAGCAGGAAGTCGGCGAACGGGGCGCCGGTGAAGTTGAAGGCGTTGTAGGCGATGAAGCCATTCCGGCCGTTGTTGCCGGGATAGTGTGACTGGCTCCGGTAGTAGTTCCACGACCCGCCGAACTTCAGCGTATGCCGGCCGCGCAGCCACGTCAGCCGCTCGTTGATCTGGTACACCTCATTGACGTTGTTGGTGCCGGTTTCGGCATTCCCGATCTCGGTGAGATCGTTCCCCCAGCGGATCGAGGTCAGACCCCGAAGCACCTGGTCTCCTGGTATGCCGAGACTGTTGTTCAGCTCGCCGAGCCCGAGCGGGTCGAGCGGATCGCTGAGGGACGAACCGTCGGAGTAGCCGACCAGGAGGTCGTTGACCACGCCCGTCCCGAAGATGCGGTTCCAGTTCGCCGCCAGCCCCCAGAACGGGTTGTCGGATGCTGAGGCGAAGGACAGCGGCATGACCGTCTCCGAGCTCCCTGCGTTGCTGGTCTGCCGGGAATAGCGGACGTAGAGCTTGTCCTTCTCGGAAGCGTTCCAGTCGAACTTCAGGTCGTACTGATCCACGTCCTGCGTCGAGGCGGTGGAGCCGCGGTAATTCTCGCGAAAGTCGCTGAGCGGCCGCGCCACATTGGCCCGGGGATACAGCGCTTCATCGGCGAACAGCGCGCGCGCGAACGGGCTGAACCGGCTGGTCGGAATCTGGTTGTTCGGAAACGGCTGACGCGTCAGCGGATCGCGAATCACGATGTTCCGCGACAGCAGGCTGCTCAGATCTCCCTGACGCCAGGCGTCCGGCACGACCGTCACGAACGAGTTCGTCGGCGGTGCCTCCTGGCGGCCGCCTTGATAGTTTCCGAAGAAGAACAGCCTGTTCCGCAGCAGCGGCCCGCCGAGCGTGCCGCCGAACACGTCGCGCGAGAACTTCGACTTGACGCCGCCGGCCCGGTTCGTCGCCCAGGGCGTCGCGGCCAGCCGGTTGTCGCGCCAGTAGTAGAAACCGTTCCCTCGCAGCTGGTTCGTCCCCGACTTGATCACCATGTTGACGACCGCGCCCGGCGACGTTCCCGAGCTCGGCGGAGTAATTGTTCGTCTCGACGCTGACCTGCTCCACGGCATCCGGGCTCGGCTGGTAGGTGATGCCGTTGTTGATCGCCTCGTTCGAGTCCACGCCGTCAACGGTGAAGTTGTTGCCTTGAATGCGCTGGCCGTTGACCGCCGGACGCCCGCCGCCGCGCATGCTGTCGAACTGGTTGGGGTTGGTCGAGGTCACCCCGGCGGTGTAGAGCGTAGCGGTCGACAGGTTGCGTCCCTGGGCCGGCAGCTTCTCGATCTGATCGCGGTCGACCTTGACCCCGACGACCGCGTTCTCGGTCTGCAGCACGGCGCTGGTCGCCACGACGTCGACCCGTTCCTCCACGCTGCCGACTTCCATCTTGAAATCGACCCGCGCGGTCTGGGCCGCCGACAGGCTGACTTTCGACTGGACCCCCTTGAAGCCCTGCAGGTCCACCGCGACCAGGTAGAGGCCGATCGGCACGCCGGTGATGATGTAGTTGCCCGCCTCGTTCGTCACGCCGGTGTAGTTGATGTTGGTGGCCTGGTTGGTGGCCGTGACGGTCAGGCCGGGCACCGCGCCGCCCGAGGCGTCCGACACGATGCCGGTGACCGTGGCGAGTCCCGTCTGGCCGGCGGCGTCCGAAAGGGGGATCAAAGCGGCGAGCGCGACGAACGTCAGGCGCAGGATCGATCTGGAGAGCCGACGCATGCAAAGCTCCTCTCTTGAAGAAAACGAGCACGCCGTTGCACGAATCCGTCAGTCCGGATGCCAGACGAGATGCGGAAATACTCAGCGACCAGACGCCGGACGTCCAGCCCTGACCTAGCTGATCGTCGTTCCCCTCATCGGACCGGCGCTCGCGGCGCCGGCGGGGGCATCTTCTCCCACGGCTCACTGGCCAGGCCATTGAGGTCGTAAACGACCGCGCCGTCGCGCATGGTCAATTCGCAGCCGAGTCGCTGTGTCCCGGCTAGACGTCCACCGCGCTGGTCGAGGAACCCGAACTGCCCTTTCTCGAGCCGGAGCACCGCGATGTCCGCCGGCGCACCTACCGTCAAATGTCCGAGCTGTTCGAGCTTGATTTCCTTTGCCGGATTCCAGGTCGAGCGCACGACGACATCCTTGAGCGGCATGCCGAGCGCCAGGAACTTGCTCATGAGGTTCACGATGTCCTTCATGCCGGCGTTCATGCTGCCGGTGTGCAGATCGGTCGACAGCGAGTCGGGGTAGAACCCCTCCTTGAATGCCTGGACGGCGGTGCGAAAGACGAAACTGCCGCCGCCGTGGCCGATGTCGAAGATGATGCCTTTCTTCTGAGCGGCGAAGATCGCCGGGTTCACCTTGCCGTCGATGAGCTCGCCGCGGCCGCCACCGGCATACGCGTGAGTGTAGATGTCGCCCGGCCGGAAGTACTTGGTGAACAGCTCGGCAATCGTTCGCACCCGCGCGCTGCCGAAGTCCACCATCACCGGGATGTCGGCGATCGTGCCGGCTTCCACCGCGCGGCTGTAGGGATCCCATTCCGGCCCGTTGAAGTGAGCGCTCTTGATGCCGACAATCACCCCTTTGTCCTTGAGGGCCATGTCGGCGGTGGGCTTCGCCTCCATGTCCGCAAGGTTCTGCTCGACGGTGGCGCCGCCCATGCCGTGGCCGACGATGTTGAGAAACGCGGTCACGCGGGTCTTCGACTGATCGATGATCCGGCTCTTGAAGTCCTCGAAGTTCCGCCATCCCGAGCTGCCGGCATCCGCGACTGTCGTCGTGCAGCTTTCGAGCGCGAAGCCGTCGGGCGGCACGCTGCGGAACCCCCGGGAATAGCTCTCCCCTTCCCCTGTGTACACGTGCACGTGGATGTCGACGATGCCCGGTGTGACGTAGAGGCCCTTGGCATCGACGGTCCTGGCTGCCTGCGACGGCGGGATGTCGGCCGCGACGGCGGCGATCTTTCCGTCTTTGACGGCGACGTCACGGACGGCGTCGATCCCGTTCCTGCCGTCGATGACGTGTCCTCCCTTGAGCAGAACGTCGTAGGTCGTCTGCGCGTAGCCCGCGTCGGCGACGGTCAACGCCACGAGCAGGAAACCTGCACATCTCATCGGGCACCCCTCCAGGCATGCTCGCACGTGTCGTGTCGAGAATTTTGATCGGGCCGATTCTACGGTATCCGGCAGGATGTTGAGAATGCTTTCTGATGGCAGATGCCCGGCGCAATGGAGAACCGGGCGTGCCGTCAGGGCTCACTGTGTGGCGACCCGCCCGTCCGCATCGAGTCTGGCGACCTCGCCGTACTTCAGCTCCCGTATGCCGGCTTCGATTCGTGCCACGTCTCCCACGACGATCCACGTCACATCGGCTGGCCGGATGAACTTCTTTGCGGCTTGCGCGAGGCCCGACTCGCTGAGCGCCCGCACGTTGCGCGCGTAGGTGGCCCAGTAGTCGTCTGGCGCGCCGTAGTTCACCAGGTAGAGTGCCGCCGTTTCGAGAGCGCCGAGGGTCTGGAACCTGCCCGGCAGGCTCATTGTCTGGGTACGCATGATGCTGGCGAACTCCTCGCCGGCAATCGGCCGTTCGCCGGCAATGCCGGCAATTTCACGTGCGACCTCGATCATCGCCTCCTTGGTCTTGTCGGTCTGCACCGGCGCAATGACCATGAACGGCCGCTGGCCGCGGGCATCCTGCAGCAGTCCCGTCACGCCGTAGCTCCAGTGTTTGTCGAGCCGCAGGTTGCGGTTCAGGCGTGACGTCGCCATGCCGCCGAAGTTCCGGATCACCGTTTCCATCGCGAGGTCTTCCGGCTGACCGCCCGGTTCCGTCACGTGGGCCGCGACGATCACCGATTGGACGGCACCCGGCTTGTCGATCAGGTAGACTTTGCCGCCGGACGCGCCGGGCACCCTCGACAACTCCTTCGTCGGCGCCTGCCCCGCCTTCCAGGCTCCGAACACACGCTCCAGCTCCGGCACGACCTCCTTCAAACCGACGTCGCCGGCGATGACGATCGTGCTGTTGTTCGGATGGAACCAGGAGGAATGCCAGGCGACCAGATCGTCGCGGGTCAAGGACTGAACCGTCTGCTCGTAGCCCGACCCGGTAAACGGCTTGCCGTAGGCGTGCTTCTCGGTATACAGCAGGGTCGGTGCGATGCGGAGCGCCGCGCCGATCGGCTGGGCCTTTTCCTGCGCGATCTGCGCGATGCGCTGACGCTTGCCAAGCTCCACCTGATCCCGGGGAAATGCCGGATGGATCACCACGTCTCCGAACAGGTCGAGCGAGCCCCGGAGGTGCTTCGGCAAGGCACGGAGGCGCACGAACGAGAGATCGAGGGCACTGCCGGTCGTCAGCCGCGCCCCGAGCGCGTCCAGCTCGTCGACAATGCGAAAGGTATCCCTGCTCGTCGTGCCGTCGTCCATCAGGTCGAGCGCCAGGGATGCGAGCCCCGCCTTCGCTGGGTGGTCGGCCGCGTAGCCTGCGTCCACGGCAAGCGTGACATTCACCAGCGGTGCGGTACGGCGCTCGAGCAGCATCACTTTCAGGCCGTTCGACAGCGTCGTCCGCTGCACCGCGGGGAACGTCACGTCCGGCGCATCGCCGAGCGCGGGCAACAGCTTCCGGTCGAGGGTCGTGGTGCCGGGCTTCAGTTGCGGGTAGGGGGTGACGACCAGCGTGTAGTGGAACGTGTCGACCCACTTTTTCGCAGCTGACCGGACGTCGGCCGGAGTGGCGCGCGCCAGTTCCTCGAGGCGATCGAGGTAGCCATCCGCCTTGCCGTCGTAGGTCATGCTCTCCGCCAGGATGTCGGATCGTCCGCCGAACCCCCCGAGCCGTTCCATGCCGCGCACGAAATCCCCGAGTGCGCGGCTCTGCGCACGCTGCAACTCGTCAGGACGCGGCCCCTGGGCCGTCAACTCGCTGATCACGAGGTCCAGCTCGCGTTCGACGACGACGGGGTCGACGTCGGGCTTGACCGTCGCGGTGACGATCAGATCGCCGGACAGCTCCTTTGCCCACAAAGACGCCGAGACGGCCGTCGCGAGTTGTTTCTCGTAGACGAGCCGCCGATCGAGCCGCGCGCTGCGCGAGCCACTGAGCACGCTGGCGAAGAGCTCGAGGTGCCGCAGCTCGGGATCACGCCAGGCGGGCGCCCGATAAACCCGGTAGATGCGCGCCTGCGGCACGCGATCCTCCATGGCATCACGCACGTGGCGATCGAACCGCGGCGTCCAGGCTGCGGCGCGCGTCAGCGGCGGTCCCGGTGCGACCCCGTTGAAGTACTTCTTCACCAGCTCGATGGCGCGCTCCGCCGTGATGTCGCCGGCGAGCGAGAGCACACAGTTGTTCGGACCGTAGTAGCCCCGGTACCGCTCCCTCACATCCTCGAGCGACGCGGCGTCCAGATCCTCCATGCTGCCGATGGTGCTCCAGCTGTACGGGTGTCCAGCGGGATACACCATCTCCGTAATCCGGCTGAATACCCGTCCGTACGGCTGGTTCTCGCCCGAACGCTTCTCGTTCTGGACAACGCCCCGTTCGCGCTCGAGCATCTCCTTCGAGATGTGCCCGGCCAGAAACCCCATGCGATCCGCCTCCAGGTACAACGTGCGCTCCAGCGCGGACACCGGAACGTCTTCGAAGAAGTTGGTGCGATCGGTGTTCGTCGTTCCGTTGCGGTTGTTCGCCCCGAGATCGTCCATGGCTTCCCGGAAGCCGTGGGGGTAGTTCTCGCTGCCGTTGAAGAAAAAGTGCTCGAACAGGTGTGCGAAGCCGGTTTTCCCCGGACGTTCGTTCCGGGAGCCGACGCGGTACGCACGAGTTGACCGCGACCAGCGGAACCGAGTGGTCTTCGTGAACGATCAACGTGAGGCCGTTGTCGAGGACGAACGTCTGGTGCGGAATCTGGTAGCCGCTTCTGTCGAATGACACGGGCTTGACCGCCGGCCGCGGCCCGCTGTCAGGCCGGGCGCCCCCGGGGGTCTGCCCGGCAACCAGCACGGGAGCAGCAAGCAGCAGCGCCGTGACCACCCGGAGTCTGGTGTCCATTGTGTCCCTCTCTTGCGATGGTCCGGCGCCAGTGCCGGGCCAGAATCGAATCGGTCGGACGAACCAGGCACGGCTGCCTCCAGCCGCGCCTCACTTCACGGGCAGCCGGACCGTCGCCGCGACCGGAAAGTGATCCGACGGATACCGATCGTTCCGGCTGGCGCGAATGATCTCGGCGCTGATCACCTCCGCGCCCGGCTGCACCAGCACGTAGTCGATCTTCTCCCCGGCGGTGTTGCCCATCTTGAAGCCGGTGAACGTGCCGACGACCGTTTCGTCGGGGTGCAGGACGCGGTAGGTGTCGACGAATGGCGACGCCGCGTTCCCTTTCGAGACCAGTGTTGCCAGCGCGGGGTTGCGCTCGCCCACATTGAAATCGCCGGTCACGACGACCGGATCGGCCGGAAACGCCCGCGCGTCGACTCGCTGCCGGAGGAGGGCCGTGCTGCGCTCTCGGGACGGTTGCGACTGGTGGTCGAGGTGCAGGTTGAAATGATAGAACCCGCGGCCGTCGCGATCGATGAGCCGCGCCCACGTGCAGATTCGGGTGATGGTGTTGCCCCAGGATTTCGACGCCGTCACCTCGGGCGTGTCCGAGAACCAGAACGTGCCGGCGTCGGCGACGCGAAACCGCCCCTTCTTGAAGAGAATCGCCGAGAACTCGCCGGCCCTGCCGGCATCGTCCCGGCCGACGCCGACGACCGCATAGCCCGGCACCGCGGCCTCGATCTCGTCGATCTGAAACGCCAGCGCCTCCTGGAGCCCGACCAGATCGGCGTCGCGCTCGCGGATCACCTCGAACAGCATCTCGCGGCGCGCCGACCACTGGTTGTCGCCGTCCTTGGCGGTACCGTACCGGATGTTGAAGGACATGACCTGGAGCGGATCGCGCAGGACCGGCTGTGCGCCGGCCAGGCCGCCGACGAGCAATGCCAGGACAGCAAGGATCGCGAGCAGCTGCGGGCGCGGGGTGTTGTCGGACATGGCCCCCGATTATACGGGCGGCGCCCTGGAGCGGTGATCGGACTCCGCCAGACCCAGGCAACAGTTGGCCGGGGAGTTCGACATAATGTTGCCGCCGGTCGGCCTGCCGGGATCGATGACCGATACGAGGCCGATCGGTGATGGCACGTCGTCTGAAAAAAGCGACCACTTCGACGGAAGGCGATTCGTCAATCCGATTGGTACCGCCGGACAGCCATTGTCGGCTGTTGCCCGGATGCTGCTCGAGCCACGAACGCCGTGGCCGGGTCGTGTCGACGAGCCGGCGCGAGAGCCGCCGACCCTCGATGGCGCGGCCGCCGCGGTCACGTTCATCGGTCACGCGACGTTCCTGATTCAGACTCCGACCGGCAACCTGCTGACCGATCCGATGTATTCCCAGCGTGCCGGTCCGCTGAACCTGTTCGGCCCACGGCGAGTCCGGCAGCCGGCCGTCCGCTTCGACAGCTTGCCGCCCATCTCGACGGTGTTGCTGAGTCACAACCACTACGATCACTGCGATCGGCGCACGCTCCGGCTGCTCGCCGAGCGGTTCGATCCGATCGTCGTGACCCCTGTGGGCAACGCGCGTCTGCTGAGGTCTGCCGGTGTTCGCCGAATCGAGGAACTCGATTGGTGGCAGGAAGCGGCGGGCACTGCACTGCCGATCACGCTGACGCCCGCGCAGCACTTCTCCGCACGGACGCCACTCGATCGAGACCGTGCCCTCTGGGGTGGCTTCACGCTGACGGCGGGCCACCTCCGCCTCTTCTTCGCCGGCGACACCGCCTATGCCGGTTTCTTCCACGACATCCGCCAGCGATTCGGTCGAATCGATCTCGCGCTCCTGCCGATCGGCGCCTACGAGCCACGCTGGTTCATGCGATCCGTTCACATGAATCCGTCCGAGGCGGTGCAGGCACACCTCGATCTCGGGGCGTCCGAGAGTATCGGCATGCACTTCGGCACATTCCAACTGACCACCGAAGGCATTGATGAACCGGTCCGCGCCCTGGCGGACGCGTGCCGCGCCATGAACGTCCCGTCGTCACGATTCCGGACGCTTGGTTTCGGGGAATCGGTCCGCCTTACGTAGGTAGCGGTTCGCGGCCGACGGCAACACGACGGGGCCGTCAGGCGCAGCCGGTGCCTCCGGCGAGCAGCACGATCGCGGTGGGGGCCTGCGGCCCGTGAGTCGCAACTGATCCTTGCAGTCGTCGTCGACGTATGAAATGCTCAGCCCGCCTTGGCTCAGCTGAGACGTCAGCTCAGCCGCCAAGATGGGGTTGGACACCGGCTGGACGAGCTTGTTTGACTACTGCGCGTTGAACAACGTCAAGGAGGAACAGATGCCCTCACAGACCTCGGCATCACGGCGCGCGTCGCTCGGCGACGTCTCTCGTCGGGACTTACTCACCGGAGGGTTTGCTGGAGCGGCCGCCCTCGCGGCATCCGGGTCGGTCGCTGGCCTCGCGCCACGAGGTCGAGGCACAAGCCTGGCCTACGTCGGCTGTTATACGCCCAACGGGCTGGGGATTTATCTGTTCCGTGTGGAAGCAGACGGGGAGCTGACCCAGATCGAGGTCTTCAGGACGCCCACGACTTCGCCCCCGAGCGTGTCTGCAAACAACCCCTCCTGGCTGTCGTTCAACTCCGTCAAGTCCCATCTCTATGTCGCCAACGAGATCGGAAATTTCAACGGCACAACGACGGGGGCGGTCAGCGCTTTCTCGGTCAACCAGACCGATGGCGAGCTGACGTTCCTGAACACGGTGAGCTCCGGAGGCGGCGGACCGGCTCACCTGAGCGTGGATCCCTTCGACGAGTACGTTTCTGGTAGCCAACTACGGCGGCGGAAACTGCGCGGTCCTTCCCATCCTCACCGGTGGCGCGCTCGGGTCAGCGACGGATGTGGAGCCGGACACTGGCGCATGTACGCCCGCTCCCTGCCCGGTTGGACCCACCAGGGCGCTGAACGCGCCTCCGGGCAGCTTCGCCATCAGCGGACACGACCGGGCCCATGCCCATATGATCGCCACAGATCCGGCGGGTACCTATGCCATTGCGGCGGATCTGGGTCTCGATATCGTCATCATCTGGAAGTTGGATCGCACGGACGGCACGCTCGTCGATCCCAAGACGTTTCCGACTTCTCCCGGTGCCGGCCCGCGCCACTTCGCGTTCCATCCCAACGGTTCATGGTTCTACCTGCTGAACGAAGAATCCTCGACGCTGGCGTTCATGCGATACGACGCGGCAACGGGCTCCCTGCAGCTCATCGAGGAGGTATCCACGCTTCCGGAGAACTTCGTCGGCACGAATTTCACCTCGGAAATCATGGTCTCGCCCAACGGGAATTTCATCTATGCCGCCAACCGGCTCCACGACACGATCGCAATTTTCAGCATCGAACGGGACGGGAGTCCGGAGCTGATCGATGAAGAGTGGACGCGCGGCGATTATCCACGCAGTTTCAACATCGATCCCACCGGGCGGTACATGTACGTGTGCAACCAGAGAAGCGACGCCGTCACGACGTTCGAGGTGCTGGGCAACGGGCGCCGTCTGAAATTCGCGAACCGTTACACGCCAGTCGGCAGTCCAGCGGCGATCATCTTCCTCTGATTCGCAGGATGCGGACCACCCGGCCTCGGAACGTGCCGCCGTAACGCGCCGGGCGACGACGCCCGGGAGCGCCGTCAGCAGGCGCGTCGCGGTTGCCGTTCCTGTTGACCGATCCGCCGACGGCGGCTGTCGTTCCGGCCGCTTTATCGCGGTCGTCAAGCGGGATCGCGACCCGTGCGCCGTCCGGGGAGCAGGCTGGCCCGGCTTCGGCGCACGGCAGACATGGGCGCGTTGCAGGTGGAGAGTCGAGCGATGTGCGAGGCGCTCCGGGCGAACGCCGGGGGGGCCGCGCTCTCAGCCGAGCCTGTAGCGCGCCTCTTCGGCGTAATACGCCGGAAATCCAACCGCCTGTTTCAGCTGGTCGAAGTCCATCGTTGCCGGGTGCTCGCCTGCCCTGAGGCCATGCAGCGCCGCCCGCATCGCCTGGATCGACACGTTCAGCAGCGTCAAGGGGAACACCGCGATCGTGTAGCCGATCGTCTCCAGCTGCGCCAGTCCCAGGATCGGCGTTCTGCCGCCCTCGATCAGGTTGACCATTTTCGGACCGTCCACCTGTCCGCGGTACTGGCGCATCTCCTCCTGGTCGAGCGGCGCTTCGAGAAACGTGATGTCGGCGCCGATCTCACGGAACAGCCGGCACCGCAGGATGGCTTCTTCCAGCGAGACGCACGCGCGCGCATCGGTGCGCGCCATGATCAGGATGTCGGCGCCCGCGGCGCGCGCGTCGACCGCTGCGCGTATGCGCATCAGCGCTTCATCACGGCTGACGACCGCCTTACCCTCGGTGTGACCGCAGCGTTTTGGCGCGACCTGATCTTCGAGCATGATCGCAGCGAAGCCCGCGGCGGAGTACCCCTGGACCGTGCGTTTGATGTTCTGCGCGCTGCCGAAGCCGGTGTCGCCGTCCCCGATGAGGGGGATCGACACGGCGCGGCAGATGTTCTGGCCCTGATCCACGAGCTCGGCGTACGAGATCAAGCCCGTGTCGGGCATTCCGAGCCTGGCGGCGGAGACGGCGAAGCCGCTCATGAAGCCGAGCTCGAAGCCGGCCTCTTCGACAAGACGCCCCGAGATCGCGTCGTGACACCCGGGCATCAGCAGGATGCCGGGGCGATCGAGCAGCACCCGCAGGCGGGCGGCGGCGGTGGGCATGCGCGGATTCTACCGCGTTGACGAAACGGAATCGCGGTCCGCTGCCTCGTACCGGCCTTGCCCACTCCGGATCGTGGCCGGGGGCTGCGGTCGGCATCCGCGGCATGATCCGATGGCGCTGGCCATCTCTGTGATGGGGACGCCATCGGCACGAGCGCGTCCATGAGCTCGGGACGTTCACGCCTCACATGCACGTCTGCATCGGGACAGACCGCCCGGCGTCAGGGCCTCGTCCGGCCGTCCCCCGGGTGTGGAACGACTACTCGTTCCGGAGTGCCTCGACCGGGTGAATCCGCGTGACGCGGCGCGCCGGCAGGTAGCTGGCCACGGCGGCGGCGGCGAGCGAGCCGACCACCACGATCGCATAGGTCGGCGGATCGATTGGCGTCGACCTCGAAGAGCAGCGCGGACATCAGGTGCGACAGCGGAGCGGCGGCCACCAGGCCGGCCGCGGCCCCGATGCCGCCCCACAGCAGCCCGCTGCGGACGAACATCAGCTGCAGGCGCTCCTGCCGGGCGCCGAGCGCCAGGCGGATGCCGATCTCGCGCGTCCGCTGCGAGACCGTGTAGGCGATCACCGCGTAGATCCCGATCGCCGCCAGCAGCAGGGCCATGCCGCCGCTGATGCCGAGCAGCGTCAGCGTGAAGGCGGTCCGCGACATCGACTTGTCGTAGACCTGCTGCATCGTCTGCATCTGCGTGACCGGCAATGCCCCCGCTCACCGCCGACTACCGCGCGGCGGATGTCCGCCGCATAGCCTGTCCGTCCCGGCGCGCGGTCCGCGGATCATGAACGTCGCCGACCGGGAGGAGCGCAGCGGCCAGTACACCGTCGAGGGTGCCGGCCGGTCCGCGCCGTCGTGGCGGACATCGCCGACCACGCCGATCACCTCACTCCAGGCATCGTTCGGATTCGAACGAATGCGCTTGCCGATCGCCGCCGCCGCCGAGCCCCAGTATTCACGGGCGAAGTTCTCGCTGATCAGCACGACCGAGCGCTTCTGGTGGATATCGGTCCAGTCGTACTCGCGACCGGCGGCGAGCGGCGTGCCCAGCACCCGGAACGTGCCGGGCGCCGCCCTGATGAAGCGGCGCAAGGGCGGGATGGTGTCGGCCGCGTAGCTGTGGTCGCTGGCGAAGATCGGGTCCTGGGAGCTGAAGCCGGTCATCGGCAGTCCGTTCATCAGGCTGACGGACGAGACGCCGGGGAGGCTCGCCAGGCTGTCCACCAGCGCTCTGCTGCAGCGACCAGCACCCGCGCATCGTCTGCGGCGATGTCGCTGGGGATGGCGATCCGCAGCGTCTGCAGCGTTCCGGGATTGCTGAAACCCGGCTGCACGCGGCGCATCGACTGGAAGGTGCGAATCATCAGGCCGGACCCAATGAGGAGCACCACCGCCAGCGCCACCTGCACGATGGTCAGCGTGTTGCGGGTGACGTTGCGGTCGCGGCCGGCGCTCGCGTTGCGGCCGCCTGCCCGGAGCGCTTCGGCAAGGCGGACTCGATTCCGTTTCAGCACGGGGATCGCGCCGAAGGCCAGGCCGGCGGCGACCGAGAGGACGAGCGTGAACGCCATGGAGGTGGCATCGACCGCGATCAGCTCGAGTCTCGGCAGTCGGGCCGGCGTCGTGCTCAGGACCAGCTTCAGGGCGGCGAGGGCCAGACCGAGGCCGGCGACGTCCTCCCATCAGGCCCAGCAGCAGGCTTTCCGCGAGCATCTCTCTTGCCAGGCGGCCGCGTCCCGCGCCGAGGGCGGCGCGGACGGCGAGCTCCTGGGCGCGCCCCTCGGCCCGGACGAGCAGGAGATTGGCGACGTTGGCGCAGGCGATGAGCAGCACGATCCCGATCGTCGCCATGACCACCCACAGGCTCTTGCCAACGTCGCCGACGAGATCGTCGATCAGCGGACGGACGTTCGGGCCGAGCCGCGCGTCCTCCATCATCTTCACGCTCATGCCCTCGGGCGGCGGAAACTTGCCGCAGCGCGATGCCGATCATCCGGGCGACGTCCGCGTCCGCCGCCTCGATGCTGACGCCGGGACGCAGCCGGCCAATCGCCTGGAAGTTGTATCCGGCGAGACGCACCTTGGCACGCTCGAAGCGGAGCGGCAGCACGAGATCGTGTGGCACGTCCATGAACCAGAAGCCTTTCGGCAGAACGCCGATGATCTCGCGGGCGGTGCCATCGACCATGATCCGGCGGCCGACGACGCCGGGATCGCCTCCGAACCGTCGCTGCCAGTAGCCATGACTGAGCATCACCACCTCGGGGCTGCCGGGCTCGTCGTCTCGCTCCGCGAAGGCGCGGCCGAGGATCGGCTGGACGCCGAGCATCGGCAGCAGGCGGAAGGTGGCGCTGATGCCGTCCACCCGCTCCGGCTCCGCAAGGCCGGTCACCGTGAACGCGTTGCCGTTCCAGATGGCGACGTCCGCCAGCGTCCGGGAGTCTTCGCGATAGGTGACGTAGTCGGCAATCGACGCGTTGAGGTCGGTGATGTTGACCCCCGGTGCCGTCTGCCAGAGGCCCACGAGCCGGTCCGGCTCGGGGAACGGCAGCGGCTTGAGGAGGGCGGTGTTGACGATGCTGAAGATCGCCGTGTTGGCGCCGATCCCCAGCGCCAGGGTGAGCAACGTCGCCACCGGTGAACATCGGCGTGCGGGCCAGGCGGCGGGCGGCATGGCGCACGTCGCGCATCAGGTCGAACATCGAGATTCCTCCCTGCCGTGAACACTACGGCCCGGGAACCGATTCGTTCCACAACGCCGTGGGTGCAGCGTGCTCTTGTATGAGCCCGAACCGGGAGTTTGGCATTTCCTGGAACTAGCCAGCTGATCAATGGGCGGGCACGAAGGTCTGGACAACGGCGCCCCTGAGAATGCATCCACCCTGACTTCCCCTGATCGCAGATAATCACCCGTCACGGTGAGAGCCGGAGCAATTCTCGGGAGCGTTCATGCATCCCACAGGCCATCCACTTTCTGCCGGTGCCGAGCACGAGGTACACGCGTCGCGCGTTTCTGCGCACGACCGCAGGCGTCGCGGGCGCGCTGACGCTCGATTCAGGCCGGTCCGCCGGCGCAGCCGCTGCGACGCTGCCGATGCGGCTCGACCCCTCCTCGCTGCTCGGATCCTGCACGCGCGCGGACGGCCCTGCGATCATTGCCGGTGCCGTCTGGTACGAGGCGCTGCGCGAGAATGACGGCCTCGCGTTCCGCTTCGAGGCTGGCGCGCTCGCAGAGATGCGCTTCCTCAGCGCCGATATCTTCGCCGATTCCCCCGAGCTGCCGGTGTTCCAGCTGCGGCTGCGCGAGGGGGAAGACGGCCCGACATTCACGCTCGTGTACAGCGTGCTGCCGCACGCCGAGGCGCGAATGCGAATGCGGTCGGAAGCAATCCACCAGAACCGGTGGCAGTTCCTCCGCGAAGCCGCCTGGCTGAAGCCGATGGCGGGCGGCTCGCGCGTGGACCTCTCGAAAGTCGATCGCATGAGCCTCGTGGTGCTCCGCAAAGGCCAGCGTCCAGTGCGGTGGTGCCAGACTGCCCTGACGGCGACGCTCGACGAGCCGGCGCGTCTGACGGAGCCCCGGCTGCCGCGAGGCGTGCTGCTCGACGAGCTCGGGCAGAGCGCAACGCGCGATTGGCCGGACAAGACGCGCAGCCTCGACGAATTGAAGAAACGGCTGAATGTCCAGCTCGCCGAGGCATCGACACACAAGTGGCCGGCCAGCTTTTCGGCGTGGGGTGGTCTGGCGGCGCGGGTCGAGAAGAGCCAACAGGCGGGAGGATTCTTCCGGACGCACCATGACGGCGCCCGCTGGTGGCTGCTCGATCCCGCGGGCCATCCCTTCTGGTCCGCCGGGCTCGACTCGGTGCGGGTAGACACGAGCGCGACGTACGACGGTCTCGAGCGTGCGCTCGCCTGGATGCCGCCGGCAGAAGGCGAATTCAAGGAGGCTTACGAGGTACGCGGTGATGGCCGCCGCTCGCTCAACTACCTGGCCGCCAACTTCATCCGCACGTTTGGCGCCGGGTGGTACGACAAGTGGACCGCGATCACGCTCGGAGAGCTGCGTCGTCTCGGGTTCAATACCATCGCCAATTGGTCGGACTGGGAGATCGCGCGCGCGGCGCGGTTCCCGTACGTCCGGCCGCTCGCCTGGGGCGCGCGGGAGGCGCCGTTCGTCTACCGCGACTTTCCCGATGTCTTCGATCCCCGCTGGGACGCGGACGCGCAGCGCTTCGGTGAGCAGCTCGCGGACACGCGCGAGGATCCGGCGTTCATCGGCTACTTCCTGATGAACGAGCCCACGTGGGGATTCGCCCGCGAAACGCCCGCCGCGGGGATGCTCTTCAACACACCCCGATGCGCTGCGCGACGGGCGCTCGCCGATACGCTGGCAAAGAAGTACGGCGACGATCACGGACTCTCCAATGCCTGGGGGTTCGAGGTCACTCTTGCGGCCGTGCGCGAGGGAGGGTGGAACCGGACGCTTACACCCCCTGCCGAGCGCGATCTCGCCGAGTTCAGCGCGGTGATGGTGGAAAAATTCTTCGGCACGCTGAGTGCATCCTGCCGCCGCGTCGATCCCAACCACCTGAATCTCGGCATCCGCTATCACACCGTTCCGCCGGACTGGGCCGTCGCTGGCATGCGTGCGTTCGACGTGTTCTCGATGAACTGCTACGACACGCGCGTACGGTCCGGCGAGATGGAAACGATCGCGGCGCTGTTGAAGATGCCGGTGCTGGTCGGTGAATGGCATTTCGGCGCGCTCGACGCAGGGCTGCCCGCCAGCGGGATCGGCCATGTGAAGACCCAGCAGGATCGCGGGCGCGCGTACCGCGTCTACCTGGAAGACGCCGCTCGGAAGCCGTGGTGCGTCGGCGTGCACTACTTCATCCTGTACGACCAGTCGGCCCTCGGCCGCTTTGACGGGGAGTGCTACAACATCGGATTCCTCGATGTCTGCAACCGCCCCTACGATCCGCTGTGCGACGCCGCGCGCGCGAGCCACGAGCGGATGTACAGACATCGCCACTGGCAAGGCGCCGGTGTTCGACGATGCTCCGGACTATCTGCCGAAGCTGTTCGTGTGACGGTTTGCACCCTTTTGCTGTCCCGAACGACTGGGCAGGCGGCCTTTCCACCTTGCTTCTGAAGTCGCCAGGCTGTAACCTCAGCAGTTCTGGAGGTCAGATGAGGAAATTGTCAATTGTCGTTGCTGCCGCAGCCCTTCTCGTGGTCACTGGCATCGTTCAGGGTCAGGGCAAGACCGACCCGGTGTTGAACAAGATGGCAGCGGAGTGGGCCGCGGCCTACAACGCCAAGGATGCAGCCAAACTCGCCGGGTTCTATACCGACGACGCTGTGTACATGCCGCCGAATGCACCGATCGCCAAGGGCCGTGCCGCCATCGAGGCACATTTCAAACAGGAGTTGCAGCAAGGCTTCACGAACCTCCAGCTCATGCCGATGGAATCGGCAATCTCAGGGTCGCAGGCATTCGAGGCCGGCACGGCGACAGTCACAGGGCCCGGGGGCCGCAAGGAGAACGGCAAGTATCTGGCGGTCTTCAAGCAGGTAGGCGGCGCCTGGAAGATTGCCTACGACATCAACAACACTGACCAGCCGCCGCCCAGCAAGTAAGGATGCCGAGGCGCCGCACCGCTGCTCACCATCCGGCCGCCTCCGATCCTCCCTACCTCCATATTCATTGCTTGGAGTCAAGGACATCACAGGGAGGAGCGGAGCAACGGAGGGCGGGAGGACAAAGACTCGTATTGCCAACTCGGAACCGGGAGTGCTCGCGCGCCGACCGCAGGTCGGCGCCGGGCCCCCTCCCATCCTCCCCATCTCCCTGTTCCTTGCCGGGGGTCGCTCAAACAACAAACTGCACAGGGAATGGAGCAACGAGATGGGGAAGAACCAAGGTTGTGCGATTCGGAATCGGGAGTGCTCGCGCGCCGACCGCAGGTCGGCGCCGGGCGAGCCGGGTAAGCAGGAATCTCACGAGTCCCTCGTGTCCCCAGACTCGTGAGTTCCTGGCTACCGGCTGCGCCGCGCGGCGCGAGCACCGACACCGCTCTCACATCCGGCCCCCTCCCATCCTCCCACCTCCCTGTTCCTTGCCGGGCGTCGCTCAACGAACAAACTGCACAGGCGCCGACAGCAACGCGTCGGGGCATCGGCGACGGACCTCATTTCTATCGGACGCTCTCTGCCGCGTATTCCGCCTGCAGTCGTTCGATGTCGGCCGGCGCGAGCTCGCCGCGATGCAGCACGATCCGGTAGCGCAGGACCACCGGCTGGTCCTGCCGGATGGCGACCGGCTGTCGACCGGGGTAGACGGCGTTCTGCATGCTGGCCCGAGCGCGGAGGATCCAGGGCTGTGGGAACCCCGTCGTACTCGGGTGCGTCAGGACCGTCAGGCCGCTCTTCCCCGACGCCCCGTAACTCCCCGACACGTCCATCCACGGGCTCGGACTCACGGCATTTTCGATCGGCGTGACGACCCCCTGCGGGCCGGTGAATCGGATGTCGGGCGGCATGACGATGCGGTACGAGAAGCCGCCGTAGCCCTTGGCATCTTCCGACCCGCCGATCTCGACGCCGTCCACGAGCGCCGTCAGCCGCTGGTGGAAGTCGATCTTGCGGATCGCGGGCTCGGCCCGGTGAACGCGCGTGACGCTCTGCTCCTCGACGAACGGCCGCCGCGCGCCCTGCGCATCCGTGAACCGCGGCGATTCCCAGACGACGCGAAGCGCGAGCGAGGCGGAGCCGGCGTCGGCACCAATCCGGGCGTCCCGCACGGTCCAGAACGAGTCGCGGTTGACCCACTGATCCTGCACCGTCGTGCCGTTGATCCGCACCTGGTGCCAGGCCCAGAAGATGCCGCGGTGATGAATGTGGTCCTTGGGGAAATCCTCGGTCAGGACGTTGCCGCCAAGATCGTAGAGCGGATGGAAATAGTTCGACCGCGCGGCCTGGCCGTCAGGCAGCGCCTTGCGGTCCGCCTGATAGAACAGAACCCTGCTGTCACCCTCGCTGAACCAATAGCCCTGCGGGTCCTTGGTGATCCGTACGGCGGCCTGCTCGACGGGTGCCGCCAGGATGGCTCCCGCCGCCAGCACACACGCGCCTGCCACGACGACCGCACGCGTTCGCGTCATCCGCCCTCCCTTTCGGGCTCGCCGACGCCCGGCGCCCCACCCTCAAAGCGTCAGTCTTGAGATGTATAGACTAGCCTGATGCGCTCGATGAAACCTTACAGCTGCCCCCTCCTCTGAGCGCTCGAGCTGGGCATTGACGCCGGTCATGCGTCCGTGTAAAAGCACGAGATGAAAATCCGGCCTGTGCACGCAGTGGGCGGAACGGCCGCCATGCTCGTGATCTGTTCGCTCTTCGGCGCCAGGCTGCTCGATCGGCCGTCATCGACCACCTCTCTCGTCGGAACGCTCGCGGCGCAGGGGCGGCCGACTCCAATCCAGACAGCCGGCGGTGGCAAGGGTCCTGGCGCCGCACCGGAAGCAGACGATCCCGCCAACGCACATGCCGACCTGTCGCCGAAACCTCCGGTGCGCCCGCTGACGCCCGAAGAACAGGCGAAGCAGTTCTGGTTGCCTGCGGGCTACCGCATGGAACCTGTCCTCTCCGACCCGTCGATCGATTCACCGGGCCAGGTGACCTTCGACGGCAACGGCCGCATGTTCGTCGTCGAGCTGCGTGGCTACGAGCAGACTCCGGACGGGGTCGATTCGCTCGCGCCGATCGGGCGCATCTCGGCTCACGAGGATCGCGACGGTGACGGCACCTACGAGCACCACACGGTGTTCGTGGACGGACTGCTGTTGCCGCGTTTCGCGATGCCGTTCGGTGCGAACGCCGTCCTGACGAGCGAGACGAACAACGACGAGGTGTGGAAGTACACCGACACGGACGCGAACGGCGTCGCCGACAGGAAGGAGCTGTTCACGACGAACTTCGGTCGCGGCGGCAGCATGGAATCGCAGCCATCGAACCTGTTCTGGGCGATGGACAACTGGATGTACAGCACCGTGAACTCGTTCCGCCTCCGCTGGACGCCGAACGGCGTAATTCGCGAGGCGACGGGGCCGAGCTCGTCGCAGTGGGGGGTGACCCAGGACAACGACGGCAAGGTGTGGTTCCAGCACGGCGCCAGCGGTTTGCCCGGCTACTTCCAGTTCCCGGTGCATTACGGCAACTTCGCGCACCCGGATCGGTTCGAGCCGAACCTGGAGATCGTCTGGGGCGCGCCAATTCTGATCGGCGATGTCCAGGCCGGGTTGCCGGGCACGCGCATGCCGGACGGCTCGGTGATCTACGCAACGGCCGCGGCGGGGAATGCCGTCTATCGAGGCCACCGGCTGCCACGCGACCTCCTCGGCGATTATCTCTACGGCGAAACGGTCGCCCGCTCCGTCCGGCGGCTGCGGCCGGTCACGACGGAGGGGCTGACGGAACTGCACAATGTGTATCCGCGCTCCGAGTTCATCCGCTCGCTCGATCCGCTGTTCCGACCGGTGGGCATCGCCAACGCACCCGACGGCACCTTGTACATCGCGGACATGTATCGCGGTGTGATCGAGGGCGCCCCGTGGGCGAAGGAAGGCACCTATCTGCGGCAGAAGATCACGCAGTATCAGCTCGACAAGATCCTCGGCCACGGCCGCCTGTGGCGGCTCACGCACCATGGGATGACACCCGACCGGACCAGGGCGCGGATGCTGGACCAAACGGCGGCGCAACTCGTGGTCCACCTGTCGCACCCGAGTGGCTGGTGGCGCGACACGGCTCAACAGCTCCTCGTCCTCAAGCAGGATCAATCCGTCGTCCCTGACCTGCAGAAGATAGTGCGCACCTCGACAAACCGGCTCGCGCGGTTCCACGCGCTCTGGACGCTCGAGGGGCTCGGCAGCCTCGATGCTGCACTGGCGCGCCAGGTGCTGAAGGATGCCGACGCCGGGATGCGGATCCAGGCGATTCGCGCCACCGAAGCCCTGTACAAGGCGGGGGACACGTCCTTCGCCGCCGACTGGCGTGCAATCGCGGAGGCTGACAAGGACATCGACGTGGTGATCCAGGCGATGTTGACGCTGCAACACCTGAAGGCTCCGGGCACGGCGGACGCCATCGCGTCCGTGCGAGGTTCGCGAACGGCGCGCGGCATCGAGTGGGTTGCCGGGCGGATTCTGAACCCGCCGGCGGCCGCAGGCGCCCGTGGTCCGACGCTCACGGCAGACGAATCGAGCGCTGTCGAGCGCGGCGCGACGGCCTATGCAGAGAGCTGCTTCGCGTGCCATGGCGAGGACGGCCGCGGGGCGCCGATGCCGGGCGGCGGCGGCCTGAGGGCTCCCGCACTCGCCGGGTCACCGCGCGTGACCGGCCACCGCGACTACGTGATCCGCACGCTCCTCCATGGCCTGACCGGGCCGCTCGACGGCCGCAAGTATGCCGAGGTGATGCCACCGATTGCGGCGAGCAGCGACCGCTCGATCGCCGATATCACGAGCTTCATCCGCAACAGCTTCGGGAATTCGGCGGCAGCCGTCACGGAGGCTGAGGTCGAACGAGCCCGGAAGGCCACGGCTGGACGCGAGGCCATGTGGACGGTCGAGGAGCTCGCGCGCGCGCTGCCCCGGCCACGCATTCCGGACGCTACGTGGCGTGCGACGGCCAGCCACAATTCAGCGGCAGCCGCTGGCGCATTCGACTTCACGCGATGGTCGAGCAGTGCGCCGCAGCAGGCGGGCATGTGGTTTCAGATCGAGCTGCCCGAGCCGTTCAATCTGGCGGAGATCCAGTTCGACTCGCAGGTGATCCCCGGTTCTCAGGACGTTTCGCCGACATCGACGGCGCCGCTCGGCTACCGCGTCGAAGCGTCGCCGGATGGGAAGACCTGGAGCGAGCCGGTAGCCGAGGGCCGGGGCGGACGGCGCACCACGACGATTGCCTTCCCACCGGTCAGGGCGAGGTTCGTCCGGCTCACCCAGACGGCCGAAGGCGATGCCTCGCCGCCCTGGACGATGGAGCGTCTGCGAGTGTACCAGGCGCCGGGCACGGTGGCAGCAGGTGCGTCGAAATGAGAGGTTTCATGAGAACAGCAATCCTTCTCCTCTGCCTGGCCCTGCCCGGGACGGCACACGGTGCAGTCGAACTGAAGGCGGGCGTTGCACGCGTGGAGATCACGCCGTCCAACTTTATGCCGATGTACGGCTACTCGAAACGGAAGTGCGGGCCGGCAGACGGCACGCACGACCCGCTGTTCGCGAAAGTGCTGGTGCTCGAGGCGGGCGGCTCGCGAATGGCTGTCGTGACCGCGGATGTCGGCAGCCTCGTGTCGGAGAACCTCCGCCGCGACGTCGCCGCCAAGCTCGGCATTCCCGTGCTGCTGCTCTCGGCATCGCACACCCATTCGGCGCCGGCCTTTCTCCCGTTCGGCAGCGCGCCTGCGTCAGGCGATGACGCGCGGTCATATCTCGCGGAGCTCGAGGGGAAGATCTTCGGCGCTATCGAACAGGCGTCCCAATCCATGTTCCCGGCACGGCTTGGCATCGGCAGGGGATCGCTGCAACTGGGCTACAACCGCCTTCTCCTGCGTGAGGACGGGCGGGCGCGCGCGCTGTTCGACAACCTGGAGCGCATTCCGTATGGCCCGGTCGATCCCGAGATCGTGCTGCTCCGGGTGGAGGACGCCGACGGGCGCGCGCGGGCGCTGCTCGTGCACTACGCCGTGCACGCGGTCGTGCTCGGCCCCACCAGCTGTAAGTACTCGGCCGATTATCCCGGCGTCCTCCAGTCGGCCGTGGAGCGCGATCTCGCCGGCACCCAGGTGATGTTCGTGCAGGGGGGCGCCGGAGACATCAACCCGCTCTTCCAGGGGCGCTCGGGCCGCGAGCCGGATGACTTCGCCGTGATGGAGAAGATGGGTCAGTTGCTCGCCGCCGAAGTGCTCCGCGCCAACACGACCGTCAAGTTGCTCGCGCCGGTTGTCGATCCGATCAAGGTCCGCAGCGAGTTACTCACGTTCGGCGATCGGTGGGAGAAGGACAAGACCATCGAGGTCGGCATCACGACAATCCTCCTCGGCCGTGAGATTGCCATCGCCACTGTGCCTGGAGAGCCGCTCCACAGGCTCCAGCGGATGTGGAAGGAGCAGGCCGACGTTCCGCATCCGCTCTTCTATGGTTATACCTTCAGCGCGGGCGGCACGTGGGCGGGCTACATCCCGGATCTCCGTTCTGCCGCCTACGGCGGCTACGGAGCGGACGCGAGTACCCGAATCGAGGTCGGGGCCGGAGAGAAGATCATGCTGCGTCACCTCACCTTCCTCTATGACCTGCTCGGGATGTGGAAGGAGAAGCCGGGCCGTTCCTAGTGGCCCGACGATCGGGCAGGTCGGGTGCGGACCGATGTGACGGCACTGCCGGTGGTTTTTCGTTTCGGATAAAGGCAGCGCCTCTTCGGTTCCGCCGGAAACTGCTGAAACTCGACGATAATGCAGCACCATGTGGAACAGCGCCCTCCCGATCGTTCTGGCTGTAACACTGCTCCAATCCGCCACGCCGCCGGCGCAGCCGGCGCGCCGCGTCGCCATCACGGTGGACGATGGGCCCGTTGTCGGCGAAATGGGAGACCTGGGACGCTTCCAGCGCATCTCGAATGGCCTGATCGGATCGCTCACGGCCGAAAAGGTTCCTGCGACGATCTTCATCAACGAGCGGCAGCTCAACGTCCCCGGCCAGCGGGACGCCCGTGCGGCGGTGCTCGAGCAGTGGCTCGATGCCGGCTTTGACCTCGGCAACCACACCTACTCTCATCCGAGTCTCACCAACGTTCCGCTCTGGCAGTAACCAAGACGACGTCGTCAAGGGCGAGGTGATCATGCGCCCGCTGGTCGAGCGGCGCGGGCGCAAGCTCGAATGGTTCCGCTATCCGTTCCTGCACTCAGGCGCGACCGAGGAGGTCCACCAGGGGATCATGGATTTTCTTGCCCGGCACGCCTACCGCGTCGCGCCCGTGACCGTCGACTACGCGGACTACACGTTTGCCGGAGCATTCCGCAATCAGCTCGCGGCCGGGAACCTGGACGCCGCCGAACGGATCAAGGAGGCGTATCTCGCCCAGGTCGACCTGGGCTTCGAGTACGCGGAAAAAGCCTCCGTGGAGCTGTTCGCGCACGAGATTCCGCAAATCCTGCTCATTCACTGCAACGAGTTGAACGCGCTGACGCTCGGTGACACCATCGCGCGGTTGCGGAAGCGGGGATACACCTTCATCACGTTGAACGACGCGATGACGGATGCCGCGTACGAACGTCCGGACACGTTCGCCGGCCCGGGCGGATCGTGGCTCTCGCGCACGGCAACGGTGACGGGCCGCCAGCTCACGGTCTCGAGGCCGCCGCTTCCGGCGTGGCTGACGAGCACCGGAACCGACAGCGCGGCACGGCCGCGACCCGGACGCGCCGATCCGCCTCGCGCGTTTCGGGAGGATTGGAAGGACACTCCGGCCGCCACGCCGGTGACGCAGGAACATGTCGCGAATCCGGATCTGATCCTGACCGTGCACGGGCCCGGACGCGACAGCGTGAAGAAAAGCCATCACGATCAGCCGGCCGACGATCCGTACTACATCTGGTCGGGCGACACCACTGCGCCGTGGGCGGTGTCGCTTCGGCACCTGCGGGGGCCGATCGATCTCTCCGGCCCCGCGCGCGTCCGCTGGCGCGCGAAGCAGTCCGGCTTTCATGAGCTTCGCTTGCTCATTCAGGTTGATCCGAAGCAATGGCTTGTCGCCGATCAGGGCGACGGCCCTTCCGCCGACTGGCGCGAGCGCCAGTTCTCGATTCCCGATCTCACCTGGCGCTCCCTCGACATCACGCGCATCGTCGAGGGCCGGGCGGTTGAGAAGCCGGACCTGTCCAAGGTGCTGGCGATTGGCGTGACGGATCTGCGTGCGGGCGGCGGAACGCCCGCGAGCTCGCGGCTGGACTGGATCGAGGTGTACGGCGGTATCGGTGGGACGTAGTTGAACTCGGCGGCCCGCGCGGTGTGTCAGGAGCCTCAGCGCTCGTCATGAGGCGGACGCCGGCGTGCTGAGGTGCTCCCATGACGCTCGCGGCAGATTTCACCTCGGCGACCAGGACCGTGCGTCGCGGCGGCTGGTTGTCGGCGGCCGTCGTGTTGATCCTCGCCGTGGCCATCGGCGCCGTCACCGCGATCTTCAGCATCGCGCATGCCGTGCTGATCAGGCCGCTGCCGGTCGCCGAGCCGGACCGCGTCATGCTCCTGTGGGGGCGCGACGATGCCCGTTCACAGCAGGTCGTGGAGGTGTCGCTGCTGGATCAGCGCGCGTGGCTGGCCGGCCAGAAAAGCTTCACGGCGATCGAGCTGTTCGGATCGGTCAACTGGGGGGAACTGCAGGTCACGGGCCCGGGCCAGCCGTTCCGCGCCGTGCAGAACGCGGTGTCGTCCGGATTCTTCGAGGTGCTCGGCGCGCGGCCGATGATCGGGAGGACCTTCCGCCCCTCCGACAATGTTGGCGGTGCACGGCCGACGGTGGTGTTGAGCGCAGACGTCTGGCGGCAGCAGCTTTCGTCCGATCCTTCAATCGTCGGACGATTGCTGACCGTCGGTACGGGCAGGAAGGCGGCAGCCTTCGAAGTGATCGGCGTCATGCCTGCGGACTTCCGCATTCCCGCCGGCGCGGAGGTCTGGACCGCGCTGGGGCCCGCGCTGGCAGACGGCGCCGCCCAGCCGGGATGGCAGCCGGAGGGTGTCCGCGCAATGTACGGCATCGGCCGCCTGGCGCCCGGCGCGACCGTCGAGAACGCCGTCGCCGAGCTCTCGACCATCGCTCGCAACGCGGAGCTGAAGAACGGGATGACCGACACGTCGATGGCGGTGGTGGCGACGCCGTTGATGGCCCACCTGCTCGGGGCCGCTCGTCCGGCGCTGCTGGCGATCGCCGGCGCCTCGGGCGCGCTGCTGCTGATTGCGTGCGCCAACGCTGCGGCGCTGCGGCTGGCACACGGCGCGGGGAGAAGACGCGACGTCGCCGTGCGATTCGCCCTCGGCGCGCGGCGGCTGCAGATCGTCCGGCAGCTGTTCTGCGAATCGATCGTGCTGTCCCTGATCGCCAGCGCGCTGGGTGTCGGTCTCGCGTACGTGAGCTTCGGTGCGATCGTGTCGCTCGCTCCGATCGACGTGCCGCGCCTCGACGAGGCAGCGATCGACGTCCGCGCGTTGCTGTTCGCGCTGATCCTGTGCCTGGCGACCGCGGTCGTGGTCGGGCTCCTTCCCGCCTGGTGCCAGAGCGGCGCCGCGCCCTTCGCCGGACTTCACGAGCGTTCGCGCTCGGGGACCGCGGCGCCCTCCTCGGCGCGCGCGCGGAAGCTGCTCGTGGTGGTGCAGCTCGCGGCCGTGGTGGTGCTGCTGACCGCTGCCGGACTGTTCGTACGCAGCTTCACGGCGCTTCTTCGTCTCGATCTCGGCTTCGATCCGCGGGCCGTGCTGACGTTCAACCTTGACTTCTCCGAGGAGCAGCACGACACGAAGGAGAAGCAGTGGGCGCTGGTCGATGCCGTGCTCGACAGCGCACGGCGGCTGCCGGGAGCCCTCGCCGCCGGCGCCGTGTATCAGCGACCCTTCGCCAACGGCGCCATCGGCATGGACACCAACGTCATCATCGATGGGCAGCCGCTCGCCAGCGAGAGCGCGAGCCGCAACCCGATACTCAACTGGGAAGCTGCCACACCGGACTATTTCCGCGCCATGGACATCCGGCTGCTGCAGGGCAGGCTGTTCGACGAGCGCGACGCGGCAGGAGCGCCGCCGGTTGTCATCATCGGTCAGTCGCTGGCCGCGCGGCTGTGGCCGGGCCAGAATCCGACAGGCCGGCGCATGCTCGCATACGGCGCACCGGACGATGGCAAGAAGCCCGGGTGGCAGACGGTCGTCGGCGTGGTCGAAGACGCCAGGTATCGTGAAGTCGAAACGCCGCGGTTCGACTTGTATCTGCCTTACCGTCAGGCGCCGAATCAGGTCCAGCATTTCATGGTGCGGCTGTCGGGCGATCCGCTTGCGGCGGTCCCGGCGCTGAGGACCGCCATCGCCGCGCTCGGTCCCGAGGTGAGGATCGACGGAATCTCGACAATGGAGGAAGTCGTCGGCCGTGCGTTCGCGCCGTGGCGGTTCAGCAGTATCGTCGTTTCCGCGTTTGCGGCGATCGCCTTGACGTTCGCCGCTGTCGGAATCGCCACGCTCGTGGCCTTTGCGGTGAAGCAGCGCACACGTGAGATCGGCATCCGGGTTGCGCTCGGCGCGCAAACCCGCGAGGTGGTCGTGCTCGTCGCCAGCGAAGGCGCCAGGATTGCGCTGGCGGGGCTGGCCCTCGGCACGCTCGCCGCCTGGATCCTGCGACGGTCGGTCGGGTCGATGCTGTTCGGTATCGCGCCGGGCAACGCGCTGACATTCGGCGGCGTGGCCCTGCTGCTGGGCGTCGTCTCGCTGTTGGCCGCCTATCTGCCGGCCCGCAGCGCCGCGCGCATCGATCCAGCTGCGGCGTTACGCGCGGAGTAGCGATCGGGAGGAACCGTGCCGCCTGCGGTTCCTGCCGGTGCGAAGGCCTCGGCCGGCAATGGCGACCGGATTCGCGGCTTCGCCAGGCCCGGCGGCCCCGTGCGTATCGCCTGTCAAGGCGAGGCGTGCGTTACGACCCTCCTGACCTGGAACGTGACCGGCCTCGAGGTGACTATACTGTGGGCGCGATCGCGGACAGGGTTCTCGGACTCTGGTGCGGGACGCGAGCCGGAACCGGGCAGGCCAATCACAGGTTGCAACGATGACGAACAGCGGGCTCTCGCTGAGCGCGAACGACCCTGAGCGGACGATCGAGTTCGAGTTCGTCCGCGCGACCGAGAATGCCGCCATCAACGCGGTCCACTGGCTCGGCCGCGGTGAAAAGGAACTCGCGGACGGGGCGGCGTGCGACGCCATCAACGGCGTGCTGGATCTGGTTGACATCCGCGGGGAGGTCGTCATCGGCGAAGGCATCAAGGACAATGCGCCCGGCATTTTTCTCGGCGATCGGCTGGGCACGTGGAAGGAAGGATCCCGCACTTCGACGTGGCGCTCGATCCGATCGACGGCACGACGAACCTCGCCGACGGCGCCCCCAACTCCATTTCCGTCATTGCGGCCAGTGAGCGGCGCCCCGGGGGGCCGCCGTCGCTATGTCACCTGCCCTCGTTCTATTCGTTGAAGCTCGCCTACGGGCCCGAGGTCATCAGGGGCACGGCGAACGACGCGCGTCCGATTCAGCTCGACGATCCGCTGCCCGAGACGCTCGAGAGGGTCGCGCGGGCCCTGGGCAAGCGCCTGCACGATCTCGTGGTGGCGACGTTGAACCGTCCGCGGCATGCGGACATCATTGCCGCGGTGCGGAGCGCGGGGGCCGCGCTGCGGATAGTCAGGGACGGCGACGTCGATCTGGCCGTCGCCCCCTCGATGCCCGACTCCGGCGTGGATCTGTACGTCGGTATTGGCGGCTCGCCGGAGGGTGTCCTCGCGGCCGCGGCGCTCAAGGCGCTCGGCGGGGAGATGCTGCTGCAGATGTGGCCGCGCGATTCCGAAGAGCGCACGTCGCTGCTGCGCGAGCTGAGCCCGGACGCACTGGCGCGTGTCTACCGGGTGAATGATCTCGTGCCCGGCCAGAGCGCGCTCTTCGCCGCGACCGGCATCAGCGGCAGCGCGCTCCTCCCCGGCGTGAGGCTGGTCGGCCACACCGCCATCACGCACTCGATCCTGATGCGGGCCCGGAGCCGCACGGTGCGATACATCCGGGCCGTGCACGACCTCACGACGAAAACCATTCATCGCCGCAGCAGCGGCGATCGGCGCCACCGCGCCTGACCTGTGTTGCGGCATCTCGAGTTTTCCAAAGGCCCGGCGCAGAGTCTGCAGAAGGAGTGCCATGCGGATTGCGATGCTGACCAACGAGTACCCGCCCAACGTCTACGGTGGCGCCGGTGTTCACGTCGAATACCTCACGCGCGAGCTCGCCGCGGCCGGTCATTTCGTGCACGTGCTCTGCTTCGGCGACCAGCAGGAAGAGAGCGACCGGTTGCGCGTCGACGGCGTGCTGCCGCCCGTGGAGCTGCCGGCGCAGGACCCGCGTCACGTCAAGCTGTTCGCCACCATGCTCCAGGATCTCGTGATGAGCGGCAGACTGGCCGGCGTCGACCTCGTGCACTGCCACACGTGGTACACGCACCTGGCCGGCTGCCTCGGCAAATACCTGCAGGGCGTGCCGCTCGTCCTGACCACCCACTCGCTCGAGCCGCACCGGCCGTGGAAAGTGGAGCAGCTGGGCACGGCCTATCACGTGTCCACCTTCATCGAGAGGACCGCGTATCAGAACGCGGACGGCGTCGTGGCGGTCTCGAAGTCGATGCAGCACGACGTGCGTGAGCTGTACGGCGTGGCGCCCGGGAGGATCCGGATCATTCACAACGGCATCGATCTCCAGCAATACCGGCCGGCGCCCAACCCGGCGGCGCTTGCCGAGTACGGCATCGATCCCGGCGTGCCCTACGTGCTGTTCGTCGGCCGCATCACGCGACAGAAGGGCATCATCCACCTCGTCAATGCCATCAGGCATTTTCACGCCGGGGCGCAGGTGGTCCTCTGTGCCGGGGCGCCCGACACGCCCGAAATCGCGCAGGAGATGACCGAGGCGGTCGAGCGCGCCCGTGTCCAGAGCCCGCACCGGATCGTTTGGGTGCGCGAGATGCTGCCGAAGGACAAGGTGATCACGCTCTATACACACGCCGCGATTTTCGTCTGCCCCTCGGTCTACGAGCCGTTCGGGATTATCAACCTCGAGGCGATGGCCTGCGAGACCCCCGTGGTGGCCTCCGCGGTCGGGGGCATCCCGGAAGTGGTCGAGCATGGGGAAACCGGCCTGCTCGTCACGCCGGAGACGAGCAATCCGGCAGAGGTCGAGCCGCGCAATCCGGCACAGTTTTCCCGCGACCTGGCAGCCGCCGTCAACGTGCTGCTCGACGACCCGGACCTGCGCGATTCAATGGCGCGGAAGGCACGCGCGCGCGTCGAGCAGCGGTTCAGCTGGACCAGCATCGCCAGGCAGACGGCCGAGTTCTATTCCGACGTGTTATCGCACCACACTCAAGGCACACGTGAACCATCGTCCCGGAGCGTGTGACGCGGAGTAAACGGCGTTCGAATCGAGAGGACAGGAACGGCGCGCAGCAGGACGAGCCTGGCTACATATGGCTCGAACCTGATTCGGAGACACGTGCCTCAGGCGATCAGCTCACCCATCAGCGGAAGACCATGCTGACGCCGCGATTCATTGCCGTCGAAGGCGGCCGAAATCTTGTACAGCTCGAACCGGCCGTCCCGCGCCGGCGCCGCGACGCGGCGCCGCAGCGTCGCGCGCTGGCGCGCTGTCATCGGGCGGAAGTTTCGCGCGACCGCCACGTTCTGCTCGAGGACGCGCATCGTGTCGATGCCGCTGACCAGCGTCGCGATCGGCAGCGACAAGGCATATCGCAGCGCCTCTTGCGGCGTGACGACCTTGTCCTTCACCGCCCGCGCATCGCCGCCGAGGCTCTTCATGCCGATGCGCGGCGATGCCGCGGCGATTCAGCTCCGGCAGGACGCGCTCCTCGAAGCTGCGAAACGTCGCATCGAAGCAATTGAGCGGCAGCTGGCAGGAATCCCACGGGTAGTCGTGCGCCAGCATCTCCAGATGCAGATCCGGGTTCTTGTGCCCCGTGAAGCCGACGCAGCGCACCTTTCCCTGCTGTCGCGCCCGGTCGAGCGCTTCGACGGCGCCGCCGCGCGCAAAGTACCGTCCCGGTTCGTCGTCGAAGATCACTTCGTGGATCTGCCAGAGATCGAGGTAGTCGGTCTTCAGCCGCCGAAGCGACTCGTCGAGCTGCTTCATGGCCGTGCGCGCATCCCGCCCATGCGTGCAACACTTCGTCATCAGAAAGACCTTGTCGCGGCGCCCCACGAGCGCCTTGCCCAAGCGCGTTTCGCTGACCCCCTCGTGGTAGTCCCAGGCGTTGTCCATGAAGGTGATGCCGCGGTCGATTGCCGCATGCACGAGGCGCGTGGACTCCCCCTCGGTTTTCGGCAGCCCGAGGTGCCAGCCTCCGAGCGCCAGTATCGATACTTGAATGCCTGTCCGCCCGAATGGACGCGTCGCGATCTCGCCAGACGCCCTCTTCATAGCACCTCCGCTCCACGGGTTCGCCCGACACTGTTGAAACTCGACGATAATGCAGGACCATGTGGAACGGCGCAGTCCCGATCGTTCTGGCCGCACCACTGCTCCAGGCCGCCACTCCGCCAGCGCAGCCGTTGCGCCGCGTCGCCATCACAATAGACGATGGGTCCGTTGTCGGCGAAATGGGGGATCTGGACCGCTTTCAGCGTATCTCGAATGGCCTGATCGGATCCCTCACTCGACGCTCACTCGCACAGCACCTTGAACACCGCCAGCTCCACGGCGACAGGAGTCCGGTCACGAACGAGGCGATCTCTTCCGCGGTGTTACACTCCGGCGCATGAAATCAGCCTCCTGCGGCCGTAACGCGGTGCTCCTGGTCGTATCCCTCGCGTCGATGCCCGCCGCTGGTCTCGCGCAGGGCTCCCAGGCCGAGGGGCACCATACCGTCGTCGCGGCCGAAGGCATTCAGTGGAAGCTGCTGCGGCCCGGCGCCGAGATCGCGGTCGTTTCTGGAGATCCCAACAAGGACGGATCGCCGTTCGTGCTGCGATTCCGGTACCGCGGCAAGGCCCGCATTCCGCCCCATTGGCATCCAACCGACGAGCACCTGACGATCCTCAGCGGAACGTTCCGGCTCGGCACGGGAAGAAGCGGCGACGAGGGCGAGACGACGGCGCTCGGGGCGGGTGCATACGCGTTTGTCGCCGCGAAGATGCCGCATTACGCGTGGACCGACGGTGACACCGTGATCCAGGTCCACGGCATCGGCCCGTTCGTCATCAACTATGTGAACCCCGCAGACGACCCCAACGCCGCCGGCAAGAAATGACGCGGACCAGGCGGCGACGGACTGTACTGGGCGAGAGGCTGCGTTGCGCAATGTGGGCAGCGCCGAGTGAGAACGACCTGCCCCGGCCCGCACCGTTCAACCAGGACGGCACGACGGCATGCCAGCCGGCACGGCACGACGGCATGCGAGTGAAGCCACCATCAAATGGGCCGATCGGACGGCAGGTCGAGGCCGCGCTGGCCGCACTCGAGACGATGAGTACGGCCAGGGACCGCGACAACCTGGCCCGCTTCGGGATCTCGGCGCCGAAGGCGTTCGGCGTCTCGATGGCGAACATCCAGAAAGTGGCGAAGGACATCGGGCGGAACCATGAGCTCGCGGCTGCGCTCTGGTCAACCGGGTGGGACGAGGCCCGGCTGTTGACGTCGTTCGTGGACGACCCCTCTCAGGTGACGTCGGCGCAGATGGATCGCTGGTGCCGCGACTTCGACAACTGGGGAGTCTGCGACACGCTGTGCTTCAACCTGTTCGATCGGACGCCGCATGCGTGGGCCAAGGTCACGCGGTGGAGCACCAGGCGCGACGAGTTCGTCAAGCGAGCGGCATTCGCGCTGCTGTGGGGGCTCACCGTGCACGACAAAGCCGCCGGAGACGCGCCGTTCGTCGACGCGCTCGCACGGATCGAGTCCGCGGCAGACGACGACAGGCACTTCGTCAAGAAGGCCGTCAACATGGCGTTGCGCGCTGTCGGAAAGCGCAACCCGGCGCTGCACGGCGCCGCCGTGGCCGCGGCCCGCCGGCTAGCCGGGGCGCCGGGACAGTCGGCGCGCTGGGTGGGAAAGGACGCGCTTCGAGAACTCACGAGCGCCGGAGTGTTGCGCCGGCTGGGCGCGAAGCGGAACGGGCAAACCTTCACAATTGCGTAGCCGCCGGGAGCAGGTACGGCGCCCGATACATACGGGTGAGCAGTTTGTCGGCCTCTTCGTCGGCGACGAACCGTTCGGTCGCTCCGTCGAACTGCACCGATCGGTTCACGCGGTACGAGATGTTCCCGAGGTGACAGAGCGTGGTCGAGAGATGCCCTTCCTCGATCGCGGCCTTCAACTCGCCGGACTTGCGCGACCGTACGCAGTCGATGAAATTCTGGAAGTGGACCTGGCCCGGGTCGGCTTCCCCTGCCGCCGTCAGCATGGGACCTGGCTCGTTCTTACGTCCGAAGAACACCTCGGCCTTGTCGTCGCCGACCTTCATCCATCCCTTCGATCCAAAGACGAACACGCCCGAGGCCTGCGGTGGGCCGCCGAACCAGTTCCTCAGGTCGCAATGAATCTCGGTGCCGTCGGTGGTACTTGTAGCTCGCATACTGCGTGTTCGGCGTCGTCTGATCGGTTGGCGCCCCGGCTTCGAACAGGCCGCCGGTGCAGTGCGCGGACCGGGGATGCTCCTGCTTGCCGAGCAGCCAGCGCACGGCATCGAGCGAGTGAACACCCGTGTTGCCGAGATCGGTCGTGCCGTACTCCCAGAACCAATGCCAGTGGTAGTGAAAGTGATTCTCGTTGAACGGCCGCGCCGGTGCAGGCCCGAGCCACAGGTCGTAATTAGTGCCGGCCGGCACGGGGCTGTTCGCCAGGACACCTATCGGATCGCGCTGACGATGGATAATCGTGCGGCCTGAATGGATCGTGCCGAGCCCGCCTTCGCGCAGGAATTGAACGGCCTTGGCCAGCACGGCGCCGCTCCGCCGCTGCGTGCCGACGGCGACGACGCGGTCGTGGCGGCGCGCCGCCTCGATCATCAGGCGTCCTTCGACGATGTTGTGGCTGATCGGCTTCTCGCAGTAGACGTCCTTTCCAGCCTGGCACGCCCAGATCGTCATCAGCGCATGCCAATGGTCGGGCGCCGCGATCGTCACGGCGTCGACGTCCCGGTTGTCGAGCACGCGCCGGAAATCGGTTTCGGTCTTCGGGTTCCCGCCCCATCGCTCCTTCATGAACGACAGCGAGGCGGCGAACTGCCGTTCGTCGATGTCGACGACATGGGTCACGCGAACGTTCTTGATCCCGGAGAGGTGTTCGTAGTGATCCTGCCCGCGGCCGCGGGCGGTCCAGGTCGGATGGCCCTTGTTGTCCCCTCGGATGCCGATGATCGCGACATTGACCGTCTCGTTCGGGCTCTGCGCCCGCAAACCTGACGGCAGCGCCGCCAGCCCGGCAGTCGCCGCCGCCGTTTTCGAGAGAAAGAGACGCCGGTTCATCATGGGACGACCTCCTGGCGATCTGCGGAGCATGGTAGCAGAACCCGAGCTGAGGAACCGGGCAGCTGGTCACGTGCGTTGCGCCCGGGCGCGCCGCCTCACCGACCAGCCGATAATGGCGATCGAGCCCGCCCGGAACCGGTACCGCCACTGTGAGCTGGCGGTGAGGCCGCCTGCGCCAGCCGCACATCGTCAGAAGGCATCCGGATCCCAAATCGTGGCGGCGATGTGCTGTTCCGGGTGGGCCGCGGTGGTGTAGTAGTAGATGGTCGCGACCTTTCCGTCGCCTCGCTGCACGCTTCGCGGATACCCGAGATCCCACGTGGCCCCGTCGTCGCGCAGCACGATCTCCCGGCCCCAGGTCCTGCCGTTGTCACGGCTGATGCGGGCGCGGATCCCATAGGACTTCGAGCGGTAGCCGTAGGTCACGACAATGCGCCCGTCGCGCAACCGCACCAGCGCCGGCGGGTTGCCGTTGTGTGCAGAGTCCGGCTGATCGGTGTCGGCAACCTTGCTGCGCAACTCCCACGTGGCGCCGTTGTCGGTGGAGGCATGCAGATCGATCCAGTTGCGCCGGATCGAGCCGCTGTCGTCGCGGCGCCGCAGCGCGCTCACGATCTCGCTGTTCGAGACCCGTGCACTCGACGGCATGACCGAGCGCGTGCTGTGCGGTGCCTTCGTGATCCAGGACACGAACTCGAACGATCGCCCGCCGTCGGTGGCCCGCGCCACGAAGGCCCGGTCCTGGTAGTTGCCCGCCTTCACGCCGGGCTGGTCGGCCGAAAGGAACAGCAAGGCGCCGCCCGGACTGAGCAGATAGTCGGTGCGCGCCGTCAACTTCAGTTTTTCCAGGCCTGAAAAAACATGAGGGCCGCGCCATGTTCTTCCCCGGTCGCCGGACACGAAGAAGCTGTTGCCAGTCTGGTGATACGGAGGCGGGCCGCCCACGCGGATTGCCAGGTTGGGATTGCCGAAGTCTATCCCCTCAGGGGCCGGATGCGGCGTTCCGTCGTCTCCCACGAAGTTCTCCGGGTCTTCCAGTTTCCACGTCTCGCCGCCGTCGAGGCTGCGCGCGAGCACCGCCCTGGCGGGCCGGTCGGCGTCGATCGAGTGACTCTCGTCGTTTGCCCTGTAGTATCCGACCGTGAAGCCGACGAGGATTTCGTCCTGCCACCCCCAGATGCCATTGTTGGCGGGCCAGGCCGCGAAATGGCCCTGTTCCTGATAGACGACGACCTGACGGACAGCCTCCGCCGCGTGTTTCTCGTTGCCCGCCCCCTGGTACTCGGCGAGAGCCGCGAGTGCGCAGGCGAGAACTATCCACGCCGACCTCCTCATCGTTCCTCCTGACGCCCCTCCGCTTGTGTCACCCGCACGGATCCTGCCGCCGCAATCGCCCCACACCCGTGGTCAGCGCGTCTGCCCGGCGTGCCGGATGGAACCCGTACCTGTTGGTTCGAAGTAGCGCGATTTCACCGTCCGTTCGGCCCGGAACGGTAACGTCACCGCACTTCCTTCAGGCGGTGTGACTCTCGCGGTGCCGACAATCTGCTCATCGGAGACCTTGCCGCTGAACTCATGCCTCGTCAGGCCGAGTCCGTCGACCGTGATGTTCAGGACAAATGCGATTTCGTCGCCCTGCAGTGTCACGGACTCGAGCACCTCGCGCCGATCGCCGGCGCGTGCCACCCCCTGCGCCGTCTGAAACTGCTGCTCCAGCAGAGCCGAGTAGTCGATGCGCAGTCCCGCAAGGTTCAGCTGCCATTCCCAGTTGCCGCCCACGCGGCCGGGCACGATCCACATGTATATCGGTGGCTGTTCAGGGCTGACCTTGTCCGGTTTCCAGCTGCCGAGATCCCACGTGCTGGTCAGGACGCGTGTGCCAGGGCGAGCCCGCTCGAGGATGATGGGACGCAGCAGTCGCATCAGTTCGGGAAACAGCCACATGGTTACGACCGTCGCATCGCGAAGGTCCACGTCGAACGCATTCCGGTGTTCGAACCGCACGCGGTCAGCTACGCCTTCGCTCCTGGCACGTTGGTTGGACTGCGCCACGAGCTCGGCATCGATGTCAACGCCCCAGCCGCGGAGACGCGGGTTCATCCGGGCTGCCGTCAGAGGGATCAGACCGTCCCCGGACCCGAGGTCGACGACGACATCATCATCCCGGAGCTGGGCCAGCGTGAGCATCCGTTCTACGCTCTCGGGCGTGCTCGCGTGAAAGAACGAGAAGCGTTCCTGCGCCGGCGTTGACGCCGGCGTGAAGACCGCGACGAGGCTCAATACCACCACCCCTGGGCTAAAAGTCGTTGGCATACCAGCTCTCACCTGCTCGACGACCGGGTGCGACGCCCGAACTCGCCTCAGCCGTACCACATTATTGCTGATCCGTCGCTGCTTCAATGCCGTCCCGATGCCTGCGCGGGCATCGGGCTGGTTTCCGGTTCGGCCGCGGCGTATGACCGCTTGCTTTTATGGCGTCGCGTTCATCGGCGGCTTCGTCGAGCAGATCGGCGGGTTTACCGGTATCACCTCCATGAGGACCATCGGCATCCTGGTCAGCCTCCTCAGCCAGGCCGATTCCATGTGGCGGCTGGCCGCTCATTACATGGAGCCGGAGATCGTGCGCCGCACGGGTATGCTGGCGCTCGGCGCTTCGGTGCCGTCGCCGCTGATGGTATGGTGGGCCGTGGGGTTCACCGTGCTGACGTTGCTCTACGCCATCCGCGCGTTCCGTCGCCGCGCGTTGTAGCGACCTCCCGCCGTCACCTGTTCCGCACGCTTACTGCCGCTTCAGGCCGAGGGTCCGGATGCGCTTGTGCAGCGCCGTGCGCTCGGCTTCGAGCAGCCGGGCTGCGGCCGACACGTTCCAGTCCGTCTGGTCCAGCGCCTGGCGGATTCGCTCGCGCTCGGCGGTGTCGCGCACCTCCTGCAGCCCCGCGGCCGCGCGCGAACCCTGCGTCGCGCGCACCTCCAGCGGAACGGCGTCGACCGTGATCCGATCGTCCGGCGCCAGGATCGCCATCCGTTCCACGACGTTCCGCAGCTCGCGGACGTTCCCGGGCCAGGCGCAGCGCTCGAGCAGAGCGATGGCGTCCGGATCGATGGTGCGGGGCCGGAAGTTGTTGCGCGCGCAGAACTCCGAGAGCAGGTACGGCACGAGCTCGGCGATGTCTTGCGGACGCTCCCTCAACGAGGGCACGCGGATCGGCACGACGCTCAGCCGGTAATAGAGATCTTCCCGGAATCGACCGTCGGCGACCAGCTCGTCGAGACGCCGGTTCGTCGCCGAGATGACCCGCGCGGCAACCCGGATGGTCTGTTCGCCACCCACCCGCTGGAGCTCGCCGTCCTGCAGCACGCGCAGCAGCTTCGCCTGCGAGGCCTCGTGCAGATCCCCGACTTCATCGAGGAAGATGGTGCCGCCGTCCGCCAGCTCGAACTTGCCGCGGCGCAGCGCCGCCGCGCCGGTAAACGCCCCTTTCTCGTGGCCGAACAGCTCGGTCTCGATCAGCTCGGTCGGGATCGCGGCGCAGTTGACCTTCACGAACGGGCCCGAGGCAAACGGGCTCTCGCGGTGGATGTGCGCGGCCAGCAGTTCCTTGCCGGTGCCGGACTCTCCCAGCAGCAGCACGGACACGTCCGATCGCGCGACCTGTGTCGCCTGCCGCACTGCCTGCAGAAACACCGGTGCCGACCCGATCATGCGCGGCGCGTCGCCGACCAGCTCGCGGTAACGCAGGTTCTCGCGCTGCAGGTCCGACCACTCGAGTGCGTTCTTGATGACCAGCAGCACCCGGTCGCGCGCGAGGGGCTTCTCCAGGAAGTCGAGCGCGCCGATCTTCGTCGCCTGCACCGCGTCGGCCACGGTGGCGTGGCCGGAGATCATCACGGCGGGCGACCGTTCATCCCACTGCCGCACCAGACGGAGCAGATCGATGCCGTTCCCATCGGGCAACCGCACATCCAGCAGGTACATGTCGGCCTTGACGCGGCTCCGCTCCGCCTCGAAGGCCGCCGCCGTGGCGAACACGCTGACGCGATATCCCTCCCCTTCCAGGATCAGGCGGAGCGATCGGCCGATGTTCGGCTCGTCGTCGACGATGACGATGTGGCGTTGGCGGCTCATGACGGGAGCGACACCCTGAACGCTGCGCCGCCGAGCTCACCGGGGATGAGCGTGATGTCTCCGCCGGAGAGCAGCGCGTTTTTCTTGGCGATTGACAGGCCGAGGCCCATGCCGTCCTTCTTGAACGTGATCGTCGGCTCGAACAGAGTCCCCGAGACCTCGTCGCTCAGGCCCGGCCCTGAATCGTGCACGTCGACCGCCACGCGCCCGCCTGCTCCTCGCGTCTTCACCAGGACGGCGCCGCCGGGCCCGGCCGCCTCCGCAGCATTCTGCAGCAGATTCGTCAGGATTCCGTTGACCAGGTCCGGCGACGCGTGCACGCGCGGACGGTCGTCGTCGAGCCGGAGCCGGTACGTCACACCCGGGTGCGCTGGACGCAGGAGCGCCACGCGGTCCGTGACGACGGCGTTGATGTCGAGCTCCTCGGGATGCACCAGCGGTTCACTCGCGAACTCGGAGAAGGCCCGGACGCGGCGCTCGAGCGACTCGATTTCGCTGACCACGATCTGGACCGCCTGGTCCATGAACGCGCGCTCCGAGGGCGGCTGTCGCGCCTGCATTTCCTCCACCGTGAGCCGGATCGGCGTCAGCGAGTTCTTCAGCTCGTGCGCGGTCTTGCGCGCCAGCGACTGCCAGCTCGCCATACGCGTCAGGTGCACCATCCGTTCGCGGTTCTCCTCGAGTTGATCCGCCATGTCGTTGAACGCGTGGACGGCGCGGGCCACTTCGTCCTGCGGGGGCACACCGGGCCGCTCACCGGTCTCCATCCTCCGAGACCAGTCGCCCCCGGCGAAATCGCTGAGCGCTTCGGTGAGCTGCTGGATCGGCCGGCTGACGCGGTGCGCGATGAGCACCAGCGGCAGCAGCGAGACCGCCCATGCGGCACCGAGGAGCAGCAGCAGCGTCAGCGTGAATCCGCGCCGCAGGTTCTGCGTATCTATGGAGTCGACGAGCTGACGGGTCTGTCGAAGCTGCGTGGACAGCTGTGCCATGCTGACGCCGCCCAGATCACGGCGGTAAACGTCGAGCTCCGGCGTGGCCTGCTGGATTTTCGACCCGCCGCATGTAGTCCACGCGCTCGCCGCCCGCGCCTGATACGACGAAGCGCTCGGGCTCGCCGCTCTCCCAGAACGATCGGATCGACTCCGGCCACTTCGAGATGTCCGCTGCCGTGTAGGTCGTCGGGCGCACCCGCCCCGCGAGCGCGTCTTCCTTCAGAGCCGCGCGTTCGCGCTGGTAGAGCTGCTTCGCGGTGCTCTCGAGCGTCCGCGACAGTCGATCGAGCTCGCCGGTCGTCGAATACCGGAGACTGCGATCGAGGAGCGACGTCGTGATCCAGACAGTTGCGCCGAGCGGCAGCAGGGTCGATGCCAGGAACGCGGCGATCAGGCGGGTGCGCAGGCGGGTCATCTCGTCGACGGCGAGGAGCGCGGCGGCAGCCTGAACGGACCGGCCTCGAAGGTCTGCATCGGCGATTCGGTCTTGCGGCGCCGGCTCAACGCGTCGATCAGCGCCTGCAGCGTGTAGCCGGAGTCGGGCGGATCCTGAGCCGCGTCGACATCCAGCATGCGATACTCGAGCCGAATCCAGAACGGCAGATCACGCCCCAGCGCGCCGAGCGCGCGCAAGGGTACGGCCAGCTGCTCGACGCACCAGGCCTCGGCCGCGGCAGACAACAGGTGCGAGACGGACCGGGAGCGCGCATCGACGGCGGTCACGGCAAATCGTTCCTCCCAGAGATCGTAGCTCAACGCGAAGATGCGCCGGGTCGTGGCCGCCGCCGACTTGCCCGGTGCGGCCAGCACCGCCGCAACGAGCTCGACGCGCACCGAGCGGCCGTCTTTCAATCGCGCCAGCGGCTCCCCTTTCAGGAAGCTGAAGCCGGGCGCGTGGATCCGCAACGCGTCGCCAACCGTGTCGACGGTCACCGCTTGCGCCGACCCGCGCATCGGCGCTGCCACCACGACGGCGAGCAACAGGGCGGCGGCCCGCCGGGCGGTTGCTACCACCGCAGCCCCGGGGTGACGCGCAACCCGATGGTGAACACGGCGCGCAAATCATCGGTGTTCAGCGGGAAGCCCACGACGAGGTAAGCCGGTCCTGCGTGCAGCCCGAAGCCTGCGGAGACACGGACGTGGCGCTCGGTGTTCGCGTCCCACACCGAACCGACGTCCAGGAAGAGCGCCAGACCGGTGTAGCGATACTCGATGGACGAGTGGACGACCCGGTCGCCGCCGACTGGCGCGATGTCGTACTTGTCCCAGCCCCGGAGCGTCGCCGAGTCGCCGAGTGTGAAGCGCTCGAACAGCGGCGCGTGACCGGTGATCCCTCCGGCCAGCGCGCTCGCCTGCACGTGATGCCGGCCGAGGTCGTAGCGGAACGAGCCCTGACCCAGGTACCTCCTGTACGAGAGTTCGCTCTCGAGGTCGCGGGCGCCGGCGTGCACGCCGAAGCTCGCGTCGACGGTGTGCTTCCCGCCGGAGTCCTGCTTGGCTTGCCACCCGTAGTCGATCGCGCCGACCACGGCGTTGGCCATCCGTGTGGCTGTGGCCGGCGGCAGTGGATCCAGCTCGGTGATGCTCACGCCGCCGGTGACAGAGAGGTGAGGGCTGAACGCAAACTTCAGCAGCGGCGTGATCGTCGATCGATTCTCGTACGCCGCCGGAATCTCCGGGTTCACCCCGAGCGCGCTGAGGCTGACGTCGCGCCAGTCAGTGTCGAACCAGGACCACTCGAAGCTGGCTCCGAGCCGCCGGGTGCCCAGCTTCCTCGTTTCGAACCGCAGCCCGTAGCCGGAGTACTCCTCGACGTGATCGTCCGAGTAATCGAAGGCGAAGATCGGTGCAAACCGGATCGTCCGGTCGCCAATACTGGCGTCCCAGAACCCGCCCCACCCGTGATCGGAGTGATAAAGGAAGTTCGATCGCCCCGGCTGGAACCGCAACCAGTTCGGCGGCTCCTTCCTGCGCGCCTCGAAAACGAGCCGGATGCGGCCCACTTCGCTCCCCCGCTCGATCCGCCGGGACACTTCGTAGCCCGGAAAATCGTGCGCCAGCCGCTCCTGCAGCCGATCGGCGCCGCCGGAATCCAGGCGCTTGCCGACGAGCGCCTGCAGGTCGTCTCGCAGCGCCTGCGTCAGCTCGTCGTCCGGAACGCCGGTCATCTCCGCGTGCTCGACGACGTAGCGGGCGTTGACGTTCTCGTCGTCACCGGCCTCGCCCTGGCGGCCGACGACGAAGAACACGCGTGCCTGGCCATCGGGATCGATGACGGTGCGCACGGCTGCGACGTAGCGAGGTCTCTCTTCTTCGATGCGTGCCGCCAGTTCGTCGAGACGTTCCCGCTTGAGCGGCGTACCGGCGAGGTTCCGAATGTCCTGCCGAAGTCCTGGGCTCAGCCGATCGGGATCGAACCCGGTCACCTGCGCCGAAGAGATGACAGCGCCGTCGGGCACGTCGACGCGTTGATCTGTCGCGGCCTGCGGAGCGGCCGCCAGCAGCGTGATGAGCAATCCAAGTGTGCGCATGCCCACGCTGACAGCAAGGACTGAGCCGACAGCAAAACTCTGTGGATTCAACAAAATAGCGCAATCGACGTGTGATTGCCGCTCACACCTGTGCGCCCGCGTCGACACGGAGTCGGCGAACCGCGGACGGCGACACGTTACCTTGAACCGGTCCTGGACGTCGCGTCCTTCGCAGGCGGGCGTCGCCTCGACGGCGCGCACTCAATCGCCGACGGACACCATTTACCATCGGAGTTCACTTGTGTTGGGCCGTAGGGGCGGGCCTTCAGGCCCGCCCCGGCGGGGTCCAAAGACCCCGCCAACATCAACACGAGTGAACGCAGGGACTAGGACGTCGAAGTGCCCTGGTTTAGAGTGCTGCGAAGCGAGGTCCCATGCCCCCTCTCATACGTCATGCAGCGACGCCGAACGCATCGGCATTCCCGTCGACTGCCAGCCGGAAGAAGTCAGCCGCCCTCGGGCTTCTGCTGTTCCAGGCGCTCCTGACGGCCTGTCACGGCACCGACCCGCACATCCCCCGGCAGCCGTTGCCGTGGTCCGCGTGGATTGAAGACGCTGCTGTGCAGCGTGGCCACGTCCAGGCAGGTGACGTCGCACAGTTTGGCTGTCCGCCGGGATGGATGGGCATCGACGAGACGGCCGCCGCACTGCGCGGACACGAGGTGTCGACGACATATGTGGGGAGCGATCCGCCACGCCACGAGGGCGCGATCACCTGCGTGGCACAGCACGACTTCGCACTCCCGGCTAAGGCCACGTCAGCGCGTCCGGCGGCGGATCCGGTACGACGCCCTCTGACACCCGTGTGGGTCTCGACCGCAGCGGACGGCATCGTCATCGGGTTTGCCCGGGAGTTGCCGCCCGATGCAGCGGTCTATCTCGGCCAGGACACGCCTTGTGGTCCACGGTTGATCGGCGTCGAGCTGAACGACCTCTTGAAGTGGCTCGCCGATCCGTCCTGGGGTCGGGACCGCCATTTCCTCGGCATGATCAGCGGCGGCTGCCCGGAACAGAACCGGCAGTGAGGAGAGCCGTGCGAAGACGACCGGCTATCGCCACTCACCTGACGACGATCACGAGGCTTCGCGGCGTCGATGCCATCGCGGCCGGACGCGGTGAGCACGCAGGTGGGCGCAGCAGTGCATCGATCGCGTCGTTCTGTCGAGCTCTGGCCGTTGTTGACGAAGGAATCCCTGATCCCTACGCCCCCCTGATCGCCCTGAGCGGATCCACCTGTGTGGCCCGCCGTGCCGGCAGGTAGCTGGCGAACAGCGCGACTACGCACAGCAGCACCGGCACCGTAACGAACGTCAGGGTGTCGGTCGCTGCGACGCCGTACAGCAGTGTCGTCAGCAACCGGCTGAGCGCAAGCGCGCCGGCGACACCCAGCACCGCGCCGGTCACCGCCAGCCGCAGGCCATCGACCATGACCAGCCGCCGCAGGCGGCCGGTCTGGGCGCCGAGCGCAACGCGGATGCCGATCTCGCGCGTGCGTTGCGCCACGGTGTAACTGAGCACGCCGTGAATGCCAATCGCTGCGAGCAGCAGCGCGACGCCGGCGAGCAAGCCGAGGACCAGCATCGTGAAGCGACGCTCCGCGACCGATCGCGCCAGGGTGTCGTCGAGCGGCTCGAGACCGAACAGCGCGAGGCCACGATCCTGCTCGCGGACTGCCGACCGCACCGCCGCGGCGAGGTTCGCCGGGGCGCCGGCGACGCGCACCAGCAACACCCCGGCGCCATCGACGGACGGCGTCTGGTCCAGGGGCGTGTAGACGGCGGGCGGCGCCGCAACGGCCAGGCCGTGAAAGCGCTCGTCGCCGACGATGCCGATGACAGTGCGGGCGGTTCCCCAGAAGCGAATCTGCTTGCCGATGGGATCCTGGCTCCCGAAAAAGCGCTTTGCCGCAGCCTCGTTGATCATCACGACGGGCGGCGCGGCGGTTCCGTCCGAATCGCCGATGGATCGGCCGCCCACCAGCGGCACGCCCATCGTCGCGAGATAGCCCGGCGTGACGCGGCGGATCGACACCTCGGGAAACGAGCGGGACTCTGCTTCCCGGCCGACGACCGTAAATGAGTTGGTGTAGCCGGGATCGATTGGATGGTTGCCGGCGAGAGCAGCTGCCCGGACTCCGGGCAGGCGTTCGACGCGCGCGAGCAGGCCGTGAGTGAAGGCGTGCATCTCGGTGAAATCCGGGAAGCGCCGGAAGTCGGCCGGATACCGGTCGGGCGGCAGCTGATACTCCGCCTTGAGCACGCCGCGGCTGTCGAACCCCGGGCTGACGCGATGCAGCCGCCAGAAGCTCTGAATCAGCAGCGCCGCTCCGATCACCAGCATCACCGCGAGCGCGAACTCCGACACGACCAGCACGGACCGCAGGTTGATCCGCTCGCCGCGCACGACGCTCCCCTGGCTGCCGTCCCCTTTCAAAGCGTCCTGCAGGTCGACCCGGCGCGCCTGCAGGGTCGGCACCAGCCCGAATGCGAAGCCGGCCCCGAGCGCTACCAGCAGCGTGACGCCCAGCACGCGCAGGTCTATGGCGGCGTCGGCGATGCGGGGAAGGTCGGCCGGTGCCAGCGCAACCAGTGCGCGGAGGCCGGATGCGGCGATCACCACGCCCAGGGTGCCGGCGGCAAGCGTGAGCAACATTCCCTCCGCCGCGAACTGCCGCGCCAGCTGCCAGCGGGTCGCGCCGATCGCCAGTCGTACCGCCACCTCGCGACGACGCGCGGCACCGCGCACCAGCAGCAGGTTGGCGACATTCGCGCAGGCCACGAGCAGGACCAGTGCGACTGCCGCGAGCAGGACCAGCAGCGCCGGGCGTACTGGACCGAACACGACCGCCTGCAGCGGCTCGACGAACACGCCCCGTGCAGCATTCTCAGGATAGGTGCGTTCCAGATCGCCGGCGATGGTGGCGAGTTCACGTTGGGCGGCAGCCGCCCCGCCGCGCGTCCGGCCGACCATGAACAGGGGGTGGGTCGAGCGGGGCAATGACTGCACCGACTCCCGCAACGGCAGCCACAGGTCGACGCCGGGCCGCGCCGCCCGGTCGGCAAACGAGCGCGAGTACGCCGCCGCGCGCAGCACCTGGTAGATGCCGAAGTCGGCCCCCGTCGTCATGACGCCGACGACCGTGTGAGGCTGCCCATCGATGGGCAGGTCACGCCCGATCGCGCTGGACGTGCTGGAGAAGATGCGTTCAGCGAGCGGCGCGCTGAGGATCACCGTGGCGGCGCTGCCCGGCTCCCGGTCGGCGGCCGCAAACGTGCGGCCTGCGGCCGGTTGCGCACCGAGCATCGGCAGCAGCGCCTCGGTCACGGTCAGCGCCTGCAGCCGGAGCGGCTCGCCGCCGGCCGGCTCATAGTTCACCTCCGAAGCCACGAATGCTGCCAGCCCGTCGATCGTGCGAGCCCGGTCACGGTAATCCAGGAAATCCGGCAGCGATCCTGGCTCGCGTGTCGTCCCGCTCTGCCGATCGGTCTCCCACACAACCACCAGATGGTCAATCTCCGGCAGCGCGGTGGCACGCAGCAGCACCGTGTCGACGACGCTGAAGATCGCCGTGGTCGCGCCAATCCCCAGCGCCAGCGTGAGCACCGCGACGACGGTGAAGCCGCGATGGCTGACGAACAGTCGCGCGGCATGACGAAGGTCGAGCAGGAACATGGGCACCTCTGGCTGGTTGTGCTAAAAACATAGCACCGTAAATGCTAAATATCGAGCACTTACGAAAGCAAGGGCTGAGCCGCGAGCGAAACTCTGTGCATTCAACAAATAGCGCAATCGACGTGTGATTCCCGCTCACACCTGTGCGCAGGCGTCGACGCGGCCGGCATTGCGCCGGGGCAATCCGTGGCGTCGAGCTGAAATGGCTCGCCGATCCGTCCTCGGCGCGACCTACTTACCTGACGACGATCACGAGTTGCTGCGTGACGTCGATGCCATCGCGGCCGGACGCGGTGAGCACGTAGGTGGTCGTGTGTGATGGCGCCACGCGCCGACACGTCAACGTGCTGGCCGGCAAGACGCTGCCGACAGCAGGTTCGATGCGAACCAGCACGGCGTCGCTGACGGCGTAGCAGACCTCGGTGGAACCGGCCGTCACGATGGAACCGGGACGCGCGGTGAAGATGAGAACGCTGGCCCTGTCGAAGCCCGATGTCTCGGCTTCCACCTCCCGTGACGGATCGGCCACAGGTGGTTCGAGTGCGGAGTCGACGGGGGCGAGTCGCGGCTCTTCCAGCCCTGGTCCTCGCGCCCCGGCGGGCGCTGACGGAACCGGGGTACCCGTTGCGAGGGCGTCGACACGATGCCGAACGGAGACGCCGAGGCTGGACAGGTTCCAGGATCGCCAGGATTGCCGCGCGGCGGGACTCCAGTACGCGAACCCTCCGACGACCGCGAACAGCAGCGCGATGAGCAAGATCACGCCGGGCCCCCTGGCCTGCTGATCCGGAGTGTCGGGCGGGATCTCGTCCCTGAGCGTCAGCGACAGGTCATCGAGCGGCGTCGTCGAAGGCTCGCGGCTCCAATCGAACGCGGGGGCAAGGACGAGGCCGAGATTCCGCTCGCTTGCCCCCGCCGAGGCGTCGTCGTGCAGCGCCTGCCGGAGCTGGAGCGCCTGGCCCAATACGGCGCGAGCCGTGGCCGTCTCGCCGAGACAGAGGGCACGAGTGCCGATTTCGTGAAGCGCCCACGCCTCCGTTGGACGATCCCCGATCGACTTCGCCGCCGCAAGGCACCGCTCGAGCGTCACCGCCCAGGCGCCCCATCGCGCACCGAGCACCAGCGCTCCCTCGATGAGGCGGCCCAGCCGAACGACCTCTCCCTCGCGCCGCGTATCGCTAGCCTGCTGCTGCGCCGTCAGGAGCGGTTCGGATTCCTCGAGCAGCACGTTCGGACTGCGCCGGTGCCGTTCGGCCCATGCGGTGAAGTACGTGATCGCGCGGTTGACGAAGGGCTTGAGATCCTGCGTTCGCCGCAGGCGGTCCGCGACGCCGTCGGTCAGTCGATACCGCGAGTGGCTGCGCACGACCAGACCGCGGCGGACCAGGGACACCAGCGACGGCTCGATATCCGGAACATCGGCGATGTTCGAGACGTGCCGGACCTGCAGTGGCACGCCTTGCAGCGCGGCCAGCGCCACCAGGGCGCGCCGCTGTTTCTCGTCGAGCGGCGCCATGACGTGTGACAGAAGGCTCCCCGGAACGAGGTCGCGCGTCCACTCGCCGATCGGTATGTTGCGATCGCGGATGACGGCGGCCGCGCGCAGGACTTGAAGCGGATGCCCCCCGAGGGCTGCGCACAGGCGCGCTGCCGCCGATCGCTCGGTCGCGTCCAGCGTCCGCTCGATCTCGTGCTCGAGCAGCAGAAGCGCGTCCTCTGCCGGCAGGCCATCGAGACGCAGGCGGCGCACTTCGCTCGACAAGCGCCGCGTCCGCGTCGCCACGACGAAGGCGGAGCGCGGGGCGATGTCGAGCACCTGCTCGAGCTCCTCCTCACCCAGGAGGACATCGTCGAGAAGGATCAACGCCTGTTTTTCGAGCAGATCCCGCCGGATTTCCGCTTCAGTAGGTTTGCAGATCCGGTCGCTCTCGTAGAAGGCCTCGAGTATCAGCTGAAGGAGGTCGGAGGAGCACTGGTGCCGAACCTCCAGGTAAACGACACCATCGGGAAAGGAACCAGCCAGCGGGTGGTGCGCCAGGTAGCGGAGGAGCGCCGTTTTGCCGATACCGGGCTCGCCGCTGACCTCGACGTGCAGCCCCCGGGCGAGCGCCGAGAGAGCCGTGTCCAGCTCGGTTCGGCGACCCAGCAGGTTCCGGATCGGGCCGCGGGCGAACCAGAATGGGCGCGTGCCGGCTGATGTGCCGCTGGACCGGACGTGCCTCGCCAACCACGGCGCCCCACGGCTCGCCGATCTGCAGGACAAACCGCCCCACCGCCACCTGCCCGGCGATCGCGCCGAACATGGCTGTTTCCCGCGCCGGGGCATTCATGGCGCGGCTGACGTCGTGGTCAGAGTGGTCAAGGCGTAACTCGATCGTCATCTCGGCAGAATCGGGATACTACAGTGCATCCGTCGTGTTGCTCTGTCGAGCTCAGCCGTTTTGTGACGAAGGAATTCTGCCTCGCACGAGATCGTCCGGGGCTTACTCGTGGTGGCGGACCACGGGACAGGAGCCTCCGCCGCGGTCGCGAAGCTGATAGGAGAGGTACATTGCGCGACCGTCTGGACTATCCGTCGATGCAGGGCCCCTGGGATGTGCACCAACGCGAGCCGAGTACCGGACATGACAAGACCAGTGCCGCCGTACGGAGTGCACGGGCAGACAGGGAGACTCTCGCTGCAATCCAGGTCTCACGCAACGTCACGCCAACCGCCGAGAGGATCATTCGGCCTTGAGGGCAACCAGCGGATCGATCCTCATCGCGCGGCGGGCCGGGATGGCCGCCGCGGCGAGCGCGACGATGAAGAGCAGCAGTGAGATCGCGGCAAATGTCAGCGGGTCGGTCGCGCTGACCTCGAACAGCATCGCCGTTGTAACCCGTGTCAGCGCCGCGGCGGCCGCGATGCCGAGCGCGATGCCGGCGACGGTGCGCCGCAGCCCCTGCTTCAGAATGAGGCCGAGCATCCGTCGTGGCGCGGCGCCGAGCGCGATCCGGATCCCGATCTCGCGCGTCTGCTGCGCTACGGTATACGAAATCACCCCGTAGATGCCGATCGCGGCGAGAATCATCGCGAGCACACCCGCCACCGTCAGCAGCGCCGCAATTGTGCGATCGATCGACACACTCAGGCCGATGTGCTCGCGGAAGGTCCGCACATCGTAAAGCGGCACGGTGCGATCGAGTGCGGCCAACTCGCCGCGGATGCGGGGCGCGAGTATCGCTGGGGGCGCCGCGGACCCGAGCAGGAGCGTCATTCGCGCGGCCGGCTCCTGCCCGGCCGCGATGTAGACGACAGGCAGCGCCCGATCGCGCAGTGTTCGATGCTTGCTCGTAGCGGCGACGCCGACGATCTCCAGCTCTTTTCCTCGGGAAGTCCGGAGCCGACGGCCGATTGCCGTGCGGCCGGCGAAGTACCCGCGTCGCGAGCGCCTCGTTGACAATGGCCACCCCCGGCGCGTCGCTGAGATCGCGGCTGGAGAAATCGCGGCCGGCGAGGAGTGGGATTCCGAGCGTCCGGAAGAACCCCGGCGACACGACGTTCATGTTCAGCTCGCGATCCTCGTTCGGCTTCAGCGCATGGCCTTCGATCTGGAACCCGCGACGCGAGCCGCTGCCACTGAGCGGCACCGTGCTCGCGAGCGTGACGCCCGTCACGCCCGGCAGCCGCGCGATCCGATCCTGCAGCTGCGCGTAGAATGCCGCGGCGAGTGCCGGCTTGAACCCTGCCGGCGGGAGCTCGACGGTGGCCACGACGACGTTGTCGGCGCTGAATCCGAGGTCCGTCGTGGCAGCGTTCCGGAGGCTGCGGACAAACAGCCCGGCCCCAATCAGCACGACGAGCGACATCGCAATCTGGGCGACCACCAGCGCATCGCGCAACCCGATCCGTCCGCCCGGCAACGCCGGAGACGACTGGTCTTTCAGGAAGAAAGGACGGTCGGGCGAGCGGACTGCCAGGCGGGCGCCAGTCCGAAGAGGACACCGCTCACAATCGAGACGATGAGCGTGAAGATGAACACCCGGTGATTCACGTGCAGGTCGAGACCTTCGAGCTCAGAGATGGGAAGCACAGTCCCCCCGAGGTCGGCCGCCCAGACCGCAATCAGGAATCCGGCACAGCCGCCGGCGATCGCAATCACCAGGCTCTCGGTCAGGAGCTGGCGACCGAGGTCGATCCTCGTGGCGCCCAGCGCCAGACGAATCGCCACCTCACGCCGCCGCGTCGACGCGTGCGACAACAGAAGGTTCGTGACGTTGGCGCACGCGATCAGCAGGATGAAAGCGATCACCCCCGTCAGGAGTGTTGAGATCAGCTCGCCGGTGCCGGCGTCTGCTGCGCCAAGGCGCGATTCGAAACGGACGGCGATGGGTCGTGGGGCATCTGGACGATCCAGCGTGCCGCGGTTCGAGTTGGGGTACTCGCGCGCGAGACGCTTCGCCAGCGCCGTCATCTGCGACTGCGCCCGTGCGAGCGACACGCCGGGTCTCAGCCGCGCGACGACGTCGAGGCCGCGGCTGCCGCGACCGGCCAGCGGATCGCCGGGCGTGGCCATCGGCACATAGATCTCCGGCGTGGCTCCCAGCCGCAGGCCACGGAACCCTGGTGACGCGACGCCGACAACCCGATGCGTGACCCCGTCGATCACGAGAGGCTGGCCAACCAACGACCAATCGGATCCGAACCGCTTGTGCCAGAAGGCGTGGCTCACCACCACAACCGGTTCGCCGCCACGGGCTTGATCGCGCGCCTCCAGCGGCCGGCCCGTCACCGTTCCAACTCCGAGCACCTTGAAGTAGTCGCCGCTGACCCTCAACGCCACCGCGCGTTCCGGGGAGTCGCCGGTCAAGTGGACGATGGCAAATTGATAGCCGGCGGCCCCCTCGAAGACCTGCGTTTCCTTCGCCATGTCCAGGAAATCCGGCTAAGACGTGGTCCCGAACGGGCCGCTGCTGAAGTCGCTCGTGTAGACCGCAACCACGCGTCCCGGGTCGGCGACGCCGGCGATGGGGCGTAGCAGCAGCGCGTCGAGAAAGCTGAAGATCGTCGCGTTCGCGGCAACGCCGAGCGCGATCGTGGAGGTGGCGACGATCGCGAACACCGGGTTCGAGCAGCCGAATCGAGGACCTTGACGTCGCGAAAAAGTCTCTCCATGGCCCTCCGCCGGTGCTGCCACTCGGCAAGCGTCATGCCGCCGTCTGATATTTTCCCGCCAGCCGTCTGCGATTGGCGGTTGAAGTGGACCGAAGCGCAAACCGGCGCTCAGCTGTGACCGGCTGCGAACGGTCCGATTCCGGAAGCGGACACCCGCCGCATCCTTCACGAGCCAAGGAACCGCCGCCCGGGGTGGCGCTTCACACCGAGCATGCGATGCGCTCGCTCCAAGAACCAACTGAACTGGGAGGAGCGGGGCAACGGAGGTCGGGAGTAACCAAGGTTCGTTGTACGACTCGGAACCGGGCGTGCTCGCGCGCCAACCGCAGGTCGGCGCCGCGACAGCCGGGTAAGCAGGGATCTCACGAGTCCCTCGGGCCGCCAGACTCGTGAGTGCCTGTCTTACCCGGCTGTCCTGCGCGCTACGCGCGGCGCGAGCACCGCACCGCTGTCAACCATCCGCCGCCTCCCATCCTCCCCACCTCCCCTGTGCCTTGCGCGACGGCAAGCGGTTTCTGATGGTCAAAGAGCTCCGCGACCCCAAAGAGACCTCCGCCCCCGTCGAGGATCGTCGTCGTTCAGAACTGGCTGGAGGATCTGAAACGGCTCGTGCCCTCCACGCGCTGATCGCCGTGCCAAGCTTGTACACGCTCTTGCACGCACAGCAGAGATTCGGCGTCCGGGCAAGCCATGGTTGACTCGCGATCCTCGGGTCCCGGTCCCATGGCGGTTCCGACAGGTACGATCCGGTGGATTGCGCGATGGGTCTCGCCCACGCGTGGACCGCACGCTCGATCAACGTTGCGGCCTGCTTCAAAAGCTGCGACGATTCCCGGCGGCGGCACGCATCGGTGCCCGGCGAGACGACGCGAGCAGCGTCCGGGCCGAGACTGACCACCGGCCTTACGTCGCCGAAGCTGTGAGGTGGCCATGACACATTCCGCAACCGTCGGCGAGATTTACGCTGCGTTTCAACGCGGTGACATCGACAGCATCCTGAGCCACATGGCTGACGACGTCGAATGGGAGTACGCCATCGAGCCACTGGGGGTGCCCTGGCTGGAGCGCCGGCGCGGACGCGCCGAGGTCCCTGAGTTCTTGCCGCGATTGCAGCATTCGAGCTCCACCGCTTCCAACCAAAAGTGTTCTTCGAGGAGGGCAGCATTGTGGTCGTGCTCATCGACGTCGACCTCACCGTGAAAGCGACGGGGAAGCGTGTGACCGAGGAGGACGAAGTGCACATCTGGCAATTCAATCCAGCTGGGCGAGTCATCAGGTTCGCTCACAAGGTCGATACGCACCAGCACTGGATTGCCTGCGGGGCGCCGACGGCGCCATGACGAGACGCACAGTGACCCTCGGCGCCGCGCTCGGCGGCCGCGGCCACGAAAAAGCAGCCGCCAGTGTTACTGAAGCGAGGCCCGGGCTTTATTCGTGGCGGAGGACCACAATCGGATCGATGCGGCCGGCGCGCCGGACAGGCCGCCAGCAGGCGAGACCGACGATGACGATGACGAGCGCGGTAACCGTCACGAGCGTTACCGGATCGGTCGGCGTGACGCCGTAGAGCTGATCGGCGATGAAGCGTCCGAGCGCCAGTGCCGCCAGCAGCCCAATCAGCACGCCGGCTCCCGTCATCAGCGCAGCATCGCGCAGCACCAGCCCGTGGATCTGCCGCCGCGTCGCGCCGAGCGCGACACGAACGCCAATCTCCGGCAATCGCTGCGCGGTGGTGAAGGCGAGCAGCCCGTAGACGCCGACGGTCATCAGCATCAGCGCGATGCCGGCAAACGTCCCCAGCAGCGCCGACACGAAGCGCGGCCGGCCGAACCCGCTGTCGACGATTTCCTCCAGCGTACGGATTGACGCAATCGGCAGCGAAGAGTCGAGCGCCGCGATAGCCGCCCTGATGGACGGCGCGAGATCCAGCGGCGCGCCGGCGGTGCGCACCAGCAGGCTCATCGACGACTGCGGCTCCTGCGACGCGGTCAGGTAGAACTCCGGGCCCGTGCTCGCGCGGAGCGACACCGTGTGCATGTCGCGGACGACCCCGGCGACGGTGATCCACGGGCTGAACAGGACCTTGAACCGGCGGCCGACGGCTCCGTCAGGCCACAGGCGTCGTGCCATCGACTCGTTGATGATGGCCACTGGTATGGGCTGCGGACGATCGAAGTCAGGCGGTATGCGCTGCTGTGGAAACCAGCGGATGAGCGGCAGCGCCAGGCGCGCATCGGACGGCGAGAAATCGCGCCCGGCGACAAGCGGTACTCCCATCGTCGTGAAGTAGCCCGGAGTGACGACGCGATACTGGGCATTTGCCCGTTGCCCCGGCTGCTCGGGTTTGCCTTCGAGCTGAATGCCGATCCCGGACGTCCCGCCGCCCAGCGGCACTTCATTGATCGAGCCGGTGCGGAGGACACCTGGTACCTGGCGCATGCGCTCCTCGACGGCATCGAAGAACCCGCGTTGGCGGTGCGGCGGCGCGTAGGCCGTTCCGCGCAGGGACAAGTCGACGGCGAGCGTGCGCTGGACGACGAAACCCGGATCCACCCGGTGAAGTGCGATCAGTCCGCGCGCCATCAGCGCGGCGCCGAGCACCAGCGGTAGGGCGAGCGCGACTTGCGCGATCACCAGCCCCCGCCGTACCCGCATGCGTCCGCCGACAACCGTCCGTCCACCCTGGGCCAGCGTGTCGGCCGGACCGACACGACCGATTTGCAGCGCCGGCACGACGCCGAAGACCAGGCCGGTCAGCACCGAGACGGCGACGGCGAACAGCAGCACCAATCGATCGAGCGTGATCGCGTCGACGGTGAGGGATCCCGGCGGCAAGAGGGCCGGCACCAGCTCGATCAGCCCGGACGCCAGCGCGAGGCCGAGCCCGCCGCCGGCACCCGACAGGATCAGGCTCTCGGCGACGAGCTGCCGGATCAATCGGTGGCGTGTCGCGCCCAATGCCAGCTCGAGCGCGATCTCGCGTCGCCGGGTCAGACCGCGCGCCATCAGCAAGCTGGCCACGTTGCTGCAGCCGATGAGCAGCAGGCATCCGACCGCGCCGAGCAGCAGCATCAATGACGGACGCACGTCCTTGACCAGGTGCTCGTGCAACGGAACGACATTCACGCCGTGGCCGCCGCTGTCGTTCGGGTATCGCCCCGCCAGCGTCGTCGCGACGTTGCCGAGGTCGGCCTGCGCCTGGGCGATCGTCACGCCGGACTTCAGCCGTCCGACGACAACGAGGTAGTGACGCCCGACGTAGCGTTCGATGCTGTCGGCGATCGGTGTCCACAGATCCGGCGCCGCGCCGGCATTGCCGGGAGGGAATGCAAACTGCGGCGGCATCACACCGATGACCTGGAACGGCTGATCGTTGAGGTGGATCGTGCGGCCGATCACGGCGTGATCGGCGGCAAACCGCGACCGCCATACCCGATCGCTGAGCACCACGACCTGGCCACGGCCTTCGGCGTCCTCGTCGGCGGTGAAGGCCCGGCCGACCGCCGGCGAAACGCCAATCACCCGAAAGAACGTCGACGACACCTTCACGCCGAGGAGCGCCATCGGGTCGCCAGCGCCCGTCAGGTGCACGCCTTCGTCGTAGATCATCGGCGACAGTCCGTCGAAAGTGCGGTTGCTCCGCTCCCACTCTGGAAACTCGTGTCCGCCGACGACGTTCTGGGCGGTGTTGGCGCGCGTTTCCCAGACGAGCGCGATGCGACCGGGATTGTCAAACGGCAGTGGCCGGAGCAGGACTGCGTTGACGACGCTGAAGACGACGGTGGCACTGCCAATCGTGAGGACGAGAAGAGCCACGATGGTGAGCGAGAGCGGCGGTGAGCGGCGGATGCGCCGCCACGCGTAGCCGGCATCCTGCACGTAGTCCTCGAGCCGACGGGTTCCACGCTCGTCGCGACTCCGTTCCTTGATGCCCTCCAGCCCGCCGAAGGCGAGCCGCGCCCGACGGCGGGCCTCGGCGGCCGTCAGGCCACACCGTTCCAGCGCTTCGGCCTCTCGCGCGAGGTGACCCTCGATTTCATCGGCCATTTCGCGATCGAGCGCGGCGCCGCGGACGAGCGCGCGCAGGCGATACCGAAGGTCGTTCCACAGCTCGGCTAGCATGGCGCCCCCTTAGTTCATGTCGAGCACGAACCCGACGGCGGCGGTCAGGCGGGCCCAGTCGTCGGCGCCAGATGCCAGCTGCTTCCGGCCGGCGCGCGTGAGCTCGTAGTACTTCGCCTTGCGGTTGTTCTCGGAGCTGCCCCAGCTGGCGGTGATCCAGCCGCGCCGCTCGAGCCGGTGAAGGGCGGGATAGAGCGACCCTTGCGGTATCTGCAGCGCTTCCTTCGACACCTGGCGGATCCGCTCGGAAATCGACCAGCCGTGCATGGGTCCGAGCGACACCGCCTTGAGGATCAGGAGATCGAGTGTGCCTTGTGGCAGGTCGAGACGTGGTTCGGTCATGGCTCCCCTTTGCGCTTCTACAGGAGGTTAACACCTCTCCTGCAGAAGTGCAAGGGGAGTGCGGGGGGGCAACAGGCTCGGAAGGCTCAGCGCGCTCGGCCCGTGTTGTACTCGTCGTGACGGCGAAACCAGAGGTCCGTCTCGTTGCGCCCCTTGGGGGCGCGGTCGAACCACTGGTACATGCCCCAGAGGCCATCCAGCCCGCGCGCATAGGTGGAATAGGTGTGGTAGACGACGCCGTCCTGGAGCACGAACGCGCGCATGCCCGGCCTTTCGCGTGTGTAGGTGGACACGTCGGTTCCGGTCATCGCCGCGAAGGCGGCAGGCCCCTCGGCGGCCGCTTCCGGCTGCGCGTCCAGCGCATGCCCCTCGCGCTTGTAGTTGTATTCGACGGACCCCTCGCGCTGTTGCTCCTCGGTGATCGAGACGTTGAAGTCGAAGTTGAAGTCGCTGGCGAGCGAGGAGGCCCAGGGAAACGTCCACCCCATCCGCCGCTTGTATGCCTGCAGCTTCGCGAGCGGCGCCTGCGACACCGCGGAAAGCGTGACGTCGTGGTTCGCCAGGTGGACGACGAAGCCGTTGAACCCATCCGCGATCGCCGAGCAGGCCGGACATCCCGCCGTGTAGTCAGGCCCGAACATGAAGTGGTAGACGAGGAGCTGCGAGCGCCCCTGGAAGAGGTCTGCCAGCGAGGCGCTCCCCTCGTCGGTTTCGAATCGATACGCCTTGTCGATCCGGACCCACGGCAGCGCCTGCCGCCGCCGCGCCAGCTCGTCGCTGCGCCGCGTCAGCTCCTTCTCCGCCTTGAGCAGTTCGAGCCGGGCTGCCAGCCACTCTTCACGCGTCCCGGTCATGTGTTTCGTCATCGCACATCTCTCCTTCGGCACAGCCAGGCCCAGCCCGCACGCCACGCCCGCCAGCACGAGCTTCAGCTCCTGGCGGATCCTCGAGGAGGTCGCGCCGCAGGGCCAGCCGCTGGCTGCCGCTGGAAGCGTCTTGTCTCAGGAGACAAGCAAGATCGCGCCGTCGATCCCGAGACGGGGTCGAGAGCTCGAATCCGTCGGGTCTGACCGGGGTGCGGATCCTCGGTCAGTCGTTTACCGTGTGAATCAGGGCGCAGGGTCACACGCTCGCCGGGTTCCGGTGTTGATGGCAGGTACGTCCGGGTCCGAGGAGCCAGCCGGCTCGTCGTGGGGTCAGTGCTGGGCGCTCTTCACGATCAACAACGCCGGCGCGTCGGCGAAGGACGTCGGCCTGAAGAGCTGATAGACGCCTGGGCCGTCGACTTTCTCGTCGACTCGCTCGCCTGTCCATGTGTTGATCCACTGCAGCGTCGCTGAACCGGTGAGTGCGGTCAGGTTGAGCGCGATTTCCCGTCTGTTTCCTACCGCCCGCCGCGGCCCGGCTCCGGCGCTCGGCGCCGCGGGCGTCACCGCGGCCGGCGCAGCAGCGGGGGCCTGGCCGCGGCCGGGATTCGGCGAAGGCCGCCCCGGCAGGGGCGTCACGTAGCAGGCGTAGGCCTGCCCCGGTGTCGCAAGACAGGGCCCGCCGATCGCCAGTTCGGGCCGTGGTTCCATCCTCCAGTACGGCAGGGCGGACAGGCTGTCTTTCAGAATCTCGAAACGCGCCATCCCTGGCGCCTCGGGATCGGGCTTGAATCCATCCCAGGCGGTGTTGGCATAGTAATACACGAAGTACCCGCCGGAGAGGTAGACCTCATACGCGCCCCGGACCTGAAGCTGCCAGTCGTGCACCGTGCCGTAGGTCGCGAGATCGTCCACACCGCGCTCGTCAGTACAGCTCCGAGTTGATGACCGGCCACTGACGCAGGTTCCGGTCGAACAGCAGCGTTTCTTTCCAGTACGCATGCTCCTGATCCGTCCGGAAGTCGAGATTGCCATTGCCGCTCTGATCCCAGTCGATGATGTCGTTGTCGTGTGCGGTGGTCAGCCGGTCGTAGCCGTCGGTGTCACGGATCAGGTTGATGAGGCGGCTCTGGAGCGCCTTGTCATGCTCGTTGTACGCCTCCTTTGCAAAGTCCCACGTCACGTTCGAAAACGCCTGGTACCTCGCGGTCACATAGCGGAAATAGCGTTCTTCGTCCTGGCTGCCGGGCGCGGGCCAGTTGACCATCTTGTTGTAGACCTTGATCATCACGTTGGCGACGATGCCCTTGGCCTGCAGCGCCTGCATCATGCCGTCGTAGATCCTGAAGTACTCCGTATTGAGCTTCGAATGGTCCGGTTGCTCGTTGGTCCCCCCGAAGGCGAACATCGCCGGTGGACCATAATCCCACTCGTTCTGCTTGCCTTTCGCCCAGCTGGTGTCGTGGGCGTAAACGTTCACGAGCACGTGGTTGAAGCCCCTGGCCGCGAGCTGGTCGATCAGGCGGTGCATCACCTTTCGCGCCGGATCCTTCATGTCCGCCAGAGCCAGCCAGTCGGCTTCGTAGCCCATCAGGAAATAGCGCGTGCCGTCCTCGGTACTTGAAGTGATGGCGATTCAGCGGATCGACCATCAGCCCGCCGTGGATTGCCGCGTTGGTGTTCGGGGTGGCCGTTATCGCCGGCTCGGTCCGGCCGTTCAGTGTGGCCACGGGCGACGCGGTGCGCATGGACCATGCGCCGGCCACCGGTGCTGCAAACCGGATCTTCCAGGTGTTGTTGCCGTCATAGAACCCCGGGACGACAATGCGGCGCCCGCCCGGGCCGGTGAACTCACCGCGCAGGTCGGTGTCGAAGGGATTCCCAGTGACCTCCGCCGTGAAGGCGAAATCGTGGATGCGATACTGCTCGATGGTGACCGCCGCGTGCAGCGATGGCATCGCCAGCGCCTGAAACAGCCCCAGCAGCGCCGCGCTGACGAGCATTCTTCTCATGACGCTCCTCCTTGACGGGACATCCGGCACCACAGCGGCGGGGGCCGGGCCGGCGGGTGCGCGGCGAGCCGCAGCTTGCCGTGGCGCGGACCTCAATCGCCGCCGGTCGTTGCCGGTCGCCTCACGGCCTTGGCCGATGCCGTCGCGCGCTCGCACGACGGCTGGGGGTTCGCGGATGAACTCCTAGAACACGAACCGCACGCCCAGTTGCGCGATCCGTGGGTTGGCCGCGCCTGTCACCCGGCCGAACTGCTGATTCACCTGCGCGCCCGTGGCGTCGAACACCGCCGCCGTGTTCACGGTCGTCCAGATCACCTGGTTGAACGCATTGTAGAGATCCGCCCTGAACTGCAGCCGTCGACGCGCCCCGCCCGCCAGATTCTTGGTGAAGTTGAGGTCCGTGCTCGCGCTGCCCGGCAGACGAATCTCTGCCCGCCGGCTGGCGTTGCCCTCGTCGCCGCGCGCCGGCCTCGCGAAGCAGGAGGTGTCGAACCACTGCGCTTCGCCGCGCTGGCCGCGCGGCAGGTTCGGGTCGCAGGTCACGCGGATGGTGCCGGGGTCGCCTCCGCCCAGGATGTCGGCGCTGTCGGTGGTCGTGAACGACACACCGGCCGGGCGTCCGCTGCCGAAGGACGTCGTGCCCGCGATCATCCAGCCGTCGAGCAGGGCGCGCAGCACGGCGTTGGACCACCGGCTGCCCGGCAGTTGCCAGATGTAATTGAGGGACAGGGCGTGCCGCTGGTCGAAGCTCGCAAAATCGTACATATACGACCGGGCGTCGTGGTACAGGGGCACGGTGCCTTCCATGTTGTGCGCCGCCGACAGCGTGTAGGCGGCGCTGTAGGACACGCCTTTGGTGAGCCGCCGGTTCACCGTCATCTGCAGCGCGTTGTACGACGAGATGCCGGTATCCAGCGCCATCGGGATATCCGCGTATCCGACGATCGGCCGGAGGAACACGTCCGGCAGCACGACGTTGTTGGTCGGGTCGATGTTCTCGGGCCTGAACCTGGCCCCCGGCTCCAGGACGTTGATGTTCTGGGTCAGCGGAATGTGCCGCACGCGGTTGCCGACATAGCCGATGTTGACCACCGTGCTCAGGCCGATGTTCCGCTCCACGTTCAGCGAGTAGTTGTAGGCGGTCTGCGGCTGATAGTCGTACTTCTGCCCGTTCACGCCGAACGGGCTGGTGTAGCCGGTCGACTGATTCACGGCCGACAGATTCCCGCCGAAGATGGTCGATTGCACGCTGTACGGCGCCTGTCCGACATAGTTGTTGGAGAACGACGCAGAGTTCGGGAGCGTCTGCGTGGTCACACCGAACCCGCCGCGGATCGCCGTCTTGCCGTCGTTCCACGGATCGTAGGCAAAGCCCAGTCGCGGCTGCCACTGCGGCCCCGGCGGGCGGCGCCAGCTGGTGGCCCCCAGCGGGTCGTCGTGCGTCACCAGCCCGTTGAACGGGTCGCCTGAGCCGGGGACGATGAACCCGATCAGGGCCGCCGGGACGACCTGGGCGCTCGCGGCGTCGTAACCCGAACGCGTGCCGTTGACGATGGCGGGAGTGAAGAGCCTCACCTGGCTGGCAGGCGCAAAGCGATCGGGCACGAACGACGAGCCCTGTTTCTCGCCGCCGTTGGCCTCCAGATCCTCCGGGTAGCCGACAAACGGCGTGTTGACCCGGTACGGGTGCGCCGACGAGACCCGCACGCCGACCTCCAGGGTGAGCCCTCGCACCGGCCGCCACGAATCCTGGACGAATGCTTCCTCGACGGTGTTGACACCGCCGTGAGCCGTCCGGTCGCTGCTCTGTTGATAGGTGAGAAAGTTGCCGAGCACCGCGTTCGCGAACGCGTAGTTGGAGTTGAGCGGGTTCGTGCTGCTCGTGCCGAAGGCGAGGCACACGGCGAAACAGGGCGACGCGAACGACTGCTGCGTGTTGTCGTACTCGTAGGCGAACCCTGCCTTCACGAGGTGCCGGGCGGTGGTCCAGGTCAGCGTGTCCGTGAAGATCGCGCGATTGTCGCCTTCATTGAGCGGGTAGCGGCTGTCGTAGCCGATCAAGACGCCGTTGGTCACGCCGCCGAACGACACCTGCGGCAGCAGGTCGTGGATGTTCGCGCCGGGGTAGAGCTGCGGCAGCCCGCCCAGGCCGTTGCCCTCGAGGGACAGCAGCGAACGGTCGAGATCCTTGACGTTCTCGCGCGCGGTCCGGTAGCTCACCATCATCTCGTTGACCATCCTGCCCCCGAAGGTGCGGGTGTACTTGCCCTGCACCTCGTGATCGATCTTCGCGTAGTTGCTGAAGTTCTGGGGCCAGTTCGAGGTCAACCCGAACAGGCCGCTGTAGCCGTAATTGCGCGGCGTGAAGCTGCGGCCGAGCACCGACACGCGGTTCGCGCCAGCCACGAAGTCGACCTTGAGGTGGTTCTGGGCCTTGATCGACTCCCCAACGTCCTGGTAGCGATAGTTGTAGTTCCGCAGGCTGACCGAGGTGTCGAGGAAGTTCGGCTCCGGGAAGACGTTCAGGATGGCCTGGCCCAGCGGGCTGATGCGACCGGCCGGGATCCGGTTGTCCGGGAAGCACGCATTCCCGGCACCGGTGAGCACGTTGCAGGTCCCGTTCGGCACCGCCGGATCTCTGACGAAGATCCGCCGGCCGCTGGTATCGACGCTCTGCGAGAAATCACCGGCGCGCTCCAGCGCCGTGGGCATCGTGCTGAAAGTCACGCTGCGCGGCTCGTAGGTCTTCCAGTCCTCGCGCGCGAGGAAGAAGAACCACTTGTTGCCGGCCCGCTCGGGCCGGCCGATCGGGCCGCCCAGCGTCCCGCTGCCCGTGTTGTAGCGGAACACCGGCTTCGGGAGCTGGTTCAGGGTGTTGAAATAGTTGTTGGCGGTCAGGTTCTCGTGCCGCATGTAGTAGGAGTAGCCGCCGTGGAACCGGTTCGTTCCCGACTTGGAGATGATGCTGACAGTTGCGCCGGCATTGCGGCCGTATTCGGCCCGGTAGCCGGTGGTGTTGACCTTGATCTCCTCGATGGCGTCGACGCCAATCGTGCTGACCTGGACGTTCGTGTCGGCATCGTTGGTGGTCATGCCGTCCAGTGAAATCGCGACAGCGCCCGCGGCGAAGCCGTTGATGTTGGGCATGGCCGTCCCGTTGACGCCCCCCAGGGAGCTCGGGCCGTCGCCCGACACCGACACGCCGGGCAGCCGCCGGATCAGGTCCATCGGGTCGCGACCGCGGGAGACGAGCGCATCGACCTGCGCGGCTTCAAGGGTTGTCGATACCGCCGCCGTGTCTGTCTGCACGACCGCCGTTCCGGCAGTCACCGTCGTGACCTCGCTGAACTGACCGACTCCGAGCGCAACCTTGCCAGTGTTCAACGTTTCACCCGACCGCAGCTGGATGGCCTGCCGCTCCGTCGCCTTGAACCCCTGCATCGTCACTCTGAGCGTGTAGGCACCGGGCGGGACCGCCGAGATGGTGAAGGTGCCGTTGGCCTCGGAGGTGGTCGGCTGGATGGCGCCAGTCTGTTCGCTGACGAGCTCCACCGTGGCACCCGGCACAGGAAGACCCTGTTCGTCGGCAACGATGCCCGTTATGACGCCGGTGGTCTGGGCGAACGCGTGCGTGCCGGTAAGCAGCAGCGCCGCAACGAAGAAGGATTGGATGGATGTCCGCATAACTCGCTCCTGCAAGCCGTGTTCACAATCCGAACGGGCGCGAGGCCGTGAGTCAAGGCGGGCGGTGGCGACGCCGCCCACCTCGCCGCAGTCATCTGATCTCGTGGAACCACCGAGGCTTGACCTGCCTCACAGGATCCGGTTGCGCCGGCCTTTCATGCCAGCGCGCGAACTTCACAACTCCGGCGTGCCCGCCGCCGCCCGGCGGCAGGTCAGTTCCTGCGAACTACAGCCAACCAATCTTCACTGGCGCTGTCAGGCGGTGTTCCCAACGAAGCGACGGCGCCGCCGTTGAGGGTCGTGACGCTGCCCTTCCGAACCGGCCCTCCGGTCCGGGGGTTGAACCAGGTCACGCCGAACCGGCCGGAAGCGCCCTTCAGATCGAGGTCCGTCGTCCCTCCCGCAGGCAGGTAGACGAGTGACAACTCCCCCGCCTTGGCGAAGCAATAGCGACTGTTGTCGAAGGAGGTGTTGCCCACCAACTCATCGGCGTTCTTCATGTCCGCGAGCGGAATGCGCGCGGTTCGCAGGAACTGCGCTGCAATCGCTGCGTAGTCCCAGGACTTGTCACGGCTGCGGAAATTCTCGAGTACCAGATCGTTATCAGGTAGCTGATACCCGGTGTAGTACTCCACCCCCGCCCCGCCGGCCATCAGGTTGCCCCATAGTGTGACCTTGCGTATGTCGTCGATGGTGTGAATGCTGGTCCCTTTCGCATCCTTGCCTTCATACCCTTGGTACCCGGGATCCGGAGGCACGCCCAGACCGGCGGGACCCTGCTCGTCGTTTGCCACCACCCACGGCTTACCAGCGTCTGCGGACGCGGTTACCCACCGCCGGGTGCGTTCATGCACAGCGCTGTATCCGGTCTGCACCGAGGCTCCAGTCAGGGCGGTCTGCGGTCCAAGCAGCGGCGGGTACACCGCCTCTTGCATGTTCGGAAATGTATGCACCACGATGTTCTGGTCGCCATACGGATCCGTGTCGTGGATGTACTGCGCCATCGCCTTGAGCTGGGCGGAGGTCTGGGTGTTTTCCTCACCCATGTTCCAGAGCAGCGCCAGGCTGTAGCCGAAGCGAGCCATCAGCTCGCGCAGGTACAGTTTCCGCTCCGGGCCGAGATCGCCGCCGTCCAGCGACTCCTTCACCGGTCCAGTCTGCTGAACCCCGGCGCCGCGTCCGCCCCCGGCAGCGCGGCCTTCGCTATTGCCCCGCGGTGGGCCAGTCCCTGCGGGAGTGCCCTCGCCCGCAGTGCTGCCCGTGGGGGCTGGTGCTCCGGCACGGCCGAGTCCATCCCCCCGGCCAGCCGGGTTGCCGCGGGTATTGTCGTCATTTTCGTTCTCCTGCAGCTTGAAGTGGAGATGGAGCCCCTTCTGCTGAGCGTGATCGAACACAATCTGCCACTGATCGAGCTTCGAGACGTCGTAGTGGAACTTGTCGTCGCGCGTCACGAAGGGCCAGACATTGTCCCCGTCGCCACCGGCGTTGTACGGAAGAAACGAAATGGAGTTCATCTTCTTCGTGGAGGAGATAGTTGAGCGCGCCTATCAGGCCTTTGCCCTTGCCGTCTTTCCAGGTTGGATCGCCCGGCATGCCAGTCCGGCACGTGCGGGGCGTAGGTGTGAATGGCGGTTTTCAGAGTCGTGGTGCTGTCGAAATCCTGGTAGGCGAGCAGTGTTTCAGGCGAGTCTGGCCCGACTTTGACGAAGTAGTCGCCGCTTCCGGCAAACTGCTGATAGTGTTTGCCGACGTAACGCAGGCGACCGAGCGCCCGGAAGTCCGGTGCCCGCTTGTCCGACGCCCGGACCTGGAACGATCCGGTCCGGCCGTCATACGGCGCAACCGCCTGACCGGCGCCGGCATCGACCGCAATGCCCTTCCCCGAAACAAACGACAAGCGCCAGTTCCAGCGGCCGATCTTGTCCGGTGACAAGTGCACCCGCCACTTGTTCCCCGCGGTCGCGGAACTGTTCGCTGCATCGCCATCTCCGGCGAAATACCCGGGACCGTATGAGTTGGCGAGCCGGACTCGTGCACGAACGTCACAGCCATGCGGTAGTCCATGAACGGGTTGGGATCGGCCGCTGTCTCGTCCGCCTGAGGCCCTTCGAGTGTCAACGTGACCTTGTGCCAGAGGCGTGCCTCGCCGGACAGTGCCATTCCGCCCGCAACGGCGGCTTTCTGCTGGATCGCCGTAAGACTCACCCCTGAGGCGCACAGGAGCACGGCCCCGATTACTCTGATCTGCATGATCTATCTCCTGACTCGTGCTCGTATCGGATGATGCGAGCGCTACACTCCGGCAATGGCCTGCTCGGGTCGCGTTCTGATCCACAGCCCTGCCGCGATCAAGTTCAGCGTGGCGCCGAGGACGAAGAACGGCGCGGTGGAGCCGGTCGCGACGAGAAGGTACGGGAAGGCCAGGCTGGTAACGAAGGACCCGACATTGCCCGACATGTTCATCATGCCCGCCACGGCGCCTGCGCTGCCACGCCCGATATCGATGCAGAACGCCCATGACGGCGGCAGCGTCATGTCCGCGCCGAAAATGGCCACTGACAGGCAGAGCACGCTCGGAACCGGACTGTCGAACAGCAGGCTTCCGAGCAAGCCGCCGGCAGCGAGGCAGAAGCCGATCACGGCCGGTGCCTGGCGCGACAAGCGCCAGTGCCCCCTGCGGTAGATGGCGTCCACCAGCCATCCGCCGAACCAATTCCCGGCGGCGCCGGCGAGCAGCGGCGCGGACGCCAGGAAGCCCGCTCGAAGGGCGGGCAGGTCGTAGGTACGTTGGAGGTACGGGAACAACCAGGTCAGACAGAAAAAGAAGGTGAAGTTGGATGCGAAGTACCTGACCCATCGCCAGCCACACGTTCGACGACCGTAATACGGTGCCGGCGCCGAGCGGTTTCTCGATGACGTCGGCGGGACGCGGGCCGGCCTGCCGCAATCAACTCCCGCTCTGCCGCGGTCACCCCGGAGTGCTCCTCCGGCGTGTTCCGGAACCATAGCCACCAACCCGCCGCCCATACGAGACCAATGGCGCCCAGCAGGAGGAACGACGCACGCCATCCGGTTCGCACAATCAGCCACGCAACCATCGGCAAGGCAAACGCGGCGCCCAGCCGGGAGCCGGAGAAATTGATGCCCTGCGCGAGCCCCCGCTCGGAAGCAGGCAGCCACGCGTAGAAGGCTCGGGCGCATGTCGGGTACGCACCCGCCTCGCCGACGCCGAACAGAAAACGGAACAGCAGCAACACGCCGAAACTGCTGGCGATAGCCGTGAGGCCGGTAAACAGCGACCATATGGCTACCAGCGACGCGAGCACGATGCGCGGACCAAACCTGTCGGCCAACAGGCCGGCGGGGGCCTGAAACAGCGCGTAGCCCAGCGCGAAGGCGGACAGCACCCAGCCGAACTGGGTGTCGCTCAGCAGAAACTCGCCGGTGATCGGCTGCTTGGCGGTGGATATTGCGATACGGTCTACATACAGGAGCATCGAGAGCGAGAAGGTCAACGCGACGAGCCTGTAGCGCGCTCGCGCATCATGCAGTGATCGCCGAGCGCACGACGCCCAGATCCAGCTGACGCTGCACGCGCTCCGTGATGATGGCCGTTCCGGCGCTACCTCCGCACTCGGTGGGGACCAGGGTTCCGTCCGCGAACGCACGCTCTACCGCCTGAGTGAGCTGCCGCCCCGCGTGACTGCATTCCGGCACGTGGTGCAGATCGCCCAGCCAGTCGAGCATCATCGCCGCCGACAGGAACATCGCCGTCGGGTTGGCCAGCCCCTGGCCTGCGATATCGGGGGCCGTACCATGACACGGCTGGAAAACCGCCTTGGTATCGCCGGCGTCCGTCGAAGGAGCCATTCCCATGCCGCCCATGAGGCCGGCGCCCAAGTCGGAGAGAATGTCGCCGAACATGTTCTCCGTGACGAGCACATCGAATTCCCATGGCGAGCGGACCAACCGGAGCGCCACCGCATCCACGTAAGCGCAGTCGGCCGCGATATCCGGAAATTCGGCCGCGATCTCGAGGAAGATGCTGCGGAAGAAGGCCATCGACGGCAGGACGTTGGCCTTGTCGACGCACGTTACCCGGCCCGGCCGGTGGGAGCCGCGCCGCTTTCGCGCCAGCGCAAATGCGAACCGGAACAAGCGGACGCATGTAGTCCGGCTGATCCGCATGGTATCGAACACGACCTCGTCGCCCTCCCGGCGTGAGAGCTGCCGCGCCGCAAACAATCCCTCGGTCGACTCACGTACAAGAACGCAGTCGACCTGTCGTGCCCGCGGATCGGCCAGAGGAGTCGGCGCACCCGGAAGGACCCTGATTGGTCTCACGCCTGCGTACAGGTTGAACCGCTCGCGAAAGTCCAGATGCGGCGCTACCTCTGTCCCGTTCGGGTAGCGCACGGAAGGCAGCCCCATCGCGCCCAGTAGAATCGCGTCAGCTTCTTCGGCGCCGCGCAAGGCTTCCTCGGGCAGTGCCACCCCGGTGTCCCGGTAGAGTTCCGCACCCGCCTCATACGACCGGTAGCGCAACCGAAACCCACCTGTTTGGGCTACAACGGCCTCGAGCAGGGTCAGGCACGGCGCCATGACTTCACGCCCGATGCCGTCGCCCGGAAACACCGCGATCTGGAACTCCCGCATCAGATCCCCCAGGAGAACAACTTCGTCACTGATCGGCCCGACTGCCGGGCCGCTCCGTGTTCGTTAGTGTATACGTTGTCATGCGAGTGTCAAGCGGAATGTGGCGGCTGTGCGAGAGGTGCGGCGAAGCCGTCGAATGTGCGTCGGCCGGTCAGCCGAGGCGAACGGCCTGCGACGTGGTCGCCGAGTGATAGACAGCGTCGACGACTTTGATCGTGGCGAGGTAGTCGAAACCGTTCGATTCGAACGCCGCTCCGGAGAGCATGCAATCGGTAAAATGGCGCTGCAGGTTGTACACGCAGTCGCCGGCGAAGTTCTTCTGCTCCCGGACGTAGTCAAGGTTGTAAGCCGCCTCGCCCAGGACCTTGACCCGCAGGTTGGACTCCGTATCGAGCGTCAGGTGACCGTTCACCGCGTCGATGCGCAGGTGCCCGAACGTGAACCGCGGCATGGCGGCCTCCGTTTCGTTGTATCTGCTGGCATCCCAGATCGCCGTCGCTCCGTTCTCAAAGGTAAGGAACAGTTGCCCGGCATCTTCACCGCGGATGCATGGATTCAGCCGGCGCAAATGGGCGTACACGCCGGTTACCTCCCCGAAGAGGTAGCGGAACGTGTCAATGAAGTGGACGCCCGTCTCGTAGACGAGGAGCTTCGGGTATCGCGGAAGAACGGCTGCCGCGCCAGGTACGCGTCTGCTCCCCAGCCGTCCCCCATGCGCATCGTGAACTGCGCGTGAGTGAAGTCGCCGATTGTGCCGTCACGCTGCAGCCGTTTGATGGCCCGATACCATGGTTGCCAGCGCCAGTTCTCGTGCACCATGAACCTCACGCCGGCTGAGGCGGCGAATTCGACAATGCGTCGACTTTCAGCGTAGGTCGGGGCGAGCGGCTTCTGGCAGATGATGTGCACACCCCGCTCAGCTGCATACCGGCACATCTCCTCATGTGTCTCCGGCGGCGTGATGATGTCGACAAAATCCGGCTGTTCCTTGTCAATCATCTCCCGCCAGTCGCCGTAGTAACGAGGCACTCCATAGTCGCGCAGGATCCGCTGCGCCCGGTCTTCTGTCCGGTTGTAAATGGCCGCGATTTGTGCCTCGGGGATGCGCGTCCAGGCTTCGTACTGGAACGGCGCGAAATAGCCGGCGCCGAGCCCGACGCCCTTGAGCCTGGGGGTTCCGTCTACGAGATCCATCAATCCACCTTGTGGGGTCATCTGAGGCTTTGACCAGCAGGCCGCTGAAAAGGCCGGTCTGATGAGAAATCGACCATGGCAGATGGCACAACACGCCGATTGTCCACCTGCGCTGCGCCATTGGCCAGTCAGCAGGCGTCGTTTCGGCATCCTGCGAGCGCTTTACCGGCCAAACACGCGACGTACGTCCTCGACCTGCTGTTCAGTCAACACCCTGTGGGGCCGCCCCTCCAGCAGAAAGAACAACCTTGCGGTTTCCTCGAGCTCTTCGGCCGCGGCGACGGCGCCCGCGAGGCTGCCGGCCGCCACCACCGGGCCATGATTGGCGAGGAGCACCGATCGGTGCTGTAACGAAAGCTGTGTGATTGCGCCGCTCAGGGACGAATCGCCCGGCCGGCCGTACGGAACGAGGGGGACCCGGCCTACGCGCATGATGACGTATGGCGTGATCGGCGGGAGCATGTCGAGTGGGTCGCGATCGCTGCGGCACGACAAGGCAACGGCGTGCGTCGAGTGCAGGTGAACGATCGCACGGTCGTTGGGACGGCCGCTGTACATGGCAAGGTGCAGCCAGGCTTCCTTCGTCGGCGGCAGTCCCGCGACATGCTCGCCGGCATCGTCGAGCCGGCTCAAACTGCCCGGGTCCAGCTCGCCGAGGCCGACGTTTGTCGGGGTCATCAGGTACCCGCCGTCCTCCAGACGCACACTGAGATTGCCGGACGAGCCGCAGCTGTAGCCGCGATCGAAGAGCGATCGGCCAAACGCCACCATCTGCTCGCGGGCGCTGTCAACGCTCATAGAGGCCTTCCCAGTGCCTTCTCGAAGAAGGCCGGGCTACCGAAGTTGCCCGACTTCAGCGCCAGCCGGAACCCCTCCGGATCGAGCGTATACGCCCATGGCACTCCCGGCTCGAGGTCGCTGCCGAAAGCCAGGACGCGAACCCCGAGCGCCTCGAGGACAGCGCCGGAGGTCTCCCCTCCTGCGACCACGAACTTCCGAACGCCGGCCTCGGCGAGTGCGGCCGCGAGCGCGCGGAAGGCCGACTCGATCAGCGTTGCGGAATCCATCGTGCCGATTTCGTTCTGCGCAGCTTGAACGGCGTCGGGGCCGGCCGTTGAATACACGAGGATGTCGTCCTTTGCGACATGATCGCAGGCCCACTCAATCACCGCCGGTAACGCTGCCGCGTCCCGAATGAGGTCGAGAGGGTCGATCGCCCGGCATGGTAATTTGTCCCTGACTCGGTTCACCTGGGCCTGAGTCGCCGCAGAGCAGCTGCCGCTGAGCAGCACGGTATTCCCAGGGCAATCCGTGAACGTGGCCGGATCGAGGCCGGCCGCCGACGGCGTTGCATGCTGGAGCGCCAGGCCGCGTCCCAGGCCGGCCGCTCCGGTAACCAGCGTCAGATCTGCGCATGCCGCCCCGATCGTGTCGAGGTGCTGATCGCCCACCGCGTCCGCTATTGCGATGCGGTGGCCCGTTCGGGCAAGCTCCGCGAATCGCGCACGGGTGGCCGTGACTCCGGCCTCCACCGCCGCGAGCTCCACCAGCCCCACCCGCCCCCTGCACTGGCGACCCAGGACGCGTACCAGGTCTGAGTCCAGCATGGGGGTGAGTGGGTGGTTGCGCATCGGTGACTCGGACAGGAGCCGGTCGCCTACGAACAAGTGACCCTTGTAGACACTGCGGCCCAGACCCGGGTACGCCGGACACGCCACGGTAAACGGCGCCCCGAGCGCGTCCAGGAGCGCTTCAGTCACCGGCCCGATGTTGCCCTCATCCGTGGAGTCGAACGTCGAACAGTACTTGAAGTAGAGTTGGCGCGCCCCGCGTTTCAGGAGGAGCGCTGCCGCTGCGGTGGCCGCCGCGCTCGCCGCACCAGGCGGCACTGTGCGAATCTTGAGCGACACCACAATCGCATCTGCGGACCAGGTCCGATCGTCCGGAAGCCCGATGGTCTGGAGGACTGTCAGCCCTGCCTGTCGAAACGTAGAAGCGAGGTCCGTGCCGCCGGTCACGTCATCCGCGATAGCCCCGAGAACCATACGCAAAGTCTCCGCTGTGCAGGGCGGCCGGAGATAGCGTATTCTTTAACGAATCCGATGTCAAAACAGCCTCGCGTTCTGACCGCCTCGCTGGAACGGATCGGTCAAGGATTGCACCGCCCGGAATGCGTGCTGCCCATGCCCTCTGGCGATGTCTTCGTCCCCGATTGGGGAGGAGGGGTGACGGTCGTCCGTAGTGACGGCTCTCAGGAAACGTGGCTGGGGCGAACGCCGGACCTCGAACTGCGGCCCAATGGAATTGCCCTCGCGCCCGACGGGGCTTTTCTCATTGCGAACCTCGGAGAGGCTGGGGGAATCTGGCGGCTTGGGCACGACGGGACTGTCGACCCGTTCGTCACAGAGGTGGACGGCACTCCGCTGCCGGCGGCGAATTTCGTCATTACCGACAGGCACGACAGAACCTGGATCTCGGTCGAGTACCCGGCGGACTCCCAGACAGGAGGCGTGGCGCTCGGATGTCGCGGATGGGTTCATCGTGCTCCGCGACGATCACGGCGCCCGCATCGTCGCGGACCAGCTCCACTACACCAATGAAGTGCGCCCGGACCCTTCAGGCGTCTGGCTCTACGCCGTCGAAACGTTTGGCCGGCGCGTGGTGCGCTTTCCGATCGAGCCGGAAGGCGAGCTCGGTCCGGCGGAGCAGGTGGTGACACTCGGTCGCGGGTGCTTTCCCGATGGATTCGCCTTCGACGAGGAGGGAGGTCTCTGGATCACGAGCCTCGTCAGCAATCGCTTGCTGCGCTTCGCTGATGGCCGGATCGAAACAGTGCTGGAAGACGCCGACGACGATTTCGTTGACGCCGCGGAGGCAGCGTTCGTGGCCGGCCGGATGAACGCGACGCACCTCGGCCCAATGCCCCGTACGACGCTCCAGCAGCTGACCAGCGTGGCATTCGGAGGCCCGGACCGGCAATCGGTCTACCTGGGATCGCTGCATGGATCGTGCGTGTATCGATTTCGTGCGAGTGTCCGCGGAGCACAGGCCGAGCACTGGGCGTTCCAAGCCCCTTGAAGGACCCTCGCCTGAAGGCGAGAGATCACATGCGCGCCAGCCTGTACTCCTTCAGCAACTCGAGTATCTCGCGGCTGGTTCTTGCCCTGTGGTCGACGTGCCGGGCCCTTGCCTCCTCCCAGTCTCCTTTCCGAATCGCGCGCACCACCGAACGGTGCTCGCGGTTGGATCGTTCGAGCTGAGATTGAGATCTGAGCCGGACCGTCGTGATTCTTGCCCGGTGGCCTTGATCCCACAACCCATCCGCGATGATTTTCAGCCGGCGATTTCCGCACAAATCGACGAGCATCCGATGAAATCGCTCGTCGGCCCTGACCCAGGCGTCGAGGTCCCGCGTTTTCAGGGAGCCATCCATCTCGTCGAGCGCTTCCTCGATGGCGCGAAGCTCTTGCGCGCCCGGCCCCGATCGGGCGAGCCTCTCGATCGCGGCCAGCTCAACTGCCGTCAGGACCTGGTACATGTCCTGCAGATCCTCGACTGCGAGAGGCAGAACGCGCATGCCGTGCCGGGGGACCAGCTGCAGCAGGTTCTCGTTCTGCAGCCTTACCAACGCCTCCCGGACGGGTGTGCGGCTCATCCCCAGTTCCGCAGCGAGTTCCTGCTCCAGCATCGGATTGCTTTGCGTGTACTCGTTGTCGAGGATGCGCCGTCGGATCTCGCGGTATGCGACCTCGACCCGAGACACTCGAGCTTCTCGACCGCCTTGAGCGACCGCTGGTTTGCCCGTACCTCGTGAAGTCGATCCGGAAGCTTCTCTCGGGGGTCGCCGCCTCTGCACGCAAGTAGAATACCAAAGTACGCGTGGTGCCCACGCGCGGCACTTACTCGCCTCCCGCCTCCGCATCCACCACAGCTTCAGCTTCGCGCAGCGGTGTCCACCTCGTGCGAACCGTCCGGGGCGCAGCGGCGCCCTCTCGATCCAGACCACGGCTCACTCGGAGCCGCACCGGCAGTGAGTCCCCTGCCGCCCGGCCCGACTGGCTGATGCGCCACACGGTTCTGCCCCCCGACCGACCTCCCCCCGCAGGTCCAGCTTGACTTCGAGTTCGTTAACGAATACGTTGTTGCACACAAAAGGGGCAGAAGGTGCGCCAAGCCACGCACATTCGCCCGCCGGCCTGCGAGCGATGTATCGCCGGGGCTCGTGAAATTCGGCCAGATCGCAGCCGCGGACCTGGCGCCCGCCGCTGTGAAGATGGACCCGGGTGGTTGCGTTCTCACGGTTGCAAGGAGGGATGTAGAAATGCAGTTGTTGGTTGCCGTCGTCATGCTACTGGCCGCCAGTGCAGGGCTTCCTGGGCTCGCGGCCGCTCAGCAGATCACCACCGGAACGGTGACGGGGGTATCGACGGACGAGCAAGGGCTCGCGCTGCCGGGTGTCAACGTGCAGCTCGTGAACGATCAGACGGGAGATACGCGATCTACCGTTTCCAATGATGAGGGCGTCTTCAGGCTGCCCGCTCTACCCGTTGGGCGGTACACGCTGAAGGTCTCGCTGGATGGGTTCCGCTCGATAGAGCGGCAGGGAATCCAGCTGCGATCCAGCGAAATCTACGACGCCGGCAAGCTGGTCATGTCTGTGGGTCAAATAGCGGAGACGGTCAGCGTGAAGGCAGACCTCGCGGTGGTCCAGACAGCGAGCGCGGAGCGCACGTCCGTCCTCGAGGCACAGCAACTCGACTCTCTGATCGTACGCGGTCGCGATCCCATGGCGCTGCTCAACCTCCTTCCGGGTGTCACGCCCGTCACCGCTGTCGCGTCCCTCGGAGGTCAGATTGGCCCTGTGACCCCGACGATTGCCGGTCAGCAGGGTACGGCCGCGGGAATCGCCCTCGACGGGATGGCCTCGAGCGACGGTGACACCGGGCGCAACAACAGTCCCATCAGTGTGGATGCGATCGAAGAGGTCAGGGTTGTTCTCAACAACTACCAGGCGGAATTCGGACGCAATACGGGCGCACAGATCAACATCATCTCCAAGTCCGGCACACGCGAGTTTCACGGCAGCCTCGCCAGCTACTTCCGGCGGGATGAGCTCAACGCCAACAACTACTTCAACAAACTGAACAACCTGCCGACACCGCTCTATCGCTACAACACGTTGAGTGGCACCCTGGGTGGCCCGGTGCTGCTGCCGGGGATGAAGCGTCGAGACCGGCTGTTCTTCTTCTGGGCCCGCGAGATGTGGGATGCCGACGAACCGCGCGCCGCCCGTTCGGCGACCATGCCGACACTCTCCGAGCGTCAGGGCGACTTCTCGCAAACCGTCGACGTGAACGGGCGACAGATCCCGGTCATCGATCCTCTTACGGGCCAGCCGTTTCCAGGGAACCAGATTCCTGCCAGCCGGATCAATGCGCACGGGCAATCGATCCTCAACCTGTTTCCTGAGCCGAACTTCTTCAATCGTGCGGTCAGCGGCGGGAACTACAACTACAACGATCAAGACATTGCCACATTGAAGAAGACGCTGGACCAGGTGAAGTTCGACGCCAACCTCTCCGCTCGCGATCGCCTCTCGGTGCGCTGGCGGCGGTGGCGTCCGATCACCGAGGCGTACAGCGGTGTGTTTGCCGTCAATTCGAACTGGAATCACTTCCGTAACGGCTACGCGCAACGCGAAGACAGCGTGCTGGTGAACCAGACCCACAGCTTTGGCAGCCGCATCGTCAACGAGGCTTCGGCGAGCTATCGCTATACCGCTGAAGTCGGACCGATTCCCGACACACTGGATCCGATGACGCGGGCCGCACGGAATCTGTCGGGGCTTCCCCAGTTGTTTCCCGGAGTCAACGGGGCCGATATCGTCCCGCAGGGCACCTTCGCCGGCGTGCCTGGAACCGCCCCCAGTCTGGTCTACGACCAGCGGTTCCCGATGGATGGCGCCGACAACCGCTGGGTCGCTGCCGACAACATCTCGTGGGCAGCCGGAAACCACCTGCTGAAGGGCGGCGTGTACTGGGAGTTCGACAAGAACAGCGAAGGGATCGGCGGAAACTGCTTCAGCGGCTGCTACAACTTTGCCAATACGGATCGGAACAACCCCGGAAATACCGGCTACGCCTTCGCGAACGCGCTGCTCGGGAACTTCTTGAGCTACTCGGAAAGCAACCGCCGGCCGTTGCTCGCGGGCAACGCGCAGTTTCTCGAATGGTTCGTCCAGGATTCCTGGAAGGCCACCAGCAAGCTGACGCTCGACCTCGGGATCCGCTTCTCCTGGGGGGAACCATTCCGGCTGCGTGACGACCAGCCCGGCGCGACGTTCGTCGAGTCACAATGGGATCCCGCCAGCCGTCCACGGCTGTACGCGCCCACGATCATCGGTGGTCAGCGTGTCGGATTCGACGCCGTCACCGGCCAGAGTGTTGCGCCGGTCCTCATTGGCGCGGTGGTTCCCGGGTCGGGGGACTCCTACAACGGCCTCGTGTCGCAGGACCAGCCGTTGTCCTACAACGGATCCTGGCGAAAGACGCCCGGCATCCAGCCGCAACCCAGGCTTGGATTCTCATGGGATCCGCAGGGGAACGGCAGAACCGCGGTACGCGGGGGCTTCGGGATCACGAAGCAGGTGCTGCAGGACTCCGGAGACTTTTCGTTCTCGATACCGACGGCGGCCCCCGCCAGGCTGCAGCCGACAATCTTCTATGGGAACATCGCCACGCTGGCCAGCTCGCAGGGGTACTTCTTTCCCGAGAATGTGCCCGGCTACGACACCGAGTACACGCCGGCAACTACCTACAATTTCTCCTTTGAAGTGCAGCGGAACGTTGGCTTCAGCACGGTCGTCAGCGCGGCCTACGTCGGCAACCGGCAACACAAGATTGTCCGCAGCCGCGATCTCAACGTAATCGCGCCGGGTGCCCGGTTCGACCCCGCGAACATCGATCCCACCAACAACCTGTCGTTGCCCGACTCGTTCCTTCGCCCGATGGTCGGGCTCGGGACGGTGATCCTTCGGGAGAACAGCGGCGACGCCGACTACGACTCGCTGCAGCTCACGGCAAACCGCCGATACACCCGCGGGTTCTCCGCTGGCGGCACCTATACCCTCTCGCGCAACCGCGACAACATCGGCACGGTTCCGCTGTATCAAGACCCCGATCAATACTTGTACGATTACGCAAACGCCGATCGACGTCATATCGGTACGGTGAACATGACCTGGGACCTTCCCAAGTTCGGCCTGGACAATGTGCTGGCCCGCGGTATCCTCGACAACTGGCAGGTGGCCGCTGTGGGTCTGTTCGCGAGTGGCGCGCCAGCCGCGGTTACGTTCACCACAACCGACAACGCCGACATCACCGGCGGCGGCGATCCCGGCCGGATCAACATGTCGTGCGATCCGAACGACTTCGATCACACGTTCGAGCAGTGGTTCAACACCGCCTGCTTTTCGCGTCCAGCCAAGGGCGACGCTGGCAACGCACCGCGGCAGATGGTGCGCCTGCCGGGAAGTCAAACCTGGGATCTCACCTTCTCGAAGAATTTCCCGTGGGGCTCCGGGAACCGGCGGATCCAGTTCCGGGCCGAGCTCTACAACGCGTTCAACATCAACGTGTGGACCGGTGTCGATACAGTCGCGAGGTTCGACACCCAAGGCAACCAGATCAATCCAACGTTCGGGCGTGTCACGACGGCCGGCGACCCGCGCATCGTGCAGCTGTCGCTCCGCTTCGCTTTCTAAGGTTTCGGTGCCGGCTGCGGCGCGCCCTTGGTCGAGGGCACGCCGCGGACGGCCGGGGTTCGTTCGAGACGCAGCTCCAGCGGACTATGGACCACGGTCGCGTAGTGACCCCTTCCGCCCGCATGGTCGCCGTCGCCACAATCGCGATGCTGTCGCTCTCGTGCCAGACCGGGCCGGACCGGCCGGCCGCCGGCAGGATGCTCGACGAGGCGGCGAGCACCTGGCAGAAGTCCGAGATTCCCTTTCCGGACGTCGCGCCAATCCTCGAGGGGTCAACCGCCTTCCTTCCTCGCGAGCTCGCAAGTGCGCCCGCAGAACGGCGGCGTCTCGCCTGGGCAGCGTGGCTTTCCGGGCACCGGGCGGCTGTGCGTGCCCGGCTCCAGCAGGGCGAGGAGGACTCCATCGTCAACTTCATGCTGTATGGCACGTCGTTCACGACTCTGCCTCGCGCCACTCCGGACGACCTGCGCGCGTCCGGACGGGCCGCGAGCCCGTCAGACATCATTGAGGGGAGGTTGAACGACCTGGTGAAAGGCCTTGCTGAACCCGGTTCCAATGAGCGACTTCGATTCGCGCGGACGGTTCTCGAACGCCAGGCGATCGATTTCACCAACCCGGCGGGTCGAGAGGCAGCCCGACGTCATCTGTCACTGGCACGCTCCCGGGTGTTCGCCGAGAACGAGCGATATCGACAGCGGCTCGATGTCGCGAACGGCCGGAATCTAGAGACCGACCGACTCAACGATTATGCAACGGCTTATCGCGATCGCGGCCTCTCCTCCGACACGTCTATTCGCGTCAATTTTGGCATCGAGCAGGCTCTGGAGGCCCTTCGGGCTCAGCGGCAGTTGGCGGGACGCAGCGTCCGCCGGGCCGCCATTGTGGGGCCGGGGCTCGACTTCACCGACAAGGCTCAAGGATACGATTTCTACCCGCAGCAGACATTGCAGCCATTCGCACTCATCGATTCACTGGCGCGACTCGGCTTGGCAAGCGATCTGCGGGTAAGCGCCTTCGACGTGAGTTCACGAGTCATCGCCCATCTTGCCGGGGCACGCGATCGTGCGGCGCGCGGAGCACCCTACGTCCTCCACCTGCCGCTCGTCCGCGACGATCTGTCGTATGAGTGGAACCCTGGCCTCGTGAGCTACTGGCAGCGGTTCGGCGCACATATCGGCGACGAACTCGCCGCGACGGTCCCGACTGAGATGGGAGATCGCATCAGGCTTCGGGCGGTTGGCATACGGCCGCCGGTGGTCTCGTCCATCACACCGCACGACGTGGACGTCGTAGTCGAGCGGTTTGAGCGACTACCGTCGGTCGAGCTGTTCGATCTCGTCGTCGCCACGAACGTGCTCGTTTACTATGGGGCCTTCGAACAGGCGCTGGCGTCCATCAACCTGGCGGCGATGCTGAGGCCGGGCGGGCTGCTGTTGACCAACCACGCTCTCGCGCCCGCTGCGGCAGGTCAATTTTCGGCTGGACCCGTGGTGCCCGTGAACTTCTCGCGGCGCCGCGCCGACGGCGCGCCTCCTCTATACAGCGGCGATACGTTCTTCTGGTATCAGCGTCGCTGATATCGCTCGGCGCCCTGCACCGTGCCGGAGGCGCACCAGGCTGGCCTTTTCAGCGGCCCGTTACCGCTGAAGGCTGAACGCATAAATAGAGTCACCTGCGGCGACGACAACGTATTGTGTGCCGTCCAGCATGTATGTAATGGGAGTGTTGCTCATGGCCTGGTGCAGACCCGAGTGCCACAGGATTTTCCCGTTCTCCGGATCGAGCGCCATCAGATGCCCGGAAGGGCCCCCCGCGAAGAGCAGGCGACCGGCGGTCGCCAGCAGGCCCCCCAACGATTCCGGCCGCGGCCCGGACCCCTCGGCGCCAGGATATTTGTGGACCCATCGCTGCTTGCCACTCAAGGGATCGATGGCGCGCAATGCCGCGCCCAGTCCACCGACGGCGTGCTCGGCGCCGCCCCCGTAGCCGGACGCCTGTTCGCCGTCCGGCAACACCCGGTAGTGGATGACATACCCCTCGACAGTGTTGGCATAAAACAATCCGGTGTCCGGGCTATACGCCGGGGGTGGCCAGTTGGTGGCGCCACCATTGTGTGGGGACACGAGCGCCCCACCTGTTTGAGGTTCCTTCAGGGGATTCGGGATCGGCTCCCCGGTTGGCTTGAAGCCGAGCGACCAGTTCGCCGACTCCAGGAACTGGCTGGCGACCAGTTTCTTGCCGTTCGTCCGGTCCAGAAGGAAGAACATGCCGTTGCGGCTCGCCTGGGCGAGCAACTTGCGCGGCTGGCCGTCGACAACGGCGTCGAAGAGAACCGGGGTCTGCGTCGCGTCCCAATCGTGGGTGTCGTGCGGCGACGCCTGAAAGTACCAGGCCATTTTGCCTGTGTCCAGGTTCAGCGCAACGATGGAACAGGTCCAGAGATTGTCGCCAGGCCGGCTGTCGCCGATCAGCACGGGCTGTGGATTGCCCGTCCCGACGTAAATCAGGTTCAGGTCGGGATCGTAGGTGGCCGGCTGCCAGGGCGCCGCGCCGCCCCGTTCGGCGGCAAAGGCGTTGGGCCAGGTCTCGATGCCCGGCTCGCCCGCGCGCGGGGTGGCATTCCATTTCCATTGCAGTGCGCCGGTTTCCGGATCGCGCGACTCGAGCCAGCCCGGCACGTCCAGATAATCACCGCCAGCCGGCGTGAGCACCCGATTGCCAATCACAGTTGGCGCCGTCGTCGCGTAGTTATCGCCGCGATAGTCGGCCTTCTGCTGGTTCCAGCGTTCCTTGCCCGTTGCAGCCTCCAGCGACACCAGATGCTGGTCAGGGGTATCCATGAAGAGATAGTTGCCCCACATACCCAGGCCCCGGTTGCCGATATTGGAACCACCAAGGCTCTTCCACAGGTAATGCCAGACTTCCTTGCCGGTACGGGCGTCGTACGCGAATGCGTTGTTGGGAGTGGAGAGGTACAGCACGCCGTCGACGAGCAGCGGCGTCGCCTTGATATTGACGTTCGTGCCGGCCCCGGCCGGCGGCGCCGCGCCTTTTCCACCGACGATCGCGCCCTGGGTGGTGGCGCTGAGCCGGGCGATCCACGCTAACGAAAGACTCTTGACGTTGGCCTGCGTGATCTGGTTGAGAGGGCTGTAATGACGTCCTGAGTAATCGCCGTGAAACGTCGGCCATGAATCGGCAGATGGCTTCAGAATCTGAGCGGGCGTGAGCCCCGGGCCGCTTCCATATAGCGTGGCGGCCAGAGCGACCAGGCTCGCCAGTTGAACCAAGACGGTCTTTCTCATCGGATCGTCACCAGGTACGCCGTCAAATCGTGCATGTCCTTATCGGTGTAGGTCTTCATCAGGTCGAAATGGTGCTGCAACGGATCGGTGACCACGACCTTGGGGGTATCGTCGGTTCGCGTGAACGAGCGCCGCTGACCGGACTCATCTGTCAGCGTGACGGCGAACTCGGATATGAAGTTGAGCGTGCCCGAAATGACTTGCCCGGACGCCATGGTTACTGCCACGACGCGATTGCTCCTTGGGGAGGCCGGGCCGGGGTCGCCCCGCTGCCCTCCCGGCCGCGGGTTCACGAACCGGTCCTGCAGGCTCATCGGGTCCAACTTCCCTCCGATACCCGCGAGGTCTCCCGTGACCGAATGACAGGTGCTGCAGCGCCCCTTGCCGTTGAAGTACGCGGCGCCGGCCTCCGGGTCGCCGACGATGGAGGCGCGGGCATCCACCGGAGTCCGACGGCGGGCTGCCTCCACTCGTTCGTGAAGAAACTCGGCGATGTCTGCCACCTGTTCCCGTGTCAGGTTAGGGAATGCCGGCATGCCTCGCTCCGGTCGACCGGCGCGCAGAAACTCGCCGAGTTCGCCGCCTGCCGTGTCTTCCAGCACGACGAGCGAACGGGCGAGATCCGGTCCTCCGGCTCGTCCGCGCGCATCGTTGCCGTGACAGAACCCGCAGTTTGGTTCATATACGGACTTGGCCCGGGCAATGGCGGCCTCATCAAACACCCGACCACGGCCACGCCCCGCCGGCTGACCTGGCGGGGCCCCGCGCCCTTGGGTTGCCACCGGCCCGACACCGCCTCGCCCGGCGCCCGGCTCGGAGGGCGTGTGCGGATCCTGGGCCCCAATCAGCGCGGTCAGGAACACGGCTTGACAGGCAATGGTTGCGATCGATCTACGAGACACCTTGGACCACCTTTGGAGAACCGCCCGCCGATCCACGCTGCCGGGTTGGGCAGGCTGCTTCCTGATTTCAAGATTCCATTCTTGGTGACATCCTTGGCACTTTGGCGGGCATGTGACTCTACCCGATAACCGATTACTCCGCAGGCTCGCCAGGTTGAACCACGCGGTCCCACCGCTCAACGTTCTTCTCATCAACCCAGTCCCGCGTGGTGGAGTCAAACTCCCGGAAGTGTGGGCTGCGCAAGTGCTCCTCGAAGTCGCCTTCGGACACGTAGACCTCTGGACAGGAACACTCTTCTCCGGTCGTCCCCCGCAAGACATACGTCGAAGACGCGGCAGTTTGGCTCCGCCTGAAGTGACGCCAGAGCCTGGGCCATGACAGACGCCAGGAAGCGATCCTCCAGCCCTGCTCTGATGGTAAATCGGACAGAGACGACAAACATAGGTATGAGTTCTACGAGGCCGCTGAAAAAGCCGGCCTGATGTGAAATCGAAAATGGCAAATGGCAAAACAGGCCAAATTCTCCATTTGCACTGTGCTCTATGCCATTCAGGATGCGTTCTTCAGCATCCTGCTACTGGTGGACGAGGCCTGCTGATGACACGAACGTGAGCCGCGCCATATCGTATACGTCAACGGATGCGACGTCAAGTGCGCGGCATGCGGCTGATGATTCGACGCCGACGCGACGGGTCGGGCCGCAACGGGTTCAACCTGCTTGCCGCTCTCTTGCGCAGCAGGGAGCCCGGGCCGGTGGCTCCCCTCGCGAAACACCGGTGGCGGCCCGCCTGCAGCGAGGGAAGACATGGGTGTGGATTTGCCGGGCCGAACACTCCCGGCGTCGTTCGGGGCTTTGGACCCTGCACAGTTGTCACGTACACTGGGCCATGATTGAGGGGCACAAGCACGTTTCCCTCGCCTTGCGCCTTCGAGGATGTTTGCGTCCGCGTGAGCTGGTCACGGCGACTGTCCTGGTCGCCGGTCCGCTGTGTGTGCCTGCAGCTCCGGGGCACCTTCGCGAGCAGCCCCGCTCGAACACGGCCTCGGGGTTCTCTACGCTCTCCGCTCGCGCCGACGCCGCGCGCGAAGCGGGTCGCCTGGACGAGGCCGTGTCGCTGTATCGGAGGGCCCTCGCGCTGCGGGCCGACTGGAAGGAAGGCTGGTGGGCGGTTGGCACCATCCTTTACGACCAGGACTCGCACGCTGAGGCGGCCAGCGCCTTCCGGCGCCTGCTCGTCGCTGGAGCCCACCGACGGCACCGCGCACTTGATGCTGGCGCTCTGCGAGTACCAGATCGAGCGCTGACGCGAGCGCGATGAAACACATCCAGGCCGCCAGGAAGCTGGGAGTCCAGAAGGAGGGTGAGCTGCTGCACGTGCTCACCTACCACGAGGGCATGCTGCTGTTGCGGTCGGGGCGTTACGAGAGTGCCCTCGAAACCCTGCAGGCCCTCGTCGCGGCCGGGGTCGACGACGAGAGCCTCGATCTTGCGCTTGGGATGGGCGTCCTGTTGATGCGTCCAAGGATGCGACGCTGGAAGCCACAGGCGCTCGCCCAGTCGTGCTGCGTGCGGGTCGCGCCGAGCGTCATCATCTGGCCAAGGAGTTCGACGCGGCGAAGGCGGGCTACCTCACCCTGGTGCAGGAGTTCCCGACCTTCCCGAACGTGCACTACGCGTACGGCCGTTTCCTGCTCGCGACCGAGGACCTCGATAGCGGGATTGCCGAGTTCCTCGAAGGAGATCGCGCAACCATCCCGACCACGTCCGCGCCCGCATGCAGATTGCCGCCGCGCGGTACCGGCTCGATTCAGCCGCGGGCATCCCGTTCGCGCGCGAAGTGGTGCGGCTCGCAGCCGCGAGTATCCGTTCGGCCACTACCTGCTGGGGCTGCTGTATTTCGACACCGGCGACATCGCCCGCGCGATACCCGAACTGGAAGCCGCCGTCCGCATGATTCCCGCGGAGTCGCAGTTCCAGTTCGCGCTGGGCAACGCCTACGCGAGGGCGGGAAGAAAGGAAGAGGCCGCACGGGCACGGGCCGCCTTCGTTCGCCTGCGGAAGGGCGAATCGACCTCCGCGCCGGAGTCGGACCAGAAGCTGCGACGTCTCGACCTCGACGGCGTCATACGTCCGGAGTCGCCGCGCTAGCGGGCGGCGAAGCGACGGCCTCGTACGCCATCAGAAACTGAACCTTCGCCTGCAGCTCGATCGTCCGCCCGGCGAGCCCTTCCTGCGCCTCGCCGAAGTGCTCGTTCAGGATGTCGGCCTGGATGTTCTTCAGGTTGATCTGGTTGAACAGGTTGTAGAAGCCGGCGCGGATCTCGAGCTTCGGGCCCGCACCCAGTCCGCTCACAGCCGGCAGGCCAAACGCCTTGCTCAACGTCGCATCGACGTTGAGGTAGCGGGGGCCGCGGAACGCGTTGCGTTCGACACCAGGCGCCTGTGGAATCGGCCCGGCCGGCGCCCGACCGGCAACGACGTCCGCAAAGGGCGGTCCAGGCGTGTGCGCCGGCTCCGTGAAGTAATCAGCGCCGCCTGCCGGGAAATTGCCGCCCGGCCGCCTGAACGTGTCGATGCTGTAGTCGTTTCCGGCCCCGCCGAGGTAGGCCGCGGGGCGCAGTGCGCAGTTCCAGCCGCCTCCGTTCGAGCCGCTCTCCGCGTAGACGACGCCGCAGCCGATGTTGTTGTAGACGGGCGTCCACGGAAAGCCCGAGTGGGCGTTCAGGATGCCGCTGATCGTCCAGCCGCCGATGATCTTTTCGGCCCAGGAGTTGCCGTCCTTGAAGATCTGCGGCGACCACACGCCGAACACCTTGAACGCGTGCGTGACGTCGTAGTCCGACGGCCCCCAGGCGAAGGACGGGTCGTACTGATAGTGGTCCGTGGCGAAGTTGTTGGAGCCGATCGTCCATGCTCTGGCTCCAGCGATACTGGCTGGTCAGCTCGAACGAGTGACTGAACCGATGCCGCAGTTCGCCGAGGAGCGCGTTGAAGCGGGCGTTGCCGTCGTTGGCGTACCAGTCCACGCCGTTGACCACCGGGTTGAGGGGAATGCCCTGGGCGGCATACACGAGGTTCAGGTTGTACTGGCGCGTCAGGTGGCGGGTCTTGCTCCCCTGATAGCCAAGCGAGGCCACCCACTGGCGGCCGAGGTCGTAGCTCGACATCTACAGAATAGCGATACGAGGTGGTCGTCGGCCACTTGTCGGGGAAACCGGTCACGGCAATCAGCGCGAAGTTCGGACCGGGCGCCGGCAGGTTGGTGTTCGGGTCGAAGTTGGCGATGGTAGCCGGATTCGACGCGTAGCCGGAGAACGCGTGAACGTCGGATGGGAAACTGCCGACGCCGTAGACGATCTGGTTTCCCGTCAGGTTGCCGGCCGCCGACAGAAACGGCGGGTTGCTCCGGCCGTTGAGTGAAATGGCCTGATCCAGCCCGTTGTAGCCGATGCCAAAACCGCCACGCAGCACCATCCTGTTGTCGAACCTCGAGGGGCTCCAGGTGGCGCCAACCTGCGGACCGAAATCGGCCCGGTTCACCTCGTACAGCGTGCCGCCCAGCCTGAGCGACATCTCGGTCAGCGCATTTGCGCCGGATCCGAGCACGACGGAGCTCAGGTTGTCGTTCTTCTCGGAGATCGAGCCGAAGCGTTCCCACCGCAGGCCCAACGTCAGCGTCAGGTTCGACCTCAGCTTGTAGTCGTCCTGCGCGAAGAGCGCAAACAAGCGTCTGCCGCGTGTCCTTTCTGAAGTCGGTCGGAACGCCCGTGCGCGGATCGAACGTCGCGTTCTCCGCCGACGGGGCGTCGTTCAGGAAGTCCCACATGTTGTTGAAGTAGTAGGAGGGCCGCGCGGACCACGGGGCCGTGTCGACGAACGACATCCGTGTGATTTCCCCGCCCAGCTTCAATGTGTGGCTCTTGAAGACCTTCGTCAGCGTGTTCTTCACGCCGATGGTCTTCTGGTCGAAGAGGCCGGGAGCCCCGATGCCGAAGTCCAGGTGGTTGTTGGGCTGGATGGTCCCGATCGTGCCGCTCGAATCCACTCGCTGGATGTAGACCGACGGCAGCCCCCATGGCCCGTCCGGGTTGTTCTCGAGGTCCTTCCAGTTCCAGCCGGCGACGTTCGCGCGCGCCTCGTTCAGCATGCTCCCGGCGAAGACGTGATTCCAGATCACCGTCTCCGCCTCGTTCGACTGGGTGTGGTGGAACAGGTTCATTTCACGCGTGGAGCCGTTGAAGGAGTCGCTGCTCTGTGGCACGCGGAACATGCTGAACGCGATGAGATCCCGGGCGGTGGCGTTGAAATCCACGCGCACGTTGTACTGCTCCGCCCTGCTTTCGGTCGGGTTCACGTTCGCCCGCCACTGGATGTCCGCGATGCCGTCGAGGTTGGAGGGATTGTTGGTGCCATCTCCACCGAGGCCGGGCGTGAAGCGATCGACGTGCGACGGATCGCGGGTGCCCACCGCAAACGACGGCAACAGCGGCCTGCCGATGTCGAGGCCCTGTCCCTCGATGAAGCGGCAGTTTGTGTTCTCGACGAGCCCGATGTCCTGGCACGCGTGGCCGTCTCCTCCGCCCATGAGGACGGTACCGACTGGCGGGCGAGGAGCCAGGGAAGGTCAGGAACCGGTCGGCGGCGGTGCCGGCGCGCGCGGCGGTCGACATGTACTGCGGCGTCTGATACCAGCCTTGAACGATGCTGGACGCCTTGTTGCGGATCGTCTCGTACGAAAAGAAGCCAAACAGCTTGTTCCGGAGGATCGGCCCTCCGACCGTGCCGCCGATGTCGTTGAAGAGACGCCGTGTTCCGCTCCACAGCTCGCCCATAGCCGTTGTAGCTTCTGGAACGCGTTCAGCCCGGGCCGGTTGGCCTTGAAGAACGCGCTGCCACGCGGCTGGTTCGTGCCGTTCTGCGAGATGATCTGCACTTGCGCGCCGCGATAGCGGCCGTTCTCGGCATCGTAGTTGTTGGTGATGACCTTGACTTCCTTGATCGCATCCTCGTTCGGGGTGATGACCGTCGTGCCGCCCCAGGAGACGCTGGTCACGCCGACGCCGTCGATCTGGTAGTTGTTTTCGCCGGTCCGCGCGCCGTTGGCGGTGATCTGCCCGCCGTTCTCGGTCGCGAAGATGCCGCCCGAATTGCCCGATCCCCCGATCGTCGTGCCGGGCAGATTCTCGGTGCCGCCGTTGTTTCGCGCGCCGGTCCCGAAGGCGCCAGGCGCGAGCTGCAGCAACTGAAGTACGTCGCGCCCCGCCGACGGCATCGTCTGGATCTGTTGCGCAGTCACGGTGCCGGCGATGCTCGCTGTCGCGGTATCGATCAGCGGCGCCGCGGCACCCACGACGTTGACCGTCTCGGTCGCGCCGCCTATCTCGAGCGTCACGTCGCGCGTGTTCGCCTGCTCGGCCCGGATCCGCACATCGTCGAGCACCGCCTTCTTGAAGCCGGCCAGCTCCACCTCGATCCGGTACGGCCGCGGCGCCAGCGCATTGAAGGTATAGACGCCGTTCTCGTTGGTGACGACCGTGACCGTGCGGTTCGTGTCCTTGTCGACGAGCGTGACCGTGGCGCCGGGAACGGCCCCGCCCTGAGCATCCGACACGGTGCCTTGCAGGCTGGCTCGATACTGTGCGTGGGCGGTCGCGGCCGCGAAGCTCAGGGCCAGCGATACGAGCGGGATCAGCGACCAACGTGTGCGTGATGTCATCTGCATGATGCCCACCTCACAGACGTGACAGCGTCGCGCAGGTCACCACGCTCGCGCGGTGCGTGGCGGCCCGGTGTGCGGGACGACGCCTTGAGACAGCGCGACACCGGCTGGCAGAGTATAGGCGCGGCGCCGCGAGTGGTCAACGCATGCGCCGCTCAGGTGTCGGTCGCTCGTCTGCGATGCCGAAGTCCCGTTACGGATGAGCACCGTCGAGGACAGTTGACCCTCAAATCATCGAGTACAATTTTCGCTCTCGGCGCGCGCGAGTGAACAGCGGGGATAACATGCCAGCGCTATCGAGACTGTTCGTCCCGATCGTCGTTGCGTGCGCCATCAGCGGCACGGGAGCTCGCCAGCCGCCCCCGGCGAAGCCACCACCTCCCAAGCCTGCCCCGGTTACCCGCACGCCCACCACAGCCCCACCCGAAGCAGCCTCTTCGCGACCCCGCCGGCCGCCCGACGCTGTCGCCGCAGCCCGCGGCCAGCGGGCGTTCGTGCTCCAGTGCGCGTTCTGTCACGGCGCCGATGCCCGCGGCGGCGCGCAGGGCGGGTCGGACCTGTTGCAGTCCGCCATCGTGTTGGAGGACCAGGGCGGGAGCCAGCTCGCGCCGTTCCTGAAGGTCGGCCGTCCCGAGAAGAACATGCCCAGGTTCGACGTGTCCCGGCAGCAGGCTTCGGACATTGCTGCCTTCCTGCGCTCGCGAATGGCCGCAGCCTCGGGCAGTCGCGTCAAGGAGAGCATTCTCGTCGGTGACGCGAAGGCGGGCGCGGCCTATTTCAACGGCCCCGGCCAGTGTGCCACCTGTCACTCGGTGAACGGCGACCTCGAGGGCATTGGGGCCAGGTACGAACCGGTCATGCTGCAGGGCCGCATGGTCGTGCCGCGTGGCCGCGGAGGATATCCGGGACCGGGCGATGAGGGCCAGGACAAGCCCCTGCGCGCGACAATCACGCCTCCCTCCGGCCAGCCCATCTCCGGAGACGTCGTTTATCTCTCTGATTTCTACGTGACGGTGAGGGACGCATCGGGCAAGCTGCACACCGTGATCCGCCGCGGCGACGTGCCGAAGGTGGAGATCACCGATCCTCTGCACGCGCACGTGGGGCTGCTGCGTACCTTGACGGACAAGGACATGCACGATCTCACCGCTTATTTGTCGACGCTCAAATGAGTCGGCGCCCGAGGCGGCGCCGCCCTTGCGAATCAACAGTGGCCAGGAGCCCGCTTTGACGACCTCCAACCGATGGCTCGTCCTGCTCTCGCTGATGATGCCCGTGGCGGCCCTCTCCGGCCAGAGATCCGATCCGCCCCTCCGCACCAAGCCTCAGGCGGAGGAGTGGCCGACCTACCACGGCGACCATTCCGGCCGTCACTTCAGCACGCTCGATCAGATCCATGCCGGCAACGTGACGCGACTGTCGCTTGCGTGGGTTCACCGTCTCAACACGTCACCCAAGGGAGCGATCGTCGGCGGCGCGGCCACGGCGCCTGCGCCGGGCGACCGCGGGATCCCGATTCAGCAGATCAAAGCCATCCCGCTGATGGTCGAGGGCGTGCTGTACTTTTCGGTGCCGAACCATGCCTACGCGGTCGACGCACGCACTGGCAGGGAACGGTGGCACTACTACTGGAAGAGCGATCGGAGTGCGATCGGCAATCGCGGCATGGGCTTGCATGGGAATTGGCTCTACTTCGAGACACCAGACAACCATGTCGTCTCGCTGGACGCCGCGACCGGCGCCGAGCGATGGCGGAAACAGATCGCCAGCGTCAAGCAGCAATACTTCTCGACCCCCGCGCCGGTGGTGATTCGTAACCACGTGATCGTCGGCATGGGAGGCGACGCGTTGGATGTTCCCGCCTGGCTGGAGTCGCGCGACCCGGAAACCGGCGAGATCCAGTGGAAGTGGCACACCACGCCGAGGAAGGGAGAGCCCGGGATCGAGACGTGGCCCAACGAGCAGACCGCCGCCAACGGCGGAGGCATGCCGTGGCAGCCGCCGACCTACGATCCGGAGCTGAACCTGCTCTATGTGCCGACGGGCAACCCCAACCCGGTGCTCGACGGCAGGAGGCGTCCCGGCGACAACCTCTACACAGCGTCCATCGTCGCGCTCGATGTGGACACCGGCAAGATGGTGTGGCATTTCCAGGGGTCGCCCCACGACACCCATGACTGGGACGGCACCCAGGTTCCCTTGCTGTTCGACGCCGAGATTGAAGGAAAGCCGCGCAAGCTGCTCGCACAGGCCAATCGGAACGGCTTCTTCTTCGTGCTCGACCGGGTTACCGGCCAGAACATCGTCTCGAAGCCGTTCATCGCAACAGCGAACTGGTTCAAGGGCATCGACGCGAAGGGCCAGCCCATTCCCAACCCGCAGAAAGAGCCGCAGTTACCCGGCACGCTGGTGTCACCGAGCACCGACGGCGCCGCAAACTATCCAGCGCCGAGCTTCAATCCCGAGACCGGCCTTTTTTACATCAACGCGACGGAGTCGTGGAGTATCTACTACCTCACAGAGAAGGAATCGAACGCGGTGGGCTGGGGTGGCGCGTCCGAGTACCATGCGGGCGTCTTCGATTCCGTGCTCCGCGCGCTCGACTACAGGACGGGCAACGTCAAATGGGAGCACAAGTATGCCGGGCTGGGTTTCTGGTCCAGCACCTATCCGGGCATGCTCAGCACTGCGGGGAAACTGCTCTTCACCGGTGACCCGGTCGGCAACTTCATCGCCTATGACCCGACCAGCGGCAAGGCGTTGTGGCACGCCAATCTGGGCAGCATCGTCTGCAACAGCCCAATTACCTATATGCTCGACGGCCGCCAGTACGTGGTCGTCGCCTCCGGCGACGCGCTGTACGCCTTCAGCCTCTACGAGTCGTTTCAACAGGAGCGGTGACATGGGGCGTCGGACGTCAGTGTTGGCGGTAGCGATTGCAATCGGCGCGATCGGGTTCGCCGATGCAGGCGGCCAGCCTCCGGATGGCTTCACGCCGATCTTCAATGGCAGGGACTTGAAGGGCTGGCACCTGAGCCGGACGACACATCAAGGGGCGACTCCCGACGTGCGCGTCGAGGCGGGCGTCATCGTGATGAAGCAGCATCCCTACGGCCAGGGCGGGCTCCTGCTGACGGACAGGCGATACAGGAACTTCGAGCTCTATCTGGAGGCCAAACCCGACTGGGGCTGCAATGGCGGAATCTATTTTCGCTCGACCGAGGGAGGCTCGGCCTACCAGATCGAGTTGGATCAGGGAGGTGGCACCGGGAACCTCCTGGGCGACCTTCTGAAGATTGGCAAGGCCGCTCGGGCGGTCGATATCGACACGGCCTGGAAACATGACGATTGGAACGCGTTCCGACTCCGCGTCGTTGGCGACTCCCCGCGGATGTCGCTCTCGATCAACGGAGTGCCCATGTGGGATGTCACCCAGGACCGGAACGATCTCGTGGCTGGCGCGACCGACGGCATGATCGGCCTCCAGGTGCATTGGAGCGCGGTGTCCGCACCGCCCGTCGCCCCGTGCTGCTCGAGAATCGTGGCGGCCTGGCGCCGCGCACCGCTATCGGAATATCAGGATCAGGGAGCTCGACTGACGTGCGGGCTGCTGCGGTGTGTGCGCTGCTGGTCGCGAGCGGGAGCGCCGTGACGTCAGGACAGGCTCCGTCCTTGACCAACAGCATCGGCATGGAGCTCGTCCTGATCAGACCTGGCACCTTCGTCGTCGGCCGCTTTCAGCCCGTGTGCCCTTCCCCATCGGAGGCGGAAAGCGTCGATCAGGACCCGCGGGCGCGATGGACGCCTGCGGACTACAAGTTGTGCGAGCGGATGGTCAAACGGGACAGCAGGCCTGGCTTTACCGCGACCATCGCGAGGGCGTACTACATCGGCAAGTATGAAGTGACTCAGCGGGAGTGGACGGACGTGATGGGCACGAACCCATCGGTCTTCCAGGGCCGCCGGGTCGTTGACGACGCAACGAGACACCCGGTTGACAGCGTCACGTGGGAGGATGCGCAGCGGTTCATCGTGAAGCTCAACCAGATGGAACAGACGACCGGCTATCGGCTGCCCACTGAATTCGAATGGGAGTACGCCGCCCGCGCGGGCGCTCGCGCCGATCCTTCGTGGGACGAGATTCGTGAGCTGGCGTGGGAACAAGACATCGAGCATGCGTCCACTCATCTCGTCGGCACGAAGAAGCCGAACGCGTGGGGCCTGTATGACATGCTCGGCAACGTGTGGGAATGGGTCGGAGGACTTCTACAACGAGAAGATCTTTGCCGATCCCGTGCCTCCTGGCCTCGGGAAGGCGCATGTGCTCAAAGGCGCCGGGTTCCTGGGCGATGTCAAGAACACGGTCTACTCCACGCACGGCGCTGGACCGGGTGATGGTTTCGACGTGGGTTTTCGAATCGTCCGCGACCCCTGAAGCGGCTGACCTAACTCCGCGCTTTCTTGAATTCCGCGGCTCGCGGCAGAACTTCGCTCCCCCGGCTTATGTCCGTCGGCGAGGCGTGTGCGGCGGCGGCCTCCGCCTCAGCGAGAAGCCGCCGACGCAGGCGGAGCTCGCGATCGATGGCTGACGCACGTTTGCCCTTCGCGAGGAACTGGGGCAGGACGCGTGGCGATCCCCGGAATGCGGCCCCGAGCGCCCACCAGAGCACGTGTCGAACGGGGAACGTCTCGACGGGCGAGAGTCGATGCTCCATCGTGGCCGCGAGGCGGGCGCGCAGAGCCGGTACCTTTGCTGCGCGGGCAAACACCACCTGCTGAAGATCCGAGGGAGGGCCGAGCGCCCCTTCGTCCTGTCCGAGAAAGAAGAACGGCAGCGCCTCGACGTCCCGCGCCCGCCACCACCGAATCAGCGCCGCGTCGGTTCCACGGGCAATGGCCGCGGCGAGAGTGCGCGCCTGGAGAAGAGCCTCCGTGATGCCGTCTCCGATGACGAACTCCTTGTGATGGCCAGCATCGCCCACCAGCGTCCACCCGCTCCCGGCGCCTCTTCGAAAAAAGTACCGTTCCTTCAACGTGCCGCGGACCGTCCCGTCCGGCATTGTCCCGGCGATCAGCGGGCCGGTTGTCGAATCCGAGGCCAGATCGGCGACAAGGGCTGAGTCAGGATTGGTGCGCCATGACATCGCGTGCTCAACGGGCGGCAGGCTGCCGATGAGAAGCTGATCGTGATCGGTCTGAAAAATCACGCGGATGTGCCCCTCGGTGTTTGCGACGTACATCCCGAATGGATAGGCCGGGTCGGTGCGCCAGAACGCCGGAGCGTTCCAATAGCCCCAATACATCGCGCGGGGGGAATCGTACGCGAGGTACTCCTCGGCATCGACCTGGCGTGCGATCGTGGAATGCCTCCCGTCGGCGCCCACAACGAGGCTCGCGCGAAACAGGCGCTCCTGACCTGTTGGCCCGGCGACCCGCACGCCGGCAACGCGATCCCCGTCGCGCAGGAGCGATGTCACCCGCGTGCGATCGAGGAGCTCGACGCCCGCTGACGCTGCCGCGTCCTGCAGGAGACCGTCGAGCCGCGCCCGGCGGGGACAGGTACTCCGCTCTCCCATCGGGAAACTCGATGTCGACGAAGGCCTGGTTTTTTCGCAGCCGCACAGTATGCGTCGCCGGCGCCACCGCGCGGACTGCGCCGCCGACACCCAGGTCGTCGAGAACGTCCAGGCCTGGGGGATGGATCGTGTGAGTCGACAGGATCTGATCGCCCGGAAGCCGGTCCTTGTCCAGAAGCAAGACGGAAGCCCCGGCTCGGGCGAGGAACGTCGCCAGCGTCGCACCGGCGCACCGGGCGCCAACAATGACGACGTCATGACGGGACTCTGTGGCCATGGTCACACTCCAGCGGCTCGAAGCCCAGTTCGTGCCACGCCCGCTCGTGCCGGATGCCCAAGGTGTTGCGCCGCGTAGGCGCGGGTCGCGAATACGGGACGCGCGATAACACGCGTCACCATCGAGGTCCCTGACCCGATCGTTGCTCCCTGTCGCGCCGGGTGTCCAGCGGTTTTCGGACATCAGCAGGACGCTGAAAAATGCATCCTGCATGGCATATGGCACACAGTGCAAGTGGAGAATTTCGGCCTGTTTTGCCATTTGCCATTGTCGATGTCACATCAGGCCGGCCTTTTTCAGCGGCCTGTTTTAGCGCCAGGCCATGAGAACCAGGCACTGCCAGATTGGCCGCCGCGGCACACCATCACGAACCGGGCGGTAACACCGGGACCATGTGCCGTTGAGGACACCGGAACGTCATGGGACAATCGTCGCAGCGGAGACCTTCGCCGACCATGACCGCACGCGCCGATCGCTTGACAAAGCGCGCCAGAACCGCAGGCTCAGCCGGTTCGGTTCGATCGTCCTATCCTGCGACCAGCGCGCGCGTTTTCGTCGATGCGCTCGAACGGCTGAACTACGGTGTGGAGTCCTTGCTCTGCGACGCGGGGATCCGTCGAGCGGATTTGGATGACCCGGACGCGCGCATACCGTGTGCGCCGTGGGGCGCGATGTTTCGCCAGGCGCTCGCATTGCGGCCGATGAAGAATGTGGGCGTGAGGCTGGCGGCGGTCACGCCGTTCGGGGCTTTCCCGCTGATTGACTACCTGGTTGCGACATCCCAGAGCGTTGGCGAGGGGCTCACGCGTCTTGCGCACTATCTGCGTCTCGTCGAGGCTCGATCCGTTCCCGTCCTGCGCGAGGACGAGGATCCGATTCGGGTGGTGCTCGAGGGCTCTGATACTCCGTTCTCGGCCGAGTTCACCGTGACGATCAACCTGCTGCTCTGCCGTCAGGAGACTGACGGCCGGTTTCATGCGGCCTACGCGAGCTTCTGTCACGAGCCGGATGACGTTGCAGAGATAGAACAGGTGCTCGGTTGTCCGGTGCACACGGGCGCGTCCTGGAACGGGTGGGCGCTGTCGCGCGAAGTGTGTAAACTGCCGCTCCGGCGTCGCGACCCCGCCTTGTGCCGGCTGCTCCAGCGACAGGCGGACGAGGCAATCGCCCGCCTTCGGCCGACGGGCGGTGTGGCGCTCGATGTAGGCCGGGCGCTCGCATCGCGCGTCGGGGGTGGCGACACGCGGATCCACACAGTCGCCCGGACTCTTGCGACGTCACCGCGGTCGCTGCAGCGGCGTCTGGCTGCTGCGGGTGTCTCGTACAAGCAGCTGCTCGATCTGGCACGGAAGGCCGCAGCTGAAAGCTACCTGATCGACGCGACGCTATCGATCGGCGAGGTCGCGTACTTGCTCGGTTATTCGGAGCCGGCGGCCTTCACCAGAGCATTCCGGCGATGGAACGAAGAAACACCTCAGGCGTTCCGACAGCGTCAACGAACGATCAGCTCCGGATGAGACGACCCCCGAACTGACCACACAGCGCTGCCTGTTGCGGCGGACCGGAGCGCTCGCGGCGTGGTCATCAACGGACGTCTCGTCGTCAGGGTTTTTCACAGTGCCCTCACGACTCTGACAGGGAAGAGTCCATACCATCACCGAAAAGGCCGGCCTGTTGTGAAATCGAAATGGCAGATGGCAAAACCCGCCAACCTCGCCATGTGCGCTGTGCCATTTGCCATGCAGGATGCGCTTTCACCTGCTAGACACGGGCGACCCCTACCTTGAGAAGGAGGCTGACTCGGTGGGAACGACATCACGCCGGTTGCTGCTGTGGAGCGCCCGAACTCTCGGCATCCTGGTCAGTGTGTTGACGGGGGTGTTCGCCCTCGACGCATTCAGCCAGGGCGCGCCATTCTTCGAGGCGCTTCCCGAGTTCCTCGTTCACCTCATTCCAAGCGCCGTGCTACTGGCAGTGGTGGGCGCGTCATGGCGGTGGCAGTGGATAGGGGGCATAGTGTTCATTGGCCTTGCCGTGCTGTACGCTGCGACGATGGCCAGGGGGCACTTCGATTGGGTGCTCGTCATCTCGGTTCCGCTCATGGTTGTCGGGTCGCTGTTCCTGTGGAGCTGGCGTCGTCGGCGTGAGGGGCACGCCTCGTGAGCCCACGCATGAGGGAGGCTTGCGCGCGGAGCAGGACATCCATGTCGCAAAGCCGCGCAGCCCCGGCAGTCCCTTCTCAACCGAAGCCCGGAAAAAGACACGCGTCGTCTCACCCACGCGCTGCTGCTGCTTGGGGGCTTTGACGACGGCCGCACAACGGTCAGCCCTCACCGAGGGCAGGCCATCGAAGTCCGGACAGCGGCCTCGGTGTCCTGACAGGAGAATCACAGCCCATGCGCCTTCCTCTTCTCGCTCTTGCACTGGCCACGCTCCTGATTCAGCCGCCTGCTACAGGCGAGATCCGCCTGATCGTCAAGGGCGACGACATGGGGGCGGCGCACGGCATCGACGCGGGGACGATTGACGCCTACCGGGCAGGCATCCTCACCACGACGAACGTGGTGGTGCCGGGACCTTGGTTCCTCGAGGCCGCCAGGATGCTTCGCGAGAACCCTGGGCTCGACGTTGGCGTGCACCTGGCAATCACCAGCGAGTGGGATAACGTGAAATGGCGACTGCTCACGCACGCCCCGTCCATCGTCGACTCCGACGGCTACTTCTTGCCGACGGTGACCCCGCGACCGGGCTTTCCGTCCAGGACGAGCATCAAGGAAGCGGGTTGGAAGCTCGACGAGATCGAGCGCGAGCTGCGAGCACAGCTTGATGCGGCGAAGAAGCATCTCCCGCAGGCCACGTACACGTGGTACCACATGGGCTTTACCTCACTCGCGCCGGAGGTGCGCGATCTGGCCGCGAAGCTGAGCAAGGAGTACGGCCTCGTGCAGCCGATGGACCTGGGCATCCAGTCCCTTGGGCGCATCTATGAGAGCACCGACAGCGGCGCCGTCAGGGCGGAGAAACTCGTGGCCCGCCTCGAGACGCTCGAGCCCGGCCTGTGGCTGCAGATCGACCACGGCTCCACCAACGATCCGGAGATGCAGGCCATCGGTCACGTGGGCTACGAGCACGTGGCCGCCGACCGTAGCGCCAATGTCGAGATGTGGAAGAGCCCGAAGGTGGGCGAAGTGATCCGACGCCGCGGTATCAAACTCACGAACTATCGTGACCTGATCAAGAGGTGAGCGTCTGACGAGCCTCGAACACCGCGACGTCCCGCGCGTCGCGCTCCTCGCCCCGAGACAGCGGAGTCATCGGGACAACGGCTGCCGCTCTGTCAGCGGCTCGGCGGATGGCAGCAGCACGCCCCACTGGTTCGTCACCCGCGCGACGACAGGAACCGCGGCTCCGCGCGGCTCAGGCTTCCCTGCTGTCAATGCAGTTTTGCCATCCAGAGCTCGTGCGGACCTTCACGACAGAGCGCGAAGACAACTTCGTCGCGCGGCGACACGTCCATCGACATCTGAAAGTCGTGCTCGAAGGGGCCTACCAATCCATGCACCTTCGCAGCGCCTCCATCAACACTGATCGACGTCAGCTCGCCCCATAGTCGTTTGCTCGTGTGTCGCAGAAAAAAGAGACGCGTGCTGTCCCCAGACCACGCCAGCGCCGTCAGACCATGGCCGGCCTTCGGCGTGAGGGGCCGGCAGCGACCTCTCACCTCGCAGATGAGAAGCTCGTGATCGCGGGATTCTCCGGCGATCAATCGACCGTCGCGAGAGAATCGCTGCTCGTACAGCGCGAAAGGCAGCGCGGCTTCAGACCCGGTGCTGAGATCGCGCACACGCGAGTGCCGCAAGGCCCCGTGTTCCACGAAAGAATAGACAGCCATGCGCTCGCGACCATCCACCGCGGCCTGATAGTGGTTCCGGAAGGACCATGGCGCAACTTCCTGTGATGCGCCACCCGAGACCGTCAACCCTTCGGAACGTCTGGGTCGGGACGCACCTGATAGAAGTACAACGTGTCGCCATCCCCACCCCACTGCGGCATGATGTTGAGCTCGCCGGCGCTGTTCGTGACCGCTGTCAGGTTCGAACCGTCCGCGTCCATGACGAACAGGTGCGTTTCACCGCGTGAATTCCGGCCTGCCAACGCAATGCGGCGCCCATCCGGCGAGAAGCGCGGAAACACGAGCAGCGTTCGTCTTGCGAGCACGGTTCTTCCTCGTCCACTGTGGAGGTCCTGAACGATCACCTCCCACGTGCGCTTGACGTTTGCGAAGAGGACGGTGCGCCCGTCGGGCGACACGACCGGATCGAAGTCGTCGCCGGCGCCCGATGTCAGACGTTCAAACGTGCCGTCAGCGACCGACACCCGCCACAGATTGCGTACTGCCCGCGCGTGACGACCGAATGAGGAGCGATTTTCCGTCGGGCGTCCACGCCGGTGCGCCGCCCTCTTGAAAGTCCCACGTGACTCGGCGGGGCTCGTCGCCATTCAAGGGGAGGATCCAGTAATCGCCGTACCGTCCCTCCTCGGCAAGAAAGACCGCGATCGACGTGCCGTCCGGCGAGAACGTCGGCCAGGTGTCACCATAGTAGGGATTCAGCCGTCGCGGATGCGGCCACACCCTGGTGTCGGACCCGTCGGTCCCCGCAATGAACACTTCTCCGGCTCTCTCGAAAACCAGACGGTCCATCGCGCGACAGGTCCGCATTCCTTCCGTCCCTGATGATCTGGCGCGGCTCCCCGCCGAGCGACGGCACGGACCAGATGCCATCGCCGACGCGCGAATACACGATCCGGTCTCCCTGGGCTGACCAGCGGGGACGCGAGACGGGACTGTCGTCGAACGTCAGCTGGACCGGCTCTCCGGTCGCGAGATTCTTGATCCAGACCTGCGAAGTACCGCCGGCATCGCTGACGAACGCGACCATCCGGCCGTCCGGCGACAGGCTCGGCCACCGATGTGATCCCGAAAACGTGGATATCAGCTCGAGACTGGCAAGGTAAGCGTCCTGCCCTGATCGATCCGGAAGGGAACCGCGACCCAGCAGGTACGACAATGACCCGATCAACAGGACCGCGCCCGCAAGACCGACCGTGACCACCAGGCGGGAGCGATTCGGAGCGCCTGGCTCCTCTGTGTTCTCACGAACCTCCGTACGGACACTGCGGGCGCGAGACCAGGCGTCCAGCTCACTCTTGTAGGCGAATACCGAACCGAGCTCCTTGTGCAGCTGGCGATGGACCGGCAGCCCTTCTTCCTTTTCCCAGCGATGCAGCGTTCGGACACTGCGGTTCAGGTAGGCTGGCAATTTCCTTCCAGGATTCCAGACGTTCCCCAGGCGGCGACGTGTCGACGTCCGGTGTCGAGCGAGAAGGAGGGATGGACATGGGGCCCACACATCCCGGGAAGGGGAGATTGTAGCCCGAGACAAAGTCGGTCATCGGCACGACGGCACTCCTTGTCTCTTGTGCGTGCGCGATCCCGCTCGTAGCCTCGAGTCGCGAGCGCGCGCCGTCTGTTGCGCTCTCACGTGCACTTCCGGTTTCAAAGGAGATGGGTATGGGTCGACTCTGTCTGAGCTCAACAGCTGCGTTGATCGGTGCTTCTGGCGATGACCTGCGTTCAACAGCCCTACAGCGGCGCTCACCTCGGCTGAGGCCATCGATTCAGCGAATGCTCACCCGAACGTCGGGGTGATCATGATCTGGCGCGACGCCAACAATCCGCTCGGCCTTCCCGGCGGTCTCGCGGCCTATGTGACCGGCGTTCTGATCCACCGGCAGACCATCCTCACTGCAGGGCACTTCACGGCAAGAATCGAGGGCGCGTCAGCTGCTGGACAGCTGCCGCCCTGGATTCGGATCGTCGCCAGCTTTGCGCCAAACGCGTTCGACCAGTCCACCTGGATCGAGCTCAATCGCGCACGCGGCACGTGCTTCGCTCATCCTTCGTTTCCGAGGCCCTGCACCCCGCAGAGCTGCCCGTTCGACGACATCGACGGCCAGTATGAGCCCGGAATCAGCGATGTCGGTCTGTGTTTTCTCGACGAGCCCGTTCGTGGCATCCGCCCTGCCAAGCTGGCAAACCGAAGCCTCGATGATGAGAGCATCCCCGGCAGCGAGGATGCGCATCGTGGGCTATGGAACCACGGCGCCGCCTCCCGGCGGTCCGGCTGACACGTCGAACTATGACGGGATCCGCCGGTGGGGAACATCTACCGTCGACCAGGTCGTCGATCAGAACTGGGTGACCTTCAACCGCGATCCCGTCACCGTCTGCTTCGGCGACTCAGGCGCGCCGACGTTCTTCAATGGGCGAGTGGTCGCGATCGCATCGGATGGCGCCGCGGACTGCGCGTCGGCCAACGTACGGGCCCGGGTGGACAGCAAGGACGTGCGCAAGTGGATCAAGTCGCAGATCGATCTGCGCTTCCCGTTTTGATCTTCCGGCACAGTCGGAGACACGACATGGTGTCCGTGAGCAGTAAGGCCGTCCGCTGTACTCACGGCGGACTTTTGGGCCGGAGTTGTCGGCACCGAGACAACGGACGATCGGTCGCTCCGTCCGCGACGGCGCCGAACGCGTGGGTGGGCCCGGCCCTGCGTGGCGAAACACACCAAGGATTTGCTGATTCGGGAGGCCTCGGCTGCTGGAGCTGAGGTCAGCTGCAGGCGGTCGTCCACCGCCGCGTTGGCGTTCGCGGCAGCATCCTCCTTCGAGTCGATGAACCGGTATGGGCGAAACCGAGGCTCCAGGAATGAAGCCAACTCGTTCCCGAGCCGGCCGTTCAACTCGCGTAACGCCGCATCGACCAGTTCGCCGAAGCCGCCCGCATGACGAGTCTCGGCTCCTCCCAGCGCATACCAGACGTCTGCGAGCTCTTCGTTCGACAATCCGCCAAACCGCGCGTCGCTCATCGTTCGCTCCCGTCTTTGCGAAGATCTGCGAATCAGTGGTTACGGTCCAGCGTGGTGGCCTCACCCGCGCCGGGACTCCGATCGACGACCGGCTGCGCCATCGACATGGGGATGCCCGCAAAGCAGGCACGCACGGTTCGGAGCAGTAATTCCGGCGTAAATGGCTTTCTGAGCACGGTGTGGAACAGCGCACTCTGATGCGGCATGGCCGAGGGCAGCGACGTCATCATCACGATCGGAATATGCGCGATACGTCTCGCTCTCTCGCATCGCCGTCGCGAGCTCGGCGCCATCCATGACCGGCATCATCATGTCGGTGATGACGAGATCGATCGGCGTTCGTTCAGGATGTCGAGTGCCAGCCGACCGTTGATCGCGACAGCGCACGTCGTAGTCGAGTCGCGCAGCATGTCCCGCAACATCTCGGCGAGCCCGAACTCGTCGTCAACGATCAGGATCGAGCCTGAGGTGGCCACCGCGCTGCTACTCCTCGGCATCCGTGAGGCGCATCCGTTCGACACGCCGCCGCCGGACACCACCCGAATTCGGCGGCGAACGTATCCAGCAGGCGATGCCGTCGTCCGTAATCTGGATCTCCCGCATCCGCGCGTCGTAGTCGTCGTCCCGCACCTTCAGGATCCCCATCACCCGCAACATGGCGGCCCGGTGCTCGACATGGCGCAGCAGGATGATGTTCTGGGTGGCGGCCGAGAGCCCGATCGATGGGCACCTCGATGTTCCGCCCGAACAGCTCCCGTGTCTCGGTGGTGTAGAGGGTGGTGACGCCCAGGCCTTCCAGCTCCTGGGCGATCGCGCTGAAGACATGAGAGAGCCGCTCCGGGAAATCGGCGGCGTTGCTCAAAGCCTTCCATGCCGTCAGATCAGCAGTCGATGCGGCGCGGAACTCGCGGACGGTCTCAATCAGGCTCTCGCCGAGTTCGTCGATCACGCCTTCGATCGGCCGATGCCAGACGATTTGCGCGAGACCGCGCTCGACGCCCTCGTGCCAGCCCGCCGATGCCGACGCGCTGGCACTTGGCCAGAATCGCCGCGGGGTGCTCGTAGAAGCCAAAGTAGACAGCGGACGTTCGCCTCGCTTGACGCCCTCCGACAGGAACTGCATCCCGAGCAGCGTCTTGCCGCTGCCGGACGATCCCAATCAGCATCGTGATGGAGCCGTGCCGGACGCCGCCGCGCAGCATGCGCGTCGAGCTCGGGCACTCCGAACGCAGAGCTTCGGCCGCTCGCAGCGACGCGGTCCGCCGGACGCCGCTGCGGGAAATGGGGTCTCGATTCTGGGCCGGACCTCGAGGCCCTTGTCCGTGATCCGAACGGAATGCAGTCCGCGGCATGGGCGCGCTGCCGCGGAGTTTCAGGACGCGGATGTGCCGCAGGGGGCGCAGCTCGGAGAGTTCGTCAGTCAGGTGCAGCACGCCGTCGACCATCGTGTGCTCGGGAAAGAACCCACTGGCACGCTCAGCGTTGGTCAGGAGCAGCACCGTGCAGCTCGGTCAGATCCGCCAAGGTCTGGAGCTCGTGCAGGAACTTCTTGAAGTCCCGGTCGCGTCGGCGCCGACTCCTGCGCGGAGACCAGGCCGTCGACGACGAGCAGCGTCGCCTTGTGCTTCTGGATGGCGCCGCGAATCAGCGTGACCAGCCCGTCCAGCCCTTCGGACTCGAGCGTGCTGTAGCCGCCGATGTAGTAGACGTGATCCGGAATCGCGGCCTCGTCGAAGAAGGCCATCCGCCGCAGATGCGCGAACATCCGGGAATGCGACTCGGCCAGCAGCGTCACGTAGACCGCGTGCCCGCCGGTCGAGGCATGGTGGAAGCACGCCTGGTTGGCCAGGATGGTCTTGCCCGCGCCAGGCGGGCCCTGCACGATGTAGACGCCCGACGATCAGAAGCCCGCCTTCGAGAATGCGGTCGAGCCCCGCAATGCCGGTCGGGCGGCGCTCAGACGGCGTTCGCTGCTCAACCACCTACGTCCACTCCGATCTGCCGTTGCTCGAATCACGCTCGCTGCGCCGCGGCAGCAGTGACGGTGAAACAGGCGCCTTCGCCTGGCTCGCTGTCGACGGAGACCGTGCCGCCCATGGCGACGCAGATGTTCTTGACGACCCACAGCCCGATGCCGAATCCGCCACTGCGCTGCTCGACGCCGCGCTCGAACCGCTCGAAGATCCGGGCCTGCTGATCGGCCGCGATGCCGACGCCATGGTCGCGGACGCGCAGAGTCGTGCCACCTGGTCGTCCGCATCGACCTCGACCTCGATCGGTCGGCCGGCCCCGAATCGAATGGCATTGGACAGCAGGTTCCGGCAGATCTGCTCGACGCGCATCCGATCCCACGAGCCGGTCGCCTTCGCGCGTTGGAGAACGTGAGCCTGCACCGGGCGATTGCCAGTTCCGCTTCGAACGTGGCGATGACATCGCGAGCGGCGTCTGCGCGAGGTCCATCGCCTCCGGCTGGAGATCGATGCGGCCGATCGAGAGGCGCGAGACGTCGAGCAGGCGGTCCAGGGTTTCCAGAAGTCGATGCAGGCGCTGTTCGACCCGGCGCAGCTGCGCCTGCACCCACTCCACCGGTACCGAGCTCGCCGGTGAGGCCATCTGCTCGGACTTTTCCGATCGCCAGCCTCAACTGGAACATCAGCGGCGCGATCGGGTTGCGAAGCTCGTGGGCGACGGTGGCGATGAATTCATCGCGCGCCGCGACCGCCTGCTGCAGCTCCTGCAGCCGCGCCCGGATGGAAGTCAGCACCGCGCCGTTCACGTCATCCGCGCCCGTGGACGACAGCGGCCTGGCGCACTGCGGTCGCAGGCGTGCCGGGCCGAGACGGCCGACGTCGCGCGCGCGGTTCGACGGGGTAAAGGGCAGCAATGGGAATCCGCGTGAGCACCGTAGTGCCGCCGTCCGGCGTCGGCTCGATCTCCAGGGTGCCGCCAACCGCGGCGGCGCGCTCGCGCATCCCTGCAGGCCGATCATCGTCGCGCCGACACCGCTCGACTGGAATCCGATGCCGTCGTCTTCGACGATCAGCACGAGCTGTCTCGCCGCGTTGCTCCAGCAGCACGTTGACCGATCGTGCGTGGGCGTGCTTGGCGACGTTGTTCAACGCCTCCTGGGCGATGCGATACACGCTCGCTTCCAGTTCCGGCGCGAAGCGCACGGTGTCGTGGGTTCCCGCATGGAACGTGGCGCGGATGCCGGCGTGCCGCGACCACTCCTGGACGTACGTGTCCAGCACCTTGGTGAGGCCGAGCTCATCGAGCGCCGCCGGCCTCAGCTCCCACGCCAGGAAATCGACACTCCCGTCGATGCGCGCCAGCATCCCGAGCGCCTGGCCGAGCGCCTCGGCCACGTCCCGGCCGTCGCGCGCATTCGCCTCGAGGCCTCGAGGGTGAGACGGAGTGCGGTCAGTCGCTGTCCCAGATCGTCGTGCAGGTCGCGGGCGATGCGGCGACGCTCTTCTTCCTGCACGACCACGAGACGACGCAGCAGACGGATCCGTGCCGCTTCGGCTTGTGTCCGGTCGGCGATTTCGGTCGCGAGCAGGGCGTTCGACTCCAGCAGTCGCCGGCTCGTGTCCTCGACACGGGCCGCGAGCGAGTCGCTCAGGGCGTTGCTGCGCTTCTCGTCGGGAGTGGCCGACGGCACCTCATGCGCCAGGGCCGCGTAGCCCACGCAGCGCCCATGTTGACGGACCGCCACGACGGTGGCGTTCACGCACCGCCGGCTGCCGTCTTCACCGGCCAGCCATCGCTGCGTGGAGACCGACCCCTGGCGTTCTACGTACCTGGAGATCGGCTGTTCGAATGCCGAATCCTCCGTCGTGCGTGAACAGCGTCGACACGTGTACGCCGATGGCGGCGTCGCGCACGTAGCCGAAGATGCGCTCGGCACCAACGCTCCACGACGTGACGATCCCGTCCGCGTCCAGTGTCACGAACGCGTGCTCGGCGAAGCTGTCGATGGCGAGCGGTAACGTATCCTCGCGCACACCAACGGCGTCGGTCTGCAGCTGGTCGTCACGCATCGAGTCGACCAGGCCCGGGCAGACAGCAGTTGACGACTGCACCGGGGCACACCAGACTGGACTGATGACGCTTCCGTTGACGAGTCGGCTCAGGATACTGCTGGTCGAAGATCACCAGACCGTGCGGCAGGGCTTGAAGCTCCTCATCGAGCGCGAACCGGACTTCCAGGTGATCGGTGAGGCCAGCAACGGAGCGCAAGCGATAGAACGAGCCAACGTCGAGGATCTCGATGTCGTGATCATGGACGTGTCGATGCCAGGCGTGAGCGGCGTCGTCGCCACCCGCCGTTTGAAGGACCTTCACCCGAACCTTGCAGTCGTGATCCTGACGCGTCATGCCGACCAGACCTTTCTGCAGGAGCTCTTGCGTGCCGGCGCGTCAGGCTACGTCTTGAAACAAAGCCCTCACTCGGAGCTGTTTCGCGCGATTCGAGCCGTGGCGAGCGGGCAGCAGTACATCGACCCCGCACTGACCCACCACCTCGCCGCACCGTTTGCGGCCCGGGATCAACGACGTGCGCGACGCGGTGGCGCGATCCTGACCGACCGCGAAGCCGAAGTGCTGCGGCTGGTGTCCCAGGGCTACAGCAACAAGGAAATTGCCAGCAAGCTCGAGGTCAGCACGAAAACGGTTGAGGTCCACAAAGCCAACGCGATGCGCAAGCTCAGTCTGCGCGGGAGGATCGAGCTCCTCCAATACGCGCTGCATCAAGGTTGGTTGCACGACGCCGGATGACGCGTCGATTGTAGTCCCACAACCGGACGCAGTTCTATTAGGGCTTGCCCTAGTGTCCCTGCGCCATCCCTCGAGCCCCGCCCCCAATCGACTCGACGTCGTCGGCTCGCATGAGCCACGGTTGGCTTTCCTCGTTACGAGTCACCAGCCCGACCCGTCCGCTGTGAGCCCTGCGCCGCCCTCGACTGGTGGCGCTGCAGTGAGAGGCTTCCATTAGGGCTTGCCCTAAGAGGCAGCTACCGGCAATCCCAATAGCCGGCGCCGATCACCGCGTGACATCCTTCGAGAACGTTGTGACAAAAGGAGGCAAATGATTCTGAGAATTGACCGTCTTGCGATCGAGCTGCCGATGCCGGAACACCCCTCACCGAACTCCGCATCCGCCGTGCAGGAGCTGCTCGGCGGGAAGTTCGGCGAGATGTCGACGCTGATGAACTATACGTTCCAGTCGTTCAACTTCCGTGGCCGCGACCAGATGAAGCCGTTCTACGACCTGATCGCCAACATCGCGGCCGAGGAGTACGGGCACATCGAGCTCGTGAGCCACACGATCAACATGCTGCTCAGCGGCTCGACCGCGCGTGAAAGCGATCCTGTTGATGCGCCACTCGAGAACGCCACCGACATGCGGAATCACTACCACTTCATCGCCAGTGGTCAGTCGGCCCTGCCGGTCGACTCCATGGGGAATCCCTGGAATGGCTCGTACGTGTTCTCGAGCGGCAACCTGAAGCTGGACCTCCTGCACAACTTCTTCCTCGAGTGCGGCGCTCGGGCGAACAAGATCCGCGTGTATGAGATGGTCGACGATCCGGTCGCCCGGGAAATGGTCGGCTACCTTCTTGTCCGAGGCGGCACGCACATCGTGGCGTACGCCAAGGCGCTCGAGGCTTTGTCAGGGGTTGACGTCGGAAAGCTCCTGCCAATCCCCGACATCAGCAACAAGCGATTCCCGGAAGCGCTCAAACATGAAGCGAAGGGGCTTCATCGGGTGATGTATCGGATGAGCCCCGATGATTACCGTGAGATGGGCGCGATTTGGAACGGACCCCACCCGGAGGATGGCACTCAACTGCGCGTGGTCGACGGACCGCCGGAAGGCGCGCCCGTGCCGCTCCACCCCGCTCAGCCGCAACTGACGTCTCCAATCGGGCCTGATGCCGTGGACACGCAAATGCTCAGCGAGATTGCCGGGCGGCTGTTCGGCAAGAACTGAGCGCTTCCTGACATTCCGCATTTCCAGGAGAATTCGACATGGCTGACACCGGTACGCTGCACGACGCTTTCATCGACGAACTGCGCGACACCTACGACGCGGAACGGCAACTCACCAAGGCGCTGCCGAAACTGGCCAAGGCAGCCACCTCGCCCCAGTTGCGCGAGGCGTTCGAGGCGCATCTCGAAGAGACACGGGGACAGATCGAACGCCTCGAACAGGTATTCGAGAGCCTCGACGAAAAGGTGCGCGGGAAACACTGTGACGGGATCGCGGGCATCATCGAAGAAGGCAAGTCCGTCATGGAGGAAGACTTCGACGAGGCCACCATGGACGCCTGCCTGATCGCGTCCGGCCAGCGGGCCGAGCACTACGAGATGGCTGCCTACGGTACGTTGGTCGCCTGGGCGCGTGCCATGGGACACACCGACGCGGCAGACCTGCTGCAGGAGACGCTCGACGAGGAAAAGGCGGCAGACGAGAAGCTCTCGGCACTGGCCGAAGGCGGCATCAACCAAGGTGCCGCGAACACCAGCTCGTCTGAAGATGACGAAGAAGAGCCGGCTGCCGTCGGCGCCGGCGCGAGGAAGGCTGCGGCGTCGAAGACGAAGTCGGGCTCACGACGTTAGCACGCGACCAACCCTTGTTACCTCTTTGGCTTTTTTTCGACGATGGCGGGACGGATCTACATCGGGACGGCGGGCTGGTCAATCCCCCGGGCGTCGGCACTTCTCTGCCCCAGCTGAAGGGACACATCTCGAGCGCTACGCTCGAGTGTTTCCGTGCGCCGAGATCAATTCGTCCTTCCACCGGCCACACGCCGTGTCGACCTACGCGAAGTGGGCGGCATCGACGCCCGCCGGGTTCCGGTTCGCGGTGAAGGTGCCTCGGCTCATCACGCACGACCTCAAGCTTCTCCGTGCGCGCGCTCCGTTCGAGCAGTTTCTCGCTGAGAGCAGCGGCCTCGGTGATCACCACGGCCCTCTGCTGGTCCAAGTTCCACCGTCGTTCGCGTTTGAGCCGCGCATCGCGGCGAGATTCTTCGACGTGGTACGGACGCACTACGACGGACCTCTGGTCTGCGAGCCCCGGCATCCCACCTGGTTCGCGGCGCGTCCGGATGCCGTGATGCAGCGCTATGCGGTTGCCCGGGTGGCCGCCGATCCGCCGATCACCGATGGCGCGAACGCTCCCGGGGGGTGGGATGGGATCGCCTACTTTCGTTTGCACGGTAGCCCCCGGATGTACTGGTCGCGGGACGATGCGAGCTACCTCTCGCGGCTCGCGATGCTTGTTCGGCGGATGTCCGAATCGGTCGACGTGTGGTGTGTCTTCGACAACACCGCGACTGGTGCGGCGCTGGACAACGCATGGGAACTGCAGCGGCTCGTCGTTGAGGACAGCGAACGACCCGCGACATTGGGGCTCTCCCTGGGCCTTTTACTCCGGCATTCCCAATAGTTCACAGGCGCGTCCGCATGGCATTGTGCTGTGGGTAGGCCACGGCAGGCGCGGACGTTCGGTCACAGCCAAAGAGGATCATGTTGCACAAGAACACGACGGAGGCACCTGAAGCTGGTCATCGGGTCGAGTCGTGAACAGACGGGAATGCCGGAACCCGACCTGGTCTGTTTCAGTCACTTGCGATGGGACTTCGTCTACCAGCGTCCGCAGCACCTGTTGAACCGTGCGGCCCAATCCAGACGCGTGTTCTTTGTTGAGGAGCCGCACTACGACGTAGAGCGCCCGTCTCTGGAGACCCGGCGCGACCCATCCGGCGTCACGATCGCGGTCCCTCACCTCCGCGTGACGCTGGCGCCGTGCACCTGCAGATATTGCTGGACTCTCTCCTGTCGGCCCAGGACACCACCGACTTCGTGGCGTGGTACTACACGCCCATGGCGCTCGACTTCACCGCGCACTTGCGGGCGATCGCGACGATGTACGACTGCATGAATGAGCTGAGCGCCTTCACTGGCGCGCCACCGGGACTCCGGGACAAGGAGCGCGCGCTCCTGATGCGCGCCGACCTGGTACTGACTGGCGGCCGGAGCCTCTACGAGGCCAAACGCTCACTCCACGTCAATGTCCACGAGTGTCCAAGCAGCGTGGACGTGGCTCATTTCGCTCGCGCGCGGGCGCCACTCCCGGAGCCATCAGATCAACACGACATCCCGCATCCCCGGATCGGGTTCTTCGGAGTACTGGACGAACGGCTCGATCGCGACCTTCTCTCCGGCGTGGCCGAGCGACGTCCAGGCTGGCAGTTCGTAATGGTCGGCCCCGTTGCGAAGATCAGCCACGCTGATCTGCCGGCGTTCAAGAACATCCACTACCTGGGGCCCAAGGCATACGACAGTCTCCCGAGCTATATCGCGGGCTGGGACGTCGCCATGCTGCCCTTCGCTCGAAACGACGCCACACGCTTCATCAGTCCAACGAAGACACCGGAGTATCTAGCTGCAGGAAAACCTGTCGTGCCGACGTCGATTCGCGACGTCGTGCGGCCCTACGGCGAGAAACGCCTCGCGAGAATCGCCGACACGCCGGACGACTTCGTCGACGCCATCGGGGCCGCCCTCTTCGAGCCCGGGGCACACTGGCTGCCGCAAGCCGATGCCTTCCTGGCCGGCACCTCCTGGGACACCACCTGGGCGGCGATCGCTGAACGCGTGCGCGCCGCCGTGCGCGCGAGGCACGCGGCGCAGACGCACGTCCTCGGGTAACGATGGCAATCAGGCGACGACCAGCCCGCTGGAACGTCCCGCATATCTGGATACGGAGGAGCCATGTTTGATTGATCTCGTGGTGTGCGAAAACTCGAGCCGCGGGTCTACGCGGCGTCACGATAATAGAACTTGAGCACGCCGCCGAGGCGCTCACGGCACTGGATCGGGCCCAATCCCGTCGACGTTGTCGTGGGCGCGATGCGCTCGTTGTGCAGACCCTTGGTGCGGCCGTTCCTCATGATAATGAGCCACGAACGCGCGGACGGCTGCCCGGAGATGCGCCTCGCCGAGTGGCACGATGCGGTCCAAGCACTCGGACTTGACGGATAAGACAAACCGCTCGGCAAACGCGTTCAAGTTCGGACTCCGCGCTGGCAGCAGGAGCGGCTTCACGCCGCTGTCCCGCAGCAGGCGCCGAAACGCGGCGGAGTAGAGCGGATCCCGGTCCAGAATGAGGTACTGCACGCCGCGGAGGAAGCCGTCACCGGCGTCGATCAGGTTCCGTGCGAGCTGCGTCATCCACACCTCGTCCGGCTGACAGCGTGATCCCGGCGATCTCCACCGCGCGCGTCTTGAGCTTCATGACGAAGAAGACGACGTAGCGGACCAGGCCGCCGAAGGTCAGGACCTCGACGGTGAACGAGTCGGCTGCCGCGAGACCGTCCCAATGGGCGGCGAGGAACGTCTTCCATGGCGTGTGCGTGCCGCGCTCCGGGGCGGGCGCGATGCCGTGGTCCTGGAGGATCGCTTTGATCGTGTTCCGGCCCACCTCGTGGCCGAGGCTCTTCAGCCCACCGCGGATGCGCGTGTAGCCCCAGGACGGATTCTCGTTCGCCATGCGGACCACAAGCGCCGCGATGTCTGGCTTGGTAGACGGGCGACCGGGGCGTCGCTTCTGGGAACCGTCGTATTTCTGGGCGACGAGCCTCCGGTACCAGCGCAGGATCGTGTCGGGTGTCACGATACCGGACACGTCCGCCAGGCGACGTCGGCCGAGAACGCGGCCTTTCACGGCCAGGCGGCGGCGCTGGTCGTCGGTGAGGCGCAGCCGTCGGGGAGCGTGCGCGGCGCGGAGGATCCGGTTCTCCTCGAGCAGGTAGTCAATGACCGCCTGCTGCTGCCGGTTAACCCAGCCCGAGACAAGCAGGAGCAGGAAGGCGAGCGGGCGAGGCAGCGAGTCCATGGCGGAAGCTTGTCGCAGCGGGGCGACTCGGTTCAAGGTGCGCAGGTTGATTTCCTGGCTCAGATACGATTTTCCCGGGCTCCGCTTCCGGCCGAGTATCCGCACAGCACGGGGGACTCTCAAGAACAAGCGAGGGCGGTGGCGCCGTTCGGGCCAGCAACGTCAGAAGCGAATCTCCGCGAGCACTTGGCCGCAATGGGATGTCGAGCGCTGATGTGGACGAGGCGGTGGAGCTGCCCGCGAGTAGGCGACGACGATCACAGGGGCCGGTTCCGCGCTGGTGGCCGCCGCGGTGATCTAGGCCTTGCGGCGGGTCGGTTCGGGTTTGGGCCAGGCTTGGCCAAGGCGTTCCGCATGCAGCCCTGACGACAGCACCGGAACTCCGTCTCGCCGTCCGGTCCGAGTCATGCCGACTGTGCGACTGGCTGCGCTCGCCGCGAACCCACCAGCTTCTTGAACAGCGCGAGTGACTGCCCTACGACCTGGTCCATGTTGTAGTACTTGTAGGTAGCGAGTCGGCCCGAAAAATGTTAACCCGGGGTTCGTTCGGCCAGTGCCTGGTAATGCCGATAGAGCACCGCATTCTCGGGCCGCGGTATTGGATAGTCCGGATCGCCGTCCGCTTTCGGGTACTCATACACCACGCTCGTCTTCGGGTGTTCCTGACCGGTGAGGTACTTGAACTCTGTACACCGCGTGTATGGATTCTCGTTTGGATAGTTGACCACTGCCGCGTCCTGGAACCGCGGGGAGTCGAACGTCTCGAAGCGAAATTCGAGGGAGCGGTAGGGCAGCCTTCCGAACCGGAAATCGAAATACTCGTCGACTGGTCCGGTGTAAATCATCTCGCGGAAGGGGATGATGTTCTCGATCTCCCGATAGTCCGTATTCAGCATTACCTTGATGTTCGGGTGCGTCAGCATCCGCTCGAACATGCGCGTGTAGCCGTGCTGCGGCATCGCCTGATACCGATCGGTGAAATAGCGATCGTCACGGTTCGACCGTACCGGTTATCTCGCAGTGACCGCAGCATCGAGCTCAGACGCGTCGAGCCCCCACTGCTTTCGGGTGTAGTTCTTGAAGAACTTATCGTAGAGCTGGCGCCCAACCTTGCTGACAATCACATCTTCCGAGGTGCGGATCTGGGCGCGCGGCTCCGCGACGGAGGCGAAGAACTCGTCCAGCTGGAAGGATGTCAGATTCAGGCCGTACAGGGCGTTGATGGTGTCGAGGTTGATTGGCAGCGGCACCAGCTGGCCATCGACCGATGCCAGCACGCGGTGCTGATACGGACGCCAGCTGGTGAACCGTGACAAATACTCGAACACCTCGGCGGAGTTGGTATGAAAGATGTGCGGTCCGTACCTTGTGCACCAACACTCCGGCCTGGTCGTAGTGGTCACACGCATTCCCGCCGATATGCAGGCGCTTGTCGACTATCAGCACGCGCTTTTCCGCCTCTTGCGCGAGCCGTTCCGCCACAACCGATCCGGCAAAACCCGCTCCAACTACCAAGTAGTCAAACATCGTCAGAAGCCCTCGCGGCAGTTCGGATCTCGTAGCCAGGGGGTGCGGACCGCACCAGCTACGCACAGCATGATGCTATACGGCGGTCAAGGGCGCTATTGGGACTTTCGGCGGTACTCAATTAGGGCAAGCCCTAATTGCGAGAGACAGCTGGAGCTGTCAGCGTGGCGTGGTCCGCAAGAGACTCAATCCAGGGTCCGGGCAACTCGGCGGCTCTCTTTCGTCGAGCGTCGACCGACGGCCCTGTCGAACAAGCCGCACGCTTAATCTTGAACTACTGCGCCATCAACAGATTTACCAGTTCAAGCCTGAGCCTCGGCAAGCTTGCTAGAAGGATCGAATGTCGTAGATCTGCCGACGAGTCAGTTGAACCCGACTGGATGCGACCGGCGGGTAGGTAACTGATGAGGTCACACATCTTGTGCGCTCACGCAGACATGGCTGGTCGGGTTCGTGATCCGCAAACTGGATCTGTAAAAACTGACCGAAACCAGCGCCTCCGGGTCTCCGCACGTCGGGCACGCCATTCCAGCAGGTACGTTGTACACGGCCTGGGCTTCGCGGCCACGCGTGATCTCGCGGCGTTCTGCACTGGGCAGTGACAGACGACGTCGGTACGGCCAATCCACTGGCTGGTGATGTGCGCTTCGTCTACTCATTCTGCTTCTCGCAGCCCTGCCGCTTCCTCATGATTTCCTCTATCTGGGCTTCAACGTAGACGAAGAGGGCAAGCGCGTTCGATGCGAGCCTGAACTGGGTCGGAGGGGCAAGCGGAGGCTTCTTCAACTATCGATTCGCCCAGCCCGGCAGAACCCACCGCCAGCACATCGGACGCCGGTATCCCGAACGCCAGTTTCCCTTCGCCAACCAGGTGCTTTTCGATCCCGTCACGGGGAAACCGACGGACGTCTTCAGCGATGCCTGCAGACTGGCACGTGTCCCAGGATCTTCGAGGCGAACTCGGCGAACGAATACTGGGTCACGGCCGGATCACTCTTGCACACGGATACGCTCGGGCACGATCTCGGGAATCCGCCGAACGTCCGGTCCTGTCTGCTATCGAGCCTGCGCATAGCGGGAGGCTCGGACTAACAGGTCCAGGCATCTCCCAGCAGACCCGGAACCCGCTCGTCGCGAATCCCGGGCTGCGCGCGTTGCTGGTCGCGCTGGACAACGAGTGGGTCACTGCGGGCCAACGGTCGCCGGGAGAGTCGCGCCGCGGCACAGCGAAGGGACGCTCGTCCGATCCGTGCCACAACAGCAGCCGGTTTTCCAGATATTGCAGGGGTCACCTACAACGGGCTGAAGACCACCGGAGACATGCTCGCGGGTCTGAGGATGCCCCCATCGACCAGCGCTTTGAACTCGCGCTGGAGGCTTGAGGGGGAAGGTCCCAGAACTGCGCCAGTTCGGAGAGGCCCCACTTCGTCGAGTCGCCGGAGGCTTGAACTCGTAGACGTTCTGACCGCGAGCTCGCCTCGCCGGCGCCGTCGTGGCTTGACATCCACGATCCCGGCTGCTGGCCGACGTCGCAACTCGTCTGTTCGGTAAATCTCACTGAGGAAGGTGGCGGCCGGTGCGCCGCTCTCGAAATGGGACCTCGTTGCCCGGTGACCGCCGGGTGCGCAGCGGCCGAATACCCGCCCGCTGGGCGCCGGTCGTCACCGGGTCGAGGCAACTACATCATAGCAACCCGCATGCACGACGGGCGCGGGACAACACGATGCTGGAGCCCGACCGCAAGAGGGCGTCGCCAGCCGACATTCGCCAGTTCCCCGGTCGCGATAGCGCCGATTCCATCGCTGGTCGTAGCCGGCTGACGTCGACCGGCAACTTGAAGCGACCAAGGCCGCGTATCCGCGGGCTCAGGTGGTGGACGCCGCGCCTGCGACGTTGTATCACAGCTATACACTAGCCGTAGCCGCGAGAGACACCGGTTCCGTTGGCGTTGGCGAGCACAGTCGAAGGCGTGAGGCGCTCACGAAGTGTCTCTGGCGACGATCACGCCCGGCGACGCGGCCACCGCGTGCCCGTAGCACTCGATCGAGACGCGGTCGGCGCCTCGCCGGGTTGGCGCACCGCTTCCGCCCCGCCTCCGGCCCTGCGACAGCCGGCAGCGACAGATGCGATCTCTGACGGGAAACCGCCTCTCGGCGAAAGCTATCGGTCGCAGGCGGAGTCTGCAGCCGTCTTGGGTACGCGACGGCAACTGTCCTCCGCTCGTGGTCAGAACGACGTTTGTCACGGACGCTTTCCGTCACTCCCGACGCGATATCCGTCTGCCCGTCGGTAATCGTCGCGGCGGCGAAGGAACCATTCGATTGCGGCACAGACTTTGAGAGGGTCCCGTCGATGAACATCGTATGCCTGTCGCACCTGCGGTGGAAGTTCGTGTTTCAGCGCCCCCAGCATCTGTTGAGTCGCGCTGCGCGCGGCGGCCACGTGCTCTACGTCGAGGAGCCGATTTACGGCGACGGGGCCGGACACATGGACATCGCCAGGGACGAAGCAGGAGTTCTAGTGGGCGTTCCCCGGCTGCCGTCCGGCCTGTCCGACTCCGAGCAGACCCGACTGCTACGAACCTTGGTCGCAAACGCCGCGCGGACGCACCTGGTGGGTGATTACGTTCTCTGGTTCTACACGCCAATGGCGCTCCCGTTCGCGCGCGATCTCCATCCGATCGCCATCGTCTACGACTGTATGGACGAACTCTCGGCATTTGCTGGCGCCCCACCCTCGCTCAAGGAGTACGAGGCCGAGCTGTTCCGGAGGGCCGATGTCGTGTTCACCGGGGGGAGAACGCTATTCGACTCCAAGCGGGCGCTCCATCCCCATGTTCATCTGTTTCCCAGCAGTGTCGACGTGCCTCACTTCGCTCGCGCCCGGCAGCCGGTACCGGAGCCAGGCGATCAGGCCGGCATTCCGCATCCGCGGCTTGGCTTCTTCGGGGTGATCGACGAGCGAATGGACTACGCATTGGTGTCGGACGTTGCCCGCATGCGGCCAGACTGGCATATCGTGCTGCTCGGGCCGACGGCCAAGGTCGATGCCGCCGAACTGCCGCGTGCGGCGAACATTCACTATTTGGGAGTAAAGCCATACGCCGCCCTGCCCGATTACATTGCTGGTTGGGACGTGGCGCTACTGCCATTCGCCCGTAACGACGCCACCCGCTTCATCAGCCCGACGAAGACCCCAGAATACTTGGCGGCTGGAAAGCCGGTCGTCTCGACCTCGATTCGTGACGTGGTCGAGCCCTATGGACGACAGGGACTGGCGCGCATCGCCAACACCGCCGACGACTTCGTGGCGGCTGTGGAAGCAGCGCTGCGGGACGACGGGAGCGAACGGCGCCGCCTGGGCGATGCCTTTCTCGCGCAAATGTCGTGGGATGCCACGTGGCAGCGCATGCAGGAGCTTCTCCGCCAAGCGATAGCGGAGCGCGCGCGCGACTATCAGGCAACGCGCGCCGCGTCCTGACCGGCGGTCGGCCGAAGTGACCCTGGACGTTCAGAGGACATGTCGTGAATCTGTCGGATGTCGCGGTGGCGACGATCACGCGGGTCCGCAAGCGCAGCCAGGAGCGCGTCGTCCGGCGATCCATCGGCGCGCTCGCCGCTGTCGGTCTTCCGGTTGCCATGTCGGATCGTGGTTCATCGCGAAGCTTCGTCGACTGGGCGAAGCAGTTCTCGGCCGTGACTGTCGCGAAAAAGGCCGATTCGCTTGTCGGCCAGGTACAAGCAAGCCTTGCCGAGGCCCACACGACCCTAAGGCCCTTCATTCTCTACACCGAACCGGACAAGCGCGATTTCTTCGTCGACGGCCTCGCCGATTTTGTCGAACGTGCGTCGATCGCCCCTTCAATCGGCATCCACCTGGCGGTTCGATCGGCATCGGCGCTAGCGACCTTCCCGCCCTACCAACGCATGGCCGAAACAGGCGCGAACGAGCTATGTCGTCGCGTGATCGGCACGGATACGGACTACTTCTACGGGCCGTTCTTGGTCCGACGTGAGCTGGTGCGACTGGTGTTCCGCGCGTCCACTGATCTCGGCTGGGGTTGGCGACCTTTCTGTTCGTCGCGGCCAGAGGCCTGGGCTATCGCGTCGTTGGCGTCCCGGGGGAGTTCCAATGTCCGCGCGACCAACGGGGCGAGCAGGATCGCGACAGGGAGCATCGTCTGCGGCAGTTCACGGACAATGTGCACGGCCTTCTCGAGGGCCTGGGGCACAGGCGGAAGGCTGTTTCGCGCCGATGACTTCACGGTTTGTGCAGGATGTCCTCGCGCCCAGTTCGAATCTCCATCCAATGAGCGGCGACGTCGAGCAGCTGCGAATCTGCCCTGGCCGGTTCGTTACCGCTCAAATATGGCTCGGCGATCAGCCGATGCTGATTCTCCAGTTCTCTAACCAGCGGCGCGTAGAGGTCCCGAGCTCCTGATGCGTCGGCGTAGTCCCACAGCCCGTTGTAACAGTGACGATCGTCGTCCCATCCTGGATGATTCAGTATCGGATAAAGGCAGAGACCGTGGACCGCGACGCCGTGCCGAATCGCCGTCCGCACCTCGTGTCCCATGTAACGCAGCCACGCCGGCCGCGCGTCGTCCTCGATGCCCGTTTCGGCAACGAATAGCGGATGACCGAAACGCTGGCCAACTTCCTGAAGCATGCGCCAGACGGGCCGGTACTGCGGATGGGACGGCTCGAGCGTCATGCCATGGCCGCCTGGATACACACATTGGTTGTGGATGTAGTAGTTCAGCCCGAGAATCCCGAGAGGTACTCCTCGCACCCGCCGAGGTCGCGGTGCGTGCGGCCCGCGATCATGTCCAGCGCGGCATACTGCGCCTGGTGGTGTGCTTCGGCGGCTGCGGCGTCATGAGGGCGAGCCGGATGCGCCACGACATTGATCATCGGCTCGGTATGGACGATTCGAATGTCGGGATTGACCTCCCACATGGAACGGATCGATGCGATCGCGGCACGGACGAGTTGCGTCTTCAACTCGTCTCCGCGGCCGGTCGCGAAGGGATTGAAGATCCCGACTTCGCCGCCGGCCCACGCAAAAAACGACATCTCGTTGACGGGAACGACCCAGGGTGCGCCGTCGGTTTCGCGCGTCGCCACCTTGGCAAACGCCGCGGCGAACCCCGCAAACCGCTCGACGAACGCGCGATCGAAGATGTCGAGTTCGTCAGGCCAGCCGTAGTGGAACAAATCCCACAATACCTGCACGCCAGTTTGGCGTGCGGCCACCAGCATCGGGACGACACCGCTGAAGTCGTATTTCCCGGACGAGCTCTCGATCAGGTGCCATCGAATACCGTCGCGGGCCGTCAGCATGCCGACACGGGCCAGCCGTTCGTAGTCGTGCCCTGCCCAGCGCTCGTGGCCGGTGGCGCCCAGGACGTCGAGCCGTCGGCCGTTTCGGAGTCGATGAGTCGAACACTCGAAGCCTCCCATGAAGAAGGTCCGGAACGGTTGCTGACTCATCTGAAGGTTGATCCTCGCGGAACCGATTGCAAAGCAAAGTCCGCCGCCTGCAGCGCGTTAAGTATGCGCTTTGCAGTTGCAGCCCGCCTCTGCTGCTGACAAACCACCGATGCTCATCGAGCCCATCGCCTCCGACCAACTCGACTCGTGCGGTCGCGGCTATCCTCGCCCTCAATTGCGGCGGCGAACCTGG
>CAWBCA010000005.1:0-15221 GCA_963787175.1 uncultured Acidobacteriota bacterium
GTGAACGCGGTGCTGTATCCCGGCATGGATCACACCGTCCGCGACGAGGAGGTCGAGGAAATGCGGCGGATAATAGCCCTCTCGGCCAGCGCGGCGGCCTCGAGTGATCGGTCGCGCATCGCTCGGCGCCGCTGTAGTGCTTCTCGCGGGCGCCGCTCCCGCCCGTGCCGACTGGGTTCTCGCCGCCTTCGTCGGGGTGCCGCAACGCAAGCGGCGACGCTGCGCGTCGAGCAGCCCGCACGCGGGAGCGACTTCGAGGCGCGCGACGTGACGTTTGCCGGGCGCTCGCTCGAATCGCCGGTGTATTACGGCTACCGTGTCCTCTGGACACGACTGCGGCAGGGGCGCATCGGCTTCGAAGCCGAGCTGATTCACCTCAAGGTGTATGCGGATACCGCGGCGCCCGTGAGCGTCCGCGGCAGGATCCTCGATGCTCCGGTCGATCGCACGATGCGCCTCGGCGACGTCGTGGAGCGCTTCTCCATCTCCCACGGCCTCAACCTGCTGTTTGGCAACCTCGTGCTGCGCCGGCCGCTCGGCGGCACCGGCCCCTTCAGGACCGCCGCGCGGTGCTTGCCGTCCGAATAGGTGCGGGCCCCACAATCCCGCATGCCGAGAGCACCATCGGCGGCCGCACGCAGGAGCAGTACGAGTGGGGTAGAGTAGCGGGCAGATCGCGGCGGGGCTCGAGTACCGTGTGGCGGCGCATGTCGCCGCGCTCCTGGAGTACAAGGCAACCGCCACCAGCCAGCGCGTATCGGTGCCCGACGGGTGGGCGTCGGCCAGGTTCACGACCCAGCACGCGGTTGGCGGGGTTGCGTGGCGATTCTGAACGGACGGTGAACGGACGACTTTGGAGCACGCCATCTGACTGCAGAAGGCAGACCCGAGTGGACAGCACATGGCGGATACATGGACCGGATGGACGCGGCGAGAGTGGTTGCAGGCGACCGCGGCGGGAACGTTACAGGCGGCCGCTCTCACGGCTACAAGCGCCCACGCGGCTGCGCCACCACGGCTGGGGGTGCAGCTTTATACCGTGCGCGAGCAGCTCAAGTCGCGGGCGCAGGTGACGCTCCAGGCGATCGCGGCGATTGGCTACAAGGAGCTGGAGGTCGGGCGCGCTGACCTTGCCAGCCTCGTGCCGGTCGCGAAGAGACTGGGCCTGGCGGCGGTCAGCACGCACGTCGAGGCGCCCCTGGTGACGGGGAACTGGGAGGCGTGGGCCGACGCCGCGCGGGCAACGCCGTCCGGGGATCGATCGCTTGCGAAGGTGCTGAACGGCGCCCGCGACCACGGTGTCAAGTATGCGGTCGTCAGTTACCTGCAGCCGGCGGAGCGCGGAACCACCGCAGCAGCTTTCGAGACATTCGCCGACCAGTTGAACCGCGCTGGCGAAACAGCGCGCGCCGCCGGCGTGACGCTCGCCTACCACAACCACGGGTTCGAGTTCGTTCCGCTGGCCGACGGTCGCCGGCCGCTCGACGTGCTGGTGGCGCGGCTCGATCCGGCGCTGGTGAAACTCGAGCTGGACGTGTTCTGGGCGTCCATCACGGGTGCAGATCCGGTGGAGCTGCTCGCGAAGTACAAGGACCACGTTGCGCTGCTCCACCTGAAGGACATGGCGAAGGACGCGCCGCGCGAAACCGACGAGGCCAAGGTGGCGAAGACCGCATTCACTGAAGTGGGCAGCGGTGCGCTGGATGTCCCCGCCATCGTGAAGGCCGCGCAGCTGGCTCACGTGGCGCACTATTTCGTCGAGCAGGATCACACGGCGGGCGATCCGATTGACAGCCTGCGGCGGAGTTACGGTACCTGCACGGGCTGGCCTGAGTCGTCGACCGCAGTCGACTCTCTCTGCCCCTCATTGCTGATGGTCGGCGGCACATCGCTCACGGTATCGGCGCGGCCGGCCGCTCCCCGGTGAGGATGTTGACGGCCCGCCGCGAACCAGTCACCGCACACCATCCCTGTATCAGATCCCTGTATCAGCCGCCATGTTCACAGTCCTCGACACCATTCGGCAGTGGGCACTCGGCGTCGGCGGATCGGGCTTGTTCGTGATCGCCCTGCTCGACTCGTCGGTCCTGTCCTTCCCGCAGGTCGCCGATGCGCTGGTGCTGCTGCAGAGCGCGCGTCATCCGCGCTACCTCCTGTATTACGCGGGGATGGCGACGCTCGGCTCGCTGATCGGGTGCCTTGCCCTGTATGCGCTGGGACGCAAGGGCGGGGAAGTGTTCCTGCGGAGACGGTTCAGGGCCGCGCACGTGGACCGCGGATTCGAGTTGTACAGACGGTACGGCGTGCTTGTCGTGCTCGTGCCGGCGCTGCTGCCGCCCCCGGCGCCCTTCAAGATCTTCGTCCTGCTCAGTGGGGCGGCGGGCCTGAACCCACTTGCATTCGGGCTGGCGGTTGCAACGGGACGCGGCATCCGGTAAGTCGCGCAGGCCTGGTTGGCAGCCGCCTACGGTGACCGCGCGGGCGAGTTCCTGATGCGCTACGGCGCTGAAGCAGTTGCGGTGCTTGCGGCGGTGACGGCCATTGGCGTCCTTCTCTACCTGGTGAGGTATCGCAAGGGCACTGCCGCCGACGATGACTATCCGGCCGACCCGGTGGAAGCGGACTGAGCCCCCGTTCCGGAGACAAACATGATTACCCGCACCTGTCTGGCGGCGGCTGCCACAGCGTTCTCGATCCTTGGCTGTGCGAGTCTCGGCGCGGCGGCGCAAAATCCCCAGGCGCCGCCGCCGAACATGGCGGCGTATTACGTCGGGCTGCTGAAGAGAGGAGCCGAACGGTCCAAGGGCGACACCGCCGCCGACACGGCTCTCCAGGCGGAGCACATTGCGAGCTTCGAGCGGCGGTGGCGCGAGGGGACGGTTGTCGGTGCGGGCCCGGTGATGGGGGACGGCGACCTGCGCGGCATCGTCATCATCATTGCGGGCGATCTCGATCGGGCCCGAGCTGTTGCCGCAGACGATCCGGCCGTGGTCGCCGGTCGCCTTGGGGTGGAGGTCCACCCGTGGTGGGGACCAAAGAACATCGGGGCAGGGTACGCCGCCGCCAAGCGGGCGGACCCGGCGGCACGGCCGGCGATGCGCACCTACCAGCTGGCGTTTCTGCGGCGCGGGCCGAAGTGGACGGCGGAGCAGTCTCCTGCGGTCACCGCCGTGCAGGAGGGCCACATGGCACATATCCGCGAGATGGGTGCCTCAGGCAAGCTGGTAGCGGCCGGACCATTTCTCGATAGCGGCGGCCTGGCCGGCATCTTCGTGTTCAACGCGACGGCCGAGGAGGCGAGGGCGCTGGCTGACCGGGATCCCGCGGTGCAGGCGGGCAGGCTGGTGCTCGAGTTCCACGAATGGATGGTGGCGGAAGGCGTGCTGCCGGTGAGCCGCTGACGCGAACCGACGGTACCGGTGGGCTGAGCGTCAGCGCCTGCCCGTGATCTCTTTCAGGAACGCCTCGTTGTTCACGGCTCTGCCCAGGAACCGCTCCACCAGCACACCAGCCGGTTCTTCGCCGCCCCGGCTGAGCACCTCTTTCCGGAAGCGCATTCCCACCTCACGGTTGATCAGCGTCCCCCCGAACGCGGACAGCATGTCGAGGGCGATGACCTCCGCCCACATGTAGCCGTAGTAGCCGGCCGCGTATCCACCCGCGATGTGCGAGAAGGTTGCTGGAAAGTTCGTGCCCGGCACGAACCCCAGGACCGTCTCCTGCTCCATCCTCTGCCACGTTCCCAGCGCGGGCTGCGGCTGCTCGCCGTAGAGCGTCATGTCGAACGATGCGTACAGGTGCTGCCGCGCGTACTGCATGCCCGCGCCGAACCGGCGGGCGGCGTTCAGCCGGTCGACCGTGGCCGCGTCCATGACCGGGCAGCCGGGGCACACGTCGCGAATCGTCGCGAGGGTCTCGAGATGGCGCGTCCATTCCTCGTAGATCTGCGAGGGCGCCTCCACGAAGTCGCGCTCGACGTTCGTGCCGGCGTGCTGGTTGTAGTGCGTCTCCGAGAGGACGCCGTGCAGCACGTGGCCGAACTCGTGGAAGAACGTCTCCACCTCGTTGTGCGTGAGGCCATTGCGATCGAAGTTGGCGACCATCACCGTGATGGGCCTGCGTCCGGCGCGCGTGCTCGCGCCGCGCACCGGCCACGCGGCCGCGTGCGTGAACTTGCCGTCGCGCGGGTAGAGGTCGCAGTAGATCCCGCCGATGTGGGTGCCCGCCGCTTCGTCGATGACGTCGTAGTAGCGGACGTCCTCGTGCCAGACCGGCACCGCGGCCGCCTCGAACCGCACGCCGAACACCCGGCTGCTCACCTGCAGCAGCCAGTCGAGCGTCTGCGGCATCGGGAAGTACCGGCGGAACGCCTCCTGGTCGACGTTGTAGCGCCGTTCGCGCAGCCGCTCGCTGTAGTAGGAGACGTCCCACCGGTTCAGCCGCGTCGCCTCAGGGGGCGTGCCCGTCATTTCCGCCTTCAGCCGGCGCAGTTCCTCGACGTCGCGCGCCTCTACCTCCGCGACCACCCCGCGCACGCCGGCCAGAAACTCGAGCACGGCCTCCGGGCGACCCGCCATGCGCCGTCGGGTGACGTAGTGGGCGTAGCTGGGGAGCTCGTAGAGGCTCGCGAGCTCGCGGCGCAGCGCGACAATCTCGTCGAGGATCTCGGTATTGCGTGATGTGCCGCGGTTCAGGTACGCGATGTAGTAGCGGCGCCGCGCCTCTTCGTTGCGCGCGTTCGCCATGAACGGGTTGAAGTCCGGGTAGTCGAACCCCAGCACCACGCGGCCCTCCGCGTCGCGGGGGACACGAGCGAGGTACGCGTCGGGCAGGCCCTCGCACTCGTCCGGGGTGAACGTCAGGCGGGTCTCGTTGTCGCGGATGTTTCGCGAGAACTCCTGGTTGAGGACCACCAGCGCTTCCGAGATCGCTTTTGCCCGCGCGCGACGGTCTTGCGGCAGGGCGACGCCGGTGTCTTCGAACGTCTCGATGAGGTCCTTCTTGAACTGGCGCTGCGCCTCGGTCCTCGGTTCGACGCTGCGGACGCGCTCGAACAGGGGTTCGTTCTGGAACAGCTCCGTCGTGAACATCGCGAGCTCGCGCATCGACGCATCAGCCGCGTCGCGCACCTTCTTGTCCGGGTGGACGTTGTTCAGGATTGCGATCGGTCCGGCAATGTTCTCGAGGCGGATCGACTCGTCGTCCCAGACATCGAGCAGCGTCTCGGGCGTGACGGACTCGAGCGGCAGCGCGGCGAGAGTGGCCATGCGGGCGCGCCCCTCGCGCAGGATCTGGCTGCACGCGGCGGTCAGCGTGATGTCGTCGAGAATCGGGAGTGTGACGCGGTGGGTGCTCACGGGCGATCGGCCTCGAAGTCGGGACCTGCCAGTGTAACAGCAGGGCGGCGCCGCCGTGGTGAGGGAAGGGGAGGCACGGGGCCGTCCGGCCGTCGGCCGAATGTGCCCCCGAACATGATTCGTTCTGTTCAGCGAGCGAGGTGACTCGTTCGCCGCCCCGAGGCGCGTGCCGACGCCGGAAGTCTATTGTCCGTAGACTTCGTTCTTGGTGTGGTACCCGTCCGCGAGCACCGTCCGATCCATGGTTTCCTTATCGACTGAGATCGGTTCGAGCAGGCGGGCGGGCACATCCTTCTTGCCGTTGTTCACCGTCACCACACCTTCCTCCGTCTGGCCCTGGGCCATGTTCATCGCCGCACCCGCCGCCATCCGCGCGAGCGGCCGCAGCGGCTTGTAGACCGTCATCGACTGCGTCCCCGCGACGATGCGCTTCATCGCGGCGAGCTCGGCATCCTGGCCGGACACGAAAACCTTGCCCGCCAGCTTGTGCTCGATCAGCGCGTCGACGACGCCGGCCGCCGTGCGGTCGTTCGAGGCGACGACCGCGGCCAGGTTGTTGCGCGCTTTCTTCAGGCCTTGCTCCGTCAGCGCCTTCGCGGATTCCTCGGACCAGTTGTCGGCCCAGCCATCGTCGACGATCTTCACCGAGCCGGCGGCAATGGCAGGCTTGAGCATCTCCATCTGGCCCTGGCGCAGGAGCTTCGCGTTGTTGTCGTTGGGCGAGCCGCCGATCAGCAGGTAGTTGCCCTTGGGCGCCTGGTTCAGCAGGTACTCGGCCTGCATGCGTCCGACCTTGACGTTGTCGAACGACACGTAGAGGGCGACATCGGCTTCGCGAATGAGCCGGTCGTAGCTGATGAGCGGCACTTTCTTCTCGTTCGCGGCCGCGACGATTGCCGCGGCCTTTTCGGCGTCGGCTGCAACGACGACGAGCGCCTTGGCGCCCTGGTCCAGCAGCTCGCGGGCCTGCTGTTCCTGCAGCGCCGCATCGCGGTTGGCGGCCTTCACGATGGTCTCGCCGCCGAGCTCCTTGACGCGCTCCACGAAGAGGTCGCGGTCGCGCTGCCACCGCTCTTCGACGAGCGTGTCGAGCAGCAACCCGACCTTGATCTTGGCCGGGCCAGTGGGACGGCTCTGACCGCCTCCACAGGCGACGGTCATGAGGGAGAGGGCGATCAGGCCCGCGCCGAGTGGAAAGCGAAGCATCGGTCGATTCCTCCTGGTGACGCGGTGACGAGTGCGCCACACGTCTGCGTCGGGTGCCACGCCGGGCTGCGACGCCGGCTGCATCGGGTACACATTCGCGCGCACGACGCCGCGCGCGGCCGCAGGCACTCTACTCCCGATGCCGGGCGAGCGGCAAGACGAACGCTCGTGCGCTGTGCGGCTCAGCGCGGAGGCCCGGCGTCCGCCGCCGGAAGGTCCACGACGTCGAACGTGTCTCCCGCCTTCGGTAGGACGTCGCGCACGGCGTCGAAGCCTTCATCCAGGGTTGGCGCCTCGAGACGCTTCGCGACGGTGAAGATGGCGACCTTCGGCACGCGGGACCGGCCAGTCCGCCCCTCATTGCGCGCGACCGCCTCACGTGTGGTCGCGCGCACGTGGTACGCGACGACGCGTGCGCCGCAGGACCGGGCGAGCTCGACGAGAGGCGCCCGATCGGCCCGTGAGGGATTCGTGTTGTCCACGGCAACGGAGCAGCCCGTTTCGAGCGCGGCAGCGATCTCGCGAAGCATTTGTCTCTGGCGGTTCGACGCGTGCGGGAACAGGTCCTTGCTGACGAGCGAGTGCGTGGCGCTGAGGTGTGCGCGGTAGAAGGTCGTCTTGCCGGCGCCAGGGAGGCCGATCAGGATGGCACATTCTACGGGCACGGGAGAATCGTAGCAGGGGCGGGAGGCGGTGGGCGGTAGGCGGTGGACAGGAACTAGGCGGTGGGCGGTAGGCGGTAGTTAGGCGGTGGGCGGTAGGCGGTGGGCGGTAGGCGTTAGTAGGCGGTGGGCGGTGGGCGGTGGGCGGTGGGGGTGTCCGACGCGACGGTTGCGTCGGACCGCGTTGTAACCCGCCGTTCTGTTGTGTGCTCAGCGTCGTTCAGCTCCCTGGGTTCTGACTCAGCCCGTGGCGATGCGTCACACGTCGCCAGCGATACGTCTCGGGCCGGACCGTCTGATACTCTCTACCGAAGGGACAGCTGTGGACGATGGAGAATTCAGGCTGGCCCGCGCGTGGTTCCAGGCACGATGGAGTCCCCGTCGCGATATCCGACGCTTCCCGCACTCGCGCGCCGCGGAGATTGGGCGGTCATGACTCGAGCGTTCGCATTACCGATGGTCCTGTGGCTCGCGGCCTCCCTGCCCTCCAATGCGCAGGAGGTGACGAAGGTCGTCAACGGTGAGACGATCGAAGTGGAAGGCGTCGGCAAGATACGGCTCGTCGGCATCGACGCGGGCGATCCGGCCATGCGCTTCGGACCGTCAGGTCCTGCGAGGCCACCCCGATCGGGCCCGGACCAGCCGCCGCCGCCGCTGATCACCGGAAGCATCGCCGTGAAGCCTGACAGCGCGTCGGAGGATGCCCTGAAGCGTCTCGTGCTGGGCAAGCGCATCCGTCTCGAATACGACGAAGCGGCGAACAAGGGCGGCGGCGCTCCGCGCGCCTACGTATTCCTGGATGACGACACGCTGGTGAACGCCGAGATGCTTCGTGCGGGCCACGCGCGGCTGGACACGTCGCGCCCGTTTTCCGCCATGGGCCAATTCAAGGAGCTGGAGGCGGAGGCGCGCGCCGGGTTTCGCGGTGTGTGGGCGGACGTGGGGAAGCGCTGAAGACTGCTGGTCAGCGGTCCTTCCGGCGACTCAGTCGCCTGGCCGCGAGCGCGCCGATCGCGCCACCGACGAGGAGCAGCGTCCCGGGCTCCGGCACGGGCTGCGACTGCATGAACTCGTACTGCGGCGACCGGGGGAGGACGGAAAAGGAGCGCGCGCCGTTCTCGTCGATGAGGCCGAAGAAGCGCGCCGATGCCCTGCCGCTGCCCGCGAGATCCACTGTGAAGATGGGTGGCGCGTCCGAGGGCCTCGTCAGCGGGTGCTCGAGATACCCGTTCATCACGGCAGTGAAGGTGAACGGAACGTCAACGAGCGATTCGCCGAGTTCGGTGAGCGTCGCCGTGGGCGTAGTGAACGTTCCAGTACTGAACCCCACGTACACCAGCGGATAGGTGATGCCCTCGATGACGCCGGTGCCGCCTCCGGAGCTGAACCGGTCGAACGTCGCCCCGAGGTCCACGACGGGCGTTGGCGAGGCACACGGGATGCACGAGGCCAAGTTGGCGAGGTATCCTTCGACGAAACCCGTGAACGAGAACTCGGGCCCTTGCACGTTGATGGACGCGGCCGAGGCGTATGCGTTGCCGACGATCGTTCCGGACGGGATGACAATCGGGTCGGCTTGGGCGATGGCAGGGTGAGCAAGAAACCACAGTGACACCGCCACTGCGCACCCGGAGCGGACAACGCGCATCATCACGGCACCTCCTGCGCAACCCACGCGTGATTGTCGCCCTTCAGCAAGAACCACGCCTATCGCGCCCCGTACACGCTGACGCCCCGCCTGATCCTCGGGGTCGATGGGCCGGAATTTCGGCTCCGGCCGGTACCGACTCCTGGTCCGCCGGTACTGCAGTCCCGGCTCCACATCGGTGAGCGATGTGCTCGGGTTGAGGTGGGCGGCCGCGAGCACGATCTCGGCGCCGACGCCAGGCACCGCTTGAGGTCGATCGCGGCTGCGTGCTCGCCTTGGTGCAGTGTCCAGACGCGCTGCGGCCTGAGGTCATCCCGCTCGGTGCGCGCTTGGACCACGTGAGCCCACCATGCCGCATCGTTCACTGCACCCTCCCGCTGGCGAGCCCGTGCGCCTCAAGCAACGTCTGTTCCTCCGGCGTGCTCTCCACGCTGCGCCAGCCGATCTTCAGGACGGCCAACAGCAAGCAACGCCCCAGGCGCTTCCCGGTGACGCGGTTCGAAGACCTGTCATCGTGACAGTGGCGGCATTCGGAAATGTGGGATTCGCGACCCGTATGAAGTTGTCTGATTATGGCCGAGGGCTCGAGGCGGGCCGGCCTGGGTCCTCACGGCCGGTCGTGCTCGACGCGACCTGAGCAAACCTGAGCCCGGGCGTTAGCGACTTCGGCTCCACTCTCTCCAGTGGCCTACATAACGCTCGACATCGCCGCGAAACGCATCCAGGCTGGGGCCCCATTCGGTCTGTCGTGTCAGGGTCGCGAGGCCCAGGACTGCATTATGGCGAACCTGAAGATCCGGATCGTCCAAAGAATCGATCAACAGTGAGAGGGCCGATTCCGATCGCATATATCGGAAGGCCTCGGAAGCCGCGCGGCGCGTCTCAATATCACGCGAATCGAGTAGCACTCCAAGCGATGGAATCGCCAAGCTATTTCTGACGCCTTGCGCAATCGCTACGCGGAGGTTATGGAGTGATTCGGACCACTCCCCGGCAACTGCCTGCCGCAATGTCGTTTCGGCAATGGGTAAGCCGCGAAGGTCATCGCCAGCCAACAAAGCGGCGGCCGCGCTCAAACGTACGGCCTGGTTGGCATCGCCGAGCGCGCCAACGAGCGCAGATCCTGCGGCCGCATGACGGATTCCCCAGAGGGCGTGAGCCGCTTCGCACCTTACGTCGTCTGAACTGACAGTGGAGCTGAGCACAGCCCCGATCTCCTCGATTACGCGATCGCCCGCTGTGGCTGCCGAGTTTTGCGCGTCAGGCACCGCCGGGAGTGACGGGGTAGTAGGGGCTGACGAAGCCATACTCATCACCATTTCGAGTTAAAAAGAGGATACGGTAGCTGTCGATTGCAACAGTCCGGGTATACGCGGGATTCTTGATCTTGCACCAGTTGGTGCTCGTGCCGTCTGCATGGTAACGACCGCTCGCGAGCTTGACCACGATGCCCTCGAGGTCGTGCGCACACGCGACCTCGTAGAAGTCCCACCCGCAAGCCAGGACGTGATCTACGTATAGCAGCCGCGTCGGCATTGAGGGGATCAGTCGGCGCAGCCGGCGCTTCCGCTCGACCAGCGGCCACTCTCGCAGATCTTCGCCGTCCACCGCGAGCAGATCGAACGCGTAGAAGTAGGGCCACTCGCGCCGGAACAGCAGGCTCTTGAAGTTGCTGCGGCCCCGCGCGTCCAGGCACACGATCTCTCCGTCGATCACCGCGTCGTGCGCCTTGACGGCGTGCGCGAGCTCTTCGCAGAGTTGTGGCCAGTGCTTGAACGTGTGCCCGTTGCGCGACACGAGCGCGCACTGGTGTCCGTTGATGTGGGCGAGAGCTCGAAACCCGTCGTGCTTCACCTCGAAGAGCCAATCCGGATGGTCGAACGGCTCCGCAAGGCGCCGCAGCGGCATGGGCCGGAGTGCGGGAGCGGTCTGGAGGCGGACGCGTAGCGGAGGCGTGCTGGGGGCAGACACCAGCCGATCGTACGCGCACCCCGCGGCAGCTCCAACTGAACCGTTTGGGCGGGCGAAGCTACAGCGAAGCTGCGAGAATGCTCCTGCCGTGGCTGCCCGCACCTGCATCGTGACCGTCACCGACCTTCGCGGCATCCGGCAGTCCGTCGAGGTGACCGCCGCGAGTGTATTTGAAGCAGCCGCTCGGGCGCTCTCAGCGCTCCGGCGGGACGCCTGGATGGATGGCATCGGGCCGGCGACTCGCCTGGAGATCCAGGTGCCGCAACCCGCGATTACGCACGCGGTCACCGTGCAGCAGTTGGAGCGCTGCGCGAACGGGTCCGCAGTCAATCCGGACGAGCGAGTCAGGAAGGATCAGTTGAAGGCGATGCTCGACAGAACCCGTGAATAAGGTCTCTGGCAACGCTCAACACCGCCAGTCGGCGGTGCTGGGACCCATGTGCGGACCCCTTCCGTTGCCGCGCGGCACGCCCCGCAGCGGCAAGACCCAGGGCCCTTGATGTTTGCATTCAGAAGTCTCCCTCGGCAACCCGCGCGACCCTGAATGACCTATGCAACGCACACGCTGCGTCGAGCCCACGCAACCCGCTCTGCGCACTGACATGGTGGCGCGCCCGAACGTGCAACCCGGCGTCGCCTACTGATCGCCGTGGCTGATCAAAAAGGATCAAACTACAATGTGCGTGTGAAGGCGCTGATGTATCGATCCTTGGCCACTGGCATGTTGGTCTTGGGTATTCCCATGGCCGCGGCTGCCGAGTGTATCTCCGATCCTGACGGTGTCCTCGCTGCACGGTCTCTGCGCGCAGCGAACTTCGTTTTTGATGGAACTGTTCTGAGCGTCGATCTGGTCGCCTCTGATGGTACGCTGACGCCAGTGGATGACGTCGCCGGTATCTATTCCAGGCTCAAGGATGCTCACCTTCGCGAATTCGCGTCGACGTTGAAGGTCCACCGCGTGTGGAAGGGGGACGTGCCGGAGACGTTCACGGTGTACTTTGTCTGGAACGTGGACGGCCCTTATTTCGAAGTCGGCCAACGCCGGATTGTGTTTGCAAACCACCAAACGGAAGCCACGCGAAAGACTTTCGGGACCGACCCTCGCGCGCCTCGCAGAAATGCTTGGGTCTGGCCCTGTTCTGGGTATTCGGCCGAGAACAAGAGGGCACTGAAACAGCTCGGTCGAGCACGTAAGCCAATTCGTTCCGAACGCATTCACCAGACGTCGACTGAAAAATCGTGCAAGCCGGTCTTCGAACGCACTCACTCGCATAGGGGCGTACCGCACTTCTTCGTTGACCAAGGACTCGAAACGATACCGCACCTGTACCCGAACCATGTGCTGCTCGCTAAACGGCGCTTTTCTGAACTCGGGGAAGTTGTCTTCTCGTTGCTCGTTTACAAAGAGGACGCTCCTAAGCCGGAGATAAAGATCGAAGGAATGGCGTCGCACCGTTCGCAGGCGTGGTATTTCTCCGCGCTCTGCTCGGCCGAGAATCTCACAGACGGCCTAGTGACAACTCTGGAGGAAATCGGCAAGTTATCGAAGCATTGACGCACCCTGAAACAGACCAACTACCTGGAGCTGCGGACACGCGGACGACATGCCCGGCATCGGCGCGGAGATTGTGCTCACGGCGGACGGGCAGTGGCTTAAGACGCGCCTGTTTCGAGCGCACGAGCAGGCGGAGTTGGTCGGCGCAATCGCGGACACGCGGGTGATGTTCGAAGGAAAGGGGGTGTGATTACCGCGCCTTCTCGGCGCAATCGGGATGCATGTGCTGCGACTGCTTGCGAGCGTGCCAAGGGCGTCGGCGCCGAACTCGTGCTATCCAGCCCGATGCGGATTACCTGGAGGACGCGAAACGCCACCCTCGGCCCATCAGCTCATGTTGTAGGTCTCGGACTGACTCCAAAAGAGTATGGAGGGCACCACGTTGGAACACACGAGCGATGAACGGGCGCCTATTCCAGAGATAAACGAGCTCGTGTGTACCAGGCGCCCTAGCCGCCGCAGGAACGATCACGGCCTCAAATCGGTCATCATCTCTGACGAGCGCGAGGTACTTTTTCGACCTTCCTGCGCATGACGCCCTCCAACCTTGCGGCGCACCTTTGCAGAAACCATGCCCCTCAGAAGTGCTCAGCAGGTAAGGCCATGACCAACGCTGACTGCTGGGGGCGCGAGTGGTGCGGGCCGCACCGAGCGGGCGGACCTGCTGCCACAGCGCGTGTGTGGCCGCTACACAAGGGCGAGCACGCGGCGGCGATCGACCTCAAGGCGGTGCCCGGCGTCGGCGCGGGCCGCGGATGTGTCCGGCGACCGGTGGTGAACGAGCGCTACACGGCGGCGGGCGGCACCGGCGTGGGCCCGGCGGAGCGGGCGGGCGGTTTCGACCGGGAGCGGTAGCGCGCTGCCGCTATTGCCAGGACACCGGTACACAGGAGCACCAGCGTTCCCGGTTCGGGTATCGGCGAGGGCGAGAACACGTATTCGAGATCGAAGTCGGTGTCTGGGAGAGTGACAGGACTGTGCAGCACCGGGTCCCCAAATTGGGCCGGCACTCCGAAGAATGCCGCTCTGACCGTGCCGCTTCCTATCAACGCCGTCGTGAAGACGGGCGCGTCGAACGAACTGGGTGTCGCATAGGCCGCGAGGACGCCACTGAACGTGAACGGAACGGTCTCCGTGTGAAGGCCCTCGCCGGTGAGCGTCACCGAGGGCGCGACGAACGTGCCGCCGGTCGGAGGGAGCCCGAAGTACAGCTCGGGATAATGCACGCCGTTGAAAGTGGCCTCCCCGGCAAACTTATCCGTGGGGTGCCACTCACTGCCGAGATTGACGGTGGTGCCCTCGGGAAACGGCGATGCCATGAGCGCAGTAAGGAAATTCTCGGTTCCGGTTCGCAGCCGGAACCCATCACCAATCAGGGTGATACGCGCACTGTGGATGCCGACCGCCACCTCAACCGTTCCACCGGTAAGCGTGATCGGATCCGCGCGCAGTGGCACGGGCAGTCCGACGAGGGCGAGGAGAAAGGCCGTCACCGTCGTAAGTTGTGTATTCAGAGGCATGGTGTGGGCGGGAACGGGTGTTCCGGTCTCCTGCGCGTCCGCGTAGCAAGACGCCGGCCGTGAGCGGTGTTTTGTGCCTGGCCCACACGAACCGGCTACCGTGCCCTGAGCGGCGCCCGTTCGGGCGGCTTTGGGCTTCGTGAACGCAATAGATATGACAAACGCTGACTGGTGGGCTCGCGTCGTGCAGGCGCGCACCAAGCACGATGATCTGCTCCCGCAGCGCGTGTGGACGCTCAGGAAGGACGGGCGCGAGGCCGCGATCAACGTGCGGCCAGTCCCGGGGATCGGCGCGGAGATCGTGCTGACGGTGGACGGGGAGTGGCGGAAGACGCGACTGTTCCGATCACACGAGCAGCCGGAGATGGTCGGCGCGACCGAGGACACGCGGCCGATGTTCGAGGGTAAGGGATGGCCGTGATGGCGGCCGAGCGCACGCGGCATCATTAGGTCATGAGCCATGAAGCTCCATATTCATCCTGTAGGTGATAAGGAAGCAATCCCGACGGCCAAACAGGCATGGGACACGTTTGGCCGAGTCAGTCGCGGTGCCATTTGCATATGAGCAACCTGTCCTTTTTTCTCCTTGCGCTGGCATGAATGTAAGCGCATTCGCGGAGGCGAGATTAAGCGGTGGCGTCGCACACGTCAACGTGTCGCGTTCCTTTTTAAACGCAACACGTGATGAGCAGCAACTCACACTGCTCCATGAGTTGCTACACATTGCCGCATTTGTTGGCCCTCTTCGAAACATGCATGAGGCTGTTGAGAAACTGAGAGAGACGTACCACTATGCGTTCCCACCGGCTTTTGCGTTGGCCAACTGGATGTTCGAAGTGGATGCGGAGTGTGCTCTGAGGGACCGATACAGCAAACACGCGAAGCGGCGTGCTGACTACTACGTCAAATTGCTGGTACAAGACATCGGCAGGAACGACAACCTGCCCGATGAGCGGGGGGCGCCGTATTATTGGCTTCGATATTACCTGTGCGCGGAACTAGCCGGTATCTTAACGCGTGACCACCGCATCGAGGCGCTGCTTTTTGCGAGGCTCCATGCGAGGCTCGAGGCACCGTCGCACGCCGAGTGGAAGGAATTGGATCCGCTGCACCGGATGCTATCACCCAAGTTCAACGGCTACTATAGTCTGCCGCAGTGGGGAGCACCGAGGTACGAAGCCATTCTGAATCGAGTCATCGACAGGTTGCAGCGGGTCAGAGAGTGAATACCACGAGAGCCGGACCGCAACGTTCCCAAAGATCTGCAGTGCGATCGCGGACACGCGGACGATGTTGGAGGGG
>CAWBCA010000006.1:0-106146 GCA_963787175.1 uncultured Acidobacteriota bacterium
GATCCGTGAAGCTGCGTAATCCCACCTGATTTCGAGCGATTCGTCAGGGTCTCGCTCGGCGGCGAGAGAATCGAGAAACGCACGACCAGCCCACCGTAGGTTGCCGCTTCCCAAGTTGACCGATGGCCGAGAGCCTATGTAGGCCGTTCGCGTTCGGCTCCGGACGCCGACTGCAGTGTTCGGTTGGCGTTGACAACACGTTCAGCTCCTGACTGACCGGCGCACCCATCGTGCTCAACATCGAGGCGTCGGCGGATGTTGGAGCACTATTCACATCCGACTGAATGCGAGGAAGGCGCACTCAACCGGGACCAGCGAGGCCAAAGGCGGTGACCGAAGACCGTGAGAGGCCACGGTATTTCGTAGATCAACCCTCATGCCCGCGCGCAGCATTGTGGAGCCAGCACTTTTCCGCCAAAAACGGCCAAATCAGGTGGCGCGCGGCTGTTCGGCTGGCCGCGGAATTGCGTGTGCTCCAAACGGGCCGCCTCGCTGTCCGGGGAGATTTCTGTGCAGTGGGCTCCGGGGCAACACTTTCCCTGACGTTCATCGGCGCTGCCGTTCTCGGCGGTTTTGCGATTCTGGCGGCGGCGATGGCCGGCCTGCTGGTCCAGCGACGACTCCGCTGGCGAGGAGTTGATCGCCGCCGTCCGCGCCGCGCTCGGCGGCACTCAGTACGTGAGTCGCGAACTCAGTGGGCTCGAGCGTAAGAGCGGGCCGGATTGATTCGACAAGGCTTTGTAGCGAATTGGGGGACGCATGAGCTTCATGGGAAGACTCATGGCAATCGTGGGCGCGCTGGCGTGCACTACTGCTGCCGCCCAGCCCGGGATCCGCTGCCGTCGTGGAACGCCGGCAAGACAAAGCAGTCGATCGTCGACTTCGTTGCCGCGGTCACCAAGCCGGGGTCGCAGTTCGTGCCGCCGCCCGAACGGATCGCCACCTTCGACAACGACGGCACGCTGTGGGCCGAGATGCCGCTGTACTTCCAGGTGATGTTCGCGGTGGATCGCGCGAAGGCGCTTGCCCCCAAGCATCCCGAGTGGAAGGACAAAGAGCCATTCAAGTCCGCCGTGGCCGGCGACATGAAGACCGCGCTGGCCGGCGGGACCGAGGCGCTTCTCGAGCCGAGCGTGAGTTTGCCTACGACAAGTCGCCGATGGGGGTCCTGGATGTTGGTTTGAAAGACGCCGCCGCGAAGGGCTGGACGGTGGTCGACATGAAGAACGACTGGAACACGATCTACCCGTTCCAGAAGAAGTAGGACGAGAGCCGACACATGACGAGAACCATTTCGATAACCGCCGCAATCATGGCAGTCGCGGTGCTGCTGCCAACGCCGAGCGAGGCGCAATTGAATGGTAGCCATACCCCCGGTGATTACGGCGTGCAGTCCGGATCGCAGCCGCAGCCGGGATTGTATGCGGCCCTCTTTTATCTGCGCTACGACGCTGACACCATCAAGGACGCTGACGGCAACACCATTCGTCCTGCGCCGAATGCGCCAGGCAGCCTTGCGGTCTCGGCGGTTGCGCCCCTCGCCTGGTATGTGAGCAAAGCCAAGATCCTCGGCGCCAACTATGGCGCGATGGTCGTACTTCCTCTCGCGAACGCGTCGATTGAGGCGCCAGCTTTCGCACTCGGCGAAACGATAGGCACCAGCGTCTCCGACCTGCTGGTGCGACCGATCGACCTGGGCTGGCATACCACGCGTGCCGACGTCGCTGCTGGCCTTCAGCTCTATGTGCCCACCGGCAGGTACGAGCCTGGCGGCAGCGAGAACATCGGCAAGGGCATGTGGACGTACGAGCCGTTCGTGGGGGCGACGGTGTACTTCGACGAGAAGCGAAGCGTCAGTCTCGCCGCCACGGCCTACTGGGAACTCCACGGCAACAAGAAGGACACCGACGTGAAGGTTGGCCAGATCCTGACGCTGCAGGGCGGGCTGGGCAAGTCGTTCTTGGGAGGCGGATTGATCGTCGGCGCAGCCTATTACGGCCAGTGGAAGCTCACCGAGGATCAGTTGGCCGAGTTCGAACTGCCTGGGGGATCTCCGATCGGCGTGGACTTCCCCGGTAAGCACAGGGTGTTCGGTTTCGGGCCGGACGTGACGCTGCCGATCGCAAGCAAGTCGAAGCTCTTTGCCTTGGTCAACATTCGGTATCTGTGGGAATCAGGCGCACAGCTGAAAACCGAAGGCCAGACGCTGGTCGTCACGGCAACCTTTCCGGTGCCTAGCGTGAGACTGCGGTGAGGACGCCAACCAAATGAGTAAGCGCCGTTCACAGTCAAAGAAGACCGCACTGCTGCCGCGCCGTCGCAGAACAACGTGGACGTGGGTCGGCGTCGTGACGGTCGCCGCGGTTGCCATCATGGCTTTCATGGCGACGCGCGCGAGGCCCACGGCCAACCGTGCGCTGCCCGCGGTCGAAGCCGCGACGTCAAATCGATTTCTTCCCACTGTCGAAAACAAGACTCCACCGCCCGGACCTGCGCCGGTTGGCATGGTGTGGATCCCCGGGGGGGAATTCTCGATGGGGGCGCACGACCCGCACGACATGCACGACGCGGTCGGGATGCAGGCCACGAGTGAATCCCGACCAGTGCATCGCGTCTTGTTGGACAGCTTCTGGATGGATGCGACGGAAGTAACGAACGAACAATTCGCCATCTTCGTGAAGGCGACGGGCTACATCACAGTGGCCGAACAGACGCCGCGCGCCGAAGATTTTCCCGGAGCGCCCGCCGCGACCCTCGTGCCGGGTTCAGTGGTTTTTTCCCCTCCGAAGCGCCCCGTTCCTCTCACTGATCCATACCAGTGGTGGGCGGACATCAACGGTGCGAACTGGCGCCATCCGCTGGGACCGGACAGTTCGATCGCTGGACGGGAGCAATTTCCCGTCGTGCATATCGCGTACACCGATGCGCTTGCCTACGCGAACTGGGCCGGCAAGCGTTTGCCGACCGAAGCGGAATGGGAGTTTGCAGCACGCGGAGGCATGACCGGACGGCTCTTCCCCTGGGGTGATGACTTCAAGACGGGCGGCCGCTGGATGTCCAACATCCATCAAGGCCACTTTCCCGATCACGACACGGGCGAGGATACGTTCAACGGCATCGCTCCCGTGGCGCAGTTTCCCGCGAACGGCTACGGGCTCCATGACGTGGCTGGCAACGTCTGGGAGTGGGTGAGCGACTGGTATCGCCCCGACTACTACGCCCAGCTGGCCGTGGCTGGTGCTGTCGCTCGGAACCCACAGGGTCCAGCAGCCTCACTCGATCCCGACGAACCCGGCGTGAAGAAACGCGTCCACCGCGGCGGATCCTTTCTCTGCACCGATCAGGTACTGCTCGCGCTACATGGTTGGCACGCGTGGGAAAGGTGATGTCAATACCGGCACGAACCATCTCGGATTCCGCTGCGTGAAGTCAGCGAAGAGCTGAGAGTCGATTTCGATGAGGAGATCATGACGACACAAGGCATTCGAATAGTTCCAGCCATCGCGCTGGCCATCTCAGGTGTGGTCGGCTGCAGCGCTCCTGCGCCCGAGCAAACGGCCAAGCCGTCTGCAGCTGCCACCGAGGTCGATCGGACGGTCCTGCCGCTCGCTGAACCGGAACCTCCACGGTACAAGGACCTCGATGCGAGAAACGCGAAACCGCCGGCGCGGTTCGAGGTCAAGGCACCGGCTCGAGCGCCCAATGTCGTGATTGTGCTGATCGACGACGTCGGGTTCGGTGGGCCGAGCACGTTCGGTGGTCCCATCCGTACGCCGACGATGGACCGCCTGGCGCAGTCGGGCCTGCGCTTCAACAACTTCCACACAACGGCACTGTGCTCGCCGACACGAAACGCGCTCAAGACCGGACGGAACCACCACACGGTGAATACCGGCTCGATCATGGAGAGCTCGACGGCCTTCCCCGGCAACACCGGGCAGAATCCGAACAGCGTCGCGCCGCTGGCCGAGATGCTGCGGCTCAATGGCTACAGCACCGGTGCCTTCGGCAAGTGGCACGAAACCGCCGCGTGGGAAACCAGCGTATCGGGGCCGTTCGATCGCTGGCCCACCCATCAGGGTTTCGACAAGTTCTACGGGTTCATCGGCGGCGAGACCGACCAGTGGTACCCGCTGATCTATGACGGCTTGATCAAGGTCGATGCACCGAAAATGCCCAACTACCACTTCACGGTGGACATGACCAACCAGGCCATCAACTGGGTCAAGGCGCAGCAGTCGATGACGCCGGACAAGCCGTTCTTCGTCTATTTCGCCACCGGCGCCACGCATGCGCCACATCACGTGCCGAAGGAATGGGCCGACAAGTACCAAGGGCCAGTACGACAAGGGCTGGGACCAGGTCCGCGCCGAAACGCTCGAGCGCCAGAAGAAGCTGGGTGTGATTCCGGCGAATACGCAACTGGCCGAGCGGCCGAAGGACATCAAGCCCTGGGACGCGTTGTCCGCGGATGAAAAGCGTCTCTTCGCGCGTCAGGCCGAAGTGTTCTCCGGATTCCTGGAGCAGACCGACAGCGAGATCGGCCGCTTCGAGAAGGCGCTCGAGGACATCGGCGAGATGGACAACACCCTGTTCATCTACATCGCCGGCGACAACGGCACCAGCGCCGAAGGCGGCTTCGTGGGCATGTATAACGAGATGACCTATTTCAACGGGGTGACCGAGAAGGTCGAGGACCTGATCCCGTTGATCGACAAGTGGGGCGGACCGGAAACCTTTCCGCACATGTCGGCCGGATGGGCCGTGGCCTTTGACACGCCGTTCTCGTGGACCAAGCAAGTGGCGTCCGACTTCGGCGGCACCCGCAACGGCATGGTCATTCACTGGCCGCAGGCCATCAAGGAGAACGGCGGCGTGCGCAGCCAGTTCTCGCACGTCATCGACATCGCGCCGACCATCCTTGAAGCTGCCGGCCTGCCGGAGCCGAAGAGCGTGAACGGTGTGGTGCAGACGCCAATCGAGGGCACGAGTCTCGTGTACGCCTTCAACGATGGCAAGGCGCCGGAGCGGCACAAGGTGCAGTATTTCGAGATGTTCGGCAATCGCGCGATCTACAGCGATGGCTGGCTTGCGCGCACCATTCACCGGGCGCCGTGGCAGACGAGCGGCATGCAGCCGCTGACCTCTGATGTCTGGGACCTCTACGACGTCAGGAACGACTTCAGCCTCTCGAAGAACCTGGCCACGGAGCAGGCCGGAAAACTGAAGGAGTTGCAGGCGGTCTTCATGACCGAAGCCGAGAAGTACCACGTACTGCCCATCGACGACCGGACCATCGAACGCATGAACCCGGCGATGGCGGGCCGGCCGGATGTGCTCGGCGATCGCAAGTCGCTCACCCTCTACGAAGGCATGCAGGGCATGATGGAAAACACCTTCATGAACATCAAGAACCGCTCGAGCAAGATCACGGCGGAGCTCGAGATCCCGGCGCGCGCCAGCGGCGCAATCCTGTCGCAAGGCGGGCGCTTCGGCGGCTGGTCGCTGTACATGAAGGATGGCAAGCCGACGTACACCTACAACTTCCTCGGGCTCTCGCGCTACACCGTCACCGCGCCGCACGTGCTGCCGCCCGGTCCGGTGACAGTAACCCTCGACTTCACCTACGACGGCGGCGGACCCGGCAAGGGCGGCAAAGCGACGCTCTACGTGAACGGAAAGCAGGTCGCCGAAGGACGTGTGGAGAAGACGCAGCCGAACATTTTCTCCGCCGACGAGACGGCTGACGTCGGCATGGACAATCAGACACCGGTCGCCGAGGGCATCGGCATCGGTCCGGAGACTCGATTCGCTGGGAAGATCAAGCAGATCATCCTCGAAGTGAAATAGAGGTGCGCAAGGACCGAGTTCCTGCGGAGTGACGACGCGGCACGACGCCGACGTCGTCACGTCAAGCATCGGACCGCCGGCCCGGTCGCTCGAACCTCCTGCGCAGTCGAAGCCGGCGTAGGAGAACCGCACGCGACAGTGTGCGCATGTGGCACAGGAATGGGACGGCAAGTGTGAGTGTCTAGGTAGCCAACTCCGGGCGCGAGGCGGAGCCCACGTTCTCTCCGGCAAGACGATCGCATTCGACTTTGCCGCGAAAGGTGGGAAAAACGTCGACATCTACGTGATCAGCGCTTCAGGAGGCTCAGCGCGGCAGGTAACCACCTCTCCCGCGATTGACGCGACGCCGAGCTGGTCGAGAGACGGGCGCTGGATCTACTTCGCCTCGAACCGGAACAGCTCGTGGCAGGTGTGGAAGGTGCCGGGGAGCGGGGAGGAAGCGGGAAGCTCCCGGCAAGTCACTCGGGGGGGCGGGTTCGCAGCGATCGAGTCGACCGACGGACGGCACGTGTACTTCACGAAGAGAATGTCGGGCACGCTGGATCCACAGAACGCCCTCTGGAGGATCCCGGTCGAGGGCGGCGACGAGGAGGTCGTCCTTGAGGGGTACCGCTCCTCACACGGCAGCTGGGACCTGACGGCCGAGGGCCTCTACTTCGTCGACCAGGAGGCCTCCTCCTCGGGCACGAGCTGGGTCGTCCGCGTCCAGGGTTTCGATCGGCGCCCGGCGACCGTGGTGGCACGACTCCGGCACCCTCCCTTCCTCGGGGGGCCTGCCGTCAGCGTCTCGTCCGACGGCCGCTGGATGCTCTCCACCCAGGGCTACGAAGAATCCGATCTGATGCTCGCGGAGGTCTGGCGCTGATGCCGGCCACGTTCTGAGCGGATTCCTTGGCGGGGTCTTCGCTTCGAGCGAAGCTCTGTTCGGTGGGATCTTGAAAGATTCTTGAAAGGCCGCCTTCGCGGTATGGCGCGAGACCGCTTCGGCGGAGCAAGTCTCGGACCTGAGCGAGCGGAACGCCGCGCTCGACCAGCCTGGAGGCGTACTCGTGCCTCAGGTCGTGCCAGTCAGGTTGCGTGCGGGCCGTCCTGAAGGGCGCGCAATTACACGCGTGAGCGCAGCCCGATCTGGACGGACCTCAGGCTCGCCGTCCCACCAGTTCGATGGCCTGCAGCAGCTTGTGCGTCATCCTGAAGATGAGGAGTACGAGCAGGAAGACCCCTCCGAACACTGTGCACGCCAACGCGAAGGTCGCCAGCAGGATCAGCGTCTTCTCGCTGGCGTTCTTCGCGCCGATCACCAGCGCGATCCATGCGGCCTGCGACAGTGCCGCCATGATCCCGAACGTCCAGCCCCATCGATAGCGCAGGCTGTCGATCTCGTTCAGCGCCTTCCGTAACACGTCCTGGTCAGTCATTGGCCTCACCTGTGTGGATGTCGGCGCAGCGTCGTGAGCCCATAGGCGAGCCGCGACTTCACCGTGCCGAGCGGGACATCGAGGACGGCGGCCACCTCGGCCAGCGTCAGCTCCTCCTTGAAGTGGAGCGCGAGGACCGCGCGGCTCGCCGGCGTGACCCGCGGATCCTGCAGCAGTTCATCGATTCGAGGGCCGATGGCCGTGAGGTCCTGAGCTGGCAGTTCGTCGAGCGCGTCGTCGTCGCGCAGATGATCCGGCCATCGGCGGCGCTTCCTGAGGTACTGAAAGGCCGCGCGGCTCGCGATTCGATACATCCATGGCCGAAACAGCTCCGGCGTCGAGAGTGTCCAGAGCTTGCGATAGATCGACACCATCACGTCCTGAGTGACATCCTCGGCGTCGGCTGCGCCGACGATTGCGCGGACGTAGCGCGTGAGCATTGGCTGGACCACCGTGAGCAGCTTTTCAATCGCCTCGCGGTCGCCAAATTGTGCCCGCAGAACCCACTGCGCTTCATGCGTGGACGTCACTCGCCCCCTTCAATGGCAAAGAGGCCGCCCCGGCTGAAATGGTTCGGCCCGCTCTTCGGATCCGTGGCGAATAGCGTTCATTCCGTGCCGCCCCGTCCAGACCCAATGCCACCGCTCCGGTTGAGGAAGCCACTGGCCCCAAGCATGGGCGCCATACTGGCAGAGGACCAGCCGATGTCTCCCTCGCTTTCGGAGCTTCTGAAACTTCCCGCAGGCGAACGCGCCGAGCTCGCGATGGCTCTGTGGGAGAGCGCCTCAAACACGCGGTCTCTGCCGTCGTCGCATCGAGAATCGTATCCGTCGAGCATGAACCGCTCCCTCACATCGAGCGGTGCACGTGACCGGCACTGCACCCATTTTTGCCTGATCGAGTATGCGAGGCGCGGACGCGCTTCTAAATCGATCGCCGGCGCTTGTTGGGCGGTGACTTCGGGTGCTGTCGACGGAAGATCGTTTCGATTCAGGTGTTGCGTCGATCGCGAGGATATTCGTCAGTGAACTCTGACATCGGCGGCGAGTTGCCGCCGTTGTGGGTGGTTCGTAGAACAACAAGTGGCGCCGCGGGTGAGCGCCACGGGTTTGGCGAAGGTCGATAATCCATCCAAACCGCACAAACGATGACAGAAAAGATATCCTCTGAGACGGCTTTCGCCTGCAGAGTTGCTGCTGCTGCTCGCCATGCGGCGCCGTCGACGCAGCGCTTGCGGTGGTGCAGAAAAACGCCACCTTCCCCGGCAGCATCGGCCAGATGATTGAACCGATCATCCCGGCTGCAATAGTGCCGGCGGGCTCAAGGGAGACGCTCTGCTCGATGCGGCCCTTCGGGAGAACGTGCGCCGAACCGTTGATCGGCTACGCAACTCCGAACCTTCGATCATCGAACCGCTGCGCGCCGGCACGCTCAAGATTGTTGGCGCGCATTACGACCTCGACGACGGTAAGGTGGACTTTCTGGTGGAGTAGCTTGGACAACCGTTGGCCGCCGTTTGCGGCTGCGTCGGCTCGCGTCCTCCAAATCGCTCCTGGCGCAGCTGTGCCGCGAAGGCGGCTGGAAGCAGAGACAGCCATGAACTCACGACGAGAATTCACCGCTACGCGCACAGCAGGCGGCGGTTCATTCCAGGATCACTTCAGCAGCCATCGAAACGCCTGCTGCATGAATTCCTGGCACTGGTAATCCTGAACGCCTTCCCAGCTGGTCATGTACAAAGAGACCATGCCGTCGCCCATCACGATGATCTTCCCGCCGTTCTTCACCTCCGCGAATGTCCCGAAGGGATTGGCATCAGACCGGTCATTGAAGCTGAACGGAGTGCCGCCGCTGACCGTCCTTGCGCCGTGATAAGAGATTTTCAAGCGCTTATCGGTAAGGACCCCTGCCTTGGTGTGGCCGCCCGCCAGCGAATCGGGACCCTCGCCGCCGAACTCCATGCCGAACGGACGGATGAGGTCGTTCACATTGGTCTGCTCCAACGTTGACCACATGTCCTGATCCATAACCAGGAACAGCGAACCGCCGCCTGTGATGAATTTCGTTATGGCGCTGACCTCACCGGGTGTGTACTTCGCCGAAGGAATGTGGATGAACAACAGGCGGCATCCTTCCAGGTCTCCGGGTTGTATTCTTTCTTCAGGTACGACAGGCTCGCCCCTACAGCGGCAGCGGTCGTCGTCAATGCTCCCGTCATGTATTTCACGCGTTCGATCAGTTTCGCGTCCATTCCTGCCATACCCGCGGGGTCGTTCCAGAATCTCTGCTGATGCGCGACATCCATGCAGATGCGGGACTTTGCCGCTGTGGGAGTTTGAGCATTTGCAGAGATGCCTGCCAGGAGACTGACGAGGACAGTGAAGAGAGTGATCGGTGTCATTTCGGGATTCCTTTCGCACACCGGACGCCAGGCCGCGACACAGCCTTGAGGAACGACATGACCAGTGTGGTGAACCGGCATCGACCATGCCATCGTTCATATGGACGGTCCAAATGAGCACAGCGTTGCTGCTCTGGATATCCAACGGTAAGTGAGCCGTTCATCTCGCGTGTGATGCGGCCGAGGCCAGAGCGAGGTGTCCCATCGTCCCGGAAGCGAACGGACGGCGTCCGGTATCGGACAAGACCGCGCCTGCGCGTCGTACCTTTGTGGCACCGGCGCCTCGAGCTATCACCTGGGGTCGCTCTACCCGACGCTGTATCGGCTCAAGGACGCGGACCTCGTCGCGTCCTCACTCGTTCCGCAGCGCCACAATCGGGTCGATCCGCGCTGCGCGACGTGCCGGCAGCCACCCGGCGCCCATCGCGACGAGAATCAGGAGGCCGGTGGCCGTTGTCAGCGTGACCGGATCGGCCGGCGTGAGCTCGAACAGCAACGCCGACATCTGGCGCGACACGAGACGGGCGAGCATCCACGCCATCGGCAACCCGACAGCGATCCCCATCAACACGAGCGTGAGCGTCTGGCGCGCGATCATCCAGGCCACATCGGCGCGCGCGGCGCCCAGCGCCACCCGCACGCCAATCTCGGCGGTCCGGCGTGCGACGGTGAACGACATGAGCCCGTAAAGGCCGACGCAGACGAGCGTCAGTGCCACGACGCCAAAGAAACCCGACAGCGTCGCAACCAGGCGCTCCCGGACGAAGACGGCGTTCATCTCCTCGGCCAGGCTGCGGATCTCGAAGATGGGTACATCCTTGTCGATGCCCTGCACCGCCTCGCCAAGTTGCGGGATGAGACGTCCGATACTGCCATCGACACGGACGTGCAACACCATCTGCCCGCGTCCCGTCCGCGTCTGAAGAAACGTCTGATACAGAATCGGAGGCGTCGCGCTGCGAAAGTCCGGAAAGTGGGAGTCCTTGACGACGCCGATGATCTCGACCCGGCCGCGGCCGAGGGTGACCGCGGCCCCTGGGCCGGGCGCCTCCCGCCCCTCGAGCACCTGACGGACGAACGTCTCATTGGCGAGCGCGACGACGGGAGCACCAGGACGTAAATCACCCTCGTTGAAGTCGCGGCCGCGGGCAATCGTCAGGCCCATCGTGGCAAAGTACTTCGGGTAGATCATCAGAATCTGGGTGTCGACGTTGCCGCCCGAAGGGCCCGTTACGGGGCTGCTGAATCCGATGGGCGCAAGCGGCGCCGTGCGCGCGAGGCTTGCGGACTGGACGCCTGGCAGGCGCTCGACGCGGGCGAGCAGGTCGCGGTAGATCCCGTCGAGGCGCGCCGTCGTGCCCGGGATGTTGCGTTGATCACTGCCCCGCGGCTCCACCCGCACGATCAGGATCTGATTTCGATCCGCTCCGGCCTCCTGACGTTGCAGGTTCTGCAGACTCCGCACGAACAACCCCGCCGTAATGATCAGCAGGAGCGAGAGCGCCACCTGGCAGACGACGAGCCAGCGCCCCGGTTGTAAGCCGCCCACCGCATGTCGTGTGCCGGCAAAATCCTTCCGTCCCGTGGCCGGCATGTCGACACGCGACGCGCGGATAGCCGGCACGCTGGAGAACAGCAGCCCGGTGAGCAGCGAGACCGCCGCCGTGAACGCGAGGACCCGCGCATCCGGCGCCAGGTCGAGGATCACGGGAGTGCGGCCGGCGGACACGTAGGTGACGAGCACCCCGGTCGCCGCGTACGCGAGCCCGATGCCGCAGGCGCCGGCCAGTCCCGCGAGCACGAGCCCTTCGACCAGCACCTGCCGAATCAGCCTGGACCGGCTGGCGCCCAGCGCCAGCCGCACGGCGAACTCATTCCGCCGCGCCGCCGATCGCGCCAGCACCAGGTTGCCGGCGTTGGCGCACGCAATGAGCAGGACGACGCCGACAACGGCCATCAGGATGCGCAGCGGTGTCGAAAACTGATTCCGCAGGTCGGAGAGCCCAGTGGCGGCTGGAGCGAGCACGAGCGCGACATCCGTAATCACGGCGCCTCGCTTGTTTCGTGGTCGCCATTCGGCTTCCGGCGCCAGCGACCCGAGCGCGGCCTGCGCCTGCGGCGCCGACACGCCCGGCTTGAGGCGCGCGACGATCCGCATCCACGAGACGGCATTGATCGGATTGACGAGGAGGTTCTCCGAGACGGGCATCACGACCGGTTGCATCATGATCGGGACGAAGAGATCGGGTGACGTGCCGACCTCGACCCCGAAGAATTCCGGCGGCGTCACACCGACGATCGTGAAGGACATCCCGGAGAGCGAGATCGGACGGCCCACAACGGCGGGATCGAGGGCGAAGCGGCGCTTCCAGTAGCCGTAGCTGATCATCGCCACCGGATGGCCGCCCGGCACGCGGTCGTCGTCGGGACCGAGCGCGCGGCCCGCGGCCGGAACCACGCCGAGCAGCGGGAAATAGTGGCCCGAGACGAGCTGGCCCTCGGAGGTCGGCTCCGATCGGCCGGCAATGCTGATATTCAGGCGCGCCCGCGAGTACGCGGCCAGATCCAGCACGCGGTTGGAATCGCGAATCACTTCGTACTGCTGGTAATTGAAACCATTGGCGATGGCCGAACCCTGGCGCTGCCCCAGCAGCAGGAGGGTCTGGGGTTCGCGGACGGGCAACATCCGCCACGTGACGGCGTTGATGAGCGTGAAGAGCGCCGCGTTGGCGCCAATGCCGAGCGCGAGCGACAGCACCGCGGCAGCGGTGAAACCGGGGCTCTTTTCGAGCGTCCGCAGGGCGTAGCGAAGGTCCTGCATGGTCTGCTCGAGGCGGGTCCAGCCCCATTCGGCACGCGCGTCTTCTGCGGCCAGCGTCAGGTTCCCGAGCTCCCCGGGTCTGGCCATCGCGGCGATCGATCGGAGCTCGTCCTGCATGTCGCGCTCCGCGGCGCGCCGCCGCCAGGGCAGCAGATATCCCAGCCGCTTCCACAACATCATTGGTCGGCCTCCTCCGCGGTCGGCTTCATGATCCGCGCGACCGCACTCACGAATTCGGCCCACTCGGACTTCTCCTGACGAAGCTGCTTACGCCCGGCAGGGGTGAGCCGATAGACCTTCGCGCGGCGGTTGTGTTCGGACATCTCCCATCTGGCCGCGATCCAGCCTTTGAGCTCCAGCCGCTTCAACGCCGGATACAGCGAGCCGAACTCGATGTTCAGGGCCTCGCGGGAGTTGTCGCGGAGGGTGGCGGCGATCGCATAGCCGTGGAGCGGGCCGAACAGCAACGTCCGAAGCACCAGCATGTCGAGCACGCCGTAGAGGGGTTCCATATAAAGACAGTCTATATCATGATTTTCTTTATATGTGGCAGCGCCCGTCCTGGGAAGTCCGGCGTGCCAGGTTCCGGCGGGTCGGGCGTGCCCTGCGGCATCCCCATTCAGGGCCGTTGGTTTCGGCACCCTGCAGCCGACCCGCGGCGCGCGTAACACACTGGCAGCACCGGCTGGTCAGCGGGCGCCTCTGACAGCTTCAGGACCGTCTGCTCCGGGGGCGCTATCGGCCGAGCTCAGCCGCCGAGGTGTTGGACCCCTGGAGTGCCGGAAACGGGGCTACCGTCGAGGATGTAGAGGGTTCTCCCGATAGACCGGCTCATCTTCCGGATACCCAGCACACACACCCGCGAATATCGTGGCCTTTCTTGTGAGGCTTATTCCGGCTCGGCGTCTCCGGCACCAAGAGCGTCGGGCTCTGATCGAGTATGCGTTTGTCGCCGGGTTGATCACGCTCGCCGGCGTTGGTGCCGTCCCGCGATTACCTAACCCTTTTCCATCACCTGGATTGGCGACGGGCTTCCGGCAGGTTCAACGAGGCCGGCTCCGTATCGCGCGTTACACGCTGAAAACCCAGCGGTGCCGTCACGCGGTCTGAACCTCATGCTCCCCGTATTGCCCGATGCTTCCCGGGTGTCAGATTCGAGAACGACCATGGACAGGCTTGGATTGAAGGCTCTACTAAGCCGTCTCCTTGACGAAGAGGAGGGCAATGGGGAACTCGAGTATGCGTTGTCAGTCCTCCTGATCGTCCTCGCGGTTGTCGCGGCAGTTGCCGCCATCGGCGCCCAGCTGACCGACTAGGAACGGGGCGCCAGCGCTCCCCCGTTCCTCGGCCGGGTGAGCCACACGGTGGTCGATGGTGCTCGCCAGCGCGACCCCTTCGCCAGGACGTGCCGCCGCTCGTGGGCCTCGGCGACCTTGCCGAACGTCATCGGCGAGTTATCGGCCTCTTGATCCCCGGGGCCGAGCGGGCATAGACTAACCTCGGTAACCGAGGGTAGATGAGCAAACCGACGGATCTGGTCCAGGGCACGCTGGACCTTCTCCTCCTCAAGATCGTCGCACTCGAGCCCCTGCATGGCTGGGCCATCGCCCAGCGCCTGAAACAGGTATCCGGAGACGTGCTGCAGGTCAGCGAAGGGTCGCTGTATCCCGCGCTGCACAAACTCGAGCAGGAAGGATGGATCACCGCGAAGTGGCAGCTCGCGGAGACTGGCCGGCGGGCCAAGTTCTACGCCCTTTCGCGTGCCGGCCGGCAGGCCCTTGAACGGGAAGCGGCGAACTGGGAACGACTGTCGGGGGCGATCTCGCGCGTGGTCCGGTTGAAGGAGGTGTAGGAGTGCGCCTGCTGCGTCTACTCTACATGCTTCCGCTGCGTATTCGATCCCTGTTTCGCCGCACTCAAGTCGAGCAGGAGCTGGACGACGAGCTCCGTGACCATCTTGAACGGCGGATCGCAGCCGACATCGCGAGAGGCCTGACGGCTGATGAGGCTCGCTACGCTGCGCTGCGTGCGATGGGCGGCGTCGAGCAGCGAAAGGAGCAGTGTCGCGACATGAGAGGCACACAGCTCGTCGATCAGTTCCGCCAGGACATCCGCTACGCGTGGCGGTCCCTCGTGAAGAGCCCGGGTTTCGCCTCCGTCACCCTGCTGTCACTGGCTCTCGGCATCGGCGCCAATACGGCGATATTCACCTTGATCAATGCCGTGTTGATGCGGCCGCTTCCCGGCGTCGCCGAGCCGGATCGTCTTGTCCGGCTCACGAACGGAGGTTTCAGTTACGCCAAGTTCGAGGCGCTGAAAGCCCACGGAATCTTCGTCAACACCGTGGCGCTGACCCATGAACGACTTCCGGCGGAGATTGACGGCTCGATGCAGCCAACGCGGGTGCTCCTGGCCAGCGGAGACTACTTCCCCGCGCTGGGAGTCGCGGCGGTGCTTGGCCGGACGATCTCTCCCGAAGACGACGAGATGCAAGCCCCGGTTGCCGTGCTCAGCTACGGCTTCTGGACCCGCGCCTTCTCGGCGGATCGCTCCGTCCTTGGAAAGCGTATGACCGTCGGTGGATTGCCCGTGACGGTCATTGGCGTCACGCCACCCGACTTCAGGGGTGTCCATGTCGGAGTCGCGATCGACGTGACAGTGCCTGTCACAACGATGCCGCGCCTTCGCCCGGAGTCGGCCGATATCCTGTCGCGGCGATCGGCACACTGGCTTCAGATCATGGGGACACTGGCGCCTGGACAGTCCCTCGAGCAGGCAGACGCGCGCGTGCAGGTTGTCTGGCCGCAGATCCTGGCCGACACCGCGCCGGCAGGCGTGCGTCCTGATTCCGGCTTCTTCCGCCACAGAACCGAGGTGCTCCCAGCCGCGAACGGATTCTCCGCCCTTCGATCGGAGTATGCTTCGCCGCTCTTTGTGCTGATGGGCCTGGTCGCACTGGTTTTGCTGATAGCCTGCGCGAACGTGGCCAACCTCTTGCTGGCGCGCGGCGCGTCTCGCCAGCGTGAGTTTGCCGTTCGCCTGGCCACCGGCGCCGGACGAGGCCGCCTGATACGACAACTGCTCACGGAGAGCATGTTGCTGGCGACGATCGCAGGCCTCGCAGGCGTGGTGTTTGCTGTCTGGAGCGTACAGGTGCTCGTGAGTTTGATTTCTTCGAGCAGCAATCCGGTATTTCTGGACCTTCGTGCCGACACTCGTCTTCTCGCGTTCACGGTCGGCGTCACGTTCCTTACTGCGTTGGTCTTCGGACTCGTTCCCGCCCTGCAGACGACGCGAATCGACCTGGCCCCCTCACTGAAGGAGAGTTCGCGCGCCTTCAGCGGCGCCGGCGGACGGCTTCGAAAGGCGCTGGTCGTGTCTCAGGTGGCTCTCTCCATGCTGCTCGTGGCAGGCGCCGGGCTCTTCCTGAACAGCTTCCGTCATCTGCTCGCCGTCGAAACAGGGTTCGACGCCACGAATGTGATCCTGATCCGCGCCAACGCCGTCGGCGCAGGCCATCGCGGTCCGCGGGCGAATCAGTTCTTTGAGACGCTTCTCGATCGCGTGAAGTCGGTGCCCGCGGTGCAATCGACCGCGATGTCCTGGGCGCCGCCGGTCAGCCAGGGGTTTGGCAACAACGGAACTGTCTCGATCGCCGGTCGCGCCGACCGACCCGGCGAGGACCGGGTCGTCTGGAGCAACTTCGTCTCGTCCGGCTACTTCGACACGATCGGACAGCGACTGCTGGAGGGCCGCGACTTTGCCGACCGCGACCGGCGAGGTGCGCCGAAGGTGGCGATCATCAATCACAGCATGGCGCGCTACTTCTTCGGAGATGAGAGCCCGATCGGCCGCCTGATCGCCCCATGGGGCGGAAACAGCAACCCGACCGACTGCGAAATCATCGGCGTCGTGGAGGATGCGGCACACTTCGATCTCAAGGAACCTCCGAAGCGCGTCCTGTATGTTCCCTACGAGCAGGGCCCTGACTTCCTTCAGGGTGAGAACATGATTCTGGAGGTGCGCAGCGCTTCTGCTCCTGTGCTGGTGGCGGCCCGAGTTCGCGATCTCGTAACACAGATGGACAAGAACGTGCTCGTCGAATCGGAGACACTCGAGACGCACGTGAACGGTTCAATCGCGCGCGAGCGCCTGCTGGCGCTGTTGTCCGGGTTTCTCGGGATGTTATCGCTGCTTCTCGTGGGAATTGGACTGTATGGAGTGATGGCCTATTCGGTGACGCGTCGAACTGGCGAGATCGGCATCCGTCTGGCCCTTGGCGCACGGCCTGTCAATGTGTTGTCGATGGTTCTGCGGGAAGGTTCTGTGCTCGTCCTGACCGGCGTTGCCATCGGTGTGCTTGCCGGCCTCGGGTTGAGCCGAGTGGTTGCCACTCTGCTGTTTGGCGTCAGCTCCCGGGATGCGGCTGCGTTTGCCGGGGCCGCCGGCGTCATGGCTGGTGTTGCTCTGCTGGCGACAATTCTGCCGGCGCGACGTGCGGCAAGGGTCGATCCGACGGTTGCCTTGCGGTACGAATAGGTCGCCCACGCGTACGCGCTCACCCGCCGGGGTCCGTGGCCTTGTAACGTTGACGGATATAACGAGATGCGTTACATTTACCCACTGTGACACCACTCTCACCGCCGGATGCCAACGACCTGCTGCCGTTGCCTGTCGCGATGTTTCACATCCTCGTCGCCGTCGCCGATCAGGACCGCCACGGCTACGCCATCATGCAGGACGTCGCCGGGCGGACGAACGGCGCGCTCAAGCTGAGCCCCGGCACGCTGTACGGATCCATCAGACGCATGCTCGAGCAGGGCCTGCTCGTCGAGCTCAGCGACCGGCAGCGGCCGCACGAAGACGATGAACGGCGCCGGTATTACCGAATGACGGCGTTCGGGCGCTCCGTCGCGCAGGCGGAAGCGGCGCGGCTCGCGGCACTGCTGCGCCAGGCAAGAGCGGTGGGACTGGCGCCCGGCCGCGCGTAGCCCGGAGTGAGGCCCCTGATGGCCAGAGCCACGCTTGGTGAGCGCGTCTATCGACGGTTGCTGCGTCTGTACCCGCGCGACTTCTCCGACGATTACGCCGACGAAATGATCGGCCTGTATCGCGACCGTGTGCGCAGTGAAGGAGTGACGGAGGTGTGGCTCGCACTCGTCGCCGACCTGGCACGCACCGCGCCCAGGGAGCAGGTCTCGACGCTGGGGCAGGACCTGCGGCACGCGTGGCGGATGTGGCGGCGGACGCCGGTTCTCGCGCTGGCGGCGATTCTGACGTTGGCGATCGGCGTCGGCGCGAACACCGCCGTCTTCAGCGTGGTCCACGGTGTGCTCCTGAGGCCCTTGCCGTATCCGGACGCAGATCGTCTCGTCGAAGTCTTCGAGGACAACACCCGCGCCGGCGGCGGGCCGTTCTTCCGCGTGTCGCTGCTCAACTATTTGTCGTGGGTCGAGCGGGCCAGGAGCTTCGCCGCGTTGGCAGCCCTCAGCGGCAGGGATCTCACTGTCACGGAGCATGGTGACCCGGAGCGCGTCCTTGGAAGCGCCGTAACCGCTTCGCTGTTCAGGGTGCTCGGCGTCGCGCCGATCGCCGGGCGATCGCTGAGTGAAGAAGACGGGCTGCCCGGCGCGGCCCCGGTGGCGTTGCTCGCCGAGTCGCTCTGGCTCCGCGGGTTTGGCGGCGATCGCTCGGTCGTCGGCCGTTCGATCGTCCTGAACGGCACACCCCATCGCGTCGTCGGCGTCGTGCCGAGCACGTTTCGAGAGGTCGGACGCACCCAGATCGGCTCGGCCGGCGCTGCCCAGATCTTCGTCCCGCTGACGATGGATACCGCGCAGAGCCGCGGCAACCACACGCTCCGCGTGGTCGGGCGGTTGCGCCCGGGTATCTCACTCGATCAGGGAAGGGATGAGATGCATCGCGTCGGCGCGGGCATGGAGCAGGAATTCCCGGCGACGAATCGAAACTGGGGCGTGCGGATCGAGCGACTGCACGACTCGATGTTCGATCCTCGAGTCCGCGTGTCCCTGCTGATCCTGCTTGGCGCGGTCGGCGTCGTGCTCCTGATCGCCTGCGCCAACGTCGCCAATCTGCTGCTCGCGCGCGCCGCGAGCCGGCAGCGGGAGCTCGCGCTTCGCGCAGCGCTTGGTGCGCGCCCCGCCCGTCTGGCGCGACAACTGCTCACCGAGAGCGTCTCGCTGGCGATGGTCAGCGGCGCCTGTGGACTGACGGCGGCGATGCTCTCGATGCAGGCTTTGCGGACGCTCGTCCCGGCGACGATCCCGCGCGTCGATGAAATCGGTCTCGACGGGACCGTCCTCGGCTTTGGCCTGTTCATCACGATTGCCTGCGGCTTGTTCTTCGGCATGGCGCCCGCCTCGCGCGGGACACGTGCGAATCTGTTGTCGGCGCTGACGCAGAGCGGCAGAGGCGTCCTCGGTTCGCAACGCGAGAGGTGGCGGCACGGTCTCGTCGTGGCGCAAATGGGCCTGGCAACGATGCTGGTGGTCCTGGCGGCGCTGCTGACGCAGAGTCTGGTGCGGCTGCAGCAGGGGCCGCTCGGATTCGAGCCTGGCGGCGTGATGACGGCACGCCTGAGTGTCCCGCGGATGAAGTATCCGGACGCGGCCGTGACGCTCGCATTCCATCGGACGCTGCTCGGATCGCTTGAATCGCTGCCATCTGTTCGGGCAGTCGGCCTCATGACGAGCGCCCCGTTTGCCCCTGGGGTTCGCCGCGGGGTCACGCTGCGCGACCGTGCGACGGCCGCAACGTCGTCAGATGCGTCGACGTCCGCGGTTGAACAGGTCGTGAGCCCCGGTTTGTTTCGAGCACTTGGCGTAAAGCTGCTGGCAGGACGCGAGTTCGGTGCGCAGGATCAACCGGGCTCGCCGCTGGTCGCGATTGTCAGCGCGGGCGTCGCGCGACAGCTCTGGGGAGATAAGGACGCGATCGGGCGCGCTCTCGAGTTCGACGGCCGCAGCCATGAGGTTGTGGGCGTCGTAGGGGACACCCGTGGGAACGACGGTACCGCACGAGGCGGAGGTCTCGATCGCGATCCGTCTGCGGTGCTGTACCTGTCCTCGGCCCAGTTCCCGCAGAACACCGTCTCGCTGGTGATTCGCCCAGACAACCAGCTCCAGGCGCTCCTGCCGGCGCTCCGGGCGGTGGTCCGCGACATCGATCCCGCTCAGCCGGTTCCCGACCTGCGCCGCCTGGACGAGTGGATCGCCGAGAGCGCGGCACAGCCCCGCCTGACGACGACCCTGGCGGGGGCGTTTGCCATGGCGGCGCTGTTCCTCACGGCTGTGGGCATTTACGGCGTCATGTCCTATGCGGTCAGCCAGCGGACGCAGGAAATCGGCGTGCGGATGGCCATCGGCGCCGCCCGAATCTCGGTCGTCGGGCTGGTGCTCCGGGGCGGCATGACGTGTGCAATCGGCGGCATCGCGCTCGGCTTGTTTGGCGCGTGGTCAGTCAGCCGAGCCATCGCCAGCCTGCTCTTTGAGGTCTCCGCCGCCGATCCTCTCACCTTCGCGGTTACCGGCCTGGCGTTGGCGGGAGTGGCCGGGCTGGCCTGCACGGTGCCGGCCATTCGGGCCACACGCATCGACCCGGTGATCGCCTTACGCGGCGACTGAGCCCGCGCCGGGTCACGCCGCACGGACGAGGCAGTTGCGAAAGGTGTGAGCCTCGATTCCTATCGCGAACGCTTGCCCTGCTCTCCTCGTAGTAGGGAGTGCCATCGGGTCCTTGTGGGTCGGAGGAGCAACGTCCGCTATGTTCGACGGGGACCAGGCCGGCGGTCCGCTCATCGATTCTCGAACCCTTGACGGAGCTTCGATGCAGGACTTCCTCTGCGACACGCGCTATGGGCTGCGGCTACTCGCGAGAAGCCCGGCCTTCACGACCGTCGGCGTCCTCTCGCTGCGCGCGCCCCGGCTCGCTCAATGATCCTGGACTCCACGGTGCAGGGCGCGGTCGGCAAGGCGGCGCGGTTGCTATAAGCCAACTGAATGCGCGGCCCGTGCCTCAGAAAAAGACCCCTGCGGCTATGCCTCAGCCCTGCTGAGTGCTCCGGCACGCATATACGACGCGACAGCGGCGGCACACCTTCGCGTCGGGGGTAATGTCGCAGTTCGGGTTGAGCGAATGCCGCGCGCATTCAAGATAGCCTCACGTCGCCCTTTGCAACGGCGAACACCAGCACGATGTCGAGAACCGCCACACAGGTTGAGAAGGGCAACCAATAGGGTCGGTACGGCCCGGCAAAAAGTGCGATCAGCCAGAGGCAGAAAAATATGGCGCACGAACGGAGCCGCAGTTCTCCCGCGAGAACGCCCGCGACCAGCAACCCCCAGAACGCCGCGTGACCGATGAACGCTGCGACGGTTGACCCCATACCCGTGCTGTTCTTAGGGGCAAGTATGCCCAAAACCACCAAGGGGCCACAAGCGTCCTCCCTCCGGGTGCGCGCCGAACGGGGCGCCGGCTAACCCAGGTCGTCGTAGCGGACCGCCATGATCTCCAGGCGTTCTGGCCCACGCGGCGCGCGAAGCCTCACCGTGTCCCCGACCTTTGCCGTCAGCAGCGCCCGGGCCAGCGGAGAGGGCCAGGACACGCGTGTGTCGCCGGAATCGAGCTCGTCCACGCCGACAATGGTGACCTCGCGCTCGTCACCGCTCGCGTAGAGGATCGTGACGGTCGCGCCGAAACGCACCCGGTCGTAGGTCTTGCCCGCGTTGTCCACCACCACAGCCCGGTCGAGACTCTTCGACAGATAGCGGATACGCCGATCGATTTCGCGCAGCTTTCGCTTTCCGTAGATGTAATCGCCGTTCTCCGAACGGTCGCCGTTGCCGGCAGCCCACGCCACGGTCGTGACCACGGCCGGCCGCTCGATTTTCCACAGGCGTGCGAGCTCCTCCGCCAGCCGTCGGTGGCCGCCCGGCGTGATGTAGTTCCTGACCTCGTCACTCATAAATAAGCGCCCGTCGACCAGCGCGCCGCTGACGTTGGTGCGCGTCGTCTCACCGCGCCGCTGGCCGGCGCGCAGCGATCTCCTCGAACAGGCTTCTTCCCCACAATCCGATGCACCGCGGTCGAGGGGTGCCCCTCATGATAGAAGAAGTACGTCGCCGGATCGCCGACCGGGGTTGGATCCTGATCGAAGATCGCCCGTCCGGCGCACGCGCTCGTCGTGTTGACGATGCCGTGCGCGGCCGGATGCTCCACCACTGGGTGAACCCACTCGGCGGGTCGGCGTATGCCGTCCTCGCGGCGGTTCTCGCGCCCGTGGTGGCTGCGGCCGTCGTGCCCGCGCGGGCGCCGGGCGAACCCCCTGAGCGCGTCGAAGGGACCCTGAAGCTGGGCGGCCGATGCCGGGGCCCGCCGGCGCCCGCGCGTGATCCGAGGACAATCCCCGCATCTTCCGAAGGACTTCCTGTTCGTCCGCATCCATAGTGATGGCCGCTGCCCGGTCACGTCCGGTCAGCCGCACCAGGAGGGCCTTCCCATGGATGTCACTCAAGCCGCCGTGCTCCCGCGATCCCGCGCCGGCCGTCCGGGTCTCGTCATCGTCTCGTTGACGGCGCTGGTGGCGATCGGGTTCTTCGCCAGCTTTGCGCTGCCCTACCTTGCCCAGGATCGCAGAGTCCTCACGCGTTACGGCTCCCGGCAGGCATGGCTGCTGGTGCACATCGGCGCCGGAACCGTGGCCCTGCTCACCGGTCCGGTACAGCTGTGGCTGGGGCTCAGCAACCGTGTCGTCACTCTTCACCGGCGGCTCGGGCTCGCCTATGTGGCCAGCGTGGCCGTTGGCGCTGTCGCCGCGTTCTACCTCGCCGCGCACACCACCCTGGGGTGGGTCTTCGGCGCCGGTCTCACCGGCCTCGGTGTGGCGTGGGTCGTGACGACCACGTTGGCCGTTGCCGCGATCAGACGGCAGATGATCGAGCAACACAAGGATTGGATGATCCGCAGCTATGTCGTAACGTTCGCGTTCGTCTCGTTCCGCGCGTTCTGGGGACTGCTGCAGGCCGCGGGGATCGGCACGCAGGCCGAGCAACTGGCCGCGAGCAGCTGGTTCTGCTGGGCGGGACCGCTGCTCGTTGTCGAAGCGGTGCTGCAGGGACGGAGGATCCTGGCCAGGTGATCGCCCGGCGCGTCGATCGGGCCCCCGATGCCGGTGGTCCTGCCGCGGCCGGAGGGTGCGCTCCGCTGTTCAGCGCTGGATGGTCTAGAATCGCCCGCGTGGAGAGCAGGAAGGAGGCTCGCCCGCCGGCGCCACGGGATTTCCGCATCGGCCGCTGGCTCGCGCAGCCGTCCCTCAATCTCATCCGCGACGGCAGCCTGGTGCGGCGCCTCGAGCCGCAGCTCATGGATCTCCTCGCCTTCCTGGCTGCCACCGGCGGCCGCGTGGTATCGAAGGACGAGATCATCGACGCCGTGTGGGAGGGTCGGTTCATCGCCGAGGCCACTCTGACGCGATCGATCGCGGACCTCCGCCGCGCGCTGGACGACGACCAACGGCAGCCCAGAGTACATCGAGACGATCGCGAAGCGTGGATACCGGCTGGTGGCGGCGACTTCGGACACGAGTCGGCGGCTGGTCGCACCGGAGCCCGTGTCGCTGGCGGCGGAGGCTCGGCCGAGCGGGGTCCAGTGGTCCTGCCGTTCGCCAAGCTGCCGGATTCTGAACCCGGCGACGCCGGTCCAACGAGCGGGCGGATTGCGGATTGTCTCGCCTCGGTGCGGCGCAGCCGTTTCGTCGGCCGTGAAGCGGAGATCGAGCTCTTTCGCGCGGCCGTGCTGGACGAGGAACCGGCGTTCGTGGTGTTGCAGATCACCGGTCCCGGCGGTGTGGGGAAGACCGCGCTACTGCACGAGCTGGCGGGCGTGGCCGGCGACGCGGGCCGGGCAGTGGTGTGCATCGACGGCCGCAACATCGAGTCGTCTGCCGCAGGCTTCCTGGTGGCACTAAGCGAATCGCAGGGAGGCGACGAACGGATCGGCCTTGCGGCGGTGGTCGAGCGGTGGCCGGCCGGCGGCGTTCTGCTCGTGGACACTTACGAACTGCTGGCTTCGATCGACGACTGGCTGCGCCGCACCCTTCTGCCGCAGCTCCCCGCGCGCAGTCTGGTGGTCATCGCGGGGCGCAACGAACCTGCAACGGCGTGGCGGACGGATGTCGCCTGGGCGCCCCTGACCCGCATCGTTCCCCTGGGCAACCTGGATCGGGCCGAGAGCCGGACCTACCTGACCCGCTGTGGGGTCGCGCCCGCGCGCCACGACGAAGCGCTGGGGTTCACGCGTGGACACCCGCTGGCGCTGTCGCTCATCGCTGCGGTCCTCGCGCGTGGCGATCGGTTCGCGGCGGAGCGCCTCGACAACGAGTCCGACATCGTGCGCGTGCTGCTCGAGACTTTCGTGGGGGAGGTGCCGAGCCGCGCGCACCGGCTCGCGCTGCACACCTGCGTGACGGCATGGGCGACGACCGAGCCGCTGCTCGCCGCCGCACTCGGTCAGACCGATGCGCACGACCTGTTCGAGTGGCTCGGACAGCAGTCGTTCGTCGAACACGGGCCGTACGGGCTGTTCCCACACGATCTCGCACGCGACGTGCTGTGCCTGGATTTCCGCTGGCGGGATCCGGACGCGGCGTTCCAGGTCACCGCGCGCGTCCTCGGGTACCTGTACGAACGGTTCGAGCGGACTCACGGTCTCGAACAGCAGCGGGTGTGGTTCGACGTGCTGTACGTCCAGCGGTACAACCGGTTCCTGCGGCCGTATTTCGAGTGGGCCGGGTTCGGAACTGCCTATGCCGCGCCCGCGCGACCGCAGGATCACGCAGCGATTGCCGCGATGGTCGATCGCCACGAGGGCCCGGCGTCGGCAGCGGTTGCCCGCTACTGGCTGACTCGGCAGCCCGAGGCGTTCCGGGCCATCCGCCGCGTTGGTGGCGATCTCATCGGCTTCGTCGCCAACCTGTCGTTGGCACAGATCAGCGCCGAGGACGTCGCCGCCGATCCGGCCATCGCCCGGGCCGCCGCCTATGCCGGACGGCACGCGCCGCAGCGGCCGGGCGAATCGGTCCTGTTCGGCCGATTCTGGATGCATGCCGAGCACTACCAGGCGTTGACCCAGGTGTTCACCGTGGTGGCGGCGACTTGCTCGCAGAGCTGGATCGCGCCGCACGTCTCATGGTCGTTCGTGGCGCTGGCCGATCCCGATGTGGTGGAACCGATGTTCACCGAGATCCACATGTGGCGGGTCCGCGAGGCCGACTTCGAGGTCGGTGGCCGCCGCTACGGCGTGTTCGCGCACGACTGGCGGGTGGAGCCGGCGAAGGAGTGGCTTCGACTCAAGGCCGAGCGCGCGGTGCGCATCGACCCCGCGATCGCGCCGACCAACGCCTGACCAAGGCGTTTGTGAGGCGTGTTGATCGAGATCAAATGCAGGGTGATGGCGGAAGCCTCCCCCTATTGAGACGAGGAGGCCACCATGCCGTTTCGATTAGTCATACCGGTCGCGCTCTCGAGCATGGTCGCGATCGTCACAGGCGCCCCGGCAATTGGGCCTTCGGCGCAAGCGCCCCGCACCCTCGTCGCGGCAGTCGCCCATGCCGATGACGAGGGACCTGTTGCTCCTCTGCTCGCTCGCTACGCCCGGGAAGGTGTCCAGGTCTACCTGATCGTGGTCAGCGACGGGAGCGCCGGCGCGGGACAGACAGCGTCCCGATGGCACGCCAACTGGCGAGGCGCTCGCCGCAGCTCGGCAGGAAGAAGCGCGGTGCGCCGCCCAAGCGCTGGGCGCACAACCGCCGATCCTTCTCGGCTTCCCCGACGGCAAGCTCGGTGATTACGCCGGAGACCGGTCGCTCATCTATCGAGTCACCCAGCGCATCGCGGAAGAGTTGCAGCGTCTGCATCCCGATGTCGTGATCACGTGGGGACCTGACGGAGGAACGGGTCATCCGGATCACCGCATCGTGAGCAGCATCGTCACGCAGCTCCAGCGGACGGGTGCGCCGGGAGTCCCCGAGCGTCTTTTCTATATGAGCCTGCCTGTGGAGTTGATGCGCGCCCTGAATCCGCAGCGCGGTGCGCCGCCTCTGCTGGTGCCGAAGGCCGCGCATTTCACGACGAGCGTGGCGTTCGCCCCGGAGGACCTGGCCGCGGCGAAGCGCTCAATGGCCTGTCATCGGACCCAGTTCACGCCCGAGGTGGTCGCGCGCGTCGCGGCCGCGGCCGCAGGCGCCTGGAACAGCGCCATTCCGCTGGTTCCAGCTTTTCCCGCAGCAGCTGCAACGGAATTGTTCGAGTAGTTGGCCCTCTGGTCCTTTTGCACCTGAGGCTGCTGCGACAGGTGACGCGCCCGACGCCACCGGACCTTGCCCTCAGCTCAGGAACAGGAAAACCTTCCAGTGCGGCTGTGGAAGCGGCTGGACCACCGTGTAGCCGGCGTTGTCCGCATCGAGCGCTGCCTCATCGAGCAGCAGGCGATCCTGTTCGTGGACGGTCACGCGCTGCGTGTCGCGAGGGTTGTACACCACGAACCGGCGCGTGCCGAAGCCGAGCGACGGCTCCTTGAAAATAACGTTGTAGGCTTCGCCGCTCCGCTCGTAGTAGTAGCGCTCGACGCCGACGCTCGACGGCTTGTAGTCCCCCCACACCGAGAAGAGCGACTCGGGATACGCACCGCGACGGGCGCGATACCGCTCGATCTCGGCGATGAGCGGGGCGCCGTTCGCGATCACGCGGTTCCGCGCGTGGGCCGTGACCGCCTCCACGAGCATCGTCTGGACGGCCAGCACGACGATTGGAGCAACAACCAGGATGGCTGCCGACATTCGGGGCATCGGCATTCCCGTCCGGGTCGCTCGAATGCGCCGGCCGACGCGAATCGTCAGCAGTCCAGTGACGGCGGCGGTGACGGCCGCGAGCAGTGGGCTGCCTGAGGATGCGAAAGCCACCAGAACCGTCACCATCGCGATGAGGAGGGCGACGCCGAGCGTGACCCACACCAGCCAGGCTGGTGGGGCAACGCGAGGCGCGGGCCTCGTGGAAGCCCACAGCCAGAGTCCGCCGACCGGCACGAGCAACAGGCCCACGCGCCCGACTGCCCAGGCCATCGCCGACAGCGGAACAGCCAGCGGGTCGTGTCCGCCCGGGACGAACGGCAGGAACGTCGCCGCGATGACGACGGCCACGAACGCGCACGCTCGAACCAGTGGCGCCATCAATGGACTCCTGCGACCCGCTGCATGCCGGTGAGGAAGTAACCGAGCGTACCGACCGACGATGCCGTTACGCCTTCCGGACCCTGACCCGGAGTCCGGCGTCCAGCGTTGTGGCGCCGCTGGATCTCGCGCTGGGGATCGACGCGAACACGGCAGTGTTCAGCGTCCGACGGCTTGCGCGAGCCCGGGTACGAGATCCGCACCGTGAGGCACCGCGATTTTAGCGCCCGTGAACGTCCCCAGCGGCTCGAATCGACCGCCGAGGCACTGTGACAAAAAGCCCTCGCTGATGCCATAGAACGAAATGCGGTTCTCGGGCCGGGCGAACCCATGACCCTCGTCTGCGTACACCACATAGGTGACCGGGATTTTCTTCTCCGTCATGGCCGCCACAATCTGGTCCGACTCCTTCTGCGTCACGCGTGGGTCGTTCGCACCCTGTGCGATGAGGAGCGGCCGCTTGATCTCGCCGATCCGTGTGATGGGGGAGCGGCTGAGCAGGAGTGCGCGATCTTCGGCGTTCGCCGGATTTCCGACGCGGCGGTACCACGTGCCCTCGAGGAAGGGTTTCCAGTATTCCGGGAAGCTCTCGATCAACGTGACCAGACTCGACGGGCCCACGATGTCGACGCCGCAGGCAAAAGTGGTCGGCGTGAACGTCATGCCGACGAGCGTGGCGTATCCCCGTAGGAGCCCCCGTAGATCGCTACCTTGTCGGCGCTCGTGATGCCGCCGTCAACCGCCCACTTCACCGCGTCGAGCAGGTCATCGTGCATCTTGCCGCCAAACTCCCGCGTGGCCGCCTCTATGAACCGCTTACCGAAGCCGGTGGAGCCGCGATAGTTGACTTGCAGCACCGCGTAACCGCGGTTGGCCATCCACTGCGCCTCCGGGTCGTAGCCGAACGTGTCCTGCGACCAGGGGCCGCCGTGAACGTTCAGCACCAGCGGCAGGGGCGTCATCGGCTTGCCATCCCCGTCGGGGTCCGTCCCGACAGGAAGCGTGAGGAACGCAGTCAGCGTGAGACCGTCGCGTGAGCGGATCTCGCGGCCGTACATCGAGGCGAGCGGCTTGCCCTCGAGCTCCGGCCGCGTCACGAACAGGGGCCGCAGCTTGCGCACGCCTCGGTCGTAGAGCTGGTAGGAGATGGGCCGGGCGACTTCGTCGACGCTCACAACCCACAGAGTGTCGTCGTCGTTGCGGCTGGCGACGCTCCACTGGCCCTTCACCTGCGCATCAATCGCGGCGATATCGGCCTTGACCGCCTCCCCAATCGGCGTCCATTCCTTCTTCAGGTAGTTGACCGCGTACGCCTCCGCCTCCAGCGTCCTCGGATTGAGGAGCACCTCGCCGACATCCCCGCGGGGGCTCTCGGCCACCAGCCGCGTCGCTTCCGATGCGAGGTCCTGGGCAATCAGGCCGGCCTTGTCACGCCCGCGGCTGTCGACCCAGTACATCGTTCTGCCGTCGGCTGTGATGGTGATGGGATTGGTGGTGATCGAGTCCTCAGCCGGAATCACCGAGAAGGGCCTGGTCTTGCCTTTCTCGAAGCGGAACACGTCCATCGCGCCGCCAGGCTTTTCCTTGAAGACGAACCGTATTTCCAGGTCGTCGTCAGCCTGGAAGCCCGCGTACTCGTTGTTCTCGGTACACCAGCTTCAACGCACCGGTGTCCAGGTTCAGCAGGTGCACATCATGGTAGCGGGCGTTGCGATTGTTGAGGCCGATGAGGATCTCGTTGCGGCGTGAGCGGCTGTCGCCCAGGCGAATCACGCGCGTTTTCTGAAACGGCGTGAAGTTCTTGGCGCCGCCGCCCTCGGGTGGGACGCCATACAGCAGGAAGTTCTCGTCACCGCCGCTGTCGTTGATGAAGAGGATCTGTTTGCTGTGCTGCGCCCAGAAATGCTGGCGAATCGGCCGGATCTTCTCGTCCGTCACGGGCTTCGCCTTCGCCGGATCGGAAACCGGCGCGACCCAGATGTTGAGCACACCGTTGCTGGGCGCGAGCCACGACAACCACCGGCCGTCCGGACTCACCAGACCTTGGTTCCTGGTGGGGTTGCCGAAGAAGGCGGCGCGCGCGATCAGCTCGACCTGTGGCGGCTGCGCAAGCGCGACCGGCGCCAGGAGGACCGCGGCGCCAATGGCCGTCCAGAACGTTCGCATCATCATGGTGGATCTCCTGACTGTCGGCACGCTGACAGCCGTTTCAGTGGCCGGTGGAACGGGGCGGATGATTCTGGTAAGAAGCCGCGACGCAGTCAACCACATTCGTTCTGCGGCAGCGTCGATGGTTCAGGGACAGGGCCCTTGACCCGCTGGATGCACCTGGCGGTTGCTGCCCTGGGAAAACGCGTCGCGAGGTACCGGGCGATCGGTTGCCGGAGAGTGAGATCTCCAGACGACATACGCTCGCCGCGGCAGCTCTGGCGTATGATCCACGCGCGGCCAGGCCCTGGCTGGGTTCAGGGGGCACCCCGTTTCTCATCGGCGCGAAGGAGAAGGATAGAGTTCATCATGAGCAATGTGCAGCTCGCGAAAGATATGTATGCGGCGTTCGGGCGCGGCGACATCCCGACTGTCTTGGCCGCGTTTCATCCTGAAATCGAATGGCGGCAAGCCGAGGGCAATCCCTACCAGCCGGGTGGCCCGGCCTGGGTGGGGCCGCAGGAGGTGCTCGAAAAGCTCTTCATGCGGATCGGTTCGGAGTGGGAAGGTTTCACGATCACCCTGCTCAGGCTCCACGACGCCGGCGAGCACGTCGTGATGGAAGGCCGCTACACCGGCGGCTACAAGCCTTCCGGCAGGAGCGTCGATGCCCAGGTGTGTCACGTTCTGCGCTTTCAGGAGGGCAAGGTCCGGAGCTTCCAGCAGTATGTCGACACGGGACAGCTGCAGGCGGTCATGGCGACAAGTTGAGCGCTCGAAGGCGCGCAGAACCGAGCTTCAAAGGCAGGAGGGCGCAATGCTGTTTCACGTGACGTGGGAACTCATCGACTCGACTGAGGCCGGCCAGAAGCGTGCGCTTCAGCTTTTCTCAAAGTGGCAGCCGGGCCCGGGGCGATTCCAGGCCTTCTACGGCTTCGCAGACGGGGCCGGGGGCGTCGCCCTCGTCGAAGCAGGTAGCGCCGCCGACCTGGCGAAGACGCTGGCACCGTGGACGCCGTTCCTGAAGTTCACGACTCGCGTGATTCTCCCGATTCAGGAGTCGGCCGAGATCGACGGCGCCGCCGCCGCCTGGCGCGAAGCAAACTGAACACGTGAACTAGTTCCGGGACGCCGAAGCGACGGCATTTCCGGACGACGGCGCATTCGATCCGCGCCGGCTGCTTTCCACCGGTTGGCGGATGTCGACTTGGCGTGTTCACCGGGACGAGTGCAAGGACGTGGAAGGTCCGGTGCGCCTGGTCGTGTGCGGTTTGCTATACCGGCTCGGCTTCGACAACAAAGAAGGGCGTCCCGGTCGCGATCGTTCGAACGAGCCGGAGTCCGGCCGCGGCGCACAGCGCGCCGTATTCAGTCGCCGTTCGTTCGCGACCTCCGGTCATGACGAGCATGTTGATGTCCATCAGCTGAACGAATCCCGGTTCGTTCGTTTCCGGCACGAGCATCTCCACGATCAACACCCGGCCTGCCGGCGGCATCGCTGCGCGCACCGTCTTGAGAATCTGACGCGACTCGTCGTCGTTCCAATCGTGGAGGATGAACCGCAGCAGGTAGATATCGCCGCCTGCCGGGACCTCTTTGAACATATCGTGGGCTTCGAACCGGCAGCGATTCCGCAGGCCGTCCTGCTCGATGCTCGCGTCCGCCTGGCTCTCGATGTAGGGTAGATCGACCACGATGCCGGTCGATCGCGGGTGCTGCTGCAGGACCGCACGGAGGAAGCTGCCGTTGCCGCCACCCACATCGACAATCAGGCGGGCGGTGCTGAAGTCGTAATTGGCCAGGACACCATGCACCGACATCGCGGAGACGTTCCCCATGGCGCGGCCGAACTGCTCTCCTTCGTCTACGTGCGTGCCGTAGTAGTCGAACACCGACATACCGAACACGGCCGCCGGCTGTGGTAGTCCGGAGCGAATTGCATCCACCAGGGCACCCCACGACCGGCGGTGCACGTCGTCCGTTTCGGCGAGGAAGAACTCCGTCATCGACTCGGGATGGTCCGAACGGAGCCAATCTCCTATTGGCGTGAGCGCATACTGGCCGGACCCGACAGCGGCGAACACACCAAGCGACGACAGCGCGCGCATCACCCGGTAGAGCGCGCCGGCGCTGGCGCCCACCGCGCCCGCCAACTGCTCGCTGGATTGCGGCTGAGCAATCGCCAACTGGTCGGGAATTCCCAGCCGTACAACGGCGGCAACAAGTTGCGTCGTCCACGCGCCGGCGAGCATCTGGACGAGCGTCTGGGCGCTCGCATCACTGGCAGCAGTCGTTTCTGTCATGTCGCCTCGCGCAAGCGCTGGTTGACGTAACCGAAGGAGCGTTCCGGACCCAGCGCTACTTGACCGAGACGATCACGAATTCAATCGGCTTGCCGCTCATGTTCTTCGACTCGTGAGGAACGCCACGCCCGATGAACTGCACGTCGCCGCGCTGCCAGGTCGTCTTCGCAGGCTTGCCGTCGAGCGACAGTGACATCTGCGAGGGGGCCAACGCGATGACGACTTGATCGTAGTCGTGCTTTGAACCGGCCGGCTCGTTGAACGTCGGGGCTGCGCTGACACGAAGTGCGGTCGCGCGTGGTCCCTCCACCAGCACCTTCACATCCATGCCTTCGCGTGACGAGGGAAGCGATGCGCTCCCCGGTTTTGGCGCCTTGAACTCCACCAGGATGGCGTCGACGCGGCCCGTGCCGATGTTGGTGGGGCTGTGCGTCCCGGCCGGCATGTACATCGCCGATTCACTGGGCATGTCCGACTCTTGCGCCTTGCCGTCCGGTGTACTGAACCGGACCTTCGATGCAGCCAGGGGGATGGCTATCGCGTCGGGGTGCTGGTGCATCGTGCTCGTCGAGCCGGGCGCGTAGTCGATCTTCAGCACCCTCACGCTCGAGTTCTCGAGCACGACTTTGTAGTGAGTCGAATCCACCTTCACCGGGTCCTGGGCCGACGCCGGCCCGGCGCACAACAGAGCAAGGGACAGCATCGACAGGGCGTCGGACGCCTTCATGAGGATCTCCTTCAGGTTCAGGTGACGTGAGTAAGCGACTGCGGATGGCCGTCCGGCCGGTCGAGCATGCGAGAAAGCAGGGACTCTTTTTTCGGGATCGCGCCAGCCTACCACGTGAGCTCGCTGTACCTGAGGAAATCGTCCAGCTTTGCTCCGAACCATGCCGAACCGCAGGCCCGCAAACTCGGGCCTACCCTGCGCCCGGCCGCCGGACGTATTCTGGATCCCGTGGTGACTGCGAACCTCAGGGCGCGACGGACGCGTCCGCGTCCCTGGGACGATATGCAGTCTGAGCCGGAGCACCCATCCGGCCTGGATGCAGGACCAGCGGCGTGAAGTCAGTCCGCAAGGTCGTCGCCGGCCTGCTGCTCGGGCTCGGCGCCGCGATCGCCGTGTGGCTGCTGGCGCTCCCCGGGTGGATTGAGCCGCTCGAACTGAAGACCTACGACTGGCGGATCCGGCACGCCGTGTCCGACCCTCCCCGCGTGCACCCCGACATCCTCCTCGTCGAGATCAACGACACGTCGATACGGGATCTGGCGCCGCATTTCGGCCGCTGGCCGTGGCCCCGGGTGGGCATCGCGTCGCTGATCTCGTTCCTCAACCGCGGCCCCGCGAAAGTCATCGCCGTGGACGTCGGCTTCCTCGAGGCCCAGCGGAACATCACCTTCCGGATTGGAGACGAGGGGCCGGAGATAACGGGCGAGGCGTCCGATGCGGCGCTCGCGGAAGCGATTGGCGCGAGGGGAAACGTCGTGCTGCTGGCCGACGCGGTATACCGGGGCGTCCAGGGCGGCGACGAGCTGAACACGCCTGCCCGATGGCGGGCCGCTCCCTACCGGCTCGGACCGGCGATCGAAGAGCTGCCGCTGGTGGTTCCGCCGTTTCAGGTCCTGACGGACGCGGCCGCCGCGCTGGGCCACAACTTCCTGCCAATCGACCCGGACGGACCCGTGCGTCGGATGCCTCCGTTCATCCGGGTGGCCGACCGCTACATGCCCTCACTCGGGGTGGCGGCCGCGTTGATGGCGTCGGGCACGCCGCCCGGCGAGGTGGTGCTCGACGGGAACCAGCTGCGAATCGGCAGCCGGACGGTGCCTCTGGTGGCGACCCGCGTCGAGGACGCTCAGGATTCCCGCCGCGCCCACGACCAATGGTCGATGCTGATCAACTATCGCGCTCCCGCGCTCGTGAGAGGGACCTCTCCCTATCGCTCGTTCGAGGCACGCCACCTGATTCTCGCGGAAGACCAGCTGCAGCGGGGGGAGAAGCCGCTCGTCGACCCGGGCGCTGTGAAGGGCAAGATCGTCTTCATCGGCCTGACGGCGTCGGGCCTGCTCGACGTGTTCCAGACTCCCTTCGGAAAGCAGACGATGCCGGGGATTCAGCTGCATGCGAGCATGGCCGACAGCGTGCTGTCCGACCGGTTCGTGCGTCCTGCGCGCCCTCGAGCCGCGGCCCTCGCCCTGATCTCGTCGGCGGCCGTGGTCGGTCTCCTCACGCCGCTGCTGCCGTTCTCGGCGGCGCTCGGCGGCGCGCTGCTCGCGATGGCCGGCTGGAGCGGGTTCGCGCTCCAGGCGTTCCGCGGCGGCCTGTGGCTGCCGATCGCCGAGCCGATCCTGGCGATGTCGTTCGCCCTGTTCGGCGGCACCGCCTACCGGTACTTCGTCGAGGATCGCGAGAAGCGGAAGGTCAGGGGCCTGTTCGGCCGCTACGTCTCGAAAGACGTGTGCGCGCAGCTGCTCGAGCGCCCGGAGCTGGCGCAGCTCGGCGGCCGCCGCCGGACCATGACGGTGCTGTTCTCGGACATCAGGGGTTTCACGTCCGTGACCGAAAATGGCAACCCCGAGGAACTGGTCGCCCAGCTGAACGAGTACTTCTCGAAGATGGTCGAGGTCGTGTTCAGCCACCGCGGCACACTGGACAAGTTCGTCGGCGACATGGTGATGGCGCTGTTCGGGGCGCCGGTGGACGATGACGACCACGCGGAGCACGCGGTGGCGGCCGCGGTGAGCATGGTCGTCGAGCTCTCGGCGTTGAACCGGAAGTGGGGGGCGGAGGGGCGTGCGCTGCTCGACATCGGCGTCGGGATCAACACGGGAGACATGATCGCCGGCAACATCGGGTCGTCGTCCATCATGAGCTACACGGTGATCGGCGACAATGTGAACCTGGGGGCGCGGCTCGAGTCGCTCAACAAGGACTACGGGAGCCGCATTATCATCAGCGACGCCACCCGGATCCATCTCAAACGCCCTTACCCGCTCCGCCCGCTCGGCGACGTCGTCGTCAAGGGCAAGACGCGCGCCGTGGCCATATTCGAGGTCGTCGTTCCATCACCTATCGCGGCTTTGCACGAGGAAGCACAGAGATGAAGACAGCCACATTCGCGGTCGCGCTGTTACTGGCGGCCGCGCCGGCCATGGGGCAGTTCGGCGGGGCGCTCGGCAAGTTGAACAAGGCGGCCGATCAGGCGCAGAAGGTCAAGGACCTCAAGGTCTCCGACGCGGACGAGCGGAGGATCGGCGAGGCCGTCAGCGCGCGGATCCTGGAGAAATACGGCGTGTTGCAGGACAAGGACGTCGCGAAGTACGTCACGCTCCTCGGCAGCGTGCTCGCGCAGGGGAGCTCGCGCCCCGACCTGGCCTGGGAATTCATCGTCCTCGATACGGACGGCGTCAATGCGTTCGCCGCGCCCGGAGGAATGATTCACGTCACCCGGGGAGCGCTCGGGGTGGCGAAGTCGGAAGCGGAACTGGCCGGGGTGCTCGCGCACGAGATCACGCACGTGACCGCGAAACACACGGTGCGCTCGATTGAAAAGAGCAAGGCCGTGACCCTCACGGCGGAGGCAGCGGGCAAGGGAAGTTTGGCACAGGACGTCATCGCGGCGATGGCGGAGAAGGCGTATCACGCCGTCCTCAACAACCAGTTCGACCGCGACGACGAGAACGAGGCGGATCGCGTTGGCGCAGGCCTGGCCAACAACGTCGGCTACGCGCCGAACGGGCTCAGCACGATCCTCATGAAGATTGCCGAGCGCAACCAGCAACAGCAGGAGCCCAACGGAATGTTCGCCTCGCACCCGGTGCTCAAGGATCGCATAGCGAAGGTCGGCCAGACGATCGAGCAGCAGAAACTGAAGGCCACCGCGCTCGGGGCGGCCCGTTACGGCAAGACCATCTCGTTCGAGGCGCAGCCGCTGTCCAGCATCGCGCCCGGCGTCGAAGGTTCGCGGGGGCTCGCCGGGGATGCCGGCGGCACTCCCGCCGCCAAGGACGAGAAGAAGGCCGAGGAGAAGAAGGAGACGGGAAAGGGCGGCCTCTTCGGAGGAAGGCTCGCCCTCAGCAAGGGCAGCGAGGCAAAGAGCTCGCAGACGGTGGCCTCGGCCGGTGCGAGGGGAGGGGTGCCGGACCGCGACGCGGCGGGCGGTCCCGACAAGAACAAGGTACAGGTGCAGGTGAGCGCCATGGAGATCGCCGAGTTCAAGGCCGGCATCTCCTAGAGGGACGTGCCGGGGCGTCCGACGATCTTCCGTACATGCCTCATCACATCGGGCACCTGATCACGAGCGTCGCGGCCCTGGCCGCGACGCTCGCCATCACCAGTCTCACCACGAACACGCTCGTCAAGCGGAAGCTCCGGCTCTCGGTGTTCCTCTTCGGGGCGTACCTGATCCTCCACGTCGTGCTCCTGGTCGGGCTGCCGATCGTGGCGCCGCAGTTCGACGACGACCTGCGGTCGCTCGAGCAGGTTGCCCTGGCCGCCGCCCTGATCAACCTGGCTGTCGTCGCCCTGATCAACCCGTTCCGCACCGACCGCGTGCCGGATGCGTTCCCGGCCATCCTCCAGGACACCATCGTTCTGGGTCTCTTCGCCCTCGTGGCGACCTTCGTGTTCGACGACAAGCTCCTCGCGACGTCGGCAGTCGGGGCGGCGATTGTCGGCTTCGCCCTTCAGGACACGCTCGGGAACGCGTTCGCCGGCCTGGCGCTGCAGAGCGAGAAGCCGTTCCGGATCGGCGCCTGGATCAGGGTGGGGGAGTTCGAAGGGCGGGTGACTGAGATCACGTGGCGCGCCACCAAGCTGCGCACCAAAAGCGGCAACTTCGTGATCGTCCCGAACAACATCGTGGCGAAGGACGCCATCACGAACTACTCGGAGCCGACGGTGCCGACGAGGCTGGAGATCGAGGTCGGCGCCAGCTATCTCAGCACACCCGGCGAGGTGAGGGCGGCCATTCTCGAGGCTGCTGCGAACGTGCCCCGCGTGCTCCGGGTGCCGCCGCCCGATGCGCTGCTGCACGCCTTCGACGCGTCGGCCATCACCTACCGCGCGCGGTTCTGGGTCGACACGTACGAGTTCGACGACGAGGCGCGGGACGAGATGCGGACGGCGATCTACTACGCGTTCAGCCGGCGCGGGGTCGAAATCCCGTGGCCGATACAGGTCGGCTATCAACGCGCATGGCCGGAGCCGGACGAAGCGGCGCGCCGGCAGCAGCGCGAGGCCGTTCTGTCGGGCGTGGATTTGTTCTCCCGGCTCACGGGAGATCAACGCCGCGAGCTGGCCGCGGCCACGGGTTCCCGCGTGTTCGGAGACGGCGAAGCAATCGTTCGCCAGGGTGCGGAGGGCCACTCGATGTTCGTCGTGAGCGCGGGGAGGGTGGCCGTGGTGCTCGAGCCGGGGCGGCGGCAGGTCGCGACTATCGAGGCGGGCGGATACTTCGGGGAGATGTCGCTGCTGACGGGCGATCCGCGGACCGCCACCGTACTCTCGGTGGGCGACACGACGGTTCTCGAGCTCGACGCGGAGGTCTTCCGGCGGCTCGGCGCGGCGGATCCGGGAGCGATCGAGCAGATCGGCGCAGCGGCCCTGGCCAGACGGCTCGAGCTCGACCAGGCACGCGATTCCGCCAGGGCGGTCGTCGGGCTCGAAGCGCCGGCAACGCTCCTCGGACGCATGAAGAAGTTCCTGGGGATCGGCTGAGACACATCAGGCCGCGCCGGCGGGTTCCGCCGGCACGGCCTGCGTGGCGGTCGTCGTCTGCGGGTCCGGGTCAGCGGAGGTAGCCGAGCTCCCGATAGCCGCGATCGTAGCCTTCCTTGAACCCCTGCCGGTACACGTTGGCGTACTGCTGCTTCGAGCCGGTACTCGTTGCGGTAGTGCCGCTCCCCCTCCCGGTACCACCCGTGACGCAGCGGATCGTAGGAGCGTCGCTTGCGGGCGTCCTCGCGTCCCTTCTCGAGGCCGTCGTTCACCCCGTTCGGGTAGGCGGCGTTGTAGCCGTATCGGCCGGTGCTGTAGGCCCCCGTGTTCCCGTAATACGGGTCGGGGTATCGGTTGCGGTCCGGATAGGACGAGCCATATCCCGGGTAGCCGTAGGTATCCTGCCGCGGTACCGTGCTTCCGTAGCCGTAGCGGGCATTCCCCTGTCCATAGCCGCCGTATCCGGCCCGGTACCCCTCGGTGAATCCCGCGCGGAACTGCTGGCGATACCGCTCGACGTCGCCAAAGTCCCTGTTGTAGCCCTTGTCCGCCCGCTGCCAGGTCCGGTTGTCCTGGTACCGACCTGCGTTACGCCTGCTGCCGTCCCGCTGGCCTTCTCTCAGCCCTTCGCGGTAGCCGTTGTCGTAGGCTGCCCGCCGGGACTCGTAGTATGGCTGCCGGGCGTCGTCCGCATACGAGGGGCGCACGGCGTCAGGAAAGTGGCCGGGTTGCTGGGCGTGGCTTGGGGTCGACAACGCGAGTGCCGCGACGCCAAGCGCCGGCACGATGAAGAATCGTTTCATGTTTGGTCCTCCGGGCATCACGCCCGGAGAAATCGCAAGAGTCGGGCCGAACGGGACGCGTCGAAACTGGCGGAAAGGGGGGCTGGAAAAGGCCGGCTTCTCGTGCAGAGGACAGTTACTGCGACCAGACGAGGACACGGCTGCCGTCGGCGCTCGCGTGGTCGACGATGAGCGACGGCCCGAACCGCTCGAGGTCGGCCACGCTCAGCCGGAGGTCCTCGAGATTCATCTTGTTGCCATTGAAATCTATGCTGCCGCCGCCCGTCTTCAGGCGCAGCAGCCAGAACGGGATCGCGAGCCGCACGACCCGGCCGTCGTCGGGATCGAAGGCCATGACGTAGAGCTGTTCAGGGACGCCGCGGTCCCGCGCCATGGGCCGGTCGGGATTCGAGCGGACGAAGTTGCCGTGACGATCGAGCTCGACAAGCGGCTTCTGGCCGACGAAACGCGTCGTCACCTCGGCGAAGTCCCTGGTGGCGGTGGCTGCAGAGACGGTGCGGGTCTCGATGTGCTTGCTGAAGAAATAGAAGCCGACGCCGGCGATGGCGATGACCGCGAGGACGCAGGTGATCAGCACTGCGACGACCACCCAGACCCAGGTCTTCACCCTACCGGCCACGGGAGATCCTCAGCGTGTTCTGCGCATCGGTCACGCAGACGGGGTCCTGGCCCTGCTCGCAGAGCTTCTGGGCGAGCCTGGCCTCGGCCGACGCCGCGCCTGCATTGCCGCGAGCCAGCGCCACGCGCGCGAGCTCGACCCGGGCGCGTCCCTGGACCCACGGCGCCGCGTCGGCCCCGGTAGCCGCGTGCAGATCCGGCAAGGCGGCGTCGGAGCGCCCGCGCGCCACCCGCGCGGCACCACGCTTGTAGCGCCACAGGGCTTCCTCGCCGGGAAAGCGCGGGCGTGTGTCCGCCGCCAGCATGGTCAGCCCCTGTGTCAGGACATCCTCCGCCTGTTCCGGCCGTCCCGCGCGAAGCGCAGTCGACCCGGACTCCAGCACTACCAATCTGTTACGCGGATATAACCGACGCAGTTCCTGGAGGGATTTGAGGGCGTCGTCGTAGCGCCGCTCGCGGTTGTACATCAGGACGAGCGCGAAGAAAGCGTCGACGCGGCTCTCGGAGGGGGCGGCGGCGGCCGCCTCGATCAACTCGATTCCGCGCTCGCGTCCGCCGCCGAAGCCGGCGACGTACGCCATCATCCGGACTGGCAGCGACAAGGTCGACACCACGTAGCGGTAGGTGCCGACGATCAGCCCTGCCGCCTTGCGTGAAGGATCGAGGGCGAGCACCCGCTCGTGCTCGTCGTATGCGCGCCGCGCGCCGCGGAAGCCGGCCAGCATGCGACCCTCCACCGTTGCCACATAGGACGCCTGCAGGCCGATTGCCGCTCCGAGCTCGTAACGGGCCTGCGGGTCGTTCGGCCGGAGGGCCACCTGCTGCTCCGCGAGCCGGAGGGCCGTGCCTACTTCGCGACGGAACTCCGCATCGACCTCGGCGGGCGGTTTACGCAGGTCCACCGCCTGGCTCGAGAAGGATCCGAGGTAATGATCGACGGTTACCGCGCCGCGCTGAAATAGAAGGTTCAGCCACAACACGCTGGCGAGCGCGCGGTGGGCCTGCGGGTCGTCCGGCGCGAGCGCCACGCTGCGGCGGAGCATCGCCAGCGCCTCCGGATGATCGAGATTGTAGGCGAGGGACTCGGCTTTCCGGCGCAGCGATGCTGCCGTATCCTGTTGCGCCGCGTCGAGGCCAGGCACGGTCGCGGCGAGCAGTATCGCGGCCGCGATCGCCCGGGGCGTCCCGCGCGAGAACATGTAACATCATAGCAACCCGCCCGATGCATTATGGTCAGCCAGGACCCGGCCGGGTAGTGGGTGTGAGTGGAACGGCCAGCTTTTCTCTGGCAAGGAGCGTGAACATGGCTCGTGGGCGACCCCGCAAGGACAGTCCGGACGTCCTCGTGAAATCCGCCGAGTTCGTCGGCTGGGCACTTGGCGGTCTCGAGCGCGAAATCGCGCAGACCCGGGAGCGGCTCTCCGCGCTCACGGAACATGCCGTCAAGCTGCGCTCCAGCATCAGCGCGAGCAAGTCGGCAGCTGCGGCGGCAGAGGAGGGACCGGAGCAATCGAAAAGATCGGAGAAGCAGCCGGTTGGACGACGCCAGCGCCGAAGGCAGATGTCCCCGGAAGCGCGTCAGCGGATCTCGGAGATGATGAAGAAGCGCTGGGCCCAGCGCCGGAGAGAGAAGGGCTGAGGGAAGGTGAATTGTGACGTCTGGCCGAGGCGATCGAGGACGTATCCGCCTCGGTTTGCGGGGCCGGCCAGGATTGACAATGCTCGAGGTTGAACCTAGACTTACTGCCTCGTATTTTCATTCCGGTCCGGCCACATGCTAGGTAAAACTGTCGGTAGGTACAAGATAGTGGAGCGCCTCGGCCGGGGCGGCATGGGAACCGTGTACAAGGCGGTCGACGAAACGCTCGACCGCGACGTTGCGATAAAGGTCCTCAACGCGGACCTCGGCGACAGCGATATCCTCAAGCGCTTTCGCGCCGAAGCCGTCACCCTCGCCCGCCTCAATCATCCCGGCATCGCGACCCTGTACGAGCTGCATCGCGACGGCGACGAGCTCCTGATGGTGATGGAGTTCGTTCGAGGGGAAACCATCCACGCGCTGTCGGAGCGGCTTGGTGCGCTCGCGCCACCACAGGCGGCCCACCTGGCGATGCAGGTGCTCGATGCCCTGTCTCACGCTCACCGCGCGGGCGTGGTCCATCGCGATCTGAAGCCGGCGAACCTGATGATCACGGAGCTGGGGATCGTCAAGGTGATGGACTTCGGGATCGCCCGGGTGCTCGGGACCGAGCACTTCACGCAGGGCGGCTACATGATGGGCACGCCCGCCTACATGGCGCCCGAGCAGGTGCTCGGCGGGGAGATCGACGGAAGGTCGGACCTCTACGCCGTGGGCGTCGTGTTGTACCGGCTGCTCTCCGGCCAGCTTCCGTTCAGCGCCGACACCGCGATGGCGATGGTCCAGAAGCAGGTCAACGATTCGCCCATCCCGATCGCGCAGTTTCAGCCGGACCTGCCGCCGTGGTGCACGCAGGTCCTGAATCGTGCGCTCGCGAAGTCCCCGGCCGATCGTTTCCAGACGGCGGAGGAATTCCGGCTGGCGCTGCTGTCGGCGGTTCAGCCGCAGGCGCTCGGGGAGCTCCCCACGATGGCCACCCCGTCGCTGGGCGGGTTTCATCCAGGCGTGGATGCCACGGCCGGACAGCTCTCCGCTCCGTCAGCGGTTCGGCACGAGCGTGGCGGGAGCGCCGCAGCCGTGGCGACCCCGACGGCCTTCGCCACCACCGCGGCCCCGCCGCCTGCCACGGCCCCGGTGCCCCCCGCGCCGATCAGATCGGTCGAGAGCTCAACGACCACCCTGGTGCTCGGCCGCAAACATCTGTTCGGCCTCGGCGCCGTCGTCGTGCTGCTGGTCGTCGCGCTCGCCGGTGCTGGATACCTGGCGCTCCGCCGTCCGTCGACCTCCCCGGACCGTCTGCAGATTGGCGCGGTGCCTCCGGCTGACGCCCCTCCCGCGACTCCAGACGCGACCGCCACCGAAACTCCAGCCGCGCCACCGGATCAGGCGGTTGCCGCAGCCCCGCCGGAGCCCGTTCCCCCCGCGCCGGCCGCTGGAACAGCGCCCACCGGTCCCGTGACCCCGGGCACCACCGGTTCGCGCACGAAGGCTGCCGGGCGGAATGCCGCCGGGAGCGCCGCGGCCGCACCGGTGCAGCTGGAATCGAGCCTGTCGCCGGCACCCGAGCCGGAGCCTCCGCCGCCGCCGCCGGAGCCGGAGCCCCCCGCCCCGGCACCCGTGCCCACCGTTACGTTCAACGACGTACGGGTGCTGGTGAAAAGCGGCGACAGAACCCGCGAGCTGGCCGGCGTCCTCTCGCTGGGCGACGGCCAGCTCGCGGTGCTGGACAAAGCCGGGGGCACCCCCCTGGTCTCGCTGCCCTACAAATCGCTCACGGGCGGCGCATTCTCGCGCTCGAAGCAACCCCGCTGGAAGGATGCGGACGGCAAGGAGATCGAAGGGAAGGTCGATCTGGGAAAGCTCGGGTTCTTCAGGTCCGAGCGTAACTGGGTGATCCTCTTCTCAGGCGGCGAGCCGACCTTCCTCCGCATCGAGGACGGGAGCCTGCGCACGATCCTCCCGGCCATCGAGAGTCACGCCGGCGTCAAGCTCAGCCGCTAGTGGCGGCGCGCGGCGAACAACCGCGCCCGCTCACACCAGGGCGACGAAGACGAGCACGCACACGAGAAGAACCGCGACGATGGTGTCAGCGTGGCTTGAGATATCGAGATCGAACATGTTGGCTACCGTCCTTTCATGAAGTTAGACGGAGCCCCGCCAGGAAAGTTTAGGCTGCCATCGAAACGTCACTTCGACGTGACTTCTGGCTGACCGGCCACGTAGCTCCTGCGAGCGCGCGCCACCATGCCCGGACGCTTCAGCCGGACCTCCAGCTTGTGCACCTTGCCGTCGAGCGTCTCCGGCGAGAAGCCGAGGACGTACTGGCTGTGAAGCTCCTGCGCGACGCGCGTGAAGGTCGAGCCGAGGTCGTCCTTCTTCTTCAGCAGGAAGAACCCCCCGCCGGTTTCCTCCGACAGCCTGCGGAGGCTGCGATCCGGGCTGCTGCGGACGCGGTGCTGGCCGTTGAAGTACTCGGTCTCCAGGCCGATTGAGTACACCATCACTTCTTCCAGCCTGGCGCGCTCGAGCACGTCGCCCGAGCCTTTCCTGCTGGCGGTGTCCGCCCCGTCCGTGAACACGAGAACGACCTTCCGCCCCTCGCTGCCGTTCAACCGCTCGATGCTCTGATCCACGGCATCGAACAGACGTGTCGGGTAGCCGAAGTCCAGCTCGCCGAGGGCGCGTACCAGCTGATCGCGGTTGTCGGTGAACGAGTCGGGATGGAACTCGATCTTGTCGTTGAAAGCCCCCACCATGCCCCTGTCGATCGGCAGCAGCCGCAGCAGGAACTGCTCGGCGCCGTCCTTCACGAAATCGAGCGCCACCGTCATGCTGCCGCTCGTGTCGAGCATGACGATCACCGTGATCGGCGTCGGGTCGTTGTCGAAGTTGGTGAGAGTCTGGAGCTTGCCGTTGTCGTACACCTCGAAATCTTCGCGCGCCAGGTCCGGCACCAGGCGTTTCTGATCGTCAGTGACGGTCACGTAGAGCGGCACGGTTTGCGTGGTCACCTTGATCGGCTGCGCCGCCGCGGGGCCGGCGAGGAGGGTGACGCCGGCCAGGGCGGCCAGCGAGCGGAGGCTTGCACTCATGATCGATGGATAACCGCGCAGGATGTGTTTCATGCCGTCCTACTACTTTTGAAAGAGCAGCGCCGAAGGACCCCGCTCGGCCTGCAGCCTGGCCGAGGCCTTCTCCACCTGCCGCATCACGCGCAGGATGTTCAGACCCAGAATCTTCTTCATGTCGTCCTCTGTGTAGCCGCGCCGGAGCAGCTCCGCGGTGAGCGCGGGGTACGTCGAGACGTCCTCGAGCCCCTCGGGCGCGGCATCGATGCCGTCGAAATCCCCGCCCAGGCCGATGTGATCGATCCCGGCGGTCTTGCGGATGTGGTCGATGTGATCGGCGACGTCGCTCACCGTTGCGCGCGGCGAGGGACTGGCCTTCGCCCAGGCCTCGAGCCCGCTCTTCAACGCAGCAGCATCGGTGGCGCCCTGCTGCCGGAGACGGTCCGTTTCTGCGGTCCGGAGCGTGACCCACGCAGCGACCTTCTGCGACAGGAACCCGGGCACGAAGGTCACCATGACGATGCCGCCGTTCGCGGGAATCAGCTCGAGGATCTCGTCAGGCACGTTGCGGGCGACGTCGTTGACGGCCCGCGCCGAGGAGTGCGAGAAAATCACCGGCGCGCCGCTCACGCGGATTGCGTCGGCCATCGTCTCGGGTGACGTGTGCGAGAGATCCACCAGCATGCCGAGCCAGTTCATCTCGCGAACGACCTGCTCGCCGAAGTCAGAGAGCCCTCCAGAGGCGACGGCATCGCTGCACGAGTCGGCCCATGCCGTGTTTTTGGAGTGGGTGAGCGTCATGTACCGCGCGCCCAGCCTGTGGAACATCCGCAGCGCCGCGAGCGAGTTGTCGATCGAGTGGCCGCCCTCCATTCCGATCAGCGACGCGATTCGGCCCTTGCTGTAGATCCGCTCGACGTCGGCGGCTGTGAACGCGAGCTCGAACGTGTCGGGATACGCGCGCATCATCCGGTGGACGACGTCTATCTGCTCGAGTGTCGCGGTGACGGCCGACTGTCCCTGAAGCTCGACAGGGACGTAAACCGACCAGAACTGCCCGCCTATGCCGCCGGTCCGGAGGCGGGGAATGTCGGTCATGAGGGTCGGTTGCGGCTTCTTGATGTCGAGCTTGGCGAGATCCCTGCCGGCGTTCTCGCGCAGCGCCCACGGATAGTCGTTGTGACCGTCGATCACGGGCGTGCGTTTGTGCAGCGCCCTGGCTCGCGCGAGCAGGTCGGGCGCGGCCGTTTCGCTCGGCGTCAAGGACAGCGGGGCGAGCAGAAGGGCGGCGAGAACAGCTCTGAGGGTCATCGGTGTACGGAAAATCGATTATGCCATGCACCCAGCGGACCTGCGGGCTAATCGGACTTGACTGGTCGGAGATCCAGTTGCTAGTCTTGCGAAAACGAGATCGATCTCACTACCGGGAACCGGAGCACCATGCTGCAAGCATTCGTCGTCACCCTGCGCGAAGGTCTCGAGGCCTTCCTGATCGTTGCGATCAGCCTGGCGTACCTGAGGAAAACCGGCCGCGCGGCCCTCGTCCCCGCGGTACACTGGGGCATCGTGGCGTCGATCGTCCTCAGCATCGGGGCCGGCGTGCTGCTCGCCAGGCCGCCAACCAGGCGCTGTGGGAGGGGGTTCTGGCGCTGGTGGCGGCCGTGCTGGTCGCCTCGCTGACGGTGCACATGTGGCGGGCCGGCCGTTACATGAAGCGCGATATCGAGGGAAAGCTCGAGGCGTCGTCGGTGAAAACCGGTGCGGCAGCCTTCTTCGGCGTGTTCATGTTCACGCTGCTCATGATCACGCGCGAAGGGATGGAGACGGCGCTGCTCATGAACGCGCTGCTCTTCACGGTTCAGTCGCCGCAGATCATCGCGGGCGCGGTCGGCGGCACCATTCTCGCCGCCCTGGTGGCGTCCCTCTGGTCGCGCTACGGCCACCGCGTCAATCTCGCCCGGTTCTTCCAGGTCACCGCGGTGTTCCTGCTGATCTTCGTCGTCCAGCTGCTCATCTACGGGTTCCACGAGCTGACCGAGGCGAACATTTCCCGAACAGCCAGCCGTGGCACGACGCGACGGAGCCCTTCGGTCCCGACGGCATTTACGGCCAGTATTTCACCTACCTGCTGGTGCTGCTCCCGCTCACCTGGCTCGGACTGTCGAGAATGCTGCACCGCGAAGCGCCCCGGCGTTCGCAGAGCTGCCTGAGGGCCGCGGACGAGGGAATTGTCGCTGCCCGCAGCGGCTAGCGCGCGTAGAATCTGGCAATGTCGGATTCTCCTCCGGAAAAACCGCCGACTCTCGTCGAGCTGATCTGGGAGCACGACCTGGTCTTTGGCGGTCGTTCGGGCGACGTTCACCTCAAGCTGGACAGTGCCTCGGCATCAGGCCCGTCTCCCATCCAGGCGCTGGCCTTCGGGCTGGCGGGCTGCATGGCGATGGACGTCGTGTACATCCTCCGTAAAGCGCGGCTCGACCTCAAGGGCCTGAAAGCCGACCTCACGGGCCGCCGGGCGCCCGGGGTGCCACACCGCTTACTGGCGTTCGACCTCCACTTCACGCTGACCGGCGACGTGCCCGGTGAACAGGTGCAGCGCGCGGTCGATCTGTCGCGCGACAAGTACTGCTCCGTCTGGCATTCCCTCCGACAGGACATCGAGCTGGCCGTCACGTTCAAAGTGACGACGGCCGGCTGACGACGCCGGCCCATGCCCGATCTCCGACCGCATGAGTCGGCGGATGCGCTGCGGGCGGCGCCGCGGCTATCTCGACTGGGCTCGAGGCATCGCCGTCCTGATCATGATCGAGGCGCATCTCGTCGACAGCTGGACCGGCGAGGCGGCGCGCGGCACCCTGACGTTTGCGCGGGGCGATGATCCTCGGCGGTTTTGGCGCGCCCCTCTTTCTCCTGCTCGCCGGCGTCTCCGTCTCGCTCTCGGCGGGATCGAAGTTCCGGCGGACGGGCGATCGCCGCGGGACAGCAGGTGCGGTGATGCGGCGCGGGCTGGAGATCTTCCTGCTCGCGTTCCTGTTCAGGCTGCAGGCGTGGGTCCTGGGCTGGGCCTCCCCGAGAACGCTGCTGAGGGTGGACATCCTCAACATCATGGGTCCGGCCATCGTCGTGTGCGCGGCCATCTGGGGGGCATGCAACACCCCTCGCGCACGCGCGGTCGCCTTCCTCGTCGCGACGCTGGCGACGGCTTTCCTCACGCCGTTTGCGTGGATGACGCCGTTGCTTTCCGGGCTTCCGGATCCGATCGAAGCATACCTACGCCCGACCGGCGGCATGACGGGCTTTGCCATGATGCCCTGGGCGGGGTTCGTGTTCGCCGGCGCGCTGCTGGGCGTCCTGCTGGACAGGGACCACGCGAGCGGCGCCGCCATTTCGGAGGCGCGCCTGAATCTGACGTTCCTGATAGGCGGTGCCGTGCTGGCGGCCGGGAGCTATGCCGCCGCATCACTCCCCTCGGTCCACTCCGGCTCGTCGTTCTGGACGACGTCTCCCTCGTACTTCTTCCTGCGACTGGGAGTAATGACCTCGGCAGTTGGCCTGGCCTACTGGTGGGAACGGCGTCCGTCCGGGCGTGGCGCCTGGAGCCCGGTCCGGCAGCTGGGCCGGACCTCGTTGTTCGTCTACTGGATTCACGTGGAGATGATCTACGGGCTGGTTTCCCTCCCGATTCATCATGCGCTGACGCTGCCTCAGGTGGGCGTGGCCCTGGCGCTCTTCACGGCTTTCATGCTCGCGTGCTCTCTGGCAAAGGACCGGGTCGCCGGGTGGTGGGCGGGGCGCCGGCTGGCCGTTCAGGCGGCGGGCGGCGCCGGCTGAGGCGGGCGGCGGATGTGCCGGGGCCCGTGCCGGCCCGGCGACGGCCGGGTGGCCCGGCTGGCGCGCACCGGAGCGGCGGGCAATGTAGAATCAGCGAGATAACACCCGACCCTCAGGGGCCGATGTACCGGACAGGACACGACTGCTCATGATCAACGTGGCCGCGATTCGGATGCAGCAGTTCGGCGTGCAGTTCTACCAGGCCTCTCTGACGTCGAGCGACATCGACAAGCTCGTTCGCTTCGAGGTCCTGAACTACGGCAATCACGGCCAGCCGGTGCGGGGCAAGCGCCGGAAGCGGCACGCGCCGAGCAGGGTCAACTGGGACCTGCTCGAGCGGCGGATTGCCTCGAGCGAGAAGGCCTACCAGCGTCACATCATCCGCCGGAAGATCGACGAGCTCGTGCAGTACTACGAGCAGTGCCGTCAGGCGCGGGACCTGCCGTCGATCCCGGGCGCGGTGATCATCTCGTGCGACGAGGCGTTGAAGTTCGACCCTGTCGAGCCCGATGCGGCGGTCGGGCAGGCTGAAAGTGCCGGAGCGCGAGGGCATCCTGCGCGCCATCGACGGGCAGCACCGCCTGCTCGCCCTGCACGCGGACATCGAGCACTTCCAGGGCGAGCAATTCACGGTGCCGGCCGTCATCTTCGACCAGCTCGCCGAGGATCACGTCGTCCAGATGTTCGTGACCATCAATGCGAAGCACACCCGGCTGAACCCCTCTCACCTGGTGTCGCTCTCCGGCCGCCAGCTTTATCGGGATGAAAGCCTCGCCGCAGCGCACGATATCGTACGCGCGCTGAACGACCGGGACGACTCGCCGCTGTTCGGCGAGATCAAGTTGCTCGGCGTGGGCGCCGGCCGCATCGCACAGGCGCCGCTCGCACAGGAGTTGAAGAAGCTGTTCGTCTCCCAGGCTTTCGGGCCAGGGCGGAAGGGAGACGAGTTCCGCGAGGAGTCCCGGAGGTTCTACGTCAACTACCTGAAGCAGATCGCCCAGGTGTTCAGCGCCGCCTGGAACGGCCGCAAGTACAGCATCAAGAGCCCGTCCGCGCTTCGTGCCTTCATCCGCGTGACACCGGATGTGGTCCGCTGCCTCGATCAGGAGCATGCAGAGCGGGCCGACTTTCGCGCAATAGGGCGGGTAATTGCACCGTGGGGGCGGAGGATCGGCGATCTCCGCTTCGAAACGGAGGGTGCCTGGCAGCAGTCCAGGACCACGACGGAGACGCTGGCGAAGGAACTGCGGTTGGCGCTGCAGTATCCTGAAGGAGCGGCGACCTGAACGGGGGCGTGGCAAGGCCGGCGCGGGCTGCGCATCAATGAGAAAGGGCACCGCCATTTTCATGACGATGCCCTGTGGTTTTGCGGGCGACCCGGCTCCCCAGCAACTCACGGCTCCCTGCCGTAAATATCAGGCCGCTCGCACCTGTCGACAGAGCAAGCGGTGTACCGCGCACTTTGCCAGCACTTTCACCGATTTCGCATCCTGGCCGTGACGGTTCTGTCCGCTAGATTACAGTTCTGACCGCGGATGGCTGGAATGTCTGACCGGGGCCATCGTTCGCTACCGAGGCCGTCAGCGGTGGCAGGCGGTAATGCACCAGCGATGTCAGGAGAAGGAAGGGTAATCGATGCTCAAAGGGACCCGCAGGGCGCTGGTGAAGAAGGTTCAGCCCGTCAGCATTCACGGGCAGATTTCGCTCGACGTGTACTTCGCCGACCCCGACGAGCCGGACGGACAGGTCAGCATCGCCCGCGTGGGGCCCGAATCCACCCCGGCGCACATGGAGGCCGGCGACCTCGTGGACCTGCACTATCTGCTCGGTTCCGTCACGAGCATCAGCAGGCCGTTGAGCTGAGTGAGCGCTGACGTGTTTGCTTTCGTGGACGGTTTGCCTCACACTGAGAGCTTCCCTCCTTTTCGGCACAGGAGTTTTTCCCGCATGCTCACCCTCGGTTGCCGGCCGGGCCTCGCCGTGTCGATTGTTCTCGTGGTTGCAGTGGCCGCTGGCGGCCCGCTCTCCGCGCAAACGGCCCAGGCGCCCGCACGGCAGGCAGCGAGCCCGGCGCCGGCGGCCCGGGCCGGTGCCGACGCGGAGCTGCCTTCCGCCCGCAGCGTCATCGACCGGCACATCGGCGCGATTGGCGGACGGGCGGCGATACTGGCCCGGACGTCCACGCATGCGACCGGCACGGTTGCTGTTCCCTCTGCGGGAATGACCGGCTCGGTCGACATCTTCGCCGCCAGGCCGGACCGGATGCTGTTCCGGATCACGCTCGGAGGGATCGGGTTGATCGAGGAAGGGTTCGACGGCAAGGTCGGCTGGTCGCTGTCGCCGATGACCGGTCCCGCATTGGTCCAGGGCAAGGAACTGGAGCAGAGGCGCTTCGAGTCCGACTTCCTGTCCGACCTGCACGCCGACTCGCGCTACCAGTCGATGACGACCGTGGAAAAGCTGGAGTTCGACGGACGCCCCTGTTACAAGCTGCGGCTGGTGCGTCCTGGCGGTGGTGAGGAGTTCGAGTTCTACGACGTCAAGACCGGGCTCAAGGCCGGCGAGATCACGACGCGCGAAACGCCCATGGGTCCGATCACGAGCACGACGGTGGCGAGCGACTACAGTCAGTTCGGTCCGCTCCTTCATGCCAGGCACCATCAAGTCCACGGCGATGGGACTGCAGCAGGTGGTGACGGTGACGTCGATCGAGTACGACAGCGTCGCCGCGGCGACGTTCGAGGCGCCGGCCGCGATAAAGGCCCTGTTGAAGTGACGCGCGGCGCCCTGGTCGCGTCCGCGCTCTGGCTCGCCGGGACGCTGCAGGCGGCACCGCAGAGCGTGCCTCCGGCGGAGACATTCGACCGTGCGTGGGCGATCGTTCGCGATTCGCATTTCGACCCGCGGATGAACGGCGTGGACTGGGATGCAGTGCGGGTCGAGCTTCGCCCCCGCGCCGCGCGGGCGTCGGACGCCGGTGAGCTCCGCGCAGTCATCAGGGAGATGCTCGGACGGCTCGGGCAGTCGCATTTCGCGCTGCTCGCCTCTTCGCTGGACTCGCCGCGGGCGGATCCGGTCGACGGCAGCGGCGATCCCGGCTTCGACATCCGGCTGGCCGGCCGCGACATCCTGGTGACGTCGGTTGACGCCTGGCGGCGGGGCCGACGGCGGCGGGTGTCCGCCCGGGCTGGCGGGTGGTGTCGATAGACGGCAGCCCCGTCGCGCGGCTCCTGGAGGCACTCGACCCAGCGGCGCCCGAACGGCTGCTGAAAGTCGAAGCGTGGCGTGCGATAGAGAACCGGCTGCGCGGCGCGCCCGGGTCGAGCGCCGCCCTCACCTTCGAGGACGGCGACGGGCGGCCGGTATCGCTGCCGGTGCCGCGTCGTCCCGAGGATGGCGAACCGGTCACCATCGGCAACCTGCCCACCATGCACGTGCGGGTGGAGGCGGAGAAAAAAGCGGACGCCGGGCGGGGGTCTGGCAGGGCTGATCCGGTTCAACGTCTGGATGCCGGCGGTGGACGCCCGGTTCCAGCGGGCGATCGACGAGTTCCGGGCCGTCGATGGCATGGTGATCGACCTGCGCGGCAACCCGGGCGGCCTCGCGGCAATGATGATGGGCATCTCCGGACACTTCGTCACGGACCGGCGGCCGCTCGGGGTCATGAAGACGCGCGACTCCGAGCTGACGTTCGTGGCCAACCCGAGACTGGTCAGCGCCGACGGGATGCGGGTTCAGCCCTTCGCGGGGCCTGTCGCGATCCTCGTGGACGCACTGAGCGGGAGCGCGACCGAGTGCTTCACGGGCGGGATGCAGGCGATCAAACGCGCGCGCGTCTTCGGAGAGACGTCGATGGGGCAGGCGCTGCCGGCGCTCTTCGACAAGCTGCCGAACGGCGATCTCCTGATTCACGCGTACGCGGATTTCGTCACCGCGGACGGCACCAGGCTCGAAGGGCGGGGCGTGGTGCCGGACGAGATCGTGACGCTGAAACGGGCGGACCTGCTTGCAGGCCGCGACGGGCCGCTCGAGGCGGCGCTCGCATGGATCGATCGGAGCCGGCAGCAGGCCGCCGCCGGACAGCGGTGAGACAGACAGTCGTTACGGCACCGTTGCGCGGTTACAAGAGGCTCTGCTACACTCTTGGCACCCTGCGCGCGGTGTTCCAACCAGCCAAATCGCACAATTTCCGGGGGAAGTAAATGGAGCAGCGTCGGCTGCGTCTCGGTGACATCGTGGACGACTACTGCCCTCGCGAGCGGCGCGTGACCAACCACGCGATCGTGGCGATGGTGGAAGAAGACGTCAAGCAGACCCGCTGCACGACCTGCGACGCGGACCACGCCTACAAGGGCGGGCGCGCGCCGCGCGGCCGGAAGAAAGACTCGACAGGCGCCCTGTACAAGGAAGTGCTCGCCGGCATCAACGAGGTCGATGCGCCACCAGTGCTCGCGATGCCGCACGTGCCAGCACCGGCTGCTGCGGCCCCCGCCGATCCCCCGCCGCCGCTTCACGCCTCGAGCAACGGCGGATCGGTCCCCGACGACCGCGTCGCAGATGCCGGGCCGGGCGACGACGGGCCACCACCCCACAGCGATGCGCCGCTGGAAGACGGCCCCGTGCACCGCCAGCTGATTCGGGCGACGCTGCCCAGGCTGGAGGGGCACAAGGAGGTCCGCCAGGCCACCGACTTCACGATCCGCCAGTCGAACGGGCGCGGCGCGAATTTTCAGCACAATCAGCCGGGCGGCGACCAGCGCGCGCGGGCACGGGGCGGGCAGGGACAGCCGTCGAACCGGCCGCCGGGCGGGGCGGCGCGGTTTGCCGGTGCACGTCCTGCGCATCAATCCCGCGGGTCCGGCGGCCGGCCGCCTGGTGGCGGCGGTTTCCGGGGCGGACAGCCACAGCGCCGTGGTGGAAGCGATGCAGGCGGGGGCGGCCGCAAGCGCTCGCGCTGACCCGGCCGCTTTCGCATCCCCGCACATGCCCCTCACCGGCAAGACAGGCCTCATCGTCGGCGTTGCCAACAAGCGTTCGATTGCATGGGCGATCGCGCAGGCTGCTGCCGCGGCCGGTGCGCGTCTGGCGGTGACCTACCAGGGCGAGCGCCTCGAAGAGAACGTGCGCGATCTCGCGGCCGGCCTCGAGGACCCGCTGCTCCTCCCGTGCGATGTCACCGACGATGGCCAGATTGCCGCCGTCTTCGAAGCGATCGCGCGCGAGTTCGACGGCCTCGACTTCCTGGTGCACGGGGCTGCGTTCGCCCCTCGAGAGGAGCTCGCCGCGCCGTTCGTGCAGACGACCCGCGAGGGGTTTCGCCTGTCGCTCGACATCAGCGCCTACTCGCTGATCGCGCTGTCCCGCGGAGCGTTGCCTCTGATGGAACGCCGGGGAGCGGGCAGCATCCTCACGCTGACGTATCTCGGGAGCGAGCGCGTCTTCCAGAATTACAACGTCATGGGTGTCGCGAAGGCCGCGCTGGAGGCCACGGTGCGTTATCTCGCGGCCGACCTCGGGCCGAAAGGCATCCGGGTGAACGCGATCTCGGCAGGTCCCATCAAGACGCTGGCCGCGTCGGGGATCTCAGGCTTCTCGGGAATCCTGCAGCACTACCGCGATCGCGCGCCGCTGCGACGCACGGTCGACGCGTCCGAGGTCGCCGAGGCCGCGATGTTCCTGCTCGGCCCGGCGGGCCGTGCTGTAACGGCGGAGGTGTTGATGGTCGACGGGGGTTATCACGCCACGGGCATGTAGAATATGTTGAGGCATATGCGAGGAGTTTTCATGGCCAGATACCGTTGCTCGACCCTCCTGCTGCTCGCGCTGACGCTCGCCCCCATGACGCTCGTCGCGTGCGGCGCCTCGACCAGCAGCGCCGCCCGCTCAACGACGCCGGACGACGCGACGATCACGACGCGCGTGAAGACGGCGTTGCTCAACGACCCTGACATCAGGAGCAAGATCGACGTCGACACGTTCAACGGTGTCGTGACGTTGTCGGGCGCCGTGAAGACCGACGTCGAGCGGGAGAAGGCGGTTGGGCTCGCGCGCAAGATCAGCGGCGTCTCGGACGTCAAGTCGACGCTGAAAGTAGAGTAATCGACCGACGACTCACCACTCTTCCACCATTATTTTCCTCTCCGAGACCCCCAGCCCGATCAACAGCAGCGGAACGTCCTTGACCATCGCCGCGGGGCCGCAGACGAAGCACAGCGTCTCCGGATGGTCGACCAACGGCGCGAGCCTGCCGCCGGCAATCCGGCCGCGCTCGCCGCGCCATCGGGTACCGACCTCACGCGTGGCGGTGAGCGTGAGCTCCAGCCGGCCGCGACGCATCATGCCCCGCAGGTCCGGCAGATAGGGAAAGTCTCCGGGAGTCCTGGCGCTGTACAGCAGTCGGGCGCGCCCGGGCACGCGCGCAAGTTCCAGGTGCCTCAACATCGAACGGACCGGGGCGATGCCGGTGCCGCCGGCGATGAAGAGGAACCGCCGTTCGCGCGGCCGCGTGGGGAAGGTGAACGTGCCGTAGGGGCCGAGGAGCGACACGCGCATGCCGCGAACGAGGCCCTCGAACCGGTGGCCCCATCGTCCGGACGCTTCAACCTTGATCAGGAAGTCCAGCGCGCCGTGTTGCGCGGTCTCCTCCGGCGCGGACGCAATCGAGTAGGGGACGACCGTCTCGTCGGCACCCTCGATGCCAAGCGTGACGGCCTGGCCCGGCAGGTAAGGGAACGCCGCTCCGTCCAGCGCGAGCCGGACGATGCGCGTGGAGAACGTGGCACGCCGGATGCTTGAGATGCGGAACGTGCGTGGGAGAGGGTTCGGCATTCAGCAGGCCGGCGGGATGACCGGCCGTCGTGCCGCCGGCGCCAACCAGAGGATACCGCAATGTGCGGAGCGTCACGCCGCCGTCAGCGTGCGGCGCAGTCCGTGCGCTCCGGTGTGCAGGGGCCGTCCCATGTGATCGGCTCGCCGCGAGGGTTGCTGCCGGCCCCCCAGAGGACGTCGAGGTCCCAGGCCATGGTCGTGAGGGGAAGCTCGTCGACGGCGACACGTCGAACGCCCCAGAGGATCTGCCGCCCCCAGCGGGCGGTACCCCCGGCGGTCTCCTCGAGCGCTCCCGGGGCGGTCGAGCGGGCGGTGACCTGCCGCGCGAGGGCGACCGCGCCGCGGGCGTTGAGCAGGCCCGCGCCCTGGGCGGACGCCGCGGCGCCTGCGCGTGGCTCCGCCGTGAATTGCAGGATCGCTTTCACGGCATTGGGGGTCAGCTGCGGGGCTGCCTGCAGCATCAGCGCGATCATCCCGGTGACGATTGGCGCGGCCATGCTCGTCCCGCTCAGCCTCAGGTAAGGCTGGCTTTCCGCGCGCCCGGTTCCCCATACCCTCGCGCGCCAGTGGTTGAAGTACAGGGTGCTGGCCGGATCCGCCGCGGACACCACTCCGACGCCCGGAGCGACGAGGTCCGGTTTCGGCGTTTCGTCGATGGCTGACGGGCCCCTCGAGCTGAACGCCGCCACCACATCGTCCGATCGACTGAGGGTGCCCATGTCGTCGGTGGCGCCGACGGTCAGCACCCAGGGGGCATTGCCCGGCGCGGCGATGCTCGCGGGCAGCGGTTCGCCGGTCGGGCTCAACCCGAAGTTGCCCGCCGCTGCCACCACCACGATGCCCGCGCTGACTGCCCGGAGCGCCGCCTGCGCGAGCGGGTCGGTTCGGTACGACTCGTAGACCCCCGCCGCCACCGAAAGGTTGATCACGCGGATGTTGTACCGTGCGCGGTTCGCGACCGCGTAGTCCACGGCCGCCACCACGTCGCTGATCTGCCCCCTGCCCGCGCCGTCGAGTGCCTTCAGCACGATGAGGTCGGCGCCTGGCGCGATGCCGGCACGCGCCCCGCGCGCCCCGGGGCCTGCTCCGGCGATGATGCCGGCCACGTGCGTGCCGTGTCCGTAGTCGTCGTACGGGACCGGCAGGTGGCTGACGAAATCTGCCCAGTGCACGACACGAACCGACCGGAGATCGTCGTGTGCCGGCGAAATTCCAGAGTCAATCGTCGCGATGCCGATGCCGGCGCCGTCGACCCCCAGCTTGGCGCGCAGCCACGCGGCATCGACGAAGGTGCCATCACTGGAGCCTTCAGGCCGCGCGGCGGCGCCGTCCTGGCTCGCGGCCCACGCCGATAAATGGCTCACGACCGGCGGCCGGTCCGATGCCGCAACGCCCAGGACCGCGATCACGACGAGCAGCCCTCGATGCATATGGCTCTGGAGCGGTGATTTCAGGATGTCTTCGGGTCGGCCTGCATAGCGTATTCGAGAATCTTGCGATACAGCGTCCCGCGGCTGATGTCCAGGACGGCGGCCGCCTGCCTCTTGTTCCAGTTGACACTCTCCAGCACGCGGGCGATGTGCGTGCGCTCCGCCTCGGCAAGGGTCGACGGCCGATCCCCCGGCGCGGCGGCGGGCGACGGCCTGGCGTGCGGGAGCTCGATGTCGACCGGGCGAATGACGCGCCCCGGAGAGGTCAGCGCCGCGCGGGCGACCGTGCTCTCGAGCTCCCGGATGTTGCCCGGCCAGTGGTAGCGCATCAGAACGTCGATCGCATCCTTCGCGAAGCTCTTGCCGTCCGCGGGCAGATCGTTGGCCGCGCAGTAGCGTGCGAGGAAACCCCGGGCGAGCAGGGGAATATCGCTGGCGCGCTCGCGCAGCGACGGCAGCCGGATCGAGAACGCGTTGACGCGGTAATAGAGATCCTCGCGGAACCGCGAGTCGCGGACGAGCTGCTCGAGCGGCCGGTTGGTGGCGGAGATCAGCCTGAAGTCGACGTCGATGGGGGTGTTGCCGCCCAGGCGCTCGAAGCGGTGCTCCTCCAGCACGCGCAGCAGCTTGGCCTGGGCGACGAGCGACAGGTCGCCGATCTCGTCGAGGAAGAGCGTGCCGTTGTTCGCCAGCTCCAGCCGGCCCGCCTTGCGGTCGTCCGCGCCGGTGAAGGCCCCCTTCTCGTAGCCGAAAATCTCCGAGTCGAACAGCGTGTCGGGAAGCGCCGCGGTGGTCACCGCCTGGAACCTGTTGGCGCCCCGCCGGCTCAATTCGTGGATCATGCGCGCCACGACTTCCTTGCCGGAGCCGGTCGGACCGAGAATCAGGACGGCGATGTCCGACTTGGCGGCCGTGCGGATCCACTCGAAGACAACGACCATCTTCTCGTCGCGGCCGATCATCTCGCGAAATCGCTGAACGGACGGCGAGCGATCCTCGTGGGTGACGGTCGCGCGGCGTTCGAGAAAGCCGTCCAGCAGGTTGCGGAGGGCACCGTCGTCTGGAGGGGCGAACGTATAACGCGGGGGACCGGCGCCTGCAACGCGGTGGGCGAGCCCGAACGCCAGCAGTTCGCGGACGCAGTTCTCGATGTCCAGCCGCATGCGTCCGAACCCCTGCATCATCGCCTCGAGGTCGAACGAGCTCGTCCGGCCGCGCGCACAGCAACCGGAGGAGCGCGGCGCGAAGCGGCGACTGCACCAGCGCGCTGAAGCGAACCTCCAGGTCGGGGGACTCTGCCCGGCGCGCAGGAGCGGGAACCTTGTCCACGTCGGGCGGGTGTCTGGAAGCGTCAGGCGCTTCCTGCGCCAGCGGTGGGCCGCTGCCCGCGGTAATACTCGGACTGGAACTGTTCGATGAGCCGCTTCATCTCGAGCGCGTCCTGCTTGCGGTGACCATGGCAGCGCACGGGGCTGGTGCCGCCGGAGCTCTCGATCATGACGTCCGAGAACAACAGCTTTCTGTCGATCAGCACGGAGGCCACGTGCGCGATGTGCATCGACTGCTCCTGCCCACCGATGAGCGACGGCGTGTAGTGGAGGACGCTGCCGGGGCTGACCGCGACCTGGGTAGGGTAGAAGAAGTTGCCCCGGCTGAAACGGCTGGCCCGGAACACGTGGGGCCCCGGGAGCGGGCGCCCTTTCGTCCACAGGAAGATCAGCACGGCCGCGACGGTCACGACCACTGTGAGTCCAGCAATCCACAGCGCCTGCGCGCCCGTTCCGGTAGCAGCTTCTGGCATGTACGACCGTCGATTGTGAGGGAGACGGGAGTACGTTCGCTCCGCGCCCGCCTGCTGTCAAGCAGTTTCAGCCCGCCGGGCGCGGCTAAGGAGCGGATGCTAAAGTAGCTGTCAGCTGTCAGCTGTCAGCGTCGAATCAGGAGGTCGAGTGCCACATCGAGCGCCCGGTGCACCGGGCCAGCCCGCCGGCAACTTTCTGGCGGGCAAGCCAATCAAGTACTACCGGCCCGGCGGCAGCGCCGAGGTCCGTCACCTGATCGAGAACGGCTTCCAGGCCTTCAACGCAGGGCGCCTGTCCGAGGCGTGTCACATCTTCACGGACAAGATGCTGGCCCCGGAGAACGACACGACCATCGGCCTGACCGTGGCAGGCGCGCTCACTCCCGCGGGCCTGGGCGGGTGCGTGATCGAGATGATCGACCGCGGCCTGGTGGATTTCATCATCAGCACGGGTGCCAATCTCTACCACGACCTGCATTACGCGTTGAACTTCACCCTTCATCGCGGGTCCCCCTTCCTGGACGACGTGGAGCTGTACAAGCAGGGGATCATCCGGATCTACGACGTGCTCTTCCCGGCCACCGTGCTGCTCGAGACCGACGCATACATCCGCGATTTCCTGGTCCGCTCCGGCCTGGCCGGCCCGATTGCCACCTCCGAGCTGCACTTCCGCCTCGGTCAGGATCTGCTCGATCGCAATCCCGGCTGCGAGGAATACTCCGTCGTGGCCCGCGCCGCACTCGCCGGCGTGCCCATCTACACGTCGTCGCCTGGTGACAGCTCGATCGGGATGAACATCGCCTACCACGAGCTGATGAACGGCGGAACGCTGATGGTCGATCCGAACCGCGACGTCAACGAGGTCTGCGCGATCATCCTCGCAGGCAAGCAGAACGGGTGCGTGATCCTCGGCGGCGGGTCGCCGAAGAACTTCTACCTCCAGGGCCAGCCGACGCTGTGGGAGGTGTACGGCATCCCGAAGGGTGGCAACGACTACTTCATCCAGATCACCACCGATCAGGTGGTGTGGGGCGGCCTGTCGGGTGCGACTCCCGCCGAAGCCGTGAGCTGGGGCAAAGTGAACCCGGGCGTGCTTCCCGACACGGTCGTCGCGTATTGCGACTCGACGATCGCGTTCCCGCTCTTCTGCGAGTATGCGATAGGGTCCGAGAACGGGCGGCGGCCTCGAAAGGAGCTGCTCCACAAGCGCGAGCAGCTCGTCGCGGACCTGTTGCGCCAGGCGAAGGATGTTCACGAGTCGAAGCCGGTCGCCGAGGAGCCGGCGGGGATAGACAGACATCGCTAGTCGGCAGTCGAGAGTCGAGAATCACCAATGGGAACGCTGTCCTCGGAGCTCGGGCAGTTCGTCGCGGGAGCCCGGCCGGCCCCTCGCGTGTATGCCGACGCCAACATCCCGACCGGCGTGGTCGAATACATGCGCAACGTGCTCGGCTGGGACGTGTTCTTCGTGCTGGAGCAGGCGGACATCCGGCGGGCGGCCGACCTGTTCCACTACCGGCTCGCGCGCCAGCTCGGACGGACCATCGTGACGCTCGACAGGGATTATGTGAACGACCGCCGGTTCCCCCCGGGTGAGGGGGCAGGCGTCATCGTGTTCTCCGCACCCGATGAGAGGTGGCTCCGGAAGCTGATGCGCCAGGTCGACCGGCGCCTGTTCCGCATCCCGGGCGCGCCGGCGCTGCCACTCGAAGGGCGGAAGGTCCGCTGGCACATAGACCAGGCTGGATGACCCACCGGCACGGGCCGACGACTCGGGAGCCAGGGCATGCTGCGTGCCGGGATGAGCGGTGAGCTTTTTTGCTGGAACGGGGAACCGGCGCCGGCCGTCTATGACGGGTATGAGACTTGCCCTCGCGTGCGGTCTGTTCGCCTCGTCCGTGGCCATGACTTCCTGCGTGGTCAACGTCGACTCGCAGGCGCTGATCGAGCGGGACGAGAAGCGCTTCACGGTCAAAGGCACCCCTGATCTGAACCTTGCTACCTTCGACGGCGCCATGGAGATTCGCTCCTGGGACCAGCCCGGCGTTCTTGTCGAGATTGAGAAGCGGGGAGCCACCCGCGAAGCGGTTGACGGGCTCATCGTCCAGGTCACGCAGGAAGGCGACCGGATCTCGGTCGACGTGAAGCGTCCCAAGTCCGAAACGCTGAGCGGCTTCGGGTTCAACCAGTCGGCATCAGCCAAGTTGATCGTCTCCGTCCCGCAGAAGACGAACCTGGTTGCCCGGAGCGGGGACGGTTCCATCAAGATCGAGCGGGTTGCCGGGCGCCTCGAGCTCAGCACGGGTGACGGCAGCATCCGCGCGTTGGAGGTGGACGGCGACGTCAGGCTGAGCACCGGCGACGGCTCGGTGCACGTGTCCGGCGCACGTGGGCAGGTCCAGGTCGAAACCGGAGACGGTTCGGTCGAGGTGGCGGGCAGCATGACGGCCGTCAAGCTCCACACCGGCGACGGAGCGATTGTCTATCGCGCAGACGACCGCACGGCCATGAGCGACGACTGGGAGATCACCACGGGTGACGGCAGCGTCACGCTTTACCTTCCGCAGGATTTCAGCGCCGAGCTCGACGCCCGCACCAGCGATGGTGGCATCCGCAACGAACTGCGCGCCGGCTCCTTGACTGCCGAAGCCGAGGAAGGTGCCAGCGGCCGGGAGCAGCACGACGAGAACAGCCGCCGCGCTGTCAGGGGCCGCCTGGGCGCAGGCGGCAAGACCCTGAAAATCAGGACGGGCGATGGCGCGATCCGCTTGCGCGCCTCCTGAAGTTCATCTCACCGGCTCGACCGCATAGGCGGCAGGGTCCGCCCCGCCCGCCTTCGCGAAGGCGTCCCGGCGCTCGCGGCACTTGCTGCACCGCCCGCAGTGGAGCCCGTCCCGGGGCTGCATGCACGACAGGGTCAGCTCCAGCGGCACGTCCAGCTCCTTCCCCAGCCGGATCACATCGCTCTTGTTCATGGAGGAGAACGGCGCCTCTATCTCAACCGTCGCATCGAGGCCGATGGACAACGCATGGGCCAGGGCGTCGAAGAACGTTCGGCTGGCGTCGGGGAAACGATTCCCGGCCAGAACCCCCACCGACACCTGTCGGATCCGCGAGCGTGCCATGAAGACCGCCGCCTTGGACAGGAGCACGATGTTCCGGCCTTCCAGATAGACCTCCTCGTCGGGTGTGTCGAAGCCCGGCGCCTCACCACGAATGGCCCAATGGTTCCGGGGATAGACGTCCGTCATGTCGACCCGCAGCCGAACGAGGGGACGCACGTCGAATCCGGCTCCGAGGGACGAGAGCCACAGTTCGGCCGCCCGGATCTCCGCGGATTCCCACGCGAGCCCGGCGGCGACATAGATCGGCTGCACCGGACCCCGTTGCGCCGTGCGTGCCAGGAGGACGGCGCTGTCGAGCCCTCCCGAGAACAACACCGCCCTGATTTCCGCCATCGCTCAGGCCCCCGGCAGCTATGATCGTCGAGCATGTATCTAGCCACCAAACGCATCGAGTTCTGCTACGGCCATCGGCTGCTCGATTACGACGGCATCTGCAAGCATCCGCACGGACACAACGCCGTGGCGGAGGTCGAGGTCCGCACCGACAGCCTCGACGCGCGCAACATGGTCGCGGACTTCAGCGACATCAAGCGCCTCATGAAAGGCTGGATTGACCGCGAGCTCGATCACAAGATGATCCTGCGGCACGACGACCCGATGCTGGCCCCGCTGCAGGCGCTCGGTGAGCCGGTTTACGTTCTGGAAAGCAATCCGACCGTCGAGCGCATCGCACGGCTGATCTTCGACCAGGGACGCGAGCTCGGCCTGGACGTCGTCGCCGTCCGCGTCTGGGAAACGCCGTCGTCTTTTGCCTCGTACAGCGCGGGCTGACCTACTTCCGGAACGGCAGCTCGTAGGAGAGATAGAGGAAAAGCCCGACGTCGGTGTTGCCCCCTCCCCAGGTGATCGGAAGGGCGGCTCCGGGGATCGAGCTGCGCGTCTCCCAGGTCCCAGCCGCCGCGAAATCCTGGCGACAGCGTGTAAAAGCGGATCGCGCGACGCTGTGGTCGCCGTCGAACGAGTGCTCGAACCGCAGGAGGTTCTCGAGCATCAGGTGCAGCATCGGCCGGAGCCGGTAGATCGCACTCCCCGCCAGGAACGGCGACCACAGGTTCGCGTGCAGCGATCGCACACCCGCTTCGTCCGGTGCGTCGACCCGTGGTAGCCAGGTGAAGCCGGCGTTCCAATGCCAGTAGATGTCCCCCCGCTGCTTGCTGAAAGGCAGGTTGACCTGCAGGCCGTAGGAGCCGGCGCCGCGGCCGCCTTCGACGCTGCCGGTCGGGACCACGAGGCTGGCGCGCGGCGAGAACGCCGGGCGGCCCGGCCCCTCCATCACTGCCTGGTAGCGGTAGTTCAGGAGCGTATCTCCCAGCCCGATGGCAGTGTCGCCATCGAGGAGGTGAGCGTGTACGAGAACTGGTGTGCCTGTGAGACAACCGGCCACTCCTGGGTGAACGCTGGCCCCCCACCTGCCGTTCGCCCTTGTCGGGCCGAAAATGTTCTGGAAGACTCCCGCCTCCTGGTTGAACGCCTCTTCGACGAGGAACGAGTTGTCCGTGATCCTGAACGGTTCATCCGACGAAGCCACCTGGGGGGCGACCGAGCCGGACTGTGGCGCCATCTGCGCAGTGGACTGCCCCAGGACCGGCGTCACGAGAGCCAGCAGCATCGCCAGGACGCGCGTCGCCTGCACCAGCACCTTCGACGCGGCCCTCGCGCCGATCGTGAACGAGGCGGCGGCCCTCTGCTCGCAGCTGCACGCTGTCCGCCGCATCGTCGCGCTCACTGGACCTCGACGACCTGGCCAGGCCTCAGCTCGTGCCGCTCGAGGAACCGGAGGAAGTCCGGATCCTGGTCGGTGACGCGCTGGACGGTGACAGGCGTCTGCAGCTGGCAGGTCACCAGCGTCTCGTAGCGCATGCGGCTGACCGTGCCGTCCGGCTCCGGAATGGGATCGCCGTGCGGGTCCACAGCCGGCCGGCCCAGCATCTCGTCGATCCGGTCGATCAGCCGCTCGGACACGGCATGCTCGAGATGCTCCGCTTCCTCGTGCACCTCGGTCCAGCTCATTCCCATCACCCTGACCAGGAACAGCTCGATCAGCCGGTGACGCCGCAACACTAGCGCGGCGAGCTTCTCGCCCGACCGGGTCAGCCGGACCCCCGCATAGGGCTCGTAATTCACGAGTCCCGATTCCGACAGCGTCTTGACCATCGTGGTCGCGGTGCCGGGGGCGACCCCGAGCGCAGCCGCCAGCTGGCCCATGGGGACGAGCGCCCCGGGCGAGAGCTCGGTGCTCTGGGCCTTGAGTATCGCCTTCAGGTAGTTTTCAACGGTGGCGGATGGAAGCACGCTATTCAGTATCTCAAAATTTATTTTGAATATTCAAAATAATTTGTTAGAATAGTCGCATGCTCTACTCGACGCTCGCTCATGCGCATGGCGGGCTGGGGTCTGCCTCCACGGCCCTGGCCGTGCAGCCGCACCGGCGCAGGCGGTGAACAGCCCGCGGGCGCGCATTCGACGATGTCCCACGCCGCCCACTACTCGGGCCCGGTCGGACGCGTGGCGACCACCACGTTCGACCCGACCGCCTTCGCGCGGTCCTGGAACTTCTCCACCGTGGCGCCGGACAGGCGCGGCCGGCACTACCGCGAGTCTTCGCGGCCGGACGGCTCCCTGCTCCGTGAATACGACATCGTCGCGACGGATCGCGAGATCGAGATCGCGCCCGGGCTGTTCTTCCCGGCATGGACCTACAACGGGCAGGTGCCTGGACCGACCATCCGGGCAACGGAAGGGGATCGCGTCCGGGTCAACTTCCTCAACCAGGGTTCGCATCCGCACACCATCCATTTTCACGGCTGGCATCCTCCGGAGATGGACGGGTCGCTGCCGGAACACCAGGTGATGCCGGGTGCGCGGTTCGTGTACGAGTTCGATGCCGAGCCTTCCGGGCTGCACCTGTATCACTGCCACGCCGTGCCGTTGAAGCGGCACATCCACAAGGGCTTGTACGGGGTCGTTCATCATCGACCCGAAGACACCGCGCGAGCCTGCCGAAGAGCTGGTGATGGTGATGAACGGCTTCGACACGAACTTCGATGCCGACAACGAGGTGTACGCGGTCAACACCGTCGCACACCATTTCATGCACGAGCCGATTCGCGTGACCGTGGGTGCGCTCGTCCGCATCTACCTCGTCAACGTCACCGAGTTCGACCTGATCAACAGCCTGCATCTGCACGGGATGTTCTTCGATGCCTACCGCACGGGCACGGCGTCGCTCGGAGCCGGAGCGGACCGACACGGTGATGCTGTGCCAGGGCGAACGGGCGATCCTCGAGACGCGGTTCCGGTATCCCGGCAAGTTCATGTTCCACGCGCACCAGAGCGAGTTCGCGGAGCTTGGCTGGATGGGCATGTTCGAGGCGGTCGGAGCGCGTCATGATACCTGAAACATCCGCCGGAACATCCTCGCGCGTTCGCTCGCTCCCGAGCTGGGTCGTTGCGCTCGGCCCGCTGCTGCTCCTTGCGGCGCTGGTCTTCGCTGATCGTGCGCACGGCTCCTGCCGATCGGCTGCGTTCACCCGACGCCCCTCCTGTCGAGCGACTCGCCATCGAGCGGGCCGTGCTGCAGACCGACGGCATCGTCCTGTCGGTGCTCAATGACGGTCCGGATCCGGTCACCATCGCGCAGGTGACGGTAGACGATGCGTTCTGGGCGTTCACGGCGGAGGGAGGCACCACGCTGCGGGCACCTTGGGCGGACGTCGATCTGCATTCCCTATCCGTGGGTCACCGGCGAGGCGCATCTGATCCGGCTGCTGACGTCGACCGGCACCGCCTTCGAGCACGAGATTCCCGGTCGCCGTCAGCACGCCGCGCGCGGAAGCGTCGAACCTCGGCTTGTTCACGTTGATTGGCCTCTACGTCGGCGTCATCCCTGTCGCCCTCGGACTGCTCTGGTATCCGCTCGTGTCGCGGTCTGGGCCGCACCGGGCTCGACGCCCTGCTGGCGCTGACCGTCGGGCTGCTGGCGTTCCTGCTCGTCGACGCCGGGCAGGAAGGGTCTGGAGAGCGGCCGCGCGATGCCGGGTCGTATCAGGGGCGTGGCGCTCCTGATCGCCTGCGCGGTCGGCAGCCTACCTGGCGCTCGAGACGTTCGGCGCCTGGCTGAAGGCGCGCCGGGCGCGAGGGCCGGACAGGCGGCGACGTCGGGCGCGGTGCTGGCGCTGCTGGTCGCGGTCGGGCATCGGCCTGCACAACTTCGGCGAAGGTCTGGCGATCGGCGCCGCGTTCGCGCTCGGCGAGGCGGCGCTCGGCACGCTGCTGATCATCGGCTTCACCCTGCACAACACCACCGAGGGGTTGGCGATCGTGGCCCCGATTGCGAAGTCGCGTCCGTCGCTGCGCACGCTGGTGTTCGCTCGGGTGATCGGCGGGGTGCCGACGATTGCCGGCGCGTGGTGCGGCGGGCTGGTGTATTCGCCGGTCCTCGCGGTGGCGTGTCTCGGGCTCGGCGCGGGTGCGATTGCGCAGGTGATCGGGCAGATCACCGCGCAGATCACCGAGGGATCCCGGCGATCACGCGGCTGGCGTCGGCGCCGATTCTGCTCGGCCTGCTCGCCGGGCTTCGGCGTGATGTACGTCACCGGAATGATGGTGGGGTAGGATGGGCGTCCGGGATCTGCGGATCTCGGGATCCGTGGCTTGGATTGCGAGGCCGGCAGCTCCATGCCTGGAGTGCTCCGGACGCGGGACAGCGGCGGGATGCGGAGGCAGTGCGGTGATGACGGACGTGGACGATCGGTCTGCTTGCGGTTGTGGCGTTGGGCGTCGGGGGTGCCGTCTCGCCAAGGTGAGCAGCCCTGCGACGTGCGCGAGATCCGGCTGGTCGTCCGTGGCATGACCTACTACGCGGACGGTCGAGCGACGAAATCCGACGCTGCGCCTGAACCGCGGCGAGCGGATCCGGCTGGTGCTGACGCAACGACGATCCCGGCTACCGCACAATCTCGATCTCGCCGGTGCTGGCGTGTCGATGCCGCTGCTGGCACGGGGCGATCGCAGTCGGTCGAATTCTCAGGTGCCCGATGTGCCGGGTCTATCACCTATGCGTGTGGTCCGCACTCGCAGATGATGCGCGGTAGTATCGCGATCGAATGACGCTGCGACGCGTCGAGCCGCTGCCGCAGACGAGGGTCGTCCGGCGCTGCGCGACGCGCTGTCCACGCCGGACGCCAAGGCGCGCTACGTCCGGCGTCTGTTCTCCACCATCGCCGATCGCTACGACCTCATCACCGTTCTGCTGTCCGGCGGTCAGGACCAGCGCTGGAAGCGCACGCTGGTCGCGCTGGCGCGACGTCCGGCCCGGCACGCGAGGCCCTCGACCTGGCCTGCGGCACCGGCGACATCGCCTATGCGTTGAGCGCCGCGCGGCGCGCGCACCACCGCGCTCGACATCACGCCGCGCATGCTGGAGCTGGCGGCCGCCAAGCCGGCCCGCGCGACGCCAGCCGCGCTGGGTCGCCGGGGACATGATGGCGCTGCCGTTCGCGAGCGGACGCTTCGACGTCGTGACGACCGGCTACGGCATCCGCAACGTGCCGGTGCTGCCGGCGCGCATCGCCGAAATCCACCGCGTGCTCAAACCCGGCGGCCTGTTCCTGTCCCTCGATTTCAACCGTCCCTCGAACGCGCTGGTCCGTGCCGTCTATCTCTCCTACCTCACGATCGTCGGCTCGGCGCTCGGCTACGCGCTGCACCGCGATCCCGATACCTATCGCTACATTCCGGAGTCGATCCGCCGCTACCCAGGGGCCGCGGGCGGTTTGCGGCATGCTGCGGGAGCAGGGGTTTGCGTTGCGAACATCTGCCCGTCCTGGGCGGCTTTCTGGCCATCCATCGCGCCGTGCGCGGCGCTTGAACGTGGGTTGCGAGGGCCCGGAAGGCTTCCACCAAGATCAATTTGCAATTCACAGGGGCCGAGGAGCGGAGGAAGGGAGGCGACAGGATGGTTTCCGGCAGTTTGCCGGCTCGTGCGCCCGGCGGGGCCGGGCGCATGGCCGGAGCGGCGCGAGCCTTTCCTCCGGGTCTCCGATTCTCCGTGTTTGGTCGACAAGCGGCACGTTCGCGCGATGCGAGCCTGGACGTTCCTCCCGTCCTCTCCGCCTCCCAGTTCTGCCTGACGAACGCCTCGCGTCAGCAGCACGCAGGGAAGACATCGACAGCACGTCCCTAAACTGAAGGGATCTGAAAAGCGCATCCTGAATGGCAAATGGCACGGCGCAAATGGAGAAATCGGAGTCTTTTGCCATCTGCCATTTTTCGATTTTCCATCAGGCCGGCCTGGTCAGCGGCCTGTAAAGCGCCGCCCGAATCACGGGGCATCGACAGATCCGCGACAGCACGATAGCCTGAAAGGATGGAGATTCCGGAAGTCCGACGTCGCCTGCGGGCGGTCATCGACCAGGCGCGCCGTGAAGTGTCGGTCAGGCGCGAGCGGGCCGATGCCGCATCCCGTGCTTACGCCGAATTCCTGGCGCAGCGCGCGGTCCCGATTTTCCACACGTTTGCGGCCGCTCTCGTGGCGGAAGGGTACAAGCTTCAAGGTCTTCACGCCCGCCGAATCCGTGAAGCTGGCCGCCGAAGGCGGGGCGGACGACTTCATCGAGATCGTCCTCGACTCGACGGTCAATCCGCCGCGCGTCACGGGCCACACCAGCCGTTCCCGCGGACGCCGCTCGACGTCGAGCGAGCGGCCGATCCGCCATGGTTCGGGCCCCGCGGACCTCACCGAAGAGGATGTGCTCGACTTTCTGGTTGAGGAGATTGCCGCGTTCGTCGAGCGGTAATGAATCCCCAAAGCCCTCGGACGCCGAACCCCGAGCGCCGAGCGCGAACCGAGCGCCGAGCTCACACCACTCCGGTCCCTCGCATCGCCCCCATCTCGTCGGGCGTGAACCCCAGGTCCCCCGTGAGTATCGCCTCGGTGTGCTCGCCGAGTGTCGGCGGAGCCGTCCGGATCGCGCCGGGCGTCTCTGAAAGCTTGATCGGGCACGCCGAGCACCTGAATCGGTGCCGAGCGTCGCGTGCTCGACGTCCTCGACCATCGCGCGCGCGGCGAGCTGCGGGTCGGCGAGGACTTCTCCGACATCCCGCACGGCTCCGCACGGGACGCCCGCCGCCGTCAACGCAGCAATCCACTCGGCCGGGTGCGGGTCCGCAGGCGCCCGGCAATCGCCGGGATGCAGATCGTCGTAGCCGAGCACGCGCTGCCGGTTCGTGGCGAAGCGCGGATCTTCGCCGAGCGCCTCCAGCCCGCAGGCCCGGCAGAAGCGCGCGCCACAACGCGTCGTTGCCGACCGCCAGCACCGAGGTCGCCGTCGCTGGCGGCGAAGGTCTCGTAGGGCACGATCGTCGGGTGCCGGTTGCCCATGCGCGTGCGGCGACACGCCCGTCGCCAAGTAGCTGCCGGACTGATACGTGAGCAACGCCGCGGTCGCGTCGAGCATCGCCGACGTCGACCAGCTGGCCGCGGCCGGTGCGCGTCCGCGCCAGCAGCGCCATCGCGATGCCCTGGAAGGCGAACATGCCGGTGACGATGTCGGAGATGGCGACGCCCAGCCGGAACGGCGGTCCGTCCGCCTCGCCGGTGATGCTCATCAGCCCCCTTCCGCCTGCATCACCGCGTCGTAGCCCGCTTCGTCGCGCCGCGGGCCGGTCTGTCCGAACCCGGAGATCGAGCAGTAGACGAGCCGCGGATGTGCCGCTGACACGCCGGGTAGTCCGAGCCCAAGCCGCGCCATCGCGCCGGGCCTGAAGTTCTCGACGAGACGTCGGCCGAGCGAGCAGCCGATCGAGAACCGGCCTCGCCGCCGGCGACTTGAGATCGAGCGTCAGGCTCTCCTTGTTGCGATTGACGCTCAGGAAGTAGGCGCTCTCGACGCCGAGGAACGGCGGACCCCACGCGCGCGTGTCGTCGCCGCTGCCGGGCTGCTCGATCTTGATGACCCGCGCGCCCATGTCCGCGAGCAGCATCGTGCAGTACGGTCCCGAGAGCACTCGCGTGAGGTCGAGAACCGTGACGCCCGTGAGCGGCGGCTCGGTCGTCATGGGGTCACTCCTGCAGCCGGCGACGGACGGTGACGAGATCGGCAAGCAGCGCGTAAGCGGTGTGGACGAGCCCTCCGCCAAACTGGCAGATCGCAATCTCGTCCAGGAGATCCGTGCGTAGCACCAGCGCATTCGCCGTTCCCTCGAGCCCGGCGAGCAGATCGCTCTCTCGGCAGCTCCAGGGCTCCACGACAGGCACCTCACCGCGCGTCGCGCGCGCCACGAGCCGCAGCCTTCTGCCGTTTGCCTTGCGGCGATGGCGCGCGGTCCACATTCCGGTCCCGATGCCCGCTCGCTCCACATGGTGCGGCGTGATGCCAGCGCCCATCAGCACGTTGGCAAGCACGGCCGCCTTGGCTGCGGCGTCCCAGCCATCGACGTCGAGCGACGGGTCCGCCTCGGCGATGCCCAGCGCCTGCATGCGCGCGAGCGCGGGCTCGAAGGCTGCACCCGATTCCAGCACGGTGAGGATGTGGTTGGTCGTGCTGTTAACGACGCCGCGGAACCCCAGCACCTTCACGGCCGGAAGCGTCTCGCGCACCAGATTGAAAACCGGTACGCCGTCCATCACGGCGCCTTCGAACAGGAACGACAGCGCTGCGCGTCTGCGCGCGCCGCGAGCCCGCGATAGGCGAAAGCCGCTGGACCCTTGTTGGCGGTCACGACGTGGCAGCCCGCTGCGAGGGCCGCCTCGCACGTGATCGATGGCCGGCCGGGCGTCCTCGATGTCGAGCGTCGTGGTTTCGACGACCACCCGCGCAGGCGCGTCCGATGCCGCGGCGGCCCGACGCAATCAGGTCGAGGCGCGCGTCGCGGGGCCCGGCGCTGCCGTGCGGCGCATCAGCGAGGCGACCGCCGGTTTCGACGAGATCCGCCGCCGCGACACCATCGATGCCCTCGGCGTCGAACGCTGCGCCGTGGCGGGCGGTCGCGATGCCGACGACGCGGCAGTCCAGGTCGTGATCGGTCACCAGCTGAGTCGCGTCGTTGTTCGATCAGCCGCACGAACCGGCGGCCGACATGCCGAACCCGACCAGTGCCAGGTCAACGCGCATCAGGTGCGGTGCGCGGAATCGCGTCGAGCAGCTCGCCGATCTGCTGCAGGCTTCCCGTGAGGTGCGCGGGATCGGCGCCGAACCCGATCCGCAGGTAGCCGTCCATGCCGAAGTGATCGCCCGGCACCACGAGCACGCCCTTCTCGTCGCGCAGCCGCTCCACCAGCTCTGTAGAGTTGACGCTGTGCGCGTAGCGGACGAACGCGATGGCGCCTGCCTCGGGACGCACGTGAAACAGCTGATCGGCTGCGACGCTCGATCCACTTGCGGAGCACGGGGTAGTTGGTCCGGATGATCCCGCGAGTGCGCGCGAGCAGCCGCTCGCGGCGCCCCGGCGCGAGCGCGATTTGTGCGACGAGGTCGCTGACCGCGCCCGGCGCGATGCTCGTGTAGTCGTGGACGCCCCAGAGCTCGTCCACCAGCGCCGGCGCCGCCACGACCCAGCCGATCCGCAGCCCCGGCAGGCCATACGCCTTCGACAGACCGCTGGTGACGATGGCGCGGTCGTATCGGCCCCACACTGTCGGCGTGTCGTCTTCGTCGATCTCGGCGCCGCGGTAAATCTCGTCGGAGAGCAGCCACGCGTTTCCGCGCCCGGCGATGCGGCAGATGGCATCGACCTCCCCGGCTGTCAGCCGCGCCCCTGTCGGGTTGTTCGGATTGCAGATCAGCGATCATTCGCGTGCGAGGGGTAACCAGCCGCGCGAGCGCGTCGAGGTCGGGTCTCCACCGCGGCGGGGTTGCGTCCGTGTCGCACACGAGCGGCCACGGAACGACGGTGGCGCCGAGGGCGCGTGACAGTCCGTGCACCTGCATGTAGTTCGGCGTCATCATCACGAGTTCGTCGCCCGGCTCCAGAAGGTGCCAGAGCGCGATCCAGTTCGCCTCCGACCCGCCGTTGGTGACCTGCACGTGCTCGGCTGCTGCACCGGGGTAGATCTGCGCGATCGAGCGTCGCAGCGGCTCGCTGCCGTTCGTCTGCGGGTATCCGAGCGACTGCGCGAGCACCGCGTGACGCTCCTCGTCCGACTCCGCAACCTCCTCCAGCCGAAGCGGGTGCACGCCGCTTTCCGACACGTTCCAGGCGACGCGGTGCTCCCAGGTCGACAGCAGCCGTTCCATCGCGAACGGTTCGATCTTCATCTCGGAGAGTCTATCGTGAAGGACGCCGGCCGGGGCCTCCCGGCGCGCCGCTGGCCGGCCGCCCTCCAGGCGAAGGACGGCCGGCCGCGGTGCGGGCTCCCGGCTCCGCGCCCGAGGCAGGTATCCCGCCCGGGCCTGCACCCCGCGAACGAGCCAAGCGCCCGGGAACATCGTCCAATCGAGTGGTCCGTCCATCTCCGGCGGGTGGTTTATGCTGGGGTACATGGAGTGTCACGGGATGACGTCCGGCGGGAGGATGAAAGTGATGCTGATCCTGAGAGCTGTGGCCGCCGCGGCGGTGATGAGTGGTGCGGCAGGCCTCTCGGCGCAGACGCCGCCCGCAGCTGACCGGGACGTCCCCGTCGTCGTGGCGACTGGTGAAGCGGTCGTCAAACGGGCGCCGGATCGCGCGTTCATGTCCATCGCGGCCGAGTCGCGCGCCCGGACCTCCCGCGAGGCGCAGCGATCGAACGCCGAAGCGATGACGGCCGTGCTCGCGAAGCTCAAGGCCGCGGGCCTCGCCGGCGATGCCATCCAGACCACGGGCTACGACATCCAGCCGGAGTTCGACTACGGAAACGGGAAGCAGACGCTGCGAGGCTACGTGGCACGCAACTCGATAGAGGTGCGCGTCGACGACCTGCCGAAGCTCGGAGACATCCTCGACATCGCCGTCGGTGCGGGCGCGACGTCGGTGGCCGGTGTGCGGTTCGACCTCAAGGATCGCAGCGGGGCCGAGCGCGAGGCCCTGCAGCTCGCCGTCGAGGATGCGTCGACGCCGTGCCGAGGCTGCTGCAGCGGGTGCCGGGCATGAAAGTCGACCGCATCGTCCGCATCGAAGAGCAGCGCGTCAATGTCGGGACGCCGCCGCGCCCCATGATGGCGATGCGTGCGGAGGCCCAGGCGCCGACCGACGCCGGTCGTCGCGGGCGAGCTCGAGATTCGGGTGTCCGTGACGGTGACGGCCGCCATCCGTTGACTCAGCTGCTCACTCGCCCTTGACGACCACTCCATCCACCGCGTCGTCGTCGAACAGGCCGACCAGCTCGGGCGCGCCGAGCGGCCGCGCCGTGTGGTCGATGGGCGAGAGCTCGGGTAGCGGTTCGGGCGCGCTGATCCCGCTGTCCTTCAGGCGGCGCGCGGTGACGAGCACGCGGCTCTCGAGCGAGCCGATCGCGCGGTTGTAGGCGTCCACGGACTTGGTCAGGCCGCGCGCCACTTCCTCGAAGTGGATCGCCATGACCCGGATCCGGTCGTAGAGCTGCCGTCCGAGCTCGCTGATCTCCTGCGCGTTCTTGCGCGATCTTCTCCTGCTGCCAGCCGTAGGCGACGGCGCGCAGCAGCGCCATCAGCGTTGACGGCGTTGCCAGCATGACGCCGCGGCCCAGGCTGAAGTCGAGCAGCGACGGGTCGCGCTGCAGCGCGGCGCTCAGCAGCGTCTCGCCCGGCACGAACATGATCACGAGATCGGGCGCGGGCTGGAAGTGCTGCCAGTAGGTCTTGTTCCCGAGCTTCACGACATGGTCGCGGACCTGACGGGCGTGCTGCCGGAACTTGCCGTCGCGCTGCGCCTCGTCCTCCGATTCGATCGCGTCGAGGAAAGCCGAGGACGGCACCTTCGCGTCCACCACGACGTTCTTGCCGCCAGGCAGGCGGACGATCAGGTCGGGCGTCAGGCGCCCGCCGTCGGCGTTGGCCGACTCCTTGACGTCGAAGTCGCAGTACTCGAGCATCCCGGCCGCCTCGACGACGCGCCGCAGCTGGAGCTCGCCCCAGTGGCCGCGGACGTTCGGCGACCGCAGCGCCTGGACGAGACGCCCCGTCTCGACCTGCAGGGTCTGCTGTGACGCGTGGAGCGCCTTGAGCTGTTCGGTGATGGCCGACTGCGTGCCGACGCGGTTCTGCTCGACCTGCTGCAGCTTGCCGTCGACCAGGCTCAACGATTCCTTCAGCGGCTGCACGAGCTCTTCGATCGCCTTGTGCCGTCCCGCCATTTCGATCCGCGCGGTCTGCTGGAACTCGCCGAGCGAGGTGCGGGCCAGGTCGAGGAAGGACTGGTTGTTCTGCCGGAGGGCGTCGGACGAGAGCGCCGAGAAGGCGTCCCGCATGCGCGCTTCAGCCTGGGAGAGCAACAGCAGTTTCTCGGCCGCCGCGCGTCGTTCGGCGGCGATCTCGGCGTCCAGGCGGGCACCGCTCCTGCTCCGAGGTTCCGAGCGCCTGCCGAAGTTCCTCGACCTGACTGTCGCGCGCCGCAAGGTGCGTCTTGAGCTCGGCCGTTTGACGCGCCAGATCAAGGGCTCTGCGTCTGAGCGATCGCCAGGTCGGATTGGAGGGGGGCGGCGGCGAGCGCGCGTGCGCGGTCGGACCTCGCCGACAGCACGAGCCAGGTCGCTGCCCCGAGGACGACGATGAGCACGGCAGCCAATACGGCGACGGGGAGGTTGTCCACCGATACGAAGTTTAGGCGAAGCCCCGGTGCAACGCTAGAGTTTTGAAGCTCGAGTGCACTCGGGCCTTTACGTCAGGTTGCCGAACTACTAATATAGGACAGTTCCGGTCGGCTTTATCCAATGCGACAGTAAGGGCCGGGGCGTCCGAGGGTCTGGAATGCTGCAAATCAGCGACAACGCAGGGCACCTTATCAAGAAGATGACCGCAAGAAACGCAATCCCTGAAGGGGGGCTGCGCATCGGCATCAAGGCAGGCGGGTGCTCGGGCTTCAGCTATACGTTCTCGTGGGAAGCGGCGCCGCGCGCGGGCGACCATGTGTTCGAGGCGGCGGACGGCGCGAAGGTGTTCGTCGACCCGAAGAGCCACCGGCTCATCGACGGTACAACGCTCGACTACGACACGAGCCTGGTCAGCCGCGGTTTCATCTTCAACAACCCGAACGCCAAGAGCACGTGCGGCTGCGGGACGTCTTTCAGTGTGTAACCAGCTCGCTTCCAGCTTCCTGCTTCCCGCCGCCAGCCAGACCGATGGTTCGACGCAACCGGGAGACTGCGGAACAACGGGGAGGCGAATGGAAGCAAGTGGCGGTAGCCAGGAAGCGGGTAGCGGGTAGCTAAAAATGTCCACATCCACCGAGACGATCGAAGAACTCGCCACACGCGAGTACAAGTACGGCTTCTACACCGACGTCGAGAGCGAGACGATCCCCAAGGGGCTCAGCGAGGATGTCGTCCGCCTGATCTCGGAGAAGAAGCAGGAGCCGGACTGGTTGCTGGAATGGCGGCTGAAGGCCTATCGCCTCTGGCTCACCATGAAGGAGCCGACCTGGCAGAACGTGCACTACGACCCGATCGACTACCAGGAAATCGTCTACTACTCGGCGCCGAAGAAGAAAAAGACGCTGAACAGCCTGGACGAGGTCGATCCCGAGGTGCGCGCGACGTTCAACAAGCTGGGCATCCCGATCGAGGAGCAGATGCTGCTTGCCGGAGTCGCCGTGGACGCCGTGTTCGACAGCGTCTCCGTTGCGACGACGTTCCGCGAGAAGCTGGCGTCGTACGGCATCATCTTCATGTCGTTCTCAGACGCGGTGCGCGAATACCCGCAGCTCGTGAGGAAGTACCTGGGCTCGGTCGTGCCGCACACCGACAACTTCTTCGCCGCGCTCAACTCGGCGGTCTTCAGCGACGGGTCCTTCGTCTACATTCCGAAGGGCGTACGCTGCCCGATGGAGCTCTCGACCTACTTCCGGATCAACGCAAAGGACACCGGGCAGTTCGAGCGCACGCTGATCATCGCAGACGCCGGCTCCTACGTGAGCTATCTCGAAGGGTGCACCGCGCCGATGCGCGACGAGAACCAGCTGCACGCAGCGGTCGTCGAGCTCGTGGCGCACGACGATGCCACCATCAAGTACTCGACGATTCAGAACTGGTATCCAGGGGATAAGAACGGCAAGGGCGGTATCTACAACTTCGTGACCAAGCGCGGCCTCTGCGCCGGGCGCGGCTCCAAGATCACCTGGACCCAGGTCGAGACCGGTTCCGCCATCACCTGGAAGTATCCCGGCTGCATCCTGCAGGGGGACAACTCGATTGGCGAGTTCTACTCAGTTGCGACGACCAACAACCGCCAGCAGGCCGACACCGGGACGAAGATGATCCACGTCGGCAAGAACACGCGCAGCACCATCGTGTCGAAGGGCATCTCCGCCGGTCACGGGCAGAACACCTACCGCGGCCTCGTGCGGGTCGGCAAGAACGCCAAGAACGCCCGCAACTACTCGCAGTGCGACTCGTTGCTCATAGGCGACCGGTGCGGCGCTCACACCTTCCCGTATCTGGAGATCCGGAACACCTCCGCCCACGTCGAGCACGAGGCCTCGACGTCGAAGATCGGCGAGGACCAGATTTTCTACTGCCGTCAGCGCGGGCTCACGACGGAAGACGCGGTCAACATGATCGTCAGCGGCTTCTGCCGGGAGGTCTTCCGGGAGCTGCCGATGGAGTTCGCCGTCGAAGCCCAGAAGCTGCTCAGCATCTCACTCGAAGGATCTGTCGGTTAGCGAGGCGGAACATCACACATGCTCGACATAACGAATCTGCACGTTCGCGCTGAAGGCAAGGAAATCCTCAAGGGGATCAACCTGCACGTGGACGCCGGAGAAATCCACGCCATCATGGGCCCGAACGGCTCCGGCAAGAGCACGCTCGCACGGGCCATCTCCGGTCACCCCGAGTACGAGGTCACGAGCGGTGAAATCACCTACAACGGGGCCGACCTGCTCGCCATGGACCCGGACGAGCGCGCGCGTGAAGGTGTCTTCATGGCGTTCCAGTATCCGGTCGAGATCGCCGGCGTGAACAACGCCTATTTCCTCAAGGCGGCGGTCAACGCCAAGCGCAAGCACCAGGGCCTGCCCGAGTACGACGCGATGGAGTTCATGCAGCTCATTCAGGAGAAGTCGAAGCTCCTGGAGATCGATCAGAGCATGCTGAGCCGCGCCGTGAACGAGGGCTTCTCCGGCGGCGAGAAGAAGCGCAACGAGATCTTCCAGATGGCGTTGCTCGAGCCGACGCTCGCCGTGCTCGACGAGACCGACTCGGGGCTGGACATCGACGCGCTCAAGATCGTCGCCACGGGCGTCAACGCCATGCGCGCGCCGGAACGCGCCACCATTGTCGTCACGCACTACCAGCGGCTGCTCGACTACATCATCCCGGACTTCGTGCACGTGTTGAGCGCGGGCCGCATCGTGAAGTCGGGCGGCAAGGAGCTCGCGCTCGAGCTGGAGCAGAAGGGCTACGGCTGGATCGAAGCGGCGTGAACCAGCCGTTCGATTTCCCCGTTCTGCGGGAAGCTGGAAGCGGGGCAGCGGGAAGCCATCACGACACCAACACGCGGTCGCGGGGTAGCGAGACACAAGCGATGACACAGGTACTTGAAAAGCATCAGCCGTGGGCGGCCGCGCTCGAGCAGCGCCCCACGAAGGGGCCGGGTTGGTTGCAGGAGATCAGGGACCGCGGCGCGGTGCGCTTCGCCGAGCTCGGGTTCCCGACCGCGCGCTCCGAGGAGTGGCGGTTCACGAGCGTCTCGCCGATCGCCCGCGCCGAATTGTCTCTGGCGCCCGCCTCGATAACGCTGGACGAAGCCGAGCTCGAGACGTTCCTCTACGCCGAGGCGCCACACCGGCTGGTGTTCGTGAACGGGCGCTTCGCGGCGGCGCTGTCCCGAACGTCGGGCCTGCCGGACGGTGTACGGTTCGGGTCGCTGGCCCAGCTCGCCGCCTCCGATCCGGACGTCGAGCGGCTCCTGGGCCGTGAGGCCGACGCGGACAGTCGGGCGTTCGCGTCGCTCAACAGCGCCTTCGCGTCGGATGGCGGGTTCGTCTCGGTGCCTGCGGGCGTCCTGCTGGACACTCCGCTTCAGCTGCTGTTCGTCTCGGTGGCGCCGTCACACGCACAGACGATGTCGCATCCTCGCACGCTGATCGTGCTCGGCGCGAACAGCCAGGTCCAGCTCGTCGAGACCTATGTGGGCGGACCGGGCCAGACAGTACTTCACGAACGCCGTAACGGAGGTGTTCGTGGGGGAGCACGCGGTGCTCGATCACTACAAGGTGCAGGAAGAGAGCGTCGAGGCCTTCCACATCGCCAGCATGCACGTCCGCGCGGCGCGGAGCGCCACCTTCTCGTCGCATTCCTTTGCACTCGGCGGCAAACTGGTGCGGAACGACGCCATCGTCACGCTTGCAGGCGAAGGCGCGGAGTGCACGCTGAACGGTCTTTACGTCGCGGACGGCGACAGGCTGGTGGACAACCACACCTCCATCGATCACGCCCAGCCGCACTGCCCGAGCCATGAGATCTACAAGGGCATCATCGGCGGAAAGGCGCGCGCGGTGTTCAACGGCAAGATCATCGTCCGCGAGGATGCCCAGAAGACGAACGCGAAACAGACCAACCGGGCGCTCCTGCTCTCGGACGACGCCTCGATCAACACGAAGCCGCAGCTCGAGATCTTCGCAGACGACGTGAAGTGCACGCACGGAGCGGCGATCGGCCAGCTCGATGAGGACGCGCTGTTCTACCTGCGCGCCCGCGGCCTCACGCTGCAGGAGGCGAGGGACATGCTGATCCATGCGTTCGCCGGAGACATCCTCGATCGAGTGAAGGTCGAGCCGCTCCGGCTCGCGCTCGAGGCCGAGCTCTACGCCCAGCTTGCCAGGGACCTCGCCGAGGTCGACAGGAAATGACGCCGCCTGTCGCGACCGGCGAACGGTTCGACGTCGCGCGGCTCCGGGCCGACTTCCCGATTCTCCGCCGGCAGGTTCGCAACAAGCCGCTCGTCTACCTGGACAACGCCGCCACGACGCAGAAGCCCCAGGTGGTGCTCGATGCCCTGATGCGGTATTACACCGACATCAACGCCAACGTGCACCGCGGCGTCCACGAGCTCAGCGGTCTCGCGACCGATGCCTACGAGGGCGCTCGCGAGAAGATTCGCGCCTTCTTCAACGCGGCCAGCGTGCGGGAGGTCGTGTTCACGCGGAACGCGACCGAAGGGATCAATCTCGTCGCCTACGCATTCGTCCGGCCGTCGCTCTCCGAAGGCGACGAGGTGGTCATCTCGGCGATGGAGCACCACTCGAACATCGTGCCCTGGCAGATCGTCTGCGACGAGCGTCGCGCACGCCTGCGCGTGGCGCCGATCGACGACCGCGGCGCCCTCGTCATGGAGGAGCTGGATCGGCTGATCGGCCCCCGTACGAAAATCGTGTCGGTGGCGCACATGTCGAACGCCCTCGGCACCATCAACCCCGTCGAGGAGATCGTCTCGCTCGCCCACTCCCGCGGCGTCGCGGTGCTGATCGACGGATCACAGGCGGCCTACCACATGCCCGTGGACGTGCAGGCCATCGGCTGCGACTTCTACGTCGCGACGGGGCACAAGCTGTACGGCCCCACCGGTATCGGCGTGCTCCTGGGCAAGGCGGCGCGGCTCGACGCGATGCCGCCGTTCATGGGCGGCGGCGACATGATCCGCACCGTTACCTTCGAGCGCTCCACCTGGAACGATCTGCCCTACAAGTTCGAAGCGGGCACTCCGAACATCGCCGGCGCGGTCGGGCTCGGCGCCGCCATCGACTACATCGAGGGCGTCGGCCGCGACCGAATCGCGGCGCACGAGCGGGACCTGCTCACCTACGGGACGGCCCTGCTCGAGGGTATTCCGGGCGTCCGCCTCATCGGAACGGCGCCCAGGAAGTCGAGCATCCTCTCCTTCGTCATGGACGGCGTTCACCCGCACGACATCGGCACGGTCGTCGATCTCGAGGGGGTTGCGGTGCGCACCGGCCATCACTGCGCGCAGCCGGTCATGGACAGGTTCGGGATCCCTGCAACCGCGCGTGCCTCGCTGGCGATGTACAACAGCACGGACGACCTCGATGCCCTCGGACGCGCCCTCGAGAAAGTGCGCGAGGTATTCAGCTGATGTCGGATTTGAGTGACCTCTACCAGGAGGTCATCCTCGACCACAACAAGCGGCCCCGGAACTTCCGGACCCTGGAGACCGCCAACCACTCGGCTGAGGGGTTCAATCCGCTCTGCGGCGATCGCCTGCACCTCTACGTGCGCGTGGACGGCGACGTCGTGACCGACGTGGGCTTCCAGGGGTCGGGCTGCGCTATTTCGAAGGCGTCGGCATCGCTGATGACGGACAGCATCAAGGGACGGCCTGTCGCCGAGGTGCGTGCCCTGTTCGAGCGGTTTCACAGGATGGTCACCACGCCGCCCGAGAAAGCCGTGGAGGACATGGGCAAGCTCTCGGTGCTCGCCGGCGTGAGGGAGTTTCCAGTGCGGGTGAAATGCGCGAGCCTGGCGTGGCACACCCTGAAGGCCGCCCTCGACCGCGAACCAATCGTGTCAACCGAGTAGCAGGATGAGACCCCTGCCAATGATTCCGGACCCAGCGCCAGAGCCGTCATCGTCTTCGATCGAGACGGCGGCGCTCGTCGCGGATGCGGCGGCCACGGACGCGCTGAAACCGGCCATTCTCGACGCGATCCGGACGGTGTTCGACCCGGAGATACCGGTGAACATCTATGAGCTCGGGCTGATCTACGACGTCTTCGTCGACGCGGCGGGCGTGGCCGGCATCCGCATGACCCTGACCGCCCCGGGCTGCCCGGCTGCCCAGTCGCTGCCGGTCGAGGTGTCGACCAAGGTCAAGGCGGTGCCCGGTGTGACGGACGCGAAGGTCGACGTGGTGTGGGAACCCGCCTGGACGAAGGACCGCATGTCCGACGTCGCGAAGCTGCAACTGGGGATGTGGTGATGCTGCGCCTTTCCAAGAAAGCCGACTACGCGCTGATGGCCATGAAGCACCTCGCCGTCCGGCCGGACGCATCGGCGAGCGCCCGGGAGATTGCCGAGGCGTACGACATTCCCGTCGAGCTCATGGCCAAGGTCCTGCAGCGCCTGGTGCGGCGCGGGCTGCTGGTCTCCCACCAGGGCACGCGCGGAGGCTACCGGCTGTCGCGTTCCCCCTCCACGATCTCCGTGGCGGACGTGATCCAGGCGATCGACGGTCCGCTGACCGTCACGGCCTGCTCCACCGAGGCGGAAAACTGCGGCCAGTACTCGAAGTGCAGCATCCGCGACCCGCTCTGGCGGATCAAGGACCGCATCGTCGCGGCCCTGTCGACCTGCTCGCTCCAGGAAATGTCAGCGGAGGCCCCCCTCGAGGAGATCGGCACGCCGCTCGCGTTCAATATGTCCAGGCGACCGTGAAACCCAGACCTGTCTATCTCGACTACCACGCGACGACGCCCGTTGACCCGCGTGTTCTCGAGGCGATGCTGCCGTACTTCTCCGAGGAGTTCGGCAACCCGGCGAGCCGGCAGCATGTCTACGGGTGGAAGGCCGAAGAAGCTGTCGAGAACGCGCGCGGGCAGATCGCCGCCCTGATCGGCGCGTCGCCAAAGGAGATTGTCTTCACGAGCGGCGCCACCGAATCCAACAATCTCGCCATCAAGGGCTGCGCCGACGCGCTCCGCACGCGGGGCGATCACATCGTCACGGTGGCGACAGAGCACAAGTCGGTGCTCGACTCCTGCAAGCGGCTCGAAGCGCAGGGCTGGAGGGTAAGCCGCCTGGGTGTCGACCGCGACGGCCTCATCGATCTGGACGAGCTCAAACAGGAGGTCACCGGCAAGACGGTGCTGGTCTCGGTCATGATCGCCAACAACGAGATCGGCGTGCTGCAGCCCCTGGCGGAGATCGGACGCATCGTGCACGAGGCCGGCTCGCTCCTGCACACGGACGCCGCGCAGGGCGCCGGCAAGGTGCCGATCGACGTCGACCGCATGGGGGTGGACCTGCTGTCCCTGACCGGCCACAAGTACTACGGCCCCAAGGGCGAAGGGGCGCTGTACGTGCGGAAGCAGAAACCCCGGCTTCATCTGGGATGCCAGATCGATGGCGGCGGCCACGAGAACGGGCTTCGCTCCGGCACGCTGAACGTGCCGGGCATCGTCGGCCTGGGCAGGGCCGCGGAGATTTGTGCGCAGGAGATGCCGGCCGAGAGTGCCCGTCTCGCCGGGTTGCGGGACCGCCTGCTCGCCGGCCTGAGCGCGAACCTGGATGGCGTGCGTGTCAACGGATCGATGACACGGCGGCTGCCACACAACCTGCACGTCAGCTTCGACGGGGTCGAGGGCGAAGGGCTCCTGATGGCGCTGGGCGACATCGCCGTGTCGACCGGCTCGGCGTGCAGCTCCGGGACCCATGCGCCATCGCACGTTCTCCAGGCCATCGGCGCCGTTGGCGAGGCCGCCGGCGCGGTCGTCAGGTTCGGCCTGGGGCGCGGCACGACGGACGAGCACATAGACTTCGCCATCGACCGGCTTACGGCGGTCGTGGCGAGCCTGCGTCGCTCGGCCGTTGCGAGTTAGCGAGAGTGGTCCGGTCGATTGCCTGATCCGATGTCCCATCCTCTGAACAAGAGCGCATCGCATGTCTGATGCAGACGTCCGGCTCGCCGCTGACGTCGTGCTGTCACGCGCCGGCGGGCAACACCTGCTGGTGCTGTGCGATTTCGACGGCACGCTGTGCGAGTTCGATGCCGATCCCGGGGCGGTGTGGTTGTCCCCGTCCCGCCGGGCGCTGCTCGACGGCATGGCATCCGGTCCGTCCGCGACCGTGGCGATTGTGAGCGGGCGGCGGGCCAACGACGTGAAACGCCGCACGATGCTTGCGCCCGGAACGTACTATGCGGGCCTCCACGGCCTCGAAATCGAGGGCGCCGGCGACCGCTATGAGCATCCGTCGGTCGGGCGGACCGACGGCGTGCTGCACACCCTGGCAGGATCGATCCAGGCAGAACTGTCGCTGCTCACGGGAACGTTCCTCGAAGACAAGGAACACTCCATCGTCGCGCACTTTCGTGCGGCCTCCGAGGAGGACGGCGCTCGCGCCGAGGCGGCCATGATGCGGCTCGCGAAGCCTCACCTCGACTCGGGCGCCCTCCGCACGATGCAGGGGGCGTTCATGCTCGAGTTGATGCCCAACGTCGACTGGCACAAGGGCAGCGCCGTGGACTGGATTCGCGCGCGCGTCATGCGCCGGCACGGACAGGCCTGGCCGCTGTACATCGGCGACGACCTCACGGACGAAGACGGATTCGACGCCGTGCGCGGCCAGGGCATTTCCGTGGCCGCATCTCCGAGAGCCAGGAACGCTGATTTCGCGGTGGAGGGTCCGGCGGAGGTAGAGGCTTTGCTCCGCGCCGTCGCAGCCCATCTCCGGACGGCCAGCCAGGTCTGACAATTCGCCTCGCCCGGAACAATCGATGACAGACACACGCATTACCGTAGCGCACAGCCCCGATTCCGATGATGCCTTCATGTTTTTCGGCCTGGCGAGCGGCAACGTGGACACCGGCGGGATCGTGGTGGACCAGGTGCTGTCGGACATCGAGACGCTGAATCGCGCGGCGTTCGACGGGCGCTACGAGGTGACGGCGGTGTCCTTCCACGCCTACGCGCACCTGCTGGACCGGTACGCGCTGCTTCCGCACGGCGCGAGCATGGGGGACAACTACGGCCCGATCGTGGTCGCGGCGCAGGGCGGCCCGACCAGCGTCAAGGGCCGCCGCATCGCGATCCCGGGTACGCTGACGACGGCATATCTGGCGTTGCGGATCTACGAACCGGAGTTCGAGTACCTCGTGGTGCCGTTCGACGAGATTGGTGAGGCCGTGGCGGCCGGGCGCGCGGAGGCAGGCCTGCTGATTCACGAGGGCCAGCTGACCTACCAGGACGAAGGGCTGCGGAAGATCGTCGACCTGGGGGAGTGGTGGTCCGAGCGGACCGGCGGGCTGCCGCTGCCGCTCGGCGGAAACATCATCAGGCGGGACCTCGGGTCCTTCGATGATCGCCAAGGTCTCGAAGCTGCTGCACGACAGCATCGCGTACGCGCTCTCGCACCGGAGGAGGCGGTCGAGTATGCGCTGCAGTTCGGGCGCGGCCTCGATCGCGCGCGCACGGACACGTTCGTGGGGATGTACGTGAACGACCTGACCCTCTCGTACGGGGAGCGCGGCCGCCGGGGTCTCGAGCGGCTGATGGACGACGCGTTCGACAAGGGACTGATCCCGCAGCGCGTGCCCGTAGAGTTCGCGAGCTGAAAGCTGAGAGCCGCGAGTTGCGACCGGGAAGCTGGCAGCGGGAAGCGGGAAACTGGCAGCGGGAAGCTGGAAGCTATTTATCAACCCCCTCCGGATGTATCGCCCGGGCGAGCAGCTCGGTGGCCTCTGCGACCCTGGGTCCTGGCACGACCATTCGTGGATCGACAATGAAGTGGACGCGTCCGGCGCGCACCGCTGGAACCGAGCCCAGCGTGCGCCAGACGTCGATCTCGGACTGCATGGACGCGGCCTCGCCGGGGCCGGGCCGGATCTCCAGGATGACCTCCGGCTTTCTCGCCAGAATCAGCTCGCTGGTTGCCTGCACGGACTCCCGCTTGACGTCGCCGAAGACATCCTCGCCCCCGGCCGCCTCCAGCATGTCGTGGAGGAATCCGATCCCGCCGCTGGCGTAGATTCCCCGCAGCGCCCCGATTTCACGCCCGAACACCAGCAGCGTGCGCGGTCTCGGCCGTGCCCGCCACACGCTGGCGAATCGACGCCATGTGCGCGTCGATCTTCTGCGGACCAGCGCCTCGGCGCTGGCGCCGTGGCCGGTGCGGTCACCGACCTCACGTATCGTGCGGTTCACGTCCGCCAGCCCGGCATGACGGTAGTTGTAGACGGCGATGCCCGCGCGTGACAGCTGCTTCAGGAGATCCTGCTGGCTGCCGTAGGCGACCACCAGCTCCGGCCGCAGCGACAGGATCCGCTCGAGATCCGGATCCAGCAGCGCCCCTACCCGCTGCAGGGTCTTCACTTCCGGCGGGTATTCGTCGAAGCTGCTGACCGCGATCACCTGCGGGCCGGCGCCAATCGCGAAGAGGATCTCCGTCACCGCGGGGATGAGCGAGATGATCCGTTGCGGCGGCTGCTGCGCCGCTGGCGTGGTCGTCAACATCAACCACGTGACGGTTGCGAGCAGCGCGGCGGAGCGTGTGGTTCGGGCCATTGGCGCGAGGCTCCTGTTCAATGATCGACTCGGGATCCGGGATCCGGGACGCGGATCGGGACCCGTGTCTTCCGATGCAGGTGGGGTCCCCGGGCGCCGACGCACTCTCCCGGGCGCCGGTTCAACGCTGACGACCCCAGACTCTGGACTGCCTGACGACTGCCGACTGGAATCACCTCCCTTTCAGCAGCAGCCACAGAAAGAACGGCCCTCCAATCAACGCGGTGATGACCCCGACCGGCAACTCGACGGGCGCCATGATTGTCCGCGCCACGATGTCGCACCCGACCAGGAAGGCGGCGCCGAAGAACACAGCCGACGGCAGGACCACGCGGTGATCCGCCCCCACCATCAGCCGCACCAGGTGCGGAACGATGATGCCGACGAAGCCGATCGGGCCTCCGACGGACACCGCCGCGCCGGTCGCCAGCGAGGCGCTGAAGAACGCCGCGCGCTGCGCCCGCGTGATGTCCACACCGTGGGTCTCGGCGTTGTCGGCGCCGAGGCTGAGCAGGTTCAGCGGGCGCGCGAGCCACGCGAAGATGGCGAACGGACAGCAGCAGCGGCAGCGCGGCCACCAGCGGCTGGTAGGCGCTGATGTCGAGGTCGCCCATGAGCCATCGAAGCGTCCGGTACGGTCTCGGCGAAGTCGGCGAAGTACTGGACGAACAGGATCAGCGCCGAGAAGAACGCGTTCATCGTCACCCCGGCGAGCAACAGCGTGTTTGTCGAGATTCCGCCGTGCTTCGCCCGGGCGAGCGCGTACACGATGCCGACCGCTCCGAGCGATCCGGCGAAGCTGGCGGCAGGAATCGCCGGCAGCCATGCCGCACCGAACGTCCAGCCGAAGGTGATGGCGAGCATGGCGCCGAGCGCGGCTCCCGAAGAGACGCCCAGCGTGAACGGGGTGGCCAGCGGATTTCGAAGCAGGCCCTGGAACGTCACTCCGGCGGCCGCCAGCGCTCCGCCAACCAGCGCGCCGGCCAGGGTGCGCGGCAGCCGGGCGACGAAGAAGATCTGCGCGTCGACGTTGTCTGCGAAGGGGAGGGCCGGGTTGAAGCGCCCGGCGGAGGCTGATGGGTGTCGAGCCGATCAGCGGCGCGGCGATGATCGTCGCCAGGGCGAGCCCGCCGAAGCCGAGGAGCGCCGTGACGAGTTGCCGTCGAATCGTGCCGATCACGACGGCCGGCCCGGGCGTGCGGCGGATGGGCGTGACGACGAGGTGCCCTGCCTCGTCATGCAGGCGCACGTCGGCATCCACGCCGTAGAGATCGCGCACTCCCGAGGCGGTCAGGACGCTCTCGGTGGGGCCGGCCGCGAGAACGCGGCCGTCCTTCAGCAGCACCAGCGACGAGCACAGGCTGGCCGCGAAGTTCAGGTCGTGCGTCGAGAGAACAATGGACAGGGGAATGCGTTGCCGGAGCTCGCGCAGCAGGGATGCGATCTCGAGCTGGTACGCGAGGTCGAGCGCCGCTGTCGGCTCGTCGAGCAGCAGCACAGGCGGAGGTCCAGCGGACGCCGACGCGATCTGCGCGAGCGCTGCCGCGATCACGACCCGCTGCTTCTCGCCGCCGCTGAGGGTGGCGAATGCCCGGTTTTCGAACGCACCGGTGCCGGTTGCCGCGAGTGCCGTTTTTGCCGCAGCGTAGTCACGCGGGCCCTCGATCTCGAACGTGCCGAGGTGCGGGTAGCGTCCCATCAGCACGACTTCGAGCACGGTGTAGTCGAAGGCGAGCTGCGTCTCCTGCGGGACGACCGCCATGCGCCGGGCGAGCGCCGCGCGCGGAATGCGAAGGAGGTCCTGTCCGTCCAGCACGACCCGCCCGCTCGCCGGGCGCCGCGTTCCAGCCAGGATCTTGAGGATGGTCGTCTTGCCGGAGCCGTTCGGCCCGAGGATGCCGACGAAGCCTCGATCCGGGACCTCCAGCGAGACGCTGCGCACCACGGGCGTCGATGCATAGCCGAAGGTGACGTGTGTGGCGGAGAGCATTCTGGGCGTTTGGCTTTGGGCTGTGGGCGCGACGGTTGAACTGACATTGTGTGCGCGGCTATCAGGCCGCCCCGGCAGGGTCTGAACACCCCGCCCCACGGCCGGACGCCGATGTTGTGCGCCGGTGAAGCCCACCAGTCCCACGTCGCAGAGGCGGCTGATCCGAGCAGCCCAACCTGACAATCTGTGGGGCGCGGCCTTCAAGCCGCGCCGACGCGGCTGGGTCTGAAGACCCAGCCCCACAGCGTTCTCCGGCCAAGAAACCCACCGCGAGCGCCGAACGCCGAGCCCCGACCGCCGAACCCCGAGCGCCGAGCCCCGGATCCCGGATCCCGGATCCCGACCGAGATTCCCCTTAAAACCCCACCCGTGCCCCAAGACGGAACGCCCGCCCGAGCGCCTGATACCCCAGCGGATCCATGTAGTCGGCGTCGGCGAGGTTGTCGGCTGCGCCGATGATCGACACCGGCCCGGCGAGCCGGTAGGCGGCTCGCACGTCCCAGGTGGCATAGCCGTCGTTCGACAGCAGTGGTGGCTCCAGCGACGAGAAATCGCTGTCCACGCGGCGGCCGACGAATACCCCCGTGACGTCTGCGGACAGTCGGGACACTGTCCACCCGAGACCGACGTACCCGAGTGCCGCGGCCTTCGGAACAGCCACTGACCGGGCGCGAAGACTTCGCTGAACGACGACGTGCTGTCGATGATCCGCGAATCGAGCCGGGTGTAGGCCGTCCGCACGACCACACTGCTGATCGGCGCGAGCTGCGCTGTCAGTTCGGTACCGCGCGCACGGGTCAGGCCGATGTTGAAGTACTGCGACGTGAACGGGTCGAAGCTGATCGTCTGGGTCGAGATGATGTCCTGATAGCGGCTGGCGAACCACGTCAGCTCGACACGTGCCCGGTCGTTGAGCAGGCGCTGCTCGATGCCGGCGTCAACACTGCGCGAGCGCTCGGGTTCGAGCGCAGGATTGCCCAGGAAGAACGGCGACAGGCTGAAGGACTGCAGGAGCGTCGGCTCCTTGATCCCGAGCCCGGCGGAAGCCTTGAGCCTCGTGTCACCGACGCCGCCGTTCGACTGGCGCGCGACGTACGCCACCGACCCGCGCGGGACGACTGCCGTCCCGAAGCTGTCGTTGCGTTCGACCCGCAGGCCGCCGGTCACGAAGACCCGCGCCCACAGCGCCTGGTGCTGCACCGTCCAGCCCACGTTGTTGCGCGAGGCGCGGGTGGACGAGCCCGCCACCCGGTCGTCGAGCACTCCGCGCTCGCCGTCCCAGTCGAGCGCCAGCGTCATGAGGTGCGTGCCGACCCTGCCGGACGCGCCGGGCAGCCGCCAGTCCGCCTGGTAGGTGGCGTAGTGGCGACGGAACTCGTTGTGGTTGTCGTAGGCGAAGTCGAAGAACTCGAAGGGAGAGGTGCTTCCGCCGTACGACGGCGTGTAGGGCGGATCGAGCACCAGGTTGCTGGACGTCTGGTGCGAGACCGAGAGCGCATAGGTGGCACGCTGCGTGAACGAGGGGGTCAGCGCCTGTGTGAACGTCACCCCGCCCACGCCGTTCCGGCGTTGGAAGAAGGAGTCGAGGTCGGCGCGGCCGAACATCGTCTGACCTGGGGTGCCGACGCGCCCGAGCTCTGCCCGGCCGGTGAACCGCACGGTGGCGGTCGCGCCGAGAGCCAGCCCCGCGGACCCTGACAGCGTCGTGTTGTCGAACGCGTTGTTCGGGCCTTCGTTGTTCGTCGTGAAACGCGCCGCGCCAACCGCGTAATCGAGCGTGCCGGCTCGCCCCGCTGTCGCGGCCGACACACGCGCCGTGCCGAACGTTCCCCCTTCCACCATCACGTCGGCCCGCGGCGGGCCCGCCGCCGCCCGCGCCGTGAACATCTGCACCACGCCGGCCATGGCGTCGGATCCGAACAGGGCAGACTGGGCGCCACGGACGATCTCCACGCGATCCAGGTTCTCGGTGGTCACATTTCCGAAGTCGAACGTGCCACCCGGCTCGTTGAGCGGAATCCCGTCCAGCAGGACCTTGGTGTAGTTGCTCTCCCCGCCGCGCAGGAAAAGGGACGCGACGGCGCCGCGGGTTCCGTTGGCCACGACCACCGCCCCTGGGGTGGTGCGCAGAAGATCGAGCAGGGGCGGCCGCTGCCGCCGCGCGATCTCGACGGCGTCGAACACGGTCGTGCTGGTCGCCAGCTGCCCGACCGGCGCTTCCGTGCGCGTCGCCGATACGACCACCGCTTCCTGTACCGGAGCGACGGCCAGGCTGACTCGCAGATCCGCACCGGTCCCGCAATCGGCGCTGCCGGTCTGGAAACCGGCGAGCGCCGCCTGAATGCGGCATCCGCCGCGTGAATCCGTCTCCAGGCGGAACGTTCCGTCAGGATATGTGAACGTCGTGCCGACCGTCCTGCCCGAAGAATCGACGAGTGTCACGAGCGCACGCGGCAGCGGTCGGCCTGCGGGGTCAACGACCACTCCCGAAACAGCAGGGGTGGCTGCGCTGGCCGGACTGGGCATGGGGGTGCCTGGTAGCAGGAGAACGACGAAGACGAGTTGGGAAAGCGTGCGGATCGACTGCAGTTGCACGGGGCTCCTTTTCGGCGTGTTCTCGCGCCGATATCCCTGAGCGTCGCGCTCAGCGGATGGAAAGGACGGCCCGGCGCCAGTATCCTGGCTTGCGGATCCTCACTTCCATCCACGCCTTCCCGCACCCACAGCCTCGACGGTCGTGTCGTGGCTGGATGCAGTGGCGCCCGGCCTGGCCGGGTCGGGATTGAAGCTCCCCGCTTACAGTGGCGGCACCGCGTGGGGTTTGCACCCACTTCTCGTGGTCGCCGGGAAGAGGCGGCGCGTGCGGCGCCGCTTCAGCGTCAGTTGCGGCCGGGAGTATAACACGCGTTGCCGGTTCTGCTGCCGTTTCAGTAAGATAGAGTGTTCACGCTACGGAAAGGAGTTCGGAAAGGGTGCGCCAACGCTTGCTGCGAGTCGGTCTGGACGCCCTCGCCGAACGGCTCGATGCCGGGATGCGCCTGGGCTTCGAGGACGGCGTGCGCCTGTTCACGTGTCCCGATCTCCTGGCGGTCGGCTGGCTTGCCAATCGCGAACGCGAAAGGCGGCACGGCGCGCGCACCTACTACAACTTCAACATCCGGATCGAAGCGACGAATATCTGCGTCGCCAGCTGCCTGTTCTGCTCGTTTGCCCGCCTGAAGCCGGGAGACCCGGGGTCCTACGCGATGTCCCTCGAGCAGGTCTGGGACAAGCTGCGCAGCCGCGCCGACCAGCCGCTCACCGAGATCCACGTCGTCAACGGCCTGCACCCCGATCTGCCGTTCGAGTACTACGCGGAGATGCTGCGGGGCTTCAAGCGCATCCGGCCCTCGATCCACCTGAAGTGCTTCACGGCCGTGGAGGTTGCGTTCTTCGCGGACCTCTACCGCATGACGGACGAGCAGGTGCTCCGCGACCTCCAGGCCGCGGGTCTCGACTCGCTGCCCGGGGGTGGCGCCGAGATATTTGCCGAGCGCGTCCGGAAGAAGATCGCGCACGACAAATGCGACGCCGATCGCTACCTTAAGATCCACAAGCTCGCGCATCGTCTCGGGATGCGGACGAACATCACCATGCTCTACGGCCACATCGAGACCGCCGAGGAGCGTGTGGACCACATGCTGCGGACCCGCGCCCTGCAGGACGAAACAGGCGGCCTCCAGGCATTCATCCCGCTGGCCTTCCACCCGGACAACAACCAGATGCGAAAGCTGCCGGCGCCGAGCGCTGCCGAGACGCTCCGCGTGCTGGCCGTCTCTCGCCTCATGCTCGACAACGTGCCCCACGTCAAGGGCTTCTGGATTGCAACGGGAGTGGCTGTCGCGCAGATCTCGCTCTGGTTCGGCGTGAGCGACCTGGATGGCACGGTTCAGGAAGAGCGCATCTACCACATGGCGGGATCCGACACGCCAGAAGAGATGACGACTTCAGCCATACGCCGGCTCATCCGCGCAGCCGGACGCGAGCCGGTCGAGCGGGACACGCTCTACAACATTGTCACCGGCCCGGACGCGCCGGATGAGGTCCGGATCGCGATGGTAAAATAGGAGATAGAAGGGTAGAAGACAGAAGACAGAAGATAGGAGGCAGACGCTAGGAGCCAAAGGCGAGAGCCCAAAGCCCAGGACCATGGACATCAAGCTGCTCACGGAAGTCGAGAAACAGAGCATCGGCGAGCGGCAGCCGCTCCCTGAGCAGTATCTCCGTCTGTCGGACGACGAGATGGATGCCCGGATCGCGGCGGCCAAGAGCACGCTGGGCGACCGCGTGGTCATCCTCGGGCATCACTACCAGCGCGACGAGGTCATCAAGTTCGCCGACTACACGGGGGATTCGCTCAAGCTTTCGCGCGCGGCGGCCAGCCGGGGCAAGGCGGAGTTCATCGTGTTCTGCGGCGTGCACTTCATGGCCGAGAGCGCCGACATTCTCCGCGCTCCCCACCAGAAAGTGGTTCTGCCGGACCTGGCGGCCGGCTGCTCGATGGCCGACATGGCCGCGCCCGATCAGCTCGACATCTGCTGGCGCGAGATGAACGAGATGGGAGTGGACACGGCCGGTACGGCTGACCGCGCCGGTGTCATCCCGGTCACTTACATCAACTCCTCCGCGGCCATCAAGGCCTTCGTCGGCGCGCACGGTGGCATAGTCTGTACCTCGACCAACGCGGCCGGCGTGATGAAGTGGGCGTGGGATCGCGGGGAGAAGCTGCTGATGCTGCCGGATCAGCACCTTGGCCGGAATACTGCTTACAGGATGGGCGTGCCGCTCGACGAGATGGTCGTCTGGGATCCCAACGAGATCTGGGGCGGGCTCGAGTCGGAGCAGTTGAAGCGCGCGAAGCTGATTCTCTGGAACGGTCACTGCTCCGTGCACACGAGGTTCACGGTTCAGCAGATTGACGTGTTCCGCAAGCGGTATCCGGGGGGCAAGGTCATCGCGCACCCGGAGTGCACCTTCGACGTCGTCCAGGCAGCCGACGAGACCGGGTCCACCGAGCGCATCATCAACGTCGTCCGCGACAGCCCTGTCGGGAGTGTCTGGGCCGTCGCTACGGAGGTCCACCTCGTCAACCGGCTCACCCACGAGGTCGCACCGGATCGAACAGTGATCACCCTCGACCCGTTCGGATGCCTGTGCTCGACGATGTTCCGGGTGTCGCCGAACCACCTGCTCTGGATGCTGGAGAGCCTCGTCGCCGGAGAGATACAGAACCAGATCATCGTACCCGAGCCGGAGAAGAGCCAGGCGCGGCTTGCGCTCGACCGGATGCTCGGGGTCTGACCGATTACTCAGCCCACATTGAAGGAGCCAGCATGGCGCACGCAGTTCCACCGCTTCCCTACGACTACACCGCCCTCGAGCCGCATATCGACGAACAGACGATGCGGATTCACCACGACAAGCACCACGGCGCGTATGTCACGAACCTGAACGCCGCGCTCGAGAAGCACGCGGATCTCCAGCAGAAGAGCATCGAGGATCTGCTCAAGGGCATCAACTCCGTGCCGGAGGAGATTCGCACGGCGGTTCGCAACAACGGCGGCGGGCACGCGAATCACACGATGTTCTGGGAGATCATGGGGCCTGGCAAGGGTGGAGCGCCGTCCGGCGCGCTGGGGGATGCCATCGCGTCGAGCTTCTCCAGCTTCGACGGCTTCAAGGAGCAGTTCGGGAAAGCCGGCGTGGGCCGCTTCGGCAGCGGCTGGGTGTGGCTGATCGATGCGGGCGGCAAGCTCGTGATCGAGAGCACACCGAACCAGGACAGTCCGCTGATGGAGGGCAAGAAAGCGGTGTTCGGGCTCGACGTCTGGGAGCACGCCTATTACCTGAAGTACCAGAACCGCCGGCCGGACTACATCACCGCATGGTGGAACGTCGTCGACTGGGACGCCGTCAGCAAGCGGTTCGGGAAATAGCGCGCGCCCGGGAGCGCCGGGCCGCTGCCAGGAGCACGGCGAGGCCGAGTCCTCCGGCGACCGACAGCCCTCGCGTCGACGCGGTGTGGGCGACGTCGTACTCCAGCGTCAGCTCGTGCTGCGCGGGATCGCGCCGCTGGCTGGCAATGGTGACGCGGCGGTCGGACGGAACGAGCGCGTTGGCAAGATAGACGGTCGTGTCGGACCTGTAGGCATTCACGTAAGTGACGACGTGGCGGCCGGGCGTGGGGTCGGCCATCTCCGCGGTTGCGCGGAGGCGGAGTGTGCCCACGCCGGCTGTCATGTCGCTCACGTCAGGGTACTGGCTCTCCGACAGCGTCACGTGCGTGCGCCGGCCGTCTGCCAGCAGCACGATGGAGCCGAGCAGCGCGTTCGCGTGGGCGGCCCCCTCCGCGGGTGAGATCTGCCCGTCGCCATCGGTATCAATCGAAGCGATTGCGTCTGCAGCCAGCCCTACCCCGGGGGTCAGGTCGATCTCCAGGCTCACGCGGTCGACGGCGATCGACACACGTGTGGCCATCAGGTACTCATCCAGCCGGTGCGCGCTGGCCTGGGAGGCGCTTCCCATCCAGGCAGCAAGTACCGCGAGGCCTGCGCCCACCACTCTCTGCATGCTATCTGGCCGCCAGCCTGACGCCGTAGTCGTTCGTGGGGTCGCGGTAGATCGTGTGGATGTGTTCGAGATCCCCTTGCTGCGGCGCATACTCGATGACGACGGTCGGACCCTGGATGCGGTAATACGCGAGGCCGCCGTTTTTCGTGTCTCCGCTCCAGGCGAACCAGGTCTTCGGCAGGTTTGATTTGATCTCTGCCATCTTTGCTGTCGCGGCTTCGTCGTTCAGGATGCCGACCCACTCGTGGACGACATCGAGCAGCAGTGCCTGCTGCTTCGGGTTCAGCGCCGAGGCGAGGATCCCTTCGGGTTGGATGACCTTGCCGTCCGCGCCGGCGCCGAGCACGAGATCCTTTACCTGGTAAGGGAGAACGGCCTGCTTCTGCTGGTCAGCCGTCAGCGCGTTGATCAGCGCGAAGCCCTTGTCGTTCTCGTCGCCGAGTGGGCGGATCGTCTGGCCGTTCAAGGTGTATTGGGCAGGCTGCGTTGCGGGCAGGCTCGGGGTCATCACGCTGTTCCGACCCACCACGGTCACGTTGATCGCGAGATGGTGCCCGCCGAACTGGATCATCCACGGCTCGGTCGGAGAGGGTGCCCCGAGCAGCGCGACGAAGTACTCGTCGGCTCCGAACCGGATCCCCCCGCCCGGCCCTCGACCTCCGCCCGGGCCGGCGCCGGCTGGAGGCGCGCCACGCGGGGAGCCGCCCTCGCCTGAACGTGCGGCCCCCGGTGCCACACCTCCCGCAGGCGGACCGCCTGGCCGACCGCCCGTGCGGCCGCCGCCCCTGTTCTTCAGTTCCTCGTCGGCGTTGATGATGTCGACGACCTTCTTGTAGCCTTCGGAGCTCAGCGCGGCGGCCATGAGCGCCATCGCGGCCTCCCGCTGCGCCGCGCTCAGGTCGCCGAGGCGCAACCCGTTGCGTTGAACCATTCCGACCGGGAGGTTCGACCAGGCCGCGCGCTGACTGGTCGTGAGCCCGAGGTACTGCCTTGCTGCGCTCGGTGTCGTTCAGCGTTGCGAGGAAGGAGTTCGCGGCAGCCGCGACGGCGGCGGTGCGGCCCGAGGCCGCAGCCACCTGGGGCCGTGTGGGCGTGTTGGCGCCCTGGTAGGAGCGCACGGCAAGCGGAACCGACAGAGCAAGACACGCCAGCACTGCGAGTTGAGTTTTCACGCGCGTAGCGTAGCGCCGGGAACGCCGCAGCGCAAACGCCCGAAGGCCTGGAGTATTTGGAGAGCTTGTTGTCGGCCGGCGTGTTGGCTGTGGCGCGCCGTCGTGCCCGCCGCGCCGCTCAATCGTGCCGGCTTCGGCCCGTGGCCGTGTCCGCTGTGTGGCGCGGTCGTGTCTGTGGCGGAAACCTGGGCTGCGTCGGAGTGTTTTGGCGCGAACCAGCCTTATGAGGAGAGCCGATCCACCGCCACTGTGGTGCGGCATTCATGTCCGCCGCGCCGCTCAATCGTGCCCGCTTTCGCCCGTGGCCGTGTCCGCTGTGTGACGCGATCGTTTCTGTGGCCGCGCGGGCGTGTGTTGGCTGTGGCTCGCGGGCGTGTGCCCGCCGTGGCGCGCGGTCGTGCCCGCTTCGGCCGTTGCCGTGCCCGCTGTGTGGGCGCGGTCCAGTCTGTGGCCGCGCGCGTGTGTCGCTGTGGCGAATACTCGGTATCCGTTGTCGTGGTTGGCTCTTTCGATCTGGAGCTCGAGCACCCTTCGGGCCCGTTGGAACCTGCCTTATGAGGAGAGCCGATCCAGCGCCGCGCTGATTTCCTCTGCGGACGGAAACTCTTCCTGCGTGTCGCCGATGAAGGAGTAGCGGATCGCGCCGTAGCTGTCGATCAGGAAGAGCGCAGGCCTGGCGATGTTCCAGGCATCCAGGCCGAGGCGATGCCACACACCATAGGCCTTGAGCACGTCTCGGGATTCGTCGATCAGGATGTTGAAGGGGAGCCCGGTCTCTTCGATGTACCGGCGCACGACAGCAGACGACTGCGCAACCACCGCGACGACCTGCGCGCCGCGGGCGGCATACTCACCGGACCGTTCTGCCAGTTCACCGAACCGGCGTTTGCAGTTCGGTCACCAGGTGCCCCGGTGAAACGCGAGCAGCACCGGCCCTTTGGACAGGAACGACCCCAGGGACCGGACGTCTCCCTTCTGTGTGGGCAGTTCGAACGGAGGAGCCGTTGTCAGCGAAGATGGATGAGCCATGGTCAGAAGAACTTGACCTCCACGATCTCGCCCGCCTCGACGATGTCGGTGCGGGTGGGAATTTCGATGTAGCCGTCTGCCTGCGACATGCTGGTGATGTCGCCGGACGCCTTGAATGCCGGTACCACTCCGTCCTCCGTGACCGCGACCGTGTAGAACTGGTGGCGTCCTGTCGGCGAGACAATCCGCCGGGCGAGCGGCAGGCGCGCAAGCCGGGGCGCGTGCTCCGGCAGGCGTCCCATGCGGCGCAGGAGCGGAACGAGAAGGATGTAGGCGTTCGAGAGACACGAAGTCGGGTAGCCGGGCATGCCGAGCACCGGCGTCGATCCGATGCGGCCGAAGGCGGTCGGTTTGCCTGGCTTGACTGCGATGCCGTGGAAGATCACGACCCCCATCTGCCGCAGGACGTCCAGCACCAGATCGCGCTCCCCGACGGAACTGCCGCCCGAGAAAACGAGCACGTCGGCGTCAGCAGCAGCGCGCACGGCGGCCGTGAGATCGTCGAGATCGTCCGCTGCGGTCTGCAGCGGAATCGGCACCGCGCCATGCTCCCGTATCACGGCGGAGAGCGTGAAGCGGTTGATGTCGTAGATTTGTCCGGGGCCGAGCGGTCGTCCGGGTTCGATGATCTCGTTTCCCGTCGACAGGACTGCGACGCGTGGCCGTGTGAATACCTCGACCTCGGCGAGGCCCGTCGCGGCAAGCGCGCCGACGCGGCTGGGGTTCAGCAGGTCCCCTTGATGCAGGATCGTCTGGCCGGCCGCGATGTCGGCGGCGCGCCGGCCGATGTGCTGACGCGGATACACGGGTGTCAGCATCCGGATCAGGTCGGCTCCGGCCGGCTCGGTTTCTTCCACCATCACGACGGCATCCGCACCCTGCGGGAGCGGTGCGCCGGTGGCGATTTCCATGCACTCGCCGTGGGCGAGTGAGCGCGATGCGACCTGCCCCGTGAACACCGTGCCGACGCTCCGCAGCGTTCTGGGATCGGAGCGGCTCGCGCCGAACGTGTCTTCCGCGATCACGGCGTAGCCGTCCATCGCCGCCCGATCGAACGGCGGGACGTCGACAGCGGAAACCGCGGCGTCCGCCAGCACGCGCCCGTTCGCCTCGGCGAGACCGACGCGCTCGGTCTTCGAGATTGGCACGATCGCCCCGAGCATCAGCGCCAGGGCCTGTTCGAGCGGGATGGTCTCGCGGATTGGGCGCATCGCGCTCATGCCGGCACCCTGGCAGGCCGTCGTGCAAGTCCCGCGGCATTCGGCGGGCGCTGCATCCCGGAGGACCGGGTGGCGACTCGTGCAGGTACGGGCGGTGTTCTCGCTCGTCGTGCCTTGTCCGCCGGGCGCGTCACTCGTCTCGGTGTCAGGCGCGCCTTGCACCCCGGGCTGCGGGGCCTCATCGACGGAGCTCCCGGACGACGTGTCCCAGTTCGGGCACGATCAGCTTGTTCATCGCAAGGCGGACAGCGTTCTCCGAGCCCGGCAGCGAGAAGACCGCCGTGCGTCCGATTGTGCCGGCGCAGGCGCGGCTCAACATGGCGGCTGACCCGATATCTGCGAAGCTGAGCATCCGGAAGAGCTCGCCGAATCCATCGATCTGCTTCTCCAGCACTCCGGCGATCGCCTCGAACGTGCTGTCGCGCGACGTGAGGCCTGTGCCGCCGGTCGTAATCACCACGTCAACCGCGCGCGCCTGCTCGACGACAACACTCCGCACCGTGGCAGGTTCATCCGGCACGATCCGGCGCGCAAGGACGACGTGTCCGGCGTCCTGCAGCAGGCCCGCTATCGCATCGCCGCTGGTATCGTTTGCTTCGGTGCGCGTGTCGCTGATGGTGAGGACGAAGCAGTTGATGTGAGCGGGGGCGTTGCGTCGATGGTCGGCGACCGTCACGCTTGGATTATACGGGTTAGTGCCGCGCGGGCTGCTGACAGGGCTCACCGTCGCCGGTCAGACCTGCGAGCGTCGAGCCCCGAGCCCCGAGCCCCGAGCCCCGACCGCCGACCGCCGAGCCCCGAACGCCGAGCCCCGAGCGCCGAGCCCCGAACGCCGGGCGCCGGGCGCCGACCGCCGAGCCCCGAGCCCCGACCGCCGAGCCCCGAGGGCCACCGCCGAGCCCCGAACGCCGAGCCCCGAACGCCGGGCGCCGTCCGACGTGTGCACGGGTGAGGCGCGCACTGCCATCGTGGCACGATCTCTCTCGTGCGTGAGGAGACCGCGCGGGCAGTCATGCGTTCCAGGGAACTACCGGGAAGGTGCTCGTTCTGCGCCGTAGGTCTTGACCAGGTACTCCACCATGGCCGGGATGTCGTCTTCCGGGAACGGCGCGCCGAACGGTTTCTTCATCTTCTTCACCGTCGCATCCCAGTACGCACGTGAGGAGGTCGGCGGCTGGGTCGTCACGTAGTGCGCCGAGTGGCACATGAGGCAGTGGCGCTGTGCGAGGGAGTATCCCGGCAGATCGCTCGCGCGGTAGGCTGCCGTTTCGGGCGGCATCTTCACTTCCTGAGCGCCTGCGGCACCGATGAGCAGCGTGCCGGCGAGCGCACATGCGGAGGCGAGTGTCATCCTCACGACGCGGTCACCCGGATGGTTTCTACCACGTTGCGCATGTATCCCATGGGGTTCCAGAGCGCCGCGAGCGGCTGGCTCTGGCCGATGCGGTTCGAGGCGCGCACCTTGATTCCGTGTGACCGCGCGTCGGTCGTGAACGGGGCGGTCCACTCACGGAACGAATACCGACCGAGGTCTGCACCGAGCGCGGCGGACTTCCAGGTGCGTCCGCCGTCGAAGGAGACCAACCGCGGTGTCGTCCTCACGACGCGGTCACCCGGATGGTTTCTACCACGTTGCGCATGTATCCCATGGGGTTCCAGAGCGCCGCGAGCGGCTGGCTCTGGCCGATGCGGTTCGAGGCGCGCACCTTGATCTCGTAGGAACCGCGCGCTTCGGGCGTGAACGGCGCGGTCCACTCGCGGAACGAATAGCGGCCGAGGTCTGCACCGAGCGCGGCGGACTTCCAGGTGCGTCCGCCGTCGAAGGAGACCCCCACGTCATTGATCCCGTAGCCGCCGTCGAACGCAATGCCACGCACGACTGTTTCCCTGCCCACCGGAACGCTCGCCGTGTCCCGGAGACTGGTCACGAACGAACGCACGTTGAAGGGTCCAATCGGCGTCGTCCTGCCGGGTGACGCCCCGGGTTCGACGCAGGCGCACGCGTTGTCGGGAATGCGGTAAGCCGTGGACATCCAGAAGCCGTCGTAGGTTTTTTCCAGCACCTGGATGTCGGAGAGATGCTTGATCCAGTAGGTCCCATAATAGCCGGGGACGACCAGGCGCAGCGGATAGCCGTTGAGCAGGGGAAGCGCCGCGCCGTTCATGCTCCAGGCGAGCAGCACGTCACCATCCAGCGCGTGGTCGATGTCCAGGGCCTTGACGAAATCGGGTCCCTCGGCGACCGGCGGGCGATCGAGGCCGTCGAACGACACCTGCGTTGCCCCGGGCCTGACGCCGGCCTTTTCCAGCACCTTCTTCAACGGGAGGCCCGTCCAGCGCGCGTTCCCCATCGCGCCGTGGGACAACTGTCCGCCGTTGACCCGCGGCAGGAAGTGCCCTCGGCTGTTGCCCGAGCATTGATTGACCGCAACCAGCTCCACGGGATCGCCGATGGCCTTGAGATCGTCGAGTGACAGGTCGAGTGGCGAGTTCACCGCGCCGCCGACCCGCACGCGGTGGGCTGCCGCGTCGATGCTCGTGGGAATGCCGCTCCAGTGATAGCGGACGAAGAAGGCGTCGTTCGGGGTCAGGATGCCTTCGCTGAAGACCTCGAAGGGCGTTTCGAGCTGTGGCGGACGGCTGGTCAGCACGATCAGCGGACGCTTCTGCGGGAAGGCCACCAGTTCGCGCTCGCCGTTGTCGAACGGCAGCGAGACCCGGTTTTGGTCGGCCGTCAGTGCTGCGAGCACTGGGGTGCTGCACGCTGTTGCGGCAGCAACGCCCGCGGCGTGCTGCAGGAACTGGCGGCGGGTTCGTGACGTTGTTGGACGCAACTCTCTGCGCATCAGCTTGCTGCCTTCAGGCGCGTCAATCGCCGAAACGAGGTGCCCACATGATAAGGCCAGGAGGGCGGGTTGACAGGAGGAGAAGGGGGGATTGAGCGCCCGGCTGACCCCGCAGGCCCTGTGGTAGACTTTTCGTTCTGCGTTTTGGCGCCCTTAGCTCAGTTGGATAGAGCGTCTGGCTACGAACCAGGAGGTCGCAGGTTCGAGTCCTGCAGGGCGCACCAAATCAACAACTTACAGCCATCGATTTTCCGTCTCGGAGGAGGTTGTGAACAATTTGTTCGAGACGGTCGTCAGAGCCGCAGTTCGGTAGCCACGGCACCCCCCGCGAATGGCCGGATTCTGGCCAGTCACGCCTTGGAATGGCCGTGAGCGTCTGGTCGAAATTTGGCGTGCTCAGCGCGGGCGCGGAGCGACGACGGATGTGCGCACCGTTCGAGCAGACGCGACACGGTGCGTGCTGAAACTTCGCCCGCTGAGTCAGCGCAGCGCCATGAGTCCAGGGGCCACCACCATTGGCCGTCAGCATCCTCATAGAAACGAGGGTGCCGATTGTGATTGATTGGAGGGCGGCGTTCGGTCGGGGTGTCGGACGTCGCCGCGTGGGGCGAGTCGCGATGCCCATCGCACCACCACTGGTCTGGGCATCGTCACCGAGGGTGGACCCGGCGGCAAGGTCGCCGATCTGTGTGTCTTCAGGCGGGAGGATGCGGCGCTCCTGACCGTCGTATTCGACGTGGGAGTCCTCGCCTATCGTTCAGGGTTCATCAGAGCTGTCGTCCCGCCTCTTCTTGCCGTCGAGAATCTCAGATACCGTGTCGGGCAATGGCCTCGGATATTCGATAACGTCGTTGTAGTCCTCAGGTAACTTCAGCGCCTTCCGGAGAACATCGTTCGTCCGACCGGCACTGTCGAACCTCTCCAGCGCAGCCACAACGCGATTAACCACCGGATCGTAGTACAGGGAAATCGCGAGGTCGTTCACCTGCTCGATGTGGTCCGTGTCTGCCGCCCCAACAGCATCGAGCACGTCCATGTTGGCCACGTCCTTATTTGCAGCCTGGACGAGGGAGATCTCACCATCTTCCCAGTCGTAAATATAAAGTGGCATGCGTCTGTGTCCTCCGCTCATGGGCATCCTACAGGAAATGACCGCCCAGACAAGATCGGGCCAAGAGGGCCGCCTCCTCAAGTGGAAAAGTACGTCGCCGATCGAACGAGCGGACCTGTCGCCCAGGGAACGGGGGGGCCGTCGATACTGCCGGGCCAAGACGCCGAAGCCTCTCTCCGCAGCTCAGCCATCACGTCGATGAGCGCCGAGCTCATGCATTGGGATGGTTTCTGGGCGCCAACTTGCCGTTCAACTCGTCCGCCGGCACCAGTGCGGCGATTGGGTCCCCGACGCTGCCGCGGCCCCATACCTCCATTCTTGGTCGGACCGAGTTTTTGCGGACCACACCCCGTCACCGGGGCCAAGTCTCTATATCCACCCCTCTGAGGTGTGCTACTTACCGACAGTCCCTTGCTGAGACAGTGGATTTCTGCACGACATTTTGATAAACCGACGCTGCAGGAACCCCGTTGAGGGCGTAGAAATTCTGTCGATGCTGGCAGTGATTACCAGAGTGCGGCCAGTGATTTCTGAGCAGCTTTGTCGCTCGGAGGTCTGGGAACTGACCGAAGGTCCTTTGCTGAGTTAAGACACTGGCAGCATTGAACTGCAGGAAGTCGAATGAAGAGAACCCTCGCCATGTGGACGCTAGTCTGTATGGCAGGGCCATTCGTCATCGGACAAGCCGTTGGTCCTGGTGTAGGAGCGGTGCTCGATTTCGATGGTGATGGCAAGACTGACCTTGGGATATGGCGGCCTTCGACCGGAGCGTGGTGGCTGCTCAAGGAGCTCTGACGGCAACTACGCGGCCCCAGTCCCGTCATACAACGATGTCCCATACCCGCTGACTACGACGGCGATGGACGAGGCGACGTGGCCGTCTGGCGATCCTCGTCCGGAACGTGGTCCATCGTCAAAAGCTCCGATGGTAGTAAAGTGGAGCGCTCATGGGGAACTCGGCATCCCTCCCCACAATGATGTCCCGGTCCCCGGTGACTATGACAGCGATGGAAAAACTGACATCGCCGTCTGGCGACCCTCGTCTGGAATATGGTGGATCCTAAGAGCTCTGACGGCAGCTACGTAACACCCATCTGGGAATGCGTTTCCCTGTATGATGATGTTCCGGTCCCCGGGGACTATGACGGCGACGGAGAAAACTGACGTCGCCGTCTGGCGACCCTCCTCAGGGATGTGGTGGATCCTCAGGAGTTCCCACGGCAGCTACGTGACTCGCGTATGGGGATAAAAGCCCGGAGGATCTCCATACAATGACGTCCCAGTCCCCGCTGACTATGATGGCGATAGAAAGACTGACGTGGCCGTGTGGCGCCCCTCGTCGGGAACCTGGTGGATCCTCAAAAGTTCAGACGGCGGCTACGTGACACCCATCTGGGGAGTCGGCGTTATCCCCTACAACGACGTTCCGGTGCCCGGGGGACTACGACGGCGACGGGAAAACCGACGTCGCCGTCTGGCGGCCCTCCTCAGGGATGTGGTGGATCTCAAGAGTTCCGACGGCACCTACATGACCCGCGTATGGGGGTCTAGTTTGCCGCCGTTCTTCGATGTGCCGATCGCTAGCGGGGGCGCTCATCTCATCGAGCGCCGGCCGCCATGCGGTACCCGCAACCCGGTCTCGGAAGCCGGTTGCTGCCGGTGTTTTCGGCCCCTTTTCAGGGCCGCTTCCAATTGACCAACTATTTTGATCACGAGTATCCGTTGCTTGGCCGTGACAGCAACTTGTACCAGCTGAGCCCGTGCGGGGACAAGATCGCAAGTGGGGCCATCGGACATGCGGGCGTCGACTACTTCATGCCAATCGGCACACCGATCTATGCGGTAGCGGATGGTGAGGTCACGTTCGCGGGGCTCGAGGCACCGCACGCTTGCTCAGTTTTTGGTGGCCAGTTCGTTAGTGACTCCGCTGTGGAGATCCGACATCCCCCTCAGGGCGGAGAACAGTGGGTTCACGATATGTTCACTTGTCTCGGATTGATGTTTCCGCAGGCGTAGTTGTCGCGCGGGGTCAACAGATTGGTGTCTCAGGGGACGTCGGCTGTGCCACCGCTCCTCACCTGCACTTTGCCGCATGGCGGTTCACGAACACGAATCGAGGCGTTCAAACCAGCATCGATCCATACGGGATGGTACGGTGATGGCGCGGACCCTTGGGCAACCCACCCTGAGGGCGGCAGAAAGCTTTTGGCTCTGGTTGCCAGACCAAGCTCCATCGATCCAGTAGCTTACAAGCTGCGGGACGGTGAGCTAGGCTGGTCCCCTGGAATCGAATTTCTAGGACAAATGTCCGTAGTGTGATCTAATGGCGACATGGCAAAAATCGGACGGCCGAGAGCTGAAGTCGTGATCACCGACAGCGAGCGGCAGAGTGGCGCTGACGAAGCGCGCGCACGTCAATCGGACGGTCGCCTTCGTGCGCGGGTCGTGCTTGCGGTCGCGGACGATACCACGGATAAGGCCGTCGCGCGCCGCCTGCGCACCACGAAGACGACGGTGGCCAAGTGGCGAGTGCGGTTTCATGCCCGCCGGCTGGCAGGGTTGTACGACGAGCCGCGGGTCGGCGCGCCGCGCACCTTGTCCGACGACGCGGTCGAGGCGGTGATTGTCAAAACCCTGGAGACGACGCCGACGGGCGAGACGCACTGGAGGACCCGGCGCGTGCCAAGGCCGCAGGCATGAGTCATACGATGGTCGGACGCATCTGGCGCACCTTGGCCTGCAGCCGCACGTCATCGAATCCTTCAGCTGTCGCCCGATCCGCAACTCGTCGCCAAAGTGCGGGACGTCGTGGGGCTGTATACATCCGGCGCACGCCCTTCACGTGGGTCAAGACCGCCGACGAGATTCTCGACAAAATGCGCCGCTTCGGGCTTCGCGTGCAGCAGGTGTACGGACAATGACTGGACTTGTCCTAAGAATCGCCGATTCAGGGGACCGCCGAGCGCAGACGCATGCTCAACTGTACATCGGTATGACTAGCTCAGCTATTTTGCGGAACCGCTTTACAGGCGGTTTCCGCCGCTGAAACTGGCGAGCCGCGCGAACTACTAGCTTGGGCGGCGAAATCGGCCCCTTTCCCGCGGGTAGAGTTTTGTAGAGCACCAGGTACAGGTTCTTGAACAGACTGTCCGTTCTATTGATGACAGATAAGGCACGGCGTTTCTGAGACAAATGGTGTAGGATGCCAGCTAGTACGGAGGCCGAAGGATGAGGTTCCTACCTGCACTTGCTGCACTGTTTGGCTCGATCGTTCCGTGCGCGGCATCGCCAATAACTTCTTACTACAACGCAAACATTGTTACTGCGTCGGCAGCTTCGACGTTGGCCCGTGTGAGAGTCCGGCGCGTTCGTCGGGCTCTCCAATTAGCGACTCCAGAACCGTCATTACTCGGAGAGTCAATCACTTACGACGCTTCGAGCGTGGCTAGGGCCGGGGCACTGGGTGGCAGGGTCTCGCTGAGTAGCAACACCTTCAATTCTTCGGGCCCTGGCGTCATGGTTGATTCATTTGAACAACTTGTAGACTCGGTGACTGCTGCAGGCCCCGGCCTTGGCACTGGGTTCGTCGCGCTGTTTTATACGCTGGAGGGGACCAACACCGCCAGTGGCGTCGACGCGGGGGCGAGATTCGGCCCTCACGGAGTTCCCTACGCGTGTGTGAAGGCGGGTGTCGGCGATCCCCTCTTTCCGTTTGGATGCGCTGCGTACGACCAACCGGCCATCAATGGGACATTCTCCGCGGGGACTTCCCGGTCGCCTATAACCAGCCGTTCCCGCTCTGGTTTCAACTGGAGAGCATCGCCGGCACCGGGTTCGGGCCCGGCAGAAACAGCGGGGTTGGCACTTCTACGGCTGACTTCTTAAACACGGCGGCGATTGAAGGCCTCCTTTTTTACGACGCAAACATAAATCCACTCCAGACGCCGGTCGACATCACGTCGGCTCTCGGCATCTCCTATCAGCAAATCGAGGCAGTGCCAGAGCCAGGCACGCTCACGTTGCTTGGCATAGGCGCCATCGGCGTGCTCACCAAGCGACGAAGGTGGCGAAAGCGGCACCAGCCATCATTCTGACGGCTTGTGCAAGGCGGTGGAACGGAAGCCGGAATCGCTCGACGCCAGATGTGGGGCGTCGGCCGAAGACTGAGTGGTGAGTGGTCCAACGCCGACGAAGTAGTCCAAAATGTCACCTCCGCCACTCGGCCCACCTCGTAGGCCCTGACGGTTTCGTGATCCCATTCCTGATCCTGACCCAATTGCCGAATTCGTTTCGCTTCGAGATCGCGCCCTTGCGAATGGTAGTCGTGTGCGGTTCGAAGAGACTTAGGACCCTATCTGCACGTGCCCAGCAGTCGTGCCAGGTCTGGTGAACGACCCGCTCGACAAGCGTCCGGATCCGTTGCAACTCTTTCCTCTGAAAGCTCTTCTGACTCGCCGAGGACTCGATCAGCGTGCCGTCGACGGTGAAGTGCTCGTCGGACATCAGGCTCTGCGCCCAGTCCACGACGCGCCGGAAGAGGCTGCGCGGGATCTTCTGATTCGGCAGCCGATCGCGGTCTTGCTGAAGACCGTCGGGGCCCAGATCGGCTCGTCCATGTCCTATCCCGACGAACCACCGAAATAGCGGGTCATACACAGCCCGTTCGTAATCCATGTCGCAGCTCAGCTACTGCGGCCACCAGGAAGGGTTGGATTCCCGTGTGACTCGTCAAGGACCGCTCACGCCAGGCGAGCTCAAGGCGTCTCTGTTTCTACTGAATCACGCCGCGATGCATGATCCCGGCTGGCAACACGAGGTGATACTCTTTGTCGGCATGGTCGACGCGAGCCGGGGAGAAGCAGCCCGGGAGCGCAGGGCGTATCGAGTTGGCATCCGCCTCAAACAGCGGTAATCGGAGAAGAGCGATTGGCGAATTGTGTTCGTGAATTCACCTGTGGCGTCCTCGCTCCCCGGAGGTCTGTGGAGTGGTGGGTTCCGTCTCACGCAGCGGGGCTATATGTTGGGGAACGGGCTGTGAAGAGGTTTGGATTCGTCGTCAAGGGACCGTTCGAAATTCAGGCCGAGAAGTCTCGTGCTGGTTGGGCGCTTCGTCTGGCCGACTTCTGGGACACGAGCGAGTCGGCCCCTTTGCGGGACTCTTCTGGCTGCTACGTGTTCGCCCTCCGAAATCAGGGTATTGTACCGCAGGACGTCGGGTTGACGCTGAAGAGGTTCGACCGCGAGGTGTTCAACCGCTCGAACCTCGTTAAGTATCGGACGGCGATGGGCCAATCCGGGCGGATTAAACCCGTCTTGTTCCTCGTGGTTCCCCCTAGCGAGGCTCACGTGGATAAGACCGTCAGCGAGACGTATATTGGGGAACTGGAGACGTTTCTGATTCAGGCGGGAATGGCCCGCAATCCAGATTTTACCAACGTGAAAGGTGCACGCCGACCGAGGTGGGTGATCCGGGGGGTTACGGGCCGCGAACCGCGAACGCTGACCGACGCTGCCAAGAGCTTTCGAAAGGTGATGGGAATCACGCGTATAGCCGGTTAGGGTAAGCCTTGCGTCTGACCCAGCGGCGCCGGTCTGGCGACTGAACGAAGAGTCGAGTCGCGGACGGCCGATCAACTGTGAAGATCGGCCACCTCCGTGCGTGGCCGGAGCTTTGACGGGGCTGGCCGACACAACGAACGCGTCAAGGCTGTCGTTCGCAAAACTGGTTTGCTCTTCGGGCGGGACGAGTCGCACTGCAGACGGCATCGAGAGCGGCAGGGAGCGTGCACGTTCTGGGGGGTGCTTCTCGACGCAGCACAGACGCGGCTCCTGTGCGTCGACGGAGTGAGGCCCCACCGGCCCGCACGTATTTCGTCAAGCCGATGTGCAGCCGGGACTCACGACGGTGCGCTCTACGCCACGTGTTGCTCGTAGCGGCGGTGCAGACCACCGACGTGCGAGTCTCCAGCCGCGAGCCGATCGAACTGGCATCGCCCGAGACGATCGTGCGCAGGTATGATGCGAGCGCGGCCCGACGTCGAAGATGGTCGGCTCACGGTCGGACGCGGCAAGGAACTGGGCCCGATACCTGCTGTCCGTGCCAGCGCGAAGATGGCGTCAGGTGTCGCGACAAGCTCGTTCGGATTCGACATCGACCGAGTGCCTGCTGGGCACCACCAGGGCATTGATGAATGCTGTGAACAATCAGTGAACAATCCGCTCCCGAACAGGAGGGAAGAGGAGGTAAGAGGGGCACCACCAGGAAAGCCGTGAACAATCAGAGAACAATTTTCTGCCGAATACCGGGCACCAAGGGCGTTCCTGTCCGAGCTACAGACACGAAGAACCCACGAGCCCAGGCACCTGCACTAACCTACGAACCAGGAGGTCGCAGGTTCGAGTCCTGCAGGGCGCACCAAATCAACAACTTACAGCCACCGATTTTCCGTCCGGCGGCAGTTGTGAACAATTTGTTCGCGACCGGTCGCCGGAGCCGCACTTCCGTGGCTCCGCACCTCCCGCGAATGGCCGGATTCTGGCCACTCACGACGCTGGTCGACCATGAGCATCTGGTTGAAGAATGAGTGTCAGCCTGGGGCGCGGATCGCAACGGGTAGACCAGGTTCCAGCAGTCAGGCCGCGCTCGACGACCCTCGACGTGTTTAGACCGCCGAGATTGACAGCAATCCGGGCGTTCTCCACGGCCGGTTGCGATGCTCCAATAACTGCCCCCAGGTAGCCGAACCGTGCTCCAGCAGTCTGGGCAGACGCGTCGTTCGTG
>CAWBCA010000007.1:0-36356 GCA_963787175.1 uncultured Acidobacteriota bacterium
ACAGCGTGATGGGAGAGTCGGCGCTCGGGCGACAGAGCTTATCAAGGCCTACCAGCTGCGCAATCGGGCCAGCGACGCCGAGCGCTTCTTCATCGACACGCTGTACGACCGCGACTTCACGGGGAACCTGGAACGGGAGCGACGAACGTTGGAAACGTGGGCCGATAGCTACCCGCGCATTGCGGCGCCCACACATTGATGGCGGGTCTCGCCCTGATGAGCACCGGCCAACATGAGTTGGCGATTGCCGAAACCGGGAAGGCCATCGCGCTGGATCCCGACTCGAACCCGGCGTATGGCAACAGGGCATTCAATCAGCTCCTGCTGAATCGCCTTGATGACACCTTGCTGACGGTCCGTCTCGCGGCGGAGCGCAAGCTGGAATCCGCCAGTTTGCTTCTGACACAGTATTTCGTTGCCTTCCTGACTGGTAACGACGACGAGCTCAGACGGACGGTGACAGCGGCCCGGAAGAGTCCCGCCACGGAAGACAGCATCTCTAATATAGAGGCGCTCGCCCTGGCTCGCTCGGGTCAGTTGCAGGGCGCGAGACGGATGGCCGCGGTCGCTGTCCAGATCGCGCAGAAGTCTGGCCGACGCGAACGGGCCGGCTTGTTCGAAGCGGCCACCGCCGTGTGGGAAGCGTTTTCTGGGAATGCGGCCGCCGCCAGGCAGAGCGCCGCCAGGGCGCTCGAGCTCGGAAGGGGCGGTCGCGAAGTGGAGTATGCCGCGGCGTTCGCACTCGCCCTCGCTGGTGATCTGCCGCAATCGCGAGCCCTCGCCCAGGAACTTGCGCGCGAGTTCCCAGAGGATACGTCGGTGCAATTCATGTATCTGCCGACGCTTCGGGCCCTGTTCTCATTGAATACTCCCACTCCTGATGCGGCGGCGGCGATTCAAGCGCTGCAGACCGCCTCGCGCTACGATCTCGCGCTTGGGCGTGTCGGCTTCATCGGACGTTTCGGTGGCCTGTATCCCATCTATGTTCGCGGACTGGCGTACCTCGCAGCACGTCAACCCGCTGACGCCGCCGCCGAGTTCCAGCGGATTCTCGATCATCGCAGCATCGTGCTCGTCGATCCGATGGACGCCATGGCGCGCCTGCAGCTGGCACGAGCGCTTGCGCTGGCGGGCGATGCCGTGAAGGCGAAGAGCGTTTACATCGATCTCTTGACGCTGTGGAAGAATGCCGACCCAGACATTCCGGTTCTCAACGACGCACGGGAAGAATACGGGCGACTGCCGTGAGCGGCGCATTCCTTTACGGAGTCGGGCCGAGTCGCGCACGTGGGGGACCGCAACAGGCACCTGCCTCGCGCGTCAGCGTCCTAAGTTAAGTGATCTGAAGAGATTTCGAGGTGTGACACAATTTCCGCGCACTGCTGCTGTGCGCCGCCCGTAAACCGTTGGATTCACACGTGATGTCAAAGCGGTAGGCAATCGCAGGCGACGTGCGATAATCTGATGGTTGGCCGCTCGCAACTCGTTGACTCTAAACGGAGAGATGTCCGAGTGGTTGAAGGGGCCCCTTGGAAAGCGTGCTTCCAGAAGACCTTTGCAAGACGACGGGTGGTGCCGATTCGGTTGCGACCTCAGGCTTGGAACTGTAACGAAGGTTCCCGAGTCACAGAACACCGAAGCTCTGCTGTGCGTGCAACAGCGTGCAAGGTGCCACGGCATCGCTGGCATCTATGGCAATGTCGGCATTGTAGAATCTGCAACTTACAGATTCTAAAAGGCCTGGCAGGGTTCGAATCCCACCCTCTCCGAAACCATTGATCCTTTGTTTTCAACCACTTAGATGGCCACGTGGGTTCTCTGCGGGCAATGGGTCTTTCTGCTCCCTCGAATCCGGCCTGTAACTCATTGAAAATCGAGGTAAGTAGGCCACGTGGAGCCTGAGTGCACCCACGTCGCCACTCGACCGTCTTCGGCGCGAGCCCTTCGCCAAGCGGATGCGTTGAGTGTCGGTGAATCGGAGTCGACGCGGTCCGAGCTGTTCCGGTAAGACGCGATTCTCCTCTTGGAGATAGTCGATAACGTCGCGCTGCTGCTCGTTGATCCAGCCGGCCAGCGCGACCCAGAAGGCGCCGTAGCGGATGCCAGAGCGGAACGGCCTCAGCGTATCAGAGCCGCAGAATGGCGGTTGCGCCATGCCGGCCCAAGCGGACTCAGATTCTTGCACCCTTCAGGCCTCATGCGGCGAGGTCGGCCAGGTGGAAACCCTGATTGATGAACTGACGAAGCGGTATCCTAAAGATACGCTGGTCAACGCGCTCTGTCTACCCGCGATTCGCGCCGCTGTCGAGATCAGTCGCCACAACCCGGCCCAGGCGATTCAGCTGTTGCAGGAAGCCAGCCGTTATGAAGCGGCTGCCGAGCTCTGGCCGCAAACCTTGCGGGGCCAGGCCGATCTGGCCGCGCACAATGGGGCCGAAGCAAAATCCCAGTTTCAACGAATCCTCGAACACCGGGGTTACGGTCCGCTGTCCGCCCTGTACCCTCTCGCACACCTTGGCCTCGCGCGCGCCGCCGTCATGTCCGGCGACGCGGCCACTGCGCGTACGGCCTATGCAGACTTTCTCGCGCTCTGGAAAGATGCCGACCCCGATCTTGTTGCCTTTCGAGAGGCGATGCGAGAGTACGAGGCGTTGAAGTAATTCAAGTCTTGAGGCGGCCCAGTCGTCGTCTGGGTCCGGATCGGCAACACACGAAGCCGGAAGTGCTCCGTCGGAGCGAAGCCGACTGCCCCTCGCGTACGCACCGCCGCGGCCGTCGCACCGCCGGCACGGAAACTCATGCCGACAGCCTCGTGTGGCCAACGGCCCTCTTCGTTCCTTCCTGAATACACGCCAGCAGCGGCGCGTATCGTCGCGATCAGCGATTTGGCGAAAGGTGTTGGCGATTGCCGTCACGCGTATCCACGCCGTGCGGCGGCCCAGGCCCCTGTTAGAATCGCCGTCGATTTCGGGGGACTCCAAGGGTGACGGCCGGATCAGCAGGTGGGGATGCGCGCCGCTTCGCGGCCCACTAATAGTTAGACAGCGCAGCCGGCAAACGACGAGACGAAAGGGAGGCGATGGCGCATGGTCAGATTTCTTTCCCAACCGTACCAACGAGGACTGCTGGCGCAGCATTGTCCGGCTTGCAGTTGCTGCCATGCTTGCCGGGTCTGTCTCCGCGCCCTCCGCCGCGCAACAGTTCAACGCAACCGAACGCGCTCAGATCGACAATGGTGCGCTTGCGGTCCTCGACGCAACCGGAGCGCCGAGCGCCTCGATCGCGATCGTCCGCGGCGGCGAGATCGTGTACGAGCGCGCCTATGGCGACGGACGGATCGCTCCGAAGACGCCGGCAACTCCTTCGATGCGCTACGGCATCGGGTCTGTCAGCAAACAGTTCACTGCGACAGCGCTGTTGCTGCTCGAGGAGGAGGGCAGACTGTCGCTGCACGACAAGGTCGCGAAGTGGTTCCCACAGCTCACGCGCGCGAGCGACGTCAGCGTGCTGCAACTACTGTCGATGACGTCCGGGTACCAGGATTACTGGCCGCAGGACTACGTCTTCACCGACATGCAGCGCCCCGCGACGGCGCAGATGATCATGCAGCGGTGGGGTGCCAAAGCGCTGGATTTCGACCCCGGCGCGAAGTGGCAATACAGCAACACCAACTACGTGATCGCGGCGGCGATCGCCGAGCGCGTGGCGGGTGTGCCGTTCGGTGACTTCCTACGCCAACGGATCTTCATGCCGCTCAAGATGACATCGGTTGCGGACTTCGACGCAGCTCCGCTCGGCGATAGCGACGCTGGCGCGTATCTAAGAAATGCGCTCGGGCCACTGCGGCCCGCGCCGAAAGAGGCGACAGGATGGCTGTTTGGAGCGGGACAACTCGCAATGACCGCGCACGACCTGGCGCTGTGGGACATCGCTGTCATCAACCGATCGGTCCTGCGGCCGGCGTCGTACAGGACGCAGCAGACGGACACCATCCTCGCGGCCGGAAGCGCGACGGGCTACGGCCTCGGCGTGAACATTGCTGCTCCGGGTGGTCGGCGGCGAATTTCGCATGGCGGCGCGGTGTCGGGATACACCACGATCAATCAGATTTATCCCGACCACCGCTCTGCGATCGTGGTGTTCACGAATATCTATCCGGGCGCCGCGGACGCTCCTGGACAGATCGCCGAGCGGATCGCGAATGTCATTTTTGCACGAGCCGAAACCGCGGGTGCCTCGGCGCGCGAGATCGTCCGGCGAATGTATGACGGACTCACGAAGGGAACAATCGATCGCGCAATGTTGACTCCGGCGGCGGACGGCTATTTCACTCAGGAGGTGTTGTCAGACTACGCCGCGAGCCTCGCTCCCCTCGGATCGCCGACCGAGTTCGCCACAAGCGACGAATCGCTGCGAGGCGGCATGACGATCCGGTCATACCGGATTCGCGCAGGGGGCGTGTTGATGGAGTTGACGACAATGACATTGCCGGACGGACGGATCGATCAGTACATCATCTCGCGTGCGGGGTAGTCTTCAGTCGGCGGGAGGCGGACACCATGGCCTTGTACCGGCAGCACGCTTTTGTAACAGTCGCGCCTTTAACCCGCCGCTGGATCCGACCGTGGCACGCGTCGGCTCGCCACAGGCTTAGCGGGAATGCGTGAACGCGTGCGCGACAACGAGGGAAGCGGCGGACCATGCACTCACTCCGCCCCTCCCATTCCCGGATACAGAGATCATTTGCTCTGGCTCGTCTCCGACGGCACCGGGAAGCGTTCTTGAATCCACGCTTGCCACGGCGGCGTCTCGCGGGCGGCGGTCTCGGCCGCTTGATCGCCGTAATGGTAGAAGCTCAGCGCAACCATGCTCTGGCCGCCAAGGCTGAAGGCGCCAAGGGCGGCGACGCCAGGGCTTGGCTTGTCGAGCCGCAGCAGGGCGTCGTACGGACGCTGACTGACGTACTCCGCCACGCCGCTGAGCGCGGGGACACCCGCGGGCGCCGTCCAACGCTGCCCGACGCTCAGGCCTTTCAGTCCGAATGCCGCGGTCAGCCTTTCCCAAGCCTCCGCTTCGGTTCCCGCGACGGGAGCCACGAACTGCATGATCGCGGAGCGTTGGCCGCGGAAGTGCGTGAGGTAGATCCGCAGGGTGCGGAAGAAGCCGGGCCAGCCGGATTCCGTGCCTTCAAGCTGGTTGTCCCAGTCGTCGGTGCTGGCGAAGAGGCTATGCACCACACGGACCAGGCACACCCCACCCGCGCGCGCTTCGACGCTCCACTCTGTGGCGATGGGCGGCGAGCCACCCCAGCCCTCGCCCTGCGCCGCAAACATCCGCGGCGGATCCCAGGCCGTCACGGCCGAACGGGACTCCATGCCCGGGCCGAAATTCGACGTCACCGCGACGGGCTTTCCGTCGCGCTCCTCGAACGCCGTCGGCACGAACCATGACGTAATACCCGGTCCGGTCGCGATGGCCTGCCAGACTTCCTCCGGCGTGCCGGGAACCTCGACTTCGACCTGGACCGAACGGCGGCCGGACGCCTCTTTCTTCACGCTCATGATGGCTCCTTGGTATCGGATTGCTGCGGTAGGGGGTGCGCCACCACCACCAGGCGATGGGCGCGGCCGCCGGGGGCGGATTCGTCGTGGTACTTCGAGACCAGTTTCGTGATGGCCTCGGTGAGTTCGTTGCTGAAAGCCGCCCGGTCCGTCGCCGACCGGAAGCGAACCTCGGTATCCACCGCCAGGGTCGCCAGCGTTTGCCCGCCTCGTTCGCGCGACGAACAAGATCGCCCACCTCGCGGACGACCCGTGCTCCAAGGGCGATGAGATAGCGTGCCGACAGCCTGTCGATCTGCCGATTCGGATTCGCGGCGATCGGGCCCAGGGCGCTCGTCGAGACGACGTAGGACGCGGCCGTCGCCACGAGCAGCCGTTCCGTCAGCCCGCCCCACTTGCGTTCCTGGGCCAGCCGCACCAGCCCGTGCGCCTCCAGCGCGTTTGACGCCGTCCAACCGGACGCTGGCGCAGCCACGCGAGCACGGCGTCGGTGTCTTCTGCATAGACGGACCAGTCCGGCTGGCGGACGCGCGCGCGCGCGCTGTACTCGCCGTAATCGCTCCCGAGTGGTCGCGACGGTCGACCTTCAGGGTGTGTTTCTGGGCCGTTCACGGCTTGGGGAGCAGCCTGAGGAGACAGCCACGGGCTGCGGACGGGGACCGTGCACGGTCCAGTAGCCCTGGTCCGGTCTAGGCGAGCAATGACTTGCTCACGAATACACTAAGCTAAACGTCGCCCTGGGTGCCAGAATGATGGCGCGTTAGCGGACGCGCTCCTCGAGGACGCGCGTCGAGTGCTCGGAAACACCAGGCCGATATCCGGCGCGCCTTCCGGGGAACGGCGTGCACACATGAATCACTACACCCGGCAGAATCGTCGCGGACGCGATCTACGTCAACGGCGACGGCTTCCCAGCATGGCGCGGCGGCCCGCTGACCTTCGCCGATCGCCGAGGCCTGAGCGAGGTGCTTGACTGGATCCGCTTCCATCGCCAGCGCGGCGAGCGATGGCGGCCGGCACCGCTGCTCGTCGACCTGGCGGCACGCGGCGCGACCTTCCGCGACGCGGATCGGGCGAGGAGGAGGTGACCGTGTCGCCGGCCTTCGAGGGACGCACTCGATCGCCGCGGATGCTCGCGCCGGCGGCCATCGTGTCGCGCGACGCGCGCGGCCGGCTGCGCATCGGATCGCCGTACACGCTCGGGCCGTACCCGCCGACGCTGACCCACCGCCTCCTCGAGTGGGCCGACCGCGCCCCCGATCGGACGTTCCTTGCGGCGCGCCGCGTCGACGGCACCTGGGAGCGCCTGACCTACCGCACGGCGCTCGATCACGCGCGGCAGGTTGGGCAGGCGCTCATCGATCGCGGCCTGTCGGTCGATCGGCCAATCGTGGTGCTCTCGGGCAACGGCCTCGAGCACGCTGTCCTCGCGCTCGCGGCGCTGCACGTCGGCATCCCGTTCGCGCCGGTGGCGCCGTCCTACTCGCTGCTCTCCCAGGATCATCGTACGCTGGCGTGCGTGTGCGCGGCGATGCGTCCGGGCCTCGTGTTGGCCGTCGACGGGCCGGCCTTCGATCGCGCGCTGGCCAGCCTGGCGCTGCCGACCGACGTCGAGGTCGTAACGGTGACGCCGGCGCCGAGCGTGCGCTCCACACCGTTCGCCGCGCTCGTGGACGTCACGGCAACCGCACGCGTCGAAGACGCGCACCGCCGCGTCGGGCCCGACACGGTGGCGAAGGTGTTGTTCACGTCCGGCTCGACCGGCTCGCCCAAGGGCGTGATTAACACGCAGCGAATGCTGACCGCCAACCAGGAGCAGTTGCGCACCGTGCTGGCCTTCCTGGCCGACGAGCCGCCCGTGCTCTGCGACTGGCTGCCCTGGAACCACACGTTCGGCGGCAACCACAACTTCGGCCTCACGCTCTACAACGGCGGCACGCTGTACATCGACGCCGGCACGCCGACGCCGGCGGGCTTCGCCGTGACCGCGGCCAACCTGCGCGAGATCGCGACCACTGCCTATTTCAACGTGCCGCGCGGCTACGACCTGCTGCTGCAGGCCCTGCGGGCCGACGCGGCGTTCTGCCGCCGGTTCTTCGAGCGGCTGCAGATCCTGTTCTACGCCGCGGCAGGCCTGCGGCAGGAGGTTGCGGACGGCTTCACTGCGCTCGCCGTCGAAGCATGCGGCGAGCGTGTGCCGTGGGTGACCGGCCTCGGAGCGACCGAGACCGCGCCGTTCGCGCTGTGCACGGGCGCGATGCCGGCACCGGCGACCGGACGCGTCGGCGTGCCGGTGCCCGGCGTCGAGGTGAAGCTCGAGCCCATCGGCGACAGGCTCGAGGCCCGGGTCCGCGGCCCGAACGTCATGCCGGGCTACTGGCGGGATGCCGCGCTCACGGCCGCCGCCTTCGACGACGACGGGTTCTACGCCATGGGCGACGCGCTGGGCTTCGTCGAGCCCGGCGATCCCGCGCGCGGGCTGACCTTCGAGGGACGCATCGCCGAGGACTTCAAGCTCTCGACCGGGACGTGGGTTCGGGTTGGCCCCCTGCGGGCGGCGCTGCTCGCGGCCCTCGGCGAGCTGGTCCAGGACGTGGTGATCGCGGCGCCCGAGCACGACGACGTGCGCGTCCTGATCTTCCCGAACGTCGCGGCCTGCCGCAGCGCCGCCGGCGCCCCGCCCGAGGCCGCGGCGGACGCGGTCCTGGCCGCGCCGGACATCCGGAGCCGCTTCACCAGCGCGCTCGCCGCCTTCAGCGCAACGCAGGCCGGCAGCTCGACGCGGGTCGTGCGCGCGTTGCTCGTGATCGAACCGCCGTCGATCGACGCCGGCGAGCTCACCGACAAGGGCTCGATCAACCAGCAGGCCGTGCTGCAGCGCCGGGCCTCGCTGGTCGACGCGCTCTATGGGCCGTCGACTTCGGCCCTACTCATCGACGGCATCGAAAGGACGGCTTTGGCGTGACCAGCGGGCCCACGACGGTCCAGACGCGCGACCTGACGGCGATCGACGTGCACGTGCACCTCGAGGCGCCCGCCGACCGGACGACCGCGGACCTCGGGGCGCGCAAAGACTTCTGTGAGAGTGCGTCAACCGCGTTCCCCAGAAATCACGCCGGACCGCTGGCTGCCGACTTCCAGAAGACGGCAATCCGCGGGGAGCTGCGGCCGTTGATCCTGCGCGAGAACGCAAGCAAGTCGTTCGGCTGCCGGTGTAGCCGGCGCGTGAGGAGGATTGGATGGGTGCCTGGAAAAGCGACGTCGTCGGCAGCCTGCTGCGGCCGGACTGGCTGCAGGACGCCCGCACGCGCGTCGAGCGCGGCGATCTCACACCGGCGGCGTTCAAGCGCATCGAGGACCGCGCGGTCGACGAGGCCGTTGCGCTGCAGGAGGCGGCCGGGCTGGACGTGATCACCGACGGTGAGATGCGCCGCTACGCGTTCTTCGGCCACCTGATCGAAGCGCTCGAGGGCTTCGACAAGGAGGGCGGCTGGTCGATTACCTTCCGCGACGCCCAGGGGCAGGTCGCCCCGCTGAAGCGGCCCGTGGTGGTCGGCCGGCTGCAATGGCGCCGGCAGATGAGCGTCGAGGAGTTCACCTACCTGCGCGGGCGGACGACGAAGCCGGTCAAGGTCACGCTGCTCAGCGCGCAGCAGGCCGCGGCCTACTACGACCCCGAGCGATCGACGGTCGCCTACGCCACGCGCGACGCCTATCTCGCCGACCTCGTCGACTTCACGCGCCGGGAGATCGCCGAGCTGGCGCGGCTCGGCTGCGAGTATATCCAGATCGATGCGCCACAGTACGCGGCGCTGCTCGACGAGACGATCCGCGAGGGCTACCGCCAGCGCGGCAGCGATCCCGATCGACTGCTCGACACCTGCATCGAGCTCGACAACGCGATCATCGCCGGGCATCCCGGCGTGACGTTCGGCATCCACATCTGCCGAGGCAACCACAAGAGCATGTTCTATGCCGCGGGCGGCTACGACCGGATCGCGGCGCAGGTCTTCAGCCGGTCGCGCTTCCAGCGTTTCCTTCTCGAGTACCGACGACGAGCGATCCGGCACCTTCGAGCCGCTGCGCCACGTGCCAGACGATCGCGTCGTCGTGCTCGGCCTGGTCAGCTCGAAGCGGGCCGAGCTCGAGACCGCCGCCGAGATCGAGCGGCGCATCGCTGAGGCGTCGCGTTACGTCCCGCTCGATCGGCTGGCGATCAGCCCGCAGTGCGGCTTCGCGTCGACGCACGAAGGCAACCGGCTGAGTGCGGACGATCAGCGCCGCAAGCTCGAGCTCGTCGGCCGCGTCGCTCGCTCGGTCTGGAGCGAGGCGGCGGCCCGCTGACGGAGAGGACGCATGAGATCACTCGCGATTGCGTTGGTGCTGGTGTGCGCCGGGGCCGGTCGGGCCGCGGCGCAGGCGCCGGTGTCGGCGCCGGACCCATGCGCGGCGCTGGCCCCGCTCGAACTGCCCGGCTACGCGTTGTCCGAGGTGAAGACACAGCACGTGCCGCCCGGCCCGGCGGCGGCGGGGCCGGGCGCGCCGTCCGCCGGGACGCTGCCCGCGCACTGCCGCGTCGACGCAGTCATCGATCGCCGCACGGGGGTGGACGGCAAGCCGTACGGCATCGGCTTCGCGGTCGCGCTGCCAGACGACTGGAACGGCCGGCTGCTGATGCAGGGCGGCGGCGGTCTCAACGGCCGCGTCTCGCCCCCGGTCGGTGCCACCGCGGCCGGCGACACGCCGGCGCTCGCCCGCGGCTTCGCGGTCGCGACCACCGACACCGGCCACAGCGGCGCGGTGTTCGACGCTAGCTTCATGCGCGATCAGCAGGCCGCGCTCGACTTCGCCTACGTCGCCGTCGGCCGCGTCGCGCTCGCCGCCAAGGCGGTGGTCGCGCGCTTCTACGGCCGGCCCGCCTCGCGCGCCTACTTCTCCGGCTGCTCGACCGGCGGCCGCGAGGGCATGCTGATGACGCAGCGCTATCCGGGCTACTTCGACGGCGTCATCGCCGGCGCGCCGGCGATGCGCACCGGCCACTCGAACCTGGCGCTGCGCACGATGCGGGTCGCGTTCAACCGCATCACGCCGCGCGACGCCGCGGGCAAGCCGGAGGCTGCCGGCGCGTTCTCGGCCGCCGATCGCCAGGCCGTCGCCGATGGCCTGGCCGCCGCGTGCGATGCCCGCGATGGGGTCAAGGACGGCCTGATCTTCGACGTCCGCGGCTGCCGCTTCTCGCCGGCCGCGCTGGCCTGCAAGGGAGCCAAGGCCGACGGCTGCCTTTCTGCGCCGCAGGTCGCGGCGATCGAGCGGGCCTTTGCCGGTCCGCGCGATTCGAGAGGACATCAGGTGTACCCGCGGTATCCCTACGACACCGGCATCGCGTCTGGTGGCCCGGGCATTCCCGGCATCCTGATGCCCAATGCGGGGCCGCCCGTCCCGCCGGCGCCCGGCCTCGAGCAGGACATCGACGCGGAGGCGCGCGCCCTCGCCGCCGACGCGACGCAGGGGCTGACCGACACCGCCATGTGGACGAACCTGAGCACTTTCGCCGGCCGCGGCGGCAAGCTGCTGTTCTTTCACGGTGTCAGCGATCCGTGGTTCTCGGCGATGGACACCGTCGAGTACTACGAGGGGATCGGCGGCGACAACGGCGGTGCCGATGCCGTGCGCGGCTGGAGCCGGTTGTTCCTCGTGCCGGCGATGGGGCACTGCGGCGGCGGTCCGGGCGCGCTCGATCGTTTCGATCTGCTGGCGCCGCTCGTCGACTGGGTCGAGAAGGGGGTCGCGCCCGATGGCGTCACCGCGACCGGCCGCAGCAACCCGGGACGCAGCCGCCCGCTGTGCGCCTATCCGCAGCACGCGCACTACAAGGGGGCGGGCGATCCCGAATCCGCGGCCAGCTTCGAGTGCCGGCCGTGACGCAGCGCGGCGTCGACGCCGGGGCGCTGATCGACGCCCGAGGCGGTACCCGCTATCAGCGCTGGCTGGTTGCGCTGACGGCACTGACCATCACGTTCGATGGCATCGACAACCAGTTGATGGGCGTCGCGATCCCCACCGTCATGCGCGAGTGGAGCGTCCCGCGCAGCGCCTTTGCCCCGGTGATCTCGCTCGGTTATCTGGGCATGATGGCCGGCGGCGCCATCGCGGGGCTGGTCGGCGATCGGCTCGGGCGCCGAACGGCGCTCCTCGGCAGCATGCTGATGTTCGGCATGATGACGATGGCCGTGGCGGTGGTCGACGGGATCGCCACCCTCGGGTTGCTCCGCTTCATGTCCGGGTTGGGGCTGGGAGGCGCCATTCCCAACGCGGCGGCGCTCGCCGGCGAGTACGTCCCGCTGCGGCACCGGCCGATCGCCGTAACCGTCACGATCGTCTGCGTGCCGCTCGGCGCGACGATCGCCGGTCTGGCCGCGATCCCGGCGTTGCCCGCGATCGGGTGGCGCGCGCTCTTCCTGGTCGGCGGCGCGCTGCCGCTCGCCGCCGCGCTCGTCCTGCCGTGGCTCCTGCCCGAGTCGCCGCGCTTCCTGGCGCGGTTCCCAGCCCGGCGCGCCGAGCTGATCTCCACGCTGCGTCGCATGGGGTGCACGGTCGCCGACGACGCGACGTTCGCCGATCCCGCAGATGCGGGTGTCGCGCGGGCCTCGGTGCGCGAGCTGTTCACGCCCGAGCGGCGCGGGGACACCGTGTCGCTGTGGCTGGCGTTCTTCTCTTGCCTGCTGGCCGTGTATTTGGGCTTCAGCTGGATTCCCTCGATGCTGAGCGCGGCCGGCTTCTCCTCGACGGTGGCGAGCACCGGCATCGCCGCGTTCAACCTGGGCGGGGTCGTGGGCGCGCTGGCCGGCGGCGCGTGCATCACGAGCTGGGGATCGCGTGTGATGATGCTCGTCCTGGCCGGGCTGGCCGTGGCGAGCGCCGGGACCTTGGCGGCGATGCCGCTGGCGGCGGCACCGGTGGCGCCGATCATCGCCATGCTCGCGTTCACCGGCGCACTGATCAACGGAGTGCAGACCACGATGTATGCGCTCGCCGTGCACGTCTATCCGGGGCCGATCCGCGCGACCGGGGTCGGCACCGCCGTCTCGTTCGGGCGTATTGGCGCCGTGATCAGCGGCTACGTCGGCGCCTGGGCGCTCGAGTACCACGGCTCACTGTCGTTCTTCGCCGTGATCGCGGCGGCGATGATGGCCTGCACGCTCGCGCTGGCGGCGGTGCGCCGCCACGTGCCTGGCCGGACGGGGACGTAGACGCCGCCAGCGTTGACAGCGTTCGCACCCCACCCTCTCAGCCACTATAAGTTGTTGTAGATAAATGACTTATATTGATGGGCATTGGCGCGTGGGTGGTGCGAGAACCCATACTGGCCTGTCTCTTCAATGATTTGCCGCGGGATCGATCGTGTATTAGAAGCTAATACACGATGAGAGAGACCGTGACCATCAGCCTCCCGCCAGACGTGCGGCGCGAATTGGACAAGGTGGCTAGAGAGGAGGGCGTGTCCCGGAGTGACGTGCTTCGGCAGTCGCTCGAGGACTTTCGCGGGCAATAGCGTGCAAATGCGCGACGGCATCGCTGGCATTCACGGCAACGTCGGCAACGTAGAATCTGCAACTTACAGAATCTAAAGGACCTGACAGAGTTCGAATCCCACCCTCTCCGCCACAATAAGTCTTTCAGAATCAACAATTTATATTGACGAGTGAGGGCACGCGGGTGGAGCGAGAACCCATACCGGCCTAAGTATTTCAATCTACACGACTTGGCTTCTCTGGGCGTTGCACGCTGCGAGTCCAGCAACTAAGTGTCGCGTTTTCAACCGATTGCCGCGGTTCGACCTCGCTTCAAGGAACAGCATCGGGCCGGGAGAGCGCGGCGCGCACCGGCGTTTTGCACGGAGAAGCACATTCTGCTGGTGGGCTGATCGGTGCTGCCGCCGAGCGTCAGGCCCTAATTCCTGTCACAGATTCGACAGCACGCCACTGGCGGACCTCAGCCCCCGACTACCAGTGGCTCGGTTCCGAGCCTCAGTCACGCAGCCCGCCACCACCCATCGCGCCAGCAGGCGAAGCGCAGATTAAAATGGCGCGGGGTGGATCGATGGATCTTCAGGACAGGCGGGACGAGATCATCGAGATCGCGACGAGGTACGGGGCTGTCAACCTGCGCGTGTTCGGCTCGGTCGCGCGAGGGGATGACCGGCCGCAAAGCGACGTCGATTTGCTCGTCGAAATGGAAGCCGATCGGTCGTTACTCGATCTCGTCGGCCTAGGCCAGGCACTGGAAGAGCTCCTCCAGAGGAAAGTCGACGTGCTGACCGACGCGAGCCTCCACCCGATGCTCCGCCAGCGGATTCTCGATGAAGCGCGACCGCTGTGAAGGACGACCGTCTCTATCTCGGCCACATCCGCGATGCCATTCGCGATATTGAAGAGTTACTCCGCTGTCGGTCGCGAACAGTTCATGACCGATCGCATGCGACAGGACGCCGTGATCCGCAAGCTCGAGATCATCGGCGAGGCAGTCAAACAACTCTCCGACGCGACGAGGCAACGTCGACCAGAGATCTCTTGGAAGCAGATCGCCGGGATGCGCGACAGACTGACGCACCACTATTTTGGCGTGGATCTCGCGCTCGTTTGGCGGGTCGGGGAGCATGACCTGCGCGCGCTCAGCGTCGCCGTCGAAGCGCTGCTATCGCAGCGTCCAGGTGAGGGCCCTTCATAGCGACCGAGTGCGCGAAGCCAAGTGTGCCCACCTCACCGTTCGCCTGGACACCGCCTGGGATACCTAAGCCCGCGGCCTCTCGCACGGGTATCATGTGCCCGGACTGGAGTTCTGCGAGGAGTCGTCGCCGCCAGGCCGAGCGCGAAGGCGACGGAGTCCGAGCAATGTGCTCACGGTCCGCGATCGGTTCTGGGACGAGGGCACCGTGATTCCCTGACAGGTGGAGGTTTATCGTCGGACCGGGCACTCTGCCCAAGCTGCAGCTCGATCCCGCTTTTGAACCGGAGCGGTGAACGCTCGAAATGCCGGAATGATCAGGGGGAAGCGCTCGGCAGCCGCGAACGTCCGCATGTCGTCCACCCGGACCAGGACACGCTGCTGTACCTCAAGGGTGAGCTTCCGACGCAGCCTGTCGAGCATCGCTGCGTCCGCGTCGAGCGCATGGATCGAGACACCGTCCTGCGCCATTGCCAGCGTGATGCGACCCGTGCCAGCGCCGAGCTCCAGTACAGGACCTCCAGAGTCCTGCGCCTTCCGCCGATACCACTCGGCACCTCCACGGAACGGCGCGGGCGTCACGGCGTCGTAGAGTTCAGGCTGGTACAAGATGGCTCCTGCGGCTGGTCCCAAGCCGGCCATGAGCGCCCCGGAGAGTAACTTACCTGAGAACCGATCACCGCTGCACGGCGTGAATACGCGCCGGGCTCGATGCACGTTTCTTGAGTGCATTACGCCGCCGGGTCGACTGGTATCCCCCACGTGATTGCCAGCCAGAGTTCCTCAGCCGAGTTCTCGGAAAAGTACAACGGCAATTCTCCGGTGAGGCGCGGCAGTGTGACGTTCCCCAATAGGGTCCGCCGAAGATCTGCGATCGACGGGGCGCCCAACGTGCCAACAACCTCGGGATCGAGACCGGGCGCGACCCGGTATGAGACGGTCACATCGTCTGCGCGTGTAGCAATCCGCGCAAACCAGTCCACTGATTTGACGCCGTGACGGTTTTCTTGACTCCAGAAGGGGTAGTGCTGCGGCCTGAGGGTCAGCGCGAGCATGGCATTCGGTGCGGCGGCGCTCTTGAACCGTGCCCACTCCGTAGGGAACTCGTGTCGCACGGCGAAGAGCCGGACCGACCCTGCGGCCTCCGCCTGGTCTATCGACGCTTTGAGCTGCGCTATGGCGCGGTCGCGGAGCGGGGCGCCGCCGTCGCGGGCGGTGTAGCGGATGTGGAGAATGACGTCGGCGATGGTGTCGTAGTCGAACTGGCACGGATCGTCCTTGGCTGGGTTCGCGGGCAGATCTAGGCGCCACTCGCTGATCACCCCGGATCCCTCGAACGGCAGGTAGCGCTCGTCGCGAATGTTTGGCTCGAACATCCCGCTGTCGCTCTGGCCGCCGCTGGTCACGATGGCCTGCAGCCCGCCAAAGTGATCCTCGAACCGTGAGTCCTCGACGTCCTGTCGGGCGTATTCGACGCCTCCCGGCAACGCGGGGGTCTTGCGGATCGTGCTCTTGAGGAGCGTGAGGGTGCAGTTGACGCTCGTGTAGGGGCCGGTCACGGCGGTCCAGGTACAAGCGCTCGCCAGCCAGCAGGCCTTCCCTGCCGCCAAGGTAGCTCAACTGGAGCATGCTCGGGCCTTCGCCGCCTAGCTCGTGCCACAAGGCGCGTTCGGCCTGCCTACTGGGTGGTCCGGCGCGAAGAACAGAGGAGAGCGCGTGCAATGGCGTGCAGGCACCACGGCAACAGGGGCATTCATGGCAATGTCGGCGTTGTGGAATCCGTAACTTACAGAATCCAAAAGGTCTGGCAGAGTTCGCATCCCATCCTATCAGACACAATAAGCCTATTATAATCAACAGTTTATATTGACGAGTCAGCCACGGCCGCATGACAGCCGGCGGGCTGATCGCCGTTCCAACCACCGACCCCTGGCAGGCGTGCGCCTCGCGAGTTGCCCTGGCTTGCGCCCGATCAGGATGGGAGGTGCCCGTCTTCTAGTAAGCGGGAAGCACGCGGCGGCCGAGCCAACCGGACCGTGCGCGTCCACCGAGAAGAATGCCGCAGAACCGTCTCTTGGATCAGGCCCGCCGTTCCCTGCCGCATTGGGTGGCGAGAACTCGCGCGCAGAAGGTCAGAATGTCCGTGAAGACAGCTACGTTGACCGCCGAATCACTGTCGTTAGGGCCGTTAGACCGGACTATTCACGAGACTGTGTGATTCACTAGAAACAGAAACGCCTCCGAGTGGTACAAGCCCATAACTTCAAGACTATCCGCCGTGAACCATGAGTGCACTAAAACGAGATCAACGAGAGCTTCGACATCGCGTCCAGCCAAGTCTCTATGCCGAGTCTGAAGCCTCAGTCAGGTCGGGGGCGGTGCCGGGGTGATCAGGTTGCTACCCACGTCGTGCCCATCCTTCGCGTTCTTCGCTATCCGCTCGAGGTGATTACTTGTCAGGCGCCAGCACGATCGTTCCGTCGAATGATCCCTTGCTGACCCCCGTAGCGTTGTTGTTCAGCCGTGTCACGGTGAAGTTGCCGGTGGCGCCGGCGAACCGGCCCGTGCCGCCCGTTATGGCATAGAACTGCGTGACCAGAGTGTAGCCCGGCGTGTCAGAAGGGCCGCCAGATCCGGCTCCCACACCGTACAGGCTGTCGCCATTCGCCGCGATGAAGTGAACGGTGTCACCCACCGAGCAGCCGCATGCGAGGTTAACTGTCGCCTCGAACGTGGCGGTGTACTTGCCGAGATGCGTGGCGTTTCCCGAGGCATCGCCGTCCACGTACATGGTGACGGCGTCGGGAGGCGGGGCCGGGACAAAAGTCGGGATTTCGGACGAGTCCCAGCTACCCTTGAGGGGCGTCCCTTTGGAGGTCGATGCAGCGAACGCCGTGCTCGCGGTCATCATGACGGAAACAGCAAGCAGTGCAACGAACAGCAGACGAGATTTCATTTTCTTGCTCCTTCGGATCGTGTGCATGGCGAATTGCAGATTCGTGAGCGTTTTCTTGGAATTCGCGATCTTGTTGATCGATGGCAGCCGCACTGTCGTTGGCTGTATCAGACGCCGATGGCGGCGTGACGCATGTGCGTCGGATGCGCTTGGGATCAGTTCCGATCCTCGCGCCGTGGCGACGTCTTGAATGCCACCGTGTGCTCAACGCCTGCGTCATGTCGCCTCGCACGCAGTTCTGCAGATGATGACCGTCAGTGGCAGCGTCTGGATGCTCGACAATGTCGGCCGCTGAGCGATCGCATTTTGTTCCCATCGGAAACAGCCGGACGTCAATTGGAGCTCTCGACGCGTTTCTGACCGTACGACGTGTCGCGAATCGATCGCACGACGAGGAAGAGATCGAAATCCGTGCTGACGTCATCCTCACCGACCGGCTGCGTAGAGGAGAACACGACCAGGCTGCCTGTGCCATCGATCGCCGGGGCGACACTGGGTGTCCACCATTCGTGCGTCGTTGAGCCGCTGATTCGGGTGACGCAGCGTGTAGCTCGATCGAACACGTACACGTCCGGCAGAAGATTTGTGTCACGCGCTGTGCGCGGACATCCAGATCCGGATCCCAGGTTCGACGCCACCGACCGATAGACCACGTGCCGTCCATCGGCCGACAGCGCGGGTTGGCGGCTGCCTGCATTGGCCGCTTCACCTTTTGATGTGGCGCTGACCAGCATCATCGCCTGCGCCTCCACGTCGTACACGAACACGTCACTTTCCTGATTGCGATCGCGTGGGCCGAGATTGTCCGCTTTGGAGACGAAGGCAACGTAGTTCCCGTCGGCGCTGAGCGCCGGTGAGTGGCTTGCGCCGTCGGAAGGTTTCCCAACCGCCCCACGACTCACAAGCGAAGTCATGCCGCGACGGACGTCCCGCAGGTACACGTCGGCGACGTCGTTGGTGTCTTCCGGAGCGAGCCGCGCCGTTGAGACGAACGCGACGAGATTGCCGTCACGGCTCACGCTGGCCGAGTGACTGGCACCGAGCGGCGGCTGGACACCGTTGCGGTCGACACTGATGCGGGTGATCGTCGAGTCGTCGAGCCGCCACAGATAGATGTCGGTATGCCTGCCGTTTGCGTCTGGTCCCGGCACCTCGTTGGTCGCATCAGAGGTGAAAGCGACGGTGAGCCCGTTCCCACTCACCGCGGGCTCGCCGCGCTCACCGTCAGGCTCCCTCCCGATCTGATTCAGGGGTGTCCGTAAGGCGCCGCTCTGCCGATTCCGGACGACGACGCGGCGCGGTGCGGCAGGCGAGTGGCCGGACACCAGGTTCGACGCGATTGTCTCGAACGCGATGATACGGCCGTCCCCACTCAAGCTGGGGGACTGGCTATCGCCGTCTGCCGGTGTGCCGTCAGGGCGGACGCTCTCTTGGATGATCAGCCCCGTCGATCTGTCGAGCACGTACACGTGCTGGCAGCAGTATCGCTGCGATGCCTCGCCGTTTCGCGCAGCGAACGCAATCAGTCGTCCGTCATCACTGGCCGCCGCCGGCCGGAGCGTGTCAATCGCGTCGGCACGGATTCGCTGGGTCGCAACGAAGTGCCCAGCGGCGGCACCGATTGGTGCAGCCATCATCTCGCCACCGCGTGCGACGAGTGTCGTCGCAGCACACACGGTGAGCATGGACGCGACGATGTGACAGGCGTTTTCTCTCGGTGTCACCGTCCCATCGTCTCCTGGGCGACAATCCGCCCGACCGCGCGGGCGCGCGCCGTCTCGAAGCTGCCTCCAAAATTCATGACGCCGTCGAGCCCCTGACGTGCCAGCCGAGCCAGATCCGTGCCATCAACCTGCTCCAGCGCGTGCTCCAGTTCGTGAGCGATGTGCTCGATATACAGCTCGGGTTTGCGCAGCTCGATCTCCACTGCCGCGTTCAGCTCTCCGTCGAGCCGCGTGATGGCAGATCGCGCGCCCCTCGTGTCTTGCACGGCCCTGCGCGATCTCGAGACGGACGATGACGTCGGGATGCTCGGCAAGGCGCGCGCATTGCCGACGAAACGTCGGAGACTGCCGCCACATGGACCTCACGAGCGGCCGGACGATGTCGGGGACGATGAGATTCGCGGGCAACGGCGCATACATACGATGGAATGCGCGCTGCCGATGACGACGTTCCGAGCGCCACCGTGTGAGAGTCGCCCTCGGAGACTTGGGCGATCGCGAGTCCGGACGTAATCACGCCCAGCAGCAGAATCGCCGACGCCTGGCGCACGACGATCGGCCATGTAATCGACTCGCATGCGACTCGCACTTGTTGCCTCCCAGCCACGATCGGGCCGAGAGCATGATGGCTGTCGCGTCAGTCGGATGTCCTGAGACGAACCTGAGACTTTCCTGAGATGTTCCGAGAAGCGGGCGAGTTGATCCGAGGCGGAAGACGGCCGGCGAGACGTGAGTGACGAGCGACGTCTACCCGGACGGCACATCCAGGTCGTTTCGGAACATGTCGACTGATTCAGTTGACTTCGGGTGTCGAGCCAGACGGATGGTGAATTTCTCGGAGCCCAGCCGCAGAACGTCCCCGTCCACCAGCGCGCGAGGGCCGGTCAGACGCTCGTCCTTGAGCCATGTACCGTTCTTGCTTCCCAAGTCCTCGAGCGTGATCGAGTCTTCAATGGTGATGCGCGCATGCCGTCTCGAGATCGTCGGCGCCTCGATCTCAATCACATCATCGGCTCCTCGACCGAGAACATTCGCTCCTTCGTAGAGAGCCACGCGTGCCGAGTCACTGAACAGCCACGCGGCCGGCCGCTCGGGAGGCACCGACCGAGCGGGCGTCTCGCTGACCAGCACCTCTCCGGCAAAGCTGTAGCCGATGCCGTGTACGGTGCGGATCCAGGACGGCGATCTGCCCTGATCAATCGCGTGCCGGATCTCGTGGACCAGCGTTTGAAGGCTGGATTCGGTGACGAACGAGTCGGGCCACAGTCGAGCGTAGATGTCGTCCTTCGAGACGACTTTGGAACGGCACTCGAGGAGGAGCAGGAGCAGGTCAAACGCCTTCCGCGTCAGATGCACTGAGCCTTCTGCGCTCGAGATGCTGCGAGTGTCGGCATCAACAGACACCCCGCCAAACGCGTATTTCACTGGCGCACATCCCTCAACACGTGAGGTTCTCGATCGGCATCAAAAGAGCGTTTGTTCGCGGGTCGATGGATCGAAACGCATCGACGATTTACCGGAAGTTGTCGATCATCATCAGATCCTTCCCTTCGCTGGCATTGCGAGTGTAAAGAACTCGCGTGCCGTCGGGAGATACCCCAAGTGTAGCCATCGGTATGGTTTGCGTCAGCTTCTCGAGCTGCCCAAGCAACCGCTGCTTGCCAGTCGCGGGATTGAGCAGATACACAGGGGGATCTGAGCGGGGCTCGCATCCCGCGTAGTAGATGCCTTTCGGACCCGCGGCAACCGCCGCGCCGATCGCGCATTTGACGAGTTGTCGCGCATTGCCGCCTGCGAGCGGTCCTCCATGAGCGCCCCGGATTCTGTCTGATATAAGAAATGCGAGCCGTCGAACAACTCCACCCCAAACTCTGTTTTCCCGTCGTGGGTCAGCTGCTCCTTGACACCGTCCGACAGACGCGTGCGCCAGACGTCGCTATGCTCTGACTGTTGAAGCCAGTAGTAGATCCATTGCCCATCGTGAGACCAGGAGGGCCCCCGCTGACTGCCGGGATCCGTGGTGACCTGCCGCGGTGTTCCACCGTCGGGATCGATGAGCCAGATGTGCCACCGCCCGTCCTCGTCCAGAGAGTCGAAGGCGATCTGTTGGCCATTTGGCGACCAGATTCCCGCGCACTTCCCACGACCCAAACCGCGGGTGAGTTGCCGAGCGCCCGAGCCGTCGGCCGATGCAATCCAAAGCTCGAACGACTCGCCAGACCGGTTTGAACAGAAGACAATCTGGCGGCCGTCGGGCGAGAAGCGCGCCAGAAAGTCATCGAATGACGATGCCGCGACAGGTTGTGGCGGGTGGCCCCACGCCGTCTCGTACACATCGAGGTTAACGAGAGACCGTGAAAAGACAAGGCGGTCCATCGCTGACGTGGTCGCCGGCTCGAACGCCCGTACACCGGCCACTTCGATTCGCACCGGCTGATCGTGCCCAGCGACATCGACGCTCCAGAGATAGGCAAGACCCGGAACGGCTTGGGCATCATAAATGATTGACTGACCGTTCCGACTCCAGGTCAGCCCGGAAATCGCCCCCCCTTGCGATGTCAGCCGGCGGGCCTGACCCGCGGGTGTGAAGGCGGTGTCCAGGTCGAGCACGTACACGTCGCAAGCTGAAGCGATAGAGGCACTACACGACGCATACGCCAGTCGACGTCCGTCCCGTGAGAATGCCGGGGCCTGATCCGTGACCACCTTCGGCGTTGTCAACCGACGCGGCGTACCCCGGCGACGGGCAAGAGGTACAGTCCAGCCGGCTGCTGTCTGGCGAGCTGTTGGCTGATTCCTGCCACGATTGCGCGGCCATCCGGCGACCAATCGAATTGCCCCGCGGCGAACCGAAAATCACTGATCTTGGAATCAGTCCCACCCATCGCTGAGATCAGCCGTAGCTGGCAGCCGACGTCTGCGGGTGGGACCTACGCGTCCTGGTTGGCATCGTTTGAATGCGATGTATCGCCCATCAGGCGACCACCGAGGAGAAGAGTCACCAAGTGGATCAGTGGTTAGCCGACGGATCTCCGGCGACCCCACGAACTTCAGGTAGACATCCCAGTTGTCGTTTTTCTCGCCCGACCAGGCGAATGCGACCTGATTGCCATCCGGCGAGAGTGCCGGCCCCTGCTCGAAACCAGGGAAGCTCGTGAGCGGCACGACTCGCGGCGGCGGTGCTTCGGTTCTCTGGGGGGATCTCAGCAGCCATGTCATTGCGGCGAGGACGCTCACGACTCCGATGAGCGCTGTGATCATGACCCCGCGATACTGACGGGAGGTTGGCACCGCCGGCGCAGAACCGGACTCCGAGTCTTCCTTGATCTCTTGCAACGCGACCCTCACATCGCCGATGTGCTGGAAGCGCCGCTCCGGGTCTTTGCGCAAACAGCGCGAAATCAGCTTTTGCAGGTCGCCGGGAGTATTCGGCACAATCTCGCCGAGTGGCTTTGGTTGCGCGCGAACAACAGCAGCCAACGTCTCTGCGGTGCTCGCGCCCACGAAGGCGCAGTCGCCGGTCAGCATCTCGTAGAGCATCGCCCCGAAGCTGAAGATGTCACTTCGCGCATCCACCCGCTCCCCCAATGCCTGCTCTGGGGCCATGTAGGCAGGGGTACTGGCGATCTTGCCCGGGGCACTGGCCGCGCTAGCGGCGGTTACGGTCTCGTCGGCAGCGCGTTCGTCGCCCATCAGTTTGGCGGCGGTTACGGTCTCGTCGGTTTCGTCGGCAGCGCGTTCGTCGTCCGTCAGTTTGGCGAGGCCGAAATCAAGCACCTTCACACCGCCGTCAGTCCCGACCATGACGTTGGCAGGTTTCAGGTCGCGATGAATGATGCCGTGCACATGCGCTGCGGACAGCGCATCAGCAATCGGAATTGCGATACGCAGGAACTCATTCAGCCGCATTCCGTGGTGAGGGATAAGCGTGTCGAGACTCTTGCCCCGCACATACTCCATCACGATAAAATCGATGCCGTTGGCGGATTCGATCTCGTATATGGTGATGATGTACGGATGATTGAGGGCCGAGACGGCCCGTGCTTCCTGGACGAACCGGCGGCGACGACGCTCGTCGCCTACGCGGTCCGGGGGTAGCACTTTGATCGCTACATCGCGGTTTAGGCGCAGATCGCGAGCGCGATAAACCTCGCCCATCCCTCCAGCGCCGATGAGAGCGAGTACCTGGTACGGCCCGAGCGTCGAACCCGGCTGTAGAGCCACGCCTATCGGCAGGTAGCGTGACAGAGCGGGCAATGACGCCGTGGATTTCCACTCAGAGTATTTCCGTCAAGTTGTTGAAAACCGCACTCTGGACTGGCACGTGGGTGAATTGAGAACCGGCGGCGCGTACATGACCTGAACGGTAGCGCGGAGTTCTTGGACGGCTCGGCCAACCCGGGGCCTGGCGTCGCGGCACTGGTTCCGCCGCTCCTTAGTTACGTCCAGCTAAGTGCTGGCGTTGGCCAAAGAGCTCGCTCTTCCCATTACCACCAGTCAGTCCTGCCGCAGCGCGGCCATCGGGCTCGTCCGTGACGCGCGCCAGGCCGGAATCAGACAGGCGGCCAGGCCGACCAGCACGATGACCGCGACGGCGGCCAGCCACGACAGCGATCGTCGGTCTGCTCGACGCCATCACCACGTAGCTCATCACCAGGCGGTTGGTGACGCGGCTGGCGGCCAGGCCGACGACGATGCCGATCCCGAGCAGCAGGCCGCCGGCCCGCACCACGGACCGCACGACGTCCTGCCTCGTCGCGCCGAGCGCCATGCGGATGGCGAACTCCTGCGACGCGCCGCGACACCGCATAGGCCATCACGCCATAGACGCCGATGGCCACGAGCAGCAGGCCGACGGTCGCAAAGGTGGTGAGGATGACCAGGCTGAAGCGCGGCGGCGCGTAGAAGCTGCGCTGCAGGTCGTCCTCGAGAGTGCCGCCGTTGGGCACGGCGACGTCGGGATCGACCGCGCGCACGGCCCGCTCGAGGGCGGGCACGCACGGCTGCGGCGTCGCCCGCCGTGCGAACGACGATCTGCCGCGGCGTGTTGCCGATGGCGGTCAGCGTCGTCGGCAGGTAGACGCCGGGCCACGGGACGTCCTGCAGCCCCTGGTTGCGCACGTCCTCGACGACGCCGACGATGCTGAAGCGTCGTGTCGGTGAGGAGCGCCGGCGCCTTGGCCAGCTGGGGCAGTTCGATGTACTGGCCGAGCGGGTCCTCCTCGCCGAAGTACCGCTCGGCGAACGTGCGGCTGATCACGGCGACGTGTGCGGCGCTGCTCGATATCGGCCGACGTGAAGCCACGACCGCGCAGCGGGTTCAGGTTCACGAGACCGAGGTAGTTCTCGTCGCAGAAGGTCGCCGACAACGCCGCGGACCCCGCGCAGGCGGCTGGATGCCAGGTCGGTTGGCCTCCATCCGCCAGCCGCCGTAGGGCCAGCTCGACGACGAGGGCCGCGCCCGCGACGCCGGGGATGGTCCTGGCGCGCGCCACAGCCTCTGCGTAGTAGAGGTGCCGCTGCGCCGTGCCGGGTTCGTCCGCTGCTCGAAGAACGGGACCACGGCCGCGAGGCCCGCGGGATCGACGCCGAGGTCGGTCGAGACAGCGCGGCAAAGTTCCGAATCAGCAGTCCGGCGCCGAGCAGCAGCACGAGCGAGAGCGCGACCTCGGCGACGACGAGGCCGTTGCGAAGCCAGCCGTGCTTGTTGCTCGCGCCGGCGCCCTTGCCCGATTCCTTCATGCCGTTGGCCAGGTCCTGGCGCGACGCGTTCCATGCCGGGACGATGCCGACGATCATCGTGGTGAGCACGGCCATCGCGAGGCTCGCGATGAGCGCCTCCGGCACGAGCCGGAGCTGGACTTCGCGGCAATGCCCTGCGGCGGCAGGATGGCCGCGACGGCGCGGATGCCGACCCAGGCCAGCAGGCAGCCGCCGACGGCGCCGGCCGAGCGCGAGCAGGCCGGATTCGGTCAGCAGGTGCGCCATGATGCGCAGCCGGCCGCCGCCGAGCGCCGCTCGAAGCGTCATCTCCCGCTCACGCGTCGTCGCGCGGGCGAGCAGCATGTTGGCGACGTTGCAGCAGGCGATGAGCAGCAGCAGGACGACCGCGCCGAGCAGCGTGAACAGCACGTTGCTGAAGCGGCCGACGACGCGGTAGCGCAGGTCGAGCACCTCGATCCGCACCTGCGGCGGGTACTCGTCGGGATGGGCGAGGGCGCGCGCGTTGACGACGGCCGTCATCCGTTCGCTGGCCTCGGCCAGCGTGACGCCGGGCTTGAGCGACGCCTGGTACCAGAAGCGACGTTCGTCGGGCGGCGTGGCGCCGCGGCGCAGCGCGAGCGGCACCCACATGCTGGTGTTCTGCCACCCGAAGCGGTCGCGGCATCACGCCGACGATGGTGCGCGGCGTGTCGCCCACGGTGATGACCTGCCCGAGGACGTCGTCGCGGCCGCCGAACTTCTCGATCCACGTCGTGTAGTCCAGCACGACGACCGGAGCCGCGCCGGGCCGGGTGTCGTCCTCGGTGAAGACGCGGCCCTTCAGCGGCTGGACGCCGAGGTACGGGAAGGTGTTCGGCCGTCATCTCGGTGACGGTGACGATGTCCGATCCGGCGGCGGTGCGCATGGCGCCGCCGTCGGTGGCGCTGACGACGACTCCTTCGAACGCCGTCTGCTGCTCGAGGAAGTCGACGGCCTCGTCCTGTCCCATCGCGCCGCCGTGCTGGCGCTCGCCGGTCTCGGCGTTGGTCACGTAGACGTTGACCATCCGCTCCGGATTCACATACGGGAACGGGTCGAGCAGGATGTTGCGCAGCGCGCTGTAGATGACGGTGACGCCGCCGATGCCGAGCGCCAGCGTCAGCACCGCCGCGATGGTGAAGCCGGGGTTGCGGCGCAGCACGCGCGCGGCGTACCGGATGTCCTGCCGCGAGCCAGTCGAGCAGCGTGACGGTGTTCATGGCGTAGATCTCTTCGCGGATGCGCCCGGTGTTCCCGAGCTTGCGTCGTGCCGCGGCGCGCGCCTCGTCGGGCGACATGCCGCGCGCGATGTTGTCGTCGGTTTCGAGCTCGATGTACGACTCGAGCTCACGGGCCCGCTCGTCGTCCCACCACGCCCGCCGGAAGAAGCGTCTCCACGCCCATGGTCGTGTGAGCCGGGCTCGGAGAGCCGGCCCTACCGCCGCTCCCGGGCGGCGTAGAGGACGTCGTTCATCGCGGTTCCTCGACGGGCTTCAGGACCTGGTTGACCGCGGCGACGAGTTCCTGCCAACGGCTGGTGCGGGTCGCGAGCTGCTCGCGCCCGGTGGGCGTGAGGCGGTAGTAGCGGGCCTTGCGGTTGTTCTCCGAGGTGCCCCAGAACGACGCGACCCAGCCGCGGTCCTCGAGGCGGTGCAGCGCGGGGTAGAGCGACCCGTGCTGCACCTGGAGCAGGGCGTCGGAGCGGTGCTCGATGACGTGCGCGATGGTGTGGCCATGCGCCGGCCCGGGCTGCAGCGTCTGCAGGATCAGCAGATCCAGCGTGCCCTGGAGCAGATCGGCGTCGAGCGAGGCGGACGAACGGCGCGGCATAGCCCTCAGAATATCTCGTCCTGCGCGTAGACCACAAGATGATCTATGGGAAGCCGTCCACAAAATATCGCACGCATTTCCAAATGGACTGGCGTCTCAGGTCGACGGTCCTCTGCGCACATGCGGCGTTCCTGGGGAGACCCGGCGCCCGCGCTTTGTAAGGAATCGCACGCTTCCAGCGTTCACGATCTCGGAGGCGCCGTAGGCTTGAGCGAGGGGCGTGTCGCGGGCAATGGCGGGCAATGCGCGACGGCAAAGCCGGCATCCCTGGCACCAATGGCAACGTGGTTTCTGTAAGTTACAGATTCTAAAGGTCCTGCCGGGTTCGAATCCCACCCTCTCCGCCAACCCTGCTCACGCTTGCCAACACCCTGCGTAAGCTTCGGCTGGCAAGCCACGCGAAGGTTGTCCGCCGCAGCGCCGTAGGCGCGAAGGTGGACAAGTTTTCCTTCGAGCTTCACCTTCGGCCGATGACGGTTCGGGCGCTCCTTCCTGTGTGAAGGCTTCCGCGTTTTGGCTCGGCCTCCGACACCGAATCCCACTCTCTCCGCCCACCGTCGCTCACACTTGCTAACCTGTGGCTAACGCAAAGTCGATCTGGCCGCATTCGGCGTGGGGACAGTGAGCCGCCACGTCCGGCGCGCCGTCGCCGGCGTGATCATCGGAGGCGAGACGTGGCGCGCTGGAGCGTCGGGCGTCAGAAGAACCGAGCCTGTAGCGGTCGGCGTGCACAACGATGTGCACGCGGAGATCTGCGGTCGACGCGGCCCGGGATACGGTGAGCTGAGAGACGTCGGCCGACACTACGCTGCGCGATCGTAGCGGTGATGAAGCCCGCCCACTTGCGGCATCGCCATGATGCGGCCAGCCGATGGGGGCAGGACCGGGGCGTGAGACTGGGCGCGTCCTTCTCAAGTGCGAGATGCGTTCTCGAGCTGCATGTAGTAGGCGACGTCCTCCGTGAGCACGCGCTGGAGCCCGGTTGCGTTGACCACGATGACGTGATCGAGGCACTCCATGTCGGATCGACCCGATGACGCGCTCCACGAACGCGTTGGGCAAAGACAGCAACTGCGGTTGATGCGAACAATTCGGCACGAACCGTTCGTGTGATCCATCCCTTCCCATCCGCTCTACAACCAGACATTTCCGCTGCTGGATTGCCGCCTGACGTGGGGCGAAGCGCGCGTCTACGTCCACGATGCGACCGGCGCGCTGGTTAATCTACCCGGCGCACTGGACGGACGCGGCGCCGGCCGACCCGTTCGTCGTGATGAGCGCCGGACGCGGGTAAGTGCGCCTGGACAATCTCCGCCACCTTCGGGCCCTCCTCGATGGACTGCTGGCCCCGGCGTCGGTGCCGGCGGGAGGTCAGGGTGTTAACTGAATTCTGCCGCTCGTGTAAATGGTATTACGCCGCTGTTGTCAACGGTGAGCGATGGAGCAGCGCGCTATATGGCCGTTGTAGCCTTGACACCAGAGGGCTTGTGACACATAATTACACACGCAATGGCTGGGCGGCCAGACGGCAAAACGGCGGCGTTGCGCGCCGAGGGCGCGCTGGATCCGCACCCGGCAGCCGTGCGGGATCCCCTGCTCGATCAGCAGCCCTTCTTCGACCGACGGGATGCCGTGCAGGTCAAGTACGAGATGCTGCGACACGTCCATGTCGAAAGGCCGGTTTCGCAGGCGGCCCACGACTTTGGATTTTCCCGGCCCTCTTTCTATCAGGCGAACGCCAGCTTCGAGCAGGCTGGCTTGTCAGGGTTGGTGCCGCTGAAACGGGGGCCCAGAGGCGGTCACAAACTCCCGCCGAGGTGATGGAGTTCCTTGTGGCGAAGCGAGAAGCGGAGGCCTCCTGAGCTTCGCTCCTGGCGGCTCTCGTACAGACAGACTTCAACGTCCAGGTTCACCCGCGGAGCATCGAGCGCAGCTTCTGCGGGAAAAAAAACGGCGTTGATCGCCACACCGCGGTCGTCAGTCGACTTCCGCATGATACGAGAACTGCGGCGGCATCTTGAATGGGCACGCGGGACTCGCGGGGCTGGCGTATTCATCGGCGGGGTATTGGGAGTGGATGTGCCTGCGCGCAAGTCACGGCCCGTCGTTCGATCGCTCGCCCGGAACTGAACCGTGATTCCCCAGAGCCAGAAGGAAATCGGACCGACCTGATGCCGGTATGACGCATGCTGCTCGGCGTACCCTCCAGGAGGCACGCACATGAATCAGGAGACACATCAGAAAGTAAGACGGCCACTATCACGCGGAATGCGTATCTCTACATCCGCCAGTCGACGCTCCGCCAGGTGTTCGAGAACAGTGAGAGCACCAAACGACAATACGATTTGCGCCAGAGGGCCATCGCACTGGGCTGGCCGAAGAGGATCATCGTCATTGACAACGATCTGGGCCAGTCGGGAGCTTCAGCGGCCGACCGGGAAGGCTTTCAGCGGCTGGTGACGGAGGTTAGCCTCGGACGAGCTGGAATCGTGTTGGGCCTCGAAGTCTCACGTCTTGCGCGGAACAATACTGACTGGCACCGGCTGCTGGAGATCTGCGCGCTGACCGACACCCTCATTCTCGATGAGGACGGCATCTACGATCCCAGTCACTTTAACGACAGGCTTCTTCTCGGATTGAAGGGAACAATGTCGGAAGCCGAACTGCACGTTCTGCGCGCCCGGCTGCAGGGTGGAATTCGCAACAAGGCGCGGCGCGGCGAACTGGTCATCAAGCCGCCGATCGGATTCGTATACAGCTCCGAAGACGTGTGTGGTGTTGGACCCGGATAAGCAGGTCCAACAGTCGCTGCGCTTGTTATTCGAAACATTCCGGCGCACCGGATCGGCGACAGCAACCGTAAAGGCATTTCGCAAGCAGGGCCTGCTGTTTCCCAGACGTGTTCGTGGCGGCCCGCAAAGAGGAGAATTGGTGTGGGGCGCTCTCGGGCATTGCCAGGTGCTGCGGATCCTGCACAATCCACGCTATGCCGGCGCCTTCGTCTTTGGGCGGCACCACAGCCGCAAGACTGTCGACGGCCATTGCAGGATCGTGGCGGTCCCGCAGGAAGAATGGCAGACGCTGATTCCCGGAGCCCACGCCGGCTATCTGTCTGGGAAGATTACGACAGAATCAGAAGCGGCTTCACGAGAGCGCGCAAGCCATGGGAGGTGACCGGCGCAGGAGCCCGGCACGTGAAGGCCCGGCACTGCTGCAGGGATTGATTCTCTGCGGCCGTTGCGGTCAGCGGATGACAGTCCGGTATCACGTGCGCCACGGACGCCTGTGTCCCGATTATGTGTGCCAGCGCGAAGGAATCGAACATGCCCAGCCCGTGTGCCAACATGTTCCGGGAAGTGGCATCGATGAGGCCATCGGTGCATTGTTGATCGAAGCGGTCAGTCCAGTTGCACTTGAAGTCGCACTCACCGTTCAGCAGGAACTGCAGTCCCGACTCGAGGAGGCCGACAGCCTGCGTCTGAAGCAGGTCGAACGAGCCCAGTACGAAGCGGACCTGGCTCGCCGCCGCTATATGCGCGTTGAGCCCGAGCACCGGCTGGTAGCGGACTCGCTCGAAGCCGAGTGGAACAGCAAATTGCGAGCACGTGGCTGAGACACAGCAGGAACGCGAGCGACAGCGACAGCAAGACAGGCAAGCGCTGAGCGACCAACAGCGCGCGGCGATCCTGGCACTGGCGGACGGATTTTCCGCGATTATGGCGTGATCCAAACACGCCAGACCGGGAGCGCAAGCGAATGACCCGGTTGTTGCTGGAAGATGTGACGGTGTTTCGTGCTGACACGATCGTTCTCCAGATCCGGTTCAAAGGCGGGGCTGCGAGGACCCTCACCATACCTCTTCCTCTCAATGCATGGCAGCAGCGGGCGACCAGCCCCGAAATCGTCAAAGACATTGACCGGTTGCTCGACAACAACACCGATGGACAGATCGCAGCCATTCTGAACGAGCGTGACATGCGATCCGGTGAGGGGAAGAGATTCTCGCCGAGTATCGTTGCGCGTATCCGGCAGGGACTACAGCCTGACGCCACGTTATGATCGATTACGCGCGGCAGGCATGTTAACGGTTCAGGAGATGGCGGCAGTGCTCGGGGTTACTCCCGACTCCGTGAAAATCTGGAACCGGCATGGGCTGCTTCACGGCCATGCCTACAACGACAAAAATCGAGTGTCTATACGAGCCTTCCGCCGGTAACCCGCCGCACAAAGCCCAAGGCCAGAAATTTCTGAACGGCGTGCCGCAATAGAGGTCCCATCAGCAAGTACGAAAGAGGTGCAGTGTGAAGCGTAATCGTTCTGCCACGGTGACCGCGGAGCCGTGCGAACGGCGTGCATGTCCATGGCCTCTATGGTGGCGGCGTCGTCAGCAACGACGGCATCGCCATCGTGCAGAAGGCGCCGGGGCGCCTCGTTCTCCGGAAACGCGTTCCGTAGTTGCTGCGCAATCCAGGCCGCGGTGGGATGGTCGGTGACCGCCATGTGCACGAGGCGCCGCCGGTCGTGCCCGAGGATGACGAGCACGAACAGCAGCCGGAAGGTGATAGTCGGCACGACGAACAGGTCAGCAGCCAGGATCTGACTGGCGTGATTGGTGAGGAACGTGCGCCACGCTTGTGACGGCGGGCGGGGGATGCCGCTGCACGTACCTGGCCACCGTCGATTGACTCACCGGTGATGCCCAACTTCCGAAGCTCCCCATGAATCCTGGGCGCTCCCCACAGGGGATGTGGCTGTGGAGAGTTCGCGAATCAGTGCGCGAACGTCGGCGGCGACGCCCGGACGCCCATTGCGCTGTCGGCTCTTCCAGGGTCCAGAACAAGCGAAAGCCGCGCCGGGGCCGCGCGAGGACCGTCTCCGGCTTGACGAGGCGCACCACCAAGCGCCAGTCGCGCCACGAGCGCGCCAGCCACGCCCACAGCACTCGGTCGATGGGTCGTGAAACAGACACGGCGTCGGCGGGATCGAGTGCACGACCGCGAGCTGGCGCCGGAGGGCGATGATCTCCAGGTGCAGAGCAGCTCGTGACCGGAACACGAACCGAAGCGAGTGGAGCCACGGAACGACGACGGACGCCACGACCGGAGGCTAGCCGAGAACGCCCGCAACCTCAATCGATTCAAGGCGTACCATGTTTACGGTAGGCACAACGAGGGGTTCGAGCCGATTTTTCGTCGCGCTCGTTGAAGCTCGGTTGCTCTAAGGGTGGCTGTGGTTACGTCGGAGTCAGCGAGCGGTTCATTGCCATTCACCGTGCGCCGCGCCACGGCCGACGACGCGTCGTCCATCGCGTCGGTCCTTCGCGAAGCGTTTGCGCCCTATGAGCCGCAGTACACCGCGGACGGCTTTGCGGCCACCGTGCCGGAGCCGGATGTCATTCGCGCCCGCTGGCATGAAGGACCAGTCTGGGTGGCGCTCCGTAGCGAGGCGATCGTCGGTACGTCGCCGCGGTCCTGAAGGACGACGGCGCGTAGTACGGAGCATGGCCATCGCGCCCGATGCCAGAGGACACGGCTTGGGAGCGCAGCTCCTCGAACAGGTGGAACGCTTCGCGCGTCGACACGGCATGACGCGTCTGTTTCTAAGCACAACCCCCTTTCTCGATGAAGCGATCCGCCTCTACGAACGGCACGGCTTCCGGCGAACACCGAGGGACCGCAGGAGTGTTCGGCACGCCGCTCTTCACGATGGAGAAGCCGCTGTTGCGCGGCGAGCGTTCCTGAGGGATAGCCCCTCAGACCAGGAGCTCAAATAGATCAGCGGCACCTTTCAGTGTGCATAGCGGCCCACCTCGCCGAAGCCGCACCTAGCGTAAAACCGGCGGCAGGCCGCCGCGTCATAGGCATCGAGAGTCGGATCGCCTGGCTCGGCCACGCTCTGGCCACCGCAATCGCTTCGTGCACGAGAGCGCGACCGATGGGGCCCTGCCGCTGCCAGTCCGGCGCCACCGCCATCTCGCGCAGGTAGACGACTTTCGGTACGGCGGTGAAGTATGCGAGATCGATGGCCCAGGGCTTCTTCGTTGCGAGTCCCAGTGTCCCGACGATCTCCGGACCGCGGCGCGCTACGAGGACACGCGACGTTTTGATGTCGTGGCGCACGCCCTGTTCGGTGACGACGCGGGAGCAGGTGACCCCGGCCGGAATGTGTGCGTGAGGTGCTCGGCGGCGGCGGTACGCAGTCTGCGCGATCGGCGCGGCGTCCGCCTCCGTCGCGATTGCGAAGGTCAGCACTGACGAATCGACGCGTCGATCCCGTTTCTCGATCACGGACGTTGAGGGGTTGGGCAAATAGCAGGCGGTTGCCGTCCGGGTCGGCGAGGCTCATTTCGCGGCCGCCCCAGGGCGCGTCCTGAGGAGGGTCATCAACGTGGACATCACGACCGCCTGAATCGTTCGCGCGTCGACGTCGTCCACCACGATGTATGCGGCGCCGCCGACCTGGCAATCCCCCTCGTGCTCCGTCAGGGAATAACGCGCGGCCATCGAGGCTGACCTGCGCGAACACCGGGAGGCCTGCCTCGAACTGGTGCTGCCAGTCGACGTGGAATCCCAGCCCGTCGGTGACCTCAATCGGCGCTTGCGGCAGCCGGCCCGCGGCGCGCGGCTACGACGCCTGAAGCGGCCGAGATCTTCACGTTGCGGAACCAGAAGACGCTGCCGTGGTCCTGCAGGGCAATGCCGGAGCCCGTTCTGGCGCTTGCCGTAATCGGGTACATCCTCCCACTTGCCCGAATCCCGCAGCGCATTCCAGTCCGGCGTCCAGCGCTCGAGACGAATTCGAGGATCTTCTCGCCGGTTCAGCCAATGCTCGACGTGCGTGCCGTTCACGACGATCCGCGTCGTGTTCCACTGCCCCAGCGGCACAGACAGCTTCTTCTTCACCTCGTTCGGCGGCTGCATCGCGTAGTTGGCGCCAGCCATCTGCGTCGGCTGCCGACTTCCTGGGAAAGCCGACATCGTCGACCAGCTGATACTCAGGTCCGGTCTTCCACGGTGCATCGTACTTTGGGATCCTCGACGACGCCGTAGATGATGCCACTGTTACCGCCTGTGGTCGCCTTCCACTTCGAGGCTGATCTCGAAGTTGGTGAATTCGCGGTCGGTGACGAGGTCGGGCCGATTGTCGCTGCCGTAGTTGCCCTCCGTGCCCCTCGGGTCTTCAATGAGCAGTCGTCGATGGTCCACGCTTTCGGGTCCTGGCCGTTGTAGCCGTGCCAGCCGGCGGTGCTCTTGCCGTCGAGAAGATGCAGCCGCCACCCGGCCGATCGTTCAGCCGGCGTCAGGACGTTCACGTTCGCGCACGGGGCATCGCCACGCGGCACGCCTGGCGCACCCGCCGCAATTCCGGAGGAGGAGAGGACGAGCGCGGAGGCGATCAGGCAGATGGATGTCGCATTCATGCGTGGTCTCCCCGCAGATCCTACGGTCAAACGGCCTTCGGCTTACAACGCGGGTCGAGCTCACGCCGACCCCTCCCATCGGATTCGATCGTACGCGTTCCCACGGTTATAGTTCCTTCGAGGTGCACGATGCCTGACGTGGAGATTGGCTCCGGACAATTCACCGCCGAAAGCCGTCTGTACGCCGGCTCGCGCTTCCCCGAGGTCGTCGATGCGCTGTTCGCGAACCCGTATCAGAAGGTGTGGGGCGTCGAGGGCGAGCCGCCGTGCCGACAAAGGAACAGACGCTGAAGACCGTGTTCGGTGGACTCTCTCGGTCTCGGCCACACGCTTCGAACGCGCCACCGTGCGAACGGTGGACTCGGGCGCCGACCTGCGCTGGGGCGCGGACGGGAGGGGCTTCCCGCGATTCCTTCATCCGACCGGCGTCTGCCTGGTCGGGCGGTGGCAGATTTCCGAAGAGACGCCAATACTCGGGATATTTCCGAAAGGGTAGCGCTGCGCTCATCGTGGGCCGCTATTCGAGCGGCGGCGGAGGTAACCTGCGTGGCCGCATTCGCTCCCTCGCGCTGGTAGGCAAGCTGTTTCCGACGACGGATCCCGACCATCCGGAGCGGCTGCGCACTGCAAACTTCATCACCCAGCAGGACATCGGCGGGGAACTGACTGCGTCGATCAATGACGCGATGCTGCGGAACGCGCCGGACGTCACCGTGTTCCGACGCGGACCGGCCGGCACGCTGCTGATCAGGGTCGCGTCCGTGTTCCGGCGAATGGATCAGGAGCCCACCATCCGGCAGCTGTATCAAGTCGCAGAGCTTGGCAAGCCCGCCGGCGAGCCGACGAGAGCGCCGGCCTTCATGGAACTGCGCGTCGCGCCCGGGCACCCGGTAATTCCCGGTGACGAGCTCGACGTTCGCGACGAGGTCATGGCTCAGATCTTCGACCGCGGCGACCCGACGCCGAAGCGGACGCTCACGTTCACCATCAACGTCACGGACGAGGGACAGACGTCGGGCACGCCTTTCCGAGTGCGGCGGGCGTTTCAGAACTGGCGGCAGATCGGGACGATTGTGTTCGACAACGCCGTCATCTCGTATAACGGCGACGCGGTCATCCATTTCACGCATCCGACGTGGCGACTGGATCGCAACGATCCGACGACTGCGACGCGCATCAACGGGGTCAAAGTGCGGTGAGCGCGGCCGGTGTTCATCCTCGCTTCGAGCGCAGTGGCGCGCTTCGTGTCCGGATGATCGGGCCCGAGCGGCGCGTCCGTCGCTCGACCGCAAGCCCGTAGCGCGGAGCGCTGGTCTCGAGCTTCTTCGACGGCCTTCCCCTTGCAGAGGTTGGGATCGAGGCTGGTCCGGCGTCAAGGAGCGATGCCAGGGTCGCTGGCTACAACCAGAGCAGCGGACGGAGCCGCTCGCGGACATCTGTCACAACGTCGGCAGGGGCTTTCGCTTCGAACGTCAGTCGCCGCGCTTGCCAGTCAAGGTTCTTGACGTGATCGGCGACGACGAAGCCTGGAGATCTTCCCTCCCGGCGGCAACGGAACTTCGAACGGGTAACCCTTCACGTGACTGGTAATCGGGCAGGCGATAGCGGGCGGCACCTTGAGTTGTAGCTGCGAGGCGAGAGGATGAGGGCAGGACGCCGACCCCGCTGCTCATGGCCAGCCTGCGGATCAAAGGTCAACCAGACCAGGTCCCCGGCGTCTGGTACAGTATGCGCGAGCTACCATGCCTCGTCGCCGACTGGTGCTCCCCAGTCGCTCTCGTCGTGGCGATTCCGAGGCGTAATCCTGGCGACGAGCTGCTCAAGTGAGTAGGTGGGACGATTCGGACGGATCACGATTACACCGTTCTTGACCGACACGTCCACCGTGTCGCCCTCGCCAACCTGCGCTTCGAGGGCCACTGCCTTGGGCAAGCGGAGACCCAGGCTGTTACCCATTTTCGCGATCTGCGTCACATTCGTCATGTATCTACATTGAATATACGCTCGGCGCCGTCGGGATGTCAAAGCAGCCATGCGAACCGGCGAGCACGGGCTATCGGTCGCTACGGGTACATCAAGGCCAGGGTCGCGAAGACGATGAGCGCGGGCGCGCGGCAACCGCGGTCGAGTGGCGTTTGACGGATCGGACGGGCGCATTGCCGTCGCCGTGCGCCGATCCTCAACGGCCAGGCTGTTGGTCCCACCGGAATCCCTGCCGGTTAGACAAAGGAGTGTTAAGGGCCACCGCCGGCGCGCTTGAGCTCGAACGCCTGAGTGTGGGTGTCGCGCGTGATTGTGTGGCGCACTCGATTGACATGGAAGAGGCCGTCGAACGGTTTCCCGGCGCCGCGAACGTCGACGCCCCCTCCTGAGCGCAACCGGACGCCGGCGCGTTCGA
>CAWBCA010000008.1:0-94429 GCA_963787175.1 uncultured Acidobacteriota bacterium
TCCCGGCGGCTGAAGGGCCTGGCCCGCGAGCTCGAGGTGCCGGTGCTGTGCCTGGCGCAGCTCAACCGGCAGGTCGAGTCGACCAGCAGCAACAAGCCGCAGCTCAGCCACCTGCGCGAGTCGGGCGCCATCGAGCAGGACGCCGACGTGGTGATGTTCGTCCACCGCGACGAGTACTATCAGACGAACGAGGAAGACCGCGAGCAGGTCCGCGGCCAGGCCGACCTGCTGATCCGCAAGCAGCGCAACGGCCCGACGGGCGACGTGAAGCTCACGTGGGTCCACGAGTTCACGCGGTTCGACAATTTCGCGCACCGGCCGTACGCGGAGTTGCAGACGTATGGCGCCGCGGATTTCTAGGGCGGGTCGCGCAATGCGATCTGCTGATGCTGCGCCGAAGCCGGCTGGTCCGCTGGCGGCGGGTGGACGCTTCGCAGCATCGGCCCAGTCCAAGCTCGCCTTGCCGCGCGCTGGCGGCAATCCGGTATTTCTTCGCCGGCCATTTTTCGCGGCGGTGCTGCGACTGTGCCGCGCGGCGCCCGTTGCGCGCGTCGACTTTTCCCGCATCTCCCCGGCCCGGGGCCGGCTCATGCAGTTAGTTTCAGCCAGGCTGACTGCGATCGTCGCCGACGTGCGCGCCCTGCGCTGGCGCGGTCGCGGCGGCGCTGCGCCGGCCGGCACGCGGACAGTACTGCCGGCGCCGGATCGCTACGGCCTGACGCCGCCGTCGGACAGCCGGCGCCCCGGCTGAGTCGATCCCGCCCCCGCCGGAGTTCGCGCGGCGCCGAGCTGGTCGCCGAAGTGCGCATCGTCGGCAACGAGACCACGCCGACCAACGCAGATCGCCGGCCATATCACCACCCGCGCCGGCCGGCCGTTCGATCCGGCGGTGGTGCAGAGCGACGTCGGCAAGCTGGCCAATCATGGGCTGGTTCGTCGACGTGAAAGCGCTCTACGAAAAGACGCCGCAAGGCCGCGTCGTCATCTTCCAGGTCGTCGAGCGGCCGACGATTCGCTACGTCAACTACCTCGGCAACGAAGGGTCAGAGACAAGACGCTCGCCAAGCAAACAGGGCTGAAGGCCGGCGGCTCGGTCGACCCCTACTCGGTCGAAGAAGGCCGGCGGAAGCTTCAGCGACTATTACATCAGCAAAGGCTACAACAACGTCCAGATCACGATCTCGAAGGCAACAAGGCGACCGACCAGGGCGTCGTGTACCTCATCCACGAGGGCGAACCGCAGAAGATCTGGAAGATCGACTTCGTCGGCAACGAGGTTCGTCAGCGACGGCGCGGCTGAAGACGCTCGTCAAGTCGAAGCCGCCGATCCTGTAGCTGTTCAAGGGCTACGTCGACCGCGAGAAGATCGACGCCGACATCGAGGCGCTCACCGACTACTACCGCTCGTACGGGTACTTCCAGGCCCGCATCAGCCGCAAGCTGGAATACAACGACGAGGGCAACTGGCTCGACCTCACGTGGGTCATCCACGAGGGCCCGCAGTATCAGGTGCGCAACGTCCGGTTCATGGGCGACACGAAGTTCGAGCGAGCCGCATGCCGAGCAGCTCAAGCTGAAGGGCGGCCAGTCGTTCGAGCAGGCCAAGATGCAGACGACGCGCAATGGGTGCAGGACCTGTACGGCAGCAACGGCTACGTGTTCGCGGACGTGCGGCCGGAGACGGTGTTCCTGGAGGAGCCGGGCCAGGTCGACCTGGTCTACCACATCGACGAAGGCGAGCGGTTCCGCGTCGGGCGGATCTTCGTCCACATCGGCGGCGACAACCCGCACACGCGGATCCAGACGGCGCTCAACCGGGTGACGATCTATCCCGGGGCCAGATCATGGACATCCGCGAGCTCAAGGCGAGCGAGCGACGGCTGCATGGCCAGCAGCGTGTTCACGACGCGGCGACCGGGCAAAGCGGCCGAAAATCACGTTCCGGATTCCCGAGCGACGCCGACCTGGAGCCTGGCCGCAGGGGCCGGGCCGGACCGTGCGCGGTCAGAGCCCGGAGCTGGGGCCCGCCGTGTTGCCTGCCGCCGGGATTGACGGCCGCGTTCCTGCAGCCTCGTCGTCGCCGGGTACGTGCCGCCGCCGCTCCAACCCGACGGGGCCGACGTCCACGTGTAGTTGCGACGATGAAGATTCACTTCCAGTGCTGGCAGTCCGTCGAACTCGAGCCCGGACTATGGCCGGCGACGGCCAGGTCGAAGCTGGTGCCGTCGTGCGGTTCCAGCGGCGCCGGCAGTTATCGATGAAGATGGCGCCGTCCGAGTTCTATTACGACGTCGAAACCCCGACCGGCGAACCGGCCGACTGCTGCGCCCTCGCCGTATAGAAAACCCGATGGCGACCGACGTCGTGATCCGCGGGCATAAGCCTCCCAGCCGGCAGCCGACCCGCCGTGGTGGACCCGCCTTCCAAGGCTCTCCCAGCCGGCTTATCCGACGGCTCGGCCGGCCAATCCCTACGAGAGATGTCCGCGGACAAAGCCCGGAGCTAAGGTAGTGAACCAGGCCTACGCCGCGGTCCAAACCGCTCCGGTGCCTGGGCAGCCCGTTCCGCAGTACGGCGGCCAGGTCGTCCGGGCCACCGGACCGGAGATGCCGAAACGCTTGGCTGGTCTAACTGGCCCAATACTCGGGCAGCTCCAAGCCGCCGGCGGGGTCGGTTTACCCGACGCCGCTCAATCCGAGCAATACGTCTAACCAGGCCCTGCAGGGGTTTCCATCGCCGTCCTAGCGAGTCGGTTCGCGCCAAAAAAACGGTTTCCACCGGTGCAGGGCGCCAGAGAGGAAGTCCTGCTCGATGCAGGTCGGGCAGCATCCGTCGTTGTGCAGGCAATCGCGGGTCGGGGTGTCGCACGCTTGGCATGGGCTGTTGCTGGTGATCCACTTGTCACGCTTGTAGGCCCGGGTCAGTTCGCGTCCTTCACGTCGCCATTGAGTCTGGCGCTTCTCGAAGTCGGCCATGCTCTCCATGGCTACCACCGTAGTGGGCTCTGGATGTTGAGCTTGGCCCTGCGTTGGCGTGCGCGTTGGGCTCCGTCTTCGCGGTTGCACTGGGCGTGTTCGGGTCCCCGGTATGTGACGCCGTCGTCCTCGTGTCCGAGGTGGAGGCCGTCCATGGCTCGACCGTTGGGGTTGGTGATCACCCTGCTGGGGAACAGGCAGACCTTGGCGCTGCAGGTGAGGTAGCCCTGGGCCTTGAGCTGGGCGGCGAGTGCTGCGCGTTTGGTGCGGTGCTCCCTGGTTCGGTACTTGGGGTGGGCACCGTTGGTGCGGGGCCAGGCCATCCGTGCCTCCTGACAGCTCAGGCACCATATTGGGGCTGAGTCAAGCACAGTAAGTGTCTTGATGACAACATTCTCGGCAGCGTGTCTACGGCCTCCACGTCTCGTCGTAGTCGGGGTGGTCGGCGTAGGGAAGGGCAAGGAGCATCTCCAGCGTCTCCCATTCGGCGTGCATGTCCGTGACGGACTCCGCTAGGGCCACGATGCGTCGTTTCGCCTCGCACTCAGCGAGGACACGGGCGGGGTCGAACTGGGTGCAGTAGCGGCCCATGGCGTAGTCGCGTGGCTTCGTCTCCCGCAAGGCCTCGTAGTGGTGGAACTTCGCCGTCCACGACGAGGGCCACATGAGGTCAGGCTGCCGGGCGGTCTCCTCGTCCTCGGCGATGCGGGCCAGGAGGAACTCGGTCAGGGTCATCAGGGGATCTCCTGTGAGCAGATGGGGCAGGTCTTCACGTCGTGGGCGAGGTAGTCCGGCTGCGGCGGGTCCGTCCATGCCGAGACGGCGAGCCAGCGGAAGTGCGAACGGCGCTCGATCTCCCGAACCTTGGCTTCGGTGACCTCCAAGCCCGCCTCCTCGTACTGGCGGCGGATCAGGTTGCGGATTCGATCGCTCATCCGGTGATCCTCCTGAGTAGGTTGCAGGCGGGCCAATGCCCATCCGATGTCCTCGGTCTCGTGCGGCATCTGGCTGAGGATGCGGCTATAAGCCGCCGGAAAGTCGACGGGCTCAGTCATCGACGTCCGCCGGGGGGTGCTCGGCGCTGACCGGGAGGGCCGAAGTGGGTGGGTTGGTAAGGATGGCCTGAAGACCGGCTGCGGGTCGTGTGTACGCAGCCCTCAACTCCGCAAGTTGCTGCTCATAGCGTCTCCACGCCCTGACGGCGTATCCGAAGACGGTCATCCGGTGATCCTCCCCATGAGGTTCCTAGCCGCTGCCTCGTCCATGGGGACGTGGCGGGAGCGCCAGTAGTTCCTCGACCACACGTCGGGTGGTATGCGGTGGGTGGGGTCGACGGAGCACACGAGGTCAGGCATGGAGTCGGTGAGGGTGGCGACCATGACACCGACGCAGGGGGTGCGTTCACCCATCGCCTCGAAGGTGGAGTGGCCCTCGCAGGGCAGGCCGGTGGGGACCTTCCGCAGTGGGGACGTCTCGGTGACCTGGTAGGTGAGGTGCTCCGCCCGTGTCACGTCCCGGGCGATCTCCTCGGCGGACTCCTGGGCGGTCTTGTGGGTGAGGTGGGGGATGTAGCCCCAAGCGAGCCAGCGGGCCACGGTGGGGGTGTCGTCCTGGGATCGGGTCGCGGAGGTCGTGGGTGGGGTGAAGTCTCGGCCGGCGGTGTCGTAGTCGTCCCGGATGACCTGGAGGATGAACCACACCACGTCCGTGCAGGCCCGCCGAGCTCTCACGGCGGCCTCGTTGACGTTGGTGCCCACGGCGATCATCCCGTTGCGGGTCTTGCCCTGCTCGCCCGCCCGTACCGGGGGTGGTGAGGGCCTGCTCGAGGTCGGGCCACCGGTCGGCGATCTTGGTGAGGTTGGACCGCAGGTCCTCCCCGCAGGTGGGGCAGAGGGTCGCCCCTTGGGCGGGGCGCCCGCACATGGCACATCCTCATGCGCTCACTCGGGCTCCTCACACAGGCACGGCTTGGCCATCCAACAGTCGTCGCACCGCTCGGTCTGGCACGCCTCACACAAGGTCACCACAGTCGAAGTGGGGGCACTCGTCGTCGGAGGTGCAGGCGCAGGGATGGAGGCAGGTCATGGCCCTGCCTCGAACCTGGCGGCGATGTTCGCAGCGGCGCGGCGTAAACACACGCTCGCCGCGAGCGCAGCGCAGTCACAGCCAGCGCAAGGGTTGCGCCAGTTGCACTCGCTCGTCTCGTGACCGTAAGGCCCTCCACGTTCGTCGCCGCAGTGCGCGCAGTACGGGTTGCTTCTGTTCACGTCGTCGCCCATCAGAACGTGAGGTACCGCTGCCACCGCGCCGAGAACAGGCGCGGGTGCTGCGGGTACTGGTCGGTGTCGAGGAGGGCCACGGTGGACTTGTGCCACGCCTGGTACGTCGTGGCGTGCTCGGGGAGGGCGTCGAGGGCGGCACGGGTGAACGCACCGTTGAAGCGGTCCCGGAAGTACGCGTCGTAGGAGTACTCGAGGTCGTCGCAGCCCGGACAGGAGGACCGTGCCCGTGGTGGGGCGGGGGGTCGTGCGTGGTCGTCGGTTCTCGGCGCGCCTGCAGGGCATGCCCCACTGCTCGCGGCGGCAGGAACGCCGACGGGTGGATGAACCGAGTCGTGGCCGCGAGCTCGGGCACGTCGAGCGAACCGGGACACCGTGCCCGGAGTGGCACGAGTCCGAGATGACGGTGACCCGCACCCCACGGCGGCGGGCGGCGAACACCTCCGCGAGGTCGTCGTCGAGGATCACCCCCGCGGTCTGGAAGTCGACGGGGCACAGGGCCTCGTCGCGGCGGTCGGGTTCGTCCCCGGAGAGGTCCGGTACCCACGTCCCGTGGCCGGAGTAGGTGAAGACGATGCGGTCACCGAAGCTGGCGCGGCTCACGAGCTCGCGTAGGTGCCGAGGATGTTCGTCCCGTGTGGCGCCAGCGTCGAGGATCGTCGACAGCGCGTAGCCGCGAGCCGTGTAGCGCCTTGGTCCAGTCCATGGCGTCGTTGACGCACCCTTGGAGGGCGTAGGGGGTGCCGGGGTAGTTGATGCCCACACAGAGGGCGTAGCGGGTCACTGGGGGCCTCCTAGGGCTTGGATGGCTCGGACGCAGTACCAACCGCCTGGCCGTCGTAGTCCGTTGAGGCCATCCGTGCGGCGGTGCGCCGGTAGTCGGCGAGGCCGGGTGCGGCCGACGGCGCTCCGCTTCCCAGCCCTGCTCCAGTACGCGGCGTTCTCCGGTCCGTCACCAGGGACGGGGAAGTGCGGGGGCCGTGGGGTTCGGTCATGCGCTTGCCTTCTTCGTGTCCGGTGCTCCCCTCACGGGCGAGCCGCGGCGTTCGTCCTGGGCTCACGCGGCCCCACGCCGAGCTCCGGTGCGGTGCCGTACGCCGGAGTACGTGCCGCAGCGGACGGGGCAGCGGTGGCACACGGCCTTGGCGGGTCGAAGTTCTGGCAGCGGGCCATGCGGCCGACTTCTCGGACGCCACGGAGAACGCTCGGGGTCCTCGTCGCGGCAGGCACCCTGCTCGAGGTGCGGGGGTGAGAGCGTCCTCATGCCGCCGCCTCCTTCAGCGCCTTGAGCAAGGTCTGCCCGGACACGCCGAGCATCCGCTCGGATCTCGTTGCGGGGAATCCCGCGGGCGTCCATGCGGCGGATCACCTCGAGCCGCTCATGGGCCAGCAGGGCACTCGCTCGCCCTTCACGGCTCGTTCTATGGCGATCTCGTCGGGGGAGTGGGCGAAGCACCACCGGCCGTCCCGGGCGTCCTTGGGGCAGGCGTGAAAGGCGCACAGGTCCCGACCGCGGAGGGCGGCGTCGAGCTCGGCCCTGCGGTACGCCTGCGACGCCACGTCGCGGCGGGTGTTGATCTGGGCGAGCTCCTGGTGAGGTGTGCGGGTCCGTCCGCACCCCGAGCGCCCGGGCGAGGACGTGGATCAGGGAATCGAGGTCATCGGCGTATGTGCGCGTGCGCGTTACGGAACTAGAGGATGTCTCCGGTAGGTGAGGATGCATCTCCGTAAGTCCGTCCGTCTCGTCCGTCTGTGCATTGCGTCCCCTTCATGCGCGCGCATATGCTCCGAGCATTGCTCCGGGCATTCATGCCTGCCTCAATTTCCGTTGTGGCGGAACGGTGATTCGGTCCTTCGACCACCGAATCGCCGGCGGCGCGTCTGGGCCTTCTCTCGGCGGGTCTTTGACGGCCTCGTTGGACTCCTGGAACTCGGCCCAGTCGGGGACCTCCCACCCACCGGGGACCACTTTCAGGGCGTCGACGGCCACCAAACGGGCGAAATCCTGATGCTCTTCCATGCACGAAAGCCGTCGCGTTCTTGGGGATGAACCCGTCCGTTCCGTGCTTCCCGGAGTAGGTCAGGCAGCACAGGCACACGAACGCGGCCCGGTGCCCGTCGCGCTCGTCGAGGAGGCGGAGGATCTTCGGGTTGTCCGGCATGGCCGTGTCGAGTCGCATCCATGGCAGCGCCCACTAGGGCACCTCGACTAGGCAGAGCTGGCCCTCGATCTCGACGTCCTGACCGGGGAACCGCTTGTCCGTGCGGCGGTAGGCGAACACCGGGCGGCCCTTGCGCCTTCTCGTGGGTGGCCTGGGTCGACGTTGGGGGACCACTCGCCGTCGAGCCAGCGGCCGAGGGGCTCGAGGTAGCCGGCGTCCACGGCGGCGGCCATGGCGGCGCCGATCTCGCGGCCGGCGAGCTCGGCCAGGTCGGCCTCGGTCGTGCCAGTGCGCGGCGGAGAACGTGCGCGGTACGGTCGCGTAGGACGGCGGCGATGATGGGCCAGGGGTCCGTGGGGTGAGGGTGTCGGTCATGCGATGCCACTGGCGCCAGGGGTCAGCGTCGGCGTCACTCGCGTGAGGCGCCTCGGCAGCTCGGCCATGCGAATGACCATCGCGGCCGATCCGCTCGGTGCGCGCATCCGCATGCCATCCACCCCGCTGCGAGGATCGACGCGGCGTCCACGACGTCGTGCCGGTCACCTCGGCGGTGAGGACGACCCGCCTCCCGTCCTTGCTGAACATGGGGCGTGTCGAGGTCGTCGTAGGACCGGACCAGCCACCCGGTGTCGTAGGCGAGGGCGCGGTAGGACTCGACCTCGCCGTGGCATCCGGTGGTCCCCGTGCCGCAGAGCGTGACGAGGTTCCGCGGGTCGTAGGACCGCACGTCTGGGTGCCGCCCATGCCCCGCGGCGCCTGTGGTGGACGCTGGACGCGGGATGTTGAGGACGGACACGCCGCACCGGGCGCACTTCCCCGCGTCGCGGCTCAGGACGGTCGCACGGACCCCGCTGGGTACCTTCACCGGAGCCGCGCCACGATCGTCGTAGAGCTCGTCGCCGGGTCGTCGCAGCGGTGCCGACTGGCGGGACGGATGCCCATCAGGCACTCAGGACCTCGACGCGACCGCCGGCAGCGGCCGCTACACGGCGGCCTCGTCGGACTGGATGACGACGCAGTCGGCCGGGTTGCCGGCAGGGCATCCTCGTGGCGGCCATCGCCGCCGCAGAGCATGTCTGGGTGGCGTCCTCATAGTCGAGTTGGATGGCTCGGTCGAGATACGGCTCGGGTCATCACGACTCGATCTCCTTCGGCTCGAAGGAGTCGAGGACCTCAGCGAACGACAGGCCGTTGGTGGCGAGCTCGTGCGCGGATCGCCGTCTCGGCCCCGGTCGCGGTGCGTGACCATGACGTGGGGGCGGCGGTGACCAGCTCGATGCCGGGGATCGCCTCGCCGGTGGCCTCGTCGACACCCTGCCTGCGAGGACGGCCTTCTCGTAGGAGGCGCGCACGGACTAGAATGATGACGATCTCGTCGGGGCGGTGCTCCTTCACCCACGCCCGGAACGCGTCGCCGTCGGTGACCCGGTAAGCCGGGCTTGGGGTCGGTCATCGTCACCGCACCGATGCGCTTGCCGTTGGCTAGGCGGCCTTGCGGTCGCCGGGGTCCATGTCCACGGCGGCGCGGACCTCACGGTCGAGGCGGGCCACGATCTTCGTGAGGACGGCGAGGGTGACGAGGCTTGTTGGCGTGCTCCTGGTTCACGACAGGAGGCTCCTTGCGTAGTTCTGGAGGTCGGCGGCGGTGGCGTCGTCCAACTTGAGCGCGGTCTGCTGCTCGTAGTGGTCACGCATGGCGTCGGGGTCCCACTCGGTGTGGATGGACTCCCACGCCTCCTTGACGGCCACCTTGGCGGCGATCAGCCTCGTCGTGGGCCTGCTCCGCCGGCGGTTCTGGACCTCCTCACGGGACGCGATGCGCTTGGTGTCCCCTGCGAGGGCGGCGACGATCGCCCGACCCCATGCGGCCGTCTCGGCGTTCTGCAGCTCGGAGCCCTGGTGAACGGGGTCTTGCCCGGGACCGGCTCCCACGCCGTCCCGTGGCCCGGGCGCGTGTCGTCAGGGGTGCGGTACGCGGCGGCGGTGTAGATCACCCACGACGTGCCGGCGAACTCCCGGAAGTCCACCGACACCTGCTGCAGCGACCCCTCGGGGTACGCGGCGCGGAAGTCGCGGATGCGTTGGGCGACGTCGACGTATTCGTCGCCATGTTGAAGTCCTCACTGGACTCTCCTGGATGCGTTGACGAGGGTGGGGATCTGCTGGAAGTCGAACGGGTCAGGGTCGGGCCGCGCTGGCGTCGTCGCGTTCACAGCCCCGGCAGACGTAGGGGGGCGTGGTCTGTGCCGGCTGGTTGCCACACACCGGGCACGGCTTCACGCCGGTAGACCTTCCTGCGTCGTGGCATGCCGTTGGGTCTTGGTGTGTCGTTCGGTGTCGAGGTCCACACGGCGGACGTCGCCGGTGGTCGTCCAGTCGCACTGGTGGCAGCGGCCGGACCACGCCACCTTCACCGGAGCACCTCGCACACGGCGCATTCCTCGTCGGGGTGGGCGTCGTGCCAGTCCAGGACGTGGGAGACCTGAGCCTCGATGCTGGGACGGCGGGCGATGAGCGCGAGGCAGACACCGACCGTGAGGGCGAGGCCGGTGAGGACCAGCATCAAGCCGGGCATCAGCGCTTCACCTCGTTACGCCATTCGGACCAGTAGGCCAGGACGGCGCCAACGAACCCGGACACGACCAATGAAACGAGGCCAGGGGCGGGCATGAGGTAGCCGCGGATGAGCCAGAAGACGCCGGAGACGATCAGGAGCGCAATCACCGCCGAGATGGCAGCGAAGACCACCTGTCGGGTGGTCAGCCGGAACCGGTCGCCGTTCACATCCGCTCCTCTGCGCGGCGCTGGGCGGCGAGGATCAACAGGGCCTCGGTAGCCTCAGCGGTGCGGCCGACGGGGTTCCCACGCAACGGGTCCGGTGCAGCCACCATCGCCCGTGCCGCGTCCATCAGCTCGTCGAACGTGGTGCGACCGGGGGCGCCGTCCCCGACAAGGGGGGACGTGTGCCCCTGCTGGAGGTCCTTGACCTTCTTCATCCTGGGTGGCATGTCAGTCCTCGTCGGCGTGTTGGGGGCACCAAGGCCCGTGGATGGCGGGGTTGTCGCAGTCACCCGCGGGTGTGGTGAACGCGCAGGTGTCGAGCTCGGGGAGGGCACCTGCGTCGAGGTCGCGACGCAGCGCCAGGAGGGCGTCCCGCTCGTACCGGCGGCCGGCCCATGCGGCGTAGCCGAAGTCCCTGACGTTGGCGGCGTGGGACAGGACGTGGATGTGCCGGACGGGGATCTGGGCGGGGCCGTTGTCGTCCTCGAAGTGGACGTCCCCGTCGTGCTGGCCATAGATCGTGACGCTCACGCGGCGTCCTCCGGCTGGCACCAAGGACACTCCGGGTTTCCGGGGTGCCTCTGGGTCGGCCGCTCGTAGGGGCGTAGCCGTTCGCGCATCGCCTCGGCGCGCCTCCGGTTCCGGGCGTCCTTGCGGGTCCGCACCCACGCAGCGCCGACGAACATGGCCGCGATGGTGAGGGCGAACGCTGCGGCCCAGCCGATGACCTCCAGCGTGAGGCCGTTCACCACGACCCCCTGTGTACCTCGATGATGTCGGCCCATGTGTCGGCCCGGTCCTGGTGGTACTGCGCCTTGTCGAGGTCGCCCTCGGTGCGGGCCAGTGCGGCGGCCTCCAGCTCAACGGCATAACGCTCAGACGCGAGGGCTATGTCACCCTCGGGCGTCGGTGTGTAGGTAAGCACCTGCTACGCTCCTTTGCGGTTGGTGCCCCCGTCGTGGCGTGTGAGACACATGACGGGGGCGCTTTCATTCTTCCGGTTGGCCCGGGGCCCAGCCAGGGAATCCCAGCAGGGGGGTTAGGGACTCGACCTTCTCGCCGGGCCCCGGGGGTTCTAGGGGGAGCGCTCGCGACGGCGCTCCACGATCCACGGGTTGATGTAGTCGCGATTCCAGTACGGCGTGCGGCCGACGTAGCCACTCGGCGCCGGCATCTGTTCCCGGGCCTTGTAGGCGCTGACGGTGGAAGGCTTGAGACCGGCGAGCTCGGCCACCTGCTCTGTGGTGAGGGTGTCGGTCGGCATGACAGAGGACGTTACAGTCTCACCCTGCTCGTGTCTAGAGGCTTCCAGGATTACCTGCCGACGACCGTGCTCCAGCCTCGCCCAGGCAATCGCCCGGGCGAGGCCGTCAGCGTCAGGCACGGACCTTAGCGCCGCCCCACGAGTCGCGGACAACCATCGTGGTTCCGTCCGTGAAGCGGATGGTGCTCAGCCCGGGGCCGGTGAACCGGAGAGTGGCGGACGCGGCGCGGTGCGGGTCGGCCGTGGCGGCGTCGTATGCCTCGACGCTTGCGACGGTCCGGTCAACCCCGGCGAGGTAGTCGGGGATGATGTCCCCGACCTTGATGTCTGCCGCCAGCTTCTTTACGAGCTTGCTCATGTGTCCGTCTCCCTAGTTCGTCGTTCCCTTGTGAGGTAGACATTACAGGGTGAGACTGTAGAGCGCAAGGGTTTGACCCAACCAGTTTCTAGCGTGTCACCGCGTCCGCGATGACGTCGAGGTCAGCATCCGAAGTCGCCGCATACACCGCCGTCGTCGCCGGGGACGAGTGCCCCATGGCCCGGGACACCGCCAGGAGGTTCCCGGTGGCGGCGAGCGCCACCGTCCCGAACCGGTGCCGGAGCTGGTGGAACGTCGCGTCGACACCCCGCGGCCTTGATGGCCCGGTTCACCTTCCGCTGGAGACTGCCGGGGGTGTACGGGGGACCCCCGGCAGTCACGACGTTCCCACCGGCCCGGGGCGACTCGTACCGCGCCACCGGGAGGAGCTCGTCCAGCAGTATCGGCGACAGACCGACGAGCCGGGTCTTGCCGCCCTTCCCTGTGACGCGGATGCGCCGTGTCTCCAGGTCGACGTCCGCCCAGTCGAGGGCGGCGGCCTCGGACACCCGCAAGCCGGCATAGGCGCCGAGGGCAACGGCCCGGCGCACGTCAGGCTCGAGGTTCGGGAGCAGGTGGTTGAGGTCGGCTCGGGACATGGGCCGCGGGAGTCCTTGCGGGACCTTGGGCGCCTTGATCCGTCGGGTGGGGTCGTCGTCGCGGTGCTCCCAGATGATGGCGAAGTCGTAGAACATCCGCAGGAGGGCGAGGTCGTTGGACCTCGTGGCGGGGGACAGGTGCGCCCGGGAAGCCCACCACGCCTCGACGTCCTCCCGGGTGGCGGTGGAGGCGTTGGGCAGGGACCGCATCACCCTGCGGGCGGCGGCGATGGTGTTGGGTGGCCGGCGCTCACGGGTGAGGTGCTCGAGCCACTCGTCGGAAGCGGTCACTTATACAGGCCCGTCGCTTGGTCGAACCCTCGGTCGTATGCCTCGGTGAGCCTGTCCGCGATGCTCTCGGTGAGTTCCTCGTTCTCCGCTCGCAGCCGTTCGACCTCGGCGACCAGGGCGAGCCCGACCGCTACCTCGTCGCTCTCGTCGGGGCGCTTCGTCTTCAGCCACGCGATCCCGGCCGCGAGCTCCCTGCGGGCGACGCGTTGTTGCCATAGAGCCGCCCATGTGTGCCAGACGCCGTCCGAGGGTGTCGTGTCGGTCATCGGGTGGCCTCGGCGTGGGATGTCGGGAACGCATCACAGCGCTGAAGACGGCAGTCAGGACAGTAGTCATCGAGCGACTTCGGATGCCCCGTATCCCTCGGTGCAAAGTGACGTCCGCAGCAGGAGCAGGTCGGGGCGCCCTGCTCCGGTCCTTCATAGCCGAACCACTCGTGCGGGTTGCGAGCTTCGAGGTATGCCCACGCCTGCTCTTGCTGCTCCGGGGTGATCTCGTTGCCGCAGTGGACGAGGGCGCGGAACAGAGTGTGCAGAATCGGCTGCGGGATGGGTGTCGTGTCGGTCATCGGGTGGCCTCCGTCCACTCGATGAAGAGGCCGTCCTCACCGCTGTAGTCGGGCTCTATGGCAACAACGCGTCGCCCGCAGGGACAGGTGAACTCATCGCCCGGTAGTCCCTCGGACGGCGTCTGGCACACATGGGCGGGTGTCGTGTCGGTCATCGGGTGGCCTCAGCGTGATAGTCGATCGAGTGGGTGGCTCCGGGGAAGGAGCATGGGCAGATCGGCACGAGCTCCGCGCACGGCCCCTCGTGTCGTTCCCCACACCGGCCGCAGGGTGGGTGCTTGGGGCCGTTGTTCAACGGGTGGGACCGGCGTGGGCGCGTCCGGTTGTGCTTACCGCTCATCGGGTGGCCTTTGGATAGGGAAGGACCGACCAGCGCAGCAATGCGCGACTGTGCCTGATCCTGGTTCGTGATCCGAGTAGGTAGAGGTATCGGTGTTTCAGGTCGCCCTGTTTCCGCGTCCACCCGAACATGTCGGCGGTGACGGTCTTACCGTCCATGTGTTCGGCCCGACGATTCCCGTTGCCGTCCAGCCAGTAGTGCGCGTGTCCTCCGGTGCCGGTGTAGAGGGCATTCGTGGCTTGGTAGATGGTGCCGATGTGTCCCACGGTGGGATCTGCGTAGGTGACAACAGCCCACACGTGGGGGTTCTCCCGGTGGACGGCTTGCAGGGAGAGTCCGATTAGGCGTGACTCAGAGTTCGGGGGGGCGGCGGCGGCCAACGCAAGCTTGCTAATGTGCCAAACCCGGTGCTTGTGCTCGGGCCCGAACACGGACTCGCAGGTCGAGATCGTGGGCAGGTTGTAGGAGATGACGCCATAGAGGACGACACCATGCCACAGGCCCCACCGCCACTGGGCGTTACCGCCAAGCCCGGAGTAGTGGTAGCGGCGGGCGAACTCGCGCACGTCCGGGGCGGTGACGGCACCAAGGGTAAGGTCGCGCACGTGGGGGTGCGCGACCACGTCCTCGACGTCAAACAGCGAGCGCGTCACGGTCAGCGCCCGAGTGCCCGAGTGCGGACGTACCGCTGCCGTCGCCCTCGGGGTACCCCCACTCCGGGTGTTCCTCCCACTCCTGTGCCCACCGTCGGATGTCGTCCAGGCGTGCGAAACTCTCGTCAATCTCGGAACCGTCGGGGCAGAAGACGGTGTACCCCCAGCCCTCGCGGACGTGATCGGCGCCCTGGACGGGTTCGTAGCGCCGCCCTCGGATCTCCAGCCAGCGGGGGCGGTCACGGTGGATGACTACTCGGCTCATGGTTCGACCCTAGCCCTTCTGTCTCGATAAGTCTAGTTATCGGTCACACCGTAGCCCGCTAGATTGGGCGAGTCAAAGTGTTGACAGGCTACAGCGTGACGCTGTACGTTCTCCCACATGAACACCGCAACCAGTACCCCAACCATCGTCTCCGTCGAGATCGAGAACAGCCCCGCCGACGAGTGGAGCCCCGCCAGTCTCACCGTCTGGCCCATCTGGGGTGGGGTCGAACTCGACCGCCCCGAGGGCTCCGGCTACGTCGTCAAGGACCGCAGGATGGCCGAGCGTCTCAAGGCGGCCATGCTCGCCGGGGCCATCTTCTACAACGTGGAGGTCAAGACGGACGTCAACGGCGCCACCTTCGTCAGCGCCTCCTCGCACGTCCTTGCCCGGATGATGAATGCGGACCTTCGTCGCCTCGGCTTCTGATGACCCGCCGATGTATCACCCGTGCCCTCCGCTCCTCCTATGACCACACCAACCGAAAGGAACAGAACCGATGGGTGACTCTCCTACCAACGCAGCCGGAGGCGGATGCAACCCCGCCCTCGTCGCGGTCGCTGCCCTCGTGGCATGGCTCGTCAAGCTGCGCGCATGAGCGCTCTACGGTTTCGCACACCCGGCAACAACCCTGAGACCCGCATCTACTGCGACGGAGCTCGGCCCGCGCCGTGCGGGTTCACTTCGGTGGGCGTCGTGGGATACGACGCACGCGAAGCGCGGCAGCGTGGCCGAGACATGGGATGGGTCCGGCGTGAGGGTCGAGACCTCTGCCGGACCCACGCAGAGGCACAGTCGTGACCACACCAACCGAAAGGGACGACATGAACTGCACCGCGCCCGACTGCACCCAGCCCCGCACGGGCCTCGCCATGTGCGCCCGTCACCTGTTCGCGTGGGCGATGAGGCGGCCGTGACCTGGGAGCAGACCGTCAGGGACGTGCTCGTCATCCTCGCCGTGGCGATCGCCTCTGGCAAGGCTGGGTGGTGGGCACACGCCACCCGCGAGGAGCGCCGGATGCGCCGGATGGTCGCCCAGGCCGAGCGGTCCCTAGGTCTGTAAACGCAAGAAACCGCCCGCCACACCCCGGGTCGACGGGGGTGTAGCGGGCGGTTCCAGTCCTGTCAGAGACAGAACCCACGTTAGCGCGTGAGGCGCCTCCCGAGAAGGACCAACGCCACCGCGGCGAGCGCGTCACCGATGACGTACCCGACGAGGTACAACGGCCGGGTCTCAGATGCGCGGTCCACAGCGACGTCCAGGAGACGCCTCACGCCATGCATCAGGCCGGCTCGGTGGGCTCCGGCTCCTCCGGCTGCGGGTCGTTCGACTCCAGCCGCGACGCGGCGTCGTCGGCCGCGTTGAGGGCGTTGTTGAGGTTCTCCACCGCGGCGGCCTCACCGGCGACGGCACCGTCGACGGCGGCCTTGGCCTCGTCGAGCTGCCGGCGCAGTTCGGCGATGAGCTCGTTCTGCGCGGAGTCGTCCGCGAGCTCCTTGTCCACGGCGGTGTTCAGGCGGTCGATCTGCGACATGAGTGTCTCCATCTGTGTGGTGGTGTGGGTGTTGATCTTCGTTGCGAACTCGTTGAAGAGGTCGCGGAGGTAGCGCTGCGCCTCCTCCTTGACGGCTTGGGCGCCTTGGTCTTCGAGCCAGGTCATACAGTCTCCGTTCTCAGAGGATCACGGCGAGGAACGCAAGGAGGGTGACGGCGAGCTGTGGGAGGCATCCCCACCCCTCATCGTCCGTGTCGTCAGGTTTGCCGGCGGTGCCGTCCCACCACTCCGGCATCAGGACATCATCGACCCGTCGAGCCTCAGTGAGCAGATCTTGCCGCTGTTGAGTCGGAGAACCATAGTCGGAATTTCCGTCGGGCTCGCCAGGTACTTCTCCACACGGGAGAGCGACGTCGTGAACGTGCCGGAGCGGAGCGGTGACGACCACGACACGCGAGCGAGGCTCTCGCTCGATGAGCTGTCGGCGACGTCCACGGCGACGATCTGCCCGGAGCCCGACCTGTAGTTGCTCACGCCCATCTTCATACCGGGCGCGGCGTAGCAGTAGCCGGAGTCGTACCCGTCCGGGCCGGGGTAGGCGCCGGCGGAAGATGCGGAGACGACCAGCGCGGCGGCCGCGAGGGGAACCGCGAGGAGGCGGCGCCGCATGTCAGACCCCCGAGCCGTAGCCGAGGGGCCGGACGTCGTCCGGGGGCTCGTCGACGTAGCCGCGGTCCTCGGGCGGGGTCTCCGCCACGGTGGTCTTCGCCACGTTCCGGTCTGCCGTGAAGTTGGTGGCAACGCTCACGTACGCGAGGACACCGAGCGCACCGGTCAGCCATGTGGGCTGGTCCTGCTCGACGGTGACCATGTAGACCTGGATGGCGCCGAGGATGAGCCCGACCACCCAGACGACACGGTAGGCCCACTGGCGGACGGCTGGGAACTCTTGGAGCGGGTTCACGGCTAGGACTCCTTCGGGGTGACGGTGAGCTCGCCCGACACGGTGACGGACGAGGCGATGGCCTCCTGAACAGCGGCCGCTACTTCCTCGGCGCTGGGCTCCTCGGTCCCGGCGACGATGGCGATGCGGGTGAGCTGGTCGAGCTGACTGAGCCAGCCGGCGAGGACCTTCTTGTCGCCCTCGGGTCCCATGGGGTAGCCCTCGGCGACGAACTTGGCGATGTTGCGGAGGACGACCGGGTCGTTGAGGACCTTCCTCACGACGGCTTCGAGCTCAGCGGGTGTGGCCATGTCGAACCAGTCCTTCGTCGTAGATGCGGTGGGGCCGCCGACCTTGACCCATGTCTCGATCCAGTTGCCGGGGCAGGTCGTGGACGCTTGCGGGGTCGTCGCGGTGGCCCCAGTCGCGGCGGATGTTCTTGCCGAGGTCGCCGAGGTCGGCCCGGAGGAACTGCGCCCGGGCGACCATCTGCGTGGTGGGGGTGATGCCGTCCGAGCCGGTCATGTACTGGATGCCGACGTGCTCCCAGTTCACCCCGGGCGAGTGTGAGCCCGGCGTACTGTCGAGCCCGCGGCCCTCGATGGCCCGGGCGTGCTGGCAGACGAGGGCGTTGTAGCCGATGTCCTTCCACGGGTCATCGCGGCGGTCTGGTGCTGGTACTGCCACCGGTTGACGAGGTCGAGGCACAGGGAGTGGGAGGAAGTCGCGGGGATGCCCCGCCCGGGTCCGATCCAGTGCCAGGAGCACCCGATGCGCTGGTCCCATGGAACCACGGTGCGGGGGACGGGTCGGGGGGCGGGCGTTCCAGTCGGAGCGGGTGTCGTCGAGGATCGCCATCAGCGGTTCCGTATCCGGAACTTCGACGTCCGCTCGTCGGTGCGACCGCCCGCGGTGTCGATGGTGACCTTCACCGAGTACGTCTCGTTGGCGGTGCCACCGGACAGCCACACCACCACCGCCCCGCCGACGATCGCGGATGACTCGACGGTGATCCCCACGTCGGCGGTGACGTCGTGGGAGACGATCGAGTCGCCGTCGAGCCACGCCGTCCAGTCCCACGGGTAGTCGAGCTGGGCCTCGGGGTCCTTGGTGAAGTACGACAGCTCAGGCATCGACGGTCCTTGTCCTGTTCTCGTCGGGGGTGAGCCGGGTCCGGTCCTCCGGGATGACAACCCTAGTGCGGGAGTCGGCCGGAACGGCCCGTGTGCGGTCGTCGGGGGCTACGTGTCGCACCCGCTCTTCGTAGGGGATGACGCGGGTGCGGTCCGTTGGCAGCTCGTAGGGGACGGGTTCGCCCTCTGCGCCGAGCGCCGTACCGGTCCACACCCATAGGCCCGTGGCGGCGCCGGTGCGGCTCGAGGTGCCCGCGGCGGTCCCGGTGTAGGTCCACGATCCGGTGGCGGTGCCCTGGTTGATGCCGAGGGTGGGCGCAGTGCCGGTGGCGGTCCCGTCCCAAGCCCAGAACCCCGTAGCGGTCCCGGTCCTTGGGGTGGCCCCGGTGGCGGTCCCGATCCAGACCCATGCGCCCGAGCCGGTGCCGGCCTTGTCGGTCTCACCGACTGCGGTACCGGTGAAGGCCCATGTCCCGGTGGCGTAACCGTCCGACACACCCACGAGGGGCGCGACGCCGGCAGCCGTGCCGGCCCATGTGGTGAGCCCGGTCGCGGTCCCGCTGTGGTCGGTCTCGCCGGTCGCGGTGCCGGACCATGCGAGGGCGCCGGTGGCGCTTCCCGTGTGGTCGGTCTCGCCGGTGGCGGATCCCGCCCAGGTGGTGAGTCCGGTGGCGGTGCCGGACCTTACGTTGGTGCCCTCCGCGGTTCCGGCGAAGGCCCAGGACCCTGAGCCGCTCCGGCGTAGTCGGTCTCACCGGCGGCCGTCCCCGAGAAGATCCACGAGCCGGTAGCGGTTCCGCGGGTGGGTGAGGACCCCGTGGCTGTGCCGGTGTAACCCCACGACCCTGCAGCGGAGCCCCACCTCGCGTTGGCGCCCGCTGCCGTGCCGGACCACGCCAGGGTGCCGGTGGCAGTGCCGGTCTTGGACGTGGTCCCGGAAGCGGTTCCAGCGAAAGTCCAAGTGCCAGCGCTTGTGCCGTCGGGGATGGTGAGGGCGGGGGTCGAGCCCACCGCCGCACCGGAGAAGCTGAAGGTGCCTCCACCGGCCAGCGACCCAATGGAGAAGTCGTCGAGGCGGGCGGCGGTACCACCGATACGCAGCGACCCGCGGTCGCCCGTGGTGACGGTGCCGTTGGTGGCTGAGGAGCGGAGGACTCCGTTGACGTAGCCGCGGATGGCGGTGCCTTGCACCTCGAGGCGGAGCACGTCGCCGGCGCTGAGCGTGGCGGAGTACGCCGAGCCGATCGAGGAGAACGAACCGGCGGAGACGACGAACAGGGTAGAGTCGGAGCCGTTGTACCGCCAGATGTAGCCGGTCTCGGTGAGGGCGGAGGGGGAACCGTGCCCCGACCCCGAGCGACGAGCCTGACGCCCGGATGGTGGCCTGGGCGTACATGTCCGACGACCCGGATGCGGTGACGGTCTTGGAGTGGTTCGTCCCGGCATCGGGTGAGGCGACCTGGTTGGAGACGACTGTGAGGGCGGAGCCGTTGAGCGTGACGTAGTTGGCGCCGACTGCCCCGTTGGCACGGTTGAAGTCGTCGGTGAACGCAGCACCACCACTGGAGGACCCGTATGACATCCGCGACCCGGACGCGGTGCCCGCGTAGGCGAGGGTTCCGGTGGCGGTGCCCCGCTTCTGGGGTCGTCCCGGCTGCTGCCCCGGCGAACGACCATGTTCCCGTACCGGTGCCCGAAGGCGGGCCTGCGGCGGGGACGTAGTACGTGATGTCGTCGAGGGTCTGGGATGTCGTCGCTTGGTTGAAGGAGCCGATCTGAAGCTTGCCGGCGGTGATGGTTCCGGTGCCGGTGTTTGAGGTCGTCCACGTCGTCGGCTCGGACGACCCGTCGGCCCACGTCCGCCACCGGGCGGCCGTGCCGACCGTCTCGGCGCGAATCCAGTACTTGGTGCCGTTGGCGCGGGTGACTCGTGACCCTGAGCCGACAATCTCCCCGACGGCGGTATCCACTCCGGCTACCCACCGGGACATGCCCACGGTCGCGTCGGGTCATCTCGCCGGCTCTCAGTGGCACGTGCCGTAGTCCCAACTGAAGCGTGTATTCGCAGACCGGTGCCCGTTCGGACGCCGATTCTTCAACCGCTTCGGAGCAGAACGCGTAGCCGTAGCGGTGCAGGGTGCGGACGAACTGCGCCGGCCACTGGTGATCGCCAAGGGCGGCGCGCACCTCGGTGACCAGTCGCGCCAGGGTCGTGCCGCCGGACACCGTCTCCGGCCAGAGCACGCGGCGCAGCTCAGCCTGCGCAACCGCTTGTGGGCGCCGCTCGGTGAGCACTTCGAGCAGACGAAAGGCCTTGGGCGACAGGGGTCTCACCTGTCCGCCTCGTCTCAGCTCGCGCACGGCAGTATCGAGAACGCAGTCCGCAAAACGGATCCGCACTGACGCTCACCAGAAGAAAGGAAAACGCAACAAATCCGGAAGGACTTCTACCGACCCCTGGTGTTACTTAGGTTGGACGGATTGTACCAACGGTTCGCGCTTGGCCAAGCGGCTCACCGGCGAAGGAGCCGCTCATGCGTACTTTTGTCCGGCCTCGACGAGCGTCCGCTCCCGCCTGGGTCCGGGTGTGTTTCGTCGTCGCCTGCACCTGGCTGAATGCGTCCGAGCCGCTCGCGGCGTCCGACGCTTGGCCACGGGTGTACATCGAGATTCCTTCACGCGCGCAGCGGTCGAGTCCGCCTTGACGGGAGCAGCACAATGGCTGGACAGCGAACGCTGTCGCGGAGTGCTGTCGGAGTTCCGGGACGAGAAGGAACGTTCTCTCGCCGATCGCCTCGGAGCGCACGGCGTTGACCCACGGCGTTACCTCACATTGCTCCTCTTCCGCGACGGAGCCGAGGCCGCGGCGTGCGCACACGACATGACGTTCGCGGTCACCATCCGGAGCGGACGCGTGGTGTTCGTCTGCGGCCGTAAGTTCGAGCGCGTCTGGCGCAGCAACGCCCGCCTCGCGCAGGCGCTCGTGATCACGAAATGCTGCACACGCTGGGTCTCGGTGAGAACCCGCCGCCGAGCACAGCCATCACCTATCGCATTCTGACGCTGTGCGACAGCAAACAGAACCGGAAGACCGGCGGGCCGGACGCTACTTCCTCAGCGTCGGCGGCTGCGCCTCGCCGCCCCACGCAAAATCGGACCCTGCCTACTCTTCGCCGAACCGGCCGTCAACGCTTTTCCTGACCACGGCCGTCAACCGCACCTCGAAGGCACGGTCGTTGTTGCGGCCCTTCATCACATAGCTCAGGCGCCCTCCGTCCTTGTCGAGTAGTCTCAGCGTGACGGTGAGCGCTTTGGCCCCGGTCCGCCTTTGGAGGTATCGGCCCATGCTGGCAAAGCTGATCGCGTACGTGCGCGGCCTGGCCGACCGCCGCAGGACCGCAGCCGAGGTCGACGACGAGCTGCAGTCCCATGTGGACATGGAGACCAACGCGAACGCGGGTAGAGGAATGTCGCCGGCGGAGGCGCGGCGGGTGGCATTGCACGACCTGGGCGGCTCGACCCAGACAAGAGAGGCCGTGCGCGCTCTGCGTCGTCGCTGGCCGGATGCCATGCGGCAGGACGTTCAGTACGCACTGCGGCGTCTGATGCGCGAGCCCGGTTTCGTCGGGACCGCGGTTCTGATACTGGCCGTCGGCATCGGCGCCTGCACGGCGATGTTCAGCATCGTCCAGGCCGTGCTGTTACGGCCGTTGGCCGTTGATGCGCCGGATCGCCTCGTCATGGTGTGGACGCGAAGTACGCAGCATTCGGCGGTGGGCGAGCTTTCGTACCAAGACGTACCGCGACCTGCGCGCCGTTACACGGTCGTTTGACGACGTCGCAATTCTGGGTTCGGTGAACTGGTCGGGAACGATCAGCATCGGCGCCGGTCAGCCATTTCGCGTGCCGTGCAGTGCGGTCTCCTCCACTTTCTTCGATGTCCTCGGGGCGCAGCCGCTGCATGGTCGGACGTTCCGCCCCGAGGACGATGAGCGGTCTGCACCGCGGATCCTCGTCCTGAGCCATGCGCTGTGGATACAACACTTCGGCGGAGATCCGAACGTGATCGGACGCAGCGTGACAGTCCGCGAGGAAGCACCGGCCGAGCCATTCGAAATCGTCGGGGTCATGCCCGCGGAGTTCTTCTTTCCACGGGGGGCTCGAGTACTGGACGCCCGCGGGCCCTCGGCTCGCCAGGGCTGCACAGCGTGCCGGCGGGCCGATTGACGATTTGTTTAACCGCCTGAACGTGTTTTACGGCCTGGCCCGGCTGGCGCCGGATTCGACGGTCGGCAGCGCCGCAGCGGAAACCGGGGTGTTTCTCAATCAGATTGCCGAGGAGCTCAAGATTGATCGTGCCACCACCCATATCGTGCTGACGCCGATCCTCGATCACATCTCGGCGACGCCCGACTGGCGCTTCCGGCTCTCATGGGTGCCGTCGTCGTGATGTTGCTCGTGGCCTGTGTCAACGTGGCAGGACTGTTATTCGCACGAGGCGCCTCACGGGTGCGTGAGATGGCGATCCGCGCCTCGCTCGGGGCCGGTCGCCTCGTTCTCATGCGCCAAATGATGGCAGAGAGCGCGTGGGTCGCGCTCGCCGCGATGATTGCAGGCGTCGGCATCGCGGCGCTCACGCTCGACACGCTCGTCGCGCTGAGCCCTGCCGACATTCCTCGTCTGGATGCGGCGACGGCGCTGGATGGCCGCGTGCTTCTGTTCGCTGTCACGATTGCCGTCACGACCACGCTTCTCGTCGGCCTCGCTCCCGCAGCGCATCTCAGCCGACCGTCTCTCGCCGACGAGCTCAAGAAAGGCGCGGCCGGTGTGGCCCACAGCTCAGAGCATGCCCGGACGCGGCGCTGGCTGATCACGGTAGAACTGGCGGCCACGGTGGTGCTCGTGGCCGCCGCCGGCCTCTGCATGACCAGTTTCGCGCGACTGGCCCGGCTGGATCTCGGGTTCGATCCAGCCAATGTTCTGACGTTTCACGTCGATCGCCTTGAAACCATGTATCCGTCGCGCTCGCAGAGGCACGACGCGATTGAGCAACTGCTCTCGAGGTTCGAGCGGCTTCCGCACGTCGCTGGCGCAGGGGCCGTCTTCCAACGCCCGTTCGAGCACGGGCCAATCGGCGTGGATTCCAATTTCCAGCTGGAAGGGCAGGTCGAGTCGCCCGAATCACGGGCTCGGAATCCCATGCTCAATTACGAGTCGGTTACGTCCGGCTATTTCCGCTCCATGGGCATTCGTCTCGTACGGGGGCGGGATTTTGACGCCCGCGATAATGAGAACTCGCCGCCCGTCGTGATCGTCAGCGAAGCGCTGGCGGCGCGCGGGTGGCCCGGCGACGATCGATCGGCAAACGCCTTCGCACGTCGGATGCTGTAGACCCTGGTGGTCGCCCGGCTCCGTGGCAGAGCGTGGTGGGTGTCGTCGCCACGGCACGATACCGAGAGATCGAGAGTCCGCGTTTAGACCTGTACGTGCCCCTCCGGCAGGCCGAATCGGACGTTCAGCATTTCACGGTACGCACCACTATTGACCCTCTGCTCGTGGCGCCGGCGATCGCAGCCGAGCTCGCCTCGTTTGACAAGGCCCTTTCGGCCGATGGTGTCACCACGATGGAGGAGATCGTCCGACGTGCGCGCGGACCCTGGCGGTTCAACTTGTTGGTGTTCAGCCTGTTCGGCGCCGTAGCATTGGCGCTCGCGGCCGTCGGGCTGTTCGCGCTCGTCGCCTATGAAGTGACGCAGCGCTCGAGAGAGATCGGGCTGCGAATGGCGCTGGGTGCCACACGGAGCAGCGTCGTGCGCCTGATGACCGTGCAGGGCGCCAAACCGGCAGCGCTCGGTCTCGTAATCGGTCTGCTCGTTTCTCTGCTCACAACACGCGTGTTATCAAGCCTGTTGTTCGAAATTGCCCCCACGGACCCTGCAACGCTTGCCGGAGTGCTCGTGCTTCTCACCGTCGTGGCGCTGCTGGCCAGCTACGTTCCCGCCCGGCGTGCGGCATCGGTCGATCCGCAGCAAGCGCTCAGCGATGCGTAACGCTGGAACGACATGAAGTCGGGCGCGCACCGGGAGCGCGGCCGGCGTCCTGAGAAGCTGGTCGATTCAACATGCTCGCGGCCGCAGCGCGTCGGGCGCTGGAGGCCTGGCGCACCAAACCGCAGATAGGCGTCAACACACCGGCCGTGCAGCCGACGCACGCGAGCGATGTGATGCGGTCTACGGGGCCCTCAGCACGATGCCCAGGAGCAGCATCGAGAACCAAAGAAGACACAGGCTTTCGAAGTGACTTCTCGTCCTCCGATAGAATTGAGCGTGGGAAACGGAATGCTGGACAGCGACCTGGCAGCCTCGGAAGGTCACAATTTTTCACATGCGTGCTCTGTGAATACGTTTCAGAGGGGATTCGGATGAAGGCGATCACCGTTGAGCCAAGCAAGCCCGGGAGCGCACGTCTCGAAGAAATCGCCGAGCCGGACGCACATGGCGGGTCGGTCCTCGTGGAAGCCATCGCGGTCGGGGTGTGCGGGACCGATGTCGAGATCGTTGAGGGGAAGTACGGCTGGGCGCCCCAAGGCAAGACGCGCCTGGTGCTCGGGCACGAGTCCCTGGGGCGCGTCATGGACCCGGGCCCGAACTCGCCGCTCCAGGAGGGCGATCTGGTGGTCGGCATCGTCCGGCGACCGGACCCCGTGCCGTGCCCAAACTGCGCCGTCGGCGAGTGGGACATGTGCCGAAACGGGCAGTACACCGAGCGTGGCATCAAGGAGCTCGACGGGTTCATGTCCGAGCGGTGGCGGGTCGAGCCCGAGTACATGGTGAAGATCAATCCATCGCTCGGCATGCTGGGAGTGCTGCTCGAGCCCACCACCGTCGTCGCGAAGGCGTGGGAGCAGGTGCGCATGGTCGGTCAGCGAGCATTCTGGGAGCCGCGCACCGCGCTCGTCACCGGTGCCGGTCCGATCGGCCTTCTGGCGGCGCTGATCGGCCAGCAGTTCGGGCTCGAAGTCCATGTCCTCGACCGGGTCGACTCGGGAGCCAAGCCGGAGATCGTTCGTGCCCTCGGGGCCACCTACCACTCCGGCGCCCTCTCGGGTATTGGCTTCCAGCCCGACGTAGTGATCGAGTGTACTGGTGTCGGGCAGGTCATCGTCGATTCGATCCAGGCCGTCGCACCAGGGGGGGTGGTGTGCCTCACGGGCGTCGGGAGCGGCGGGCACACGGTCAGCCTCCCGGCAGCCGACACGGCATCCAACGTCGTCCTCCGCAACAACGTCGTGGTGGGCAGCGTCAACGCCAACAAGCGGCATTGGTACAAGGCGGCGCAGTTGCTGTCACGCACGGACCGCGCGTGGCTGGCGCGCCTCGTCACGCGGCGGGAGCCAGCAGTCGAGTTCAAGCGAGCGCTCGCACGGCAGCCGGATGACATCAAGGTCGTCCTCCAGTTCGCGGAAGCCTGACCGAGGCGAGCAGCTCGAGGTCCGCCAGGATTCCCTGGCGGACCCTTCGTGCCGAACCGAGCGTCGTTCCGAGGCTGCGCAGAGCGTGCCGGACCAGCCTTCATCGCTGTCATTTGCTCTGATCATTCCCTGCGCGGCGGCGCTTCATGGCGTTTTCATCGACGTACTTGGCGATCGCCTCGCCCAGGGCATCGCTGATCTCGACGGTGCTCGGATAGTGCATGCCGCCCCAGACCCTGGCGTTGTTTCCATCCGAACGTGCTTGGGTGATGGTGGTGTACGTGCGGCTCGGCTGTCCACTCGTGGTCAGGGTAAACGTCTGTCGGCGGCGGAAGTGGGTGAGGAGAACGGTCGCCGCCGCGCCGTTGAGGCCCGGATGCCCGGCGGGGTATCCGGGTGCGACGGTGTGGTGATGAGCGGAGCCCAGCTCGGATCGGGATCAGTCTCAGGATTGTTGTCAGTGTCCGCGAGCGGGATTGACGTCGCCGGCCGCCATGTCACTTCGAGCGCATTGGCGCCGTAGTACCGCTTGGCGCTCCACACGGTGGATGCCGTGTCGGCCATCGCGATGTTCAACACAGCGAACAGGCGATTGCTGTTCGCCATCGACAGATGGTTGGCGTGCGCAATCTGGTTCGCTGCCTGATTCCAGTGAACGCTCGCGTTTCCCTCCCAGAACGGTGCGAGCGCTGTCTGATCGTCAGTACGCAGGGATCCGGTCTGTCGGCCCAGTGACCTGACGGCGTTGAAATCCTCCGTGTATGTGCTGCTGCTGAGACCGCGAGGGGGTTCAGGCTGAAACTGGGTATTGCTGGCAAGGACAAATGGATCAGTGAATGCCAACCCCTGCGCGCTCATCGCCGTCGCAGGCGGTACGGGCCGCCACTGGCCAACCTCTGTTCCTCCCGCGAACGATGGATAGCTCATGGAGAAGCCATCGTTGGCGCGCCAGGAGAGCACGGCGTGCGCGACCTCCGTTCCCCAGTCGGCGCCTCGTTCGATGCCGGTCGCGCACCAGCGCCGTCGTCCGAGCGACCGTCCGCCGTGCTCGCATTCGTCGCTCAGGGCGGCGAGCGACGCCTCATAGCTCGCATCCAGCGCCGGCTGCCGGGACGGGAAGAGGCCCACCAATGCCGTGTACGCCGCAGCGATGACTGCCGCCGTGGGCGACGCCCCGCTCGGGGCCGTCGTGTGAACGAATAGTGGCGTGTAACGCTGATCGATCCCGTTGTACGCGTCAAAGATTGCCGTGTGAACGATCGCGCCGAGCCGCTGGCTGGACGAGTTCGCCGTATTGGTTGCAATCAGCGTGTCGATGAAGATCTGATTCCACGCGAGCACCTGGTCGACGCGGGTGGGCGACTCCGAAGAGTCTGGCGTGGTTTCAACCCGAGCGGAAGCCGGGAGGACCAACGTAGCGAGCATGACGAGCCGACCGACTGTGCAGCAGTTGGGTCTCATGAATACCCCCGATGCATTTCCTGACGATTGACGGTGTCCGTTTCCGGGCTGATCCAGCCCGGCCGGCGTGACCCTGACTTCGGGTTTTCGGGGGCCTGCGAGCCCCTGGGGGTTACAATCGCGCCACCCAACCGAAGCGTCAGCACCGGACGCTATCCGTCGCGGGGGTTACGAGTCCTTACAACCGGCGTTCGTTTTTGATCGGAAATGTTCGGCCCCCAATGATCGAGCAATTGCCGCCGCTCTACGAGTTCGGGCCGTTTTCAGTAGATGCCGGCAAGCGGCTGTTGTTGCGCAACGGCGAACCAGTGCCGCTGGCTCCAAAAGTCCTGGAGACGCTCCTCGTGCTCATCGAGAATCGCGAGCGCGTGCTCTCGAAGGACGAGCTGCTCAACCAGGTCTGGCGTGACACGATTGTGGAGGAGGGTGGGCTCACCCGAAACATCTCCGTGCTCCGGAAAGCGCTTGGCGAGAAACCCGAGGACCACCAGTACGTCGTGACTGTGCCGGCTCGCGGATATCGGTTCGTGGCGGAGGTGCGAGAACGACGGGGGGGAGCTGGACCGTCGGACGCGCCGACTCAGCAGCAAGAGCGACGGTGGTGGAGGCTCCCGGCGCGTCGTTGGTTCGTTGTGGGGGCGGGTGCGCTCGGCCTGGCGATGCTCTCGTATGCCCTGCGACCGGTCCGAGCCACCGACCTCAGGGGGCCGCTGTCCTCCGTCAACGCGGCCGCGTACGATTCCGTGCTGCGCGCGCGGTATCTCAGCGTCCGCACCACCGATGTCGATACTAAGGCTGCCATTGCGCTGCTCGAGCGCGCTGTCGGGCTCGATCCGAACTTCGCGGTCGCGTACGGCGAGCTGGCCGCCGCGTACGTCACGCGGCTTACCTTCGTGACCCCCGATGAGACGGGGGATCTCGAGCAGAAGGCGTTCGCGGCTGCCGAGAAGGCCCTGTTGCTCGACCCGAACGTGGCTGAAGCGTACCTGGCCCGTGGCGACCTGCTGTGGACCCACTCGCATCACTTCGCGCACCAGAGAGCGGCGCAGGAGTTCCGCCGGGCGGTCGGCCTCAAGCCGAATTCAGATCAGGGCCATCGCCGCCTCGCGCGTGTGTACGTTCATGTGGGCTTTTTCGAAGAGGCCCTTCGGCATGCTGATCTGGCACTCGCGATTAACCCAAGTAACGCGCAAGCGTTGAACTCGCGGGCGCAGGCGCTCCTCTGGATGGGGAGAGATGAGGACGCGCTCGCCGTGCTCTTGAGCATCCCGGGGCCCGTGTTACCGGAGCTCGTCGAGGCGAACACCGCGTTCGCTCTACTTCGGTTGGGCAAACGAGACGAAGCGTGGGTTCACTTGCGGCGGGCGCTGCACAAATATCCAAACGAGCCGAGCGGCGCGCTGTCCGGCATAGAGGCAATGTTGCTCGCGGACTCCGAGCCACTCAAGGCGCAGGCCCTGATCGAGAAGGTTGCGAACAGGAAAGCGGTGAATCCTTCTCATCACGCCGCGTACTTCGCCGCGAGCGCCTGGGCGCGAATGGGGCGTGCCGGGGAGGCCGTTCAGTCGCTGCGGGAAGCGGCCGAGACCGGGTTTCCCTGCTATCCCCTGTTCGCACGCGATCCCAACCTGGATCCAATCCGCCAGGATCCGCGTTTCCAGGCGTTTCTGGCCGACATGCGGAAACAGTCCGACGCCCTGCGCAAGGCGCTATTCGATCGGAAGTAGATTGTTGGCGCGGCTCTATTGCGCCACGTACACCGTCCGGCCACTTTTGTGCGCTCGGTCCACCAGCACCCCCCCGAGACCACCAAGACCCGACAGCAGCAACGGGGCTCCCCATTTCGCGGAGGGAAGAACGTAGCCGTCTCGCGAGCCAGCTATCGCCAGCACGGTCAGTGCCGTGATCAAGCCAACGCCGGCTCCAATCAACGCACCGTTCGCGAGGTCATCCCTCGCATGGGCCACGATCGTGCCAACCTCGGATCTCGGGATCATGAGCTCCTTTCCGGTCGAATCGGTCAGGGTCAGAGCTCCAGGTGTGAGAGCTTTGAGGGCACCCGCGAGGCGAGCTCCGGTCTTCGTCGTCACGACAAGCTCAGAGCCCGAACGGAGACCTTCGAGCTTTTCCCAACTTCCGGGAATCAGGCCTGAGCTTCGGGCCGGCGGCGTGAACTGCAACAGGGCTGCGCGGTCTGGACGAGCCGATGCGCACGCTCCGCTCAAAAGGCCGATCACCAGCGTCAGTAGAGCGCAAGAGACGCCGCTCCGGCCGACCTCATGGGGCACTATCCTGATCATGAGCATGCCTGGACGCTGAAGGGGTATCGTCAGAATGACACCGCGAGCGAGATGCCGCGAGCCCGTCGATAGACGGGCTGCACGCTGACCTTCGTCGCTCTCCGCAAGGACGGTTCGAACGTGATGTGCGGTTTCGACCTCGTCGTGTCTATCGCCCAGCCGATCAGCGCGCCAATCCCAGTGCAGACAGCCCCTACTCCAAGATACAGCGGTGCCCACTCGTCCATCTCGTTGCGGTCGACGACGAAGGCGTGGACGAACATGGCTCCGCCGAACCCCGCGCCGATCCCGGCTCCGACAACCGTGCCGCTTCGCGCAGAGTCGCGGGGCCGCTCGAGCGACTGAATGGCATCGAGCCGTAGGGTGACATCTCGAGGGCCGCCCACCTCTCGAGTGCGCCTGTTCACCACGCGGATGTCGAGATCGGCGTCGCCGAGGCGCATCAACCGCCCCGCAACCGGCTCGCCATCCGTCGGCACGATGGTGATCAAATCGCCGGCGGACAGCGCGCGCCGCAGTTCCTCAAGGGACGTCACGCGGGTCTGCGCAGTGCAGGGTGACGCGCCCATCGTGCAGAGTCCGATGATCAAGGCGGGAATCGCCAACCTCACCCATCCCCTTGTGAAACACATGGGGTCTCCTTGTGAACGGCCTGTCTCTAAATCCTCTTCTTCCGCCGCGCTGAAGGGGAATGCGTGAAGGGATTGGATTTGAGCTCGAGGCCGGGCCGGGCCTCGCCTTGGGGCGCTGGCCGTTCCGCGCGCGCCACCCCATGCTCATCCCCGCCTGAGCTCCAGCGCAGATTCTCCCTCCGGGAGAAAACCAGGGTGAGGGTGCTCTGCTGGCACGGTCACCGTCGACCGTCAAACGGCTCACAGCGCGCTGTCACCGTGCTGAGGCAAGTTCCAGAGCCGGCCGCCGCGAACGCTAGGGAATGTCCGGCGGAATCGAGGTGCTGGCGGCTTTCCCGATCCCCAGACCATGGCCGCGGTTTTGCAGCTGGAGCAAAACGATGCACGGGATTGTTTCCTCACCTCGCCCGAGCCGGACCTCCTAGAATTCGTCTCTACCAACACGGTGCGACGCGTTTCGGCGAAGACAACACAACCAACACACCGGAAATAAACATGAGCAACCTTGTCGTCGTAGGATTCAACAACGCGGCTGACGCCTTCCAGATGCGCGGGGCTCTGGCCCAAATGCAGGCCCAGTATCTAATCGAAATGGAAGACGCGGTCGTCGTGACCCGCGACGTAAAGGGCGCGGTGCAGTTGCACCAGGCCGCGAACCTCACGGCCGCCGGCGCGGTGGGTGGCGCCTTCTGGGGCACGCTGATCGGACTCCTATTCCTGAACCCGCTGCTGGGTGCGGTTGTCGGAGCGGGCTCGGGCGCCCTGTCTGGCAAGCTCGCCGACCTCGGCATCAACGATCAGTTCATGACCGATTTGGGCGCAACGCTCACGTCCGGCACTGCCGCGCTTTTTGTGCTCGTGCGCAGGTCAACCCCCGACAAGGTTCTTGAAGGACTCAAGCCTTTTGCCGGCAAAGGTCGAGTGCTTCAAACCTCGCTGACCAAAGACAAAGAGGACGAATTGCGCAAATTGATGGAAGGCCTATAACTGCGATTGACCGCCTCGCTGTTTCCCCCTTTGTCGGTCCGCTGGACTGGCGAAGAACGCCGGCGACGCCGTACGCAGCGACGACGGCGCGTCTACAGCCGGGGATCGACCGGCTCGCTCTCCAGGGCGAGGACGCCAAAAACGCATTCGTGAACGCGTCTGAGAGGTTCCCGCTGGACGAAGCGCTCGAGGCCTTCGATCCCCAGCGCGAACTCCCGCAGGGCAAGCGATCGCTTACCCGACAGACCGCGCTCCCGCAGCCTCTCGAGATGCTCGGGCAGGGTGTATCCAGGGCCGTAGATGATCCGCAGATACTCGCGCCCGCGGCACTTGACGGCAGGCTGCAGCAGACCACGGGAGCCGCTTGCGACGAACGACAACGGCTTGACGACCGCACCCTCTCCGCCGTTCCCGGTCAACTGGGTCCACCACGCCGTTGCAGCCGCCTCGCTCGCGGGATCGGCCAGGTCGACGACGTGATACGGGGTGGCCACCAACAGGCCTCCATCTGAATCGACCAGGCTGTCGATCGTGGTCATGTGCCACACATGATCCTTGTCCGTGTACACCGCGCCCTCGGTCGCCATCACGTGAAACGGGGCGACGCGGATATCGCGCAGCGACTCGACTGGCCAGCAGTAGTGCCGATAAGCCTTGGCAAAACGCTCGGCAAGGTCCTGCCGGAGCTTGTGCCGGTCGAGCAAGGCTCCGACCTCGATACCCCGAGCCGCCGCGAGTTGCAGCGCGCCAACGGCCCCTGCCAGACCCACACGCGCCGCAGTTCCAACCGCCGCGTATTGCTGGCGCACCAGCTCCAGAGCCTTCGCCGACCAGGGCATCAACTCGCAATCGAGGCACACCCAGTTCGTCTTGAATTGATCCCAGAATCCGCTTCGGTCCAGAGCACCCTGAACGGTTGCCAGGAGCGCGCGTTCCAGAGCGACGTCCTCGAAAAACCGGCGGCCTGTCCGCGTGAAACACACACCTTCCTCGTCCTCGAGGATTCCAAATCGCTCGCGTGCGACGTCCTTGCTCTTGCACACGACTACGATGGCCCGGGATCCCATGTGCTTCTGCTGGACGACGACCGTGGGTACGCCGTTGCCCCGGTAGTACGAAAATGCTTCGGCCGGATGCTCGAGCAGGCCGTCCCTGTTCGTCGTCTCGCTGGGCGACATCGTCGGCGGTAGATAAATCAGCCACTTCGGATTCGCCGCGAACCGGCTCATCACCTCGAGGGCCGCGGCGGCGTTCTCCTCCCGGATTGTGACGCTCCGGTGCAGCCTGGTCGCGATCAGCCGCTTGCCCCGCACATCGTCGATGTCGAGGAGATCATCGTTGGCCTGCTGCGAACTCAGCCCCGATGTGGCGACCGTCGGCAGGAACGGTCGAACGGGATCGGCGTAGGTGTCAAGGGCTGGCACCGACACCAGCTCCTTTTCAGGCCAACGCAGGGCGGTCAACCGGCCGCCGAACACGCACCCGGTATCGATGTTGATGGTGCGGTTGAGCCACTCTGGCTCCGGAACGGGCGTATGTCCGTAGACCACGCTGGCATGCCCGCGATACTCGGCCGCCCAGTTGTAGCGAACCGGAAGGCCGAACTCGTCGGTCTCGCCAGTGGTCTCTCCGAAGAGTGCGAAGTCCCGCACCTTGGCAGATCCCCGGCCTTGCATCTCGGCCTTCATGCCGGCATGGGCGACAACGAGACGACCGTCATCGAAGACATAATGGCTGACGAGGCCGTCCAGGAACTTCTGTACGTCGGCCCGGAACTCGGGCGTCTGCTGTTCGAGCTCCTGCAGCGTGCGATCAAGCCCGTGCGAGACGGTGACGTCGCGTCCCTCGAGCTTCCGCTTCAACTTGATGTCGTGGTTGCCGGGAACACTCAGCGCACTTCCGGCCTGCGACATGGACATCACCGTCCTGAGCGTGTCGACGACCCGCGGGCCGCGATCCACGAGGTCGCCGACGAAGATCGCCTTTCGGCCTGCCGGGTGCGCCCACAGACCGCCGTTGTTTGTCTCGTATCCGAGCTGCGCCAGCAACTGTTCGAGCTCATCGCAGCAGCCGTGAACGTCGCCGATGATGTCGAACGGCCCGGTTTCGCGTTTGCGGTTGTTCCAGAGCGGCTGCCGCTCGATGACGGCGGCATCGACCTCATCCTGGGACTTGAGCACGTGTACGTGTCGGAAGCCCTCACGTCCAAGGCCTCGCAGCGAGCGATGCAGCTGGCTCCTCTGATTGCGGATGACGTGAGGACCGAAGTCCCGGTCAGGCCGTAATCGATTCCGATCGTGGCAGACGCGCTCTGGCAGATCCAGGACGATGGCGACGGGTAGCACGTGGTACTCGCGCGCAAGCGCAACGAGCGGCTTGCGCGCCTCCGGCTGGACGTTCGTCGCGTCGACAACCGTCAGCTTTGCGCGGGCCAGCCGCCGTGCGGCCACGAAATGCAGCGCCGCAAACGCGTCGTCTGTCGACGACTGATCGTTCTCGTTGTCCGAGACGAGCGCTCGGAACGCATCCGACGACATCACTTCGGTGGGCTTGAAGTGCTTGCGGGCAAACGTCGACTTGCCGCACCCGGACGGTCCGATCAGGACGACCAGGGACAGCTCAGGAATCGTGAAGGTCATCGGACGAACACCACCATCTGCGTGGGGGAACCGACCTGGCCGTCCTCGTCGCCGACGGTCCGATACGTGACGGTGTAGCCGAAGCGCGACGCCACGTCACCCGCCCAGTTCTGGAACTGCGGACGCGTCCACTCGAAGCGGTGGTCCTGGTGCCGGAACTGTCCCGCAGGCAACGACGGCCATTTCACGTTGTATTCGGCGTTCGGCGTCGTCAGAGCGATGGTCGCCGGACGCGCCGACTCGAAGAGGACACGCTCGAACGCGCGGAGACGAGGCTGGTCGAGATGCTCGATGACTTCCACCACCGACGCCGCGTCGAATCCGCTGAGCCGATTGTCGCGATACATCAGCGAACCGTGCATCAGGCGGATGCGCCCGCGCTGTTTCGGCGCCAGCCGATCGAGCTTCAGGCGCGATTCCGCCAGATCGAGTACTCGTCCCGATACGTCCATACCGACGATCTCGGCGAACTGATAATCCGACAAGAGGCGGCGCAGGAGCTTGCCTTCGCCGCACCCCAGATCGAGGACACGCGCAGCGCCAGAAGCCTTCAGCACCTCGAACACGGCGTCGAGCCGGCGTTCGTTCAGACTGATCGTCCGCTCGATCGATGCTTCCTGCTCGTCCTTGTGGGCTGCTGCGGCCTCCTCTTCGGGCTGTTCCTCCGTCGTCAGCCGGGCGATGGCGTCGCGGACGAGCCCTCGCTGATGGACGAGATAGCGCGAGACTATGGCATCACGTGACGGATGACGGTCGAGCCAGCCCTCTCCATGACGAAGCAGTTTCTCGATCTCGTCGTCTCCAACCCAGTAGTGCTTCTGGTCATCGAGAACGGGAACAAGGACGTACAAGTGCGTCAGGAGATCGCTCAACCGACGCGTTGCTCGAAGCGTGAGGGTGAACAGCCGGCTCGGGCCGAGAGCCGGCATGGTCCCGTCGAGTTCGTGTCTGGTCGCTTCGACCGTGTAGCCGAGAGGTTCGAACAACGCACGCAGGAACCCTTCGCCGCCACGGCAGGGGACGGCTGCAAGACGTGCCTCCAGGGGCAGCTCGGTCGTCGCAAGCTCGGGTTTGCGCTCGCATCGCCCGGCAAGGGCGGAATTGAACCAGCGGGAAAGCACAACCGAGAGCAGCGACGAGGCGACGTACGGGCGGTCGTTGACGTACTGGTCCTCGGCACCGCCCTTGCCGCCACGGCCACGGACGATTCCGACCGGGTCCACGTCGAGGAGAACCGCTGCCGTGCAGCCGTCGTCCGTCGCCTCCGGGTAGAAGACTGTGGCGCTACCGAACGGGAACTCGCGAGTGTGCACGTGCTCCGGGTGCTTGTGGAGCAGGAACCCGAGGTCGGTGGCGGGCCGGTGAGTCGTTCGGATGGTCAGGAGCATGCTACGTCACGCTGAAACTCGACACCGGCCGGCTGCGAGAGGCGCGCGTGATGGCCGCCGAGGAAGGACGGTCCATAAGATGCCGCAGGGTATCACTCCGCTACATCGGCGAGGAGACACTCGGGCCGAGTCGTCGCCGGCCGGCAACACGAACGGCAAGCTTCGTCACCGCCGTGACGACACACAGCGCCATGCGCAGCGGAAACACGCCCTTGCCCGATGGAGCCTCGGGGATGGCGGCATAGGACCGTGCCGCCCTGGCAGTCAATTCCATGGCCTGCGGCAGCGACGCAGATGCTGTCAGAAAACTCGGCAGGCCCGCGGACAGATCCTCCCGGTAGTCCAGGACGTCGTCGATGATCTGACACTGCATCACGATCCGAAAGAGCGTTGCCACATCGCTGTCGCAATGCGTCGCCCGGATTTCCTCTTCGACGCAATCGCCGTTCAGCGCCACAGCGGTAACCGTTGCAAGCGACAGCCGCCCGACCGCCTCGCGGTACGACCGGACGTCGTCGAAGCGCCGCTGATCTCCGCCGATTGGCGGCCGTCGTCTTTCCAGTTCTCGAATCTGACTGAGATATGCCTCGATGTACAACCCGAGGCCGGCATGCTCCAGCCGCTGGCGGATCGCCTGGTATTCTGCTTCGCACAGATCCTTGTGATCCCAAGCCGCATTCGTGCACGCTTGAAAATCCAGGAACGTTGCCAACTCGCCGATTTTCCTGCGCGGCAATCGCCGCGACGTGCGAAGCACATGAAGCGTGTCGAGCGCAATGATGCAGAGGACTCGTAACGGCGTCTTGGGTGCCGCGCAAAAGAAGAGCGGCAGACCTCGTAGAAGGCAGGTGAGCGACACGAGGGTGGGCCGTACTCGTCCGTGGCGCGCGCTGTGACGCTGTGTTCGGCCCACGTCAGACATAGCACAGGACAACTTCCCGGGGACACCGCCAGCGAATCGGCACGAGATCGCTGACGCCGCGGCTGACTACCAGCCTTGTCGAACCGCTGTGATGACTCAAGAAGCAATACGGGTAGATGAGTGCCCCCGGAAACAGGCGGTCTCGATACTCGCAAGCGACCAACTGGCAGCCATGCAGGTGCCCAGCCAGGACGAGGTCATAGCCGGCATGGCGTGATGCCTTCCAGATTCGCGGGTCATGGGCGCACAGGACGCGGACATGCCCATCGACGTGCGGCGCCGTTTCAGGACCGGAGACCGCGATCACCCGCCCCCGATGCGTCACGCACGCGACGTCATCATGGATCCATTGCCCCCCGCCATGCACCACGGCCTCACGGACGCGCTCAATGCCGATCTGGCGGTCGTGGTTGCCACCAATGGCGAGGACCCGTGCGACTACGTGGAGCTTGCCAACCAGGTCACTCAGCTTGCTCAGCTCGGAGGGACGGTCCACCAGGTCGCCACCCAGCAGCACCATATCCGGCTTGCACCGACCTACGGAATCCAACACCTGCCGGCACAGCATGTCGGAACGACCGTTCCTGAGGTGAATGTCGCTGACATACAGCAGGCGACACGCGTCGTGCCGCGTCGAAAGCCGCTCTTCGCGGACATGCAGGGCTCGATTCAGCCCTATTTCCAGCAGGCCGCCAGACACTGGCGATCCGCTCGAGCGCCGCTGGAAACCCGCGCTGCTGATCATGGACCGGGCCTTTGGAAGGCGCCTATCGCGCGCCCTCGCCCAGGACGAGGACCGAGACATCGCGGAGGCGCGGACCGTCGAGCTCCACCAGGAAGACACGCTGCCAGCGCCCGAGCTGCACGCGACCTTCCGCGAAGTTCAGCGAGACGGCCGCCCCGAGCAGCAGCGCGTGGCAATGCGCATGACCGTTAGGGCGTTCGCCGGGCGCGAGGTTCATTGTCCGAGCGTCCATGTCATCGTGGCAATAGGGCGCGTGCCTCGGCGCCGCCCGGGCGAGCAGGGCGGCGAAGTCCGCGAGCAGCAGCGGCTCGTGTTCGTTGACGACGATGGCCGTCGTGGTGTGCAGGCTCTGGATGTTGACCAGGCCGGCGTGGATGCCTGCTTCGGCGGCCAGCGCCTCGATCCGGGCCGTCAGGTCTATGAACTCCATCGCGCGCTCGGTCGCGACGCGGATCCGGCCGTGGCGGCAGATTGCCGCGGGCACGAGTGTCTCCATGGGGCGGTCCTCCTCGCGCACCGGCCGGTTCGGCCGGTGGCGTACAAAAGGATCGCCCGAACAGCCCGTTGGGGTCTTCACGTGTCGGTGAGGGTTGCGTGAGATGTCGGTGAGGCGGGCACGTAGCGGGCTCAGGCGCGGCTGTTGGGGGCCTCTTCCGCGCCCGCCGGACGGCGCATCAGGCCATAAGCGAGCCCGAGGCCGAACACGGCCCCTTCGCCGAACGCGAGGATACCTCTCGAGACCGGACCGAAATCCGGCTCGCCGATCAGCCTCCCGAGGGGCGCCAGGGTCGCGCGAGACCCGTCCGCCGCGTCGGCTATCGCGTGGATCGTGCCGCCGACGAGGGGACGGTCGGCGAGCGTGAGCGCAAGTCCGGCCAGCCCGCAGATGACCGCGGTGATGAGCGCCGCACGCACTCGCCTCCGACCGCGCGGCGCCGCCATTTCGCCCTCGGCGTGGCGGGTCGCGATTGCGTAGCCTGCTCCCGCGCTTCCCCCGATGACGAGCCCCTCAATCCCGCCTCCGACGTCGAGGTCGAGGCCCACGAGCGCGGCAAGACCCCATCGGGCCAGCCACTGGACCGCCGCTCCAACGACGCCGCCGCCGAGCGCGGCGGCCGAAATCAGGGCGAGGGCGCGCTGTGAGCGCGCGCTGGCCTCGGCAAGGGAGAGACCCGCCCCGACACCGGCGCCGCCCAGCGCGCCGCAGACGCCGCCGATAACCGCCAGCACCGGCGCGATGGCAACCGGGGCCGCACTCGCCGGCGCAGCGGCGAGGATCAATCCTCCTGTAGCGCCGGCTGCGACGCCCGCCAGACCACCGCCCGCTGCCGCGCCCGCCCATCGCTTGGCGGCGATTCGCGCGGCGCGGCGCAGCCGGAGCCGCAGCAGCTCGCGCGCGACCGCGAGCGGCGCGGGCGCGCCGAGCACCGGCACCTCTCCCGCGCCGGGCGCATTCCAGCGCGCATCGCGCAGCAGCGCGCGCGCGGAGGCATGACCGGGGCGGACGCCGAGGCGGCTCAGCGCCTCTGACGTTCCCAGCGCGTGCAGCAGCTCGGCCGCCTCGCGGCGGTCGTCCTCAGTAGCACCGGCACGGGTAAGACGGTCCAGCAGCGGTTCGTACGCATCACCAGGCTCCTCGACAGCCTGCGGCGGCGGCACCGTCACAGGCTCCGGCCACACGCCATCGTCCTCCTCGTCGATGACATCCGCGAAGACGAACCGGTAGCCGTGACGCGCGACCGTGCGGATGAAGCGCGGCTCGCGCGAATCGTCGCCGAGGGTGCGCCGGAGCGTCCGGACGGCCTGGCTCAGCGCGCTGTCGGAGACGATGACGTCCGTCCAGACGCCATCGAAGATGTCGCGGCGGTGCACCGCCTCGTGACGCCGCTCGACCAGCAGGACGAGCAGGTCGAAATAGCGCGGGATGAGCGGCACCTCGCGGCCTTCGCGGAGGAGGAGCCGGCGCCGGGGAGAGAGCGTGAAATCACTGAAGCGATATCGAATCACGACGGTTCGCCACGGCCTCGGGCGATCGTATCAGACCCCATCGGCCGGTGCCGTTTACCATCTACCATTCAGGGGCGGTCAGGACGTGCAGGTCAGAAAGGATCGTAGCGCGACGACGGGTGCATCGAGAAGGCGCCGGATAGATCCCGACGCCTCGCAGCCGGCCACTCACGTGCGAGCGGCGGAAGCAGCCGCAGCGACGTCCGGAGCAGCGCCGTCCAGCGCGCGAACGCCCGCACGTCGCGCGCGCGCCACTCGAATCCGTAAGCGCGTCGGATCGATGGCGGAAGCGATCCGATCGTGAGCAGCTGCATCGCACGAAACGCCGGCCAGGCCAAGTACCACTGCGCCGGGTAGAGCACCGCCCGTGCGAGCGCCCGGCTGGTGTCGGATACGACGATGCCCCCGCCAGACAGCATCTCGCGCATGTAAGTGTCGAGCTGCGCCGAGTCGCGCGGGAGACATCCGGCCGGCATCCCCAGCAGCGGCTCCATGATCGCCGCCTCCGAGCAGTACCGATCCCGCTCACGAAGGGTCAGGGGGCCTACGAGCAGCTCGTAGGTGAGCGGAATCGACTCGAGCAGCGTGGCGTGCACCCACCGCTGCAGGTCAGGATCGTGAGCGGAGTACGCCTCGCCCGCCCCGTCCTGGACGCGGCTGCGCACCCGGTCGTGAATCATGTTGATGCCGGCAGCCGCCGTGATCATCTGCTCCGTATCGCCGAACGTAAGCGACAGCATCGCGCCAACGGTCGAGTGCAGGCGGCCGAAGCTGGAGCAAAGACTGCCGCGGAAGGAGCTGTGGTCGTGCACGCCGGCGGCAACCGCGGGATGCGCCAGCTGGAGCAGGATGGCACGGCCCCAGCCGCCGACCACGATCACCTCGCGGTTGACCTTCCAGGTGATGCTTTCGGGCCCGGCCCGCACGTGATCCGATCGGACCAGGCGCGCACGCACAGCCGCGCGATGGCGTTGGAGTGAATCTGTTCCTGCAGTCCTTTCCACTCCGTCGATTCTGTCATGGGTTCCCCCGCTGTGCCGAACCAAGGCAGCCGGACCACGGTGGCGCCATGGCCATGTCGTCCCGCGTTCACGCGGTCCTCACCAAAGACATCGATACGATATGGATGCGGGGCCCGGCCGTCAGGATTCCCATGTAGTGTGGCTTGCCGTCGAAACGGATTCAACGCGGGGGCGAGATCGACAATCGATCCGCCTGCCCGCTCCAGGCGTCAATTGAGATCTGACATGCCCAACCCGGCCAGGGCCATCTACATAGACTTCGAGTGTCTCAAGACGCAGCCGCGAGCGCCCGTTCTTCTCGGGATTCTCAGGGACCTGGGGGACGCGTGTCACTTCGATCAAGTCATTCTGGACCCCACGCTGGCCTCCGCGGCCTGTGCCGCGGGTCACCTCAGGGTTGGCGACCCGCAGGTGGTGGGGGAGGCGCTCGTCGCCGAAGCCGCGGCCAGCGATTGCCCGCTCGTCGGGTGGAGTCTGTTCGACCGCGATGTGCTCCTGTCGTGCGGCCTCGCGGAACCGCTCCGGGAGGTGCTCAGGCAACGTTACGTCAATGCACTCGCCGGGGCTCGACCGTGGAAAACGATCATGCATCCCCAGGTCCGGATCGGGCGGGCCAGCCGCTTCGATGCGAAGAACACCCTGGATCGTTTTGCGCAACTGGCCGGCTACGGGCACGGCGAGACGCTCAGCGCAGGCACACCGGCTCGTTGGATACGCCGGGTGCAAAAGGCGGTGAAGCGCGCGGGCCGCTATCGGGCGGTTCCGGCAAGGGTGAAGGCGGACTGGCACTCGCTGCTCGCGTACAACCAGCACGATTGCCGCGCGCTCCGGCACGTCTGGTTGAGGGCCACGCAGGAGCTTGCGGCCTGGCGGTCGTACGAACGAACGAACTACTGCTTCGATCCGGGCGACGTCACCCGCATCTGCTTCACCGTCGGGGCGATCAACAGGCGGCGGGACGCGCTGCTCGCGCGTGCCGGGGCATCGAGGTGGGCATTCATCACGGCGTGGAACCCGGCGTCACGCCGGCTGGACGACGGCGACAACGCGCGTCGCCAGCTCCAGCTCGCGACGATGCTCCGCGCCGCCGGCTACATGTGCCTGCCGGGGGAGGGCATCGACAAGGACGGCACCTGGCCTGCCGAGGCCAGCCTGTTCGTCATGGGCATTTCGAGACGGGACGCACGAAGGGTGGGGAGGAAGTTCGGCCAGCTGGCGATTGTGGCCGGCGTGGCTGGTCGCCCGGCAGTGCTGGTGCGCTGCTGAGGGGCCGGCCGCACGGTGCGCACCGCTGACCGCGGCGCAGGCAGTGCCGGTTCAGGATGCCCGCGAGATCGGGCCCTTCGGGGGATCGTAGCGACGCAACAGGTCGACAAGGCGGCCGGCCTCCCATTGCGCGCGCCGCGCGGCCGCTATCGCGTCTGGCGCGCTGCCGCCGGCGGCTGCCTGCTCGAGTCTTTCCGCGGCCCTGCACAGTGCGCCGGCTGCCAGCGAGCCGGCCGCCCCTTTGAGGGCATGTGCGGCGACCCCCAGGGCACCCAGATCACCCCCGTCTGCCGCCCGATCGATAGCGGCAAGCTGCCGCGGCAGGTCCTGGAGGAACGCACGAATGACATCGGCTATCAGTTCGGCATCGCCCGACAGCCGATCGCGGAGCGCCTCCTCGTCGAAGGTGACGCCCTTGTCCGCGGCAACGGGCGCGGTGTCAGGCTTCTCCCCCTGCTCGACCATCGCGAACAGTTTCCCGGGCACGATCGGCTTGGACAGGTAGTCGTCCATCCCGGCTGCCAGGCACCGCTCGCGGTCGCTGTCCATCGCATGGGCCGTCATGGCGACGATGCGCACGTGTTGCCCGGTCATGCGCTCACGCGCGCGGATTGCAGCGGTCGCGTCGAGTCCTCCCATGACGGGCATCTGCAGATCCATCAGCACCAGGTCGAAGGTCTCGTGCGCCAGCCGGTCGACCGCCTCCTGCCCGTTCTGCGCCAGCGTGACCTGATGGCCGCGGCGGGCCAGCAGACCGGCCGCGACACGCTGGTTCACCAGGTTGTCCTCCACGAGGAGGACGCGGGCGGGACGGCCGATCGAACCCTGGGCCAGCGCGCCCCGGGTCGACCTGGCCTGGACAGGCGCTGCCTGTGAAGGTCTGGCCCCAATCGCGCGCTCGATGGCGGCGAGCAGATCGACGGCATATACCGGCTTGGTCAGGTACGCCGCGATGCCCAGCTCGGCGCATCTGGCCTGGTCGACGTGCTCCCCGGATGAGCTCAGCATGAGAATGGTCGCGCGGGTCAGTTCGGGCTGCCGAGAGAGATGTGCCGCAACCTCGAACCCGTCCATGTCCGGCATCTGCACGTCGAGCAGGACGAGGTCGAACCGCCTCTCCTCCCGTGCGGCGGCTTCGAGCGCCTCAATCGCGGCACTGCCGCTCTCGACCACCGTCGGGTGCAGGTCCCATCGGCGAAGCTGCTCGGCGAGGATCCGCCGGTTGACGGCGTTGTCGTCGACCACCAGCACGTTGAGGTGCGGGAGGTTGGACTTCTGAGCCCGGACGGCGGGAGCATCGACCACACCGAGCGCCGCCGTGAAATGGAACGTGCTCCCCGCCCCGGGGGCGCTCTCGACCCAGAGCCGTCCGCCCATCAGCCCCACCAGCGTCGTCGAAATCGTCAGGCCGAGCCCCGTCCCTCCGAACCGTCGTGTCGTCGATCCGTCCGCCTGGCGGAATGCCTCGAAGATTGCCTCGTGCTGCTCGGGCGGGATGCCGATTCCCGTATCAGCGACACTGAAGTGCAGCGTCGTGCGACCATCGGCACGCGAGTCCTGCCGGATGGAGACGACGACGTGCCCTTTTTCGGTGAACTTGAGCGCGTTGCCGACCAGGTTCGTGAGCACCTGCTGGATGCGGGTGGGGTCTCCGAGCACCCCGGGGGGAACATCCGGCTGGATGTCGCAGATCAGTTCGAGACCTTTCTGATTTGCGCGGAGGGCGAGGGGCTTGAGCGCACCGGCGACCGCGGATCTCAGGGAAAACGGCACCTCCTCGAGCTCGAGCTTGCGCGACTCGATCTTCGAGAAGTCGAGGATGTCGTTCAGGATGGCCAGCAGCGTGTCGGCCGACGTACGGACGGTCGCCAGGCTGTCGCGCTGATCCTCGCTGAGGTCGGTGTCGAGCACGAGATCCGTCATCCCGATGATGCCGTTCATGGGCGTCCGGATCTCGTGGCTCATGTTGGCGAGAAACTCGCTCTTGGCGCGGCTGGCCTCCATGGCCTTGTCGCGGGCCTTCACGAGATCCACGTTGCTCGTCTGGAGCTCGGCCGTCCGCTCGCCGACCGTACGCTCGAGATTGTTCTGCTGCAGCAGCAGTTGCTGGTCCCGCTTCTGGACGTCGGACAGCATCGCGTTGAACTGGTCGATCAGCTCGCCGATTTCGTCCTTGTCTCCCGGTTCGGCCCGGACGTCGTAACGCCCGCCGTCGCGCACGGTTCGGGTCACCTGGATCAAGCGGGCAATCGGCTGAAAAATCAACCGTGCCGTGAGCCGCGACAGCCCGAAGGCAATCCAGAAGGCGCCGAACAGCGTAACGGCCGTGATGCCGGCAAAGCGCACGAGGCGCGCGGAGATTTCCGCCGTGTCGGACTCCACCACGATCCGGCCGATCACTTCCTGATCGAGTGACACCGGCCGTTCGACGCGCACCCGCCGCCCTCCCGGTCTGGCAGGGCTTTCCGGCCTGGCATCCGCCTGCAGGAGATCGGGGCGGGTGTAGGTCGCCAGCAGCGTTCCGTCGCGTGTGAACAGCCGCGCGTCGAGGATGTGTTCGTTGACGCCGATTGCGCGCAGCGTGTCGCCGGCAGACGCGGCATCCTTGAAGGTCAGCGCCGCGGTGCTGTTCCCCCCGACGATGTCCGCGAGCGCGGTGACGTCCCGGACGAGGCGCGAGCGCACGTTGAGGTAATCGTAGGTGGCGAAGACCGTGCACGCGACCAGCAGGGTCACCCCGCTCGTGACCAGCGCGGTGGTCGTGAGCTTGCGCCCGACAGACTGCCGGCGAAACCAGGTGTCGACGCTACTTACCATGCACGTCCCGTACGATGTTCGCGAGGTAGAGCAGCCTGGAGCTGAGGCGCAGTCCCGAGCGCTCCACCGCATCCTGGTTGATCGAGAAAGCCATCTTCCCTTCGGCCAGGTAGAGCTCGATCATGCCGCCCGACCGGGCGAAGCCCTTGCTGTCGCTGACCGTGAGCACCGGCTCGGCCCTGATCGCGCCGATGTCTTCCGCGCGCTGCCGCAGCCCTCCGTCTGCGATGAACAGCAGGTGGCAGTCCCGCCACCGGGCGCTGTCCAGCGGGCGCCGCACTTCCAGCGTATGGCCGCCGATGCTCATGTCCCGGACAATGTCGACCAGCACCGCCGCGATCTCCTCCGCGCCGACGACGCAGAAGACCACCCGCGAGCCGGATGGCAGCGCGGGCCAGACGGTGAACTTGGCAAAGTTGTAGAACAGCCCCGCCTTGACCTCGAAGTCCTGCGCGCTCTCGCTCCGTGCGGCTGCCATGGGCGTGGGCTGCGCGACGGGCGGGACTGCCTGCGGGTTGCAGGCGAGCGCGAGCCAGGCCCCTGAGATCAGCAGGGCAGACATCATCTGAAGGTCCAGCGCAGCCGCAGGCTGGCGCTGCGCGGCACCTCGGTGGCAAAGAGGAGCGAGCGCTCCGGGGAGAACTCCGCGTGCGCGGGATCGAACAGATTCTGGCCCAGTGCCACGGCGGAGAGGTGATTCGAGAACCGCCATTCGGCGCTGACATCGGCGCGGGTATAGGCGGCGACCTGCATCTGCCTCAGCGCACCCACGTGGAAGAACGCGGCGCGGAGCGTCGATCGAGAACCGGGCGAGAAGGTGGACCGCAGCTGCCACTGCTGGCGCGGCGCGCTGCCGTCGGCCTGGCCGGCTTCCGGATCCTGACTGAGCGGCGACAGGTGAGGCGTGACCCGCAGGGCGGTGTAGCTCGCGTCGAGCCGCCAGGCTGGCGCGGGAGACCAGTAACCTGCGGCCTCGAGCCCGCGCGTCGTTGCCTCGAGCATGTTGCCGAACGTGCTCGTGACGCGAAGCTGCGGTCGCGGCGCGAACTCGAGGACCGGGGCCTGCCGCTCCTGCGTCTGCAGGTGTCCGTAGCTGCCAACGAACGCCGTCGCGGCAATGCCGGCGTTCGTCCCGATCTCCAGCCGGTAACCGCCTTCGGCGTCCACGAAGGTCTCGGTCGCTACAGCGGGGTTTCCCAGCACGTTGACCACGAGGGGCAATCCTGCGTCGGTCGGAACCGGCGGGAACTCGACGCGGAGCCCCCGCTCGTAACGTGACGGCGTGCGCAGGGCGCGGGAGGCGGCCGCCCAGAGCCGCTGCCGGGGGCGCACCTTCCACATGACGCGTACGTTCGGCTGGACGCCGGCGCCGGAGTCACGGTCGTATTGCACCTGGCTTCCCAGCGTCACGGCAACCCGATCCGCGAACAGCGCCACTTCGTCCTGGAGGAACGCGGTGAACCGCGACGAATGGTCCGCGGCGGGGCTCAGCGAGAAGCCGCGCACGCCCTGGAAGCTGTCGTCGTTGAACCGGTAGCCGATGCCGGTAACGATGTCGTGGCGTTCGCCCAACGGCGTGTGGTACTGCGTGTCCACGTCGATCGTCCGCCGGTGATAGTCCGCAATCGGTTCCTGGCGCGATGCCAGGTACACGAACGACTGGACCTGCAGCGATGCGCCGCCGCGCCTGGTGTGTGTCCACCGGCTCAGGAGATGACCACTCTGCGCGTCGGTTCGGTCCTCCCTGATGGGTTCCTGCCCTACTGTCAGCGGGTCGAGGTTGAACCAAAGGGGGTGCGACCGGCCCGCCGCGAGGTTGCCTTGCACCATGAACACCCCGGGCGCCGCAGACCAGTCCGTCCGGAAGCCCGAAATGAAGCTTCGGAAGGCGTCGTCGGCGGGGCGGCCGGCCGCAAGCGCCGAGCCATCCCGATCGCTCCACTGCGCATACACCCGGTAGTTCCCGGAGCCGACCGCACCGCCGTATCGGACCGCCCCTTGCTGCCCCCAGCCGCCCGCCTCGACGCTGACCAGGCCTCCCTGCGTCTCCGCCGCGGCCTTGGTGACGATGTTGATGACGCCGTTCACGGCGTTGGCACCCCAGATCGCCGCACCGGGCCCGCGGATCACCTCGATTCGCTCGATGTCGTCGACGATCATGTCCTCGGCGTCCCAGCTCACCCCCGAGAAGATCCAGCTGTAGACGCTCCGGCCGTCCACGAGGACGAGCAGCTTGTTGGCGTAGAGGCCGTTGAACCCCGTACGGACACGGCCCAGTTGCTGGCGTTGAACTGGGCGACGTTCACGCCCGGTGCAAGCCGCAGCAGTTCCGGGATCGTGGTCATGCCGGAGCGGCGGATCTCGTCGTGGGTGATCACGAAGACGGCCGCGGCGATGTCTTTCGCGCGCTGTTCCTTGCGGGAGGCTGAGGTGATTTCGATGCTCATCAGATCCTCAATCGACATCTGATTGAGGTTCGCGCCGGTGCCCTGAGCGAGGCCCGGCAGCGGCCGGATGAGGACAGCCAGCGCGGCAACGAGCACGAGGCGGCGCACACGGGTGAAGGCGGCCTCCCAGCGGGTTGTCATCATGAACTCATCACGGTTTCCGGACCCGGGCTGGGGGCGCGCGTCCCGCTGTTCCTGCGGCGGAATAGGTCTGCGAGAGTGACAAGGCGCCATCACTTTCGGGCTGGAAGGGCCGGGCGGCAGTGAAGACCCGGCGGATTGTCTGGAGGGACACTCCTCGCTCCTCTTGCGAGCGTAGCCGGGGCAGGAGAGTTCGTCTGTATCGTTTCGCACAGGTCGCCGGGCAAAAAGGCGTCGCGCGGAGGGAACGCCTGTGTCTTTCTATACAGGCCGTTGACGGTGGCGGGAGTATCCTGTTGAGACCGTTCAGAGACGTGCCGACGTGCGGCCGGGGCGCGGCACCCGGCCTGTGGCGCGCCGAGCCGTGCTCTGGGTTCTCGTGGTTGACCGGCTGGAATCCCCGGCGACCACGCCAGAGTCTCGAGACGAAGGAGAAGGACGGAGCCCGGTGCTCAACCCCATTTGGATTGTCGTCGGCTTGTCGCTGCTGGCATCGGCCGTCGCGATTACCATCTGGTCGCACGGCCGGGGCCGGCCTCCGGATCTCGGCTTCGTGAGCCAGCAATGGCTCACGGAACACCGGTTGTCACAGCCCCAGGACCCGGAGCGCTGATCGGTCTCAGCCCGCTCGTCCAGCAGAGCTTTGGTTGCCGCCTGGCTGTGCCTCCGGCGTGCGGAGGGCCTGCACCCAACGGCGCCGGACGGTTGGTCCCCTCGGCCGGGCGTTTTGCAAGCCAATAAATGAGCTTGACAGGGCGAAACAGGCGTACTAACCTCGCGGGCGCTCTCCCTTTCGCCAGTCATTACAGAGCATTGTTCGTTTTAGAGGAGGATTCCATGTTTTTGCACGCCGGCAAAGCCGGACGGCAGTGGTGTCTCGGCGCCGCATGCCTGCTGGGACTGCTGCTTGCCGCAACCCCAGCGCTGGCCCAGTTCGAACGGGCCCAGGTTTCGGGGACAGTCAAGGATCAGCAGGGAGGCGTCGTTCCGGGCGCCACCGTGACCGCAACCAACCTCCAGACACAGGCCGTCCGCACGACGGTGACGGATGGCACCGGATACTACACGTTTGCGACGCTGACACCGGGTCGCTACTCATTTTCCTCGGAGCTCGAAGGATTCAAGAAAGCGCTCCGCGAGGACGTGCAGGTTGACGCCGCCGCGGCCGTGACCCTGGACTTTGCCCTGACCACGGGAAATCTGACCGAGCAGGTGACCGTCACGGCCGAGTCGATGCCGCTCCAGACCGACGTCACCATCAGAAAAACCGTCGAGGCGAAGGACCTCGAGCAGCTATCCTTCTCCGGCCGCAACCCCATCGGCGTCGCGAGCATGAAGGCCGGTGTGGTCGGAGGCGCCTTCAACACCCGCGGGTTCGACGACCTCGGCAACGGCGGCTTCAACATCAACGGCAGCCGGAGCGAGGAGAACAACATCACCGTTGACGGCGCGACGGCCATCCGGACCCGGTCGTCGGGCAACATCATCGGCATCCAGAACGTCGACTCGCTCCAGGAAGTCCAGATCCTGACGGCCAACTACATGCCGGAGTACGGACGGGCGAGCGGCGGACAGATCAGGTTCGTCACGAAGAGCGGCAGCAACCGGTATTCGGGCAACGCGTCGTTCTATTACCGGGACGACTCGCTGCAGGCGAACACATGGGCCCGCAACGCCAGCAACAACCCATTGCAGGCCAAGCCCGCCCCGTTCGACTACAAGCAGTACGCGTATTCAGGAGGAGGGCCGGTTCCGGGCAGCATGTTCAAGGACAAGCTGTTCTTCTTCGGCGCGCAGGAATGGGTCAACTTCTTCCAGGATCAGACCGCGATCATCACGGTTCCCAGCGACGCGATGCGCCGCGGCGATTTCAGCGAGCTGCTGAATGCCAACAACGGCTTCTTCACCGGGACCCGGACGATTAACGATCCCCTCACCGGCCAGCCCTTCCCCGGGAACGTCATCCCTCAGAGTCGTCTGTCCCCGAACGGGATGGCGTTTCTGAACGCCTACCCCGCGGCTACACCAGGCTTCCGGCAGGGAACCAACAACGCGATCATCACCAGCCCGAACCCGCGGGATCAGCGCAAGGACAACATCCGCTTCGACTACCGGCTCAACAACTCGAACCAGTTCTCGTACCGGTTCAGCAAGTACAACTGGGTCGCTGTCGATGCCTTCCGGGACAACCTGCCATTTGCGCGTACCTCGTGGGATCGGCCGAACCGCACCTCGACGGCTACCTGGGCCAGCACGCTGACCAACACCCTCGTCAACGAGCTGACCTACACGTACTCCAAGGACGACGTGTTCATCAACGTCTTCACGGAAGACGGCGCGTACCAGCGGAGCCGGTACGGGATCAACTTCCCCTATGTGTTCGCCGAAAAAGAGATCGTCGACAAGATCCCGACGGTCTCGCTGGCGGGGTTCCAGACAATCGACGGCGGGCCTTACCCGGCGTCCTCGTCCGGGCCCATCCACACGTTCTCCAACACGACCACCTGGGTGAAAGCCCGCCACACGTTCAAAGCGGGCATGCAGGTGGAGTACTCGGGTGAAGACGACTTCGACCAGATCAACGTCAGCGCCATTCCCGGCAGCACGAACAATCAGAATGGCCGCTTCGAGTTCCTCGACTCGCGGGCGAACGGCACCGGCCTGGCGATCAGCAACGCCGCGTTGGGTCTCTACAGCAACTACGCGGAGCTGGGCCAGCGCAACTTCACCAAGTGGCGGGCGCTGGCGACCGACTTCTTCGTCCAGGACTCGTGGAAGCCGACAAGTCAGCTGACCGTCGAGGGAGGCCTGCGCTGGGTTTTCTGGCCGCCCTGGTACTCCACGACGAACAATATCGCCAACTTCGATCCGCGCTTCTACGACCAGTCGCAGAAGGCCATCATCAACCCGGCGACAGGCCGTCTGACCGGCGGAGCCCGTTACAATGGCGTCGTCCTGCCGGGGGATGGGTTCGAGGGAGACGCCGCGGACTCCGTGGTGGCCAGTAATCCCGCAGTGCTGGCGCTTTTCCGGGGCGAGCCTCGAGGGTTCTCGGACACGCACTACAACGCCATCGAGCCACGGTTGGGAATGTCGTATGCCCTCACTCCGGCCACCGTGTTCCGCGCGAGCGTCGGCGTCTTCCACAACCGGGTGACGTTGAACGACTCGACGCTGCTCGGGGGCAACCCGCCCTTCCAGCCACAGGTCACCATCTCGAACGGGAACGCAGACAATCCCGGGGGGGGCACCATCGGCTCGGCCGACCTGCCGTTCGGCATCAACGCGCAGGACACCGTGTTCAAGCACCCCACCTCGTACATGTGGTCGGTCGGCGTGCAGCGTGAGCTGCCGGGCCGGTTCACGGTCGATGTCACCTACGTGGGGCGCCGTGGCCTGTACCTGCAGCGCGAGCGGAACCTCAACCAGCTGGCAGCCGGCACATTGCAGGCCAACCGGGGCGTCGATATAGCGGCGCTGCGTCCCTACACCGGCTACGGCGTCATCCGGTTGTCGGAGAACTCCGGCAACTCGAAGTACAACAGCCTGCAGATCAGTGCGGATCGCCGCTACGCGAACGGTCTCAGGGTTGGTGCCAATTACACCTTCAACAAGTCCGAGGACAACGGCAGCAACAAGCGCAACGTGATGTGGAACACGTACGACGACACCAACTACTGGGGACCGTCCGACTTCGACCGTCGTCATGTCGCGAGCATCGGCTACATCTACGACCTGCCGTTCTGGCGCGACCAGACCACCCTGATGAGAAATCTGCTGGGAGGGTGGCAGATCAGCGGCTCGGCGTTCTTCAGGAGCGGCACGCCGTTCTCGGTCCTCCGCAACAACGACATCGCGGGCGTGGGTGATGGATCGTTCCTCCAGCCCGTCGATCTCGTCGGCGATGTCAACGCCAACGCCAACAAGCAGTTCTCGAACGCCGTGGGGGACGGCAACTACTGGTTCAATCCGGACGCCTTTGCCAGCCAGGCGGCGGGAACCTTCGGCAATGCTCCCCGCAACCTGCTCTACAATCCGGGCGAGCAGAACTGGGACATCGCCCTGTTCAAGAACTTCAGCCTCGGCGGCACGGCCAGGGCGCAGCTGCGGGCCGAGTTCTTCAACTTCCCGAACCACCCGAACTGGAGCAACGTGCAGACCGATGCGCTTCAGGGACAGGGATGGTCCGATCCCGACGAAATCCGCTTACGGACGCGTGACCGCGAAGAACGGTCAGCGCGACATCCAGCTGAGCATGCGGATACAGTTCTAGTGGGCCTCCGGCCCACCAAGGGCCTCGGCCCACCGAGGTCGCTCTAGGACCGGGAACTGCTGTCGTGAACGAAAAGGGGCGGAGGCTGCTGAGGCCTCCGCCCTTTTCTCTTCGACGGCCCGGTACGCGGGCCAGCTGGATCGCTACTGCGGCACGATCTGGTAGCTCACGAACGCCAGGTACCGGCTGTCCGGCGACCACGACGCGACGTTGATCGTCCCCTGCCCCCCGAACAGCTTGGTCAGGATGTCCACCTTGCGGGTCTGGAGGTTCATCACCCGCAGCATGACGTCCTTGTTCTCCGGATGGTCGCCCACTCCTTTCTCGTAGGTCAGGAACACCAGCGACAGGCCGTCGGGCGATGCGTGCGGGAACCAGTTCTCCGCATCGTCTGAGGTCATCTGCTCCTGCTCGCTTCCGTCGGTCTTCATCCGCCAGATCTGCATGGCCCCGGTCCGATCGGAGTTGAAGTAGATGTGCTGCCCGTCGGGCGAGTACTCCGGACCGTCGTCCTTGCCGGCGTCCGTCGTCAGGCGCCGCTCGGCGCCCCCCTCGACCGGGACGGTGTAGACGTCGAAGTTGCCGTTCCGCTGCCCGCAGTAGGTGAGTGCCCGGCCGTCGGGCGACCAGCCATGGAAGTAGGACGGCCCCTGGTCCGTCACACGCCGCGCCTCGCCGCCGCCCACCGGGACGACGTAGATCAGCGAGGGCCGCCGCCCGTCCACGGTCTGCGACTGGTCGCTGATGGCCCACAGTTTTCCGTCCGTGGTGACGCCATGGTCGTTGTTGATGCGGGTGAGGATGCCGAGATCGACCACCTCCGGCACCGCCAGGCGCGCCGGATTGCGCGGTGCCCCGGGCGGGTCGGCCTGCACCTTGTACAGTTTCCCGCCGTTGTTGAAGTACAGCGTGTTGGTCGCGTCCGGATACCAGTTCGGCGCCTCGATGCGCCCGGGCTGCTTGACGACGTGGACCACGCGGCGGTCCCGGGACCTGAGGCTGATCGTCTCGAGCGTGTTGATGAGGGTCGTGGCGCCTGTCAGCGGGGCCGGGGTGCCGAGCTGGACGTCCGAGAACGATGCGGTCTCGATCCGCCCGGTGTTGTGCGCCGAGACGCCTATGCCCACGTAGAACTCTCCGGTCAGCTCGATCTTCGCGGCCCCGCCGGCGGGGCGGAGCTCTTCGCCCGGGCCGGCAATCGACATCGACACATAATTGCCGCGCTTCTCGACGCGCAGCCGGGTCGGTCCGGACTCGGCGGACTGCACTTCTTGGGTCGCGGCGCCGGGAGCGTCGCGCCACTGCAGCGAGGTGAGCCCGTCGCCGTGCCGGGCAGCGTCCGCGTAGACAGAGTCGGCGTCGAGGCTCTGCCGGATCGACGAGCACCGCTTTGCGGTGCGCCTCGGGTGTACCGCCGGCCGGCCGGCCGTCCAGGAACCGCACCGACGCCTCGAGGAACACGTCGCCCGACACCTTCTTCCAGACGTAGTGGAAGTGGTCCGCGGCGGCCCACATGTTCTCGCCGCCCCCCGAGATGGTGTAGGTCTTCGTTGCGGCGTCGTAGGAGGACGCGCCGGCGCCGATGGTGGACGGCGTGCCGACGTCTCCGCTGCCGGTGAAGAGGCCCAGTGCCTGCGCCTCCGCCATGCCTCCCGTGGACGGCAGCAAGCCGCCCAGCAGGAGAAAGGCTGTGCCCAGTTGTCCGCGCATCGAGCTCTCCTTGTGAACCCCTGCACTCCAGCGTGTATGCGGATTATCGATGCTTCAGGAGCGCAGTCAAGCGGCCGCCAGCAGCGGCCGCCAGCGGCCAGCCACAGCAACCGGCCGGGGACCACTGTGGGGGTAGCGACCGGCGCGCACCGATCGGGGTGTAGCAGGATGACGAAAAACGCATCCTGAATGGCATATGGCACCGTGCAAATCGAACATTTCGGCCCGTTTTGCCATTTGCCATTTTCGATTTCACATCAGGCCGGCTTTTTTTCAGCGGCCTGCTAGCGGCGCCGGGCGGGAAAACATTACGAGGCGACAGCAACTGAAAGGATGAGCGCCTCAGCGCAAAGATTTGGCGACGAGCCCGATCCCGCCGAACAGCAGTCCCAGCATCATCAGGGTGTTGAAGAGCGACGTCTGCTGGAAGTAGATGTCCATGTTCATCAGGACGCCGGCAAGAATGAAGGTGAGGCCCACAAGGGTCAGCAGCCAGCCGACCACGGACTGGCCGTTGTAGAACAGGATGGCAACGCCGGCGAGGAGGGGAAGCAGCGTCAGCCCGAAGCCGCCGTACGCGCCGAAGCGCCAGAACGAGGTGGTGACCTGGACCTGGTTGAGCAGCAGGTAGCCTCCGGCGGCCACCATCACGAGGCCGGCGAAGAATGCACCCACCCCGCCCGGCGTGCCGCCGGCGCCGCGGGTGGTCTGCGATGTCGTCTCGGGCATGACGGCAGGGTCAGCGCGGCGGGATCGACCGGGATCGTTCGACCGGCTGGATGTCCCTGAGTATGAACATCACCTCACCCGCGCGCGAGAGCCCGAGCTGCCGCCTCGCCTCGGCCTCGATCGTGGCCGCGTCCTCGGTCAGCCGCCGCCTTTCCTCCCGCAGCCGTGCGTTCTCCTCCTTCAGGGCCCCCAGACGCGCACTCTCCAGCTGAGCCTCCTGCCTGGCGCGGCTCGTCACGATGAAGCTCTTCTCGCCCACGAGCGCGTCCGCCACCAGGACGACCGTCACGAACGCGACGACCGCGTGGACGAGCCGCCGCCGGGCCGTGGACGGAGCGGGTGGCGGTGTTCGCGAGCGCCGCAGGGGCTCTGGGGCGTTCCTCCGCATGGGTGCGCGGGCAGCGGGTGGCGTCATGGATCCGGGTGCGTCCTTTGTACAATACTTTTCGAGCCGGCGGCGTACGAAGATTAGGCGCGCCCGCGAGAATAGGGTGGTAGAGTGCCGCGATCGCGTCCGGCAGCGCGGTCCGAACCCTCCCCAGGTGGCCCCGATGAACCCTCCCGAGTGCGTCGTCGTGTTGACCACGCTGCCGCCTGCGGCAGACGGGGAGGCGTTCGGCCGCCGCCTGGTCGAGGAGCAGCTCGCGGCGTGCGTCAACCTGCTCGCGGCGATGCAGTCAGTGTACCGATGGGAGGGTGCCGTCGCGCAGGAAACCGAGCGGCAGGTGGTGATCAAGACCTCGCGGGATCGCGTTGCTGCCCTCTGGAATCGCGTGCGGGAAGTGCACCCCTACGAGGTGCCTGAGTTCATCGTGCTGCCGATCGTCGACGGGAACGAGGCCTACCTGCGCTGGATCGGCGACAGCACCCGACCGGGTTGACGGGCGGCGGCGGTTCCGGCGCTACTCCAGGGCCTGTTTCAGGTCGTCGATCAGGTCCTGCACGTCCTCGATGCCGGCGGATATCCGGACCAGGCTGTCCGTCAACCCGATCTCGGCGCGCCGCTCTGGCGGAACCGACGCGTGCGTCATCGACGCCGGGTGGCCGATCAGGGTCTCGACACCGCCCAGGCTCTCGGCGAGCGCCATCAGGCGGACGCGGTTGCACACGTGCCGGGCTTTTTCGTAGGTGCCGGCGTCGAACGACACCATCCCGCCGAATCCCCGCATCTGCCGCCGCGCGAGAGCGTGCTGCGGATGATCGGGCAGGCCCGGGTAGAAGACCTGCGTCACCGCTGGATGCCCGGCGAGGAACTCGGCGATCGCCAGGCCGTTCGCGTTGTGCTGCGCCATCCGCAGCGCCAGCGTCTTCGTGCCACGCAGCACCAGCCACGAATCGAACGGGCTGAGGATGGCGCCGGCGGCGTTCTGGATGAACCGCAGCCACTCGATGTGCTCGTCCCGCACGGCCACCACGATCCCGCCGATGCTGTCGCTGTGGCCGTTGAGGTATTTGGTCGTGCTGTGCAGCACGAGATCCGCGCCCATCTCGATGGGCCGCTGGACGCACGGGCTCGCAAAGGTGTTGTCCACGACCGTCACCAGGTCGCGGCGCCGGGCGATCTCCGCGGCGGCGGCGATGTCGGTCAGCCGCAGCACCGGGTTGGTCGGGGTCTCGAGGAACAGCATCCGCGTCCGGGGGGTGATCGCCGCCTCGACGAGGTCCAGTCGTGAGGTGTCCACGTAGCTGAACTCGAGCCCATAACGGGTCAGCACCTTGTCGAAGAGCCGGAAGGTGCCGCCGTAGGTGTTGTCGGTCACGATCACGTGGTCGCCCGAGCGGAGGAGCGTCGTGATCGCGTCGATCGCCGCCATGCCGGAAGCGAACGCAAAGCCGGCCCGGCCGCCCTCGATGGCCGCGATGTTGGCCTCCACCGCCGCGCGGGTCGGGTTCTGCGTGCGGGCGTACTCGAAGCCCTTGTGATGCCCCAGCTCCTCCTGCACGTAGGTCGATGTCTGGTAGATCGGTGTGATGATCGCGCCGGTCGCGGGATCGGGCTCCTGCCCGGCGTGGATGCAGACCGTCGAGAACCGCGCGCTGATTGGAAGTTTCATGGTTGAGGGAGCACGGCTGACGCGTCCATGATCGCCCATCATTCCGGCGCTTCGCACAGCGAATTCAGCTATCATGCGATATTCTTCGCATGGGCAGCCCACGACTCCCGGTCGAGCCGTCCGCGGCGCGCCGCCGGCAGCCCATGCCGTCGCCGCCGTTGCCTGCGCGAGGTCGCCATTGCCGTTCTCCGCGCGCGACTTCGTGCTCCGGTCCTGGCCGGGCCGCCTGTTCATCGCCGGCCACCCTCGATCAAGCTGATCGTCGGCGATCCTGGCGGCGCGCTCGGCGCCGTGCCGGGCGCTGCCCAGATCCTCGGCAGCGCGGCGACGATCGTGCTGGTCATCTCCGTCGCCTACCTGTCCTGTGGGCCTGTTCGTCCGGGTGCGGCGGCAGCTGCTCTGGCGGGTGCGGCGCAAGCTGATCCTTTCCTACATCTTCATCGGCGTCGTGCCGGCGCTGCTCTGATCGTCGGCTTCGCGCTGATCGGCGTGAGCGTGCTGTCGATGAACATCGGCGCCTACCTGTTCAAGGACGGCTACGACGACGTGGTGAGGAACGCCGGGCCTGATCGCCGACGCCGCGATCGCGCGACATGGCCGAGGCCGCCGGCTGCGGCACGCGAGGCAGTCGACCGCCTTGAGCGCAATGCGAGCGGCCTGAACTACCCGGGCCTGTCCCTGGTGTTCGTGCCGGCCACGGCCGATGCCGGCGCGGATCGTCCGGGCAGGCCGGTGGGAGCACGCCGCGCCGCCGCGTCACGCTGCCGTCGTGGGTCGCCCGCAGCCCGCACGGGTTCACCGGCACCATCGGTGTCCCGCATGCCCGAGTCGCCCGGCAGGAACGAGCTGATCGTCCGCGCTGTCCGGTCGGCGCGCCCGGGTTCGTGGTGGTCGACGTGCCTATCGACGCCGAGATGATCTCCCGGCTGCACGACGCGACCGGCGTGAAGGCCGGATCGATCAGCGTCGGCAGCGGGCGATCGCGGCCTGTCGGCTCCGACCGCCGCCCCGTCGCCGCAGACCGAGGACGCTGCTGCTGTTCGGCAGAGCATGGCCTTCTTCGACAGCACCGACTGGGACACCGGCGAAGTGCGCCGCGCCACGGTCGCGATGACCTACCGCCTCGGCGAGCTCTATCGCCGGCTGGCCCGGGCACAGCAGGCGCAACTCGGATCCGTCGCCGGTCAGCGACCTGATCCTGATCGTGCTGGCCGTCGTCGCTGGATTGTTCCTCGTGATCCAGATCGTCGCGCTGATCATGGGCCTGGCGCTCGCGCGATCGATCACCAGCTCGATCCACGAGCTGTTCATGGGCACCGAGCGGGTGCAGCAGGGCGACTTCACGCACCGGATCGCCATCACCACGAAGGATCAGCTCGGCGAGCTGGCCGACTCGTTCAACCAGATGACGGGCAGCATCGAGAACCTGCTGCAGACGGCGGCCGAGAAGAAGCGGCTCGAAGAGGAGCTGCGGATCGCGCGGCAGATCCAGATGTCGCTGCTGCCGCGGGGCCCGCTCGACGTGCCCGGCCTCGGCGTGACGGCGCTCTGCGTGCCGGCGCGCGAGGTCGGCGGCGACTACTACGACCTTTTCCACTGCCGGGCGAACGGCTCGGCGTGCTGATCGCCGACGTGGCGGGCAAGGGGACATCGGCGGCGCTGTACATGGCGGAGCTCAAGGGCATCGTGCTCTCGCTCAGCCAGATCTACCGCTCGCCGCGGCAGCTGCTGATCGAGGTGAACCGGATCATCTCCGACGAACCTCGACACCCGGAGCTTCATCACGATGACCTATGCGGTGATCGACCTCGCGGCCGCCACCATGACCTACGCGCGCGCCGGGCACACGCCCGCTGCTGTACATGCCCGGCGCCGCGTCGCCGACGCGCGGCGCGCAGATCCTGACGCCGAGCGGGATGGTGCTGGGGCTGCGCATCGACGGCGCCGCGGAGAAGTTCAGCGAGCTGCTCGAGGAAGAGCGCGTCTGTCTCTACCCGGGCGACATCATCGTGCTCTACACCGACGGCATCACCGAGGCCATGAATGCCGACGAGCGATCTCTTCGGCGACAGCCGGCTGAGCAACATCGTCGAGGAGCACGGCCACCTCGACGTCCGAGCGAGCTGCGCGAGCGGATCCTCCGCGAGATCGAAGCGTTCGTCGGCGCCGCGGATCAGCACGACGACATGACGATGATCCTGATGAAGGTGCAGCCGACGGTGGCGGCCGCGCGGGTCGCCGTCTGACGTGCGCGAACGGCATGTCGGACCTGGTCGTCATCTTCCGGACGCCCTCGCCGATCGAGGCGGACGTCGTGCGGGGGCTGCTCGACGCCCACGGCATCCCGGCGATCGTCACGTCCGACATGGCCCGCACGCCGTTCCCGTTCTCGCTCAACGAGCTGCGCGTCACCGTCGGGCGAAGAGCTCGCCGACCAGGCCCGGCGGCATCATCGAAAGCCATCGCGAGGAGGTCGGGCCGGCGCAGGTCGCGCCGTTCGGCGCCGAGCTCGAGCCGCTCGAGCGGCGCATCGGCTACCGCTTCCGCGACCGCGGGCCTGCTCGAGCACGCGCTGACGCACCGCTCGCGCGTGCACGAGGACGCCAGCGGCGGCGTGATCGACAACGAGTCGCTCGAGTTCCTCGGCGACTCCGTGCTCGGCTTCGTCATCGCCGATCTGCTGTTCCGCGCAGTTTCCGGAGCACAACGAGGGGCAGAAGTCGAAGCTGAAGGCGTCGCTCGTCTCGGCAGCCTCGCTGGCGCGGCTGGGCGAGCCGGATCGGCCTGGGCGAGTTCCTGATCCTCGGACGCGGCGAAGAGAAGACCGGCGGCCGGAAGAAGCAGGCGTTGATCGCCGACGGATACGAGGCGCTGATCGCGGCGATCTACCTGGACGGCGGGATCGACGCCGGCGCGAGCGTTCATCGAGCGGCAGTTCGAGACGTTGATCGCCGAAGCGCGGCGCACCGGCGCCGAAACCGCCTTCACGGAGGACTACAAGTCCGCGCTGCAGGAGTGGTTGCAGTCCCATGACCGCGGCCTGCCCGTCTACCGGCTGGTCGGGCGAGTCCGGTCCGCCGCACCACCGGCTGTTCGAGGTGGAAGTGCTGGTGAACGGGGAAGGCGCTGGCGCGAGCCGACGGGCGGAGCAAGAAGGAGGCGGCGCAGGCGGCGGCGAAGCTCGCCCTCGACATCCTGACCGCCTGAACCCGCCGGCCGCCGCTGCCGGCAGCGATCAGTCGATTTCGATGATGCCCCAGTCCTTCTCCCGGACCGACGGCGCAGGCGCACTGCCGGCCATCACGAACGCCGGCGCCGCCCCGCGGCACGCCGTCGACCGCACGTACGCGTGCACCTCGCGCGCGAGGTCGTCGTCTCCGGGCGGCACGGGGCGGCCGTGCAGCCGCACCCAGAGCCGCAGGAGCGGATCGGCGAAGCTGTAGCGCTTCTGCTGGGACACGATCAGGTCGACGTCCTCGAGCCACGACAGATAGTCCTTGGTGGAGCCCGGCGTGCGTGCAGCCGCAACGCAATCTCGGTCAGCGTGAGCGGCTCCTCTTCCGACGAGCACGCTCGAGGATCGCCTTGAGCGCGCCGTATCCGCGCGCGCGGTGCAGGCGCAGCTCGTAGGAGAAGCGGCACGCGGCGATCGAGCGCGCCGTCAGGGGCGAGCAGCGCAGACAGCGCGCTGACGGGATCCGCGCCATGAGGGTCCAGCGCGGCGGACGTGTCGGCGATCAGCCGCGCGTACGCCGGCCGGCCGTCGGAGAGCGCCTGCACCAGACCTGCGAGCTCGTCCTGCGCGCGGTCCGCAGCCTCGCATTCCGGTCCGCGCGCCGGGGCCATCCTCGAGCGCGGCGAGGGTCGCGCGGATCTCGCGGCGTGAGCGGCGTGACGTGCGATCACCTCGAAGACGCTCGGCGCCTCGCGGAGCAGGCGCATGCGCCCGCGCCGGGTAGCGGCTCGTGAGGACGAAGCGGTTGCCGCTCGCCGCCAGCGCCTCGATCAGGTCGTGCAGCACGGTGCGCAGACCGGGGAAGCTCTCGAAGGTCCGCAGTTCGAGGAACTCGTCGAGCAGGAACGTGGCGGGCGCGCCGCCGCGCGGCCGCGAGGTGTCGAGAAACGCGAGCGTGGCGTCGAACGCCTCGCGCGCGCCCGGCTCGCGGGGCGCCGCTGCTGCCTCGGGAGGAAACGGCGAGTAGTCGCGGATGGCCGAGAAGAATCGCTCCGGCGTGGTGGCAATCCGCTCGACGTCGATGTACTGGCACGACGTGCCGGCCGATCAGATCGCGCAGGCGCAGCAGCAGAGAGGTGCGACCCGTGCCGCATCCGCCCAGAACGACCGGGATGCGGGCGGGTGCGCCCGTCGAGTCGTCGAGCGCCGCGAGCACGCGGCGCTCGAACGCGGCCGCTCCGGAATGATCATCGCGTCGACCCCTCCTGCACGAGCATCGGCATCGGCTGCCGTGTGCCGAGCGTCTCGACTGCTCCAGCACGGCCGCGTCGGCGCAAGGCTCGACGTCCGGCAGACGATCGCGCGATCGACGGAATCAGGTGGCGGCGCGGGCAACGCATCGATGCGCCGCAGAGCGCGCATCCATTCGTGACGAAGGATAGCAATCTAAGACGGTACGCGCGTGTTGTCAAACTGAAACTGAGAAATTTCTTTGCTTGACTTCCGCGCCGCCGACGTGCGCACGGCGACGCGTCTCGCGCGGCGCGTTCGTCCGCCACGCGGCGAGACCGGGTAGAATACTTCGCGTATGAACATCGCGGTGCTCGGCGCGCAGTGGGGCGACGAGGGGAAAGGCAAGATCGTCGACCTGCTCACGCCGCAGGTTCTCGATCGTGGCCCGCTACCAGGGCGGACACAACGCCGGGCATACCGTCTACGCCAACGGCCGCAAGTTCGTCCTGCGGCTGCTGCCGTCCGGCATCCTGCACGACGGCGTCACCTGCGTGATCGGCAACGGCGTCGTCGTCGACCCGCAGGCGCTCTTCGCGGAGATCGACGAGCTCGCCGCCGCGGGCATCGTCGTCGGCAACCGCCTGCTCGTCAGCGACAAGGCGCACCTGATCCTGCCGTATCACCGCGAACTCGATCTGCTCAGCGAGGCGCGCCGCGGCGAGCGCAAGATCGGGACCACCTCGCGCGGCATCGGCCCCGCCTACGAGGACAAGATCGCGCGGCGCGGCGTCCGCGTCGGCGACCTGGCCAACCCGCAGGCGCTCGCCGAAGCCGTGAGCACAACGTCGCGGCGCGCAACCGGCTGATCGCCGAGTCGACGATGGACTGGCACCCAGGTGCTCGCCGACCTGGGCCGCGCCTGGGAGCGCATGCGGCCGCTGGGTGGCCGACGTCTCGCGTCTTCCTCGCACGCGCGCGCGCGCGACGGACGGTCGATCATGTTCGAGGGCGCGCAGGGCACGCTGCTCGACATCGACCACGGCACCTACCCGTACGTCACCTCCTCGAACGCGACGATCGGCGGCGTCTGCACCGGCCTCGGCGTCGGTCCGCGGGCGATCGACAGCGTGCTCGGGGTGGCCAAGGCCTATACCACGCGCGTGGGCGAGGGCCCGCTGCCGACGGAGCTGTCGGCGAGATCGGCGACCGGCTGCGGGAGAGCGGGCAGGAGTTCGGCGCGGTCACCGGCCGGCCGCGGCGGTGCGGCTGGTACGACGCGGTCGCGGTGCGCTATGCCTGCCGGGTGAACGGGCTCGATGCGATGGCGCTGACGAAGCTCGACGTGCTGGACGGGTTGCCCGAGCTGCAGCGTCTGCACGGCGTACCGATGCCGCGGCGAGGTGCTGACGGAAATGCCGGGCGAGCTCGCCCAGCTGGCGTCCTGCGAGCCGGTTTACGAAACGATGGAGGGGTGGTCGCAACCGACCCGAGGCGTGCGCGATTTCGCCGGCCTGCCGCAGGAGGCGCGCGCCTATATCGCGCGGCTCGAGGCGATCACCGGCGTGCCGGCGGTCATCGTGTCCACCGGGTCCGGTCGTGAGGAAACAATCTTCCGGGAAGGGACGCTCGCGGACGCGCTGCGGCCCGTGTAGCGGATGTGTTCAGGAACCGGCGACGCGTCGCCGGCGCGTCAGACTTTGTGACGATCGCAGTAGTCGTCCATCGCGGCGCGGTCGGCGTCGATGAACTCCAGCCCGGACCGGTATCGCGGCGGCTCCGACGGCCTCGGCAACTCGAACTTGGCCCACACCACGACGGCGCGGAAGCGCATCATGAAATCGTCCGTCGCCACGCTCACGCGCACGCGCTGATTGGGCCGCAGGATTGTCGACGACACCACTTGGGCGCCGATGGCAGACATGTCCACGATGGCCACCGGATTGCCGTCGAGTTGAATCTGCATGCCGGGACGAAGGGAATACCGCGACGCGCGCCGGGTTCCGCGCCAGTCCAGCTGCGGCTCCGGCACCACATCCGAGTCGGGCTGCGGCGCCAGCGGGACCGCCTCATAGTCTTCGCCCACGATCACGGTCGCAACTTCGACCGCTGCGGGCGATGCGATGACGGCGGACGGGGACACCTGGCGCGTGTAGTCACCCGTGTGCGCCATCACGCGAACCTCCGCCCCACCCATTTGCGCGTCGGTCCGGATCCGGTTGATGAGCGCGGCGCCTCTCGGGGTTGCCGCGAACAGGCGCTCCAGCACAATCAATCGCGGCCGTCGCTCGAGGATGGCCTGCAGCGCCTGAATCGATTCCGTGTCCGCGAACGTCAGGAGCTCGCCCTCTTCCGCGAGGCGCGCACACAGGCCGGGCATCAGGTTGGATGCGGCAATCACCACCGCTGCGGACATCTCGCGATTTTACCATGCCGCATCCCGCCGTCCGGACGACCAGCGAGCATGCCGCGGGAGCCCCCGCTGTGATTCGCGCCGTGCTGCTCGACCTCGACGACACGCTGTTCGACCACGCTCATGCCGCGCGGCAGGCGCTCTTCGCTGTCTGGCAGCGCCACACCGAGTTTGCCGACATCAACCTGGACGAGCTCGCGCATCGGCACGGCCGCATCCTCGAGGCGCTGCACGTGAAGGTGCTTGCCGGGGAGCTCGGGCTGGAGGCCGCGCGCCTCGAGCGGTTTCGAAGGCTGTTCGAAAGCGCGGGCCCGCCTGCGGACGACGGCCGTGTGCAGCAGGCCGCGTCGATCTACCGGGATCACTACGTTCAGGCGTGGCGGGAAGTCCCGGGCGCGACCGCGCTCCTTCGCGCGTTGCGCGCGCGAGCCCGGCTCGGCATCGTCTCGAACAACCTCTCGCGCGAGCAGCGCCACAAGCTCCGCTTCTGCGGGTTCGAAGGCTGCATGGACGCGGTGGTCATCTCGCAGGAGGCGGGCATCGCGAAGCCCCACCCGTCCATCTTCAAGATGGCGCTGGATCAGCTGGGTGCGCTGCCCGGCGAGTCCGTAATGGTGGGCGACAGCTGGGCGATGGATGTCGTCGGGGCCCGGACCGCAGGCATGCGCGCCATCTGGTTCAACCCGGCGGGTGCCCCGCGACCGGATTCGTCGTCCGACGTCCGCGAAATCCGACGACTCGAGCCGGCCACCGCGGTGGCGTCCTTCATCTGCGAACTGGAAGAAGCGCGACCTGAGGCGGCCGCAGGTCAGCTCTGAATCTGCTTCGACAGGACGTCTGCAGTGATCCGGAAATGGGAAGCACTCCACACCGGCTGGCCGTCCCGGAGCAGGATGGCCTGCGGGGTTTCGTGCCGGATGCCCAGCCTGGCCGCAACGTCGTCCGAGAGGACCCGGTGGCTCTGGACCGTCACCATCTTGTAAGAAGCGGTGCCGTCTGCCTGCTCCACGTGGCTGTTGAGCTCGTCGAGGGCCTCCGCGCTGACGCCGCAGCTCCTGCTGTGCTTGAACAGCAGCACAGGCCGGGTACGCGACTCTTCAATAGCGGCATCAACATCGGCGGCTTCACGAAGGTGGGTAACGGTGTGCATCGGTATATCCATTGTAATGGACGCCCGACACGTCCGCCAGCTCTACTTTAATGAGCCGGGTCCGTTCCCTTCGCTCCATTTTGCCTGTCGAGGTCAGACCTCAGCCGGGTGCCTGGTGGGACCGGGTGTGGAAGCCGGCCGCCTCGAGCTCCCGGCGGGCCTCAGCGAACAGGTCCGGCGCTGTGGCAGGGATTGGCAGGTCGCCGCGGGTGAGAAGCCGGTCGACGTTGAACATCCGGAATCGGATGCCCTCCATGTGGAAGGCCTCGATGGCGCGCGCAAGCGCCTGACACTCGGCGCTGAGCTGGGTCAGCTGGCTGGCCTCAGGCTGAGCGGCGAGCGCCTCCAGGAGCGACAAGATACGGTTTTTGGCCGCCAGGCGATGATCGGTAGTCTGCATAGGGAGCGGGACGCGCCGGGTAAGCGTAGCGGCTGCGGCGATTCGGCGTCAAATCCCCAGTGGCCTGCACTGACGTCCGACGCGGGCCCGCAGAGGCTCGGCCTCTCCGCTCAACCCAGAGGGCCGGCGGGCGTGCCCCTTGACCGGGTGGCTGCATGCGGGAGATAACCTGAGTCATGAGCGACGATCAGGATTCACAGCGTTCCACGGGCCGGTCGCGGCTCGAGGCCCCCGACCTCGCGGAAAAGGGGGGGCTCAAGGGTGGCGAGCCGCAGCGGTCCAACGACCGCCTGTTCATGCAGTTGCTCGCCTTCACGGGGTGCGCGGATGCGTTCGCGGCCGGCGCCCACCTGGCGATGCACCGTGTGCCGGGGGTCCTCTACGAAGACCTCAACGATCCGCGGGGTATCGCCCTGCTCAGCGTCGGCCGGTCTCCTGACCTGTTCGTCGACGTGGTCCGGCCGGCATGCACGAGCGGTGTGTTCTCGGACTACACGCTGAAGCCGGACTACACGATGTTCGGGCGCACCTACTCACTGGGTTACGAGCCGGACCTCGAGGACGCCCTGATTGGCCGCCCGCGGCGGACGGTGTTCAACCCCGACTGGCCGTGGGCGGTCTGGTATCCCCTCCGGCGCAGCGGCAGTTTCGCCCGCCTCACCGCAGACGAGCAGCGCACCATTCTTGCCGAGCACGGCGCCATCGGAAAGGCGTTCGGGGCCGCCGACTTCGCCCACGACGTCAGGCTCGCCTGCTACGGGCTGGATCGGGACGACAACGACTTCGTGATCGGGCTCTTCGGCAAGGAGTTGTTTCCCCTCTCCGCCGTCGTGCAATACATGCGCAAGACGCAACAGACCTCGCTCTACCTCGATCGGCTGGGACCATTCTTCGTCGGACGGGCCGCGTGGCGTTCGAGCTAGGACCCGCACGGTGGAATCTCCTTTGCACGCCGCGGTGAGGCATGAGCCCTGCCACCGCGATACCAAGACGTCCGTTCGGCCGGCATCCCGACATGGTCTCCATCATCGGGCTGGGCGGTTATCACATCGGCACGATCGGCACACAGAAGGAGTCCATCGCGCTCATCCGGGCGGCGGTGGACGCCGGCATCACGTTCATGGACAACGCCTGGGATTACAACGAGGGCGTGAGCGAGATCCGCATGGGCAAGGCGCTGAAGGGCTACCGCGACCGCGTCTTCCTGATGACCAAGGTCTGCACGCACGGCCGTGACGGCCGCACTGCCATGCGGCAGCTCGAGGAATCGCTGAAGCGTCTGCAGACCGACTACCTCGACCTGTGGCAGATTCACGAGTGCGTCTACTACGACGAGCCCGAGCGCCACTTCGCGGCCGGCGGCGTCGTCGAGGCGCTCGAGAAGGCGCGCGCGCAGGGGAAGGTGCGATACGTCGGCTTCACCGGTCACAAGGATCCGGCCATCCATCTCGAGATGCTCTCGCACGACTTCCCGTTCGACAGCTGTCAGCTGCCGCTGAACGGGTTCGACGCCAGCTTCCGCAGCTTCGAGCAGCAGGTGCTGCCGGAGCTCAACCGTCGGGGGATCGCGCCCATCGGGATGAAGAGCCTTGGTGGACGCGGCACGCCTGTCGGAAGCAAAGCCGTCAAGGCAGCGGACGCGCTCCGTTATGCCATGAGCCTGCCGGTGGCCACAACGGTCAGCGGCATCGATTCCATGAAGGTGCTGAAGCAGAACCTGGCGATCGCGTCAGGTTTTCAACCAATGAGCGAGGCGGAGATGACTTCGTTCCGCGCGCGCGCGGCCCGCTGGGCGAGTGACGGCCGGTTCGAGCTCTACAAGACCACCGCTCAGCACGACGGTGACGAAGGGCGGAAGCAACACGGCTTCCCGACCAGTGAGGAAATGTCGCTTTGAGGTGAACCGAATGCCAAGACCGTTGTGGAAAGGCGCGATCACGTTCGGCCTCGTCAGCATCCCGATCGAGGTGCACACCGCGCTGCGCGATCGCCAACTGCACTTCCACCTGCTCACGGCCAAGGACAAGGCCCGCGTCAAGTACGAGCGCATATCCGTGAAAACGCACAAGCCGGTTGCGTGGGACGATCTCGTCCGCGGTTACGAGTACTCCAAAGGCCGCTATGTCGTCCTCACGCCGCAGGATTTCGAGGCAGCGGCGCTCGAGAAGACCAGGACCATCGACATCCTGGATTTCGTGAAGGCGGAGGAAGTCGACGACCGCTTCTTCGACACGCCGTACTACGTCACGCCTGGCACGGGCGGAGAACGGGCGTACGTGCTGCTTCGCGAGACGATCCGGGAGGCCGGACGGATCGGCATCGCGAAGTTCGTGCTGCGCGAGCGCCAGCATCTCGCGGCGATCGAGGTCATCGAGAACGCGCTGGTGCTTTCGACGCTGCGCTTTGGCGACGAGCTCGTCGAGCCTTCCGAATACGGCTTCCCGTCCGCCAAGGGCTTACGGCCGGCGGACCTGAAAACTGCCCGCATGCTGGTCGACGAGCTCACGGCGGAGTGGAGCCCGGACAAGTACACGGACGACTACCGCCAGAACCTGGTTCGGATCATCGCCGCGAAGCAGAAGGGAAAGGAGGCCAGCCTGAAGGCCCCGGACGACGAGCGCACCGGCAACGTTGTCGATTTGATGGAGCGCTTGCGCCAGAGCCTGGAAGGCACCGGCGGCAAGTCTGCCCGCAAGAAGGCACCGAAGAAGGCTCGACCCGCAAGCGGTACGGCAGCGAAAGAAACCCAGGCGCGCTTCGAGAACCGCCGCCTGAGCCCCGGGCATGCCACCGAACCCCAGGGGTCGAGGCCCGCGGCGGCTGACGCCTGAAGAGCGCAAGTCCATTACCCATGGCGACTTCTGGATCCCCGACCAGGAGCGCGACGTCTACAAGCGCGCCCTCGAGGCCCTCGGCGTTGCGGGCGTGCCGCATGTCGTCGCCGGCGCGTACGCCATCTACGAGCACACCGGCCTGTACCGGAAGACGAAGGATCTCGATCTCTTCGTGGAGCCGTCGACTGTCGTGGCAGCCGCGCGGGCGCTGCGATCGGCCGGGTTCGTGACGCGCCTCGAGGACGCGCACTGGCTCGCCAAGGCGACCACGGGCGACTGCATCGTCGACCTCATCTACGGCATGGGCAACGGCGTCGCGCGTATCGACGAGGAGTGGATCCGTCACAGCCGGCCGGGCATCCTGGCCGCGATTCCGGTCCGCTTCGCGCCCGCGGAGGAGCTGATCTGGCACCGCCTGTTCATTGGCGAGCGTCATCGTCACGACATGTCCGACGTGCTCCACCTGATCCTGTGCGTGGGCGAAACGCTCGATTGGGAGCGCCTGGTCCATCGAGCTGGCCCGCATTGGCCGCTGCTGCTCGCGCAGTTGCTCACGTTCAACTATGTGTACCCGGGATACCGCAGCAACGTGCCCCAATGGGTGCTGGACCGGTTGCTGGAGCGCGCACGCACACCGCCGGGCAGGGAGCCCGCGGACCTGGATCTGACACGCGGACCGCTAATCTCCCGGTTCAGTTTCACGATTGACGTCCGGGAATGGGGGTTCGTCGATCCGCGCGCCACGCTGGTGCGCGACGCGAGGGCCCTGCCCGAAATCCGCGCGATCATCGACGCGGACGTGTGGGACGAACGGTCCGACGGGCGATCGGAGCCGCGCGAGGACAGCATCCCGGTTCAGTAGCCCCGCAGGTTGACACGCCTCGGCGGTGCCCCCGATACTTTCCGTGCATGTTCACCGGCCGCTCCATCGCAAGCTGGCTGCGCGGGGAGCGCGATCCCCTGCACGCCGCCCTCGGGCGCCTGGAGCGCGAGGTGATGGACGTCGTCTGGGCGGGGCGCGATCGAACGGTCCGGGACGTGCAGGCGCGGCTTCCACGCAGGGCCGCCTACACGACGGTGATGACGACGCTGGACCGGCTGTTCAAGAAGGGCTTCGTCGTCCGGCGCCTCGAAGGCCGGGCGTTCGTCTACACGGCGGCGCGAACCCATGCCGAGCTCTCCGCGACCCTGACGGGCGGGCTGCTCCGGGACGTCCTCTCGAAGGACCCTGCGACGGCGCAGCCTTTTCTGTCCAACCTCGTGGAGGCCGTGGGCGACCGGGACTCGGCGCTGCTCGACGAACTGGAGCGGCTCGTCCAGGCAAAGCAGGCCCGGACCCGCGAGCGCGCTCAGCGGCCGAACCCTTCCCGGTAGCCGATGCGGAAGCCCTCCCTGTAGCCTGCCTGGTACTCAGGCCGGGCTCCGACGCGCGCTTCGTAGCCCGAGTCGGCGTTCTCGAGCTCGCGCTGACCTTCGAGGTCCCAGCCCTGATTCCGCTCGCGGTCTTCGCGGCCTGCCGCACGGCCCTCGGTCATCCCCCGGTCGTAGCCGCCGCGATACGCCGCACTGCGCTGCTGTTGACCGGGGCCGCCAAACTCCTCCCGCGACACGCGACCGTCACGGTTGGTATCGCGCGAGTCGAAGCTCGCCCGCGACCAGTGCCACTCGTCGCGCGAGATGCTGCCGTCGCGGTTGATGTCGATGCTGGTGAAGAGCTCCGGCGGCGCAGTTCCGGCCACCTCGGCCCGCGACAGCGCGCCATCCTTGTTCTGATCGAGCCGATCGAACCGCGCAGCGGCCCCGTGCCACTCCTGACGAGTGACGCGCCCGTCGCTATTGGCATCGAGATCACGGAACCGGTCGCCGCGGTCCTCGTCTTCATTGCTCTCGGTGCCGAGAAACTCGCCGCGGGACAGACTGCCGTCCCGGTTGTCGTCCGCGCGCGTGAAGGACTCCAGGTCGAAGTGCCACTCGCCTGCGTCGATGCGGTTGTTGCGGTTGTGGTCCAGGTCCGTAAAGCCACGCGCCGTCCAGTCGTCGAACTCGTAATCCTGGTTCGGGGAACCGAACTCTTCCTCGCCGAGCGGCCGGTTCCGGTTCGCGTTGATGCGGACCTCCTCGCCTGACAGAACGCCGTCGCTGTCCCAGTCGTGCACCTGGAACGAGCGGTCGCTCCCGCGCCACTCCTCCCGGGTGATGATCCGGTTGCCGTTCGCGTCCATCTCCGCAAAGCGGATGGGTTGTCGTGGTTCCTGCTGCCCGCGGGCCCGGCCGCGCCCCTGGGCGAAGGTTGTGAGCGGAATCGACATCGTCAACGCCAGCACGATCATCACTGCACGCATGTCTTTTGCTCCCAATCGGCTCATCGGGCTCAGGTGCTGAGCGCGCGATAGGGCAGTAGCTGCGACATGCGTGCCACGCCCGGGCGGGCCCAGGCCGGGCGTCAGCCGGGGTCCCGGCCCGCAAGGGCACGGGCCGCGACCTGTGCCGAGGACCACGCCCACTGGAAGTTGAACCCGCCAATCCGGCCGTCGACGTCGAGTATCTCGCCGACGAGGTAGAGCCCGGGACACCGGCGCGATTCCATCGTTGACGGATCGACCTCGCTCAGATCGACGCCGCCGGCTGTCGCCTCCGCGTAGCCGTATCCGCGGGAATCGACCACCGGCAACGGCAGTTCGACCATGAGGTGAACGAGTTTCCGGCGCTCGAGCCGGCCGAGCTCCGCCAGGGTCCGCAGCGGTGGGACAGCCGCGAGCCCGGTCAGCGCGGACCCGATGGACGCTGGGAGCATCGTGGACAGGGCGGTCTGGACGGAGATCCGCGGCTGCCGGCGCGCGAGCTCCAGCCAGCGCTTCTCGAGCGTCTCGAAAGTGTCCTCGGGACAGAGGTTGACGTGCAGGTGCACCGGGCGCCCTTCCAGTCGAGCCCGGAGCCAGTGTCGCGACAGGTCGAGCACCACGGGGCCGCTGACGCCGAAATGGGTCCACAGCATCGATCCGGTGACGCGGGTGTCCGAGCCACCCTCCACCCGCAGGTTCAGCCGGACCAGGTGCGTGACGCCGCTCAGCCCCGCGTGGGTGCCGATACGGTCCTCCAGGAGCAGGGGTGCGAGGGCAGGTGTCGTCGGGACGATCGTGTGCCCGAAGCGGCGCGCCATCGCGAACCCCGCACCGTCGCTGCCGGTCTTGGGCAGCGACAACCCGCCGGTTGCCAGCACCACCCGGCGCGCCCGCACGGGACCTTGCGATGTCGTCACCAGGAACTGCCCGTCCTCTCGCGCGACGTCGACGACGCGGTGGCCTGCACGGACCCCGGCCTCAAGCCGGCCAAGCGCGCGCACAAGGGCATCCCACACATCCCGCGAACGGTTCGTGTCCGGGAACAGCTTGCCGCCGGCCTCCTCGTGCAGCGTCACGCCGATGCTGTCGAAGAACGCCACGGTCGCGGTCACGGGCAGGGCACGCAGGACGGTGCGAATCACGGCCGGACGCCCGCCGTTGAAATCCGACTCGGTCACGACAGCATTGGTGACGTTGCAGCGGGATCCGCCGCTCACGAGAATCTTCGCTCCGGGATGGCGTGCGCCGTCGAGCAGCGCCAGCCGCAGGCCCGGCTGTCGCTGGAGCGCGAAGATGGCCGTGGCAAGGCCGGCCGCGCCGGCCCCCACGATTACGGTATCGACATCCGGCGGGGGAGAGCTCACTGTCAGACGTAGTATCGGTGAGGGAGCACCGAGTGACTCATCGCAAGGATGTGATCGACGTCCTGTCGGCCGGGCCGCGCACCGCATCGAGCCTCGCGCGCGAGCTGGGGCTGGACCGCCGGGATATCGAGAGCGAGCTGCGCCACGTGCTCCGATCGGCGCGGGCTGCAGGCCGGGCTGTCAACATCGACCCTGCGCGCTGCAAGACGTGCGGATTCGTCTTCGACGCGGACCGCCTGACGAAGCCTGGCCGGTGTCCCGCCTGCAAGGGCTCGCGTCTCTACGAGCCGCTCATCAGCCTGGCGCAGCCCTGAGGCCAGGCACCCGATTCAGCAGCGGGCGGGTCACGGCCGGGACCACAGGGCCAGCGCGATGATGAAGGCAACCATCCCCCCGAGGCCGCCCAGCAACAGGACACGCTGGCCCGGCGACAGCGCGATCGCCGGACGATGGGCGAGTGCCAGGAGGGCGCCGAGCACGAGGAGAACGGCAAAACCCAGGGCCACGTAGGCAAGGGTGAACTGGATCATCGGCCTTCGCTGATCTGCCCCGCCCGGAGCGTTGAACACCGGCCCTACCGGCGCGGTTCGAGACGGACGAACTTCCTCTGGATGTACGCGACCCGTCGCCCGAACTGCCGGTCGTCGAACTCGATCTGCACCCAGTCGCCCGCCTCGTCGAGCACGCGCACGGTCGTGTCCGCCTGCAGCTGCCGCAGTGGAGTCAGGTTCGTGTCCGGGCGGAGGAACACCGGTGCGGTTGCGGTCACGACAGCCGTCGGCAGTGTGCCTGGCACGGGGAGCTGGAGGTTGGGCGGAGGAACCCCGCGGGGTGCGTTCGGCGGCGGCGCCGGGCGCGCGGGCGGCGTCGGTTTCGCGAGGACGCGCAGCTTCACAATGACCGCCGCCTGAAGCCCTCCGGCATCGAAAGACGTCGAGCCGCCCCCTGGCATCGGCAGGTCAACGGCGGCACGGCTGTATCGAAGGGTGCCGCCGATGCCGACCTGCGGGTTCAGCAGCCACGTCACGTCGAAGCCCCCGTGGGCGCCGAACCCGGCCTCCCTTGCGCGCTCGGAGGTCGTTCCGGAGAAGCTGGCCGTGTCGTAGGGATACGCCTCGGTGAACTCGACGCTCGAGACCAGATCGCGTGTCACCCAGATGACGCTGGGCCCGCCGAAAATGCCGACTTCGAGCCGGCGGCCCACCGGAAAGACCCACGCGGCGCTGAAGTGAATGGCATCCTCGTCGTGCGGAAGCGCCTCCGAGTCGCTTGATATGGTCCGCGGCTGGTTGAAGAAGAACGGATGCGGGACCTGCGCGGTGACGTCCGCCGCACGCGAATCATGGAATCGCGAGTAGGTGGCGCCTATGAACAGGTCCCGCCAGACACGTCCGGCCCCGCCCGCTTCGAACTCGAACCCCGTCTCCACGGAGTAGTCCGCGGTCCAGGTCTTCTGCTCGCCATAGAGCGGCTCGCTGCCGGTGGTGCTGAACCCTGTCGAACCGACTTGAGCGCCGGCGCCGAACGTCACGAAGCCCTGCGATTTCTGCGGCGCCGTCGAACGCGCCGCCGGCTTGGTCGTCGCGGGGGGCTTCTGGTTCGCCGGCGGACGGGAGGTTGTCTGGGCGATGGCGACCGACGGGCATGCCCACGCGGCAGCCACGAAAATCGACAATGTGCGCAAACGGGCCGGCCGGCGCGTCAATTGACACCCACCGCGGACCAGGCCTGCGTAATCGCGCGCTCGGCCGCGCTGTTGGCGCCGGAGAGCTCGCGCGCGGCCTGTGTCGTGGCGGCACGGGCGCTGGAAAACGTCGCGTTGGAGGTGAGCATGAAGGCGAACGCGCGATAGAAGGCCTTCTCGATCTGGTCCCGGTTGGCGCCCCCCACGCCGGTTACCGCGAGCCCGGACGTCCGGTTGGTGCCGCCTTCGACAGCGAGGTAGAAGGCGTGGTTCGGGATGCCGGAGTTGATGTGAACACCACCCCCGTCCTCCGGACCTGTAAAGCGGCGTGAATAGTGGTCCGGGTCGCCGAAAACGGCGGGATTCGCCATCGATCTGGACCCGCCGGGCCGCACGATGTCCTCGCCGATCAAATAGTCGGCCTGCCTCAACCCGGTGCCTGGCGGCTGGAAAAAGAACTCGGCGCTCGTCCCGAGGATGTCCGAGAAGGACTCGTTCAGTGCACCTGACTCGTTGACGTACTCCAGGTCTGACGTGTAACTCGTCAAGGCATGGGTCAGCTCGTGGGCGACGATATCGAGCGCGCCGGAGAAGTAATCGAACGTCTGGCCTCCCAGCGGGATGCCGCCGAGACCCTCGCCGAACACCATCACGCCGTAGCCGTCAGGGCCGCAACCAGCGCACCAGAAGGCGTTCAGCACGTAGTTGAAGAACTCGTCTTCGGACAGGGATCCGATAGAGGTGCGGCTCACCGGGTGCGTGATCGCATAGATAGGAGCATCCCTGTCGTCGAGTCCTTTCCGGGCGAACCGCTTGAAGTAGTAGTCGTACGTGTAGCCGAGATAGACGTGGGCGTCCACGTTCGCGCCGTCTGTCCAGGCATTGTCGGTGTCGCTGGCGACGTCTGCAGCGGTGGCATCGTAGAAACCGAAGATGTAATCCTCCGCTCGAGGCAGATTGCCCTGCATATCGTAGGTAATCAATGTGGGCGGCCGGAGTCCATCATCCGCGACGAATCGACCGGATTGCGCGGTCACGCTGATTTTCTTGCTATCCCCGAGCACCCCTGATCCAGTGCCCACGGCCGCCTGCGTCTGGACGTCCCGGAACTGGCGCAACACCCTTCCATCGCTGGCGTCGACGTAGGTCCGCATCCAGCCGCCGGCGGTCGTGATGTGCGCGGTATACGACAGCACGTATCGCCCATCGTCCGTCCGGAGCACGACGAGCTCGATCCGTCGACGGGCGGGCAGCTCACGGGTGCTCAACCCTCGGAACACAGCCCGCGCCGCCTCTTCCGACAGACCCGGGCGGGAGGGGAGCCCGGTCACCTCGTGCAGCTCGCCGAATATCGATGTCGTTACGCCCCCCGAGACCTGCCGCGTAATCTCCCCACCGACGACCCGTATCCCGTTCACGTACTGCTGGTAGCGCTCGTGGGTGCGGCCGGGGAGGACGGTGTCCGCGCGACTGCGGCTGAGCACGAGCTCCCCGCTGCGCCGCATCGCATCCACTCGCGCATCCCAGGATCGCAGCAGGGCGGCGTTCTGCGCGGTGACCGCGACAGCGCCCGCCGGGCGCGGGCCTGGCTCCTGGGGTGCCTGGGCGGCTACCAGGACGCCGGCAGCGACGATGACGGCACACGATGCAAGGCCACGCTGTCCCATTCGATCTCCTGACTGAGGTCCCACCAAGGATGAACATCCATGGTAATACGCGCAGGCGTTCACCCGCCCTCAATTGCGCCGGGAGGCCCAGCGGCTAAAATGGTTCCGGTGGGACTGGCCGCCGGCGCCGCCGTGAAGAGGCCTCGATCCGGTCCCCCATTTGCAAATGCAGCCGCGCAGGGAGAATCTCGATGGAAAACAAGGCCCATTTCTCAACGGCGCGTGATCCACTGTCCACCCAAACGGACGCCACGACGTACGAGCGGCGTCAGATTCGAGCACTCATGACACGCGACCGCGACGTGATCAAACGGTGGGCCGAACGGCACAAGGCGGAGCCGGCCACCGGCGAAGCGACGTCCTCCGGTCCCGCCACGGTGACCGTCAACGACGGCGGCGCGGGTATCCGGTTCAACTTTCCAAGCGTGGGCCGTTTCCGCCCGATCAGCTGGGAGGAATGGTTCGAGAATTTCGAAGCACACGGGCTCACGTTCGTCTACGAGGAGGAAGTCGCCGACCGCGCCTACGAGTTCTATCAGGCGCGGGGCGGTGAGCACGGGCGGGACTGGGAAGACTGGTTCGAAGCCGAGCGGCAGCTCCAGAAGCCGGGTGTGGCGAGCGCGCGTTATCGTCTGATCAAGGAGTGACCCTGCTCAGGCCTCGGCCGATACGGCCGCAATCAGGGCCTTGATGTAGCCCAGCGCGAACGCAAACCCCTGGGCACTTCCAGCATCCCCCTCGATCTGCGGCACGTGGTCCGGCATGATCATGCCGTCGAACCCCACCTCCTTGTAGACCCGCATCGCCTTCAGCATGTCCACGTCGCCGTCGTCGATGAACGTTTCCCTGAAGTTCAGGAACCCGCCGGCGATGTTCCGGAAGTGCACGCTGAAGATCTTGCCGCGCGTGCCGAAATGGCGGATGACGTCGAAGATCTCCTCGCCGGGCTTGGCCAGCATTTCCGAGACCGTGCCCTGGCAGAAATTCAGCCCGTGAAAAGGGCTCTCCTTGATCGAGACGAAGCGCTTCAGCCCCTCGACCGAGCCGAGGACCGTCTCGATCCCGCGCCAGCCCTTGCCCGGCGGCATCCCCGGATCCTGGGGATGGCATCCCATCCTGACTTTGTATTCCTCGGCGACAGGGACGACGCGGTCGAGGAAGTAGGTGATGCGCTCCCAGTAGACGTCGGCCTCGATGCGGCCGGCGGCGGTGAGCGGCGGATCCTGCTTGCCCTCCGCATAGACGAATGTGCTGTACCGGGCTTTCCCCCGACCCTCCGTGGGCGGCGTGCGCGGCACGCCGATAAAGGTGAGGTTGTACTTCACGCCGGGGATGCCGGCGCGCGCCGCGTTGCGAATCATCTGGCAGATGTCGTCTATCTGCCGGTCGCGGTCCGCCGTCGCCAGCAGCACGGCCGGGCTTTCGGACCGGGATATTTCGCTCGAGCTGAGGGGCAGCGGCACCATGTCGAGCGTCACGCCGAACGACGCCACCCGGTCGCGGAGCCGCGCGAGCCCGTCGACTGACCACGCCTCGTCCATTTTCGCGGAGGGCAGCCGGCTGCAGATGTGGTTGACGCCGAATCCGGCCAGCACGCGGAGGATGGCGTCGGAGTCGCCGTGCTGAGTTCCCACCTTCATGCGGGCGGTTCGCGGCGAGCCGGCTGACGCGGGAGCCGGAGCCTTCGCGACCTGCGTTGTGACGATGGCTTCGGCCATGGCGGCGCCGGTGGCCGTGCTGCCCGATACCTTCAGGAACTCTCGTCGGTTCATGGTTGTGCTCCGGCCGCGGACCCACCTCTGCACGCGTTGGTCGGGGGCGCGCAAGAAGAAATCTCGTGCGTCACCGCCGTGACCGCGCGCACTGTAGCACCGCTGCCGCGAGGGGTCAAAGGGGCGGAGGGGTTGTGCAGGTGGCAGCGCCGGACCCGGCACGCTCCTGCATCTCGATCGCGCGCTTCACGGCGTCGAGGACGTCCTGCGGATCGTAGGGCTTTCCGAGCACCTCGACACGCGCCGAGTCCCGGGAAACGAGGGCATCCATCTGCGGCTTGTTGGTCGTCGTGAGCACAATCGCCCGATCCTGCAGCGGGCCAATCCGGCGCAGCAGCTTGAAGAAGCCCCAGTTCACATCGTAGGGCGGGGGAATGTCCCAGATGACGGCTTCCGGCTTGTGGACGGCCATGTAGGCGACGAAGTCGAACCTGCCCGCGCTGACATCGTTGGGCGGACCTGTGACGGCTCGCATTCCGGCGGCGGAGAACAGGCACGTGAGCATTTCAACCGTGTCGCTGCTCGCGTCGAAGATCGCGATCGTGGCGCTGCGCACAACGGGACCTCAGGCGATGGCCTTGGTGAGGAACCCAGCAGACTGTGGAGGGAGTCTCAGGAAAGCGGAATACTACGCTGGCAAAGATACCACATCCATCCACGACTCCAACACCGGCGTCGGGCCACGGAACCGGGTCCAGGAGCCGCACGTGGCGGCGGACGAGGTTCACGCACGATGGCTCTCTGACCCTTGAGCCGGAGGGCAGGCGGCTGGGCGCGTATGAGTTCCCGGGCTGCTGGCAGCTAGCCGCAGCGCTCCAATGCGCCGAGGCACTGGTTGGCAGTCCGATGGTCACCCGGCTGGAAGCAGAACGAGCAGAGGCGTCGCCGCTCTCCGCCTACGGGCTGCGCGGCGGGTCGCTGGCGCCGCTCGGGCCGCTCGAGCCGGCGCATTTCCATCCTTCTTACCATCTCGTCGTTGATGGCATCAGCGTTCTGATTGCTCCTGTGCTCGTCCATGGGCGCCCTTGAAACATCCGAGTGATTGATGTGGCCCCGCCCATCTTGTGGACGTGCGCCGCTCTGTCTGGCGAGTCTGCGCGTGTTCTCGACGTCGAGCTCAGGTAAACGCGAGGCGGCGCCAAGGCCGCATGCGCGTCCTGTTCGGCTGACGCGTACTTTGTCTGCCAGGCAGGATCCCCACACTAGCAGGTAGGGAACCTGGCGTCTGCCCGCTTTTGCACACAGGCAAACTGTCTTTGCCCTCCGAATCCAGACTCTACGCGTGAATCGGGCATGGGGGTCGGAGCGCTGAGCTCAGAAGGTTGGCCCCGCAGGTGAGCGCTGGGGTCATCCTGTGGGAAGTATCGGACCGGACGGTTCGTGCGGTATCGGCGCACCCTCCTCAAGGTGAGGTGGTGCCACGATCGGTTTTACGACCGTGTTCTGCAGGGCTGCACTTCCGATTGCGTGCGTCGTTTCCGCACACTATCATCGGGAATGCGCCGAACCTCCTCGCCCCCCAAACGCGAACCTCTGTCCGCGGAGCACGAACGCCTCGTCAGCCGGGTGCTGGCGCTCGGCGCAGGGATGGAGCGGGCACAGGCCGACCTCGCCGAGCGTGTCCGTGGTCTCAAGGACGACGAACACGCCACGCACGCCAAGTCGAAAGCCCGCCGGGCCCGAGCCAAGTAGTCGACGACCGGGAGCCCTGCGCCTACGAGCTCTCCGGAGCACGAGCCGCGACTTGCGCTCGCGAGAGACCGGGGGCGGACGAGAGCGGCTCGTCCGTAATACGAGGGTCGCCCTCGCGAGGAAGCCCCTCCGAGCCGTACCACGCGCTAAACGGATCCCGTCGTTGATGGCATCTGGCGCATGGAGCGTTGTGCACTTTTGCACAGGCGGCCGTGCCGTTTTGCACACGTTGTTTACTTTTGCACAGGCGGTTGTGCAGTTTTGCACAGGCTGGAAAAACTACCCTTCAGCGCCTCGGGCAACCTGCACCTGTACACTCTGATCGATGCGGGACGCGCTCCATCGGTTCGACTGGATCGAGTCGCAGACGACGCGCCAGGACAGGTTGGCGCTGCTGTCGATCGTGGAGGCTCTTGTCAACACGGTCGGCGCCTACCACTACCTCGAAGTCGGTTCGCACCTGGGCGGCAGCCTGCAACCGCATATCGCCGACCTCCGCTGCACGCGCATCGTCTCGATCGATCCGAGGCCTTGCGAACAGCCCGATGAACGGTGGAGGACCAGCTACCAGTACCCGGGTAACTCAACCGCCCGAATGCTGGAGAGTCTGATGCGGGTTCCCGGGGCCGATCTGACAAAGCTTCGGACCTTCGAATGCTCGTCCTGGGAGCTGAGCCCGTCGGAGATTGCGGCCACGGTGGATTTCGCCTTCATCGACGGGGAGCATACGAACGCCGCCGCGACAAGGGACTTTCACGCGGTGCGCCGCTTCGTCCGGCCCGGGGGCGTGATTGCCTTCCACGATTGCGGCGTCGTGCTCGATGCCATCCTGCAGGTCCGCCGCGCGACGGCGGGATGGTGGTGCCACTATCCGGACAGCAGCGTGATGGCGGTCGCCCTGGGCCCAGGCCTGACTTCCGCCTTGCGCGCGGCGGGATGGACAGCACAACTCCCCGTTCCGCGGTTCTACCGGCTCCATCGAGCTGCCGCGCGCCTCAGGAAAGCACGCAGGCCGGCAGCACCAATCGAGTGATCAGCCGTGGCTGCGCGTACCCGGGCTCGATCGCCGTTGGTCAGGGGGGAAGGTCACACAGCCAGCGGGGATTGCCGCGTCTTCTGCATCCGGTGAGCGGGGGAGTCCGCACCGGTGTCTAACCACTGCATGAGTCATCGGTTCACCCGCTCGATCCTGGTCGTGTCGGTCGCGCTTGCCATCCCGAAGTCGCCGCCGACGCTTGCGCAGGTCCTCGAGCCGGTCATGGATCCAGTGGCTTACGCTGTCTACGCGGTGTTTGTTCCGCCGGCCTGGGCCACGCGGTCCAAAGATCCACTGGTGCTGCAACGGGAAACCGAAGTCCCGCCAGAGTGCGGCTCCCCGGTTCCAGCTTCGGATCCTGACTGGGAAGCGACAGTCCAAAACTTCATCGAGGAAAACACGCGCCCCCGAGAACTGCGGCCAGAACTGCCCATCCATATGCCTTATCGACTGATTGCCCGTGCCGAGATTCTCGCCGACGATGCGCGGTTGGCTCTCAAGTATCCGGGCACCTGGCAGCGGCGGCCGGAGTCCCTGGAGTATGCGGCCGTGTCGATGGTCGGCTTCAACCCGGCCAAGACCAAGGCGCTGGTCTACGTGCGCCTGCGAAGCAGCGGGCAACACCACACCGCCGAGTTCCGCGACAGCAAGTGGGTTCAGGCTTCTGTTCGCGTGGGATATGGATGCGGGTGGGTCGCTCACGCCGGCATGGATGGAAATCAAGCACCGGCGGGGTAGGAACGCGGGCATCCGAAGTCGCCTGTTCAGACAGGCCCGTGACGTACGAGCACGAACTGCGGCGAACATCACGGCCATCCGTCCGGGGAACGGCACGTCACGTTCGACGCGCCGTTCACGCCCCGCATGGTGTGGTCGACGTTCAGCCAATGAACCCGCAACGATCGGGCGCGCGGGAGTTGTCAACTGCTCACGCGCGTCGGCCAGGCTCGCCGCGAGCGGCAGCTTCTCGAAGTCAGCCGGAGCCCGTTGGAGCTGCTCTAGGGACGCGGCGTAGCACGACGAAGGCAGCACCGAGAAGGAGCCCGAGCCCCGCGCCGACAGGGACTGGGACGAAGCCGTGAGCCCTTTGTGTGGCTGTTGGCAGGGCCGGCGGTTCGACGACCGTGCCTGCATCGCCGGACCCGCTGAGCGCCGCCACGACAATTTCCTTCACGACATTCTGCGCGGCCTTGGCATCCCGCGCAGCATGGGAAATCCTCACGACGCTCGAGTCGTCCGAAGATGCCAGCAGCACGACGGACGTCGCCGCTTGCACTTCGCCCGCCGGGACGGCGCGCGCCAGGTTCTGACGGAAGGCTTGCGACGACGCCGAATTCGCGTCAGCGAAATTGCCACTGAAGCGGATCGTGGACGATGACTCGTAAAGCGCGGGCGCTCGCGCGTAGACCACAGTTCCGATGGACGCTCCAATCAGCGCGGCGACCAGGGGTATCGTTCCAAAGTCCTTGATGTGCATGATTAATGCTCCTCGTGTGATGTCGAAGGCCGCACCGCACCCCGGCTTTGAATCCTCCAGAAGCGCCTCCAACTCGCGGCCATAGCGACGGCGCCACCACCGGGGATAGAGGCACAGCGCGAGCCGGAGCGACCACTTCACGCGCGCCTCAACCGTTGGGTGCCGGCACGGACCACGGGCTCGAGCGCCGCGAGTTGCGCTTCCAGGGACGCGCGGCCGGCGGTCGTCAGCCTGTAAGGACGGCGGCGCTCGTCAGACGCCAGGGCCTTGATGAAGCCCCGCTTTTCCAGGCGCGTGATCGCCCCGTATAAAGTTCCCGGGCCGAGGTCGACGCCGGCGAACGCGCGGATGTCCGTCATCATGGCGTAACCGTGCTTGGCACCATCGGCCAGACTCGCCAGGACGAGCAATGTCGGGTCAGACACTTATTACTCGCCACGTAGTATCGTGCCACGTAGCAGATGTTGTCAAGCTTGAACTTTGGCCGGAGAGAGTCACGAGCGCCTGCCCGGGGGTCCGGTGAGGACTTCACCCATGCCGAGGGATGGACAGGCACCCGATCGCACTGCAGAACGCGTTCTGACGCGATTCTCGTGCACTGCCGGGAGAAGTTTCGCGGTGCGGGCGGCACAGGCGCCGGTTACCTGCGACTGATTTGGATGTCGAGTCGCGTCTCGCCTGTGACCGTGACGTTGAGTGGGCCCATGTACTCGTTGGCGAACTGGCTCGGTCGATTGAGCAGCTCGTAGCCGGATTTTGACAACAGCAGCTGGATGCTTCCTTTTGCTACACCTTCGAACGAGGTGCCTACGGAAGGAAAGAACAGCATGATCGGAGCACCTGGCGTCGCGTGCTTGTGCCCGCGTGCTCGACGATCGCGATCAAGCCGTTTGCTGTCCATGAAGCGCATACCAGGTAGCGGGGAGTTCCGGGCGCTGTTGCGGGCCGCTGTGCGAGTCGCGCGTGGATGAACGCGGGCGACGGTTTCTGTCTCCGCCGTCATTCTGGGTGAGACGTGCGGTTCAAAGCGACGGCCTGGAGATATCCGTTGAGGAAGCCGAGCCGCTGCCCGGCTTCCCTCAACAGGCGCACATCGTCGCAGGAAGGGAACTACGCGACGCGCGCCATCCGCCGCCGGGTGCGCCACCCGGCCACTAACCCCGTTCCGAGCAGCACCATGGACGCCGGTTCAGGCATCGGCACGGGGGGCTGCCCGGGCAATCCATACAGGTTCGCGTGGGACAGCGACTGTTGCCCGGAGATCGCCCAGGTGCCCGACAGCACCCCGTCCGCGAGCGCAAAGACCGCCCAATCCGGATCGAGCAGTCCCTCGCCGGACTTGAAGCCGATCAGCAGGCTCGAGTAGGTCTGCAGCACGGTCGGCGAGATCGAGAAGGTGCCAAACGACCCGCCAGTGCCAACGATGGTCAGGGCGTCCGAAAACAGCCCCGTGGTCGTGTCGTCCGACTTGTCCAGCGTCGTGTAGCCGAGCTGGTTGATGACGTCGTTGCTGCCCGTGAGGTTGCCCGTGCCAAAGTCGAAGCACGTGGCGGACGGCGCCGTGTCCACCGTGAACTCCCGGTCGGTGGTGATCACCGTGCCGGGACAGTTGACCGGCGCGGCGTTCGCCGTGCCGGTGGTTGCGACGATGGCGATCGCCGCCATGAGAAAGCCGAATCCTGTTCGCATCTCTGACATCTCCTGCGGGCGGAATCGCCCGGGCCCCTGATTACCTGCCCGGATATAGAGCCAGATCGATGCCGTGTCCGGCACATGCGTAGCGCCGGTAGATCGCTAGGATTTACAGGAAGTCTGGAATTCGCGGCCAACGTGCTGCGCGTGGATTCTTGCGGTCGCCAGAGTTAAGGTGCTGGCTTCGATAGTCCGGCGGATACCTGAGCGAAACTGACGTTTCAGCGTGAAGGCTGGATCAGGGTATTGGCGGAGTGCGCGTGCGGCAGTGGACCCGTTGGCGGCGCGGGTGTGCGCAAACGTCCCGGCGAGTCCGCGAGAAGACGAGCGTTGGCGAACGTTCCGGACTGTATTGCAGCAGATCAGCTCCAGCCCTTCCTCAGCCAGACGCGCCCGCTGACAACGAGCTGGCACACACGTCATTCCACTGCGGTGAGCACGAAGGGGTCGTTGTAAGCCCAGTCGGTTGCATAGGGACCGATCGTGAGCCGGTAGTTCTGACCTGCGGTGATGTTCCACGTGCCGACCAGCGGGGACCACAGCGGAGGCTCGGGCGCGAATTCGGTGTCGGCCATCAGGTGAAGCGTCATTCCTGTGCCGTTGAGCCAGTCGTTCCAGGTCAACCGGGCAGCGAGCCGACCATTTGCCGGCGCGGTGAACTCGAAGGCCTGGCCCAGCCCCGTGACCACGCCCTTCACCTCTTCACCGACCCGGATAACCCAGACAATCGGAGCGGGAGACGGCGCCGGACCGGAATCGGGGGTCGCCGTGGGTCGGGTTGGCAGGATGAAGCCTTCGGGGGGCGGCTGATTAGGGTCCTTACTATGAAAGTCCCAGCCCAACTCGTGCGACCAGACTGACGCTGTCGGGTTCGCGGATCCACCGGTCCGTCTAATCGGTTCTTGGCACGTTCCAGGTTTGACGGCACGACTCGCACCGGCAGTAAAGGCCCCACGACGGTGTCCGGAGGCACACGGATGTCAATGTTTCGTGGCACCGTGGACATACGAGCACGGCTGGGCGGTTGGGGCTGCGGCGGTCTGGCGGCGGGTGATGATCCATATGGCCCCCCACCTCAACGCATGCCAGCGCCGGACCGGAGGTTGCGGTAGGCGACATACGACAGCGTGCCGCCGACGGCTGTCTGTGTCCAGAAGACCAGGCGCGGGTGTTTGTCTGCCATGCGCCTGGTTACCAGCGCGTTGACAACCGCGACGCTTCCCTTGGTGAGGAGAAGCCCCGTTGCGTTCCTTGGAATGAGGGCGTTGGCCTCGTAGCGCGTCCACTGCGGATGCACGAGCGTGGACATCACGTCCGCTCCCTGTGCGGCAGTCGAGAAGAGCAGGGCGCGGCGGGCCAGTGTCGGAGACTGCGCCGCTGCGCTGCCCGCGAACAGCATGAGACCGAGAAAGACCGGAAGAACATGCTTGCAGCGGATCATGATGGCTCCTTCAGCCGAAGAGGCCGCGCGTGTCGGGCGCAGGCTCGACCTCGACAACCCAATGGCTGTGCCGCAGCTGTAGCAACGACTTAGGGGGGAATCGGCGTGAATGTCGGCGCAGGCGCTACCTTTCTACCGCGTCGTGAGCAGACGCGCAGTGCCCCTTCCGGGAGCGAAAACGGCGAACGCCAGCCGCAATGGCCCCTGCGCCCACCAGCATGAGTGTCGCTGGCTCCGGCACCGGAGTGACGGCGATGTCGTCGAGTGCCGAGTCGTCCGTCGTTCGAAAATCAACACTGGCGAGATCGGTCCAGTTCAGAGTGGCCAGGGTGGCCGTCGAGAGGCCCGCGAACGAGGCGGTCGACGTTCCTCCGCCAGAGAGATTGCCGACAACAGTGATCGAGACTGCCGCAGCCAGAGCCAGCGTGCTTGGCCCCATCAGCACACTGCTCAAGGTGAACGGGACGGGTCCGGTGAGCCTGATCGAATTGGTTTCAACGAATCCAACAAAGTCAGTGCTGTCGCCAGGGAAATCGACCACTGCCGCTGAATCGAAGACGGCCGACTGCGCGTTTGTCGGCGTGAGCGTAAAACCAGCTTCCGAATAGGGCGCCGCCGGATTCACGTTGATCAGGCCTGCGGCCGGTGCGAAGCCTTCGAACGTGATCATGACCGCGTGCGCGTGTGATACCGGGAGTGCCAGGAAGACGATGCTCAGCGACCAGAGTAGCCTGTTGATCATGCGGGTCCTCCGAATCAGCGGCCGGGCCGCGTGCGGCAACGGACGACGCACGCTTCCTGGAGCCCGCGCACCATTCCTCAGGCCCCGCACTATCCCATGAGATGGTCCTCGTATCGCTCGAGCCGCCGATCTGTGCGCGCGCATGCCCCCAATCCTGCGCCTGTGCGGCCGAAAACAAGCTCGGAATAGTCCCGCGCGGGACCTCGGGAGGAACCCGTGATCAGCTAAGGACCGATACGTCCTGACCGCGGTCGGAGCGCAAACTCGCGCCTACGGAGCGCCCGTTGTCGAAGGGCAAGGCGACCACTGACCGCTGATTACGAGGCTCCGCGTGGTGTCGCGCTCGCTGGTGGAGTGGACGGACCGCTCGTCAGCCGATTCCCGCTGCCGCCTGTGATGGGCCGGCCGGGGTAGGGCTCCGTCTCCCAGTTGCCGGCGCGGCTGAGCGGTCCGGCCCCGATGCGGCGAGAATCAACGATTCCTGCGGCTGCCACTCGAGCGGCGGGACAGAGCGCCGGCAAAGCGAACGGCGGCGGCCGCGAGATACAAGATGACGCCGAGCGACACCGACGAGCGGAGCAAGGCACGCCAGGACGCTATTTGTCCGTCCTGAACGAGTGACCAACCCGCGGTATTCGCCAAGCTGAGCAGGGCACCCACCGCAACACAGGCCAGCACGCCCAGCACTTCACGCGCGAGATCGTGAGAGGCACCTACAGCCACATCAGCCTGCCCTGTCAGCTCCTGCTAGTGGCTTTAGCAATCACCGGACCACCTGCCCCAAGCCGGTTATCTGAGGGAGCGCTCCAGCGCTGGTGGAACCGGGTTGAGGCAGCGCACTGCGGGCACTCCTTCTCCCGGGACGCGAGGAGCACGGAGGGATCCCGCAGCGACGCTAGTTCCGAGGAGTCGTGGCTGTGTGAAAAGGGGCAGGAAACGCAGCTTCAGGGATGCGGCGCGTCAAGGGGACAACACTCAGGACGCTCGTGCAGTTCGTCAGTCCAGACATCGCCGCGCCGGCGACGTCAAGGCCGTGCAGCCACTCCCCGGTGACACAGCAACGTCCGAATACTCATTCGTCCAGGTTGGATCGCAGCCCTCTCAAAACTTTGCAATCTGCTGCTTTCCACCGGAGAGCGTGAGACAAGCCTTCTCGGGCGGCCGGTAGTGGTCTGTCGTCGCTGGACGTTCCGCCGAGCTCGGCACCGCACGGCGCCCCCTGCGCTGGGCAACGGTCTGCTGGAGCAGCCCGCCCGCGCCCAGGGCCAGCAGGAGGAGTGATCCGGCACGATCGGGAACCGTTGCACGATTGAAGCTCGTCAAGGCTCCCTCAGGTGCTTTCAAAGTCACCTCTTTTACAACCGTGGTCGTGTCGACCGTGGCGCTGCCGATCGTGGACGCAGGTGCCTGAGGCGGCGCGAGAGTGAGCAGAACGCCGGCGAGCCAGACAACACGCAACGAGAGTGGCGCAGACATGGGTGCCTCCGGAACAAGCGGGGATGGCACTTTGACTGCCGGGACTTTACGCTCCGTCAGGTCTGAAGTCACCTGCATATCAGCGGGCGACCTCATCGATACTATTAAACCGCCCCGATTTACATCCGCACAGGAATAAAGACAACCGGTCGCCCGTATCGCAAGGCGACTTGATGTTCGGCAGTGCAATCCGCCGCCGTGCCCTCTGGAGCAGGCCGCTGAAAGAAGCCGGCCTGATGTGAAATCGAAAATGGCAAATGGCAAACATGCCGAATTTTCCATTTGCACCGTGCGATATACCACTCAGGATGCGTTTTTCAGCATCCTGTTAGGTTAGACCCCGCTCCTACGGCCGCAACACAAGTGAACTCCGGGGTTACCGGTGCGCGACAGGTCACCTGCCGGAGTCCAATCGACGGAGCCGGGTGTAGCATGTCCCGGAGCACACACCTGAGCCGGGACGAGATCTGATGCGCAGCTTACGCCGACGTCAACTGTTGCTCGTCGCCTCAGTAGTCCTTGCCGCTGTCCCGGTGACCTTCGGCTTGATACGTGCGGTCAGCACCGGCGATGACTTCCGCTACCTGTGGCTGGCCGGTGCAGCAGTCCTCGGGTCGATGGGCCTTATGGCACTCGCACGAGGCAGGTCAGGTGGCGTGCGAGTCTCGGTTCTTCGTGCGGTGGGTGCGGTCGCTGCGGGAGCCCTGTGCGCCGCAGCGATCGCCGTCTTCATGGGGGCGAGGGCGGGACCCGGAGTGGCGATCGTGGCGTCTGCCTTTGGACTCTGCACCGGGTTGAGCGCTGTTTTCGCAACCCTCGCCCGCCAGAAGGGGGCGTGTTGATCAAGTGGAGGACCGTCGGTCTTCTGGAGGCGTAGGCATGGCCAGCATGATTGACTCCCGCACGGTGCTCGCGGTGCGCAACCTCAGAACATCTACACAGTTCTATATGAGCGTGTTGGGCCTTCAGCGCGATTTCGGCGATGCATCTGGCGTGTGGAGCTTCCTCTCACGAGACGGCTTCAAAGTGATGCTCGGCGAATGCCCAGACGACAGGCCCGCCAGCGAGTTGGGCAGCCATTCCTATGTGGCGTATGTAACCGTTGAAGGAATTGACTCACTTCGCCAGGAAATCGCCGGGCGCGGCGCCGAGGTGATCTCTGAACCCACCACGGAGCCTTGGGGCATGCGCGAGTTCGTCGTTCAGACGCCAGACGGCCACCGCATCAGATTCGGCGAGCCGGTTTACAGAAGCTCTAACTGACCTCCCCCCCTCCTTCGGTTAGTTCGAGCTCATGTGTGTGATCGCCTCGTGGTATCCGGCGAGCAGGCGTTGTTCAGCGGCCACGACGTCTTCGAGATAGTTTCGGATGGCCCAAATCTGATCGCGAACAAATGCCGGCTGTTCTCTGTCAGCGTTCGGCGTCATCAGAAGTGGGAGGACGGAATAGTGGAGGCTGTTCAATCGATCCTGTTCTCCGTACATACCAGCAAGGATTGCGCGGGAGCGGAACGACATCTCGCCCGCTATGGTGCTGGGCACGAAACTGCGCCACGCAGCGTCGCGAAACGGCGTTGTGTGTACGCCGCTCTTGAACAGCTCGTTCCGGCCTTCAGTTCCACCAGACGACTCCAGGTCGCGATAAACCTTCAGCAAACGCAAATGGTGCGGCAGGTATGTGGGCTCCTGCAGTAGCTTCCGATTGAACTCCAGTTCCTGCACGAGGCCGTTGCGGGCCTCCGTCAACTGGCTCCGTCGTTGCGATTGCTCCCTACAGCCATCGACTGTCAGCGCGAGCAGAACGCTGAAAACGATCAGGGCAGACTCGAAACCTGCCTTCGCCATCCACGGCCGCCATGCTGCTGACTCAAGCCCGAGGCGCATTCCGTGGATTGTAGCGCCTCAAGCCATGCGGCTTTGGCGGATTCAGCTTCCAGCACTCGGCCCCGAAGCGCAACGAACTCGATGTCTGAGTCGCTCACGATGCGGCGGCACGGCATCTCGTGAACTCTACGACCCGGCCGCAGAGGCCGTGGTCATGTCTTCCGCGGGTTGCACGACTGCCGTCGTCTGCTATCCGTGGCCCTCGATCACGAGGCGCAATTCCCAGCCGGGCGGATGCGTCCACAATTCGCACACGACCGTCGGCGGTGTGACGCACTACGGGGCTGGGGCCCCAGGCCGATCTTCCGCCGCCCTCGACCGCGACCAGGACCACCAGCACGCGTCATAGAGCCAAGCCGAGCCGGCCCGCTGCTCAATTGAGCTACAATCGGCCACACGAAGCCTGCGCCTTCATGCCATGCGAGAAGCTTCCAAGAGACTGGCGATTCTCATAGCTGTAGTCGGGTTGGTATTGGCCCTTGCCTCGATCTACAGCGTCGTGCCGCGCATTCGGCTGGTGGAAGCGGTCAGCCTGTTCGCCACGGCCTTTGGCGCCGGGGCTAGCTTCGCCGTCTCGCTGAGCAGCCGTGGAAGTTCCAGGTGATTGATACCAGCGGACGGCGCCGTTGAAGGGCCAAGGTCCGAATCGACTGCCGACCCGCTCCTGATCCGCGGTTGTCGCTGAACTGCCCCAGCTGTCTGCCTTCAGTCGTGCTTCCAGCTCCGTCCTTTGTCGCGCGTAGGTAGCAACGCCCGTCTTGTCGCGCGACACTTTTAGCCCCGGTTGCCGGGTTTAATCCCACCGCCTTTCAGGGCGGTAAGCATGGCGAAATGTGGCAGCTGCGGAGGGGGCAACCTCTGCATCTACTGCCACGACGGAGCATAGTGATAGAACGGCACGCGCGCCGCGCCGAGCGCAACGTCGCATGCTCTGGCACGGACGGCGCGTTCCTCAACACTCCCCCGGATTGGTGGGGACGGCTGGTGGAATCAAACGACCGTGGAGGCGCGAGAGCCGCCAGGATTGCGCGTCGCTCCATAATTCGGCATTCTTGCAGCTTCGCGCCGGTGCTCGCGAACGTGCTCGGTTACTGAGGCCGCTGCTCGAGATTGCCGCCCACTTAGAGCGCGGCGATCAGCCGATGCTCTGGATGATGCGACGATGGACCTTGATTCGTACGCCCGCTCGCTGGGATGATTGCCGGCGCTCAGCGACGACACGTTGATGGTCGCCCGTCCATTGACCAGCGGTCCCGCCGCAATCGGAACGTCGCCTCTCACCAAGGTTACGGTTCCTCCAGTAGGCACACCGGCGGTGCTCGAGACCGAGACCGTGAATGACACCAACTGTCCGTAGCTGGACGGGCTGGGGGTGCCTGCCTTTCACATCAGGCCGGCTTTTTCAGCGGCCTGCTACAGGCGCCCCAGGCAGGTGATAAGTCGATGGGCAAAACGGGTAACAGGGAGTAAGGTTCACGGAGCTCGGGCACAGTTCACCTAAATCCGGGTGAACTGGAGGCCCCGTCCCAAGGAGCTCCCACGATGACCGCCCACCGTCTTGGCGCTATGTGCCTTGCTGCGTGCTCGGCGCTCTGCACCCTCCAGCCGAGTCTGGCCCATGCGCAACCGCAGCCCCCCCCGGCGTGCAGCCTTGCGAAGTTCGCCTTTCTCGGAGAGCGTGTGCAACATGAGGTCGCCTCTGGCGGCACTCTGTATTACAAGACAAACGTGCGGGCTGGAAGGTCCTACGCACTCTTCGTCTGGGCGCCGGAACAAAGCGCCGACCTGAGTCTCGATCTTTTCAGCGAGCGGACCTGCAGCACGCCTGCCGTCGAGGCCGCTCCCCTGCCGTTCGAACCGTCGGTGACGGGTGCGGCCCCGTTCAGAGTGGGCACTCAGACGAGCATCGTTCCAGCGGTCAGCGGTGAGCTCTTCATCCGAGTGCGCCACACTTCTCCCTTAGCACCGCTTATCGTCAATACCCTCGTGATCGAGTCGACCCTGTTCTCGCCGTGGTGGTTCACCGGCGGCACGAACCAAGCGTTCATCGAGATTCGCAACAACATGGCCGACCCGTCGTCGAGCGCGCAGGTCACGCTGTATCGGTCAAACGGCACTGTGTGCGGCACGGCCGACCTGGACATCCGCGGCAACGGCAATGCGGCGATCGCGGTCAATACGATCGGCGATTGCGCGGCGGCGGTCTCGGGTTCGGCCCAGATCGCCTTCTTTGGCACGCCCGGCGGTATGGCCGCGAACATTACGACGATTGACCCGGTGAACGGCACGTCGTTCGACGCGCCGTTCACGCCGCGCATGGTGTGGTCGATGGTGGGCGGATGAACCAGCAGCCAGCGGGCGCGCGCCGAGCACTTGGCGGCGATGCCGCCCACGCTCATGAGCGTGCCGACATTGGATTCAGGGCCTGCAGGCTGAACCCGGCCCCTACGCTCTTCGCCTTTATCGGACCGCATTGCTTTCGAGGAGGGCGAGGTCGCTCGCAAGCGATGCCGCGGGTCGCTACCTCGCCGCGTTGCGCCCGCCGACGAAAGAGGGCGCGTGATGGGTGCGTTCTTCGACCAGTGCGACGCCACGCGGTCGTGTCCCGTGTGCGGGCACCCGCTCAAGGCGTATGACGGCGCCGACGGCGCCCGGATGTTGGCGTGCACCGGCGGCCTGCAGTGCACTTGGGTGATCGCCACGGGGCTGATACCGCTGCCGCTGATCAATCAGATGGTCACCGACCGTGAGGAGCAGACGCCTCTTGAACGTCTCGGCCGTGGCCGAGAAAGGCGGGGCATGATGCTGGCCGCTATTTACTGCCGCAAAAGCACAGAGCAGCCCGGCGCTGCGGCCGAGCAGACGTCCATCGCGCGCCAACTGGATCACGAGCGAGCATGCGCAACGCAAATGCTGGACCGTCGACGAGGCGTCCGTGCTTGTCGATGACGGGATCTCCGGCGCGGAGTTTGCCAACCGTCCCGGCTTCCTGCGCTTGATGAACAGCCTGAAGCCGCATGGGGTCGGCACACTCAAACCGACTGGAGCGCGCCGGCCCTCGCTGGTCCTACTAACTGCGGCCAAGTCGGGACCGTCAGCGACTGAACGTGGACCAGACCATTCGGGGCGTGAACGGCGCATCGAAGGACGTGCCATTCACAACATCGATGGTCGTAATGTTCGCGGCCATCCCGCCCGGTGTGCCACCAAACGCGATCTGCGCGGATCCCGACAGCGCGGATTCCGACGGCGCGGCGCCGCAATCACCCACGCTGGTGACGGAAATGGCCGCGTTCCCGTCGCCGGCGACCGACACGGCGGTAGCCCCGCACACCGAACCATCGGATCGATACAGAGTGACCCGCACGGTGGTTTCGGCGCTCATATTATTGCGGACCTCGATGAAGGCCTGATTCGTGCCGCCGGTGAACCACCACGGCGAGAAGAGCGTCGTCTCGATGGCCAGCACGTGGGCGAGATAGGTGGATGCCACCCAGTTGGTTACCGAGATGTAGAGGGTCCCATCCTCTGTCGGAATGATACTGTCAACATCGCCGTCATGGCCGGAGCCGACGACGAGGGAGGGCTCGTGGTCGGAACCGTTGGCGCCGCCCGCCTGGGCGCTGCACGCGCTGTTGAACAGCTCCACATTGAGCACGACACCACCCTCGCTCACGTCCTGAAATGGTCCCCACGTCATGACAGCGTACGAGCGACCGGCACGTACACGCGTTTTGAAGTAGAGGCTGCTGTTTGCGCTGATGGAGTACTGTGCTCTCTCTCCGAGAAACAAAAAGTCAGCGTTGGCGCAGGTCGTATTGGCGGCGTGCGAGACCGTCGGCGTCACGAGGCAGATCGTTGCGCAGGTGGCGAGCAACGACAGGCGAATTCGATGCGTTGTCATGACTGTGCTCCTTCGCCAAAACACTTGGCACTGGCAGGTCACGCTGACACAGCTCAGGTCGCGGCGCTGCGCACTTTCGCACAGCAGAGACAAAGGTGGACCTGTGGGTTGCCCGGCGGAAGGGCAGTCAGCTTCACCGCCTTTTTCGGCTCGCCGTGGAGTGGGAGATCATTTCGCTCAATCCCGCGCACGGTGGTGAAGGCTCCGCGTATCGTCAGCTTGATGGCCTTCGGGAGGCCGCTTGACCGCGACGTCAGGACGGCTGAGATCGTTGCGCCAGGACATCGGTCCAGGAGTGCGTCACCCGCGCGGCGGCGCGCCGGTCCGTCAGCTCCCGTGCCAATGGATCGATCAGATCGACCGCACGGTCCGCAGCTGTCAGCAAAGATCGCCCGGCCGTCCGGGCTGGCGTGCACTTGGTCGAAGGCCGCCACGAGCGGCCGATGGAAGAGGTCCGGGAAGAGTACCTGTAGGGTCGTCCAACAGCAACGCCTCCGTGTGGCGAAGGGTTCCTTCAGCAAGGCCTTTTGTATCACTCGGGGGCGTTCCTGTTTCTACCGAATCACACGACCTGACGAATAATCCGGGCTCAGGTTGCTTCGGATCCGCAGACGACGGGATCCGTTTTTAGAACCGGATGTGTCCCTTGCGGGATCGCGATCGCGACCGAGCGTTCTGAGAACCATCACGAGCAGAACACCCACGCCGAGGCGTTCGTTGCGAGCGTGCCGGGATGGTGGTGAGGCACCAGCAATTCCCGCTCACAAGCTGTCGACCGCACGTAGAATTAGGCGATCGCTACGAGGAACGAGTTCCCAGTGCAGGTTGTAGCGGATCCAACCGAGGGACGCCCATGAGTGCGAACAACGACCCCAACGATCGCGGCACAGAGACCGCCTCGGACATCAGTCGGCGCGAAGTGCTCCTCACCTTCGGCGGCGTGGTGGCCGCGGTCGGCGCCGGCGCGGTCACCTGGGGCGGCCTCGAGTTCCTCGTCAACCGAAGGCAAACCGTCGACAGTTGGACCAAGGCCGTGTGCCGGTTCTGCGGCACCGGCTGCGGCGTCATGGTCGGCATGACCGACGGCCGCGTCGTCGACGTGCGCGGCGACGAACTCGCGCACAACAAGGGCGTGGTCTGCATCAAGGGCTCGATGCTGCCGGAACTGACACGCATTCCGGGCCGGCTCATGTCGCCGAAAATCCGCAAGGATGGCCGGCTCGTGGACGCGTCGTGGGATGAAGCGATGAGCCTGGTTGGCTCGCGGTTCTCGGACACTATTCGCCAGTTCGGTCGCGACTCGGTAGCTTTCTACGGATCGGGGCAGCTTTTCACTGAAGAATCCTATACGGCGAACAAGCTGTTCAAGGCCGGCATCGGCACCAACAACGTCGACGGTAACCCCCGCCTGTGCATGGCGTCCGCGGCCAGCGGCTACATCGCCACCTACGGCAAGGACGAACCGCCGGGGTGCTATGCCGATGCCGACTTCGCCCACGTCTTTTTCATCATCGGCGCTAACCCCTACGAGTGTCACCAGCCGATCTTCGAGCGCATCCTTCAGCGGAAACGGCTGCACCCGGAGACGGTCATCGTCTGCGTCGATCCGCGGCGAACCAAGACCGCGGAGCGCTCCGACATCCATCTGTCGGTCGTCCCGGGAACCGATCTGCTGCTGCTGAATGCGATGGCGTCGGTCATCTTCGAGGAGTCCCTTCAGGATCAGGGCTTCATCGACAAGCACGTGCGCTTCAGCGACGGAGACCGGAACGTCGATCAGCAAGCGTTCCGCCAGTTCCTGCAGGCGTACGCTCCAGAAAAGGTCGAGCACGAGCTCGGCGTCTCTGCCACGGATATCCGGCGCGTCGCTTTCTTATTCGCCAGGTCGCCGGCGACGATGTCGCTCTGGACGATGGGCATGAATCAGCGGGTCCAGGGCGTGTTCCTCAACAGCATGCTGAGCGGGCTCCACCTGGTGACCGGGCAGATCGGGCGTCCCGGTGCGACGCCCTTCTCGCTGACGGGCCAGCCGAACGCGTGTGGTGGAGTCCGGGACACCGGAGCGCTGTCGCACGCGCTTCCCGGCGGACGGCTGGTGGCGAATCCCGATCACCGCCGCGAGATGGAACAGATCTGGGGCGTCCCCGCGGGTACCCTCTCCGACAAGCCGGGGTTCGATGCCATCAACCTGTTCCGGGCGATGGAGGACGGGCGGGTCAAGGCAGCGCTCATCATGTGCACGAATCCCGGCGCGTCGCTCCCGGCCGCCGGGCGCTACCAGGCCGCGATGGAGAAATGTTTCACCGTCGTGTCCGACGTCGTGGAGGACAGCGAGACGCAGCGGCACGCGCAAGTGGTGCTGCCGGCGGCGCTGTGGATCGAGAAGGAAGGCGTGACCGGCCAGGGCGAGCGGCGCTATCAGTTGACGCCGAAACTGCTCGACCCGCCCGGGCTGGCGCGCAGCGACCTCGCCATCCTCGTCGATCTCGCCGATCGGCTGGGACACGGCAAGGTGATCGCCGCCCGCACGCCGCGAGCGGTCTGGGACGAGTGGCGCGAAGTATCGACCCACAGCCTCTACAACTTCAACGGCATCACCTACGACCGGCTGGCGAAGGAGCGGGGGCTGCAATGGCCCTGCCCGACGGAAGATCACCCGGGCACGGAGCGCCGGTATGTCGAGGGTGACGATCCGTTCGTCAGCAAGGGCGCAGGGATCGAGTTCTACGGCAACCACGACAAGAAAGCGGTGGTCTATCTCCGGCCTTACCTGCCGTCACCCGAAAAGACGACGGCAGAGTATCCGCTGTATCTCACCACCGGCCGCGTGCTGGAGCAGTTTCACACCGGCACGATGACGGACCGGATTACGGAACTGCACCAGGCGACCGGCGACGCGATGTTCGAGCTGAACCCCGCGGACGCGCGGGAGCTGGGCGTGCAGTCCGGCGATCGCATCGAGGTGCGGACCCGGTACGGCGCCGTCACCGGCCAGGCTCGCCTAACGGGCGCATCCCGGCTCGGCGTAGTGTTCGCCGCGTTCTACGATGCGAAGCTGCTCGTCAATCGCGTGGTCGCCGACACCTACGATCCGGTGTCGAAAGAGCCGGAGTACAAGGTGACCGCCGCGGCGGTCCGGAAGGTGACGGCGTGAACCTCAACTACCTGCTGGTGGTGATGGTGTTAGGGACGCTCGTCTGCGTGCTGGGGGTGATCCTGTGCATCCGCACCGCCCGGACACGCTTCGACGACGACGAACCCGCGCGGAAGGAGGTCAACATCGGCATCGCGCGCGTGCCCGCGCTGGTGTTCGCCCGGCTGGTCGCGCTGATGGCGTTGATCGTCCTGCCGGCGGGCGCCGTGTTCCTCGCGAACTACCACGTGTTCGAAGGGGTGCACGAAGTCCGCGGCTGCGCGAGCTGTCACGTGATGCTGCCCATGGTCAACGACATGAGGGATCCGACGAGCGGAACGCTGGCGGCACGGCATTACAAGAACCGATGGATTGCCGAGGACCAGTGCTATCACTGCCACAGCGACTACGGTCTCGGCGGAAACCTCGAGGCGAAGATGACCGGGTTCCGGCATCTGGCGCGCTACACGACGCGCACGTATCACGAGCCGATCGATGCCCGCGTCAGGTTCGACAACAAGAATTGCCTGAACTGTCATGGGGGAACGCCCCGATTCGAGGCGGTCCAGTCGCACGCCACGGCGCACGCGAAGCTCGTCGCGAATCAGATGATCTGTCTCAACTGCCATGGCCAGGCGCACCCGACGGCGGTGCAGCGGACCCCCGGTTCGAGCGACTACGTCCGTCTGATGGAGAGGATGAAATGAGGGTGCTTCGGTGGGAGGCGGTGTGCGCCATCGTGGCCTTTGCGCTGACGCTGACCTTCATTCTCGTGCCAGGCCCCTACCCCATGGCGCTCTTCA
>CAWBCA010000009.1:0-14752 GCA_963787175.1 uncultured Acidobacteriota bacterium
CGAGCGCCAGCCCCAGCACCCGCTTGTGCATGGGCGCAAACGCCCATGCGATCACCAGCTCGACAGGTGGATCGGGGGCACGCTGGCTCGGCGCCGGGCCGCGGAGGGCCATGATGGGCGGGAGTCTAGCATGCGGCGTCGCCGGTGCCCGGCCGTCGCTGCGGAACCTTCGTCGCGCCGCGTCTTTATGAAGCTCTTTCACCAGCCGGCTCCACCGCTTGCTCTTCGTGGTAATCGAAGTCCGTGTTGACTTCCCAGATGTCGTGAGAGTCCCCGCACATGTTCCAGAGGGCCATCATGGCGGTCAGCATCGAGTGGTCCTGGTTGTTGTACTTGTGCATCCCGTTCCTGCCCACGGTGTGCAGGTTGCGAATCGGGTCGATGTACTCGCGCACGGCCTCGAGGCGCTCCCGGTATGTCGCGTCGTAGATCGGATACGCCTTCGGCACCCTGATGACCGTTCCGTCCACGACATCCGACCGGCGGGCGAGCCCCAGTTGCTCGAGCTCAGCTGCCGCCCGCTCGATCAATTGCGTGTCGGAGGAGTTCCACTGCCCGTCGCCCTGGAAGCAGAAATACTCCATGCCGAGGCAGGTTGTCCCGGGAACCGGAACCATCGCGGCGCTCCAGTTGTTGAAGTTCTGAATGCGTCCCACCTTCACGCCCGGCGTATGGATGTAGAGCCAGTTGTCAGGAAACAGGTCCTCCCTGCCGAGGATCAGGGCAACCACGATGAAGTCGCGGTACCGGAGGCCGTCGGCGGCGTCCTGCGTGCGCTCGGGCGGCGGCGGAGAGAGCGCGCGGATCAGCGCCCGGAGCGGCATGGTCGAGATCACGTGGTCGGCCGGGATGAAACGTTGGCCGCCGGAAACCCGCGCGTGCACCCCGGTGACCCGGTTGTGCTCGCACTCGATGCGCTTCACGGCGTGGCCCTGGAGCACGGAGTGGCCGCGTTCCACGACCCTGTCGCGACAAGCTTCCCACATCTGGCCGGGGCCGAGGCGCGGGTACCGGAACTCGTGGATCAGGCTCTTGATCGCTGCCGTGCGCCGGTTGAGCGGCGTCGCGTTGAGGATCGCCCTGGCGAGCGACAGCCCGTGGATTCGCTGCGCGGCCCATTCGGCCCGGATCTCGCTGCAGGATATCCCCCAGACCTTCTCGGTGTAGGTCTTGAAGAACGCTTCGTACAACCGCTTTCCGAACCGGTTCGTCACCCATTGCTCGAAGTTCTCTTCGACCGGGTACGGGCGGCATTGCCACCACAGGTAGCTCGACACGATGCGCAGCGTATTGAGCGGCCCGAGGCCGCGGAGCGCATTCCCCGCCTTGAGCGGATAATCGAAGAATCGTCCGTTGTAGTGGATTCGGGAAAGCCGCGGGACCGAAATGAACTCCGAGCCGAGAATCTCGTGCCAGAGGTCTTCCACGGCCTGGATCTTCGTGAAGAACCGATGGCCTCCCAGATCGAAGCGAAAGCCCTTGTACTGCGGCCGTACGCGAGAGGCCGCCGACCTCTTCGTCCGCCTCGAGCACGGTGATCCTGGCCTGGGTATCCCGGGCGAGCAGGTAGGCGGCCGTCAGGCCGGCCGGGCCGGCCCCGACGATCACTACCCGGTCCCCCGGTCGCGAGCTGCGCGATGGAACGTTGGCGGGAAGAGGTCAAAAGTGGTTGGCCTGCTGCATTGTACCCTCTCTGTCACGGCATTCAGGGAGTCGCGTGTGCGCGCAAGCGTGATCGTTCCGTTCCACCGCAACGCTGAGCACCTCAGCGCATGCCTCGCGGCGCTGCGCGGGTCCGGGTTGAAACTGGAGCTGATTGTCGTGGCCGATGGCGCGGTGGACGACTGCGGTCCCGCAGCCCGCCAGTTCGACGCGACGGTCGTCGCCATTCCCGGACCTGCCGGGCCGGCTGTGGCGCGCAACCGCGGCGCCTCGATCGCACGCGCCGCCATCCTCGTCTTTGTCGACGCGGACGTGGTCGTCGCCCCGGACGCCGTCGGCGGGATGTGCGACCTGCTCGATGCCGAGCCGGCGGTGTCCGGTGTGTTCGGCGCTTACGATCGCAGGCCGCCCGCGGAGAACTTCGCGTCGCAGTTCAAGAATCTGTCGCACGCCTACGTGCACGAGATCGGCAATCGCTCCGCGACAACGTTCTGGGCGGGGCTTGGTGCGCTGCGCTCCGGCGCGTTCCACGCCGTTGCCGGTTTCGATGAGCGGTTCCGGACCCCCTCGGTGGAAGACATCGACCTCGGCTACCGCCTGCTCGCCGCAGGACATGCCCTTCGTCTCGAGCCGCGTTTCCGGGGCACGCACCTGAAGCGCTGGACGATATGGAGCTGCGTGGCGACCGACGTCCGGGCGCGTGGGATTCCGTGGACTCAGCTGATCCTCAGGTCTGGAGCGATGTCGAACGACCTCAACACCAGCCGGTCCCAGCGACTCTCGGTGGCGCTTGCGTACGGGGTGGTTGCTGCCCTTGGGTTGGTCGCCGTCACGCCGTGGGCCGGCGCGGCGGCCGCGATCATGCTGGGGTCCCTCGTGGCTGTGAACCTGGACTACTACCGCTGGTTCGCTCGAGCCCGCGGCCGCCGCTTTGCGCTCCGCGTCCTCCCGATGCACCTCGTTCACCATCTGTGCAACGGCGTCTCGTTCCTGGCCGGGTCCGCCCTTCACGCCGCGCGTTCTGCCGGCATCCGCCTGCCGGGCGCGCTCCCCCGTCCCGAGTGGCCCGCCGGCACTCGAGCCGCACTCGATCCACGACCTCCGTTCCGGATATGACCGTCGCCAAGGTCAGACGGGCATCCTCCAGCGGGATGTCTGCTGCTCTCCTGGCTTCGGCCCTGCTCATCACGCTCGTGGTGGGGGGTCGGGCCATCACCCGCGAAGGCGCCTTCTTCATGAAAGGAGATGCCCCGCGGTACCTGATGAACGGTGTGTTCCTGCACGACCTGCTGGGTTCGGGCACGCCGTGGCGCCTGGCAGACCTGCGGTCCTATGGCGAGCGCTACTACGCCAGATACCCGGCGCTCTCGCTGGGCCATCACATGCCACTGCTGCCGCTGGCCCTCGTTCCGTTCTACGCGGTGTTCGGGGTGTCGGTCTTCTCCGCACGCCTGGCGGTGCTGACGTGCTTCGTGATCTCGGTCCTCCTTCTCTACCAGCTGGTCAGACGTTGGTATACCCCGCAGGTTGCGGGATGGGCCTGCGTCCTGTTCGCCAGCAGCCCCGTCATCGGAACGTTCGGGCAACGCGTGCTGTCGGAGATGCCGGCCAACGCCCTGGTGCTGGCGACGCTGAACGCGATCGGACGGTTCCGTGAATCCGGCCGTGTCAGGGACTATCTGCTCGTGGTCGTCGCGGCGCTGGCAAGCCTGCTCTGCCGCCCGACAGCTGCTTACATGTTCCCGGCCTACGCCCTGTTCCTGCTCATGAACGGCGGAAGCCGCCATTTCCGGGGACGCGGTGTTGCCTCGGCAACCGCCCTGGGCCTGGCGGGCACCGCCCTCGCGATTGGCGCGATGATGGTCCTCTCACCGTTCAACGCGGGCTTCGTCGGCCACATCCTCGGTAAGGGTCTGGAGGTCGCGTCGATTCGCGCCGTGCTCGCGACCACGACCCGCGAAGTCCCGTTGTTCCTGGCGGGGGTCGCCGGGCTCTCGATCTCCATCCTGAATCGCGACCGGCGCGTGATTGTGCCGGCAGGCTGGATTGCTTCGGTCCTGCTGTGCGCGATTGCGCTCACCGGTGCGATCGAACCGGGCCGCTACTCCATCCTCGCCGTTCCGGCCTACTGCATCCTGGCAGCGAGCCTCACCACCGGCGTTCGAGGTCGATACCGGAACGCGGCGGCGGCCCTGCTGGTCGCCGCGGCGGGATGGCAGCTGTGGACTGGATCGCGCAGCCCGACATCGGAAACACCGGGCTACGAAGCGGCGGCGGCGTACGTCGCCAGCCAGTCTCCAGCGCACACGATCCTGTACAGCGCCTCCGTCGATACGGGCTACTTCGTGTTCTTCGTCCGGAAGCACGACCCGTCCAGGCGCTTCGTGGTCCTGCGGTCGGACAAGCTGCTGACCACATCGCTGATGGCGCAGTTGAACGTGGAGGATCGGATCACCGCACCGTCGGACATCTACCCGCTCCTGAACAGGTTCGGCACCAGGTTCATCGTCATCGAGGACCGGCCGAGCGGTGGCGCCGTCCTGGACTGGCTGCGCGACGAGCTGCGCACCCAGCGCTTCGTCGAACGCCGCCGCTTTCCCGTCGGTCAGGGAAGCTCCGAGTTGCACGGCGTGTCGCTCGTCGTTTACGAGTACCGCGAGGCGGTCCTGCCGGCTCCCGACGCCGAGCTCGATTTGCACCTGCCGCTCGTGGATCGCAGGATCACGGTACCGCTGGCTGACCTCATGCTGCCGGACGCAGCGAAGTAGGGCCGGCCGGGCCGCTGCGCCCGCCGAGGATCACCGGGCGCCCGGGCGCGTCGCACGGGCACGCGCTGGCGTGCGGCCAATCGCGGTCGTCGCGCCCGCCGGTCAGAGCGTGACGACCTGGCCGGTGCGCACGCTCTCGTCGGCGGCCAGCACGATGCGCAGGCTGTTGACCGCGTCGTGCATGTGGGCCGAGAGATCGAGGTCCTCCTGGATCGCGCGCAGCAGATACGCCTGCTCCCGATCGCAGAGGCCCTGGTGATCGGGCTCGTCCTCGGTGTTGATGAGCTCGTCCGGCCTTTGCGAACTCGTTGTTCGCGTCGAGATCGCTGTGGTGCAGGCGGATGCAGTTGGTTTTCGTGTGGCTGTCGATGTCAGCCGAACCGCTGGCGCGCGACTCGTTCGGGTCCTTGACGATCGAGACGCAGCCCTTGGGGCCGACGACGTCCTTCACGAAGAACGCCACCTCGCTCATCATCGGCCCCCAGCCCGCCTCGTACCAGCCCGACCGACCCGTCGTCGAACGTGACCTGGAGCTGGCCGTAGTTGTACATGCCGGGCTTGAGTTCGTCGCGTCAGACGCGCGCCGACCGCCGACACGCTCACCGGCCTGGCGCCGGTCATCTGGCACATCACATCGACGTAGTGGACGCCGCAGTCGACGATCGGGCTCATCGAATCCATGAGGTTGCGGTGCAGGGTCCAGGCGGCTCCGTGGCTCTGCTGGTTCAGGTTCATGCGCATGACCAGCGGCTTGCCCAGCGTGCGCGCGAGCTCGATGAACCGCGTCCATGCGGGGTGAACGCGCAGGATGTAGCCGATCACCAGCTTGCGGTTGTTCGCGACGCGCGGCGTCGACAATCGCCTGCGCCTCCTCGACGGTCTCGGCAAGCGGCTTCTCGCAGAAAACGTGGCAGCCGGCGTCGATGGCGGCCGTCGCATAGGGCGCGTGCGTCTCCGGATAGGTGTTGATGCTGACGACGTCGGGCTCCGTGGCGGCGAGGGCGGCGTAGTAGTCGCTGAACTCGGGCCAGCCCGCCCAGTTCCGTGCTGAGCGCCCCGCGTGTAGCCGGGCCGCGGCTGACCAGCCCGACGATCTCGAACTCCGGCATCTTGTGGTACGCGCGGGCGTGGCTGGCGCCCATGTTGCCGCAGCCGGCAACGAGCACTCGGAGCGGAGTGGTCATGTGGATCCTTGTAGGCATGAGTGAATGAACACGATTGCAGTGGCACCTTATCCGGCCGGGCGCCCGGCCGCAAGACTCCGCGGCGGCCGGCCCTGTCCCGCCCATGTCCGGCGCTGCTCACCAGTACACAACGCGCCACGATACGATATCCGACGTCGGCCTCCGGTCGAATGCTACGATTTTCGCGCGCATCACACGGTTGCTCAATCATGAACACCAACAACGGTCTGCCGCTCGTCGCGCCGCGGGTGATCCCGGTGCTCGATCCCGACTTCCGGCCCGCGGTGCTCGCGACCCGGGCGTTCCGCGAGGTCGTGGAGGCCGCTCAGGCGCCGTGCCGGTGCGAATCGCGCTGGAGCAGGCCGACCGCTCGATCTTCCGCTTCGAGGCGCGCGTGCTGCCCGAGTCGCACGGCCAGGCGGCTGCCAACGTTCCCTATCTCGAGCGGCTCGTCAAGTTCCTCCTGTGGTCGCGCGGCGGTTGGCGGATCTACGTGGACGGCCCGGAACCGCTGGCCGCGGCGCTGGCCGCGCACTACCGCGACACTGCGACCGGGCAGGTTCGACGCCCACCTCGTGGGCGAACGGATGTTCGACCATCCGCTGGAGGTCGTGCACACCGCCGAATCTGCCGCCGGAGCACTCTCAGACCAGGCCGCTCGGGCGGCATCTCGACGGATGCCGCATCGGCTTCGATCTCGGCGGCAGCGACCGCAAGGTGGCAGCGGTCGTCGACGGCCGCGTGGTGTTCAGCGATGAGACGGTGTGGGATCCCTACTACCAGCCGGACCCGCAGTATCACTTCGACGGCATCATGGACTCGCTCACCAGGGCGGCCGCGCACCTGCCGCGCGTCGATGCCATCGGTGGGAGTGCGGCGGGGGTCTACGTGAACAACCGCGTCAAGGCCGGGTCGCTCTTCAGGGGCGTGCCGGAGGACGTCTTCAACGCGCGCGTGAAGGATCTCTTCCTCGACATCAGGAGAGCCTGGAACGACGTGCCATTCGAGGTCGTCAACGACGGCGAGGTCACGGCACTGGCGGGTTCGATGTCGCTTGGCCAGAATGCGATCCTGGGCATCGCGCTCGGGACGAGCACCGCGGCCGGCTACGTGACCCCTGACGGCAACATCACGTCGTGGCTGAACGAGCTCGCCTTCGTGCCCGTCGACTACAATCCGGCCGCTCCCATCGACGAATGGTCGGGTGACTACGGCGTCGGCGCCCAGTACTTCTCCCAGCAATGCGTGAGCCGGCTCATGCCGGCGGCCGGCATTGACGCCCCGGCCGGGATGTCCCTGCCCGAGCGGTTGAAGCACGTCCAGTCGCTCCGGCTCGACGGCGACCCGCGCGCGAAGCAGGTCTACGAGACCATCGGCACGTACGTTGGCTACGGCGTTGCCCATTTCGCCGCCTTCTACGATCTTCGCCACGTGCTGGTGCTGGGACGCGTCACGTCTGGTCCGGGCGGCGACGACATCGTCAGCGGCGCACGCCGGGTCCTGGATGTCGACTTCCCGGAGCTCGCCGGGCAGATCGCGTTCCATGTTCCCGACGAGCACGACAAGCGTCACGGTCAGGCCATTGCTGCCGCCAGCCTGCCCGCACTCGCCAGGTAGATCAGCATGAATCCATATCACCGGTACGTCTCCGAGCTCGCGCGCCTCGTCCGGGAAGGCAGGACCTTTCCACTCGGCGGGTTTTCGCGGCCGCCGCAGCCCGCCATCGCGCCGGATGCGCCGCGCGCGCTCGTCTTCTCGCCGCATCCGGACGACGAGTGCATCATCGGCGGCCTGGCGCTGCGTCTGCTGCGCGAAGCCGGCATGCGGGTGGTCAACGTTGCGGTCACGCAGGGCAGCAACAAGGCGCGCCAGTCCGCCCGGCTGGCCGAGCTGCAGGCGGCGTGCGACTATCTCCGGTTCGACCTGATCCAGACCGCGCCTGGCGGACTGGAGAACATTCACGTCAGGACCCGCAGCGGGGATCCGGCGCGCTGGCGCGCGTCAGTCGACGTGATCGCCGCCATCCTCGCGGAGCAGCGGCCGGCTGCCGTCTTCTTCCCGCATGAGGTCGACTGGAACAGCACTCACGTCGGCACGCACCACCTGGTCGTGGACGCGCTCGCCCGGCAGGACGCCGATTTCACCTGTCAGGTCGTGGAGACGGAGTTCTGGGGTGCAATGGCTACGCCCAACCTGATGGTGGAATCGAGCGTGGACGATCTGGCGGAGATGATGACCGCGCTGTCGTTTCACGTGGGGGAAGTACAGCGCAACCCGTATCACCTGCTCGTGCCGGCGTGGATGCAGGACAACGTCCGGCGTGGAGGAGAGCTGGTAGGCGGCCAGGGCGGCGCGGCGCCGGACTTCGTGTTCTGCACGTTGTACCGCTTGGGGCGCTGGAGCAACCGCCAGCTCCAGCCGTCGCACGCAGGCGGCCGGAGCCTGCCTGCCGACGTCAGCGCCGCAACCCTGTTGGCATGAACACCAGCATCTTCGATTGCGACGCGGTCCTGTTCGACATGGATGGCACCCTCGTAGATTCCCGGCAGATCGTCGAGCGCATGTGGATCGGCTGGGCCACCGAGCACGGCCTCTCCGTCGAGGCCGCCCTGGCCGTGGCGCACGGGCGGCGTACGCTCGAGACGATGCAACTGCTGGCGCCGCAGCTGGCGACGCCGCAGGAGGCCGAGAGGCTCGACGCCCTCGAGGCTGAGAACGAAAGTGGAGAGAGCGCGATGTCCGGCGCCGCCGAACTGTTGTCGTCGCTGCCATCCGGGCGCTGGGCGCTCATCACCTCGGCCGGCCGGGTGCTCGCGTCGCGGCGGATGGCGCGGGTGGGCCTCCCCGTCCCGCGGATCCTCGTGGGCGCCGACGATGTCGTAGCGGGAAAACCGTCGCCGGAAGGATATCTGCAAGCGGCCGAGCGGCTGGGCGTCGATGCCCGGCGCTGCGTCGTGATCGAGGACACTCCCGCAGGCACCGAAGCGGGCCGTGCCGCCGGCGCGAAAGTCATCGGGCTTGAAACGACCTACCCCGCACTGCCCTACTGCGACGTGGTGGTAAGAGACCTGTCTGCAGTTCGCGCCGGGTTCCCTGACGACGGGTGGGCGATTCGCCTGGTGATCGATCCTCGCACGTCTGGTGTTTCGCCACCGCGCCGGCGATCCGGGGTATGAGTTGGGCCGGCACCTGTGCCGCCTGCCGGATGTGCGGTGAGCGTCAGAGGCGAAGCAGCCGTCCGCTGACGGCAACGCCGACCAGGAGTGCGGCCACCGTCAGGAACGCGACGGAGAGGCTCGTCGCGTCGGCCAGCAGGCCGATGAAGGCCGGCCCCACGAGAACCCCCGCGTAACCCAGCGTCGTGATCGCCACGACGGCGACACCCTCCGGCATGACCTTCTGGCGCCCGACGGCGGTATACATCACTGGCACGATGTTGGAACAGCCGGCGCCGACAAGCGCGTAGCCGAGCAGCGCAGCCTCCCACGAGGGAACCAGGGTCGCCGCGACGAGTCCGGCCGCGGCGGACAGGCTGCCGAGAACCACGACCGCCTTGCCGCCGACCCGCCGGACCACGGCGTCGCCGGTCAGCCGGCCGATGGTCATGGTCAGGGCGAACGCCGCGTACCCGAAGCCCGCGTGCGACGGCTGGATGTCACGCACGGAAATCAGGAACAGCGCCGCCCAATCCAGCATGGCGCCCTCGGTCAGGAACACCACGAAGCAGAGAACGCCGATGAACAGCACCGCGCCGTGCGGGATGGCGAAGGCCGGACCCTGCGACTCGCTGCCGTGTCTCAGCAGTCCCGGTGCTGCCGTGACGATCGCCGCGCCCATCAGCGCGACGACCGCCGTCGTTGCGGCGAGCGGCGGCACACCGGCGCTCAGGAGCGCCGTGACGCCCGCAGCGCCGATGATGCCGCCCAGGCTGAACAGCCCGTGGAATCCGGACATCATGCTGCGCCCGCTGGCGCGCTCGACGATGATCGCTTGAACGTTCGCGGCGCAGTCGACCGAGCCCATTGCCGCGCCGAACAGCAGCAGCGCCGCAACCAGCCCGGGGACCGACGAGACGGTTGCGAGCAGCGGCAGGGCCGCGCACATCAGCGCGACCGACACCACCAGGACGCGGCGGCAGCCGAAGCGGGTCGTGAGCGCACCGGCGGGCGGCATTGCGACGATGGAGCCTGATCCGAGGCACAGCAGCAGCAGGCCGAGCGTGCCTTCGTCGAGGTTGGCTCTGGCCTTGGCCAACGGCACCAGCGGCGCCCACGTCGCCATGCCGAGGCCCGCGACCACAAAAATCAGGCGGGTCGCACGCTGCTCCCGCCGGCCGGGCGTGCTCAGGGCGGACGTGGAGCGAGACGCGACGGAAAACGGCCCGGGCACGGTAGAAATTTCGGCGGGGCTCAAGGGAAGGTGTGAATCCGGCACGGTCGAGCGGTCGGCGGTCGGTGCCGCGGCCTCAGGAGGCTACGCGCTCTCCCCCTGCATGCGGTCGCACTCGGCCTTGTAGGCGTCGAGCAGGGTCGTCAGCCGGGTCTGGAACGCGCTCTGAGCGGAGTAGACCTCGCTGAGCGGGCCGACGATCTCCTTCTGCTTCAATTCGTCTTCGACCGTCAGCGCCAGCTCCGCAAGCCTTTCGAGCGTCGCGCGCGAGTGGAATTCCAGTTCCTTCAGCTTCGCGAGCACGACGAGCGAGCCTTCGAGCGCCGCCGGCGGCCTGGGAGTGGAGCTTTGCTGAGGTACCGGGCTCTCACCCCCCGGAGGGTCGTTCGGTGCGGCCGCAGGCTCGCCGCCGCTCTTCTTCACCCTGGTTGGCTTCTTACCGGGCTGCGCCGCGCGCGAGTCTCCTGCGCCCGCCGGCGCGCCCTGATGCTTCTTTTCCTGCGTCACCTTCTTGGCGTGTGCGACGTTGCGTGGGTCGGACATGGAACCCCACTGAATGTCCCGGCGAGGCCAGGGTTGCACCGAGGCCCTGGCGGCGAACCAGGGCGCCGCCCAGCATATCCGCTGGAGGCAGTCAGGGCAATGCAGCTCAGCCCATCGGGCGGACTGCAGCGACGGACGACGGGTACCTGCCTGCTGATACCTTGGAGGTATAGCGCGGCCTTCAGGTCCCTGCCGGTCCGATCGCCACTTCCGATGGCGTAGTCATAGGTCGCGGTGCAGGGCCATCACTCATTGGTACGGACAGCCGGCAAACCTCTTGGGTCGATACCCGTTGTAATCCGCCGCGAATGCCGTGTCGTCCACCAGCGAGTCCCAGCACGTATGCGCCGGATTCTTCATGACATGTCCGCCCGTGCTCGGCACGTTGCCGCCGGTCACGTCCGGGCCGATCGCCGGCCACGCCGTCGAGCCCCACCACGACGGTTTGGCGGAGAGATACATCGAGTTCACGCCGCAGGTCTGGGCCGTCGGCACCGCATTCGGCAGGACACCGATGCCGCTCGGCACCTCGTTGGTGTTCCAGACCGTCCCGGTCTGGTCATTCGTGCCGGTATCGTTGGTGGACGTGAGCGTGTTCCAGTTCCCCCACCGGAACAGCGTCGAGCCGGTCAGCGGATCCGGGGGAATGTTCGGCCCCGTCGCCCCGCCATAGCCCTGCCCGATCTTGTAAACCGCCAGATGCGCGCCCGCGTCGTACAGCGTGTGATAGGACGCCGTGCCCAGCACATTGCAGACGGCGTTGTAATAGCGGTTATAGGCGTACAGCGTGAACGCATTCGTCTCGTTCGCTTTGTTCCGCTCCCAGCCGCTGAACCGGTTCCGGAAAGTACGTCAGCAGGTTCGAGCTCCCGTGGATGATGTCCGCCTTGCCGCCTACCCCTTCGTTCCCCTCATGGAGCACCATCGAGTTGCCGGCGTTGTGGGAATAGTTCGACGACTGCATGAAGATGCACGGCGTCCCGCAACTGCTCGGCTGGTAGAACGCATCGAAGAAATAGTTGTAGGCGACGACCGTGCCCTGGTCGCCGTCGCCAACGAAACAGGACGCGCGGCCGTGGCAGATGTTGTTCTCCACCAGCGCGTCCGTCGCCCCGAACGTCTCGATGCCGTAGGTCGTCGAGCCCACCGCCGCGTTCAGGTTGCCGTAGAGGTAGCTGTCGCGCACCGTGACGTGGCTCACGCCGAACAGGTTCACGCACGTTTTCGGCGTCGGGCAGTTCACCATCCGCACGTTCTTCACCCACGCCTCGCGGGCGAAGACGATCGAGATCGAATGCCGGAAGAACGCGCCGCCGAGGCCTGTGGTATTGATCGACAGGTTCTCGATGCCTGTATGGCTCGCCAGGTCGAAGTTCGCGCCCCACCACGCGCCAGGTGACTGCCCGGCGCGGTAGTTGGGCATGTAGAGCCCCGGTGAAATCACCACGTCGCACGTCCCGTTGCCGGAGTTCCCGCAACTGCCCGACTCGATGCTGACGACCTGGACGCGCTGGTTCTGGACGCGATTGTTCCTCGAGTTGCCGGTCCCGCCCTGCTGCGTGCAGCCCGTCGTGCCGTTGTAGATGCCGTCGCAGACCGTGACGTCACTCGTCGCGCCGTTGTCGTTCAACTGATCGACATGGATGAACATCCCGGCGGTCAGGTTCGGCAGCGTGGCCGCGCCCGACAGCGGATCGAGTTGGATCGTCGTCGTTCCCTTGGCGTACCCACCCGTCCACGTCGCGGAGTTCTGCGGCGGTCCTGGCCCGTAGTAGGTCAGCCCGACACTGCGGATGCAGATCGCGGCGTGCTGCCCGAGGCAGGGCGTGACGTTCGTGAAGTTGAGAAGCGTGCTGTCGGGCCCTTCGCCGCGCAGCACTACCCGGCTGTCACCGCCGAAATCGATCCCGTCCGTCAGGTTGTAAGTCCCGGTCCGGAGCAGCACGTACTGGATCGGGGCCGCCCCCCACATCGCAGGACTGAATCGCGGCGCTGATCTGCCCGGCGGTGACGGACTGCACGAACGATCGCCCCTGTCCCGCCGTGCCGAACGTCGCACAGGGCGTTGTCACGGACGGTACCCCGCCGGTCACGCCGGCCAGGCTCCAGTCGATGCGCCGCGCCGCCGCGATCGGGTTCGCGCCCGACACGGGCGGGGTGACAAGCGGTTCCCCCACGCGCACCTCGGTCGCCGCTCCCGGTGCCACGATCGTCTGCGCGAGCCACGCCACCGCCAGCAGGAGGAGAGTGCCCATTACGCGGCCACCGGCGATGCTGTTCGTTGAAGGTGAGGCTCGCGCATGGCATCCTTGCGCGGGGCCCGCTCAGGCGCGGTGCCGGCCGTCGGGCCGTCGCTGCCGATCAGTTCCTGGATCTCGGTATCAACCGCGACATTGTACCCGGAGAGCCCTTGGATGAGGGTCACGGCAGACGCTTCGGCAGTCGTCCCGGCCGCGGCGTCGGCCGTCAGCTCCGGCAGACGCCTCCGCAGGTCCGTCACAAGCCCCGGTAATTTCTTGGCCATATCTGGTCCCTGATTATCAGAGGTTTCGCTTCGCAAATGGAAGGCAGCAACGCTATATGCAGCCGCTGCCCGATGGTCGGCAGTGGACGACGAAGTTGAAGAGCGCGGGCGCCTCGCAGCTACAGCCACACCTGTTCGTCGAAGCGGCCGACAGCTTGTAGCAGGATGCTGAGAAACGGATCCTGAAGTGCTGATGGCACAGCGCAAACGGCGAGATCGGCGTGTTTTGCCATCTGCCATTTTCGATTTCACAGCAGGACGGCGTTTTTCAGCGGGCTGGTAGACCCCCGGCCGGCGGAGTCACGAACGACTGCGGGGAGCAGGTGTTGATGCCGAAGGGATTGAGTGCGGATCGCCCGCGGCGATGAACACGTCCAGCAGGTCACGTGTTCTCTCCGCCTGGCTTCCACTGGCATCACGTTCACAGTGTCGGCGTTTCCGGCCGGGGCTGTCTGTGCAAAACGACACAGGGCGCGAGGATTCTGCGATCAAACCGGGCGTATACACCAGCTGATGTTCTCCTCGGTCAGCCCGCCGCTGAATACAGCGAACTTCTACCTCCCCGAGCCCACGTTCCGCGGGCGTCAGAACTGCACCGACGCGGTGACGCTGACCGAGCGGGTTTCGGTCCGCCCTGCGATCCACTGCCGGGAGTGTGGAGTGACTGTCGCTTACGCCCGCGCGTTCACCAGCCACTCCGTGGCACGGTGCAGGCCGAGCAGAACGAGGTCCAGCCTCAGCCACAGCCCCAAGGCTACTGACGCAAGAGCGACCGTCGTGAGGGCGAGTAGGAGCGGAGGTATCGGATCGGGGTTGCGCCTCGTCGAGAAGCCGCCGGACACGCCGCTCCACCGATTCGCCTTCGTGGAACGCGAACAGGGGAACTGCCGGAGCAGCCTGTCGTCCCGCCATCTTGGCCACCCGGACCAGCCCGGATGCCAGACACACACGTCTCTGCGCATCATCTCCGGTCGCCAGGTCGTCGGCGGCCTCTTCGGCCGTCTGCTGCCACGCACGCTCGATGCCCACTCGCTGCTGGACCAGACTCAGAACGTCCGGGAGGCCTGTCAGCAGCAGGCGCACGAGGTTGTCGCGCCGCCGGGCGTGTGCGAGCTCGTGTTTCAGGATCAGCTGCAGCTCGTCATCCCGGATCTGTTCGACGACGCATCGGGCGATCAGGACGCGGGGCCGCCAGATGCCGGCCAGTGCCACCAGTGGGAAGGCCACGTCCAATTGCCATGCTGGCAGCGGGGCACCAGGCACCGGCACGCGCGTCGCACTGCGCGTCACCTCCCGGAGGAATCGAGCAGTTGCGCGGCAGCGCACGATGAGCCGCCACGAACCCATGACGGCCAGGCCGAGACCGGCGGCGGCGCCGGCAATCAGGATCTGCCCGGGTGTCTCGACTGTGGCTCGGGGTTCATGTCTCAGGAACGCGAGGAGGGCCATGACGCACGCGAGCACGGCAAGGGCGACCGGGGCAAGTCGCAAGACGACGAGCAGTCTCGCGCCCGTGACGGCGGAAAGCTGCCTGAACGAAGCGGCCAGTCTGGGCCAGAGCAACGTCAGGAATGCCGCCGCCGCGGTGCTCACCGCGGCAAACGTTGCGAGCGCCACGAGAATCATCAGTTGCTGGTAGCGCATCGGTGCTCCCGCCTGAAACGACCTGGGCTAGCTGCGAG
>CAWBCA010000010.1:0-32964 GCA_963787175.1 uncultured Acidobacteriota bacterium
TCACCTGGGCGGTCTCCGACGGCATGGCCGCGTATCACGCGTTTCAGTTCAGCGCCCAGTTGCGGGCGACGCACGGCTTGACCGGCCTGCTGTTGTACACATGGGGCCACTCGATCGACACCGTGGGCCAGAGCTTCGGGGGCGGCGCGGATGGTCCGTTGCCGCAGGACCCGCGCAATCGCTGGGCCGATCGCGGCAACTCGCCCTTCGACATCCGCCATCGTCTGACCGTCGCCTGGAACTACGTGATGCCGTTCGGCCAGGGGCGCAGGTGGTTGAACGGCGGCGGCCCCGCCGAGATTGTCCTGGGCGGCTGGCAGATCAACGGCATCAACACGTTCCAGACCGGGCTGCCGTTCACGCCGACGCTGAACGCCGCCACCGTCAACACCGGCACGGGCAGCCGTCCCGACCGCATCGGCGACGGCAAGTTGTCGGACCCCACAGTGGACCGCTGGTTCGACGTGGCGGCGTTCGCGACCCCGGCGCAATTCACGTATGGCAACTCCGGCCGGAACATCCTGTACGGCCCGGGCCGCATCAACTTCGACTTCTCGCTCTTCAAGGACTTCCGCATCACCCAGGGCATCAAGCTGCAGTTCCGCACCGAGTGCTTCAACTGCTTCAACACGCCGCAGTTCGATCTCCCGAACGCGGCCATCGGCGCGGGCAATGCGGGAACGATCACCAGCATCGTGGGCACGCCGCGGCAGATTCAGTTCGGGTTGAAGGCGCTGTTCTGATCGGCCTCACAGGCCGCTGAAAAAAGCCGGCCTGACGTGAAATCGGAAATGGCAGATGGCAAAATGCGGCAAATTTCCATTTGCGCTGTGCCATTTGCCTGTTCCCCCCGTCCTCCCCTGACACCTCGTCAGTATTCGTGCGACAACTTGCGACAACGCGTCAGCCTCCGATCGTCATACTCACCGCGCTCCTGGGGCGGGCCAGGTTAACGAAAGGCCAACATGAGAATCGCGGGGCGACTGAATTTCTGCCTGATCGCGGTGACATTGCTGATGCCGGCTCTGCGATCGGACGCGCAGGTCACCACGGCAATCCTGCTGGGGGTCGTGCGTGATGCATCGGAGGCGGCGCTGCCCGGGGCTACCGTTGTCGTCACGCACGAGGGGACCGGAGTGCGGAGGGAAGCCCTCTCGGACGAGCGCGGCGAGTTCGTGCTATCCGCCCTGCCCAACGGGACCTATTCGGTCCACATTGAAATGACCGGTTTCAAGACCCACACCAGCAAGGGGCTCGTTCTCGGATCCGGCCAGACGATCCGCCAGACATTCGTCCTCGAGGTCGGCACCCAGGAGGAGACGGTTACGGTGACCAGCTCGGTCCCGCTGATCCAGACCTCGTCTTCGAATCAGGCCGAGATGCTCGGCGGCCAGGAATCCGGGAGCTTCCCGTCAGCCGGCGGAACCTGGCGAACCTGTTCAGCCTTGCGGCCGGGGTGAGCACAGCGGCGGAGGCAACGTGCAGATGAATGGCGTGGCGGCGGGGGAACCGGGCTGACGGTCGACGGGACCGAAGCCAACTCCAACGCGGAGGAGCGGTCGCTGGCCATACGGCGGGCAGAACCAGATCTCCGTGATGAGCCTGGATTCGATTGCAGGAAGTGCAGGTCGTCAAGGGGGTGCTGCCGGCCGAGTACGGCGGCGTCGCGGGCGGCCAGGTCAACGTCATCAGCCGCTCCGGGAACGAACACGTTCAGCGGTTCCGGTTTCCACAACTTGCAGAGACGTCTTGAATCCAGAAGCTTCTTTTCCACGACGCCAAAGGCACGTCGGGAGATTCAACCAGTACGGCGGGACTCTCGGCGGCCCGGTCCTCCGGAACAAGTTGTTCTTCTTCGTCGCCTACGAAGGGTATCGCGAGACAGTCGGGGTGACGTGACCGGTAACGTCCCAATCAGGCCACACGGGACGCCCTGCTGGCGGCGCTGCCCTACCCGGAGACGAGGCTAGTGCTCGACACCTGCCACAGCCCACGGAACCGGTCGTGTCGGCGACAGGGGTCGTCGGTCAGAACGTCGGCCGATACCGGGATTGGCACGCCGCGGCGGACCGAAGATCACTTCGTATGCAAGGGTGACTGTCGGTGTTCAACGGCGCCAACCTCGCGATGACCTACACGCGGATGCGCCCTGGACCCTGGAGCCCGGTTCAACGTGAACGGGTCGAACGACCGGACGTTCCCAACGAACAGGACCGGTGGCCAGCCAGTTCGTCAATGGCGCGGGGCCCATGGGTGTCGGAGAGCCGCTTCGGCTGGAACAGGACCTACCTGGCGCGACTGGACGAATTTTTCAACGTGAAAGACCCCGTCTCCGCCGAGCCGAAGATCGGCAATTACGGGAGACGCGTCGGGTCTGATCAACATCAGCGGCCTCTTCAGCACGCCGAGCTCCGAGATCTACGATCTGACGGGAGGCGCGCTGAGCTTCGATCAAAAGGTCAGCCGCACGTTCGGGCGGCACTTCATCAAGACAGGTGCCGGTGGGTGCGCCAGACCGGCAACAAGATGAGCCCCCAGAACCCGAAGTTCACTTACCAGAACCTCAACGACACACTCGCGAATTTCCGCAGTCGATCACGTATCGTTCGGTGCCCCGCCGATACCAGTCTCACATCGACGAGTTCGGCGGATTCATCCAGGACGACTGGCGGATCGCGAACACCTGATGCTCAATCTCGGCGTCCGCTACGACTACTATGCGACGATTCGTGTGACCCCGACCTCGACTGTGCCCGCGGAGATCGTCAACCTTGGCCCGCCGACGGATCTCGCGCTGCTCGATTTCGGACCGCCGCTCGACCCGGAGGAGCCCTACGAGCCGGACGCGATGAACTTCGGTCCGCGGGTAGGTTTCGCCTGGACCGTCGGCAGCAACGCGCAGACCGTGTTCGAGGCGGAATCGGCTACCTGTACAGTCCGCACCTCCCGGCCACCGTTCGCCAGAGCGTCGCGGATCCGTACGTCGGATTTCGCGTCAGCTACAACCGGACGGACATCGCCGCGCGTCAGCTGCGTTGGCCCTACTACAGCGACGACTTCCGGGACGTCGTGCTCGCCGATGGGGCGGGGCGGAAGACCATTTTTTCCGTTTTCTCGGAGGACTTCTCGGCCCCTTACACGATCCAGTCGATGTTGAGCGTGCAGAGAAGCATCGGGTCCACGATGGCGGTGGAATCGGGTACATCAGAACGAACGGCCGGGACATGCCGCTCCAGCGGCTCTTCCGCAGGCGTTCGACCGGCAGACCGGCGCCCGTCCCAACCCGGCACTTGGCGCGCCGGGCGGCTACTACGTCGACAGCAGCCAGACGCTGGATTACGACGGGCTGCAGACGTCGTTCCAGAAACGCTTCTCCAACCGCTACTCGGTGAACGTGAACTACACGCTCGGAAAGGGGATGGCCACGCAGGGCGGCGACCTGGCTGCCTACTATGCGGCGAACGTGTCCAACACCCAGGATTTCTGGGACCCGGAACTCGACCGCGGGCCGGCCGACAACGACGTCAGGCATCGCGTTGAACAGCATGTTCATCTATGAGCTGCCGAGCGTCGGTGGAGGAAAGGGAGTGCTGAACGGGATTGTCGGCGGCTGGCAGGTCTCCGGCATCCTCACGGCCCAGTCCGGGAGCGCCCTGACGGTGACCCAGCCTTCCGGAATCCCGCAGAGCCGTCCCGACGTCGTGTCCGGCACCGACCTGATGATCCCCGACTGGCGCAGCACGTGCGGCGCGACGGGATGCAGCTACCTGAATCCAGCGGCCTTCGCCGCCGTGCCGATCAGTTCGGTCACCAACGCGACGCTTCGACCGGGCACCTACAAGGTGGGCCAGGCGCGCGGTCCGGGCAGCTGGAACCTCAACATGACCATCGCCAAGAGCTTCACCCTGATTGGCGCCCAGAAGCTGCAGGTGCGGGCCGACGTCTTCAACGCGCTGAACACGAAGAACTGGAACGGGCCGACTCTGGGGATCAACTCACCGGAGTTCGGCAGGATCACCGGCGCGGCACCGGCGCGCTCGGCGCAGGTCGGTGCGCGGTGGACGTTCTGAGGTCGATGTCGCCCGGGCATCGGCCCGGATCCTCATGACTTGTCGAGTTGCGAAGGGAGACGCTGTGCTGAGACGCGCGCTGTGTGTGTGCATGCTGCTGGCCACTTCGTCCGCGGTGTCGGCTCAGGCGCCGGAGCCCCGCGACGAGTACCACTTCATGAGCCTCGCCAACAAGGCGCAGATCGTCATGCTCGCTGAAGAGCAGTTGATCCCCCGCGCCGAGGCGCAGCGGATAGCCTCGGGGATACGGGCGATAGGGGTGGAACAGGCCAAGGCGGGCGCGGCGCGTCCGTCGGACTACCTGCGGTTCGAGGCCCAGCTCGTTGAACGGGCGGGCCCCGAGGGTTCGAAGCTCCACATGGGCCGCAGCCGCAACGACCTTGGCGCGTCGGTGAACCGCCTGATGATTCGCGACCGCGTGCTCGTGGCGATGGACATGCTGTCGGCGGCCCGGCAGAGCCTTCACGCGCTGGCGGCCAAGAACGTCAACACCATCTATCCCGCCTTCACGCATTCCGTCCAGGCGCAGCCGACCTCGCTCGCGCACTACCTGCTAGCTCTTTCCTCGGCACTCGAGCGCGATTCGGAGCGCCTGCGGGAAGCCTACCAGCGGCTGAACCAGAGTCCGCTCGGCTCGGGGGCGCTCGGCACGTCCGGCTTTCCGCTCGACCGGATGCGGCTGATGGAGCTCGTCGGGTTCAACTCGCTGCTGGAGAACTCGTACGACGCCATCTGCGTGTCGGAGGCCGACAGCAAGATCGAGATGGCCTCGGTGATGTCCATCTCCTCGCTGGCGATCGGACGCTTCGCGCAGGACATCGCCAACCAGTACGGCGATCCCAGTCCGGGGTTGTACCTTCTCGGATGAAATGACCGGCAGGAGCAGCATCATGCCGCAGAAGCGCAACCCGGGAGCGCTGGAGTCGTTGCGCCTGGCAGCGACCAGCGTGCTGGCAGAATCGCAGAAAACCCTGCTGATGGCGCACAACACCAACTTCGGTGAAGTCAGCGACGTGCGGTACGCGCTCAAGGATCAGGTTCTGATCGTCTCGGACGAGGCCACGCGGATGTATCGCGGCCTCAAGACGGTTCTCGACGGGCTGATCGTGAACCCCGAGCGGACACTGGAGAGGGTCAACGCCGACTTCTCCACCATGACGGAGCTGGCCGACACGCTGCTGCGGGAAGCGTCCGTGCCTTTCCGGATCGGCTACAACTACGCATCGGCCGTCACCACCTTCGGGCGCAAGAACGGCAAGACCCCCGCTCAGATTTCCTACGCCGACTACGAGAAGCTCTACTCGGATGTGACTGGCAAGGTCCTCCCGCTCAGCGAAACCCAGATGCAGCAGGTGATCGATCCGCGGCGCGTCGTTGCGAACCGGCGCGGGCGCGGCGGCCCCCAGCCTGCCGAAGTCGAACGGATGCTGGCCGAGCACCGCGGGCGCGTGACGGCCGACCTCGAATGGGTGAAGAACCAGCGCGCGGGAATGGTGAAGTCCGAAACGAACCTCGACGCGGCGTTCACCAAACTGATCGGTCAGTAGGTGCGATCCCCGGGGCCGTGCGTCTCGAGCGGCTGCGGGCCGGACACGCCGCCGCTCGAAGCGCGTGCCCCTCGCCATGGCTCGCTGGGCTTTGAACCGGGCATCTGAACGGTGCGGGCCATGCTGCTGGAGTCCATCCGGGTCGGCGTTGTCGTCCTCGCCATTGCCGCAGCCGGCGCTGCGGCAGGCGCCTGTCGAAAACCGGTCACGCCCGCGTCCTCACAGCCCGTGGTGCTCCAGTTCTCGACGGGCGCGCCGGGTGGCGGATTCTATCCGATTGGCCAGTCGCTGGCCGACCTCTTCCAGGCCATACCGGACGGCCTGCGGCTCGAGATCCGCCCCAGCGACGGCGCGGTCGCCAACGTTCGCGCCGTCCAGGAAGGGCGCGCCGACATCGGCTTCGGGTTTGCCGACATCGCCTACCTGGCGTACGTTGGCCGCCTCGATCCGCGGACGCCTCCGTTCGACCAGCTCCGGGCCATCGCGCTCCTGCAGCTCACGCCGGTTCAACTCCTCGCGGCACCGGGCACCCGCATTGCCGGCGTGGAAGATCTGCGGGGCAAGCGCGTCGGCGTGGGCCCCCGTGGCAGCGGCACGGCATTGACCGCGGGCCTGATCTTCCAGGCGTTCGGCCTCGAGCCCGGCGCCGTTCGTACCGAGTCGCTGCAGTTCAACGAGGCGGGAAGGCGATTGGCGGCCGGCGGGCTGGAGGCCATGTTCGGCAACGCGATCTATGCCGAGTCCGCCGCACTGGCGCTGCGCTCGGGCGCACGGCTCGTACCCATCCAGGGCCCGGCGATCGACAGGCTTCAAAGGGACTATCCGTTCCTGAGGGTGATGGCGATCCCCGCCGACACCTACGGTGGTGTCGGCGCGGTGCCCACGGTCGGGGTGGACAGCCTCCTGATCTGCCGGCGCGATCTGGGGGAGGAGTCCGTGCACACGCTGACCCGACGCCTGTTCCAGACCCTGCCCCTTCTGGCCGCGCCGATGCGGCGCAATCTTGCCGAACTGGCCGAAGCCTCGGCCACGCCGATTCCCCTGCACGACGGGGCGGCCCGCTACTACCGGGAGCAGGAGCTCCTGCGATGACCGCGTCGGGATGGCGGAGGTCGCCTGCGCTGGCGGCCTGGCTCGGGGCGGGCATCGGCGTGTCCGTCGTGATGCTCGCCTGGTTCGGCTTCCGGGCGAGCCGCGAATGGCAGCGCAGCTCCGTGCTGCTCGTCGAGCGGTACGCGGAAGAGGCGGCCAGCCTGCTCGTCACCGCCCTCGTGCGCGACATGCGGGCAGCGCACACCTCAATACTCGCCTCACCCCTGTGGGAAGCCTTCACGTTCGACTCGCCGTACGCCGTCACGACCCTCGTTGCCAGCGCGTTTGCCCGCTACCCGTATCCCGAAACGTTCTTTGCGTGGGAGGGCGGTACTGCCTTCGACAAGCTGAGCTTCTTCACCCGGTCGGATCGCCCGCCGGCGTGGGCGGATCCCGCACCAGAGCCGGGCCGCTATCCCGTCCGCATGGTGACAAACCGTCAGCTCGCCGCCACCATTCTTCGGCAGGTCGACGCCGCCGCAGCACAGAGCCGCGAGCTGTCCGTCGTCGACTTCGAGATCGATGACACACCGCACCAGGTGGTGATCCAGATTCGCTACCGCGACCGCATCCGGCAGCAGGTGGCCGGTGTGTCCGGCTTCACGGTGAATCTCGCCTGGGCTCGAGCGCACTACTTTCCCGAGCTCACCAAACAGGTCTCCCGGATCGGAGGCCCGGATCGCGGCCTTGCGTTCGGCATCCTCGACGACCGCGACGAGACCATCGTGGCGACCCGGCCTTTCGAGGAAGCCGGCCCGGGCAGCCGCCGCGAGTTTCCGCTGCACTTCTTCGATTCGGCGGCTGTCACGATCAACCCGCCGGAGACCCTGCCGGGGCGGCAGTGGTCGGTCAGGGTGAGCGGGGCGGCGGACCCGGCGCTGACTGCGGCAATTCGCGGGTCCAACCGCACGGTCATGCTCGCCACCTTCGCAGCGGCCGTGCTGATCGCGGGGCTCGTGCTGGCGACGCGCGCCGTCCGCGCGAACGCCGGCGTCGCCGCGATGCGCGCAGATTTCGTCGCCTCGATCACCCATGAGCTCAAGACTCCCATCGCCTCGATCCAGGCTGCCGGGGACACCCTCGCGGCCGGTCGGCTGCGCTCGCCGGACACGCAGCGGGAGTACGCTCAGCTCGTCGTGCAGGAGGCCAAGCGGCTGTCCCGGCTGGTGGACAACCTGCTCGCCCATGCCCGCGTCACCGACGTTGCGGACGTCTACTCGTTCGAGGCCGTGGAGGTGGAGCCGCTGGTGCGCAGCGCCGTGGCGGTTTTTGCACGGCAGTTGAAACAGGCCCGGTTCTGTCTTCGTGTCAACGTTCCGGCGCCGTTGCCGTCGATCCGCGCCGATCGCCCGTCGATGCAGCTCGTGCTCGACAACCTGATCGACAATGCCATCCGGTATCCGGCCCGACCAAGGAAATCCGCGTCACCGCGAGCGTTCGCGGCGGGCGCGTCGCGATTGAGATCGCCGACCGCGGCATCGGCGTGGACCGTGACGATCTCCACCGCGTCACCCAGAAGTTCATCCGTGGCAGGAACGCCTCGGCGCACGGAAGCGGCCTGGGCCTGTCCATCGTCGGGCGGGTGGTCCAGAACCACGGAGGCAGGTTCACGATCAAGTCCGCCCCCAACGAGGGGACGGTCGTCACCGTCGAAGTGCCCGCCCTGGCGTCGGACGTCTGAGCGCGTCCGAAGCGATAAACGTGCGACGATCGTGGTGACGGCCTCGAAGGAGTTGGCCGGGCTGGCCCGAGAGGGTTCCTCGTGCTCGGCCGCGGGAGTGTGACCACAGCATGAAGAAGCGGATTCTGCTCGTCGAGGACGACGCTACTCTGGCGCGCGTGGTGCTCGACAACCTCGGCTTCGAGGGGTTCGACGCACGGTGCGCCGTCAACGGTGCGGCCGCCCTCAGCGCGGCAACCGAGTTCCGGCCGGACCTCGTGCTGCTCGACATCAGCCTGCCCGATGCGGACGGGTTCGAGCTCTGCGGGCCCCTGGCCAGGCGCGCACAGAGCCCTGTGATCTTCCTGACCGCGCGCGGGCAGAAGTCCGACAAGCTGCGCGGACTGAATCTTGGGGCGGACGACTACGTCACCAAGCCCTTCGACCTCGACGAGCTGATTGCGCGCATCCACGCCGTGCTCCGCCGGACACGGATGACCGTGGAGAGCCTGGTGCTCGGCGACGTCAGGATCGATTTCAGGACGGAACAAGCCCTCAAGGACGGGTGCGCGATCCATCTCACGCATCGCGAGTTCGAGCTGCTGCGCTACCTGGCGGAACGCCGCGACCGTCTGGTGCTCCGCGACGAGCTTCTGCGGGCCGTGTGGGGGTACCCGGACACGCCGCTCACGCGCTCCGTGGATCACGCGGTTGCGCGCCTGAGGAAGAAGATCGAGCCGGAGCCTCACCGGCCGCGCTACTTACACACGGCGCACGGCGACGGCTACTGCCTGACGACGAGCGGACTGATGGACGGAACTCCACCGCCGGCGAACCGGGACAACTAGCGACAACTCCCACGCCGAGACTCTATACTGCCCATCCTTCCAGCCATGTCATCACCGAGGGCTTTGTCCAGTCTCTACGTGCAGGTTCTCCTGGGCATCAGCCTCGGGATCCTCCTCGGATTCCTCGCGCCAGAGCAGGCGGCCGCCATGAAGCCGCTCGGCGACGGCTTCATCAAGCTGGTCAAGATGCTGATTGCGCCCATCGTGTTCTCCACGGTGGTGGTCGGCATTGCGCAGATGGGTGCGATGAAGGACGTCGGCCGTATCGGCTTCCGCGCCCTGCTGTATTTCGAGGTGGTGTCATCGCTGGCGCTCCTGATCGGGCTCGTCGTGGTTGGCGTCGTGAGACCGGGGGCCGGTCTTGGCTTCGACCCGTCGGCGGTGAATCCAGAGGCGGTCTCCGCCTACGCGTCCGCATCCAAGCAGCTCACCGCAACCGAGTTCGTGCTGAACGTCATACCCGACTCGGTTGTCGGCGGGTTTGCCCGCGGAGACATCCTGCAGGTCCTGCTGTTCTCGATCCTCTTCGGCCTGGCCCTGCTCCGGCTCGGCGAGCCCGCCCGTCCCGCCGTGGGCATGATAGCGGTCTTCTCGCACGCGCTGTTCGAGGTGGTCGGGATCATCATGAGGCTGGCGCCGATCGGCGCATTCGGCGCGATGGCATACACGGTGGGCGAGTACGGGGTGGGTTCGCTGCTCTCCCTCGGCAAGCTGATGCTGGCCGTCTACCTGACCTGCCTCTTTTTCGTGGTCGTGGTGCTCGGCTCGATCATGGCAACGATCGGGTTCAGCCTGTTCCGGTTCCTCCGCTACATCGGCGAGGAGATCCTGATCGTCCTCGGCACATCGTCTTCGGAGTCGGTGCTGCCCAGGCTGATGAGGAAGCTGGAGCATCTGGGCTGCTCGAAGCCGGTGGTGGGCCTCGTCGTGCCGACCGGCTACTCGTTCAACCTCGATGGCACGTCCATCTACATGACCATGGCGGCGATTTTCGTCGCGCAGGCCAGCGGCGTGGAGCTCACCATCCAGCAGCAGCTGACGCTGCTGGCGGTTCTGCTGCTGACATCGAAGGGCGCCGCGGCCGTTACCGGCGGAGGGTTCGTGACGCTGGCCGCGACGCTTGCCGTGTTCCCGTCGATTCCGATTGCCGGGCTCACCCTGTTGCTCGGGGTCGATCGGTTCATGTCCGAAGCGCGCGCCATCACGAACCTCATTGGCAATGCCGTGGCCACCCTTGTCGTGGCGCGCTGGGAAGGAGCGCTGGACATTCCGCGCGCCCGCCTCATCCTGAATGGTGGAATTCCCGTTCCAGACGATGCAGAACCGGACCCGGTCGAAGTCGTGTCGTGAAGACGAAGCGGCACGGAGGCCGCGGCCTTGCCGACCCCCGGAACCTGCCTCGTCCGGCGGGGGAATGCGACTGTTAGAAGCGGTGCAGGTACGACGCCTTGAAGAACAGCCCCCGCTGGCTGGTCTCGTACGCCCCTCGGCCCACGACCCATTCGCCGTTCACGAAATCCCGGCGCTCCACCAGCGAGCCGTAGCCGGCGTAGACGACCGTTCCGGGCCGAAGCTCGTACGACGCCAGGAAATCGGTGAGCACCCGGTATCGCGAGCTGTCGAACTGCGCAATGCCGCGGATGAAGAACTGTCGCGAGAACTGGTAGGTGGTCCGACTGTAGAGAATGTCGAGGTCGTACACCTGTTCGCCGGTCGACTCGCGATCGAATGCCACGTGGCGGTACGACAGCGCCTGCGACAACCGCCCGCTCGGCTGCAGCGTTAATCCGACGTTGGTGTCGGCGGTGCGTCCCTGGAACGGCTGCTCGGGGTCGTAGTAGACCGACTTGCCGAACTGGTGTTGCGCGTCGAACGAGAGCCACCGGAAGAGCTGCATTTCTCCCTGCACGCGCCAGTTGCCCCGATCGAACCGCTGGCCGGCCCAGGGTTCGAACCCGTCGAACCGGTCGACCCGGAAGAAGCCCTGCCGCGTGAGTCGCAGCCGCAGGCCCGTGACCTGCAGCAGATCGTCGCCTCCCGCGTTGCGATCGCGGCCACCCTGCGTGAACGAGAACGGCGAGACCCGGCGCAGCCACGGATACTTCGTCTTGTCCGGATAGAAGCTGTATTCCGCGTATCCCCACCCGGTGGTGATGCCCACGCGGTTGATGAACGCCGTTTCCATCTGGAAGTTCCGATCGTAGTGCTCGCCGTAGCCGATCAGGACCAGCCGCCTGGTGCTGTACCTCGTAGCCGGCCTGTGCGCCGATCCCCGACAATGCCTCGGCGGCGTGCGGGGCACGCGTCGAGGATCCGAGCAGGAAGCCGGTGACGCGTTGTGTCGAGTTCACCCGCCATGACAGATCGGCGCCGACGACGCGGTTGAAGCCGCCGGCATACTCCGCGTCGACCACCAGACCGCCGACGTAGTTGCTGGGTCCGAGGCTGTACTGGCCGCGGACGACGTTGTAAAGGCGGTCCTTCCGGGCGTCGGGATCCCCCTCCGGGAGGAACGTGCGACCGGGGTCCTGGTCGAGCGCCGTCAGCGTGCCGAACGCCAGGCGCCCGGTGCTGCCCGTGACCTTGGCGCCGAACACCGGATTGACGATCCGGCGGGTGTGCACCGCGCGCTGGAGGCTGTTGTCGTTCCCCTGGCCGGCGAGCGTGAAAATGCCCGACCCTTCCATGAAGAACGGCCGTTTCTCGGAGAAGAACGTCGGATAGCGCTGGTTCACCTCGACCTGAAACGCGTCGCTCTCCACCTGGCTGAAGTCCGGATTGATCGTCGCGTCGAGCGTGATCGTGGACGTGAGGCCGTACTTCGCGCTCAGCCCGATGTCCGCCTCGTCGTCCGCCTCGCTCCAGCTGGACCGTGTTTCGCGCAGCTGGTTTCGCGCATACGTCGTCGACGGAATGGCCTCCCGCGGAAGCCGCGACTGCAGCTCGTCGAACACCAGCGAGGCATGCCGTTCGAAGACCCACTTGCCCGGTTCGAGCGCGGGCCACGAGACCGACACCCCGATGCGGCTGACGCGCCTCCAGAACAGGATGCCCATCTGCACGTCACTGCCGCCGCGGAACCGGATTGACTGGAGCGGCAGGCGGATTTCCACGGCATATCCCGAGTCGTTCAGCCGTCCGGCGCTGTCCCACACGTAATCCGGCGACTGGTCCTCGTCGCCCGAGACGCTGTTCAACATGTCGAGCTGCACGCCACTCGGGTTCACCATCAGGTGATACGACAGCTGTCCGGTGCCGAGCGCATCGAGGCTGATGCCGACCCAATCGTCGGACCAGATGTTGTCCCGGCGGGTGACCGAGGTCTTGATCCCTGATGGCTCCGGGTCGTCGCACTGGAACGCGAAATACATGTAGTCGGCGTCGGAGGCGATCCAGACCTTCGTCTGCTGCCGGATGCGGTCGCCGTGCAGCGGGTTGTACGACAGCCACTCGCCGGTCTCCATCGGCGCCGCTTTCCAGGCGTCGTCGTCCAGCACGCCGTCTATGACAGGGGGGGCGGCTGCCCGATGGGGCCGAAGCTGGGGACGGGTGCCGCCCGCCTTCTCACCCGCCGCCGCCGTTGCCGGTGCGCCGCTCTGGGCGCGGGCGGCGCCCGCCTGCAACACCACGCCACACGCCAGCAGCACCGTCCATCCGACCGGGCAGGCCACGGTCGCGGCGCCACGCCGGCGCCTCGGAAGGAGGGAGGACATACGGGATTTAGACGGACCCTGCAGGGCGATCGTTGCGAGGTGCCGCCGGCTCGACCATGTGAGAGGTCACTCCCTGTCGCCTCGAGACTGCGGCTCAATCCAGTAGCGTGGCCCGGGTCCCCGCCGGCTGGCGCGATCGCCCGGGTTGGCCAGCTGACAGTCCTTCAGCGACAGGCAGCCGCACCCTATGCAGCGGGTCAGGGAGGATCGGAGCCGTTCGAGCTCCGCGATGCGCTGCTCGATTCGCGCGGTCCAGCTGCCCGACAGCCGCGCCCAGTCGGCGCGCACCGGGATGGCATTCCCCGGGAGACGCGCCACCTCCACGCCCACCTCCTCCAGCGATAGACCGATCTTCTGGGCGAAGACGATGAAGGCGATTCGCCGCAGGACCGCGCGCGGATACCGGCGATGGCCGGACCCGGCCCGTTCGGATCGGATCAGGCCGCGCTCCTCGTAGAAGCGCAGCGCCGAGGCGGCGACCCCGCTGCGCCGGGAAACCTCGCTGATGGTCAGCAGATCCGCCACCGCTCAAGCATAGCGCGCGCGGGGCTTGACTTCAAGTTAACTTTAACTTGTAGGATGGTCCGGAACTGCCGGCCGCGGCACACAGACAAGGACACGCTCATGAATCCCATCCCTGATCCCTTCACCCGGACCCTCTCTCCGCCGTTGCACCGCTCCATCTCCGATCCGTTCGCCGGTCTCCGCGTCGCGATCACCGGCGGCACCTCCGGGCTCGGCCTCGCGCTCGTGCACCACCTGTCCCGGCGGGGTGCACGCGTCGCCTTCGTCGCCCGCCACCGCGACAGCGTGGCAGCGGTGGCAGCCGTCGCGGACGGCGCGCGCGGCATCACGGCCGATGTGTCGACGAAGGAGGACATCTACCCGGCCGCCATGCAGATCCTCGGCGCGCTGGGAGGGCTCGACGTGCTGATCAACAATGCGTCGGATCTGGGGCCAGTCCCGCTGGCGCTCCTGGCCGACACCGAGTGTGAGGATTTCGCGCGCGCCCTCGCCACAAACGTGCTCGGCCCCTTCAGGCTCACCAAAGCGCTCCTTGGCTCGTTGGCGGCGGCGGCCAGGGAGGGCACCGGAGGCGTGGTCCTGAACGTGTCGAGCGATGCTGCCATCGAGCCGTATCCACGCTGGGGGGCATACGGCGCCAGCAAGGCTGCTCTGCGCCACATGAGCCGGATCTGGAACGAAGAGCTCCAGTCCGAAGGAATCGTTGTCCTGACGCTCGACCCGGGCGACATGGATACACCACTCCACGCCGCGGCGGTGCCGGATGCCGACCGATCGACGCTCAAGCGTCCCGAGACGGCGGCCCGCGAGCTTGCCGATGCCATCGCGACGGCCCTGCCTCGCGGCATGGCGGATTCCGCTCCGCCGGAGCGCCGCCAATGATCGCCGCGAGCGTACCGGTCCAGCGCCCGGCAGGAGCCAAGCTGCTGGTAGCCGGCGGCAACGGACGCATCGAGCACTGGCGCCGCGCGGACTTCGTGGGACTCTTCCGCGAAGGCGACCTCGTGATTGCCAATGACGCGGCCACGTTGCCCGCCAGCCTGGCCGGCCGCCACGTGCCAACCGGCCGCGACATCGAAGTGCGCCTGGCCGGCCGCGATTCGCTCGACCTGGTGACCCGCTTCTCCGCCGTCCTGTTCGGTGCCGGCGACTTCCGCACCCGCACGGAGGCCCGTCCCCAGCCACCATCGGTGCATCCAGGCGACGGCCTGGCGCTCGGCCCTCTCCACGCGAGGGTCGTCGGGCTGCACGAACACCCGCGCCTCCTTGCGCTGGAGTTCGAGGGTTCGGCCGGCGCGATCTGGGAAGGGCTGGCGGCGCACGGTAAGCCGATTCAGTATGCGCACATGGCGTCCCCGCTCGCCCTCTGGGACACCTGGACGCCGATCGCGGGCCCGCCGGTTGCCTTCGAGCCACCCTCCGCGGGCTTCGTGCTGGACTGGCATGCGCTCGCCTCCATCAGGAGGCGCGGCGTGCGGTTTGCGACGATCACGCACGCGGCGGGCATCTCTTCGACAGGCGATCCCGCGCTGGATGCGCTGCTGCCGTTCGACGAGCCCTATCGCATTCCCGCATCGACCGCCGAGGCCATCCGCCTGGCCCGCCGGCGCAGCGCGCGCATCATCGCGATCGGGACCACTGTCGTCCGCGCACTCGAACACGCAGGCAGGATCGATTCCATCGTGCGGCCCGGGGGTGGTGTGGCATCGCAGAGGGTCGATGGGTCCAGCCGCCTGCGAATCGTCAACGCGATCCTCTCCGGCACCCATGAACGTGGAACGAGCCATCACGACATGCTGCGTGCATTCGTCAGCGACCGCACGCTTGGCCTGGTTGACAGGGAGCTCGACGAGCACGACTACCGGACCCACGAGTTCGGCGATTCGGTCTTTCTCGAAGACGCACGGCAGGTGAAGGACATCCGGCTGGCCGGTCAGTGGTTCGCAGCGTGGCTGATGACACCGTCCGCCCGCAGGCGCGATGGGAACCTCCCGCGATCGGATGCGGACAACGGGGCGTCCGGCCGACTTGACGTCTGAAATGTGGAGGCGCAGTATATCGACGACTTTGGCGGGTGTGGTTCGAAGGGAGACGTCTGACGCCCAGAATTGGACGACAAAATGCCGCAATTACATATCAGCCAGGATGAAACCGGCTACTGGCAGCTGAGCCTCGAGGATGACGACGGCAAGCTGTCGCTGCTGTCGCACCAGTTCTCATCGCCCGAGCACCTGATCGAGGATGCGCGCGAGCTCGTCGAAGAGGGGAAGGTCCCCGGAGGGGTGATAGTCATCGGCCCCGCGGCGCCGGCTGGCGCCCGGTCCCGCGCGGTCCGCAAGCCATACGTCAAGCCGGCACCGCAGAAGGCGTTGAAGTGATGGCGGGCATCTACTGGTTTGCCGACGGCGCGGGGGACGTCGAGGCGACGTCCACCACCTTGATCCGCTGGATCCGGTCGCAGACACCCGACCTGGTTGTCTACGGAGGCGACATCTACGACAACGGCACGCCTGCCGAGTTCGAGGATTTCTTTAACCAGATGGACCGGAACGTGTCGGATCTCTGCGAGGTCGCCGGCAATCACGACTGGAACACTCATTCGGGCGCCGACCTGCCCGATCGGGTGCCGACGCACTACGAGGCGTTCTGGGGTCGGTTTCCTCCGCCGCAGTCGCAGCAGCCGATCAACCCGGCGGCGCGCGGCGGGGCCAGATACGATCACGTGAAGGACATCGGCGGCTGGCGCCTGATTTTCGTCGACACCGGTCCCTGTAAGAAGAAGGAGTGGCCGATGGCGGACGAGACCAGGCGCACGTGGCTGCGGCGGGTGCTCACCGAGAAACCGGGCCGCGCGAAGATCCTCTTCGCGCACCACAGCCGGTTGAGTCGCGGCAAGCACGGCGACGTCGACAAAGTCGATCCGCTCTGGCGGGACCTGTTCGACCCGGTGACGTCTGCGCCGCTCGTTGCGCTCACCGTGTCGGGCCACGATCACAACGTGAGCTGGTATCGCCCGCGCCCGAAGAGCAATCCGGGTAACGGTGAGGTGCCGGTGGCCCAGGGGATCTTCGTGCACGTCAATGGTGCCGGCGGGTCCGGGCACGACGAGCCATTCTTCGGCTCCTCGCCGGACTGGAACGAGGCCGACAACTACTGCGTCACGAGGATCACGCTCGTCAGTCCCACCGCGGCGGATGTGACGGTGCTCGGATTCGGCGAAGGCGTTCCCGCGCCGGGCGCAACACCCACGGTGCTGAACAGGTTCGAACTGCGGCTCTGAGCTGGTCGATGGCATCCCGTCCGCCGATCGCGGGGTCAGAGGAGCTGATATGGCGAAGCGGGCGAGGAAGACCGGGAAACCCGGGCGGCCGAAATCTTCGAGGCGCGTCTCGACGCGAAGGCTGGCGCCGGCGGGTGGCAGGAGCGGAATGCGCGGGAGGGCGGCGAGGCTCGAGCCCGCCCGGGCGGCGGCCGCTGGCGAGACGCTCCAGGTCACGTTCGACTTGCGCGACGTCTCGAGGCGGCACATACGGGACGCCGCCACGTTCTGCACATTCCGGCGGCTGTCGGACCACCGGCAGATCGGGGATCAGCTGGAGCTCGAGCTGACGGGCGCACCGGTCGTGTTCGACCTGCCGGTCGCGATGGGTGAGGTCGTCGTATGCGAGTCGATCCGAAGCGGTTCCGCTTCGGGCACTCGCCGGTGTTCTTCAGAATCCCCCGGTCCGCCGGTGAGGAAGGAGGTCCAGCTCCTGCGTGAGCCGAAGCAGTGGACGCCGCGTTTCACCCGCTGGAACGATCTTCCGGTTGTGTTCGGCGCCTTCAAGCAGGTGCTGGCCGCGTCGCCGAAGGTCACGCTCTTCAAGGACGTAGACCCGGTCGCCGACCTGCTCGTCGAGGCTGCATACGACGGCATGTCGGGCGAGGAGGTCACCCTCGCGAAGACCGCGCTCCTGAACGCGCACTTCAGGCTGAACGGCACGCGCGAGCCCGTGTCGGAGGCTCGAACGTGGTTCTCCTTCGTCCGGCGCCTCATCGCGATCGGCCGCGAGCGGTTCCTGGCGCTCGTGGAGCCGGAGATGGAAAGGCTGGTGCGGGAGATTCACACGCACATCGACGAGTTCCGCGCCGACTACGAACGCACGACCGCCGAGAACCACCGCGGCAACGTGCCGGCCGCCCTGCAGGGCCGCATCACGAGCATGGTCAGCATCAAGTCGACGCACCGCAAGGGCAACTTCCAGCTCACGTTGACGCACCTCTCGGGTCCCGACGAAGTGCTGCTCGATGCCGACATCGACGAGAGCGGCGACCTGCTTGGCCACTTTCTCGACCTCTTCAAACACAAAATCACGGGAGGCACCCATCCGCACGACGTCCACGAACTGCTCGTGCTCCAGGAGGGGCAGACGGCGGGCTTCGATCTGGGGTACCGGCTGGCGTGAAAACGAGCGGGGTGCGGGCACACAGTCGACGCACGCGGGAGCGGCAGTCCGGCTGGTCGAACAGGTCGGTGACCATTGGCGAGGCAGAACGGGCGCGTCCCGGACTGGCGCCGAGGGTTGGGCGCGGGCGGTGTTCGGCTCGAGGCTGTCCGTCGTTACTATGTTCACCAAGCGAGCCCTGGGGCGCGCGGGTGGACGTTGAGACGGAACGACGTCAGATGCGCAGGACGGCGATCCGATCGTTCGCCATCGAGCTCATCTGTTCTCCGGGGAAAGAGTGGGGTATGCGGGTGACTAGCGCACGAGGGGTGCGTCACCAATCACCGCCGCGCATGCGGCGTTCTACAGGGGGTGTGTATGGCAGACAACGACAAACGGTACTGCATCGAGATCAGCAACACCAAGAGGATCGACGGCCGCAAGGCCGCGCTGCTGAAGGCCTCGGCCTGGCAGCCCGGAGCGACGATCAAGTGCGCGTTCATTGACGGCGACGCCGGCCTCCAGGCCAAGGTGCGGGACTCCGCGAAGAAATGGACCGTCCAGGGCCTGGCGAACCTCAGTCTCGATTTCGTACCGGACCCCAGGAACGCCCAGATCCGGATCGCGTTCGTTCAAGGCGACGGTTCGTGGTCCTACATCGGAACCGACTGCACCACCATCAGGCACCCGGAAGCGACGATGAACTTCGGCTGGCTGACGCCGACCTCGGACCAGACCGAGATTGACGAGGTCGTGCTGCACGAGTTCGGCCACGCGCTCGGCCTCATCCACGAACACCAGAATCCGAACAAGGCGATCAAGTGGAACAAGCCGGCCGTGATCGCCGACCTGAGCGGCCCCCCGAACAACTGGGATCCGGAAACCATTCAGCACAACATCTTCGACAAGTACGAGAAGGCGGAAGTCGTCGCGACCAAGGTGGACAAGGACTCGATCATGATGTACCCCATCCCCGCCACCTGGACGCTCGACGGCTTCTCGGCCGGGTTCAATACCGGGCTCTCGAAGAACGACAAGGCGCTGATCAAGCAGTGCTATCCGTGAGATGACGTGATCAGGATCCGGCGATGGCACAGGATGACTTCGCAATCGTCGTCGGCATAGCCAAGTATCCGAGCTTCGGTGAAACCGAACAGGATGCCCGCGATCTGCGCGCGCCCGACGACGATGCCACCGACATGTTCGACTGGCTTCGCGCTGCGACCGGCGGCGCCGTGCCGGAATCACAGATTCACGTCGTCCGGACCAGCCTGGTGCCGCCGGGAGTCAACGGCGGCTGGCCGACTCGACAGGCGGTGCTCGACGAGTTCGACCGGCTGGAATCGCTGTCACAGCAGAACAGCCAGGCCGGCAAAGGGTCTCGCGTCGGGCGCCGTCTGTATATGTACGCGAGCGGGCACGGCTTCGCCCGCAAGCGCAAGGAGGGGGCGGTGTTCGTCGCCAACGCGACGAAGGTCCGCCGGCACCACGTGTTCGCCAGCGGGTGGGTGGAATGGTTCGCCAATGCGGGCTACTTCGACGAAGTGGTCCTCTGGATGGACACCTGCATGTGGCCGGACTCGACCACGACACTCGAGGCGGTCGGCTACCGGCCGGTGATTTCCGCCACCGGCGGGACGAGGATCGTCAGCGCCTACGCCGCACGTTTCCCGTTGCAGGCGGTCGAGCGGTCAATAAACGGGGGTTCAGTCCGCGCGGTGTTCACGCACACCCTGCTCGAAGGGCTGCGCGGCGGCGCGGCAGACCCTCTGACCGGGGACGTGACGAGCTCGAGGCTGCGCAACTACCTGACCAACCACATGCGCAACCACCTGACCCCGGAGGATCGGGAGGACGGCATGATTTCGCAGGAGCCGGACTTCGGGTTCGACGACGACCTGATCTTCTGCACCGTTCCCGTGACCCGGACAGCGGTCACGCTGGAGGGCTTTCCAGCCGGCTCGGACGGGAAGCCCTTTGCAGTGTTCTCCGGATCCCCGCCAGCCCAGGTCGCGCAGGGGGTCGTCCAGCACGGGCAGGCGGTCGTGCCCCTGCCGCCCCAGCTGCACTTCCTGCAGATGACCAGTCCGGTTTTTGCCAAAGGCTTCCAGGTGCCGGGAGGGAACAGTGTCACAATCGACCTCCGCGCCTGAGGAGTCGAAGCCCCTCACACTGCGCGTCTCCACGGGGTCTGCGGACGCAGAGATCTTCGTCATCGATCACGAGCTGCGCCTGGTCGATCGCGGCATCGGATCGCTGGTCACACAACAGTTGCCGGGCGTCTACAAGGTCAAGGTCCAGGCCCGCCGCAACGTGCAGGAAAAGACCATCCTGCTGGTCGAGGATGCGAGCATCGAGTGGCAGGCGCAGCCGATCGACTCCGCGGCGCCGATTCGCGGTGCGGCGCGGACCCACGAGTATCAGATGGCCGGTGCGGTCGATCGCAGCCGCCGGGTGGACCTGAGACGAGGAACCGGCGGCTCGCTGTTCGTGATGCTGCGCAACTGGTCGGCACGCGGCGGGCCGGGGGTCGTTCCCGGTGGGGGTCATCCGGGCGCTCGCTTCAGGCTGGCGGCGTGGGACCGCTCCTGGGATCTCGATCTTGGCAGCCTGGTCGTTGAGGACAGCGCGCTCGACGCGTGGTGCGCCGTCAACCTCGAGGTCAATCCCGGCACCTACCTGCTTCAGTGTCGTGCGGGTGAAGGGTCCATGCTGGAGGGGGCCGTGTCCGTATCGCCCGGGTGGCAGACCCAGGTGTTTCTCCTCAGTCGAGCGCCCGCGAGCGATGCGGGCGGCTTCGCGGTGGGTGGCCTGGCGGAAACGGGGGAAGTGCTCAACGCGACTGTATTGATGAGCAGGAACGGCTTCGTTCCAGACGACTTGCAGCTTCAGGCCACGGAAACCGCCCGTCTGGCCCTTGCCGACGACCGTCCCGTCCGCACACGCGAGCTCGATGAGTTGCTCCGCTACAAGCTCGAGAATCCCATGCTCGGGATCATGGGGGCGCATCTGCTGCTGCTGGCGCGGCAGGAACGCGTGCAGCGACAGGCCGAGGGACAGCGCCGTGAACGGCTGCGCAGCGAGGGGGGCTCGCTGGCTCGAGAACAGCCGCCCTTCGACCAGGAGCTCTTCGATGTGGTCATCGACAACCTTCGGCGTCTGGTTGGCCCTTCACACCCCGACGTCCAGGCGCTTTCACTGCAACGCAGCGGGGCGACGGACCCGGGAGCCATCACCGCTCCACCGATGTTGCGTCGCAGCTGGTCGCTGCTCGTGGAGGGCAGCAACCGATGGCCCGGCCTCGTGCCGGTGGATCTCTGGCGGCGGATTGCGATGCGCACCGCCACGGCGCCGTTCCTGAGCTGGATGACCTCGAGCTCTGACGAGTCCGGCTCGAGCGCGTTCCTGGGCGACCTTCGCGAGCAGCTTTCCTCCAAGCCTCGTACGCTTGCCAGAGCGACTCGATCGGCCGCACCGTCGCGCTCGATGGCACCGGCGCCCGCGCCAGCCGATCAGGAACAACCTGCAGCTGACTTCGACATCCCGGCGCCCGAGTCACGCGATCCGGGCCAAATCGCCACTGAGTTCGACATCCCGAGAGCCGCCGTGGAGTGGCTGGTCAAGAAGTAACGACCCACCTCGCCGTCGGGACGCTGCGAATCAGCTTTCAACGCTCCCTCAAGCTCGCGGCGAATGCACCGCCCTCACGGGTGCGGAGCTTCGGAGTGCTCCCGATCGCAGTCGCGGCGGGCGGGACGGCGTTGATACCGGTCGCGGACGAGGAGAGCGTGTGGCTGGGCTTCGAGGCGGAGGGCGACGTGCCTTCCGCGCTGCGGGTGCGTATCGGCGGAGTTGACAGCGACCCCGTAGCCGGCCGGCCAGTCACCGACTCGTTCGAGGAGATGCCGCAGAACTATGTGGTCGTCCCGCCGCAGCACTGGCTTGCCGGTGCAACGGTGCAGGACACCTGCGCGCGCCAGTTCGTGCGGCGTGCCGACTCACCTCATCATCTGGCGGTCACCGCGTTTCAGTTCCTCGTCGCCTGCTTGCATGACGCCGGTTCGCACCCGCCCGATCGCTCCGGGGGCGGGGCGCGCCATGCCGTGGGGCCGCCTGTGCGCTCGGGTACCGACGAGAGTCGAGTGGATTGCCGGCTCCCGGGTCACATCGCCCAGGCAATCTGCGCGGATCCCTATGGTCTGGCAGCGTGGAACTTGTCGGACGTCTCGCACGCGGGCGTGCGGCTGGTCTCGGGCGACGAGTATGCCCGCGCCACAGGCCTGGCAGCCCCTCGGCCCATCGATCCGGAATCCTCGTATCGAGGCTGGCGATTGCCGTGAGCGGTGATGACCGGGGGCTTCAAGCCCCGGCGATCCGCGGGGTCTGACCAGCCTCCGCTGACGCTACGGCGGTCCGCCAAGCCAAGGCAAAGGCGGAAGACCCCGCGCCACATTCTCTTGCTCGAATCTGCAGGACGATTCTCCGTCGAGAGTAGACAGCCGGGCGAGGTATGAGGCTGTGGGCCGGGACGCGGGGCGCTACCGCTCGTTGCGGCGGGGACGCGGCGGGTCTGGCGGCAGGAACCCGTCGGCATCCCACTGAAGGCCATCCCCGGGGCGATTGACTTTCGGCTTGCGGCCGAGCACCCAGGCATCCGCGAACAGGCGTTCGGTCGGGTTCAACTGCCGGAGCGCCGTGTCGGGGACCGTCTCCTCGGAAACATCAACGACACCCTGCTCTTTGCGGAGATTATCGAGCGCGTCCGGCTCACCCTGGACGATGGCCAGCCGGGGCGGCAGACGTTGCTTCACGTCCACGAGCTCGCTGATTCTGGACCAGAGTGCGTCAGACCCGGACGCGTTCGTAATGACCAGTGCTTCGCGCATCTCGGTTTGTGCCTGTGCAGGATGGACCAACGCCAGGAACGGGAGCAGGACGAGTCCCGCCAGGGCGCAGTGCAATCGGGAGCAGGGACGGCGATGCCGTCCCTGCATCCCTGTTTTCCCCGTCACCAGATCGGGAGGAGCCATCGTTGGTTGTTGCCGCCGTGCCAGTCCCACTGAATGATCTCCGCGCCGTTAGCGGTGGACGCCCCGGTCACATCCAGTACCTTCCCGCTGTGCTTTGCGACGATTCGAACGTGGCCATCGCCGAGCGCCTGGATCGCAAACCGCTGGTTGTCGCCGCCGTGCCACGGCCACTGAATGATCTTCGCGCCGCTCGCCGTCGACGCTCCCGTAACGTCCAGGACCTTCCCACTGTGTTGGGCCACTAAACGATGGAAGCCGCCGCCCACGGCCTCGGGGCGGAATATCTGGTTTCCTCCGCCGTGGTAGTCCCACTGGATGACCTGAGCTGCGTCGGCAGTCGACGCCCCGGTCACGTCCAGTACCCGGCCGCTGTGTTTCGAGACAATCGGCACCGTGAGGAGCCAGCGCTGGTTGTCGCCTCCGTGCCAGTCCCACTGGATGATCCGGGCGCCGTTGCCGGCGGCCGCTCCTGTGACGTCCAGCACCCTGCCGCTGTGCTTCGCAACGATCTGACAGTACCCGTCGCCGAGCGGCACGATACGGAACAACTGGTTGTCTCCGCCGTGCCAGTCCCACTGTATCACCGCCGCTCCGTTGGCGGTGGACGCGCTCGTGACGTCGAGCACCTTGCCGCTGTTCAGACAGACCAGCCGGTAGAACCCGCCGCCGATGTGGTCCGGCTGGAACTGCTGGTTGGCACCGCCGTGGAAGTCCCATTGGATGAGAGCGGCGCCGTTGGCGCCGGATGCTCCGGTGATGTCCAGGGCTCTGTGGCTGTGCTTGGCGAATATGCGGGCGGGGGTCCACCCGAGGTGCGCGGGTGTGACCGGGCACATCGTCCAGTCGTTGCCTTTCATGAGGCACATGATGCCGCCGCCCGGGGCGCAATTCTGGCAGTTGGTGTTCGGCCTGCCGTGTCGGCCCCACGCCCCGCCGCAGTTGCAGCCGCTGGCCGCGTATTCGTCGGGGGCTCCGAAAATGTGGCCCGTCTCGTGCGCGAACACCCGATCGATGTTGTCGGGACCCCACCCGTCGTTGTTGTAGTCCATGACGATCCGGGGTCCGCCGATGGAGGCGTACCCGAACCAGCTGAGGGGGTACTTCGTGAAGAAGCCGCAATACGTCCATCGCGTCCTGAAGGCCCCGCGGATACTCTCGACGTACTGCCCGACACCCGCCCAGTTCGCCGGGAAGCCCAGCGCCGCCATGGCCGGATTACGCCACACCGCCTCGAGGTCGGCCGCTCCGGGGTTGGGGGCAACATTCAACTGAACGAAGCGGATGTCATACGTGAAGGTGAGGCCGGCTTTCGGGTTGGTGGCGGCAAAGTAGCTCAGGCCGTTCTGCACCTCGGCCACAATCTTCGTCCGTTCGGCGTTGCTGAACTGCAGGCCGCCGGGCCCGGCCACGATGACGATCCCGACGGCGACGCTGCCCTCCAGGAACGCGCTGGTCGGCGGGGCGCCGGCCGGCGCGCCTGCCCGCTCGGTTGAAGGCGCCTCGATGGCCGCGCAGCCTCCGGGCGGCAGGTTCCAGGGGTCCCCCTGCCCTTGCCGGTTCCGCTTGGCCTCCAGTACTCCTCGGATTGACGGATCTGGAATGCGGCTGCGCCGAGAGCTTCTACCTCGCTCAGCCCGTCCAGCGAGGGAGCGTCAGCCGGCGGGGCGGCCTGTGACCGCTCCGCAGCGCCCTCCTCCACTTCGATGATCCGCACACGGTCTCCGTACACGTGCACGGCGCGGCCCTGCTCGTCAGCCTCCGCGGACCTGGCGCCCGCACCACCCGTGATGATCAGACGTTCCTGAATCGGTAGATCGCCAGCCATACGCGTCTCCTTCGCAGAATGTCGCCAGTGACTCCGTCCGGGCGAAGCACTCGAGGGCTCGGGCGCCGCCACGGCACCACCGGCCGCCCACTTTTCCTCCTCCACTCGACGGACTGTTAGTGGGTAAACGTCGAAATCAGCCAGTTGAAACAAGCTCGGGGAAGACATTCGCGGACAGCCGCGCAGCGACCGGAATCCGGCCTGCTGCGCGAAGATCCGCTGCGGAGTCGGCGGGTCGGTTCCTGGATTGGAAGGCGAGGCTCTGGAGACACCGGCTTCGACGACGAGCCGGCGGCAGGACCTCCGGCCCGATTTCCGGGAGGCGAGCAAGCGGACGTGGAGCCGGTCCCGAGCTAAGGCATCAGCCCTACGAGGGCTTTCAACTGGAATTCCAGACTCTCGATCATCCAGCCCTTCGGGGGAGGATCCTGCGCGAGAATCTCCGCCTGGAGCGCCTTGGCATCCTCGAGTCGCGAAAGCCCCGTCAGTGCTTCCACCTTGGTCGCCCGCACCCAGAACTGATCGTCCCGCTTGAGGTTGCCCGCCGCCAGCGCCGCATCGCAGAGCTCCAGCACTTCGGTGCGAATCCGCCGGGCGACGACGCGGTCCGCGATTGCCTCGTCTCCCTCCTGGAGACTCGCGCGCACGTTGAGGACGAACGCGAAATTGATCCCGTTGTAGTAGTCGTTCTTGATGAAGTAGCCCCGCGCGTACGCGCGCACGGCCTCGTTCAGATCCTGGCGATCCTTGCCGGCTTCCCACAGCCGCTTGTGAATCGCGCCCCACAGCCCGACGGTTTCCGCGTCGCTGGAGGTCGCCGGCGCCAGCGCCGCCAGGACCGTCCGCGCCCTGATGAGCGATTGCAGCGCATCCGGCTGCTTGGCTTTGTATGTCGCCAGTGCCGTCTGCTGAATGATGTACGGGTCGTCCGGCTGGAACTTTCGAAGGCGATTCAGCACGGCGATGACCACCAGCCAGTCCGACGGCTCCTTCACGTCGTCCTTCGCCTGCTCCAGGCTCTCGAGCAGCGCGGCGAAGCTCTTGTCGTCCTGAGGAGCGGCCGTGGGCGCCGGGGCCGGAGGTACCCCCTCGCTCTTGCCCAGCAGTTCCGGGAGGAAGAGGTAGACCGGGCTGTCGGTCTCGGTCCGCTCGGTGAGCGCGGCGATCCTCTTCTGCAGCGCCTCGCGCACCCGCATCACTTCCCGGAAGCCGATCTCCTTTCCAAGGTGCTCGTACTTGAGGATGCTCAGATGATTCAGGTCGAACGGGAATGCGAACTTCTCCTCGGCGATGACGATCGTCGCCCTGGGGCGCAGGGCGTGACGCACCCCGAGCTCGTAGATGGCGTTCGCGTTGGAGGTGGAGAGGTCGGCGATGACGAGATCCGCCTCCAGCAGCTGCTCGTACATCGGCTTGTCGATCAGCGTCGAATGAATGATCTGATCGGCACGGACGCACGTGAAGCCGGCGGCCACGACCGCCGGCTGAATGATGTCCTCGTAGGTGCGATTGAGGTTGAGGACGCGCTGGGGGTTGGACTGGAAGTCTGTCTTCTCGCCAAAACCCATGACGACGAAGCACTTCTGTGACGATGAGGATTCAGGAGTCACCATGAGCGCAGTCCTGTTGAAAAACCGGGCGTGATCGCTGCCGAACGCGCGGGCGACACGTCCCGGCTGCTGGCCGCCGTCGGGTTCCGGCCGTCCCACCGCGAGGGGCCTGGGACGGGCCTATTGAACACCAATAGTCTTCGCAACGGTAGTCCGTCTTTCTTCCCTGGTCTGCCGCGGCCGACCGCCGTTGACATCCACCAGTCGTGGCGACACCATGATCCTGATGCTTCGCGCGCTGGTCCTCGCGACGCTGTTCGGCGTCATCCCGCTCGCGGCCTCGGGCCAGGCGCGCAGTGTTCTCCATATAAAGGTCGTCCTGGTCGACCCCGAGCAGCAGGTGACGCCCGTGCCGCACCATGCACTGCTCATCAGCGACAATCCGGCAAGCGCGCCGCCGCGTCGGATCCTCACGGCGCGTGATGGCACCGCCGACGTGACGCTGCGACCCGGGAACTACACGGTTGAATCGGATACGCCGGTCGCCTTCCAGGGCAGGACCTACCAATGGACGCAGATGGTGGATGTCGCTGCCGGCCGCGACGCGGTCCTCGAGCTGACAGCCGGCAACGCGGACATCGAGGCCGTCGCCTCCGCGACGACCGTCCCGCCGGGGCGATCGGGAGGCTGACCCTCGGTTCCTCCTGCCGCAATGGCAGGACAGCGTGTCCGCGCTCTGGACTCCGAACACCCGCGCGTCTGGATTTCTGGTCGACGCGAAGGGGCTCATCGCGACGAACCAGCGGGTCATCGGTACCGCGACGTCGGTCGAGGTGCAGCTCACGCCGGCCGTCAAGGTGGCGGCACGCGTCCTCGCGGCCGACTCCGTCCGGGACGTGGCCATCCTCCGGATCGATCCCAAGGCTGCTCGCGTCGGCGCGACCCGTGCCGCTGGGATGCGGCCCGGCGGACAGCCCCTCGTGGAAGGGCAGAGGATGTTCACAATCGGCGCTCCGCTTCGTGAGCAGAAGGGCCTGACGTCCGGCACTGTGGGCGTGTCGCGTCGCAGGTGCTCGTGTCCGGACTTGGCACTCACGTCGGGCAGCGCAGGCGGCCCGGTCTTCACTGCCGGCGGCATTATCGTCGGGATCACCTCGATCGTGGAAGCGGGGACGATGAAAGCCGCCGCGGGGACACCGGGATTGTCCGCATCGACGATGCCTGCGAAATCGTCGCATCTGCGGAGAAGAAGATGAAGGATGCCGCGCCTCCCAGCGCAGCGCACCTGCCCGTGGAGCCCGCGCGGCCGTTTCCCGTGGACGCGTTGAAGGAGGCCGCCAAACGCCGCGGCGGCAGCCTGAACCCCTACCAGATGTCCTCGTCCGACTACGACATCGCCTTCATCACGCCCGTGTTGGCTATGGCGCGCAGTATCAGTCGGCGCAGGCGGGCGGACGCGAGCGTCGCAGGGGGGCAGCGCCTGCCGGACGAGGAGGAGTCCCTTGTCCGCCCGCTCATGGAATTCGGCAGCTGGACCGAGTATCTGGCTGATTTTCCGCCGGTGCTGCTGGTCCGCGTGACGCCGAAGGCTGGTGGAGGGTTTCTGGAGGGCAGGCCGCGCGCGGCGCCGCGCATGACACAAGGTGTCTCCCTGCCGCCGATCAAGCGCTTCAAGTCAGGCTTCTCGCGGATGCGCGCCTTCTGTGGCGACGCCGAGGTCACCCCCATTCACCCGTTCAAGCTCCAGCAGCGCATCTCCGAGAGCGACGCAATCTACGAAGGTCTCTACGTATTCGACCCCGGCGCGCTCGGAGCCGCAGTGCGGGACCGTCAAGCTCGTGCTGTATTCGGAGAAGGAGCCCGAGAACGGGGACAGCCGGGCCGTCGATCCGAAGGTGCTCCGAGCAGATCTGGCAGGACTTCGAACCGTATCGAGCTCTGTTGCAGCCCAGCGATCCCCGCTCTCCAGGCTGACCATCAGAAGGTCAGGCGCAACCCGAACCGGAACTCCCGGGATCGGCCCACGGCGTAGGCCGAGTCGGTGGCGAGCACCCTCCCGAAGTTCGAACTGTTGATGTTCCCGTTCGGGTTCGCGAAGTGCGGCGTGTTGCTCACGTTTGCCGCGTCCACACGGAATTGCAGGCGGAACTGCTCCGTGAGTTTGAACGTGCGGAACAGGCTCATGTCCAGGTTCACGACGCCAGGCCCGCGCATGGTGTTGCGGCCCACGTTGCCGAATCGGACCTCCGTGACCCGCGCAAAGGCGCTGGTATCGAAGAACGTGCCGTCGTCTCCGACGTTGCCGAACTGTTCGACGGTCGGCTTCACCTGGTCGGGGGTCTGCTGGTTCCCCGGCATGTTCAACGAGGCGCCCGACGCGGTCAGCGTGAACTGCCGGCCCTGATACGCGCTGAAGATGCCGTTCAACTGCCAACCTCCCAGGATCAGGTTGCTGGCGCCGGTGGTCGCCCATTTCTTCTGGCTGCCGAACGGCAGTTCGTAGACGAAACCAAACTGGAAGTTGTGGGGAATGTTGTGCGTCGCCGCCGCCCGGTTGCGGTCGAACACGATCGGCGCGTTCCAGCGGAACTCCGTCCAGTCCGAGTAGTCGGCCAAGTCGATGGCGCGCGAGTAGGTGTAGGCGCTCTTGAGCAGCAAGCCGTCCGTGAAACGCCGGTTGAGGCTGGCCTGCAGCGAGTGGTAGGTACTGTGCGTGCGGCCGTCCCACTCCCGCGTGGTCGTGGTGCGCCCGAACGGCCCGAACAGCGGCCGTCCGTCGTTGCCGGAGCCGGGCGTTTGTGAGGCGTTGACATCCAGGAACGCGAAACCTCTGACGGATGCGGAGCCGACATATCCGAGCGATCCCACCAGTTCCCCTGGAAACTTGCGCTCGACGATCAGGTTCCACGACTGGATGTAGCCCCGATGCAGCTGCTGGTTCGCCACGGGGTAGCCGGTTTCGGCACCCAGCGGCAGGGGTACTCTGCCCGTGCTGATGTCGGGGCAGCAGATGGAGGGGATGCCCACCGAGGGGCCCAGCGGCTGGTTCGGAACCCCCGCCGCCACGTAGGACGGGTCGGTGGTCACGGGCTGGAAGCCGTTGACCCCCGCGAAAGACGCCACCACCGTCAGCGGGTACCATCCGCGCAAGGCCTGGGCGCCCCAGGGATGCGAGTGATAGGTGATGCCGTAGCCGCTTCGAATCACGGTGGCGTTGTCCAACTGGTAGGCGAAACCAAGGCGGGGAGCGAACAGCTTCTTGCTGTAACCCACGCCGTTATCCTGCGGGATACTGCCACGGCCGCCGATCAAGGCCTCGTTGGTCGCCGGATCGTACGACTCGATGCCGAGGCCGCCGGAGCGCGTCCGGTTGGGGTACAGCTCCCACCGTAGTCCCAGATCCACCGTCAGCTTCGTCGTGGCGCGCCACCGGTCCCGGAGGTAGAGCGCGTACTGGTTCTCGAAGCTGTTCATCTTGATGAACTGGCTGCTCTTCCCCGAAACGGCCGGCGTGCCGAGGACGAACGCCGCGAGCGAGTTCCAGTCGTTCTCGAAGGACGGCGTGTCTCCCTGGAAACCAACGGAGTGGTCGAGGGCGGCGGGATTCAATGCCGTCACGCCCGGGTCGAAGTAGAAGGCACCGCGGGGACCTTCGCCCAGCTCCGGCTGCCAGTGATTCATCAGGTGATGGACGAAATCCAGGCCGAACCGCAGATCGTGGGCGCCCTTCATCCAGCTCGCATTGGTGTTGAAGGTGTAGGACTGATCGTTGCGGTAGAGAGGGCTCCAGCCCTCCGGATTGCCGAGAGCTGAGTAGCCGGAGATGTACATGGGCGGCATGCCGCTTTCGCGCGGGTCGGGTCCGTTGGTGCCCGGAATCCCGAGCACGTCCGATCCGAAGTTGGTGCCGAGATCTGGGGGTTCCACCGCCTGACCGAACCGCGTCCATCCGAACGTGCCGTCGATCAGGAAGGTCGGAGACACGGTGTAGGTCTGCCCGATGCCCGCAACCTGCACGAGCGTTGAGCCGTCGCCGTTGCCGCCCCCCGCGCACAGGCAGGCGCCGCCCGCTTCCCCGAGGCTGAAGTCGCCGTGCACCAGCGCGTCCATGACGCTGTACTTGAACCACAGCTGGTGCCTCTCGTTGCGGTTCCAGTTCGATCTTGGCGTCCACGTTGTTGCGGTTCAGCCGCTGCGTGCCGGAATTGAAGTAGTTTGCTGTGTTACCAGCCTGGTTCGGCAGAGGAACGAGGGCCAGCAGCTTCATCATGGGAGCGTTCAAGCGGGCCTGGGGAATGACGTTCACCTGTCCGGCGGTGGAGAAGACCGAACGGCCCGTGCCGTCGAGATTGCCCGAGAACGGGTCGAAAATCATCCCTTCCCGGAGAGGTACGGAGCCCCCCTCGGTGGTGGGGACCAGGATCGCGTTGCCGTTTGCGCTCAGAATCGGCGCCCCCAGCATCCTGTTGAAGTTTCCGGTGCGGAAGTCCGCGGTAGGAACAGAGGAGAGCAGCGAGCTGTTCACGCGTTCGAACGTGCCCTCCCAGTCCGTGAAGAAGAAGAGCTTGTTCTTCTGGATGGGGCCCCCGATGCTGGCGCCATCCATGTTGCGTACGCCCTTGGGCTTGTTCTTCACCCCCGCCCGGTTCTCGTCCCAGAGAAAGGCCCGCAGGGCGCTGTTGTCGTGGCCGGCGAAGGCGCTGCCACGGAACGAGTTGGTTCCAGCCTTGGTGACGACGGTGACGGCAGCGCCGCCCGTCATGCCCTGCTCGGCATCGAAGTTGTTGGTGGAGATGTGAACTTCCTGGATGCTTTCCACCGGCGCAACGTACACCGCGTGATGAGGCATGGTGACCAGGATCGCCGCGGAACCGTCCACCCGCGTGTTGTTGGCGCCGCGCTCCTGCCCGTTGACGTTGGCCGACAGCGCGCGTCCAGGCGTATCGGTCACGGCATTCTGAAAGCGCGCCGGCGTGGCGCCTGGAACCAGATTGATCAGGGTCTGGTAGTTCCGGTAGTTGTTGAGCGGCAGGTTCTCGAGCGCCTTCGCGTCGAGGTTCACGCTGATGTCCGACTTCGTGGTCTGGAGGACCGCGGTGCTGGCCTCGACGGTGACCTGTTCGTTCAACCCGCCCAGCTGGATGCGGGCGTCTGCGCGGGTGACAGTCCCGATGGCGACGCTGACGCCTTTCTGCGTGTAAGGCCTGAACCCGCCGGCGCTGATCGACAGGTCGTAGGTGCCCTCGAGCAGGTTGGGAATCGAATAGTAGCCGACCTCGTCGGTGCTGGCCTGTCGCGACAGGCCGGTGGACGTGTTGGTCACCGTGACAACGGCTTTCGGTACCACCGCGCCCGTCTCGTCCGTCAGCGTCCCGACGATCGAACCGTAGAGAACCTGCGCTGAAACACTGCGTGGCGGGTGGCCCATGAATGCGATGCCGATCGCCAGAACGGCGACGACGGAGATCTTGTGAAGAGCAGAATTGACACGTTTCACCATTCACCCCCGATCAAATTGCGCCGAGCACGTGTTGCGTCGGTATGGCGACGGAACGATGCCGATGGAGATCAGGAGACAGGCCACGCAAACAGCCCGCCTGACCAACGTGCATCGCAACACTCGGCGCGGGCGGGCTGGTTCCCAGTCGCGCGGACCGCAAGAATGCGCCTCCGCCTGAATCCAGTCAAGTGCTGGGCAACGAGAGGCTGGGATCGGCGCGCCACTCGGGTGAGCTACAATCCGCGCAAGGACAGCCGTCCGATTTTCCAGTCCGGTCGATAGGCGCGCCTGAACCGGGAAGGGGCTGTCCCCGATCCGACACACGGACGTATTGATACCAACCGCGGCAGACACGAGGACAATCGATGAGTGACGAGCGGGCGCCGGCACGACCGCGGGCGACGTGGAGCCGGCGCGGGTGGTTGACCGCAGCCGGCGCAAGCCTGGCGGGCTCCGCCGTGAGCCGTGAGGCCGGGGCGGTCCCCGTCAGTCAGGCAGCCCCGCGGGGGACACCCGACAGGAGCGCGCCATTGCCGCTGGCGGAGTTCCAGCCGAAGAGCATGCTGCACGTGAACGAAACCCCGGTCGCCCGCGCACGCTTCCCGGTGATCGACTTCCACACCCACATCTCACGACGGCGCGCGCAGAGGAGCGGCGTGCCGCCGGCGGACCTGTTGAAGGCCATGGACGCGGTCAATCTGCACACGATGGTCAACCTGACCGGCGGATCGGGTGAAGATCTCGCGGCCGCCATCGCGAACTTCGACCGGGCGTTTCCGCGGCGGTTCATCTCGATGACCGAACCGACATGGGCTCGTGCCAGCGAGGCCGGCTACGCCGCGTGGCAGGGGGACGAGATTGCCAGGGCCAAGGCAGCGGGCGCGGTGGGCGTCAAGGTCCTCAAGACCCTGGGATTGTATTTGCGGGACGGCGGGCCCCAGGGAACGCTCGTGCGGGTGGACGATGCGCGGTTCGATCCCCTGTGGGATGCCTGCGGCCGCCTTGGTCTGCCCGTGGCGATCCACGTCGGCGATCCCGAAGCGTTCTTCCTGCCGATCGACCGTTTCAACGAGCGGTACGAGGAGCTCAGCGCTCACCCCGACTGGTCCTTCCACGGCAGGGACTTCCCGGCGTTCAAAGACATCCTGAATGCCCGCGATCGAGTGTTCGCCAGGCATCC
>CAWBCA010000011.1:0-150376 GCA_963787175.1 uncultured Acidobacteriota bacterium
GCAGGGCCGGGTATCGGTCAACGCCGTCACCGTCGCCGAGCTCGGATCGAAGACCAATCCGGACGCGACGACATCCGCGTCAACGGACGGCGGGTGAGGCCGCCGGCGCGGCGCCGCTACTTCCTGATGTACCAGCCCCGCGGCTTCATCACCAGCCGCTCCAATCCGCAGCGGCGGGGACCGTGATCGACATCCTGGCCAAGCACGGCATCCGCGGACTATGTGTATCCGGTGGGCGCCTCGATTACGACTCCGAGGGCCTGCTGATCCTCACGAGCGACGGCGAACTGGCGGCGCTCCTGACCCACCCGAGTCACGGCGTCGGGCGGGAATGCGAGGTCCGCGTGCTGGGCGCACCCGACGAGATCACGATCGAGCGCATGCGCGGGCGTGGTGGTGGAGAGTGCGCACAGCGCCGCCGACGTGCAGCGGACGAAGGTCTTCGAGGAGCGGACGGCCACGTCGAACGCTGCTGTCAATCGTCGTCCACGAGGGCCGCAACCGTCAGATCCGCCGCATGTCGCGAGTCGATAGGTCATCCCGTCGTGCGGCTGCGTCGGGTGGCAATCGGGCCGCTCACGGACGCCCGGCTGCGAGCCCGGGGATTTGCCGGGAGCTCTCCGCCGAGGAGGTCGCGGCACTGAAGAAGCACGCTGTCCGCGCGCCGCCGGCGCGCGCGCGGCGTGGTCCCCAGCCACGCACTGACGGCTGAGAGCCAACAGCTGTCCCCCTTCTGGCCCAGCACGGCGCTCCAGAACCTGACGAGCGCCCAGGCGGAGGACACCGCGGCGCGGTGATCGACCTCGGCGTGGGTCACCAGCGGCGTCGCGAGGAAGGTGACGGTTACCCCGCGCTCGCGCAGCGTGCGCGCGAGGAGCGCCGACTCGATAGCCGGGATCACGTTGTCGTCCGCCCCGTGCAGCAGGTACACCGCGCACCCCGGTGCAGCGGCCCGGTCGGGCGAGAACCGGATCGCCGCCGGAGCCCGAGGTGAGGGGCGAGGATCGGACCGAGTTGGCCGACGTCGCGGTCGTTCACGTCCGAGCATCAACGTGCGCGACGGTTCGGCAGGCTGTCGGCCAGCGCCCGCGCCCGGCGAACTCGCGTCGAGCTCCGCCTTGTCGACCATGTCCAGCCGCGACCCTTCGAGGAACGACAGGATTGCGCCACGCAGCGCCGGCGCCTGTGCCGTGGGACCACACGTCGGCTCCGCTCAGCAGGATGATCGCGACCCCGTAATCGTGGGCGGCCTGCGCACGCCGTCGGGCTGCACCCCGGTGGCCAAGTAGTGCAGGGTCCGGGCAGATCGCCGGATCGGCGCCGAAGGACAGCCCGAACGCCACGCGGGGCCGTAGCGACGGGCGCTCCACCGCGACGAGCGAGAGCCCGCCCGGAAGCTCCGATGCCCATCATGCCGATCCGGCCGTCCGCCGGCAGGCCAGGCTGTTGCGCCAGCCACGAGGCAGCATCCTCGATCTGTCGGTGGTGCGCGGGGTGATGCTGTAGCGGGTCAGGTCGGCAGCTCCGCCGTCACGATCGGATCGCGGCCCGTCGAGGCCCAGCTCCCGCGCGAACCCGACCAGCCGGGCGTCAATCCCCGAGGCGTGACCCCGGCAGGAGGAGCGCCGGGGCAGGCCGGTGGGGCGGGCCGGCTGATAGCGACGGCCCCTGAGACGCCCGTCCCGCCACGCAATCTCGACAGGCGTGTCGGCGACCGCCTGCCGTTTCAGATCCGCGGCCCGGCGGACAATCCCCTCCGCGCCCGCGGCGCGCGCAACGAACGCTACGCCCGAGGCGTATTCCAGCGCGACGCCGGCGGTCCCGAGGCGCCCAGCAGGGCGACGACGCTCAGTGCCGGCGGACCGCGCCCGGCGCATCGCGGGATAATGAACAAGCCGTCGCAGCAGCGCGGAGCGGGCGCGCAATTCCAGAACGGGGACGCAGGATGCGGACAGGTCTCATCATCGCCATCGACGGGCCGTTACGGGGCGGTAAGCGGAACGGTTGCGCGCGCTGTCGCAGACCGCCTGCGCTACAGGCACATCGACACCGGTGCGATGTATCGCGCGCCTGCGCGTGGAAGGCGCTACGGGGCGGAATCGATCTGGCAGACGAGGAGGCGCTGTCCGCCCTGGCCCGGCGGGTTCAGCTCAAGGAGATCGGCGACGGAGCCGTGCGCGTGGATGGGGAAGACGTCGCCGCCGCGATCCGGACGCCGGAGATCGATGCGGCCGCTGCGGCTGTCGCGCGGCTGCCCCGCGTCCGCGAGACGCTCAACGTGATGCAGCGCGCGCTGGGGCGCGACGGCGGAGTGGTCATGGAAGGCCGCGACATCGGCACGGTGGTCTTTCCCGACGCGGACGCTCAAGATCTTCCTGGACGCCTCCCCGGAGGAGCGCGCCCGCCGGCGGGCGCTCGACCCGTTGCACGGCGCCGGCCGCGCCGGCGCGGCGCTCACCGAGGTCGCGTCTGCGCTCGAAGCGCGCGACCGTAGCGACCGCACGCGAGCCGCCGCCCGCTCCTGCGCGCCGACGATGCGGTGGAGATTGACACGACGGCGCTGTCAATCGACGGTGTGATCGACGCGATCATGGGGCTGTTGGAGCAAATAGCCGCCCGCTTCCCGCGTCGTCAGGGCCGGACGCTGGCAGCGGGCAGCGGGAAGCTGGAAGCGGGAAGCCTTCGAGTCCCTCGTCCGGATAATCCTCGGACGACGCCGGGTCGAGCTCCCAGCGGTGCCGGTCGCGCTCGGTGATCTTCTCGGACGCCTTCAGCTCTTCGTTGTCCTGGTACTCGACGCCGAGCGCCTTGCCGATGTCGTCGACGCGGTCCTGATCGGGGTCGGGTTGTCGCCGCCCGGGCGCTTCGTCGCCGACGGCGTAGGCATCTTCCCAGTCGGCGTCGACGTCGCCGGCGGTCATCACCGGGCTGGTCTCGTTGTGGTCGCGCTGTGCCTGCTGCAGTTCGCGCGCGGCCGGAGCGCGCGGCGGAGGCCGTGCGGTCGAGGTCGAGGCTGGACGGCGGGCCGGGCACGTGCTCTTCGACCTCGCGCAGTTGCCGGCGCGACGCGCTCGAGGCCGGGGTCAGTTCGTCGTGCCGCCGGCGCCGGCGGCGGTGCCGGTCGAGCGCCTGCGTCGGCATCGGGTTGGTCGGCGCCCTGACACGTGCGGCCGGTTTCGCGGGGTCTGCGCCAGTGTCCGCTCGTCGCCGCGTGCCGCCGCGGCGCGCCTGGCGCGAGTGGCTTGGGAGCCGGTCGCGCCGTCTTGGCAGCCGCGGCGCTTCGTGCGGGCTTGGCGCCGGCCGCTGGAGCGTCGCCGCGGGCGCGCGTGTTCGTCTTCGCGCCTGGCACTCTTTTTCGCGCCGGCAGCTCTTGGCGCTGCAGGCTTCGCCTGGCGGCTCGGCCGCGCCTTTTCGACGGCCGCCGGCTTCACGGCGCGCGGCACGTGCTCTGCGCCTTGCGCCAGGCGCGGTGCCGGGCCCTGCGACGCGGCCTTCTTCTTGCGGCGCTGCCGCGGTCCTGCCGGCTCGTGCGCTGCGGGCCGGCCTTGCCGGCTGCGGCGCCGCGGCTGCGCGCTTGCGCGCGCCTGCGTGCTGTTTTCGGCTCGGTGCTTTCTTGGCCATAAGGTCTGTTCCTCAGAGAGAGTCTGGCGCGGTTGACCTGAGCCGTAAGTGATGTATATTCTATTGCTTATCGCAAATCAGAGTCGCATCCTACAGCCCGCCGGAGCTGAGATCCCGGCAGTACGACCGAGGAGGACCCGTTGACGCATGGCCATTGAGCACTCGCACCACAAACAACCCACAAGGAGGTGGCATCACTCGGACGGCTGAGAAGTCTACGGGTTTCCCGCCCGACGACCAGGTCGATCCGCAAGAGTATGCGCGCCTTCTGGACCTTTACGATACCAGCTTCCGCAACATCGCGGAAGGCGAGGTCGTCAAGGGTACCGTCCTGAAAGTCACCGCTTCTGAAGTCATCGTCGACGTCGGCTACAAGTCCGAGGGCATCATCGCCGTCGAGGAGTTCGTCGACGAGACCGGGCAGATTGCCGTCCAGCCCGGCGACATCGTCGACGTGCTGCTCGAGCGCACCGAAGACCGCGAAGGCTACGTCGTCCTCTCGCGCGAAAAAGCCGAGAAGATGAAGATCTGGGACGACGTCGAGAAGGCCTACGCCGAGAAGAAGGTCGTCATCGGCCGCGTCATCGAGCGGATCAAGGGCGGCCTCGCCGTCGACATCGGCGTGCGCGCGTTCCTGCCCGGCTCGCAGATCGACGTCCGTCCGGTCCGCAACCTCGACGCGCTGCGCGGCCAGGAGCTGCGCATGCGCGTCATCAAGGTCAACAAGAAGCGCGGCAACATCGTGCTCTCGCGCAAGGTGCTGCTCGAAGAAGAGAACGCCGAGAAGAAGAAGCACACGCTCGACACCCTCGCCGAGGGCAAGGTGCTGCGCGGCGTGGTCAAGAACATCACCGACTACGGCGCGTTCATCGACCTCGGCGGCATCGACGGCCTGCTGCACATCACCGACATGTCGTGGGGCCGCGTGTCGCACCCCTCGGAGCTCTTCAAGGTCAACGACGAGATCGACGTCATCGTGCTGAAGTACGACCCGGCGACCGAGCGCGTGTCGCTCGGCCACAAGCAGCTGATGAACGATCCGTGGTCGAACGTCATCGAGCGCTACCCGGTCGGCGCGCGCATGAGCGGCAAGGTCGTCAGCCTGACCGACTACGGCGCGTTCGTCGAGCTCGAGCCGGGCGTCGAAGGGCTGATCCACGTCTCCGAGATGTCGTGGAGCAAGCGCGTCAAGCACCCGTCGAAGATCCTCAACGTCGGCGACAAGGTCGAGGCGATGGTGCTCGGCGTCGATCCCGGCGCGCGGCGGATTTCGCTCGGGCTCAAGCAGGTCGAGAGCAATCCCGTGGCACGAGCTGTCCGAGAAATACCCGATCGGCACGACGATCACCGGCAAGGTGCGCAACCTGACCGAGTTCGGCGCGTTCGTCGAGGTGGAGGAGGGCATCGACGGCCTGATCCACATCTCGGACATGTCGTGGAGCAAGCGCCTGAAGCACCCTTCGGAAGTGCTGAAGAAGGGGGACACGGTCGAGGCGATGGTGCTCAACATCGACGCCGAGAACCAGCGGCTGTCGCTCGGGCTCAAGCAGCTGCAGACCGACGTGTGGGACGAGTTCTTCTCGCAGCACCACGTCGGTGATGTGGTGGAGGGCAAGGTCGTCCGCCTGACCAACTTCGGCGCGTTCGTCGAGCTGGTCGAAGGCATCGAGGGCCTGATCCACGTGTCCGAGTTCGACGACTCGCAGCAGGCGGGCAAGGACGAGAAGCTCGAACTGAAGGTCGGCGAGAGCTATCAGATGAAGATCATCAAGCTGATTCCCGCCGAGCGGAAGATCGGCCTCAGCATCCGGGCGCTCAAGAGCGACGAGTTCCGGGCCGACTGGGAGGCGTACACGGAGACGACCGGACGACCCGAAGCGACGCTCGGCGACCACTTCAAGCATCAGAGCTGACGCTGAACGCCAGCCCGCGGCCGGCTACCAGCTTCCGCCGCCAGCTGCCCGGCGTTCAGCCAGGAGCTGGAAGCGGGCAGCTGGAAGCTGGGCAGCTGACAACGGAAAGGTCCCCATGAATACCGGGAGCATGACGAAAGCGGAGCTCGTGGAGGAAGTCTCCACGGGTTTCCGACCTCACGAAGAAGCACTCCGAGGTCATCGTCGACACCGTTTTCAAGAGCATCATCGACGCGCTGCACCGGGGCGAGAAGATCGAGCTCCGCGGCTTCGGCAGCTTCCGGCTGCGCCGGCGCGAGCCGCGCAAGGGCCGCAACCCGAAGACCGGAGACAAGGTGGACGTGCCGCCGAAGAAGGTCCCGTATTTCAAGCCGGGCAAGGAGCTCAAGGAGCTCATCAACCGGGAGTCGGACGAGTCCATCCCGCAGCCCGTCGCGGTTCCGCAACCGAACTCCGACCGCGACCTCGCCGGCCTGTAGCAGGATGCGCTGAGCGCATCCTGCGGCCGCTGCATCCACGCGGGGCCCCGAAGCGCGGGCAGGTGCCGGTTCGATCCGCGCGAGAGCTCCATGGATCATCTCTGGTCTCCCTGGAGACTCGACTACGTGACCGGCAAGACCGCCGCGCCAGGATGCGTGTTCTGCGATGCTGCGACGGGCGGCGAGCAGGCAGACCTCATCGTGTTCCATGGCGCCACCTGCTTCGTCATCCTCAACCTGTATCCCTACAACAACGGCCACCTGATGGTCGTGCCGAACCGCCACATCGCCAGGCTCGCGGATGCACAGCCGGCCGAGTCGTGCGAGCTCATCGAGCTGACCCGGCGCGCCGAGGTCGTGCTCACCGACGCGTACGCGCCGCACGGCCTGAACATGGGCATCAACCTGGGCAAGCCGGCCGGGGCCGGCATCCTCGACCACGTGCACCTCCACGTCGTGCCCCGCTGGAACGGCGACACCAACTTCATGACGGTGGTGGGGGGAACGCGCGTGCTGCCGGAGGAACTGGTTCAGAGCGCCGCACGCCTGAGGCCCCTCTTCGAGCGTCTCGACAGGCGAGCTCCCCATCTCCTGAAGCCCAAAGCCCCAAAGCCCGAAAGCCCAAGAATGATCCTCGACCTCTCCCCCGAACAGCAGCAGTTCCGCGAGCAGGTGGCCTCCTTTGCGGCACGCGCCGTTGCGCCTCACGCGGCGGAGATAGACGAGGCGAACAGGTTTCCGCGTGGAGATCGTCGCTGCTGCGGCGGCGGAGGGGCTGCTGGGCATGACGCTCGATCCGCGCTGGGGCGGGGGCGGGCGGGACTACGTCAGCTACGCCCTCGCCATCGAGGCGCTCGCGCAGGCGAGCTCGGTCATCGCCGTGGTCCTGTCGGTGAACACCTCCCTCGTCGCTGAGCCAATCGCGCAGTTCGGCTCGGAGGCGCAGAAACAGCTGTGGCTGCCACGGCTCGCCAGCGGCCGGTCGGTCGGGGCGTTCGCGCTCTCGGAGGAGCACGCCGGCTCGGACGCAGCGAACCAGCAGACGGTCGCCCGGCTCGACGACCGGGGTTACGTGATCAACGGCCGCAAGGTCTGGGTGGCGAACGCCTCGGCAGCCGAGGTCGTTCTGCTGTTCGCCGCCACTCAGCCGGGGATGCGCGGCAGGGGTGTGAGCGCGTTCCTGCTGCCGATGGACACGCCCGGCATCGAGCGCGTGGCGGCCAACGACTCGCTCGGCGTCCGTGGTCTCGGCTGCATGGATCTCGAACTGCGCGACGTGCGAGTGGACGCCGATGCGCTGGTGGGTGCGCCCGGGGAAGGCTTCGGAATCGCGCTCAGGGCGCTCGACGGCGGCCGCATCGCGATCGCGGCGCAGGCGCTCGGAGCGGGCCTCGCCGCGCTGGACGAGGCGCTCCGCCACGCGAAGGCGAGGTACGCGTTCGGCCAGCCGATCGGAAACTACCAGGCCATTCAGTGGATGCTGGCGGACATGGCCACCGAGCTCGATGCCGCCCGGCTGCTGACCCTGAAGGCCGCCGACGCCTACCAGCGCGGCCCCCGTCCCACGCTCGAAGCGTCGATGGCCAAGCTGTTCGCCTCGGAAGCTGCTCACCGCGCAGCGGACAAGGCAATGCAGATCCTGGCCTCACACGGCTACCGCCGCGGTTCCGTCGTCGAGCGGCTGTTCAGGGACGTGCGAGCGGCTGAGATCTATCAGGGGACCTCCGAGATCCAGCGCATGGTGATTGCGGAGCACATCCTCGGATGAGCGCCCCGGCGGACGCAGCAGGATGCTGAAAAACGCCTCCTGAATGGCAAAGGGCACAGCGATCAGCCGAGCAGCTGCTTGGCGATCGTCTGCAGCTGAAGGTTCGAGGTTCCCTCGTAGATCTGCCCGATCTTCGCGTCCCTGAACAGCTTCTCGACCGGATAGTCCTTCACGAACCCGTTGCCGCCGAACAGGTTCACGGCCAGCGATGCCACCCGTTCCGCCATCTCGGACGAGAGGATCTTGCAGATCGCCGCCTCGGTGAGGAACGGGCGTCCGGCGTCCCGCAGGCGTGCGGCGTTGTAGACCGCCAGCCTGGCCGCCTCGACGTCCACCGCCGCGCGCGCGAGCTGGTGCTGGACTGCCTGGAACTCGGACACGGGCTTGCCGAACTGACGCCGCTCGCGGGTGTAGGCGATTGCATGATCGAGCGCCCCGCGCGCGAGGCCGAGCATCTGCGCGCCGATCCCGATCCGCCCTTCGTTGAGCGTCTCGATCGCGACCTTGTAGCCCTTGCCGCGTTCGCCGAGCAGGTTGGCAGCGGGCACGCGGCACCCTTCCAGGATCAGCTCGCACGTGCTGCTGGCCCGGATCCCCAGCTTGTCCTCCTTCCTGCCCACGGTGAAACCGGGGAAGCCGCGCTCGACGAGAAACGCGGTGATGCCGCGGTAGCCGGCGTCGATGTCCACGGTGGCGAACACGATGAAGAGGTCCGCTTCGTTGGCGTTCGTGATCCAGAGCTTCCGTCCCGTCAGGACGTACTCGTCCCCATCCATCACGGCGCTGGTCGTCAGCGCGAAGGCGTCGCTGCCGGAGCCGGCCTCGGACAGCGCGTAGGCACCCACCATGCGCGTCGAGAGCGCGGGCAGATACCGTCCGCGCACGTCGTCGTTGCCCCACCGGAGGAGGGCGTTGATGACGAGCGTGTTCTGCACGTCGACCAGCACGCCGATGGAGGGATCGACGCGCGAGAGCTCTTCGACCGCGATGACGGAGTGAAAGAAGCGCCCGCCGGCGCCGGCGTAGCGCTCCGGCACCTCGATGCCCATGACCCCGAGCTGGAACAGCTCGTCAATCAGCGTGCGGGGAATTCTGGCCTGCTCGTCCATCTCGCGGACGAGCGGCCGCACCCGGGCCTGGGCGAACTCCCGGACGCTGTCGCGGAAGATGCCCTCGTCTTCGGAGAGCACCGTGAGCGGCTGAACGTAATCGACGGCTTCCTGCGACACGGCCGACCCTCCTGCGGGCGCGCCGGCGCGCGCAACGGGCAATGCTATCATTGCGGCGAACGCCATTTATCCCCCGAGGGAGGAGGCGCGGCGGAGCCGACACCCGGCTTCCGTCGTCCTGAACGCACATGCGCATTCCCGCCCCGCTCGCAGCCGGCCTGCTGATCGCACTCCTCGGATCGGCCCCCGCAGCCCGTCAGGCGCAGGCGCCGCCCGCTCCACCGCCGCCCGCCGGGGCGCCACCCGGCCAGGCACCCGCGCAGGAACCCGCCCCGGCACCCGCGCAGGCACCCGCCCAGGAACCTGAGCGGGCACAACAGCCGCCGATCCGGACCGGGATCAACTTCGTGCGGGTCGACGCGATCGTGACCGACAGGCAGGGCAACCCCGTCCTCGATCTCAAGCCCGAGGAGTTCCAGGTCTCGGAGGACAACAAGCCTCAGAAGATCGAGACGTTCTCGGTGGTGAAGATCGACGCGGACGCCCAGCTCGACGCCGCGCCGCCCACCCAGATCCGCTCTGCGTCGGACGAACGGGCCGAAGCGGCCCGTCCGGACGTGCGGCTGTTCGTGCTGCTGCTGGACGACTACCACGTCCGCCGCGGCAACGACATGTCGGTGCGGAAGCCGCTGATCGAGTTCGTTCAGAACCAGCTGGCCCCGGCGGACATGGTGGCCATCATGTATCCGCTCACGTCGGTGGCCGAGCTCCACTTCACGCGGGACCGTGTCGGCCTGATCAGTGCGATCGAGCACTTCGAGGGACGCAAGTTCGACTATACGCCGCGGAACCAGTTCGAGGAGAAGTACGCCTACTACCCCGCGGCCACCGTCGAGAAGGTGCGCAACGACGTCACGATGGGTGCGTTGAAGGGGGCGTCGGTGAGGCTGGGCGGCCTCCGCGAGGGCCGCAAGTCAATCATCTTCGTCAGCGAGGGGTTCACGAGCACGCTGCCGCCCCAGTTGAACGATCCGATCGCCGCCATGCCCCGGCTGGGCAACCGCGCCAGGGGCAATCCGGGCGTCCAGGGGCCAGGGGACACGGTCGAGTTCTTCAACCAGGCGGACATGCTGAGCGACATGCGGGACGTGTTCGACACGGCAAACCGTTCGAACACCTCGATCTACGCCGTGGACCCCCGCGGCCTCGCCGCGTTCGAGTACGGCGTGGACGAGGCGGTGGGGCTGCAGTCGGATACGAAGGGTCTGAACCAGACGCTCGACTCGCTGCGCATCCTTGCCGACAACACCGATGGCCGCGCGATCGTGAACCGGAACGATCTGGCGGTCGGCATGAAGCAGATCATCCGCGACGCCAGTGGCTACTACCTGCTGGGTTACAACTCCACGCAGGCACCCACCGACGGCAGGTTCCACGAGATCAAGGTCCGGGTCACGCGGCGTGGGGTGGAGGTGCGAGCCCGCAAAGGCTACTACGCGTACACCGTCGACGACGTGGCGCGCGCGTCGGCGCCGCCGACGCCCGGAGCGCCGACGGCCGTCACGAATGCCCTCAACTCCATCGCCGAGCCGCCCCGCGGCCGGGCGGCCCGCTTCTGGGTTGGCATGGGCAAGGGAGCGAACGACTCGCCGCGCGTCACGTTCGCCTGGGAGGCCATGGCACCGCAGGATTCCCAGGCGCGAGGCGCCCTGAGCGGGGCGAGCCGCGTCACGCTGACCGCCACCGCCCCGGACGGTCGTCCGGTTTTCAGGGGCAAGATTCCCGAGGAGGCTGGAGCGCCGGGTGCGGCCGGCACTCCGCCCGCGGCATTGCCCGCGTCCCCGCAGGCCGCTCAGGGGGGGAACGCGTCGTTCGACGCGCCGCCCGGTCCGCTGCAACTCCGGATGGTGGTCGAGAACAGCCAGGGCCAGGTCATGGACTCGTCGACGCAGGAGCTCACGGTTCCGGACTTCTCGAAGGTCCAGGTGTCGCTGAGCACTCCGCGACTCTACAAGGGGCGCACGGTGCGGGATCTCCAGACGATCAAGGCGAACGTGGCCTCCGTGCCCACCACGGAGCGCTCGTTCAGCCGGTCGGAGCGCCTGCTGCTGCGAGTGGAGGGATACAGCCTCGACGGCAGCGCGCCGGCGCTGTCGGCCCGGCTGCTGAACCGCGGCGGCACCTCGATGTCGGACCTGCCCGTGCAGGCCGCAGGAGCGGGGCAGGGAGAGCTCGAGCTTGGATTGTCGGCGCTGGCGGCGGGCGACTACGTCATCGAGGTCAACGGGAAGACCGCGACGGGCGCCGCGCAGGAACTGGTCGCGTTCAAAGTCAGCCGGTAGAAGGCCGTCAGGCGTACATGCCGCGCATCTTCGTCACCGTGGCCACCCGGTTGATGGCCACGATGTAGGCGGCCGTGCGCATGTCGGTCTTGTATTTGAGCGAGGTCTGGAGGACCGCGCTGAACGCGTCGCACATCATCGTTTCGAGACGGTTGTTGACCTCGGACTCGGTCCAGAAGTAGCCGTGACGATCCTGCACCCACTCGAAGTAGGAAGTGGTGACGCCGCCGGCGTTGGCGAGGATGTCTGGGATCACGAACACGCCCCGCTCGTGCAGGTGCCGGTGAGCCTCCGGCGTGGTCGGGCCATTCGCGCCCTCGGCCACGACCCTGGCCCTGATCGACTCGGCGTTCTCCATCGTGATCTGGTTCTCGAGTGCGGCCGGCACGAGCACGTCCACCTCGAGCGCGAACAGCTGCTCGTTCTCCAGTGACTCGCCGCCGGGGAAACCGTCGATGGTCCTGTGCTCCCGCGCGAAGTCGATCATCTTCGGGATGTCGAGGCCGTTCGCGTTGTAGACGCCCCCCTTCCAGTCGGTGACGGCAACGATCTTCGCGCCGATCCGCGCGAGCAGGTCCGCGGACACGGAGCCGACGTTGCCGAACCCCTGCACCGCAACGGTCGCCCCGTTGATGTCGAAGCCGAGATGCTGCGCCGCTTCGCGCGTCACGATCATGACCCCGCGGCCGGTGGCCTCGCGGCGGCCGAGCGAGCCCCCCATCTCCACCGGCTTGCCGGTCACGACCGCTGTCGACGTATGGCCCACGTGCATGCTGTAGGTGTCCATCACCCACGCCATGATCTGATCGTTGGTGTTCACGTCGGGCGCCGGCACGTCCTTCTCCGGCCCGATGGCGTCGATGATCTCCGCAACGTAGCGGCGCGTCAGCGCCTCCAGCTCCCGCCGTGACATCCGCGTGGGATCGCAGATGACGCCCCCCTTGCCGCCGCCGAACGGCACGTGGGCGACCGCGCACTTCCAGGTCATCCACGCCGCGAGCGCGGTCACCTCGTCCAGCGACACGTCCGGGTGGTAGCGGATGCCGCCCTTGGCCGGCCCCAGCGTGATGTTGTACTGGACGCGATAGCCCGTGAACACCTCGATCTCGCCGTTGTCCATCTGGATGGGACAGGACACGGTGATCTGCCGTTTCGGGCTGGTGAGGATCTTCCAGATCCCGGGATCGAGGCCGAGCAGCCGGGCGGCGCCGTCGAACTCCTGGAGCATTGCGTTGAAGATGCTTCCGCCTGCTTCCATATCGCTCCTGAGGGAATGTGCGGCCCACTCGTAACGGCACTGTCAGACGGCAAACGCTCAAGCCAGTATCGCGTCTCCGCAGTCCTGTTACATTCGGCCGGCGGTGCATCCCTGGGCGCTGCGTTGCTCGTCGGTTGCATACTCCCGGTATGCGCCCTCCTCGCGCCTTGCGCGCCTGCGCATCCCCGCCCTCGGTGTTAACAGGACTTCGGAGACGCGACACTAGCGACACCTAAGCTACAAGTCAAGGAGTCGCCGGCGGGAGTCGCCGGCGCCTCTGCCGCCCGGGCGATGCCGCGCCGAACGCCGAGCGCCGAGCCCCCGAGCCCCGAGCGCCAAGCGATCGCCTACGTCTCCATGTACGGCATGGGAGGAACCACGCCGTTGAGGCGGGCGTAGACGGTCAAGACCCCGCGGTGGTGCGCGGTGTGATCCGTGATCGCGCTGAAGATTGCCATGCGGGGTTCGCCAGCCATGATCGGTCCTTCCGGCAGGCTGATCAGCAGTTCGGCGTCCGACCTGCCGGCCAGTGCCGTCTTGGCGTCCGCCACCGCCTTGTCGAACCACGCGCGTGACTGCGCCAGCGAAGTGCAGCCCTCGACGACCTTCGCCTGCGCCGCGAAATCCAGATCGAACCCCTCCGGCCGGAACGCCCCTTGAATGAACCAGTCGATGGACTGGGCGGTATGCGCCACTTGCTGCGCGGCCGTCATCATCCCGTCGACCGGCCTGAACGCCGAGTGCGCCTCCGTCAGGTTGCGCGTCGAGCGATTGAAGAACTCCTGGGCCGCGGTCAGTTCAGCGAGAGCCTGCTGTGCGAGTGACATGATCAGAATCCTCTGGTTGAAAAGCCGCATCTTCACTGCTTCTACGCCGTATGGCAACTGCGGCCGCCAGCGGGTGCCGCCTGGAGACCCCGCCTCGCTGCAACCAGCGGCCGTCACGGCCGGATGTATCGATGCTCCTATAATGGCAAATGATGAAGAGGGTGAGCGCGGAGTCCGGCAAGGAGCGCTGGCAGCGCGAGGTGGTCGGCCCCGCGCTGCAGAAGAACCCGGAGCGAACGACGCCCTTCACCACCGTTTCCGGCCGTCCGATCGATCGACTCTACACGGCCGAGGATTTGCCCGAGCTCGACTACGCACGGGATCTGAACGATCCCGGGCAGTTCCCCTACACCCGCGGCATTCACCCGACCGGCTACCGGGGCAAGCTCTGGACGATGCGCCAGTTCGCCGGGTTCGGCACGCCGGAGGAGACCAACGGCCGTTATAAGGCGCTGCTGCAGGCTGGCGGCACCGGGTTGAGCGTCGCGTTCGACCTGCCCACGCTGATGGGACGGGATCCGGACCACGAGCTCTCGCTGGGCGAGGTGGGCAAGTGCGGGGTCAGCATCGTGTCGCTGGCCGACATGGAGCGCCTGTTCGACGGCATCCCTGTTGGCGCCGTGACGACCTCGATGACAATCAACTCGCCGGCCCCGATGCTGTTTGCGATGTACCTCGTCGTTGCCGAGCAGCAGGGGGTGAGCTGGAAGACGCTGTCGGGAACGATCCAGAACGACATCCTCAAGGAGTTCATCGCGCAGAAGGAGTACATCTACCCGCCCCGCGAGTCGATGCGGCTCGTTACGGACATCTTCGCCTTCTGCGCCAGCGAGGTGCCGCGCTGGAACACCCTGTCGGTGAGCGGATACCACATCCGCGAGGCAGGGTCGACGGCGCTGCAGGAGCTCGCCTTCACCCTCCGCGACGGGATTGAGTACGTGCAGTACGGGATCGACGCAGGCCTCGACGTGGACGACTTCGCGCCGCGCCTGTCGTTCTTCTTCAACTCGCACAGCGATTTCTTCGAGGAGATTGCCAAGTACCGCGCGGCCCGCAGGCTCTGGGCCGACGTGATGCGCGAGCGCTTCGGGGCGAAGGACGAGCGCTCGCTGAAGCTGCGGTTTCACACGCAGACAGCCGGCGTCTCGCTCACCGCACAGCAGCCGTACAACAACGTCGTCAGGACGGCGCTGCAGGCGCTGGCCGGGGTGCTCGGCGGCACGAACTCCCTCCACACGAACTCGCTGGACGAGGCGCTCGCGCTGCCGACCGCTGAAGCGGCCACGCTGGCCCTGCGCACCCAGCAGGTCATCGCCCACGAAAGCGGGCTGACACAGACGGTCGATCCCCTGGGCGGCTCCTATTTCGTCGAGCGGCTGACGCTCGACATGGAGCAGGGCGCGCGGGAGTACTTCTCGACGATCGATCGGTTCGGGGGCATGGTCGAGGCGATCGAAGAGGGCTTCCCGCAACGTGAGATCGCCGAAGCCTCCTACAGGTTCCAGCAGGCTGTCGAGGCGCGCGAGAAAATCGTCGTCGGCGTCAACGGTTTCGTGCGGAAGGACGAGCCTCCGATGCCGATCCTCTACATCGACAACACCGCGGCCGACATCCAGCTCGCGCGCCTGACGGAGCTGCGGCGCACGCGGGACAACGATACGGTCCGCCGCTCGCTCGAGTCGCTGCAGTCCGCCGCGCGCGGCATCGGGAATACGATGTACCCGCTCCTCGACTGCGCCCGCGCCTACGCCACCGTGGGCGAGATGTGCGACGCGCTCCGCGAGGTCTGGGGCGAGTACCAGGAGGTGCCGCTCATCTGAGCTGCCAGCTTCCGGCTTCCGGCTTCCCGATCCCATCCGTGCACACGGGCCGACGGCGGCGCGGCCCACAATCGTGGCCGGATGCAAGAGCGGAGCGCGGCTGGCAGGAGGCGGGCAGCGGGAAGCGGGAAGCTGGAAGCTGGAAGCTGGAAGCCCGAAGCTGGAAGCCCGAAGCTGGAAGCGATTTTCCAATGCACAAAATCCGCGTCGTCATCGCGAAGCCCGGCCTCGACGGGCATGATCGCGGAGCCAAGGTGATCGCGCGCGCGCTGCGCGACGCGGGCATGGAGGTCATCTACATGGGCCTTCGCCAGACGCCCGAGCAGATCGTCGCCGCTGCCCTCCAGGAGGATGCCGACGTGATCGGCCTCTCGATCCTGTCGGGCGCACACATGCATATCTGCCCGCGCGTTGTCGAGCTGCTGAAGGAGCGCGGGCTGCAGGATGTCACGCTCGTGCTGGGCGGCATCATTCCGGACGTGGACATCCCCAGGCTGCGGGAGATGGGCATCACGGGCATCTTCCTTCCCGGCACCCCCATGCAGAGCATCGTGGAGTTCATCAACAACAACGTGCGGCCGCGTGTGGAGGAGATCTGATGGCGCAGACGCTGCTGCTCGCCAGTGACAGCCTTGCGGTGCTGCGGGCGCTCGAGCTTGCGTTCCCGGGCGAGGACATGCATGTCGTGGCGGTTGCCGACGGTCGGGCGGCCATCGATCGGATAGGCGCCGACCCGCCGGACATCGTCCTTGCAGAAACCACCCTGGCGGAACGGGACGGCTACGAGGTGGCCGCTTTCGTCAATGAGGGGCCGCATCTCGCGGGCATACCCGTGCTGCTGCTGGCAAACGAGTTCGAGCGGGTGGACGAGGCACGCGCGCGGAGCGTGGGCTGCGCCGGCGTGCTGGTGAAGCCTGTTCAACCGCAACTGGTCACGGCCAGGGTCCGTGAGCTGCTGTCATCCCGCCCGCCGAGGGACCCTGCCATCGCGAGCTCACCCGCGGATCCAATGGCACTTGCCGGCGCTGCGCCCGGTCCCGGGCCAGCCGCGGTGCGAGGGGACTATCTCGACCGTCTCGACGCCGCGTTCGCCGCCATGAGCGCGTCGTCCGGGCCCGCCGCGCGCCCGAACGCCGCCCCCCGGGACGCGCCGGACGACCTCGACGGAATCACGCCGGCGCCTGGGCTGGACACCCCTCGGCCCGGGACGCTGGAGGTGCCCTTGCGGGCTGACCCGCCTGGATCTCCCCTGGAGGAAGCGGGGCACCTGGAAGCGGCGCCAACGCCCCCCACGCAGCACCGGACGCCGCCAGGACAGCCGTCGTTGTCCGAGGCATTCGCTGCGCTCCTGGCGGCTGAGCGAGCAGCACCGCCCGCTGCGGCGCAGCCGGTTCCGGCCTTCACGCTGTCCGACTCGCTCGTCGACGACATCGCGCGCCGCGTGATCGCCCGTCTTGGGGACGACCAGATGCGCCGCGAGGTGCGCGACGCGGCCGAGCGCCTCGTCCAGGAGGAGATCGATCGCATCAAGGGGCTGCGCCGCCACAAAGAGGACGCCTCCTGACGCTCCTGACTGTTGTGCAGACGCGCCGGATGGCGGACACCAGTCGGCCACGCCCGGCCGCCAACACTGATACGATGATTGGTCATGCCCGACGGCCTCGATTCACTCCGTTCCATCACAGTTCCTGACAAGCCGGCGCTCGAAGGCCTCGAGACGAAGTGGACGGCCCGCTGGGAGTCCGAAGGCGTCTACCGGTTCGACCGCACCAGGCCGCGCGCCGAGGTGTTCTCGGTGGACACGCCTCCACCCACCGTCAGCGGATCACTGCACGTGGGGCACGTGTTCTCGGTACACCCACACGGACGTCGTGGCCCGCTTCCAGCGCATGCGCGGCAAGGCCGTGTTCTATCCGATGGGCTGGGACGACAACGGGCTTCCCACCGAGCGCCGCGTCCAGAACTATTTCGGCGTGCGGTGCGATCCGTCCCTGCCGTACGACCCGGGGTTCGTCGCGCCGGGGAAGCCGCCCAAGCAGGCGATCCCGGTGTCCCGCCCGAACTTCATCGAGCTCTGTACCCGCCTGACGGCCGAAGACGAGAAGGTCTTCGAGGATCTCTGGCGAACCCTCGGGCTGTCGGTCGACTGGATGCTGACCTACGCCACCATCGACCGGCGCGCGCAGCGGGTGTCGCAACTCGCCTTCCTGCGTCTCCTGAGGCGCGGCCTGGCGTATCAGCTGGAGGCGCCGACTCTCTGGGACGTCGATTTCCGGACGGCGGTCGCCCAGGCCGAGCTCGAGGATCGCGAGCAGCCCGGCGCCTACCACCGCATCCGCTTCGCACGCCCGGACGGGGGACACGTGGAAATCGAGACCACGCGCCCGGAGATGATCCCGGCCTGCGTGGCGCTCGTTGCGCACCCGGACGACGAGCGCTACCGGCCGCTGTTCGGGACGGAAGTCGTCACGCCGATATTCGGCGTGAAGGTGCCCGTGAAGCCCCACGCTCTCGCCGACCCCGAGAAGGGGTCGGGGGTCGCGATGATTTGCACGTTCGGCGACGTGACCGACGTCGTCTGGTGGCGCGAGCTCGGCCTCCCTGTCCGCTCGATCCTTCAGCCCAACGGGGCGCTCCGGCCGCTGGCCTGGGGAGAGCCGGGCTGGGAGTCGGCCGACCCGGTGGGCGCGCAACAGGCGTACGACCAGCTGAAGCACCTGTCCGCGCTGAAAGCCAGGATCCGGATCGTCGAGCTCCTGCAAGAGCGCGGCGATCTCGTCGGCGAACCGCGGGCCATCACTCACGCGGTCAAGTTCTACGAGAAAGGGGACCGGCCGCTCGAGATCCTGACGAGCCGCCAGTGGTTCATCAACACGACGGACTTCCGCGACCCGCTCGCCGCTCGTGCTCGCGAGCTGGCGTGGCATCCGCCGTACATGCAGGCCCGGCTCGAGAACTGGATCAGCGGGCTGTCGGGCGACTGGTGCATCAGCCGGCAGCGTTTCTTCGGCGTGCCGTTTCCGGTGTGGTATCCCGTCAAGGACGACGGGTCGTCCGACTTCGCGGCGCCGCTGCTGCCGGAGGACAGCCGGCTCCCGATCGATCCCTCCACCGACGTGCCCGAGGGCTATCAGCCGGACCGGCGTGGCGTACCCGGCGGCTTCACGGGCGATCCGGACGTCATGGACACCTGGGCCACGTCGTCGCTCACACCCCAGATCGCCGCCGGATGGCTGGAGGATCCCGACCTGTTCGCGCGCGTGTTCCCGATGGACGTCCGCCCGCAGGCGCACGACATCATCCGCACGTGGTTGTTTTCGACGGTGCTCCGGTCCGAGCTGGAGCACGGGTCGCTCCCGTGGAAGAACGCGGCCATCTCCGGCTGGGTCCTCGATCCGGACCGCAAGAAGATGTCGAAGTCCAAGGGCAACGTCGTCACCCCCAAGGGGCTGCTGGACGAGCACGGGTCGGACGGCGTGCGCTACTGGGCCGCGAGCGGACGCCCGGGAACCGACACGGCCTTCGACACCGGACAGATGAAGGTCGGACGGCGCCTCGCGATGAAGCTCCTGAACGCGTCGCGCTTCGTGCTGTCCAGGCCTGAACCGCGTGGCGTGGTGACCGAAGCGCTGGATCGCGGGCTCCTCACCTCGCTCGCGCGTCTGGTGCGGGACGCGACCACGGACCTCGACGGCTACAACTACGCGCGTGCGCTGGAGCGGACGGAATCGTTCTTCTGGTCGTTCTGCGACGACTACCTGGAGCTGGTGAAGAGTCGGCGGTACGGCGATCGGGGCGACGGGCCGGCCGCCTCCGCCAACGGCGCCCTGCTGGCGGCGCTGTCGACGATGCTCCGGCTGTTCGCGCCGTTTCTGCCGTTCGTGACCGAGGAGGTGTGGTCGTGGTGGCAGGAAGGATCGGTCCACCGGGCGCCGTGGCCGACCGCCGAGGAGCTGCTTGCCGCCTGTGCGCCCGCGGTGGAGGACGAGCGCGGCGTTCAGGCGCTGGAGTTCGCTGCCACCGTGCTGGGCGAGATCCGCAAGAAGAAGTCGGAGGAGCAGCGGCCGCTCAAGACCCGTGTCTCCCGGGCCGCGATCCTGGCCCCGGCCGGCCAGCTCGCACTGCTGGCCGACGTCGAGCAGGATCTGCGCGCATCGGGGCTGATCGATCGACTCGAGTCGGCCGTCGCCGACACGCTGCAGGTCGACGTCGAGTTGTCCGGGGCTGTGCCCGTGCAGGATGGCGGCGGATGACCGGGGCGCCGTTCGCCCGGCTCGACGCGGCCGGCTACCGGGAGATCGTGCGCCGCGCGCTTGCAGAAGATGTCGGCTCCGGCGACGTGACGACCGAGGGGACCGTCCCGCCGCGGCAGCGGGCGCGTGGCGAGCTGCGCGTGAAGGCGCCGTGCGTGATCGCCGGCATCGACGTCGCGCTCGAGGTCTTCCGCCAGCTCGATCCGGCGGTCGGCGTCCAGGTTCATCACGCCGACGGCGGCCTCTGCGCGCCCGGCGACGTGGTCGCAACCCTGCAGGGATGGGCGGGAAAGCTGCTGACGGCGGAGAGAACGGCGCTGAACTTCCTTCAGCGGCTGTCGGGTATCGCGACGCTCACACGGCGGTTCGTCGACGCTGCAGGCGGCCGCATCACGATCCTCGACACCAGGAAGACGACCCCGACATTGCGGGTTCTCGAGCGATACGCGGTTCGGGCGGGCGGCGGGACGAATCATCGGGGCGGCCTCGACGGCGGGATCCTGATCAAGGACAACCACGTGCGCCTCGCGGGAGGCGTCGGCGAGGCCGTGCGCCGCATGAGGACGGCCGGCGGGGGGATGCCGGTGGAAGTGGAAGCGCAGAGCCTCGAGGAGGTGGACGCGGCAATCGACGCGGCGGCGGACGTGATCCTGCTCGACAACCTGTCCACGAGCGAGATCGTGGAGGCGGTGCGTCGTATCGGCGGGCGCGCGAAGACGGAAATCTCGGGAGGTGTCAGCCTCGAGCGGCTGCCCGAGCTCGCGGCAACGGGTGCCGACTACGTGTCAGTCGGAGCGCTCACGCACTCCGCCCCCTCGATCGACCTGAGCTTCGAGCTCGAACCGGATGTCTGACCCGCTTCCGTCCGCACTCTCCGCCGCGCTTCGTGCGTCCGCGGCCCTGCGCGGACACCTCGGCGAACCGATCACCTACTTCACCGAGATGGGATCGACCAACGATGCAGCCTGCCGCCTTGCTGAACACGGCGCACGGAGCGGCACCACGGTCGTGGCCTCGACGCAGACGGCGGGACGCGGCCGGCTGGGGCGCCGCTGGCACTCCCCGACTGACGCAGGCCTTTATGTCTCCATCGTCATACGCGGGGTGGCGGCTGGAGCGTACCTGACGCTTGCCGGCGGGGTGGCCGTCGCGCAGGGCATCATCCGCGCGTCCGGTCTGCCGGTCCAGATCAAGTGGCCCAACGACGTCATCGTGCCCGACGGTGGCCGGCAGTCCCGCTACCGGAAGGTAGCCGGAGTCCTCGCCGAAGCCTCTTCCGGGGCGGCGGGGATTCTCTATGCGGTGCTGGGCTTCGGCATCAACCTCCGGACGGCACGATACCCGCCGGACATCGCTGACCTCGCCACCTCAATCGAACTGGAGCTTGGTCGGGCCGTGGACGGCTGGTCGGTCCTCGTCGAGACGCTGGCCGCGCTCAACGCACTGCTCGGGAGCCTCGACGCCGGCGCACCGGGCGACCTGCTCGAGGCGTGGCGCAGGCTGGCGCCTTCGTCCCAGGGCACCGCGGTCGTCATCCGGACCTCCTCGGGGCGGGTCGAGGGCGTGACAACGGGCATCGACGATACCGGTGCGCTTCTCGTGCGCGTCGGCGGACATGTCGAGCGGGTGATCGCCGGCGAGGTCGCGTGGCAGTGAGCAGCGAGGACGCCAGGATCGTCGCGGACTACTGCCGGCGCATCGAAAGCTACCTGTGCCAGAAGAACGGAGGCCACCTCGTTCGCGTGGTCGGGCCGGCGTTCGAAGAGGTTCGCGGGTGGGCCAGGCAGGGGATACCCATCAAGATCGTCTGCAGGGGCATCGATCAGTGCTGCGAGCGGCACGCTGCCAGGGGGCCGCGCCGGCGGCCGGTGCGGATCGAGTTCTGCGCTGCCGACGTTCTCGCCATGTTCGACGACTGGCGGCGCGCCGTCGGGGTCGGCGTGGCCGACGAGCCCGCCGGCAACGCGCGGAAACCGAGCCTCGCGTCGCATGTCGAGCGCGTGGTTGCCCGGCTGATTGCGCTGAGGTCGATGGAAGGTGCCGCACCGCTGCCAGGGAGCGCGATCGATGCGGCGGTGCAGGCGCTCGATCGGATTTCAGAGGCGTCGCGGAAGGCCCGTGGCGCGGATCGCGAGGCGCTGATCGCCGAGCTCGCCTCGATTGATCGCGCCCTGCTCGAGCTCGTGGCCGGCTCGCTCGACCAGGCACGGTCCGGGTCGCTGCGGCGTGAAGCGGAAGAGGAACTGGCCGCGTTCGGGGAACGGATGCCGCCCGACGCGCGCGCCGCGGCGGTGAACGCCGCGTACATGCGGCTGGTGCGTGAGTCGGCACGCCTGCCGCGGGTCGCATTCGACTGACTGACGGCATGCTGAGCCCGGGCGATCTGATCGATCTCCTCGTCGAGCGGCCGGCGGCCGGCGGCCGCATGATCGCCCGCCACGAAGGGCAGATAGTGCTCGTCGCCGGGACGATCCCCGGCGAGAAGGTCGTGGCGCGAATCGAGCGCGTCGAGCGCCGCCTCGCCTTCGCGCGGGTGCATGACGTCGTCGATGCGTCCCCCGATCGGCGCGAGCCCGCCGGCGACCCGCTGTGCGGCGGCTGCCTCTACGCGCACATTGCGATCGAGCGGCAACGGGCGATCAAGGCGGACGTCATCGCGGACGCCTTCGCCCGCATCGGGCGCCATCGTCTCAGCGGCCCGGTGCCAGTGGCCGCATCGCCGGAGCAGGGTTACCGGATGCGCGCCCGTCTGCACGTGAGCGGCAGTCGAGTCGGGTTCTACCGGGAAGGCACGCACGAGGTGTGCGACGGCTCCGCTACCGGGCAGCTGCGCACCGAGGCGTTCACCGCCGCCGCGCGGGTTGCCGCGGCGGCCGAGGGAGCGGGGGCGCCCGCCGCCTCACTGGTCATCGCCGAGGACCTCGCCGGGCAACAGCGGGCGATTTACGTCGAGCTCACGGCGCCGGGCACGCTCTCCCGCAGTGCGCTCGAGGGGCTGGTTGCGCCGGACCTCGCCGCCATCACCACCGTCTCGCCCAACGGCGTCCGGCTGGCGGCAGGCGCACCGGGCATCGCCGACTCCCTCGGCGCGCTGACCGCCGGCAGGGCGGCCGGGCAGCTCCGACGCTCGGCAGAGTCCTTCTTCCAGGCGAACCGGTTCCTGCTTCCGCAGCTCGTCGTCTCGGTGATCGACAGCGTGCTCCCCGAAGGAACGGTCCTCGACCTCTATGCAGGGGTCGGGCTGTTCGCCGCATCGCTGGCGGGCGGCGGTCGCGGGAGCATCACCGCCGTCGAGGGCGCGGGTCCGACCGGCAGGGACCTGCAGGACAACGCCACGGCCTTTCCATCGCTCGTGACCGCCGTCGTCGGCCCCGTGGAGCGTTTCGTGGCGCGCACAGGCACGCTGGCGGCAACGGTGATACTCGATCCGCCGCGAACCGGCCTCTCGACGCCCGTGCTCCAGGCGCTCGTGACGCGCGGCGGCCCGCGGATCGTCTACGTTTCGTGCGATCCGCCCACGATGGCGCGGGACACACGCGGCCTGATCGATGGTGGCTACGCGGTGCAGTCGCTGCGCGCTTTCGACCTGTTCCCCAACACGCCCCACATCGAGGTGGTGGGGGTGTTTCACAGGAGGTAGAAGCCCCCTACATCCTCGCCGGGACGGCGCATCCCATCAAATCGAGTGCGCGGGTCAGCTGCGAACGGCAGTAGGCAATGGCCGCAGCCCGCCAGATCCGCGCGTCGGGCCGATCCTCGTTGAGGATCGAGTAGCGGTGATAGAAGCCGTTGAACGCCTGTGCCAGGCCGAAGGCGTACTTGGCGACGATCGACAGCTCGAGGGTGCGCACCGCCTGGTCGACGACTTCGTCCAGGCGCGCCGCTTCGAGGACGAGCCCCCAGATGTCCAGCGATTCGTCGGTCGGCCCCGTCAGGACGTCGCCGGGCGTTCCCTCGAGCGACGCCAGTATCCCCGCGAGCTCGGTGCCGTCGCGCTCTTTGAGTTTCGCGAAGATGTTGTTCGCGCGGACCACCGCGTACTGCAGGTAGGGCCCGCTTTCACCTTCGAAGCTGAGCGCCTCGTCTATGTCGAAGACGATGATCTTGCCGCGCGAGAACTTCACCAGGAAGTAGCGGACCGCGGCGACGGCGATCGACTCCGCGATCCGGCGGCGGTCCTCCGGTGACAGATCGGGGTTGCGCTTTTCGACTTCGCCGGCGGCTTTCTCGGTCAGCCGGTCCAGCAGGTCGTCCGCCTTGACGCCGAGGCCCTTGCGTCCCGACACCTCGACGAAGGGGCGCTCCGCATCGATCGATGGGTCGTAGCCCAGCTCGCGCGCGGTCGCGTGCGAGAGCGCCACCATCTCGTACGAGTAGTGCACCGAGTGCGCCGCCTGCTCCTGGTAGCCGAGCGCGGCCAGCGCCTGCTTCAGGAGCTTTTGCAGGTACGACTGGCGCGTGTCGATGACGTTGCAGACCGAGTCGGCGCCACCGAAGGCCGGGTGATCGGCCTCCGCGGCGGCCGGATCGGCGGTGGTGGACCAGAGCGCCGGCACGCCCGCTCCGCGCGTGAAGACGCGGTAGTGAAAGTCCTTGCCGAGCAGCCCGAACTTCCACAGCTGATAGGCCATGTCCTTCCCGACATACGTCACCGTGCCGTCCGACCGGACGATGACCTTCTCGCGGGGTTCGACCTCCACGCCGGTGGCCGGCGCCTCGTCCGCGGGCATCGCCGCGTCCGCGGCGTCGCCCTCACCCGGTTCGTCGTCTATCCGCATGACCCAGCAGCCCTGGAGACGGCCCTGGGTCTGCATGAAAACCGCCCCCGTCTGCTTGAGGAACTCGAAGGCGTGGGTCCAGAAGTGGAGCTTGAGGATGTCGCCTTCCCACGTCAGCAGGTCGTAGGCGATGTTCATCCGCCTCATGGTCTCGAGGTGGCACCGCACGATCCGATCGGCGACGAACCGGGCGAGATCGGCCGTCGGGTTGCTGCCGCGCTCGATGTCGTGCAGCGCCTGTGCCCGGACCTTCAGCCGCTCCTTGTCTTCGCCGTACCAGTCGGTCACGCGGGCGTAGAGGTCCCAGCAGACGTAGTCGAAGCGCGCGCGCGCGGCAATCGCGCGCACCTCCTCGAGCGACTTGCCCTCGAGCTCGCGGAACCCCACGGCGACGTCCGCCACCTGCACGCCCGTATCGTCGATGTAGTTCTGGATCTCGACCCTGGTGCCCTGGAAGCGCAGCAGCCGGCCGAAGGCATCACCCAGCGCGGCATTGCGCAGGTGGCCGATGTGTGCCGCCTTGTTCGGGTTGATCGCGGTGTGCTCGACGATCGTCTTGCGCCCGCTGCCGGCGGAGGCCGGAGGTCCCGGGGCCAGCCATCGGGACATGGCGGCACGGCGGTCGAGAAAGAGGTTCACGTAGCCGTTCGGCGCTGCCTCGACCCGATCGATGCCGTCCATCGCGCCAGCCGCGCCGGCAAGTTCCTGTGCGATTGCCCGCGGCGCCTTGCGCAGCCTGCGTGCGAGCTCGAAGGCGAGCGGGATGGCGAGATCGCCCAGTGCGCGGCGGGGCGGAATCTCGATGGCGATGTGGGCGAGCACCGGGTCGTCCGCGGGTATGCCGTACAGCCGCCCGACCGTCTCCACGAGGTGGCCGCGAACCGTGTGCTGGATGGGTAGAATCATGAAGCGGAGTGTTTATCCGTGATACGCTCGCGCGGCCGTTGCGGCATCGATGCGAGCAGATCGCGCGCCCGCTGGTAATCACCGGGCGTGTTGACGTTGACGAACAGCAAACCATGCGGATCGTACGCGTCGAGCATCTCGGGCCCGATTTCCTCGACGTGTACGCCCTCCGGCAGCACCGCCGCCCTGAGCGCCCCTCGATCGAGCCGCCGTCGAATCGGCTCCGCGCACGCCTCCGGATACACCGCGCACAGCGGCTCGTAGCCGTGCCGCCCGCGCGGCACCACCAGGTCGGCCTCCGAGTCGCGCGCCAGCCGCTCGAGCAGCGCGCCGGTCAGGAACGGCAGGTCGCCGGCCACCACCAGCGTCCGGCGCCGCGGCGATCGGACGATTGCCGTGTAGATGCCGCCGAGCGCCCCGCAATCAGGCAGCACGTCGGGCACGACCCGCAGCCCCAGCGACGTGAAGAGGGAGCTCTCCGGCGCAACGATGAAGATCGGGTCCGCGACCTCGCGCAGGGCTGCGATCTGCCGGTCGATGATGCGGCGGCCGTCGAGCACCAGCGTGCTCTTGACCGTCGCCGCCGAAGCGGCGCGCCTTTCCACCGGCCAGGATTGCGGCCGCCACGAACGTGCTCTTCATCGCCTCCTCGAACGATATCAGAAGCGCTCCTGCCGGGCGGAGCGCGTCACCGGGGCCGGCACCGGCCGGATGGCGTCGATGAGCGAGCCGAGGATCGGGCGCGTGCTCGTGGCGAGCATCCACCAGGCCATCCTCGACGTGCTGCCGAACCGGATCGACTTTTACGAGAACTGGCTGAGCACATCCGGCCTCCGCGAGGGCACCATCGGGCTTGCGCCGCTGGCTGCCGTTCTGAGCTTTCTCCGCGCGGAAGGGGACGCGTATGATCGGATCACGACCCGCGCAGGCGAGTATGCTGCCGACTGGACCGTCGGCGGGCTCCCCAGGCTGGAGCACCGCATTGTCCGGGCGCTGCCCGCCCGGTGGCGGGCCCGCAGTGCACTGCGCGTGGCCCGTACGCTCGTGACCAGCACGTATCCGGGGACCCGGGCGATCGTCAAGGTGCGCGGCGCGACGGCGTCGGTCGATCTGCGAGGTTCCCTGTTCTGCGAGGTGCGCGAGGCCTCCGTGCTTCCGATGTGCGGCTTCTACGCGGCGGCGATTGCCCGCGTGATGGCGCATTTTTCCGTTCCCGCCGACGTGTACGTCCACCAGTGCCGTGCCGCCGGGGCGGCCAGGCGATGCGTTCTGGCCGTGGTGGTCCAGCGGCCAGTCGAGGGCGGCCGCGAGGTGGCGGCCGCCTAGCGAGCCCGGCAGGCAACTGCCGATCAGACGAAGGCTGACATGATCCGACGACCGTTCGCATTCGCGGGTGTATTCCTGGCGGGCTGCGCCCTTACGGCCGCCGCCCAGCCGGCGGCAGCCCCGCCGGCCGTCCAGGCTCCGTCGCACGACCGCATCCTCGTGCTCCCGTTCGAGAACGCGGGCAACGACGCGCTGAGTCACTGGCTGGGAGAGGCGACGGCCGTGCTCATCGCGGATGGGCTGAACGATCGGGGCGACGCGGTCATCAGCCGGGAGGAGCGGGTCCGCGCGTTCGAAGAGCTGCACCTGCCGCTCTCGGCGACCCTCAGCCGCGCGACGCTGATCAAGATCGCGCACCTGCTGGGTGCAGCCGAGCTCGTGGTCGGGACATTCCGCGTGGAGGATCGGCAGCTGACCATCCAGGCTCACCCGATCCGCGTCGATACCGGGCGCGTGCGCGCGCCGGTTGCCGAACGGGGGCCGCTCACGGACCTCTTCGATCTGCACGACCGGCTCGTGCGGCATCTCGCGGCCGGGACATCTCCCGCCCCGTGCCGCTTCCGTGCGGCCGCCGCTGCAGGCCTTCGAGAACTACATCAAAGGCCTCGTGGCGGCGACACCGGCCGCCCGCGCGACCTTTCTCGAGTCCGCGATCCAGGACGCCCCGGGGTTCGACCGCGCGCGGCTGGGGCTCTGGGACGTGCGCACGGATCAGGCGACCATGCGGCGGCGCTGGCCGCCGTCAGCGCCGTCCCTCGGACCTCGCTCGCTGGCGGCGCGCGCCCGCTTCTTCGCCGCGACCTCCCTGCTCAACCTTGCAGCGCTACGACGAGGCGTTCGCCGCCTTCAGTGGGCTCGCTGCCGGCTGCGGACGCTGCCGGGGGTGGCGCGTCCCACCAGCGCGGCGCTCACCAACAACCTCGGCGTCATCCAGATCCGCCGCGGGGGCTCGACGCAGGCCGGGACCGCCGTCTACTTCCTGACGAAGGCGACGGAGGCGGATCGCGGCAGACATCGACTATTGCTTCAACCTGGGGTACGCCTACGTGCTGGACCGGAACTTCCAGGCGGCAATCTACTGGCTGCGCGAGGCGCTGCGCCGCGACCCGACGGACGCGGACGCCCACTTCGTCCTCGCGGCGGCGCTGCACGGCACGGGAGCAACGGTCGAGGCCGGGCGGGAGCGCGACCTGGCGCGGCAGCTGTCGTCGCGGTACGAGGAGTCTGGCGCGGTCGCCCGCGGACCGGTCAGTCGGTCCCGCGCGGGCTGGAGCGGATGCAGCTGGACCCCGAGGGATCGGGCAGCCTGCATGCCGCGTGATTGTCGGCACCACCGCGCAGCGCGACCAGCGGGACCTCGCCGCCTTTCATCTCGACCGCGGGCGACGGCTGTTCGATCGCGAGCAGGATACGGCGAGGCGCTGGCCGAGTTGCGCCGGGCCGTCTACCTGTCCCCGTACGAAGCACAGGCGCACCTGCTGATCGGCCGCATCACCTCGTGCCGGCCGACCCGGCGAGGCGGTCGACGCGCTGAAGATTTCCATCTGGAGTGCCGACGGCGCCGCGGCCCGCGTGGCGCTGGCCGAGGCGTACCTGAAGACCGGTGACGACCGAGCGGCGCGCGGTCGAGGCGGAGCGGGCGCTCGCCATGGACCCGGCGTCCGCCGAGGCGAAGCGCGTGCTCGCACGGATTCAGCTCGAGTAAGCTCGAGATCAGGAGGCACATGCGGCTCTCGCGGTTGTCAGGCGCGGCTGGAATTCTCGCGCTCGTGTCCGGTCTCCCGGCAGGTCGGGCGGTCGCGCCGGGCTCCTCGCGGAGGCGCAAGCGGCCGCAACCTGCCGCAGCAGGGGCGGGGGCGGCGCCGGTTGTATACCTGGCCGAGGTGGACGGCATCATCCATCCGGTCGTCGTCCGAATACCTGCGCGGCGCGATCGCGCAGGCGGACGCCGCCGCAGCGGCCGTGCATCGTGATCACGCTTCGCACGCCCGGCGGGCTGGTCGACTCGACCCGCGACATCAACACCGCCATCCTCGCCGCGAAGACGCCGGTGGTCGGTGTTCGTCGGGCCGTCAGGGTCGCGCGCCGCATCTGCCGGATTCCTCATCACCATTGCCGCCGACGTCGCCGCGATGGCGCCCGGCACCCACATCGGCGCCGCCCACCCGGTCTCCGGAGACGGGCAGAAGGTGGACGAGGTGATGGCCAAGAAGATGGCGTCGGACGTCGCCGGTTACGCCCGGACGTCTGGCCGCCCAACGCCACCGCAACGTGGATCTCGTCGAGCAGGCGGTGACGGAAAGCCGGACCTACACCGAGCAGGAAGCGCTCGCCGCCAAGCCGCCGCTGATCGATCTCCTCGGCGCGGATGTCCCGGATCTGCTCGCCAAGCTGGACGGACGGTCCGTGACCCGCTTCGACGGCCGCGTCCAGACCCTGCGGACGGCCGGAGCGACGACCCGGCCAGGTGCGCATGACGTCGGTCGCAGCGCGCCCTCAGCGCGCTGGCACACCCGCAGATTGCCTACCTGCTGCTGATGCTGGGCACACTGGGACTGACGGTGGAGATCTGGTCGCCCGGTGCCGTCCTGCCCGGCGTCGTCGGCGGGATCTGCCTGCTGCTGGCGTTCTTCGCCTTCCAGGTTCTGCCGGTCAGTGCGACGGGCGTCCTCCTGATTCTGTTCGGCGTGGTCCTCCTGCTGCTGGAAGTCAAGGTGACCAGCTACGGCGTCCTGGCCGTGGGCGGTCTCGTGGGGCTGCTCCTCGGGTCGATGATGCTCGTGGACTCGCCGTTGCCGGAGCTCCAGGTGGGACTTCGGCTGGTCGTTCCCATTTCGCTGGCGGTGGGCGCCATCATCTTCTTCCTCGTGCGGCTGGCGGTCCGGGCACAGCGCGGGGGGTCGGTCACCGGGCGACGCCGGCATGCTGGCGGAGACCGGCAGCGCGCTGTCGGCCGTCGCGCCCGCCTCCGTCGGTCGGGTCCGGACACACGGGGAGATCTGGAGTGCGACCTCGCCCGTGCCGATACATGCAGGGGACATGGTCGCGCGTGGTTGCCGTCAAGGGATTGCTGCTGACGGTCGTGCCCGGAGTCGCGCGACGAGCGCCAAGCCGCGCTGCCCAGACCTTAGCCGGCCGGACCCGAATCATCCGAAGCGTGTGGAGGATACCGTGCTGTTCTCGCCGCTGCTATCGTCCTCGTCATCGTCGGGTTCTACCTGGTCAGCTCGATCAAGATCCTGAACGAGTACGAGCGCGGGGTCGTGTTCCGGCTGGGCAAGCTGCTGGACCAGCCGAAGGGCCCCGGCATCGTCCTCGTGTTCGCGCCGATCGACCGCATGGTGCGCGTCAGCCTGCGGACAATCGTGATGGACGTGCCCCCGCAGGACGTCATCACCCGCGACAACGTCTCGGTCAAGGTCAACGCGGTGGTTTATTTCCGCGTGATGGATCCGCGCCGCGCGATTGTCGAAGTCGAGAGCTACCACTACGCGACGTCGCAGCTGGCGCAGACAACGCTCCGCAGCGTGCTCGGCGAGGTGGAGCTCGACGATCTGCTGTCGCAGCGGGAGAAGTTGAACACACGACCTGCAGCACATCCTCGATCAGCGCACCGACCCTGGGGGATCAAGGTGTCGGCGGTCGAGGTGAAGCACGTCGATCTGCCGCCTGACATGCAGCGCGCGATGGCCCGCCAGGCGGAAGCGGAGCGCGAGAAGCGTGCTAAGATCATCCACGCCGAAGGGGAGCTCGAGGCCTCAGCGAAACTGAGCCAGGCCGCGGCGGTCATCGCTACCGAACCCGTCACCGTCACGCTGCGCTACCTGCAGACGCTGACGGAAATCGCCTCCGAGAAGAACTCCACCATCATCTTTCCCTTGCCTATGGAGCTGATCAACATGGTCGGGCCGCAAGGAATAAGCCAGTGGCCGAGCATCACACACGACGCGACCGACGACGGCTTTCACGAGATTCAGCTGAGCGGGAAGCAGCTCGTGTTCCTGTTCATGGCGACCACCGTGGTCTCGGTCGTCATCTTCCTGTGCGGCGTGCTCGTCGGGCGCAACGTGCCAATTCCGGCCGGACGGCCGACGCCAAGCCGACGCCGCGCTGACGACGCCGGCGGCACGCGGCATCGACCGGCGCCCGTCGCCGACGCCGGCGTCGAGCAGCGAGCGCGGCCGGGAGCCCGGTGGCCGAGCCGCCGTCACCCCCCGCAGACGACGAGCTGACATACCGAAAGCGGCTCGAGAGCAGCGGCTCCGCGGCGGAGCAGCTCAAGCCGCAGGCGCCGCGCCGCGCGTCGGAGGCGAAGCCGGAAACGGCCAGGCCGGAACCCGCGCGTCGCCGCCGGCGGACCGGGCGCCGGCCGGCAAAGACCGTCGCAGCGAGGCGCCGGCGTGCGGCGCCCGCGCCCGGCCGCTGGGTCGTCCAGCTCGTGGCGCTCCGCGACCGCAGCGCCGCGTCCGCCATCGTGCAGCGCCTGTCGGCGAAGGGATACCCCGCGTTCATCGTGAACCCATCCGCCTCGACGCCGAACCAGGTGTTCAAGGTGCAGGTCGGCCGCTACGACGACAAGAACGAAGCCGAGCGGGTGTCGCGGCGCCTCGAGAAGGAAGAGAAGTTCAACCCCTGGATTTCGCGCTAGCGCTGCTCTCGGGCGTCCTGCTCGCCCTGAGCTTCCCGAAATTCGGTTCGCCCGCCTGCGCCTGGCTCGCGCTGACGCCGCTGCTCGTGGCGTTGGCGCGGGACCGGCCGCGCCGCGCCCGTATCCGTCGCGCGTTTTTCCTCGGCCTCAGCACGGGGGCGCGTGTACTTCGCCCTTACCCTGTACTGGCTGGTCGAGACCATGACGACGTTCGGCGGGCTCGCGGTGTCGCGGCCGTGCTGGCTGCGCGCTGTCCTGGTTGCATACCTGGCGCTGTTTCCGGCGCGTTCGCCGTGATCGTGGCGCGGCTGCACCGCGGGCACTCGGGCCGCAGGGGCTGCTGCTGGCGGCGCCGGCGTGGGTGACGACCGAGCTCGGGCGGCAATACGTCTGGGACGGTTTTCCCTGGGAGCTGCTCGGCTACAGCCAGGTCACCTGGCTGCCCATCGCGCAACTGGCCAGCGTCGTTGGCGTATATGGGCTGTCGGCGCTGCTGGCGCTGGCGCTCGGCTGCCGCCGCGTCGCATCGTGGACCGGGGCCGGCGGCGGTGGCTGCCGGCGGCCGGCACGATGGTCGTGGTGGCGCGTGTGTGCCGGCTGGGGAGCGCAGCGGCTCGCCGCGTCGCCGCTGACCTCGGCGGCGGGAGCCGGTGCGGGTGGCGGTGCTGCAGGGCAACGTCGAGCAGGAGCTGAAGTGGGATCCGGCCCTGGTGGACGACCATCTCCGAGCGATATCTCGACGATGACCCGCCAGGCGCTGGCCGGCGGTGCGACGTTGATCCTGTGGCCGGAGTCGGCGACGCCGTTCCTGTTCGAGACGGGACATGATGCGCGGCGGCGAGGTCCGACGCCTGGCCCGCAGGGGCAGGCGACGCTGCTGATCGGCAGCGATCAGGTCGAGCCGATCAAGCCGGCCGCGCCGGTCGAGTCGCCGGCAGCCGCGCTACTACAACGCGGCGTTCCTGGTGAGGCCCGACGGCGCGCGTCGGCGCGGTCTATCGCAAGATGCACCTGGTGCCGTTCGGCGAGTACGTGCCGCTCAAGCGGCTGCTGTTCTTCGTGGACGCGATCGCCGAGGGGTGCCCGACTTCACGGCCGGGCAGGACGGGTGCTGCTGCCGGTCGGGGCACATCCGCGAGCACGGCGATCTGCTACGAAGTGATCTACGGCGATCTGATCCGCGCCTCGGTGCGACAGGGCAGCGAGCTGCTCACGACGATCACCAACGACGCCTGGTACGGCCGGTCGTCGGCCGCGTATCAGCACTGGGACCAGGCGCCATGCGGGCGATCGAGAACGGACGTTACCTCGCGCGCGCCGCCAATACGGGCATCAGCGGCTTCGTCGATCCGTACGGGCGCGTGCTCGAGCGGTCGGCGCTGTTCGAACAACGGATGCTGGTCGGCGACTGCGCTTCCTCACCGTGCTGACCGATCTACAGCCGCATCGGCGATCGCCGTGGCCTGGCTGTCGCTCGCGCTGGTCGCGGCGGCGCTGCTCGCGGCGGTGCATGGAGACGTGACACGCAGAACTTACGGAGGGCGGGTGACGGGGCCGGCCCAGGCGGGAGCGGGCTGGCCTGCCGGCTGATAGCTAGCTAGTTCTATCATCTCCTGACTCCGTGCTCCCTGTGAATGGCTATACGATTCACGAACACTATGGCCCTCCAACTGGATGACCAGCTTCGCAGGCACGAGGACCTGGCGCGCCGCGCCAGCGACCTGCGGAGCTATCTTTGACGTCGCAAAGTCCGCGGACGAACTGATCGGAAATCGAGGCGCGCGTCGCCGACCCTGGGTTCTGGAAGGACCAGGCCGGGGCGCAGAAGCTCCTGCAGCGCCGCCGCCGGCTGGAAGAGGATCGCGACCTCAGCGACGCGCTCAAGCGGCGCATCGAGGACCTCGCGGTGCTGGTCGAGTGGGCCGAGGCGGGCGAGCCGGTTGCCGACGACCTCGCGCGCGGGCTCGACGACCTCTCCGCCCAGGTCGAGGCCGGCGAAACCAAGAAGATGCTCGGCGGCGAGCACGATCGCAAGAACGCCATCGTCACCATCCACCCGGGCGCCGGCGGCACCGAGTCGCAGGACTGGGCCGAGATGCTGCTGCGCATGTATCTTCGCTGGATGGAGCGGCGCGGCTTCAAGCGCGACGTCATCGATCTCCAGCCGGGCGACGAGGCGGGCATCAAGAGCGCAACGATGACCATCTCGGGCGACTACGCCTACGGGCTGATGCTCGCCGAGGCGGGAGTCCACCGCCTGGTGCGCATCTCGCCGTTCGACCAGGCGTCACGCCGGCACACCTCGTTCGCCTCGGTGTTCGTCTGGCCCGAGCTGCCCGAGGACGTCGAGATCGAGATCGAGGACAAGGACCTGCGCATCGACACCTTCCGGTCGAGCGGCGCCGGCGGCCAGCACGTCAACGTCACGGACTCCGCCGTCCGCCTCACCCATCTCCCGACCGGCATCGTCGTGTCGTCGCAGAACGAGCGATCGCAGCACCGCAATCGCGACTCGGCGATGCGGGTCCTCAAGTCGCGTCTGTTCGACCTGAAGATGAAGGAACAGCAGGCGAAGCTGGATCAGCTCGGGGGGGAGAAGAAGGACATCGCGTTCGGCAGCCAGATCCGCAGCTACGTGCTGCACCCGTACCAGATGATCAAGGATCACCGCACGAAGGAGGAGGTCGGTGACGTCAGCCGCGTGCTCGACGGCGACATCGACGCCTTCATCAAGTCGTACCTGATGCGGAAGGCGGCCGGCACGCTCGGGCAAGCCGCCGCGGACGAGGAGTAGGTGTAGGAGTAAGGGGGGAAGCCTACCTGAAGCCCGAGCCCGGCTGGGTGCCCGCGATGAAGGCTTCGTTGATCGCCCCCGGCATGCCGTCGAGCGACGCCTCGCCCGACAGCCGGTCCACCGAGAGGAACACGATGTTGCCGGGTGCCTCGAACCTGGGTGGGCTCTTGCTGTCCCCGATCCACGCCTTCATGATGTCGATCCAGATTGGCAGCGCGGTTTCGGAGCCCGTGCCCGCCGCTCCCATCGACCGTTTCTGGTCGTAGCCGACCCACAGGCCAATCGTGATGTCCGGATCGAAGCCGATGAACCAGGCGTCGCTGTAGTCGTCGGTGGTGCCGGTCTTGCCCCCGATCGGCCAGTTGAGCGCGGCAGCTTTTGCCGCCGTGCCGCGCTGCACCACTCCCTGCAGGAGATTGGTCATCACATACGCGGTATCGGCCCGGATGGCATCTGTCGGTTCCGGCCGGTTCTCCTCGAGCAGGTTTCCTTCCCGGTCGGTGACCTTGAGCACCGAGTACGGCCGCAGCCGTACGCCCTGGTTGGGGAACACCGAGTAAGCGCTCGTCATCTCCGTCAGCGTCGCCTCGCCCGCGCCCAGGGCGACAGCCAGGTAGGGCGGCAGGGGCGACTCGATCCCGAGCCGGCGCGCATAGGCAATCACCTGCTTCGGGCCGAGCTGTTCCATCACCTGTACTGCGGCAACGTTGCGCGATTGCTCGAGGGCGTGGCGCAGCGTGATCGGCCCTTCGAACAGCTTGTCGTAGTTCATCGGCGAATAGGCCGGCTGTCCGGTGCCTCCGGAGAAGGTCGTGGGTGTGTCCATCAGCAGCGTGACCGGCGTGTACCCGCGATCGATCGCTGCGGTGTAGACGATCGGCTTGAATGCGGAGCCGACCTGACGGTAGGCCTGGGTGGCGCGGTTGAACTTGCTGCGCTCGAAGCTGTAGCCGCCGGACATCGCGCGGATCTGGCCGGTGTGATTGTCGATCGCCAGGAACGCGCCTTCCACCGCCGGTGGCTGTTCGAGCGTCGCGGTTGCGGAAGCGCCGGAGTCGCTGACGGTGACCAGCCGCGACTCGATGAGATCGCCGGTGGCGAGGGGAAGCTGGGCGGGGCTGGTCTTGCCCGTCCAGGTGTAGCCTTTCCGGTCGATCTTCAACTCCAGCTTGCCGGCTCTCGCCGTGATCGACGTCTTGTCCATCGCCGTGACGATCGCCGGAACGATCTGGCCGGCAGCCATCGCACGCTCCCAGCGCGGGTGCGCGAAGGTCTCCGGCGCGTGCCCTTCCTTCACGATGTTCCGGCGCGGCTTGCGGAAACCCCGACGCTTGTCCACCCGGCGCAGCCCGGCCTCCAGCGCGATGGTGGCAGCCTCCTGCAGGCGCAGGTCGAGTGCGGTCTGGATTGACAGGCCGTTCTCGTACAGCTGCTTTGCTCCGTAGCGGACCTCCAGCTCCTTCCGGACTTCTTCGAGGAAGTAGGGGGCGGCGGACGCCTGTGTGGGCGGGTCGGGTCTGACGGTGATTGGCGTTTTCTTCGCGCTGTCGGCCTCCTCGGCTGAGATGAAGCCGACGTCGGCCATCCGGGTGAGGGCGTAGTTCCGGCGCCGCACCGCCGCCTCCATGTTCACGTAGGGGCTCTGCCGGACGTTGCCCTGCAGAATTCCGGCGATCAGCGCGGCCTCGGGAAGAGAGAGATCCTTTGCCGACTTGCCGAAGTAGAGCCGCGAGGCGGCCTCCACCCCGTAGACGCCGTGGCCGAAATACATCTGATTGCAGTAGAGGGTGAAGATCTCGCGCTTCGTGTAGCGCTTCTCGATCTGGATGGCGAGCAATGCCTCCTTGATCTTGCGCTCCCAGGTCTTCTCGTCGGTCAGGAACAGCTTTCGAGCGAGCTGCTGGGTCAGCGTGCTGGCGCCCCCCGCCTTCTTGCGCGCGATGATGTCCTTGATGAGGGCGACGATGATTCTGGGCACGCTGAGGCCGAAGTGCTGATCGAACTCGGAGTCCTCCGCGGCAAGGATGGCCTGCTTCAGCTTGGGCGAGATCGCATCGTGGGCGATGACCTCCCGCCGCTGGATGGCGAACTCACCGACGATTTCACCGTTCGCGCCGTAGACCCGCGAGATGGTGCTTGGCGCGTAGTCGTCGAGCGCGGAGATCTGCGGCAGGTCGCCGGCGTAGGCGAAGATCACTCCGGTCGCAATGCCGAGGAACCCGGCAAGGACGAAGAGCGCGATTACCCCCGCACGTCGGACGACGCGGATTGCGTATCGGGCCATGGATGTCTACAGAGTGTATGACGATCCGATCACGGTCGGGATCCGGGATCCGGGATCCGCGATCCGACGTTCGGCGCGTGGGACGACCCAGCCTACCCCCTCCGCCGGACGGCGCCGCCCCGATCCGGCTGCGCCTGTCCGGATGGGCGGCTGCGCGTCGGGGCGTCCCCCCGCGATGGCCCGGCTGATGGGGGAGGGGCCGACTCGCGGGGCGGTGCCGCGGCGGGCGGTGGAGAAGGGGGTGTCCCGCGACGCTCCACGGCGCCATACGGTCGGTAGGCCGGCGCCTGCACCCGCTCGGGCGCCGGTCGTGGCGTTGAGGCCGACGGTGGTGCGGACGGTGACGGACGCCGTGCGCCCCCGTCGTACATGCGATACGCAGGCGGCTGCGTCGCTTCGGGCGCCGGGCGAGGCGCCGCGCGGTATATTGCGCCGGGCTGACGCTCGGGAGCGATCCAGCCGCGCTCCACCGGCGAACCGGGGTCCGTGCCACGACGCTGCGGCGGCTGTCGGAAAGAAGCCCGCTCGGCAGGAGAGACGGACTGAGGCGTCGCCTCCGGAGGCGACGGCGAGCGGCGGTAGCCGGGAACGTCCAGCCGCCGGGTCACGGTTTCACCTGGCCGGGCGTCACCGGTCACGCGCGGCACCGCGCCCCGATGCACCGGCACGCCAGCGCCGTCCCCCGCGCGGACATCGCTCGTGCGCGGGCGCGCCGATCCCGTCCGGTCGATTGCCTCAGCGGACGTGCGCGGCGACCTGAACGGTGCTTGATAACCGGGGGCGGCGGCCGCTGCCGTTGGCCTGCTCCGCGACACCGCCGCTTCCTCGCCGGCGCCGCGTCGGACACCGCCGGGTACGCTTCCGGCGCCGACACGTGTTCTCCCGGCACCGGCCTGGGAGCTGTAGCCGCGCGAACCCGGCCGTGTGCCGGCGACGTAGATCGGCGCGGCATGACGGGGGACCGCGTAACCACGGATTTCGGGTGAGGACTGGCGCACGGCGAACGCGCCGCGTGTTCGCGCGTCGATCCGTGCGCCGCCGACGAAGCTGGACCTGACGTACCCCACGCCGAACCGTTGGTGGGGCACCACGGTCCACGCCCGCCAGGGATCATGACGCCCGCGGTAGTAGCTTCCCCCGGCGAACGAGAGAACCGGCCGGTTGTCCCATCCCAACGGGCACCAGCTCAGATACCCGGGCGCCGACGCCCACGAGACCCACGCCGGACCCCACGTGCGCCCCGGAATCCAGAACCATGAGCCGGTCGAGAAACCCCATCGGCCGTAATGATGGGTCGGCCATGCCCACGCGTTGGTCCCAATCCAGGTCCAGCCGAATGACGGAAAACTGGCCCAGCGGCCTTCGAAGTAGGGGCGCCATCCGACGGCGACAGTGGGGTACCACACGTAGCCGTACGAGGGCTCGTGCCGCCAGGAGCCGTAGCGATCGAAGGTGGATGAATAGGTGCGGACCGTCTCCGGCAAGTACTGGGCGGAGATGCCGGCGCTGGCGGTTCGACGCTCGTTGGACCACCTGTCGAAGGCGTCCCATGCCGCGGAGTTGTAGACGTAGGCCAAGGAAGGGGCACTGCCGGCGCGTGCGAACGCCCGCTCGCCCGCACGGAGTGTCGTCTGGCCATCTTCGTTGAGGATGTCGGCCGCACCGCGCAGGACGACCAGCTCGACTTCGGGCTCTCGGGCAGCACCGGTCACGGCGACGCGGTACTCCCCGGGCTCCTGAATCTGCACCCACCCGGCGGGCGCGTCTACCCGGTACGACACCTGCCGGGACGGTCCTGGAATCGTGAGCCGTACTCGCCCCTCCAGCAACCGGATCACGTCGTCGGACTGGAAATCGACGACGGAGGAAGCATCGAGATGGAGGGTCGCGCCGTCGCCGAACAGGACCTCGACCCTGCCGTCGGCCGTCCGCAGCCGGTCGCCGGCGACGAGCGGCATCGAGAGAGGCGCAGGATCGGGCCGGCCTTCCCGCTCGAGCGACGCGGCGCCATCCACCACGGAAATGTGCGCCGGAGGAGGAGTGGAATCCTGGGCGAAGGCAGGCACGCACACCGCCAGCAGCAGTGCCGCGGCGCCGGCACACGAGGCAAAGCGATTCATCTGGGAACCCCTGGGAGCAATCGTTCCCGGAACAGCGGTTTTCCCGCTGAGGCAGGCTGGCGCCGGCAGTATAGCACCTACACGGTTTCGACTCCAGCCGCGTTGAGTGTCATCGACTTGACATACTCCGGCTCAAGTTTTATATTGTGACTGTTATAAAGATCGCCCGCGGACCTCTCTGACGGGCAGGAGCGAGGGACAGCACATGAGCAAGATCATTGGAATCGACCTGGGGACGACCAACTCTGTCGTCGCCGTCATGGAGGGCGGCGAGCCGGTTGTGATCACGAACCCGGAAGGCAGCCGGATCACCCCATCGGTGGTCGGTTTCACCAAGTCCGGCGAGCGTCTGGTCGGGCAGGTCGCCAAGCGCCAGGCGGTCACGAACCCGGAGAACACCGTGTTCTCCATCAAGCGGTTCATGGGCCGGAAGTACGAGGAAGTCAACGAAGAGATGAAGATGGTGCCGTACTCGGTCGTACGGGCCAGCAACGCCGACGCCCGGGTCCAGGCGGGCGGCAAGGAGTATTCGCCACCCGAGGTTTCGGCGATGATCCTGCAGAAGTTGAAGCAGGCCGCCGAGGAGTATCTCGGCCAGCCGGTGACGAGCGCGGTCATCACCGTCCCTGCGTACTTCAACGACGCCCAGCGGCAGGCGACGAAGGACGCCGGGCAGATCGCCGGACTCGACGTCAAGCGCATTGTCAACGAGCCGACCGCGGCGGCGCTTGCCTACGGTCTCGACAAGAAGAAGGACGAGACCATCGCCGTGTACGACTTCGGCGGGGGCACCTTCGACATTTCGATTCTGGAAGTCGGCGAGGGGGTCGTGGAGGTCAAGGCGACCAACGGCGACACCCACCTGGGCGGCGACAACCTCGATCAGAAGATCATCGAGTGGATCATCGAGGAGTTCAAGAAGGACGAGGGGATCGACCTCGGCAAGGACCGGATGGCGCTTCAGCGCCTGAAGGAGTCTGCCGAAAAGGCCAAGATGGAGCTCTCCACCGTCGTGGAGACCGATATCAACCTGCCCTTCATCACCGCGGACGCCACCGGGCCGAAGCACATGGTGAAGAAGCTCACGCGGGCGAAGTTCGAGCAGTTGGTTGACGATCTGCTGCAGCGGACCGTCGGCCCGACGAAGCAGGCTCTCGCGGACGCCGGAGTGGACTCCAAGGATATAGACGAGGTCGTCCTCGTCGGAGGCTCGACGCGGATTCCCAAGGTCCAGCAGATCGTCAAGGATCTGTTCGGGAAGGAACCGCACAAGGGGGTCAACCCGGACGAGGTCGTGGCGATTGGCGCGGCGATCCAGGCCGGCGTGCTGGCGGGCGAGGTCAAGGACATGCTGCTCCTCGACGTCACCCCGCTGTCGCTGGGCATCGAGACGCTCGGCGGCGTGATGACCCCGCTCATCCCGCGCAACACGACGATCCCGACGCGCAAGAGCGAGACGTTCTCGACGGCGGCCGACAGCCAGACGAGCGTGGAAGTGCACGTGCTGCAGGGTGAGCGGCCGATGGCGCGAGACAACCGCACGCTCGGCAAGTTCCACCTGTCGGGTCTGCCGCCGGCGCCGCGCGGCGTGCCGCAGATCGAGGTCACCTTCGACATCGACGCGAACGGCATCGTGAACGTGTCGGCGAAGGACACCGCGACACAGAAGGAGCAGAAGATCCAGATCACCGCGTCGAGCGGCCTCAGCAAGGATGAGGTCGATCGCATGATGCGGGAAGCCGAGTCGCACGCCGACGAGGACAAGAAGCGCAAGGAGGAGATCGAAACGCGCAACCGGGCGGACCAGGCGGCCTATGCCGCCGAGCGGTTCGTGAAGGACAGCGGGGACAAGCTGCCGGCCGCCGACAAGGCGCCGATCGAGTCGGCCATCGAGGAGCTCAAGAAGGCCATCGAGAAGAACGACGTCGCCCAGATGCAGAGCCGGATGGATGAGCTCAACACGGTGCAGCACAAGGCGGCCGAGGCCCTGTATCGCTCGACGAGTGCGGCCGGCGCCGGTGGTCCGGAGCAGGGCCCGGCGGACGGCGGGGCGCCGGGCGCCGGCAGCGGCGGACGCGACGCCGGCGACGTGATCGACGCCGAGGTTGTCGAGGAGGAAAAGCGCTAGGACGAATCCCGACACGAATGCACAGCCATGGACTTCTACGTCATCCTCGGCGTTGGCCCCGATGCGAGCGCGGCGGACCTCAAGCGCGCGTATCGGCGGCTGTCGCGCCGGTATCACCCGGGCATCAACCCGGGTGACCGGACGGCGCAGGAGCGGTTCGCGCGAATCGCCGAGGCGTACCAGGTGCTGATGGATCCCGCGCGGCGCCGGGAGTACGACAGCCGGAGCCTCACCCCGGTCGCCGCAGCTCCCGGCTCGGGGGCCGCGGTGCCGCAGTTCACGGAGTTCGACTTCTCGGTGCGTGCCCACGGCGCCCAGGCATCGACCTTCAGCGAGCTGTTCGCCGACGTCCTGAACCCCGTGCCGGCCGCCGGCGAGGGGCGGCCGGAGCCCGGGGCGGATCTGCACGCGGCCCTCACGCTGCCGTTCGAGGTGCAGCTCACCGGCGACGAGCGGCAGGTGGTGGTGACCCGGCAGGTACCGTGCAGCGCGTGCCACGGGGCGGGCCGCAGGGCCACGGCGGAAGGACGCTGCGCCCGCTGTGAAGGGCAGGGCCAGACCCGCTGGGCGCGCGGGCACATGGTCTTCTCCAAGGCCTGCGCCGCATGCGGCGGCACCGGACGACGCCGATCGGATACATGCGCGGCGTGTGTCGGTCACGGCCGCGCGGTACGGAGCGAGGCGGTCCGGGTGCGGATTCCCCCCGGCGTTCGCGACGGCGCGCGCCTGCGGGTACCGGAGTACGGCAACGCCGGACGGCACGGCGGGCCTGCGGGCGACCTGTATGTCACCGTCCAGATCGCGCCCCACCCGTTGTTCCGCCGGGAGGGGGACGATCTGCTCTGCACGCTCCCGATCGCGGTGCAGGAGGCGGTGCTCGGCGCGCGGATCGAGGTCCCGGCGCTCGACGGCACGATTAGGCTGACGCTCCCGCCCTCCACACAGGGCGGCCGGCGCTTCCGCGCCAGGGGACGGGGCTTTCCGACCGACTCGGGACACGCCGGAGATCTCATCGCCGAAGTCCGCATCGTCCTGCCGTCCGCGATCGACGAACGGTCGCGGGACCTGATCCGCGAGTTCGGCAGGCTGAACCGGGAGGACGTGAGGAAGAATTTCACGCAGGCGACCACGTGACCTCGCGACCTGAACCATGAAACGCACGACCGGCGGCCCGTCCTACTACATGATCAGCGTGGTGGCCCAGAAGTACAACATCCACCCGCAGACGCTCCGCCTCTACGAGCGCGAAGGGCTGCTGAAGCCGTCCCGCACCGAGGGCAACACCCGTCTCTACTCCGAGGAGGATCTCGAGCAGCTCGAGACGATCCTCTCTCTCACGCGCGACCTCGGCGTCAACCTCGCGGGCGTCGAGATCATCCTGAACATGCGCCGGAAGATCGAAGCCATGCAGCTCGAAGTCAACGAGTTCATGGAGTACGTGAAGCGCGAGCTGTCGCGTGGCATCGGCGACTGGGAGCAGCGGCTCAGCACCGCGCTCGTGAAATCCTCGCCGACCGATCTCGTCCGCGCGCCGGCCGCGCCGCCCGCCGACGAGACGCCGCTCGAGCCCCAGGGCCGTCCGCACAGGCTGACGAAAATCTGACCGCGCCTGCCCGACGCGATTCCGCATTGCCGCGTTCCTGCTCCTCCGCTACACTGGTCGTCCGACCTGCATGCCCTGCGCCCTCTGCGACGACACCGGCTGGAAAGCCATTGACTCCCAACGCGGCCGGCGCGTCGTGCGGTGCGATTGCTGGCGCGAAGGATTGACGGCACGGCTGCTCGACGACGCGCGGGTTCCGCCGCGCTACAAGCGCTGCGATCTCGAAACGTTCGTCACCTACCCCAACGAGCGGCTGCTCGGCGCGGTGCGTCAGGCGCAGCGGTTCGCCGCCGAGTTCCCCGCAGCGCAGAAAGGGTTGTGCCTGATCGGTCCACCCGGCATCGGCAAGACGCACCTGGCGGTGGCGGTGCTGCGCCGGGTCATCATCACCCGCGGCGCCCGCGGGCTGTTCTACGACACTCGGGATCTCCTTCGCGTGATCCGCAGCACCTACAATCCGCTCGTGCGTACCGCGGAGATGGATGTTCTGCGTCCGGTCATGGAAGCGGATCTGCTCGTGCTCGACGATCTCGGCTCCGAAAAGACCTCCGAGTGGGTCGAAGAGACGATGAACCTGATCGTGAACACGCGCTACAACGAGCGCCGCCACACCATCTTCACGTCGAACTACGAAGACACGCCCGAAGGGGAGACCGAGACGCAGGACTTCACGCTGAAGGAACGGATTGGTTTCCGCATCCACTCCCGCCTCCACGAGATGTGCGACTTCCTCGAGTTCGACGGCGCCGACTACCGGCATGCGCCGCCCAACGCCGGCGGCGACGACCTGCTGACCATGTGGAAAGCCAAGGTCCCGCGCAAGAACCTGCCCGCGCGCGCGCGCGGACCGATCCGGGCGCAGCTCAGGACGCCCGACGCCCTGAAGCAGCCGAAGCGTGAGCTGGGTTGGTCGGGAGGCAAAGCCGGGTCTTGAGCGGCATGCTCGGCCTCTACCTGCACGTGCCGTTCTGCTCGTCGATCTGCAACTACTGTAACTTCAACCGCGGCCTGCTCGAGCCCGGTCTCAAGCAGCGGTACGTCCAGGCGCTCGACTGCGAAATCGCCCGGACCGGCCGCGGCGAGCCGGTGGACACGGTGTTCTTCGGCGGCGGCACGCCGTCCCTGCTCGAGCCCGCCGAAATTGGACGGCTCGTGCAGTCCTGCCGGCGGGTCTTCGACGTCGCGCCCGGTGCCGGAGATCACCCTCGAAACGAATCCCGAGACCTCCACGCCGGGCCGCATGGAAGGCTTTCGAGCGGCCGGCGTCAATCGCGTCAGCTTCGGTGTCCAGTCGTTCAGGGCCGACGAGCTCGCGCGCCTCGGACGCCTGCACTCGGTGGCGCGCGCGTGCGCTGCGGTCGCCGAGGCGCGCGGCGCCGGCCTGAACAACATCAGCCTCGACCTGATGATGTGGCTGCCTGGACAGACCGGCCCGGACTGGCAGGAGAGCATCGAGGCGCTCGTCGACGTTGGTCCGCCGCACGCGTCGCTGTATCTGCTCGAGCTGTATCCCAACGCTCCGCTCCAGGAGACGATGGCCCGGGCCGGATGGTCGCTGGCGCCCGACGACGACGCGGCGGACATGTATCTCTGGAGCCTCGAACGGCTGCGCGCTGCCGGTTATCGGCAGTACGAGATCTCGAACGTGGCCCGCCCCGGCGCCGAGTCCCGTCACAATCTCAAGTACTGGGATGACGGCGAGTGGATTGGCTTCGGCTGCGGCGCGCACTCCACTCGTGAGGGTGTAAGGTGGAGAAATGTCTCCGGCACCGAAGACTACGTGTCGCGGATCAGTGCTGGTCTGCCGGTCGGGATGGGACGTCGCACCCTGACGCCGCTCGAACGTGCGCAGGAAGCGCTCTTCACCGGCCTGCGCCTTGCGTCAGGCGTGGATGTCGCGGCGGTCGGCGCCCGGTATGGCGTCGACGCCTGGGGCCTGTTCGGGGAGGGCCTTGCGCCATTCATCCTCGCGGGCGTCGTGCTGCGCGACGGCGATCGCATCCGCCTGCCGCCGGAGGGCATGCTGGTTGCAAACGAGGTCATGGCCGTGCTCGTGTGAGCCTGCGAAAGTGTCACTAGGCGGCGCGCCGTGCGTACGGTAGAGTGACGGCTTTCCAGCGGGGCTCCTCGCTGCGTCGTGCGATTGCTCGGTGGCCCGTTGTGGATTACAGTCTGTTCAAGGAGGGGATTGGATGCGTCGCTCCGTCGTCATTACGACTCTCGCGTTGGCGGTTGCTCTTGCGCCCGCAGCCGCTTTTGCCCAGACCCCGCCGGCAGGGCAGCCACCCCCGTCACAGGCACCGGGGGGCCAGCCACCTCCCGCAGGCCAGCCTCCCGCAGGGCAGCCACCCGCGGGACAGCCACCCGCGGGACAGCCACCCGCGGGACAGCCGCCCGCCGGGCAGCCCCCCGCCGCGGCCGCGCCAGCCGCCGGCTCCAAGGAGCCGCGCCTGTCTCTGACAGGGCCGGCCGGCGCGTTCATGTACGTGATCAAGCCTGACCAGACGGCTACTTTCGAGGAGCTGATGGGAAAGGTGAGGGAGGCCCTTGCCAAGAGTGAGAACCCCGTCCGCAAGCAGCAGCTTGCAGGGCTGAAGGGTTTCAAGGCCGCGGAGCCGTCGGGCGCGAACGTGCTCTACATCGTGCTCGTGGACCCGACAGTCCCGGCCGCCGAGTACGATCCGCTGGTCATCCTGGCGGAGGGCCTCGGTACCGACTGCGGGCACTCCGGAGAACCAGGAGATGCTCAAGAAGTACGCGGCCGTGTTCGCGGGGCTCAATCGGCTGAATCTCACACCCCTGGCAAAGCCCCCGATGTAGTTCGTGGTGCGCCGGGCAGGTTGACGGAAACGGCTGGCAGCGGACCGCCAAGGTCCGCTGCCAGCATTTCACCGCACCCTCGTCCATCGTTCAGAACTTCAGGTTCACGCCGGCATAGAAGCGGTGTGGGCGGGGGTGCCGCGCGTCCCCGTAGAGCGTGCTCACCCGATAATCCAGCCGCAGCCGAAGCGGTCCGATCACCGACACCTTCACCCCGCCCCCCAGGTTGATCCCGAAGTTCGTTTCCGAGTCGTCCAGCAGCGTCTCCCGGTACATGCCACCGCCCGCCGTTCCGTAGAACTGCATGCGGGCGATCGGGACCGGCGTCTGCACGAGCCCGTTGAACATGAATGTGCGAAGCGACGGGGCGCCGTCCAGGACGTCTTCGCCGGAGTGCGCGTACTCGAACTCGAACCCCACGACCAGCAGGCCCGTGCCGATGGCGAACCCCTTCGCGGACCTGTTCGCAGGCGTGGTGTTCAGCCCCAGGAACGCGGTGATGTCCGCGGCAGCGGGTGAGGGAACCGCGAGGAGCCAGGCAAGGACAAGCAAGGCGCGGCGCGTGGGTTTCAGGCGTGTCCGGCTGGGCATCCCCCAGCATAACGCCCGTGATACATTCCGAAGGCGATGGACTTCCGGCCGACCGAGGAGCAGACGATGCTGCGCCGCACGGTGCGGGAGTTCGCCGAAGCTGGAGATCGGTCCTCATGTCATGGAGTGGGACGAAGCGCAGGGCTTTCCCCTCTCGCTGTGGCCCAGGCTGACGGCTCTCGGGCTCACCGGCATTCAGTTCGCGGAAGCGTACCGGCGGCTCGGCGATGTCCGCGGTGGACTACTGCATCTGCATCGAAGAGCTTGCGCGCGTCTGTCCGGGCATTGCCCTGTCGGTAGCAGCCCACAACGGGCTCTGCACGGCACACATCTCGATGTTCGGCAACAGCCAGCAGAAGGAGACGTTCCTGCCGAAGCTCGTGCAGGGTGGCGTGCTCGGCGCGTGGGGGCTGACCGAGGCAGGCGCGGGGAGTGACGCCGCAGCCATGCGGATGACGGCCGTGCGTGAGGACGGCAGCTGGGTCCTGAACGGGTCCAAGAACTTCATCACGCACGGCCGGACCGGCGGCATCATGGTGGTCATGGCCGTCACGGATCGCGTCAGAGGCCATCGTGGGATTTCCGCCTTCGTGGTCGAGAGCGGAACGGCCGGCATGGCTGCGGGCAAGAAAGAGAACAAGCTCGGGATGCGCGCGAGCGACACCAGCGAGGTGGTGTTTCAGGACTGCCGGATACCGGAAACGCAGCTGCTTGGGGAGGAGGGGCAGGGCTTCATCAACACGCTGCAGGTGCTCGATGCAGGACGCATCGGCATCGCCGCGCTGTCGGTCGGGCTGGCGCAGGGAGCCTACGAAGCCGCGCGCAGCTATGCGCGGGAGCGGCGGCAGTTCGGTCAGCCGATCGCCGCGTTCCAGGCCATTCAGTGGAAGCTTGCCGACAACGCGACCCGGATCGAGGCCGCCCGGCTGCTGACCTACCGCGCCGCCTACCTGAAGGATCGCGGCGTCCGGACCACGCGGGAGTCGTCGATGGCGAAGCTGTACGCCAGCGAGATCGCGGTCAAGGCGGCGGACGACTGCGTGCAGATCCACGGGGGCTACGGGTTCGTGAAGGACTACCCGGCGGAGAAGTACTTCCGCGACGTCAAGCTGCTCACCATCGGCGAGGGCACGAGCGAGATCCAGCGGCTCGTGATAGCCCGCCAGCTGCTCGGACAGTGACGGACGGCCCGCTCTCGGCGCGTGTGCTCGCGGGCGACCCGCGGGCCCTGGCGCGGGCAATCTCGCTGATCGAAGACGAGTCTCCGGCCGGGGTCGACCTGCTTCGCCGGCTGTTCCCGCACACCGGCCGCGCCTACCTGATCGGCGTGACCGGTCCCCCCGGCGCGGGCAAGAGCACGCTCGTCGACCGGCTGATCGGTCTGGTGCGGGCGGACGGCCGGACGGTGGGCGTGGTGGCGGTGGACCCCACCAGCCCGTACACCGGCGGCGCCATTCTCGGCGACCGGGTGCGCATGCAGGCGCACGCGGGCGACGACGGCGTGTTCATCCGGAGCATGGCGACCCGCGGTCATCTAGGCGGGCTGGCACGCGCCACGAGTGAAGTGGCACTTCTGTTCGACGCCGCCGGCAAGGATGTCGTGCTCATCGAGACCGTGGGCGTCGGCCAGGACGAAGTGGACATCGTGCGCACGGCCGACGTGTCGCTGGTCACGCTGGTTCCCGGGTCGGGTGACGACGTCCAGGCGCTGAAGGCGGGAATCATGGAGATCGCCGACGTGTTCGTCGTCAACAAGGCCGATCGGGAGGGAGTGGATCTCACCGTGGCATCGATTGACGCGCTGCTCTCGCTCCAGTCCTTCGGACCGCAGGACTGGCGGCCGGCCGTCGTCAGGACGGAAGCGACCACGGGACGTGGAGTGGCGGAGCTGCTCGAGACAGTCGAGCGGTTCAGGGCGCACTCGAGCGGAGCCACGCTGGAGCGGCGCCGGGCGCGGGCGGAATGGCGGGTTCGCGAGCTGATGGCCCAGCGGTTCATGCGCCACGTGGAAGATCACGTGCTGCGGCCCGGTGAGCTGGATGCCATGATCGATCGCATCGGCAGCCGGGAGCTGGACCCGTATTCGGCGGCGGAGGACGTCCTCGCGAGGGCGGTCGGCGAGCGGAGACAGGCCGGATGAGAGCGAGACTCGATCACATCGGCATCGCGATCGACGATCTGGAGGAGGCGCTGGCGTTCTACCGCGACGCGCTGGGGCTCGAGGTCGCACCCCCCGAAGATGTCCCGTCACAGATGGTGCGCGCACACTTCATCGCGCTGGGCGGGACGGCAATCGAGCTCCTGGAAGCCACCGACCCGGATTCGCCGATTGCCAGGTATCTCGCGAAGCGCGGGCCGGGGCTCCACCATGTCACGCTCGAGGTCGAGGACATCCGTGCGACCCTGGGAGGGTTGGAGGCGCGCGGAGTACCGGCTCATCGACACGAGCCCCCGCCCCGGAGCGCACGGCTCGCTGGTGGCGTTCATCCACCCGGCGAGCACGCAGGGCGTGCTGGTGGAATTGAAGCAGGCCCCGGGCGGCACCCCGGTGCGTATCTGATATTCTGCAGGCGGTTCTTCAGATCCCGGCTTCTCACTCACATGTCCATTTCCATCGGCATCATCGGCGGCAGCGGCTTGTACGACATGGCGGAGCTCACCGAGAGAGAGGAGCGCCGCATCGAGACCCCGTTCGGGTCGCCTTCCGCCCCGTACGTCACGGGCACCCTCCGGGGGCAGCGGGTGGCGTTCCTCGCACGTCATGGTGCGGGCCATCGGCTGCTGCCCGGGGAGCTCAACTTCCGCGCCAATATCTACGGGTTCAAGGTGCTGGGGGCGGAGTACATCCTGTCGGCGAGCGCGGTGGGCAGCCTGAAGGAGGCGTACAAGCCGCTGGACCTCGTCATTCCGGATCAGTTCTTCGACCGGACCAGCGGACGCGTGTCCACGTTCTTCGGCAACGGGCTGGTCGCGCATGTCGGCTTCGCTCACCCGTTCTGCTCACGGCTGAGCGGCATCGCGTTTGCTGCCGCGACGAAGGCCGGGGCGACTGTGCACAACGGCGGCGTCTACGTCTGCATGGAAGGCCCGCAGTTCTCCACGCTCGCGGAGTCGCGGCTCTATCGGTCGTGGGGAATGGACATCATCGGGATGACCAACCTGCAGGAGGCGAAGCTCGCCCGCGAGGCGGAGATCTGCTACACCACCATCGCGCTCGTCACCGACTACGACTGCTGGCACCCGGACCACGATCAGGTGACCGTGGAGATGATTGTCCGCGTCCTGACGCAGAATGCCGCTACGGCGCAGCAGGTGATCGCCTCGGCGGTGGAGCACCTGCCATTCGAGCGCACCTGCGAGTGCGCGCGGGCACTGGAGCACGCAATCATCACCAGGCCGGATGCCGTGCCCGACGCGGTGCGCCGCGACCTCGCGCCGATCGTCGGGCGCTACCTCGCGACGTAGCTTGCGATCCGAAGCAGGCGCGGGGGGCTGGAAGCGGGCAGCTGGAGCGGGCAGCGGGAGCGGGAAGCTGGCAGCGGGCAGCTGGAGCGGGCAGCGGGAAGCTGGCAGCGGGCAGCTGGAGCGGGCAGCGGGCAGCGGGCAGCGGGAAGCTGACTTAATGGACATCATCGTCACCGGCTCGATCGCATTCGACTACCTCATGTCGTTCCCCGGGAAGTTCACCGAGCACTTCCTGCCGGAGCACATGTCGCGCGTGAGCCTCAGCTTCCTGGTCGACACCATGGAGAAGCGGCGCGGCGGCTGCGCCCCGAACATCGCCTACACCCTGGCCCTGCTGGGCGAGCGGCCGCGGCTCATGGCCACCGCGGGGCAGGACTTCGACGACTACCGCCGCTGGCTGGAGGCGGCAGGCGTCGACACGTCGCTCGTGCGCGTGATTGCGGACAAGTTCACGGCCTCGTTCTTCTGCAGCACGGACGTGGAGAGCAATCAGATCGCCTCGTTCTATACCGGCGCGATGGCCAACGCGGGTGAGCTCTCCTTCCAGGCAGTCGCCGACCGCGGGCTGGCAATCATCTCGCCGAACGACCCGGCGGCGATGCTGTTGTACGCCGGGGAGTGCCGGGCCCTCGGCGTGCCGTACGTCTGGGATCCCGGTCAGCAGTGCGCGCGGATGACCGGCGACGAGCTCCGCGAGGGTCTCGTCGGCGCGGTGCTCGTCGTCTGCAACGACTACGAGATGGAGCTGATCCGTCAGAAAACCGGTCTGGACGAGCAGGCGGTCCTGGCGCATACTCAAGCTCTGGTCGTCACTCGCGGCGAACATGGCTGCTCGATCTACGAAGGAACTGGCCGCTCCGACGTGCCAGCCGTGCCACCCGGGCAGCTCGTGGATCCGACAGGGGTCGGCGATGCGTTCAGAGGCGGCTTTCTGAAGGGCATGGCGCGCGGGGCCGATTACGTGACGTGCGGACGCCTCGGCAGCGTCGCTGCGGCCTACGCACTCGAGCATCTGGGCGGACAAAGCCACACGTACACCTGGCCGGAGTTCAAGGCGCGCTACGCGAGGTGGTTCGGCGGCGAGATCGCCATGTAAAAACCCTGGCGTGCTGGATCCGGCCTCCCGGTGCACGTCTAACACAAACGGGAGAACGCCGTGTTTCGCCTGGTCATCGCCCATCTGGTCGCCTTGACCCTTGCCGTCCCCGTGGGGGCGCGGCAGGCCAAGGATTCGGTCTTCCGCAGCGGCGCCAGCCTCGTGGCCCTCAACGTCAGCGTCATGGACGTCGGCGGGAGGCGCTTCGTCACGGACCTTTCCCGCAGCGACTTCGCCGTCTTCGAGGACGGCGTGGAACAGAAGGTCAGCTTCTTCGAGTCCTCGTTGGTTCCCGTGGACCTGGTCGTGATGCTGGACACGAGCTCGAGCATGAGCGACAAGATGCCGGTCGTGCAGGAGGCGGCGATCAATTTCCTCCGCACGCTCCGCACGGGAGACCGCGGCGCGGTGGTCACCTTCGCTGACGGCGTGCAGATTGTCGAGAAGCTGACTCCCGACCGCGCGAAGCTCGAACAGGCCGTCCAGCTCACCGTCGCGCACGGAGGCACGGCGCTCAACAATGCGCTCTACGTCGCGCTCCGGGAGTTCGGCGGCGAGACCCGCAACGACGGCGCGGTCCGGCGCCGCGCGATTGCCCTGCTCACAGACGGCGAAGACACCTCCAGTGTCGTGAGCTTCGACGACGTGATGGGCCTGGCGCGGAAGGCGGGGGTCAACATCTACACGATCGCGCTGCAGACGCCGCCTGCCGTAGCGGTCGCTGCACGCAAGCCGTTTCTGTCCTCGTCGCAGTTCTCGCTGAAGTCGCTGTCGCAGGAAACCGGCGCCGCGGCGTTCTTTCCCTTGCGGGTCACCGAGCTGCAGGGCGTCTACGGGTCGATCGCCCAGGAGCTGTCGAGCCAGTACTCGATAGGCTACTCGTCCTCCAACTCCCGTGCGGACGGCCGGTTCCGCCGCATTGTCGTGCGGGTGGTGTCGCATCCGGAGATGCGGCCCAAGGCGCGTGCCGGCTACACGGCGGACGTGCCGGATGCCGACCGTGATCTCGTCCGGCGCTGACCGGACGCCGGGCGTGTGAGTCGAGGTGCAGCGCGGCTCCTGGCGATCCTCGCTGTCGCCTGGGTCGTGGTGGCGGTGGCGGCGCCTGTCGCCCTCGCGCACGGCTACGCGGTGTTTCCCGCGATTGTCTATGAGGCGGCAGGGCTCATCTGCCATCAGCGTCCGGACCGATCGTTCCGGCTCGAAGGGATCCAGCTTCCAGTCTGCGCCCGATGCTTCGGGCTGTACGCCGCCGGCGCGGCCGGGGCCGTCAGCGCCTGCATGGTTGGACGCCCCGCCTCGGGCGAGGTGCTGACGCGGGGCGCGTCCTGGGTTCTTGCCATCGCCGCGTTGCCGACCGCCGTTACTTTGGCGCTCGAATGGACGCACGTCCTGTCTCCGGGGAATTCGGCGCGCGCCCTGTCGGCACTGCCGCTTGGCGCTGCCGCGGGACGTCTCGTCGTGCGGGCGCTGGGTGCCAGTCGTGCCTCGGACCGGAGCCCCACGCAAGTGCGCTATCATTCGTAGGGCGATGGCCACCAAATCCACCACTGTCGAACGCGTACGTCCGGCCGCCGAGCCGGGGATGCTCATGCTGGTCTGTCTTGCGGCGTGGGCGGTGCCCGGCGCCGGTCACCTGTGGCTGGGCCGCCGGCAGAAGGGGATCATCTTCCTGCTCGCGCTGCCCGCGATGTTCCTGTTCGGCCTGTTGCTGCACGGACGGATCTTTTCCTTCGAGATGTCCGAGCCGCTGGTTGCCCTCGCCGCGATCGCCGACGTGGGCGCGGGGCTCCCGTGGCTGCTGGCGCGGCTGTCGGGCGCAGGGACTGGCACGGTGACCGCGGTGACGTACCAGTACGGCAACTGCTTCCTGATCGTCGCCGGCCTGCTCAACTCGCTCGTGGTGCTCGACGCCTACGACATCGCCGTGGGGCGGAAGTGACCAGTCATCTCCTGTTGCTGGCGGTTTTCGCGTTCTTCGTCTCGCTGGTCTTCGCCGTCCTGATGCGCGACGAGCCCCGAGCGCAGGTGCGGACCGGCGCTCTCATGTTCGCGGGGTTCGTTGTGGCGGCGCTGGTGAGCGGCTGGCTGATGTACCCCCTGCCGTTGTGATGTTCGACATAGCGTTCCGTTGAACCGCTTCTCCCTCTGGGCGCCGGTCATCCTGCAGATGGCCATCATCTTCGGCGTCTCCTCCCTCTCGAGGCCCGGCTCGCCGGGCGGTCTGTCCAACAACGCCGGCCACTTCATCGGATACGCGTTGCTGTCGGCGCTCCTCGTGCGGGCTCTGGCCGGGGGCCGGGTCGCGGGGATCACCTGGCGTGTGACGCTCCTGGCAGTTCTCGCCGCGACGCTGTACGGCGTCTCCGACGAGCTCCATCAGCGATTCGTACCCGGACGCTCACCGGATCCCGCCGACGTAGTCGTCGACTCGCTGGGCGCCTGTGCGGGCGCGGCGATGGGCCGGTTGCTGCGATGGGTGGCTGCAGCGATGAAGCGCCGGCCGTCCCGCGTCAACTGAGCGCACACAGCCTTTTCCGCCCGGGTTGACGCGGTATACTGCGGGTGGCACGGCGCACTCGTGCCCCGTCCTGTCCTATGCCCTCGCACACAGCGAACCGCCACGACCAGCCGAGCGCCGATTGCCGTGCCCGGGCCGCGTTCCGACATTCGCCCGCTCGCGCGCGGCGGGCGGAGCCGGGCGATCAGCTGCCCGCAAGCCATGGGTCTGCGCGCGCAATGTTCCCTGTCGTCGCGCCTGCCGGCCGGGCGCCGCGCACCAGCGTCCACTACCGACATGACTGATACGGGCCACTAGTGCGCCATCCAGATCCGCGGCCCGGACCGCTCCCCGACGCGGGCGGCTTGCGTTTCGCGATCGTCGTGTCGCGATTCAACGTCGCCATCACCGGCAGGCTGCTCGAGGCCGCCCGCGCCGCGCTCGCCGATGCGGGCGCAGCGCCCGGTGACGTGGAGGTGCTCTCGGTGCCGGGCGCTTTCGAGGTCCCGCAGGCCGCCCGGGCGGTGGCGGAAGGCGGGCGGGTGGACGCCGTGATCTGCCTCGGCTGCGTCATCCGCGGCGCCACGGCGCACTTCGAGTACATCTCCGCTTCGGTGGCCCACGGGATCCAGCAGGCGTCCGGCGAGACGGGCGTGCCGATGACGTTCGGCGTGCTCACGACAGACACGTGGGAACAGGCAGAGGAACGTGACGGTGGACGGTCCGGAGAACAAGGGGTGGGAAGCGGCGGCCGCGGCCATCGAGATGGCGCTGCTGGTACGCCGTCTCCGCACCGGTGCGCGGCGATGAGCCGCGTCGACGCTGCGGGACTGCGTCGCGCGCGCGCGGCGGCGCTGCAGATGCTCTACCAGTGGGAGGTCGGCCGCGTGAGCGCCGACGAGGCGATCGTCACCTACTGGCCCTCGCGGGACGAAGAAGAGGATCTGCCGGAGCCGCTGCGGGAGTTTGCGAACGGCCTCGTGAATGGCACCGTTCGGCAGGTGGCCGAAATCGACGCGCTCCTCGCCGCGCACGCGCAGAACTGGCGGGTCGAGCGGATGGCCGTCCTCGATCGTCTCGTGCTCCGGCTGGCTGTGCACGAGATGCTGACCGCGCCCGGGACGCCCCCGCGCGTGGTCATCAACGAGGCGCTGGAGCTGGCGCGCGAATACACCGGGGATGAAGCGGTCGGCTTCGTGAACGGCATCCTCGATGCGGTCCGCAAGCAACTGGGACGGGAGTAGGCGCCGAGCGTCACATGTCAGACACCAGAGAATCGGATCAGCACGAGCAACGGCGGGCGAACTTCGACGAGCTGGTGAAGCTCGGGGTCGACCCCTACCCGCACGCCTTCGAGCGCACGCACGCCGTCCACGAGCTGGTCAGCGGGTGGGGCGGCAAGGGAGGGCAGGAGCTGGAGGCCGAGCAGATCCAGACGGCCACGGCGGGCCGCATCCTCGGTGTACGAAGCTTCGGGAAGGCGAACTTCCTGGTCATCTCGGACGGGCTGTCGAAGATCCAGGTCTACATCCGGCAGGACTCGCTGCCGGAGCGTGCGTTCCAGGTTTTCAAGCTGCTCGATTTCGGCGACTTCGTCGGGGTGCAGGGACGGCTGTTCCGCACCCGCACGAACGAGCTGACGATCTGGGCGTCCGGGCTCGAGTTCCTGGCGAAGTGCTTCATTCCCCTGCCCGAGAAGTGGCACGGCCTGAGCGACGTGGAGATTCGATACCGGCAGCGGTATCTCGATCTCATCGTGAACCCCGACTCGCGACGCGTGTTCGAGGTGCGCAGCCGGGTGCTGGCGGCCACCCGGAACTTCCTCGACGCGCGGGGCTACCTGGAAGTGGAGACGCCGATGATGCAGCCGATTGCCGGCGGCGCGCTCGCACGCCCGTTCGTCACGCATCACAACGCGCTCGACATGCAGCTCTTCCTCCGGATCGCTCCCGAGCTCTACCTGAAACGGCTCACGGCGGGAGGCATCGAGCGCGTCTACGAAATCAATCGCAACTTCCGGAACGAGGGCATCTCGACGCAGCACAACCCCGAGTTCACGATGCTCGAGTTCTATCAGTCGTACAGCGACTATCGGGACCTGATGGTCATGACGGAGCAGATGCTCTGGTCGGTCGCCCGGGAGGCGATCGGTACGGACCAGGTCACGTTCGGGGAGCAGCAGATTTCCCTGGCGCCGCCCTACCGACGCATGTCGCTGCGGGATGGCGCGCGAGAGGCCGCTTCCGCCCGGCTCGGCTCCGGTGTGACGGAGGGTGAGCTGCGGCAGCGCGAGACGGCGGCGGCGCTGGCCGCCCGTCTCGGCATCGACCTGCACGACTCCTGGGGGCCGGGAAGAGTCACGCTGGAGATCTTCGAGCGCCTGAACGAGCAGGCCTTGATCCAGCCGACATTCGTCTACGACTTCCCGACCGAGGTGTCACCGCTCTCGAAGCAGAAGGCTGACGATCCGGAGACGGTCGAGCGCTTCGAGCTGTACGTCGCGGGCTTCGAAGTCGCCAATGCCTTCAGCGAGCTCAACGATCCCGCCGAGCAGCGGCGCCGGTTCGAGGCGCAGATCGCCGGGCGTGCGGCGGGCGATCTCGAAGCGCACGTCATGGACGAGGACTACATCAGGGCCCTCGAATACGGCCTGCCGCCCACCGCCGGCGAAGGCGTCGGCATCGATCGCCTGGTGATGCTCCTGACCGACAGCCCGTCGATCAGGGACGTCATTCTGTTTCCCCTGATGCGCCCCCGGAAGCAGGCCTGACGATGGATGTGCCGTTCGAGCTGTTCATCGCGGTGCGCTACCTGCTGGCCCGCCGGAAGCAGGCATTCATCTCGCTGATCTCGCTCATCTCCGTGCTCGGCGTCGCGGTGGGCGTGATGGCGCTCCTGATCGCGCTCTCGCTCATGACCGGGCTGCAGGAGGAGCTGCGGGATCGGCTGGTGGGATCCACCGCGCACGTCTACGTGTTCAAGGCGGGCGGGCTGCGCGACCCGGAGGCGGACGTCCAGCGATTGCTGGCTCTCCCCGGTGTCGTCGGCGCAGCGCCCGTCCTGCTCGGGCAGGGCCTGATCCAGAGCGCCAGCCAGGATTCGCCCATCCAGATCAAGGGCATCCTGCCGGGGCTGGAGCCCACCGTTACGAACGTGAGCCGGTCGATGCAGGCAGGCAGCCTCGACGCGCTGGTGAGCGCAGGCGAGGGGCCGTCGGGGATCATCATCGGGCGTGACCTCGCCGACAAGCTGACGGCCTCGGTCGGCGACCTGGTGCGCATCGTGACCGCGCAGGAGCGGCTGACGCCGTTCGGGATGATGCCGCGCATGCGCCAGTTCAAGGTGGTCGGCATCTTCAAGCTCGGGCTGTTCGAGTTCGATTCCGCCTACGGGTTCGTGCACCTCGACGTCGCCAAGTCGCTGCTCAACAAGGACGCGCCCGATTACATCGAGCTGCGCCTCCAGGATCTGTTCAAGGCCCAGGAGCTCGCCGAGGCGATCCCGGACACGCTCGGGTCCGACTACGTGGGGCAGGACTGGGGAGACATGAACAAGTCGCTCTTCTCGGCGCTGTGGCTGGAGAAGATGGCCATCTCGATCACCATCGGCCTCATCGTGATGGTGGCCGCGCTCAACATCATCGCGTCGCTGATCCTGCTCGTGATGGAGAAGACCCGCGACATCGCCATCCTCAAGACCATGGGCAGCTCGTCGGCCAGCATCCGCCGCATCTTCGTGCTGCAGGGCCTCATCATCGGCGTGATCGGAACAGGGGCCGGCGCCGTGGGAGGTCTGGCGCTGATCTATGTGCTGGATCGCTTCAGGCTGATTCACGTTCCCATCGACGTCTACCAGATCGCGTACGTGCCGTTCAAGCTGGAGGCGCTCGACGGCGTCATCGTGATTGCCGCCGCTCTGCTGATCTGTTTCCTGGCGACCATCTATCCGTCGCGTCAGGCCTCGCGACTGGACCCCGCCCAGGCGCTCCGGTACCAGTAGCATGCCGTTCATCGAGGTCACCGGCCTCTCGAAGAGTTATCAGGTCGGCGGCACGAGCCTCACGGTGCTGCGCGAGCTGGATCTCTCCATGGAGCAGGGGGAGATGGTGGCGATCGTCGGGGCGTCAGGCGTCGGGAAGAGCACGCTCCTGCACGTGCTGGGCGGGCTGGACTCGCTGGACGGCGGCACGGTTCGCATTGCCGACACGGAGATGGCGGCCCTCTCGGACGCGGCCCGGGTGGCGTTCCGCAACCGCAACGTGGGCTTCGTCTTTCAGTTCCACCACCTGCTGCCCGAGTTCTCGGCGCTGGAGAACGCCGAGATGCCGATGCGAATCGCGCGGCTTCCTGCGCCGGAGCGCCGGGCGCGGGCCACCGAGCTGCTGCAGCGGGTCGGGCTGGGCGAGCGCCTCACCCATCGTCCAGGGATGCTGTCGGGCGGCGAGCAGCAGCGGGTGGCGATTGCCCGCGCCCTCGTCATGGAGCCGAGCCTGTTTCTCGCGGACGAGCCGACCGGGGATCTCGACGAGCACACGGCGGACGAGTTGCACCACCTGCTCCGCGGGATGACGAGGGAGCGGCAACTGACGTCGATGATCGCCACGCACAACCCCCGGCTCGCCGCCGCCTGCGACCGGGTGCTCCGGCTCGAGGAGGGAAGGCTTACGGGACAGCTCGGCTGAGGGCCTTGGAGCGCCGGAGCTCACGAACCCTCACTCGTTCCCTCCCCCTACCCGAACTCCACGGAGAGGCCCCCTGAAACCGCTGAACCGTCATGAACCGGGTGAGCCTGGACCGCATGAACCCGACCCCGTGAACGTTCAGGAACCCCACGAACCTCACCAACCGTCGTAACCATAGGCGCCGCCGGCGACTGTTGTCCGGCTGCATTCCGCCGGTGGTGCCGTATAATGACGACAGTGGAAGTCCACCATTTTCAATAGGTAACCCGGATGTTCGAACGCTACACGGAACGGGCCCGGCGCGTGCTGTTCTTCGCGCGTTACGAGGCGAGTCAGCTCGGCAGCATATCGATCGAGACCGAGCACCTGTTGCTGGGTTTGATCCGCGAGGGGAAGGGACTGACGAGCCGGATTTTCGCGCGTTCCCACCTGTCTCTCGAAAGCATCCGCAAGGAGATCGAGGGGCGGACGGTGTTCCGGGAGAAGGTTTCGACGTCGGTCGAGATCCCGTTCAGCGCGGAAACCAAGCGGGTCCTCCAGTTCGCCGCGGAAGAGGCCGATCGGCTGCTCCACAACTACATCGGCACCGAGCACCTCCTGCTCGGGATCCTGCGCGAAGAGCGGTCGGTGGCCGCCACCATCCTGATGGAAAAAGGCATGCGCCTGAATACCGTCCGGGAGGACATCGTCGCGCTGCTCAACGAGAAGACGACCCTGACCCGGGTCAAGGAAACGCCGCTGCTCGCGGAGTTCAGCCGCGACCTGACCGAAGCGGCCATGAAATCGCAGCTCGATCCGCTGGTCGGGCGGCACATCGAGCTCGAGCGGGTCCAGCAGGTGCTGTGCCGCCGCACCAAGAACAACGCGGTGCTGATCGGCGAGCCGGGCGTCGGCAAGACCGCCATCGTCGAAGGGCTGGCGCAGAAGATCGTCTACGGCGACGTCCCGCACTTCCTCGCCGACAAGCGCATCCTCGCCCTCGACATCTCCCTGATCGTCGCCGGCACGAAGTATCGCGGCCAGTTCGAAGAGCGCCTCAAGGCGATCATGAAGGAGCTGACCGAGAACCCGAACATCATCGTGTTCATCGACGAGCTCCACACGCTGGTCGGGGCGGGGTCGGCGGAAGGGTCGCTCGACGCCGCCAACATCCTCAAGCCGGCGCTGTCGCGCGGCGAGATCCGCTGCATCGGCGCGACGACGCCGGCGGAGTACCGCAAGTACATCGAGAAGGACCGCTCGCTCGAGCGCCGGTTCCAGGCGATCAAGGTCGATCCGCCGAGCGAGCGCGAAACGATCGAGGTGCTGCTCGGGGTCAAGGATCGCTACGAGTCGTTCCATCACGTCGAGTACACGCCGGACGCGATCGAGGCGGCGGTCTACCAGTCGAACCGCTACATCACCGACCGCTTCCTGCCCGACAAGGCCATCGACCTCGTGGACGAGGCCGGCGCCCGCGCCAAGCTGCGCGAGGCGGGCTACAGCGAGGAGTTCGGCGAGATCAACAAGAGCATCCGTGTCGCCGTCGAGCAGATGGAGAACGCGGTCTCCGAGAAGAACTTCGAGAAGGCGCAGTTCTACCGCGAGCAGGAGGTGCAGGCGCGCGAGAACCTGCAGTTCGTCCGCGAGAAGTTCGACGTCAAGTCGAGCACGCGCCGGCGTGGTCGTCGGCAAGGCGGAGATCGACGAGGTGGTGTCGAAGTGGACCGGCGTGCCGCTCACGTCGATCAACCAGGACGAAGGGCGACAAGCTGCTGCGGATGGAGGCAGGAGCTGCACCGGCCGGGTCATCTCGCAGGAAAAGGCGATCTCGGCGCTGGCCCGCGCCATCCGGCGGTCGCGCGCCGGCCTCAAGTCGCCCAACCGGCCGGTCGGCAGCTTCGTGTTCCTCGGCCCGACCGGCGTCGGCAAGACCGAGCTGGCGCGCGCCCTGGCGAACTTCCTGTTCGGCAGCGATCACGCCCTGATCCGCTTCGACATGTCCGAGTACATGGAGAAGCACTCGGTCTCGAAGCTGATTGGCTCGCCGCCCGGATACGTCGGGCACGAGGAGGGCGGGCAGCTCACCGAGAAGGTGAAGCGGAACCCCTACTCGGTCGTCCTGCTCGACGAGATCGAGAAGGCGCACCCGGACCTGTTCAACATCCTGCTGCAGGTGTTCGAGGACGGCCACCTGACGGACGGCCTCGGCAACCGGGTGAACTTCAAGAACACCATCATCATCATGACGTCGAACATCGGCGCCCGCTTCATCCAGAAGAAGGCGTCGCTCGGGTTCCAGTCGACCGATTCCGGCGCGATCAGCCGCAGCGTCAGCGACATGGTGCTCGGCGAGGTCCGCAAGACCTTCAACCCCGAGTTCATCAACCGCATCGACGAGATCATCGTGTTCGACGCGCTGTCGGACGACGACCTCCGCACGATCACGCGGCTGCTGGTCGAGCAGCTGAACGAGAACCTGGTCGACCGCAAGATCCACCTCGACCTGGCCCCGGAGGCGCTCGACTGGATCATCGAGCAGACCTGCAAGGACCGGTCGTACGGCGCGCGTCCGCTGCGTCGGGCGATTCAGCGCTACATCGAGGATCCGCTGTCCGAGGAGCTCATTCGCGGTCAGCTCAAGGGCGGGGAAATCGAAGTCTACCTGGAGGGCGGGGTGCTGGCGTACCGCCCGGCCGGGCAGCTCGTGGACGGCCAGCGGCTGGCCTGACACGTCTAAGATCCAGTAAACTCATGGCTTGGCCTCGCCCCGGACATGCCGTCCGGCCGGGGGCCCCGAGTTCAGCCCTGAGGTTCTACTTCCCGCTGCCTATGCGTGTGTTCTTCGCCTTGCTCGTGGCCGTGCTGGCCGCTGCCCCGGCGCACGCCCTGACGCCGCCACAGGCCCAGCGCCCCCTGCGACGCCGCCACCGGCCGCGCAGCCACCGGCCGCCGCAGCCGCCGGCTCCCAGCCGCGGCGGCCGCCACCCCGCCGTCAGTCGTCCAGTGAGCCGCCCTCGACCTGCCGGCGACGATCTGCGGGCTGACCGTCCCGCCGCCGGCCAGGCTGCCGCCCGCCGAATCTCGCCGCCGGTCGTGTACCAGCTCATGCCGTGCTTCGAGAAGCAGGGAGGCTTCTCCGTCATCGAAGTCGCAGACCTACCTGTATTACATCGAGCTCAAGTCGCGGGTGAGCCTGCCGTCAGCCGACCGCTGGGTGCCGTACAACGACGCACGTCGAGCGGACCATCCTGGGCGACTTCAAGCGGCTGTGGAGCACCAACTTCCTGGACGATCTGGCTGCCGAAGTGCGCGACGTGCGCTTCTCGAACGGCGTGATCGGCAAGGTCGTCGTCTACAACATGGAGGAGCGGCAGCGCGTCAAGATCGTCGACTTCGTCGGGACCCAGAAGGTGGACCAGTCGAAGATCGACGAGAAGCTGAAGGAGAAGCAGCTGCAGATCCGGCTCGACTCGTTCATCGATCCCGGGCCTGCTGCGCCGCGTCGCCGGCGCCGTGCGCGAGGTGTACGCGGCCGAGGGCTACCAGTTCGCGGAGGTCAAGCCGGAGGTCAAGGAGGTCGAAGGCGGGCCGAAGCTGGTGAACGTCACCTTCCACATCACCGAGGGCCCGAAAGTCCGCATCCGCGAGATTGAGTTCGTCGGCAACAAGGAGGTCAGCGACGGCTAGCCTGCGGCGCCGGATGAAGGAGAACAAGGGGCGGCGGCTTCTTCTCGTTCATCCTGAAGGGCGGAACCTACAAGGAAGAGAAGTTCGAGGAGGACGCGCAGAACATCATCGACTACTACCGCGACCGCGGCTACGTCCGCGCCCAGGTCGGGCAGCCGGATCTCAAGACGCTCGAAGACGCCAAGGACGGCAAGACCCGCTGGGTCCAGCTGCAGGTGCCGATCACCGAGGGCGCGAAGTACAAGATCGGCGAGTTCAAGTTCGAGGGGAACACCGTCGCCAAGGCGGAGGCGCTGCGGCCGCTCTTCAAGCTCGAGAGCGGCGACACCTACAGCCAGAAGACAGATCAAGAAGGGCATCGAGAAGGTCCAGGAGGTGTACGGGTCCGGCGGCTACTACGAGTTCACGGCGTATCCGGACCTGAAGCCGCGCGACCAGCCCGCGGAAGCCGAGGGCGGCAACGGTGCGGCCGGGCCCGCCCGCGCCCGCCGGCCCAGCCGCGCCGCCGAGCCGCCGCCGGCGGGCGCGCCGCCGATGCCGCGGCGGCCATCGCGCCGGCCAAGCGGCAAGAAACCCGGCAAGCCGGAGGCGCCGATCGTCGACGTCACGATGCGCGATCCAGGAGGGCAAGCAGTACTTCGTCAACCGGATCACGTTCACCGGCAACACGACGACCCGCGACAACGTCATCCGTCGCGAGATGCGGCTGGTGGAAGTCCGGCGTCTTCAACACCGAGGCGCTCAAGTACAGCGTCAAGCGGTTGAACCAGCTCGGGTACTTCAAGAACGTCGAAGGGGACGCCATCAACGTCGAGAAGACGCCGGGCGTCGAGAACAAGGTCGACGTCGCGCTCAAGTTCGAGGAGCAGAACCGCAACCAGCTGACGTTCGGCGCCGGCGTCTCGCAGTTCGACGGGTTCTTCGGCCAGCTGTCGTTCCAGACGTCGAACTTCCTGGGCCGCGGCGAAACGTTCACCGTGTCGGCGCAGCAGGGTGATCGGGCCAAGAACTACCAGGTCGCCTTCACCGAGCCGTTCCTGTTCGATCGGCCGATCACCGCGGGCGTGGACCTCTTCATCCGCGAGATCCGCTACATCAACCAGTTCACCCAGGCGTCGATCGGCGGCAACCTGGTCTACGGGTTCCAGATCAGCCCGTTCTCGCGGATGTTCGTGAATTACAGCTACGAGAACGTCAAGGTCAAGGAGCTGAACCCGCTCTACACCACTCGTTGGCGCGAGCAACCCGTTCCTGGCGGACTCGCTCCTGATCGGCGACGGCGGGATACCGGACGATCAGCAAGATCGGGCCGAGCTACGTCTACAACACGGTCGACAACCCGATCACGCCCGACGCCGGCAGGCGCCTGACGGGCTCGTTCGACGTGGCCGGCGTCGGCGGGAACACCAACTTCATGAACCCGCGGGTCGAAGGGGTGCTGGTATCACGCGCTCAACCGGCGGACCTCGCTCGGGTTCCGCGCGCAGGCGGAGTACATCGCGCCGTACGGCAGCACGGTTGTCCTGCCGATCTTCGAGAAGCTCTATCTGGGCGGCGAATACAGCATGCGCGGATTCGACCTGCGCACGGTCGGCCCGCGCGACGCGGATTACCGGTCTCGTGCTGGGCGGCAACAAGAGCCTCCTGTTCAACGCCGAGTACCTGATCAACATCGCCGGCCCTGTGCGTCTCGTGCTCTTCTACGACGCCGGGCAGGTGCGCGACCGCGGCCAGAACTTCACCTGGAGGGAAGACCTGACCGGCGCAGCAGTACCCGCCGCAGCTCCTGGGCGTGCCGCTGCTCTACGACCCCTTCGCGACCGGCAGTCTGACCAACCCGCTCGACGTGGTGCCGCGCTCGAGACGGTCGTCACGGGCAGGCCAACGCCTTCAAGACCTCGACCGGCGCCGAGATCCGGTTCTTCATGCCGGTCCTGAACGTGCCGTTCCGGTTGATTTTCGCGATGAACCCGTCGCGCGCCGGCGTGCTCGACAGCAACCTGCGGCCCGGACGAAGAAGTGGAAGTTCCGGTTCGCGGTCGGGTCGACTTTCTGAATCGTCAGCATTCGCATCACCCTTCTTCCGAATCAGTTTTCACCATCGAAAGGGATCTGTTACATGAGCGTGCAGAAGGCCACGAAGCGAAATTGACGATCACTGCATGGGGCGCCCTGGTGCTCGCGCTGTCCGCCGGCACCGCATGGCGCAGGCCCCGCCGCCCGCGCCCGGGACCCAGAAGCCGCCGGCGCCCACGACGCCCGACCCGGGGACGCAGAAGCCTTCGACGCCCCCGCCATCCACCGCCGCGCCGGCTGCTCCGACACCCGCGCCGACCGGTCCGCCCAAGCCGTTCCCCGAAGGCGCGAAAATCGCCTACGTGAACGTCCAGGCGGTCGCCTCGAACTCCATCGAGGGCAAGGCGGCCACGGCGAAGCTCGACGAGTTGCGCAAGAAGAAGGCGGCGGAGCTGGCCGAGAAGAACAAGCAGCTGCAGACCGCTGCAGACGAAGCTGCAGCAGGGTGGTTCCGTGCTGAACGACGCGGCGCGCGGCTCAGCTGGAAAAGGACATCGAGAAGATGAACCGGGACATCCAGTTCTTCCAGCAGGACGCCAACTCCGAGCTCCAGGAGCTCCAGAACCAGCTGCAGGCGGACTTCCAGGAGAAGCTCAACCCGGTCCTCGAGCAGGTGGCGACCGAGAAGGGCCTGCACATGCTCATCGACATCGCCAACTCCGGTGCCGTCTGGGCGAACTCCGGGCTCGACCTGACCGCTGAGGTCATCCGCCGGTTCGACGCCGCCAAGCCGGCCGTCAAGAAGAACAACCGCGGCGCGGGCTCCGATTGGGGATCAGGGGACCAGCGGCCGGTCCCAGCTCAACGGCTGAAGCCGAACTCTGCCCCCGTACTGCCGTTCCGATGCCCCCCTGATAGACTGACCGCCGTGCACATCCCGATTCTCCAGACGATCGAGCGTCTCTGCTATCGCTATCCTTCGGCACTGGTCGATGCCGTCACCGACTACGAGCCCGGGCGCCGGATGGTGGCGGTCAAGAACGTCACGGTGAACGAGGACTACTTCCAGGGGCACTTCCCGGGTGCGCCGCTCCTGCCGGCCGTCCTGATGATCGAGACCCTGGCGCAGGTGGCGACGATGCTGGTGGTGTCACCGAGAACGGGGCGTCCCGAGGGCCGGGTCTACCTGCGCGGCGTGGACAACGCCAAGTTCCGCCGTCAGGTCGTGCCGGGCGATCGCCTGCGGCTGGAGGTCACGCTCGGGGCACGCCGGCCTCCAGGCTGGCTCGCGCGCACGGCGGTCGCCTACATCGACGACGGGATGGTGGCGGAGGCGGAGCTGCTGCTCGGCCTGCTGCCGGACGCGGGTCCCGCGGCGACAGCGCGGCTGCGCGGGTCGAAGCGTCGGCGATCGTCCATCGCGGCGCGCAGATCGGCGCCGGCACCGTGATCGGACCGCACGCCGTCATCGGCGAGCACGTCCGCATCGGCCGGAACTGCCGGATCGGCGCCTCGACGGTGATCGACGGCTATACCGAGATCGGCGACGACAACGAGATCTTCCCGTTCGCCTCGGTCGGGCTCATCCCGCAGGACTTGAAGTTCCGCGGCGAGCCGACGCGTCTGGTGATCGGCCACCGCAACGTGATCCGGGAGTTCGTGACGATTCACCGCGGCACCGCTGGCGGCGGCGGGCTCACCGAGGTCGGCGACGACAACGTCTTCATGGCGTCCGCTCACGTCGCCCACGACTCGCCACGTCCGGAATCACACCATCTTCGGCAACGCCGCCACGCTCGGCGGGCACGTGACGGTGGAGGACTTCGCCACCATCAGCGCGTTCTCCGGCGTCCACCAGTTCTGCCGGGTCGGCAAGCACGCGTTCATCGGCGGGTTTTCGGTGGTGACCAAGGACGCCCTGCCGTACGCGAAGACGGTCGGCAACCGGGCGCGGATCTACGGCCTGAACACCATCGGGCTGGTGCGTCGCGGGTTTTCACCGGACGCGGTCGCCAAGCTGCGGCGTGCGTTCCGCTACCTGCTGCACTCGAATACCAGCCGCGCCATCGCGCAGATCGAGCGCGACCCCTCCCTCCGCACCGACGAGGTCCGCTACCTCGTGGAGTTCATCCGCACATCGAGCCGCGGCGTCGGGCTGCGCCGCCCGAGCCGTCGCCTGGAGGAAGTGGTCGAAGAGTAGGCATCGGCTGTAACGGTCCGCCCGAGGACCCGAGCCCAGCCGACGTCCCGGGGATCAGCGGTCCGGGAGAGGTGACCGACGCCCGCCGCCTCGCAGGGGTTCCAGGCAAGCGTCAAGCTGACCGGCGTGGTGCTCGGACTACGTCGGGCAGGCTGTCTACGGGTGGATGACCGTAATCGTGTAATGTCAGCGGTTCGGTCAGCCGGCCGGCATCGTAGACGCGGGCGCACAGGGTGGTGGCGGCGGTGACCGTGCCGGTCACGATCGCGTTCAGCGCGGCGGCGTCGTTGGCGATCACCACCTGGCACGCGCTGCCGTTCCAGGTGCCCAGGCTCAAGCCCGAACGTCGGCGCGCCTCCGGGGATCGACTGTCGTCAGCTGACGGTCATGGTGCCGGCGGACTGACACCAGGAACGGGTAGGTCGACGCGCCATTGACCCTCAGCTCGCCCGAGAAGGTTTCCGTGATGGTCGGCTGGTGCCGGGGTCGTCGGGGTCGTCGGGATAGTGGGTGTGTCATCGTCACTGCAGCGCGGCGTCAGCTGCAAGCGCCAGCACGGCTGCCATTCCCCCCTGCAGCACGATGCGGCCAATCGAACGACGCATTCAAACTCCTTTGCGAAACGGGCTTCCTGTGCTCGCCGGTCCAGTCATTGGACGAGCGGCGACGCGCCGGCTGGCTTGCGACGCCAGGCTTGCGGCGGCGCCGCGGAGGCCCCGCGGCCGCCGGACTCGAGGCTCGCTCCCGTCGGGCGCGCGCGCCCCTTCTGATAGACTGAGCGTACCTTCATCTCAGTCGTTCGACGCTCTGGATTCTGCGCGTGAACGACGCACGACGGGCCCGCGTTCCGTGCCCGCCGGTGGAGCCGCCACATCTCCGAATGAGCAGGATTGGTCTCGTCGCCGGGAACGGCCGGTTTCCGTTTCTCGCCCTGCAGGGTGCGCGCAGCCCTCGGCCACGACGTCACCGTCGTGGCGATCAAGGAAGAGGCGTCCCGGAGCTCGAGCAGGCGGCGCGCGACGCGCAGGCCGAGCTGCACTGGGTGTCGCTCGGGCACCTGGGCCGTGCATCAAGATCCTGAAGGCGGCCGGGCGTGACCCGGGCCGTGATGGCCGGGCAGGTCAAGCACGCCAAGATTTTTTCGGGCATCATGCCGGACATGACGCTGCTGTCGGTCCTGACACGGCTGAAGGCGCGCAACACCGACGCGCTGATATCTGCGGTGGCCGACGTCATGCGCGATCACGGCATCGAGCTGCTCGATTCGACGGCGTTTCTGTCGCCGCTGCTGGCGCGCGGAGGGCGTGCTGACCGCGCGGCCGCCCAGCGCGGCCAGGAGGCGGACGACTTCGCGTTCGGCTACGCCATGGCCGACGGCGATCGCCGCGATGGACATCGGGCAGACCATTGCAGTCAAGCACAAGGCGGTCGTCGCGGTGGAGGCGATGGAGGGCACCGACGAGACGATCTGCGCGCGCCGGCGATCTGGCGGGCCCGGGCGTGCGGATCATCAAGGTCGCGAAGCCGAACCAGGACATGCGGTTCGACGTGCCGGTCATCGGCGTCGCGACGATGTCAGTGATGCGCCGGGCCGGGGCGTCCGCGCTGTCGATCGATGCCGGCCGGACGCTGATCATGGAAGGGGAGGACGTGCTGTCGTCCGCCAGACGAGGCCGGCATCACCATCGTCGGGCGAGCCGATCGCAGCAGCCGGCTGTCGAATCACAGCTCGCTCGGCACGTGGAGATGCCTGATGGCCAGCTGAGTCCGCTGCGACTCGCGGTCATCGGCGTCGGCCATCTGGGACGCCATCACGCCCGCATTCTCAGCACGCTCGATGGCGTCACGCTCGTGGGCGGTCGTGGACACGAAGCCGGGGCGCGCCGCGGAGGTCGCGGCTGCGACCGGCACGTCCGCGCTGACGGACTATCGCGAGGCTGTTCGGGCACGTGGATGCGGTCGTCGTCGCGGTGCCGACCGAAACCCACCGCGAGGTGGCGATGCCGTTTCTCGAGCGCGGCGTGGCGGTGCTGGTCGAGAAGCCGATGGCGCACTCGCTCGCGGAGGCCGATGCGATGATTGCGGCCGCGGCGCAATCCGGGGCGACGCTGGCCGTCGGGCAGACCGAGCGCCACAACCCGGCCGTCGCCGCGGTGCTGCCCCTCGTCACCTCGCCGCGGTTCATCGAGGTCCACCGGCTCGGCGCGTTCTCGGAGCGCAGCCTCGACATCGACGTCGTGTTCGACGTGATGATCCACGACCTCGACATCGTCCTCGCGCTGGTGCGGTCGGAGATCACCGCGATCGAGGCGGTCGGCGTGCCGGTGCTGACGCCGAAGTTCGACATCGCCAACGCCCGGCTGCGTTTTGCGTCCGGCTGTATCGCGAACGTGACCGCCAGCCGCATCAGCCGCGACCGGGTGCGGAAGATCCGCTTCTTCCAGCCGGACGCCTACCTGTCGATCGACTATGCGGCGCAGGAAGTCGAAGGCTGGCGCCTGGTCCGCGCGCGACGGCCAGCGGCCGGCACATCCAGGGCGGGCCAGATCCCGGTGCAGCGCGACGAGCCGCTGCGGCGGGAGCTGCTGGATTTCGTCGACGCGGTGCGCGAGCGCCGGCCTCCCGGTCGTGGACGGCGCGGCCGGCCGCCGCGCCCTGGCGCTCGCGACCGAGCATCGCGGCAAGATGCAGAGGATGAGGTGAAAGCTGTCAGGGTCCGCGGTTCGCGATCCGCAGACCCGCGCAGCGGTGAACCGAACTGAAGAGAAACATGTTCAACGATCTGAATGAATTCATCGCGGCCTCTGTCGCGAGCGCGAGCTGGCGCGTGGTGACCGAGCCGGTCAGCCCCGATCTCGAGATTGCCGCGGTGACCGACCGGGTCTCGAAGAGCCCGGGCGGCGGGCCGGCGCTGCTGTTCGAGCGGCCGACCGGATTCGACATTCCCGTGGCCGTCAACCTGTTCGGCTCGATGAAGCGCATGTGCATGGCGCTGGGTGTCGCCACGCTCGACGACCTGGCGCGCGAGATCGACGAGCTGGCCACGCCCAAGATGCCGAGCGGATGCTGGACGCGCGTGCAAGATGCTGCCCAAGTTGAGCCGCCTGCGCGATCTGATGCCCAGGACGGTCAGCGATGCGCCGTGCCAGGAAGTCGTGCGCACGAACGGTTCGCTCGAGGAGTTGCCCGATCCTGAAGTGCTGGCCCGAGGACGGCGGACGCTACATCACGCTGCCGCTCGTGTTCACCAGGGATCCGGAGACCGGCGTCCGCAACATCGGCACCTATCGCATGCAGGTGTTCGACGGCCGCACGACCGGGATGCACTGGCAGCGACACAAGGGAGGCGCGCAGCATCATCGCGTCGCGGAGCGGCTCGGCAGGCGACTGCCGGTGGCGGTGGCGCTCGGGCCCGATCCCGCGCTGGCCTACTCGGCCACCGCGCCGATGCCCGAGGGGCTCGACGAGCTGATGCTGGCCGGCTTCCTTCGGCGCGAGCGCGTCGAGCTGGTGAAGTGCGTGACCGTCGACCTCGAGGTGCCGGCCAACGCGCAGATCGTTCTCGAGGGATACGTCGAGCCGGGCGAGCGCCGGCGCGAAGGTCCGTTCGGCGATCACACCGGCTTCTACTCCCATCCCGACGACTATCCGGTCTTCCACATCACCTGCATCACTCACCGGACGCGGCCGATCTACCTGACCACGGTCGTCGGCATCCCGCCGATGGAGGACTACTACCTCGGGCAAGGCCAGCGAGCGGATTTTCCTGCCGCTTGATCCGCAAGACGCTGCCGGAGATCGTCGACATGGCGTTCCCCGCCGCCGGGATCTTCCACAACATCGTGCTGGTCTCCATCGACAAGCGCTATCCGGGCCACGCCCGCAAGATCATGAACGCGTTGTGGGGCCTCGGGCAGCTGATGTTCTCGAAGACGATCATCGTGGTCGACAAGGACGTCGACGTGCAGAACGAGGCGGAGGTCGCCTGGATCGTCGGCACCCACTACGATCCGGAACGGGACATCCAGTTCACGCGCGGGCCGGTCGACGACCTGGAGGACGCCAGCGACCTGCCGGCAGTCGGCAGCAAGATGGGCATCGACGCGACCCGCAAGTGGGCGTCCGAGGGTTTCACGCGCACCTGGCCGACGCGCACTGGTCACGTCGGAGGAGGCCGGACGCAAGGCGCCGACTGGTGTGGCAGCGGATCGGCAAGGGCTGGCGGGCATGACCGCCAGGATCGACGGGCCTCGATGCGTCGCCGAGCGGATTGCCGCGGGCGCTGAAATCGACGCAGGCCGATGCGCGGCTGCTGCTCGATACGCCGGACCTGATCGCCGTCGGGGTGATTGCGGACGAAGTGCGGCGCCGCTTGCACGGCCGCGAGACCACATTCGTGCGCGTGTTCGAGATCCACGTGGACGCGCCGCCGCTGCGCTGCTCCCGGCGCGGACGCGGCGGGCGAGATCCGGATCGTCGGCGTCCCGTAGTCGCTGGAGGCGGCCGAAGCAGCGGTCCGGGCCGCCGGGCGCTGGCCGGCACGGTGTCCCGGTCACGGGTTTCTCGCTCGCCGACCTGGTGGCGCTCGGCGCAGGGTCGCTCCGGCGACATCTGTGCGCGTCTGCGCGCCGCGGGTCTCGGCGGTGTCGCCGAAGTGCCGGTCGATGTCGTGCGCCGGACGCCGGCATCGGCGGTGCGCGCAGGCACGCGAGGGACGGCCTCGAGGTGCTGCGAGTGACCATCCACGCCGTTCGGCCCGGGCAGGGCTGGAAACTGTTCGAGCGCGCGCGCGATCTGCAGCGCGCCGTCGGGGGCTTGCATGCGTTCGCGCCGCTGCCGCGCGCGGTTCGACCTGCCGCGCCGACGACCGGGTACGACGACGTCAAGCTGGTGGCCGCGGCGCGGCTGCTGGTCGACCAACATCCCGTCGATACAGGTGGACTGGGTGCGGTACGGCCCGAAGCTGGCGCAGGTCGCGCTGACGATGGGGGCGGACGACGTGGACGGCGTGGCGGCCGTCGAACCCGGGGTGCTTGGCACGCGGCGGAGCCCGATAGAAGAAATTCGCGGCAACATCCGCGCGGCGGCACTGCAGCCGGGCGAGCGCAACGGCCGCTTCGCGGTGGCGGCTGCCCAGCCGGGTGGGGATGAGCAGCGGGATCGCGCGGGTTGAAGCCCGCGCGCCACAGCGTCCAGGAGTCCCGCCGGTGCGGGCTTTGGTCGCTGGTGGCCGATCGCTGTGGCGCGGGGTCTTCAGACCCCGCGAGACGGGCGGGCCTGAAGGGCAAGCCCGCACGCCGTTGATTGATTGTTTATGTCACTGATTCGTCTCGGCGCCGTCGCGTATCTCAACGCGCGGCCGCTCGTCTACGGCCTGGAGCTGCGAGCGCGCTGTTCTCGCTGCGGTTCGACGCTCCGTCGAAGTGCGCCGCGCTGCTGCACGAGAACGCGATCGATCTTGGCATGATTCCCTCGATCGAGTACCTGCGCGGGCACGAAGGGTACCGCATCGTGCCGGAGATGGCCATCGCGTCGGAGGGGCCGGTTGCGTCGGTGGCGCTCTTCTGCCGGACGCCGCTGGAGGAGGTCCGGACGATCGCCGCCGACACCAGCTCGCGGACCTCGAACGCGCTGCTGCGGATCCTCTGCGTCGAGCGGTTCGGCATCGACCCGGAGCTCGTCCCCATGGCGCCGGACCTCGGGGCCATGCTCCGGCGCTGCGATGCCGCGCTCATCATCGGCGACCCGGCGCTGTTCCTCGACGCCGAGGCCGCCGGTGTGCGCAGGATCGATCTCGGCGACGAGTGGAGCTCGTTGACAGGGCTGCCGTTCGTGTGGGCGTTCTGGGCGGGGCGCGCGGGGATGGTCCGGCCAGCCGCGCTCGCCGCGCTGACCGCGGCGCGTGATGCGGGCGTGGCGGCGTCCGACCGCATCGCCGACGATTACTGCGGGCCGGAGCGCGCCGGGCTGTGCCGCGCCTATCTGAGGGACAATATCCAGCTACAGGCTGGGCGACAGCGAGCAGGCGGGACTGCGGCGTTTCTACGAGCTGGCGCACCAGCACGAGCTGGTCGACGCGACTGCGGCCGATCGCGTTTTTCTGACCGGTTCCGGAGCACGCGACCATGACGATTGCAGATCTGGGCGAACGCGTCCAAGGCGGCGGCCGGGTCGATCGCCAGCAGGCGCTCGAGCTCTATCTGCACGCGCCGACGCCGCTGCTCGGCCGGCTCGCCGACGGGATCCGGGCGCGGAAGCACCCGCGCCGGATGGTCACCTACATCATCGACCGCAACGTCAACTACACGAACGTCTGCGTCGCGCGCTGCAATTTCTGTGCGTTCTACCGGCCGGTCGGCTCGGACGACGGCTACGTGCTCGGGTTCGCGGAGATCTTCGGCAAGATCGACGAGACGATCGCGCTCGGCGGTGGACAGCTCCTGCTGCAGGGCGGCCACAACCCCGACCTGCCCCTCGAATGGTACGAAGACCTGTTCCGCGCGGTCAAGGCGCGCTACCCCTCGTTTCGTCTGCACGCGCTGTCCCCGCCGGAGGTGATCCACATGTCGAGGATCTCGCGTCTGCCGGTTCCCCAGGTGATCGAGCGGCTGATCGACGCGGGCCTGGACAGCATTCCGGGAGGCGGAGCGGAGATTCTGGTCGACCGCGTGCGGCGGCTCCTGAACTGCTACGGCAAGGCCTCCGCGGACGAGTGGCTGGACGTCATGCGTCATGCCCACCGCGCGGGGCTGCGCACGACCGCCACGATGATGTACGGGACGGTCGAAACGATGGACGAGCGTCTCGAGCACCTCTTCCGCCTGCGCGATCTCCAGGACGGGACCGGCGGCTTCACGGCCTTCATCACCTGGGGTTATCAGCCGGAGCACACCGAGCTGGGGGGCGCCGAGGCGACCGGCATCGACTACCTGCGCACGCTGGCCATCGCGCGGATCGTCCTCGACAACTTCGACAACCTGCAGGCCTCGTGGGTGACCCAGGGCGGCAAGGTCGGGCAGCTGAGCCTGGCCTACGGCGCCAACGACATGGGCAGCGTGATGATCGAGGAGAACGTCGTCCGTGCCGCCGGCGCGAGCTATTGCATGGACGAGATCGAGATCGTCCGCAACATCGAGAACGCCGGCTTTGCGGCGAAGCGACGGAACATGCACTACGAGATCCTGGGAGACCCCATCTTCCGCGAGCGCGCCGTGCCCAGGATGCTGGAGCTTGCTGTCGCGCGCGCCGGCGGCGACACGAGCCGTGCTCCCGAGGTCGATCGATACACAGCGCGCAGTGCCGCCGAGAAGCGGCGGCGTCAACAGCCGACCCGCCGAGCGGTGACCGGTTCCCGGCTGGCGGTCCCACGTGCCGGACGGCTGATCACCGTGACCCGTGTGCACCGTGCCGCCTGGGTGTTGCCGATCACGCGTCCGCCGGTCCGCGACGGCTGGGTCGCCGTCGAGGCGGGACGGGTCGTCGGAGTTGGGGGGCCGGCTGATTTACCGCCCGCGCTGCTCGATCGGGCCGGAGCGCTGGCCGGGCAACCGCCTGCTCCCACCGTCATTCTGCCGGGCCTCGTGAACGCGCACGCGCACCTCGAGCTGTCGTGGATGCGGGGACAGGTCCCGAGTGGCACGTCGATGCCGGAGTGGGCGTCGCTCCTGATGGCGCTGCGCCGCGGCTCACCGTCGATCCGCTGCCCGCCCTGCACCAGGCGATTGCCGAGGCATTGCTCAGCGGCACGACGCTCATCGGCGACGTGGCGAACACCTCGGCCAGCCACGCCGCGCTCTCCGGGAGCGGCGTTTCCGCGATGATGTTCCGCGAGCTGATCGGGTTCACCGTCGACGATCCGGAGGAGGCGATTGCCGCGGTGCAGGATCAGCTCGACACCTTGCCGGTCTCGCCGACTCTGAGGACGACGCTGGTACCGCATGCTCCCTACTCCGTGTCGCCCGCCCTGCTGGCCGCGCTCGCCCGCCACGCACCAGACCGTCCGCTGTCGATCCACCTTGGCGAGTCGAGAGCGGAGCTCGAGCTCCTCCAGACGGGGCGCGGGTCGTGGCGTACGGTCCTCGAGGCGCTGGGGGCGTGGAACCCGGCGTGGGAGGTACCGGGCTGCGGGCCGGTCGAGTATCTGGAACGGCTCGGCCTGCTGACCGACCGGCTCGTCGCTGTCCATGCAGTGCACCTGACCGACAGGGAGCTCTCGCGGCTGGCCGCCGCGCGGGCCAGCATCGTGACCTGTCCCCGAAGCAACGACTGGACGGGTGCGGGCGCGCCGCCGATCGCGCGTTCTACCAGTCGGGCGTGCGAGTGGCCATCGGCACCGACAGCCTGGCAAGCGTGGACAGCTTGAGCCTCTTCGACGAGATGGCGGCCGTCCGGCGGATCGCGGACCGGGTACCCGCGGCCCGCATCCTCCGGAGTGCCACGCTGGACGGCGCCGAGGCGCTTGGTTTCGACGACCTGGGCTCGATCGCGGCGGGGAAGCGGGCGCGCTGCTGTCGGTGCAGGTGCCGCCGACGGTCGCCGATGTGGAAGAATACCTGGTGAGCGGCATACCCGCATCGGACGTTGGATGGCTGTCGTGATCCAGCCCGGAACCAGAACCGCAGACATCTCGCGCCGGAAGTAGCCATCATTGACCCGTCTAGCCACCTACGCCAGCTTCGTGCGCTTCAGCCACTCGGTGTTCGCGCTGCCCTTTGCGCTGATCGGCGCGCTGCTCGCGCTCAATCGCACGGGTGAGTGGGACGCGTCGACGGTGGCATGGCGGGTGATCTGGATAGTCGTGGCGATGGTGGGGGCCCGCAGCGCCGCGATGGGCTTCAACAGGCTGGTCGATGCGTCCTACGACGCGCTCAACCCCCGCACCGCGTCGCGCGAGATTCCGCGTGGTGCGATGTCGCGAACGGAAGCCACGCTGTTCATCGCCGTGTCATCGGCAGTGTTCGTCTGTGCGGCGTGGCGGCTGGGCACCATCTGTTTCCTGCTCTCGCCGCTCGCACTGGTGATTGTCTTCTGGTACTCGCTGGCGAAGCGGGTCACGAGCTACACGCAGCTGTTCCTGGGCCTGGCGATGGCGGTTGCGCCGGTCGGAGGATGGCTCGCCGCCGGCGGGCGGGCGGGCGCCGAGCCCTGGCTGCTCGGGCTTGCGATCGGCACCTGGGTGGCGGGGTTCGACGTGCTGTACGCCTGTCAGGATCTCGAGTTCGACAGGGCGCACGGCCTGCACTCGATCCCCGTGCGCGTCGGCGTCGCCCGCTCGCTGGTCATCTCGCGCTCGGCGCACGTCGTGACGGTCGGCTGCCTGGCATTGCTCGGCGTGGCGGCCGGGCTGGGCTGGGTGTACATGGCCGGTGTGGCGGGGGTGGCTGCTCTCCTGGTGTTCGAGCAGTCGCTCGTCTCGGAGCACGATCTCTCGCAGGTCAAGCGCGCGTTCGACCTGAACGGCTATGTCGGCATCCTGTATCTCGTGACCACCGCGGCGGCGATCTATGTGCGCTGAGCCTTCACGCCGCCGTGCGCTCACGATTGCGATCACGGGCGCCAGCGGCGCGCTGTACGCGGTGCGGACGATGGCGGCGCTGCTCGAGCGAGGGTGTCACCTGGAGTTGATCATCTCGGACTACGGGCGTCGGCTGCTTCGGGACGAACTCGGCGAAGGCGCTGCAGTGGACAAGCTCGGGGAGTATCTGGCGTCCGCGTATGGCGAGCGGATCCGGGAAGGCACCTACACGCTGCACAGCAACAAGGACCTCGGCGCGAAGATCGCGAGCGGCAGCCAGAACTGCGAGGGGATGGTCGTCGTGCCGTGTTCGATGAAATCGCTCGCGGGCATCGCCCACGGCTTGTCGCGCAACCTCGTCGAGCGGGCGGCGGACGTCATGCTCAAGGAGCGCCGGACGCTGATCATCGTCCCTCGTGAAACACCCATGAGCCTGCCGCAGCTGCGGAACATGGTGCTCTGCGCCGAGGCGGGAGCGATGATCCTGCCCGCCATGCCGGCGTTCTACCAGATGCCGAAGACGCTGGACGACCTCGCCGATTTCATGGCCGGCAAGATCCTCTCGTCGCTCGGCTTTTCCCACGAGCTGTATCCGTCCTGGCAGGGATGACCTCGCCTGCTCCGACGCCTCCAGCCATCGACAAGAGCCCGGCGCGAATCGCCGGCATGTTCGACGCCATTGCCCCGCGCTACGATCTGCTGAACCACGTGCTGAGCGCCGGCATGGATCGTCGCTGGCGCGACGCCGCGGTGGCTGCGCTGGCGCTCCCGCCGGGCGGCCGGGTGGTCGACCTGTGCACCGGCACCGGGGATCTCGCGGTGGCGACGGCCAGGCAATCGCAAGGCAGCACCGTGGTCGGCGTGGATTTCGCCGGCGAGATGCTGCGCCTCGCCCTGCTGAAGGTTCGCGCGTTTCGGCCTTTCGCATCGCATCCGGCTGGTGCGGGGGGATGCGACGCGGATTCCGCTGGGGGACGCGTCCTGCGACGGCGCGACCGTGGCGTTCGGCATCCGCAACGTCGCGGAGCCCGCCGTGGCGCTGGCCGAGCTCGCGCGCGTGCTCCGGGACGGGCGGCCGCCTGGCGATTCTCGAGTTCGGCCAGCCTCGCGTCCCGGGCGTGCGGACGCTGTACGCGTGGTATTTCCGCTACCTCCTGCCGCTCGTCGGCCGCCTGGTTTCGAAGCACCAGAGCGCGTACTCCTACCTGCCGGCATCGGTCGGGTGCCTTTCCACCGCCCGGCAGATTCTTACAAATGTGTGAAAGTTCGGGCTTCACCCGCGCCCGGGCCGTCCCTCTGACGTTCGGGATCGTCTATCTCTACGTTGCGGAGAGGCGGGGGGACCCCATGCGCACCCATCGGAACCCCATCCACCCAGTGAACCTCATCAGCCTGTGAACGCACTGATACCCGATGAACGCGTGTGCCCCCCGTCCGGTCTTGATATAATCACGTAACCTCCTGATGTACTTCGACTTCGAGGATCAGCGGCCGGATACGCCGACGATCGCGCGGCCGCTGTCGCCACGCGAGGGCGTGATGCTGTCGGTCATCCTCCACCTGCTCGCGGTCATCCTGATTCTGGTCGGGCCGCACCTGCCGTTCATGAAGGCGATCGAGGCGAGGCGTCAGCAGGTGCTCGAAGCGCAGCGTCAGCGGGAGCTCGAGCGGCAGCGCGAGAACCGGCAGTTCGTGTTCGTGCAGCCGCGCGTGGACACCAGGGCCCCGAAGCCACCGCCGCGCGCCGATCTGTCGGACATGGACCGTCGGGCGCGCACGACCCAGCGGGCGCCGAAGCCGACGAATCCTCTGCCGTTCGCCCGCGGCAATACCTTCGAGCGCACCGAGGCCGCTCCCCCGACAGAGACGCGGCGCACGGCGCCGGCCGAGCCGGAAGCGCCGAAACCGCCGGCCGATCCCTCGCGCGCGCTCACGCTTCCGGATGCCCAGAACGCGCCGCAGGTGTCGCCGGACGCCCAGCAGACCCCGAGCGGTCCGGCGGCGGGGGTCATCGCCGATGCCATCCGCAACGTGCAGAAGTACGCGCAGCGGGACGGCTTTCACAACCCGCAGGGCGGGGAGCAGCAGGAAGTCGCCCCATCCATTCAGTTCGACACGAAGGGCGTGGAGTTCGGCCCCTGGCTGCGCCGGTTCGTGGCCCAGATCCGGCGCAACTGGTTCATCCCGTACGCCGCCATGTCGATGCGCGGCCGGGTGGTGGTGACCTTCTTCGTCCACAAGGACGGCAGGATCACCGACGTGCAGGTCCTGAGGCCGTCACCGACCGACGCCTTCAACCGCTCGGCGCAGAATGCAATCCTCGCGTCGACGCCCACGATGTCGCTTCCGCCGGAGTACCCGGACGACAGGGCGTTCTTCACGGTGACGTTCTACTTCAACGAGACACCGAACGGCCAGACGCCGCAGTAGCCCCCGGTCTCCATGAACCTCCTGAACCGCCGATGACCCCGACCCGTGCGCAGCAGGCCGGCTTGCTGATGCTGCTGGCGGTGCTTGCCGCGCTGTCCCTGTGGCGCGCGCTGTCGTCTCCGTGAGCCTGCCGCGTCCCCTCCTCGCCATCGTCGGGCCCACGGCGGTGGGGAAGAGCGCGCTCGGCATCGCGCTCGCGCGGCGGCTGGGCGGAGAGATCGTCAGCTGCGACTCGACGGCGGTGTATCGCGGCTTCGACATCGGCACCGACAAGGTGCCTGTTGATGAGCGCGCCGGCGTTCCGCACCACCTCATCGATGTCGCGGATCCGCTCGAGGAATATTCCGCCGCCCGCTACGCGAGGGATGCCGCCGGGGCGATTCGCGACATCTCGGCGCGCGGCAGGCTCCCGATTCTGGTGGGCGGGACCGGCCTGTACTACCGGGCGCTCACCCGCGGCCTGTTCGCCGGCCCGGGTCGCGACAGTGCGCTGCGGGCACGGTTCCAGCGGGTAGGGGAGCGGCGCGGGCCCGCGCGCCTGCACGCCATGCTGCAGCGCGTGGATCCGGCTGCCGCTGCACGCATCCAGCCGCGCGATCGCCTGCGCGTGATCCGGGCTCTGGAGGTCTACCGCCTCACGGGCCTGCCGCTCACCGACCACTTCGCCAGGACGACGTCGCCGCTGTCCGACTACGCCGTCACCACCATCGCGCTGCGAATTCCGCCGGCGCTGACGGCGGCGCGCGTCGCACGCCGTGTCGACGCGCAGTTCGATGGCGGGCTGCTCGATGAGATCCGGGGGCTGATTGCCGCGGGGGTGCCGGAGACGGCGCACCCTTTCTCCGGGCTCGTCTACCGTCAGGCGCTGGAGCACCTGCACGGCGTGCGAAACGAGCCGGACACGCGCGCGCTGATCGTGCAGGAGAACCGCAGATACGCGCGGCGCCAGTTGATCTGGTTCACGAAAGAGCCTAACCTGTTGTGGTTTGACGGCGCAGGCGAGCGTGACGAGACACAGCTCGCTGTTGTGCGCGCGCTTGACGCCCGGGAGAATCGCCCCGATGGCCCAGACACGTGAATCGCGTCCTTCTACGGCGCAGCCGAACATCCAGGACGTCTTCCTGAACTACGCGCGGCGCGAAAAGCTCCCCGTGCACATCCGCTTGATGGATGGCTCGGACTTCGAGGGGCGTGTCAAGAACTTCGATCGCTTCGCCGTGATCGTCGAGCATTCCGGTGCGGACCATATGGTGTTCAAGCACGCCATCGCCACGATCCGCTCGCCGCGGGCCATGAGCAACTACTACTCCAGCCACGAGGCCTGATCCCGCAGTGCCGCAGGCGGGCGAACGCAGCCGGTTGCCCCGGCCCCGGCGCGCGATCCTCATCATTCTCGACAGCGTGGGTGCGGGCGAGATGCCCGACGCCGACGACTACGGCGATCGGGGCAGCGACACACTCGGACACATCGCGCGCGCGATCGGGCTGCAGGTGCCCACGTTGCGACGCCTCGGGCTGCACCGCGTCAGCAGTGTTCCCCCGTCGGGCCCCGTCGAGCCGGTCGGCGCGTTCGGCCGCATGGCGGAGGCCTCCCCGGGCAAGGATTCGGTGACCGGGCACTGGGAGCTCATGGGACTGGTGCTGGACCGGCCCTTTCCGACGTTCCCGAACGGATTTCCGGCCGGCCTGATGCGGGCCTTCGAGTCGCGCATCGGCCGCGGCACTCTCGGCAACAAGGCGGCCTCCGGCACCGCGATCATCGACGAGCTCGGGCGGGAGCACATGGCGGGCGGCAAGCCGATCGTCTACACGTCCGCCGACAGCGTGTTCCAGATTGCCGCGCACGAGGAAATCATCCCGGTCCCCGAGCTGTATCGCTTCTGCGAGATCGCCTTCGAGCTGGTTGGCACGGGCCTCGGGGTCGGGCGCGTCATCGCGCGGCCGTTCGTCGGCGACGCGGGCAGGTTCGTGCGCACCGCCAACCGGCGGGACTTCGCGTTGGCGCCATTCGCGCCGACCCTGCTCGATCGGTTGACCGCGGCAGGGCACCACGTGCTGGCGATCGGGAAGATCGAGGACCTGTTCGCAGGACGGGGCGTCACCCGGGCCGTCCACACGACGAGCGACGAGCACGGCATGGACGAAGTGGAGGCCGCCCTGGCTTCCCTCGACGGCGGTTTCATTTTCGCCAACCTCGTTGATTCCGACACGCTGTACGGCCATCGCAACGACCCGGCCGGATACGCGGCCAACCTCGAACGGTTCGACGGCCGCTTGAGCGCACTCCTTCCGAGGCTCACTTCCCGCGACCTGCTGATGGTCACTGCCGATCACGGCAACGACCCGACGACGCCGAGCACGGATCACTCGCGGGAGCACGTCCCGATCTTCGCCGCGGGCGCGGCGGTGCGATCGAACGTCGACCTCGGGCTGCGCCGCACGTTCGCCGATGTCGGCCAGACGCTGGCCGAGCTGTTCGAGGTCGGCCCGCTCGCGCACGGCACGAGCTTCCTCGACGACATCCTGGCATGAAGGGAACGGGCGCCTCCGCATGAGCAGCATCCGGGAACAGCTCGAGCAGCGCGAGCGCGACATCCTGGCGCCGGAGGCGGCCAAGAGCGCCGACTGGCGCGGCCGGCTCCGCCCGGATGCGGAGGACGCCATCAGGCCCGCCTTTCAGCGCGACAGGGATCGCATCATCCACTGCAAGGCGTTCCGGCGTCTCAAGCACAAGACGCAGGTGTTTTTCGCGCCCACCGGCGACCACTACCGGACACGCCTCACGCACACGCTCGAGGTGTCGCAGATCGGCAGGAGCATCGCCAAGGTCCTGCGGCTCAACGAGGAACTGACCGAAGCCATCGCGCTCGGGCACGACCTGGGCCACACGCCGTTCGGGCATGCCGGGGAGCGGGTCATCAACGAGCTGGTACCTGGCGGGTTCAATCACTACGAGCAGAGCCTGCGCATCGTCGACATCCTCGAGCACGGCGGCGCGGGCCTCAACCTGACGTGGGAGGTGCGCGACGGCATCGCACGACACTCGAAGGGGAAGAGCGGGATGCCGGTGGGTGCGGACCCCGAGCACCGCGCCAGCACGATCGAAGGGCAGATCGCGCGGGTTGCCGACATCATCGCCTACGTGAACCACGACATCGACGACGCCGTGCGGGCCGGACTGCTGAAGGAAGAGGATCTGCCGCGGGAGCGAGTCGAGGTGCTCGGCCGCTCGTCATCCGAGCGGATCGGGCGGATGGTGACCGACGTCGTGCTCCAGACCCTCGACGGCGGCATGACAGAGATCCGGATGAGCGCAGGGGTGCTGGATGCGACCGTCGGCCTGCGCGCATTCCTGTTCGAGGCGGTTTACGAGAACGAGATCGCGACCGCGGAGTTCAAGAAAGCGGCGGGCATTCTCGGCGGCCTGTGGACCAGGATCCGGGAGCAGCCGGAGACGTTCCTGGATCCGGCCGTCATGCGATCCGAAGGGCTCGACGCGGCCGCGCGCGACTTCCTCGCGGGTATGACGGATCGCTACGCCGTCAGCCTCTACGAGCAGCTGTACATCCCCAAGCCGTGGGTGTCGCTGACCGAAATGTGACAGCCGGGTCGTCCGTCTCTCGACGGCCGGCTTCCGACTGACTTTCGACTCCGACTGACCCTTCGGGTCCAGAGCCGAGAGCCAGGGCAGGCCGAACGCCCTAAGCCCATCCATGCCTCCCCAAAGCTTGAGTTCGCGCCAAAGCCCAAAGCCCGGAGCCTGTCCCGCCGAAGCGTTTTGCAGGTATAATGACGGGTTCCCGCTCGGCGGGTGAGAGCGGTCCTTAATCATGTTGTTCGATCTCAGGCAGGTTCACGGCGAACCGGCGCGCGTTGAACGGACATTCGAGGCGTCTGCATTCGAACCGCCCGAACCGGATTATCGGCTGGCGGCACCGGTGCACCTCTTGATGGACATCGAGCGGGCCGGAAGCAACGTCTACCGCGTCTCGGGGCGGGTGAAGACGCGGCTCGAGCTCGAGTGCGGCCGGTGCCTCGATCCCTTTGAAATTGCCGTCGACGTGCCGTTCGAGTTGCGCTATGTGCCACAGACCGAGAACGGCGGTGAGGGTGAGCGCGAGATCGAGGAGGACGACCTCACCACGGCGTTTTACCGTGAAGGGGTCCTCGACGTCGGCGACCTGCTGCGGGAACAGCTGCAGCTCGAGCTGCCGATGAAGCCCCTGTGCGGCGGGTCCTGCCGCGGATTGTGCGCGGTGTGCGGCGCCAACCTGAACCGGACCACCTGCGAGTGCACCCCAGTATGGCAAGATCCCCGGTTGGCGCCCCTGAAGGGGCTTCTCAACCGTCCGAAGGAGAATTGAGATGCCCAATCCCAAGCGCCGCCACTCCAAGACGCGGACAGCGAAGCGCCGTACCCACGACGCCCTGAAAGCTGTCGCTGTCGGCACCTGTCCCCAGTGCCAGGAATCGAAGTCGCCTCACCATGTCTGTCCCCATTGCGGCTATTACAGGGGGCGACAGGTCCGTGCGGTAGACGAGGCATAACGTTCTGCTGCCAGCTTCCTGCCTGTGATCCCGTGGCTGGAACCGTTGGTCATGCGTCACCTGCCGGCCGGAACGTCGGACGCGCCACCGGTCCCGGTCCTTCCTCGCGCCCGATGCGAACTCTCCTAGTCCACCGGCGCCGTGGCGGTCCTGCTCGCGGGGCCGGGCCGGCGGTCCAACCAGGTTTTTCACCGGCATGATTGCGTTCGTGTTTCCGGGGCAGGGGGCCCAGCAGGTCGGCATGGGCCGGGCGCTGGCGGATCGCTTCGACATGTGCAGGGCGGCATTCTCCGAGGCCGACGCGGCGCTTGGAGAGCCGCTGACCTCGTTGTGCTTCGACGGACCGGCGGATCGGCTGCAGCTCACCGAGAACACGCAGCCGGCCATCCTGGCGGTGAGCGTCGCCGCCTGCCGGCTGGTCGAATCGCTCGGCGTGCGCGCCCGGTTCGCGGCTGGGCACAGCCTCGGGGAGTACGCGGCGCACGTTGCAGCCGGTACGCTATCCTTCGCGGATGCGCTGCAGACAGTCCGGCGTCGCGGGCACTACATGCAGGAGGCCGTGCCGGTAGGGGAAGGGGCGATGGCGGCCATCCTCGGCCTCGACGATACCGCTGTTTCGGACGCGTGCCGGGCCGCCGCCGGGGAGCATCCTGGCCGCGTCGTGTCGCCGGCCAACCTGAATGCCCCGGGGCAGGTGGTGATCTCGGGGCACGCGGATGCCGTCGCGCGGGCGGGGGAGCTGGCCCGCTCGAGGGGAGCGAAGCGCGTGATTCCGCTCGCCGTCAGCGCGCCCTTTCACTGTGCGCTGATGAAACCCGCGGAAGAGCGTCTCCGGGTGGACCTGCGCGCTCTCGCCGTCAACAACCCTCGCGTTCCCGTCGTCGCCAACGTGGATGCGGAGCCGAAGCGCACCGCGGCGGAGGCAGTGGACGCGCTGGTACGGCAGGTGTCCGCGCCGGTGCTATGGCTGGATGTGGTTACGCGCCTGCGTCAGCGAGGGGGTGACCCGCTTCGTGGAGCTCGGTCCCGGCAGCGTGCTGGCCGGCCTGATCCGCAAGATCGACCGCGGTGCGACGGTGGTGAGCGTGGGCGATGCCGCGGGGCTGGACGCGGCGCTCGCGCAGCTGCCGACGACGACGGGCTGACGGCTTCAACTATGATTGATCTCTCCGGGCGTGTGGCGCTCGTGACCGGTGCGTCGCGGGGGATCGGCCGGGCGATCGCCGCACGGCTGGCGGCGCAGGGCGCGCACGTGTGGTCGCCGCCGCGCGGCGAACAGCACGCGGACATCGGCCGCCGAGCGAGATCACGGCGGCCGGAGGTACTGCGAGGCGATCAGCGCTGGATGTCACGACGAGCCGAGGACATCGAGCGGGCCGTGGCGGGCGTCCTCGAGCGGCATGCGAAGCTCGACATCCTGGTGAACAACGCCGGCATCGCGCGGGACCAGTTGCTGCTCCGGATGAAGCGCGACGACTGGGACGCCGTGCTGGCGACCAACCTGACGTCCGTGTACACGCTCACGCAGGCGGTGCTGAAGCCGATGATCCGGCAGCGGGGCGGCCGGATCGTGTGCATCAGCTCGGTCGTCGGGCAGGCGGGCAATCCGGGTCAGGCGAACTATGCGGCCTCGAAAGCCGGCCTGATCGGCTTCGCGAAGTCGGTGGCGCCCAGGAGGTGGCGTCGCGCGGCATGACGGTCAACGTCGTGGCGCCGGGCATGATCGAGACCGACATGACGCGGGCGATCGCCGAGCGTGCGCAGGTCGACTGGATGTCGCGGATTCCGCTGCGGCGGCTCGGCACGCCGGCCGACGTGGCGTCGGCGGTCTGTTTTCTGGCCTCGGACGAGGCGTCGTATATTACGGGACAGGTTCTTGCCGTCAACGGCGGAATGTACATGTAGGACGGGTCCGTCGACCCGAAATCGCGCGCGGGTCTGCGACCCGCCATGGAGGACTGAATGGCCGTCGCAGACAAAGTGAAGAGCATCATCGTGGAGCAGCTGGGCGTGGACGAAGAAGAAGTGACCCCGGACGCCTCGTTCGTGGACGACCTCGGGGCCGACTCGCTGGACACGGTGGAGCTGGTGATGGCCTTCGAAGAGGAGTTCGGCATCGAGATTCCGGACGAGGACGCCGAGAAAATCACGCGCGTCAAGGAAGCGATCGAGTACATCGAGTCGCACAGCAAGAAAAAGTGACCAACCGGACGGAGGGGTTTTGACCAGGCGAGTCGTCGTGACGGGCGTCGGCCTCGTGTCGCCGCTCGGGATCGGGACCGAGGCGAACTGGGAGGCGCTCTGTGCCGGCCGCAGCGGCATCGGTCCAATCACGCACTTCGATGCGGCGGAGTTCTCGGCGCGGATTGCCGGCGAGGTCAAGCATTTCGACCCGCTGCAGTTCGTCAGCAAGAAAGACGTCAAGAAGATGGACGTCTTCATCCAGTACGCCATTGCCGCGTCGCAGTTCGCGATGGACGACGCGGGGCTGTCGGTCACCGAGGACATCGCCACGCGGGTCGGCGTCTTCATCGCGTCGGGCATCGGCGGGTTCACCACCATCGAGCGCGAGCACAAGGCGCTCCTCGAGGGCGGCCCGCGGCGCATCTCGCCGTTCTTCATCCCGGCCTCGATCATCAACCTGGCCGCCGGCCAGGTCTCGATCCGCTTCAGCGCCAAGGGGCCGAACTCGGCGACCTGCACCGCGTGCTCGGCGTCGGCGCACGCCATCGGGGACGCCTTCGAGATCATCCGCCGCGACGACGCGGACGTGATGATCGCGGGCGGCTCCGAGGCGGCCATCACGCCGATGGCGGTCGGCGGCTTCGCCGCCATGCGCGCGCTCTCGACGCGCAACGACGATCCGGATGCACGCCAGCCGCCCGTTCGACCAGCGAGCGCGACGGCTTCATCATGGGCGAGGGCGCCGGCGTCGTCATCCTCGAGGAGCTCGAGTTCGCGCAGCGGCGCGGCGCGCTCGATCTACGCCGAGCTCGTCGGCTACGGCATGTCGGCCGACGCCTTCCACATCACCGCGCCGTCCGAGGATGGCGACGGCGGCATGCGGGTGATGCAGAAGGCGCTCACGCACGCCGGCATCGCCCCGGCGCAGGTCGACTACATCAACGCGCACGGCACCTCGACGCCCTTCAACGACAGGCTCGAAACGCTGGCGATCAAGCGGCTGTTCGGAGAGCACGCCCGCAAGCTGGCGATCTCCTCGACCAAGTCGATGACCGGGCACCTGCTCGGCGCGGCCGGGCGGTCTCGAGGCCGGCATCACCGCGCTCGCGATCAGGCACCAGCTGCATTCCGCCGACCATCAACTACGAGTGCCCGGACCCCGACGTGCGACCTCGACTACGTGCCGAACCACGACGCGCGCCGGCCGCCATCGAATACGCGCTCTCGAACTCGTTCGGGTTCGGCGGCACCAACGGGGCGCTGCTGTTCAAGCGGTTTGATGAGTAGCTCCCCGCTTCCAGCCGCCCGCTGCCAGCAGGTCGAGTTCATCGACACGTTCGTGCTGCAGCGTGCGGCGGCCAGCCTGGTCACGCTCGACCGACTCCCCGGGGAGAAGCGGCCCGAAACTCGCGGAGACAATCGCGACGCTTGCTGCGGGCCCGGGCTGGAGGCAGGAAGCAGCGCGAAGCCGGAAGCTCAACTATGAAAATCGCCGTGTGCATCAAGCAGGTCGTGACCCGGGAGTGGCAGTTGCGCGTCAACGAGGCGGGCACCTGGATTCGCGACACCGACGCCAGCTTCGAGCTCAACGAGCCCGACGCCTACGCCCTCGAGGAGGCGCTTCGCCTGAAGGAGAAGCACGGCGGCGAGGTGGTGGTGTGCTGCGCCGGACCGGCGCGGGCCGCGCAGGTGCATCCGCGAGGCGCTGGCCGGGGCGCCGATCGGGCGATCCACGTCGAGGGTCGCGGCGGCGCCGCCGTCGAGCGACGCGGCGACCGTCGCTGCCCTGCTCGCCGCGGCCGTCCGCGACGAGCAGTTCGACCTGGTCCTGACCGGGCTGCAGTCCGACGATCAGGGCTTCGGGCAGGTCGGGGTCGTGCTCGCCGAAACGCTCGGCATGCCGCACGCCACGATCATCATGGAAGTGCAGGTCGACGGAGGGTGCCCTGCGCGTCAAGCGCGAGCTCGAGGGCGGCTGGTTCCAGTGGATCGCGCTGCCGCTGCCGGCGCTGCTGACGATCCAGAGCGGGATCAACCAGCTCCGCTACGCCACGCTCAAGGGCATCATGGCGGCGAAGAAGAAGGAGATCCGCAAGGTCGCGCCGCCGCCTGTGGAACCGGGGCCGATGCAGCGGATCGTCCGCGTCTACCTGCCGGAGAAAGGCAAGCAGACACAGATGATTGCCGGCTCGCCCGCCGAAGCCGCCGCAGCGCTCGTCATGCGAAGCTGCGCGACGAAGCGAGGGTGATCTGATGATCCTGGTAGTTGCGGAGCAGCGTGACGGCGCGCTGAACCGGGCCAGCTGGGAGACGATCGCGGCGGCGCAGCAGGCCGGCGGCCCGGTCACGCGTCGCGGTGCTCGGCGCAGGTGCGGCGCCCGTGGCCGAGGAGCTCGCCGCGGCGGCGGTCGGACGGGATCGTGGTCGGCGGATGTGCCCGGCGCTGGCGGAATATACCGCCGACGGCTACGTTGCCGCGCTCCAGGCGCTCATCGCACAGGTGACGCCGGAGCTGGTGTTCTTCCCGCACACCTATCAGACCCGCGACTTCGCGCCGGCGCTGGCCGCGCGGCTCGGCGACGGCCGCTCGTCACCGACGTCGTGGCGCACAGGCCACAGGACGATGGCCTCGGTGTACACGCGGCCGGTGTTCCAGGGCAAGCTGAGCGCCGACGTGCTGCCGACGGGCCCGGCGCCGCACCTCGTCACGTTCCAGATTGGCGCGTTCCGCGCGGACGCCGTGTCGCGCGGGGGCGCCGCGGCGGCCGTGCGCGCGGCCGACCTCTGACGTGGATGCCGCCGCGATCCGCCAGAAGCCGGAGGCCCCTTCAAGGAGGCCAGGCAGGCCGTCGACCTGTCGCAGGCCGAGCGGATCGTCGCCGTCGGGCGCGGCATCAAGGGGCAGGAGCATCTGCAAGCTGGCCGAGCAGCTCGCCCAGGCGCTCGGCGCGGAGCTCGCTGCGTCGCGGCCGATCTGCGATGCGGGGTGGCTGCCGATGGATCGGCAGATCGGCAGCTCGGGCCAGACCGTCGCACCGCGGCTGTACGTCGCGCTCGGCATCTCCGGCGCGATCCAGCATCTCGTCGGCATGAAGGGCTCGCGCACCATCGTCGCGATCAACAAGGATGCCGACGCGCCGATCTTCGAGGTCGCCGACTACGGCATCGTCGGGGATCTGTTCGAGGTCGTGCCGGCGATGATCGCGGAACTGAACAAATAGCTCTCCGCTTCCAGCTTCCCGCTGCGACCCAGCCTGCCGCTGCGGAAGGGACCTCGGGAAGCTGGTAGCGGGAAGCGGGTAGCGGGAAGCTGGTAAGCTGACAGCTGATGGCATGAGCGCGAAACCCTCGACGTCGACGTCCTGATCGTCGGCGGCGGCCCTGCCGGCATGTCGGCCGCGCTGCGGCTGGCGCAGCTCCAGAAGGCAAGCGGGCGGCGAGCCGCTCGCGATTGCCGTGCTCGAGAAGGCGCGCGAGGCCGGCGCGCACATGCTGTCCGGCGCGGTGCTCGATCCGTCGGCGCTGCGGCTGCTGGTTCCGGACTTCAAGGAGAGCGGCGCGCCGCTCGGCGTCCGAGGTGCACCACGACCACGTCCACTTCCTGACCCGCAGCGCCAAGGTCACGTTTCCGATCACCCCGCCTCCGCTCGCCAACCACGGCAACTACATCATCTCGCTGAACCGGTTCGTCAAGTGGCTCGGCGGCCTGGTCGAGGCCGAAGGCGTCGACGTCTTCACCGGCTTCGCGGCGTCCGAGGTGCTCTACGAGGAGAGATCGCGTGGTCGGGCGTCCGGACCGGGCGACCGCGGCGATCGGCAAGCAGCGGCGAGCGCAGGCCGGCGTTCGAGCCGGGCGTCGACATCCGCGCCAAGGTGACGATCCTCACGGACGGCGTGCGCGGCAACCTGACGAAGGCGGTCGTGCGGCGCCTGGCGCTCGACGAGGGGCGATTGCCGCAGCTCTACGCGATCGGCATCAAGGAGCTGTGGGAGGTGCCGAAGGACCGCATCGCGCGCGGGCACCGTGATCGCACACGATGGGCTATCCGCTGCGGATGGAGGAGTTCGGCGGCGGGTTCATCTACGCGATGCCCGACGGCGTGCTCGCGGTCGGGTTCGTCTGCGGCCTCGACTACCAGGATCCGATGTTCGATCCGCACGTCCGGTTCCAGCACTTCAAGCGGCATCCGCTCGTGGCCGGCCTGCTCGACGGCGGACAGATGGTCCGCTACGGCGCCAAGGCGCTGCCCGAGGGCGGCTGGCACACGATTCCGCGGGTCTACGCCGACGGCTGCTGATCGCCGGCGACGCCGGCGGGTTCCTGAACTCGATGCGCCTCAAGGGCATTCACCTGGCGATGCGGACCGGCATGCTCGCGGCCGAGGCGGCGTTCGACGCGGTCGCCACGAGCGACACCTCGCGCGGCGCGGCTGCGCAGCTACGAGGCGGCGATCGACGCGAGCGAGGTGCGCGCGCGAGCTCTACCGGTGCGCAACGTGCACCAGAGCTTCGGCCACGGCCTGCTCGCCGGCCTGGCCTACTCGGGGCTGTCGCTGGTGTCGCGGCGGCTGGTGGATCCGCGATCCGATGCCCGCCCACGCCGGCTTCGAGCGGATGAAGCGGATCGCCGACTACTACCGCGACGGCCGGCCTGACGTCGACGCCCCGGTCAACCCCGCGAAGATCGATCGCACGCTGACCTTCGATCGCCTGACCAACGTGCACTACTCGGGCACCCGCCACGCCGAGGATCAGCCGTCGCACCTGATCGTGCACGACACCGACATCTGCCGCACGCGCTGCCGCGAGGAGTACGGCAACCCGTGCACGCGGTTCTGCCCGGCCAACGTCTACGAGATGGTGGATGCCGGCGACGGCACGCAAGCGCCTGCAGATCAACCCGTCGAACTGCGTCCACTGCAAGACGTGCGACATCATGGATCCCTACCAGATCATCGACTGGGTGCCGCCGGAGGGGGGCGGCGGCCCGAACTACGAGGGGATGTGAGGGGCGGGTGTCCAGGGCGCTCGGCGCTCGAGCTCGGCGTGGGCCGAACCGGGCGGGCCGGAATCGACAAAGCGCAAAGCGGGCAGCGGGAAGCGGAAGCGGTCAGCCTCGGCCTCTGGGCTCTAGGCTGTTGGCTCTGGCCGACACTACCAGGTGTGAAGCTGGAAGCTCGAAGCTGGAGGCTGGAAGCTTCGGCCGTTCATGCCTGAATCGTCTCTCGCCCCTCGACCGCGTCACGAGCCGGGCAATCGCCGCCTCGGCTATCCGGTCGTCGCCGCGCTGTGCCGCACGTTGACCTGGCGCGTCGACGGGGGGCAGTATTTCGACGACATCGTCCGCTCCGGCCGGCAGCCAATCCTGGCGTTCTGGCACGGGCGCATCTTCGCGGGCCTGCACCACTTCCGCAACCGCGGCGTCGTGGTGATCACCAGCCGGAACTTCGACGGCGAGTGGATCGCCGGGATCCTGACCCGGTTCGGGTTCGGCACCGCGCGCGGGTCGACGTCGCGCGGCGGCGGCACGGGCGCTGGTGCAGATGCGCCGCGAGCTGGCCGCAGGCCGCCCGGTCGCCTTCACCGTCGACGGCCCGCGCGGCCCGGCGCGGGTGGCGCAGCCGCGGCGCACGTGTGGCTGGCCGGGGCGACGGGCCACCCGGTGCTGCCGTTCCACATCGAGGCCGACCGGTTCTGGGAGGCATCGAGCTGGGACCGCACGCAGGTCCCGAGGCCCTTCACCACCGTTGCGCTGGCGATCGGCCCGCCGTTGGACGTGCCGGACACGACCGAGCCGACCATCGAGAGCAAGCGCCGGGAGCTGGAGCAGGCGCTCGGCGCGCTCGAGGCGCGCGCCCGCGCCATGCTGTCCGGAGCAGCTCAGCCCATGATGCTCATCACGTCGCCCCGCTTCGGTGCGCACGTCACGCCGCCGGGGCACCCGGAGCGGCTGGAGCGGGCCGAAGTGTTCGACCGCGTCGCCGCAGCGCGTGGGCCGCGCGGGCGGCCGCACCGCCGAGCCGCGCCCGGCGACCCGCGACGAGCTGCCGCGCGTCCACGGCGACGCGCATCTCGACAGCATCGAGGCGACCGGCGGGACGCGCCGTCGATGCTCGACGCCGACACGTTCACGTCGCCCGGAATCGCACGAGGTCGCCGTGCTGGCGGCCGGGCGCCGCGATCGGCGCCGTCGAACATGCGCTCGACGCACCGCGAGCCGGCGTTCGCCCTGGTGCGGCCGCCGGGGCACCACGCCGAGCGCGACGGCGATGGGCTTCTGCCTCTACAACAACGTCGCGGTCGCGGCGGCGCACGCGCTCGCCGCGGGCTGTCGCGCGTCGCCATCGTCGACATCGACGTCCACCACGGCAACGGCACGCAGTGGATCTTCTACGACGACCCGCGCGTCCTCTACGTGTCGACCCACCAGTTCCCGTTCTACCCGGGCACCGGCGCGGCCGACGAAGTCGGTCATGGGCGGCGGCGCCGGGTTCACGGTCAACGTGCCGCTCGAGGCGGGCGCGACCGATGCCGATTACGCAGCTGGTGTACGGCGCGATCGTGGGCCCGGTGCTCGGCGCAGTTCGAGCCGGAGCTGGTGATCGTGTCGGCCGGCTTCGACGCGCACGAGCGGGACCCGCTCGGCGTCGATGCGGGTCACGACCGCCGGCTACGCCGGCATCGTGCGCGGCGCTGCCGGGCCTGCGGCGGGAGCGCGCGGCCTGGCGCTCGTCACCGAGGGCGGCTACGATCTGCAGGCGCTGCGCGGCGTGCCTCGAGGCGTCATTCGCGGCGTGCTCGAGGGAGCACCGCGACGCCGGCTCGTCGAGCTCGCGACCGGCGCAGCCGGCCCCTCGCGGGGAGCGGGCGCTGGCGGCCGTGCGCGCGGCCCAGGCGCCGCTACTGGCGTGGGATATAATTTACGGATCGTGCCCGACTACAAGCCCCAGACAATCGAGCAGAAGTGGCAGGACCGCTGGCGGCCGAGCGCGACCTTCGAGGTCACCGAGGACCCGGCCAAGCCGAAGTTCTACTGCCTCGAGATGTTCGCGTACCCGTCGGGGCACGCGCACGTCGGTCACGTCCGCAACTACATGATCGGCGACGTCGTCGCGCGCATGAAGCGGATGCGCGGCTTCAACGTGCTGCATCCCGTTCGGCTGGGACGCCTTCGGCCTGCCGGCCGAGAACGCCGCGATCAAGAACGGCACGCATCCCGAAACGTGGACGCTCGAGAACATCGCCCACATGAAGGGGCAGCTCCAGCGGCTCGGCATCAGCTACGCCTGGGAGCGCGAGATCGCCACCTGCCTGCCCGAGTACTACCGGTGGAACCAGTGGCTGTTCCTCAAGATGCTCGAGCGCGACCTGGCCTACCGGCGCCGCTCGAACGTCAACTGGTGCCCGAGCTGCAAGACGGTGCTGGCCAACGAGCAGGTCGTCGACGGCGGGTGCTGGCGCTGCGGCACGCCGGTCGAGACCCGCGAGCTCGAGCAGTGGTTCTTCCGCATCACCGCGTACGCCGACGAGCTGCTCGAGCGGCATCGAGCGCTGCCCGGCTGGCCCGACAAGGTCCTGACGATGCAGCGGAACTGGATCGGCCGGTCCGAGGGGGCGCGGGTCAGGTTCCCGCTGCGACCCGGTGCATCGGCCGGAGCCCGCAGCCGGGCCATCGAAGTCTTCACGACGCGGATCGACACGATTTACGGCGCCAACTTCCTGCTGCTCGCGCCCGAGCACCCGCTCGTGCAGCAGTGGGCGAGCCGGCGAGGCCGACTCCGGATTCCGCGACAAGCTGCAGCGATTCCAGGCGCAGGATCGCACCGCACGCATGACCGGCGAGGTCGAGAAGGAAGGCTTCGCAACGGGCCGGACAGCGGTCAACCCGTTCACGAACGAGCCGGTGCCGATCTGGGTCGCCAACTTCGTGCTGGGCGAGTACGGCACCGGCGCGGTGATGGGTGTGCCGGCGCACGACCAGCGCGACTTCGAGTTCGCGCGCAAGTACGACCTGCCCGTCACCGTCGTCGTGCAGCCCGACGGCGCCCGCACTGTCCGGCGAGACGCTGGCCGAGGCCTACGCGCGGCTCCGGCACGCTCGTCAACTCCGGCGAGTTCGACGGGCTTGCGCGCGACGCCGCGGTCGATCGCATGTCCGCCTGTCGCCGAGGAGCGGCGGCATCGGCGAGCGGACGGTCCAGTACCGGCTGAAGGACTGGGGCATCTCGCGGCAGCGCTACTGGGGCACGCCGATCCCGGTCGTCTACTGCGAGAAGTGCGGCATGCGTGCCGGTCGCCGTCGACAGTCTGCCGATCGAGCTGCCGAAGGTGATCGAGTTCAGCGGGCGGGGCGACTCGCCGCTCGCGCAGATCCCCGAGTTCGTGAACACCACCTGCCCGACTGCGGCGGTCCCGGCGCGGCGCGAGACCGACACGATGGACACGTTCGTCGACTCGTCCTGGTACTTCTTCCGGTTCTGCGATCCCGGCCAACACCGACCTGCCGTTCGATCCCGAAAAAGTCGCCTACTGGGGGCCGGTCGACTTCTACAGCGGCGGCGTCGAGCACGCGATCCTGCACCTGATCTACTCGCGGTTCTTCGCGCGCGTGTTCCGCGACCTCGGGCTGACGGCGATCGACGAGCCGTTCACGCGGCTGCTGACCCAGGGCATGGTCCTCAATGCCGGCCAGGTCATGTCGAAGTCCAAGGGCAACGTCGTCGATCCCGACGACATGATCCAGAAGTTCGGCGCCGACGCGCTGCGGCTCTACGTGATGTTCGTGGCGCCGCCGGAGAAGGAGATCGAGTGGACGGACGCCGGGCTGGAGGGCAGCTTCCGGTTCCTGGCACGGGTCTGGCGGCTGGTCGATCAGCTGTGCGAAACGATCGGCGGCGAGGGCATTCCTCACCCCTGGCGAGCTGACCCTGGACGACGCGCGAGCGCGCGCTGCGGCGCAAGACGCACGAGACGATCCGCCGCGTTACGCTCGACCTCGACCCGCGGGTGCATCTGAACACCGCAGTGTCCGGCGCTGATGGAGCTCGTCAACGAGATGTACGCCTTCTGCGGTCGTGAGCGAGTGCATCTCTCTCGGTCGCGGGACGGAGGACGATAGCGAGATCGGTGGGCCCGTCAGCGCCAGGCACGGTCGCGGTGCTGAAGGAGGCGGTCGAGGCGCTGGTCCTGATGCTGTCGCCGTTCGCGCCGCACATGGCCGAGGAGCTGTGGGAGCAGCTCGGGCATGCGGGCGGCATTACGGCCGCCGGCCTGGCCGACGCTACGACGAGGCGGTCGCCCGCAGGCCGAGATCACCGTGCCGGTGCAGGTCAACGGCAAGGTCCGGGCACGCGTCACGGTGCCCGCCGACATCCCGGACGACGAGCTGCGGGAAGCGGCGCTCGCGGACCCGCAGGTGGTGCGGCATCTGGAGGGGAAGACCGTCCGCAAGGTCGTCATCGCGGCGGGCACGGCCCGCCTCGTCAGCGTGGTGGCGTCGTGAGGGTTGGCCGTCGGTCCTTTCCTGCTCTCCGGGCTGCGGCGCCTGGCCCTGCCGGCCTGCGGTTATTCGCTGTCGGGGCGGGGCTCCTTCCTGCCGGCGTCGATCCGGACCATCGGTGTCCCGCTCTTCACGAACAACACCAGCCTTTCGAGATCGAGCAGCGCGTGACGGATCGGGTCCGGGCGGAGCTCATCGGCCGCGGCCGCTGGACCGTCACGCCCGGATCGCACGGGCGTGGATGCTCTGCTGACCGGCGAGATTGCGTCAGCCAACCTCGCGCCTGCCGCCTTCAACGAGCAGCAGCAGGCGACCCGCCTCGTGCTGACCCTCGTGTCGCGGATCGAGCTCAGGGACGTCAAGGCGGACAAGGCGATCTGGTCCAACCCCGGGATGCAGTTCAGCGAGCAGTACGAGGTGTCCACCGCCAGCAGCGCCCTCGATCCGAACGCCTTTCTCCGCCAGGACGTCAACGCGCTCGATCGCCTCGCCTCCGAGTTCGCCCGCGCGGTCGTCAGCGCCATGCTCGAAGCCTTCTGATGCCCGTCGCCACCGCCGGCGGCGGTACGCAAGCAGATCGCGCAGCGGCGCCCGGACCCGATCTACCTGATTGTCGGCGACGACGACGCCGAGATGTCGCGGCTGGCCGCGGATCTTTCGCGGGCTGGTCGAGGACGAGCTTGCGCGCCTTCAACCTCGAGCGCCTCTACGCGTCCGATCGCGGCGTCACGGCCGGCTGCGATTGTCGAGGCGGCGCGCATCGTGCCCGTGATGGCGTCGCATCGTGTGGTCACGGTGCTGCGTGCCGAGAGGCTGCTCAAGCCGAAACGCCGCGGCAAGGCAGACGACAGCGGCGGCGACGAGGCCGAGCAGGCGTCGCCAGACGCCGAGGCGCTCGAAGCCTATGTGCGGCGCGCCGGAGCCGTCGACGGTCCTGGTGCTCGTCGCAGCCGACATCGACCGCAGCCGGCGCCTGTACAAGACAGCTGCAGAAGACCGCCACGATCGTCGAGTGCTGGGGGCTGAAGGCGGCCGGAAGGACGCGCGCACCGATCCGCGGCAGGTTGCCCGGCAGGCGGAGACGCTGGTGAAGCAGGCTGCCGCGGAGGCCGGCTCGCAGATCGAGCCGGCCGCAGCGAGGCTGGTCGCGGAGCGCGCGGGCACGGACATCGCGAAGCTGCGCGGGGACGTCGAGCGGCTGATGCTGTTCTCGGCCGGCACGCCGAAGATGTCGCTGGCGGATGCGCAGGCAGTCGTCAGCGCGGAGTCCGCTCAGGACGACTGGGCCGTGACCCGAACGCGATCGAGCGCGGGCACACGGCCGATGCGCTGCGGGCAGCTGGCGCTGTCGCTCGAGTCGGGTGCCGTGCCATACATGATCCTCGGCCAGCTCGGGTACTTCGTGCGGGAGAAGCTGGTGGTGACCGATCCCCGGCGGGTGCCGGCGGCAGTGGAAGCGCTGTTCCGCACCGACCTGGACCTCAAGAGCTCCGGCGGCGACCCGCGGGTGCTGCTGGAGCGGCTCGTGGTCGAGTTGTGTGCCCCGCCGGCAACGCCCGGCCACGCGGGCAGCCGGCCCGTCGAACCCGGTAGATCCCGACCGCTACGCCGCGGCAGCCGACTTGCGGGCCACGCGTGCCGCGAGGCGTGACTTGTAGCGCCCGGCGGTGTTGCGGTGAATCAGCCTCTTGGCGGCCATCTTGTCCACCAGCGAGATGGTCTGGCGCAGGGCGTCGTTCACCTCATCGGGGGTTCCGGCGTCGATCGCCGCGCGGATGTCCCGCAGCGCGCTGCGGAGCCGGGTGCGAAGCTGCCGGTTGTGGTCACGGCGCTTGACGTTCTGACGATGCGCCTTGAGCGCGGAGTCGTGACTGGCCACTGTTGGTCGATCCTCTGGTGCCCGGGTCCGCGGCGGCTGGCGCCGGGGCCTGGCGGAAGGTGAGTCCACCCTGGCGCAGGGCGGCTACAAACGGGTGATTATAGCACACCGGTCGGCCGGGTGCCTTGCCTGGGCCTGACGGTCAGCTCTGCTCCTTGAGCCTCCGGATCGCGCGCCGCTGACGCTTGTCTGGAGAGCAGTCGGAGCGGCGCGGAGGAAACGGGCGCATGAGCCTGGCCACGTGCCGCGCCTCGACCTCTTCCGGGGTTGGGCGGCGGCGTGATGTCTTCGTAGAGCTCTCGGGCCTCGGCCTTGGCGATGTGCCGGTCGGCCAGGGCCTTGACGACGACGCGCTGGCGGCGACCGAGGGGCCGTCTTGATGGAGAGGTGTCGCCGGGGCGGAGGTCTCGCGGTGGGGCTTGGCCGGCTGGTCGTTAACGTCGACCTTGCCGCTCTTGCACGCCTTCTGGGCTTCCGAACGGGTGCGGAACAGGCAGGCGACATCCAGCCAGATGTCGAGGCGGAGTGACTCCACGCACCAATCTACCGCGGCATCGCGTCAGCGGTCTGGCGTCGAGAAGCCAGCCCGGCTGCGGGGCCGCCGGGCTGCGACGCCGGAGGGTTCGAGTGCTGATCTTCAGTCGACCTCGCAGCACGATCGCCGTTCGGAGGCACGTTGTGTTTCACCAGTCGCGACCGTGACAGCCGCACGGCGATACATGCGGAACGGAGTGGGCGCGGACCGCTCAGCGATCCCGTGATGCGGCTCGACGTAGTCGATCGTTTCGCGGTAGGGCGGCACGACTTGCCGCCGTAGCTTGGTCCACCGCGCCCGGGCCCGCATTGTAGGCCGCCAGCGCCAGCTCCTCTGGTCGTTGTAGCGGCCAGCAGCGGACTCAGGTAGGTGACGCCGGCCCTGATGTTCTCGAGCGGGATCGTAGGCGTTGAGCAACGCCGTAGCGGCGGCGGTCGCTGGCATCAGCTGCATCAGGCCCATGGCGCCCTTGACCGAGCGCGCCTTCGGGTTGAAGCCGGACTCCTGCTGGATGACGGCGCGCACCAGGTCCGGGCGCACGCCCTGCTGGGCGGCGTGATGGTCGATGGTCTCGTCGTAGACGCGGCGCGGCGGTCGGGCGGCCGGGTCGAGCGGAGGCGATGGGCGTCGCGACGGCGTAGGTGCGCGCCGACGGATCCTTGGGCCGGTCGGACAGCACGATGGTGGCCCGAGTCATCGCGCCAGACGTAGATCTGTGCGAGCGCCGGGGACGGGCGCCAGCGCCAGCAGGAAGCCGACGAGGCAGGCGACGCAGGGAGATTTTGGCGCATCGGGGTAGCCGGGACGCATCGAGTCCGCACCTCCCGGGGGCAAGGCCGGTGCCGCGCCCTATCAACGACTTACGGGATCGGCGGCCCGTTGTTACGGTTTGGAACCTAGCCGTCGCGAAACTGTCAGCGTCAGGCGAGCAGTTTCTGCACCACGCCGGGAACCGCCGCCAGCAGGTCGCCGATCTTCGCGGCGTCCCTGCCGCCCGCCTCGGCGAAGTCCGGCCGTCCGCCGCCGCCCCCTCCGACGATCGGCGCCAGCTCGCGGACGATGCGCCCGGCCTGGAGGCGCGCCGGTGAGGTCCTTGGTCACCGCGACCACCACGGTCACCTTGCCGTCGGACTCGGATGCGAGCACGACCACGCCGCTGCCGAGGCGGTCGCGGAGCGAGTCGGACAGCCCGCGCAGCCGGCCTTTTTCGAGCCCGTCGGCGCGCTGCGCCGCGACTTTGATGCCGGCGACGACCAGCGGCGCGTCGCCGTGGCCGAGCCGGGCTGCTGCCGGACAGTGCCATCTTCATCCGCAGCTGATCGACGTCGCGGGTCAGCCGGCTGGCGTCGGCCTGCAGCCGCTGCACCGTCTCGACCGCATGTGCCGCGGTCGTGTTCAGCGTGCGGAGCATCGTGTCGAGCGCGGCACGCTGCTCCTGGATCATGCGATGGCCGTGGCGCCGGTGACCGCCTCGATGCGCCGCACGCCGGCCGCGACGCCGCCTCCTCGACCAGGAGACGTGCCGATGTCTCCCGTCGCGCGACATGCGTGCCGCCGCACAGCTCGACGCTGAAGCCCGGCACCGACACCACGCGGACGCGGTCGCCATACTTCTCGCCGAACAGCGCCATCGCGCCGCGCGGCGATGGCCTCTTCGGTCGAGCGCACCTCGGTCTGAACCGCCGTGTTCCGCACGACCTGCTCGTTGACGATGCGTCTCGACCCGATCGATCTGCTCGCGCGTCAGCGCCGTGAAGTGCACGAAGTCGAACCGGAGCCGATCGGGCGCAACCAGCGAACCGGCCTGCTTCACGTGCGCGCCGAGCACCTGCCGCAGCGCGGCGTGCAGCAGGTGCGTGGCGGTGTGATTCCGGCGCGTGGTCGCGTCGCGGACCGCGTCCGCGACCTAGGCGGTGACGACTGCGCCGAGCCGAAGGCGCCCGCTGGTCCACGCTGCACCTGGTGCAGCCGGGGCCGGCCGCCGGGCTGCCGGATCATGCGTTCGACCACGCGTGCCTCCGCACCGTCGCCGCCGATCAGCCGGCCGGTGTCGGACGACCTGCCCGCCGGCCTCGACGTAGAACGGCGTGCCGGCCGAGCGCGACGTAGCCGGTCGTGCCCCGCGTTCAGCTCGTCGACCCAGGTGCCTTGCGCATCGAACAGCGCGAGCACCGGCGTGCCCTGGACGTGGTGGTCTCGTAGCCGGCGAAGTCGTCAACGGCCTCCGCCAGCGCCCGCTCCTGCGCCGGCGTCATCGTCAGCGTCAGCGCCTTGTCGGCCCCCTTGAAGGCTGCTTCCGGCGCGGCGCTTTCTCCCGCTGCCCTTCCATCGCCCGCTCGAAGCCCTCGCGGTCTATCGCAATCTGCCGCTGGCCGGCGAGATCCTCCATGAAGTCCATCGGCATGCCGAGCGAGTCGTAGAGCCGGAACGCTTCCTCGCCCGGGCACCGGGAGTACCGGCGGCGGCGGCGCGGTCGAGCGACCTCCTCGAGGCGGGGCAGTCCCGCCGTCAGCACGGCATCGAAGCGATCTTCCTCGCTGCGCACGACGCGGACGATCGCGTCGCGGCTGCGAGCGCAGCTCCGGGTAGGCGTCGCCCATCTCCGTCGACGACCACGCCGACGAGCTCGTGCAGGACCGGCTCGCGTGAAGCCGAGCTTCTTGCCGTGCCGCATCGCGCGCCGCATGATCTTCCGCAGCACGTAGCCGCGCCACTCGTTCGACGGGACGACGCCGTCGGCGATGAGGAACGTCATCGCGCGCAGGTGGTCGGCGATGACCCGCATCGAGACGTCAGCGGGCTCGTCCAGGGTCGCGCCGTAGCGCCGGCCTGCCTTGCTGCCGATCGCCTCCAGAATCGGCGTGAACAGGTCGGTGTCGTAGTTCGACAGCTTGCCCTGGATCACCGCGGTGATCCGCTCGAGGCCCATGCCCGGTATCGATCGAGGGGGCGGGCAGCGGCTTCAGCGTGCCGTCGGCCTGGCGATCGAACTCCATGAACACGTTGTTCCAGACCTCGACGAAGCGGTCGCAAGCTGCAGTCGAGGCCGCGGCAGGGCCGGCCCTGCCGCTCTTCGTCGCACGGGGAGCTCGTTGCCGCGGAAGTAGTGGATCTCGGAGCAGCGGCCGCACGGGCCCGGTCTCCCCCATCGCCCAGAAGTTCTCGGCCAGGCCGAGCTCGGTGATCCGTTCCGCCGGCACGAGCCTGGTCCAGATGCCGTGCGCCTCGTCGTCGCGCGGGATGCCCGCCTCGCCTTTGAAGATCGTCGGAAAGAGCCGGTCGGCCGGCAGCTGCCAGACCTTCGTCAGCAGCTCGCCACGCGTAGGGGATTGCGTCCTTCTTGAAGTAGTCTCCGAAGGAGAAGTTGCCCGAGCATCTCGAAGAACGTGTGATGGCGCAGCGACGGCCCGACGTTGTCGAGATCGTTGTGCTTGCCGCTCACCCGCATGCACTTCTGCGAGGTCGTCGCCCGCGTGTAGGCGCGCTTCTCCCGGCCGAGGAACGCGTCCTTGAACTGGTTCATCCCGGCGTTGGTGAAGAGCAGCGTCGGGTCGTCACCCGGCACCAGCGACGAGCTCGGCACGATGGTGTGGCCGTGCTGCTCGAAGTACTGCAGGAAACTGCGGCGAATCTCGCGTGAGCGCATAACCATCAATTGTCCCTTAGTTTTCGGCAACTCTGACACCATGACGGCCGGCGGAAAGCCCTGCCTGCATCAGGTGCTGGAACACCCGGGCGGACTCCGCGCGATCCTCGTCAGCGCGCGTCCCCTGAGGCGTTTCCGGATCGCCCGGCCACCATCTCGGCCTCGTCGCTGTCGCCGAGCACCTCGGCCAGCGCGGCGGCGGCAACCTCACGGGCGATGCCCTTGGCCTGGAGCTCGCGCTGCGATGCGGAGGCGGCCGCGTCCCTTGACGTTGATTGCCGTGCGGGCGAACGCGCGTGCCACGCGGGCGTCGTCGAGTGCGCCGGCCTCGATCAGCCGGGCGACAGCTGCGTCGATCTCATCGCCTCGGAATGCTCCGTTGCGGCGCGAGCCGGGACCGGCACTCGGCAACCGAGAGCTCGCGTCGCGCCAGCAAATGGAGGCCGTCGAGGTAGGCGGAGCGCGGTCAGCCACCGAACCGGAAGACCTCCGGGCCGAGCCCGACGCCGCCGCTCTTGGCCATCTCGTCGCGCGCCAGTTCCGCCGTCGTGCCGATTCCCTGCACCTTCAGCTTGAACTCGTCGACGTTGCGTGGCCCAGCGCAGCGCCTCGTCGAGCGTGACCAGGCCCTGCTCGTAGAGGCTGAAAATCGACTGGTCGAAGCTCTGCATCCCGTACTGCGACGTGCCTGCGGCAATCGCGCCATGAATCAGGCGGTGCGATCCTTGTCGACGATGCAGTCGCGGATGAACGGCGTGCGCGACCATCACCTCGACCGCCGGCACGCGGCCCGGGCCGTCGGCTCGAGGCATCAGGCGCTGCGAGACCACCGCCTTGAGCACGCTCGAGAGCTGGATGCGCACCTGCCGTTGCTGGTGGGGCGGGAACACCGCGATGATCCGGTTGATGGTCTCGGTTGCGTCGAGGGTGTGCAGCGTCGAGAAGACGACGTGCCCGGTCTCGGCGGCATTCAGCGCCGTCTCGACGGTTTCGAAATCGCGCATCTCGCCGACCAGGATCACGTCCGGGTCCTGCCGCAGCGCGCTTCGCAGCGCCTGCCGAACGAGGTGGTATCGACCGACGATCTCGCGCTGGTTCACGATCGACATGTGGTCCGGTGCAGGTACTCGATCGGGTCCTCGATCGTCATGATGTGCGCCGAGCGCGTCGGGTTGACGTGGTCGATCATCGCCGCGAGCGTGGTGCTCTTGCCGCTGCCGGTCGTGCCGGTGACGAGGACCAGGCCGCGCTCTTCTGAGCGATCTGCTTCAGGATGCGCGGCAGGCCGAGCTCGTCGATCGTCCGGATCCTGAACGGGATGATGCGCAGCACGATGCCGACGCTGCCGCGCTGCTGGAACACGTTTGCGCGGAACCGCCCGAGCCCGGCACGCTGTAGGCGAGATCGACCTCCTGGAACCGGCCGAACTTCTCGGCCTGCTCCGGGCCCATGATGGCCCCGGCCATCGCTTCGGTGTCCGCCGGTTCCAGCCGCTTTTCCTCGGACGCGACGGCCAGCTCGCCATTGACCCGCATGACAGGGTAGCTGCCGACCTTGAGGTGCAGGTCGGACGCACCGGCATCGACAGCCGTCTGCAGCAGGTCATTGATGTTCATGGGGGCTCAGCGATCGCGGCGCGCTCCGGGTGCGGCAGCAGCTGCGCCGACGGCTTGCAGCGGCTCTCCGGGGTAGACGTACGACAGCCAGCCGTGCCGGTCCGGTGTCTCCCCGTTGACGACGGCGAAGAACGCCTTCTGGAGCGCTTCGGTGACCGGGCCGCGACGGCCGTCGCCGACGGTGATCTTGTCCACCGAGCGGATCGGCGTGACTTCGGCCGCCGTGCCCACGAAGAACGCCTCGTCGACGATGTAGAGGAGCTCGCGCGGCAGCGGCTCCTCGATGACCGTGAAGCCGAGGTCGCGCGCGATCTGAATCATCGAGCTGCGGGTGATGCCCGGCAGCACTGCGGCGGAAAGCGGCGGCGTGTAGAGGATCTCGTCGCGCACCAGGAACAGGTTCTGCCCGCTGCCTTCGCTGATCTGGCCGTTGGTGTCGAGCGCGATTCCCTCGCTGTAGCCCTCGACCACCGCTTCCATCTTGATCAGCTGCGAGTTGGCGTAATTCGCCGCACTCTTGGCGAGCGTCGGGAAGGTGTTCGGCGCGGCGCGATTCCACGAGCTGACGCGGACGTCCACGCCCTGCTCCAGCGCGTCTCGGACCGAGGTAGGCGCCCCACTCCCAGACCAGGATGGCGATGTCGATCGGGCACGAGAACGGGTTCACGCCGAGCTCCTCGTAGCCCCGGTACACAATCGGACGGATGTAGCAGGCCTTGAGCTCGTTGGCGCGGATCGTCTCGAGAACCGCCTCGGTGACGTCCGCCAGCGGCACCTCCGGCTCCATCCGGTAGATCTTCGCCGAGTCGTAGAGCCGGCGCATGTGGGCGTCGAGGCGGAAACAGGCCGAGCCTTGCGGCGTCTCGTAGCAGCGCGCGCCTTCGAACACCCCGCTCCCGTAGTGGACGACGTGCGATGCCACATGAATTTTGGCGTCCGCCCAGTCGACGAGCGTTCCGTTCATCCAGATCTTGCCGGTGCCGGGGAAGGACATCCGCTGCTCCTTGATGCGGGCGTCAAGGCGGTAAGCTGCTGACAGCCCAAGGGTTGCGGCAGGAAGGAAAAAATCCTGCAGAACGAGAATGGTAGCACAGGGACCAAGCCGGCCTGCGGGCTTCAGGCGTCAGACTTCGGCTCGGACGCCCAACGACTCCCGAGATTTCCGGACGCTGGTCAGCGGGAACGCCGTCGGTACCGCTAGCCGGAAAGCCCCTGAAGCCCGAGGCCGGAAGCTCGAAGCCGGCAATGGTCGAGCGCGCTGCGCTCACTACTGCCCTTCGCCGCAGAACGGACAGCGATCGGTGCGCGCGTGCAGCGGCTTGCGGCACTGCCAGCAGAAGCGCGCCGCCGGGCGTGTCGCGGTGCCGCAGGCGGTTCTGGACGCTCGCGGAGTCGTCGCCGCGAGCGCGCGCCGGGGGCGATCGCGGCCCGGGATCGACGCCGGGCGATCGCCGACGGTGTCCGTCGCGACGAGGCGGGGGTGCGCGCCGCCAGCACGTCCTCGAGGAGGTCGGAGGCGCGCTGGTAGCGATGCGGTGACGTCCGGCGCCATCGCGTGCAGGATGATGTCGCTGATCGACTTGGGGATGGACGGGTTCAGCAGGCGCGGGTTCGACACCAGCTCGCCCGACATCAGCTTGCCGATGTCCGCCGGCGCCGGCGTGTCGTACGGCAGCGACCCCGTCAACATCTGGTACATCGTCACGCCCAGCGAGTAGATGTCCGAGGCGAACACCGCCTTGCCGTGGAACTGCTCCGGCGCCATGTACGGCGGGCTGCCGATCACGGTGGTGCCGTGCGCCGCGATCTCCAGGAATCGCGAGGTGCCGAAGTCGGCCACTTTGATCATGTCGTTCTCGCCGACCAGCACGTTCGCGGGGCGCAGGTCGCGGTGCAGCACCCCCTGCCGGTGGGCGTGATCGACGGCGTTGCAGATCTGGCAGGTGAAGTCGAGCGCCCGCGTGAGCGTCGAGCGCCCCCTTGAGCGTGATGATGTTCTCGAGCGTCTCGCCCGGCACGTACTCCATCACGATGAAGAAGACGTTGTCCTGCTTCTCCGCGGTGGTGATGGCGACGATGTTGGGATGGCTGACGCTGGCGAGGAGGCGCGGCTCGCGCAGCAGGTCGCCGAAGTCGAGGTTCTGGCGGTGCGGCACCTTGATCGCGACCTTCTTGTCGATCCAGGTGTCCTGCGCGAGGTAGACGCTGCCGAACCCGCCGCTGCCGAGGGGCGCGATGATCCGGTACTTGCCGAGGGTCTGGCCTCTGAAGAGCAATGGTGGATGCCGTGTGCCTCGACGGTCCGATGCGCCAGGCGTCTTGGCTGCACCGGAGCGTCGATTGCGTGGCAGTATAGCCCGAATGCCGACCGAAGCCGGCGCGCATGCTGCCGCGGTTTCTGGCGCCGGACCTCGACCCTGCAGCGGCTCCGAGGTGCGCCTCGCCGGCCGACGAGTCGCGGCACCTCACCCGCGTGCTGCGCCTCGGGATTGGCGACCGTGTCGCGGTGTTCGACGGCCGGGGCACGGAGTGGCGTCGCGCTCGCGTCACCGCCGCGCGCGACGCGCACGTGACGCTCGCTGTTCTCGAGCCGGTGGAGCCGGCGGCGGAGGCCGCGGTGCCGTTTCACGCTCGTCTGCAGGCGCGTGCTAAAGGCAGCGGCGATGGACGAGATCGTGCGCGACGCGACGATGATGGGGGCGGCGGCCATCCAGCCGGTGCTGGCGGTCCACACTGGCGGTGAAGCCGGCGCGTCGCGGCCCGGCCGGGAGCACTCGAGCGCTGGCGCCGGGTCGCGGTTGCGTCCGCCAAGCAGTGCCGCCGCGCATCCGTGCCGGAGATCCACGAGCCGGCGCCCTCGCGCGATGCGCTGGCGGCCCAGTCGGCCGGTCTCGTGCTCCTGTTCGTCGAGCCGTCGGCCGGGGCGTCGACGCCGCGGGCCTGCGCGACTTCGTGGCGCGGCCCGCCGCCCGCGCGGGCTGTCGCTGGCCGTCGGTCCCGGAAGGCGGCTGGGCCGATGAGGAGCTCGACGGCCGCGGTCGCGGCCGGCGCCGTACTGGTCACGACTGGCGGCGCTGACGCTGCGCGCCGAGTCGGTTCCCGCTGGCGGTCGCTGGCGGTGTGTCGCGATGGCGTGGGAGTGATGGCGTGGGCAGGGCCATCGCTGATGCGTGTGTGTTCGAGAGGTGTGATGTGGTGTGCCGGTCGTAACTCCTGCCGCTCCAGGCGGCGCAGTGGCCGCAGTTTCGCGGCCCTGACGGCAACGGCACCCAGCCGCGGCGACGCTGCCGCTCGACCTGGAGCGAAGCCCGAGCACGTCCGGTGGACGAGTGCCGATCCACGGCCGCGCCTGGTCGTCGCCGGTCGTGCTCGGGCGACAGGTCTGGGTCACGACGGCCACCGAGGACGGCCGCGACGCTGTCGGCGCGTGGCCGTCGACAAGGACAGCGGCAAGGTCCTCTTCGACCTGCAGCTGTTCTACGGTCGCGACGCCGCAGTACGCGCACCCCTTCAACTCTTACGCGATCGCCGACGCCGGTGATCGAGCCGGGCCGCGTCTACGTGACGTTCGGATCGCCCGGCACCGCCGCCATCGACACCGCGACCGGCAAGGTGATCTGGGAGCGACGCGATCTCGAGTGCAATCATTACCGCGGCGCCGGCTCCTCGCCGATCCTGTTCGGGAACCTGCTGCATCATGCATTTCGACGGCAGCGACGTGCAGTACCTCGTCGCGCTGGACAAGGCGACCGGCAAGACGGTGTGGAAGACGCATCGGTCCGATCGACTTCCAGGACCTCGGCGCCCGACGGGAAGCTGCAGGCCGAGGGGGACTTCCGCAAGGGCTTCGCGACGCCGCATGTGATCATGGCCGGCGGCCGGCCGGTGCTGGTCAGCCTCGGGCTCCAAGGCGGCCTACGGCTACGATCCGCGCGACCGGCCAGGAGCTGTGGCGGATCGAGGATCGCAGCACGCACTCGCCGAGCACGCGGCCGGTCGCGGGCCACGGGCTGGTGTTCTATCCGACGGGCTGGTCGGCGGGCAGCTGGTCGCCTTGAAGCCGGACGGGCGCGGCGATGTCGGCGCGACGCACGTCGCGTGGCGCGTCACGCGGGCGGTCCCGAACAAGCCGTCGCTGCTCCTGGCCGGCGATATCATCTTGATGGTGAACGACGTCGGCATCGTCAGCTGCCTCGAAGCGCAAGACCGGCGCAGGCGTCTGGCAGTCGCGGATCCAGGGGGAATACTCCGCCTCGCCGCTGCTCGCGCCGGGCGCGGATCTACTTCTTCAGCGAGGACGGCAAGACGACGGTGATCGAGGCCGGCCGTGCGTTCAAGGTGCTGGCCGAGAACCAGCTCGGCGACGGCTTCATGGCGTCGCCGGCCGTGGACGGGAACGCGCTGATCCTGCGGTCGCGCACCCACCTGTACCGGATCGAGTAGCCATCCCGGCGGATTCGAGCTCCGCCTCGACGGAACGCTACGGGCGGGGCCGAGTGCCGCCCGTCAGCCATGCTGCGTCGATGTCCGCTCTACCAGGATGCTGAAAAATGCATCCTGAGTGGCAACTGGCCGGCGCAAAATCCGGGCGACAGCTGCACTCACTGCCGGATCACGGCAGCGCTCCACTCTCCCTCGACCACGTGATGAACGTCGAGGGCGCCGAAGCGGCGGCCAGGCCTGGCATCTCCAGCGGACTGAAGCCGCTGACGATCAGCACGCCTCCAGGCTTCAGAGCCGCCGCAACGCCGGCGCGTGCTGGATCAGCACCGCGGCCGTGAGATTGGCGGTAAGGATCTCCGCGGGCGCGGTGCCGAAGACCGCCAGGTCGGCGCACTCGGCCACGACGTCGCGCCGGGCGCCGTTCCGCTCGATGTTCTCGCGCGCGTTGAGCAGCGCGTCCGGGTCGTAGTCCATGGCGATTACGCTCGCCGCGCCGAGCCGCCACGCCGCGATGGCGAGCACGCCGGACCCGGTGCCGACATCGAGCATGCGCCGGCCGGCGACCTCGCGCGCAGCAGCGCGAGGCACAGCCGCGTCGTCTGATGGTGTCCGGTGCCGAAGCCCATCGAAGGATCGATCACGATCAGGATCTGATCCTGCACGGGATGCGGGATCCGGGAACCGGGATCCGCTCGGGGAACCTCGTCAGGGATGCGGCAGCCAGCATCGGTATGCTGGATCGGCACTCACGCGAGACTCCGCCCGCTCTCCGATTGCGGATCCGGATCGCGGATCCCGCGGCGGACACAGCCGGATCCCACGGCGGCGCGATCACGAAGCGGCCGACGCGGACGGCCGTGAGGTTGGCCTGGCTGCGGCGCGCCCAGTCCTCGTCGGGCACGTCGCGCGGCGTGATGGTGAGCGTCAGAGAGGGCGCCAGCGCGGCGGCGGCAGCGTCGCGCGCCGCGCGGCCCGGAAGAACACGAGCCACCCGTCGCCGGCGTCGTGCTCCTGGATGGCGATGGGCTGGAAGTCGTCGAGCGCCGCGTAGAGCAGCGTCGTCGAGCGAGGCCGGGGTCGCCGGCCTGCCCGAAGCGCAGGTCCAGCGCCGGGTAATCAGCCAAAGATGTCTTTGACGCGCTCGAAGAACGGCTTCTCGCCGTCGGCGTCGTCGCTCGGACACCTTCTCGTCGCGCAGCGTCTTGCGCGAGCTCCTCGAGCAGGTGCTTCTGCTCCTTGGAGAGCTTTTTCGGCACCGCGACGCGCGCGATCACGTGCAGATCGCCGTGGCCGCGCCCCGAGACGTTCGGCATGCCCTTGCCGCGCATCTTGAATCGCGCGCCGGGCTGCGTGCCTGCCGGGACGTGAGGTCCTCCTGCCCGTCGAGGGTCGGCACCTTGATGTGGCCGCCGAGCGCGAGCGTGGGGAAGGAGATCGGCATCTCGCAGTAGAGGTCGTCTTCCTCGCGATGGAAGAACGAGTGCTCCTGGACGTGGACCACGACGTAGAGGTCGCCGGGAGGACCGCCGGCACTGCCGTGTTCACCTTCGCCGTAGAGGCGCAGCCGCTGGCCGGTGGCAATGCCGGCCGGAATCTTCACCGTGAGCTTGCGCTCCCGGCTGATCCGTCCCGGCGCCGCGGCAGCTCTGGCACGGCTTGGCGATGGTCTTGCCGGTGCCCCGGCAGCTGGAGCACGGCGCGCGCCACCGTGAGGAAGCCCTGCTGGTAGCGAAGCTGGCCGGAGCCCTTGCACTGTGCGCAGGTTTCTGCCTGGGTGCCGGCCGCCGCACCGGATCCCTTGCAGGTCTCGCAGGTCTCTTCGCGCGGAATCTGGATCGTCGTCTCTGCGCCGGTGGCCGACTCCTCGAAGGTGATCTCCAGATCGTAGCGAAGGTCCGAGCCGCGCTGCGGCCCGCCGCGCCGCCGCCGCGCGCCGAAGATGTCGCCGAAGCCGAACGCGTCGCCGAGCCCGGAGAAGATGTCGGAAAAGTCCGCGAAGATCGTCGGGTCGAACCCGTGTCCGGCCGGCGCCGCTCACGCCGGCGTGTCCGAAGCGATCGTAGAGGCGCGCGCTTCTCCTTGTCGGCGAGCACCGCGTACGCCTCCGCCGCTTCCTTGAACCGTTCTTCGGCCGTGATGATCGCCGGGATTGCGGTCCGGATGGAACTTCAACGCCAGCTTGCGATACGCGCTCTTGATCTGCGCCTCGGAGGCCTCCCGCTCGACCTCGAGGATCTCGTAGTAGTCGCGCTTGGTCACGCTACGCCCTCATTGCGCACCCTTCGCGACCTTGACCATGGACGGGCGCAGCAGGCGCTCACCGAGCATGTAGCCGCGCCGGAACTCCTCGATCACTTCGCCCTCGCGGCGTCCCTCGGCCGGATCGTGCGCGACGGCCTGGTGGATAGTTCGGATCGAAGTCGGCGCCGAGCGCCTCGATCGGACGTGACGCCGCGGCTGCCGCAGGACATCCTCGAGCGCTTGTGAATCAGCTCGACCCCGCGGCGGTAGGCGTCGGCGCCTTCCGCGCCCGCGTCCGCCTTGAGCGCCCGCTCGAGATCGTCGACCAGCGGCAGCGAGATCCGCGCATCACCTCGGCCGCTGTCGACTTCGGACAACGCCTGCCGCTCGCGGTCGATGCGCTTGCGATAGTTGTCGAACTCCGCCGTCTTGCGCAGCAGCAGATCGTAGTAGTCGTCGCTTCTGCCGCTGCAGCTCGGCGACGTCCGGCTCGGCCGCCGGGGCGGCTGCCGCCTCGGCCTCGGGCGGAGGTTCGGCGGCAAGGTTCGTGTGATTGTCTTCCATGGCTTGTGTGTCTGTGTGTGTGGACGCGGGCGTGACGCCGCGGTTGATGTTCAGGGCTTCGAGGCGATCATCCGGCTGATGGCCTTCGACAAGCGAGTCCACGGCATGGATCGCCTTCGAGTAGCGCATGCGTCTCGGGCCGATGACACCCACAGCGCGGACCGTGCGACCATCGGAATAGCTGGATACGACCAGGCTGAAACGCTGCAGGTCCGGTGCGCTGTGCTCCGAGCCGATGACGATGGTCAATCCGTCCGCGCTGATGTAGTCGTCCAGCAGCTGGAGGAGCCGTGTCTTCTCCTCGATCATCCGCAGCAGCCGCCGCAGGCCCTCGAGCGTCACTTCCGGATCGTCGCCGCTCAGGTCGTCGAGCAGGAGCGATGCCCCCTGCACGAAGAGGGTGGGCGCCGAGTCGAAGTCCGCGAAGGAAGAGCTCGCGAGGCGCAGGGCACGGGCGAGCAGCACGTCGTAGAGCGTGCGCTCTTCCTGCAGCCGGGCGAGCACGGCATGTCGCACCTGCAGGAGCGACCGGCCCTTGAACTCGCTGTTCAGGTAGTTCGCGACCTGCTGCAACTCGGTCTGATCGTACGCGTCGCTCGGCTGAATCACCTTGTGCGACACGTGGCCGTTGGTACCGACCACGATCACCAGCACACGCCCACCGTCGAGCGGCACGAAATCCAGCCGGTCCAGCGTGGTGGCATCCACGCCCGGCGCGACGGCGAAGCCGACCTGGTGTGATGCGCGGGAGAGCTCGTGGGAGACGTGCCTCATCAGGTCCTCGACGCTCCCAGCCTGCCGCAGCCGCGCCTCGACCAGCGGCGTGGCACGGGGTGTCTTGCGTCCGGAGAGAAGCGCATCGACGTAGTTCCGGTAGCCCAGATCGGTCGGCACGCGTCCCGCTGAGGTGTGCGGCTGCTGCACGAAACCGAGATCCTCGAGCCTCGCCATGACGTTCCTGAGCGTCGCCGACGACACTCCAAACCCCCGGTTTGCCAGCCAGAGCGACGAAACCGGTTCGCCTTGTTCGATGTAGGCCTGGACGAGCGCGCCGAGGATCCGCCTATCTCGTTCCGGCAGCTCAGGATGGGGGATCATGGTTGTTAGCACTCTATGCCAGGGACTGCTAAAGATTATACGAGACTTCGTTGCTGCTGAGAAGCGCCAGGTTCGCGGAGCCGGGTTACAGGCCCGCGCGTCGTGCCAGCTCCTCCGCCGCGCTCCGCGCCTCCGCCACAATCTCGGTCCGGTCGGCGCGAGTGAGAGAGAAGTCGCTGACGAGCACCTCGCCGTCAACCATCGCCAGCCGGACGTCCGGCCCGCGCGCCGCATAGACCAGCGTGGACCACGGGTCGCGGTCGGGCTGCAGGTGCAGCCGGTCCCGGGCGACGACGATGAGATCGGCGCGCTTGCCCGGCTCGAGCGAGCCGATCGCCCCGTCGAGACCCGAGCGTCTGCGCGCCGCCGCGGGTGGCCATCCAGAGGACGTCGCGCGCCGGCAGCGTCGCCCGGGCCGCTGCGAACCGCCTGCAGCGTCGCGGCGAGCCGCATCTCGTCGAACATGTCGAGGCGGTTGTTGCACGCGGCGCCATCCGCTCCAAGCGACACGCACACCCCGCGCGCCCGCAGCTCGACGATCGGCGCGATCCCCGACCCGAGCTTCAGGTTGGAGCCAGGGCAGTGCAGCACCTTCACGTTCCGTTCGGCGATCAGCGCCTGCTCCGCATCGGTGACCCACACGCAGTGGGCGGCGCACAGGTCGGCTGGTCGCCAGGCCCGTGTCGGCGAGGTACTCCAGATTGCTCAGGCCGCCGGATAGCCGGCGCACCACCTCGACCTCTTCCTGCGATTCCGAGGCGTGCGTGTGGACAGCACCTGATCCGCGGCGGACAGGGCGGCCACGCCCTCCAGCAGGTCGCGCGAGCAGGAGACAGCGAACCGGGGCGCGTAGGCGGCGCGCAGCCTCCCGTTCGCCGCACCATCCCACCGCCGCCGCAGCGCGCTGCTCTCGTCGAGCGAGTCGCGCGTACGCTCGCGCAGCCGCGGCGGCACGTCGTCGTCGAAGTCCATCATGCACTTGCCGACGGTGGCCCGCAGCCCGCACGCGTCGAGCGTTTCGAAGACCACGTCCGTGTCGTGCACCGTCTCCATCGTCAGCGCCGTGGTGGTCCCCGACAGGAGCAGCTCGGCGGCCGCCAGTCTCGTCGCCGCGCGGAGGGTCGACGGCGTGTGGGCGGCCTCGAGCGGCCACACCCGGCGGCGCAGCCACTCGAGCAGCGGCATGTCGTCCGCGAACGAACGAAAGAGCGTCTGGCAGAGGTGGACGTGCGTCTGCACGAACCCGGGAAGGACGTAGCCGCCGCCGGCGTCGAACACCCGATCGGCGACGTCACCGCCCGCCCCGACCGAGACGATCGTGCCGTCGCGCACGAGCACGTCCCCCTGCACGACGTCGAGCGCGTCGTTCATGGTGACGAGCGTGCCGTTTCGAATCAGGATGGTTGACATCGATCGCGGCGGCTGTCGGCAGGGCAGCCCGTCAGGATGTCGATTCGCTTGGCGTGCGCTGGGCGTTCTTCCGGCGGGACGACATGGCGAGGGCGCTGGTATCGACGCCGCGCCGGACAGCGACGAGCTCGGCGACGATGCTGATGCCGATCTCGGCGGGCGTGACGGCACCGATGTCGAGCCCGATGGGCGCGTGGACGCGCGCGAGACACTCGGGCGGAAGACCATCGGCAAGCAACGCCTGGCTGATCCGCACGACCTTCGCACGGCTGCCAATCAGGCCGAGGTAGGCGAGGTCGCGGGCGGCCAGCGAGCGCATGGCCTCCAGGTCCCCCTGGTGCCCGCGCGTGACGATCACGGCATATGCCGTCGGCGGCAGCACCGCCTGGTGCAGCCAGTCGGCGATCGGCTCGACGATGATCTCGTCTGCGTCCGGGAAGCGCTCGCGGTTGGCGAACTTCTCGCGATCGTCGAGGACGTGGGTACGAAAGCCCGCGTCGTGGGCGAGCTTCACGACGTGCCAGGCCACGTGGCCGGCGCCGATGACGTAGAGATGGGGGGCAGGCGACAGCGGATCGACGTGCACGTCCATCTGTCCTCCGCAGACGAGGCCGTTCTCCTGCGCGAAGTCGTCGTTCAGGTCGTAGTGCAGCAGGGCCCCGCGCCCGGTGTTGATGGCCTCGCGCGCCTTCCAGAAGGCGTCGTTCTCGTAGCAGCCGCCGCCGATGGTGCCCACCGTCCGTCCGTCGGCGAACACCAGCATCTTGGCGCCGGCCCGCTGCGGTGTCGATCCGTTGGCGCGAACGACCGTCACGAGCGCGGCGGCATCACCGCGCGCCAGCGCCTGGGCGGCTGCCGCAAGGACCTCCTCGTTCAGATGAGGACCTCAATCTTGCATTTCTGCTTCAGGGCGTTGATGAACTCGTCGGCCTTCTGCTGCTTCTTCTGTCCCGAGAGGAACTGCTTCACGCGCTCGCTCACCTCGCCGAGCGGCACGGTGGACGGTTCCTTGCGGTCGGTGACCTTGATGATGTGGAACCCGAACTGCGTGGTGACGACATCGCTGATCTGACCGGGCTTGAGGGCGAACGCCGCCTCGTCGAACGCCGGCAGCATCGCGCCGCGGGCGAAGAAGTTCAGGTCGCCGCCCTGCGCGGCGCTCCCGTCGGCGGAGTTCTCCTTGGCGAGCGTCGCGAAGTCTTCACCCGCCTTGGCACGCTTCAAGAGGCCGTCGATGCGCGCGCGGGCTTTCTGCTTGGCCGCCGCGTCCGCCTTCTCGTCGATGCGGATGAGAATGTGGCTGGCGCGGACCTGCTCGGTCTGCTTGAACTTGTCGGGGTTCTTCTCGTAGAACTCCTTCGCTTCCGCGTCGGAGGCGCCAGGCGTCGTGGCCACTTCGGACTCCATCATCTTGGAGATGACCAGGTTGTCGCGGGTGTCGCTCCTGAGGCGATCGAGCGTCATGTTGCGCTCGCCGAGCGCCTTCTTGAAGGCCGCCTCGTCGGGGAACTGCTTGCGCATCTGGTTCAGCCGGTCGTCGATCTCGGCATCGGTCGCGGTGACCTGGCGGGTCTTCGCCTCCTGCGACAGCACGGTGTAGGTGATGAGCCGGTCGAGCGTGGCCCTGAGGACCTCGTCGCGACGATCGGCTGGAATCGGCCCCTGCCCGAGCTCCATGTCGCGGACCAGCATGTCCAGGTCGGACCGCTTGACATCCTGCCCGTTCACCTTGGCGAGAACCTCGGGCAGCTGCGCCGGAACCGGCTTCGGAGGAGCCGGCGCGGCTTCCGGTGCGGTGGCCTGCCCGGGGGCCGTCGACGTCGACGCACTGGCAGCGGGGGTTGGAGTCTTCTTGCAGGCTGCCGCGGGGACGAGCGCCGCCGCAAGCAGGAACAGGCACAGTGGTTTCACAGAATCAATCCTGGTTAGTTCGACAGCGCGGCGTCTGCAGCGTAGATCCTGATTGTAGCTTATCCTCCCAGCCCGCCGAAGCTGTGGAGAGGGCACGGTTGCGTCGGCTCGGTCCCGGAGATGAAGGCCTCGTGGAAGACCCCGGGACACGCAGGGGTCGCCGGGTAGCCCGTGTCGCGGTCGATGTCCACGAAGGTCAGCCCCGGGGGCGGCTCGAACGGCAGGCTGCGATGCCCGGCCAGGGCCCGGCGCATGAACGAGGTCCAGATCGGCAGCGCCGCCTCGGTGCCGCTCAAGCCGAGCGGCTGGTTGTCGTCCAACCCGACCCAGACCACGGTGAGCAGCTCCGGAGTGAACCCGACGAACCAGGCATCCCGCAGGTCGTTCGTCGTGCCGGACTTGCCGGCCGCATCCAGGGTGAAGCCGGCTCTCCGCGCGCCCGCGCCGGTGCCCTCGTCGATGACGCTCCGCATCATGTTCGTGACCAGGTAGGCCGTGTCAGCCCGCACGATGGTGCGGGCCGGCTCCGTGCGGACCGGCAGGTCCCGGCCCGCGCCAACGAGCCTGCGGATGCCGACGAGCGGCCGCAGCGTGCCGCCGTTGGGAAAGATCGTATAGGCCGAGGCGATCTCGAACGGCGTGGCCTCGAAGACTCCGAGCGCGATCGAAGGATATGGCCGCGGCGGGGTGGCCGCGCCCAGCTTGCGCCAGAGCGCCGCGACGTCGTCGTAGCCTGCCGCCGCGGCGACCTTCACGGCGATGACGTTGCGCGATCGGGCCAGCGCGCGGCGGAGCGTGACGGGGCCGTCGAATCCGCCATCGTAGTTGCCCGGGCTCCACGGCTTGTCGTTGAACGAGAAGGTCGTGGGCTCGTCGGTCATGACGGTGGCGGCCGTGACGTCGGTGCGGCCCTCCCGCTGGGCGTGCTCGAAGGCGGCCAGGTACACGAACGGCTTGAATACGGACCCGGGCTGCCGGCGCGCCGCGGTGGCCCGGTCGTATTGCGACTGGTTGTAGGAGCGTCCGCCGACGAGCGCCAGGATCTCGCCGGTGCGCGGGTCGATCGCGATGAGCGCCGCCTGCGCCCGCTGGCGCTTGCGTTTGGCGAGAATCTCGTCCACACGGTCGAGGCCGTCGCGCACCACGTCCTGGGCGATGCGCTGGAGGTGGAGGTCCAGCGTCGTGTACACGTCGACGCTCCCCGCATGTTCCTTGTAGCGGTCCTGCAGCTCCCGGCTGATGTAGTCGATGAAGTACGGCGCTTCGGCCTCGAGGGCGCGGGCGACGACCTGCATGGGTTCCTTCGAGGCGCGCTCCGCTTCGGCCGCCGTGATGAACCGGCTGTCGGCCATGGCCCCCAGGACGACGTTGCGGCGCTCGCGGGCCCGCTCGGGACTGTTGAACGGGGAGTGGCGGGGCGGAGACTGGATGAGGCCGGCAATCGTCGCCGCCTGGCTGAGGGAGAGATTGGAGATGTCCCGGCCGAAGAACATGCGGGCCGCCTCGCCGACGCCGTGAATGGCGAACGACCCGCGCTGGCCCAGCCAGACGTCGTTCAGGTACAGCTCGAGAATCTGCGCCTTCGAGAGACGCCGCTCGAGCACCACGGACATGAACCATTCCGCGCTCTTCCGGCGCAGGGTCCGCTCCGGGGTCAGGAACGTGTTCTTCACGAGCTGCTGGGTCAGCGTGCTGCCACCCCGCGTGTACTCGCTCCTGTGGAAGACATTGCTGAAGACGGCTGCCGCGATCGCAACCGGATCGATGCCGGGGTGGTCGTAGAACCGCCGATCCTCGATGGCGAGGACCGCGTGCACGACATGGGGCGGAATGGCCGCGAGCGGCACGTCCCGCCGCTTGGCGCGCCCGGTCGGCACCAGGGCTGTGATCAGCGGGGCGTCGAGCGTCACTTCGGCCGGCCGCGTCTTTCTGCCGACCACCTCGATGCGCTCGATCAGCACCGGCTCCTCGCTCTTCGTGCGTCTCCCCCCGAACACGACGCGGACCTGCTGGTTCCGCAGGTTGCCATCCCTGGGCACGAGCAGCAGGGCGTCGCGGCCGATCGAGAACTCGCCGCCCCGCACCGCCCCCGGCCGGTTCGAATACCCGAGATCGTTCAGACGGTCCACGAGCTGGTGCGGGGACAGCCACTGGCCGCGCCGCAGCTCGAAGGGCCGCGCGAACACCCGCGGATCGACCCGCTGCATCTCACCGTGGATCCGGACGTCGATCATGCGCGAGAACTGCAGGTAGTAGTAGCCAAGGACGATCGACAGCACGAGGAGGGGGCCTGAGAAGCCGACAACCAGGAAGAAACGCCACCCGTGCTTCGAACGACGACGCGGCGCGGGTTTGCGCGCAGGAGCAGCCCTGCGGCCGGGCACCCGCGCGGCGGGGCTCACGCCGCGGGCCACGCCTGCCTCGCCGCCGCCTCGCGCTCCGTCACGAGCTCCATCCATCGGCATATCGGTCGAATCGTCGCCGGGCGGGAGGGCGTCTCACGACGGGAGGTCATTGGTTCGATGAGTTCGGCGGTCGCTGGCCAATTGATGGGCGGTGGCGGCGAGTACAGGCGCAGCTGTCTGGCGAGGGCCGGTGCAGCGGGATTGTATACTGATGGACTGCCCGTATGACCGCGGCGTCATGTCAGCGGAAGCTCGCATAGCCCGGGAGGGCAATCAGAACATGGTTCGAAGACTGGATATTGGGATTGTGTGCGCGGCGCTGGCGCTCCTGGCGCCGCACGCGGCGGCGGCGCAGGCGCAGGCCGTCAACGGGAACATCGAGGGAACCGTCCGCGCAGGGTCTGACTCACGACTCCCGGCTGGCGACTGACACCCGACGCTCGATAGACGACTGACGACTGTCATATGCCTTGCCGCCTTTCGGCTGCTCTCCTTTTCGTCGCCAGTCTGCTGATAGCCTCGCCGTCGGGACAGCTCCGTCCGCAACCGGTCGGGGAGCTGCCGGGGTTGACGACGCTGCAGCTGGTGCTTCGAAAGCTCGGCTCGACGGGCACCTTCATGCAGACCAATGCCCATCCGGACGACGAGGACAACGGTTTGCTGGCGATGCTCGGGCTGGGCCAGGGGATGCGGACGGTCCTCGTCACCGCGACCCGTGGCGACGGCGGGCAGAACGAGATTGGGCCCGAGCTGTTCCAGTCGCTTGGCGTCCTGCGGACGGAGGAACTGCTTGGCGCGCATCGCTTCGACGGCGCCGAGCAGTTCTTCACGCGTGCGGTCGATTTCGGGTTCTCCTTCAGCGTGGAGGAATCGATCGAGAAGTGGGGACACGACGAGATCCTGGGGGACTACGTGCGCCATGTCCGCATGGTTCGTCCCGACGTGATTGCCGGGTTCCTGTGCGGCGGAGAGGGTGGCGGGCAGCACCACCAGGCGTCGACGCGGCTCACCCTGGAGGCCTTCCGGGCGGCGGCGGACCCCGCCCGGTTCCCCGGGCAGATCGCCGAGGGCCTGAGGCCATGGCAGGCGAAGCGGGTGTTCTGCACCGACATCGGCAGCTTCGCGAAAGCTGCCTCGCAGGCTCCGGCTTCGCCTGATCTGCTGAAGGTCAACGTCGGCGGCTTCGATCCCCTCCTCGGCCGGAGCTACAGCGATCTCGGAATCGAAGCCAGGTCGATGCACAAGTGCCAGGGCACCTCGCAATTGCTGCCGCTGCCCGGCCAGTCCTTCAACCGGACGTATCGCCTGCGCGACACGGTGATCGGCGCACCGGGCGTGGCCCCGGCGACGTTCTTCGACGGAATCGACACGACCATCCCCGGCCTCGCGACGTTTGCCGGCAGCCGGCCGCCTTCGGTCCTGACCTCCGGGCTCGCCACCATTGCCGCCGCCGTCGCGAAGGCCTCGACGGCTCTGGGATCGGCTCCCGGTGCCGCTGCCGCGCCGCTCGCGAAGGGTCTCGCGGCGGTTCGCTCGCTTCGAGCGCAGCTCCGGTCCCTTGATCTGTCAGCCGAGGCTCGTTACGAGATCGACCTCCGGCTCGCACGGAAGGAGGACCAGTTCCAGGAGGCGATGGTTCTGGCCTACGGCATCCGGTTCGAGGCTCTGGCGGACGACGGCGTCGTGATCCGCGATCAGCCGTTGAACGTCTCGTTTGCCGTCGCCAACAACGGCCCCGGCGATGTCACAATCGCCGGCATCGACATCCAGGGCCTGGCCGGCGCGAGCGCCACGTGCACGGCACTGGTGCGGAAGGCGTCAGCCTTCACGTGCACCGCCGCGGCCAGGATTCCCGCAGCCGCGGCGATCACCGGTCCATACTGGACGCCACGGCAGGACGCCGCCCGCTACGACTTCGAAGCGGGCGCGCCGTTCGGGCGGGCGTTCCGTCCCTCGCCATTCGAGGCGACCCTGCGTCTCTCGATCGGTGCTGCCGAGGTCCGCGTCGTCCGCCCCCTGCAGTTCCGCTACGACACGGTGGTTGCGGGCGAGAAGCGCATGGAGCTTTCGGTGGTGCCCGCGTTCTCGGTCCGTCTCTCCCCCGAGATCATCGTGTTTCCGGCGTCGACGGCAGTGAGCGGAGGCGGCGGCCGGACGCGTGACGTCCAGGTGGTGGTCATCAATCACCACAAAGGCGCGGCGAAAGGGACTGTCGCGCTGTCGGTGCCTCAGGGGTGGACGGTGACGCCCGCGGCGGCGCCGGTGACGTTCGCACGGGAAGACGAGGAGATGTCGATCCAGTTCGCCGTGTCGGCCCCGGCAGCGGCGGGACGCGGCGACTTCGCGGTCACCGCCGGCGTGAACGACGGTTCGGTAACGCACGAGACCGGCTATGAGGTCGTCGAGTACCCGCACACGCAGCGCCGCCACGTGCCGAAGCCGGCGACAGCGAACGTCAAGGTGATCGATGTCAGCGTTGCACCGGGGGTGCGCGTCGGCTACATCATGGGGGTGGGCGACCAGGTGCCGCAGGCGCTGACGCAGCTGGGCGTGAGCGTGGACCTCGTGACACCCGCGCAACTCGCGTCAGGTGACCTGTCGCAGTACAGCGTCATCATGACCGGCGTTCGGGCCTACGAGCGGCGGCCCGACCTCCGCGCGAACAACCATCGTCTCATCGCCTACGCCGAGAATGGCGGCACGGTGCTGGTTCAGTACAACAAGTTCGAGTTCAACGAGGCGCAGTACGGCCCGTACCCGGCGAAGGTGTCGGCGGGGCGCGTGACCGATGAGAACGCGCCGATCGAGGTGCTCGCGCCTTCCGACCCGGTGTTCGCCACGCCGAACCGGCTGGGCCCCGAGACGTGGGCCGGCTGGGTGCAGGAACGCGGACTGTACTTCCTCGGCGAGCGCGACCCGCGCTACGTCGACCTGCTCCAGGCGAGCGACCGGTTCGAGTACAACCGGGGCGTCAAGACCGGCGCGCTGGTGCAGGCCCGGGTCGGCAAAGGGCGCTGGCTCTACATAGGGCTTGGGTTGTGGCGGCAGCTGCCGGCCGGCACGGTCGGCGCGTACCGCCTGATGGCGAACCTGATCAGCCTGCGCTGATGCTGCCATGAGATTTGCACCGGAGTATGTGACGTGCGTCCTCAACGAGAATTTCGAGGACGCCAAGGCGCAGTTTCTCGCGCCCCTGATGCGCATCCACTACGCGCACCTGGTCATGCTGCGCGAGCAGGGGATCGTCTCGCCGGCTGATGCGGGGGCGATTCGGGCGGCGCTCGATTCGATCTCCACGGAGGAAGTCCGCCGGGTGGTCTACGACGGCACCTACGAGGATCTGTTCTTCTACGTCGAGCGGCTGATCGTGGCTGCCTGCGGCGCAGACGTGGCGGGACGCCTGCACACGGCGCGATCCCGCAACGACATCGACATGACGATGTACCGGATGCAGCAGCGCGGCCTCATCCTGTCCGTGCTGGAGCGCTCGCTGCACCTGCGGCAGGTGCTGCTGGGGCTGGCCGGGCAGCATCGGGAGTCGGTGTTCGCCGCGCACACCCACACGCAGCCGGCCCAGCCCAGCACGGTGGCGCACTACCTGCTGGCGGTCGTCGAGCAGCTCGAACGGGATGCCGCCCGGTTGAAGGCAGCGTGCGCGAGCACCAACCGGAACCCGCTGGGCGCCTGCGCGATCACGGGCACCGGCTTCCAGATCGACAGGGCGCGCACCACCGATCTGCTGGGTTTCGATGGGGACACCGGCAACACCTACGGCAGCATCGCGACGGTCGACTACCTGCTCGAAAGTGTCTCCGCCACCGCCGTCCTGCTCATCGGGCTCGGCAGGGTGCTCCAGGATTTCCTTCTCTGGTGCACCAGCGAGTTCGGGTACCTGCGGCTGGACGACGGCTTCGTGCAGTGCAGCAGCATCATGCCGCAGAAGCGGAACCCGGTGGCCCTGGAGCATGCACGTGCAATCGCGAGCAAGGCGGTCGGCCAGGCGCACGCGATCTTCACCGCGGTCCACAACACGCCGTTCGGCGACATCGTCGACACCGAAGACGATCTGCAGCCGCTCGTCCTGGCGACGTTCCGGGATGCCATGAGAACCATCGGGCTGGTGGCGGCCGCCATGTCGACGGCGCAGTTCGACGTCCGGCGCCTCGCCGAGCGCGCCGGCGAGGGCTGGATCACCGTGACGGAACTGGCGGACACGCTCGCCCGGGAACATGGCGTGTCCTTCAGACAGAGCCATGAGATCGCGACCGCGCTGGTGCAGGAGGCCACCCGCCGCCCGGGCGAGCCCCTCGAGCGCGTGCTCGCAGGGATTTCGGCGAAGGTGCTGGGCCGGAGCGTCGAGCTGGCTCCCGCGGACCTTCAGGAAGTGCTCAGCCCGCAGCATTTCGTCCGCGTGCGCAAGACACCCGGAGGCCCCGCGCCCGAGGCGACCGCCCGCGCGTGCGAGACGTCCCTGGCGCGGCTCGCCTCGAATCAGGAATGGCTCAGCGGAACGGTCGACCGGCTCCAGGCCGCAGAAACGCGCCTCACCGCCGCTGCCGACGCATTGTAGGTTCATAGGGTTCAGGCCCCCCGAACCCCTTTAGATGGTCAGCACCCAGTGCTTCCCCATGCCGAGTGGCAGTTCCTCCAGCAGCCGGTCGACGAGGGACGGGCCGTACTGATTCAGGAAATAGGCGACCGAGAGGGTGCGCTCCTGGGGATGGCCGAGCGGGAAGACCTGCGATTGGACGCGCGCGAACTGGCGTCGGAGGGTTTCGTCGCGGCGCTTGGCTGCCTGGATGACCTTCGATTGCAGGCCGCGCAGGTCGTGCTCCATCCGGCCGAGCGTCGTCCGAGCGGCTCCGGCGAGGGTGGGATCGAGATCCGGCAGGGCCTCGGCGACGCGCGTCATGCTGCGGGCCACCGCCTCGCCCGCTTCACGCATCGCCTGTTCGACTGACTGGGGCAGCTGCGACTGGAGCACCCGGTTCAGCGCGGATTCATCCTGCGGCTGCAGGTCCTCGAGGTGCACGGCGTAGCGGCGGAGGAACCGCGCGGCAGCGGAGTCCACGAGCGTGGCGGATGCCCGGGCGTAGACGAGCGGCATCGGGATGCCGAACGCTGAATAGACGGCTCGAAGCTGGCCGAGGTAGGCCATCTCGCTCGGGCCCGCCACGTAACAGATCGTCGGAAACAGGGTGTCCTGGACGATGGGGCGGAGCAGGACGTTGGGACTGAACCGGGCGGGCGATTGCTCCGCCTGCTCGACGAGCGTGGCCGCGTCGACAGCGGTGCTGCCGACGACGAACCCGTCACCACTCCGGCGAATCGGGGTGCGTGCACCGTCCAGGTGAAACACCGACGGCTGGTCCGGCTGCGGATCGACCTGCGGCGCGTGGCCCAGCGCGGACATCGCGCGTCCCGCATCGGCTGCGAGCGATGGCGTCCTCCCGACATTCCGCAGCTCGTGGGCGAACACGCCCGCCGCGAGCGGCTTGGCCGCCGGGTCGGAAGACTCGAACACGACCACGCCGAGGTGACCCAGGAGAGCCTCGATCCACGTGGCGAACGCGGACGCGACGCCCGCTCCCGGGTTGTAGGCATCCCGGAGTCCGGCGATGAACGAGTCGGTGAACGCGGTGGAGGGGAGCGCTGCCATGAGCTCGGCGATCGACCGCTCGACGCGTTGGTCCAGGGTGAGCGCTCCCACCGGCAGATGGCCGGCGCCGTCGGGGGGATCGATCGCGACCGTTCGGGGGTGGTAGTGGGCGTCGAGGACGGTACACCCCGCGATCTCCGCCCAGTCGTGATCCTCCGCATCGACCCAGAAGATCGGCACGACCGGGACCCGGTGGTCCTCCGCCACGCGCCGCGCCAGCTGAATCGCCGTCACCGCTTTCAGCAGCGTGTACATCGGCCCGCCGAACGCTCCGGCCTGCTGACCGGTGACGATGGCGACCGTGTCGGGGGCTGCCAGCCGGGCGGCGGCTGCCCGTGCGGCCGGCGGCGCGTTGCGGCGCTCCTGCTGCGCCGCAATGACCTCGGCCAGTTCCCGGTGCTTTCGCCCGTGGGCCTGCACGCGCTCGATTGCCGATTGCCAGGCCTCGGGCCGGCCCGGGTCGCCCGCGTACAACTCGGCCACGCGCTCGAAGTCGTAGGCGTAGTCGCCGGAAAGCGGCCGAATCCACGGGAACCGGCGGACGTCGACCGCCGCGCGGTTCGTGCCTGGCTCGAAGAGGACGGCCGACGCGCCTTCTGTGCTGGGTTCGCCGGACACGGTGTCGTACTCTCTCAGAGCCTTGGAAAGCATGTCAAGGTGGCCTGCCCGCATTGGACGCCCGCCGGGGGGTCCGGGATCCACGCCGGACGGCTTGCCGTCCGGGTCAGGCCGCCTCTGCAAAGCGTGGCCGCGCCCTGCCACCGATCATCGACACGCGTTCGGCCGTGTCCGGGTCTGGCGCCACCGTGGCGCGCAGGCACCGCGGTCCGATCCGTGAAACGGTTGCGGTACGCTACGATCGCAACGCGGTTCCCATTGAACTGTGTTACATTTTTCCGTCCCGCCGAGGAGTCCCGTCACTGACCAGAGACGATCCGACCGCATTTGCTCCGCCGCCGGCGTTCGGGCCTTTCAGGGTCCTGCACCAGATTGGCGTGGGGGCGCTCGGTCCGGTGTTCCGCACGTACGAGCCCACGCGCGACCGCCTGGTGGCCGTCAAGGTCTTCCGCCTGGACATCACGCCCGAGCAGGCGCAGGCGCTGGCGGACGAGCTCTCCCACGCCCCCGAGGCGGATCTCTTCCATCCCTCGATCGTCGAGCCGATTGCAGCCGGCGTTCAGGGCATGCTCGCCTACCGCGCCGAGGAGTACGTGGCGGCCGAGTCGCTCGACGTGGCCATGCGGCACCACGCGCCTGCCTCCTTCGACACGATGATGCGCATCGTCGGGCAGCTCGCGGAAGGTATCGACGTCGCGCGCCGCGCGGGTGTCGGGCATGGGGCGCTCCATCCTCGCGACATCTTCGTGACGCCGGACGAGGCGCGGGCGTCCGGCTTTGGCGTTGTCGACGCGCTCGAACGTGTGGGCCTGCGCGCGCCTGTGCGGCGGCCGTACAGCGCGCCTGAGCGAATCGCCGGCGCGGCCTGGTCCACTCCGGCCGATGTCTTTTCGCTCGGGGCAATCGCCTTCGAGTTGCTGACCGGGCGCAGACCGTCGGCCACAGGTCTCGAAATCGGTCCGCTCACCGGCGCGGTGGCGCGCGGCGCGGAGCGCATGCAGTCGGTGCTCGCCCGTGCGATGCACGACAGCCCGGACGAGCGGTTCCCGACAGGCCGCGCGTTCGCGGAGGCGCTGGCGGAGGCGGTCGCCACTCCCGAATCCCCCGGGTTCGCCGCTGGTGCCGTCGATGCCGTGCCCGCGCCGCCGCCGTCCGGCGGGTCCCCCTCCATTCAGATGATCGCCATTCCCGTCGAGCCGCCGCAGTTCGCGGACGAGGAGGACGCGGTCGAAGCGGAGGCCGTCGCCCCCCCGGCAAATCCAACAATGTACGCGGACGGGGAGGCGGCCGGGATTGCCGGCGGCCGCGATGACGGGGTCGCGGAGTGGTCGCTGGACAGAGACGAGGAAGACGAGGAGGCCGTCCGCCCGGAGGATCCCGAGGCAAGCGGACCGGACGTGGAGGAGGTGCCGTCCGACGCGCGGGCTGCCCAGTTCGCGCCGTTCGACGATCTTCACGGGGACGCCAGCGGTGATGAGCTCGTGTTCGATGCGGCGGAGCTCGCGCTGAGGGAGGAACCCTCGCCCCCCGGTGTCGACGACGAGTTCAGGTTCTCCGCTCAGGCCGCCGAGCCTCCGCTCCGACCCGGGCCGGGGCCGGATCCGGACGCAGCTCCGATCTTCGAGCTGGCTGCCGACGAGCGGCCGCCGGCGTTCGTACCGTCGGTGTTCGAGCGGCCGGTCAGCCCGCCGCAGATCGTCGAGCGCGACGTTCAGCGCCACCTCTCCCACGACGTGGACGAACGTGATTTCTACGAAGGCGTGCAGGGGACCGGCGAACGCCGGTCCATGATGCTGCCGCTGGCGCTGATGCTGGCCGTCGGCCTCGTGCTCGGATTTGGCGCGGGGTATTTCGCGGCCGTCCGCCGTCCGGGCTTGGAGCCTGTCGCAAGGAACGAGGTCCCGCCAGCGTCCGCGGGCGCCCCCGCCGACCCGGCCGCCGCCGCTTCGGGCGGTCGTCCCGAGCCCTCGCCGGGGCCCGGAGTGGAGAGCCCGACCCCGCCGCGGGAATCGGGTGCAGCCGCGACGGTCAATGCCGCCCGGACAGGGAAGCTGGTCGTGCAGACCACGCCGCCGGGCGCGGCGGTGACGATCAACGGCAAGTGGAGCGGGCGCGCTCCGCTGACCAGGGAGGCGCTGGCGTTCGGAGACTACAACGTGCGCGTGCTGCTTCCTGGATACCAGGCCAGGAACGCACAGGTCAGGCTCTCAGCCGACGCGGCGTCGCGCACGCTGTCGATGCAGCTGCAACGCGACGCCGGGGCGGCGTCGCGGTCCGCAACGCCGCCCGCGGCCACATCCACCCAGAAACCGTCGCCTGTGCCTGGCGCACCAGTGGCCAGCCCCGCGCCTTCTGCATCGACCGCGGCGACCGGGGTCCTCGAGGTCGACTCGCGCCCGATCGGCGCGCAGGTGTTCGTAGACGGGCGGCCGGTCGGACCCACGCCGGTGCGGATCCCGGACGTCGCGCCTGGCGGACGTGTCGTCCGCCTCGAGCTCCCGGCGCACCGCACCTGGACCGAGGTCGCTCAGGTCGCGCGCGGACGGACCACCCGGGTTGCCGGCTCTCTGGAACCGATTCGATGAAGGCCACCCTGGCGCTGGAGAATGGCATCTGGTACGAGGGTGAGGCCGCTGGTGCGACCGGCGAGACCGGCGGCGAGGTCGTCTTCAACACCAGCATGACCGGGTATCAGGAGGTGCTGACCGATCCCTCATACGCCGGACAGATCGTCACGATGACCGCCCCGGAAATCGGCAACTACGGCGTGTCGGCAGACGACGGGGAGTCGCGCGCGCCGACGGTCGCCGGGTTCATCATCCGGGCCGAGTCGCCGGTGGCGAGCAACTGGCGGGCCGAGGGGACGCTTCGCGAGTACCTGGAACGCCACCGGATCGTGGCGATCTCGGACGTGGACACCCGGGCCCTGACGCGCGTGCTGCGATCGGCGGGGGTGATGCGCGGCATCATCGCAACCGGCGACATCGACCCGCGTGCGCTGGTCGATCGGACCCGCGAGATTCCCTCGATGGAAGGCTCCGACCTGGTGCTCGGGGTCACGTGCGATTCGCCGTTCGACTGGCAGCCGACCGACAGCCCGTCGGGGGAGTTCGCGCAGGTGCCCGAGCGCCGCGCCCGGCGCCCGCTGAAGATTGCAGCCTACGACTTCGGCATGAAGTGGAACATCCTGCGGCGCTTCACGGCGTACGGGTGCGACGTGCGGGTGTTCCCGGCCACCGCGCCGGCGTCGGCGCTGCTGGCGTCGGGGCCCGACGGTGTGTTCCTGAGCAACGGCCCGGGTGATCCGGCGCCCCTCGAGTACGCGGTTCGGAACGCCCAGGACCTGATCGAGGCCGACGTGCCGGTGTTCGGGATCTGCCTTGGCCACCAGGTGCTGGCGATGGCGCTCGGCGGCCGCACCTACAAGCTGAAGTTCGGCCATCGGGGGGCGAACCACCCGGTCAAGGAGCTCGACACGGGCAGGATCGAGATCACCTCCCAGAACCACGGCTTTGCTGTCGATCCGGCATCGCTGCCGCCGGACGTGCGGGTCACCCACACCAACCTCTACGACGGCACCGTCGAAGGATTGCGCCACGACACCAAGCCGGTGTTCTGCGTGCAGTATCACCCCGAGGCGGCGCCCGGTCCGCACGACGCGGACTATCTCTTCCGGCAGTTCCTCGACGAGATGGAACGGCGGGCCTGAATGCCGAAGCGGACCGACATCAAGCGCGTGCTCGTCATCGGATCCGGTCCGATCGTCATCGGCCAGGGGTGCGAGTTCGACTACTCGGGAACGCAGGCCTGCAAGGCGCTTCGCGCCGAGGGCCTGGAAGTCATCCTGGTGAACAGCAACCCGGCGACGATCATGACCGACCCGGAGCTGGCCGACAGGACGTATGTCGAGCCGCTCACGCCCGAGGTGCTCGAGGCGATCATCGAGCGCGAGCGCCCCGACGCCGTGCTGCCGACGGTAGGTGGGCAGACGGCGCTCAATCTGGCTGTGACCCTCGGTGAGAACGGGACGCTGCAGAAGTACGGCGTCGAGCTTATCGGCGCCTCGGTCGAGGCGATCAAGGTCGCCGAGGACCGTCTGCAGTTCCGCGAAGCGATGCGGTCGATCGGTGCCGACGTGCCGGAGAGCCGCTACGTTCGAACCATCGAGGAGGCGGTCGCGGCCGTCGAGATCCTCGGCTTCCCGAGCATCATCCGGCCCTCCTTCACGCTGGGGGGTGTCGGCGGCGGCATCGCCTACAACATCGAGGAGTTCCGTGAGATTGCCGGGCGCGGCATCGAGATGAGCCCGGTCCACGAGGTGCTGCTCGAACAGTCGCTGATCGGGTGGAAGGAGTTCGAGCTCGAGGTCATGCGCGACCGGGCGGACAACTTCGTGGTCATCTGCTCGATCGAGAACATCGACCCGATGGGCGTCCACACCGGCGACAGCATCACGGTGGCCCCCGCGCTCACGTTGACCGACCGCGAATACCAGCGCATGCGCGACCTCGCGCGGCGGATCATCCGGCGGGTCGGCGTCGAGACCGGCGGCTCCAACATCCAGTTCGCGATCAACCCGGCCGACGGGCGCATCACCGTCATCGAGATGAACCCGCGCGTCTCGAGGTCGTCGGCGCTCGCGTCGAAAGCCACCGGCTTCCCGATCGCGAAGATCGCGGCGAAGCTGGCGCTCGGCTATACCCTCGACGAGATTCCCAACGACATCACCCGGCTCACCCCCGCCTCCTTCGAGCCGACCATCGACTACGTGGTGGTCAAGGTTCCGCGCTGGGCGTTCGAGAAGTTCCCGCGGGCCGACCGCACGCTGACGACGCAGATGAAGTCGGTCGGCGAGGTGATGGCGATCGGGCGCACGTTCAAGGAAGCCTTCATGAAGGCGTTCCGGTCGCTCGAGATCTCCGAGGGCGGCGGGCTGGTCGGGCAGATCCTCCAGCGGCCCGACTCGGTGTCTGCGGAGGAGGAGGAAGGTGCGCTCCAGCGGGCGCTGAGCATCCCGACCGATCGCCGGATGTGGGCGCTCTTCAGGGCGCTCGATCGCGGCTGGACCGTCGAGGAGGTGCACGAGCTCACCAGAATCGACCCGTGGTTCCTGGCGCAGTTCGCGCAGATAGTGGAGCTGTGCCGGTCGGCGTCCCTGGTGGGCATGCGCGGGATCTCCGACGACCTCCTGCGCACGCTGAAGCGCGCCGGCATCGGCGACCGCGAGCTCGGGGTCATCCTCGGGGCCGACGAGGAGGCGGTCCGCTCGAAGCGGCTGGAGGCAGGCCTCCGGCCCGCCTACAAGCGCATCGACACCTGCGCGGCGGAGTTCGAGTCGTACACGCCATACATGTACGGCACCTACGAGAAGGAATGCGAGGCGGATCCGACTCCGCGCTCGAAGGTCGTCATCCTGGGCAGCGGGCCCAACCGGATCGGCCAGGGTCTCGAGTTCGACTACTGCTGTTGCCACGCCGCGTTCGCCCTCCGCGAGGAGGGGTTCGAGACGGTGATGATCAACTGCAACCCCGAGACGGTCTCGACCGACTACGACACGGTCGACCGCCTCTTCTTCGAGCCGCTGACCTTCGAGGACGTCTCGGCCATCATCACGCGCGAGCAGGAAGGCGGCGCCGACGTCGCCTGCGTCGTCCAGTACGGCGGTCAGACGCCGCTCAAGCTGGCGCTGTCCCTGCAGGAAGCGGGCTTCCGGATCCTGGGCACGTCGCCCGACTCGATCGACCTCGCCGAGGATCGCGAGCGCTTCGCCGCGCTGCTGTGGGACCTCGGCATCCCGCAGGCGGCGAGCGGCGTCGCGACGACGCCTGAAACGGCGCGGGAGGTCGCGGTCAAGATCGGGTTCCCGCTCGTGGTGCGGCCCTCCTACGTCCTCGGCGGGCGCGCGATGGCCATCGTCTACGACATGGGCGCGCTCGATCGCTACATGCTCACTGCCGTGGCCGCATCGCCGGGCCACCCGGTGCTGATCGACAAGTTCCTCGAGGACGCCGTCGAGCTCGACGTGGATGCCGTGGTGGACGAGACCGGCGCCGTGGTGATCGGCGGGATCATGGAGCACATCGAGGAGGCGGGCATCCACTCCGGCGACAGCTCGTGCGTCGTGCCGCCGCACAAGATCGTGGACCGTCACGTGGCGCTGATCCGCGACTATACCCAGCGGGTGGCCCGCGCGCTCAAGGTCGTGGGGCTGATGAACGCCCAGTTCGCGATCAAGGACGACACCGTCTACGTGCTCGAAGTGAACCCGCGCGCCTCGCGCACGGTGCCGTATCTCTCCAAGGCCACGGGCGTACCGCTCGCCAAGGTGGCGGCGCGTGTGATGATCGGTCGCACGCTCGCGCAGCAGGGTCTGACCCAGGATCTCGAGGTCTCCGGTTTCTTCGTGAAGACGCCGGTGTTCCCGTTCGTGCGCTTTCCCGGCGTCGACACCATCCTCGGGCCCGAGATGAAGTCCACCGGCGAGGTCATGGGCGCGGCCTCGACGTTCGGAACCGCATTCGGCAAGGCGCAGCTCGGTGCGGGCGTCCGCCTGCCGCACGAGGGCTCCGCCTTCATCTCGGTCAACAACCACGACAAGCCGGCGGTGTTGCCGATCGCGCGCGATCTCAGCTCGCTCGGCTTCAAGCTGGTGGCGACGCGCGGCACCGCCAACTTCCTCCGGGCGCACGGGATCGACGCGGAGATCGTATTCAAGGTCAACGAGGGGCGCCCGCATGTGGGCGACGAGATCCTCAATCACCACATCCAGCTGGTCATCAACACGCCGCTCGGCCGGGAGTCCTTCTTCGACGACCGCATCGTGCGGCGGATCGCGACGATGCAGTCGGTGCCTTGCATCACGACGCTCACCGGCGCCGCCGCCACGGTGAATGCGATCCGGGCGCTGCGCAGCGAAGGGCTGACCGTCCGCGCGCTCCAGCATTACCACGCCGAAGCTGCGACCCGCCCCGCCTGAGGGTGTGGCGGTTTCTGCCGCCCGTCGCCTGCCCCTGCCGCAGCTCGCCTGACATTTCCATGCGCTGACGCCGCCGCCGACTGCGCCCGTTCCTTGCAGCGCGCGCCGCCATGCGGGTTCCTGCCGCCCTGGCCGCCCTGCCGCTCGTCGCGGGATCGCTGACCGGCCTCCTCGCGTCGCCCGACGCGGCCGCCGGCTTCGCGTCCGGCGCGGCTGCCGGCGCCCTCCTCGCGCTGCTGAGCGCCGCCGGTGCGTTCTCCGTGGGCGCGCACCACGAGTCGAGCGCCGCGATTGCCCTCGGCTGCCTGCTGGCTGGCGCGTCCCTGGGGGCGACCTCGGCGTCAGGCGCCTACAACCCCTCACTGCTGGCGTGGTTCGAGTCGCGCACGCTGGCCGATGCATCCGGGCCGGCATGGCTCGAGGGCGTCCTGCGGGAGGACGCCTCGGTGTCGAACGGCTCCCTGTCGATTTCGATCGACGTGCGGCGCGCCGGCGGGACGCCCGTTCGCGGCGGGGCGCGGCTGTCTGTCGGAGGGGTGCTGGCGCCGGGGCGATCGGGGGAGTGGCGCGCGGGACGCACGGTGCGGATTGCGGCGCTCCTGCGACTGCCCTCGACCTATTTCGACCCGGGCGTCCGGGACGATCGCCGCGCCCTCGCGCGCCGTGGCAGCGTCCTGGTGGGAACGGTGAAGAGCGCGGCGATGATCGAGGTGGTGAACCGGGGGTCGCCCGTGCGGGAGGCCGGTGCGGCGGCCCGCGCGTGGGTTCGCGTGCGCCTGGCGGCGGCCGTCGGACGCTGGAGCGGGAGGTCTGGCGCCATCGCGACGGCGGTGCTGATCGGAGACCGTACCGGCCTGGCGGATGCCGACACGCGCCGTCTGCAGGATGCCGGCACGTATCACGTCATCGCGATCTCAGGCGGAAACATCGCAATCCTCACCGTCATCCTGCTGGCCGCATTCACCCGGGCGGGGCTCGCCCGTCGTGCGGCCGCCGCGGGCACGATTGTGCTGCTCGTGATGTATCAGGAGGTGGTCGTGCCCTCGCCCTCGGTGCACCGGGCCGTCAGTGCGGCAGTCGTCTACCTCTCTGCGCGCATGCTCGATCAGCGCGGTGCGGCGCTGAACGTGCTGGCAATCGCCGCGATTCTCGGGGTAGCGATTGCTCCCGTCGTTCTCCTCGACCCGGGGTTCATCCTGTCGTTCGGCGCGACGCTGGGCATCCTGATCGTCGCGCGACAGACGACGGGGGGCGACCGGCACGCTGCGGCGATCGGCCGGATCCGGCAGGGCCTGTGGGTGCTGCTGTGGACGACGCTGGCCGCCGAGGCCGCGCTGCTGCCGATTGCGGCCGCGCTCTTCGGTCGTGTCACGTTCGCCGGCCTCCTCCTCAACTTCGCGGCCATCCCGCTCATGGCCGCGCTGCAGGCGGCTTCGCTGACTGCCCTCGCGGTTTCGACGTTCAGCGAACCCCTGGCGGCTGCGTGCGGCTACGTCGCCCACCTCGCGGCCGCCGGGATCCTCGAGTCCGCGCGGCTCACAGACGTGCTGCCGGGCCTGGCGCGCGACGTCTTCCCGCCCGCGTGGTGGGTGATCGCGGGCTACTACGCCGCGGCGCTGGCGATGGCGCTGGCCCGCGAGCCCCGGGTGCGATGCGGGTCAGGCGTTGCCCTGGCGGCAGCGACCGGGGTGCTGGTCAGCGGGCCCCCATGGGCAGTCGACGCGATGTCTCCGCCAGCAGGCACTGTGCGCGTTGCGTTCCTCGACGTCGGGCAGGGTGATGCGACAGCCATCGTGCTGCCGGGCGGGCGCGCGGTGCTGGTCGACGCGGGTGGCGTGCCGACGGCGGGCAGCGCGGGCTCCCCCGAAGGAGAGACCGGGCTCGACGTCGGCCGGCGGGTGGTCGCGCCGGCGCTGCGGGCGCTCGGCGTCCGTCGCCTCGACGCGTTCGCGATTACGCACGGCGACCCGGACCACATCGGCGGCGGGCCCGCGATCATGCGCGCGTTCCGTCCGCCCTCGGTGTGGGAAGGCGTGCCGGTGCCGCCGCACCCGCCGCTCCTGGCACTCGCCGCAGTGGCCGACACCCTCGGCCTGCACTGGCGGACGGTTCAGCCGGGAGACACCGATCGCATCGGACCGGTGCTGATCAGGGTTCTGCACCCCCCACTGCCCGACTGGGAGAGGCAGCGTGTCCGCAACGAGGACTCGGTCGTTCTGGACGTGCGTGTCGGGGACGTGTCCATAGTCCTGCCGGGGGACATCGGCAGGGAAGGGGAGCTGGCGATCCTTGCCCGCCTGGAACCGGCCCGCGTCGTGGTGCTCAAGGCCCCTCACCATGGCAGCGCGACGTCCAGCACGCCGGCGCTGATAGACGCGCTGCGGCCGGCCGCGGTGATCTTCAGTGCCGGCCGGGACAATCGATTCGGTCACCCGGCGGCCGCTGTCGTGGCGCGCTACCGCGCGCAGCGCGCGGAGCTGTTCTCGACCGCGGAGGACGGCGCGGTGATTCTCGAGACCGACGGCGTGGACGTGAGCATTCGCGGCTGGCGCGGCGCCCGTGTTCCGTTCAGAGCCTCCACCCGGTCACAGCCGTGACGGCGTCACCCGGGCCACCAGGTGGCCCTTCACTCGGTGGCCTTGACCCGCTGCCATTCGGCCTCCATCTCCTCGAGCCCGGCCTCCTGGATCGTGCGCGACCGTGCGGCAAGCCCGGCCTCGAGCGCGCCGAAGCGCCGCGTGAACTTGGTGCAGGCTTTCCGCAGCGCCGCCTCCGGCTCGACGCCGAGCTTGCGCGCGAGACTCGCGATCGCGAACAGGAGGTCGCCGATTTCCTCTTCGACGCGGTGGGCCCCCTCGTCCTGCACGGCGCGGCGCAGCTCCGCCATCTCTTCGTCCACCTTGTCCATGACGTCGGACGCGTGCGCCCAGTCGAAGCCGACAGCCGCGACGCGCGCGCCAATCTCGTAGGCGCGCAGCAGGGCCGGCAGGGCCGTTGGCAGACCGGCCAGCAGTGACTGCGGGCGGCCGGCCTCCTGCTGCTCGCGCGCCTTGATCTGCTCCCACTGCTCGAGGACCTGGCGGGGCGTCTCGACACCAGCCGTTTCCGCGAACACGTGCGGGTGGCGCCGGATCAGCTTCTCGCAGACCGCGCGGAGCGAGTCGGCAATCGTGAAGTGGCCGTCGTCCTCTGCAATCCGCGCGAGGAAGACCCCCTCGAAGATGAAGTCGCCGATCTCTCCGCGCAGATCGTCGTGGTCGCCTCGATCGATCGCGTCGAGCACCTCGTACGCCTCCTCGAGCACGAATTGCCGGAGCGATGCGAGGGTCTGCTCGTGGTCCCAGGGGCAGCCGCCCGGTCCGCGCAGCCGGGCCATGATGTCGACGAGCTGCTGAAAGGCGTCGCCGGCGTGGCGATCGGAGGCGTCGCGGGGGTCGGCCATGAGATGGTTATGCTAGCATTCGAAGGTGGACAACCCGGAGGATCAGGACGCACCGACAATCGACTTTGCTGCTTTCGTGCTGTCGCTCGCGACCACGACAGCCCTGCATTTCGGCGATATTCCCGATCCCGGCACTGGCCGGCGCCCGGAGCCGAACCTCGACGCCGCCCGGCAGATGATCGAGATCATCGGAATGCTCCAGGAGAAGACCAAGGGCAACCTGCTCGAGCCCGAGGCGCAGCTCATCGACGATCTCCTCTACGAGCTGCGGATGCGGTACGTCAAGGCCCAGGAGGGGGAGAAGCGCATCATCCATCCGTAGCCGGACGCCAGGCTCTCCGTCTTCACCAGCGTCACTCTTGAAAATCACGTTCCTCGGGACTGGCACCTCTCACGGGGTGCCGATGATTGGTTGCGACTGCGCGACCTGCACGTCGCCCGACCCCAGGGACCGGCGCCTGCGGACGTCCGTGTTGATTGCCACCGACGACGACAGCCGGCTGCTGGTGGATACCGGGCCCGATCTGCGCGCCCAGGCGCTGGCACACGACATCCGCCGGCTGGACGCCATCCTGTTCACCCACGGTCATGCCGACCACATCCTCGGGCTCGACGAGCTGCGCCGGTACAACGCGCTGCAGCGGCGGACGATGGCCTGCTTCGCCGACGAGCGGACGCTGGCGGACATCCGCCGCACGTTCTCCTACGTGTTCGATCCTGCCACCCCGGCGGCAGGAGGAGTGCCCCGCCTCGAGCTGTTTGCGGTGCTCGGGCCGTTCTGCGTCGGCGGCCAGGAAGTACAGCCGGTGAAGGTGCTGCACGGCGCGCGCACGATCCTCGGATACCGGCTGGGCGGGTTTGCCTATCTGACCGACTGCAGCCGGATTCCGGACGAGTCGTGGGCGCTCCTGCAGGATCTCGACGTCCTCGTGCTGGACGCCCTCCGCATCCGCCCCCACCCGACGCATTTCACGGTCGCCGAGGCGGTCGCCGCGACGCGCCGCATTGCGCCCAGGCGCGCCTACTTCACCCACGTCTGCCACGACCTTCAGCACGCCGCGACCTGCGCCAGCCTGCCAGCCGGCATGGAGCTGGCCTATGATGGGCTGGTGTTGGAGTGTCCATGACGCCGGCCTCGTGTCCCGCGCTCCGCGCACCCGTCCCGACTCCCGCATGACTGTCGCCCGTTTTCCCGACGATGCGCCGCCGCGGTGGCCGCAGCCGGTCGTCGCGCTGGGCAACTTCGACGGCCTCCACCGCGGGCACATGAAGATCATCGACCGGGTACGCCGCCGGGCTGGCGAGCGCGGCGGCACGCCGGCAGCCATGACGCTCGACCCGCATCCGCCGCGGGTGCTGCGGCCGGACAAGGCGCCGCCGCTGCTGATGACGACGGCGCAGAAGCTCGAGGCGCTTGGCCGCGCCGGGATGCAGGGCATCGCCGTCGTGCGGTTCACGAAGGAGCTGTCGACCTGGGACCCCGAGAGCTTCGTGCGGACGGTGCTCGTCGAGTGGCTCCACGTCGCGGAGGTCTGGGTTGGCGCCAACTTCCTCTTCGGACACGAGCGCGCCGGCACCTTCTCGGTGCTGCGCAGCCTGGGCGCCCGTTATGGCTTCCGCGCCGAGAAGATCGACCCGGTTCGCTACAAGGACTTCGTCGTCAGCAGCACGCGGGTACGGCGGCTGCTGCAGGAAGGGCGGGTCGACGAAGCGGCCGCCCTGCTCGGTCATCACTACTTCATCGATGGTGTGGTCGCCCGGGGCGCAGGGCGCGGGCGCGGTCTTGGATTTCCGACCGCCAACCTCGAGTCCGCGAACGACCTGCTGCCCCCTGCCGGCGTCTACGCCACGACCCTCACGGTCGAGGGCCTGGTCCTGCCCTCCATCACGAACGTCGGCCTGCGGCCCACGTTCGGCGATGCGGACCGGGTGATGGTGGAGACACACGTGTTCGACTTCGACAGGGATCTCTACCATCAGACGCTGCGATTGTCGTTCGTCCAGCGCCTGCGCGACGAGCGGACGTTTCCCGACGTGGACGCGCTGCGCGCTCAGATCGAGGCCGATGCGCGGAGCGCGCGGCGGCTGTTCGTACGCATTTCGCTGTAGAATCTGGCTATGTCCGAATCGAGCGGGGCGCAGGACGCGTCGACGCTGTTCCTCCGCATCTCCGTTCCGGCGGGCGCCGAGTACCACGCAATCGTGAAGGAACTGGCGGCCAAGCTGGCGGCGTATCTTGGCGGCACCGATCCGGACGGGCTGGCCGCGGGAGACGCCCTGGAGCGGGTCGCGTCGGCAGTCGCGTCGGCCGACGGCGCCGGCAAAGCGGAGGACACCCTCTTCGAGTTCCGCCAGGCCGACGACGCGCTGCTGATCCGCGCGCGCGTCGGGGACAGGGCCGTCGACGCCCGGTGTCCACTGCCGTCGCGCACGTAGCGTGCTGGACGACCGAGCGCCCCCCTGTTCATGCGCCTTTACAACACCCTGACGCGCCGCGAAGAGGAGTTCGCGCCCTCGCGCGACAACCGGGTCCGCATGTACTCCTGCGGGCTGACCGTCTACGCCCGCGGCCACATCGGCAATTTCCGCACCTTCGTGGCGGTGGACGTGCTGCGGCGCACCCTCAGATACCAGGAGGGCTTCGACGTCCTGCACGTGATGAACTTCACCGACGTGGACGACCGGACCATCCTCGAATCGAACAAGGCCGGTGTCCCGCTGCGCGAGTACACGGACCGGTACATTGCCACGTTCCGCGAGGACGCTGCCGCGCTCGGGCTCGAGCCCCCCGAGGAGCAGCCGCGCGCCACCGACGACGAGAACATCAAGGCGATGGCGGAGACGATCGTCGCGCTGCAGACGCGCGGGCACACCTACTGAGAGCGACGGGTCGATCTACTTCAAGATTCGCGTCGTTCCCGGAGTACGGCCGGCTGGCGCGGCTCGATCACTCGGGCATCAAGAGCGGCGCGCGCATCGACAGCGACAAGTACGAAAAAGACGACGCCCGGGACTTCGTCCTCTGGAAGGCGAGCAAGCCGGGCGAGCCGGCCTGGGACTCCGGGTTCGGGTCCGGCCGCCCCGGGTGGCACATCGAGTGCTCGGCCATGGCGCTCCGGCTGCTCGGCGCCCCCATCGATCTGCACGCCGGCGGCGTCGACCTGATCTTCCCGCACCACGAGAACGAGATTGCGCAGAGTGAGGGAGCGACCGGTCAACCGTTCGCCCGCTTCTGGCTGCACGTCGAGCACCTGATGGTCGAGGAGGACACCGGGCGCTCGGACAAGATGTCCAAGTCGCTCGGCAACGTCTTCAACCTGGAGGACATCGTCGGGCAGGGGTTCCGTCCGTCCGCGCTCCGCTACCTGTTCCTCGGCGTGCACTACCGCAAGCAGTTGAAGTTCTCGTGGAACGCGATGTCGCAGGCGGAGGAGTCGCTCAAGCGGCTCACGGACTTCCTGGCGCGCCTGGGCCACCTGCCCGCCGGGCCGTCCCATGCGCAGGTGACCACGCGCGTGGAGGAGGCGCGCAGCGCCTTTCGCGCACACCTGGCCGCCGATCTCAACACCGCCGCCGGCATCGGCGTGCATGTTCGACCTGGTGCGCGCGCTGAACTCCTCGATCGACCAGGGCGAGATGAGCCAGGCGGACGCGACCGTCGTCCGCGAGGCGTTCAGCGAGTTCGACACGGTGCTCGGCGTGCTCGGCCTGCGCGTGCGCGAGGATGAGCAGCCCCCCGTGCCGATTGCAGAGATCGAGAGCCTCATCGAGGCGCGGCGCGCCGCCCGTCTGGCGCGCAACTTCGCCGAGGCGGACCGCATCCGCACGGACCTGGACGCCCGCGGCATCATGCTGGAGGACACAGGCGCGGTCACGCGCTGGAAGAGGCGATAGACGGGGAAGCTGCCGCAACGAGAAATCAGATGAGCCGGTAGGATGCACGCCCCCGACATCAGGACAGCCGCTGCCCGGGCCCAATGCCAGGGCGCTGATCGAGCGCGACAGCAAGTATCGTGTCGCCGTCGTACACGCGCGACTACCCGTTCGTGATCGCCCGCGGCGAGGGGGCGGTTGTCGAGGACGTGGACGGCAACCGGTTTCTCGACTGCGCCGCCGGGATTGCCGTGAACTCGACCGGGCGTGTCGCATCCCGACGTCGTCCGTGCGATCATCGAGCAGGCGCAGAAGTTCATTCATATGTCGGGGACGGACTTCTATTACGAGCCGCAGGTGCGCCTCGCGGAGGACGCTCGCCTCCATCGCGCCGATCGAGGGTGACGTGCGGACCTTCTTCGCGAACTCCGGCACCGAAACAACCGAAGCGGCCATCAAGCTGTCGCGCTACTTCACGAAGCGGCAGGGCGTCATCGCGTTCTTCGGGGCGTTCCACGGCCGATCGCTGGGGGCGCTGGCGCTGACCGCGAGCAAGGCCATCCAGAGGCGCGGGTTCGGGCCGTTCATGCCGGGCGTGTACCACGCCCCGTATCCCGACGTCTACCGGTTCGACGGCAGCGCCGACCAGTGCGCCGAGCAGTGTCTCGCGTTCGTCTCGGAGCAGATCTTCGTCCACCTGGCCGGCCCAGACGAAATCGCGGCGGTCGTGGTGGAGCCGATCCAGGGGGAGGGGGGCTACCTCGTCCCTCCGCCTGCATTCCTGCACGGGCTGCGGGAGCTGGCGACCAGGCACGGGATGCTGCTGGTCGTGGACGAAGTGCAGTCGGGCATGGGTCGAACCGGCAAGATGTTCGCGTCGGACCACATCGGGCTGAAGGCCGACATCGTCAACATCGCGAAGGGGATTGCGTCCGGGCTGCCGCTCGGGCGTGACCTGCGCCCGTGCGGACGTGATGACGTGGCCGCCGGGTGCGCATGCCAGCACGTTCGGCGGGAACCCGGTGTCCTGCGCCGCGGCCAACGCGACGATCAAGCTGCTGAAGGAGTCGCTGGTCGCCAATGCGGCGACGGTCGGGAGCCCACCTGCTGGAGGGCATCCGCGCGCTCCGGGACAAGTACCCGCTGATTAGGCGACGTGCGCGGCCAAGGGCCTGATGATCGGGATCGAGCTGGTGCGCGATCGGCGGACCAAGGTGCGGGCTATCGAGGAGCGGAATGCGCTCGTGCAGGCGATGTTCCGGCGCGGGGTGCTCGCGCTTGGCGCCGGGCGGAATGCCCTGCGGCTGGCGCCGCCGCTCGTTCTGATCGATGGCGCAGGCCGACAGCGTGCTGACGGTCCTGGACGGCGCGCTCGCGGAGGTCACGGAAGGGAAGGCCTGACCAGGCTTTTGGGCTTTCGGCTTTGGGGCCTCGCCTTTGGCCGGATGGGGTTGGCTGGTTCGGGCTTGCGCCGGCCCGGGTGTTGGAGGGTTCTCCTTGGGCGCCGCGGCCGACTTGATTGGCGTCCGCCAGCCCCGGGTGCCCTAAAGCCCAATCTCCGCCCGGGCCCCGGCCTTGCACCCGTCAGCTGCCTCGTGACACTCCAGCGGCAGCGGCTCGGAAAATCTGGCGAAGATCTCGCTGTCGACGAGTTGCAGCGTCGCGGGTACGCAATTCTTGCCCGTCGCTACCGGACCAGGCATGGCGAAATCGACGTGGTCGCGCGGGAGGGGGAGACGATGGTGTTCGTGGAGGTCAAGGCGCGGACCACCCGCGAGTTCGGGGAGGCGGCCGAGGCGGTCACGCCGCGGAAACAGCGGCGCCTGGTGTCGATGGCCATCGACTACCTCGCGCGTCATCGTCTCACCGGCCGGGCGTGCCGCTTCGACGTGGTGGCGGTCGGATCCGGTGCAGAGCAGCGGGGCGCGCACCGGCGCCGGTCGCCAGTTGACCGTCTACCGCAATGCGTTCGGCGCCTGAGGCGCCGCGAGCCTTGGTTGATTCGGGTTTGGGCGGTGTGGGTACGATTGTCCCTCTCGACGAGAGGATACGTGCGGCGGCGAGGCTGCGTGTCGGCGTCGGCGGGCGGGAATAACTCAGTGGTAGAGTGCGACCTTGCCAAGGTCGAAGTCGCGGGTTCGAATCCCGTTTCCCGCTCCATTCTTCGCTCGCCGCTGGCTGCGGTGCCGGTCGCCGCGATGGGTTCGATTGTCCCTCCGACGCGGTCATCCGGTCTGGACAGGACCGGACCTCCCCTGTAAAGATGTAGCGTACTCGCCGCGGGTGAGTCGGTCGATCGGCGCCGTCGCCAAGTGGTAAGGCAGAGGTCTGCAAAACCTCCATCCCCGGTTCAAATCCGGGCGGCGCCTCCAAATTCCTTAGCAAAAATCGCTGATCTTAGTCGTTCCTGCCTGTCGCATGTGCTTCTGAGAGCGCTCGTTTTGGACCCAAATGGCCACTCGCTCCTGGAGCCGCGATCCGTAACCCGCTGCGCGTGAACGTGTTGCGTGAGCGAGGTTCTGAAAGGGTGGAGGTTTGGAGAACCTCCACCCGTCGGCCGGGAGCGCGTTGACGACGCTGCCTCCAACGGACGAATGTGGTGGCGCACACGGCGCTACTTCGCAGCAGTGGGCATCGATCGTTGCGTGCGCATCGTCTCAAAGACCCGCTGAAAAAACTCGATCTCGGAACCGTGAGCGTTCGAGCGGACGGTCGCGGTATCACCGAACTCGACCACGCGATAGTCAGGCGCGCGGTACGCGGGCCATGGCGGCAACCTGCCACCATTTGGATTCCCTGTTTTCGCGAACTGCACCCACGCGTCTGCCATCGCGCGGGACACGGTGCGATCGATCTCGTCGAACTGTGAGGCGTCCCCACTCGTGTTGTCGAAGACGTACGCGATTTCGGATCCATGCGTGGCACCGCCCCAGGCCGCGCGGCTGGACGGTCCGACACGGGAAAACCGATACATGTAGACATCGGTGACTGTGGCAGCCGCGCGCGCCGCGAGTACCGACAGCGCAACGAGTCGTGACTCGCCGAACAAGAACGGCGCTGCTGCTGGGACTTCGGCGTCTGTCGCTGCGGGATACCGTGTCAGCGCCTCGTCCACGAGTGCTGCAGGAAAGAACGCGCGGACGAACGACTGATAGCCCGCAAGCGTCTTGGGCAAGTCTCTCGCGAAAAAGAGACCCTCGTCGGCGTTGTGACCGGTGAGGAGCGGCACTCTCGACTGGCTGCTCGTGCCCATGAGCACGGCGGGATCATCCGGCACGACGTACCCGTCCACGATCGGGACGTAGCTCCACGCGGAGATCTCCGTAATGTCGCTCGGCATTCGCGCGAGCACCTCGTCGGCGCTCAATGCCCGGAGGGTCGCGATGTCTGGCGCAATCGACAGGCCTTGGGCTTCCGCTGCCGGGAAGCCATAGTAGGGAGCGCGAAGGCGCGGCTTCGCCCCGGCAGCCCGCCACCACCCGCTCTGCGTAATCGCCCGATGGAAGAGCCCTCGCGCGAGCGGCGAGACCAGGAGGAATCCCTGACTGGATCCGCCGGCCGACTGGCCGAACAGCGTCACGTTCTCGGGATTGCCGCCAAACGCCACGATGTTCGCGCGCACCCAGCGGAGCGCGGCAATCTGATCGAGCAGCCCGTAGTTGCCGGAGACGCCGTGTTCGGATTCGCGCGACAGCGCCGGGTGCGCCAGGAACCCCAGCGCGCCCACGCGGTAATTCAAACTCACGACGACCACACCACGACGCGCGAGGTTCGTCCCATCGACGCGGGGCAACGTGACCGTCCCAAAGTTGAATCCTCCACCGTGGAGCCACACCATGACAGGGAGCCGGTCGCCGCTGGATTTCGCCGGAGTCCAGACGTTGAGCGTCAGACAGTCTTCGCTTGCGGGCCCGAGTGCGGGCCCACCCAACGCCAGCGCGCGTGCGGGCGGCGTCCCGGGACAGCGAGGTCCGAACTGCGTCGCATCTCGAACATCCGTCCACGGTCCAGCCGCCGCGGGTGGACGCCATCGACGGTCTCCGGTTGGAGGAGCGGCGTACGGAATACCCTTGAACACGCTGACGTCGGTCCCGGTGCCGCGCACCGGTCCCGACTGTGTTTGAACAATGGCCGGAACGGGTCCAGGCGCCTGCCCGTGGACGACCCCAAGAGCAAGAACAACGGCCACGAGTTTCAGGACACAGCGCATCGACAACCCTCCTGGTGTGTGGACTGCGCAGGTAAAATCGCCACCGCTCAATCACCTGAGCGCGACCGGGGGCCTTGGCGCCGGCATCCTCACCCGTGTGGGCAGCCACCGAGTTCTGTGCGGCGGTCAAGACGACGATCAGTTCCGCAGCGCGACATTCGGATCCACGCGGCTGGCGCGTCGCGCCGGGACGAACGACGCGACGATGGCAACGGCGAGCAGGAGGGCCGCCACGGCCGCGAACGTAGTCGGATCGGTGGCGCTCACGCCCACGAGGAACGAGCTCGCGACGCGGGTCAGCGCGATGGCGCCAGCGAGGCCGAGCCCGATACCGGCGAGCGCCACGACCAGGCCCTGTCCGAGAATCAGCCACACGACATCGCGCTCGCTCGCACCCAAGGCGACACGCACGCCGATCTCACGCGTCCGCTGCCTCGCCGAATACGAGATCACGCCGTAGAGGCCGAGCGACGCCAGGCCCAGCGCCAGGACGGCGAACGCCCCGATGAGCGCCAGCAGGAACCGCGTCTGCGACATGGCGTTCGAGACGTACGACGCGAGCATTGACAGTTCGGCGATCGGCACGTCCGGGTCCATGGCCGCCGCTTCGGCGCGGATGCGCGCGATCAGGCTTGCGGGATCCGCGGCCGTGCGCACCACGTAGGTCAGGGGCAGGAACGAGTTGAAGACGTAGGGGACGTAGACCGTCTCGCGACCCTCGGCGGCGAGCGATGCCGACCGCACGTTGTCGACGACTCCGACGATCCGTACCGGGGAGTCGCTCGAGCGAGAACGTCTTCTCGTTGAAGTGGTCGACGAGGAGATCGGCGCCGAGGGGGTTCTCCTCGCCGAAGACTTTCTTCGCGAGCTTCCGATCGATGATCGCCACGTCGAGCGCTTCCTCCCGATTGTCGAGACGCTCGAAGGTGCGGCCCGACAGGTGCCTGATCTTCATGGCTTCGAAGTATCCCGGCAGCACCGCCTTGTAGTCGGCCTTGTTGGCCCGATAGGCGTCGTCCGAGCCGCCGACGCGGCCGTACGACCCGACGGAGTACTGTTCGCCGCCCGCGAGCGGCAGCGGCGTGACGCCGCCCACGCGCTCGACCCCCGGGATGGCCCGGAGCCGATCGGCCAGCTCGTTGGCGAAGTTCGCCCGCTTCGTCGTCGTGAGGTACTTGAGGAACTGCAGGGGCGCATTGAACGTGACGACGTTCCGCGCGTCGAACCCCGGGTCGACCCGCTGGATCTGGGCGAAGCTGCGGACCATCAAGCCGGCGCCGATCAGGAGCACGAGCGACAGCGCGACCTCCACAACGATGAGCGCGCTGCGCAGCTTGTTGCCGCGCACGCCGCCCGTGTCGCTTCCCCGGTCGCGCAGCGCGTCCGCCAGGTTGCCGCCGACGGCTCGCAGCGCCGGCGCGAGACCGAACAGGATCGCGGCGACGCACGCAGCCCCCGCGGTATACAGCAGCGCGGCGACGTCGATGCCGGCATGTTCGACACGCGGCAGGTTGCCGGGACTCAACGCCATGATGAGGCGGATCCCCTGCCAGGCCAGGAGCACGCCGAGCATGGCGCCCGCCCAGGAGAGCACGACGCTCTCGACCAGCATCTGCCTGATGATGCGGCCGCGGCCGCTGCCGACCGCCGCCCGCACCGCGATCTCGCGCCCGCGCTCGGTCGCCCTGACGAGCAGCAGGTTCGCGATATTGGCGCACGCGATCAGCAGCACGAACCCGACGGCACCAAGGAGGGCGAGCAGGGCGGGACGCGCGTGGCTCACGACCTCACGGTGCAGCCCGGCCACCCTGATCTGCAGGTTCTGAGTCTTGTGGAACGGGTGGACTTCGCGCAGGCGCGTGGCGACGGCGTCCATCTCCTGCTGCGCCTGTTCCAGTGTGACGCCGTCTCGCAACCGCGTGACGACCGTCAGCCAGGCCCCGTCCCGCGCGAAGTCGGAGATGTTGGTGGGCAGCACGCCCCAGGCATCGATGTTCGTCGGCATCGCCGCGTCCGCCGGCAGATAGATCCGGAACGTCGGCGGCAAGACGCCCACCACGACCGAGCCCCAGCCATCCAATTGGATCGTGCGGCCGATGACATTCGGATCGCCGCCGAATCGCCGCTGCCACAGCCCGTAGCTCAGCATCACTTTGCCCGGCGGCAGGTCGGGATTGGGGTTCGCGAACTGCTTCGGATCGATCGTGATCGCGTCATCCTTTCTAAAGGTCCGACCGTGGAGTGGCCGGACGCCGAGCAGCTCGAACAGGTTCCACGTGGTGTAGCCGTTCGTGATGCGCTCGGCCTGGCCGGTGCCGGTCAGCGTGCCGGGGACGGCCACCGCCCCGGCGAAGTCCTCGAACCGCGTGGTCTGGGTCTGGTAGTCCCTGAGATCGGGTCCCGATACGAGCGAGCGCTCGACATTGGTCGCCTGCAGGCGCGTCCACACGAGCGCCAGCTCCTCGGGATGATCGTAGGGCAGCGCACGAAGCAGAACGGCGTTCGCCACGCTGAACATCGCCACGTTGCTGCCGATGCCGAGCGCCAGGGTGAGGACGATGACCGCCGTGAACAGCGGTCTTTGGACGAAGGAGCGAATCGCGTACCTGAAGTCGCGAATGACGTCGCCGACCATCACTTTGGTCATGCCTTTCTGCAAGGGTGCGGCGGGTTTCGAGCGAAGCCGAAGCCTGCGATTATAGGGCGGCGTCGCGAGATGCGCTGGAAGGGATGACGTATTGATGTCCTAAACGCGCTCAGCGCTGCCGCTGACCCCGATGCCGGGGCGGCAGGCGTTTCTCGTTTTAGCGTCCGCGGGCCAGTCGATTCACGTTCCTCCATATAGACCTCGCATTGGGCACGCCGCAGTCCTTCCTCGGCCGCTGGGCCCTCAGGGAGAAAGTGCATGAACCCACCAGACGGGCTGCGGAACGCTGGCCACACGGGGAGGCCGGGACCATTGGGGTCACCGCCCCTGACGAAATTGACCCAGTGCTCGCGCCAGCGCAGATCCCCGACTGGCGGTTGGGCACAGGGAATCCCCTTGAACGCCGCGCCCCCACCGTCGGTCATCAGCCCACGAATCATTCCGCCGCCGACTTGTACCGTTGGCGCGCTCTGCGCACGAGTCGCGCTCAGACCGGCGGCGGTAACGAGCATCGCCGCCGCAGCCGGCCATCGGCCGCGCAGTCGTGGGAAGCAGCCGTTGACGAATCGTCGAAGCCCTGAACTCAGTGCGCATCAATTTGTAACCACCTTCCGTCGGCAGGTTCTCAGGCACGGCTCGGCTCGACGTTCGAGTTTCGCCGAAAGACATTGGCGGGGTCGTATTGGTTCTTGAGGGCGACCAGGCCGTCTACCCCGTTACCCCGTCTTCAGGTCTTTCAGCCGCTCAGCGAGCTCGACGTGTCCGAAAAATCTCGCCCATTCGTCGGCCGTCACGCCGAACTGTCCGTCCGTCGCCGCCGGGTTTGCCCCTGCCGCTATCAGGACTTCCACCATGTCGTGATGTCCGCCGGCGGCAGCCGCATGCAAGGGGGTGCCGCGCCCGGGGCGCTCGCTGCGCACGTCGACATCCGCGCCTCGCGAGATGAGAAGCCGTGCGATCTCAATCTCGCCGTGTGCCGCGGCAATGTGCAGCAGGGTGCTGCCGGCCAATGCCGGTTCCACACCCGGCCCTGCGGCCCGTCGCGCATGAAGCACCGCCGGATCCGCAGTCACGAACTGCTCGACCGCGGCTGCGTCTCCGTACATGCAGGCCCAGAAAGCGTCCGCCGATTCGGTTTTGGCGCCGTGCTCTTTCAGGCAGGCGCACACCGCTCTGTATCGTCCGGTCACTGCAATCCACTGAACGGGCGTCTGGCCGGAGGCATCGGGAGAACCGACCGATATGCCCGCTTCCAGAAGGGCGGTTGCGACAGCCACGCTGCCAGCGAAGTGCAGGGGCGTCTTGCCATCGGGTGTCGTCGCTTCTGCAAGCGCTGGGTCCTCCGCGAGCAGCGCTCGGAGCCTGTTCACGTCCCCGAGCGCCGCCGCTGCGAAGATATCCGTGTCGAAGCCGTTATCGAGCAGGAGCCGGACGACCCGTTGGCGATTGGCGATCGCTGCGATCGCAATCGGAGACACCCCGGCGGCACTGGCTGCTTCTCGATTGGCGCCACGCGCCAGGAGCAGCTTGACCACGTCGTCCCGGCCGGACATTGCCGCCACCCATAGCGCGTTGGAGCTGACCACGGCGTATTGAGGCGCGTCGCCGGACGCCGTCAGGAACTCGGGGTGAGCATCGAGTGCTGTTTCGACATCTGCGAGTTCACCTCGCACGACCGCTTCCAGAAAAGCAGTCAATGTCACGATTCGGTCCTCCAGGCGGGCATGCATCGCGGGCCGCCATGCCCGCACATCCTGACGGGCCAGGCCTTCGAGTCCAACCCGAAGGCGCCTTCTCGCACCGTGTAAGCGCTTCTTCACAGTGCTGACGGGTTCGGCCAGGAACTCGGCCATCTCCTGATAAGACAGGTCACTGACGTAGCGCAGCGAGACGGCGACGCGGTCCTTTTCCCGGAGCGCTGCGATAGCTTCCAAGAGCGACAGGCGTAACTCCACACTCGCCTCGTCGATTGGCGGCTCGACGAATACAGCGTCGAAGGGCACTGTTCTCAGGCGATCGCTGCGGACCATGCGGAGACACGCCGTCCTGACAATCTTGCGGAGCCAGCCGCCAAATGCGGCGATATCGCGTAGGCTGTCGAGGTGGATCCAGGCCGTGAGGAACGCCGTCTGTGTGGCGTCCTCGGCGGCGCTCCGATCTTTCAGGATGGCATAGGCGTAGCCGAAGGCTGCGTCCTGGTATCGGTGAACGAGCTCGCTGAAAGCCTCCCTGGTCCCGGAAGCCGAGGTCTGAGGCGGCGGTGCGTTCATGGCTTCGAGTACCTGGCGCCATTTGACACTAAAGAGCCGGAAATGGGGCTCAAGGTTACCAGTGCGGAAAAAATGGCCTTCGCCGTAGTCAGGCAGCCACCGGAATCACCCCGAGACCGCCTGCTTCATCAGCACGCCAGTTCGCGACGGGTCCAAGTTGGAAAATGGCGGCGGTAGCACGCCCGCGAGTTGGACCAGCGCGACTCACGGGACCACCGATACTCGGGAACGATTGCGGAACAGTAGCGCCCAAACACCGGGGAAAACGGGGGAGCAGGGCCGACCAGAAAACAAGACGAGTCAACACGATAGGACGGCGGGGGCGCTTCACCGAGCACCGGAGTCCAAACGTATCCAATACGGCCCAAACAGCAGGCAGAACGGGGGAGCTGGACAGACCACAGACCAGCACGAGACAACACGATTCACAACCCCGTTAAACTGCAAAACCTCCGTCCCCGGTTCAAATCCGGGCGGCGCCTCCAAATTCCCAGTGCGAATTTCGATCGTTTGTGCGTCAGACGCACAAGCAAGCGCGCGTCAATTGGACTACGGTGGACTACAAATCTTCGGTCCGCGGCGCCATCCGTTGACGTAACCTGCTGATTCGGCATGACCTGCGTGTTCGGGGATTCAGAAAGGGTGGAGGTCCCGAGGACCTCCGTCGCCTGCCTCGAGATTTGGGATGCGCCTGGCGTCCCACGCGTCGGTCTCCCTGATTGCCTTCGACTCGTCCATCCGTTCGGCGCACGGTTGCGCGGTGGGCCATGAACTTTCGGCGAACCCTAATGTGACAGGAGCGTTTTGCGTGATTGGCAGGTGATCGGCGATTCTTAGTAAATCCTTCGGGACGCCGCGGCCGGCTGGCTGCTACGGTACGGCACGCTTCGAGGGTGGTAAAAATGACAACATGGTCGAGAACATCGAGCAGGAGGAGCACCCGCCAACGCGAAGCGTGGATAGTATAAGGAGCGTCGCAATGAACAAAGTACTTGCGGGGCCGTTATCGAGACACGTGACCACCGAAGACCGGCAGGGCGTCGAAACGTTGTTCACAGCGGCGGACAATGCGTGGCGGCAGCGGGACCTGCAGGCGCTCACGACGCTGTATGACTTTCCCATCTACGTGGGTACCGACGATTCGGCTGGCGTCTATCAGGGAGGCGAATGGGACGCTGGGCAGTTCCGCGCGGCCATGGCGGCGATGATGAACATCGACCTCGGGAACGTGTCGCGCAGGGACACACGCACGCCGCACTTCCTGAGCGACTCGATAGCGATGGTTGTCGTCGAGACATCGCTGACGGTCGGCGCAGAGGAACTGACCCCATACACCTCGGCCGTCCTCGTGATCAAGAAGGGCAACGAGTGGCGCTTCAAGAGCGGCGTGGAAGCAGGCCATGGCAAGCCTCTGGAGTGTCCAATCGCGTAAAGACGACACTCGAGAGTATGTCGGTCGTAATCGACGGCGGTCAGGATTCGGTGAGCCGCTCAACCTCCATCATGCGGGCATCTGACTGCCGGCTCGACGCGCGCTCTCGGGGAACGCCATCCGTTTCAATCGATCGCCGAACCGCGGATCAGCACGCAGGCTGTCCCACTGCGGCGCGACGGCGAGGTACACCAGCGCGGGGTCGCGCTGATCGAGCGCGAGATCGAGGTGCGTGAATGCGGCGTCGAGCTCGCCGGCCGCGCCGTGGAGCACCGCCCGCTGCAGCGCGACTGCACCTGGCGCGTCTGGAGGGATTCGCTCCAGCGTCAATCGGGCGAGCGCCGGAGGTCCTCCTGCGGCCCACGCATTCCGCATCTCGGCTGTCATCCGACTCAACTGCTTCAGGGCGGCTTCCGAAACGCCAAATTGCCGCGCGTGTTGGACGTTCTGGGCCAGGAAGCGTTCGAGGTCACCCTGCTTCAGGTGGACGGCCGCGACGAACTCACTCGCCAGCAGGTGACGCGGATCGAGCTCGAGCGCCCGGTTGGCCCAGGCGATCGCATCGTCATACCGGCGCCGATTCCAGCAGGAATTCGCGATTTCGACGAAGACCAGCGTCGACTCCGGGTTACGCGCCAACGCTTGCTGTTTGAAGGCCAGGCCTTCGTCCAGACGTCCGAGCGCCTCCATCAAGCCGCCGTAGGCGAGGAGCGCCTCCGTATGCGACGGGTTGATGTCGAGCGCCCGCCGCAGGCTTCGTTCGGAGGCCGCCCAGTCCCACTCGCCCGCGAATAGCACGGTGCCCAGCGCCATTTGCGCATCGGCGCAGTCGCTGTCCATGGCCAGCGCGCGCAATGCCGACGCCTTCGCATCGCTAAAGGCCTCGGCGTGTGGCACGACGCGAAGGGAGCCTTGAAGACAGCGCGCGACTGCGAGACCGGCGTGTGCCGCGGCGTAGGTCGAATCGAGCTCGATCGCCGTCCGAAATAACGTGACGGCGTCGGACAATTCGAAGTAGGACCCCGTGAGCACCCGGGCGCGTCCCCGGCCCACGAGCTCGTAGACCTCCAACGGGCGCGGCTGAGGATGCGGCGGCATCTGCTCGGAGGCGAGCTGCTCCCGGATGACCGGAGCGACGAAACGATAGCCCGATCTGGGCACGGTCTCGATGTAGCCACTCGGACGGTGTCGTCACCGAATGCCCGGCGCAGCGCCGAGATGTGGACGGTCAGAATGCCTTCTTCGACACACGCGTCGGGCCACATCTGAGAGAGGAGCGCGTCTTTCGTGACCAGATGTCCGGCCTGTTGGAGAAGCAGGAGCAGGACGTCGTGTGCTTTCGGCGCCAGGCGAACGACCCTGCGCCATGTGTCAGCCGCCGCTCGGCGACCTCCAGCGTGAACTCGCCGAAATGAAAGACCTCGCTCCTGCCCATGACGATTTCGGCGAATCTTAGCAGAACCTTCGGGAGACGCGGCAGGTCGGCTGCTACCGTGTACGTCCTCGTCAAAGGAGCAGCGAAATGACAACGATCGACGAAATCCTCCAGCAGGAGGAAGCAGCTGGCAACTGCCAAGCGGGCGCTGGATCTGGATGCGATCGACCGGATCTATGCGGACGACCTGCTGCTGACCGGCGTGCTTGGTGAACCGACGTGCAGCAAGAGCGCCGTCATGGACGAAGTGCGTCGCGGCATCGTGGAGCGCGACGCTGCCAAGGCGGGAGGGACGGACCTTCGAAACGGTGACCCGGAACGAGGATACGAAAGTCGTGGCGCTTGGCGATACCGCGATCGCCAACTACCGGTTCGTCGTGATCGTCAAGGGGCCCGACCTGGACCAGCGCCGGCGGTTCCGTGCAACGAACGTCTGGGCGAAACGGACGGCCGGTGGCAGATCGTCGCGGCGCAGATGGGGTTCGTGCTCGACCGCAACAGGCCGCGCTGTTATCGGGGGAACAGAAGTAGCGGCCAGATCAGCTGACAGCGGCGGCGTGTGACAACCGATACACCGTGCACGGTTCAATAGCGCCGCGTCCAGTGGTGTACGTAGGCCGCGGGGGTCCGGCCCGGGTGGCCAAACACCCGGCGCTGCTGGTCGGCGACCCGTTGGCCGTCTAGCAGACGAAGCAGGATCAGGAGGGCCGTCGCCGATGGTCCTTATGCCCGGAGACCGTTGGCGGTGGCAAAATAGCCGACTGATCCGTCGCTCGGGGTAACCGCGCACGCACCTTTGAGATGGAGAAACATTGTGAGACGCGTATTTACCGTGATGCTGTTCACTGCCGCATGGGTTTTTGCGCATTCCGACGTGCGAGGCCAGACGAACGAAGGCCCCTCCTCCGCCGGGAACGTCCGGTATCCGACGATGCTCGACATGACGTTCCCAGAGTTCGAAGCCGCGACAAAGAAGACCAACATCGTTCTCGTCCCAATCGGTGCCATCGAAGAACACAACGCACATCTGCCTCTTGGAACCGATGCGATGAATGCGACCGCGCAGGTGTTCCACCTCCAGCAGTATCTGCGCACGGCAGGCGTCGACACAATCGTCGGCCCCCCGTTGAACATCGGCATCACGAACGAGGCCGGCGATTGGGTGCGCGACGGCACGTATGCCTATCCGGGAAGCCTGACTATTAGCAAGAGCACGTTCGTCGCTCTGTACGTCGACGTGCTGCGGTCGCTGCACGACAACGGCATGCGTCGCGCTTTCTTGCATCTAGGGCATCTCGGCATGCGACATGTCGAAGCCGTCGTCGAGGTCGTTCACGAGGCGAATCGCAGGATCCCTGGCCTCACCGTGTATGCGATGGTCGACAGCGAAGTGATCGAGCGTATGAAGCTGGTGCCGAGCTCACCTATAGTGTCCGTCGAGAAGGGCCGCAACTTCGACATGTTGGCGCAGCTGCTCGGGCGCGGAACAGAGCTGCCGCGGACCACACACGCCGACGGTGCGGAGACAAGCTGGACTCTTTATTTCCACCCGGAAGTCGTGCGTCCAGGCTACCAGAGGTTTCCGCAGTCGCCATCTTCACTTTTCCTCGAGGTGCTGACCTCAGGCGACCGATCGAAGAACCCGAGCGGCAGCGGGGGTTTCCCTTTCGACAAGACGTCGGCGGCTGTCGGCAAGCAGATCGTCGATTACAAGACCGGCCGTATCGGCGAGGCGATTTTGCAGGTGCTGCGGGCGAAGTGATCGCGTTGGCTTAAGCGGCAGGATCGCGGTGGGAGCAATCACCGGCAGCCGTAGTCGAACGTAGTCCAATAGGGCCCTAACACGAGGCAAAACGGGGGAGCTGGACAGACCAGAAACCAGCACGAGACAACACAACCCCGTTGAATCTGCAAAACCTCCATCCCCGGTTCAAATCCGGGCGGCGCCTCCAAAATCCTTAAGAAATTCGCGCGTTTGGTTGTATGCCGCCGCGTCGCGCGATTTCTGATTGCTCCGAACAGCCCTCGAATTTGCTCCTCGTTCCGAAGAGCGACGGCGGTAAATCACTGCATCGGGACGAGTTGTCAGCGCGCGATCCCAGCAGGGGCAGAGGTTCCGAGGACCTCCACCCCCGAGCAGGGAGCGTCTATTCCCGTGTGTGACGGGCCAGCGACGTGGGGTCCTGTCGGTTCTTTTGGGTGAAGCGCGCGGGAGGCGCCGGGGATCTGACGGCTGGCCCTTCGGGCCGCTAAACCGGCGTGTCGCCGGGATTCTTTGCCCCGCTGGACGTGCCGGGTGTTTCCGGTTGCGATTTCATGGCGACGACGGGCGCAACAGCGACCACGTGGTCATCGTCAGTCAGAGCCTGGCGCAGCGGACGTTCCCGAGCGTCGATGCCGACCGCTCGCCCACGGCGGGAACCGTGCCTTTTACCGGCCCTCGACCGACAGCATCATGCTGCCGCTCTTCGAGACCTTCCGGGACGCCGAGAGCTACTACGCCACCCTCGCCCACGAGACGACGCACTGGACCGCACACGAATCGCGCCTGGCGCGCGACTTCGGCACCAAACGTTTCGGGTCCGAAGGCTACGCCATCGATGAACTCGTGGCGGAACTCGGTGCTGCGTTCCTCTGTGCCGATCTTGGTCTGACGCTTGAGCCGCGTGAGGACCACGCCGCCTACATTGCCAACTGGCTGCAGGTGCTCAAGGCAGACAACCGCGCGATCTTCACGGCAGCCAGACACGCGCGGCGAGCGGCGGACTTCATCATCGGCCTGCAGCCGGCGGCCTCCGCCGGCTCACTACCGACCG
>CAWBCA010000012.1:0-71406 GCA_963787175.1 uncultured Acidobacteriota bacterium
CGACGATGCGCTCCAATTCCTGCGGCAGCCCGGGATTCAGTCGTCCCACCGGTGCGGGTGCGCGGATTCAGGATGCCGTCGAAGATCAGCCCCACGCTGTCGCCGTGAAACGGTGGCGCGCCAGAGGCCATTTCGTACAGCACGATGCCGAACGAGAACAGGTCGGTGCGGGCGTCAATGTCCTGCGCTCGCACTTGCTCGGGCGACATGTACGCGATCGTTCCAAGCGGGCTCCCCGGACTCGTCAGGCCGTCGCCCGCCGTCACAGTCGGCGGGGCGTCATCACCGCCGCCAGCTGCTCGGACCTTGGCCAGCCCGAAATCGAGAATCTTCGCGTGTCCGCGCGCGGTGACGAAGAGATTCGCGGGCTTGATGTCGCGGTGGACGATGCCGGCCGTATGCGCTGCTTCGAGCGCGTCGGCGATCTCGATCGCCAACGCCAGCAGCCGATCGATCTCGAACGGGCGCCCTCCGATCTGATGCTTCAGCGTCGTCCCGTCGAGAAACTCCATGACGAGAAACGCGCGGCCGTCCTGCTCGCCGACATCGTAGACCGTGCAGATGTTGGCGTGGTTCAACGCCGATGCGGCTCGCGCCTCCAGGCGGAATCGTGCCAGCGCGTCGGGATCCCCCGCCAGGCCTGGCGACAGGAACTTCAGCGCGACAAATCGATGCAGCCGCGCGTCCTCGGCTTTGTAGACGACGCCCATGCCGCCGCCACCCAGCTTCTCGATGATGCGATAGTGGGAGAACGTCTGCCCGACGGGCCCGCTGTCGCTGGTAGCCAGTTGATTGGGCTGGTGGCGGGCTGCAGCCCTGGCGGCTACCTCAATCGCCGGCCCCGACAAGAACCCGCCAGCCTCCCCGCTGAGCGCAGCAATGCGCGGACGTCCTGCTCCAGCGCGACGTCGCCGGCGCAGCGCCGCTTCAAGAACGCGTCATGCTCGTCACGCGGAAGATCCAGCGCCGATTGGAAGAGGCGCTCAACGTCTTTCCAGCGTTCTACGTCCATGACTGTCGGTCAGCGGGTCAGTTCCTGATACAGCCATGCTTTGGCGGCACGCCAATCGCGTTTGACTGTGCCCGGCGACACCTTCAGCACCCCGCCGATTTCTTCCACGGTCAGACCGCCAAAGAAGCGCATCTCGACGATCTGGGCCTTTCGCGGATCGATGCGCGTCAGGCCGATCAGCGCCTCGTCGAGCGCCACGAGATCCGTTTCGGCGTCCTCGCCTTGGGCGACGACCGCCACGTCCTCGAGCGATACATGCTGGACTCCGCCGCCGCGCTTGACGTTGTGACGCCGCGCGTGGTCGACGAGGATGCGACGCATCGCCTGCGCCGACACCGCAAAGAAGTGGGCGCGATCCTGCCACTGCATGCGCGTGTAGTCCGCCAGGCGCATATAGGCTTCGTTCACCAAGGCGGTGGCTTGCAGGCTGTGCGCTGAACGCTCGCGACGCATGTAGTGGCGGGCCAAGCGGTGCAGTTCCTCGTATACGACGGGCGTGAGCGCCTGAAGCGCGTCCTGATCACCGTCACTCCAGGCGCGGAGCAGCGCACTGACGTCGGTGTCCGGCGAAGACGCCTTGAGTCGTAACGGCTTTTCCATGCGCCCCAAGCTCGGCTGATCCCTTCCGGGCGGATCTTACGCCTTTATGGAGCAGGAGGGCGAATTCCCCGCCCACTCGGAGTGCCAGGGCTTCGGAGGCGGGTGCCATCCATGACATGCCCTGCCGCTCGGCGCCGCTTTCACGTCTACCGAAAAGGAGCTACTAATGCGTGCCTCTTGCCCTGTTGTTGCCGTCGTCTTTGTCGCACTGTCCGTCGGCTGTAGCCAACCCATCTCGCCAACCAGTCCGACGTCCACTCTGTCGGGCGGTCCGTCCATCACGTCCTCGGGCGGGAATGCGACAAGCACGGGGATTCCCGGCGAGGTCGCCGCTCGCGGCCTCAGCCGCGAAGAGGTTCCGTTCAAAGGCAGCTTGGAAGGGGTTGTTACCCGCCGCACGCCGCTTACCCCCCCGCTCGTGTCCCTGCTTACAGAGGGGACGGGTAACGCCACCCACCTGGGTCGGTTCACGGTAGAAATCGCGCACGTCGTGAACACCGTCGCTAGGACCTTGACCGGGTCCTATGAGTTCATTGCGGCCAACGGCGACACGCTGATCGCTGACGTTGCCGGGCAATTCGGTCCAACGCTGGAGAACCCGCGCGTTCTCTTAAGTGTGGAAACCGCGACCATCACGGGGGGCACAGGTCGGTTCGCCGGCGCCACTGGGAGTTTCACCGTCGAGCGGTTGTTGAATTTGGACACCTTCTTGACCACTGTTTCCTTCGAGGGGACGATCTCCTCGCCCGGTGCCGGCAACCCTTGAAGACTTGACCACGCCCGACCGCAACACGGAATGAGCCCACTGCCGGCTGGCGTGCTCAATGGTGCGAGCACCGTGTTCATCACCAGCCCACCGCCCAACGTGCCGTCATACGACGTCTTTCTGACGACCGCGGGCGACGTGTTGATCGCCACGGGCGTTCCCACCCGCACGCCCGTGCCCGGCGAGCCGGGTGAGTTCATCACCCATGTGGAGCTGACGGTCGTCGGGGGGCGGGCAAATACGCCGAGGCGACCGGGACGATGACATTCGACGGAGTGTCCCACACTGGCACTGTCCCGCAAACCGTCGATCTGATTTACAAGGGAACCGGGGGTCCGAATGTCAAAGGCAACGACTGAACGTTGGCCTGGGAGCAGGTGGAGATGGGGCGGCGGATCGGAGTTCCGCAACCGCTCGCCCCGACCACTTTCGAGCTTCGATGCTCGATTGAGCAAAGCGCCTAAGCTTGCCGATGATCATCCCAATTGTGGAACAGTCAAACCAAGAACCCTCGCGCGAGCCGGAACTCGCAGGGAAAGCTACCGTCGTAAGGTTCAACACACAGGTCATATCGCCCCTCCCTCGCCTCGGAACCGCCGTGACAAGGCTGCCGGGCAATCACGTTCATCTGTCGTCGAACTCAGCCTCCCACTTCCAGAACGCCGAGGGTGCGAGCACGCGAATCCCTCGGAACGGATCCAGCACCAGCAGATCCTGATCGCCCGAGATGATCGCGGTGCACCCGCCGCTCAGCGCCGTCGCCAGCACGACGTCGTCGTCGGGGTCGCGGCAGACCGGGGACGCGAGTGGGTTCGGAGTGACGATCGTGAAGGTCTCCCCAAACAACAGGAGGGCCGACCGGACATCAACGGCTCGCTGCCGGAATTTCCGCTGGAGGACCTCGCGGAGCTCGTGCAGCAACGGTTGGGATGAAACGACCTCGTGCTGTCGGACGCTGTGCTCGAGTACATCGCTGCAGGCGCCATGCGCGATCAGGGCAGCGACCAGCACATTGGTGTCGAGCAGGAGCCTCACGACACGCGCGTGAACACGTCCCCGTCGGTGTAGACGCCCTCCGCCTGGGCGCTCGCCATCATGCGCAGGCGCAGGCGTCGGAACCGGCGCACGAAGAGAAAATCCTCGAGCGACTGCCGCAGGACGTCACTGCGGGACACGCCTTCCTCTTTGGCCACCTTGTCCAATTCACGCCGCACGGATTGCGGGAGGCTGATGGTCACCGTCTCTCTCATCGTGTATTAGATTCTAATACACAATCGATCCAGCCCTCAACCGATCACCTGCTGCCGGCACACTCGTATCACGACAGCGCCTCCAACTCATTGAAATGACAGAAGATATCAGCGGGCAACGCTTGGAGACGCTAAACTGAAGTGGGTCAATGACTTAGCCAAGTAGGGGTTCTGGATCCACCCACGTGGCCTTACCCATTAATTAAGTCGTTTATTTGCAGTCACTTAGATTGGCGGAGAGGGTGGGATTCGAACCCTGTCAGCCCCTTTAGAATCTGTAACTTACAGATTCCACATTGCCGACGTTGCCATGAATGCCGTTGATGCCGTCGCGCCTTGCCCGATATTGCCCGCCGGCTGAGTTCGCAGCAACCGCCGTCCGCTCGCAACACGGACGAACTCGATGGTAGGCCATCGCTCAGCAACCGAACCATGAGGAAACCGAAGGATGTAGCACTGTAGGGCGGGTCGCCAAGTATTTGCGTATATTCGAAACTTAGAATATTATAATAATACTGTGCCTGCCGTGAAAACCGCACTCCGCACTTTCAAAGCCGAGCTCTTCCAAGCGCTCGCTCACCCGACGCGTATCGCCATAGTGGAGGCGCTGCGGGCCGGCGAGGTAAGCGCGGGGGCTCTTCTAACGCAGCTGAATATTGAACAGGCGAATCTTTCCCAACATCTCGCCGTACTGCGGGCGAAACAAGTGGTCGTCAGCCGCAAGTCGGGTAACCAGGTCTTCTACGCTCTACGGGATCCCGTCCTCGTCGAGGTGCTGGACCTACTCAAGAGGTACTTCTTGTCGCACCTCAGCGACACGCTGACTATGCTCGGCGAGATCGACGAAGAAAACCTACGCGCATGAGGACATTGATCGATCGCGTTCCTTGGCGAGTCTGGCAACCGAAGCTGTTCCAGGAGATCGCTGCCTATGATCGCCGAGCGCTGATGGCCGACCTCATCGCCGGCCTGACGGTCGGCGTCGTCGCTCTGCCGCTCGCGATGGCGTTCGCGATCGCGTCCGGCGTCACTCCACAGGCGGGAATCTACACGGCCATCGTCGGCGGATTCGTGGTGTCGCTTCTCGGGGGCTCACGTATTCAGATCGGGGGACCGACGGGTGCGTTCGTTGTGATCGTCGCGGGTATCGTCGCTGCGCACGGCCTGCCCGGCCTCCTGATGGTTACTATGATGGCAGGCGTAATCCTGCTCTTTCTAGCAGTGACCGGCCTCGGTCGGGCGATCAGGTTCATTCCGCGGCCGGTCGTCTTGGGCTTCACCAACGGCATCGCCCTGCTGATCGCCTCAACCCAAATCAAGGACTTTTTGGGTCTCGGAATCGGTGCCCCGCCGGGTGAGTTCTTCGCGCGCATGCAGCTGTACGCCGAGTCGATGAACACGTTTCATCCGGCCGCGCTGGCGCTGGGCGTCGGCTCGCTGGCGCTCGTGGTGATGGTTCCGCGGTGGCTGCCGCGACTTCCGGGCTCCATCGTGGCTCTCGTCCTGGGCACGGTGGCTGTCGTGGTCTTTCAATTGCCAGTGGAAACGATCGGCTCGAAGTTCGGGGCCATCCCCGGTGGCCTTCCGCCAATTCAGATACCTGCCTTCCGCGTCGACCTGATTCTGCCGCTGCTGCCCGCGGCAATGACGGTGGCTCTGTTAGCCGCGGTCGAGAGTCTGCTCTCCGCTGTCGTCGCGGACTCGATGACAGGCGATCGGCACAACTCGAACGCCGAGCTCATGGCGCAAGGGGTGGCGAACATCGTCACGCCGCTCTTCGGCGGAATTCCCGTCACCGGAGCCATTGCACGGACGGCGACGAACTTCCGCTCGGGCGCCCGCTCGCCGGTCGCCGGTCTGATCCATGCCGCGACGCTGCTGGTCATCGTTCTTCTGTTGGCCCCGCTCGCCACGTATGTGCCGTTGGCGACACTTGCAGCCGTGCTGTTCGTCGTGGCCTACAACATGGGCGAGTGGCGGGAGATCTCTGGCATCTGGCGTCTTGACTGGGCCGACAAGTCGGTCTGGATGATCACCTTCGCGCTGACGGTGATGGCCGACTTGACCCTAGCCGTCGAAGTGGGCATAGCGCTGGCCGCTCTGCTCTATATCTACCGCGTCACGGACACGACCAGCATCGCGACCGTCACGCCCGAATACATAGAAGATGGCCGCGCCCACGTCTTGCAGGACAAGCACGTCCCACCGTACGTCACGATTCTGCGCATCCACGGGCCGTTTCTGTTCGGGATGACGGACAAGCTCGCGGACGTGACTACGGACCTGTCGCAGTTTGCGCCCATCGTCATTCTCCGGTTGCGGAACATGACGGCCATCGACGCGTCGGGTCTGCATGCGTTGGAAGCGCTGAGCGATCGCCTCAGGAAATTCGGTCGCACACTGATCCTTTGCGGCGCGCGCCACCAACCCGCACAATTTCTCCACCAGGCCGAGTTCGTCAACCATGTCGGTGGCCGGAACATCGTACCGCACGTCCAGGCCGCGCTGGCGCTCGCTGAGGAGCTGCATTCGCGCTTTTCCCTTGTGGGTGAGGAGACCGCGCGCGATCTGGCAACCGCGTCGCTCTAACTGCGCAGCGAATTACCAAAACGTAGTCGCCAATATGGTTGATGCACCGCGGACAGGCTCTGGAAGCCTGGAGAGGCGCTCCTCAGAAGAAGCTCGTGCACCGTCCCACCAGCCGACGGTCTACGGAGTCGCCGTGGGCCGGCGGTACAACATGTAAGTGAAACGGCCATGCAACCAGGCCTCGCCCGCGGCGTCGTCATGCTTGGGGCTGATTGCCTCATCGTGCACGTGTGCATAGTGTCCGCCGAGGCGAGCAACCTCTTCAACCAGACGGTTCTGCGTGTTGGTCATAAGCTCTCCGTAGCACTGGTCCCATAGCTCGTCGCGGTGAGCAAGCGTCCCGGAGATTCGACTACTGCTGGCCTCAACAGTGTGTTCGGCTACAAGTTCCGCATCGAGTGGCGGCAGATCTCGATGCCAGTAGACGATGATCGCGTTGTTGTCGTGGCTGCCCGTCATTGGCACTCCCTGATAACACGTCGAGCCCACAGGCCCAATCGCACTCACCGGTGCGTGTCGGAGCAACGATAGCACCCGAGGATCATCACACAGCCGTCTTTTCGCCTCCGTGCGTGGCGCGCGACCTTGATGAACCGACGGCGATCGCCATCCATCCCACCGCGTTCGGTCAAAATTACGGGGTACACGTTTGATGATTGACGGCTGCGCGCTGGAGATGTCGAACGTCGGGGGCGCGCCCGAGATGGCCACGACGATCGAGGAGTGGCACACCATTATGACGGACTTGGGCTGGGGCTGAGCGCCAGACGGCGCAAATACGGCGCCAAGGGCCGTTGCTGACCGCTGGTCCCTCTGCACAAGCCACGAGTCCTGGCAGTAGACGACACTGGTGCTCCGCCGCGCGGTGCTCGTACGGTTAGGGCGAGCGGAGTGCCGCGGCAGCTTCATCCCTGAGAGTCGTCGAATGTCGAAAGATCCATCACCCCACCAGACTGCCCATCACCCGAGCGCCGCAGTCCCACCCGCGGACCCGTGCCCGCGTGTCCACGCTGCCAGAACGCACTGACAGCCGTCACGAGCCACACCACTCGTCATGCTGCGCGCGCACACGCGCCAACCTACGCGCCCGGACGCGGAGTCCGAGCAGACACATCACCACTGTGAATGGCTAGACGAGGACGACCGGGAGGAGGACGTGCTTGGGCCGCGGAGTGACGGTGGGCCAGCCTCATTCCATCCCAAGCATGCTCAGCGGCGACCGCTGTGTCGAACGCGACGAGTCGCCGACAGCGGGTGAGGCCGTCAGCCCCCAGACTCGCGCCGTCTGGGCTGCGATCGTTCGAGTCATCAAGCGCGTGCTCCACGTTTCATGCCCCAGGCAAGGCCACCGGCCGCTCCGAGGTCATACGCGAGACAGAAGGCCGGCCACCAAACTGGCACACCTGAATTCTCCAGAATATTGCCGTGAAGGGCATCAAAGACGCCATGGCCAGCAAGTCCACCAACGACGATCCACGCACTCGACTTGAACCCGACGACGGCAGCGATGGAGAAACCGGCCATCACCATGGACTCGAAGAGCACCGTTTGAACCGAGCCGCTCATCGCGGCAAACAACACGTAATACAACGCAATCACGATCAGCACCGTCGGATAGAACGCTCGGTCACGATCGAATCCAACGCGCCTCGCGAACAGTGCAACACTCAGCGAGAGCACAATTCCGATCACGTATGGCACGGGTAAGTCCTTCTTGGAAATACACAACAGCTCTTGACCCTGGAGCGATTCCAATCCGTACGGCGCACATGGGAGGTCGCGTGCGGCTCATTACCGTACTGTGTGTGCTCAGTTCCCTACTGTCCGTGCAGTGTCGCTCACCGCGAACGGGAGGGCTTAGAAGTCTACACCGCGATCGACCTCGAGCCAGGCACGCAGCCGCTGCAACCCGTCACGCGTGACTTGTCCGTTGGCGGACAGCTCCGTCAGGAGTGCGATCAATTCGCGCCCTACGGACGTATTGCGGTCAGCCTTTGACAGCGTGACCCGCTGCGGCGAGTGATCCATGAACGGAGGCCTCCACCGAGTGAAGGCCGGCGGGCCTGCGTGCGACAATTTACGCAGCAGGCCGGCAGGCTATCGCTGCTGACTGGCTTAGGAGCGCTTACGCGTGCCTGCCCGACTCCATCAGCTTCCGCACGCCGTCCGCCTTGTATTGCCGCTGCCCGTGCGGCGAGCGCTGGACGGAGCAGAGAAGCACTCCCGAAGATGAACCACAACAGCAACGGACGGCGTGAAGGACTCGACGAAGCTGCGAATCGATGCGCCCCGGCAACATGACGGAGAGCGCTGGTTGGAGCGCGCGACTGTAAGTCGTGCGCGTCATTCCGGGCCGGTTCCCGGGTGCCCTTCGCTCCCCCTGACAGTGGTCGCTACGGCCACAGATGACCCAAGACGCCCCAGCTGCCCAAGTTCTGATCTTCGACTGATGCCGGGGGCCCGCGGACGTTCCTGATAGCGCGTGATGAGCTCGAGGTCGGTGGTCGACTACTTCACGTGCTCCCGTAGATAGTCCGCGACGTCGGCGACGAGGCGATGGACGGATGCCTCGGCGATGCGATGCCCCACCATGGCATCGAGCGCACCGCCGACGATGCCGAGCGGCGGTGCGTAGCGGCCCAGAAAGTCGAGCTGGGTTTCCGTTGCCGTCAGCGGGTACAACGACAACTCGGCGTTCATGATGGGAAACAGTGCGGCGCGCTGGGCCGCCGACCATTCGATCGGGATGCGCGTGACCCGCGACATCGGCGCATCGTGCGACTCCTCGCTGATCGTGCCCACCCTGACGTCGACCTCCGCAGCGACATCGAGTGGCCCGATCTTCACGCGCAGCGCCGTGGCGACAGCCCTCGCCCGCGATGCCGCAGCGTTCGTCGCCGCGCGCAGCACGCCCGCCGGGTCCCTCACGAGCGCATCACGTACCGCCGAATAGGGGTGGTTGACGTAGTCAAATGTGCGGATTTCGCGGTTCATGGGCGGGTCCTTGAGATCACAATCGTGGAGCGCGGAGCGCGGACCCATCATAGCCGACCGCTGACGTCGCGGCGGCGGAGACCGTCAGGACATCTCGGGGGTTGCAACAGGTGCGCCCGCTTCCCCGGCGCAGGGTTGCGACGGAATGCCCGCCAGTCGTGAACTCCGCAATGTCGGCGAAAATCCCATGCCGTCGGCGCGGCCCACGCCAGTGCGCATGCCGGCACGTCTCGAGAACACGCGGAACCGACCGCTGACGATCGGGAGACCGTACCTCGCAGGCGTCGGCTCGTCGCCGCAAGCCGTTGGACGCACAGCGGCTCGAAAAGCGGGTGGCACGGGCCGACGCGCAATTGTCGCGCACCTGTGGGATAGTTCGCACGTGATCCTATTTCCGGGGTTCCGGCGTGCGCCCGGCCGCTGAGCGCGTCTCCAGGCCGGCCGGCACCACGACCGCACGGCGCGGGTTTCTGACCGCGGTCGGCCGCGGGCGCCGCGAGCCTCGTCCGCGGACCGAGGCAGGCGGCTACTGGATCCGCGTGCACCGCCGCGCGATGGCATGCCGCTTCGAGATCACGCTCGCGGCCGAAGATGCTGCGTCAGTGGCGGCGGCGGCACGCGCGCTCGACGAGGTAGACCGGATTGAGGACGAGCTGAGCGTGTTCCGCGCCACGAGTGCGGTTTCCGAGGTGAATCGCCGTGCCTCCTGCGGGGCCGTGGCGGTGCCGTCGGACCTGTTCGATTTGCTCGCAGTTTGCCGGCGCCTGCATCAGGATACGGGCGGCGCGTTCGACATCACGAGCACCCCGCTCAGCCGCTGCTGGGGTTTCCTCCGGCGGGAGGGACGGCTCCCTGCGCCGGACGCAATCGCTGCCGCTCGCGCGATGGTGGGGTTCGATGCGGTGCGGCTGGGTAGCGCAGACGCATCCGTCAGCTTCAGCCGCCCCGGCACCGAGCTGAACCTCGGCGCGATCGGCAAGGGCTACGCGCTCGATCGCGCGGGCGCCGGGCTCCGGCGTGCGCGCGTGGCCCATGCCCTGCTCTCGGCCGGCCAGAGCAGCCTGCTCGCCGTCGGCGGACGCGGCCAGGGCTGGCGGGTGGACGTCGTGTCGCCGTTGGTGACCGGACACCCGATCGCCGCCCTCTGGCTGCAGAACGCCGCCCTCGGCACGAGCGGCGCCGGAGAGCAGTTCGTCATCGCCGACGGCCGACGCTACGGCCACGTGATCGATCCCCGGACCGGGTGGCCCGCCGCCGGCATCGTCAGCGCAAGCGTCATCGCCTCCGACGCAGCGACCGCGGACGCGCTCTCCACCGCGTTCCTCGTGGGCGGCGTCGGCCTGGCAGAGCGCTACTGCGCCGGACACCGTGACGTGCTCGCGCTCATCACGCCGGACGACGGGTCCGGCCGGCCGGTTGCGATCGGCGGCCATCCCGGCGCCCGATTCGTCCGGCTTTGACTCGACCGGGTTCTCATCATGCTCACGATGCGCTTGTCGCGTTTCCAGCAGACCGCGCTCGTAGTCCTGCGGACACTCATCGGCTGGCACTTTCTCTACGAGGGCTACACCAAGCTCCTGCATCCGGCGTGGAGCCAGAACGGGGTGCCCCTCCAGCCCTGGTCGTCCGCCGGGTACCTCAAAACGGCGACCGGTCCGCTGGCGCCGCTGTTCCACCGGCTGGGCGAGGCGTCGTGGATCGGCTCGCTCGATCTTTTCGTGGCGATCGCGCTGACGGCGATCGGGGTCAGCCTGATACTCGGCGTGTTCACGCAGTCCGGATGCGCGGGCGCGATGACGCTGCTGGCGATGTTCTATCTCGCGGCGATTCCCACCGGCCGGGCTGACGCCCGCGCGGAGGGAGCGTATCTCCTCGTCAACAAGAACCTGATCGAGGCGTGTGCGGTCGCCGTGCTGTTCGCATTTCGCACCGGCACGATTGCAGGGCTCGATCGCTTGTGGATACCGTCACGAACCGCAGCAGCGGGCAACGCCGGCATGAAAGAGGCGGCGGTATGAACCTGACACCCGAGCAGATGGACCGGGGACGGCGGAACTTCCTCAGGGTTCTGGCAGGCACGCCGGCAATGGCGGCGCTGGGGGTGGCGGCGGGACTGCGCGGGCCGATGCCCGGCGGGCGCGTGCGCCTGGCATTCGTCGGCGTCGGCGCCCAGGGCCGCGCGCTGCTCGGGAACGTCGACCCGGGATACAGCGAGGTGCGCGCGCTCTGCGACATCAACCCGGCGCAACTCCGGCTCGCCGACGCGGTGCTCGAGAAGAACGCGATGCCTCCGGGACGGCACTACGCGGACTGGCGGGAAATGCTGCAGAAGGAGGACGTCGAGGCGGTGGTGATGGCGCCCCCGTTGTGGGCGCACGCGGAGCTCGCCACCGGGTGTCTCGACGCCGGCAAGCACGTGCTGTGCGAGAAGATGATGGCGTGGGACGTCGAGGGCTGCGAGCGGATGCGCGCCGCCGCCGAACGGAACGGCAGGGTGCTCGAGATCGGCTACCAGCGTAACTACAGTCCGATGTACCAGGCCGCCTACGACGGAATCATCAAGGCCGGCACTCTCGGCGACATCTATCACGTCGCGGCTGGCCTGGCACCGCAACGGCACCTGGCGGCGGAAGGGCGAGCCGCCGGCGCCCGACTACGATCCGTCGCCGTGGGGATACCCGACCTTCGATCACCTGTTCAACTGGCGGCTGTACTGGAAATACTCGCAGGGGCTGATGGCCGAGCTGTGCAGCCATCAGGTCAATGTCGCCAACTGGTTCTTCGGGGCCGCCCCGGAAGCGGTGGTCGCGTCGGGCGGCCTGTATCGTTTTACCGACCGGCGCGAGGTCTACGATCACGTCTACGCGACGTTCGAGTACCCGCGGCGGCCGCACCGCGGTGTTCTCGTCGATCGAATCCAACGCCTTTGACGATTACTACGAGATCTACTTCGGCACGAAAGGGACGCTGATCATGCTCCACGAGCGTGACGCGCTGCTCTTCGAAGAGAGCGGCGGACGGCAGACCGGCATCGAGGTGACGCCCGCGGGCGCCGGCCCGGCGGCGCAGTCGTCCGAGACGATGTCGTCCAACACCAGCCAGGGTGCTGCCGCACCTGCAGCGGCGGCGGCAGGCGAGGCGGCCAGCCGTCCGGCCGCCACACGCATCGAGCTGCAACGGTTCTGCGCGGCGATCAGGGTCGGCACACCGCTCGCGTGCGGCCCGGAAAAGGCCTTCGGCTCCGCCCGCGCGTGCATCCGGGCCAACGAGGCCATCAAGGGCAAAACCCGCCTGACGATCTGAACGCGGCCGGTCGCGCCCGCGTTCAAGCGGCAGCGAGGACGACGAGGCGTGGGACTGGGCGTCGCCGAAGTGTCGGGGCAGGAGATTCCCATCTGTTGTCGTGCCGACGAGATGAACACCGCTCGGGCTGACAGGCGGCTCTGGCGGCTGCAGGTCATCGTCGTCACTGCTGCCTGACCGCATCGGCTTGCGGCGGGTAGGCGACCAGGAAGTCATACGCCGCGGCCAGTTCCTCATCTCGCAGGTAGTGAAAGACCGGCATCCGTCCGCGGTAGTGGAACGACTGTCCGGCAACCGTCACCGGCGCGCCGCTGCGGACCTTCCTGATGAAGAGGATCCGCGGATTGTCCGCGAGCAGGACGCTCATGGCGGGGATGGCGCCTTGCAGCATGGCGTCGCGAGCCGGACGCGGACCCGCGGCGTCGTGACAGATGTGGCACGTGCCCTTGACGACGTGTTCCCCCAACCGGCCCCAGCTGACGGTCCGTGCAGACAGCCGCTGCGCATCGGGATTCCCGGCGAGTTGCGTCAGGTAGGCGTAGAGCACGTCGACCTCCGCTTTCTCGAGATGGGCGAGCGGCGGCATCCGCTGCCCGCCCTTCTCGATTCGGCGGTAGAGATCGGTGCGCGCCTGGCCGGCCTGCGTCCTGGCTGCGGCGCTCGCAGCCTTGCCGCCCGGCTGCAGCTGCCGGCTCACCATCGCCACGGACGACCCCTCGGATCGAATCGAGAACCGACTTGATTTCCCCTGTGGCTCCGGTGCCCTCCGCCCGGTGACAGGCCTGGCAGTTGAGCCGGTCACAGGTCGGCGCCGGTCAGCGCGACGGAGTGCGGGGTGATGCTGGACCGTTGCATCGGCCACGGCGGGGGGCACATCGTTCGGAGCAGGGCCGTAGCGGCCGGCGCCGCGACCGAGGCTGGTGTCGCGGTACCTGGTGTTCAGGTGGGACAACCAGCTCGGGCCTGCGACCGGCGTCACGGCCGGCTCCGCCGAACGACCGGGCTGTGCCTCGCTTCCGGCGACGGCTGCCGCCAGCGCGCTGGCAATCGAGGCAGCGACAAAGACTGCGTGAAGGGCGGACGGCGCTCTCATCTGCGTCCCTCCCGTAACCGAATCATGAACCTGGTGTGCCCTCTACTATACAGAGTTCTTCGACTTGCCTGGCTGCTTCATCCCATCGCTCCCGCGGCGTACGCAACCCGTCTCCAGCCTGCTTTGTCGCGAGTGCCGGCAACGAGTCGGTGCGGCGATTACGGCACCCGGAGTCAGGTACGGCAGGAGCGGATCGGACTGGCATGTGGCGTCCGATGGCCAGCAAGTCCGCCAACCGCCAGCAAGCCGCCCACGAGATCGCAAACGCCAAGCCCGCGTAGATCGGAGCCGGGTGGCGGTTCGACAGGGCCTGCATCCTGCGCATGGTGGACCTCTCATGACTTGCCGAGCGCGGCATACAGCGCGTCTCTGAGCGCCACGTCTCGCGGATCGCCGGTCAATGTCGTCCCCATCTGGCTCGTCATGTACGCGTAGCCGATGCCGGCCCGCGGGTCCGCAAAGCCGAGCGAGCCGCCCGCCCCGGGTGACCCGAACGAGCTCGCGCTGCCGAACGGCCAGGCGGGGCTCGGCTTCATGAAACCGAGCGAGAACCGCACACCCTCGCCCTTGAGGCATTCGTCATACCAGCCGCGTGCCGGAGGGAGCGCCTCGGCCGCTAACAGGTCGAGCGTTCCCTGGCGCAGCCCGAGCTCGCGGCCGCCCGTGGCGAACACGCTGTATGCGTGGGCGATGGCCCGAGCCGTGCCGACGCCGTTGCCGGACGGCACCTCGAGGTTTCGCGCGTAGATGCGTTGCGGGTCGAGATACACGGCGGTGCCCGGATTGATCTCGAGCGCCCGGTAGATGTTGGATCGTCGATTCATCGCGTCCACGGCCAGGCGCAGCGGGAAGCCGACGAGCATCTCGATTCGCCGGGGCGGCGCGAGGGTCGCCAGGCGGGAATTCGGGACGTCCGCCGGCAGCCCGATGTACACGTCCAGCCCAAGCGGCGACGCGATCTCCTCCTGGAAGAACTGTCCCAGGCTGCGATGCTGCGGCTCGACCCGTCGTAACAGTTCGCCTTCATAGAACCCGAGCGTGAGCGCGTGATAGGCCTGGCGTGTGCCGGGCTCCCACGCGGGTTTCTGACGCGCCAGAACGACCGCCAGGCGATCGACGTCAGCGACGACGCTGCGATCGACCGGCTCGTCGATCGCAAACAGCCCTGCCTGGTGTGCGAGAAGCTGCCGGACAGTGATTCGTTCTTTGCCCTGCTGCGCGAACGCAGGCCAGTACGTGCACACCGGCACCTCGTAGTCGAGCCAGCCGCGCGAGTGGGCCACGGCGAGCGTCATGGCGGCCAGGCCTTTCGTGGCCGAGTGGACCACGACCATCGTGTCCCGGACCCACGGCTCACCCGTCCGTCTGTTGCGGATACCGCCCCAGAGATCCACGACCTTCTCGCCGTGGTGGTACGCGCAGCACGCGCCGCCCAGTTCACGTCGTTGGGCGAAGTTTTCCGCAAAAGCCTCGCGCACACCTTCGAAGCCGGAGCTGACATGTCCCTCTACCGCGTGTGATGCGAGCGCCAGCATGTGTCCCTCCCGGCCACCACGTGGCGGCCTCGATAAGCTGCCAAGGACGGTGTCACGCCGCATCCCGGCTGGCGGTCGGAGCAAGCACGGTCTCTAGCCGGCGCCCAGCCGGTTGCCGTTCAGCGCGTGACGCGATTTCGAGCAACTGCTTCCGCTGCATGATGAAGTGCACCATCCGGACCACCAGTCTGGTCAGCGGCAACGGCAGTCCATGGAATCGGTACCCGGGTCCACCGCGGACGCGGACGAGCAGGCGCGTCACGCAGGGCGCCACCTCGTCGAGCACGAAGGTCCACGTCACCTCTGGCGAGCCGTCCGGCGCCATCCACCCCAGCGTCAACACGCGCTCTGGATCGAGAGCGAGCAGGACGAATCCGTCCGTCACGCCGGGCAGCGCAGGGAAGATGGTGCCGACGGTTGGATGCTGGCGTTCCGGCAGGATGTCAGTCGCGCTCGGTTGCCCTCGGTTGTCGAGCCAGTCGTAACTGTACCAACCGCCGCGGCTCCCGGCGCCCATCTGCACGAGCCACGGCCAGACGTCTGTCGGTGCCCGTCGAATCGTCACGCCGTGTGTCAACGTTTCCATGACCTGCGGAATTCGCTCGTCCCCTGGCAACACGGACGTGCGTTCCTGCCGACTGGCCCGAACCGATTGCCAGACTCGGGCGCAGCGAGAAGTGCCAGCAGGACGTTCGGCGCGTCGGCGGACCGCGCGCAGGAGCTGCGAGGTGACAAACGCGCCCATCGGCTTGATCACCCGCCAGAAGCGTGCGAACTGGCACTCCGCGAGTGGCGACAGCGCTCGCGTCGCGTGCTCCAGGACCAGCCTGTGCTCACCCGGGCGGCCGGTGGGCGCCACGCGGATGCTCATGAACAGCTTCTCGTAGCCGGGATCGTCGAACGCCTCGAAGGCCTCCCGACTGGCGAATTGCTGCGGCCGCTGATGAACGCGATGCAGCTGGGCGGCGGATCCGGTGATCACCTCGCGTGGCGCCTCGTCGCGCAGGACAAGCGTGCCGCTCGCTGTGAGCGTCACCAGGAAGGGCCGCCCCGAGTCGCCCGGCGGCATGTGGCCGGCGAGCCGCGAGGGCAGGTAGCGAAGCTCCCCCAACAGCCAGGCCAGCTTCATGTCGCGCAGCGTGACCTCGCGAAGAGCCTTAAAGATTCTGTCCGGCGACGCCCGCACCACGATCGCAATCCGGTCGCGGAACCGGGCGCCGCGCGCGATGACTTCGAATGTCGGAGATACCGGAACGGCCTGACGGTGCGCCATGACGAGACCTCGCTGGGCTCTCTATCCGAGACGCATCAACCTTGCCGAGTTCCTGCGTGTCGAATCGCGCCATATCCGAGCGCTCGCGCCAGGACGTGGTCCCTCTCGGTGGGGACAAATGCCGGGTCGAGTGGCAATTTTCACCATCACCCGCGGGGTCATCGAGGGGGTTCACGCTACGCGCCGGCTCGAGGTTGCGAGCAACATTGCGATCAACATGTGTGTCGGATCGCTCCGCCACGTGATCAATGACGCCGGCTGGAGAACGACGTGGCGATGGTGACCGCGGCTCGTCACGTTCCAATTGGACGCGCGCTCACACCTGAGGAGCGGAAGTGTCCCCTTCGAGGCCGGTAAACGACTCAGTGTCGAGTTCCGCTTGCGGGGGCTTGTCCTTATCACACCGCTTCCCGTGTCTCATCGGTTTGATAACTGTCGACTAAGGTGAGCGTCCTGCGTCGGCGAGATTGGCTTGGTTTGATCCGCTCGTCGCCGCAGCAGCTTCTCGATCTCCACGGCGGCAAAGACGGCGCACGCCAGAAGCGTCGCCAGTGCCAAATCGATGCTAGACAACGGAACTGTCTCGAACACTCGGTTGAACACAGGGACGTAGACGACCACCAGCTGTAGCAACACGGTTCCTGAGACAGCGGTCGCCAACCACCGATTCGACAGCAGACCAATGGTGAAGACCGAATCGGTGCTCGACCGAATCGCGATCACGTGCGCCATTTGTGAGAACGCCAGCGTCGTGAATACCATGGTCCGCCAGCGGTCGTCATTCGCGTGCCAATACCCATAGCCCACTCCTAGCGTGAGCATCGCCATGAGGATTCCCACCCATACGACATGCGACCCGAGGGCACGCGCGAAGATGCTTTCTTTCGGTGGATACGGCGGCCGTTGCATCACGCCGCGTTCGGCCGGCTCGACGCCAAGCGTCAGGGCGGTGGGACCGTCCGTAATTAGGTTGATCCACAGGATTTGCAAAGGCAGGAGGGGCAGCGGCATCCCCACGAACGGCGCCACCAACATCAGCCAGAGCTCGCTGGAGTTCGTGGTCAACAGGTATTTCACGAACTTGCGGATGTTGTCGTAGATGACACGGCCTTCCTCCACGGCGGCCACAATCGTCGCGAAGTTGTCATCAAGCAGCACCATGTCGGCGGCTTCCTTCGACACGTCGGTGCCGGTAATGCCCATGGCCACACCGATATGCGCTCTCTTCAGCGCCGGCGCGTCGTTGACCCCGTCCCCCGTCATGGCGACCACATCGCCGCGCTCCCGCAACGCATCAACGATCTTCAGCTTGCACTCCGGCGACACGCGCGCGAATACTCCCACCTCGCCCACAGCGTCGGCCAGCTCTTCGGGTGTTAGTTGCTCGAGCTCGGGCCCCGTCAGAATGCGATCGCCGGTCCCAATGCCGAGCGCACGCGCGATGTACGCCGCCGTCAGAGGGTGATCGCCCGTGATCATGACAGGCCGGATCCCTGCCGCCACGCAGGTTGCGACCGCGTCACCCGCTTCTTGACGGGCCGGATCCAGAATGCCGACGAGCCCGACGAACGTGAGGTCCTGCTCGATGTTCTGGTGGGTCCTGTCATCGGGGAGGCTATCGAGCAGGCGGAACGCCACGCCGAGCACCCGCATCCCGTCGCGGGCGAGGCGGTCAGTCGCGCGCATGATCCGGGACGTCCATTCAGCGTCGAGTTGTTCGCATGTCGGGCCCACCCACACGTGCCGCGAAATGCCGATCAGTTGGTCGACACTCCCCTTCGTGAATGCGACATGACTCAGCGGCGTGCCGGTTCCATTGCTGGTCCACATCAACCGAAGCGCAGTCCCGAGCGGTATCGAGTCGGCGCGCACGTTGTGGATCGTCGTCATCCGCTTCCGCTCGGACTCGAAAGGCACTTCGGCCTCACGCGGAAAATGGCGGTCGAGTTGTGCCTTCCAGATCCCGGCCTGCGCGGCGGCCGACACCAACGCGGTTTCCGTGGGATCACCGACCGCGATCACAGGTTCGAGGCATCGGTCCCGTCCCCTTCGATCGCCGCATCGTTGCAGAGCGCGCCACCAGCCAGGAGCAGTACGACACCAAGGTCCGCTTCGGGGCTGACGTTCATTCCCGCACTCGGTTCAGTTCCGGCCCGCGTCCACGTGCCGAGCCGCAACAGCGCGCCATTCGTAAGTTCCACCCGCCGCGTCGCAACGTCCAAGATCGCCGCACGCATAAGGTTCTCGGTGAGCGTGCCGGTCTTATCGGAGCAGATGACGGTCACCGAACCGAGAGTTTCGACGGCCGCCAACTTTCGGATCAGGGCATGTCGTCGCAACATCCGCTGCGCGCCCAACGCCAGGGCGATGGTGACAACGGCAGGCAATCCCTCTGGAACCGCCGCCACCGCCATGCTGACGGCCGTCAGGAACATCATCCTGAGGCCCTCGCCGCGGGCCAGGCCCAGCACGAACATCACGGCCCACGATGGCGAGGGCGGCAAGGGCCAGCCGTCCACCAAGGTGATCAACCGCCGCTGAAGCGGTGTCGGCTCACGGCGGACAGCTTGAAGCATCGTCGCGATCGCGCCGAGTTGCGTCCGCATGCCGGTGTCGGTCACGACAGCGTGCCCGCGTCCATAGCTCACTGCCGTACCCATGAAGACCATGTTGCGCCGATCGCCGACGGCGGTCGCCGAGCCATCCTGCGATGCCGAGAGCGTTGCAGGGTCCTTCTCCACAGGCTGAGACTCACCGGTCAACGCGGCTTCCTGCGCGCGGAGATTCGCCGCGCCGATGAGGCGTCCGTCCGCCGCCACGATGTTTCCCGCCTCCAAGAGCATAATGTCGCCGACGACGAGGTCGCGGGCGGAGAGCTCCAGGACATGTCCGTCGCGCCGCACTTTGACGTGTGGGACAGCGAGTTTTTTCAGTGCGGCGATCGCCTTCTCCGCCCGGAACTCCTGGTAGAAGCCGAGCACGGCGTTCAGCACGACGATCGCGAGGATGGCAATGGCGTCTTTGTAGTCGCCCACAGCGGCCGAAACCGCCGCCGCCACGATGAGAAGCACGACCATCGTGGCCGTGACTTGCTCCCAGACGATCACCCACGCGCTCCGCGTGCCGCCTTCAACGAGCTCGTTTGGCCCGTCGGCGGTCAATCGGCGTGCGGCTTCCGACGGCGTCAGTCCCCGCTCGGGGTCGGTGCCGAGCTGCGCGGCCGTGGCCTGCGAGTCAATTTCCCACCAGGGTTCCATTGGCATTCCTACTCTGCTCGACATGCGGAAGAACTCTGTGCGGGTCCGACTGAAAGAGAACAACGGTCACTGGATCGCAGCAGGAGGCTCGATCCTTCGACACGAACGATCAGGTCACGCAGTCGCAAAAGCGGGGCCACCGGGGTTTTCCTCTAACCACGGACGATGATGCCGGGCCATCCGTGCTAAGCCTGCCTGCGAGATAGTTCCCCGAGATGCGGGAGCTTCGGTGGCTCTCCCACGCGGGTTTTGTCGAGCCGGAAAACGGCCTGTTCTTCGGAATACTGCCCTTGGGCGGCTGTCCACCCGCGGACTCCTGTCGGATTCAGGACCGCGTCGTCTCCCCAAGCAAGAACAGGCGGAGGCCTAGCGAAGCGGGCCAGTGCGAGAGTTTTCGCTTCGGTGGGAACTAATCCGCGCCTCTCTTGGCAGAGATTCGAACGCATCATGAAGGTCGGTGCTGGTTCGCTTGTTGCTACTTCAATTGAGACCGCCAGAGTTCTTGAGGGAGTCGGTGGCCGGAGATGCCCGGATTGACGCTGACACTGCCGTAGCGGCACGACTCCTTAATCTGGAACACGCGCGGTGCGAGCGCGTCCTCGACACCCTCGTGGACGCCGGCGCCCTCTCGAGCGATGGGAAGACCTTTCGTCCAAGCCGGCGAGGGGCGCGCTGGATCTGAAACGCAACGGCCCGGCCTCCCTGCGCCCGGTGGACTCGACCAAGGATCTGCTGTCATGACCACCACACTGAGCACTCATGATCAATCGCTGCGAGAGAATCTTCTGAGACAGCTGGCCTGGCACCCGGAACTCGACGCCAGTATGGTCGCTGTCTCCACGCAGGAAGGAATCCTGACGCTGACTGGATACGTCGACACGTACGCGGCAAAGCTCGCGGCGGAGCGACTCGTGCGGGGCATCGACGGCGTCAGGGCGGTCGCGAACGAACTGGTTGTCAAGCTTGCGCAGGAGCGGATAGACCCGGATCTTGCCAGCGATGCGGTTCAGGCAGTGAAGAACCGTGTCAATGTGCCGAGCGGCATCCTGGTGACCGTTCGGGACGGTCACGTCTCGCTGTCGGGCACGGTCGAGTGGATGTTTCAGAAAGTCGCGGCAGAGCGGGCCGTGAAGCACCTGCGGGGAGTCCGTGACGTCGACAACCAGATCGCTGTGAAACCGACCGAGGCACCTGCAGACGCGGAGAAGCGGATCGTGGCGGCGCTGTACGGCCACGCCAGTCTCGACGCGCGCCGGATTCAAGTGACGGCCGAGGGGTCCCGAGTGATACTCACGGGGAGCGTGCACTCCTTCATCGAGAAGAACGAGGCAGGACGCGCTGCCTGGGCCGGGCCCGGTATCACGTTCGTCGAGAACCTTATTTCGGTCGTTCCGTAGCACTCCGTGGTTGTGCCGACGCAGGTCACCCAAGAGCGCTGACCCGGGCTAGTAGGGAGACATTCAGGTAGAGTCCCGCCAGGTGGCGACCCTGACGTTCACTGTCCGTCTTCCGATAGAGTCTGACATGGTAAGCAGGTCCACCCCACCAGTAAGCGTCGCGCGCTGGGGTCGAGATCGTAGAACAGGACCGGCAAGAGGGCGAATTCGCGGATCGACAATGCCGTGTTGGCCATCACGTCGCTGAAGGGTGCTCCATGCTGATCCACGAGTTGGACGCGGACACGTGTGCCGAGTTCCTCAGCAGAAATTACCTCGGCCGACTCGCCTGTGCCCTGTTCAACCAGCCATACATCGTCCCCATTCATTTTTCGTTCGACGCCGACCGAACCTGCCTGTACGCCTTTTCAGTGGTCGGGCAGAAGATCCAGTGGATGCGCAAGAACCCGAAAGTTTGTCTGGAAGTCGAGGAGATTGTTGACAAGGACAACTGGACGACCGTGCTCGTGTTCGGGCGATACCACGAAATGCAGCGTCGGCCGGAGGACGCGGAGGAGCGGCGTCGCGCGGAACAGCTGTTCCAGCTGCGGCATGAGTGGTGGCTTCCCGGTGCGGGAACGGTGCCGTCACAGGAACATCACGCGATGGTGATCTACCGTATCGACATCGACCGGCTGACTGGTCGGAGAGTCGCACGCCCAACCGGCTGACTCGACCAACAGCGATGACGCGCGCAATTCCCGGCCGCCGCTGAATTTCCGGCGCTCACGACACGGACTGGGGCCTCGCCCGGCGACAGGAAGGCTGCTAACAAAGCCGCGCGTTGACCCTCGGCGATGACTATGCGCCGGACTGTGAGATGCGCGGCGGCGTCTTGTGGCAGGCCCTAGCCCATGAGGCGGGGATCGTCCACCGTGATCTGAAACCGGACAACATCAAGGTGTCGGAGGACGGGCTCGCGAAAATTCTTGATTTCGGGCTTGCCAAACGGGTCCGGCCGAGCCTTGCCAATGCCCTCGCGCATACGCAGACGGCACTGGAGACCAGCCCCGGTCTGGTCGTCGGTATTTCACCAGGGTGCGGGAAAATTCCCGTCCGCGGGGCAACCAGACGCACGTGGGCCCGTCAAACGGGAGGCGCATCGCTTGCAGTTCCCCGCCCTGAACAGAATTCAAGGAGGCACCGTGGGCAGAATTCAACGGACCGCACTGGCATTGCTCGTTCTTGCCGCTGCGCAGGGTCTGACGGCGCAGGCCCGGTCGACTGTCGCCTACCCGAGTCAGGCGGCGCTTTCCCCTCAGGACCGCACAGCTCAGGACCTCGCTGCGGCACGGACGTTCGACGAGCGGGTTACTCAGTACGTCGCCTCACATCGCATGCTCGAACAGAGCGCACCAGTGCTGCGGCCGACCGCGAACGTGCATGAGATTCAGGAGGCGAGGCGTGCACTGGGGAGGCGCATCCAGAAGGTACGGCACGACGCGAAGCAGGGGGACATCATGTCACCCGATGTGGCGCTGATGTTCAGGCGTCGCATAGCTACTTGCCTGGCGCCGGAGGCCTGGGCGGCTCTGATCGCGGAAATGGCTCAAGACGAGCAGGGGCGCCAAATCGCGTGGCCGAGAGTCCGGGTAAACCAGGCCTGGCCATCAGAGGCCCTTTACAACTTCGTGCCTCCGGAGCTGCTCCTCGTGCTGCCGCAGCTTCCGCCAGAGCTTGAGTATCACATCATCGGGAGAGCGTTGGTTTTGTTCGACATGCACGCCGACCTGATAGTCGACTTTCTGCCCGATGCGTTCACGACGTAGCATCGATGCGCAGGCGACCCGCGGCGACGCACCGGCATCATGGTCTGGCGCGTGGCCTGACCGCCGCGTGCGTGTGCCTTCAGCGCAGACGTTCGACACACGGGCCGAAAGAACGACAGACATTTGCCGTCAGTCCAAGGCCGCTCGAGGGCCCGCACGGCGGAATGAGGCCGTGGGCGCCTACGGATTCGTTCGCGAACTCCGAGGAATCGTTGACTCTCCGCCCGACCGCGCCACACCGAGGCGAGGCGTACGAGCACAGAATCCTGCGCCATGGACGACACGAGCATCACTGATGCGACCGAATACCGGGAGCTCCGCCGCGGCAACGCTGGGCGTTTTGAGCCTTTAGGAGGCTGTTGATGCGGCGCTCTCTGCACCAGGAACCGGCGGGCGCGGCGGCTATCGCGCGACACTACGTTCGGGATCTCGTCTACGGCGCCAACGATGGATTGATCACGACGTTTGCCGTGGTCGCTGGGGTCACCGGCGGGCAGCTCTCCTCGCGCGCCATTCTCATCATCGGCGCGGCCAACCTGGTGGGTGACGGCCTGTCCATGGGTGTCGGAAACTACCTGAGCATCCGCTCGCATGAAGGGGTGCGTGCGGCTCAGAACCTCCCTGAAGAGGAGGCGCGCCCCGTACGTCATGGGCTCGCGACGATGCTGGCGTTCATAGCGGCGGGTGCGGTGCCCCTCCTGCCGTTTGCGGTGCCGGTGATCGCCGACTTTGGCGTCGAGTTGTCCGTGGCGCTCACTTTCCTGGCGTTGTTCGCTGTGGGTGCGCTGCGGGCGCTCATCACCGTCGACCAGTGGTGGACGGCCGGGCTCGAGATGCTATGGCTTGGGTTAGCTGTCGCTGGGGCGGCGTATGGAAGCGGCGCACTTGTCGCGTGGCTGCTCGCGGCTCCGTGAATGACAGAATCAACAAGCTCGTCTGCAGGACAGCGAAGATCGTGCGCAGGTCCCTCATCGTGACGACAGGGTCGCAGGGAAGGAGTAGGGGATCGGGGCCACGGAGGTCGAGATTGAAGAGTCCTGCTGGTCGCGTTCGCCGCGATGGCAGATGCGATCGTCCACCACTGTGAGCTTGGCTACGCTCCCTAGCCGCACGACCTACGCCAAGGGATTGTGGTCCGGGAGCCCCGTGCTCGCAAGCGCAACTGTGCGGGCACCGGAATGCAGCGCTACGCCGGACGAGGACAGGACGCGCTCCAGCTCGGGTACTACGCGGCCGGACCCGTCTTGCGCAATCGGCTGTTCCGTGTATCCTAGCGGCGCACACCCAGTTGACTCTGCGCGGCTGACGCGAGAGGAGGCCCCGTGCTCACCCCGTCATCGTCCGTAGCCCGCTATCCCGCGTTACTGCGCGGCCTGTGCATTGTCGTGTTCCTGGCCATGCTGCTGGCCGTCGGCTATGCGGCATGGATCAGCATTGCGAACTTCGGGCGCATCGGCGTGTGAACCCGTGCGTCGGCCGAACCTCGACTCGTAACGAGAGCCCTCGTCGCCCGTAGGCGCGTCCCATGGAACCCTCGACGAACGCGAGGTGAGCATGACCAGACGGCAGACCCGCCTCTTCTTCATTATCGGCACCGCGGTATTCGCGCTGGTCTTCGTCGGGATGACCATCCACAGCCATACGAAGTTCGGCGAGCTGACCAATGCCGACAAGCTCACGCCGCAAGTTGTCGCCGGCAAGCACGTGTGGCACCGCAAGAACTGCATCAACTGCCACACGCTGCTCGGAGAGGGCGCGTACTTCGCACCGGACCTCACGAAGATCACGCAGCATCGCGGCGAAGCCTATCTCCGCTCCTTCATGCAGGATCCGTCCCGCTACTACTCGGAGGAGCTTCATGGCCGCCTGATGCCGAACCCGAACCTCTCGGAGCAGGAGATTACCGACGTGATTGCGTTTCTCGACTGGGTCTCGCACATCGACAATCAGGGGTGGCCGCCGCGGCCGATCATGGTCACGGCGGCCACGCCCCAGGGCATTCTCCTGGGCACGCGTCCGCCTGAGGCGGCGTCGTCGGATCCGATCGCACTCGGCCAGTCGCTCTTCAGCCGCTCGCCTCCCGCCTGTTTCAGCTGCCACTCTCTGCAAGAGGGGGTCGTGCTCGTCGGCCCGTCGATGGCCGGCCTGGCGAGGCGCGCGGGGGAATCGATCGCGAGCCCGGATTACCGGGGACAGGCCCGGACCACCGAGGAATACATCCGCGAGTCCATCGTGAGTCCGAGCGCGCATATCGTGCCCGGGCAGACGTTCTCAGCAGGGGGGCAGTCGATCATGCCCTCGGTACGAAAAAATTCTGACGGCCGAGGAGATCGGCCACCTCGTCGGTTATCTGGCGACCTTCAAATGAGAGGAGCCATCGGATGCGCTATCGCACGCAGGCTGTAGCCTACCCGTATTTCGTCGTCGCCATGCTGCTCTACGGGCTACAGATGGCGTTCGGCCTGCTCGCCGCCGTGAAGTACCTCGGCCCGGATCCGATCAGGGACTGGCTGCCGTTTGATGTCTCGAAAGCCATTCACACGAACCTGCTCGTGGTGTGGACGCTGACCGGCTTCATGGGCGCTGCCCACTGGCTCGTGCCTGAAGAGTCACGAACGGAGCTGCACAGCCCGAAGATGGCCTACGCGGCACTGACGCTCTGGACCGTGATGGGCGTCGCGACGATCGTGGGATACCTCTTCGGCTTTACAGCGGGAAACAAGTTCCTGGAACAGCCGATGCTGGCGAAGCTGACCATCGTGGTCGTTATGCTCATGTTTCTCTACAACTTGGGGATGACCATCTGGAAGGCGAGGCGCCTGACGACCACCGAAGGCGTGTTGATGGCCGGACTGGCACTGACCGCGATCCTCTATCTGCCGGCCCTGTGGGAGTTCGACAACTACACGGTGGCCATTTTCTACAGGTGGTGGACGATTCATCTGTGGGTCGAAGGCGTGTGGGAGATGGTCCAGGGGGGCCTTCTCGCGTATCTCCTCATCCGGCTGTCGGGTGTCGACCGCGAGGTCATGGAGAAGTGGCTGTATGTGATCGTGGGCCTGACGTTCATTTCGGGGCTGCTCGGCACCGCGCATCATTACTACTTTGTGGGCGTGCCGTGGTACTGGCTTCCACTCGGCGGGTTCTTCTCGGCGCTCGAGCCGCTCGTGTTCTTCGGCATGGCGATGTATGCCTACCTGGCCATCAGGCGGTCCGGCATGGCCCACCCGAATACGCTCGCGCTGCACTGGACGCTGGGCAGCGCCATCTTCTCCGCCATCGGCGCCGGCCTGCTGGGCCTGGCGCACACGTGGCCCGCCGTGAACAAGTGGACGCATGGCACGCTCATCACGCCGATGCACGGACACTCTGCGTGGTTCGGCGCCTACGTCATGATCGTCCTGGCGATGATCACCTACGCCATGCCGGGGCTCATGGGGCATTCGGAGTCCCAGCGCGAGTCCAAGGTGGGGATCTGGGCGTTCTGGCTGCAGGTCAGCGGGATGATGGGGATGACGATGGCGTTCGCGGCCGCCGGCATCGGGCAGGTGTACCTCGAGCGGGTGTTGGGCTTCGGGTATCTCGAAACACAGGCGAAGATCCAGGTCCACTTCCTCATGCTCGTCGCGACAGGTGTCCTGTTCAGCGTCGGCGTGGCTCTGTTCCTGTGGGACTTCTTTTTCCTGGCCCCGCGCGAGCGCGCCCGGATCGCCCCGGCCGTCCAGCCGGCGGCAACCGCCGTATGAGCGAACGCTCGGCAGACATGGCATTCAGCCACGGGCGCATGCCGAACCGACACGACGGCCGGCGCTGGCCGGCCGGCAACGGACCGTTCTACCTCCCGACAGGAGAGGAGGTGGCCGTCTTCGAGCGGTGTCATGCGCGAGGCCTGCCCGTGATGCTGAAGGGGCCGACTGGCTGCGGTAAAACCAGGTTCGTCGAGCACATGGCGTGGCGGCTGGGACGGCCACTCGTGACGGTGGCCTGTCACGACGATCTCTCCGCGAGCGACCTCACCGGCCGATATCTCATCCGCGGAAGCGACACCGTCTGGATGGATGGTCCCCTCACGCAGGCGGCACGGCTCGGTGCCATCTGCTACCTGGACGAGATCATCGAAGCCCGGTCCGACACTGTCGTCGTCATTCACCCGCTGACCGACGACCGCCGCATCCTGCCCCTGGACAAGACAGGGGAACTGGTCGACGCGGCCCCGGGGTTTCAGCTGGTCATCTCCTACAACCCCGGTTACCAGCACGGGCTGAAGGACCTCAAGCCCAGCACCCGGCAGCGCTTCGTCGCCTTGGAGTTTGGCTTCCCGGCTGCGGAGCTCGAGGCCGCCATCGTCGAGCACGAAGGGGGCGTGGAGAGGGACACGGCCGTCGCGCTCGTGAGCCTGACCAGGCGGCTGAGGAATCTCGGCGACCGGGGGCTCGCCGAGGTACCGAGCACACGGCTCATCATCGCGACCGCGCGCCTGATCGCCAGCGGCATCCCGGTGCGGTCCGCCTGCGGCGCCGCTCTCCTCGGGCCGCTCACCGACGATCCCGATCTGCTCGCAGCCATGCACGATCTGGTGACCGCGACGATGTAGCCGGTCTGGGCCCGCCGCTTCGCGGGTCCCCGCCTCCATACCCATGGCCGAACCTGAGGAGCTGATCATCGAGGGCGCGCATCTCGCGACGCGCGTCGCGAGGGACGCGTGGCGGCGGTATGGACCGCCCGCGCCTGCCTCGAGTGTGTCGCTGACCTCGGTGCGGGTTCGGCTCGAACTGTTCCTGACCGCCCTCTTCGCTCGTTCCCTGAAGATCGTGGGCACCGATCCGCCGCCTCCGCAGACATGGCTGTCGCGACTCGTTCGAGGCCGCTCGCCGGAGATGGACGACGACACGCTGCGCGCCGGCACCGACGGCACCCACGTGTATCTTCCCCCGTCGCTGCCGCGGGACGGCTCCGACGAGGCGACGATGGCGTTGTATCGGCTGCTAGCCGTGCAGCAGGCATCCCGGCTCGTCCGCGGCACGCCGCAGGTGTTCGCCGGCATCGGAGTCGCCGAGGTACGGGACTGGTTTCTGCTCGCCGAGGCCGTTGCCACCGATCGCTGGATTGCGGCGCAGGTCCCCGGGCTGGCGGACACGCTGCGAATCGTGCGGGCACGCGCGCTCACGCGGCGGACCAGGAGCGGCGCACGCGGACCGACGCGGCACCCCGTCGAAGCGCAGGTCCGTTCCATGTTGGCCGCCGATCCTGCAGCGTGTGAGTCGGAGGTCCGGAAGTGTGGCGGGCCCACGGCGTCCCTCGCCTGGGCTCGGGCCCAGCTCGCACGTCAGCCTGCACCGGGCCGGTATCAACCGATCACACCGGTGGGGTATTGGGGCCGTATGCTGGACGCGTCGTCGATCAGGGCCTCAGGAGGGCCCGGCTGGGCCGGGCAGGCGGCCGCTCCTCGGCCGGCGCGCCCTCGCGTGTCAGAGATGCGCCGCCGGCCGCGTGCCCGTGAAGCGCCAGAGGACGAGGATGACCTGGGCACGGGCACCTGGATCATCAGGGCGGACGAGCCTCAGGAGAGCGTGGAGGATCCGTTCGGCCTGCAGCGGCCCGTCGATCATGACGATGACGCCGATCCGGAAGGGCTCGCGGATTCGCTCGCTGATTTGCCCGAGGCACGGATGGTGCGCACGCCCGGGCAGGCCCGCGAGGTCCTGCGCAGCGGCGAGGAGATACACAGCGAAGGGGGTCCAGCACCCGCAACGACTCGACCGCACGGCGTGGTGTACCCGGAGTGGGATTGCCGTGTTGGTCGATACCGCGAGCGCGGGGCAGTTGTGCGGGAGCGAGCGGCGGCCCTCGGAGATGCCCGCTGGGTGGCCGCTGCCCTGACCCGGCATGCGGGGCTCGTGCGCCGCGTTCGCGCACGATTCGAGCGACTGCGTCCGCGTCCCGTACGTCTGGCGGGCCAGCCGGACGGCTCGGAGGTGGACATTGCGGCGTACGTCACGGCCCTCGCCGACGCCCGTGCCGGCACCTCGGCTGACGAGCGTATGTACATCGCGGTGCGGCCCGCACGACGTGAACTGGCTGTCGCCTTGCTGGTGGACGTCAGCGCCTCCACCGACAGCTGGGTCACCACCGATCGTCGCGTCGTCGACGTGGAAAAAGAGGCATTGCTCGTGGTCTGCGAGGCGCTCGATGCGCTGGGCGACCGTTACGGCATCTCCGCCTTTTCTGGCGAGAGCGCGGATGACGTGTCGGTGATCTCCCTCAAAGGATTCGGCGAGCACACCGGGTTGGGCGTGAGGCGACGGATCGCGGCGCTCGACTCCGACAGGTACACGCGGATGGGTGCGCCAGTCCGACACCTGACCGCGGCGTTGTGCCGCGAGCGGTCGCCTCGACGACTGCTCCTGATTCTCTCCGACGGCAAACCGAACGATGTCGACCTGTACGAAGGCCCATACGGCGTTGAAGACACACGCCACGCCGTCGCGGAGGCTCGTCGGCAGGGGGTCGCTGTGTTCTGCCTGACAGTGGATCGCGAGGCGCCACGGTACGCGGGGCGCATCTTCGGGCGTGGCGGGTTCGCCGTCTTGCACCGGGCCGAAGCACTCCCCGCCGTGCTCATTGACGTGCTCCGGCACCTGGTCCGGGCCTGACAGGGAACCGCCCCGTGGCGGGCGGCTGCCTCTCGTCGACTTCACGGGGCTTACGGTAGTCTGCGCAAACCCTCACGAACGCACGTGCAGGGCGGCCGAGCGTAGTCTCGGCTGCGATCGGCCGATGCACGTCCGGGAAGCGCACGTCGGATACCTTCGGACAACCTTGGAGCGGTACGATCACCAGCGATACAGCAGCCGCAGCCAGCCGGGGATTCGCGGTGTACGGGCGATAGAGGTAGCCCAGAAGCAGTAACTGAGCCGCAGGTCCACCTTCCCGGCGATTCGCGTCACGTCGGCGCTGGCGATCACGGAGTGCGTGCGATCGGCGTTGTCGGCGGCCCAGTTCCGGGACGGGTCGGTGAACTGCACGCCCGGATTGGCCTGGCGCGATCGGGAGAGCGCGTCGTACTCCTCGAACGAGTACCGACACCCCGACGTTCACGCGCTCGCCGCCGACGACATCGGCGCCGGCACTGTGGACCGTGTGCGTGTTGTCGCGAAGGCCAAACTCGCTCTCGAGGTAGTCATCCTTCCCGGCAGCAATCGACAGGCTGGTCGTCAGGTAAGCCGCAGGGGTGATGGAGCCGATGATCGTGACGTAGTCCCGGTCGCGGTTGGCGACGTCGAAGTGCCTCATGCCGTCCTGCTCGCCTATCGCCGTCAGCTCGGCGATCCGGTCCTTCGATGCCCTCGCCCCGCCGTTGCGCGTGCTCGTACTTGGCGCGGACCGAGATGCCGTCACCCGTCAGGGCCAGGAGGACGGGGGCGTACACCAGCAGCCCTGGAGTGCCGATCTCGACTTGCGCAAACAGCGCCGCGATGTCGTCCGGGTGCAGGCGGATGCAGCCATGCGTGGCGGCGCTGTAGATGCTGGAAGTGGCGGGCGTTCCGTGTATTCCGATTGATGGGAGACTCAGGCGCAGGAAGTAGTGGCCCAGCGGATTCTCTGGACCTGGCGGCACCACCGTGACGACGCGCTTTCTCGAGCGGCGCATCTCTGCCTGAATCGAAACGGGGACGTCCCAGGTGGGGTGCGCCTCCTTGTCGGCTATGGTGAACGCACCGAGCGGTGTGGCCCAATCCCGAGTCCTACAGCGATGCGATAGGCGGACGGGAGGGTGCCGGCGCGGCGGGAAAACAGCATGCGCTGCGGAACATTGATCACCAGCGGGACGTCGGCGAGCGCCGGGGGCACGATGTGCCGGGTGTCGATGCGCAGCACCTCTCCCTCCGTGAGCGGGGCGGCTGCCTTGCGCCCGCTGTCAGCGGTGATGGTCGACGAGTCGACACCATATCTGGCCCCGAGTTGTCGGAGGGTCTCGCCGCCGACGACCTGGTGCTTGATGACTCGTCCGACCACGAGCGACGACACGATTCCGTCTTCAGACTGCGCGAGCACCGCTACCCTGGCTGGGGTCGCGAGTATGAGCATCAGCGGCAGAAGCCACAGTCGTGGATCCTGACCGTGCCATCTCGCGAGCGTTGGCCCATCATGAGCGCCGGTCCTGCCGTGGAGGCCGACGGACCGTGGGCCGCCACAAGCGCCCAGATTGATGTCCCGGTTCAACGGCGCCGCAGCCGCGGGGATCGATACGGTGGGCCTTTCAACGGTGTGCATGGCCGGTTCCAGGGCTGAACTCCGAGACTGCGACGCGACCCTTGAAGTCACCACGCCAGAGCCGTGCCACGTCCGCGCGAGATCTGACCGGAGTGAATGCGCCGTCTCAGTGCCAGGATGCCCTTCCAACCTAGATGCGTCGGGGTATTTCTGCGCTCCGCGGGGAATATTCCCCGCCGGCGCCAGCCTGCTGCAGACGGCGGCTTGCATCACGGCTTGATTCACGTCGGGTACTCTGCGGGTACGACTGTTGCCTTTCACGCCATCGACATCTCGAAGGAGCCCAGTCGCTCGTGCCCCGGGAACCACAGAGGTACGAAGCGACCTTCAAGGGGCGTCCGAGGGCACGCTTGGGCGGATCGCTCGTTACCAGCCTGCGAGGTCTGCGATGAGGGTGCTCGTGATAATCGCCGCCGTCCTCCTGCGGGGGTTAGGAGTGCCCGGTGCGGCCCGCAAGAGGCGCAGCAGCGGGTGACCGTCTCGGCGCGACGATACACGTTCACTCCCGCTCGGATCGAGGTTCGCCGGGGGACATCGTGACCGTACAGGCTCGAGACCGAGGACATCCCGCACAGCTTCACGATCGATGCGCTGCGGATCTGCAAGAGGGTTACTCCCGGAGCGCCGGCGACCTTCGAGTTCCGAGTCGACGAAGCGGGGACATTCCCCTTCTACTGCAATTTGATCGCGGAGGAGAGGTGCCGCAACATGCGGGGCGAGCTGGTGGTTCGCTGACTCGCTGCGCACACACGGTGTCGTGTATGAGCAGCTCGCGTCGGCTGCCGACGTTCAGAACGGCCGGGTGCTTCCTGTCGCGTGTGCTGACGTGACACGGGCGGGAGGGCCAATTTCAGGCTCACAAGGGAGAACCAAGATGTCGCGCACCTCGTTGCTGGCATCCTTCGTCCATCTGGTCAGCGTGGCGACGCTTGCCGCTCAGTCTCCTTCATCCGGCACGCCGTGGCCGATCCGCGACGCCCCGCCGGCGTTGCACACGGTGATCTCGCGGGCGGATCTGATCATCGTGACGATGCATGAGGCCCTGCTGCGTGAGTTGCAGGAAGGACTGGCGCGCGGCGGTCCGGCCTCCGCAATCATGTCGTGCCACGTGGACGCGGTTGGTGTGAGTCAGCGGCTCGCGCGCGGCGAAGGCATTGCTGCAGGGCGGACGAGCGATCGCCTCCGCAACCCGACGAACGCGCCACGACCCTGGGCGGCGGCCTTGGTGAAGGCCAACGCCGGGCGGCGCATGCGTGATGTGGAGGGATTCGCCGTCGACCTTGGCGACAAAGTGGGTGTCCTCCGCCCGATCGCACAAACCAGCACGTGTATCAGCTGCCATGGGCCTGTCGAGCGGATGAGTCCTACGATGCGGCAGCTGTTGGCGGAGCGGTATCCGGCCGATCGCGCGGTCGGCTTCGAGGAAGGCCAGATCCGCGGCTGGTACTGGGTGGAGATGCCGAAGCCGCGCTGACAGGCACGTTCGACTCTCGCGGCTGCGAGAGGCCGCTCGTCGCTGGCGCGGGCGTGGTCTAAGCCATTGGACCCGGCCAGCCTGTATGCGGCAGCGCGGCCGGGGCGGGCTGTTCACGAACGAACTCCCGAACATCGCCAGCTGGACCCGCCGTCTGTCACGGCGAGCCGCTACGCCGACCACGCCGACCACGCCGGGGAATCTCCCGCAGTCCGCGTCTATTTTCCCACTCGCAAACGGAAGTTGGCGGAGGAGCGCCGTCTAGGCCGGCGAGATCGGCGTCTTCAGTCGCACGACGGCTGGTGATTCTCTTGCACTGGGTACCTGCGTCATGCGCAGCGAAAGCCGCACCGAAGGCCTCGTCATGATGGCACCGGCTGCCGACGAGGATCGTGTCCTCCTTGCCGGCCCTCACTCTCGAACCAAGGAGCTTCGACTGGTACTCCAGGTCGCTGCAGAGTTCATCGGAGGGTTCCGAACGCTGCATTTCGTCGGCCCTTGTGTCACGGTGTTCGGATCGGGGCGCTTCCCTGCCTCTCACCGCTACTACGTCCGGCACATGCGAAAGGAGATCGCGATGGCTCGAATCCTGATTCTCTACGGCACGACCGAGGGACAGACTGCAAAGATCGCCAACGCCATTGCCCAATCCCTGCGCGCGCAGGGTGACGGCGTCGAGGTGGTGGCCGCCGGCGCAGGGGCACCGGACCCCGCCGGCTTTGCGGGCGTGCTCGTCGCTGCCTCGGTTCACGGCGGTCGGTATCAAAAGCCGGTCGAGCGGTGGGTTCGAACGCACGCTCCGCAACTGGCCCGTCGGCCCACGGCGTTCGTATCCGTCAGCCTAGGGGTGCTGCAGCACGAACCAAAGGTGCAGCAGGAGGTGGCGGCGATCGTGGATCGCTTCCTGATCGCCACCGGCTGGACGCCCGCCGTGACCAAGAGCGTGGCTGGCGCGCTGGTATACACGAGATACAACTGGATCAAGCGCTGGGTGATGCGCCGCATCGCCAAGGCTGCCGGCGGGGAGACCGACACCTCGAAAGACTATCGGTACACGGATTGGCAGCAGGTCGAGGAGCTGGCCCGAACATTCAGCAGGATGGTGCGCGAGCGGTCCGTGCAGGCACCTGCTGCGTGACGAATGAGGAGCCGCGCGGGACTGGCCCGGAAGCAACGCCGCCCGTGCTGGGGCTGCGTGAACTGTGCACGGAGTGTTGGAGTCTATCGAGATAACACCCTTTCCGTCGCCGGCAGCGTTGATCACCGGCGGACGGCGGACTCTCGCGGTGGTCATTTGCTGCACCAGATGGTTGAGATCATCGTCCGGCTGGCAGCTGTGCACGCGGTTGCTGAGAAAACAACCGTTGACCCGAGACAAGGTGCGCTTCACGACGAGAATCGAGAGGAGGACGTGGTGCGGAGATGTACGGCACAGGGGCTGGTGCGAACGCTGAAGGGCGCAGCACGACTCGTCGGCACGGGCGCCGGTGTCGCGCTGGCCGGTTACGCTCTCTACGCGGGCCATGCGTTTCTGCGCTACGGGCGCATTCTCATACCGCCTGAGGGCGGGTCAACGGACCCGATCATGGACCGCTTCATGCCAATCTACGACGTGGTCGAGCGGCACCACATCGAGGTCGCCGCCCCGGCGGAGGTCACGCTGGCTGCAGCAAAGGAGCAGGAGCTCACGCAGGTGCCCCTGGTCCGCGCGGTGTTCAAAGCGCGCGAGCTGGTGATGGGAAGCGACCCGGGCGAGGAACCCATGCCCGCCGGTTTGCTGGACATGACGCTCTCCATCGGATGGCGGATTCTGCACGAGAGTTCCGGGCGGGAAGTTGTGCTGGGGGCGGTCACAGAGCCTTGGGAAGCCAACGTCATCTTCAGGGGACTGCCGCCAGAACAGTTCGCAGCCTTCTGGTCCCCGGGGCACGTCAAGATCATCTGGTCGTTACGGGCGGATCCGCTCGGCCCGAATCGGTCCGTATTCCATACGGAAACACGCGCGGTGGCGACGGACCGCACGGCGAGGACCCGGTTCCGGCGTTACTGGTCGCTTGCGTCTCCGGGGATCTGGCTGATTCGGTGGCTTTCGCTGCGCCCCCTGCAGGTCGCTGCCGAGCGTCGTCAGGCAACCGTGGGACCGCCAACGTAGAGCACCGCAAGGGTCAGAGCGCGACGCCGCGCGGAGCTATCCGGAAAGTGGCCCAAGTCAGGCGAAGCGGCCCTCGCGCGAGAGGATACACCACTGCGCCTCATCTAAACGTGAGTCATGCACAGACCGTTGCCTCGCCGACGGCGCGGGTCGTCTTAACTTCTCGAGTCTCGCGGACTGCCAGCACCGGACAATGCGCGCTGCGAATGACGCGCTCTGCCACGCTGCCGAGCACCAGGTGCGGCACCCCGCTTCGGCCGTGCGTGCTCATCACAATCAGATCCGCGAGGCACTCCCCTGCTGACGTCACGATGCCCTCAGCGGGTGCCCCGTAGGCTACGCCGGTCGTCACGGAGAGACCCCGCTCGATGAGGCGGTCAGCGATCTTCGAGAGCCGGGCCAGGCTGTCGGACGTCAGTTTCTCCCGCACGGCGCGCGCACTCGGGATGTACCACTCCCACCCGCCTCCGGCCAGGAACGGCTCTTCGACAACGTGCAGCAGGTGAAGCGTGGCGCCGAAGGGGCTCGCGAGCGCTGCTGCATAGTCGACCGCACGGTCGGAGGCCGGGCTGAAGTCCGTGGGAACCACAATCGTCTGAATCCGGGGGATCACGGCTGCCTCCTTTTCCGTCGAGTTCACGATGGTCAGGCGCGCTGTACGACGCGAGCTTGTCATGCGATAAACGAGGCTGCAATTCGTAAGCCTCACTGGTCGTCCCGCTGCCAGAGCGATCGCGTGCCGGCGCGGCAGAATCACGAGAATTTTTCCTCACGGGGGGCGAAATTCTACCCAAGGCTGCTGTCGCTCGGCTGCCCGGAAGGCACGCGTTCTCGTGCACGAGGGCAGACTTCGGGTATGGCAATGACGTTGCTGTCGTCGATCAACGGTGCTGCACTCGCCTGCCCGCGCCGGGCACAGCGATTAGGCGATCAGACGAGGAACTGCCATGACCAATCCAGCCGCAACCCCCACCTACGTCCTGGACTTCTCCGATATCACGCTTCAGGACGTCGGCCGCGTCGGAGGCAAGAACGCCTCGCTGGGTGAGATGTTCAGAACGCTGAGGCCGGCTGGCGTGGGCGTGCTCGACGGATTCGCGACGACGGCGGACGCCTACTGGCGGCTGCTCGGCACCGGCGACCTGAAGGCCACGCTTCGAACGGCGTTCGCGTCTCTCGATCCCGAGGATCTCGCGCAACTGGCGGTCTGCGGACACGCTGCACGCACGGCCGTTCTCGAAGCGGCGCTGCCTGACGAGTTGCGCGCCGCAATCCTTGCGGCCTACGACAGGCTGTGCGCCCGGCTCGGACGTGAGCCGGAGATGGCGGTCCGTTCCTCGGCGACGGCGGAAGACCTCCCGGAGGCGTCGTTCGCGGGCGCTGGCGAAACGTTCCTCAACGTACGGGGACGGGAGGCGCTGCTGAGGGCGGTGCAGGCCTGCTGCTCGGCTCTCTTCACCGATCGTGCGATCAGCTACCGGGCGCGCCTCGGCTACGACCAGCTCTCCGTCGCCCTCTCGGTCGGTGTGCTGCCCATGGTCCGGTCCGACCGGGCCAGCTCTGGCGTGATCTTCACGCTCGACCCCGAATCAGGATTCCGTGATGTCGTCACGGTCTCCGGCGCGTACGGGCTCGGCGAGTTCGTCGTCCAGGGAGTCGTCACGCCCGACGAATGGACGGTCTTCAAGCCAACCCTTGCGACAGGCCATCAAGCCATCGTCGGGCGCCGGCTGGGCACGAAAGAGGTGCGCCTCGTGTATGCCGACGGCAGCAAGGGGACCAGGAGCGAACCCGTGCCTCCAGAGGACCGCGCGCGTTATTGTCTGTCGGACAACGAGGTGCTGAAACTCGCCCGATGGGCGGCCCTTATCGAAGACCATTACTCCACGGCTGCAGGTCATCCACAACCCATGGACATCGAGTGGGCGAAGGATGGTGTCACCGGCGACCTGGTGATCGTCCAGGCCCGGCCGGAGACGGTGCACTCCCAGAAACCACGCGGAGGCGCCGCCGAGGCGTACCGGCTGACGGCAGCGCCGGGCACACCGCGCGTCACGGGGCAGGCCGTTGGCGAGAAGATCGCGGTCGGCCGCGTGCGTGTCGTCCGAAGTATCGATTCGCTCGGGCGCGTCCAGCCGGGCGAGGTCCTCGTGGCGGAGATGACCGATCCCGACTGGGAACCCGTCATGCGCCGCGTCGCCGCCATTGTCACCGACAAGGGGGGTCGCACGGCACATGCGGCGATTGTGTCCAGGGAGTTCGGCCTCGCCTGCATCGTCGGCACAGGCGTCGGCACAAGCCGGCTTCGCGATGGCGACGAGGTGACCGTCTCCTGCGCCGAAGGGGCCGAGGGCCACGTCTACGCCGGCGCCCTGCCGTACGAGATCGATCGCATCGACGCCGCGGCTGTCGCGCAGACGCGCACGAAGGTCATGCTGATCGTCGGAGACCCGAGCCGTGCGTTCGCCCTCGCCAGCGTCCCTAACGCCGGCGTGGGGCTGGCCCGGACCGAGTTCATCGTCACGAACCACATCGGCATCCATCCAATGGCCTTGGCGCGTTACCCGGCCTTGTCCGACCCGGCCGCCGTGGCCGCGATTGCCAAGAAAATCGGGGCCGAGGACGCCAGAGCCTTTTTCGTGCAGCGGTTCAGCGAGGGGGTCGCACGCATCGCGGCGGCGTTCTATCCCAAGCCGGTGATCGTTCGCACGAGCGACTTCAAGAACCAACGAATACGTTCGGCTCCTCGGTGGTTGCGAGTTCGAGCCTGACGAGGAAAACCCGATGATCGGCTTCCGGGGCGCGTCCCGGTACGTACCGACACACGGTACGCCGATGGGTTTGCACTCGAATGCGCGGCTCTGCGGCGGGTCCGGCTCGACATGGGACTCACCAACGTCAAGGTCATGATCCCGTTCTGCCGGACGGTCGCAGAGGGGCGTCGCGTGTTGGGAGACGATGGCTGCCAATGGACTGCGCCAGGGGGAACAGGGCCTCGAGATCTACGCGATGTGCGAGGTGCCCTCGAACGCGGTGCTGGCGGAACAGTTCCTAGAGGTGTTCGACGGCTTCTCGATCGGATCGAACGATCTGACGCAGCTGACGCTGGGGCTCGATCGCGATTCCGGCACCGTGGCGCATCTGTTCGACGAGCGGGACGACGCGGTGCGCTGGCTGATTGCGCGGGCCATCCACGCCGCTCACAAGCTTGGAAAGACGATCGGGATTTGCGGGCAGGCACCGTCCGACTACCCGGAGTTCGCGGTGTGGCTGACGCAGCAAGGTATCGACTCCATCTCCCTCAGCCCCGACGTGGCCATCGCGACGGCCACACGCGTCGCGGCTGCCGAACGCGAGCTGGTGTCCCGATGATCCCGGCTTGCCGAACCGAGTGCCAGCTGTCCTCGCCGCCCGGCGTTCATGGTGCGCGCCCGGGGCATTTTGCCGACCAACAATGCGACCTGAGTTCGACCGCCGCTCGGACCGCCCGTGCGGCGACGAACGTCCAGGTGATCGCCAATTTCCCACACGCACATGCCGTGAGGCACAATCAGGCTCCAGACCTGTCCTGCGCGTGGACTGGGCGACCGCAGAAAGGCCGTCCAGTTTCTGGCACCAGAACACAGCTGGGTTCGCGATCACACTATGGCCAAAGCCACAATCCTCGTCGTTGATGATGAAGCGCTGATTCGGTGGTCTCTTGCGGAGCGCCTGAAGGCGGAAGGCTATGACGTGCTGGAGGCGGACACCGGGCGGGGCGCTCTGGAACGGCTTCCGGAGGGCGTCGACCTGGTCCTGCTCGACTATCGGCTCCCCGACACCGACGGCGTCACCATCCTGCGCAAGATGAAGGAGTTCGACCAGGACATCCTGGTCATTCTCCTGACCGCGTATGCCAGCGTGGAAACCGCCGTCGAGGCGATGAAGCTGGGCGCCTATCATTTCGCCAACAAGCCGTTCAACCTCGACGAGGTCGCGGCGACCGTCGAGCGGGCGCTGGAGACGACCCGGCTGCGCCGCGAGGTACGGCAACTCCGTACGAGTGCGGCGCGTCCCTACAGCCTCGACCGCATCGTCGGCGCGTCTCCGGCCATGACCACGCTGCGGCAACTCGTCGCCCGTGTCGCCAGCAGCCCGGCGTCGACAGTGCTGTTGACTGGTGAGAGCGGAACCGGCAAGGACCTGGTCGCGAAGGTGATCCATTACGGCAGCGACCGGGCCGCCAGGGCGTTCATGAACATCACGTGCTCCGCGCTCCCCGAGCAGCTCCTGGAGAGCGAGCTGTTCGGGCACGAGCGTGGCGCCTTCACCGATGCACGGCTGCAGAAGAAGGGCCTGCTCGAAACGGCCAGCGGTGGCACCGTCTTCCTCGACGAGATCGGCGAAATGACCCCGGCCCTCCAGGCGAAGCTGCTGCGGTTTCTCGAGGAGAAAAGCTTCAAGCGGGTGGGCGGCGCCAGCGACATCCGCGTGGACGTGCGGGTGATCGCCGCGACCAATCGCGACCTTCAGGAAGCCGTCGCCAAGCACCAGTTCCGGGCCGATCTGTTCTACCGGCTCAACGTGCTCCCCCTGCCCCTGCCGCCCCTCCGTCAGCATCCAGAAGACATCCCCGCGCTGGTCGAGTTCTTCATCGATGGTTTCAATACGGAGTTCAGGAAGCGGGTGCTGGGCGCGACGCCGGCGGCCCACGCCGTGCTCCAGCGCTACGGATGGCCAGGTAACGTACGCGAGCTCCGCAACCTCGTCGAACGTGCCATGCTCCTATCTGATGCCGACCGGCTCGATGCGCGAGACTTCGCGTCGCTCAACACCACTACCGCCGCGGGCGACGGGTTCGAGCTACCCTCCACCGGCGTCGATCTCGAGAAGCTGGAGCGAAGTCTGGTCATTCAGGCGCTGCAACGCAGCGGGGGGAACCAGACTCGCGCTGGAGCGCTGCTCGGTCTGAACAGGGACCAGATTCGCTACCGGATAGAGAAGTTCTCCCTCAACACCGCCTGATTGCCCCTCAGCGGGAGCTGTGTCGGATCGGGCTTCTGACTGGCGGCCTTAATGGTCCGCTTGTGCGCTGTCTTCGTTGCGGGTTGTTCTGCCCGCCGGCGCGACATTCGCGCTGCCGGTCACGGCGGTGCGCCCGAACAGAGAGCGTCGCGGCAGCCGAAAGAGGCCGTTCTGCAGAGCCGACGAGGTCAGGCGGCATCTGCCGCTGCGGGGTTCGCATGGACCGTCAGCACAGGACAGGGCGCGAGGCGCACGACCCGCTCGGCCACGCTGCCCAGGAGCACGCGATTCCAGCCACACCGGCCGTGCGTGCCACACACAATCAGGTCAACGCCATGAGCCTCCGCATACTCGAGGATCTGTTCGCTGGGGTCGCCCCACGCGGTCGCCACGACAACGCGTAGATTGCGCCACTCTTCCAACGAGAGATAGTCCGTCAGCCGATCCTGTGCCTCAGCCTGCAGCCGTTCCACGGTCTCAATGAACTGCGCGGCCGGAACGTAGCCGGACCACGGCTCGCCCAGCGGCTCGGTCACCACGTGAAAGACATGCAGCGACGCGCCGAACGTGGTCGCCAGCGCTCGAGCGCGCTCCAATGCCGCACGAGCGGCCTCGCTGAAATCCATCGCCACGAGCACGGTTCTGAGAGCGATCATGACGTCGCCTCCTCTTGCCGGGCTGCTGCCTCAAGGATGTGGAGGCTGGCCGCCCGGTGCCTCAGCGATCGCAACGGCTGTACCAGCGGAAACGGCCGGTCATTCAAGACAGGCGTAGCCGCCGTACCGAGAGTGCCCTCGAGCACCGCGAACTATTCCGCAGCACGCCGGAAGAATCACCTTCGGCAAGTTCCCTCACGAGCCTGATTTCCCAGCGTACGCGGTAGCGCGGAGGGCACGACTGTTGCCATCTCAGGCCTCGAGTGCCGCTGGTTCCTGGGAGCCACGCTGGAGGTTGCGATGATTGCGCTTACACAGATACCCCTCGCCCCCGGACTTCGGCAAACTGAGCGAGAGTTCGTGCACCCGGACACGGCAGTAGCCGCGGCGCACGTCTGACATGGAGCTCCTGCAACGACTTGGCGCGGCGCAGACTGCCGCGAAGCGATCCGCGGTCGGATTGACACCGCCACTGACGTCCACCTTCTGCCACAGCCGCGGACGTGATCTTCTCCTCGTCGCGGCGGTGCTGACGCTGCTGCTCTGGCTCGGCACGCCCCTGAGGACGCCCGGCTCGCACGTGGCGCCGTTCGCCGGTTTGTGGGCGGCCTCCGGGCTGCTTGGTGTCTGGAGCTGGAGGTACACGCGGCGCGCCCTCGAGCCGCCGCACGCAGCCAGAGGGGTGGCGGACTCGCTGGAAACGCTTCAGGAGGTCCGGTCCGCGCTGGATCAGGCCGCCATCGTCGCCACCACAGATCACCGCGGAACCATCATGTCGGTCAACGATCGGTTCTGCGCGATATCCGGTTACTCGCGCGAGGAGCTGGTCGGGCAAAACCACCGCATCATCAACTCCGGCTATCACCCATCGACGTTCTTTGCCGACCTATGGAGGACGATTGGGCGTGGAAGCGTCTGGCGCGGGGAGGTGCGCAACCGCGCGAAGGACGGGTCTCTCTACTGGGTGGACACGACGATCGTGCCGTTCTTGGATCAGGGCGGGAAACCGCGCCAGTATCTCGCCATTCACAGCGACATTACCGTCCGCAAGGATGCTGAGGCGCAGCTTCGCAGCCAGGCGGCCCTTGCGCACCTTGGCCAACTCGCCGCCGTGGTCGCACACGAAGTGCGCAACCCCTTGGCAGGCCTCCGCGCGTCTCTGCAGGTGCTGGATGGCCGGTGCTCCAACGAGCTTTCAGCGCGACAGGTCATCGGGGCCATGATCCAGCGCATTGATGAACTGAACGAGAAACTCGGCGATCTGTTGCTCTATGCGCAGCCGAGGCCCGCGCGATTGCAGGCTGTGGATGTGCGATCGATCGCGCTGGACGCGGCCGCCGCCGCTCGCGCAGCCATGGGTGAGGCTCACCCGCCCGTCCCCGTGCTCGGCCAACGGACCGTCGCTCGTGCCGATCCCGACATGCTCCGCGCGGCCGTGCTGAACTTGACGCTGAATGCATGTCAGGCCGCCGCACGCGCCGGGGTCGAGCTCCAGGTCGAGGGAGACGAGCGTGTCTGCCGCATCTCCGTGCGTGACCGCGGGCCTGGCATCCCGGCCGACCTGCGGGATCGGTTGTTCGAGCCGTTCTTCACCACTCGCCCGGGCGGCACGGGTTTAGGACTTGTTGTCGCCAGGCGTCTGCTCGACCTCCAGGGAGGCGCGGTGGCATTGAAAGACCATCCGGAGGGGGGCACGGTGGCCGCGGTCACCCTGCCGGCAGCACCAGAATAGCTCCGGACCGGCGGGAAACCTAGCGCGCTCGTCGCACCATGTCTGTTGAGGAATGTGTGACGACTGATCGTGACGGTCAGGCTGGCAGCTGCACGGTCACCGTCGTGCCGCCACCCGGCGGGCACGACACGCTGATCGTGCCGCGATGCGCCTCGACGAGGCGCTTGGCGGTCGGAAGCCCCAGGCCGGAGCCGCGAGACTTGGTGGTGAAGAAGGGCAGAAAGATTTTGTCACGCATCTCGGCGGGTATGCCTGGGCCGCGATCGATGACGGCGATCTGGCACGTGCCGTCCACCGCCCCGACTTCTACCTGCAGCGTGCCGGCGTCGTTCATGGCATGCGCGCCATTCACGATGAGGTTCTCGAACACGATGCGGAGCAGGTCAGCGTCGGCCAGGATCGGCGGGTGCGAGCCACGGACCTCCACATGCAAGCCTGCGAGGGCGGGATTCCGGCTGAGCAGGTCGGCCGTGAGCCTGACGAGTGTCTCAATCTCCACAGGAGCCGACTTCGGCCGGGGCGGACGGGCAAAGAGCAGCAGGTCCTGCATCAATCCGTTCAGCCCGTCTATGCGCGCCACAATCTCCTGAACGATGGCGGTGTCACTGCTCTCCTTGGGCAGCCGGGCACCAACGACCTGGACCGCACCCCGCACGCCTGCGAGAGGATTCCTTACCTCGTGAGCGATGACGGCGGCCATCTCGCCCAGCCTGGCCAGGGCCGCCTGCTCCCGGAGCTGCGCCTCGAGGCGCACGCGCGTCGTCAGGTCGTGGAGAATCCCCGAAAACCGACGTTCCTGCCCGATCTTCATTTCCCCAACGGCGAGGTGGGCGGGAAACGTCGTCCCGTCCTTTCGTAAGCCGGTGACCTCGCGGCCGATCCCGATGATCCGTGGGACGTCCGTAGACAGATAGCGGGCGATGTAGCTGTCGTGCTCCTCGCGGTGTGGGGAGGGCATCAGGAGGCTCACGTTACGGCCGATTACCTCCGACGCCTCATATCCGAACATCCGCCCCGCACTCGGGTTGAACTCTTCGATCCGACCCTGCGCATCGATGACGATGATGCCGTCGACCGCCGAGTCGAATACGGCGTGCCAGCGCGCCTCGCTGACCCGGCGCGCAGCCTCCGCCTGTTTCTGTTGCGTGATGTCATGCGCAGTCGCCGAGGCGCCAATCACACGCCCGCTCGCGTCACATACGGGCGCAACCGTCAGCGACATCTCGATCAGTTCGCCGTCCTTCCTGCGGCGCAGCGTGTCGTAGGGACCGACGCGCTCTCCCGCCGCAACGCGCCGGATCACGCCCGGAAGCTCGTCGGCGCGATCAGCGGGAATGAGGATTGAGACTGATCGTCCGGTGATGTCAGGCCCGGAATAGCCGTAAAGGCGTTCGGCACTCCTGTTCCAGGTCAGAACGACACCGTCCAGATCCGTGCCGATGACGGCGTCGGCGGACGAATCGAACAAGGCCCCGAGAAAGGCCGCCGCGTCGTCGTTGGGCGTAAAGGCGGACATGAGAGGCGCGCAATCCGGCGTCGGACGGACAACGGCATTCTAGCCCGAGAGTGGTAAGGCTGTCCCTCTGGAGAAAGGAACGATGGGGGGAGCCTTCGGAGCGAGCGGCTGATCGCTTCTCACGAGTTCGGCCGCCACCTGTGCCTCGCCGCCAAGCTGGTCGAGTGTCATCTTGCGAGCGTCCGAGCGGTCCCGCCAGTGACTAGCTTCATCCGTTGGCTCATGTGCGCCTGCAAATAGGCGCCAGCGTTCCGCAGCACCTGCTCTACCGACGGCGAGGGGTCAAGACCGTGCCACTCACCTCCCGATACGCCCTGCCTGTGCTGCATCCGGACGACGTCGGCGTCGGCATCCGACGCGCGTGCTCTCGCTGATTGACGCGTGTGAGCAATGTCGGTTCGGGTGCCTCCAGCCACAGAGAGATGAACGGGACGCGTGCGAAGGCCGCGACCTGCGCAATGGTCTGCCGGTCTGCTTCCCGGCCGAACACCGCGTCCACGATGACGCTGTGACCTGCTCTCAGGATCTCGGCGGCGCGGGCGGCCGATGTGGTGTAGACCCGCTCGGACAGGTGGGGCGCTTACCCTTGGTCCGAGTCGCTGGCGTGGTGACACCCCACAGAGGCGCTTGCGGATCTCATCGCTGCGGAGCACTACGGCGCCAGGCACGGCGCCAACATACGGGGCCAGGCCGGCCGCCACCGTGGACTTCCCTGAGCCAGACAGCCCACCAATGGCGACAAGGCAGGGGCGCGGAGGGTGCAGCATCTCTTCCGACATTGCGAGGTATTGGCGCGCCAGCTGCTCTGCTTCTCGTTGCGCACCGCTCTCTGTCTGAAGCCGCGCGGAGGTCGCGCTCGTCTTCGCCCGGACGGCAGCCCGGCACGACAGAAACAATGGGAGTAGCGCGACGCCACCCGGGTCCGCAGCCGCGTCGTAGTACCCGTTCCATACCGCGTTGGCGTGCCGGGGTAAGCCGCGACGCCAGAGGTCCATGAGCAGGAAGGCGAGGTCGTAGTAGGTGTCGGTGCAGGAGATCTCGTCGTTGAACTCCACTCCGTCGAACAGCGTGGGCTGACCCTCCAGCAGGACGATGTTGCGCAGGTGCAGATCTCCGTGACATTCCCGCACGTAGCCCGACTGCCGACGGCTGTCCAACAACCCTGCCACCCGCTCGAGCTCGCACTGAGCTGACTCGGTCAGACGCCGACACGCAGCCGGCTCGAGGCAAGCCGTGCCGAATTCCTTGAACCCCGCCACATTGCCATCGATGACCCAGCCCATTCCGGCCTTGCCGCCATGATCCGATCTTGGGTCCGCCGACTTGTGAAATGCGGCGATGGCCTCGGCCAGCGGCGCCATCAGCGCGAGGTCGAGCTGTCCGGCTGCGGCACGACGGTCGAAGAGCGCGTCCTGAGGAAAGCGATTCATCTCGACCACCCAGTCGAGGGGTGCGCCTCGGCCCCCGAAGGCCAGCGAGCCGTCCGGTTCCCGGGTGACCGGCACGACGGCCCGGTACAGCGTTGGCGCCGTACGTCGGTTCAGGCGAAGCTCCGCTTCGCAGAAGGCCTGACGCTGCATCGACGTAGAGAAGTCGACGTAGTCGAATCGCACGGCGTGTTTTGATCCGTTCGACCTGCTGCTGGCGTAGGTGGTCGGCGAGGCCAGAAACTCGATCACGGCTGTCTGTCCTCGGTGATCATCGTTGCCTCAAACTTCCTCCCGCGCAGCATCAAACGCCTTACAGCGCCCGGTGCTTCATCGCTGCCGACGAGGGACCGGCGCTGGCGCCTTGTGCCAACGCCCCGCTCGTCAGCTCTGGCTCGTCGACGAGGACTCTCGCCGCGAACAGCACGCGATCGCTGTAGCCGCAAGCGTTGGAGCCGGCAGAACGTCCAGCGCGTCTCCCTTCCCAACGAGTTCACCCTGCATGACTGATCACTTGTTCACGCCTCGCCGGCTGTGGGCGCACCACATGGCCGGGGGGGAGTGCCAGCACCAGATTCCTGGAGAGACACAGGAAACGATAGGTGACGGAGCCCATTCGCGGACCGATGAGAGGTGATCCATGAAGACCGACCAACGTCAGTCCCGCCTGGCGGTCGTGGGCAATCTTGGCGAGCTCCTCCGCGGGATCGCCATACGCCACAAGCGCTTCGGAGTGGAGGCGCGGTGGAATCGTTGCCACCAACTCACTCAGCCGGTCTTCTGCGATGGCACGCTGGTCGGCCTCGAGCGTGATGACGTGCCGCCGCCCGGCCATGGGCGTCTTGATCGGTTCGATCACGTATGCCAGAAGCATCGGCACGTTCAGGGCCTCGGCGACCGCACGCGCGACCTGTGTCTGATGCAGCGAGTCGGCCGACAGATCAACGGGCACCAACACCCGGCGTACCAGATGCTGTGCCTGCTCGACGGACAGCGGCCGCGGCACCACTGGCGGGGTGATGAGCACCGGCTGCGATGTCTCGCGAAGGACGCGCTCCGTCGTGGAGCCAAAGAACAGCTTCCGCATCCCTGTGAGCCCCTGTGTGCTGATCACAATGAGGCTACATGAGCGCTCCTCGCAGACGCGCAGGATCTCGACTGCGGGCTTCCCAACTGCCACCTCGTATTCGAACGCGGCCGGGGGGCTCGAGTCATGAGCACCGGCCCTGCGGGCAAAGTCCGCCAGTTCCTGGGTGCAGGCGCCCGGATCCCAGACGATGCCGGTGCCGAGGTCGACCGCATTTGCCAGGAGCGGGTGTGCGACCGTCAGCACCAGCACACGCGCGCCGAACCGGGTACCGATGGCGGCCGCATAGCGGAGGGCGCCAGCGGACGCTTCCGAGAAGTCCACCGGGCACAGGATCAAAGGACTGTCGTTCATGATGGCCTCCATCTCAGACACGTTGGCGCACGCTGCTCCCGCAACCCCGCCGGAGTCACGCCGGTTCGGGGGCACCAGAGTCGGTCAGGCGGCACGGTGAGTCTGTGGGGTCGATGCCTCGTCGGGGCGGATCGTCAGCACGGGACACGGTGCAGCGCGGACAACGCGCTCGGCTACACTCCCCATCAACAGCCGTGCGATGGCCCGGCGACCGTGCGTGCCCATGACCACCAGATCGATGTTCTTCTGCTCCGCCAGATAGTCCAGGATCTCCTCGGCCGGCGCGCCTGTGCGGCACACGAGCACGACGTTGTACCGTTCCCGCTCCTCGTCCGTTAACGACGTCTCGAGCAGCTTCAGGGCATCGCGCTCCAGTTGGGCAAACAGGTCCGGCGGAGGCGCATAGAACTCCATGTACCCGCCGCGCACGAAGGGATTCTCGGTGGCGTGCAGGAGGTGGAGCGAGGCGCCGAACGCGTCCGCCAGGCCGCAGGCGTAGCGGAGCGCCTGCTTCGATGCCGCACTGAAATCGGTGGGGACGAGGATGTTCTTGATGCGAGTCATGGTCAGCTCCTGCCAACGGTCTTGAACTAGCGTGGCGGCCCTCCGGGAGAGGACAAGCCGGCGGCGCTCCAGTCGCCCGTTGGCCCTTGTGGAATGTCGATGGAGGCGCGGCTGACTCGACCCAGCGCAACCTTAGTGCCATTGCGAAACGAGTGCGCTGCTGGGGATCCGCGCGCTCGGCGTCCGGAGAACCCGGGAAGAAATTCGCATGCGCGAGGAAATTGTCGCGCTTGCTCCAGCGCAGCACGTCGGGCTTACCAGCGACGCCACCCTCAGTGACGCGCTATAGGAGTCCAAGCGCCTGCGGCATCAGGGTTGCTCGATAGCGTGTCGGAGCACGATCATGACGATTCACGATCCGCATCTCGGCGATGCGAACGGGCCGCTCGAACAGAGACTGATCGAGGAATATCTCGCGGCGCGCGGCCACACGCGACATTCCCTTGTCACGCTGGCGGGTTCGCAGGCGGGATCGCTGCTCAGAGCAGCCTCTGAGTACGCAAGCCTGAGACTGGCTGAGATGGAGGCAAAAGCCCACTACGTCCACGAGATAGGTGGACGATAGGGACCGCGATGCGGTGCTGATCTCGACGTCAAGCCGCAGGCTGCGCCATCAACACAGGGCGATCTCCGGAGTGAGGTCCTCGTTGGAAAGGCGGCCTCGGAGATCACCCGCTACGCTGCCGATGTCAAGTCGATCTGATCATTCTTGGATCGCACGGGCGCGGCACGGTTGGGCGGACGTTTCTCGGCAGCGTCGCCGATCGAGTACTCCGCCAGGCGGCCTGCGCCGTGCTGGTCGTGAAACCTCAAGCTCGTAGCGATGCGGTCGTCAGCGACGCAGCTTGACGATCACGAGGAGTTCGGCTGAATCTCACACTCGGTACAGCCGGAGTTACGTGACAGGGAACCTGCCTGTTGGGATGAGCCCTGGCCGTATCGCGTGGCCCACTCGGCGTAGAAGCCCGACTCCCGTCGTGGGCTCTTCAGCCAGCGCCTGGACATCGCTCACCTCGGGCCGTCACGCCGACGCACTGGCGGCCACACAAAAATACGCTGTTCCACCCTGCGGTTCCAGACGCATCGGCGGTCCTCGGTCAAGACACGGCCGGACCGAAGAACACACCGAACAGCACCGCGAAGCCGACGGCGAACGTCCAGCCGAGAAGGCAGACGGCCACGGTCCGGCCCGTTGTGCGGTAGTCCAGGGCCTGACGCACGGCGACAACCATGTCAGCAATCATCCAGACGCTGGAAATCACAAGCACTGGAACGGCCAGCCCGGGGATGACGCCCACAATCCGGAACACCCCAGGTGCCGAGGCAAATCCCGTGGTGCGCATCAATTCTCCCAGGTCCGCTTGCGTGCGAACGTCAGGCAGCAGCCTGACACCAATTTCGAACGTCACCAGTGACCATGCCACCCACGATAGCAGCGCAACGACGCTGAAGAATCCGACGGCGACCAGCCCGGCGGCGCCGAATCCGCGCGCCCCCACGCCTGCCGCCGCACTGGAGAGCAGGACCACCGCGCATGCCTGAGCGGTTGCGCCACGATCGGCCTCGACCTCCTCGAAAATGGCAGGACGCAACGCTGCGGCCCCTGCTGCCCGACGCAGGAAGGACGATCCCGCGACCGCTGCTGACATACTCACTTGAGTCTCCTGTGTCGGATATTCCTCATCGCCGCGCCAGGCGACCCGACGTGCTTACGGCTGCATCAGCTGTACCGGTGCGAAGCCGGACGATCGCGTGCGAAGTGCGCGGCCCACGCAGGCGCGAACGCGCCCACATCAAATGATTTCGGTCAGTTCGCTCACCGAGGCGGCCGGCGCCTAAGGTGGCGTCGGCCAGTGCGACTCCCCATCGTTCGCCGGACCGAGCTACCGGCCTCGTACTGGCGTGACGGGATGATTCTCGAAGTGATACACCGCGTGGACCGCAACGCTCGTCATCACGAGGCGCCGACGGTCTCGGAACGCCACCATCGCCTGCACCACAGGACGAATCGCCAGATGTGGGTTGATGAAGACGCTCAGCCCTCCGCCAGCGAGCACCGTGGGATCGTTGAAGGTCATGCCCACCTGCGATATCCGCTGCGTCACTCGTTGCCTGTAGAAATCCGGCATGACGCCGTCGTCCGGCCCGAACGACGCACGATAGACACCGACGCCAGCTTGCACGAATGGATCGATGTTGCGTCGCCCGAATAAGCGCCTCCGGACCTGGAGTGCCCCACTGAACCCGGACGCGCCATGATCAAACGATGCCCACGCGCCGCTCCCCTCGATGGCAAGCGCCGGGGTGATTTCCCAGCCGGCGGTTCCGCCGAGCATCGAGCCTGTGGACGAGGCGGTGACTGCCGTGCCGGCAAATCCGCTCAACGTCGTTGCGTGGTGCCAGTCGTCCACGCGCGGGGCGACCTGGGCCGAGGCTGATGCGGCGACGGTGAGGGATGCGACGCTGACGAGTAGAACACGATGAATTGTACGCATTGATCACGCTCCTGCGATCGACTACGCAACCCACATACCTTCGGAGAACCAGCGCTCGTGCGGGTCTGGTGGGAGATCCACGGGCGGGCTTGGGGATTCCTCCGCACACCCACGAAGTATTCCGTGTTTGCCAACGCTCCAGGAGTGGACGGATCGAACTCCGGCCGAGCGCGAAATCCCCCGAGCCGCTGATCTTCTCGAGACCGCGTGAGGGAGCGTGCCGCGCGATCGGGGATGGTGAGGGCGCGGCAAAAGCGTGGGCGGGACGGCCCAGTACAGAGCCGTCCCGATACCCGCCAATCGAGGTCAGGCGGCGCGAGTGACGTCGTCGGACGCCAGCGTTGACGGCCGGAGGTCAGCACGGGGCACGGCGCGGCCCGTATGACCTTGTCTGCCACGCTGCCAAGCATCAGGCGTGCGACCCCCCCGCGACCGTGTGTCGCCATCACGACCAGGCTCGATCTCCGGGTGCTCGTGAAGATAACGCAGGATCTCCTGGGCAGGGACGCCGGCCGCGCGCACGAGCACCGCGTGGTACCGCACCTTTTCCGCCTCTGTCAGTGACTCGTCCAGATTTCTCTGGACGTCCTGGTCGATCTGATCGAAGAACTGCTGTGGAGGGACGTAGAACTCAAGGTAACCGCCCGGCATATTGGGATTCTCAGCGGCATGCAGCACGTGCAGCGAGGCGTCGAATCGGTCCGCCAGCCTGCAGGCGTATCGCAGCGCCTCTTTGGAGGCATCACTGAAATCGATGGGCACCAGAATAGTGGTGATCGGAGTCATGACGACGTTCCGTTCCTGGATGTTGTCCCTTGCCTACGACACCTGCGTGGCGGCCGTGGCATCGACGCCGCCGACCAGAGGGAGCCCTGCGGGATAGATCGCGACCTTCAGCACGCCGGCATCCTGCCGGCTGAAGAGATCGAAGGCGATCGGCAGTTGTTCCAGGGTGAAGTCGTGTGTCACGAGAGACGTGAGGTCCAGGCGATCGTGGATCACCATCGCCATCAACCGCCGCATCCGTTCCTTGCCGCCGGGGCAGAGCGTGGTAACGATCCGTTGGTCGCCAAGGCCGGCGTGCAGCGCCTCATACGGCGCGGTCAGCTTGCCCGAGTAGACACCGAGGCTCGACAGCGTGCCGCCCGCGCGCGTGGAGCGGAGCGCGGCTTCGAAGGTCTCCTGCCGGCCGAGCGCCTCAATCGCGACGTCCACACCGCGGCCCTCGGTGAGCCGCTTGATCTCCGCGACCACGTCCTGGGCGGCGGGATCCAGCGTGACCGTCGCCCCAAACCGGCGCGACATGGCCCGGCGGTCGGGGAGCATGTCCACGCCAATGATCAGACCTGCGCCGCGCAGGCGCGCGCCCACGGTCGCGCACAGCCCGATCGGGCCCTGTGCGAACACCGCCACGCTGTCTCCGACCTTGACCTGACCGCTCTCGGCGCCCGAGATGCCCGTGGAGGCAATATCGGGCAGCATGAGTACCTGCTGGTCCGTCAGGCCGTCGGGCACGAGGGCGAGGTTGGCCCTCGCGTCCGGAATCAGCAGGTACTCTGCCCAGGCACCGTCGATGGTGTTGCCGAACCGCCAGCCGCCCATCGGACCACGACACTGCGAATGCACGCCGTTCAGGCAATAGAAGCACTGACCACAGGGCGTAATGGCACCGACAATCACCCGCTGCCCGACGGCGTACTCGTCGTCGAGACCCTCGCCGAGCTCCGCGATGATGCCGACCGGCTCGTGCCCGAGTATCAGGCCCGGTCGGACCGGGATACTCCCCTTTGACGATATGCACGTCGGTTCCGCAGATGGTCGTGGCCGTCACGCGAATGACCGCCTGGCCAGCGCGCGGGTGTGGGCGCGGGACCTCCTCGACGCGTATATCGTTGACACCGTGGAACACGACCGCCTGCATGGTTTCCATGTGATCCTCACTTCCTGTTCGGCGCGGCACGGCAGCCGCGAGCAGCCGGTTACAGCAACGGCAACGCCGATGCCAGCCGCGAACGCCGACACGGGCAGGGATTTCAGGCGCGCGATGCGGAGAGAGACGCGGAAGAATCCCCGCCCGTGCGGAAGAACACGCCCGCTGCCCGCGGGACCGTGGGGCGTAGCAGAGCGGCGTGACAGGGCCGGCGGCTTCGCACCTGAGGCCCCGTGCGGCGCTGGTTGGAGAGCCCGTCGAAACACCCAACGCGTCAGAGGCGTTCCTCGGGAGTGGGAGCGGCATGACGCCCATCACCAGGGCCGTGCCTGACGCGCACGGCCCTGAGGCGAGGTGTCGATCACTTGCCGGCCTGCGTGATCGTGACGACTATGTCGCGGACGGTAATCGTTCCCACGCGGGCCGAGGCACCGTCGTTGGCAGCGACGCTGAACGCCGCCGGGTTGTCCCCCGTTCTCGGCATGCTGCTGGTAATCGTGATCCACGGCACATCGGCACGGCACTCCAGACGCATCGATCCTGTGTCGCTCCGCCGCAGGACGTGGGATCGCTCTGCTGGATGACATCGAACGTCCCGCTTCCACCCGCCGCGGCAAACCCGAAGGCGTTGTGGCTCACAGCATAGCGGCAGCCGGCCTGCGCCACCCGCACGTTCTGCCCGGCCGTGGGCGCCGGCCAGCGGACCTGCAACGTGCCGGCCCGCGGCGCGTCGTAGTTATCTCGGACGGTCACCGAGATGCGGCCGGTACCGGTGCCGCTCCCGCCGGACACCTCCAGCCAGGAGGCATCGGGCGTCACGGTCCAGGTGCAGTTGGGCTGCGTCGTGACGGTGGTCGTCAGCGTCGCGCCGGCCATGCACACGCTGAGGTCCACCGGCGCGACCGAGTACTGGCAGCCGCCCGTGTCGCCGAACTGCGTCATCTTGAAGGTCTGGTCGGACGACGCTGATAGTGGCGGTCCGGTCGGCAGTTTCCAGATTGCGCGTCACCGTATACGACACGGAACCGTTGCCGGTGCCCTGCCCGCCGTCGGCCAGGACCAGCCAGGGCGCGCTGCTGGTGGCAGTCCAGCCGCATGTGGCGGGCGCCGTCACGGCGATGGCTCCGGCCGTCGCGTCTTTGTTCACGCTCGCACTCGTCGGTGAGATCCCGTAGCTGCAGTCGACCGGCCGTCCTGCCTGTGACACCGCGTGGACCTGACCCGCGATCGTCACGGAGCCCGTGCGCGCCTCCTGGGCCGGGTTGGCCGCCACAGCATACGTGGCGGTCCCGCCGCCATTGCCGGTCGCGCCGGAGATCGCAATCCACCCGGCGCTGGCTGTTGCCGTCCAGTTGCACCCGGCCGCCGTGGACACGGCGATCGCGCCGGTACCGCCGTCCGTCTGAAAAGTGAGGCTCGCCGGGGCAACGGTCACCGTGCAGACCGGGGTGGGCTCGATGGGCGACTTGCCCCCGCAGCTACCTGAGATCAAGCCTACGCCGATGACGACGCCGAGTATGCCAATAACGGGCACTCGCATAAACACCTCATGGCCCGAGACAAGCAAAGATGTCCCCACGAGTCGACCTCGGCGCCCGTCGGGCCATGACTGCGGCTCGCGCGCGACGATTGTCGCCGCGGTTCTGCATGCTTCCCGACGATTCTGTCGGTGAGACGGTGTGTGCACGCGACGCCAAGCAGGACGGCGCGGCTCGCGGGAAGAGCGGGGCGGCGGGAGCTTCTCCGCAGCGCTCGCGTGACATCGCACCCCTGGGGTGTTCCCGCGTGGCGTCCGTTCAAGACGCATCAACCTTGCAAGGTTGCCGACTTCCTTGCGTCTTGGATCCCGCCGGATCCGAGCATCGCGCCGAGATGCCGGGTCATGACGGTGGGGGAAAAATCCCGGCTGGGTGCCGATTCTTCGGCGGAGTCGACCGGGCCAGGCTGGGCCAGGGCGGCGTCACCCTGCCGGTTGAGGATGCATGCTCCCGATCACTCGCTCGTGTCGACCTGGCATCTAGCCTGCTCTCTCGCACCGTGGCCGCGAGGTCCCACTGCGATGCGACTACCGTTCACGAAAGAGCAGTTCTTCGATCTGTTTGCGGCTTACAACGGGGCGGTCTGGCCCGCAATCGTGGCGTTGTGGATTGCCTCCGTCATCGTGAGCGTCCTGCTGCTCAGGTCGCAGCGTCCGCCGGACCGGTGGATCAGTGCCCTCCTGGCGGCCCACTGGGCGTGGTCCGCCCTCGCCTATCACCTCGCGTTCTTCACGCGGATCAACCCGGCCGCATGGGCGTTTGCGGCGCTCTTCCTCCTCCAAGCGGTGGCCTTCTTTTGGTACGGAGTCGTGCAGGGGCGTTTGGCGTTCGCACCCTGACGCAATCGCTGGGCGGTCGTGGCATGGATTCTCATCGGGTACGCTCTTGTGTATCCCGGCCTTAACGCGACTCATCACTGTCGGGCACGGTCGAGTGGATGTTTCAGAAAGCCGCGGCAGAGCGGGCCGTGAAGCACCTGCGGGGCGTCCGGGGCGTCGACAACCAGATCGGGGTGAAGCCGACGGTGGCACTCGGAGCCGTGCAGAAGCGCATCGTGGAGGCGCTGCACCGCCATGCCGATATCGATGCGCGCCGGATTCACGTGACGGCGGAGGGGTCCAGAGTGATTCTCACCGGGAGCGTGCACTCCTTCTTCGAGAAGGACGAGGCAGGACGCGCGGCGTGGGCCGGGCCTGGTGTCGCGCTCGTGGAGAATCTTATTGCGGTCGTTCCGTAGAGTCGTGGTCGTGCCCCCAGGTCGCGCCGAGAGCGCCGACCTGGGGGCCGGTAGTGGCCGCGCCTTTGGAGCGCTGACGCCGAGCTCAGGACGCGACGAAGACTGAATGGAGCCGTTATGCGACTCAAAGATGTCATGAGCACACGAGTGAAGACGATTGACCCGCGCGCGTCGCTAGAACGCGGGCGCAGCGTGATGACGCAGCATCACATCCACCATCTCGTCGTTGTTGAGGGTCCGCAGGTTGTGGGACTGGTCACCGACGCCGCACTCGCCTGCGGAGAGGCAGAAGGTATCGCCCGGGTCGAGGATGTCATGTGTCGGCATCTGATCCGGTACACCGGACACAACGATTCGGCAGGCCGCGAGTCTGATGCGGGGGCGCGCCGTCAAGGCGCTCCCAGTCTTCGAGCAGCAGCGGCTCGTCGGGATTGTGACGGTGTCGGACCTCCTCGACCTCCGCGGAAAAGGCGTTGCGAGGTCCATCGAAGCTCCCCCTGCAAGAGGTTGAGGCGCCCCAGTGCGACACCTCGAGCCAGGGCATCGGCGACGCGGGGCGGGGCCAGGTAGTGATGATGAGCACAACGGACCCCAGCTGTCGCCACGTGCGGTCGGCGAGTCTCGCCGGTTCATGACCTTCAGAAATGGCCAGAACCACCAGAGCCCTTGCTCACCCGGAAAAATCCCCACCGGCGCGGAATATCATGCGCTTTGCCATCAGCGTCGCGCATAATCAGGCCCTATTTTCGCCGATTCCGGGCCTGCAGAATCGCCGCATCGACGCTCCTGTCGGCGTGCTCGCGAGTGACCCTTATGCCCAGAGCCACCATCCTCGTCGCAGGCGATGAAGCGTTGCGAGCCGGGGCACTGCTCGGACTCAATCGATACCAGATCCGATACCGCATCGAGAAGTTTTCGCTCACCACGACGAGCTGAGCGACGGAGTGTCTTCGATGACTGCCGCTGTCAGCGTTGACGTCGTCGTCCGCGACGGATCCACCGTGTGCCTGCGCACCGCTGGGAAAGACGATGTCGACGCGCTGGTGCTGTTCTTACAAGCATTGTCCGCCGGGAGTCGCTACCTCCGGTTCATGGGCTATCCGTCGTTGACACCGGCCACAGTCCTTCCGCTGGTCGAGTCCAGGGATGGCGCGACCGGCGCATTGATCGCCGAAGCCGGTGGCCGGATCGTCGCCTTTGCCGGGTTTCACCGTGAGGCTGCAGCGGCCGACCGAGCCGAGGTCGCCTTCGCCGTCGCGGATGCAGTGCAAGGCCATGGCATCGGTACCCGCCTGCTGGAGCACCTCGCGCGGCTCGCCCGAGCGCAGCGCATCACCCACTTCGACGCATACGTGATGGGCGGCAACCGCCGGATGCTCGATGTGTTTCGCGATTCCGGTTTCGTGGTCACCACCACGATGGAGGACCGGCTCTATCACGTGGTCATCGATCTGGATGTGACACCGGTCTTCGCAGAAAGGGCGGCGGCGCGCTCGCGTGCCGCGGCCGCCGAGTCGATGAAGGGGTTCTTCGAGCCAAAAGTGATCGCCGTCGTCGGTGCGAACCGCCAGCGAGGACGCATCGGATCGGAGATCCTGCAGAACCTCGGCGAGGCCGGCTTCACGGGCAGGATCGTCCCGGTGCATCCGTCGGCCACCGAGATTGGCGGGCTGCCGGCGTATGCGCGCGTCCAGGACATCGACGGGCCGGTGGATCTGGCGGTCGTCGTTGTCCCAGCCGCCCAGGTGCTGGCGACGGTTGACGACTGTATCGCCAAGCACGTACGGGCGATCTGCGTCATCAGCGCCGGCTTCGGTGAGTGCGACGCCGAAGGACGGGCGCGCGAAGCGGCCCTCCTGGAGCGGGTGCGCGCGGCCGGCTGCCGATTGATCGGCCCCAACTGCATGGGACTCCTGAACACCGACCCGGCGGTGCGGCTCAACGCGACGTTCTCTCCCGTGTATCCACCGGCCGGCAACGTCGCGATGTCGACGCAGAGCGGCGCGCTGGGGCTCGCGATTCTCGACTACGCGCGGCGGTTGCACATCGGGATTTCGAGCTTCGTGTCGGTCGGCAACAAGGCGGACGTCTCCGGGAACGACTTGATTCAGGACCTGGGCCGACGACCCGCGGACTGACGTCATCCTGCTCTACCTCGAGAGCTTCGGCAATCCCAGGAAGTTCAGCGAGATCGCGCGCCGCGTCGCGCGCACGAAGCCCATCGTGGCGGTGAAGGCCGGGCGCTCGGTCGCCGGATCGCGCGCGGCCGCGTCGCACACTGGAGCGCTGGCCTCGAGCGACACGGTGGTCGATGCCCTCTTTCGGCAAGCCGGCGTCATTCGCACGCAGCGCCTCGAAGAAATGTTCGACGTTGCGGCACTCCTTTCGCAGCAGCCGCTGCCCTCAGGCTCCCGCGTCGCCATCCTGACGAATGCGGGCGGCCCCGGCATTCTCGCCGCCGACGCCTGCGAGGTGAACGGCCTCGAGCTGCCGCCGCTCTGCGAGACCACCCGCACCGAGCTTCGCTCGTTCCTGCCGGCCGCCGCCAGCGTGGCGAACCCCGTCGACATGCTGGCGTCCGCGCCGTCGGACCACTACCGCCGTGCCTTGGCCGCGATCCTTCGCGACGAACAGGTGGACAGCGTGATTACTATCTTCATTCCACCCCTCGTCACAGAGCCGGATGCCGTGGCAGCGGCCATTGCCGAGAGTGCCCGCGAGAACGGCGCCAAGCCGGTGCTTGGCGTGTTCATGCGGGCGGAGGGCGCGCCCGCGGCGCTCGGCCGCATACCGTCGTACGCCTTTCCAGAGTCGGCGGCCGTCGCCCTGGCCCGCGTGACGGCGTACGGGCGGTGGCGCCGCACGCCGCAAACGGCCCCTGTGCCGCTGCCAGGCATTGATGAAGACACGGTTCGCCGAACCGCGCAGTCGGTCCTCGCACGCGGCGGCGGATGGACGACGCCTGAGGAAGGCCAGTCCTTGCTGGGCGCAGTGGGCATCGCCACCCCGGCGTCGCGCGTCGCGTTGACCGCAACGGAAGTCGATCGAGGCGGCGCGCCAGGTGACGTACCCGGTCGTCATCAAGGCGCTCGGCCCGACTCTGCTCCACAAGACCGAACGACAGGCAGTCTGCCTGCACATCCAGAATGAAGCGGCGCTCCAGAGTGCCTATGAGGAGTTCCGCAACCGCTTTGGCCGGGACATGACCGCGGTGTTCGTGCAGCAGATGATTCCCGCCGGCGTCGAGATGCTGGTTGGCGCCGTCCAGGACCCGCTGTTCGGACCGTTGATCGCCTGCGGCACGGGCGGGACGCTCGTCGATCTCCTGCAGGACACCGTGTTCAGGCTGCATCCGATCGACGCCGCTGAGGCGGCCGCGATGATCGACGAGGTGCGTGGTGTCCGGCTACTCCGCGGATACCGTGGCTCGGCACCTGCCGACGAGCCGGCGCTGCGCGACATCCTGCTGCGGGTCTCCAGACTGCTCACGCTCGCACCGGAGATTCAGGAGCTCGACCTGAATCCGGTCATCGTGCTCACGTCAGGCGCCTGGGCCGCCGACGTGCGCCTCCGGATCGACCATTCTCCTCCGACGAAGGCTGGCCGACGGGTGGACTACTGACCGCGCGGCGCATCCATCGTGTGCGCGCCCTAATCGGTCTTCACGCGAAAGCCGGACGACACCGGCTGGAGCTGCCGATCGTAGGGCGGCCACCAGCTGCAGTGAGGGTGCACGCCGCGCACCGCCCCAAGGTGCCCACCGCATCGGTTATGGGCCCTGAGTAGTCCTGCGATTGCTGCGAAACCTTCCAGGCTCGTCCGCGCCACGGCGTGAGCGTCGTGCGGCTCCCGACCGCCGTCCTCGTGGCACACCCGTGCTCCATGGCCCTTCGAGTGGTTCTCTCATTCACGTCTTGCACGTGGTCCCGTTGCCGGGCACAGTCCCGTATGGCCCTGACATGCCTGCCGCGACGTGAACACAACCGCACCAGTCGTGGCGTATCTCGCGCGATTTTCAATGAGTTACAGGCCGGATTCGAGGAGCAGAAAAGACCCATTGCCCGCAGAGAACCCACTTGGCCATCTAAGTGGTTGAAAACAAAGGATTAATGGTTTCGGAGAGGGTGGGATTCGAACCCTGTCAGCCCATGTAGAATCAATAGCTTACGGATTCTAGAATGCCAGGGTTGCCAGGAATGCCACCGATGCCGTGGGGCCTTGCTCGATTTTGCCCGATGGAGACGCCGAATGGCCACGGTCTTTTCCTGCTGGGCGCACTCCTCTCCGATTGAAAGGGGAGAGTCGGATCTTGGTCGGACGGTCCAACACCCCGACCTCTGAGCGGCGCCACCAACCTCGGCCGGGCCGTGCTGAGAGACCTTTCGTTCGATGCGGAAAACGGATGGGTGCGGGGCGCTCGGAACCATCTGAATTTAGGTCCTTAGGGGTTCTCCGTGGGTGAACGCGTAGGAGATGTGCCACGATCGTCGCCGCGGGGCTGTTCATCCGCGCGCTGAACCACGGTCAACGGATCGATCCTGGCTTCGAGATCGCAGGCGTGACGACAGCCACCATCGACCCGGAAGCGTGGGGCTACAACGAACAGAAAGCGAGCGGGTTCTATCGCACGCTGAAGGAACGCGTCGCGGCGTTGCCCGGCGTCGTCGCGGTCTCCTCGACCGGGCGTCTACCGCTCATGATGGGAAGCTCTCCCGACGACATCACGGTCGCCGACGCCGACGTATCCGTCCATACCGGCAGCGTGGAGGTGGACTACTTTTCCACGCTGCGGCTTCCCCTGCTCCAGGGACGCGCGTTCCTCGAATCTGACGATCAGCGCGGCGAACAAGTCGCGATCGTGAACGAGACGCTCGCCCGGAAGCTGTGGCGGCACGACGCGATCGGACGGACGTTCCGGTTCCGCAACGCGCCCGGCACCGTGACCGGCATCGCACGGGACGCGAAGTACGCGACGCTCGATGAGGCGACACCGTCGTTCGTGTACTTCCCGCTCGCGCAGCGCTGGCAGCCCAACCAGGTGCTGCTCGTGCGCACGGCAGGAGATCCGGCGCAGTTCGGGCCCGAGATTCAGCACGCCATGCTGTCCATCGATCCGCCGCTGCCGAGGCCGCGCGTCACCACGCTCCGGTAGGCGACCGGGATCGTGCTGCGCCCCAGCGCACCGCCGCGATCGTCAGCGGAGCGCTCGGTGCCGTCGGCCTGCTGCTCGGCGCGGTCGGACTTACGGCCTCATGGCGTTCTCGGCCGGCCGGCGCACGCGCGAGATCGGCATCCGGTGCTCCGCATGATGATTCGCGAGGGCCTCCGCGTCGCCGCGCTCGGCATCGGCATTGGCCTGCTCCTCGCCGCGGCGGCGACACGCCTCATCTCGGGCTGCCTGTTCAACATCACCCTCTCGACGCCCCGACATTCATCGGCATGTCGATCGTCTTCGTGGTCGTCGCTCTCATCGCCAGCTATGCCTGCTCGCAGGGCTGTGGCATCCGATCCGCTGACGGCGCTGCACGCGGAATGGGAGCGCTTGACATGTGGACACGCGAGGTCCATCCTGAGCGAAGTTTCGCTGCTCTCAAGGAGACCAGATTGGACGAGCCACCGGGTCAGATACGGGCCTCACGGGGTTCTGCCGGCCAGTTGCCGAGCGCATCCGCCTGAAAACCGTCGCCCGGTCCCACTCTTCGCCGGCAGTTCCCCGCAAAGGGTCCTCCTCTGCCCGCTACCCGCTTCCTGCTACCCGCTTCCTTGCCACGTCAGAGGCCAGCTGACGGGGTGCTATACTCCGACTCCCCGAAATCAATCAGAGGAGTGCCGTGCCGATTCTGCTCGCGTCCATGCTCATGGTGGCCGCTGCGGCTGCACCGGCAGTCGCTCGTCCAATTCAGATCAACGACAACGTCCGGCCGGCAGGCCGCACCGACGGGACTGTCCTGACGCTTCGCCTTGTGGCCGATGTTGGAACCTGGAAACCGAACGGACCGGAGGGCCCGCCTCTGGAAGTCGCGGCTTTCGGCGAACAGGACGCTGAGCTGTCAGTCCCCGGCCCGCTCATTCGTGTGCGTGAGGGAACGACGATCGCACTCACGGTCAGGAATGCGCTCGAAGCGGAACTGCGCGTGTTCGGCCTGTGCGCGAGACCCGGCACCTGCGAACCGGTCGCGATTGCCGCCGGCGCCACGCGCGAAATACGATTCGAACTGAACACGCCGGGGACGTTCTACTACTGGGGCTCGACGACCGCCTCCACGATCACCGCACGGGCAAAGGCCGAGAGTCAGCTCGGCGGCGCGATCGTCGTCGATCCTTCTGAAGGCGCAGCCGCCGATCGCGTCATGGTGATCTCGATCTTCGACCAGGGCGTTCCCGTCGGGAACTGCGCTACGCCGGGAAAGGACGCGGTGTTCGCCATCAACGGCGCATCATGGCCGCACACGCCGAGATTCAAGTACAACGTCGGGGACACCGCACGGTGGCGGGTGATCAATCTCTCGTGCGATCCGCACGCCATGCACCTCCATGGCTTCCACTTCACCGTCGACTCCGCGGGCGACGGCACGTCCGTCAGGCAGCTCCCACCGGAACAGCACCGCACGGTCGTCACTGAAGCGATCCCCGCCGGGCGGACGTTCACGATGTCGTGGGTTCCAACGCGCGCCGGAAACTGGCTGTTCCACTGCCATATGGTCGTGCATATGGGCGGGGCAACGGATGCCATGCACGCCGGACACGCGGCCCCGACGAATGCAGCCGGCATGGCGGGCCTCGTCGTCGGGATCGAAGTGGCGGGGTCCGATGCAGTGGAGCGGCCAGCCGCTACACCTCTGCGGCGCTTCACGCTCGGGTTGCACGAAGAGCCGAACCGCTACGGTAACGAAGAGCGGCTACCGCATGGATGTGGAAGGGATTGATGCGCCCCGTCTGAACGACGGTCCGGTGCCGGGGCCGGTCATCGTGGTGCACCGGGACGAGCCGGTCGAGATCACGATCGCCAACCGCATGAAGGGACCAACCGCCATGCACTGGCACGGCATGGAAATCGACAGCTACTACGACGGTGTGCCCGGCTTCGGCGGCCGTGGGAACAACATCGCGTCGCCCATCGCTCCGGGGGGATCCGTCGTCGTCCGCTTCACCCCGCCGCGCGCCGGCACGTACATCTATCACACGCACTGGCACGACGAGGTGCAGCTGGCAGGCGGGCTCTACGGCGCGATGCTCGTGCTCGAGCCGGGCGAACGGTACGATCCCGCGACGGATCACGTTGCCGTCATCGGATTCAACGGCGTGGTGGTCGCCGGGCAGCGCGAGCCGTTCGCGCTGAACGGGCGCGCAGCGCCCGCAGCGATCCGGATGCGCGTCGGGAGGCCAAACCGGCTTCGCCTCATCAACATCACGACCAATAACGTCGGCCTGACGGCATTCCTCACCGACCAGTCGGAAGTGCAGCAGTGGAAGCCCATCTCCAAGGACGGAGCCGCGCTGCCGCCGGCGCAGCAGGAACCGCGGCGCGCCCAACAGCTGGTCGCGGTCGGCGAGACGTACGACTTCGAGATAACTCCCGCACGGCCGCAGAACCTCTGGCTCGAAGTGCGCCGCGCCAACGGCGAATGGGTCCTGCAGGCGCCCGTGCACATTCGCTGACCCTTCGATCGGTCCGGCAACCGGCCTCGACGGCTTCCGCCTTCCACCCTGCGCGAAGCACTCGCGCGGCTGGCACGCGAACCGCATATGCCCGCTTATGCCGGGAAGTGCACAGGGATCCGTTTTACAAAACTGTTCGCGCGTGTTCCATTGCGTCCTTCGACGGTGATGCTTACGATGTGCGTGGTGGCAGCGGCCCTCCCCCTTACGGCCAGCACCCCTCCGGCGTTCGGGGGATCGCGGGGCGCGCCACGGCGTCCAGGGCTTCGCGCGCCATGCGCGGCGCCTTCGGCGCCCCTTCACCCCGCGTCGCGCTCGTGGCCTGAAGCTCTTATCGCTAGCAAGCTGTCACTGCACGCTGGCTTGCCAGCCAGCGTGCAGTGACAATACAACCGACGGCCAGGAGGTCGTCGGTGCAGGACACGAAGCTTTTCGAAACGATTCTGGGGATTCAGCCGTGGCGCAGCAGCCGCGTGGAACTGGATACGAGCGGCGAACGCGTGGATCTGTGGGCGGAGCACGAGGATACGCGATGGCCGTGCCCCGAGTGCCAGCAGGAGCTGCCGTGTCGCGATCACGCCGAGGTGCGGGTGTGGCGACACCTCGATACGTGTCAGTCCCAGTCGTTTCTCCACGCCCGCGTGCCGCGCGTCGACTGCCCGACGCACGGCGTGCGGCAGGTCCGCGTGCCGTGGGCCGAGGCCCGCAGTCGGTTCACGATGCTGATGGAGCGGCTGATCATCGATCTGATTCAGCAGTGCAGCACGGTGATCGGCGCCTGCCGCATTGCGCGGATCACCTGGGACGAGGCGTGGGGTGTCATGAGCCGTGCGGTCGCGCGTGGCCGCGCCCGTAAAGTCGCGCAGCCGATTCCGTACATTGGGGTGGACGAGAAAGCGTTTCGGAAGGGGCATCGCCATCACACGATCGTCTGCGATCTCGGGCGGTCGACCGTGGAGTTCGTGGCCGAGGAGCGCCGGACCGAGAGCTTGGCCGCCTACTACCAGGCGCTCACGGACGAACAGCGCGACGGCCTGAAGGCCGTGGCAATGGACATGTGGGAGCCGTACATCAAGGCCACGCGGGACGGCCTGCCCGATGGGGGCGAGAAGATTGTGTTCGACCGCTTCCACATCATGCGCGAGATGACGAAGGCCGTCGACACCGTGCGGAAGCAGGAACATCGTGGCTTTCTGCGCGAGGGCGAGGACTCGCCGCTGACCGGCACCAAATACCTGTGGCTCTTCAGCGACGAACGGCGGCCCGACCATCACGCGGACGCCTTCGCCACCTTACAGGCGTTGAACCTCAAAGTCGGACGCGCCTGGGCGATCAAGGAAGCGCTGCGCACGCTCTGGACCTACCGGCAGGGGGCCGCCGTCACGCGCTTCTTCTCACAGTGGTACGGCTGGGCCGTGCCGGTCGCGGCTCGACCCGGTGAAGAAGGTCGCCGGCATGCTCAAGCGACATCTCGACGGCGTGCTCCGCTTCGTGAAGCATCCGATCACCAACGGCGTGGCCGAAGGACTGAACAGCAAGATCATGAGCATCAAGCGGAAGGCCGGCGGCTTCCGCAACCCGCAGAACTTCACGACGGCGATCTATTTCCACTGCGGAGGGCTCGACCTCTACCCACGCTGATCCCGGAAGAGGCTGAATTTAGAGTTCTGTTGGGCAGCGGCATAGGTCTGCAAAACCTCCATCCCCGGTTCAAATCCGGGCGGCGCCTCCAATTTCTCAGTTCCAATTCGATCGTTTGTTCCGGAGTAGCCCAAGCGAGCGCTTCCAATTGGACTACGACGGACTACAGATCGTCATTCGCTACGTTGTCCGGGTGACGTAAGGCGCTGATCCAGAGGTAGTTGACGGTTCGCCCGTTGAAAAGGACGGAGTTTTTCAGGACCTCCACCTCGAACTGCAAGCCCGCGCGCAGTCGGGACGTGACCCGCGGATTGTCGTCCTCGGGCTCAGGCTTCGTCGATGCTCGTCGCGGCAGGCAACTGCTGCCTGTCGGTAGCCTGCACGCGGGTGTCGAGAACCGCGTTCGTGGCGAACTCCTTCTCAAGTGCTCATTCGAGCGTCATCTCGCGATCCAGGGCAGCGCACAGCGCCACGTACCCTGGGTGCGCATCAAGAGGAATGCGGTAAATCGGATCACGGGTGATCTCCGCGGGTCGCAGACCCGGCCGCGCGCGCTCGATTGCCTCGAGCAGATCGACGGCGCGTTCCTTCGCGTTCCCCCAGGCAAACACCCGCGCCGCAATCGCCGCCGCGTATCGCCAGTGAATGAGGTTATTCGCGCGCTCAACCGCTGCTAACGCATGGCTGGCCGCGACGGTGGCCTCTCCATGGCGGCCGGTCATGAGCAGGCCCTCCGCCTCGAGCAGCTTCAAGTACCAATCGTTCCAGCGCGTCGGCCGCTCCTGGGCGACGAAGGCGAGCACCTGTTTGCCTGCCTGAGCAGCTGTCGCGTTGTCACCGACGAGGAGTGCGGCCCAGCCCCGGTACTCCGCAACTGGACGGGTCCCGACACAACACAGGGGCAGGCTGTTGAATGTCCCGGCGCTGACCACGGCGCGGCGTTCGTTCTTCAGTAGCTCCAACAACTCGCGTTCGCGCCGCTCGTATCGGAGCAAGTCGAAGGACTCCAGCAGTTGCTGATCGGGCGTCAGGTTTGCGGCGGCACGCTCGAATGCCTCGCGCCACGGAGAGGTCCTTCCCGAATAGGCGAAGACCAGGCGGGCATGGGTCAGCTGGGCGAACGGTTCTCGGGGAAAGCGCTCACGCACCAGACGGCTCATTTGAAGCGCCTCGTCCGGTCGCCGGGCGAACGAGAGAAGAACCGCGGTCATGCTGACGAGCACGAAATTGTCGGGGTCGAGCGCTGCCAGCCCGCGGTGCGCCGCAATGGACTCCTCGAGACGATTTACGACGACCTGCTGCATGGCGCGCGTTCGGAGCAACGTGGGATCGGACAGTCCGGATGCCTGCGCCTCGTCGAACCGCGCCATCGCCCGGACATGGTCCCGGCCGCCGATCGAGGCGTACATGGCGTCGACCCCGGTAAACATCGCGTCGCGCGCCCCCATGATGCGGGCGGCGTGCTGCAGGTCGCGCTGCATGTCTGCGAGTCTGGCCTCGGAGGCATCGACGTTGAAGACAATCGCCATGCCGGCGGCTGCGGCGCGCACGAGATAGGCAGCACCGAACTCCGGGTCGCGACCGATGGCGGCAGAGGCGTGCGCCAAAGAGCCAAGCCAGTCACCGTCACGGTAGGCGAGGCGTGCCTTCAAATACGCGTCGTACGCGGCGGGGTCTCGTGTTGGAGGTTCCACCGCGTGTGTCGAACCTCGCGAGGAGGGGATTTGCGAGCCGGTGTCGCGAGCCACCTCGACCTTCACGGACGCCAACCTGCTCGTCGCCGTCCAGGTGGACCCGACGAGCGTGAGCACCCCGACGGCCAGCGTCGCGAGCGCAGCGCATCGCTTGGGGACAGACGGGGGATTCGCGAGCCCTGTCAGTGGCGCTGACACGTGATCGGGGCGATCCGTAGCGGTCGCCGCATCGCGACCCGCCGTGACGGCGCGCACCCCTTGCCCTTCGTGCTCCGACGGTGCCTGTCCCACGTAGCGGTATCCACGGCGCGGGATCGTTTCGATATACCGAGGGTCCTCCGCGTCGTCGCCGAGCGCGACGCGCAACTTCCGGATCACCGCGTTTAGGCCGGCTTCGTAGTCGACGACCGTGTCCGGCCAGAGGTCCTCGACCAGTTCCTCGCGAGCCACCAGCTCTCCAGAACGGCGAAGCAACAGCAAAAGAGCCCGAACCGCCTGAGTCTGGAGACGGCGTCGCGAGCCGTCGCGCCACAGCTCGCCGGTCGCCGGCAGCAACGTCCACCCGTCGAATTCGATGCGTGTCGCCATCGACCGCCTCCGCCTGAACGGTTCTCAAGCCAGGGAATGCCGGAATTACACCAGAGCGCCCCATGATCAGCAACAGATCAGCGCCAGATCAGACGCGTAACTTCGACTGCTGACGCGACGCAGCCTATCATCGCCCACGTTGGCATTCGGAAGGAGCGGCCGCCACGGCGGCTGGCGCTCACGAGTGTCGAACCGGACAATCACGATCGATAGGAGTGACGCGATGAGAACTGCTTTTTGGATCTTCGCGGTCAGCGGCGCGCTGGCGCTCGGCATCGCGCCGGTGTCGCGTGCGGGCCAACCACCGGCCCCCACTTGTCGCCCTGAGTCCTTCGACCTTTTCCACAAGGAACTCATCGCTGCCCAAAATGCCTTTCAGCTCGGGAACGCCGAACCGCTGAAGGCCTTGTGGTCGAACGCTGAAGACGTGACTCTGATGGGGGCCTACGGAGGCCACGAGCGCGGATGGGATCTGGTGGGCGCGAGGCTCTCGCGTGTCTCCGGCATGGCTGGGAAGTCAAAGCACGACCCCGCCAAGGTTGTATCGAAGGTGATCGGGTCGAACGTGGCAGTGGTCGTCCAACTGGAGCACATCGTCACGCCCGACGCGCCTCCATCCGATCTTCGCGTCACGCATGTGGCCCGCTGCGAGGGATCGAGCTGGCGAGTCGTACATCGCCACGCGGACCCCCTAGTGGAAACCACGATGCCGGCGAGATGAGCGCCATCGTAGCGGGCATGTTCAGGTACGTCAAGACGATGTCGGATGGGTCACGATGCACCAGCTCGAAGCCTCGTCACCGTCTGACGCATCCCGCGGGTCGACCATGGGTGTCCGGACGCGTAATAGGACTTGCGCGGCAACGCAGAGAGTCAAGATCGGGGGCATGCCTGAGTCCGAACGTGGTCCAAACGCGGCCGGACCCGAGGCAAAACGGGGGAGTCGACAGGCGGCTTGAAGATTCGAGACAGATAACGCCCAAACACCACGGAAAACCGACCATCATCCTGGACCAGAGGACAAGGCCAGCGGCTCGCAGCACTCGCGGATGTCCACGATCCGGACATCATCCGTCATCTTCTCGCGACGGGCGTTACGGATCGGTGGACGTGCCTCGAGGTCGGCGGCGGCTTGGGCACGATCACCCGTTGGCTGTCGCAACGTGTGGGCTCGAGCGGTTACGTACTGACCACCGACATCGACACGCGGTGTCTCGAGACACTTGGCCTTGCCAACGTCAAGGTGCGACGCCACGACATCATCGCAGGCCCACTTCCCGACAGGACATTCGATCTCGCGTACGCCCGCCTCGTCCTCGAGCATCTGTCCAACCCCGACGTGGCGCTCGATCGGATGACGGCGGCGATCAAGCCGGGCGGCTGGCTCGTGGTCGAAGACTTCGAGACCCTGCCTGCCATTCCCGGCTCCGAAGAACAGGCCAATCGCGTGTCCAGGACCACGGCGGCAATGCGACGAGTGGCGGCCGGCGCCGGCGCGCCGAAGCGACCGGATACGCTCGACCCACACGGGGAAGTCGTAATTGATCTTTACGGCGGTTCGCGCGGAGAAAGGGTTTCTGGAATGCAGGACGGCGCTGCAGGCGTCATACAAGAACGCGAAGTCGTCACGGGTGAGGTATCCATCCTTGAGGACGTTGTACCGCGCACGTTCCCTGCCTGACGCTTGCGGTACTGGCCCACGACCAGTGCTGCCCAGCCTCGCGGCAACGGCTCTTGGTCGCAGGCGATGACGTCGCTCGCCAAATGTTGCGCCATGAAGGCGGCGGTTCAAGAGACTGCTGTAGAGGGTTAGCCGGCACCAGGCGATCCAGAAGTTGACCGTAGGAACGTCCCAGGATCGTTCGCACCGTCGCAGCAAAAGGCCGGGACGAGACGGCGTTCGGTGCGCGGGGCGCACTGTATAGCCTGTTCGTCGCGAGCGCCCGGACGGAACAGGCTGAGGCCGACGCGAACGTGCGGTGGACGCGCGACTTCTGGAGGCGATGCGGCGGTTCGAGGGCGAGGCGGCCTATGTCAACCACGTCGACGCTGACGAACAGGACCGAACCAGAGCCGTCTACGGCGGAGGTACGAACGGCTCGCCGCGCTAAAGAAGAAGTACGACCCGACCAACTTCTGCCGCCTGAACCAGAACATCAAGTCGGCTGGCTGACGGTGGCCATGTCCTCGCACCTCTGTCGAAGGGGCAACGCTGACCAGGGCCGAGGGCGCGTCATGCTAACCTCGAGACAGTCCTAATGCTTCCTTGTATCGTCAGCAGCGGCTAGCCGGATCTGGGCCTCCGCGTTAGGCCGCGGCGTTGCGTTCACAGCTTTTTCAAATCCTCGAGCGTCGCCCAAAATCGTTCGCCGTTCGCCCTTTGAACCCGGGACTGAGTGAATTGATTGCTGGGGAAACACTGCGCTCCCACAACCGTGCCATCTCCCAATGCGCCCCTGACTCGATCTCCCATGCGAAGCTTGAAACAGCTCGAAACGCTCTCGGGACTGGAGACTGTGACCCAACGGGTGATCCTCCCATGACACCCGCGCCAGCCGCGGTCATCACATAACTTGGATCGACCAGGTCGACTGAGAAGGGCCCGACACCGTGCACTTGAATGATCGTTTCCGTCTTTGAGAGGCAGTAGTGAGCCATCTTGCCCGGGACGAGACCGTACGCACCAACTTCGAGGGGCTCGACTGTTGGGAGGGCAATTCGTGAACCCATGCCGACACCCCAGCTTCCCTGAACGACAACGATGTTCTCGTCCGTGGGGTGAGTATGTGGTGCACATACATAGCCCGCGTCGTTATGGATCCGCAGCACGAACGGCACACCCGGCTTGCTCGGATCACCGGCGAGTACATTGATCCACTGCTCTGATGGCATCGGTCTGAGAGGGACGACCTTATGCGATGCAGCCTGCTGCGCACTGACATTCGCGGCGACGGCCAGTGCCAGGATGGCCGAAGACAACGCGCGTGATCCGAGCATTAATCCTCTCCTTCACCCGCTTCGGCGGCGGTAGTTCATTGCTGGGTTACGTTGACAGCCTCACGCGTACCGCTTCACCGCGGCGGCTCAGGATCGCACCAGCGGCGGACGGCTGCAAGCGGCTGTCTGTTTAGGGAGCGCGTCGCAAAACGTTAGCGCAGAACGCAACGATCGCGACCAAGCCATGAATCGTCACGGTGCTCATCCTCTTTGACCACGGCGCGCCCAAAGGGCTGACCCGCATCTTACCCGGGCACACCGTCCACACCGCACAACCGAAGGGCTGGGGCCTTCGCTCGCGAAATGGAAGGCGGCTGGTGATGCGATCGCTGGCGGGTCTTTGGGCCGCGATGTTGATCCTGGTGTCTCAGATCACACGTCTTGAAGACGCATCCCGCGCAGGCAGTCCGGTCATGCCTTCGGCTCGGGAACAGGTGGGTTGGAGTTCAATCGCGAAATGAGGCCTTCCATCATCTCAGCGTGTTCCTGACTTGCGGTGACGCCTTTCCAACGCCGATCCAAGTCCAACAGATACCAAAGCGCCGCCTGGGAGTAGCCGAGGTAGGACTGCGCGGAGTAGGGGACGTCGGACCCGATTACCGCGTTGATCCACGGGCAGCATTTCAAAAACTTTGCGTCGACCAGACCGTTGCGATGGACGATCACGTGACGCGTTTCGCTGAATTCCAGGAACGTCTGAAAAACGATCGAGGGAATGGTGGAAGCCGGGACTGCTATTGCACAGAAGAGAGTTTCAAATCGCCCCAGTCCCGGCTTGTGTCTCGCCTTGGTATCCTCCATGAGCCGATCACGCAGGATCTCGCAGCGCTCGGTGTCCGTTGCCCGAAGGAAAGGAACCAGCTCGCCTTTTGCGCCCAGGAGTTTTTCGGAAGTGTCGGCGTCCAGACCACGGGCCAGAGCAGCCACGAAGGTCGCGTGGGCCGCCGCCTCTACGACCGAGTAAAGCGGCACGATCACCAGACCGAACAGAAACCGATGGCCGTCCCGCTGCTCGCCGCGAGCAAATTCGCCAAGCTCCTGGGCGCGCTTCTTGGTCGAGTTGTAAAACGCGTCGTCCGCGTAGGGGTTGTCCTTTGGGAACCCCTGAACGGCGAAGCTGCGGTTCATATCCGTCATCACCTCCATCATCTTCGCCCAGTCAAAGCCTTCCCTGGAGACGCTGATGAAATTACCGAGCTTGAGCACCTGCCCGATGAAGGGATCGACGGGGCTATCGAGCTTTTCGTTTTCCATCAAGAATCTCGGCTGGAAGTCACAAACGAGTCACAGGCGGCAATATTGGCAGGAAAAAGGGTGGTGAGCCTCGTCGGAATCGAACCGGCTCCGCGCCGAATTACTCCCCGAAATCGCGATGTGTAGAGGAGCGAGCCGGGCGTTGGATAGATCGATCGAAATTAAAACGGACGCCCCCGTCAAGCCGCTGACGAAGGTGGTTGATGGAGGCGGCTCTCAACCGCCGCTCCGAAGCCTCGATAGTGACGCAGATTCCAAGAATAAATCGCCTCTGCTTCCGCTTTGAGCGCACACGACGCGAGCAGGGCATCGTAAATGGTCCCGCCCGTCACGCCGGCCTGACTCCAGACGTCCAAAGCGGTCGCGTATTCCTCGGCGCTCAAGGCGATGATGGTGAGACGCTCCAGGACGCTGCCGACGAAGAGCATGGCCTGATCGCCAGTCACGCGGTACTTCCCCGGCATCCGTGTGAGCGTCGAGTAAATCTCGGCAAGGGTGTGAGCGCCGCAGCAGGCCTCGTCCTTCGTGAATTGCAGGAACAGCGACAGGCTCGCAGGGTGATGCTCGTGGTCGCCGTAGAAAGCGGGCACGAGCACTGACGTGTCGAAGAAGGCCTTCACTTGGACGGCCCGAGGTTCTGCTGGTCGCGCTCATCGCGAAGCGTACGGAGCGTCTCGTCTGTCGTCGAAGCCGGCAGGGGTTTGCCGGTTCGAAACACCCACACGCCTTGCTCCTTGGTGATCGGGGGCGTTTCACGAACGGGCCGCAGGGTGATCTCCTCGCCTGCCGTTTCCAGATCGAGCTCGTCGCCGGGCCTGAGGTGGAGCTCATCGCGCAATCCTTTGGGGATGACGACGCGACCGGCGCTGTCGAGGGTGAGTCGTGCATTCATGATGTCACCGATGATTGGGTAGACCCACTGATTAATCCCATTATCGCAGGAAATCGGTTGCCTCAGTCCGGTGATTCTGGACACTTGAATCGGGATTGCGGCAACCAGGGGACGTTCAGTGAGGGCGCCCTCACGACAGTAATTGATTGAAGAGACGTGGCTTACGACTGGTGGCGCTATCGGGCAATGGCGCAAACTGTTAAGTCGTTTGAATGCTAAGACTTAATGGCCTAGTGGGTGCACGGCCCACCCTCGTGCCCATCACTCATCAATATAAGTTATTTATTTACAATAACTTAAGCTGGCGGAGAGGGTGGGATTCGAACCCTGTCAGCCCCTTTAGAATCTGTAACTTACAGATTCC
>CAWBCA010000013.1:0-1020742 GCA_963787175.1 uncultured Acidobacteriota bacterium
GATTCCCAGGTTGACCCACGTGGAGCTCGGGGAGACCGGTGAAGGTTTTGCAAGGACCGTACGCGACGGGCGGGCCAAGGATACCCGGACGTATGACGTCTCCCCCGATGGCCAACGTTTTCTCATGGTCAAGCAGCTCGCCAGTCAAGCCGCCGCGCCGCAGATCATCGTCGTCCAGAACTGGTTCGAGGAGCTGAGACGGCTCGTGCCGGTGAAGTAGCCGGAGCGAACGCGTCACCAAGGCGCAGCCGTGCTATCTCGACGGACATTCTGCACTTCCCGCGCGAGTTCTCGTCGTTCAAGCCAGGCTGCCGGGCAGCGTCGCAGCCACTTCTTCGAGCGACCGGCCCCCACTTCGGTGACACTCGCCGATCGCGGTGGGGCTCGCGAACTCGTCGGATGGACTCCGGCCGACTCAAGTGTTTTCCGGCAACCCGGAACGGCTGGAATCCGTCTGTGCAGGTATGCGATTCAGCCAGCTCGTGCGCAGCCTTGCGAGGGCCCCCCTTTTCACAGCCATGGCCGTCGTGACGCTCGCAATAGGCATCGGGGCCAACACGGCGATCTTCAGCGTCATCGAAGGCGTGCTCTTGAGGCCACTCACGTATCCGCGCTCCGACGAGCTCGTTGCGCTCGACCACGTGGCGCCCGGCCTCAACCTGCCACGCGTCGGAGCCGCGCCGTTTCTGTACTTCACGTATCGCGAGGAAGGTCGGGTCTTCCAGGATGTCGGACTGTGGAACACCGGGACGGTGAGCGTCACCGGCCTTTCGCAGCCCGAGGAAGTGCCGACGCTGTTCATCACCGACGGTGTTTTGCCGATGCTGGGCGTGCCGCCGATGCTCGGGCGGGTGTTCTCGAGAACAGACGACGCACCCGGAAGCCGCGAGACGGTGATCCTCACCTCCGGATACTGGCGGTCGAAATTCGGCGCTGACAGCTCGGTCATCGGCCGCACGCTGATGGTCGACAGCCTCCCTCGCGAGATCATCGGCGTGCTTCCGGATGCATTTCGCTTCCTGGACCGGAGGGTGTCGCTGCTCGTCCCGTTCAGACTCGATCGCAGCAAGGTGTTTCTCGGACAATTCAGCTTCTCGGCACTGGCACGGCTGAAACCCGGCACGACGATTGACCAGGCGAACGCCGATGTGGCGCGGCTGATCCCGCTGTCACTCACACGCTTTCCGCCGTTTCCCGGCGGCAGCGTCAGAATGTTCCAGGAAGCGCGCCTCGCGCCGAACATCCGTTCGCTGAGAGACGATCTGGTCGGCGACGTGCGGACCGTGTTGTGGGTGTTGATGGGAACCATCGCGATGGTGCTCCTCATCGCCTGCGCGAATGTCGCGAACCTGCACCTCGTCAGAGCCGAGTCGCGACAGCAGGAGCTGGCCATTCGCGCCGCCCTGGGCGCCGATTCGAGGCGGATTGCCCGCGAGCTGCTGCAGGAAAGCGTCGCGCTGGGCATTGCCGGCGGCTTCGTGGGAGTCGGTCTTGCGTGGGCCGCTCTGCGCCTGCTGGTTGCGCTGGCACCGGGCAACCTGCCACGAATCCAAGACATTACCCTCAACATCACCGTATTGATGTTCACCTTTGCGCTGTCGGTAGCCTCTGGTCTCCTGTTCGGGGCGATCCCCGTGTTCAAGTACGCACGCGGCCAGCTCGGCACGACACTTCGTGGTGCCGCTCGGACTGCGAGCGCGAGCAGGGAACGCCATCGCGCGCGTAACAGCCTTGTCGTCGCGCAGGTCGCGATGGCCCTCGTGCTCCTCGTCAGCTCAGGGTTGATGATTCGTACGTTCCAGGCGTTGCGAGACGTGCATCCCGGGTTCGTGCGGCCGAACGAGGTCCAGACGCTCCGGCTGTCCATTCCAAGCTCGCAGACAAAGGACGAGGCGTCGGTGGCGCGAATGCACCAGACGATGGTCGACAGGATTGCGGCGGTGCCCGGGGTCGAATCGATTGCGCTCACCTCGACGGTCACGATGTCGGGGCAGGGCTGGCACGATCCGCTCCACGCGCAGGATCGCACCGTACTCGGAATCCCAGGTCCCGCCAATCCGTCTGTTCAAGTTCGTCTCGCCAGGCTACATGAGGGTGATGGGTGGAGCGGTGGTCGCGGGCCGGGATTTCACATGGGCGGACGCGTTCGAGCTGCGGCCGGTTGCAATGGTGTCCGAAAGCCTCGCGCGTGAGTTGTGGGGCCAGCCATCGGCTGCCATCGGCAAGCGCGTACGTCCCTATGCCACCGGAACCTGGCGCGACGTGGTCGGCGTGCTTAGCGACATGCGCGACGACGGCTTGAACCAGAAGGCGCCGGGGGTTGCGTACTGGCCGCTGTTGATGATCGATTTCATGCCGGCGCAGGACAGCCGCTACCTTGTGCAGCGCTCGCTCTCGTACGTGATTCGCAGCAGCCGGACCGGAGCCAGCGGGTTCGTCAGCGAGCTGGGGCAGGCCGTGTGGTCGATCAACCCCAATCTGCCGCTGGCCAACGTCCGCACGTTACAGGAGGTCTACGACGCCTCACTGGCGCGGACGTCATTCACGCTCGTGATGCTCGGCATTGCAGGCGGGATGGCGCTGCTGCTCGGTGTGTCGGGGATCTACGGCGTGATCTCCTACTCCGTGTCGCAACGAACCCGTGAGATCGGCATCCGGATCGCGCTTGGCGCCCAGGCGCAGGCAGTTACGCGCATGTTCGTGGCGCATGGCCTGACCCTGGCCGGTGCTGGCGTGGCGATCGGGCTGGCGGCAGCGTTCGGGATCACGCGGCTGATGTCCTCGTTGCTGTTCGAGGTCAGCTCGGTCGATCCGTTCACCTACGCCATCGTGTCGCTGGCGTTGATTGCCGCAACAGCCCTCGCCACCTATGTGCCGGCCCGGCGCGCGACCGGTGTGGATCCGATCGAGGCGCTCAGATCGGAGTAGGCGGCACCGCCCGGCCCTGAGCCAGGAGCGCACGTGTTGTCCTTCGCCAAAACCTTGCCGACAGGCAATCGGGTGTCCGGCTTGGTCGACGCGGCCAACAAAATCTCGCGTTCAGTCCGATCGCGGTCCAGTCCTCGGCCGCAGAGGCCGTACAACGGGTTCGGCCTTACGCCACCGAGCGGGCCGGCGGCCCAAATTCACAAGAATCCCGCATATCGTCTTGGTCGCCACTGCAACCTTCAAACGCCTGCCGATTCCTCCTGCCTTATCGCGCAGGGTAGAGCAACCCGCTGCGGCTCGCCGACCTCCGCGACCTGGTCACGCATCGGCACCAAGCAGACAGTCGTCCATGGTGTTGCGGACAAGGGAGAGCAGGACGTAGCTGCCGGCCGCCAGCAGCACACCCAGACCGGTGACGGTGAGCGGACTTACGGGGAGGACCGCCGCCATGACCAGGGTGGCCACGGCAAAGCTGCCGAAATGCACCATCTCCGGCAGCAAGTCGGCGTGAACGGCCGGTGCCTCCTGGCGTAACCGTAAGCGCAGCTCGGTTCGTGACATGCTGGGAATCGTGAGCGGCACGGCCAGCGCACTTAAGCGCTGATCCAGCGCCTTCTGCACGAGGACAAATCGGGTGCAATCGGTGCACGTGGCGAGATGTGCGTCGACGCGGGCTCTCGTCTCGCGGGATGACACCGTCGCGAACGACTCCAGGATCAGCTCCTGGATCTCGGCGCATTCCATGGCTTACTCCAGCATCTCGCCGAGTGCCCGGCGCGCTCGATGCAGATGGCTCTTCACCGTGCCTTCGGGCAGGCCCATCATCGCGGCGACCTCGGCAACGTTGCGATCTTCGAAGTAGAACAGCGTGAGGATCACGCGCTGCGTTTCAGGCAGCCTGGCGAGCGATTGCCGCAACGCGACGTCCATGGCCGTGATGGATGGCGTGCGCGGCTCTTCCACCGATCCGAGATCCGTGGTCCGGCGATAGGACTCCTGCCGGGCGGCGGATAGGCAGGTGTTCCGCGCAATCGTATACAGCCACGTCGAGACCGCGGCCCGTCCGTCGTAGGACGGTAACGCGCACCACAACTTCACGAACACGTCCTGCGTCACGTCCTGGGCCCGTCCGTGGTCCCGCAGGATGGCGAGCGCCATCCGGTAGACCTTCTGCTCATACTCGTCCAGCAGCTGCTCCAACGCCTCGTCGCACCTGCTCCGACGCAGCAGCTCCTGCACGTCATCCGGCATTCCTGATCTGATACTCGTGGCGCGGGCCATTGGTTGCGTCCCGAGCAAAGATAGTGCGATGCAACCGGCGGTCACGGCGGCGAGTATAAACACGCATCATGGACTTTAGCGTTGCCTTTTTCGCGGCGGTCGTCGTGCTCGCCGGTGTGTTCCAGGCCGCCTTCCAGCAGTACCTCCGGCAGCAGCGGCGCCAGCTGATCCATCAAGAACGGCTGGCGGCCCTGGAGAAAGGGGATAGACCTTCCCCCGGTCGAACAGGAGATCCAGCGCCGCAGCTGGAACGTCCAACGGATCCTCGTGCTCGCGGGTCTGACCTGGATGTCGCTGGGGCTCGGCGTCTATCTGGTGATGAGCAGTCTCGTCGGGCAGACGTTTCATGTGCTCTGGGGTGCCGATCGGTTTGGGAATCCGATGTGGGTGCCGGTCTTGATCCGCGACGGGATGCAATGGTCTGGGTTTGCCCTGTTGGGCATCGGTGTGTCTCACCTGGTCGTCTATGCCATGGGGCAACGAGGGCGGCCATGATGGGCGACCTGCGGCACGCGTTCCGCTCGCTCATCGCCAACACCGGGTTCGCGCTCGCCGCGGTCGCGACCTTGGCGCTTGGCATCGGCGCGACGACCGCCGCATTCAGCGTGGTGAATGCGGTGCTGGTCAAGCGCCTGCCGGTCGCGGATCCAGAAGCGCTGGTGATGTTCTACTGGCTGCGGCTGCCCGAACCGATGGTGCCGAGCTACTCGGGTTACGGCCGGCCTGGTCCGAATGGCACCGGTCTTCGGACGTCGTTCTCCTCCCTCACCTTTGAACGGTTCCGCGATCGCAGCGGCACGCTTGCCAATGTGTTCGCGATTGCAAGATCCAGAGACACCAGTGTGAGCGCGGATGGTCAGACGGACGCCGTGTCCAGCGACCTGGTCAGCGGGGGCTACTTCGAGACGCTGGGCGTGGGCGCTGCGCGGGGCCGCACCTTGACGAGCAATGACGACCGTCAGGGTGCCGAGGCCGTTGGGGTCATCAGCTATGGCTACTGGCAGCGGCGATTTCAGGCGGATCCCGCGATCGTCGGAAAAGCGATTGCGGTGAATCGCATTCCGGTCATCATCGTCGGCGTCACGCCTGCAGGCTTCGATGGGGTTCGGGTAGGCGACTCGACGGACATCACGCTGCCAATGGCACTGGCGACGCAACTCGATCCCGGCACCGCGCGGCCGGTCTCGCTCTGGTGGGTGCAGATCATGGCGCGGCTCCAGCCGGGCGTCGGACACGCACAGGCGCGTGCGGACCTGGAGCGGCTGTTCGACGAGAGTCTGCGTGAGAGCTGGGCCGCCCGCCCGCCCTCGACCACCTCCAAAGGCACGTCGATCCCGCGACTCGGGATCATGGACGGCAGCCGCGGTCCCGAAGGGCCCAGGCGCGACGCCCTGCCGGTCCTCGCGGCCACGTCCGGGATCGCGGTGATCATCCTCCTGATCGGGTGTGTGAACGTCGCGAATCTCGTGCTCGCCCGGATGTCGACGCGACAGCAGGAAATCGCGATTCGTCTCGCGCTCGGCGCGAGCCGGCCCCGGCTGCTGCGTCAATTGCTGGCCGAGAACCTGCTGCTCGCGGTGGCGGGAGCCGTGCTCGGGACCCTGCTGGCGTTCTGGGGACGCGACTTCCTGCAGTGGCTGCCTGCCGACCACGCACCGGTGGTCGATCCGACGTTCAGTCTGCCGGTGTTCCTGTTTGCCGGCGGTCTGTCTGTGCTGACGGCGTTGTTGTTCGGCTTCGGTCCAGCGATCGGCGCGACGCGGACCGACCTCACGTCACGAGTCAAAGCGCCACTCCGCGGTCGCGGCATCGTGCGACGGGCCTTGGTGGTCATTCAGGTCGCGTTATCACTGGCGTTGCTGGTCGTCGCCGGCCAGCTGCTCCAAACGCTTCAGAACCTCGGACGCATCGACGTCGGGTTCGAGACGGGGAACCTGCTCGTCTTTCGAGTGAACACCGTCGAACGCAGCGGGGCTGCCGGCGGGAGCAATGCATTCGAGGTACTCGAGACCCTGAGCACGGAGATCGGCCGCATCCCGGGCGTGCGCTCAACGACAATGTCCGTGGTGCCGCTGCTGGCGCAGTCCGAGTGGAGTGCGATGATAACCGGCGACTCCGGAAAGCCGGCTCGTTCCGCGTACATCCAGGGTGTCGGTCCGAACTTCTTCCAGACGATGGGGATTCCGCTGATCGCGGGACGGGTGCTGAGCGCCACGGACCGCGACGGCGCGGCGCGAGTCGGCGTCATCAATCAGGCGCTGGCACGACAGCTGTTCGAGGAGGCCAGCCCCATCGGACGTCGATTCGAGTTCCTCGAGGGGGCCGATCGTGGCCTTCGCGTCGAGGTTGTCGGTGTGGTTCGCGATGCGGCCTACGCCCGGCTGCAGGAAGCACACCCGCCGACGCTGTACCTGCCGCATCGTCAGATGAGTCCGAGCGCGATGACGTTTGCGCTGCGAACGGCGGGCGAGCCGCTGGCGCTGGCGCCGGCGGTGCGCCAGGCCGTCGGACGCGTCGATCCCGGATTGTCCGTCACGGGGGTCAAGACGCAGGAGCGTCAGATCCGCGAGACCATCGCACTGCCGGCGGCGCTGGCGACCGTGACCAGCGGATTCGGGATCGTCGCCCTCGGGCTGGCATGCCTCGGTCTGTACGGGACTGTCTCGTTCGACGTCGCCCGGCGCACCAGGGAGATCGGGATTCGCATGGCTCTTGGTGCGAGAAGGCCCGACGTGATCCGCTTCGTGCTGGGCGAGATGGGAACGGTCGTAGCGCTCGGCGCTGGGCTCGGCTGGGCCGTCGCGGTCGCGGCCTCGACGGTCGTCCGCGGCGTGTTGTTTCACGTCGCGCCGGCGAATCCGGTCGCAATGGGAGGGGCGACGCTGATCCTGGCGGTTGCTGCAGGCGTGGCGGGTTACGTGCCGGCCCGCCGTGCCTCCAGCGTCGATCCAACGCAGGCGCTTCGGCATGAGTAGAGCGCGTTTACAGAGCTACACCTCCTGAAGATCCGATCGAGTCAACGGAACAGCTGCGAGCGGCTACACGTCAGCTCAGGGAGCACGAAGCGAATCATGGCCATCGCCGATCATCCTAACGGGAGGTCGGCTGCAACTGCAATCGTGGCAAGGACTACGCGGTTTTCAGTAGGGACAGCCGGATGGCGCCGCGCGAGCCGATGGACACTCTCCGACCGTCACCGTCTTCACGCGGGCCGTCAGCCTTGCGGCCGGGTGTAGTATGCGCGTTGAAGACGGTCCGGATGTTCGAGCGCGACGAGCGCCCCAGGAAGGAACGATCGCGATGACTAACTTCAGCAAAGCCATGGTCACCACGCTGGCCCTCACCACGTTGACGCTTGCCGCAGGCTTCCTGGCGGCGCCGGCGACGGCACAAGGGCCACGACCGACGGTCACGAGCGGATCACTATCGACGCCGATGTTTATCACGACATCAGCAATCATCGCTGTGGAGGTGGGCCAGACGTTCAAGACGGATGGTGTGGAGGTGCCATCCTGTCTCAAGGGCATGACCTTCCTGGCCACGGCGGTGCAGGCGGTGCCGTACGTAGCGGTGTTAGGGGGGAACGTCATCAACCTGCCAAAGTGGTCGGTCTCTCTGAACGTCTTTCAGGTCACACCCAACGGCTCGTTTTCCCCTCAGTTGACAGTGATCGGTGACGGCCCGGAGCATGCCTCGACCACCATTCCCGGTGGGCAACCACTCTACACCGACGAAGACAACAACGTCGTCGTCCGTCTGCTCGGGGCTTCGGCGACGGTGAACACACCTTTTGCCGTCCACGTGACCGGCTATTGCGGGACGCCGTTCGTGACCAGCCTTTAGACGGTGGGACGGCCGCGGATCTAATTGACAGTGCTAGCCGTGTTTACCGCGGCGCCTTCGCCGTGAACGCGCCGCTCTCGGACTATGAAGTCATGTTTACCTGCGGCGGCTCACCGTGATCCCGGCTCCTGCGGGTAATCCGCGCTGGCATTTGCGCCGAACTGCGTACTGATGTGCGCCGTGTCAGCGACACTGCGCCCGACAGGAGGCCCGCGGTCGCGCGTGATTGCGAACGAGTGTCAGCGGTCTACTCCAATAGTAGTTAGGCCGCTCCGCGAGCGTGACGCGGGCGCAAAGCTGAGACACATTTCCGCAGGCGCTGTACAATGCTGGCCAGCTACCGTAAGGACTTCGACGTCGAGACGTCAAATGGGGTGAGACATTGAAGGCTATACACCAAGTCCAGATCGAAGGAAACGCCAATTGGTTCTCGATTGAGATTCGTGGCGACGGCAAGTGGGTGGTGGGCGAAGGCATTCGCGTCCAGTCCACGGCCGTTCGGTTGCGAGCAGTGGTGATCGAGGCGAAGCGCGTCATGATCGAGCAGGCGGATGCGGAACAAACCGCAACAGTAACCGTGTTCTTGGAAGCGACGGCGTCCAGCCTGGCCATTCGTGCCGAATCAGGAGGTGGTACCGTCTTTAACATCACGTGCGGACAGGATCGTATCGAGGGCCCACTCGCTAGCGGTGGTAACTTCAATCTTCGCTTGGCGTAACGGTTACCTTTCGAGGCTGCCAGTGTCGCAAGACCAAATGGTTGCTAACCGCGCGCTGACCGTCGGCGCCGGCGATGCGCGCCGCGGCTCAGCGCCCTACGTTAGGCGACAACACGTTAACCGGAGGGTTGTAGGTTCGAATCCTACCTGAAGAGCCACGCCTGTAAAATCACTAAAATCAGCAACTTGCGAAGAGATTGATCGGGGACAGCGCGCAAGTCGCATGTTCTCAATGTGTTGCGGCGTCCTAGGCCGTACTGGACGATTTCCGCAACCTACTGATGCTCTCCTGCGCCAACGCGCCTAAACGCAGGGACGTGCGCGGTCGAGAAACCGACGGTTGCAAACGCGTTGACCGCACGCTTGAGGCGATGGGCCTGAGGATCCTGAAAACACCGGTGCGTGCGCCACAAGCGAATGCCTTCTGCGAACGCGTAATCGGCACCATTCGTCGCGAATGCTTGGACTTCATAATTCCGATGAGCGAATGGCACGTTCGCCCGATTCTTCGAGAGTGGGTCGGTCACTACAACCGTGGCCGGTCACACGCGAGCTTGGGACCTGGCATTCCGGAGGGCTCCATCGTTGCTCCGGTCGTCCGTGAGTCAAACGGCCGCTCGGTTCCGGCGCGTTGCCGAGTCGCGGCGACGCCAATCCTGAGCGGCCTCCATCACGAATACCGGCTTGAGCGACACGCCGCGTGAGCTACGCGGCCGAGATATTTGCGGATCACAGCGCCATCGTCTCACTGAAAGAGCCCTCTCGCGATCCGGGTAAGGTTCATCCTCCCGAAAAAGCGGATCACGTCGCCTTTCGTCGTGCGCCCTCAACCGCTGATTCGCGTCTCGCGTAAGCGCTTCGACTCGCGAGCTATCGATCCTGCCTCGTGCCTCACAGGCGAACTTTTGGTACAGGCAGACCCTACTACGAGAAGATCGGGGTCGCTAGAGGCCGGTGGCGCCCCGGGCGCGCATCGTGGCCTTGCGTCCCAGCCACGGCAGGGCCCCCAGCGCCAGCAAGACCGCCGGGACCAGGCACCAGGCGATCATGTACACGATGTAGGAGGTCAGCTTGATGCTCAGCGAGAAGTGGCGTTCGATGATCATCGACAGCGGAACCCCCAGCGTCAGGATGGCTCCATTCAACCAGGCCGAGCCCAGCGCGGTCAGCAGGCGGTCGCGGGTATTCCCGCCGGCGCGCAGGGAGAGCCAGGCTCCCAGGGCGCCGATGAACGGCAGCGCCAGCATCCACAGCGGCGCCAGCACGATCGATACGCCATTCCGCGTGAAAAATACCCAAGGTGGCAACTGCGGCACGCTCAGCGCTACGAACTGCACCGCAACCGAGATGAGGAAGGTAGACAGAACCGGAGCCCACAATTGCCGGACACGAATGTTCATGGCGTCCTGCTTTTCCCGTTCGATGCGTTCCCGCAATTCTTTCGAGTGGACATAGGAGAAAACAATCGCAGTTGTCAGGTCAGCTCTCAGCTAACAGCTCTACAAAAGGCCGACAGCCGCCTAGCCAGCAGCGTGCTGACAAACGCGATTTAGAACGTCTGCTTGAACCTGATGGCATTGAAGGGTCACTTGCATTTGCACAGGGAGACTTTCGCGCTTCCCAGAGTTGAGCGGTTTGGTAAAGGTCGTTGATAAAAAGGCAGAGTTCTTTCGTTTTGAATTCGGAGAACCTAAACCGAAATGACTGCTGCGGTTTGCCATTACACAAAACCATGACTCGATGGCTGAGTGAGATCGAGAGGGTTGATCTGAAGACTGTTCGTGCGAGGCCACGGGACCTTGTTCTGCGCATCGATCTTGAGGGAGAGATTCCCAGACTGGCAATCTCCCCCTGGTGCAGCAGCGGTTGGCGGTTGAAGGGGAACGGGCGCAACACAGACCGATCCCTGCGCGGTTGGCGCCAGCGAGACGTGGGACAACAGAAACACGCTCGAGAGTGCGAAGGCGATCGTCTTCAATGGTTCCCTCGTCTTCAATGTACGACGATGCCCCCATCTGTTGGAGGGAGCGGCACGATGCGTGGAGCGACGAGCAGAGCGGCCACCTGTTTAGTTACCTGTCGCCGGAGCAACGGGTGCCGGTCGTTCATCCGCTACGGACCATCCGCGCCATGACCGACGACGTGCTGCGCCGTCTGTCGCCGCGGTTCGACGCGATCTACGCCGCGACGGGCCGACCCTCGATTCCGCCTGAGCACTTGCTACGCACGTTGTTGCTGCAGGTGCTGTAATCGGTCCGGAGCGAGCGGATGCTGATGGAGCAGCTGGAATACAACCTGCTGTTTCGCTGGTTCGTCCGCCTCGGGATGGATGACGACGTGTGGGCGCCGACGACCTTCACGAACAATCGGGATCGGCTGCTGGAGGGTGACATTGCCGGGCCCTTCTTCGAAGATGTCGTCGCGCAAGCCCGTGGCCGGCGCCTGCTGTCGGCCGAGCACTTCACAATCGACGGGACCTTGCGGGAAGCGTGGGCCGGCCAGAAGAGTTTTAGGCGCAAGGATCAGCCCGGGGGCCCGCCGGATGACCCTGGGAATCCGACAGTGAATTTCCTTGGTGAACGGCGCTCGAACCAGACGCACCAATCGACGACCGATCCGGACAGCCGGCTGTTCAAGAAAGCCAAAGGCGATGAAGCGAAACTGGCCCATCTCAGCGAAGTGCTGATGGAGAACCGGCACGGGCTGGTCGTCCGACGCGTGCGTAGTGCCGGCGACTGGGACCGGCGAACGCGATACGGCGACGAGCCTCATCACTGGCTTTCCGCCCCGACGTGTGACGATCGGCGGTGACAAAGGCTACGAGACACGCGACTTCGTGAAGACTTTTCGGACCTGAAGGCGACGCCTCATATCGCGCAGCGGAAGAACAGCCACACGCTCGACGGGCGGACGACGCGGCACGCAGCCTATGCGGTCAGTCAACGCATGCGGAAGCGAATCGAAGAAGTCTTCCGCTGGATGAAAACGGTGGGCGGCATGCGCAAGATCCGCCGCCGTTGCGGCGGCCGGGTGACTTGTGCAACGACGCGTACGGCAGCGCCGTCAACACGACGTGGCGATTCCATCCCAGATAGCTGTGGCCCGAAATGATCGAGCCCGAGTTCGTCCTTCAGCTACTGATACTTCTGTTCGATTGCCCACCGTTGATGCGCCAACCGGACGAGTGCTTTCAATGACGCAGTCGCTGGCAGCGCAACGAGGTAGTACAGCGGGATGTGCGGAGGCGTTGGTAGACAGCCGGAGTGGGCGAGGAAGTGACGTCGTCAGACCTGGTACGCATCGGAGATACAGATCAGCAAAGCTCGGCGAAATAGTGGCGAAACGGTCACGATTCACGCCGCTTCTCGAATCAACCAGTTGCGGAAATCGTCCAGTGCGGCGAGCCAATCTCCAGTTTCACTCCTGTCGTTCGCCAGATCGTCGCGACACCCTTCACGGTAATCAGCGCCCAAACGGACGTACTGTTCGGCGAGCTGAGGAATGGCCGTGGGCTACGTAGACGGATCGAACGCGCTAGAGATGCCGTCGAGTGGTGTCGCTCGTTGAAGTCCGGGCCTGGTCGTGGCCTCCGCGGCTGCCGTACACACCCTTCAACAGCTGTTGCGATTGTGACGTCCGGGAGTGCAGTCGCCAGAAGGAGAGAACCCACGCGCTTGTACGCTTTGCGCGGGATGGACGTTTATACGGGTGCACGGCACTGATCGCGGACTTGAGCCGGGCTCGCCCCTTGAGCCGCAGCCAGCCCAGAAGCGCCGGGAGTAACGCGGCCCTGGATCACGCGTTGACGGAGAGTCCGACTATGCCAGACAGCAGCCAACTCCAATACACATGGGTCGTCGAGTGGAACAACCCGTTTGCGCAGCACGACAACAGAGGAATGCTCTTCTATCGCCTCACGGTCCACCAGGATGTCAAGGCGGAAGACCTGGAAGAGTTCGTCAAGACTGAGGGATTTCCGGCCATAGCGAAAATCTCCACGCGAGCTGTTCAATTCGGGGCCCAGTATCTCCTGAGAGATGCTGACAGGTTCCGGCCTGACCCCTTGAACAGTCACCAGGTAGAAGCAGTGGCCAGGAAACTGGGGACGTTCGCAGGACACACGCTGGAGAACGGTTTCTTCGTAGTATCGGGGCCCTCTTTGACCCCATAGTTACAGCCGGTCGGACTCGTTTGCGTGTGATTGGCCAGTCGATGCGGCTGAAACGTAACACCGGGATGGAAGAACGGAGCCCCAGATGGAGACGCACCGTGTTCGGCTCACGTGGATTGCTGTGTACATCGCTGTCTGCGCAGCGGTCTACCTCACGACGCCTGGTGCGCAAGCGCAGGTACCCCCGCTGCCGACCAACACGACCTGCGGGCTCGCGGAGTTCCTGTTTCTCGGAGAGCGGGCCCCGTACACCCTTGGCGTGTCAGGCGATATCTACCTCAAAACGAGCGTCGCCGCGGGCCGCTCATACGCGATCATGGCTTGGGCACCAGGCCAGACCGCCGGCCGCGGAGGGACAGGTGCAAACCTCGTTCTGAACCTCTACGCTGACGCCGCGTGCACCGTCGCGCCGCTCGGCTGGAGTTTCCAGGACTACGAGCCCACACTCATCGTTCCTGGACATACCGGTGACCACGACAGCCTGATTTCGGCCGTCGACGGGCCGCTCTACATTCGCGTGACGAACCTGGAGGCCAGAAGCTATGTGACACATCTGCTGGCCGTCGAGACCACGCTGTTTTCACCGTGGTGGTTCACCGGTGGCACAAACCAGGCGTTCGTCGAGATTCGTAACACCATGAATGCGGCCACCACGGCACGAGTGACGCTGAACCAGTCGGACGGCACCGCCTGCGGCGGCACCAACGTGACGATAGCCGGCAATGGCAATGCCGCGATAGCGGTCGGCGCCATCGGCAGTTGCGCCGCCGCAGGATCGGGCTCGGCGCAAATCGCCTTCGCAGGGACACCGGGCGGCCTCGCCGCGAACATCACGACGATCGATCCGGTGAACGGCACGTCATTCGACTCGCCGTTCTCGCCGCGCATGGTCTGGTCAACGTTCAGTCGCTGACGGACGCGTCTGTGGACAGCTGACCAGGCCGGGCCATGGCCGTGGGGCTGGAGGCTATTCCACCACTGTCGCCTCGGTGAACTGCGCCTCGGCCGGGGAATCCTGACCCCCACATCCAGGCCAGTCACCTCCCAGGGTTCGCTGCGGCGCAGGAGGCGCGCCATCATCTCGGTGCGAGTCATGAACGCGGAGACGAGTCGGCGAGCAGCGGTTGACGCCGGCGCATGACGCGGATGGACGGATTAGCGGAACAGCTCGGCGAGCCATGTGTAGTTGACGTCGCGGTCTTCGAGCGTCGGCACCGCCACGAAGCCCTCGGTGTAGCCGTTCCAGGTATTGAACACGATGCCTTTGCTGCGCGCCGTGCGCAGCCGGGCGTGACCGTCGCGCCACTCCTGGGTGAAGCCCCGCGGCCGGTCGCTGCTGTTGAAGATCTGGCGTCCGTCATAACCTGGAGACACATCGACGATCACTGGAAGGCCCTGATCCATCCAGCCGCTCAGATAGTCTCTCTTGAACTGCAAGTATGCCGCCGTGCTGGTCCGGTTCGGGTCGAGGATGAACTCGGGAATGAACCCCTGGATGGCGAGCACGGCGTCACACTCCCTGAGCGCCGGCCCGGCGCCCGCGGGCGGCCATGCCATGTAGGAGCCGCCGACGACCCCAGCCGGATCCGCGACGCAGTCGCCATTGGAGTCGCGGATCGGCGGCGCGAGGTTCACGGCCGGCGCCGCCGCCAGGATGTCGAGCGTGAAGCCGACCCGTCGGTGCGTCTGCGCCCACACGCGATCGGCGACGGCTGTGAAGCCCTGCGCGAACGGGGCATGCTGACCGGGCGCGAGCCGGTTCGACGCGACATGAATGAGGTTGATGGCATACCGCTCCGTCCCCTGCCGATCGTACATCGTCGCCCACTTGTCGGGCCAGCGCGGGTCGGCCGGTTGGAGCAGATAGCGCTGGACGAGATCGACGATTTGCTCGACCAGGGCCGGGGCGGGATCGACCAGCGTGCCGGGGAAGTCAGCGGAGAAGTGATAGGCGTTCGAGATGCCGCCGCGGCAGCCCTTGGTCGAATCACCCGATTCGATCGCCGGCATGATCAACAGAGGCTTGTCGACGGCGGTTCTGAACAGCTCGTCGTGCGCGAACGTCGAGGTCTGCATCGGCGCCCAGTAGGCCCACATGTCGGTGCCGCGCGCGCCCCAGTACGACATCACCACGACGTTGACGCCGGACTTGACCATCTCGTCGAGCGCGAAGTCCTGGTTGGGGCAGGGCCCGGTGCACTTCTTGTGCGTCGTCGGGCTTTCGGACCAGCCGAGATGTCTGGCGTCGACCGGGTGTCGAGAGTAGCCCCAGTCGTTCGGTCCCGACGGGAACTCGTAGAACTGCGTCGGGTTGGCGGGCGACTTCCAGTTACCGGCAAAGAAGTACACCCCTTTCATGGTGTGGCGACGGAACCGCTCGTTGGCGAGCAGTCCCCAGTACGGCGACGCGCCCTCGAACCAGAATGTAGTCCAGACCGCGCCGTCGGTGCCGGTGGCGAACAGGTCGAGGTGCACGCCGGCCGCCTTCCACACCGCGGTCACCGTCGCGCCCGGCCGCATCTTGATCTCGGGGTGGATCAGGAACCACGGCTGCCAGCCGGTGAGGGTGTTCCAGAACGTGGTCCAGACCGCGCCGTCGGTGCCGGTGGCGAACAGGTCGAGGTGCACCGCCCGTTCCTTCCAGACCGCCGTGACCGTCGTGCCCGGCTGCATTTTGATCTCGGGATGGATCAGGAACCAGCCTTGCCAGCCGCCCGACGCATTCCAGAACGTCGTCCAGACGGCGCCATCGGTGCCGGTGACGAACAGGTCGAGGTGCTCGCCGTCCTGCTTCCACACCGCGGTCACCGTCGCGCCCGGGCGCATCTTGATCTCGGGGTGGATCAGGAACCACGGCTGCCAGCCGGTGAGGGTGTTCCAGAACGTGGTCCAGACCGCGCCGTCGGTGCCGATGGCGAACAGGTCGAGGTGCACCGCCGGTTCCTTCCAGACCGCCGTAACCGTCGTGCCCGGCTGCATTTTGATCTCGGGATGGATCAGGAACCAGCCTTGCCAGCCACTCGACGCATTCCAGAACGTCGTCCAGACGGCGCCATCGGTGCCGGTGACGAACAGGTCGAGGTGCTCGCCGTCCTGCTTCCACACCGCGGTCACCGTCGCGCCCGGCCGCATCCTGATCTCGGGATGGATCAGGAACCACGCGTGCCAGCCAGCGTTGGCGTTCCAGAAGGTGGTCCACACCGCACCGTCGGTGCCGGTCGCGAAGAGATCGAGGTGAGTGCCGTTCCGGCTCCCCACCGCGGTCACCGTCGTCGCCGGCTGCAGCTTGATCTCAGGATGGATCAGCGACCACGCGTGCCAGCCGCCGTCGGCGTTCCAGAACGTGGTCCAGACCGCGCCGTCGGTGCCGGTCATGAACACGTCGAGATGATCGGGGCTGCTCCACAGGGCGCTGATCGCGGCGCCACTCCCTGCGCGCACCTCGCCATGAACTGTGAACCAGTCAATCCAGCCGCTGGGGAGTAGTGCCATTGTGGGTGCCGTGACGCGGAGGGACGTTGATCATGCTGCCGTGCAGACTATAGTCCGGAACCCGCGCTCGCACGAGCGGCGTCATTGCAGCGCTTTGGGCCAAGCGGGCGAGGTGAACAGAATGACGGAACCGCGCGGCGGCGAGATGAAGTCCCCGGCATAGTCCATCCGGCGCGCAATCACGTGTTGCCTCCCGGCGCTTCGACGCGCAGTTCCCGATTTGGCCGTTCGCAGGCGGCACGCTCTTGAGGCAACCGAAGATAGGTCGGGCCTCTGTGGCGAGGACGCGAGCGTCGGCCGGCGTGACGACAACTGGTGCGGAAAAGTGCAGAATGTCGGCGAACATAGCTCCGCTGGCCCAGTGTCCTTGATTCGGTTCAACTTGATGCCGGGGGCGTGGCAATGACCCGACGCTTTGCCATCGCCCTGTCCTTCCCCGGCGAGTATCGCCGCTTCGCGCGCAGTGTCGCCACGGCGCTCGCGAAATCACTGACGAAAGAACGTGTGTTCTTTGACGACTGGTACCAGCCCGAACTCGTCGGCCGCAGCCTCGATCTGAAACTGACACGCATCTACAGCAAGGACGCCGATCTCGTCGTCCCGTTTTTCTCGAAGTATTACGAGAAACCGTGGTGTGCCGTCGAATGGGATGCGATGCGTGTCGTCCTCTTCGAGCGACGCAAAGACGATGCGGTGGTGCCGGTGGAACTCGACGGCACGAAGATCCCGGGATGGGAAGTCATCGACGTCGGCATTCGACGCAAGCAACAGACGGCCACACAGATCGCGAATCTGCTGCTGGCCATCTACGAACAGCGGGAGCAGAGACGAGCGACGCGCAAAGGTGAACCGACGCCCGAGCCGGTCAAGCGGGTCGCGGTACCGAAGCGCGCGAAGGCGGCACCCAAACGTCGCGTTCTGCCGACCGTCGTGCTGATGGATTCGACACTGCCGGCGGTGGTCTACGACAGGGAGACGCGAAAGGCCGGCGGGACGAATGCGGACGACATCACGCGCATCGTTGCTGATCTTCCGATCACGACGCTCAAGGAAACCACCAGCCTGATGTGGCAGCGCGATGAGCAGGTACTGCGATTGAACCCCGACGTCATCGTCATGCACTTCTCCGCGTTCTATGACGAGACGAGTCCCGACGATGGCGATCATCGATTAGAGAATTTCCTGACGTACATGTCCGCGTCAAAGGCGATTTTTCTGATCTATTCGCGCATGACCGATGCCCAGCGGCGCTGGCTCGACGGCTGGTTGAACGGCGTGGTGTCGCGGACCCCGGCGCTGCTGGGACGGATCGAGGTCTTGCGGATTGCACCGGGACCCAAGGCCACGTTCCGCGATCCCGATCTGGCGCGGACGCTCAAGTTGCGCCTGAAAACGCTCGTCGGGCTCTGATCCTGCCGTCCTAAAACGTCGCCCAGATGCGCTCGCTCACCTGCGTGAGTTTCGACCTTCTGACCCGTTCACTGAGCTCTGACGGGACTGTCGAGCTGCGTCACCAGGAGGTCATAGGGATGTTTCGCGGCATCGTGAGCCGAGGTTCGTGCCTGGTGTGGCGCGCGTCGGTCAGGGGGCTCGAGGAACGCCAGTGGGACGGACGGTCACGGGCTCACACCCGACATGATCCAGATGCTGCCCTTCACGTTCTGCATGGGAAGCACCAGTTTACCCTTGGCCACGTCGAAGTCGGCATTGCCCATATTGCGATCGATGCGCCAATCGGGCGAGCTGAAATGCGTGATTTGAAACGGCTTCCCGCTCGGCGCGCCACGCGCCGGATCGATGGGCACGCCCCAGAGGTTGAAGTAGCCGTCAGCGCCCCGTGAGAGGAAGTACAGCGTCCGCCCATCCGATGACCACCGCGGCTTGTCGGGCCAGACATGATCGTCCAGGATCCGCGTCCACGTCGTGGCGTGATTGCTGCGTTCGGCAACGATGCCGATCTCGACGGTTCCCGCGTTGCGCATGCGCTGCGCGACGAAACTGATCCACTGGCCGTCGGGCGAGGAGCGAGCCTGCCAGAAGTTCACGCCGCTCGACTCGAGTATGACGCGCTCGGGTTGCATGGCCATCATGGGTCCGATGGGCCAGGTCGCCAAGACGTTTTGGTCCGACTGGCCCTGTTCGAGCCAGGATCCGAGAACGGCCTTGTCGCCCGGCGCCCATTCGAAAGCAAGCATTAGGCCCCGTCCCCACGGCTTCACCAGATGTTCCCGGCCGTCGAGGTCGCGAACGGCGAGGGCAAATTCGCGGCCGGGCGAGGTCTTTTCCCCCGTGGGCTGGGATCCGGAGCGTGTCAAATGGTAGGCCACCCTGCGCCCGGTCCGGGAAATTACGCCATCGAACGCTTCCGCGAGGAACGTCGTACTACCGGTGGTCAGGTCGGTGTGAAACAGACGGACGGTGTCTCTCCCTGCCTCGAGCGCACCATAGCAGAGAGCCGATGCGTCAGCCGCGAGACTGAGAGAGACGATCGAGAGATCGTCGTCGGTCAGTGCCCTGCCGTCGCCCATGAGCCGGGCGGTGTTGGCATCGAACGGGAACAGCCACCCGCGGGTCGACGCCGGCGCGCTCGTGAATGCGACACGCGTCCCGTCTGGCGAAACGGCGGCGGCCTGGGCGCTCGCTGGCCCCGTGGTCAGGCGCTCGGGCGTTCGCCAACGCAGGCTCACTGGTTCCACTGGCACACGCCAGAGGGTCGGCACGCCGTCACTCAAGGCTTCGACAATCAACGCCGTTCCAGTCGGGTTCCAACTGATGTTTCGGATGACGCCGGGTTCGAGCAACCCCAGCGGCGCTGCAGCGCTTGTATCGACTGCATTCAGCCGGCTGTGGGTTCGATCGGCCACGAAAAACCCGGCCGGCACCACGGACGCGAAGACGGAGATGCGGCCCTCAGGATGAATCGCACTCGCGGCCCAAAGGGTGCGACTGAGCTCGTTCTCGAGAACCCGGCGGGGGGCCTCGCCGCCGTCGGCTGCGACGATGAACGCTGCGTGGGCCCCGGGGTCGCTATCCACGAACACGACCTCGCGGCCATTGGGCATCCACGCGGGGCGCCGTCCGTCTGGCGCGATTCGGCGCACGGGGCCACCTTTGACGTCGACCGTGAAGAGGCCGCCGCCGTCATCTTCGGAACGAAAAACGAGACGTTGGCCATCGGGCGACCAGGCCGGGTGCGTCTCGTCAGCCGGCGAACTCGTCACCCGCATCGGGTGGCCGGCGTCGATACTCTGCACCCAGATGTCGAAGTTCCCGTCTCTGTTCCACGCATAAGCGACCCACCGGCCGTCGGGTGACCAGCTCACGTCGGTCTGCAGACCCGCGCCGTAGGTCAGTCGCGTCGAGTTGCGCAAGGTGCTGCCGACGCCCGGTGCCGGGCGCCTGCCCGCGACGGAGAGCCACGTACTCAGCAGCGACAGCACAATCGCCGCCGCCACGGCTGCGTAGATGACCGTCCGGCGTGCGAAGCGCTTGCGCCCGGCGAGCGGCGCCTCGGAATGCCGATCCCCGGCCGCCAGGTCATCGCGCGCTGAAGCCTCGTCCCCAAGCGCGCGGACCTCCGCGACGAAACGATAGCCTCGTCGGGCGACGGTCACGATGAACCGCTGCTCGCCCGGATTTTCGCCCAGAGCCTTCCGCACCTCGAAGACGTTCTGTGTGAGGTTCGCCTCCTCGACGGCCGTATCAGGCCACAGCCCATTCATCAGCTCCTCCTTCTCGAGGAGCCGGCCGGCGTGCTGGACCAGCAGCACCAGCGTGTCGAGCGCCTTGGCCTTGATGGCGATGGACCCGCCATCCCGCATCAGCAGGCGGCGTTTCGTATCGATGCGGAACCGGTCGAACTCATAGAAACGAACCGGGTTGGACGCTGGCTCAACCCCGCTGAGAAACGCTGAGGGTTTCTGAGCCTCTCGCTGAGGACTTGCGCGGTTCGTCACGCCTAGCTTTCCCCCACACGGAATCGGGTTCGGCGCGCCCGGCGGGCGCGCACTGCGGATTCTACCGCGTCCGTCGTGAGCCAAGGAGGACGACATGATCGAGTTGATCTCGGCGCTCTTGATGGCGGGTTCGACGCCGGTCACGAACGAGGCTCCGGATTTGGTCGCGCTACGCGTGCGGGCCTACGCCGACAAGCGCGTCGATGAAGCCACCATACGGCCCGCGTTGGAGGTCGCGGATGATCTGCTGGCGTCGGCTGGACTCGTCGTGGCCTGGCGCGTGTGTGCCACGGCGCAATCGTGCCCGGTCGAGGACACGCCGGTGCCGGAGATCGTCGTCATCCTTTCGTCCCGTGATCGGCAGAACGGCCGCGAGAACTGCGGCGTTGCCGCTCACGGCACACGCGCCTCAGCAGGCACGGTGATGGTCTCGGTCCCCTGCGTGGCCGGCGTCGCATTTCGACTGACCCGACGTCCTGGAACGGGCACCAACCCGCTGCTCGCAATGCCCAGGCACGACGACCTCATCGGAGCCATCGCGGCGCATGAGATCGGTCACCTGCTCGGTATCCGGCATGCGCCGGCAGGTCTGATGCGGGCAAGTCTGGAAACCGACGACATGATCGCGCTCAGAAAGGGGAGGCTGCGCTTCAGCCCGGCTGAAGCGGGCAGGATGCGGATCGCAGCCTTGTTGGCAGGAGAGGAACGCCGACGCTCGTCGGCCGCGGGATCCCCTCCCGATCCGCCGCGGCAATGAGGATGTTGAAAGACGAGAAGCGCGGCCTGTCGCACCACAGCGGCGGGGTCACGCGACGGCACGGCGCGCGGGACGCGATCAGGCGCCGAGATCGAGCACGACGACCGATGCGGGGTCACGCACGTAGAGCTTCGGTACGGACGCCGTCATCGGTGTCCAGGCAATTCAGTGGATTGGTGTCGCTCGACGGCGCCGCGAATGCGTGTCGCGGCAGCGCGACCCGCGCGGTTCGACACGCGTTGGCCAGAAAGCCCGACTGCCGGATGCGCATGAAGCCGACAGCTCTCGGCGCCGACTGTGGTCAATCACTTCAGGCGATCCACCCCCGGCACTAGCATGGAATCGCCCACATTGCGCGAACTCTTGCCGTTGACCAGGTCGGCGACCCATTTCGAAAGCGGAATGTTGTCCACGGTGGTCGTGTAAAACTCCGGACGCGTCAGAATCGTGTGCTCTGCGCCCGGCATCGTGTATGTGCGCAGTTTCGGATTCGTTTGGCGCTCGTCCGCCAGATCGGCGCTCAAAAGCGGCTCGAGTTTCGTCACTTGATGACCGAGCTGTCCAAGGAAGAAAATCTGCACGCTATCTTCGATGCTGTTCACCTGTGCGAGCTGCAAATTGCCGACGGCCGCCGCGCGCGCGTAGAAATCCTCGAAGTTGGCCGTTGCGACATCGAGATCGCGATACAAGGGATCGTGCTTGAGCGCGCGAGTCGCACCCCACACTTCGAGCACCGCGGACACTCTCGCCGATCGATAGCCGCCGGCGCCATCACCGAGTTGCACGACGCGCGCGCGTTCATAAACTCGCGCCAATTGCGACGCAAAGATGGGGGACGGAATTGCTCCCGCACTGCCGCCGGACACGAACACTTGTTTTGGATCGGTGTAATGCCGCGTGACCCAATCCATGACGCTCTGCGAATTGGCCAGACCGCGATAGTGAATATCGACGCGGTGAACAGTAGCAGTCGCGTACACACGCGGCAGCGGTTTAGCCTGACGGACCCAGCCGAATATCGGCGCTGCAATGTGGCGGCCAGCACGTGAAGTACGTCTACCGCGCAGCGGATTACTGTTGTTTGATGATTTCAAACAGACCGACGTCTCCACGTCGGACTCCCCCGACACCGGCAGGCGTTGCGGTATCAGTCCCGCTTAGCATGCGCACTGAACCTCGAATATTGAGGACGCGTGCTGCACCGGATTGGATTGGTTCCTGCGGGAACACCCAACCTACGAGCTCGCAAACGGTCGTTCTTTTCTCACCATCAACTTCCTCGCAAGCGGCCTCGAATGTGGCTGGAGTCGCGCCTGAACGAAGTGCCCCCGTCGCGTTGACCTCGATTCTCGGCCGCCCGCTCGTGTCTATCCAGCCACCGACGCGGTAACGATCACCGGCCTCCTTAAAAGCCTGCCCGAACGAAATGGACCCGATGCTCGAGAACTGTGCGGTCACTGGTCCACCCAGGAGTCCCATGAGCTCCTCTGCCTCAGGAAGAACCAAGAAACTCCTGTAGGTGAAATCTGCAAATTCAAAAAGTGGAAACCATGGCGCGCGTGAGTCGCTCGGCATTTCAAAGTCCTCCCGGCACTGCGAGTAAATGACAAGTTCCTTAATCCGAAATCGCTACGGCGTGGCGTCAAGCGAGAGCACATCCTAGCACTGCGGGGTTCGCCGGCGATAGCCGACCTCTGAACATTCGTTGGTCCACGAATTCCGCGATCCGGGAGTCGAGCGACGCGCTCGATCGAGCGCTGGACCGCTGACACGACATGACCCTGTGGGTCTCGAATTGCCAATTCTGGCGCTCATTCCGGATCGGACAACGTGGCATCGCGCCCGCCGCCCCGGCCTACGCTGACCGCCCTGTCACACCCCTTCGTGGAGCTCCTGATCGGGACTATTCGGCGAAAAGCCCTCGACCACGTGCTGTTCTGGAATGCCCGGGACCTGGAACGGAAGCTTGCCGGGTTCCAGGCCTACTACAATGCGGTTCGCTGCCGCGCATCCTTGGGCGGCCGAACGCCCCTACGTTTTGGGATGGGACGAACAGCCGCATGTGCTGATCTACACCATGTGCGCTGGGTCTCCCGTTGCCGGGACCTCGTTCAGCTTCCCGTGGCTGCCTGACAAGGACTTCGAGACGGACAGGTTGCCCGTGCACTTCGATCGCGTCCTTCATGTTGACGGCGATGCGGGTGGCCGTGCCGGTCGGGCAGCTCGACGGGCGGGTGGATTCAGCCTTGGCGTCAAAATTCGTGGGAGGGGACGATGAAAACGGTAGCTGGCGGATCGTGCGCGCTTCTCCTCGCGCTGATGATGGACGGACACACCCTCAACGCCAGGGCGTCGTGCGAGAGCCTGTCATCCCTGGCGCTCCCGAACACTTCGATTACCTTTGCCCAGATGGTACCGGCCGGACGTTTCACTCTGCCTGGGACGGGTCCGGCAGTGCCGCAATTCAGCCAGTTGCCGGCTTTTTGCCGTGTGGCGGCCACGCTTACGCCCTCGTCGGACTCGGACATCAAGATTGAAGTCTGGATGCCGGCCCAGGCGTGGAACGGCAAGTTCCAATCTGTCGGCAACGGCGGCTGGGCGGGGACCATCACCTATGCTGCGCTGGCCTCGGCCCTGCAGGAGGGTTACGCGACGGCATCGACCGACACGGGACACGTCGGTGGGAATGCGTCGTTTGCGATCGGACATCCAGAAAAGGTCGTAGATTTCGCGTATCGCGCCGTCCACGAGATGGCAGTGAAATCGAAGGCCGTTATCGCGGCCTTCTACGATCGCGCGCCACGGTTCTGGTACTGGACGGGTTGCTCCACAGGCGGGCGGCAGGCCCTCATGGAGGCTCAGCGCTATCCGGAAGATTTCGATGGAATTATCGCAGGCGCCCCTGCGAACAATCAGACGCAGTTGTGCGCCTGGCGGATTGCTGTGGAAGCGAGGATCCTCCAAGAGCCGGCGAGTGTTGTCCCCGTCCCCAAACTCGCCCTTGTCAATAAGGCAGTACTTGCCGTTTGTGACGCACTCGACGGAGTGACGGACGGACTCCTGACGGACCCACCCCAATGCCATTTTGATCCCGCAACACTTGTTTGCCGGGGGGTCGATAGGGATGATTGCCTGACGGCGCGACAGGTAGAAGCCGTGAAGATGGGCTACGCCCCGGCCACGCGAAAGACAGGGGCGTTGATTTACCCCGGCCTCGTGCCTGGCAGCGAGATGGGCTGGGCCATGCTGACAGGCGCCAACCCGGAACCTGGAGGGATCGACGTGGGCATGTTCAGGTACATAGCCCACGAAGACCCGGCGTGGGACTGGCGCACGTTCGACCTGGATCGCGACGCCTCGCTGGTCGACGAGAAAGCAGGGTTCATCGACGCCGCGAATCCGGATCTTTCGGCCTTTCGCGCTCGCGGTGGAAAACTTCTCATCTACCACGGCTGGAATGACGGTGGCTCGGGTGGCGCGATCTCGCCGCAGAACAGCGTCAACTATCACTCGCGTGTGCTGGCAAGGATGGGGCCGAAGCAAGGGGATTGGCTGCGACTCTTTATGGTGCCCGGTATGGCTCATTGCGGGGGTGGGCCCGGCCCTAACCAGGTGAACTGGATGGCCGCGATGGAGCGTTGGCGCGAATCCGGAATCGCACCCGATCGGTTGATCGCATCACGCGTCAGCGACAACCGCGTAAACATGACACGGCCGGTCTGTCCCTATCCACAGGTCGCGCAGTACACCGGCGTGGGCAGCACCAACGACGCGACCAACTTCGTCTGCAAGGTCCGGTGAACGTCTCCCTGCCTATGAGGCCGTCTAACAGGGCTTGCAGCCGACAGCGGCTGGTGGCATTCCGAGCCGCTGCGGCTGACGCCTGACGTTACGAACGATAAACGGTAGGACTCTATCGGGAGTCGCGCTGGAAGGTGCAGAATGTCCGTGCAGACAGCTCGGACAATCGCAGGAACCGTAGGAGCGCTCGCAACGGCACGAACGCCCGGGCCCGATCCACGGCTCGCAGGATTCTGACCTTGGCGCGTCCGTCGGCCAGACGCTCGTGCGTCAAACGTCTCCGACGCTTGGGCCTGCGTCACCAGCGTCCCAACACGAACTTCGCCAGCGGGTAGCCCACGAACGCCAGCAGCAGCGTGTGGAGGACGAACAGGATGATGCCGTGCCTGACCATCGTCGACACCCGCAGGTACCCTGAACCGGCGACGATCGCGTTGGTCGTCGTTCCTGAGGGCAGCAGATAGTCGAGGGAAGGTCCGATGCCGAGGACGACGCCGAGCGCGACCGGATTGGCGATGCCGAGACTCTGCGAGAGGGTGAGGCCGAGCGGAAGGAAGATGGCGAGCGTGACCATGTTTGAGATCAGGCTGGTCACCAGGATGACGCCGGCGCACATGCTCAGCACGAACATCGGTTCGGAGAGGTGGACGAGCGACGGCTGCAGCACCGTGCGAACGTAGGCGGGCAAGCCGGTCGCCTCCTCTCCGACCGCTGTGCCGAGCCCCATGACGCCGCCGATGAAGATGACCAGGCCCCAGTCGACTCCCTGCACCCACTCCGGCCACGTCAACGCGAAGCGGCGATTCGGATCGGGAACAGGGACGAGGCACATGAGCGCCGGGATGAGCAGCGCCGGCACGCTCATATGGAGGCTGCGCTGCAGGAGATCGGCGGTCGCGCCGGGCGCGACATATCTCGCGATGTCGGGCACGAACCACAGCAGGATCGCGAGCAGAAACCAGCCGACCGACCAGCGCTCGGCTGGCGGCATCGGGCCGAGGCGCCGGCGTTCCGTGGTGACGAACTCGGCCGCAGCGGACCGCGCGAACGCGCCGGAACCGGACGCCACCAGGAGCCGGAACACGATCAGCGCCGAAGCGAGGAACAGCACGCTCAGCGTCGAGCCGATCACCGTCCACTGCAGGAACGTCACGGTCACACCCGTGCCTGACGCGATGAGACCGATCGCCGCCGCATTGGTGCCGTTGCCAACCGGCGTGGCGATGCCGCCGATGTTGGCAGCCCAGGCGATGCCGAGCGTGTTCGCCTCGACCACGGGGTCCGTGGGCTCGACCTCGAGCAGCGTGTAGATCTTGAGGGCCAGCGACAGCCACACTACGGCGACCACCGTGTTGGCCATGAAGGCGCTCATGATCGTCGCCGAGGTCAGGAACATGATGAGGAAGCGGTCGGATCTGCCGCGAGCCCAGCGCGCGTCGAGGAACGCCAGCGCGAAACGCCGATTGACCCCGGTGGCCTCGAGTGAGGCGGCCAGACCGAAGGAGCCGATCACGAACCACATCACCCAGCTGCTCGAATGCGCGAAGGCGGCGTTGACGGTCAGGGCGCCCGTGCCGATGCCGAGTCCCAGCATGGCGAGCGTGGTGAAGGCCAGCGGCAGCGGGGTCGCGACCCACCAGATGATCGCGAACGCGAGGAGCCCGAGCCGCGCCATTCCGACCTCGGTGATCGGTGAGGGCGGCGGAACCAGGATCATCAGTGCCAGCGCTGCGAGCCCGGCGATCAGGCCGACGGCGTTCCGTCCCGACAGCGCCGTTCCGCTCACGCCCGGCCTGCCGCCCAGCGGAACGCGAGCAGATCGAGCTCTTGCCTGAGCGTGCGGATCTCCTCGATGTCCGTCTCGTCGAGCGACCGGGTGGGATGCCGTGTCCGTGGAGAGGCGATCACGCCCGCCTCGAACAGATTCTGCTTCATCACCGCCACGCCGAGCCCCGGCTGCAGTTCGTAGCGAATCAGCGGCAAGCAGCGCGTGAATTCCGACCGCGCCGTCGCCTGGTCGCCGCGCTGCCAGGCCGACCAGACGCGCAGGAAGGCGTCGGTCATGTCGCAGCCGGGCATCGATCCCGCGGCGCCGCGCGCCAACTCCTCGAGCAGGAAGTTGCCGTTCAGCCCGCCGAACAGGATCAGGTCGTCGCCGGCGAGCTTCCGCAGCCGGGAGATCTTGGTCGACGTGGGCGGCGCCTCCACCTTGACGAGCCGCACCTGCTCGAGCTCGCGGCCCATCCGCGCCAGCAGCTCGGGGCTGAGCGGGACCTGCGTCATCAGGGGAGCGTCCTGGACCATGATCGGGATGCGCACCGCCTTCGAGACGGCGCTGAAGTAATGGAAAACCCCCTCGCCGTCCGGCTTCAAGTAGTACGGCGGATTCACCATCAGCGCGGAGGCGCCCGCGACTTCGGCCTCCAGGCTCAGTGCCACCGCGACGTCGGTGCCCGTGTGCCCGCTGCTCACGATGACCGGCACGGTCCCCGCGACCTCGTCGAGGATGACCCGCAGCAGCAGCCGGCGCTCCTCCTCGCCGAGCGTGTAGCCTTCGCTGGCGTTGCCGAACAGCCCGAGGCCGTGCGCACCGCACTCGATCGCGAAGCGAACGAGGCGACGCTGGCTTTCGAGATCGAGACTGCCGTCGTCGTGGAACGTAGTGTTGATGATCGGGTAAATGCCGGCAAACGGGATCATTTGGCCTAGGACTGCGCTGCGGATGAAGACGCGGACGCCGCTGACGTCTCGTTCGGAGACAGGTTCCTGAGATCGCGCACGAGGGAATCCGCCGCGCGCAGGATGTGCCGCCGCAGCGAGGACACCAGGGCGGCCTGATCGCGGCACGCAAACGCCTCCACGACCTCCAGGTGCTCCTCGAGCTCCGAGGCCATGCGCCGTTTCCAGTCGTCGTGCCGCAGGTGTATGCGCGCGATCTGGATGTGGGCGTCGAGGCTCTCGTACATCTGGACCAGCCTGCGGCTGCCGCCGAGCGCGACGATCCGCTTGTGGAACTCGACGTTGCGCCTCGCGTGCGTCAGCCGGGCCTTCTGATCGTCGTCGCCGCAGGTCGCGATGGCCGTGGCCAGCCCCCGCAGCAGCTGCACGTCGTCGTCGCTGGCTCGCGACAGCGCCTTCTCGGCTGCGAGACACTCGAGCGCACATCGAATCTCGAACGCTTCGGCGACATCGTCCGGCTCGACGGCCGCCACGAACGTGCCGCCGCGAGGACGGATTTCGATGAGCACCTCGGCCTCGAGCCTGGTCAACGCCTCCTTCACCGGCGTGAGGCTGACGCCAAGCTCAGCAGCTAGCGCCGCGACGTTCAGGCGTTGACCCGGAGCCAAGGTGCGAGACAGGATCGCGGCGCGTAGCGCGGTATAAACCGCATCGCTGGTGCGCGAACGCGTCAGCGCAAGCAGGCGCGGGGTGCTCACGGCAGCATCCTACCGCAAGTCGCATGGACTGATATAAAAAATTTTTAACTTTACATTGTTAATCTCAGAGACCTATCATGCCGGGACTGAGGGTCGAGGCGGGCAGTTGTTCGGCGGGGTGCAGGCACATGGTTTCCAGTTCCTTGCGTTCGTGGCTCGCATGCGGCTACGGCTACTACCTTCGGCAACGCCCCGCGCAACGCCGTCGAGGGTCCCGGGCGTGAACTCGTCGACGTGAATCTGCAGAAGCGGGTGGTGTTCGGCACGCGAGATCCAGATCGGCACCAGGTTCACCTTCTGATGCTCGACCGCCGCGATTTCCTGACGCGATCTGCACTCCTGGCGGGAGCATCCTTCGCGCCGGACTCCGTCGCGGCGCAGCCTGCCGTCAGGCAGGCGATCCGCGGCACCAGCCCGCTGAAAATCACCGCGATCGAGCCGATCGTGATCCGCGCCCCGCGCGACGGATCGCCGCCAGAAGGACCGCTGGTGCTGGGGGAGGTCGGCGCCACGACGGGGGGCCAGGGCGTGTGGAATCGGCTGGATCACACGAGCCCGTCCCGCACGCCCGGGGTCGAGCAGGCGACGCTCGTGAAGATCACCACCGACCAGGGGCTGGTCGGCTGGGGTGAGTGCCATGCGCCGGTCGCGCCGCGCATGCAGGCGCGCATCATCACCGACCTGTTCCGTCCGCTGCTGGTCGGCCAGGACGCGCGCCAGGTCGAGGCATTGTGGCAGCGCATGTACCAGAGCGAGCGGGTGCGAGGATATGCGACCGGCTCGCACGTCGAGGCCATGGCCGGGATCGATCTTGCCTTGTGGGATCTCCTGGGCCATTTCGCCGGCGCCCCGGTCTATCAGCTGCTCGGTGGGGCGTATCGCACCGAGATCCCGACATACGCCACCTTCTCGGGCACCTACACGGGCCGCGACAAGGGTGCTGTGGTGATCGAGCAGGCGCGCCAGATGGCGGCGTCGGGCTTCAACGTGCTGAAGCTGGCGCTGCGACGTGGCCCCGATAGCGACGAGTTCGCGACCGTGAAGGAGATCTCGGCCGCGCTGGCACCCAACGCGCAGATCGCGGTGGACGCCCTCGGTGCCTTCACGTTCAACGAAGCCATGCGCATGGGGCGGGAGCTGGACCGGCTCGGCAACATCGCCTGGTTCGAGGACGCGCTCCTGCCCGACGACCTGGGGCGATACCCGGAGCTCGCGCGCGAGATCGACACGGCCATCTGCGCGGGAGAGATGCTCTCGACCCGCTACCAGTTCCGCGATCTGCTGCTCAATCGCGGCGCCGACATGGTCAACCCGGATCTCGGCCGGGCGGGCGGCATCACCGAGTGCCGGCGGATCGCGTGGATTGCCGACGTGTTCGGCGCGCTCTGGGCACCGCACGTCAGCACCGGGTCGGCACCTTACATGGCCGCATCCATCCACATGGCGGTCTCGTCGCCCAACTGCGCGATGATGGAGGTCTACAACGGCAACAAGCAGGACGGGCCATTCGGCAACCGTCTGTTGCACGAGCCGCTCGACATGGGTCCGGGCGTTGCGCGCGTGCCGCAGCGCCCCGGTCTGGGCGTCGCCTTCGACGAACGCGCCCTGGCGGCGATCCGGGTGGAGTGACCTGACATGCCATCAACCCCACGACTCGCTGGACGACGCCTGTCGCGGCGCGCACTCATGGGCGCCGCCGGTGCTGCCGGCGCCGCAGTAGTCGCGAATGCCGATGTCACGGCGCAAGCCGCGACGCGCGATCGTCAGGAGCGTCTCGACGCACAGCGTCCACTCCTGATCACGTCGGTCGAGCCCGTGATCATCCGCAGCCCGGCAACCGGCGTCGGCTTCGACGAACCTCTCGAGCTCCCGCCCGTCGGCGACCTCACCGGCGGCGTCGGTATCTGGAACCGGCTCGATCATGCGAGCCCGACCCGCTTCAAGGGCTTCGAGCAGGCGGTGCTCGTCAAGATCACCACCGATCAGGGGCTCGTCGGCTGGGGGGAATGCCACTCGCCGTCCGCGCCCCGGATGCACCAGCGCGTCATCACGGACCTGTTCGCGCCGGTGCTCCGCGGCCAGGATGCACGACGCATCAACGGCCTGTGGGAGCGTCTCTTCACAACCGAACGGGTGCGCGGCTACTCGACAGGGGTGCAGTTCGAAGCGCTGGCCGGTGTCGACCTCGCGTTGTGGGATCTGCTCGGCAAGGCGCTCGGCCTGCCGGTCTACCAGCTGCTCGGCGGGAAGTACCGGGATGCGCAGCCCATCTATCGGGGGATCGGCGGCAGCTCCACCGACGCGCTCGTCGCGGACGCAAAGGCGGCGCTGGAGAGCGGCATGCGCATGGTGAAAATGAGCTACCGCAAGGGAAAGGGCAGCGAGGACATCGAGCGCGTGGCCGCGGTGTCCGAGGCAATGAAGCCGAACGGGCAGGTGGCCGTCGATTCGCTCGGCGCGTTCAAGCTGTATGAAGCGGTGCAAGCCGGGCGCCGGTTCGATCGCCTCGGCAATGTCGGCTGGTTCGAGGACGCCCTGCTGCCTGACGACCAGCCGGCATACCCGATCCTCGCCGAGAGCCTGGAAACGCCGGTCTGTGCCGGCGAGATGCTCAACAACCGCTTCCAGTTCCGCGATCTGCTCGCATCGCACGGCGCAGACATCGTCAATCCCGACGTCTGTCGCGCCGGGGGGATCACCGAGTGCCAGCGCCTGGCCGCACTGGCCGACGCCTTCAACGTGCTGTGGAGCCCGCACGTCAGCACCGGCACAATCCTCTACTACGCCGCTTCGCTGCACCTCGCCGTGGCCACCCCCAACTGCGTGATCATGGAGGGCGGCAACAAGCTCCAGGGACCGCTGGGGAACGCGCTCGTGCGCACGCCGCTGCGGAGCGATGGCGGAGCAGCGGTCGCTCCGGACCGTCCTGGTTTGGGCATCGAGTGGAACGAAGATGCGCTGGCGCGGGTGACGGTCAAAGGGGCGTGATGGCCGCGCACCCGCACTGAGAACCGAGGCCGACCGAGCAGCGCTCCAGAGCTCGGTAGTCGAAGTCTAGCTCCGGGCAACCGCCACAGCTGTTCCGATCGCTGCATGACGGACCGCCTCCTCGTCGATCTCGACGCCGAGGCCTGGGTCCTGTGGGATTTGCACACTGGCCACGCTCCAGGCCAGCGCCCCGCGCGCCAGGCGCGCCGACAGCTCGAAGACTCGCGGATTGCATTCGAAGAGAAGGAAGTTCGGAGTCGCCGCAGCCACATGAGCCGCAGCCGCGATCTGTGGACCCAGGCCGATGCTCACGTGCGGCGCGACGGGCACGTGATGCGTGTCGGCAAGAACGGCCAGCTTTCGGGCCTCCGTGATCCCCGATCGTCCGAGATCCGGCTGGAGAACACCGATGGCGCCGCGCTCGAAGAACGGCAGGATCTCAAACCGTGTGCGGTAGCATTCGCCGAGCGCGATCGCCACGGGCGATCGGCGGGCGAGGCGCGCATGGCCGTTGACGTCTTCGGGAGCGAGCGGCGCTTCCAGCCAGAGCACATCGCTCTGGGCCAGCGTCTGCGCGAACCGCACGGCGCGAGCTTCGTCCAGCCTCCAGAGCGCATCGACTGCCAGACGAATCTCCGGGCCCACGGCCGCGCGCAGGGCTTGGACCGTATCGAGGCACTCGGCTTCGCTGTCGCTCAGGAACAGCTTGAACGCGCGCGCACCCAGCCCGACGAGGCGCACCGCTTCGCCGACGCGCGCGTCAACCGACGCGCCGTGAAGCCCTGAGACGTAGCAGGGGATGGGGTCCTGACACGGTCCGCCAAGCAGTCGCGCCACCGGCTGCCGGGCGACCTTGCCGCAGATGTCCCAGACGGCGATGTCAATCGCTGCGATGGCATCGAGCAGGAAGCCGCCGGTATGGCCACGCACGCGCATCGCCGAATACAAGCGGCGCCATAACCGCTCCGGAGCGAGGGCGTCTTCTCCGAGCGCGAGCGGTCCGAGCAGCACGTCGACGATCGTACGTGGGATCTCGGGACCGACGGGTGCCTGCGCCTCGCCCCATCCGACCACCCCGTCCGCCGTCTCGACCCTGACCAGCATCGTCTCGAGGTCGTCCGGGTACACCGTCGGATAGGTCGAGGCCCATCGGTAACGCGATGCGGAAGCTGGCGCGAGGCGAGCCGGCGAGCCAGCCGTGCCGGTCGTCTCCGCAGTATCCCGTGGCAGCCGCAGAGCGAAGGCTTCCACACGCGCGATGGAACCGCCTGTCACGCGGCCCCCACGCGCGCCTCTCGGAGGTCACCGACGAGCGCCTCTCCGGCGCGGCGGATGTGACGATCCAGCGCATTGACGAGCGCCGTAGCGTCGCGCGCCCTGAGCGCGTCGAGGATCGCACGGTGCTCGCGCCGTTCCTGCGCCAGGCGTTTCTCCTGCGGACGCAGTCTCGAGTGAATGCGCGCAATGGTCAAGTGCGCGTTCAGGCTGCGGTAGAGCTCGGCGAGCCGACGATTGGTCGATGTTTCGACCAGGAGCGCGTGCAACTCGAGGTTCTTCTGTTCGTGCTCGGCGCGGTCACGCTCGTTCGACACTGGTCGGTCCATCGCCTTGATGAGGGCCTCGAAGCGCGCCACCAGATCCGGAGTCAACTGGCTGACGACGCGCTCGGCGGCGAGGCACTCGAGAGCTCGACGGATCTCGAACGTCTCCGCCACCGCGTCAGGCGTCAGCTCCGCCACGAAGGTCCCACTGCGCGGCCGGATTTCGACCAGTCCTTCGGCGGCCAGACGGGTGACGGCGTCCTTGACCGGCGTGGCACTCACCCCGAGCTGCTCGGCGAGCGCGCGCACGTCGAGCCGATCGCCAGGTCGAAATCCGCGGCCGAGGATGTTCGCCCGCAGGATCTCGAACACGGAGTCGCTGGCTCGGGAGCGATGGAGGCGCGGAAGCGTCTTCATGGGGCGTAAGATCTGTCGCGAGAGGATGCCACGTCGTCTCTGGAATGTAAAATATGAAATCTGAAATTTTCTACTTTACATCAGCGTGCCCTTGGGGGCACAGTTCAGCGCATTGCACCGTTGCAGGAGGAACGCCATGGACTGGCCCGCATACGTCTGGCGACCGCAGTGCACCTCGATCGTCCCGTGTTCCGGCACGGCAGGTGCAGGCCGGGGTCCGCGGCGCGGATCCGGGGGGCGCCGGCGTCGAGTGATCCCGACGCACTGCGGCCGGATGCGAACGCTTCGTATCGCAGCCGTGCCGTTGCTCGCGCTGCTCCTGGCCTCACCGGGCGCGGCGCAGCAGGGTCGCGGCAGCATCAGCGGCACCGTGAGCGACGCGAGTGGTGCCGCCGTGCCCGACGCGACGGTCACCATCACGAACGTCGGCACGCAAGCGACATTCGTGGCAGTCACGAACGACACGGGCTTCTACACCGCGCCGAGCCTACCCGTCGGCGAGTACGCGGTGACCGCCGAGAAGACCGGGTTCAAGACCGCCGTTTCGAGCGGCATCGTCCTGCAGGTGGACGAGGGTGCCCGTGTCGACCTGAAGGTCGCGCTGGGCGATGTGACGGAGCGGGTCGAGGTGCGCGGGTCAGCCTCGCTCGTGAACACGAGCAGCGCCACAGTCGGCAAGGTGATCGAGAACCGCCGTGTCACCGAGCTGCCGCTCAACGGTCGGAACGCGCTGGCGCTGATGGCGCTCGTGCCCAGCGTCAAGTCGAACTCGGGACCGACGCAGAGCGGCTTCTCCGATCGCGGCGTCGCGCTCTCGGCCATCAGCATCAACGGCGGGCCGACCGGCATCAACCAGTACGTGCTGGATGGCGCCACCAACAACCAGAGCTATCTCGCGGACATCAACGTGAGCCCTGCGGTCGACGCCGTCGAGGAGTTCAAGGTGCAAACCAGCACCATGTCCTCCGAGTTCGGCTTCACTGCCGGCGGTGTGGTCAATATCGTGACCAAATCGGGCACCAACCAGTTCAAGGGGAGCCTGTTCGACTTCGTGCGCAATGACCGCTTCGACGCGAAGACCGCGTTCGCGAGCGCGAAGCCGGAATTCGAGTACAACCAGGGGGGCGGTGCCATCGGCGGTCCAATCAAGCTGCCGCGCCTCTACGACGGCGCGAACAAATCGTTCTTCTTCTTCAACTTCGAGGGTTGGAACTTCAACCGCGAGCAGCCCACCACGCAGACCGTCCCGACCGTCGCGATGCGACGGGGGGACTTCTCGAACCTCCGTGACGCCAACGGCAACCTGATCGTCCTCTACGACCCGAACACTACACGAGCCAACCCCAACGGCCCCGGCTTCGTGCGCGATCCCTTCCCGAACAACAGCATTCCGGCCAATCGACTCGATCCGGTCGCGCAGAACATCCTCGCCTTCTACCCGCTGCCCAACCGCGACCCGGAGAACCCGTTCACGAACGCGAACAACTGGCGCGACAACATCGACGAGGCACGCGACATGCGGCAGTGGACGACCAAGGTCGATCACAGGTTCTCCTCTTCGAACAGCGTGTCCGTCCGGTACAACTACTACCGCCATTACGCGGACGGTGGTTTCTCGCAGTCCCCCTGGCCGGACCCCATCGTTCGGAAGCGCTACGACACCCTGACGACGCACAACTTCGTGGTGTCGGATACGCACACGTTCAGCAGCAACCTGCTGAACGAGGTGCGCGTGAGCAACGCGCGCCAGGGCTTTCCATTCGTCGTCGCGAGCTTTGGCGGCAACTGGCCCCAGGAGCTCGGTCTTCCGGCCAGCGTACCGAGCGACACGTTCCCCGGCATCAACAACGGGTTGGCCATTTTCAATACCGGAACGGCCGGATTGCGCGAGTCCAGTACCTGGCAGGTGTTCGACATGCTCACGCTCGTGCGAGGGCGGCATACCTTCAAGTTCGGCGCGGACGTGCGCCTTCAGCAGGCGCTCAACCTGCAGCGGCAACAGCCGTCCGGCAATTTCAACTTTCCGGCCGGTCTGACGGGAAATCCACAGAATCAGGCCGGAACGGGTGCCGGCTTCGCCACGTTTCTTCTGGGCGCCGTCGGATCGGCGACAGCCACCTCGCACCTGGCCGAGGATCACACCGCCCATTCGCTGAGCGGCTTCATCCAGGACGACTGGAAGATCGGCCGCCGCCTGACGCTCAACCTTGGGTTGCGCTACGACTATCAGACGCCGCCGGAGGAGCGCGACTGCGCGACATCCAACTTCAATCCGTCGGCGACCAACCCGGAGAATGGTCTGGTCGGGCGCATGGAGTTCGCGTGCGTCGACTACGGTGGCACGTTCCTCGAGCCCGACAGGAATGATCTCGGGCCGCGCGTGGGCTTCGCGTACGATCTCTTCGGCACCGGTCAAACCGTGCTCCGCGGCGGATACGGGCTGTTCTACGCAACGAACTTCCATCGCGACTACTTCGGGGCGACGAATGGATTCGCGAACACCGCGACCCAGTACAACCCGCCCGGTGGCAACGCGAACCTGGCCGCGTTCCGTCTGCAGGACGGTTTCCCTACGCCGGTCACGCAGCCGCTCGGAGCCACGCTCGGACCGAGCGCCTTCCTCGGCGGCAACGTCACCTACGACGAGGCGAACGGAACGAACATCGAATCGCACCAGTGGACGCTCTCGGTGCAGCAGCAGGTCCTTGGCAACGTGCTCCTCGAGATGGCCTATTCGGCCAATCGAGCGACACATCTCATCTCTGGCGGATACGACCTGAATCAGCTCGACCCGCAGTACTACTCGCTCGGGCTGTCGCTGCAGGACCAGGTGCCGAATCCGTTTGCCGGCCGCGTGCCGGGCAGCCTGGGTGGGGCGACCATCAGCCGCATGCAGTCGCTGCGGCCGTATCCGTATTACAGCGGCATCACCGTGAGGAGTCCGCATCAGGGCTTCTCGGAGTACCACGCGCTCCTGCTCAGTGCGGAAAAGCGGCTGACGAACGGCTTCGTCCTGCTCGGCTCGTATACCTTCGCGAAGCTGATGAGCGACAGCATTGTCGTGCCCATCAACTTCGGTCCGGTGGAGCAGGTCACGACGACCGGCTACCAGGACGGCAAGTTCGGTCGTCGCGCCGAGCGCTCGCTCGATCCGACCGACGTCCGCCACCGTCTCGTGGTCAGTGGCGTGTACGAGCTGCCGTTCGGGGCGGGCAAGCGGTGGCTGACGAGCGGCGTCGGCTCGCACATTGCGGGCGGCTGGCAGATCAACTCGGTGTCGACGTTCCAGGGCGGCCTGCCGCTTACCGTGCGGGGCGCGAACAATTTGAGAGCTGACCGGCCCAACTATCTCGGGAATGCCGCGCTCGAGAGCCCGACGGCGGAACGATGGTTCAACACCGATGCCTTCGTGAATCCACCGGACTTCCAGCTGGGTAACGCCGGCCGGACGCTACCGGATGCGCGCACGCCGGGCGTCTTCAACATCGACCTGTCGTTGCTGAAGCACGTGACGCTGCGTGGGCGTGTCAGGCTGCAGCTGCGAGCCGAAGCCTTCAACGTCACCAACCGGGTCAATCTGGGAATACCGAATACGACGTTCCAGGCAGGCGCCGACGGGCGCAACGTCAACTCCAATTTCGCACGGATCACCTCGGCGCGGGACGCCCGCATTCTCCAGTTCGGCGTACCGACTGATTTTTTGAGGGCGGCTTGATCTGGCATGGCTTCCGGCTTCGACAGCCCCGACCCGCAGCGCTCCAGCTGATCGTCGCGCTGGTGGCGTCAGTCACGGCCGTCGCGACGAGCGTCGGCGAGACTGGCGCGCCGCCTGACTCGCCGATCGTGCTCGACGCCGGAGCTTACCGGGTGCGCATCGAGCCCGCCGGCTTCCGCTACGGCATCGAACGGCGCGATGGGACCGTGATCGCCGCGCCGCATGCAGAATCGGGGCTGCAGATCCTCCGGGAGGGCGGGGGTGGCCCGGCTCCGCCCGCACAGGGACGGACGGGCTACGACGCGGGCGGCGCGGTCGTGTCGACCAGCGGCGTGCAGACGACGCGGCGCGGTCTCGACGCGACGGTTCGCACCCGCGATGGTCTCGAAGCGCGGGTGTCGCTGGCGATCGAGAAGACCGGCTTCCGGGTTTCAGTGCGGCCGGCGGCTGACGGCCGCTACACGATTGTCGCGCGCACGAGCGGTGTCGCTCCCGTTTTCGGCCTGGCCGATCACGCCGCCTTCAACCGCACCACGACCGAGCTGACCGGGTTCACACACGAACGCCTCCGCGCGGCGAGCGAAGGATCCGGCGCGGTGCGTCTGGTCAGTAACTTCGTCATCGCGCCGAGCCGCGGCCTGGCCAACGTGAACGTCCACGCCGGCCTGAAGGTGGTCCGGGTCACGAACGATGAGCTCGCGCAGGGCAGCCGCGAGGTCCGCGAGCTGACCGCGCTGCACTATTTCGTCGGAACACCGACGGAGATCTATCGCCAGTTCCTGGAGGTTCGCAATCGAAGCGGTCACAAGGTGTATGCGCCGAAGTACGAGTGGTTCGGCGTCGGCTGGGAAGCGTGGGGCGCGCTGGCCTGGGACACCAACCAGCGGACAGTCATCGAGAACGTCATCGCGCTATCTCGATCTCGGGTTTCCATTGCGCTGGATGGTCATCGGTTCGGGCTTCTGGCCCCGCGACGATCCGAGGTTTCACGCGACGACCAGCTTCGGTCGGTGGGATCCCAAGCTCTATCCAGATCCCAAAGGTCTCATCGATCACTTCCACCAGCGGGGGCTGAAAGTCATACTCGGCCTTCGCATCGCGTTCATCCCCGACGGTCCGTTCGCGCAGGAGGGCGTGCGAGCGCGATTTCTTCCTCACCGAGCAGCGGAAACCAGCGCTCTTCGCGATCGGCTTTCCACGTGTGCCCGCGTACCTCCTCGATGCGTTTCGCCCGGGCGCGGTCGGATGGTACGTCGGGCTCTGCCAGAAATGGCTCGACTTCGGCATCGACGGGTTCAAGGAAGATCTGTACGGGTTCGGCAAGTATGATCTGCGCGACGACAAGATCGATCCGGTGAACGCCGCGTTGATGGATCGCGGCGTGTACATCATGGGCCGAAACGCCTATCTCGCCTCACCCGTCGATCTCCACCGTTACAACGACTTCAACTACTGGGAGACGCAGGATCGCGGTCCCATCAACGGGCTGGCGCTCGCCTACAGCGGCTTTCCCTATGTGTATCCTGACATCGTCGGCGGCACGATCGCGGCGACCGAGACGCAGGGAAAGCGAACGCTGTCGGATGCAGCCTTGAAGCAGTATCTGATGCGCTACGCGCGCTACGCGTCGGTGCACCCGTCGATGGCCGTCGGTTACGGTCCCTGGAACGTCCACGACGAGCAGGTGAGCCGGGTCATGCTCGAATCGGCACAGCTCCACGGCCGCCTGCAGCCGTACATCTACAGCGCCGCGATGGCGACGTATCGCACGGGCTTTCCGCACACGATGACGCCGCTGCCGCTGGCGTTTCCGGACGATCCGGCCGTGTACAACCTCGAGAACGCCACGCGCCGCAGTTATCAGTGGCTCATCGGCGATGCGCTCATGGCGATTCCGTTGTACGGCGACGACTACGCCACAGCGTCGACGCGCGACGTGTACCTCCCACGAGGCCGATGGATCGAGTACGACACCGGCGTCGTGCACGAAGGCCCCTCCACGTTGTCGGCATTGGCCATTCCGGTGACGCGGAATCCGCTATTCGTGGGCGGCACCGGCATCATCGTCGAGGCACGCGGCGCACAGCTGCTCGCACGCGTTTACCCCGTCGTTCCGAACGCGTCGACCGTCTTCCATCATAACGACGGCCGCGACACCTCGATTCAAGTGGAAGTGGGCGCGTGGAGTGGGCCGGTCGACGTCACGACGGATGGCGGCCGCCCGGTTGAGACAGCACATGATGGTGTTGCGCTGACCTTCCCCATAGAGCCTGGCGTGTCGTACCGGGTGCGACGCGCGTCGGAACGGCGATAACCTGCGGCGCGGAGGTCGCTGACGCATGCATGTGCGCACCGGAATGCCACGACATCGGAACGGCGGATGCTTTGCCCGGCTGTTATTGGCGGGCCTGCCAGTCGCGCTGGTGGTTTCGCTCGAGGCGATGCCGCTCCTCGGCCAATCAGCTGCGCAGACACCATCTCCCAAGCCACAAGTTGGTGGAGTCTTTCCGCACCTCTCGATCGTATCGGAGCACGATCCACGCTCAGAGGCGGGAATCGGCGCGCTGGTCCCGTGGGCCGATCGCCTCTGGGTCGTTGGTTATGTCGCGCACATCAAGGGTGCAGGCCTTGGCCTCTACGAGGTGGACGCAACGCTCAATATGCGGCGCCACCCGGCCAGTGTGACCGGCACGTTCGCGAACCGTCTGATCCACAATCCGTCGAATCAAGCCGTCATCGGGCCCCACATCGTCGACACGAAAGGTGTCGTCCGCACGTTCCCGGAGATGGCGAAGCATCGTCTTGCCGCGACGATGGAACATTTGAAGGACCCGGCAAACCTGGTCTACTTCCTCACAATGGAGGGCTTGCTGTTCGAGGCGAACGTCAGGACGCTGGAGGCACGACAGCTCTTCGATCTGGTCAAGGTGCTCGAGCTGCCCGAGGGTACCCGCCCGCACTTCAAGAGCGGCTACACGGAAGCGGGCCGCGTCGTGGTCGCGAACAATACCTATGACGAGCGCGACTTCAAGGGGGAGCTTGCCGGAGGGCGGCTGGCCGAATGGGACGGTACACGATGGACGATCATCGAGCGGAAGCCGTTCGTGGAGGTGATGGGAAAGGCGTGGTCGCCGGAGACGTTCGGCCGGCCGATCTACGCCACCGGCTGGGACAGGGCCTCGGCCATCCTCAAAGTCTTTCTGAACGGCGCCTGGAGCACGTATCGGCTTCCGAAAGGCGGGCAGACATTCGATCACGCGTGGAACACCGAGTGGATGCGCATCCGGGAGGTCCAGACGGAGCGCTTCCTCATGGACCTGCACGGTTTGTTCTACGAGTTGCCGTCGCTGTCCTACGAGGGCCGCGTCTGGGGGATCCTGCCGATCGCCCGCCATTTGCGGATGGTTCCTGACTTCTGCTCCTGGCGCGGTCTGCTGGTCCTTGGAGGCGATCAGACGGACCGCAGCGTCGGTCAACCGCAGTCCGGGCTCTGGTTCGGCCATCAAGACGAGTTGTGGAGCTGGGGCAAACCGCAGGGTTGGGGTGGGCCCTGGTGGGAAGATCGCGTCGAAGCAGGCGCAGTGTCCGATCCGTTCCTGATGACCGGCTTCGACCGCAAAGTGCTGCACGTCTCTCAGCAGGGTACGGCGTCCGCAACCGTGATCGTCGAAGTGGACTTCATGGGCAACGGCCGGTGGCAGACGTACACCGAGCTCACCGTGCCGAACGGTGGCTACGTGCATCATGAGTTTCCAGCGGGCTTCGCCGCACACTGGGTGCGGCTGAAGGTGAGCCATGCGGCGACGCTCACGGCGCAGTTCGTCTATTCGTAGGCACGGGGGAACAACGGTGAGGATCAATCCCGGGTGGCAGCCGGTCGCAGGAATCCTGGCGTTGTGTATCGCGGCGACGGCCGCCTCGGCCCACAACGTCGCCCAGGACCCCGCGCGCGAGCGGCTCGACACGACCATCTCTGCGCGAATGGCGTCCCGGTGAGACTTGCGGGCAAGGTGGCCGTCGTCACCGGCGGCGGATCTGGCATTGGCCGCGCGTCCGCACTGCGCTTTGCCCGCGAAGGGGCGCGTGTGGTCATCGCGGATGTCGACGGCGGCGCGACAGCCGCGACGGAGAGCGAGATCAGGCGCCAAGGGGGGGTGGCCATCGCCGTGACCGCCGACGTGACACGAGAGGACGATGTGGCGACCCTGATGGACCGCACGCTTCAGGCGTTCAGCCCTCCGACGGTCCTGCTGAACAACGCGGCGATTACCTCGTTCGGCACGCTGGCTGACTCGCCCGCGCAGGAGCTGGATCGCGTGCTGAGCGTGAACGTGCGCAGCGCGTGGGTCTGCGCGCGCGCGGTGATCCCGCTGATGCGCGACGTGGACGGCGGCGCCATCGTCAACATGTCGTCCATAACGGGCATCGTTGGGGCACCCGGAATGGCCGCGTACTCGACGTCGAAGGGCGCGATCATCACGTTGACGCGCACTCTCGCGCTCGAGCTCGCCGAGCACGGCATTCGCGTGAACTGCATCTGTCCTGCGTCCATAGATACCCCGATGTTACAAGCGTCCTTCGATCGACTGCCCGATCCGGAAGCGGCTCGCGCGCGGAACGTGAAACGTCATCCGCTCGGCCGACTCGGGACGCCTGCCGAGGTCGCGAACCTGGCGTTGTTTCTGGCATCCGACGAAGCGTCGTTCATCACCGGAGCGACGTATGTCATCGATGGCGGCGCGCTCCTGGCGCGCCGGTGGAAGGAGTAGGAGGATGATGCGCCCACGTCTCGGGCTGGCGGTCGGCTTCGTCATCGCCGTGGTGAGCGGCGGACCCGCGACCGTCGCGCGCGCCGTGGCTGCGGCGGAACCGCGCATCGAGAACGCGCGCTATCGGATCGTCGTCGAGCGCAGCGATGGCAAGCCCACTGCGCTGGTCGTGAGCCGCCTCGATCAGCCCGGCGCGTCGCGCCGCCTCACGCCTGCGGTGCGTGTGCTGATCGCGAAGACCGATCCCGGCTATCGAGCGGCGAGCCTCGCGGAAGAGGTCGCGCTCACCGCCGGGTGGAGGGCCGCGGCGCCAGCGGGCCACGAGACCGACCTCTTCGCCGGAACGCCCGGCCAGCGGCAGTCGGCCGCCGCCACCCCCGCAGCCAGTCCCGAGCTCGACCTCTTCGCCGTGGCGCCGGCCGGGCAGCACGAGGCCGCGGGTGTGTCCCAGCAGGATGCGCGGACGCTGTCCTTCTCCTTCGACGCGCAGACGGCCTACACCCTCTCGTTGACGGTCGCCCTCGAGCCCGGGACGGCCGCGCCCGTCATCGCGACGACCGTGACGCCGCGCACCGCCGGCTTCTACTCGGCGGCGTTCTCCGGGCTCGCCGCGCGCGATGCGGCGACGGTCGACTTCGTGTATCAGCCGCTCGTCTGGTCGTGGCGCCGCTTTCCCATCAAGTCGTACCTCGCGCCGGAGGCCATGGCGACGACGGCGGCGACCTTCGTCACCGCGGGCGGGCTGACCGAGGGCGTGGCGGCCGATCCTGGCGAGATCCCGTACCGCTTCGCCACGTTCGAGAACTCGCGCTTCGGCCTGACCCTGCGCGACGCGGACGGGCAGGCGCGTCCTATGGTGTTCGCGCCCGTGCTCGGCGGCGACGGGTCACGGCGCGCGGCGGGCGAGCCGTTCACGTTCAAGACGCGGTACGTGCTCGCCGCAGGCGACTGGTACGCCGGAGTTCAGCACGTGCTGCGCGACGTCTTCGCGTACCGCGGCGAGCGGCAGAACGCGGCGCTCTCACTCAACGACACGCTCGACAACATGATCGCGTTCGCGATGGACGACGCCTACTCGGGCTGGGTACCTGAGCTGAAGGGCTTCGACTACAAGTGGGACGTCCCCGGCACCGTCAAGGTCGTGTCCGCGCTGCACGCGCTGAGCGTCGCGCTGGTCACCGGCGATCGCGAGATCTACCGTCGGCGTGCGCTGCCGCTCATCGAGTACGTGATGTCGCGCGAAAAGTACCTCTACGCAACCGATGAAGCGATCACGTACCAGAATCCGTCGCACTTCTTGCGCGGACCCTGCGTCGAGATCGGCGAGCTCGCGGGCCTCTTCGCGATGAGCGGAGGGAAGTCGGTGGTGTTCAGGCGCGAGGCGGAGCGCCTGTTCGGCAAGCCGCGCCGCCTCAACCTCCTGACCGACACCGGCGCGGGCACGTGGCAGGACGCGCTCGCGATGTACCGCATCACCGCGGAGCAATCCTGGCTCGATCGGGCGCGTGCGGGCGCGGACGCGCATATCAAGGCGGAGGCGGACGCGGACGCGTTCCCGCGCGACTTCAGGACCAATCCCGCGCTCGTCGACAAGCAGGCGGCCTTCTACACCGACTACGGGCCGCGCTGGTTCGATCTCTACGAGCTCTACGAGGCCACCGGCGAACGTCGCTATCTGGATGCGGCCATTCTCTCGGCGCGCGCCATGCTCCTGATGCTGCGCTCGCATCCGCTGGCGCCGGCGTCGATGATCCTCGTGAACGAGGGCGGGCGCGTGCCGGGCGTCGTCGATTGGCAGCGCGTGCCCAACCCGAAGCAGGGCCCGAACGAGCCCAGCTGGATTCGCGTCCCGCGTGACACGAGCACGGCGGTGCCCGAGCAGCGCATTCCGGCGTGGCGGACGTCGCTCGTCGGGCTGCCGCCCGAGCAGGGACGGACGTATGCCATGGGCCCGATCATGCTGACCCATCACGCCGCCTGGCTGTTGCGTCTCGCGCATCACGCGGATGACCAGCTGCTGCGCGACGCCGCGGAGAACGCCGTGCTCGGCCGCTACGCCAACTTTCCTGGCTATTACTTCAAGTCGCTCCAGACCAACGTCTATCAGCGCACCGACTATCCGCTCCATCCGTATCAGGACCTGAAGTACAACGCGATCTTCTACAACCACGTCTGGCCGCACATCGCACTGCTGGTCGACTACCTGGTGAGCGAGGCGTTCGACAAGTCCGACGGCCGCGTCGATTTCCCGTCGGCGTACGCGCCCGGCTACGCCTATCTCACGAGCAAGGTGTACGGGCACCGGCTGGGGCGTATCAACGGTGAAGACGATGTGGCGTTGTGGCTGCCCAAGGGCGCGGCGCGCTTCTCGACGCCCGCCGTCAACCATCTGTTCGGTGTCGGCGCCTCCGACCTGCATCTCGTGTTGATGAACACGTCGCCGGACAGGCAAGACGTCACCGTAAGGCTCGACCCCGATGTCGTGCCCTGGAACGCCGGCACTCGATACGAGGTCGCGCTCGTCGGCGCCACGCAGAACACGACGACGATGATCGATGGCATGCTGCGCGCATCCGTGGCGGGCAAGGGGCTCACCGTCGCGACGATTCGTAAGCTGGCGGTCGACGCGGCGTTTCAGCGGCACGTCGTCGCCACGCTGCCGCAACCGCCTTCGGATCGCGGGTTCTCGCGCGTCGACACCGGGCTGCCGGCGATCGGCACGCTCACAGGCATGCTGATCAGCGTCGTGCCGGAGTTCGCCGACGCGTTCGTCTACGTCGACGCCACGGAGAAGGACGCGCAGGCAGTCGAGTTCCGGTATCGCCTGGGCGAGGGCGAGTGGGCTGTCGTGCGCGATACCGCATATCCCTTCGAACTCAGCGTGCACGTCCCGGAGCCGTCGCAGACGATGGAGGTGCGCGTCGAGGCCACCGATCGTCGCGGCACGACTCACACGGCGCCATCCCTCGTGCTGGCGCGATGATTGACTGGACGATCTGATGCGGCAGGTAGAGACGGGCTCGATCGAGGTGGGTCAGGGCAGTAACGGCGCTCGCCGGCGCGTGACGCGAACAGGAATCGACACCGGACGCTTCGTCGCTGACGTGGTCGTTTCATCGGATGCGAGAACGCTCACCGCTTCGTACGGGTATCTCACCGTTCGGAAGACCGCAGCGGTGTCCATCGAATGAGTAACGCCCAACAGGTGGATTTGCAGCCGCATCAGGCCCTCGTCCGTGCGGCAGTCGAACGGACAATGCGCTGGACCTTCCGCACGTGGGGGTTCGGCGAGTCGGTGGCGTTGCGTGGATTGCTTGCGGCGAGCCGCGCGACCGGAGACCGCGAGCCGCTTGGTTTCGTCCGTGCGCTGCTGCGATCGTACGTCGGGCGCGGCGTCGGTCGCAGTCCGGAAGAGCACGTCGCGCCGGGAACCGAACTCCTGCTCCTGCACGCGCTCGATGGTGACGACGCGTGGCTGGACGCGGCGCGCGCGCTGGCAAGTCTGTACTTGGCGGCGCCCATGGGACCCCACGGCGTGCGGTATCGGCGGCCGGACCTGCCCGGCTGGCGCCGCCAGATCTGGGTCGATTCGATGGACGGCGCGCCGCCGTTCCTGACCCGCCTGGCCCGTGTAACCGGTGACGAAACGTACACGACCGAGGCGGAACGCGAGCTGGTCGGCTACACCCGACTCCTGCAAGACGATCGAACCGGGTTGTTGGTGCACGGCTTCGAGGAGAACTGCGGAACAAACGGCCAATACTGGGCGCGCGGAAACGGGTGGGCGGCTATGGGTCTGATCGAGACACTGGCGTTCGTCCCGCGACGGCGCATGGTTCGTCGGCGAGCTGCGCCAACGACTCGACTCGCTCTTGGACGGTCTCGCGGTGCTGCAGCACGCGTCCGGCCTCTGGCCGACCGTGCTCGATCGCCCGGAGACGCCGATCGAGTCGTCACTGGCAGCGATGACCAGGACGTGCGATCGATCGTGGCCGCTCGGCGGGTTTGCTGGACGAGCGACACGGGTCGATGCGTGACCGGGCCCACGCGGCCGTGCTCGAGCGTGTGTCTTCGGAGGGTGAGCTCGCGCTGGTGACGGATGCCACGCCTGTTGGCGAGCTGCGGATGTACGTCACCCGTCCGTTCGGTGTCTTTCCATGGGGTCAGGGGCCGTTGCTCATGATGTTGTGCCCGGAAGTCGGCGGGGCTGACGCCCCACCGGTACAGGGCGTCACTCCAAGCCCATGAAGATCGAGCGCATCGAAACCTTTGCCGTTCAGGCGCCGCCCTCCGATGCACGGCCCTACTGGGGGAGCCGTGCATGGGGAAGCGTGCAGGCAAATGCCGCGCCCGAGCTCTCGGTCGAGTACCCGACGCCCATCCGGCGACGCTATCTGTATTCGCAAACGATCGACACAGTGATCGTGCGCCTCACAACCGACACCGGACTGGTGGGATACGGCGAGGCCAAGGCACCGGTAGCGCCGCAGGTGACGAAGGCGATCATCGATCTTCTCCTTGCCGATATCGTGCGTGGCGCCGATCCGCGCGAGGTGACCGTGCTGTGGGAGCGCATGTATGCGGGCATGCGGGTACGCGGGCATCGCGCCGGGTTCTACCTCGAAGCGATGAGCGGCATCGACATCGCGCTCTGGGATCTCGCGGCGCAGGCAGCGGGCGTGCCGATCGCTTCGCTGCTGGGCGGCGTGTTTCGCGATCCGATCCGCGTCTATGCGTCGGGTCTGCCGGCTCTCGACCGCCATGCGGGCCCGGAGGCGCTGGACGCGCTCGTTCAGGAAGCGCTGCGGCTCAAGACAGAGGGCTATACAGGACTCAAGATGGCGCTCGGCAAGGGGATCGAAGGTGACCTTCGCAGCGTGCGGGCGGTTCGCGACCGCCTCGGCGAGGATTTCCTCATCTACACGGACGCGGCGGGCGTGTACGACCGCGCCCAGGCCCTGAAGCTCGGCCGGGAACTCGAGGCGCTTCAGGTGGCCTGGCTCGAGATGCCTATTCCACCCGAGGACGTCGAGGGGTACGGAGAACTTGCCGACGCGTTGACGTTGCCGATTGCCCTCGATTCACTGTCGTCGCGCTATGAGGTCGCCGAGTTCATTCGACGCCGCGGACTCGATGTGGTGCAGCCGGACGTGTGTCGTGCGGGAGGCATCACCGAGTGCCGGCGGATCGCCGAAGTGGCAGACGCTTTCGGCCTGGCGTTTGCGCCGCACGTCAGCATCGGCTCGGCGGTGCACATTGCGGCGACGATGCACCTGGCGGCCGCCATGCCGAACACGATGACGAGCGAGTACTGGATCGGGGACAACCCGATCGGCAACGCATGGCTCAAGCGGCCGATCGAAGTCGTCGCTGGCTACGTGTCTCTTCCCGTTGGCTCCGGTCTCGGCATCGCGCTCGCTCCGGAAGCGCTCGAGCCATGGGCGCACTCGCGATGAGCCGAAGCGCGGAGCACCCGAGCGTCGACCCCTCGCGCAGGCAAATTCCCAACCTGCGCTGGTGGATCGTCGGCCTGCTCTTTCTCTCGTCCGTGATCAATTACATCGACCGCCAGACGCTCTCCGTGCTTGCGCGGACGATTCAGGACGATCTCGGGCTGTCCGACCTGGACTACGCGCGCGTCGTCCAGGGATTCCTGCTGACCTATACAGTCTCGTATCTCGTCTCCGGACGGATCACCGACTGGCTCGGCACGCGAGTCAGCATGGTGGCGTTCATCGCCTGGTGGTCGCTTGCGAACATCGGAACGGCGTTCGCCTCGTCTCTCCTGACGCTCGGTCTGTGGCGGATGCTGCTCGGCATGGGCGAACCGGGCAATTGGACCGTCGGTCCGAAGGCGCTGTCCGAATGGTTCCAGGCCCGCGAGCGCGGGCTCGCCTACGGCATGTTCACAATGGGCGCCACCATTGGCGCGACAGTCGCCCCGCCGCTCATCGCGTGGCTCGCACTCTCGTATAGCTGGCGCGGGGCCTTCGTCATCACCGGCATCTTGGGATTGCTGTGGATCGTTCCATGGGTCTGGTTGTACTACCCGCCGAGCGCGCACCCGCGACTCACGGATGCGGAGCGCGCGATCGTGCCGGTCGTGTCCGCCCCGAGAAGCGGCAGACCGGCGGGCGCCGAGTGGGCGCTCTGGCGGACGCTGCTGACCCAGTGTGATACGTGGCTTCTCCTGGGATCGCGCGTATTGACGGATCCAGTCTGGTATTTCTACCTGTTCTGGTTTCCGAAATACCTGACTGACACGCGTGGCCTGTCGCTGCTCGAGGTCGGCCGCGTCGCCTGGGTCGTGTATCTTGCCGCCGATGTCGGCGCGTTGCTGGGCGGATGGCTGTCGGGCCGCCTGATCGACCGCGGTCATGCTCCGATGGCTGCGCGCAAGCTGGTGCTCCGATTTGCCGCGGTCACGATCTTGGTCGGACCGCTCGTCGCGTGGGCGCCGTCGATACCGCTGGTGCTCGTCTGCGCCGGCGGCGTCGCGCTGCTCACAGCTGGCCTGGCAGGTCACGATTGGCGCGCTCATCGTCGATCGTTACCCACCAGCGTCGGTGGCAACCGCTTTCGGTATCGTTGCTGCGGGCAGCGGGTTCGGCGGCATGGTCTCGACCGGCATCGTCGGATATCTCGTGAGCAATTACTCGTACGTGCCCGTGTTCGTCGGGATGGCGGCGCTGCACCCGCTCGCGCTCGTGCTGGTATGGTTCGTGCGGTCGCCAGGGGCAACCGGAGGCAGCCACCGCATGAACCCGTATCTGGCCTACACGCACGAGCGGAATTTCGGCAGTCGCATGCGCGAGATCGTCTATCGAGGTCACCGCTGCGTGATCCTGGAGAACGAGCGACTGCGGGTGCTGGTCGTCGCCGACAAGGGAGCCGACATCCTGGAGTTCCTCTACAAGCCGCTCGATCGTCGAACTGCTATGGCACTCCTACCACGGGCTGCGGCGGGCATGTCCAGAGCGCGCCTCGTCTCCGCTTGCCGAGGGGCCGTTCCGCGATCAGTTTGCCGGCGGCTGGTACGAGATGCTGCCCGAACGGGCCCCAACCGAGCATGCATCGCGGCGCCTGCTTTGGCTTCCACGGCGAGGCGACGTTTCTGCCCTGGGACTACCGCATTGTCGTCGACGAGCCTGGACGGATTGTCGTCACGTTCTCAGTGCGCCTCGTGCGCGTGCCGATTTACGTCGAGAAGACACTGACGCTCGGAGGGTAAGCGCGTCGACGCTGGTGATCGATGAACGGCTCATCTGCGAGGCGGGGCATCCGATCGAGGTGCTCTGGGGGCAGCATCCGACGTTCGGCTGGCCATTCCTCGAGGCCGGATGTCGCGTGTTTCTGCCGCCTGCGTCGCGCAGGTCGGGGCGGCGCCGCCGTCTGGTCACCGATTGCGTCCGGATCAGGAGGCACCATGGCCGCATCTGGCCGGCGTCGACGGGTCTGCCGTGGATGTCTCATCGATTCCCGGTCCGGAGGCGTGCTCGCACGACTTCGTGCGGCTCGACGACCTGACCGACGGCTGGTACGCGATCGTCAATCCGCACCACGGCGTCGGCTTCGCCTTGCGGTGGGATCGCACGCTTTTTCCGATATTGGGCTTCTGGCAGGTGTTTCGTGGCGGCGCCGACTATCCCTGGTACGGCCAGCCGTATCTCATCGCATTGGAGCCCGCGTGCGACCTGCCGTCGTTGGAGCGGGCGGCGGCGCGCGGCGCGGCGATCCGGCTGGAGCCTGGCATTGCGCAGACGACCCGGTTCGAGGCGACGGTGTTTACAGGACGCGCTGACGTGAACTCGGTTCTGCCGGACGGACAGAATCCGATGAGGGTATGCAAGCTGGAGCCGCGGGCCGAAGAGAACAGGCGGCGAGGACTTGGCCTGGGGCGACTTGGTTCAAGGTGCGCGGGCTGTTTCTGGCGGTCAGATACGATGTTCCGGCACTTCGCTTCCGGCCGAGTATTCGCACAGCACGGGGTCCCCGTGTGGGCGCACGCGACTGTGACCTCATTGATGACATCGCACGCCGGTCCGGAGCGGCGGGTTGCGAGCCTCTAGTCGAGGTTCACGGCGCGGAGCGGATGCTGCGCCGTCGCGGAGCGGGCAGCCCAGAGAACGGCAGCCAGGCCGGCCGCGCCGAGCAGCAGCGACGCCGCCACGTAAGTCGGCAGATGGAAGCTGCTGACGCCGAAGACCTGATGGCGCAGGAATCGTGACATGACGAATGCACCGGCGAGGCCGGCCCCGACGCCGACGCCGAGCAGCCAGGCACCCTGCCGCAGGAAGATCGCCGTCACGGCCCGATTCGTCGCGCCGAGTGCGACCCGGATCGCGATCTCCTTGCGGCGCTGCTGCACGGCGTACGCCGTGACGCCGTAGATTCCGAGCACCGCGAGCAGTGCCGCGCCGCCGGCGAAGGCGCTCAGCAGATACGTCATGAAGCGAGCGCCGGCGAGCGCCTCGTTCTCGGTGGCCACCCGCCTGGGCTCGTTGATCACCGCGTCGCGATCGATCCCGGCCGCCACCCGCTGGAAATCCTCGAAGAGGCGCGGTCCCGGACGCGCCGTTCGAAGATAGAACGTGCCATAACGTCCGTCCGGAGTCTTCGGCCAGTAGAAGTCGCGCCGCACGCCGTCGTCGTACGTCTGCCGGACGTCGCCCGCCACGCCGATCACCGCCCGCCATGGCCCCGGACGGTCGCCGCCCTGCGTGCGCTCGACGTTCCGCACGCGGCGGCCGAGCGCGGATGCGCCGGGCCAGAGCCGCCTCGCGAGCGACTCGCTGACGATCGCGACCGGTGCCTCGGTCGACGCATCGGCCGCGGTGAAGTCGCGCCCCTCGCGAACCGGGATCTCGAACACGGAGAAGTAGCCGGCGCTGATCGCGATCGCTCCCGCCGTCGGCGGCGCGCCTGCCGCGTCCGATTCGATCAGATGCTCGGGTGGCGGCACGAACGGGGGCCAGTTGCTGAACGCGACCGGCGATCCAGTCATGGCGGCGAGGTCGTCGGCGAACCGCTCGTGAAAGCGCCGGAAGGCCGCCGCGTCGGGATAGTTCCGCGCCCGCAGCATGATGCGTGACGCGCTCAGGCCCTCCGCCTCGAACCCGAGATCGGTCGACAGCATCTGGACGACACTGCGCACCATGAGCCCGCATCCCACCAGGAGCACCAGCGCCCCGGCAATTTCGAAGGCCATCAGTCCGGCGCGCAGCCTTCGCATCGACCGGCCCTCCGTCGCGACGCGCGCATCGTGGCCGAGCGCGTGCGTGAGCCGCTGGCCCCATGACGACATCGGCGCGAGCGACAGCAGCAGGGCAGCCATCAGGCTGACGCCGACGACGATCGCCAGGACCGTCGCGTCGAGCGTGATGCCTGCCGCGCCTGGCGCGGGGCGCCCCAGCTCGGCCTCGACGAGCGGCGCCACCGTGCCGAGCGCAACGGCAGTCAGCCCGACACCGCCCACGAGGGCCGTGCCGCACAGGAGCGACGTCTCGGCGAGCAGCATGCGCGCGATGTGCCGCCGCCCCGCCCCGAGCGCGAGGCGCACGGCGACTTCGCGCTGCCGCTGTATCGCCCGCAGCAGCATCAGCACGGCCACATTCGCGCACACGATGACGAGAACGAGCGCGACGGCCGCGGTGACGCCGAACAGGATCGGGCGCAACGCGCCGATCGAGCGTTCGCGCACCGACTCGAGCGCAACCCCCGTCCACTCGGCCGGGAGGGGGGACGTGGACGCCCGCCGCGCGGCCTCGGTCAGACGCTGCTCGGCGGCAGCCGGCGGCACGCCCTGACGCAGCCGCACCATGTAGGTCCGCACAGGCGTCCCGTGCGGCACCATCAGCCCTACCACGCCCGCGCGGCGATCGCGGCCGTAGTAGAAGCCCGGGACGATGACGCCAACGATCCGCAGCGTCTCCGGCGCATCGGGACGTGATTCGGTGACCGTCCTGATCAGCCGGCCGATGGCCGCGGGATCGGATCCGAAGCGATCGCGCCACACCGCGTGCCCGATCAACGCGACCGGTTCGGCGCCGGGGGCGAAGTCCTCCGGAAGGAAGGCGCGGCCCGCCACCACGGCCACGTCCAACCCTTCCACGAAGCTCCTCGGGGCGCGCAGGCCCCGCAGCGCCACGGTATAGCCGCCCTCGCCGACGAAGAACGTGTCCGCCGATGCCGCGATGGGATACTCGACGACGTCCTCGACCGAGGACCAGTCGAGCCCGGTCATGCCGCTCGGCTCCCAGGGCCCTGGCGGCGCATAGCGAAGGTGATAGAGGCGCTCCACGGAGGGGTACGGCAGCGTGCGTATCAGGTACGCGTTGACGACCGACACCATCGTCGTGGTCAGCGCCAGGCCCAGCGCCAGCGACAGCGTGGCCGCGATGGTGAAGATCGGCGTCCGCAGGAGACCGCGCGCAGCGAAGCGCGCGTCCCGAACAATGGCATCGAGCCAGCCCCACCCCCACACATCGCGCGAGCGTTCGCGCAGCACCAGCGTGTTGCCGAACCGCGCCGGATCGCCCATCATCGCGCGGTGCGCGCGCATCTCGTCCTCGAGCGCCGCCTCGCCGCGCCGGCGGTTCAGGAGATAGCCGATCCGCCGCAGCCACTCGCCGACGAGCGCCATCACGCGCCCTCGAGCACGGCATCGATCGCCGACGTCACGCGCCGATAGCTCGCGCGCTCGAGCTCCAGCTGTTTCCACCCGGCCGGCGTGAGCCGGTACTCGCGCACCGCGCGCCCGCTCTCGGAGATCGCCGGCGCAGCCTTCACCCAGCCTTTCAGTAAGAGTTTCTGAAGAGCCGGATAAAGCGATCCCTCTTCGACGCTCAGCTCCTCGCGCGAAAGCACGTGGATTCGCTGCGCGATCGCGTAGCCGTGCAGCGGCGCCGCGGCGAGGACGCGGAGGATCAGCATTGCGAGGGTGCCGGGCGGCAGCCCGTCTTCACGAGGCATAGGACAACTATGCCTTCTTCATTACCAGGTGTCAACGACAGTGTTCACGGGGGCGCGTGTTGACTGGATAACCCGGACGGCGGGGGGCGCCACCCTTGTGCACGACGGCGCCCTGCGTGGGGCGCGCGACGGCCGAACGACGGCTATGGCGGCGGGGCAGGTCGCTCGGCGAGAGCGACGCTCAAGCCGCGCGACCGACCAGTACGTGCCCAGGTCCGAGTGTGACCGGTGGAACCACCAGAGGCCGACTACGAGGCACACGACTCCGGCGCCGAACGGCCAAGGACGAAGCGAGTACTCGGCGAACGAGAAGACAGGGGACACGACCCAGATCAATGGAACGAGGAACCCCATCCACGCGAGAGTCAGCAGGACAACTTCGCGCGGGCCCTTGCAACTCCGCGCGACCTTGACTCCGCGACTCCGGCGCCCGTGGGGCGCTCGAATCACGGCCATCACGACACTGGCGGCGAGGATCACCGCCTTGGCGATCCAAGGGTTCATGATCGATCAGCAGCGATCGCGTGATGGCCGAGCCGTGCCTCGGCGGCAGCCGGCGTCCGACTTGCGCCGCATCTGGACGTTCACGAAGCGGTGTGCGCCGACCACGAGGTCCCGAAGAGCGTCGAGACGAATCCGGGACAGTCTCACGAGCACACACTGGTAGTTCAGGTAGTGATCCTTCAGGTAGTAGCTGGCAGGGTCGTCTTCGACGAGTGCGTCACGGTCGGCCAAGGCCATCAACCAGCATCCTCAAGTTGTCTTCGGTTTCTGCCGCCGGTGTCGCTTTGCAGTCCGCCTCAGGGTTGTCCCGTCATTGACCTGCTCATTGACACGATGTACGTCCATTCGTTCATCAGGCGCGTTCAATTCCATGCTCAATCCCAACACGCGTGCGAGTTCTTCGCACGGCACGTACTCCTCCCCCGCAAGTCGCGTGATCGCAAGGCCGTTGGCCTTTCCCGCGACTCTGATGTCCATGCGTCTCAGCGAACGACGATTGGTGGTCGCGAGGCCGGCTACGGTCGCAACTGGAACCAACACTTCGCCGTCCACCACCACACCGGCAATCGCTGTTCCGGAGAGAAACAGTGAAACGCGGGCCGGCTGTTCATCTGTCCTTTCGCGCCCTTCAAGCGCGTTTGAAACCGTGGCTCTCAAGTGAGTGCCTACGATCGATCGATCCCACGTCGGCTCCCAGGGCAGAGCCATCGGATCCCATTTCCCGTTCTGTGGGATTCCAAGGTTCGCTTGTACTTCGCCATGCCCAAGAACAGTTTGAGGGGTAACGGCTATCTTATAAAACCGGCACAGTTCCGCGACCGCGGTTGCCAGCCTGGTCCACTGCTCTCGCGTCATCGGAAACGGCCCGGGGCGCAACGGCTGTTCTTGTGCACTCCTCATAGCACAGACGGTAATGCCAATCGAACCTGTATTGCAGTGCAAGGTGTGCGCCGCATACTTGCCGTCGGCTGTGGTCACGTTGTCAGCTATCGAGTGCACTCCTCTAACTAACGTTCCGTCACCGGTAATCAAGATGTGATAGCACAAGCGGTCATGGTCGCTGGCGCTATAACCCCCAGCAGTCCAGTGGCAAATGACCCGCTTCATCGAGCACGAAGGGAGCCAGCGTGGATCTATTATCGCCATCAGTTCTCCGTCCTGTCTTTAGCACGTGCACGTCACCGCGGGCTCCGTCCATTGCGAGGGGCCTCGGGCAAGCCCTACTCGGCATCCGACTCGCTCATCAACCGCTGGTAAGTCTGTCGCGCGTGCTCGTAGGCGGCTTTCGCCTGCTCCAGCTCATCACCCTTTATGAATCGCTCCTTCTGCGACCAGCACTGATCCACGCCCTTGAAGCACCACTCGGCGCTCCGTCGCGACGCGCGCACCGGCTTCCCCGCGACCAGCACCCAGATGGGATTCGTGTGCGACGACGGCAGGATGCGGACCGCCAGCCAGCTGCTGCGCTCGAGTGTCGCCTCGAACGTCAGATCGCGCAGCGTGCCATCGGCGATGAGACGTTGGTTCGCGACTGGGTAACCGTTGGCGACGAGCTCCACAGCCACTTCGCGTGTGGCCTCAATCCGTGCGCGCTCAATGTCCCAGTATGGCTGTTCCTGGTAGCGGCGCCTCCCGCGCTCGGGATCGGGCTTCTCGTTCAGAAGCGCGGCCGCGCGGACCCGCACCTTCACACGACCGGCAGCAGAAAGCCGCAGCTCGCTCCCGTTCTCGCCCATTCGCACGTCGTTGACCATGAAGTCGAGCAGATGGCTCCGGCCGTCGCCGACGTAATTCCGGCCGCGGCGAATCCCTTCACACCAGTCGGCATAGTCGAGCTTTCCGTCGAGTTTCACGTACGAGCGCCCCATCCCCACTTTTTCGCCATAGACACACGGGAAATCCGTTTCCCCACTGATGCGTGTGCGGAATCCCACGTTCAGCGTGTGGTACCAGATGTTCAGCTCCCACACGTAGGGCGTGTCGACCGTGGAGATGAAATCGACTGCGGGAACAGGCTTGCCATCGGGGCCCGGCACCTCATGGGTCACATCCACGATGTACTCGTTCGCGCCGATGCCGTTGAACGAGGGCACGATGTAGTTGGGCAGTTCCGAGGAGTTCACTTCGAGGCCGAACCCCGAATGCGCCGGACCGCAGACCGCGCCCTGGCGCTTGGCCCAACGCAGCGTGTTGAGGCCGAGGGTTGGCCAGTGTTCGTAGGAGGTACCACCCGGGTAGATCTGCTCCTTGAGGTCGCAGGAGCACCAGATGACCGGATTGGTGCGAGCCGAAGCCCGAGACCTCGACGTCGTAGTGCAGCAGATAGGGCGGGCGGGAGACGAGGTCGTCGCGGCCGGTGAAGAAGCGCTTCTGAGTATCGAACGCAGGGCCCCAGGTGAGATTCGCGCCGACCTTCAGGTCCTCGCCGAGCGTGTGGCGCACCATGTCCGCGGGGAGCACGCCTTCAGTGGGGTTCATGTAGTGAGCGCAGCCCGCGGCGTGAATGTGATGGTCGCCCGACCACCAGCCGAACTTCGCGGGATCGATCCAACGCTCGATTTGAAAGCTCGCGCTCTGACCGGCGCCATTCTCCCCGGTGGCGCCGCTCGCTGATTCCAAGACCGTGAGCTCTTGCGTCTTCGTGATCGATTCCGGACCGCGCCAGAACTCCACGAGGTACGTGCCGGCCGGCAGCTTCACGAGCTCACCATCAGCCCGGTACACCTGCGGGTGGAACGCGAAGTCAGGCGCCAACCGCTTGGCGCGCGATGGATGGACGCGGCCCTGCCCGTCGCGAATGACGAAGGCCGCGACCGTCGGCGCGCCGGTTTCGTCGCGCACCCGCCACTGCACCGGCTCCGCAGGCCGGATGGCGAAGAGAATCGGGACCTCGTTTCGATATCCGAGGTCCTGTGTCCCTTGCCCCACATCGAACGTCAGGGTCGCCTCGCGGGTGCCGGGATCGCGGCTGTACAGCTGCACGATGCGGTATTCGAGTACCAGTCCGCTCAGCGTCCGCGTCAGCGGCTGGCTGTCGAACATCTGGATATCGAGCCAGAGATTTCGGAGCTCGTCGGGCATGGCGCCGGCGAGCCGCCGCGCCTGGCTGCTGATCCCGCGGAGGACGGCGGTCGTGCCGGCCGCGTTATGCACCTTCACGAGGAACTGGCGCCAGCCGTGCTCCACGAGCTCCGGCCTGGCAGGTCCCGGTGCGACTTTGACGCGCATTTCGGGGTTGATCTCCACCCCCACGAGGCAATGGCAGTCGAGCACGCGTTGGATCGACATCACCGCCGACTGCTCGTTCGTCGCCTTGAACGCCACGTCGAGTTCGCGCCGGTGGTCCGGAGGAAGCGGCGCGCCCAGGTACTCTGCTGCCGCGATCAAGCGTGTGACCTGTGCGACCAGCGGCTGCAGCGGCACGTCGGCCACCAGGGGCAGGCGCGATTCGCACGCGTCGACTGCCTGCGCCGGCGAGATCGGCGTGCAGGATCGTCGCTGCGGGTCGGAGGCCGCAGGAGCTCGGAGGATGCGAGCGCTGCGGGGATGACGCCGGTCGAGTGAATGAAGACGCGGCGGGAGACGCCTCGGTTGCGACGCGGAGGGTAGGCGCGCGTGGGGCTCATCGTTCTCCTCCTGCACGAGCCGGCCCTGGCTTGGCGCCGGACTACAAGGAGAGGATTCTATTCGTTTCGCCGCGACAGGCAGCCGGAAAACTCCGGGCCGCATGCAGCTTCGCTTGTCGTTCGCGACAGCTCTTGGGCTCCACCCTCGAGCGTAATCAGGCGCACAAAGGAGCGTACCAACCAGAGCCGCGGAGCCTGCTCGTTCGGGGCAGCAAGCCCGTGATGCCCACCCCTCCTGTTGCCCACCCCTCCTTGACACCCGCGCGTTGGGGACGCAGAATCTGCGTCAGGCAGGAGGTGCCACATGTTCGTTCTCGTCCAGCATCAGGTTACTGACTCGAAGGCTTTTTGGAATGACGCCCAACAGGGGATCGCGAACATGCCCTCGCACCTGAAACTGCATCACACGTTTCCAGCTCCTGATGGGACAAAGGCCGTGTGCGTGTGGGAGGCGACGTCCGTAGACACCCTCAAAACGTTCCTTGAGCCGGCAGTGGGCCGGAGCAGCCGTAACGAGTACTTCGAGGTCGCCAACAAGGAGGGGGTCGCTTTACCGGCATCCGTGGCGAAGGCCGGTTGAGTCAATAGGGAACCGGTTGCTTCGAGCTGGGGGCGTGCCGCTGGCGGAGACCCGCGCCCAGGATGATCGCGACACGGTCGTTCGTGGTTCTCATGCTATGTCTGCCTCAGTGTCACGATCGGATCGACGCGTGTTGCGCGGAGTGCTGGCAGGTAGCTGGCGCACGCACCTCCAGCGATCAGCACCATCGCGGTCATCGCAAAGGCAAACGGATCGAGTGGACTTACTCCGATCAGCATCCCTCTGAGGGGAGTACAGCCGACTGGCGTCGGTTTGCACAAACCGATCAGGCCCCTCAGCGGTAAAAAGGCTGCCATGTCAGCCATCGGGGACCGTACCGCAGAGCAGGGGCGCCTCCTTCCAGCGCGCCGAGGTCCGGGGCCTTTCCCTTGAACACTTCATTCACTGTGGGAATGACCAGGCCGGCGTCGACGGCCTTGCTCGTCGGTTTCAGTGTGAAGTTCAGATCCATTGCGTGATAGACGGCGTGACGCTGAGCCGGGTCGGGAGGAGTCAGTCTCTCGAAGATGTCGAAGTCCACTTCCAGGCCGTGCGTCTCCTGGCCGGTGGCTGCCCTGAAATCCGACAGCGTCTCGAACGTCTGCCAGTCCTCCTTCTTCGGCTCGTAGAGACGCTGTCCCTTCCTTGGGCCGAGAAAAGCGTATTGGTCCTTCACGCCCTTGTTGGGGCGATAGCCGTTGTAGTCCGTGCTGAAATCGTCGGTCGCATTCGCGAGCCGGAGGATGCCGCGGCCGGGTGTGTCGCGGCCAAGGTACAGGTTGTTGCGGAAGTGCATGTTGGCGGAAGGGTCCCCGACGGTGTGCTCGCCGATGATGGTGTTGTGATAGACGAACAGGCCGGCTGGCTTCGCGCTGAACTTGAATGCCACGCCGCTGGGGACGTGGTAGAGGATGTTGCGGATGAAATAGACCGGGCCACCGAACACGGGCTGTGCGCTATAGCCGCCGTGGGCCGCATTGACGCCCCGGTTGTTGAAGACGCGGACGTTGTGGACGCCGCCATCGGTTTCGATGTAATCGTCGCCCAGCATGTGCATGTCGTTGTTGTAGATGTCGATCGACGACGCGCGACGTTCGGGATCCGGTTCGGGGGTGCCGTAGGTCGAAATAGAGATCGCGTCGTGGAAGTAGGCAATCGCGTTGTGCGCGATGACGTGGCCGGGGCCGTAAACTTTCACGGCGTAGTAACTCCTGAGCAAGTGAGAGCCGTAGGGTCCGGCACTGGCCCAGAGGGGCCCCGTCCAGCCGACGAGGCGAAAGCGATCATCGCGGCCGAGAAACAGGTTGTCGGCGATGTAGAAATCGCTGGAGCCGGCGTACTCGGTCGTCACGCCGACGCCCACGTTCTCGAAGCGGCAGTTCTTCACCGCGAGACCGATGGCGCCCAGGACCTCTTTCTGGCCGGCGAAAATGGCGACGTCGGTGTCGCGGAACGTGAGGCCTTCGAAAATGTGATGGCTCGAGGCCATCACGTCGAACAAGCGGTGATTGCCATCACCGTCGAAGATGACCTCCCCGTCGCCGGCCGCCTTGATTGTAATGGGCTTGTCTTTCGTGCCCTTGAGCGTCAGCGACATCGATCCGTCGAAGGGGGCCATCAGCGGATCGACGTAATTGAACCGCTCGGGTTTGTAGAGGCCGACGTGGACGAGGATGGTATCGCCGGGCCTGGCCCGGCGCTCCCACACGACGCTCCAATCGCCGAGCCCGGCGCCGTAGTAGGCCTGGAGGATGCTGGTGAAGCTGGGCTCGATTTTCTCGCCCTTGTAGTCTGCCGGGTAGACGTGAAGGGTGCGGCCTTCCGTGGAAGGCATGGGCTCGGTGCGCGTGGTGACCCTGACGACATGACTGGTCTGGCCGGTGGCGCCGTCGGGGTCGATCAGCTGGAATCGGCACTCGTACTCGGTGCCGGGGGTGAGATTCAGGATGGAGCCGGCGAAGCCGTCTGGAACGGTGTAGTCGAGATTCTCGCGGCGGCGGTAGATGTTCTCGCCACCGATTCGGACCAGCGGGAGCGCGTTGCGCCACGCGGTTTCACCAACGGCCCGGAACTGGACGCTGACGGTCGCGTTGCGGTTGACGTCGCCGGTGATGGCCCATTCGAAGCCGGCGTTGAGGAGCGTGGGGTGCTCGATATGGAAGCGGCCGGCTTCAGTCGAGTTCTGTGCCTGAAGGACGGCGGCAAGGAGCAGCGTGGATGCAAGGAAGCTCATGCCGGGATATTACATGAGCCTCGTGCGGCCCCGTTCTGAGCCCCGGGGATACGCCGCCGACAGATCGCTAGCACGAAGCGGGCAGACCCGCCGCTACATCGATGCGGCTACTGGTCCGATCGCTTGGTGCCGGGACCGTAGCGGTCGACGTGGGTATAGGTTCTTCCGACCGGCGATCGACCGCGAAGCGCCGGCGCCACGACCCATCCGTTGTCGGAAGCCGGCACGTTCACGCTGGCCAGCATCGCCGCCCTTCGCGCGTGAAGATACGCGAGTCGGGCATGGTCGAAGACCGCCGCGTAATCGTGGGCGACCAGGCTGGCCTTCGCCAATCCAACCTCGACATCGGCGTCGGTCAGTTCCGCGAGCCCCAGGCTCGCATCCGGGCTCGCGAGGACATCTTCGGCGATGGCATTGGCGTTGACGATATATCCGCCCGCCTCGAAGCGATTGAAGTTGTCGCGATCGAACTGGCTGAAATCCCAGTTCAGGTCGACGTAGCTCATGATCGAATTCGACTCGTCTCCAGCCCATGCGAAGTAGAAGTCACCTTCAGGCCCGTAGTCCACCTTCAACTCGGAGTCCCAGCCGTCGTGCGGATGACTCATCGCGATGTGGTGACCGGTTTCGTGAATCTGCGTCGTCGTCAACCCATAGCCGAGCGTCGTGATGATCGGTGTGAGAAAGCTGAAGACGCCGCTCTGCGTGCCGTCGACCCAGTTGTCATCGGCAAAGCCCAATATTCCTGAGCCGCGGTTGTCCTCGGTCACGTAGTTGAACAGCATGGCCTCGTAGTCCCCGCCTCCGTCGCGAGTCTGGCCAAGGGTAAACGCGTTGTAGAGAAACAGGTTCGCACCTGCCGGATACGGACGATTGGGGTAGCACGCGTTGTCGTGCCAGGCAGTGCCGAGAGGAAGCTCGACTGATTGACGAGCGACGATTCGTACCCGACAAAAACGATATTCACAGGTACCGTTTCAGGGAGATCCGACAACCCGCCCGGGTTGAGGTGGAGAAACGACGCGGACTGCGCTTTCGTCAACGACGTGATCGCGATCGCGGACACACAGACGACGAAGAGTGCTCGGCTACGCATGGTCCCTCCTGGTTCAACGGCCAAAAACTCTACCCCTCGAGTGCCCGCTCGGTCAATCCGTTGAGATCGAATTCACTTGCGATCCGCATCAGACGCGGCGCTCACTTACGAGGGTCATGCGCACCAAGACCTGTCCTGACTCACCCTCGACAGTTTTCACGCCTAAATCGCACGATTCCGCCGCCTGTCCGCGCACGATACATCCCAACCGGATGTGGCTACTGAAAACGAGATTCGGAGGCCCAGGCGATCAAGTCACGCCCTCGAACTGTGGTAGCACCAAAGACGGCGAGTTCGATCGCTGCGTCAGTAAGCTCGCCGTTTCGAGCAAACACCACCGACACAGCCATAGCGAGCCGTGTTCTCACAGCAGTCGGCATCCGGGAACGCGCACAGTCCTCCACCTGTCGAGCAGTTCTCGGCCATAATGCGCGCATGAGGGTCGTCGTGGCAGTGCGAACGTGCGGCGTGTGATCGGAGAGATCGTCAGCGATGTCGCCGACGACATTTGCGAGTGCACCACGCCGCAGGACGCTGTCGCTGATTACGGCCGTGCCCGCCCCGACGTGGTGGTGATGGATCTCGGGATGACGCTTTGTGACGGGATCTGGGCGACCCGCCAGATCGTGGGACTCCATCCGCCGGCGGTCATCGTCCTCGCCGCGCCGTATCCGGATGCGAGGTTCCGCGTGACTGCAGACCGCGCCGGCGCGGGTGGATTCGTGTTGAAGGAAACCTGTTCGACCTGCGGCAGTGGTTCACAGGTTGGGCGTCCGAGTCGTTGAAAGGAGAACGCAGGTGAAGACGAAGTCTCTGATTTCCAGCCTGGCGATGCTGGCTCTCGTGCTTAGCGCCCAGCGCGGGGTGAGCGCCGCCGGCGACTCGGAAGAGAAGAAACCACCGTCGCTCGGTAAGGTCGAGAACGTGGACGCGGCGAGTTCGACCGGGATGTTCACCGGCCTCACGGTCGACAAGAAGGCGGGCGGCTTGCTGCACGCGGTGCCGTGGGCGCCGATACCCGCTTCCGCCAACAGATAGAGGATCGCTCGATCATCGCGCAGGAGGCCCAGGTATGCGCACCACACTCGTCACCGTCAGTGTTCTCGGAGTCATTCTCATGGGAGGCACTTCGGCCACGTCGAACCGGGCCTCGGCGCAGTCCCGGGGGCACGCCGATTTTCAAGGGTATTGGCTGGGCGTGGACCCCGTCGACGGCGGCGACGCGCGGCGCAGTCTCGTCCTGCGCAGCGACGGCAAGTACGCGCTCGCCGCCCGCGACTCCATGCTCACGCTCTGCGACAGCACCGATCGCGGCTTTGCCAGCTTCGACGACGGCACGGTCGTCAGTCGAACGGTGATGCAGTCGAACACGCTCGTCATCAAGTGCTTCAACAACGGCGCGACGGTCCAGTTGCACCTCCGATTCGAGCTGGTCGAGCACGGCCTGATGATCGAGACCGCGACCTTGCCCGACGGCAGCCCAGTGAGCACGATCGTGCTGCACAAGGTGAGTACCGAATTAGAGCCGGAGCCCGGAGTCCGGAGTCAGAAGTTGAGGACCCAATGCATCCAGAGTTCCACTGTCAGCCCGGCAGGCGCGATTTTTTCCAACTCGCCGCAGCGGCGACCGGCATCGCCGCCTTCGGCGGCGTCAACCTCCTTGCCGGCGCGCAGCATGGCGCCGGTGCGGGCCGCTCGCGCAGGCGGCTGCGCGCCGCGTTCTCGAACATCGGCCTGCAGGTCACCTGGTGCGCGCAAGGGAAAGAGGCCGCCGAGTACCTGGGGCCGGCTGCTGGACGTCGACGTCACCTGGTTCGACGCCGAGCTCTCGGCCACGAAACAGCTGGCTCTGGTCGAGGAGATCGCATCCGAAAAGTGGGACTTCGTCGCCATCCAGGCGGTGGACATCGACACGATCACTGCGCCGGTGGTCAGGATGATCGAGGCCGGGATCCCGGTGATCGACATGGACACGCTGATCGCGCCGCTCGATCAGATCGACGTCCTCACGTTTCTTGCTCCCGACAACGAGTTCATGGGCGCCGCGGTCACCCAGGCGCTGGTGGATGCGATCGGCGGCCAGGGCACGATTATCATGACGCAGGGCGCGCTCGGACATACCGGCGCGCTGGGACGCGCCAATGGCTTCCAATCGGTCATCGACAGATTTCCCGGCGTCGAGGTCCTGGCTACCGATCCGGCGGATTGGGACGTCGCGAAAACGGCGCAACTCTGGGAGACGTACCTCGAGACGTTCCCGAAGATCGATGCCGCCTTCTTCCACAACGACGACATGGCGCTCGCCGCGGCCAACGTCATGAAAGCGCACGGGCGTACCCAGATCCTGATTGGCGGCGTGGACGCGATGCCGCCGGCGATTGCGGCGGTGGTCGAGGGCCGCATGTTCGCCACGGTCCGCAATTCCTCCTCTCGCATTCACGGGGGCGCCATCGTCGCCGGCGTCACCGCTGCGCGAGGGCGGGATACCGGGCTCCCGATCCCGAAGCGCATCGTCATCGACGGCCCAATCGTCACGAGAACGAACGCGGCAGGGATGCTGTGGATGGAAGAGCAGTTCCTCATCTGACCATGCCGAACCATCACAAGGTTCGCCTCAGTCTCCGCGTCGCCAGCGCCGTGTGTCTCATCGGCGCGCTCGCGAGGGCGGAGCCGACGAAGGCGCCGATCTAGGCAGGTGAGAGGAGGATCGGTAGTACACTTCACGCGGCCAAGACCGCGCGATGGCTCCGACCGCACGATGACATCACCCCAAGCCGCCTGGGCTCCAGCCGCAATCGCAAAGTCGTTCCGTGAAACGCGCCGCCCTCCTCGCCGGCGGGGCGCTCGTCGTCACCTCGCCCTCGCCGTCGGCCTCCGCGGCGGCCCGCCACCGCCCATCCGCGTCGGCGTCCTGCAGTCGCTCTCCGGCGCGATGGCGATCAGCGCCAGGCCCGTTGCCGAGGCGACGCTGATGGCGATCGAGGAACTGAACGCGGCGGGCGGCGTGCTCGGTCGGCCGCTCGAAGGCGTCGTCCGCGACGGCGCTTCGGATCCGGCCACCTTCGCGCGGGAGGCCGAACGGCTGATCACCGCCGACGTGAAGAGCAGCTGGTCGATCGTCAGCGTCCGCTCGCCGCACACGAGCGATCGGACGTGCTCGCGGCTAGTCCATCCGCAACGCGGTCGTCGGCTACACGGCCAAGCGGCACCAATTCGATCGACGCGAACCGTCGGCCCGAATGAGCGGCGTCTACCGGAACTCGAACTCCTCGGTGATGATCCTTTCACGCGGCACGCCGAGCGCCGTGAACTGCCTGGCGAGATCGGCGACGAATGCCATCTGCCCGCAGAGCATCACGGCATAGTCGTCCAGCGCCACCTGCGACGCGATCTCCGCGGCGGTGATCCGGCCACGGGTCGCGGTCGGCCACATCTCGTAGTCGATGTACGACTCCGCGGAGAGGTAGGTCTCGCGGATTTCTGCGTCGTACACTGCATCCTGCTCGTTGCGAACGACGTAGTAGAGCCAGATCCGCCGGAAGTCATGGTTGCTCAGCTCGAACGCGAGCATGCCGAGAAATGGCGTAATCCCGATCCCTCCGCCGATGAAGACCAGCCGTCGGAACGGCGCGAACCGGTGCGACGTGAACCCGCCGAAGGGGCCAAAGACCTCCACGGCCGTTCCAGGCCCGAGCGCCGCCAACCGCTTGGTGAAATCGCCCACCATGCGGACGGATACCCGCAGATCCCGGTCAACTGGCGATGACGAGATCGAGAAAGGATGCAGCTCCTTCTTCTGTGCATCGAGGCTCTGGATACGCAGAAACACAAATGTGCCGGGCTCGTACATCATGCGCCGTGCCACCGGCCGCATGACGAGGTCGATGATGTTGGACCCCCGCGGCGCAGCCGTTTCAAGCCGATACGGGTAGCGCGGGCCGAGGCGCCTGAACAGCAAAATCCGATACAGCCAGGCGGCTCCGCCAGCCAGCAGCAGGATCACGATCCAGGTCCGCAGCGGTTCGAAGTCGGCGATGGTTCCCGGTTCCATTGCCGCGTGGGCCGCGCCGCCGAGGAAGATCAGCCCGATGACACGGTGGACCGCGAGCCAGTGTTCGTAGCGCGTCTTGCGTTCGTAGGCGAGGACGCCAAGCAGCACCAGCACGTAGAAGACGATGATGTCCGCCGATCGTGCCGAGTCCGACCAGAACGGGATCAGCAGGTTGCCGATGGACCCACCGCGCTGCCGTTCAGCCAGGGCCAGGCAGATGACGTGCACGATCAACAGCAGGATGGCCGACGGGCCGACGACGCGATGGAAGCGCACGGAGCGATCGAGACCACCGAAGACCGGCTCCAGCGCGTGCGCCCTGACGACGGCGAGCAGGGCGATCGCCATGAGCGTTACCGACCACAGGACGGTGATCTGCGACAGGGCGAGCCACGGCCGGAAGTCGGACGGCATGCCCGACTGCCCGCGCGCCATGGCCCACAGCGCGGTCGTGGTAAGCAGCGCGCCGGCGGTCAGGATCCACCCGGGGCGCAGCGATTCGACGTTCGGCAAGGATCTGCGGAGGAAATCGGTCAACATAGACGGCATCGACGTGTGGCCCAGGCCGAGGGTCGGCGTGAGTTGCCGCTGGATCTGCGCGACACGCGCGGATACTATCGCGTTTCGCGTGATCGCGGTCGCTCGGAGATCCGGGAATCGAACCTCATGGAACTCACCACAGAACAGCGCGCCGATGGCATTCAGGAAATCGTCCTGTCCGGACGGATGGACGGCGCCGGCACCGAGCAGGTCGCGGCGCGCTTCACCGAGACCATCGCGGCGCACCCGCCGCGTGTCGTCGTCGACATGACGCGGGTGCGGTTTCTGTCGTCCATCGGCATCCGCCTGCTGGTGGCGACTGCGAAGGCTCTGAAGCAGCATGGCGGGCGGATGGTCATTGCCGGCCCGCAGCCACTGGTCAAAGAGGTGCTCGAGATCGTCGGGATCGCGGTGCTGATCCCGGTTCACGCCGACCTCGAGAGCGCGTGTTCGGCGCTCGCCGAGCCGGACCAGGCCGTGTGAGAGTCAGCCGTCAGCGGCCGACGGCCACTCTCTTTTTCATGGTTAACACGTTCCGCCCGGCCTCCCTCCGGTATTCCACCGAGCTCATCACCGATCGCGCCAGGTGGATGCCGAGCCCGCCGATCGGCCGCTCCTCGATGCTCGCGTGAAGATCGGGCGCCTGCGCTTCCAGCGGATTGAAGGCGCGGCCGTCGTCTTCCACTTCCGCCGTCAGGACGCCCGGTTCGAGCGTCAGCCGGACGACGATTGGATGCTGCCGGCCGTCGTCGTGCGCGTATCGAATGATGTTCGTGACCACCTCGTCGAGCGCGAGACTGACGCTGAAGATGGAGTCCGGTTGCAGCCCCTCCGCCGCGCCGAACGCATCGACCAGGCGGCTGAGCCTTTCGACCTCCGATCGGTCGTTGACCAGTGTCACTGACATCGATGCCGTCACGGCGCATCCTCTCGCACGTTCCGGCTGCGATCCGACGAGCCGCAGTAGAGTCGGCCCCGGCACGCCGCCCGAGCGGTTCACATCCTCGATCGCGAGCAACCGGGTCGCAGCGCCTCTATGCGTACATTCGCCGCAGCATCTCGGCCGCCGTCTCGTCGAGCTGCTCGGCACGCCGCACCTCCTCGAAGCGGCCGAGCAGGTCCTCGGCGCGCAGGCGTTGCTTCTCGGCGCCGCGGAAGTCGTGAATCACACGGCCCCGGTGCATCATCACGAGGCGGTCACCAAGGTTCGTCGCCTGCGCCATCGAATGGGTCACGGTCAGTGTCGTCAGCCGGTCGCGCAACACGATCTCCTGGCTGAGGCGAATCACTTGATCGGCGCTCTTCGGGTCGAGGGCGGCGGTGTGCTCATCGAGCAGTAGCAGTTTCGGTTTCACCCACGACGCCATCAGCAGCGTGAGCGCCTGGCGCTGGCCTCCAGACAGGCTGCCGATCGGATTGTCCAGGCGATCCTCCAGGCCCATGTTGAGCCAGCGGACGCGATCGCGCAGCTCGTCGCGGGTCCGGGCCGGCAGCGCCCAGCCCAGACCGCGCCGCTGGCCGCGCCGGGTTGCGAGCACGAGGTTTTCGGCGATCGTCATGGAAGGCGCCGTGCCGCTGAAGGGGTTCTGGAAAACGCGTCCAATCAGCCCCGCCCGCCGGTGCTCGGGCCACGCCGTGATGTCCACGCCATCGACCCGAATGGTGCCCGAATCGACCTGGAACGTCCCGGCGATCGCGTTGAGCAGCGTCGATTTGCCCGACCCGTTCGTCCCCACGACGACGACGAACGACCCGTGATCGATAGTGAGTTCGACGCCCTGGAGAGCGCGCAGCTCGTTTGCCGTAGCGGCGTTGAACGTCTTGGAAACCTGCCGGATGTCGAGCATGATCCGCGTTGCTCCGGGGCACTCAGGCCCGGCCGCCGGAACGCTTTCCCCGCTGCGCACCCGCCGCCTTCGAAACCATCATCGGGAGGACGAGGGCCACGAATACGAAGACCGCTGTGATCAGCTTGAGGTCGTTCGGGTTGAGCCCGCCGCGCAGGGCGATCGCGACGAGCAGGCGGAAGAGGACCGACCCCATCACGGCGCCCGTGATGATGAACCCGAGCTGGCGTGTCCCCACCAGCGCCTCTCCGATGATGACGCTGGCGAGTCCCCAGACCACCATGCCGATCCCCATCTGCACGTCGGCGAAGCCCTGATACTGCGCGAGCAGCGCGCCGGCCAGCGCGATCATGCCGTTCGAGAGCGCCAGACCAAGGATGATCATCGTGTTCACATTGACGCCCAGAGCGCGGATCATCTGCGAGTTGTCGCCGGCGGCCTGCATGGCGGTGCCCAGATGGGTGCGAAAGAAAACGAAGAGGATCGCTCCGGCCACCGTCGCGGCGAGCAGCGCCAGGATCAGAACCGAGACGTCACGCGTGCTGACCTCCCAACCGACCACCTGGAGGCGGTCGCCACCAAGGAGCGACGTTCCCGCCGATTCCGCCATCGTGGCAAGCGTCCGCTCCGCGAGGAGTGGCACGTTGCTCCGGCCCATGACGTGCAGGTTGACCGAATACAGCGCGGTCATCACCAGGATGCCCGAGAGCAGGCTGTTGATTCCGAAGCGCGTGTGGATCACTCCCGTCGTGGCGCCCGCGACTGCCCCCGCCAGGCAGGCGATGCCCGTGGCGAGCGCCGGGTGCACCTGTGCAACCAGCAGCGTCGCGGCCACGGCCGCGCCCAGGGTAATGGAGCCGTCGGCGGTGATGTCGGGGAACTCGAACACCCGGAAGCTCACGAACACGCCGAGCGCGAGGAGCGAGAGGATCGCTCCGATCGTCATCGCGCCAATCAGCAGCGACATATCAGCTCGTCTCCCAAACGCCAGTCGGGCCGGTCCAGCACGCTCCCCGAATGAACTCACTCTGCCCGATCCCCGCCACTTCTCGCGTGTCGTTGAGGAGGTGCAGGACGCCGAGCAGGCTCTCTTTCTCGAACAGGTTCGCGACGGTCTGCTCGAGTTGAATGCGGCCGCGCTTCAGCGGACCGAAGGAGAATGCCGCCGCATGAAAATGTCCGAAGAGCTCGGGTGATGTGCCGAGCGGCCGCAGTTGCGGCTGCGCGCTTCGCGCGACGAAGCCGACGGCGAGCGTGAGGCTCCGCGCGAAGGCGCGGTCGGTCGTGAAGGTCAGTCGCGATCTGATTGCAGGAAACGCGAAGAGATCGGCCTCGCCCGGGTGCGCGGGCGATTGGCGGAGCGCGGCCCCGACCAGGCCCGCTGCTTCACCAACGATCACGACGGCGGCCGTGTCCGCGCGCGAGACCTCGAGGCAGCGGGCGGCGAGATCGCTCAGCGCGATCGCGCCGGACGCGCCGGCGTCGAAGCGCACCAGGCGGCCGAAGAATCCGTCGCCGGCCAGACCATACAGGACCTGCAGCTTCGAACCGCGATCGCCCGATCCGACCAGGTAGTCCGGAACGCTGGTCCCATCGGCCGGCTGAAAGGCGGCAGCGTGGCCGATAGCGACGAATTCCCCGAAGCGATCACGACAATCGGAAAAGCCATCACCGATGGCGCCAATCCCGAAGGCGAAGCCAGACTCGGGCAGCCGAAGAGAGGAGCAGTGCTCCGCGGAAAAGGCGCTCGCCGCCAGCGGTGCCTCGGTGCCGATGACGCGGCACCGGATTTCTGCCGCGGGCGCCACGTCAAAGATATGGAATACCGCTCCGTCGCGCTCGACTCGGGTGCCGTCGACTGGACCGGCCGGCACTTCAGCGACCGGCTCGCCCACCTCGATCAGCATGTCCGCCAGATGGGTCATTTCCAGCACCGTCCTGACCTGCGGCGACGGCCTGGTCACGACAAGGGAACCGTCGATGCGCTGGAGTTGCCTGTAACACCTCACCAGGACGGCGATTCCCGCCGAACTCATGAAGCTGACACCCGACAGGTCGAGTCGAATGCGATCGTGACCCTCCCGGATCGTCTCCGTGAGGCTCTGGTGCAGGTGATCGGCCCAGTAGCCATCAAGCCGTCCGCGGATCTGCAGCTCCAGGGCGCCGGCAGTCGGGATTCGCGTGATCTCCATCTTTCGCTCACCACAGTCGGAGGTCGTAGGGGTCAGATCTGGATTCTCTACTTCGCGGCAGCGCGTAGCGACCCGAGGCCCCGCGGCGGCGCGGCGGCCGCTCGAGGATCACTCACGCGCTGGGCCCGGGCGAGGACTGACGTGGGCGTCGAGAACGTGATGAGCAGATCCGTCCGATCGGGGATCGCCGCATCCACGTCGACGACGGCGTTGTCTTCGATCAGGTCGACATTCCATCGCTTGGTGAGCGGCCGGGCGGCCGCCGGGAGGCGGGCCGGCTTGGTCGCGGATCGATCGTGGATGCCGCTTTCGTCCACGAGGATCGTCGCCTTCTGCCGCGTTTCCTGCGACACTCGCCACGGCTCCTTCAGGCCCTTCAACGCGAGCGTGTTGATGACGATCCGTTTGGGCACTTGGTCCAGGACGTCGCGAATCGGAATCGTGGCCGGATCGGTCCCGCGCAGCACGTTGGCGGCCAAAGCGCCGGCCAAACGTCCCACCTCGACGAAGTCGAGGCCCACATCGAGCAAAGTGCCGCGATCAGGCTTCCCCGGGGTGATGCTGAATGCGGGGATGCCAGCGCGCCGTATCGTTTCCACCGTGGTGGGGATGGTGGACATCATCACGTTGTCGCCGGGGATCCAGAACGCCTGGGCGCCCCGGGCGATGACCGACTGGACGGCCTCGACCACACCAGAGGTGTTGTCGACGTTCGCCTCGAGCAGCGTGATACCCAGCTTGCGACATACCTCGCGCGCCGCCGTCACGAAAGCGCGCGAGTTCGTCTCCGCCGGATTCCATGCCGTGCCCACATTGGTGAGGCCCGGCAGCGACTCCTTCATGAGCCGGAACACGTCGTCGACCGGCAGGAACGTGCTCTGTCCCACCATGTGCTTCGGGTGTTTCATGGGATCGGCGCGATCGAGGCCGATCCCGGCGCTGAACGGATCCGCCACGATGCCGAACACGTGGAGCACCTGGCCGTGCTGGTTGGCGTTCGCGACGGCCTGCATCGACGGCGTGCTCGACGTCAGGACCAGGTCGTAATCGCCGTTGACGATCTGCTGGGCGATGGCGTTGCCAATCGCCATGTCCGCCTCCGCGTTGTACCGATCGATCGCCGCGGTCGTGCCGTGCGTGAAGCCGTGCTCGGCCAGTCCCTGGATCATGCCGGTGATCCCGTCATCGAGGACGGGACTCGAGGCATGCTGCAGGATGGCGATCCTGACGATCGACCGGCGGGTCGGGGTCCGGCGGCCGAGATCGGAGAGAAGCAGAACGACCGACGTCAGGACGATGAGAGAGATGCCGAGCGCGAGGCGCTTGAGGGTAAACAACATGAGCGGCCGGGCTGATGGACGCCGAATTCTGATGCCTTGCCGCGAGGATGTCAATTGCCGGATTGCCGATTCCCTGCCGCTTTCAGAGACTTGCGAACCTGATTGCCGTCCGGCGATGCAGGGAGAAAGGGAATCTGCGGATCGCGAAACGGGGTCTGTGTCGCGCTCTCCAGGCGCGTGGGCACCGACCGAGAGTAAGACATGTGCCACATCTCGTCAGCTCCAGGAAGCTTCGATCGCGACGGTGACCTTGTTGATCAGCACGACCGATCCGCCGTAGGGGTCCTGGAGTTGCGTCGCCGTCCTGATGTACAGATTCGTTGACATGCGGGTTCGCCGCAACTCGCACTTGCCGGCATGTTCTTGCTGGCGGGAGGCTCGAAGCTCGCGGGCGCGCCGGCGATGGTCGGATTGTTCGACGCCATCGGCGTCGGCCAGTGGTTCAGGTACGTCACCGGCCTCATCGAAGTCGGATCGGCCGTGGCTCTTCTCGTGCCGTCGCTCGCGCCATTCGGCGCGATTGCGCTCGTCGCCACGATGGCCGGCGCCATCCTGACGCATCTCTTCATCGTCGGCGGATCGCCGCTCGTTCCCGCGATCTTATTGGTCGGATCGCTCACCGTTGCCTGGATACGCCGCGATCAGATCTCGAGCGCTCTGTCGCGAGTGCGCCGACCATCCACCCACGGGTTTTAGCCTTAGCCCAAGCCTAGCGGTCCGGCGCCCTTCCCGCGCAGCGCCAGCCTGGTAAACGAAGGCTGACCCCGGAGATGTGACAAATGGCTTGACGATCGGCTCGCGTGGCGCGAAGATCCTGGCTCATCCAATCCCGGAGGGGACCATGCGCACGCATCTGCTGACCCTGTCATGCCTGGTGCTGCTGGAGGTCGGTGCCGCCGCGGGTGGCCAGCGCCCCCCTGATCCGCCGCCACCCACCGATCCCACCTTGGTCCTGTTGCCGGAACAAGACCGCGCGCTCGGCATCTGGCTCTCCTCGATGGAGAAGTGGCAGCGATACGACACCAAGTATTCCAACCGCCCCGCACACGACGCCATGGGCGGGATCGCCAGGCGCCGGCCACCGCCTGAGGCTCCGGCGTGGCTCGGAGCGTACTGCGCCAGGGCAGCGGCGGCCTACGTCCTGGAGCTCGATCCACGCACGAAAGTGACTTGCCTTCTGCTCGAGGATCCTCGCACGGCGATCGCGGCGGTCCCGACTCCAGCGCAGGCGGCGCGCCTCGATGCCGAGAAGTCGAAGCACAGTTCCTTCATGACACGCGTTCACCTCGACGGGCTGTGGCCCAGCGCCTCGAGCGGCACGCGGCTGTACGGGCTCGTCGGTTTCCACATCAGCCTCGTGGATGTCGGGCGCCTGCAGGTCTTCGGCCCGCCTGGCGTGCTCCTTCTCAGCGTCCCGGACTACGCCGGTTCGCGTCGGGTGACGCTCGGCTACACGTGGGGCCTGAGCGTGCGGCTCGCGGACGTCCGTTTGTTCGGACCGGCGAAAGATATGACGCTCTTCCTCAACATGTCGAAGGTCTGGATGGCCGACGGCGGGAACGAGCGGACCGCCAACGGCTACACGATGATGGGTTTCTCAATCGCGTCGCGCAAGAAACGGTAGCCTGCGCGCTCGCCGCGCTGGCCGGTCCGACCGCGATAATCGTCGCCCGTTGACGCATCAGCACGCGCAATGCCACAGGGCTCAGGGCGCGGTGCGGCCGAAAGATCGCGGATCGCGCGAGCCTCGTGGACCTCCGGCATGCCGTGCGCCCTCCGGTGTATCCGGAAGATCTTTCTCGCGGCGCGCGTCGAGCAAGCGGGGCATCAACCCGCAAACCAATACATTACAGCGGCATCATCGAACGGCTCCCTGCTGGCATGTGCAATGCTGAGTCCCTGGGCGAAAGGATGCCTCATGCGACACAATGCAGCGTTTCTTTGTCTGCTGACAGCAGCTCTACTGGCCGCGGCCCCCTGCGATGCGCAAGCGCAGACCCAGCCGGTGCACGTCTCGTTCGGCGGCGGGTTCACCGTCCCGAACGCCGAGGTGGCCGATCGCCTCGGCAACGGCTACAACTTCAACATCGGCATCGACGTCGCGGTCAAGCCGGCGATCTACATCGAAGGCCTGTACAGCTTCAACGGCCTGGGCGATAAGCGGATCTCGATTCCACTGAGCCCTACGCCGTTCGCCGCGACCACTCCCACCGACTTCTTCTCGGACATGAACATGCAGTACGGGACCGCCAACGTGATCTTCCAGAGGCCGGAGGGTGGGTTCCGTCCCTACGGACTGGTGGGCATGGGCGTATACTATCGCCCGATCAAGGTCACGACGCCCGGAGTCGGGTACGCGCCGGGGTACTGCGATCCCTGGTGGTACTACTGCGTCCCCGGCGGCTGGGTGCCGGTTGAGAACATCGTCGGCGACCGCAGCTCGACCGACTTCGGTATGGATTTCGGCGGTGGCGTGAGGTTCGGGAAGATCTATGCGGAGATCAGATATCACTACATCTGGGGTCCGACGATCGAAGCGGAGACGTCGGCGACCCCGCTCGTGACGCCGTCGACGACTGACTCGCTCGCGGGACGCAAAGCCAACGGCCAGTACCTCGCGACGACTTTCGGCGTCCGCTTCTAGACGCCGCCGCCATGCGCACGGCTGTGTGCCGCAAGCACGCTCGATCCGGCCCAATCGAGGCCACGTGCCGTTCGGGGCCGGACCAACGGGATCTAACGGCGCATGGAAGTTGCGTCGAACGACGTTCGCTCCGAGCGGCCCGGACAGTGCGCGGCGTTCAGGGCTGCATGCGCGATGGGTTCGCCGGCTTCGGCGTCACCGGCTCCGTACGCGGATTCGATAGTGCGCCACCAGGGCCGCCACGTCGTCGCGCTGGCTCCTGAGCTGGACACGGGATGCAGCAGTGCGCGACACTGGTCGCCTAACGTGGGATTGAACCGGTGCGCGTGGGCTATTTGCGCGTCGTCTGCGACGTTGGTCAGCCTGTTCGTGCACAGGACGAGCGACGTCGCCGTCCCACCAGGCCGCGATCAGTCGTCGGTTCCTGGTTCGTCGACACGGAACGGCCCTTGAACGTCGGTCGTCGAGCCCGTCATCCAGGCCCGTTCCAATTCCGGACCGTATCGGACGGCTGGATTGCAAAGGTGTTCGAGCATGTCAACCAAAATCCTTTCGGCATGCGCGCTAGTAGCGGCCGCAGAGCTGGTCCTCGCCGCCACCGTCGTCGCCCAGAGCGACAACCAGGTCGCATTCGTGCACGTCGCCGGCGCACAACAGCGGCTGCGGTATCTGGCGGCGGCCAAGATCTGGTCCGACCCGGGAGAGGTGACCCCCGAAATGGTGCTGAAGGGCCGGCCGCTGAAGCAGTCGGAGGGGCTCGAGGCTGCGCTTCGCGGCGAGCCGCTGCCGTGCACGTTCGCCACACCAGGGAAAGACCTCGGCGGCAACACGCCGAAATTCGCGTGCCTGACAGCGGCCGGCACGACGATCCGTGTCAAGTACAGCGACGGATCGAAGGAAGGCAACCGCGAGATCTTTTCAGCGGTCGCGGCGGCGAAACTAATGTGGACTCTCGGGTTCACATCCGATCCGATCTATCCGATCACGATCGACTGCCGCGACTGCCCGGCCGACCCGATGGCGGGCTCGGGACCACGCGCCAGACGCTCGTACCTCGCAACATTCCAGCCAGAGGCGAGCCGTCTGGTCATGGTTGATGGGGAAGACGCCGACCAGGGATGGCGCTGGGGCGAGGTCGATGAAGCCATCGCGAATCTGCCCGAGGGCGAGCTGCGTACGCGACAGCGCACGCATTTCGACGCGCTCACGCTCCTGGCGGTGTTCATCCAGCACGGCGATCGCAAGCCCGAGCAACAGCGACTGGAGTGCCGGGGCGTGCTCGATCCGCGCGCGGGCGAGGCGCATCCACTCAAAGATCGCGACAACGGGCCACCGGTGTTCTTCGAGCACGCTGATGCCTCGGCGTGCAGCGAGCCGGTGATCGCTCTACAGGATATCGGTGCCACGTTCGGCGGTGCAGGCCGTATGAGCAAAGCATCGACGGCGAAGATGAACCTGAAGGCGTGGACGAATCGACCTGTCTTCGAGCCTGCGAAGTCTCCCTCCTCGGGCGGCGTGCCGGAATGCCGCGGTAACCTCACGGTCTCGATGGCCGCCGGCGAGGGCGGCCGTGGGGATCCTCGCATCGGCGAGGCCGGGCGGGCCTTCCTGCAGGATCGCCTGCTCCTCTTGACCGACGCACACGTGCGCGCGCTCATGACGACGGCGCGCGTCGAGAAGCTGTCCGGATCTCAGGTGTGGCGGATCCGAAGACCCGCACTTCTTATACCGGGTTGGACGCGTGGGTCGCCGCCTTCAGGGACAAGGTGCGGCAGATCACCGAGCGGCGTTGCGCGCCGTAACGACGCCGGGTCGCTGGCCTTTCCCCCCTGCAACTGGACACGCCTCGGCCAAGCCCTGCTGAGTTGCGCGCGCCTCGGCCGGAGGCGGCCTCACAATCGCGCTGACGCGTGAGTCAACTCGTCTCCATACAACGAAATACCGTGCCTACCTCCGAAATACCGTGCGGAGTCGGCTTCGAATCCATCTCAGAACATCGATTCGGCAGGACTGTCGCGACGCGGTCGTTGAACGAAGTCTGGCCGCAGGAGGCGCAAGTTGACGCCGCGCGACCGGTTTGCGCAGAACTACAGCAGTGATGTTGGCCATGTGTCACGACGGGATCGGTTGTTGCTATCCCGACCGCCAGGAGGTGTATGGATGGCTCTTCACGCTCTCTATGGTGCAACGGTTGTTGTCGTCGCTTTCGGTATGGTGACGGTCGAACCCGCATACGCGCAGCGACGGGATGGGAACCTGCTGCCACAGGACCAAAGCGGGCAGGTTACCGCGGTGGGATGTCTCGTCCGTGGCAGTGCGGTACGCGGCGGAAAGCCTGACAAGTACGTGCTGGCGCGCCCGAAAAAAGGGCCCGTTGAAAGCGTACCGGAGGCAAAGTGCACGGCCGAGACCGGTGCCGATGCACTCATGCTCGATAATCCGGAAAAAGCGTCCCTGAAGGATTCAATGCTCGGCCGCTGGGTGGAGATCACCGGCAGACTCGAGAGCGAAACCAGCAAGGACCCGGACAACCTTCGTGAACTCGACGTGCTGTCGTCCAAATTGGTGCCGGTCGTCCTGCCACCAACGGCGGCGGCAGCGCCCCCCGCGCGTCAAGCGCCCCCGCCGCCAGCCGCAGAATCGCGACCGGCCCCGGCGCCGGCGGCGACGGCTGCACCTGCAGAGCCACCCTCAGAGCCTCGTAAGCTGCCGAAGACGGCGAGCCAGCTTCCAGCGATGGGATGGCCGGGTTGCTCTCGCTTGCAGCGGCCCTCAAGCTTCGCTCGTTCCGTCTCCGGCAACGAGGTTGAGGCAGCGGATACAGACACCGACCGAGGGCACGACAGCTCACGCTGTTGCGCCCTTCGTCGAAATCCGCTGACGGCCGTTTGGAGCCGGAGACCTCGCGTCGAAATCTGGCGGATCGTCTGACGAGCTCTGGACCGCAGCGAAGTCACGTCAGAAACAGGCCCCGCACGCGATGAAGAACAGCGGGCGTGCGGTGCCTGCGGCGTCCGGCCTTCATCATCGCCGGCCGTAACCGTGCTCCACGATCTCTTCGAAGGCTCTTCGCAAAGGAGTGCGCGGTGTTCTCTAAGCTCTCTGCCGAGTTTATCGGCACGTTCTGGCTCGTTCTCGGAGGTTGCGGCAGCGCGGTCCTCGCGGCCGCTTTTCCCGCCGTCGGCATCGGACTGCTCGGCGTATCGCTGGCGTTCGGCCTCACGGTGCTGAGCGGGGCGTACACGCTCGGCCCGATTTCGGGCGGTCACTTCAACCCCGCTGTTTCCGTCGGCTTGTGGGCAGGAGGCCGCTTTCCGGCCAACCTGCTGTTGCCGTACGGCCTGGCGCAAGTCCTCGGTGGCATCGGCGGCGCGGGCGTGCTGTACATCATCGCGAGCGGCCGCGCCGATTTCAGCCTCGCCGCCGGCTTCGCCTCCAACGGCTACGGCGCGCACTCACCTGGTCAGTATTCGCTTACGGCGGGGCTCGTGTGCGAAGTCGTGATGACGTTCATGTTCCTGGCCGTCATTCTTGGCTCCACTCACGAACGCGCTCCAGTAGGATTCGCAGGCCTCGCAATCGGCCTCGCCCTCACACTGGTCCATCTGGTCAGCATCCCGGTGACGAACACCTCGGTCAATCCCGCGCGCGGTCCTGCGACCGCGGTTTTCGTCGGAGGCTGGGCCCTTCAGCAGCTCTGGCTGTTCTGGTTGGCTCCGGTGATCGGCGCCGCAATGGCCGGCTTCGTATCCAAGGCGTTCCAGGTAGGCCAGGTCGAGGAACCTCCGGTGACCGGACGCATTCGATCCTGACTGGTTGCTGATCCCGGCGGCAAAGCGTCACCCCCTCTGGGTCGGTGGTTGCAGACTTGCCTCCCGCCGCGGCATGAGCGATCAGCGGCGATCGCGTGATGGCCGAGCCGCGCCTCGGCGAATGGCCGTGCCCGATTTGCTGCGCATCTGCACCTCACAATTCGCGCAGGGCTCAGGATCCAGTCCGGCGTGGCCAGATGATTCCTGCGGCGTTACGAGGACCTATTCCGGCGTAAGTTGACCGCTACGACGGCAGCTTCCCGTCGAGGAGCGACCGGATGGCCGGCTTGATTTGCGGCCACGTAAACGACAGCGGGCTGGCGATCTCGAAATGCCCGGCGCCCGGAATCAGGATTCGGTGCACCTGGTCACCGGCCTGCGTTGCGGCGTGCACATACACGTCGACGAGCGCCAACGGCACAAAGTCCTCGTGCGACCCCAGCACGAGCACCTGCGGGATCCCCAGCGGCAGCAGCTTGATCGCCGACGCGTGCGCATAGTGATCTGGCACCGCGGCTGGTGTGCCACCGAGCATTGAGGTGATGACCGTATCGCGGCACAGAGCCTCATATCCCGGGATGTTGGCCGTCATGTCGACCGGTCCAGCCAGGTCCATGACCCCGCGTACCGGAAGTGGATCTGTGACGTACAGTTCACTTGCCTTCGGGAGGCGACGGCGTGCCGCCGCCCACATCGCCAGATGTCCGCCGGCCGAGTGCCCGACAACGGCGACGCGGCCGAGATCGAGGTGGTATCGCTCGCGATGGCGCGGACGTGGTCGACGGCCTGCCCGACGTCAAGGTATGTGCCAGGCCACCCGCCACCGGTTTGGCCCAGCCGTCGGTATTCGATGTTCCACGTCGCGATTCGGTCTTCTTTGAGCGCGTCGGCCATCGCGCCGAAATACTGGGCTGTCGCGTAGGCGGCCTTGAAGCACCCGCCGTGGATGAGGACGACGAGGGGATGGGGTCCGGAGCCCTCCGGAACGCGCAGTTCCGCATACTGGCTCGGGTCGCTCCCGTAGGCGATGCGATGGTCTGGCGCTCGGCTCGGAACCGCGGCCAGCTCCTCCGGCGTCATCAAGCGGTCGACGCCCGCTGTCGCCATGGGCGGCGCGACTGGCCGCGTGCAACTCATGAGCATCGTCGCGAAGATTGTCACCGGTGCGGCGTAGCAAAATCCGGAACTCGTCATTCCCATCGAGCTACGGTAACCGATCACTCCGTGAAGGAACACGCGCGAGGAAAAAATGGTCTGAGACGCAAGACCTGGTTGAGCGTCGCCGTGTGCTCCATGCCCGAGTGAAACCGGGCGGGGGAGAGAGCGCGGACTCAAACCAGGGGGGCGGCTTCCCGTGTACTTCGCAAACCTCACGAACCGGCCCATGCGTGCTCAGGTCTGATCCGCTGGCAACGGGTGGGCGCGTCGGAGTGGACCAGCCTTGACCCGGGATGAGCTGTCCATCACGCTGCCAAACCGCCGGGCGGAGATCGCCGAGGCAGCGGAGCAGATCGAGGCCTTCGGGGCCGCACACGGGCTGCCGCCGGACGTCACGTTCCCGTTCGGTGTCGCGCTCGACGAAGTCGTGACGAACATCATCTCCTACGCCTACGACGATCAGGCCGAACACCAGATAGCGATACACATCACGCTCGACGGCGACGAAGTGTCCGTGCGCGTGGAAGATGACGGCCGTGCGTTCAACCCCCTCGATGCCCCTGCGCCCGATCTTCAGCTGGGTAGCGACGAACGGCCAATCGGCGGGCTGGGCGTGCACATCGTACAGGTCCTTGATGGATTCGCTCGAGTATCACCGCGAGAACGACCGCAATGTCTTCATCATGCGGAAACGCACGTGACTACGATCTCAGAGCTGCGACGGCGTCGGCCGCCGAGCCGTAGATCGGCATTATCGTGTCCATCGCGGCGATTTCCAGGATCTGCCGCACCTTCGGCTGTGGCGCTGCCAGCGCCAGCGATCCTTTGCCGCGGAGTGTGCGCGCCGCCATCATGAACACGCGCAGTCCGGCGCTGCTGACAAAGTCGAGCGCCTTCAAGTCGAACACCATCCGCGTGCCCCCGGCTGCGATCTGAGTCCTCATTTCCTTTTCCAGCGCGTCGGAGGTGTTCGAGTCGAGGCGTCCGCTCACGCCAATCACCATGACGCCGCCGTTGTCGGCGCTCTGAATCTCCACGTCGGCTCCTTTCCACGTCGAACCGTCGCCACCGAGGCTACGCGATCTGCCGCCGCATCAGCTCTTGAAAGAGGCCAGGTTCATCGACCAGCTCGTGATAGCTGCCGCGCTGCACGACACGACCGCCTTCCATCACGTAGATCCGGTCGGCGCCAATGATCGTGCTGAGCCGGTGAGCGATGGTGACCCTGGTGGCTTGAAAGTCCTGGAGGCTCTTGGCTACGACGGCCTGCGTCCGGTTGTCGAGCGCGCTCGTGGCCTCGTCGAAGAGCAGCACGCGCGGCCTGGCGATGATCGCCCGGGCAATCATCAGCCGCTGTCGCTGCCCGCCGGAGAGCGTCAGCCCACCTTGTTGCAGTCCCGTGTGCATCCCCATCGGCATCTCGCGGATGTCCTCGTCGACACCGGCAAGCCTGGCCGCTTCCCACGCGTCGTCAATCGTGAGGGGCATGGCACCAACGATGTTCTCGAAGATTGAGCCTGCCCGGATCTGGGAGCCCTGCATGACGACGCCGAGCTTCTTGCGCAGTTTCTGCACGTCGAGGTGCGCCAGGTCGCGGCCGCCATAGGCCACGCGGCCAGACGTGGGTGTTTCGAGGCCGAGGAGCAGCCTCAGCAGCGTGGACTTCCCGGAGCCCGACGGCCCGACAATCGCCACGTACTCTCCCGCCGCGATCGTCAGCGACACGTCATTCAGCACGAGTGGACTGTCTGCCTGGTACTGAAACGACACGCGGCTTATGTCGATCTGTCCACTGAGCTCGCCGGGGTCGCTCTTGGTCGCGTCGGCCTCCGGCAGCGATTGCAGGATCGGCTGGGCACGCTCGAAAAAGGGCAGCACCAGCAGGACGACCATCACCATGGTTGCCATCTGTGTCATCTGCAGCAGGAACGTACCGGCGGGGATCTCTCGACTGCAGCGGCGATTGTTGGGTCGGCAGGCTCACCACCCGACTCGGATGCTGCCCGTCTTCTGCGAGGCGTGCTGGCGGGGCTTGGTTTTCTCGAAAACGAGGGCGGTGACGCACCTGTCGCTCGGGAGAACGAGGGGCGGGTCGAAAGCCTGACGCAGTGGGAATTCCACGACCTCTCGTTTCATTTTCACAGCCGGCGCGGCTGGCACGTCGATCCGGCGGGGGGCCTCTTTCCGCACGTTGGAGCGATCGCCCCACAACCGGCCGTGCGCCCGGCGTGGGACGGGCGGCGCATTCCCCTCGAGCGGACACCTGGTGAGATGGCAAGCGCGTCCCTCACCGAGGTGATGGATCGCCGGCGCTCACATCGACGTTACCAGTCGGCGCCGTCGCTGCGCGAGCTTGGTGTCTTCCTCGACCGCGTGGCCCGCGTGCGGCAGACCTGGAGCGTGCCGGTGACGGGTCTTGACGGTCGGCAAACCGAGATGGAGTTTTCCAGGCGCGCCTATCCGAGTGGAGGGGCCAGTTACGAGCTGGAGATTTACCCGGTTGTCGACCACTGCGACGGCCTCGAGCCTGGCCTCTTTCATTACGACGCCCGCACCCACGAGCTGGTGCGGCTCTCGGGGCGAACCGCCGAAACCGGACGCATGATGCGCGACGCGAAACTGGCTACGGCAGGAATCGCGACGCCGCAGATCCTGTTTGCCATCACCGCGCGGTTTGCTCGCGTGACATGGAAATACAAGTCAATCGCCTACGCGGTGATCCTTCGCAACGTCGGCGTGCTCTATCAGACCATGTACCTGACTGCGACCGACATGGGCCTGTCGCCCTGCGGGTTGGGCAGCGGCGATAGCGCGCTGTTTGCCGCGGCCACCGGGCTCGATCCCGTGATCGAGAACACCGTCGGCGAGTTCATCCTCGGCGGCCGGCCGCTCGAATGAGCGCGCGCCACACGGTCCGACGAAACCGGCCCCCGAGCTCATCCCTGCCGCCGGCGACCGGGTTTTTCAAATATCATCGGCACGATCGGTCGCCAATTTCAGTCGACACATGACGATTGCCAAACGACTCATCATCCTGCTGACGGTACCGCTGCTGGCGCTGGTAGGGCTTGGCGTCTTCTCGCGCCTGCAACTCGCAAAGATCGAGGCGCGCAGCCGGTTCGTGGCGGAATCACGGATAGTGGCCCTCGCCACTCTGGGCAACCTGTCGCTGAGCTTTGCCGAGCTGCGAGTGAACGTCCGCAGCTACCTGCTGGCCGCCGACGATGCGCAGCGTGCTGCCGCCCGCGCAGCCTTCGCCGAGGAGGAACAGGACGTGACCCGTCTGCTGCGGGATTACGCGGACAACCTGGTCCTCAACGACAAGGAGCGCCGATTGCTCGGCGAGTACCAGACGCTGTGCCGCGATTGGGTTGCCGGCGCCAAGCAGGTCATGGTGCTGGCGGATGAAGGTCGTGGTGGTGAGGCCGCCGCCCCGCTGAACGCCCGGGTCGCGGACCTGGGCCACCGTCTCAGCCAGGTGTCGAGCGAATGGATCGCGCAGACCGAGCAGTCGGCAACGGCCGCCGGCCAGGAATCCATCGCGGTCACTCAGCGGGTTCGACGGGAATTGCTGCTCGCCGAGTTGGCGGCGCTGCTCGTAACCAGCCTCCTCGGTTTCCTCACGTTCCGTCGCATCGTCAAGCCGGTGAGGGCGTTGGAATGGTCGGTCAAGGCCATCGCCGCCGGCGACTACCGTGAGCCGGTTCCCTTCGTCCTCGCGACGGACGAAACCGGCGGTCTCGCGCGCTCGATTGACGTCCTCAAGCAGGGCGCCGCCGCCATGGACGAACAACGCTGGGTGAAGTCCAACGTGTCCAGGCTCACGGGTGAGCTGCAAGGTGCGGGCTCCCTTGCGGAATTCGGCCAACGGCTTCTCTCCACCCTCGTGCCGATGCTGGGCGGCGGCGTCGCGGCGTTCTACGTCTTCGACGACAGCGCCGGGGAGCTCCAAAGGATCTGCCGCGTACGGCCTTGCGGAACACGCCGGCCCGGCCCGCCGGATCCGGCTCGGCGAGGGGCCTGGTCGGCCAGTGTGCGCAGGAGCGGCAGGCGATCACGCTCACGAACCTGCCTGCAGACTACCTCCGCATCGCCTCGGCTCTGGGTCAGGCGGCACCGGTCCACGCCGTGGCGATGCCAGCCCTGTCCAAGGATGCGCTGCTGGGCGTTCTCGAAGTGGCTACCTTCCGGACGTTCGACTCGCAGGAGAAGTCGCTGCTCGACGAGTTGATGCCGGTGGTGGCCATGAGCCTGGAGATCCTGCAGCGCAACCTCCACACGCAGGAGCTGCTCGGCCAGACGCAGGCACAGGCGCGGGAGCTCGAGCAACAGGCAGAGGAACTGGTCGGCGCGAAACAGAAGGCCGAGGAAGCCACGGAGATGAAGTCCATGTTCCTCGCGAACATGAGCCACGAAATCCGCACGCCGATGAACGCCATCATCGGCCTCTCGCATCTCGCCCTGAAGACCCAGCTGTCGCCCAAGCAGCGCGACTATCTCGGCAAGATCCACAATGCCGGCACCTCGCTGCTGGCCGTCATCAACGACATCCTCGATTTCTCCAAGATCGAAGCCGGCAGGCTGGACATCGAGACGACCGAGTTCAAGCTCGACGAGGTCATCAGCTCCGTCACCACGCTGACCGCGCAGAAGGCACACGACAAGGGGCTCGAGTTCCTGGCGCATGTGGCGCCCGGGATCCCGGAGTGCTTGCTCGGCGACCCGTTCCGCCTTGGCCAGGTTCTGACCAACTGCGTCAACAACGCGGTGAAGTTCACCGAGCGAGGAGAGATTCGGCTCGACATCGAGCAGCTCGAACGCGCGGGCGACAAAGTGCAGCTCAGGTTTTCAGTGAGCGACACGGGAATCGGCATGACGCGGGAGCAAGGGGCGAAGCTGTTCCAGCCGTTCACGCAGGCCGACATGTCCACGACACGGAAGCACGGCGGCACGGGCCTTGGTCTCACCATCTGCCGCCGGCTGGTCGAGCTGATGGGCGGGCGTATCTGGCTCGAAAGCGAACCGGGCGTCGGCACGACGTTCTACTTTACCGGCTGGCTCGGCGTCGGCGACGCCAAGGGTTCGGGGAAGATTGTGCCTGCGAAGCTTTCGGGGCTCCGCGTGCTCGTGGTCGACGACAATGCTGCCGCGCGCGAGATCCTGCGGGAACCGCTGGGCACGGTCGTGAGCCGGGTGGATGACGTGGCATCCGCGAAGGAGGCCATCGCCGCCATCCGGCAGCAGGACGCCGCTGAGCCCTACGACCTCGTCTTCATGGATTGGCGCATGCCGGGCATGGACGGGTTGCAAGCCAGCCGGCACATCAAGAGCGACGAGACGCTGCGTCATCAGCCCGCCATCGTCCTGGTTACGGCGTTTGGACGCGAGGAAGTCCGAGAGGAAGCGGAGCGGCTGGACCTCGATGGCTTTCTCGTCAAGCCGGTTACCAAGTCGATGATCGTGGACACGCTCGTGAGCGTCTTTGCCGATGACACGGAAGAGATATCCAGGATAGCGGTGGGCGAGCACGCGCACGGGCTCAGCGGGGCGCGGATTCTTCTCGCCGAGGACAACGAGATCAACCAGCAGATCGCCGTCGAGCTCCTCCAGCTCGCCGGGGCAAGCGTCACCATCGCCAACAACGGACGCGAGGCGATCGAGATTCTGTCGCGAGCTCCAGGGAGGCCACCGTTCGATGTCGTGTTGATGGACCTTCAGATGCCCGAGATGGACGGTTACCAGGCGACCATGACGCTCCGCTCGGACGCGCGCATGGCGACCCTGCCGATCGTCGCGATGACGGCGCATGCCACGATGGAAGAACGCCAGCGGTGCCTGGATGCCGGCATGAACGACCACATTGCCAAGCCCATCGACCCGCGCAACCTGTACGAGACCGTCGCGCGATTCTATGAACCCGCGGACGTCGATCCTCCCGTCCTTCGAGGGGCAGCCGAAACACCCCCTGAGATCCGCGCGGCAGGTCCTGACGGCGTGCCGTCGGTTGACGGCCTGGACACACGCGATGGGCTCGCGCGCGTCGCGGGGAATCGCAAGCTCTACCTGAAGCTGCTTCGACAGTTCGCTGGACAGCAGGGCCCTGCGGCCGACGAAATCACCGATGCGCTGGTCCAGGGTGATCTCGGACTCGCTGAACGGGTTGCGCACACGGTCAAGGGTGTGGCCGGCAACATCGGCGCCACCCGGGTTCGAGCCGCGGCGGGCGCCTTGGAGCAGTTGATTCGCGAGAGGGCCGGAGCGCAGGACGTCGAGGCTGCCGTACGACGGCTCGCCGGTGCGCTGGAGCCCCTGGTGAAGGAACTGCGGGCCGTTTCCGACCCGAGCGCTTCTGAGGCTCCGGTGCAATTGCCCGCCGCACCATCGGTGAACCCTGCCGAATCGCGCGCGGCGGCAGCGCAGTTGATCTCACTCGTGTCGGAGATGGATCCAGGCGCCGCTGATTTCGTTCACAGTCACACGGCGGCTTTACGACCGCTGTTCGACGGAGTGGCCTGGCCGGAGTTCGAACAGCTCGTTCAGGGTTACGCCTTTGCTGATGCGCAGGAGCGGCTGGAGCGCGCGCTCGAGAGCTTTCCTGCCGCGTGAACAGAGCGATCGTGGAACTGATGGCTTAGTGCTGGAGGGGCGTCCGACGTGAAGGATCTTTCCGAGAGCCGCATACTCATCGTTGACGACGTGAAGACCAATGCGGACATCCTGGTCGAGGCCTTGCGGGACCAGTACAAGCTGGGCGTCGCGCTCGACGGGGCCGCCGCGCTGCGCAGTATCGGGAAGAGCCCGCCGGACCTGGTGCTGCTCGACATCGTGATGCCGGGGATCGATGGCTACGAGGTGTGCCGGCAGTTGCGCGCACACGAACCGACGCGCGACGTGCCGGTGATATTTCTCAGCTCGCTCGAGGACGTCACCAACAAGGCGCAGGGTTTCGAGGTGGGCGGCAACGACTACCTGACGAAGCCGTTCGAGGTGCTGGAGGTCAAGGCACGCGTCCGGTCGCTGCTCAAAGCCAAGGCATACGCCGATGCCGTCCGCGAGGCGATGGCGCGGGATCTCCGGATCGCCCGCGAGATCCAGATGGGCTTCCTGCCCGCGGACCTCGCGGCCGCCACGCAAGGGACGGGGCTCACCGTGCACGCCGCCATCGAACCGGCCCGTGAGGTCGGCGGCGATCTTTACGAGGTGCTGCGGGTTTCCGACCAGCGCGTCGTCGTCGCCCTGGGCGATGTCTCGGGAAAGGGAATCCCGGCCGCGCTGTTCATGGTGGTCGCGGTGACGGTGCTCCGGACGCTGGCCAGGCAGATCTCGGAGCCGGACGAGATCCTGCGACGACTCAACGACGCGCTGGCCGAGCAGAACCCTCACGGCATGTTCGTCACGTTGCAGTGTCTCGTGTTCGATCTGGAGCGGCACAGCGTGTCGGGTGCCGTCGCAGGGCATCACCGGCTTGCGGTCTGCTCCACGGCCCGCCCGGCGCGGCTGGCCTTCCCTTCGACCGGTCGGCCCGCGGGCATGATGCCGCTCAATCCCGTCGTTCGCGAGACCGTCGCGCTCGAGCCGGGCGACACCTTCGTGCTGTTCTCGGACGGAATCTCCGAAGCGGAGAGCGTCAACGAGGATTTCTACGGCGAAGACCGTCTGCTGGCGGCACTGGACACCGTCCCAGGGGCGACGCCTGCCGACATCGTGAAGCGAGTGCTGACCGACGTGCGCGCGTTCACCGCCGGGGCGAAACAGTCGGATGACATCACGGTCCTGGTGGCGCAGTATGCGCCGCCGAAAGCTTGACCGGCGACGCCAACATGGCGGTCGGGACACTAGGTACTTCAGCTCGATTCTGAGCACATGCGCTTCTGATGTGCTGACGTTTTCCACCGTGTGGACGATGGCCTCGCTCCAGGCAAATGTCCCGGCTTTGCGCTGATTGACCTGGGGCTGGCGGCCGTCAACCGTGACCTTCGCATCCCAGTCGGTGAAGTAAACGCTGAGCCCATGGGGGTGGGAATGGCGTGGCTCGGTCTTGCCGGCAGGAATCCGAACCTCGAGCACGCGCACGAACGTATTCTCGAGGGCTACCCGGTGCGTATCAGCGGCAACGCGAACGGGATCCAGCGCGTCGTCTTTCGACTGGTTCCCGGCAAGCGCGGCGGCGGCGACGACCAGCACGCCGATCGCGACGACGAGACGCGTTCGACTCATGGCTCGATGTCCTTTCGATAGGGCGCGATAGTAGCAGATCCCGCGTGACGCGATTCCAAGGCGGCGCCGTGTGCGGGGGTTGGCGCTGAGAACGGGGCTTATAATGCCTCCAGACCTCGCTGATGCTTCCTATCATCTGTAATAAACATTATGGCAAAGAGACAAACCAAAATTGCAGCCAAGGCAACAGATTCATTCCCGATCACTGAACCGATGGAGGGGAACTCTGTCGTCACCCGGCGTGAAATGCTGGGAGTAACCGGCATGGCCGGTTTGGCAGCTTTGACCGGAATCGCCTCCGGTGCTGCTGCGCAGACTGCGCAAAAACGGCCTCGTATCGCCTGTCTCGTCAGCTATTGGGGTGCTACGAGATCACATGCGGACTGGATCGTCACCAAGTTGTTGGACGGTTACTGGTGGCAGGGCGCCCACACTCCTTCGCGAGTGGACGTTGTGTCCGTTTACATCCATCAGCTCGAACAAAGCGGATTGGGTCAGAAAGTATGCAAATCGAAAGGCATTCCGATCTTCAACACCGTAGGTGAAGCCGTCACGCTTGGGGGGAAGGAACTTGCGGTGGATGGTGTGGTCATCGTCGGAGAGCACGGGGAATATCCAACCAATCTCAAAGGGCAGTGGCTCTTGCCGCGCTGGTGGATCTACCAGCAGGTCATCCGGGTGTTCGAGCAGGGCAAGCGCTCGGTGCCAGTCTTTAACGACAAGCACCTCTCCTACAGCTGGGATGAAGCCAGGTGGATGTTCGACAAGTCTCGTGAGCTGAACTTTCTTTTGACCGGCGGTTCCTCCATACCGATCTACTTCCGCAAGCCCGAGATAGAACTCGATATCGATACGCCCATCAGGGCATCGGTGGTGGTTGGAGGCGCTGCTGATGAGGGAGCCCTTTTCCATTGTGTCGACGTGCTCCAGGCTTTTGTAGAACGCCGGAAGGGCGGTGAGACGGGCGTCAAGGCGGTACAGTGCATTCGAGGGCCTGAAACATGGAAGTGGACCGAGCGCAATCCCTGGGCCGGCAAGCTGCTTGAATCGGTGCGGACAGGTTTTGACCTGAAGCCGGGACACTTTCAGGAGATCGGCGCACCAAACGTCTGTATCGTGGAGTATCGTGATGGGACGAAAGCGGCGGTATATTCCGGCCGGGGTGTGGGGTGGACCTACGCCGGCGAAATTGAAGGCCAGAAAGACCCGACGATTGTCTCGATGCTTGGCTGGGCCGGCCCCTTCTCCCAGTACCACGCCTCGAACGCCCAACCGCACTGGATTACCGAGATGATGGTGACCGGAAAGGAACCATTCAATGCGGAGCGGCTGCTTCTGTCCACCGGGATTGTGTCGTACAACATGGAATCAAACTGGGAGAACGGCCGTTACTCTGCCATCGGACGCCGCATCGAGACGCCGTTCATGAACATGGCCTACCGCTCGACTCGGGGACCGCAGTTTAACAAGGGGGAGCGGCCGCCGAACATTCCCTACATTCGGGGATTTGACACATAGGCACTGCTGGCGGGTCCAAGCGGACGTGGGATGCCGCGTGACGTCGTCATGCAGGATCCGGCGTCGGTCGTCTGCTCTCGTGTGCGACGTGCGCAGAAAGTGCGCCTCGCATCGGGCCCATGGTCACGTTGCGGATGCCGTTCGGAGCCCTACCGATCGACGTTCTCCATGATCCAGATGTTGCCGCGGACGATCTGCATGGAGAGAACGGCGCGGCGCCCCGAGATGCCGATGTCGAAGACGCCGACATCGGGGTGAAATCGTCAGACCCAGACCCGGGGTGTCGAACCGTGTGAGCTGAAACGGTTGACCCATCGGGATTCCGCGATCGGGATCGAACCTGACGAACCAGAGGTTGAAATACGGCGAGCCCTGGTTCGAGATGAAATAAAGGAGCCTCCCGTTCGGCGCCCAGCGCGGCTTGTCAACCCAGGGATGGTTCGCCGCGATGCGAATCCACTCCGCCGGCGGCGACCCCTCCGGTCATCCTTTGCGTGACGCAGCGAGTCTCTCAGGCGAATTCCGGCTATTGTCAACCATGCGAACCGTTCTTCCTTAGGAGGAGAGGTGCCGCCAAGGCCTCCGTCATCAGCTGGGGACGCTCTCCCTCAGCGCTGCCAAGTCATAGAGATCCGCCTGACAGAGCTGAGACAGCTCTTCAACGCGATCGATCCTTCTCCGTTCCGTCAGCGAGATCTCGACCCGCGAGCTGAGGAGTTCATCGTTGACTGGGCGCGTGATCTGGAGGTGGACAAACCGTGGGGGCTGGTGGTGCATCTGGACCGTGGGGCGGGACGAACGGACGAAGCTGCGGCCTTGCGTGAAGCGATTCACGAGTATTTCGGTCAGCGATCCGCGGCTTCGAAGCAGAGACTCCGGGAGTTGTTTCATCGTGGCCGCATCAGTCTCGTTATCGCGCTGGCATTTCTCACCGCGTCCATCGTAGTTGGGGACGTCGTGGCCAGCTACTTTGGCGATGGTCGTTTCGGCGAAATCGTTCGCGAGGGGTTCCTGATCGGCGGCTGGGTTGCGATGTGGCGTCCGCTGGAAGTGTTCCTGTACGACTGGTGGCCCATTCGCGCCGAAGGCCGTCTGCTGCAACGCCTCAGCACGATGCCTGTCAGGATCGAGTACCGAAGAAACAGCTCCCGCTGATGCGTGGCGCTCGGATTGGCCTGAAGTGCCAGCTGCAGAACAGAAGACGAGGTGACAGCGACGATTCCCCGCACGCTCGCTGGCACTGGGGCCGGTGAGCGCCTGTCCGGCGGCGGACGTTTTCAGCCGGCCTTCCAAGGTCCGCCCAAGGCGGACGCTACACTCCGCCGGTTCCTGAAATCACGAAATCGCGGTGGGGATCGAGATCAGACTTGTTGATCTGCGTTTCCGACGGCTGCTTCGACACCGTTTCACCCGGCTTCAGCTCGACCTCCAGGCGATACTTCCCCTCCGGCACCTGAATGGTATATCCACCATTCGCTCCTGTCGTCGCGTCGAACGTCGCGCCAGTCTGGGTGTTGGTCGCCGTCACCTTGCGGCCGACGACCGGTGCCTTCGTGGAGGTCGAGACGATTCCCGCAACGGTCCCACCGACGGGCAGCTTGCCGCCCGTGTTGATAGCGGGCCCGGGGTGGCAGGCGGCAACAAGCGTGAGGAGACCGACTGTCAGGAGCGCAGTGAAGAGTCGCATGATTCCGCTAGATTAGCACCGAGACCGGCCGTCTGTGCCTCCGGGTGTTTTTCCGCTCCGCGAGGGCACCGTGGGCGAACCGAATGACCTCAAGAGCATTCCGCTGGAGATCTCGGTGAACGGCGTCATCGTGACCGGGATCATCGAGTGTCTGTCCGAGACCGACATTGGGACGGTCATCACCTCGCACGGCGCGGGGCGACGGAACGACACGCACGTCTTCCATTACGCCATGCCGCCATGGCGGCTCGAGGACTGGGACGGCAGGACGACGACGATCCGGTGCCGATGATCGGTGAGTCGCGGACGGTGAGGCCGTGGGCACAGGTATCATCGCTGGCAAGCGGATCGACGGAGCGCCGGAACATCAACAGCCGCAACACTGACGACGTTCTTGGTAGCAACAACTGCAGGGTACGGATCCGTGCGGCGGATTCAGGCGTGATGCTTGCCGGCAGCGAGAAGGTAGCGGTGCCATCGGTCCCGGTCGGACGTCACCTGCAGTGGCCGCAACGCCAGCAGCCCGGTGCGGCCGATGCTCGACTGCAGGTACGCGACCTCCCGAAGGCTGTCACGCAGATCGTCGGTAACCGGCAGCTCCAGGCCCGCCTGGCGGGCGACGAGCATGGCCTTCGCCTGGATGGCCAGCTCCAGGTCGAGCCGCAAGAGACAGAACATGTCGGCCACGACCAGCCCGCTGAGGGCTGACCGGATCTCCATGAGATAGCGGCCGAACCGGGTCGATACGAAGTGCTCGGATCGCACCAGTTCGAGCAGCTCGATATCGAGGTCGAGCCCGGCGCCCACCCACTCACGCGTCGCCCGCTCGCTCCGCTCGAACACGACGATCACCACGACTGGCAGCAGGAGAAGGATCACGGCCGTCATGGCGACCGGCGGCAGCAGCACGTGGTTGAAGCCGGAATGGATGGCGATTGCCAGTCCGACGCCTGGCAGCGCTGCCCTGCTCCCGCGATCCGGCGAGCGGTCCAGCAGCGTCTTCGATACCATCGCAAACACCGCGGTGGTCGCCCCGTGCAGCACGGCTGTGCCGAGGCCACGCACCAGCCACAGCGTCAGCGGTGCATCGGACAGGTTCCGGAGGTAGTCCGCGTTTTCGACAAGGGCGAACCCGGCGCCGACACCGAACCCTTGAACGGCGGCATCCACGAGAAACCCGACGCGTCGTTTCCAGAGCAGCACCCCGATGTACCGAGGCCTTCAGCAGCTCCTCGGTCACGGGCGCGACATAGCGCGAAAAGACAGTCAGCCCGACACCGGTCGCATCAACGAGCCATGAGTGCAGGGGCAGGCAGATCAGCGCGGCCAGTCCGCCGGCCGCCATGGCTGCCAGGACCGACGTGAATCGGTCACGAGCTTGAAGCTGTCCATCAGCTGCAGCACGACGAGCAGCAGCAGGGCGGGCAGCAGCGCAACGGCCGCGTTCACCGGAGCACTTTGAGCGAAACCATCGCCTCCCGGCGCGGCCGGTAGCGGTGTTCGAGGGCGACGGCGCCCCCGAACGAGAGGGTCATGTCCTGATTCGAAAGGACGTTGATCCGAATGTCGACCTGACCGCCGAGGCTGACCGCGGATCGCCGCGCCTCGCCGCTGTCCATGTTGGTGGCGATCGCCGTCGCAAACAGTGCCGGTCTGAGCCACGTCGCGTGCAGGCCGGGCGTTCCGACCCGGCGGAACCGCCATGGTGGCAGGTTCCACTCGAGCATGCCCTTCACGAAGTTGCGGCCACCAATTTCGTTGAGCTCGGCCCCGGGAAAGCTCTCGACGTGACGGTAACGCTTCTCGTCACCGCGATCGACATAGTTGTTGCCGAACCCGCCCAGAAAGAAGTTCGCAGACGCCAGGTCGCGATCACGCGGGGAAAATCCTCCCGCCGTCCTGAACCAGAGTGACGAGTGCGCGGCCGGAAGCGCCACACCCCGATCGAATCTCGCCTGAGCCTTCGGGAATACCGCGCCGTCGACGATCTCGGTGCGGAGATCGAGGGACCACGTTCGCCCGCTCTCGTCGTCCACTGAGCCGAGCGACTTGTAGACGTCTGTGAAGGTGAGCGCGGACCGCAGCGTGACGAGTGTGCCGATGTCGACCGGGACGTTCTGGTAGTCGGGCAGCCTGTCGAGGTTGCCGGCGACGGTTCCGCTCAGATCGAGATCGAGACGACGCGGTTCGTCGAAGATCAAGGTGCTGGTGTGGCCGAGGAGCGCATGGTAGCCCTTGCGGCCGGTCTTGGTCGGGCCGGCGAGGTCGTAGAAATCGGCCCGGTTGAACGCCGCGTTCGCGCGCCAGTCGTACCGCTCGTACCCGCCCGAGAGGTGGATCCGCTCGCTGGAAGGCAGGTCGCCTCCGAGCGACCATCCGGCGGTCACCTGCAGGCGATTCAGCATCAAGGGGTCCGACAGGTTCACCGCCAGGCCGATCGCGGCGGTGTCCTTGTAACCTTCGACCACTGGATACATCGACTCGCGACGGAGGCCTCCCCCGAGGCGGTACACGCCGGTCCGCTTCTCCATCGTGTCGAACGGCACGGCGGCGGGCGAGCCCAGCATCCACGATTTCAGCACCGGCCGCTCCGCGACGAGCCGCTCGCCGAGAAAAGTGATCGCGCTGACGTCCTCGAGCGGCCGCGGCTCGATCCAGGCCGGAACGAAACCCTGACCGGTGTAACGGAACACGAGCAGGCGGCCGTCGGCGAGCGGCACCGGGCGGAAGAATCCGGTCTCGGTGTTGCTGACGGCCTCGACCTTCTGCGACTGGAGATCGTAGCGGAAGATGTTGGAAACGCCGGTGAAATAGGAGCTGCCGAACAGGTAGCGCCCGTCCGGGGAGAACACGAAGCCGCTTGGAACGGCCGTGCCGAAGTCGAAGCGCACGACCGGCGTCGCCGCGCCGTTGAGCAAGGCAGCGCTGTCGAACACGCGGACGTCCTGCTGGCCGCTGATTTCGCCGAACGACCCTGACACGCGCGAGCCGTCCGGCGACACGTCGATGTCGTACATGTTCGTGCCGTACGGCCACGTGATCACCCGCTGCCAGTCGGTATAGGGCGGCGACATCCGGACCAGCGAGGAGAGGCCGTTCAGGTGACGCACCCCCCAGATCGACGCATCGGCGGCGTTGTAGGCGAGGTCGCCGATCCGTGCATCCTTCTGGAGGACGCGGGTGCGGCGCGTCACCGGATCCAGCCGGACCAGGTCGCGGTGGGCGCCGTTGTCGGTCGTGTAATAGAGGTGGCGATCGGAGGGATTCCACAGGAGCGACGTGACCGTGTAGATGAGCGGGCCCTTGATGTCGACCAGCCGTTCGAGGATGCCGGTCTTCGCCGGGATGCGCGCCACGTTGGCCACCGCGCCGGGATAGTTCAGCCCGGCATAGATCGCGTCCGTCGACGGATCGTAGAAGGCGCGCGACACGGACCCGAGCGCGCGCGGGGTCACGTCGCGGTATGGGGTGAGCGGAAAGCGCCGGACCTCCTCGAGATTGCGCCGCTGGAACACGTGCTCATCGACCACCCAGGCGGCCCAGGCCTCCTCCATCGACAGGCCGAACACGTGGTGGAACTGCTTCGCGTAGTAGGCACGGCTGCCGTCGCGGCGTGCCGTCCATTCGATCACCTGCTCCGGCGTGTAGCGGCGTGCCAGCCACGTCATGAACCGCGTGCCGTACAGGTAAGAGTTCACCTGCGTCTGAAAGTCGATCTTGGTCCCCTCGGATACCAGCCCCAGCGGATCGTAGAAGGGCACGTCGTCGCGCACCATCGCCCGGAAGACCATCTCGTCGTATCCGCCCTGCGCCCGGCCCAGGCCTCCCGACATCCAGGTGTCAACGAAGACAGCGATGCCCTCGTGATACCAGCGGGGCGCAGCCGCGCGCGGCGCGGTCAAATACCAGTAGAGCAGCGATTCCGGATGGGCCGACACCGGCGTGACCTTGCCGCGAAACAGTCGACGGAAGACCCGGTCGCGCCCGGCCGCCTGATCCATGGTGACGATGTGCACCAGCTCGTGATCCATCAGCATGGTCATGCGCTCGTTCGCGGCAATCGTCTCGAACGCGGAGTTCAACGGCGCGATCTGGATGGCCATCAGGTTGCGCGGCACCGTCCCGGCCGCGGCGTTGCCCGCGTCCGAGAAGTCGGCGAGCAGCAGCGTCACGGGCTCGCGCGAGTCGTAGCCGAACAGCCGGCGCTCCATGGCGAGCGCATTGAGGAACGCGCGGGCGACGTGCGGCACGAGATACGACTCGGTGCCGTCGAAATACACCAGACGGACCTCTGGTGTCTCGATCGTGCTCAGTTGAGCGCGGGCGGCGCCGGCGGGAACGAGGAGGGCGAGGAGGGCGAGGAGGGCGAGGACAGAGGCATGGCGCATCGCTGCGCGCGATGATAACTCGTGTGCTGGAACGAGCGGGCGCCGGCCCTCCGGCCGCCGCCCGCCGTGTCCTGACTGCTACCGTCCGCCAAGCGCGTCGGCGCTCAGGGCCTGGTGGAGCGCCTGGTCGTTGAGCGCCTGCACGAAGCCCTGGGTCTGGAGGGCCTGGGCCAGCAGGGCGTTGTCGAGGGCCTGGACAATCGCGCCGTTCTCCAGCGCGGCCAGCAGCGAGGCGTTCGACAGGGCCTCGGCGACCGCGCCGTTGTTGAGTGCCTGGTGGAGCGCAGCGTTGTCGAGCGCCTGTTTCAGCAAGCCGCTTTCGGCCGCCTTCAGCAGAGCTCCGTTCTGGAGCGCGGCGGCCACCGCGCCGTTGTCGAGCGCCTGCGCGAGGGCGCCGCTCTCGACCGCCGACTTGAAGGCGTCGTTCTGCAGCGCCTGGTGAAGCGCCCCGTTCTCGCGCGCCAGTTTCAGCACGGCGTTATTTGTCGTGCCCTGGGCACCGGCCTGCTTCATCGCCTCGTATACCCGGAGATTGGACAGCGCCTGCACGACCTGCGCGTCCGCCAGCGCGGAGCGCACCTCTCCGTCCGCCAGCGCCGAGTACAGCGCCGCATTGCCGAGCGCCGAGCGCACTTCGACGCTCGACATTGCCTGGCGGACCTGCACGTTCGACAAAGCCTGGCGAACCTGGAGATTCGAAAGGGCCTCGCGAACGTTGCCGTTGGCCAGCGCCTCGCGGACGCCGGCGTTCCCCAGCAGCGACCGCGCCTGCGGGTCCTTCATCAGGCGGGCGCCGAGATCGCTCTGCAGGAACTCCTGTGCCGCGGGATCGCCGAGCTTCACGTCGGCCGCGCTCATCTGCTGAGCCTGGTGCCGCTTCGCCGCGCCGATGGTGCCTTCCGTGCCAGGGCCCGCCGGTGGCCAGCCATTTCTCGCAAACACCGCCATGAGAATCGCCGCCGCAGCCGCCAACCCGATCAGAACCTTCTTCGCCATTCGCATCCCCCCATGTCGAGGCCGTGGCCCCCCCGCGCTTTCCAATGAGACTTTCATCATCACGTGCCGGACCAGCCCCGGAGGCGGCGGGTCGGCTTCTTTCAACTCGTCGAGCAACGCCCGCAGGCGCATCATCTCCGGTCCGTTGTCAGGATTGTCGCGTTCCTCGCTCGAAAACATCGTCACTCCTTCGCCTTCACAACCGCTTCCGTCGTCAGCAGGTCGAGCAGCCGCTGACGCGCCGAATAGAGCCGCGACTTCACCGTCCGCGCAGGAATCCCCAACGTCTCGCCGATCTCGTCGTAGTTCAGCCCTCCGAAGTGCCGGAGCACGACCACCTTACGGTAGTCGGGAGGGAGCGTGAGCAGCGCGCGCTGAACGACGTGCCGGCGGTCGGCGGCCTCCAGCGCCTCGATTGGTCCGTCCCCCCCGGCGACATGCGACGTGAGCGCCTCGTGCGGCCGGCGGTCGCGCCGCGCATTCAGGCACTCGTTCAGCAGGATTCGATAAATCCAGCTGAAGAACCGGAACCGCGGATCGAAGGTCGAGAGCTTCTCGTACGCCTTGACGAGGGCGCTCTGCGTGGCGTCGCTGGCGTCCTCGTAATTGCCCAGCATCCGCATCGCTACGCCGAACAGGACCCGCTGGTGCCGCTCGATCAGCGTCTCGAACGCCGTTACGTCTCCGCCTGCCGATCTCGCGACCAGCAGGGCGTCGTCGGGTTGCTCCATGAAATACACTCAGCCCGGAGAAAAGTTCGTGGGAGTGCGGCGAGTTTATAGCAGGATGCGGACCGTCGAGAGGACGCGGAGCCGTCTGGCGTGAGCTGGCAGCTCAACATTACTCGAGAGAACCGGGGCGGAGTCGCCATTCTGAGGCTCGACGGGCGGCTGGGAACCTCCTCGTCGGGCGGGTTGATCGAAGCGGTGGCCACCGGCATCCGCTCCGGGGACCGCAAAATCCTGCTCGGAATGGGCGGCGTTGATTACGCCAGCAGCGCCGGTCTCCTGGCACTGCATGCTGCGGCAGGCCGGATGCACGAGGCCGGCGGCGCTCTCGTCTTGTGCGAACTCGCCGAACCGGTCCGCCTGGTTCTGGACCTCGCGGGTCTCCTGCCGGACTTCGCCGTGGAACCGTCCCTCGCCGACGGGCTGGCGAGACTGCAGCCGGTCGAGTAACTGACCCACGGCCCGCCGGGACCTGTGGCTCGCGAACACCTCGCGACAGCCGTTTGAGCTCGACAGTCAATCGTAATCGGGCGTACCGAGAATAGCGCTGACCGAGGGCGCAGTGTCATGCCGGTCGAATAGGCAGAGTATCCCTGACATGCATGGCCGCCGCCATTTCCTGAACCGGATTGTCAAGCGGTAGGATTATCGCCACCTATGCGTTCCCGACTTCTTTTCGCGATCGCCATGTATGTCACCGGACTGGCCGCGTGGACAGCGGCACAGAAGCCGTCGCTGGACTACACGCAGTGGCGGGGACAAGCCCGGGACGGCTCGGCGTCGGCGTTCACCGAACCCAACGCCTGGCCCGAGACGTTGACCCAACGATGGCGGACCGACGTCGGGCTCGGCTATGCCACACCGCTCGTCGTGGGCGACCGACTGTATGTGTTCTCACGGCGAGGCGACAACGAGGTCATGAGCGCCTTGGACGCGACAACCGGCAAGACGATCTGGGAGACCCCGTCTTCCGTGTCGTTCACCATGAACAAGGGCGCTGCGCGTCATGGGCAGGGACCGAAATCGACGCCGGCCTACGCGGATGGAAAGCTGTTTGCGATCGGCATGACCGGCGTGATCTCCGCCTACGATGCAAAGACGGGAAAGGAGCTCTGGCGAAAGCCGGGCTCGGAGCTGGTGCCGATGTTCACGACGCACGCGTTCTCGCCGACTGTCGATCGCGGGCTGGTGATCTTTCACGCGGGAGGCCACGACAAGGGCGCCATCACGGCGTTCGACGTCAACACGGGGGCGACGAAGTGGAGCTGGGATGGCGATGGACCGGGCTACGGCTCTCCCATCGTCGTGGATCTCGGCGGCACGCGGCAGCTCATCGCGCTGACGCAGGGGAAGCTCGTCGGCCTCGACGTCGGGACCGGCGCGTTGTTGTGGGAGCGGCCCTTCGTCAGCGCCAATTTCACGAACTCGGCGACGCCGATTCTGGCCGGTCAGACCGTGATCGTATCGAATGGCGGACCAATGACCGCGGTGACCCTCACGAAACGCGACGGCAAGTGGACGACCGAAGACGCCTGGACGAACGCCGATCAACCCTATCGCCTCAGCAATCCGGTCCTGATCGGCGATACCTTGTTCGGGCTGTCCACGCGCAACAGCGGACAGTACTTCGCCGTCGACGTAAAAACCGGAAAGAGCGTGTGGACGTCCGAACCGCGTCAGGCGGGCCAGGCGGCCGTGGTGAAAGCCGGCAAGATCGTCTTCAGCCTCGAAGATGACGGCGAGCTGGTTGTCGGACGAGTCGGGACGACGACATTCGAACCGCTGGGTCGGTACAAGGTGGCGGACAGCGAAACGTGGACGCAGCCGACCATCTCCGGAAACCGGCTGTTCGTGAAGGATGTGTCGACGCTGACCCTCTGGACGATTCCATGAGATGCCACCGTCCCACGGCAAGATCGCCACTTCACAGGAAATGTTCAGGAATTAGCAATTCGCCACTCACAGGTACGTGAACCTGCCTCTCGATTACGTGACAAGAGCCCTGCCGCCCGTCGTCTCGGCTGATCCTGTTCGATGCGAGCGCCGACGCAGCCTCGATCGTGCCCACGCCGTCACTCCCGCACGTGTGCCAATCCGACGAACGCATTTTCCCTGTGCCGGACGTAGTATCCGGCGGGATGAGGTCGCCGCATGAGAGTCGAGTTCGTGGCTTCAATCGTGGCACTGTCCGCCGGACTGTCCGCACCGGTCCACGCCCAACCGTCGAGCACGCCAGTGAGAGCCATGAAAATCACGGTGCTGTCCACGATGCTCGCCGGCAATCCCGGGGAGGGCGTAGGTGAATGGGGCTTTGCCGCACTTCTGGAAGCCGACGGTCAGCGATGGCTCATCGACACTGGGGCTCGAGCGGAGACGGTTCTCCGCAATGCGGCCGAGCTGAGCGTTGATCTTTCGACCGTGACGGACCTCGTCATCACCCACAACCACAGCGATCACACAGGTGGATTGATTGCGTTGCGACGCGAACTGTCACAGCGGAATTCCAAGGCGCTGTCACGCGCCCATGTGGCCCAAGGAATCCTCCTCAGCCGGGCTGGATCGGACGGGCGCGAGGCCAACGGCTTGTTGCCGATCAAGGCCCGGTACGAGGCACTCGGGGGGAGCTTCATCGAACACGCCAGCCCGATGCGCCTTGCACCAGGCGTCTGGCTGACGGGCCCGGTTCCCCGGGTTCATCCGGAGCGTAACTGGAGTGGATCGCTGCGGGTTCAAACGTCCGCCGGTCCGGTTGAAGATACCGTGGTCGAGGATGCGTCCGTCGTCGTCGACACGCTGAATGGCCTGGTCGTCATCAGCGGCTGCGGGCACGCCGGCATGATCAACACCATTGAATACGCGCGCAAGATCGTCAGGGACACGACCATCCACGCCGCAGTAGGTGGGTTTCATTTGCTCGCGGCCACGGACGACCAGCTGGCGTGGACTGCTGCGAAGCTGCGGGAGCATGGTCTTGGCTATCTGCTCGGTGTGCACTGTACCGGGATCGAGGCGGTATTCCGAATCCGCCAGGCGGCGGGCCTTGGCCGTCAAACGGCCGTGGTGGGTGCTGTCGGCTCGTCGTTCACGCTCGGTGCTGGCCTCGACGCGCGTGCGCTCGCCAGGTGAACATGGTCGACGGGCTGGACGCGCAGCCCTGACTTCAACCGGCGGGTCGCAGCCCGTGGTGCGCATCCTGTGGAGGCAGTGAGCAGGTTCCGGCGCCGGCACGGATCACCACGCGACCATCGCGTCCTCGAAGAGCGCGGCCAGCTCGTCGCGCCCGGCCGGTCGTGGCGACAGCTTCGTGACGCGGTGCTGCGGCAGCGTTCCGTCGACGAGGCCGGGAATGTCGGCCGAGGTGTATCCCACGGCCTTCAACCCGTTGGGGACCCTGAGCCGCTCCATGAACCAGGTGATGCGGTCCGCGAGAATCCTTCCGGCGTCCGCTTCCTTCACGCCAGTCACCTTGGCGCCGAGCACCTCGGCCGCTTGCAGGTGGCGCGCGGGATTGGCGGCCGCCGTGAATCGGAAGACGGCCGGAGCATTGAGGATCACCGAGAACCCGTGTGGGACGAGCGGGTGATCGCTGGAGTAGCCGGGCGCGCGGAAATGCTTCACCTGGCCCGACACTGGGTAAGACATGCCGTGCGGAAGGTGCACACCGGCATTACCGAATCCCACGCCAGCATAGGACGCGGCGAGAATCATCTGCGCGCGTGCCTGGTCGTTGGACGGATCTTCGACGGCAGCGACGAGGTACTGCGCGACAATTCGCAGCGCTTGCAGCGCCCAGATGTCGCTGATGGGGTTCGACCCCTGGTAGGCAGGACGCAGCGCCGGACTCACGGGCCGGGGACGCGACGTATACGGGATCGCCGTGAACGCCTCGATGGCATGGCTTAAGATGTCGAGCCCGCTTGACGCCGCCACCTGCGGCGGCATCGTCCGGGTGTTGTCGGGATCCAGCACGCCCAGCGTCGGCTTGAGCCGACGGCTCGCAATGCCGGTCTTCGCGTGCAACTCGGTGAGATCGAAAATGCTGACCCCGGTCGTTTCGCTGCCGGTCCCGGCCGTCGTGGGGATCGCGATGAGCGGCTTGAGCGGGCCCGGCACCGGCATCGCTTTCCCAACGGGCTCGTTGACGTAGTCCAGGAAATCCGCCGGCGGATAAGTCGTGTAGAGGTTCACCGCCTTGGCCGTGTCGATCACCGAGCCTCCGCCTACGGCCACGATCCCGTCCACCAGGTGCGCCTGGGCGAATTGGATCGCGTCGCGGAACGATGCGTCGGTGGGTTCGACGCGCACCCGGTCGTAGAGCACCGCCTCCACACCCGCGGCGTCGAGCGCCGTCAGCACCGTGTGCACGGGTGCGAGTCGCGTCAGGCTGGGGTCGGTAACGACCAGCGCGCGCCGGACGCCAAGATCGACAAGGTCCATCCCCACCTCTCGCGTGACGCCGGCACCGAAGCGCACGCTGGAGGCCGCCATTTCAAAGGCGTTCTCGCGAATCATGTGTCCAGAATTCTGCACCGACGATCCTCCGATGCCGCGGCGGTCACTGCCGCAACGGCGGCGGTGCCGGCCCATCCGATGCGCGGTATTGTAGACCCAGTGACCCTTGACGAGCGGTGAAGAGGTCTCTTGTTCGTGCGCCAATTGGCTGTTCTTGTCCCGAGCACCTGAGCCTCCGCCCCGGCCAGGCTCACTGGAATCTCACGGAATGCTCACCTCCACATGAAGACGCCGGGCGGTCGCGGGGGCATACTTCCATCTGCCGGCTCGATGAGCATGGCCCGATGCACCGACATGTGCGGACTGGAGGAGCGGAGCGTATGAATGCCGGCCTGTTTTGCGGTCAGCAGGCTCTGGGGCGCCTGCGGGTTGAGGCCCGATGACGGCGGTGGGTGAGGTCCCGGGGGCCTCCGGTCGCGGTCCGCTGAGCGCGGTCTCGTGGCTCGACTGGAAGCTGGGGGCGCGTCTGCTGCTGAAGTATCCCGCGCTCACGATCATCGGCGGCCTTTCGCTGGCGGCAGCCATCGGGATTGGGGCGGTCGGCATCGAAGTCGCCGGCGAACTGCTGTACAAACGGCTGCCATTCGATGACGGCAGCCGAATCGTGCGCCTGGAGACGCAGGACGCGGCGGCGTCACGCGTGGAGCCGAGGGTGCTCCACGATTTCGCGATCTGGCGGCGATCTCTGAAGACCGTGGTGGAACTCGGCGCCGCGCGCGTGAGCGAGCGCAATTTGCTCACCGGCGAAGGCCGCGTCGAAGCCCTGCGGGTGGCGGAGATCACGGCGTCGGCGTTTCCGCTCGCCGGCGTGCCGCCGCTGCTTGGCAGGCCGCTGCAGCCGACGGACGCAATGCCGGGTGCGGAGCCCGTCGTGGTCCTGGGTTACGACGTCTGGCAGAGACGGTTCCTGCACGACCCGGCGATCATCGGCCGCGTCGTGACGGTGGGCCGCACGGCTCGCACCGTGGTGGGCGTGATGCCGCCGGCCTTCGGCTTCCCGCGCAATCAGCAGCTATGGGTGCCATTGCCCATCCAGGATGCGGCGCCGCGGGAAGGGCCGGCCGTGCAGGTGTTCGGCCGCCTCGCCGACGGAGCGAGCTGGCAGGACGCCGCGGCGGAGCTCGACGTTGTCTCGGCACGCTTTGCCGCCGACCAGCCGGCAACCCACGGGCAGCTGCGCACGCGCGTTCGCGCATTCGCCGGGCGCACGCCGGGCGATCCGCTGCGGCTGGAAGATCTGGCTGTCCACGCCATCGTCCTGCTGCTGCTGGGGGCAGTGTCGGCGAACGTCGCGACGCTGATCTTCGCGCGCACGGCGATGCGCGAGTCGGAGATGGTCGTCCGTCACGCGCTGGGGGCGAGCCGTGCCCGCGTGATCGCGCAGATCGTCACCGAAGGGCTCGTGCTGGCCGTCGCCGCTGCCGTGCTCGGGCTCGTCGTGGCCCAGACGACAGTGCGCTATGCCTGGGCCCGGGCGAGTCAGATCATTGGGGACGGCCTGCCGTTCTGGGTGGATCTGACGCTCGAGCCTGCCACCATTGCGTATGCGCTGCTGCTCGCGCTCGTCGCCGCGGCACTGATCGGCCTGTTGCCCGCACTGAAGGCCACGGGCGTGTCCGTCCAGCGGGGACTGCAAGGGATCACGAGCACCGGTGGGACGATGAAGTTCGGCGGCATCTGGTCGTTCATCATCGGCGCGCAGGTGGCGTTTACGCTGCTGTTCGTGCCCGCCGCGGTGGGAATCTTCACCAACACCCTCCACGACCAGTCGAAGTCGGCGGCGTTTCCGACGGAGCGTTACCTCACCTTCCGCCTCACGATAGACAACGAGGCGCTGGCCGGCGAGCGCGGTGTGCCTGACGATGGGCAGATCGCCGCGCGTCGCGCGCTCGCATACGAAGAATTCGCACGCCGGTTGCGTGAGGAGCCTGGCGTGACGCACGTGACGCACGGCGATTGCCTGCCGACGATGCCCCCGGAGTGGGTGGCGGTGGAAATGCAGCAGGACGGTGCACCTCCGGCTCGCCTGCACGGCAATTACGAGGGCGGATTCGCGATGGCTGCAGTCGGTGCCGGCTATCACGAGGCGTTCGGCGCCAAGATCGTGGCCGGCCGCGGCCTGCATTCCGCTGACGCCGGGGCGCTGAACGGGCCCGTCGTGGTCAACGAGGCGTTCATGCGCGTCGTGGGCAGGAATCCCGTGGGCGCACGCGTCCGCACGCTCCAGCGAGGCAGCGAGCGCGAGCCGGGACCCTGGCACGAGATCGTCGGCGTGGTCACCGATCTCGGGATGTTGTTCCCCGCCGATTGGGGTGGGGCAGCGTACATCTATCGCGCAGCCTCCGCGGCGGAGCTCGATCCTGTGATGGTCGCTGTGCGCGTCACGGGGGACGCAGCGCCGCTTGCGCCCCGCATAGCCGCCCTTGCGTGGCAGGTCGATGCGGGTCTGCACCTCCGGGATATCGTCACCCTCGACGACATCGTTGCACAGGAGCACATGCGGATGATGGGCGGCAGCATCGTCTTTGGCAGCGTTCTGCTCGTGGCGCTGGTCTTCTGCGCGGCCGGTCTATACGCGCTCATGGCCGTCGCCGTGGCGCGTCGCACCCGCGAGATCGGCATCCGTATCGCACTCGGCGCCACCCCCCGGCACGTGCTCGGCAGCGTGTTCGCTCGTGCCGGTCGTCAGCTCGGCGGCGGCGTCATCGCCGGCAACAGCCTCATCCTGCTCCTCGCGTGGCGCGCCGACAGCCTGACCGCGGATCTCCTCGTGTGGTCGGCGATCACGTCCGTCATCATGGCGGCGGTGGGCGTCCTTGCGTGCGCCGCCCCGGCGCGCCGGGCGCTGCGTGTTCAACCGACCGAGGCGCTGCGGCAGAATTGACGTATGGCTTGGGAACCTCCGAGATGCGTCGTCCTCCGAAACCGGAATAGCTCGCGAGAAGTCGTTAGCGTTCAGGGTAGAACCGAGAGATCGCTTCCCAGCCGCAATGGTTAACTGACGGTCGGAGCGTTGTCACTACCAGAAAACTCTTCAGCCGGCGTGGAGCCGAGAGGGTTGAGCTCGTTTGAATTAGTTCGTGCTGTCGTGCATGCAAGGGTGACGACCGCCACGCTCCTATCCCGTCCATTGTTGTGCCGTCTCCGACGGCGCATGCCTGTGTCCGCTGCGAATGCAGTGTCTGCTGCCGGCAATCGGCGCATCAGTACGCAGGCCGGTTCACAGATTCGCCTTGTGCTGGCCTCCGTCGATGACGATGCAAGCGCCCGTCACCCAGCTCGCACGCTCGGATGCCAGAAAGGCCACGACGTTCGCGACTTCTTCCGCGGTACCCATTCGTCCCCACGGGATGGTCTTGAGCACCGCACCGTAGAGTTCCGGATTCTGGTGCTTCGTCTGCTCCCAGAGGCCGCCGGTAAACTCGATTGAGCCGGGCGCGACTGTATTGACGCGAATTTTTTGCGCCGCAAGGGCGACCGCGAGCGACTTGGCATGACTCACGAGGCCCGCCTTCGCGGCGGCGTACGACGCGGGGAAACCGGCCGCCTCCAGGCCGGCGATGGAGGAGATGTGGATAATGGCGCCGCCGCCGGTGCTGGCCATCCACGGCGCGACCGTCCGACTGGCCCGCACCGCGGCCATGAGGTCCACGTTGAGGGTCGACTCCCAGGCGCTTTGGTCGTCGCTGAACGAGAAGCCGCTCGGGTTGTTCACCAGGATGTCGACACCTCCGAGAGCCGCACGCGCGGCCTGCAGAAAGCTGTCGAGCGCTCCGGCGTCTCCCACGTCGCAGACCGCGGCGCACACGGGGACGAATCGACTGCGCAACTCGGCTTCCGCATCGCGCAGCGCCGGCTCACCGCGGGCGCAAATCGCAATGCCCGCTCCCTCATCGGCCAGTCGAAGCGCAATCGCCCGGCCGATGCCGCGGCTCGCCCCGGTTACGACTGCTGACTTTCCTCGCAGGCCCAAGTCCATGATTCGCTCCGCTGTGGTGCGGTCTACCTTTGCGTCGCTGCCTCATGACGCCACTGCCAGTTTGCGTCAGCACGGTCACCCGGTCGAAGTATACGATTTCCCCCCATACCTTGTTACACACCCCCGAACTGTTGACCCAGCGCCGCCCTATCTCCACGGACATTCAGCACCCTACTGCGCGAGCTCTCGTCGTTTAAGGGTAAGGGGGCGGGTGCGGCCTCGATCAGCGGACGCGATCCTCGGCGCCAGCTCTTTGCACCGGCGCTGTGCGGGGTATATTCAGCGGCATGACCCTCAAGCGGATGGACAACGTCGGCGTTGTTGTGGACGACCTCGCAGCTGCGGTCGCTTTCTTCAAGGAACTCGGTCTGGAGCTGGAGGGCGAGGTGCAAGTCGAGGGACGCTCGGTGGACCGCCTCATCGGGCTCGACGGCGTTCTATCCGACATCGCCATGATGCGAACCCCGGACGGACATGGCCGTGTTGAGCTGACGAAGTTCCGGAGGCCGACGGCTGACAGGTCTGAGCCGAACAACGCCCCGCCGAACACGCTGGGCATACGTCGCATCATGTTTGCCGTCGAAGACATCGATGATGTCGTTGCGCGGCTCCGCGCCCACGGTGCCGAACTGGTTGGCGAGCTGGTGCAGTACCAGAACAGCTATCGGCTCTGTTATGTCCGTGGCCCAGAGGGCATCCTCGTCGCGCTCGCCGAGAAGACCGGCTGACAACGATCGATAACGCTGCGAAGCCGTCGCGTCTACCAGCGGACCGCTGAAGAGCCGGCCCATGTGCAATCGAAAATGGCAAAGGGCAACGATCCGAAATTCGCCGATTTGCACTGTGCGCATATGCCGGGTTGGATGGCGGTTTCAGCTCGTGCTACTGTACCAGCGGCGACCGCTGCGTGACTCATCGCGTCTGTTCCGCGAACGCGTCCCCGACTCGCAGCGCCAGCGAGGACGTGTTCGCGTGCGCCATGTTCGAGGTGACAGCAATGACGATGCCGCTGTCGCGCCTCATCATCAGCGACATCACCATGCCGCCGGCGAGCTCACCGTTGACGCTGCCGGGGTTCGTCGCCAGCGCGAAGCGCACGAGATCGGACGGCGTGGAGTAGAACGCCATCCCGTTCGTGCAACAGGCCAGGTCGCGCATGTACATCAGTCGCCGTCCACGGCCGGGATTGTCGTCGGATCTCGGGACATAGAACGTCGCGCGATCGCCCGGCAATGGCTGCGCAGGGGCGAGACCGATCGGCCTGAAGATGACGTGGCGGATGATCGTGAAGAGCGGGAAGTCCTCTTCCGGCTCGCCGATATGCTCAGGACTCCATTCTGCCGCCGGGTCAGCGCCGGTATTGGTCAGCCCGAGCGGCGCGACGGCGGCTGTAACCGCGGACGCCGCCGTGCCGATGTTGAACCGCGTGTCCGCCGTGACGGGCGCCCGCGTCACGACGTCCCTCCATCCGAACCCTTCGGCCCAGACGACGGTGCCGCCGGCACCGACCGCCACGGACACCCCGGGCAGGTTTTGCTCCAATACGGCAGAGCGCACGAACTCCCGCGCGCGCTCGACGGCCGCCGTATATCGCGGCGACGGCGCCGAGTCGACGACCGATGGCACCTCCTGCGACTGCGGGAAGAGAGGCGCGGTCACAACGACCCCGTGGGTCAGAAACGCCGCGAACGCGGCGACGACGACGCCCACGGCAAGCGCCGTGCGGGCAGCCCACATCGGGAGCCGGTTGTGCGCGGCCCTCACACCGAGCACGACTCCGACCACCATCAGCAGGATGCCGAGGACCGCGGCGCCTGGCGCGTCGTCGGCGTCGGCCACATAGATTCCCATGGCCGCGATGGCCAGGCCGAGGGCGAAAAGGGTGAATGCCTTCACGGGGTTCATCACAGCGGTTCTCATGGACGCAGTGTGACCGAGTCCCGGCCGCGGAGTCCTCACCAAACCGTGAGCGGCCGCTGAGATTCGAATGAGATGCCGCGAAAGCCCCTTATTGCCTTCGGAGGTGGATGTACCCGCCGGCGCACCCGGTTTCGTGCAGCCCTGGGGCTCGCCCAAGCCTGCGACCAGCGCCGCTCGGTCGTCCGTTGAGTCGAGTAGCGAAAAGCAAGGAGACTACTAGCCACGCAAGCGGGAACTGTTTGGGGCTGGCCAGAGTCGGACACGTCAATCCCAGACTCGGACGCCACGCTCGGTGCACGGTCAGGAACCGTCGCCGGCAATACCCTGACGGTGGTAACCGCCAGCGGGCGTGACACACAGAACGGATCTACAAGAAGTAGGGCTGCCATGCCTCGTCTGACGACCGTCTTCGTCGCCGCCTGTCTCGCGTTCAGCGCTTCGTCGCTTCACATTCTCGACGCACGCCAGGCCGTGGCGACCGATCCGGTGTCGCGCATCGCCCGGATCGAGCAGGGCCTGTTGCCGGCCGTGCAGGTCACGAACGCTCCGCCGGTCAAGTACTCGCTTGCCGAGCGCATGGCGCACTACAAGGTGCCGGCGCTGAGCATCGCGTTCATGGAGAACGGGCGGGTGATGTGGAGCCGCGCCTACGGGGTGGGCGACGTGGCGAACGGCACGCGCGCGACCGTCGACACGCTGTTCCAGGCGGCGTCGATCAGCAAGCCCCTCTCGGCCCTGGCGGTCTTGCGCCTCGTGCAGGACGGCAGGCTCACGCTCGACGAAGACGTCAACCTGAAGTTGAAAAGCTGGAAGGTGCCGGAGAACGAGTTCACCAAGGTCGAGAAGGTAACGCTTCGCCGCTTGCTTACCCACAGCGCGGGCGCGACGGTGTCCGGCTTCCCTGGCTACGAATCCACGGTCGCGGTTCCAACCACGATTCAGGTGTTGAACGGTGAGAGGCCGACCAACACCGAGCCGGTCCGCGTCGACGTCGAGCCGGGGCGTATGATGCGCTACTCGGGCGGTGGCTTCACGATCATGCAGCTGCTGGTCGGCGACATCACCGGTAAGCCGTTCCCGCAAGCAATGCAGGAGTTCGTCCTCGACCCAGTGGGCATGACTGCGAGCACGTACCAGCAACCGCTCCCCGCCGCGATGCGGTCGCGCGCGACGCTGGCCTACCAGCGATCGGGCGAGCCGGTCCAGGGCGGTCCGCATACCTATCCGGAGATGGCCGCGGCCGGGTTGTGGACCACGCCGTCGGACCTCGCGAAGGTTGCGCTCGATCTCGAAGCGGGGTTCGAGGATGAACCATCGCGAATCCTGTCGGCGGCGATGGTCAAACAGATGCTGACACACCAGCGGGACGGCTACGGGTTGGGGATTGCCGTGAACGGCGATGGTCCGTCGCTACGCATCGGCCACGGTGGCGCCAACGCCGGCTATCGTTGCCAGTGGGTGCAGTATCCCAATCGGCGGCAGGGGGTCATCGTGATGACCAACTCGGACGCTGGTGGGGAGGTGACGTCGGAGTTGCTGCGCGCCATCAGCGCGGAGTACGACTGGCCAGACTTCAGGCCCGTTCACCGGACGACCGCACCGACCGATGCGTCGACGCTCCCTGGGTTTGCCGGCGACTATCGCGGCGATCGCGGATGGGCGGTCACCGTTACCCACGAGAGCGGACGCCTCTTCGTTCTGGCCCCGCCGTTCGGTTCCGCGCGTGTCGAGCTGCTGCATGCGGGAGGAGGCGACTTCTTCACGCAGATGGCCCCGCTGACCTTCCGCTTTGCCGACGACAAACAGTCACTGATCCTTCAGGGCGGCCAGGACAAGCTCACGTTGACGCGCGTGAAGCCCTGAGCCATACGAGCGCCGATGCAGCATCCGTCGCTGTCAAAAGCTACGGCCTGCCGCTACCGGGAGTTGCATGGGGCATTCTCGGGATCGGCTTGGACTGACGGCTTCGCGACGTGCCCGCTGTGGGTACTTGAACCGTACACGTCCAGCCGTCGATCAGGAAGACCCGTTACCGGCCGCTCGAAAGCTGAGCAGATGCCCGGTGGTCTGTGAGCATCTGCTCACGCAGATTCTCTAGGAAAGACCGGTGACGTTCGTGCTCGCTTCCTTAGATTATCTAAGGCAGAATAATGTCGGAGGCTGCGCATGGCCGTTCGACGAATCGATCTGCTGCAGGGCACGCTGGACCTGCTGGTACTGAAGTGCCTCGGCGCTGGTCCGAACCACGGATACGGGATCGCCACGCGGATCCACGAGCTGTCCGAAGACGTGCTGAAGATCGAAGAAGGCTCGCTCTACCCGGCGCTCTACCGGATGGAAGAGCAGGGCCTGATCGCGTCGGAATGGCAGACCACCGAGAACAACCGCAACGCGAAGTTCTACCGGCTGACGCGAAAGGGACGCACGGCCGCGGACGCGGAGCTGGAAGGCTGGAACCGGCTTTCCCGGGCGGTCACGCGCGTGGTGCGCGCCATCGAGCAGGAGGCCTGACATGCCATTCCAACTACCGCGGCGGCTGCGGCGCATCCTCTCACCGTTCACCTGGAGCAGCCGCGACCACGAGATGGATGGCGAGATGGGGTTTCATCTCGAGTCGCTCCGGCAGCAGTACATCCGATCCGGTATGAGCGAGCAGGAGGCCGCGCGCGCCGCGCGCGCGCGCTTCGGCGACGTGCGGCGGCTCAAGGAGCGCGGCCACGACGTTCGAACCGCGCGGCTCGTCGAGGATCTGACGCGCGACGTCCGGCACATGACGCGCGGCCTGCGCAGGAATCCCGGCTTCACGATTGCCGTCATCTTTACGCTCGCGCTCGGCATCGGCGGCAACACGGCGATCTTCTCCGTTGTCGATCAACTGCTGCTGCGCCCGCTGCCGTATCCCGGGGGCGACCGGCTCGTGATGGTTTACGAAGCACTGGGCGTCAAGCCGGGCCAGCCGATCCGGTCCACCCGCAGTCATTTTTCGGTGTCGCCGGCCAACTGGATGGATTGGCAGACCCAGAGCACCACGCTCGAGCGGCTCGCCGCGTGGCGGACGACTTCGTTGACGCTGACTGACAACGGAGAGCCGACCCGGCTCGCGGCGCAGCAGGTGTCCTCCGAGTTCTTCCCGGTGCTCGGCATCCAACCGCTCCTCGGACGACCCATCTCCGAAGACGACGATCGCCCGAACGCTCCGCGGGTCGCCCTCCTGAGCCACCGTCTCTGGCAGGGCCGCTTCGGCGGCGATCCGGGCATCGTCGGCCGCACCATCCTCCTGAGCGATCGGCCCACCCAGGTGATCGGCGTGATGCCCGCCGGCTTCGGGTTCATCTTTCCGGACAACGACGTGTGGAGCGCGCTGCAGCTCGATCGCGCGCGCGCCTGGCGGGAGAACGCGGGCCGGTCCATCACCGTCGTTGCCCGGCGCCGCGAGAACGCATCGCTCCGCGCCGCGCAAACGGAAATGGAAGGTATCGCCGGCCGGCTGGCGGCGGCGCACGAGTTCAACAGGAACACCAGCGTGGAGCTGGTGCCGCTGCGCGAGGAGCTGACCGGCAGCGTCCAGACCTCGCTGCTGGTGCTGTTTGGCGCGGTCGGCGTCCTGCTGTCGATTGCCTGTTTCAACGTCGCGAATCTGCTGCTGGCCAGAGCCGTCTCGCGCCGCCGCGAGATCGCCATCAGAACATCGCTGGGTGCGGGACGACTCGCGATCGTGCGTCAGCTCGTGGTGGAGAGCTTGCTGCTCTCGACCGTCGGCGGTGCGCTGGGCGTCGCCCTGGCGCATTGGAGCCTCCAGGCGCTCATGGCATTCGCGCCCCCCGACCTGCTGCGCGTCGCGGAGCTCTCGGTCGACGTTCGCGTGCTGCTCTACACGATGGGGCTGTCGATGCTCACCGGCATGGTGGTCGGCATCGTCCCGGCACTGCTGGTCGCGCGCGAATCCGCCACTGCGTCGACTGGAGCGAGCGGTGCGCGCGTTACCCACGCGCCTCGCATCCGGCAGGCGCTCGTCGTCTGTCAGGTGGCGATGACGGTCATGTTGCTGTGCGGGGCCGGCCTCCTCGTCCGCACGCTGATCGCGCTCAACACGGCGAAGACGGGCGTCGACATGGCGAACGTGCTCACCATGGATGTCGGGCTGCCGGCGGCGCGGTACCCGCCGGAGCGCCGGCCCCAGTTTTTCCGTGAGGCCCTGGCCGCACTCCGCGCCTTGCCAGGCGTCGAGTCGACCGGCGCGGGGAACAGCCTCGCGGTGATCGGATCGCCGCGCGGCGGAACGGTGTTCCATCGCCTCGGGACGCCCGCAGTTCCGCTGAACGACATGCCGATCACGTTCGTACGTGTCGCCGCGCCCGGCTACTTCCGGACGCTGCGGATTCCCGTGCTGCGCGGCCGCGAGTTCGCGGACAGCGACGATGCGAATCCCACGCCCGGCTTCGTGGTCAACCAGGCGTTCGTGGACGCGTACTTGAACGACATCGATCCGCTGCGCGCGCAACTGCGCGTCGTGATGGAGGACGAGAATCCCTACCTGTCCGTGATCGGCGTCGTCGGGAACGTGAGTGAGGGTTCGGTCAGAAACGCGGCGAAACCAACGGTGTTCTACAGTCATCGACAGATGTCAGAGACGGGGATGACGCTGGTCGTGCGCGCGTCGCAGCCCCAGGCGATCGCCGGTGCCGCCGTGCAGGCGATCCGCCGCCTTGATCCCAATCTGGCGGTCACGCGTGTGCGCACCTTCGAACAGGCGCTCGGCGAGAGCTTAGCGCGCGAGCGGCTGATCGCGCTCGTGTCCGGCGCCTTCGCGTTGAGCGGTCTGCTGCTGGCGTCGCTGGGCCTCTACGCGCTGCTCGCGTTCCTGGTTGCCGAGCGCACCAAGGAAATCGGGATCCGGATCGCGCTCGGCGCGCAGGCCGGCCGGCTGACGCGTTCGGTGGTCTCGAGCGGACTCCGCCTGGCGGCGATCGGCGCCGCCGCCGGCGTGGCGGGATCGCTCGGGTTGCTGCGATCAGTGCGAACGCTGCTCTTCGGCGTCACGCCAAACGACCTCTCGACCTACCTGGGCGTGCTGCTCCTTCTCTTCGGCGTCGCGGCGCTGGCCTCCTACGTGCCGGCTCGCTGGGCCGGCCGTGTCGAGCCGTTGACTGCGCTGCGACAGGACTGACGAACGACCGTGCGCTACTCGAACGGCCTGGCGATCGTCCTGATCGCGCTTGTGACGGCGCCGCAGCGCGCCGCGCCAACGCTCGCCATCACCAGCATCGCGATTGTCGACGCAGCGCGGGGGGCCCTGCTGCGTGATCGAACCGTTCTCGTCGACGGCAGCCGCATCGTCCGCATCGGACCGACAGCGTCGACTCGTGTCCCAGCCGGCGCTCGTGTGCTCGAGCACCATGTTTGGCCGCCGGTCGAGTCCGACGAGAGGCGTACCGTCCTGTGGCGCGAGCTGGCCGCGAACGGTGTCGCGATGGTTCCGACGCTCGTGACCTGGCCGATCCGGCTCGAGCCGCCGAACGTCATCATCGGGAGACTGGACAAAGGCAGCATCCCGAGCATTCAGTAGGTACCGCGCACCGCTCTCGTGGGCTGGCGCGATCAGCTTGCGCAGTTGCAGCAGGAGAGCCCGCTGGATTGGGCCGGCATTCATCGCGGCGAGATGCGCAACATTCGCGAGATGGACAAGGCCGGCATGTCTCTACTGCCAGGTACGGACGCTGGCGCCCCGCTGGTCGTTCCTGGTTTCAGCCTTCACGACGAACTGGGGCTGCTGGTGCGTGCCGCCGGCCTGACGCCAGCTCAGGCCGTGGAAGCCGCAACCGCGAAGTCCGCACGCGTCGCGGGGCTCGGGGACTCGCTGGGCTCGATCGACCATGGCAAGATCGCCGATTTCGTCCTGCTCGACGCAAATCCCTTGCTGGACATCGCGAACACGAAACGCATTTCCGCCGTGGTCTCTAACGGCCGGCTTTTCGATCGAGCGGCGCTGGATCGGTTGCTTGCCGCAGCGGGCGCCGGCTCACGCGGGACTGGTCGAGCACCGCCTCTGCGAGAAATCGAGAGCGGATGGCTTGCCCAGCCGAAGCTACGCCTTAGACCAGCGAAGAAACCGCGCCGGCATACGCCACGGCATCAACAACTGTCGCGATTTCGGATCCGTTGGTCTGCCTGAGGTCGAATCGGCGTCCTCCTGATCGCGAGCTCGCCTCGGCGAGGTTGGCGACGAGCAGCGTCTTCCATCCCAGGTCTGGACCGAGATCGAACGGCGCCTTCCTTCTGAGGCAATCGACGAAGGCCGATACCTCGGCAGCATAGGCTGCGGCGTACCGGGGGTAGAAGTCGGGATGCCGCGCGGACGGCCGTGTCATCGGGAACTTCGCCTCTTCGATCTGCCGGCCGCGATCGTCGCCGGCGCCGCTCCACAGCCGTGCCGTGATGGCCCCGAAGTCCCCGACGAATTCGCCGACGTCGATCCGCCCCTCGGTGCCGATGACCTTGAAGCCGTTGTCATATCCAGCGCTGTTGATCCGCGATCCCCAGAGGTGTGCGACCGTGCCATCGGCCCACGTGCAGAACGTGTGGACGACGTTCGCGCCCTCGCCGGCGCGATCGTCATAGTGCGGTGCGGCGAAGCGCAGCGCCTGGACCGAGGAGGGTAGCTCGAATCCGTGCACGCTCATGGCCTCGAAGACGAGATGAATCGCCATGTCGGCCGTAATGCCGCAGCTCTGATAGCCGACCGGCGTCGGGTTCTTGTCCTGCAGGACGTGATGTGACTGTTGGAGCGATCCGATGCGGCCGCTCGAGATCCAGTCCAGGGCGGTACGGGCCGCCGCGTCGAAGTGCCGCTGGAACCCGACCTGCACGAGCCGATTCGGGCAGTCCCCAAGCCTGCCGCAGAAGTCGGCAGCTTCGGCAATCGAGTTGGCGAACGGTTTCTCGACGAACACAGGCGTGCCGTCGCGGATGAAGGCCAGACTGTCGCGCGCGTGGTCCTCCGTGCGTGACGCGACGATCACACCGTCCAGTCGCGCCGCGGCCGCCATGGCGTCCGGCTCGTCGAACCGCGCGATCCTCGCCAGGTCCGGCCCACCGAGCACGTTCAGCAGACGGGACGCCGACGAGAGCGTCGGCCCGAACCGATCGCCCATCGCGACGAGTTCGATCTCGCCTGCCTGGTGCAGCGCGATCAGGTGCTCGAGGTGAACCTGGCCCATGCGGCCAACGCCAAACGCGCCAAGTCTCAGTCGTTCGCCATTCATGTGAAAGAGAGCATAGGCCGAAACCGATCGCGTCCAAGGCAGAAGGCGCGGCCAGGCCCTTGGTGCGGAAGAGAGGATCTGGACCGCCGTTGCAGGCAGAATCTGTCGGTGATCGCCAACCCGCCGTGTTTTGGATCGCCGCACGTGCAACAGATGATTGGTGCGATCGTGGTACCCCGTGGAGCGACACGCGACGTTGAACTTGTCGTTGCGTTGTTACGCTCCAGCAACTTCAAGGGAGCGGTATGCTGCCTGCCTGAAACGGGGAGTGCACAGCGCATAAAAAATGAAATCGTCAGTTCCGATGTTCGTCACACGCTGGCGATCGCCTGGCGCGATCACGACAACATCGCCTGGTCCTACGCGGGTTCCTGGAGCTGCGTCGACTTCGACCAGTGCCTGTCCCGACAGCACCAAATAGCGTTCGACGGTCCCCTCAACCGCGTGCCATGCTGTGCTCACGCCGGGCAGTACCCTGGCGCGTGCGACGGACAGCTCCGGGTCGTCGTCGGAGTTCCACGACTCCAGAATGAAGCAGCGCTCATCCGTATAGAACTCCGCTGAAGAATCCGGGTGCACGGTGCGTGATGTCATTCTGTCCCCTCCATGTGGACGAAGAATGTCTTGCTCGTTCTTGATGCGCAGGCACCGGGTTCATGTCTGCCTGGATTGGCTGGTGACGTATTTGTCCAGCCGAACGTGCCGGAACCAGTAGTTTGCCGTCAGTAATGATAGTCGACAGCAATTACCAAGCATTCCGGATACGCGTGCATTATGCGTCGTTACGTTGCACCGACACGACACCGATTCAACCCGAACCGAGCGGGCGAAATGATCTGGATCGATCGCGTCACCAGGCGATGGTCTTCTGGGGAAACTCCCTGGACAACGTGACCCCACAGGAGCACATCCGGTACTACCTGTACCTGAACGGGCAGTTCGACGGCGCGACCATCGACCCTTACCCGCACCAGTTCAGCATGTACTTGACGCTCGGCGTCGTGAACACGATCGAGGTGTACGCCGTCGACGAGGCAGGCAACCGCTCCGCCCCCGCGACCATGACGATCGACTTGAGAACTCCTTAGCAGGCCGCGGAAAAAAGCCGGCCTGATCTCGCTCACGGTGGCCTGTTGCCGGGCTCCCTCCCGCTTCGACCGTGACCGGGCGAGGCGGTCAATTGCCCTGGGCCTACATGCGGATGAACGCCGCAACAGCCGGATCGCGGCGCAGCGCCTCGAGATCGTCCGCTGCGGGAAGCTGGGGGCGATCGCGTGTGGCGTTCACCATGCACAGAAAGCCGAACGGCGCGTCCTCGCGCGCGCGGAACTGGTGCCACGTCAGCGCCGGGATGTGCACGAGGTCGTGCTCGCGCACGTCGTACACGCGGTCTCCGACCAGCACCCGCCCGGCCCCGCGCTGGATCATCACCGCATGGGCATGCTCGTGCCGCTCCAGGGTGGAGTAGCCACCCGGCTGCATCTCGAAGTAGCGGAGCTCGCAGGCGAGCGCCGGGTCCTGGAACAGAACCTGGCGCGTGATGTCGCGGAACGGCGCCGTGCCCTCGGCCTTATAGCGCATCTCCTCCACGCCGGACCAGCGGCTGTCGTTCGTCTGCGGTCGAATCGGCTTGATCGTCATGGGTGGCCTCCTGCAGCCACGGCGGCCACGAAGCCCCGCGCTCGCTGCAGCACGTCGTCGGCGACCAGCAGCGAGCCGCCGATGAGCAGCATCGCATCGCGGCCGTAGAAGCGCGCGAGCTCGGGCACGCGCTCGACCGTCATGCCCCCTGCAGGCACGGGCAGCGCGGCCGGCATGCCGTGCAGCGGGCCCCGCATCGTGTCGGCGAGATCGCGGCACAGCGCCTCGGAGTACCAGAAGCGCCCGCCGTAGTTGGGATAGATGATCGCGTCTGCACCGAGCATCCGAAAGAGCTTGCCGAGGAGGAAAGGCGGTGCCACGCGCGTCGCACCCGCGTACGCAGGATGGGCGAGCACCGGCACATCGAGGTGCCCGCGTACGAGCTCATGGAACATCGGCATGCCGATCAGGGCCGGGGCGAGCAGGACCATGCCGATACCCTCCTCGCGGACGATCTTCGCGCGCTCGACCAGGGCCTTCGGCGCGCCGACCAGGCTGGGCGCGTAGAGGACGCGCCTCCCGGTTTCGCGCGATGCCCGTTCGACCGAGCGCTGGCACAAGCGCGCGCGCTCGGCGAACGGAGAGTAGGACTGGTCGGCAAGCCCGTGGTCGTCCTTGATGACGTCTATGCCGGCGCGCGCGAACGTCGCGCACAGCTCTGCCAGCTGCGCCCCGGCAAGGCCCTGCGGCTTGAGCGCCGCGCAGGTGAGCGGCCGGTCGTGCACGTCGAGCAGCTCGCGCAGCCCCGCGACGCCGTGGCGCGGACCGCCCAACCGCGCGGCGAGAGCGTCCGGGAACGTTGCGTCGACGAGCTCGACATGTGCGTGCAGCGAGCTATTGCCGAAGAGCATGTTCACCGTCTGCGCGACGTCGCCACCGGCGGTGACCTCGGCAAGCCCGATGCGCACGTCGAACAGATCGGGCGCGCGCTCCGTCACGGCGCCCACGCGGGCTACGACCTCGTCGGCGATGTAGGCCTCGTGCACCGCTTCCAGCGGCACTTCGACGCTCTGCTCCAGCGCGATGGCGTGCGCCACGCGCTCAATCTCGACGCGCGGCGCGCGAACACGATAGACGGCTTCGATGCGGGACATGGCGACGTGGCGGACGCGGACCGTCAATTATAAGGGCAGGCATGTCGAACTCCGCTGCGCAACGAGCGCCACGACGAGCGCCGGAGCGACGATCGCCGCGATCGAGCGACATGGCCCTCACCCGAGCTATCGCCAGGAGCCCAAGCCGCCATCGGCTGCGACGACGATCACGTCATAGTTCTCGAGCATCGGCAGCAGGATGTCTTCCAGCTCCCCCTTCCAGAGCTCGCTGTCGTAGAACTGCGCTTTGAGCGGCTCACGGCTCTGAATATCCGGGAAGGCGCGCATGAAGAAGAACGTGTCGGGGTCCTCGACCGACAGAAAGGGACCGAGAATCTTCATGCCGATCGCCTGATGCGCCGGCACGCTCTTCGACTCGAAGATCTCGAGGAATGCCGCTCGCCGGCCGGGCTTCGTCTTGTAGGTGCGCATCTCGATGATCACGTTGTTGATTCACTCCTTGAGGCGCGTGTCGGTTGCAATCCAGTTGACCTCCCAGCTCTTTCCGCCTTCAGCACGCTTCCTCGACTCATGAGCGTAGCCCGATCGCTGACGCCGCACCAGAACGCACCTCCAGGTAACGATCCTCCGCTCGGCGTCACTCCTTGACCTTGTTCGCGCAGGCTCTTACGATCGTCCGAGACCCCGAACCGTGACCGTCGCCGGATCGAAATCATCGCGTCCAACCTCGCTTCGAGCTGGCAGTGCCCGGCGAGCGCGAGCGAACCCTGTGACGGGCTGCCCCTTGACGGCGACCCTCGCCGCGGTTGGCGGTAAGTGGAATCTGATCATCGTGTACATGGCTGGCCGAGTCGCGTGTGGTGAGCCCGGAAGGAAGCCGGGAGTAGAAGGATTTCTGGAGTCATCGCATGTCTGGAGTATCGCCGTCGCCCAGCGAGATTGATGCCATCGCCGCGCTGGCAGAGCCGATATTCAGAAACCTCAGGATCACCCTCGCCTATTCACACGTATCGCAGGCGTTCGCGGCCTGGTGCCCGGGCGGGGCCAACTGGTGCACCTTCGCAACCTGGGCGTCCAGACAGGCCGGCTGCACGATCCGCAAGGAAGATCTCGCCCGCGCCGTCGCGCGGCGGTTGGGCGAGCGCCTGGAACATCGGCCGATCCTGCGCGAAATCCACCGTGCGTTCGGCATCAGCGGCGGGCACCTGTTGCACATCGTCGGCGAGCTGAGCCAGGGCCTGCCAGGGATCGATCGCGCCTCAGACGCGGTGTCTCGAGGGAACCGGAAAGTGTTCGAGGAGATCGGCCGCGAGTTCGCGGGATTGTTGACTGTGGCGCTGGGCGGCGACGCTGTGGCCCGGACCTTTATCGACGGATTGCGCAGCGGTCCAGCGCCCGACGGACAGGACCTGGTGCGCCGCAGCTTCACCAACTACCTCGCCGCGCGGACCACCAGCGATCCTGGCGAGCGGGCCCAACTGCTGCTGCTCGCCAACGTGCAGATTGGACTGCACGAGCAGACCCGTCTGCAGCCGGAGATCCGCGAGGCGATGGATGCGGCGTTGCTCGACGTCGCCGACACGCGACGGCGCATCCTCGAGCGTCTCGATCAGATGATCGAGGCGACCCCGCTCGGACGCCTTCACACCGGTGTCGGCCGCCTGCTGCTGAACCGGGTCGCCGACGAGATCGCCGAAGAACTTCGCCTGGTGGCTCGCCTCGTCACGACGGAGCGCTTGATGACCATCGCGTTGCCCGGGGGCGGCACCTTGCGGCTGGGATCGGATGTGAGCGGCAACTTCCCAGAGCCGCTGCGGACGCTGACCAACCCTGAGGTCGTGGCCCTGCTCGCCGGCAACGACGCAACCCCGGACTCGACGCTCGGTTCCGGCGCCATCGACTGGTCGGTGCTCGCCCAGCGGCTGCATTTCATCGGCGACTTTTTTCGCGCCTATCAGGAAGACCGGTCGCTGTTCCAATCACCGTTCGCCCCAATGGAGCTGGAATCGATCGAGGCCGGACGCGTTCCGGATCGCGCGTAGATGCGATCGGCGTCCGTTGCCCGATCGGGCTTCGCTGCCCGCATCGGCGAATCAACGCCCGAAGGTCAGCGCCAGCGCCGGTCGAGCGACGCGGCGGGGTCGCGAGTTCCAGCGCGAACGAAGGTCGCATCGCATCTGACCGCGCTCTATTCCAGGTTCCCGCACGTCTTGCGACGCGGCTCGTCACCGAAGTACCTGGCCCACTCCTGGGGGCTGAAGTTCCGCGTGACCGACGCACAGGCCGCGGCGACCAGCGCCTGATGATCGGTCGTGATCTCGGCGGCGGAACCGTCGGCCGCGAGCACACGCAGGCGCCCTTGGGACCCGAACGCGAGGGCAGTCACATCAATCGAGTGGGGGATGCGCGCCCGCTCCTGGAGCGTTCGAGCGTCCCACACGCGCAGCACGCGGTCGACGCTCTCCGACGCCAGCAGCCGGCCGTCGGCGCTGAACGCGAGGCGCTCGACCACCTCGGTGACCGCTCGAGTAACCTCGGGTTCCACCCCATCCAGCGATCGAATCGTCAGCCTCCGATCTCCTCCCACGAACGCCACCCGCGCTCCAGTGTCATCGAGCGCAAACGCCATCTCGCTCTCTGCCGTGATGCGACGCCCACCCCGCTCCGGCCGGAACTCGAAGATCCGACGGCCTCCTGTCGTGAATACCGCCATCATTTCAAAGCCACCGCCGACGGCGAGCCGCTTGCCGTCGCCGCTCAGGCTCAACGCCGTCACAAGGCCGCCAAAGGACTCCGCTTCGGTCGGAATCGTGGCGACGACACGCCGGGCAGCGGCGTCCCACACGACCGTCTGCCGATCGCCGTCGCTCATGGCGATCAGCGAACCATCGGCGTTGGCCGCAAAGGCGGACGGCGACCAGCCAGTCTGGAGCCGGACCGGTTCGTCCGACGTACCCACTGCCGCGATCTCGAGATCGCGATCCGACAGGAACAGCACGCGTTGGGCGTTGCCCGTGATCGCCAGCTCGTGAAATGTGTCCGTCGTCCACCCGGGTCGCGGTACCGCGAGCGCCGTGACCGCGCTGGAACCGAGCCGCCACACCCCGAGCGTCCCGTCACGGCTCACAGCCGCGAAGATCGAACCGTCACCGGAAACGGCGGTCGCCTGTACGAAGCGAGTCCCGTGCTCGACGCGCCCCAGCTCGCGCAGCGTCACCGTATCCCACACCTGGACCGTATCGAAGTCGCCGGTGATGGCGCGCAGGGCGTCGGCACTGACCGACGAGAGCGTGCGGGCGTCGCTGTCCTCGATCTTGGAAAGATCTCTCGCCACGCCAACACGGGCACCCGAGTCGAGCCTGCGCTGCTGGACCGTCTGCGAGCACCCCAGGATCGTCAAGACATCGTCACCGCCACCGAACCGCAGGTGGCACACCTTGTCGTCCGGCGCAAGCGTCCGGGTCACGCGGCCGCTCGAGACGTCCGTGATCCTGATCGGGCCCTTGTAGTCGAGCGTGGCGAGCGCGGTGCCCCGGCGATCGAGCGCGAGCGCCAGGGGAACGAGTGGCAGCTCGATCCGTGCGATCTGGCGTTTCTCGCCGACGTCGGCGATGAGAACCACGGGCTTATCCCGGGGCTCGACGTGGGCCAGGCGCAGCCCGTCTCCGCTCAAGGCAATGTCGGGATCATCAGCGGCGTCGAAGGTCGCAAGCAGCATGGGTGGCGCGACATTCCAGACCTCAATCTTGCCGAACGTCGTGAATGCCATCCGTCGGCCGTCCGTGCTGAGCGCGATGTTCGATCCCTCGTGCCCCTTGAACGAGGCCAACGGCAGGAGCAGGCCCGAGAGCGCACGGTGCAGGACTTCCCCGGCCTGGGGCGTCGGAATCCCATCCTGGTCGCCTCGATGCCGAGCAGTGCCGCGTGCAGGGTGCGGGCGCCCAGAATCCCCGGAGGCTTCCGGGTTGTCGAGCACCGAGCGCGCCTCGGTGGCGAGCAGACGGGCCTCGGCCGCGCGACGACGCTCTTCCGCGATTCTCGCCTGCTGATCGGCGCGACGCGCATTCTGCACGGCGAACAGGGCCGCGATCGACGCGCCAATCGTCAGCAGGACCATCACCGCGGCGACGATGGCCACCAGCCGGCGCGTCCGGCGGACCTGGCGGACCGCTTCCGATTCGAGGTCAGCCTTGGACTTACCGTGCAGCGGCGCGGCGATCTCTGCGATGGCGTCGCGGAACGATGAGTGCTGCAGCGACAGCTCCTCGCTCGACCTGGCCCATCGCAGGTCGATGTGACGCGGCTGCTCGCGGAAGAATCCGCTCAACGCCCGCGGCAGCGCGTTCGTGGGTTCCCAGTCGAAGTCGTTCCGCTCCTCATCCCAGACAATCTCGCCGGATGTGAGCAGGATCAGGAGCGTCTCGTTCGTGCGTTCGCGCCGCCAGACCTCCACCTCGCGGGCGACCCAGCGCGAAGTCGCTGCTTCGGGTGATGCCAGCAGGATGAAGAATTTGGCGTCGGCGAGCGCCTTCGCGATCGAGGACCAGAGCGCGGGGTTGACGCCGAGATCGGTCTGATCACGGAAAATCCGCAACGCGGATCCCTTGTTCCACGGCCGGGCGAAGCGTTGCAGCGCGCGCTGTAGCGCCGGTGCCAGGCGGCCGTCTGCGGCGTGACTGTAGGACACGAAGGCGTCGAAGCGCATCGTGAGGCAACCCGAGCGGTCTTCGCGCCAGCAGATTGTACGTGTCTGCTGGTGGGACGGATTGTAGCGCGGCGGATCCTCAGCGGTCTAGCAGTCGTGGTATTACGGGTGGCCATCTCCGGAATGAACTGTTACTGATGTCTCCGGGATAGACCCTAGTGTCGCGTCTCATCTGCCTGCATGAACAATCTGCGGCCAGTTGAACACCACGTGCAGCGTCCGCGATTGGTCGGGCCGCCCGACTTGCACGAGGAACTTCTGCCCGTCGCTGGTCACCGCATAGTGCCAGCCCTCGCCCGCCGGAAAGGGACCCACGCGAAACAACGGGACGGACGGCACAGATCCAAGATCGGGTCCGATCGCGGCAGACATCAACGTGTCGTCGCCGCCAGCGTAGAACAGCTCCTCCCCGTTCGCCCTCCACCGCGGCTCGCGGCCGCCGCGCTCGGAGATTCGGTGCTTCTGTTTGCCGCCAGGAAAATCGGTGAGCCAGATCTCCTGGGCGCCGGTCTCGTTCGACTGATAGGCGACCCACTTGCCGTCTGGTGAAAATGCTCCGTATTGCTCCCTGAAATTCGAGCCGAGCAGCGGCCGCCAGTCATCTTTCCCAACGATCGAGTACATCAGCTTCCTGCCGGGGGTGCCCGCGCTGTCCGAGAGCTCGCCCAGGAGAAACCTGCCGTCAGGCGAAACGTCCAACGGCTGGATGACTTTTCCAGGAGAGCTCAGCACGCGCTCAGGGTTCGCATCGTCTGGTGCTTTGACGAAGATCTGTTCGTTTCGGCTGGTCGAGGAAAAGTAGAGCCGTGTGCTGTCTGGAGACCACGCCGGAGCCATGCTGCGCTCGCGTTCCAGCGAGAACGGCATGGCGAGGTTGCGCGCGACGTCGATCAGCCAGATCGCAAAATAGCCGCTGAGCACCCGATGATAGACGGCCGCGACGCGTTTGTTGTCCGGAGACAGTTGGATTCCGGCGTAATCGCCTACGGGCCCGAGTGTGCCGAGAGCCTTTCCCAGGCGATCGAACCAGGTGAGGCGCGTCTGTTCGGCCGAGGTCTGTCGCGAGACCAGCGTACCGGTCGCAGATACGGTGAACAGACCAACGTCCTCGGAGATGGCCACCGGGTCGCCGGACAACTCACCGCGCCCGGTATCGAACGACTGGGCCCAGAGCTTGTCGTTCCTCGGGTACAGAAGATAGTCACGACCGCTCGAGGGGTCGCTCGCGACGGCGACGTAGCCGTCAGTCGTGAGGAGCCGCTTCCGTGGGTTGGTATCATCCAGCGACGCCAGATACACAGCGCGATTCTCGTCGAGCTCCGTCCGCGCGAAGTAGAGGAAGCGATTGCCGTCCGGCAGGAACACAGGAAACCGGTGTGAATTCTCGCCGAGAGCCGGGTCCAGGCGGGTCACGGGAACCGGTACACCACCTTTCTCCGAGACCTGCAGGACACCCACGCCGTAATTTGTCCCGACCAGGATGGTGCCGGCACTACTCCATGCGCCGCCGCGGCTGAAGCCGACTTCGCACAGCGTCACCGGTTCGCCGCCCGCGAGCGCGACTCGCTTCAGCGTGGCGCCCACAAAGAACCCGATGTGACGGCTGTCGGGCGACCAGAACGCCTGCCTGGCGCCGTCAGTGCCCGGCACTCGTTCAAACGTATCGGAATCCAGGCGGCGGAGCACGAGGTACGTCCTGGGTTCGCTTCCGAACGTCAGCGCTACGATGGTCCCATCGGGCGAGATCGCGGGTGCGCCAAGAACTCGTCCGGGATCCGGGTTGACGTCTTCCGGCAAGCGCGATCGCCAATCGCGCAACGGGCGCCGCCGGCGGTAACCGCGGCCACATCAGCGCGGCGGTAATGGCGAGCGCAGCCGCGGCAACAACACCGGCCCACAGCCAGCCTCGACCTCGCGCAAACGGCGCGCGGGTCGGGTGAGACCTCGAGAAGCGGTCTCGCCGGGCGGAGCCGGCAGCTCGCCGGAATCGATCGACGCCTTGAGCTCCTCCAGATCGTTTCGCAGATCCTTCGCACTCTGGTATCGACGTTCCGGATCCTTGGCAAGCGCGCGACGAACGATGCGTCCCGAGATCGCGGGGCAGCGAGGGATTGAGCTCTGTAATCGGCGTGGGCGTGTCTTTGACGATGGACGAGATGATCGAGATGGCTCGTGTCGCCGGTGAACGGCCGCTGGCCCGTCGCCATCTCGTAGAACATGGCGCCGAGAGAGAACAGGTCCGACCGGGCGTCGACCGGTTTCCCTTCCGCCTGTTCGGGCGACATGTACGCGGCTGTGCCGAGAATCCGCCCTTCTCCGGTGGCCGGAGCGGCCGGCATGGTCGTCGCGCCCGGCTCGCGGGATGCATCCGCGAGCTTCGCGAGGCCGAAGTCGAGCACCTTGATTCGGCCGTCGTGCTCACGCTCTCCGACTATGACGTTGCCGGGCTTCAGATCGCGGTGCGTGATCCCTTTCTGGTGAGCGGCAGCGACTGCGTCCGACACGGCAATCGCAATCCTCAGGAACTCGGCGAGAGCCAGGCCGCCTTTCGGAATCACTTCGGAGAGGGCTCGTCCTTCGACCAATTCCATCGTGAGGAGTGGCACGCCCTCGAACAGTCTCGACCGAATGAATCGTGACAATGTGCGGATGGTTGAGCGCGGCAACGGCGCGAGCCTCGCGCTCGAAACGGTCGCGGCGTTCGGGATCGAGTGCCGCCCTGTCTGGCAGCACCTTGAGCGCGACCACCCGGTTGAGCCGCGAGTCGCGCGCTTTGTAGACCTCGCCCATCCCCCCGTGGCCGAGTGGGGAGAGGATTTGGTACGGCCCGAGCCGCGCACCTGCGGAAAACAGCATTGGCGACAATCGGGCGGATTATAGCGACTATCTCGCAGACCGTTGTCCGAGGACCCTTCGTCGATGCATCGACCGCCGGACGGCGAGGCGCATCCCGATCATGAGACCTCCGCGGGATTCCCTCGGGGTATGACGTGGGATGAATCATCTTGCCGCAGACGCCCGGGGACGGCCGCCTGCCGCGCTGGGTGCACGAAGGGATCGCGAGCTACATGGATCCGTCCACCGCGTCACGATTCCGAAGAACGAAGCGCAGGGCAGTGTCCCAGTCAGTCATTGCGGGGTGCCATGACGTAGGCGCTGATCGTGCTCTCATGGCCGCCGGCGCTGACCGCCGCCACGCCGAACACGTGGTCGTCGATGTTCTTGTTGGCGAGCACGAACTCGGTGACGTTGCCGACGTAGAGCTCGTGCTCCCAGTCCGGGGCCCAGGCGTTGCGCCAGGAGATCCGGTAGCCGGCGGCGCCCGGCGACGCGGTCCACCGCAGCCGCGCATCGTAGCCGGACGGCTGGCGGCTCAGCATGCTGGGCCTGACCTCGGGTGGCGGCGGCGCCAGCGCCAGGACCGCCATCCCGGCGGCGTTGGCGCGGGCGTTCTGCGCGAGATAGGGGAACGACACACCGTCGAGCGTGTCGTTCGCGTTGTGCTGCCTGGCGTAGTTCTCGCGGGATTCGCGGAACCCGATTGCCGCGAATCCTTCCGCATTGAACGCGCTGTGGTCGCCGCCGCGGCCGAACCGGTCGTGCCGGGCCAGCAAACGGATCTCGTGCGACGGCACGTATCGCTCGGCGATGCGTTTGGCGAGAATCGCCAGCGACCGCGACGGGGAGTCCTCGGGGCCTTCCGAGTAGACACGCACCGAGGCGCCGTCGACGATGCCGTTACCGCCGGTGCTGTTGCCGACGATGTCATTGTTGAAGAGCGCCTGGACCTGGATCTTCTGCTCCTTCATGCGCTTCGCGTGAGCCCGCGAGCCGACCAGCCCCTGCTCCTCCCCCGCCACCGTCATGAACACGAGCGTCGCGTCGAATTCGATGCCGCTCTCCGCGAACGCCCGCGCCAGCTCCATCGACAGCACCGTCCCGCTCCCATCGTCATTCGCACCCGGCGCGATCACGTTCGTATCCGTCCGCTGGCCGCCGCCGCGCCCCGTCGCCTGCGCCCCTGATGCCCCTGCCGGGCCCGGCGCACCCTCTGCACCCCGGGCAGCCCCACCCGCCGCGCTGCGCCCTCAGTTCCCTGCCCGGCGTTGAACCCTGCCTGGCCCCGCTCGCCCAGGGTCAGCGAATCGTAGTGGCCGCTGACGTAGATGCGGCGCTGCGACTTCCCCGGAAGCACTGCAATGATGTTGCGAAGCTCGATCTCGGCAGGGATGCGGCCGCCGGCAGGGATGGTGTGGGTGTCGAAGGTGACCTGGAGCCGCGGGCTGGACTTGCTCATCTCGTCGAGGATCCACTGCCGCGCCTCGCCGAGGCCGTTCGGAAGGTTTGGAATCCGACAGCGTGTTCCGCGTCCGAAAGCTCGCGAGCTTCGTCAGGAGCTGCTCGAGGCGTTCTTCGGAGATCGAGGCGACCAGCTTCTGGACGCGGGCGTCGAGCTCTCCAGCCGGCGTGGGCCCCTGGGCCGGCGTCGACGCCGGTGCCGGCGTAGGGGTCTGCGCGGGCGCCGGGGTCTGCGCCCTTACCGGAGATCCGGCCCCCACCATCGCACTCAGCATCGCCGCCGCCGCAAAACCACGCCTCATCGTCATGACACCCTCCAGATTGGCCGGGGACGCCGCGCCTTTCGCTGGTGTCGCGTCCCCGAAGTCCTGTTACATTCGGCCGGACAGCCGTGTGTTGCGCGTGCCCGCGGATGTCGAGCACGGACTTTTTCCGTCACACGGCGGTCGAACCTGTTCGAATCGGGCGTTTCAACCGTTTCCCATACAAGGAGCGAGTGATGGCCATTCTCTACGGTGTGCTGCGCGGGCGTCCCGATCGGTTCAAGCGCGAGGACAACACCTCCAGCCCGCACCTGCAGATTCGAGTGCTCGAAGACAGCGGGCAGCCGTGGCGAATCGCGGTGAACGTACAGTCCAACACCGGCTCGCACGTCGCGTTCTGGGTGGTCGACCCCCTGGTCGGCCATCCGGTGCTGGCCTCGCTGCTGGACCGATCGCAAGGGTTCACGACGGTAGCGGGCAACGCCGGCCAGGCGCTCGACTACGTCAAGGCGCCGCTGTTCGATTTCGCTCTCGGCCGGGTGCTGCCGCCCAGCGGCGGCGCGAGCGCCGACGATCTCCAGGATCTGCTGTCGCTGTTCCTCGAGCAATGCAAGGCCGCCGGCGGTGAGATCTTCGCGTTCGGGGCGAAGTTCGAGCAGAATTTACACAAGCCGATCGACATCGAGTTCGGCAACACCGACGGCCTGCATGGGATTCACGACATCCACATGAACCAGGGGAACGTCGGACAACACGCCGGCGACAACGGCGTCTTTCACGATGGCGGATTGATCCTCGCGTTCCCTGATCGCCTGATGGGTCTGTTCCTCGCGTTCCAGAGTCAGCGCGTCCCGACCGACGCCGCCGGCGACGCGGCGCTGAACGCGCTCACCATCGGGGAGATCCTCGCCGGTGTGCCGATCCAGCCGCCGATGGTATCGACGATCTACATCGAGCGCGCGCTGATCAACCCGAGTGGCGCGGACCCGGGGAACGAGACCGTGGTGCTGGGCAATCTCGCGACCACGCCGCAGACGCTGACCAATTGGCGCCTGCTCGACAAGAACGGCCGTGTCACGCCGGTCGACGCGACGATCGCCCCCGGGGCGTCGCTCATCCTCGCGCTCGACGGCGCGGGCGTGCAGCTCGGGAACAACGGCGGCAACCTGATTCTGCAGGACGACACCAGCGCGCAGGTCGACGTCGTGACCTACACCGCAGAGAATGCGGCCGACAACCGCTACGTGCGCTTCCGCCGGTGACGTCCGCGGCGCGCCAGATATCGTGATCCGCGCGCGCCCCCGGCGGCCGGCGCGGGACATCGGCATGCTATCGGCTGCGCCCGGCTCTACCCGCGGAGGTTACCGGGCGCGCCATATCTTCAACGCCGCGGGACCATGCTGTTCGAGCATGGCTCGCGCAAATGCGCCGTTCAGCGCACCCGGCCACTTGCCGGATCGCTCGGAAGCCGAACGCACGTCGATGCCGACAGGCTGATGGGTCTGGCGGCTGATGCGAATGACGATCGAGTCATCCACCACGACCTCATCGCACGGCTGCGGAGCGCCTAGCCACGCCGAGAGCACATCGTCAGAACAACTGTAGTCCCACTGAAGTCTGTCGAGGTCCCGGTTGGAGAGGTCGTTCAGCGTGCCGCCGCTGGCGATTCTACGGATGCCGGTGCCCGTGTAGCCAGACGCGTGACCGGGACCCCACGCGCCAGCCGCGCCCCCGGGGGCGCCGCCGATCAAGTGCCGGCGGGAAAATCGCGTTGATGACGGCATGGTGCGCTCCTTGGTCGGCGAGACGATGGCCGCGAGGGCGCATTATCACACGTCCGGCAGCGAGTGACGAATCAACGTGGGAGTGGGCGGACGCTTGATTGATTCCTTCTGATACCATCCGCGGCTGGGACACTCATGCTGTTGATGATTCTTCTCGCGGCGGCGCTCGCTGCAGGCCAGTGGCCGCAGTTTCGGGGTCCGGAGTCCGCCGGCGTTGCCGAGGATCCGCGGCTCCCCGAACGCTGGAGCGAGACTGAGAACGTAGCTTGGAAGACCGAGATTCCCGGCCTCGGCTGGAGTTCGCCGGTTGTATGGGGCGACCGGATTTTCGTGACGTCCGTCATCCCGATGACCGAGCAGGAGAAGCCGCGGACCGGCATCTATCTCGACGGACGACGCGTGACCCCGCCTCCTGGCGAGCACCGGTGGATGGTGTACTGCGTCGATGTCGAAACCGGCAAGATCCGCTGGGAGCGCGAAGTGCACCGCAGCGCGCCGAAAACGGCGCGGCACCTGAAGAACAGCTTTGCCTCCGAGACCCCGGTGACTGATGGCGAGCGCGTCTACGCTTACTTCGGCAATGTCGGCGTCTTTGCGTTCGACATGGACGGTACGTTGGTCTGGTCCGAACCCTTTGTGCCGTATCCCACGCGGACCGGCTGGGGCACTGCGGCGTCGCCCGTACTCCACGACGGCCGGCTGTACATCGTCTGCGACAACGAGGAGAAGTCGTTCCTCGTGGCGTTCGACGCGAAAACGGGCAAGCAGGTGTGGCGCGTGGAGCGCGACGAGAAGAGCAGCTGGTCGACGCCGCACATCTGGCAGCACGACGGAAAGGCCGAAATCGTCACGAACGCCTCGGGCCGCATCCGGTCCTACGATCTCGATGGCAAGCAATTGTGGGAACTGGGCGGGGCGAGCTCGATCGCCATCCCGACCCCGCTGTCGCGGTTCGGCATGGTCTACATCTCCTCCGGGTATGTTCAGGACGAGAATCGTCCCGTCTACGCAGTGCGCCCCGGAGGAACCATCGCATGGTCGCTTCCGCAGGGCGGTCCGTACAACCCGTCGCCACTGATTTACGGCGACCAGTACTACACGTTGTTCGATCGAGGGTTCTTCACGAGCCACGACGCGCGGACCGGCAAGGAGATCTACGGAAAAGTTCGGATCCATCCAACGTCCGGCGCGTTTACCGCGTCTCCGTGGGCCTATAACGGCAAGATCTTTGCGCTCAGCGAGGACGGCGTCACGTTCGTGATCCAGGCTGGGCCGGAGTACCGACTCCTCGCAGAGAACTCGCTGGACGAGATGACTCTCGCCACCCCCGCGATTGCTCGCGGGAGCCTCTTCATCCGCACTGCCTCGCGGCTGTATCGCATCCGCGAGAACAAGGTGAATGCGAAGTGACAATGGCGCTCGGTGTACTCTGCACCGATGTGGAAGCGCTGCTCGTTCATCGTCGGCCGGTACGCGCTGATGGGGATGCTTTTCGCCGGGCTCGTGTCGAGCCTCTTGATCCGCCTCGCCGCACGCGCAGACCACGGATCAGCGCTGGTGGCAACGCCAGCCGATCCGCTTCCTGCAGACCAATCTGAGCGAAACGGATTCGACCGTCGACCCGGCGGCCCTGGTCGCGGCGGTCGCCGACTTCGGCGCCAACACTTTTCTGATGAACATGGGCGGCATCGTCGCGCAGTATCCGACCCGGGTCCCGCTCCACTATGCGAGCGCGCACCTTCCGCCCGGCCGCGATCTGTTCGGTGATGTGCTCCGCGAGGCGCACGCGCGGCGGATCCGGGTGATTGGCCGCTTCGATCTGAGCAAGACGCAGCGGCCGGTGTTCGAGGCGCATCCCGAATGGTTCTTCCGGCGCGCGAACGGCGATCCGGTGATCTACAACGGACTGTATTCGGTCTGCATCAACGGCGGCTACTACCGCGAGCACGCGCTGACGATTCTCGCCGAGGCGCTCGAGCGATACGAGGTCGACGGCCTGTTCTTCAACATGTTCGGGAATCCCTCGACCGACTACAGCGGTGTCGGCGACAGGTCCGTGCCACTGCGAGGCCTGCCAGATCCGCTATCGCGCCCGCTACGGCCGACCGGTGCCGGCGGCCGCCGACGCCGACTATCGGGCGTTCATGGCCGAGTCGTCGCGCGAGGTCGCCGCCACCATTGCCGCGCTGATTCGGCGCAAGCGTCCGGACGCCGCCTTCCTCACCTACATCCACGACCACACCGACGGCATCATGTCCGAGTCGAACACCGCGGTCACGCGGGCGCTGCCGCTCTGGCCCTACTCGGCCAGCGACAACGTGAGCCGGTCGCTCGGATCCGAGCCGGGCAAGCTGGCGATCAATCTGGCGATGAGCTTCATCGACTATCCGTGGCGCTACGCCCACGTCCCCCAGGCCGAGACCGCGCTCCGGCTGTACCAGAACATCGCCCATGGCGCGCCGCCCGCTCTGGTCGTCTCGGGGCCGATGGCCCAGCAGGACCGCAGCGGGCTGGTCGCGGCGAAGCCGATCTTCGACTGGCACGCGCGGCACGAGGATCTCTACGTCGGCCAGAAGAACGCCGGACGCGTCCTGCTGCTGGCCAGCGGCGACACCGCGTCGTATCGCGGATTCTTTCGCCTCCTGACCGAGGAGCACATTCCGTTCGTGGTGTCCGAGAACCTGCGCTGGCTGGAGGACGGCTCGCGCTACGACCTGGTCATCGCACCTGGCGCGCCGCACCCGGCGCTCGAAGGCTATCGTGCGGCAGGGAGGCCGGCTGCTGGTGGCGGGCACGGCGCCGCCGCCGTTGCCGGTCGGCGCCATCGCCGGCCGGCGCTCCACGCAGGGCTACTGGCGCATCCACGATCGCAGCGGCTTTCCCTCGCTGAAGGACACTGGCCTCGTCTTCATCGACGGCGAGTACCTGGAGATCGCGCCGCTGCCGCGTCCGCTCCTCACGCTGATCCCGACGGCGATGTTCGGTCCGCCGGAAAAGGTCTGGAGCGACAAGGTCGAGACGACGGTGCCTGGTCTGGTGTTCGTGGATCACGGGAAGGGCAGCGCCGCCTACATTCCGTGGGACGTGGGTGGTCTCTACTACCGTCACAGCTCGGAGGCCCATCGCGGTCTTCTCGCCGACGTGATCGATCGGCTGTTGCCGGGCGGGCGCCAGCTCCGTTCCAACGCCCATCCGCTGGTCGAGATGACGCTGATGGAGCAGCCGGCGCGGCGCCGATCGCTGATCCATCTGGTCAACGGAACCGGGCACCAGGACACGGCCTACTTTCCGCCGGTCGAGATCCGCGACATCCGCATCGAGCTGGCACGCGAGGTTCGCCGCGTGCACGCCGTCGCGCTCGGCCGCACCGCTGGCGGTCGAAGGCAGCGGCGGGCGCCGATGGTTCACGTTGCCGCGTCTGCACGCCTACGAGGTGCTGGTGGTCGAGTGAGGCCGTTCGGCACGCAGGTTGTTGATGAGAGAGTCGACTTCAGCAGCACGACCGAGCACAGAGCCGCTGCCAATGCGTAGACGCGCCTGTTCATGAAACCTCCGGGGCGACGCGGCGCCACCATCACGCGTCGCTTGGGTTGACGATTGGAGATGACGAAGTCGGCCTGATGGCCGCTACGTGTCGATGGGGTTGAGCGCCTTGAACATGACCCCTGCTCCATGCCGTCGTCCGGCCGCCCCGGCCAGCCCTTCGTGAGCTAATGTTCGTCAATGCCCTTGGGATAACGATCTCCCACGAGATTGAGCCTCACACCGTGTTCAAGGAGCGCTTTGAGTCCAGCCAGCATCAAGGTGAACCCCTGCGTCGAATCGGCCACGTATTTCGCGAGTTGATCCCCGTTGCCGGCGAAGCCAGACTCGGTGACCCTCACGAACGTCCTACCGTCGTCCAAAGGCGCGAACGTCCATTCAACCGTCGTGGGCCCGCTGTATCCCGGCCACTCGATGACGATTCGTCGATTGGGTTCAATCACCGTGGCGGTGACCTGGATCGAGACGTCGTACATCTCCCAATCCCATCGAATCGGCTCGACCGACCGCGAGCCGTCCGCTGCTGCTGGTGAACCAGAATTTCGTGGTGATCTCGGGGTTCACAATCGCTTCGAACACGTCTGCGACCGGCTTTCGAATGAGCATGCCGGTTTCCGTGATCGGCACCCGTGTGAGGTGGAGGCTCTCTGTCTGGAGATTGCTCATGGTGAGTCCTTTGAGACGGCCAGCATCAGCTGGTCCTCTTCGATCCACGTCTCGAGGAGCGCCGCAGCATCGCGCTCGCGCTCCACGAGGTTGGCCACTGCGTCGCGGATTTCTGGTGCGACCAGCGCCTGAAAACCTCGTCTCAGAATGGATCCTTCGACGATTGCGCGCAAGCTGATCGTGAGGCGAGGGTTATACTACAGCGCGCCAGTGGTCGCTCGAGTGGCCTGGCGGCGGCCTCGAACTTCGGGCCTGGCGTACGTGTAGTGGTCTCCAAATGGTGTGCCCCGAGGCAGCTTCTTCCCTCCGACGTCGCGCAGGACGATCGCTCGTCGTGGACGTCCTGAATCGCGCGACCCGTTGACAACCCATGCCCATCAGCCAAGAGGATCGCATCGCTGCGCTCGAAGCGAAAATTCAGGAACTGGATGCGCTGGTCAACCTGGCGCTACGGCTGCTCGCGCTCGAGAAGCCCGTATCGGCCCTCCTCGAGCGCCACGGCGCGACTGACGCGGAGGTCCTCGCGGTCCATGCCCTCCTGGACGATGTGGCGCGCCGTGTAGAGCAGGGTGGAATCTATGCGCCGTCATTCGGCGGGTTCGTCAACGAGTTGGTCGAGCGGCTTCCGGCAGTGCGTGGCGACCGGGAGTTCGTTGCCGTTCTGCTCGACATGCTGAAGCTGGATCGGCCTGCGTACCGACGTCTTCACGCCTACACGTCGGCTCAGGGCTGGCCGCACTGGGGCTGAACGTGGTTCCAATGTGAGGCCGAATCCGGCTGCGTTTTACGAGTTTACTGCTCCGGTGAGGCGAAAACCCGGAGGTTCGTAGCAGAGCCAGCGCGAGCCGGCGTAGGGCTGCGAGATTCTGGACGCGAATCAGGTGCCGCGGCTGGTGGCCCCGGGGCTCGAGCGATGTCACACGGCTGGAAGCTTGCGCTCTACGCACTCCTGTGCCTGATATGGGGATCGACCTGGCTCGTCATCAAGGTCGGTTACGGCGGGCTCGGCCCGTTCAACGTGGCAGCGATCCGCTTCCTCGTCGCCGGACTGTTGTGCGTCGCGATCGTGCCGCTGGTGGGCGCGCGCCGGCCGCGCGGTCGCGCCGAGTGGCGTCTGATCGCTTTCATCGGCGTCGTGCTGTTCGGCTTCGACTACGGGCTGATCTACTGGAGCGAGCAGTTCATCGGCAGCGGCCTGACGGCGATCCTGTTCGCGACCCTGCCGCTCATCACGATCGCATTCGCCCACGTCTACGTGCCGGGCGAGCGCATCACGGCACGCAAGCTCACCGGCACGCTGTTCGCATTCCTTGGCGTCCTCGTGCTGTTCGACGACCACCTGCGACTGGACCCCGGGACGGCGCTGCCGATGGGAGCTGTGGTCCTGGCGGCCGTGTGCGCGGCGGCGACCGGTGTAGCCTCGAAGATCCATGGCGGCGCGCTCCATCCCGCAGCGCTCAACGGCCCGGCGATGGTGGTCGGGTCAGTGTCGCTCGCCCTCGCCGCCGTGGCGGCGGGTGAACAACTGCAGGTGCCGCGCGAGCCGCAGACTCTCGCCGCGATCGGCTACCTCGCGATCATGGGGAGCGTCGTCAGTTTTCTCGTGTACTTCACCCTGTTGAAGACCTGGAGCGTCACGAGCCTCAGCTTCATCAGCGTGATCTCGCCGGCGATCGCGCTCGCACTGGGCATCGTGTTCCTCGACGAGCATCCTACGCCGCTGATGGCGCTCGGCGGCGCGCTCGTACTTGCGGGCGTGGCACTCGCGCTCACTACAGGACGTCGCGACCGATCGATAGGCGGTGCGCCATCCACGACGATGAAGCTATGACTTCGATGCAGCGATTGGCCGAGCCCCCGTGCCCGAGTACGGACGAGCGGAGCCCGGACGGGTCGTTCTTCGATCCCACCTGGAGCCAGACCCCATGACCTGCGGAACAGGTGGCGAACACTCTCAGCCCTTGAGCGACGCCATTGACGGCCCGGCTCCGCCCCGGGATTTGTTACACTGAGCGCGTTTTGACTCGGTCTGGTCGATGAGCGACACCTCCGCGCCCTTGCACTCCGTGGTCAGGTTCGGCGTCTTCGAGCTCGATGTGCGCGCAGGCGAGTTGCGGAAGTCGGGCATACGTCTCACTCTGCAACAGCAGCCGCTCCTCCTGTTGTCGGTGCTGCTCGAGCAGCCTGGCGAGCTCGTCACTCGTGAAGAGCTGCGCAAGCGTCTCTGGCAGGAGGACACCTTCGTCGATTTCGAGCACGGGCTGAACGCGACGGTGAGGCGGTTGCGCGACGCGCTCGGTGACTCCGCCGACTCGCCGCGTTTTGTGGAGACCGTCCCGCGACGCGGCTATCGCTTCATCGCCCCCACGCACCTGCCCGATGCGCCGGCCGTGGGAACGGTGCCGACGACGGAAGGCAGGCCTACGAGGTGGATATGGGTGTCCAGCGCGGTCGGCATCACTGCCCTGGTGTTGGGCGTGTGGGCTCTGGGCGTGGGCGTCCGACAGCCGGCCCGTCCCGACGCGGTATCAGTCCGCGGCGTCTCAGGACCGCTGATACGGCTGACGACCGGCGCCGACCTCAACACGGACCCGACGGTCTCTCCAGATGGTGAGTGGGTCGCCTATGCGTCGGATCGCAGCGGCGAAGGGCACCTCGACATCTGGATGCAGCGGCTGAGCGGCGGGGAGGCCGTGCGCCTCACGACGGACCCGGCGGACGACCGCGAGCCGACGTTTTCAGCCGAAGGGAGCCGTATCGCCTTCCGTTCCGAGCGCAGTGGGGGCGGCATCTTTGTCATGCCTGCCTACAGCGGTGCCGACGCCAGCCTCCTGGTCCGGGGCGAAGCCCATGGCCCGCACTTCTCGCCCGACGGTCGCTGGCTGGCGTATTCAACAGGAGCGGGCCGGTTCACCACCGACAAGACCTTGTGTTTCATCAGCCAGACCTTCCTCATCCCCTCGACTGGAGGAGAGTCGGCGCGACTGCTGCCAGACTTCGCGTCGGCGTCCTGGCCCGTGTGGTCGCCCGACAGCCAGCATCTACTGCTGACGGCGAGGCGGAGCTTGACTAACGATCCCGAATGGTGGGTGCTGGCACTCGACGGCCGGCCGCCGCGGCGCATCACTGGGATCGACGTACTCTCGGGCGGTTCCAGTTTGCCTGTGCGACCCTGGAGTTGGCCCGAGCGGAACCGCCTCGTGTATTCGGCCGCGCTCGGTGGCGACAGCTGGGATCTCTGGGAAGTCTCGATCGCGCCAGGCACATGGACGCTGTCGACGCAGCCGACGCGGCTCACGACGGGAGCCAACCTGCAGGCGCACGCGTCAATCGTGCGAGGGTCGCAGGTTGTCTTCGCGAGTTTGACGCAGACCGTCAACGTGTGGAGCGTGCCGCTCGACGCCAACGCGGGTCGGATTCTCGGCGCCGCGAGACGGGTCACAGGCACGTCCACGCCGCAGTGGTGGCCGGACGCGTCGAGCGATGGCCGGCGCCTGGTGTTTCGCGCTGACCGGCTGGCGACTGCCGGTCTCTGGATGAGGGACCTCCACACCGACACTGAGGCGCTCATTGTCTCGTCTCGATCGACCATGGGTCCCGTCATTACGGCCGATGGATCGCGGGTCGCTTACCGGAACAGCGAGAAGAAGCCGGTCATCTTCGCGGTGCCGTCGGCCGGTGGCGTGCCTCAGCGGTTGTGCGTGGACTGTGGCGACAGCAATGTGCAGGACTGGTCGCAAGACAAGACCCGACTCCTGTTCGTTACGGGCAAACCGGCGGCGGTGTTTGTCCTCGACATCCGATCGGGGGACAAGTGGCTCGCGCTCCAGCGCTCGAAGGATCTCTGGCAGGCACAACTCTCGCACGACAACCGCTGGATCAGCGTCCTCGAGGCGGCCGCGGACGAGCCCGGCACGCGCGTGTGGGTCGCGCCGTTCAGAGACCGGTCAACCCCGGTGGCGGGCGAATGGATTGCGGTCACGACTGGCGGGCACTGGGACGACAAGCCGCGCTGGTCGCCGGACGATACCCTGGTGTACTTCACGTCTCTCCGCGACGGGTTCCCGTGTCTCTGGGCGCAGCGTCTCCGGCAGGAGACCAAGCAGCCGATCGGCGCGCCATTCGCGGTGTATCACGCCCACAGTGCACGGTTATCGGTGAACAACACGGGATTTCTTGGTCTTGAAATGGCCGTGGTGCGCGACCAGCTCTTCATCAACCTGGGTGAGTTGAGCGGCAATATCTGGACCACGCGCCTGCACTAGCGAACCGCGGCGACGGGCGCTCCGCCGCTGTGTAGTCCGTCTCCCTTCTCCGCGACTGCCGCGGCGGACTTCTCGATGTCGGCGGCATATCTCAGGCCCTCCGTCAGCTCGGACTCAGAAGCGTGTCGAACGATCAGCTCGCGAAAGACCCTCGCCTCGAGGAATCGTGCCTGCCGTTCGTCAGCGCCCTGGAGATGCGCCAGCTCGTGGCGGAGAATGGCGGCGAGTTTCATCGCTTCGAACAAGCTCGACAGGGCCTCCTGGTAAGCCGGGCACGAGGACACCACGTAGACTGGTGGCGCCTGATTGATGACGAAGGCGCACGTGTTTCCAACCCGGCGCCGTAACGATGCCGGGAGCTTCCGCGGGTCAACGACTTCGATGGTGACGTCGAGTCGGGTCGGCAGCAGCGCTGCGGCACGACCAATCGCGCGACCTGAACTGATGCTGGACGAGACCACCGTCTCGGATTGACCGGTCGCCTGAGGCCATGCGGACGGGGCGGCTGCGAACGCGAGCACGAGTTCCGCCAGGAGGATCCTGGCCCAGCGGACCGATCGAACAGGTAAACCGGATGTTGACGGCCTCGGTTCTCGTCCACGCATGATCCACTCACGTGGCGGTCACGCTCCGTCAATGGCGCCGAGACCTCAATGACCCTGAGGTAAAATCTGTCGTACGCGGACGTAACTCGATAACGCTTGATCTGACAGAGGTTTGGGACCACACATCACGCGACAGTGCGTCAGGTGCGTGGGTAGACGGCTAGAGATGGGCGCAGGATCGGGTGTTGCGCCGCAAACACGGCAGCTGGCGGAGAATGCGGTCAGTGGGCCGTGGCTGGACAGGTCAAGCAGCCATCGCACATCTTCCTTTGTTTGCTCTTGCTGCAACGTGATAGCCCAGCAGTTGGGCCATCAGCGGCTCACTCGCGCGCCAATCGTGAACGAAGCCCGCTGCTCTGCTGAAGATTCTACGCAGGGTGGGCTGGACCGAGATGCGCCAGGCGCGTCGCGTGTGCGCGTGGAGTGCGGAAGATGCGTTGACGAGGGTGGCGTGTCGGCGATCCCGATCGCAAGGGAATCCACCACTTCAGGACACTCCGCCCGGGTCATCCGACACTGTCACGTCGCCGACCTCGGCCACGATGGTCGTTCCGTCGTCGAGAGTGATGAAGAAGCGCTCGTCAGGAGCGGCCTCCGCGGTGCCCAGCCGGCCATCCGCGATACGGACGCGCGTTGTCGGCCTGTCCAGCGGCCCAGGTTCGGTCTCGGCGGCGGGCGTCGCCGTGAGCAGGATCACTCCCCCCCAGCCCGAGGTCGCTGATCTTCACGATGCTTCGTCCGGCGAATCCCACGTACAAGGACGGATCCGACGGCACCGACGACTAGTCGAAGTAGCAGTTCGTCGGCAGTCCGCGCATCGCTCCGGTATCCAGCAGACGCTGCCAGTTCGCGCCGTCGGTGGTCATGAAGGCCCCGGCGAGCCCCACTGCGAACCGTCGTCCCGCGTTGAAAGGGTCGAACTGCATGTCGCTCAGGACGACCTGCGTCGTGTCGCCCACCTCGTCACGGTCCGGCCGGGATCCGGCCGTTGCACGTGACCATGCGCTCCAGGCTTTCGTCCACCTGCCAGGTGGTGCCGCCGTCATCGGAGCGCTTGATGCGATCGCCGTCGATCACGTAGAGCAGGTTCGGGTCGTAAGGACTGACAAAAAAGCGCTTCGCCTGGTTGGCGCCTCCTCCCGGGATGAGCAGTTGCCAGGCGGCCATGCCCTCCGTCCATTTCCAGAGCCGCTTGTTCATATTGCTGCCGACGTAGAACACCGTGCGCGTCGCGGCCACCCGAGGCCTGCACGATGCCGATGCTCGGATCCGGCAGGAATGGCCCCACCTGCTCGACGGGGCCGCTCTTGCGTTGTGACCGAAATTCGGGATGACGAACAGCGGCCGCTCCCGGAAAGTGCCCACCGGCCAGAGCCGGCGAGACAAGCACCCCGGCATCGCCGAACCCGACGATGTCGGCCCGGCCCTCGCCGGTCACGTCGGCCAGGAAGCGCAGGTGGTTCTCCACGCGCCAACCCTGGCTATGAGCCGAAATCCTCGAGGGCGAGCTGCGGCGTGAAGGCGAACGACCCGTCGCCGTTGCTCAGCGCCACGAAGACGCCACGCTCGCCGAAGCCCACGATGTCGGCCCGGCCGTCGCCGGTGATGTCGGCGAGGAGGCGCGGGATGCTTCTCCACCCGCCAACCGCCGGCTTCGAAGCCGAGATCTGCGAGCACGAACTGCGGCGCCTGGAACGTCCCATCGCCGTTGCTCAGCGCCGTCCACACCCCGGCATCGCCGAAGCCTACGATGTCGGCCCGGCCGTCGCCGGTGATGTCGGCGAGGAAGCGCGGGTGCTTCTCCACGCGCCAACCGCCGGCTTCGAACCCGAAGTCCGCCAGCACGAACTGTCGGCGCCTGGAACGTCCCATCGCCGTTGCTCAGCGCCGTCCACACCCCGGCATCGCCGAAGCCTACGATGTCGGCCCGGCCGTCGCCGGTGATGTCGGCGAGGAAGCGCGGGTGCTTGTCCACCCGCCAGCCGCCGGCTTCGAACCCGAGAGTCCGCGAGCACGAACTGCGGCGCCTGGAACGTCCCATCGCCGTTGCTCAGCGCCGTCCACACCCCGGCATCGCCGAAGCCGACGATGTCGGCCCGGCCATCACCGGTGATGTCGGCGAGGAAGCGCGGGTGCTTCTCCACCCGCCAGCCGCCGGCTTCGAAGCCGAAATCCGCGAGCACGAACTGCGGCGCCTGGAACGTCCCATCGCCGTTGCTCAGCGCCGTCCACACGCCGGCATCGCCGAACGCCGACAATGTCGGCCCGGCCGTCGCCAGTAATGTCGGCGAGGAAGCGCGGGTGCTTCTCCACCCGCCAACCACCGGCTTCGAACCCGAAGTCCGCCAGCACGAACTGCGGATCGGCGAAGAGTCCGCCACCATTGCTGAGGGCCGTCCACACTCCGGCGTCGCCGAAGCCGACGATGTCCGCGCGGCCTTCACCGGTGATGTCGGCGAGGAAGCGCGGGTGCCGATCGACCAGCCATCCGCCCGGAGTGTCCCAGTCCGTGCGCTTCTTGATCTTGCGGAGGTCACGGGCGCGAAGGAGGACGGCGAGGTGGTCGGCGTAGCCGCGTGAACGGATCGTCCCTGGAGAAGTTGCCGTAGAAGCGAATGAACACGCAGTCCGTGGGCAGCGATGGGTCTTCCGACGGCAGGTTCTGGATGAGCGGACGGTAGCCGCGAATCGCAAAGCCGCTCGAGGCGTTCCAGATCCTGCTTCCCTTGCGCAACGGGGGTCCGGGGATGATCTGTCGATGAGTGGAGGAGCTGATGTCCGGGAGATTGCCGGGCTGGGTCTCGTACAGCGCCATGTCTGCCCCTGAGCGGGGTTGAACGTGCCGCTCGGATCCCAGCGTGGGGTGAAGATGAGCATCGAGTGCGGCCGCAACGGGTCGGCCCAGGAGGTGTCGTTGTCCCCGCCGCCATACTGCTGCGTATCGCCAGTTCTGTCCGCCGTCGCGGGAGGCGAACCCGTCGTTGTCACCGGTGTTGAGCGACAGCAACGGACCCCGCCCTGCGACCGCAGCACCCGCGAAGTTCACCGTGGACAGCGAACTGATGCTTCCCGCCGGGTGGAAAGTGATCCCGCCATCGGTGCTCCGGTCGATGCCGCCGTCGCTCAGCAGCCATACGGTCCCCGCGGTCGCCACGTACCTGCCGTCGTCGAACCCGGCGTGGAAATCGGGAGACAGGAACAGGCCATGGAGGTCGACGTGGACCTGGCTCGTGGTGTCGAGCTGGTGCCAGTCCGACGCGGACTGCGGATCGAGCGGTGCGACCCACGCCTCGCCGATGTTGTCCCCGAAGAAACGTTGCGGTCCATAGAACAGCGCCTCGCCCTGGCCCGGCCGGGTGATGGCAAGCCACACGTTTCCGGAGTCCTGCTCGCCGACTGTCGGGATCGGCAGCGTCCTGCCATGTCGACGCCGCCGTCTGTGCGAAGCCGCTGAAATCACCGCGCCACAATTGGGGCAGGTTCGGGGCTGCGTTCGCATCGCGCGTAACGAACACCTCGAACGGGGAGCGTGGCGACACGACCATGACGCACTCGTTGTTCGCGTTGGCCAGACCGACGGCGCCCCCGATCGGGCTCGGCAGCGGGCCGGCATCGGGGATCCAGGTATCGCCGCCATCGAGAGAGACCTGGATCATGTTGCTGGCCAGCGCATAGACAGCCGGCGGACGCAGTGTCCCGGCAGGCGTGGCAGCGACCGCCACATGGTTGGCTGGCACAGGGTTGGACGCGAATGATTGGGCCGGTTTGGCTTGTGGCGGTCTGCCAGGTCGCGCCGCCGTCCCGGCTGACAGCCAAGGAATTCTCGCCGGCGGCGAAGACGAGATGTGCGGTGCCTTGCGCCCAGACCAGTTGGCCAGCGGCGGGCAGGCGCCCGTCCCGGACGCGGGAAGGAGTGGACAAGCGACCAGGTCCCGCCACCGTCGGTGGAACGCCAGATGCCTGCGTCCTCGATCTCGCGGTCGCTTCGCGCGATGGCGAGGACGGTCAGCAGGTGGCCGAAGTTCGGCAGCACGAACCGCACCGGTGCCGGGAAGACGCCGTCGGCGTTTGCCAGCGCCACATACACCCCGGCATCGCCGAAGCCGACGATGTCGGCCCGGCCGTCGCCGGTGATGTCGGCGAGGAAGCGCGGGTGCTTCTCCACCCGCCAGCCGCCCGGCCTCGAAGCCGAGGTCGGCCAGCACGAACCGCGGCGCCTGGAACGTCCCATCGCCGTTGCTCCGCGCCGTCCACACGCCGGCGTCGCCGAAGCCCGACGATGTCGGCCCGGCCGTCGCCGGTGATGTCGGCGAGGAAGCGCGGGTGCTTCTCCACGCGCCAGCCGCCGGCCTCGAAGCCGAGGTCGGCCAGCACGAACCGCGGCGCCTGGAACGTCCCATCGCCGTTGCTCAGCGCCGTCCACACCCCGGCATCGCCGAAGCCGACGATGTCGGCCCGGCGGTCGCCGGTAATGTCGGCGAGGAAGCGCGGGTGCTTCTCCACCCGCCAACCGCCGGCCTCGAACCCGAGGTCGGCCAGCACGAACGTCGGCGCCTGGAACGTCCCATCGCCGTTGCTCAGCGCCGTCCACACCCCGGCATCCCCGAAGCCGACGATGTCGGCCCGGCCGTCGCCGGTAATGTCGGCGAGGAAGCGCGGATGCTTTTCCACCCGCCAGCCGCCGGCCTCGAATCCGAGGTCGGCCAGCACGAACTGCGGCGCCTGGAACGTCCCATCGCCATTGCTCAGCGCCGTCCACACGCCGGCATCCCCGAAGCCGACAATGTCGGCCCGGCCATCGCCAGTAATGTCGGCGAGGAAGCGCGGATGCTTCTCAACTCTCCAGCCGCCGGCCTCGAAGCCGAGGTCGGCGAGCACGAACCGCGGCGCCTGGAAGGTTCCATCGCCGTTGCTCAGCGCCGTCCACACGCCGGCATCGCCGAACCCGACAATGTCGGCCCGGCCATCGCCGGTAATGTCGGCGAGGAAGCGCGGGTGCTTTTCGACGCGCCACCCACCGGCCTGGAGGCAGAAGTCGGCCAGCACGACCCGTGGGGGCTGGAAGGTGCCGTCGCCGTTGCTGATCGCCGTCCACACCCCTGTGTCGCCGAACCCGACGATGTCGGCCCGGCCGTCACCGGTAATGTCGGCAAGAAAGCGTGGATTCCGATCGACGAACCAGCGCGCGGATTCCGGCCCAACCGCGACCGACGGAATGCAGCACCCACCGAGGGCGCCGGGCACACCGAACTGGTCGGGAGCGGGCTGTTCCCACGCCAGCTGCACCCAGGACTCGCCACCGTCCTCGAGACCCATAGGCCACTCGAGAACGATCCGGCGAACACGAGCTTCCCGTCGTCCGAGCTCGCGAGCGACAGCATCCGCCCGGTCACGTCCTGCCAGTCCGGTCCGAAGGACATGTTGGACCTGGTCGGACTCACATCAGTAATGGTGGGCACGATCGCACTCCTTCAGTTGTGAGTCTATGGAGACGGTCCCCGGCGGCGGTCACGAGGGGCGCCGCCCGGTTGTGGTTCAATCCAAGCTGCGGGTCCAGAGTTTATACGCTCGCCGACCCGACGCTCGTTCTCGTTTCCCCACCCGGCGCCGCCGGGCCCACGAAGCTATGAAACGGTGGTACGGGGTTCTACCTGAACGAGGTCGTGTCGATGGGCCATCGCCTCCCCGAGCATGTTCGAGTGGTCCGCGCAAGTCCCCCATACCCGAGACGTTCGCTCGGATACGCAATCAGCTGCGAAATCCCTGAGTCTGTAGCTGGCTGACACTTCCGCGTGGCTCTTTAGCCTTCACGCTTGACAGCGGGCGCGCAGTGAATAACCATATGGTTATTGAACCGATTGGCTATGGACAGCAGCCGACTCGACGCGACGTTCCTGGCGCTGGGCGACCCGACGCGCCGCGCCATTCTGGCCCGCCTCGCGGGAGGCCAGGCGTCTGTGGCTGAGCTCGCAGCCCCATTCGCGATGAGCCAGCCAGCCATCTCGAAGCACCTGAAGGTGCTCGAGCGCGCCGGCCTGATCAGCGTCGGCCACGACGCGCAGCGGCGGCCCCGGCGGATCGAAGGCCGGCCTCTCGCCGAGGCCAGCGGGTGGCTCGAGCGGTATCGCGGCATCTGGGAGCAGAACTTCGAGCGTCTCGACGGGCTTCTCGAGGAACTGCAGCGTACACCCGCCGGGAGGCAGGTGCGGAAACGGACGAAGAAGCGGGGAACTCCGTGAGAGACAACGAAAGGAGAGAGGGACATGCCCATGACGATTGAGAAAGCGCAGGTCACGATGCCCAGCGATCGCGAGGTCACGGTCACGCGTTCGTTCAAGGCGCCGCGGGTGCTGGTGTTCAGGGCGTATACCGAGCCCGAGCTGGTTCGCCGCTGGATGCTCGGACCGCCCGGATGGTCGATGCCGGTGTGCGAGATGGACGTCCGCGTGGGCGGCAGTTACCGATGGCGGTGGCGGAGCGACACGGACGGGACGGAGTTCGGGTTCGCCGGTACGTTCCGCGAGGTGGAGCCGCCGTCGAGGCTCGTGCACACCGAAGGATACGATCCCGGCACGGTGGGAGACGGCTATCCCTCAGGCGGGGAGGCCCTCGTGACGACGAGCTTCGCCGAAGAGGGCGGCATCACCACCATCACCACCGTGATGGACTTCGGATCGAAGGAGGCCAGGGACGCCGCGGTGAAGACCGGCATGACCGACGGCATGGAGCAGAGCTATCAGCTGCTGGATCGGGTGCTCCAGGAACCGGGCATCTGAACGTCCGGACTGCGGGGTAACCATTTCGGCCAGCATCCGGAGCGCCTGGCGGGCTGGTTCGACCGACATGGGCCTGGGCGCGACGGATCGATCGACGCCTACAACGGTTCGGCTGGTCCGGCAACTCGCGTATCGATTCCAATGGTTTTCGTAGGACGTGGAAGCCGGCGCGCTACGTCGCAGCAGGCGGTCCGAACCAGGTGGTTAGCGCGTCAGCGAGCCCCACCTGAGTCCGGTCTCCCACCCACGCCACATATCCGTCGGGCCGAATCAACACGGCGGTGGGAGCAGTGACCGCCCCGAGTGCCGGAAGCTCCCACGGGCCAGCGTATTCGGCATCGATCAACTGGACCCGATCCGCCCATGGAGTGATGTCGAAACCGCCGGGCTCACCGAGGTTGAGCAGCACCGGCCGGGCATCGTGCAGCAGCGTGAAGACCCGCAGCGGGCCGTTGGCGGTGACCAGGTCGAGATCGGGCATGCGGCGTCCGAGCAGCGGGTGTCCCTCGCCGAGGTCGTAATGAATGTCCAGACCGGACATCATCGCGGCGAATCGTCTGCTAGGCTCGTCCATGGCGAGCAGCTCGGACATTGTGTCGCGCAGCGCCTTCGTGCGTTCGTCGGGGCGGCGAAGCATCACCTGCGCCATCGTGGTGCGCAGCACGCGGGCACCGACGGGGTGACGCTCGGTGTGGTATGTATCGAGCAGGCTCTCCGGCGATATCCCTTTGACCACCTGCGCCAGCTTCCACCCCAGGTTCACCGCATCCTGCACACCGGTCTGAATGCCCTGTCCACCGTCCGGGGGATGCACGTGTGCGGCGTCGCCGGCCAGCAGGACCCGTCTGTCGCGGTAGGCCGCGGCCTGCCGAGTCGTATCGGTGAACCTGGAGATCCAGGTGGGATTGTGGACCCCGTAATCGGTCCCGTAGGCGGAGACGAGCGCCTCGCTCAGATCGCGCAGGGTGGGTTCGGTCGTGGCTCCGACGTGCCGTTCGGTCACCAGGACGCGTACCCGCACCCCATCCTCCAACCTGCTGAGGGAATGGATACCCAGGGCGTCGCGGCGGATGCCCCATTCCGGCGGCTCCTCGGCCATCTCGACCTCGGCGATCAGGTTGCTGGTCGTCGGATCCGATCCGGGGAACTCGATGCCGGCTGCTTTACGGATCAGACTGCGGCCTCCATCGCACCCGACGAGATACTGCGCCCTCAGCGACCGGCCGTCGGCCAGCTCGACGTCGACGCCGGCGTCGTCCTGCGCAAAACCGGTCACCCCGGTGCCGTAGTGAATCTGCACCCTCAGGTCGTGGACCCAGCCTGCAAGTAGTCGCTCGATGTGGTTCTGCCACAGCCCGAGCACGTAGTTGTGCCGGGTAGGGAGGTCGCTGATGAACGAGGTCCCGGCGAACATGCATGATCTTGTGTTTCTGTCCCTGCGAGAGGAACCGATCGGCGATTCCGCGCTGATCGAGAACCTCAATGGTGCGCGAGAGCAGGCCTCCCGCGCGCGAGCCGGCGAGGTCCTGGTTGGGGCGCCGCTCGACGATGGCAACGTCGACCCCGGCCAACGCCAACTCGCCCGCCAGCATCAGCCCTGTCGGACCTCCTCCGGCGCTCACCACCGCATGTTCGGTCATCGGCACACTCCCTCGTCGCCAGCCGCAAGCCGCCGACCGCCGCGGGCCGTGCAGTGTCGGCGACCTCGAGCCAGTTGCTGGACATTTACGGGATTCGCTACCGCGGGATCGCGTTCTTTCGGATGTACTCGTCCAAGCGATTCTGTGGAGGACCGATGTAGTGGAACTGTTCGGCGTAGGTGAGCCCGTGGCGCTGGCCAGTCACCCGATCCTGCTGCAGGACGAACTCCCGAATGTAGTTGCGATTCGCGGCCGCGTCGTCCGATCCGAGGAGCGGCAGGCGCTGGCCCTGCGCATCCAGACGTGCGCGTAAACGCTGGCCGTTCTCCCCGGCCGGTCCCTGTGCTTTGTTCTCCAGGTTCAGATCGATCTTGCGCTCGACCCAGGGAGCAATGTCCACGACGCGGTTCACACGCTGCTGGAACCGCGCGAAATAATACTTTTCCTTGACCGAGTACGGCGACAATCCGGCGGCGAAATGCTCGGGGTAGTCCTTGGCGCCGCCGGCCATCCACGCCGCCGCCTCGACACACGCGCTCGTGACGTAGTGATCGGGGTTCTCTTCGTACTCGCCCCACGGATCGTAGGTGACCACGATGTCCGCCTTCAGCAGGCGGAACAGGAAGATGAAACGAGCGCGCAGTTCCGACCGCGCGATGTTGTCCATCATGTGATTGTTGTAATTGAGATCGAACGTGCGTTCCACGCCAAGCACCTTGGTGATGGCCACCATGTCGCGCGCATTCGCCGAGACCGTCTCGGCGTACGAACCAGGCCCTGCCATGTCGTCGTTGGTGACGCGAATCAGATACCCCTTGGCTCCCTCGTCCATCAGCTTGAAGACGGTCCCCGCGGCAAAGAGCGGTATGTCGTCGGAGTGCGGTTGGATGGCTACGACCACCTGACCGTCCCGCGGCTTGCCGCTACGCGGCCGCTCGATCACGAGCGGTTCGTGCGCATCGAACTGCTGCAGCGGTTGTGGCGGTTGTGCCGTCTGGCGCGCTGGCAGCGCGACGGGCAACCCGGCGGCGAGAGCGGTATGTAGAAATGTTCGGCGGTTCATGCGCGTGATTCTACCCGCGCGGCGCTATCCGGCGAACTCGAGAGCGGTCCGCTGGGCAGAAACACAATCAGCGCACTGCCTCTGCGATCCGCGGGGTTGTGCCGAGGGCCGGAACGAGTTGGGTCGGAATGCTTGCTCGATCACAGCTAACCCCCGGAGTTCACTCGTGTTGGGGCTGCAAAGGTTGACTGATCGAACGGAACCACCTGAACGGCCGCGTAAGCGGCCGTGCGGCAACTGATTGCCGTGATGACGGAGCCTCGTCAGCTCGGGATTCTCGGTGAGCGGCGGGTGAATGTTCTCATGCTGAACCTGGCGCTCGACGAGCGCTACCCGAGGTCGGCAAAGCGGTAGCCGACCCACGGCTCGGTGACGATATACCGCGGCCGCGAGGGATCGGGTTCGAGCTTCTTCCGTAGCGAGCCGAGCAGCACCCGAAGGTGCTCCGGCTGGTCGACGGCATGTGGTCCCCAGATGGCCTTCAGGATGGCGCGGTGGGTGAGCACGCGGCCGGGATGCTGCGCCATGAACACGAGCAGCTCGAACTCCTTGGGCGTCAGACGAAGCCTTTCGTCGCCGCGGCTCACCGAGTGGCGGTCTCGATCGATGATGAGATCCCCGCGCACGATCGGTCCGGCGCTCGCCGGTGACGTCTCGACCCGGCGCAGCGCCACGCGGATACGGGCCAGCAGTTCCTCGGAGCCAAATGGTTTCGTCACGTAGTCGTCCGCGCCCGCGTCCAGCGCGCCGACCTTGTCCGCCTCCGCGCCCCGCGCGGACAACACGACAATCGGCGTCGCCCGTCCGTCTCGGAGGAGCCGGCACACGTCGACGCCGTCCCTGTCTGGCAAGCCCAGATCCAGAATGATGAGGTCGGGATCCACCCGTTCAACGCACTCCAGGCATGCGCTCCCGGACATGGCGGTGGTGACCTCATAGCCGCGCGAGCGGAGCAACGGCGCCATCGTCGCGAGAATCGACGGCTCATCGTCCACGATCAACACGCGTGATGGCATGGCTACGGCGGCTGTGCGTCCAGGACGCGGACGGCGGATGGGACCATGATCGTGAACTGTGCGCCGCCATCGGGCACGTTCTCACACCAGATCCGGCCACCTTCTGCCGCCAGCAACCCGCGCGTGATCGCGAGCCCCAGCCCTGTTCCGGTGGCGTGTCTCGTCTTTGGGCCGCGATAGAACGGCTCGAACAAGTGAGCCAGGTCTGATGGGTCGAGCCCGGGGCCAAGGTCCCGCACCACGAAATGCGCACCATCGCTCTCTGTCCAGGCGCGCACGAAAATTGTCGCACCTTTCGGCGAGTACCGTCCGGCGTTCTCGAGCACATGGGCGAGCGCGGTGGACGTCAAGCGGGGATCGACGTGGATCTCCGTAAGGTCATCGGCGCCGATCTGCAGGTTGTGCTCGGCAACCGCGGGCGCGACGTGGGCGGCTGCGGCGTCGACTACGTCTGCGGGTGAGACCCACTGCCGGTCCGGATTCACAGCCGCCGCGTCGATGCGCGCCATGTCGAGGATGTCCTGGAAGAGGCGTGTGAGGCGATCCAGTTCCTGAAGCGCCAGCTGTGCCTGCGCCCGCCGTTCCTCTGGCGCAAGGCTGACATCCTGAAGGTTCGTCACGGCGACGCGCACGGACGTCACCGGTGTCCGGAGATCGTGGCTGAACGACGCGAGGAGCGCCGACGCCAGGTCGGCCCGCTGACTGAGCGTCTCGGTCTTCTTCCGCTCGGCAAGAAAATGGGCCCGCTCGATAGCGATGGCGACGACACCCCCCAGTGCATCGAGCGTCCCCACCTCGAGCTGTCCGCCTTTGGTGGCCAGAATTCCAACAGGCTTCGTGTCCAGGCGAAGTGGAACCAGCGTCGCCTCCGCGCCTCGATCGCCGATCACGAGATGGCCGCCGTATGCACGCTGGCGCGCGTCGTACTTCGAGTGGGCCGCGTAGCCGCGCGAGTGCGTGATCCAATTGCTCACGAGAGGGTTCAACCAGGCGTTCACCACCCTGGTGCACGTCCCAGCCGGCCGCTGTCGGCAGGCAGATGGCGACCGTGTCGAGTTCGAAACGTCGAGCGACAAAGCGAGCGACGTCAGCAATCGCACGCTCACTGTCGGTTGTCAGGAGAATGTCGCGACTGAGATCGAACAGCCGGGTCACTTCCTGTTTGCGTGTCTCCGCCTCGCTCGCTCGTTGCCGGACGGCTGCCGAGAGCTGGCTGGCGATCACGGCCACGATCACGAATACGAACAGCGCGACCCAGTTCTGTGGGTCGGCGATCGTCAGGGTATGGAACGGAGGCAGCAGGAAGAAGTTGAACACCAGCATCGCCGTCAGGGAGATGCCGATCGACACACGAAGGCCGGCGGATGTCGCTGACGCGAGGACGACCAGCAGGAACACCAGCGCCGCGATCGTTGGATTCGGGCGATCCTGGACCGCGCGCAGCGTCAAGGTAATCGCCGCAATGGCAATCAGGCCGCCAACTGCTGTCAGCGCATTGCGCCGCCAATTCTGCGCGTTCGCGGTCATGAGGTGTGAAAGCTCGTAAGCTCAGGCGGGACATTCCTGACGAGTCCGCAAGGGGACATTATCAAAGAGTCACGATACTCGCAGCCACCTTGCTGTCAAGACTCGCACCCACCTGCGTGGCACACACCCGTCGGTTCGGCGATACCGAGTCACTAAAGTTCGACTTGCACGCCAAGCTCCACGACTCGCTCAGGTGGCAGCCTGAAGAATGCCGTCGCTCGAACCGCGTTTCGCGCCATCAACACGAACAGGCGCTCTCGCCACATCGCCATCCCAGGTGTACGGCTGACAATGAGGGTCTCCCGTCCGAGGAAATAGGTGACATCGTCGAGGTCGAGGTCGAGTCCGCGCTCGCGGACCAGCGCGAGTGCCTCCGGGATGTTCGGATCCTCCATGAATCCATAGCGGACGACGACGTCGAAGACGCCCTGGCCAAGCGTGCGGATGGTCGTCTGATCGTCGACTGAGACGTGGGGCAGTGGTTGGGTGGTCACCATCAAGGTGACGACGCGCTCGTGCAGGACCTTGTTGTAGCGCAGGTTGTGCGCGAGCGCCGGCGGCGTGCCGAGAGGCTGCGCCGTCATGAAGACCGCCGTGCCAGGCACGCGGGCCGGAGGAGTGTCCGCGATCCGTGCCATGAAATCCTCGAGTGGCAGCGCTCGCGCCGTGAGCCGCCGGGCGACAATCTGGCGTCCGGTCTTCCACGTGGTCATCAGCGTGAACAGCACCGCACCGATGACCAGCGGCAGCCACCCCCCGTGCGCAATCTTGAGCGCGTTCGCGCCGAAGAACGCGAGATCCACCGTCAGGAACACGCCGGTCACGGCGAACGCCAGGGCGGGCGGCCATCGCCAACGTTCTGTCGCCACCACGTGCAGGAGCACCGCGGTGATCACCATCGTCAGGGTCACGGCGATGCCATAGGCCGCGGCCAGCGCGGTTGAAGATCCGAATCCAATTACGATGCCGATCGTGCTGATCATGAGCGCCCAGTTCACCTGCGGTACGTAGACCTGGCCGATCTCGTGCGACGAGGTGTGCTCGATGTCGAGACGAGGGCAGTATCCGAGGTGGATGGCCTGCCGGGTGAGCGAGAATGCGCCCGAGATCAGCGCCTGCGAGGCGATGATCGCCGCGGCAGTGGCGAGGCCCACCAATGGAAAGAGGGCCCATTCCGGAGCGAGCAGGAAGAACGGTTGCGCCGCCGCCTCAGGGTGGCTCAACAGCAACGCGCCCTGGCCGAAGTAATTGAGCAAGAGTGCTGGCAGCACGAGCGAGAACCATGCCAGCCGGATCGGGCGCTTGCCGAAATGGCCCATATCGGCGTAGAGCGCCTCGCCGCCCGTGACGACCAGGAACACGGCGCCGAGCACTGCGAACCCGTGCCAGCCGTGATCTCGAAAGAACGCGAGCGCGTGTCGAGGGTCGACCGCGGTGAGCACGACCGGCTGTTCCACGAGCCAGGAGACTCCGAGCACCGAGATGACCAGGAACCAGCCAACCATGACCGGACCGAACAGGCCACCCACTCGATGAGTCCCATGCCGCTGAATCGCGAACACACCGATGATGATCGCCACTGCGATCGGGACGACATATGCCTCGAAGAGTGGTGTAGCCACCTTGAGGCCCTCGACTGCGCCGAGCACGGTGATCGCCGGAGTGATGATGCCGTCGCCGTAGAGGAGGGCGGCACCGAAGATTCCCATCAGCACGAGCATCGGCCAGCGCGGTCCATTCCCAGGCCGGGACGGCAGCAGGGCGGTCAACGCGAGGATTCCGCCTTCGCCCTGGTTGTCGGCACGCATCACGATGGTGATGTACTTGATGGAGATGACGAGGAGCAGCGAATAGATGATCAGCGACAGGACGCCGAGGACGTTTTCGTGGGTCGGCGGCACGGAATGCGAACCGAAGAAGCATTCCCGCATCGCGTAGAGCGGGCTGGTGCCGATATCGCCATAGACCACGCCGATAGCGGTGAGGGTGAGGGGAACGAGCTTGGGTGGGGTCGTGCCGCCGGTCGCCAGGATGCCTCCAATTCCGCCGACGGGGTTAGCTGACGGGCTCGAGGTTGGAAGTCCTCTACCGGAGGAGAACTCCGGATACGCCCCACCGTGTGGGTCCCCCGGGACGCCGAATCGGCGCCTTTGGCGTACGAACGGTCTCCGTCCTTGATAGCGTGGAAGCGTGTAAAAAGTCCGTAAAGAATAGCAGGGATGACGTCGTGGACGGGGTGTCCCATCACATGACACAGTCAGCTCGCGTGAATCTGTCACAAATACCAGCACATGTAATAGATTGCGGCGGATTACTCCGGTGAGGATTGTCGAGGTCGCGAGGAATGGCTGAATGCGGGCGTGACCTCACCCCAGCCTGTCGGGCTATATTCGCCGTCCCGGAGGTCACCGTGCGTCAGACCCGGCTTCGGCGTCGAACGTTGATTCAAGCGATGGCCGGATTTCCGGCAGCGGTTCTCGGCGCGCAGACGGCTGCACCCTCCGGCGTCAGGGTCGCCAGCGGCGAGAGCCGGTTCGATCGACCCCTGAAGCTGCCCGAGGGCAACCTGCTGTTCATCAAGGTTTCGTCCGAGGATAGCAGCGGCGCCTTCTTCCTATCCGAGCAGCCGAGTGGTAGCAGGGGCGGCCCGCCGAAGCACCTGCACCTCGAGGAAGACGAGTTGTTCTACTGTCTCGCCGGTGAGTACATCGTGGAAGTCGGCGACCGGCGCTACGAGCTGCACCCCGGTGACGCGGTGCTCGGTCCCCGGCGCGTGCCGCACGCGTTCGCGTTCGTCGGCAACACGCCGGGCCGTCTTCTCGTCGGGTTCACGCCAGCCGGGCGCATGGAGCAGTTCTTCCGCGACCTCGATGCCCGGGGGCGCTACTTCGGTACGGGCACTGAGGAGGACCGTCAGATCGCGCGTGAGCGATACGGTGTGGTCAATGTGGGGCCTCCCCTGAAATTCTGAACACGGTGCCCCCTCGACCGGCACAGCCTGCAGGCCGTCGTCGCCATCGAAACGATCATCGGCCGATTCCTCACGCCGCTCAACTCTTCGAGGACGACAGGAGTGCCCAGCCGACATGACGAGAACTCGCGAGGGAAGTGCAGTATGTCCGCAGGCACAGCCCGCTGACCCACGCCACACCGAGAAGGACGAGCTGCTCGAAATCGCCGAGAGCCGTGTCGCGCTTCAACCACATTGTGGGGGATATTAGCACTGCAAGCGCTTGGACGAGTGCCGCCGGTCCAGGGTTTACTCGCCGAAAACGCCGTTGCGCTACTGAAGGCTCGTCGGGGCCACTAGCCGAATGGCGACAAGGGGGCGGCGGTGGAAGGCGGAACGACTATTCGCATGGCTTCTGCACCGGCCCAGGACCGGTCAGTGTCAAGCCTCCTCAGGAATGGGCGCCCCTCACGAGCGCTGCGGCCGACCCTGCTCAGCCTGAAAGGACACGCCCGCCCGCTCGCGGGCCTGGGACATCCTCCTCTGCGCCTCGTCCTGTAAGAGTTGCTGGACGCGAGACTCCGATTGGCCGGGTTCAGCCGTCACCCGCGAGTAATTGCCGTCCGGGTTCAGCCGGCGTGCCTTGACCGTGTCCCGGAACATGGACTGAAGCGTCTGAACGACAGTGGCTTTGTGGCCCGAGTCCTCGATCGGAAACATCAGCTCGACGCGCTTGTCCAGGTTCCTCGTCATCCAGTCGGCGCTGGCGAGGTAGACCTGATCGTCTCCCCCGTTCAGGAAGTAGAACGCGCGCGCGTGCTCGAGGAACCGATCGACGATCGAGACCACCTCGATGTTCGTGCTGACGCCCGGCACGCCTGGGCGCAAGGCGCAGATACCGCGCACGTTGAGGCGTATACGGACGCCACTCTCCGAGGCCAGATACAGCGCCGTGATGATCTCCTCATCGATCAGCGAGTTCATCTTGGCGACGATCTCCGCGGGTTCGTCCCGCCTCGGCGCGGCGGCGCTCCCGCGCAATCAGTCGAACGACGCGTCGGCGCAGGTCGGTCGGAGCCATCACGAGCTTCTTCAGCCGGGGCGGATCCGAGTAGCCGGTCAGCGTGTTGAAGAACGCCGAGGCGTCCTCCGCGAACGTCTGCGACGCGGTCATGAGGCCGAAGTCCGTATACAGACGAGCGGTGCGCTCGTTGTAGTTGCCGGTGCCAAGGTGCACGTACCGCCGCACTCCCTGGGCCGTGCGCCGCACGATGAGGCAGATCTTCGCGTGCGTCTTGTATCCCCGTACGCCATAGATGACGTGGGCCCCCGCTTCCTCGAGCGCGCGCGCCCACTTGATGTTCCGTTCCTCGTCGAACCGGGCGGTCAGTTCGACGATCACCGTGACCTGCTTGTTTCCCTCGGCTGCCTTCTGTAGGCTCGCGATCATCGGCGACCCGACGCTCGTCCGGTAGAGCGTCTGTTTGATGGCGAGCACGTCGGGATCCTCGGCGGCTTGCGCCAGCAGCGCGATCACGGGGTCGTAGGCGTCGTACGGATGGTGGAGCAGCACGTCGCGCTCGTCGATGATCGAGAACAGATCGGCGTCGGGCGCACGGCGAGGAGGTCGGCCGGGGTGAGCGGCGGATCTCGGAGCTCCTCGAATCCCGGCAGGTCGCTGATCCCGGCCAGCACGCGCAAGATCCACCGGACCCGGGCACTGCGTAGACGTCGTCCGGCGGCGAGCTCGAGACGCTCGCGCAGCATCGCGACGAGCATCCGCGGACGCCGAGGCTTCCACCTCCAGCCGGATCACGTCCCCGCGCCGCCGCCGGTGGATCTCCCGCTCCACGAGCTCGAGATGGGTTCGGCCGCCTTCGTCATCGAGATCGAGCTCCGCGTCGCGCGACGGCCGGATCACCGCCGATTCCAGGATGACTTGACCGGGGAACAGCTGCGGCAGATGCGCCCGGATGATTTCCTCGAGCAGGACGAACCCGTGACCGTCCCGTTCGGCCAGCGGCACCAGACGCGGCAGGCCCGAGGGCACCTGCACGATGGCCAGCCGGACGGAGGCTTCGGTACGGGCCGGGATCCAACCGCAGGGCCAGGTTCAGGCTGAGGGACGCCAGCAGCGGAAATGGGCGCGACTCGTCGAGCGCCGAGCGGCGTCAGGACAGGGAGCACGCTGTCGCGGAAGAACGTCCGACAGCGCGAGCATGCCGCTCGTCCAGCGTGCCCGGGCCGACAATCCGGATCCCGCGCGCCGCGAGCCCCGGCAGGAGCTCGTTCATGGTGAGCGCATACACGGCGGCGACGAGCGCTTGCGACCGCTGCCGGACGAGCCGCAAGCTGCTCGCCCGGAGTCAACCCGGCAATATCGCGAGACTCGTCTGCCGACGCCACCGCCTGCTGGAGTGCCGCGACGCGGACCATGAAGAACTCGTCGAGGTTCGAGGCGGCAATGGCCGCGAACTTCAGCCGTTCGAGCAGCGGCGTGTCCGGCTGCGCGGCCTCTTCGAGCACACGCTCATCGAAGGCGAGCCAGGACAGCTCGCGGTTGATGAACATGGCTGCCATCGACCGGGTGTGGCGGCCTGTCACAGGAGCCCCGCCGTGATGACCAGCTGGCGCCCGAAGGTGGCCACGAAGAGGTCTGACCGTGAGGTGGCCGCGAGGCGCTCCATGGTGCTGTCTCCCGATGTGTCGAGCTCCATCAGCCACGTCGTGTCGCGCAGCACGAGGCGGAGGCCGCGGACTTTCTGCACATGCTCGGCGTCCAGCGCGTTGGCGATGCGGAGGATGGCGGCGAGCTTGTCGACGGTGAGGCGATCCTCGCGATCGAGCGCCACATACGGCAGGTGGGTGGTCTGTGGCAGGCGGCGCCGATGGTATCGCGCGATGTTCGCCACGAACGGCGGTCTCGTCGTCGGAGAGCCCGAAGATTTGCGAGGATGCCAGGATGTAGTGCGAATGCTTGTGGTGTGCACGCAGGCTCACGTAGATCCCGACGTCGTGCAGCAGGGCCGCGACCTGCAACAGCAGCCGATGACGGTCGAGCAGGCCGTGCTCCTCCTTGAGCTCGTCGAACAGCCGGACGGCGAGCTTCGCGACGTGGCGGCCGTGCTCGAGATCGAGGCGGTAGCGCTGGCCGAGGGACTCTGCACTGGCGAGCACCTGCCGCTCGAAGTCCTCGGCGCTCTACCGGCCGCCCGGATCGGCGAGGTCCAGCAGCATGCCGGCGCGCAGCGACGCATCGCAGACCACGAGCTTGCGCGTGCGAGCTTTCGGCGACCAGCGTGCGATAGATCAGCAGCGCCGGCGCGAGGGTCTCCGCCTCCGCGGGCGGCAGCCGGAAACGGTCGACGAGCGCGTCCTCCTCGAGCCGCGAGACCTCGTCGCAGAACGACAGGAACTGATCGCGCGCGATCTCGCGCGGACCGCCGTCGGCGTCGGTGTCGAGCGATCTGCGATGCCGCGAACCGGATGTCGCCGCCCACCCCGATCACGTGGGTGATCCGGCTGAGCGGGATCTCCACTGCGGATCTCGTCGATGATGTTCGAGATGTAGCGACGCAGCAGCGCCATCTGGACATCGTGGCTGTGGCGCTGCAAGTCGAGTTGCTGACGGATCCTGATCGAGCCGAGTGCATAGACGCCGGATTGCGTCGGTTCCCCGCGTTTGAGCAGCGTCAGGCTGGTGCTCCCTCCGCCGACCTCCGTGAGGAGTGTGCGGGCGCCCCGGAAGGCCGCATGGCGCTCGAGCACGTCCCGGACGGCCAGGAACAGCAGGCGGCACTCTTCTGCTTCGTTGATGATCTCAAAGACAATGCCCGGTACGACGCCGGATGCGATCGAGGAAGATGTCGCCGTTCCGCGCTTCGCGCACCGCGCTGGTCGCGGCGGCGTAGACCTGACCCACGCCGTACGTGTCCATCGATTTGCGGAAGCCCTCGAGGGCGCTGATCACCGCGTCGCCGGTCCGCGAGCGAATCGCCCCTCCGGACGAGAACGCGTCCCGGCCGAGCGGGACTGCGCGCGAGAGCTCCTCGATGATGCGCGGCGGCTGGCCCGTACCGATTTCGGCGATTGCCATCCGAATCGCACTGGCCCCCATGTCGAGCACGGCCACGCACTCTGCGGTGTCCATTGTCACGCGGGCGGGGTCCTCACGCGGTCGCCGGTCGTGCGGTATCGGGCGACGATACCGGAGGCCGACACGCCAGACATGGCACGCACAGACGAGGTGAGGACGCCCAGCCGGTGCTGAGCCCAACGGCGGTGGGCGGCATGGCCCTCAGGCGCTGCGTGTCGTGTCGCGCCCGGTCGCGAGTTCGACGGCTTCAGCCGACGCATCCTTGTCCCCCCAGCCCAGGATCGTGAGCTCCTTGCCCTCCAAGGCTACCACCGGAAGTCCTATTCGGCGGACCCGACACGACTAGAGCCACCCCTTGTCTCGCGCAATGCGGGCGGCATCAACGCGATTTCGGCCACCCGTCTTGCTGATGGCTTCAGAGAGATAGTTCCGTACCGTGCCTTCGGAGAGATGAAGCTCCGCGGCGATGTCGCCACCACTGCGGCCCTCGCCCGCCAGGCGGAGCACCTGACGCTCGCGATTGGACAACGGATCGGCTTCACCCCACGCGTCACCAGCGAGCTCACCGTCGACGACCCGGTTTCCGGCATGGGCTCTTCGGATCGCATCAGCGAGGCGGCTTGAAGGCGCGTCCTTGAGGAGGTACCCAACCGCTCCGGCTTCCAGTGCACGCCGCAGGTATCCCTGCCGAGCGAATGTCGTGAGGATGACGACTCTCGGCGGGACCTGCTCGAGCCGGACGGCGGCGGCCAGCTCGAGGCCGCTCATACCAGGCATCTCGATATCGGTGAGCAGTACGTCCGGCTTCAGTGTCCGTACCGCAGTGAGCGCTGCACGCCCGTCGTGCGCGGTGCCGACCACCTCAATGTCAGGCTGGTTGGCGAGCAACGCCGCCAACGCTCCGGCGACCATGGCCTGGTCTTCCGCGATCAACACGCGAATCATGAGGCGACCTCTCGTGACCACGGGAAGGTGGCACGAATGGCGACGCCGTCGGCGCTGTCGATGTCGAGACGGCCGCCCGCCGATTTCACGCGCTCGAGCATGCCTGCCAGCCCACTGCCCCCCGGGCGAACCCCGCCGATGCCGTTGTCTTCCACTGTCAGGACGAGGCTGCCGTCCGTGCAATGAAGCCCGACCCGGCATGCAGACGCCTTGGCGTGTCGCATCACGTTCGTCACCGCTTCCCGTACGACGAGCGCGAGCACCGTCTCGAGCTTCGGCACCATTTGGATCGGTTCGATCTCCATGTCGAACGACACACCCGATGCGGACAGCGCCTGCTTCGCTCGTTGGAGCTCGCCGGCGAGCCCCCGACCGCGGTAGCCTTCGACTGCGGCCCGGACCTCCGACAGAGCCTCGCGAGACACGATCTCCACGTCACGGATTTCGGCGATGGCGCGCGTCGTGTCCGTCTCGACGAGCTGGGATGCCAGTTCCGACTTCAGCGCAATCACCGACAGTGTATGGCCCAGCACGTCGTGGAGATCGCGGGCTATACGCTCCCGCTCGGCGATGGTAGCCAACCCTTCAATCTCCTGCCTGGCCCGTCGCAGCTGTGCGAGCTGACGTTCCCGTTCTGCGAGAAAGAGGTTGGCCATACCCGTCGCGAAGATCAGAAACGTCACCCAGCCACCGATCACGAGCCGATCCGGAACGTCGAGCAGCACAAGCTCGAGGATCACTGTCGCGGCCAGCAGGACGAACAGCTGAACTGCGCGCCGAGGAAGGAGCACCAGCGGCGCGAGCGCGGACGCGTAGAGCACGGTACGTCACCGCTGCCACATTCAGCGGCATGACGGCAGCACCCAACACGACCATCAGCCCGAGATTCGCCAGCGCCCTCCGCCGGCTGACTTCGCGCCGATGCAGGAAGTCCCAGTACAGGTAGGCGAAGATCACGAGCGACGTGCCCGTGATCGCCCAGTGAGACCAGCCCGCACGCCGAGCCAGGGGAACGATGAAGACGGCCAACGCATACAGGAAGCCCGACGCGGCCGCCCATTGCGGATAGCGGCTCTCGGCCGATCGTACAGACCGGCTCACTCATGGGAGAACCGCCAGGCGGACAGGCCGAGGAACCGCGCCGTCACTGTTGTGAGCACCATGACGTGGATACGCACGCCGCCCTGCAAAGCCCACCCGAGTGCGTCGAGAACAGGCTGGTCAAGATGATATGCGGGGGACACCGTCCGGATCGCAGCAAGTGAGTCCGGCAGTGGAATCAGAATGCCCGACAGACAGATCATCGGCAGACACACCAGGTTGACGATGGCCGGCGCACTGCGTCCACTCGCCCACGAGCCGCGGACACGCAGCGCCGGCGTGGACCGTGAAGCCCAGCCCCAGCCCGAGCAACGGTCCCGCCCGACGTACGTGGTGACGCCAGCCAGAGCCGCGACTTCCCGAGCCATGTTCAACGCTCACCGATTCGCTTCGCCGGGGTGGTACCGGTTGGCGCGCTCAGCGTCAGGCCCATGGCACGCCCCTCGGCATCAAGGTCGAACGTGACGGTGATGCGCGTATTGTCGGCCACGTAGAAGGTGTCGGCGCTTTCCGGGCGGAGGCGCAGGCGCGGGATACCAGGTAACTGAATCATCAAGGCGTCGCCATCCCTCGATACCTCGAAACCAACGCCCGGTGCGGGCTCGTATCGACCGACCAGTCGATCGAACCCAGCCGCGTCCATCGGAATCTCTGTCCTCACCGGGGCGGCGCCAGCCGCGGGGGTCAACGGGATCGAGGGGCGCAGCAGGTGGCGCGCGATGTCTCCTACGGCGCTGGCTGTATTCGACAGCACCACAACCCCGGTGCGGCTCTTGGGGTCTGTACGCCACTCCGCTGCTGAACCCGAGCGTGCCCCCGTCGTGCACGATGATGCCGTCATCCTGTGGAGTCGGGGCGATGATCCACCACCCGAGCGCCTGCGGGATCCCTGGACCCGAACGGCGTGTGGCGAGCATGACGGGCAGGATGCCGGCCAGGGTCCCATCGTCGCGCCCTAGGGCGTCGAGGAACGTGAGGAGGTCGTTCACGCTGGAGTGGAGCGAGCCGGCGCCGGCGAGGGCAGGCACGTTCCAGGACGGCGCCACACGCAGCCCGGCATCGTGTCCATCGGCGAGGCGTGAGCGCATGCGATCAGACAGGTCGACACTGGTGCTGCGCATGTTCAGAGGGCCCGTGACGCGCGCCTCCAGAAGCGCTTCGTAGCTGGTGTTGGCGCGAACGCCGAGTGCCAGGCCCAGCACGCCGGCATCAACGTTGGAGTACATCCACTTCTGGCCGGCGTCCGCCGCTACCGGAAACGTTGACAGAAAATCGAGCAATTGCGCCCGTGTGTACATCGCCATCGAGAGCGCGCCGGCGCGGGTAGCCGGAATACCGGACGGCCAAAGGGGAAGACCTGACGTGTGCGTCGCGAGATCGGCCAGCGTGATCGTGCGGTTCTCGCGGGCCCGCGAAGTGTGAGGCGGCAGGTAGCGGAACACCGAATCCGTGAGCTGCACCTCGCCGCGGCGGACCATGTCGGCCAGCAGCACCGAGGTGAAGAGCTTCGTGACGGATCCGATTTCGAACACCGTATCGCCGGTGAGACCCCGTGGATCGTCGAGGCTCGCGCGCCCATGCGACAGAATCCGGCGGCCGCCAGGCGTGACAATACCCACGACGATGCCGAGGTTGCGTCGCTCGGTGTCGACCCTGGCAGTTATCAGCCTCTGAATCTCGGAGTCGCCCGGGAGAGCGGCCTCCGGGTTCGGCGCCTGCGCCGCCGCCGGCCATGGACGAAACAGGCTTCCGATCAGGAATCCCACAAGAACGACAAGCGCTCGTGCCATCGTTGCCCTCCGGATGGGAGTCTCGCAGGGAGAGCGAGCACGCGGCAGTGCGGAACGTCATGAATCGCCGGTGACAAATGTCAGGGGCGACTCCCGGAGCGTACCGCGTTCGGGGCGAGACCTCGCGACTACTAACGTGCAGCCGTCGGGTGTATTTCGACTCGGCCGTGGATCGAGAGCAACTGCGTGCGCCGATCGCGGGTAACGTCTCGCGCAGATTATGGCAACCGCCCGTACTTCTTCATGACGGCGAGCATCCGGTCCACCGGCAGCGCGTAGATCCGCAGATCGTTGGATCCGGTCGTCGTCTCGGCGGCGAGGAGCGCGTTTGTAATGGCTGCCTCTGTTGCCTGCGCTGTCGCCTGGAAGAGCGGCGTGATCCGCTCGTTTGGCAGCATCTTCACCTCGGTCACCGGCTGATCGTTGAACCACGCGCGCGGGTTGGCCGTGGAAAACGCCACGAAGATATCGCCCGAGCTGTTGCCTCCGAAGCCGCCTTGCCGTCCGATCCCAAGCGACACTCGGGTGGCGATCCTTTTCAACTGGTGCGGCAGCAGCGGCGCGTCGGTCGCCACGACCACGATGATCGATCCCTGATCGGCATCGTCATCGCGCGCGGCGGCACTTGCCGCGCCGCAGCGCGGAGGCGCGGCGTTCGGCGGCAGTGGATCGTTGTTGGCGATGCAGCCGAGCAAATCCTGGATTTCCTCGCCGACCGGCACGCCGGCGATGCGCAAATCGCGCCGGGCGCCGTAGTTGCACTGCAGGAGCACGCCTACGGTGTAACCACCCTGCGCCTCTGGGAGCTTCCGCGACGCGGTACCGATGCCGCCCTTGAAACCGTGGCACACCATGCCCGTGCCGCCGCCAACCGCGCCTTCTTTCGGCACCCCGCCGGATGCACCGTCGAGTGCGGCATGCACGTGCTCCGGCTTCACGTGAAAGCCGTTGATGTCGTTCAACGCGCCGTCGTAGGTCTCGGCGACAACGGGCAGCCACCACGGTTGGAGGACGTTTCGCCGCGAGACCTCCCATTGAATGATCGCGTCGCGCACCACGCCGACGCTGTGGGTGTTGGTGATCGCAACCGGCCCCTCGAGCAGGCCGCTTTCCTGAAGCCAGGTCGTGCCGGTCATCTCGCCGTTGCCGTTCAAGGTGAACCACGCGGCGAATACCGGATCGTTGTTGGCCCGACCGCGCGGATGCACGATCGTGACGCCGGTGCGAACGGGGCCCTGGCCGACCACCAGCTTGCCGCTGCCGGAGATCAGCGTCGTGTGACCCACCTCCACGCCGGCCACGTCGGTGATCGCATCGAGCGGCCCTGCGGTGCCGCCGATCGGCAACTCGAGGTCACGCTCTCGAGGCTTCTGTGCCTGCAGGACGCCGGACAGCATGAAGAGCGCCACCAGCAGGGCGACATGTGAGCGCATGCGCGGATCCTAGCCGAAACCCCGGGAAACCGTGTTGCTTCCGGTGGCTCGCGCCCGCGCACGTATCCCGTGCGCGGCTACGAGGCAGCGCCGAACCGGCCGCGACGGGCACAGATGGCTCGTGCGCCAGTCGGGAGCTTGCCGCGGCAACCTGGCCGAGTCACACTCTGCGGTCATGGCGATGATTCGACCCGCAGCCGCCCGGGACGCGAGCGCTCTGTTCGAGCTCGTTCAGATGTTTCCGACGCCGACGCCAGCGAGCTCTGAACAATTCTCGCAGGCGCTGGACGCGAAATTGCCGGACCGGTCATCCTGTCTGTTGGTAGCCGAGCACGAGGGGCGCCTGGTCGGCTACGTGTCCGGGTATGCCATGCCACGTTCCACGCAGGCGGGAAAGCCGCCTGGGTGGATGAACTGCTGGTGATCGAACCCCTGCGTGGCGCGGGACTCGGCCGGCAGCTCATGGACGCCTTTGAGCAGTGGGCGAAGGACCAGCAAAACGTGCTCGTGTCACTCGCGACTCGCGGCGCTGCTGCATTCTACGAGCATCGTGGCTACACCTCCAAGGCCGGCTACTACAAGAAGTACTTTGCGACTGGTTCGCCGCAGTGACGCCCACGTGGACATCGGCTGGTCACAGTTGAAGTGAAGCGCGTCCACAATGTGAGTCGCGCAGGTTCAGGAACCGGCCCGGGCGTGGCCAGATGATCCCTGCGGCGTCTATCGGGATCCTTGCGTTTGCGCACGAGCCTCACGCAGCGCGACCCGCCGGCCGGCGAACGCGAACGCGAGCAGCACTCCGCCGGTGACCCATGCCCCGAGGGCAAAGGACGGCGGCGCATACAGGGCGAGCCCCAGCCCCGCAGACACGAGGAGTGCGCAAAGCACCGCGAATATCCGCATGCCGTAGAGAAACACGAACGGCAGGTAATGCGCGCCAAGGATGATCATGAAGGCAGGGAAGAACCACTCCAGCCGATACAGCGCAGCCGCCCCGACCACCGGGAGCGAGAGCGGCAGGGTGAACGCCACCTGCATGGCGAGAGCGTTCAAGGGATTTCCCGGCGTGATCACGACACGATCTCCGATCGCCGCAAGACCCAGCCGGGTGAGTGGGAAGATGAACATCCCGCCGACGATGACGAAGAGGATCGCCGCCCTCGACGAGCCCCATGTCGCGAGACTGGCGGTAACGAGCCAGAGTATTCCTGACACGAGCTGGCCCATGAAGCCGCCAATGTAGGCCTGGCGGATTTCCCGTTGTGCATCTGCGATCAGCACTCGTCCCCTCCGCGAACAGTCTTTGCCTGCGTATTCAGTCGGTACAAGCCGCGTCCCGAATCGACCGGGCGTAGGACGTTCTGGCAATCGGGATGTTCCCGCTCAGAGCCACGCAGACGGGACACGGTCGATGGTCGATCGCCAGATCCCCGTTTCTGTTGACCACAGGCCCCTTCATCCGTCCTATTGTTATCGGTGATGGCTGGAACGCGTCCGACGCGAACTTCGAGAGTCGCTTGCTGGTTGAGGTCGACGAAGGCGGTTGGCTCGCGGCTACGTTGCTCGTCCGGAGCGCCCTCCTGGTCCGTCTTCGAGGGAGTCCTCACGGAGTTCTCACTCCACTTGACAACCCAGTGAACTCATGCGATGGTCTCCCCAGAGATCACTGGGATGGCCACTGAACGCGCATCGAACGACCGCGTCGAGCTCCTGCAGGGAACGCTGGACCTGATCGTGCTCCGCGCGCTGTCAACCATGGGGCCGCAGCACGCCTACGCGCTGGCCGCGCGTCTGGCGCAGGTGGCCGATCATCCATTTCTCATCAACCAGGGCACGCTGTACGCCGCGCTCGTGCGCCTGGAGCAGAGGGGATGGATCAAAGGCGCCTGGCGGCGCACCGAAACCAACCGCGAAGCGAAGTACTACACCATCACGCGATCCGGCGCCCGCGCCCTGGAGAAGCAGACCGAACGCTGGCGGCGGATCGCGGGCCTCGTGAACAAGCTTCTGCTCAACCAGTCGTAGCCATGGGTGCCCTGCGCCGTTTTCTTCGCCGGTTCGCCAATGTCATCCGACCGTACCGCGCCGAGGCAGACCTGACCCGCGAGGTCGCCTCGCACCTGACGCTGCTCGAGGACGAGTTTCAACGTCGCGGCATGGGTCCGGAAGCGGCACGGCTCGCCGCGCGCCGGGCATTCGGAGGCATCGAGCAAGCGAAGGAGCTCCAGCGCGATGCGCGATCGTTCCGAGGCCTGGACGATGCGTGCCGGGACGTGCGGTACGCGGTGCGGATGCTGGGGAGGACACGGGGGTTCACGACCGTCGCCGTCCTGACGCTGGCCCTCGGGATTGGCGCGAACTCCGCTATTTTCACCGTCGTGCACGCCGTGCTCATCCGGCCGCTGCCGTACCCGGAATCCGATCGGCTCGTCGCCGTGCTGCAGCACCACAGGGAGTTCGGCCCCGAAGTGGTGACCCTGCCGGACTATACCGAGTGGCGGGAGGGGAGCGCGTCGGTGGAGAGCCTCGCCGCCGCCTGGCAGGCGTTCTACAACCTCACGGGAGTCGAGGAGCCCGAGCGCCTCAGCGGCGCCGCGGCGACCGCAAATCTCTTCACGACGCTGAGAATCACGCCCGCGCTCGGCGTCGCGTTCCACCCCGATGGCAAAGGAGACCCGCGCACCCTCGTCCTTTCGCATCAGCTCTGGCAGCGGCAATTTGGAAGCGCGCCGGACGTCGTCGGCCGCAGGGTATCGCTGAACGGAACGTCCCACACCGTGATCGGCGTGATGCCTCCCGGGTTCGCGTGGCCCGAAGGGGTCGAGCTCTGGGTACCGTTCGTTCCCGAGCCGGGAGGGATGACGCGCGGTTACCACCTGCTGCAGGTCGTGGGTCGCCTGCGGCCGGGCGCGAGTGTCGCCGGCGCCCGAGCGGAGCTCGAAACGCTCGCGGCGGCCGCGGCGGCCGCGTACCCCCAGACCAACAAGGACTGGGGGGTGCGGGTGTCCTCGCTGCTCGAACAGACCGTGGGATCCACGAGCCGCGCACTGCTGATTCTCGCCGGCGCGGCCGGCTGCGTCCTGCTCATCGCCTGCGCGAACGTGGCCGGGCTGCTGACGTCGCGTGCGCTGGCGAGGCGGCAGGAAATCTCGGTGCGGAGTGCCCTCGGCGCCAGCCGGGCGCGAATCGTCCGCCAGTTGTTGACGGAGAGCCTCGTGCTCTCCGTGGGCGGCGGGGCGATCGGCCTGTTCCTGGCCGCCTGGGGGATCCCCTGGCTGCTCACGTTGACGACGCTGCCGCGTGCGGCCGACATCGCGCTCGACGCGCCGGTGTTCGCCGCGACGCTGTTGGCGTCGATCGGCACCGGCTTGCTGTTCGGCGTGGCTCCCGCGGTCACGGCGTCGCGGCCCGCCCTGTCGGTCGCGGCCGGCGCTCGCGGCAGCGCACGCACCGGCTGGATGCGTCCGGCGCTGCTCGTGGTCGAGCTCGCCCTTGCCGTCGTGCTGCTTGCCGGCGCCGGCCTCCTGCTCCGGAGCTTCTACAAGCTGCAGCGCGTCGACACCGGCGTGAACGTCGATCGCGTGCTGACGGCCCGGTTCTTCCTTCCGCGCGCGAGCTATCCCGTGGAGCGCTGCGTCGCGCTCTACGAGGAGCTGATCGACCGCGTGACGGCGCTGCCGGACGTCGAGACGGCCGCGGCGGTGAGCGTGTTTCCGTTCTCACGCACGACCGCGAACGCCGTGTTCACAATCCCCGGACGGCCGCCGTCTGCTCCGGGTGACAACAGCACCGCGAACTTCAGCGCGGCGACGCCCGGCTACTTTCGCGCGATGGGGATCCCGCTGGTCGCCGGCAGAGGATTCGAGAAGGGCGATCACGCCAACGCCCCGTTCGTGGCCGTCGTCAACCGTGCGACGGCGGAGCGCTACTACCCCGGCCTGGATCCGATCGGGCAGGCCCTCCGGGTTCTGGGACCGAAGCCGCGGACGATCGTCGGCGTCATCCCGAACGTGCGCCAGCGGGCCCTCAATATTCCCGAGGAGCCGGAAATCTACGTCCCGCATGCCCAGTCGCCGCTGGGCGGCATGTTCCTCGTTGTGCGCGCTCGATCCGATCGTCCCGACCGGGTCGCGGCCGCTGTCCGCGCCGTGGTGCGCTCGAGCGATCGCGACCTGCCGATTGCCGGCATCCGCACCGGCGGGGAGCTGATCGACGACACACTGTCGTCTCGGCGTCTCAGCCTGGCATTGCTCTCAATCTTTGCCGTGGTCGCTCTCGTGCTGTCGGTGATCGGAGTGTACGGCGTCCTGTCCTTCACCGTGTCGCAGCAGACGAAGGAGATCGGGATCCGTATCGCCCTGGGCGCGTCGCGTCGCGACGTGCTGGCGCTGATGCTCTGGAATGGGTTGTGGCCGGTTGTCGTCGGCCTGGTTGTCGGAATCGGCGCGGCGCTGGGGACCACGCACGTCCTCGCGAACGCGCTCTTCGACGTGCGGCCGTCCGATCCGTTCACGCTGTTCGCAGTCGTCGGGCTCCTGCTCACAGCGGCGTTCGCAGCGGTGCTGGTGCCCGCGCGGCGGGCGGCCCGTGTCGATCCGTTGCTTGCCGTGCGGTGTGACTGAATCGCGGGTTCCGCGCCGGGACGACGGCCTCAGGGTAATCCCGGCGTTCCGCGCGAGGGACCGCATGGTGAGGGCCAGATGTCGTCAGACTCTGACTGCAGCTATCGGTCGGCCCCGGGTCGCGAAGGGACGAGCGATCTGAGGGCCGGCGGTTGATCGACAGAACGGCATTCGTCACGACGTCTTGAGGAAAGTGCCGTCATCGGGCAACGCACCTCTGCGTTCAGTTACATCCGTCGGCACCGAACGCGCTGCCCGTCCGCTGTTGACATAGCTAGTTATGCATGATTCCATGAGCTAGTTAGGTATTTACGTCAGTGGCTCCAGGCCGAAGCCCGAGCAAGGCCCGGCACGCTGGCCGGCCGGGACCGCTCCAGGGAACGCGCACATGCGCCGGAGATAGCTGGGCGAGCACCCAGCGCCTCCGGTGGCGATCGGGATCGACGGCATGACGCGGAATCCGACCGCCGGGAGACCCCAGCAGTGGACTCGAGATGGACGCCTCGACCGAGCTGACTGCGGATGACGAGCTGGGCGAAGCAGGATGGGATGAAGCATGACGCGCCAGAAAAACGACATTCTCCAGGGTACGCTGGTCCTGCTCATACTCAAGACCCTTGCTGATAGCGGACCGATGCACGGGTACGCCATGACCGCGCACATCCAGCGTGTCTCGGCCGACCTTCTACGGATCGAAGAAGGGTCGCTGTATCCCGCGTTGCATCGCATGACGCAGGATGGCTGGCTGCGAGCCGAGTGGGGTGTCACCGAGAAGAATCGCCAGGCGCGCTTCTACACCATCACGAGGGCGGGCCGGAAGCAGCTCGCGGTCGAGGAGGAAAGCTGGGCACGGCTGCAGGGCGGCGTCCAGCGTGTGCTGGGCTACGCGTGAGTGCCTCGCCATTCGCGCCGCGTTGGGTGGCGCCTGGCATGGAGCACCGGCAGAAAATGGGGGGGCCATGTCCTGGCTTGTTCGGCTGGTCAATGTCTTTCGCGCCGATCGTGTCTCCGACGAGATCGATCGCGAGGTGAAATTTCACCTCGGCGAGCGGACCGATGACTTGATCGCCGACGGTGTACCGGAGGACGCGGCGCGGCGGGAGGCGCGGCGGCGGTTCGGCAGCGTCGCGCTCGCCAGCGAGACCGCGCGCGAGCGGGACCTGTTCGTCTGGCTGGAGACGTTCCTCTCCGATCTGCGCTACGGCCTGCGCGCGCTCGGGCGCGATCCGGTCTTCTGCGTGACCGCGATCCTCACGCTCGCGATCGGCATCGGCGCGAACACCGCCGTATTCTCGCTGCTGCACGGCCTGCTGCTGCGCAGCCTGCCGGTCAGCGCGCCGCAGGCCTTGGTGCGCATCGATCTCGTCAGCCTCACCGATCCACGCGCGTCCGAAGGCATGCCCTACGGCATGCAGCAGCAGCTTCGTCGCCAGCAGCGCTCCTTCGTCGACCTGTCCTCCTGGCAGCGCAGCAGCCTCAACGTCGCCGATCAGGATGGCACGCTGCGGATGCAGCAGGCCGCCGCTGTCAGTGGCAACGCGTTCGAGACGATCGGACTCCGGCCGCGCCTCGGCCGCCTGCTGACGCCGTCGGACGATGTGCGCGGCGGCCCGCCTGAAGGCTGGCCCGTCGTCATCAGCGACGGCTTCTGGCGCGAACGCTACAACGCGGATCCGGGCGCGCTCGGATCGATCTTGAAGGTGGCGGACGGCGTGCTGGTCGTCGTCGGGATCGTGCCCGAGGCGTTCCACGGCGCGTGGCCCGGCTTCGAACCACAGCTGTACGTGCCGCTCCGCTATCTCGCGGTGCGTTTCGCGCCCGTGGATTTCGACGATCCGAGGGCCCCGTTCGGGTTCAGTGTGATCGGCCGGCTGAAAAGAGACGTGTCCGCCGCGGAGGCAAACGCGGAACTGGCTGTCTATCATCAGCCGCTGCTGCGCGAATACGGCGTGCCCAATCCGCGCTGGCAGGAGGTCTTCAAGGCCTCGACGTTCCGGGTCGAATCGGCGCGGACAGGATTACCGTCATTCTTCGGCCGGCAGTATTCGGCGCCGCTCTATCTGATGCAGGGACTCGTCGGCATCGTGCTGCTGCTTTGCTGCGTCAACGTGAGCGGGCTGATGCTCTCCAAGCTGCACGAGCGCCAGCACGAGTTCGCCGTGCGCACCGCGATCGGCGCGGGCCGCACGCGCCTGATGCGCCAGTACCTGACCGAGAGCTTCGTCATCGCGCTCGTCGGCGCCGGCCTCGGCGCCGCGGGGGCGTGGTACGGTACCCCGTGGCTCGGACAGTTCTTCCGCGATCCCATGATGTTCGAGACGCTCGACGTCCGCCCGGACCAGACCGTGTTCTTCGTCACCGCGGGACTCGCCGTGCTCACGACGCTGTTCTTCGGCATCCTGCCCGCGTGGAAGGCGGGCCGCACCAATCCCGGCACGGTGCTCAAGTCGCGCACGGCCGCGCAGCGTCAGATTGCCGGACGCGGACTCGTTGCGCTGCAGGTGGCGCTCTCGCTCGTGCTCGTCGTGCTCGCGACGCAGCTCTCGACGAGCCTGCTGCGGCTGACGGGCGAGCCGACCGGCTTTTCCCTCGATCGCGTCACGATCCAGACGCCGCCGCTGCATCTGCGCCCGGAGAGACGTGAAGCGAAGATCGATCTGTATCAGCGCATGGTGGAACGCCTCAACCGGGCGCCAGGCATGACGTCCGCGGCCGTGACGTGGTACACGCCGATGACCGGCCACCAGGCCACCGCCAGGTTCCAGGCCTTTGCCGATGGCGCGTCCGTGCCCGAGGACGTGACGCTCGCGTTCAACAGCGTCGGCGCGGGCTACTTCCGGACGATGCAGACGGCGATGCTGTCGGGGCGCGAGTTCGAGCCACGCGAGCGGGCGCGCGACGTGTGCGTGGTGAACGAGTCGGCGGCCGCGCTGCTGTTCCCGAATCAACCGGCGATCGGCCGCTACGTCCAGAGCCGCGAGGAGCTCGGCGCGGCCGTCCCCGGCGGCATCCGGCCGCAGGCCTCTTCCCCCACCACCTGTCGGATCGTCGGCATCGCCGCCGACGCGAAGTTCGCGAGCGCGCGCGAGGCGCCGCCGCGCACGATCTATTTCCCCATCACCGCCGACATCGCCGACAACAATCTCGTCTTTCTGCTGAACACGCCGACGAAAGCGGTGGCGGTGCAGGGCTATCGCGAAGCGCTGCGCGAGATTCTGCCGACGACGCCGCTGGTGCTGTTCGCGACGCTGCGGGAGCAGTTGAACGCGCTGCTGGGGAGCCAGCGCGCGATCACGATGCTGAGCACGTTCTTCGGCGTCGTGGCGCTGCTGCTCAGCGCGATCGGGTTGTACGGGATGCTGTCGGCGAACGTGGCGCAGCGGACCGGAGAGATCGGCATCCGCATGGCGCTCGGGGCGTCGCGCGGCACGATCCTGAAGATGGTGTTCTCGGACGCGTTCCGGCTGGTGGCGATCGGCGCCGCGCTGGGCTTCATCGGCCTCTTCTTCACGACGGGAGCCATCGAGCATATGCTCTATGGCGTCTCGACGTTCGAACCCACGACGATTGTCATCGCCTGCGCGCTGCTGACGGTCGTCGTGATCGTGGCCAGCTTCACGCCGGCCCGGCGCGCCGCGTCGGTCGATCCGATCCAAGCCATGCGCACCGAGTAGGCGGTGCGCGTCCGGCGGGCGCGGCGGTGCCGGGATTGCGGCTGCGGATCTCGGCGCGAACGCGGGACGCTGGGGAGCCACCGCATGACCTCATTCCGGCGCTCGACGGCCGCGGTGCTTGCGTGCGCCGCGCTAACGCTTCTACTTCCGATCGGCGTCGCCACCGCACAAGATAACTCCTGAGTTCGCGCACCGTAGAGGATCTGCGGCCCGCCATTGGAACGGGATCCCATCCGGCGGCCGGTGGTTCAACATGCTCCAGGAGCCGTCCGCGGGCTTGTGAATTTTCTCGAGAAATGGCTTCATTAGGCACCGATCGGCCCTGCGCTGGCGGCCTCTTCTGCCCGGCTGGCTTGGACTCGCGCCAAGAAGTCGGGCAACGTCGTGATCGCAGTTCGTCAGCACGCGTCGGCTCCTGGCAGTGGAATGAGGACACACGATGGCGACCCATAGAAGTGGATGTACGTGACCGGATCGTCGCGTTCAAGCGCACGCTCGCGCCGAATCGCGAAGGGTTGAAACGCGCCTTCGCAGACGTGAAGGATCACGTCAGTCGCGCCGCCGACAGCATTCGTCGGGATGTCGCTGCGGGTCGCCCGGTGGTGCCTGAGCTCGACTATCAGGACATCCGGGACGGCAAGGTGCCGGAAACGGTCCGTCAGTCGATCCGGAGCACCGGCTGCGCGGTGGTTCGCGGCGTGTTTCCAGCCGATCTCGCAAGCGACTGGTTCGCGGAACTTGGCGAGTATCTCGAGACGAACCGTTATGACGAACGGGAAGTCGAGAAGCGGAGCCTCGACCAGTACTTCGCGGGCGCTCAAGGCCGCGAAGCCGCAGATCTTCAACGTCTACTGGTCCAAGCCGCAGGTCATGGCGCGGCAGGATGCGCGACTCGCCGAGACGCGGGCGTTTCTCGATCGCCTGTGGAAATACGAAGGCGTGTTCAATCCCGACCTGCAGTGCACCTATGCCGACCGGGTGCGCCGGCGGCAGCCCGGGGACAAGACGCTCGGGCTGTCCCCACACATGGACGCGGGGACCGTCGAGCGGTGGATCGATCCCGGCTATCAGAGGGTCTACGAGCACATTTTCGCCGGCGACTGGCGCGGGTATGACCCGTTCGACGCCACCCACCGGTTGCAGACCCGCGAGATTCCGTCGCCAGCGGTGTGCAGCATGTTCCGCACCTTTCAGGGCTGGACGGCGCTGACCCGCCAGGGGCCGAAGGACGGCACCCTGCGCCTGATTCCCATCGCTGAGGGCATCGCCTACGTGCTGCTGCGCGCGCTTCAGGACGACGTCGACGGAGGCCGATCTGTGCGGGGCGGCTCCCGGCCGTGCGCTCGGCGTCAGTCCGGAGTGGCACCCTGAGCTCATGGCGGCCCTGGTCTCGATCCCGGAGGTCATGCCCGGCGACACGGTGTTCTGGCACACGGACATTTGCCATGCCGTCGGCGACGAGCACGCGGGGCAGCGAATACGCCAGCGTCATCTACATCGGATCCGCGCCCGACTGCCCGAAGAACCGCGCCTATCTTCCCAAGCAGCGGGAGGCGTTTCTGCAGGGGCGTTCGGCGCCCGACTTTGCCGCGATGGACTTCGAAGTCGATTTCAAGGGGCGTGCGACGGTAGAGGATCTGACGGAACTTGGCCGCGCCCAGATGGGCTTTTGAGCGCCTGCGCGCCGGGCTCGAGTTCCGGACCGAACCGCACGCGCATCGGTGAACACCGCTATACGGATCAATCCTGCCTGAGCGCGGCGACCGGATCGATCCGTCCGGCGCGCAGCGCAGGAATCAGCGCCGCACATGCGCACGCCGTGACGATGCAGAGCAGGCTTGCGGCGTAGGCGACCGGATCGAAGAGACGCACGGCCGACCCGATCTGCTCTGCCGCAGGCGTCGCCAGGAGCGCGGCGCCGAGCGCGGCCGTGAGGCTGCCGCCGAGGAGCAGCCCGATGCCGACGGGACGAGCCGACTGTGACAGCACGAGCGCGCCGATGCTGCGGCTGGTCGCGCCGAGCGCCATCCGCACGCCGATCTCCCTGGTGCGTTGCTCGACGAGATACGAGAGCACGCTGAACAGCCCCGACAACGTCAGAAGAAGCGCCAGCGCTCCAAGCACCAGCGTCAGCCAGAACGGAATCGCCAGAAGATACGCTTCCATGCGCGCGATGGTCTGCAGCGTGGAGACCTCGCCCATGTTCGGATCGATCGCCGCGAGCCGATCGACGAGCGCATGGCGCGCGCGCTCGGAATCGCCGCGCACACGCATCGTCAGCGACGTCCTGGCCGCCTCGGCGGCGATCGGCACGTAGACACCAGCGCCCGCCGTCCTCATGCCGCCCAACCGAAAGCCCGCCACGTCCCGCGCGATGCCGACGACGACGAAGCGTGCGCGAGAGAAGCGGCGGGTCGTCCGGCTCCGCGCGGGTCGCTCGTTCGGGTCCGGCTCGAGCCGCAGGACTTGCCCGACGGCGTCGAGGCCCGGCCACAGCTGGCGCGCGACGCTTTCCGACACGACCGCCACCGCGGCGCTGGCGCTCCGCTCGGTCTGCGTGAAGCCGCGTCCGCGCACGAGATCGATGCCGAGGACGCTGAAGTATTCCGGCGAGACGAACTGGTACGTGACGGTCGACTTGCCAGTCGCGCCGTCGGCAAACGCCGGCGCGCCCGCCCAGCCCGCCCGGCCACGAGGCCGCAACCGAGGCGACCGACGGCTCGCTCCTCACGACGTCGAGGATGGCCCCGCGCCTCTGCTCGTTCAGGACGTTGCACGATTGACGATGTCGGCCGTGCGGATACCGGGATCGACCGTCGCTGCCGCCCACGCGCTGCGCAGGAAGACGGCAGCGCAGATGAGGAGCAGCACGGATCCGGTCACCTGAAGCGCGACGAGCGCGTTCCGGGCGCGGCCGGGACGGGCATCACGCACCACCTCGCCGCGCATCGCCCGCACCAGCTCGAGGCGCGTGGCCTGAAGCGCCGGCGCCAGCGCGAAGAACAGCGTCGAGACCATCGCGCCGGCCACCAGGAACAGCGCGACGCGCCAGTCCGCCGGCGGCACGGCGAGACGAATGTCGCCGAAGTCCGGCGGCCACGTGCTCGTCATCGCGTAGACGACGGCTGCGAGCACGAGCCGTGAAATGCCGAAGGCGAGCGCAGCGGACACCAGTGCGAGCAGCAGGCTCTCGGTGAGCAGCTGCCAGATGATGCGGCGCCGCGACGCGCCAATCGCCAGCCGGATGCCAATTTCGCGCTGGCGTGCGACCGCGCGCGCGAGCAGCAGGTTGGCGACGTTCGCGCATCCGATCATCAGGATGAGGCCGAACGCAAAAAAGAGCGGCATGAACAGCAGCATGACGTCGGCCGACAGCGGGACCGTGCCCTGCCTCGGTTCGAGCACGAGGCTCGCGGCGGGCCGCTCGACCGGCACGTTCAGCCGCACGCTGCGAGTCCCACACGAGGAGCTGCGCGAGCGCCTGACCGCGCGACAGACCGGGCTTCAGCCGCCCGACGATGCTGGAGGCCGACGGAGTCTTCGCGTCCCTGCGTCGCTGCGGCGGAACTGGCCAAGGAGCGAGAGCGGCGCCCAGAAGTCCGGCGCAGCGACCGCGAGTCCTCGAAAGCCCTCCGGCATCACGCCGACAACCTGGAACGGCGCTCCGTTCAGCAGGACCGTGCGGCTGAGCACGCCGGGATCGCTCGCAAAATGTCGGGACCAGGCGCGATGGCTGAGGACAATGGCCGGACGGCCGCCGAGCTCGTCGTCTGACGGTCGTGAGCGTGCGTCCACGCGCGGCGCTGACGCCGAGGACGTGGAAGAAGTTCCCCGTGACGAGCGGGCCCTCCATCCTGCGGCCCTCGATCCAGGCGTCGATGTCCGGCGTCCTCGCGAATGCATCGGAGAACACGCCCGTCTCGCGGACGAGCGCTTCATACTGCGCGCGCGTGAAGCGCTCGGGCTCCGCGTTGGCCGATCGCTGACGTTCGACCGCGAACAGCTCGTGCGGGTTGCGCACCTCGTCCACGCGAAAGATCATTGCGTTGAGGATCGTGAACACGACGGCCACCAGCCCGAGGCCGAGCCCCACCGTCGTCACAATCGTCAGGGCCACCAGGGGCGTCCGGCGGAACGAGCGACAGGCGTAGCGGACGTCCCGCACCACGCTGTCGAGCAGCGCCGTGCCACGCGCGTCGCGGCACGCCTCCTTGATTGGCTCGACGCCGCCGAACGCCCGGCGCGCCTGCTGGCGCGCCGCGTCGGGGGGCATGCCGCTCGCCTGCAGCCGCTCGGTTTCGCGTTCGAGATGGAACTGCAGCTCCTCACGCAGATCGGCTTCACGGCGAGTCGCGGAAGAACAGGGATCGCAGCCGGCTTTGCAGAATGTCCCAGAGCCGCACGGTCATGTCCTCTGCAGCACGAGGTTGATGCCGGCCGAGAGGCGGTCCCACTTCGAGAGCTCGATGGCGAGCTGCTTGCGGCCGGCCTTCGTCAGCGAGTAGAAGCGGGCGCGACGATTGTTCTCCGACGCGCCCCAGTCGGCGGTGATCCAGCCCTGGTGCTCGAGGCGGTGCAGCGCGGGATAGAGCGAGCCCTGCTGGACGCGCAGCAGGTCGTCGGAGATCTGCTGGATGCGCTGCGCGATCGCCCAGCCGTGCATCGGCTCGAGGGCGATCGTCCTCATGATCAGGAGATCGAGGGTGCCCTGCAGGACGTCGGTCTGATCGCTCACGCCGCCTCTCTTGTAGATTGACATAGGGAAGGACGGGGCTGACTGGAAAAGTTCCCGCAGAAAATGTAGGTACAGCTCCCGTCACTTGGACTCTTTGCCGTGTCGCTTCCAGCGCTCCCGGGTCACCGATGCCCGGAATACTGGCAATGACCACCCGAACCTGATCGCAGCAGCTCGTACGCCGAACGTCACGAGAAAACCGGTACTCATCGCCATCGGGCGCCCGAATCCGAGCGCGTTCAGCACAACGTACGCGCACGCCCCCAGAACGGACGCAGTCACGTAGATCTCGTGGCTCAGGATGACGGACGGCACGTGCCCCAGCGTGTCACGGATGATTCCGCCGAGCGAGCCAGTGACCACGCCCATCGCGATCGCGACGAGCGCGGGCGCACCCACGTCCAGCGCCTTCACGGTGCCGGCGACAGTGACCAGCGCGAGGCCGAAGGCGTCGAACCACAGCAGCGTCTTATAGCGGGACTCCACGAGCGGCGCGATGAAGTGCATCACGACAGCGGTCAGCAGGCAGGCGGAGACATGAACGGGATTCTGAACCCAGAACACGGGCAGGCCGAGAATCAGGTCCCGCACGGTGCCCCCGCCGACGCCGGTGATGACGGCAAGCCACATGAACCCCATCACGTCCATGCCCTTGCGCGAAGCGACGAGCGCTCCGGACACGGCGAATACGACGGCCGCGAGAACGTCGAAGAAATGCACCAGCCGGAAGAGGTTCGCCGAATCGATCATCGTGGACGGCATAACCTTCTCACCGATCAGGACAATCGCGTGAGGGATCTGGCCCCACGTCGTCTCTGTCTGGGATTCGGACCGCAGAAATGGGGTCCCACCAGTCTGTAGTTTCCCCTGTAAGAAACTTCCCGCCCCACAGACTACCTTTGTCGAGTGCGGATGGCAGACCATCGTGCGGCCTACGAAGGCCTTTTGAAGCGTTACGTCGCGCCGCTGAGGCGCCTCGCCTGGTCCTACGTGCACGATCCTGCCGGCCGCGACGATCTGTTTCAGGAGATTGCCATGGCGCTCTGGATGGCGTTGCCGCGCTTTCGCGGCGACAGCTCCGAGCGCACCTGGGTCTATCGCGTGGCTCACAACACGGCGATCTCGTTTGCGGCGAGTCGCCGCCGGCGCGACGGCCGCGAACAACCGGCTGAGCTCGAACGTGAACCGGTCGCGCCCGCGCCGCAGGAGGGCGATGCCATCGAGAGGCAGCGGCGGGAGCGTCTCTGGGCGGCTGTGCAGGAGCTGCCGGTGACGGAGCGACAAACCGTCGTGCTGCATCTCGAAGGCTTGTCTGCGGCAGAGATCGAGGCGATCACCGGCGTGAGCGCCGGCGCAGTGGCAACGCGCCTGACGCGAATCCGCCAGAAACTTGCGGCGCGACTGCGCGCCGACTGGACGCCTGAGGAGAAGCGGTTATGAAGAGCGCCGCCGATGACTCACTCCCTCCAACCGACGAGGAATGGCTGCGCCTGTGGCAGGGCCGCATGGCTTCAGGGGAGGACCCCGAGCGCGTGGCCCGCACGATCATGGCGCAGGTGTGGCGGTTCGATCAGACGCTTGTTCTGGCGCAACGCTCGCGAGTACACCGCCGGCATCGTGTTGCTGGTCGTGTTCCTGGGCCAGCTCGCAATGGGACACGACCGCATCGGTGCGCTGGTCGGAATCGGGTCTGTCGGTTTCGTCATGGGCTACCTGTGGTGGAAGCACCGCGGCCTTCAGCCGCTCGACCCGGGCGCCGACGCGATTGCCTACAAAGCCGCCCTGCTGGCGCGCGTCGACGAACAGATTCGCCTGCTGCGCAGCGTCACTTACTGGTACTTGCTGCCGTTGTCTCTGCCCTCGCTCTGGCAGGCCGTGCACGTGTGGGACAGGAGTCCCTGGGCTGCCGCCGTCTCGCTGGCTGTTGTCGTGGTGCTGTTTGTGTTCCTGCGATGGCTGAACCTCACTGCCGGAGTGGGCGCGCTGCGCACCACTCGAGCGAATGTCGAATCGATGTTTCCCATGGAGTAAAGCTGAGCCTGCGCCGTCCTGGGAGCCCGCGTCCACGGGAAGAGAAAGCCGGCCTGATGTGAAATCGAAAATGGCAAATGGCAAAACAGGCCGAAATTCTCCATTTGCACGGTGCCATATGCCATTCAGGATGCGTTTTTCAGCATCCTGCTAAGCCCCCGTTCTTGCCGGGCGCGTGGAAACGATGTGATCGACGATGTGCTTGGCATCCCGTCCCACGCCTCCCAATAGCGCCGAGCTCAGGGAGTAGAGGAAGGGAAGCCCCACGAAGTAGAGACCGGGACAGGACGCGACGATGCCCCGATCGTGAATGGGAACACCGTTGCGGGTCGGGAGTGAGAGATCGATCCAGTCGTAATCCGGTGCGAATCCGGTGCACCAGATGACGTTCGACACCTCGAGGAGCCTGCCATCCTCGAGGACGGGACGTCCGTTCATCACGCCCGTCATTCGCGGCACTCTGTCGATGCCCGCTGGTGCGAAGTCCTTCCGCCGCACCCGGCCCAGGGGGATTCCTCGAGGAGGGTCGAGAAAGTGGTCCCTGAGCTTTCGTCCAAATCGCGTCTTCACCGTCAACCGCGTCGCCATCAACCACATGATGGGTGTGAACAGGTGATCGGGAACGCTCCCGGCCCGAGTCGGCTCCTGGCCGGTGTCTCGGCCCGACAACCACGTCTGGTGGTGGGGAGCGAGGTCGATTGCGATCTCCGCGCCAGAGTTGCCGGCGCCCACCACCAGCACACCCCCTCCCTGGATTGAGGAGGGGTTACGGTACTCCTTCGAGTGGAGTTGGACGATGCTCTCGTCGAGCTCGCGCGCGAACGGCGGAACCCTGGGGTTGTTGTAGGCGCCGGTCGCCACGACCGCGTTCGCGGCGGACAGCGTCAGCCCGCCGCAGATCACCTCGAAGCGATCCCCGACTTTCGACAGTCTGTCGACTTTGACTCCTGTCCGGACAGGGAGCTCGCACTCGCGGGTGTACATCTCCAGGTAGTCGGCGGTCTCGTCCTTGGTCGGATACGAGGAGGGAGATCCCGGAAACGGCACCCCCGGTAGTCCGTCGTAACGGCCGGGTGTGAACAGCCGTAGTGAATCCCACCTCCGCCGCCAGGCATCACCGATCCGCTCGTTCTCGTCCAGGATCACGAACGGCATACCCCGTTGCCTGAGGTGATAACCGACAGCCAGACCTGCCTGGCTTCCGCCGATGACCACGGTTCCGAGGTGCAGGTCACTCAAGGACGTCAGCTCTCGAGTCGATAGATTTCCCGCCGGCCGCGGTCCACGAGGTCGTGATAGTCAGCCATGGTCCTTCGAAGCGTCTCGTTGGTCATGAGGTTCTGCTCCATGGCGAAGAAATCATCGATCTTCTCGACCCTTGCCTCAGCGACGATGGTCCAGTAGGGCTCGCCCGCAACATCGGTGAGCACGCGAAGCGGTTCCTGCCCCATTTCCTTCAAGACCGTTGAGATGCTCCGGAACTTCTCAACCATCTGGCGGACCTTCCCGGGTTTGCAGTTGAGGACTTCACGGATCACGTACATGACATCACTCCTCTCACATGGTCGTTCATCGCTGGACGTCCACACCCTTCGCGGCAGCCATGATGCGGCCGGGATTCTCGTTCGACATGAAAGCGGGCAGCGGACTGTCGCCGGCCTGCGCAGATAAAGGCGTTGTTCGACACTGACATTACCGGAGGCCAGAGGCGCTGACATCAGACGGAATACCCAAAATCGCGGAGGACTTGAAATTGGGTATTTCTGCCCACGCCTCAGATGAGGTTGTGCTGGAACGCCCAGGCGGTCGCGCCCGTACGGCTCGACACGCCCAGCTTGTCGAAGATGTTGCTCACATGCCGGGCGACAGTCTTTTCGCTGATGAAGAGCTCGTCGGCGATGGCGCGATTCGTCCTGCCGGCCGCGAGCAGCCGAAGAACCTGCGCTTCGCGTTCGCTGAGCGAGCCGATTCGCTGATGCGAGGAGGCGGGCTCCGGCTGGGCGATGCGCGCGAGGCAGGGTTCGGCGGCGAGCTGCGTGAACAGCCGGCGCGCGGTCTCGAGCTCGAGACGACGGCCGTCCTCGTCGCCGCGTTTTTCACAGACAGCCGCCACCAGCAGGCAGGTCTGCGCCTCTTCGTACGGCATCTCCAGATCGCGCCAGGTCTCCCAGGCCTGGTGCAGCGACGTTGACGCGCCGGCGATGTCCCCTTGGGCAAGGAGGAGTGCACCAGTCGCATGCGCGGACGCCGCCTGAAGGAGCGACGCACCGATCCGGCTGGCGATGTCCGTCAATTCTCCGGTGGCAGCGCGCGCGTTGTCGAGATCTCTCGCGGCGAGAAGGATCTCGATCGCCGCGGCAAGCACCCTGGCGCGAGCTGCCGGCGCTCGAGTGTCGGCGAGAACACCGCGGATCGAGACGGCCGCAGCATCGATCTGGCCCTGCGCAAGACGAAGCAGCGCCAGTCCTGGATAGGGTTTACGTCCGCGATCATTCGCCCGTGCATACGCGGCTTCAGCCTTGGTGAAGTCGCCCCGGAGTCGATGGATCTCGCCCAGCCGATAGAATGCTGCGCCCGCCATCGGCCGACCTTCCCCGGACGTCAACAACCCGCAGGCGTCGTGCGCATCCTGCTTCGCATGATCCCAGTTGCCCCGCAACTGCATCACCTCCGCACGATAGAGCAGGCACTCGCCGCGGTAGCGCACGAGGCCAGGCTGACCGGCGCACCATTGGGCAAAAGAGGTGGTCCACTCGTACGCCCGGCGCAGATCGAACGTTTCCTGGCACGCCTCCAGCACACTGCAATAGATGTCACCTGCCAGGCTTGGCGCCACGTCGCCTGCGATCACCGCGACCATCGCTTCATCCAGCAACGCGACACCGTCCGCGGTGTGTCCGAGCTGAATGAGGGCGCGGCCCCGTCCGTGACGCGCCAGCGATGCCAGGTCGGGATCGTCGAAGCGGGAAGCGATGTCGGCGGCCTGGCTGAATGCCGCGTGACCTCCTGCCGCGTCGCCCTGCACGATGCGTTGAATGGCGGAGGGAATCAGCAGATATCCGCGCACCACGCTGTCGAGCTGTGCGTCATCGAGGATGCGTGCAGCTCTGGCGAGCCAGCCGGACGCCGGAGCGACGGCGCCGCGCTGCAGGAGTCCAAAGGCCAGCCACCCTGCGGACCGGGCGGCTCCTTCGTGGTCGCCTCGGTTGACGAATGCCTGATGCGCGCGCGCTCTGAAGGCCTCGCTCTCGTCATCCCGGCCCAGGAGATAGGCGGCCGTCGCGACTCGTTCAAGGTCTTCCGGCTCCAAGGCTCCATCACGGTCAGCAGCTGTCAAGAGTCGATGCGAGTCGGACCACGCCCGTTGCTCGAAAGACTTCCGCCCACGCCGCAATGTCGCGAGGTCCGTCATGTCACTCGCTTCTGTTCGCACACCACAACCCGACAGTGGGCTGTATCATGACCGATCTTGGACGAACTCCTCTCGGATAAACTCCGGGGCGACACGCGCCGATGCAGGCCATTCTGGCATGACGTGTGGAGCCACAGGTTCGGAGCCGGGATTCTGGCGCAATATCAGAATCGCCTGGTCTTCTTGCCGTTTCGTCGCCTCCTGGTCGTCGTGATCGTCGTTGGCGTCGTCAACGCGTGCCACGGCGGCGCCTCGAGCCAACGCGTTGCCGATACCGAGATCGATGCGCTGTTCGCCGAGTGGAACATGCCCGACTCGGCCGGCTGCGGCGTCGGCGTGAACCGGAACGGGACGATGGTGTTCGAGCGCGGCTACGGGATGGCCAACCTCGAGCAGAAAGTACCGATCACGCCCGCCACCATCTTCGATCCCGCGTCGATCGCGAAGCCGTTTACGGCCCTCAGCGTCATGCTCCTCGTAGAACAGGGGAAGCTGTCGCTGGACGACGAAGTGTGGAAGTACGTGCCGGAGTGGGTGAACCGGCAGGATCGGGTCACCATCCGGCACCTCCTAGCGCATACCGCCGGACTCCGCGACGCGTTCCTCCTCATCGAACTCGCGCCGCCGGCGCCGGACGTCGAGATCAACGAGCACATTCTGCGAACCCTCGCCGGCCAGCGAGGCGTCAATTTCGTGCCGTCCACCGAGTTCAGCTACAACAACGGCGGCTACAACGTGCTCGCGAGCATCGTCGCCCGTGTGAGCGGACAAGCCTTCCGCGAGTTCGCAGCCGCTCACATCTTTGCCCCCCTCGGCATGACGCAGTCTTCGTTTCGAGGCGCTCCGGTGGCGATCACGCGCCAGCATGCACTCGGATATCACCGAGACGACCGAGGATTTCATCACGCGCGTGACGGTGGCATCGACACCTCGGCGATTGTCGGCAACTCCGGGTTGTTCACCACGGTCGGGGACCTGTTGCGGTTCGCGCAGAACTTCGGCGATGCCCGCGTGGGAAGTCGTGATTCTCTCAACGGAATGCAAACGGCCGTGCCGCTCGGCGAGAGCGGCACGAGCCCTTTCGGGCTCGGGTTGGAGGTTGGCAACGATGGCGGCCTGAAGACGGTTGGCCACGGCGGCGGCGACCGCGGCATCGCGGCGTACGTCATTCGCTATCCAGCGCACGATCTGAGCGTGGCGGTGCTGTGCAACCTGGACAACCTGAACGCGCGCGTCGGGACACTGGCGCGGCAGGTCGCGGACGTCTATTTGCCCGAGCGTTCAGAGCCCGTGAGCCGAGATGTGGCTCCCGTCACCGCTGGGCCGGCGCTTACGAGTGCTGAGCTCGCGAGCAAGGCGGGCCTCTATCACGATCCGGCGACCGACACCTACGGCCGGGTGTACGTGCGGGACGGCAAGCTGTGGGCGTCGATGGATGCAGGTGAAGGAGCCGCCGACAGCGTCGAGTTGCGTCCTATCGACCTGAACCGGTTCTCCATTCCTGGAGCCCCGGTCGTGGCGGAGTTCGTGGCGTCAACCGGGGGCCGGCCGCGTCAAATCCGCCTCACGGGCGCCGGACCGAAGCCGTTCGTGTCGGAGCAGGTGGTCGAAGGCTTCGCGCCGACGGCCGCGCAACTGCGGGAGTACGCCGGGCGCTACACCAACGCTGATCTCAACGTCACGTACAGCCTCGTCGCGCGGGCCTCAGGGCTCGTGCTCCAGATCCCCGGCCGCGCGGAGATCCTCCTGCAGCCGGTGTTCCCGAACGCGTTTTACGGGTCGCTGGTCGATCTGATCAAGTTTTCCCGCGGTGCCGGACGGCAGCCGAACGCCTTCACGGTGAACCGGACCAGCGTCCGCAATCTGCGCTTCGAGCGCGCTCGGTAGTGCTCGCCGAATCACGCGGCATTTCTCGTCGCGAATCATGCGAGTGCCACGATGCCGCCGGGCGCGTACGGTTAGGTTGGCCGACGCGTATTCACCCGCTGTTCAGTGTTCCAGAGCAAGGGGCGTCAACGAACTGAGGCGCACCGTTGCCCGGCTTCGCCAGCGAGTGCAGCCCGTCTCCGGGGGGGCATTTGGCATCTACCAGCGCACCGATGATGCAGCCCGGTTTGTTGCCGAGTTGGCTCCGGCACGAGCTCGAGTTGACCGTGGTCGTTGGCTACATCCGCCTGATTCGCGCGGGGCGCATTCCAGAGAGCCGCATACGGGAAACGCTCGACCGCATCTTGAACGCATTGATGAGAATGGACGAGTTGCTCGGATGGTTGCCCGCTCTCGCGGGGCTCGACGAACCCGGCCGGGTTCCCTGCGACCTCAACGCGCTCGTGCGGTCCGGTTTACGGATCGCACGCCTCCCGGATTCCGTCGCATGGGGAGACTCGTTGGGCTCGGCTCCCGTTGTCATCGAGGCATCAGACGCAGCATTACGCGTCTGCTTGCTCTCAGCAATGATCCATGTAGTGTCTGTGTTGGTGCCTACGGACCTGAACGTTCTTACGATCGACGTCGAGCAGCGCCGCTCAAGGGCCCTTGTCAGGGGCAGACTCCGATTCGGCCGCGGCACGCCAACCGGGACCCGAGGGTCTCACTACTACCTCCAGCCTCTGACTCACGAAGAGATTGTTGCGTTGACAGCGACCCGCTGTGGCGGGCGGTACAGTGCGTCATGCGGTGAGAGAGGAGCTACGTTTGCGTTCTCATTCCCGACGACTCAGTCCCGGACCGATTCAGAGCCGGCCGTTTCCGGTGGACGCTCCCACTCGCGTCATGTTCGTTGATGATGATGAGTTCTACAGCCTACGGTACGTCGCCGCGCTGAGGGACCACGGACTTCAGGTCACTTTCGTGGAGACGGCGGAACTCGCACTGAAGCACATCGACACGCGGGCCCTCGATCTGCTGATCGTGGACATGATGATGACGCCCGCGGCAGGCACCTCGCTGGAGTCATCCGGGGGGTTCCACACGGGACTCTTGATAGCGCGAAGAGCGCGTGACCGGTACCCTCACTTGCCCGTCATCGGTCTCTCGTTCGACGGCAGCAGCGCGGGTGACGCCTTCTGGTACGGTCACAAAAGCCTGTTTCTCACCAAGTCGTCGACCGGTCCCGTTCAGCTGGCCAGACATGCCTGTCGAATGCTGGGGCTGCCGCGATCACGCGCCCGCATATTCATCGTGCACGGACGCGACATGGATACCGTTCGTGAACTCACGGGACTGCTCCGTCGCCGCCTCAAGGTGGAACCTGTCGTTGCTGTAGATGAAGCCAGTGCGGGCAGGACGATCATCGAGCAGATCGAGTTCTTCGCACCAACGGTGGATGCGGTCTGTGTCCTTCTGACAGGGGACGACCGCGGCAACCTGGTCGAAGCGAGGGGAACCCAACGACGGGCGCGCATAAATGTCATGTTCGAATTGGGCTACTTTCTCGGCCTGATGAAGCGATCTTCCGGGCGAGTGGTCGTGCTGCGCAAGGGCGAGCTCGACGTTGGCAGTGATCTGTCGGGCCTCATTTACATCGACATCACTCAGGGGCTGGAAGCGGCCGTGAAGCGCATGCGATCGGAACTGAAAGACATTCTCTAGCAGATTCAGGAAGACCACAGGGGCGCGACGGTCATTCCGACATCGAGGAGGCGGGATGGTTCTCACGCGGCGTCATTTTGTGACACGTGCCTGCGCCTTCCGTGGCAGCCGAGACTGCCGTAGATGGCCGACACTACTGGGATTGCCGGTAGACAGCGTTCTCGAAGTCCGAATGCTCCATGATGTCGCTGTAGCGGACCTCCAGCAGGTTTCCTTTGAGGGTCCCCATCGCGATCCCTTGACCCCAGGTCGACGCGCCACCGAACCGGAAGGTGATGGTGGTGGTGTCCGGTAGGGACGTGCCCAGGTACACGTGCGCGAACGCGTCATAACGCAGCCCGAACACTCCGTTGTCGTACAAGAGGAATTGCGATCCGGCCGTAAAACTGCGAATGGCGTACTCGAGTGGGCCGCTGAACACGTAGATCGCGACGGGTTCGCCCGGAGGAAGTCCTTGCGGCTGAGGGATGGGCGGTGGCGGCTGAGTGATGGAAGGGGTCGGGACCGCGCTGGGCGCGGCCGGTGACGCGGAGAGAACCGGAGTATCGTGGCAGCGAACGCCGGCTGTCAAGGCGAGTCGGGCCAGTGCGTGTCGCCAGGCCTGTCGCCGGTCGAAGCCCGTCGGTGCTGAGCGTGTCCTTCGCCAAAAGCGCGTCAGTGCCCCTCCTGCCGAACCTCGACGAACCAAGCCGGAAATTTTGCTTGCCGTTCAGACGGTGGGCGTTCTGGAGAGCCGGTCGTGGACGCCGCTAGTTGACCATCCGGCGTTTACGATCCTGATCGCGGCGACCGGCCGCGTCAGCGCCATCCGAGCTCCGGGGCGACGTACCTCGAGGATGCTCCTGATGGCGTGGGCGTTGTAGTCCACGCCCAACTGGTTCGGGACGGTCAGGAGCAGCGTGTCGGCGGCGGCGATGGCCTCGTCCGCGGCGAGTTGTTCGACCAGCACCCCAGGCTCCGCGGCGTACGAGCGGCCGAAGATGGCGCGGGTGTTCGCGTCGATGTAGCCGATCTGGTCCCGGTCGCGAGCGTCGCGTCCGAAGTAGGCCCGGTCGCGGTCGTCGACGAGCGCGAAGATGCTGCGGCTCACGGAAACCCGCGGCTCACGCCGGTGCCCGGCCTCCTTCCAGGCCTCCCGGTAGACGTCGATCTGCTTGCGCTGCTGCACGTGCAGCGGCTCGCCGCTCTCGTCGTCTTTGAGGGTCGAGCTCTGGAGGTTCATTCCCAGCCTCGCGGCCCACCTGGACGTGGCGTTCGAGCTGGAGCCCCACCAGAATCCGGTCGCGCAGCCCTTCCGAATGGGGCTCGACGCGCAGCAGCCCGGGCGGGTTGGGGAACATCGGGCGCGGGTTGGGCTGGGCAAACCCCTGGCCCTCGAGCATCCCCAGGAAGACCTCGGCGTGCCGGCGGGCCATATCGGCGTCCGTCTCGCCCTCCGAGGGGGCATAGCCGAAATGGCGCCAGCCGTCGATCACCTGCTCCGGCGACCCTCGGCTGATGCCCAGTTGGAGCCGGCCCCGCGCGATGATGTCCGCCGCCCCCGCGTCCTCGACCATATACAGCGGGTTCTCGTAGCGCATGTCGATGACGGCCGTGCCAATCTCGATCCTGCTGGTGCGCGCACCGATGGCCGCGAGGAGCGGGAACGGCGAGGCGAGCTGCCGGGCGAAGTGGTGCACGCGGAAGTAGGCGCCGTCGGCGCCCAACTCCTCGGCGGCCACGGCCAGCTCGATCGACTGGAGCAGCGAGTCCGCCGCCGTGCGCACCTGCGAGTGGGGCGACGGCGTCCAGTGTCCGAACGACAGGAAGCCGATCCTCTTCATCTGCACATCCTTCTCTCGAAGCGAAAACTCGCGCCATGGGTCAGCTCGCCTGACTGCCACACGGATGCAGGCCCGAGCTGTCGCGTACCGCGGATGCCGGGGCCTCCTCAGGCAGGCGTTCAGGAGCAGGGCGAGAGCCGGTCTCGACGGCGCTGCGCCGCTCGGGCCGATGCCGACGGACTCGGCAAGTTCTCGCGCGCTCGTATTGTCCCGCACCAGAATCGAGCAGGTCGAATCCGCCGTATCGCTGCCTGCCGGGCACCGATCGCGTATCCGATCGGGCACTCATCCGCGGCAGCCGCTCTCGGGTAGACTGAAGGCAGTCCATGTCGCCAGTCATTCAGCGCGTCGTGCACCTCACTTCCTTCGCCCAGGAAGAACGGACGCGCCCCCGGCTGCGCTACTGGCTGTCGCGGCCGCCCGGCAGAACGCGTCGGGGCTGTCGAATTTCTGCGGAGGCAGCTCGATGGATCTGGCCCCAGACTTCGACGAGTTCATCGAGTGCTTGTTTGCCCATGGCGTTGACTTCGTCATAGTGGGCGATCAAGTCGGCTGGGTTTCCGGGACCGCGTATGTCGCCAATGCGGGGACGCGATCGGGTCGGGGCTGTTGAATGCGGCAGCCGACAAGGCCTATCACGGCGGTTCGTCGCCCGCGAGCCACCGAACCGCCAGGTCGATAGGCTCGTATTGGTTGATGGGCGGTGTCCAGCAGGATGCTGAAAAACGCATCCTGAATGGCATCTGGCACAGTGCGAATGGAGCATTCGGCCCGTTTTGCCATTTGCCATTTGCCATTTCACATCAGGCCGGCTTTTCAGCGGCCTCCTGGGCCCGAATCGGCGAGCTGGCAGGTGAGCATGCGGCAGTTGCTGGTGAGTCTTGCCGCGGGCGCGCTGGCCGTCACGACGATGACGGCGGCGGTCCAGCAGGAGCGCGGCACTCAACTCGATAAGACCGTGCAGGCGTTCCTCGATCGTCACCGGGGAACGTGGCGGGACCTGAACGTTCCGGAGAGCGACGGCCGCGCGTTGCACGATTTGATCGTGAAGCAGCGGTTCACGCGGGCGCTCGAGATCGGCACTTCCACGGGACACTCGGGCGTGTGGATTGCGTGGGCGCTCGCCAAGACCGGCGGCCGCCTGACCACAATCGAGATCGACCCGAACCGCCACCAGACCGCTCTCGCCAATTTCAAGGAGGCTGGCCTCGCGTCGTTGGTCGATGCCCGGCTTGGCGATGCGCATCAGATCGTAGTGACACTGCCCGGTCCCTTCGATTTCGTGTTCTCTGATGCGGACAAGGACTGGTACAAGAACTACTTCGTCGCCGTGTGGCCCAGGGTGGCCCCCGGTGGATGCTTCACCGCGCACAACGTGTCCGGCTCGTTCGTCGGTGGCGGCGTCCGCGACTTCCTGCGCCATCTCGAGACGCTTCCGGACGGCGTCACGACGATGGATAAGAGCAGCGGGGAGGGGATCTCCGTCACGTGCAAGGGGAAATGACCCGCCCGTCCCTAGGGTAGGCTGCCTGGAGGAGAGAACCCGCGATGGGCATCACGCCGCGCTTCGAAGACGTGCGCACTGACGTGCGGCTGGCGGTCCGGCAGCTGATCTCGGCACCGGGGTTCACGCTGGTGGCGGCGCTCACCCTGGCGCTCGGCATCGGCGTCAACAGCGCCATGTTCGCCCTGGCCGACGCCGCGCTGATGCGCCCGATGCCGTACGGCCAGCCGGAACGCCTGGTGATGCTGTGGGAGCGCCTGCCTGCATCGCCAAAGACCGGCGTGTCCCCGTTCAACATGCGCGACTGGAGCCTGCAGAGCCGGTCGTTCGAGGGGATCGCGGCCGTGCAGCGAGGCATGGGCGGCGGGCCACTGCTGACCGCGCCGGACGGTTCGATCGAAACAGCCGAGCGCCAGAGCGTCACCGCGAACTTCTTCGATGTCCTCCGTGCCATGCCGGTCGTCGGCCGCACGTTCAGGCCGGAAGACGACGGCCCGTCACCGCGCGTGGTGCTGCTCGGCGAAGCCGTCTGGCGAAGACGATTCAGCAGTGACCCGTCGATCGTCGGCCGCCTGGTGCGCTTGAACGGCCAGCCCTACACCGTGGTGGGGGTCATCGCGGACGCCGTCCAGTTGTCGCGTCCGGCCGAGATCTGGACCCTCTCGCCGCAGTTTGCGGACGATCCCCGGTTACGCGCGATCCGAGCGTTCGAAGTGGTCGCGCGCCTGAAGCCCGGCGTGACCGTGGAAGACGCCCAGGTCGAGTTGGGGGTGATCGCCGACCGGCTCGCGCGCGAGTATCCCGAGGCGAACAAGGGGAGCGGCGTGATCGTCGAACCGGTCCGCGCCGGTATCGTCGGCAACGAGTTGCAGAGAACGTCGGTCTTCCTGCTGGGGGTGGTGGGGTTTGTGCTGCTCCTGTGCTGTGCGAACGTCGCCAACCTGCTGCTCGCGCGGGCGGCGGCCCGCGCCCGTGAAATTGCCGTGCGCTCCGCCCTGGGCGCCGAGCGCGGACGCATCATCAGGCAACTGCTCACAGAGAGCCTGGTCCTCGCGGCCTTCGGTGGCACCCTGGGCATCGGGGTCGGTGCCCTGATCCTCGGGGCCGCACCGGCGCTGATTCCGCCGGGTCTGTTGCCGGCCGCGGTGACGCCCGCGTTCGACCTGCGGGTCGTGACGTTCGGGCTGGCCGCGGCGCTGGTGGTGGGCGCCGTGTTCGGGGTGATCCCCGCGTGGCAGGCGACGGGCGCGTCGCCCGCTGGCGTGATGGTGGCCGAGAGCCGATCCGCGACGTCGACGGGCAGCCGGACCCGCCGCCTGCTCGTGTCGAGCGAGGTGGCCGCGGCGGTCGTGCTCCTGTGCGGCGCCGGGCTGCTGCTGCAGACTCTATTCCGGCTGGTCGGCGGCGACACCGGGTATCGCTCACCGGGCGAGTCGGTCCTGACGCTCGATTTCAGCGTGCCTACCGGCAACAACTCGCGCTATCCGACCGACGAAGCTGTGATGCAGTTCTACGCTGCGGTAGCCCGGGACGCCAGTGCCCTGCCCGAGGTCCGCCACCTCGGCTGGGCGTCCAGCCTGCCGTACGGCACGACTGAGCTCGGACGGTGGGCGTTCGAGATTGTCGGCGACCCGCCCGTCGAGGCCCGCGATCGACCGACCGCGGAGTACACCACGGCCGATCCCGGATACTTCGAGACTCTCGACCTGCCGATCGTGAACGGGCGCGGTTTCACCGAGCACGACACCCTTCGCAGCGTGCCGGTGTGCCTCGTCAACGAGGAGTTCGTCAACCGGCACTTCCAGGGCCGCGACCCGATCGGGGCGCGTCTTCTGCTGAAGGCCCCGTTCGACCGGCCAGCGCAGGTCCGCCAGATTGTCGGGGTGGCGCGGCAAACCAGCGGCGAGCCCGATGCTCCCGAGCAGCTGCTCCAGGTCTACGTACCGCTGGCGCAGTTTCCGACCGGCGACGTCTACATGGTGGTGCAGCCGTCGGCCGGGCCCGCGGAGGCTCTGACGCCACTGGTGCGACGCCTTGTCGCGCGTATCGATCCCGACGTGCCGGTGCGGCGCGACCGGACGCTCGAAGGGCTGTCCATTCAGTCGACCGCCGGCTATCGCTTCAGATCGACGATGGTCGGGACTTTCGCAGCCCTGGCGCTGGTGCTGGCGATGGTCGGTGTTTTTGGCGTGCTGGCCCACACCGTGCAGCAGCGCCAGCGGGAGATTGGCGTGCGGATGGCGCTCGGCGCCACAAGTGCCCGCGTGATGTGGCTCGTGTTGCGGGAGGCGGGGTGGATGATCGGGACCGGCGCGGTTGTCGGCCTGGTGGTGGCGGCCCTCTCAGGACGGCTGGTGGCGACGTTCCTCTTCGGCGTCGATCCACTCGACCCGCTGACGTTGGTCAGCGTGCCCGTGATAATCCTGCTCACGGCCGGCGTTGCCGCGGCCGCGCCCGCCTGGCGCGCCAGCCGTATCAACCCTGCCGTCGCATTCCGGAACGATGGGTGAGTCGGTCGGCGTGTAGTGAGATCCTCGATCGGGGTCGGCGACACTTGCACGTTGCCGGCAACCAACTACTGTACGTCTGCCGATGAACGCTGAATTGGTCCATCGCTGGCTCCAGTTCGCCCAGCTCGTAGCGGGCGTGCTGATCTTCACCACCGGAGCGGCTCAGTGTGTGTTCGCGCATCCCTTCCGCCGAAGCCGGAATCCCGGGCTGGCGGCTCTCGGCGTCGCCGGGATGTTGTACGGCGTGCGGCTGCTCGGTAGTTACCCAGAACTCCGCGCGCTGATTCCCGCCCCGTCACTTTTCTGGCTCTACCTCGACACTTACGTGACGTACGTGCTCCCGGTGCCCATCCTCTATTTCTTCGAGCTGACGTTCGGCCCTGGGTGGCGTCACTCAATCCGCTGGTTACGCCTCGCGGCGACGAGTTACGCAGTGGCCGCCATCGTCATCGACGCAGTGACCCGCACGCCGACAGCCGCCAAGGGCCCGAACGGCTACCTGGTCGTTGTCACGTTCGTCTTCCTGGTCTCGAACAGCAGTCGCGCGAACACAGACGCCTTCCCGGGAATCGGCATCGTCCGGATGGGATTGTTGACCTTGGCCGCGTTCGTGTTCTTCGAAAACATCGTCAACGATCGTTTTCTTCGGGGAGCGTGGGACGTCGAATGGGTGGGTGCGCTCGCGTTTCTCGGATGTCTGGGGTTTGTCGCCGTTTCCAGAGCCGTAGACAACGACCGACGGCTCCATGAGCTCAGACATGAGCTCGAGACCGCTCGTCAGATCCAGAGTTCGATTCTGCCCCGGGAAATGCCCATCATCGACGGCCTCGGTCTTGCCGCACGATATCTGCCCATGACTGCCGTGGCTGGCGACTTCTACGACTTTCTGGAACTGGGCGGCGGACGGCTTGGCGTGCTGGTGGCCGACGTGTCCGGCCACGGCGTGCCGGCGGCGCTCATCGCTTCGATGGTGAAGATCGCGCTCGTCGCGCAGTCGGCGCACGGCGACGACCCTGCGCGCGTACTCTCCGGGATGAATCAGATCTTCTGCGGCCGGCTGGAACGGCAATTCGTGACGGCGGCATACGTGTACATCGACGCGGTCGACGGACGTCTGCGGTACGGAGCCGCCGGGCATCCGCCCGCACTGCTCGTGCGTGGCGACGGAGACACCGAGGAGATCGCCGAAAACGGGGTCCTGTTGGGTCATTTTCCGGAGTGGCCTTACGCGTTCGTGGAACGTGCGTTTCGACCGGGCGACCGCCTGATTCTGTATACCGACGGCCTTCTCGAGGCCACCGACGCTCAAGGCGAGTTCTTCGACTCACATCGGCTCCGTGCGTTCGCCGGTGCCGAGCGCGACCAGGCCGCGGACGACTTTGCCGGCGCCCTGGTGAATCATGTCAGCGCCTGGAGCGGACGCCCGGCCGCGCGTGGGTTTGACGACGATGTGACGGTTGTCGTGGTCGACCGTTTGTCGATTTCATGAACGGTGTGGCTCCCATCACGGAGATCGACAAGAACTGGCGGTTCCGGACTCTCGCGACTGCGCACCATGAAAACTGAAAGGGCCTGCTTGCGAACCGCATCGGCTCGGACGTCACCAGTTGTTCGCACTTCACTCATGCCGCAGGGCAACCAGCGGATCGACGCGGGAGGCGCGGCGAGCGGGGAGGTACCCTGAAAGCAATGCGGCCGTGGTCAGCAGTAGAATCGCGCCGCCACCGGCCACAGGGTCAGCGGGCGTCAGCCCGAAAAGCATCGACTCAACCAGACGGGATGCGGCCCACGCTGCCGGCAACCCGAGCCCGATACCGATCAGGACCAGCCGAGCGCCACGCTCGAGCACCAGTGCGACGACCCGAGTCCCCTGCGCTCCGAGCGCCATGCGAATACCAATCTCTTTGGTGCGTTGGGCGACGCTATATGCCAGCAGGCCATACAGCCCGACGCAGGCCAGCGTCAGCGCGAGCAGGCCGAACCCGCTTGCGAGTGTCGCCATCATCCGCTCCTGGACGATCGTGGCCGCCACCTGCGTTGAAAGCGGGCGAACTTCGATCGGCATGCCGGGTAGCCTGGATTGAAGCTCGTGCTGGATGGCTGAGGACACCTGCCCGAGCGGACCCGTCGCGCGAACTGCCAGGGTCGTTGGAAAATCCCCGCTGAGCTGCGCATATGCCACGTAGACCGTTGCTGGTGGCGTCGCGCGCAAGCCGGCCACATTCGTGTTCCTGACCAGCCCGACGATCTCCAGGTCTCTACGTTCGCCCCGGACGTTGGCCGAGAGACGTTGGCCGACAGGGTTCTGATCGACAAAATGTCGTTGCGCGAACACCTCGTTGATCACCGCCACCGCGGGTCCATCTGCAGAGTCCCGCTCCGTGAACGGACGTCCGGACAGCACAGGGATCTGCATGGTCGTGAAGAAACCGGGACCAGCGCCGATGAAATGGGCGTTGTCTCTCTCCGGGATGAGTTGTCCTGCAGGAACCGCGGGTTCGCTCCAGACCGCCCCACTCAAAGGCGTGTGCGTAGAAAGGGTGGCTGACACCACCCCCGGCAGGCGCCGCACGTTGTCGAGAAGCGCCAGGGGCACGGCGGTTCTGCGGCCCTCGAGGTCCACCAGCAGCACGCCCTGAGCATTGAACCCCGGATCGAGATTCTGGAGATTGTGCAGCGTGCGGACGAAGAGGCCAGCGCCGGCGAGCAGCACCAACGAGAGCGCAACCTGCGCACACACGAGCGACGGAAGCAATCGCGACGGTGAGCCACTCGTCCTGGCCGCCTTGAGCGCCCAGGACAGTCCCTCCGCGGTCGTCTGGAATGCGGGCGCCATACCGAACAACAGGCCGGTCGCGATCGCCACCGTGCTCGTAAACCCGAGAATTTGCCAGTTGGGTGACAGATCGAACACGATCGGCGCAGGCCCTGTGGAGATCATCCTGACGAGGATGTGGCCGGAGACCCAGGCCAGCCCGATGCCGAATGCCGCCCCGATCAACGACAGCAACGTGCTCTCGATCAGAAGCTGCCGCACGATCCTGTTGCGGCCCGCGCCAATGGCCAGGCGCACTGCAATCTCCCGCTGTCGTGCCGAGCCCCTCGCCAACAGCAGGCTCGCGACATTCGCGCATGCGATGAGCAGCACCAATCCGACGACGGCCATCAGGACGAACAGCGGCTTGCGGTACACCTCCCGCAGGTGGGTCCAGCCGGTACCGCCGGGGCTCAGCTGGAACACCGAGCCTGCCATGGCCTGTCGCCGGGACGCAGGCCAATGAGACGCAATCACCGGGTCTGATATCCGGGGCCACACGGTGTTGAGACCGGCCGTCGCTTGCGGAACCGACACGCCCGGGTTGGGCCTCGCGAGGACGCGCAGCCAGAAGTTGCCTGTCCCGAGCAGAGGCGCCGCGGCTGGGCTCACCCGGGGAAGCGCGGCCACCGCCATCGTGATATCCGCACTCGAGCCGACGGTCGCCCCCACGAACCCGCGAGGACTGATACCGACGACGGTGACGGGAACACCGTTGATGCGGGCCAGCTGTCCGACCACGGCGGGACTACGCGCGAACTGGCGCTCCCAGTAGCCGTAACTGAGGACCGCCACCAGTGGCGCTCCCGCTTGATCGTCGTCGCGGGTGAGGAGGCGACCGAGGACCGGATTCAGGCCGAGCGTCTCGTAGTAGCCGCCGGTGACCATCGCTCCAGGCACTCGCGTGAGCGCACCAGACGAGCCCACGTCGAAGCTGAAGTCGCTGAAGCCCGCCACGCCCGCGAAAATGTCGTGCTGATCGGCGAATGCACGGACGATGGCATAAGAAAAGCTCGCACCTGGAGGATTTGTCGGCTTCGGCGGTTGGAACGAGATCTGAACCAGCTCGTGCGGATTCCACACCGGCAGTTGTCGGAGCATCAACGCATCAATCAGGCTGAAAATCGCCGTATTGGCCCCGATGCCCAAAGCCACGGTCAGCACGACGATGCCAGTGAAGCCTGGGTTCCTGGCGAACGTGCGGAAGGCATACCGCACGTCTCGTCCGACTTCGTCGAGCCGGCCGCCGTGACGATACGTGCGGACGCGCTCCTTGGCCTGTTCGATGCCGCCGAGCTCGAGAATCGCCAGCCGGCGCGCCTGCTCGGGCGCCACGCCGTCGCGCACCTTCTGGTCAGCGGAGATGTCGAGGAATGCTTGAAGTTCGGCGTTCAGGTCCTGCTCGGCCCTGTTCCGATGGAACAGCCACCCGAGGACGGAGGCGAGCCGATGCAGCAGGGTCATGCGCCCTCCAGCACACTCGTGATGGCGAACGCAATCCGGTCCCAACGTTGCCTGTGCTGTTGAAGATGTCTCCGCCCGGACGCGGTCAGCCTGTAGTACTTCGCCTTCCGCTTGTTCTCGCTGGGCCTCCAGTCTGCCTTGAGCTTTCCATCCTGCTCGAGGCGGTACAGCGAGGGGAACATCGACCCCGGATTGACTCGGAACGTGTCGTGGCTGTGCGCGGCGAGCCGCTGGGAAATGCCATACCCGTGCATCGGCTCACGGGCGAGGATCGTCAGAATCATCAGGTCGAGCGTGCCTTGCGGGACATCGAGCTTCTCCACCACCTGCTCCTTTAGGTCAACAAGATGAGGCGGAGGATAGGTCTGACACCTTTAGGTTGTCAAGAGGTAAAGGAGACGCAGGTCTTTCTGAGCCCCCGGGGACCCTGGTCAACGCCTTCAGGGACGCCTTCAGGATGCTGGCCGGTTCTTGCGGTACGAGTTCTTGATGGCGATCCTGCCATCACGGAGGGTGAAGAGATCGACGCCTGTGACCTCAACCCGCTTACCGTCACGGTTCGTGCCCGTGAACGTCCATTCGGACGCCCACCGCACACCTGCGCCGAAGTGTTTCGCATTCGCCCAATGTGCGTCCGGAAAGGCCTCGAAGACCGCAGCATAGGCGGAGCGGACGGCGTTCGATCCTTCGCTTCGCTGGCCATCCACCTGCGGGCCCGCTGACGCCTCGAACACACAATCGGCGGTCATCATCGACATCAGGCCATCAAGGTCATGCCTGTTCCATGCGGCGGCGAACCGATCGAGCAGCGCGATGGCCGCGTCTTCCTGCGGAGGAGCCGTTCTTGCCCGCTGCCGGGTCAATCGAACAACCACCGCGGTTGCGGGCACCGAAACGACGATCATGACTGATATGAGGAGGGCTCGCACGCAACAACTCCGTTCAGTGGGCCGGCGAAAGCCGTGCATCGTCCGAAGCAGACAAAGGTCTTCCTAACCGCCGCGGCGCGTGCTGCCGCGCGCCGTCCGCACACGGTTTTGTCGGCTGGTGACCGGCAAACCTCGGTGCCGAACCTGTCAGCCACCGACGAGCGGGTGGGCATGTCCCTTGCTCAGATGCGCGACACCGGCGCAGCAGAAAACTACACAAAACGCATGGACCAGACTAGGGACGGAGCCGGATGGCCACGCGAAATGGATCCCCTCGATCCGCTGGCGGTCTTTCCCTCCGAGCGCGATTCGGGCACGTCCTCGACCTCGCGGGCGCCGAGGACATTCTCGGCGCTATCGGCAGCGGACCAGGGTCGGACGTCTGCACGCCGTGAAGGTTCCGTGGACGCCCACACCGAATCTGTCGTCTCCTGCACTCCCCCCGGGACCAGCCTGTGGGCGATGGTGCGTGCACTGCCGCCTTCAGCGCGGTGGATGACCTGTCTCGCTGTGCTCGTTCCCTCGCTCGCAACGCTGGTCCTCCTGCGAATGCCGACCCTGTCAACGGCGGGGCCGCGGGATCCCGTCCAGGGCGTGGCGGTTGGTGTCACCGCCCGGCCGGTTGAAAACTCGAGAGATGCGCAACGCGCTACCCAACGGTCGCGGCTGTCCGCTCCACGCGATACCAACAACCCGGTCGTGATCTCCACACCGACGGAACGCACCACGTCCGCACGGACGTTCCCTCGTCCACAAACGAGGGCCCCGCTCGCGCAACCTGCGTCCCAATCCACACCTGCAAAGAGTCCCGCACCGACGGCAGCGGCGCCGACACGCTCAGCAGACCAGGCGCCGGTCGAGACCATCGTACCTGACGACGGGGCCACGACAGGGGTCGCGCCGCCTCCGGCGCGCACGACGTCGTCCGATCGCTTACGGTACCGGGGAACACTCTCCGTTGAATCGCAACCCGCCGGCGGGCAGGTTTCCGTCGACGGACAACCTGTGGGAGTGACACCGCTCGTTGGCTGGGAGTTGCCGGCGGGATCGCACGTCGTGCGAATCGATCTGGACGGCTACGAACGCTGGTCCACCTCGATACAGGTGGTTGCCGACAAGGCGGCGAATGTGGTGACAAACCTGCGGCCGGCACGCCACGACTGACCATCCATTCAGAGCCGAACGCCCGCGGGAAAGGTCATCCTGTTCGAAGCTCGCGCATGCGAACCCTATTCCTGACGCAGTGTGGCGATCGGATCGATTCGAGATGCACGAAGGGCGGGGAGGGCGGCCGCAAGGATGCCGACGGCGAGCAGCACCGAGATCGTTGGCATGAAGACCATCGGATCGGCGGCGGTGACCTTGGCGACGAAGGTCGCGCGCATTGCGAACGCCATCGGCACAGCCAGGGCCAGCCCGCACGCCATGCCCGCCAGCACGACCGTCAGCGCCTGGCGGATCACCAGAGTGATGATACGAGAGGGCGGAGCACCGATCGCCAGGCGCACGCCGATCTCGCGCCGACGGAGCGCGACGAGGTAGGACAGCACGGCATAGAGTCCGGTCGCGGACAGGACCAGGGCCACGGTGCCGGCCGCGCCGACGACGTAGACCGCACCGGCCATCTCCCGGGCCTCGTCCTGGAATCGCATGTCGCCCCGGCGGATCGATGTCCAGGTGATCCGCGGATCGATCCGGTTGACGAGGGTCAGGAGATCGGCGCGCAGCGCCTCGGGATCGGCGCCGCGCACGTGAAGGGTGAACTCGCCGCTCAGTTCCTTCGGGAGAGGCACGTAGATCACCGGGTCTGGCCGCGCGACGGCCGGACGAAGCGGGTTGTCCGCGACGACGCCGACGACGCGAACCTCGCGCGCGATACCCGGTCCATGGGCGACGCGAAGCAGCAGGCCGAGCGGCGAGGCCCCGGGCACAATCATCTCGGCGGCCCTCGCGCTCAGCATGGCGGTCGTCTGGTCGTCGGCATCGGTCAGGCGGCGGCCGGTGAGGAGCCTGACGTCCATGACGTCGAGCCACGCGGCGGTCATGCCGACGAGCGACGCAGAGCGGTCGGTCGTTTGCGGCGCGCCGGGCACGCCGAACCGCACGCCGTCGTCGATCGAGAGCGAAACGTGAGTGACGCGTCCGTCCGCTGCCGCGCCCGTCGCGAGGGTGTCCGCGAACCGGCGCGCCTCGAGCGGCGTCATCCGGAGTTCGGCCGGATCGAAGGTGGCGACCATCTGCTGGCGAAGGGCGCTCGGAGCCTCCTTGACCATTCCCTGCACGGTTCTGGCGAAGAGCCCGGCGAGCACCATCAGGCCGAGCGATAGTGCGACCTGGCCGACGATCAGCGCCCCCCGCAGGCGCGAGTGGCGAAGGCCGCCGCCCTGTGAGCCCTGTTTGAGCTCGCCGGCCGCCGTGCGGCGGAGCACGATCCACGCGGGCATGAGCCCGGTCGCGAGGGAGACCCCGAGCGCGAGCGAGACCGCGAAGAGCAGCACGCGCCAGTCGATGCGCACGAACACCGGCACCATCGGCTGCACCCGTTCGAGGGTGAGGAGGGTGAGCCCGATCGACAGGCCGACGGCGATCAGCACGCGCGCGAGCGTCTCGAGGGTGAGCAATCGCACGAGCCGGGCGCGGGTCGCCCCGAGCGCCAGCCGAACGGCGAGCTCTCGCGACTGTTCCGCGACACGGGCCAGGTGCAGGTTGGCCACGTTCGCGCAGCCGATCGCCAGCACGATGAGCGGCAGCGCCAGCAGCGCGGTCACGAGCGCGATGATCTGGATCGGGGTGCTATCCGGTCCGAATCCGTGAGCGCGGACGCGCGGCGTGGCGTTGGCGCGCGTAGTAGGCTGCCACGCGGCGACGCGTGCCGCCGAGACGGTCAGCTGGCGCTCGACGTCCGTGGTCGTGAGGCCGGCTTTCACGCGTCCGACGACCGTGAGCCAGCCGGCGTCGAGCGATGGTCGGTTCGGCCACTGCGGCGCGAGGGCGAGGGCTATCCAGGCCTGCACGCCGTTCGAGTCATCCTGGCCGGGGTCGAGGGTCTGCATCCCGTGGAAGCGCAGCGGCGCCACTCCGACGACCGTGAACGACGTTCCGCCGAGCAGCACCGGCCGGCCGATGGCGTCGTCCCGGCCGTCGAGATGGGTGCGCCAGAAGTATTCCGTGACGACCGCCACCGGCGCTGCGGCCGGGCGGTCGTCCTCAGGGCTCAGGAGTCGCCCGCGCAGAGGCGTCGTGCGAAGGACCCTGAAGAAATCGCCGGAGACGAAGGCGCCGTTGATCGAGAGGGGTCCATGGCTGCCCGCCGCCGTCATCCGCAGGTCGCCTTCCGCGCCGATCGCGTCCAGCGCCGAGTCCGCCGGTAGTTCCCGCACGATCGCGAAGTCGTTCAACGACAGCGATGCCGTGACGACACGCCGGCCGCCGCCACCGGACTCGCTCCCGGTGGGGCTGTCGTAGCGCAGGAAGACTCGAGCGAGCGAGCGACGGCCGGCAATCCCGGGCATGTCTCCGTAGAAGACCGACGTGATAACCGAGAAGGTCCCCACAGACGTGACCAGGCCGATGACCAGGCAGGCGATCACGGCGAGGGTGTGCCCGGGTCTGCGCAGCAGCTGCCGCGCGACGTATTTCAAATCCATGGCGACCGTCCTGGCAACGTGTGGCGGCGGCGAATCCTCCGCGTCGATCGATGCGTTTCTGGAGGACGCAAGGCTTCCACAACCCCAATACGCTCGCGGGCACGAAAAGTTAACGCCACGTGGGGGCGATGACGTCGTCCAATTCGCAGAATAGCTGAGCTACAATCTGAGTGTGTGACAGTCGGGTATCATCCCTCTTCCTGGCTGCGTTCCGTCCGGCAGCGATCGGACGTGGGAGTTGTCGCATGAAGATCACCGCATTCGTCGCCTGTATTCTCGCGGGAGCCATCCTGAGCGCTCAACAGAAACCAGCACCACCGGAACAGCCGCCGCCGGCGGCGGCGCCGACGGGCTATCAGGACACGCCGATGCAGCCCAACGGAAAGTGGCACATCCACGACGGCACGCGGCCGCGGCCGCGCGTCGTGACGCCCGGACCGCTGGTGTCGCTGGCACCACCGTCGGACGCCGTCGTGCTGCTTGGCAGCGGGCAGGATCTCAGCCGTTGGCAGATGACGCAAGGGGGCGGCACGGTAGCCTGGCCGATCGAGAACGGCGTGCTGTCGAGCGGCAAGGGCATGATCCGCACGAAGCAGGACGACTTCACCGATTACCAGCTCCACCTCGAGTTCGCGACGCCCTCCGACGTGAAAGGCAACAGCCAGGGGCGCGGCAACAGCGGCGTGTTCCTGAACGGGGTCTTCGAGATCCAGGTGCTGGACAGCTTCGAGAACATCACCTATCCGGACGGCCAGGCAGCCGCGATGTACGGCCAGTTCCCGCCGATGGTGAACGCGTCGCGCAAGCCCGGTGAGTGGCAGTCCTACGACATCACCTTCACCGGTCCGCGGTTCAACGGCACGACGCTGGAGAAGCCGGCGACCGTGACGGTGCTCCACAACGGCGTGACCGTCCACGCCGCCCAGGCGTTCCTCGGGCCCACCGCGCACAAGTTGATCGGAAAGTACGCGCCGTCAAACGCGAAGGGTTACATCGGCCTCCAGGATCATGGCAATCCCGTCCGGTTCCGGAACATCTGGATCCGGCCGCTCAAGGAAGCAGAATAGTCCGCCGCAGCACCTGCATCTGGTGGCGCAAGGCCGGGAGCTCGAGTTAGAGGCCGATATGACGATCGCGACGCCTTGGCATCTCTGGCTGGTCGGCGTGATAGCCGTGCTGTTCAACGCCATCGGCGCATTCGACTATGTGATGAGCATGACCCAGGGCGCCAGTTACATGGCCAGCGCGGGCATGACGCCGGCGCAGATCGCACACTATCAGGAGATGCCGGCCTGGATGACAGCGGTCTGGACCATAGGTGTCTGGGGCGCCATGCTGGGTTCAGTGCTCATTCTGCTGCGCAACAAGCTGGCCTTTCGGGTCTTCGCCGTGTCGCTGGCGGCATTTCTGGTCAGCCTGATCTACACCTACGTCCTGACCGACGGCGGCGAGGTCATGGGCGGACAGATGGCGATTGCGAGCGCCGTCATCACGGCGCTGCTGCTTTTCTTCATGTGGTATTCGTGGCTGATGACGAAGCGGAGCGTGCTCCGCTAGCGAGGCTCAGCGCTTGGGTTCGATGCTCACCGCACGAGCCTGGGTCAGCGTGATCTCGATCCGATCGCCGCGATGGAGGCCTTCGAGGAGCGCCTTGTTCTGCACCGGGTGAACCCGGCGCTGGTTGTCGTGCGTGCGGTAGGACACGAGCAAGCCTTGTGAATCGATGTCTTCGATGGTGACAATGCGCTTCTGCTGCTGCACGACGTTTGCGTCACCACCGGCTTTCTGCGCCGCCGCGGTCGTATCCTGAAGCTCGGTCAGCTTCGCATTCGGCCGGACCTGGACGACCACCGATTCGGTGTAGCGCACCGTGACGACGTCCCCCACCTTGAGATTGTCGAAGGCCTTGACCGACGGGTCGACGTAGAGGGTGTGCAGGACGTTGCCGTCGCTGTGCGCGGTCAGCACGCGGCTGGATCGATCGATGCGATCGACCGTCGCGATGGTCGTCGTTTCACGGGTGACGGCGTTCGGCGCCTGTGCCTGTACCGAACTGCCCGATGCGAGCACGAAGAGCATCAGGAGGGCTGAGATTTTACGCATAACAGGCTTTCCGAGGAGCTACCCTCACATCATAACTCCGCCGGCGATCTCTGCAACGTCCGGAAGCCCGTGCAGGGCGGATTGCTGACGCGTCAGAACCGGACCACGACGCCGGTAGTGAACTCCGCCTGCCAGACGAGCCAGGCGTCGATGGACCCGACGCAGACGCCCGGGCCGCACAGCAGCACATCCGCATCGGCGTCCACCAGCGTGGCGAACAGGCGGCCGTCCAGCCGCACGCCCAGGCGCGGGGTCGGGAACAGTTTGACGCCTCCGCCCGCTGACGCCGAGAAGCGCAGTTCGTGATCACCCGCCGCCTCGTAGCGCGTGAGACCCAGCAATCCCGTGAGGAACGGACGCGCGCGGCCGGTGGCCAACTCGGTAAGGCCGCCTACCTGGTAATGATCGACGGTCACCCGGAAGCGCGTGCCCTGCGCGCCCTCCACGCCAGGCACCGTGAAACGCGCCTGCTGGTGCGTGATCAACGCCTCGATCTGCGTCTCGGCGGTGAACCGGATATTCAGGACGACGCCAACGGAGGGAGCGCCGTCGGCGTCGACCGGCCGTCCTGAGGCGATCTCGTAGAACTCGCCGCCGAACCGGTAGCCGCCGAACGCCGTTGCCTCCACGCGGTCGACCGTCTGCCCCTCCGCGACTCGGGTCACGCACAGCAGGAACGCGAACACGGCAGCCCAGAGCGAAACGCGCATCAGGGGTCCTCCGGCCTCTGGACCATGGTATCGGAGGACGCTGGTATCGCGAGTTCCGCCGTCTCACTTATCCGACGGCATTCTGCTCGCGGGTATCGCCTGCTGTCCCCGCGGCGGGTGAATCAGGAGCCCGGTCACCTGACCCTTCGTGTCGGCCTGAAACGTGACGCGAAGGGGCAGTTCCGCGGCGAAAAAATCCAGGAGGCTTTCCGGCCGGATGCGCAGTTTCGGGAGTCCCCAGTCGACCGGCAGCTGTATTGTCAGGAACGCGCCTTCGCGCGCGATGATGAACGCTTCGGCCCCGGACGTATACCGGCCGGCGTAGCTGTTGAGGATCGCTGAATCGAGGGTGATTTCAGTGCGCTTCGTGGCGGCCGGCTTCGCTAAAGGCCGGTTCGGTTGGAGCAGGTGACGCGCAAGGTCGCCGACGCCTGTCACGTGGTTCGACAGCACCACGACCCCGACCCGCTTCTTCGGCTCCCAGGCCATCGAGCTGGCGAAGCCGAACGTGGCGCCGTCGTGCGCTATCAACTGGTCGTCACCATTGCCTGCAACCATCCAGCCGAGCGCTTGCTCACCCCGCCGCGTGCTCAACATCGTCGCCATCGCAGGCGTCAGCGGCGAGCGCTCGTAACCCATAGCCACGCCCAGAAACGTGAGCAGGTCGTCGACGGCCGACACAACACCGCCCGCAGGCGTCATCACGGCCAGGATCGAGACGGTGGAAATCGGCGGTGTCGGCTGCAAACTGGCATCGTGGCCGACAGCGAGCTTCGCCCTCAGCCTGGGTATCAACGTGATGCCGGTGCTGTTCAGCTCGAGCGGTGCAATGACGCGCGTTCGCAGCGCGGTCTCGTAGTCCGTGCCGGCACGAGCAGCGAGCGCCTGCCCGAGCAGGAAGTATCCGATGTTCGAGTAGTCCCACTTCATGCCGCTGCGTTGCGGCAACTCGTATCGGGCAAGGAATTGATACAGCTGCGCATCGGAGTATTTCGCCGTGGCCAGCTCGTTGAGAGGGGGCAATCCGTCCGGCATCAACGGCAGTCCTGACGTATGCGTCGCCACGTCCAGGAGGGTGATCGCCTGGCCGTTCCATGCCGGAAGCCTGGTGCCAACGGGCAGGTACTTCGCGATCGGGTCTTCGAGCGCGACTTCGCGGCGTTGCACCATGTCCGCCAGCAGGAGTGCGGTGAACACCTTCGTCATCGATCCAATCTCAAACGTGGTGCCGCCCTCGAGCGGACGCGGGTCTCCTTCACTGAGCTGGCCAACGGAAATGACCCTTCGGCCTCCGGGTCCGATCACGCCGACAATGATGCCGACGCCCTTACCCTGGGCATTGACGCGTTCGGTGAGTATCCGGCGGATATCGCCATCGGACGGCGCACCCGGTTCAGCCGGACTGTTGCTCGTTTGCGCCCCGAGCAGCGCGGTCATCACGCCCAGGCCCGCGCCACACAGGATTCTCGAGCTTATCTGCGCCACTGATCCACCTGCCTTCTCTGCTTTCGGGTTGCTCACGATGTCGCCTGGTGCGCCCGTCGGCATAGACGGATCTGCTGGTTCAGAGTTTCAGGATTTCCCTTACACACACGTCGGCCTCGCGGGCGCAACGACATCGAGAGCGCACGCGCTATCGCCGCGTGTCCACACCGCCGTGGCGCTGCGGGTCGTGCGACACTGCCGGAGATCTCGAATTACCCCCGGAGTTCACTTGTGTTGGGGTCGTAGGGGCGGGCCTTCCGGCCCGCCAGGCGGGGTCTGACTAGAACCCTTGACGGACCGAAACTTGACCGGGCTGGTCAAGTTTTCGGTGCGGCGAGTGACCGCGGTGGGCCGAGGCCCTCGCTGGGCCGGAGGCCCACTAGACATGTCGGAGTGTGGTCATCGGATCGGCGCGCCCGGCTCGGCGAGCGGGCAGCAGGCACGCGGCGAGAACGATCACGCCGAACAGGACCGCCACCACGACAAACGTCGGCACGTCGAATGGCCGCACGCCAAACAGCAGGCTTCGAAGCGAGCGGGTAACCAGCAGCGACATGCCGATCCCTGTCGCAATGCCCAGCAAGCCCATGCGGACGCCCTGCCGGAGCACCATGACGAGCAGCTGTGCGGGGCTCGCGCCCAGCGCGGCGCGTACTCCGAACTCCGGCAAGCGGTGCGCGACCGTGTACGCAAGCACGCCGTAAACGCCGATTACGCTCAGGCCGAGCGCGAGCGCGGCGAACAGTCCGAACAGCAACAGCGCGAATCGCTGGGTCGCGACGGCATCCGCGGCAACCTGGGCGAGCGGTTTCACCTCGAACACGGGGAGATCCGGATCGATTGAGCTCACCACGCGTCGGATCATGGGCAGCAGCGCTTGTGGATCCCCGTGGGTCCGCACGGCTAACCGCGTGCGGAACAACGGGCTCTGCTCCATGGGTATGTAGATGATCGGCTCCGGACGGATCGCCATTGCGGTGGCTTTGACGTCTCCAACCACGCCGACGATGGTGGGAGGCCGCCGTCCGTCCGCGAAGCTCTTGCCGACGAGCGTCTCCCCAGGAAAGTACCGTCGCACGAGCTCCTGATTGACGAGCGCCACCGGCGCGCTGCCGAGCAGTATCTCGCGCGTCGAACGCCCGTCCTTCCAGGATCGGGACGGCGAGCGTCTCCAGGTATCCGATCGACACGATCTCCCTGTGGGCGAACGGCCGCTCGTCCGCGGGTGCGGGCCTTTCGGCCAGCGAGAATCGGACGAGACCTTGGGAATCCGTGCTGTCGAGCTGTGCGGCAAAGGGCAAGCGCGCAGCCGATCCTGCCGAGATGACGGCCGGCTGCTCGCGAAGCCGCGTGAGCAATCTCTGATGGAAGGCTGCACGCTCGGCCACATCGCGGCCGTAGCGCGTCACCGCCCCTGGCAGGTCGAACGTCGCCGTCAACACGCCATCCGTGCGGAATCCGACTGGATTCTGCTGCACGAGGTAGAACGTCCGCGCCAGCAACCCGGCACAGATCAACAGGACGAAGCACAAGGCGAGCTGCCCGACGACGAGCGCACGATGCCAGCCGAGGCTGTGGCCGCCCGGCGCACCCGTGCGCCCGCCTTCGCGCAGCGCTGTCTCGAGATTGGTTCGGCCGCCATACCAGGCCGGCAGCAGGCCGCAGAGCAGGGCGGTCGCGAACGTCAGCACGATGCCGAACACGAGCATGCCCGCATCCACTCTGATCGCGTGCAAGCGCGGCAGATGGGGCGGCGCCATGTCGATCAAGGCCTGCACGCCGGCGATGGCGAGTGGCACGCCAAGACAGGCCCCGAGGCAGGCGAGCAGCCACGACTCGACGAAGATCTCGCGCGCCAGCCGGCCACGGCTCGCGCCAAGCGCTGCGCGCACCGCGTGCTCGCGGCTGCGTGCGATCGATCGCGCCAGCGTGAGACACGCGACGTTGCCGCAGGCAATCAGCAGGACGCATGCGACGGCCCCGAAAATCGCCAGCAGCACCGGACGCGCCGGCCCGACGATCTCGTTCATCAGCGGCACAGCCGTGGCCCGCCACGACGCGTGCGTCTCCGGCCATTGCTGCTCCTGAACGCGCGCGAAGCGATCCAGCTCGGCGTTGGCTTGTTCGACGGAGACATCACCGCGCAGGCGGGCCACCGTGTTGAGGTAACGTGCGGTCCGGTTCAGGTTCGCCGGATTGATCGTCAACGGGATCCAGAAGTCTGCCGTTTCGCCGTGCGGCAACGAACGTTGCTTCCCGCCGACGTGCTCGACACCCGGCGGCATGACGCCCACCACGACGAACGGCCGTCGCGAGAGGTTGATCGTACGCCCGATGATGGACGGGTCGGCGCTCAGACGCGTCCGCCAGACGCGATCGCTCAGGACGACCCGGTCGGCAACGCCCGGCCGCTCGTCGTCTCGGCCAAGCGTCCGGCCGAGCGCGGCGCGCGCGCCAAGCAGCTCGAAATAGCCTGCCGACACGAACAGACCCTCGAGATTCTCCGGGCCGGCGGAGCCGCTGAACTCGTGGCCTTCACGGTAGTAGGCGGCCATCCCCTGGAATACCTGCTGTCCCTGGCGAAAGGCGTACAGATCGGACAACGTCAGCGGCATGCCGGTGAAGCGTGGATGCTGTGCGAAGATCCGAACGAGCTGCTCGGGGTCGGGGTAGGGGAGCGGCTTCAACAGCACGCCGCTCACGACGCTGTAGATGGCGGCGTTGCCGCCGATCGCCAGTCCCAGCGTCAGGGCAACGACGATGGTGAAACCCGTGTTCTTGCCGAGACGCCGCGCCGCGAGCGCATGCTCGCGCCAGATGCCGGCGATCCGCTCGACAGCGGGCGGTCGGGTCGTCGAAGTGCCGTTCAACATCAAGCCTCCTGCCGTTCGAACCGGGTGCTCCGCAAACTACAGCCCGCCCGCCGTTGGCGGTCCTGGCGCGTTGTGTCCGGCACCTCCGATAGCGAAGGCCGGCGGGAGGGATGCTGGCTCGGCGGAGTGCGGTGACGTCTCGCGCGCAGCGGTTGGGGGAGGATCCGTTCAGCCGAACGCCTTGCGCAGCACCTGCAGACTCTTCGGGACGGCGGTTGCCGGATCCTCCTTGCCTTCCATCTCCAGCGACACCCAGCCCTTGAAATTCGCCTTGCGCAGCGTGCTGGCGATCCGCTGGTAGTCGAGGTCCAGCGTGTACCACTCGCCGCCGCCGTAGTACGTCTTCGCCTGCACGATGGCGGCGTGCGGCGCGAGCTTCTCGATCTCCGGATACGGATCGACCGCGAAATTGCCCGTGTCCATGTTGATCCCCAGCCACGGCGAGTTCACGCCCTTGTAGATCCGCAGCAGGTTCTCCGTCTTCGTCGTCAGGCCCCAGTGGTTCTCGAGCGCGAGGAGGACGCCATGCTTCTCGGCGGCCGGCAGGCAGGCCTGAATGCCCTCGATGCACCAGCGGAACGCGTCCTCGTCCGTATAGCCCTCGATCGGCGGCTCGTCGCCCTTGACCTTCATCAGGTCGTCGAACGATGGAATCGTGTTCCAGCGGCCGGAGTTCAGCCGGATCGCCGGGATGCCGAGCCGCGCCGCCAGCTCGACGCAGTTGATGGTGTGCGCGATGTCCTTCTGCCGCTCTTCTGCCTTGTCGGAGATGAAGTCCTGGTGAATCGACAGCATCGGCAGCGCCAGCCCGTGCCGGAACGCGAGCTGCTTGAGCTTGTTGACGTAGGCCGGTGACTCGTCGGTCATCTGCCGGTGCAGGATCTCGACGCCGTCGAAGCCGAGCCTCGCGGCATCCTCGATCACCTGCTCGATCGGGTATTTCTCGGTGCGGAAGTGCCAGTAGGAGTAGGTTGACACCGCGATCTTGATGCGTGGCTGCGCGCTGGCGCCTGCCGCCTGCGCGGCCGACAGCCCGGGCGGCGCGAGGACCGCGCCGGCGCCAGCGGCGCAAGCAGCGCCGCGCCGCCCATTCCCAGCAGTTCCCGTCGTGTCCGGTGTTCCACGCGCCAAGCTCCTTGGAAGGCCAGTGACTGTCCACGTCATCGCCAGATTATCAGCAACGGGTTGCGGAAACGTCAGAGGAGGGCAATCGGGCCGTGCAACGGGAATGGAGATCATGTAATTTCCCTTCGTCCTTACGCCGCCGACGCTGGTAACGGCGCTGACGCCAAAGGACACCGGAGGCTCATGGAGATCGCGATCGACTCGAAAGCGCAGTGGGTGGACACGGGCATCGTCCTGGAGCCCGGGGTGACGTACCTGCTTCGCGCATCCGGTTCGTGGCGTGACGCATCGATCGAAACGGATGCCGCCGGCTATGCGAGCGTGAACGTGTTTCAGCGCGTCGCCGAGCGGCTCCGGCGGATGCCGGACGCGCCGTGGTTTGCGTTGATTGGCGCGCTCGACCGGCGTAAGGACACCCAGTTCGTGATTGGGAAGGAGTGCACGTTCGACGCCAGAGAGGGGGGAAGGCTGACCTGTTTCGCCAATGACCTTCGTGGCTTCTACTTCAACAACTCCGGCGTCGTCACCCTGTCCATTAGCCGGGTCACGCCGTAGTGCTCGGCATCTGGTCCGGCCTTCGGGTGGTTCTGTTGACAGGGGTGCCTTGTAGCGGTAAGTTACGGTGGTTCTAGGACTTGTGTGGCGTCCAGAACCACGGTCTTCGCCCGGTGCTGGACTCCCTATGCAGGTGTGACGGGTCAGGCGCGACGAGGTTCCGATGCTACGCCGAAAGAGCATGTGGTGGGGTGTTCCGGTTCTTGCTGGGCTCGCCGCAGCAGGCTTCGGCATCGGCGCTGGGGGAGCAACGCGACCCCACGCACTCAACCCGGCGGCTGACGTCAGCCCTGCCTCACCGCTCCCTCAGCCACGGCCGGTCCCATCGACTGCCCCGCCCTCGATGGCCGCCTTGCCGAACCGCGCGCCGCTGGCGCCCAACACGTTCAATCTGCTTCCTCTGACGTCCGTCAAGCCCACCGGGTGGCTCAAACGACAGCTCGAGATTCAGGCGACGGGCTGGGCGGGCACCTCGACGAGTTCTGGCCCGACCTGGGCCCTGACAGCGCCTGGCTCGGCGGCGCGGGCGAAGGCTGGGAGCGCGGTCCCTATTTCCTCGACGGCCTGCGTGCCGCTGGCCTGCTGCTCGACGACCCGAGGCTGATCGCGAAGATGGAGCGCTGGATCGACTGGACGCTCACCAACCAGCGCGCGACGGCGGGATCGGCCCACCGAAGAACGACCGACTGGTGGCCGAACATGATCATGCTGAAGGTGCTCACGCAATATCAGGAGGCCACCGGCGACCCGCGCGTCATTCCGTTCATGCACGCGCTACTTCGCCTATCAGGCGAAGAAGATGGCCGAAGTCCCGCTAAGGAATGGGCCATCTACCGCTGGCAGGACGAGGTGTTGAGCGTCCTCTGGCTGTACAACCGCACCGGCGACGCCGCGCTGCTCGATCTCGCCAGGCAACTACAGCGTCAGGGCTTCGACTGGAAAGGGCAGTTCGCCAACTTCCGTTACACCGACAAGGTGACGAAAGCGCGACGCGAAGCTCAATGACGCACGTCGTCAACAACGCGATGGCGCTGAAGAGTCGGCCGTCTGGTGGCAGGTGTCTGGCGATGCCGCCGATCGCGCCGCGGCGGGCAGCAGCTCGAGATGATGGACCGGTATCACCTCCTGCCGAGCGGCGTGCACAGCCGGTGACGAGCACTTGCGGGCCGCAATCCTTCGCAGGGGACCGAGCTCTGCGCCGTGGTCGAGGGGATGTTCTCGATCGAGCACCTGCTCGCCATCCTCGGGGACCCGCGGCTCGGCGATCGTCTGGAGAAGATGGCGTACAACGCGTTGCCGGCGACGTTCGACGGACGAGATGTGGGCGCATCAATACGATCAGCAGCCAAATCAGGTGCTGTGCAGCCTGCGTTCCCGTCAGTGGACGACCAACGGCCCCGAGTCCAACATCTTCGGCCTCGAGCCGCACTTCGGGTGCTGCACCGCGAACTTCCACCAGGGCTGGCCGAAGCTGGTGTCCAGCCTGTGGATGGCGTCGCCCGACGGCGGTCTCGTTGCCGCCGCGTACGCGCCGAACGAGGTGCGGACGACGGTGGCCGGCGGGGTGCCGTGTACCGTGTCGAGGAGACGGAGTATCCGTTCCGCGACGACGATCCGCATGAAGTTGACGCCGGCGCGGGATGTCGCGTTCCCGCTGCTGTTGAGGGTGCCGGCCTGGGCCGCGGGAGCGGAGCTCACGGTGAACGGGTACCGCGCAGGCTGGTGTTCGCCAGGGAAGCTTCCACCGCGTCGAGCGGACCTGGAAGCCGGGGGATCGCGTCCAGCTGCGCCTGCCGATGCGGGTGCGCGCATCACGCTGGTTCAACGACGTCCACGTCCCTGGAGCGCGGGCCGCTCGTCTTCTCGCTGAAGATCGGCGAGGACTGGCAGCAGCTCACGCGCGGCATGAAAAACCCGGCACGTGCCCCGGCCAAGGACTGGGAAGTCCATCCGACCACACCCTGGAACTACGGTCTCGCCATCAACGACGCGACGGAGCCGGCGGGGATCGAGGTGGCCGAGAAGCCGATAGGACCGACACCCTTCTCGCCCGCGGGCGCCCCGATCGAACTGCGCGTGAAGGGACGCCGGCTGCCCGAGTGGGTCCTTGTCGACGGGTCTGCCGCCGCACCCCCCAAGAGTCCGGCCGCCAGTTCATCCCCGGTCGAAACTCTCACCCTTATTCCGTACGGGTCCGCAAAGCTGCGGATTACTGCGTTCCCACGCGTTTCGCCGTAGACGGCAGCGTTTTCCGGAGGCGACGGCCCATGAAACTCCGTTCCGCTCGTCTGTTGACGGTCCTGCTGCTGGCGCCGGGATCCCTGGCCGAGGCGCAGTTCTCCGCCCAGCTCCAGGGCACGGTCCTCGACCAGACGCGCGGCGTCGTGCCGCGGGCAAGCTGCAGCTCCGGGTCGACGCGTTCAACATCCTCAACCGTGTGAACCTTGGCAACGTGAACGGGGATCTGAACAACGCCACGTTCGGAAGGTCGACCGGCACGTCCCAGCCCCGCGTCATCCAGTTCGGCGTGCGGGTATCCTATTAGCGGGATGGACTACGTGTACGGCCGCGCCCAGCGGCTCTGCTGCGCGGCGGCCTGCGCAGGCGGGATGCTGCTGTCGGGCGCGGGTCTCGATGGGCAGGGAGTGGCGTCCAGGGGCGTCACTCCGCAGCCGCGGGGCAAACCCTCAGGTCTACCCTTCGACGCGCGGTTCGTCGACGTCGCCGGAGAGGCAGGTCTGCGCGGCCTCACCGTGTACGGGCCGCTCGACCGTAAGGATTACATTATCGAGACCATAGGCTGCGGCGCGGCGGTCGTCGACGTCGATGGAGACGCTTGGCTCGACGTCCTTGTGCTGTCGGGGAGCCGCCTGGACGATCCCCCCAAGGACGCGAGCAGCCGGTTGTATCGCAACAACCGGAACGGCAGCTTCACCGACATCACTGCAGCTTCCGGGCTCCTGCGTTCCGGCTGGGCATCTTCCGTGGCGGTTGCCGACTACGACGCGGATGGCGACGAAGATCTGTTCATCACCAACTGGGGCCAGAACACCTTGTATCGGAACGACGGAACCGGCCGGTTCCGCGACGTGACAGCCGAGGCAAATCTCCTCGACCCAGGCACGCGGTGGGGCGCCGGCGCCACCTTCATCGACCACGATCGGGACGGCGACCTCGATCTGTTCGTGTCGAACTACCTCGTGTTCGAGCGTGCCCGGGCGGGCAGGCCCGGTGCGAGCGAGGCCTGCCGCTGGAAAGGCGTGGCGGTCAACTGCGGGCCGAGAGGGCTGCCGCCCGGGGCGAGCTCGTTCTATCGCAACAACGGGAACGGCACCTTCGTGGATGTCAGCGAGGCGGTGGGGGTCCGCAAGGCGACCGACATATACGGCATGACCGCCGTTGCGGCTGATTTCGACGGAGACGGCTGGCAGGATCTGTACGTCGCCGGAGACAGCACGCCCAGCCTGCTGTTTCAGAACAAGCGCAACGGGACCTTCGTCGAGGAGGGCCTGGTTCGCGGCGCCGCACTCTCGGACAACGGCCTGGAGCAGGCAGGAATGGGGGTCGCCATCGGCGACTACGACCGGGACGGCGACCTGGATCTGTTCAAGACCCATTTTGCGGATGACACCAACGTGCTCTACCGGAACGATGGCTCGGGCCAGTTCGCGGACGTGACTGTGCCGGCGGGGCTGGGTGTCGAGACCCGCTTCGTCGGGTGGGGTGCAGTGATCGGCGGACCTGGATATGACGGCCCGCCGGACATCTTCTATGTGACCGGGAACGTGTACCCCGAGGTCGCACGGGCGCTGCCTGCCTACCCCTTCCACACTCCGCGTGTGGTGTTCCGCAACCTCGGCAACGGCCGATTCGAGGAGTTGCTCGAGGACGCGGGTCCCGCGGTTACCGCCGCGCACGCGAGCCGCGGCGCGGCGTTTGGTGATATCGACAACGACGGCGATGTCGATGCGGTGATTGTGAATTTGAATGAAGCACCGTCCCTCGTGCGCAACGACTTGAAGACGAAGAACCACTGGCTGACTGTCGTGCTCAGGGCAGCCGGGGCTCCGCCGCCCCGATCGGCGCGCGGGTAACGGTCGAGACACCCGGCGCGCGCGAGGTGCAGGAAGTCACGAGCCAGGGCAGCTTTTACTCCGCCAGCGACAAGCGCCTGCACTTCGGGCTGGGGACTGCCGCGTCTGCGACGGTGCACATCCGGTGGCCTGGCGGGCAGATCGACAAGCTCACGCCGGTTGCGGCCGATCAGTTTCTCGTGGTGCAGGAGGGGAAGGGAGTCGTCGAGCGGCGGGGTGCCGGATGGGTGCGTCAAGGCGTCTCGTGAGCACTTCCGTCTGCTGACGCCTGAGGAAGAGCGATAGCGCATGCCGTGCTTCCCAATTGCGTTGACGCCCTGCGGCTCGAGAAGACCCGACCGGGTCGGCCTCTTACGAGCAAGCGCCTGTTGAGCCTTCCAATCACCACGGGCCGACCCTGATGGCCACAGTCCGACTTGTCACATTCGATGAACATTCCCCGAGAGCTGCCATGAGAAAGCTTCTACTCCTCGTCCTCGTGCTGGTCGCCAGTCTCACCGGCGTCACCAGTGGCGCTGTCGATCCGCTGCGGGTGTTCATCCGCTCCGGGCCGAAGTCCCACGGCCCCGGCGCGCACGACTATCCGCGCTTCCTCAAGGAATGGGTGCCGCTGCTCAATGAGCGCGGCGCGAAGGCGACCGGCGCGGAAGCGTTTCCCACCACGGCGCAGCTCGACCGAGACCGATGTGCTCATCCTGCACGCGCAGGAAGCCGGCAACATCGCCGATGCCGGCCGATCGCAAGAACCTGAACGACTTCCTCGCGCGCGGCGGCGGTCTCGTCGTGATTCACGCGGGCGCGGTCTCGCGCGACCCGGACTGGTTCAAGGGCATCGTCGGCGGCTCCTGGCGGCAAGGCACGACCAAGTGGCTCGAAGGCCCGATGCACCTCTACTTCACCGACCGCGACAGTCCGATCACCAAGGACGTGTCCAACTGGTCGATGAACGATGAGATCTACTACGACATGGACATGCTGCCCGAGGCGAGCGTTCTCGCCACCGCCTACACGCCGAAAGCCGCCTGGCGCGCGCAACGCCAATGCGCAGAAACGCGCCGACGAGCTCACCGGCGGCGGCAAGCGGGTGAGCATCTACGACATCCAGCCGCAGATGTGGACCTACGAGCGCACGGCGAGCGGCGGCCGCGACGCCGTATCGCGCGTTCGTTTCGATTCCCGGCCATCTCTACGAGAATTTCAACCGCCCCAACTACCGCGCGATCCTGCTGCGCGGCATCGCCTGGGCCGGCAAGCGCAGCGAATGTCGACGAGCTCTGCCAGCCCGACGGAACTCGGCGACAACCTGCGTTACGTCGAAGGCGGCCCGACACATCCCGGCAAAGCCGCCGCGCAAGATCGAAGTCCACCCGGAGTTCAACCTGAACCTGGTCGCCGCCGAGCCGCTGATCAAGAAGGCGATGAACATCGACTGGGACGAGCGAGGCCGGCTGTGGGTCTCGGAGACACCGGAGTATCCCAACGGTCGCCGGCGTGCCGAACACGACGCCGTGGAAAGACACGCGGCTCGTTGCGCCGCGCAGCAGGCCAACGCGACCCGGAGGACACGATTTCGATTCTGACGGACACCAACGGCGACGGCGTGATGGACGCAAGCACGTCTTCGCCGACAAGCTCGAGCTCGTCACCGGCTTCGTCCTCCACCGAACGGCGTGATCGCCGCGACGTCGCCGGACATCTGGTATCTCGAAGACACGAACGGCGACGGGGTCGCCGACAAGCGCACGAAGCTCTACACCGGCCTCGGCACGGCGACACCCACGCGGTCATCAACAATCTGCGCTGGGGACAGGACGGCTGGATCTACGCCACGCACGGCTACAGCGGCGGCGACGGTCACCTCGCCGACGGGACAAAGAATTTCGGCCGCGACGGCAGCGGCGTCGTCCGCTTCAAGCCCGACGGCAGCGCGTTCGAGCAGTACAGCAGCCGCGGCGGCAACACGTGGGGACTCGACATCACGTGGGACGGCCAGGTGTTCTGGACGCAGCCCACCAGCGGCACGGTGTTCTTCCACACCGTGCTGCCCGAGAGCGTGCTCGCGAAGGGCAAGCTCCCCGGCACCACGTCGTGGAAGGGGATGATCACGGACAGAAGACCTACCCGCGATGACGTGGACCGAGCAGGCGTACGTGCAGATCGATCAGGTCGGCCGCTTCACCGCCGCCGCCGGGTGCGCGATCTACGAAGGCGGCGCGTGGCCGGCGAAGTGGAACTACAGCTACTTCACCGGCGAGCCGACGATCAACATCGTCCATCATCAGTTCGTCGACCCGACGGCGTCAGCTACACCACGCAGAAAGAGACCGGCCGCGAGGAGACGGAGTTCATGCGCAGCACGGATCTGTGGTTCCGGCCGATCGAGACGCGCGTCGGTCCCGACGGCGCGCTCTACGTCGTCGATTTCTACAACCAGGCCGTCATCCACAACGACACCCGCGGGCCGCAGCACAGCCCGGCCAACGCCGCCGTCCGCCCCGATCGCGACCACTACTTCGGCCGCATCTGGCGCGTCCAGCACAAGCAGGCGAAGAAGCTGGACGTGCCCGTTCTGAAGCGCGGGGGACCTCGGCGGGCTGATTCGCGTCATGCAGACGAGCCCGAACGGCCACGTCAAGCAACGGCCTGGCGGCTCGCGCAGGAGAACCATGCCTCCGATCCGCGACTGGCCCAGATCAGCGAAACCAACCGGCAGCAAGGCGCTACAGACCTACGAGGAGGCGCGCAGCGCGACGACGCCGGAGGGGCGCAAGGGTGTGCTCGACTCGTTCGCCGCCGCCACCGACAACTGGACCCGATCCGCCCTCGTCGCCGCCGCGACCGAGCAGGCGGCCACCTATGTCACGGAAGCCTTGACCTACGGCCGCCCGACTGGTGTTGGCGGACTTCGTCGCCGCCGTGCTGCCCGCCGCCTTGCCGGCCCACGCCGGCCAGCTGCTGATTGCGGCTGCCGCAGCCGGGCCCGACACCGTCACCCTCAAATCCGGCATCGTCCGGGCAATCGCGCGGATGGAAGGAGGATCCCTGCGCTACGGACGCAGCGACGACCGAAGCGCTCCAGAAGCTGCTCGAGGACCCTGCGACGCGGGCGCGGGGTGCTGCCAATCGTCGCGGCGTGGGACAAGGGCGGCGCCCTGACGTCGCAGGGCCGATACCCTGGCCGCGCTGATGCTGCGGGAGCTTGCCGATACGACGGCGGGCGACGAGCGCCGGATCGAGAATGCCGCGAGCCTGATGGCGGTTCCTTCACGCCGTCGCGGAGGTGCTCTCGACCGTGGCCCCGCTGCTGTCCGACGCGGCGACGCCCGCGCCACTGAAAGCGGGCCTGGTCACCACGCTCGGCGACAACGCGGGACCGGATGTCGATGCCGTGCTGGTCGCGGCCCTGGTCCGCACCAACTCGAGCGTGCTGTTCGATCAGCTCCTCAAGCGTCCTGCTTCCTCGCTGGCGCTGCTCGCCGCCATCAAGGAGGGCACGATCACGCCCGGCCAGTCTCGGGCCGGGCAACGTGGCGCGGCTGCGCACCCATCCGGATCGGGAGGTGGCGCGCGAGGCGACGACGCTGCTCGACAGCGCGGCACCAGCGGCCAGGGCCAAGGAAGACGTCATCGCGGCGCTGCTCCCTGAAGTGGAAAAGCCCGGAGACGTCGCGAGGGGCAAAGCCCTCTTCACCGGTGCGTGCTCGAGCTGCCACAAGCTGGGCGACGTGGGACAGCAGCGACGTCGGCCCTCCCCTGACCGGCATTGGCACGCACCCCCGGGCGGAACTGCTCGGGCAGATCGTCGATCCGAACCGCGAAGTGGACCCGAGTTTCTGGCAGTGGAACATCACGACCCGCAAGAAAGAGACGCTCGTCGGGGTGATCGCGCGCGAGAACGACGCCAGCCTCACGCTTCGCGGGCCGGCCGGGGACGTGGAGATCAGGAAGGAAGACATCGCGAACCGGGAGAATACCCGCCGCTCGCTGATGCCCGAAGGGTTCGAAGCGCTGGGGGCGGAGGCGCTGCGGGACATCCTCAGCTTCCTCGGCTCGAGTCAGACGTCGAGCGGGGCCGCAGCCGGGGAAGCACAACGGCCGAAATAGCAGGCAGCCAAGGACTCACAGGGGCACGGCGACCACTCGAAACCCGATGTGGTCGTACCGACGCTCGGCTTCGAACCGCGCGCGAAAGGCCGACCGGCAAGGCCACCCCTCATCGGCCCAGCACCCGCCGCGGCGCGCCCGGGAGATGCCGCCATGCTCGCTCCCCGTTGCGGAACTCTGGGCGAAATACAAATCAGGGTCCGTGCCACCAGGCAGCCTCACGTGGTACCAATCGCGGCACCACTCGAAGGTGTTGCCGTGCATGTCGTGAAGCCCCCACGGGTTGGGCGGGTAACTGCCGACTCTCGCGGCACGATTGAGTGAAGGCCCCGGCTCTGCGCCGTTGTACGGCGCCCCCTTGAAGTTCGCCTGCTTGCTACTGAGCCTGTCGCCAAATGCCGTAGCGGTCCGCGTTCCGGCACGGCACGCGTATTCCCATTGCGCCTCGGTTGGCAGGCGGAACTCCCAATCCTTCGGGAGCGCGCCCGATCGACGAGCGCGTTCCGTGAGCTTCGAGCAGAAGACTTCCGTCTCGGCAAAGTTGACGTTGCCAACCGGCAAGTCGTCGCCGGCGGGCAACTCCGATGTCAATGGGCCCGGCAGCTCGCCGACAATCAGCTTCCACTGACCCTGCGTGGCCTCGTATTTGGCCATCCAGAAGCCCCGGGTAAGGGTGACGTCGACTTGATCTTCTCCCGGTCGCCGCTCCGGTTCACCTGGCGGGCTGCCCATGACGAACCGTCCGGGAGGGCACCAGCACAGTTTCACCGTCTCGGTTTCGCGTTCCTCGCCAGCGTGACGGCCCCCGAAGGCTGGCGGCAGCTGCCGGGCCACGCCGGACCTTGTGACCGCCGTAGTCGCGAACGCAGCGAGAATCATGCCCCGCCGCGTCATTCCCCCGGTCGCGCGCATCGGGCTTCGGCCCATGGCGTGCCTCCGTTTCTGCGGGCCTTGCATCGTTGGTTCGCGATCGACGCCACCCCGGCAGGTAATTGTCATTCCGGCATCCACGGCCGCGTCGTAGGGTCAGAACTACAGCGTGCGCCCAACGACCGCTCGGCCATCTCTCCATTCAGAATCCCAGGAGGAAACCGCAGCCGATGCCAGAGCGGAATCATTCGAAAGAGTATCTCAGAGCAACAACCCCCGTCGGCGGGGCGGAAGCCGCGCGGTCGGGGATCGTCGAGGCCGCTGCGGTGTCAGCGGCCTCGAGCGAGTTGTGGACAGAAGGCTGTCCACGCAGGGGAGAGCCAGATCCATCGACGCGCCCGGTGTAGCATCTGCGAGAGGAGGCATGTCCCATGCCGCGTGTGCGCAACATCACCCTTAGGCTCACGATCGTGCTGTTCGCAGTCGGCTTCACCGCGCAACCATCCACGCGAGCGCAAGTGGCCGTGCCGAGCGGGCAGCCCGCGGGGTCCGCGCTGAGACCGGCCGTGGCCGGCCCGTCAGGCGGCGTCTCCACCGGTCATCCGCTCACGAGCGCGGCGGCCCTGGCGACGTTGCTGAAAGGAGGCAACGCCTTCGATGCCGGCGTGACGTCGCTGCTGGTGGGCGGCGTTGTCGAACAGGACCTCTACAGTCTCGGCGGCGAAGCGCTCGTCCTGGTCTACCCGGTCAAGGATCACAAGGTGACCTCGATCGTCGGACAAGGCTGGGCGCCGAAGGCGGTGAGCGTGGATTGGTATGTGTCACGCGGCAAGTCGCTGGCCGGCGCAGGGCTCGACCCCGCGGTAACGCCGGGTGCGCTGCACGCCGCCCTGACGGTGCTCGAAAAGTGGGGCACCATGAGCTTCGCCCAGGTGGCCGCCCCGGCGATCGAGTATGCGGAAAAGGGGTTTCCGCTGCGCACCAGCACCGTGCGCGCGATCGAGAACCAGCAGGCGTTGTTCGCCAGGTGGCCGGACAACCAGAAGTCCTGGTACAAGCCCGACGGCAGCCGGTATGTGGCCGGCGAAACCATCAAGCTGCCAACGCTCGCCCGCACGTTGAAGCGGATGGTCGAGGCCGAACGCGCAGCCAGGAGAAAGGGGCGCGCCGCCGGAATCGTCGCCGCGCGCGATCGCTTCTACAAGGGCGACATCGCGCGCGAGATGGTGGCATTCCTGCGGAAGAATGATGCGCCGTTCGAGTTGTCGGACTTCTCCGAGTTCTTCGCGCGCGTCGAGGCGCCAGCCGAGACCACCTACCGCGGCTACACCATCTACAAGCATGGCTTCAGCAGCCAGGGGCCGATGCTGCTGCAGACGCTCAACATCCTGGAGCAGTTCGATCTTCAGAAAATGGGATACGGCAGCGCCGATTACCTGCACACCCTGACCGAAGCCCTGAAGCTGGCGTATGCGGACCGCGACACCTACTACGCCGATACGGCGTTCGTCACCGTCCCCGCCGAGGGCCTGCTCTCGAAGGAATACGCCAAAGAGCGCGCCGCGCTCATCGATCCGGCCCATGCCTCGAGGGCCTTCATTGCCGGGGATCCGCTGCCGCACGACTCCAAGGTGAAGCAGTGGACCTACTGGAAGGCAGAGGTAGAGGATGGCACCGCGTCGCCGGCCGGTGCGCTGGCGGCCCCGGCGGCTGACGTGCATGCGTCGCTCGGGCAGGATTCGGCCGGCGTCAGCAAGGACACGACCCACATGGCCATCGTCGACAAGGCTGGCAACCTGTTCGACGTGACGCCGAGCGGCGGCTGGATCAACGGCGCGGTGATCCTGGGCGAGACGGGGATCGGGATGAGCGTGCGCGGCGAGCAGTTCTTCCTGGACACGACGCGCGCCAACCAGATGCGCGGCCGGGCGCGGCCGCGCTACACGCTGACCCCCAGCCTGGTCTTCAAGAATGGCACGCCGATGATGGCGCTCGGCACGCCGGGCGGCGACAACCAGGATCAGACCATCCTCCAGGCGTTCCTCAGCGTTGTCGAGTTCTGGGATGCGTGGTATCCGAACCTGCACGCCGCGCTCGAACGCCCGCGGCTGCAGACGCTGCACTTCTACGGATCGTTCTGGCCGCACACTGCCGGCTTCAACAAGCTGAACGTGGAAGCGAGCATCCCGGACGAGGTGTACGAGGGAGCTGCAGTCGCGGGGCCACGACGTCAGCCGCCTGAGGACATTCGGGATGTCGGGGTGTGCCACTGCCGTCCTGATTGACCCCGCTACTGGCAATCGCATCGCCGGCGCAGACCCGCGACGGGACTGCTACGCGATTGCCTACTGAGACAGGAGACGGGTGCGGAACCATAGAGCAGGGCCGGCACCTGCGGACAGGTGGAGAGAGCGCCATCGTGGTGCCGGCTTTCAACCAGGGCAGTGACGGCGCGAGTTGCGGATTCAGTCTGGGTATTCAGTAGAAGCCGGCAAGATAGTGTGCAAGATCGTCGATGTCTTCGTTGGACAGCGTCTTTGACACGCCCGCCATCGTGCCGGCGTCGTTGCTGCGCCGGCCGCTCTTGAAGTCCTGCATCTGCTTGACCAGGTATTCGTAGTGCTGGCCGGCGACGCGGGGGATCTCGTTCTGGCCCATGAACCCGCCGAGATGGCACATCGTGCACAGGGCCGCCGCCGCCTTCGTCTTCCCGCGTTCGGTCGTGGCCTCGTCCGGCGTGAATGCCCGCCGCGGCGCTTTCTGCGCCGCGAAGAACGCACCGAGGTCGATCATGTCCTCGCGTGTCAGGTCCTTCACGGACGGCTCCATCTGCGGCTCGACGCGGCGCCCCTCCTTGAAGTCCCTGAGCTGGAGAAAGATGTAGCGCGCGGTCTGTCCGGCGAGGATCGGGAACAGCGGCGCCTGCGAATTGCCGTCCGGGCCATGGCAGGGGATGCAGCTCTCTGCTTTCTTGCGACCCGCCTCGACATCCTGACCCTCGGCCCGTCCGGTGCTGGCCGCGAGCGCGCCGGCGGCAATCGCTGCGACAACCGCGCACTTCAGTCGCATCGTCGTCTGCCAGAGAGCCAGCTGTCGAGGGCGCGCCGTCACTCAGGCAGAGCAAAGACCAGGAGGCTGTTCCCGCGTTTGAAATCCAGCTGCGTGTTGCCGCCGCACCCCATCGCGACGTATTGCTTGCGGCCAACCATGTAGGACACTGGCATCGCATTGGCACCGGCGCCGCACTGGAACTGCCAGAGGAGCGACCCGTTCCTGGCGTCGAGCGCCTTGAACAGTCCATTGCCCTCGCCGAAGAAGAAGAGATCGCCGGCGGTGGCGAGCCCGCCGCCAATGAGCGGCTGCTCGGTGTCGTGCTTCCAGGCTATGCGGCCGGTATCGATGTTCACCGCCGCGACCCGACCCCACTGCTTTTCGCCTGGGATGACCTTGAACGCACCGCCGAGCCAGAGTCTCCCGTCCGGGTACTTGGCCGGCTCGACGTGATACGTCATCGGCTGGTGCAGATTCAGCACGTAGCTCAGGCGCAGTTTCCGGTTGACCGACATCGGCGACCACTCGACGCCGCCGTTCGCGCCAGGCAGCATCCGTGCCCCCTCCACGGTCGGCAGAGCCCACATGTTCTCCTGCGGGATCATCGCATCCGAGGGCGGATCAGGCTGCAGTCGCGACGGTCGTGGACATACACGTGGCCGGTCTTTCCGCCGTGTATCACGGCGGGCACCGTCCGCCCGTCCTTGCCCTGGGCGTCCACCAGCACGGTCGGGCTCACGGCGTCGAGGTCCCAGACGTCGTGGGGGATGTACTGGAAATGGCACTGGTAGGTGCCCTTCTCGAGGTCAATCGCCACGATCGAGTTGGTGTAGAGATTGTCGCCAGGCCGCTCCGCGCCATACGAGATCGGGCGATGGATTGCCGACCACGAACCACGCCGTCCGCGCGGCCAGGTCGATCGACGGGTTCATCCACACGCCGCCACCGAGTGTTTGATAGAACGAGCTGTCCCGCGCAAAGGCGGCTTTTTCCGCTGCGATGTCGCGGTGCAGGTCACGGCCGGTCGCGTCGGTCGTCGCCCAGACACCCTCGTGCCCTTTCTCGGGGATGGTGTAGAAGGTCCACAGCAGCTGCCCATCAGCGGCGTTGAACGCCTTGACGAAGCCGCGGACGCCATACTCCCCGCCGTTGGTGCCAATCAGCACCTTGTTGTCGACGACGGTCGGCGCCATCGTCTCGCTGTAGCCCTTTTCGGGATCGGCGATGGGCGACTCCCACAACACCTTGCCGGTTCTGGCGTCCAGCGCGACGAGCTTCGCGTCGAGCGTGGCCAGGAACAGCCGCCCACCCGAGATGGCGACGCCGCGGTTGTTCGGACCGCAGCAGAACGTCGTGACCGGTCCGAGCCGGTGCTTGTAGTGCCAGAACTGCCGGCCGGTCACGGCATCAAGCGCGTAGACGTGGTTGTGGGAAGTAGTCAGGAACATCACGCCGTCGACGACAATCGGCGCCGTCTGCATGGACTCGATCACCTCGGTCTGGAAGACGAACGCCGGCCGCAGTTGTGCGACGTTCCGGGTGTTGATCTGACTGCCCGGATAGAACCGGGTCTGATCGTAGCTGCCATTCGTGTGCAGCCAGTTGGTGCTCTGCCCACCCGCCCCGGTCAGCATCTCCTGGGACACGTCGATGGTCTTGGGGACGCCCGCGACAGTCGCCGTCGATCCCGGCCCCTGGACCTCCTGCGCGCTCGTCGGCCACACGAGCGCGGCAGCAATGGTCAGGGTGGGGAGCAGCGCGAGACTGCGAGCTCCGTGATGCATGCGTGTCTCCTTCTGGTCCCCGGATGTGCGGGCGCAATTGTATAACGGCATCCGAACGCGCCACGCTCCGTCATTCAGCTACAGCCGCCGCCTGATGCGCTGCCGCTTTCGCACGGCCGTGTTTCGTCGGCAGTTGCCGAGGCCGCGGCAGCGCCATAATCAGGACGGCGTGCTCGCTCGGACGGTCTACGGCGCAATGACGAGCGTGCCGATGATGCGGTTCTGGCTGGCGTTGGGGAACGCGTGCGTGCCGGTCGCCAACTCGCCGCCACCTGCGAGGATCAGGTGCAGCGCCATCTTGGCGAAGTCGCCTGTGCCGCGACCAGTGAACCAGCCTTCGACGTGCTTCTCGGGGGCACAGGGTTCTCCGAGCCCGACGTGCGAGCCGATGCGAGCGATCAGATCCAGCGTACCGCTGAAGAGCACGACGTCCGGGTCCGGACTCGCGTTGATGATCTGCGCGCGTCCCGCGAAGTGCGCGAAACCGTCGGCGCGCCGAATCGTCGTTCCCTTGGCGCGGAGTCCTGTGACCGGCACCAGCTGACCGACATCGTCGCAGTCCGCTGCGGCGGTGATGCGGAACGTCACCGACGTCGTCATTCGCTCCGTCGCCACGGTGCGACACTTGTAGCGGACAGCGTCGCTGCACTGGGGGACGCCATCGAAGGTGCGGGCGAACCGTCGGATACAGAGATTTCCCACCGGTAGCAGGGGCATGGACGACCTCCTATTGATGTGTGTTCAGAGCAGCACTGTTGATCGTCCGCCGACTAACATTGCACAGCACGCGACCAGGTCGGGTAGCACTCCGCAGCTACCTCATCCGTTACGACCGCCGCGCCCACGCTCGGTTCGAGCTTCGACGTGTTCACCCTCTGGCAATGCTCTCGCGAACTCCTCACCTGGTACAAACGGCGTTGTCGGTTGACACGAACAGCCGCTGTCGCTGCTGAACACTCGAAAGCCCAGGACGGACCGCCGAGCCTGAACAGAACCCACCCGCGAACCCTTGCCGGGAACAGACTGCCCATTCAGGAAACGATTGACAGCCGGGCGGGTTCAGGCCGAGAGTACCCCTCCGATGCAGTCGTTCGACCTCATCGTCATCGGCTCGGGACCCTCCGGGCAAAGGGCAGCGATCCACGCTGCCAAGCACGGCAAGCGTGTTGCGGTCATCGAGCGCAAGGACGTCATCGGCGGCACCTGCATCAACACCGGCACCATCCCCAGCAAGACGATGCGGGAGGCGGTGCTGCACCTGTCGGGCTTCCAGTACCAGGGCATCTACGGGATCAACTACCGGGTGAAGGAGAAAATCACCATGGCGGACCTGTCCTTCCGGGTCCAGCAGGTGATCAAGAACGAGATCGACGTCACGCAGGCGCAGATGTCCCGCAACGACATCGCGCTGCTCACCGGGGCGGCCAGCTTCGTGGATCCGCACGTCGTCAAGGTCGAGACTGCCAACGGCGAGACCATGTGCCGGGCGGACGCGTTCATCATTGCGACGGGAACGAAGGCCGCCGAGTCGCCGGACGTGCCGCTGAACGGCCGGACGATTGTTCTGAGCGAACAGCTGCTGCAGATGCCCGAGCTCCCGAAGACGATCATCATCGTCGGCGGCGGGGTCATTGGTGTGGAGTACACGTGCATGCTCGCGGCGCTCGGCGTGCGCGTGGTGCTCGTCGAGAAGCGGCCGCGGCTGCTCGAGTTCGCCGACCAGGAGATCGTCGAGGCGCTGTGCTATCACCTGCGCGATCACCGCGTCACCTTGCGGCTCGGCGAAGAGGTCGGCAAGGTGGAGGAGACCGCCGGATCGGTCATCGCCACGCTGCGAAGCCAGAAGAAGATCGTCGGCGACGCGCTGATGTACGCGGTCGGGCCGGACCGGCAATGTCGAGCAACTCAACCTGGCGGCCGCAGGACTGGAGGCCGACGACGCGCGGACGCATCACGGTCGATGCCGAGTATCGGACGAAGCAGCGCCACATCTTCGCCGTCGGCGATGTGATCGGGTTCCCGAGCCTTGCGTCGGTTTCAATGGAGCAGGGGCGCATCGCCGCCGGGCATGCCGTCGGCAGCCCTGTCGATTCCAATCCCGCCAGCTATCCATACGGCATCTACACCATCCCGGAGATCTCCTTCATCGGGAAGACCGAGGAGCAGCTGACCGAGGAGGACGTGCCGTACGAGACGGGACTGGCCTACTACCGCGAGATCGCGCGCGGCCAGATCCGCGGCGACACGACGGGCCGGCTGAAGCTCATCTTCCATCGCGAGTCGAGGGCGATTCTAGGCGTGCACATCATCGGCGAGGGCGCCGCCGAGCTCGTGCACATCGGGCAGGCCGTGCTGGCGTTCGAGGGCACCGTGGACTACTTCGTGAACACGGTCTTCAATTACCCGACGCTCGCGGAGTGCTATAAGACCGCCGCGTTCAACGGGCTCAACAAGCTCGAGCGGTTCTGATCCGCCGGCACTGCGAAGGGAACAACCCGATGGGACGCGCAATCGGCGCTCTCGCGATGGAGCACATAGCGGTGGGGCTGGTGGAGGACCACCAGCTGGTCGACGCGATCCGCGTCTATCCCGAAGACACAACGGCGTCCAACACGCTGCAGAGCATGCCCGCCGAGCAGATTGCGGAGACCATCTGCGCGCAGATCGAAGCGGTCGCCCGCGGTCAGACGATCGAGGCCGTCGGCCTGGGTTTCCCCGGCATCATCCGCAACGGTATCATCGAGGACTCACCCAACCTGCAGCAGATGAAGGGGTTCAGGCTGGAGTCCACGCTCTCGGCGCTGCTGGGCAACAAGGCTCCCCTGCGCATTCTGAACGATGCCGACGCCTTTGCTGCTGGCATTGCCGCCACCCGCGGACACCTCGAAACGCTGATCCGTGTCTGGACGCTCGGCAGCGGGGTGGGCTTCGGCCGCTATCCGGCCGCCGAAGGGGTCTGGGAGGGGGGACACATCGTCGTGAGCCTCGACCCGAAGGAGAAGTACTGTGGCTGCGGCGGGCAGGGCCACCTCGAGGGCCTGGTCGGGAGACGCGGGATGCGGCTGCGCTTTCTCGATCTCGAGCCTGAAGAGGTGTTCGCCAACGCGCGAGCCGGCGACGAGCGCTGCGCGACCTTCGTCAAGACCTGGCATCGAGCGCTCGCCGCCGCCACGGCCACGAGCATCCATATGGAAGGTCCCGGCCGCTTCTTTTTCTCAGGGCCCAACGCGCTCTTCGTCGATCTCAACCTGCTGGATCGCTACATTCATGAGATGGTGACGATGAGCCCGCTGCAGGGAAGTGCGTTCGAGTTCGTCCAGGCGACCGACGAAACCGCCGTCATCGGCGCGGCGGTGAATGCCGTGCGCGCGGCCGATGGTTTGTCGCAGTCAGCCAAGGAGCGTTGAGTCACGGCGCAATCGCGCCGACTCTCACCCCAAATCCAGCCGCGTCGTCCCCGGTGCCGGCACGTCGAACGCGGTCGGTAGATCGAGCTGCGTGTTGCGGCCGACAACGAGCTGCGGGAGCAGCGGCCGCCGCCAGGAAGGCCCAGAAGATCGCGGCGGATTCGATGTCGGCCAGCGCGAACCGCTCGATCCGCGAGAGCATCGACACGGCAATCAACCCGCCGATCAGGACGACCGGTCCGACCGTGTTCAGGTCGGGGGCCGGAGCGTAGCTGGCGACGAACGGCAGCTGGCTCGTCCTGCACGTCATCAGCGATATGAGCGCGGCACCCAGGAGGAAACCGGAAACCGCGTGCATCAACGCGAGCCGCGTGCCCAGCAGGTAGAGATGCGGCGGCAGCAGCAGGACAATCGCCGGCAGGACGATGCCGGCGAAGGCGCCGCGGCGCACGCCGGCCAGGAAGCGGCGGCTGTCAGCGACCCAGGCAAGCCGGAACAGGCGGTTCGCGGGGATGTCCGCCGGGAGGCGCGTCACGTGGCGGAACCCCGCCAGCAGCACGGCCAGCGCGATCGTCTGCGTCGAGAAGACGTAGCACGGGCACCGTCGACAAGTCGCCGGCTGGAGACTGGCTGCCGGCGGCGAGGAACACCGTTGCCAGCGCGATTGACACTGCCGTGCAGCCGGCCATCACCACCCGATGCGGGCCGCTGCGGAACAGGCACTGCAGGGTGAAGAAGAAGCCGGCCTGGGTCGCAGGCCGCCGCGCGAGCGTGAGCGTGACCATGCGTGTGAAGCGGCCCGGGCCGCGGTACGCTGCCGCGCGGTTGCCGACCAGCGGCAGGGGCAGCTGCCGGGAGTTCCAGAAAAACGCGACGATGGCGATCGCCAGTGATGCGGCCAGCGCCGTGACCGCGCGCCAGGCCAGCGGTCTGATGCTGACCGCGATCTCGCGGTAGCGTGCTGCGGCGTAATTCTCCTGCCGGGCGATGCGTTCGGGCAGGGCGCCGCGCGGCAGCCCGGTGACCAGCCCGCCGGCGAGAGCCTCGTGCAGGCCGACGAACCAGACCGGCGGCAGCATCCGCGCCGCTCGGCTCTCGGGCCGCCCGGCTCGATTCAGAATCGCAGGCAGCAGCAGAAAGCTCGTGATCAGCGCCACGATGAATACCGCCTGCAGCCCTGCCGAGATCCTGCTGAAGCGCTCCCCGAGCAGTGCGCGCAGGACCTCGCGCAGCATGACAATCGAGGCAAAGGCGAAGAGGCCGGCCGCCAGCGTGACGGCCAGATGAATGACGATCAGTGCGCATGCGGGGATCAGCCCAATCGGCAGCTTGGCCACCATCAAGGCGGGATGGAACAGGCTCGACAGGCTGCTGATGGCGAGCGCAAATCCGCCCGCGAGGATGCCGACGGCGCGCAGCTTGGCCCGGACGATGACGCCGTGTTCGATCGGCAGCGTCCCGAAAATGGCGGTGTCGCGTGGATCCAGCGACAGCGCATCCCACGTCATGATGGCGACCAGCGCCATGACGATCATGGAGATCGCCACGAAGGTCAGCCGATCGCCTGCCGCGAGCAGCGCCGTCCGGCCCGGCGACTGGAACGGCATGAACAGGAATTTCATCGAGATAAAGACGCTCAGGAACAGCCCGAGCGTCAACAGCCCGCCGCCCACCATGGCGATGGCGTCGTGCCGGTCCGCCTCTGGCGAGAGGAGATCGTTCTCGAGGAAGCGCTGCAGGAAATGCTGCGTCAGCAGCCGATCACGCACGGCCGCCCACCACGTCTGCGATGTCGAGCGCGGTTTGCTCCGGATCGGTCTCGAGGACGAGCTCCGCGAACACGCCTTCCAGCGATTGATGCGACATCAACGTGCGGAGCTGCTGCACCGTGTCCTGCGCGACGATTCGTCCGTGGTGCAGCACGATGACGCGCGTGCACAGCTTCTCGACCACTTCCAGGATGTGCGAGCTGTAGAGCACCGCCTTGCCGCGCGCGGCCAGCGTGTGGACGAGGTGGCGCAGAACGAGCGACGTCGTGACGTCGAGGCCGGAATCCGGCTCGTCGAAAATGAAGAGATCCGGATCGTGCAGGAGCGCGGCGATGATCAGCACTTTCTGCCGCATGCCCTTCGAGTAGGCGCTGATCGATTGCTCCGCGGCGTCGGCCATGCCGAACAGCTCGAGGAGGGCGGTGATCTTCCTCTCCATCGACGCCGGCGGCAGCTCGCGAAGCCGGCCGAGCAGCCGCAACTGTTCGCGCGCCGAGAGGAACGGGTAGAGCGTCGGCTCCTCCGGCACGTAGCCGAGCCTTCGCCGGTACTCGATTGGCTCGTCCGAGACGTTCCGGCCGTTGAAGAGGACGGATCCGCTCGACGGCTCCACGAGGCCGGTCAGCATCCGGCCGGTGGTCGTCTTGCCGGAGCCATTCGGGCCGAGATAGCCGACCACTTCTCCCGGGTGCACGACGAAGCTCACATCGTCCACGACGGTGATGCCGTGGAAGCGCTTGACCAGGTGACGTGCTTCGAGAAGTGGAGTCATGGGGGCTGTTGTGCCCGTGCTCGCCGATCAGATCCAGGCCGTTGGGGTCCCTTAACCCCGGAGGTCACTTGTGTTGGGGCCGTAGGGGCGGGCCTTCAGGCCCGCCCAGGCGGGGTCTGAAGACCCCGCCCTACATCAACACAAGTGAACGACGGGACTAGTCGGCGCGCAGCGCGATCAGCGGGTCGACACGGCTGGCCCGCCGGCTGGGCACGATGGCCGCGAGCACGAGGATGCCGAGCAGGATCGCGCCAACGATAGCGAGCGACAGCAGGTCCGTCGCCCGGACAGTCGCGGCGCCGCTCGGGAACATCCAGTCCCACAGCGCCGTACACAGGACGCCGGCGCCGAACCCGACGGCCGTCCGCAGCATGAGGCGTCCCACCACGCGGCCGACGATCTGACGGGGACGTGCACCCAGCGCAACGCGGATGCCGATCTCCTGCCGCTCCTGACTGACGCTGTGCGCCGTCACCGCATAGAGCCCGATCGCGCACAGGAAGACGGCGATCGACGTGAGGGACGTGAACAGGCGGCTCGACACCCGGCCATTCCAGACCGCATCGTCCCGTACGCGGGAGAGCGTGCGTGCCCGGAAGATCGGCAGCGACGCATCGAGGCCCTGCACGGCCTGACGGAGTCCATCGACGACGGTCGCGGTAGCGTCCGCCCCACGAACGATCACCGACCCGTTGGCCGGAGCGGCGGCCCGGAAGGGCTGGTAGACGATCGCATCCCCGTCCGGCCGCCGGCTTTGCCGGATCGCCGGAGCGATGCCGACGATGGTGACCCACTGTCTGATCGCGTCCTTCGGTGCCTCGGGCGCGGTGAGCGCGATGCGCCGGCCGATGGCACTCGCCGCGGGGAAATGGTGCCGCACGAAGGCTTCGTTGACGACGACGTTCTCCTGACCGGGACGGCCGTCCGTGGCCCCGAGCTCGCGTCCCTGCAGAAGCGAAAGACCCAGGACGCGAAAGTAGTCTGGTGTGACCGAGATGGCGAGTACGGTCCCGTCCGCGCTGTCGTCGGCCGGGCCCTTGCCCTCGACGGTCACGACCCTCGCGTCGCCGCCTGAAGTAGGGACCGCGCTCGCGATTGCCGCGGCTGTGATCGACCCGCTCGCGTGAAGTCGATCGAGCAGGGCGTCGTAGAAGGCCGAGCGCTCCCCGGTGGACGGATACTTCGCGGCGGGCAGCGTCAGCGCCGCCGTGACGATGTCGGTCCGGTCGAAGATGCTGTCGCTGGGAAGGCCCGGGGCGTTGACGCGGAGGTTGGCCGCGAAGTGGGCGAGCAGCACCACCGCCAGCGCGACCTGCGCCGCGAGGAACCCGGAGGGCCACAGGCGCCGCCGGCCCAACGAACTGGAACGCCCCCCGTCCTTGAGGACGGCGACGATGTCCGTCCTCGAGGCCTGAATGGCCGGAAGCAGGGCGAAGAAGAAGACCGTCAGGACCGACACGCCGATCAGCGCCGTGAGGACCCGCCAGTCGATGGAATAGTCGAACCAGTAGGGGAGCGCGTCACTCGGGATGGCGCTGCGAAAGGCGCGGATGCCGCCGACTGCCACCAGCAGGCCGACGCCCGCGCCGGACGCCGCGATCGCCGCGCCCTCCGCCAGCAACTGGCGTATGAGCCGGAGGCGGCTGCCACCCACCGAGGCGCGGATTGCCAGCTCTCGCGCCCGCAGCAGCGATCGATCGAGCATCAGGTTCGCCACGTTCGCGCAGGAGATCAACACCACGAGGAAGCCGACGGTCAGGAAGGCGAGCCAGACCGTATCCGTCGGTCGGCCGAGGAATCTGTCGTTGATCGGCACCGCGCGCGCCCGCGTGTGCCGGTTGGTGTCCGGATGCCCGGTCGCAAGGCGCTCCGCGAGGCCGGTGACTTCGGCAATCGCGTCCTCGACACGCGCGTCGTCGGCGACCCGGCCGAAGACCTGGAGCGTTCGCTCGTCGCGGCGCTGCGCGCCCAGGCCGGGCGCCTGCCACAACGGCAGCCAGATCCCGGCAGTGCCGGGAAAGCCGGAGCGATCGGGGAGGATCCCGATCAGCACGACGGGGCGGTCGTTGACCGTGACCGTGCGGCCGAGGACGGCCGGATCGCTGCCGTACCGCGTAGCCCACGCGGTTCGGCTGAGCATGGCGACGCCGGCAGCGCCCGGCGTGTCGTCAGGGGCCGCGAATCCACGGCCGAGCACGGGCTGCACACCGATCAGGTCGAAGGTGTTCGCGGTGACGAACGCGCCGTCGAGCCGCTCGGCGGCATGGCCGTCGCCGGCGACGACCATCGGGCCGCTGCGGAAGGCCGCGATCCCGCGGTAGCGTCGCGCGGCATTCCGGATGTCGGTATAGTCGGCGAACGACAGGCCGCGGTCCGCCCCGCGATTGTCGAGGCTGGAAATGAACAGGACCCGCTGGGACTGGCGGATCGGCAGGCCGCGCAGCGTATGCGCGCTGAAAATCGTGAACAGCATGTTGTTCACGCCAATGCCAAGGCCGAGCACCAGCACCGCCGTCAGGGCGAAGCCGCGATTCCTTCGCATCATGCGGACCGCAAAACGGACGTCCTGCCCGAGCACGTCGACGAACGGCAGCCCCCGCTGGTCGCGATACGCTTCTTTGATCTGATCGACGCCGCCGAACGCGCGCCGCGCCGCCGCGCGCGCATCGTCCGGCGCCAACCCGGTAGCGGCGAACTGCTCGGTGAGCAGATCGAGATGATCGCGGATCTCCTCTTCGAGCCGCCGCTCGCGCCGCCGCGAGAACAGCAGGTCGAGTGCGCGGGACATCAGCACGCGGACGCGGGTCATGACGCATCCTCCAGGAGCCGGTTCACCATCGACACCGTCCGCGCCCACAGCGCCTCTTCTGCCGCGAGCTGGCGCCGGCCGGACCTGGTAATCGCGTAGAAGCGGGCACGCCGGTTGTTCTCGCTGGTGCCCCACTCGCTGCCGATCCAGCCTTTCTGCTCGAGCCGCAGCAGGGCGGGATAGATGGTGCCCTGATTGAGCGCGAGCGCCCCGGCGGCGGCCTGCTCGATACGGCGGGCGATGCCGTAGCCGTGCAGCGGGCCCATGGCGGCCAGGGTCTTCAAGACCATCAGATCCAGAGTGCCGTAGGGAACTTCTGCGCTCATGTTGTCTGTCAACAGAACCCGGCAAGTGTTATCCCAGTCGTGTTGAAAGTCAACGGAGATCTGGCTCTGGCTGTAGACGGGCTTTCAACGGAACGTGGGGCTGGGGCCGGGGTCTTGAGGTCTTCGAGGCGCTCGACTACGCTAGCTTTTTGGCCGCTGACGATCGTCGCAGGCGGCTCCGCTGGCATGCTCGAGGGCATCTGGTCAGGGCGAAATGCGAGTGCGCATGGCGAAAGGACCTCTTCTCCTCACTCTGGCCGCCGGCTTTCTGCTCGGCGCCTGCGGTGGCAGCGGCAGCCCGACAGGGCCTGGTCCGGCCGCACCAGGCGCTCCGGCCAGCGCCGAGGAATATAGCGGGAGAACATTCCAGCAACAGCCGATCTCGTTTACGGTGTCCTCCGAGCAGAAGGTGACCGCCGTCTCGGTCGGTTACGTCTTCAGCGGATGTTCGGGCGTCGAGACCTTGTCAGGCCTCGACCATGCAGTTACTTCTTCCTTCGCGCAATTCGGGTCGACCCTGCCCGACGGCCGCGGGATCATGGTAACGATTGTCTTTCTGCCGGGCGGAGTCGCGAGCGGCGGCGTCGTTTTCTACGGTCCGCCCGCCTGTGGCAGCACCGGCAGCGGCGGTCCCTTCAACGCCACCAGGCACTAACCAGATCGGCAGCCAGGATCCTACGGAAAGCGATGGCTGGTTGGCGGGCCCACCTCTATGTTGCCGAAAGCGGTGTCGGCGCAGGTCGGTCAACGCTACTGGTCCGGATCACGGCAGCGAGCACCTCTTTCATACGCACGGATACTGTTCGGCCGCTCGCAGCCGAGTCGCCGACGAACACGGGTCGTGAGGGATCGCGCACCATCCCGAGGTTGGTTTCTACGACGTCCAGTGCATCGTTAACGCCCCTTCGCACGCCCGACCCCTCCGGCGCTCCCTCGGGATCCAGCTTCTGGAGTGCAATGAGCGCGTAGGTGAGCGGCATGAGCGAGCCGCCCTTCGGCTTTGCACGGAAGCGCTCGACTTCCATTTCGACGTCCCGCGCGAGGCATCCCAACTCATCATCGTCGGCGCGCTTCGAACCGTCCGTACCGATGCCCGATGGCAGGGCACTGGTGCCAAAATACTGGATCAGCAGGTAGTAGTAGATCCGGTCCAGATCCCAGGAGCTCGCGCGAAAGTCAATGGGATCTCGTGAACAGGTCAAGCTTGCGACCGCCTGCTTCCAGGCTTCGGAAGACAGCGTCTTCCTTGCCGACACGGTCTCCCACGCTCGCCGGATGATCCCTTCCAGCCGGTGAACGATCATCTTCCGCTCCTCGCCCGTCTCAGCGCCCATGAAACGTACCGCCTCTTCCCGCAGCGGCGGATCCAACGGGCGCGCCAGCCGACCCAGGAGACTGCGGATCGCAAGACGTCGGTCCTCGCAGCAGGTTCGGATACCGTTATCCATCTCCAGCTCTCCCCGTTCACCGAGCTCGAACTTTTTCGATTCCAAGAGCAGGGCCTCGATGGTCATTCCGAAGGCGTCGAGCTCGGCCAGGAGCATCTCGAAAAGGCCTACTTCGCTCTTGCTGCATGCCGCACGCACCCGTGCAAGCTCGGCATCGAGGCGCTCGCGTGTGATGCGCACGCCGTTGTGCCGGCTCAGCCATGCCTGATCCGCGCAGCGATACACCGGCTCGTTGAACGTTTTCCGCTGGAACAGCGATTCAAGATTGGGAACCAGCTCGCGGACGGGGATTGCGATCCTCTCGAGTGCGTCCTGATATGTCGTCCAGGGGTCTGGCGCGGACGCGTCGACACAATTTCCCGGCGTCGCGTGATCCGAGGCCGGAGGCCGGCCCTGGTTGGAGTGCGTGGCGTCCTTCCACGTGCGGTCATGTTCCTCGAAGGTCTTCGTGAGGATAGCTACCAACGCCTTCATCTCCTCTGGCGCCGTGCTCGTCGCCTGATAGGCGCTCAGCGGACCTTTGAGCTCCGCGGGGGTGACCCCGTGCAGCAGCGTGAACAGGCGAGTGTCTGGTCTGACAGTCTCGGGATCGGCCCGGTCCGGTTGTTCGCCATGAGGCGCCGTGATCGCCGCCGCGAGAGCCCCGGCTTCGAAATGCAACCAGGGGTTCTCCAGGTTCTCGGCGGTCAGACAGACGATGCCCGCTTCAGCCTCTTGCAGCTTTCGGAGGATGGGTTCGAACCATCTAACGCCTTTCTCGATTCTGTCGGAGACGAAAACGCGATCCTTCAACAGAGGCTCGCTCTCGAGAAGAGCGAACACCGCATCCGCCAGCATCTTGCTTCTCGTTCCGGACCAGCAAATGAAGATAGCCATCGTGCCCTCCCTGCCCGGTCTGACACTTTAGAGCAAGTCGGATTCCCCCATGACGGCTCAGTCCAAACCAGGCTTAAGAGGGCCTGCGGCAGCAGAGCGTCACCTCATCAGTTACCAGCCTGCCCTCCACTCCGGTCCGAAGGGTCTACGACGATTCCGTCCTCCAGGCGCTTGACAGGCTTGGGCCGCGTAATTACAAAATCCGGCCGGACTTAGGGTCCTGGCTGAAAGGAACCGCGGGGCGGCTGACAGGGCAGTCATCCCGCGAGGGCAGCGTATAGCCTCCGGTCCCGCGGCCGCGCCGGTTCAAGATGTTCGGCGTGTTCCGCAGGCACAACGCACGCGGCGCGTTTGGGTGTATAAGGTGAGAATCGTGAGGCCCCACACGAATCTCCCGAAGCCTGGCGAATTAGAGTTGCAACTGCCCATTCGAGTCGTCCCTGTGTCGAGCAGTTCCCATGTAGAGTCGCAGCGAGCGGCCGTACCGACTCTCTCTGGTAGGTAGCGGACGGCGTTCGCGGTTTACAAGAGAGTCGTGTGGACCGAGGTGAATAGGCGATCGCGCCCGCGGGGTAGCGTTTCGAGCCCCCGAGACCCCAGGCCCATCGCCGATGCGGGGATGCGCAGCGAAGCCGTGTCAACGATTCCAGCTGGCGACGCTGGAACCCTTGAGAACCGGAAACCTGACGTTTTGAGTCAGGTTTCGGGGCTCGCACGCGACGTGCCTCGGACGGCATTCAAGCGGAAGAGACCGGTACGGCTGGATTAGTCTCGGACGGGCCTCACCAGCGGCGTCATCATCCGAGTCGCCGATCTGCCTTAAGCAACGGGAGACACCCATGGCGCTTGTGCAATCGGACGGTAAGCTCACCTTCCTGCGGGTTCACGAGGTTGGTTCGAAGTTCGGTCCGCCCACCGACCAGATCGATGTGGAGGCTGTCATGAAGCTCGACACCGAGCCTGCCCGCGCGATCGGCTTTCAGATTCGCAACGATGGGAACCGGCCGGCCCGCCAGGGCATGCTCGATCTGCTGCGTGACGCGTTCAGCCACAATCTGAAGGTCGTGGTGGATTATGAACTTCCCGCGGGCAAGAACAATGGCGTCGCGATCCGGATAGCCCTGGTAAGGTAGCGCGGCTCCACCACAGCAGCGCGCATCAGGAATCAGATGATTGCCTATAGCGGACACCTCACGAGCGACACGCTTCGACAGGAGACGGGATGTTCATTGAAGTCGTCGAAGGCAGAGCACTCGATGCGGCAGCCACCCGGGACGAGTGGCTGGAAGTCCAGGCTGTCCTCGAGTCCGTGGCTGTCGGGTGGTTGGGCGTCACCGCGGGCGCGTCGGCAGATCGCCACTTCGTGGCGCTGCTCGGGTTCGAGACCGAGGAAGCGGCACGCATCACAATGGACAGCGGCCGGGAGCGTGGCTCCTGGGATCGACTCGGGAGGGTCGTCGAGCGCCTGTCGTTCCGCGAGTGCCGGAACGTGCGCGCGTTTTTCACAACGGACGCTCGGAACGTCGAGAGCGTCGACCTGACGCGCGGCGTCGTGAGTGACCTGGTGGGAATCGGGGCGATGTTCGCCCCCGGGACGAGCAGCCGTGAGGGTGATCCCTCGGTCGTCGGTGGACTGGCGTGCTGGGATGCGGAAGGCGTGGCCGTCACCGCCCTGTACCGCACGGCACGAGCAATACCCGCAGCCGCGGAGAGCCTTGGAGAGCCCTCGCTACTGCTCGAGGCCCCTACTCACCTCGAGATTGCGCCCCCCTGGTCAATTCTGGTCGCGCCGACTCCGTCCGCTCGCGCAGCCGCACCGATCAGCAGCACCCTGCTGCCATCGCCCTTCGTCACAGGGACCGACGCTCAGAGGTCCGCGGCGGGAGACGCCGCTCCTGCGGTGGTGGGTCGCTGGGCATCGATCGGCCCGACGCTCATCCCCAGCGGTCTCGGCGCGACGGGACGGGTCACGACGATCGCGATCGATCCGTCGCGGCCGTCCACGATCTACGCCGGGGGGCTGTCCGGAAATCCGAACGGCGTCGGCGGATCTGGCGTCTGGAAGACCACTGACGGCGGCTCGGCCTGGTTCCCGATTGCCGACAGCCTTCCATCGCTCAAGGTGGCTGCGATTGCGCTCGCGCCCGGCCGACCCTCCCGCGTCTATGCCGCGCTGGTCGATATCGCGAACGCCGGCGCCGGACTCTACCGATCGGACGACAGCGGAGCGGCGTGGACGCTCATTGCCGACGATTCACGGCTCAACGGACGGCAGTTGCTGATCGACGCGTCGAACCCCTCTTTGATGTTCATGGCGGGCGCCGGCGGGGTCTACCGATCGTCTGACGGCGGGGTCTCGTGGTCGCCGGTGCTGGCGCCCCCGGCGACCACGATTACGGACCTTGCGATGGACCCGCTCGTGCCGACGCGGCTGTACGCCGGCGTGTCGCACGCAACGAGCGATGCTCCCGCGGGTGTCTACGCGACGCGGGACAGTGGTGCGACGTGGGTCAAGCAGCTTGGCTGCCCGGGCGGAACGCTCCCCGCGAACGTGGCGGGGCGAACGATTCGGCTGGCAGTCTCCGGCAACCGGATCTACGCGAGCTTCAAGACGCGTGAGGCATTCGTGGTCTATCGGACAACCGATGTGGCTTGCCTGGTGGGCGGCGTACCCGAGCGCACCTGGCAAAAGGGTTGGACGGTCGGCTCGGACATCGCCCCCACGCTCTGGAGCTTCCTCTACTCCCACCCGGAGAACGCCGACATCGTCTACGCGACCGGCACGAACTTCTGGCGTTCCACGAACGGCGGGGGCTCCTTCAGCATGGTGAGCGGGCCACACGTCGACCACCACGCGTTCGCCGTCGATCCGTCGGACGCCGACGTGGTCTACACCGGTTCCGACGGAGGGCTCTACCGTTCGAACAGTCGTGGCGCGAGCGGGTCATGGTCCTTCGTCGGGGAAGGGATGACGAATACCGAGTTTTACGACATTGGAGAGGCGCGGACCGACCCGGACCTGGTCATCGGCGGGACACAGGACAACGGGACGATCAGGAGGAGGCCGAACGGTACGGTGTGGGACGAGATCAAGGGCGGAGATGGCGCGACGGTCGACGTCGATCCGACGGACGCGACCATTCTCTACGCGATGGGCCAGTACGCCTCGAGCATCGAACGCCGGAAAGGCTCGGGTGGATTCCAGAGCCTCGCGGCCGGTCTCCCGGTGGGCTCGACGTGCTTCAATCTCCATTACCAGGTGCATCCGGCGATTCCGACAACGCTCCTGGCGTCGTGCGGCTCGCTATGGCGCACGTTGACGAACGAACCGCCGGGGGACTGGCGGATGATCCTGCCGGGGCCGGGATCACCGCAGCCGGCCGGAAACGTCGTCCGCTCGGCAGTGGACGGTCCCGCGGATATCTACTACGCCGCGACCGACCAGGGCGAGGTTTACGCCGGCAGGAATGGGGCTGACTGGGAACGCGTGTTCAGCGTCTCGGCGAACTGCGGGGGCAGTGCGTCCGGGATCACTGCCGTGACCGTGGACCCTGACGAACCTGCCACGGTGTATGTTGCGAGCGGGCGCGACGGTTCATGCCGGGTGGTGCGGCTTCGGCGGGTTCAACCGGGTAGTCTCGCGATGTCGAACGAGGACATCACGGCGGATCTGCCGACCGGGATCCGTCCATCGGCACTGGCCGTGGACCGGATGAACCCGGGCACGATCTACGCCGGCACGCGAAACCGCGCGGTGTACCGCGGCCGATTGTCGGCCGGGTCCGCCACCTGGAGGTGGGATCGCTTCAGCGACGGCCTCCCGTTCGCCGCCGGCGTGGTGGATCTCCTGGCACATCCCACCACCGGCGTGCTCCGCGCCGGTACCTTGCGGGCGCGGCGCGTTCGAGGTGAACACGGATCACCCGCTCGGGTCGGTCCTGGCGATCGAGGGGATTCCGACGTTCCTCCGCGTCCACGACGCAGGAGGCTTCGGCCCGCCCAGCGACCGCATCGACGGCGAGGTCGTCGTGCGGGTCGATAGCGCGCCACGAAAGGCGTTCGGGTTCCAGCTGCGCGCGAACGCCGACGAAGGCGATCACGCAGGGATGCTCGACCTGCTGCGGTCGGCGTTTGCCCACAGCCGTCGTGTGCCGGATCGAGTACGTCCGCACCGGCCTGCGCAACGGCCGAGCGTTCCGCGTCGCGATTGTGGGCTGAGCACTGACCGTTCAGCGATCTGCGGACAGGTTCGTCTCGACCTTCGCGACTGCTACACCACAGTCGATTGCCGACCGTCCCGACCATTCTACGTCCGCCGGACCCGCGTCAGAGGTCACACCCGGTCAAGGTGAGTCGTTTCGAATCGTGTCGCGGACCACTCGCAGGGTCTCCCTCAGGGACTGGTTCCGGCTCACCGCTCACTAACTCGTCGAGCTGTCTGAGCTGCGCTGCCGTCGGACCGCCTGGCCGCACACATCCGAATGCTTCCGCTTCGGCGGCCACCCGATCGGGAGCATCCGGTAGCGCATCATGCCCCTGCAGCCGGAACGACACCGGGCTGAGCGGCCCGAACAGCAGCGGCATCGCCAGACGAGGCCAGCGCTCCAGCGACGGCTCGACGCTGTGCAGCCCGGGCGAACTGCAGGGACACCACGTTCATGCGCCCCTTCTGTGGGGACTGGCGGTAGTCCCGGCACGCCGTCGACGGAGGCGGTCATTTCGTCCTCGGACGCGGCTGGCACGGCGCCGCTCCAGGTGTATGCGATCCACCGCGCCTGCAGCTCGATCGGTGGAAAGTACGGACCGGCCTGATCCCAGAGTCCGGCGAACGCCAGGCCTGGCAGCGACGGATGGACCGTCCGCAGATGCAACTCCATGTGGTGTGCCGTGGAGCCCGAAATGTCGCGGACTGCCGGCGCGAGGAACGGCAGGTGCAACTCGAAGCCGGTGCCAAACAGGATGGCATCGAACTCGGCCGCGTGTCCGTCGGGGAAGCGCACTATCGTCCGTCGACAGCGGTCATCCACGGACGCACGTCGATGCGGCCCTCGGCGACGAGCGGCAGGAAGTGCTGGCACAGCGTGAGCCCCGCTTCGGCAACCGTGGCGCGCGCCGCCGGCGCCCCGTAGTACTCCGGGCGTCCCCCCAGACGGATGGCGGTGTCGGTGTACATCTCGTTCACGCGCCCGGCGGCGAACGCTTCCTCCGCCAGCGCGTGGAAACGCGTAAACACGATGTGATCGGTGGGTGTCCCCGCGGCGAGCTTGGGCAGCACGTATCGCTGACGGCGGACGGTTACCGTGACGGACTCTGCACCGGCCATGGCCAGATCGCTGGCAATCTCGAGCGCGCTGATCGCGCCGCCGGCGACCAGGACGCGCAGCCCACGAAAGCTGCCGGCATCCTGATACTGAGAGGTGTGCGCGACGCCGCCCGCACCGGAGAATGTTGCCAGGCCCGGCACCGCCGGCAGCGTCCAGCGCTGGAACGCGCCCGTGGCGACTACCACGTGCGCGAACGCCCGTTCGCCCGACGGTGTGCGCACCAGCCAGCGCCGGCCGCCGCGGCCCCGCTCGAGCCCGACGACCGGCGTGCGCAGCCGCAGCCGCGATGTCAACGAGAACCGCTCCGCGTAGGCGTGCAGGTATTCGCGAATGGACTCGTTCGAGGGGTAGACGTGCGCGCCGTTCGCATGCGGCAGATCGCTGAACGCGGTCAGGATCCGGCTCGTATTGGTGCGCATCGACGGCCAGACACCACTGTGCGCGCGGTCTCCGCTCCACTGGCCTCCTATCGTGGACCCCTGTTCGAACAGCACCGGCTCGAACCCTTCGGACGCCAGATAGCGCGCCGCCGCCAGTCCGGACGGGCCGGCGCCGATGATTCCGACCTCAGTCACGACTCGCGGCGATCCTCACACCTCGCCCCATGGCGCCTGCCCCAGCGAGCGACAATCCGATGCGAGTGCCGGCAGGCACAGTCATGGTCGGCCACAGCTTACTCTGAGCCGCCCTGGCCGATCTGTCCGCCTCACAGATTCCGGTCAGCGCGGGGCGAAGACGTACTCATGCTGCGCGTCACGTACCACCAGCGTTGGCGGTGGTCCGGGGCGCACCGCGAACTCGAACCCGATGATCCCCGGCGCGATCGTGATGAACGATACCGACCCGTCGGGGTTGCGGCGGGTGACGACGTCACTTTGCCACTCGCCGAAGTCGAACGTGACGCGGGAACCGGCGCGGGTGACGGTGATCTCCCCGAGCGCGTCGTTCGCGTAGCGGGGCGCGAGCTTGTCTGCGTAGGTCGGGTCGGCGGGCACGGTGAGCAGCTTGCGCTCGGCGGCGAGCTGTTCGAAGAAACTCTTGGCCTGGGCGGCGACGTCCGCATCAGCCTCCTTGCGGCCATCGAACAGGACTTCCAGGACCTTGCGAATGAATGGGCCCCGCAGCGACCACCCGGGGTCGCCGTTGGTCAGGATCACGCCCCCTACGCGTTGTTGCGGCAACCAGAACATCTGGCTGTGATAGCCGATCAGGTCGCCTCCGTGCTGCACCACCGGGACCCCGTATTTCGTGTCGACCATGAGGCCCATCCCGTAGGTGATGTCCTGTCCGATCGATACCTGCGGCTCGCGTCGCTGCAGGAGCGGGTCCCGGGTGATGTACCGCGAGCCGTCCGGCAACGCCCCCTCATCAAGCTCCATCTGCACGTACTTGAGCATGTCGCGAACGCTGCTCCAGCCGCCGCCAGCGGGCCGGACCGGGATGATCGAATAGTTGAGGTCCATGACCGCCATCGACGGTGCGCCATCGATATCGGGTGAGTGCGCGGCGGCATTGTTTTGGGCGAGCGCGCGGGCGAAGTCGAACGTCGTGGCGCCCATTCCGAGCGGACCGAACACACGCGTTCGCATGGCTTCGTCGTAGGCTGCGCCGAGCTCGAGCTCGGGATAGGCGACGTGACCGCCCACAAAACCGGCAGCGGCCGCCAGCGAGTTCGAGTACTGGAACAGCTCGCCGAATTTGGTCGTCGGCTGGATGGTCCCGAGCGTGGCGAGCGCGCCCGCGGGCGTCACCCCTTTGTACTGGAACAACCACTCGTAGTCCTGCCGCGGCAGGCCGGTGCACGCGCAGATCAGGTGCTTCACGAGTACTCGGCCGGTGGTGTCGGCATCACCCAGCTTGAAAGAGGGCAGCAGGGAGGTCACCGGCGTCTGCCACGTCAGCTTGCCTTCGTCCACCAGCTTGGCGAGCATCAGCGTCGTCAGCGCCTTGGTATTCGAGGCGACGATGTAGAGCGTGTCGGCGTCCGGCTTGCTGGCGGTCCTCATGTCCCGCAGGCCGAAACCGCCTTCGAACACCACTTTGCCGTCCTGGACCAGGCCGATCGATACGCCAGGCAACCGCAGTTGCTGCCGTCCCTTCTCGACGAAGGCGGACAGCTCGGCGATCCGGCCGGCGTCGAGTGTGTGTGCCGTCTTCCCGGCGAACGTCTCGCGCACGTAGCCCTTCGGCAGGAGGCGGCTGAACACCAGGGCGACCTGAGCGCCCCTCTTCTCGCCGACCGCCTGGTCCATGTCGTAGATGACTACGGTCCAGGTCTTTCCGGCGCGGCGGGCGTTGACCGACACGTCGCGCTTTTCCTCCGGTGACGTCTGATAGCTGTAGTCGCGAATACCGGTCCAGCCATCCTTGTCGGGGTAGTCATTGGTAACCTTGAGCGGCCACTTCGCGTCGGGCCGATACGCGGCCCAAGCCGCCGACACGGCGCTGTCGGCGTCGTTCGCCGCAACGTCGACGAGGGCGATGTGCGACTGGCCTTCGGGCGGCTCGAGCACCGTCGCGCGGCCGCGCACCTCGATACGCCATCCGGCGGGAGCAATGAACGCGTTTCCCTCGACCGTCGTGCGTGGTGTGTCGGCCGTCAGCACCTCGCTCGCGGCGGCGGCGGGCTGCGGGGAAGCGGCAGGGCCCGGTTGCAAGGCGAGCAGGAACGCGAAGAGAGGAGGAGTGAGTGCACGCATGGGCGCACGATACCTCAAAGGTCTCGCAGCCGGGAACCCGCTAAACGCATGCCTAAGCGGGAACGATCGTGAAGTTGGCGAAATCTCCGCCGGAGGTATTGCCCACCCAGATTCCGATCAGGCCCTTCTTGCGGTCGCTCAGCTGGTTGACGGTCAGGCAGGGTTCTGTCCCATCGCCGACGAACACGCTCACCTTCGGGCTCGCGACAACCACGCGGGCATGGAACCAGGCGTTCGGATCCGGCACGGGTTTGACGGGCTGTTCGTACTGCCCCGGGTGGGCTGCTCGCAGCTTCTGCCACGGATGAGCGGGATGGGAGATGTATTGCACGGCGCGAAGGACACGTGCCTGATCTTCAGTCTTGAAGTTGAACGGACGGAAGTAGATCGCGTCGTAGGTCGTGCCATCTACCCCATGAAACGCCACGCCGACGAAGCTCGCGCCTTGAACGTCCCTGCCTTTCATGTCCAACTCGATGGTGCCGTTGGCGAACTCGATGCCCGGCAGGTACGCGGGCCCCTCGCCTTCAGCTTCGCTCAGACGAACGCCTTTTCGGGCGCCGTCGGTCAGACGGCTGATGGTCCGGTTGGAAGCGTTCAGGCCTTTCCCGTCGGCAAGGGAAGCCAGGTCGGCCTCGATCGTTTTCTTCTGCCCGGCAATCCTGAACGGAGTGGAGACAGCAACGGCCACGCCAAGAGTAGAGACGACGAACTGACGCCTGTTCATATGACGCTCCTTTCATCAGTCACGTGGAGCACTGTTGCCGGCTCGACACATCCGGCGCGCCACGCCGGCAGCGCAGGTCAGAAAGTGGACCAACTCGATGTCGTCGTGCGATTTGCGCTGTCCCGAGCAATCCTGGCGATTGTACAGGTCCACAAAGTCGCGATGCGGCGTTCTCCCGCCGCCACCGTTGGTGGCCGGATCGGCGTCAGTCGCCACCGGCTCCTGTGGCCAGCAACTTTCGCATGAAGACGCAGGGCATGGACTGTCCCGTAAGGAGCGCCGCTTCTCCCCGGCCACATTCTTCGAACCCGTTGGCTTTGTAAAACGCGACTCCGGCCAGCGATGCCTGAATCTGGAGGCTGTTGGCACCATGAGCACGAGCGTGTTCTTCGGCGTGCCGCAAGAGGAGAGCGCCGATCCCCCTCCGAGCCGCCCGGCCTCTGACATACACCGAGGCGCCGTCCTGCCGCGTCGTCGACCCGGTGCGTCGAGAATCCAAGCACGGTGAGCTCGCCATCGAGAGTACCGGTGGCAACGAAGAACGCTTCGCCGCCGTCCATGGCTGTCACGTAGATGTCAGGACGCAGCCCGGCACTCCACGCCTCCACGACGTCGGACGGGTAGAACGCGGGCCCGAGCGAACGAATGGAATCAAGGTGGGCGAGCGTGATGGCCTGGGCGTCAGCTGGTGTCGCAGGGCGAACGCGGACGTCGCCTGGGCCATGAGGGTCGTCACCCATTGCGGTCTCCCCGACCGGTTCGTGCTCCAAAAAAAGATCACAATATCACCGCTCCCTGTTCAGGATGAACGATGCAGGGCGTCGCCAGCGAGCCGCTGCACCGTCGGAACACTCTTCGACGCGTTGGCAAAATCTGTGGCGCAACCGCTGGTGATCCTCACGGTCACTGTCGGAGTGGTCCTCCTGATTGCCTGTGGCAATGTCGCCAGCCTCCTGCTGGCGCGCGGCGCGAGCCGGCGGCGCGAGCTCGCGATGCGGCTGGCTCTCGGCGCGAGCCGGGCGCGGCTGATTCGTCAGGCGCTGACCGAGAGCGTCGCACTCGCCTTGGCCGGCGGCGCGTTTGGCGCGGGCCTGGCCTTCGGCGGCGTTCACCTCCTGCGCGCACTTGCCGCGACGCTCGCGCGGCGGGACCTCCCGGCGGGCGTCGGTTTCCCGAGGCTCGAGGAAGTGTCCATCGATGGAGCGATGCTCGGATTCACGTTCGCTCTCTCGGTCGCGACAGGGCTGCTGTTCGGGGTCTGGCCCGCGTTCCGGCAGACGCGCCTGGGCTCGACCGACGCGCTCCACCGGTCGGGCTCGGAGCCCGCAGAGTTCCGGGGACTGCGCGGCCGAAGTGCGCAAGGCCTGCTCGTGCTCGCCGAGGTCGCCATGGCCACAACGCTCTTCGTCGGCGGCGCGCTTCTGATTCGCAGCTTCATCAACCTTTCCAACGTGAGCCCTGGCTACGATCCGCGCAACGGGCTCACCTTCCAGGTGGCGCTGCCCCCCGACCGGCCGTCTCGCGACTTGATGCGCCTCGCACCCCAGCTTGTGGAACGGATTCAGGCGCTGCCGGGCGTGGAGGCGGCCGGGTACGCGGAATCACTGCCGATGACGCAGGTCAGCCGGCGCTTCACGCGCCTGAGCACACGGCCCGTGCCGCCAGCCCCAGCGGGTCCGCCTCACGTGCGCGGCACGCCGGACCATCCGGACACGCAACTGGTCAGCCCCGAGTTCCTGACGGCGATGGGCGTGCCGCTTCTCGCCGGGCGCACGTTCGCGGCCGGCGACGGCGCGGCGGGCAAGCCAAAGGTGCTCTTGATCAACCGCATGCTCGCGGCCAGCGGCGTGCTCGGCGAAAAGGCGATCGGCCAACATGTCCACGCGCTCGGGAACGAGCCGTGGCAGGTAGTCGGCATCGTCGAAGACATCAAGCAGACGGGGCTGGCCGACGCGCCGATACCGCAGATTTTCGTCGACTACAGACAGGTCGCCGACGTGAATGTAGCAAGCCTGGTCCGTCGAGTTGCTCGAGGTCCTTCGATCAAGGTCCTTTGAATTTGTTCTGAGCAGCCGGCAGGACGTCCCTGATGGCGGCGATAACGACATCGGGCTGCTCGATCTGCACGTGGTGGCCGCTGCGCTCGGCAATCAGCCATCGGCCCCGGCCGGACGCTGACGCAATCGCCTTGTGTTCCGCTTGCCGGGCATCCTCCTTGGCTGCCGTCCAATCCGACTCCGGACGGCCGCGGGTGATCACGATGAGCGGCATGTCGCCGTAGGCCTGCGGATTGTCCATCCGCTCCTTGCGCAACAGGGCGATCTCCTCGACTTCCACCGGGTTGACACCCGCGGCAATGTGGCCGATCTGCGCGAGCGCCCAGGTCCGCATCTTCCTCGCGTCGTCCGGCAGCTTGTCGCGCGGCGGGTCGTTGGCGTGCGGTACCGTTCCGGCGATGCCGCGCCGCATCGCCGCGAGCGCGTCGGGCGGGATGTCCGCGATGCGCAAGGGGCCGCTGGTCTTGACCGGCGGGATCGGAGCGCCCTTGGCCAGCATCGAGGCACGACCGACCGAGCCGTCGGGCATCAGGCGTTCGGGATCGTCGTCGCCGGCATCGACCAGCACGATGCCAGCGACCTCCGATGGGTAGGCGGCTCGATACGTGCGCACCAGCCAACCGCCGTACGACTGTCCAACCATCACGTACGGGGGCTTTTCACCCGCGCGATCGAGCAGCGTGTGCAACTCGTAGGCGATCTGCTTGAACGTGCGCGGGTGTGGTCCCATCTCGCTCCATCCGTCGCCCGCACGATCGTACGAGCAAACGCGCGCGGTCTTCGCGACTTCCGGCTGCACCAGGCTCCACTCGACTGAGAAGTCGCCGATGCCGGGCTCGAGGATCACGAGCGGCGTCTGCGCGGTGCGCGTGCCGGTGCACTCGAGATGCAGCTTCCATCCGCCGACGTCGATCAGCGTTCCGGGCGGAGGCAGCGGCGGGGGAGTGCTTTCTGTCCCTTGAGCAGCGAGGCCGAAGATCACCGCAAGCAAGATGCTTCTCATGACCTTCGACCAGTCTGGACAAGTTTTCGCAACCGGTCAATCAGTACAAAAACAGACGCCTCCGCCGGCCCTCGTTCGCGCCGGCCCGGCACCGCGGATGGCGGCTCGTATCTCAGACCCGTGAATAATCCGAGCTAGAATGCCGCTGCCCTCTCGTAGTCGTCTCAGAGGGAGACTCTCAAAAAGGAGATCGTTCCATGAGTGCACCCATTTCATTCCACCGTCGGCCGGCCCTGGCAGTGCTGCTGGTGATCCTGTCGGCATCTGCCGTCCTCGCCAAGGTGAACGACCTCAGTGTCGTAGGGTCGTTTGACGGCCATGGCATCGGCATAATCCAAGCTGGAACCCTGAAGGCCACCGCGAGCGGCTCGGGTATGCGTCGCAAATCGGCCGATTCACCTACGCTTTGAACGCGACGATAGATTTGGCTCTCGGGACTGGCAGCGGCGTGTTTTTTCTGGCCTTCCCCAACGGCGACGTGATCTATGGCTCGTTCTCCGGGCAGGCAGAGCCGACTGACACACCTAACGTGGGGCATATTGTTGAACACCTGACCATCAACGGCGGTACCGGACGCTTCGAGGGGGCGACCGGCAGCCTCACCTTCGATCGGTTCATCGACCAGAGTACCCTGCCAGCCTTTGAATCGCATTCAGGCACTGTGACGGGCACGATCAGCACGCCGGCTTCGAGCAAGTAGCGAGTCGTGAAGGGAGGGACCTTTGATGAAGTGAAAACCCTCCGCGATGAGGCGCGTCACCCCAGTGTCCAGATCGTACCGCCACAGCCGTCCGTTTGTCGCCAGCGCGATCGCTTCGTCGACGGCATCGTCGACCGACGCGCCGCTATAGTCGAACGGCTCCGAGAAGTAGATGCGGCGGCCGTCGGCGCTCACTTCCAGGTTGTCGCAGACCAGCAACTCCCGGCCAGAGGGCGGAAGCGATCAAAGCGGTGGACCACTCCGCCGAGTTCGCGGCCGCACTCAGACACTTCCCATCTGCCCTTCCCGGCTTCGACGCCGCCGCCGTTGGGCTTCGTCACCACACGCGGCGGCTGAGGGTGACCGTTGACAGAATGCGGTACCGGTACTCGTAGTGGCGCTCGATCCGGTGCAGGCGTCCCGAGACTGCGAGGCCCGCGCCGGGTGCGAGCTGAAAGTGCCGGGACAGCCCCACTTCCGCGTAGTCGCGCGTGCCGTGGTAGCGCGCGCCGTCGAGCATCTGCGACTGATAGTTGGGGTCTCCCTCGTCTTTTATGAAGTTGCGGCCGCGCCAGGCAATCATGTGGGCTCGCCATCCGGCACGCTCGGCCGAGGCGCGCCCGAGGAACGCGACGCCGTCGCGCGTGGATGTCCTCGTTTCCATGAAGCCCGATGCTGGCGGCGCTGGAAGCGGGGGAGGCCGGGATGGGGCCCCCGCGCCAGCGATGCGGATGACGAGCGCGCGCCGAAGGTGGTGGTGGTGACCGATGCGCTGGCGCGGGATCTGTTCGGCGCCGCGAGCCCGGTGGGACGACGGGTCCGCTTCGGGGCTGACCGGGAGGCGACAGATTACGAGATTGCGGGAGTCCTGTCCAGCCGCCGCTTCGATACCCCGCAGCGGCCCGGAACGCGCGCATACTTCCTGCCTCTCGGGCAGGAGCGGGTTCCCGTTATGCCGACGCTCGCCGTCAAAATCCGTTCGGCGGACGTGGCTGCGGCGATCCGCGATGTACAGCGCCTGTGCCAGGAGCTCGATCCCAATCTGCCCGTCTTCAACATTCGCAGTGCAGCGACACAGCGCGATCGGGCGTTGGCGCAGGAACGACTCGCGACTCTATTGTTTACGGCGTTTGGTGGACTTGCGCTGTTACTGGCGGCCATCGGGTTGTATGGGGTCATCGCATGCGATGTCGCCCGGCGCATCCCGGAGATCGCCGTTCGGCTCGCGATCGGTGCCGAGCGCCGTTCGGTCATCCGCATGGTCATGACCGATTCGCTCCGCCTCGTTCTGATCGGCGTCGTCCTTGGTCTGCCGCTTTCCTATGCGGGAACGCAGCTAGCTGCCAATGCGCTGCACCTGCCCTCCGGCGATACCGTCATCCTTCTTTGGACGGTCCTGTGATCGTGATCGTTGGTGCGGCCGGCTGGTTGCCCGCGCGACGTGCGGCCCGAGTCGATCCCGCGTCCGTCCTGCGTGCCCAGTAATCACGTCTCCTTCCGGACCAACGGGGATCGCTCGGCGCGATCTCACCTGTCCGACGGCGACTCGGCGGCCGCGCGGCGGTAAACCGCGCGGGCTTCTTCGTAAGCCATTTCGGCAGCGGCGCGCTCGGACTCCGCGATGCGGCGCGCGCGCACGCGCCAGAGTTGATCGACGCAGGCGAGCGCCCATTGGGCGCTCAGCCGTGATGCCCGGATCGGCCGGCCCGCGACGATCGCGTAGACCGGGTTCGTGTGCAGCTCCGGAAACTGCCGGATCGCGATCCAGCTGCTGCGCGCGATCGGCACCGCGAACTCGAGCGCATGCTGTCGTCCATCAGCCGGCACTTCCCGGCTCGCCACGGCGCGGCCATTGACGATCACTTCGAGGAGTCGCTGTCCACGCTGGTAGGTCGCGTCGGCCGACTGCGTCTCCCGCTTGACGACGGTATCTCCCACGTACCGGGCTCCGCCGACCGGAATGACGCCGCCATATGGCGATTCGAGCGGTGTTTCCGGTGAAAACGCGACGACCGCGCTGACCGTGACCTTGCCCGCGGCGGCGAGCGCGAGCTCGTCGCCGGAGCGTCGTCCGTTGACCGCAAAGTCGAGCGCGTGCGCATAGCCGTCGCTGACGTAGCTTCGGCCGCGAGCCATGCCGTCGATCCACTGCGCGTAGTCGATGCGGCTCTGCTTGCCGAGGCGGACGTAGCTCCGGCCCTGCCCGACCCGCGTCCCGCTCATGCAGGGGAAGTCGGTCTCGCCGCTCGCCTTCACCCGGAGGCCGCTGTTCATGAGGTGATACCACGCGTTCCACTCGCGGATGCGGTCGGTGTCCATCGTGCTGATGAAATCGGTGCTGCCGTGCGCCGCGGTCACGAAAATCTCCTGCGCCCCGACGCTATTGAGCTCCGGGATGGCGAAGTTCGGCAGCCGATCGTCCGCCCGATCGTGGCTTGCTTCGATTTCGACCCCGCCGAGCATGCCGTCACGATCCGTATCGATCTCGTCGAACTGTTCCGGCAACAGACCGCGCGATGCTTCCGCGCGCTCGAGCCTGCCGTCCTTGTTGGCGTCGAGCTGGTCGAGCAGCCGCGTCGCCGCTGCCGCCGGATCGATCTGCAGACCACTTCCCGAATGTGCGTAGCCGCCGACGGCCCCCTGCGCCTTCGTCCAACGCAGCACCGGCAGCGTCCAGCTCGGCCAGCCCTGGCTGCGAATCGCCCCGGATAGATCTGTTCCTTCAAGTTGAGCAGGCAGACATGGCCCAGGGCCTCCGAGCCGAAGCCACTCACCTCGATGTCGTACTTCATCACCGTCAGCGGCTCGCTCAGTTTGTCCGGCGTCGGCGCGAAGAACCGATGCTGTCGATCGAAGCCCGGCCCCCACGTCAGCACGCTGCCCACGTTCAGCGCCTCACCCTTGATTTGTCTGAACATGTCGGCTGGGTCGACGCCGTCGGTCGGCGAGGTGTAGTGCGCGCACCCGGCCGAGTGGATGTGATGGTCACCGCTGTAGAAGCCGTGCGCGGCCGGATCGACCCAGCGTTCGAGCTTGACGGCAATGTCCGCGTTCCGCATCGAGCGGCCGCCGGATGCGGCATCCGGAATCGTGACGGTGCGCTTCATCCACCGGTACTCGGGCCCGCGGCCGTAGAACATTGTGAGCTCGCCAGGCGGCAGCAGCACGTCCTCGCCGTGGGCACGATAGATGTGCTTCTGAAAGAACAGATCCGGCGCCAGCCGCTTCGCCTGCGGCGGGAAGACGTGGCCCTGGGCGTCCACGAACTGAAACCGCCCCGTCGTCGGCGTGCCGTCGGCATCCAGAACGCTCAGCGTCACGGCGACCGCCGGCTTGACGTCGAACAGCACCGGCGCCTCGGCGCGGAATCCCAGGTCTTGCGTTCCCTGGCCGACGTCGAACGTAATCGTCGCTTCGCGCCTGCCCGACTCGCTCGAATAGATCAGCGCAATCGCGTACTCGACTTCGAGCCCGCTGAGGTTCGCGGTCATCGGCGCGGCGGTGAACATGTCCAGCTCGAGAAACCGATCGGTCCGCTTGTCGGTGTTCTCGTTCTCGCGCAGGCGCTCCTGCTGCATCCGCTGAGCGGAAAGGCGGCTCATCCCCGCGTAGACCGGTCCCGCCTGCGGGCTGCCGATGCGCAGCCGTTGCGAGCCGCCGCTTTCGTTGACGATCTTGACGATCGCCGGCGTGTAGCCGGCCTGCTGCAGGACCGCGGGCGCCGATCCCCGCGCCACGCGCACGCGCGCCTCGGGATTGATGTGCACCGCGAGCAGCACACGAGGATCCAGCCGTTCCTGAAGCGCCTTCGCATCGCGAGCCTGCCCGGCTTCGAGCAGATCGCGGCGCACGCCGGCCGGCACCGGCGCGCCGAGATACTCCAGTGCGTCGACGAGCCGCTCGACGTTTGCGGCCAGTGGCTGCGCCTCGACCGCTACCGGTGCCAGGCCCGCCGCCGCGCCGTTCGACCGCTGAAGACGCGACGGCTGTCCGCGCGGCTCGGCTACCCAGTAGAGCGCGCCTACGGCGACCAAGAGCGCCAGGGTGGAATATGTGCGGTCGTTCATGCCGGTCATTCTCGACGATGACGTGCCGCCGTCAAGGACAATCCCCGACGAGGACAATCCCCGACGAAGTGCTGATGCTGGCGATTGAGGGCATCAAGCCCGAACCTGAAGACCCCCGGCATGGCCGGCTGGCTGGCCACGCACCCCGACGCCAGCGTGCGCGTCTTTCCGAAGGGCGGAGTGTCCCGGGCGCCGCTCGAACGGCTGAACGCGCGTCCCTTTCAAGGTCTCCGCCTCTCCGTTTTCAGCCGCTCCGTTGACATGGCGGGTCACGACCGGATAGTGTGCGCACCGTCCGTCATGAGCTCAGGATGAGTTTTTCAGCATCCTGCTAAGTTCTGCGGCCCATCGTCGCAGCGGATACTGACCAGCGTTTCTAAACGAACACAGGGAGGAAAATCTGACATGAAACAGCGACTGTGCGGAGGCCTTCTCACGCTGGTGGCGCTAGCCGTCGCCGGCACTGCCGGGGTGCACGCCCAGGCCGCCACCTTCAAGGAACGGTTCACCGACACGTTCCTTCTCGACGATGTCAATCCGTGCACGGGAGAACCGGTTGAGCTGAGTGGCGAGCTGCTGATCACCATCCGTACGACGATCGACGATAACGGCAGTTACCACAGCACGTACACGTTGGTGCCGCAGAACGTAGTCGGCCATGGGCAGAGCGGCGCCACTGTACCGCGCCGTGGGCGGCGAGCGCGAGCATGTCAATGAGTTCAACCGGGGGACCGCGGCCACCTACACGTTCACCAGCACCTTCAACGTGATCAGCCAGGGCGGGGGGACAACTTCTCAGCCTTCATCCTGGACCACGTGACGGTGGACGAGAACGGGTTCGTCACCAGCGAGAAGTTGATCGACCGGGCCGAGTGCCGCGGGTAATGCGTCCGCGAAGCGGTCCGGGGACCTGACCGGTCCGCTTCGCGCCGTATCTGCGGTGCGTGGAGGTGGCGGGCGAGGCTGGCTTCGCGAAGACATACCTGCTGACGCAGCGACTCAGGCCAGGGCCGCTGGCATGCTGCCAACCCAGGCCGCGCGCTACTGCTTTTCGTACACCGCGACGTTGTTGACCTTCTGCCCTTTCGCATCAGTGCCCGTCGTCGTCACCGTCCGCGTCTTGCCGTCCGCCGCGACGACGTTCTTTTGCGTCGCCGTGACCTTGCCACTTTTCTTGTTCACGATCTCGAGGGTGTTCGCGTCGAGACGCTTCGCGGCAACCGTGTCTGCATTCGGGTTGTTGCCGCTGATCGGCGCGTCCTTGCCATCGAGGTTGGAAGTGTAAGACCACTGCTGTACCGGACCGGATGCCGGTTCGGTCTTCACCGACACCTTGTAACCTTGCCCCGCCGCCGCGTAGATGGACGTCGTGCTCTTCGGCGGGGGCCCGGGCTGGTACGAGCTCTTGGCGAGGTTGAGCCTCCACTCGCCGACGAAGGGATCCTTCGCCTGCGCAGTGGCCAGCACCGCAACCGCCAGCACTCCCGCCACGAGAACCATCGTGACACGCGCGCGTTTCTGAATCATGTGTCCTCCAAGGTCAGGCTCTTCAAGCGATTGCTCACTCCTCTTCGCCGGTCGGCTCCGCGCCCGTCCGGATGGCGGCATCCGTGGCGCTGTTGTAATAGACGTAGATCGGCTTCTCATAGCGAAGCGTGTCGACCGTCGCCGTGTACTGGGACAGGTTGAGATGGATGAAGACGCGGCCGTTCGCGGCGTCGTGGACGGGCGGGCCAAGAGAGGTCCCGTCCGGGAAGAAATAGGCGTAGCCGCGATACTTGCCGGCCTCGTAGAGATAGATCCCAGCCACCGCGACACCGGGATCGAGATTCGTAACCGGCCGGCTTGACCATTGCCGAGTGGCGTAGCCATCGACGAGATACTCAGCCATTGGAAGAACCTCCTGAGGAGACACCCTACTGATACGTCACCACGAGCTGCGGGCGGTTGGCCGCGGTCGAGTTGTCGCCCGAGTAGTAGCCGATATAGTCGGCGCGCACATCGTCGTTGTCGTCGAGGTTGAAGTAGACGCGGAGCTGCGTCGTCCCCGTCTTGCTGACGGCCGGCGAGGCCTGCGGCGTTGAGGACTGCCCTCCGACCAGGCGCCGTTCGACGCGGCGTTGCTCAAGGCTCGTCGTCCTGGACGGCGGTCGCCACGGCCTGGAAGTCGCCCGTCTGGAGCGTCGTCGAGCCCGAGAGGCCGCCGGTCTGAACGTCGACCCAGGCAGGTGCCGTGGGTGGTGAAGGGGTTGGTGCCGGAGAGCGTGCCGCGGCGCAGCCGCAGGGTCACCGAGAGGATCGTGGCGCCGTCGGGGATCGACGAGGTGTCGAAGGAGACGACGCACTTGTACTGGCGGTCGGCTTGTCGTCTCCCACCCGCAGGGCGCTGGTGTTGTTGGCGGTGGCGTTGATCGAGCCGCCGACGTTGCAGGTCTCGGTCGACTCCAGCACCTAGCCGTCCTGGGCGGCGACGGAGGTGAAGGTCACGGTGGTGGTCGCGACAGAGCTCACGACATGCGGCGCGCCGCTGTTGTTGCCGCTGCTGTTCCCCCAGCCGCTGGCGCCGGTGAAGGTGGCGGTGAGGATATGGCTGCCGATGGTCAGCGCCGCGGTGCTGAAGGACGCATGGCCACTGCCGTCGACGGTGACACCGGAGGCCCACACTGTCGCGCCTTCGGTGAAGGTGACCGTGCCCACCGGTACGCCGCTGCCCGAGGTCACGGTCGCCGTGAAGGTGACCGATTGCCCGGGCGTCGAGGGGTTGGGCGAGGATGTCAGGGCGGTGGCGGTCGGTGCGCTCGGGGGCCCCGGAGTGGCCGACGCCTCGTTCGAGGCGACGCCCTCGCCCTCAGCATTGGTCGCGGTCACGAGGTAGTAGTACGTCGTCCCGTTGGCGAGGCCGGTGTCGGTGAAGCTCGTTCCGACGACGTTGCTCTTGACGGTCGTGTAGGGTCCGCCGCTCGTCGTGCTGCGGCGCACCCGGTAACCGGTGGCGCCGCTGGCAGCCGCCCAGCTGAGGCCGACCTGACCGTTACCCGGCGTGGCCGTCAGCCCGCCGGACGGGCCGGGCGCAGCCACGGGGTCGACATGGAAAATGAACGTGCCCGACTTCATGTCGGACAACAGGACGTTGCCGGACGGCAGCAAGCCGTGGACGTTCCACGCGCCGTCGTACACACCGGTAATCGTTCTTGTTGAAGGTGCCGTCGCCATCGGGATCGCGCCAGGTTTCGTATTTTCCGACCTCCACGGGGTTGACCGGATTCGAGATGTCGAACACGCGAAACCCGGCTTCATAGTAGGCCGTCAACAGATACTTCCCCCGCACCTGGCCGTTGTGGACGCGGGAGTTGCCAGTGGCATCTCCCGCGTACTGGAAGGTCTTCACTTGCGTCGGGCTCGCCGGGTTGGACACGTCGTAGACACTGATGTCGCGGACGTTGAACTCCTCGAATGCGTAGAGATAGTGCGAGTCGTCGTCCAGCCAGTTGCTGTGGGCGTAGATACCGGACACCGGGGCTGTTTCTCCGAGGAAAGTTGTCATCCCGCTCGAGCGCACGTTGGTGACGTCGATCACGCGATAGCGGGTGGCGTACCCGTCCGCCGAGTAGAGCAGGTCTTTGCCGCCGCTTCCTGGCACGTTCTTCCGCACGAAGCTGTCGTGGCAGTCGCGGCCGCTGCCGCTCCAGCCCGCGATCAGCGGCGGGTCGAAAGGATTCTGGAACAGGTCGAAGATCTGGCAGCCGAGCGTAGAGCCGTTGTTCGCGGTATTCAAGAAAAGCAGATCGAGGTCGTCGTTGACGAAGACCGTGTGACCGTAATTCGTCCGGCCCCGGTCGGCGATGCCCGCGGGCGGGATCGGGTTGGAATCGACGCCGTGCGGTGTCGTTCCGGACAGGGACGAGAGGTCCACGACCCAGAAGTTACCGTTCGCCTGCGCGCCGACGTAGGCATAGGTCTTACCGGAGACCGTGTCGTAGTTGATGCCGGCGTCCCGCCAGATCCGGCCCTTGGGTGGGCTCACGCCGCCGGACATGTCGATGTATTGGACCCGGAAGGGCGCGGCTGGATTGGTCACGTCAACGATGTGCAGGCCGAAGCTGTTGGACTGCAGGGCATACTCCCGCGAACCGACGGCGTAGCCCCAGATGCCGTTGTAGAGCGTGCCTGTCGAGGAGTTGTCGCCGTAGTAGGGGTTGGGCGGCTGCGGGTCGATGCGCCCCAGCAGGGTGACGTTGCCGTTGCCACTATAGGCCGCCGGGGCCGGCGCCAGCGGGGTTGCGTCCGGGGGCGTGAGCGCGAGGAGCGCGTTGATGTAAAGGTGCGTGTCGGCCGTGAGGCGCCCGGCGACCTCCTGAGCCTCGAGCCACGCGCCGAGCTGCGACAGGTGATTCGTGGAGTAGAGCCGTTCGATCTGCTCGTGCTGCGCCTCCGTGATGGCGCCTCCCTCGACGAGACCGTGCAAATGGGCTTCGATCGAACCAGGGGCTTCGTCGTGGGCCAGGACCAGGCCGATCGAGAGAGCCAGCACCACTACGACAGTGACACCGGTACGGTTCCTTCTGAAGGATGAAACAGCGTTCATTCCAGGCTCCTCGCCTCGTCCCTGCGCGTTCACGGGAAGATCCCGCGCGCACTCTGGAGAGGAGTGCGAGTCCACCACGCAGGAAAACTGATGTCCAAGTGAATCGACGAGACTATAACAGAGTCCCCTGAGCCTCAGCCACGGGGCGCCGCCCCGTGCTGCTGGTCATCGATACAACGGATCGGCTGTGACGACGTGACCGCGCGACAAGGCCGGGATCTACCGTGAGATACCGGGGACGCGGTCAGCTGGGGATCCCTTCGAAGAGACTCTCTTCACGTGCTCGTCCGCCGTTCACGGTGCTGAACGCGCGATAGAACGACTGACAGCCCCACAAAGCCTTGTGGTGCTCCGGCGAGAGGTCCTTCAACCGCTCGTAGGCGGCGACTTGGGATTCGTGGCACGAAATCGCCCGCGATACCGTGGACCAGAACTCGCGAGTATCGATCACCGTGGTGATCGCCCAGTCGGGCCAGGGTGTCGCGTGCCGCTCGACGCCGTCGACCGTGGAACACAAGGTCCCAACCGCTGCCTGATAGGCGGCCCACGTCGATACCGGCCATGCCAGGTAATAGAGTTTCGACACCGCATGCGGCGGCCCCGCGTCTTCGGCGCCGGAGGACACGAAAGCCGCGTCGGTCGCGGCGACGACTGCCGCAGTGGTCAGTTGAGAGATCGCGATGTGATCCGGGTGCCCGTAGGCGCCGTCCGGTCCGAACGTGACGACGACGTCTGGACGAATCCGCCTCAGATGCCTGACGATGCTGCCGATTGCCTCGTGCGGGTTGGCACCATCGAGATGCTGATCGTGGTAGTCGAGCAGGTAGACGTCACGCACACCCAGCACCGCAGCGGCGGCGCGCAGCTCCGCCTCGCGGATGTTCGCGAGGGCCAGCGGACCGGGATGCTGAGGAGCGCCGGGACGATGGCCGCGGTAACGGCCGGCGTCACCGCGAGTGGCAGTGAGGAGGAAGACATCGACGCCTTTGGATGCGTATTTCGCGAGTGCGCCTCCCACGCCCAGCGATTCGTCGTCGGGATGGGCGAGCACGGCCATCAACCTCGGAGCGTGCATGAGACTCACTCCACCTCAACATGGCAGCGTTTCGCGGTGGCACCTCACCAGGTCGTGTCGATCCCCGACCGTCTATCGTTGTGGTGGCCAAGCCGTCCGTATGCGGGCCGCCATCCGTTAACGTCTCCACCCCCGGAGTTCACTTATGTTGGGGCTGTAGGGGCGGGCCTTCAGGCCCGCCCAGGCGGGGTCTAAAGACCCCGCCCTACATCAACACAAGTGAACGCAGGGAATAGAAGGATGTCGAGTCGAACAGCATAGCCGATAGCTTGGTATCCCCGTCGTAGCAGAGGAGCCGTATGCTCATCCACCAGATCCGATACACCCTAGGCACGCTCAGGAGGGCGCCCGGCTTCACCGCGACGGCCCTCCTGACGGTCGCGCTCGGCGTCGGCGCCAACACGGCCGTGTTCAGCGTTGTCGATGGCGTGCTGCTCCGGCCGTTGCCCTACGCCCACCCCGAGCGGCTCGTGAAGCTGTCGGAGGTGCCGGCGTCGCGCCGCGCGTCCGCGGCGCGCTTTGGCATCGCTGCGGCCAACCTCGAACACTACCGGCTCGCCCGGTCGTTCGAGGGCCTCGCGGGCTACACCCGCATGTCCCGCACCCTCACGGGATCCGGGGAGCCCGTGCAGGTCCTGGGCGAAGAGGTGACCACCGATTTCTTCGCGTTGCTCGGCGCCTCGGCCGCACTCGGCCGCGTGTTCGGCCCGGACGAGGATGACCCAGGCCGCCGAGGCGCGGTCGTCCTGACGTACGCGTTCTGGCATGCGAAGTTCGGCGGCGATCGCGCGATCCTCGGACGCACGCTCACGTTCAACGGCGAGCCGTACTCCGTGATCGGCGTGATGCCGCAAGGATTCCGGGCCTTGTCCGAGCACCGCTCGGGCTACACGTTCAGCTTCTTCATGCCGGCCGCGTTCGACGCCGCCGCGGCGGGCGGCACGCGGCGAAGCGTCAGCGTGGTGGGGCGCCTGCAGTCGGACGCGTCGATCGAGCGCGCCCGCGAGGAACTGAGCAGCCTCTCGGCCGATCTCGGCCGGCGCAGCCCGGATACGCACCGCGACCTCACGGCGGTGATCACACCCCTGCACGACGCGATCGTCGGTGACGTGCGCGTGTCGCTGCTGGTCATGCTCGGCGCGGTCGGTCTTGTCCTGGTGATCGCGTGCGTCAACCTCGCGAACCTGCTTATCGTGCGCGCGATCGGGCAGGGCCGTGAAGTCGCGATCCGCATGGCGATCGGCGCGACGCGCGCGCAGATCACCATCGACCTCGCGCTCCGCGGCCTGATCCTCGGGGTCTTCGGCGGCGCCGCCGGCCTGTTGTGCGGGGTGTGGACGCGCAACCTCCTCGTGTCGCTGGCGCCGATCACGATGCCACGGATGGACGGCATCGCGCTCAGCCCGCGCGTGCTGGCCTTCTCCTTCGCCCTCGCCGCGATTACCGGGATCGTGGCGGGCCTGCTGCCTGCCGTTCAGCTCTGGCGCGGCGCCACGGCTCCCACGCTGCGCGCGAGCGCCCTGACGACGTCGGGCGTGCGATCGGTCGCGCGATGGCGCGGCCTGCTGATGGCGGCGGAGATCGCGGCGGCGCTGACGCTGGCCGTCGGTGCCGGCCTGCTGGTGCAGAGCATGATGCGCCTCGCGGCCGTGGATCTCGGATTCGAGTCGCAGGGCGTGCTCCTCTTCACCGTGACTCCACCCGACACGAAGTATCGCGACGAGGCGGCGCGGGTGGCGCTGTTCGAGGAGATCGAGCGCCGCGTCGCGTCGATCCCGGGCGTCGCCTCGGCCGCGGTCGCCAACGAGTTCCCGCTGCGCGGCGGTGGACAGAGCCGCGTGACCCTCGCGGCTGACGCCGCGACTGGCGACACCAGCGTCCGCCGCGCGGGCTTCCAGGCTGTGAGCCCCGGCTACTTCGGCACGCTGCGGATTCCGCTCGTGCGCGGCCGGCTGCTGGATGCCGGGGATCGCGCCGGCGCGCCGCCGGCCGCAGTCGTCAACGAGACGTTCGTGCGCCGCTTTCTCTCGGGCCGCGATCCCATCGGCCAGCGTTTTCGCGAGTCTCAGACCGGTGTCGAGTCGTCCGAACTGACCATCGTCGGGGTCGTCGGAGCGCGACGGGCCAGGCGCGGATCTCATACCGCTGGTCTACCTGGCCGCGGCGCAGCCCGACACCTATCGCGAGCGCACCCATCTGTCGGAGGTCGCCATCCGCGCGGCAGGGGCCGATCCGCACGGGCTGCTGACGGCCATCCAGCGGGCGGTCTGGTCGATCGATCCCTCTCAGCCGATCACGAACGTGCTGACGCTGGAAGAGGTGATCGCGGGCTCGACCGCAGAGCGCCGGTTCAACATGATCCTGCTGAGCGCCGTGACGTTCCTGGCCCTCGGACTGGCGATCGTGGGCGTGTACGGCGTCGTCGCCCATGCCGCCGCGCAGCGCACGCGCGAGATCGGCATCCGCATCGCCCTCGGCGCGGGCCGGCGCGACGTCCTGTGGCTCGTGATCGCGAGCGGACTGCGGTGGGCCGTGCTCGGCGTCGTCGTCGGAGTGGCCGGCGCCTACGCCGGCACGCGCTTCCTGTCCGCGCTGCTGTTCGGGATCACACCGACCGACCCGGGGACGTTCGCGGGACTCGCGGCGCTCATGGTCGGCGTCGCGGCGTTGGCCAGCTACGTGCCCGCGCGCCGCGCCGCATCGGTGAATCCGATGCCGGCGCTGCGCGGAGACTGATGCTGCCAGAAGCAGCGTCACTAGGACTCCTTCGTGGAAGCACGCCTCCCCCGTCGTTGCGAACGATTCGCGCCACGACCTGGTAGCGCGGCCTCGTGGGAGGGCGAGTTGGCCGCGCTCGAGAACGTTTCGGCCTTCAGATGTGCGCCGAGCGGGCGGAGGGTCTCGTACCTCCCTGACAGGGATGCTGGAGTAGTCTATCGCCATGACAACCTTCACCCGCCGTGAAATGTTCCGCCTCGCCGTTGCTTTGCCCATCGCCGGCGTGTTCACGCGATTCAACCCGCTGGTTGCGGCGCAACGGAACAAAGTCAAAATCACCGACATCAAGGCGATGCAGATCGACCGAATCGCCGGCAACTGTCTGATCAAGGTTGAAACCGACGCCGGCATCATCGGTTACGGCGAAGCCGGCATGACCGGCCCGATGGCCCGTGCACGCATCGCAACCATGAAGAAGCTGCTGGTCGGGCAGGACCCGCTGGCGATCGAGGTCCACTTTCAGAACATGACCTCGCTCATGCACACCTACATGGCGAATATCCCCACCATCAGCGGCATCGACATCGCGCTCTGGGATATCGCAGGCAAGATCACCGGACTCCCGATCTCGACCCTGCTCGGCGGCCCCTTCCGCGAATCGATCCGCATGTACTCGCACGGGCGCATGAACATGCTCGACAAGGAGTCGTGCAAAGCGTTCGCGGACCGGGTCAAGCAGATGCCCGAAGGTTTTACCACCTTCAAGAACGATATCCATCCCGTCCTGGGCATTCCATCAGGCCGCTTCACGGACACGCTCGATCAAGCCCAGCTCAAGACGGTTGCCCGCGCCTACGCCAATGCGCGGGAAGCGCTGGGCGACGATATCGAGATCGCGGTGCACTGCCACAACGAGTTCAACGAGCCAAGCGCGGTTGGAATTGCGAAGGCGGTCGCATCGATGAACCCGCTGTTCATCGAAGACCCCCTGGATCCGCCGTGGTCCGAGGCGTGGCAGTCGGTGCGGCGTCAATCGCCCGTTCCGCTCTTGACCGGTGAAAAGCTCGAGATGCTGCGGGGATTCAAGCCGTTCATCGATAACCAGACGGTGGACATTCTCCACCCCGATCTGGCGTTTGCCGGCGGATTCACTGGCGTCAGAAAGATCGCCGATTACGCCTACGACAGTAAGCTGCCGTTGGCTCTCCACAACGTCGGGTCGCTCGTTCTGACCTTCGCGAACGCGCACCTGGGATCGGCGATCCACAACTTCTATCGCTCCGAAAGCCAGTTGGGCGGGACAGGCTATATCGAAGCGATGGCCGCTTCAAATCCGCCGGAGGTTCGCAAAGGCTCGCTCAAGGTCCCGACGGGACCAGGATTGGGGTTTGAAATAAACCCGGACTTCCTCAAGAAGAACCTGACCGCCGGGGAAGAGTACCTGGGGCTAGCCCTGCTCGTGCCTTGCGCGCCGGGCGCATCGCCACCCTCGGTGTGAACGGGACTTCGGGGACGCGACACTAGTCGAACAGACGTTCGCCTCGCGTGTATTTTGCGACTTCGTCCGGATCGAGGCGCAGACCGAGACCGGGTGTGGCCGGAATGGCCAGCATGCCCTCGGCGTCCAGGCGCCAGCCGCCGACAGCGAGTTCGTCGATGAACGGGGATCCGGTCAGGTATTCCACCAGGTCGGTGCCTGGAAATGCCGACGCCAGCTGCAGGTCGGCTGCGAGACCGACGGCCGTGTTCCATCCGTGGGGGATGAAGCGGATGCCGTTTTCCTGCGCCATCCAGGCAATCCGGCGCTCCTCGCTGATGCCGCCCACCTTGGTGACGTCGGGTTGCACGATGTCGAACGCGCCGCCCCTGCAGCCAGGGCTGAAACGCCTGGCGGCGGGTCAGGACCTCGCCGCCTGCGATCGGCAGGGGCGCGACCTGACGAAGCTGGATATAGTCAGCCAGGGCATCCGGGGTCAGTGGTTCCTCGAACCAATGGACGCCATAGCTCGCCAGCATGTCGGCCGTGCGCAGCGCCCACTTGTAACCCTGCGGCCAGAATGCATTGCTCGCGCCCGCATCCACCATCAGCAGGGCATCAGCGCCAACCGCGTCTCGTGCCGCCGCAACGATGGCTTCGTCGAGAGCGGCGCTCTTCCGGCCGAAGGGTCCCCAGCCGACTTTGAAGGCGCGGAACCCCTGCGCCTTGATGGCCAGCAGCTGATCGGCCAGCGCCGCCGGCTCCTCCATGAGGAGCGATGCGTAGGGGCGCACGCGAGAACGATAGCGTCCGCCGAGCAGGCGCCCGACCGGCTGTCCGGTCGCCTGCCCGAGCAGATCCCACAGCGCGATATCGATGCCGCTGATGGTGTGGGTAATCGAGCCGCCGCGTCCCTGCCAGAAGGTGTGCTGGTGAAGTTTCTCGCTGACGCGCTCCGGTTCCAGGGCGGTTTCCCCGCGGTAGAGCGGCTCGAGCACATGCAGTGCTCCGCGTACCAGCGCAGTCGTTGGCAAAGACGCTGCCCAGCCCGGTCACACCCGCGTCGGTGTGAACCGCCATCAGCGTGTGGACGCAGTCCTCTGGCTGGAGCTCATTGCTCCATCCGCCTGCCGGCGTGGCGCCTCGCAGCCCGGCGCTCCTGATCTCAGTAATTCTCATGACGTACTTTGCCGGGCAGAAGCTTTCAGTGGACGATGAGTGGGTTCCGCCTGATCAGGCCGAACGCTGCGAGGACCACCAGGACGATGACAAGCACCACGGCGCGAAGAATGATCCGCTGGCGTGTCGAGAGCTGCTGCATGATCGGCCTCCCCGGTGCCTGAATCGTCAGTTTGAATCCGAAGGCGGCCCGAGCGCGGAGCCGGCGCCGGTGATCGTGACGAGTCCGGGGCTGAGCTTGGCGAGCTGCTGCCCAATCACCCGTCACTTCTGATGCTTGATCACCGCGCCGCCCTTCATCACGAAGGCCACGCTCTCCAGCAGGCGGACATCGTCGAGCGGATTGCCCGCGACGGCGATCAGATCGGCCTGGCGGCCGGCCGCGACGACGCCGATCTCCCGTCCGTGCGAGCCCAGCGCCTCCGCGGCGTGCAGCGTCGCCGATTGAATCGCCTGCATCGAGGTCATGCCGTAGCGGACCATCCACTGGAACTGCCTGGCATTGTCGCCATGGGGATAGACCCCGGCATCCGTACCGAACACCATCTTGACGCCCGCGGCATGTGCGCGCTTGAAGCCCTGGCGCTGGGTCTCGGCAATCTCCCGGTCCTTGCGGAGGTTGTCTTCGAGCACGCCGTTCTTCTTGCCCTCCGCCTGGGTGTACTCCGTGTTGTAGATGTCCATCGACAGCCAGGCACCCTGTGCCTTCACCGCCCGGATGCCATCCTCGTCGATCAGGCTGGCATGTTCGATCGTGTCGACCCCGGCCAGCGCCGCGTCGCGGATGCCCGAGGCGCCGTGCGCGTGCGCCGCCACTTTGAGACCCTGCATGTGCGCCTCGTCCACCACCGCCTTCATCTCTTCCAGCGTCATCTGCTGCGCGCCAGGCTCGGTGTTCCGGGAGAACACGCCGCCGGTGGCGCAGATCTTGATGACCTGCGCGCCATACTTGCGCAGCCGCCGCACGCTGCGCCGGCCGTCGTCTGTCGAATCGGCGTTGAACGGATTCTTCTCGTCCATCGACGGCGGGAAATAGGTGGAGTCGCAGTGGCCGCCGGTCGAGCCGAAGCTGTACGCGGCGCTGATGATGCGCGGGCCTTGAACCTTGCCTTCCTCGATTGCCTGGCGGAGGCCGACGTCGTTCCACGCGTCGGAGCCGACGTTCCGCACGGTGGTGAAGCCCGCCTGCAAGGTCTTCATCGCGTGCGGCACGGCGAGCATCGACCAGAAGCGATCGTTGAACTGGAGGCCGGTGTAGCCGCCGTACGACGGATCGGTATCGAGGTGCACGTGGACGTCGATGAGACCAGGCAGAATGGTCATGCCCGGCAGCTCGAGGCGTTTCGCGCCGGCCGGGATCTGGACCTCGGCCCGCGGTCCCACCGCGGTTATGCGGCCGCCGGTGATGATCACGATCGGCTGCTGCACGACTGTGGCTGCCGCCACGTCGATCAGTCGGTCGGCGCTGACCGCGATGACCTGGGCATCTGCGGCGTAAGGCGCGGCCAGGATGAACGGCATGACCACGGCGAGAGCGAGATGACGCATGGGTCTTTCGTTGAGAGAAGCTCCGGCGCTCACGGTCGGCCTTCCGGAGCGCCTGGCGTGAATCAGCGAGGTGGACGAGCAGCTGTCGCGTGAACGCGAGTCGAACCGGCGTTGGAGAAGCCGGCGACATCCGCAGACATTGGAATGTCTACCACCTCGACGTCAGCCGCGTCAACGTTTGCCGGGTGATCTTCGGCACGATCGTCGTGTCATGCCGGGGCAGCCTGCCACTGACCCACGGCGATCCGGCGTATCATGCAGGCCGAAAAGGGGGACGAAGATGTCGCGAAGCTTCAGCGTGGCGGTGGTCACCGTGCTGCTGTTCGGCGTCGGCGGGCGAGCACAGGCTCCGGCGCAGCAAACGGCTGGAGAACCCAAGACCAAGTGGTTCTTCTACACCGTCAAATGGGGATTCCAGGACGAGTTCCTCGACCTCTTTCAGCGCAATCACTATCCGATTCTGAAGGAGATGGAGAAGCACGGCATGTACTTGTCGGTCAAGACATTCGTGCCGGAGAACCATGGCGACGGCCGTGCCGACTGGACGTTCGCCGTCGAGCTCGTCGAGCCCGCGAAGCAGCCCACCGCACCGACCGAAGCGGAAATCGTCGCCAAGCTCTATCCGGACCGCGCCAAGCTGCAGAACGAGGAGCAGCGCCGGTTCGAGCTGCTCCTCGCGCACTGGGACGTGCCGCTCAACCGGATCGATCTGGGCACGCGGAAGCCGTCGCGTTAGCATGCCTGTTCATCGATCACGAAATGCTCAGGAAAACCTATGAGAACACCCGAGAACACGTTCGCTCCCCTGTCGCGACGACGGCTGTTGAAGGCGATGGGAGCCGCGGCGGGAACCGCCATCGCCGGTTCGCGCCTGACGTCCGCCCAGACGCCCCAGACTCCGGCCGGGCCGCCGAGCACGGTGACCAATCCACCGCGAGACTTCGGCCCGGGCGGCCCGCCGACGACCTACTTCAACGACCCGGACATCCTCGTCGTGGACCCCGCATTTGGCGGGCTGGTGCAGGTCAACTCGTCCATCAAGCGGCTGTGGACGGGCGCGCTCTGGGCCGAAGGTCCGGCCTGGAACGGGCTCGGACGATATCTGGTCTGGAGCGATATCCCGAACAACCTGCAGTTGCGCTGGCTCGAAGACGATGGCCGCGTGACCGTGTTCCGCAATCCGTCGAACAACAGCAACGGCAACACGTTCGACTTCCAGGGCCGGCAGCTGTCCTGCGAGCATCTCACGCGGCGGGTCGTGCGTTACGAGCACGACGGATTGATCACCGTCATCGCCGAACGTTTCGAAGGCAAGCGCCTGAACTCTCCCAACGACGTGGTCGCGCACCCCGACGGCAGCTACTGGTTCACGGATCCGCCGTATGGCGGTCAGCTGTACGAAGGGCAGCCCGATGCCGCCGGTGGGCCGACGAACGCCGCGGGCCGCTTGAACCCGCGTCTCGGGCAACCCCCTGAAGCCGGCGCCATGAAGCGTGAGCTGCCGACGGGCGTCTACCGCGTCGACCCGAAAGGGCAGGTGACGCGCGTGGCGACCGAGGAGCAGGCGCCCGATCCGAACGGGCTGGCGTTCTCTCCCGACTACAAACGGCTCTACGTCGCGTGTACGGGGCGCGGGCCCGGCGATACAGGGCCGGGCGGGAAGGGCGACGCGCAGGTCTTCGACGTCGGCGAGGGAACGTTGTCGAACGTCAAGCGGTTCAGCGATTTCGTGATCGATGGCGTCCAGTGCTCGCCCGATGGTGTCCGCTGCGACGTGTTCGGCAACGTCTGGTGTTCCAGCAACGCCGGCCGTGCCGTGGGCTACAACGGCGTCACGGTCTGGAATCCCGACGGGAAGTTGATCGGGCGCATCCGGCTGCCGGAGGTGTGCGGCAATATCTGTTTCGGCGGGCCGAAGCGAAACCGCCTGTTCATGGCCGCCAGTCAGTCGCTCTATGCCGTCTACGTGAACACGCAGGGGGCGGGGAGTTCTTAGGGGTTCAGTGGTTCACCAGTGGCGTTTACCGTGCACGAGTGGCCGCTACGCCGTGTGGCTGGAGGCTACTGGACGGGTTGCGCGGCTCCGCTCGCAATCGCCTTCTCGACGAGCGCGCGCATCGCCGCGTTGGCCTCGCGTGAGGCCTCGTCCATCTTTCCGCCCAGCACCGCCATCTGCCGGCCGAGCACCTCCATCTCGACTCCGAGATCCCGCATCGGCTTGTCGAGCTCGTGCATCCTGCCAGTCAACGCTCGCATCTGCTGATCGAGGTCGCGCATTTCCTTCTCGATCGCCTGGCGCTCGCGCTCGATGTCGGCACGCTCGGCTGCGGTCAACCCGCCGGCTTCTCTGGCGGCCAGCCTTCCCTGGCGTGTGCCGAGGATCCCCTGCTGCGTGCCCAACCGGCCCTGTTCCGTCCCGAGCTCCCCCTGTTTCGTTCCGAATTCCCCCTGACGGGTCCCGAGCTCCCCTTGCCTCGTGCCGAGCTTTCCCTGCTCCTCGCCAAGCCGACCCACCGGCTCCCAGATCGCCTGCACTTCCCGCAGCATATCCGCGTCACGAATGACATACTCCCGCCCGTCCCTGCGGAACCAGAGGAGCGGGCCGGCCCCGGAACGGAAACGCCGCGCCCGCGCGATATCGCTCGTCGAGCCCGACATCGTGGACTCGTCATCCTTCAGGAAGAACACGAAGGCGAACCCGTTGTCGCGTGTCTTGCGGTCCGCCGCCTGGCCGCTCGACGCAGCCGGTACCGGCGCAGCCGCCGCGAACGGGACCGCCGGCACGGCCGCGGGCGGCCGGGCCACCAGCTTCAGCGGCGCGATGGCCACGAGGGCGGTGGCCAGAACAGCCGTCCCAACGATCCGCGCCGTCAGCGACGGCCTGTTCGGTTGATTCAACATGACGATCCTCCGTTTCAGACTCGGAAACGACCAGGCGGCGCCGGCCGCCGCCAGCGTGGCAGGGGGCCTGGCGACACCCAGGTCGAGCAGCAGCCGGCCGTAGGCCTGCGGCACCGTGCCGAGTGCGGCGAGGACGGCAGCGTCGCACGCCGCTTCGCGCCAGAACGTGTACTCGCGCGTGGCCAGCCGCACCAGCGGATGGAAGAAGAAAATCCGCTCCGCGACCGCGGGCACCCAGCCGAGCCACAGGTCGCCACGCCGGACATGTGCGAGCTCGTGACAGAGCGCCATCCGCTGCTGCTCGCGCGACAACGCCATGAAGCGCGGGTCCGGGACGAGAATCAGCGGACGCCAGACGCCGGTGATGATCGGCGAGTCCACATCCGCCGACAATCGGACAGCCGGCGCGCGGCGCAGGCCGAGGAGATCGGCGATCTCCCGGGCGCACGCTCGCAGAAGCGGGTCTCCGGAGGTCGATCGGCGGACCACCCGGCGAGCCTGCCGCCACGACCGAGCCGCGAGACCGGCGGAACCGCACATGCCCGCTACCCACAGACCCACCAGGACCCAGGTCCAGGGGTACGCTGCTGCCTTCGAGCCGTGTCGACCGCCAACCATGGAGCTCTGAACATCGGCGGTGGAGGAGTTCCGGGAGCTCGACGCAACGCTCGCGACACCTGCTTGGCTCACGGTCTCCGTCGCCGGGAGCACCGGAACGCCGATTGGCGTCACCCAGGCGAGCGCGACGACCACTTTGGCGGCGGCACACCACCACAGCATCGCTTTGACCGCCGCGGGAAGGCGCGGCAGCGCCCGGCTGATCATCCAGATGGCGCAAACCAGCCATGCGCCGTCCAGGGACGCACGCGCAAGGGTTTCGAGCATCACCGCTCCTTTCGCTGCGCCGCATCGAGGCGGGCCACGATCTTTTCGAGCTCCCGCCGTTCCTTGTCAGAGAGATCGCCCGCGTCCGACAGGTACGCCAGGAAGGGGGAGACCGAGCCCTCGAGGTTCCGCTCGACGAACCGCTGGACGGCCCCCTTCAAGAGATCTGCAGACGACGAAAGCGCCCGATATCGGTAGACCCCGCCGGCCAGCCTCCGCGAGAGGTGCCCCTTCCGGCGGAGGCGCTCCATCATCGTGAGCACCGTCGATCGTGCCAGCCCGCGGCGGGCGCCGAACTCTTCGGCCGCTTCGCCGACGGTCGAGGTTCCGCTGTCGGCGATGTGCCGCAGCAACGCCATTTCCTGTTCGCCGATGGACGGGTCCGGCTGGGTCATGATGCTTACACCTGTCGTCAGTGCGGGACTATAGCAGTGACGACACGTGTAGTCAAGAGGACGGCCGATCCTGTGACGCGTGCCGCTGGCGGGGCGCGAGCCCTCCCGATGATCGGCGTGGTCGGCCCGGGCAGCCGCGTCCGGAGCCCTGTGGCTCGAGGCACAGCATGCCGCGCGATCATCGTTCGGCGTACGTCCCTTTCTTGACGTTGATCCCGATTGCCGGTCCGCGGGCGTGTATTATCGGGTCGCCTCGATCCATGCAAAAGCTTCTCGTCGCGAATCGATCGGAAATCGCCATCCGGTGTTTCAGGGCCGCCACCGAGCTCGGCCTGCGAACGGTGGCAGTCTACAGCTACGAGGACCGCTTCTCCCTGCACCGCTTCAAGGCTGACGAGGCGTTCCAGATCGGGCCGGTCAACGGCGGAGAGCCGGTCCGCTCGTACCTGAACATCCCGGGCATCCTCGCGGTTGCCCGCCAGAGTGGCGTCGACGCGATTCATCCGGGCTACGGCTTCCTGGCAGAGAACGCCGACTTCGCGCGCGCCGCCGAGGCCGAGGGCATCCGCTTCGTCGGTCCGACCGCGGAGCATCTCGAGATGTTCGGCGACAAGACGGCGGCAAAGCGGCTAGCGCAGAGCGCCGGCGTGCCGACGATCCCCGGCAGCACGACCGCTCTGGATACGTCCGCCGCGACGCCGACCTCCGCGTCCTGGCGGACGCAATCGGCTACCCACTGATCATCAAGGCGAGCTTCGGCGGCGGTGGCCGCGGGATGCGGGTCGTCACGCGGCCGGACGAGCTCGTCGGGAAGCTGTCCGAGGCGCGCCGCGAATCGACGGCCGCGTTCGGACGCGGCGAGGTGTTCCTCGAGCGTTACATCCCGCGCGCGAAGCATATCGAGGTGCAGGTTCTCGGCGACGCTCACGGCAATCTGGTCCATCTCTGGGAACGCGACTGCTCGGTCCAGCGCCGGCAGCAGAAAGTGGTCGAGATCGCGCCGAGCATCACGCTGCCCGAGGATCTCCGGCGGGCCATCTGCGGCGCGGCCGTTGCGCTCTGCCGGCCGGTCGCCTTCAGGGCCGCCGGAACGGTGGAGTTTCTCGTGGACGGCGATCGGGGTGAGTTCTACTTCATCGAGGTGAATCCCCGCATCCAGGTGGAACACACCGTCACGGAGATGATCACCGGCATCGACCTCGTGAAGAGCCAGATCCTCGTCGCCGACGGGCACCTCCTGCACGAGCCCCCGCTGGCCATTCCCGCGCAGGAGGCGATCGACCGCCGCGGAGTAGCGATGCAGGTTCGGATCACCACCGAGGATCCGGACCAGCAGTTCATGCCGGACTACGGCCGCATCACGACCTACCGATCGCCCGGGGGCTTCGCGATCCGCCTGGACGGCGGCAGCGGCTTCGCGGGCGCCGTCATCACGCCGTACTTCGACTCGCTGCTCGTGAAGCTCACGACCTGGGGCACGACGCTCTCCGAGGCGGTGCGGACGCTCCGACCGCGCGCTGCGCGAGTTCCGCATCCGCGGGGTGAAGACCAACATCCCGTTCCTCCTCAACCTGCTCGCCCATCCGACGTTTGCCTCCGGCGCAGCAACCACGACGTTCATCGACGATACGCCGGAGTTGTTCCAGAGCCGCGCGCCGCGGGATCGGGCGACCAAGATCCTCGCGTACCTCGCCGACGTCATCGTCAACGGCCGGGCGGACGTGAAACAGCGCTACGACCCGGCACGAGTCCTGCCGACTCCCGTGCCGCCGCCGGCGGAGGGGCTCAGCCGCCCGCCGGACGGGCTGCGCCAGCAGCTGCTCGAGATCGGACCCGAGCGGCTCGCGCAGCGGATCCGCGACGAGCGACGGCTGCTCATCACCGATACGACGCTGCGGGACGCCCACCAGTCGCTGCTCGCGACGCGCGTGCGCACCTACGACATGCTGGCCATCGCGAACACGATCGCCTACCGGCTGTCGAACCTGTTCAGCGTCGAGATGTGGGGGGGCGCCACGTTCGACACGTCGATGCGGTTCATCCAGGAGGATCCCTGGGATCGCCTGATCGAGCTGCGCCGGCGCATCCCGAACGTGCTCTTTCAGATGCTGCTCCGCGCGAGCAATGCGGTCGGCTACACGCACGTACCCCGACAACGTCGTCCGCGCCTTCATCAAGAGGAGCGCCGCCGACGGGATCGACGTGTTTCGCATCTTCGACTCGCTGAACGGCACCGAGAACATGCGCGTGCCGATCGAGGCCGTGCGCGACGATACCCACGCGCTCTGCGAAGCGGCCATCTGCTATACCGGTGACATCCTGGATCCCGCCCGCACGAAATACAGCCTGCAGTACTACGTTCGCCTGGCGAAGGAACTGGTCGCGATGGGCACCCACGTGCTGGGGATCAAGGACATGGCGGGGCTCGTGTACGCCGTACGCCGCATTCGCGCTCGTGAAGGCGCTCAGGGAGGAAGTGGGTGTGCCGATCCACTTCCACACCCACGATACGAGCGGGATCAGCGCGGCGAGCGTGTTGCGCGCGGCCGACGCCGGGGTCGACATCGCCGATGCGGCGATCGCCTCGATGAGCGGGATGACCAGCCAGCCATGCCTCAACTCACTCGTCAAGGCGCTGCGGCACACCGATCGCGACACCGGCCTCGACCTGCCGGCGCTCGACGAGAGCAGCCGGTACTGGGCGGCTGTCCGGGAGCTGTACTACCCGTTCGAAGAGGGGCTCAAGGCGCCGGAGTCCGACGTCTATCACCACGAGATGCCGGGCGGCCAGTACACGAACCTGAAGCAGCAGGCCAAGAGCCTGGGGCTGGAGCGACAGGTGGCAGGAAGTGTGCGACGCCTACGTTGACGCCAATCAACTCGTCGGCGACATCGTCAAAGTGACCCCCTCGAGCAAGGTGGTAGGGGATCTCGCGCTCTTCATGGTGACCAACGGCCTGACGATGGAGGGGGTCCTGGGCGCGCAGACGCCGCTGCACTTCCCGCAGAGCGTCGTCGAGATGATGCAGGGCATGCTGGGGCAGCCGGAGGGCGGGTGGCCGCGCGCGTTTCAGGAGGCCGTGCTTCGTTCCGCACACGCGCAGCCGATCGAGGGCAGGCCGGGTGCGTCATTGCCGCCGGCCGATTTCGAGGCGGCCGCCCGGGCCGTCCCGATGCGGACCGGTGTCGCGCCGCGCGAGGAGGACATCCTCTCGTCCTTGCTGTATCCGCGCGTCTATGCCGAATTCGCGAATCACTGGCAGCAGTACGAGAACACCTCGGTGATTCCGACCGTGAATTTCTTCTATGGGCTGCAGGCCGGCGAGGAAGCCGCTATCGAGATCGAACGGGGCAAGACCCTGATCGTCCGGTATTTCACGACCGGCGCCACGCACAGCGACGGCACGCGCACGGTGTTCTTCGAGCTGAACGGGCAGCCGCGCGAGGTCAACGTCGTCGATCGATCGGTCGAGGGGGTGGTCACGCGCAACTCGAAAGCGGATCCCGACAACGCGAACCACGTCGCGGCCCCGATGCCCGGCAAGGTGTCGACGGTCGCGGCGCGGAAAGGGCAGCCTGTCGGTGCGGGCGAGCGGCTGCTCTCGATCGAAGCGATGAAAATGGAGACCGCCGTCTACAGCCCGCGCGACACGGTCGTGACGGAGGTGCTCGTCGCGCCGGGCGCAACCGTGGAAGCGCGCGACCTGCTCGTCGTCCTCGAAGGATAGGTTGTGAGGGGTCCCGTGAGAGAGATGCGGCCCGGAACGTACAGGAGCGTGGTGACCATGGCGCTGGCAGGGGGACTTCTTGTCGGGGCCCACGGCGTGGCCGCACCTGTCTCCCAGTCGTCGGGCACGGCGGCGCTGCTGAAGGCGCTGAGGTTTCACGCCTCTTTCGACGGCGGAGTGGACGCCGTCGTCGCCGCGGGCGACCCGGCGCTGTACTCGGCGCCCTCGTTGAAGCAGCGCAATGAGGCGGCCCGCGGCCTGCCACCGAGCGGCGAGATCGTGCTTGCGCGCGGTCAGGGGCGGTTCGGCGACGCGGTGCGGTTCACGAGAAAGAAGTCGTCGGTGATCTTTTTCAAGGGGGCACGCAACATGCCCTACCAGTCCACCAATTGGAGCGGCACCGTGTCGTTCTGGCTGAGCGTCGACCCCCTGAACGATCTCGAGCCAGGATTCTGCGATCCGGTCCAGATTACGCCGCGGTCGTGGAACGATGCGGCGTTTTTCGTCGAGTTCGAGAAGCGGCCGGAGAACATCCCTTTCCGCCTGGGCGTGTATGCCGACCTCACCGTGTGGAATCCGGAGAACCGGCCGTTCGCGGACATCCCCCAGAATGAGCGGCCGCTCGTTACGGTGGAGCGCCCGCCATTCGGCCGCGACAGGTGGACACACGTGGCTTTTACCTTCGAGCGCTTCAACACCTCCCGGCCGGACGGTGTCGCCCGCCTGTATCTGGATGGCGAGCCGCAGGGAAGCTTGAGCCCGCGCCAGCAGACATTCACCTGGGACATCGGCGCCAGTGTGATCGCACTCGGGCTGGGTTACATCGGGCTGCTCGACGACCTGGCCGTTTTCGATCGAGCACTGAACGACGGGCAGATCCGGGCGCTGCACCAACTCGAGAAGGGGGTCACCACTCTGGCGCGGTGAACCTCACCGCGTCCAGGCAGCGCCAGGGCCGCGGTCTTGTGTCGTCCTCGAGGCGGTCCGCGACGACCGCACGCACCGTTCGGCGATTCAATCTTCCTGGGGTCCGACAGTCCCGTCGGCGAGCCGGGTGACGGCGGCGGCGACCACGCCGTGGGCCGCGGCCAGTGCGTCCCGAGCGGCGTCGGCCTCGGTGCCCCGACTTGAGCATGACCAGGGCGGTCGCCAGGTCGCCGCCGCCATCCTCCAGGGCGGCGCGCGCCGCGTCCTCGCTGGCGCCGGTTTCCGCAACGATGATCCGGACCGCGCGGCCGCGCAGCTTCTGGTTCCCAGGACGCATGTTCGACATGCGGTTGCCGCTCACCAATCCCAGCTTCATCATCGTCACGGTCGAGATCATGTTGAGGATCAGCTTCTGTGCCGTGCCGGCCTTCATCCGCGACGAACCGGTCAACACCTCGGGGCCGACTGCCGGGGCAATCGGCACCTCCGCGGCCAGGGTGATCTCAGAGCCTGGTGCGCAGGTCACCGCCGCGGTGAACGCGCCGAGCTGCCGCGCGTACTCGATCGCGCCGACGGTATACGGCGTGCGGCCCGACGCGGCCAGGCCGACAACCGCGTCGGCGGCTGTGACGCCATTCGCCGCGAGGTCGCGCGCACCCGCCCCGCGGTCGTCCTCGGAGGCCTCGACTGCCCGATGACAGGCGTCGTAGCCGCCGGCGATGATCCCGCGGACCAGTTCCGCAGGCACGCCATAGGTTGGCGGGCACTCCGAGGCGTCCAGCACGCCGAGCCGTCCGGAGGTCCCACAGCCGACATAGAAAAGCCGCCCGCCGCGCTCGAGACGGCCGACGATCCCTTCGATCGCGCGGCCGACGGCCGCGAGCTCGCGCCGCACCGCCGCGGCGACCGTCGCGTCCTCGTCATTGATCAAATCGAGAATCGCCGCGACGGGCTGCGAGGAGATGTGCCGCGTCCGGGGATTGTCCTGTTCGGTGACCGGCAGGTCGTCGGGTGTCACTCGGTCCAGCCTTTCTCTGTGGGCTTCGCCCTCGAGCCGGACGACGCGTCAGGCTCGACTCCCGCGTCGAGGGCGCGTAGCCAGCTCCGGCGGATCACCCAGCTTGCAGGATGGATGACCCCCTGGTCGATTCCATTATCTGCCCGGCCGGAGCGGCGACTCCGCGGCGGTGCACGCCCAGAACCTCACGGTTCGGATGCCCATGCGGGGCGCGGAGCAAGCGGACGAGTGTGATCCATCAGCCACCCGGCGTGCGCCGGCCGCGGGACGGAATGGGCGATGCGGAGGGGGCGTGGTGTTCCTCCCACGGGTGGGTGGTCGCTGACGAAACCGTCATCGGCACACCAGAACCGTCAGGGCCGGAGATCCAACTGCAGCGTGGACGGATCGCTGTGCCGCCTTCGGGCAGCTTCGTGTGGCCAGCGTCTTGCTGCGCAGACCCTCACCCAGAACGCACCGCTGTGGCCGCCGCAGCCAACAGTCCTTCAAGGAAGTTCATGAGGATCACCATCGCTGCGTCGATCGTGTTGTGGGTCCTCTCCTCCGCGGCAACCCGTGCGCAGACGCCTCCAGATCTCGCGGATCTGCAGCTCGAAGACCTGCTGAAGGTTCGCGTGCAACAGGTGTTCGGTGCGGGCGACCGGCTTCAGCCCGTCACCGAGGCGCCCTCATCGGTCACGATCATCACCGCGGACGAGATCGCGCGCTTTGGCTATCGGAGCCTGGCTGACATCCTCGGGGGAGTGCGCGGCTTCTACGTCACGAACGACCGCAACTACAGCTACGTCGGCACGCGGGGGTTCAATCGACCGGGCGACTACAGCACGAGGATCCTCCTGCTCGTCAACGGCACTCGCGTCAACGACAATGTGTTCGATCAGGCGGTCGTCGGCCCCGAATTCGGCATCGACGTCGCCATGTTCGAACGCGTCGAGATCATCCGCGGTCCGGCGTCCTCGCTCTACGGCACCAACGCGCTCTTCGCCATCGTGAACGTCGTGACCCGCACCGGCGCGTCGCTGAACGGCGGCTCGGTCCAGGTGGACGCCGGTTCGCTTGGCACCCGCGCCGCGAGAGGATCGATCGGCAGGCGGCTTGACAACGGGATCGATTTTGCGGCGTCGGTCACCTACGAGCAGAGTGACGGCGTTAGCCGGCTCAGCATGCCCGCGTTCCGTGCAGCCGATGGCAGCGGGGGTGTTGCGGAAAATCTCGACGGTGAGGAAGCCAGCCAGGTCTACGCCCGGTTCAGCCACAGCAACCTCACGATCGTGGGTGTGCTCGGGTGGCGCCTGAAGTACGTCCCGACCGCGTCGTTCTCCACGCTGTTCAACGCGCAGGAACCGGCGGAGCAAACGATTGACGAGCGCGCGAGCGTCGTGGCGCAGTATGCACGCGCTGTGGCGGGCGCCCACGTTACGGCGGAGGCCTCCGTCCAGAGCTTCGGCTACCGCGGCGTGTATCCGTACGCACCGGATGCAGAGGATCGACCACCCAACGTGTATCGCGATGGGTTCACCGGCCTGCGTCGGACCGCGAGTGGCCGCGTGACGCGAACGATTCCCGGCCGCCAGACGCTCACGCTCGGAGGCGAGTTCGTGGACAACGTTCACCAGAGTCAATGGGGCACTTTCCTGTTCGAGTCGGCTGACAACTTCAGAAACGACCAGTCGTCGCGCCAGGGTGCGGCCTACGTGCAGGATGAGATCAGAGTGCGGCCGTGGCTGATCGTCGATGTCGGCCTCCGCCACGACCGTTACTCTCACTTCGACCGGACTACGCCGCGCGGTGCCGTCATCGTGCTGCCGTCCGCCAACCACTCCCTCAAATATCTGTACGGCCGCGCCTTCCGGGCGCCGAATGCATACGAGCTGTACTACTACGAGAAGACGGCCGCCGCGGACCTGCAGCCGGAGTCCATCGATACACACGAGTGGGTCTGGGAAGCGTATCTAGGGGAACGCGTCCGGACTGCCATGTCCACGTACAGCTACAAGGCATCGCACCTCGTGGAGCTCGAGGTGGTCGATCCTGACTCGGTCCTCGACCCGTTCGCGTTCAGGAACGCGGGCACCATCACGGCGCGTGGGCTCGAGCTCGAGACCGAACTCCGTTTGAAGCGGGGCGTGCAGGCTGTCGCCAGCTACGCGCTGCAAGAGGCCAGGGACGCGGCTTCCGACGCCCGGCTGACCAACTCTCCCCGCCACGTGGCCAAGGCGCGGCTGAGCGTCCCCGGGCCGCTGGAGCACTCGTTTGCGTCGTTCGAGTGGCGCTGTCTCAGCTCTCGGACAACGCTGGCAGGAGCCGCTGTGGGGGCAACGTCCGTCGTTGCAGCGTCTGCCAACCTGCCGATGACGCCCGCCATGCAACTCACGTTCGATGTGCGGAATCTGTTCAACGCCAGATACGCCGACCCTGGGTCAGCGGAGCATGTCGCGGATGCACTCGAGCAGAACGGACGCACCGTTCGAGTGGGCTTCCGCTGGGCGCTCCGGCATTCCAAGTGAGCCGCGCCAGCTGGGTCGGCGCCTGCCTGGCTGCTGCCGTGGCCGGTGCGCTCGCCGCTGGGCCGGCCTCGGCCCAGCCCGTGGCGGCTCCCCAACTCAAAGCCGCGTTCGTGGCGAACCTCGCGCAATTCGTCCAATGGCCTGCCGACGCGGTCGCCACCGGCGTGCCGCTCTTCATCTGCGTCGTCGACGACTGGGCAGTTGCACAGGCACTCGAAGGCATGACGCGCGGCAAGACAATCGGCGGCCACGGTGTCACCGTGAAGAGCGTGGCGGCGGATGCCGCGCTCCCGACCTGCAACGTGTTGTACCTGACGAGATCGAGCGGCAAGCGTTCGAGCGAACTGCTCGCCACGGTCCAAAGCAGCGGAGTCCTCACCATCGCCGATATCCCGGATTTTGCCTTGGTTGGCGGAATCATCGAACTGGTTCGCGAAAACGACCGCATCGGGATCACCGTCAACCTCACTGCGCTCAACCGGGCGGGAATCCGGCTCAGCTCGAGCCTGCTCTCGCTCGCGAAGATCGTGGACGACCCGGCGGACCGAGCTATTCCCAAAAGGGGCGGAGACTTTCCTTGAATGCACGGGTGGTGGGGATTCAGGATGGGCCGGCCGGCCCGACCGGGGTTCGCATCGGCTCGCGCCCGACCAGTGAGTTGTTCGACCGCCGGCGTCCGGGCAGGCCTTCGGGATCACTGCGGCAAAGCCGCGAAGGGTGCAAGCGACCGGTTCACACGTAACCGAGCCACGCGTCGCTCCTGCGCTGCTTCAGCCCCGCGAACCAATGGCACAGGGGGTACATCGCAATCACCACGACCATCCAGACCAGGTAGACCACCGGGAGGGCAAATCCCCAGCCTGGCGGCGGCGTGAACGGATAGTTCCGAAGGTCGGGTGACTCGAACATCCAATGGACTGCTCCGTAGCGCAGGTAGCAGGTGGCGACGGCGAGCAGGTGAATGAAGAAGAAGTGCAGCACGTAGTAGAACAGCGGCACCTTGCCGATGATCAGGGCCGGCCGGAGCAGGTGCGGCGTCCCATGGTCGACGGATGCGAGCAGCAACAGCGCCGGTCCGAGCGTCATCAACAGGAACAGGAGCGATGGCGGGTACTTGCTGGTGTTGAGCGCGGACAGCACCGTGAACAGAACGGTCGATTCGGGCGTCCAGCGGAAGGGGTCGCCGTAGGCGTTGAGCCAGCGAATCGCGACGAACGCCACGCACAGGACCAGCCCCAGCCCGACCAGGAACCGGCGTCGGCGCTCACCATTCCACCCATAGACCTGCCCAAGGCCGAAGCCTGCGGCGGTCACGCCAATCCAGGGCACCAGGGGGTAGCTGACGAACACCACGTGCGGCGGGGTCGGCCAGACGAATCCGGGCGCGTGCAGGACGGACCACACCGGGTTGGCCGTCTGCACGCCATCGAGCAGGTTGTGCCCTGCGATCACCAGCACACCGAGCGCCCCGACCACCGTCGGCGGCAGCCGCACGACCGCCGCCAGGGTGATCATCGCCCACCCCAGCGCCCACAGGACCAGCAGCATCGTGACCTGATAGTCGGCGTTGAACTGGTAGGCCAGGCATCTGACGATGGTGACCTCGAGCACGATCAGCCAGATGCCACGACTCAGCAGGTAGCGCGAGAGCGCACCGGGCGAGCGCCGGCGCAACCCGAGGTAGGCGCCCACCCCGGTCAGCAGGAAGAATACCGGCGCACAGATGTTGGTCACCCAGCGTGTCAGGAAGAGTGCGGCGCCCGCGGTGGCCAGGTTGGTGGGATTCTGGCCCGGTACGCCGAAGAAGTCGCGGGTGTGATCGAGCGCCATGATCATCATGATCACGCCGCGCACGACGTCGACCGATTCGAGCCGGGTCCGGGTCGGTGTGGTGCGTGCGATCTCCGCCATCAGCCCCTGTGGAGTCTGTCAGTCAGCGTGGGACCGCGCTCGGCGTGGGCGTGCACGAGCCACGAGTCGAGCTCGAGGCAGGGGGCTCATCGCGGCGCCTCGTCATTTCCGGCCGGGCCCGTAAAGCACCCGTCCCGCGAGCGCGCCGGTGTGGGTGGCGTTGTCGACCGTCAGCGCACCATTCACGATGACGTACTGGATGCCGACCGGGTACTGGTGCGGATTCTCGAACGTGGCGCGGTCGGCGACGCGGTCCTGGTCGAAGATCGTGATGTCCGCCCACATCCCCTCGCGGAGGCGTCCGCGGTCCTTGATGCCAATCTTATCGGCGTTCATGCTCGTCATCTTGCGGATCGCCTCCGCCAGAGTCAGGACCTGCAGGTCCCGCACGTAGCGCCCGAGCACGCGGGGGAACGTCCCGTAGTATCGGGGGTGCGGATGGCTTCGTCCGGTGGGGCCATCGACGCTCACTGCCGACCCGTCCGAGCCAATCGAGGTCCACGGCTGCTTCATCACCAGCTGCATGTCCTGCTCCGAATGATGGAAGAACACCGTGGGCACGCTGCCGTTTTCCTCGAGGAGCAGGTCGAACAACACGTCCACCGGCTCACCGCCTCGCGCGAGAATCAGTTCGCTCATGCGTCTGCCCTGAAACGGTGCATTCCGCTCGTTCTTGAGCGAGACGAGCAGCATGCCGGCCCACCCGTCTCCGGTCGCCAGGTAGTGGTTGTACCAGTCCGGAAGTCCGTTGAGGATCTCGCCGCGCATTCGCTGGCGCGCCGCCGGATCGCGCAGGCGCTGCAACATCGCATCGCGCCCACCGTCGTGGGCCCACGGAGGGATGATCGACGACAGGTTGTTCTGCCCCGCCGTGTACGGATACACATTGGCCTGGACCGTCGAGCCGCCGTCACGGGCGGCCTGGACCCGCGCGATGATCTCGTTGACCCGTCCCCACAGCTTCTTGTGGGCGATCTTCATGTGGATGATGTCCACCGGAATGCCGGCGCCCACGCCGACCGCGATTGCTTCGTCGACGGCGCGGAACACGCCCTCGCCTTCATCGCGGATGTGCGAGGAGTAGATCCCACCGTGCTGCTTCGCGACCTTGGCGAGCTCGATCAGGTTCGCGGTAGTCGCCAGGCTGGAAGGGGGCTGAAGCAGCGCGGTGGACAGGCCCATCGCTCCCTCTTCCATCGCGCGCGCCACGAGCGCCTTCATGGCCTCGAGCTCAGCGGCGGTGACGGGAGACTGGCGGTAGCCCTTCACGTAGGTCCACACCTGCTCTTCGCCGACATACGAGGCAATGTTGGTCGCCATCTTGCGGCGCTCGAGCGCTTCGAAATAGCCACCCAGAGTCGTCCACTCGACCGTCGCGCCGTCGGCGCGCGACCGTTGGTCGTCGTTGACGCCAGGTTTCACGGGACCGGCGGACCGCGACTCGCCGAGCACCATCGTCGTCACACCCTGCCGGATCATGCTCTCGGCCCTCGGCTCCACCAGGATGGTGTAGTCCGAGTGATTGTGTATGTCGATGAACCCCGGAGCGACCGTGAGACCCGAGGCGTCGATGAGGTGGCGGGCCTGGGCGCCCTTGATCTCGCCGATCGTGGCGATCTTTCCGTGACGGACCCCGATGTCGACGCTGACCGCCGGCGTGCCGTCACCGCTGATGACGGCGCCGCCGGTAATCAGCAGGTCGTAGGGTGGCTGAGGGGTCGAACACGCGGATACCAGGACGAGGACGAGCGCCGGAGTTCGGATGATGTTTCGCATTTTGCAGAGAGCCCGCCGGTCGGTTTCGCGGACGATCGACGCCCCGTTACCTTTCTCATCTGTAGGGCGGGCCTTCGTCAGGCCCCGCCGCCTCGGCGGCCTGAAGGGCCGCCGCCACAGCGTTCGGGGTTACGCCGGGTGCTGACAACCCAACGCCGAAAGCCGGTTCTCAGCTGTAGGCTGTAGGGCGGGACAGCGGGGAACTGACCCTGTAGTGCCCGGGGGTCGAGCGTCCGAAAAGAACCGGCGGCCGACCATGCGGCCGCCGGACGGGAGATCACCCCACCACTCGAGGTGCCTACGGCGTGCAGGTTGCTGCGACGTGCTTCATCGACGTGACCATCAGGTGTGGCGTCGCGCCCGCCTTGGCTCCCGCCGTTGCTCCAGCTCCACCGCCTGCGGTTCCGGTCGCACCCGGCTTCGGAGCCCCGGGCGCAGGTTGAGAGCTCATTTCATCCACCGTCCCGGTCAGTGTCACCTTGTGGCCGACATGATCCGCGAGCTTCAGCGATGACTCCTTGGCCATCACCTGATAGGTCCTCGTCTCGGCGCTCTTCGGCGCCTCCTTCGATTGCTCTTTCGCTGCCGCGTCGGGCATCGCATCACTGAGCGTGTAGCTGTTCGCGTCGGCGCCCTTCGCAAGGCACCCGGTGACGGTCGTCGCCTTGGCCTTCTTGGCGTCCTCCGTCGCGGTCTGAGCCTGAGCGCCGGTGCCCGCCCACGAGACAAGAGAAACCACGAGGCCGATACACACTGCCAACTGTCGCTTCATGTGCTTCCTCCTGATGTGCAGGATACTCGGGTCGCGGCGGCCGCTCGTCCTGGCGACGAGCTCCGCTCGCCCTTACGGTTGCTATTGTTGTCCGGAAAGCCCGGTTGATGAAACGGGTCCATATTTCTGCTAACTTTCGTCGCAGCTGGCACGTCATATCTGTGGGACCGCTGCGCCGAGCCTCCAGACCCGCGAGGGATGGGGCAACTGGTGTGGGCCGGGTCACAGGCCCCTGGGTGCGAATCAGCGAGGATCCGACATGACCGACGATATCCGCTTCGCCATCCGCCAGCTGCGCAAGAACCCCGGGTTTGCCGCCATTGCGGTCATCACGCTCGGGCTGGGCATCGGCGCGGCAGCCGCGATGTTCGGCTTGATTCAGGGGGTCCTTCTCTCGCCGCCGCCATACAGCCGATCCCGGCCGCATCGTCCTGATCTCGCCGGCGCGGATCGACGGCGGCCCGTACCTGCGCGGGGCGACCGTCGGCCAGTGGCTGTCGTGGCGGCAAGCGCGCTCGATCGAGCCGCCGGCGCTGTATCGATGGACCTTCAACTTCCTCGTGCTGCCGGACGGCAGCCAGTCGATGGGCGGGATGGTGGTCACGCCAAGCTACTTCCGCGTCCTCGGGCTGCGGCCGATCCTGGGCCGGGAGTTCGTTGACGCCGAGTTGGCCCGGCCGAAGGTCCCGCCGTCGGCCATCATCCTCGGGTACGACTTCTGGCAGCGCAAGTTCAACGGCGATCCGAACATCGTCGGGCGCACGATTCGCATCAGCCGCATGGCGGCGCCGCTGCCGGTCGTCGGCGTGATGCCACGCGGGCATCAGGTTCCTGCCGGATCCGGGTGCGTCGAGCGAGCCGAACTACGACCTCAACGCGCACGTCGATTTCTGGCTTGGCACGGCGTCCGGACGAATCGCGCCCGGCCTCTGGCGCCGGAAATGCGATCACGCGGCTGCACGACGGTGCGACGGTTGCCGAGGCGCAGATCGGAGATCGCGGCACTGTCGGCGGGGCTGGCGCAATCCGATTCGACACTCCAGGGGATCACTGCCGCCGTCGTGCCGGTGCAGGACGTCCTCAACCGCGACGGGCGGCGTTTGCTGGTGCCGCTGTTTGGATCGGTGGCGCTGGTCTTCTTCATCGCGTGCGCCAACGTCGCGGGCCTGCTCCTGACGCGCGGCCTGCAGCGGCATCCGGAGTACGCGATGCGCTCGGCGCTCGGCGCCGGCCGATGGCGTCTGTTCCGCCAGGCGCTGACCGAGAGCCTCGTCCTCGCGGTCGCCGGCGCCGCGCTCGGTGCGGGGCTTGCCGCCGGGATCGTCAGCCTGCTCAAGGCGGTTGCCGGACAGGCAGTGCCGCGTGCGGACGCCGTTCACGTCGGCTGGCCGGTCTTTGCGTTCGGATTTCTTGCCGCGCTCGTCGCCGCCGGCATCGCTGGGGCGCTGCCTGCCGCCCGCGCCTCTCTTCCGGATCGGTTCCAGGGCCTCAAGGGCACGCGCACGACCGCCAGCCGGCACGAGCGCCGGCTGCTCGGCGGCGTCGCGACGCTGCAGATCGTGCTGACGGTCGCGCTCCTTGCAGGTGCCGCGCTCCTCATCCGCACGGCTCGCAACCTCGATCGCATGGAGCCCGGCTATGACACCGAGAACATCCTGGCGATGACGGTGACGACGATGGAGCGGCAGAAGTCGAATGAGTTCCACAAGCTCGCCCTCGAGCGCGTGGTCGTCGGTGCCGGGCGTCACGCGTGCAGCGTTTGCGTGGGGAGTGCCGCTGACCGGCAACAAATGGACGGCCGACGTGGAGTTCCCGGGCCAGGCGGGTTCGTCGAAGCTGGTCGATCGCATCACGGTGCCGCTCCGCTCCATCACGCAGGACTACTTCGACGTGATGGGCATGACAATCGCGGCGGGGCGCGCGTTTCGCGACACCGACGGTCCCGACGCGCCGCGGGTCGCCATCGTCAATGCCACGCTCGCCAAAAGGTACTACGCGGATCGCAATCCAGTCGGCGCACAGGTGCGGTCCGCCGGCAGCACCGACAAGCCATTCGAGATCGTCGGCGTCGTGGCTGACACCCGGACCGAAGAGCTGAGTCAGCGCGCCGAGCCCGAGATCTACCTGCCGTTCTGGCAGTCAGGAGCGTTCTCGAAGCATCTCGTCGTTCGCGCCGCGGGCGACCCCATGACGCTCGCCGCGCTCGTACGGCGCGAGCTGCGCGCAATCGACCCGACCTCCGCCGTCGAGCGCATGACGACGATGGCCGAAATCCGGCGCGAGTCGGTCGCCCCGCGAACGTTCGCGATGCGACTGCTCATCGGCTTCGCCGCCGTGGCGACGCTGTTGTCGCTGGTCGGCCTGTACGGCGTCCTGACGCTGTCGGTCAACTCGCGGACCAAGGAGATTGCGGTGCGAAAGGCGGTCGGCGCGCAGCGCCACCAGATCGTCCAGCTGGTTCTGCGCGAGGGATCGAAGCTGGTGGCCGGCGGACTGTTGATCGGCGCCATCCTGGCGATGCTGGTCGGACGGCTGCTGCAGACCCTGCTCTTCGACGTGAGACCGTCCGACCCGATAGCGTTGGGGACGGCGTCGATCGCCTTCGCCGTGGTGGCGCTGGTGGCCTGTCTGCTGCCGGCTTACCGTGCCAGCCGGGTCGACCTGATGGAGTCCCTTCGGCAGGAATAGCAGACCATCGCACGGCGGCGGTGGGACCGACGTCCGGCAACCTGGTCGCCAGCGCCGAACCACTCTGCAGTAAAAACGTGCGGGGCGAGGGGGTGGGTAAACCGGCGAACGGTCGATCACCCGGCGCGCGTATTGCAAACATTGTCTGGCGGCCGAAGGGGGACCTCGATGCCCGAACTCCTCGAGCTACCCGTACCTGGTCAGTGGAAGACCGTCCTCACCGACTCCGACCTCGCAGTCGAGCTGGCGAACTCGCTCAAGAACAAGAGACGCCCGGTCGCCATACACGCCTACGGCACAGGCGCGTCCCGCCGCTACCTCCTCTCCTGGGTCAAGAACTCCGGCGCCGATTTTCAGGACTGGGGCTGGACGAAGGGCTGGACCCCCGACCAACTGTCCCAGCACGTCGACGGCGCGCACGGTCGGCTGAGGCTCTTTCTCGTCGAGCCGATTGTCGATCTGAAAAAGCTCGCGGCGGTCTGGTTGATCCGCGACCCCGCGTCCTCCGCTCCCTGGCTGACCTGGGGCTGGACACCAGAGATCGCTGCGGCGGACCTGAAAGCTGCGGTCCCGGCGGGCCACCGGCTCACCTGCGTGCGCGCGCTCGAGACAGGCGCCGCGAAGGTCGCCGCGATCTGGACCCAGGATGACTCCGGTGCGCCGTGGAACTGGACCCCGTCCATCACCTTCGACGCCCTGCACGTGCGCCTGCGCGACACGAAGAGCCGGCTGGTCAGCCTCGACAATCACGGGAGTGGATCGAGCCTGCGGTTCTGCGCCGCGTGGGTCGACAACGCCGGCCCCGACGCATCGCCGCGGACGTGGTTCTGGTTCGCGGGCGCAAAGGAGACGTATCTGCGCGGCCAGTCCGACGGCCTCTGCAGCCACCCCGTCGAGCTCTGCAACCTCGGCGACGGCAATCTCGCCGCGATCCTGAACCGCACGCCGGCGCCGGGAACGCCGGCCGACGACGGGCTGCTCAACGTCACCGGCACGGCGACGGTGGAGGCTTTCAACGGCGACGAGGCGATGAACTCGCAGATGAACCTGAACGAGACGGTCACGGTCCAGGTCACGAACGTCGCGGGAGCCGACGTCCAGATCGTCAACGCGGCGTTGCGGTGGGCTTCTTCCGGCGGGCAGTCGGACGCGCTCGCGATGTCGCCGCCGGATCCGACCGGCGGCGCGGCGACGATTCCGGCCGGCGGAACGGTCGGGCCCGCAGCTTCCCTGACCATCGGATCCGGCATCGAGAACCGCGACATCGTCGCGTACATCGACGCCAAGACCACGGATGGGCGCCGGCAGCGGCTGCTTCGTCCGCTCACGGTGCAGCGACCCGGCTTCGCCTCGCACGTCGTTCCCAAGCTCGGAGAACCCGTCGCGCTCGCGATGTGGACCGACACCGGCGACGTCGTTCCGATGTGGCGGGGAGGAAAAGAAACGCGCTGGATCAACGTCGGCGGAACGATCGTCAACCTGACCGGCGACGACCTCTCGATCATCCGCATGGACGTCGAGGTCCGCATCGATGGCAAGTGGCTGCTCGAGGCGAACCTCTCGCCGCTGCGGTTTCACCAGTCGCTCTGGCCGGACGAACGCGGGTGCCAGGAGCTGAATGGCCAGGACGGCTGCACCCTCGTCGACGCGGCGTCGAACGGCACCCTCGAGCTGGGAAAGAAAACCCTGAGCCGTTTCGTCTACGGATTCGAGCTCGACGTCGAGCCGGGATTCGAGAACGGAAATCTGCGCGTGATCCTGCACTACCAGCGCAGGCGTCGATGCGGAACGGTGCGGCGCGACCTTCCGATCAAGTGGCGGGAGCCGGTGGACGTCTCGCCACCGGTGCGCGGGGGAACGTTCCACTGGGGAAGCGCCTTCGACCACTCCGGCTTCGATGCTCACTCCTGGCCCGCCCAGAGGACGTCGCTCGACATCTCGGTCGTCGACGGGCCATTGGACGTGTATCCGATGGCGGACGGTGTCGTGGTCCAAGTGGAAAATCCCGGTCAGAGCCCGGACAACCTGAACCACTGGATCACCGTGTGGCATCCTGAGCTCGAGCTGTGGACCGGCTATTACCACTTGAAGCCGGGATCCCTGGTTCCCACCTCGCAGGGCGAGAAGGTGTCCGCCGACACTCCGATCGCGCAGATCGGGAACTCCGGCACGACGGACCCGCACCTGCACACGGGCGGGCACATATTCGATACGACCGGCCTGTGTCGGCTCACTCCGTTGCGATTCGCCGGCCTGACCGACATGCAGGACAACGCCGCCACCCAGACGCCGGCGACCGGCAGCTACAAGAGTTAGTCGGCCGCTGAGAAAGCTCGGCGTGATGTGAAATCGAAATGGCAGATGGCAGAACACGCCGATCTCTCCCGTCGCGTTGTGCCATCTGCCATTCAGGCAGCCCGGCGTTGCACAACCTGGGCTACTGTGGGGGATCGACGCGCACCGCCCGTTTCACTTCGGGGGTTTCGAAGGTCACCGCTGAGGCTCCCGCAGGGATCTCGAAGCCGCTGACCGTGATGTTCCGTGTCGCCTGACCCTGCACGTGGACCAGCCGGCGGCATCCGTCGGTCGCGCGCGCGTTCCGGATTGTGCCCTTCTCAGACGCGTCGAGCAGCAGTGCCGGGTGATTCGCGCTCCGGATGCCCTGCCTGCCGGTGAAGCCGGCGATCTCGAATTCCGAGACGCGCCGCGCAACCAACGCGCTCTGCCAATTCTGTTCGGATACATCCTCCGACCAGCGAACGGACAGGTCGCGGATGCGCGCACCTCGTACGTGCTCGAGGTGAAGGGCATGCGTGGCGCGCTTGTCGACGGCATTCTCCGCGAGCATGGTGAGGTCGATGTTCGACAGGCGGAGATTCTCGATCGGCTGTTCCACATGACCGGTGATGGTGCTGGTCCCCCGCGGACGCGCGACCACGTTGTCCACCACGATGTCTCGAATCGCGCCGAGGCGCGAGTCGGGCCTGCGCTTCTTCAGCACGAACTTGCACATCTCGGCGCTGCCCCACCAGTTCCAGTGCCGCCGGCTGGTCTCGACGGTCAGGTTGCTGATGATGACGTCGCTGACCGTGGCGCCGTCCTGGACGTTGATGCCGAACCCCTTGTTCGAGTTCCGGATGACGCAGTTGTTGAACAGAACGTGCCGGATGTCTGCTTCGGTCTCGGTGCCGATCATCAGCGCGGTCGACGACGACGTCAGGACGCAGTTGGTGACCGTGACGTTCTCGGTCGGACGCGCCGGCTGGCCGTCCCGGGCGATCGCCTTCAGGACGATCGCATCGTCGGCTGTCTCGATGATCGAATCGGAGATCGTCACGTTGCGTGAGGAGACGACGTCGATTCCATCCGCGTTCACACCCCTCTCGAGGTCGGAGTAGATGTAGACGCCGCGCACGTGCACGCGGTCGCAGTCGTTCAGGCGGACGCTCCACAGCGGAGAGTGAACGATCGAGATGTCGCGCAGCAGGACGTTGCGACAATTGTTCAGTATCAGCATGTAGGCCTGGACGCCGATACGGTAGTAGCGCCGCATGTCCAGGCCGGCCGCACGGGCGATGGCGATTTCGTCGGCGATCTCGGGATCGACGCCGCGCATGGCCACGAACTGGTACTGAGCGAGGCCATCGAGCGTGCCGCGGCCCGTCACGCCGATGTTGGCCGCGTTCTCGGCGAACACCATCGCGCGGCGGCCGCGCGGGAACTGCGCGTTGTCCTGGAGCAGGAACAGCGTCGCACCCGCCTCGACGTGGAGCGTCACGTTGTCCTTCAGCTGGATCGTGCCGACGCTGTACTCTCCGGGCGGCACCCGCACCATGCCGCCGCCAGCGGCCGAGCACGCGTCGATTGCAGCCTGGCAGGCGCCCGTGGCGTTCCGGGAGCGCAGGCCGGCAGCGCCGAAGGCCTTCACGTCGAAGATGCCGTCGCGTGGTGCCTCCTGCCGCGCCAGGACGAATGGCGGCGACAGGATCAACGAAGCTGCGCACCCGCCCGCGAGCGCTGCACCGGCCTGGAGGATGGCGCGGCGCGACGGTGGGTCTTGCACCGGACGGTCAGATGGACGCAAGGAGATCGACAAGGACTCCGACGCTGCGATCGCCGGCGGGTCAGGAGTGCGCATGGTGGGCTCCAACCGTGTGACTTTACGACAGAATGCTGAGTGGTCCGGCCCGGCGAACCTGAGCTGAGTGGCGCCAGGCCAGAGTTCCACATGCACCCCGGGCAGGTCGCGTCGAGGGTTGGCGATCGCCGGGCTTCCCCGGAGTGGTTGTCACGGTCGCCACGGGGCAGGCGCTCACCACGACGCCTGGAGCGTCAGGGCGATCCAACCCGCACGCGCCCTGGTGTCCAGGCGCCGCATTCCAAGACGGCGGTAGGCTTGGGTCACATCCGGTTCAACCGACGCGGGAATGCCTGAGAGCACCAGCTGGCCGCGATGCCCGACGCGCCGGACCAGCGGCGGCGCCATCTCGATGAGCGGCGCGGCAAGGACATTGGCGAGCACCAGCGGCCACCTGCCCGCGATTGTCTCCGGTCCTCCGCGCAGCAACTGCAGGCGATCGTCGAGGCCGTTGAGGCGCGCGTTGTCCGCGGCGGCGCGCAGCGCCTCGTCTTCGATGTCGATGCCCAGCGCGCGCGGGACGCCCAGAGACAGCGCACCCAGTGCCAGCACCCCCGAGCCCGTTCCGACGTCGAGCACTGCGCCGGGACGGGCGATCGGCACGACATCCTCGAGCACTTGCAGACACAGCGCCGTCGTCGGGTGCGACCCCGTGCCGAACGCCGGCGTATCGATCAACCTGACGGTGTGGGGCGCGGCCTCGAAATGGGCCGGAACAATCGACAGGCGTCCGATTCGGATCGGGCGCGGGCTCAGGACCCAGACCGACGCCTCGTCCCGGCCGATCGCGGAAGACACCGAGATCCCGTCGATTCCGAGCGCGTTCGCGACCTGTTCCGGAGTGAGGCTGTCGGGCAGCAGAGCCGCCAGTCCGCCATCGGGACCGGACTCGACATCGATCGCCCCCAGGTCGACGAGCCGATCGAACGTGTCGGGCGCGGCGTCGCGCAGGTCTACTCGGTAGGGCAGGAGGCGCTCACGCTGTGTACTCTACCGTCAGACGCTGTCGTTACCGCCTCGGCTGGCGTCAAGCGGTCTGTCGGAGCGCCACGTTCTCGAGCGCGGCGTAGAGCTCGTCTGCACGGACCGGCTTGCTGACGTAGGTGTCCATTCCGACCGCCAGGCACCTCTCGCGATCGCCGGTCATGGCGTGGGCGGTCATGGCGATGATCGGTAGATGCGCCCCGGTCCGCTGCTCGCGCCTGCGAATAGCCGCGGTGGCCTCCAGGCCGCTCATCTCCGGCATCTCCAGATCCATCAGCACGACGTCGAAGATCTGCTGTTCCGTTGCGTCGAGTGCCTCGCGGCCGTTGCCGGCCACCGCGACGCTGTGCCCGCGCTTTTCCAACAGCCGTATCGCGAGCACCTGGTTCACCGGGTTGTCTTCTGCCAGCAGCACCCGGAGTGGACGATCGACCTGTTCGGTCTCTCGCCGCGCCAGGGGGGCCAGCACCGGATTCTTCGATGACGGACGCTGGTGGCCGAGCCCTGTCGTGAACCAGAACGTGCTGCCGCGTCCGGTGACGCTCTCGACGGACAGCCGGCCGCCCATCAGCGCGACGAGCCGCGACGAGATCGTCAGGCCGAGGCCGGTGCCTCCGTACTGGCGCGTGATCGAGTTGTCGGCCTGTGAGAACGCGTCGAAGATGAGACGCTGCTTTTCGGCCGAGATGCCGATGCCGGTGTCGGCAACCGCCAGGCGCAATTCCACCTCCGCGGCCTGCCGTCCCGCGGCCGCCTGCGGCTCGCCGCCGACGATGGACACCTCGACCACGATGCCCCCTCGATCGGTGAACTTGATCGCATTTCCAAGCAGGTTGATCACGATCTGCCGCAAGCGACCCGCGTCACCCACGAGCGCGTCGGGCACATCCGGCTGCACCCGGCAAGCCAGGTCCAGCCCCTTCTGGTGCGCCCGCAGCCCCTGAGTCTTCATCGTGGCAGCGAGCCACTCGCGCAGATCGAAGTCGACGGGATCGAGCTCGAGCTTGCCCGCTTCGATCTTCGAGAAATCAAGGATGTCGTTGATGATCGTCAGGAGCGAGTCCGCGGATGTCCTGACGGTCGTCAGGTCGTCGCGCTGCTGGGCCGTGAGATCGGTTCCGAGGGTCAGTTCCGTCATGCCGATGATGCCGTTCATCGGCGTGCGAATCTCGTGGCTCATGTTGGCGAGGAACTCGCTCTTGGCGCGGTTCGCGGCTTCCGCGGCAGTCTTGGCCACTTGCAGCTGCCGGGTGCGCTCGTCGACCGTCATCTCCAGCTCGGCGTGGCGGGATGTCAGCTTCCTGACCCGGACCTTATAGACATATCCGCCGAGCATCAGCGCCGCGCCGGCGCACAACGCGTAGAAGAAGTACGTCTGGCGGAAATAGGGTTCCATGTAGAAGGCACGCGCAGCCCCGGTTTCGTTCCACACGCCGTCGTTGTTCGACGCCAGCACCCGGAAGCGGTAGTCTCCGGGCGGGATGTTCGTGTAGTAGGCGACGCGGCGGGTGTCGGCGTCGATCCAGTCCCGGTCCAGGCCTTCGAGCCTGTATTTGAACCGCACCTTTTCGGGTGCCAGCAGGCTCAGGCCCGTATAGTGGAACTCGAACTTCTCCCTGCCCGCCGGCACCCGGGCGTCCGCAGCAAGCGCCTGACCGTCAACCAGGATCTGCTCGATGATGACCGGCGGCGGCACGGCGTTCGTGTTCAGGCGCTGCGGGTCCACGACCGAGACGCCCTGGAAGGTCGAGAACCACAACCTCCCGTCGCGGCCTTTCCAGCCCACCGACTGCGAGCCGCCGACGCCCTGGCTGCTCTTCACACCATCCGCCTTGCCGTACGCGACGGAGGCAATCGATCTGATTCGGCCGTCAGCGAAATCGTTCAAGTCCTGTTTGCTGACCCGAAAGATCCCGCGGGAACTGCTCATCCAGAGATTGCCCTGGCCATCCTCGAGGATCAGCCAGATCACATCGTCGAACAGGCCATGGCGGGTCATGTAGACCGTGATGCGGCCGTTCTTCAGCCGGTTCAGCCCGCCGCCGAGCGTGCCGATCCAGACGCTTCCCTGCTGGTCGGCGTAGAGGGATCTCACCACGTTGCTCGAGAGGCCATCCTTCGTCGAGATCGTGGTGAACCGGCCCTGGGACAGGGTGGCCACGCCCCCGCTGTTCGTCCCGATCCAGAGCGTTCCCGCAGCATCCTCCTGGATCGCTCTGACGGACGTGTCCGGCAGGCCGTCGCCTGACGTGTAGACGTCGAAACGGCCGTCCTTCAGGCGGTTCAAACCACCACCGAACGTGCCGATCCAGAGGCTGCCGTCGCGGCCCTCGTGAAGCGCCCAGACCATGTTGTTCGAGAGCCCGTCCTGCGTGGTGAAGTTGGTGAAGCGCCCATCGTTGAGCCGGCTGAGTCCTCCTCCTGTTCCGAGCCACAGGCTTCCGTCGCGTCCCCCCTCGATCGACCACACGTGGTCGCTGGCCAGGCCCTGCCTCGTCGTATAGACCGATACGCGCCCTTCCCTGAGCCGATTCAGGCCACGGTCCTCAGTGCCGATCCAGACGTCGCCCGCCCGGTCCTCGTAGATCGGGTAGACCATATTGCTGGAGAGTCCCTCCCCGGTCGTGAAGCTCGTGAACTTACCGTCTTTGATCCGGTGGAGACCGCTGCCGGCGGTGCCGATCCACAGGCTCCCTTCGCGATCCTCGTAGATGGCTCTCACACCGCCATCGGCGAGCCCGTACTCAGTCGTGAGTGACGTGAACTTGGCGCCGTCCCATCGACTCAGCCCGCCTCCGTGCGTTCCGACCCAGAGACTCCCGTCGCGATCCTCGGAGATCGCGTACACGGCATTGCTGGGAAGCCCGTCCTTGACTGCGTAGGTTGTGAACCGGCCATCGCGCCGCCGGCTCAGCCCACCGTCGAACGTCCCCACCCAGAGGCTCCCCTGCCGGTCCTCGCGTATCGACAGGATGATGTCACTCCGTAGTCCCTGCGGCTTCCCGAAGACGGTGAACTCGCCGGCGCTCAACCTGTTCAATCCGCCGCCGTCGGTGCCAATCCACAGGTCTCCCTGACGGTCTTCATGGATCGCCCTCACGAAGTTGTGAGACAGCCCGTTCTTTGTCGAGAGGGTCGTGAACCTGCCATCCCGCCAGCGGCTCAGACCGCCTCCGTGCGTGCCGATCCAGAGATTCCCATCGCCGTCCTCGCAGAGCGCAAACACCACATCGTGGGCCAGGCCATCGCGGGTCGTATAGCTGGTGAACGTCCCGTCTTTCAAGCGCGTCAATCCGGCGCCATACGTGCCGATCCAGAGGCTCCCGTCTCGCCCGGCGAGGAGAGTCATGACATTGCTGTTCGCGAGCGCGGGCGTATTCGCGGTGTTGAATACCGTGAAGCGGACACCGTCGAACCGTACAATGCCGGCCTGGGTCGCGAGCCACATGTACCCATCGGTGGTCTGGGCAATCGCCCTGATCGAGTTCTGCGGCAGCCCATCCTCCATCTGCCAGGCGGAATGGGTGAACTGCGTGAGGGCCTTCGCGGGATCGAGCGCGAGCGCCTCCGCAGGCCACAGCGACGCCAGCGCGATGCAGGCCGCAATAGTTCGTGTGATCTTCACAGGTGAAGCCGTTCCATCAGCGAAACCGGCGTGAGCGTTTTCCCCCACCGCCGGCAGGAGCCTCGCCAGTCGGGCACAATCGGATCCCCTGGCGTCCTCGATCCACGCCACTTACCTGGGCCAAACGGCTGAGCCGCAACCTCAGCGTTTGCCTGCCTGCCACTGGAACCGCGGATCAGCCATTGTGCCCACGAACCGTGGAAAAACCGTGTTCTGTTCGGCACACCGGCACCGTGGTCCAGACCCGAAACGCCAACGGCTGCGCCCGGCTGGCAGGAGCTCCGCCCGTCGCGTGTCCGAGCTCGTCAATACCAAACTCGAGGCCTGAAGTGGTATTTGTGGCCACTTCTACCCGGCCAGGTGGGTCTGCCGGACGGTGCCCGGTGCGCCGCGGCCGCCGAGCCCTGACTTCCCAAGCTGGACAGCGGCAGAGCATTTCGCTTATATTGCGGGCGCTTTTCCGTCCGGAACTTCAAACCATCAGGAGGGCACATGCGGGCAACAGGGAGACGGCAGCTGACAGGAATGGCGGTCGCGGCCGTCTTTTCGATGGCGCTCGGTGTCGCCACGATGGCGCAGGCGACCGATCCGCTCGTGGGCACGTGGAAGGTGGACCTCGCCAAGTCCACGTACAAGCCAGGACCTCCTCCGAAGAGTGCGACGGTCGTCATCGACGCGGTGGGCGAAGGAATCAAGGTGGCCGTGGATGCCGTGATGGGTGACGGTACCGCGATGAAGTGGGGTTATACGAGCGCGCGCGATGGCAAGGAGGGCCCGGTTACCGGCAACCCCAACTACGACATGGCCAACGTCAAGAAGACAAGCCCGACAGAGAGCACGATCGTCTACAGCAAGGGTGGTAAACCGGTCGCCACCACCAAAACCGCGGTGGCGAAGGACGGCAAGACCATGACGGTGACCACCACGGGAACGGATTCAAAAGGTCAGGCCATCAACAACGTGGTGGTCTTCACGAAGTCGTAGGCCGCCCCGGGGAAGCCACCGGAAAATCGGCTGTGCCGGAGGTCCTGTTCATAGACCTCCGGCCAGTCGTGTCGGTTCGACGCACCTATCCCTCTCTCAGGGCCACCATCGGATCCACCCGCATCGCCTTGCGGGCGGGAAAGTAGCTGGCGGCCAGCCCCACGATCGCCATGACCCCGACGACAATGGCCAGCGTCAGTGGATCGAACCTCGAGACGTTCGAGAGTTGCGCCGCGAGGACTTTCGTGGCGGCGAGGCTGGCGAACAGCCCGATCACGGCCCCGATCGCCACCAGTTTCAGCCCCATCAGCGCGACCATCCGGAGCACGCTCGAGTGGCTGGCACCGAGCGCCATGCGGATTCCGATCTCGTGGGTCTGCCTCGACACGGTGTACGCGATCACGCTGTAGACGCCGACCGCCACCAGCACCAGACCAACCGACGCGAACACAGCCAGCAGCAGCAGGAAGAACCGGGGGCCGGCGTACGAGAACTGCCTCAGGTACCCGGTCAAAGAGCCCGTCAGCGTCAGCGCCACGTTGCGGTCCACGGCCCAGATCTCACGCCGCACGGTGTTGACGAGCGCCTCGGGATCCCCATGGGTCCGCACCAGAATCCCGCGCTCGAAGCCGCCCGTGAGCGTGTACGGAACAAACACCTCCGGCGAGACCGGCTCGTCGATGCCCTGGTTCTTCGCATCCGATGTCACCCCGATGATGTCGAACACGGGATCCGCGACCGGACCGTCGCGGAACGTTTCGAGCATCGACAGCTTGACGCGCCGGCCAATCGGATCCTCATGGCCGAAGTAGCGCGTGACCAGTGTCTGGTTGACGACCGCCACCTTGCGCGCGCCGTCGACCTCCGCCGCCGTGAACGTGCGGCCCCGGGCCAGGCGCAGGCCGAGCGTCTGGAAATAGCCCTCGCTGCACAACTGGAATATCGCTCGCCACTTCTCGGTGTGGGTCTTTCCGGGAATCTCGATGTCCGTACCGATGCCGCCGTATGGCGGCAGCGTCGTGGTCTCTGTCGCGACGACGACTCCCGGCAGCGCATGGATGCGGTCGAGCAGCGTCCTGAAGAAGCGCTGCTTCTCCGCCGCGGTGGTGTACTGGCCCCGCGGCATCGGCAGGCGGGCCACCAGGATGTTCTCGGGGTTGAATCCCAGGTCGACCGTCCGGAGCGCGACGAAGCTCCGGATCAGCAGCCCGGCGCCGACCAGCAGCAGCAGCGAGAGCGCAACCTCCACGACGACGAGGACGCTCCGAAGCCTGCCGCGACGGAAGCCGCCGCTGACGCCCTTTCCGGCGTCCTTCAGCGGCTCGACCATGTCGCGCCTGGCGGTCTGCAGCGCGGGGACCAGTCCGAACAGCAGCGTCGTCAGCATGGCCACCGTCAGGCTGAAGAGCAGGACGGGAGTGTTCAGCCTGATGACGGCTTCGCGCGGGATGAAGCCATCGGGGATCAGGACCGCAACCGCCTTCACCCCGCCGTACGCGAGCAGGCAGCCGACGGCGGCTCCACCCGCCGCGAGCAGCAGGCTTTCGACGAGCAATTGCCTGACCAGCCGCCACCGCGTGGCGCCGAGCGACACCCGGATCGCCATTTCCTTTTCCCGCGCCGTTGCCTTGGCGAGCAGCATGTTGGCGACGTTGCTGCACGCAATCACCAGCAGCAGTCCGACCGCGGCAGCGAGCGTGTAGAGTGTGGTCTTGAACTGTCCGACGATGCTGTCCACCCAGCTGATCACGTTCACGGTGAACTGCTTGGGATAGTTGTCGGGATAGGTGCCTGCCAGGCGATGGGCGATGACGTCCATGTCCGCAGCCGCCTGCTGGAACGTCACACCCTGCTTCAGCCGCGCCTGGAACATGAAGTACCGCCTGCTGATCTCCGCGTTCGCACGGTCCAGCCTGACCGGCCGCCAGAGATCCGCCGCCAGCTTCGTGAACCGCGGAGGCATGATCCCGACGAGCGTGGTGGGCACTCCGTTCAGCACGAAGGACTGACCGAGAATGCCCGGATCGCGGTTGTATTGCTTCAGCCACATCTTGTCGGCCATCACGAACACCCTGTGGGCGTCGGGGCGGGCGTCGTCTGTGGTGATGCCGCGCCCAAGAGCAGGCGGAACCCCCAGGAAGGTGAACATATTGGCGGTGACGAGGCCGCCGGCATAGAGCTCGGTGCCCTCGGCCGTGGACAGCAGCACATCCTCGCCGGTGCCGCCGATCACCTCCTCGAAGACGTGGTTCTGTTCCTCATAGTCCAGGAACTCCGGGACCTGGAATGCGCCCCTGCCGCCCGGACGGGCGGAGGTCAGGTCGTGGATCTGGATGGCCGCGACCCGGCGCGCATCGGTGTACGGGAACGGATCCAGCAGGATGTTCTGGATCGCGCTGAAGATGGTGGTCGTCGCACCCATCCCGAGGCCGAGTGTCAGGATTGCCAGAATCGCAAATCCCGGACGGTTCCCGATGCCGCGGAGTCCGTAACGGACGTCCTGCCAGAGTGTCTGCATGATGGGGATTAGACGCCAGAGCGGCCGCGGATGTTTGCCGTCCGTTCAGCCTGCGTGACGTGCGGCGCCGGCCGGGTCACGGCAGTCCATCCGGGCCTGTGCGCTTCCGGCGGGAACCCGCCTCGTGGCCGCCATGCGCCGCAAACTGCTCCGGGATGTTCACCGCCGGCAGCCCCCCGGTTGACTCGGTTCGGCTGGTGCGTCTAGGCTCCGCGATCATGATCATCACGCGCAACCCCGCCCGGGCGCCTGTCGTCACCGGCATCCTCGTCGCGGTGCTCCTCGGGACCTCCCCGGCACTCGGGCAGTCGATCGACCCTTTTCCGAAGCCGATTCCGGCGGTCGAAGGCGCCGTCAAGGTGTCGTTCGTCGAGTTCGCCGCTCTGCCTGATGTCGATGGCGAGGCGGCGCGGATGATGCTGCTCGTCGACGAGCCTGGCACGCGGCGGCTCTTCGTGAGCGACATGCACGGGATCCTGTATCCGTCAGTTATGACGGCAAGAACCTGACGCCGTATCTCGATCTTCGGGCGCCGCGATGGACCCTGGACGTCGTATCGGTGAATTTCGAGCAGGGTCTGCAGAGCTTCGCGTTCCACCCGCAGTTCGCCACGCGCGGCGCGCCCGGATTCGGCAAGTTCTACACGTACATCGACACCAGCAACATCGCGCCGGCGCCGGACTTCAAGACGAACGGTCCGCAGCGTTCTCATGACACGATCCTGATCGAATGGACCGCGACGGATCCGGCAGCGGCGTCGTACGAGGGGGCGCCGCCCCGCGAGCTGCTGCGCCTCCAGCAGCCCTTCGAGAATCACAACGGCGGCCACATCACGTTCAATCCGCTGTCGTCAGCGGGAGACGCCGACTTCGGTCTCCTTTACGCCGGCAGCGCGGATGGCGGAAGCGGCAACGATCCGTTCCGCGTGGGGCAGGACCTGGGCTCCGCGTTCGGCAAGATTCTGCGTATCGATCCGTTGGGCAAGAACAGCGCGAACGGGAAGTACGGGATACCGCCGTCGAACCCGTTCGTGAGCGACGGCAAGCCGGAGACGCTCGGCGAGATCTACGCGTATGGCGTGCGGAACCCGCAGCGACTGTTCTGGGATTCGAAGACGCGGCAGATGTTCTTTTCCGACATCGGCCAGAACTTCGTGGAGGAGATCAGTCCGGTGACGGCGGGCGCCAACCTCGGTTGGAACGACTGGGAAGCCAGCTATCGATTCGACAAAGGCGCCATCAGCCTGGAGAATCCCCGCAGCGACCCGAAGGTGACCTACCCGACCGTCGAGTACGATCACACCGACCCGCTCCTTCGCGGCAGCGCGGCGGTCATTGGCGGCGCCATCGATCGTCACGGCGCGGTGAAGCAGTTGAAAGACCTCCTGATCTTCGGCGACAACCCGACCGGAGAAGTCTTCTACGTTCAGGCCGACAAGTTGCCTCAGGGGGGACAGGACGCCATTCGGCGTATTTTGTTCAATCAGAATGGTGAAGCAAGAACGTTGCTTCAGCTCGTGCAGGAGAAGAACACCAAGCAAGGCAAGCCGCCGGCGGCTCGTGCGGATCTGCGGTTCGGCTACGGACCGCGTGGGCAGCTGTTCCTGCTGAACAAGCACGACGGAGTGATTCGGCTGATTGTCGAATAGCGGCAAATCGTCTGCCGAATTCCCAGTGCGCGCCTCTGGAAGGCGTTACGCTCCAGCGGCCACCGCCGCAGCGAATCGGTTCACGAGCCCGCTGATCATGGGACACGCGGTTCCCTGGTTACGCCTGACCAGTCCGGAGTCACCTCGATGTCCGACTCAGAGCTCCTGACGCCCAACTCCCTGCCCATTCCCAGGGATCGGCTGCGCAACTTCTGGTACGTGCCCCCCGCTCACGGTTCGGACACCGTCTTCGTCTTCCTCCACGGGATCAACTCGGACAGCCGTTCCTGCTGGCTTCATGCGGATCCGCTGCCTGAGCGCCGGGTTTTCTGGCCCGATCTCGTCCGCAACGATTCCCGCCTCGGCCATCCTTCCATCTACATGGCGGGCTATCTCACCAACCCGGAGGCGGGCCGCTATGGCATCGCCGATTGCGCGCAGGAAGTGCTGCACGCACTGGAGGCGCCCGACGCGGGCGGGTGGCCGCCGGTGATCGCATCACCCAGGATCGCGTTCATCTGCCACAGCACCGGCGGGATCGTCGCGCGATACATGATCGAGCGTTGGGACGAGAAGTTCCGGGACCATCCGATAGGGCTGGCGTTGATAGCCTCGCCGTCACTCGGCTCCCGATGGGCGAACCTGCTGTCCCCCGCATTCTGGGTCTACAACCAGCGACTCGGCCTGCAGCTTCGGTCGAACGATCCCGTGCTGGCGGATCCGGCTGAAGGTACCGCCGCACATGCCTCAGGGCGTCTGCCGCGTCGCGGTCGCCGATCTGTAACACTGCGCACAGCTCAGTCAGCCTCAGCACGCCCCGCGCCACCGCCAGGTTGGAGTTCCTGCACGCGGAGCTCAAGTCCGCCGTCGCGCGGCATCTCGGGGAAGGAGAGAAAGCGGCCGCTGCGCATGCGCTGTCACAGTGGGTGAGATCCGGCCCCGCCGCGCCATCCGCTGCGATCGCCGACTACGTCCTCACCCACTTCGTGGATCAGCTGATTGACGAGGGGGCCGATAGCCTGCTGTTCCTGCCGGTGTTCGAACGCGCGTGGCAGGATGCGCGCCACCGCCAGAGTGGCTCTTACCGCAACTACGGCAACGACCTGGCGAAGGTCCGCGACTACGCTGCTGCCCGTGGGCCCGACTGGAGGGTGTTCCTCGAAGCCTCGCTGCTGGTAGCCCGGTTACGCACCGCCGCGACCGCACTGCCATTGTCCGTCGTCCTCCTTCTCGCGAAGCTGGGCGACGTCGAGCGGGCGGAGAGCTACGTCCTGCTCGATGCCGACGCGGAGGGGAGGTGTGCGGCACTGATCGAGCTGGGCCGCCTGTACTCCGCGGGCGGGGATCTGACCCGTGCGCGCGCGGCTTTCGACCAGGTGGAGAGCCAGTTGCACGACGTTCGCAACCCGCAGCAGCGGTCGTTGCTCCTGCGCCATCTGACGGAAGGCGCCACCGCCATCGGCGACCACGCGAGGGCGCGCCAGCTGGCTCAGACGTGCTGGACCACGGCTCGTTCGATCAGGAACCCGTGGGAACGGCGGTCGACGTCCGTCAAGGCGGTGGATGCCTTCGTCGCGGCCGGCGACTTTCCCGCCGCACTCGAGGCCGCGCTGGCGCTGGACGACGGTTACGATTCCGCGCGGGCGCTCCGCTCGCTGGCCGTGCCCTTGGCGAAGGCCGGAAAATCCGATCTCGTCGTAGACGGGCTCCGGCGGCTGTCGAGCTCCGCGTGGGGCTGGACCACCCCGCGCGACGTCATTCAAGCGCTCGCGAGCGAAGGGCTGGTGGCGGAAGCAAGAGAGGTCCCTGCACCCGACCTCGAGCCAGACCAGCGACTGGTCCACATCTGCGCCGGTCAGGCACGCGGCGGCCGTGTCGACGACTGCATCGCCAGCTTCGAAGAGATAGGACGGCGGCCCGGGGCCGCTGCCCTCGAGCGAGCGACAGCACGTCGCGGCGGGGTCATGCACCGCTTTCGTCGTCGACAGCGATCGCAGGCTGCTCAGCCGACCGTACGGAGCGAGTCGCTGCTGGTTGCCCTGTGGCGGCGTCGCGCCGCGGAAAAGATTTTCAGCGAGCTTCCCTACGATGTTCCGCGCGCCGAGTTGAAAGCGCTGACGGTCGGCCTCGAAAGGGCCCTGCTGGGCGCGAAAGAGGCCGACAGCATCCGCACTCTCGCCACTGCCGTCGGACGGCTCGCAAACGCCGGCGCAGCCGACGATGCCACCGCCCTCGCGCGCCGGCTGGCGGCAGCAGCGGCGTCTCACCCGGCCGAGGAGCAGCCACAGAGCCGTATCTACGCGGCGCGGGCACTGAACGCGGTCGAGGCCTGGCAGGAGACAATCGAGCTGCTGAGCGGTGTGCTGGACGGTACGCTGCCCTCGTCGACAAATCTCCAGGACCAGGCCAGGTGGCCGCTGTCCGAGGCCCTCGCCCGCAGCGGACGAATCGACGACGCCTTCGCGGCCGCGGACCGGACGGAGTCGCCCTTCTGGCAGGCCATGGTGTTCGGTACGATAGCGCCCGTCCTGCTGGACCGAGCCGATCCGAGGCGTGGCCAGGAGACTGCACAGCGTGCGCTCGAGACAGCAACCGGCCTGACGGACGGCCCTCGCCGGGCTGCGGTGCTGCAGGCGCTGTCGCGCCGCTACGCCACGAGCGGTCACGCCAGGGAGGCGGTCGCCGCCGCCCTCGCCGACGGGACCGAACGGGACGAGACGCTCGACCACGCCGCAATCCTGCTGCTCGGCGCCGGCAGGAGGGACGAGGCAGTGGAAGCGGCGAGCACTATTGCCGACTACCGGAAGCGCGAAAAGCGCGTCGGCTCGATTGCCCGGGCGCTGCTTCGGGATCGAGACTACGAGCGCGCGCTCGAGGTGACGGCGCGCATCCAATCCACGACCGATCGCGCGGAGGTGCTCAGGGCGTGCGCTGATGCCGTCGCACAGGGCTCGACCCCATTCGAGAAGGAACAGTGGGCGGAGCGGTTGTGCCGCGAAGCACGGACCCTCATCGGATATGCCCGTCTCTATGCCCTGGGCGGAATCGGGCAGGCCGTCCTGGGATTCAACCAGGAACGGGCACGTGTCATCGCGGAGGAGGCGCTGCAAACGGCCCACGGCGAGCCGGGCGTCAGCGGGAAGGTGTTCATTGCCTTTGCGCAGGCGCTTCTCGAGGCGGGCGGGAAGACGCAGGCCCGCGGCGCGATCGACCGCGCCGGTATCGAAGGCAGCCGTTCGCCCGCGGCCGCGCGACTGCACGCCCGCCTCGGCGACTGGGATAGCGCGAGCCGGCACGGAGCGGCTGGAGGGCGTCGTTCGAAGCGACGTGCTGGCCGACCTCGCCGAGGAGGCTCGCTTGTGCAACGAGCAGGAGCGTGCCGCTGCATTCACACGACTGCTGCACGGCGTAATCGAGCACCTCTCTCCGGCCGACGCGCCTTTCGCGCGCGTCGATCTGGCACGTGTGCTGTACCTGCGTGGCGACCTCCAGGAGGCGGCCGACCTCGCGGAGGCCGCCTTCAACGCGGTGAGCACTGCCGGCGGGCCGCGCGGCCCGGGCGCCCTGTCCACGCGACTCGTTCGCGCGGGTCAGGCGGCCCTGGCGCTGACGTGCGTCAGCGTCGAGGACAGGGACAACCAGCTGCCGGTCGCCGAGATGGCGATCAGCCTGGCCGAGGTGGGCGAGAGGCGGCGCGCGATGGAGATCGCCGTCGCCGTGCTCGACGCGACCGTCCCGTCGAGCCCGGATGACGTCTGGCATCCATGGATCATCAGCCGCGCCGTGACCGCGCTTGCGCAAGCGGGTGCGCCCGAGATGGCCCTTCCGCACGTAGCGTCCATCGGCGCCCACCGAGGCCACAAGGCAAGCGCACTGCTGGCGATCGCGGAAGCATTCAACAAGTCCGGCAAGCTGTCGGCTGCCCATGACGCGGCCCGTCAGGCACTGACGGTCACGTCGGAAGCCGGCGATGGGAAGCTCGCCAGCAAGCAGGCGCAAGTGGCGGCGTTGCTCTGGCGCATCGGCCGCTCCGCCGAGTCACGCACCGCGCTCGAGCAGGCCCTGAGGATTGCACAGGTCACGAGCCTCGAGGTGTTTCTCGACACCCTCGCATCCGGCGCGACTGCGCTCATCGGTCTGGCCGGGGCGAGTGTGGCCGACGACGTGCTGCGCGCGTTGGAGCGGGCAACAGAGGGCGCGCAGTCGAAGGTGGCCTGAGTTGGAAGAACCGGATGCGCGGTGGAGCACAACCGCGGCCGGTTCGAGATGGCCGGAGCATCAGGAGCGACAGCCGGTTGCGGGAGGCGGCGGGATAGGATCAGCGGGGTCGGGCCAGTACACCCGCGACAGGTAATGCAGCGCGATACCGGCGCCCCAGCGGTTCGGGGCGGTCCAGATCACCAGCGCCGCCAACACGACCAGCATCGTCAGCCCCAGCACCCGATGCGAACGCACGACCCCGAAGTAGATCAGGACGATCATCGCGCCAACTGGCAGCCGATCGCCGACGATCGTGAAGGCCCATGTATCGCCGGGATTCCGTGCGAAGACCAGGCCGCAGATTGAACAGCGGTCACGGTGGGACCAGCCGGAGAACAGTTGCCCCTCGCCGCAGTGCGGGCAGCGCTTGCGCAGCCCGCGCCGAAGCGCCGTGCCGATCAATTTCGAGCGGGAAGGCGTCATACCCAAACCAGCCGTCCTTCATCACGGCGGCGCCCTATACTGTATGCTCAGGCCCTTTCACCGCGGGAGGTCAGCACGTGTCATCGGGAAGCCTGGCGGGCAAGACCGCCGTCGTCACAGGAGCGTCCTCCGGCCTGGGGGTGACGTTCGCGCGGGCCCTGGCAGCCGCCGGTGCCAACGTCGTGGTCACGGCGCGACGGGTCGAGCGGCTCGAGGCGCTGGCTCGCGACATCTCCGGCGACGGCCGCACGGCGCTGCCCGTTGGGTGTGACGTGGCCGATCCGGCAGCGGTCGAGGCCATGATCGAGCGCGCCTACCGGCAGTTCGGCCGGATCGACGTGCTCGTCAATGCCGCTGGCATCGCCGCTGACGGTGGCATGGCGCCGGAGAAAGTGCCGGCAGCCCTGTTCGAGCAGACCATCCGCGTCAACGTCATGGGGCTGTGGTACTGCTGTCAGCAGGCGGCGGCGCACATGCTGCGGGACGGCGGCGGATCGATCATCAACATCGCATCCATCGCCGGGTTGACCGGCGTGCGCGACTTCCCCCCCGCCTACCAGGCGTCCAAAGCAGCAGTCATCAACCTGACGAGGAGCCTCGCCTGCAGCTGGGGGGATCGCGGAGTGCGGGTCAACGCCCTGGCGCCCGGCTGGTTTCCCAGCGAGATGACCGATCAGCTCTTCGCCATTCCCGGGTTCAAGGAGTGGGCTGCGGAGAGCGCTCCGCTCCAGCGTGTCGGTGACCCGGCCGAGCTGACGGGTGCGCTGCTGTTTCTTGCAACAGACGCCTCACGCTTCGTGACCGGACAGACGTTCGCCGTCGACGGCGGCGCCTCCGCCGGCACGCGGGGCATGCCGGACGCGGTCAGGCAGTTCCTCCGCGACAACGTGCCCCATGGCCTGGGTCAGCCGATAAGCCCGGAACCGCGGCAGCCGGCGTGACCCGCGCGGATCGGGGGAGCCGGCGGGGTCAGGCTGGAGGAGCCTGCAGCGGACCGTTCGAGCAGACGCACTCCATGAGCACTTCGTCATCCTCGAAGCCGTCAATAATGACTTGACGGGTCAGCCGTCCGCATTCCCGGAAGCCGAGCCTTCGATAGAATTCCTGGGCGGCGGTGTTCGATGCGCGGACCTGAATAGCCAGCTTCCGGTATCCTGCCTCCCGCGCAAAGGCTTGCGTCGCGCGCCACAACTGCCGGCCAACGCCCAGCCCTCGCCACCCTGGCAACAGGAACGTCCCGATCGAGCCGACGTGGGCCATCGAGGAAAGCAGCGGCGACCATAGATCGAGGCTCTGGAACCCAACGATGCCCGCCGTGGCGTCGACGGCGACATGAAGAGCCTCCCGCGGTGAGAGCGACTCGAGGTAGCGGGTCTCCTGCTCTACCGTCCAGACGTTGTCGATGGCGGAGTGGATCCGTTCCGCAGACACCGCCTGGAGAACATGAACGATGCCGCCGGCGTCGGCCGGCACGGCTCGCCTGACCTGCAGGCTGTTCATGATGCGCCCGCCCCTTCCCGTCGCCGGCGTGCCCGGGCATGGCCCCCGGCCGGTCACCGGCAGACGATGTCGCCGTCGTCGATCGCCCGGCCAATGAGTGCGCCGGCGCCGGCGCCGATGATCGTGCCGAGCGTCTTCGACCCGCCGGGCGCAATGATGTTGCCCAGCACGCCGCCGGCCACGCCGCCTACGATCAGTCCGGTCGTGCCGTCGTCGCGACGGCAGTAGTAGCGGTTGTCCGAGCCGCGATAGATGCGGTCGTTTCTGCCCAACCGCCGCGGACCATAGCGCCGATCGTCGCGTCGGTAGTAGCGCGCCGCATCCCAGTAGCCGCTGCGCGCGTCAGTACCGATCCTCTCGGTAGTCTCGTCGATCCTCCTTGCGATCCCGCCGATCTTCCCGGTGATCCCTCCGGTCTTCCCGGCGATCCCACCGCTCTTCGTAGCGGTCCCGGCGATCCTTGCCCTGGGCCATCACAGCCACCGGCTGCAGGCCGACCCACGACGCCAGGAGTGCTGCCGCCGCTGCCGTTCCGATACGGTTCACATGAACCTTCCTTGCGAGGTCACCATTGAACAGGGCTGAGCAGGGCAAGCGATGTGCCGGACGCGATGGACGGACAATGGCCGAGCCTCCGACCATTTCGCGATCAGCCGCTGCTGGAGCAGCCACCTGCGGTGGACACACCGTCCTCGACGGATGACGGCGCCGCAAACCATCGGTCTGCGCTACGGTTGAGACAGCGCGCCGCGGCTGGCGTGGAGATGTTCGGATGGGGGGCGTGCGTGCGACGGGGCTGGGCAGCGGTCCGGCAGGGTTGCGGGGACGCGACGAACCATCCCACTCCCACTATTAGTATCCGTTTGAAGGCCCCTCCAGTTCAAGACTGTTTGTTGAGCGGTGGAGCCCGTATCATCGCCAGCTCATGTCGAAACACAAAGGACACAAGGGCCGCGCTCGCCGCCGCACCCCCAGCGCCTCGCCCGGATCCATGCCGCTGCGAGCCCCTCTGCTCGCGGACCGGCCGCCACCGGCCGAGGCGGGCTTCTTCCGCAGTCCCGTCGCGCGCCTGCTCGATGCGCCGCACCTCGCGCGACTCGTGCCTCACCTGGGGTCCGAGACGCTACATGCGCTCATTCGCCACAGCGGTCTCCACGCCTGTGGAGAGCTCGTCGCCGCTGCAACACCCGAGCAGCTGATGTCCGTCTTCGACCTCGACGTGTGGCGACAGGCCCGGCCAGGGCGCGACGCACAGTTCGACGCCGATCGCTTCGGCGAATGGCTCGAGATGCTGGCAGAAACCGGCGGGAGCGTCGCGGCGCGGATCGTTGCAACCCTGGACGAACGCTTCGTGATCGCCGGGCTCTCCCGGTACATCCGCGTCTTCGACCTGTCTGCGATCGCTCGGCCCACGTCGATTGACGATGATGAGCCGATGGATAGCGGCGTGACACCGCGCCAAGGCGTTGAGTGCGAGCTCGGGGGTTATCTGGTGTCTGCGATCAGGCCTGACGCCTGGGACGCCATCGTGGCGCTGCTGGTCGCGCTCGACGCCGGGCATGGCGACTGTTTTCACGCGGTGATGCGGGGCTGTCGCCGGTTGTCCAACTCCACGCCGGAAGCCGACGGGCTCGACGACCTCCTTCCGATGCCGGAGCAACTGCTCCACGACGTGGCGGTCGACCGGGAGCACCGGCAATCGCGCCAGGGATACATTACGCCGGCCGACGCGCGGGCATTTCTCCAGTCGGCGAGACAGGGGACGCGCCAGCGGCGGGATGGAACGCGATCGCTGAACCCGATTGCGGCGGCCTACTTTCGAGCCGCCGATGACATCGCAGCGCCAGCCGATCCTGTTGCCCCCGCCATGCCCTCGCGTGATCCGGAACCAGCGTCGGCGGGCGAACCGGTCCCCGAGACGCTCGACGCCATCGTCGGTGTGCTCGCCGAGGCGGGCCTGCTGCCGCATCGGCCCCGGGCGTTGCTCGAAGGCACCGGGTCGCGCCTGACACACATCCGGCCGCTGATGCAGTACGTCCACGAGACGGACCAGGACGCGTACTTCACCCGCAGCCGGGAGCTGGCGTTCCTCGCCAATGCGCTGATGGCCGGGTGTTCTGTTCAGTCGAGGCCCTTGACGGCGCAGGAAGCGTCTGATGCGGTTGTCGGCACCTGCAACCTGGGTCTCGAGCACTGGCCGGCGCGATGGCCCGGCGCCGGAACGGGCGATGCGGCATCGACGTCCGTTCCCGGCGCGTCGCCGCCTGACGCCTTCCTCGTGGGTCACGACCTCGTGACGGCGTTCGAGGTGGGCTGGGCGGTGTTGCACGAGGAGGTGAGCCTGTTCGTGGCGGAACGCCTCGTCGTTACGCTGACGGATCTGCGGTGTGTCGATGCCGAAATCCAGCGCGGAGTCGCTACTCTGAGGCGCGAGCTGGTAAAGCAGCGCCGCGCAGGCTCGCCGTGGCGCGCCCGCGATGCCCTCGACGTGCTCGGGACGCTCGACATGCCAGCATGGGCGAGCCTGGCCGGATTGCTGGATGAATGCCCTGTACTGCCTGAAGCGCTGACGGCGATCCTCGAGGGGCGCACCGGCGCCGTCAGCGCAACGTCGTTCGAGTTCATCTCCACGACCTCCCAGATTGACGCGGTTCGAGCGTTCATGGGGAAGCTTCTCGACGTCCTTCGCCCCTGAGGAGCGCGCCGGGCAGGGGCAGCAGCGCCGGGCGGGGAAGCGTGCGCCCGATCCGGAGGTTCTCAACCGGCTGCTGCTGAACCCGCGTCGGCCGCGCATGGTCGACGATTCCGATACGCACCAGCGCCACTGGCTCGGCCTCTTCAGTGAACGGGAAATCGCCCGCGGTCTGGAGGCGATCGACCCACGACCCGGCTTGACGCGCGCGGGCCTGTGGTTTACTCCTAGACGAATATGGCCCGTGACCCGCTGACCGCTGAAGCCCTCGCTCCCTACCACAAGGACGGTTTCGTCCTTGCGCCGGGATTCTTCTCTGCACCCGAGATCGGGCTCCTGCGCCGCGCGGCGAAGGCGGACAAGGCTCTCGACGACCACGCACTGGGCCGGGCCGACGGCGAGGGGGGAGTCGTGCGGCTGTCGCTCTGGAACCACCCCGGCGACGGGATCTACGGCATGTTCGCGCGATGCCGGTCGGTCGTGGAAACCTGCGAACGCATCCTGGACGACGAGGTCTACCACTACCACTCGAAGATGATCATGAAGGAAGCCAGGGTCGGGGGGGCCTGGGCCTGGCACCAGGATTACGGCTACTGGTACCGGCAACGCCGTGCTGTACCCCGACCTCGTCAGCGTGTTCATCGCGGTTGACCCGGCCTCGCGGGAGAACGGCTGCCTGCAGGTCCTCGAGGGCTCGCACCTGTGCGGCCGCGTCGACCACGTGCTGACCGGTGATCAAGCGGGCGCAGACCCGGCACGCGTGGCGGAGATCGCGAAACGGCTGCCCCTCGTGCACGTCGAGATGGAGCCCGGCGACGCCCTCTTCTTCCATCCCAACCTGCTGCACCGGTCCGATCAGAATCGCTCGGAGCATCCCCGCTGGTCGCTGATCTGCTGCTACAACGCACGGCACAACGACCCGTATCGGGAGTCGCGGCACCCACGCTACAGCCCGCTCGCGAAGGTCGAGGACACGGCCATCCTGGAGGCCGGCTCGAGGCGCTTCGCCGAGGCCGGAGAGGTCGGCTGGCTCGATCAGGGCAGCCAGAAAACGCGCGAGCCAGGCAGCGGTCCGTGATCCGGGATCCGGGGGATCCGGGATCGAAGATCCGGATCGGGATCGGGCATCCGGGATCCGGAATCCGCGGGATCCGCTGATCCGGGGTAGCGTGTCTGCCGCCCACTCATTGCGGCTGGAGGTTGCCAGGTGCGTAGATGGCTCGCGTCGTCGGTGCTCGTCCTCGGGGCGGCGCTCGGCGCCGCGCAGGATGGCGACTGGTCCGCCTACGGTCGCGATCCCGGCGGCGAACGGTTCTCGCCGCTCGACGGCATCCGCCGCGACAACGTCGCCTCGCTGCAGGTCGCCTGGACGTTTCGCACCGGTGATTCGTACGTGCCGCCAGAGGGCCGGCCGACGGCGTTCGAGGCGACGCCGCTGTACGTCGACGGCACGCTCTACCTGAGCACGCCGCTGGGCCGGGTGATTGCACTCGACCCCGTCACCGGCCTGCAGCGCTGGGCCTTCGATGCCCAGCTGCCGCGCGACATGGGCTACGGCGACTTCGCCAGTCGCGGTGTGTCGGCGTGGCAGCGCGGCAGCGAACGCCGCCTGTTCGTCGCGACCCTGGATGCCCGGCTGATCGCGCTGGATGCCCGCACCGGGCAGCCGGTTCCCGGCTTCGGCGAACAGGGCATGGTCGACCTGCGCAAGGGGCTGCGCATCGCCCCGACCGGATTCGCCGACTACGAGGTCACCTCGCCGCCGGCGGTCATCGGCAACGTCGTCGTCGTGGGATCGGGCATTGCCGACGGCACCTCGAAGCCGCATCCGAGTGGTGAAGTACGCGGGTTCGATGCGATCACGGGAAAGCTGCGATGGACGTGGGATCCGGTGCCGCAGGACGGAGCGGCGGTCGGCGCCGATTCCTGGAAGAACGGCAGCGCGGCCCGCGCTGGTGGCGCCAACGCCTGGTCGGTGATCGTGGCCGATCCGGCGCGCAACCTCGTCTTCGTGCCGACCGGCAGCCCGAACAACGACTACTTCGGCGGTGAGCGGCTCGGCGACAACCTGTTCGCGAACTCGGTCGTCGCGTTGCGTGCGGATACCGGGATGCGCGTCTGGCATTTTCAGACCGTCCACCACGATCTCTGGGACTACGACGTCGCGTCGCCGCCGATCCTGTTCGACTGGCGGAAGGATGGCCGGACCACTGCCGCAGTGGGTGTGGCCTCCAAGACAGGCCATCTGTTCATCCTCAATCGCGAGACAGGCGTGCCGCTCATTCCGGTGGAAGAGCGCGCCGTTCCACGAAGCGATGTGCCGGGCGAGATCGCCTCGCCGACGCAGCCTTTTCCCACAGCACCACATGCGCTCGCGCCGACCGCCTTGAAGGCGGACGACGCCTGGGGGGCGACGGATCAGGATCGCGCGTGGTGCCGCGACACCATGGCCGGCCTGCGGTCGGACGGTTTCTTCACGCCGCCGTCCCTGAAGGGGACGCTGGTCGTTCCGGGCAACGCCGGCGGCATGGCGTGGGGCGGCATCGCGCACGATCGGGTCAACGATCTGCTGATCCTGCCGGTGAACAACCTGGCGGCCGAGGTCCGGCTGATTCCGCGCGACAGTGAGCGGATCGAACGCGAGGCGGGCCGGTTGAGCGGCGACTTCGAGTACCACCCGCAGCCTGGTACCCCCTACGGCATGGTCCGCCGCTTTCTGCTCGGCCCGACGGCGCACCTGCCGTGCACACCGCCTCCGTGGGGCACACTGGCCGCGGTCAGGGCCACGACTGGCGAAATCGCGTGGCAGGTGCCGCTCGGACAGTTCCCCGGCACCGACAGGATGCCGAACATGGAACAGTCCGGATCGATCGCGCTCGGCGGGCCGATCGTCACTGCCGGAGGCCTGGTGTTCACAGCGGGCACCCTCGAGGGAGCGATCTACGCATTCGACGTGCGCAGCGGCAAGCGGCTATGGAAGGGAGCCCTGCCAACCAGCGCCCGCTCGACGCCGATGACGTATCTCGGGCCCGACCGCCGGCAGTACGTGGTCATCGCCGCGGGTGGCCATGGCACGCCGATCGGGCCGCCGATTGGCGACTACCTGGTCGCGTTTGCGCTGCCAAAGTAGCCGGTCGCCTCTCGCTCCAACCACTCGGGGCGATTTTGTCCTAGACCACCGATCGGCAGAGGCGGAATGTCCTTGCCAAGCCCCGGGAGGCCCACGTACCCTCCGCATAGCTCTCGCCCCACAAGACAGCGGTTCGACTGCTCCCGCTGAGCCATCGGCCAATTGAATACCGTGAAAGACCTCGCCAGAGGTGTTCTGCGGATGTTCGACAAGTCTTTCGGTCACCGTCCGAGAGGAGTCCCCATGTCGAGGATGCTCCCGTTCCTGCTCAGTCTCCTCCTGCTGGCGCTACCGATGGCGGCGGCGGGGCAAACGACCACGGCCACCGTCGGCGGCGTCGTGCGCGACGCCACCGGGGCGATGATTGCCGGCGCCAAAGTCACAGCCCTCAACGTGCAGACCTCGTTCAGCCGCACCACGACCACGGACGGGTCCGGCGGCTACCTGATCACGAACCTGCCGATCGGCGAGTACGCCGTCACGGCGGAGAAGGACGGCTTCCAGCGGTATACGCAGGCCGGGGTCTCCCTCGTCGTCGGACAGAACGCGCGCGTGGACGTCCAGCTCCAGATCGGCAGCATCACCGAGGACGTCAGCGTCACCATGGAGGTCCCCGACGTGGACACGAGGTCGGCCACCGTCGGCGAGGTCGTCGATCGCGTCCGGATCCAGGAGCTGCCGCTCAACGGCCGGAACCCGATGGAGCTCGCGGCTGTGGTCCCCGGCGTCATCAGCGTCATTGCGCCGGCCGTCGTGACCAACGCCCGCAGCGGGCCGCAACTCGTGGTCGCCGGCGGCCGCGACACCTCGAACGAGTACCGGTTCGACGGCACGTCGCACAAGAACCTCACCCAGAACACCGCCCTCAACCTTCCAGCTCCAGACGCGCTCCAGGAGTTCCGGGTGGTGACGAGCAACGTCAGCGCCGAATACGGGCGGTACACGGGCGGCACCGTCATCGCGGTCACCCGCGCCGGAACCAACCAGTTTCGCGGGACCGCGTGGGAGTACTTCCGCAACGACAAGCTGAACGGCACCAACTATTTCGCCACGACCAAGCCGGATCTGGACCAGAACCAGTTCGGACTCACACTGGGCGGGCCGGTGTTCCGGAACCGGTCGTTCTTCTTCGGGTCCTACCAGGGAATTCGCGTGCGCGAGACGAGGCTGTTCGCGACGGCGACGCCGCCCACTCAGGAGATGCGCGCGGGGGACTTCTCGGCAGCCGCGCGCAAGCCGACGGACCCGCTGACCGGCCTGGCATTCCCCAACAACACCATTCCCTCATCGCGCTTCGACCCGGTTGCGGTGGAGGTGATGAACCAGTACGTGCCGCTGCCCAACGCGAGCGGGGGCCGCTGGTCCGAGCTCGTGAGCCAGCCAACCAACGGACACCAGTACCTCGGCCGGTTCGACTACAACCTCTCGACCGCCAACTCGGCCAACATCCGCTACTTCCGGGATTCCACGGAGCTGTTCACCCAGAACGGCAATATCTCGCCCTACGCGCCGAACCGGCGCGCGCTGACCGTGGAGAACTGGGCGCTGCAGGACACGCATACCTTCAGCCAGACGCTCCTCAACGAGTTCCGGCTCGGGGTCAACCGCGTCGACTCGAAGGTGTTCGTGCTCGACGACACACAGCTCTCGGACCTCGGCGCCAACTTCCCCGGCGTCATCACCCCCCAGCTGCCGACGATCGGCGTCACCGGCTTCTTCAACCTCGCCACCCAGGACGTCTTCGGCGAGGACGGCAGCATCTATCAGGCGAGCAACGTCCTCCGCTGGTTCCGTGGCCGCCACTCCGTGTCGGTCGGCGGTGAGTTCGAGATCACGCACATGTTCAACCGCGGCTCGTCTGCCAACCAGGGGGTGTTCAGCTTCGATGGGCACGCAACGGGCAACGCCTTCGGGGACTTCCTGATCGGCAAGCCGGTCAGCCTGGATCAGGCCAGTCCGTACGAGCGGCTCGTGAAAGGCTGGGATTGGTACGGTTTCGTGCAGGACGACTTCCGGGTGTCCAACAACGTCTCGGTGAACCTCGGCCTGCGCTACCAGTACTTCCAGCCGTACAACACCGTGTATGACCGCACGAACACCTTCCAGCAGGGGGCGCGGTCGCAGATCACCCCGGGCTCGCCGCTCGGCCTGGTGTTCCCGGGAGACCCGGGCATCAGCCGCGGCCTCGTGTCGGGCGACGCGAACAACTTCGCGCCGCGTGCCGGCGTGGCGTGGGATCCCAGGGGCGACGGTCGCCTGAGCATCCGCGGCGCCTACGGGTTGTACTACGAAGACTTCCGCTCCGACCTGTGGACGTACCCGGCTGTCAACCAGCCGTTCGTCATCCGGGAGTTCATCAACAACCCGCAGAGCTTCCAGGATCCGTATGCCGGACGCGTCAATCCGTTCCCATACATCTACTCGCCGGAGACCGCCAAGTTCCAGCTGCCGATGGGCCTCACCACGGTCATCGCGCCGGAGCTGCCGATGGCCCACATGCACCAGATGAGCGCGAGCGTCGAGCAGGCGCTGCCATTCAAGATGGTCGGCAAGGTCGCCTACGTCGGCAAACGGGCGGACAACCTGATTCGCATGGAGCAGCGCAATCCCGCCACCTACATCCCGGGGCAGTCGACGCTTGCCAATACCAACGCCCGCCGCCTCGGTTTTCCGCCCGACTACCAGAGCTTCCGCGAGATCACGGCCAGCGCCGACGCGCGCTACGACTCGCTCCAGATGTCGCTCTCCCGGCGCATGTCGAGCGGACTGACGTTCATGACCAGCTATACGCTGGGCAAGTTCATGGACGAGTACCTCGTCTGCCAACCTGGGCCAGACGTCGCAGGACCCGAACAACCCCGACGCCGAGTGGTCGCGCTCGGACGAGGACCGCCGGCACGTCATGAATGCCACGTTCTTCTACGAGCTGCCGTTCTTCCGGAACGGAGGCGGCCTCACCCGCGCGCTGCTCGGGGACTGGGCACTCGCCGGCATGGTGAGCATTGCGAGCGGGGAGCCGGTGAACGTGCTGAGCGGCCGCGACTTCTCGCTGACCGGTGTCGGCTTCGATCGGCCCGACCTGGTCGGCGACCCGGTGCTCGATCATGCTGACAAAGAGGCGATGGTCGCGCAGTACTTCAACACCGCCGCCTTCGTGGCCAACGAGCCCGGTCAATACGGCAATGCAGGCCGCAACCTGTTCAGCGGTCCCGGGTACTCCAGCACCAGCCTGTCGCTCACCAAGGGCCTGCGGCTTCCAGGCCGACTCGGCCGGGTGCAGGTGCGTGCCGAGGCGTTCAACGTGTTCAACCAGGTGAACTTCGGGGCGCCGGAAGCACGGCTGATCAACCCGAACTTCGGACGCATCCTGACCGCCGGAGATCCGCGCATCGTGCAGCTGGCATTGCGCTGGGGCTTCTAGGCATGCGGCGCGCCACACTCCTGCTCGTCCTCGCCTGCGCCGCGCCACTGCGTGGGGGTGAGCAGGCGCGCGCGACGGTCCGGCCGGACTACCCCGCCTCGAAGCACGGCGGGACGTACATGTTCAACTACTACCTTCCGCCGGCGCCCTCGTCGTCCGCGTGGGCGCCGGCGTGGTCGCCCGACGGCAAGTGGATCGCGGTGGCGATGCAGGGCTCAATCTGGAAGGTGGATCCGGCCGCTGGCACCGCCTTCGAGGTCAGCTACAACGCCAAGTACCACTCGTCGCCCACGTGGTCGCCCGATGGCAAGTGGATCGTCTACACGGCCGACGATGACGGGAACAGCATCCAGCTGGAGGCGGTCAACGTCGAGACGGGGGCGTCGCACCCGCTCACGAACGACGGGCACATCTACGCCGATCCCATCTTCTCGCCCGACGGCTTGCGGCTCGCCTACGTGTCGACGCGGCCGAACGGCTACTTCAACGTCTACGTCCGGCCCATCCAGGACGGCCGCTGGGCGGGCGACGAGATCGCGGTCTCGCACGACAACAGTCACGGGACGGAGCGTCTCTACTTCGGCGAATGGGACATGCACACGCAGCCCTCGTGGCTGCCGGGCGGCGATGCCCTGGTGCTGGTGTCCAACCGGAATGCACCGCTCGGTTCCGGCAATCTGTGGCGGGTGCCCGTGCAGGCCCACGCGATGTCCAAGGCCGCGCTCGTGCTCCAGGAAGAGACGCTCTACCGCACCCGTCCCGACGTGTCCAGGGAAGGCAAGCGCATCATCTTCTCCTCGAGCCGGGGAGCCGCCGATCAGTTCAATCACCTCTACCTGATCCCGATCGGAGGAGGTGAGCCCTACAAGCTCACCTTCGGTGACCACGACGAGTTCCATCCCCGCTGGTCGCCCGACGGGGAGCGCATCGCCTACATCTCGAATGAGGGGGGGCTGCCGCAACTGTGGGTGATCGAGACCTACGGCGGCGCCAAGACGCAGGTGCGTATCGAGTCGCGCCGGTGGCGTCGCCCGATGGGGATCGTGCGGGTGCGCGTGGTGGATGGCGCTACCGGCGCCAGCACCGCGGCGCGGGTCTACGCCGACGGGGCGGACGGCAAGGCCTACATGCCGGCGGACGTCTATGCCCGAATCGCCAGCACGCGCATGACGCGGCGCCTCAACGGTCACGTCTTCCACGCCAGCGGCGAGTTCACCCTGGAGGCGCCGGCGGGCAAGATGGCGCTGGAGGCCGTGAAGGGCTTCGAGCATCGCCCGGCCTCCGCCTCCGTCGAGGTCCGGGCAGGCGAGACGACGCAGGCGGTGCTGACGCTGCAACCGCTGGTGGATATGGCGGCGAAGGGCTGGTACAACGGCTCCACGCACGCGCACATGAACTACGCCGGCAACCTCCGCAACACGCCGGAGCACATGATGCTGATGGGCCGCGCCGAGGATCTCGACGTGGTCAACATCCTCGCGGCCAACAAGGACAGCCGCGTGTTCGACAATCAGTACTTCGAGAAGGGCGGCGGGGAGCATTCCTCCTCGAAAGGGCAATCGGACGTCAAGGTGATTGTCGGCGAGGAATACCGCCCGCCTTTCTGGGGTCACGTCTTCTACATCGGCCTTGGCGACCACCTCATATCGCCGTTCACCGCGGGTTACCAGGGAAGTGCGCTCGAAAGTCTATACCCGAGCAACACGGACATGTTCAAGAAGGCCCTCGCGCAGGGTGCGGCCGTCGGCTACGTGCACGCGTTTGGAGGCGACCGTGACCCGCTCCAGGGCAGCCTGGGCGGCGCCAAGGGCTTCGCCGTGGACGCGGCGCTCGGCACGATTCACGGCCTCGAGTGGTCGGGGTCGTCGCGGGGCTCCTACACCGTGCTGCACCACGCGCTCAACAACGACCTGCGCATCGCGCCGGTGGGAGGCGAGGACTCCAACACGAGCCTGCACCGCCATACGATGGTGGGCAGCGTCAGGACCTACGCCCACACCGGGAGCACGTTCACCGCCGAACGATGGCGGGACGCCATCAAGGAAGGCAGGACCTTTTTCAGCAACGGGCCCTTGCTCGAGTTCACGATCGACGGGCGCCTGCCTGGCGAATCCGTCAAGCTGCCGTCGGCGGGCGCGGTCACGTTGAAGGCCGAGGTCTGGTCGTTCATGCCGCTGACGAAGGTCATGATCTACCGCAACGGGCAGGTCTGGAAAGACATCCCCCTGAACGAGGACAGGATGCACGCGCGGCTGGAAGAGCGGGTCGAGGTGTCCGACAGCGCGTGGTACGCCCTGTCGGCCGAAGGGGCTCCGGCGTATGCTCCGGTCGACCCGTCCTTTCCGCAGGCCGGGACCGCCGCGGTCCGGGTCTACGTGGGGGACAGGACGATCAGGAACCGCGCCTCGGCGGAGTACTTCATCCGTTGGCTGGACAAGCTCCAGGGCATGGCCGAGAAGTGGTCCGGCTGGGGGTCGCAGGCCGAGAAGGAACACGTGTTCGCGCAGATTCGCGAGGCGCGGCAGCGGTACGAGCAGTTTGCCAAGGAGGCGCCGTGACACCAGAGACCGATACACCAGAAGGCGGATTCTCGCGGAGGAACTTCCTGGGGCGCCTGGCTGGCGGCTCCGCCGCCGCGGCCCTGAGCCTCGGCGACACGAGGGCGGCGTTCGCGCGCACCCTGCAGGCGGTCCGCGCCGGCGCGCGCGACGGTTCGGGAGACAGCGGCTACTGGGAGAGGATCCGCAAGCAGTTCATGCTGGAGGACGGCTTCGCCTACCTGAACACCGGCACGCTCGGGCCCACGCCGCGACCGGTCTGGGAGGCGATGAACGAGGACCGGCGGCTGATGGCCGTGAACCCCAACGAGAACAGCGCGGTCTTCCAGAACCACGTCGAGCAGATCCGCGTGAAGGTGGCCGGCTTCTTCGGCGCCACGCCCGACGAGATTGCCATCACTCGAAACACCACCGAGGGAAACACCATCCTCTGCCAGGGCCTGGACCTGGAGCCGGGCAGCGAGATCCTCATCACGTCGTACGAGCACGCGAGCAATCGCGAGACGCAGATGCGCCACGCGAAGCGGCGGGGGCTCCTCGTGAAGGAGGTGCAGTTCCCGATGCCGCCGGCCAGTCCGCAGGTCATCATCGACGCGTTCGCCGCCGCGATCACGCCGAAGACGCGGGTCATGCACTTCGGAAACCCGCTCGGCGGCTACGGCTGCATCATGCCCGTGAAGCAGCTGGCAGAATTGGCGCACAGCAGGAAAATCCTCTGCTTCGTGGATGGCGCACACGCCGCGGGCATGTTCCAGTTCAACCTGACGGAGTGGGGCGTCGACGGCTTCGCCTGCAACTCCCACAAGTGGCTGTGCGGCGCCGCGGGCGCGGGGGTGCTGTTCGTGAAGCGCGACGTGCAGGAGCGGGTGGCGCCCGTGATGGGCATCCACCGCGAGGAGCCGGCGGGGGCGCGCAGGTACCGATCAGCTGAGCCGTCGGCCCTGGCCCACGGTGATGGCGTTCGAGGACATCCTCGACTTCCACACGGCGATCGGCGCCGCGCGCATCGAGGCACGCGCGCGGGCGCTCGGCACCTACCTGCGCAGCGGCCTGGCGGCAATCCCCAAGGTCAAGGTCTACACACCGATGGACGCCGCGATGTCGTGCGGCACCACGACCGCGGGCATCGAGGGCGTGCCGGGGGCGAAGGTGCGAGAATACCTGCGACAGAAGTACGACGCCTACGTGCCGGGCGGCGCCGACCGCATCCGGGTCTCGACCCATTACTTCAACACCTACGAGCAGGCCGACCGGGTGCTCAGCGCATACCGGGAGCTGGCCTCAGGAGCGGCGTAGCCATGGGTGAAGGGCTGTCGAGGCGCGCATTCCTCCGCGCGGCCCCCGCAGCGGCGCTGACTGCCGCCGGGGTGGCGGAGGCGTTCGCGCGCGAGATCGAGAGGCCACAGATCTGGAAGGTGGATGCCGGCTACTGGGACCGGGTGCGCCGGGACTTCCACCTGGAGCAGGGGCTCGCGTACCTCAATACCGGCACGGTCGGTGCCACGCCGGCCCCTGTGCTCAAGGCCATGCAGCGCTACTGGCAGCTCATGGCCGAGAACCCCAACGAGAACAGCGCCATCCTGCAGGGCCGCCAGGACGCGATTCGCGCCAAGGCCGCCGCGTTCATCGGCGCGGATCCGGCGGAGGTGGCGATCCTGCGGAATGCCTCAGAGGGCAACAGCCTCGTCTGCCAGGGCATAGACCTGGCGAAGGGCGACGAGGTGCTGATCGGCTCGCTCGAACACGACAGCAACCGGCAGCCCTGGCTGTTCAAGGCCAAGCGGGCCGGTATCGTCGTGACCGAGGTGGCGATCGGCACGCCCGTCACGTCGCCGCAGGCGATCGTCGACGCCTTCGAGCGCGCCATCACGCCCCGAACCAAGGTGATCAGCGTCGCCCACTGCGACACCGTCACGGGGACGATCGCGCCGCTGAAACAGATCGCCGCGCTCGCGCACAGCCGGGGCCTGCTGGTGTTCGCGGACGGCGCCCAGATGCTCGGGGCCATCCGGCTGGACGTGCACGACCTCGGCGTCGACACCTACACGACCACCTCTCACAAGTGGCTGGCCTCGCCCGCAGGCACCGGCCTGTTATACGTGCGAAAGGACATGCAGGACCGGATCTGGCCGAGCATCGTGACCGAGAACTGGTGGAGCTACTCGGATGCGCGCAAGTACGATTGTGTGAGCCGCCGCCCGTGGCCGGTCGTCGCGGCACTCGAGCACGCGCTCGATTTCCAGCTGGCGCTGGGCCCCGCGCGCATCGAGCAGCGCATCCGCCAGTTGGGCCAGTACCTGCGTGCCGAGGCGGCGCGGATTCCGCACGTCGTGCTGTACACGCCGCAGGACCCGGCGATGTCGGCCGGCATCACCAGCCTGGCCCTCGACAACGTCGCGCCGGAGCGCGTGCGCGAGGACCCGCGGGTGCGGCACGACGTCTACACGGCGGCACGCACGAAAGGCGAGCGCTACCCGGCCGATTCCGCACGGGGTCTCGGGATTCCGCGTCTCCACGCACTTCTACAACACCTACGAAGAAGTGGACCGCGTGTTGATGGGACTGCGTGCCCTGGCCAACGGCAACGCTTCATGAGAAGGCGCGGCGATGCCCGGCCGGTTCCGCGGCCTCTCAGATGACGGCCCGCCGATCCTGCCAGGCTCCGGGGCGGATCAGGCGGAGGCGGCGCTTCGCAATGATCTCGCCGAGCGTCCGGATGCCGGCGTCGATCACGCCTTCGGTTTCCGTGGCGAAGCTCAGACGCAGGGAATTGTGCTGAGTGGCAGTGAAGTAGAAGATCGCGCCGGGCAGGAACTGCACGCCGCGATCCTGCGCGAGCGCGAGCAGGTCCCGGGTGTCCATCTCGTCGGGCAGCGTGACCCAGAGCGACAGGCCGCCCTCGGGCACCGACCACCGCGCATCCCGCGGAAAGTAGCGGTGGAGCGCCTCGGCCATCGCGTCGCGGCGGCTCCGGAAGATCCGGCGCACCCGCTTCAGGTGACGCACCATCAGGCCCCGGCGGCAGAACTCGTCCATCGCCGTCTGCACGAGCGTGCTGGTGTGAAGGTCGCTGGCCTGTTTCGCGATGGTGATTTGTTCCGCGAAGGGCTCGGGTGCCACCACCCAGCCCAGGCGCAAGCTGGGGTTCAGCATCTTGGAGAAGCTGCCGACGTGCACCACCATACGTGGACACAGCGACTGCAGCGAGGGCTGGGCCGCACCCTCGTAACGGAGCGCCCCGAACACGTCGTCCTCGACGAGCGGGATGCTGTGCTGGAGGGCGATGTCGGCCAGCTCGCGACGACGTTCGATCGGCATCGTCAGGCCGGTCGGGTTGTGAAAATTCGGCGTCACGTAGATCAGCTTGCAGCGGTTCTGATGGCCCACCAGCGACGCTGCATCCACGGGCGGCGCGTCCTCGTGCACCGGCAGCGGCATGAGGCCGGTGCCGGCGGGCGACAGAGCGCCGACCGCCCCCGGGAATGACGGGTTCTCGAGCAGCATCGCATCGTCCGGGCCCACGAGCAGCTTGCGCGTGAGGTCGAGCGTCTGCTGGCAGCCCGTCGTGATGACGAGCGTTCGCTCGGTCGCCACGATGTCCTGCTGAGCGAGCCACCCGATCAGGTACTGCTTGAGGGAGGACAGACCACTTGGGGCGGCACCGACGCGATACACCTCCGCGCCCCGCCGCTTCAGAATGTAGTTGGTGCACTGCCGGAACTCTTCGACCGGGAAGAGCTCCGCGGGTGGGGCGGCGTAGACGAACGACGCCGTGCCGGAGCCGCCGGCGAACCCCATCGACGGCAGCGAGCGGCTGGCGGGACGCGGATTGAGGAAGAGCGGGCCCCAGACCCGCAGGGCGGGATCCCCCGAGGGGTCGGCTGACGCCTGCGGTTCCTGGACCGTGCGGAGAGGGCGGACGCGCACGAACGTGCCGCTGCCTACCTTGGTGACGATGAAGCCATCCGCTTCGAGATGCTGGAAAGCCTTGTGAACCGTCAGGCGATTCACGCCGATCGCGGTGGCCAGGTCACGAGGTACCGGGGAGCTTGACGCCGGGCGAGAGCACGCCGCGCACGATCAGCGCGCGCAGCGCCTCCTCGATCTGCCGGTAGGGCGGCGCCGGTGCCGTGCGATCGACGTGGATGTACATCGCGCTGGTCTCTGGAGGTCCGGGCGGCGTCGGGCCGCGTCAGTGCTGCGGTCGTCCGCCGGCAAAGCAGGCAGACCAATTTACACGATTTACTTCTGCACCACCGGACAAAAAGCCCTGGAGACCGCCAGCCGTCCGCAGGACGGCTGGTATGCTCACGATGAGCGAGGCAGGCCCTGGGCGTCGAGTCCCCTGGTGCCGCTTGCATGAGCCACAGGAGTGCCATGACCCATCCAAGACGTGACTTCCTGCGCCGGGTGTCGGGCGCCGCTCTCGGATCCGCTTCGTGGAATGCCTTCGCCGGCCACCTTCACGCGGCGGGACGTGCGCAGGACGGGCAACAGCCGGGCGATCAGTACTGGCGCCTGCTGCGGCAGCAGTTCCCGCTGGAAGACGGCCTCACCTACCTCAACGCGGCGAACATCTGCCCGGCGTCGCGGCCCGTGCTCGACCGTCAAATCGAGTACATCGGCGACTTTCATCGCAACCCCTCGTTCCAGAACCGCGAGAAATACAAGCCGATGTACGAACGGCTGCGGGGCAAGCTGGCGCGATTCCTCCATGGGGGGAGCGCTGACGAGATTGCCATCACGAGGAACACCAGCGAGGGCAACAACCTGATTGTCAACGGCCTGGACTTCGCCCCGGGCGACGAGATTGTCATCACCGACCACAATCACCAGTCGAACAACGAGGCCTGGAAGATGCGCGCGAAGCGCGACGGGCTGGTGGTGAAGAGCGTGCCGGTGAGCGTGCCGGCGCAGAGCCGCGAGGCGCTCATCGCCGGCTTCGAGCGGCTCATCACGCCGCGCACGAAGATGGTCGCGCTGACCCATGTCACGTCCACCACGGGCCTGCTGTTCCCGGTGCGGGAGATTGCCGGGCTCGCGCGCCAGCGGAAAGCGTGGGTGCACGTGGACGGGGCGCAGACGTTCGGCGTCTTCGACGTCGACGTGCAGGCGCTTGGATGTGACTCGTACACCGCGAGCGCTCACAAGTGGATGATGGGTCCCCTCGAGGTCGGCATCCTCTACGTGCAGGACCAGCGGCTGCCCGAGTTGTGGCCGCCGATCGTCACGGCGGGCTGGACCAACGAGCTCAAGGGCGCGCGCCGGCTCGACGTGGTCGGGCAGCGGGAAGACCCCAGAGTGGTGGCGTTCGAGGCTGCCGTCGATTTCATGGACGTCCTCGGCATCGACAAGGTTGAGGCTCGCAGCCTGGCGCTGGCGGGGCGCGCCAGCCGGCTGCTCGCAGACCTGCCCGCCGTCCAGATGAAGTCGGCGATGGCCCCTGAACTGTCCAGCGCCGTGGTCAAGTTCTCGCTGAAGACCTGCCCGACGCAGAAGGCCTACGACACACTCTGGCAGAAGCACCGCATCGCGCTGGCGATCACCGCTGCCGGCGAGGCCGAAGGACTGCGCTGTTCGCCACACGTCTACAACACCTTCGACGACATCGACCGCCTCGTAGCAGGTGTGCGGGAGCTGGCGGGCTGAGACATCCGGTGACACTGGAATGACCGTCAAGACGTACCTGCTTTCGTTCCCGGAGCGGGTGGTCCGATCCGCCCTGGGGCTCGGCGCCGGGGTGGCGCGCGAAGTCGGAGAGCTCGCCCTTCCTGATGGCATCCGCCACAGCCAGCTGTATCAGAACCTCGTCGACGCGACGCTCAGGTACCTGATCGAACAGGTCGGCGGCGTCGAGAATGTCTACAGCGCGGAGGGAACGCTGCCGGACGATTTCCTCGCCAGGCGAACCGCGGGCAACGTGGTCGAAGTGCTTGGCATCGTCGCCTTTCGCGCGTCGCCGGTGTGGATTCTGGCGGCCCTGGCCGACCTGTGTGGCATGGGTCGCCACCTGATCCCGGAAATAGCCGATGCCCTCAAGGCCGAGGGCCTGCTGGACAGGGAGGCACAATTCACCAGCGTCGATCAGCTGCTGGACGGTCTCGAGCAGACCTCCTCCCGCCTGGCCGGGACGATCAATACGCCGCCACTCGACGTGGCGGGACTGCGGCGGGAGTGGGAGGCGCTTCGTGAGGAAGCTCGAGGGCTGCAGGCCCCGGGCCTTCCATCGAGACAAGCGATCAGCCAGGTGTGGAACCAGCTCAAGAAGGAGTCCGAGCGGCAGGACGCGTCGATTTTTGCCACCTCCTCGGTGATGGCCGTATCAGCGGCGCGAGGTGTGCCCGACCGTGTCCGCTGGCTGACAGCATCCGCCCGGGTCGGGGCGACACGCACCGGCGAGATCCTTGCCGCGACGCTGCTCGAACACTACAGGCAGACGCTCAGTGAGATACAGGAAGTCGGGTACTTCACCGTACGTCAACCGGCAGTTCCGGCCGTACCTCCGCGCGGCGGTTGTGCAGTTCTCGCCGAAGCGTCGCACGGTCACCGAACGGCTGATCGAGAAGCTGCCGTTCACCAGATCAACCACACGACTACCACCGTCCGATCCGCCGGCCAAGCCGCCTCTCAAACGCGAACCTTAGCGACACTCAGTCGAGGACGCTTACGCGTACGTCTTGCAGCGGGACGCCAGGAGACCGGTCGCTTCAGAGAGATCGACGTCGGCGACGAGCAGGCCGGCCTTGCCGTATGGCTGATAGCACAGCACGGTCCCGTCCGGACGGATGACGGCGGACGTCGTCGGCGATCCATCGCCCGCGTAGTTGACCATCGCGAAAAAGCAGGTGTTCTCGGCGGCGCGGCACAGCGCCGCCTTCTCGTGGAACGAGTTCGCCGGATCGGCGAACGTCACGGGACGGTAGCTGCCGGGATCCGCCGCGTGCGCGTGAGGATGGAAGACGACCTGTGCGCCGCGCCTGGCGGCCCAGCGCACGGTTTCAGGGTACCGCCACCCTTCGTGGCAGATCGCGATGCCGAAGGTCAGCGCACCGCACTGGAAGACATGTCGCCCTTCGCCGCACGTGTAGGTGATCTCCTCTGACGGATCGAGCTGCACCTTGTCCTGGAACCCCGCCCGGCTGCCGTCCTTGTTGATCACCAATGCGGTGATCAGGAGCCCGGCGTCCACGAGCCGCTCGGTGCCGAGGATGACGGCAACGTTGCCGCTGGCGGCGGCCGCCGCAATCGCCGCCCAGGCGCGCTCGAGGAAATCAGCGTCCGGCGGGGCCACCGGCCTGCCCGGCCACCGGTAACCGGGCACGTACGACTCGGGAAAGCACACCAGCTCGGCGCCGGCGGCGGAAGCGTCGCCGATCGCGCGTTGCGCGAGGACGACCGACTCGTCCGCTGTGCCGGCAAACGGAACGTTCGCCAGTGCCAACCTGAATGCAGGCATGTGTGTGGGCCGGTGCTCCAGTCCTCCGAACGACTATACTCTCCGGCGCTCGACCTCCCGAACCAGCGGCGGAGGGCCCGGTGTCGGTCGCTGCCCCCGGATTCACCGCCTGAGGCACGGCAGCAGACCGAACCGGACGGCCGCGGCGGCGGTTCCGGCTGGCGAGTCGCACCGGCCTCGCACTGGAGGTATCGTCAGGACATGTCAATCGGAGAGAGGAAGGCCGGGACCTCGGAATACGTGATCCGGAGCGCCACCTCGGGCGATGTCGGCGCCGTCGCCCGGATCTGGCATACGGGCTGGGGCGATGGTCACCTCGGGCACGTGCCTCCCGAGCTGGTTCGCCATCGTCACGAGGAGCAGTTCGTCTCGAGGGCCCGGGATCGGCTGGTTGCCATGTGGGTGGCCGAGGCCGAAAGCCAGGTGATCGGATTCGTGGTCGTGAAGGGCGACGAGGTGGAGCAGATCTACGTCGACAGGAAGGCCCGCGGCACCGGTGCGGCGGCGATGCTCCTGCGCAAGGCCGAAGCGGAAATCCGCAGCGCGGGACATTCTTACGCGTGGCTCGCGGTCGTCGAGGGCAACCAGCGCGCCCGGGCGTTCTACTCGCGTCTCGGATGGCGCGATTCGGGCCCGCTGTCGTACCAGGCAGAAACCGAAGACGGTCCATTCAGCGTCCCCTGCCGTCGCTACGAGATTGCCCTCACCGAAGCTGCCGGCGGCGATCCGACCTGACGCCGGGCCGGCACGACGGCGCGACCGCTGATGCCCATTGACCTCTGGGCATCAGCGTGCGCGTCAGGTCTACTTCTGCTGTCGGTGTTGCGGCTGCTGCGCGCGCGCCTCGCGCTCGGCGAGCAGTTTGGTCGCCTGCGCCTGCTGGTCGGGCGTGAGGAGGGCAAAGAGCTCGCCTCGCAGGTGGGCCTGCTGGATGGCGGCTTCGGTCTGCGCCTCGGCCAGTTCCTGGGTCGTCGAACGGATCAGCGCTTCGTTGATCGGAATGGTCTCGACCGCCTTGCGCTGCGCGGTCCGCGCCGCGTTCAGGCGCTCCCAGGCAGTTCGCGCCTGCGCCCGGTACTGCTCCGATAACGCGCGGAACTGCGCCTGCTGCTCGTCGCTGAGATTCAGCTCCGCAACCGGCAGTCCGGCCCCAGCGCCCCTCGGTCCGCCGGGACCACGACCCCCGGGCCCCCCCGACGATCTGGACCCTGCCCGTAGACAACGCCGGCCGTGAGGAGCGCCGCGAGCGCGGCGGTGAGCGAAATGGAACGGAAACGGTTCATGGTGTGACCTCCAGGGAATTTCGTGTCTGCTCAATAAGACGGCCTGTCGATGGCAGCGCGGGGTCACTGCGGTGACAAATTGGTGGCAGCGGTCCACCCCCCGCGGGGGCAGAGGCTACCAGGGGGCTTCGCGGAGGATCCATCCGTGGTGTGCTGTTCGGCACAGCGCGTGCCCGGCCCTTTGCCGCAGTATGAGTGGATGGCGGCTACAGGCCGACAGGTCGCAGGGGAGGATAGGCCATCGCCACCATTCTGATCGTTGACGACCTGACGGGCAACCGCCTGCTCCTGGTGACGATCCTCGCGCATCACGGGCATCGGCTGCTCGAGGCGGTCGACGGTCGCGAGGCACTGGCGCTCGCCCGGGCCGAGCATCCCGATCTGGTCATCTCTGACGTGCTGATGCCGGTGATGGACGGGTATGAGCTCGTCAAGGAGCTGGGCGCCGATCCATCGACCCGCGACATTCCCGTGATCTTCTGCACGGCCCATTACGGCGCGCGCGAAGCCAGGGCGCTGGCGCTTTCGGGCGGCGTCTTCGACGTGCTGACGAAACCGGTCGACTCCAGGACGCTGCTGGCTGTCGTGGGCCGCGGCCTGTCCGGTAAGGCGGAGCCCGCCACGACCCTGGAGCCTCCGCTCGGCGGCACCTTCGATCGTGAGCACCTCCGGCTGATCACCAACAAGCTCTCGGACACGGTTGAAGACCTGCGGTCTGCCAATGCGCGGCTCAGGGCCGTGATCAACATCGGGCTGGACTTCGGATCGGAGCAGGACTCCGATCGGTTGCTCGCCATGGTCTGCGAGGCGTGCCGCGATCTGTTCGCCGCCACGTATGTGATCCTCGGCATCGTGGACCGGAGCGGAAGCATCGTCCGGCGGCTGGTGACCTGTGGCGCGGCTACCGGGCACGGCATGGCAGTCGGGGATGTGGTGACCGGCATGCTCCACGCGGTGGTGGCCGAGCGGCGGACACTGCGTGGCGACAATCCCGGCGGCGATCCGGCCCGACTCGAGGGTCCTCTCTTCCATACGGAGGTACAGGCCTTTCTGATCGCCCCCATTGCGTCGGCGGCGCATGTCCACGGGTGGATTGCGCTGGTCGGGAACGAAGGCCACGGCTTCACGGAAGAGGACGAGCGCCTGCTGGTGGCGTTGGGAGGGCAGGTCGGCCGCACCTACGAAATCGGTCACTTGAGCCAGCACGACTTTCTCACCGATCTGCCCAACCGCATGCTGCTGATCGACCGGGTGACCCACGCGATTGCCCTGGCGCGGCGGAACAGCCATCGGGCTGCCGTGCTGTTCCTGGATCTCGACCGGTTCAAGCGCGTGAACGACAGCTTCGGACACCTGACGGGCGACCGGCTGCTGCAATCGGTGGCGCGACGGCTGGTGGCCTCGCTCCGCAGCTCCGACACCGTGAGCCGGCACGGAGGTGACGAGTTCGTCGTGCTGCTCTCCAAGATCCAGCACGCCGACGAAGCCGCGACGGCCGCCCGGACGGTCATCGCCGCGCTCAGCCTGCCGCAGGACACCGAGTACCAGGAGGTGCATCTGACCGCCACCATCGGGATCAGCATCTACCCCGATGACAGCACCGATGGTGAGACGCTGATCAGGTGCGCAGACCTGGCGATGTACCAGGCCAAGGCGAACGACCGGCAATCGTATCGGTTCTTCGAGCCGGCGATGAATGCCCGGGCGCTCGAGCGCCGGCGCATCGAGGCGGGCCTGCACCGTGCCCTCGAACGGCGCGAGTTCGTGCTGCACTATCAGCCGCGGATCGATCTGCACACTGGTCAGCTGGCGGGAGCCGAGGCGCTGATCCGCTGGATGCATCCGGAGCGTGGGTTGGTGCTCCCGGCGGAGTTTGTTCCGGTCGCGGAGGATTGCGGGCTGATGGCGGTGATCGGGCGATGGGTCCTCGCCGAGGCCTGCCGGCAGGCGCAATCCTGGATCGACGAGGGGCGTCAACCGATCGCCATGGCGGTGAACATCTCCGCCATCGAGCTCCGCGACGCCCACTTCCTGGAGCACGTGGGCGCAGTTCTGCACGACAGCCGGCTGGACCCACGCTGCCTCGAGCTGGAGCTCACGGAAAGCTCCCTGATGCAGCACGTCCCGTCGACCGTCGTCGTCCTGCAGGCCCTCAAGAACCTGGGCGTGAAGCTGTCGATCGACGATTTCGGAACGGGGTATTCGAGCCTGAGCTACCTGCGGCAGTTTCCGATCTCCGCGCTCAAGATCGATCAATCGTTTGTCCGTGGCATCACGGCCGATCCCGTCGACACGGCGATCGTGTGCGCGGTGATCGGCCTGGGCAGGAGCCTCGGCCTTCGCGTGGTGGCGGAAGGCGTGGAAACGCACGACGAGCTGGAATTTCTGCGGACTCAGCAATGTGATGAGGGGCAGGGATATTACTTCAGCCGACCGGTGCCGGCGGCCGAATTCGACGCGCTGCCACGGAGGTCGGTTTTCGCGCGCGCGGCGCCGGAGCCTGTTGAGCTCCGGACCCATCAGCGTTGAGCGAACCCTCCAACTGCACCGTGCGTGCAGCCCATGCCAGCGTCAACGGGATCTCCGGACCAGCACCGCCCCATTCACCCTGACGGCTCTTCCACGCGACGTGGACGGCGAGTGGCGTCGTCGACCTGCCCGCACCCGGTTCACCTGTTCGCGACCCGATCGGGACTCCAGCTCGTTCAGCACTAAGACAGCGTCGTCGTCGTTCGCCTCGAGCGGCATGTGACGGGGGAGGCCGCACTGGCGGGCCAGCACAGCGAGTAGACTGTGCTGATGACGGCGGCGTGCGGCGCCGGCCGGCGCTGAGCGACGCGCGCCGGCGATCCGCTGACCGGGACCATACCGCCGCGCCCGTTCCGTGACCCTCCGTGCCATCAACCGACGCCCCGGAACACCCTCCGCACAGACCGACGGCGCCATCCGCCCGATGGCGGTGGCTCGTGCCGCCGGCCGTCGGCCTCGCGATCTGGCTGGTGCCGCATGGCGGCTTCACCTCGACGAGCTGGGGTCTGCTGTCGCTGTTCGCAGCGACGGTATCGGCGCTGATGTGCCGGCCGTTGGCCGCCGGCGTCGTCGTGTTCGTGGCGATCACCGCCGGGAACCTCCTGGGCCTCTTCACCATCCAGGACGCGCTCCTCGGCTTTGCGAACACGACGGTCTGGCTGATCGTCGCCGCGTTTCTGTTCGCGCGCGGCTTCGTCGAAACGCGGCTGGGCGAGCGTATCGCGTACCACATCGTCGGCCGGATTGGCGGCAGCGCGCTGCGGCTCGGGTATGCGGTGGTCCTGGCGGACCTGGCGATGGCGCCGATGACGCCGTCCAACACGGCCCGCGCCGGCGGCATCCTGTTCCCCATCACACTGAGCATGGCCCGCACCTTCGGATCGGAGCCGGGCCCGACGGCAGCGCTCATCGGGGCCTTCCTGATGATGACCCTCTATCAGGGCGACCTCGTCGTCTCGGCGATGTTCCTGACGGCGGCGGCGCCGAACCCGCTGGTTGCGGAGCTCGCCCGTCAGGGTTCAGGAACCACGGTGTCCTGGACGATGTGGGCGGTGGCGGCGTCGGTGCCGGGCGTCGTGGGGCTGGTGGTGGTGCCGTACGTCGTCTATCGCCTCTGTCCGCCCGCGCTCCGCGACACGACGCTCGCGCGGTCGTACGCCGCCGGGCGGCTCCAGGCCATGGGCCCGATTGCGCGACGCGAGCAGGCGGCGCTGGCGATCTTCGCGATGGTGCTCCTGCTCTGGTTGTCGGCCGGGTGGCACGGCACGTCGCCGACCACGGTCGCCTGCCTGGGCGTGTCGATGCTGCTCCTGACCCGTGTGCTGGACTGGCAGGATGTGCTCGGCGAGAAGGGCGCGTGGGACGCGCTGGTGTGGTTCGGCGGCCTGGTGATGCTGGCGGGGCAGCTGGACAAGGCGGGGTTGCCGCAAGCGTTCGCGAGTGTGGCTGCGGGAGTAGTCCGCGGCTGGCCGTGGTGGTGGGCGCTCGCGGCGCTGCTGGTCGTTTACCTCTACGCGCACTACGCGTTTGCCAGCCTCGTCGCCCACGTCACCGCCATGTTCCCGGCGTTTCTCGCCGTGGCGATTGGCCTGGGCGCGCCGCCGCTCCTCGCGGCGCTGGCGTTCGGATTCTTCTCCAACCTCAACGCGGCGACCACCCACTACGGCACCGGGCCGGCGCCCATCGTGTTCGGGGCGGGCTACCTCACGCAGGCGGAGTGGTGGGGGGTCGGATTCGTGATTTCGCTGGTGCATCTGGCGATCTGGCTGCCGATCGGCTTTCTCTGGTGGAAGGCGATCGGCCTGTGGTAACGAGGCACATCCATGCAGACCTATCGCATCGCGGTGATTCCGGGAGACGGCATCGGCAACGAAGTGGTTCCGGCGGCCATTCGCGTGCTGGAAACGGCAGCGGCGCGCTTCCAGTTCGGGTTCTCCTGGGAGGAGTTTCCCTGGGGCTCTGAGTACTACGTCGAGCACGGACACATGATGCCGGTCGAGGCACTCGAGCGGCTGCGGCCGTTCGACGCCATCTTCTTCGGCGCCGTAGGCGATCCGCGGCTGCAGGACAACCTCACCCTCAACGGCCTGCTGCTGCCGATTCGGCGCGGGTTCGATCAGTACGCGTGCGTGCGGCCGGCCGTCCTCTATCCGGGCGCGCGCTGTCCGCTGGTCGGGAAGTCGCCGGGCGACATCGATTTCGTCGTCGTCCGCGAGAACACCGAGGGGGAGTACGCGCAGGTCGGCGGCGTGGTCCACCCGAACGGGCCGCACGAGGTCGCCGTGCAGACCGGGATGTTCACGCGCTACGGCACCGAGCGCATCATTCGCTTCGCCTTCGACCTCGCACGGCGGCGGAATCGCCGGCGGTTTCTCACGTCGGTGACCAAGTCGAACGCGCAGGGCTTCAGCATGGCGTTCTGGGACCGCGTGTTCGCCGATGTCGCGCGCGATTATCCGGACATCCGGACCGAGTCGCTGCTGGTCGACGCGGCGTGCATGGACCTGATTCGGCGGCCCGAGAGCTTCGACGTGATCGTCGGCTCGAACCTGTTCGGTGACATCCTGACGGACCTGAGCGCCGCCATCACCGGCAGCCTGGGTCTCGCACCGAGTGCGAACCTGAATCCTGCCAGGACGTTCCCGTCGATGTTCGAGCCGGTTCACGGCTCGGCGCCGGACATCGCCGGCCGCGGCGTCGCCAACCCGATGGCGGCGATGCTCGCCGGTTCGATGATGCTGGATCATTGCGGCGAGGCGGCCGCCGCGGCGCTGGTCGAACAGGCCGTCCTCGCGGTGCTGGCCGACGGGAGCCAGCTGACCCCGGACCTCGGCGGATCGGGAACAACGCGAAGCCTGTGCGACGCGGTCGTGGCGCGCGTGGGCTAGGAGGCCGCTGAAAAAGCCGGCCTCATGTGAAATCGAAAATGGCAAATGGCAAAACAGGCCGAATTCTCCATTTGCACTGTGCCATATGCCATTGAGGACGCGTTTTCAGCATCCCTGCGAGTGTCGCGTCCCTCGAATTGCATTCGGCGTCGTCCGTGGCGAGGGTTTGGTTGTTCCCGCGCGAAACCGGCGAGGTTCATGCGGACCTGCCGCCGGACGATGGTTTCGCCCACGTTCAAGTGGCCAGGTTTCTCCGGCCCCGCAGCAGTCGGCCCGGAAGCATCACGAGGCCGCTCACCACTCCGAGCGTGCCGTCAACCGCAATGCCCACGATGCGGAACGGAATCAGAAGGATCCAGACCACCGGGTACAGCACCAGCGCCAACAGGGCGACGGGCCAGCAGAGCACCAGCAGGATGCACCAGAAGAGAAACGTCCCCACGGCTTGAAATACGATGCCCGGCGAAATTTGTTCTGGGAGTGACCGTTGTTGCCAGCAACGTCAGGAGGTTCACCATTGCCTCGGCACGTGAGGGGCCGCCCAGGCGTTTTGGCATACCCTTATACTTTGGTCCAAGGTTGGGCGAGAGGGCCCGACACATACGAGAGGAAGAACGACTATGGCGTACGGGATCGTGCATCATTTTGCTGGCGGTACGAAGGAGCAGTACGAGGCGACGCTCGCGGCGGTCCATCCCGACGCAGGCAGCCTGCCCCAGGGGCAGACCTTCCACGCGGCTGGCGCGTCGGCTGATGGCTGGACGGTCGTGGCGATCCACGACTCGAAGGAGAGCTGGGAGCGGTTTCGCGACGGCATCCTGATGCCCCGAATGCAGCAGGGCATCAAAGGCGGGTTCACCACGCCACCACAGGAGACCGCTTTCGACGTCCACCGCCTGCAGCCGTAACAGCTGGTTCAGGGCTGTTTGAAGGGTGTGTCAGGAGCTGAGGGTCCAGGCCTTTGGCAGCGGACCCCGCGTGGAATCGACAGCAGCCTCGCTCAGCGACGGTCCGGCAGCGTTTCCAAGAAGACGTGACAACAGTCAGATTCAGAACTGAGCGGGTGCCACTCCGGTGTATAAGAGTGCCTCCGGCAGGAGTCCGGAAGGACAGCCGATCAAGACCGAAACCGTCGGAGCATTCGACGGCAAGGACAATCCGGTCACAGGTGCCGCTATCCGAAAACGACGACGGCCTACAAGCGCATCGACGACCGGACGTTCGAGGCCATGGGCAAGGTGGACGGCAAGCCCACGGTCACGACCAGAGTTGTCGTCTCCGCCGACGGCAAGACCATGACGGCGACCCAATCCGGCACGAACGTGGAGGGCCAGACGGTCAAGAACGTGATCGTGGCGGAAAAGCAGTAACCGCTACACATGCGCGGCGGGGCGCCGGGCCGCGCGTCGTGCAGCGGCCCACGTCAGCGGGCCACGACGCCCTGCCCGCCGGTCACCGGTCTCGTGGATACAGCCTCGAGCAGATCGGCGCGCGCCGCTGACCAGTTGGCGCCCTCGATGCGGTCGCCGTTCACCTTCCCTGTGAGCTCCGTGTCGCCTGCATTCAGGGTGATCAGCTCGCCGCGCAGCTTGCCGGTGACGTTCACCGCTTTCCCGGCGGTCGTCAGGGTGCCGGTGACGTTCTGGAACGACTGCGTGAGCGTCAGGTCGCCCTGCGGCATCTTCCAGGTGCCGGCGACCTTGGCGGGGACGTAGTAGAGCAGCGACGTACACCAGCTCACGCAGTCGCCCTGAATGGTCTCGGTGACATCCGCTTCCCAGTCGGGAATGGCGAACGTGTTCAGGACCAGACGCGAGCCGGGCCGCAGGTCCATGAACTTGTCGCGAAGCTTGCGCAGGTTGTCGGGCAGCAGGAACAGCGCCATCACGGTGGCCTTCGAGATGTCCGCCGCGTACATGTCCCCCTCGACGAACGTCGCCTTGCCGGCGACGCCCGCTTCCTTCGCCGTGCGGTTCGACAGCGCCACCATGTCGGGATTGAACTCGACGCCGATGGCCGTGGCGCCGCGCCTGGCCGCAGCGATGATGTTGCGGCCGTCGCCGGATCCCAGGTCCATGACGATGTCCTGCGGGGGTGACCTGCGCCATGTCGAGCATCTTTTCGACGAGCGCCGGCGGCGTGGGCACCCACACCACGTCCTTGCCTGCCTGTCCGACCACAGGCTCGAACGGCTTTTCCTGCGTGGCAACCGGCCGCGCCATAACGGTTACGACACCAAGTGCAACGATGATGGCCAGCGGCCCGCGAAGCTTCACAGTCATTAGGGCACCTGCGAGTGACAGAGGGTAACGCCAGGATCGGGCGCAGCGCGCGTTCGACGTCCCCCATTGGACACCTCACGTCCCGTGCGGTCTTCCACCTGGGCGGCTACGATCCGCTGAACAACGACCGACGTCGATTTGCGGCGGGCGACCTCCAGGCCGTTCACCGGCGCGGCGGGAATCATCGCACAGGTTGGCTCGATGCCGATGCCGGCGGAGCAGACCGGTCCGCCACAGGCCCACATTTCGACGTTCGACCGACCAGCCTGACGGTGGAGCAACGGGCGGCATTACGCCGCACCCGCCGGCTGAGGACCGCCGCGTTCGTCGCCTCGGCAGTGGGCAATGACCGCGCGCCGGCGGTCGCTGTGCCCTTGACGGCCCGGAGCGCGAAGCTGGGTAGCGGCAGGCCGGCCTCGTTCAGCGGCCGGCTCAGGGCATCAACGATCGAAACAGGTCACGAACGACGAAGAAAGCGAAGAAGGCATAGAAGGCCGAGCACGCAGGAGCCCGGCTTCCCGCCACAGCGGCGGCCGGACGGCGCGAGGCAGGAACCGTCGATTGACGAGGAAGATCTGCACGCCGGCGATCACCAGGACCATGCCGGCCATGTTCGCGAGGATCTTGAACAGCTGGAACGGCGAGGCCGAGCGGATGACGCAGCACGCCCCAGATCGAGAAGATCACGAGGATCCCGTAGTAGATCGGCGCGGACACTGGAGCGGGCCGCCCGCGCCGTCGCGGCTCGACATCCAGAGCGCGTCGGTGATCGTCCGCACGAGGATGTCGGTGTTTCCGAGCTGCGTCTTGAACAGGATCCAGAAGCCGTTGAACAGGGTCAGGAACCAGAACCCCGGCCAGATGCGGCTCAGGTACTCGGCCTGGTACGCCCCGGCCGCCAGGCCCTGCAGATCGGTGCCGTGCGGGATGACGGCGGTGGCCAGGTTCACGTTGAGGAACATGCCGACGAAGCAGAACAATCCCCACACCCCGAGCTGGTCGACGTGGACGTAGCGCATCCACTCGCGCCATCGCGCGAGGTTGTCGGCCGTCGCAGGAAACACCGTGCCGACGTGCGAGAGCTGGATCTCGTGGCCGCCGACGGCACTGGGGATGGCCCCGACCTTGGCGCCCATGCCGAATCCCTTGTCGCGTACCCAGTTGGTTACGGTCAGGTTGCCGAGCCCGCCGGACCCGGCCGTGGCGGCCAGTGCGCCGATGAGCGCCCAGTCGATGGGCTGTGGCATGCCCGCGAAGCTGAAGAAGCCGACGGAACGTCTCCCACCAGTGGGACAGCGGCACGAACGCGAGGTTGACGACGAGCAGGAACAGGAACACCACGCCGAGCATCGTCCAGGCGAAGTACTCGAGCATGCGCTCGATCGTCCCGCCGAACGAGAGGATCAGGACGACGGCGACGATGAGCCCGTCGTGATCCAGGCCTGCGAGCGCCTGATCCGGCGCACCCGGCATCCGTCCCATCCACGCACCGAGCAGCGTCGCCGCGGCGCTGCCGGCCAGCGCCGGCCAGCCGAGTTGCAGGAAGCCGAGGACGCTGTAGAACGCCGCCCAGAACCGCGGCCCCGGCTTGAGCCGCATGATGCCGCCGTAGATCGGCTCGCCCGTGTACAGCGTGTAGCGGATCGCCTCGAGGTTGAAGCAGCACCTGCAGGCCGATCGCGATCGTCGCGATGAGGAAGATGGCCGACGAGTATTTGACGGCCGCGGCGGGCCCGACGAGCCACTCGCCGCCGCCGATCGATGTCGCCGCCATGATGGCGCCCGGCCCAATCACGGCGAACATGTTCCGCAGGCCGAAAGGCGGCGGCGCCGGCAGCTCGGCGACCTTCCAGGGCGGCAGCTCGCCGTGGCTCGAAGGAAGGAGGTGCGGCTCCAGGGCCGGACCGGAGCCGGGCTGATCGATGGCGGCGGGAACGTGGTTCATCGCCGGGCCCGGCCGTGGCGGCTGCCGGAGCTGAGGCAGGATGGCGAGTCGAACATGGAACACATGAGTCTCTCCCGTATCAATCGCGCGTCACCGGTCAGCAGTCACAGCGATCATGTCCATGGTGCTGCCCTTACCGGGGCGGCCCGTCCCGCGCACGCTGATCTTGGACGCGGCCGGCGGGCGCTCCGGATCGTAGAGTGTCGGCCGGATGGTATTGATGCGTTCGTCGGCGCCCTTGTCGGACACGTAATAGGTCGCCTTCACCAGGTGGTGGAGGTCGCTCCCGGCGGTTTTCAGCACGTGCCGGAGCGTCTCGAACATCTCGGTGACCTGCGTGACGGGATCGGCTGATCGGCCGTAGAGCCCGGAGATGAACACCGGCCGGCCGCCTCGCACCACCGTCACACGGCTGTAGCGCGACGCGATCGGCTCGACGTAGGTCACGCGCGGCCCGACTGCCGGCGTCGAGGGCGGGCTCGCCGGCGGCAGCGCCGCGATCAGCTCGATCTCGGCCGGCGGCCCCGCACCCAGCCACTCGGTGACCACCTGGGGCGGTGCCGTTCCCTTGAAGTACGCCGCGACGATGTCGCGCAGCTGGTCTGCGCGGCTGGCGTCCTTGACGAAGCTCTTGATCTGCACGACATGATCGAACGACAGCCCGACGGCCCCGAGGTCTGCGCGCAGCTGCTCCATGGTGCCGGCGATTCCGGCCTCGAACCCGCCATCGGCCGCCCGGCCGGAGACGACGGCGAACGGTCCCGGCGGCTGCACGGCGACGTGCGCGCCGTTGCGCGCCTGCGTCGCCAGGCCTGGCACCACGTGCCGTTCTTGCCGGGCCGGGCTGGCGGGCCCCGTCTTCACGCCGATCGCATCCATGGCGACCAGCACGCCCGTGCGAACCGGAGCGGTTTCGACGAACGTCACCGCCGGTTTGTGCTCGCGAGCGAAGCGTTCCGCCAGGACGCGCTCGACCACCGGCGTGACGGACGCGTCGGTCACGTACACGTGCAGGCGTACCAGGCGGTTGAGGCTCGCCCGGGCCGCAGTGAGCGCCGTCTGGATGTTATCGAGGACGCGTGACGCCTGCACCACCGGGTCGTTTTCGCCGATCAGCCGGCCGTCGGGGTCCTCGGACAGGAGGAGCGCGGTGTGGACCAGCGCGCCCTGGTCGACCACGACCACTCGTGCTCCGCCGCCCTCGAAGTCGTCGGGGCCGGTGGTCAATATCCGCAGCTCCTGCGCCGCGCCGGGGCCGGGCGCGGTGAGCAATGCAGCCAGGGCCAGGCCGCCTGCGGCGGCGATTCTCCAGCCCTTCGGCCCTGGCACCGGACGACGCGTGCATGAACCCATCCTGGCTACCGGCCGCCGGCGAGCGAAATCAGCAGGTAGAGCGCCGCCCCGATTGCGGCGGCCGCCGGAATCGTCATGCCCCACGCCCACACGATCTGACCTGCGACACCCCATCGCACCGCCGACAGCCGCCGCGTGGCGCCGACGCCGACGATGGCGCCCGTAATGGTGTGAGTCGTGCTGATCCCGACGCCGAAGTGGGTGGCGGTGAAGATGGCCACCGCGGCGCCCGTCTCAGCGGCGAACCCGCCCATCGGGGTCAGCTTGGTGATCTTCGTGCCCATCGTGTGGATGATGCGCCAGCCGCCCGTCAGGGTGCCCGCGGCGATGGCCGTGTAGGCGGCGAGCTCCACCCAGAACGGAATCGGCAGCTGCCCGTTCACCATCGACAGATGGCCGCCGGTCACCAGGGCTCCCGCGATGATGCCCATGGTCTTCTGCGCATCGTTCGCGCCGTGCATCAGGCTGAAGCCGGCGGCCGACAGCAGCTGGAACCGCCGGAACCATTTGTCCACCCGGCCGGGAGGCATCCGGCGGAAGCCCCAGAAGATCGCGACCATGAGCGTGAGTCCCACGGCCAGTCCGATCAGGGGGAGAGCACGATGAAGATCAGCGTCTTGGTCCACCCGGACACGATGATCGAGCCCCAGCCGGCCTTGGCGACGGCGGCGCCGGCGTAGCCTCCGAACAGCGCGTGCGACGAGCTGGTGGGCAGACCGTAGTACCACGTGATCAGGTCCCACACGATCGCCCCGAGCAGCCCGGCGTAGATGACGGCGAATGTCACAACCGAGAGGTCGATCATGCCGGCGCCGACGGTCCTTGCGACCGCGGTGCCGGTCAGGAATGCCGCGGCAAAGTTGAAGAAGGCCGCCCAGATGACCGCCTTGGCCGGCGACAGCACGCGCGTGGAGACCACGGTTGCGATCGAGTTCGCGGAGTCGTGGAACCCGTTGATGTAGTCGAACGCCAGTGCAACCAGCACCAACCCGGCAATCGCAAGGAAATCTGCGCTCATCCGGCGAGGTGAGCCTGACGACGACGCCTGCGCCGGCGCGCGAACCGGTCGTCGCAGCGGCCGGCTTGTGGGTGAAGCACCCTCAGGCTTCCGGGGGCGGAGGCATGCGGAACGTCTTCTTGACGTACTCGATGTTCGCGCGGGTGTCGGCGACGATGTCCTTCGTCGGGGATCCGGTCTCGAGGACGTACCAGCCGCGGTAGCCGATCTCGTAGAACTCCTTGGCCATCCGCGGCCAATCCAACCGGCCCCCTTCGCCTGACATCAGCATGTCGGCGTTCTTCAGGTGGATCTGGTTGATGCGCTTGCCCAGCATCTTCGGCTCCGCATAGATATCCGCTACGCGCGGCACGATGTTGTGGGCGTCGTAGTAGACAGCCACATAGTCCGATCCGATGGCATCCAGCATCTTGATGTTGTCCTCGGCCGAATTCCAGTCTTCCAGGCCGACGACGACCCCGTAGCGCTCCGCGTAGCGGGCAACCTCCTTCATCATGGCGATGAAGAGGTCCACCTGCGGCTGGTTCGCCATGTCGATGCGGCTGTCGCCGAGAACTGGCAGGAGGATGTTGTTGGTGCCCAGGTTGTGGGCTATCTCGACCGCCTCGACCAGCAGGATCGCGGCCGCCGGGTTGGTGTGGAGCGGCAGTCGCGACTTGCCGGGGGAGCCGATCGCCAACGAGCAGATCTGGATGCCGTTTTCCAGGGCGGCGCGCTTGAAGGCCGCCTGGGTTTTCGGGTCGCGGACGGTCGGGGTCTTTCCGTCGGTGGGATATTGCACGCTCACCTGGATCCCGTCGAGTCCGATCTCCCGGGCGAGCGCGACCTTGGTGATGTCGCCGCGCTGGCCGAGGTTCCAGTCGGTCATCCCGACCCGGACGGGCAGCGGGTTGACGCTTTCCCTGGTCTGCCCGGCCCCGCCGGCCGCCGCCCCGCTCATCGCGGGCACGGCGGCTGAGGCGATGCTCGATTGCTTCACGAAATCCCGGCGGGTCATCAGCACGATGGTCGTCCTATCCCTTGAGGATGTCGTCCCACCCCTTGCGGTACTCGGGCCGCTTGATGAACGGGGCGGCTTCCGGCGCATTGCGGGCGCGCAGGTTCTGGTAGTCCCACTCGATCTTCTTGCCGGTCCGGTAGGCGACGTTCCCCAGATGGTTCGCCTCGGTGGTCCAACCGGAGTACTGGAAGTTCGAGCCCGGTACCGGCCCACGGCCCTTCGCGTAGTTGACCCATTCCACCCAGTGGCCAGGCGAGCGGGGCAGCGTCTCCGGCGGCGTCTTGAAGTCCTTGAACCTTTCCTCGGGCAGCAGCTTGCCGCTGCCCAGCAGCATGCCGTTCTCGCCGATGAACAGCTGGGAACGGCCGCCCCACTCGGGGACCCAGCCGGGCGGCTTGCTGTCCCCCTGGTGCCAGACCAGCTTCACCGGAGGGGCGCCCGACGGCGAGGCCGGGAACTCATACGTCACCATCATCGTCGCCGGCGCGAGCTCCTTGTGGGCGACCGGTACGTTCGGAGACACGGCTTCAATCGTCAGCGGCTGCTTGATGTCGAGGACGGTGTACGGCACGTCGTTGTCGTGGCTCCCGGAGATCGCTCATCGTGCCGTTGGCGAAATCCCACCAGCGGTACCACCGGGGTCCGGGGAAGTAGGTCGGATGGTACGGGCGTGCCGGGGCCGGTCCGAGCCAGAGATCGAAGTGGTTCGTCGGCGGGATCGGCACCTCTTCCTTGAACCTGTCCACGATCTGGATACCGTTGTAGAAGCCGTGCGGCTTGTCGAACTTCTCCGCCGACGCCGCGTCCTGCAGTCCCCACGCGCGGTCGGCCCAGACGTGGACCTCCCGCACCGGACCGATGACGCCGGTCATGAGGATTTCCTTGATCGTGCGGCGGGCGGGGGAGGCATGGCCCTGATTGCCCATCTGCGTCGACAGCTTCGGGTACTTCGCGGCGGTCTCCCGGATGAGCCGCGCTTCCCAGATGTTGTACGTCAGCGGCTTCTCGCAGAAGACGTGCTTGCCCTGCGTCAGCGCGAGGTAGGTGGCGAACGCATGCGTGTGCTCGGCCGTGGCGACCACGACGGCGTCGAAGTCGTTCGGGCTGTCGAACACGCGTCGGAGGTCGTTGAACTTCTTCGCCTGCGGGAACCGCTGGGACGCGGCGTCCAGCGCTTCCTGGTTCACGTCGCACAGGACGACGACGTTCTCGTCCGGGTGGGGTTCCGCGGCGGAGGTGCTCCCGGCGTTGTCGGACCCCGCAGGAAGGGTGAGTTCCTTCAGGCTCGCCAGGGCGCGTCCACCGCAGGCGATGAACGCGATGTTCAACTTGCTGTTCAGATTCTGGCCACGCAGAAAGGCCGGGGCCCCCCCGATCACACCGGTTGCCGTGAGGGCTCCGACGAACTGCCGCCTCGTCATGTCACGTGCGGGCGTTTTCCTGGCCGGCTTCTTCGACATCTTTCTCAAGGTGTGCTCCTCGCCCAAATCGCACGATCCCAGCGAACGAGTATCACGCCGATCAGAGCGTGTCAATTTCGGAAACCGGGCATGCGGGGCAGGAGCCTCACCGCCGTCCTGTCGCCCCGGTGCCGCTCAGAACGACTTGGCTTTCAGCTTCGCAATCTTCTGCTCGGCCGCCTGGCGGAGGACAGCCTTGAACTGGTCGTCGATCGTGTCGGCTGGAAGGAGCTCGAGGCACTTCTGTGCAGCCGCAAGTGCCAGGTCGTTCTGCCCGCGCGCGGCGTAGCCGTCTGCGAGGCTGTCCTGCGCGTTGGCAGACGTCGGGTTGGCCTCGACGTTCAGCTTGAAGAGCTCGACCGCATCATCGGCGTCGGTCTCCAGCCGGGTGTAGGCGAGCTGGTTCAGCATGAACTCGGGGAAGACGAAGGCCTGCGGATCGCGCTCACGTGCCTGGCGGAACAGCCGTGCGGCGTTCGCCGCGCCGCCGCGCTGGCTGGCGGCGGCCCAGAACTCCGAGGCAGCCGTCTTGCTCCGCGTGAATTGCGCCGCAGGATCGGCCGGTGCCTTGATCAAATTGTCCACCAGCCACGCGACAATCTGCTGCGGCAGTTCAGGATGAGGACCGAAGATTTCCGTCCCGTGGCGCCCGTCCTTGAAGCCGACGAACCTGTTGCGCGGATTGCCGGACAGTTCCGCGAACCAGCGCATCAATTGCGGAGCCTCGTCGTCGAACTGGTCGTCGGCTGCGGCCGCGGTGAAGATCGGCACCGACGGGTGCTCCTCGAGATACTTCACGCCGGCAGCATCGGTCCCACCCGCGAGCAGGACCAGCGCGCGTACCTCGGGATGCCTGCTCGCCAGCTTCACGGCATTGTTCACGCCGCACGATCCCCCGCCCGCGCCGATGCGGCTCTTGTCGACGTCCGGTTGGGCGACGAGCCAGGCAAAGGCCGCATCGAAATCGCCGGGCCATTTCTCGTTCAGCTGCCGCTGCACGTCTGGATTGCCGCGATCGAAGCGCGGTCCGCCGCTCTCCCCGAAACCACGGTTGTCGATCGTCAGTGCGCTGATCCCGGCAGCGCCGAGCTGCTGCGCGACAGGTTCCCAGGACGAGCGCGTCGTGTTGCACATGTGCATCAGCAGCACCGCGGGACCCGGCCGGGCGGCGGCAAAGTAGGTCCCCTTCAGGTTCGTTCCGTCCGACGACGTGATCTCCACGTCGCGTCCGGCCGGCGGACTTGCGACGGCAGCAGGCGAGGAGAGCATCAGGAGGAGCATCAGCGGTGTCATGCCTCTCATATTACGACGTTCGTCGCAGCGGGCTGGACCGCCGTGGTGCGGCTCGAGCCGCCGTTCGACTAAGATGCGACCAATGAGACGACACATGATCACCCTCGCCGGTCTCGCCGCCCTCACGGGAGGCGCAATCGTGCTGGCGGGGAGCGCGAGCCAGGGCGGGCAGCCGGGAGCGGCGACGAAACCGTGGCTCATCGCCCATCGGGGTGCGTCGGCCTACGCGCCGGAGAACACGGTGCCGGCGTTTCGACTGGCGGCGGATCAGCACGCCTCCTTCGTGGAGTTCGACCTTCAACTCACCAAGGATCGCCAGATCATCTGCCTGCACGACGAGTCGCTGGAACGGACGACGGACGTCGAGGAGGTCTTTCCCGACCGGTTCCGGACCGTGACCGGACCGGCAGGCCAGGCCACGCGCCGGTGGCTGCTCTCGGATTTCACGCTCGCGGAGCTCCGCATGCTCGATGCCGGCTCCTGGTTCGGCCCTGACTTCCGCGGCACGCGCATCCCGACCTTCGCGGAGACCATCGATTCGCTGCGCGGCCGGTCGGGTCTCTTCATCGAGCTCAAGGCGCCGGCGAAGTACGAGGGCATCGAAGGCATGATCCTCGCGGAGCTGAAGGTCAAGGGGCTCGAACGGCCCGGCGCCGATCCGCGGACCCCGGTGCTGCTCCAGTCGTTCACGGCGTCGAGCCTGCAGATCCTGGCCGGCACGGGGACGAAGCTCCCGCTGCACCTCCTGGTGAGCGCCAAGGACGCCCAGCAATGGCTCACGCCTGAAGGCCTGACCCGCGCAAAGGCGTTCGCCTCAGGGCTCAGCCCGGAGAAGACGATCGTGAAAGATCATGCCGACGGGATCGCGCGCGCCCGGCAGCTGGGACTCCTCATCACGCCGTATACCTTTCGCGCGTCCGCTGTCACGGGCTTCCCGGACGTGCGGGCCGAGATCGCGCACTACCTCGACACGCTGGGAGTGGACGGCGTCATCACGGACAACCCGGACCAGATGCCGGCGCGCCGTCCGTCCGGCCCCCGCTGAGCAAGCGGCACGAGCTGTCAGGTCCCGCGCAGGAAGAGCCCGATGGTGAGGGCGCCGCCGAGCACGACCACTCCGATCCGCAGCCAGCGATCGTTGACCCGGGTCAGGAGGACCGCGCCGATCACGCCGCCGCCGATGGCCCCGGCGCCGAGCACCGCCGCCTGCACCCAGTGGACGTCGCGCGAGAACAGGAAGATTGCGAACGCCGATGCGTTCATCGCTGCTGCGAGCACGTTCTTCGTCGCGGCAGCCCTTCTGACAGGGAGCCCGGCGAGCGTCAGGGCGGCGAGCATCAGGAAGCCGATCCCGCCGCCGAAATAGCCGCCGTAGATCGCGATCAGCAGCTGCGCGAGAGCCGCGGCCCGCGGTCCTATCGGCAGCCCATCTTTCGGGGTCTGGCGCACGAAGCTTCCCCAGGCGAAGACCCCGGTTGCAAACAACACCAGCCACGGGACGAGCCCGGCGAAGAAGCTCGGCGGAGTCGCCAGCAGCAGCAGCGCACCCAGGACACCGCCCGCGAGGCTGATGACGAACAGTGCCGTGAACGACAGGTGCTCGGCGCCCGAAGCCAGCCCGCGCCCGGCATACCCGGTTGCCACCTGCCCGGGAAAGAGGGCGATCGTAGAGGTGATGTTGGCCGCCCGGGGGTCGAGCCCGGCGAAGATCAGCGTCCCCAGCGTGATGAAGGAGCCGCCGCCGGCCAGCGCGTTCTGCGCCCCTGCCAGGAGGCCCGCGAGCAGGAGCAGGGCCAGCACGGTCACGACGCCTGCCTCTTGTTCCGCGAGCGCGCGCCGTGCCCGGGGCGGAGGCACACGATCCCCCTGAGCAACACTGCAGACCGCGCGAGCGTCGGCTTCAAAAATCCTCGAGCGTCAGCTCACGCGCCATGACGATGTTGCCGGCGCTCAGCCCGCAGTCGACTGTCAACACGGCACCGGTGATCGCTGAAGCGTTGTCGGAGGCCAGGAACGCCACCGCGTGCACCACCTCGATCGGCTCGACAATCCGGCCGAGCGGATACCAGCGCTCGAGCTGTCGGAGAACCTCAGGGTTGCGCGCCGCCCGCTCGTCCCAGAGCGGCGTACGCACGGTGCCCGGGCACACGATGTTCGCGCGGATGCCGTAGCGGCCGAACTCCAGCGCGAGTGCCCGGGTCAGGCCGATCAGGCCGGCCTTTCCGGCGCTGTAGGCGGCGTCGCCCAGAGCCGCGAGCCCGTTCACGGACCCGACGTTGACGATTGCCCCAGCGCGCCGGGCCTTCATGTCCGGCAGCACCGCGTAGGTGCAGTTGTACGCGCCGTTCAGATTGAGGCCGACGTCGGCCTCGAAGCCGGCCGGCGTCGTGCGGTCGAGGCTCGGATTCGTGCTGATGCCGGCATTGTTGACGAGGATGTCGATCGGGCCGAGCCTCGCGGTCAGCTGCGAGAAGGCGGAGCCGACGGCGTCCGCATCGACAATGTCCGCGATGGCGGGTTCGATGCGGGCCCCCTCGCCGCGCAGCCGTTCGGCCAGCGCGGTCACGGCCTCACTGCGGTCGATCGCCCCGATCGCGGCGCCCTGGCCGGCGAAGTGGGCGCACAGGACCTGCCCGATGCCGCCGGCGGCCCCGGTGATCGCGACGACCTTGTTGCGGAACTGCATTCATCACGCTCCGAGCACAGCCACGGCGTCGGCAATCCAGGCCAGCTGGCTCCGGCGCAGGTGACCGACATTATAGAAGGCGATCTCTGAAAGCCCGCGCCGCCGGTCGGCCGCGCCACGCTGGCGATGACCGCGACCTGCCGCTCCGGCCGGACCCCGGCGCGGATCTTCCCGGCTCAGTGCGCCGTGCCGGCGTTGAAGTAGACAGTGCCGTCGTCGGGAAATACACTCGTCCGCTCCCTCCGTGCGGACGGAGGAACCGGCCGGCGAGGTAGCTGGATGAGCACACTCGATCTCTTCAGACTGGACGGCCAGCGGGCGCTCGTGACCGGCGCGAGCCGCGGCCTCGGACACCGGCACGCCCGTGGCGGAGCACAGGCAGCGACGGGTGACCGGCCCGCGCGTTTCCCGACTGGAGCGAGCCGATGATCGAGAACGACGACTCCCCGACGCCTGCTGCGAAGCGCACGGCCGGGGCGCCGTTCCGGCTGCGCGACCGGCTGCGCCGGAAGCTGCCCGAGATCCTCATCGAGGCCGGGTCGATCGTGCTCGCCATCCTGCTCGCCTTCGCCGTCGACGAGTGGCGTGAACGGCGCGCGCAGCTCGCGATTGCCGAGCGGGCGCGCCGCACGATTGTGTCGGAGCTGCAGGCGAACCGGTCGGAGCTGCGCGGCACACGCGGCGCCAACGCGCAGACGCTGGAGAGCATTGCGAAGCAGGTCGCCGCGCTGGGCGAGGGCCGGGCAAACAGCGTCCAGACCGGCATGCACCTCTCGCAGCTCTCGGCCGCGGCCTTCCAGACGGCGCAGGCGACCCAGGCGGCGCAGTTCCTGGACTTCGAATGGCTCGTGCGGGTGGGACGCACCTACGAGCTCCAGCGGACGTATGTCTCGACCCAGGACAACGCGCTGATCGAGGTGGGCGGGTCGGCGGGTGCGATTGCGAACGGCGAGCATCCGCGGGCCGTGCTGCAGCGTGTCGAGAGCCGCCTGCGCACGGTGCAGATGCTCGCTGATGGGCTGCTGGCGGCCTACGACGACAGTATCGGCAAGTGAGAGTCCTGCCAGGAAGCGTCCGTGCGGATGTATGATCCAGCCGTTCCCCTGCGACCACACGTAAACCCGGACACCGTCGGGAAGACACTCCGACGTGTTCGTGTGGCGCCCCGCGGGCGCCGCGACTTCCCGAAAGGACGCCCATCGTGATACGCGCACAGATGACGCGGAGTATCGCGTGTCTCCTGCTGCTCGGGCTTGGCTCGGCTGTTCAGGCGCAGGATCACGGGCAGATTGCCGGCACCGTGAAGGACGCGCAGGGCGGCGTGCTGGTCGGCGCGGTCGTCAGGACGACCAACGTCGACACCAAGCTCGAGCTGGTCGCGGTCTCCGGTTCGAACGGCGCCTACGTGATCACGCCGGTCCCCGTCGGCTTCTACGACGTGGCGATCGAGCTGACCGGATTCCGGACGTTCACGCTGAGCCGCTTGAAGATCGACGCAGCCATGCGCGCGACGGTGGACGTGAAGCTCGAGATCGGCGAGATGACGGACTCGGTGACGATCCAGGCCAGCACCGCACCCCTGCAGGGTGAGACCGGGCAGATCGGCCGCATGATCGAGGGGCGCCAGGTCGTCGACCTCACGCTCGCGGGCCGTAACCCCATCGTGCTCCCGATGCTGAAGGCGGGCGTCGTCGGGTCGAACTTCAGCGCCTTCAACCCGACCAGCCTCGACGGCGCCGCGCTCAGCATCAGCGGCGGGCAGCGCGCCGGCAACAACATCACCTTCGACGGTGTGCCGGCAATCCGCACGCGCATCGAGACGTCCGGTGCGATGGTGGGACAGCTCAATCCCGACGCGATTGCGGAAGTGCAGATCCTGACCTCCACCTATCGCGCCGAGTACGGGCGGGCGATGGACGGGCAGGTGCGCTTCGTGACGAAGAGCGGGACCCAGAACCTGCACGGCACGGGGTCGTACTTCTTCCGGGACTCGGCGCTGGACGCCAACACGTGGCTGCGCAACCGGAGCCCCAACGCGAGCGAGAACAGCCGTCCCGCCCCCTTCTCGTTCGGCCAGCCCGGCTACACGATCGGCGGACCGATCATGCTGCCCGGCAAGTTCAACACCGAGCGCTCCAAGCTGTTCTTCTTCGCGTCCCAGGAGTGGACGCGGTGGCGGCGCGACGAGACCAATACCCAGACGGTACCGACCGCCGCCATGCGCCAGGGGAACTTCAGCGAGCTTCTCGATCCGGCCAACGCGTTCTTCCGGCGCACGAGACAGATCATCGATCCGCTGACCGGCCAGCCGTTTCCCGGCAACATCATCCCCGCGAATCGACTGAGCCGGAACGGGCTGGCGCTGCTGAACATGTATCCGCTGCCGACGGCGGACTTTCAACTCGGCACCGCCAACCTGATCCAGACGGCCGCGAACCCGCAGGACAGCCGCAAGGACACCTACCGTGTCGACTACAACCTGTCGAGCAGCCAGCGGCTGACTTTCAGCGGCACGAACTTCACGTACAAGGCGGACGATGCCTTCAGGGCGGGGTTCATACACTCGGCCACGCGGTGGGACCGGCCCAACTACACCACCCGCGGATCGTGGACGAGCGTGATCTCGCAGCACCTCGTGAACGAGCTGACCGTCTCCTACGCGAACGATATCGTCCGCATGACGCTCGTCGACAACAAGTCGGCGGGCGGCCAGGTGTTGTGGGCGCGTGAGCAGTACGGCTTCGACTTCCCCTATGTGATCCCCGGGCCGAAGCGCCTGGAGAACCGCATTCCGACGATCACCACGACGGGCTTCAGTACCCTCGACGGATCGTCGAAGCCGGGCTCGTCGACCGGCCCGATGCTGCGGTTCGACCAGAACACGACGTGGGCGCCCAACTCGGCGCACAGCGTCAAGTTCGGCGCGACGTTCGAGCATGCGCAACAGAACAACGCCGACCAGATCGCGTTCAACCAGAACGGGCGGTTCTTCTTTCTCGACACGGGGAATGCGCAAGGCACGGGGCTGGCCATCGCCAACGTGGCACTGGGCGTGTTCAACGACTACGACGAGATCGGGCCGGCGGCGGACACGCGGCTGCGCAGCAACTCGGTCGAGAGCTACTTTCAGGATACGTGGAAGGTCTCGCCCGCGCTGACGCTCGAGCTCGGCCTGCGCTATGCCTATCACCAGCCGTGGTACGCCGAGTGGAACGACATCTCGAACTTCGACCCGGACTACTACAGCGCGTCGAACCGCGCGATCGTGGACCGCACGGGCGGGTTCATCGTCTCGGGCGATCCCTACAATGGCATCGTGCTGCCCGGTGACGAGTTTGGCGAAGGGGCGCTCGCGGCGGGTGTCCCCGGCATCGAACGGCTCTTCCACGGGCTGCCGCGCGGCTTCACGCAGGCCTCGACCAACGCGTTCGCTCCGCGGGTCGGCCTGGCGTACCGGCTGTCGGAGCGGACAGCCCTGCGGCTCGGCGCCGGGGTGTTCCACAACCGGCAGCACCATAACAGCGGCGCGCTGTTCCGCAACGCCCCGAACCAGCCGCGGGTCGACATCGCGCTCGGCTCCGTGGACAATCCCGGCGGGGGAGCCCGGCGCGATTTTCCGCAGAACCTCGGCGCCATCGAGCCGGTGATGAAGTACCCCACCGCCTACAGCTACAGCGTGTCGCTGCAGCAGGAACTGCCGCTCAAGATGGTGATGGACGTGGCCTACGTCGGGAAGCAGGGCGCCAATCTTCCCCGCGAGCGCAACATCAACCAGATGGTGGCGGGCACGCGACAGGCGAACCCCGGCGTCAACCCCAACGCCCTGCGTCCTTACGAGGGCCTCGGCGCCATCCGCATGTTCTCCCACACCGGCAAGTCCTCGTACAACTCGCTGCAGGCGAGTCTCGACCGCCGCTTCGCGTCAGGGCTCGGCTTCGGGCTCTCGTATACCTTCTCGAAGAGCATCGACGACACCACGACGCCTTACGACGCCTATAACATCGTGCGTGCGCTGTCGGAGCTCGATCGGCCCCACCTGCTGAACGTCAACTTCATGTACGAGATGCCCTTCTTCAAGACACGCGGCGGCGTGCTGGGCGCAGCGCTCGGGGGCTGGCAGGTCACGGGGGTGACGTTCGTCTCGTCCGGCGTGCCGTTGTCCGTCGTCGACTCGACCGACATCGCGGGCGTCGGGAGCGGCAGCGAGCCGCAGCCGTGGGACCTCGTGGGAGATCCCGAAGTCGACGGAGACCGCGGGCTCGGACTGCCCTGGTTCAATCCGGCCGCGTTCGCGCAGCCTGCCCCGGGCACGTTCGGCAACGCCGGCATCAAGATTCTGCGCGGCCCGGGCTCGGTCTCGTCGGATCTCGCCGTCTTCAAGAACTTCAGGCTCAACGGCCGCTTCACGACGCAGTTCCGCGTGGAGGCCTACAACTTCCTGAATCATCCCCTGCTGGCGAACCCCGATGTGAACCCGCGCAGCGGGACCTTCGGGATCATCAGCAGCAAGAGCGGGGCGCGCATGCTCCAGCTCGCGCTGAAGGTCATGTTCTGAGAGGAGTGAGAAACGTGTCATCCGGTTACAGGCTGGGCCGCCGCTCGCTGTTGAAGCTCGGCACGGCGTTGCTCACCATGCCGGTAGCCGGCCGCAGGGCGGAAGCCGCCGGGCAGGTACCGGCGGCTGCGCCGTCCACCGCCTTGTTCGCCGCGCAACTCGTGCCGGCCGGCGCCGACTGCCGCCTGGCGCTGGTCTGCGACCACCACTACTGGCCGGAGCACCGCGAGAACTGGGGCGGGGGCGCGCAGATGACCTCGCTGTCCGACCGCAAGATGCCGGATCTCGCAGAAGCGTTGAACGCGGCGCGTCCGGATCTCTCGATTCATGCCGGAGATGTGATCAGCGCCGCGGGGTCGTTCTTCCCGACGGCCGGCGAGTACACCAAGCAGCTCGCCTTCGCCAGGCGGTTGTACGGAGAGCTGAACCATCCGCACATCGCAACCGTCGGGAACCACGAGACGCTGGACGCCCACTACGCCAGCCACGACCAGTTGCAGGCGTGGCGCGAGCAGTTCGGCGCCCCCTATCGCGAGCACGACTGCAAGAGCTGGCGGTTTCTCACGCTGAACTCGATGCTGCCGAACCCCGGGCGCAAGCTCGGGCGCGGCGACAGCTACGGCAACTACTACGGCCTGGACGACGAGCAGCTCGAGTGGCTGGGGGCGCGCCTGGCGGACGCCGCCGGCCGCGGTCTCAAGGCGGTGATCGTCGTGCACGTCCCGCCCAGCAACTGGATCAACGCCGCGGCGTTCGAAGGGGTCATCGTCAAGTCCGGCTGCGTGAAGGCGGTGTTGTGCGGGCACTGGCACCGCAACAACCTCTCGTTCATGGGCGGCATCCCCGTGCTGGTGCGCATCTCGAACGTCGAGACGCCGTTCGGCTACAGCATGGTGCACCTCTATCCGGACGGGCGGATCATCGTGGTCCAGGAGTCGCAGCACTTTCCAGCCGAGGAGTTCGTCTCGGCGGGATTCGCCAAGGGCAAGCAGGGCGCCGAGTCGGATCGCTACCTGACGCTCGGCGGGGCGTCCCAGCTGCCGCTGACGGGCATGCGCGTGCTGGGCGACGCGCCGCGGGCGTCGATCGTGGACGGGCACCTGAGCGTGGCGTCGCGTGAGGGGCGGGCGACCGTGCTGATCGACGGAGCGGCGCTCGGTCAGGCCCGGCTCACGCTGACGGCGATCAAAGCGGGAGCGGAGGGCATCGGCGCCGTGGCGCTCGCCAGCGAGGACGGCAAGGAAGGCGTCGAGGCGGTTCTGACGAGCCGCTACTCGCCGGATGGCAAGGTGATGCTCGTGTCGACAGGCGGCGCACGGCGCGAGGTGCTCGCGCGCTCCTGGTTCAACATCGCCGACGACATCGCCTATCGATTGACGCTCGAGTGCCGCGACGGGCGCATCCGCGCATCCTGGAAGAACATGCTCGATCTCGAGTGCGGCCCGGTGGCGCGCACGAGCGGGCACTTCGGCTTTTTCGTGGAGCGCGGCAGCATGTACGTGACGGACGTCAGGCTCGAACGTCTGGGATGATGCGCGCCGCCCGGCATCGCGCGACATGAGCACAGCCGGTCAGCAGAAAGAAGGGCGCCCCGCAGCCGGCAGGTGGGCTAGCGTTTCTTGCTGCCTCCCTTTCGAGCCTTTCGGGCGCGCTTGCGCGCCGCCCCGCCGGTCTTCTTTCTGGCGACGGATGACGTCGCGCCGGCCGCGCTCTCCCCGGTCGTGGCAACCGCCGCCTTCTCGGCAGCCTCAGCGCCAGGCGCCGCGCCGGCCTTGCGTTTCGCCGCCCAGTACTTCCTCATGCGCTCGCTGACGGCCTTCTTCGCCGCTGCCGACATGCGCCTGCGCCGGCGCGTCCGCGTCGGTTGCTTCCCCTCTACCTCCAACCCGGTGCGCGCCTTCCCGGGAGTGGACCGGCCAAGGCCGGGGAACGCACGGCGAATGGAGTTGATCTCGGCAGTGAGGGCGTCCAGGCGAGCCTGCGCGCCCAGCTTTGCGTAGGCTCTGATGTCGATATTCATGCGGCGATGATAGGCCGGACCAGCATCAAAGGCAACGCCATTGCAGTGACTCGGATGGACCAACCTGTTGCCGATCCGATAGCCTGCGTGTGCCCCGATCGCCGCACGCGCGTCACCGCACCGTTCCCTTGCGCAGGACGTCCAGGGGATAGAACGTGTCGCGCCATCGAACGCCGCCCTGTCGGAGTGTTACGAAGGTCGAGTTGACGACCGCGTAGAACAGCACGGGATAGAGGAAGGGTGCGAGGAGCGCCAGCCCGAGAGACCAGCCGAGCCGCCGCGCGACGACTGCCGCCGGTACAGCCAACGAGCACAACCCGAGTCCCGCGGCGATCCCGGCCGCGGTGCCGGTCCATGGTCCGATGAGGGCGGCGGCGAAGAGAAGCGCCGAGAGCAGTGCCCCCGCCACCACGGGTGCCAGCCGGAAGCCGGCCGCTGCGAAGTAGTTCTTTTCCATGATCCTGATCATTCCGCGGACGGTCGTTCCCCAGTGGCACTGCACGTCATCTCCGCCGAGGAACGCGCGCGTCCGCTTTCCCGCACGGTGCAGCAGCAGCCCAAGGTTCACGTCGTCGACAATCGTCAGGCGCAAGGCTTCGTAGCCTCCGCACGCACGGTAGGCTGATGCGCGCACCAGGTTGAACGCACCGAGTCCGAGGTAGGCGCCTGGTCGATCGCGATTCACAGCCGAAATCCGGCTGGAGAGTCTCGACATGAGCGCCAGATGCCAGGCTCTGGCCCAGATGGTCGCCGGGGCTAACCCGGGCGTCAGCGTGATGTGATCCGCGCCCTCCGAATCGGCTACCTGCAACGCCCGCGCGACGACGTCAGCCGCCAACCAGCAATCGGCGTCAGTAAACAGGATCCACTCGCCTGCGGCGGTGCTGGCGCCGACGTGGCATGCGTGACATTTGCCCAGCCAGCCCTCCGGCAGAGAGGTGACGAGGGTGACAAGGACCCTCGCATTCTCTGTGGCCAGCCGCCGCAGGATGTCGCCGGTCCGGTCCGTGGACCGATCGTCGACCACTATCACGTCGACCTCCACATCGCGTTGCGCCAGCAGATGGCGAACGGTCTCCTCGATGCGCAGCTCTTCATTCCGCGCCGCCACCACGGCCGAGCAGCGCACCAGGCGACGCTCCGAACCCTCGACGCGTCCTGCCGGTGGGACGGTCCGCAGCGCGGGCAGCCGTCGCGACCACCGCTGGTGCGCAAGCATCGCAATGGACATCGCCGTGAGCAAGGCCGCCGCAGTTCCGAAGACGATCGCGATCGGCATCGACAGCAGGGTAATATGGCCCGCTTCAGGCGGCACACTGTTTCCACGGATGCAGCCCTGACAGCCCATGTCGATACGGATGTGAAACGGCTTTTACAGCAGCGTGATCGGCCGGTGAATCCCGTGCGCTAACGCTTTGGTGGAGCCGCGATCAGGATCGCGGTTCCGGCGTCGTCGGAGTTCTGCCCCCGGCTATCCACCCGCCAATTTCCCCAGCATTTCCGGCCGTGTTTGCGCGGCGCCCGCGCGGTACTCCGCTTGCCCCTTCAGTGCTTCGAGCCTTGCGGCACCGGCCGTTCACTCGGAGTCTTCGAAGGGGAGCAGTCATGAGCACGCGCCATCTGTCCGTTGTCCTCACCACCGCGGTCGCCGCCCTGATGGCGCAGTCGGCGGCGGCTGCCGGACTCACGCTGGCGTGGGATCCCAACGCCGAGACGGACATCGCCGGCTACGTCGTGAAGTACGGCGAACAGCCGCACGACTATCACGTGACGGTGGATGCCGGGCTGGCGACGACGCTCAAGGTGGACGGGCTGGTCGCCGGGCAACGCTATTACTTCACGGTGCTGGCGTATGCGGCCGACGGGACCGCGAGCGTGCTGGCCGCCGAACTGCCGGCGATCGCCAGCGGCCCGCCGCCGCCGCTGGCGGGCACCGCCCAGTTCACCATGGTGCGCGACGGCGACGGCCGGCTGGCGACGCCGCTGCTGCAGTGGAGCCTGGCGGCGGGCGCCGAGGCCTACCACCTGCGGGTCGGCTTGTCGCCGGGCAGCGCGGAGGTCGTCGACACGCAGGCGCTGCCGGCGGCCGCCTTTACGTTGCCGGCGCTGGCGCTCGACCGCACCTACTACGCGCGGATCTTCACGCAGCAGGCGGGGCTGTGGAGCTTCCACGAGGTGGCGTTCAAGATGCCGACGACGGGGACGCTGGCGCGGCTGCTCGCGCCGCTCGACGGGGCGCGCGGCGTCACGTCGGCGCAGACCTTCCGGTGGGAACCGGTCGCGCAGGCCGAGGCCTACCGGTTCGAGATTGGCACGCGGTCGGGCGTGAGCGACGTGGCGCAGAGCGGCGAGACGCAGCGCACGTCGTGGACGGTGGCGTCGCTGCCGGCGGCGACGCGGTTGTATGCGCGGGTGTCGACGAAGCTGGCGGGGCGGTGGTATACGCACACGATCGAGTTCGTGTCGGCGGCCACGGCGGTGTTCGTCTACCCGACGGCGGGCGCCTCCGACGTGAGCACGGCCGAGACGTTTACCTGGACGGGGGTGACCGACGCGCAGGCCTACCGGCTGGAGGTCGGCACGGCGCCGGGCGCCAGCGACGTGGTGGCGAGCGGCGAGCTGCGGGCGACGACGTTCGCGGTGCAGGGGCTGCAGCCGGACCAGACGCTGTATGCGCGGGTGTCGACCCGGCTCAACGGGGTGTGGCAGGTGGAGGCGGTGACGTTCACGACGGCGCTGACGGCGCGGCTGACGCGGCCGGCGGGCGACGGGGCGGACCTCGGCGCGGGCCTGGCGTGGACGACCATCCGCGGGGCGGAGGGCTACGCGCTGCGGCTCGGCACCCGCGCCGGCGCGGCCGACCTGCTGGACGCGGGCGAGGGGCTGGACACCACGCTCGAGACGCCGGCGCTGCCGGCCGGGACGGAGATTTTCGCGCGGCTCTCGACCCGGCACGGCGGCGAGTGGCGGCACCGCGACACGTCGTTCACCCTGGCGGGGGCGGCGCTGCTGCCGGCCGCGGCGGGGGCCACGGGCGCGGCCGGGTCGCGGCTGACCTGGACGCCCATCAGCAACGCCGAGGCGTACCTGCTGTATGTCGGCACGACGCCGGGCGCGCAGGACCTGGCGAGCAGCGGGGAACTCCAGGGCACCTCCTTCCTGGTCACGCTGCCGGCCGGCCGGACCGTCTACGTCTCGCTCTGGACCAAGGCCGACGGGGTCTGGAACGGCACCGCGGCGACACGCACCACGCCGTAACGCGCGACCGTCGTGCGCGACGACATCGACAGCTGAGGCGGGCGTGGCCGGGCAACGAGTCCGGTCGGTCCGCCTCACGAATCCTCCGCGGCCCTCCTCGCGCAACCCTCCGCGCCTTGACCCCACCCGTTATCTGCCGGTAAAGTAACCGATTGAACCGGCGCGGCTCGCCGGTCCGTGCGTGTTCGTCCGTGGTGGATGGGCCGCGCCGTCCCGCTTGTCGGATACACACACGAGGCTGCGGTGTTGAAGTGCGTGAAGTGCGGCCACCCGGTCCTCGATCGGGACGGTGACGGCTGGAAGTGCGCGGCGTGCGGCGCGATCTTTCCCCTGGTTGGCGGTGTGGGCCGGTTCGTGGCGTCCGAACACTACACGGGATCGTTCGGGTTCCAGTGGAACACCTTCTCCAAGGCCCAGCTCGACTCCGCCAACGGCACCAGCCGGAGCCGTGACACGTTCGTGGAGAAGACCGGGCTGACGCTCGAAAGTCTGCGCGGCCGGCGCGTGCTGGACGCCGGGTGCGGCATGGGGCGGTTCGCGGAGGTGTGCATCGAGGCGGGCGCCGAGGTCCACGCGATCGATCTCAGCACCGCTGTCGAAGCTGCCGCGCGGAACCTGGGGATCTATCCGAACGCGTCCTTTTATCAGGCCGACATCATGAACCTGCCGTTCGCCGACGGCACGTTCGACGTCATCTACAGCATCGGCGTGCTCCACCACACGCCGGACACCCGGAAGGCGTTTCTCAGCCTGACGCGGCTGGTCAAGCCCGGCGGGCTGATCGTGATCTGGGTTTATTCGACGATGCTGCGGCGCATGTTCGGAGGGGAAGTGCTGCGGCTCGTCACGCCGAGGCTCCCGAAGCCGTTGCTGCTGAAGGCGCCTCGAAGATCGCGGTGCCGCTCTACTACGTGCACCGGCTGCCGTTGGTCGGCACGGCCAGCTATCGCGCTGTTGCCGACCAGCCTGAATCCGACCCCAATGGCGGTGGCTGGATACGTTCGACTGGTATTCGCCACGCTACCAGTGGAAGCACTCCTACCCCGAAGTGGAGGGCTGGTTCCGGGAGGCCGGTTTGACCGATATCGTTCGGGAGCGCTTTCCCGTTTCGTCGTGTCGCGGCGCACGGCCTGCCCGTGGCTTGACTCCGCACGGCGCATCCGCCGCGCCAAGATACTGTTCCTGATCGGCAGGCTGGACGTCGGCGGAACCGAAACGCAGCTCGTCGAACTCGTCTCCCGGCTCGACCGCCAGCTGTTTGAACTGCTCGTCTGTTCCATCGGCCGGCGGTCCCCTCGGGACCGGCCTGCGCGCCCGCGGCATTGCCGTTCACCCGCTTGGGTTCCGCGGCTTCCAGTCTCGCGACCCACGAGCGGCCGCTGCGGCCGGCGCGCGGCGGCTGGTCGGGCTCTTCAGGCGATCCGCCGTGAACGTCCCGACATCCTGCACGGCATGCTGATTCTCGGCCTACGTGCTCGGGCACGTTCGTGGGCCGGCGGCCGGGCGTGCCGTATCGTCGTGGCGAGCCGCCGCAGCCTGGGGCTGTTCAAGGAGAACAAGCCCCATATCTCTGTGCTGGAGGGATGGCGGACAGGCTGACCGATCTGTTCATCGCCAACTCGGACGCCGTCCGCCTGGACACGCTCGCGCGCGAACCCGTGAATGCGTCCGACATCATCGTCATCCACAACGGGTTGGATCTGGCGCGCTTCGACGCTGCACCGGACGCGGCACTGGGCGCGGCGCTCGGCGTCGCGGGCAGGCCCCGCGTCATCGTCGTCTGCAACTTCATTGGCTATAAGGGCCACGAGTTCCTCCTGCGCGCCTGGCGCGACCTCCTTCGACGATTCCCTTCCGCTGTCGTGATGCTCGTCGGGGGCGGCGTCCTGCGCACTCGAGATGGGACGGCTGACGGCGACTTGGAGCATCCGCCACTCCGTGCGGTTCCTCGGCGTGCGAACGGACATGCCCGCCCTGCTCGCAGTGGCAGATCTCTACGTGCATCCGTCGCTCCAGGAGGGATATTCGAATGCCCTGCTGGAGGCCATGGCGTCGGGCAAGGCGGTGGTTGCGACCGCCGTCGGGGGAAACGTTGAAGCGGTGTCCGACGGTGTGAACGGACTGCTGGTGCCTCCGCAGGACACCGCGGCCTCGAGGCGGCGATGAGCCGTCTGTTTGCGAGACCTTCCGGCAGCCCGCCGGATGGGGGCGCTCGCGCGCCGCGCGGTTCGCGCGCCCTACGAGATCGTCGCGATGGTAGGGCAGTACGAGGCCGCGTGTGCTCGAAGCTGATCGCCAGGAAATCCCAGCGGCTCGGGCACGGCGAGCGAGCGCGTGCCGGTCCGGCGCCCGCCGCGGCCAGGAGAGACTGACACGATGTGCGGCATCGCCGGGCGGGTGAATTTCGTCTCGCGGGAAGCCGGTGGCGGCGTCCGGTCATCAGGGGCATGTGCGATCTCCTCGCGCATCGGGGGCCGGATGGCGCCGGCGCCTGGACGCGCGGCTATGCCGGGCTCGGTCATCGGCGCCTCGCCATCATCGATCTGAGCGAGGCCGGAGCCCAGCCGATGTCCACCTCCGACGGGCCGGTTCTGGCTTACATTCAACGGCGAGATCTACAACTACCGTCAATTGCGCGACAGAGCTGAAGTCGCGCGGCCACGCGGTTCCGCACGCCAAACGGACAGCGAGGTGATCCTCTACGCCTACCGGGAATACGGCGTCGACTGCCTGCAGCACCTGAGGGGCATGTTCGCGTTCGCCATTTGGGACGAGACGCTCGAGCCGCCTGCTGCTCGCGCGGGATCGCGCCGGCAAAAAGCCTCTGTTCTACCGGATCGACGCGCAAGGCTCGCGTTCGCCTCCGAACCCAAGGCGTTTCTGGCGGAGCCGGCGTTCTGCGCTGAGCGGACGCCGAGGCGTTGTCGCGTTACCTGACCTACCAGTACGTGCCGTCGCCGATGTCCGCATTTGCGGGCGTGCGCAAGCTGCCGCCCGCACACTACCTCCTGCTCGAACGCGGGCAATTCTCGGTGCGCCGCTACTGGAAGCTGAGTTATGCCACAAGAGTGACATCGACGGAAGCAGGAAGCCGTCGAGGAGCTGCGCGACCCGTCTGAGGGAGGCGGTCAAGAGCCGCCTGATGAGCGACGTGCCGCTCGGCGCGTTTCTCAGCGGCGGGATCGACTCGGGGGCGTTGTCGCGCTGATGGCGGAGCTCGGCGCCGGTGCGGTCGAGACGTTTTCGATCGGGTTCGAACAGAAAGAGTTCGACGAGCTGCCGTACGCGCGCCTCGTCGCGCAGCGGTACGGAACCGAGCACAGGAATTCGTCGTCCGCCCCGACGCGCTGGAAATCCTCGACGCTTGGTGTGGCACTACGGCGAGCCGTTCGCGGACTCGTCGGCCATCCCGACATTCCTGCTCTCGGAGCTGACGCGGCGCCACGTCACCGTCGCGCTGAACGGCGACGGCGGGCGACGAGAGTTTCGCGGGATACGAGCGGTACCGTGCGAACGTGCTGGCCACGAGATACGACGCCATCTCTCCGCGCCTGCGTTCGGGCCAGTGGGCCTTTCGCACGCCTGATCCCGGCTGTCCGGCGAACGCGGGCGGCTCGTGCGCTCGAAAGGCAAGCGGTTCATCGAGGCGCTCGGGGAAGGACGCGAGCGTCGCTACGTGCGATGGATGGCCCATTTCACGAGCCGCTCTAAAGGCGGAGCTCTGCCGGCCGGAGTTTCTGGAGGGGGCCGGCGGCGGACTCCTCGTCTGTGCTGTTCGAGTCGTATGCCGCGACGGACGCACCCGGATCTCGTCGATGCGACGCTCGACGTGGACGTCAACAACTATCTGCCGGACGATCTGCTGGTGAAGGTGGATATCGCGACAATGGCGCACGCCCTGGAGGCAAGATCGCCGCTGCTCGATCATCCGCTGATGGAGTTCGCCGCAAGCCTGCCGTCCGCCCTGAAGCTGAACGGCAGCGTCAAGAAGTACATCCTGAAGGAAGCGGTGAAGCCGCTCCTGCCGCGCGAGATCATCGAGCGGCCCAAGATGGGGTTCGGCGTGCCGCTCGAGCACTGGTTCCGCCACGAGCTCAAGGAACTGGCGTACGACGTGCTGCTCAGCGACAGCCTTCGTCAGCGGGGATACTTCCACGAGAGCGTGATTCGCCGCCTGCTCGACGAGCATACCCGCGGCGTACGATCCTGGCACTATCAGCTCTGGAATCTGCTGATGTTCGAGTCCTGGCACCGGATGTTCGTCGACGTCCGGCCCGATTCCTGTCCGGTCCCGGTTGGCGGCCCCGGAGTGATGGCTGGTGCCTGAAGCCGCCCGCCGGCCGGTGGTCCTCGCTTCGGAAGCGGCCGCCGCCCACGTCGTGCACGGGGCACTGAGCCCGCCGGATGGATCCCGGCTCCTTCGGGCCGGGATCGCCGCCCTGTGCTTCACGCTGCTGCTCGGGCAGTTGCTCCCGGGTGTGGGCCCGTCGTATCTCCTCACGGCGCTGCTCGCGTGCGCCGCCGGCGTGGTGATCGCCCGCACTGAAGCGGGGGAGCACCGGCGCACCAGCCTGAACCTCTTCGTGTGGGCGATGCTGATCCGCTGCCTCGCCGTGACCGCGTGCTACGCCCTCGGTCTTCGCGAGGGCGGACCGTTCCTCGGTCCGGATTCGACGACGTACTACGCGAGGAGCAGCAGCCTGGCAGCGAGCGCCTTCTACCTGGACACGCATCCGGTCACCGCCTTCGGCAGCTACGACGTGTCGCACTACTACCTGTTCGCGGCCGCCGTCCGCTTCTTCGGGGCAGACCTGTTCGGGCTGCAGGTCATGAACTGCGGGCTGATCGCGCTCGCCGCACCGCTGGTGTTCGGCATCGCCCGGTCCATCCTCCCGTCCGCAGCGCTCGTGGTGGGCCTGGGGGTCGCGCTGCATCCGTCGCTCATCGCCATTGCAGCGGTCGATCTACTCAAGGATCCCTCGATCATCTTCGGGACCGTCCTCGTCATCTGGGTCGTCGTACGGATGACGCGGGAGCAGGCGACGCACGCGCTGGTGCTGTACTTCCTCGCGGGCACGGTGGTGGCCGTCTACCTGCGCACGGGGCGGTTCTACTCGTTCGCGTATCTCGAGATGGCCCTGATCGCGGGCGCCACCTTCATGGTGCTGCTCCGGGTGCGGGTCTTCCAGCGAACGCTGGGCCTCGTGCTCGTGACGGGGATCTTCATGGTGGGCGAGGTGGTGCCGGCGCGGGCCTCCTGGCCCCCGTCCCCGCTGATGGTCGCATCCTCGGTCTGGTACGTCCTCGGTACCCCCGAGATGAGCCAGTACGCGGTCGGGTTATTCGATCGCCTGCGGATGACCTCGCGCGCGGTGCCACGGGGGGAGGCGGGCGAGAGCGGGCCGACGCTGCAGCCTGTGCACCTGGGACCCGACAGCGGACGCTTCGCGATTGTGGGCACGGTCGTCTCGCTCGGCGCGAACCTCTTCCGCCGGCTGTACGGACCGTTCGTGTGGATCCTCCCGACGCAGTGGAACTTCAGGGCGCTGCAGGCCGGCGACTATCTGCTCTACCCCGGCATGCTGGTGTGGTACGGGCTGCTGCCGGTCATTGTCGCCGGGCTCGGTGCGACGGGCTGGCGAATCCTGACGCGCACCGAGACGCGGTTCGGGGTCGTGTTCCTGTGGGTCTTCACCGCTGTCTATTTCGCCCAGGTACTCGATGATCAACCTGTCCTACCGCCAGCGGGACGTGATGCTGCCCGTACTGTTCTTCTTTGCATGCCTGGGCGCCCCCTGCCTGATGCGGGTCTCCCGCTGGCGCAGGTGGTACGCAGGCTACTGGATTGTCCTGGCGCTGATTGCCAGTGGCCACCTGCTGGCGCGCGCACTCCTGCACGCGTAGCCGGCACACCATTTCCCGGAACAGGACTCGCGGATGAGCGAAACAGTGAAGCACGCGGACGCCCTGCGATCCAGGACGCGGACAAGCTTCGGATATCAATGGACCGAGTTCGGCGAGATGACCGGCCACTTCCGGGCTGACTTCCTGAACTACATCCATCCGGTTGACATCGAGTTCTTCAAAGGGAAGGTGGGTTTGGATGCCGGCTGCGGGTTCGGCCGGCACATGTACTACGCGGCGGAGTTCGGGGCCCGCATGACCGGAATGGACTTCAGCCGTGCGATCGAGCGTGCACGGCAGGTCGTCGAGGGTGTCCGCGACGTGCGCCTGATCCAGGGTGACATCCTGCGGCCGCCCTTCCAGCCGGCCTCGTTCGATTTCGTCTACAGCCTCGGCGTGCTGCACCACACGGTGAACCCCGAGGCGGGGTTCCAGGCGTTGCGTGGTCTGGTCAAGCCCGGGGGATCGATCTTCGTGTGGGTCTACAGCAAGTCCCGGCGGTGGACCAACCTGGTTCTCGAGACGGCGAGAACCGTGACCGCGCGGCTGCCGTTGAGAGCGACGCGTGCGTTGTCCTGGACGGGGGCCGCCGTGGACACCGTGGCGTTCATCTGGCCCTACATCGCGTTGCGCTCGGTGTTCGGCGCGCGGGCGGACAGGCTCACGCTGCCACGCGTGCGGGTCTACGCACGCTACCCCTTCCAGGTCCGGTACGCCGACTGGTTCGACAGGCTCGCGGCGCCGATCCGCTTCTACTACGATGAAGCCGACCTGCGAGGCTGGGGCGATCGGGCCGGCCTGATCAACGTCCGGATCTCGCCCACCGGGCTCTACGGCTGGCGGCTCTACGGCGAAGTGCCGGTGACGCCGCCTGCGGCGCCGGCGAACGCCGCCGCCATCGGGAACGCTGATCAACACTAGTGTCGCGACCGCGCCTGCGAGCTCTTCAAGTCGTGCGATTTCTGTTGTAATCGTTCGCGCCCGCATGTCACAGTCCGCAAGGTCATTCGGGCGCTCGTTCCGAGCGGCCGTGATTGGAACGCAGCCCCCCGCGTTCCGATCGGAGTGTGTCGATGTCCTCCCTGCCCCGTCGCATCGGCGCGCTTGCGGGCGTCCTCACCGTTCTCGCGCTTTCCGCGCTTTCCGCTCGGGGACAGGATCTCAACCGCACAGCTGTGCCGGCTGCGTCTCCGGTGCGCGTCAACCCGGACGGAACCGTCTCGATCGCCGCGGCGGGAGTTGCCGTGGCGATCCTGCTCGAGCGCCTGCAACCCGTGTGCGCCATGGTGGTCCGCCTCGACGGCGCAGCGGGCGCCCGCCCGGTGTCGATCGAGGTGTCCGGCCTCGAGCCGATCGCGGCTGTTGGTGCCGTGCTGAAAGCCTCGGGGCTGGACTTCGCGATGCGGGCCCGCTGTGGAACCCTGGCACAGCCGTCTCTTGTCGTCGTGCGTGAATCGGGGGGCGCTCCGATCGACTTACGCCCGCGGGAAGCGAGCCCGGACGACCCGGCGGTGAAGGCGCAGGAGCTGCCCCCGCTGGCCTCCGCATCATCGCCGGAGGAGGAGCGGGAGGACCGGGACACGCCTGGTCCAATCACGATCGGCGGTGGATCCGCGACACGCGAGCTCGCGCCGGGAGAATTGACGGGCCCGCAATTGCTGGAACGGCTCGCGCCGCAGCCGCCGTCGAATGCCACGGTGATCGAGCTCCCGTTCACGGACCAGAACGGCCACCCGTATCTCCAGGTGCGACCGCCGGGGCCGAGAACCACGGCGACGCTTCCGTTTCCCGACGCGAACGGCAACCCGATCGAGGTGGTGATTCCTCCGGGTCCCCGGCCGCAGACCATCGATTTTCCCGTGGCCAACCCCGCCGGACCCGGCGTGCCTGCCGGAAAGCCGACAGACGGAAGCACCAGACCGGTCAATCCCGCCGACACCCGTCGGCCCCGAGGCGGCGGATCACAGCCGTGACCGCGGCGTTCCTGACCGCTGTCCTGTGGGCGTCCGGAACCGGCAGTTTCCTCCAGACGCCTGCGGCAGCCGTCGAAGCGGCGCGACCGCTGAGCGGCGCGGCGGAGCGCGCCGTCACCGCCCGGGCGCGCGAGTGGTGGAGCGCGCGCGAGCGGCGCGATCACCAGCGCATGTACGACCTGTTCGAGCCGGCCTACCGCAAGCAGGTCGCGTTCGCGGATTTTCTGAAGGAAAGTGCCGTCCGGACGCGGTTCGATCTCGGAGACACGCGAATCGAGGCGGTGATCCCGGAGGCCGACGACCGCGTGCGGGTCAGGATCAACATGGAGACGCGTCCCGGGAAATTTCCCAACGGGCGGGTGACGGCGGAAGACATCTGGGTTCGTACAGCGGGCAGGCGGTACAAGGTCCACCAGGAGGTCCCTCTGCCCTTCCCCACGTCGCGCTGACGTGACGACAGCCGAAGGAGTACAGACATGAAACGGACTCTCGGAACGACGCTCACCTTGTGCGCCACGCTCTGCCTCACGACGCCGTCGACAGCCCAGGCGCAGAACAACACGTGCCCGAACGCCGACTACATATTCCTGGGGGAGGCCGCACAGTACTTCACCAACGCCCTCACCAGCCTGTACTTCAAGACCCGGGTGACCGCCGGACGCTCGTATGCCGTGATTGCATGGGCACCTTTTCAGAGCGTGGGGGAAGGCGGCGCCTCGCTGACCATCGACATCTACGACAGCAACACGTGCACGACGGTTCCGCTGGGCGTGAACCTGGACGACAACGAGCCGTTCGTCTTCGGCATCGAGGGCCACACCTCCGATCACGACAACATCATTCCGGCCACCAATGGCATCGTCTACATCAAGGTGTCCAACACCGTTGCGGCCGGCTACAGCGTCCACGTGCTGGTGATCGAGACGACGCTCTTCTCTCCCTGGTGGTTCGTGGGAGGAACCAACCAGGCGTTCATCGAGATTCGCAACAACATGTCTATGAGCGCCACCGCCGAAGTGACCATGTACCAATCCAACGGCGTGCCGTGCGGCAGCACCAGCGTGAATCTTCCCGGCAACGGCAACACTGCCGTGGCCGTGCGGAACTTCGGGTCGTGCAGTGCTGCCGTGTCGGGCTCCGCGCAGATCGCGTTTGCCGGCACCCCTGGAGGAATGACGGCGAACATCACCACGATCGACGCGGTGAACGGCACGTCGTTCGACGCGCCGTTCTCGCCGCGGATGGTCTGGGCCACGTGGCTCCGCTGATCGCCGGGACCGCCGCCCTCGACAGATCGATCGCGAGCCTCGCCGGCGCGGGCTGAAGCCCGCGCCCTGCAGCTGAGGGATCCGCTCCGGCACCTGCGCACGGGGCGGCTGTCGGCTGCCCACGGGGCGGGTGGCGCGTCTCGACAGGTCGGGTCAGCGCGCGCTGCAATCGGCGCTGGCTCCGATTTGTGTTGCAGTTGATCGACCGCCGGGTTACTAATCGTAAAGCGGGTTGACCCGCGTCGCCTCACCTTTTTCGGAACACAGACTCCCCACCGAGTTCCGAATCGGAGCCCTCACATGCTCTGTCCGCCCGTACGCGCGGGTGCCGTGGCCGCGCTCATCTCCGGTGCCGTCATCGGCCTCTCATCGCAATCCGCCCAGCCCGGTGTCGTAACTGGAGCCCCTCACGTCGTGCGCGTTGCGACCGACGGCACCGTCTCGGTCAAGGCGGACGGCGTTGCCGTCCGGACACTGCTCGACGCCCTTCAGCCCGCCTGCGCGATGGACGTGCGGGTAGATGCCGCCGCGGGCGCGCGTGCCGTGTCGATCGAGGTCGCGAACGTCACCCCGATGGCGGCAATCGGTGAGATCGTCAAAGCCTCGGGGCTGGATTTCGCGATGCAGGCCCGGTGCGGAACCGCCGAGAGGCCGACCATGGTCGTGCTCCGTGAGTCCGGAGGTGGCCCTGTGGACTTGCGCCCGTCGAGGCAGGACCCGGACGACTGGCGCGTGAAAGCGGAGGTGCTGCCCCCCCTCCCTGCCGGGCCGCCACCCGAACCGGAGCAACGCGACGAGCTCGACGGCACATCGTCCGTCGGGGTCATCGGGGCGGCCGCCGGAAGCACGCAGGCGGAGCCTGCGCCAGGCGAGATTACGGGCGCTCAGATGGTCGAGCGTCTGGCGATGAAGCCCAGCGCCGACGGCGATGTGATCGAGTTGCCGTTCACCGACCAGAACGGCCGGCCGTACCTGCAGGTGCGGCCCGCCGAACTCCAGGACAGAGGCGACGCTTCCATTCCCGGATGCCGATGGCAACCTCGTGGTCGTGCCGATTCCGCCCGGGCCCCGCTCGCAGACCGCCGATTTCCCGGTTGTCCGGCCGGAGGCGCCGGGCGCCTCCACCGGTCAGGCCGGCAGCGGCTCGAGAGGTGCGGTCAATCCCGCAGACGCCCCCCGTCGCGGAGGTGGCGCGCTGCAACCGTGAGCGCGGTGGTCGCGGTCCGTTCCTCGCTTCGCACTCGCTGGAAACCAGTTGAAGGAGTACAGACATGAAGCGTTCCCGTGCTCTCGTGACGTCTACGTGCGCCCTGGCGTTGATGTGCCTCCTGTCCCCATCGGTCGCGCACGCCGCCAATACCACCTGCGTGAACGCAGACTACGTGTTTCTCGGGGAGCGAGCGCAGTACTTCGCCGCCGCGAGCAGCAGCCTCTTCTTCAAGACGCGCGTGACCGCGGGGCGCTCGTATGCAGTCATAGCCTGGGGCCCGTTTCAGGATACGGGCGAAGGTGGCGTCTCGCTGAGCGTCAACCTGTTCAGCAACGAGACCTGCACGACCTCCGTGGCCGGCTCCGACGCCGGCGACTACGAGCCCTTCGTGTTCGGTATCATCGGACACAGCTCGGATCACGACAACGTGATTCCAGCTGCTGATGGCACGGTCTACGTGCAGGTCTCCAACACCGAGATTACCGGATACATCGTCCACACGCTGGTCATCGAGACCACGCTCTTCTCGCCATGGTGGTTCACCGGCGGCACGAACCAGGCGTACGTCGAGGTGCGCAACAACATGACCGGAAGCACGACGGCGCGCCTCACCCTGTATCGAGCGAACGGCACTGTGTGCGGCAACAGCGACATCGTGGTCGCCGGCAACGGCAATGCCGCCGTCGAAGTCAACGGCATCGGCAGCTGCGGAATCGCGCTGTCCGGCTCGGCGCAGATTGCGTTTGCCGGCACGCCTGGGGGGATGACGGCGAACATCACCACCATCAATGTGCCGAACGGCACCTCGTTCGATGCAGCGTTCACGCCGCGCATGGTCTGGTCGATGACCGGCCGCTGACAGCCGACAGCCTCCCCACTCCGAGGCAGGACGCGGGGTCCACCCGCGCCCTGCAGCAACCTGTGTTACCGCCGCCCCACGCACCCGATGCCCATGGCGTAGCTGAACGCATGCTTCAGACGGCGGTAGAGCACCCCGGGCAGGGCGCGCTCGAGGTTCCGTGCCAGACCGGTCGGAACTTCGCCGTACACGAACGACTGTGACACCGTCAGCCCGGCCTCCCGGACCATGGCGTCCAGCTGGGGCCTGGTGTAGATCCGTTCGTCCGTGATGACCCCCGCATACTTCACAAACTGCGTGGGGATCGCCGCCAGCACGGCCCCGGCGCAGCGGGCCTGTTCCTGCAGGAGCGACACGGTGACGTGCCTGTCGAAGTGCTCGACCACCCCGATCGAGTACGCCAGGTCGAACTGGCCGTGAAAGGGCGACAGGTCGAACGCGTCAGCCTGCTCGAACTGCGCCTGGCCCCCGAGCGCCCGGCCGACCTCCCGTGCACGCGCGACCACCTCCGCATCCTGATCGACCCCGACGGCGGAGAAGCCCTGCGCGGTCAGCAGCGACGTGAAGGCGCCCGCGCCGCACCCCACGTCGAGAAGCCGTCCGCCGTGCGGCAGCTCCCGGCGGATGGCGAGATACAGCGGAAACAGGAACATCCACTGTTCCACGGCAAACCGGACCGGTCCGCCGGCCTGCTGAAGTCCTCCGGCGATGTATTGCTGCCAGCGTTCGGTCATCCAGCCTCCATGCCAGGGCTCAAGGCGTCACGGCGGAGAAGCGCGATCGCACCAGCGCCGCGAAGCCCCGCCAGGCTTCTTGGGCGTCCGCTGTCCGGGGCAACAGGGAACCAGGGAAGGCTGCATCCCCCAGCCTCGCCGTCCAGCGCAGGAAGAGCAGCGCGCTGAGCGCATACGAGCAGGTCGATGCGGCACCCGCGCCCGCCGGGCCCCACAGCGGTATCCACCACAGATTGAGCCCGACATTGCAGGCCAGGCCGAGCATGTTGATCCAGACGATGCGGCTCGGCCGGGCCGCGCGGAGCACCGGGCCGCCGCACACGCGCTGCATGCCCATGAACGCGATGCCCGGGAGCAGCGCCAGCAACGGCACGTACGACCCGGCGAAGGGCCGGCCGAACGCCAGCACGATCAGTGGGAAGCCGACCACCGCCCACGCGGCGGTGATGGCGGCGCTGACGAGGACGGTGACACGCGCGGCGCGCAGCGCCAGGAGCGCCGCCTCTTCCAGCGAATTGCCCATCTGGCGGGGCAGGATGGCGATTGCCACCGAATCCGTGCCGAGCATGATTGTCTCGGCCAGGGTGACCGAGAGGGAGTACACGCCGAGCGCCGTCGCGCCCGCCATGCTGTTCAGCATGAACATGTCCACGCGCAGGTGCAGGAAGATCAGCACCATGGCCATGTGAAGGACGAGAGATCGGGCAAGGGTTTCCCGCAGCAGCACCGGGTCCCATCGGATCCATGGCCCTTCCCCGCGCAGCCGGCTCACGACCAGCGCCCAGACGAGCAGGTTGGACCCGACGGATACCGCCAGGACCCAACCCGGCTCGAACCAGCCCGACGCGTAGAGGCCGAACAGGCCGGCCGTCTGCACAACCGTGCCGATCACACCCGCGCGGAACTGCCAGGTGACATCGCCCCGCAGTGCCAGCAGCCCTGCCGAGAACAACGTGTGCAGCGTCACGGGCAGACCCAGCGCCACGATCCACCACAGCATCGGCGGAGCCGTGCCGAACGTGCCAGGCAGCAGCGACGGGGCGGCCACGAGCAGCAGGCCGCCGATGGCGCCCAGGGTGAGGGCCACGAGGCCCCCCTGCGCCCAGAGACGTGGGAGCGTCACCCCACGCGAGCCGAACAGGTAGACGTTGGCCTGCTCGATGCCGAGCGTCGCGAACGACGCCACCGTTGCGGCCGTCACCACCGGCAGGTAATAGACGCCGCGCCCGGCCGGTCCCAGCCCGCGCGAGATGAGGATGCTGGCGCCGAAGCCGACCCCATAGAGGAGCACTTTGAGCAGGAAGCTCTCGACGATGTCGGACGTGGCCGTCCGCGCTCGCTGGCCGGCGACTGAGCTCATTCGATATGGATGATGATATGCGATGGCAGCTCGGCAGATTGGGCAAGCGGCATGCGGGGCGCGCGTCCAGCGCGAACAGGCGGGTCGATCCGGACACGGCGACCAGCGTGACTAACCGGTAGAATCGTCGGCGGCGAAGCGTCGGAGCGGTCGCGCGCCGGTAACGAGGGATTGCCGAGGAGCGCAGATGCAGGACCGGGAGCAGGATGAGATCACCAGGTTCCTGGATGAAGCCATCCGGCACTTCGGGCGACGCGGGAGGGCGCCCACGCGCGTGCTCGACTTCGGATGCGGGTCGGGGACGCTGGTGGAGCGCCTTGCCTTACTTGGATACGCCGCCGAGGGCTGTGACGTCGAGGCCTACTGGGACCCCGCGAGCCCCAACGCGCACCGGATGCGGCTGATCTCGCGCCACCCGTACAGGCTGCCGTTCGACGAGGGGGCGTTCGACATCGTCGTGAGCACGAGCGTCCTGGAGCACGCGCAGAACAAGGTCGAGCTCTTCCAGGAAATCCACCGCGTCCTCGCGCCGCAGGGCCTCGCCATGCACCTCTATCCGAGCAAGTGGTACCTGCCCAGCGAGCCGCACATCTACGTACCGCTCGTCAACGTGTTCTGGCCGAAGTGTCCGCGATGGTGGCTGGCGCTGTGGGCCTGGCTCGGCGTGCGGAACGAGTACCAGGGAAGCATGGGATGGAAAGAGGTCGTCGACGTCAACGTCCGGTACCGCGAGCGCGGCCTGTCGGTACTGGTCGCACGGGGCCTACCGCCGCCTGTCGAATGCGGTGTTCGGCAACTACCTCGACGCGACCGCGTTCTTCGTCAGGCGAGGATACGGAGGCTTCGTCCGGTTGTCGCACAGGCTCCATCTGCCGGCCGCGGGCGCCGGTATCGTGTGCAGCAATCTCCGGATGTCGTTCCTCGTGAATCGGAAAGCAGGCATTCCCACCGGCATGATGGGCGGATCCAGTCGACAGGTCGAGGACACACCGCCCTGATACGCCTTGGCGGCCCATCCGCTCCGCAGAGTACAATACCAGCCCGTTCGAAATGTTCCAGCAAATCTCGCGACGAGGAGCTCCGAGGTTCGGCTCCATTCCACGACGACCCGGGCGTTCTGCATGAACTTGAAGTGTCCGGGCTGCGGCGCCACCGATCTGCGCCGGAGCGCGTCGGACATCCGCTGCCCGGCATGCGATGCGCGCTACCCGGTGGTGGGCGGCATTCCCCGCTTCGTCCGCGGCGAGCTGTACTCGGGGTCCTTCGGCTTTCAGTGGAAGCGCTTCGCGCGAACGCAGCTCGACTCCGCGAACGGGACCACCCAGAGTCGAGACACGTTCGTCGAGAAAACCGGGTGGACCCTCGACGATCTCCGCGGGGCGACGGTGCTCGACGCCGGCTGCGGGATGGGACGGTTCGCCGAGGTGTGTGCGAACGCCGGAGCCGATGTGCACGCGGTCGATCTCAGCGTTGCCGTGGAGGCTGCCGCGGCGAACCTGTCCGGCCGCGACAACGTGGCGGTGTACCAGGCGGACATCATGGACCTGCCGTTTCCCGACGGCAGCTTCGATCGGATCTACAGCCTCGGTGTGCTGGATCACACGCCCGACACCCGCGCCGCGTTCCACCGGCTGGTGCCGCTGCTGAAGCCGGGCGGGACCATCAGCATCTGGGTCTACTCGACGGAGCTGCGCGTCTGGCGCGGCGGCGATCTGCTGCGGCGGTTTACGCCACGCCTGTCAGCGAAGACGCTCCTCAAGCTGACGCGCCTGGCCATTCCGCTCTACCACGTCCACATGAACCGGTTTGCCGGGCGCATCACCCGGGTCTGGCTGCCCACCAGCCTCCACCCGACCCCGGAATGGCGCTGGCTGGACACGTTCGACTGGTACGCCCCTCCATACAAGTGGAAACATACGCCGGACGAGGTCGAGCGATGGTTCGAGGAGGCCGGGCTCGTCTCGATCCGCCGCGGCAGCTTCCCGGTGACCGTTACAGGCCGCCGTCCGGGCTCTCCAGCCGGCGCGATGCCCGACCTCACGGTCGATCGGGCGCCGGCGGCTTCAGGAGACCGCGTCTGATTGCCCCCGGTGCGGCGCTCGGCATCACCCGCACGCGGACCCGGGATCTCTACAGGCGGTTGCAGGTGTACCTGGCGCTCAGGCGGCGGGGCTCCCGGATTCCGTTCTTCTTCATGGGCGATCCCGCGCACTTCCTCGAGCACGGTCAGATCGAGATTGGGCGGGGGGTGTCCGTCCGGAGCGGCGCCTGGTTCAGCGTCGGGCCTGGCGGCAGGCTGGTGATCCACGACAACGTGCAGATCAACCGCGGCTTCGTCGTCACGTGCGCCGGGCACGTGTCGATCGGCCGCAACGTGGTCATGGCCGACCGCGTGTTCATCGGCGACACCAACCACGGCTACGCCGACATCTCCACGCCCATCCTCCTGCAGCCCATGTCGCCGCCGCGGCCGGTGATCATCGAGGACGATTGCTGGCTGGGAATCAACGTGTGCGTGCTCAAGGGCGTCACGATCGGACGGCATTCGGTGATTGGCGCCAACTCGGTCGTGACGCACGACGTTCCGCCGTTCTCGGTCGCCTGCGGCAATCCGGCCGTGCTGGTGAAACGCTACGATCCGTCGCAGGGCCTGTGGGTCCGGACAGGCGCGCCGGAGTGACGGCCGTGTGCCTCCTGTCCCCGAGCGCCCTTCCGCTCGTGATCGGCACGGCCGGCCGCGCCGGCGGCGCGGAGCTGGACGTCTGGCAGATTGCGACGGCGCTGGCGCAGGACCCGGGGTTCCGGCCGCTCCTCGCAGCGGTCGGCGACGCCAATCAGCGGCACGTCGTCCAGGGCGTCGATGTCGTCGCCATCGCGAGATACCTCTCCGAGCGCCCGCGCCGGGGACACTTCGCGAGGTACTGTGCCAGGGTGGTCCGCGCGCTGCGGGATGCCGATGCGGACGCCTATTTCTGCGAGGGGGCGTCGCTCGAGGCGGTTCTCTGCTTCGTCGCCGCGAAGGTCGGCCGGCGCCGCCGCTACGTGTTCCGGCTTCAGCACGACTGGGAAACCGCTCCCGGCACGTTGACCGAGAGATTGTTCGGCGGCCAGCGGCTCGTGGCCCGGCTCTTCATGATCGCACTGCGGCGCGCGGACGCGCTGGTGGCGCAGACCGGAGCCCAGCAGCAGGCGCTGCGCGCCAGCTTCGGGCTGGAATCCACGGTCATCTACAACAGTCATCCGATTCCTGCCGCCGCTCCCCTCGAGGGCAAGCGCACCGCCTTGTGGGTCGGGCGGGCGGCTTCCTACAAACGGCCGGGCCTGTTCCTCGACCTGGCCGAGCGGCTGGCCGATCAGGAGTTCGTCATGGTTGCGACTTTCGACGAGAACCATCCATCGGTGCACGGGATCCTGCGCGAGCGGAGCGCACGTCTGCCCAACGTGACCTTCATCGCAGGCGCGCCACGGGCCGAGATCGAGGCGCTGTTTCGCGCCGCGCGAGTGTTCGTGCTGACTTCCGAAGCCGAGGGGTTTCCCAACGTGCTCGTCGAGGCGTGGAAGAACCGAACGCCTGTCGCGAGCCTGCGGATCGACCCGGACGGCCTCATCGGCGCGCACGAAGCCGGCTTCGTCGCAGGCGATGATCCGGAGGCGTTGACGCGCGGCGTAGACGCGATCCTCCGAGACGACGGGCTGTTCGGCCGGATGGCCGACAACGGGTACGGGCTGGCGCGCGAGCTGCTGGACATCGACAGGACGATTGTGGTCTACAAGGCGCTGTTCGCTCCGGACACCCGCGGCACCGGTGCCTGAGCCCGGACGACCCATGCGTGTGATGCGGGTGATCGCGCGTCTGAACATCGGCGGTCCCGCCCGGCATGCGGTCATCGTGAACGACGGTCTCGAGCAGCGGGGGTTCGAGACGCTGCTGGTCCACGGATCCGTCGGTCCTGGCGAGGGAAGCCTCGACGAGCTGGCTCGCGCCCGGGGGCTGGCGATGGTGCGCGTTCCGGAGCTCGGCCGACGGATCACCCTCCTGGGTGATGTCCGCGCGCTGGCCCGGATTGTCTCGCTGCTGTGGCGGTGGCAGCCCGACATCGTGCACACCCACACCGCAAAGGCGGGGGCCCTCGGGCGGATGGCGTCGGTGTTCTACAATATGGCCGCGCGCCGCTCGCGCCGGTGCGCCGTGATCCACACCTTCCATGGTCACGTGCTCGAAGGGTACTTCGGCCGGCTGGGGAGCCTGGCCGTCCGCCTGATCGAACGCACGCTCGCGCGCGTTACCGACCGGATCGTGACCATCTCTGCCAGGCAGTTCGACGACATCACGCGCCGGTTCGCCATCGCGCCGCCGCGGAAGGTCGCGATCGTTCCCCTCGGGCTGGAACTTGGCAACCTCCTCGCGCTCGAGGAACGAACGGGCAGAGGCCGCCTGGCGGCCGGGCAGGAGGCCGCCGAGGTGGTCGTCGGGTATGTCGGGCGGCTCGTCCCCATCAAGGATCTCGGCACGCTGGTGCGGGGGGTGGCGCTGGCGCGCGCGCGTCTGCCACGCATGCGGCTGGTGATCGCCGGCGATGGCGAGGAGCGCCCCGAGCTGGAGGCACTGGTGACGCAACTCGCGCTCGACCGGCACGTGGACTTCCTGGGCTGGCGCGGCGATCTTCCGGCACTTTACGCAGCCATGGATGTATTCGTCCTGACGTCGCTGAACGAGGGCACCCCCGTGTCGCTGATCGAGGCGATGGCCGCCGGGGTGCCGGCCGTTGCGACCTCCGTGGGAGGGGTACCGGATGTCATCGAGCAGGGCGTCACCGGAGTGCTGATTCCGCCCCGCCAGCCGCAGGCGCTCGCGCAGGCGCTCGCCGACGTCGTCATGCAGCCGGAACGCGCCGGGCGGATGGCTGCATGCGCGAGGCAGATGGTCCGTGAGCGTTTCGACAGTGTCCGGCTGGTCGAGGAGGTCGAGGCGATGTATCGGGCCAGCCTGACGGCAGCACGCAGTGGGGCAGGCGCCGTCCCGTCCCCGGTTGACTCCCCGCGAGCCGGTCGATGATGCCCATCCTGATCGATCTGGTGGTCGTCGGCCTGCTGGCTGCGGGGCTCGTCGCGATCGCAACCCCGCTGGTCCGGCTGCTCGCCCGGCGGGTGGGTGCGCTCGCGTATCCCAAGAGCGATCGGTGGCACACGCACCCGATTCCAACGCTGGGCGGGGTCGCGCTGTTCGCAGGAACGATCGGCAGCCTGGCCCTGTCAGGTCACCACGATTACTCTCTGCTCGCGGTGGCGGCTGCCGGCACGGGGATGTTCACGCTGGGGATCGTGGACGACTTCCGGCACCTGCAACCCAGCACCAAGCTGACCGGTCAGATCGCGGTGGCCTGCGTCGTGATCATGCTCGGCCACACGCCGGCCTGGACCGGCTGGCAGGCGATCGATCTGCTGCTCGGGATCCTGTGGATCGTGGTGATCACGAACGCGCTGAACCTCCTCGACAACATGGACGGACTGTGCGGCGGGATCGCGGCCGTGGCGGCCTTCGCGTGCACGATGGATCTGATCGGCACGTCGCAGCCGCTCGCGGCATACGCCGCCGCGCTCGCCGGCGCGTGCGCCGGGTTCCTGATCTTCAACTTCAAGCCGGCGTCCATCTTCATGGGCGATGGAGGCAGCCTGTTCCTGGGTGGCAGCCTGGCCGTCCTCTCGCTGATGGGTGGCCGGCAGACGGGCACCGGCGTCCTGTCGGCGCTGGCGGTGCCGGTGTTTCTCCTGCTGATCCCGATCTTCGACACGACCCTGGTGACGTTCTCGAGGATCCTCTCCACGCGCTCGGCATCGCAGGGCGGCCGCGACCATACGTCGCACAGGCTCGTGGCGATGGGATTTTCGGAGTCGCAGGCCGTGCTCCTCCTGTGGGCCCTGGCTGCGGCCGGCGGCGCGACCGCCATCCTGGGGCGCTATTCCCATTTTTCCGAAGCGCTGCTGCTGGGGCCGCTGCTGCTCATCGGGCTGGCGCTGCTCGGCATCCAGCTGGCGCGCGTGCGCGTCTACGACGGCGACGATTTTTCCCTGCTGCTTGGCCGCGCGTATACGCCGCTCCTGGTCGAAGTCACCTACAAGCGGCGGATGTTCGAGATCGTGCTGGACCTCATCCTCACGACGTTCTGTTACTACGCCGCGTACGTGATCCGGTTCGATCGCGACAGCGGCCTGTACCACGAGCTCTTCCTGCAATCGCTGCCGATCGTGATCGCCTGCCAGCTTCTGAGCTTGTTCGTGAGCGGCGTGTATCGAGGCAGCTGGCGGTACATCAGCCTCGCGGATCTGACCACCTACGCGAAAGCCATCGCGCTCGCGGTGCTGAGCAGCGTCATGGTCCTTGTCTACGTGTATCGATTCGAAGGGTACTCGCGGGGTGTCTTCGTGATCGACGGCATGCTCCTCGCGCTGCTGCTCGTCGGATCGCGGCTGTCCTTCCGCGTGCTGGGCGAGGCGGCCGGACGCCGCAGGCCAGGCCAGGCCGTGCTGATCTACGGCGCCGGGGACGGGGGAGCCCTCCTCCTGCGCGAGCTGCGCAGCAACCGGCGCTACGACTTCCAGCCGGTGGCCTTCCTGGACGACGATCCGGCCAAACAGCTCGGGCGCATGCTCAGGCTGCCGGTGCTGGGGGGTATCGGACAGCTCGAACGGGCAATCGCCTCGCACCAGGCGCGCGCGGTGATCATCAGCACGAGCAGGCTGCATCCGGACCGGCTGCGTGAAGTGCGACGCGTCTGCTACGTGAGCGGGACGCTCCTGCTGCAGCTGCAGTTCAGCCTCGAGGAGCTGTCCACGGCCAGGAGCCTGGACACCGTCGACTGATTGAGCGCTCCGGGCCAGATGACGTCAGGGTTGAACTTCGAAGAACCCCGTTCCGCGCCAGTCTTCGTAGCCTGCTGCGGAGCCGACGCTGCGCACCCACACCTGCAGCGCATAGGTCCCGGCATCCTCGGGTGTCCACGTCACATTCCTGCCCGCGCCGTACTCTCCGAGCACACTCCAGCCGCTGCTCGCGCTGTAGAGCACGAAGCGGTACTCGAGCGCCGTCGTGGTGCCGCCGCTGGCGACCGCCGACCACGTGATGGACGTGCCGGCGCGGCCAGGCATGGCCGTCACCGTGGTGAACGACGTGAGGTGCGCTGGGGACGAGCCTACGACCAGGTATTCGGTTCCCCGCCAGACCTCGTAGGAGGCCGTCGATCCGGTTCGCCGCGCCCAGACCTGCACGGCATACGAGCCGGGGCGCCCGGGCGTCCAGGCGAAGGTGTTGGCCGGACCGTAAGGCTGCGTGGAGCTCCAGGTCCCGCTCGAGCGGTCGTAGACGAAGAACGCGTACTCCAGCGACAGCAACGGATCGGGCACGCTCGCCGTCCACAACACGGTGGCGGCCGGCGGAACAGGGAAGACGCTGTCTGTCGTGAGCTGCAGCTTCGCGGATTCGATCTCGAATGTCTTCGTCGGCAGCCATGCATCGTAGCTGGCCGACGACCCGCCGTTTCTCGCCCACACCTGGAGCAGGTAAGAGCCGTCCTCGCCCCACGTCGGCGTCCAGCTGTAGGTTCGTGACGTCGAGTAGTCCTGCACGACCTTCCAGGCCATCGCCCGCGCGGAGTAGCGCACGAACTTGAATTCCAGCGGACCGGTGGTGCCGCCGGATGTCCGGGCTGTCCAGGAGACAGCCGTCCCAACCAGCGCCGGAAGGGTCCGGTCGGCAGCGAGCGCGGTGATGGCCAGCGGCGAGGGCGCGATGAGGATTTCGCCGCTGCCGGCCCACATCTCGTAGGGAGCCTGGCTGCCGACGCGGCGTGCCAGCACCTGCAGCCCGTACTTGCCGTTTCGCGCGGGCACCCAGCTCGCCTGGTTGCTGGCGCCGTAGTCCCGCAGCAGCGACCATGTCGCGGTCGCGTGGTCGAGCACCACGAACCGGTACTCGAGCGGGCCGGCGCTCCCGGCGATCTGCGCCGTCCACGTCACCGGCTGTCCCGCGGGTGAGGGAAACGAGGTATCGGCGGTCAGCTTTGCCGGCGCGGTGTTGATGTCGAACACATCCGTGCCCCGCCAGGCCTCGTAGGCCGCTGTCGACCCCGCCGTGCGTACCCAGACCTGCACCGCGGCCTTGCCGATATCACCCCAGCCCGGCGTCCACGTGAAGGTTGCTGCCGTGCCGTAGTCCTGTGCCACCGACCACCCGGCGTGCTCCCGGAACAGCACGAACTTGTACTCCACCGGTCCGGCGCCGCTCGTTGCGCTGGCGCTCCACGTCACCGCTGCGCCCATCAGCAGCGGCACGGCCGCGTTCGCCGTGAAGCTGCCGATCGCGGTGGTGAGCGGCGGCGCGGCCGCAGGCAGCATCACCTCTTTCGAGAACCCGCTGAGGACTCCGTCGGAGGTGTACGCCTGGACGACGAAGTAGGTGTTCTTCGTCACGTCGATGCCGCTGATCGCCAGGCTCGTCGCGAGGCCGGCATCCGTCCGGGTGCTGTAAGCGCCCGGCTGCGTACCGGAGAGAACCAGGTAGCCCGCGAGGTTCGATTCCGTGTTCGCATCCCACACAATCGTTTGTGCGGCTGCGGGCAGTGCGGCGAAGAGCAGAATTGAAAGTTGCAGACCAAAAGCGACAGCGGCGTGGCACACGTATGACGGATGATTTTTCGACGACATGATTTCCCCTTGGATGAACTACCAAGGGGCAAGCGTCGTACCTCCGCACCCGCGCCGGTCTCGAACGGACATAATCCCCAGTAAACAGCGCGATTGACGCACTGCACGGCACCGGCGTCCTGGCGGGTTGCAGCCGGAGCGGCGTTACAGGACCGTCACGTTCAAGACGATCGCCGCCGCGGTGGAGTGCTGCGGGGGAAGGTTGCGGGTGTGGGGTGCTCGAGAGCTGGTGATCGGTGTCGGCGGGTGCGGCCCGCTCGAGGAGCGAGCCGCACCGGCGAGCGTGGCAGTCAGATCAGGGGTTCACGACGAAGAACCCCGAGGAGGCGTACCGCTCCCAGAGCGCGTGCGATCCTGCGGCGCGGATCCAGACCTGAATGGTGGATGTGCCCGCGGCCGGGTACCAGGAGAACGTCCTCAGTGTCGAATAGTCCTGCTGCACGATCCAGCCCCTGAAGTCGTGCGTCAGGAACTTGTACTCCCATGGCCCCTGGCCTCCGGAGATGTTCGCCGTCCACGTCACCAGGTTGCCGACTCTCAATCCGTTCATCGGCCCGTTCGGCGTCAGACTTACGCCGGTTGACGTCGTCACGAGAAAGTAGTCGGTTGCGCGCCAGTCTTCCTAGGCCACGTTGGAGCCGACCGTGCGCACCCAGGCCTGGACGACATGCCATCCTGAGTTGCCAACGCCCGGCGTCCAGCTCGCCTGGTTGCTGCCGCTCCAGTCCTGCAGCACCGACCACGCGTTCGCCCCCTGGTCGTAGCGCACGAATCGATACTCCAGCGGGCCGCCGCCGCCCGTCGCGAACGCCGTCCACGTGAACGTCGTCATCGGCGACGCCGGGAACGCGAAGTTCGCGGCAAACCCGGTCATGCGGGCGGGCGTTGCGGCAACCGCGAACATGCTCGTTCCCATCCAGTCCTGGTACGAAGCCCCGGATCCAGCCGCGCGCACCCAGACCTGCAGCGCGTTGATGCCCTGCGGCGGGAACCAGGTGAACGCCCGGCTGGAGCTGTAGTCCTGCCCGACCGCCCAGCCGCCCGTGGCCGAGTACGTCACGAACTTGTATTGCAGGGGGCCGGGTCCGCCGGTCGCAGCCGCCGTGAACGTGACAGGCACGTTGTAGGACACCGGGAAGGCCACGTTGGGAGTGAGCGATGCCAGCCGCGGCGTCGCCGCGAGCACGGTGAATCCTCCGGTGCCCAGGACCGCATCGTAGGTGGCCGACGACCCGCCGTTCCTGACCCAGATTTGCACCGCGTTGAGGCCGGCCGGCGGAAACCACGTGTACCTCGTGCTGGACGAGTAGGCCTGGGCCACGCTCCACCCGATGCCCTCCGTGTAGCGCATGAACTGGTACTGGAGCGCGCCCGTGCCGCCGGAGGCGGCGGCGGTCCACGTGATCGGCGTGCCTTCGGTGACCGGCAGCGCGACGCTCGGCGTCAGGGCGGTCACCCGGAGGGCCGCAGCTTGCGGGACGGGCGGTGCGACACCGCCGCCGCTGCTGCCCGTCACGACGAACTGGCCGTAGATCGTATGGAAGTCCTGGGACGTCACCATCAGCCATCGCCGGTCCGCGGTGCTCGCCGCGATCCGGGGATAGTAGTTGCCCCTCGCGCCGATGCTCGTCGCGCCAAAGCCTCCGCTCGGCACACCCGTCGCGGAGATCTCGAACCCGCCGTTCTCGAACGACAGCTGGTCCTGCGAGACGAGGAATGCGGTTCCGCTGACGGGGTTGTAGTCGAGGCTCATCGCGTCGTACGCGGTGAAGCGGGCGGACAGCGGGACCGGCGACCCCTCGGGCACGCCGTTGGCGCCGACCAGCCTGCCTGTGGCCCCGCCCGGCAACTGGTGCCAGGCGACCATGAACTTGCCGCTCGCGGTCATGAAGGTGGCGTCGGTGATGTAGGTGCCTCCCGTGCGGGTCAGCTCGGTACTGGGCCCCCACCGCGCCGGTCGAGGCCCCGACCAGGCGGGCTGCGACGAACGCGGAGGAATCACCACCGGCAAAGCTGACGAGGAACTGATCGGCAGCTGGATTGTAGGCAACCGAGGGATTGCTCTCGTAGACGTCCGTGCTGGTGATGGCAAACGGGCCGGGACCGAGGGGCGTCCCCGACGGATTCGAGCAGCCGGCCGTGGATGTCGTTCGGCGGCCCGGCCGTGGCCCACGAGACGAGGAACCGCTGGGATGCCGTCGAGTAGGCAATCGCCGCGCCCGCTTCCCACCACGATCCCGCAAATGAGATGACGTTGTCCGGCCCGAGGCAACCCGTGTAGCTCACCGCTCGCGCATGAACGACGTTGCCGCCTCCCGCCGACTCGTGCCACGTCACGACGAACCCGCCCATCCCCCCGGCGGCATCCGGGCTGTATGCCACGCGAGGAAAGTGGCCGAACGACTCGCCCCCAAGGATGAAGCTGCTCCCCGACGACACGCAGTTCGGCAGCCCCACGCCGTCGGCCGACACGAACCGGGCGTGGACGGCGCCATAGGCCGAGACCACCAGGTACACGTGGTTCCTGGAGTCGTAGGCCACCGCCGAGCCGCGCGACGCCGCACCGAAGACCGGGAAGCTGTTTCCCAGGACTGACGGCTGGGCCAGCGCGGCCGGCGCTCCAGCAGAGCCGGCAAGCAGAACTGCGCACAAGGACAACAGGCAACGCTTCATGATGTCAGGAGCTCCGTACTAGAAGATGACGCCTTCGACAGGCCGGAGGCGCCCCCTGAGTCGTATCGGGAAAGGGGTCGAGCGGGATTAGGGTAAACGGAAAGGGCAGAGGTGTAAAGAGAATCGGAGGCCCGGTACCGCTCAACGGCCCGAGGGGCCCGCGAGCAGGGCACCGGCGCCATACAACTGCAGCCATGGGTCGGGGCTGCCCAGCAGGCTGCGAATGAGCCCGACGTTCTCGGCGAACCGCTCTTCGACCGCCCTGGCGGCCTCTTCCCTCACCGTCGGGTTGTCGCTGTTCAGGAGGTCCACCAGCGCGCGGGTGCCCTCCTCGGAGTCCCCCAGGAGGGAAGCGGCGTGCGCCCGGGTGAGCGGGTTGCCGTCCGCGAGGGCGGAACGCACCGCGGCGCGCGACGGGTCGGTCGGGTTGTCCCGGAAGGCTTCCGCCGCCGTCAGCCGGATGTCCGCTACCGGGTGGTTCAGGGCGGCGCTGACCGTTGAGAGCGCGTCGGCGTCGCCAGCCTGCGCGAGCGCCACCGCCGCGCGGAGCCGGACATACGGGTCGGGGTCGTTGCGGACGCCCTGCAGCGCGCTCACCGCCTGGGGCCCGCCGATGGTGCCGAGCGCCTCGATCGCCGCCGCCCGGACGTCGGGTGCCCGGTTTGTCAGAAGGGCTGTCAGTTCGGGAATGGAGGCGGCCCCCGCCGCTGCCAGCGCCTTCACGCTCCCCACGCGCACGGCGCCCTCCCCGGGGGCCGTCGTCGGCGGCCCCTTCTGGTCCGGCGGCCTCTCGCCCGGCGCCTGATCGGCCGCCCCGGCGAATCCCGCGCGGACGAGCCGGGCATTGGCGGCGTCACGCATGCCCGGGTCCTTCGAGCGGCCGAGCGTCGAGAGAACCCGGTGCGCCACCGGGTGCAGCAGGAACCGGTCCTCCCGCCGCGCCTGCCCGGTCCACCGTTCGTATGCGGCGAGCGCGGGCTGGACCCGGTCCCGGCCCGCTTCGATTCGAATCAGCAGGCCGGCCGCCTCGTGGCCGAGCGCCGGGGATGCGGCGGCGACTTTCTCCGCCAATGCTGCAGCCTCATCGAGGCGTCCCTCGGCGAATGCGGCCCAGGCCCGTCCCAGCTCCCGGGCCTCGCCGTCAACGTTCTGGGGTGCGCGCCGGGTCGTCTGCGCGAGCCCCGGGGCGGTCAGCGCGGCTGCGAGGACGGCCGTGAGAAAGAAGGTCCGTGATGTGTGGAAGTTCATGTTCTGGAAGCCGGTCAGCGACGGCCGATGATGGCGTAGTCGAGGAAGGTGAACATCCGGCCGTTCAGCTTCTCGACGTTGTGATTGAAAGAGTCCACCAGATCCGCCAGCACCGGGCCCAGGGCGGCGGACACCGTCACCGGCTGCAGCTTGTCTGCGGGGTCGACCGGCGAGCGGTACTCGATGTCGGCGCTGGCGAAGCCGCTCGCGACAACGAGGAACTGCAGCGTCTCCGGATGAAGGGGCCAGACGTGCGTGATATCCCGGATGTAGCTTTCGAAGAAGGCAACCCAGCACGCGGGGTTCAGCGTTTCGAGCACGAGGCTGCCGCCGGGACGGAGCTTGTGGAAGGCCAGCTCGAGGAAGGACAGCAGGTAGGCGGGCGGCAGGTGCTCGACGACCTGCGCCGCGAACAGGCCGCCCAGCGAGCCGTCCGGCAACGACGACAGGTAGCTCACGGCGTCCGCTTCGGTCACGTCGAGGCCGCGAGCACGGCAGGTCTCAGCCATCTCGTGATTGGGATCGATGCCGCGCGCGTTCACCCCGGCCGCGCCCAGCAGTTCGAGGAACTCGCCGCGCCCGCAGCCCACGTCGAGGACGTCCGTCGCCCCCGCGAAGAACTCCAGGTAGGTGGTCAGCCGTGCGCGGATGTCCTCCCGTGATCCACGGAAGCGATCCTCGAAAGCCAGGTACTTGTAGGCGTCGAGCGCCGGCCCGAACGCCTGTGCGGCCGCCGGCGGACCTGGCGAGGGTGTCGCGAGGGTGGCCGACGCGGCGGCCTCTCCGGACGATGCGGCAAGCCGTGCGACCTCGCGCTTCAACACCAGGGACGCCTGCTGCAGCACCGCGAGCACGGCGCGCATCTGCTCATCGCCGGCGGCGAGTGCGTCGAGGCGCGTGTCGACCAGCTGCTCGCGCCGCTGCTCGCGCGCGGCGGCGGATTCCGCGCGCTTGTTGACGCTCTCGGCCAGCCCGCTGACGGCAGCGTTCAACACGAGCGCATCTCCGCCGACGGCGCGGTTGCGGGTGTCCACGTACAGCGTGATCTGCTGGAGATACGTGATCAGGTGCGTCTGCAGGTTCGCGAGCGCGGCGCTGTGCACCCGCACCGCCTCCGCGTCCTCGAGGGCGGCCTGGTGCGCGTCGCGTGCCGCCGCGACGTTGCGGTTCAGGTGATCGACCAGCCACGAGTTGAACGTCTGCTGCCGCTGCAGGTACGGCGAGACGATGCGCCAGACGAAGTCGGCCAGCTTGCCGCGCACGCCGCCCGCAGGGGGCGGCGCCGGAACGATGTTCCAGGCGGTGTTGAGGGCGTCTATCTGGTGATCGTCGAACGGCGGCGCGGGGTCGGGAACGTCGAGCGGGCCGGTGACGGAGGCGTCGAGCGCGGTCAGCGCCTCGTTGTAGCGGCGGTCCGCCTCGTCTCGCTCCCGGGCGAGACGCTGGAGCGTTTCTTCGAGCGTCGCCACTACTGCCGGCCCGTTCGCGATGCACCCGACCGGGGACGTCGAGGGTGGCTCACTGGGTCCCGGCTCCCCGGCCGGCGGCGGCGCCGATCAACCCCTCCACGGGGCTGCTCGCCGAGGCGTGCGAGCGCCTCGGGATGCGGCCTGCGCGGAACGCCAGGCGGCCGGCTTCGACCCCCAGCTTCATCGCCGCCGCCATGGCCACCGGATCCTCCGCGAGGGCGATGGCGCTGTTCATCAGCACGCCGTCGGCGCCGAGCTCCATCGCGATCGCGGCATCCGACGCCGTGCCGACTCCCGCGTCGACGATGACGGGCACCCGTGCCTGCTCGCGGATGATGCGGAGGTTGTTGAGGTTCTGGATGCCGAGGCCCGATCCGATTGGCGCCCCGAGCGGCATCACGGCGGCGGCTCCGGCATCCTCGAGCTTGCGGCAGACCACCGGGTCGTCGTTGGTGTATGGGAGCACGACGAACCCCTCGCGCACGAGGGTGCGTGTGGCTTCGAGGAGCTCGACGTTGTCGGGGAAGAGTGTCCGTTCGTCGCCGATCACCTCGAGCTTGATCCAGTTCGAGAGACCGACCTCGCGCGCCATGCGGGCCGTGCGGACCGCCTCGTCGGCGCTGTAGCAGCCGGCCGTGTTGGGCAGGATGAAGATGCGCGCGGTGTCGATGTAATCGAGCAGCGACTCCTGGCTGCGATCGGTCACGTTGACGCGCCGCACGGCCACCGTGATCATGTCCGCCCCGGAGGCCGTGTGCGCATCGGCCATGACCGCATGCGACGGATATTTCCCGGTGCCGACGATCAGCCGCGAGCGAAACGTCCGGCCGGCAATGACGAGTGGATCATCGACCATGGCCTTTATCTTAACCGACGTCGTTTTGGGGATCGGGATCCGCGATCAGGGATTATCGGGGATCCCGGATCCGAGCCCCGACCGCCGAGCGCCGAAAGCCGCGCGCCGAACGCCGACCGCCGGATCCCAGATCCCGGATGAACCTCCCCCGACCCTCCCCCGACGAAGTTGACGATCTCCACCTCGTCTCCCTCGGTCACCGTCGTCGTGTCGTAGTTGGCCCGCTTGATGACGACGGTGTTGTGCTCGACGGCGACGCGGCGCGGCTCGATGCGGAGCTGCGCGAGGAGCGCCGAAATGGACAGCGGAGCGGGGATCTCGAACGGATCACCGTTCAGGCGTATGTGCACGATTTACCTCAGGAGCGACGGCAGCAGGAAGCGCTCGCCCACCTCGTCCAGCAACCGACCGCCATCGTCCAGGAGGTGGGGTGGGAGCGCGGGGCGCGGCACATGGGCGACGACCGCATGCGCCACGACCCGGCGATAGTCTTCGGCCATCCGATCGGGGGCGTGCTCTCGGCGCCAGTACTCGGCGCCGGCACGGCCGAGCCGTTCGCGGAGCGCCGGCTGGGTGGCGAGTCGGCGCATGGCCAGGCCCAGGGAGTGGTCCTCGTCCAGGATGTCGATGGCGATGCAGACGGGGTCCTTGCCGGTGCCCCCCCCGTGGCGCTGCCAGGTTCGCGGATCGAGTGAGGGCACGCTCGCAAGGTGCGCGAGATCCACGATCACGGTGGGGAGGCCGAGCGCCAGACATCTCAGCCACGGGCCGGAGATCTCGCCGGCGGTCGGCCATCTGAGGTTCAGCGACGCATCGCAGGCCGCGATGCAGTCGGTCAGGGCGGCGTCGGAGTCCAGATATCCCGTGAGGATGGTGCGCCGTCCGAGGCCGAGGCGGAGGATATCGGCGCGCAGGTCTGCGCCGTTGGCGATTTCGCCGGCGAGCAGCAGCCGCGCCGCCGGAGCGTAGCCGAGGGTGCCGGCGAAGGCCTCGAGTATCCGGGCAATTCGCTTCTCCGAGGTCAGCCCTCCGAAGCAGCCGAAGACCAGCACGTCCTGCGGAATCGACAGGCGCGCGCGGCCGCGCCGGCGCGCCGCCTCCTTCTCGTCGTCGGGCAGGGAGACGCCGTGTCCGAGATGGATGACCTCGACGTGAGCCTCCGGCACCTCGCGGGCGAATTCATCGGCCGCAGCAGGGGTGTGAACCGCAATCAGGCGGGAGGCCTGCGCCACAAGGCGGGTCATCGGCCAGGAGTAGTAGAGCGCCGAGTCGAAGCCGGCCACCGCCACCTCGGCGAGATCGCGGTGGACGCCGGGGTGGTTGGAGGCGAACTCTTCCCGGTAGAGATCGGCCCGGCCGCGCCGCAGCAGCGCAGCGGCGCGGGCGTGGTGGAGGCGGACGTCGTGTAGGACGGCAAGGCCTGGGAACCGGAACACGTACGGCCACAGATAGTCGTGGCACGAGGAATTGCCCAGTTGATACACCGTGAGGTCGTAGGGCGCCAGCCGGTGGCGCCAGACGAAGTCGTGGGCCGACTGCAGGCCCTGCGCGGGCGAGACGAGCGGTTCGTCGACGAAGACATCGACCGCGTGGCGTTCGCGAAGGGCGGGGAGGAGGTCGGCGCTGCACGCCGCGACGCCGGACCGGGCCGGCGGCATCGGGCTGAACAAGGCCAGGCGTGCCATGGGTTCATTCTAGAGGTTCATGCACCCATGAAGCTCGTGAACCGTGAGGGCCCCACGCCTGTGATAGCATTCGGACCTTGGTAGGGCTGGGGCTGTGCCGCCAGCCGTGCGCACGCGGAGAGTCGCGCGTGCCGGCGTGCGTGCCAGCGATTCTGCTTGAGAAAACATTCACAAGCGGGGACAGGACCTGAAGAGTGACGCGCATCCACGGCTGGGTTCCAATCCTGATCATGATCGGGCTCGGCGCCGGATTCGGGGCCTTCAACGTCGGGCTCTCGAACCTGCTCGGCCCGAGGAAGCCGTCACCCGAGAAGCAGGCCCCCTACGAATGCGGCGTGCCGCCGGTCGGCGACGCCAGGGAGCGCCATCCAGTGAAGTTCTACCTGGTGGCGATGATCTTCCTGCTCTTCGACATCGAGGTGGCGTTCCTCTACCCGTTCGCGATGGCGCTGCGCAGCCTCGGCTGGGCCGGTTTCGCGCAGCTCCTGATTTTCTTCGCCATCCTGCTCGCCGGCTACGTGTACGTCTGGCGGAAGGGCGTGCTCGACTGGGGCTACGAGCGGGGTTGATCGGCCGACTCACACGGACGACTCACGACTGACCGACGATTCACGACTGACCGACGACTCACCACTGACCTTCGACTCCTGACTGCGACTTTTGACAATCATGGCCGACCACCTTGAAATCCCCATCCTGACCACGACCGTCGAGAAGATGGTGCAGTGGGCGCGCCGCTCGTCGATCTGGCCGGTCACCTTCGGCCTCGCGTGCTGCGCCATCGAGATGATGGCGATGAGCGCGTCGCGCTACGACATCGCCCGGTTCGGCGCGGAGGTCTTTCGCGGCTCCCCGCGCCAGTCGGACCTGATGATCGTCGCGGGCCGGCTGTCTCGGAAGATGGCCCCCGTGCTCCGGCGCATCTACGATCAGATGCCCGAGCCGAAGTACGTGATCTCGATGGGTGCCTGCGCCTCGGTCGGCGGCGTGTTCGACAACTATGCCATCGTGCAGGGTGTGGACCAGGTCGTACCGGTCGACGTCTTCGTGCCCGGCTGCCCGCCGAGGCCCGAGTCGCTCATCTACGGCATCGTCCAGCTTCAGAAGAAAATCGACAAGCAGCGGATGTCCGCGTAGGCTGCGCCCGCCGCGGATCTGACCTCCATGGATTCGACTGCCATCATCGACGCGCTGCTGCGGGAGATTCCCGGCGACCCCTCCTGGTTCGAGGCGGTGGACTCGCGGGACGGCATGGCGACCGTGTACGTGTCTGCCGAGCACCTGGTCGAGACCTGTCGTGTGCTGCGCGACTCCCCCGAGCTGCGGTTTGTTTTCCTGGCGGACATCACGGCGGTCGACTTCCTGCCGCGGACGCCGCGCTTCGAAGTGATCTACCTCCTCGCGTGCCCAGGCACCAGCGGGTTCGGCACGACGCCGCGGCGGCTGCGCATCAAGGTGCGCCTGGCCGGGGACGCGAAGATCCCGACGGTCTCAACGGTCTGGGCCGCCGCGAACTGGCCGGAGCGGGAGCTGTACGACCTGTTCGGCATCGTCGTGGAGGGGCACCCCGACCTCCGGCGCATTCTGATGCCGGAGGACTGGGAAGGTCATCCGATGCTGCTGGACTACCCGGTGCAGATCAAGACGCCCGTGAAGACATACGAGCCGCTCCAGCTGTCGGCAGAGGAGTTCGTCGCCAATCTGGCGACAGCCAGGAGCCGGTCACAGCAGGAGTGAAGCCGGCCGCACACGGCGGCGCACGGAGCTGCGCCTTGCGCTCCACCAGGGAGCTGCGAAATCGTCGAACGGATGAACGGTAGACACATGCCAGAGCTCGAGACCACTCCGGAACTGCGGACGGAGACCATGACCGTCAACATGGGGCCCCAGCACCCCAGCACGCACGGCGTGCTGCGGCTCGTCCTGGAGCTGTCCGGCGAGACGGTCGTCAATGCCGACATTACGATTGGCTATCTCCACACGGGTATCGAGAAGACGGCAGAGCAGAAGAAGTGGCAGCAGGTGATCCCGCTCGTCGAGCGCATGGACTACCTGGGCGCACAGTCCAACAGCCTGGCGTTCTGCCTGGCCGTGGAGAAGCTGCTGGCTGTCGAGATGCCGGAGCGCGTGACGAACATCCGCGTGCTGATCGCCGAGCTCCAGCGCATCGCCAGCCATCTGGTCTGGCTGGCGACGCACGCGCTCGAGATCGGTGCGGTGTCGGTGATGATGTACTGCTTCCGCGAGCGGGAGCTGCTCCTCAACATCAACGAGATGCTCGCCGGCTTCCGCATGTTCCCCAGCTACTTGCGGATCGGCGGCCTTCGCGAGGACCTTCCGGGGGGGTTCCACGAGACGGTCAAGGCCTTCCTCGACCGGTTCGGGCCCAAGCTGGACGAGTACGAGGGCCTGCTGACGAGGAACCAGATCTGGCTGAAGCGGACGAGGGGCGTCGGGGTCCTGACCAAGCAGGACACGATGGACTACGGGCTGGTCGGGCCGATCGCGCGCGCGGCGGGTGTGGCGTACGACGTGCGCCGGGCGTTCCCCTACCTCGGATACCAGACCTACGAATTCGACGTGCCGATCGGGTCGGCCGGCGACGTCTACGACAGGTACCTGGTGCGGATGGAGGAGATGCGCCAGAGCGCGGGCATCGCGCGCCAGGCGCTCGAGCGGATCACGCCCCGCGGCATCTACGACATCCAGGACTACCGGATCGTCCCGCCGCCCAAGGACAAGGTCTACAGCGAAATGGAGGCGCTGATTCAGCACTTCCTGATCTACTCGCAGGGGTTCACGGTCCCCGCCGGTGAGGCGTACGTCCCCATCGAAGGACCCCGCGGCGAGCACGGTTTCAGCATCGTGTCGGACGGCACCAACCGGCCGCACCGGATCAAGCTGCGCGCGCCCTCGTACTATGCCTGCCAGGGGCTGCCGAAGCTGATCATCGGCGGCATGATTGCCGACGTCATCGCCGTCATCGGCTCCACCGACGTGGTCCTGGGAGACGTGGATCGATGAGCTTTCATCCGCTGATGGCCTACGACGAGCGCTTCCACAAGTCGGAGCGCACGATAGGCGACGAAGGTCCGCCCTTCACGTTCACGCCGGAACGCCGCGCGGCGCTGGACGAGATCCTGACGAAGTATCCGCCGGATCGGAAGCGCTCGGCGGTGCTCGCGGCCCTCTATCTCGTCCAGGAGCAGGCCGGCTACGTCACTGGCAACGGGATGCGCCACATCGCGCCGCTTCTCGATCTGACCCCTGCCGAAGTCGAGGATGTCGCCAGCTACTACGTGATGTTCCACCGCGCCCCGGTGGGCAAGTACGTGCTCCAGGTCTGCCGCACGCTCTCGTGCGCCCTCCTCGGCGCCGAGCGGGTGACCGAGGCGCTGTCCGAGAAGCTCGGGATTGCCGTCGGAGAAACCGACGCGTCGGGCATGTTCACCCTCCTGGAGTTCGAGTGCCTGGGGGCGTGCGACCGGGCGCCGGTGGTGATGGTGAACAACGAGCACTGGCACGAGCGCGTCGGTCCAGACGATGCGTCGAGGCTGGTGGACGAGATTCGTTCCAGAGGAGTGGCCGCGTTCAGCGGCTGCCACCTGGACCGCGAGCGGAGCTGAACGTCGCTATGGAGCCCATTCTCACCAGGTACGTCGGCGAGCCGAACAGCTACACTCTGGACTTCTTCCTGGCGCGCGAGGGATACGAGGGCCTGCGCAAGGCGCTCGCCATGCAGCCGAACGACGTCATCGAGCAGGTCAAGGCGTCAGGCCTGCGCGGCCGCGGCGGCGCGGGGTTCCCGACCGGCCTGAAGTGGCAGTTCGTGCTCAAGAACTCGCCGCTTCCCAAGTACATCTGCTGCAACGCGGACGAGAGCGAGCCGGGCACCTTCAAGGATCACGTGCTCATGGAGCGGAACCCCCACCTGCTCTTCGAGGGCTGCCTGATCGGGTGCTGGGCGATCGACGCGAAGGTCGCCTACATCTACATCCGTGGCGAGTTCTACCACGTGCAGCGGATCCTCGAGGCGGAGCTGGCCAAGGCCTACGCGCAGGGCTACGTCGGCAGGAACATCATGGGCTCCGGGTTCGACTGCGACATCGTGATTCACCGCGGGGCCGGCGCCTACGAGGCCGGCGAGGAGACGGCGCTGATCGAGTCGCTCGAGGGTAAGCGCGCGCAGCCGCGGATCAAGCCGCCGTTTCCGGCGGTGTCCGGCCTCTACAACTGCCCGACAGCCGTGAACAACGTCGAGACGCTCTGCGCTCTGCCGCCGATCATGACGAAGGGCGCCGCCTGGTTCACGTCGCTCGGCCCGGACAAGAACGGCGGGCCCAAGCTGTATTGCGTCAGCGGGCACGTGAACAAGCCGGGGGTCTTCGAAGCCGACATGAACACGACCCTGCGGGAGCTGATCTACGACTACGCCGGCGGGATGCGCGAGGGGCGCCAGCTCAAGGCGGTGATCCCGGGCGGCTCGTCGGTGCCGATCCTGCTTCCCGACCAGCTCGACATCCCCGCCAGCTTCGACGACGTGGTCAAGGCGGGATCGATGCTCGGATCCGCCGGCCTCATCGTCATGGACGACACCACCTGCATGGTGTGGGCCGCCCGCAACCTGCTGTACTTCTACAAGCACGAGTCGTGCGGCAAGTGCACGCCGTGCCGCGAGGGAGGCGATTGGCTGCTCAAGATCCTGACGCGGATCGAGAACGGCGAAGGGGAGATGAGCGACATCGACCTGCTGCTGAGCGTCGGCGGCAACATCGTCGGCAAGACGCTCTGCGCCTTCGGTGATGCCGCAGCGACGCCCGCGCTCACGACCGTCCAGCACTTCCGCGCCGAGTTCGAGGCGCACGTTCGCGAGGGGCGCTGCACCGTGCCGGCCGACTGGCGCGCCTCCAGACTGCCGGTCGCGGCGCACTGAAGATGCCGTCCATCAATCCCAACATCGTCGCCCACCTCGGGTTGATCGTCGTCGTCTTCAACCTGCTGGTGCTGTCGGCTGCGTTCATGGTCTGGATGGAGCGCAAGGTGTGCGCCTACATCCAGGATCGCGTCGGCCCGAACCGGGTCGGTTACGAGGGCGCGCTCCAGCCGTTCGCCGACGTCATCAAGCTGCTCTTCAAGGAGGAGCTCCGGCCCAAGGCGGCCGACGCGCTGCTGTTCCTGATCGCCCCGGTCGATCTCGGCGGGCGCCGCGTTCGCGGCGTTCGCGGTGATTCCGTTCGGCACCGAGACGACGCTGTTCGGGCTGCTGAGCGAGCCGCTGCCGCTGCAGGTCACCGACGTCAACGTCGCCGTCCTGGTGATCTTCGCGATCACCTCCATGGGGATTTACGGGATCGTGATCGCGGGCTGGAGCTCCAACAGCAAGTACTCGCTGCTCGGCGGGCTGCGCTCCGCTGCCCAGATGATCAGCTACGAGCTGTCGTACGGGCTGGCGCTGGCGGCGGTGATCATGCTCGCGGGATCGCTGTCGCTGCGCGACATCGTGCTCGATCAGTCCGGCACCTGGTGGGGCATCATCCCGCGCTGGTACATCTTCCTGCAGCCGCTCGGCTTCCTGATCTACATGACCGCGGGAGTCGCCGAGACCAACCGGGCGCCGTTCGACTTCCCGGAGGCTGAGCAGGAGCTCGTGGCGGGGTACACACCGAATACAGCTCGATGAGCTTCGCGATGTTCTTCCTCGCGGAGTACGTGAACATGGTCACCGTGTCGGCGGTGGCCACCAGCATGTACCTGGGTGGCTGGCTGGGTCCGCTGCTGCCCTCGTGGCTGGGCTGGATCTGGTTCCTCCTCAAGGTCTTCCTGCTGCTGTTCTTCTACGTCTGGATGCGCTGGACGCTGCCGCGCTACCGCTACGACCAGTTGATGGAGTTCGGCTGGAAGTACCTGTTGCCGGCCGCCGTGCTCAACCTGCTGGCGACCGCGGCGCTGGTGCTCTGGCTGGATTGAGCGAGACGACATATGGACGTGTGGGCCTTCTACATCTTTGCCATCGTCGCGGTGGTCGCGTCGCTGCTGGTGATCGGCCAGCGCAACCCGATGCACAGCGTGATGCTGCTGATCACGTCGTTCGGGGCGCTCGCCGGCCTCTACGTGATTCTGGACGCGCCGTTCACCGCGGTCACCCAGATCATCATCTACGCCGGGGCGATCATGGTCCTGTTCCTGTTCGTCGTGATGCTGCTCAACGTGCCGCGCGAGGAGGCGCCGCCGGGCGTGGCGCGGCTGCTCGGGCCGGGCGGCATCAAGGCGGCAGCGGTCCTGTCGGTGGTGCTCGGAATCGAGATCGTCTGGGCGCTGTCGCGGGTGGGCGCCGGCCATTTCAGGCCGGACCAGGCCGCCCAGGTCAGCTCGGTTGCGAACATCGGGCAGGTGCTGTTCACGACGCATGGGTTCGCGTTCGAGGTCACGTCGGTTCTCATCCTGGTGGCGATGGTCGGCGCGGTCGTCCTGGCGCGCAAGGAGCAGCACTGAGATGCGCGGTGCGGTGCTGCCGGGGGAACGCTGAATGGTCCCGCTCAATTACTACCTGATTCTCTCGGCCGTGCTGTTCGCCATCGGCACGGCGGGCGTGTTCCTGCGGCGGAACCTGATCACGGTGCTGCTGTCGATCGAGATCATGCTGAACGCCGTCAACCTGACGTTCGTGGCGGTCGGCCGCTACCTCGGCACCGTGGACGGGCAGATCATCGTGTTCTTCGTCATGACCGTCGCGGCAGCGGAGGCGGCCGTCGGCTTGGCGCTGGTCATCTCGCTGTTCCGCCATCGCGAGACGCTGAACCCCGACGCGTTCGCGGCCCTGAAGTGGTGACATGCTGCTCCTGATTCCCGTTCTTCCGTTCGCCGGGTTCCTGGTCAACGCGGCGCTGGGACGCCGGCTGCCGAAGGCGATTTCCGGCGGGGTTGCCTGCCTCGCGATGATCGCGGCGTTCGCCGTGTCGCTGATGTCGGTGCTGCGGCTGCAGGGGCTGACCGGTGAGCACGCCGTCCGCGAGGCGGTGTTCACCTGGCTGCCGTCGGGCGATCTCCAGGTGCCGTTCGAGCTCTATCTCGACCCGCTGTCGTCGCTGATGATTCTGGTGATCACCGGCATCGGATCCCTGATTCACATCTACTCGACCGGCTACATGCACGAGGAAACGGACGCCGAGTACGCCCGCTACTTCTCGTACCTCAACCTGTTCGCCTCGTTCATGCTCATCCTGGTGCTGGGCGCCAGCCTGCCGGTGATGTTCGTCGGGTGGGAGGGTGTCGGGCTCTGCTCGTACCTGCTGATCGGCTTCTGGTTCAGGAAGAAATCGGCCGCCGACGCCGGCAAGAAGGCGTTCATCGTCAATCGCATCGGCGACTTCGGCTTCATGCTGGCGATGCTGCTGCTGTTTGCGACCTTCACCACCCTGGACTTCCAGGAGCTCGCGGCGGCCGCTTCGTCGCGCGCCGTGGAGACGGCCGGAGGGGGCGTCCTCACCATCGCCACGATGCTGCTGTTCCTCGGCGCGACCGGAAAGTCCGCCCAGATTCCGCTCTACGTCTGGCTGCCGGACGCGATGGAGGGCCCGACGCCGGTGTCGGCCCTCATCCATGCGGCGACGATGGTCACCGCCGGGGTATACATGATCGGCCGCACCGCCGTGCTGTTCAGCCACGCCCCGGAGACGCTCGCGGTGGTGGCGGGCATCGGCGCCGCGACGGCGCTGATGGCGGGCACCATCGGGCTCGTGCAGAACGACATCAAGCGTGTGCTGGCGTACTCGACGGTGTCCCAGCTCGGCTACATGTTCCTGGCGATGGGCGTCGGTGCGTACGCAGCGGGCATCTTCCACCTCTACACGCACGCCTTCTTCAAGGCGCTGTTGTTCCTCGGATCCGGCGCGGTGATCCACGCGCTCGCGGGGGAGCAGGACCTCCGGAACATGGGCGGCCTGAGGAAATACCTGCCGATTACCTACTGGACGTTCCTGGTCGGCGCGCTGGCGATTGCCGGCGTGCCGCTGCTCTCCGGCTTCTTCAGCAAGGACGAGATCCTGTTCAGGACGTTCAGCAGCGGTCGCACGCTGCTCTGGGGAATCGGCGTCCTCACGTCGCTGCTGACCGCCACGTACATGTTCCGGCTCGTGTTCCTTGCGTTCCACGGCGAGCGCCGGCACGACGCTCCGGCGGCGGCCCCGGCCCATCCCGAGGAGGAGCACGCGGCACACGGCGCCCATGCCGCCCCTGCGGCGGCGCACGGGCACGGCCATGGCGCGGCGGCCAGCCACGCACCGCACGAGGCCCCATGGTCGATGGCCATTCCGCTGATAGTGCTGGCCATCGGGTCGGTGTTCGCGGGCTACGTCGGCGTGCCGCACGCCCTCGGGGGCAACAATCGAATCGAGTTGTTCCTCGAGCCCAGTTTCGAGCCGGGTCATGCCGCGCCGTCACGCACCACGGCGCTCGTCCGCGAGGCGCCGTTGCAGCCGATCGCGATGCAGGCGGAGCCGAGCGTCGCCGAGCCGGCCGCCCAGCATCCGGAATCCGCACGCGCCGGCGGCCAGCGAGCAGACCGAGTTGACCCTGATGGCCGTCTCCACCGGCGTGGCGTTTGCGGGCATCGGCATCGCCGCGTACTTCTGGCTGCGCAACCGGGATGCAGCCGCGGGCCTGGCCCGGCAGTTCAGCGGCGTGCACCGCCTCCTCCTCGGCAAGTACTACGTCGACGAGGCCTACGAAGCCGCCGTCGTGCAGCCGATCCAGCTTCTCTCGACCGGTGCGCTCTGGAAGGGGGTTGACGCCGGCCTCATCGACGGCACCGTCAACGGCGTCGGCGGTCTCGTCCGCGCCGGCAGCACGGGCCTGCGGCGGGTGCAGAACGGCTCGGTGCGAACCTATGCGGCCGGCCTGTTCCTTGGCGCGGCGCTGATTCTCGGATGGTACCTGTGGATTTGAACCTGACGATGCCTGCGCGGCGCGCGGTCCGCTGACATGTTGTCACTCATCGTCTTTCTGCCGCTGGCCGGTGCCCTGCTCGCGCTGCTCGCGGGCGGTCGCGGGGACAACCACGATCGCGAGCCGCTCATCCGCAATCTCGCGCTGGCGGCCTCGCTGCTGACCTTCGCCGCCACGCTCGTCCTGTGGTGGAGGTTCGACCCGACGGTTGCGGCGTATCAGTTCGAGGAGCGGCACGCCTGGATTCCGGTGTTCGGCATCGAGTACTACGTGGGCGTCGACGGCATCAGCCTGCTGCTGATCGTGCTGACCGGATTCCTGACGCCGCTCGCGCTGCTCTGCTCGTGGGACTCCATCCACAAGAACGTCAAGGCGTTCTCCTTCTTCGTGCTGGCGCTCGAGAGCGCGATGCTGGGCGTGTTCGTCTCGATCGACCTGTTCCTGTTCTACGTGTTCTGGGACTTCATGCTGATCCCGATGTACTTCCTGATCGGGATCTGGGGGTACGAGCGGCGGATCTACGCGGCGGTCAAGTTCATCCTCTACACGATGGCCGGGAGCGTGCTGATGCTCATCGCCATCATCGGCCTGGCCTGGGCGCACGCCGAGGTCACCGGATCCCCGAGCTTCAACCTGCTCGATCTCTACAACGTCCAGCTGGCGCCGCAGACCCAGAACTGGTTCTTCCTCGCGTTCGCGCTGGCATTCCTCATCAAGGTGCCGCTGTTTCCGTTCCACACGTGGCTCCCGGATGCGCACGTCGAAGCGCCGACCGCCGGCTCCGTCATCCTGGCGGGCGTGATGCTGAAGATGGGCACCTACGGTCTGCTCCGCTTCGCCTTCCCGCTGTTTCCCGAGGCGGCGCTGCGCTTCGCGCCCTATATCGCGCTCCTCGCGGTGATCGGCATCATCTACGGCGCGCTGGTCGCGATGGTGCAGCCCGACATGAAGAAGCTGGTGGCGTACTCGAGCGTCAGCCACCTTGGGTTCGTCGTGCTGGGGCTGTGCGCGATGAACATGCAGGGCGTCCAGGGTGCGCTCTACCAGATGCTGAACCACGGCGTCAGCACGGGCGGGCTCTTCATGCTCGTCGGCATGCTCTCGGATCGCCGGCACACGCGGCTCATCTCCGAGTTCGGCGGCCTCAAGGCCGTGACGCCGCGGCTCGTTGCCGCTTTCCTGCTGGTCACGCTGTCGTCGATCGCCCTTCCGGGGATGAACGGCTTCGTCGGGGAGTTCCTGATCCTGATCGGGGCCTTCCGCTGGAGCCCGCGGCTGACCGTCTTCGCCGTCAGCGGCGTGATCCTCTCGGCCGTCTATATGCTCTGGATGTTCCAGCGGGTGAACTACGGGCCGCTGACGAACGAGAAGAACCGGGCGCTGCCGGATCTGACGCCGCGCGAGTGGGCGCTCATGGTGCCGACGATTGCGATGGCGATCGTGATGGGCGTGGTGCCGGGCGTCTTCCTGCGCCCGATGGAGCCTTCGGTTGCGCGCACCATCGAGCGGGTCACCGGGTCGCAGCCGGCGCGCGTGCTGAACGACGGGGCCCGCGGCCGCCGTCCGGTTGCCGCCCGCGGCCGCCGCCGCCACGCCAGTTGACGCGCCGGCTTGGACAGCCGGCGCCGCGCCCGACGGCCGCGTCAGCCGTGCCGCCTCCCCGGCCGTCACGCCGCGTCCATCGATCGTCGGGGCCCCGAACGCCGAACACCATGAGTAACTACGTCGCCATCATCCCGATCGTCAGCGTCGTGCTGGCTGGCCTCGCGGCGATGCTCGCCGAGGCGTTCCGGCAGCCTGGCGAGCGGATGCCCTGTTCGGACTCGGACTGATCGGCCTGCTCGGGGCGGCCGCGTCATCCGTCATGCTGTGGGACACGGACGCGCAGAGCTTCGGCGTCGTGCGCGCCGACAACTTCGCGCTCTTCATCAACCTGGTGCTCTGCATCGTCGGCATCCTGACGATGCTGTTCTCGAACGAGGTGGTGGAGCGCGAGGGCCTGCCGGCCGGCGAGTACTACGCGCTGACGCTCTTCTCGCTGAGCGGCATGATGCTGATGGCGGCCGCGACCGACCTGCTGGTGATTTTTCTCGCCCTCGAGGTGCTCTCCCTGTCCGTGTACGTGCTGACGGGACTGCGGCGGGCGAGCGCGACGGGCGCCGAGGCAGCGTTCAAGTATTTCCTGCTCGGCGCTTTCTCGAGCGCCTTTTTCCTCTACGGGATCGCGTTCGCCTTTGCGGTGTCCGGCTCGACCCGCCTCGAGCAGCTCGGCGTGGCGCTCTCCGCGCAGCAGTCGGGCGCGCCGTCGACGCTCGCGCTCCTCGCCGTCGGGCTGCTGGCGATCGGCTTCGCGTTCAAGGTGTCGGCCGTGCCGTTCCACATGTGGACCCCGGATGCCTACGAGGGGGCGCCCACCATCGTCACGGCCTTCATGTCGACCGGGGTGAAAGCAGCCGCCTTCGCGGCGTTCGTCCGCGTGTTCCTCTCGCCGCTCGAACCGCTGAAGGGGGAGTGGATCCCGGTTCTCTCGGCGATCGCGGTCGCGACGATGATCCTGGGGACGGTCGTTGGCGTCGTGCAGACGAACATCAAGCGGATGCTGGCCTACTCGAGCATCGCGCACGCCGGGTACCTGCTGCTCGGAATCATCTCGGCGACGCCCACGGGCAAGGCCGCGGTGCTGTTCTACCTGCTCTCGTATGCCGTCACGAACCTGGGAGCGCTGGGAATTGTCGCGCTGCTCGGGGGGCCGCAGCGCCAGCACGACGAGCTGCGCGACTTCGCGGGCCTCTGGCGCTCACGCCCGGGCCTGGCCGGCCTGATGACGATCTTCCTCCTGTCGCTCGGCGGGTTCCCGCCGACGGCGGGCTTCATCGGCAAGTGGTACATCTTCGCGGCCGCCGTGGAGCGGGGCCACTACTGGCTCGCGATCATCGGCGTCCTCACGAGCGTCGTGTCCGTGTTCTTCTACCTGCGCATCGTCGTCATGATGTACATGACGGAGGGGACCGACACGCCGCGCCCGCGCGTACCGAAGGTGGCCATGGCAGGCCTCGCCCTGGCGACCGCTGCTGTCCTGTACCTCGGCGTCCTTCCGACCCAGGTCATCGACCTCGCGCTCGACTCGATCGCGACAATCTTCTAACAGACGAAACAGCGAGGAGCGGCGTGTCGGGCGGGGCTGAAGCCCCGCCACAGTCGCTCGTGCAGGCTGCATCGGGTGCTGCGGTGCCGTGCTGTAGGCGCGGGCGTCAGCCCGCTCCGGACGACGAGTGTCGCGGGCAAATCAGGAGCAGGAAAGCTGGGAGCGGAAAGCGGGCAGCTGGAAGCGGGAAGCTGGACCCTGTGCGGCCCGATCCCTAGCCCAGCGCCGCGACGACCAGAATCGGCCAGCAGGTGGTCCTGCGCCGGGGGCACGGTCCTCAGGTCCAGGACCACCCGATCGTGCTCGATGCGGGCGACGACCGGCGGCACGCCGCGGCGGAGCGCCGACTCCAGCAGGGACGGCGTTCCGGCTCCCGCGTCCACGGCAACGAGGAGCGTCGGCAGCGCCGATCCCGGAGCGCTGCCGCCGCCGATGGTGGAATGCCCGTCCGCCAGCTCGACGCGAACCCCGGCCGCCGCGAGCCGCGCGGCCAGTGCCGCGGCGCGACGCGCGATGGCCTCCACCGTGAGCCCAATCATCGCCAGGACCGGCACCGTTTCCCATGCGCGGCCGGCGACGTGCTCGGCGAGCGTCGCCTCGAGCGCCGCGTACGTCATCTTGTCGACCCGGATCGCGCGCATCAACGGGTGGCGGCGGACGGCCGAGATGCTCTCGGTCCCGCCCACCACAATCCCCGCCTGCGGTCCCCCGAGCAGCTTGTCGCCGCTGAACATCACGGCCTCCGCGCCGGCCGCCACGCTGGCCCGGACGTCGGGCTCGTCTCGAAGGGCATCGTTCTGCGGCCCGAGCCCGACATGGCCGCTGCCCAGGTCCTCGACGACCGGCACCTTGAACCGGCGGCCGAGCTCGACCAGCGCCTCCAGCGCCGGGCGCTCGGCAAACCCATCGATGCGGAAATTGGACGGGTGTACGCGCAGGATCAATCCGGTGCGCTCCGACAGGGCCGCCGCGTAGTCGGAAACCCGGGTCCGGTTCGTCGTTCCCACTTCGCGCAGGCGTGCGCCCGACTGCGCCAGGACATCCGGCACGCGGAAGCCGCCGCCGATCTCAATCAGCTCTCCGCGGGAAATCAGCGACCTCGCGTCCGTTCGCGAGGGCCGCCAGGACGACCAGCGACGCCGCGGCGTTGTTGTTCACCACGACGGCGTCATCCGCCCCGGTCAGCCGGCAGAGCAGCCTGCGGGTGTGCGCGTCGCGGTGGCCGCGCGTGCCCTGGTCGATGTCGTATTCGAGGTTGGTGTAGCCGGTCGCGAGCGCCATGACGCGGGCAGCGGCCGTCTCGCAGAGCGGTGCCCGTCCAAGGTTCGTGTGGAGGATCACGCCTGTCGCGTTGATCACCGACGTCAGCGACGGCGCCGCGTCGCCCGCCAGGCGGGCCGGGACGGCCGCTTCGATGGCCGCGCCGATGTCAGCCGGCGCGTTCCATCCGCGAGCCGCACGCGCATCCTCCCGGCCTCGTCGCGCAACGCCTGCACGATCGCCTCGCGCCCATATCGCCCCTCGAGCGCCAGGAGGGACGCGCGTTGACGGAGCTGTTCGATCGACGGGATGTCGCGCGCGGGCGTCATCGGGATTCCGTTCAGAATGGCTTTGAAGGCGAACGACAACGCGGCGTCGCCCGGTCCTGCGACAGAGGCGACCCGGCAGGTAGCCTTTCGCTTCGTGCCGTGCCAGCCCGTGCGCTTGGCAGCCCTGATTTTTCAGGATACCATCACGGTTCCGCGTGCCTCAGCTTCCGGTCGCATGAAACCTGCCGAGCCCCCAGCGCCCGACAACACACCGCCGGCAGTCGAGGTGCCCGACTACAGGCCAGTGGAGCGGTTCTGGCCGTACGTCGATCTTCCCGAGCAGCCGACCGACGCGGAGCTCGCGCGGCTGGATCCCGCGCTTGCGGAGGCGCTCTTCGGGACGGCACGCCGGCCGTTCTCGGTGTCGCTCGAGTTCCCGCGGTTCGAGAGCCCCGACTTCGAGCGGGCGCTCGGGATGGCGCGCGCCTCGGCCGAGCTCCTGGAGTTCGACACGCCGGCCGGCCGTCGCTACCGGGCGCGATTCTATCCGACGGACGCCCTCCAGCTCAGGGAGCTCTTCGACATCGTCGGGCGCTTCGACGCGACGGAGGTGCTGATCGACGACAGGCCCGTCCCGTACGCGCGCGAGCTCTGGCTGCCGCTGCTCTGGTTCCTCATTCGATGACGCGTTCGCGCGGCCTCACCCGGGGTGCGGCGCGTCCCGGCGGTCCGAGGCGGTTGCATGACCGAACTCACTGACGTCCAGCGCGATCTCATGGGGCTGGCGGCCGACCTGAAGCGGCTCGAAGCCGAGTACACGATGTTCTTCTCCGGGCGCACCAGCAAACCGCCCTGGGAGACGCGCGCGCGGGTCGAGACCGTGATCAAACGATGGAGCCGCAGCCAGATCACGCCGACCGGCGATCGTTTTCGGTTCGAGATGCTGCAGTCGAGGTTCCAGTCGCTCGTGGACCTGTGGGATCGCGCGCTGCGCGCCAGGGAAGAGGGCCGGTCGGGGCCGTTTGCGCAGCCAGCCCAGAAGGAACCGGTCCCGCCGGCAGGCGAGAACCGGATCGCGCACGTGACGTCGTTCCGGGACCCCGTCCGCGAGATGGACAAGCTGCACCTGCTCTACGACACGCTCATGGACGCACGACGCCGCGCGGGCGACGATGTCGTGCCGTTTCACAAGTTTGCGGCGCTCGTATCGTCCCAGGTGACCAAGCTGCGCGCCATGGGCAATGCGGAAGTGGCGTTCCGGGTCGCGGTGACGGATGGAAGGGTGAACTTTACGGTGCGCGGACTGAAGGGAGCGAAGGCTGAGGCCTGATGCTGGCGTCGTGGAACCGGAGGCACTCGTCGCGCCTCCGGCTCCGCACGGGAAACTAGGTGACCTTGGTGACGTTGCCGGCCTGCGGGCCCTTGGGACCGTCAACGATCTCGAACTCGACCGCCTGGCCCTCCTCGAGCGTCCTGAAACCATTGCCTTGAACGGCCGAGAAGTGGACGAACACATCGCTGCCGCCGTCGCGCTCGATGAATCCGTAGCCTTTGGCGTTGTTGAACCACTTGACCTTGCCTGTGATACGCATCGTACTTTTCCTGCCTTGCAATGGCGCGACGCAGGGCGCCGCATGACCCGTCCGTCTGGTGCTCCGGGGTGCGGAGGCCGTTGGACACAAAAAAAGACCGCGAGTGCCGCGGCCTCGGCTTTCGACGCTGGCCCGCCCAGCGCCGGGGGAGATGGTAGCGCTGACCACGGGCCTTGTCAACGGTGATGTAACTATATGCGTGCAATTCTGAGTGTTTCCGACAAGAGCGGCCTTGCCGACCTCGGCCGGGGCCTGGCGGACATGAAGGTCGAGCTGGTATCCACCGGCGGCACCGCAAAGGCCCTGGCAACCGCCGGGCTCCCGGTCGTCAGCGTCGGGGAGGTCACGGGGTTCCCCGAGATGATGGACGGGCGCGTGAAGACGCTGCACCCGGCCGTCCATGCGGGAATTCTCGCGCGCCGCGACCGCCCGGACGATCTTGCCGCCCTGACCGCCCACGGCATCACCGCGGTGGATCTGGTGGTGGTCAACCTGTATCCGTTTGCGGATGCCGCCGCGCGCGCCGGGACGCCGTTCGACGAGCTGGTGGAGGAGATCGACATCGGCGGCCCGAGCCTGGTTCGCGCGGCCGCCAAGAACTTCCGTCACGTGCTGGTCGTCGTGGATCCCGGCGACTACCCCCGCCTGCTGGAGGCGCTCCGCCGCGACGGGAACCCGTCCCTCGAGTTCCGCTTCGAGCTGATGCGGAAAGCCTTCGCGCACACGGCGCGGTACGACACCACGATCGCGCAGGCGATGGAGATGGTGGACCCGGCAGGCGGGACGATGACGCGTCGAGCGCTTCCACGCGGGCATGGAGCCCGCCGCACGCTCCGCTACGGCGAGAACCCGCATCAGAAGGCGAGCTGGCAGCTGCCGTCCCCGGACCTCGGCGAACCGTGGCAGGTGCATCAGGGCAAGGAGCTCTCGTATACCAACCTGCTGGATCTCGACGCTGCGCTCCGCCTCACGCGCGAGTTCGACGAGGCCGCGGCCGTCGTGATCAAGCACACCAACCCGTGCGGGGTCGCCACCGGGATCTCGGCTGCGGCCGCCTACGTCCGCGCGCGCGAGGCCGATCCGCTCTCTGCGTTCGGCGGCATCGTCGGGTTGAACCGCGCGATCGACGTGGAGACCGCGGCGGCGCTCACCGCGACGTTCATCGAGGCGGTGATCGCACCTCGATCGAGGCGGATGCCAGGAGCGTGCTGGCGGCGCGGGCAAACCTGCGCGTGGTCACCGCCGCCGAAGGCGGCGGCAGCGGTCTGGTGGACGGGCGGGAAGAAACCCGATCGTTCCTGGGTGGTGTGCTGTCGCAGGATCGCGACGAAGTGACCGAGGCGCGGCGGCCCTGGCCCGCCGACGGATTGACGAGGGTCGTGACGAAGCGCACGCCGACCGCAGACGAGTGGACCGGGCTGCGATTCGCCTGGCGGGTCTGCGCCCACGTCAAGTCCAACGCGGTGATCTTCACCGCCGCGGACTGCACGATTGCGATTGGTGCGGGGCAGATGAGCCGCGTCGATGCCGTCAAGGTCGCCGTGATGAAGGCATCTCCAGGAGCCCTGCAGGGATCGGTCGCCGCCTCCGATGCGTTCTTCCCGTTTCGTGACGGGCTCGACGCACTGGCGGCCGCAGGCGCCACAGCGGTCGTCCAGCCCGGCGGCTCGGTGCGGGACGCCGAAGTCATCGCTGCGGCCGACGAACGCGGCCTCGCCATGGTCTTCACCGGACGACGCCACTTCAGGCACTGATGTCCGAGCGCACGCGGCGGCTGACCCTCGTCCTGGTGCTCGGCGCCGCGGTCGTTCCGTATTTCCTGGGCCTCGGCGACTCCGCCATCTGGGATGCGAACGAGGCGTTCTACGTCGAGACGCCGCGCGAGATGATCGAGCGCGGAGACTACGTCGGCCCCACCTTCAACTACGAGCCGCGGCTGAACAAGCCGGTCCTCAGTTACTGGATCGTGGCGGCGTTCTACCAGGCATTCGGCATCTCGGTGGGCGTGCAGCGGCTGCCGATCGCCCTGGCCGCCGTGGGCCTGATCGCCACCGCGCTGCTCCTCGCGTGGCTCGCATACGCCGGCCCCGGCGGCGCCAGGTCCCGCTCCGAGGCGGCGCTCTGGGCCGCCATCGGCCTGGCGGTGTCGCCCCGGCTGCTGATGTTCGCGCGCCGCATCTTCATCGACATGTACACCTCGCTGTTCATGGCGCTGACGCTCCTGGCGTTTGCCGCGTCGGAACGTTACCCGGAACGGCGGCGGCTGCTGCTGGTCCTGATGTATGTATGCGTGGGCCTCGGCGTCCTCACCAAGGGTCCCGTAGCGGCGGTCCTGCCGGCAATGGTCTTCGCGGTGTACCTGCTGATGCACCGGGAGTTGAAGCGGGTCACGACGATGATGCTCCCGGCCGGCGCCGCGATCGTGCTGATCGTCGTCGTCCCCTGGTACGCGGCGCTCTACCAGCGCGAAGGCTGGACGCCCATCGTTTCCTTCTTCGTCGGGGAGAATCTCGATCGATTCACGTCGGGCCTCGGCGTGCGCGTGGCGCGCGGCCCGTTCTTCTACATACCGGTCGTCTTCAGCGATTCGTTCCCGTGGGCGCTGCTGCTCGTGCCTGCGGCGAGCGCCTGGTGGCGCGATCGGCGCGGCGGCAGCGCGATCGGGCCGGCCGCGCGCGTGCGTGCGCTCCTCTGGCTGTGGATTCTGGTGATCGTCGCCTTCTTCTCGTTGTCGGCCGGCAAGCAGGACCTCTACATCTTTCCAATCGTCCCGGCCATCGCGGCATTGGCCGGGTGCGTGCTCGCACGGGCCACCGTCGAGGGGTCGTCGGGAGAGCGTGCGATCGTCGCGAGAACCACCGCCGTCATCGCAGCGGTCCTGCTTGCGATCGGCGCCGGACTGATCTATCTGGTTCGCGCGGCGGGCGCGACCTACGCGATCGACGGCGTCACGGCAGTCGGTGCAATCGGCGCGCTCACGGGAGCGCTGGGCATCTGGCTGGCGGCCCGGCGGCGTGTCTTCACGGCAGCGGCGGCGCTCGCGGTCGGCTTCGTCGCGCTCAACGGCGTGCTGGTTCTGCGGACGCTCCCCAGCTTCGAAGTGTACAAACCGGTGCCGGTGTTCGCGGCGGCCATCCACGTGCGCGCCGCAGCGGACGACGTGGTGGCGACTTATCACCAGGCGCTCCCGAGCCTGGTGTTCTATCTGCGCCGCCACGTGGAGGAGATCTTCGATCCGGTGGAGCTTGCCGGGATTCTCGGATCCGGCCGGCGCGTGTTCGTGGTGATGTCGAGCAAGGACTACGAGACAGTGAGCGGTCAGGCGCCGGACCCGCTCTGCGAAATCGACAGGCAGCCGACCTTCGACGTCAGGCTGAGGAACGTGCTCGCCCGCGAGCCGCTGCCGGAGCTGGTACTGATCACGAACCGCTGTGGGGAATAGTCCCCCTGCTCCTGTGGGGCACCCAGAGTGGCACCGTCGTCCGGGTGCTGATCCCTGGCAGGACGCACGACCCCCACGCGCCGTCGCAGCCCGTCGGGAGCCCGGCCTCAGGCGGCCTGTGATGGGTGTCTGACTGCGGGCGCGGTCGCCGGCACGCGGTCGGCGGCGTAGGGCAGCGTGATCAACAGCAGGAAGAGCATCAGGAACTCGGAGTCGCCGAAGTTGTTATCGAACATGCCCGCCGCGAGCATCGCGACCACACCCGCGAGCGCAGCGGTGGCAAGCGACGGCAGGGCGGAACTGCGCGCCCGGCGGAGGAAGTCGCGCAGCAGGACCACGATGAACCAGAGCCAGATCGCCAGCGCAGGCAGCCCCCGCTCGGCCGCGATCTGAAGCGGCACGTTGTGGAGGTGCGGGTTCAGCTGCTTGGTGGCGCGCGGATCCCGGTAGTGCGGGTAGACCTGGATCACCATATCCGGCCCCACCCCCGTGAGCGGGTCATCCTTGATGATGTGCATCCCGGACCGGATCATCGCCATCCGGTCCACGTTGGTCGGGTCGGTCAGCCTGAACGTGGAGTAGAGACGGTCGGCAATCTGGGCCGGCGCGAAGGCAAGGAACAGCGCCGCCGCGACCGGCACGAGCGCGACGAGCCGGAAGTCCCGCAGCACGAAGAGCAGGCTGATGCCCGCGCAGGCGCCGACCCACGCGTTGCGGCTGAACGTCAGCGCGAGCGCGACGAGGACCGCAGGCATGATGAGCGCGGCCCACAGGCGGTCCTGGGTGCGGAACATGACACGCGCCGCCGCCACGCAGCCGACGAGCATGATCACGCCGGAGTAGGTCATGTAGTGGCCGAGCGTGCCCTGCACCCGCTGCCCGAGGTTGTCGAAGTTGAGGATGCCGGTACTGAACGATGCCGTAGACCGCGCTCAATGCGCCGGCGGTGATCATGACGTCGACCGCCTTGAGCGTGCGCGCGCCAGGCAGCAGCCGGTAGGCAATCGGCACGATCGCGAAGAGCAGGAGCTGCTTGGAGTCCCTGAAGCTGACCTGGTGATCGACCGAGAAGGCGGACGACACCAGGGTGGCGGCCCCGTACGCCAGGAGCGGCCAGAACATCGCCGGCACCGCGATGCGCTCGCGGCCGCGGATCACGATGACGAGCCAGAGCAGCGCGACGACCGAGATCAGGAGCTCTGCCGCGAAGATCGAGAACTGAGGGGCGCCGGCAAAGGCCAGCAGGACCACGTACGCGACCCGCTCCAGACCCGATCGCGACGGGTCCTGGCTGGCGATCACGGGGCCCTCCCCGCCAGCAGGCGCTCGGCTGCTGCGATGACCCGTTCCGGCTGCAATGTCGTCAGGCATCGAAAATCGCCAGGCTCGCACACACGCTGATCGCACGGGCGGCAGCTGAGGCCGTCAACGTGCAGGGACGCCGTCGGGATCCGCGGGTCCCGCCACGGCGCCGACCGTTCGGCGAGTGTCGGGCCGTAAATCCCGACCACGGGGGTCGACGTGGTCGCTGCGACGTGCAGCGGTCCGGTGTCGCCGCCGATGAACAACCGGCTGCGTGCGATGACGGCACGCAACTCGGACAGGTCCAGCTCCCCGCAGTCCACGATACGATCCGCCTCGGCCCCGAGTTGTTGGCCCGCCTGGGCGGTGATGCGCGCCGCCGCCGAGCGATCCGACGGCCCGGAGCTGAGCACCAGGCGCCGGTCGGGCGCCTGCCGCGCCAGCGAGACGACCAGCCGGACGAACGCGCCCTCCGGCCACCGGCGGAACGGGTTTCCCGCGCTGACGTGCACGACGATCAGCGTGTCGGTGTCCCGCACGCCCGCCGCGCGCAGGCGCCCCGCCACGCTGGCACAGGCACCCGCGCTGGGCGCCATGTAGACCGGATCGCGTATCGGGTCCGCTGGCTCTGTCGGCCATCCGTCGATTGCCGTCAGCAGGTCCCACTGGTTGAGCACGGAGTGGCGAGGGTGCAGGCCCCGCGGCCGGTGGACCATCCGCGTGTAGACGCCGCGACGGCCCTGGATATCGTAGCCGATCCGGGACCGCGCGCCGGTCGCCAGTGTCAGCAAGGCGCTGCGCGGGCCGCCGTGGAGGTCGAGGACGAGGTCGAACCGCGAACGACGGAGCTGGAAGGCCAGGCGGGCGTCCGCGAGCAGCCGGCGCCAGCCGCCGATCCTGGCGGTCACGATCAGCGCGTCCACGTGCGGGTTGCCCGCCAGGACCGGCGCGGATTCCTGTTCGACGAGGTAGCTCAGGCGCGCGGCGGGGAACGTCCGCTTCAGCGCGCCGAGGAGAGGGGTCGTGAACACCACGTCTCCGATCAGGCGGAGGCGGATGAGCAGGATGTTCGTCGGGGTCGCCGACATCGACCGTCAGGGCTCGATGGTCGCTTCGTCTATCAGCATCACCGGAATGTCGTCCTTGATGGGGTAGACCCGCTTGCATTGGCCGCACTTGAGGGCGGAACCGTTCTTGACGAGCTCTACCTTCGTCTTGCAGCTGGGGCAGGCGAGGATGTCGAGCAGTTCGGGATCTACGGGCATGCGGGGTGCTCCATCGCCGGCCCCTGGTTGCGCCCGGGGCCGACTCGCCCGCACTATAGCAGATGGGGGGTCCGCGCGTTCGTCAGGCGCGCGCCGCCTTCACTATAATCAAGGGGATGGTGCCATTGCTGCTTGCCGTGCTCCTGGTGGTCGGCCTGGGCTCTCCGGCAGGTCAGCCGACGGAAAGTGCTGCCCCGGATGGCCCGTCCTACTACTTCATGCTCGGCCGTCACCTCGAAGGGGAGGGCAAGGCCGAGGAGGCTATCGCCGCGCACAAGCAGGCCATTGCGCTGGCGCCGGGCTCGGCGGAGCTCCGGGCCGAGTTGGCAGGCGTCTATGCGCGGAACGACCGCGCGACCGAGGCGCTCGAGACCGCGCAGGGTGCGCTCGAACGCGACCCCGCGAACCAGGAAGCCAACCGGATCCTGGGCACGATCTACGCGGCATTGTCCGAGCAGGGCCAGCCGGTCCGGCCCGGGGACAACGTTGCGGAGTACCCGTCGCGCGCCATCGACGCCCTCGAGAAGGCCCGCGGCGACCGGACCGCCGATCTCAATATCGACCTGCTGCTGGGCCGGCTCTATGCCCAGTCGGGCGAGTTCGACAAGGCGCTGCCGCTGCTCCGCCGGGTCGTCGAGGAGCAGCCGGGGTATCAGGATGGCGTCCTGCTGCTTTCTGCAGCCGAGGAGGGCGCCGGCTCGCCAGACGACGCGATTGCCACGCTCGAGGAAGCGGTCGGCGCCAATCCCAAGTTCTACCGCGGGCAGCTTCGGCTGGCGGAGACGTACGAGCGGGCGCGCCGCTGGCCCGAGGCGGCCCAGGCGTTCGAGCGGGCTCTCACGCTGAACACCCGGAACACCGCCCTGATCCCGCGCCGCGCGGTGGCCCTCATCAACGCCGGCCAGGCGGCCGAGGCGCGGCGTGTCCTGGAACCGCTGGTCGGCGGCTCGACGCCGCCCGATCCAGCCTTGCTGTACCTGCTGGCGGAGGCACAGAGAGCCGATCGGGATCTCGAGACTGCGGAGGCGACCGCGCGCAAGCTGATCGCATCCAATCCGAACGACGTCCGCGGCCTTCACGTGCTGTCGTTGATTCAGCAGGACCGGGGAGACCCCAAGGCGGCCGAAGCCACGCTGCGCGACCTCGTCACCCGCGCCCCTCAGGACGCCAACGCGCTGAACTCGCTGGGGTATCTGCTCGCCGAGCGTGGCGAGCAGTTGGAAGAGGCGGTCGGACTGGTGCAGCGCGCGCTCACGATCGACCCGGGCAACCCGTCGTACCTCGACTCGCTCGGATGGGCCTTCTTTCAGCAGGGCCGGTTCGACCAGGCCGACGAGCCCCTGACCCAGGCCGCGGCCAAGCTGCAGACGAGCTCCGTCGTGCAGGACCATCTGGGCGACCTGCGCTTCAAGCAGCAGCGCTTCGCTGATGCCGCGTCGGCCTGGGAACGCGCCCTTGCCGGCGACGGTCAGTCGATCGATCGGTCGAGGATCGAGAAGAAGATTCGCGACGCCCGCGCCCGCATGGATCCGCAGTGATCCCGGAGTCTGCGCGTGAGCGGCGCCGCCGCGGCGTCAAAGCGGTGCTGGGCCTGTGCCTGGCACTGGCAGCCGGGTGCGGCGGCAGGCCAGTGTCCCTGCCAACCACCGGCGGGGTTCCCTTTCCAGACGCCGCATCCGCGTATGCCGAGGCAACCGGCGCCTGCCGGAGCGTCCGCACCGTGAGCGCGGAGCTGGCGTTGTCCGGTCACGCGGGCGCACAGAAGCTGCGCGGCAGAATCATGGGAGGGTTCGCGGAGCCCGGGCGGGTCCGGCTGGAGGCGCCGGCGCCGTTCGGGAAACCGGTGTTCACGCTGGTGGTGAAGGAGGGGACGGCAACGCTCGTGCTGAACCGCGCCGGCCGCGTGATCCGCGACGCGCCGCCGGCCGAGCTGGTCCAGGCCCTTGCGGGGGTCGCCCTCGGGCCCGACGAGCTGCGCGCGGCGGTCGCCGGTTGCGGCTTCGGGGTCGAGGAAGTTTCGTCGGGGAAGTCTTTTCCCGGAGACTGGCTGGCGCTCGATGGCACGCATAGCCGCGTCTGGCTGCGACGGGTGGGAGGTGCGTGGCAGGTAGCCGCCAGCTCCCGCGACAGCCTCGAGCTCCGGTACGAGGCGTTCTCATCCGGCCGGCCATCCGTCGTGCGGCTCCGCACGACGCCCGCCCAAGGCACCGGGACCGACCTGACGCTGCGGCTGTCGCAGCTCGACCTCGACGTGCCATTCGGCGAGGAGGTGTTCGAGCTCGAGATTCCTGACGACGCGACGCCACTGACGCTCGACGAACTGAGGAGGACCGGCTTTTCCGGAGGCGGCGAGGCGGCCGGCAGGACTCCAGCCGCCAGCCGATCTCGAGCCGCTCGCCCTTGAGCGCCAGCGGATTGACCGTCAGCGCGCGCGCGCACGCCAAGGTCAATCTCGACCTTCGGGTGCTGGGCAATCGCCCCGACGGCTATCACGAAATCCGCACGGTGTTCCAGACCATCGAACTGCACGACACGCTCATCTGCGCGAACAGGCGGGGCCCCTTCGCGCTGAAGTGCCGGACACCCCGGGGTGCCACGCGACGAGTCGAACCTGGTCTGGAAGGCGGCGGCGTCGCTCTGGAGCGCCCTCGGCCGCAGCGGCAATCCCGGTGATACGTCCGTAACCATCGACAAGGTGATTCCCGTCCAGGCCGGACTGGGCGGCGGGAGCGCCGACGCCGCGGCCGCCCTGCGAGGCCTGGGCAGGCTGTGGGGCGGGGCGCCCCTCGGGCTGCTGCAGGACGTGGCCAGCGGCCTCGGCGCCGATGTCTCCTTCTTTCTGTCGGGCGGCACGGCGCTCGGGCTGGGCCGCGGCGAGGAGATCTACCCTCTGGTCGACATGCCCTCCCACGCCGTGTTGATCGTCCGGCCGCCTTTCGGGGTGTCGACCCCGGAGGCCTACGCGCTGGTACGACGCGGATCGGGCAGCGGGCTTGAAGGGCACCCGGGAACTGCAGCGGCTGCCCGTGCCCTGGCCCAGCCGCGCCGCGCAGATGGTCAACGATCTCGAACCGCCCGTCGTCCGGCGGCATCCTGAGATTGGGGCCATCCGGACGGCGCTCCAGCAGGCCGGCGCGATTGCCGCGGCCATGTCCGGAAGCGGGTCCGCGGTGTTCGGCCTGTTCGACGGCCGCCGGGCGGCCGCCGACGCGGCCAGGAAGGTGTCGCAGGAGCGGAGCGCGGGCCATCGTGACACGCACGCTGACGCGGGTGGAATACGAGCGGCGGTCCCGCCCGACCGTGCCGCGGCCGGCTCGGGGTGAGGGGGCAACCGGCCGACCCCGGCCTGCCGGGCGCCGCCGCGAATTGACCGGCACGCGCGCGCACCGTGTAACTTACGGTTTTGCGGACGTGCACCGAGTCCGCGCCTTGCAGTCTGTCGCAGCGGTGACGCCGGACAGCGGCGCTGGCTCCGTCAACCCTGGTCGCGCGTTGACGGAGGGCCGCGGTCGGCGCAAGCGGTTGCGAGGCGTGCGCGTGCCGGTGTGTTCGAAGGCCCGCCGCGGATGATGGGGCGTGGCCAAGCGGTAAGGCGCGGGACTTTGAATCCCGTATTCGAAGGTTCGAATCCTTCCGCCCCAACCACTTTATGAGTCGCGGCCAGCTCAAGCTGTTTTCTGGGAGCGCACATCCCGCCCTCGCGGCGGAGATTGGCGAGTTTCTTGGCGTTCCCCTCGGGCACGCGCGACTGCTGCGCTTCCCCGACACGGAAGTCTCGTTCCAGATCGACGAGAACATCCGCGGCACCGACGTCTTCATCGTGCAGCCGACCTGCGCGGACGTCGACCGGAACCTGATCGAGATGTGCGTGATGATCGATGCGTTCCGCCGCTCGTCGGCGTCGCGCATCACGGCGGTGATCCCGTATTACGGCTACGCCCGACAGGATCGGAAGGACAAGCCGCGGGTGCCGATTTCGGCCAAGCTGGTGGCCAACCTGCTGAGCGCGGCCGGCGCCAACCGGGTCCTGACGATGGACCTGCACAAGGCGCAGATCCAGGGCTTCTTCGACATCCCGGTGGATCACCTGTTTGCCGCGCCGGTGATCATCAACTACTGCGACCGGCTCGGCTTCCCGAACCTGACGATCGTGTCGCCCGACGCGGGCGGCGCCGAGCGGGCCCGGGCCTACGCCAAGCGGCTGAACGGCGAGCTGGCGATCATCGACAAGCGGCGCAGCGACGACGGGACGGCGGAGGTGATGAACGTGGTCGGCGACGTCAACGGCCGCACGTGCATCATCCAGGACGACATCATCGACACGGCGGGCACGATCGTGAAGGCGGCGACGGCGCTCAAGGCCAACGGCGCCGAGCGCGTGCTGGCCTGCGCGGTGCACGGGGTGCTGTCGGGCCCGGCCATCGAGCGGCTCGAAGCGGCGCCGATCGACCAGGTGATCATCACCAACACCATCCCGCTCAACTCCGAGCGGGCGCAGGTGCTGCACCGAAGATCAAGCAGCTGTCGGTCGCGCGGCTGCTGGGGCAGGCGATTCGGAGCATCCACGAGGAGACGTCGGTCTCTTCGTTGTTCGTGTAGCTATCACAGCTGCCAGCTTCCGGCTCCAGCCGGTGGCGATAGGGATGGTGAGCTGGGAAGCTGGTAGCTGGAAGCGGGAAGCTAATTTATGGACGCAACACTGCAGGCGGAGAAGCGGGACGGGCGGGGCAAGAACGAGGCGCGGCGGCTGCGCGCGCGCGGGCGGATTCCCGCGGTGGTCTACGGCGCCGAGAAGGGCAAGGCGGTCGCCATCGCTGTCGATCCGAAGATGCTGATGCGCATCCTGCACTCGGAGTCGGGCGTGAACACGCTCATCGGCCTGCAGGTGGACGGCGGCGACACGCGCGTGCTGGTGAAGGAGTACCAGATCGATCCGATCCAGCACAAGCTGCTGCACGCCGACTTCTACCAGGTCGCGATGGACAAGGCGCTGACCGTCACCGTGCCGCGTCGTGATCAAGGGCGAGGCGCCGGGCGTCAAGCTGCAGGGCGGCATCGTCGACTTCGTCAACCGCGAGATCGAGATCGAGTGCCTGCCCGGGCGACATCCCCGAGAACATCGTCGTCGACATCTCCGAGCTGATGCTGAACCAGGGCATCCGGGTGCGCGACCTCGCCCTCGAGGGGGCGAAGTGGACGCCGCGTGAGCGAGCGCGACGCTGATGATCGTCCACGTCGTGCGCGCTGAAGGCGGAGGAGCCGACGTCGCGGCCGAGACCGGCCGCGGCCGTCGCTCCGGCCGAGCCGGAGGTCACTGAAGAAGGGCAAGACCGACAAGGACGACGAGTAGACCGCTTTGCGGCGTCGATGAAGGTGATCGTCGGCCTCGGGAACCCGGGCAGGAGGTACGCGGGGACCCGCCACAACGTCGGCTTCGACGCGGTCGATCTGGTGGCCGAGCGGCACGGCCTGGGCTGGGAGAGCGGTCCGGCCGGAGCGCTGCTCGTGCCCGCTGGCGGCAGCCCGGGGCGCTGCTCGCCAAGCCGCTCACGTTCATGAACCTGAGCGGGCACGCGGTCGGCGAGCTGCTGCGGTTCTTCAAGATCGACCTGGCCGACATGCTGGTCGTGGTCGACGAAGTCGAACCTCGAGCTGGGACGGTTGCGGGCGCGGCGCGTCGGGATCGGCGGGCGGCCACAACGGCCTGAAGTCGATCATCGGGCAGCTGGGGAGCGACAGCTTTGCACGGCTGCGGGTCGGAGTCGGGCGGGGCGATGGCCGCCGCGACCTCGCGGATCACGTGCTGGCGAAGTTCGAGCCGGAAGAACGGCCGATCATCGCCGAGGCGGTCGGCCGCGCGGCGGATGCCGCCGAACTGTTCGTCGCCGAGGGGATTGGCCCGGTGATGAACAGGTTCAATCGTGGGAAGACAAGGAAGACGGGGACTAGACCACCGATCTTTCTCCTTGCCACGCAGCGGACAGCCGAAGGCTGAACGCGATAGCGTGGCCGTTCAGTCCAGAAGGAGACTCATGAGTACGTCCAGACAGTACGAGCTCGTCTACATCGTGACGCCCGAGGCGTCCGAGGCGCAGGTCGCCGAGCTGCACACCCAGATCGAGCAGATCGTGCAGCGCTACCAGGGCACGTTCGACAAGACCGAGAACTGGGGCCGCCGCAAGCTGGCCTACGAGATCGGTCATCACCGCGAGGGCACCTACGTCGTCGAGACCATCACCGGCTCCGGGGAGCTGATGAAGGAAATCGATCGCCGGCTGCGCGTCATCGATCAGGTCATCCGGCACCTGGTCGTCCGCGTGGACGAGGAGATTCGGGTGGCGGATCGTACCCGCGACGCCCGCAAGTCCACGCAGGCGCGGCGCCGGACGGCGCGCGGGCTGCCGCCCGAGCCGCAGCCGGGCGAGGGCCGCAGCGGCGACAGCGATCAGGACGACGATCGTGACGGGATGGAGGGGCAGCGATGAGCGACGAACGAGGCGGTGGCGGCGGCGGCGCGTGACGCGGCAAGAGCAGCGACAAGGACAAGGGCAAGGGGGCGATGCGCCGCGCCGCGGCGGGATTCTTCCGCAGCCGCCGCGTCTGCAAGTTCTGCGCGGAGAAGATCGACTACATCAACTACAAGGACGTCCGCCTGCTGGCGCCGTTCCTGCCCGAGCGCGGGAAGATTCAGCCGCGCCGGATATCCGGCACGTGCGCGCTGCACCAGCGCAAGCTGCAGACGGCCATCAAGCGGGCCCGCCAGCTGGCGCTCGTGCCCTACGTGACGGATTGATCCGGCCGGAGGCGGGGCACGCTCGTGGGCGTGTCCGTGAAAGTCCCGGCGGCTTGTTTTCTGTAGGGACGGGCTTGAGCCCGTCCGCGTGCGCGGCGCACCGCGGGTCAGGTGAGTAGAACATCATGGAAGTGATTCTCAGAGAGCACATCGACAGCCTCGGGGCGCGCGGGGACGTGGTGAAGGTGGCGGCGCGGCTACGCGCGCAATTACCTGCTGCCGCAGAAGCTCGCGCTGGCCGTGACGGACGGCCAACCGGAAACAGATCGAGCCGCGAGCAGAAGGTGGCCGAGGTGAAGGACGCCGAGGAGCGCGCCACCGCCGAGGCCTACGGCCAGCGGCTCGAGCAGCTGGAGATCGAGATCGCCCGGCGGGTCGGCGAGAGCAACACGATGTACGGTTCGGTCACCTCGGCCGACATTGCGCACGCGCTCGAGGCAAGGGGTTCGAGATCGACAAGCGCAAGATCCAGCTGCCCGATCCGATCAAGGCGCTGGGCGAGCTGCAGGTGCCCGTGAAGGTGCACCGCGACGTCACCGCGCAGGTGCGCGTGAAGGTCGTCGCCGAGCAGCATCGAAGTAAGGTCCCGCCTCGATCCAGCGGGTGACCGCGCCGGAAACGGGTGTATCCTGTTCCGTCCGCGTTCACCCGTTTTCTTTTCCGGCACAACCTCCCGGTCACATGGCCGACATCGCCGCCGTCCCCGAACGTACGCTTCCGCACAGCCTCGACGCCGAGAAGTCGGTGCTCGGCGCGATCCTGATCCGCAACGAAGCGTTCAACCACGCCGCGGAGCTCATCGACGCGCGCGACTTCTTCCGCGACGCGCACCGCCGGATCTTCGACGGATGGTCGCGCTCAGCGAGCGCGGCGATCCGATCGATTTCGTCACGCTGAAGGAGGAGCTGTCGCGCACCGGCGAGCTCGATGAAGTCGGCGGGCCGGCCTACGTCGCCTCGCTCGCCGACGGCGTGCCGCGCTCGGCGAACGTCGAGTACTACGCGCGCATCGTCAAGGAGAAATCGACGCTCCGGAGCCTGATCCACTCCGCCAACAAGATCCTGACGGAGGCGTACGAGGCCGAGCAGGAGCCGGATCTGCTGCTCGACGAGGCCGAGCGGTCGATCTTCGCGATCGCGGAGGACCGGATCCGGGCCGGGTTCGTGCCGCTGCGCGAGCTGGTCCAGAGCAGCTTCGCGACGATCGAGAACCTGCAGCAGCACAAGGGGCTCGTCACCGGCGTGCCGAGCGGGTTCCTCGACCTCGACGAGATGACGTCCGGGCTGCAGCCGTCGGACCTCGTGCTGGTCGCGGCGCGCCCGTCGATGGGGAAGACCAGCTTCGTCCTCAACATCGCGCAGCACGTCGGCACCTCGACCGAACATGACCGTCGGCTTCTTCAGCCTCGAGATGTCGAAGGAGCAGCTGTTCATGCGCATGCTGACGTCCGAGGCGCGGATCGACGCGCACCGCTTCCGCAGCGGCTACCTGAGCGAGAAGGACTACGGGCGGCTGTCGCACGCGCTCGGCACGCTGGCCGAGGCGCGGGTGTTCATCGACGATACGGCGTCGATCGGCGTGCTCGAGATGCGCGCCAAGGCGCGGCGGCTCAAGGCCGAGCACGGCCTGCACCTGCTGATCATCGACTACATCCAGCTGATGCAGGGGCGGGGACGGTTCGAGAACCGCCAGGCCGGAGCTCGCGTCGATCTCGCGATCGCTCAAGGGGCTCGCGAAGGAGCTGAGCGTGCCGATCGTCGCGCTGTCGCAGCTGTCGCGCGCGCCCGAGACGCGATCCGATCACCGGCCGCAGCTGTCGGACCTCCGCGAGTCGGGCGCCCTCGAACAGGACGCCGACGTCGTGATGTTCATCTTCCGCGAGGAGCAGTACCGGGGCAGCGACGGCCAGCCGAACCAGGAGGCGGAAGGCACGGCGGAGATCATCATCGGCAAGCAGCGGAACGGCCCGACCGGCACCGTCAAGCTGGCGTTCATCAAGGAACACACACGCTTCGAGAATCTCGCTCAAGGCGCGCAGTAGCAGCAGCCACAGAACGCCTGAACCCATCTTCGGGTCCACAACGTCAGCGGCGGCGGGGTCCCTGGAGGCCGCTGTGGCGCGGGGCTTCGTGTGTGTGCTGTGGCGCGGGGCCTTTCAGCCCGCGGCGCTCTGCCAGCGTCCAGACCCGCTACCTGTACCGGTGATCCGTCCGACCGTCGCGCGCGTCGATCTCGAAGCCATCCGTTCGAACTTCGCGGCCATCACCGCTCTGCTCGCATCCTCGAGCAGCACGCCGGCGCCGCGCATCATCGCCGTCGTCAAGGCCAACGCCTACGGGCACGGCGCGCCGCAGGTGGCGCTGGCGCTCGAGGAGGCCGGCGCCGCGATGCTGGCCTGCGCCGACATCGAGGAAGGCATCGTGCTGCGCGAGGCCGGCGTCCGGGCGCCGATCCTGGTGTTCGGCGCGCTGAGCGTCAGCGATCTGGACGGCATCTTCAGCCACACCCTCACGCCGACGATCTCGACGCCGTCCGCCGCCCGCGGCGCTGCAGGCCGCGGCAGCGCGGCGACAGACGACGCTGCACTGCCACCTCAAGATCGACACCGGCATGAACCGGCTCGGGTTCCGCCACGACAACCTGGATCGCACCCTGCCGGAAATCTGCGCGAGCCAGAACCTGGCAGTCGATGCCGTCTACACGCACTTCGCGACCGCGGACGATCCGGACCACCCGCGTTCGCCGGGCAGCGTGCCGCTTCGAAGCCGCCTGCGCGCGGCTCCCGTCGCTGGGCCTGCACATCGCCGCGCGGCACGCGGCCAACAGCGCGGCCCTGCTCCGCGACGAGCGCGTCTGGTACGACTTCGTGCGGCCTGGGCTCCTGCTCTACGGCATCGTGCCGCCGCCGCTCGCCGCCACGCTGCCGCTGCGACCCGCCCTGTCACTCCACAGCCGTATCGTGGCGGTGAAGGGCCTGCGCCGGGGCGAGGGCATCGGCTACGGACTGAGGCGGCGGCGAAGACAGCGTCCGGACCGTGGCGGTCGTGCCCGCCGGGTACGCCGACGGGCTCGACCTGCGGCTGGCCGGCCGCGGGCCACATGCTGATGCGCGGCCGGCGCGCGCCGGTCGTCGGCGCGGTGTCGCATGGACATGTCGATGATCGACGTGACCGGCATGGACGTGGCGCCCGGCGACGAGGTGGTCATCGTCGGGGAGCAGGGCGCGCCAGTCGATCGGCATGCGGGAAATCGCCGCCTCGATCGGCACGATCCCGTACGACCTGCTCTGCCGCGTCGGCGCGAGGATTCAGAGAGTGTACCGAGGAGACAGAAGGTAGGAGACGAAAGTCGAAGGTAGAAGCCGAAGCGGGAAGCGTAAAGCGGGAAGCAGGAAGCGGGAAGCGGGAACGCATTTTTACCATGAAACAGAGGACCGTCTTCGCGTGCCAGGAATGCGGCGCCCAGTCGCGCGAAGTGGCTCGGGCGCTGCGCCGAGTGCGGCGCCTGGAACTCGCTGGTCGAGGAGCGGCCTGCGCCGGAGGGGCCGGCGCCCGGCAACGAGAAGCGCTACAGCCTTGCGTCTTCGGCCGGGGCACAACTCTACGCGGATATCGACACGGTGGTGGCCGAGCGCCTCTCGAGTGGCATCGGCGAGTTCGACCGCGTGCTGGGCGGCGGCGTCGTTCCGGGCTCGCTCGTGCTGATTGGCGGCGAACCTGGCATCGGCAAGTCGACGTTGCTGCTCCAGGCGGCGGCGCACTTTGCGCAGACGGCCGGTCCGGTGCTCTACAGCTCCGGAGAGGAGTCGGAGCACCAGATCAAGTCCCGCGGCGAACGGCTGGGCATCGCGCGCGCGCCCCTCTACGTTCTGGCCGAGACCTGCCTCGAGCGCATCCTCGAAGAGATCGCCAGGCTCCGCCCCGCCTTCGTGATCGTCGACTCGATCCAGACGGTCTTCTCCCTCAAGTTCCAGTCGGCGCCCGGGAGCATCGGCCAGGTGCGGGAGTCCGCCACGCAGCTGCTCTTCGCCGCGAAGGGCCAGAACATCCCGACGTTCCTGGTCGGGCACGTCACGAAGGACGGCAACCTGGCCGGCCCCAAGTCGCTCGAGCACATCGTCGACACCGTGCTGTACTTCGAAGGCGAGAAGCACCATTCGCATCGCGTCGTGCGGGCGGTGAAGAACCGATTCGGTGCGGTGAGCGAGCTGGGTGTCTTCGAGATGACCGGCGCGGGCCTGAGGGCCGTTCCCAACCCGTCGCAGCTCTTCCTGGCCGAGCGCCCGGTGAGCGCACCGGGATCGGTCGTGCTGTGCTGCATCGAGGGTTCGCGGCCGCTGCTCGTGGAGATGCAGGCGCTGGTCAGCACCAGTTCGTACGGGAACGCGCGACGGATGGTGAGCGGGCTCGACCAGAGCCGGTTGTCGCTGCTGCTGGCCGTGCTCGAAAAGCGTGCCGGACTGAACCTCATCGCGGAGGACGTGTTCGTGAACGTCGCCGGCGGGATTGCCGTGGACGAGCCGGCCGCCGACCTCGGCATCCTGACAGCCGTGGCATCGAGCGTCAGGAACCGGCCCGTCCAGGAGCGAACCGCGGTGTTCGGCGAAGTAGGCCTGGCCGGGGAGATCCGCGCGGTGAGCCAGTCCGCGTTGCGCGTCCGCGAGGCGGCCCAGATGGGCTTCACCCGCTGCATTCTCCCGGCGGGGAATTGCGCTCCGTCCGATGCGCCGGAGGGGGTCGAGCTCGTCGGCGTCAAGAGCGTCGCCGAGGCTCTCGATCAATTGCTCGCCTGGTGAGGGAGCTCTTGTGTTCGCGCCGCCGGGCTGGTCTCACCTGCCGGGCTCTTACTGCCCCGCGTGGCAGAAACCGGGCTCTGGCGCCCGGGGGCAACCCGAGTATCATTGATTTCATCTCGTTGGTCTGATCTCTACGCCTGCGGAGCGACTCTCACATGTCGTGGTTCCTCCTTGCTCGTGTCCTGTTCATCGTGGCGGTCGCGTATGCGGCAGCCCTGTCGAGGCCGTTCGGTGCGGCGCTGACTGTCAACCTCGGCGTCGGCATCCTGCTCGGCCTGTTGATCGTCTGGGTCGAAGCACGCATGCGCGACGCCCAGATCAGCGATCTGCTCGGCGCACTGGTGGGCGGCGCGGTCGGCCTCGGGCTCGCGAAGGCGATCGGGGCGGCGCTGTTCTGGGCCGACGCGGCCGATCCCCGGATCGTCTTCCTCCACAGCTTCGTCCTGCTGGCCTTTCCCTACCTCGGCATCGTGATGGGCGCGCGGAGGGGGGAGTGGCTGGAGCCTGCCCGGTTGATCAGCCTGTTCCGGCATGCCGGGCCGCTGAAGCGCTATCGCATCCTCGACACCAGCGTGATCATCGACGGCCGGATCGCGGACATCTGCGAAACAGGGTTTCTCGACGGCACGCTCATGATCCCGCAGTTCGTGCTGAAGGAACTGCAGCTCGTCGCCGACTCCGCCGACTCCATGAAGCGCAACCGCGGGCGGCGCGGCCTCGACATCCTGCAGAAGATTCAGAAGATGGCGGGCGTCGACGTGACCATTTCGGACGCCGACTTCCCGGAGGTCCGCGAGGTCGATCTCAAGCTGATCGAGCTGGCCCGCACGATCGAGGGCACGATCGTCACCAACGACTTCAACCTGAACAAGGTGGCGCAGCTCCGCGGCATCCAGGTGCTCAACATCAACGAGCTCGCAAACGCGCTGAAGCCGGTCGTGCTTCCCGGCGAGCTGATGAAGGTGTTCATCCTCAAGGAAGGGAAGGAATACAACCAGGGCGTCGCTTACCTGGATGATGGAACGATGGTGGTCGTCGACAACGCACGACGCATGATCAGCCGGAACATCGACGTGGTCGTGACCAGCGTGCTGCAGACCACCGCAGGGAAGATGATATTCGGCCGCTTCATCGAGAACGCGGCTCCGCAGGCCGTGCAGCCGCCCGCACACGCCGCCGGAGCCGGCCTTCAGGCCGGTCGCGCCCAGGGCGGCAAGTAATCGTGGGACTCCCGGCCGCCCGGTCCCGGCGTTGAGCACGCTGCCCCCGTACCACTGGTGGCGCACCGTCTTCTTTCTCATCCCGGCGATCGGCGCCTACACAATCGTGCTGGGGACGGTGTCGCTGCTGTCGAGCCTCGTCGATCGGACGGGCGACTTCGGTCACGGGTGTGCGCGCCTCTGGGCCAGACTGGTCCTGCGCACGACCGGGGTCCGCGTGGACGTGCGCGGCCTCGAGCAGATCGATCTGCGCCGCGGCTACGTGTTCGCGGCCAATCATCAGAGCATCTACGACATTCCGATCGTGTTCTGGTCGCTGCCGCTCCAGCTCAGGATCATCGCCAAGGCCTCTCTCCGGCGCTTCCCATTCCTCGGCTGGCACCTCCAGCGCACCGGCCACCTGCTCGTCGATCGGCGGAACCCGGGCGCGGGCATTCTCAAGAAGATGTCGCGGCTCGTCCTCGGCGCGCGCTCGTTGATCATCTTTCCCGAGGGCACGCGCAGCCCCGACGGCGGTGTGGGCCGCTTCAAGGGAGGATCGTTCCTGCTCGCCATCGACGCGAACATGCCGGTCGTGCCGCTCAGCATCGCCCGCAGCCGCTTCGTGATGAGGAAGGGCCGACTGATGACATGTCCCGGCGACGTCACGCTCACCGTCCACCCGCCCATCCCGACCGACGGCGTCACCCGGGAGCAGGCGCGCGAGCTGGCCGAACGGGTCCGCGCCATCGTCCGCACGGGGGTGGATGAGGGGTCATGAGCCCCCGGTCTCGGTGAAGCCCGATATAATCGTCATTCGACTGCTTCGCGGTCGTGCCCACCATGCGAGTCACAGCCATCATCGCCGCGGGCGGATCGGGCCGCCGGCTGGGCGCGCCCGTTCCCAAGCAGTTCCTCGATCTTGCCGGCCACTCGATGCTCGCCCGGAGCGTGAAGGCGTTCGACCGGCATCCGGGCGTCGGGGACGTGATCGTGGCGCTGCCCGCCGATGCGCTCGACGACGCGCAGGGTACGATCGGTGAGGTGACCGGTCCCGTCAGCTTCGTCGCGGGCGGCGACAGCCGGCAGGAATCAGTGGCGCGTGCGTTCGATCTCGTCCGGGAGGAGACCGACATCGTGCTCGTCCACGACGCCGCGCGGCCGTTCGTGTCGGCCGGATTGATCACCCGCGCGATTGACGCCGCCGCGGCACACGGCGCTGCCATCGCCGCCGTGCCGGCCACCGACACGGTCAAGCGTGTCGGGTTGCATTCGGCTCCGCCCACGATCGTCGAGACGCTCCGCCGCGACACCATCTTCCTGGCCCAGACGCCGCAGGCGTTCCGCCGCGCGGTGCTGCACGACGCTGTCGCGCTCGGCCGCACGGGCGTCGAAGCCACGGATGAAGCGGGCCTGGCCGAGCAGGCGGGGCACGCCGTGACGGTGATCGAAGGCGATCGCGACAACGTGAAGATCACGACGCCCGGAGACCTCGAGAGGGCACGGGCGCATGGAGCCGTCGGGCAGCCCCGCCTGCCGTCGCGCGCCGGCATCGGCTACGACCTGCATCGCCTGGTGCCGGGCCGTCCGTTGTTGCTGGGCGGCGTCACCATCCCGGCGGAGGCCGGCGCCCTCGGGCATTCCGATGCCGACGTGGCGTGCCACGTCGCGACCGACGCGGTTCTCGGCGGCGCGTCGCTCGGCGACATCGGCCGCCACTTCCCGGACAGCGAGGCCCGCTGGAAGGGGGCGTCCAGCGTCGATCTGCTCCGTCGCGCCGGCGCGCTGGTGCGGGAGGCGGGCTTCGAGATCCTGAATCTGGACGTCGTCGTTGTCCTCGAGCGTCCGCGGATCGCTCCGTTCGTGGACAGCATCCGTGCCGGCCTGGCGGACGCCCTTGGCGTGGACGTGGCGCTGGTGAGCGTCAAAGGCAAGAGTAACGAGGGGGTCGACGCGGTGGGACGCGGCGAGGCGATTGCCGCGCATGCCGTCGCGCTCCTCAGCGGCGCCGGCACGCGCTCCTGAAAGATTTGACTATGCGCCTGCGTTTTGCTCCCAGCCCCACCGGCCAGCTCCACGTGGGCAACGCCCGCACGGCACTCTTCAACTGGCTTCTCGCGCGCGGCAAGGACGGCGCGCTGGTGCTGCGCATCGAGGATACGGACACCGACCGCTCCACCCGCCAGTCGGAAGCGGGCATCATCGAGGATCTGCGGTGGCTGGGCCTGCACTGGGACGAGGGGCCGGACGTCGGCGGAGGCCACGGGCCCTACCGCCAGTCGGAGCGCCTCCACCTCTACGCCTCGTACGCCAACGAGCTCATGGCGGGTGGGCACGCCTATCACTGCTTCTGTTCGCCGACCAAGCTCGAAAACGATCGCCAGGCCGACCTGGCCGCCGGACGTCCGCCGAAGTACCGGGGCACGTGCCGGAACATGCCGCCGGACGAGTCCCGCGCGCGCGTCGACGCCGGCGAGCGGCCGGTCGTCCGGTTCAAGGTGCCCGAGCAGGTCCAGGTGTCTTTCCAGGATCTGGTGCGCGGCGAGGTCGCCTTCAGCTCCGAGGTGATTGGAGACCCGGTCCTCGTCCGCTCCGACGGCCGGCCGGCCTACAACTTCGCCGTCGTCGTCGACGATGCCCTGATGGAGATCACCCACGTGATCAGGGGGAGGACCACATCTCGAACACGCCGCGGCAGGTGCTCCTCTATCAGGCGCTCGGGTTCACCGCTCCCGCGTTCGCGCATCTGGCGCTGGTCATGGGGCCCGATCACACGCCGCTGTCGAAGCGCCATGGCGCGACATCGGTGGCCGAGTTTCGCGCGCGCGGCTTTCTGCCGGAGGCGCTGACGAATTATCTGGCGCTGCTGGGCTGGTCGCCCGGCGGGGGGCAGGAGCTGCTGCCGCTCGACGAGCTGGCGCGTCGCTTCGCGATTGAGGACGTCGGCCACAGCGCCGGCATCTTCGACCCCGAGAAGCTGGCATGGGTGAACCGTCACTACCTGAAGGTGGCGTCGCCGGCGCGGCTGTGTGGTGAGGCGGCGAGGTACTTCGTCGCGCGCGGCTACCTGCTGCGGCGCTCGAACGAGGCGCTGGACTACCTCTCCTCGGTCCTGCCGATGGCGACGGCGTCCGTCGACCGGCTCGAAGAGATCCCGGATCGTCTGCGGTTCGTGTTCGAGTTCGACGCGGCGGCCGCCGTGGATCGTGCCGACGTGTCGGAAGTCCTTGCCGAGGCCGGAGCCCGGGACGTCATCCTGGTGCTCGCCGAAGAACTGCGCACCGCGGGCCGGCTGGATCGCGAGGGGTTTCGCGCGGCGGCGAGCCGGATCCGGCAGCGGACGGGGCAGAAGGGGCGCGCGCTGTTCCATCCGATCAGGGTTGCGCTGACCGGTGAAGCCGGCGGTCCGGAACTGGATCTCGCGGTGCCGGCGATCGACCGCGGGGCGGAGCTGCCCCCCTCGACGGGCGTGGCGCCGATTGTCGGCTGTCGTGAGCGCGCCGCCGCGGTCGCGACAATCGTGACATCGAACGCGAGCCGGGCCTGATGCTGGTCTACGGCGTGAACCCGGTGCTCGAAGCCCTGCGCAGCGGCCGCGCGCAACGGGTGCGGGTGGGCGCGCGCGTGGACCGGCGCATCGAGCAGGCCATCGAGCTGGCGCGCGAGATCGGTGTGCCCGTCGAACGGATCGATGCCGCGACGTTGTCCCGGACAGCGCGCGGCGCCCGGCACCAGGACATCCTGGCGGACGTGGCCGCGCCCGGGGACTACTCCATCGACGATCTGATCGCGAGCGCGGGAGGCACGGCGGCGCTGATCGTGGTGCTGGACGGCCTCGAGGACCCGCACAACGTCGGCGCCATCCTGAGGACAGCCGACGCGGCCGGTGTCCACGGCGTCGTTCGGCAGGGGCGGCGCGCGGCGTCGCTCGACGGGATTGTCGCCAAGGCCTCCGCGGGCGCATTGACCCACGTCCGCATCGCCACCGTCGTCAACATCGCGCGCGCGATCGAGGAACTGAAGGAGGCGGGCGTGTGGACGATTGGCCTGGCCGGCGAGGCGGCCGATCGGTATGATGTGCCCGACCTGAGGCTGCCGACCGCGCTGGTGCTCGGGGCCGAGGGCACCGGGCTGCGCCGGCTCGTGCGGGAGCGCTGCGACCGGCTCGTCTCGATCCCGATGGCGGGGGCGATAGCCAGCCTGAACGTCTCCGTGGCGGCCGGCGTGATGCTGTTCGAGGCGGGACGGCAACGCGGGTTCGCGCGTCCTAGCGGCAGGGTCCCGGGCGCGTCCGACAGGGAGGTCTCGCCGAAGTGAGCGGGCCAACCCTCCTCTTTTGGCATGGGCACTTGCACTCGTGGCACGCGCCGTGCTACAAATACTCTTTTGTCTGGGCTGGCGTAGCTCAGTCCGGTAGAGCAGCTGATTTGTAATCAGCCGGTCGGGGGTTCAAATCCCTTCGCCAGCTCCAACGAATTCCCTCCGGGGACTCGCGGGCGGCGCAATTCCTGACAAAGACACCGCGCTTCCAGCCGTCAGCGGCCGCCCCTTGTGTCGGCGCTGGCACGAGGGGGGCGCCGCCGGCTTGGCGGTTGGCGACTCGAGCGATGCGGCGAGGTAGCGAAGCGGTCAAACGCAGCAGACTGTAAATCTGTCGGCTCCGGCCTTCGGAGGTTCGAATCCTCCCCTCGCCACCAGCCTTCGCTCGCTCGCGGCGCCAGCGAGCTTCGGCTGGCACGCCAGCGGAGGCATCGCGGCAGAGAAACGGCAGAGCAGGGAACGCGGCGGCTGCGCGCCAAGACGCGGAGCGGCGAGCGGGGCAGAGGACGAGCGGCCTGCCCGCCGCCGGAGCGGCAGAGGGCGGCAGCGGGCGGCGCGTAGGCGGGAGTAACTCAGTGGTAGAGTCACAGCCTTCCAAGCTGTTGGTCGCGGGTTCGATCCCCGTCTCCCGCTCCAGCTTTCGCTCGTGTGTCAACGGACGAGCTGGGGCTGGCACGCCCGTAGAGCAGGGCTGAAGGCCGATGTAGCTCAGTTGGCAGAGCACGTCCTTGGTAAGGACGAGGTCACCGGTTCGATCCCGGTCATCGGCTCCACTTTCGCTCGGGGTGAAGGTGTGGCAGAGCCGCGACGGCGGCAGGCGGCACGCGAGAGCTTCGGGTCTCGGCGGCGGTCGACCGGGCGGGAAAGTCGGCAGTGTGGCGCGCAGGTCCGAACCTGCACGGTGTGCCAGGGGGACGGCGGTCCGAACACGAGGCAGGATAGAACACAGAGGACGTACACGACATGGCTAAAGAGAAATTCGATCGTTCCAAACCGCACGTCAACGTGGGCACCATCGGCCACATCGACCATGGCAAGACTACTCTGACGGCCGCGCTCACGAAGGTGGCGGCTGACAAGGGCTGGGCGAAGTTCATCCCGTACGACGAAGTGGCCAAGGCCTCGGAGTCCCAGGGACGCCGCGACGCGACGAAGATCCTGACGATCGCGACGAGCCACGTCGAGTACAGCACGCCCAACCGGCACTATGCGCACGTGGACTGCCCGGGCCACGCCGACTACATCAAGAACATGATCACCGGCGCCGCGCAGATGGACGGCGCGATCCTGGTGGTCTCGAGCGCCGTGGACGGCCCGATGCCGCAGACGCGCGAGCACGTGCTGCTCGCCAAGCAGGTCAACGTGCCGTCCATGGTGGTGGCGCTGAACAAGGTCGACGCGGTCGACGATCGAGGAACTGGTCGATCTGGTCGAGCTCGAGGTCCGCGAGCTGCTGAAGACCTACGGCTTCCCCGGCGACGATGTCCCGGTGGTGCGGATTTCGGCGCTCGGGCGCGCTCAACGGGGATGCCGCCGGGCGTCGAGTCGGTGACCAAGCTGATGGACGCGCTCGACAGCTACATCCCGATGCCCGAGCGCGAGATCGACAAGCCGTTCCTGATGCCGATCGAGGACGTGTTCTCGATTTCCGGCCGCGGCACCGTGGTGACCGGTCGCGTCGACCGCGGCAAGGTCAAGGTCGGCGAGGAAGATCGAGATCGTCGGGTTCAGGCCGACCGAGAAGAAGATCGTCACGGGCGTGGAGATGTTCCGCAAGCTGCTCGACGAGGGTGTCGCGGGGGACAACATCGGCGTGCTGCTGCGCGGCGTCGAGAAAGACGACGTCGAGCGCGGGCAGGTGCTGGCCAAGCCGGGCTCGATCAAGCCGCACACGAAGTTCAAGGGCGAGGTCTACATCCTCTCCAAGGACGAGGGCGGCCGTCACACGCCGTTCTTCAACGGGTATCGCCCGCAGTTCTACATCCGCACGACGGACGTCACCGGATCGCTGACGCTGCCGGAAGGCGTCGAGATGGTGATGCCGGGCGACAACACGAGCATCAGCGCCGAGCTGCACGTGCCGGTCGCGCTCGAAAAGGGCGCGCGGTTCGCGATTCGTGAAGGCGGCCGCACCGTCGGCGCAGGCACGATCACCGAGATCGTCGAGTAAGAAGGCTTTGGGCTTTAGGCTTTGGGCTTGGGGGCTTCAGGTTAGGCGGCCTCTGGAGAGCCTCGAGCCCAAAGCCCGATAAGGTCCACCAATGAGAGACATCATCACCCTGGCGTGCACCGAGTGCAAACGGCGCAATTACAGCACGACGAAGAACAAGAAGAAGACGACCGAGCGGCTCGAGCTGAGCAAGTACTGCCGGTTCTGCCGCAAGCACATCGCGCATCGGGAAACGAAATAGTGATCAGCTTCCTGCGGCCCGCTTCCAGCTGCCCGCAACGCCAGCCTGAAAGCAGGGAGCCGGGAGCAGGAAGCGGGCAGCTCAGGTTTAGGCCAGTAGCTCAATTGGCAGAGCACCGGTCTCCAAAACCGGGGGTTGGGGGTTCGATTCCCTCCTGGCCTGCCAGCGCCGACGGCACGCACTCGGATCCGGCGAACCGTACAACCGGGCGCCCGGCAAGGATGAGCAATGAAGACGGCTATGGCGGAGCACGATGACTCACTCGGCGGCCGTGCCCGGGACAGCGTCACCGGCTGGTGGGGCCGATCGCGGCGGTTTCTCTCGGAAGTCCGCAACGAGATGGGCCGGGTCACGTGGCCCAGCCGCAAAGAAGTCTACGCCACCACGTTCGTCGTGATTCTGACGTCGATCTTCTTCGGCGTGTACCTCAGCGTGGTCGATCTCCTGCTGAACAGCGGAATCAGCTGGATCTACCGGACATTCGGAGCCGCGTCATAGAGATGCCGAGCATGACGGACGATCGCACGAAGCAGTGGTACATCGTCCACACGTACTCCGGCTTCGAGAACAAGGTGAAGGAATCGCTGGAGCAGCGCGTCCAGGCCTACGGCCTGCAGGAGGCGATCGGCGACATTCTCATTCCGACCGAGCAGGTCGCCGAGATGCGCGGCGGCAAGAAGGTCGTGAGCTCGAAGCGGTTCTTCCCCGGCTACATCCTGGTCGAGATGCAGATGACCGACCACGCGTGGCACGTGGTGAAGAACACGCCCAAGGTCACCGGCTTCGTCGGCGCGGGCGCGAAACCGACGCCGCTGTCGCGCGAGGAAGTCGATCAGATCCTGAACCAGGTGACCGAGGCGGCGGAGAAGCCGAAGCCGAAATACTCCTTCGAGAAGGGGGACCAGGTCCGGATCAACGAGGGCCCGTTCACCAGCTTCAACGGCACCGTGGACGAGGTGAACCTGGATCGCAACACGCTCAAGGTGATGGTGACCATTTTCGGCCGCGCTACGCCGGTCGAGCTGGATTTTCTGCAGGTTGAAAAATTGTAGCTAACCAGCTTCCCGCTCCCAGTTCCCCCGCCGCCTAGTACGGAGGTCCGGCATTCGAGCTGTGAACGATCACGCAGGAAGTGGTGCTGAACAGCTGCACCGGGAAGCAGCGGGTCATCGGGCAGCGGGTAGCAGGTAGCGGGAAGCAATGGCATGGCGAAAAAAGTAACCGCACAGGTGAAGCTCCAGATCTCCGCGGGGAAGGCAACCCCCGCGCCGCCGGTCGGGACCGCGCTCGGTCCACACGGCCTGAACATCATGGACTTCTGCAAGAACTTCAACGCGAAGACGTCCAAGGACGAGGGGCTGATCATCCCCGTGGTGGTCACCGTGTACGCCGACCGGTCCTACACGTTCATCACGAAGACGCCGCCGGCGGCCATCCTGCTGAAGCGCGCCGCGAACCTGGCGAAGGGTTCCAACGAGCCGAACAAGAACAAGGTCGGCACCGTGACGAAGAAGCAGGTCGAGGACATCGCGAAGCTGAAGATGCCCGACCTGAATTGCGAATCGCCCGAGGCGGCGTACAAGACCGTCGCAGGAACGGCCCGTTCGATGGGCATCGACGTCGTAGGGTAGCTTCCGCTTCCGGCTCCCCGCTTCCCGGAAGGGATGGGGCGCTGGCGCGGGAACGTCGAAACTGGAAGCTGGCAGCGGGAAGCTGGCAGCGATGTTGTGGGAGGCCGTGGTTGCGGCCGTTTGCACCACCGGAGCACGCATGCGAAAGCCCGGCAAGAAGTTCGCTGCCGCCAGGCAGCTCGTCCCCGAGCACCCCCATTCGATCGAGGCGGCCGTGCCGCTGATGCAGAAGGTGAAGTTCGCCAAGTTCGACGAGACGGTCGAGCTGGCGCTGCGCCTGGGCGTCGATCCCAAGCACGCCGACCAGATGGTGCGCGGCACCGTCGTGCTGCCGCACGGCCTCGGCAGGAGCAAGCGCGTGCTCGCCATTGCCGCCGGCGACAAGCAGAAGGAAGCGCAGGAAGCGGGCGCGGACGTCGTCGGGGGCGAGGAGATTGTCGAGAAGATCCAGGGCGGGTGGATGGAGTTCGACGCCGTCGTGGCCACGCCCGACATGATGCGCGCCGTCGGCAAGCTCGGCAAGGTGCTCGGCCCCCGTGGACTGATGCCCAACCCGAAAACCGGCACCGTCACCGTCGACATCGCGAAGGCGGTCAGGGAGATCAAGGCGGGCAAGGTGGAGTTCCGCGTCGACAAGACCGGCATCGTCCACGCGCCGATTGGCAAGGTGTCGTTCGAGGCGCAGAACCTCGTAGAGAACGCCCACGCGCTGGTGGACAGCGTGGTGAAGGCGAAGCCGTCGGCGGCGAAGGGCAAGTTCCTGCGCAGCGTCACGATGTCCTCGACGATGGGCCCCGGCATCCTGATCGACACCACACACGTGACCGAGGTCCAGAAGCATTAGTCATGGCAGTCACACGAGCGAGCAAGGAAGAAGAGCTGCAGGCGCTCGAGCGGGCCTTCCAGGGAACCGAGAGCGCCGTGATCGTCGATTTCAAAGGGCTGAAAGTGCCCGAGGTGACCGAGCTGCGCCGTCAGGTCCGCGGGGCCAGGGGACAGTACAAGGTCGTCAAGAACACGCTCGCGAAGCGTGCGCTCGGCGGCACGCCGTTCGCGGTGCTGAGCGAGTTCTTCGTCGGCACCACGGCCGTGGCGTATGCCGGCGAGGATCCGGTGGCGCTCGCGAAGGTGCTCACGACGTTCGCGAAGACCGCGCCGGCGCTGAAGATCAAGGCGGCGGTCGTGCAGGGGCGGGCCCTCAAGGCCGGCGAGGTCACCGAGCTGGCCACGTTGCCGGGCAAGCCGGAGCTCTACGCCAAGCTGCTCTTCCTCCTGCAGTCGCCGATGATCCAGCTGGTGAGCGTGCTGAACGCCGCGCCGCGCGATCTGCTGAGCGTGCTGGTGCAGGCGGAAAAGCAGCGATCGGAGTCAGCGGAATCATCGGAATCATGAGGAACGCTCCCAGCTTCCCGCGTCCAGCTTCCCGCTGGAGGCTGGCGGCTGATAGCGGGAAGTTGCTGCTCGTATCCGGGCAGCTGATATGGGCTGGAAGCTGGCAGCTGGAAGCTGGAAGCGTCATCGTCAGGAGAGAGAAATGGCCGAATTGTCGCAGCAGCAGGTAGTGGACTACATCAAGGGAATCTCGGTGCTCGAGCTGTCGCAGCTCGTGAAGGAGCTCGAGAAGGAGCTCGGCGTGTCGGCAGCGTCGGCCATGCCGATGGCAGCGGCGGGCGGCGCCGGCGGCGGTGCCGCGGCGGCGCCCGTCGAGGAGCAGACCGAGTTCACCGCAACGCTGACGGAAGTGGGCGCCAACAAGATCAACGTCATCAAGGTCGTGCGTGAAGTCACCAGCCTGGGGCTGAAGGAAGCGAAGGACCTGGTCGAGAGCGCGCCCAAGCCGATCAAGGAAGGGATCCCCAAGGACGAGGCGGCGGCGATCAAGAAGAAGTTCGAGGACGTCGGCGCGAAGGTTGAAGTCAAGTAGGACACGCGGAGCGCCGCGTGGTCACGGCGGTTGGTTGCCGGCGGCGGCGTCCAGGCATTCAGGTCAGGGCGCGCCGCCGGTGCCCTTCGGGTTAGTCCCTTGGATTGCGATCGAGCGCCGTGCCCCGAGCGCCGAGCGCCGAGGTTTTCACCAGCATGTACAGCCTTCCGAAGAACATCTACCGCGAGCGCATCGATTTTTCGAAGATCAAGACGACGATTCCGATCCCGAACCTGATCGAGATCCAGAAGAAGTCGTACGAGCGGTTCCTGCAGATGAACCGGCTGCCCTCGGAGCGCGAGGATGCGGGGCTCCAGTCGGTGTTCAAGTCGGTGTTCCCGATCTCGGACTTCCGCGAGAACTCGTCGCTCGAGTTCATCGAGTACTTCGATTGGCAACTGGGAGTGCAAGTGCGGCCGGCTGGCCGGGCTGCACCACCTGCGCAAGCCCTGCGTGAACTGCGGCCACACGCTGGTGGCCGATCCCTACGGCGAGCACGAAGTCCTGTGCCCGCGCTGCGGCAAGCCGAACGAGGCGCGCGGCGACGTGCTGCGACATCTGTGGCAACACCGTCGGCCTGAAGCTGAAGTACGACGTCGACGAGTGCCAGGAGCGCGGGATGACCTACGCCGTCCCGCTCAAGGTGACGATCCGCCTGGTGGTCTGGAACAAGGATCCCGAGACCGGCGTCAAGACCATCCGCGACATCAAGGAGCAGGAGGTCTACTTCGGCGACATCCCGCTGATGACGGACAACGGCACGTTCATCATCAACGGCACCGAGCGGGTCATCGTCTCGCAGCTGCACCGCTCGCCGGGGGCGTTCTTCCACTCCGAAGACAAGACGCTCTACATCGCGCAGATCATCCCGTATCGCGGCTCCTGGGTCGAGTTCGAGTACGACACCAAGAACCTGCTCTACGTCCGGATCGACCGCAAGCGGAAGTTCCTCGCGACGGTGTTCCTGCGCGCCCTCGGGCTGCGCGGCGCCGACGAGATCATCCGCACCTTCTACACCGTCGACCGGCTGCACCTGACCGGCGGGACGATCAACTGGGCGGTCAACGACAGCCTCCAGGGGCTGCGCGCCGCCCGGGACATCACCGTCGGCTCGGACGCGGTGACGCACGCCGGCAAGAAGATCACCTCGACCGCGCTCGCCGCCCTGAAGAAGGCGAACGTCGAGTCGGTCGAGGTGTCGGACGCCGAGCTCGAGGGCGCGTTTGCCGCTTCCGACGTCGTCGACCCGTCGACCGGGGAGGTCATCCTCGAGGCGAACGAGGAAGTCACCCCGCGCGTCATCTCGATGGCGCAGGAGAAGAACGTCGACAAGCTCGAGATCTTCTTCCCGGAGCGCGACGAGATCGGCCCGGTGCTGTCCGCGACGCTCAAGAAGGATCCGATCCACACCCACGAGGAGGCGCTGATCGAGATCTACCGGCGGCTGCGGCCGGGCGATCCGCCGACCCTCGACAGCTCGCGGTCGCTGTTCGAGAACATGTTCTTCAACCCGCAGAAGTACGACTTCTCGCGGGTCGGCAGGCTCAAGCTGAACACCAAGCTGAAGCTGAACACGCCGCTCGACGAGAAGATCCTGCACCCGCAGGACTTCTACGAGGTGATCAAGTACCAGCTGAAGCTGCGGCGGAACCCGGCCAACGTCGACGACATCGATCACCTCGGCAACCGCCGCGTGCGGTCGGTCGGCGAGCTGCTCGAGAACCAGTTCCGCATCGGGCTGGTCCGGATGGAGCGCGCGATCAAGGAGAAGATGTCGGTCTACCAGGAAATGGCGACCGCCATGCCGCACGACCTGATCAACGCGAAGCCGGTGATGGCGGCGATTCGCGAGTTCTTCGGGTCGTCGCAGCTGTCGCAGTTCATGGACCAGACCAACCCGCTGTCCGAGGTCACCCACAAGCGGCGGCTCTCGGCGCTCGGGCCCGGCGGCCTGTCGCGCGAGCGCGCCGGCTTCGAGGTGCGCGACGTCCACCCGACGCACTACGGGCGCATCTGCCCGATTGAGACGCCCGAGGGTCCGAACATCGGCCTGATCTCGTCGCTGTCGTGCTACGCGCGGATCAACGAGTTCGGCTTCATCGAGTCGCCGTACCGCAAGGTGAAGAACGGCCGGGTCGTCGACTACGTGATCATCACCAACGCGGGCGGCAACACCAAGTACAAGGTCAACGACATCGTCGAGGCCTCGGAGGTCGGCGCGGATCCGAAGGACACCGAGAACAAGGCCGGCAAGCGACGCCGCGGTCTCGAGTACGAGCCCTACTCCTACTACCTGTCGGCGTGGGAAGAGGACCAGTACATCGTCGCGCAGGCCAACGCCCAGGTGGACGAGAACGGCAAGTTCACGACCGACCGCGTCAACGCGCGGCAGGCCGGCAACTTCATCCTGTCGCCGAAGGACAAGATCGACTTCATCGACGTCTCGCCGAAGCAGCTCGTGTCGGTCGCCGCCTCGCTGGTGCCGTTCCTCGAGAACGACGACGCGAACCGCGCGCTGATGGGATCGAACATGCAGCGCCAGGCGGTGCCGCTGCTGCGGGCGCGCAGCCCGTACGTCGGCACCGGGATGGAGTACATCACCGCCCGCGACTCGGGCGCGGTCGTCGTGGCGCGCCGCTCCGGCACGCTGGATTACGTCGACAGCCAGCGCATCGTGGTGCGGGTCGAAGGGGAGACCGAGGCGACCTCGCGCGAGATGGGCGCCGACATCTACCCGATGACGAAGTTCAAGCGGTCGAACCAGAACACCTGCATCAGCCAGAAGCCGATCGTCCGGGTGGGCCAGAAGGTCCACAAGGGGCAGATCCTGGCCGACGGCCCGTGCACGGAGCTGGGCGAGCTGGCGCTCGGGCGGAACGTGCTCGTCGCGTTCATGCCGTGGCGCGGCTACAACTTCGAGGACGCGATCCTCGTCTCCGAGCGGATGGTCAAGGACGACTACTACACGTCGATCCACATCGAGGAGTTCGAGATCGAGGCGCGCGACACCAAGCTCGGGCCGGAGGAAATCACCCGCGACATCCCGAACGTCGGCGAGGGCTACCTGCGCGACCTCGACGAGAGCGGCATCATCCGCATCGGCGCGTCGGTCAAGCCGGGCGACATCCTGGTCGGCAAGGTCGACGCCGAAGGGCGAGACCCAGCTGACACCGGAAGAGAAGCTGCTGCGGGCGATCTTCGGCGAGAAGGCGGGCGACGTGCGCGATGCGTCGCTGATCTGCCCTCCCGGCATCGAGGGCATCATCGTCGGGGTCAAGATCTTCTCGCGCAAGGGCATCGAGAAGGACGACCGGGCGAAGGCGATCGAGCAGGAAGAGCTCGACATGATGGAGAAGAACCTGCAGGACGAGATCCGCATCCTTCACGACGAAGTGAAGAAGCGGGTCGTCGGGATGCTGCAGGGCCAGAGCTCGCGCGCCGACCTCTACGACGAGCACGGCCGGGAGCGGCTGCTCAAGAAGGGCACCGAGCTGACGTCCGACGTGCTGCAGGGCGCTGCCCTACGACGCGGTCGTGCGGCTGAAGATCAGCACCGACGACCCGCGGCTCGAGGAAGACCTGCGCGAGCTCGAGGAGCGGACCGAGCGGCAGGTGGAGGTCATCCGCCAGCAGTTCGAGGAGAAGAAGGAGAAGGTGCGGCGCGGCGACGAGCTGCCGCCCGGGGTCATCAAGCTGGTCAAGGTCTACGTCGCGATGAAGCGCAAGCTGTCGGTCGGCGACAAGATGGCCGGCCGCGCACGGCAACAAGGGCGTCATCGCGCGCATCCTGCCGGAAGAGGACATGCCCTACCTGCCGGACGGCACGCCGGTGGAGATCGTGCTGAACCCGCTCGGCGTTCCGTCGCGGATGAACGTCGGGCAGATTCTCGAAACGCATCTCGGGTGGGCCGCGCACGCGCTCGGCCTCTACTTCGCGACGCCGGTGTTCGACGGCGCGACCGAGGTGGAGATCAAGAACTGGCTCGAGCAGGCCGGGCTGCCGAAGAGCGGCAAGACCAAGCTCTACGACGGCATGACCGGGATGGAGTTCGAGCAGGACGTCACGGTCGGCTACATCTACATGCTGAAGCTGTCGCACCTGGTCGACGACAAGATCCACGCGCGCTCGATCGGGCCGTACTCGCTCATCACCCAGCAGCCGCTGGGCGGCAAGGCGCAGTTCGGCGGCCAGCGGTTCGGCGAGATGGAAGTGTGGGCGCTCGAGGCCTACGGCGCGGCGCACATCCTCCAGGAGCTGCTGACCGCGAAGTCGGACGACGTGACCGGGCGCGCGAAGATCTACGAGGCGATCGTCAAGGGCGACGCGTCGTTCCAGCCCGGCCTGCCGGAATCGTTCAACGTGCTCATCCGCGAGCTGCAGGCGCTGTGCCTGGACGTCGAGCTGATGAAGACGAAGAAGAAGCTGCCCGAGCTCGAGGCGCCGCCGGAAGGCGAGCCGGTGCTGGCGGAGCAGTGAAGAGAGAGCTTCCGGCTTCCGGCTCCCCGCTTCCCGCCGCACCCGGCGCCGAAGCAGCGGGCTGGAAGCGGGCAGCTGGTAGCAGGTAGCGGACACCGAAGGAAACAATGAGACCATCTTTCGATTCCCGCAGCTCGTTGACGAGCGACTTCGACGCGATCCGGATCAGCCTCGCGTCGCCGGACAAGATCCTCTCGTGGTCGCACGGCGAGGTGACCAAGCCCGAGACGATCAACTACCGGACGTTCAAGCCCGAACGGGACGGCTTGTTCTGCGCCAAGATCTTCGGCCCGGTCACCGACTGGGAGTGCCTGTGCGGCAAGTACAAGCGCATGAAGCACCGCGGCGTGATCTGCGACAAGTGCGGTGTCGAGGTCACCCAGGCGAAGGTGCGTCGCGAGCGGCTCGGCCACATCACGCTGGCGACGCCCGTCAGCCACGTCTGGTTCTTCAAGGGGCTGCCCAGCCGCATCGGCCACCTGCTCGACATCTCCCTGCGCGATCTCGAACGCGTGCTCTACTTCGAGGCCTACGTGGTGATCGAGCCGGGTGACACCGAGCTGAAGCAGAATCAGCTGCTCGGCGAGGAGCAGTACCGGAAGGCCCGCGAGGAGCACGGTCCCGTCAAGTTCCGTGCCCAGATGGGGGCCGAGGCGATCAAGGAGCTGCTCAAGCGCGTCAGCGTGGAGAAGCTGGCCGTCGAGATGCGCGAGAAGATGCGCTCGGAGACGTCGGTCCAGAAGAAGCTGAAGTACGCCAAGCGGCTCAAGGTGGTCGACTCGTTCCGCAAGTCGACCAACAAGCCGGAGTGGATGATCCTCGACGTCATCCCGGTGATTCCGCCCGAGCTGCGGCCGCTGGTGCCGCTCGACGGCGGCCGGTTCGCGACGTCCGATCTCAACGACCTCTACCGGCGCGTCATCAACCGCAACAACCGGTTGAAGAAGCTGATCGAGCTCAAGGCGCCTGACGTCATCATCCGCAACGAGAAGCGGATGCTGCAGGAAGCGGTCGATGCGCTGTTCGACAACGGCCGGCGCGGCCGCGTGCTGCGCGGCGCGAACAACCGGCCGCTGAAGTCGCTGTCGGACACTCTCAAGGGCAAGCAGGGCCGGTTCCGTCAGAACCTGCTCGGCAAGCGGGTCGACTACTCCGGACGCTCGGTGATCGTCGTCGGCCCCGAGCTGAAGCTGCACCAGTGCGGGCTGCCGAAGAAGATGGCGCTCGAGCTGTTCAAGCCGTTCATCTACAACAAGCTCGAGGAGCGCGGGCTGGTCGCGACCATCAAGCAGGCGAAGGAGATGGTCGAGCAGCAGCGCCCCGAGGTGTGGGACGTGCTCGAGGAGGTCATCCGCGAGCATCCGGTGCTGCTCAACCGCGCGCCGACGCTGCATCGGCTGGGCATCCAGGCGTTCGAGCCGGTGCTGGTCGAGGGAAAGGCGATCCGGATCCACCCGCTCGTCTGCACGGCGTTCAACGCGGACTTCGACGGCGACCAGATGGCCGTCCACATCCCGCTCGCGCCGGAAGCGCAGATCGAGGCATCCGTGCTGATGATGTCCTCGAACAACATCCTGTCGCCCGCCAGCGGCGCGCCGATCGCGATTCCGTCGCAGGACATCGTGCTCGGGTGCTACTACCTGACCAAGGCGCGCGCCGGCGCCAAGGGAGAGGGCCGGGTGTTCGGCAACACGGACGATGTGATCCTGGCGCTCGAGGCGGGCGAGGTGGAGACGCTCACGCCGATCCGCCTGAGGTTCACCGGCGAGCTGCTGGACCTGACCGTCGCGCGCGACGACCAGGCCGTGCTCCAGACCGACCCGCAGCCGGTCGCCAACAAGATCATCAACACGACCGTCGGCCGCGTCCTCTTCAACACCTCGCTGCCGGCGCCGATGCCGTTCGTCAACGGCCTGTTGAAGAAGAAGGGGCTGCAGCAGGTGGTGCAGTACCGCCACCTGCACTTCGGCCTCGAGAAGACGGTCGAGATGCTCGACAGCCTCAAGAACCTGGGCTTCACCTACGCGACGCGCTCGGGCCTGTCGATCGGCATCGACGACCTGATCATCCCGTCGGAGAAGGCGGCGCTGGTCGAGGGGGCACGCGACGAGGTGATCAAGGTCGAAGGACAGTATCTCGAGGGTGCGATCACCAACGGCGAGCGCTACAACAAGGTCATCGCCGTGTGGTCGGACGTCACCGAGAAGATCGCCGACGCGATGTTCAGCGAGATGGAGGAGCTCGACCACAGCGGGCGGAACTTCAACCCCGTCTACATCATGGCCGACTCGGGCGCCCGCGGCTCCAAGCAGCAGATCCGGCAGCTTGCCGGGATGCGCGGCCTGATGGCGAAACCGTCGGGCGAGATCATCGAAACGCCCATCACCTCGAACTTCCGTGAAGGGCTGACGGTGCTGCAGTACTTCATCTCGACCCACGGCGCGCGCAAGGGCCTGGCCGACACCGCGCTCAAGACCGCCGACTCGGGCTACCTGACCCGCCGCCTCGTGGACGTGGCGCAGGACGTCATCATCCACGAGATCGACTGCGGCACGATGGACGGCATCGAGGCGCGGGCGATCGTCGAGAGCGGCGAGATCATCGAGCCGCTGCGCGACCGGATCATCGGGCCGCACGACGCTCGAGCAGATCGTCGACCCGTTCACGGGCGAGGTGATCGTCGAGGTCAACGACGAGATGGACGAGGAGAAGGCCCAGGCCATCCAGGAAGGCGGCATCGAGAAGGTCCGCATCCGGTCGGTGCTGACCTGCGCCAGTCGCCGCGGCTGCTGCGCGAAGTGCTACGGCCGCGACCTCGCCACCGGCAAGCTGGTGGAGCTGGGGCTGGCGGTCGGCGTCATCGCGGCGCAGTCCATCGGCGAGCCGGGCACGCAGCTCACGATGCGGACGTTCCACATCGGCGGCACGGCGTCGCGGATCTCCGACCAGTCGACGCTCGATGCGAAGCACGCCGGCACCGTCCGCTACCAGGGCCTCCAGGTCGTGGAGTCCAGGGCCTCGAACCGGGAAGGGGTCGAGCTTGACGCGGCGGGGGGCCCCGAGCTGGTGGTCATGAACCGCACCGGCTCGCTGGTCGTGCAGGATGCCAAGGGTCGCGATCGCGAGCGCTACCCGGTGGTGTACGGCGCGCGCCTGAAGGTGCGCGACGGCTCACCGGTCGAACCCGGCCAGATGCTGGTCGAGTGGGACCCGTACACGTTCTCCATCCTGACCGAGGATGCGGGCACCGGTGAAGTACAAGGACCTGATCTCCGACGTGACGTTCCACGAGGAGCTCGACGAGGTCACCGGCCTGTCCCGGAAGATTGTCGTGGACAGCCCGGACGAGAAGAAGCAGCCGCTCATCGAAGTCCGCGACAAGGGCGGGAAGGTCTCGCGGAAGTACCACATGCCGTCGCACGCCCACCTCATGATCGAGGATGGCGAACTGGTCTACGCCGGGCAGGTTCTCGCGAAGATCCCCCGCGAGACGACCAAGACCAAGGACATCACCGGCGGTCTGCCCCGCGTGGTCGAGCTGTTCGAGGCGCGGAAGCCGCGCGAGACGGCGGTCATCTCGGAGATCGACGGGCTCGTCAAGCACGGCGGCATCGTCAAGGGCCTGCGCAAGATCCTCATCGTCCCGGAGGACGGCGGGGAACCGAGAGAGTACTCGCTGCCGCGCGGCGTGCACGTGAACGTCCAGGAGGGGGACCGCGTCCGCGCCGGTGAGCCGCTGATGGACGGGCCGAGCAACCCGCACGACATCCTGTCGGTCCTCGGCGAGAAGGCGCTGCACGCCTACCTCGTGAACGAGATCCAGGAGGTCTACCGGCTGCAGGGCGTGAACATCAACGACAAGCACATCGAGGTCATCGTCCGGCAGATGATGCGGTGGGTGAAGATCGAGGATGTCGGCGACACCGAGTTCCTGATCGAGGAGCAGGTGGACCGGTTCCGGTTCATGGAAGAGAACGAGCGGGTGATCCAGGCGGGTGGCCGCCCGGCGACCGGCCGGCCGCTGCTGCTCGGCATCACCAAGGCATCGCTCTCGACCGACTCGTTCATCTCGGCGGCCTCGTTCCAGGAAACGACCCGCGTGCTGACCGAGGCGTCGATTTCAGGCAAGGTGGATCACCTCCGCGGCCTGAAGGAGAACGTCACGATGGGGCGGCTGATCCCGGCAGGGACCGGCTTCGAGTACTACCGGCACGTGCGGATCCCGGCGGACGAGCCGCCGCCGCCGCCGCCGCCGACACCGGAGGAACTCGAACTGGAGCGCGAGATGGAGTACTTCGTGGAGCCCGAAGAGGCGTTCACGCGGGACGAGATCGAATAGCAACGGGGCTCGGCGCTCGGCGCTCGGACACTGATGCGCCGGGTCTTCCGCCTTCGCCCAGGCTTCGGCGGACCGCCGTAGCTTCAGCGGAGGCTGGTCAGACCCGGCGGACTCGAACAGGCGGCTGTTCCTCGAAGGAGCAGCCGCCTTTTTTCTCCCCATCCTACCTCGTCCGTCCCGCGATGCCGGCTGCAGCCAGGCTCAGTCGGCATAGAGGGTCGCGATGATGAAAAACACCGCAAGGGCCGCACCCGCCCCCGCGGCCGCACCGATGCCGATCGCCTTGGCGACGTTCGGGCCGGCCGGCGAGTACGGCTCCACGCTCAGGACCTCGCTCATCGGGACTTCCACGGCCGGTTCCGGCACGCGTGTTCGAGGCTGAACGATCAGGCTCTGTTCCGTAGCCTTCAGCAGGGTGCCGCGCAGCGCCGGTCCCGCGGTGCGCTCGACGCGGACGGAGGCGCCCGGCGGCAGCTTCTGGACGTATTCGGCCAGGATGGCCCGATCGGCGGCAACGTCCCGGGTGGGCCGCACCTGCCCGCTCGCAAACGCCGCGCTCGTGGCGCACCCCTGTGCTGCGAGCGCCGAACACAGCAACCCCACCATCAGTCCCCGGGCCGCTCTTCGCTGCTTCACCATGATCCGTTCCCTTCAGAAATCGACCCCAAACCCGAAGCGGACGATGACGTCGTCGAGGCGTTGCCCGAACGATGTCCGCAGGTCGCTGCGGAAGAACGCGCGCTGCGCCATGTAGGCCTTGAACCCCGTCGCGACATAGGGCCGGACGATGATGTCCGTGCGCGGGCCCTCCGTCCGCAGCGGCTCGACCAGCCGGCTCGTGCGTGTGGCCTCGTCGTACGCGAAGACGGGGCCGACGCGGTCCGTGACGCGCTGCCACGCCACGTTGGCGCCCGCTGCCACGTATGGGTGGAACCATGCGTTCCGGTAGAACTGGTGGTGCTGGCCGATGCCCAGCGTGCGGCGCGTCAGCGAGGACTCGATGAACGCAGACGACGTCCGTCCGCCGATCACGACGGGCTGCGTCGCATAGCCGGTGGCCGTCGCGCTCGCGCCGAAGTCGATCTCCGTCTTGCTTCGATCGGTCCAGTACCAGCCCGCTGACGCTGTCCCCAGCAGGCTGCTCGCCCAGTCCCGCCCTCCTGTCGCATACTCTGCGCCCCAGTTCACCGAGAGCCAGCCGATCGAGGCTGCGACATCGGCCTGCATGACCGGCCCCGACTGGGCCCGGGCGGTTCCCGGGGCGCCGAGCAGGATGGCTGCGAGGATTGCGTGGCAGGCGGCGGTGCGGTAAGTGTCCACGCCAGGGAAGGCGCAGTCGGCCGGGAAAGGGGCTCAGCCCGCAGCACAACGCGCCGCCCTGGGATCCCGTCTGGAGAGTGGGTCGGCCGCCTCGGCCTGACGATGTTCGATGCAACCGGGGGCGGTACAATAGTCGGTGGGTGTGGCCGTGAGGAGCACGACAAGCTGACCGGGACGGTGGAGCTGAAACCGGCCCACGCCGAAAGGCCAGCCCGCAGGGAAGGGAGGCAGACCGTAGTCATGTGCCGGAACATCAAGACCCTCGCCAACTTCGCGCCGCCCGCGACCGACGATGAAATCCGCGCATCGGCGCTGCAGTTCGTCCGCAAGCTGAGCGGCGTGAGCCGTCCGTCACGCGCGAACGAGGAGGCTTTCGATCGCGCGGTCGATGAAGTCACGGCTGCGGCGCGCCGGCTGATCGGCTCGCTGAAGACCAGTGCGCCGCCGCGCAATCGCGAGGAAGAGGCCCGCAAGGCGCAGGAACGATCCCGCGAGCGATTCGCGACGGCGACCTAGCGACACTGGCCGCATCGCCCCGACTTCAGCAGAACCGCTTGCTGCATGCACTTCGGCGTAGACTGTGTGGTCATGAACCAGGCTGGGCGTAACGAACGCTGGCGGGCGGTGTGGGCGATCGTGCTGGTAGCCGCCGGAAGCGTGGCGGCAGCGGGACAATACCGCACGCTGGACGATCGATTCCCCCCGCCGGCGGTCACGACGCGCGAGGCGTGGGCACAGCGGGCCGGGGAGCTGCGCCAGCACGTGCTGGCGTCCGCCGGGCTCCTGCCCCTGCCCGACAAGACGCCGCTCGCGCCGGTCGTGTTCGGTGAGACAGGGCGCAAGGACTACCGCGTCTCGAAGGTGTACTTCGAGAGCCTTCCGGGCTTCTTCGTCACGGGCAATCTCTATCGTCCTCCAGGGGAAGGGCCGTTTCCTGCCATCCTCTCCCCGCACGGGCACTGGGCCTACGGCCGGCTGGAAAACTCCGACACCGCCTCCGTCCCGGGCCGTGCGATCAATCTTGCCCGGCAGGGATTTGTCGTCTTCACCTACGACGCCATCGGCTACAACGACAGCCGGCAGCTGACGCACACGTTCGACGGCAAGCGCGAGCGATTGTGGGGACTGACCCTCGCCGGGCTCCAGCTCTGGAACAGCATCCGTGCGCTCGACTTCCTCGAGACGCTCCCTTACGTGCGTCGCGACGCCATCGGCGCGACCGGCGCATCCGGCGGCGGCACCCAGACATTCCTGCTGGCTGCGGTCGACGACCGCGTGCGGGTCGCTGCCCCGGTCAACATGATTTCCCTTCAGATGCAGGGGGGCTGCCTGTGCGAGAACCTGCCCGGCCTGCGGCTGGATACGACCAACGTCGAGATCGCGGCGACGATGGCGCCGCGTCCGCTCTTGATGGTATCCGCGACGGGCGACTGGACGCGCGACACGATGACGTCGGAGTATCCGGCGGTCCGCCGGATTTACGGGCTGCTCGGCGCCGAGGCCAACGTGCACGGCGTGCAGTTCCAGGCTCCCCACAACTACAACCGGGACAGCCGCGAGGCCGTCTACGCGTGGATGGCGCGCTGGCTCCAGCAGGCTCCCGCCGACGTGAAGCGGCCGGAGACAGCCTTTTCGCCGGATCCCCTCGCGGACCTGCTGGTGTTCCACCAGCGAGCCCTGCCGACGAACGCCGTCACACAAACGGAATTGACAGAGGGCTGGATTGGCGCGGCGAAACGACAGCTTGCAGCCGGGAACCGGCCGGCGTTCGAGGCGGCCCTGCGCCACGCGCTCGGCTTCGGCGCGGTGCCGCCGGCGCCAGCCGGGCGGACCGCGCCTAGCCGCACGGTCCTCCTTGCCTCGGCCGACGACGAGCTCGAGCGGCGGGTGCGGCGCGCCGGCCTCCAGGTCCGCCGCATCACCTTCACGCCGTTCGATGCGACCGCTGCCGGAAAGGTGAACCACTTCGAGACATACAACCGCACGCCGGCCAGCCAGCGCGTTGCGGACATCGTCGCGGCCGCCCGTGAGTCGCCGGGGTCGATGCTGGTGGCCGACGGCAGCGACGCGCTTGCCGGCCTGCTGGCGAGCGCGGTGGCACCGCTTTCACGATCCATCCTGGGCGTCGGCGACCTCGACACCTCGAGCGACGCCATGTTCCTCGATCGCCTGTACATCCCCGGCCTGCGACGGGCTGGGGACTTGCTGACCGCCTCGTCGATGGCGGCGGGCCGGGTGGTCATCCACGACGCCGGGAAGCGTTTCGACCTTCCGGGAATCGACGTCGAGAGGCGCAGGCTTGCACCGTCCGAGATCGTGGACGCCTTGAGGCGCAAGTGACTCGCCCGTGGGCGGAACCGGGTTCTCGTGACGCGCGGGATGCGGCCTGATGGCCGCCCATCCGTCTGTACCGGCGGTTGGCGCACGGCGGCGTTCGCGCGCCGATTCGGCGCGTCCCACGGTAGGTGCCGAGCGATGTGCCGGTGGCGCCCTGGGAGCGCGAGGTGAGTGAGCTGAACTGGCGCTTCATCGCGCTGGCGCTGACCGTGCCGCCCGTTGTGGCCCTGCTGATCGCATCCGCCTTCTGGTGGAAGGGCTGGATGACGTTCGGGAACATCGTCGCCGCCGGAGTGGTGTTCGCCGCCTCCATCGGCCTGATCCTGACGGAGCACGTGGAGCTCGATCGCCTGACACAGGAGTGTCTGGAGGCCGGCACGCCATGCTTTCCGCAGCCGAGCGCCTTCACCCGGTTCGCGATCTATGCGTTCATCGCGCTGCTGGAGGTGATTGCGCTGTTCTGCCTGAGCCTCGTGGTGGAAGGTCGGATGCGCCGGCGCCAGTATGCGCCCGAGTGGCGATGACATGATGCGATCCGGACTGCGCCTGCTGCTCGTGGCCGCCGCACTCGGCGGAGCCCTGCCCGCCGCTCAGGAGGGCGGCCCCTCGATGACCCAGCTCCGCCTGATGACGCTCGATCCCGGGCACTTCCATGCCGCGCTCGTCCAGAAGGAGATGTACCCGGAGGTCGCGCCGCGGGTGGACGTGTTCGCGCCGCTGGGCCCCGATCTCCTCGAGCACCTCGGTCGCATCGCCGCCTACAACCGCCGGGCCGCGGAGCCCACGGCCTGGCAGATGGAGGTGCACACCAGCCCCGACTACTTCGAGCGGATGCTGCGCGAGCGTCCGGGCAACGTCGTCGTGCTGTCGGGCCGGAATCGCGTGAAAATCGATCGGATTGCCGCCTCGGTCGGCGCCGGCCTCAACGTGCTCGGCGACAAGCCGTGGATTCTGAAGTCCGACGACCTCGCGAAGCTGGCGGCGGCCCTCGCGGATGCCGACAGCCGCGGCGTCGTGGCCTACGACATCATGACGGAGCGGTTCGAGATCACGTCGATCGTCCAGCGGGCGCTCGTGAACGACCCCGCGACGTTCGGCACGATCGTGCCGGGGACCGCGGCCGATCCCGCCGTCTACATGGAGAGCGTCCACTACCTGATGAAAACGGTGTCGGGCGCCCCCAACATCCGTCCAGCGTGGTTCTTCGACACGGCGGAGCAGGGTGAAGGGCTGAACGACATCGGCACGCACCTCGTCGATCTCGTCCAGTGGACGCTCTTTCCCGACCAGGCCGTCGACTACCGGACCGATGTCGAGGTCATCGCGGCGCAGCGCTGGCCGACGGCAATCACGCGGCAGGATTTCCAGCGGGTGACCCGCGAGCCCCGGTTTCCCGACAGCCTGGCTTCCGCCGTGAAGGGGGACGCGCTCGAGTACTTCTGCAACACCCTGGTGACGTACGCGCTGCGGGGGATTCACACCACGTTGAACGTGATCTGGGACTGGGAGCCGCCCGCCGGATCCGGAGATACGCATTTCGCGTTCTACCGCGGGACCCGGGCGCGGGTCGAGGTGCGCCAGGGACCGGCCGACAAGTTCCGCCCGGAGCTGTACGTGATCCCCGCGGCCGGCGTGGACAGGACCGAGCTGCGCGCCGCCGTGCAGGGGACGATCGCAAAGCTGCTGGCCCGGTATCCCGGGCTGACGGTCGAGGATCGCGGGCCAGAGATCCACGTGGCCATTCCGGATGCCCTCCGCGTCGGACACGAGGCGCACTTCGCACAGGTCACCGCCAACTTTCTGCGATATCTTCGGGACCGGAAGGGGCTCCCCGCCTGGGAACGCCCCAACATGCTGGCGAAGTACTACGTGACCACGAAAGGCACGGAGATGAGCCGCCTCGGCACGTCGAAGCCGGCGCCTCGCATCGCGCGGTAACCGCACCGTATGGTGACCGAAGAATCCTCGGGGTCTTCAGCGTGAACGTCAAGACCTACGCCGACCGGGACGCGATGAGTCGAGCGGCGGCCGCGCATGCGGCGCAGGCCCTGCGGCGCGCGATCGACACCAGGGGCGGCGCCCGGATCATCGTCGCGACCGGTGCGTCACAGCTCGCGTTCATCGACGCGCTGACCCATGCGTCCGGCATCGACTGGGCCAGGGTCGAACTGTTCCACCTCGACGAGTACATCGGCCTGCCGGTCGAGCATCCAGCCAGTTTTCGCAACTACCTGCTCGAACGATTCATCGGCAGAACGGGGATCTCCCGCTATCATTTTCTCGACTGCGAGCGCAATGCTCTGTCCGTCGCGGACCGCGTCGGACGTGAGATCGCGCAGGCGCCTGTCGACGTGGCGTTCGTCGGCATCGGCGAGAACGGCCACCTGGCCTTCAACGATCCTCCCGCCGATTTCGAAACCGACCAGCCGTACATCCTCGTGACGCTCGATGCGGCGTGCCGTCGCCAGCAGGTCGGCGAAGGCTGGTTCGCCTCGCTGGAGGAGGTCCCGCCGCAGGCGCTCTCCATGTCAGTGCGTCAGATCATGAGGTCCCGGGAGATCATCTGCGTGGTGCCGGACGCGCGCAAGGCGGAGGCGGTGAAAGCCTCGGTAGAAGGCGAGGTGACGCCGATGGCGCCTGCGTCGATCCTGCAAAGGCATCCCGACGCGACGCTCTACCTGGATGCGGAGTCGGCCTCGCTGCTGAAGCCGGCCACCAGGGGCGTCATCCTCGCGGGCGACGACGCTTGAAACTGGAGTATCCGGGCCTGTTCGACCTGCAGGTGAACGGGTTCGGGGGCGTTGACTTCAACGCGCCCGGCCTGACGCGGGAGCGCCTGGCGGACGCGCTGGTTCTGATTCGCGCAACGGGAGTCACCCGTTGCCTGCCGACCCTCATCACCTCGACGCTGGAGCAGTTCGCCCGCAACGCGCGCGTCATCTCCCGTGCGGGGGACCCGATGATTGCCGGGATCCACATGGAGGGGCCGTACCTGTCGGCGGAGGACGGGCCGCGGGGCGCCCATCCGCTCGAGCACGTGATCGGCGCGAGCACAGACGACTTCGACAGGCGCCAGGAGGCGGCCGACGGGCGGATCGTCCTCGTGACCCTCGCGCCGGAGGTGCCTGGCGCCCTCAGGCTGGTCGAGCACCTCGTGTCCGGCGGCGTGCGGGTCTCGATCGGACACACAGCCGCGACAGCCGGCGAGATCGGGGATGCCATCGCGGCGGGTGCGACGCTCGCGACGCACCTGGGCAACGGATGCGCGCAACTGCTGCCGAGGCATCCGAACGCGATATGGACGTTGCTGGCTGCCGACGACGTGGCCGCCAGTCTGATCGTCGACGGTCACCACCTCCCGCCGGATACGGTCAAGGCCATGGTCCGCGCGAAGGGTGCCGGCCGATCCATCCTGGTCACCGACGCCAGCGCCGCCGCCGGAAGTCCGCCCGGTCGCTACACGATCGGAGGCGTCCTGTCCGAGTCCTCGGAGGACGGACGCGTCTCGCTCCCCGGGACGCCTTACCTGGCCGGTTCAGCGCTGACGCTCACCGCCGCCGTGGCCAACACGGTTCGGTTCACCGGTCTTCCCCTCGCCTCGGTTCTTCCGATGGCGTCCACCATCCCTGCGGGCCTGATGGGCCTGGAAACGTGCGGGACGGTCCAGGCCGAGTGGGACGAGAGCGCGGGCACCCTGAACGTGCGGACCGTGGTGGGGTGAGAGACCCGAGGTCAGGGGAAGGCTGGGCACACGGAGGATGGCAAAGGGCAAAGGGTAAAGGGCACATGGAAGATGGCATGAGGGGCCGTGACCACATCGCAAGGAACACCGCGGCCCGGTCAACCGGGCCGGCAGGGTGCCAGGTCAGCAGACGACCGCGGTGCCGCTGACGGAGACCATCAGCATGCCGTTGTTCTGGCCGAGCACTTCGTAGTCCAGATCGATGCCGATGACACCTGTTGCGCCAAGCTCCTGCGCCTTCTTCTGCATCTCGGCCATCGCAATCTCCCGCGCTTCCGACAGGCCGCGCTCGTAGGTCGCCGACCGGCCCCCGACAACGTCGCGGACGACCGCGAACATGTCGCGGAAAACGTTGGCGCCGATGATTGCCTCTCCGGTTACGATGCCCAGGTACCTGGTGACGGGCTGGCCTTCGACGACGGACGTGGTGGTCATCAACATAGCTGCGGATCCTCCTGGATGTGCGTGCTCCGGCAGCGCCGGTGCGCATCGCCACGTGATTATACGGAGCAGCGCGCCGCGTGTTCTCCGCCACGGTGCCGACCGCGTCGCAGGCTCACGAGACGTCGAGCAGCGGTCTGAATAGAGACGCCATCCGCATGTGCCATCTAGCACCAACCCGTCGTCGGCCCCGCCTCCCGGGTGCCGGCAGGGGCGGAATGAACATGCACGCGATCGTCAGCCTGGCGCCGGCCCTGATCCTGGCGGCTTCGCCTTCTGCGGCTCCCCAGGCGCCTGCCGTCGCCCAGCGAACGGCGGCGCCGGACGCCATCGAGCGCATCGTCTCCGGCGAGCTCTCGCCCCACTTCCCGCCCGCCCCGAAGTGGTTCGAGGATGGCCGGTCCTACCTGGTCACTGAGCCGGCGCGGGCAGGCGGGGCCGACGTCGTCAAGTACGACAGCGCCACCGGCCAGCGGCGCGAGGTGCTGATCACGGCAGCGCAGCTGACGCCGGCAGGGGCGCGGGTGCCACTCGAGATCGAGGACCTGAAGTGGTCGCGCGATCACAACCGGGTGCTCGTGTTCACCAACACCCGCCGGGTCTGGCGGACGAATTCCCGCGGGGACTACTGGCTGCTCGACAGGGCAACCGGCAAGCTCAGGAAAATCGGTGGCGAAGCGCCCGAGGCGAGCCTCATGTACGCCGCCTTCAGCCCGGACGCCGCCAGCGTGGCCTATGTGCTTCGCAACGACATTCACGTCGAGGATGCCGCGAGCGGAGCCATCAGGCGCGTGACGCGCGACGGCTCGGAGCTGGTCATCAACGGCGGTCCGGACTGGGTCAACGAGGAGGAGCTCGACCTTCACGATTGCTTCCGCTGGAGCCCAGATGGACGCCGCATCGCCTTCTGGCAGTTCGACCTTCGCGGTGTCGGGAGCTTCCCGCTGCAGTACCGGCTGGGGAAGCCGAAGGAGATCGTCACGGGCATACCGTACCCGGGGACCGGCCCGTACCCGGCCGCGATCAACGTGCCGTATCCGCTTGCCGGAACGACCAATTCTGCCGTGCGCGCCGGGGTCGTCGACGCAGGCGGAGGGTCGGTCCGGTGGCTGCAGCTGCCGGGCGACGCCCGTGAGCATTACATCGCACGCCTCCAGTGGATCGACGCGCACACCGTGCTGATCCAGCAGCTCAACCGCCTGCAGAACACGGTCGCCTACCTGCTGGCGGACGCGCGCTCGGGGCAGGCGCACGAGATGTGGCGGGACCACGACGACGCGTTCATCACCATCGGGTTCGGCGGCCTTCCGGAGGCCCGGCCGATCTCCGGAGGGTCCGCGATCCTCGCGCTGTCGGAGAAGGACGGGTGGATGCGCATCTACCGCGTCGCGCGCGACGGCGGCGAAACGCTCGTGACGCGCGGCAGCATGGACGCACTCGGCGTCGCCGGCGTGGACGAGAAGTCCGGCTGGGTGTACTTCATCGCGTCGCCGGAGAACGCGACGCAGCGCTAATTGTACAGGGCGCGCCTGGACGGCACGTCCGAACCGGCGCGGGTCACGCCCGGCCGGTTCGCCGGTACGAACAAGTACGACATCTCGCCCGACGCGAGGTTTGCCTTCCACAGCTTCTCGAGCTTCGACGATCCCGGCCTGCGGGAGATCGTCGCCCTTCCGGATCACACGGTGTTGCGGGTTGTTGGCGACGGCGCGGAGGCCAGGCGCAAGCTCGCGCCGATGCTCACGCCGCCAGTCGAGTTCTTCAAGGCGGACGCCGGGGAGGGAGTGACCGTGGACGGTTACCTGGTCAAGCCCACATCCTTCGATCCGTCGAAGAAGTACCCGGTCCTCGTCTATGTGTACGGAGAGCCGGCGGAGCAGACGGTCGCCGACAGCTGGGGCGGTCCGCCCGCCCTCTATCACCGGCATCTCGCGAGCCTCGGCTACCTGGTGGTCAGCTTCGACAACGCGGGCACGCCTGCCCCCCGAGGACGCGCCTGGCGCAAGGCCGTGTACGGCTCGGTCGGCGACCTGTCGTCCAGGCAGCAGGCAGCAGCGCTCCGATCGCTGGCCGGCAGCCGGCGGTTCGTCGACCTGGATCGCGTCGCTGTGTGGGGGTGGAGCGGCGGCGGCTCGAACACGCTCAACCTGCTGTTCCGGTTTCCGGAGCTGTACAAGGTGGGCATGGCGGTGGCACCAATGCCCGACCAGCGCCTGTACGACACAATTTACCAGGAGCGCTACATGGGTCTCCCGTCGCAGAACGCCGAGGGATACCGTCGAGGGTCGGCAATCAACTTCGCCGCGGGACTGAAGGGGAGATTTGCTCATCGTGCACGGATCGGGGGACGACAACGTCCACTACCAGGCGACCGAGCTGCTCGTGAACCGCCTCATCGAGCTGGGCAAGCCCTTCGAGTTCATGACGTATCCGGACCGCACGCACGCCATCTCCGAAGGACCGGGAACCACCCTGCACCTTTTCAGGCTGCTGACGCGATACCTGACCGGGCACCTGCCCGCCGGGCCGCGCTGAGCATGCCGGTGACGGCCCGCGCTACACTACGCGGCATGAAGGCACGGACAGGTGTCGCGTCGCTGTCGGTTCTCGTCCTCTGGAGCGCCCCGCTGCAAGCCCAGCCGCAGCCGCCGGCCGCGCCCGCCGCCGTCGCGGCAGACCGTCAGCCCGGGCCCTACACTCCGGGACCGGACTCTCTCCCGCAGGAAGGTGTGCCCAAGGGCCGGCTCGAAGGTCCGCTGACGTTCAAGAGCGGCGTGCTGGCGGGAACGGTGCGGAGATACTGGATTTACGTGCCGGCGCAGTACACGCCGGACCGCCCGGCGAACGTGCTGGTGTTCCAGGACGGCCAGCGCGCCACCAACCCCGCCGGTCCGCTCCAGGTGCCGCAGGTCCTCGAGAACCTGGTTCACAAAAAGGACATACCGATCACCATCGGGATCTTCATCACGCCGGGGCACCGCGCCGACACCTACCCCGACGATCTCGGCACGGGCAATCCGAACAACCGCGCAGCCGAGTACGACGCCCTCAGCGACGCCTACGCCCGCTTCATCGTGGAGGAGATGCTGCCGGAAGTCGGCAAGCGCTACAACCTCGCCACCGAGCCGGCGCGCCGCGCCATCGGCGGCACGAGCAGCGGCGCCATCTGCGCCTTCACGGTCGCGTGGCATCGTCCCGATCAGTTTCGCAACGTGATCAGCATGATCGGCAGCTACACGTCGATCGGCTACCGGCCGGCCAAGGACGGCGCCCCGATGGTGCCGGGCGGCGATCTGTATCCGACGATGATCAGGAAGACGCCGATCAAACCGATCAAGGTGTTCCTGCAGGACGGGCGGAACGATCTCGACAACCAGCACGGCAACTGGTTCCTTGCGAACCAGCAGATGCTCGCTGCGCTCACGTTTGCGAACACGTCTGCCGACACCCAGAAGACGGCCGGCCCGCGCTACGAGGTCAGGCACGAGTGGGGCGAAGGAGGGCACTCGGACGCCCACGGCGGCGCGCTGCTGCCGGACATCCTGCGCTGGATCTGGAGTGACGGGGGGAGATGAGAAAGTGATGTTCCTGACCCTGCTGGCCTCGCTGGCGCTCATGTTCGCCCAGGCCCCTCCCACCCCGAATACGGACAGTCACTACCAGCTCGGGCCGGATTCGCTCGCGCGCGACGGTGTGCCGAAGGGTGAGGTCCGTGGACCGTTCACGCTGCCCAGCCAGGCCTACCCGGGAACGCAGCACACGTACTGGGTGTACGTGCCGGCCCAGTACCGATCCTGGCGCACCGGCCAGCCTGATGATCTTCAACGACGGTCAGGCCTTCATGAACATGTCCGGCGACGCCCGGGCCCCGAACGTGCTCGACAACCTGATCTACCGGCGCGAGATCCCGGTGATGCTGGCGGTCTTCATCAACCCGGGCCGGCGGCCCGACCAGCCCGAACCGACCCCGCAGGAGTGGGGCGATCGCACCACCAACCGGCCGACGGAATACAACACGCTCGACGACAAGTACGCGCGGGTGATTGTCGATGAGCTGATGCCCGTGCTCTACAAGGAGTACAGCCTCTCGAAGGACCCCGAGCGGCACGGCATCGGCGGCGCGAGCAGCGGCGCGATCGCGGCATTCACCGTCGCATGGGAGCGCCCCGATCACTTCCGCAAGGTGCTCAGCATCGTCGGCAGCTTCGTGAACTTGCGGGGCGGCCACGCCTACAGCGACATCGTCCGGAAGAGCGAGCGCAAGCCGATTCGGATTTTCCTGCAGGACGGCCGCAACGACAATCGGGGGGTCGGGCGTGGCGGCGCATACGACGAGGCACGTGACTGGTTTGCACAGAACGTGCGGCTGATGCAGGCCCTGACGGACAAGGGGTACGACCTGAACTACACGTGGGGAATCGGCCGCCACGGCCAGAAGCAGGGAGGAGCCATCCTGCCGGACATGATGCGCTGGCTGTGGCGCGACCATCCCGTTTCGACGGACGTCAACGATGCCGTGGAGCGTTCCTTCAACGCAGGCCCGGGCGCCGCGAAGACGGGCGGCTCCTGATCGGCCCCGCACACGGCTGGATTCCCGACCAACGGCGCCGCCAGGCAGGCGGACATTTCACCGGTTCGGAGGAAGAGGGCGATGGGCAGCAGCGGCGTGCGGACCCGGACGACGATTTCACGATGCCTCGTGCTGGCGTTGGCCAGCGTGGCGGGCGCATCGGCCGGTGAGTGGCGGACAACCGGGCTGGCGCAGGCGCTTCCGCAGCCGGCGCCGTCCCAGCCGGCCCCGGGTCCGGATTCGCAGGTTCAGGCGGGCGTTCCCGTCGGCGAGGTGATCAAGGGCGAGTTTGCGGCCAGCCTGGTCTTTCCGGGCACATGGCGCGAGTACCCGGTGTACGTCCCGCGCCAGCTGGATCGGGCGAAGCCGGCGCCGGTGATGGTGTTCCAGGACGGCGTGCAGTACAACGCGCCGGTGGTCTTCGACAACCTGATCCACCGCAAGGACATCCCGCCCATGGTCGGGTTGTTCGTCACGCCCGGGCGCGTCAGGGCCTCCTCGCCCGACGCGCTCGATCGCATGAACCGCAGCTTCGAGTACGACGCCGTCAGCGGCGACTACGCGCGGTTCCTGCTCGACGAGTTGCTCCCGTTCGTCGCAAAAACACACGGGCTGAACCTCTCGGCCGATCCGAACGACCGCGGCATCGCGGGAAACAGCAGCGGCGCGATTGCCGCCTTCGCCGCCGCCTGGCAGCGGCCCGATGCGTTCCGGCGCGTGTTCAGCGCCATCGGCACCTACGTGGGGTTGCGGGGCGGCAACGAGTTCCCGGTGCTGATTCGCAAGACCGAGCCCAAGCCGATTCGCGTGTTCCTTCAGGATGGCCGGAACGACCTGAACAACTACACCGGCGCCTGGTTCGTCGCCAACCAGGACATGCTGTCGGCCCTGGAGTTCTCCGGCTACGACGTCCGGCACGAGTGGGGAGACGGCGAGCACAACTCGCGACACGCCACCGCGATCTTTCCCGAAGCGCTCCGCTGGCTGTGGCGCGACTATCCGGCGCCGGTTGCAGCCAACCCGGCGGCCAGCTCACGGCAGGATGTCTATCAAGTGCTGCTGCCGGGTGAAGGATGGCAGCTGGTGGCCGAAGGCTATCGGCACGCCGACGGCCCGGCTGTGACCGCCGCCGGCGAGCTCTTCTTCGCCGACGTGCCGAACAACCGGATCCACAGGGTGCATCCGGATGGCAGGGTGTCGGTCTTTGCCGAGCAGACCGACGGCGCCAACGGCCTGATGTTCGGCGCAGACGGGCGGCTCTACGCGGGCGCCACCGCCACGAAACAGATCGTCGCGTACGACGCCGCCGGCGCCCGACAGGTGATTGCCGACTCGGTGCCGTCGAACGACATCGCCGTCAACGTCAAGGGAGACATCTACGTCACGGACACCGCGAACAAGAAGATCTGGCTGGTCCGCCAGGGTGCCGCGCCGCGGGTCGTGGACGAAGGGATCGACAGCCCGAACGGCGTGCTGTTCTCACCCGACCAGACGTCGCTCTACGTCTCGGACTACGGAGGGCAGCTCTCCTGGGTCTTCCAGATTCAACCGGACGGCTCGCTGACGCACAAGCAGCGATACTTCTACCTGCACGTGCCGGACGCCGCCCCGCGGAGCGCGGGAGACGGGATGGCCGTGGACACGGACGGCCGCGTCTACATCGCGACGGCACTGGGCATCCAGGTCTTCGATCAGATCGGCAAGTGCCACGCCATCATCCCGGCGCCGGTGGCCGGTGCGTTGTCGAACGTGGAGTTCGGCGGCCCCGGCCTCGACGAGATGTTCATCACTGTCGGCGGCAAGGTGTTCAAGCGGAAGACGAAGGTGACGGGCGTCCTGTCCTGGCGCCCGCCGATCAAGCCCGCGCCACCGCGCCTCTGAGCCGACCGCGTCAGCCCCGGCCGACGTCACCGGCAATCTGGCGCAGCGCTCGCACGAGGCTCTCGGACACGGGGCCGGTCGGATCGGCTCCCTCGCGCGCCGCACGGCCGACGTGCGCTTCCCGGACGCAGCCTGTTGCGGCGAACGTGAGCAGCGCGTCCTGGTCGACGCCGCCGCCGGCGATGATCAGGAGGCGCCCCGCGGCGCGCTCGGTCAGGGCGCTCAGGCGGGTGCTGCGCTCCAGCGCGGTTCCCTCCCCGCCGCCGGTCAGGATTCGGTCGATCTGCGGGAGGCTGGAGATCGTTTCGATCGCCTCCAACGGCGCCTGGAGCTGGTCGAACGCACGATGGAAGGTCACGTTCACGCCGGGCGCAGCAGCCTCCACCACCCGCGCGACATCGTCGATTGCCGGCAGGCCGTTGCGCGCGAACCCCACCACCAGCCCGTCCACACCGGCGGCGGCGAACCCGGCAGCGGCCCGGGAGAGCTCCAGCGACTCGCCGGCAGTGGTCGCGAAGCCGTCGTTCCCCCGCACCATCACGCGCAGGGGCAGAAGGGTGACATCCCGGATGGCGTGAACGAGCGAGAGCGGAGGCGTAAGACCGCCGAGACGGATGCTGCGGACGACCTCGAGGCGGTCAGCGCCACCCGCGGCCGCGGCGCGGGCATCCGCCACGCTCTGGACGATGACTTCGAGCAACAAGCTGACAGCTGATAGCTAACAGCCGTCAGCTTCCCGCGAGGTGATCGATTCTCCCCGTGCTGTCGCCTATCTGCTCCGCCGGTACGCCCATGCGATCGAGCAGCGTGAGGTACAGGTTTGTCATCGGCGTCTGCGTGGGATAGGCCACGTGGGAACCCATGCGCATCCCGGCGCCGTGTCCCACCAGCAGGATTGGCAGATCGTCGTGGGTGTGGCGGTTGCCGTCGCTCAGCCCGCTGCCGTAGACGATCATGGAGTGGTCGAGGAGGCTGCCGTCGCCATCCGGCGTCGCTTTCATCTTCGCGACGAAGTCGGCGAACAGGCGCATGTGCAGCTCGTTGACCTGCGTGACCTTCTCAATCCACTCCTGGTTGCCGCGGTGATGGGTCAGCGGATGATGGGGGTCGGCGACACCGATCTCCGGGTACGTGCGCATGCTCCCTTCGCGCCCCATCATCATCGTGATGACGCGGGTCTGATCGGTCTGGAACGCAATCAGCTGGAGATCGAACATCAGCTTGACGTAGTCCGGGTAGTCCACGGGGATACCGGTCGGCTTGTCGATGCCGGGGGTCAAACCTGTCAGGTCCTGCTCGGAGCGCTCGATGCGCCGTTCGATCTCGCGGATCGAGGACAGGTACTCGTCGAGCTTGCGCTTGTCGGAGGGACCGAGGCCGGACGCCAGGCTGCTGGTTCGCTCGCCGACCAGGTCGAGGATGCTCCGCCGGTAGCGCAGGCGGCGCGCCCGCACCTCGGGGGACAGCGAGGTGTCGATGTCGCCGAACAGCCGCTCGAAGACGAGCCGCGGGTTGGTCTCGGGGGGCATCGGCGTCGTGGGGCTGCGCCACGCCAGGCTGTTCGTGTATGCACACGAGTAGCCCGAATCGCAGTTCCCGACGGTGCGGGAATCGTCGCACCCGAGCTCCAGGGACGCGAACCGCGTCTCCTCCGCCAGGTGCTGCGCCGCGATCTGATCGACAGAGATCCCGTTCTGGATGTCGGCCCCCGCGGTCTTGCGCGGATGGACACCGGTGAGGTACGAGGCCGCCGCGCGTGCATGATCGCCCGGACCGTCGCCGAGCGCCGCGCCGTTCTTGTGCGCGAGGCCGGACACGACCATCAGATCGCTCCGGAACGCTTCGAGCGGCTTGATGATACGGGAGAACTGAAACGCCGCACCGCTGCCCGCCGGCGTCCAGTCCGCCATGGTGATGCCGTTCGGCACGTAGGTGAACGCGAGCCGCACCGGCGCCTTGCGCAGTTGCGCGGCGCTGGCAAACGCCGGCGTCATCGCATCGAGCACCGGGAGCGCGACGACGGCGCCCATGCCTTTGAGGAAGGAGCGGCGGTGGAGGTGTTTGCGGGTGACGATCATGGCGCTTGCGTTCCTTTTTGTGCCGGCTGGTCCTCGGAGGAGGGCCGTCGGGATTGGAAGGGCAGGCTGTTGACGATTTCGAGCACGAGAGCAGAGAACCGGTAGTCCCGGGCTGGTATCCGGCTGGCGACGAGCTTCACCGTGCGTGCGTCGTATTGTTCCAGCCCTCGACCCAGCGCATAGGTGAGGAGCTTGCTCGTGAGGCTCCTGGCGAACGCCTCGCGGTTGCCCTCGAGGATGGCGCGGAGCTCCACCGGCCCGGTGAAGGTGCGGCCGTCGGGAAGCGCTCCCGCGGCGTCGATGGGGAATTTGCCGTCCGCGCTCCGCCACGCGCCGACCGCGTCGAAGTTCTCGAGGCCGAATCCGAGCGGATCCATGCGGCGATGGCACGACGCGCAGATCGGATCCTTCCGGTGGGACTCGAGCTGCTCTCTGAGCGATGCCGACGTTCCAATCGACGCTTCGTCGAGGTTCGGCACGTCGCCGGGCGGAGGCGGCGGAGGCGCATCCAGCAGATTGTCGAGGATCCATTTTCCGCGCAGCACCGGCGACGTGCGGGTCGCATAGGAGGAGACCGTCAGTACGCTGCCCTGCGTCAACACGCCGCCGCGCGGTGTCGCGCTCAGGTCCACCCGCCGGAACTCCGGTCCTGACACGTCGGGAACACCGTAGTGCCGCGCCAGGCGCTCGTTGATGAAGGAGTATTGGCCGTCGATGAAGTCCAGGATGCTGCGATCCTCGCTGATGATGTTCTGGACGAACATCTCCGTCTCGCGGCGCATCGAGAATCGGAGGTAATCCTCGAAGTCGGGGAAACGCTCCCGGTCGCGGGTCACCGATTCGAGCGCGCGGAACTGGAGCCACTGACCGCCGAAATGCTCGGCCAGCGCCTCCGCTTTCGGGTCGCGAAGCATGCGCCGGACCTCGCGCTCGAGCACGGCGGGATTGCGCAGCGTGCCGGCGTCCGCCGCCCGGCGCAGCGCCGTGTCAGGCATGCTGGCCCAGAGGAAGTACGACAGCCGCGACGCGAGCTCGTGCTGGCTGATCCGCTGCACCAGCGACCCCGTCTTGACAGGCCGATCGCGCTCGATGCGGAAGAGAAAATCGGGCGAGACGAGCAGCGCCTGGATCCCGACCGCCAGCCCCTCCTCGAGCGATCCTTCCTCCTTCTCGGCGAGCTGCACCAGGTCGACGTACTTCTGGACCTCCCCTGGCGTGACCGGCCGGCGGAACGCCCGGCGCGCAAGGCTGGTCATGATCCGCCTGGCGCACATCGGCTGGTGCCCTCCCCGCAGGTGCCCGCAGACGTAGACATTCTCGAGGCTCGCGCGCGTGGGCCCGCTTGCCTGCGTGTACGGTCCGCCGACGTCCACCGTGTTGACGCGAACGCCGTTGAGGGGGATTTTCTGCAGCTCCGCCTGCGCCTGCTCGAACCGCTGCTTGAACTGCGCAATCCTTTCGGGCGTGGCGTTCTCCGGCGGCGTGAACACGCGGACCGGTTCTTCCTTCGTCGAAGGGTTCGGCCCGCCATATCTGGCGGGCAGTCCTTCGAAAATGCGCGGGATCGTGACAGCGATGCGCCGGTCGCCTGCTGCGAGCTTGACGCGGAACTCCTTTGCCTGCCCGCCGAAGTCCTGGCGATCGAGATCGAACCGTGCGGCCCCCTCCAGGTCGTAGACGGTGGACTGCACCTGCTCGTCGTCGATATAGAGCGCCACCGTGACGGGTGCCGAGGCGGCCGGCCTGGTGCCCCCGAGCACCACGCGCACCGCGTACTCGCCATCCACCGGCACGCGAAACACCGCGTGGAACGCGTTCGGCAGGCTGAGCCCGCTGAGGTCGTAGCTGGACGGGAAGGTGCGGGCATCGCCCGGCCGCCGGCCCTCGGACCGCAGCCGCGTCAGCGTGGGGTCCAGATGCGGCGGGCCGAAGAGCGCCAGCCGCGAGACGCGATCCGCCGCCGTCACGTATTTCTCCATCAGCACCGGCGAGAGCGACAGCACGTCCGCGATGTTGTCGAAGCCGTACCCGGCGTCGTCCTGGGGGAAATCGTCGGCCGCCTTCGGATCGATGCCGAGCAGGTCCCTGATGGTGTTGTTGTACTCGGTGCGGTTGAGACGGCGGGCCGTGACCCGGCCGGGATTGGGCGGTGTCTCACGATCGATCCGATCGAGCTCGCGCTCCACCCACGTGGCGACCGCCTGGCGCTGTTCCTCGTCCGGCTGCTCCTCCTCGATCGGCGGCATCTCGGCGCCCTTCAGCTTCCGGACCACCTCTTCCCACCGCTCACGATGCTCGACCAAGGAAGCGGGCGAGGAGAACGCCTCGAAGTTGAGATCCTTCTCCTGTTTCTTGTTGCCGTGGCACGCGTAGCAATTGTCGGCAAGAAAAGGCTTGAGGATCGAATCGAAGCCGGCCGTCCGGGCGGGAGGAACCTCAGCCTGGCGCGCCTCTTCCGCAGGTCGCTGGGCCGACACGATCATGGCCAGCAACGGCAAGAGCAGGAGGACGAGGACAGGCCGCACGCTGCGTTTCACCATAGTGTGTAAGTGGCTGCGAGCTGGCAACGGACGCGGAAGACGCCGTCTGAAGACCGAAGGAATTGATCTCCGATTATATCAGCGTTGAGGACCCCGCGGATCAAGCAGATTCGGCATTTCCGCTGAGCCTCGCGCGACCGTTTCCACGCACCGGTCGCACTGGTGGGAAACCGCCTACCCTCGTGGAACTGCGCTGCCCTGCCGCTGTGGAAACGGGCCTCCAACGGCTTCGCGATCGGCCGTACGTGACGAGCGGGAAGCGCGGAGCGCTCCCCGTCGGGAGGAGGGTGTGTGTCGGTCTGCCAGAGCGGCGACCCAGCGTGGCTGCCACTCCCTAAAGCAATCGAGGTGCCAGACAGGGTGTCTCAGCGAGACTCGCTCCTGGCCTTGAGCGCGGCCATCTTTGCGCCGAGCTCCAGCAGCTCGTCGCGCCCGAGCACGGCGCGCGCCGTGCGGAACATCTCTCCCTCTTCTTCCTTTATGTGGTGCTCGATGTTCTCCTTCAACACCTTGAACTTCGCGCCCCACTGCGCGTCATTCCTGGCCAGGCCGTGCAGTTCTTTCACGATGACGTCGGCAACGTGATGTTCCTGGTATCCCTCGAGCACGATGTCCGTGGCCTCGCGGTGTGCCTCGAGCGCAGGGTAGAGCAGCTTCTCTTCAATCAACTCGTGGACGGTCAATGCCGAGGTCAGCGAGTCGAGGAGGTCTTTCCGTCCCTTGACGGCGCGGGACGTCGTCTGCGACCCCTTCTCCAGGAGCGCTTCGAGCCGTCGATGGTCTGTTTCGAGCAGAGTCACGGCATCGGGTGGCCCGGCGGCCCACGGCAGAGTGTTGGCCACCGCGGCGACCGCTCCCGCGAGGGCGCCGCGCACCGCCGTTCGCGCCGAAGTCAGCGCCGACGGCGGTTTGGTCGAGGTGCGGCGCGAGGACCGCGACGCGGCGGCCCGCGCAGCGTTCCTGCGCCGGGCGGCGACGGTCCGGCCGCCGGCCTTCGTGGCGCCCGCCTTCCGTGGGGTGGGCCGTGCCGCGGTGGCCTTCTTGAGCCCGCGCTTCCGGGCCGCCGGCGCGCCCTTGGCGGTCGCCGCCCGCCGTTTGCCTGCCGCAGAACGCTTCGCCCCGGACGATTTGGCCGAGCCTCGCTTTGCCACGTTCGCCTCCACCTCGAACGATACACGGCACGGGGGGGTCTCCGCCAGGCTGTCGAGCCTGGTCGCTGCCGGCCTTTGTATTGTTCTCCGCCCCGCGAGCGCAACCGGTGACCGCCCGCCGGCGCGTGCTCAGTTGTGCTAGCCTCGTCCGCCATGACCTTCAAGAACTTCATCGGCGGCGAGTGGGTTGCTGCCCGCGCCGGTACGACCTTCGACACGAGAAATCCGGCGGATACGAGCGAGACGGTCGCGACCTTCCAGAAGTCCGCTGCCGCCGACGCGCGCGAGGCGATCGCGGCCGCGAAGGCGGCGCAGCCGGCCTGGGCCGGGATGCCGGCGCCGAAGCGCGGCGAGGTTCTCTACCGCGCCGCCAACATCCTGGAGTCGCGGGCCGAACAGGTCGCCCGCGAGATGACGCGCGAGGAGGGCAAGACACTGCCCGAGGCGCGCGGCGAAGTCGGGCGCGCCGTCAACATCCTCAGATACATCGGCGGGGAAGGCGCGCGGCTGGGCGGCGAGAACGTCCCGTCCGAGCGGGATCGCGTCCTCATCCAGACCCGCCGCCGGCCCCTCGGAGTCGTCGGCCTGATCACGCCGTGGAACTTTCCGATAGCCATCCCGACGTGGAAGGCCGCCCCTGCGCTGGTGGCCGGCAACGCCGTCGTCCTGAAGCCGTCCGACCTGGCGCCGCTCTGTGCGGTGCGGCTGATCGAGGCGCTCGACGAGGCGGGCGTGACGAAGGGAGCGGTCAACCTCGTGACCGGTCCCGGCTCGAAGGTCGGGAACGAGATCGTGACGAACCCCGACGTGAAGGCCATCTCGTTCACCGGATCGGAGTCGACCGGCAGCCAGATCGCCGTCGAGGCCGCGAAGCGGCGCGCACGCGTGCAGCTCGAGATGGGCGGCAAGAATCCCACGATCGTGCTCGCCGACGCCGACATCGCGGATGCCGTGAACGTGGTGGTGAACGCGGCGTTCTTCTCGACCGGCCAGCGCTGCACGGCGACCTCCCGCGTGATCGTCGAGGAGCCGATCGTCGAGCCGTTCACCGCCGCGCTGAGCGCGCGCACGCGCGCCCTCAAGGTGGGAAACGGCCTCGAGCCGGGCATCGACATCGGGCCGTCGATCGACGAGAAGCAGCTGGGGACCGTGCTCGACTACGTCGGGGTCGGGCGGCAGGAGGGCGCCAGCCTCCTCTGCGGCGGGGAGCGGCTGAGCGAGGGTGCGCACGCGCGCGGGTACTTCTCCTCCCCAGCGGTGATGACCGGCGTCACCCCGTCCATGCGCGTGGCGCAGGAGGAGATTTTCGGTCCGGTGCTCGCCGTCCTTCCGGCCGGCAGCGTTGACGAAGCGATCGAGATTGCCAACGGGATCAGGTTCGGCCTGTCGGCCGGGATCTGCACGCGCTCCCTGACGTCCGCCTACGAGTTCATCAACCGGGTCGAAGCCGGCCTCGTGATGGTGAACCTGCCGTCGGCCGGCGTCGAGTACCACGTGCCCTTTGGCGGCTCCAAGGCGTCGTCCATGGGGATGCGCGAGCAGGGCCACGTGGCCGTGGACTTCTATACGGAGATACAGACGGCGTACGTGAAGTACTAGAGACGGACGGACAGGTCGCGGGACAGGGAACACGGAACAAGGCGACACGGGGATCCGGGATCGGGGATCCGGGGTCGGCGCTCGGCGCTCGGGGTTCGGCGTTCGGATCCAATGCTCGGCGTTCGGGGTTCGCGGCTCGGCATTCGGATCCCGGATCCTGACTCGAGTCCCTTACAACACAGGAAGCACTATGCGATTGTTCCACGTGCCGGGCGCGGTGCTGGTGGAGTCCGACGGGCGTTGGTTCCGGCTGCCCGGCGAGACATGGGACACGGTCGTGAACCGGGACGACCTGCACGAGTGGGTCGCCGGACGCACGACCGAGATGACCGTGATCGAGGGTACGCCCGACATGAGCGGGCTCCTCGCCCCCGTCGGTGCGCAGGAAGTGTGGGCCGCCGGCGTCACCTACTTCCGCAGCCGGACGGCGCGCATGGAAGAGTCGAAATCTGCAGGTGGCGGCGACTTCTACGATCGCGTCTACGACGCGGCGCGGCCCGAGCTGTTCTTCAAGGCGACCGCCCACCGCGTGCGCGGCCATCGCCAGCCGGTGCGCATTCGCGGCGACTCGCGGTGGAACGTGCCGGAACCGGAATTGGCGCTCATGGTCAGCTCCGGCGGGGCCGTCGTCGGATACACGATTGGCAACGACATGAGCTCTCGCGACATCGAGGGAGAGAACCCCCTCTATCTGCCGCAGGCCAAGGTCTATGACGGCAGCTGCGCGCTCGGCCCGGGCCTGCTCGTCACCCCGGCGCCCCTCCCGCCGGAAACGGCGGTGCAGCTCGCGATCCGGCGCGAGGGCGGACCGGTGTTCGAGGGAGCGACGACGCTGGCATCGATGAAGCGGAAGCCGTCAGAGCTCGTCGGCTACTTGTACAGGGACAACAGCTTCCCGCACGGCTGCGTGCTGCTCACGGGGACCGGCATCGTGCCCCCTGATGAATTCACGCTCGCCGCCGGGGACGAGATCGCCATCACCATCGAGCCGATCGGCACGCTGGTGAACGTGGTCGCCTGAATCGTCGCGGCCGGGGTCCCGCGTCCCTCCCAACCCGGGGGACCCGGTCCGGCGGGAGATGCGGAGGCAGAGGTGGGACGACGGCTGATCAGCTCGGGTTCGACGTTCGAAAAGGAGATTGGATACTCCCGCGCCGTGGTGGACGGCGACATGGTGTTCGTCTCGGGAACCACCGGTTACGACTACAAGACCATGACGATCTCGGAGGACCTGGCCGAGCAGACCGAGCAGTGCCTGCGGAACATCGACGTGGCGCTCGCCGAGGCGGGAGCGAGCTCGAGGGATATCGTCCGTGTGATGTACGTCCTTCCCGACGCCAGCGAGTTCAGGCGGTGCTGGCCGATCCTGCGCAGGTACTTCGGCGAGATCCGGCCCGCGGCCACGATGATCTCGGCCGGGCTGACCGACGCCCGGATGCGTATCGAAATCGAAGTCACGGCACGGCTGCAGCGCGGCTGAGATCGCGCGGCGGCAGATGTCCGCCGCCCAGGCGGCCATGCTGCCTGTTCTCCGCTGCCTCGCCCGTGGTATCGTGCGCCGACTCAGGTCATGCACGACCAGGACGCGATCCGCCGCCGGCTCGTCATCGACCGCGTTACGCGACGGATCATCCCGTTCCTCTTCCTCAGCTACGTGGTCGCCTACATCGATCGCGTGAACATCGGCTTCGCCTCGGGTGCACTGCAGCGCGACCTCGGGCTGACCGCGACGCAATACGGCATCGGCGCCGGGCTGTTCTTCCTCGGCTACTGCGTCTTCGAGGTACCCAGCAACCTGATCCTGGATCGCGTCGGCGCACGGCGCTGGATCGCGCGGATCATGATTGGCTGGGGGCTCTGCTCGATCGCGACCATGTTCATCACCGACGTGCGATCCTTTTATGCCGCGCGCATCGTGCTGGGCATCGCGGAGGCAGGCTTCTTCCCGGGCGTGGTGCTCTACCTCACTTACTGGATCCCGTCGGCCGAGCGCGCGCGCACCGGCGCGCTCTTCATGATGGCCGCGCCGGTCGCGATCATCGTCGGCGCGCCGGTGTCGGAGGCCATCCTCCGCCTCGATGGCCGGCTCGGCCTGCACGGGTGGCAATGGCTCTTCGCGCTGGAGGGGTTGCCCGCCGTGGTGCTGGGCTTCGTGGCGCTGCGTGTGCTCACCGATCGCCCGGAGCAGGCCTCGTGGCTGCCGGCTGCCGACCGCGAGTGGCTCTCCCGCACGATGAGCGAGGAGCGCGCGCGCCGCAGCGCGACGGGCCACGTGTCGATTCTGCACAGCCTCGCCAGCGGACGTGTGTGGCTGCTCTGCGCCGTGTACTTCCTGAACACGTCCGTGACCTATGGGATCTTCCTCTGGCTGCCCAGGATGCTGGCGGAGGCCTCGGGCTCCAGCGGGTTCGGGCTCAGTACCCTGACGTCCATCCCGTTCGTGGCGGCGCTCATCGCGATGGTGGTGATCGGCCGTCACTCGGATCGCACGGGCGAGCGCAAGATGCACGTCGCGGCCTGTGCGGTCACGGCGGCGACCGGGCTCCTTCTCGCGGTGGCCTTCCGGGACAACGTGTGGCTGCTGGTCCTGAGCTTCACGCTCTCGCAGATGGGTCAGCGCTCCGTCATGAGCGTGTTCTGGGCCATACCGCCGATGGTGCTCGGGGGGACCGCCGCCGCCGCCGGCATCGGGCTCATCAACGCTGTCGGCAACCTCGGAGGGTTCTTCGGCCCCTCGATCATGGGGACGCCTCCGGGATCTCACCGGAGGCTACACCGGCGGGCTGCTCGTGCTGTCGGTGGTCCTGGTGCTCGAGGCCGCCCTGGTGCTCAGCCTGCGGCTGCCATCGCAGACCGCGCAGCCGGCGGTGGGGCTGGGCGGCGCCGCCGCCCCGGTGCCGAGGACCTGAGCGCCACTCTTTCACGCTCTCCGTCCGTGCCGCGGCGACAGGGGAGCGGAGGTTTTCGTGACACTACCGACATCCACCACGATTACGACGACGCATCTCGCAGGCGTGTTCGCCGTGCCGCCGCTGCCGCGGCAGCGCGACGCGCGCCGCAGCCTGGACCTCGATGCCGCGGAGGCTGTCGCGCGGCACATCGAAGCGGGCGGCATCACGCGATACCTCTACGGGGGAAACGCCTTCCTGTACCACATCACGCTGGACGAGTTCGACGTGCTGCTGGGCTGGCTTGCCGCGTTTCCAGCGACCCGGTGGGCGATTCCCAGCCTCGGCCCGTCCTTCGGTCGCGCCCTCGATCAGGCACGGCTGCTCCGGCGTCATCCGTTCCGCTGCGCGATGATGCTCCCCTGCGGCGACCCGCGCGATCCCGCCGGAATCGAGCAGGGGATGCGAGAGATTGCCGACGCCGCAGGCGTTCCGCTCATCCTCTATCTCAAGTCCGAAGACAGCTTCGGCGCCGAACGCGAAGCGGGGCTCGACGCCGTGGCGCGGTTGATCGCCGACGGCGTGGCGGTCGCCATCAAATATGCGGTCGTCCGCGACGACCCGGGGCAGGACGCCTACCTCGAGGGCCTGCTGCACCGCGTGGAGCGCGGGCGGGTGGTGAGCGGCGTGGGCGAGCGTCCGGCCGTCGTGCATCTCCGGGACTTCCACCTCGATGGCTTCACCACCGGCTCCGGCTGCGTGGCGCCCCACACCTGCAGCCGGCTGCTGGCCGCCTGTCAGGCGGGCGAGTGGAGCGCGGCGGAGGAACTGCGGGCGCGGTTCATGCCGCTCGAAGATCTCCGCGACGCGTGGGGCCCTGCCCGTGTCCTCCACCATGCGACCGAACTGGCCGGCATCGCCACGACCGGGCCCATCCCGCCGTTCGTGTCGGCGCTGACCGGGCCCGAACTGGAACGGCTGGCTCCCGTGGCACGGGCGCTCGCGGAGCAGCCGGCATGAGCCGCCCGCGACGCGACGTGGCCGACCTCCGCAGCCACCGCTGGTTCGGCAAGGACGACCTGCGATCCTTCGGCCACCGCTCGCGGGCCAAGCAGGCGGGCTTCAGCCTCGAGGACATCTCGGGAAAGCCGGTCATCGCGATTCTGAACACCTGGAGCGACGCCAACCCCTGCCACACGCACTTCCGGGTGCGGGCGGAGGAGGTCAAGCGCGGTATCTGGCAGGCCGGCGGTTTCCCGATGGAGATCCCGGTCATGACGCTCGGCGAGACGTTCATGAAGCCGAGCACCATGCTGTATCGCAACCTCCTCGCGATGGAAGCCGAGGAGGCGCTGCGGTCGTATCCCGCCGACGGCGTCGTCCTGATGGGCGGCTGCGACAAGACGGTGCCGGCCCTCGTGATGGGCGCGACCAGCGCCAACCTGCCCGCCATCATGGTGCCCGCAGGGCCGATGCTCCGTGGGAACTGGCGCGGCCAGGTGCTCGGCTCGGGCAGCGACGTCTGGAGGTACTGGACCGAACGGCGCGCCGGCACGCTGGACGAGTGCGCCTGGCGCGAGATGGAGGATGGCATCGCGCGCTCCTACGGCACCTGCATGACGATGGGCACGGCCTCGACCATGGGAGCGGCGGTGGATGCGCTCGGGTTGATGCTGCCCGGGGCATCGTCGATCCCGGCGGCAGACTCCGCACATCCGCGCATGGCGACGGCCGCCGGCCGCCGCATCGTCGAGATGGTCTGGGAGGACCTGCGGCCCCGCGACATCCTCACGACCGACGCGTTCGAGAACGCGGTCGTGGCGGCCATGGCGCTGGGTGGGTCGACCAACGCCATCATCCATCTCATTGCCATGGCGGGCCGGGCAGGGGCGGCGCTCGATCTGGATCGGTTCGATCACCTGTCGCGGGAAACACCATTCCTCGCGAACATCCGGCCCTCCGGCCGGTTCCTGATGGAGGACTTCTATTACGCCGGAGGCCTGCGGGGGCTGCTCCAGCGGCTCGGCGACCGGCTGCACGGTGACTGCCGGACGGTGAACGGCCGGACGCTCGGCGAGAACGTGGCCGACGCGGTGATCTCGAACGACGAGGTGATCCTGCCGAGGGATCGGCCGCTCGGGCCCGAGGGGGGAGTCGCGGTGCTGCGCGGCAACCTGGCGCCCGGCGGGGCCGTGATCAAGCACACCGCGGCGGACCGGCGGCTGCTGCAGCACGCCGGACCGGCGGTCGTCTTCCGCGACTACAACGACATGGAGCGGCGCATCGACGATCCGTCGCTGCCGGTGACGCCCGACTCGGTGCTGGTGCTCCAGAAGGCCGGGCCGCTCGGCGGTCCCGGGATGCCGGAATGGGGGATGCTGCCGATTCCGAAGAAGCTGCTGGCGCAAGGCGTCCGCGACATGGTGCGCATCTCCGACGCCCGGATGAGCGGGACCAGCTACGGCGCCTGCGTCCTGCACGTTGCGCCGGAGTCGTTCGTGGGCGGCCCGCTGGCGTTCGTGGAGGACGGCGACGTGATCGAGCTCGACGTGCCCGGCAGGCGGCTCTCCCTGAGGGTCGAGGAACGGGAGCTTGCCAGCCGGCGGGCGGCGTGGGTGCCGCAGGCGCCCCAGTATCCACGAGGCTTCGGACGGCTGTACTCGCTGCACGTCACGCAGGCCGACCGGGGCTGCGACTTCGACTTCCTCGAGGGGACAGCGCCAGTTGACGAGCCCGAGATCCACTAATTTGTAGGATTCCTCCTTTTTTGTCGTTCCGGGCAACACCCTGCTACTATCAGCCTGCTCAGCAGTTCGCAATTTTGCCGCCGGGGGTAGAAGTGCGCCTTCTGGGCTCGGGTTCATGTCAGTGAGGAGGCAGCACGATGGACGGAATGTTACGGACAGCGATTGCTCGGTGGGGAGGCAGGAGTGGACAGGTTGCGATCCTGGGCAGCGCGCTCCTGATCGCAGGCATCACGATCGCGCCCTCGACGGCGCACGCCCAGGCAGTGACCGGGACGCTGCTCGGCAACGTCACCGATGAGAGCGGCGGGGGGATTCCTGGCGCGACCGTCACCGCGCGCGAAACGCAGACCAACACCACCCGCACGGCCGTGACGAACGAGGTCGGCTACTACATCTTCTCGAGCCTGCAGAATGGCACCTACACCGTCGAAGTCGAGCTCGAGGGCTTCAAGAAGGTGGTAAGACCGAACGTCAAGCTCGACGTGAACACGACCGCGCGTGTCGACTTGAAGCTGGAAGTCGGCGCCCTCAACGAGACGCTCACCGTGACCGCCGAGTCGCCGCTCCTGCAGACGGACCGTACCGACACAGGGCGCATCCTCGAGTCGAAGATGGTCGCGGAGATGCCCCTCACGTTCAACCGCAACTTCCAGTCGCTGCTGGTCACCGTGCCGGGCTCCACGCGCCCGCACCGCGAGCATTCCGCTTTTTTCAATTCGCAGGACTCTCTGGCGGTTGAAGTCAACGGCCAGCCGCGCATGGCCAACAACACGCTGATCGAGGGGCTGGACGACAACCACAAGACAGGCCTGCTGCAGGTGATTATTCCGGCGGCGGATGCGCTCGAGACCGTCAGCGTCACGACCAGCAACTACGACGCGGAGTTCGGGCGTTCCGGCGGCGCCGTCACGAACGTGACGCTGAAATCCGGCAGCAACGACCTCAAGGGCAGCGTCTTCTTCTTCGGCAACACCGACGCGACCAACGCCAGCGACTACTTCACGCACCTCAAGGCGCCGACGAAGTTCGCCAACGGCGGCTTCACGCTCGGCGGCCCGATCGTGAAGAACAAGCTGTTCTTCTTCGGCGACTACCAGCGTACGATCGACAACAACGGTTATGTAGTCCGGGCCACCATCCCGACGATGCGGATGCGGAACGGCGACTTCGGCGAGGTCACCAGCCGGATCTACGATCCGCGGACCGGTGACGTGACCGGGGCGAACCGCGTCGCGTTTGCCAACAACCAGATTCCGCAGGATCGGATCAGCCCGATCGCGCGCAATCTGCTCGCCTTCATCCCCGAGCCGAACATCCCCGGCGCGCCGCTCGGTCAGAACAACTACCAGAAGGCGCAGACACGCGAGAAGACGACCGACGGCTTCGATGCGAAGATCAACTACACGCTGAACGAGAAAGACCAGCTCTCGTATCGTCTCAGCTTCATGCGGCCGGTGCTGTTCGACCCCGGGCTCTACGGCCAGTACGGCGGTCCCGCGAACAGCGGGTTCGCCGGCACGGGCACGAACACCAGCTACAGCACCGCCGGGACCTGGACCCGCGTGTTCAGCGCCAAGACCGTGCTCGACGTGCGCGGAGGCCTGAACTACTACCACAACGAGACCCAGACCGAAGGGCACGGGCTGACGACGAGCACCGAAGTCGGCATTCCCGGCGCCAACATCGACGAGTTCACGAGTGGCCTGAGCTATATCAACCTCACGGGCTATGGGGATCCCCTCCTTGGCTTCTCCGGGAGCCAGCCCTGGGATCGATCCGAGAAGACCTGGAACGCAACCGCCACGGTGACGCGCCTGCTGCAGAGCCACACGGTGAAGGTGGGCGGTGAGTGGCGGAACAACCGCGACCTGCTGCTGCAGACGCAGGATGCCGGCGGACCGCGCGGCCGTTTCAACTTCACATCGTCGGGCACCGGCCTGCCGTCCGAGACGGCCACGCTGAGCGGCGTGGCGAACTCGATGGCGTCGTTCCTGCTCGACTGGCCGAACGTCGTGCAGCGGGACCTGAAGGTGTTCGACGAGCCCGGAACCAAGCACTCGGGCCTCTTCCTGTTCATGCAGGACAAGTGGCAGGCACGCTCGAACGTCACGGTGGACCTCGGCCTCCGCTGGGAGTACTACAGCCCGCTCGTGGGCCTCTCGGGCGCCGGCAGCCTGTCGAACTACGACCCCACGACGCACACGCTGCGCGTGGCCGGATACGGCGATGTGGACAACGCGTTGAACGTGAAGAAGAACTTCAAGCACTTCGCGCCGCGGACCGGCGTGTCGTGGCGCCTCAACGACATCACGGTCCTGCGCGCCGGATACGGCGCCAGCACGATCCCGTTCCCCGACAACCGCTACGCCTTCAACTACCCGGTGAAGCAGAACTACTCCGGTTCGGCGGCGAACGGCTTCCAGGCGGCGGGCTCCATGGCCGCGGGCTTTCCCGCACCGGCCCTCCTCGACATCCCGGCCGACGGCGTGATCCCGGTCACGGGCGCGCTCCGCAACTCCACGTTCGACGTGATCTCGCCAGACCTGCGGGAGGGCACGCTGCACTCGTGGAACGTGGCGTTCCAGCGCCAGTTGCCGTTCCTGCTCACGGCCGACATCGCCTACGTCGGCAACCGCGGCGTCGATCTCGTCATGGACGTGAACACGAACGCGAGCCGGACCTACGGCTCCGGGACCAACGGACAGCCGCAGTTCGCGCAGTTCAACCGGACGGGCGAGAACCGCACGCGGACGAACGACAACAAGTCGGAGTACAACGCGCTCCAGGTCAAGGTCGACCGCCGGTTCCGCAACGGCCTTCTCCTGACCAACTCCTACACGCTCAGCCGAGCGAAGGACTACGTGAACGAGAACACCAGCATCGGCACACCGATCGATTACGAGCTGAGCTGGGGCCGGTCGAACTTCGACCGCCTGCACAACTACGTGGTCACCGGGCTGTACGAGCTGCCGTGGGGGCCCAACAAGCGCTGGCTGAGTGAGGGATTGCTCGGGAAAGTGGTGGGCGGCTGGCAGCTGAGCGGCATCTTCGTCGCGCAGTCGGGCACCCCGCTGAACATCACCGGCAGCGGCACGCTGCTGAACACGCCCGGTAACACGGCGTTCGCAAACCTGAACGGCGGGAACAGTGTGCTGGGCGGGTTCGGACCCGGCCGGCTCTACTTCGACCCGGCCGTGTATTCCCTGCCGGCTGGCGGCGTGCAGGGCAACATGACGCGAAACGGCGGCCCGGACGGCCCCGGCTTCTGGAACATCGACGGATCGCTGTTCAAGCGGTTCAGTGTCGGCGGCACGCGCTACGCCGAGTTCCGGATCGACGCGTACAACGTCACGAACTCAGTGCGCTGGGCCAACCCGAACACCACGTACAGCGACGCGGCCGGCAACACGTTCGGCCAGATCACCGCCACAACCGGCGGCCAGCGCAGCGTGCGGTTCGGCGGACGGTTTGCGTTTTAGGTAGCTTCCCGCTTCCCGCTACCCGCTTCCAGCTGCCGGCTTCCAGCTTCCCGTGTCGCGGGCAGCAGGAAGCGGGTAGCTGGAAGCATGTTACGCTCCTCCATGCCCTACACCCGACGCGAGCTCGGCCAACTGGCCCTGACGGTTCTGCCAGCCGCCGGCCTCTTCAAGCCCTCCTCGACGCTTGCTGCCGCGCTGCAGGCGAAGCCGAACTCGAAGGTGTCCGGCGTTCAGATCGGACTGAACGTGCCGTACAGCCTGACGCGCGGCTTGGGCGGCCGGAACATGGAGCCGGACCTGATGCTCCAGAACTGCATCCAGCTGGGGATCAGCGCGCTGGAGCTCCGATCGCAGCCCGTGGAGACGTTCATGGGAGCGCCGGCAGAGCTCATCAACGCCCGCGGCGCTCAGGAGAAGGATCCGGCAGTCGCCGAGGCGCTGCAGAAGTGGCGGCTTGCCGCCCCTCTGGACAAGGCGCGGGCGTTCCGAAAGATGTACAACGACGCCGGCGTCCTGATCGAGATCCTGAAGGTCGACAACATCTTCCGGTTCAGCGATCCGGCGCTGGACTACTCGTTCGAGCTGGCCAAGGCACTCGGCGCGCGCGCCATCTCGACGGAGATTGCCGAGGAAGGGCCCAAGCGGTTGGGCCAGTTCGCCGACAAGCACCAGATCATGGTTGGTTATCATGGTCACGCAACCACCGGTCCGGCGGACTGGGAAAAGCTCTTCGCCTACGCGCGCCACAACGGCGCCAACCTGGACATCGGGCACTTCATCGCGGGGAACCACGGCTCTCCCGTGCCGTTCATGAAGCAGCATCACGCGCGGATCACGCACGTGCACGTCAAGGATCGGAAAGCGAACGAAGGTCCGAACGTCCCCTTCGGGCAGGGAGACACCCCCATCGCCGAGGTTCTGCGCCTCATCCGCGACAACAAGTGGAATATCCAGGCCACGATCGAGTTCGAGGTCCCGCTGGCGGAAGGCGGGGATCGCATCCCCGAGATCAAGAAGTCGATCGATTTCTGCCGGGCCGCCCTGGCGTGAGCAGCCAGCTGGCCAGCCGCCCGCCGTGGCGCTGACCGCCACGATTCACGTCTTCACCATCGACCTGGCAGACAGCGATCGGGGGGTCTACGACTCGCTCGAGCTCCGGGTGGCGCGCCATCCGTCGGAGTCGGCCGAATACCTGATCACCCGCGTGCTCGCGTACTGCCTCGAACATGCGGAAGGCATCGAGTTCTCGAGGGGCATCGCAGACCCCGACCACCCCGCGATTGCCATCCGCGATCTGACCGGCGCGCTGAAGGTCTGGATCGACGTGGGCTCCCCGGACGCCGCCCGGCTGCACCGCGCCTCCAAGGCTGCCCGCCGGGTCGTCGTCTACACCCATAAGGACGCCGGCCAGCTGCGACGCAGTCTCGCGGGTGAGCGTATCCACCGCGTCGAGGCGCTCGAGATCTACGCCGTGGACCGTGCGCTGGTCGGTGCTCTAGCAGCCCGCCTCGAGCGCCGGATGGACCTGTCGATCGCAGCCGGCGGTGGAGAGCTCCACGTGTCGATCGGTGCCGACACGCTGACGGGCGCCGTTTCACGCCTCACGCTTGACTAATGCCCTGGGTGGACGAGTGCGTCCTCGCTTCAGGTCAGTCAGTCCACAGCCCCGCCTGACTTCCAGCCAATCTGCGCTCCCGGGCGGCGATTTTCAGCGTCGACCAGGTTCGCATCGGCCTCGGCGTCCGGTTCTGATCGCCCGGCCGCCTGGCATAAATTTCCGCCGGCGGGCGACCCGCCCGCCGGCCGGTTCCTCCCTTCGGAGGTCTCTAGCGTGAGCATCCCTGTTTCCCTTCACAGACTGACCGGTACCTGGAAGGGCACCAGCACGCTGGTGCTGCCCGACGCGACGCCTCCCGAGTCGACTTCCGAAACCGCGGCCATCGTCACGCCGTGCGCGGGCGGGAAGTTCCTGCGGATTGACTACACCTGGGAATACCGCGGAGATCCTCAGGAGGGCACGCTGCTCGTGGGTCGCGAGAGAAAGACCGACGCCGCGCAGATTGTCTGGTGCGACTCGTGGCACCAGAGCGAGACCTTCCTGCTGTCGGCGGGCAGAGACGACCGCTCCGGGGCGATCGATGTGCTGGGCCACTACCCGGCACCCACCGGCCCTGACTGGGGGTGGCGCACGACGATCCGTCCATCGAGCCAACCGTCGGATAATGAAGGATGGCAACTGGTCATGCACAACGTCTCCCCCGCGGGCGAGGAGATGCTGGCCTTCCGCAACGTCTACATGCGCGCTTGAGGCGGCCGGCACTGAGCCTTACATGCTGAGAACCCTGACCCTCGGGTCGATTGCCATACTGACGGCCGGCGCGTTGGCGGTGCAGCCGCCGGCCGGTCCGTCCCCGGCTGCCCCACCCGCCTCGACACCGGCGCCGGTGGCGGTCACGCCGGCGCTCTCGCCGGCCGACTCGATGAAGACGTTCGTGACGGCACCCGGTTACAAGGTCGAGCTCGTAGCCAGCGAGCCGATGGTCCAGGATCCGGTGGCGATCGATTTCGATCCCGACGGCCGCCTGTGGGTCGTCGAGATGACCGGCTACATGAACTCGATCGCCGCCGTCAACGAGCACGAGCCGCTGGGCCGCATCCTCGTTCTCGAGGACACGGATGACGACGGCCGGATGGACAAGCGGACCGTCTTTGCCGACAAGCTCGTCCTGCCTCGCGCGGTGAAGGTGCTGTCGAAAGGCGTGCTCGTCGGCGAGCCGCCGAACCTCTGGCTGATGCGCGATACCAACGGCGACCTGACCGCAGATTCCAGGGAGCTCGTCACCGACAGGTACGGGAGCCGTGAGGCGAACGTCGAGCACAATGCCAACAGCCTCACGTGGGCCCTCGACAACTGGCTGCACACGTCTGAGGTCGGGATCTACCTCCGGCTGAAGCACGGCACCTTCGAAGTGGCGAAGACGCCCGCGCGCGGGCAGTGGGGCAACTCGCAGGACGATGCGGGGCGCATCTACCGCAACACCAACGAATCGGTCCTGCACGTCGACATCGTGCCGACCCCCTACTACGGGCGCAACCCGAACCTCCTGCGTACCCGCGGGAGCTACGAGTCGCTCGCAGGAGATGCCAACGAGGTCAATGCGGTGTGGCCGGTGCGCCCCACCCGCGGCGTCAACCGCGGCTATCAGCTGGGCGTCCTTCGCGAGGACGGCACGCTGGCGGCGTTCACCGGGGTGGCCGCGCCGCTGGTCTATCGCGGTGATCGGCTGCCAGCCGATCTGAGTGGCAACGTGTTCGTTGTCGAGCCTGCCGGGAACCTGGTGAGCCGGATCGTGCTGAGCGACGATGGCACGACCATCAGGGCGAAGAAGGCGTACGCCCGCGCCGAGTTCCTCGCAGCCGGCGACGAGCGCTTCAGGCCGGTCAACCTCTCCAACGCGCCGGACGGCACGCTCTACGTGGTGGACATGTATCGCGGCATCATCCAGCACAAAGGCTTCATCACCGAGTACCTGCGCGACCACATCGTGTCGAACGGTCTCGAGCAGCCGATCGGATACGGCCGGATCTACAGGGTCGTCCACGAGACCACCCGCCGCGACGCGAAACCGGCGATGTCGGCGGCGTCCTCCGCAGCACTGGTGGAGACGCTCGCGCACCCGAACGGCTGGCGGCGGGACACGGCGCAGCGGCTGCTGGTCGAGCGCGCCGACCAGTCGGTGGTGCCGGCGCTGGCCAGGCTGGCCGGGAGCGCTCCCGATCATCGGACCCGCCTGCACGCGTTGTGGACGCTGGACGGGCTGGATAGCATCGACAAGGCCCTCGTGGTCAAGGCGTTGGGCGATGCCTCGCGCGATGTTCGTACATCAGCCCTCAGGCTCTCGGAGCGCTGGCTGGCCGAAGGAGACGGCGTCGTCCAGACGGCCGTGCTCGCGCGCATGACGGATTCGGATTGGGCGGTCCGCCGACAGCTGGCCGCGACGGCCGGCATGCTGAAGGGGGAGGCGCGCGACGCCGCGGTGATCGGCGTGCTGGAGAAGGGCGGCGACGATCCAATCGTGCTCGATGCGGCGCTCAGCGGGGTCTCCGGCAGCGAGGCAGCGCTTCTCGATCGGATCGCGGCGTCACAGACGGAGTCGCCGCAGCGCAGCGCCGCGGTCGCCGGGCTCACGGCCACAATCCTTCGCGGGCGGCAGGAGGCGGCATCCCAGCGCATCTTCGAGCAGATCGCCGAACCCGGGCGGCCGGAGTGGCAGCGCGCGTCGATGATGGCCGGGGTCGAGGCATCGGTGCTCAGCACGCCGTTGCCCGGCAGCATCGTGCGCGCGCGCGGCAGCAATCAGGCCGCCTGCCCGACCTGTCCGGGCGGACGGAGCGGCCCGGGAGGTGCCTCGGCGTTCCCGCGGACGACGGGACGCGCGGGTCCGGCGGCGGCCGCGGCTGCCGGTCGCGGGAGGAGCGGGCCGTCGATCGCGATGAGCCTGACCCGGGAGCCCGCGCTCCTGCGCGTGGCGGAGGGCGGCGGAGACCTCGGGCGTCGAGCGGCCGCCGTGCTCGAACGCCTCCGCTGGCCCGGCAAGGCTGGAGCGCCGACGGCCGTCGCTGCGCCGCTGACCGCCGCCGAGCAGCAGCGATTCACCGCAGGGCAGGAGATCTACCAGGGGCCTGTGCGAGGCCTGCCACCAGCCTGACGGACGGGGTCGCGAGAAGCTGGCGCCGACGCTCCTGGGGTCCGACTTCGCGCTCGCGCACGCCGACGTTCCCGTCCGCATTCTCCTCAACGGCAAGGAGGGGTCCGTGGGTCTGATGCCGCCGCTCGGTGCGAGCCTGACGGACGAGCAGGTGGCGGCGGTGCTCACCTACATAAGGCGTGCGTGGGAGCAGGACGGGTCGGCGGTGGACCCTGCGGCGGTGGCTGGCGTCCGGAGCGAGGTCGCGGGCCGCGCCCGTCCATGGACGAACGAGGAGCTGCAGCGGATCATCGACGGCGGCGAACGGTAGCGTTGCGTGCCGTCGACCCTTTACGCTTTGCCATTTGCCCTTTGCCATGTTTACCCCGTCCAGCCGTTGATGATTGTCTCGCGGAGGTCGAACCCGAACGCACGCTCCGAGACGGCGACGATGGGCGGTCCCTGAAGGCGCTTGTACACCGACCGCCGGATGCGGCCGGCGGCCTCTTCGACGACCCGCGTGAAGGTGATGGCCGTGTGCTTGTCGTAGACGGTGCGACCCTCCGCGTCGGGCAGGAAGCGCGTGCGATCGAGCTCCCGGTGTTCGAACCGGGTGACGAGCTCGGCCGGGCTCATCCGGCGCTCCACGAGCTCTCCAACGATCGGGGCCACGACCGAGTAGTCGAATGGGTCGAACTGGTTGTCGGCCAGCTCCGCGGACGGGACGATCTCGAAGGTCTCGCGCGGAATCTTCTCCGAACCGTGGCGATCGTTGACGTGGCGTGCCAGCCGGTAGACGTCCGTTTTCGAGAGGTCGCCGATGAGCGACAGCCCGCCGCACATGTCGCCATAGAGCGTCGCGTAGCCAAGCGCAATCTCCGTCTCGTTCCCGCAGGAGATCAGCAGCGCGCCCGTGTCGTTCGACTCGGCCATCATCAGGAGGCCCCGGATCCTGGCCTGCAGGTTCTCGCGGGTGAGCCCGCGCCGGATGGGGTGCGCGTGCTCCTCGAACACCGAGATCACCTGATCGCCGATGCCCTGGATCGGGATGACGCCGTAGTGCACCCCGAGCGCGGCGGCGAGCCGTTCGGCAATCGAACGGGTCGTCTCGGTGTTGTACTTCGACGGCATGTTGAATGCCGTGACCTGATCGGCCCCGAGCGCGTCCACCGCGAGCGCCAGCGCGAGCGCCGAATCGATGCCGCCGGACAGCGCCACGGTGGCACGCGTGAAGCCCGTCTTGCGCATGTAATCGGCGAGCGCCATCCGCAGCGCATCGTAGAGCTCGCGGTCGCGGTCGATCGGCGGGAGGTCGATCTGCGGGTGAACCCCTCCGTCGAGGTCGACGATCAGCAGATCCTCCGCGAACTGCCGGCCGATGGCCACGAGGCGTGCATCGCGATCGTAGACGAGGCTCTCGCCGTCGAACGGGATGATGTTCTTGCCGTTGTCGGCTGCCCCGGCGGTGTTCACGTAGACAACCGGCTTCCGGAACTGGTGGATGTGCCGGCGAACCAGGGCATCGCGCTCGTGGCGTTTGCCCGGATAGAATGGCGACGCGTTGAGGTTGAAGAGAACGCTCGCCCCTTTCGCGGCCAGCTCCGGCAGGGGCTTCACGTCGTAGAAGTCGTCCCACATGTCTTCGCAGATGGAGACCCCGACGCGCGCGTGGCCCGACGGCAGCGCAAGATCCACCGGTTCCCGCTCCTCGGCGGGCGTGAAGAAGCGCTTGTCGTCGAAGTAGCGGTAGTTGGGGAGCAGCGTCTTGCGGGCGCGCTGCAGCACCCGTCCGTCCCGCACGACGGCCGCGGCGTTGTACTTGCGGATGGTGCCGGTGTCGCTCCTGGCCGCGTGGTCGCAGTCGATGAAGCCGACCACGACGGTGATCCCGCGGGCATTGCTGGCGACGCGCTGCATGGCGCGCTCGTTCGCCTCGAGAAAGCCACGGTCCTCGATCAGATCGCCAATGCAGTAGCCGGTGAGGACCATTTCGGGCGCGACGAGGACCTCCGCGCCGCGGCTCGCGGCCTCGTCCATCGCGCCGAGGACCGCCCGGGTGTTGCCGTCGATGTCGCCGCTGGTGGGATTGAGCTGGGCAAGGGCAATGCGCATACGTCTGACGGAGATGGTATCGCAGCGTAACGGCCCCGTGGCGGACAGGGGTGAGACCACGGTCCGCGCCTCTGCAAGCGTGACGGGGGAACCGGCGTAGAATGCCGCAGCCTCTCCCGTTTGCGACGTTACGTCGCGCCCGAGGCAGGCGCGGCGTGAAATCGATCGAGGGTCCCTGATGGCGACTGCAGGTCACGGGCGCGCCGTGGACGGCCTACCGCCGCGAATGTCTCCGGTCCGGGCATGGCTGTGGGGGGCCCTGACCGTCGGTGTGCTCGACGCGCTCGACGCGTTTCTGTTCTTCGGGCTGCGCGGCATCTCCCCCGGCCGCATCCTCCAGAGCATCGCGTCAGGTCTGCTGGGACGCGCGGCATTTCAGGGCGGCGCGGGCACGCTCGTGCTGGGGCTGGTCCTGCACTTCGTCATCGCGCTCGGCATCGTCGCCACCTTCTTCGCCGTCGCCCGTGGCGTGCCGTTTCTGACCCGCCGCCCCTATCTCACCGGTCCATTGTTCGGCCTCATGGCCTACGCCGTGATGACGTTCGTCGTCGTTCCGCTGTCGGCGGCCGCGGGCGGCGCGCCGGCGGGCGCCGTGCTGATCAATGGACTCCTGATCCATGCGTTCGGCGTGGGCCTCCCGGCGGCGCTGTTCGCACGCGCGGCGTTCGGAGTCCGGTAGCCGCCGGCAGGCGAACGCGGATGGCAGCGGGCACAGGGAGAGGGCCGGAGGAGAGATCGCGGGCCAATCGTGTTCGTGGATGTCGAATGGAAATGCCTGACGTGACGGCAACACTGGCAGTCCGGATGTGCGCGGCGGGCGCGCGACAGGGGGCGTGAAAATGACCGCAGACGTGGTGGACACCGACCTTCTGACGCAGATTCGCAACAAGCGTGCGCGGGTCGAAGCGGTCGTCGCGGCCGCTGCGCCGCGAAAAAGGCGGCTGCTGAACATGAGCATCATCGGCGGCGCCCTCGCAGCCGTGTTGACCACGGGCCCGGCGGTGGGGGGGCAGCCGTTTGCCACCTGGCTGAAGACGTCGCTCGATTTGACGTCCCCGGCGTGGCAGCTCCTCTGCGGAGGGGCAGCCCTCTGCTCCGTGATCGCGACCGTCTGCACGCAGCTCCTCAAGTCGAACAACCTCGAGGAGCGCGTGTTCCGCGGCCAGAGCTGCCGGGCGAAGCTCGAGGCGCTGGAGGTTGGGCTCTCGACCGGGCAGATGGACGTGCCGAGCGCCACCGCCCAGTACATGAAGTGCCTCGAGGAAGCCGCGTTTCTGGAAAGCCGCTGAACAGCGTCAGCAGAACGCGGGGCGAACGCACCGCGCAGGAGCCCTGAACTCGGGACGGCGTCTTCGAGCGGCCTCTCGGACCAGGCGACACGCCACGCGTCGCGCACCTGGGCCTAGAGCGCGGCGCTCGCGCCCGCCGCCATGAAGTGCTCGGCGAGCAGGCGGTTGATTGCCGGGGCGCGCTGAATCGTCACGCCGTGCCCGGCATCGGCGATGTCGACCAGGCGCGCTCCGGGGATCGCCGAGGCCAGCCGTTGTCCGTACCCCGGTCGCGAAATGCGATCGTGGCGGGCGCTGATGACGAGTGTCGGTACCCGTCGGAGCTGCGCCAGGCGCGACGACGCGTCGAAGCGGCGGGTGGCGCGGAGCTGCTGCATCACGATCGGCGGCTGGTCGGCAAGGTCTCTGCCGAAGAGCGGCGCCAGACGTTCGGCGAGCGCGCCGGGGTCCTCGGCGCCACGCGTCGCCGGCGGCATCACGAGATCGACGAACGCGCGACGCCGCATCCGCCGGCTGCCGAGGCGCGTGCGGATCCCGGCGACCAGGACGGCCCACGTGAGGCGGGTGGCATCGCGGCCCCGCAGGAACGTGCACATCAAGGCGAGGCTCAGCACCCGGTGCGGCGCGGACAACGCGAGCTGCTGTGCGATCACACCGCCCATCGAGTGGCCGCCCACGTGAAAGCGGTCCAGGCCCTCGGCGTCCATCACCGCGAGGGCATCCTCAGCCATGCCTTCGATCGACAGCGCTTCCGAGCCGGGTCCGCTCTGGCCGATACCGCGGTTATCGAAGGTCACCACGGTGAAGCGATCGCGCAGGCCGGCGACCTGGGGCTGCCACCCATCCCCGATCAGGCCAACGCCCTGGACCAGGAGCACCGCGGGGCCCGATCCGGACCGCGTGTAGTAAAGCGAGGTTCCAGATCGATCGATGGTGGGCATCGCGACAGTATAGGTTCTCGGCGCTCGGGGCTCGGGGCTCGGCGCTCAGCTCTCGGGCTCGGCGCTCGGGGCTCGGCGCTCGGGAATCGGCGCTCGGCGCTCGGTTTCAACCCTCGGCCATCAGCCCATGAATTCCATGCACCTCATGAATCCCGGTGCACGGCGTCCGGCGAGAACGCCGGGAGGCAGATCGCCACATACTCGGCGCCCCCCGGGGCGGGCGTGCTGTACCGACCCACTCGCCAGGCGCAGTGACGACCGCCTGGCCCTCGCGGACGTCCAGTACGCCCCCCTCGTGCTCGACGCGCAGGGATCCCCTGAGCACGAGCGTGATTTCCTCGAACTCCGGCCGCTGGCCCGGCTCGAGCCAGCCGGCCGGGGAGGTCATCCTGGCCACGCTGACACCACTGTGCCCGGAGTTGACCCTTCCGGCAAACTCTTCGATTCGCTTGGGCTTGTTGCCCGCGGCCTGGATCACCGTGGGCTGGGCGATGAGCTTGGGCATGGGGGCAGTATAGTCTCGGCGCTCGGCGGTTGGGCTCGGCGCTCGGCGGTTGGGCTGGGCGCTCGGCGGTTGGGCTGGGCGCTCGGCGGCCGGCATCTGCGCGTTCGGGCCCGGTTCGCAGGCTCACGGGCGGCAGTTCCTGCGCCCCATTTCTCCAGCTCGAAGTGAGATCCAATATTTTGGGTCGACGTCCTGTTGTCATGGCCAAGGGCCCGATTCTTGTAGACGAATTGTGGACTCGAGCGCATCGAGACTCTCCAAGGAGGCTGCGTATATGAACCGGGACGAACTCGAAGGAAAGGCCGATCAGCTCAAGGGCAAGGTCAAGCAGGCGGCTGGCGATCTCACGGATAACGAGCAACTGCACGGCGAAGGCGTGGCAGACGAGGCCGAGGGCGACGTGAAGGAGGGCTTCGGCGCCGCACGCCGTAAGGTGGGCGAGGTTATCGAAGACCTCGGCGACAAGATCAAGCGCTAGGTGTCGTTGGCAGGGCCGGCTTCCGCCGGCCCCTGCCTCCAGGCCCTCCGGTTGCTTCCCCCCGTTCCCTTCCCTTGCTCACTTTGGCACTCGACGACACAACGGCCTCAAGGGGCTTGATCCCGCCGAACGGCCTGCGCTATAGTTGCAAGGTTCTGGTCGGCCCTGGGACACCCTATCTAGGGCCCGATGCCATAAAGCGGCGCCGCTCCAACGCGCGTTGACCGCCTCCGCCCCGTCGGGGCGCAGCAACATCAACTGTATAGGGTAAGTCAGCCCCAGGTGCCGGGCCGCTCACGCGGTCCCCTAGGCCTGGAGCATCAAAGCCGACCCGGTGTCGGCCGCGCGAGGTTCTCTCGGCGGCCTGTCCCCGGTGTGGTGTTATGCGCGTCCAGTGGGCGCGCGCGTGTGGAGCTATTGTGCCGACGATCAGCCAGCTGGTTCGACAGGGGCGCGAGAAGGTGCTGAGCAAGACCAAGAGCCCGGCCCTGCAGGACAGCCCGCAGAAGCGGGGCGTCTGCGTGCGCGTCTTCACCCAGACGCCGAAGAAGCCGAATTCCGCGCTCCGCAAGGTCGCCCGCGTGCGCCTGACCAACGGCATCGAGGTCACGACCTACATCCCCGGCGTGGGTCACAACCTCCAGGAGCACTCGCTGGTGCTGATTCGCGGCGGACGCGTCAAGGATCTGCCCGGTGTGCGGTATCACGTCGTGCGCGGCACGCTCGACGCGGTCGGCGTCCAGGGCCGCAAGCAGGGCCGGTCCAAGTACGGAGCGAAACGACCGAAATCCTAGCGGGCTCCGCGCTCCCGGCCCCCTAGCACGGAGGCGAGCGGGAAGCACGAAGCTGGAAGCTGGAAGCTAACCTATGCCAAGACGCAGAGAAGTTCCGAAGCGGGAGACGCCGCTCGATCCGCTCTACAGCAGCTCGCTGGTCACGAAGTTCATCAGCACGCTGATGCGCGACGGCAAGCGCAGCACTGCCGAGCGGATCATGTACGCCAGCCTCTCCTCGATCCAGGAAAAGACCGGCGACGACCCGCTGAAGGTCTTCAAGAAGGCGGTCGAGAACGTCAAGCCGGCGCTCGAGGTCAAGTCGCGCCGGGTCGGCGGCTCCAACTACCAGGTGCCTGTCGAGGTCAACCCGAACCGTCGCCTGTCCCTCAGCATCCGGTGGCTCGTCGGGTTCGCTCGCTCCCGCGGCGACGGCAAGACGATGCAGGAGAAGCTGGCGAACGAGCTGCTCGATGCGGCCAACCTGCGCGGCGGCGCGGTGAAGAAGCGCGAGGACACGCACCGCATGGCGGAAGCCAACAAGGCGTTTGCGCACTATCGATGGTAGCCGGTTTGACGCTTCCAGCTTCCCGCTTCCGGCTGCCCGCCGCGAAACGGACGGGCCCGGAGCTGGAAGCAGGTAGCTGGAAGCTGGAAGCTACAACGTAATGCCAAGAGAAACACCGCTCAATCGCACGCGGAACATCGGCATCATGGCCCACATCGATGCCGGGAAGACGACGACGACCGAACGCATCCTCTTCTACACGGGCATCACGTACAAGATCGGCGAAGTGCACGAAGGCACCGCCGTCATGGACTGGATGGAGCAGGAGCAGGAGCGCGGCATCACGATCACGTCCGCTGCGACGACCTGTTTCTGGCGCGACAACCGGGTCAACATCATCGATACCCCGGGCCACGTCGACTTCACCGCCGAGGTCGAGCGTTCGCTGCGCGTCCTGGACGGCGCGGTCGCGGTGTTCGACGCTGTCGCGGGCGTGGAGCCGCAATCGGAAACGGTGTGGCGGCAGGCCGACAAGTACCGCGTGCCCCGCATCTGCTTCGTGAACAAGATGGACCGCATCGGAGCGGACTTCAAACGGACTTTCGAGCAGATCACCTCGAAGCTCGGTGGCAATCCGGTGGCCATCCAGCTGCCGATCGGCTCGGAGGAACGGTTCGTCGGCGTGGTCGACCTCGTGCGGATGAAGTCGATCACCTACAAGGACGAAACGATGGGGGCCGACTACGTCGTCGGCGAGATTCCGGCCGACATGCAGGCCGAAGCGGACCACTACCGCGAGCAGTTGATCGAGAAGGTCAGCGAAGCGGACGACAAGCTCCTCGAGAAGTACCTGCGGGGCGAGGCGATCACCGACGAGGAGATCAAGGCTGCGCTGCGCAAGCGCGTGAACTCCTCCGTGCACACGGAAGGGGAGAAGGCGGAGCCCGCCTTCGTGCCGGTCATCTGCGGGTCGGCCTTCAAGAACAAGGGTGTCCAGCCGTTGCTCGACGCCATCGTGGACTACCTGCCGTCGCCGATCGACGTGCCGCCGATCAAGGGGTTCGATCCGAACAAGGGCCCCGAGGCGATCGTCGAGCGTCCCGCGGCGGACGATGCGCCGTTCTCGGCGCTGGGGTTCAAGATCATGACCGACCCGTTCGTCGGTCAGCTCACGTTCATCCGCGTCTACTCGGGCGTGATGACCACCGGGTCCACCGTGTACAACGCGACGAAGCAGAAATCCGAGCGGCTCGGCCGCCTGCTGAAGATGCACGCGAACAAGCGCGAGGAGATCAAGGAAGTCTACGCGGGGGACATCGCGGCGGCGGTCGGCCTCAAGACGGTCACGACGGGCGACACGATCTGCGACGAGCGGCACGCGGTGGTGCTCGAGTCGATGGACTTCCCGGAGCCGGTGATCTCGCTCGCCATCGAGCCGAAGACCAAGGCCGACCAGGAGAAGCTCGGTCACGGCCTGGGCAAGCTGATGGCGGAGGATCCCACGTTCAGGGTCAAGACCGACCCGCAGACCGGCGAGGTGGTGATCGCCGGGATGGGCGAGCTCCACCTCGAGATCATCGTCAGCCGTCTCGAGCGGGAGTTCAACGTGCAGGCGAGCGTCGGCCGGCCACAGGTCGCCTACAAGGAAACCCTGACGCGGCCCGCCGACGGCGAGATGAAGTACGCGAAGCAGACGGGCGGCCGCGGGCAGTACGGGCACGTCAAGATCCACCTGTTCCCGGGCGAGCCGGGCTCCGGCTACGTGTTCGAGAACAAGACCAGCGGCGGGTCGATTCCCAGGGAGTTCATCAAGCCGGTGGACGAGGGGATCAAGGAAGCGCTCACGCGCGGCGTGCTCGCGGGGTATCCCATCGACGATGTCCGCATCGAGTTGTACGACGGCTCGTACCACGACGTGGACTCCTCCGAGATGGCGTTCAAGATCGCCGGATCGATGGCGTTCCAGGATGCCGCCAAGAAGGCCAAGCCGGTGCTGCTCGAGCCGGTGATGCGCGTCGAGGTCGTCGTGCCGAAGGACTACATGGGCGACGTGATCGGCAACCTGTCCGGCCGGCGCGGGCAGGTCCAGTCGCAGGAGGATCGGGGCGGGACGCAGATCGTCAACGCACGCGTGCCGCTCTCCGAGATGTTCGGCTACGCGACGGACCTGCGATCGCGGACGCAGGGCCGCGCGACCTATTCGATGCACTTCGATCGCTACGAGCCGGCTCCCGGGAACGTGAGCGAGGAAGTCGTCGCGAGGGTGCAGGGCAAGTAAGCCCGGCCCACAGCCCGAAGCCGGTAAGGACCATCATGGCAACAGCATTCAGCGACAAGATTCGCATCCGCCTCAAGGCCTACGACAACCGTGTGCTGGATCAGTCCACGACCGAGATCGTGGACACCGCGCGGCGGACGGGGGCGCGCCTGGCGGGGCCGATTCCGCTGCCCACCGAGAAGAACAAGTGGACGGTGCTCCGGTCGCCGCACGTCGACAAGAAGTCGCGCGAGCAGTTCGAGCTCCGGACCCACAAGCGGCTGATCGACATCTTCGAGCCCACGCCGCAGACGGTGGACGCGCTGATGAAGCTGGATCTGCCGGCCGGCGTCGACGTCGAGATCAAGGCGTTCGGGAAGGAACACAAGTAGAGCGGGAAGCTGGATATGGTCACAGGAATCATCGGCAGGAAAGTCGGGATGACGCAGCTGTTCTCGCCGGACGGGACGGTCACCCCTGGCACGGTCATCAAGGCCGGTCCGTGCGTGGTCGTGCAGGCCAAGACGGCGGCATCCGACGGCTACGAGGCCGTGCAGCTGGGGTTCGTCGAGGAGCGCCCGGCGCGTGTCGGCAAGCCGCTCACCGGCCACTTCAAGAAGGCGGGCGTGCCGCCGACCCGCATCCGGCGTGAAGTAACGGTCGTCAAGGGGGAGACCGCGCCGCAAACCGGCGAGACGGTGCTGGTCACCGGCGTGCTCAGCAGCGGCGACCGCGTCGACGTGATCGGGATCAGCCGTGGCAAGGGGTTCCAGGGCGTGATGAAGCGCCACAATTTTGCCGGCGGCGCGGCCACCCACGGCTCGATGTTCCACCGGGCGCCCGGCTCGATCGGGGCCTCGTCGTATCCCTCGCGCGTGATCAAGGGGATGCGTGCGGCGGGGCGCATGGGCGGAGACCGCGTGACCGTCCGCAACCTGAAAGTCGTGCAGGTGGACGGGGATCAGAATCTGATCGTGGTGCACGGCGCCATTCCCGGCGCTCCCGGGGGGTACGTCGTCGTGCGGAAGGCGATCACCCGCAAGCCGGAGCCGCAGCGGCAGGCCGAAAAGCCGTCGAAGGCGGCTGCGGTGAAGGCGAAGCCGGCCGCGGCGAAGAAGGCGAAGAAGTAACGTGGCTTCCAGCTTCCAGCTTCCCGACGGAGCTGGCGGGCGGGGAGCGGGCAGCGGGAAGCTGATATGCAACTCACCATCGTGAACGGCAAGAACGAAAAGGTCGGCGACCTGGAGCTGAACGACCAGCTGTTTGGCGGCCGCGTCAGGACCAGCCTGATCTGGGAAGCGGTCGTGCAGGAGAATGCCGGCGAGCGGAGTGGCACGCACGCGACCAAGACCCGTGCGGAGGTCAGTGGCAGCGGCAAGAAGCCGTGGCGGCAGAAGGGCACGGGCCGCGCCCGCGTGGGCGAGATCCGCAACCCGCTCTGGCGCAAGGGCGGCATCGTGTTCGGGCCCCAGCCGCGCAGCTATTCGTTCGACGTCCCGAAGAAGGTGCGGAAGGCCGCCCTGGTTGCGGCGCTCGCGCAGAAGATCGCCGACGGCACGATGATCGTCGTCGACACGCTGGCCAGCGAAGACCGGAAGACCAAGGCGACGTCCGAGATGCTGAGGCGACTCGGCGCATCGGGCAAGACGCTGCTGCTCGACGTCAAGCTGGACGACGGGTTCGTGCTGAGCGCGCGCAACCTTGCCGGCGTGAAGCTCGTGGCGAGCGCGCGCGTGACCGCACGCGACGTGTCCGACACCGCGTACGTGGTCGCCACGCGTGCCGCGCTCGAGACGCTGCAGGGAACCCTGGGATAACTCAGCTGCCTGCTCCTGCTGTCCGCTCCCCGCCACGGCGGACCGAAGCGCGGGAAGCGGGAAGCGGGAAGCGGGAAGCTGGAAGCTGACATGAAACTCACAGACGTCATCAGGCGCCCGCTGATCACCGAGAAGACAACGCTCCTGCGCGAGGACGCGCGGACGGTGGTGTTCCAGGTGGCGATTGGGGCGACGAAGGTCGACATCAAGCGGGCGGTGGAGAAGCTGCTCGGCTCGAAGGTCGAGGGTGTGCGGACGGCCATCGCGCACGGCAAGTTCAAGCGGCAGGGCCGGTTCGTCGGGCAGCGGTCCGACTGGAAGAAGGCCTACGTGAAGCTGCGCGACGGGGAGAAGATCCCGGAGTTCCTCGAAGGGGCGTAAGAACAAGCTGGAAGCTTCAAGGATCAGCAGATCATGGCTATTCGCAAATACAACCCGACGTCGCCCGGCCGGCGGTTCCAGACCGTCCAGGTCTTCGACGAGGTCACCGCGACCGAGCCGTACAAGCCGCTGACCGAGCCGTTGCGCAAGTCCGGCGGCCGTAACAATCACGGCGAGCTGACGTCATGGTGGCGCGGCGGCGGCCACAAGCGGAACTACCGGATCATCGACTTCAAGCGCGACAAGGCAGACATCCCGGCGACCGTCTCGACGATCGAGTACGACCCGAACCGGTCCTCGTATATTGCGCTGCTCACGTATGCGGACGGCGAGAAGCGCTACATCCTGCAGCCGGCCGGCGTGAAGGTCGGCGATGCGGTCGTCTCGGGCGCGGCGGTCGACATCCTGCCGGGCAACGCGCTGCCGCTCAAGAGCGTTCCGCTCGGCACGATGGTGCACAACGTCGAGCTGAGGCCGGGCAAGGGCGGGCAGGTCGCCCGCAGCGCGGGTTCGGCGGTCCAGGTCGTGGCCAAGGAAGCCGGCTACGCGTCGGTGAAGATGCCGTCGGGCGAGATCCGGAAGATCAACGTCGAGTGCCTGGCGACAGTGGGCCAGGTCGGCAACGTCGATCACGAGAACGTGTCGATCGGGAAGGCCGGCCGGAGCCGCTGGCTGGGCAAGCGGCCGCACGTGCGTGGCGTGGCCATGAACCCGGTCGATCACCCGCTCGGCGGCGGCGAAGGCAAGACCTCCGGGGGACGGCACCCGGTGTCGCCGTGGGGCCAGCCCGCGAAAGGCTACAAGACGCGGAACCGCAAGGCGACGGACCGTTTCATCGTGCAACGGCGGCCGAAATAGGGGATGCCCGGCTTGCCACTCCCTGCTCCCGGCTCCCCGCTTCCCGAGGGAAACGGCCAGAGGGCTCCAGGCGGGAAGCTGGAAGCGAGTAGCGGAAGCTGGAAGCGGGAAGCTGGAAGCGGGAAGCTGATTGATATGTCTAGATCACTGAAGAAGGGTCCGTTCGTCGACGTTCCGCTGCTCGAGAAGGTGGAAGTGATGAACCGCGGCGGCGACAAGAAGGTCATCAAGACCTGGTCGCGCCGGTCGACCGTGGTGCCGGAGATGGTCGGGCACACCATCGCCGTGCACAACGGCCGCAAGTTCATCCCGGTCTACGTCACCGAGAACATGGTCGGCCACAAGCTCGGCGAGTTCGCGCCGACGCGGACGTTCAAGGGGCACACGACCAAGAGCGACAAGGCGGCGTCGGTCGCGCCGGCGGCGAAGGCAGGGGCGTAATGGCCATTCACGCACACGCCACGGCGAAGTATGTCCGGACGTCGGCGCAGAAGGCCGGGCTCGTCCTGGATCTCATCCGCGGCCGCGACGTGAACGTCGCGCTCGCCACGCTGCGCTTCGCGCGGAAGGCCGTGGCCCGGGACATCGAGAAGGTGCTGCGGTCGGCGATTGCCAACGCGCAGCAGAAGGACGGGTTCGGCGGCGACGTCGAGCGGCTGGTCGTCAACGCGTGCTACGCGGACCAGGGGCCGTCGCAGAAGCGCGTCCGGCCGGCGCCGATGGGGCGCGCCTTCCGCGTGGTCAAGCGTACCGCGCACCTGACTGTCGAAGTGACCGAGCGGGCAGCGGCGGCGCGGACCGCGTCGGGCCCGAGGCGTCCGCGCGGCGCCAAGCCGAAGAAGGTGGCCAGGGCGGGTGGCCGCGCCCCGAAGGATCAGGTCGCGCGGAGCGCGCGGGCGGCAGCGAACAGCTAACAGCTGATGGCTGGCAGCTGAGAGCTGCCGGCCGGGAGCGACGGAGAGTTATGGGCCAGAAAGTTCATCCGAACGGGTTCCGCCTCGGCTTCAACAAGACGTGGCGCTCGCGCTGGTACGCCGACAAGGACTACGCGAAGCTGCTGCACGAGGACCTGAACCTGCGCGACTCGCTGAAGGAGCGGTTCGCGCACGCGGGCGTCTCGAAGATCGAGATCGAGCGCGCGGCCAACAAGCTGAAGATCGACATCTACACGTCCCGTCCGGGCATCATCATCGGCCGGAAGGGGACCGAGGTCGACAAGCTGAAGACGGAGATCCAGAAGAAGACCAACCGCGAGGTCTTCATCAACATCCAGGAGATTCAGAAGCCGGAGCTCGACGCACAGCTGATCGGCGAGTCGGTGGCGATGCAGCTCGAAAAGCGCGTGGCGTTCCGCCGGGCGATGCGCAAGGCGGTCGAATCGGCGCTGCGCTTCGGCGCCCGCGGCATCAAGGTCCGCGTGTCGGGCCGGCTGAACGGCGCCGAGATCGCGCGCTCGGAGCGGTACCTGCACGGACAGCTGCCGCTCCAGACCCTGCGGGCCGACATCGATTACGGCTTCGCCGAGGCGAGCACGACCTACGGCCAGATCGGCGTGAAGGTGTGGCTGTACAAGGGCGAGCGGCTGACCCCGCGGGTCGGGCGCGAAGAGGATTACCGGACGCCTCGCCGCGGCGCGCCCGCGGGACGGTGACAGCGCGGCAGCGGGCAGCGGGAAGCTTCGAGGAATATTTGTCATGTTGATGCCGAAGAAGGTCAAGTACCGGAAGCAGCAGCGCGGCCGGATGCGGGGCAAGGCGTGGCGCGGGTCCGACGTGTCGTTCGGCGACTACGGGCTGAAGGCGCTGGAGCCGTGCTGGTTGACCGATCGCGGCAGATCGAGGCGGCGCGCGTGGCGATGACCCGCTTCATCAAGCGGGGCGGCAAGATCTGGATCCGGGTGTTCCCGGACAAGCCGATCACCAAGAAGCCGCAGGAAACGCGCATGGGCAAGGGTAAGGGCGCGCCGGAAGCAGTGGGTCTGCGTCGTGCGCCCGGGGCGGATCCTCTTCGAGATGGAAGGGGTCAACGAGACCGACGCGCGCGAGGCGATGCGGCTGGCCTCGGCGAAGCTGCCGATCAAGGTCAAGTTCGCGACCCGCTTCGCGCAGGAGAGGGCGTCATGAAAGTCGGGGAGTTCCGCGACCTCACGGCCGACGAGCTGCGGCAGCGTGAGAAGGACATGGACGACCAGCTGTTCCGGCTGCGCATCCAGAAGTCGATGGGGCAGATCGAGGCAGCCAACAAGCTCAAGGGCGTTCGCCGCGACCTGGCTCGCGTGAAGACGATCCTGCGCGAGAAGGAGACGGCGTAATGGCAACGAAAGCGGTCGTCACTGGCGTGGTCGTCAGCGACAAGATGGACAAGACGGTCAAGGTGGCCATCGCGCGCCAGATCCGCCACGACCTGTACGGGAAGATTCAACGCCGGACGTCGACGTTCCTGGCGCACGACGAGACCAACGAGGTGAAGGTCGGCGACCGTGTCGCGATCACCGAGACCCGGCCCTTCAGCCGCCGCAAGCGCTGGGTGGTCACCTCGATCGTCGAGAAGGCGAAGGAGATCTGACCGCCATGATCCAGATGCGTTCCGTTCTCGACGTGGCCGACAACTCCGGGGCGCGCAAGATTGCGGCGATCAACCCGATTGGCGGGTCGACCGGCCGGTATGCCCGCCTGGGCGACATCATCACCGCCTCGGTCAAGGAAGCGACGCCCGACTGCAACGTGAAGAAGGGCCAGGTCGTCAAGGCGGTCATCGTGCGCACGCGCAAGGAGCAGCGGCGCAAGGATGGCAGCTACATCCGCTTCGACCGCAACGCGGCGGTGCTGGTGAACGACCAGGGCGAGCCGATCGGCACGCGCGTGTTCGGGCCGGTCGCGCGCGAGCTGCGCGAGCGCCGGTTCATGAAGATCATCTCGCTGGCACCAGAGGTGCTCTGAAACAGCTGCCAGCTGCCAGCTACCCGCTACCAGCTCCGAGCCCGGAGCCTGCAGCGGGAAGCGGGAAGCTGGAAGCCGGAAGCTTCATATGTCCAGACTAGCAAGCCCGATCCGCCGCAACGACAACGTCGTGGTGACGACCGGCAAGGATCGCGGGAAACGCGGCCGGGTGCTCCGGGTCGTCCCGGACAAGAACCGTGTCGTCGTCGAGGGAGTGAACACCATCAAGCGGCACACGAAGCCGAATCCCCAGCGCAACATCAAGGGGGGAGTCGTGGAGCGCGAGGCGCCGCTGCACGCGTCGAACGTGCAGCTGGTGTGCCCGGAGTGCGGCAAGCCGACCCGGATCGGCCGCCGGATCCTCGGCGACGGCCGCAAGGTCCGGATCTGCCGCAAGTGCGAGGGAGTGGTAGACAAATGAGCCGCCTCAAGGAACGGTACGACAAGGAAGTCGCGCCCGCGCTCCAGAAGGAGTTCGGCTACGACAACGTGATGGCCATCCCCAGGATCCGCAAGATCGTCGTCAACATGGGCCTCGGCGAGGCGACCCAGAACGCCAAGATCGTCGATACCGGCGCCGACGAGCTGGCGCGGGTCACGGGGCAGAAGCCCGTGGTCACGCGGGCGAAGAAGTCGATCGCCCAGTTCAAGCTCCGCAAGGGCATGCCGATTGGCACGATGGTCACGCTGCGCGGACCGCGCATGTGGGACTTCTTCGACCGGCTCGTCGCCGTGGCATTGCCGCGCGTGCGGGACTTCCGCGGCGTGTCGCCGAAGGGGTTCGACGGGCGCGGCAACTACACGCTCGGTCTGAAGGACCAGCTGCTGTTCCCGGAGATCGACTACATGAAGGTCGACAAGGCGCGGGGCATGAACATCTCGGTCGTGACGACGGCGGCGACCGACGAGGAATCACGCAAGCTGCTGCAGCTGCTCGGGATGCCCTTCCGGGCGGCCTAGGCGGCAGACCGCCACACGCGCGACAGAAGGCAAAAGAGAACACGATGGCCACCACTGCGAAAATCGCCAAGGAAGCCAAGACCCCGAAGTACAAGGTCCGGCTGCGCAACCGCTGCAAGCGCTGCGGCCGCCCGCGCGCGTACCTCCGGAAGTTCGCCCTGTGCCGCCTGTGCTTCCGGAAGCTGGCGCTCGAGGGAGACATCGCCGGGGTCACGAAGAGCAGTTGGTAAGAGCTGCCGGCTTCCAGCTTCCGGCATCCGGCTTCAGGGCCGGGAGCATGCCGCGCTGGTCCCGGCCCGTGGGGAAGAGCTACTGCCGTTCAGCGGGACGCTGGCAGCGGGAAGCTGGAAGCTGAAACCGAGAGCAAGAGAATATGACCGACCCTATCGCAGACATGCTGACGCGGATTCGCAATGCAACGATCGCCCACCACGGACGGGTGGACATGCCGTCGTCGCGGCTGAAGGTCGAGATCGCGCGGATTCTCGAGAGCGAAGGCTACATCCAGGGCTTCAAGGTGCTCGACGCGCAGCCCGGCGAACGCGTGCAGGCGCAGTTGCGGGTCGTCCTGAAGTACGGACCCCGCGGCGAGCGCGTCATCACCGGCCTCGAGCGCGTCAGCCGCCCGGGGCGGCGGGTGTACTTCGGTTCCGAGGAGGTTCCCGACGTGCTCGCGGGACTTGGCACGAGCATCCTGACCACGTCGCACGGCGTGATGACCGGCCGCGAAGCGGCCAAGGCGGGCGTCGGCGGCGAAGTGCTCTGTAACGTATGGTAAGGAGCTTCCGGCTTCCCGGTCCCGGCTTCCCAAGAGCGGGCAGCGGGAAGCGGGCAGTTGGAAGCTGGAAGCGGGCAGCTGGGCAGCGGGAAGCTGGAAGCTAGGAACATATGTCGCGAATTGGCAAGAAGCTGATAACGGTGCCGAAGGGCGTGAAGATCGACATCCGCCCGGACGCGGTGGAAGTCCAGGGGCCGAAGGGCACGCTGCGGCAGGCGTTTCCTGCCGGCATCGGGTTCGCCCTCGACGGCGACACGCTGCAGGCGACCCCGCTGACCGACGATCCGCAGCTGGGCAAGTTCCACGGCCTCGCGCGCAGCCTGGTGGCGAACGCCGTGCGGGGCGTGACCGAGGGCTTCCGCAAGGATCTCGACATCGTCGGGGTCGGCTACCGTGCGGAGTTGAAGGGCAAGCAGGTGCACTTCGCGCTCGGCTACTCGCATCCGGTCGTGTTCGACGTCCCGCCCGGCATCGACGTGGTCGTGGACAAGCAGACGCACATCACGGTGACGGGGATCGACCGGCAGCAGGTCGGCCAGGTGGCCGCGAACATGCGCCGCCTCCGCAAGCCGGATCCCTACAAGCAGAAGGGCGTCCGGTATACGGGCGAAGTGCTCAAGAAGAAGGCCGGCAAGACGGGGGCGAAATAGTGGACCCGCTTCCAGCTGCCAGCCGCCAGCTCCCCGCGTGGGCGCTGGTTGCCTGCAGCGAGCTGGAAGCCGGAAGCCGGAAGCTGGAAGCTGAGATATGAAGATTTCGACCAAGAAGGATCGACGCGTCCGCATCGGCCTGCGGCAGCGGAAGCGGATTGCGGGAACGAGCGAGCGGCCTCGGCTCCGCGTGTTCCGCAGCGTGTCGCACATCTACGCGCAGGTGATCGACGATGCGACCGGCACCACCATCGCGTCGGCCGCGAGCACCGAGTCGTCTCTCAAACCGCAGCTGGGGGGGCCGGCCCGCGCAGGGAACCAGGCCGGGGCGCAGCTGCTCGGGAAGACCATCGCGGAGCGGCTCATCGCCAAGGGGATCACCCGGGTCGTCTTCGACCGCGGCGGGTTCCTCTATCACGGCCGCATCCGGGCGGTCGCCGAGGCAGCGCGGGAAGCGGGGTTGGAGTTCTGAGCACGCTACCCGCTGGAGCGTGAAAGCGACACACCGGAACCGGAGGCAAGCGACCAGCCCGACGCCGGAGCGGGAAGCTGGAAGCAGGAAGCTGGAAGCCGATTAATGTTTGACACACGAGAGAAAATCGACGCGTCGCAGATCGATCTCAAGGACACGGTCGTGAATATCAGCCGCGTCACCAAGGTCGTCAAGGGCGGCAAGAACCTGAGCTTCAGCGCGCTGGTCGTGGTCGGCGACGGCCATGGCGTGGTCGGCTTCGGCGTGGGCAAGGCGAAGGAAGTGCCCTCGGCCATCAAGAAGGGGATCGAGGCGGCGAAGAAGTCGTTGATCCGCGTGCCGTTGCAGGGCACGACGGTGCCGCACCCGGTGCTGGGCCGGTTCGGCGCCGGCCAGGTGCTGCTCAAGCCCGCGCCGGACGGCACCGGCATCATCGCCGGCGGCGCGGTCCGCGCCGTGGTCGAGGCGTGCGGCATCCAGAACGTCCTGACCAAGTCGCTGGGGTCGGCGAACTCGCACAACGTGGTGCGGGCGACGTTCGCCGGGCTGGCCGGGCTGCGCGATCCGAGGGCGGTCCGCCGGCTGCTCGGCAAGGAAGAAGAAACGCCGGAAGAGGCGGTCGCGAATGTCTGAGCACGGCACGGCTCAAGATCACGCTGATGCGGAGCACCATCGGGTTCGACAGAAAACAGGCGAAGGTGGTGCAGAGCATCGGGCTGCGCCGGATTGGCCACACCGTGGAGCTGCGCGACACGCCCGAGACGCGCGGCATGATCCAGAAGGTGCGGCACCTCGTAACGGTCGAAGGACAGTGACGCTTCAGGATTACGCATCATGACTCTGTCGAATCTGCGCCCGCCGAAGGGCGCCAGGCACTCCAAGAAACGCATCGGGCGCGGCCAGGGCTCCGGCAACGGCAAGACCGCCGGGCGCGGGCACAAGGGCGCGAAGTCGCGTTCGGGCTTCAAGCACAAGCGCGGCTTCGAGGGCGGCCAGATGCCGCTGCACCGCCGGGTGCCGAAGCGCGGCTTCCACAACCCGTTCCGCGAGGAGTACGACGTCGTCAATCTCGACACGCTGTCCGAGCGGTTCGAGGCGGGCATCGACGATCACGCCGGAGCTGCTGCGCGAGCAGCGGCTGGCCGCGGTCGAAGCGCATCAAGGTGCTCGGCGCGCGGCGACGTCGCAAGGCGTTGACGGTGCACGCGCACAAGTTCAGCGGCAAGGCGGCGGAGAAGATTGCCGCGGCGGGCGGCACCGCGGAGGTTCTCGTGGCGGTGGCGGGCGGAGCTGCGGAGGTTCTGTCGTAGGAAGGTCCTATGCTGGCAGATAGCCTGAAGAACATCTTCGCCGTCGCCGACCTGCGCAAGCGCGTGCTGTTCACGCTCGGCTTGCTGGCGGTCTACCGCGTCGGCGGGCACATCCCGACGCCCGGGATCAATCCCGGAAGCGCTGGCGCTGCTCGTCGATCAGGCGAAGAACACGATGTTCGGCCTGTACGACATGTTCTCGGGCCGCAACCTGTCGCAGATGACGATCTTCGCGCTGGGCATCATGCCGTACATCAGCTCGTCGATCATCCTGCAGCTGCTGACGGTCGTGTGGCCGTACCTCGAGCGGCTGTCGAAGGAAGGCGAGCTCGGGCGGCGCAAGATCACGCAGTACACGCGCTACGGGACCATCGCGCTCAGCGTCGTCCAGTCGCTCGGGATCGCGTTCTTCCTCGAGCGGACGACCGAGATCGCCGGCGGGCTGCCGCTGGTCTACAACCCGGGCTGGGGCTTCCGGTTCCTGACGGTGCTGACGCTGACGACCGGCTCGGCCTTCATCATGTGGATCGGCGAGCAGATCACCGAGCGCGGCATCGGCAACGGCATGTCGCTGATCATCTTCGCCGGCATCGTCGTCGGGCCTGCCGCGCGCGGCGTTCGTGACCATCGATCAGCTGCGCACGGGTGAGATGGGCCTGTTCCGGCTGCTCGCGCTGCTGGTGCTGATGGTGGTGGTGATTGCCGCGATCGTGTTCGTCGAGCGCGGGACACCGGCGGGTCACGGTGCAGTACGCCAAGCGCGTGGTCGGGCGGACGGATGTATGGCGGGTCGAGCACGCACATCCCGCTCAAGGTGAACACCGGCGGCGTCATCCCGGTGATCTTCGCCTCGTCGATCCTGGCGTTTCCTGCGACGATCGCCCAGATGTTCGGCGAGGACAGCTTCATGCTGCGGGTGAGCGAGCAGCTGGCCTGGGGCATGCCGCTCTACAACCTGCTCTACATCACGGGCATCATCTTCTTCTGCTACTTCTACACCGCGATCATCTTCAATCCGGATGACGTGGCGGAGAACATGCGGAAGTACGGCGGGTTCATCCCGGGCATCAGGCCGGGCAAGCGCACGGCGGAGTACATCGACACGATCCTGACGCGCATCACGCTGGTCGGCGCGCTCTACCTGGCGGCGGTGGCGATCCTGCCGGAGTTCCTGATCAACGGCTTCAAGGTCGCGCCGATTCCGTTCATCGGCGAGCGGCTCGACTGCGGTGCTGCCGCGGTTCATCACCGAGGGCCTGAACGTGCAGTTCTTCTTCGGGGGCACGTCGCTGCTGATCATCGTCGGCGTGGCGATGGATACGGTGCAGCAGGTCGAGTCGCAGCTCATCATGCGGCACTACGACGGGTTCATGAAGAAGACGCGGATCCGGGGGCAGGCGAGGTATCTAGGGTGCCGCTGTCTCCTGTGGCGCAGGGCTCGTTGAATGTCGTGATGCTGGGGCCGCCGGGGGCCGGGAAGGGCACTCAGGCCGAGCGGCTGGCGGCGCACCACCGGCTGCCGAAGATTTCGACCGGGCGACATCCTGCGCAAGGCGGTGCAGGCCGGCACGACGCTCGGCGGGCTCGGCCCGGGAGGCCATCGATACGGGCAACCTGGTCGGCGACGACGCGGTGATCTGCATCGTGCAAGGAGCGCCTGCGACTGCGAGGATGCGCGGCGCGGGTTCGTCCTCGACGGTTTCCCGCGGACGGTGGTGCAGGCCACGGCGCTCGACGGCCTGGTCGGCGCGGCGCGGCCCGCTGGTGGTGCTCGACATCGTCGTGCCGGAGGACGTGCTGGTGCGGCGGCTGGCGTCGCGGCGGATCTGCAGCCAGTGCGGCGCCAACGCGAGCGTCGACGCCGAGCACGGCCTGCACGCAGTGCGGCGGTCCGCTCGTGATGCGGACCGACGATGGGGCCGGGGTGGTGCGGGAGCGTCTGAAGGTTTACCAGCGCCAGACGCAAGCCCACTCGTGGAATACTACGTCGGCGCGGCCCGACGTTCCGGTCGATCGACGGGAACCAGGCGCCGGACGCGGTGACCAAGGCGATCGACAACGCGATTGTCGAGGCGGCGACGGCAGGAGGAGCGCGGCTGTGATCGTCTGCAAGTCGCTCGACGGAGATCGAACGGATGCGCGCCGCCAACGTGCTGGTGGCCGACGTGCTGGCGGAGCTGGCGGCGATGGCGGCGCCGGGCGTGACGACCGCGGACCTCGATGCCCGGGCGGAAACGCTGGTGCGGCAGGCCGGGGCCGAGCCGGCGTTCAAGGGCTACCGCGGTTACCCGGCGACGCTGTGCGCGTCGATCAACGAGCAGGTGGTGCACGGGATTCCGTCGGGCCGGCCGCTGCTGGCGGGGGACATCGTCTCGCTCGACATGGGCGTGAAGCTGAACGGGTTCTACGGCGACTCGGCCGTAACGGTGCCGGTCGGCGCGGTGGCGCCGGACGTGCTCACGCTGCTGCGGGTGACGCAGGAGTCGCTCGAGAAGGGCATCGCGCAGGTGCGGGTCGGCGCGCGGGTATCGGACATCGGCCATGCGATCCAGAAGCACGTCGAGGCGGGCGGGTTCTCGGTCGTGCGCGAGTTCGTCGGCCACGGCATCGGCGCCGCGCTGCACGAGGATCCGCAGATCGCCAACTACGGCGAGCCCGGGCCACGGTCCGCGGCTGGCCGAGGGGATGGTCCTGGCGATCGAGCCGATGGTGAACATGGGCAAGCCGGCGGTGCGGGTGCTGAGCGACGGCTGGACCGCCGTGACGCGCGACGGCAGCCTGTCGGCGCACTTCGAGCACACGGTCGCGGTGACGAAGAGCGGGCCGCTGGTGCTGACCGCAGCGATCGACGCCGCCGGTCGTGCCGCAGTAGGCTCGTGACGTGGGACCGCGCCGGACGGACGGCGCGGCGGGCGGCAGCGACGGTGTGCGTCGAAGGCACGGTGCTCGAGGCGCTGCCGCACGGGCTGTTCCGGGTGGCGATCGAGCGGCAGCGTCAGGTGACGGCGCACGTGCCGAGCGGGCCGGGCCGGAACTTCATCCGGGTGCTGGTCGGCGATCGGGTGCGGCTGGAGCTGTCGCCCGGGATCTGACGCGCGGGCGGATAGTCGAGAAGATGGGCTGAGGGCGCGGTTCGTCCTCGTGAGGATGGCATGAAAGTTCGAGCGTCGGTCAAGCGGATCTGTGACAAGTGCAAGGTCGTGCGCCGCCGCGGCGTCGTGCGCGTGATCTGCACGAACCAGAAGCACAAGCAGAGGCAGGGATAGCTTCCAGCTTCCAGCTTCCAGCTTCCAGCTCCGCTGGAGGCCGGAGCTGACGCCAGCTGGAGCTGGCAGCTGGTAGCTGGTAGCTACAAGGATCAAGTATTTATGGCACGTATCGCTGGTATCGACCTGCCCCGGACCAAGCGGATCGAAGTGGGTCTGACCTACATCTACGGCATCGGGCGGAAACGCTCGAACGACATCCTGACGCGAGGCCGGGGTCAGCCCGGACATCCGCATCAAGGATCTCTCCGAGGACGACGTGCGGAAGATCAGCCGCGTCATCGAGGAGCAGGGGCGTGTCGAGGGGGATCTCCGCAAGGAGATCTCGATGAACATCAAGCGGCTGATGGAGATCGGCAGCTGGCGCGGCATGCGCCATCGCCGGAACCTGCCCGTGCGCGGGCAGCGGACGCGCACCAACGCGCGCACGCGGAAGGGTCCGCGCAAGGGCGCGGTGGCGAAGAAGAAGACGGTGTAGTCGGCTTCCCGCTACCCGCTCCCGGCTTCCGTCGTGGGAAGCAGGCGCTGGCGAGCTGGAAGCTGGAAGCTGGAAGCTGAATTTTATGGCCAAGAACGATCCGATCGACGCGTCCGCTCCGCCTGAAGGCGGCAAGAAGACCGCGGGCAAGCCGACCAAGAAGAAGGCATTCAAGAAGCGCGGCGAGAAGCGCGTCGTCCACCACGGCTTCGCGCACATCCAGGCGTCGTTCAACAACACGATCGTGACGATCACGGATCCCGAGGGGAACGTGGTGGCGTGGTCGAGCGCGGGCGGGATCGGGTTCAAGGGCTCGCGCAAGGGGACGCCGTTCGCGGCGACCCAGGCGGCCATCGCCGCCGGCAACGCGGCCAAGGCGTTCGGGATGCGCAGCCTCGAGGTGCGCGTGAAGGGCCCCGGCGCCGGCCGCGAGTCGGCGATTCGTGCGCTGCAGACCATCGGCATCGACGTGAAGTCGATCCGGGACGTCACGCCGATTCCGCACAACGGTTGCCGGCCGCCGAAGCGGCGGCGGGTGTAAGACGGGGCTGCCAGCTCCCGGCTCCCGGTGCAGCTTGGGAATCCGGAGCGTCGAAAGGGCTGGGAAGCTGGAAGCGGGAAGCTGGAAGCGAGAAGGATCAAACAAGAATGGCACGTTACATCGGTCCGGTCTGCCGGCTGTGCCGGCGCGAAGGCATGAAGCTCTTTCTCAAGGGCGAGCGCTGCTACACGGAGAAGTGCGCGATCGAGAAGCGCAATCTTCCACCCGGGCAGCACGGCAAGCTGCGGAAGGCGAAGCTGGTCGGCTACGGCCTGCAGCTGCGCGAGAAGCAGAAGGTCAAGCGCATCTACGGCGTGCTCGAGAACCAGTTCCGGCGCTACTTCGAGATGGCGGACCGCACTCGCGGCATCACCGGCGAGACGCTGCTGCAGCTGCTCGAGCGGCGCCTCGACAACGTCATTTATCGCCTGGGGCTGTCGACCTCGCGCGCGCAGGCGCGCCAGTTCGTGCGCCACGGCCACTTCACCGTCAACGGCCGCAAGGTCGACGTGCCGTCGTACTCGCTCAAGGCCGGCGATGTCGTCACGGTGCGGGCGACCAGCGCGCAGAACGCGGCCATCCAGCACGCCATCGAGGAAGTGAAGGGGCGCGGCATCCCCGAGCTGGCTGTCGTTCGACTCCGGGGCGCTGACGCGGCCGGGTCGACATCGCTGCCGACCCGCGAGCAGATCAACCTGCCGGTGCAGGAACAGCTGATCGTCGAGTTGTATAGCAAGTAGCTCGCTCCAGCTCCAGCTTCCAGCTTCGCTGAGGGCTGAAGCGACGGCTGACCGGCTGACGGCTGAAGCTGGTAGCTGAGAAGCGGAAGCTCAGCGAAGTAAGAAAGCTAGCTCTCCGCCCGCAGCCTTCCAGACCTGCGGCGGGAGGCGGAGAGTGAAACGGCAGGTCTGGCGGGCATCCGAGGTGGATGTCCGAAGCGAAAGGACAGTAAGGCAATGCTGTGGAAGGGTTTTCAGCGGCCGAAGCGGCTCGAGTTCGAGCGTGAAACACTGACGGATCGGTTCGGTCGGTTCTATGCGCAGCCGTTCGAGCGCGGCTTCGGCACGACGATTGGCAATTCGCTGCGGCGCGTGCTGCTGTCGTCGATCGACGGGGCGGCGGTCACGGCGGTCAAGATCGACGGCGTGCTGCACGAGTTCTCGCCGATCCCGGGCGTGGTCGAGGACGCGACGGACATCATCCTGAACCTGAAGCAGGTTCCGCTCAAGATGCACGTCGACACCACCAAGACGCTCTACCTGCGCGTGGACAAGCCGGGCGAGGTCAAGGCGCGCGACATCGAGACGGATGCCGACATCGAGATCCTCGAGCCCGACGCGCACATCGCAACGGTGTCCGATCACGGCAAGCTGCACATGGAGATGCGCGTCAAGCGCGGCCGCGGCTACGTCGCCGCCGACAAGAACTTCGACGAGGATCTCGGCATCGGCTGGATCCCGATCGACTCGGTTCACTCGCCGGTGAAGAAGGTCAACTACCTCGTCGAGGCGGCCCGCCTCGGGACAGACCACCGACTACGACAAGCTGACGGTGGACGTGTGGACGAACGGGTCGGTCACGCCGCGCGACGCCGTGTCGCTCTCGGCGAAGCTGATTCGCGACCACCTCAACATCTTCATCAACCTCGAGGATGTCGGCGAGCTCCAGCAGGATGCGTCCGCCGACCTGCCGCGCGCGGCGCTGAACGAGAACCTCGACAAGAGCGTCGAGGAGCTGGAGCTGTCCGTCCGGCTCGTACAACTGCCTGAAGAACGCGAACATCAGGACGATCCGCGAGCTCGTGCAGAAGAGCGAAGGGGAGATGCTGAAGACCAAGAACTTCGGCCGCAAGTCGCTCAACGAGATCAAGGAAATCCTCACGGGCATGGGCCTGAGCCTGGGCATGCGGCTGGACCAGCCGACGGCGCAGTCCCAGGAGTAATTTCGTCGGGATCGGGGACCAGCGATCCGCACCAGCGGATCCTGGTCCCCGGCTTCAGATCCGACGCGCATCGGCAAGAACGGCACCCGGGTCCCGGATCCCCGATCCCGGATCTCGACAAGGATCGGACATCATGCGTCACAGAGTCAGCCACCGGAAACTGGGCCGGGTCACCGAGCACCGGATTGCGATGCTTCGCAATCAGGCACACGCGCTCCTGCTGCACGAGCACATCGAGACCACCGTGCCGAAGGCGAAGGAGCTCCGTCCCTTCGTCGAGCGCATCATCACCATCGCGAAGCGTGGTGTCGCGGCAGGGTCGGCCGACCCGCGGTCGCTGCATGCCCGGCGACTGGTGCTGCGGGACATCCAGGACCGCGACGTCGTCAGCAAGCTGTTCGACACGATCGCCCCGCGATTCGAGGGGCGCCCGGGAGGATACACGCGCATCCTGCGGCTCGGCTATCGCCGCGGCGACAGCGCCGAAGTCGCACAGATCGAGCTGATCGGCTCGGAGTACAACCCGGCCGCCGCGAGCGAGCAGAAAGACGCGGCAGCCAAGCCGAAGCCGAGGGGGGTCGCCGAGCGGCTCCGCGCGGCAGCCGAGCGGCTGCGCGGTCGCAAGGCCGATCCGGCCGAGGGCGAAGCCACCGAAGAGGGAGCGCCGAAGGCCACGCGGCCGCCGCGCGACAAGAGCGCAAAGCCGACCCGCACCGACACCCGCGGCAAGGGCGCCAAGACGTCCACGCCGCGCAAGGCGGGGGGGTCGTAAGGGTCGCTTCTGCTTCGAGCTTCCTGCTCCGCTTCCAGCTACCCGCAATTCTCTCCGGGAAGCGGGAAGCGGGCAGCTACTCTTCCACCACCTCGTGTCCCCGCTCCGCTTTCGCGGCAGAGATGATCTTGCCGTGAAGGTGCGACGGCACCTCCTCGTAGTGCGAGAACTCCATGTGGTAGGAGCCGCGCCCGCCAGTCGCGGAGGTGAGGTGCTGCTCGTAGGTGAGCATCTCGGACATCGGCACCTTCGCGCGAATCACCGTGCCCTGGCCGCGCGTGTCCATCCCGCCGATCCGGCCGCGCCGGCTGTTCAGGTCTCCCATCAGGTCGCCCGCGTAGTCGCTCGGCGCGTAGACCTCGACGTCCATGACCGGCTCGAGCAGGGTCGGGCGCGCCCGCGACATGCCGTCCTTGAAGGCCATCGAGGCGGCCATCTTGAACGACAGCTCGTTCGAATCGACCTGGTGGAAGGATCCGTCGAACACCGTCGCCCTGAAGTCCACCATCGGGTAGCCGGCGAGGAATCCTCGCATCCGGGCGTCCTGCAGCCCCTTCTCCACGGCCGGAATGAACTGCCGCGGGATCGATCCGCCGAAGATGTCGTCGACGAACTCGAAGTCGCTGCCGCGCGCGAGCGGTTCGAACTTCACTTTGCAGTCGCCGAACTGCCCGTGGCCGCCCGTCTGCTTCTTGTGACGGCCGTGCGCTTCGGTCGACGCGGTGATCGTCTCGCGATAGGGGATGCGCGGGAGCTTCAGGTTCACCTCGACGCCGAACCGCCGCTTCAGCTTCGCGACGGTGACCTCGATGTGCGACTGTCCCTGGCCGGCGATCAGCAGTTCCTTGGTCTGCGCGATCGCGCGTGTAGCTGATGCTCGGATCCTCTTCCTGCAGCCGGTGCAGCGAGGTGCTGATCTTGTCCTCGTCGCCGCGGGTCTTCGGCTCGATCGCGTACGAGATCACCGGCTCGGGGAACACGATGGGCGGAATGCGCAGGGCGATGTTCTTGTCCGCCAGCAGGTCGCTGGTCTGCGTCTCCTTCAGCTTCGCCACGGCGCCCAGGTCGCCCGCCTTGATCTCGGGGACGTTGGTCTGCGTCTTGCCCTGGAGCAGCACGAGGTGACCGAGCCGTTCGGGGGTGTCGCGGGTCACGTTGTGCAGGGTCGAATCGGACTTCAGCGCGCCCGACACGACGCGGAACAGGGTGATGCGTCCCGCGAACGGGTCGGCCACCGTCTTCCAGACGAACGCCGCCGCCGGCCCGCTGTCGACAGCCGTGACGGTGACGTCCTGCCGTCCTTCGATGTCCTTGCCGCTGAACGGGCGTTCGTCGGGCGGCTCCACGTACGCCACGATGGCGTCGAGGAGCGGCTGGATGCCGATGTTGGCGGTGGCGGAGGCACACAGCACCGGAAAGATGCGGCCGCCGGCGACGCCGCGCCGCAGGCCCGACACCAGTTCCTCCTGCGTGAGCGTGCCGGCGTCGAAGAATCGTCTCCATCAGCGAGTCGTCGGCCTCGGCGACCATCTCGATGAGCGCCTCGCGCGCCTGCTGCGCCGCGGTGGCGAGGTCGGCAGGAACGTCGCTCTCGGCGGCTTTCCCACCGGCATCGGGGGCCGGCACCCACGCTTTCATGGACACCAGGTCGACCACGCCGCGAAAGGCCTTTTCTTCGCCGACCGGCAGCTGGATCGGGACCACCGTCCGGCCGAACACCGCCCGGAGGGACTCGACCGACCGCTCGAGGCTCGCCCGCTCGCGGTCCAGACGGTTCAGCACGATGAGCCGCGGCAGGCCGAGCTCTTCGGCCGCGGCCCACATTTTCTCCGTCGACACCTCGGCGCCGGCCACCGCGTCGACCACGACCATCGCGGCGTCGGCAACCCGGAGCGCCGCGCGCGCGTCGCTCAGGAAGTTGGCGATGCCCGGCGTGTCGATCAAGTTGATCTTGATCTTGTTCCACTCCGCGCAGGCCAGGCTGGCGGCGAGCGTGTGCTTGCGCGCGATCGCCTCGTCGTCGTAATCGGTCACCGACGTGCCGTCGTCCACGCGCCCGAGCCGGTTGACGGCGCCCGCGTCGAACAGCAGCGTGGAAAGCAGCTGCGTCTTGCCGGCCCCGCTGTGGCCGACGAACGCGACATTTCTGAGGCTGTGGGGATCATAGACTTTCATGGGACCGGACCTCCAAAAAGCGGGTTCAGCTTCCAGCTGCCCGCTTCCCGCCGCGACACGGGCTGACCAGCCGGCCTAGTTCCTGAGGCTGGCGATCAGGCCGCTGAGCATCCTTCTGACGTCTTCAAGACGTGCCGAGAACCGGGCATGTTCGGCCAGGGCAAGAACCCGAGATCCCGGGCAAGGAGCAAATCATACTCAACTTCGTTGAGCGAGCCCAATGAGTGCAGCAGGAACCGCCGGAAGTCGGCATCGCTGCCTCGTCCGGCCCCCTCGGCGATGTTCGACGGGATCGAAATAGCCGCCCGCAGGAGCTGGTCGCGAAGCGGCCAGGCCGGAGGTGACGCCAGGTACGCCGCCAGTGCGTACACGTCGACGGCCAGTCTGTGCGAACGCTGCCACACCCGCAAGTTCCGATAGTCCTGCACGCGTGACGCCCCCGTGTGGCAGGGCCTTGTGCAAGAAGCGATGCCGTCCCAGCGGGGAGCGGGAAGCGGGAAGCGGGACTAGCGGGTAGCGGGAAGCTGGCAGCTTATTCGTATCTCAACGCCTCGATCGGATCCAACCGGGACGCCTTGATGGCGGGGAAGAGGCCGAAGAAGATGCCGACGCTCGCGGAGAAGCCGATGCCGAGCGCGAACGACCACCACGGCAGCGAGATCGGGAAGCCCGAGATCCAGTGCACCGCCAGGCCGATGCCGCTGCCGAAGATGATCCCGAGGAGCCCGCCCAGGGACGTCAGGAACGCCGCCTCGATGAGGAACTGCCACAGGATCTCGCGGCGTCGCGCGCCGAGCGCCTTGCGCACCCCGATTTCGCGCGTCCGTTCGGTGACCGAGATCATCATGATCGCCATCACCCCGATGCCGCCGACCATCAGCGCGATCGAACTGATGACGACCAGCGCCAGGAAGGTCGCCTGGCTGAACTGATCCCAGACCTTCAGGATGGCGTCCTGGGTGACCAGGTCGAAGTCGTTCGGCTCTTCCAGCTTCAGGTTGTGGCGGATGCGCATCACGGCTTCCGCTTCCTGCATCGCCTGCTCTCTCGTCGCGCCTTCGCGCGGCACGATCGCAATCATGGCGCTGCGGACGGCCGCCTGCGTGAGGTTGCCGCCGGTGTAGCGGACCTTCGACACCTTGCCGTAGAACTTCTCCTGCGTCGTGAAGGGAATCACGATGAAATCGTCGGCACCGCCGAAGCCGCCCGGGCTCGGGCGCTTGCCGAAGACGCCGACGACGGTGAACTCGTTGGCGCCGATTCGCACCTTCTTTCCGATCGGATCGACGTTCGGAAAGAGCGACAGGTACGGGTTCTGGCCGAGCACGACGACCTGCCGCCGGTGCTCGACCTCACCGGGGGTGAACAGGCGGCCCAGCTCGATCTTGATGAAGTTGACCGCCGAGAAGTTCTCGGTCGCGCCGAGCACGGCAATCTGCGTGGTTTTTTCGCGGCCGTAGTAGCACCCGCGACCGATCGTTGCCGCCGCCTCCGATCCAGACATCGACGACCCCGATGGAAGGGGAATCGCGCGCGACCGCTCGCGCGTCCTCGCGGGTGATGTTCGGCCGCTTCGCCACCTCCAGGAACGACTTCCCGGACGACAAGCTGATCGCGCTGAACTTCTGCACGAATACGGTATTCGGGCCGAGCGCCCGGATCGAGTCGCGCAGCGACTCGTCGAATCCGCGGATCAGCGCCGTCATGCCGACGATCGACGTGATGCCGATCACCACCCCGAGCACGGTCAGCGCCGAGCGCATCTTGCTGGTGCGCAGCGTGTCGAGCGACATGACGACGATTTCCCGGAGCAGGCCGGCTCTGATGGCTGCCACGATGTCAGCGGGCTCCGGAACTGGCCATGACCGTCACTCTCGCCTCAGCGCTTCGATCGGGATCGAGGCGGGCCGCGCGCATCGCCGGGTACATGCCGAAGAACAGCCCGACGACGGCGGTGATGCCGATGCCGATGGCGACCGACCAGAACTGCACGGAGGCCGGCAGCGGCGACAGCTTGCTGACGATGATCGCCACGATGAACCCGATCAGCGTGCCGGCGACACCCGCCGAGGACGGAGAGCGTGACCGACTCGGTCAGGATCTGCCAGACGATGTCCCGGCGGCGCGCGCCGAGCGCCTTCCGCAGGCCGATCTCGCGCGTCCGCTCGCTGACCACCATCAGCATGATGTTCATGATCACGATGCCGCCCACCACGAGCGACAGCGCCACCACGCCGACCAGCACCGCGAAGATGCCGTTGGTCGCCTGATGGTAGAGGTCGAGCAGCGAATCGGACGTGAGCATGCCGAAGTTGTCCGGCTCGGTGGGCCGCAGCCTGCGCTGGATCCGCAGCGCCACCGTGGCGTCGTCCATGGCGCGTCTGCACCAGGTCCGGCGATCTGCGGCTTGACCAGCAGCTGCATTCCGGTGCTGGCGCCGAACATCTTCCGGAACTGCCCGAGCGGGATGAGCGCGAACTCGTCCTGCGACTCGCCGAACACCGAGCCTTTCTTCTCGCTGACGCCGATGATCCGGAAGTGCTGGCCGCGGATCGTGATGACCTTGTCGAGCGGATCGGCCGGCCCGAACAGGCGATCCGCCGTCTGCCACCCGAGCACGCGAGAGCGCACGGCTGCGGTCGACCTCCGTCGGCGTCATCAGCCGCCCGCGCTCGACCTCGAACGTCGAGAAGTAGACGTAGTCGCGCGACACCCCCTGGACCTGGACCCGGTCGAGTGCTTCGTCACCGTAGGCGATCCGGGCGTTGGAGCTGGCCTGCGCCGCCACGGCGTTGATGTTCTCGCTGAACTTGCGGACCGCCTCCCCGTCCGCGACGGTTATCCTCGGATTGCTCCGGACGCGATCCTCGTCGTCGGCGCTCCGGACGACCGGCGTGCGCTGGATCGTGAAGTTGTCCGCTCCGACGTCGGTGACGATCGCCTTCGTGACGTACTCGTTCATGCCCTGGATCAGCGACACCACCGCGATGATGGAGGTCACCGCGACGATGTTCCCGAGCACCGTCAGGAACGAGCGCAGCTTGTTCGTCCAGATGGCGTTCAACGCGATGCCGATGGCCTCGAGGAACTGGTTCATTACTTCCTGGCGCCGGCTGTCGTCCGCGTCGGCTGCTCAACCTTCACGTCTGCACCGTCGGCCAGCTCGCGCACCGAGGCGAACGGGCCGACCACCACGCTGTCCCCGTCCTTCAGGCCGGACAGCGCCTCGAAGTACTTGTCGCCGGCGACACCGGTCTTGATCGGCACGAACTCCGCCTTGTTGTTCCGCACGGCGAACACACCCTCGAGCTCCTTCCGGGACTGGCCCGGTTTCAGCTCGGAGGCCTGTACCGTGCCGGCCCGGGGCCGCTTCGACCCGGCCGGCTCCGTGTTCCGGACGATCGCGCCCTTGTCGTCCACCACCATCTCCCGCACCGTCGTCGCCTGGATGGGGACCGCGACCACGTTCTTCCGCGTCGCCGTGGTGATCTCCGCCGTGCACGTGAAGCCGGGACGCACGGCGGGAATCTCCGTGTCGAGCGTGACGACCACCTTGAAGTTGGTGGCCTGTGAGGAGGCCGCCGCCGCGGCCGTGCCGGTCGTCGTGATCGGGCTGTTCCCGATTTCCGTCACCTTGCCGGTGAACGTCTGGTCGGGGAGTGCGTCGATCGTGATCTTGGCGACCTGACCGAACGTGACGGTTGGAATGTCCGTTTCGTCGACCTCCACTTCCGCTTCGATGACCGACATGTCGGCGACCGTCAGGATGACCGTGCCCGCGTTGTTCATCGTGCCGATCACCACCGTTTCTCCCTCTTCGATGTTCCGTTTGGTGACGATGCCCTTGATCGGCGACTCGATACGGACCTTGCTCAGGTCGTAGCGCGCGCTCTCGAGCGAGGCGTTCTCCTGCTGCATCCGCAGCTGCTGCGTCCGGACGCTCTGCTCCTGCGAACGCAGGTCCGACTGGCGCATCTTGAGGTCGGCCTCGGCCTTGTCGAGCGTTTCCTTGGTGGTGAGGCCCCGCTGCCAGAGATCCTGCTGGCGCTTGAGAGCGTCCTCGGCCTGCTTCAGTCGCGACCCGGGCGCTCTCCAGCGCCATGGTCAGCTGTTCGGCCTGCGACCTGGCGGCCTGCGCGGAAGCCTCGGTACGCTGGACCGCCGACCGCAGGTTCCTGCGGATCGATCTGGAGGAGGAACTGCCCCTTGTCGACCCGGTCGCCTTCCTCGACGGCGAGATCCGTCACGCGGCCGGTGGTGTCGGCGCTGATGTTGACGAACCGCTTCGGCTGGATTTTTCCGGAGGCGGAGACGATCGCTTCGAGATCGCGGGCCTTGACGGCCTCCGTGTTGACCGTGATGCCCTGGACCCGCTTGAACTTGAAGTTGGCGAACGCCACACCGCCCAGAATGACGACGATGCCGGCGCCGATCAGCAGCTTCTTCTTGCCTGTCATGCCCCCCCCATCCGACTTCTGACCACAGCGACGACCAGCGCAATCACGGCGTAGACCGCCATCAGCGACCAGCCGATGGGCGGCGTCCTCCGGCGGTACAGCACCCCGAGCCCGATAGCGAGCACCACCAGCCACCAGATGACGAACAGGTCCACCATTCCCGCCAGGCGGCCGATGAACGAGGTCTCGTCCACCATGGGGAGCAGCACGCCGAGGTTGGTTGCGCTGCTGAGCGTGCCGCGGGCGTAGTTCACCGGCGCCGTATAGAGCTGCCCCAGGAGCGAGACCGCCGAGGCGTGCACCACGACGCTGAACAGCTGTTTGAAGGTGGCGTCGCCGCCGAGCGCGGCGTTGAACACCGCGAACAGGATGCCGGAGGTCACGAGGCAGAGGATCGGCGTCATGATCAGCATCTGGCCGACCGCCAGGTAGCCGGCATACGGCGCCATCTTCTCCATGGCCGCGTACTGCTGGTCCGAGACGGGTCCCGTGAACGGGCTCGAGCTCGCGGCGTCGAGCCATGCCTGCTGGCCGACCTTCGTGGACAGGTAGCCGCCGATGAGCGCTGCCATCCCGAGGCACACCACCGCCAGCATGCCAAACCAGCGCGGGTGGGCCACGACCGACAGGAACGTGTCCCTGGGCGAGACAATCATGCCGATGAAACGGGCCACGAGACTCTTCGGCGCGGCTTCCGCCACGTGTCCGCCAGGCGTATCGGGCATATGAGGGGTACCTGACCTGATCGGCGACTGCTGCAGTTGTCGAGGGAGCCGACTCGATTCTACAGCACTTTCATACGACGGATGTCCCCATAGGGTTCCCGCCAGCGGCGCCGCAAGTCCCGCACAGGCGACGGGTTAGGGGTATGTGCCGGGATGGACGGGCAGGCCCGTACGGTAAGCTGCCGGTATGATCAGGAACGTGCAGCCGGGCGTGCTGACGGCGCCCGTGGTGATGGCGGTGCTGCTGGGCTTCTCATCGTTGTGCGCGGCTCAGGGCTTTGCCCCGGTCACCACGCGCGCGGCCGGCATGGCTGGAGCCTTCGTGGCTGTCGCGGACGATGCCTCGGCGGTGTACTGGAACCCGGGAGCACTGGCGTCCGGCGCGTTCTTCAGCTTCCTGTTCGACCTCACGTCCGGCGAAGCCACCCTCGAGGATCCCCCCGCGGATCGTGGAGCAAGCCGGTCCGCCACCCTGTTAGCGCTGTCCACCCCGCCGTTCGGCCTCTCGTACCTACCGGCTCCGCTCGACCTGGGTGTCCCCGGATGCGCGGAATACTCCGGACCACCGGGCCGAGACGCTGATCATGCACAACACCGGCCTCACCCTTGTGCACTCCCTCCTGGACGGCGTGTCCGTTGGGACGACCATCCGGTTCGTGCGGGGCATCGCGACGGCCGCTGCCATCCAGCCGGACGGGGACATCGACGACCTGCTGGACGAAGCGAGCGACCTGGTGGGCGAGGCCAGCAATACGGTCGACCTCGACGCCGGCATCTCCGTGGTGCGCGGCCCGTTGCGCGCGGGGTTGACCGTCCGGAACATCGCCGGCCCGAAGTTCGACACGCCGGACGGCGAGTCGCTCGAGGTCGAACGACAGGGGCGTGCCGGCGTGGCGCTCAGCTCGCCGCTCGGGTTCGTCGTTGCCGTAGACGCGGACCTGAACGCCGTCCGCGGACCTCTCGGAGAGGTTCGTGAGCTCGCGGTGGGCGCCGAGGCGCGCCTCGTCCCCCGGGCGTACGCGCGCGCCGGCATCCGCTCCAACATGCTCGGCGACGAACCGGGCGGGCATGCCCCGACCTACAGCCTCGGAGGCAGTGTCGCGGTGCTGGCGTCCCTCTGGATCGACGGCCAGGCGACGCTCGGGTCAGCGGCCGGAGACCGCGGCTGGGGGGTCGCAGCCCGGGTGGGTTTCTGACAACTACGTTTTTCGTGATTCTCCTAGGACAAAAAGTGTCACTGGTGTAAACTCAAGCTCCCCCCAGCAACGGCTCCCTGAGTAAGCATCTGGATCGGCGGCCACACGCGTGGCCGGGCGATCCGTGTATTTCTGCCTTTCTCAGGGGCCCATACGCATGGCCGTTCGCATCGGCGAGCTGCTGCTGAAGGAAGAGCGCATCACCTCGGCGCAGCTCCAGCAGGCGCTCGACCAGCAGCACACCGCCGGCGGCAAGATCGGCCTGAACCTCGTCAGGCTCGGCTTCGTCTCCGAGGTGGAGATCACCGAGCTGCTCAGCAGGCACTACGGGGTGCCCTCCATCAACCTGTCGCAGTTCGAGATCGATCCCTCGGTCATCAAGCTCATTGCGCCCGAGACCGTCCAGAAGTACCAGATCATCCCGCTCGCCCGGGCCGGCGCCACGCTGACGATCGCGATTACGGATCCGACGAACGTGTTCGCCATGGACGACATCAAGTTCATGACCGGCTACAACGTGGAGCCGGTCGTCGCCTCGGAGACCGCCGTGCTCGAGGCGATCCAGCGGTACTACCCGAGCGGCGGCCTGCTGCCGCGCACTGCCAGGAAAGAGTCGCCGGGGCCCGTCCAGCAGGCGGGCCTGAGCAGCGCGGCGAGCATGGAACTGGTCTCCAGGGCGCTCGAAGACGCGTCGATTCACGACGACGTCGAGGTGCTCGAGGAGCTCGATCAGATCGACGTCGCGTCCCTCGAGCGCCAGGGCGGCGAGGCGCCGATCATCCGGCTCGTGAACCTCATGCTCATGTCGGCCATCCATAAGGCGGCCAGCGACATCCACATCGAGCCGTACGAGAAGGAGTTCCGGATCCGCTTCCGCATCGACGGCATCCTCTACAACGTCATGGCCCCGCCGATGAAGTTCCGCGACGCGATCACCTCGCGCGTCAAGATCATGGCGAAGCTGGACATCGCCGAGAAGCGGCTGCCGCAGGACGGGCGCATCAAGATCCGTTTTGCCGACAATGGCGCGACCAAGGAAATCGACTTCCGCGTGTCCTGCCTGCCCACGCTGTTCGGCGAGAAGATCGTCCTTCGTCTCCTCGACAAGGACAAGCTGATGCTCGACATGACGAAGCTCGGGTTCGAGAGCGAGTCGCTCGCGAAGCTCGAGGCGGCCATTGCCAAGCCGTGGGGCATGGTCCTCGTCACCGGGCCGACCGGCAGCGGCAAGACCAACACCCTCTACTCGTCCATCTCGAAGATCAACACGCCCGAAACGAACATCATGACGGCCGAGGACCCGGTGGAGTTCAACCTCGTGGGTGTGAACCAGGTCCAGGTCCGCGAGAACATCGGCTTGAACTTCGCGGCGGCCCTGCGGTCCTTCCTCCGCCAGGACCCGAACATCATCCTGGTCGGCGAGATCCGGGACTTCGAGACGGCGGAAATCGCCGTCAAGGCGGCGCTCACCGGGCACCTCGTCCTGTCCACGCTCCACACCAACGACGCGCCCAGCACGATCAACCGGCTGATGAACATGGGCATCGAGCCGTTCCTGGTCGCCAGCTCGGTCAACCTGATCTGCGCGCAGCGCCTGGTCCGCCGGATCTGCACCGCCTGTGCGCAGCCGCACCCGCATGCCCTGCAGGCGCTGGTCGAGGCGGGCTTCACGCCCGAGGAGGCCGGCCGCGTGATCCCGAAGAACGGCGCCGGGTGCGAGGGCTGCAATCAGACCGGCTACAAAGGGCGCGTCGGGCTGTACGAGGTGATGGAGATCACCGACGCGCTCCGCGAGCTGATCCTGGTCGGCGCGTCCGGGCTCGAGCTGAAGCGCAAGGCGGTCGAGGAAGGCATGATCAGCCTCCGCCGGTCCGGCCTGCGCAAGGTCATCGACGGCGTCACGACAATCGAAGAAGTCGTGCGGGAGACGGTCAGGTGACCGCCCCTGGCACGCCTGCATCACCCGGGTTGGGACAACACATGCCGACGCTTCCAGAGCTGCTGAAGACGGTCGTCGAGCTGAAAGGCTCCGATCTCCACCTCACGACGCAGACGCCGCCGCAGGTGCGCGTGCACGGCAAGCTGCAGGCGCTCGATCTGCCGCCGCTCGGTCCCGCCGAGACGAAGGCGCTCGCCTACAGCGTGCTCACCGACCTGCAGAAGAAGCGGTTCGAGGAGAACCTCGAGCTCGATTTGTCGTTCGGCATCCGCGGCGTCGCGCGTTTCCGCTGCAACGTGTTCAACCAGCGCGGCGCCGTCGCCGCCGTCTACCGGCTGATTCCCGAGCACATCAAGTCGTTCGCGGACCTGGGGCTGCCCGAGGTGATCGCCAAGCTGGCCGAACGGCCGCGCGGGCTGGTCCTCGTCACCGGGCCCACAGGAAGCGGCAAGTCGACCACCCTCGCGGCGATGATCGACAAGATCAACACGCGAGCGCTGCGAGCACATCCTGACGATTGAGGATCCCATCGAGTACATCCACTCGCACAAGGGCTGCATCGTCAACCAGCGGGAGGTGCACAGCGACACGCACGGGTTTGCGCAGGCGCTGCGGTCGGCGCTGCGGGAGGATCCGGACATCGTGCTGATCGGCGAGCTGCGCGACCTCGAGACCGATCGAGGCGGCGCTGCGGATTGCCGAGACGGGCCACCTGACGCTGGCGACGCTGCACACCAACTCGACGACTCAGACGATCAACCGGATCATCGACGTCTTTCCGGCACACCAGCAGGGGCAGATCCGCACGCAGCTGTCGCTGGTGCTCGAGGGCATCGTCTGCCAGTCGCTGCTGCCGCGCGCGGACGGCCGGGGGCGGATCGTCGCGCTCGAGATCATGATTCCGACGGCGGCCATCCGGAACCTGATCCGCGACGACAAGGTGCACCAGATCTACTCGAGCATGCAGACCGGCCAGGAAAAGCTCGGCATGCAGACAATGAACCAGTCGCTGGCGACGCTCACGTTGAGCAAACAGATTACCTTCCAGACGGCGATGGCCATGAGCTCGTTGAAGGACGAGCTCGAGCAGATGGTCAACCGCGGTTCTGGCGTGGTGGCAGGCGCGGGACTGGCGCGCGGTGCGGCACCGATGCCGACCCGGCGCTGAGGCGGACACCATCATGCCGACATTCGCCTATTCGGGCCGGACACGCGGCGGAGAGACGGTAACCGGGGAACGGATGGCCGATACCGCCGACGCCGCGGTCGCGGCGTTGCGGCGCGACCAGATTCTGGTCACCCGCATCGACAAGCCAAGGCCGCGGCGGAGGTCAAGGCGAAGGCGCCCAAGAGCCGCAGCGTGCCGACGAAGAACCTGGCGATCTTCACGCGCCAGTTCTCCGTGATGATCGACGCCGGCCTGCCGCTGGTCCAGTGCCTCGACATCCTGGGCAAGCAGGAGCCGCACAAGCATTTCTCGGCCGCCATCCTGAAGGTGCGGGAGGACGTCGAGGCCGGCGCAGCGCTCGCCGACGCGATGAAGAAGCACCCGAAGACCTTCGACCTGCTCTACTCGAACATGATCGCGGCGGGTGAGGCGGGCGGCATCCTCGACACGATCCTCAAGCGGCTGGCGGTCTACATCGAGAAGAGCGTCAAGCTGAAGGGAGACGTCAAGTCCGCGATGATCTATCCGATCGCGGTCATCGTGATCGCCGCGCTCGTCGTCGGCGCGATTCTCTGGAAGGTCATCCCGACTTTCGCCACGCTGTTCGCCGGCCTCGGCGCCGATCTGCCGCTGCCGACGCGCATCGTCATCGGGTTGAGCAATGGCGGTCGTCGCCTGGGGGTGGCTCGTTCCTGATCGTGCTGGGCGTGACCGGCTGGGTGCTGCGGCGCTACTACGCCACCGAGGGCGGCCGCTACGGATCGACGCGGTCGCTGCTGAAGATGCCGATCCTCGGCAACATCGTCCGCAAGGTCGCCGTGGCGCGCTTCTGCCGGACGCTCTCGACGCTGATGTCCTCGGGCGTGCCGATTCTCGACGGCCTCGACATCACCGCGCGCACCGCGGGCAACGCCATCGTCGAGGCAGCGATTCAGAAGACCCGCGCTCGGGATCGAGCGCGGCGAAACCGTCGCAGCGCCCCTCAAGGAGACCAAGGTGTTCCCGTCGATGGTCGTCCAGATGATCAACGTCGGCGAGACCACCGGCGCGCTCGACGCGATGCTGTCGAAGATCGCCGATTTCTACGAAGAGGAAGTGGACACGGCCGTGGCCGGCATGCTGACGCTGCTCGAGCCCGTGATGATCGCGTTCCTGGGGGTCGTCGTCGGCGGCATCGTCATCGCGATGTATCTGCCGATCTTCGACCTGATCAGCAAGTTGAGTAACTGAAGAAGACAGAAGACAGAAGGTAGGAGACAGAAGGTAGAAGACAGGAGGTAGACGACCGAAGGTCGTGGCCTGGGCGGCCGGGACGAAAACACGAGCCCTCGAACACCGAGCGCCGAGCGCCGAGCGCCGAACGCCGACCAGCCAGCGCGGATCCCGGATCCCGGATCGCGAAGGAGCCATGACCGACCCTACTCTCCGACGCAAGCTGCTGTGCCTGATCATCGCGAGAGCGATCGTCGTGACGCTGCTGCTCGGGTCCGCGATCCTGGTACACCTCAACTCGCCCGCGTCGCTGCCCGTCGATCCGTTCTTCCTGGTGATCGCGCTGACCTATGCCCTGACGGCGGTCTACAGCCTCCTGCTGAAGAAGACCGCGGAGCACCCGTGGATTGCGGAAGTGCAGCTGGCGTTCGACGCACTCATCGTTTCGGCGCTGGTCTCGATGACGGGCGGGATTTTCAGCTACTTCCACGACGCTCTACATGCTTCCGATCATCGCCGCGAGCACGATCCGGTCGCGCCGCGGCGGGGTGGTGGTCGTGCCGTGCTGAGCGCCGGCATCTACCTCGGGCTCGTGCTCGGCGCAGTACACCGGGCTCCGCGCGGCCTTCACACCGGTGCGTGGACGCGTTGCCGCCCGCCGAGAATCGCCCTCTTCAACGTCGGCCTGAACGTCTTCGGGTTCATTGCGGTGGCGGCGCTGAGCGGCCACCTGGCGGAAGGCCTGCGCCGGGCCGACGCCCAGCTGCAGAAGCGCATCGAATCAGCTGGCCGACCTGCAGGCCTTCAGCCAGCACGTCATCGACAGCCTGGCGAGCGGCCTGGCGACGACCGACGTGGAGGGGCGGATGATCACCTTCAACCGCGCGGCGGAGTCGATCACCGGGCCTCGCCGCCGTGGGTGCCGTCGGCCAGTCGGTTGCGCAGGTGCTGCAGTGGCCGGCCGGGCTCTGCGCGCTGTTCGGTCCCAGCCGGGACTGAGCGGCCGCTGCCGCGCGTCGAGTTCGAGCTGACGCGGCCCGACGGGCGCCGCATCGAGCTCGGGCTGAGCACGGCGATCCTGCGCACGCCGCGCGGCGAGACCGGTTTCGTCTTCACCTTCCGCGACGTCACCGACGCGCGGCGCGACGAGCGCGAGGCGCGCGATGCAGCAGCGGCTCGCGGCGGTGGGGGAGATGGCCGCGGGGATCGCCCACGAGATCCGCAACCCGCTGGCGTCGATGTCCGGGTCGATTCACATCCTGCGCAGCGAGCTGCCGCTCACCGGCGAGCAGGCGCAGCTGATGGACATCGTCATCCGCGAGTCCGAGCGGCTCAACGAGACCATCCGCAGCTTCCTCGACTACGCCCGGCCGCAGCGCCAAGCCGGCCTGTAGGGTGGACGTGCGGCAGATCGTCACCGAGACCGCGACGCTGCTGCAGAACAGTGCCGAGCGGCTTCCCGAGCATCACGTGACCGTCGACGTCCGCCGGACGCCGGTCTGCTGCCTGGCCGACGAGGCGCAGATCCGGCAGATCGTCTGGAACCTCGCCGTCAACGCCCTGCGCGCGATGCCGGACGGGGGCGTGCTGCGGATGAGCGTCGCGCGCGGCGCCGCGTCGGGGGACGACGCGCCACTGACGATCGCCGTGCGGGACGACGGCGTCGGCATCGCCGCCGGCGGATCTCGAGGGGATCCTGCAGCCGTTCCGCGGCGGGTTCGCGCGCGGCACCGGCCTCGGCCTCTCCATCGTCCACCGCATCGTCAGCGACTACGGCGGCGAGCTGCAGGTCGACGTCGCGGCCGGGGAGGGGACCACGGTCACTGGTGCGGCTGCCGCTCAGCGCGGAGCAGCCGCGGCGGCTAGGATCCGGGCTTGGGCAGTCGCGAGCTCGGGATCCGGGAGCGCGGAAGCGCAGTGCGCGATCCTCACCGCGACGGCGGGCGCGGGCCTTCCGGTAGGCGGGCAGCTGGGACAGCCTGGAAGCGGGAAGCGGGAAGCGGGAACCCATGTCCATCCAACTTGACCATCCGGCCGCTGCGGTCGTGGCGCGCCCGCCCGGGTGCTCGTCGTCGACGACGAGCGATCGATGCGGGAGCTGCTGACGATCGTGCTGAAGCGCGACGGGCACGAGGTGCTGGTGGCCGAGAGCGGACGGCCGCGCGGCATCGAGCATGCTGCGAGCGCGAGCGGATCGACATCCTGATCACCGACATCCGGATGCCGGAAATGAGCGGCGTCGACGTGCTGCGCGAGGCGAAGCGCATCGACCCGACGATCACCAGCATCGTGATGACGGCGTTCGCGTCGGCCGACACCGCCGTCGAGGCGCTGCGGCTCGGCGCGGCGGACTACGTGAACAAGTCGCCGGGCGCGGCCAACGAGCTGCGGCTGCGCGTCCGCAAGGAGCTCGAGCGCAAGCGGCTGCAGCAGGAGAACGTGCTGCTCAAGCGCGCGCTGCACACCTCGCATCAGTTCTCGAACATCATCGGGTCGAGCGGGGCGATGCTGGCGGTGTTCCAGCTGATCGAGGCGGTCGGCGGCGACCGGCAGCACGGTGCTGATCTCCGGCGAGTCGGGCACCGGCAAGGAGCTGGTGGCGCGGGCGATTCACGTCCATTCGCCGCGGAAGGATCGGCCGTTCGTCGCGCTCAACTGCGGCGCGCTGTCCGAAACGCTGCTCGATTCGGAGCTGTTCGGCCACATGCGCGGCGCGTTCACCGGCGCCGACATGAACAGGAAGGGGCTCATCGAGGTCGCCGGAGAAGGGCACGATCTTCCTCGACGAGATCGGCGAGATGAGCCCGCTGGTGCAGGTGAAGGTGCTGCGCGTGCTGCAGGAACGGCGGTTCCGGCGGCTCGGCGGCACCGACGAGGTGGAGGCGGACATCCGGATCATCGCGGCGACCAACCGCGATCTCGCGAAGATGGTGGCCGAGGGGACGTTCCGCGAGGATCTTTTCTACCGCATCAACGTGATTCCGGTGCGGCTGCCGGCGCTGCGCGAGCGTGCGGAGGACATTCCGCTGCTCGCGGAGCATTTCGTCGGGAGGTTTGCCGCGCAGATGGGCAAGCCGATAACCGGGGTCTCGGGCGCCGCGATGGCCTGCCTGCAGGCCTACGCGTGGCCGGGGAATATCCGCGAGCTGGAGAACGCGCTGGAACGGGCCGTCGCACTCGAGCGGAGCCCGTCGATTCTGGTGGAGAGCCTGCCGGAGTCGGTGCGCGGGTCGGCGGCCGCTGGCGGTGCGCTCCGGCGCTGGCAGCGGAGGCGTTTCCCTCCGAGGGCTTCGACCTCGAGCAGCACGTCCAGCACATCGAGCGGGAGTACATCGCCGAAGCGCTGCGCCGGTCGGGCGGCGTGAAGGTCAAGGCGGCCGACCTGCTCGGCATGAGCTTTCGCTCGTTCCGCTACTACATGAAGAAATACAACCTGTAGCGGCACGGCATTGTGCAGAACGGTACAGCCCCTCGCACCCCGGCCTGCTACTTTCGCTGGCGATGGCGAACCCGGCCTCGGGCAGCGCGAGAGCGTCTTGCGAGCTGACGCGACCGCCGGGCGCCGGGATCCATGAGAGGCCGTCCGCTCGTGCCACCCGTGCGCGGTGACGCCCCCTTTCCCGAGTCGCTCCAGGCCGGACGGCATCCGCCTGCCGCCGTCCCTGTCCCCCCTGCCATCGGGCGAGTGACGATCCGGGCCGAGTGGCTGTGGGCATTCCTGGCGGTCTGCGCGGCGACGATACCATTCCTGACCGGCCTGACGGGGTCGCGCGTGTTCTACGTCCGCGACCTCAGCAAGTTCTTCTGGGGACGTTACCTGTGGCTGCGCCATGAACTGCTGTCCGGCAGCTTCCCCCTCTGGGACCCCTATGTCGGCGCCGGGCAGTCGGCGGTGGGCGACGCCCTGCACCAGCTGTTCCTGCTGCCCGCGCTGGCAGTCCGGCTGATCGGCAGCGACGTGCTCGGTTTCAACCTGTGGGTGGCTGCGCCGTTTCCGCTGGGCGCCCTGGGGGCATGGCTGTTCTTCCGCCGGCGATTCGCCCCGGACGCGTCGGCGATCGGATCCATCGCCTTCGCGCTCTCCGGCCCGATCGTCTCCACCGGGAACTTCCCCAACCTGTCCTGGTCGGCGGCCGCCATCCCGTGGATGCTCTGGGCCGTGGATCGCGTGTCGTCTGTGCCCGGGCCGCGGCCGGTTGCCGTCCTCGCCATGGTGACGGCGCTGCAGGCGGTTGCCGGGGAGCCCGTGACGCTGCTCGCGACACTCGTCCTGGGCCTCGCCTACGCGGTCCTCGTCCAGCCGTCAGTCGTTGCCCGTCCCGCCCGGCAGGTGCGGGTAACCGCATGCGTGGCGCTGGGCCTCGGCCTTGGACTCTGCCTCGCGGCGATCCAGTTGATGCCCCTTGCCCGTGCCGCAGCCCTCTCCGAGCGATCCACGGCGATTGCCAGGGACTTCTGGTCGCTCCACCCGCTTGCGCTCGTCGAGATGGTGTCGCTGCACCTGTTTGGCGACTACTTCACGATCCAGTCGCTGTCGGAAGCACCGTGGCTGCCGCTCCTGAACAGCGGACGGGAACCGCTGCTGTTCTCGATCTACTTCGGCGTGCCGCTGCTGGTCACCGCCATGTACGGGTTGATCTCGGGCGGTCCGACCCGGTGGGGTGTGTTCTGGGCGTGCGCAGGCGCGGCCAGCCTCGTGAGCGCCTTCGGCGCGTATACGCCGGTGTACCCGTTCCTGAGGGACCATCTGCCACTGCTTCCATCGCTGCGCTTTCCGGCAAAGTATCTCGTCATCTGGTCGATGGTCGTGGCGGCGGGCGCGGCGGCTGGATGGGATGCGATGGGCCGGCCGGCAGCGCGCGGGCGGTTCACTCCGGCGCGGTCAGTGGCGGTCGGACTCTCGCTGACGATCGGCGGCATGGGATGGATCGTCGCCGGAGCCTGCCTGTATCTGCCTGCCGGCTCAGGGTTGCGGCTCCTCGAGTCAGCCCGTTCCCTGGATGCCGCAGACCCGGCGAAAGCGGCCGCCTACATGCTGCGGGCGCTGCCCCATGCGGCGTCCACCCTGCTGCTGTTGTCGGTGGTCACAGCTGGCCTGATGGCGCTGGCAGCCCGAAAGCACACACACGGGTCGCTCGCGAGGAAGGCGATGTTCGGCCTGATCGTGTTTGATCTCTTGGTGAACGCCTGGAGGATCAACCCGACGTTCGACCCCGCGTACCTGTCCGAGCCGGCGTGGCTCGCCGCGACGCACGCACATCCGGACGCTCGCTTCTACGTCGGCGGGAAGACCGAGGGCACGCTCAACGCGTCGGATTTCGACTCGTCCGGGCCCTATCTGAACCCGCCCGGGCTCTCGGGCTCGGCGAGCCGGGCCGCGCTGTCCGGCCAGGCCGATTTCCATCCGTCCGGGTGGCGGAGCCGCGAGATGCTCAGCTACGACCTCGCGGTCCTGTGGCCACGCGAGTTCGACACGATGACCAGGCAGTTCTTTCTGAGCGGGAGGTTCGAACGTGACCTGCTGCTCGATCGGGCCGGCGTGCGTTACCGGATCCTGCCGGAGGGACAGGCGGGCGGGCGGACGCCGGTGATGCGGATTCCCTACTTCACCAAATCGTTTCTGTATGACTACGGGAGCGCGGCCGCTCCTCGTGTGATGACGGTCGCCGGGCACGAAGTTGTTCGGGACGTGGGCCAGCAGATCGAACGGCTGTTCACAGCAGGCTGGGACGTTGGATCCACGGCGATCGTCGGGCATGAGCCTGCCGCGGCGGGCGACGCCGGCCCGCCGCTGCCTCCGTCCGCCACGATCACTGCCGATCAACCGAACCGCGTCGTCGTGGAAGCCACCGCTCCAGAGTCCGGAGGGTATCTCGTACTGCTCGACTCGTTCTCGGACGGCTGGCGGGCCACTGCCGACGGCCGGCCGGCCATCATCGTCCGCGCGAACGGGCTGTTCCGGGCGGTACGCCTTACCCCCGGCTCCCATGTCGTCGAGTTCCTCTACCGGCCTCGCGCGTTCGTGATTGGAGCGGCCGGCTCGGCGGCCGCACTGGCCGTGGTGGTTGGGCTGCTCGCCTGGCCGACCATCCACCGGCGTCGTCAAGGGATCCTCAGCCGGCTGCGCGCAGCGTCGTGGGCAGGAAGTCGTGGCGGCACCCCGAACGCCTCGCCCGCGGCCGTGCGGCGCGGGCACGATGCAGCGCCGGGAGGCACGGGCCGCGACCGCGCACTGAACCGCGAGGCCAGGTCGTGCTGATGTGAGCCAGGAGGGGAGGGCATACCATCTGACGAGATCCCTGGGCTTGCCGGTCGGCATCTTCCTGGTGGTGGGAGCCGTCTATTCAGCCGCCGGGCCCGGGCGCATCGACATCATCGATGGCCAGTATCGATTCGAGGTGGCGCGAAATCTGCTGGAGCACGGATCCATCCGCATCCGCGACCCGTTCCTGCCTGCCGCCGTACCGGGTCTCGCGGGGGGCAAGTACTCGCCGTACGGCCTTTCCGGCTCCATCGTGGCGCTGCCCCTGCTGGTGCTCGCGCGTGCAGCCGGACCGCCATCCGTGGACCGCCAGCAGTTCTTCTTCTCGTTCGTATCGGCGTTGTTCGGTGCGGCGACGGCGTCGGTGCTGTTTCTGTTCTACCGGACGCTGGGCGTCGCTCGCCGGCCGGCGCTGCTGTGGACGCTCGCCGCGGCGTTCGCCACCCTGGCGTTTCCGGCGTCGACCTCCGTGTTCGACCAGGCCCAGCACGGGTTCTTCGTGGTCGCCTCCTGCTACCTCGCCTTCCTGGCCGCCCGCCGCAACTCGATGCGGCTCGCCGTGGCCGGCGGCGCGGCGCTTGCCTTCCTCGCCAACTTCCAGGAGACCTACGCACTCCTCTTCCCGACCCTCGGTCTCGCCGCACTGGCGCCCTCCGGCGTGCCGCAGGGGAGCGGCGCCGGTCGTTCGAGCGATACGTCGTGTTCATGTTCGCGGCAGGCCTGGGGCTCGTGGTGTGGGCCGGCCTGAACAACTTCCGGTTCGGGCACCCCCTGATTTCTGGAAAGGGAACCAACCACCCGGACCCCTTCGGAAACCCGTTGGTCGGCATGGCGGGATTGCTCGTGAGCCCCGGCAAGTCGATCTTTCTCTACAGTCCGCTGGCGGTGCTCGGCATCCTCGGCGTGTACCGGCTGGCCCGCCGCGAACCCCGGCTGGGTCAGGCCATCGCGGCCGCCTCCGTGGCGTACCTGATGCTGATTTCATCGCTCTCCTTCTGGGGAGGCGACTGGTGCTGGGGCCCGCGCTACATCGTGGTGATCCTTCCGCTCCTCGCGCTCGGTCTGCCGTTTATCCGGCACGACCGAGCGGGCCGTGCGACGGTCCGCACGCTCGTCGCGTCGGGGCTCGCGATTCAGCTGCTCGGGATCAGCGTCGATCAGCACCGGTTCTTCTACGAACGGTCGCTGCCCGATTTCTTCTGGGCTGCGGACAGGAGTTTCTACTTTCGACACTCCGCGCTGCTGGCGAGGCCGGGTGAGCTGCTGTCGATGGTCCGGCAAGGTCTCCCGGCCGAAGCGACCCGGTTCAGGCCGGGTCCGTATCCTGACGGGTTGACCTACGCCGTGTTCGGTCCCGGGCAGCAGGGCGCGCCCCAACCGCTCTGGATGCGCCACTATGCCGTGTTCTGGCTGCCGCGGCCCTGGCCGTTGTGGATGCCGGCAATCCCCGAAGCGCGGCGTCCGATCGATCTGACCACCGCCATGGCGCTGATGGCGGGCATGGCCGTGGCGGGCGCGATCGGGATTCGAGCGGGCCTGCGATGCGAATGACCAGCGCACGCCCGCCGCACGCCGATCGGGACATGCCTGGAGGGATCGAGCTCTCCGTGGTGATTCCGTGCCTGAACGAATCGACGACCGTGGGGCCGTGCATCCGGCGGGCGCTCGATGCAATGGCCGAGCACGAAATCTGCGGAGAGGTCGTGGTCGCGGACAACGGCAGCGCCGACGGCAGCATCGACACCGCGATTGGAGCCGGCGCGCGAGTCGTGTCCTGCCAGGTGCCGGGCTACGGAGCCACGCTGCAGTCCGGCTTCCACCACGCCCGGGGCCGATACCTGCTCATGGGCGACGGCGATCAGTCCTACGACTTCTCGCTTCTCCCGCGCTTCCTGGCCGAGGCGAGAGCCGGCGCCTCCTTCGTCATGGGCTCGCGCCTGCGCGGCGACATCGAAAGCGGCGCAATGCCGCCGCTCAATCGCTACGTCGGCACGCCCGTCCTGACCTGGATTCTCAACCGCCTCTTCGACACGCGCATCTCCGACTGCAACTGCGGCATGCGCTGCATCGAGCGGGACACGTTCTTCCGCCTGGGGGTCATCTCGCCCGGGATGGAGTTCGCCTCCGAGATGATCGTCAAGGCTGCCGTGCACGGCGTCGCCGTCACGGAGGTCCCCATCGACTTCTTCAGGGATCGCCGCAATCGACGTCCGCACCTTCGTCCGTTCCGCGACGGCTGGCGACACCTGCGGCTGCTCCTGTGGCACGCGCCCGATCACATGATGACGCTGCCGGGCCTGGGCATGCTCGCAATCGGGCTGTTGCTCGCCGTTACCCAGCTGGCGGGCCCGATGTCCCTGGGCTTCACGAACCTCGACATCCACTACATGATTCTGGGCATCACGCTCTCGCTCGTCGGCACGTCCGCGACGTCGCTCGGGCTGGTGGTCGGCGTGACGATGCCGGCGGGGAGGGTGAAGCATCTGGCGCTGCTCAGGGGGGCACATCGCTGGTACACGTTCGACACGGCCGCCGCCCTCGCCGGCGTGCTGTTCCTGGCCGGCTGCCTCGTCGACTTCTTCGTTCTCGCCTACTGGCTCAATCACGACCGCGGCATTCTGACGTCGTTCTTCACGCGCCTGACGCTGTTCGGGCTGCTGCTGCTCGCGATGGCGGTACAGATCGGCTTGTCCGCGATACTGCTCGGCACGAGCTTCACCGGAGGCGGCATTGCCGCCAGCGCCGGGAACCCCGCACGCCCTGGCGCCCCCGGCGACCGTCCGCGGCGGGCCGCCTGATGGACCGGGGGCTGCTGCGCAGGTTCCTCCAGCTCTATCCGTTTCAGCCGGCGACGGCGGTGTGGCGCGCCTCCGAGGTCGCGGAACTGGCTCGCCTGAGCTTCCCGCCGTCTCGTGGGCTGGATCTCGGCTGCGGTGACGGCCGACTGACGCGAGTTCTGTCCGAGCAGGTGGGAGGCCTTCGGCTGGTCGGCCTGGATGCCGATCCGATGGAAACGGAGCTGGCGCTCTCGGAGCGCCTGTACGAGCGGGTGCATACGTCCTCTGCTGCGAGCGTTCCGGAGGCGGATGCGTCGTTCGGGTTCGTGATGTCGATTCGGTCATGGAGCACATTCCGCGTCTCGAGCCGGTGCTGCGCGAGGTCGCACGGGTCCTCGAGCCCGGTGGGCGGCTGATAGCCACGGTGCCTGGCCCGGGGTTTCATGGATGCCTGCGGGGTCCGCTCCTGCCCGGAACGACGAGGCAGGCGTATCTCGCGGCGCTCGACCGGAGGGTGGCGCACCTGCGCTACTGGAGCATTTCGGACTGGCGGAGCGCGCTGCAGGCCGCCGGCCTGCGCCTCGTGGAGGCCAGGCCCATCCTGTCGCGCAGCGATGTGCGCCGCTGGGAGACAATCTCGCGGATGACCGCAGGCGTCCTGAACGCGTTCTCGGGAGGGAAATCACCGATACAGATGCAGCGGACGCTCGGCTTGCGGCGGCCGGGTCAGCGGCTGCCGCGGCCGGTCGCGCGTGCGCTGGCGGCCGTCCTGGGTCTCGGCCTGGACGAAGCGGCCCCTGCCGATGAACTCGAGAGCGGGTGTCTGCTGGTGATCGCCCGGCGCGACGGAGGCCGCTGAGCGCATGCCGAGCGCACGCCTGCGTGTCGCCGAGGTCGGGCTTGGGTGGGTCGGAATGCACCGCCATCTGCCCGCGATGACGCGTCACGGCGGCTTCGACATCGTCGGCCTCGTCGATCGGCATGCGGGAACGGCGGAGCGGACCGCGGCGAAAGCCGGCTATCGGCGGTTTCACTGCGGCGACGATCCTTGCCTCCGTCCCGTGGCTGGACGAAGTGGACGCCGTCGTGGTGGCCACGACACCCACGACCCACTACCAGACCATTCGGACGGCCCTCCGGTGCGGCAAGCACGTCCTGACGGAGAAGCCCTTCGCGATGACGATGGCCGAGGGCCAGGACCTGGTGGGTATGGCGGAGGACACCGGCCGGGTTCTCGCGATCGTCCACAACTTCCAGTTTGCGCAATCCACCAGGCGGCTGATCCGGGACATCGAGCGGGGAGCACTGGGACCGATCCGCGGAGTCGTGGCACGACAGTATGGAAACCCGGCGCGCCGCCTGCCGGCGCTGGTGCGGACCAGCTGCCGCTCGGGCCTGTTCTACGACGAGAGCCCTCACCTGCTGTACCTGCTGCGCCGGTTGTCGCCCGGCCCGCTCCGCCTGCTGGCCTGCGACGTCTTTCCGAGCACGTCGGGAAAGGCCACGCCCGCGTTGATCCAGGTCCAGTACGCCAGAGCAACGAGGGGGCCGATCGCATTCCTGTCACGTTGTCCATGCACTTCGAAAGCCCGATCAGCGAGTGGCACGTGACCGTGCTCGGCGGGCGGGCGCTCGGCGACGTGGACGTGTTCCGCGACATCTACCTGCGGCTGCCGAACGACGGTGAGCATACGACGCTGTCCGTCCTCCGCACGTCGGTCGCGGCGACGTGGGGGCACTGGTCCCAGCACGTGACGCGAGGGCCGCTGCACATGACGGGGAGGCTGCTGTACGGCAACGACGAAGTGTTCGCGCGGTTCCATGCAGCTGCGACGGGCGGACCGGCGGTGACGGACGTCTCGGCGCAGGATGCCTGCGAGGTGCTCCGCATGCAGCACGAGATCCTCGAGCGCAGGCGCGTGCTGTAGCTGCCATGAAGGTCCTGCTCGTCACCCACTACTACTCGACCCATTCCGGCGGCATCGAGATCGTCGCGGGGACGCTGGCGTCGCTGATCTCCGAGTCGCACGAGGTGGTGTGGCTGGCGAGTGACTGCGACAGCGTGCCGGCCGGGACCGGCGCGTCGATCCGTTTCGTGCCCATGCGTTCGAACAACACGATCGAACGCATCGCGGGCCTGCCGTTTCCGATCTGGGGCGCGCGTTCGCTGGCGCGGGTCTGGAGAGAAACGTTCGACGCGGACGTCGTGCACCTCCATGACTTCGTGTACCTGGGGAACTGGGCTGCGTTCCTGTGCGCTGTCCTGCGTCGAAAGCCGGTCGTGATCACGCAGCACGTCGGGTTCATCCCGTTCAGGAGCGCGGCGCTCCGGTTCCTGCTCCGGCTCGTGCACGCGACCATCGGCCGTGTGATGCTCGGGGCCGCCACCCAGGTGGTGTTCGTCAGCCGCGTGGTGCAGGACTACTTCGCGGGCTTCGTCCGGTTCCGGCGGCCGCCGATGCTCATTGCGAACGGCGTGGACACAGGGACGTTCGTTCCGGCGCCACCGGGGGAGCGCGAGCGGGCCCGTGCCTCGCTGCTGCTGCCTGCGTCGGGCGCGGTTCTCCTGTTCGTCGGCAGGTTCGTGGAGAAGAAAGGACTGCACATCCTCGAAGCGCTCTCGAGCCGGATGCGGAACGTCTCGTGGGTGCTGGCGGGCTGGGGTGCGATGGACCCCCGTCAATGGAACGCGCCGAACGTTCACGTGTTCGACGGCCGGCGGGGCGCCGGCCTGGTCCCGCTCTTTCAGGCGGCCGACCTGCTGGTGCTTCCGAGTGTCGGCGAAGGGCTGCCACTCGTGCTCCAGGAGTCGATGAGCTGCGGCACGCCGACCCTGGTGGGGACGGACACCGCCCTGGCGGCCGACGGACTGGCCGGGGTCGTCTTCGCGTGCGAAGTGGGAGGCGCCGGCACTGTTGAAGCGTGGGAAGCGATGCTCCGGCAGATTCTTGCGCAGCCGCGCGCCCTGGCGTCGTTGCGGGACACCGTGGCGGCGTTTGCGCGGGCACGATGGTCCTGGCCAGCTTGTGCGGCGAGCTACGAGGCGCTCTTCGCTCAGGTGGGTGGTCGCGGGGCGCCGCCTCCCTGAAGCCGTGCAGATCGTTGAACGGCGCCGCGCCCGGGAGACGCCGATAAGTGGCCGACCGACCTTGACACTAATTGTCACAGCGCTGAAAAGTGTCAGTCGCGCAGTCGGTTCTCCGGCTGCCTTGAATCCTCCTAAACCCGTCCTCCAGACGACTTAGCGGCGTCCGGCGCCCTGCGAAGATCCGTGGCTGATCTGTTGCACAACGACTCGCGTCGGTCGCTGGCGCCGTTGCCAGAGGGTTCGGCGTTCTGTCGTCCCGGGCGGCCATCGTTTCGTCAGGAGAGAGTGCACATGAAAGTTCGTAACCAGAAGGGTTTCACGCTGATCGAATTGCTGATCGTCGTGGCCATCATCGGCATCATCGCGGCGATCGCGGTGCCCGGCCTGCTCCGCGCCCGCATGTCCGGCAACGAAGCGTCGGCCATCGGGTCCATGCGCGCCGTCAACAGCGCCGAGGCGGCGTATCCTCGTCCGGCGGCGGGGGCTTCGCGACCAGCCTGGCAATCCTGGCAGCCGCATGCGGCAGCGGCACGCAGGGGTTCATCTCGCCCGACCTCGGTTCGAACGGCGTCGTGAAGAGCGGCTATACGGTCACGCTCGCGGCCGCGACCGTCACCGCGGTTGTCTCGAAGGACTGCAACAACGTCGATACGCACAGCGGCTACTTCGCCACCGCGATCCCGGTGACCGTCGGCAGCTCGGGCCAGCGCGCCTTCGGCACGGGTGCAGCCGGCACGATCTTCTTCACGTCTGCCGGCACCGCACCGCCGCAGACCGCCGGCGTCCCGCTCCCGTAGCACGACTCGCAATCGGCAGCAGACAGGAAGGGATGTCCGCACCGTGAACATCCCTTCCTGCCGTTCGGATTCAGCCCGGCCGCACAGGCGGCACACACTGCTTCCCGGCCGCCGCGGCGACAGACAGGCGCCCCCTCAATCCCGGGTGCGCGCTTCTGCCCTGCGGACGGCCCATCGACGCTCGTGTCCAGGAGAGTGCAATGAAAGTTCGTAACCAGAAGGGCTTCACGCTGATCGAACTGCTGATCGTCGTGGCCATCATCGGCATCATCGCGGCGATCGCGGTACCCGGCCTGCTCCGCGCCCGCATGTCCGGCAACGAAGCGTCGGCCATCGGGTCCATGCGCGCCGTCAACAGCGCCGAGGCGGCGTACTCGTCGTCCGGCGGCGGGGGCTTCGCGACCAGCCTGGCGATCCTCGCAGCCGCCTGCGGCAGCGGCACGCAGGGGTTCATCTCGCCCGACCTCGGCTCGAACGGGGTCGTGAAGTCCGGCTATACGGTCACGCTCGCGGCCTCGGCCAGCACAGCAGTTGTCTCGAAGGACTGCAACAACGTCGATACGCATAGCGGTTACGTCGCGACCGCGATCCCCGTGTCGGTTGGAACATCAGGCCAGCGCGCCTTCGGCACGGGCGCGTCCGGCACCATCTACTTCACGTCTGCCGGCACTGCGCCGCCGGAGACCGGCGGCGTCGCGCTGCCGTAGCCCGCTCATCGAACAGAAGGGCATGCCCTAGCAGGCATGCCCTTCCGTTGTCCGCCAGTTCCGCCGACCCACCCCTTTTCAGCACACGGCGTCGACACCCCCGGTTGACACCGGCGACCCTCCAGTTCAAGAATCAACAGCTGAGCAGCGGCGTGCCCGCCACCCATCGAATCTGCCCAACCGGCACGTTTCAAACTACTTAGGTTCGGAGCACGTCTGAACGGAAACGAGTGGCCCCGCTGTTGCTCGAGGCTGACGTCGGACCGCGGCTGCAGCCGCGGGCGTACCGGGCGTTCCGCTGGCCTTTTTTTACAGTAGCTGGAAGTCGAGGAGAGAGTGCAATGGAGGTTGGTCACCAGAAGGGTTTCACGCTGATCGAACTGCTGATCGTCGTGGCCATCATCGGCATCATCGCGGCGATCGCGGTTCCGGGCCTGCTGCGCGCGCGCATGTCCGGCAACGAGGCGTCGGCTATCGGTTCCATGCGCGCCATCACCAGTGCCGAGGCGGCGTACTCGTCGTCCGGCGGCGGCGGCTTCGCCATCGACCTTGCCGTGTTGAAGCTGGCCTGCGCAGGCGGCACGCAGGGGTTCATCTCGCCCGACCTCGGGTCGAACGGGGTGGTCAAGGCCGGCTATACGGTCAGCCTCGCGGCCGCAGCAGGCGGCGCCCCGGTTTCGACCGACTGCAACGGCACGCCGACGCAGAGCAGCTACTTCGCCACGGCCATCCCGGTCACCGTCGGGAGCTCTGGACAGCGCGCGTTCGCTACGGATCCGGCGGGCACCATCTTCTTCACGCCGAACGGCGCCGCGCCGCCGCAGACCGGCGGCGTCCCGCTCCAGTAGGCCTCGAGCAGCTGAGCCAGGGACCCCGCAGCGGCGGGCGTCCCTGTCTCTGCGGCGCCGGCCTCAAGCCCGGGCCCCCCAAAGCCGAAAGCCCCTAAAGCCCAAAGCCCCTAAAGCCCAAAGCCCCTAAAGCCCAAAGCCCAAAGCCCAAAGCCTGTTACTCTCCGATCGTGCGCGGATCCCGCGGCTTCACCCTCATCGAGATGCTGGTGGTCGTCGCAATCGTCGGCGTCCTGTCGTCGATCGCGGTCGCCGGCTATCGGACGGCGCGGGTGCGCGGCGCCGAAACGACCGCGATCTCGACGCTCGATTCGATCAACAAGGCGCAGTTCGCCTACATGCAGACCTGCGGCAACCAGCGCTTCGCACCGACCCTGGTCAGCCTCGGCATGGCTGTGCCTGGCAGCGGCGCCGGGTTCCTGAGCCCCGACCTGGCGCAGTCGGATCCGCTGACGAAGAGCGGCTACCTCGTCGCCATGACCGGCACGGAGATCATCGATGCACCCCTCACGTGCACGGGCGCGACGCCGATTTCCGGGTATCAGGTGACCGCCGACCCGCTCACCCCGGGGTTCTCGGGGACGCGCTACTTCGGGACCAATGCTGAACGGATCATCTTCGAGGACCAGGTGACCTTTACCGGCAACATGCCCGAGTCGGGCGCGCCGGAGCACGGACAGGAGATCAAATAGCGGCCGCCGGCGTACCTTGACCGCACGCTGGGCCCGCGGGACACTACTGGTGGAACGCTTATGAAATCACGCACCCCGTTGATGCTGTTCGCCCTCCTCGGACTGATCGCGTCGCTCGGATCCACCTACGTTCATTACAACCTTCTCGTCGATGGGTCCTACTCCAGTTTCTGCGACGTCAGCGCCACCGTGAGCTGTACGCAGGCGTATCGCAGCCCGTACGGCAGCTTCCTCGGGGTGCCGGTCGCGCCCCTCGGTGCGTTCTTCTTCGCCCTCCTGCTCGCCATCGCGGCGCTGAGCGGACGCCGGACGCCGCAGGCCGGCGAGAGCGGGCCGGGCTACATCTTCGCGCTCTCGACGATCGGCCTCGCCTTCGTGCTCTATCTCGGGTACGCGGCGTTCTTCGTTCTGCATGCGTTCTGCATTCTCTGCGTGACCACTTACGTCGCCGTGATCGGGCTCTTCATCGTCTCGGCGCGAGCCACGTCCTTTCCCATCACGACGCTGCCGAATCGCGCCGGACGCGATGCCCGCGCCCTGGCGTCGAGCCCGGTGTCCCTCGTCCTCGCCGCGCTGTTCGCCGTCGGTGCCGTGACCGTGATCGCCGCCTTCCCGACGGAGCAGGCCGCGGCGCAGACGGCCGCACAGTCGGTCGTGGAGCTCGTCCCGCTGACGGCCGAACAGAAAGCGGAGGTCGAGAAGTGGTGGGACGTCCAGCCGAAGGTCGACGTGCCGGTTCCGGCCGATGGCGCCAGGGTCCTCATGGTCAAGTTCAACGACTACCAGTGCCCCCCGTGCCGCCAGACCTACGAGGCCTACGCCGGCGTGATCGACAAGTGGACCCGTCACGGCCAGTTCAAGTTCGTGCTGAAGCATTTCCCGCTCGAGGGCGAGTGCAACGGCGCGGCGCCCGGGGGAGTGCACGCCGCGGCGTGCGAGGCTGCCGGCGCGGTCGTGATGGCCCGCGCGAAGAACGATGGGTCGGCGGAGAAGCTGGAGCACTGGCTGTTCGCGAACCAGGCCTCGCTGACCCCCGCCTCCGTGAAGGAGGCGGCCCGCGACGTCGGCGGCATTCCCGACTTCGACCAGAAGTACGCGAGCGCGCTGATCGAGGTCAGGAACGATGCCGGCATGGGCGTCATGCTGGGCGTCAAGTCGACGCCGACCTTCTTCATCAACGGACACATCCTGCCCGGCGGTCAGGATCCGCGCCTCATCGACGCGGTCATCGAGCTGGAGATGAACCGCGCGGCCTCCGCACCCAAGCCCCCGCCCACCCAATGAGTTCCTCGGAGTGCGCGAGCCGCCCTGAGGAGGGGTGGAAGCGGGCGACGGAACCGGACCGGCGCAAAACGGGGAGCGCGCAGCAGGCAGCGGTCAGCGCGGGGCTGACGGCGGGCAGTGGAGCGGGCTCGGGAGCGGGCAGCGGGCTGGGGAGCGGGAGCGGGCTGCGGGAAGCTGCTGAAGCATGCCGCCAGCGATCTCGATAGACGAGTTGACGAAAGACTACGCGGTTGGGTTCTGGCGCAAGCGACCGTACCGCGCCCTCGACAAGCTCTCCCTCCAGATCGATGCCGGCGAGGTCTTCGGCTTTCTTGGCCCGAACGGCGCCGGCAAGACCACCACGCTCAAGCTGCTCATGCAGCTCATATTCCCGTCCTCCGGCCGCGCCGAGATTCTCGGCCGGCCGATCGGGGACGTCGCCACACGACGGCGCATCGGGTACCTGCCCGAGAACCCCCACTTCTACGATCACCTCACCGCCGAGGAGCTCCTCGACTACTTCGCGCGGCTGTTCGGCTACCGATCACCGGATCGACACGCCCGGGTGGCGGCGCTGCTGGACCGCGCGGGCATCGGCGCCGAGCGTCGTCTGCAGCTCCGGAAGTTCTCGAAAGGCATGATCCAGCGCGTGGGCATCGCGCAGGCGCTGCTCAACGATCCGGAGGTGCTTTTCCTGGACGAGCCGATGTCCGGGCTCGATCCGATGGGCCGCCGGGACGTGCGGCATCTGATCCTCGACCTGCGCGATCAGGGCCGCACCGTGTTCTTCAGCTCGCACATCCTGGCTGACGCCGAGGCGCTCTGCAGTCGAGTCGCTGTCGTCGCCGGCGGCCGGCTGGCCGCCGCCGGGCGCCTGGCCGACATCCTGGCCTTCGCTGTACACGGGTGGGAGCTCGTCGTGGCCGATCTCGAGGCCGGATGTGCTCGCCCGGATTGCGCCGTCCATCCGCCGCACTGTCGAAATCTCGCCGGGCCGGTACACGCTGGAGCTCGCGCTGGATCCGCCGCCCGAGCGGCTGCTGGCGGACCTCATTGCCACCGGTGCGTCGCTCGTTTCGCTGAACCCGCTGCGCGACACCCTCGAGGACTTCTTTCTGCGCCGCGTCGCCGAGGCGGGCGGCGCCGCACGTGTTCCGCGGACGACGGAGGGCTCCGGTGCGCGCGGCTAGCTGGGTGGCGCTCAACGTGTTCCGCGAATCGATACGCGACCGCGTTCCGTACAACCTGGTGCTGTTCGCCGTCCTGCTGATCGCCTCGTCTTACTTCCTCGCCCAGCTCACAGCCGGCCAGGACGTCAAGATCATCAAGGACCTGGGGCTCGCCGCCGCCGGAATCTTCGGCCTGTTCATCGCGATCTTCATCGGCATCGGCCTGGTATCGAAGGAAGTCGAGCGGCGCAGCATATACGCGCTGCTGTCCAAACCGGTCAGCCGCGCGCAGTTCATCCTCGGGAAGTACGCCGGCCTGGTGCTGACCCTGGCGGCCAACATCGCCGTCATGACGGTCGCGCTGTACGCCGTCCTGGGCTACCTCACGTGGAGCGCCTCGCCCGATGTCGAGTCCGCATGGGACGCGCCGGGGATGGACCCGCGCCTGCTGACCGCGTTCTTCCTCATCCTCGTCGAGCTGATGCTCGTCACGGCGGTGGCTCTCTTCTTCTCGACGTTCTCGACGCCCCTGCTCTCGGCCGCACTCACGTTCGGCGTGTACGTCGCCGGCCACTTCAACACGGAGCTCAGGAACTTCGATCAGGTGGTCCAGTCGCGGCCGGCCGCCTGGCTGGCGCGCACGCTGTATCACCTCCTGCCCGACCTGTCCGCCTTCGACGTCAAGACACAGGCCGTTCACGGGCTGCCCGTCGGATCCGGCTACGTGGTCTGGACGGCCGCCTACGGTTTTGCCTACATCGCGGCGCTGCTGTTCGCCTCGATGGTCGTCTTCTCGCGCCGGGACTTCAAGTGACGGCCTGGAGGGCTCGCGGCCTCGTCGCCGCGTCGCTGTTCGCGCTGGCGGCAGCCGTCTCGCTCCAGGCTGCCCGTGACGCGGCGTACCCGCCGCGGGAGCGCCCCAGCGAACGGTTGCTGTACACGAGGTCTGGCGAGGCCACTGAAGCGCCTCGTCCTCGAGTTCGACGCCGTTGCCGCCGACGTCTACTGGATCCGGGCGATCCAGCACTACGGCAGCGATCGGCTCGACCCGCGCGGCGCGGGCCAATACGAGCTCCTGCAGCCGCTGCTCGACCTGACGACCACGCTCGATCCCTTCTTCACGATCGCCTACCGTTTCGGCGCCATCTTCCTGAGCGAGGCGCCCCCCGGTGGGCCGGGACGGCCTGACCAGGCCATAGCCCTCCTCGAGAAGGGCATCGCCGCGCAGCCGCAGAAATGGCAGTTCTTCCACGACATCGCCTTCGTGCACTACTGGCACCTGCATGACCCGGCTGCGGCGGCGATGTGGTTCCAGCGCGCCGCCGGCCAGCCGGGCGCGCCCAACTGGCTGCCTCCCCTGGCGGCCACGATGCTGAGCGCAGGCGACCGGACCTCGGCGCGGACCATGTGGCAGCAGATTCTCCAGTCGAACGAGGCCTGGCTGAAACGGACAGCGCAGCGGCGCCTCCTCCAGCTGGAGGCGCTCGACGAGATCGACGAGCTGCGGGCCGTCGCCGTGCGAGCGGCCGTGCCGGCGGGTCATCGCCTCACCTGGGGCGACCTCGCGGCACGCGGCCTGCTGCCAGGGGCGCCGCTGGATCCGACCGGCGTACCGTATCTTCTCGACCCTTACGACCGGCGCGTGACGGTCTCGCCGTCGTCGACCCTCAACCCGATGCCGGATTTGTCCCACCGGCTGCAATGAGTGTCGACACGCTCCTGTTCGTCTGCCTCACGCTGTTCGGCCTCGCCGTCGGCAGCTTCCTGAACGTCTGCATTTACCGCGTGCCGTCACGCGTGTCGGTCGTCAGCCCCGGTTCGCGTTGCCCGTCGTGCGGGCACGTGCTCGCGTGGGTCGACAACATTCCCGTGGTCAGTTACGCCCTGCTCCGCGCCCGCTGCCGCGCCTGCCGCGCCCCGATTTCCCCCCGCTACCCCATCGTCGAGCTGACCACGATGAGCGTGTTCGTGCTCCACTACGTGGTGTTCGGCGCGGATTTGATTCTCCTGCCGCGCCTGCTGCTGGCGTGCGCCCTGATCGTGCTGTTCGCGATCGATCTGGAGCATCACCTGCTGCCGGACGCCATCACCCTCCCGGGTATCGTCCTGGGGTTCCTGTTCTCGCTGCTCTTCCCGCCCGGCCCGGTCGCGTCCATACTCGGGATTCTGCTCGGTGGAGGATCGCTCTGGCTGATGGGGGAGGCCTACTACCGGTATCCGGGCAGGAAGGGATGGGCGGTGGAGACGTGAAAATGCTGGCGATGATCGGCGCCTTCCTGGGCTGGAAGCTGGTGCTCGTGACGCTCGTGCTCTCTTCCGTCGCCGGGTCCCTGGCCGGCTTGATCGTGATCGGATCCCGGCGGGGCGGCTTGAAGTACGCGCTGCCCTACGGAACGTTCCTGTCGCTTGCCGCGCTGGCTGCATCACTGCAGGGCGACCGGATCGTCGCCTGGTATGTGGGGTTCTATGTCCCGTGACCGCGTGGCGGGGGGGTGCGCGTCGTGACACGGTCGGGCTACCTGCTGCTCGGGCTCACCGCGGTGGTCGGCGCACTGGCCGGCGTGCTGGCGTTTGCGATGTCGAAATTTTTCATCGCGGCGCGAACGCTTGCCAAGGACGCGCGGCGGCCGGGGAGCGAGACGGAGCTGATGGCATCGGCGATGGAGGAGGCGCTCGGCCGGCTGCGCGCGCAGGAGCGCGCCATGAAGGCGAGGGCCGAAGCGTCGGAACGGCTGAGCGGCGAGATCATCGCGAGCATGACGTCCGGATTGCTCGTGGTGGACGGTGAAGGGCAGGTGAGGACGCTCAACCCGGCGGCGCGCGAGATGCTCGGCATGGCCGATGGGCCGTGGGAAGGGTCGTTCCGCGAGGTGCTGGCGGGCGCCGAAGCCATGGCCGCCGTGGTGGAGGAGTGCCTGCGGACGGGGAAGGCGATCGTGCGGCGGTCGGTGCCCATGCCGCGGGCACGTGGCGCCTCGCATCTCGGGCTGACCGTGTCGCCGATCCGCGAGGAGAAGGGCCGGACTCACGGCGCCATCTGTCTCTTCACCGACCTGACCGAGGTGATGGAGCTCGAGGAACAGTTGCGGTTGAAGGACAGCCTCGCGCGGCTCGGGGAGCTGACGGCCGGCATCGCGCACGAGTTCCGGAACGGCCTGGCCACCATCCACGGATACGGCAGGCTCCTGGACCTGGACCACGTCCCGCCCGAGTACCGGCCCTACGTCGAGGGGATACGGGGCGAGACCGTCGCCCTGGGCGAAATCGTGACGAACTTCCTGAACTTCGCCAGGCCGGCCGAGCTCGTGCTCACCCCTGTGAACATGCGGATGATCGTCGACCGGGCCTTGGACGACATCCGCGCCGACGTGGCCGCGCGGGGCGGAGAGGTCGTCGTCAACGGAGAGTTCGGAGACGTGGACGGAGACGAGGTCCTGCTGCGCCAGGCGTTCAGCAATCTCTGCCGCAACGCCCTGGAAGCGTGCGCTGACGCGCACATCGTGCCGAAGGTGTCGGTGGTCGGCGCACTTCGAAAGGGCACCCTGCGCATTTCCGTGATCGACAACGGACCAGGCGTGGACCCCGCCGTGGCGCCGAGGATGTTCCGGCCATTCTTCACGACGAGAGCGCGCGGGACCGGGCTCGGGCTGGCACTCGTTCAGAAGATCATCGTGACTCACAACGGCCGCGTGTCCGCCGCGAACGACGCGGGCGGCGGCGCCCGGCTGTCGGTCAGCCTTCCGCTGTCTTCGGGCTGAGTGCAGAAGCGTCATCGACCGTCGAAAACTGCATCTCTTCCGTCCGCACGGTGCTGTAGCCCTTCGCCCCTCTACGCTCTGTAAGCAACACGCTCACCACGACTTGAGTGCTATGGCAGAGCCATTGCTCGATGATCGTGCGATGACCCTCCACGGCACGGCTCACGGAGGAACCCCAGGGACCTCGGCGCGCGGGTTCTCGCTGATCGAGCTGATGATCGTTGTCGGCCTCGCGACGAGCGTGATGGCGATCTCGCTGCCCATCCTCGGAAGCGTCTCGGAAGCAGCGAAGCTGAACGAGGCCGTCCGCGGCGTCGAGCGCGAGCTCCAGGGGGCGCGGCTTCGCTCGGTGAACATCAATCGGCCGCTCCGGGTGCGCGTCAACTGCCCCGCGGCAGGCTCCTTCCGGACTGTCGAAGTCCTTGGCACGGCGGCGGACAGCGCGGCGAACCGCTGCACCGAGGCCGCTTTTCCGTATCCGGCCCCCGACGCGGACCTCATGACCCGGCCGAACTACGACGGCCCTCTTCTCGTCCTGCCCACCGGTGCGACTGCCACGAGCAAGATTCTGCAGTTCGAGCCGAACGGCAGCGCCTTCGAAGTCGTGGCAGGAGCGGCGCAGAACATCTCCACCCCTGTGACGATCGTCGTCACGCGTAACGGCAAAACCAAGTCGGTGACGGTCAATGGCGCAGGAAAAATCAAGGTTCAGTGACCAGCGCGGCTTCAGCATGGTTGAAGTCGTGGTGGCCATGGGCATCCTGACAGTCGTGTCGCTTGGCGTGGCGCAGCTCTTTGCCGCATCCACCAGGGTGAACATCATCGCGCGCAGCCAGACGTCGACCACCCTGCTGGCAGAACAGAAGATCGAGCAGATCCGCTCGCTGACGTGGGGCTACGACACGCAGGGTCTTCCGGTCTCGGACACGGTGTCCGACGTTTCCGTGTTTCCGTCCACTGCGGGCGGCGGCGGGCTCGGGCCGTCGGCGAGCGACTCGCTGGAGAAGAACCGCACGGGCTTCGTCGACTACGTGGACGCGGCAGGCGCCTGGGTCGGCACCGGTGCGGACCCCTCCGGCACGGCGGTCTACATCCGCCGCTGGTCGATCCAGCCGCTCCCGACCAACCCGAACAACACGCTGGTGATCCAGGTGCTCGTGACGACCATCGCCAACGAGGTCTCGCGCCAGAGCACCGTCGACCCGCGGGTGCGGATGCCGGGAGACACGCTGCTGGTCACGGTGCGGACGAGGAAAGCGTCATGAAGATGTCACGACGGTTGCGGTCCGAGGCCGGCTACTCGCTCGTCGAGATGCTCGTGTCGTCAGCCATCATGCTGACCGTGACCGGGGCGATCTTCGGCCTGATGAACCCTGCCCACGGCTCCTCGCAGGCGCAGACCGAGGTCGCCGAGATGCAGCAGCAGATGCGCATCGGCTCGGACGTGCTGTTCAAGGAGCTCGTCATGGCCGGAGCCGGGATCTACCAGGGCGCGACCACCGGGTCGTTGATCAATTTCTTCGCGCCGATCCTTCCCCGCCGGACGGGGTCGCTCAGCCCCGACGCGCCGACGGTCTTCCGTGCCGACGCGCTGACGCTGACCTACATCCCGAACTCGTACTCGCAGACCACGATCAGCAAGTCGATGCCGCCGAACTCTGCCGAGCTCAAGGTCACCGACATGCCGAACTGCCCGAAGAAGGACGAGCTGTGCGGGTTCGAGATCGGCATGGTGGTGCTGATCTTCGACAGCACGGGCCACTACGACACGTTCGAGATCACCAACGTCCAGGGTGCGGCGGCCCACCTCCAGCACCGCGGCCAGGACCTGACCTACACCTACCAGGTCGGCGCGACGGTCACCCAGTCCCTGAGCAACACGTATTACCGCGACGCGACCACCAACCAGCTGAAACGCTACAACGGCGGCGCGACCGACGTTGCGCTGATGGACAACCTGGTCGACATGCAGGTGAGCTACTTCGGCGATCCGAACCCGCCGCTGCTGCCGAAGCCGCCGGCGGGCGAGGCCAACTGCCTCTACGACGCAGCGGGGAACTACCGCAACCTGCCTGTCCTGGCGCTCGGGGACGGATCGCTGGCCCCGTTGCCGGGCGCGATCCTGAAGGACGGCCCGATCTTCTGTGGAAGCGGCAGCAATCAGTACGACGCCGACCTGCTGCGTGTGCGCAAGGTGCGCGTGATGCTGCGCGTGCAGGTCGCCTCGCCGGCGCTCCGCGGGATGAACGCCACCCTCTGGAAGCAGCCGGGGAGCTCCCCCGGCGGGCAGGGCTCGGTGCCCGACTACAGCGTCACGTTCGAAGTGGCGCCGCGTAACCTGAACCTGGCGCGCTGAGGTGGACATGACGCGGCTCGACGCACGGCTCAGGAACCAGGACGGCGTGGCCCTCATCGTCGCGCTCATGGCCATGCTGCTGCTGGCGGCACTCGCCGCAGCGGTCGTCATGGTGAGCAGCACCGAGGTCAAGATCGCCGGCAACTACAACAACGCCCAGGAGACGCTCTATGCCGCCGACGCGGCCGTCGAGCGCGTCGTGCAGGACCTGCTGCTCATCCCCCGCTGGAACGACATCCTGGCCGGGACGGTGCAGTCATCCCTGACCGACGGCTCGTCCTCGGCGCAGAAGGCTGTGCCGGGCGGCAGCACGATGGTGCTCTGTTGCGACGCCAACTCCGCGACCGGCCAGCTCCAGGCACTCACCAGCGCCGAGAATCAATGGGGCGCCAACGACCCGCAATGGCAGCTCTTTGCCTATTCCCCTCTCAAAGACCTGCTGCCCGACGTCGAGATCGACAGCGCGACGTACATCGCTGTCTGGGTGGCCGACGACCCCGCGGAGATCGACGGGGATCCGGCGGCCGACACGAACGGCACCCTCACGCTCCACGCCGAGGCGTTCGGCCCCGCCGGTGCCCACAAGGTGATCGAGGTGACCGTCGCGCGCACCTCCGGAACCGAGATCGAACGAGGCCAGATCGCGCAGCGCGGTCAGGAAGAGCTGAACCAGCGTTCCAGGAAGGCGGCGGTAGAGGTGACAGGCAAGGCGCTCACCAACACTCGAACGATCACCTCGACGGGCAACCCGGTGATCCAGTAATGGGAACAGCACCGTTCCTCGCGCGGCCGGCCACCGCGCGATTGCGGGCCGCGCTCGACCGTGCGGCCGGCCGCCGCATTGCCGCCGGAGCCTTCGCGACGATCGTCCTCTCGTGGTGGTCGGCAACCGCCTTGGCGCAGCTGGACCCGCTGCTCTTCATCAAGCGCCTGCCGCCGACGGTCATCGTCGTGATGGACACATCCGTGCGCATGCTCGAGGACGGCAGCGGCACGTTCTACGATCCGAGCTACTACAAAGTGAGCGACGACCCCGCGGTGATGGGGGCGTTTCCCGACATCAACACGGCGACAGCGAAGTCCTATCGTCGAACCTACAAGAACCTGCAGTACGTCGCCTCTCCGGGCCAGGTACTCGGCCGACTCCATCTCCGGCAGCGCCGCGGCGTGGGACCCGGCGAACCCGCTGACGTCAGCCGGGAGCAACGCGGCCGACGCGGCGTACCTCGATCCGACTCGTTACGGCATGGCCAAGCGGGGAGTCGCAGCCGCCGTTTCGGAGAACGCCGGCGTAGGGTATCGCTGGGGACTCATCCGGCTGCGGCAGAGCGCTCCCGCGTGGCGCGTCGCCCCCGGCTGCGCCCGCCCAGTGGCCGTGGGTGCGGCCGCCCAGACGGTGTACCGCGATCTCTCACCGTGCGATGCCGGCAGCGCCGGCAACTATGCGATCTACGCGCCGGCCGTGACAGCCGCAAGCTTCGCCCAGGCTGCCAGGCCGGCAGGAACCCTGATGGTGGCGCCTGCGGCGAACACCGCCGCCGCCGTCGTGGCGGTCGCGAGCCGGAACTCCGGCGACAATGCCGGGTTCGTGCCGGCCGGCATGGGCGGCGTCGGCTACGACGACCGCCCGCTGAGCTACGCCCTCGACGATGCCAGGACGGAGGCCATCGCGGCGATGACCGGCGACGCGGCAAACAGCCGGCCCCATCGCAACACCGTCATCGTGCTCCTCACCTCCGGCAAGGACAGCGGCGACGGCGCCTATCTCGCCAGCCGCAGCGTGACGACGACGGCGAGCACGTTCTTGAGCGTCAGCGCGAGCGGAACAGTCAAGCGGGTGCCGATTGTCGTCATCGGGCTGAAGCCCGCGGCGGCCGACGAGGCGCAGCTCCAGTCGATTGCAGCCAACAGCGGAGGGGTGTATCGCAGGGCGACGACCGTGGCGGAGGTGACGGCAGCCGTCAACTTCGCGGTTCAGTTCGGCTTTGCGCGTCAGGCGGACTTCGACGCGGGCAAGGCGAGCGAGTTCCTGCCGGTCAGCCCCGTCATCGGGACGGTGAACCTGGAGGGGGCGTCCGACGCGACCGGAGCCTCCCTGACCAACACCGACGTCAACGCGGTGTCGACCGGGGTCCACGTGGCACAGCGCAGCAACTTCATGGTCACCGCGGGGTTCTCGCTGCCCGGGTTCGACGGCCGGGTTCGTGCGTTCCGCACCTACAAGCCGGTCACCGACACGACCCGGCCGACCGGTTGGAAGTTCGCCGGCGACGGCACCCGGCTGTGGCCGGACCTCGACGGCCGTCCGGCACTGGCCGGGATGGCCCGTACCGTTTCGGATCCCAACACCAGGAACATTCATACGTTCCTCCCGAACGGGTCGGGCGGGGGAAGGGTCGTGGCCTTCACGACGGCGAACGCCACGGAGCTCTCCGCGCACCTGGGGGTCGCGGACGCCGGCGCGCTCATCACGAGCGTTCGCGCGCAGGCGCTGGGCGCGGTCATCGGGTCCACGCCGGCGCTGATGGATGCGCCGTCCCTGGACCCGCCTCCGGACGACGACTACGGTTTCCCGGCTTCGACAGGCACGTTCGCCGGCAACCACAAGGATCGGCGGAGCCTCCTCTTCTTCGGCGCCAACGACGGGATGATTCACGCCGTCGACGCCAGGACGGGATATGAAGTGTGGGCGTTCATCCCGTACAACCTGCTGCCCAAGCTGAGGACGCTGCTCGACGGCCAGCCGGTGGACCAGTTCGACTACTTCGTGGACAGCTCGCCGAAGCTGGCCGAGGTCAGGGTGAGCGGGGAGTGGCGTTCGCTGCTGATCATCGGCGAAGGTTCCGGTGGAACGTTCTACCAGACATTCGACGTGACCGAGGCCGGAATGGGCGTCCCACAGGATGCGGACGGCCTGTCGGCAGTGAACGAGATGCTCAGCAGGTTCGACGCGCCGGACGAGTCGATCGAGTTCAAGTGGGCTTACCCGAACTACTCCAGCTTCGACCCGACCTACACGGCGACCTTCTACTGCCCCGCGGGAGCGCCCGACTCACCCTGCGACCTGGTCGGGCCCGCCGGTCAAAAGGTCAAGCTGTTCGGGGACCTCAAATCGACAGCGACCTACGCGGAGAAGACCGTGGGTTACAGCTGGTCGGACCCCGCCGTGGGCTCGCTCAACACCGCGCGGACCACCACCGCCGTGATCGTCGGCTCGGGCTATTTCCCGGCCGTCGAGACCCTGATTCCGGCACGTGCGGCCGGCCCGAAGGCGGGCAACGCGATGTATCTGCTGGACGTGGAGACCGGCAAGCCGATCGGGAACGCCTCGGGCGCGACGTGCCCGCTCATCGCGAGCGGCAGCGGCAGCGGCGCCGGCTGCGCCACTGTCGGTGATGTCAGCAACGGCCGGAAGAATGCGCTTCAGGCCGATCCGACAGCGGCCGGCAACAAGGGCAGTCACGTCGTCGATCGCGCGTATGTCGGCGATACGGACGGGAAGTACTGGCGCTTTGGGTTCACCCCGGAAGGCAGCATTTCCGCCAGCATGATGGTGGACGCCGGTGCGCCGATTTACGCCTCGTCGGCGCTGCTCTATGTCGTGGATGCTTCTCTCTACTACACCTTCTTCGCCACGGGGAGCGACCTGCTCCCGGTGACGGCGGCCGGCGGCACCGGCACGTTCAATCTCTACGGCTTGAAGGACAACCACCCGTCGGCGGCAACGCCGGCAAACAATTTCCCCGTCAACCTGTCGACGGTGACCAACGTGAGCGGCCTTGCCAACGGCGAACGGCCCTCGACAGCGCCCTCGGTGGCCGGGGACATCGTGTTCTTCACCACGACGGTGGATACGGCAAGCACTCCCGGCGCGGACTTCACTGCCAAGCTGTATGGCCTGACGTTTACCGGCACCGCCGCCTACGATTCGGACGGAAACGGCAAGCTCGACAAGAACGAGAATCCCGTCGCGGCGACGCTCGTCGGCCGGGCAACGGCGCCGTTCATTGTCGACCAGCACCTGTACCTCGGCACGACCGGCGCAGCCGGTGCCGCCGTGGAATCGTTTGGCGACCCCTCCGACTTCAACAACGGCATCGGGCAGGTGGGCGTGCGAATCCTGTCCTGGCGAGAGGTCCGGTAATGGACGGCGCAGTCACCTGCGGCGCCTGCGGTTCTCTCACGCGCGACGACCGGGCCGTCTGCCCGAAGTGCCACGCGTCGATGGTCGTGGCTCCGGCCCCCTCCAGCTCGCCGCGCCTGCTGATCGGCGCGGCAGTCCTCGGCGCATCGGTGTTGATCGCCGGCAGCGTGTGGCTGAGCCGCGGCTCCGATTCCGCCGCATCGGTGCAGACCGTGTCCGAGCAGGCCGGGCTGGATGCAGGTCGAGGGTTGCCGCCGGCGCCAACGGCCGAAGCGCCGGCTGCCGCCGCGGTTCCCGACGCGCGCCCCTTCATGGAGCCGCAGGGCGATGCTGCGGTGGCCTACGCGGATGGTAACTACGCCGCCTCGCTCGAGCACTACAAGGCAGCGACGGCAAAGAACCCGGACGATGCCGAGTCGCTCAGCAACATGGGTCAGGTGCTCGTGCGCTCCGGCAAAGTCGAGGAAGCGCTCCCGTACTTCGACCGCGCGATCGCGCTCATCCCCCAGCGCTGGGCCTACCGGTTCAACCGCGCGCGCGCACTGGGCCTGCTCGGTCGGACGCGGGAATCGGTGGCCGACTACCGCGAGGCGCAGCAGTTGTTCCCCAACGACTACGCGACCGCCTTCAACCTGGGCCTCGCGCTGCACAAGCTCGGAGACGAGGCCGGCGCGATCGACGCCTACAAGAAGGCGATCGAGCTCGACCCGAACGATGCGGCGTTTCAACTGGCGCTCGGCACAAGCCTCGAGCGGCTCCAGCGGCCCCGGGATGCCGTGGTGGCCTACGACGCCTACCTGCGCCTCGCACCCGACGCGCCTGACGCTGCGGCGGTCCGCGCCCGTATCGCGCAGCTCACCCAGGCGGCCCCTGCGCCCACTCCGTCCTCGGACAACTAGCCACTCGCTGCAACCCATCGCTCGGGACGCTGTTTCTGCGGCCCGCCGCGCCAGTTGGGTCGGCACACCCTGAGTACTCCCCCAGGTTTCGCGCCAGAGTCACCGCTTTTTCCTCGGATTCGCATCGATCCGGACCCGGCCTCGCCGTTGCACGTCGTGCGCCGTGGGAAGGCTGTCGGTGCATCCGCGATCGCAAGCCGGGTTCACGCTGGTGGAAGTGCTCGTAGCGCTCTCGTTGCTGGTTGTCGTGTCCGTCGGCGTGGTGCAGCTCTTTGCGATTGCGCTTGCTGCCGGCCGTGTCTCGCGCGACCGGACGGTTGCCGTGTCGCTCGCGAGCGGAAAGATGGAACAGCTACGCTCGCTGGCGTGGCGCGTCGAGCTGGACGCGGCGGGCGGTCTGGTGAAGCACACCGACGTCACGTCGAATGTGAGCGTCGATCCCGCGGTCGCCGGCGGGCCGGGGCTCCGCGAGTCGCCTGCCGGAACGCTCGACCGCAGCACGCCCGCGTACGTGGACTACCTCGATCGTGTCGGCCGGCATGTCGGAAGCGGCGCGTCGCCGCCGGCGACCGCGGTCTACATCCGTCGCTGGGCGGTGCAGCACCTCCCCGAGGATCCGGATGGTGTGGTCGTGCTCCAGGTGCTGGTGGTCACGGTCCACCGCGAACGCACCCGCTCCGCCTTCGTTCCGCACGGGTGGAACGGCGAGGACGTCCTCCTCACGACGATGATGGCGAGGAGGGGAAGGTGAGGGAGCGCGCTGCCGGACGGGATCCGGGATTCGCGCTGATCGAGATGCTGGTGGCGACGGCAATCCTCGCCTCGGCCTTCGTGGTTCTGGTCCAGCTCGCGTCCACGGGCCAGCGCGTCGCTCGCGCGCAGCCCGACGCGGCGGACATGCGTCAGCGCCTCCGCGTGGCGGCCGACATGATCCAGCGCGATCTGCTGATGGCCGGCGCCGGCCTGGTGCACGGTGCCGACGCCGGCCCGCTGGCCAACTACCTGCCTGCCGTGCAGCCGATGCGCACGGGCGCCAGGCTACGCGACCCCGAGCTGTCGTTCTTCGACGATCGCGTCACCATCCTGTACGTGGAGGCTGGCGCGGGTGCCGCTCCGCTGGTGGCGGACATGCGATCCGCGACGTCCGATGTGCCCATCGATGCGGGGGCGCGCGGCTGTCCGGCGGCCGGGCTCTGCGGCTTCGAGTCCGGCACGCGCGCGCTGATCGTGGACGCGTCCGGCCTGGGGCTCGGCTTCGATCTGTTCTCGGTGACGGGCGCCGCGGCCGGCCTGGCGCATGGCGCGCCCGATCCTCCCTTCTCGCGAGCGTATCCAGCCGCCGGCACCCGGGTCGTTCCCATTCGACAGCGGGTCTACTACCTCGACGCATCGAATCGACGGCTGATGATGTACGACGGCCGCCAGACGGATGTGCCGGTCGCCGACAACATCGTGATGGTGCGGTTCGAGTACTTCGTCGATCCCTCGGCAGCCAGTGTGCCGAGGCCGCCCGGCGGTTCGGCCAACTGCGTGTATGCCGCAGCAACCCCGCCCACTCCGCTGCTTGCAAATCTGGGTGGCGTGCTGCTGTTGGCGGCGGCGGCGCCAATCCTGACCGACGGGCCTCTCTGCGGGCTGGCACCTCATCGCTTCGATGGCGACCTGCTGCGGATACGCCGTGTGCGAGTGACGCTCCGCGCGCAGGCGACCGACCGGGCTCTGCGGGGGTCGGGCGGTGACTTCATGGTGCAGGGTGTGTTGTCCGACGCGGCGAGCTACGTGCCCGACCTCGAGGTCACCTTCGACGTCACGCCGCGCAACCTGCAACCGACGCAATGAGTGACCGCTTTCTCGGCCGTTACCGGGAGAAGGACGGGCGGGAGTCCGGTGCGGCACTGCTCCTCGCGCTCATGACAGCTGCTCTGCTGTCGGCGATCGCCGCCTCACTCATCGTGACGACCTCCGTCGACATGCTGATCGCCGGGAACTATCGCGCCTCTTTGGAAACGCTCTACGTCGTCGAAGCGGGCGTCGAGCGCGCGATCGCCGAGCTCGCCGGGGTGCCGGACTGGAGCGCGGTGCTCTCCCCGTCTCCCGCCAACGCGGTGGCGTCGTTCGACGACCGGTCGTCCACGTCGTCCGCGCCGGATGGACGGATCCTGTCCGTGGCGCTGCTGACCGCAGCGAGGCAGACGATGAGCGACACGGTGTACGGTCGGGCGCGGTTCGGGGAGGACCGCCCGGTCTGGCAGCTCTACGCGCACGCGCCGCTCGAGCACATCCTGCCGCCGGGAATCATCGCGCCCCCCGGATACGTTCTCGTCTGGGTCGCGGACGATGGCGGTGATGGCGACGGCAATCCGGAGACGGACGCGAACGGGCAGGTGCTCCTCCACGGAGACGGCTACGGGCTGGGCGGCGGCCGCCGCAGCGTCGAGGTTGCGATTGGCCGTGCCGCGCCGACGGCTGTCCGCGTGCTGTCGTGGAAGGATCAGAGATAGCGGACAGAAGACACGAGACATCGAGACAGAAGACAGAAGACAGAAGGTTCAGAGTCAGCCGTCAGGAGTTAGGAGCTAGGAGTCAGGAACCAGGAGCTAGGAGTTGGGAGCTAGGAGCTAGGCCGGAAGCGCGAAGCACGGAAGCGGGAATCCGCGCTATCTGGTACACTCGTCTAGGGTTCATAAAAAATGTCAGCTCTTGTGCAGCGGCAATCGCGACGCGTGGCGGTCGTAGCTGCAGGGACGCTGTGGCTCACTGCAGTGGTGGGATCGGCTCAGTCCCCGCCGCTGGCTGAGGTGGCCCGCAAGGAGCAGGAGCGCCGGAAAACCACCCCGCCGGCGACCCGCGTGCTCACGAACAAGGATCTGCCCAGAATCACCAGTCCCGCCGTGGCTCCGCCGGCCGGAGAGAAAGGCGCCACCGCGGCCAGCCCGGGCGCCGCTGACCCCGCCAAGACAGACAAGGACAAGATCGAGAAGGACGAAGCGTGGTGGCGGGCCCGCATCGGTACCGCGCGGGACAACCTCCGCCGGGACGAAGTGCTCCTCGACGCGCTGCAGGCCCGCGTCAACGGCCTCACCTCCGAGTTCGTGGGGCGCGACGACCCGCACCAGCGCGCCCGGCTGGGCGAGGATCGGCGCAAGGCAATCGTCGAGCTGGATCGGGTCCGGCTCGAGGTCGACGGCCTCCGGAAGATGATCGAGGAGATCGAGGAAGACGCGCGCAAGGCCAGCGTCCCGCCCGGCTGGCTCCGCTGAGCGCGCCGCGTGAACACACCCGCCCAGATCCTCATCGTCGAAGACAAGGACTCGCTGCGGACGATGCTGCGGCACGCCTTGGAGCGTCCGGGGCACAGCGTCATCGAAGCCCGCGACCAGCCGGAGGCCATCCGGCTCATGCAACAGACCCAGGTCTCGCTCGTGCTCTCCGACCTTCGCCTTCCGGAGGGTGACGGGTTCGGCGTGCTGCGGGCGTCAAAGGAAATAGACCCCGACGTCCCCGTGATCGTGATGACCGCCTACGGCAGCATCGAGGATGCCGTGTCGGCCATGAAGGAAGGGGCCCTCGATTTTCTCGCCAAGCCGGTGGATCCGGACCATCTGATGCTGCTGGTGAGCCGCGCGCTGGAACAGCGCCGGCTCGTCACGGAGAACCTCCTCATGAAGGAAGAGCTGGCAATCCGCCGCGGCGCGCCGCAGCTCGTTGGCGAGGATCCATCGCTGCGCAAGCTGTTCGCGTCGCTCCAGCGGGCGGCGGCGACCGATACCACCGTGCTCCTGGAGGGCGAGAGCGGCACCGGCAAGGAGCTGTTCGCACGCTCGCTCCACGCGTTGAGCCCCCGCGCCGATGCGCCGTTCGTGGCGATCAACTGCGCGGCGATCCCGGAGAACCTGCTCGAAACGGAGCTGTTCGGCTACGAGAAGGGGGCGTTCACGGGTGCGGTGTCGCGCAAGCTCGGCAAGTTCGAGATGGCGCACCACGGCACCCTGTTCCTGGACGAGATCGGCGAGATGCCGTTGTCGCTCCAGCCGAAGATCCTTCGCGCCCTGGAAGAGCGTCGGTTCGAGCGGGTCGGCGGCACGGCGCTCGTGCAGATCGACGTCCGCCTCGTGGCGGCGACCAATCGCGCGCTCCGCGCCGCGATCGCCGCGCGCCGTTTTCGCGAGGATCTGTACTTCCGCCTGTCGGTGTTTCCCATCACGGTGCCGCCGCTCCGCGAGCGCACCGGAGACATTCCGCTGCTGGCGCGCTACTTCGTGGACCGGTTCTGCCGTGACATGAAGAAGCGCACGCTGATGCTGTCGCCGGCAGCGGTCGAGCACCTGCAGGCGTACCGGTGGCCGGGCAACGTGCGCGAGCTGCAGAACTGCATCGAGCGGGCGGTGATCCTGGCGGAGTCCGACGCGATCCAGCCGCGCCACCTGAACCTCTCGTTCGCCGCGCCGGAGCCCGAGCCTGCGGCCAGTCCCTGGGCGCACATCGATCTCACCGGGAGCCTTGCGGACGCCACCCGGCGCGTCACCTTCGACGTCGAGCGCATCAAGCTCGAGACGGCGCTGAAGGAGGCGGACAACAACAAGGGCCGGGCCTCGGAGCTGCTGCAGATCAGCTACAAGGTGTTCATCTCGAAGCTGCGGGAGCATCGCCTGGAGTAGGGTTCACGAACGGAGGCCGACGGCGGCAGCCGCCCGGAGCAGCTCGTCGTGCGTCACGTCGCTGACCGTCGTGGTCGCGCCGATGGCGGTAGGCAGGACGAAGTGCAGGCGTCCAGCGACCACCTTCTTGTCGCGGCCGGCCGCCTCCACTGCGTCCGCGGCCGACAGATCGGCGACGGCCGGGAGGGGCCCGATCATCGTGATCAGCCGCCGAAGCGCGTCCCGCTCGCCCGCCTGGAGGGCGCCGCGGGCCACGGCGAGCTCGCTGGCGGCGAGCATGCCGTAGGCGACCGCCTCGCCGTGGCGGAAGCGCTTGTATTGCGTGAGCGCTTCGAGCGCGTGCCCGATGGTGTGCCCGAAGTTGAGTACCCGGCGCGGGCCGGCCTCGCGCTCATCTGCCCCGACCACCGCCGCCTTGATGCGGCACGACTCCTCGATGACATCCGCCAGCAGCGCCGGATCGCGCCGGAAGACGGCCGACAGGCCGAAGGTCAGGAGATCGAACAGCGGGCGGCTCGCGATGACACCGGTACTTGACGACTTCGTACAGCCCCGCGCGCAGCTCCCGGCGCGGCAGGGTCGCGAGCAGCTCGGGGTCGATCGCTACGGCGAGCGGCTGGTGAAAGGCGCCGATGAGATTCTTCCCGAGCGCATGGTTGACGCCCACCTTGCCGCCGATCGCGCTGTCCACCTGCGCCAGCAGCGTCGTCGGCACCTGGACGACTGGGACCCCGCGGAGGAAGGTCGCCGCCGCGAAGCCGGCGACGTCGCCCACGACGCCGCCGCCGACGGCGATGATGGTGGTGGCGCGGTCGGCGCCTGCCCGGACGAGCGCGTCATAGATGCGCCCGACGGTGGCCACGCGCTTGTGGCGCTCGCCGTCCGGGATGAGAATCGGCTGTTCCGCGGTGAGCGACTCGAATGCGGGCCCATGGAGGCGCCAGACGGGCGGGCATGAGACGACGAACCGGCGTGCCGGCGCGTGAACATCGTCGAGCAGGGCGCCGATCTGGGCGGACGAGCCCGCCTCGATGTGGACGACATAGTCGCCGGATGGGGTGCGGACGGGAATCCGCCGGGGGCGCGGGTCGATGTCGGAGGCACTCATACCGAAAGCATGTCGCTGCTGCGGGTGTCACTTCCGAGCTCCCGATGCAGGGGCGGTGACGCTGGCCACCGGGCCGCTGCAGCGCTCGGCTCGAGTCGGGTATCCTCGCGTGCTGCGGTGCGTGGGCCGCAGACGGCAGGTGCAAACTGCGGTGGTAGGATAACAGGATCACTACACGGTGGAGCTTCGAGCGGACTTTCTCATCATCGGCAGCGGCATTGCCGGGCTGCGGGCGGCCGCGGAACTGGCTGATGCCGGCCGTGTGATCATCCTGACCAAGGCGGAGCGCCGCGAAGGGAACACCGGATACGCGCAAGGGGGCATCGCCGCCGCCGTGGCGGCCGGCGACTCGCCGGCGCTGCACGGCGCCGACACCATCGCCGCCGGCGACGGGCTCTGCGAGGAACAGGCGGTGCACGCGCTGGTGCAGGACGGCCCGAGGTACGTCCACGAGCTGATCGACTGGGGCGCGGCATTCGATCGGGACGCGCAGGGCGGGCTGGCGCTGGCAATCGAAGGGGCGCACAGCGCGCGCCGCGTGCTGCACGCGGCGGATGCCACGGGCCGCGAGATCGGTCGCACGCTCTGGGCGCGCGTGGCCGGGCTCGCCAACGTCACCGCGCACGATCACGCCAGGGCGGTCGAGCTGATCGTCGAGGGGGGGCGCTGCGTGGGCGCCCGTTTCCTGCACGAAGACGGCACCGGGTCGGCCCGGGCGGGCGTCACCCTCCTGGCGACCGGGGGCGCCGGACAGGTCTACAGCGATACCACGAACCCCGTGGTCGCAACGGGGGACGGCATCGCGATGGCGTACCTCGCCGGGGCGCGGGTAGCCGACCTCGAGTTCGTGCAGTTCCATCCGACCGCACTCGACGTTCCCGGGCAACCACGGTTCCTGTTGTCGGAGGCGCTCCGCGGGGAAGGCGCCCGGCTGCTCAATGCGTCCGGCGAATCCTTCATGACCCGGTACGATCCCGCGGGCGATCTGGCCCCCCGCGACCGGGTGGCGCGGGCGATCGTCAGGGAAGCGGCCCGGACCGGCTCGCCTGTTTGCCTGTCGCTCGAGCACCTGGATCCCGGCTACGTGCACGGCCGGTTTCCTCTCATTGCGGAGGCCTGCCTGCGGGCCGGTCTCGATCTCGCCCGCGACTGCATTCCGGTGGGCCCGGCCGCGCACTACGTGATGGGTGGCGTCCAGACGGATATCGACGGGCGGACCAGCTTGCCGGGTCTCTTCGCCGCGGGGGAGGTGGCCTGTACCGGCGTGCACGGCGCAAACCGCCTGGCCAGCAATTCGCTGCTCGAGGGGCTCGTGTTCGGGGCGCGGGCGGGCGCGGCCATGGCACGCGCCGAGGCGCGAACGGGCGCCGGCGGTGCCGGCGCTGCCGAGGAGCGGGGGGTCCCTCCCCGGTCCGGTGGACCTCTTCCAGACGGGGCGCTCAGTGCTTCTCGTATCCAGGCGCTCATGTGGCGGCACGTCGGCCTGTTCCGGGAGCGCAAGGGACTCGAGTCGGCGCTCGCAGAGCTCGAGCCCGCCTGGCAGTCAATCGGCGCGCGGCAGCGCGACGGGGACATGCCGGATGCCTCCGCCTGGCAGACAGTCGGCCTGCTGACCACTGCCCGGCTCATCGCACGTGCGGCACTGCGCCGCGAGGAGAGCCGGGGCGGCCACTACCGCTCGGATTTTCCAGAACGCGACGATATACACTGGAAACACCGCGAGACCGAAGCGCGCTGACCGATCCGGACCCACCGGTGGGCACGGTCGTGTGCGGGGCGCGCGCTCAGCGCCGCGACGGACAGGTCCGATGGGGCCGGCCTGCTCCACGAGACAACACAGAAAGAAATACAAGGGATCCCTATCGATGGCGGACAAGACGGAAGCGCCCGTAAGCGGCAAGAAGCAGGGGCAGGTCACGGAGATCACTCCGCAGTCCCAGGACTTCTCCCGATGGTACCTCGACGTCGTGCGGCGCGCGGAGCTGGCGGACTACTCCCCGGTCAAGGGCTGCATGGTCATCCGCCCGTACGGCTACGCGATATGGGAGCTGATCCAGCAGGGGCTCGACCGGCGGTTCAAGGAAACGGGGCACGTCAACGCGTACTTTCCCCTGTTCATCCCGGAGAGCCTGCTGATGCGCGAGGCGGAGCATGTCGAAGGCTTCGCGCCGCAGGTGGCGTGGGTCACGCGCGGCGGCGACGAGGAGCTGGAAGAGCGGCTGGTCATCCGCCCGACATCCGAGGTGATCATCGGGACCATGTACGCAAGGTGGATTCAGTCGTGGCGCGATCTGCCGAATCCTCATCAACCAGTGGGCCAACGTCGTTCGATGGGAGAAGGTCACCCGGCCGTTCCTGCGGACCACCGAATTCCTCTGGCAGGAAGGCCACACCGCGCACGAAACGGAAGCGGAGGCGCACGAGGAAACGCTGCGCATCCTGGCCCTCTACAAGGAGTTCTGCGAGACCGAGCTGGCGATGCCGGTCATGGACGGCCGGAAGAGCGAGAGCGAGAAGTTCGCCGGCGCCTCGAAGACCTACTCGATCGAGGCGCTGATGGCCGACGGCCGCGCGCTGCAGGCCGGCACATCGCACGACCTCGGGCAGAACTTCGCCAGGGCGTTCGAGATCCAGTTCCAGGGCCGCGACAAGACCGTGCAGCATGCCTGGACGACGTCGTGGGGGATGTCGACGCGGCTGATTGGCGGCACCATCATGACGCACGGCGACGACAGCGGGTTGATCCTTCCACCGCGGGTTGCCCCCTATCAGGTCGTGATCGTGCCGATCCAGCGGGGCAACTGGCAGGAGACCGTGCTGCCGCGCGCGCAGGAGATCCGCGCCGACCTGATGCGGCACGGCGTGCGGGTCATGCTGGACGATCGCGACGCCTACACGCCCGGCTGGAAGTTCTCCGAGTGGGAGATGCGAGGGGTTCCGCTGCGGCTGGAGATCGGCCCGCGGGACATCGCGCAGTCGCAGGTGCTGCTCGCGCGGCGCGACACGCGCGAGAAGGCGACCGTCGCGATGGAGGCGCTGATCCCGCGGGTCCTCGAGCTGCTCGCCGAGATTCAGGCCGACCTCTTCGCGCGGGCGGTCAGGTTCCGCGAGGAGCACACCACGCGCGCCGGCTCCTACGAGGAGCTCAAGGCGGCGATGGAGGGGCGGCCGGGGTTCGTCATCGCGGGCTGGTGCGGCGGGGCCGCCTGCGAGGCGGAGATCAAGGCGGAAACCCAGGCCACGCTCCGCAACATCCCGTTCGGCAGCGACGGGATTGCCGGAACGTGCGTCAAGTGCGGGAAACCCTCGTCCGGCGAGGCCTGGTTCGCGAAGGCCTATTGACCAACACGACGACAGATGCGCAGTCCGCCGGCATCCCGCCCGAAGCGCCCATCGTCAGCACGGACAACGTGTGCGGCCGGGCTGACCGTGATGGCGCTGGCGGTTGGCGTCTACCTCAACGCGCTCGACAATCCGTTCGTCTACGACGACTTCTTCACCGTCAGGGGCAACCCGTCGATTGCCAGCACCGCTGGCCCGCGCTCGGCTGTCGGGTCCATGCCGTTCCGCCCGGTCGTCAATGTGTCCTACGCCATCGACCGTGCGGTATGGGGCTACCGGCCGTTCGGCTACCACCTGACGAGCATCCTGCTGCACGCCGGCGTGTGTCTGCTGCTGTTCCTGTTCCTGCGGCGCATGCTCGCCGATGCCGGCGCCAGCCAGGGCTACCCTCCGGATAGCACGCCTGACGTGCAGGCCACATGGGCGGCTTTTGCCGGTGCGGCGCTCTTTGCCGTGCACCCCATTCAGTCCGAAACCGCCGGGTACGTCTCGTCGCGTTCCGGCGCGGCGGGGCGTGGCGTCCCGTGAGGCGCCTCCGGCCTTTCCCCGCCCTTCACGATTTCCTGCCCCGCCTGCAGCTCGATCGCCTTCGAGCCGGGATCGCCGCGCCGACGACGATTCAGAAGGACGCGGCGCCGCCCGGGGCCAGCTCTGAGAGGCTCGTGGACCACCGGCCGCACACAGGGGGCGCGACGGCGACTCTTTCCGGCCGCCCGTCCAACCCCCACCTGGCCGCAGTGGTCCTGAACTACGACACACCCGATGAAACAAGGCTGGCAGTGCGTTCCCTGCAGTCCTCCTTCGTCCGTCCCGATTCAATCATCGTCGTCGACAATGGCTCGCCGAATGGTTCCGCAGCCTTGAAGCGCATGCTTGCGCAGCGGAGTGCGCGAGAGCCGGAGCCGGCCGGCGTCGATCCCGAGCGGGCGGCCGCTGCGGCGGCCCCCTGTGTCATCGAGACCGGCCGCAACCTCGGGTTCTCGGGTGGCATGAATGTCGGAATCCGGGCGGCGCTGGACCGCGGCGCCGAGCTCGTGCTGCTGGTGAACAGCGACGCGTCTCTGGCGCCGGATGCCACGCGCTGCTGCTCGCGGCCGCCCGCGAGCATCCCGATGCCGGCATCCTGGGGCCGCTGGTGATGTCGGGTGAGGAGCCCGGCCGGATCACGAGCGCGGGCATCTCCTATCTACCCGCGACCGGCCGCATGCGGAACCTCTTCGCGGGCCGTCCGGTGTCCGCGGTGGCGCCGCGTCCATTCCACGCGACGGCCGTCAGTGGCTGCGTGATGTTGGTGCGCCGGACGGTGCTGGAGAAGGTCGGACTGTTCGACGAGGAGTACTTCTTCTCGTTCGAGGATGTCGACCTGTGCCTTCGCGCCGGCGCGGCCGGGTTCAGCTCGCTCTGCGTGCCGCAGGCGCGTGCCTCCCACGAGGGGAGCCGGTCGATCGGCCGCCGATCGCCGACGCGAATCTACTTCGCGACCCGGAACCATTTGCGCCTGGCATCTGCCTCTGACGGGAACCGCACGCGCCGCGCGATCCGCGCGGTCGTCATCGTGGCTCTGAATACCGCACACGTGCTGACGTCAGCCGACGCGCCGGTGATCGCCGGGCTCGCGGCCGTGGCGCGAGGCGCCAGGGATCACATCCTCGGGCGCTATGGCCCTGGCCCGGCTGCGTAGCTCGCGGATGTCCGCTTCGACGAGCGCGAGGTCTTCGATCAGCTGCTCGATCTGCTGGCGCTGCCGTGAGACAACCACGGAAAAATAGAGCGACACGACGAAGGCGAAAAAGATGAGCGCGAGAATCAGCACGGCCGGGGGGTAGTGAACCCCGAGGAGCGCGGCGGCCAGGTGCAGCGCGTCGCGCCAGAGGGAGAACCCCAGGAGCGTGCCCGCGCACACGACCCAGATCAGCGAGTACTCATCGGTGAGCTTGCGACGCCGGACCAGCTCCAGCACGAGGACCAGGAGACCGGCGCTGACCATCGCGGCGACTGCCTGCGTCAGGTCAGTCACGCGCCCGACCTTCCACGATCCCCCGGATCGGAACCATCAGCAGCGCCAGCAGGGTCGAGGCAAAGGCCAGCGTCGCGCGCGCCGGCGTCAGCGATGTGCGGCCGGAGAGGCGGGGCCGCATCCGGATCGGCACCTCGCCGACACGGAGTCCGTTCCGGCAGAGGAACAGCACCAGTTCCGGTTCTCCATAGCCGGTCGGATGGTGGCGTCCGAGCAGCCAGATGGCGCGTGGCCCGAACAGCCAGAACCCCGAGGTCGGGTCGGTGAAGCGCCGCCGCGTCCAGATCGTCAGGCAACCCGCCAGCGCCGCCTGGCTCAGGCGGCGGATGGTGGGACGCCGTCCGGGTCGCGCCAGGAACCGCGAGCCGATCGAGGCGTCGAGACGACCCTGAGCGACGGGCGCGAGCATGCGTGCGATGTCACAGGCCCTGTGCTGGCCGTCCCCGTCAACCCGCACAACATACTGATAGCCGTCCCGCGCTGCGTACCGGAGACCGGCTCGCACGGCGCCGCCGACGCCCACGCGCTGCGGCAGCGTGAGCCACGCGACGTCGAGCGAGGGCAGCAGGTTTGCGGTCTCGTCGGTCGAGCCGTCGTTGACGACCAGAATGTCGATATCGGGGGCGGCGCGACGCAGTTCCCGGACGACGCGCATGAGGCTGGGCGATTCGTTGAAAGCGGGGACGAGCGCCAGCATCTGGTGGGGGCCTGGCAGCGCCGTCCGGCGGTCGCGTCCGCCGCGACTGCGGGGCATGCTCCGCGACGGCGACGTGGACCCGCGGAACAGTCGCGCGCACAGCCCACGCGAGGATTGCTGCGGCCCAGGCGGCGTCCCTGAGCAGGTGGGCGGGGCCGAATGCCAGCGTCGGTTCGATCGCCCGACCGGCGCCACGCGAGCAGGCCCGCGAGCGTTCGTTCGGCGAAGAGCAGTCCGGCTATCGCCAGCGACGCGATGGCCAGCACGTTCACACGCCAGCCAAACAGCGCGCCGAGGGCAGCTGAGGAGAAGCCCGCCAGGGCGGCCAGCATCAGCGGCGCGTGCGCCATCATCAACGTGCCCGACACGTCGTCGCCCGTGGCACGGTGCGGGATGCCGGGCGACCAGGTCGAGCCGGCCGTATCCGACGCCGGTACTGCTGGCGGAGGTAGCCCCACATGTCATCGTGCCAGTGGTGCACGCTCACCGCGTCAGGGCAGAACGCCAGCCGATAGCCGGCAGATGCGAGCCGGTAGCTCAGATCGTTGTCGCTCGCCGTAGCCGAGCGTCTCGTCGAGAAGTCCGCACCTGATGGAGGGCGCTCGCGCGATAGGCGGTGTTTCCCGTGCAGACGTGATCGACATGCGCCGAGCGGATCCGTCCGTAGCGTTGCTCGAGATCGCTTCCCATCATCCGCGCCCAGAACCCTGCGCCCGGCGATGTGTGGTAATGCCCTTGAGCCGCGCCGACAGACGGGTCGTCCAGGGCTGCCAGCAGTCGCGCCAGCCAGCCGGGTTCTGAGATGATCACGTCCTGATCGACCTGGCAGATGATCGGATGCCGCGCCTCTCTGATGCCCGCGTTGAAAGCGGCGGCGATTCCCAGCCCGGGTCCGTCGAGCAACCCTGACCTGTCCGTCGAGTGCGGCGGCGTCGAGGATACGACGCGATCCGTCGCTGCTGCCGTCGTCGACCGCGATGATTTCGAAGGGCCGTCCGTCGCGCTGCGCATCGATTGCAGCGAGCGGCTTCCCGCAGCCGGCGCCGTCCGTTGTAGACCGGCATCACGAAGCTGACGCCGGTGCAGGCCGGTGTCACGCGGAGCGCGCCGATCCTGCGACCCGCCGATCGAGCACGTCGCCTGTAGATCGCCTCGAGACGCTCGCAGACGACGTCCGCCCCGAAGCGCGTGCCGCGCGTGGATGGCCGACGTGCGGGCCCGCTGACGCCACAGGCCGTTGGCGTCGAGCATCGACGTCGATCGCGCCGGCGCAGCGACTGAACGTCGCCGGGCGGGACGATGTGTCCGCCGCCGATCGCGCCGATGATCTCGCCCGCGCCGCTGTCGTTGCAGACGATGACCGGGGAGCCGGCGAGGAGGGCCTCGATCGGCACCAGCCCGAACACTTCGTCCCGCGACGGATAGACGACCACGTCGGCGGCGGCGAGCGCGTCGAGCCGGGCCCGGCCCGTCGAGCACGCCGATGCGCCGGACACGCGCGGTCTCCGGCGGTGACGTCGCGGCCGATGCCGGAGCCCATGTCGCTGCCCGCGATCACCAGTCGGGCGTCCGGGCGACTCGAGCTGCGAGAAGGCCCGCAGGAGCTCGCCGCCGCCCTTGCGCGGCGTGAGCTTGGCGAGCAGCAGGACGAGGGGCGCGTTGCCGAGGCCGTGCACTTGACGGAAACGCGCGCCCTCGGGGGCAGGATCGAACTCGCGTTCGTCGATCGGGTTTGGCAGGAGAGCGATCCGCGCAGCCGGTGACGCCCGAGCGCGGCGAGCTGCACCCGTTCGGCGTCGCTGACCGCCAGCACGCGGCGCGGCGCGCTCGAGATAGCCGCGACCGACAGTGGCGTCGAAGATCCGCTTCGCGAGGAACCGCCGCTCCATGATGGGAGCGGTGCCGTTGGGCGACACGACGTAGGGGATGCCGGCGCGGGTCAGCGCGCGGGCGGCAGTGGCTACAGGGAGATTCCGACAGGCGTGCAGGTGGGCGATGTCGATATCGCGTCAGGCGCGTCTTGACAGCGCGCGGCCAGGCCGAGCGGCGTGAAAATCTGCCAGCGATACGCCAGGCTGTTCGACAGATTGGGAAATGTGCAGACATCGAGGCGTCCCGCACGCCGTGTGCGGCGTGTGCGGTAGCCGCACCCGTGAGCGTGGCGTCACAGGCGTCCGTCGTGCAGACCGTGACGTGGTGACCTCGCCGGGCGAGGCCGTGCGCGATGGTCGCCGCAACACGGGGAATGCCGCCGTACGCCCACGCGTGCTCGAAGTACGGCACAACGTGCAGGATGCGAAGCATCAGCGGGTCGACGCCGGTACTCGAGCAGGGTCGTGATCGATGTCCTCTGGATGCCCGCAGCTGATACTGCTGCGAAAAAGCGCCGATAACGCCTATTGTAAACTGTGAGCTTCGTCTTCCCTCAAATGCTCGCCGATGCCTGCAGCCACTTTGCCATGAAACCCGCCGGGCTGAGGCCCCACCTCAGGGCACTGCTGGCATGCCCTGAGTGCGGATACGGCGTCGAGGTGCGGTGGGATGTTGCGCGTTGTGCCCGGTGCGGCTACAGCCGCCGCCAGAGCATCCCCGGATGCGTTGACCTGCGTCCCTCGTCGAGCGAACCGGATTCGTCGTGGTCGTTCCGGCAGGCCTCGATGGAGACCTGGTATCGTGAGCTGGCCCGGCATCCCTCCAACGCCGTTGGATCCTTCGAGTACCACTATTCGGAACTTGCGGCGCTCCTCAGCGAGCTTGGCGGTTCCGTCATAGACATCGGCGGAGGATTGGGGGTGGTGCGACACTATCTCCCGTCGTCGGGGTACTACCTGCTCGTCGAGCCGAGCGTGGAATGGCTCGATCCGATGTGGAGAGTTCTGGAGGACGCGTTCCCATGCCTCCAGCGCGAAGTAGATTTCATCATCGGGTTCGGCGAGTCTCTTCCCATAAGGTCCGGGAGCTTCGACGCCGCGCTCGCGCTGTGGAGCCTGAATCACACCAGGGACCCTGCGCTCACGATTCACGAAGCCCATCGAGTGCTCCGGCCGCAGGGCCGGTTGATCGTCGTGCTGGAGGACGTAGCCCCGACTGCAGCAGACCTGGAGGCGCACCCCGACCTCCAAGCAAAGCAGATGGCGGGGCACGTGCAGGCCGATCACATCGGCATCTCAGAAGCTGAGTTCCACGCGTCCATCGCGCACCGCTTCACGATAGAAGGTCGCCGCTGGATCAGGCACTACTTGCTGCTGGATCTTGTCAGGGTGTCAGGTGAACCGGTCCAGCAAGCTGACTCCAGCCACGGGTCGCGCCCAGCGGAGGACCCGGAAGCTCAGCTCGCCTGGTGGCATTCCTGGTTTGAATCCCGAGGATTGGCGTGGCCTTCGGACTTCGAGGCGAGGCTCTCCGCTACCGCGCCGCTGCAATCGCGCGTGGCGTCATGGCTGCCGGCGTCAGGAGCCGTGTCGATTCTCGACGTCGGCTCCGGTCCCGTATCCCGGGTAGGGCGAAGTCATCCGGGTGTCGATGTCCGTGTCGCATCGGTCGACCCCCTTGCCGATCGGTATCGATTACTCCTGGCGTCCCACGGGTGCGACACCGCTCTGGCGCCACTACGCGGGGAGGCCGAAAGCCTCGACGAGCTTTTCCGGCCGGATACCTTCGACCTGGTGAGCATGGAGAACGCTCTCGCTCAGTGCCGCGACCCGATGCGGGCGATCGGGCAGATGCTGAGGGCCGCCAGGCCGGGGGAGCCGTGCTGCTGCTGCACGAAGAGAATGAGGCGGACGCAACGGCATATGAGGGCGCCTCGCAGTGGAATGTCACGGAGCGATCCGGGCACCTCGTCGTCTGGAACCGTGCGGAGATGATCGACGTGACGGCTGCCCTGACCGGCCGGGCCGAGGTGTCGACGCGGCGCGTCAAGGAACCCGGCTACCGCGAGGCCATCGAGGTCTCGTTGCGGAAGCTCCCGAGACCTGTCGGACGCGCCCTGCCGGCGGTCGAGTCGATCGACCGGACGGCGGCCGCCGGCGGACGAGGCAACCTGGCTTCGCTGGCGTGGACACTGGTCAGGACCGACTTCAAGATCAGGTATCACGGATCGATAGGCGGCTTCGCCTGGGCGCTGCTTCGGCCGCTTTCGTTGTTCTTCGTGCTCCAGATGGTCTTCTCACTGATTTTTACGACCGACCAGCGCTACCGCTTCAACCTGATCGTCGGTCTGTTCCTGTGGGAGTTCTTCGTCGAGTCGACCCGATCGGGCCTGGGATCCCTCGCGGCCAAGGCGCACCTCCTGACGAAGGTCCGCGTGCCGGGATGGCTCCTCGTGGTCTGCTCGACAGCCAATGCCCTCGTCATGCTGGCGATCTTCGTGGTCATCATCCTCGGGTCGCTCGCGGCGTCCGGCAGGCTGCCGACACCGGCACGCCTGGCCCTCTTTCTGGCCTACCTGGTTCAGTTCTATGCGATCGTTCTCGGCTTCGGGCTTGCGTCGAGCGTCCTGTTCCTGAGGTTCCGCGACCTCAATCAGTTGTGGGATCTCACCACGCAGGTCGGGTTCTTCGCGACGCCGATTGTCTACCCGTTCGGGATCCTGCCGGAGAGGTTCCACGTGTATCTCTACGCGTGGCCGCCGACGCCCGTCATCCAGTTCGCCCGGGACGTGCTCGTTGCGGGCGTCGTGCCCAGCCTGAGAGCGCACGTGCTGTTGTTCCTCGCCGCCGCCGCCGCTCTGCTCGTCGGCTGGCTGATCTTCGACAGGAATGAGCGTCGCGCGGTGGAGTATCTGTGACCGACGCGTTCAGGGTCATCGAGGCCAGCTCACTCACCAAGAGCTTCGTGATCCCCTCGGTCCGCCGTGTGACCGTTCGCGAGCACGCCCTCGACCTGTTCCGGACCCGCCCGAGAGAGCGCCTCGTGATACTCGATCGGATCAACTTCAGCGTCCGCCGCGGCGAGGCCGTCGGCCTGATGGGTCGCAACGGCTCAGGCAAGAGCACGTTGCTGAAGATCCTGACAGGCATCTACGCCCCGGATTCGGGTCAACTCTCCGTCCGCGGCGAAGTCACCCCGATCCTGGAGCTCGGGGTGGCCTTCAACCCCGAGCTGGACGTGATCGACAACGTATACCTGCTCGGCACGGTCATGGGACTGTCCCTGCGCGACATTCGGACGCGCCTGGATGACCTGCTCGAGTTCGCGGAGCTCCAGCGCTTTGCCCGTCAGAAGGTGCAGCATCTGTCCAGCGGCATGATCGCTCGCCTGGCGTACGCCGTGGCGTTCAGTGCGGTGCACGAGATCCTGGTGCTGGACGAGATCTTCGCGGTTGGTGACGCCGCGTTCCAGGCCCGCTGCGAGGCGCGTTTCCGGGAACTCTCGGCCGCTGGCTACACCATCGTGCTGGTCAGCCACGATACCCGGACGGTCGCCCGCTTGTGTACCCGTGCCGTCCTGCTGGAACGTGGATCGGTCGTCGAAGATGGCCCTGCTCCGCGCGTCGCAGACGCCTATCTCAGGCTTCTGTCCACGCCGGTCGAGTAGATCGGAATCATGGCCGGCGTGCTCCTCTACCACCGGGTCAACGTCACATCGTCGGACCCCTGGGGCCTGAGCGTGTCGCCTCGACACTTCGTCGAGCATCTCCAGGTCCTGAGGGCGCAGTGTCAGCCGATTGCCCTGAGCGAGCTGGTCGGGAACATGAGTCACGGGTTGCTGTACGACGGGCAGGTTGCCGTCACCTTCGATGACGGATACGCCGATAACCTCTATGAGGCGGTCCCGGCGCTGGAACGCTTCGACGTCCACGCGACGTTCTTTGTAACGAGCGGACGCTCCAGCCCGGGACGTGAGTTCTGGTGGGACGAGCTCGAACGGGTGCTGCTGCAGCCTGGAGAACTGCCACGGTGGCTGACGCTGGAGATACAGGACGAACGGTTCGACTGGGACCTCGGTGACGCACGCTTGCACACGGTTGAGGATGCTCTGCTGCACGCGCGCTGGATGGCCTGGGAAGCCCCGCCGACATCCCGGCATGCACTGTACTTCGCGCTCTGGCGACGCTGTCACGCGCTCGCTACATCGACTCGGGATGAAGTTCTGCGACAGTTGCACGACTGGGCCGGGCGCCATCCGGTAACGCGCTCCACCCACCGCCTGCTGGGGTTGGCCGAGATCGCCACGCTCGGTGCGTCACCCTGTGCGGCTCTCGGCGCCCATACCGTTTCCCACCCCAGCCTCGCGGCGCTTGCACCGTCCGACCAGCGGTTCGAAATCGAGAGCAGCAAGACCGCTCTCGAGGATGCCGGCGGGCGCCCGATCTCCGGGTTCGCGTATCCGTTCGGCAAGAGGTCGGATTACAGCCAGCACACGCTCGATATCGTCCGCGCTGCGGGCTTTGACTGTGCGTGCACCAACGAGCCGGGACGCGTGACGGCGTCGACGCCTCGCTTCGAGCTGCCACGCCTGTTCGTGCAGGACATGGCCGGCGCCGAGTTCCAGCAATGGCTGGTGGACAGCCTGGGATGAGCGACTTCGATTGGCACGCTGCGACGGCGCTGGAAGCCGGACGGTGGCGCCTGTGAAATTCCGCGGGGACTCTTACGGCCGGCGCTCGTCCGTGTCGTTCGGCGACTTGCGGCGGCTGACGCCTGTGGCGCGGGGATTCGGGTTCGCCCGAGGCCTGCCGGTCGATCGGGTCTACATCGAGTCGTTCCTGGAATACCACGCGCTTGCCATCCGCGGCCGGGTCCTCGAGGTCGGCGATGACGTCTACACCCGGCGATTCGGGAGCGACCGGGTCACCAGCAGCGACGTCCTGCACGTGAAGCCTGGACATCCCCACGCGACCGTGATCGCCGATCTTGCGGCCGCCGAGCACGTTCCTGCGAGCACGTTCGACTGCATCATCTGCACGCAGACACTCCAGCTTGTTTTCGATCTGCCGGCCGCGGTGGCGACCCTGCACAGGATACTCAAGCCAGGTGGGGTGCTGCTCGTGACCGTGCCGGGCATCAGCCATATCGACGACCGGGAGTGGGCCGCCACGTGGTACTGGAGCTTCACCCCTCTATCCGTACGCGCCCTGTTCGCGAGAGTGTTCGATCCCGACGACCTGGAGGTGGAGGCTTACGGCAATGTCCTCACCAGCGTCGCATTTCTGCATGGGCTCGTCGCCGGAGATCTGCAGCAACGGGAACTCGCGGAGCGGGATCCTGCGTATCCGCTGCTGGTCACCCTCAGAGCTGTCAAGCCTGCCAGCCACGACCAGGCCGGTGCGCCCGGCACGGCTTCCGTCTCGATCATCATCTGCTGTTATGACCAGGCGCACTTTCTGGGGGAGGCGATCGAGAGCGCTCTTGCACAGACCCACATCGCCGAGGAGATCGTCGTAGTGGACGACGGATCATCCGACAACACGGAGGCGGTCGTCGCCCGCTACCCGAGTGTGGCCTATCTGCGGCAGCCGAATTCCGGCCTGTCCGCCGCCAGGAACGCCGGCCTGAGGCACACCCGCGGCGAGCACGTCATCTTTCTCGACGCGGACGACCGGCTGAGACCCACCGCGGCGGCGAGAGGCCTGAGCGCGCTGGCCGCGCGCCCTGACTGCGCGTGTGCCACAGGCCACCATCACCTGATCGGCGTCGACGGCGCAGTCATCCAGGAATGGGTGCGTCCGCCCGGCGAGAACGACCGCTACACGCTGCTGTTGAAAGGCAATTACGTGAGCATGTGCGCCGCCGTGCTCTTTCGTCGTGCGGCGCTGACGGTGGTCGGCGAGTTCGATCCCGCGCTCGAGGCGGCGGAAGACTATGACCTCTATCTGCGGATCGCCCGTCGCTTTCCGATCTGCGACCACGACGACGTCGTCGCCGAGTACCGACGGCACGGCGCCGCCCTCACCGACGATCCGCTGCTGATGCTGCGCTGTGCGCTCCGCGTGCTGAAAGCGCAGAAGCCGTTCATCGCCGGCAACCCGCTGTATGTGGAGGCGTGGCGGACGGGGCTTCGTCACTGGCAGGATTACTACGGGCGGGCGACGGGACGCCGGCTGGCGCAGCAGCTCGAAGACGGCTGCGGCCTGCGGAGGGTTCTCCCGGAGGCGCTTGCCCTGGCCCGGTTGGCACCCGCAGGTCTGAAGTTGGCGTGGCGCAGCTTGCTGCAGCCGGTTCGCTGAACGATATGTTCCTCGTCACACCAGAGGTCACGATCCACCCTCCAGCGAGAGAGCTGCTCGGAGCCAGCATAGATCTGCCGCGGTCCGGCACCGCGTCGAACGCGCGAGCGCTGACGATCGCTGGATGGGTGGTCCCCCGCACTGGTGCAGTCCGCGAGCTGCGGCTGCTATCGGCTGAGCAACTGGTCCGGCGGGTGCGGCTGACCGAGAACCGTCCTGACGTGGCAGCCTACCTGCACGGCGCCAATGGTTCGATGAAATCGGGGTTCATTACCACGATTGACACCACGATTCGAGTCGCACCACAGCTCGCTGTTCGCGCGTTGCTCGGGGATGGCACCGAGGTCGCTATCGGCCGTCTCGACCTGCGGCGCTCGTGGCTCTCGGGCTCGCACCCACTGGAAAAGGGCGTCGTGTCGGTCGTGATACCGTGCTTCAACCACGCTCATTTCCTCGCGGACGCCATAGAGAGCTGCCTTCACCAGACCTACCCTCGCGTCGAGATCGTCGTTGTTGACGACGGCTCGACAGACAATACACAGGAGGTCGCGGGCCGCTACGTCGGTGTCCGGTACGGTACGGCAGGAGAACGGCGGCCTGTCGGCAGCTCGAAACACCGGCCTACGCCGGAGCAACGGCGAATACCTGACGTTCCTCGACGCCGACGATCGGCTCGTGCGGGACGCCCTGAGGCTCAACGTTGAACTGCTGCAGGCGTGCGACGAATGCGCGTTCGTCTCGGGTGAGCACTGTTACATCGGTGTGGATGGCCAGCGAACGGGCGAGTGGGCCAGACCAGTGGTCCAGGAGCAGCACTATGAAGCCCTCTTACGGACCAACTACATCGGTTGTCCTGCGGCTGTCACCTATCGTCGGGCAGTTTTTCAGCTCGTTGGCGGATTCGACACGGAACTGAACTCCTGCGAGGACTACGACATCTATCTCCGCATTGCGCGGCAGTTTCCGGTGCAGGCCCATGGCGGGCTCGTGGCCGAGTACCGGCGCTGTGGCGGTTCGATGTCGGATGACCCGGCCCTGATGCTGAAAGCAGCCAGAGCGGTCCTTCGAAGGCAACGGCAATGGCTTGGTGCTAGTCGCAGCAGGCGCGCAGCGCTGATGGATGGCCGCCGCTTCTGGGCCGGCCGTTACGGGCCGGCGCTGGCGGATGGGATTCTCCAGGACCTGCAAACCCGGGGGCGGCGATTGCGAGGCGTGGCAGGGGTCCTGCGACTGACGCGTCAGGCGCCGCGGCAGCTGGCCGGCCTGATGCAGCCGCGCAACCGCAGCTCGTCATGAGGATCTGGGTGATTGGCACGACGCGCAATGAGGTCGACCTGGTCGGGTTGAACGCCAGATACCACCTCGCGCAGGGAGTCGACCGCTTCCTGCTGCTCGACAATGATTCGAGCGATGGAACCCCCGACATCCTGGAGGACCTTTCGAGAGAGATTCCGCTGGAGTGGGCGCCCTGTCCTGGGGCATTTCAGCAGCAGCATCAGCTGACCCGGCTGGCACGGGAGGCGTTCGAGCGGGGCGCGGAGTGGGTCCTCCCCGTGGACGCCGACGAGTTCTGGCACACGAGCCGGGGCACCTTGCGACAGGTGCTGCAGGCATCCCGCGCCGGCAGCCTCCGCGTAGAAATGATGAACTTTGCTCAGCACCGGGACCAGCGCGAGAGCACGCCCGACGCCCTCCTCGGGATGACCCGCCGGGCAGCTGCCCCGGTCGGGACAATCGAGCGTGCGGAGGATCTCGTTGAATCCGAGCGGATCGCCTACGTCGAGCACGTCTATCCCTGCAAGTGGATCAGCAGAAGCAGCCGGTCGCTCCGGATCGACTGGGGCAACCACGCGGTCCACGGAGGACCCGGCCCGGCCGTGTCCGCGCCTGAAATCGTGTGTCTGCACGCTCCGCTGCGGTCCTTCGCGGTGCTGCAGTCGAAGGTTGACGCCGGACGGCCGAGTGGAGAACTGGACGACTATTTCGGCATCGCCTGGCACCTCCGGCGCTGGCGGAGGCTGGCCTGGGAAGACCGTCTCGAAGACGAATGGCGCGCCAACAGCTACGCTGATGACGGCACGCTCGACGTGCACGGCGTCCGCCGCCCTGTCGTTTTCGACGACACGCTTCAATCAGCTGTCCAGCCGTGGCTCGGCGCGTGACCGCGCCGGCCGTTGACGCGAGGCAACCGATCGCGCCTGGGCACCTTCAACAGTCGCCGGCAGCCCTTGAGCGAGCGGGGGAACCCGAGTGCGACACGTCCAAGAGGTCCCGCCGCAGCCCGCCGAACAGATCGATCAGCTCGGTCACGAGCTCGGGCGACCCAGACACTCCCGGGATACGCGTCGCCGCGAGGTCCGGGAGCATCAAGAGAAACCAGAGGTAGGCGAATCCGAGCGCGCGACGGTCTTCACCGGGCGCCGCGCCGCAGAAATACTGCCGTTCGGCAGACGCGAACTCGCGGCGGCACGAGGCGTCCGCGAGGTGCGGGAGGGCGTAGACCAGCCGATTGCGATGGGAGAGGCTGAGACGCTCCGGCCGCAGCCTGAATGACGCCGACTCCACGTGTGTGGCAACGGCCTCAGGCGCGTAGACAACCTTCCAGCCGGCAGTGCGCGCGCGGGTACACCAGTCCACGTCTTCGTAGTAGCCCGGCGAAAACACCTCGTCGAAGGTGCCAATCGCCCTGATGGTGGTCACGCGCAGCGCCATCGCGGCGGCCGTCACGTAATCCACTTCCCGCAGCGCAGCGAAGTCGTGGGGGACATCTGTGGCATGGTGCCCGTAATGTCGTCCGAGAAATCGCGGCTTCGCGAGGTACCCCCCGGCGTGCTGAACCGTCAGGCCGTTCGGCAGGAGGATCTTCGAGCCGACGGCGCCGACACGAGGGTCCGCCGCGAGCACCGCTGTCGCGGCTTCGCACCACGCAGGGTGGAGCGTGGCATCCTGGTTGAGCAGCACGGCAAAATCCAGGTCTTCCCGTCCGTCGATGAGCGCTTTCAGCCCGCGATTGGCTCCGGACGTGAAGCCGGTGTTCCGCGGCTCCTCGACGACCGTCAGCGACACGTCAAGGCGCCCGGTCTCAGCCTCGAACGAGCGGGCGATCTCGAGCGAGCGATCGCGGCTGTCGTTGTCGACGACGATGAGCCGTCGGGGCAGCTCGGTCTGGGTCAGAACCGACCGGAGGCATGCCTCGAGATAGCTTTCGCCGTTCCACGCCACGACGATGACCCCTGAGGTCATCGCGTCGGCCCGGCGGCGCGGTTCCTGGCAATGGCGAGGACGATTTCAGTATCGATTCGCTCCAGGTCCGCTATCCGGGCCTCGAGCGCTGCAGCGCGGGCCGTCACTCGATCGAGTTGCGCGGCCTGGCGACGCTCGGATTCGCGCAGATGCTCGTGAGCCGCCTGAAGCGCCGCGAGATGGGATTCAGCGCCGCGGACCCACTCGAGCAGCGGCTGCAGATCCTCGGCTCTGCCATCCCGGGTGAGCGCCGATGCGCCGAGATGTTCCTGTGCAGCCTGGAGAGCCGCCAGGTGCGCTTCAGCGCCGCGAACCCATTCGAGAAGCGGTTGCAGGGCTTCCGCCCGTCGGGCTGGCTGCAGTGCCTCCGCCACGTCGTTCTGCTGCGCTTGCACGGCCGCAATGGTTTCCGCCTGGTCGTCGAGCCGGGCCAGGACATCCGCCCCGAGCAGAGCACTGGACAGCCGGAGTCTCAACGCCGCACGCCACTGCGCACCGAAACGGACCGACCCGTGCTCTCTGGACATTCTTTACTCCGGCGCTGATCAGCTCGCTGTCGTTTCGATGGACCGCTATTCGTGCCATGCTTCTTCAGCGACGGTCCCTCCCGATCGATCTCGCCCTCCCCGGGAGGTCGCTGGCGGAGGACCGTCCAACGCGTGGGTCTACGACCGGAAAATCGCGCTGGCCGGCCCCGCGTCGGCTCCGACACATCGTATGCAGCCCTTACCGAAGTCATCGACCCCGCGCACCGCCGTCTTCACGATCGTCTCGGCCAACTACCTGCACTACGCACGCGTGTTGATGCAATCGGTCGAAGCGGTGAGCCCGTCGTCGGCGCGGTTTGTACTCCTGGCAGACCGCCTGGATCAGCGGGAACCGGGTCGGGAAAATTTCACGCTGGTGCAAACCGGGGAACTCCCGCTGCCCGACGCCAACCGGTTCAGCTTCCGTTACACGATTCTGGAGTTCAACACGGCAGTCAAGCCGTGGTTCTTCCGGAAGCTCTTCGAGGAGGGCTACGACCACGTCGTCTATCTGGACCCTGACACATACCTGTACGCTCCGCTCCGGGAAGTGAATCAGGCCCTCGGTGCTGGTGCCCTGGCCGTCCTGGTGCCTCATCTGACAGGCCGGATTCTCGATGACGCACGTCCGGGCGAGCACGACATTCTGCAGGCGGGCGCGTACAACCTTGGCTTCTGCGCCCTGGCCCGGCATCCCCGTCTCGACGACCTGCTCGCTTTCTGGTGTGAGAAATCGGTTCGCGAGTTCGTCGTGGAGCTCCAGCGCGGACTGTTCACCGACCAGCGCTGGATGGATCTCGTGCCCGGGATGTTTCCGGACGTGCAGATCCTCAGGCATGAGGGCTACGACGTCGCCTACTGGAACCTCCCGCATCGTCGTCTGGTCTCGGACAACGGTTGCATCCTCGTGAACGGGCAGCCGCTGGTGTTCTTTCACTTCAGCGGCATCGACCCTGCCAATTCCGCAGCGTTCTCCAGGCACCAGAACAGGTACGAGGGAGCTGCGCCGGGGGTCCTTGCCGGCCTGTGCGCCGACTATCGCGCCAGGCTGCACGACGCCGGGTTGGTAGCGTGGCGAAACCGGCCTTACGCATACGGATATCTCGCCGACGGCTCGCCGATCCCGGACGTCCTGCGACGATTCTACCGGTCCACACCTGAAGTCGAGGAGTGGGCCGGGACCAACCCGTATGCGCGGCCGGTGGCCGATTGGAACGAGTCCGTGGATGACGGCTGGCCGCCTGTCTCCCGCGTTATGCTCGCCCTCTACCAGGCGCGCCCGGATATCCGGCTGATCTGGCCCGAGGTGCTCGGGACCGATCGCGCTGCCTTCGCGCACTGGTTCGTGGAGAGCGCCGAGCTTCAGCAGGCAGTCCCGTCATGCTACGTCGAACCGATCCGGACGGCTCTCGTGAGCCGGCCGGTCTCTCCGGTGGAGTTCAGAATATCGCGGCAGCCCTCTCGTGTGTCGTTCGAGCGGGAGCTCGTCTCCGGCGCGCTGCGAAAAGCGGCGGTCGCCTTCAGGGAGCGCCGGCTGCCGCTCTCCCCGCGGCGTTGGCTCCAGCTGTACAAGCTCCACACACTGGAACAGTTCCAGAATCCGGGGCCGGGATCTCTTCTGCTGCCGCCAGCCTCGTGGCCAGCACAGCGGTACGCCATGCCACTCAGAGGGTTTTACCCGCAGAGCCCTGAGGAAGCAGCCGAAGGAGTGGCCTGGATGGCCGATCGAGCGGTGGTCAGGCTCCCCGCTGCGCCGCCCGGAGAGCAGGTGATCGTCTACGGCCGCCACGTGGCAGCGGCGCTCCATGCACGAGCCCATGGCAGCCAGCTCCTGAGGCTCGAGGCTTCGATGGGGTCGGGTCATTCGGCGAGTCATGTCCTCAGCTCCGAGGGTCCGTTCGAGTTCAGCTTCACGCTGCCGACCGGACAGCGTTCTTCCGATTACCTGACCCTCAGCGCCAATCGAACCTTCGCGCCGTCGCAGGCAGGCCTGGCCGACGATCGCCGATCGCTCAGCGTCCAGATCTCTCGAATTGTCGTCGGCCATCACGTCCCGCTCGACTTCAGCCGGCCGGAGCCGTGGGCGGCGCAGACCCGCGTCGCGCCAGACATCGGACTCACCGTCGTGGGTTACCTGGGCGCCGGCACGGGCATCGCTGCGGGGGCGCACTCCAGCATGGCTGCGTGCGCTGTCACGGGTATCCCGTCCGAGCTCCTCGACGCGCGTCCGTTACGACCTCTTCGAGGCAGACATGCGACTGCGCTGCTGCACGTCAACGCCGATCAGCTGACGACAGTCGCAGGAATGCTGGGCGAGGGGTTCTTTCGAGATCGATACATTATCGGCGCCTGGGCATGGGAGCTCCCGCGGCTTCCAGACGCGTACCTCGAAGCATTCCGCTGGGTGCACGAAGTATGGGCCGGCAGCCGGTTCATTCAGGGCGCCGTCGCTGAAAAATCCTCAGTTCCGGTTGTGCGCATCCCGTACACGGTACGGGTTGCGCCGACCGCAGGCGCTGGCCGGGCCAGGTTCCAGCTCCCGACCGACCGCTTTCTGTTCCTGACGATGTACGACGCACTGTCCGTTCAGGATCGAAAGAACCCGCAGGGAGCGATCGAGGCGTTCCGGAAGGCGTTCGGTTCTTCGGGACGGGTCGGCCTGGTCGTGAAGCTGAACCATGCCTCCAGCCGGCCCGACGATCTGGCTCTCGTCCGGCAACTGGTGGCCGAGACAGCCGGAACCTATCTTGTCGACGCCGCCATGTCACGTGAAGACGCGCAGGCACTGCAGGCATGTTGTGACGCGTTTGTCTCATTGCATCGGGCGGAAGGCTTCGGCCTGAACATCGCAGAGGCCATGCTGCTCGGGAAACCGGTTGTCGTCACGTCCTGGTCCGGCAACATGGATTTCACGAGTCACCGGAACGCATGCCTCGTCGACTACGAGATGGTCAAGTTGAGGACGAGTTCGGGGCCGTACCACGCGGGGAACGAGTGGGCGGAGCCCGACGTGGACCATGCGGCCGAGTGGATGCAACGACTGGTGGCTGACGGAGTGTTCAGGAGCGAGATTGGCCGGCGCGGTCAGGAGACGATTGCCACCGACTTCTCGCCCGCCGCGGTCGGTCAGATGTACCGGCGCCGGCTGGAATGGATCGCCCTGCACCGCCCACCGGCCCGACAGGTCGGCAGCCCCTTCTGATACACGGCATCGCGGCGGATGGCCCTCGCAATTCGAGCGCAGGCACGAACTCACGCCTCCATCTGGGCTGCGCGACACCGCACAGCCTCGATTACGAAATCGTTCTCCACATTGCAGGAATGGTTGACGGGTAACCGACTGCCTGGCCCGGCCCGCGAAATGTGTAGACAAAACGGCGCCTGCGGTCGGGCCGCGCCGCCCGAGCAACCGGCACCGTCCTTGCGACTTCGACCTTGCAGACGAATCCTCCGACGCCGAACGGCACGCGCCCACGGAGCGCGACGTGCCGCACCGGAGCCGGGACCACCAGCCGCTGCCGTCGAATAGGAATCACGAAGCATGGCGAGTCTAGTTGCGCGTTTCATCCACGACGACGGGGGCCAGGACCTCATCGAGTACGCGCTGCTCGCGGGATTCATTTCGATCAGCGTTATCACCGCTCTGATCCTGTTGGGCGGAAATGTCGGCGGGAAGTACAGCGAAGCCGCGCTCGCAGTGGGCAGTGTGGGTAACTGAAGGAGCTCTGACGCCGAGGTCTCACCACCAGCCTGAGCTAGACGCCTCACGGCCGATCGACGACAGCCAGAAGCTGCGGCGCCAGCAGGCTGGACGGGTGACGATCGAGTGCCTCGACGACCAGCTGCCGTGCCTCTCCAGGGCTATGCCGGAGCTTTTCCCCGAAATCCAGCCCCAGGCCCGCGTCGGGTGCCTGCCGGTCCAAATCGCGAAAAGCCACGAACACCTCGCCTGCTTCTTCGAACCTGCCGAGCGTGAGCAGGCACGCGCCCAATCCCCCGTACGCAAACCGCACCGCCGGGCGGAACGCGATCGAACGCCTGTACTGGTCGACGGCCTGCTCGCAGCGCCCCGTTTTCCGTAGTTCTTCGGCGAGATGGACCCGCGGCAGCGCATTGTCCGGCGCCGCGCGCACCGCCTCCTCCCACAGCCCTACCGGCTCTGACCAGATGACGTTCCTTTGCCAGGTGCTGGAGCCCAGCGAGAACACCACAAGGCCGAACGCCAGGCAGGCTGAACCTGCGACAACGGCGTGTCTGCCTCGCACCCACGACTCCATCCAGCCTGCGACACACCCCACGGCCAGCAGGATGCCCATGCTGGCGAAATAGACGCGATGCTCCGACATGGGCTCCCCCCGAACGAACACGAGCAGGAGGCTGGAGGGGATGATCAGCAGGGCGAACCACACGATCCCGAGGGCGACGACGCGGTCGAGGCGACGCATCGACCAGGCCAGGCCAGACAGGCCAGCCGCGACTGCCACGGAGGGCAGGAGCCGAAGATCCCAGGCGCCGGCGGCCGCAGATGTCGAATGAAAGATCGTCTGTCCGCGCGGGAGCACGAGCATCGCCAGGTACTGGCGAACGACCTCGAGCTCGATGAGCGCAAAGCGCCAGGCGGGCCGCGCGTCCGGATACTCGAGGGCGAGCACCCGGGCGCGGACTGCTGCCGCGACGACGGCGAAGGCCAGGAACGGCAGGAGCAGCGTCCCGCGCTGGGCCCGTGCACGCCGATCCGCGGGCATCAGCAGCCGGTCGTAGGCGAGCACCACCAGCGGCAGCACGATCGCGACTTCCTTCGCGGCAACCGCCAGCCCCCAGAAGAGCACGGCGATGCCCCACCAGTACGTTCCGGACCCGCGCATCCACCGGCGGGCCGCCAGGAACGCGATCAGCCCGCATGCGGCGCACAGCAGCTCGGAACGGCCGCTGATGTAGCCGACCGCCTGGGTCATCAGGGGGTGCACCCCGAACAGCACAGCCGTCGTCAGCGCCACGGTCCCCGGACTGCCGCGTCGCGCGGTCCCATCGACCCCGCCGGCTGTCTGCGCATCAACCGAGAGCAGGTACGCCACCGAGAACAGCAGGACCACGTTGAGCACGTGCAGGAGGACGTTGGTCACGTGGAAGCCGAAGGGGTCGAGGCCCCAGAGCGCCCGATCGATCGCGTACGAGAAGTTCGTGAGCGGCCGCATCATCGAGTGGAGCACGATGGCGCGCACATCGTGAACGCTCGCGAGCGACGGGTTGTTCAGCACGAGGACATGGTCGTCGTACACGAACGGATTGTGGAGGCTGTTCGAATATACGAGCGCGGCTAGGAACGCCGCGACTGCAGCCCCCAGAACCGGCGATCGGAATGCTGGCGCGCGGCCGGTCATGTCCTGTCGGCTGTCCTTCGGCGTCGGCCAGCGTCGATCGTTGACAGCCGAGACCAGGCGCGTGGGATCCCGGCCCCTCCCGGACTCCCGCCCGACGCAGGCGCCCGCCCGACTACTGGCGCGGCTCGGCCGCCATCATCCCGGCGATCTCCGGCCACCGTGCCACCACCTTCTTCACTGCTGCGCTCCGCCGCGTCAGCTTCTCGCGCGTCATGACGACCCTGAACGCCGCGGCCAGCTGTCCACGCCACCAGTCCTCGGGCGCCGCGGCCTGCGCGAAGGCCTGGGCCAGCGGCTCGAGGCAGGAGCGATCGCCGACGGCGTGCACTGCCGACAGGAACGACACGGGCAGCGGCGTTCGCGCCTGTGAGAACGCCTCCCGAAGGTCGTAGAGGGCCACCCGGCTGCCACGGACAGCGAGGGCGTGGTGGAGAGTGCCTCGAAGCGCGCTCCATGCGGCGGCCTGGTCGGGGTCCTCGCGCTCCCGTGCATTCAGGGCCTCCACGAGCTTCTGGAGGGAGGTCAGCGGCGCGGTTCCCGCGTGCTCGCGAACTGCCTCGCGCAGCGACGCAGCCAGGTCAGGCAACCGGCCTTGAAGCGCGTCACTCCACTCCGACCCGGCCGGCTGTCCCGGCGATGCCAGCCGGTCAGCCGGTGAAATCCCTCGCGGGATCCGGCCCGTCTCCAACGTCCGCGCGCACGTCGAGGGGAATCCCGTCCAGCATGTCGAACGCCGCCAGCCGGGTCTCCCTGGGCGCGAGGGGGTCGAGGGCCACGGTCACCAGGGCGTCCAGCGCCTCGGCGCGGACGGCTGATTCCGGCGCATCCAGGAGACCGCCGATTACCTGGGCCGCCGCGAGCCCAATCGCGCCCCCTCCCTGCAACGCCTGCCGGGCCGGCGCGAGCGCCCGCGGGTCTTTCATCGGCTCGATCACGCGCAGGATGGTCAGCCGCGCATCGTCTGTCGGCGCACGGACGTAGGCTGCCAGCAGCCGCTCGACCGCCCTCGGCCCGATCACGGCGAGGCGCGCCGCGGCTGCTTCCCTCCGGACGTCATCGGCGCTCGAGAGGGCGTCGACGAGCAGGCGGACCTCCGCTGATGCGGACGCCTTGATCACCATGTAGGGGGATAGTGTATGGGATCCGGGATCGGTGGATCGCGCGGCATTCAGGCCGCGCCGACCTGCCGGACTCCGCCCACTTTTTTGCCGATTGTGATGGCCTAGAAGCCAAAGCCGAGCGGGAAGCGGAAAGCTGGAAGCGGGAAGCTGGTAGCGGGCAGCCTAGTTCTCCTCCTCCGCCCGCTTGCCGCCCACCAGCCACGCGATCCCGATGCTGATGAAGTAGAGCAGGATCATCGGCAGCGCGAACAGCGTCTGGGTTCCCGGGTCGGCCGTCGGCGTGATGATGGCCGAGACGACGAACGTGATCAGCACGGCGTACTTGATGTTGCGCAGCAGGAAGCCGGCCGTGACCATGTGCATCCGCGCCAGGAACATCACGACGGTGGGCATCTGGAAGATCAGGCCCATCGCAATCAGGAACTTCGTGTAGAGCGCGAACACCGCGTTGAGCGACGGCAGGAACATCAGGTCGGGGGAGTTGAAGCTGCCGAAGAACCGCATCATGAAGGGAACATGATGTAGTGGTTGGTCGGCGCCCCTCCCACGAACCCGAGCGTCGACAGCACGACGAACGGGATGGCCAGCTTCTTCTCGCGCGAGTAGAGACCGGGCGCGATGAACAGCCAGACCTGCAGCATGATGTACGGGGCGGCGACGATCACCCCGGCGATCAGCGCAATCTGGATGTGCAGGGAGAACGCTTCGCCCGGCTGGGTGTAGACGAGCTTGCTGCCTTCGGGCAGCACGCGGCGGGTCGGCTCGAAGACGAAGCGGTAGATCGGCGTCGTGAAAGAAGAAGGTCAGGCCGACGCCGACCACGGCGCCGACCACGGCCTGAATCAGCCGTTTCCGGAGCTCGTCGAGGTGCTCCAGGAACGACATCCGTGCGCCGGCGCCATCGAAGCTTCGTCGACGTCGGTCAGCTCGATGAGCGGACCGTCGCCGGTCCGGCGGCGCCGGGTGCGCCGACGGGAACGGCACGAGTGCCATGAGCGGCTACCGACCTGTATGAGTCATGAGCGCGGCGTCAGGCACCCTACGCGCTGCCCGTCTGACGCGGAACGCTCTCGGCGTGCGGATCGACCCGGACCGTGATCGGCTCGGAGGGCTGCACCGGTTCGGCGCTTGCGCACCGGTTCGGCCGCGCGCTGCTCCTCGAGCCGGATTTCTTCGTCGAGCGTATTGCGGAGCTCGTTCGAGGCCCGCTTGAACTCCCCCAGGCTCTTGCCGAGCGAGCGTCCGAGCTCCGGCAGCTTGCGGGGCCCGAAGATGATGAGCGCGATCGATGAAAATGATGATCAGCTCGGGCATCCCGATGGAACCGAACATAAGACAAATCCTTGGAAAGGCGGAAGTTCGCCGACGGCTTCGATTATAGGAACCGGTGCCCGGACCGGGTCAAGCACCGCGTCCCGGGCCTGTCCCGGAAGTCGTTGCGGCGCCGTCACTTCCGTCTGCTAGGATGCGACCATGCGTTATTCGCGATTTCTGCCGGTCGACGGTCCTGGCGGTGGCTGGTCTCGGCGCTCGTGGGCGGCCTGCTCGGGCAGCAACGTCGCGGCCCGGCAGGACGAGGTCTCGCAACAGTATCGCGTTTTCACGGCGGCGCTGGCCGCCATCGACCGCGAATATGTCGACGAGGTGCCGTCGGACCGGCTGGTCTACAGCGCCATCGACGGCATGCTGAAGACGCTCGATCCGCACTCCAGCTTCTTCGACCCCGGGAGCTACGCCCAGATGCGCGAGCGCCAGGATGGCAGGTATTACGGGCTCGGCATCACGATTCAGGTCATCGACGGCGACATCACCGTGATGTCGATCTTCGAGGGCTCGCCCGCGTACAAGAAGGGGCTGCGCCGCGTCGACGTCATTGCCCGCATCTCGGGACGAGGACGCCAAGGGCTGGACGAGCGAGCAGGCGGTCGCGAAGCTGAAAGGCCCGAAGGGCACCAGCGTCAGCATCTCGCTGCGCCGGCGGGGCTACGACGGCCTGATCGATCTCGACGTCGAACGCGACGAGGTCACCATCGTCACGGTGCGCGGCGCGTTCATGGTCGACAAGCGAGACCGGCTACATCAAGCTGGGAGACTTCTCGGAGACGTCGAACGACGAGGTCGGCGCAGCGCTGAAGAAACTCAGCGACAGCGGCATGAAGCGTCTGGTGTTCGACCTGCGGGACAATCCCGGCGGTCCGCTCGACCAGGCCATCCGCATCGCGAACCGGTTTCTCCCGCGCGGCGACATGATCGTCTACACGCGGGGACGCGTCCCGAACTCCGACCAGGATTATCGCGCGACGGAAGCGAGCCAGTACACCGACCTTCCGATCGTGGTGCTCGTCAACCGCAACAGCGCGAGCGCGTCGGAGATCGTCAGCGGCTCCCTCCAGGATCACGACCGCGCGCTCGTTGTCGGGGAGACGACCTTCGGCAAGGCGCTCGTCCAGTCGGTCTATCGGGTCAGCGGCGGCGCAGGCCTCGCGCTGACGACCGGCCGGTACTACACCCCGAGCGGCCGCATGATCCAGCGCCCGTGGGATACCGCTTTCGACGAGTACATCACCTACTCCCTGCGGGACCAGAGCGCGCAGCGGGAGCACTCCGCTTCTCAACTCAAGAAGACGGACGCTGGACGCAACGTCTACAGCGGAGGCGGTATCGAGCCGGACAAGTTCATGGTGGGTCCGGTGGAGGGCTTCAACCCGACACGCTTCAGCCGGTCGCTCTTCGCGCGGGGCGCCTTCGCGAATTTCGCCGACCAGTTCACGGCAGAGGGGGACACCCGGCTGAGCGCGGCGAACGCCAACAAGAAACGGATCACCAGGGGCTTCCAGCTCACGGACGCGATGGTGGCGGACTTCCGCGAGTCCCTCAAGACGCAGAAGATCGTGATAGACGAGGCTGCCTTCACCAAGGACGACGCGTTCATCAGGGCAATGATTCGTTACGACATCGACCTGGCGCTGTTCGGCGTCTCCGAAGCGCGCCACAACCTCATCACGAAGGATCCGCAGGCACAGTTCGCGCTGAACCAGTTCCCCGATGCCGTCCGGCTGACGGAGATGACGGCACGCAAGCACTAGGGCTTGGCCCCTATATATGGGGGCACTGAGATAGAGCTTGCCCCATCTGTTGGGGCTTGCTAGACTGACCGCCGATCACTTGACCCAGGGGCCACCCCGCGTTCCGCGGGGTGTTGGGCTCGGGTGCACGGCTGGTGTCACGTCACCGCTATTCCAAACACGCAGTCGTTTCGAAGCGCTTCCAGCCGCTTCGTTAGCAGCTGTCAGCTCTCAGCTGTCAGTTATCAGCTCAGCTGTACGCGACAGCCGATCTGAAGCTGGCGGCTGATATCTGTCAGCTTGACAGCTGTTTGAAGAAGGGACCCCCGTGATGCGGTTGAATCGCCTCGAGATTGCCGGTTTCAAGAGCTTCCCCGATCGATCGGAGCTCACGTTCGACCAGGGCGTCACCGCCATCGTCGGCCCCAACGGCTGCGGCAAGAGCAACGTGGTCGACGCGCTCACGTGGGTGCTCGGCGAGCAGAGCGCGAAGAGCCTGCGCGGCGACCGGATGGAAGACGTGATCTTCGGCGGAAGCGACGCGCGCAAACCTACCGGCACCGCGGAGGTGCGGCTGCGTCTCTCCGGCGTGGCGGCGCGGATCCCCGGAGGCGGCGGGAACGGTGGTCATGCAACCGGGCTGGCTGGCATTGCCCGCGGTCTTGACGGCAGCCTTCTCGCCGCCAGCGCCGCAGCCGTCGCCCTCGAGGACGAGATGCCGCTGATCGTGCGCGACGTGGAGCTGATGCGCCGGCTCTATCGCTCCGGCGAAAGCGAGTACCTGATTGATGGAGAGAACTGCCGGCTGCGCGACGTGCAGGACCTCCTGATGGACTCCGGCGTCGGGGTCAAGGCATACGCGGTCATCGAGCAGGGCAAGATCGGACAGATTCTCAGCGCCCGGCCGACCGACCGGCGGCAGCTGATCGAGGAAGCCGCAGGCGTCACGAAGTACAAGAGCCGTCGTCGAGCCGCGGAGCTCAAGCTGGAGGCTGCGCAGCAGAACCTGACGCGTGTGGACGACATCGTGTACGAGGTCGAGAAGCAGCGCGGCGCCCTCAAGCGGCAGGCGGCGAAGGCCCGCCGTTACAGGCGGCTGCGCGAAGAGCTGCGGCGATGGGAGAAGGTGCAGTTCGCCCGGAAGTATCGCGTGCTGGGCGACGCGATCGAAGTTGCGCGTGCGCGGCTGGCGGATGCGAGGGCACGCGAGACATCCGCCGCCGCCTCGCTCGCGGCGCTCGAGGCGGCGCTCGAGGCGCTCCGGGTCGAGCTGACCGACGCGGATTCGGCCACGACATCGGCACGGGAAGCCGCGCACGCGCGCGAGCTCGAGAACGGCCGGCTGCAGCAGCAGGCGGCATTCGATCGACGGCAGATCGAGCAGCTGTCCGCCGCGGCGGCGGACATCGAGGCGGAAGTACGCGCGCTGGAGGTGCGGCGGGAGCCGGCGAGGATCGAGCTCGAGGCCCGGCGTCACGCCGCAGCGCAGGCGGCAGCGGCGCGGGAGCAGGCGGCGGAAGCCCTGACCGGCGAGGAAGCGGAATACACGGAGGTCCAGAGGCACATCGAGGGGCTCGAAGGAGACGTCGAGGCCGCGCGCAGCGAGGTCTTTGCGGCGGTCAACGCCGCCACGGCACTCCGGCACGCGATGGACCATGCCGGCGCCGCCAAGGGCAGGATTCGCGAGCTGCTCGCCAAGCTGGAGGTCGAGGCCGCGGACCTGCGCGTCGAAACGACGCGTGCCGAGCAGGAGCGGGTCGAGGCTGAAGAGTCGATGGCACGGGCGCGTGAAGCACTGGATTCACTACGGGTCGAGCGGGAGATGCGCGAGTCCGAACTGAGCGGATCCCGGCGCGAGCGCGATGCCCGCGTCTCGGAGCTGCGGGCGGTGGAGAACGGTCTGGCCGGCGTAGCCGCGCGCCTGGCGTCGCTCGAGGAGCTGGACGCCGCACGCGCCGAGTACGGCGACGGCGCACGGCTCATCCTGTCGGAGGCGGCGGCCGACGCGACAGGGCAGATGGGCTCGGTAGCGGACTACCTCGACGTCGACGGGCACTACGAGCGCGCCGTCGAAGCGGCCACCGGCGAGCTGCTCCAGCACGTTGTCGTCCGGACCCACGAACAGGCGGCCGCCGGGGTGCGGCTGGCCGAGTCGCACAACGCCGGGCGTGTGGGCTTCATCGTCGCGGAACCGGGTTCCCCGCTCGTCGCGGCACCGGACACCCGCGACGCGGCCACGGCGGGGGTTCGCCCGCTGCTGGAGGTGGTGCGCGTGTCGGGACCCGCGGAAGCGGCGATTCGCGCCGTTCTGGCGGATGCCTGGATCGCCGATGATTTCTCCGGCGGTCTGACGGCCGCCGCTCTGGTGCACGGGCCGGTCGCGACGCTCGAAGGACACGTGTTCCGGAGCATCTCGCGCGTGGAAGGGGGGACCCGCGCCGAGGCGCGCGGCATTCTCACGACCAAGCGGGAGATCAAGGAACTGCGCGAACGCGCGGACCAGCAGCGCCTCGAGGCAGAGAGCCTGCGCGAGGAGGTGGCGTCGCTCGATTTGCGCATCGCGTCGGCGGAATCCGCCATCGCTGGCCTTCAGGGGGAGCAGCATCGACAGGAGAAAGCCAGCATCGGGTTCGAGCTCCAGGCCGCCAACGCACACAACGCTGCGGAGCGGGTGGCACGGAAGCTGGAGCAGATTGCCAACGAGCGCCGCACGGCGGAGGAAGAGCTGCGGGCGCAGGACGCACGCTACGAGGAAGCGCAGGCGTCGATCGTACGAATCGAGAGCGACCAGCGCGCGGCTGACGCGCAGCTGACCGACGCGCAGCGCCGGCTGTTCGACGCACGGGAGCGCATGCAGGCGCAGTCCTCCCGTACCGCGGAGGCCAAGGCTGCGCACGCTGGTCTCGTCGAGCGCGCGAGTGCGCTCGCGGCGGAAGTCGGGCGGCTCGAGGAGTCCGGTCGGGAACTGGAGGCGCGCGCGGCGCGACGGGCGGAGGACCTGCTGCAGACGACGACGCGGCGCGACGAGTTGCGGGCTGCCGTCGCGGCGGCCGACGAAGCCCTCGACGCAGGCCTGCGCATCTTCCACGGGTTGCGCGACCGGGTTGCGACGGCAGACGAGCGATCCGCGGTGCTGCGCGAACGCTTCAGCGGCCACGAGCTCCGAATCAAGGAGGAACGGCGCGTCGTCGAGCAGGTGCGATCGGAAGCGGCCCGGCTGGACGTGACGCGTGCTACAGCGGAGGCCGACCTGACGCACCTCGCGACGGCGTGCATGGAAGCCGTACAGGCCACGCTGGAAGAGGTGAGCGCCGAAGTCGCCGAGCTCGAGCGGACGGGAGCGCTCGCGAGCCCTCGCCCCGTGGATGACGCGGCCGAACCGCAGGAGGCCGAGGAAGGCGACGAGGATGCGAGGGCCGACGACAACGCAACCGGCGCGTTGAACGCTCCGCCGGATGCCGCCGCGCCGCTGACAGCCGATGGGATGGTCATCGACCTCCGCGCCAGGATCGAGCGAATGGGCGCCGTCAACATGATGGCCATCGATCAGTTCGACGACCTCGAGTCGCGCCACGCGTTCCTCACGACGCAGCGCAAGGACCTGGTCGACTCGATCGCGGCGACCAACGACGCCATCAGGAAGATCGACAAGACGACCAGGGAGCGCTTCCGGGAGGCGTTCGCCGCCATCAACGAGAACTTCGCGGGCACGTTCACGACCCTCTTCGGCGGCGGACATGCCGGCCTCGTGCTGCTCGACGAGAGCGATCAGCTCGAAAGCGGCATCGACATGATCGCGCAGCCGCCGGGCAAGCGCCTGCAGAACGTGCAGCTGCTCTCAGGCGGGGAGAAAGCGCTGACGGCGATGGCGCTGATGTTTGCGATCTTCAAGTACCGGCCCAGCCCCTTCTGCCTGCTCGACGAGATCGATGCGCCGCTGGACGATGCGAACATCGGGCGGTTCGTCGAGATGCTCCAGGGCATGCAGGAGGACACGCAGTTCATTCTCATCACCCACAACCGGAAAACGATGGAGATTGCCAACCGTCTCTACGGGATCACGATGGAGGAGCCGGGCGTATCGAAGCTGATCTCGGTTCAGCTCAACTAGCTATCGCCAGTGGCCTGCATCGGGCAGTGGATGCTGGAGCGCGCCGCGCGGCTGGCAAGGCGCGAAAAACCGAGCATATGGCCCATACTCGAGGGAGGAATAACGCCGCCGGGCGGGATGCTCCCGCCCGGCAGACACTGTTGAAAGGGCTGATGCAGGCCACTAGCCCCGTGACGCTCCGCGGCGCTCGCCCGTGAACGAAGACAAGGCGTCCCGGTATCACCGCGCCAAGCGCCGCGTGACCCTGCTGGCCACGGCGGCCGCGGCCGCCGTGCTCGCGCTGCTTCTCGTCAGCGGCGGCTCCGCACGCCTGCGCGACGTCTCCGTCATTGCCACCGCATCAGAACCCGACGCAGGTTCCACCGTGGCGGTCTACGTGCTGCTGCTCTCGCTGGTGCAGGCGCTGCTCACCCTTCCGCTCGCGTTCTACGACGACTATCTGATCGAGCGCCGATACGGCCTCTCCTCCGAGTCGCGCGGTGAGTTCATGCGCGACCATGTCAAGGCCGCCCTGCTCAACATCGTGCTGGCGCTGGCGGGAGCGGAAGTCGTCTATACGGCCATGCGGGCCTGGCCGCGCGGGTGGTGGATTGCCTCCTCGGCGGTGCTGGCGTGCGGCCTGGTCCTCCTGGCCATTCTTGCGCCGGTGATGCTGTTTCCCCTGTTCTATCGCTTCCGGCCCCTCGCCCGGGAGGCGCTGCAGGACCGCCTTACGACGCTGTCGCGGCGGGCCGGGGTTCGGGTGCTCGGCGTCTACGAATGGGGACTCGGGGCGAAGACGCGCCGCGCGAACGCCGCGCTCGTCGGCAGCGGGCGCACGCGGCGGATGCTGGTGTCCGATACGCTGCTCGCTGATTACTCGGACGACGAGATCGAGGCGATCCTCGCGCACGAGCTGGGCCATCACGTGCACCGTGACATGTCCGCGGCCCTGGTCGTCCAGGCGGCGCTGATTCTCACCTCGCTGGGCCTGTCCGCTGTCGCCCTCCGGGTGCTGTGGCGCCCCCTCGGGCTCCTGGGCCCCTCGGACGTCGCCGGGCTGCCAGTCCTGCTGCTGACTGGCGGCGCGCTGGTGCTGTGCTCGACCCCGGTCGTCAACCTGCTGTCGCGCCACCACGAGCGGCGGGCCGACAGGTACGCCCTCGCATTGACCGAGCGCCCCGCGGCGTTCGTATCGGCCATCCGCCGGCTGGGCGTTCAGAACCTGGCGGACACGAACCCATCGGGGTTTGCGCTGTGGTTTCACTCGCACCCGCCGGTGGCCCAGCGGATCTCCGCGGCTCGCGAGATCCCTGGAGGTTCGAGCTTCGAGCAGCCACAGGCCGGCTCTGCCGCGCGTCGCCGGGAAGCTGGGCCTGAAGACCGTTGAATAAATCGTCCGCCGCGACCGTAAGCGCGGCCTGAAGGCCGCGCTCCACATCGGTCTGAATCCAACGAGGCCTTCGCCGGCGTGGCGGCGTCTTCAGAGCCTGTGAACAATCGTCCGCCGTGGCGCGGAGTGTTCAAGACCCAGCCCTACACGATCGCTACTGAGCCAAACGCGAGCCCGAGCCCCGAACGCCGAGCCCGAGCGAGCGAGCGCCCGAACGCCGAGCGTCAGATCCCGGATCCCCGATCCCGGATCCCGAACCGTGGTCCGACCTCAGCGAGGCATCGGCGCTGCGGCAGGGCCCAGCAGGCGACGCGCTTCCCGTTCCCAGTGGACGCCGAGCACCGCCGTCGTGCTCGCGACGCTGGCCCTGCTCTGGAGCAGGAAGCGGCCATCGGGTGCGATCCCGAGCAGTGTGTCGTCGCGCAGATCGGCCAACCGCGACGGGCTGCCCACGGCGAGCGTGTCAGCGCTGACTGCCGCCCGCATCAGAAGCGTTCCGGCGCTGTAGATGATCGCCTTGCCATCGCCGATCCAGAAGGGACGCTCACCCCCGGTGGTGGACACGATCGTGCGGCGCCCGTCGGCGATCCGCTGCACGTAGACATCCCAGCGGCCCCCCTCGTCCGACTGGAAGGCCAGCAGCGAACCGTCGGGCGAGAGCGCGGGAGCCGCTTCGTCGAAGGCGGACCGTACGACCTCGTGGGCGGTCGATCCGCCCGCCGTGCCGACCAACCAGATGTTCCGCCTGTTGGCGCCATCGGCGGCGACGAACGCCAGGGTCCTGCCGTCCGCAGAGACCGATGCCGGGAATGCGTGATCGGCCGCGGACGGGATCCACGACACCTCGCCGCCGTCGGCGGAGATCGACGCGATCCGGAACGGCCCGCCGTCGCTGCGCGCGAAGAACACGCGGCGGCCGTCCGGCGACCAGACAGGCGACGTGCTCAGGCCCTCGTGCGTCAGGCGTGTGACGGCCCCGCGGTCGAGATCCCCCACGCGAATGTCCGCCCTCGCACCGTCTCCCGGGCCGGCCCACGCAAGGCGCCGTCCATCGTTCGACAGCGCGGGCACGCCGGCGACGTCGAGGGCGGGCAGAGGCTGCCCGGGCCCCTCGCCGCCCCGCCAGCTGAGGGCCGCTCCGGCTGGAGTCGCGCCCGGAGGCAGCACATACAGCAGGGAGCCCGACGTGGACACGGCGAACTGCGCCCGACCGCCGATCGTGGCGATCGCCGGCACGATTGTCTGCGGCAGCCCGGCAAGTTCACGCCGCAGCGAATCGAATCGGGCCGCCTGCAACTCAGACCCGCGGGCGAAGAGAATCAGGTCCTCCGACATCGGCCGCGCGATGCCAGCTCCCGAGAGCAGCGTCGTCCACGCCGGCAGCCGTGAGTGCCCCACCAGGGTTCCGACGGCAATTCGAGCGGGGGTGTCCTCGTCGGGGACCGTCCCGATCGAGAAAAACAACGTGCGGCCGTCCGGCGCGAGAGCCGGCCAGGCATGCCGCACTTCGCCCGCCTCCGGCCGCGGTGCAGTCAGCGGCTCAGGCGTACCGCCGGTGGCGGACACATGCCAGAGCCCGCCGGCAAGAGAGCTGCCGAAGATGATCCTCCCGTCCGGCGTCCATGCCGCTCCCAGCGGGTGCGCGACATCCGCGACCGTGACAGGCGCGCCGCCGGCGAGCGCCACCTTCTTGAGCGTTCCGCCGGCGAAGAAACCGAGCCACGCGCCGTCCGGCGAGAAGAAGGGCGACGCGCCGTCTTCCGTCCCGCTCAAGGCCCGCGCTTCGAGCCCGTCGAGGGGGCGGACGTGCAGCCGGCATCCGTCGGAGCCGCACGCAGCCCAGGCGATCTGCGCGCCGTCCGGCGAGAGCGCGACGGCGGTCCCCCTGCTGTCGAACCGCTGCCCCGGGCCGACCTGAATCGCAAACCGGCCGGGCACCGGCAGCGCTTCCGGACGGCTGGCGACGTGGAACACCGCCGACGCCGCGAGCAGCAGGCAGAGGACGGCGATGCTCCACGGCGCGAGCTGCCGCCCGATCGAGGGCACTACCTCGGCGGTGGAGCCCGCCCGGTCCACCATCTCCCGCACGCCAGCGGAAGGCGCGGGATCGAGGGCTTGAACGGGCGCGATGAACCGGTACCCGCGACGGTGCACGGTCTGGACGTACGTGGGTGCGTGCGATTCATCACCGAGTATCTGCCGAAGGACGCTGACGGCCTCGGCCAGCGACGTGTCGGTGACGAACGCGTCCTTCCAGACGCGCTCGATGAGGTCCTGACGGATCACGAGATCCCCCGCACGCTCGAGCAGCAGGTGCAGCACGCCCAGGACGCGCGGCGGGGCAGCTATCTCCGTCGATCCGCGGCGGAGGAGGTGGTTGTCGGGATCGAACGTGAACGGCCCGAACGCCAGGACCGGCCTGCGGGCGCGCGGCGCCGGAACGGCGCTCTCCGTGGCAGACATGGTCAGAAAGGCCGATGGTGACTGCGCTTTGAGAACTTCTTAAGCGTTTCTTGCGCCCGGTTGAGCCTCGCTTCAAGACTTCCGGGCGGGCCCGATCGGAGTCTGGAGCATGTCCATACTGTCGACCAAGAGCATCGAGCAGATCACTGACGAGCAGCTGAGCGGCCCGGGCCTGAACCGCGTGCTCGGACCCACGCAGCTCATGATGCTGGGCGTCGGGGCCGTCATCGGCACCGGCATCTTCGTCCTGACCGGCCAGGCCGCGGCGGCGCACGCCGGTCCGGCAATCGTCCTGTCGATGATCGTTGCCGGGCTGGTGAGCGCCCTTGCCGGCCTCTGCTACTCCGAATTCGCCGCGAGCGTCCCGGTTGCGGGCTCGGCGTACACCTACGCTTACGCCACGCTTGGCGAATTCGTCGCCTGGGTGATCGGCTGGGACCTGATTCTCGAGTACGCGCTGGGCGCCGCGACGGTGGCTGTCGGCTGGTCCGGGACCCTGATCACGCTGCTCAATCAACTGGGCCTCAGCTTTCCCGCCGCGCTCAGCGCGGCCCCCGGCACGGTGGTCGCATCCGCCGGCGGGCCGGTGCTGGCCGTGTTCAACCTTCCAGCCGTGCTCATCACTCTGGCCGTCACGACGCTCCTCATTTTCGGGGTGAGCGAGTCCGCCACCGCCAACGGCATCGTCGTCGTCGATCAAAGTGGCCGTCGTGCTGATCGTGATCGCCGCGGGCGCGATGTTCATCGACAGCGGCGAACTGGCACCCGTTCATCCCGCCGAATACCGGGACGTTCGGCGAGTTCGGATGGAGCGGCATCCTGCGCGGCGCCGGCGTGATCTTCTTCGCCTACATAGGGTTCGATGCGGTCTCGACGTCCGCGCAGGAGGCGCGGAACCCGCAGCGCGACATGCCGCGCGGCATCCTCGGGTCGCTGGTGATCTGCACGGTGCTGTACGTGCTCGTGTCCGGAGTGATGGTGGGGCTGGTTCCGTACGAGGCCATGCTGAACCAGCCGGCGCCGCTGGTGGTCGCTGTTCAGGCCGCGGCCGACCGCGCGGCCGGCACGTCATGGCGGGGCACATGGCGCGGTCAAGGTGCTCGTCACGGTCGGGCGCGCTCGCCGGCTTGAGCTCGGTGATGCTGGTGATGATGCTGGCGCAGCCGCGCATCTTCCTCGCGATGTCGCGGGACGGCCTGCTGCCCGCGTGGGCCGCGCGCATCCACCCGCGTTATCACACGCCGCACGTCGCGACGATCGTCACCGGGGTGATCGTTGCGATCGCCGCCGGCCTGACCCCGATCGCGACGCTGGGCGACCTCGTGAGCATCGGCACGCTGATGGCGTTCGTGATCGTGGCGGTCGGCGTGGTCGTGCTGCGGCGGACACGCCCGGACCTGCCGCGGCCGTTCCGCATGCCTCTGGTCCCGTTCCTGCCGCTCGCTGTCGGCCGTCGTCAGCCTGATGCTGATGCTCGGTCTGCCGTGGGCGACGTGGGAGCGGCTGATCATCTGGATGATCGCCGGCGTCATCCTGTATTCCTGTACGGGCACAGGAACAGCAGGCTGAGGAGCGAAGGGCCGGGACGCGCAGGCCGGGCGAGTTCAGGGTCGGAGTTGAAGGCAGGCGTCGGCGGGGTCTGACCAGCCTCCGCTGAAGCTACGGCGGTCCGCCGAAGCCTGGGCGCAGGCGACAACTACAGCGCTATCGAACGACGATCTCGCCCTTCATCTGGCGGCACTTGTCGTCCTGGCTGAGATTGCAGTAGGACGCAGAACGTGCCTGCCTGGTCGGCGCGGAATTCGAACACCACCGTCTGGCCCGCCGCCGCCCGCTTGGCGATGCGGTAGGCGTCGATCGTGAAGCTGTGGGCGATGTCGCCGGCCCGGAAGGTGATCTTGACGAGGTCGTCTTTCTGCACGTCGATGCGCTTCGGGGAGAAGGCGTATTGGTCGCCGTCGATCGTGACGTCGACGACGTTCCCTTGACCCCGGGCGTAGGCGACACCCCAGAGCACTCCGACGAACCCGAGGCAGCCGACCACACCCGCCAGTGCGCGACGCCGGTTGATCACAGACGCCATGACCTGCCACCTTCCTCAATGCCGCGCCGGGCCGCCGGGACCGGGCGCGCCGCAAGCGTTCGGCGTTCGGCGCCCCTGGTTGAGACGTCCCGACTCGAGCATTGGTTGCCAGCCGGCCGTCTACCTGGTTTTCTGCCCCTCTTCGGGTTGGATCAGCACCTTACGGCTGAGCCGGATCTTGCCGGAGGGGTCGATGTTGATCACCTTGACCATCACCTGTTCCCCTTCCTTCAGCTCGTCCCTGACGTCCTTGACCCGGTAGTGGGCGATCTCGGAGACGTGCAGCAGGCCATCGAGGCCGGGCATGATCTCGACGAACGCGCCGAAGTCGGTGATCCGCTGGACCTTGCCCATGTAGGTCTTGTTCAGCTCGGGCGTGGCGGTCAGCTCCTGGATGATGCCGATCGCCTTCTGCGCCGACGCCTCGTCGGACGACGCGACGTTCACGCGGCCGTCGTCTTCGACGTCGATCTTGACGCCCGTCCGCTCGATGATGCTGCGGATCATCTTGCCGCCCGGTCCGATGACGTCGCGGATCTTGTCGACCGGAATCTGCATCGTGATGATCCGCGGCGCGTAGCTCGACACGTCGGTCGCGGCCGTGGCGAGCGTCGCCTGCATCTTGTCGAGGATGAACAGCCGGCCGACGCGCGCCTGCTCGAGCGCCTTGCTCATGATCTCGGTCGTAATGCCCGGCGACCTTGATGTCCATCTGCAGCGCGGTGATGCCGGTCGTCGTGCCGGTGACCTTGAAGTCCATGTCGCCGTAGTGGTCTTCGGCGCCGGCGATGTCGCTGAGCATGGCGTACTTGCCCGTCTCCTCGTCCATGATCAGGCCCATCGCGACGCCCGCGACCGGCGCCGTCAGCGGCACGCCGGCGTCCATCATCGCCAGCGACCCGCCGCACACCGACGCCATCGACGACGAGCCGTTCGACTCGAGGATGTCGGAGACGACGCGGACCGTGTAGGGGAACTTCTCCTCGGTCGGCATCATCGGCGCGAGCGCGCGCTCGGCGAGCGCGCCGTGGCCGATCTCGCGCCGGCCCGGGCCGCGCAGGAACTGCACCTCGCCGACCGAGAACGGCGGGAAGTTGTAGTGCAGCATGAAGCGCTTCCAGATCTCGCCGTCCACCGTCTCGATCTTCTGCTGGTCGTCGGCGGTGCCGAGCGTCGCGGTGACGAGCGCCTGGGTCTCGCCGCGGGTGAACAGCGCCGAGCCGTGGGTGCGCGGCAGCACGCCGACCTCGATGCGTGATCGGGCGGATCTCGTCGAAGGCGCGGCCGTCGAGGCGCTTGCCGCGCTCGAGCGCCTCGTCGCGCATGACCTTGCGCCTTCAGCTCCTTGAAGATCGCCTTGGCGTCGGCACGGCGCTCGGCGGTCGCGTCTCGGGTAGTCGCGGCGATCAGCTCCGCGAGCACCTTGTCGACCGTGCCGTAGTTCTCGAGCTTGTCCTTGATGCGCATCGCGTCGGCGAGCTGGCCGTAGGCCTTCGCCTCGACCTCTCGCTGGAAGCGCGTCGCGATCTCCTTGCTTCTTGACCTGCGGTCTTGGTCTTGCCCGCCTCCTTGGCCAGCGCGTCGATGCCGGCGACGATCTCCTTGATCGCGATGTGCGCGTGCTCGAGCGCCTGGACCATCTCCTCCTCGGACACTTCCTTGGCGCCCGCCTCGACCATCACGATGGCGTCCTTGCTGCCGGCGACGATCAGGTCGAGGTGGCTGCTGCGGCGCTGCTCGAAGGTCGGGTTGATCAGGAATTCGCCGTCGATCAGGCCGACGCGCACGCCGGCGATGCTGCGCGTGAACGGGATGCTCGAGAGCGCCAGCGCCGCCGACGCGCCGGTGATCGCGAGCACGTCGGTGTCGTTCTCGGCGTCCGCCGAGAGCACGAGCGCGATGATCTGCGTCTCGTGCCGCCAGCCGGCGGGGAACAGCGGCCGGATCGGCCGGTCGATCAGGCGGCTGGTGAGCACTTCCTTCTCGCTCGGCTTGCCTTCGCGCTTGAAGAAGCCGCCGGGGATGCGGCCCGACGCGTAGGTGTTTCCCGGTAGTCGACCGTGAGCGGCAGGAAGTCGATGCCCTCGCGCGGGTTGGCGGCCGCGCAGGCGGTGACGAGCACCATCGTGTCGCCCGAGCGCACGACGACGGCGCCGTCGGCCTGCTTGGCCATTCGGCCGGTCTCGATCGAGAACGTCTGCCGCCCGATGGTGATGTTGCGTGTATGCATGTGGTGTCTTTCGCTGAGGGAAGGCCCGGCCGCTGCGCCGGGCATGTCCGGGATGGACCGTGCGGGCGACAGCGCGCCCCGGGCGCCAGCCGGGGCACGCTGATGTCCGTTGCTACTTGCGGATGCCCAGGCGCTGGATCAGCTCGGCGTAACGGTCGAGGTCCTTGCGCTTCAGATAGTCGAGCAGACTGCGACGCTGGCCGACGAGCTTCAGCAGTCCCCGGCGGGAGTGATGATCCTTCGCGTGGGTCTTGAAGTGCTCGGTGAGGTAGTTGATGCGCTCGCTGAGGAGCGCGACCTGCACTTCCGGCGAGCCGGTGTCCTCGGTGTGGGTCTTGTAGTTGCCGATGATGTCGGTCTTGCGATCCTTGGTCAGGGCCAATGTCAACCTCCACGCACGGTCCAGACATCGACGATCGCCTCTCGCCGCACCGGGCCGCCGTTCCTGTTCGGTGCCGTCAATTTCGGGAATCGTGATGCCGCCTGGGATTTCGCAATTCCAAACGACTCAGTATCTTACACCAGCACGATGACCGGATGCAAAAGCCCGCCAGGGGCCGCGTTCGGCGAGCCGACGAGGGCGCCAGCCTCGTCCAGGAGGCGTACCGCGGCGCCCGGCCGGCCGGCCGTCGGATCGGTAGTCCAGCGGGGGCACCAGGTTGCCGTGGCGCGCGCGGCGCACGCCCTCGGCCGTCAGCATCACCGAGGAAAACGACAGGCAGCAGCCTCTCCAGCGGGAATCAGCCTCGCGCCGGCCGCGCCTTCAGCCTCGACGACCTCCAGCGTCGACGGCATCGCCCAGCCCGAAGCTGCCGGCCCGGGTCCGGCGCAGCGCCGCGAGATGCGCGCCGCATCCCAGCCGCCGCCCGAGCTCGTGCGCCAGAGTGCGGACGTAGAACCCGCTGGAGCAGGCTACCCGCAGCCGCACCGTCCGCTCGTCGCGCTGCGACGATCTCGAGCGCCGTCACGGTCACCTCCACCGGCGGCAACTCGGGCGCCTGTCCGGCGCGCGCGAGCTCGTAGGCCCGCCTGCCCGCGATCTTCTTGGCCGAGAACGCCGGCGGCAGCTGCAGGAAAGTGCCCCGGAACTCGTCGAGCGCCGCCTCCAGCCCGCGTCAGGTCCACGGGACCGGCTGCCGGACGCCTCGGCTTCCGGGTCCGCGACCTCACTGCCGAGCGCGTCGTAGGTCGTCGTGGCGGCCCCGAAGCCGCACGTCTGCGAGGTATTCCTTGTCGTCGCTGGACAAGGAACTGCGCCAGCCGCGTCGCCTGGCCGACGACGAGCGGGAGCACGCCGGTGGCGAGCGGATCCAGGGTGCCGGTATGGCCCGACGCGCCGGGTGCCGAGCGCGCGACGGACGCGACCGACCACGTCGTGGGATGTGGGGCCGGCGGGCTTGTCGACGACGAGGACGCCGTTCATTCGGGCGGGCGCGACTCGAGCCCCTCGTCCACGGCGCGCACGAGGCGCTCCACAATCCGGGGCTGGAGCTCGTGCAGCGCGCCGGTGACGGTGAACCCGGCGGCGTTCTTGTGGCCGCCCCCGCCGTGCTCGTTGGCCACCATGCGCACGTCGACGTCGTACTTCGATCGCATGCTGACGCGGACCTCTCCGTCGGCCGCCGTCCGGAAGAACACGACCGCCTGGATCTCGCGCGCGGTCAGCGGCAGGTTGATGATGCCCTTCCGTGTCGTTGTTCGTGCAGCCGCACGCCGCGAGCACGTCGTCGTCCAGGCGCAGCACCGCCACCCGGCCGCCATGAACCAGCTCCATCTGGTCGAGCAGCGCGCCGATCAGCTTCAGCTTGCCGAAGCTGTTGCTGTCGTAGACGCGCCGGCCATGATCGCCGGGTTGACGCCGGCCTCCACCGTCTGGCGGCAGATGTCGAACGTGCGCGGCGTGATGTTGGAGTGGTGGAACGATCCGGTGTCGGTCAGGATCGCCAGGTAGATGTGCGTGGCGATGGTCTGCGTCAGCGGCACGCCGAGCGCCGTGATCACGTCGAAGACCATCTCGCCGCAGGCGGCGGCCGACTCGTCGAACCAGTTGACGGCGCCGTACATCCGGTTGCCGGCATGGTGGTCGATGTTGATGATGAAGTGACCGTCGAGCCCCGCGACTCCGGTCCGGGCGAGCTCGCTGCACTCCATCACGATGACCGCCTCCGCGTCGCTGGTCGCCGCGGCGGCAATCTCGATGCGATCGACGCCGGGCAACTCGAAGTAGTGCTCCGGCGCAGCGGTCGGCGTTCACCAGGCGCACCTCTTTGCCGAGCGCCTCGAGGGCGTAAGCCATCGCCAGCTGCGAGCCGATCGAGTCGCCGTCGGGCCTGGCGTGCGAGGTCAGGAGGAAACGCCGGCGCTGCAGAATCTCGTCGCGAATCCGGCCGACAACAGCCGGTAAGGCACCGGCGTCGGCCGGCGGGCTAGTCGGGATCCTGTCGCTCATCATGTGGGGCGTCTTGTGCTCCGCCCGGGGAGACGTCGCCGGCGACTGGTGCCGGCGGCTCGTCGTCGGGAGCCCGGCTCGCGCGCTCCTCCTGCAGGTCCATGCAGGATCTTCTCGATGCGATCGTGCTGCTCGACGCTCATGTCGAAGAAGAACTGCAGCTCGGGCGCGCGGCGGAGCCGGAGCCGGCCGGCCAGCTGCCGGCGAAGGAACGGTGACGCGCGCTCCAGCGCCCGGGCCGACTCGCGGCGCGCCTTGTCGTCTCCGAGCGTCGTGTAGTACACGCGCGCGTGCTGCAGGTCGGCGCTGACGTCCACCCGCGTCACCGTCAGGAACCCGATGCCGGGATCGTGCACCTGCCGGCTCAGCATCGCGGTGATCTCCACCCGGATCTGATCGCCGACACGCGCCGGACGTGAGTTGGTCATCCTTCCGATGGCAGATGGCAGGGCACAGCTAGGTGGCACAGGGCAATAACAGAGCGGACATGCAAAGTGCAAATGCCACAGGGCCGGTCTGAACGGCCGGTGGCGGCTGGCTATCGACCGGCCCGTCCGATTGCCTTCAAAGGCGCCATCGACCATCGCCATTTGCCATTTGCCAGTCCTATACGGGCGTCGCGACGCGCTCGACGACGAACGCCTCGATCATGTCGCCGACCTTGAGGTCGTTGTACTTCTCGAAGCCGATGCCGCATTCGAAGCCGGTCTTGACCTCCGAGACATCGTCCTTGAAGCGGCGCAACGAGCCGATCTTGCCTTCGAAGATCACCACGCCGTCGCGAACCAGCCGGGCCTGCGCGTCGCCGGACCGCTTGATCGAGCCTTCCGTGACCATGCAGCCGGCGATCGTGCCGAACTTCGGGGTCTTGAACGTCTCGCGCACCTGCGCTGCGCCGATCCGGATTTCCTTGAACGTCGGGTCGAGCAGCCCGGTCATCGCCTTCTTCATCTCGTCGACGACGTTGTAGATGACCGAGTGGAGCCGGACATCCACCTTTTCGCGGTCGGCGACGTCCGCGGCGTTGCGGTCCGGGCGGACGTTGAAGCCGATGACGATGGCGTTCGAGGCGGTCGCCAGGAGCACGTCGGACTCCGTGATGGCGCCGACGCCGCTGTGGATGATCCGGACCTTCACCTTCTCGTCGCTGAGCTTCGCCAGCGTGTCGCCGAGCACTTCGGCCGAGCCCTGGACGTCGGCCTTGACGATGAGCGGCAGCTCCTTCATGCCGCCGACGGCAATCTGGGCCTGAAGGGATTCGAGGGTGAGGCGTGCACCCTTGCCGCCGAGCGCCTTGTCTTTCGCCTGCGTCTGACGGAAGTGGGCGATCTGGCGGGCCTTGACCGCGTCGGCCAGCGCCTGGAAGGCGTCGCCCGGAGCAGGAAGTCCGCCGAGCCCGAGAACCTCGACCGGCGTGGCCGGGCCTGCCGTCTTCAGCGGCCGTCCCCGGTCGTCGATCAGCGCCCGGACCTTGCCGACAATGGTGCCGGCAATCACCGTATCGCCTACGTGCAGGGTTCCGTCCTGGATCAGGATGGTCGCGACGGGGCCGCGGCCCTTGTCCAGCTTGGCTTCGAGCACGGTGCCCGAAGCGCTCCGCTTCGGGTTGGCCTTGAGCTCGCCCAGCTCGGTGACGAGCAGGATCATCTCGAGCAGCAGCTCGAGGTTCTCCTTCTTCTTGGCGGAGACCTCGACCATGACCGTCTGGCCGCCCCACTGCTCGGGCACCAGCCCGAGGTCGGCCAGTTCCTTCTTCACGCGCTCGGCGTTGGCGCTTCGGGCTTGTCGATCTTGTTGATCGCCACGAGGATCGGCACGCCCGCCGCCTTGGCGTGATCGATTGCCTCTTTCGTCTGCGGCATGACGCCATCGTCTGCCGCCACGACGAGAATGACGACGTCGGTGACGCGCGCGCCGCGGGCGCGCATCATCGTGAAGGCCTCGTGGCCGGGCGTGTCGAGGAACACGACGTTGCGGTTGTTGACGTTCACCGCGTACGCGCCGATGTGCTGCGTGATGCCGCCCGCCTCGCGCTCGGCGACGCGCGCCGAGCGGATGGCATCGAGCAGCGTCGTCTTGCCGTGGTCGACGTGGCCCATGACCGTCACGACCGGCGCACGGGTGACGCGGTCGGCCGGGTCGACGTCCTCGGCTTCGACCTGGAGCATCTCCTCTTCGAAGGTCTGCATCTTGACGTCGGCGCCGAACTCGCGCGCGATCATCGAGGCGGTCTCGTCGTCCAGCGTGCTGTTGATGGTCATCATCATGCCGCCGGTCCATCAGCTTCTTCAGGACGTCCTTGGCCTTGACATCGAGCTTCGTCGCGAGGTCGGCAACCGTCATACCTTCAGCCAGCGTGATGGTGCGGGTGACCGGCGGCGGCGCGACAGGGGCCACGGCGCTCGGCTGCATGCGCGGCTGTTCGCGGCGCGCCGAGCTGCCTGGCCGCTGGCTGCCGGGCCGGTGGTGCATCGGCGGGCGGTAGCCCGGCATGCCGGGCCGCGGCGGCGGCGCCGGCGGACGCACCGGTTGAGAGGGCAGCGGCCGGGGGCCGCCGAGCGCGCCCGGACGGGGCGGCTGCGCGCCGCCTGGACGCGGAATCGGCCGGGCAGCGGTGCCTCCTGGCGGCACGGCCGTTCCGGGCCGGGTTCCCGCCGGCCTCATGAGATTGCCGGTCGGGGCCTGCGGAACCGGCGCCGGTGCTGCCGGCGGGCGGACCAGCAACGGGCGACGCGGCGGCGCCGGCGGCGCCTGGCCCGTTTGGGGATCCTCGACGCGCAGGCGATAGGTCGGCGGAACCACGCGGCCGGTGGGCACCGGCATCACCGGCCGGCCAGGCACCGCCGGCGGGACAGCAACGGGCCGCACCGCGGCGGGTGTATCGACCGCCGCCGGCGCCAGCCGTCCTGCACCTCTGCAGCCGTGTCGGCGCCAGACCCGGCCGGCTGCGGCGGAGTCGCCGTGCACGACGGCCGGCTCTTCGTGCGGACCAGTGCCGATGGCGGTTCCGTTATCTCGGAGGCAGCCGCGGGCTCCGGTTCGGTCGACCCCACCGCTGGCTCGAAGAACGCCTCGACCGCCGCCTGTGGTTCGGGCGCTGGCACGAGCACCGCCTCGGCGGATGCCGGCGCCGCCGCCAGTTCCTCGACTTCAGGAGGCGGCGCGCGGCTTGGCGCTCTTCACCAGGCGGGGGGGCGGCAGCGCCGGCATGCCGGCTTCGGCGGCTCGGGTCTTGCCCGCCGGCTTGCGTCCCTTCACCGCTCCGCTGGGCGTATCGGCGAACGAGGCGTTCGACGGCACGGTGATGTTGCGCTGACGGGCCAGGCGGTCGACGAACTGCCGTGCCACGACTTCTTCGATGGTGCTCGACGCGCTCTTCACCTCGATGCCGTGGTCCCGCTTCAGAAGCGCGACCACTTCCTGGCTCGACGTGTTGAGCAGTTCCGCGACCTTATAAATCCGAACAGTGGCCATTCAGTGTGTGTACGTTCGCTGCAAGAATTCCGAGTTACCGCCCGCCTGGTGCCATGCCGGTGGGCACGCCCTCACCTGTCCGAACGCTCGGACCCTTCACCATCGCGGGTAGCCTCGTCCGCCGCGACTGGCTCCGTCCCGCCCTGCGCCGCGTCGTCGACTGGTTCGGCTTCGCGGCCCTGCGCCGCGTCGTCGACTGGTTCGACGTCGCTTTCCAGCGCCGACTCGCTCGTGGACTCGACCCCCTCGCCAGAGCCGGCGTCCGCGGCCGTTGCCGTTTCGTCGGGTCCCACGGTGCCGGCCGTCTCGACGCCCGATTCGACATCCGCGTCTCCGTCCGCTGCCGCCTCGGCCGCTCCGTCGCCGACCGCCAGTGCGCCGAGCTGCAGCTCGACTTCGCGGCGCTTCTCTTCTTCGCTCTTGATGTCGATTTTCCAGCCGGTCAGCTTCGCGGCCAGCCGCACGTTCTGGCCTTTCTTGCCGATCGCCAGCGACAGCTGCTTGTCCTCGACGATCACCTCCATCACGCGCTCGGCGTCGTCCACGATCGAGACGCGCTGGACTTTCGCCGGGCTGATCGCGTTGGTCACGAACAGGATTGGATCCTCCGACCATTCGACGATGTCGATCTTCTCGCCGCGGAGCTCGCGGATGATGGACTGGACCCGGGTGCCCTTCATCCCGACGCAGGCGCCCACCGGGTCGACGTCGCGCTCCCGCGAGTAGACCGCCACCTTGGCGCGATCGCCCGCTTCCCGGACAGCGCCGCGAATCACCACCGTCCCGTCGTAGATCTCCGGCACTTCCTGCTCGAAGAGCTTGATCAGGAGCGCCGGGTCGGTGCGGGACAGCACGATCTGGGGCCCCTTGGCGCTGCGGTTCACGCCGCGAATCACCGAGCGGACGCGGTCGCCCACGGTGTAGTTCTCCGCGCGCGACTGCTCCTTGCGGGGCAGCTGGGATTCGATGCGCCCGAGCTCGATGATGATGTCGCCGTTCTCGAAGCGCTTCACCGTTCCGCTGACGACCTCGCCGACGCGCTGGCTGTACTCGGCGTAGACGTTCTCCCGCTCGGCCTCGCGCACCTTCTGGAAGATCACCTGCTTGGCGGTCTGCGCGGCGATGCGGCCGAGATCCTCCGTCGGGCGGGGGAACTCGATCTCCATGTCCACTTCCGCCTCGTCTCCGTAGAGCTGCTGCGCCTCGCGCGAGCGAGATCTGCGTGGACGGATCGGTGACCTCCGCCACGATGGTCTTGACCGCGTAGAGCTCGAGCTGCCCGCTGTCCTGATTGAAACGCGCCCTCAACGCCTCTGTCTTGTACCGCTTCCGCGCAGCCGCCTCGATCGCGTCCTGCAGGGCGGTGATGATGATGTCCGGCTCGACACCCTTCTCCTTGGCGATGGCGTCGATCTGCTGCAGCAGCGGGTTGACAATAGCCATTTAGGTCTCAGCTGTGAGCCTTCAGCCGTCAGCTCCTCGAGGTGCTCTCAGCGGCATTGCTGAAAGCTGGCGGCTGATCCGCTGACAGCTTCATCTCATCTCTCAGAATTCTACGACCAGCTGCCCGCGCTTGACCTGCGCGACAGGCACCCGGTGGCGCTTGCGTCCTTCTTCCAGGATCACGTGACCCTCTTCGACGGCCACGATCCGGCCCGCGAAGGCGGACTGGCCGACAATCGGGGCGGTCGTGACCACCTTGGCCAGACGGCCCGTGAACCGCCGATAATCCGCCTCGTGCCGGAGCGGCCGATCGAGCCCCGGCGAGGACACTTCAAGGGTATAGTTCTGTGCCAGGGCCCCGGCGGCTTCCAGCTCCTGGTCTTCCACGTCGAGTATCGCGCTCAGGTCGTGGCTGACCCGCTGACATTCGTCGATCCCGACGGCTTCTTCGAACGTCTCGGGGACGCCGCGATCGGGGCGGTCGATGACTACTCGGAGCACGGTGCCGATTGGCTCGCGCCGCAGCTGGAGGTCGAAGATCTCGAGCCCGTAACCGGCCGCCACCCGCTCCGCAGCCGCGCGCACCCCTGCCAACTGTTCCGTTCGCGGCGTAGAACGCGTCCCCACAAAAAAGAAAAGAGTGGGCGCAGGCCCACTCGGGTACCCTTCCTCGAAGTTGCCAGCCAAGAATATAACACAGCCTGCGTGCACTCCTGATGCAAGCCGGCGCGCGTAGTTTTGACCGGGGTATCAGCCGATCGGTGCCGCGACCAGGTCGTAGCCCCGGGCGCCGACAATCCGCGAATGGATGAGATCCCGCGACTGATAGACGGAAGGATCGCAGTCCGTCAGATAGACGACCGAATCGATGTCCGGCGCCTGCCCCTCCAGCCGACCCTGCAGGACCAGGCCGTGCTCAGCTGAAGGACCGTCCACGAGCACGCGGGCGTGGGTGCCGATCTTCTCCGGAGAGCCGGGCCGCTACGATCCGCTTCTGCCGGGCCATCAGCGCGTTACGCCGGCGGCGCTTCACCGCGGCCGGCACGTCGTCGTGTAGCGCGTGGGCGCGGGTGCCTTCCTCGTGCGAGTACGTGAAGACTCCGACATGATCGAATCCCGTGTCCGCGACGAAGCCGTCGAGCTCGCTGAACTCCTCCTCGGTTTCGCCAGGGAAGCCGACGATAAGGGTCGTGCGGAGTGTGACGCCTGGTACACGGTCGCGGATCCGTGCGAGCAGGCGATCGTAGATGCGGCGGTTCCCCGGGCGGCGCATCCGCTTGAGGACGCCCGCCGACGCGTGCTGAAGCGGCAGGTCGACATAGCGGCAGACCTTCTCGCACTCCGCCATCGCCTCGAGCACGTCGTCGGTGATCGTCGTCGGGTAGAGATAGAGGAGCCGGATCCACGCCAGGCCGTCGATGGCATCGAGCCGCCTGAGCAGGGCCGCCAGCGCGCCACGCTCACCCCGATCGATGCCGAAGAAGGTCGTGTCCTGGGAGATCAGCAGCAGCTCGCGCACGCCCCGCGCCGCCAGCGATTCCGCCTCGCGGACGATGGAATCAGCCGCCCGGCTCCGGTATTTACCCCGCAGCGTCGGGATGATGCAGAACGCGCAGGTGTAGTCGCACCCTTCCGCAATCTTCACGTACGCGTAATGGCCGGGGGTCGTGAGGAGCCGGGGAGTGTCGGCGTCGTACAGGTAGGTGGGAAGACGGGATCCGGAGTGCGCGGTCGGGATCCGGGATCCGGGAGCCGGGAGCCGGGATCGATCAGAGACTCCGGCGTTCGGGGCCCGGCGTTCGGCGTTCCATCCGGTAGCTTGGCATCGGTTCGTCGGGCCAGAGCGGCTTTGGTTCGGCCGCTGTGAAACCGCACCGGCATCGTGGGTACGCTCCCGGAGAGCGCCGAGCCCCCGAGCCCGACGAGCGCCGAGGCTCCCCGAGCTCCGCCGAGCCCGCGCGAGCGCGCCGAGCACGCGCGATCCCGGATCCCCGATAGCGCCCAGGATCTGCTCGACCTCCCCCGTGCCGAGCAGTGCGTCGATCTCCGGGATCTCCTTCCGGAGATCGTCCCGATACCGCTCCGCGAGGCAGCCGGTGACCACCAGCCGCGCGCACTGGCCGTCGCGCTTCTGCTGCGCCATCTCGAGGATCGCATCGATCGACTCCTGCCGGGCGGACTCGATGAAGGCGCAGGTGTTCACCACGATCACGTCGGCAGCCGAGGCGTCGGCCGTCAACTCGTGGCCCGCGTCGCGCGCGATCCCCAGCATCACCTCGCCGTCGACCAGGTTCTTGGGGCAGCCGAGGGAAAGAAAGCCTATTTTCATTCTTCGATTACCAGATACCAGCTACCCGCTGCCCGCTTCCCGCTACCCGCTCTCGCAGCCGGCGACGGCGCCTGCTGACCAGTACCTGCGACCCCTTCCAAGTGCTCACGGCGGGAAGCCGGGAGCGGGAAGCTGGAAGCTGGAAGCGGGAAGCTGGCAGCGGTAGCTGCCGTCACGGATATATCCGATACAGCATCCTCGGATACGGAATCGCTTCGCGCAGGTGCTCGAGCCCGCAGATCCAGCTGACGACCCGTTCGATGCCCATCCCGAAGCCGCCATGCGGGACGCTGCCGAAACGGCGCAGGTCGAGGTACCACTCGAAAGACTCCTGGGGCAGCTGATGATCCTTGATGCGCTGCAGGAGCAGATCGTAGTCGTCCAGCCGCTGGCCGCCTCCGATGATCTCGCCATACCCCTCCGGCGCAAGCACATCGACACAGAGCGCGAGATCCGGCCGCTCCGGGTCCGGCTTCATGTAGAACGCCTTCACGGCCGACGGGTAGCGGTGCACGCAAATCGGACGGTCGTACTGCTCCGAGAGCGCGGTCTCGTCGGGTGCGCCGAAGTCGCCGCCCCACTCGAACGGCAGCCCTTTCTCCCGCAGGATTGTCGCCGCGTCGTCGTACGACACGCGGGGGAATGGCGACTGCACGCGTTCGAGCTTGCTGGTGTCGCGCTCGAGCACCGTGAGCTCGGTCTGGCGCTGCTCCAGCACGCGCCCGACCACCGAAACGACCAGCGCCTCCGCCAGATCCATCACGTCGTCCAGCGTCGCGTATGCCACCTCGGGCTCGACCATCCAGAACTCGGTCAGGTGCCTGCGCGTCTTGGACTTCTCCGCTCGGAAGGTCGGGCCGAAGCAGTACACCCGGCCGAGGGCCATCGCGTTCGCCTCGTTGTACAGCTGGCCGCTCTGCGTCAGGTAGGCCGTTTCCTCGTCGAAATACTGGACGGGGAAGAGCGTGGTGGTGCCCTCGCAGGCAGCCGGCGTGAAGATCGGCGTGTCCGCGAGGATGAACCCGCGCGAGTTGAAGAAGTCGCGAACGGCGTTGATGACCTCGTGCCGGACGCGGAGCACCGCCTGCTGGCGCGGGGCCCGGATCCAGAGGTGCCGCCGGTCCATCAGGTAGTCGACGCCATGCTCCTTCGGCGTGATGGGATAGTCGTGCGAGCCGGACACCACCTCCAGGCTCGACACGTCAATCTCGTAGCCTCCTTTGGCGCGCGCATCAGCCCGGACGGCGCCGTGCACCACGATCGCGCTCTCCTGCGAGAGGTGGTCTGCGGCCGTGAACGCCTCGTCGCCCACCGCCTGCTTCGACATGACGCACTGGATGAAGCCACTGCCGTCGCGGACGGTGAGGAAATGGATCTTGCCGCTCGAGCGGCGGTTGTGGAGCCAGCCACGGATCGTCACGGGCTGCCCCTCGTAACGGGCGATCTCCTCGATGTAGGCGATCATGAGCCTCCGAGCGCCCGCTCGAACCGCTGCCGGGCGCGCCTGGCCGCGTCGAGCACGGTGCCCGGTGTGCCGGTGTTGGCCAGCTCCATCACGTATGTGCCCGCATACCCGATCTTCTGCATCGTCATCAAGGCGGCGCTCCAGTCGATGGTGCCCAGGCCGGGGACCAGGTGCGCGTCGTCGCGCCCGCGATTGTCGTGCACGTGCGTCGCGATGATGTGCTCCGAGGCCGCCTCGATGGCGTCCACCACGTCCTCCATCAGGTGCGCGTGGCCGAAATCGAGGCAGATGCCCGCGTGCCGCGCGTCGAGATCCTGGTCGAGCATCGCCGCGAGCGACGAGGCATCCGAGAGCCTGTTGGGAATCACTTCAACCGCGACGCGCACCCCGCGCCGGAGCGCCAGGTCCGCAGATCTCCTCGAAGCTGCGCGCGGCGGACCCGCGGTGGTTGTCGCCCGCCCCGGCGCGCGACGCAGGCGTGCCGAGATGCACCACCAGCACGTCGAAGGGGATGCGGTCTGCTACCCGCAACGCTGCATCCGTTTCCCGGACCGCCGCCTCGCGCACGCTCCTGTCTGTTGCCGCGTTGGAGTAGGTCGGGGCCCACTGATCGCCGCTCCCGAACTGGTCGGTGATCGGCGCGTGCACGCTGTTGAGCGCCAACCCGGTCTCCTCGAGCCAGTGCTTCAGCCGGTCGATCGTTCCCTGGTCGTGATAGTCGAAGTGGCTGCGCGTGGCAAAGAGCTCGATGGCCTCGAAGCCGCAGGCGGCAATCTCCGCCAGGTGATCCCGCTCAAGCCGACGGTCGTGGTACAGGTGCGTGGAAACGCCGAAACGCATGTCCGTTCAGCAGATGGCAGGGACGTACAAGGAACTGTTGATTGTACCACGGGGACACGCTCGGGGCTCGGCGCTCGGGATCCGGCATCCGGATTCCGAATGCGCCGCGATCGGATCCCGGATCCCTGATCCCGATCCGCCACCTCGCTCTCCCGCAGTGACGCTACCGGAACTCCTCGACATGCGCGGACAACAGCTCCCGGAGCCGGCCGAACCGCGGCAGTTGCTCAAGGTTTCCACGCACGTACCGGAGCGTGCGCGGGATGTACTGGATGTAGACGGGGTTCCGGCGCGCCGTTGTCTGGTAGCCGAAGGTTCCCAGCGCCTTGAGATTGCGCTGCAGCGCCATCACGTCGAACCGGGGGCGGAAGTCCTGCTCGGTGTCGCGCGAGCCCTTCAACGCCAGGAAATACGCGATCAGCTCGCCGACGACCTGTTCGGGCAGATCGAGGTACGAGTCGCGCAGCAGGGAAACGAGGTCGTAGGTGTCGGGTCCCATCCGGGCGTCCTGGAAGTCGATGATGTAGAGCTCCCCCTCGTGCAGCATCAGGTTGCGGCTGTGGTAATCGCGGTGGCAGAGCACCCGCGTCTCGGACGCCAGCATCTCGGTCAGTGTGTCGAACTCTTCCTGCAGAGCGCCGCGGCTTGCGGCCGGGATCGTCACGCCGCGATATGCCTCGATGAAGTGCTTGGTGAAGAAATCGAGCTCCCACCCGAGTTTCTCGACGTCGAACGCAATCCCGTACGGGACGTAGTCGGGCGACGCGAGCTCGCCGCCGCGCTTCTGCATCGTGGCGATGAGCGACACGGCCTGGCGGTAGAGCGCCGAGTGCTCCGCCGGCGTTGCCGCTCCCAGGTGGGCCTGGAGCGTGACGTCTCCGAGATCCTGCAGCGCCAGCACACCCAGATCGTCGGCGTGCCCGGTGATCGCGGGAATCGGCACGGGCATCCGCGCGAGCAGCCCTGCCACGTTGACGAACGACAGCGTCTCGAACTGGAAGGCCCCGGTGTACAGCGACAACACCATGGAGGACGCATCCTGGAGCAGAATGCGGAAGTACGCGTCGATCGGAGGCGTCACCAGTCAGCGGCACGACCCGCGGCGAGCGCGTCGCCAGACCGCTCCGCGTCAGATAGGCGTCGATGCGCTCGCGCGGATCGGCCGCCACGGTGATGTCGGTGGTCATCGGATCGGCCCATTCCCGGTCCTGACGCCTCGAGCGTCAGTGCGTCTCCGGCCCAGGAAGGGTCTCGGCCCACCGTGGTCACTCGCCACACCGAAAGCCTGACCAGGCCGGTCAGGTTTCGGTCCGTCAAGGGGTCTGGGGCCTCGGGCCGTCGTCAAGTCAGCAGCGCGGAAGGTCGATCCCTGCCCGTGAAACGCCCGGCGCAGATGGGCGACGACCAAGGCTGACTGTGTGCCATGTGCCATATGCGTATGCCACGGGAAACCTGCTAGATGCTCCGAAGCAGCAGGTTGCCCTCGATGCGCTCGCCGGCTGCCGGAACTCTCCCGTCGGCCCGGACGATCGCGCTGCGCTCGTAGCGTGCTCCGGCTGGCACCTGGACGCCGTCGCAGACGATGCACTCGACGAGACGCGCATCGTCGCCGACCGAGACATCATCCCACAGCGCGGTGCGGACGATCTCCGCGGACCCGCTCACCGTCACCCGCAGCCCGGCGGCGACACGGTCGCCCTCCACTTCGGCGAGCGCAAGCGAGGTCTGCGAGGTAGTCGCCCGGCGTGCCGATGTCGCTGAACGAGGCGCTGGACACGAAAGCGGCGACGCTACGCGGGATCGCGAGCGATGAGCTGCGGGTAGAGCACGTTGACCGACTCGGCCGGCTCGCCGTCGTCGAGCGAGGCGAACGCCCGCGCCGCCGCGACCTGCACGCCGACGAAATGGAACGATCGCCGCTCGTTCCCGGACGCGGTGAAGCCGGTCACGAAGCCCGCGTCCGAGACGCGCACCCCGCCGTACTTGTCCGGGCGCGGGTTCGGGATCAGCGCCATCGTCACGGCCGCCCCCGAGAGCGTGTGCGGCGTCCAGCACGCGCCGACGTCGACATTGGTCAGCGTGTCGCCGTTGACGAGCAGGAAGCGTCGTCGGCCGCCATCGGTCAGGAGCGGGAGGGCGTGGCGCGGCCCGCCGGCCGACCCGAGCACCGGCTGCTCCCAGGAGTAGCTCACGCGGACGCCGAGGTCGCCGCCATCCCCGACGACAGCGGCAATCGTCTCGGGCAGGTGGTGCAGGTTGAGCACGACGGCCTCGACGCCGTGGCGCGAGAGCGCCAGGAGGATGCGCCGGACCAGGGGGGTGCCGTTGACGGGCACCGCAGGTTTCGCACGGACGTAGGTGAGCGGGCGCAGCCGCGCGCCGAGGCCTGCCGTCAGCACGAGCGCGCGCGGGACCACCAGCGTGGACTAGCCGCCCGCGAGCGGGGCGCCGAAGACCATGTCGCGACCGGTGAGCCCGTACGACTGCCCGTGCCGGACAAAGAGTCCGAGATAGGAGTCGACGAGGTAGTCGTCCGGCGAGCGGTCGAGCGCGTGCGCCATGGACTCGATGCCCGCGTCGCTGCCCTCGATCTCGACGAACACTCCGACCGGGGTCTCGTCAATCGCCACGATCACGTCTTCGTGCGCGAACTCCTCGCGGTACTTCTCGTAGCGGAACCAGACCTCGAGCCCCAGCTCGCCGAGCACACGCATGCAGGACCCCGGCGTCGCCGATCACTGTCTCGAGCTCTTCGCGGATCTTCACGATGCCGGGCTGGACCGGCCCTTTGAACGTCAGCCGGCTCTTGCCGCACTCGACGCGGACGCGCAGCGTGCACTGACGTGCGCGCAACTGCGCGTCGCGGGTGTCGAGCAGCGCGTCCTCCTGCAGCCGCCGCCCGAGCAGGGGGGTCGCGCCGGCCGCCAGGATGGCCGCGCGCGCCTCCTCGGCCGACCCGAAAGGCAGCTTCACCTCGCGTTCGACGCCCGTCGCAGTGTCCATGTGCGGCTGAATTCCAGCTCCTGAAATTCGAATTCTACTTCTTCGTCATCGGCACGAACACCTGGCTTCCACCGCGCCACACCAGCAGGAACACCGTGTCGCCAGCGGCGGCGCGCTGCAGCTCGCGGGTGACCTGGCTGACGCTCGTGACCGGCTGGCGGTTGACCTCGAGGATGACGTCCTTCGGCGCGAGGCCCGCATTGGATGCCGCGCTGTTGCGTTCGACGCGGGTGATGTATGCGCCGCCGCGTCCGCGCGGGAGCTCGAGCTCCTCGGCGAGCTCCGGCGTGATCGCGTCGACTCTCCATGCCGAAGCCGGTTGCGGCCGGCGCGCTCTGCGGCGCTTCACGCGAGGCCTGCGCTCCCTGCTCGGTCGCAAGATCCAGCTCGTCGACGGTGACGTTGAGCGAGTTGCGCTGCTTGGCCCGGTAGATGGTGACCGGAACGCTGGTGCCCGGCTTGGTGGTCACGACCATCCCGACGAGCGCGTCGCTGTCCTTGACCGGGCGCCCGTTGAACTCGACGATCACGTCCCCCGGCTGGAGGCCGGCTTTCGCCGCGGGGCCATTCGGCCGGATCGTGCGGAGGAGCGCGCCGTTGCCGTCGGGGAGGCCGAGGCCCTTGGCCACCTCCTTCGACAGCGGGTCGATGTTGACCTCCACGCCGATCACTCCGCGCGTGATCTTGCCGACCCGCAGCTGCGGCAGCAGGTCCCGGACCGCGTTGATCGGCGTGGCGAAGCCGATGCCGATGTTCGCCGAGCGAGCGGCGTCGGTGTAGATCGCGGTGTTCATGCCGACGACCTCGCCGCGGATGTTGAGCAGCGGCCCTCCGGAATTGCCGGGGTTGATGGCGGCGTCGGTCTGCAGCATGTTCTGACGCCGTCCGTTCACCCCGCCGAGCGGCCGGCTGAGCGCGGAGATCACCCCCACGGTGACGGTGTGGCTCAGGCCGAACGGATTGCCGATCGCGACCACCCAGTCGCCGGGCTGCATCTGCTCGGAGTCGCCGAACTTCGCTTCCTGCAGGGGCGTGGACGGCATTTCGGTGAGCTGGATGAGCGCGCTGTCCGTGAGCGTGTCGCGGCCCGACGACTTTTGCCGCGTAGCTCTCCGTCCGCCCGCCGCCGAACATGCTGACGCGGATATCCTCCGCATCGTCTACGACGTGATTGTTCGTGAGGATGAGGCCCGCTCTTGTCGATGATGAAGCCGGTCCCGGTGCCCGTGCGTCGGCCCGTCCTCGTCCTCCCGGGGCAGCTGCCGCCCGCGCGGAAGGCGGTTGGGACCCTGCGGCGGAAGCTGGCCGCCGAAGAACCTGCGGAGCAGGTCTTCCCCGCCCTGCTTGTCCGCCGTGTCGCGGCTCGCAGCTGCGCGGAGGTCTGGATGAAGACGACCGTCGGCACCTGCGCCTTGGCGATATTGCGGAAGGTGGACGGGTCGATGGCGCCGGAGAGCGGCGCGCTGTTCATCGGCGGCAGGCGACCGTCTGGGCCGAAGAGGACTGCGGCAGTCCCCACTGCGACGCGATGACCATGCCAACGGCGGTCGACGCGACGGCAATGAGGATTGCGTAGAAGAGGGTGGTCTTTCGCGTGGACATCGTGTGCTCCACTCAGGATGATGCCGGGTCTGACGGTCGCGCCGCGGGGCGAGCTGCCCCGGCTACGACAAGGAAACGATCGCCTGCTGCCGCGGGCCCGTGACTCTCGCGTCGCGTTCGGACACGAACATGTTGATCTCGGTCCGGACACCGAACTGATCGGTATAGACGCCCGGTTCGATTGTAAAGCCGGTGCCCGGGAATCAGGCGCCGGTCGTCGTGTGTTTCGTAGTCGTCCATGTGGACGCCGTCGCCATGAACGTGCTGGCCGAGGCTGTGGCCGGTGCGGTGGATGAACTCCGCCCCGAATCCCGCCCGCTCGAGCACGGCGCGGCAGACGCGGTCGACTTCGTAGCCGCGCAGCTCGCGGCCGTTCCTGATGGCGCTCTCGACGAGCTCGATGGCGGCATCGCGGCCTGCCGGCGGCCGCGGCAGAACGCGCGTGGCGAAAGTGACCGGCACCTGCTCGCCCGTGAAGCCGACCCAGGCGATGTCGGCAAAGACGGCGCCGGGAACGGGCAGCTTGCCCCAGAGATCGATCAGCACGAGCTCGTCGCGCCGGATCGGCCGGTGCTGATCAGGGGTCGGGTTGTAGTGCGGGTTGCCGGCATTCTCCTGGGCCGACACGTTGGGCGGGTCGTGACTCGTCAGCCCCTCGTCCTTGAACCACTGCACCATCGCGTCCTGGACCTCGAACTCGGTCACGGGTGTTCCCGAGCGGGTCCGCTCATCGAATCAGCTCGAACGTGCTGTCCTTGATCCGGTAGAGCTTCTCGGAGGCGGCCGTGTGTGTGGCGTATGCCTCGTCGCTCCAGACCGCTTCGAAGCGCTGGATCAGGTTCCCGGAGGAGACGACCTCGACCCCCAGCGCCCGCACCGCCTCGACCGTGCCGGCATCGACCCGGGACACGTAGGGGATGGCGTTGTTGGGTGAATACTCCATCGCCACCACGCGCAGGCCCTCCAGCAGGTCGCGGAGCCCGGCTGGCCAGCTTTCGCGTCCGGCGTAGGGGCGCTTGGTGCCCGGGGAGCCCGTCGAGGTTGTGGCGCTCGATCGCATGCACGAGGGCGCGAGGTTCGCCGATTGCAGGAACCAGGTAATACCAGCGCCGGGTAGTCAGCTTGCCGCCGACGCGAGGCCCGAAAGGCGGGTGGCAATCGGGTTGGAGCCCTGGAAATCGTAGAGCAGCCAACCGTCCAGCTTTTCCTGCTCGAGCGCGCGCTGTACCGGCCGGGATGTCGAGCGCCGCATCCGAGGCATTATAAACCGGTCGGGGGATCGGGCTTATTTTTGGCCCCTGGCCTCGAGAGCGGGCGCGCGCGCCGCCGCCGAAGATCCATAATGAATCCCATGTTTCGAAGAGCTGCGATCACCGCCGGCCTGACCATCCTCGCGAGCCTGAGCGTTCCGGCCCAGCAGCCGGCCCCTCCGGCGCCCGCCCGGCCTGCCGCGGCCGCAACGTCCGCGGACCAGCAGCCGCCGGTGACGTTCCGGGTCGAGGTCAACTACGTCGAGATCGACGCCATCGTCACCGACGCCCAGGGCAATTTCGTCCGCGGGCTGTCCAAGGAGGACTTCGAAGTCGTCGAAGAGGGCAAACCGCAGTCGCTCTCCGTGCTGTCGCTCGTGGATATTCCCATCGAGCGCGCGGACGCGCCGCTGTTCTCGCCCACCGCGATCGAGCCCGACGTGCGCAGCAACATCAGGGAGTTCAACGGGCGGGTTTTCGTGCTCGTGCTCGACGACCTGCAGACGCATTCGCGCGCAGCATGCGGGTCAGGGCCGCCGCGAAGCAGTTCATCGAGCGGTATCTCGGCGGGCCAACGACATCGCCGCCATCGTCCAGACCGGCGCCCGCAGGGATGGCGCGCAGGAGTTCACGAGCAGCCGGCGGCTGCTCCTCCAGGCGGTCAACAATTTCATGCGGGCAGAAGATCCGCTCCGCGACGCTCGACAAGCTGGACGACTACTAGATGCAGCGCAATTCGGGCAGCGGCCAGGCGCCCCGGGACCTGAGCGAGCCGGAACGCGCCTTCAAGGCGCGCAACACCCTCTCGACGCTGCGGCAGGTCGCCGACTATCTCGAAGGCGTGCGCGGCCGCCGCAAGGCGGTCGTGTACTTCAGCGAAGGCGTGGACTACGACATCACCAACCCGATCCAGAACCGCTACGCGTCCGAGATCCAGGACGAGATGCAGCAGGCGATTGCCGCGGCGACGCGAGCCAACGTCAGCTTCTACAGCGTCGACCCGCGAGGGCTGACAACGATGGGCGAGGAGGCCATGGACATCGGGTCGCTGCCGGACGATCCGTCGCTCGGCCTCGGCACGACGTCGCTCAACGACGAGCTGCGCAGATCCCAGGACAGCCTGCGGACGATCTCCGAGGAGACGGGCGGCTTCGCGGCCGTCAACCGCAACGACTTCCGGGAGGCCTTCGCGAAGATCATCCAGGACAACAGCGGCTACTACCTGCTCGGCTATCACTCGAACGACGCGCGGCGCGACGGCCGCTTCCGCCGGGTGCAGGTCCGCGTCAAGCGGCCGGGTGTCTCGGTGCGCTCCCGCCGCGGCTACGTCGCGCCGAAAGGCAAGCCGGCCGCCACCGTCATCGCCAACAAGGCCACATCCGCCAGCCTGAGGGAAGCGCTCGACAGCCCGGTGCCCATCAGCGGTCTCGCGCTGAGCGTCTTTGCCGCGCCGCTCAAGGGGCCCGCACCGAACGCCTCGATCGCGCTCACGATTGAAGTCGACGGCCGCGGCCTCACGTTCGCCCAGCAGGACGGCCTGTTCGTGGACGACGTGGAGGTCAGCATGCTGGCGGTCGACAGGGACGCGAAGATCAAGGACGGCGGGCGCGACGTCGTGCAACTCAAGCTCCGGCCGCAGACGCACCAGGCCGTGGCGCGCTCCGGCATCAGGATCGCGCGCCGGCTGGAGCTCGCGCCCGGCCGCTACCAGCTCCGGGTCGGCGTGCGCGACGGCGGGAGCGGCGCGACCGGTTCGGTCCTCTACGACCTGGACGTTCCGGACTTCTCCAAGACGCCGCTGTCCATGAGCGCGCTGCTGCTCACGTCCGCCTCCGCCAGCCAGGTGACCTCCGTCAACCCGGACCCGGACTTCAAGCAGGTCCTGCCGGCTGCACCCACCACGATCCGGGACTTCCCGCGGAACGACACGATCGCGCTCTTCACCGAGGTCTACGACAACCAGTCCAAGACGCCGCACCGCGTCGCCATCAAGGCGTCGGTGATTGCGGACGACGGCACGGTCGTCTACACGGCGGGGGAGGAGCGGAAGAGCGAGGAACTGCAGGGCGCCAAGGGAGGCTACGGCTACACCGCCACCATCGAAACGAAGGCGATGGCGCCGGGCCGCTACGTCCTCCGGGTCGAAGCGGCGACCCTGCTGGCGAACGGAGCGACCGCAAAGCGGGAGGTGGAGTTCCGCGTCCGGTGACGACCGACGCCGGCACGACCTCTTCCACCGGCCTGACAGCCGGAACCGCGGGCGCCCTCGCCTACCTCGCGGGACCCTTCTCCGGGGCACTCCTGCTGCTCGTGGAACGCTCGAACCGGGACGTCCGCTTTCACGCCTGGCAGGCGCTGATCGGCCTGGGCACGCTCGGCCTCGTCGCGGTCGTCTGCCTCGGTCTCGGCTTCCTGATGCTGATCGTGTCGCCGCGCATCTTTTCGGTGCTGCTCTGGATGGCTACGATTGCAGCGGCCGGCTTCGTCGCGCTCTGGGCGGTCTGCCTGGTGCACGCCTACAAAGGCCGCCGCTGGAAGATGCCGCTCGCCGGGGAATGGGCGGAGCGCCTGGTGGGGAAGTGAGACGTTGCGCCAGCTTCCCGCTTCCCGCTGCCAGCTTCCCGCTACCCGCTTCCCGCTTCCGGTTTCCGAACGCCGAGCCCCCAAGCGCCGAGCCCCGGATCCCGCTCTCCCTGCTAACCGCCTCGCGGGGCTTGAAAGGCCCGCGCCACATTGACAAAGCTGCGGCCGGGCACTCCGGCCTCGACGGCGAGGCCCCGGATCCCGGATCCCGGATGATCCCGGATCGCTCTTAGCTACCACCCTTCCCGCTGACGTAGAGTGGTGACGTGCGCCGTGTGGTGGCGGCCGTGCCACGCATACAGCTGAAGCAGCCAGTCGTTGGTGACCGGGCCGCGCTCGGGATGGATCAGCCGCCGGGCGAAGTCCTCCTCGCGGAGCGATTCCAGCAGCACCACCCAGCGGCGGTGCAGCGCGTCGAGCAGCACGAGGGAGGTGTCGACAGGTGTGCGTGCGGTGTCGGCGAGGACTGCCCAGGCCGCTTCGTCGTACGGCTTGATGGTGGGGCTGTCTTCGGTGAGCGCGAGCTTGAAGCGGACGTACGCGTTCATGTGGCTGTCCGGGACGTGATGGACCACCTGACGCACGGTCCACCCACCCGGCCGATACGGCGTGTCGAGCTGCGCATCGGACAGGCCCTCGACCGCCCGTCTGAGCGCGCCGGGCGCCTCGGTGAGGGCGCGGATGCAGTCGCCTCGTGTGGCGGCTGTGCAGTGCTCGTGGAAGGAAAACGGGCCGGCAGGATAGCGCGAGGTCAACCATGCGCGCATTCTAGCGCGCACGGCTGACCCGGAGGGTGAGGCCTTGCTACAGTTTCTTGACCTTGATGGCGTTCAATTTTCCGTTGGCGTGCGCGAACACCATCTGGTTGACGTCGGGCTGGCCGTTGAGCGGCGCCTTGAGCTCCATGTCGATGACCTCGCCGGGCAGGAACGGCTTGCGGTGCAAGCCGGTGGTCGACGAGATCAGCGTCCGCTTCTTGTCGTACCACATCTGATCGACCTTGAGCAGGTTGATCGACCCGGTGGAGGTGTTCTTCAGCTTGAGCGGGGTGATGATTTCCTTCCCCACCACCTTCGCCTGGCCCTGCATCACTTCCACCGTGGCGATCCCCTTCACCGGAGGGACCCATTTCGCCGGCGACGCGGGCGCCGGAGCGGCAGTGGGAGCGACGGCTTTGACCTGGCCGAATGCGCTGGAGAGCGTGACGGTCACAGAACAGAAGGGCGACGGTAGCGAACACCGAACGGTTCATGGCCACCTCCGTGAGAGTTTCCGGGTCGCGCTTCCGGCGCCAGCGACCCCGGGTCCGGGTGCGGCGGGAGTCCGAAGCCGAAGGCGGCTGAATTATAACCCTCTACATCTCGCCGTTCCAGTCCTCAGGCTCAGGGTTGGACGACCGGAAGATTTCGAGGTGCCACTTGCCGCCGCCCCACGGCTCGATGACCTCGGCCGCGACGACATCGACGAGGATTTCGGCAAAGGAGCGCCCTTCGGGATCTCCCTCGAGATAGTAGGCCGCCTCGTCCCACGCGAAGCTCGGGTAGAGCATCATCGTCAGGAACAGGTCGTAGCCGTCGTCCACGACGATCAGCTGGCCACAGGGCCGCTTCAGCGTGGAGTGATAGATCGAGGTATTTCTCGGCGCTGTGAGCGCGGATGTACCGCTTCAGCGCGAACTCGCGCGCCACGATCTCCTCGACGGCAATCTTCTTGTCCCAGCAGTCCCGGCAGTAGCGCTCCTCGCCGCGCGGCTCGGACACCTCCTTGGCGGCGCACAGCGCACAGCGGGTCTGGGTCATGGTCTTTCGCGACATGGGACTCGAATTGTACTACCTCCGCCCCCATCCGGGGGGGTCTCCAGGCCACCGTGGGACCGCGATTCCGGCGAGGTGCGGACCTCCCGTGATTCGACCTACCTGGACCTCATGCGTGCGCCGGCGCGGAACGCCGGACCGTAGACGGTCTCGGCGTACTCCCGCACCATGCGCCGTGCGCTGAATCGCGGCGCCACCGTCAGGATGGCCTGGCGCACCGTGTCCAGCCAGCGGGTTGGAATGCCTCGTGCGTCCCGCTCGTAGAAGCGCGGCACCACGTCCGTCTCGAGGAGGTCGTAGAGTGCCTCGGCATCGGCCGCGTCCACCTCCTCGAAGTCGGTCGCGTTGGCGGTCGCCTCAATCAGCCAGCCGTTCCGCCCGGAGTAGCCCTCGGCCCACCATCCGTCGCCGATGCTCAGGTGCGGCACGCCGTTGAGGGACGCCTTCATCCCGCTGGTGCCGGATGCTTCGAGCGGCTTGCGCGGATTGTTCAACCACACGTCGCAGCCCTGCACGAGGAAGTGCGCGACGTGCAGATCGTAGTCGTCCACGAAGGCGATGCGGCCGCCGAGCTTCGGGTCGAGTGCGCGTGCGGTAGACCTGCTGGAGGTGGTGCTTGCCGGTTTCATCAGCCGGGTGCGCCTTGCCGCGAACACGATCTGCACCGGCCGCCGTGACGCTGTCAGGATCTGGGCGAGCCGGTCGGCGTCGTGGAAGATCAGCTCCGGGCGTTTGTAGCCGGTGAACCGGCGGGCGAAGCCGATCGTCAGGGCGTGCGGATCCAGCAGCGTCCCCGCCGCGACGACCCGTCCGGCCGTGACCCGCTCGACTTTCCAGCGCTGGCGCGCGCGCTCGCGGATGAAGGTGAAGAGATAGGTCCGGAGCGCGTTGCGGACGTGCCACAACTCGTCATCCGGGATATCCAGGATCGCCTCCCACAGAGCGGGGTCGTCGTGGCGGTCCAGCCAGCCCGGCTCGAGCTGGGCGTCGAAGAGCGCTCTTCATCTCGGACGAGAGCCAGGTCGGCAGATGGACGCCGTTGGTGATCGCCCGCACCGGCCGCGCCGCGTCTGCGACGCCCGGCCAGATCGGCCCCCACATGTCGCGGGTGACCTGCCCGTGGAGCTGGCTGACGCCGTTCACGTAGCTGGACGCGCGCAGCGCGAGCGCCGTCATGTTGAAGAGCGGGCCGCTGCCGTTGTCGTAATGCCCGAGCGCCAGGAATGCGTCGCGGGACGCGCCCAGGCTGCCCCACGCGCCGGCCAGGTGCGTCTCGACCAGGTTGAAGGGAAAGGCGTCGTGCCCGGCGGGCACCGGCGTGTGTGTCGTGAAGATGGTGGTCCTGCGCACTTCCTCGAGCGCCGACTGGAAGCTCTCTCCGCGGTCGATGAGATCGTGGATGCGCTGGAGCACGACGAACGCCGCATGGCCTTCGTTCAGGTGCCACGCCGCCGGCGACTTGCCGAGCGCCTGCAGCGCGCGAACGCCGCCGATGCCCAGAATGATCTCCTGCTGAATGCGGATCTCCGCGATCGCCGCCGTACAGCCGCGCCGAGAGCTCGCGGTCCCAGGGCGTGTTCTCTTCGAGGTCGGTGTCGAGCAGGATACAGCGTCACCCGTCCGAGCCGGACCCGCCACACCGCTGCCAGCACGGTGCGGTTCCCGAGCGGCACCGCGATCACGCACGGCTTGCCGTCCGGCTGTCGTCGCCGGCGTCCACCGGCGCATCCGCCCAGCTGAGACGCTCGTAGACTTCCATCTGCCAGCCTTCGGGCGAGACGTTCTGGTGGAAGTAGCCCTGCGGATACATGAAGCCGACGCCGATGAGCGGAACGCCGAGGTCGCTCGCCTCCTTGCAATGGTCCCCGGCCAGCACCCCCAGCCCTCCGGCGTAGATGGGCAGCGACTGGTGCAGGGCGAACTCCGCGGAGAAGTAGGCCAGCGGTCCGGGAGTATCCGGGAACCGGGACGCCCACCACGTTTCGTGGCCGGATCGCAAGCCGTCCAGCAGCGCGATGGCCGCGTCGTACAGCTGCAGGAAGGAGGGGTCGGCGGCCGCCGCGGCCAGCATCTCCGGCGAGATGAGCCGCAGCATCAGCACGGGATTGTGGGCCGTCTGGCGCCACAGCGGGTAGTCGAGCCGGCGGAACACCTCCCGGGGCCCGGGGTTCCAGGTCCACCACAAGTCGTTCGCAAGCTCCGGAAGCCTGCGAAGACGCTCCGGAACCGACGCGTGGCCTGCTGTCACGGTATATCCCATTCCTCTCATGCCCGATTGAACGCGGGCCAGGTGTCCGAGTGGTGCTCCCGCCGGCACCAGTCCGCAGGCTGGCGCCGGTGCCGCCGGGTCAGGCGCACGCGCCGACCAGTTGCGCGAATCGCGGAAGATCGATGTTGCCGCCGGACACGATCGCGACGACTTTGCGGTGGCCCCGCGCGGCCATCCCGGCGGACGTCGCTGCCGCAACGGCGCAGGCTGCCGCCCCCTCCGCGATCACGTGCACGCGCTCGGCCACCAGCCTCATCGCCCGCGCGGCGTCGTCGAGGCTGACCACGATCGACTCGGACACGACGTCGCGCAGCAGCGGCCACATCGAGTCGAGGACCGAGCGGCCGCCCGCGCCGTCGACGAACGACGCCGTCCAGCCGTCGAACTGCCGCGCAGCGCCGGCCGCCATCGACGCCGCGAGCGGCGCCGCGGTCTCCGGTTCGGCGGCGTAGATCCGCGCGTCGCGGACAGAGCTCGCGCAGGGCGCTGCCGACGCCCGCCAGCAGCCCGCCGCCGCCGAGCGGCGCGATCACCGCGTCCACGTCGGGCAGATCGTCGACGATCTCCGAGTGCCATCGTTCCGTTCCCGCTGATGAAGTCGTCGTCGTCGAACGGGTGCACGAGCTGCCCGCGCATGCGATTCGAGCGGTGGTCCTCCACCGCCCGCCAGCATTCGTCGAAAGGAGCCTTGACGATGGTGGCGCCGAGCCGCTCGATGGCGTCCAGCTTGGTCTGCGGCGCGCTGTCCATGACGAGCACGCTGCAGGCGACGCCGGCGCGGCGGGCAGCCAGCGCGACCCCCTGGGCGGCATTTCCGGCGCTGACCGTCCAGACACCGTGTGCCAGGTCGGTCGGCGGAAGGCGTGCGACGGCGTTCTGGGCACCCCTGATCTTGAACGAGCCGATCGGCTGGAGCGTCTCGAGCTTGAGATACAGCTCAGGCCCGTCGGTGGTGGGAAGGCGAACGAGCGGCGTGCGAACCGCCGCCTGGTAGACCCTGTCGGCTGCGTCGCGAATCGTCTGAAGCGAGATGTGCCGTGTTCGCAACCACACGATCCTAGCCGCCGCGTTCCACGGGCGTCAACAATCCGGTTACACTCTCGCGACGGAAGAGACAGGAACTCGGGCCTCGCGGGGCTTGAAAGCCCCGCGCCACACTGACAGGTTCAAGGAATGCCGTCCCAAGCGTCGAGCGCCGAGCGCCGAACGCCGAAATCTGAGGTCCCGACAATGGCCGACTCCGACACACCTTCCTCCCGACGCATGAATCGCCGCGAGTTCGTGCTCACGACCACAGCCGTGGGATTCGCCGGCGCCGCGGAGGCAGGGTCGGCGGCGCAGGCCCCCGCCGTTCTGCGCAGCCGGGTGAAACCGCTCGTCATCGCGTCCGACAACGGGCACCAGTTCAAGAACGGCGGCGCGAGGACGTGCGTCGAGACCGCCTTCGCGCTCATGACCGGCGGCACGCGACGTGCTCGACGCCCTCATTGCCGGCGTCAGCATCGTCGAGCTCGATCCGCTCGACACCAGCGTCGGGTACGGCGGGCTGCCGAACGCGGACGGGGTGGTGCAGCTCGACTCCTGCTGCATGCACGGCCCGAAGCGCCGCGCCGGCGGGGTGGCGTGCCTCGAAGGTGTGCGCACCCCTTCGCTCGTGGCGCAGAAGGTGATGGACCAGACCGATCACCATCTGCTCGTCGGTCGCGACGCGCAGGCGTTCGCCCGCAATCTGGGGTTCACCATCGAGCCGGACCTCAATACGGAACGATCGCGCGCCGCATGGCTGGAGTGGAAGCGCCGCAGCGATCCGGTGCACTACCTCGACCCGATCAAGCGCGAGGCGGCGCTGCGCCAGGTGGATCGGGAGATGATGCGCGGAAGGCTGGGTCGATCCGGCGCACTTCTACGGCACCATCAACTGCAATGGCATCAACGCCGCCGGCGAGATCTGCGGCGTGACGACCACCAGCGGGCTTGCCTGGAAGATTCCCGGGACGTGTCGGCGATTCGCCCATTCTCGGCGCCGGTCTCTATGTCGACGGGAGCGTGGGGGCGGCCGGATCGACCGGTCGGGGGGAGGCCAACCTGTTCAACCTCTGCTCCTATCTCATCGTCGAGGAGATGCGGCGGGGCCGCAGTCCCAAGGACGCCGGAATGGAGGCGCTCAGGCGCATCCAGTCGAACACGGTGGAGAAGCGGTTGCTGAACGCGCGCGGCCTGCCCAACTTCGGCATCAGCTTCTACGTGCTGAACGCGAAGGGGGAACACGCGGGGGTGACGCTCTACGGCAGCAGCATCAAGTACGCCGTGTGCACGGAAAACGGTGCGCAGCACCTGACTTGCGACGCACTCTTGCCGGGAGAGGCGGGGGTGTACGGGGGGCCGTCCGCTGAGTTCCGAGCCCGACAAACCCGGTGTCCGGGGCTCGCTGCTCGCGACCTCATGCCCCCGATTCCGGATCCCGGTTCCCGTCTGCGCGTCCGCGTCCGTGAGCCCGAACGCCGAACGCCGAACGTATGGTTGGTCATCTCATGGGCGCGTGCCTCCTTTCACTGCTGATGCTGACAGCAGCCGCGTCGTCGAGTGGTCAAGCTGCGCGAGAGGCTGCGCCGATCGATGTCGCTGTGGCCTCGCGCGCGATGCAGCCTGGTGAGCTCGTCGTGTTCACCGCGCGGGTCGACGGCACGCCTGTCGACGTGACGGTCGACCTGTTCGGTCGTCGAGCGCAGGCGTTCCTGATGGGTGACGGACGTTGGCGCGCGCTCGTGGGGATCGATCTCGATCAGGCGCCGGGCGCGTACGTCGCAACTGTCGAGGCACGCCTTTCGTCAGGCACTGCGCACGTCACCCGCGAGATCGTCGTCAAGCCCAAGCTGTTCCCCACGCGAACGCTCCGCGTGTCGCCCGATTTCGTGAATCCGCCCGCCTCCGCGCGCGAGCGCATCGAGCGCGACAGCGCTTTCCTCCGCGAAGTCTATCGGTCGTCCGGTCCGGCACGGCTGTGGATGCAGTCGTTCATACGCGCCGGTCCCCGATGCCGCCAACAGCCGGTTCGGCACGCGCAGCATCTTCAACGGCGAACGGCGCAGCCCTCACGCCGGGGCTGATTTCGCAAGCCCGCTGGGCCGGCCCGTCAAGGCGCCCAACGGCGGGCGGGTGGTCGCCGCCCGGGATCTGTTCTTCGCCGGCAATGTCGTGATCCTCGATCACGGTCTCGGGATGTTCTCCATGCTCGCCCACCTGTCGCGGATCGACGTGGCGGAAGGGGACGACGTGAGGGCGGGCGAGGTCGTGGGGCTGGTCGGCGCCAGCGGCCGGGTGACAGGCCCGCACCTCCACTGGTCTCTCACGATATCCGGGGCGCGCGTCGACCCGGTGTCGCTGCTGGTGCTGCTGGGCGAGAAGCGTTGACGGTCTCTCGTCGAGAGCGCAACAGTTACATCGGCAGCGACGCGTTCGGCTGTATGGTTTCACCGCGCCAAAGGGACTGATGTCTCTGAAGGAGCGGTGCAAACCATCCAGGCAGTCGATTCAAAAGGCCCCACCATCCGGCACCGTTCGGCATACGTAGTTTCCTTCGGATAGGCCGGACATCCAGTCCGGGCAGGACGCGCGCGGCAGCGCCCGTGCCGCGGGAGGGTTGCTTATGCGGAAGGTCACGGTGGGATTGGTAGCGGTTGTCCTGATGGCGACAGCCGGCAACACCATGTCGGGATCGAGCCATCGTGAGGCGCCGGGTATTGCGAAGACACCGAAAGTGGACGGAACGGACTTCTACATGTTCCGCAGCTACGAGCCGAACGGCCCGAACTACGTCAGCGCCAATTACGTGACCTTGCTGGCCAACTACATCGGCCTGGAGGACGCATACGGCGGGCCCAACTTCTTCATGCTCGACGAGAATGCCGTCTACGAGATCCACGTGGACAACAACGGGAACGGGGTCGAGGACATCACCTTCCAGTTCCAGTTCACCAGGACGCAGAAGAACCTGGCCGTGATGGTCGGCGACAAGATGACTCCGGTGCCGCTGATCAACATCGGGGGCGTGGGGCCGGGCCGGGACGACACCGGCAACCTCAACGTGCTCGAGAGCTACACGCTCAGCGTGGTGCGCGGCGGGCGCCGCACGGGGCAGCGGTTTGCTGTCACGGACGCCGCCGGGGGCGGCTCGACGTTCAAGAAGCCGGTCGATCGGGTCGGCGACAAGTCGATCCGGGACAACAACCCGGCGACCTACGACACCTACGCGAACAACCATATCTACAACATCACGATCCCTGGCTGCACCGGCCAGGGCCGCGTCTTCGTCGGGCAGCGGCGCGAGGGCTTCGTTGTCAACCTCGGCGAGGTGTTCGATCTGATCAACCTCAATCCGCTCGGCCCGGAGACGGGCGAGGAGAACACCCTTGCGGACAAGAACGTCACGACGCTGGCGCTCGAGGTGCCGATCAGCTGCCTCGCGGCCGGGGATCCCGTGATCGGCGCCTGGACGACTTCAAGCTCCGGAACCGGCACCCCCGCCTCCGGCGGCCAGGGAGGATCGGCCGAGCCGTGCCCCGCGGGAACGCCATCCTCGCCGCAACCGGCGCCCGACTTCGCGCCCACGCAGGATTGCAACGGCTGGGTCCCGGCCAACCACCCGCTCGCGCGAACGGGCGCAACCGGAACCGGCGGCGGCTCCGGGGCCGCGGACTGTCCGGCAGGCTTTCCGATGTCGCCGAAGCCGGCTGCGGACTTCGTCCCCACACAGGACTGTCTCGGGTGGGTGCCCCCGGGTCACCCCGCCGCCAGGACCGGCGGGCCGACGGGCGGAACACCGGGAACCTTCACGCAGGTCTCGCGGCTGGGCCATCCGCTCGTCAACGAGCTGGTGATTGGCCTGCCGGACAAGGACAAGTTCAACGCCAGCGAGCCCAAGGACGACGGCCAGTTCCTGCAGTACGTGACGCATCCGTCGCTGCCGATCCTGATCCAGGCGCTGTTCGGCGTGACTCCGCCAGCCGCTCCGCGGAACGATCTCGTTGCGGTCTTCCTGACCGGGGTCCCTGGACTGAATCAACCGCAGAGCGGGACGCCGGCCGAGATCCTGCGATTGAACACCAGCATCGCGGCGAGACCCGAGGCGATGCAGAACCGTCTGGGCGTGATCGGCGGCGACACCGCCGGCTTCCCGAACGGGCGGCGGCCCGGTGACGACGTGGTCGACATCGCGCTGCGGGTCGTCGAAGGGATCCTGCTGGCCCCGAACCCGGGAACGTTCCCGGCGCTCACGGACGGCGCATTCATCAACGCCACCGCCGCGTACACCCCGGAGGGTGACGTCACGATGGACCAGTCATTGCGGCTGTTCCGCAACTCGTTCCCGTACCTCCGGCTCCCGGTGTCGGGTTCGCCGACGCCCAGCCATCAGTAAGCCGATCGAGGCGTCCGGCCGCGGGTGCGGCCGGGCGCCGTCCCAGCCACTTGAGCCATGAGGGACCGCATGTCAGCAACTCTCACACGCGCCCTGCTGTTCCCGGTGCTGATTGCCGCCGGCGGCGCCACCGTCCTGGCGCACGACATGTGGATCGAGCCAACCTCCTACGCGCCTGCGATCGGCCGCTCCATCGGTCTCAGATTGCGGATAGGCCAGGACTTCATGGGCGATCCGCTGCCGCGCGACCCGGCCCTGATCGAAAAATTCGTGATGGTCGACGCCGAAGGCGAGAAGGCGGTGGTTGGACGCGACGGCGCCGATCCCGCAGGCCTGCTCCGCCTCACGGCGCCGGGACTCGTCGTCGTCGGCTACCACAGCAGGCCGAGCCCGGTGGTGCTCACGTCACAGGAATTCAACAGGTACCTTGCGGAGGAAGGGCTCGAGTCCATCGTGTCGCTCAGGTCGAGAAAGGGGGAGACCGACGCTGCGGCGCGCGAGCTGTTCGTGCGCTGCGCCAAGTCGCTCCTGCTCGCAGGTCCCGCCGCCGCATCCCAGACGGATCGTGTTCTCGGGTTGCCGCTGGAGCTGGTCGCCGAGCGGAACCCCTATGTCGTGAAGGCGAACGAGCGGCTCCCCGTCCGCATCATCTTCAGGAACCAGCCGATCGCCGGCGTGCTCGTGATGGCCCTCAACCGGCGCGACCCGATGGCCAGGGCCTCGGCCCGTTCGGACAAGGCGGGCCGCGTGCAGCTGCGGCTGTCCGAGCCGGGACCCTGGCTGATCAAGGCCGTGCACATGATCCCGGCTCCTGCCGGCATGGAGCGTCAGTGGGACAGTTTCTGGGCGTCGCTGACTTTCGAGCTGGGTGACGACGTGAGCCGCGGCGTGTCCTCGAGCGGGGAATGACGGACCATCTCCGGGTTGACGCCGCCTCACGCCGGGGGGTCGCGGTCGTAATCCTGGCGTGCGCTCTGGGGGGAGCGGCCGCGCCCCTGACGGCGCACGAGATCGGCACGACGCGCGTGGTGGTGACGTTCCCGCAGGACGGAACCTACCGCATCAGCGTCTTCACCGACGCGATGGCGTTGCTGGACAAGCTCGAGGCGGCCGCCCGCCAGCCGCAGTCGGCTGCCGCGGAGCCGGAGGAGATCCAGCGTCGGCTCGAGCCGCTCGCCGGCCTCTTCCTCGAACGCATCGATGCGGTGTTCGACGGCGTGCGCGAGACGCCCGCCGTCCACGTCAGCGTGCAGGCCTCGACTGACGCGATGGGCGTACCGGCCGCGATGGTGGTGCTGTCGGGCCCGCGACCCGCCGGTGCCGGCGTCTTCACGTGGACGTACGGGTGGACGTTCGCCTCGGTACGCGCTGCAGGTGGAGATGCGCGCGGGTGGCGAGCCGGTCACACAGTGGCTGCATGGTGGCGAAGCGAGTGCGCCGGTCGCGCTGGAGGGCATCCGGCCGCCGACCTCACGCCTGCCCCTGGCCGGCCGATACCTCGCACTCGGGTTCACGCACATCCTTCCCCACGGTCTGGACCACGTGCTGTTCGTGCTCGGCGTGTTCCTGTTGAGCCGCTCCCTGCGATCGATCCTGCTGCAGGTGAGCGCCTTCACGGTCGCACACTCGATTACGCTCGGACTCGGGATGTTCGGGCTCGTCTCGGTGCCGCCGGCGGTTGTCGAGCCGCTCATCGCGCTGTCGATTGCATACGTCGCGCTCGAGAACCTGCTGCTCACGCGGGTGCGGTCGTGGCGGGTCGCGCTGGTCTTCGGTTTCGGGCTTCTCCACGGGCTGGGCTTCGCGGGAGCCCTCCGGGAAGCCGGCCTCCCGCCGGCGGATCTGGTGACCGCGCTCCTCGGTTTCAACCTGGGCGTGGAGCTCGGACAGCTGGTGGTCATCACCGGCGCCTTCCTCGCCGTCGCTTACTGCGCCGTGAATCCCGCCCGCTACCGCCGCTTGATCGTCGTGCCGGCCTCCGCAGCCATCGCCTGCTTCGGCGTCTTCTGGACTCTCCAGCGACTGCATGTGGGATAACGTGGATCGCGACGGTCGGCAGTCAGCCGACGGTCGAGGTCACGAGTCAGTCGAGAGTGGACAGTCCCGGCCGAGCGGGACGACAGCACGACGGAAACAGGGAGGTATGCGCGTGTCGCTGGGGGTGAGGATTCGACGGCTCCGCGAAGGGATCGCGTTGCCGGCGTACGAAACGCCGGGCGCGGCCGGGTTCGATCTGGCGGCGGCCGCGGACGTGACGATTCCGCCGGGGACTGTCCGCCTGGTGCCGACCGGGCTGGTGATCGAAGTCCCGGAAGGACTGTTCCTGGGCATCTTCGCGCGCAGCAGCACGCCGCTCAAGCGCGGGCTGATGATTGCGAACGGCGTGGGGATTGTCGACAGCGACTACTGCGGGCCGGAGGACGAAGTGAAGATCGCCGTCATGAACTTCACCGGCGCGCCGGTGGACGTCAGGTCCGGCGACCGCATCGCGCAGGGCATCCTGCTGGCGGCGCCGCGCGTCACCTGGGACGAAGCCGGCGCGCTCGGCGCGCGCTCGCGAGGCGGCTTCGGGGCTACGGGAAACTGAACGAGGCTCGCACCGTCGTCATCCCAGTTCGATGTAGCAGGGGACCGACGTGTGGAACTGGAACCCGAGCTTCTCGTAGAACGTGGTGGCCGAATTGCGGCTGTCCAGGTAAATCCGGGGCACGCCTTCGGCGATGCATCGCTCCGCAAGCCACTTCAGGATGGCGCGACCGTGGCCGCGGCCCCGCATCGCCTCGTCCGTCACCAGGTCGTCCACGAACAGGTGCTCGCCGCGCGAGAGCGTGTGCGTCCGGCGCACGCCCGCAAGCGCCGCCAGGCGGCTTCCGTCGAACGCGCCGATCAGCTCGTAGCCCTGAAGCTGCTGGCGGCGGATCTCGGCGACGAACGTCTCGGGCCGCACCCGATCGCGCAGCATGGCCATCACGGGGTAGGCGGCAGCGATCTCGGCGTCGGCGCGCAGCTCGCGGATCGGCGGAAGGGTGTCGTGGTGCATCTGGCTCCTCCTGGATTCGCGGCGCGAGCAGGAATCGAAGGCATGGTGTCGTGCGACGAACGGTGATTATGTCATCGCGCGGGCCGGCCGCCGTCCGCTGCCCGCTGTCAGCTACCCGCTCCCCGCGACCCGCTTGCGCTTCGACCACGCGGTGCTCGAGTCGCCGGGCCGGATTGTGGTGGCGGCGGCACCTGCCGGTGCCGGTCAAGAGCGAACGGGCAGTTGGAAGCGGAAGCGGGGAGCTATCGACCGTGCAGTAAGATGACTTCGTTGGGCTGGTTCCTCCTCGGCCTGATTGTCGTCGTCATTCCGTTCGTGCTGCCGATCGTCGGCTGGCTGTCCGTCCGGCGCGCCCGGCAGCGCATCGCGGTGCTCGAAAGCGTGGTCCTGCAGCAGGCGGAGGAGCTGGACCGGGTGACCGCCCGCCTGGATCTCCTGGAGCGCGGTACGGTGTACCCCTCACGTCTGCGCGCGACGCTCCGGTCACGAGAGCGCCCGAAGCCGCCGCGCCCCCGCTGGAGCCGCCGGTCGTCTCAACGCCTGCCCTCGAGCCGGAGCAGCGCCCCGCCGTTTCCGCCTCTGAGCCCCCGCGCCCGCCGCCCGAGCCCACGCCGGTCCCGATCGCATCACCGGTCCTCCCCGAATTGCCGGCGCAGGAGCTCCCTGGACCTGTCGGGTCCACCGAGCCAGACTATCGAGCGCCCGTCGTCGACGGCCCCGACGTGCCGCCGCCGCCGCCGATTCGCACTCGCCCCGCTGCGCCCGCGTTCGACTGGGAGAGCCTGATCGGCGTCAGGCTGTTCGCGGCGATCGCGGGGATCGCCCTCGTGCTCGCGGCGGTGCTGTTCCTGAAGCACTCGATCGATCAGGGGTGGCTGCAGCCGGCGGTCCGTGTCGGGATAGGCATCGTGGTTTCGCTGGCGCTCCTGCTCCTGTGCGAGCTGAAGTCGGCGCGCGAGTATCCCGCGACCGCCAACGCACTGGACGGAGCCGCCATCGCGATTCTGTTCGCAACGTTCTTCGCCGCCCACGCGTTGTGGAACCTGCTGCCAGCGGCCGTGACGTTCCTCCTGCTGGCCATCGTCACCGCGCTGGCGGTGCTGCTGTCGATTCGCCGCGAGTCGCTCTTCATCGCGATCCTCGGCCTGCTCGGCGGCTTTGCGACGCCGGCGCTGCTCTCGACAGGCGAGAACCGTCCGGTTCCGCTGTTCGCATACCTGCTCCTGCTCAACGTCGGGCTCGCCTGGGTGGCCTACAGGCAGGTCTGGCCGGTCCTCACGTGGCTCACCGTCGGCCTGACCACCATCTACCAGATCGTGTGGGTGGGCCGGTTCCTCGACGAGAGCAGCCTGCCGGTAGCGATGGGCATCTTCCTGGTGTTTCCGCTGGCGGCAGCGGCCGGGCTGATGCTGGGGACAGGGCGCGAGGAGGCCGCCGGCAGGCCGGGCCCTGGCAGGAGCTTCGAGCGCACCGCGATGCTCTCCGCAGTCGTGCCGCTGATCTTCGCGGCGTATCTCGCGTCGGTGCCGGCGTACGGCGCACACGCCGCGCTGCTGCTCGGATTCCTGCTGCTCGTCGATCTCGGGCTGCTGGTGATTGCCATCGTCCGGCGGCTCCCTGTGCTTCATGCGGTGGGAGGGCTGTCGACGCTGGTGGTGCTGGCGGTCTGGCTCGCGACGTCGTACGTGCCGGGCGAAGGCTGGCGCGCAGCGCTGGCGTTCACGGCGGCGTTCGTCAGCCTGTATCTCGGCGCGCGGCCGGCGGCCCGCTGGTTCGGCCGGCCTTTCGAGGGCGGCAGCACACGCGTCAGCCTCGCCGGGCCCCTGCTGCTGTTCGTCTTTCCGGTGCTGGCGGTGATCGAACCGGCCTTCGTGGGCCCGCTGCCCTGTTCGGCGTGCTGCTCGCCCTCCTCGTGCTCACCGGCTGGCGCTCGATAGCGGACTCGCACGGAGCCCTCTACTACGTGGCGTCGTTCTTCGCGGTTGCAGCACAGGCGGCGTGGTCAGGCGCCCACCTGACGGGGAACCGGCTCCGGACTGCTGTCGCGATCTACACCCTCTTCGGGCTCGTCTCGATGGCAACGCCGGCGATCGCGCGTCGCGTCGGCCGGCCGCTGCAACCGGCCTGGGGCGGCGGGGCGGTGCTGCTGGCGAGCCTGCTGCTCATCGGCTTCGTGTCGCTCGGGCCCGTCAGTTCCGCCGCCTTGTGGGCGCTCGCCCTGCTGCTGGCGATCATGAATGCCGGGCTCTTCGTGGAAAGCGCGTACGGGGGGCTGCCGCGGATCTCGCAGGTCGGGATCGCTGATCTCGTGGGGGCTTCTCGCCCTCTGGTGGCCACGCGCGGCAGGCAGCGTGGGCGTTCTTCCGTCGCTCGCGGTGATGACAGGACTGACCCTGATCACCCTTGCGGGTCACGCGTGGGCCGGACGCCGGCCCTCTCTGGATGGCTCCGGGCCCGCGGCAAGGGCGGGTTTCGCGCAAGGCCTGTATCTGGCCCTCGTGGGTCACCTGTTCCTCGTCATGATTGCCGCCAACCGCGAATGGTCCCTCCCGCCGTGGCCCTTGTTTGGCGCCCTGACGGTCATGACGCTCGCCACGAGCGCGACGTCGCTGGTCACCCGCACATCGTCGCTGCACGCGGCCGGAGTGGTCGGCGCGGCGCTGGTGGTGGCGTCGTGGGCGGGGGCGGCGGGCGCTCCGGCATGGGGCCTGACGGTGGTGATCGCCGCGGCCGCGGTGAGTGCATTCGCGCTGGCCTGGTTACGAGTGGGTGGCAACAGCACTGCCGGCGCTGCGGCAGTCGTGCTCTTCGTCGGGGAGCTTGCCGTGATCAGCGGCGCGGTTGCCGGAGCCCCGGCGCGATTCCCGGCGCAGCTGGCGATCCACGTGATGCAGATTGCCGCGATCCTGGCGCTGACCGCACGCTACCGTTGGCGCTTCGTCGCTGTCGCGGCGGTCGTGCCGGCGTGGATGGCAGTTGCGCAGCGGCAGGGCCTCCCGGCCGGTGAGTGGCGGTCCCTGCTCCTGCTGGCGGGCGCGCTGTACGCGGTCTTCGTCGCATATCCGCTGGTGCGTGGCTCGAGAGCACGCGTCGAGCGGGACCCCTACCTCGCAGCCGTCCTGGCGAGCGCGATGTTCTTCGTCGGGGGGCGGCACGCCTTCGAGGCTGGCGGGTTCGGTTGGGCGGTGGGCGCTGTCCCGGTTGCCGTGGCAGCCATCCTGGCGCTGCTGCTGCGGAACCTCGTCCGGATCGAGCCGGAAGGGGAGCGGGACATCGGCCGCCTCGCGCTCGTTGCGGGAGCGGCGCTCGGTTTCGTGACGGTCGCAATCCCGCTGCAGCTCCGTCATCAGTGGATCACCATCGGCTGGGCTCTCGAAGGAGCGGCGATGGCCTGGCTGTACCGGCGCATTCCGCATCGCGGCCTGCTGTACGCGACGACCGCCCTGCTGTCCGCCGTCTTCGTGAGGCTGGTGGTGAACCCCGAGATTCTCCTGTACGAGCCGCGCGGTTCCATGCGGATCCTGAACTGGTACCTGTACGCCTACCTGATCTGCGCCGCGGCGATGTTCGCGGCAGCCTGGTGGCTCTCCGGGACCAGCGATCAGCTGCTGACCGGCCTGCCGCGCGTTTCGACCCTGCTCCCGGGCGCGGCGGTGATCCTCCTGTTCCTTCTGCTCAACATCGAGATTGCCGACTACTACTCGACCGGCCCGACGATTGCCTTTCGCTTCGGCACGACGGTGTCACAGGACTTGACGTACACGATTGGCTGGCTCGCGTTCGGGATGCTTCTGCTGGCGGCCGGCATTTACGCGGCGAACCGGCCGGCGCGCATCACCGCGGTCGCGCTCATCGCGGTGACCACGGTCAAGTGCTTCCTGTACGATCTCGCCTCGCTCGGCGGACTCTACCGGGTCGGCTCCTTCGTCGGGCTCGCTCTGTCGCTCGCACTTGTCTCGCTGGCGCTCAAGAAGTACGCGCTGCCCAGGCCGAAAGAGTCATGACGAGGCGCCGCGCCCTCGTGCTCGTGCTCGCCGCCTCCATGCCGTGGTCCCTGCCGCTGCTCGCGCGCCAGGAGCCGCGATTCCAGTACCAGCGGACTATTCAGACACAGGGCACCGGCCCCCGCCGCCTCGCGGTGGACGTGACGCTGCTTTCAGGGGGCGCGCCGTTCAAGGTGGCCCGGCCGGGGGAGGCCGCCGTCGCCCGGGACGGACTGAGCGATCTGCGCCTGTTCGCGCCGGGCGGACGTCCGGTGCCGTACCTTCTCGTGCAGCCGCGCGCCGAGCCCGACTGGCGGTCCGGCCGGATTCTCCCGATCGCCGCGACGAAGGTCACCAGCGGGTTCGACGTCGACTTCCGGAACGCCCAACCGATCGACCGGGTGCGTGTTGCCGGCATTCCAGCCCCGTTCCTCAAGCGGCTGAGGCTCGAGGGCAGCGGCGACCGCGCGCACTGGACCCTGCTGCAGGCAGAAGGCACCCTTTTCGATCTCCCCGACGAGCGGATCTCGAACACCGACCTGTCGTTTCTCGCAGGCGCATACCGGTATGTGCGTGTCACCTGGAACGATGCGAACAGCGGCCGTGTGCCGCCCCCGGCGACGGTCCTGGCCCGGTCGGCCCCCGGCATTCCGATGCCGCCGGAAGCCGCTGCCGCGGTGGCATTCGAGCGGCGCCCCAGCGAGCCGGGCCGCAGCCGCTACCGGCTCCGGCTGCCGGCCACGAAACTGCCGGTCGTGGCGCTCGACCTCGACGTCGGCAACCCCTACGTTCATCGGGAGGCAACCGTCTCGGAGTCGCGCTTCACCGGAACGGAGGCTGGTCCGGCGGTGTTGGGGACGGCCGGGCTGGTGCGTGTGGTCCACTCCGGCGCGACGGCTGAAGCGCTCCGCATCCCGATCACCAGCCCCTCCGAGCAGGAGATAGACCTCATCGTCCAGGACGGCGACAACCAACCGCTCGACCTGCAGCGCGTGCGGCTGCTCTTCGCCGAGCTTCCCTGGATCTACTTCGAGTCGTCTTCCCCCACGGTGGTGGCGCGGTACGGCGACCACAGCGTCGCAGCCCCTCGATACGATCTCGAGGCCGCGCGGGAGTCGATAGATCTCACGAACACCCGCGAGGCGCGCTGGGCCCCCGCCCTGCGCCTGTCGGCCGTGTCTCCTCAGGATGCCGCCGCTTCCCCGGCGGGGGCCGGCTCCGTCGTCGGCGATGGGTTTCGTTACGCACGGCCGCTGACAGGTGTGGACGGGGGCGGTGGGCTGATGGCTATTCCGCTCGATGCCGCGGCGTTGAGCCACAGCCTCGGACCGACGACGCGCTTTGCCGATATGCGCATCGTGGACTCCGCCAACCGGCAGGTGCCGTACCTGCTGGAGCGCCGCGACGAGCCGCTCTCGATCGAGTTGACGCTCGAGGGCGGGAGCTCGCCAAAGGCGCCGCCGCTGCCGCCCGCGCCGGCTGGCAGCCGGTCGGTCTACCGCCTGCCATTGCCGCAGGCCGGCCTGCCCGCAGGGACGATCACCGTCGAGACGACGACGCGCGTCTTCCAACGGACAGTGCAGATCGGGACGATCCGGCCTCCCGATCGCAGCAGGCGCGACTCGCAGTACGCGGTGCTGGCCTCGGCGGGGTGGAGGCATGCCGACGAAAGGACTGCAGCGCCTGCCTTGACGCTCCCGATACCGGGTGTGGAAGAGAACGTGCTCTGGCTCGTCGTCGACGAAGGGGACAACGCGCCGCTGCCGCTCGAGCACGCGAGGCTGCTGCTGCCGTCGTTTCGTCTCCGCTTCTTCGCGCCGCCCGGGGGAGGACTGCGGCTGGTCTACGGGAGGGAAGACCTGCAGGCGCCGCGCTACGACTTGTCGCTGCTCGCGCCGCGGGTCATGGGCGCGGCCGCGACGGAAATCTCCGCGGGCCCGGAGGTGGCGCGCGCCGATCAGGTCGCGTTCATCTCGCCCAGGTGGTTCTGGATCCTGCTTGGGACCAGCGTGGCGGCCCTGCTGGCCCTGATCGCCCGGCTCGCGCGGCGCGCCGGATAGACGCGAGGGGATTGCCCTGCCACGGCCGCGGTCCCGCGGCCGCACAGGCGGTGGCGCGGGTGCCCGAGCGTCCGTGAAGGAGGCATCATGTTCGTTGGCCGGACGACGGCGGCAGCTTGTGTGGTCTGTGCGCTGGGCGTCGCGATCGGGGCGGCGGGCCAGGAACCGATCCCGCCGGCGCTTGCGGCGCTCGCGGACACCGAGCGCGAGTTCGCCCGGGCCGCCAGGGCCAAGGGTATCCGGGATTCCTTCCTCGCGTTCTTCGCTGACGACGCGCTCGCGTTCACGCCCGACCCGACCTCCGCGAAGGCACGGCTGCTGTCCCAGAAACCGCGCCCGTTCGCCGTGCACGAGTTGACCTGGGAGCCGCGGACCGGCGACGTCGCTGCGAGCGGCGACCTGGGATGGTTGACGGGTCCGAGTATTTTCATCAATCACGAGAGGACCGGCGCGACGCCGCAGCATGGCAATTATCTGTCGGTGTGGAGACGGCAAGGCGATGGACCCTGGCGCGTGCTGATCGATGTCGGCACCGGGCTGAAGGCGGAGGCGACGTTTGCACCCGGGTTCACGCGGTTGCCCTTCGCCGACCGCTACACGGGAACGGACGGAAAGGCGTCGGCCGCCCAGAGCCTGCGCGAGGCCGACCGCCGGTTGAATGCCCGCGTGGCGACGGACGGGGCCGTGCGCGGCTATGCCGACTATCTCACCGCCGCAACCCGGCTCCACCGGCCGGATGGACCGCCGGCGGTCGGCTCGCAGGCGATCGCGGCGTGGCTCGAACGGCAAGCGGTCGGGCTGTCGGCGACATCCGGCGCCGGCGAGTCGTCTGCGGCAGGCGACCTTGGCTACACCTACGGGATGTACGAGGTGAAGTCGCCCCGTGCGGATTCCGGCGCGTATGTGCGCATCTGGACCAGGGATGCCGCTGGCCGCTGGTTCGTCGTGGCTGACGTCACACAGCCGGCGCCCCCGCCGAGGTGACGAAGCGGCGCGGGCTTCCCGGGCGAACCTGCTAGACTTTTCACATCCCTTTCCGATCAGGAGACCGTCTGGTGAAGCACCGGCCGCCGACCATCCTCCGCCGCGTGAGCCTCGGCGTGCCGTTCGTTGCCGCCCTGCTGCAGGTGTCCGCCCTCGCGCAGGACCGTTTGAAGACCATGCCCGGGTACGAGCGTTACGTGAAGATGACGCAGGCGATCCCGGGCGCCGTGAAGCTCGGTTCCGTGGGGGTGACCTGGAGCACCGACGGCAAGTCGTTCGAGGTACTCGAACGGCGGCAAGCGGTACCGGTTCGACGTTGCCTCCCGCGCGGCGATCGAAGTGGGCGTGGCGGACGCCCCGTCGAGCCGCAGGGGCCGTGGTGCCGGGCCTGGCGCGCAGCCAACACCGGAGCGCGGCCGTCAGTTCGACACGGCGGACTCGCCCGACGGCAGGATGAAGTCCGTCTACCGCGACCGCAACCTGTGGCTCCGGAGTCCCGGCGGCGCCGAGGTGGCGATCACGACCGACGGCAGCGATAGCGAGCGCATCAAGTACGGCACCGCGAGCTGGGTGTACGGCGAAGAGCTCGCCCAGCGGACGGCCATGTGGTGGTCGCCGGACAACCGCAGGCTCGCGTACTACCGCTTCGACGAGAAGCAGGTGCCGGACTACCACCTTCAGGTCGACCAGACGTCGATTCAGAGCCGGAACGAGGTCGAAGCCTACCCGAAGGCGGGCGCACCGAACCCGATCGTCGAGCTGTACGTATACGACGTGGCGTCGAAGAAGAGCACCCGTGTGGACGTCCGCAGCGGAAAGCCGTTCGACAACGATGTCGTCGGTCATTACGTGTATCGCGTGGGCTGGACGGCGGACGGGGCCGAGCTGTTGTTCACCCGCGCGAACCGGCGGCAGCACATCCTGGAGCTTGCTGCCGCGGACCCGGCGAGCGGCGTGACCCGGGTGATCCTCCGGGAGCAGTGGCCGACCGGGTGGGTGAAGACCAGCCCGGCGATGACGTTTCTCTCGGACGGCCGGCGGTTCATCTGGGAGTCGGAGCGGAACGGCTGGAGCAACCTGTACCTGTACGATCTGAGCGGCAGGCTCATCACGCCACTGACCTCGCATGTTCGTTTCGAGGTGGGCAGCCTGGTCAAGATCGACGAGGCGGCCGGCGTGGTGTTCTACACGGCGCGGGATGGCGACAACTACATGAAGGTGCAGTTGCACCGTGTGGGGCTCGACGGCCGGCAGGACGTGCGTCTGACGGATCCCGCCTTCAACCATTCCATCGGCGGCTGCATGGTGCCTCCCGCTCCCGGCGGCGCGGGCGCGCTCCAGGACGTGTTGGAGGGGGATGCCGGATGCGGCATCTCACCGGACAACGCACACTTCGTCGACGTCTACCAGACTCACGCCCTTCCGCCCGCGTCCCGCCTCGTCGACGCGAACGGTCGCGTCGTCGCGGATCTCGCGAAGAGCGACCTGACGACATACACGCGGCTCGGCTTCCGGCCGGCGGAGATGTTCACCTACACCGCAGCCGACGGCAGGACCACCCTGCACGGGCTGGTGCAGTTCCCCTCGAGTTTCGATCCGTCGAGGAAGTACCCGGCGCTGGTGCACGTCTATGGCGGACCCGGCTCGGGCAGCAGCACCGCACGCGAAGCGTTCGTTCCACCGAACGCGACCGCCGAGCATGGCTTCCTGATTCTCAATCTCGACACGCGCAGCACGTCGGGGCAGGGAAAGCGGCTGCTGGACCAGGTCTACCTGAAGCTCGGGCAGGCCGAGATCGACGACCTCGCGGAAGGGGTGAAGGCGCTCTGGGCGCGGCCGTACCTGGACAGGGCGCGCGTGGGGATCCACGGGACGTCATACGGCGGCTACGCCGCGGTGATGTCGCTCCTTCGGCACCCCGGCGTGTTCGCCGCGGCATCAGCCTCGTCGCCGGTGACCGCCTGGTACCACTACGACAGCATCTACACCGAGCGGTACATGGGGCTCCCGCAGGAGAACAGGGAGAACTATGAGAAGGGGAGCGCGATGACCTATGCGAAGGGTCTCCAGGGCCGGCTGCTGTTGTACTACGGCACGGCGGACAACAACGTGCACCCTTCGAACATGATGCAGCTGATCAAGGCCCTCCAGGATGCTGGCAAGAGCTTCGACGTTCAAGTGGGACCGGACCGCGGGCACAGCGGCATCAACCAGGACCGGATGATGGAATTCTTCATCGAGAACCTCATCATGCGTCCGGCGGCCGCGGCGGCATCCGGCTACTGACCGGGCGGCTCACATACACGAAGGTTCGCGGGCGACGCTGCAACAGCCGAGCACCAGGCACCCCCAAGGAGCTCGTTGTGATGGCCCACGACGGAAAATCCCTCGGGCCAGGGGTTTGAACATCGAGCCCGCGAACCCTCACTCGCAGCTGCAAGTGATTGGCCAGAGGGAATGCGGCCGCCACAACCCTGTTTGGGCCGGAATGGCGCCGGTTTCTGAGGGCTGTAGGGCTGTCGACCTCGACGGGACCGTGTAACTCCTTCGTCGCGCTTCCAAACACCGCGCCATTCCTACCGCGTCGCGGTCATCCATCCGCGCTAGAAGTGCCTCCTGTCTATATCCGCTGGTGTGGATGGCAATGGCGCAGCTTTCGCTTACACTGAGCGGCACCCAACCTGAGCCACAACGGAGGGGACATGTCTCGAGCGCCTCTCGTGCTGATAGTCGACGACGCCCTGGACAACCGGGAGGCGTACGCAGAGTACTTGCGCTTCCGCGGCTTCCGGACGCTCGAGGCGGCCACGGGTGCGGAGGCAATCGAGCAGGCACGTGCCCATCGTCCCGACGTGATCCTGCTGGACCTGCGGTTGCCCGACATCGACGGCCTCGACGTCACCAGGTACGTGCGGGCGAGCTGCGATCTCCAGCAATCCAAGATCATCGCCGTTTCGGCCGCGGTGTTTCCTGCCGACATCGCCAGCGCGATGGAGAGCGGCTGCGATGCTTTCGTCCAGAAGCCGTGCCTGCCGGACGCGCTCGTCGCCGAGATCGAACGCGTGCTCGAGGAGGCGGTCACCTAGCCTTGTGTTGATGTAGGGCGGGGTCTTTAGACCCCGCCTCTACGGCCGAACACAAGTGAATTCCGGGTTAGCCTCGGAGCCTTGTTGGAACCCGGAGCGCAGGCCAGGCTCAGCGGACTGTCGCAGCCGTCTGCGGCGTGATCCGCACGTCCCGAACCTGGCCCGGTCTCCCCATGACCGCCGGCTCCCGCCCGTTGATCGTCCAGGTCAGCGCGCCGGCATCCCCGACCCGCAGGACGATTTCCCGGGCGGCCACCAGCGTCTGCGCGGCGCCCGGGACAACGGTTGTGAACAAGGCGCGCCGGCCATCGGTGCGGGCGGTGACCCAGCACCGACGGCTCGCCGTCAGGACGATGGTGAGGTTCGCGGCCTGGGCAGTAGCCGGTATCGGCGCTGGACCGGCCGGGGATGTCACCCCGGCCGCCGCCGGGGAAGCGGAGGCCGCGGGCTGAGGCGTCGCGGACGCCGGCTCGGCGATCGGGGCCCCGTCCTGTGCAGCGCCGGTCGTCGCCGCCGGGCGGCCCGCGACGACCGCGAGCGCGACGCCTGCCAGCACGCCCAGCGACACGACCGCCAGCGGCCACCACGCCCGCGATCCGCGGATAGTGCCCTGAGGATGGGCTACCGTTGCGTCCGGCGCCGGCGCCGCCGGCGCGAACTGCGCGAAATAGTCCTGTGTCGTCCGGTCGCCGTCGAGCCCCATCTCACGCGCGTAAGCACTGACGAACCCGCGGCCGAAAGGGCGGGGCGGCATCGCCGACAGGTCATCGCGTTCGATTGCCGCGAGGATGCGCGAATGCACGCGGGTGGTGTGAGCGACCGCGTCGATGGACAGCCCTCGAGCCTCTCTTGACGCACGAAGCTGCGCGCCGACACTCATGGCATCCTCCGCCCTGTGCAGCATAGCACCGCGCACGGTCGGGGTGCTTGGCCGCCGCGGCCTTTGCAAACTACCCGGCCCCTCCGCTACGATGTGCGTCCCACGCTGCCGGGGTGAGGGAATGCCGCGATGGCGAAGCTGCTCCAGAGCGCCGCCGGAGATGCACTGGACGACCTGCAGGACGCCCAGGATCTGTTCCCCGCCACGGTCACGGTCACGCGGACGTCGGAATCCGACTTCAAGTCGCGCCAGCTGATTGTCTGGATTGACGGGGAGCGGGTCGCCACGCTGCTCTGGGGTGACTCCATCACCGCGCCGCTCCAGCCCGGACCGCACCGGGTCCGGGTCAGCAATACGCTCGTCTGGAAGACGGTGGAGTTCGTGCTGAAGCCGGGCGAGCAGGTGTTCTTCGAAGCGATCAACCGGACCGGGCCGGGAACCTTCCTGATGCTCGTCGTCTGCGGTGCAGGCCCGCTCTACGTCACGCTCAAGCGCATGAACTGACGGACGCTGCGGTCCCGGCCCAGCTCAGCTCCCGTGCCTTCCGGGGAACTCGGGCAGCTGCCACGCATGAGCTCGGACCACCATTATTCCAGCCCCGCTGTCCCATCCTCCGCATGGCGAAGGAAAGGTGTCCAAAACGGCACAGACATCCGGCGCGCGGTCCGGCATCCTGCGTAGTGCAGGAGACGACCATGACCAACAGCACCATTCGAAATGCGGAACTCTGGCAGATGCTGACCAAGCGCCGGAGCGAGCTCGCGGACGATGTGAAGAGCCGCATACATGAAGGGCGCGCACAGGGTCCGATTGAAGGACGCGACGGGCTCGAACGGGTCGACGCCGATGCTCAGGGAGAGATCGAGCTGACGCTTCTCCAGGCGAAGACGGAGATGCTCGCGCGCGTCGATGAAGCGCTCGCTCGACTGGACGCAGGGACGTACGGGTCCTGCGTCGAGTGCGACGCCGAGATTTCCGAGCGACGCCTGCGGGCGTTGCCGTTCGCAGCGCGCTGCCAGTCCTGCGAGCAGAGGCGCGAGACGGATCAGGGACATGCGCGGCACCGCCCCGAACCGCGCGGCACGTCGTTGTTCGCGGACGTGACCACTTCCTGAGCGGGGCCAGGTGGAGCGGCCGCAGGACCACGCATCCGGTCCGGCGCCGGGGTGGTGCTATCCGGCCATCGCCTCAGTCCGCAGACGCACGGCCGGATCGCCGAGGATCAGGTAGTTGCGGGCGTCGTTGCGAGCCACGTATCGATTCGCGAGCAGTGCGCTCGACACGATCTGATCGCTGAACGACTCGCGGAGGTTCTGCGACTCCTGCAACTCCGCGGACAGCACGGCCCATCGCATGTTGAAGCTGTCGGTCGCCTGGCCGATGCGCTGGCCCTGGAGGATGCGGACCATGACGTCCCGCATCTCCTGGACCTGCGGTGCGCTGCGGCTGTTCTGGAACGAATAGGCCCACGCCCGATCGATGTGCGCGAGCGACGCCAGCGCGCCGTTCGTCAGCAGGCGCTGCGGCAGGCGCGCCACGATCGCCTCCTCGACGAGCTGCCGCGGCGGCTGGCCGGTGCCCAGCCCGAAGTTGTCTTCCTTCGGACACCCCCCGCCGTAACAGGCGAAAAAGAAATGCATCAGCCCGTGGATCTTCGCATCGGCGGGGATGTCTGCCGCGGTGAAGAGATGCTCGGGCGCGACGGCGCCGTGTCCCGGCCAGTCCTGACAGAGGATGGCGCCCTGCTTTTCGCGCTGGGAGGGATCCTCCATCCTGAACTTCACGCCGTGCGAGCCCGTGAACAGCAGCGCGGGCGCGGCCGCGTTGCTGGCGCCCGAGAGCAAGGCGCTCAGGCCGGCCTTGGTGGCATCCTCGCCGAGCAGCGGCGTCAGCTGAAACCCCTTGAAGCCCGCCAGCGTCCGGACGGTCGGCGATCCGGTCACCATCGGCCGTGCGACCTGGTCGTGCAGGAGGCCCGTGGCGCGGTCGCCGTCGTTCTTCACCGTGAATATCGCCGCCCGCTTCTCATGCGGGAGTGTCGCCGCCGTCTCGTAGGCCACGACGCTCTCGGCGTAGGTGCCGTATTCCCCGGGCGTGTCGAAGTGCAGCCGGCCGACGTTCCAGGTACAGATCGAGCAGGTACTGGAACTCGAAGGGAATCTCCTGCGGCGAGCCCACCAGCAGCACGTAGACCGGCACGCCGTGCTCCGGATCGACGATCGCGAACCCCGCTCCCTGGCGCTCGATCCACTTCCGCGCATCATCGCCCGGGAGAATTCCCGACGCCCCCTCGAACACCTTGAACAGCCGTCCGGCTTGCGCTTCACGGTGGCGCAGGAGCGGCTCGAGCGCCCGCTTCACGGCCGCATCGGCATCCTTCGCGAAGACGACGCACCAGCCCGCCTCCGCGAGGTTGTTGGGATCGACGTCGGCAATCGCCAGGTGGTCGGCGGAACCGCGGTCTCCCCTGTCGCGGACCTCCGGACGATCGGCATCGATCCGCTCGAGATCCGAAGCGGTCAGTCCTGGCAGCGGGGCGCCCGTGTCCGCCTCGATGCCGAACGGAATCGGGAACTCGTCGGGCGCCAGCGTCTGCGGCACGGCCTGCCCATCGTCCGTCATGCCCACTCCTTGCCCTTCAACACTTCCGCCACCATCACCCGCCAGCGACGCTTGTGACCGCGGTGGGCCGAGGCCCTCGCTGGGCCGGAGGCCCGCTAGACGAGCGCTGCCTGCCAGAGCGCGTGCGCGACCTCCGGCCCCTCGATGTCGGAATGCGCGCCGGACACGCCGCCTCCCTTGGCGATGAATTTCGACGACTCCAGGTTGTAGACCTTGCCGGCCTGGAACCCATACGACTCCGTGGCGGCCGCCATCTCGCGGGAGACGACCTCCGCGAGGCCGCGGATGCCGTAGGCGCCGATCGCTCCGTGGAGCGGCAGGTCCTCGTCGCCCGGATCGAAGGAGCCGTCCGAGAACGACACGGCGGATGCCCATGGATAGAGGACGCCGACCGCCCGGTCGTGGATCGACCGCGACACCAGCAAGGGACCTCGTACCGCGCGCCGCCGCAGCCAGGGGTTGTAATAGCCCGGGCGCGACTCGCCGCGGATCGTTTCGCCGAAGGCCCAGAGCGAGACTGCGCCCTGGATCAGGGCAACGGAGTCCACCGGGCGCGGCAACTGGCCGGATGCGCCGGCCCCGCCGAGGATCGACGAGACGACGATCGTGCCGAAGCTGTGGCCCATCAGGTGAAAACGCGCCTGCGGGGCGGCGGCCATCAACTGGGCCACGAAGCTGTGCATGCCCGCCTCGCCGATGGTCCGCGCCCGTTTCTTCATCGTCCAGTACCAGAGCTGGCGGAGCGGCCCGAGGATGCCTCCGAGGAACCCGCCACCCGCGAAGTCCGTCCCGGCGCCGGCCGCATTGCCCCTGGCGAAGGCCATGTCAGGATCGAAGGGTGCGTCGGCAGCGTCGGGAGGAGCCGACGGCCCCCCGGCGTGGTGACCCGCCAGCCGGGCGAGCTCCGCATAGGCGCGATGCGCCTCGGGAGGAAGCTCGGTCGCCGCCGCCTCCTTCTGGTGGACCCGGATGATCGTCTCGAGCAGCGGCTCCGCGTCGGCCCCCAGCGCCAGGCGCTCGAGATAGATGGCCTTGATCTCGTCAGGGGACATCGGGGCCTCTTCGGCGTCGAAGTCCGTTCCGCCCAGCTCCTCGTCTCCGAACGGCAGGCTCGGCCAGTGCAGCCCGATCCAGAGGGGCTTGAAAGTCCCCGGGACCGTGGCGCGATCGTCCGTGCGATCCAGCATGGCCTTGATCCAGCGGCTGTACTGATCGCGCGCCGACTCGATGTCCCCTTTCCAGCCGTGGCAGAAGAAGAACACGTGCGTCGGGTGTCCGCGTGCGGCCCTCGCCAGGATCTCCTGAGAGAGCAGCCCGTTCAGCCCGTCCGGGTCCGTCGTGCGTTCCAGTCCGTCCTTGTCGAAGCTGAGGAGCGCGTACTCGTCGCTGGAACCGGGAATGGTCTCGAATGGCATTGCACCCTCTGCTACTGAAATCGTGCCGGCGGCTCGGCCGGCTCGAAGAAATCACCCTCGAGCCCGCCCGTCAGCCTCCAGTAGATGTCTTCGCTGACCTCGTAGCTCAGTTGCATCAACTCGCTCGCCTCGCGGTCGCTGGCGGTGCCTTCGGGCCGCCAGTTCCTGGCCTGCCGGAGCGCGACGAGGGACTGCTCGGTACCGATCAGGCGGAGGCTCTCGAGGGCATAGACACGGAGCGACATCCGCTCGGCGGGCTTCTTGGGGACTGCAAACCCCCTGAGCCGCGCGACCCGGTTCCAGGCGTCTCTGGCGATCCACTCGGACAGCTCGCGATACTGGCCCTGGCCGAGCTGCGCCAGCGCCTTGAGCGCGACCCCGCGCGTCTCGACGTCGGGTGACTGCAGGCACGACACGAGGAACGCCATGTCTGCACCGTCGGGAGCCGCGACACGGAGCTTGCCGATCATGTAGGCGGCCTGCGCGTGCAGCGCCGGCACCGCCCGCATCTTCGAGATTGCCTTGTCCGTGACTTCGAGCGGAGTGAAGAGCAGCAGCGAATCGGCGATCGACCACCGCATGTCGGAGGTCGCGTCGGTGCGCAGGATCTGCTCCGCGAGAAAGTCCAGATTGCCGTCTCCCCCCAGGCTGCCGAGGGCGAAGACGATCACGGCCGGCAACCCCTCTGCCTTTGTCGTCCCGAACATCCGCTGCAAGGCGGCGGAATCGTGGTTGCGCCAGCTGTCGATCAACTCCAGCAGCGCCGCTTCCCGTGGCGTGGCGGAGGGCCCGGCGGCGCGCGCCTTCACGTACTCGTCGACCTTGTCCTGCATGGTGAGCAGAACCTGCAGCGCGGCGTGACGGAGCCCCGAGAGCTCGAACTCGGGCTGGCCGTTGAAGGTCGGCCGCACACGCTCGATGGCGAGGGAGATCAGGTGGGGAGTGCTGGCGGGGTGCCGCAACAGGGCCAGCGACTCGGTGGCTCGGATGCGCGCCGCCGCGCTCGACTCCTTCATCGGCGTGGAGCGCCAGACCAGGCTGTCGAGCACCTGATCGATCACGTCGTCCGAGATGGTCTGCCCTGCGAGCTTCGCCTCGTGGATGCAGCGGGCGGCGAGGAACGCGTGCTCACCGTAGCTCATGCTGCTGCCCGCCAGGATGCGGCGGATCAGCCGGTCGGGCTCGGTCATCAGGCCGGCCAGCAGGACCAGCGTGTCCTCCCAGAGCCGGACCCGGCTCCGCCGGCCGAGCGTGGCGGTGATGTCGTCCAGCCGGGAAGTGAAGGCGCTGCCCGAGTCGAGCAGGTGCTGGGCACACCAGTGGGACTGGAACCCGGGATAGGAGAAACGCACAGCGTCTTCATCGCTCGGAGCGAGGATGCGCGTCGCCAGCGCCGCCGCCTTGAGTTGCTCGAGCGGCACCTCGAGCCTGCCGCGGACCTGGTCCATCGCTTCGTAGAGCCCGGCGCCACCCAGGCGGACGGTCTGCTGGGTCTGCATCACCCACGCGATGCGGCCCAGCAGATCGTGCACCAGCCGCCGGGCGCCGGCCGGGAGGTTGGCGGCGGCCAGGTTTCCGTTCACCACCCGCGCGATCACACCCGATCGCGACAGGCCGCCGCGGTTGGACTGGCGCAACAGATGCGCGAGCAGCCACGGAACGCCCGCCAGATCGAAGAGGTTCGCCCCCTGGATTGAGGTCATGAGAGGCTGGGCCCTCGGGCCGAGCCCGGTCAGGTACTGCGCAACGGTTGCCGGCGAGAGCAGCTGCACGAGCAGGATCGGGATCTGCCGGCCGGGATCGCGGACGTTCAAGGCAGGGATATGCCCGAGGACCTGTTCATCGAGCGTGACCACCGCCGACGCCTGCGGATTGGCGTCCGCCAGCTCCCACATGACGTCGAATACGGCGCTGCGCTGGCGGCTGTCGGCATCCTGATCCCCGTCGAGGTACAGGATGAACGGCTCGCTGAGCCGGGGAACGACCGTGCTCGCCGGCAGGTCGATGTCGAACCGCTTGTAGGTCCTCGACACCGCGTTGGCGACGAGCAGCTCCGGCGGATCGTCGGTCGCCTGGAACTCGCTGACCAGCGCGAAGAGCGGCAGCCTCCCGTCGTCGCGCGACAGGTCGTTGGCCGAACGGGCGTAGAGGCCGTACAGCTGGACCGTCTTGGCGCGGCCGTAGTTGCCCGCGATCACCACGACAGGAGAGCGCGGTTCCTGGGCAGGCGACAACGCCGAGGAGACCGCCTCCTGGATCCGGACGCGAGGGCCGGGAGGACTGGTCTCCATCTTCGACGAGACGCCGGGCCACTGGCGGATCACCTCGATCGGGAATGGTGCTGCGGCGTCCGGCCTCTTACGCAGCTGGTCGGCGAGATCCTGGACCGCAACGAGCATGGCGTCCGGCTGCCAGAGCGGCTCGGCCTTGGGCGACAGGTACAACGCGGGGATCGCCCAGCTGCTGCTGCCGGGGCGATAGAGCGCCCGGCGGCCGGCGTTCACCGCGCAATCGGCGAAGCCGGTGGTCAGGAGCGTGTCGTAGAACTCCTGCGCGAACCGCCGGGCATCCTGCACGCCGACGAAGTCCTGCATGGCCACCACGCCGGCGGCGCGGCCCGCGAGCTTGGGCGCGAGGCCGCTCAGGGCGTTGGGTTCGCCCGGCTTGCGCGCCGCGCTCTGGCAGGCCTGCAGGAACACCAGCCTCAAGCTGCGGCTGCCGAGGCGCGCGAGGAGCTCCTCCTCCGACACAAGGGCGGCGCGGCCATCGGTGTTCTCCAGCAGCAGGCTGGCGCGCCCCTCCTTGAACGTGCCATGGGACAGGACGTGGAGCGTGTCGAACGACGACAGGCGATCGGAGAGGGCGTCGAGTGTCGCCGGCATGTCGAACACGCGATAGCCGCTCGCGCGCAGGTTGTCGGCCAGTTCTTTAGGCAGGCGGCCGAGAACCGAGACCTGCATGAGGCCGCGGTTCAACAGCGGGTCCCACGCGTCCCGCAGGGCTCCCACTTCGGTGGACGCGTCGATGCGCCGCAGCGGCGCCCCCTCGGGCGCATTGTCGAGCTCGCGCGGCGAGGAGAGGAGCAGCAGCAGGCGGAGCGGACCGTGGTGGGCCGGGAGGGCAGGAATCTCCGAGGGAATGCGGCGCGAGAGGGCCACCGCCGTCGAAGCCGCGAAGGCGAGCTCTTCCCCGCCTGAGGCGAGGATGAGCCGCTCCCACAGGAGGTCCTGGAGCGGCGGGGCGTCGATCTGCAGGCCGACGGACACCCGGGCTGCTTTGCCGCGCGCGTAAGCCAGCGCGCGCTGAAGACCCGGGTCGGCGAACACGGCCAGGCCCAATTGCTTCCCGTACTCCCATGGGCTGGCCTCGAGAGGCTTGAAGGCGCCGACCTCCAAGGTGAACGCCGCGCTGAACGTTCCCGCCCCGTCGAGCGTCACGTCCACCGGATACAGATCCGGCGCTTCCGCGCTCGCAGGGCGCAGCCGGAGCAGCAGCGTCGTCGACGACGTCGAATCAGACATGCCTGGGACTCGCACTCCCCCTCCGTTCCCGCCGGGGGGTCGTGTCACGCTTGATGAGTTCTGACTCCGCCGGCTGGAGAGGGTTCATTGTATGTGAAGGCGGACGTCGCGCCGCATGCGCAGCGGATTGCCTCCTGCCGGACTGGGCGGGGCCGGGCTGGCCGGCGGCGTTTCATGGCGACGCCGTGTAAGAAGCGACAGGATTGTCCTACTATTCAGTCGGATCCACCCTTGTATCGCCGCCATCGTGACGGTATGTTCCGGTCTCAAATGCCAGTCCTGCTCTCGAGACACCCCGTTCGCGTGCTGTGCGTCTCGATGGCGCTGGCCTGGTCTCTGCCGGGCGGCGTCGGGGTCGGCGGCCAGGGCACGCCGTCACAGCCCGCCGGGCGGACCGTGGTCGGCATCAAAGGCCCCATCTTCACGATAAATGGCCACCCCACCTACACTGCCGCCGCAGGCTTCCCGAATGCCGATCCCAACCTGACGGGGACGCTCCTCAACGTCCGGGCGGTGCAGGCGATTTTCGACGACGCCAACTACCCGAAAGGCGGGACGAGGGCTGCGCCGTATGCCTCGAACACCATGGGCGGGGTCTTTTTCGACTATCCGGACGGCAAGTTCGATCCCGACCGGAATGTCCAAGAGTTCGTCGCGGCTCTGCCGGACTGGCGGAAGGCCGGCCTGCTGGCCTTCACGGTGAATTTTCAGGGGGGCGGGCCGGTCGACGGGAACTACGGCGAGGACGTGCCGATGCAGCCGCACTACAACAGCGGCTTCGATCCGCAGGGCAACTTCAAGCCGGGTGTACGGCAAGCGCATGCAGACAGTTCTCGAGGCCGCCGATCGGCTCGGCATGGTGGTGATCGTCGGGTTCTTCTACCAGGGGTCGGACGAGCGGATCGAGATCGTGGAGCAGGACCGGCACCTGCGCGCCGCGGTGGTCAACGGCATCCGGTTCCTGAAGTCGCTGCCCCATCGCAACGTGCTGATCGAGATCAACAACGAGACGAGCGTTCGGGGTACAGCCATCCGATGTTGCAGCCGGATGGCATCTACGAGCTGGTGCGGCTTGCCAAGGAGGAGGCCGGCAAGGAATTCCCGGTGTCGATGAGCTGGTCCGGCGGCATCATGCCGAGGGGCAGCAAGGGAGACCTGGCGTTGCGGATGGTCGATTACGTGATGATTCACACCAATGGGGGAACCCCCGAGGAGGCCCGCGAGGACATCCAGGCGCAGCGCCGGTGGACCGGCTACGACCGTCCGCTGCTGATCAACGAGGATGGCGTCAGCACGTTCGACATGCACGCTGCAGTGCAGGAACGGGTGGGATGGGGCTACTACGACCAGGGGTGGTCCAACTACCGGGACGGCTTCCAGTCGCCGCCGGTGAACTGGAGAATCAGCACGCCGGTGAAATGGCAGTTCTTCGAGCAGGTGGCGCGTCTCACGGGGTCGCCCGTTCCCGAGCGCCCGAAGGTCACCGATGCCGAGTATCCGGTCATCAAGGTCTTCGGTCTCGAGGCCGGGCAGGTGCTGACGAAGCCCTCCTGGATCGAGGCGATCGTGCAGGACCGGCATTTGCGCTGGCCGATCCAGCGCGTCGAGTTCTTCGTCGACGGCAAGCCATACAGCTACCGGCGCAACGCGCCGTTCATGCTGGGCAATCGCGAGTGGTGGGACCCGCACGAGCTCAGTCCGGGGCCGCACACGCTTCGTATCGTGGCGTACGACCTGCGCGGTCCGCGGTTCACCGAGACCTGCGCCATAGAAGAGATTCCTTTCGTCGTCGGGCCGGTCCAATGAAACACGCCATCATCACTGCCTTCCTCGGGCTGCTGCGCGATCGGTTCTGCGAGTATCAGGAACCACGCACCCTCGAGCAGAAGCTGGACATCATGCGCAGCATTCCCGGCGTGTCCGGCGCGGAAGTCGTCTATCCCTACGAGGTCCCGGAACCGGAAGCCCTGCTCGCGTTGCTTGCACGGACGGGGCTCGAGGTGGCTGCCGTGAACGTCAACATCAAAATGGAGCGCGATTTCGCCCAGGGCTCGCTCACCTCGCCGGACGCCGCCATCCGGGCGCGGGCCGTGGACTTCATGAAGCGCGCCAAGGACTTCGCCCATGCCATCGGCGCGGACAAGGTGACCTGCTGCCCGCTCAGCGACGGGTACGATTACGCGTTTCACACCCACTACCTCCGCGCCTGGGAGCGCATGGTGGAGTGCGTGAAGGAAGCGGCCGCCCACCGCCCGGAACTGCCGCTCTTCATGGAGTACAAGCCGTCCGAAACGCGGGTGCACTGCACGCTCGATTCGGCGGCGAAAGCGATCATGCTGTGCGACGCGGTCGGGGCGAACGTCGGCATCACGATCGACACCGGACACTCCATCTACGGCGGTGAGACCCCCGCGGAAGCGCTCGCACACGTCTCCCTCAGCGGCCATCCGTACTACGTCCACATCAACGACAACAACGGCAAGTGGGACTGGGACCTGATGGTGGGCACGTGCAACCTGTGGAGCTACGTCGAGTTCCTCTTCTATCTGAAAGAGCTTGGCTACGAGGGGTGGATTACTTCCGACACGTCGCCGGTGCGGCAGGATGCCGTCGAGACGTTCGCCTTCAACGTGCGCATGACCGACCGGATCTGGCACTGGCTCGATCGCATCGACAGGGGATTCGTCCGCGACCATCTCGAGCAGCACGAGTTCATGCCCATCATGAAGATGCTGGAGGCGGAACTCTTCACCGGCGGCACCGCCCGCCCGGGAACGGCCGGCTAGCCGCCTCGAGACCATGCGCCACGCCGTGCTCACCCCGTTCCTCGGCCAGCTCCGGGACCGGTTCGCCACGTACCATGAGCCTCAGCCGATTGCAGAGAAGCTGCGCCGCGCGGCCGGCATCCCCGGCATCGAGGGGGTGGAGCTGATCTTCCCGGACGAAGTGCGCAGCGCATCCGACGTTCACGACGATCTGCAATCGCTGGGGCTGAGCGTGGCGGCAGTGAACGTGAACCTCAAGGGCGAGCGCGCGTTCCAGCGCGGCGCGTTGTCGTCGCCCGACCCGGGCGTCAGGGCACTGGCGGTGGACCTGCTCTGCCAGGGCAAGCAGCTGGCAGCGGACCTCGGAACCGCGCGGGTCACGTGCGCACCGCTCACCGACGGCTACGACTACCCCCTGCAGGTGGACTACCGGCGGATCTGGTCGCGCACGGTGGAGGTGTGGCGGCCGCCGGGGCATTCCGGCCGGACATCACGCTGCACCTCGAGCACAAGCCGGCCGAGCCACGGACGCGAGGCCTGCTCGACGTCGCCGCGAAGGTGCTGCTGCTCTGCCGGCAGTCGGCCGCGCCGAACGTCGGCATCACCTTCAACACCGGCCACGCCGCCTGCGGAGGGGGCGCGCCCGCCGCGGCGTTCGCAGATGTGCTCGCAGCCGGCGTGCCCTATTACATTCACATCTGCGATGCCACGGTGGCCTGGGACTGGGACCTCGGCGTCGGCACGCAGCACCCCTGGCACTGGGCTGAGTTCCTGTTCTGGCTGCGATACGCGGGATACGACGGCTGGCTGACAGCCGACACGTTCCCGGTGCGGCAGGACGCGTGCGAGATGTTCGCCGCCAACCTCTCGTTCACGCGGGCGGTGTTCGAGCGGCTCGACTCCCTGGATGAGGATGCGATCCTCGCGGCCCTCGCTGAGCAGCGGGCCCTGCCCATGCTGCAGGAGCTCCCTCGATGGGTTCCGCAACCCGCTTGACGGCGAGCCCGGCGCGGCTGGCGGACGGCGCGGCGACCCGCACGCGGGTCCGATGGCTGGTTCTCGCCCTCCTGTTCGTGTTCTCGTTCCTGACCATCGTCGATCGCGTGGCAATTTCGGCCGCCAAGGCCGACATGGCCGCCGAGATCGGCATCCCTGACGTCCAGTTCGGCCTGGTGTTCGGCGTCTTCGCGCTGGGATATGCGGCCTTCCAGATCCCGTCGGGGTGGGCGGCGGATCGGTACGGCCCTCGTATCTTTCTGGCGGCCATCGTGCTCGCGTGGTCCGCCTTCACGGGGCTGACCGGCCTGGTCAGCACCGTGCCGGCGCTCGTGGCGGTGCGCTTCCTGTTCGGCGCGGCGGAGGCTGGAATCTACCCGACGGCGAGCCGGGCCATCTACAACTGGATCCCGCGGCAGGAACGGGGCGCGGCACAGGGCCTGTTGTTCATCGGTTCGCGGCTGGGTGCCGCGTTCGGGCTGTCGGTGGTCGCCTTCGTGATAGCGGTAATCGGCTGGCGCGGCGCGTTCGGACTGCTGGCGGCGGTGGGCCTGGCCCTCTCCGCATTGTGGATCGCGTGGTTCCGGGATCGGCCGCAGGCGAAGCCGACCGTGTCGGCCGCCGAGCTCGCCTACATCGAGGAGGGCACTACGGAGCCGCCGGCGGCGCCCGGTGTCGAGCGCGCGCCGGCCAGGCCCCTGTGGAATGCGCAGACCGCCTTGCTGGGAGTGCAGTACTTCGCTTCCAACTTCACGTTCTTCATCGCGTTCTCATGGCTGCTCCCGTACCTGCAGTCTCAGTACGAGCTCACCCCCGCCCAGGCGGGCGGGTACGCCAGCATTCCGCTGTACTTCGGCGCAGCGGGGAACTGGATGAGCGGCGCCGTCGTCGATGCTCTCTATCGGAGGGGTCACTGGAGGCGCTCGCGGATGCTGCCCGCGATCGCCGGTTTCGCCCTTGGTGCAGCGGCGCTCCTCGCGGCCCCCGCCATGACGACCGTGGTCGGGGCGGTCATCTGTTTTTCGATCGCGACGCTGGGTGTCGACATGACGCTCAGCCCGAGTTGGACCACCTGTCAGGATATCGCCGGGCCTCGCACGGGCACCCTCTCGGGCGCCATGAACATGGTGGGCAATGCGGGGTCGTTCGTCAGCTCGATCACGTTTCCTGTTCTGCTGCAGTCCACGGGCAGCGCCGCGACCTACTTCTATCTCGCGGCTGCCCTCAATGTCCTCGCAATCCTGTGCTGGGCACGGGTCCGGCCCGACCGGGCGTGAAGCCCAGCGTGCGAGGTGGAGCTCGATCATGAAAGCTGCAATGTTGAAGCGCTGCGTTACCGCGGCAGGGCACGTGGTGCTGCTGGCTCTCTTCGCCGCCGGAACCGCTCGTGCCCAGGGCACCGGCGAGATTACCGGAACGATTGTCGACGAGACACGGGGCGTCATGCCCGGCGCGGCGGTGACGGTCACGAACGACGCGACCGGCGCAGTCCGGAACGCCGTCACCAACGAGTCGGGCATCTACTCGGTGCCGGCGCTGCCGCCGGGCACCTACACGGTGGTGGCCGAGCTGCCGGGGTTCCAGAGCCGGACCCGGCACGATCTCGTCCTGCAGGTGCAGCAGGTCGCGCGGGTGGACTTCACCCTGACGACCGGCACCGTCACCGAGTCGGTGGAGGTCGTCGGCCGGACGGCGCTGCTCGCCACAGAGGACAGCACTGTCGGCCAGGTCATCGACAACCAGCGCATCGTCGAGTTGCCGCTGAACGGCCGGAGCTACCTGCAGCTGGCGGGGCTCACGCCCGGGGTCAACATCAACAGCGTGCCTTCGGCCGGGGCCACCGACTTCCAGGGCGGCCACCGCTCCCGGCAGCAGATCACCATCAACGGTCAACGCGGCCAGTTCAATCACTACACGCTCGACGGGATCGAGAACACCGATCCGAACTTCAACACCTACATCCTGCTGCCGTCGGTTGACGCGCTGCAGGAGTTCAAGGTGCAGAGCGCCACGTACCCGTCCGAGTACGGGTTCGGGGTGACCCAGATCAACGTGACTACCAAGTCCGGGACCAACCAGCTGCGCGGGTCGGCGTTCGAGTACTTCCGGAACGAGAAGCTCGATGCGAAGAACTTCTTCGACAGCAAGACCGATCCCATTCCGCCGTTCACGCGAAATCAGTACGGCGGCACGGTCGGCGGCCCGATCTTCCGCAACCGGCTGTTCTTCTTCGCGAACTACGAGGGGCTCCGCGAGGACAAGGCGCTCACCACGCTGGCGAACGTTCCGCTCGCGGCGGTCCGGGGCGGGGACTTCACCGGGCGGCGGCCGATCTACGACCCCGCCACGCGTGTGCTCCAGCCGGATGGCACGATCACCGCGCAGCAGTTCCCGGGGAACCGAATCCCTGCGAGCCGCATCGATCCCAAGTCGACGCTGGCGCTTGGTTACTGGCCCGAGGCCAACCTGCCCGGGACCGCCCGGAACCACTTGAGCAACGAGGCGCGGGTGGTGGACGGAGACCAGTGGCTGGGACGCGTGGACTTCAACCAGTCGCCATCGCTCACGTGGTTCGGCCGGTTCAACTACGCCACCGACAGCGAGTACCAGCCGTCGAGCTATCCGGGCCAGGGCACCTTCACGGACACCCGCCCCGACCAGGCACTGGTCGGCAACACGTGGGTAGTCGGTCCCCGGATGGTTGTCAGCACACGTTTCGGCTGGAGCCGGTTCGACAATACGGTGGCCGGCACGAACTCGGTACGTCAACGACGTCAACGGGCTCGTTTTCATGATCCCGGGCCTCAACCTGACCAATGATCCGGCGTTCTGGGGCCTGCCGACGTTCGGCATTACGGGCTACACCGGGTTCGGGGACCGCACCAACATCTACCTGACCCACAACAACATCTTCGAGCTGGCCGAGGACGTCAGCTGGGTGTTCGGCAAGCACGTGATGAAGTTCGGCGGCTCCGCCAAGAAGATCCACTACAACCAGCTCGGCAACCAGTTCGCGCTCGGAGGGTTCGACTTCGACGGGACAGCCACCGAGAACCCCGCGTCCCGCACCGGCACCGGCGATCCCATGGCGGACTTCCTGCTCGGCTACATGGCGCAGTCGTACACAGCCGTGCAGCCGGCGGACGCTCACCTTCGCGGTACTTACTGGGCTGCGTACATCGGAGACTCCTGGCGCGCGAGCCCGAAGCTCACCGTCGATCTCGGGATCCGCTACGAGGTACATCAAGCCATTCAAGGACCTCAACGATCAGTCGGTCAACATCACAGGGCTGGACACCGGCGACCCGATACTGGTCCGCGCGTCGAACCAGGGGCTCGACCGTGACCCATACGAGAACCAGGCAGTCAGATTCACCCGCGCCACCCTCGTGCGGGACGGCCGGATGGGACCCGGCCTGGTGAATCCCGATCGGAACAACTTCGCTCCCAGGCTCGGCGCAGCCTACGGCCTGAACGATCGGACGGTCGTACGCGGCGGCTACGGCGTCTTCTACAACATGATCGACCTCGGGAACTCGATCTTCGACATGGCGCGCACGCTGGCCGGCCTGCGCCGCGACTTTCCGAACCGTGACTTCCCGGACCTGCAGCTGTCCACCCGTCCGTTTCCCACAGGTGGTTCGGCCGGAACCGTGAACCTCGCCCAGCCGCTGATCCTCGGGAACAACCCCGACATGCGCTCCTGGTACGTGCACCAGTGGAGCGTCAACGTGCAGCGGGCACTGTCCGACGTGTTCGCCCTGGACGTCGGGTACGTCGGATCCGAATCCCGGAACCTGAAGAAGATCACCGGCTACAACAACCCCGAGCCTGGACCGGGATCGATCGACGCCCGCCGGCCATACCAGCAGTTCGGATGGATCCAGTATCCCGACTCTGTGGGACGCGCCAACTATCATGCGCTGCAGGTGAAGGCGGAACGCAGGCTCAAGAACGGCTTCACCGTGCTGACGGCCTACACGTTCGGCAAATCGTTGGACGACACGAGCGGGGTCCGGCCCGGCGCCGGCGACACGTTGTTCGTCAACAATCCCTGGTGCAACACCGTGTGCGAGTACGCGCGGTCCAGCTATGATGTCCGGCACCGCTGGGTGACCTCCTCGCTCGTGGAGGTGCCCGTCGGGAGAGGCAGGCGCTACGGCGCGTCCATGCCCACGTTCGTGGATGCGCTGATCGGAGGCTGGCGGGCGGGAGCCATCCTCACGTTCGAGAGCGGGCTGCCGTTCACGCCCAACGCCGGCCGCGACACGACGAACATCGGGACGGGCGCGGGAAACCGGCCGAACCTCGTGGGTGATCCGAATCTTCCGGCAGGCGAGCGGACGGTGGACCGCTGGTTCGCAACCGAAGCGTTCGCGCAGCCGCCGCTCTACACCTTCGGCGACGCCGGCCGCAACATCGTCGAGGGCCCGGGAATCGTCAACGTGGATGCGTCGTTGTCGAAGCGGGTCTCATTGGGCGGGGAGCGCAACCTGGAGTTCCGAACCGAGGTGTTCAACGTGGCCAACCACCCGATCCTCGGCCGCCCGGACACCAATCTGTCGAGTGCCACGTATGGCCGGATCACCAGCACCCGCATCGACAGCCGGCAGATCCAGCTGGCGTTGCGGTTCACGTTCTGAGGCCACATGAAAGGCGGGCGGCTCCTGCGCCCGCCTTCGAGCCGACGACGCAGTCTGACCACATGCATTCCAGCGATGGCCGGCAGGACGTCCCGATGAGGGCGATCGATGTCACGAAGGGGTTGCCCTTCGAACCGTTCGTGATCGACCACCTCGTCGACGCGCGCGGACGTTACGGGCTCGACCTCGATCCGCAGTTCCCGTTCGCGATCAAGCTCTATCAGTTCATCGCTGCCGGCCATCCGTACCCGTTGAACTGGCACGAGCGGCTCGAGATTTTCGTGCCGCTGTCGGGCGAGGGGGACTTCCGGATGGGCGATCGGGTCATCGCATTCCGCGCAGGCGACGTGCTCGTCGTCGACAACCTCAAGCTGCACGGCCTGGCATCGTTCCGCGGGGTGGACGCCCGCGCCATGACGATCACGTTCAACTCCGAGCTGGTCTACAGCATCGGATCCCCCTTGTCCGATTTTGCGTATCTCGTGCCGTTTCACTGCCAGACCGAGCAGGTCGAGCCGCTGGTGAGCACGCAGTCGGCGCTCGCCGGTCCGGTACACGAGGCCCTTGGACGACTGGTGCACTGCTACTTCGGCCGGGCGGGGGGCGTCTACGCGCGGCTGGGCTGCAAGGCCTACCTGCTGGAGTTGCTGTTCCACATCTCACAACACTTCGCCGGGGCCGAAGTTGCGCACTCCGAGTACGTGCGCCAGCAGGAGCGGGCGAGGCGGCTTGGCCGCCTCTTCGATCATCTCCAGGAGCACTATGCCCGGCCGCTGACGATCCTGCAGGCGGCGCGCATGGTGGGCATGAGCGAATCGCGCTTCATGAAATTCTTCAAGCAGTCCACCGGCACGACGCTCATCAGCTATGTGACGCACGTGCGGCTCTCGCATGCCTGCGAGCTCCTGCGCGACACCGACGTTCCGGTGGGTGAGATTGCGGCGCGTGTCGGGCTGCCTGACCACACTTATTTCGACCGCAAGTTCAGGCAGCACTTCAGGACCTCACCCCGGGCCATGCGAGCCCAATGGGGCGCCCGGCAATCGGCATGACGACGACGAACGGTGCGAGCGTCCGCTGTCCGGGCCGTCGGCCCGAGCACTATGCCCCTGAGACCGCGGGTGATCGCAAGCTCCAGAACGCACCGAAGCGGCGGCGGGCCGACGCATGACCAGGAAGGCCACCGTCGGGACGACGAGCTACGCCTACCGGTACCTGCTGATGGACCTGGCCGGTGCGCCGCCGCTCGTGTCCCTGGTTCGGCGAACCCACGCCGCGCAGCTCGACGCCTTCCAGGTCTGCGAGAACGCGCGGCCGCTCGATGTCAGCGAGAAAGACTGGCGCGAGGTGCTCCGCGTGGCCGCCGACCTGGGCGTCGACGTGCACCTCGGGTGCATGACGCTCGATGTCGAGACCCTCTCGCGCTACCTCGAGCGGGCCCTGATGATCCCCGGCGCAACGGCCCTGCGCATCGTGCTGGAGGACGATTCGGGTCGAGCCCCATCGAGGGAGCGGCTCGAGCGCTTCCTCGCGGCGGCCGCGGTCCGGGTCGCCGACGCCAGGCTGACGCTCGTCGTCGAGAACCACTTCCACATTCCCTGCCGAGTGCTGGCGGAGATGGCGCGCGCCTATCCCCCAGACGTGATCGCGTTTTGCGTCGATTCGGCGAACTCGCTGCGGAACTGGGAGTCCGAGGCCCAGGTGTTCGATATCCTCGACCATCGGGCGGTGTTCTATCACCTGAAGGACTATCGTGTCCGCGGGTCGAACGTCGGCTTCGAGGTGACTGGCGCCCCACTCGGCGAGGGCAGCCTCGATCTCGACGGGTGCCTCCGGCGGATCTGCGCGCGCCATCCCCAGCCGCTGCTATTCCTGGAGAACTGGGTGCCTGCAACGGGTGATCGGCAGGCCGACGTCCTCGCCGACGAGGACTGGCTCGCACGTTCACTCGCCGGCCTTCGTCGCACCCTCGCCGCCTTGCCCGATGCTCCCCCAGGCAGCATCCAGGCTGCTTCGTGAATCCCGCCCAGAAGGAGAGAGTGATGCTGCCGGATCAGGACGAACACCCCGGACGAACCGCCGTCGTAAGGCGGGCTCGAAGAACGTGCCAGCGGACAGGGATTGCCGCGCTGCTGATCGCCGCGTCGGCGACCGCAGGCCTTGCCCAGGCGCCGGGCGTCGCCCTGAGCGGTGAGCTGAAGCGGTGGCACAAGGTGACCGTGACGCTCGACGGTCCAGCGACGTCCGCGGCTGCCACGCCCAATCCGTTCCTGGACCTGCGCATGGATGTCACGTTCACGCACGCCGCCAGCAAGACGGTGTACCGCGTGCCGGGCTTCTTCGCCGGCGACGGCAATGCCGCCAACAGCTCCGCTTCCGGCGGCAACAAATGGAGTGCGATTCTGGCTCCCGATCAGGTGGGCAGGTGGACCTACCGGATCTCGTTCCGTCAGGGGCCGAACGTGGCGGTTGCCGATTCGGCCACCGCCGGCACCGCGCTCACCCCGTTCGACGGCCGCACGGGGTCCTTCTCGGTTGTGGACACAGACAAGTCGGGACGCGACTTCCGCGGCAAGGGAATGCTGAAGGACGTCAACAAGCACCACCTCCAGTTCGGCGGCATCCGCGATTACTTCCTGAAGGTCGGATCGGACTCGCCGGAGAACCTCCTCGGCGTACGACGACTTCGACGACACGCCGAACTATAAGTGGGAGGGCCGGTTGGGGGAGGGTTCCGCAAAAGCTACAAGGCGCACGTCGGCGACTGGAAAACAGGAGATCCCACCTGGAAGGACGGAAAGGGGAAGGGCCTGATTGGCGCGATGAACTACCTCGCGTCGAAAGGGCTGAACTCGCAGTCGTTGATGACCTACACCGTCCATGGAGACGATCGGAACGTCTCGCCCTACATCGATTCCGAAGACCGCACGCGTCTGTCTATCCCCAAGCTCGCCCAATGGGAAATCCTCTTCGAACACATGGACAGGCTCGGGCTGTTCATCGAGTTCAAGCTGATGGAAATCGAGAACGACTGGGACATGGACGCCGGCGAACTCGGCCCGGAGCGCAGGTCTGTACTACCGTGAGCTGATTGCCCGCTTCGGTCACCATCTCGGGCTCAACTGGAACGTCGGCGAGGAGAACGGCAACACCCCCGCGCAGCGCAAGGCATTTGCCGAGTACATCTATGCGAACGACCCGTACCGGCACCTGATTGTGATTCACAACATCCGGAGCTGGGAGCGCCTCTACAGGCCCTTGATGGGCCGGGCTCGCCCTACAAGGGCGCGTCGCTCCAGATCGATCTCTACGACGTCTACGACGTGACGCGCTTCCTGCGAATGGCTGCCGACGCCGCGGGCTCCCCCTGGATCATCACCCTCGATGAAACCCGGCCCGGACCGGCCGGCATGGCACTCGGCCAGGTGAACGCCGCTGTCGCCCGCGACATCGCGGACCCCGAGCACGACGACGGCCGGAAAGGCGCTTTGTGGGCCAACATCATGGCCGGAGGCGCGGGGATGAACACCTACGTCGGGTTCGGCACCGACGTGGGGGAGAAGAGCACGAGCGGGTCCGGCGTCGATGTACCCGACCTGATGCTCCAGGACTTCCGCACCTACGACAAGTGGTGGGACCAGATGCGTGCCGCCCACGCGTTCTTCACCAGCAACAAGGTGCCGTTCCAGGACATGAGCAACCACAGCGAGCTGATTCGACGGGGTGGGCGCTCGAGGGCCTCGGGACGATTGTGGGCTATTTTCCGAACGGACCCGTCGGAGGAACACGCGGCCCGGCCGACGGCGCGTCGTATGCGCCGGCCTTTCCCGGGTCCGGACGCGGGGGCGGCCGGGGCGCCGCCGGGGAGGGCAGCGGACCGGCCGGGGCGAGACAGGCGCCGGGCGCCAGGGGTGGCCCCGGGGCTATCGGCCCGGGTGCGGGCGGTGACCGGCACGGTCAGGCGCCTACGGCCGGGTCCGGCACGCCCCCCGACACCCCGACCGTGAATCTCCAAGCTGTACAAGGGCACATACGAAGTGCGTTGGTTCGACCCGCGGAAAGGCGGTCCGCTGCAGGCGGGATCCGTTCCCACGCTGGCCGCCGGCGGCAAGGATTGGGTCGAGATCGGCAAGCCGCCAAGCGACCCCCAGCGGGACTGGGTCGTCCTGATACGGCCGGAAGCCCCTTCGGCGCCCGCGCGTTGAAAGGGCGAGGGAGCGCGGCCGCGATCAACAGCGTCCGCGGGTCCCTCGGGTTGCAGTAAACTGCACTATTCATGCGCAACAAGGGGATCCGTGCGTGCGTGCTGGCTGCGTGGTCGTTCGGCCTCGCCCTGGCGGGTGCCGGGACCACGACGGCGCGCGCCACCGGACAGGCAGGAGCGCCGCCGGTCAGCTTCAACCGTGACATCCGGCCCATCCTCGCCAACAACTGCTTCGCGTGTCACGGTCCCGACGAGAAAACGCGGGAGACGGACTTCCATTTCGACACGCGCGAAGGCGCCTTTGCCGAGGAAGGCGTCATTGTTCCTGGAGACGCACCGGGCAGTCTGCTGGTCAAGCGCATCACCAACCCCGATCCCGAGAAAGTGATGCCGCCGCCCGATTCCGGGCATGCGCTGAACACCAGGCAGATCGACCTTCTGCGCCGCTGGATCGCCGAGGGCGCCAAGTGGGACACGCACTGGGCCTTCATCCCGCCCGTGCGCCCGGAAGCGCCCGCGGTCGAGAAGGACGACTGGCCGCGGAACCCGATCGACAGCTTCATCCTCGCGCGCCTCGAGCGGGAACGCCTCAAGCCCTCGACTGAGGCCGACAAGACCACGCTGTTGCGGCGGGTGACCTACGACCTCACCGGGCTGCCGCCGACGCCCGCCGACGTCGATGCCTTTCTCGCCGACCGTTCACCAGACGCCTACGAGCGCCGGGTTGACGCCCTGCTGGCGTCCCCGCGCTACGGCGAGCGGATGGCGGTGCCGTGGCTCGATGCCGCGCGATACGCCGACACGCACGGTTACCACATCGACAGCCACCGCGGGATGTGGCCGTGGCGGGACTGGGTCATCGGGGCCTTCAACCGCAACCTCCCGTTCGACCAGTTCATTGTCGAACAGGTGGCCGGCGACCTGCTGCCCGAAGCCACCCGCGATCAGAAGGTGGCCTCCGGCTTCAACCGCAACCACATGATCAACTTCGAAGGTGGTGCGATTGCGGAGGAGTATCAGGTCGAGTACGTGATGGACCGTGTCGAGGCGACATCCACGGCCTTCATGGGGCTGACGATGGGGTGCGCGCGATGCCACTCGCACAAGTTCGACCCGATCAGCCACAAGGAGTTCTATCAGTTCTTCGCGTTCTTCAACAATGTGCCTGAACAGGGTCTCGACGGCCGAAGGGGCAACGCCGCGCCGACCATCCTGCTGACCTCGCCCGAACAGCAGGCACGCCTCGACGAGCTCGACGCCGCGATCGCCGCGCACGAGGCCGACCTCGACGAGACGGTGGTCGAACCGCCGCTGCGCGAATGGGAGCAGGCTGTGTCCGAGCAGCCGCTGGCGCCGGAGAACCGCACCGTGGACCGCGCAGGCCTCACCGCGCACTACGAGCTGGACGGAAGCTTCTCGGATATCTCCGGCCGCCGTCAGCACGGCCGCACGGTGTCGGGAGATCCGACCTTCGACGTCGGACAAATCGGTCGCGCGGCGGCGTTCGATGGCGACACGGAGGTGAGGTTCGGCACTGCCGGTGGCTTCGACAGGTCCGATCCGTTCAGCCTGGCGGTCTGGATGAAGGCGCGCGGGAACCTGCCGATGGCGGTCTTCCAGAAGCTGGAAGTGGACGACGCGCTGCAGAAGCGGGGATACGAATGGCGGCTGGAGGATTTCCAGCTGGTGGACATCCAGAAATATGGCGCGCGCCTGTCAATCACCCTGCTGTCCGATGCGCCCAAGGGCTCCATCCAGGTCCGGACTCGTGATCGGCTCACCCAGGGCGAGTGGAACCACGTCGTGATGTCGTACGACGGGTCGGGCAAGGCTGCAGGCCTGGCGATCTACGCCAACGGCGAGCGCCTCGCCGTCGAGGTCGTCAAGAACACCCTCGCGGGGCCCGTCGCGACCGACGCCGCCTTGACGCTCGGACGGCGCGCGCTGGGGCCGCCGTTCATCGGTCAGGTGGACGACCTCCGGCTCTACGACCGGGTGCTCACGGCGGACGAGGTGGAGGACCTGGCAATACACAACAGGCCGCGCGCCATTCTCTCCGGCGTGAACGGCAAGGTCTCGAAGGATCAGGCGGAATACCTCGGCGAGTACTTTCTCACGCACGCTGCTCCGGAGGCGCTGCGTACCGCGCAGCGCGGAGCTCGAGGCACTGCGGAAGCAGAAGGCCGAGCTGGAGAAGCCGATTCCCACGGCGATGGTCATGGCCGAGTTGAAGGAGCCGCGCGAGACCTTCGTGCTCGCCCGAGGGGACTACCGGAACCGGACGGACAAGGTCGATCCCGGTGTGCCCGCGATGCTGCCGCCGCTCCAGGGCGGCGGGCCGGCCAGCCGGCTCACGCTGGCGAACTGGCTGGTGCAGCCCGGCCATCCGCTCACGGCCCGGGTCGCCGTGAACCGCTTCTGGCAGATGTACTTCGGACACGGCATCGTCAAGACGCAGGAGGACTTCGGCGTGCAGGGTGAGCCGCCCAGCCATCCGGAGCTCCTCGACTGGCTGGCGACCGAGTTCGTGCGCACCGGCTGGGACACCCGCGCCTTGCAACGGCTCATCGTGACGTCTGCGACCTATCGACAGTCGTCCAGGGTGACGCCCGCCCTGCTCGAGAAGGATCCCGAGAACCGGCTGCTGGCGCGCGGTCCGCGGTTCCGCCTCCCGGCCGAGATGATCCGCGACACGGCGCTGGCTGCCAGCGGACTCCTCAACGACGAGATCGGCGGGCCAAGCGTCCTGCCGTACCAGCCGAAGGGCCTGTGGGAGGAGCTCGCGTTCGGGGAAGGCTACTCGGCGCAGGCGTATCAGCAAAGCCACGGGAAGGATCTCTACCGCCGCGGCATGTACACGTTCTGGAAGCGCACCGCCCCGCCCGCGTCGCTGGCGACCTTCGACGCGCCGGATCGCGAGAAGTGCACGGGGCGCCGGGCGTTGACCAACACACCGCTTCAGGCGCTGGTGCTGCTCAACGATCCGACCTACGTCGAGGCCGCGCGGGCGCTGGCCCAGCGTGCCTTGCTCGAAGGGGGCAAGGACGAAAAGCAGCGGCTGGCCTATGCCTTCCGCCTCGCCACGGCGCGCAAGCCGTCGCGCAAGGAGACCGGCGTGCTGCGGAAGCTCCTCGAGACGCAGATCGCCGCGTTCGACCGGAACAGGCCGGCAGCGACGAAGCTGCTCGACGTCGGAGAGTCTGCACACGACAAGCGGCTGGATCCGGCGCAACTCGCCGCCTGGACGACGGTCGCGAGCGTCCTGCTCAACCTGGATGAGACGGTCACGAGGCAATAACGTGAGCATTCAGCGCGAAATCGATCTGCACCTGACGCGCCGGCAGTTGTTCGGCCTGTCGGCCCGTGGCATCGGCGCCGCCGCGCTCGCCTCGCTGCTCACGCCGGAGCTGCTGGCGGCCGGCGCAGCAGGGCAGGACATCCGGAATGCGGCGACCGGCGGCCTTGGCGGGCTCCCCCACTTCGCGCCAAAAGCGAAGCGGGTCATCTTCCTGCACCAGTCCGGCGGACCGTCCCAGCTGGAGACGTTCGACTACAAGCCCGGCCTGGCGAAGTACCAGGGCACGCAGATTCCCGACTCCATCCGCATGGGGCAGCGCGTTGCCCAGACGATGGGGCAGTCGCTGCTTCCGGTGGCGAGGTCGACGTTCGGGTTCGCGCAGCATGGGCAGGCCGGGATGTGGGTGAGCGAGCTGCTGCCGCACACCGCCGGGATCGTCGACGACATCACCCTCATCAAGACGATGAACACGGAGGCGATCAACCACGACCCCGCGATCACCTGCATTCAGACAGGGTCTCAGCAGCCGGGGCGGCCGAGCATGGGGGCGTGGCTCAGTTACGGACTGGGCAGCGAGAACCAGAACCTGCCCGGCTTCGTGGTGCTGCTGTCGCAGGCACACGCGATCACCACGGATCAACCGCTGTTTTCGCGTCTCTGGGCGAGCGGGTTCCTGCCCTCGAGCTACCAGGGGGTCAGGTTTCGCGCAGGAAGCGCGCCGGTGTTGTTCCTGGAGGATCCGCCGGGAATCAGCAAGACGACCCGGCGTCAGATGCTGGATGCGGCCGCGCGGCTCAACACCATGCAGCACGACGCCTACGGCGACCCGGAGATCGAGACGCGCATCGCGCAGTACGAGATGGCGTATCGCATGCAGTCCTCCGTGCCGGATCTCACCGATCTCTCCAAGGAGCCCGATTCGGTCTTCGAGCTGTATGGGCCCGAGTCACGCAAGCCCGGCACCTACGCGGCGAACTGCCTGCTGGCGCGGCGCCTCGCGGAGCGGAACGTCAGGTTCATCCAGCTGTACCATCGCGGGTGGGATCAGCACGGCAATCTTCCGCGCGACATCGCCCTGCAGTGCCGGGGCACCGATCAGCCGACGGCGGCGCTCGTCACCGACCTCAAACAGCGCGGGTTGCTCGACGACACGCTCGTCATCTGGGGCGGGGAGTTCGGGCGCACGGTGTTCAGCCAGGGCAAGCTGACCGAGGTGAATTACGGGCGCGACCACCATCCGCGCAACTTCTGCATGTGGGTGGCAGGCGGCGGCACCAAGCGGGGCTTCGTCGTCGGCGAGACCGACGACTTCAGCTACAACGTCACGTCCGATCCGGTCTCCGTCTTCGATCTCCAGGCGACAGTCCTGCACCTGATGGGGATCGACCATACCAAGCTGACGTACCGCTTCCAGGGACGCGATTTCCGCCTCACCGACGTGCACGGACGGGTGGTGACGCAGATGCTCGCGTAACCCGCAAGCCTTCGACGGCCAGCTCACCTGAATTGCGCCTCGGCGTCCCCGACCGACCCGGCCACCGGGCGGAAGCGCCGGATGCCGGCCAGAGGACGGTGAGGACTCACCGGCGCAGCGGGAGATCGTCCGATGCCCGCCGGACGGCGCGGCTCCCGGCATATACTGTGCGCCGTCGATCGGAACCTCCGGCAACCATCCAGAAGGTGGAGGCGGTATGACTGTTGTGAAACGGCTCCTGTCAATCGCGCTGCTCGTGGCGTTCGCGGCACCCGTTTCTGCCGGACCGGAGCCGCCTGCCGGCTGGAAGGATGGCTACGTCCTCGCCAACGGCATCCGCATCCATTACTGGCGCACCGGTGGGAACAAGCCGCCCCTCGTCATGGCGCACGGCTCGTCGGACGACGGGTTGTGCTGGACCAACCTGGCGAAGGAGCTCCAGGGCAGCTACGACATCATCATGTTCGACGCGAGGGGACACGGCCTCTCCGATCCCCCCACCCCGGGGGACGCCCCGGACGTCCAGGTGGAAGACCTCGCCGGCCTCCTCAAAGAGCTGAAGCTGGAACGGCCGATCCTGATGGGACATTCGATGGGCAGCGCCATGGTCGCGCTGTTCGCTGCGAAGTATCCGGACGTCCCGCGGGCGGTGATCCTCGAAGACCCGGGGCTGGTACGTCCCGGGAGTCCTGCCGGCGCGGCGGCGCCGCCGAGCCTGGAGGAGCGGCGGGCGACCCTGCTTGCGCGCAACAACACGAGCGAGGAAGAGCTGGTGGCCGGCTGCATGAAGAACTCGCCGAAATGGGGCCGTTCGGAGTGCGAGTTCTGGGCGCCGTCCAAGCGCCGGCATCACCCCGCCACCCTGGCGATCAGCTCGGCGAACCGGCCGCCCATGAGCGAGATCCTCGCGAAGATTGCCGCACCCACGCTGATACTCAAGGCCGACGCGCAGGGCGACCTGAGAAAGCAGAACGAAGAGGTCGCCGCCAAGCTGCGAAACGGCAAGATCGTCCACATCGAAGGGGCCGGGCACAACGTCCGTCGCGAGAACAAGGCGCAGACGGTCGACGTGCTCTCGGCGTTCCTCAGGGACACGAAGAGCGTGGAGTGACCGGTCGCTCGGGGTGACGGCCGGCGAGTGAGCAGCACACACCTCTCCGGCACGTCACCCGCTGCGGCGCGGACCCTGGCTATTTGCCGAGCGGCACGAACGCGAGCGCGTTATTTGCGTTCATCGGAATGACCAGCTGCTTCGCGCCCGCGTCGTAGCACATGGACGCCGCGTTCGGGATATTCTGGGCGATCAGCTCCGCCGGCTGGCCGGGACGGATGCGCGACACGCCGCCGTTCATCACGCTGCTCACGTACTTGGTGCCATCCTCCATGATCACGAGGCCGTCGCTGCCGGCCTGCGCCGCGTTCTCCGTCCGGATCAACTTGCCGTCCGGCGCGAACGTCAGCAGCTCGGTGGTGCCCATGTTCGCGACGACGATGTTGCCCTGGGGGTCGAGCGCCACGCCGTTGGGCTGACGGAGCGGGGCACCCTGGACGAAGATGGAGGACTTCCCGTCGGGCGTGATCCGCCACACCTGCCAGCTCGCCGGGTCCGGGGTCTGCCCGCCGACCCCGGTCTGCGTCGCGTAGACCGTCCCGTCCTCCGTCACCTCGATGTCGTTGAACCAGGCCGGGCCCTCCACGCGGGTCTCCCCGGCCGGCGCCCCGGTGGCCATCGTGAAGCGCCGGATCACCGCAACGCTCGGCTCCTCCGGGGTGGTCCCGCCGTCGCGATCCGCGAGGTAGAGGACCCCCTTGACGATGTCGCTGCCGAACGGCTCGTTCAGCACGAGCGGCGGGTTCATGCCGGTGCGCTGCGGGCCGGGGTTCTGCACGCCGATCCATCGCGCTGTATGGACCGAGCCGTCGTGGTTGATGAGGGACACCCAGGCGTTGTTCGCCTGCACACCCTGCGCGACGCCCCGATTCGGCACGACGATCAGGTTGCGGACGGGGTCGTACGAGCAGCTCTCGGCGGAGTAGATGGCGCCGTACACCTTCACGTTCGACGACATCGCGGCGAAGGTGGAGTCCGGCGCGGGCGTGATGGGCAGGCCCAGGGCGTGCCCGACGAAGAACTGCTGCGGCGGCTGTGGCTGGGCCGGGGCCTGTGCGGCGGGCTGAGACGGCGTCTGCGTCGACGGCTGCGCCGGGGGCTGCGCGGGCGCCGGCTGCTGCGCGCTTCCTTGTATAGCGCCCGTCGCGATAAGCAGCGCCGCGGCGCTTGTCATCCAGGTGATTCGTTTCATCCTCGCTCCTCCTGTGTCCTGCTGTCGACTGAGAGAATACGCCACGTTCGGTTCAGGACCGCGCCGGCCGTCGGATGCCGACGTCGACCGGCCCGGCGCGGCTGCCATACAGTGCCTGCCGGGGCTCCCGGTACAATGATGAGTCATGGAGCAGTTGCGCTTCGACAACAGGTTCGTACGCGAATTGCCCGGGGACCCGGACACGGATCTGTCTTCCCGCCAGGTGTTCGGCGCGATGTACTCGCGCGTGACGCCGACAGCCGTCGCGGCGCCGCGCCTGATCGCGCACTCGGCTGAACTCGCGGCGCAGCTCGGTTTCTCGCCCGCAGCGATGCAGTCCCAACGGTTCGCCGAAGTGTTCGGGGGCAACGCGCTTCTGGCCGGCATGGAGCCCTGCTCGTCCAATTACGGTGGACATCAGTTCGGGAGCTGGGCCGGCCAGCTGGGCGACGGCAGGGCCATCACGCTCGGGGAAACCATCGACGATGCCGGCCGGCGATGGGAGCTGCAGCTCAAGGGAGCGGGGCCGACCCCCTACTCGCGTGGCGCGGACGGCCGCGCCGTGCTGCGGTCGTCGATCCGCGAGTTCCTCTGCAGCGAGGCGATGCATCACCTGGGCGTGCCGACGACACGGGCCCTGAGCCTGGTGGCGACGGGAGACGCGGTCCTGCGGGACATGTTCTACGACGGCAACTCCAGGCTCGAGCCGGGCGCCATCGTCTGCCGCGTCGCCCCGTCGTTCATCCGCTTCGGGCACTTCGAACTGCCCGCGTCGCGGGGGGACACGGCGCTCCTGGAGCAGCTCGTGTCGTTCACCATCCGGCGTGACTTTCCGGAGCTCCTGTCCGACGCGCACCCACCGGACAGCGAACAGGTGCGTGCGGAGTGGTTCGGGCAGGTGTGCGAGCGCACGGCCCGCATGGTGGCGGCATGGATGGCAGCGGGCTTCGTCCACGGCGTGATGAACACCGACAACATGTCCATCCTGGGCTTGACGATCGACTACGGACCGTACGGGTGGATCGACAACTTCGACCGGCGATGGACACCCAACACGACCGACGCAAACGGGCGCCGCTATCGCTTCGGCCAGCAGCCGCAGGTCGCCCACTGGAACCTCGCCAGGCTGGCGAGCGCGCTCTACCCCGTGTTTCCGTCCGCGGACGCGCTGCATGCCGGGCTGGACCGCTACGCCGCCACCTTCACGGATGCCGCCCGCACGGGCATCGCGGGCAAGCTGGGGCTGCGCGAGTGCACGGGAGAGGATGTCGAGCTGATGGAACGGCTGGAGGATCTGCTGGAAGAGGCCGAAGTGGACATGACGCTCTTCTTCCGCCAGCTACCGGAGGTTCCGCTCGACCGGCCGACACTGGAGCCGTTGCGTCAGGCGTTCTACGATCGTGAGAAGATGCTGCGGTTCGAGCCTGACTTCCACGACTGGCTCACGCGCTACAGTGAGCGTGCGCGCGGAGAGTGGCCGGACGGCGCCGAGAGACGCGTCTGCATGAACGCCGTGAATCCTCGCTATGTCCTTCGCAACTACCTGGCGCAGGAGGCGATCGATCGCGCCGAACTGGGCGACGAAGCCGGAATCATGGAACTGCTGGACATCCTGCGCCGCCCCTACGACGATCAGCCCGGCGCCGAGCGCTACGCCGCTCTTCGGCCGGACTGGGCGCGCGAACGGGCCGGTTGTTCGATGCTGTCGTGCAGCTCCTGAGGCCCGGCATTCTGCGTGCAGTTTCGAGGACCGATGGTCATGACACCTGAGAATCGAACGGGAGCCGCCGGCCGGCGGACCTTCCTGAAAACAGTCGGTGCCGCGGCTCTCACGCTTGGCAGCCCGGCCCGCGCCGTCTCGTCACCGGCGGCTGCCGACGTGCGGTTCGGCGTCGACATGTACAGCCTGGGGGCCCAGCAGTGGACCCCCTTCCAGCAGATGGACTGGGCCGCGAAGTGGAACGTCAGGATGGTCCACTTCAGCGAGATCCGGTTTCTCGGGAGCCCGGACTGGAAAGTGGCGCTGGACCCCGCCAACCTGCGCCGGATCCGGGCCCGCGCCGACGAGCTGCGGCTGGACATCGAGATTGGGATGCGGTCCATCTGCCCCACGTCCGGCGTCTTCGACGCGGCCGCCGGCACGGCGCAGGAGCAACTCGTCCGGATGATCGAGGCTGCGACCCTCATCCGTTCGCCCATCGTCCGCTGCTTCCTCGGCACGCAAGCGGACCGGCGCGGTCCCATCGAAAAGCACATCGACGAGACGGTCAGGGTGTTGAAGGCGGTGCGATCGCGAGCCATGGACGCCGGGGTGAAGGTGGCGATCGAGAACCATGCGGGCGACATGCAGGCCCGCGAGCTGAAGACCCTTGTCGAAGCGGCCGGCCCGGACTACGTCGGTGTGTGCATCGACTCGGGAAACGCCGTCTGGACGATCGAGGATCCGCACCTGACGCTCGAGACACTGGCGCCCTATGTCCTGACAAGCCACGTCCGCGACAGCTACGTGTTCAACTCGCCGCAGGGCACCGCGGTGCAGTGGAGCCGGATGGGCGACGGCAACGTCGGGATCGCGGACTACCTTCGCAAGTACATCGTCCAGTGCCCGGGCAAGGCCGTGTCGCTCGAGGTGATCGTCAGCAACTCGCCGCGCTTGTTCGATTACCGCAACCCGCAGGCATGGGAGCTGTTCCGCACCACGCCTGCGTGGGAGTTCGCACGGTTCCTGGCGCTGTGCGACAAGGGCACGCCGCGCCCCCTGCCGCCCGCCGACCCTGGCCGGAGCCAGGCTGCCACCGGGCCGGATCGCCAGGGAGGGCCGCCGCAGGCGGCGGTCCCGGCGCCCGCCGCACAGCGGGGAGGCGGTCAAGGCGGGAAGCCGCCCGACCCGGAGGCTCAGAGGCGCAATCTCGAGGATGTCGAAGCCAGCGTTCGCTGGACACAGGCCTTTCTGGCAACCTTGTGACATCCGGGGGCAGCCGCTCCATTTTCTGAGTCCGCATCGGCTGTTCATCGATCCGGGCTCGGCGCGCGACCAACCCCACTGACGCACGGCGGGTCGAGTCTGCCCCCGACAACCGGAACGCGCTGTCGTGCGAAGCACCGAGGTCGGGCGGGCGGTGCTGACGTTTCGGCCCGAATGGCAACGATCGATAGGAGGAGACAGGCATGGCCGGGATGCACGAGATTGAATACAAGATCTTCGGCGACGACATGCAGTTCGTCGAAGTCGAACTCGATCCGGGCGAGGCCACCGTGGCCGAGGCGGGCGGGATGATGTACATGGAGGACGGCGTGGAGATGGAGACCATCTTCGGCGACGGCTCGAGACAGCAGGGAGGGTTCATCGGCGCCCTCATGGGCGCCGGGAAGCGGCTGCTGACGGGCGAGTCGCTCTTCATGACCGTGTTCCTGAACAGGAGCAGCCAGCTGAAGCGCGTGGCATTCGGCGCCCCGTATCCTGGCAAGATCGTCCCGATCCACCTGGCCGAGATCGGCGGCGAGCTGATCGCGCAGAAGGACTCCTTCCTGGCGGCCGCGAAAGGCGTGACCATCAGCATCGCGTTCCAGCGCAAGCTCGGCGTCGGCCTGTTCGGCGGCGAAGGCTTCATCATGCAGCGCCTGCAGGGGGACGGGTGGGCGTTCGTGCACGCCGGCGGCACGCTTCAGGAGCGGGCCCTGGCGCCGGGCGAGCTGATTCGCGTCGATACCGGGTGCATCGTCGGATTCCAGCCTTCCGTCAGCTACGACATCCAGTACGTCGGCAAGATCAAGTCGGCGCTGTTCGGCGGCGAGGGATTGTTCTTTGCCACCCTGACCGGCCCGGGACGGGTGTGGCTGCAGTCTCTTCCGCTCAGCCGGCTGGCGAACCGGATCATTGCGGCAGTGCCCGGCCTGACGCGCGGCGGTCGCGAGGAAGGCTCGGTACTTGGCGGTCTCGGAGGCCTCCTGGACGGCGACAACAGCTGACAGGCCGCCGAAAAAGGGCCGGCCTGATGTGAAATCGATAATGGCAGATGGAAGAGCAGGGAACACTCCAGATGAACGTGCCGATCGGCCACAGCAGCATCGCGTCGGACTTTCCCGCGACAGGGCAGGGCGGTTGCAAACCTGTCGCGAACATCGAGCAGTCGACCGCAGGTCGAGGGACGCGCCGGGGCATCGCCACTCGCGGGGCGTGCCGGCTTGCAATCTCCACGGTGTTCACGATGCTGCTGTTCCCGGCAGTGAACGTCGCGGCGGATCAGTGGCCTGAGTTTCGCGGTCCAACCGGTCAGGGTCACTCGGAGGAGAAAGGGCTTCCGGTGGACTGGAGCGAGGGCCGCAACGTCCTCTGGAAAACCCGCGTTCCGGGCGCAGGCTGGTCCTCCCCTGTCGTCGGGGGCGACCGCGTCTGGCTGACGACGGCCGACGACGCCACGGGATCCGGGCCCTCCGACGGGATGTCTCTTCGTGCCCTCGCCTTCGACCTCGAGACAGGGCGTGAGGTGGTCAACGTCGAGGTCTTCCGCGCCAGGCGTCGCGAAGCCATCAATCCCAAGAACGGCCGGGCGTCCCCGACGCCCATTCTGGACGGCGGCCGGGTCTACGTCCACTTCGGTGCGGAGGGGACGGCCGCCCTCACAACCAGCGGAGAGATACTGTGGCAGACGCGGCTGTCGTACGCGTCGCAGCACGGCAGCGGGGGATCTCCGGTCCTCTATCGGGACCTCCTGATCGTCAACTGTGACGGGAATGCCAACGAGGCGTTCGTTGCGGCGCTGGACAGCCGCACGGGCAAGGTGCGGTGGCGCCGCGACAGGCAGCCGCCGGCCGAGCAGGCCTACTCGACGCCGCTGGTCATCCGGGTGGGCGATCAGGATCAGCTCGTCAGCGTCGGCGCCTACCGGACGGTTGCCTACGATCCTGCAACGGGCCAGGAACTCTGGCGGGTCGGCTACGGAGACGGGTTCTCCAATGTGCCTCGCCCGGTGTTCGGCAACGGGCTGGTCTTCATCTCGACAGGGTTCCATCAGCCGGCACTCCTGGCGGTGAGGCCGGACGGCCGAGGCGACGTCACCAACACCCACGTCGTGTGGACCGCGCGACGCGCGGCGCCCTACACACCCTCGCCCCTGCTGGTCGGGTCCGAGCTGTACTTCGTCAACGACGCCGGAATCGCGTCCTGTCTGGACGCGACGACCGGGGCGGTTCGCTGGCAGCAGCGGCTCCGCGGGACCTACTCCGCATCGCCTGTCCACGCGGACGGCCGCATCTACTTTCTGAACGAGGACGGCCTGGCCACGGTCATTGCCGCCTCCACGACGTTCAACACGCTCGCGGTGAACGAGCTCGACGGCGCCACGCTTGCGTCGATGGCAGTGGCGAGCCGGTCGCTTCTGATTCGCACGGCAAGTCACCTCTACCGCATCGCGACAGCCGCGGATCGCCCGCTGTTGCCGGATCGGGTCCCGTCCTAACGCCTTGCCCAGTCATCGAGTGTGCGGCGGCGGAGGATGCGGCTGTTACTTCGCGCGCCGCGCGAGCTTCAGCTGCTGCTGCGTCTGCGTCCACATCGTCTTGACGACGTCGCCCCGGCGGCCCAGGTTGCCGCCTATCTTCACGAGGTTGTCTATTTCGACCCGGGTGAGATCCCCGAACCGTCTGCCGCTGGGCGCCTCGGGGTGGAGGGTTGACGGTGTCAGCACGTCCGCTGCGGTGCCGGCCTGCCCGGACCGATCGAGCGCGTCGACGAACAGGTCCCAGATTGCTTCCCGGGCCAGGGGCCGCGGTGTGTCATCGGTCATGGTGGAGCGGTCCAGTCCATCTCGGTATGATCCATCTGTCCACGCTGGAGCGTGATCCGCCCACTGTCGACGTCCACCCGCCCCCTGCCAGTGTAGTCCCTCGCCGTGTGTTCAGGAGAACAGATCGCCTTGGGTGGCTTGCATCCGGTCTCAGCAGGCCACTAACGGCCGGCGCGCCCTGGCGCATGCGGGCCGTAGGTCTTGCTGAAGCCGTTTCGCGGGTTCGCGATGGTGAAGCTCCCGTCCGGCTGTGCCGAGACCTTGAGCCAGTAGGCGGGTGTATGTCCCGTAGCATTGCCTCGCCCGCGGCCGGCTGGCTGCGCGGATCCTGCTGACGGCGGGGGCGCGGCCACTCCCTGGGCCGGCGGCGCGGCTGCAGGCGCCGCGGCTGGAGCTGCCGCACCCGTGGCCGGTTGCGCTCCAGCGGCGGGCGCTGGAGCCGTCCCGCCGGCCCCACGAGCCGGCCCGGCGCCGCGCGGCGGCGCGGTCAGGACGCCGGCGACGGTCGGCATGTCGTCCACGTTCGCGATGAACAGGCCCGGCGTGTTCTGCTCGACCATCAGGTTGTGCGACCAGTGCATCTGCCAGAGCCCTTCGAGACCCGGCGAGGCGAGGATGGTCGTCATCGGACCGGCAGCGGCGCCCTTGCGCGTCCCGTTCTGCACCAGGGCGACCCGGGGCTGCAGCCCGTGCACGAACGGGCGCGACCCCGACGCGATCGCGCCGTGGCTGCTCGCGAAGTACAGGTCCACCGGGCCGATCGGGTTGTTCGGGCAGATCAATTCGAGCTCTTTCGTGCGCCACATGTCGCCGAAGTCGACAGCGCGGAACTGGCCGAGGATGACGACGCTGCCCACCGAATGGAAGTCGTCCGGATCGTTCATTCCCTCGGTCGCAGGAAGCGGCGTGAAGCCTGCGCACGCGGGGTTCGGTCGCCCGCCGCCCGGGAGCGGCCTCTCGAGCACGTTGCCGGCCGCCGTCGCAATCCGCCACTCGACGCCGGTAATCGCCAGCCGATCGCCGGGCTTCACCACGATGTGCTTTGCCTTTTTGTACAGCTCGGCATACGCCGCCTGGAAGCCCTCTATCTGCTCGCGCGGTTTTGTGAGGATGAGCCCGCCCGGGCCCGGTTCGAGCTGCGGCACCGTCGGTCCCTCGACAGTGGGCCCGTGATCGACGTAGGTCATGATCGGGATGCGCTTGGCGAGCTCCGTCAGGCCGCCGATGTGATCCACGTGGTAGTGCGTCGACACCAGATAGTCGATCTGCTTCACGCCTGCGTCGGCGATGGCCGCCATGATGCGGTCCAGATCTCTCGCCCCGGGGAAGCCGGTGTCGATCAACGCGGTCTGGCCGGTGGGCGTGACGAAGAGCGCGGCCTTGCCGCCCTCGACGTCGACGACCCAGATCTCCAGCGGCTTCGTCGCGGTCTTTCCCTGCGCGGCAAGCGACGCACCGGCGAGGACCAGCGGCAGCAGGGCGGACATCCGGCGCTTCATGCGAACTCCAGTCTCAGGCCAATCCCTCACAGGCCGCGGGACGCGCTCAGGACGATCCGCGTTCCGCTGCCCCGATCCTCGATCGTCAGCCGGCCGTTCTCGAGGACGACATCATCGACTCTGGTGAACCCGGCCGGCGTCCGGGTGTAGAACATCACGAAGCGCGATCCGATCGTGGACCGGGCGGGAAGCCACCTGTACGTCGGCGTGCCGAACATCGAGTTCGCCTGGATGACCTCCCTCCGGGGCAGGTCGAAAGGCTGCGAGGCGAACTCGAGGCCTCGCGAGGAGCGGCGCGTGCCTCCGGGGTAGGAGTCCCAGATCTGAGTCCACGGGTATTCTTCGCGCCGGAAGACGTAGCCGAACACCGCCTGCTTTCCCGGGTGGAACGCGGTCACGAACACGAGCCGCCGCGACGGATCCATGAGCGATGCGGTCTGGTCCATGACCGGGGTGATCGTGGGCGCGATCCGGACGTCGATCAGGGGCCCGGCCGCGGTCGGCGCCATGGGCCACGTGAACTCCTTGAAGTCCGCGAGGTTGTGGTGGTCGGGCGGCTCGACCGCCTCCGATTCGTACGACCGGGTCATCGCGCGAGTGGCCGACATCTCCGTGACGGTTATCCCCTGCTCGAGGAACGGGCCGCCGATCGTCGCGTGCTCGCCCCAGTTGACCGGACGATCGAAGCCGAGCAGGCTTTCGAGCTCGCTGTCGACGTAGACGACGTTTTCGCCGTCGACCATGTGGATCGTCCGGCGGAAGGTCTCCTGCACGATCGGCAGCGTCGCGGTGAACGCCACGGTCAGCGTGGCGTCGGTCTTCCCGGCCGAGAGCATCTCCCATGGCACGCGGTGCGCCTCGCCGTGGCCCGGCAACCCCGCGGCGCGCTCCTCCTCGGAGACGGGTCCGAACCCGTCGACACACACGAAATGGCCGAGACCCTGCAAGGGGTTCAGCTTCCCGGGATCGTCGCGCATCAGGAGCTGCGTCATCCCGCCGCCGATCGACCGGACCGCGAGCGTCAGCTTGTCGTTGGAGAACAGTCGGGCGGGACGGCCGTCGATCGTGACCTCCTCCTGAGCCAGGATGCCCGCGCAACAGAGCAGGAGCACCGAACCGGCATGAATGGCTGTGCGCATCAGCGGTCTCCCGCCCGTGCGCCGGCCGCCTGCGGCAGCGCGAAGATCCGCAGGTTCTGGATCGACCATGCCGGCGCGTCAGCGGCCGCTGCCGTCAGGCTCATGCGCACGAACCTTGCCTTCACCGGCGGGAACGTCACGATCGTCGTCGGGCCGTTGCCCGCGGCTTCGGCCGCTGGCGTCCATGACGCGCCATCCGTCGAGACTTCGACAGTGAAGTGACGCGGGAACCCCGGCGGTGCGGCCACCGGCGCTCCCCCGGGCGCCAGCGCGGCGGAGGAACCGGGCCCGCCACGCCCGCCGGGCGCCGGCGATTGGAACTGGAGCTCGGTGACCGACTCCTCTCGCGGCAGCTCGACCTGGAACCACATGCCGGGCTGCTGGCCCCCGGAGTTCCATGTCGTTAGCGTGATTGCGCCGGGCGCCGCTTCCGGATTGTGGCTCGCCGTCACTTTCCAGGCGTCGGTATAGAGCGGTGCGGGCAGCGAGGCCGTCAGCTCGGGAAGCGTCCACGGGCTCGTGCGCCCGCTGCTTGCGGCCCGCACCCGGGCGACGTCCCCCGGCGTGATGTATCCCCCGGTGTTCCCGAAGTTGTGGCGGACGTACGACCCCACCGCCGCGATCCACTCATCGTCGTTGTGGCTCATCGGGATCATCGTGTCCGTGTAGGTCTTGCGGTCGACCGGTCCGGTCAGGCCGTGCAGCACGCTCTTGATGATGAAGTCGCGATGGCCGTTGACGCGCGGCGATCCCGCCAGCGGCGGCGCCATCGTCGTCGCCAGCTCGGGTTTCGGCGTGCCCAGCCCGTCCGGAGCGTGGCAGGCGAAGCACAGCTCGTTGTAGATCTGTTCGCCCCGTTCGAGGAGCTTCTGCTGCTCGGGCGTCGGCGGCCCCCCGCGGCCGCCACCTCCGCGCGCCACCGGCGGTTTCAGCAGGGTCGCGGCGACGAGCTGGACCCCGCGCGCCTGGTTGCCCTCCATCGTTGCCCGCGTGACCGCCGCCGCCTCCGGCGCCTTCCACCGGTTGATCGTCAGGAGCGCCTGGATCACCACGTCGATGCTCGGGTCCTCTGCCAGCCGCGTGTAATCGGCGGCGAACGAGCGATCGCCTGCCTTGAAGAGCGTCTCGCTCGCGCGAATCGCCTGGATGCGCATCCGCGGCTCCGGATCCGTCATCAGCTGCCGCACCAGCGCCGGCTCGAGCGCGCCCAGCCCTTCGAGCGTCCACATCGCGTGGAAGCGCGCGAGCAGGTTCCTGGAATTCCGCGCCATCACGCGCAGCCGCGGGGCAACCGACTTGTCCTGTCTGAGGACGAGGAGCTGCTGCGCCGTATCGCGCCACCAGCCGTTCGGATGGTTGAAGTGCGCGACGAGCTGCGACGGCGTCTCGTCGTGCATGCGCGGGACGATGCGGTCGCGGCGGAGCGCGTCCGATTCGTCCGGCTTGACCCCGTCGTACACCAGCCGCCAGATCCGTCCTTTGTGAATGACCTTGTCGAGCTCGTACTGCTGCACGCGCGCGCGCAGGTACGTGCCGGGGCCGACGAAGTTCCCGACCTGGATGATGCCGTGGTACATGTCGGTGATGTAGAGCGTTCCATCCGGCGCCGTCGTCACGTCGACCGGCCGGAACAGCGGATCGAGCGACTTGATGAACTCGTTGTTCGGATAGGCGTTGCTCAGGAAGGTGAGCCCCTCCTTCTTCTCGGCATGGATGCGTCGGACGATGCGCCCGACCGGCTCGCCGTAGATGTACTCGCCGACGAGGTCCTTGGGCAGCCGGTGGCCGCGATAGATGTCGTTGCCCGCGCTCCCGGTCACGCTCCTCAGCGATCCGTCGGGCATCCGCGTGGCGTTGAGTCCGCCCTGCATGTCCGCGACGCGCACCGGCGCACCCCACGGGATGCGGAAATCCGGTTCGAGCTCGTCGGGGACGGTGAAGTTGCCGTAGACAATCGGGAACTGGAAGCTGACGGGGACGCCAGGGGCGCCGCTCTCGAACCACATCTTGCCGTCGTCATCCTGGGTGACGCCCCACTCGCCGCGGTTGCTGCCGGTCGGCTCCTTGATCACGCCGTGCGGAGTCCATCGCGCGCGGAAGGCGTTGTAGGTGCTGTACATCCAGTTGTCCAGCGTCCAGGTCAGGAACGCCTCCTGCCCCTCGATGTTGGCGAGCCGCCCGTAGCCGGTGTCGAAGAGCTCCTTCCTGTCGGCGACCCCGTCGCCGTTCGTGTCGGTGTACTTCCACACCTCCTGCGCGTTCGATTCCTTGGTCAGGATGGTGTTGCGGCCGAACGGGGTCACGAACCGCGGGAAGACCAGATTGTCGACGAAGACCGTGTGCCTGTCGTAGACGCCGTCGTTGTCCGTGTCGACGTGCAGCGAGATGCGGCTGATCGGATCGAGCTGCCCGGTCATCTCCAGGTCGAGCATGTAGCTGCGATCTTCGACGACGAACATCCGGCCGTTCCCGTCGAAGGCGACGGCGGTCGGTTCCTGGATGATCGGGTCGGCCAGCACGATCTCGAGGCGATAGCCGGGGGGAAGGATGAACAGCTTCAGCTGCTCCTCGGGCGTCTTCGGCAACACCGGCGGCTGCTTCGTGAAATCGATGCCGGTCAGATCCTCGCCGCCGCCCGGCCGGCCGCGGCCGCGACCCGCGGCATCATCCTGCGGCGGCGCGCCTGCCGGTGGTGCCTGACCGGCTGGCGCCCCGGCCGGCGGAACCGGTGCCTGCGCGAGCACAACGAAGCCGGCCGCGCTCAGCACCGAAGCGAGCAGCCAGGGCAGCCGCGCGTGATGGGATCTGGTCGTCATGCATTCCCTTTTCCGCAGTTCATGCGGACTATACGCCCGGTTCGCCCGCTCCGGTTTTTCTTTGACCGTGCGACGTGCGGCTCTTAGAATCCCTTCACGGTCAGAAACCTGTTCGATCGAACCGGGTTGTGCGATGGAAGCGGTGGAGAAGAACAATGAAGATCCGTTCCTCGACCCGCCGCGAGTTCCTCGCGACTGGTGCGTCGACGGCCGCCGCCGCCATGCTGCCGGCCTCCGGCCGCGCCGGCTCCCGGCCCGCCGCGCAGCCGGGGCAGTGGCCGATCGGCTCGCACACCCGTCCGTTCTCGACCTTTCGTGCCAGCCAGGCCGGCAATCCTGATTACGTCCTCGACGCCGTCAAGGCCGCCGGGTTCGAGTACGCCGACATGATCTCGGGCACCGGCGGCGGTGGCCGCGGCGGAGCATCGGCCGGTAGCCGAGGGGGAACGGCAGCGCCTCCCGCACGCGGCGCAATCGCGACTCCAGAAGAGGTCGCCGAGCTCAAGCAGAAGCTCGCCGCACGCGGCCTGAAGTCCAACATCGCGTCCCTCGCGACGCCGCAGAGAGGGGTCCCGCTTGCGGACGCCATCGCCAACACGCGCCGCGTGATCACCAACGCGCACGCGCTGGGCCAGAAGTACGCGTTGAACCTGGGCATCGAAGACTACGACCGGTGGGTCGACTGGTGCAAGGTGCTGTCGGACGCCGCCGCGTTCGGCCAGGAACGAGGCGTCAAGGTGGTCGTCAAGCATCACCACGGCCTCCAGAACACGTCGATGGATTCTGATCGCCTGGACCAAGCAGGTGAACCATCCGAACTTCGGCCTGTTCTTCGATCCCGGCAACGTCGTGTACTACACGGGGAAGGATCCCGTGAAGGATCTCGAGCTGATCGGTCCTCATGTGTCCGGCGTGGTCGCGAAGGACTGCAACGCTCCGCATTTCATGGAGCGCGCGGCGGGGGATCCGCCGTTCGGCGCGGTCGTGACCGGTGCAGGCAACCCGGAGGTCATGATTCAGTTCGGCACCGGCAAGGTGGATTTCGCCGCCTTCTTCAAGCGGCTCAAGTCCTTCGGTTTCAATGGTCCGGTCATGGTCGAGGGCACGCAGGTCGGAGCCACGCTCGAAGAAACGATCGCGAACGCCCGGGCCAACCGGGAGTTCCTGGAGAAAGTGTTCGCCGGCGCGTAGAGTGTCAGAAGAGCACGACCCACGAATGGAGAGACAGATGGAATCTCGCAAGCCCGGATCGTCGCGCCGTACGTTCCTCTCGAGCGCCGCCGCCGCATCTGCATTCGTGTGGATCCCCAGGCCGGTGGCCGGCTACAGCGCGGCCGAGATGCGCGCGATGCCGATCGACAAGGTCAGGCCGGGCGTGTCCAAGTGGGAGATCGACACGCCCGCGCTCTGTGTCGATCTCGACACGATGGAGAAGAACGTCGCGACGATGCAGGCCTCGTTGAAGAAGTTCGGGTTGCCGAGCCGCCCGCATTCGAAGACGCACAAGTGCGCCGCAATCGCCAAGTATCAGCTCTCGACCGGGTCGATTGGCATCTGCTGCGCCAAGCTCAGTGAGGCGGAGGCGATGGTTGCCAACGGCGTGGACAGGATCCTCATGACGACGGCGAACCCGTCGAAGAACAAGATCCGGCGGGCGATGGCCCTGCGCAAGGCACACAGCCAGTTCATCCAGGCCGTGGACGAAGAGCAGAACGCCCGGGATCTGTCGGCGGCGGCGAAAGAGGCGGGTGTGGTCGCGGACGTCGTCATCGACGTCGCGGTGGGGGCCCGGAGCGGCATCCCGGCGGGCGAGGGGGTCGTGGCGCTCGGACAGGTCATCGACAAGCTGCCGAACCTCAAGCTGCGCGGGATGCTGTCCTACGACGGGGGCGTGCAGCACGCAAAGGGATTCGCCAATCGCAAGGAGCGCGCGCTCAAGACGATCGCCCCGAACGCCGAGACGTTCCAGCTGCTGAAGAAAGCCGGGCTGAACATGGAGATCTTCAGCGGCGGCGGCACCGGAACCTACAACATCATGCACGAGGTGCCGGGGTTCACCGATCTGCAGGTGGGAAGCTACCTGTTCATGGACATGCAGTACCTCGCGATCGGCAGCGAGAGCGGCGACGAAGTGTATTCGGATTTCGGCCCCTCTCTGACGGTCGTCACCACGGTGATGAACAACCGGTTTCCCAACCGGCTGACGACGGATGCCGGCGCCAAGGCGCTCACGCTCAACACGCCGCCGGCGGGCGTCATCGGCGAGCCGGGCATGGAGTACAACGCCGGCTCGGACGAGTTCGGCGGCATCCGGTTCTCGACCCCGCCGTCGAAGGAATACAAGATCGGCGACAAGCTCGAGCTGATCGTGCCGCACTGCGACCCGGTGGTGAACGAATACGACCAGATCTACGGCATCCGCAAGGACAAGGTCGAGGTCGTCTGGGAGATAACCGCCCGCGGCAAGTCCCAGTAGCAGACGACCCCAATGAACCTCAGCTTCCGCCCTCCGGCAAGGTGAAACTGATCAGCAGGTTGCCGGCGGTCAGCGCTACGTACTGGCGGCCGTCGATCGCGTAGCTGATCGGAGACGCGGCGTGGTTGCCGCCCGTCTGGTAGTGCCAGAGGTGGGTGCCGGTCCGGGCGTCGAGCGCGATGATGTTGCCGTCACGGGAGGAGGCGAACAGCACGTTGCCGGCTGTCGCCAGCACGCCGTTGGACAGCGATCCCTGAAACAGCTTGAAATCCCAGATGGTCTTTCCGGTCTCGGGATCGAGGGCCTTGACACCGGCGTTGGGCGGCGGGTCGCTCGGTCCGCGCGCGAGCGGGCCGCCGGATCTCGCCGGCGCCCGGCCGAGCCACTCGCGCCCCCGTTCGATGACCTGCGGCGCACTCGTGTACTGCGCACCCGCCTCGGAGTACGCCAGGTAGAACAAACCCGTGATCGGGCTGTAGGAAGGGGCCTGGAAGTTCGTCGCGCCGCCGGCGGTGGGGTAGACCAGGATGCTGCCCTCCGGGCTGGAGTTCGATCCCGGCACCGGCATGGGCCGGCCCCTGTCGTCGAACCCCCTGTTCCATGTCTGGTGGATGAACGGGGTGCCTGACAGAAATGCTCCGTTCGTCCGGTCGAGCACGTAGAAGTGCCCGTTGCGATCGGCGTGCATCAGCAGCTTCCTGTTCTGCCCGCGCCACATCCGATCCACGAGCACCATGTCTTCGGTCGAATCCCAGTCGTGTCCGTCGTTCGGTGTGAACTGGTAGTGCCACCGGCGCTGGCCGGTCTCCGGATCCAGCGCGACCACCGAATCGGTGAAGAGGTTGTCGCCGTCGCCACGCACCGACCTGTCGGTCATGGCGGCGGGGTTGCCGATCGGCCAGTAGATGGTCTCGAGAACCGGATCGTAGGTGCCGGTCAGCCACGTCGCGCCACCGCCCGTCTTCCAGCTGTCCCCCTTCCAGGTCTCGTTGCCCATCTCTCCGGGCCCGGGGATCGTGTGAAAGCGCCACAGGCGCTTTCCGGTCACGTCGTAGGCGTCGAGGAAGCCGCGGATCGCGTACTCGCCGCCGGCATGCCCGACGATGATCTTGTCCTTCACGATGAGCGGGGGACTGGTGATGTTGAAGCCGTCCATCGTGTCGGCGACCTGGACCTCCCACATCAGGGCGCCCGTCCGCGCGTCGAGGCACACCAGCGCCGCGTCGTTCGTGCCGACGAACAGCCGGTGGCCGAGGATCGCGACGCCGCGGTTGACCACGTCGGTTTCGCCGGGGTTGCGGACCTTCTGCGGGCGGGTGAAACGCCAGATCTGACGCCCCGTGCGCGCATCGATCGCCGTCACCGTGCGGGGGTTGCCGCCGCTGGTGCCGTACATCACCCCGTCGACGACGAGCGGTGTGCTCTCGCTGACCGTGTCACCCGGCACCGGCGTTGCCCACGCCGAGCGCAGCCGGGCGACGTTCCCCGTGTCGATCTGCGACAGGGCGGAGTAGTGCGTGCCCTGGTAGTCCCCCCAGTACATCAGCCAGTTGTGCGGTTCGGCTTTCGAGTTGAGCAGCCGATCGTAGGTGACGCCGCCCGGCGGCGGGGGAGCGACAGCGCTCTTCGCCGGATCGCGGCCCTTCAGCGTGCCGAGGTACGCGACCAGGTTCGCCGTATCGGCCGGCGACAGCCGTGTCGCGTAGTCCGTGGGGTGCAGCGACGTGGTCTGGACGGCGACCGAGGCCAGCTTCAGCTTGTCGAGCAGGTGCAGTTGTCCTGACTCGTCGACCATCTGCAGGGAGAAGGTATCCTCGTTCCGGCGGACCCCGCGTATCTCCCGTCCCTCCCGGGTTCTCACCACCACGGTCGCCGGCGCGGGGGCGCCGCGCCCGCCGCCTCGCGCGCCACCCGTTGCCGCCGCCGGGCTGTTGGGATTGAGAATCTTCTGGTGCAGCTGCGCGGGCTGAAACCGTGCGGCGTTCGACAGATCGGGCCCGACGATCCCGCCGCGCCCGTTCACGTCGTGGCAGCTTGCGCAGGCGGCCCGGCCGTTGAACAGCGATTCGCCGGCAGCCGGGTCGCCACCGTTGGACGCCGCGGCGCCAGGGTCGGCACGCCCTCCCTGCAGGCTTCGGACATAGCTGACGAGCTGCCAGATCTGCGTGTCGGTCAATCCGGCGAACGGCGGCATCTGCGTGCCTGGCACCCCCGCGCGGATCGAGCGGAAAACGTCGGCGTCCGTGTTGCCGTGCACCAGCCCGGGCGTGGCGAGTGACGGGCCGCGATCGCTGCCCTGCCCGGATGGTCCGTGGCATGTCTGGCACGTCTGGTCGAACAGCCGCTGCCCGTCGGCCACCGCCGCAGTGCTCGACGCCAGCGGATTCCCCGCGGGGCCCTGCTGGGTCTGCGCGGGCAGTGCCCCGGCGCTCGAGGCTATGGCCACACACAAATAGAGCCTGGTGATTCTCGTCATCGACTACGTTCCAGGGCAGTGGACGTTACTGAGCCGGATGGCAGGAAGCCTATTGAACTTGACACGAAATCTCAAACCGCGCCATGTGTGCGCGATCGGGCGCTTCCGCCCGCGCGTCCTCGTGGCCGGGGTGGCGCGGCTGGCGGGCTTCCAAGTTGAATCGGCGTGTGAAGAGTGCTTCTCGGGAGGGGATCAGTCCTCCGGCCGCTCATGCCAACCCGCCAGTTTGCGGCGAGACCAGTAGAAGTAGAACGGCAGGCCCAGCGCCATCATCCCCAGGCCGGCCACCGCCTGCCGGGTAGCGGTGACGAGCGAGTTCAACAGGAGCCATCCAGCGATTGCCAGGAACAGTCCCGGAACGAGCGGGTAGCCCCACATGCGGTACGGTCGGTCCGCGGCGGGAACGGTCCGCCGGAATATGAACACGGAGGAGGTCGCGAGCGCGATGAACAGGAGCATGGCGAACACGGCGTAGTCGGTCAGCGTGTCGAACGTGCCGGACACGATGAGCACCCCGGCCCAGAGGGATTGCGCGAGGATCGCGCGAACGGGAACACGGGTTCGAGGGTTGAGCCGCCCGAGGCCTGCGAAGAACAGCCCATCGCGTGACATCGCATAGGGCACCCGGGCATTCGACAGGGTGACGATTTGAAGCGCGCCGAAGACCGAGATCGCCATGGCCGCCGCCATGGTGCTCGCCGCCACGGCGCCCAGGAAGCGGCTCGCGACCTCGGAGGCGACCGAGGAAGAGACAGTGACGCTGGCGACCTGTACGGGCGTGAGCACGTAGAAGTAGGCAGTGTTGACGAACACATACAGCGCCGCCACGGTCATGATGCCGCCGATGAACGCGAGGGGGAGGTTGCGCTGGGGGTCCTTGACCTCACCGGCCACGTAGGTGGTCTCGTTCCACCCGTTGTAAGCCCAGAGTGCCCCCATCATCGCCGCTCCAAACCCGGCCGCGCCGCCGCGGGCCGCCCCTGCGACCCCTTCACAGGTTCCGGCCGCGCCGGACAGCGCATAGTGCGACCAGTCGCCGCCCGCCAGCAGGAATGCCCCCACCCCGACAGCCATGACGAGCGCCACCTTGAAGGCCGTGAGAGTCGTTGCGATCCGGCCGCCAACCGATACGGCGGCGCAGTTGACCATCGTCACGACCGCGAGCGCCGTGAGTGCCACCACCTGCACTCCTCCGAAAGGCCAGGTGAAGCTCCCGAGGTCCACCGTGAAGTACGTCACGCTGAGGGCCCCGGACGTCAGCGCGTTCAGGAAGATGGCGCCGCCGGTCGCGAGCGCCGCCTGGCCGCCGGCGTTTGCGACGAAGAACCGGGTCCAGCCGTAGAGAAAACCCCAGATCGGGCCATAGGCCTCCCGGATGAACACGTACTCCCCGCCCGCGCGGGGCATCGTGGTCGCCAGTTCCGCGTACGTCAGCGCCCCCAGCACGCTGAGCAGCCCCGCCACGACCCAGACAGCGATCACGATGGACGGCGACTCCACATTGCAGACCATGACGCGGGCCTTGAGGAAGACGCCGGTGCCGATGACGCCTCCGATCACCATTGCGGTCGTCGCGAGCAGCCCGATGCCGCGAACGAGGCCGCCGTCGTCGCCGGTCGTCTGCCTGTGAAGCATGAGTCGCCAGTATCAGTCATTTCGCGCAGGTGATGCGCGAAGTTGCGAGGCGGTGCGGGATCCGGCAGATGTGGCGGGAAGCGCGATCGGGGCGCAGCAGATGTGGCGCGGGGTCTCCGCCTTCGCCTTGGCTTCGGCGGACCGCCGTAGCTTCAGCGGAGGCTGGTCAGACCCCGCGGGCCGCGCTCCGCATCAGCCTCACACGTGGATCAGGCCATGTCCCCTGGAGCATGACGCCACTCCGGCGGCAGCCACGATCCGGCCGGCCTCGAATGCCTGCTCGGCTGCCACCGATCCGGCATTCAGGCGCACGACGTTGTCGCGTCCGGGGCGGATGAAGAACGGTTCGCCGGGCGCGACGCGGACGCCCGCCGCAGCGGCCCGCTCCACCACGTCGTTGGCATCGCATCCGGCCGGCAGCTGAACCCAGAGGTTCACGCCGTCCGGTCCGCACCACGTTCCGGCGCCGTGCGGCTGCAGCGCGAGGTTGATCGCCTCCGCGGCGCGGCTGCGGCGTTCGCGATACGCGTCGCGCGCCGCCGTGAGGAGCTCTCCCAGCTCGTCGTCCATGAGCGCCATGGCCAGGGTCCGTTGCAGGAGGCGCGACGTCCATCCATCGCTGAAGCTCTTGGCATCCGCGAGCAGTGCGCGGAGACGGGGGCGCGCGGCGGCGGCGGCGATGCGCAGGTCGGGCGCGATCGACTTGGCGAACGAGCGGATGTAGATGACGCGCTCCGCGATGTTCGGCTCGCTGAGGAGGGAGCCTGGACGCGTGCTGGCGACGTCGGCGAACGGGTCGTCCTCGACGACAACGACGTGCGGGTGTGCGGCGACCACGGCTGCCAGAGCGGCACGCCGCTGTCGCGACCACGTGGCGCCCGTCGGGTTGTGAGCGCGGGGGGTGAGCAACGCCATCGTGGCACCGGCGCCACAGGCACGGTCCAGGTCATCGGGGTGTGCGCCGTCATCGTCCACGGCGACCGACAGCAGTGTGGCGCCGGCGCGTTCGAGGGCATCCATGATCGTCGGATAGCCAGGCTCCTCGATGGCAACCTTCGGCCGCTCGCCGCCCCTGAGCGCCGACGACACCTCGAGAGCCAGCATCATCCACTGCTGCGCGGACGATCCGATCAGCAGGTGCTCCGCCGTGATGTTGATGCCGTCACGTTCCAGCAGAGCCGCGAGCGGCCCCGACAGCACGTCGAGGACGTCGGGGCCGGCGTACTGCAGGTCGGCCGCCGTCGAACCCTGAATCGCCGCTGTCCAGGATCGGTGCAGGACCCGCATCGGGAGCAGCGTCACATCGGGCCGGCCCGTGCTGCAGTCCACCGCCTCGGGATAGCGTGCACGGAGCCGCGCGCCCAGGGTCATCAGCGAGCGGCGCCTCCACGGCGCCACCGGGCTGCGGGACGGACGGGCCATGGGCGCCGGCGGCGGATCGACGACAACCGAGGGAGCCACGTATGTTCCACGACCGACTTCCGCACGTATCAGCTTCCGATCCTGCAGCAGCTCGAACGCCGCGGTGACTGTCGTCACGCTGACGCGGAGATCCGCCGCCAACCGTCGGACCGGGGGAAGCCGGTCGCCCGGAAGCAGCCGCCCGTCGCGGATCGCCCCTTCAATCGCCAAAGCCAGTTGTTCGTAGCGCGGCGGCCCCAGATCCACGAAGGCGATGCCGCTGAATGGAAACGGTATGGTGTGCACGTCGGCTGGAGTGTACTCGGATTGATATCTCAAGCATATTGGAATATTCCGTAGGCTCTTGCAGCAAAGCCACGCATTGTACCGAAATTGCATCTTGACGCGCCCTGATTGTAACGATAGTGTAGCGGCGCTTGGAATTCGCTCAAGGTAGTTTGCGGTGCAGCACGGTTTGTCGCACTGCGGAGATTCTCGTGCACAACACACTCAGCCGGCCACTCGTGAGCACCCTGATGGTCCTCTGGATCGTCGCGTCCTGGGTACCCGCAGCGTTGGCGCAGGAGTATCGAGCGACGCTCACCGGTCAGATCGTCGATCCGCAGGGCGGGGTGCTCCCCGGCGCCACGGTGGTCACCGTGCAGGAGAGCACCGGCACCCGGTCGGAAACCGTGTCCGACGCGGCCGGCATGTATACGTTTGCCTTCCTGGCGCCGGGCACCTACACCGTGACGGCGGAACTGGCGGGGTTCAAGCGGCACGTCCGCGAGGGCGTGCCACTCAGCACCGGGCAGCGCGTCACGCTCGATCTTCCGCTCGAGATTGGCAACGCCAGCGAGTCGATCACCGTGAGCGCGACGGCCGACGAGTTGCTGTCCACCGGCACCGCGTCAGTCGGCGTGATCGTCGAGGCCGAGCAGATCGACAACCTGCCGCTCAGCGGCCGCGCCCCGATGAGCCTGGTGAAGCTGTCCGCCGGCGTGATGGACGCGACCAATCCGGCGCTCAACAGCCGCCCCTTCGACAACTCGGGGACCTCGAACTTCTCGATGGGCGGGGGACAGAATTCCACCAACGAGATGCTGCTCGACGGCGCGCCCAACATGGCGGCCGATCGGCGGGTCTCCTACAACCCGCCGGCCGACGTGGTGCAGGAGGTCAAGGTCGAGACCTTTCAGGCGGACGCGTCGTATGGCAATTCCGCCGGCGGCACCGTCAACATCGTCACGAAGAGCGGCACGAATCAGCTGCGTGGCACCACCGGCTGGTTCACGCAGCCGGCGGCGCTCTTTGCCACGCCGTTCTTCGCGAAGCGCGCCGGCCAGAAATCTCCGCCTTCCGACTACAACCAGTGGGGCCTCACCGCAGGCGGCCCTCTCACGGTGCCGGGCGTGGTCGACGCGAGGAACCGGGTCTTCTGGACGTTCGCCTACGACGCCATCCGGAACACCAAGATCGAGCCCGTCCTCACAACGGTGCCGACGGAAGCGATGCGAAACGGCGACTTCTCGGCGCTGCTCCCACTTGGCGATGGCTACCGCATCTTCGATCCCCTGACCGCGGTGGTTGACGGGAATCGGCGGGTCCGGCAGCCGTTCCCGAACAACGTCATTCCCCAGGGCCGCATCGACCCGATTGCCAGGGAATACCTGGAGTACTATCCCCTCCCGAACCAGCCCGGGCGGCCCAACGGCCAGGACAACTATCTCTCGCAGATGAGTCGTCTCGATACGTTCTACAGCCTGATGGGCCGCACCGACATCAACCTGAACGATCGCAACCGTCTGATGTTCAAGTTCCACATGAACGACCGCGTCGAGGAAATGGGCAACCTGTTCGGGAACCTCGCGACCGGGGCCTTCAAGCCGCGCCAGACGTGGGGGTCGATGCTCGATTTCGTGCGCACGCTCAGCTCGACGACGATCCTGAACAGCCGTTTTGGCTGGACCCGCTTCGGCGACTACGAGTATCGCCACAACAGCGGCTTCGACATGACGACGATCGGCTTTCCGGGCGCCCTCGCCGCTTCGTCAATCAACGCGGCGCTGCCGCTCCTGACGTTCGGGGACACCACACAGGCGCTCGGCGCCTCGGCGCCGACGAACATCATCGCTGCGGGAACCGGTTTCTCCACGCCGTTCGACACCTTCCAGTGGTTCACCGCCATGACCGCGGCGAGAGGGCGCCAGACCTTCAAGTACGGCGCCGATCTGCGGCTGCTCCGCGAGAGCTCGGTCAATTACGGACACTCCGCCGGTCTGTATCAGTTCGGCACCGAGTGGACCCGCGGGCCGTTCGACAATTCAGCCGGCGCGCCTCACGGCCAGGCGCTGGCGTCGCTGCTCCTGGGCCTGCCGACCGGCGGGCAGTTCGATGTCAACACCGCCCGGACCAACCAGTCGCTCTACTCCGCCTTCTTCATCCAGGACGACTGGCGTCTCAGCTCGAGCCTCACCCTCAATCTCGGGCTGCGCTACGAGCGGGAGACCGGCACGACCGAGCGCTACGACCGCACGCTCGTCGGCTTCGACAGCGGTGCCGTCAACAGCGTGACGAATGCCGCCCGGGCGGCCTACGCGGCCCGACCGGTCCCTGAACTGCCGGTGGCGGCATTCAACCCGGTCGGCGGTCCGATCTTCGCCTCCGCCGACCGGCGCAACGTTTACGACACGGCCGGGAACGCGATCTCACCCCGCCTCGGGGTGGCATGGACCCCCGCCAGGCTGCGCAACCAGACGGTGTTCCGCGGGGGGTTCGGCATCTTCTACCATACGTTCGGCACCACGGGCGTACAGCAGCCCGGCTTCAGTCAGGCGACGGCGTTCGTGCCGTCCCTCGACGGATTCCTCACGCCGGCGGCGAACCTGTCGAACCCGTACCCGACAGGGGTTCGCGAGCCGGTGAACGATACGCTGGGTGTGGATCAGAACCTGGGTCAGGCCATCACCTTCACGAATCCCAGCCTGACGCAGCCGTACAGCCGGCGTTATACAGCGGGCGTGCAGCATCAGTTCGGGAAGGGAATCGTGGTGGAGGTGACCTATGCCGGCAGCCACTTCAGGAGCCTGCCGATCAATGTCGATCTGAACTACGTCCCGGAAGAGTTCCTCAGCACATCGGAGTCGAGGGACCAGGCCACCATCAACAGGCTGACGGCGAACGTGGCCAACCCGTTCGCGGGCCTGCTGCCCGGCACGACGCTCAACGGTCCGACCATCCAGCTCGAGCAGCTGCTCCGTGTGTATCCGGATACCCGGTACGACCGGTGTCCGCATGACCCACGCCAACCAGGGCAGCTCAAACCAGCAGATGGTGTCCTTCACGCTGCAGAAGCGGTTCTCCGGCGGCATTCAGCTGCTCGGCACGTATACGGCGTCCAGGATGCACGAGGCGACCGCCCGCCTGAATCCGTCGGACGCCGAGCCCACGCGGCAGATCGCCAATGAGGATCATCCGCACCGGTTCGTGCTCAGCGGCATCTACGAGCTGCCGTACGGACGCGGCCGGCGGTTCGGGTCGGACATTTCTCCCTGGCTCGATGCAGTGGCCGGCGGCTGGACCGTCAGCGGCATCCATACCTACCAGACCGGCTCGGTGCTGCAGTGGGGCAACGTGATCTACCAGGGTGGCGACTTGAACTGGAACCCGCGCAACATCGACGCAGCCTTCAACACCTCGGCGTTCAACACCGTCCCGGCCCAGCAGCTGGACCGGAACGTGCGAACGTTACCGCTCGATTTCGGACACCTTCGACTGGATGCCATCAACACGCTGAACCTCGCGCTGGTGAAAAACGTCGGGCTCGGCAAGGCACGTCTGCAGGTGCGGGCGGAAGCGTTCAACGCGCTGGACCGGGTCCAGTTCGCGGCTCCGATCATCGTGCCGACGCAGGCCAATTTCGGCCAGGTGATCAGCCAGGCCAACGCACCCCGTTCCATACAGTTCGGGGCCCGGCTTCTGTGGTAGCCCGCTGTGGGCCACGGGCTTCAGCCCGCGGTAGGCTGGGTCTGAAGACCCAGCCTCCACACCGACACTGCAAACCAGCGACACCCGGCGACATGGCAACCGTTCCCGTGACCGCTGCGCCGATTGCCCTCGGTTGGCGGTCACCTCTCAGCTGAGAATGTTCCATGAGCAACTCCCGAGCTCTCGGATTCGTCGTGGCCGCAGTCGTGTGCAGCGCCGGCGGCGCCTTGTGGAGCCAGGGCCCGGCGACGCGCACCAACGTCGACTGGGCCATCTACCGGGGCGACCAGAAGGGAAATCAGTACGCGCCGCTGGCCCAGATCCATGCCGCGAACGTGCACAAGCTGGAACGCGCGTGGGAGTATCGCACCGGCGATGCCAATCAGCGTTCGACGATGCATGTCAATCCGATCATCGTGAACGGTGTGATGTACGTGACCACGCCGAGCCTGAAGGCGGTCGCACTGAACGCGGCAACCGGGCGGGAGGTGTGGTCGTTCGATCCAGCCAAGCACAATAACGGCCAGGTGGTCAGGCTGCGCAACCGGGGCGTGACGTACTGGAAGGGTGCGGAAGGGGAGCGCGTCTTTCACTTCGTCAGAGACCGGGTGTATGCCCTGGACGCCAAATCCGGGGCGCTGATCACGTCCTTCGGCGCGAACGGCCACATCGATCTCCGCCAGAACCTCGGGGTCGACCCCTCCGGCGCCGTCATCGAGATGACGTCCCCGGGCGCGGTCTACAAGAACTTCCTCATCGTCGCCTCGCGCGTCAACGAGAGCTACGACGCCTCGCCCGGCCATATCCGCGCCTACGATACCGTCACCGGAGAATTCAAGTGGATCTTTCACACGATCCCCCGCGCGGGTGAACTGGGTCACGACACGTGGCGGTGGGTTGAAGGGGAGAACTACGGCGGCGCGAACGCCTGGGGCGGCGTCACGATCGACGAGCAGCGCGGCTGGGTGTTCGCTGCGACAGGCTCCGCCACGGAGGATTTCTACGGCGGGTTCCGCAAGGGCGACAACCTGTTTGCCAACTGCGTGCTGGCGCTGGATGCCACCACCGGCCAGCGCAAGTGGCACTACCAGACCGTACGCCACGACATCTGGGATTACGACAACCCTCCCGCCCCGATTCTCGTCACGTTGAGGACCGGCACCACCTCCAGGGATGCCGTCGTGCAGCTCACGAAGATGGGGCTGACGTTCGTTCTCGACCGCGACACCGGCCAGCCGCTGTTCCCGGTTCACGAAGTGCCCGTTGCGAAGTCGACCGTGCCGGGTGAGGACACTTCGCCCACACAGCTGGTCCCGATCAAGCCGCAGCCGCTGGTGCGCCAGTCCATCACGGAAGGGGATCTCACCAACATCACTCCTGAAGCACGGGCGTACGCCCTCGCGGAGTTCAGAAAGTACCGCTCGGGCCCCATCTTCACTCCCCCGAGCCTGCAAGGAACGCTGACGATGCCGGGTCATCTCGGCGGCGTCGAATGGCACGGCGCGTCGTTCGATCCCGTGCTGAACGTCCTGTATGTGAACGCCAACGAGGCGGCCACAATCAACCGGCTGCGGCCGGTGCACGAGCTGCCGGGCGACGCGGGCCAGTCGCCGGCGCAGTTCGGCCGGCAGATCTACGAGCGGACCTGCGTCGCCTGTCATGGCGGTGAACGGCAGGGAGCGCCGCCGCATACGCCGGCGCTGACCCAGCTGAACAAGAGCCGGCAGGAAATCGAGACCACGATTGTTCAGGGACGTAACGGCATGCCGGCATTCCGGCAGTTCCGGCCCCGTGAGATCGACGCGCTCGTGGCATACCTCGCCACCCGCCCCGGGGAGGTCAAGGAAACCGAGATCGACAAATCCAGACGGGCGCCCGATCGGTACACGACCGATGGCTACCCGGTGTTCCTGGACCCGCATGGGGTGCCGGCGATCGCGCCGCCCTGGGGAACCCTGAACGCCGTCGACCTCGTCAAGGGCGAGATCATCTGGAAGGTACCGCTCGGCGAGTACCCTCAGCTGGTTGCGAAGGGCATCCGCAATACCGGCACCATGAACTTCGGCGGGGCGGTGGCGACCGCCGGAGGGCTCGTCTTCGTCGCAGCGACGGCCGATGAGAAGATCCGCGCGTTCGAGAAGCACACCGGACGCGTGCTGTGGGAGCATCAACTGCCGGCCGGCGGCTACGCGACGCCGAGCACCTACATGCTCGACGGCCGCCAGTACGTGGTGATTGCGGCGGGCGGCAGCGGAAAGAACGCGACGAAGTCCGGGGACTCGATCATCGCGTTCGCGCTGCCGGAGGAAAAGGCCGGACAACCCGCCGCTGCGCAGCAGCCGGCCACCGCGAAGTCCGAGTGGATCGACCTGTTCGATGGAGCGACGCTGAACGGGTGGGTGCACATGAATGGCGCCCACACCTACACCGTCGAGGACGGGGCCATCGTCGGCAGGACGGTGGAGAGCAGCGCCAGCATCAATTCCTTCCTGTGCTCGCTGCAGCAGTTCGACGATTTCGAGCTCGAGCTCGAGACCGCTGTCGATCGCATTACCAACCAGGGCATCCAGATCCGGACGCAGGTCAGGCCCGTGCAGGGCGAGGGCAGAGGCTTCGAATCGTTCCCGGGCCGGGTGAACGGACCGCAGGTGGAAGTCCGGCGGTTCTACCCGGGCCAGCCGACGACGGGCCTGCTGTACGGTGAGGCGCTGGGCACCAACTGGCTGTCGTCGCAGCAGAAGATCGACGAAGGGCACCGGCACTTCATCGACGAAGGGTGGAACAAGCTGCGGATCGTGGCACGCGGCCCGCGGATCCAGACCTGGGTCAACGGCCAGCAGATCGAAGACGTCGTGAACGAACCGGTTTACAAGACCAACCCGCGCGGCTTCATCGCCCTGCAGATTCACGGCGTGAGCGAGCGCGAGCTCACCATGCCCATCCACGCCGGGTCAGGGGTGACCATGAGCGAGCCGCTCGTCAACAAATGGCGCAACATCAGGATCCGGCCGCTCCGCGCCGGTGAGTGAGCCGGCACCTGGCACGGGCCTCCGGAGGACCGATGCCCGCGCGTGAGCCCCGCGTGCGGCGATGACGGCTCACGATGATGGACACCGAGGAAAAGTCCGAACGCGACGAGTAGACCGTCCGCCGGGAATCATCCCGCCGCTGCCGCCGACGCCCTGGTCGCATCGAGAAAGCTCAACCACCCTTCGATGCCCGCCCCGGTCTTGGCCGAAACCTCGAAGATGGGCATTCCCGGCCGCACCGCCTGAATATTCGCGTGCGCGGCGGCACGGTCGAACTCGACCGCGGCCGCGAGATCGATCTTGGTGACGATGGCGATGTCGGCGCTGTGAAGAATCGTCGGGTACTTGAGCGGCTTGTCCTCCCCTTCGGTGACGGAGATCAGCACCGCCCGCACCGCCTCTCCGAGATCGTACGACGACGGGCAGACCAGGTTGCCGACGTTCTCCACGAACAGGAAATCGAGGGCGTCCAGCTCCCACCCGTCGATCGCGTCGTCGACCATCGCAGCCTCGAGGTGGCAGAGCGTGCCGGTGGTGATCTGGCGGACCGGCGCCTGGCTCCGCGCGAGACGGCGCGCGTCGTTCTCCGTGGCCAGGTCGCCGACCAGCGCAGCGACGCGATACCGGGGCTGCAGCATCGTCAGCGTTCTCTCGAGGAACATCGTCTTGCCGGTGCCGGGGCTGGAAACCAGGCTGACGACCACGACGCCGGCGGCGCGGAACCGCTGCCGCAGCGCGCGCGCCGCCACGTCGTTCTGTTTGAGGAGGTTTCGCCGGATCTCGACGAGACGCGGTTCGGGGCTCATTCCTGTGTCTCCAACGCCACCACCTGCAGCTCGCGCCCGCGGAGAATGTTGATGGCCGGCGCGCCGCAGTGCGAGCACGTCAGCATCTGCACCGACTCGACCGGCCCTTCTCTCCCGCACTCCGCACACGACGCGACGATCGGCACTTCGCGAATGACCAGGCGGGTGCCCTCGAGCGGCGTCCGCTCGCACGCCAGCGCGTATGCCGCTTCGAGCGCCCGGGGCACGATGCCCGAGAGCACTCCGACCTCGAGGTGCACCGCGTCGATCCGGGAGGTGCCCAGCCGGCCGGCTTCCTCTTCGGCCATCTCGACGATGCTCATGGCGATCGAGAGCTCGTGCATCAGGCCGCTGCGCCTCGAGTGAAGGGCTGCGGCCCAGGCGCGGGCGCGCGAGCGATTGCCGCGATCGCCGCCTGCCCGAGGCTGATCCCGCCGTCATTCGCAGGGACGACATGGTTGGTCCAGATCCGCCATCGCGGCCTCGCGAGCAGCTGCCGCAGGTCCTGCAGCAGCAGCTCGTTCTGGAACACGCCGCCCGAGAGCACGACGGTCCTCAAGCCGTGCTCGCGCCCCACGGCGCCCACCGCCGCCGCCAGCCCTTCGGCGACGCCGCGCTGGAAGGCACGCGCCATCTCCGGCCGCTGTCGTCCGTTCCGGCGATCGACAACGAGCGAGGTGAGCAGGGGCCGGTAATCCAGCTCGCCGTCCGCAAACGGAAACGGATAGCCGTCCACCGGAGGCGCTGCGCGCGCCTGGTGTTCGAGCCACATCGCGGCCTGGCCCTCGAAGGTGATTTCACGGGTGAAGCCGAGGAGCGCCGCGGCGGTATCGAACAGCCGCCCCATGGAGGTGGTGCCGAATACCCGCATGCGTTTCGTCACCAGGCGGGCCGCATCAGCGTAGCGGGGCGGAAACGCGAACGGCTCGCGGTGGAGGTCGGGCAGATCGTCGATGTCGGCAAGAAAGCCTGCGGCCGCCTGGATCGGATGCCTGGCCGCGGCGTCGCCGCCTGCGAGAAGGGCAGGACGGAGATGCGCCACGCGCTCGAACCCCCTGCGCACGCTCCCCACGAACAGCTCGCCGCCCCAGACGGTCCCATCGTCTCCGTAACCGGTGCCGTCGAGGCTCACGCCGACCACGCCTTCGTCCCAGGCCTCGTGCTCCGCGAGGACGGACGCGACGTGCGCGCGATGATGCTGCACGGCGTGCCAGCTCGAGGCGGGCAGCTCCAGCGCATGCTGCGTCGAGGCGTACTGCGGATGCGCGTCGTGAGCCACCAGCAGGTCTTCCCACTTGACCGCGTACATGGCCACGAGATCGGCGATCGTGGCGCGAAGCGCGCGCAGCCCCTCGTAGTGCTCGAGATCGCCGATGTGCTGCCCGACGAACGCCTGGCCCTCGACGACCAGGGTGACCGTGTTCTTCAGGTCGGCGCCAACTGCGAGCACCGGCCGATCGATCGGCAGTCGTGCGACCGCTCCGGGCGCGTACCCGCGAGACCGCCGCAGGATGGTGGGACCGAGCGCGCCGGCCCGCACGACCGAATCGTCGACCCGCCGCGCGATCGGGCGCTCGCCGATCAGGAAGGCGTCGGCGATGCCGGTCAACCGGTTCAGCGCATCCTGGTCCTCGTGGGCGATCGGCTCGCTGGATCGGTTGGCGCTCGTCATGACCAGCACCGGCGGTGCGCCCGCCGCGAACAGCAGCCAGTGCAGCGGAGTGTACGGCAGCATCAGGCCGAGCTCGTCCTGGTCCGGCGCCACACCTGGGAAGTGCGCCCTCGCATGGGCCAGCACGATGGGCCGGGCTGGGGACGTGAGGAGCGCCTCTGCCGCGGGCGACAGGTCGACGAGCGTCCGCGCCCGCTCGAGGTCGCGCACCATCAGCGCAAAGGGCTGCTCCTTGCGATACTTGCGGTCGCGCAGGGCCCGCACGGCGGCCGCGTGTGCCGCATCACAGGCGAGGTGGTACCCGCCCAGTCCCTTGACGGCGATAATCAAGCCGTCCGTCAGAAGCCCGCTCGCCATGGCGATGCCGGCGGCGCCGGCGATCCGCTGGTCCCCCCGCTGGAGGAAGTACTGCGGCCCGCACGCCGGGCACGCGACCGGCTGGGCGTGAAATCGCCGGCTTCCAGGGTCGTCGTATTCCGCCGCGCAACAGGCATCGAGCGGCCAGTGCCTCATCGTGGTATTCGGCCGGTCGTACGGCAGGTCGAGGATGACGGAGTACCTGGGTCCGCAGTGCGTGCAGTTGATGTACGGGTAGCCGGACCGCGGGTCGCTCGGATCGAAGAGCTCCGCAAGGCAATCGCTGCACACCGGGAGGTCCGGCGAGATGCAGGCGGATGGCTGCCGGACGATGCCGCTCTCGCGGATCGTGAACTCCTTCAGCCCGGCCGGTGCCCGCGGCTCGACGGCGACCTCCGTGATGAGCGAAGCGGACGGAGCGTGCATGGTGAGCTCGCGGCAGAAAACGTCGAGCGCGCCGTCGGCCCCCTCGAGATGGATCTCCACCCCCTGCTCGCCGTTCATCACCCAGCCCGCGAGCGTGTGCGCGCGCGCGAGCCGGAAGACGAACGGCCGGAAGCCGACGCCCTGCACGACGCCGCGCACACGCACGGAACAGGCGCTTGTCGTCACGCTAAACCCTGCGCTCAACCCCGCCTACGACCTCCGAGACTAGACATCCGGTTCGAGCGACACGATGCAGCCGCGGCCCTGCCACCCGACCTGCACGACCCTGCCCGCCTCGACGAGCACGGGCACGGTGCGCTGTCCGCCGGCGAGCGCACGCAACCGCGCCCGCGCTGCGCCGTCCGTTTCCACGTCGTACTCGACGAACGGCTCGCCGCGCCATTCGAGCCATTCCCGCAGCTCGCTGGTGAATTGACAGCTCGATGTTCCGTAGAGCTCGCGTTCACCCATGGTGGAGCACCTCCAGCAACTCCCGGACGCAGTGGTACACCGAGGCCTGCACCTCCTGGATCCGCGGGATGTAGTCCGATCGAACGATCACCGTGGTGTCCGCCAGCCCGAGCCGTCGGATCTCACCGCCGTCGTAGCCGAGGAGCGCGATCGTCAGCAGCTTGCGGCGGCGCGCCTCCTCGAGCGCCAGGATGACGTTGCGCGAGCCCCCACTGGTCGAAATGGCCACCACCACGTCGTCCGGCCTGCCGTGCGCGATCAACTGCCGCAGGAAAATCACGTCCGTTCCCACGTCGTTCGCGATTGCTGTCACGTTCGCGGGCTCCATCGACAGGGAGATCGCCCGCACGGCGTGGAAGCCCGGCGGCGGCTGCACGCAGTCGAGCGCCCAGTCGTTCGCGTCGGTGGCCGATCCGCCGTTGCCAAGCAGGATCAGCTTGCCGCCTCGATCGAGCCGTTCCCGCATGGCACGGGCGGCGTCGACGATGGTGTCGGCCTGCTCGCGCGCCACCGTTTCCCGCAGCTGCCTGTCATCCTCGACCTTGGCGCGGATCGACGCCGCGACGTCGTCGACAACGTCGCTCGTCTCCTGCGTTGCGCGGCCGAGAAAGGGGTAGAGGAAGCCGGCGTCGCCGACCTCGTGTCCGAGCTCGCGGTGCTCCAGGAACACGTGCACGGTCTCCCACAACGTGTGGTAGAGGATCTCGATGATCTCCTGGTGAATGAACGGCTCAGACGACGGCGCCGCGACCGCATACGAGCCGGTGGTGCCCGGGAGCGCGAACGTCATGGCCCCGCGGGCGCGCGCCGCATCGAGGGCGGCGTCCACTTCGACATCGCCAAGCGGCGGGCCGAAGCCCATCACCATGTCGCCCGGCATCACGTTCGCCGCGAGCCATGGTGCGAAGAGGATCGACACGTCGAGCGCCGGGAGCGCCGCGCTTTCCGACAATCACCGGGTGCACGAACTCGACCGACACGTGCTGCGCGTCGGTCGCTTGGACGCCACGTCCGAATGCGAACAGGCGGCCGCCATCGAGGAACCGCCCGGACATCTCCCGGCTCGCCTGCGCGAGCCGGCCGGCTTCGCGGGCGAAGAACGTGTCGCACAGCCGGTTGCGTTCGGCCATGCGATCGGCCACCAGCGTCGCCAGCGTGCGCGTGGTCGTGTTCATCGTTCTCCGGGATCGCCGGGCTGCGACCCGGGCGCACCCCGTTACGCTTGCGCGGCCAACCCAGTGGGTCAGCAGATCCGCGGCAGCGGGTCGCCGACCAGCATGTCGACGATGCGGGTGCCGCCGTACCGGGTGGTTACCAGGACACACCCGGCAGGCTGGTCGCGCACTTCGCCGATGGCGCACGCGCGCTCGCCGCCGGGGGCCGCCTGCAGCGCCGCCAGCGCGGCGTCAGCCATGCTCCGGGGCGACCACGGCCACGAACTGACCCTCGTTCGCGATGTGCAGCGGATCGAGGCCGAGCAGTTCACAGGCGCCGCGAACGGCGTCCCTGAGCGGGATGTCCTCTTCGTTCAGCACGAACCCGAGCCGGCAGTCGCGCGCGAGCTCGGCAGCGACGTGGCCACGCCGCCGCGCGTCGGATCGCGCATCCACCGCAGGCCGGCGCCGGCCGCGGCGACGAGCGCCTCCACCAGCGGCAGCACGGACCGCGTGTCGGAGCGGAGATCCGCGTCGAGATCGAGGTCGCCCGCGCCAGCAGGATGGTGATCCCGTGGTCGCCGATGACGCCCGGACAGCAGCACCCTGTCGCCGGGCGGACCGAGCGGGCGCTCAGCGTCACGCCGGGCAGGGGACGGCCGATCCCGGCTGTGGTGATGTACATGCCGATCCGCTTTGCCGTGTTCGACGACCTTGGTGTCGCCGCCGACGATGAGCGACGCCGGCGCGGTCGGCGGCGGCCGCCATCGCCCGGACCTCCGCTTCGAGGACAGGGGTCGTCAGCCCTGCTTCGAGCACGAACGTGACGACCAGCGCCTCGGCCCGGGCGCCCGAGACGGCCAGATCGTTGACCGTGCCGTTCACCGCGAGCTCGCCAATCGACCCGCCCGGGAAACCTCAGCGGCCGGACGACGAAACTGTCGGTCGTGATCGCGAGCCGGGTGCCGTCGATCCGCAGGTGCGCCGCGTCGCCGAGCGGTCGTCGCGTGCCCGACGAGCAGCGGCGCAAACAAGCCGTCGATCAGGCGGCGGCTGGCTTTCCCGCCGGCGCCGTGCGCCATCTCGATCTGCGGCGTCACGGAAGCGAACGCTGCGCCTGGCGATCCAGGGCGGCCCGCTCACGGCGGCCCGACCGCCGGCCAAAGCGGCCTTGCGGTGCTCGTAGTTGTAAGTAGGCGGCGCACGAACCCTCGGACGAGACCATCAGCGCACCGACCGGCTGCTCCGGCGTGCACTCGCGGCCGAACAGCTTGCACTGATGCGGCTTCAGCACGCCCTTCAGCACCTCGCCGCACTGCGCGGCCTTCGGATCCGTGACGCGCAGCGCGGGGACCGCGAACCGCCGCTCGGCGTCCCAGGCCGCGTACGCGTCGCGGATCCGCAGCGCCGACTGCGAGATGAAGCCCAGCCCGCGCCACTCGAAGTAGGGCCGGAGCTCGAACACCGCGGCCATCGCCTTGAGCGCCGCGTGGTTGCCCTCCCACGGCACGACGCGGCGGTAGGCGTTCTCCACGGTGGCGCGGCCCTCGCCGAGCTGGCGGAGCAGCATGACGATCGACTGCAGGATGTCGAGCGGCTCGAACCCGGACACCACGATCGGCTTGCCCTCGTCCGTCGCAATCCACTCGTACGGCCGGCAGCCGATCACTGTCGAGACGTGGCCCGGGCCGACGAAGGCGTCGAGCCGCATGTCGGGCGAATCGAGGATCGCGCGGATCGCGGGAATGATCGTGACGTGATTGCAGAACACCGAGAAGTTGGTGATCTGCTCCGCCTTCGCGCGCATCAGCGTCAGCGCCGTCGAAGGGGCGGTCGTCTCGAAGCCGATGGCAAAGAACATCACGTGCCGGTCGGGGTTCGTGCGCGCGAGCTTCAGCGCATCGAGCGGCGAGTACACGATGCGCACGTCCATCCCGCGGGCCTTGTGGTCGAGCGGGCTGCCCCTGGTCCCCGGCACGCGCATCATGTCGCCGAACGCGGCGAAGATCACGTCGGACCGATCCGCTATCGAGAGGCCATCGTCAATCCGCCCCATCGGCAGGACGCAGACCGGGCATCCGGGACCGTGGATCAGCTCGACGTTCGGCGGAAGCAGGTCCTTGAGCCCGAAGCGATAGATCGCGTGGGTGTGCCCGCCGCACACTTCCATGATCCGGTAGTGCCGGTTCGGATCCGCCAGCCTGCGGATTTCCTCCGCCGCGTGGCGGATCAGCTCCGGCTCGCGGAACTCGTCCACGAATTTCATGGTTGGTCTCCGGACTCGCCCTGCGTTCCACGGGTGGGCGTCACGTTTTCTCCGCGTCCTCCAGGCCGTAGCCGGTCACCTCCTCGACCGCGGCGTCCGCTTCGCCGAGCATCTTCAGGAGCTCGATCTGCTCCCGCGCGTACTCGGCGCTGATCACGCTCATGGCGAAGCCGACGTGGATCAGCACCCAGTCTCCGACCCCCGGCGGATGCTCCTCGAGGAGCCCGAGGTCGACGCGGCGGCGCACACCCAGCACGTTGACCACTGCTGTCGAGGTCGGCGGCAGGAGCTCGACGATCTGTCCTGGAATCGCGAGGCACATGGATCGCTCACTTCTGGGCGCGCGCGAGGATGTCGAACGCGCACTTCAGCTCGTCCTTGACTTTGATGGCGCCGCCGGCGACCGACACCAGCTTGATGCCGAATTCCGTCTGCCGCAACGGGAAGTCGGCCTGCGCGCGCAGCGTGTCGCCGGTCACGAAGAGCTGCGCGCTGATCAACCGCGGCCGCGTCACCCCGTGCAGCGTGAGGCTGCCCTCCACCTTGGCGCGGTAACCGTCCGGCGGTGACTGGATCGACCGTCACCCCCGAGCTCCGGAACACGATCTCCGGGTAGCGCGAGACCTCGAGGACATCCTGGAACATCACGCGCTCGATCTCACGCCGGTCGCTCTCCTTCACGTCGTCCTGCACCGTCAGGGAAGACGATCGAGCGGTGATGGTGACCATGGCGGCCTCGGGCGCCTCCGCCGCGAAGTTGATCTCGCCGGCCATGTCACGCACCGCGATCGTGGGGCTGTGCCCGAGGGCCGAGAGCAGTCCGCCTGCGAAGACGCGCAGGGTGAGCCGACTGCCCCCCGCGTCGATCACGTAGCGCGCCGCAGAGGCCACGGACACGGAGGGGTCGGTCATTACATGTTCCGGAGGCGCATGTAGCGCTCGACGTCGGGCACCGCCGCGCCGGCGATGCCGCCAAGGCCGGCCTGCCCGAGCAGCCCGCGGGCCGTCGGCGTGGAGAGGATCAGCCCCGCGCCGGCGACCAGCAGCGCAATGCCGCCGACCATCAGCAGCGTATCGCGCACGTTCACGTTCCCGAGATCCGGCAGTTCCAACTGCATCGAGTCCATCGCATCGCATCCTTTCTCAGGTCTCAGGCCGAAGCCTGCCGTTCGAGGCCGTGGCTGGCCCGCGTTCGCCGGGCCAGCGACCGCCGCGTATATCGCGCACGAGCGCGCAGACGAGCGGGACGGCGCGGTCGACCGCTTCGCCCACCGCGGCACTGAGGCCCAGGGCGCCCTCTTCGGGCCCGAACGTCCCGGGTTCGCACCCCACGAGCAGGACACGCGGGGGGATGCCCCCCATCACCCGCACGCTGCGGAGCACGCTCACCGGGTTCATCGAATGCGCGTCGACACCCGGCGGTGCTGCCGACGGGTCGAGTGCATCCACCGTCGGCTCGATGACATAGAGCGTCCCCGGCGCGCCGCCGCGCGAACAGGCATCGAGGAAAATAACCGGGCCGCGCGCGTCGAGGAGCGCATACGCGAGGTCGAGCCCCCGGATGCCGTAGTCCGCTACTCTCACGCCCTCCGGCCACTCGCGGGCGCGCAGGCGTGCTGCCACCTCGACCCCGAAACCGTCGTCTCCCAGGAAGATGTTGCCGATACCGGCCACGAGAACCGGCTGGTCCGCGGCGATCGCCTCGGCCGCAACTCCGGCGCCAGCCGACGCCGGGATGGCGTCGTTCGCCTCCTCGCACGGTTCGACTTCGTCGGGTGCGAAGAAGAACTGGTGCCCCGGCTGGCGCAACAGACCGAGATCCTTTCCGGGATCCTCGTCCAGCACGACGGCAACATGGCAGTTGCCCTCATAATCCTGCTCGATTGCGGCGACCATGGCGATCTTGCCGGCGAGCGCGATGTCCAGCACGTCGCCCCGCGCGCGAGGCTGCAGCCGCACGCGGTGACCGCGCCTGACCTCCCGGCCGTGGATCTCCAGCATCTCCACCGGAGCGCGTTCCTCGAGCGCCTGCCACTCCCATTCGTTCATCGTGTCGCCTCGGATACAGCTCCTGCCCGCCCCGTCGCGCCACGGCGTGCCGGGGCTTCTGGCCGAGTCCGGCTTACGCGTGCCATTTCGCCGCCGGTGCCAGGCTCCTGATCGCGCCGTGCAGCTTTTTCAGTTGTTCGAACGGGAGCCCTTCCGTGCGCTCCAGCATCTCGCGAGCACGATCGTCCGACTGGCGGATCTCGCGCTTTTCGTCGTCGGTGAGCGTCAGGATGCGCAGCGCCAGAATTTCGTCGATCTCGGTGCCGTCGAACAGGTCGCCGGCGCTTTCGGGGGCGATCTGCGGATGGTCGTAGAGGATGATCGGCGACGACAGCATGCACTCGGCGCCGTCCGGGTCGCCGGCGAGCACCGGCCACGTGCCCACGTTGCGGCACGCGGCGACGACCTCCCGGAGGCCGTCCGGCGGGTCGAGCAGCGAGACGAACGCGCCGCCGGCGACCCGCAGGATGGTGTGCGTCGAGATGAGCGAACGCGTCAGTGCCTCCTCGCGGCTCGAGCAGGCGTCCCGGTCGAGCGGTGTCGTGTTGCGGATTGCGACGCGGACAATCACGGTTCCGGTGGCGGCCGCTATCGCACCGACCTCCACGTCACCGGTGATTGCCTTCGGAGCTCCGTCCGCGCCGTCGGGCACCGGGTTGGCCGTGTCTTCCCGGGAACCCGCGAGCTCGAACGGGTGGCGTGACGGCGACGACACGAGCTGCGCGACCGCGAGACTTTCGAGCACGACCTCGCGTTCGATGGCGTTCTGCCAGGTTCCGCTCGCCGTAGTCGGCAGCGCCTGCAGGAACCTGACCGTCACGTCGAGACGCACGTCGTCGCCGGCGCGCAAGGGACACTCGGTTTGCATCAGCCACGCGTCGAGGCCCGCCCGCGCTTCGCTGTATGCGCGCGGATAGAGCACGCCGAAATTGAAACGGTGCTGGTTCTTCACGGCCGACGGCCGGTACGGATAGAGCAGGTAGCCCTCGTAGAGGAGCGCCCGGGCCACCGCATCCACACCGGTGCTGCTCATGCCCGCACGCCTTCCGCGGCCGGGAGCAGACGCTCCACCGTCTCTTCCCATGTTGGAATGCCGCACCGCATCTTGTACTGATGCAGCCGGTCGAACGCGTCGCGGCGCAACGCCAGCCAGGCGGTGTTGGGGTAGTAGTGGTCCATCAACTCGCGCCAGGCGCGCACCGGCAGGCTGAAGCGCGCTTCCTTGCTCCATGGAATCGGCGCCACCTGCAGCAGTCCCGTGTCCGCGCTCTCGTAGAACACCGTTCCGCTGAACTGGAACGCCAGCGGCAGGTCGCCTTCCGAGAGCGCGGAGAAGTACTTCGTCGCGGCGACGTTGAAATCGAACGTGCAGGGGACGGGCAGTTCGACCACCGTTGCGCCGTTGAACTGCGGAACCACCATGCTGGCGTGCGTCCAGAGCATGGTCCGCAACGTCGATCCCCAGCGGTCCGGCTCACCGAAGAGATCGAGCAGCCTGGCGCGCTCGTCGTCGCTGTAGCGGCGGCGGGTCGCTTCGATCTGGATCTGCGCGCGCAATGCGACCGTGTGGATCGACGACGCCGGCGGTTCGGTCGACAGCCGCAGCTTGAAACCCAGCAGGGGCGTCGCGGCAAACGGGATTGCTTCGACGGCGTCGATGGCGAAGCCGAGATCAGGCACGGGCGCCTGCAGTCGGGCGGCCGGCCCGATCGTTGAGTCCGTCGAAGAATTCCCCGATCGCCTGCCAGACCTCCGTGCCGCCCGACAGCCCTTTCCACTGCCGCCGGATCAACCCGACCAGCTTCAGGCACTCGTCAATCGGCAGGATGAAGTACTCCGCCGTCGCGCCATCGCGGCGGACACGGTTCGCCAGCAGCGCTTCGACGTCGGGCGCCATGTCCCGCAGCACGGGATTGGCGTCCACGATCTCGTTCCAGGCCTCGAGCGGCAGCATCGACTCGGTCGGGCCCGCGGGGCTGGGATAGAGGGCGACGGTCCTGTGCGCGACGCTGTCTTCGAAGAAGAACACCATGTTGATCGGGATGCTCAGGGCATCCCACTGGCTGTCGGTGAGGCAGAAGTCCGGCAGCGCGCGGATGCGGCGCGGCACGCGCACGTAGGTCGTGCCCGCCTGGCGCTCGAACAGGATCGCACACGGGTCGCAGGCGCAGACCAGCCGGCGGTTCGCCGGCGCGAGGAGGTGCTGGTGCACCTCGGCGAGGGGCGTACGGCAGAGCTCGCACGTCTCCACGGCGGCGCGTGCACGGACGAACTGCCGGAGCGTGGCGAAGGCGTTTCCCGGTCGCCCGGTTTCCGGCAGCCTCATGGTCGCGGCTCACGCAGGCGGCAGCTTGGGGCTGGAGGGGTCAATCGGATCCTCGGACTCCGGGTTGATCCGGGTCGCGTCCCGCGCCGTCGACGTTCCGGCCGGACGGCCGGCGCCGGTCGTGCCGGTGTCGTCACGGCCCGCCTCTTTGCCGTCCTGCTCACGTCGTTCCTCGCCCTTCCTCGTTCCTGGCGTACGGGCGGGGGCGTCGTCATGTTCATCGCCTGCCATGGTTCCCCTTCCTTGCAGGTTCGGGCCGGGTGATCCGGACACCGTTACGAAACGGCCGGCGCAGGAGACGCCGCGCCGGCCGCGGCGCCGGCTGAGCGTTTCCCCTTCAGCTGCGCCAGGGGCACGAAGCCCGCCGCGCTGGCCGGCGTGTCCTCGAGGATCTCGAGTGATGCCAGGTCGGGCGCGGCCCCGTAAATCGCCTGCTCCACGGTCGTTCGGATGGTACCTGCCGCGCTGCCGCAGGCGTGCCCTGGTTCGACGGAAATCCGCACGCACACCGCCCCCTCGACGATGCTCGCGAGCTCCACGCTGCCGCCCTGCTTGCGCAGGAGCGGGCGGGCCCGGTCGAGGGACCGCCGGATCCGCGTTTCGAGGTCGAGGGGGTGCAACGAGTAGAGCACCAGGAGGCTCGACACGAGGTCGTCCCGGGTGAAGGCATCGACGATGCGGGTAGCCGGCTCGCCGGTCTTCCCGACAATCTCGAGGATCCTCTCCAATCCTGCACCGTGCAGGGCCATCAGCGACTGCACCAGCGCCTGCGCTGTCGCGCGCAGGTCCGGGTCGGCCTCATCGAGCCGCCGCACCATGCCCTCGATCTGCTCGATGCGCCGCTGGAAATCCGCGCTGTCCGGCGTCACCGGGCCGCTCCGTTCATGGCGTTCCCCGATGCCGCTACGGCTGCGCCCCGAACATCGGCGAGTGGCGGGTTTCGAGCACCTTGCCGTTGCCGAGGTACATGTGGACGCCGCAGGGCAGGCACGGATCGAAGCTGCGCACCGTGCGCATGATGTCGATGCCCTTGAAGTTGTCCGGCCCGTTCTCCTCGAAGAGCGGGCGTGTTCTGCACCGCGTCCTCGTAGGGCCCGGGCGTGCCGTAGACGTCGCGCGGGTTGGCGTTCCACGGCGTCGGCGGGTACGGGTGGTAGTTGGCGATCTTCCCGTCGCGGATGACCACGTGGTGCGAGAGCACCCCGCGCACCGCCTCGTGGAAGCCGCAGCCGATCGCGTCCTCCGGCACCTTGAAGTCGGTCCACGTCTTGGTGCGCCCGGCGTGCAGCTCCGCCAGCGCCTTCTCGGCGAAGTGCAGCGCGGCCGCCGCCGCGTACGCCTGGAAGTAGGTCCGGGCACGGTTGCGCTCGATGGTGTTGCTCCACTTCGGGATCTTCCACTCGAACTCGGTCTCCGGCAGCGTCATCGTCTTCGGCAGGTAGATCTTGACGCTGTGCCCGGTGGCCTTGACGTAGCCGATGTCCACCAGGCCGGCCAGCGCGGTGGCCCAGAGCCGGGCGATCGGCCCGCCGCCGGTGTCGAGCGCCAGGTGGTCGCCGGTGCGCTTGTCGTACCAGCGCGGCGACATGACCCAGCGTGTACTTGCCGTCGAAGTCGCGCTTCTGCGGCCGCGGGATCGTCGTCTGGTTCCACGGGTGCCGCTGGTCGACCGGGTTGCCGAGCGGGTCGGTCTTGACGAACGTCTCGCGCGTTCTCCCAGTCGTCGTAGATACGAGCTGCCGAGCAGGATGCGGATGTTGAGGTTGATGTCGACGAGGTCGGTGGTGACCAGCTGGCCGTCGACGACGACGCCGGGCGTGACGAACATCGTTCCGGCCCCACGTCGCTCATGTTCTTGTAGGTGTAGTCGCAGTACGTCGGGGTCGTTGAACGAGCCCCAGCAGCCGAGCAGGATGCGCCGCTGGCCGACCTCCTCGTAGCCGGGCAGCGCCTCGTAGAAGAAGTCGAACAGGTCGTCGTGCAGCGGCACGACCTTCTTCATGAACTCGACGTACTTCATCAGCCGCACGAGGTAGTCGGTGAACAGCTGCACCGTCGGCACCGTGCCGACGCCGCCGGGGTAGAGCGTCGACGGATGGACGTGGCGCCCTTCCATCAGGCAGAACATCTCGCGGGTCATCCGGCTCATCTGCAGCGCCTCGCGGTAGAACTCGCCGGTGAACGGGTTGAGCGCGCGCATGATGTCGGCGATGGTGCGGTAGCCGTGCAGGTTCGCGCGCGCGGCCGGCGTCTGCTCGGCCTTCGCCAGCACGCTCGGGTTGGTCTCCTTGACCATCTGCTCGCAGAAGTCCACGCCGACCAGGTTGTCCTGGAAGATGTTGTGGTCGAACATGTACTCGGCGGCCTCGCCGAGGTTGACGATCCACTCGGCCAGGGCCGGCGGCCGGACGCCGAACGCCATGTTCTGCGCGTAGGTCGCGCAGGTGGCGTGGTTGTCGCCGCAGATGCCGCAGATGCGGCTGGTGATGAAGTGCGCGTCGCGCGGATCCTTGCCCTTCATGAAGATGCTGTAGCCGCGGAAGATCGACGACGTGCTGTGGCACTCGGCGACCTGCGCGGTTGGCGAAGTCGATCTTGGTGTAGATGCCGAGGCTGCCGACGATGCGGGTGATCGGATCCCAGGTCATCTCCACCAGGTTGCGTCCCTTGGTGGGCGTGTCCGTCCGTGCAATCGTTGCCGTGCTCATCGTCGCTGCTCCTTGGACGCTATCCGTGGGAAACCGCCACGGCGTCAGGCCGGAGGTCCGGGCCGTAGTGCCGCGGGTGATATCCCGTCGTGAGCTCGGGACGGGAGTGCCGCCACTTCGGCTCCTTGTTCACCGTGCGTGTTGGTGAACGAGCGGAGCGCGCGGACCGCGCGGCCGTAGAGCGACGACCACGCGCGTCGACGACGTGCGCGCCGGGCGGCTCGTCCATGAACGGCATGAACTTGTCGGGGAACCCCGGCATCGTGCAGCCGATGCAGATGCCGCCGACGTTCGGGCAGCCGCCGATGCCGGCCATCCAGCCGCGCTTCGGCACGTTGCAGTTCACCACCGGCCCCCAGCAGCCGAGCTTGACGATGCACTTCGGCGAGCCGTACTCGGTGGCGAAGTCCGCCTGCTCGTAGTAGCCGCGCGCGGTCGCAGCCCTCGTGCACCGTCTTGCCGAACAGCCAGGTCGGGCGCAGCTGGTCGTCGAGCGGGATCATCGGCGCCAGCCCCGCCACCTGGTAGAGCAGGTAGAGCAGCGTCTCCATGAAGTTGTCGGGCTGCACCGGGCAGCCGGGCACGTTCACGATCGGCAGCCCGGCCTTCGATCGCCAGTCCCAGCCGAGGTAGTCGGCCAGGCCCATGCAGCCGGTCGGGTTGCCCTCCATCGCGTGGATGCCGCCGTAGGTCGCGCAGGTGCCGATGGCGACGACCGCCAGCGCCTTGGGCGCGAGCCGGTCGATCCACTCGCTCGTCGTGATCGGCTGGCCGGTCGCCTGGTCGGTGCCGAGCGCCGCCCAGTAGCCCTCCGCTCTTGATCTTCTCGTTCGGGATCGAGCCCTCGACGACCAGCACGAACGGCTCGAGCCTGCCGCTTCCGGCCGTCGTACCAGAACTTCATGAACTCGTCGCCGTTCTCGTAGGCGAGCACCGGGTTGTGCAGGTGGACCTTGGGCAGCCCGGGGATGGCGCCGAGGAGCACGTCCTCGATGCTCGGCTGCGTGGCGGCGGTGATGCGACACCGAGTCGCCGTCGCAGCCCAGGCCGGCGGTGATCCAGAGGATGTGAACCTCGGTGACGGCTGGCGCCTTCTGCGTGACTCGCCCGTACGGAACGGTCATCCGCTGCCATGGTCTTGTCTCCTTTCGCAGTCGAGGAATATCCTGCGCCGGCGTGACCGCGGCTAGCCGCGATCAGCCGGTCATTTGCTGTGACGGGATTCAGCCCGCGATCGGCGTAGCGGGATTCCCCTAGGATCTCTCGAAGGTGTGGCAGGCCGCGGGCCGGTGAGCGGCGCGGGCTCAGGTGAGAGGTGTCGGCTCGCCGCGCCACTGGATGGCGTGCTGCACGAGCTCACGCGCGTTGCGCAGCCCCAGCTTCTCTTTGACGTGCGCCTGATAGGTCTCGACCGTCTTGACGCTCAGGTGCAGGCCTCGGCGATCTCCCTCGTACTGTGGCCGTCGCCGATCAGCCGGAACACTTCGAGCTCGCGATCGCTCAGGCGGGCGAGCGGCGACTGCCCGGTCGTGCCGGAGCCGCGCACGATACTGGCTGAGCATGCGTGCCGCCATGCGATCGCTGAGATACACCTGGCCGGCGAGAATCCGGCGAATCGCGGTGAGCACGTGCTCGGTCGCTTCCTGCTTCATGATGTAGCCGTTGGCGCCGGCCCGCAGCGCCCGCTCGGCGTAGATCGACTCGTCGTGCATCGAGAGGATCAGCACGGGCAGGTCGGCGTCGCGCGCGCGCAGATGCTTCAAGAGCTCGAGTGCCGTCAGGCCCGCTCGAGCGAGATGTCGAGGACGAGGATGTCGGGATGCAGCGCCGCGATCGCGTCGAACGCGCCGGAGGCTCTCCCCGCCTCGCCGCACACCATCAGATCCGGCTCCCGGTTGATCAGCAGCGTCAGCCCCTGCCGGACGATCGGATGATCGTCCACCACGAGCACCCGCGCCTTGTCCATCCGCCCGGCTGCCGGCGCGTCCTTCACCATCGGCGCGAACACCTTCCCGTCATGCGGGGCCCTTCATCGGAAATGTGCAGCTGACGGCGGTGCCGCCTCCGGCGCGTTCGCGGAGATCGCAGCGATCCGCCGATCATGCTGGCCCGGTAGCTCATGATATGCAGGCCCATTCCCTGGTGCGTCGCGCGCGGACAGGCCCCGTCGCCGTCGTCCTCGACCAGCAGGCGGCCCTGTCCGGCCGTGGCGGTCAGGCTGATGACGACCGTCCGGGGATGGCCGTGTCGCAGCGCATTGTTGACGGCTTCCCGCACGATATGCAACAGGTGGGTGGCGGCATCGACGTCGCCGATCGGTACCGGCGTCCGGCATTCGAACGAGCACGCCACTCCATACAGGTCGTTGACCTCGGCGGCGAATTTCCTCAGCGCCGCCATCAGCCCGGCCTCGTCGGACACCACGGGAACCAGGCCCCGCGCCAGCTCGCGCGTCGCGTGCGATGGCTTCGTTCACCAGCCTCACGATCTTCGACGCCTCGGCTGATTCCGGCAGCGACTGCTCCTCGAGGCGTTGCTGCAGCACCTTGCTCATGAACGCGATGCCGGTGAGGTGCTGGCCCAGCCCGTCGTGAAGATCCTGGCCGATCCGCCGCTGCTCGCGGCCGCTGATCTCCAGTGTGGCGCGTTCGAGGCGCTTGCGTTCGGTGACGTCGATTCCCGTGACGATGATGTATTCGGGGCTTCCCTCCGGCGACGCGCAGCGCCGTGCTCGACCACGCGATCGTCCGCTGGCCGCCGCTCTTCGTCTGGAGCTGCGCTTCGTAGTCCCGTCGTCCGAGCGCCATGCGCGCCTGCTCGACGATGGTTTCGAAGTGCGCCAGCTGCTCGGGCACGCGGAACACATCGGACACGTCCCGGCCCTGCACCTCTTCGAACTCGTAGCCGGTGGTCCTCTCGCACGCGCGGTTGAAGCGCACGATGCGTCCCTCGGGGTCGAGCACCACGACCAGCGCGCCCACGGTGTCGAGGATGGCCGACACGACGTTGCGCTCGTCCTGGAGCGCCTGCTGGGCCTGCTTCACGTCCGTGATGTCGAACGCTGCGCCGTGGATCAGCCATGGGCTCCCATCCTCGCGCCGCACCATCTTCGCCTGGCAGTGAAACCAGACCATCCGCCCGTCGCGCGCCGTCACGCGATACGCGGAGCGCAGCGGGTTGCCCGTGAGGAACATGTTCGCCGCTTCGAGGCTCCACCGTTGCTTGTCGTCTTCGGATGGATCTGGTGGAACCAGCGGACCGGATCCTCGAGCCACTCCTGCTGCGAGAAGCCGAGCGCCGCCTCGATCTGCGGGCTGACGTAGGCCTGCCCGACTCCGCGATCGAGGTTCGCCATGAAGACGACCGCGGGGATCTGCTCGACCAGCGCGCGGTAGACGGCGTCGACGCTTTCCGGAGGCGAGTCGGCCGGTGCCGCTGCCGCGGCTCGGAGCGGATCGTCCGCCGCCGGTGTGATGGCGCCGGTTCGAAGGAACACGCCCGCCAGGTCGCGCAGGATTGCGGCAGCGTGTCCTATTTCAGGCGGCACCGCACCGGTGAGCGCGTCCAGCAGGCTGCTCGACTCGGATTCGCCCGGGCGAATCGAGGGCATGGCGACATCATAGCGGGTTCCGCCCGGCGCTCGGCCACCGCCGAAACAGACCCATACGGCCACCTCAACCGTTGCAAAGGCTTCGATCTGGGTTAGGCTCGGACGAGAGGTCCTTCAATGTTTCGCCTGGTCGCCATCGCCGCCGTCGCCGTGGGCGTCTTTCTCATCGTGGAGAGCGCGCCGGACATCGCACGTTACGTCCGGATGTCGCGCATGTAGATCTGCGCATCGCGCTCAACCGTCTGCGGTCGTCCGGGAAGGCGGCCGGTTCGCCGCCCTGCGCCTCGACTCCGGCGCCTTGTTCAGCGAAGCCTGGGTGAATCGCCGCAGCGCGTGGATCGCCCGTCCGTAGGTCATCACGGCGTGCCGACGACAGCAGCGAACCGGGTGGCTGATCCATGAACGGCATGAACTTGTCCGGAAAGCCCGGCATCGTGCAGCCGATGCAGATCCCGCCGACGTTCGGACACCCGCCGATCGCCGCCATCCAGCCGCGTTTCCCCACGTTGCACTGCACGACCGGACCCCAGCAGCCAAGCTTCACGATGCAGAGCGGGGAGCCGTAGTCGGTCGCCGAATTCCGCCTGTTCGTAGTAGCCCCCGCGGTCGCAGCCTTCGTGCACCGTCTGGCCGAACAGCCAGGTGGGCCGCAGCGCTTCGTCGAGCGGGATCATCGGCGCACGACCGGCCGCCATCGTGCAGCAGGTAGAGCAGCGTTTCCGTGAAGTTGTCGGGCTGCACCGGGCAGCCCGGAATGGAGACGATCGGGATGCCCGCCGTTCGATCGCCAGCCCCAGCCGAGATACTCGGGCAAGGCCCATCGCGCCGGTCGGGTTCCCTGCCATGGCGTGGATCCCGCCGTACGCCGCGCAGGTGCCCGCCGCGACAACCGCCCACGCGCGCGGCGCCAGGCGATCGATCCACTCGCACGTCGTGATCGGCTGGCCCGATGCCGGGTCCGTCCCCAGCGACGCCCAATAACCCGCATCCTTGTTGTTCTCGTCCGGGATCGAGCCTTCGATCACCAGGATGAAACGCGGGAGGCCGCCTTCGGCAGCGAGGCGGAACGGCGCCAGGAACTCGTCGCCGTTCTCGCGCGAGAGGAGGGGATTGTGCAGGCGGACTCTTGGCACCCAGGGCAGCGCACCGAGCACGAGGTCTTCGATGCTCGGCTGGGTTGCGGCCGTCATGCGCGATGGTGTCGCCATCGCAGCCCAGTCCGGCGGTAATCCAGAGCACGTCGATGTCGGGACTGTTCTCGCTCAACAGGTCGGGCATGGGCGTGCTCAGTTCTCCGCCGGGCTGTGCTCCGCCCGTCCCCATCCGCCGCAGCCCGTCTCGCAGCGGTGACCCGTGCGTTCGGCCAGCGCCAGCAGCGCCGCGTCCTGGCCGTGCCGCAGGTTGTCCTCGATGCAGTCGACGACGGCGTCCTGGCCGGCCGGGCAAATCCACACGGCGTAGTCGTGACTCTCGCTTTCCGCGACCCAGGTCTCCCAGCCGTTCGCGTGGGTGGCTCTCCACGCGCGCAGGTAGTGCTGGTGTGCGTTCACCGGGTGGCCTCCTCCCGAGGCATCGAGTCAGCTGGAAAAGGGACCCCCGGCGGAAGCTTGCGAAGGCCGCCGGCGGCCGCCGCCAATCATAGCGGGAATTGGGCTGTCCTGAGATGCCCGCGGGCCGGCGGATGCGCACGGGCTCGCAGAGAGCGGGGGGTGCAGTCACTTTCCGCTTCGTCAGCCGGAGGCGTCAGGAAGGCGTTCGGGTGCGGGCCACGCCAGATAGCCGGTTGGCGTAGCTGATGCCGAGGAAAGCGGCGTGGTGATATCCCGCGTTCGCGGCGCCGTGGCTCGAGTTTCAGCCGACTGCGGCCGCGATGAATCTACCGCGGCGGGTTTCCACCACAGCCGTTGCCGTCACTTGTCGTCTGAAGGATTGACGTCGCCGTTACTGCCGTCGTCTTCGTCGCCGTTGGACCCGCCGCCGCTGCCGCCGCTGCCGCCACTGCCGCTGCCACCGCCATCGCCGGTACCGCCGCCACTGCCGCCGGTGCCGCCGGTGCCGGTATTGCCCGTGTCGCCGCTGCCGCCGCCGCCCGTTCCACTCCCGGGGTTGCCACCGCCTGAGCCGCTCCCCGACGACGCGACTGCGCCGTCGACGTTCTGGAAAACCCGTTGAAGGTTACCGCCAAGAGCGAGGACCGCCGCAAGGGCGACGAGGCAGATCACACCGGTGAGCAAGGCATACTCGACGGTATCCTGTGCGTCAGTGCGCCGGAACAGGCGCTTGAGCAGGCTGGACACGGCGCGGGGGCAAGCAAGAATTCTTCCCTGTCGCAACAGGTTTTCAAGCTGCGTTTTACGGCGCATGCGATGGTGTCCCCAAAAAGAAAAGTTGGGCCGGAGGCAGAAGAAAGTCTCCAGATGCCGGATTCGCAGGCCCGACGTCCGCGGCGCTCAGGGGCCGACGTCAGAGCGCCTCAGCCGATGGTGACAGCCTGGCCGTCTTCGAACCTGTTCGACTGGCTTGTGCGAACCGCGCCGCACGGCCGAGTTCCTGATCCACGATGGTGGCAGCCGATGCCGGTGAACCAGCCTCCCGACGAGACGATCCGTTCGACGCTTGCATACTACAACAGCCATGCGGACGAGTTTGTCCGCCGGACCCGGAACCTGGACCTGAGCGCCACACGCGAGGCGTTCACGGCGTTGCTTCCCCGCGCGGGACGTATCCTCGACGCCGGCTGCGGTTCGGGACGGGACAGCCTCGCCTTTCTCGAAGGCGGGTTCAGCGTCACGGCCTTCGACGGCTCGAATGCGCTCGCGCAACTTGCCTCGACCCTCACCGGCCTGCGGGTGCTCTGCCTGCGTTTCGCGGAACTCACGTTCGCCTCCGAGTTCGATGGCGTGTGGGCCTGCGCGTCTCTCCTGCATCTCCCGCCTGACGATCTTGACGATGCAGTGGAACGGCTGGTCACGGCGCTGAAGCCCGGTGGCACCCTGTTCATGTCGTTCAAGGAGGGGGAAGGGGAAACGATTGAGGACGGGCGATTCACCGCGCTGATGAGTGGCCACACGCTCCAGGCGCTTCTCGCACGGCATCGACGGCTCGCCGTGGTGCGGGTGTGGACCACGGCAGACGTGCAGGGCAGGGCACTCCGCTGGAGCAACGTTCTGGCGCGGCGCGCAGGTCTTGGAGAGGCTCCGGTTCGGCTGCACGAGCAGGAGAAGGTCAGCCCTGTGTCGTCCGTTTCGAGGCCCGGCACACCGACGGCGACCGGCGCGTCGTCGCCGTGACCATCAGAAAACTGTAAGCCGAATCCGACAGCCCCGTTCTCGCCGCTGCTGTCCGTCTCAGGCCTTTTTCAGCCAACACCGCGAGGGTTCGACCGCCACGATCCGGGATCGTGTCATGCGGAAGATTCCGGAACCGGCGCTCAGTCGCGGCCTCGATCGGTTCCTCGGACACTGCGGGATCGCGCTGTTGCGCGGGGTCCGTCGTGCGTGTATCGTGATGCCCCAGCGCCATCGCGTGACGAGTCAGAAAGGTAGGACTGCGGTGTATCTGTCCAGCGCTCTCAACCGTTTTGTCCTCGACATTGCCGGGATGAATACGGCAGCCGGCACGCCCGTGATTGCATGGCCACGCAACAATCCCGCAACGCGGAACCAGCACTGGCAGGTCGGCAACAGGCCGCGCAGTCATATCAGGAGTCTGCTCAATGGCTTCGTGCTCGATATTGCAGGTGCCAACCCGGCGCCAGGCGCGCCGATCATCGCCTGGCCGCGGAACAATCCGGTTACCCTCAACCAACTCTGGACATTGGAGAGGCAGCCAGATGGCCGCAACTTGGTCGTGAGTGCGCTCAACGGCTTCGTCCTCGATATCGCTGGCGCGAACAGGGCGCCGGGCGCCGCAATCATCGCGTGGCCGCGAAACACGCCGGTGACGCCGAACCAACTGTGGATCGTCGAGCAGATTATCGACTGACGAGGGCGACGGACCCACGGTGGTTCGTTGAGGCTCAATGGTGGCGGCAGAAAGTGCCTGCGGGCTCGACGCGACGCCCATCCTCGAACTGCCCGTGAAACCGACCGCGGTGTTGGCGTGACGTGGGAACCCGCGCAGCTCTGCCCGGGTGTAAGATCGCTGGCGCAGGTACTCCTGGCACAAACTCCAGCCGATCGACACGTGTGACCGACGACACTGGCGTTCATCCTCGAAGGACACTCATGACCAAGCGCACGCTCGCTGGCTCGCTGTTGTTCGCCCTGGCCCTGGCACCGCTGGGTGCGCAGCCCGATCCCGGCAAGGAGGAGTTGAAGCTGAAGCTCCCCAAGCCCATGTTCATCGGCACCCCCACCAACCTCCGCAGCCCCAACCTCGAGGTGATCACGGGCAAGCCGCGCGCGCCGTTTTTCGTGCCGAAGGGCACCGTCCTGCTGTCGGTGAAGAAGGCGGTGACCTCGAGCGATTCGCAGCCCGTCATCGGGGAGCTCGACATGATCACCGACGGCGAGAAAGCCGGCGGTGACGGATACTTCGTCGAGCTCGGGCCGACACCCCAGTGGGTGCAGCTCGACCTCGGCGCCTCGCGCCCGCTCCACGCCATCCTCGTGTGGCATTACCACAGCCAGGCGCGCGTCTACCGCGACGTCATCGTCCAGGTCTCAGACGACGCGGCGTTCAAGACCGGCGTCACGACGGTCTTCAACAACGACCACGACAACTCGTCGAAGCTCGGGCTCGGCAAGGACAAGGAGTACATCGAGGTCGCCGAGGGCAAGCTGTTCGACCCCAAAGGCGCGAAGGGCCGGTTTGTCCGGCTCTACTCCAATGGGAACACGACGAACGACCTGACCCACTACGTCGAAGTCGAGGTGTACGGCCTGCCGAAATGACCCGCGGGTGCATTGGCGCCGTGGTGGCGATCGCCCTGGCTGCAGGCCTGGTCCTGCGGCTGGCCCGGCTCGACGCGCGTCCGATGCACCATGACGAGGCAAACCAGGCGGTCACGTTCGGCGCACTGCTGGAACGCGGCGAGTACCGCTACGACGCCTACGACCACCACGGCCCGACGCTCTACTACCTGTCGCTGCCGGCCGCGTGGCTGCGCGGCCAGGGCACGCTGGCCTCCCTCGACGAACGCACCCTCCGCGGCGTGACCGCCGTGTTCGGCGGCGCGACGATCCTGCTGCTGCCGCTGCTGTCGGCCGGCGTCGGCCGGACTGCGGTAGCGGCGGGCGCGATCCTGATGGCCCTCTCGCCCGCGATGGTCTTCTACTCCAGGATGTACATCCAGGAGTCGCTGTTCGCCTGCTTCACGCTGGCGTTCGTGATCGGCATCGGGCGCGTGGCGATGGGCGGCGGCCTGGCCTGGTCGACGCTGGCGGGCGTTGCAGGGGGCCTGGCGATTGCGACCAAGGAAACGGCAGTGATCGTGCTGCCCGCTGCGCTTGCAGCCTGCGCCCTCTCGTGGTGGTCGCTGGGACCCGGACGGCCCCGGACTCCGTTGGCCGACGGGCGATGGTGGCGGGCGGCCCTCCTGAGCCTGGCGGCGGCAGCGGCTGTCGCGGCGCTGTTCTACTCGTCCTTTCTCGCCACGCCACGAGGCGTTCTCGCGCCGTTCCGCGCGGTCGGCACCTACCTCGACCGCGGCATCGACCCTTCGAGTCACGCGCAGCCGTGGCACTACTACCTCAGTCTCCTCACCTATTCGTCGTCCGGCGGCCTGAGGTGGACCGAGGGGCTGGTGCTCATCCTGGCGATCGTCGGCGCGGTGACGGCGTGGGGCCGGCTTCATCGCTCGCGTCCCGCTCGCGCGTTCTGGGCCCGCTATCTCACCTGCAACCTCGCCATCGCCGCGGCGATCTTCTCGGCTCTCCGGTACAAGACCCCCTGGAACCTGCTGCCGTTCTACGTCGGGGCGATCGTGCTCGCCGGCATCGGGTTCTCGACGCTCGTTCATGCGACAGCGTCCCGCTCGATGCGCAGCGCGCTGGCGGCGGCGCTGGTGATCGCCTCCGGCCAGCTTGGATGGCAGGCGTGGCGCGCGGCGGTCACCTACGCGTCGGACCCGCGCAATCCCTACGTCTACGCGCACACCGTCCCCGACGCCGTCCGCATGGCGGCGCGCATTCGCGCGCTGGCGGCCGAGCATCCCGACGGGGCGCGCATGCAGGTGTCGATCATCGCGCCGCCGCACGAGCAGTGGCCGCTCCCCTGGTACCTCCGGACGATGCCGGTTGTCGGCTACTGGACCGCGCCGGACGACGCGTTGGCCTTGCGGGCGCCGGTGGTGGTCGCCTCGATGGACAACACGGCAGCTCTCGACGTCGCCCTCGGCGATCGCTACGTGTCGGAGTTCTTCGGCCTGAGGCCCGAAGTGCTTCTTGCGCTCTACATCGAACGCGGGCTGTGGGAGCGCTTCCTGGCCCGGGCGGCGCTGGGCGGGTTGGCGCCCGCCTGCGGAGACGCCGGGCTGCCGGCATCCCGGCATTGCGAACGGACACGCGCTATGACACTGTGGCGAACGGCGACCGTGCGCTGACACGATGCCCACGTCACGACGACCATCCAGCCGACCCCTCGAGGGCGGGCTGGGCACAGGAGAGCACACGATGACCAATGAGAAGCGCCCCACCACCGCGGTGTCCCGCCGCACGTTCATGGGGACCGCCGCCACCGCTGCCGGAATCACGATCGTGCCGCGACACGTGCTGGGCGGCACCGGGTTCCAGTCACCGAGCGACACGGTCAGCGTCGCCATCGTCGGTTTCTCGCACGGCATGGGCACGTCGAATCTGGTCAACGTGGAGAAGACCGACAACATCGTCGCGCTGTGCGACTGCGACGAGAGCGAGGCCGCGAAGGGGGCAATGACGAAGCGGGGGACGCTCGAGAAGCACCCGAAGGCGGCGCGGTTCAAGGACTACCGCGTGATGCTGGAGAAGCAGAAGGACATCGACGCCGTGCTCATCGCCACGCCCGATCACACGCACGCGGTCATCGCGATGGCCGCGATGCAGCTGGGCAAGCACGTGTACGTCCAGAAGCCCCTGACGCGCACCGTCAGCGAGGCCCGGGCCCTGACCGAGGCCGCGCGCAAGTACAAGGTCGTGACGCAGATGGGCAACCAGGGGCATTCGGAAGAAGGCCTTCGGCTCATGGAGGAATGGCTCGCCGCCGGCGCGATCGGCCCGGTGCGCGAGGTGCATTGCTGGACCAACCGGCCGATCTGGCCGCAGGGCATGCCGCGGCCGACCGACACGCCCGCGGTGCCCGACGGGCTGGACTGGGACCTGTGGATCGGACCGTCGCCGATGCGTCCCTACAATCCCACGTATCACCCGTTCGGCTGGCGCGCGTGGCAGGACTTCGGGGCCGGCGCGATGGGGGACATGGGCTGCCACGTGATGGACGCGGCTTTCCAGATCCTGAAGCTCGGCGCGCCCTCGAGCGTGATCGCGTCCCTCGCCTACAACGTGCTGAAGGCGAAGAACGACCTGGGTGTGCTCGTGAACCGGCGCGTCGTGTACAACGACAGCTACCCGCCATCCTCGATCATCCACCTGGCATTCCCGGCGCGCGGCGACATGCCGCCGGTCAAGCTGCACTGGTACGATGGCGGCATCCTGCCCGAACGGCCTGACGACCTCGAACCGGAGCGGACGATGCCGGAGTCGGGCACGATTTTCGTCGGCGACAAGGGCAAGATGTGGTGCGAAACCTATTCGGAGAGCCCGCGGCTCATTCCCGAGACGGCGATGGCCGCCTTCGTGCGCCCGGCGAGAACCCTGCCGCGCGTCCCCGAGGGGCGTGCCGGACACGAGAAGAACTGGCTCGACGCGATTCGGCAGAAGGGCCAGGCGGTCTCGAACTTCGACTACGCCGGGCCGTTCACCGAGTCGGTGCTGCTCGGCAACATCGCGCTGCGCTACCCCGGCACGCGTCTCTTCTGGGATGCGCCGAACATCAAGATCACCAACATGCCGGACGCCGACCAGTTTCTCCAGCACCAGTACCGCCCCGGCTGGTCGCTGTAGGGGAAGCGGCCATTCGCCACACGTCCTGGCGGTCGGCGAAGGCCCGGTCAACCACGGCCGCCGTCCGAACCGGGCTCGGACCGACAGGGGAAAGGACGGACGACGTGCCGGGAGCCGCCGACGGGAACGGGCGTGCCGATCGGCCTGGGACCCGTGGTGGAGCCGCCGTGGACGGCGGGCTCGGGATCGAGGCGCCGCACGCGCTCGGCGACGTGCGGCGCTTCTCGCACGAGGCGATGGCCACCGTCTTCGAGGTGTACGTCGTGCACGCCGATGAACGGTACGCCGCCCAGGCGGCGCAGGCCGCCTTCGATCTGACGGATCGCCTCGAGCAGGAGCTGAGCCGCTTCCTGTCCAACAGCGACATCACGAGGGTCAACCACCTGGCGGCGGGTGAGAGCACACGGGTCAGCCTGTCGACGCTGGAGTGCCTCGCTATCGCGCGTCACGTGTTCGACCTCACCGGCGGGGCCTTCGACGTCTCGATCGGCACGGGGCTGGCGTCGCTCGAGCTCGACCCAGACGATTCCTGGTCCGCGCGACGAAGGGCGGCGTGCAGGTCGACCTCGGTGGCATCGGCAAGGGCTACGCGGTGGATCTGGATGGCGGACTGCTCGAGGAGTGGGGTCTCGGGGTGGCGCTCGTCCACGGGGGATTCAGTTCCGTCCTCGCACTGGAGCCGCCGGCCGGCTGCGAGGGCTGGCCGCTGACCCTGAGCGATCCGGTGCTCCCGCCCGCGTGCTCGCCCGCCTGTCGGTGCGGCAGACGGCGCTCGGGGCCTCCGGGTTGCGCAAAGGCGACCACATCGTGGACCCGCGCACCGGCGTGCCGCCCCGCGGCCGGCTCGCGGCCTGGGTCGCGGTGCCGCGGCCGGAGGCAGCCGGCGCCGAGGCGCCGGCCGAGGAGGGACCCCGTCTCGCGGCCGCCGCCGTCACCGACGCCCTGACGACCGCTTTCATGCTGCTGAGCCCCGAGGAGATCGAGGGGCTGTGCGAGCGAAGTCCCGGGCTCGAGGCGTGGATCCTCCCGGATGGCGGCGCCGATGCGCATTCGGACCGTAGGCACCGTCGGTCGCGGCCCGACAGTCCGTGAGCGGGCGGAATACTCGCGCTCGCACCTGCGCGGACGCACTGGACGTCGACCACGGACACGACGCGGAGACGAGCAATGGCTGGCGAGAACGAGAAAAGCAAGGACAAGAGCTCGCGAGGCCAGGGCTGAGCCGCCGAAAGCTGGACCGGCGCGAAGTGCTGAAGGGGCTGTCCACGGTCCCGGCGCTCGGTCTCTTCGGCTACGCCTGGAACGAGCAGCGCCAGTCCCAGCAGGCGAGGGCGGAGGCGGCCTCCGCGGCTGCCGGTGGCCCCCGCCGACCTGCAGGTGATCAACGTCGCGCTGCTCGGCGCAGGGGCGCAGGGCCAGGTGCTGACCGAAGCGATGCTGCGCATCCCTGGACTGCGCTTCCGCGCGGTGTGCGACATCTGGACCGAGTACAACCAGCGGCGCGTCGTCAACACCCTCAAGCGGTTCAAGCACGAGGTGAACGGCTACGAGGACTACCGCGAGATGCTCGACAAGGAGAAGGAGCTCGACGCGGTCATCATCGCGACGCCCGACTTCTGGCACGCGCGGCAGACGATCGACTGCCTGAAGGCCGGCAAGCACGTGTACTGCGAGAAGGAGATGTCGAACACGCTCGAGGGCGCGCGCAGCATGGTGGCGGCCGCCCGCGAGACCGGCAAGCTCCTGCAGATCGGCCACCAGCGCCGCTCGAACCCGCGCTACATCCACTGCTACGACAAGCTGCTGGGCGAGGCGAAGCTGCTCGGCCGGATCGTGACCGTCAACGGGCAGTGGAACCGCGCGGCGGCGCCCGATCTCGGGGCCCCCGATCGCTATGCGATTCCGGAGGAGCGGCTGAAGCAGGTACGGCTTCAAGGACATGCCCCAGTTCCGCAACTGGCGCTGGTACAAAGGTCTCGGCGGCGGGCCGATCGTGGATCTCGGCTCGCACCAGATCGACGTCTACAGCTGGTTCCTCGGCGCCAACCCCTCCCACGTGATGGCGAGCGGCGGCCTCCTCTACCACGACCCGAAGACCCACGAGTGGTACGACACGGTCATGGTGGTCTTCGACTACGAGACCCCGCTCGGCCCGGCGAAAGCGTTCTACCAGACGCAGACCACCAACGGCAGCCAGGGGTACTACGAGAGCTTCATGGGCGACCAGGGGACGCTCCTCATCTCCGAGTCGGAGTTGAACTACGCGGGCCAGCTGTACCGCGACCCGAACGCGCCCGCCTGGGACGAGTGGATCCAGAAGGGGTATGTCAGCGCGCCCCAACAGCAGGAGGCGAAGCCGCAGGCGGAGTCCAGAGCGATCGCGGACGTGCGCGAATCGGTCGCGCCAGATCAGCACACGGTGCCGGTGGTGCTGCGCGACCCCTACCACCAGCCGCACCTGCAGAACTTCTTCGACGCCGTGCGAGGCAAGGCGAAGCTCAACTGCCCGGCCGAGGTCGGCTACGAGAGCGCGGTCAGCGTCCTCAAAGTCAACGACGCGATCGAGGCGAGGTCCCGGCTGTCGTTCAAGCCCGAGGACTTCCGTCTCTAGAGGAGAGTGGACATGGAAGGCGCGACGCTCTCCCAGCCGGCCGATGATCGCGATCACGATCCTGCGGGTCTTCGTCGGCTGGCACTTCCTCTACGAGGGCGTGTCGAAGCTGTCGTCCCCCTCGTGGTCGGCAGCGGGCTACCTGAAGCAGGCGCGGGGGCCGTTCGCCGACCTGTTCAAGTGGCTGGCCGGCCAGCCGAACCTGCTCGCCAACACCGACCTCATCACGATGTGGGGGCTGACGCTCGTCGGGGTGTTCCTGATCCTCGGCCTGTTCACGCGGCTCGCGAGCCTCGCCGGGATCGGGTTCATCCTGCTGTTCTACCTGTGCAACCCGCCGTTCGTCGGTTACTTCTATTCGATCCCCACCGAGGGCAGCTACCTGATCGTCAACAAGAACCTCGTGGAGCTGTGCGCGCTCGTCGTCATCCTCGTGACGGGCAGCGGCCGCTTCGCCGGGCTCGATCGCCTTGTGCACCGCCTCGTCACCCGGCGCCCGCGGCTTGCCGCGGCGTAGACCTGATACCGACGTTCGCGGATCTCAACAAGCCGGGGACATTCCGCACGCCGCGCCCGCTGTCAGAGTCACGACTCGCGCAGAACCGGGCGCCGTTTGTCTCTGGCTGGGGGTGGTGGTACAACTGACCTCAGCAGTTATGCCGAAGCTCCGGAAAAGTGCCGCTGGCTGCAGGGCCTTTGCAGAACGGCACGGCGATGGGGTCATCGCCGCGTTGGCGGGAATTCTGACCCTGAGTGTCTATCTCTACACGATCTTTCCCGGCGTGTTCATGGTTGGCGACGCCGCGAAATTCACGTTCGTCGGGAAGGTCCTCGGCATACCCCACGCTCCGGGCTACCCGCTCTACGTCACGGTCTCTCATCTCTTCTCGTACCTGCCGTTCGGCACGCTGGCCTACCGGATGAACGTGATGTCGGCGCTGCTGGGCGCGACTGCCGTGGCGACGCTCTATCTCGCAGGCCGGACCCTTGGACTCGAGCGCGCGGTGGCGCTCGGCGCGGCCCTTGCCTGCGGACTGGGCCACGCCTTCTGGGCCAAGGCACTCTACGCGAAGACCTACACGCTGAACGCCGCACTGGTTGTCGCGGGAGTTCTCTTCCTGCTGCGGTGGGGCGACTCCAGGCGGCCGCGGCTTCTCTATGTGGCGATCGGCATCTTCGCGCTGAGCATCGGCAATCATCTGATTGTGATCGCGCTGCTGCCGGCGCTGATCGTGTACGCACTGGTGACGGACGCACGCACTGCGCTGTCGCCTCGCACGCTCGCGATCACGGCGGGGCTCGTGTCGGCCGGCCTTTTTCAGTACTTTCTGATCATGCTGCGGACGTGGCAGCAGGCGCCGTATCTCGAGGCCCAGGCCACGAACCTCCGCGAGCTGGTCGGCGTCGTGACGGCGCGAAGATGGGCGCACGAGATCGGAGCGTACCAGCTGGCGGAGCTGGTATCGGTGAGAGTGCCGCTGATCGCCGGGCTCGTCAGGACGGAGCTCACCGTGGCCGGCCTGTGCCTGGTGGCGGCCGGCATCGTGGTATTGCTGCGACGACGCCCCCGCGACGCGGCCCTGTGCCTGATGGGCGCGTTCGGTGTCATCGCGCTCACGACCAACATGAGCTCCGACGAGGACCAGGGGTTCCTGCTGCCCGCATTCGCACTGTTGTGGCTGCTCGCAGGAGCCGGACTGCAGTGGGCCGTCTGCGCGCTGCGGGACGCGGGCGCGGGCACCGGGCGCGGCCGCCGTGCGGTTGGCGTGGCGGCCATCGCGGCCTGTGCGATGGTGCCCTCAATCCAGGTGATTCAGAACTATCGCGGCAACGACCATCACAATCGGACCTTCGAGACCCGCTATTTCAACGCGCTGTTCGACATGCTGCCGTCACGGAGTGCCATCCTCGACGACAAGTATTCGACCAGCATGATGATCAGGTACAAGCTGCTCGGAGAGGATGCCGCCGCCGGGCGCGACGTGGTCACTGTTCCGGTTGGATCCCAAACCCCGAACGAGAAGCTGAGGCAGGGATATCAGGTGTTTGCGTTCGAGGAGGCGCGCAGCACACTCGAGAAGCTCGGGTATCAGTTCGAGCCGGTGCGACTCTTCGATGTCCCCCTGCCGCAGTACCTCGACGTCATCGCGGAACGCAGGATCGTGGCGCTCGCGGCCACCCCTGACGTCGCCGCGCAGCTTCGGGAGAACTGGCGCGGCTGGGCCCGGCTCGGGGTGTCGCACAAGACGGTGTTCGGGCAGAGGGTTGGCGCACCGATCGCCGTTGTCGGCGTCATCGGCGCAGGGGCAGCGACGGAGTCGATCGGATTCCCTCGAGCATCCGTGACCATCCCCGATGGAGGGGCGATCGGACGTATCGGAAGACTGCCGGTTTCGAGATCGTGGCACGAGCCGACCGGGAGCAGGCGGTCGTCTCCATCGACGGCATCGAACGGGCCCGAACGAGCCGCGGGGTGGCGCTTGTGGTCGTGGATCCACGCGGTGAAATCGAAGCCCACGCGCTCGATGGATCCGGCAACCTGCGGGTCCCCTTCGATGACCGGATCCTGCCGCTGTTCCGGCTGACAGGAGCGGCCAGGTGCGCCGACGTCGGCAACGCCGGGTGGCAGGACATCTCACACCTGGCGGCCAGGCGGATGGCGGTGCGCATCGACAACTACCGCACGTACCTGTCGCACACCATCCTCTACATTGCGGGCAACTCACCCGCCACGCCCCGGCTGACGCAGGTGAGCGGGCGCGGCTTCCCGCAGCTCTCGGTGCAGACATTTCGAACCACGCTCCCCGAGGACCGGGACAGGCTGCGACTGACCGCGCATTCGGACGGCATGCAGAGGAGCGAGTCGCTGGCGGGCAGTCCGTTCGTCTCCCGCCTGGAGCTGCGAGTGGACGACGAGGGGGACCACCGCGCGGTCCGGATGGATGTGGGGATGGAGCCTGCCGGGACATTCGTCCGGGCCGCAGTCGATTTGAACAATCCCAGACGCGCCACCGTCTGCGGGATTTCCCGAGCGCCACAGCAGTGACGATGCCTCCAGGCGCGGCCGAAGCTGGAACGTGCGACCGCGACGGGGGCAGGCCGTCAGCCGCAGCACCACCAGCGATGCGAAGGTCGGTGTGCGAAAGGGAACAGACGCCGCTCTACTTTAGCGACACTGTGGCGACAGACAGCAATGGCAGGTCCGGAAACGGTCGAAATCGACGTGCTCGCATGTCTCATCCGGGAAGCAGCCGGCTACCTGCGCCAGCTCCCCGCCCCTCCTGACTACATGCTTCTCGGCGAACACACCGTATTGAAGCACCGGGCCAACATCCTCAGCAATGAGCTCAGGGCGCTACACCCTGATGATCACCGGGAGCGCGACGCACATCGCCACAAGATGCGTCAGCTGCTCGCGCGCCTGCAAGCTCACCTGTCCGGACTGCGGACGCTGGTTGGCGCAACTCCGGGTGTGAGGAATCAGGATCGGACCTGACCTTTCACCGAGCTGGCGCAGATGCGGGTGGGTTATTTCGAGGCTCGACTCACCGACGTTGACGAGGATGTCCCCGCACTGGACCCGATCGGCGGGCTGCACGTCGATGCCCAGGATCGCTTGCAGTCGCGCCGGAGGCCCGTCTGATCGAAACGGCCGACGCCTGTTACTCTTCAGGTGCGCGATACGTGTCGAGCTGGTCCTGGAGTTCGAGAATCGCTGGTGCGGCGTTCTGCACAGCTCCGGCAATCGCCATGACCGCTTCCGCGGTGACCCGGCTTTGCGTCTCGACCGCCGTCAGCCGCTCCTCGTCCACGACCGCTTGATTGGCGCGCGCGATCAGATCCTGTTCGACTGCATCAATCAGCGTGTTGGCGATTGCGGTTGTTTCGTCGGTGTCCTGTAGGCCGGCCTCGGTCCGCGCCTTTCTGACGAGTTCCCGCGCGAGGTCACCGTTTCTGTCGACCAACATGGATGCCGCCTCTTGTAATTAGCCCGTAAGGGAGGGTTACACAGTCCGACGCCGTAAACTGTTCACTTTCGCACAGCGCAGCACACCTGCGGATCCTTCACGCGCTCTGTGGCTCGTCGCTGGCTCTGGGCACGCTCCACGTTTGCCCGCACGGGCACCGGCAGTACAAGGCGTGCGGCGTGCGGAAGCTGATGGAGGTCAGGGTGTCGTGGCACCGTGGACACACGGGCATGACGAGACAGTACGGGCTGTGCCGGTCGTGAATCGGATGCAGCGGCATACGGATCTGCATTGCAAGGTCCTGGGGTGTTAGGAAGATGCCGCGGCGGTGCTGCCTCCGCCAAACCTGAGCGGAGGCACTGCTGCAGGCTCCGCAGTGTCGGCTGATTGCTGGCGCAGTGTCTGTTCAAAAAGAGACAGAGGGGATGCGCGACTCGAAACCAGGAACGAGAGCCGGGTCAGGCAGAAGGTCCGCCATCCCCCGGGGCCAGAGCTGCGCGAGGGCCGGGGGTTTTCCTGATGACGTGGGACGTCTCCGCACATACAATGGGCGGATGCGACACGCTCTGTCTCACGTCGGGGCCAAGGGCACTCCGGATCACCGTCGGCATGACCTCAGCGACCTGCTGGTTCTAAGCCGCCGGATGGAAATGGCCAACGTCCAGCTCGCGAAGCGTATCCGTGCTCTTTGCGAGGATTCGGCGGCCCCCGCCAGGGCCCAACCGAGGCGGATGCAGCTCCGCTAGCTGGTGGCCAGCTGCGACAACCGCGAGCTGAACGCGCGCGCTCCTTGCCAGGTTCGCGTGCTGCGCTGATCTGTGTGCGCGATCGATGCCGCCGTGTGCGCTGCCGCTCCGATCAACGCGCATAGGCGCACACCGCGCCGTTCCAGCCGACGGTCCCCCGCCGTCAGTTTGAGCCCAGCGTTGCCTGTGTGTGAGCGCCAGGACCGGGAACATACCGTAAGGCCACGGACCCAGCGCCGAATCGAGCTCGAGCCGATGCACGCCACGCGGGGACACCTCATTGGGCATCGGGTGCTCACCGAAAAGAGTCTCGAGTAAGGTCGTATCGCCCGGCAGTCGTCCGGCGACGGGTGACGGCTCCGACCCCGTTTGGCGGTTTGCTGAGACGGGACACGGCGTTCGTGAAGATGCGCTGTCTCCCGCGCCGAAAATCGCTCTCGTCAACGGGAGCCCTCGATCTGCACCGAAGGCTATGACCCGAAGGGCGTCTGACCTCCTACAGCTGTCGACATACATGGCCAGCCTGTTGACTGGCGCCTTGGACGGCGTCAACGGGTGAGCCCGCACCGGTGCCTGCCGGAATTCGTCAGGGGTTATCTGGTGAAATCGATTCTCATGGTGACAGCGATAGCGTCGCTCGTCGGAGATCTCGTTTTCGCCGAACCGGGAACGCGGCAGACCGATGAACTCTCGGCCTCCAGTGTGCCCGGGGCGGTGCAGCCCGAACCGATGAACGTTTCCCGGGAGAACCAGCGATCACTGCTGAAAGGCAGCTATACAAAGGGGACCATCCCGAACAGCGTGATCCTGCCGCCCGTGACGGGTGCGCCACCTCGAGGTCCGCGTCGCGCCGGCCCGGAGCCGCTGCAGGTGGGCTTCAATCGCGAGATCCCGGCGAGCGCTGCGAAGCTTCTCGACCGGGCGGCGCTGATCTGGAGCGCCGTCAACGGCGGCCGCGTCACGGCCGTGAGCGTCACCTCTCCCGGCGCAGTTGCTCTGCGTCTCGGGGTGGTCTTCACGAAATTGCCGGCAGGGGCGGAGGTCAGGTTTTTCGGTGTGGATTCCAATCTCCAGGGTACTCGGTCCCATCACGATGGACCAGATTCGTGCGCTCACGATACCGGCGCAGGCCGGTGAACCTGGTGTGTTCTGGTCACCCGTTGTGACCGGAGAAACGGTGGGTATGGAGATCTACGTGCCGAATCCGGCCGGCGAGTCGGACGTGTCGTTCACGATTCCGCGCCTGTCGCACCAGTATGCGACTCCTGCAGCGCCGCAGAAGCGGCGCGGACACTAGGCTGGGACTGGTCGAGTTCCGATCGACGAGAGAAAGAGGACAATGTGATCGCTCGCAGATTCCGGCTGGTTCGCCGCCTGGTGGCCGTGCTCGCCTTGGGCCTGACCGCGCAGGGCGTGCTGCCCTCGGTCGTCACCGCCGCTCAGGCTGACACCGGGCAGGATCCGGTCGTCGAGGTGCAGAGCGAGGTGTACCCGCCTTCGATCAAGGCCGCGCTGGACAACCGTGAGCGCGCGGCCCTGAAGCGGGTCTACACGAAGGACAGCATCCCCAATAGCGTGACGCTGCCGCCTGTCACCGAGGTGCCGCCACCAACAGCGTCCGACCGCGCCAAAGGGCGCCTTCAGGTGGGCTTCAGTCGCGACGTTCCCGCTGGCGCATCGCTCGGATCGGCCGCCCTGATGTGGGACGCCGTCGAGGGAGGCAGTGTCACGGCCGTCAGCGTCGCGTCACCTGGCGGCGTCGCCGTGCGCCTTGCCGTGGCGTTCGGATCGCTGCCGGCCGGGTCGGAAGTCAGATTTTTCGCGCCGGGCGCCGATTCGCAGGTGTTCGGGCCCGTTACTCCCGAGCAGATTCGCGCGCTGACGCTTCCGGCGGAGGCTGGCGACCCGGGCGTGTACCTGGTCACCCGTCGTCTCCGGCGACACCGCGGGCATGGAAATCTTCGTACCGACGGGTCTGGAGCGTGACCTCTCCTTCACGATTCCGCGCGTGTCGCACCAGTATCGGTCGGTCGAGTCGGCCGAAAAGGCCGCGGGCAGCTGCAACATCGACATCGCCTGTGCCAGCGCGTCGTGGGGCACCACCGCCCGGGCGGTCGCGAAGATCCAGTACATCAGCGGAGGAGGGTCCTTCGAATGCACGGGCACGCTCTTGAACGACACGGATTCATCGACGTTCATCCCGTACTTCATGACGGCGGAACACTGCGTCTCGACCCAGTCGGAAGCCAGCACCATCAACTCGTTCTGGAATTACCAGCGAACAACGTGCGGGGGACTGCTGGGCTCGTACACCACCCTGTTCGGCGGTGCGACGCTGCTTTCTCATGGCGCCGGCTCGGACCATTCCTTCTTGCGCTTGAACGACCCCGCGCCGTCGTCGGCGACGTTCGAGGGGTGGACCTCGGCCACGGTTTCCTCCGGCACGTCGATGGTGGGCATCCACCATCCCGACGGCGACGTCAAGAAGATCAGCCTGGGTGTGATCGACGGCATTGCCAACTACTCGGGTCCCGTCACCGGCGCTGGAGGGTACCTGAGAGTCCACTGGACCGCGGGCGTGACCGAGGGTGGCAGCAGCGGCTCGGCACTCATCACGGGCAGCTATCCCAACGACAAGTTCGTCGGCACGCTCAAGGGTGGCAGTTCCAGTTGCAGCGTGCCGACGGGAGGCGACTGGTACGGCCGCTTCGATCTCGTCTATCCGTTGATCAGCGCATACCTGTCGCCCGCAGTGGCGACGCCGAAGCTGACGTCCTTGACCGCGAACGTCACCTTCCCAGCGGCCTACAGCGTGCCGATCACGTTCACGGCGGCTGCCACGGGCGGGCCTGCACCGTTGCAGTACAAGTTCCTGCTGTTCTCAGCCTCGACCGGCTGGGTGGTGGGGCGGGACTACAGCTCCACGAATACGTTTACGTGGTCCCCACCAGAGGGAACGAACGCCGTGCAGGTCTGGGTACGAGCGGCAGGATCGACGGCGACTTACCAGGACTGGATGGGAAGTAATACGTTCACCGTCGTGTCGAGCGCGAAGGTGACGTCCTTGAGCGCAAACGTCACCTTCCCAGCAGTCTACAGCGTACCGATCACCTTCACGGCGACTGCAACGGGCGGGCCTGCACCGTTGCAGTACAAGTTCCTGCTGTTCTCAACCGCGACCGGTTGGGTGGTCGGGCGGGACTACAGCTCCACGAATACGTTTACCTGGTCCCCACCAGAGGGAATCAACGCCGTGCAGGTCTGGGTACGAGCGGCAGGATCAACGGCGTTTTACCAGGACTGGATGGGAACGAGTACGTTCACCGTGGTGTCGATCGCGCCGACGCTGACGTCCTTGAGCCCGAACGTCGCCTTCCCAGCGGCCTACGGCGTGCCGATCACGTTCACGGCGGCTGCAACGGGCGGACCCGCGCCGTTGCAGGTACAAGTTCCTGCTGTTCTCGGCCGCGACCGGCTGGGTGGTCGGGCGCGACTACAGTTCCAGTAATACATTTACGTGGTCCCCACCAGAGGGAATGAACGCCGTGCAGGTCTGGCTACGAGCGGCCGGATCAGCGGCGACTTACCAGGACTGGATGGGAACGAGTACGTTCACCGTCGTGTCGATCGCGCCGAAGCTGACGTCGTTGAGCGCGAACGTCACCTTCCCGGCGGCCTACAACGTGCCGATCACCTTCACCGCGGCTGCAACGGGCGGGCCTGCACCGTTGCAGTACAAGTTCCTGCTGTTCTCAGCCGCGACCGGCTGGGTGGTCGGGCGGGACTACAGCTCCAGCAATACGTTTACGTGGTTCCCGCCGCAGGGACTGAATGCCGTGCAGGTCTGGGTACGAGCGGCCGGATCAACGGCGAGTTACGAAGACTGGATGACAACAGGAACGTTCAGCCTGGGCATGACCATGGCGCAGTCGACAACGCTGCCCGCGCTCTCGTCAACGACCAGGATCTCGTTGATGGCGTTCGGGTCGGGCAGCGTGCTGGAGGACATGTTTGTCCTGCGACCGCAATCCGACGCTCGTCGATCCCGTGGGAATGGCGGGCGCTGGACATCGGCCACGCCGCGGCCCTCCGCCAAAGGCGTGGTCGGTCGGAGCTTACAGCCGTGGCCGGTGTCGTGATGTTCGGGAAGGAAAACCCGCCGCGCTGCTCCCACATTGGCCTGCCGTTACCCACGGTGCCACACCGGTAGGGGGCCGGGCACGTCGTTGGCGGCAGTCTGCTTCGCCCGCAGTCTCGTTAAGGCTCAAGACGTCCGCTTGTGCTGCGGCCGGTCGCATCGGCCCGCACGATCGTCGTGCGACTGTACGAGCTGATCGAGCGGATGGACACCGACTCCGGCCGTTTGCGGGACGTGGGGCACAGGAAAGCCTCGGCGTCATTTGACGCCGAGGCTGACTCAATCCTCTCAGACTTCGTTGGTCTTATCTGCCGAGGCGACGACGCACGGCCTTTGCCGCGCCGAGTAGACCCGTGCCGAGCAGCAGCATCGACCCGGGCTCCGGGATGGGAGCCGTCGTCTGCGTCGTCTGCGTCTGGAGGCTGTTGGTGTTCGCCACGCCGCCGCCCACCGGGCTGTTCGGCGGAGCGGAGCCGGTCAGGGACCCCGCGTAGCTGAAGAACAGGTTCGTGGCCGTTCCACCGTCCAGGCCGGTCGGCACTCCGAAGAAGCTCGCGAGCACCGAGTTGAGCGTGCCGCCGTCGAGGGTGCCCTCCAGCTCGCCGAAGCAGGTGCCGGTCAGGCAGTCGTTGTCGAAGGTCAGCCGGATGTTGCTGCTGGCGTCGTAGCTGCCCGTGTACAGCGTCCCTGACGCACCCGTGCCGGTAGCGGTCCCGGTAATGGTGATCGAGCTGCCGGCGCCCGAGTAGACGTAATCGTTCGCCGCCGTGCTGGCGTCCGGACCCATGTAGGCGCCGGTCACGAGCTCGAGGCAGCCCCAGGTGCCGCACGCGCCGGAAACAGCGGCGGATGCTCCGCCAGTTACCGCGACGGCCGAGATACGGCCTCCGCTGATCTGGACGGTGTTGCCGATCGTGAACGTGCCGCCGGACTGGCCGGCGGTGTTCGAGAACGTGATCTGCTCCGCTTGTGCCACGCCGATGCTCGCCACGAATGCGAGCGGCAGGGTGAGTGCGACGAGCAATCTGTAACGACTGTGGTGCATTGTTCCCCCCAGGGTACGAAGAGTCTTCGCCGCGTCGCCCGCCCCCCAAGCCATGCGATTGCCGCTCATCATTAAGCAGCGTCAGTGGCCCCAGCACGATGCGTGCCTTCGTATGCCGGAAACGACCGAGACGCATCGCACCGCCAGCCGTGGTGGACCTAGCAAGGTGCGGGCGGACGTCCCCCAGCATTCGGCCCTGGCGGAGATCCTCAAGTCTCAGGGTCTACCTCCCAAGGTATATAAGGCCGCTATCCCGGCGACCTTTTCAAGGAGTGTGGCTTATTTGTTAGGAAATTCGCCGAGTTCAGTCGGATCGAGTATTGCTGAGGCAGCGGCATGATCCTGAGAACCCTGGCGCTTGCGACCGTGCTTCTATGCAGTTCGACAGCGGCCTACGCGGCCGTGTCGGATCACAGCCGCGACCCCAAAACCCTCAAGGTCCACAAGGACAAAGACAAAGACAAAGAGAAAGACAAGAGCAAGGAGGCGGGCAAAGCCAGGAGCAAGGACGCTAGCGGAGACACAACACGTGTGGCGGTTTCTGTGCCCGACGCGGACCCTTCCGCAGCGCTCCTCATGATCATCGGCACCAGCACGGTATGGGCTCTCGCTCGTGGCAGACGGCAGGAGCCGAATCTGAGCGTCCAAGAAGTAGTGGCGTGAGCCGGGCCACGGCTCGCGGAGGCGGCGGGTTCGAGCGTGCCTGGAAGTAGGCCTTGATGCTGAACGAACTACCCGTGTGGCTTCTCGAGCCCGCAAAATGGCGACGTCACTAGAGCTACCAGCGTGGGTGAGAGCGCGCTCGCGGCTCGGTGTTTTCCGTTCTCTCCCACAGTCATCGAACCTGCTTGCGAAGTGTCGGGGCTCACGCCGGCATCGCGAGACTCTCCACGCGACGGACGCATCACAAGGTTGGAGAGCGTCTTGTAGCATCGCACGGCCATGCGTCCTGCATTGGCTGCTCTCTGCTGCGCCGCCGGCGCGCTGCTGGGCGCGTGCGGCGGCTCCAGCTCGACCTCGACCATCATCAATCCAGCCACACCAGGCCGGTGCCAGGCGTCGATCACGGCCTCCGCCGCGTCCTTCGGACCTCAGGGCGGACCAGGGACCCTCGCGGTGGGGTTGCCTCGAGACTGCACCTGGACGGCTTCGAGCGAAGCGCCCTGGATTTCCCTCACGGCACCCACCAATGGGCAAGGTGACGCCCTCCTTGGGTACACCGTTGCTTCAAACCCTGACCCGGTCGCCCGACGGGGCAACCTGGTCGTCATCGAGATGGTGGTCGAAGTGGCCCAGTCGGCCGCGCCATGTGTCTACGGGCTGACCGGCACCACGCGTCCGCTCAGCCCTGAGGCAGCCACGGTGGCCGTTGAACTGAGCACGCACGAGGCGTGCAGCTGGACCGCCACAACAACCGCACCCTGGGCGGCCGTCACGCCGACTGCGGGCCGGGGACCGGCATCTTTACGCGTAGCCGTGGCCGCGAATTCCGCCGGCTTGCGAACGACCGCCCTCATCGTGGGCGGCGGGCGATTCGACATCAGTCAGGCAGCGGGCAGTGCGGCACCATCACCGGCGCCGATTCCCGAGCCCACGCCCACGCCGGCCCCGATTCCGCCCACTCCGACTCCTGCACCGGCCCCCACGCCGACGCCGGCTCCGACACCTGTGCCGAGTCCGGCGCCCACGCCTGCGCCGACACCCGCACCGCCCCCCGCTCCGGCGCCGCCGCCCGCTCCGGCGCCGCCGCCCGCTGCGAAACCGATCACTCTGTCGGGAAAGGTTTCGTCGGTCTCAGGCGAGTGTCCGAACGTGACGCTGAGAATCAATGGGGCCACGGTGATCGCGAACAGCGCGACAGAATTCGAGAAGGGGAGCTGTAACAGCATGGCCCGGGTCGGCCAGGATGTCACCGTTCAAGGGATGCAGAGCGGGTCCGGCACGGTGACAGCGGCCGTCATCACCAAGGACTGACTGGCCACTCACCGAGCTGCTCAGTGCGAGCAGACAAACGGGGCGGCATCGAGGATTCGGCCCGCGCGTGAACCGCCGAGAGTGAATGCGATCGCGGTCCTTACGGCCCCGGATCGGTGGCTTCTGTGCGGAAACGTGGCGCGTCCCGCAACCCGACCTCAGGCACCGCCGTGCGCCATTCGTCGATCGTCTGGATCATGGCCGCGGCCGAGCGAGCGTCAGCACCGCGAAAAACGCTGGACATCTGCAGCGCCTGACTGTCGATCAGTAACTGCAGCTCCCAGGCCGGCGGGTGACTCCAGCTTTCGCAGACGGATGTGAGCGGGCGCCGATGGTGTTTTTCCATCAGCTACCGCTTCTTCAGGATCCATTGGTCCCGGAGAATCCGCTCCATGCGCGGCGTGCGCTTCATGATGCGCTCCGTACCCTGTATCGACTGACGGCGCGCGTGACGTGATGGGTAGTGCGCATGTCGGTCTAGAGGGCAAGGCGGGTGCCAAACGTTCCACCCTGGCATTTGCAGTTCTGCTCAGGGGAATTCGAGCTCGAGTCCCTTCACCGGGTCAGAACGGTCTCCAAAGGGGCAACAGTTCTGTTCCCAGCAGACAGTTTGAGCCTAGGGCGTGAATGCGAGGGTTCGCCGTCGTCAGCGATCAGGCGGGTGCCTGGGAAATGGGGTGGGTTTGAGCTGTGGTGCGGAAGAGAGGATTTGAACCTCCACTACCTTGCGGTAACAAGCTCCTGAGGCTTGCGCGTCTGCCAGTTCCGCCACTTCCGCACGAAGGGGGAGGACGATCGGTGCAGCTTGTGAGTATACCTCACACCGGCGTCCATCGACCCTGACGGCCCGTCCTCCTGCCGCGGCCGAACGAGAACAGCGCGTCCTCGGGGCGCGGCCTGCCGTCGATGATACGGGTGAGGATCCCTGCCGCCATGAAGCTGAACGTCATCCCGTTGCCGCCATACCCCAGCGCGAACAGGTGCCGGCGATAGCGGCGGTGCGTCCCGATGTAGGGGAGCCCGTCCGGCGTTGTCGCGAACAGACCCTCCCACGCGTAGTCGGGGACCACGTGCGCCAGCGACGGGTAGAGTCCAGTCAGGTCGCGGACCAGCTCCTGTGTCCGCTGACGCAGCCGCGCGGCACGACGCGGCCCGGCCTGCTGCGGGCGATCGCAGCCGCCGAAGAGGAGCCGGCCATCGGGCGCCCACCGCAGGTAGTGATACGGCCGCCCGGTGTCCCAGAGCATCACGTCACCAAGGCCCACCGACGCGCGCTCCCGGCTGGACAGCCGCGGCGTTGCCATCACGTAGGTCGTCCACATCCGGAATCGTGCGGCGAGCGGCTTGAACTCGGGCGTGGCATACCCGGTGGCGACGATGCCCCACGACGCACGGACATGGCGCCCTCGAACCTCGAGATGGATGCCGGTGGCGTCGCCGCGCATGCGCCGCACGCGCGACCGCTCGAAAATCAACGCGCCGTGCGTCTCGGCAGCAGCGGCGAGACCGAGGCACGTGCGGTACGGATCGACCTGCGCGTTGCCCGACGTGAGAATCGCTCCTTCCGCCTCGACGCCCGTCAGGTCGAATAGCGGCCCGGGTGCGAGCCACCGGGCGGACAGGCCGGCAGCGCGCCTCCGGCGCTGCTCACGCCGCAGCCCCGCGACGAGTGCTGCATCGCGCGTGAAGTAAGCAGAGGGGAGCCGGTGCGCTCCCGCCTCGACGTGCAGCGCCTGGAGCGTGCGCCGCAGGTCCGTCACCGCGCGCGCACCCGCGCGCCAGACCTGCCGCGCGGCCGCTGCGCCGTGGCGGGCGCTGAGGTCGATGAAGTCGGTGTCCGGTTCCTGCATCAGGAGCGCCGTGCTGGCCGCCGTGCTGCCCCTGCCGATCCGCTCCGCCTCCAGCAGCACGACCTTCGCACCGGAGCGCGCCAGGAAGTACGCGACTGCGCAGCCCGTCACTCCTCCGCCGACGATCGCCACGTCCGCGTCGATGTCGTGGGCCAGCGCGGGCCGCGCGGGAGCCGCGCCGGCCGAACCGTCCAGCCAGTAAGATGTCCCGAGCCTCAGCGTGGCCATGGACGAGACCACCCCTTCGTGGCCGTGTTCTTGCGAACGCTGGTGGCAGGGAGGGCCTCATGGGCGAGCTGGATACGACACCCTATTGGGACGAAACGTCGACGATGACGCGGCGGCCCGCGCTCGACCGGGACCTTGCGGTGGACGTCGCCGTGATCGGTGCGGGCATCACCGGCCTCACCGCCGCCTACCTGCTCAAGCGCGCCGGGTTCACGGTGGCCGTGATCGATCGCCGCCGGGCCGGCGGCGTCGACAGCGGGCACACGACGGCTCACGTCACCTGTGTGACCGACCTCGAACTGTCCGAGATGGTCCGGGCATTCGGACGCGATCACGCGCAGGCAGTCTGGGACGGCGGCATGGCGGCGGTGGATCAGATCGAAACCATCGTGGACGACGAACGGATTGACTGCGAGTGGGTCCGCGTTCCCGGGTACAAGCACGCGCCTCGAGGCGGAGCCCCGTCCGAAGCCGATGTGCAACGCCTCCGGGAGGAGGCGGCGCTTGCCGCCGACCTGGGCTTCGACGCCGCCTACGTCGACGCCGTCCCGTTCGTGGGCACCCCGGGCGTCGAGGTCGCCCATCAGGCGAAATTCCATCCGCGCAAGTACCTCGCCGCGCTCGCGACGCTGATCGAGGGCGACGGCTCGCACGTGTTCGAACACAGCGAGTCGGGCGAGGTCTCCGACAGCCCCCTCCGGGTGGAGGCGAACGGACACACCATCACGTCCGGTCACGTCGTGATCGCCACGCACACGCCGGTGATGGGCAAGGCCGGGCTGATGAGCGCGCTCGCACTTCAGACAAAGCTCTATCTGTATACCTCATACGTCGTGGGGGGCCGCCTTCCAGCCGGCGCGGTGCCCGAAGCCTGCTTCTGGGATACGGCCGATCCGTATCACTACCTGCGCGTCGACCGGCGCCACGGCTTCGACTACGCCATCTTCGGGGGGCAGGATCACAAGACCGGGCAGGCCGCGGACCCGTCTGCCTGCTTCCACGCACTCGAGGAGACGGCCCGGGCGCTGCTGCCGGAGCTCGACATCACGCACCGCTGGTCCGGGCAGGTGATCGAAACGAACGACGGCCTGCCCTTCATCGGCGAGACGGCATCCCGTCAGTTCGCCGCGACGGGCTACGCCGGAAACGGCATGACGTTCGGCACGCTGGCCGGGATGATGGCACGCGACTACGTGCTGGGCCGGAAGAACCCGTGGCAGGAGCTGTTCGACGTCGGCCGGACGAAGGTCAAGGGCGGCGCCTGGGATTACATCAAGGAGAACATCGACTACCCCTATTACATGATCCGCGACTGGCTCGCGGGACCGCACGGCACGTCGCTGCGGGCACTGAAACCGGGACAGGGCCTGATCCTCGAGTTGAATGGCGAGCAGGTGGCGGCGTACCGGAACCCGCGCGGAAAGGTGACGCTGCTCTCGCCCACCTGCACCCACCTGGGCTGCCGCGTCGAGTGGAACGATGCCGAGAGCACGTGGGACTGTCCCTGCCACGGCTCGCGCTTCGCGCCGACAGGGGCGGTCATGTCCGGGCCGGCGGAGTCGCCTCTCGAGAAGGCCAGCAAGCCGCGGGGATGACTGTCAGGACCACTTCGCCGGCCAGCCTTCAGCGGGTGGCGCGGCGAAGCGTCCCAGGCCCATGCGCCCGTCGGGCACCGCGTCGCCGAGCACCAGCGCCGCGATCGTCTCGCCGACGGACGGTCCCATCTTGAAGCCGTGGCCCGACCCGCCTCCCGCGATCCAGATCCGCGGGTTGTCCGGATGGCGGTCGATGATGAAGTGCGAGTCTGGCGTGCTCTCGTATTGACACACCTCTGTCCCGACGACCGGTGCGCCGCGCAGGGCCGGAAAACGCCTGCCGATGAACGCGCGCGCCGATCGGATCCCTTCCATCGTCGGCACGCGCGCGTCATCCGTGGGATCCATCACCGGTCCGGGAGTGTCGTCCGCCACCTTGAAGCCGCGCCCATCGTCTGCCGGGATGCCGTAGATGATCCGTTCGCCCTGCTCCAGCCAGACAGGGAGCGCCGGCGCGGTGAACCGAGCGTCGCCGGGAGGCACCCCGAAGTAGTACACCTCCTGGCGGGTCGGCAGGACCAGGCGCCCGACCACGTCGGGAAAGAGCATTCCCAGCCACGGCCCGCACGCGAAGACGAACGCGTCCGCCTCGATGGTCGAGCCATCCGCCAGACTCACCGCGCAGCCGTCGATGGCGGCAGGAGATGCCGCGGCGGCCCGGCGAAGAGTGCCGCCTTCCGCCACGACCCGTCCGGCGACGTGCACGCACGCACGCCGGGCGAAGATGTAGCCGGCGTCCGGCTCGATCAGCACGCGCGACACGCCGTCGAAGGCGATCTGCGGATACCGGCGTTGCGCATCGGTCAGGTTGATTTCCTCCAGGGCGATCCCTTCGCTCTCGAGGGCGGACGCGGAAGACTCCGCGAAGCCCGTGTCGGCGCTCACCAGCCACAACGCGCCCGTTCCATGGAGGAGTCCGCCGTTCCACCGGGCGTCGTACTCGCGCCATCGCTGCAGGGCGTCGGCGGCCATGCGGGTGTACAAGGTATGGCTTCCGTAGGTCGCGCGAATCACACGGGTGCTCCCGCCGGAGCTCGCCCGCGTGTTGCCAGGGCCCCACCCGTCCACGAGGGTGACAGCGGCGCCCCGGCGGACGAGCGCCAGCGCCGCCCAGCCGCCGAACGCGCCGGCGCCGAACACGGCCACTCGGGGTGCGGACAATGACATGGGGCAATGGTGACTGGGGGGCAGCTTCCGGCGCTCCTCGTTGGGGGGCTACCGCGGCTGAGTCGCCGATTGCGCTTCGCTTTTCAGCCGGCGGGGCGCAGAATACCGCGGAACAGGTCCACGTGTCCCGCATCGCGCTTCCGGCTGCTGTCCACGCCGCGTGTGTCGGCGTGATCGTGCTCGTCGGCCCGGCGTACGCCCAGAGCGCCGACCAGCGGAGCACCGTCTCCGAGGTGGCGCTGCCAGGCGGGCTGCGTGCCGCGCTCAGCGCGATCGGCGACGAGATCGCGCCCGATCGTGCGCTGTTCCTCCTGGAGTTCATCCGGCGGACCTACGACACGCCGTTCGGCCCGAAACACGACCGCCGCGAGACGACCCTCCAGTCGCTGCTGGCTCGGATCGATGGCGCGGACGCTGCGGCCGGCCCCTCCGAAACACTCCCCCTGCCGCTGTCGCCGCGCATCTGGATCGATTCGGTGTTTGGCGGCCGTGCGACCCCCGAGACGTTGGTCAGCGCGATCGTGCGATCCCGTGAGGCCTCGTTGGTCTATCACGGCCTGTTCTCCCTGGACGACGACACGCGCGAGTGGATCGCCGGCCAACCCGCTCTGCTCACGGAGCTGGCGTCGCGGCGGCCTGCGGCGTTCGTCGCTGCGTCGCCCGGCTTGCGAGTCTCGGGGGCACGGCTGCGCTTTCCGGGAGGGTCGGTCGCAGAGCCGGTCTGGGAAGCGCTGGCGGGGCGCCGCGCCAGTCCGCCCGCGGACTTCGTTCGCGCGCTCATGGAGGCAGATGAGGGTCGGCTGGCGTACTTCTTCGGCGCCATCTCCCAGTTGTCGCCGCCCCAGATCCGGATCGCCCTGCACCTCGACGCTGCAGATCCGGCTTCGCGACTCGATTCGGCGCGCCGCCTGCACACGGTCTTCCGCCAGCTCGTGGCCGGCCGCGCCATGGAGCGCCGGGCCTTCACGCGCCCGGCCCTCGATCCCGCGCTGCTGGTCGCGGAGCTCGACGCGGACGACGACGGTGAGCCGATCGTGCCCGGGACGCGCGGACTGTGGAGCGCGGCGTTCAGCGATACTGACGAAGCCGGGACGAAAACGTCGGACGACCTTCTCGAGATCCGTACCCGACTGGAATGTGCCGGCCGACTTTCCATGGCTCTGCGAGCGCGTCTTCGAGAGCGACGCACCCGACGACCATCGTCGCCGGTACGGAATGGTGCTGTTCGCCTCGCGCCGGCTCGGGACCATTACACAGGCGGCCGCGCGCGATGCCATCGACGCCGTTCGCGCGGCGGGGGCCTACCCGGCGCTGACGACGGCGCTCGAGCGGGCGGGCGTCACGAGCCTGGCGGCGTTCGCGGCGGCGGCGCGCCGTGCCACGGCGCTGGCCGACATCGATGACGAGGGCCAGGCATTCCGCGCGATGGCGCAATTCCAGGGGGCGCTCGCGCTGCTGACCCGCGCCGGCGCGCGTGGCAGCCTGGCGCCGGCCGACGCGTCGGCGCTGGTCTCCTCGCTGTCGGCCATCGATGCCGGTGGGCGCCACGGGTACGAGGGGCGCCTCGTCCGGTGGCTTGGCACCTTGATCCGCGGCGAGAACGGTGGAGCGGGTACGGCCCGGTCGCAATCCGTGCCGCCGGCTCCGGGATCGACGGACGAAGTGCTGGAGGGCGTTGCCGGGAGGCTCGAGCAGGACGTGCTCCGCTTCCTCGCCGGCCCCGCGGCGGTTGACGCGCCAGTCGTCGAGTGGGAAGGCACAAGGTATCGCGTCGACCTGATGAGGGCGGAGGCTCTGCGTCTGACGACCGCGCTCGGGGACTCCGCAGCGGCCTGGTTGTCGGGAGCGGAAGCCGTCCTCCTGGTGGCTGATGCGCTCGGCCGGCCCGGGTTGACCCGTGATGATCTGCGGTTGCAGGCGGACGCGCTCGCCCGGGTCGTGCAGGTGGAGCATGACGATGGCCAGGGTGCCCCGGACGGGTTGCCGGAAGAGGGGCGCGAAGCCACAGCGGCGCTCCGGGCGGCCGCAGCGTCCGGCAACACCCGCGGCGCCGCCCGCCAGGCGCCGGCGCTGCGGATGCTTGCGGACGACATGCTGGCTCGCGGACTGATGGAGCTGGCGTATGCCTCCGCGCTCGGCCAGCGGCAGGGCATCTCGGTTTCCGCAGCCGAGGCGGCCGGCCGCCACGACTTCGGCTTGCGGGCGCCCGCCCGCCGGACGGCACCCTGGCGTCTTCCGCGCGCGGGCGCCGACGGCCTTCGGCGCTGGGGTGTGCGCGGCGCGCTCCTCGGGCTCGACGTCAGCCTCGCCGATTTCTCGCTCCTGCGCCTGTCGTCGAGGCCTCCCGCGCGCAGGCCCTCGCTCAGCGATGCCGATCGGCGCGCGTTCATCGAGGCGGTGGCGCTCGTTCAGCCCGCCTTCCTCACGGAAAAGGACCGCGATACCATCCTCTCGGCGATGCGAAAAGGGCGCGCCAGGCTCGATGCCGCCGTGGATCAGGGCGAAGCGGCCCGCATCGCAGACGAGGCCGGCCTCAGCCCGGCCCGGCGCGCGCTGCTGGCCTGGGCGGTCGCGCACGACCGCGAGCGGGTGGCCGTCTTCCTGTCGCCGAGCGAGCTGCTCTGGCTCGGGCTCGGGAACGATGACGCCGGCTGCGCTCCATGCCTGGGGCGCACCGGCGGGTCCACGCGCTGCGGATGCCTGTGCCTGCAGCTGCGCGGCACGCCGTGCCCTGGGAGGGCTTTGCCGGGCGCGAGCACAGGGGGCATGACCGCCAGTGCGTTCCCGGATCTCAACCTGCGCCTCGCCGAGCTGCTGGCTGACCTGCAGATGCCGGCAGCGCTGCTCGGTCCCGTGCTCGGCGCGGCAACCATCGACTTCGTCGACTCGGTGATCAGCCGCGACCCGGACGATCGCCGCGGCCTGGTCGAGTTCGTCCAGGCGCTGCGACATCGAGCGCGTGGAACAGTACCTCGCGCTGCTCACGACCGATGGTCCGCTGGTGCCGCTCGGAGAACCGCCCGCCGCAGCCGCTCGGACCGCGGAGGCGCGGAGCCAGGAGCGAGATCGCCGCGATGAAGCCGTGGTGGTGCGTCGCGCCGGCAGTGGTCCTCAGCCTGACGATGGCCGCGAGCGCCGGTCAGGCGCCCGGGATTCGCGATCACTGTCCCCGGCGCGGGACGCCCTGGTCAGCGGCCCGACCCCCATCGAGATCGCCTTCGAGCCGCAGGACGTGGCGGCCACCGTGCAGCAGGTCACCTTCTCCGTCAACGGCCGGCTGACGTGCACAATCGAGCGGCCGCCATTCACGTGCGCATGGGACCCGGGCGATGTCGTCCGGGGTCATCACCTGCGCGTCGTGGCCACCCTGGCCGATGGCCGCCGCCTCACCGACAACCTGCGCACGAAGGATCTCGGGTTCGCAGACGCGCGTCCGTACCGACGCCGTGCTGGTGCCGGTGGTGGTCACGCGCGACGGGCAGTTCGTGCGCGGGCTGAAGCCGCAGGACTTCGAGATCCTCGAGGACGGCGTCCGGCAGTCGATCGCGAGCATGGCCAGCGAGGACTCGCCGCTCGATCTGGTGCTGGCCGTCGACGTCAGCGGCAGCATGGAACAGGCGCTGTCGGACGTGAAGGTCGCGGTCAAGCAGTTCCTGTCGAAGCTCCGGCAGGGAGATGCGGCGACGCTGGTCGGCTTCAACGACACGCTGTTCCTGGCGACAGAACGGGAAAAGGATCCGCAGGCGCGGGAACGCGCCGTCGACCTGCTCACCGCCTGGGGAGGCACGGCGCTCTACGACGCCACGGTGCGTTCGGTGGAGCTCGTGAGCCGCGAGAAGGGCCGGAAGGGCATCGTGATCTTTTCCGACGGCGACGACCGCAACAGCCTGACGTCGCGGGAGGCGGCCACCGCGCGCGTGCAGGCGAGCAACGCGATGTTGTACACCGTCGGGTTCGGTGCCGGCGCAACCGTCCCCGGCCTGCGCACCCGGCTCGAAGACTATGCGCGGTCGACGGGCGGCCGCGCGTTCTTTCCTGCGAACGCGCAGGAACTCGACGATGCCTTCGACCAGATCGTTGCGGAGCTCGGAAGCCAGTACGTGCTCGTCGTACTCGTCGACCAACACCGCTCAGGACAACGGCTGGCGGGACATCCGGGTCCGCGTGCGAACGGGCAGGTTCGACATCAGGGCCAGGCAGGGCTACCGGGCGGCCGGCCCGCACCGGGGGGAGATGTGATCATGCGAATCGACAGCCTCAGCACGTTGGCCACGGCAGCAGCGTCGGCGGCCCTGTTGGCAAGCGCAGTCCCCTCGCTGCTGGCGCAGCAGACCGGCACGGATCAGCCGGCCGCGTTCCGCAGCGGCGTCGAAGTGGTGACGGTGGACGTCGGCGTGGTCGATCGGCAGGGGCAGCCGATGCGGCGGCCTCACCGCCGCTGACTTCACGGTGACGGTAGGCGGCCAGCCCAGGCAGGTGGTGACCGCGGAGTTCGTCGATCGCCGCGCCGGGCAGTCGGCCGACCGCTCCGGGTCGGGCGTGGCGCCGGTCAGCACGAACGAAGGCGGCGGTGCCGGCCGGCTGTTCGCGTTCATCGTGGACCAGAACACGCTCGATGTCGGCAGCGCGCGGCGGGTTGCGTCGGCCACCGCGCCGTTCTTCTCGCGGCTCACGTTCTCCGACCGCTCCGGGCTGCTGCTCATGCCGCTCGGGCCGAACGTCCAGTTCACCTGGTCGCACGATCGCGTGCGGGAGGCTCTCAACCGCGTGACCGGCATCGGCCGGTCCATGATGGGCTGGGAAAACGGCAGCCTTGCCGAAGCCCGCGATATCGCGAACCGCAATACGATGGCGTTGCGCGGAATGGGAGACCGGGAGTGCGGCGCCCTGGCGTCGGGTTCCGGATCGCACGTCGCCGCGCCCCTCCGGGGGGACCGCGTCGGCGGCATCGGGGCAGTCCGGGGCCGGTGGGAGCAGTGGCGGGGGGGGCGAGAGCGGGGGCTCCACGCCGGCCCCGACAGGTGGAGGGTCGCCGGCGGGGGGGACCAGGGAAGTCAGCGCACCGCCGGCCCGTCGAACGGCTTCGGCATGAATACGTGCTCGCGCGACATTCAGATGCAGGCGCGAGTCCGCCTGGCGCTCGGCTCAGATGAACTCGCTTGCCAGCATCTCGACGCTGCGCCAGGTTCTCGCCGGGCTCGAGCGCGTCCGCGGTGACAAGACCGTCATCCTGATCTCCGGGGGATGGCCCCTCGACGAACGCGAGGAGATGTCCCTCATCTCCACGGTCGCGACCGAGGCGGCAGCGGCCCGCGCCACGCTGTTCTCGGTCTTCGTGCCGCGCCCCGTTCTTTTCAGCGGACACCCGGCGAGTGACCTCCAGGCCGCTGGCCGACAACTATCTGTACTCGGGGCCGCTCGAGAACCTGGCGGCCATGACGGGTGGGGGATCGTACCGCGCCGAGGCCGGCGCCGAAGGCGTGTTCGAGCGGATTGGCCGCGAGCTGGAAGGCTATTACCGCATCGGCATCGAGAAGGACCGTACCGACAATGACGGCAAGGGCCGGAGGATGAAGGTGCAGGTCCTGCGCCCTGGCATGACCGTCCGGGCCCGCGAGATCTTCGACGTGCGGACCTACGAGGATCGCGACTGGGCGGCGCGCCTGGCCTCCGCGATGGACGGGCCGGTGCCCGCCACCGAGATCGGCGTTCGGGTCACGAGTTATCTGTCCGCGGATCCGGACGACGGATCGAGCCGCAGGCTGCTGGTGTCCGGCGAGCTGTCCCGGGTACAGCCGGGGGACGCCACGCTCAAGGTCCTGGTGAGCGACTTCCAGGGGAAGAAAATCGCGACCGGCGAGATGCCGCTCGCGCATGCCAGCGGCGCCACGAGGCCATTCTCGACGAACCTCCAGGTGCCGCCAGGCACCTACGTCGTACGGCTCGGGGTCATGGACAGCGCGGGACGCGTCGGGTCGGTCGATCACCGGGCCGAGGTGCGCGACGTGCCGCTCGGCACGCTGACCGCCACCGGACCCGTGCTCGTGCGGGTCCCCGCCGCACACCAGGGGGAGCCCCGGCTGGCGCTGGACGCGGTGCGGCAGGACGAACGGCTCGCGCTTGAGGTCGATCTCGAGGGCGACAAGTCGCGTCTCGAGAACACCGTCGTGGAATTCGAGGTTGCCGCCTCCGGAGACGGCCCGGCACTCCTGCGCGCGCCGGCCGCCCTCTCGCCGGGCTCACGCCAAGGCTCGATGATCGCGCAGGGAGTCGCCGACATGCGCTTGCTCCCGCCTGGCGACTACCTCATTCGCGCGAAGGTCGCGACAGGCGCGGAGCCGCTCGGCGACGTGCGGCGCGGGTTCACGGTCACGGCGGCACCGCGGCTGGTTGCTGCTGACGCCCCGTCGAACGTCGGGGCCGCAGCCGGGACCACGGTCCGAGCGGCCGGGCGGCTCCCGGTCGCCGCCCCTGCGCCATTTGCCGTCGAGCAGGTTCTCGGGCCGCCAATCCTCGGGGCGTTTCTCGAACGCGTGGCGTCCCGGCCCGATACCTCCTCGCCGGTCCTGCGCGAGCTGCTCGAACGTGCCCGGACGCAGGGCGTCAGCGGACTTGCCGTGTCCGACGCGCAGGTGGCAGCGGGGCCCGCGGGGGCTTTCCTGAAGGGCCTGACGCTCCTCGCCGACAACAAGCTCGAACCGGCCGCCGCAGCGTTCCGCGATGCCATGCGTGCGTCCGAGGACTTCTATCCGGCGATGGTGTACCTCGGTGCATGCTACGCGGCGGGGGGCAAGGACAAGGAAGCTGCCGCGGCGTGGCGCACGGCGCTCATCCGGGAAGGGGACGCTCCCGCCCTCCACCTGATGCTGGCAGACGCGCAGCTGCGTCAGGGCCGCGGCGATCTCGCCGCAGAGGATCTCGATGCCGGCTCGTGCCCGGTGGCCCGACGATCAGGGCCTGAAGCGGCGGTATGCCGTCGCCGCGATGCTGGCGGGAGATCAGGTGGGCGGTCTGCAGGCACTCGACGAGCTCGTCGAGCAGCGGGCGGACGACGAGCCCTCGCTCGCGCTCGGACTGCTGGTGCTGTACGAGGCGTTCGGGGCGCGGCAGCCGGTTGAGAACGCCGACCGTGATCGCGCGCGGCTGCTGCGGTTCGCCGACGCCTACCGCGCGCGCGGTGGCCCCTCGATGGCGCTGATCGACACGTGGGTGGCGGCCGCAATCGGCAAACCATAGGGGTTCGCCCGGAGGCGAACAAAAAACGAATATCGTGCTACGCTCTGACCCGTGGCGATGGTGCGGACGTGCCGGGTGACCGCGACGGGCCTCGACGGGATTCGGACACTCAGTGGAGGTGCAGGCATCGACGCTGTTCGAGGCGGCCGCGGCCGCGCTGACGGTGTTCCGTGAGCAGGGCTGGGCCGCCGCCGCGCTGACCCCCAACGCCATCCTCAGGGTGGAGGTGAAGGCTCCCGCCACCGTCCACGACGTGCCGCTCAAGGCGGTGGAGCAGTGGCTGCGATCGCCGAGCAGCAGTCCCAGGGATTTCGCCGCGAAGCGCAGGGGCGGCGTGCGTCCCGAACAGAGCTGAGCGCACGCCGTCAAGTGCGCTGACGCCTTCACCCGAGCTCACCAAGGCACCCGCGGCCTGGCTAAATCCCAAAGCCGAGCGACCCCTCCCCGACGGGGCGCGGATCGTGCTGTCACCTCCCTTGACGCGTCGATTTCCGCCCGCCTTCGCACGAAATACGTAATGGAGTGTTCCAACGTGTTACACCGAACCCTTGCCGCTGCGGTGTTTGGGCTGGCAGGGGCGGGCCTGCTGGCGGCTCCTCAGGAACCGGCGCGTGTGGCGTTTCGCTCCTCCCTCGATCTCGTCTCGGTGGCTGTCATCGTGCGCGACGGCGGCGGCCGCCTGGTCAAGGGCCTCCGCGCCCAGGACTTCGAGATTGTCGAGAGGCAGACGGTTCGGCAGGTGATGCACTTCGAAACCGCGCGCAATGCCGACGCGCGCCTCGCGCTGCTGGTCGACAGCAGCGGCAGCATGGTGGTGGGGGCGGCGCCGGCGCGGACGCGCATGGCCGCCGATCTCCTCATTGCGGGGATGCGAACGGCGGACACGACGACGGTCTTCAGCTTCGATTCGGGTGTCCGGCGGCTGGCGGACTACACGGGCAACCGCGACACGCTCAGGGCCGCCGTGTCGAGCGTGCTGCCGTACGGGACGACCAGCCTGTTCGACGCGATCGTCTCCGTTGCCGGCACCGTTCACGGGGACGCGCCGCGCGCCCGGGCCATCGTGCTGCTCACCGACGGCATCGACACGGCGAGCCTGCACTCTGCTGAGGATGCCGCAACCGCCGCGTCGCGGCTGGATCTCCCGGTCTACGTGCTCGGTGTCGGGCGCCTCGCCGGCGAGGAGGCCGACGCCGCGCGCTCCGAGGGTCCCGCGCGGTTCAGCGTGGCAGACCTCGCCCGCCGCACCGGCGGCCTCTCCGCCGACGCCTCGTCTCCCGACCAGCTCTCCGCCGCCACAGCCACGATTCTCGACGAGCTCCATCAGCAGTACCTGATGGCGTTCGCCGGAGACCCGACGCCCGGCTGGCACCCGCTGCAGGTGCGGGTGCGGAAGGGACGGGTCATCGCGCGATCGCGGGACGGCTATTTCGTGAGGTAGGGGGGCTCGCCGCCCACATTCGCCCTTTTCCGATTCCCGCCCAAAGCCGAAAGCCGCCTGAGCCCAAAGCCTGAAGCCCAAAGCCCACTATACTGAAGGGTCCGGTCAAGGGAGGCTCCTGTGGCAGTCAGGCGTGGCATCGTCCTCGTCGTTTTCCTCATCCTCGCGGCAGTCGTCGTGTCGGCGGCAGGCCTCGTCTTCACGGCCATGCTCGTGGGGCGCGCGCCGCGCGTCGCCAGCGACTCGACGCTTGTCGTGCGCGTCGCCGGCGGTCTCGACGAGATGGGGCCGAGCGGCGTCCTCGGGCAGATCTTCGAGGCGCCGCCCACGGTGCGCACCCTCGTGGATACGCTTCGCAAGGCGAAGGTCGACAGCCGCATCACCAGCGTCGTCATCCGGCCGACGGGCACCGCCGCGCTCTGGGGCAAGGTGCAGGAAGTGCGCGACGCGATCATCGACTTCAAGACCTCGCGCAAGCCAATCATCGCGTATCTCGAGTTCGGGGGCGAGCAGGAGCTGTTCCTCGCGAGCGCCTGCGACAAGATCTTCCTCATGCCGACGTCGTCGCTCGACCTCACCGGGCTGGCGAGCTACGAGCTGTTCCTGCGCGGCACGCTGGACAAGGTCGGCGCCTTCCCGGACGCGCTCCACATCGGCGACTACAAGACGGCGTCGAACATCTTCACCGAGCACTCGTACACGAAGGCGCACCGGGAGATGGCGGCGTCACTCAACTCCGACTTGTACCAGCAGCTCGTTCAGGCGCTCGCGGCCGGCCGCCACAAGTCGGAAGCAGAGATGCGCGCGCTCATCGATCACGGGCCGTTCTTGCCCGAGGACGCCGTCCGATCCGGCCTCGTCGACGACCTGGCTTACGAGGACGAGCTCGACGACAAGGTGGCGCTGTCCGCCGGCCCCTCACGCTTCCTGGACCAGAAGGACTACCGCGGCGTCACGAGCGCGTCGCTCGGGCTGGACCGCGGCCAGCGGGTCGCGGTGATTTACGCGGTGGGGCTGATCAGCTCCGGCGAGAGCAGCTACGACTCGCCGCAGGGGCAGGTCGCCGGGTCGGACACCCTCGTCGAGTACCTGCGCAAGGCACGCGCGGACCGTTCGATCAAAGCGATCGTGCTGCGCATCGACAGCCCCGGCGGCTCCGCCATCGCGTCCGACGTGATCTGGCGCGAGGTGCAGCTCACCCGGAATGTCAAGCCGGTGATTGCGTCGATGTCCGACGTGGCAGCCTCCGGCGGCTACTACATCGCCATGCCGGCCACCGCCATCGTCGCCCAGCCGGCCACCCTGACGGGATCGATCGGCGTCGTCATGATCAAGTTCGTGATTGACGGCACCCTCAAGAAGCTGGGCCTGAACATGGAGCACGTGCAGGAAGGGCGCTACGCCGACCTGTATTCGCCGGTCCGGCGGTTCTCTCCCGAAGAGCGCGCACGGGTCGAGGAGCAGATGCAGGCCACCTACGACGCCTTCGTCGAGAAGGCGGCCGCCGGGCGGAACACGACGCCGGAAAAGATCGACGCCATCGCGCAGGGCCGCGTCTGGACGGGACGCCAGGCGAAGCAGCTCGGTCTGGTGGACGAACTGGGCGGCCTCGAACGGGCGCTCGCGCTCGCCAAAGAGCGCGCGGGCATTCCACACGATGCCGGCGTGGAGATCGTGGTCTACCCGCCGCACAAGTCGATCTACGAGATGATGGCCAACCCGTTCGGCCGGTCCGACGGCGCGACAACGCTCGGTGCGCTCCTCGGACTGAGGGATGCGCGCGGGCTGCAGACCCTGATGGCCCCGCTCCAGGTGTTCAGGCGGGGCGAGCCGCTCGCGTTGATGCCGAATGTCTTCGTCCGGTGACCGCCAGGGTGTGAAGACCCTGGCGCCAGAGCCGCCGGAGTGATCGGCGGGACCCCGGCCGCCACAGCCGTCGGCGTGATCGGCGGGACTACGCCAGCAGCTGCGCGATCGCCTGCTGGTTGACGTTGATCTGCATCCGCTCGCGCGCCTTGGTCATGTAGGCGCTGAAGAACTGGTTTCGCCGCTCGCCGAGCAGTTCCGTGCGCACGCCGTCGCGCCCTTTCGCCAGATCCTGCGTCGGAGACGCCAGCGCGCTCGACGACCTTGACGACGACCGCGCCGTTGTCGGTGACGATCGGGTCGCTCACGCCGCCCGCGGGCAGCGCGAACGCGACCGCATCGATCGCCGGGCTGACGCCGGCGTCGGCAATCGGCGCGCCGCGCGGCGACGAGCTCGGTGGTCTTGACCTCGAGGCCCGACGCCTTCGCGGCGGCCGTGAAGTCGCCGGTCTTGAGCCGCGCCGACCGCTGACGCCGCCTTCTGTCTCGCCGTCTCGACGGCCTTCCGCTTCACCACGTCCTCGCGCACGCGCGCTTTGACCTCGTCGAGCGACGGCATACGCGCATCCTGCTTGCCGGTCAGGGTGAGGAACGCGAAGCCCTGCGGCGTCTGGATCGCCTCGCTGACCTCGTCCCTCCTTCAACTCGAACGCGCGCGTTCCCGCGGCCGGCGCCATGCCGAGGCCTGCCACCGGCTCGTTGCGGGCGAAAAACTCCGTCTCGGCAACTGTGAAGCCGCGCGGCTTCGCCACGGTGTCGAGGTCCGCCGGCTTCTTCACGGTGGCGGTGAGGTCGGCGACGATCCGCTGCGCCTCGTCCTGCGCCCGCTGCGACTTGATCTGGTCCTCGATCTGCGCGCGCACCTCCTCCAGCGGCCGCTTGGCGGCCGGCTTGCTTCTCGATCACCTTGATGATGTGGTAGCCGAACTGCGACTTGACCACGTCGCTGATCTGCCCCGGCGGCAGCGCGAATGCCACGGCGTCGAACTCGGGCACCATCTGGCCTTTCGGGAAGAGGCCGAGGTCGCCGCCCTTGACCTTGCTGACGTCGTCCTCGGAGAATTTGGTTGCCAGCTGGGCGAAGTCCGCGCCCGCTTTCGCCTTGGCGAGCAGTTCGTCGGCCTGCTTCTTCACGGCCGCGTCGTCCTTGCCTTCGGTCTTGAGCAGCATGTGGCTCGCGCGGACCTGTTCGGGCGTCGAGTACTGCTGGGCGTTGTCCTCGTAGTAACGCTCGATGTCCACCGGCGAGACCTGCGTGCGGGCGCGGATGGCCTGCACATCGAGCAGCGCGTACTTCACCTTGCGCTTCTCGGGGAACTGCGGTAGTTCTTCTTGCTCTGTTCGAACTCCTGCGCGATCTCCGCGTCGGTGGCGGTTGTCTCGCCGAGAAACTTGTCCGATGGGAACGACACGACGGCGAGCTTCACCTTCTCGTTGCGGCGCTTGAACTCCGCCGTGACGTCCGTGTCGGACACCGTCATCCAGTCGGTCAGCGCGCCCTGCAGCTTGCTGAGCGTCATGCTGCGGCGGACCTCTTCCTCGAACTCCGAGGGACGCCGTGGAGGGTCGGACATCTGCAGCATCTGGCGGTAGCGCGCATCGCCGATGAACGGCGCCGTTCTCCTGGAAGGCCGGCAGCGCCAGGATCCGCGCGCGGACCTCTTCGTCGCTCGTCGTGATGCCGAGGCGGCTGGCTTCGGCCAGCCCCGCTTCCTCGTCGATCAGCTGCTGCAGGATGCGACGATCGATCCCCATCTGCTTGAGCATCCGGTCGTCGATGTTGCCGCCGTATGCGCGGCGGTAGGCCTGCATCTGCTGCTGGTAGATCCGCCGGAACTGGGCGACGGTGATGTCGCGGCCGTCGACCGACGCGACCACGTCCCGGCTGCCTGAGCCGGCAGGGTCGTTGGCCAGGAAGTTCGGGATGTAGAGCAGGATGAACGCCACCACCACAATCGACAGGCTCCACTTGAGCCAGTTCTTGTGCCGTCGCATCCGGTCGAGCATCGTCATGGGTCGGAAGCCTCGTGAAGGGGCCGGAGGCGAGCTGGTGCGCTCCGGCGAAAAATGCGTCTGGGTGAAACGCCAATTATGCCATGAGCCCGGGCCCTCCTCTGGAGGGTCCGGCCTGCAATTGACGCCGACCCACGCCCTCGTTTCCGCCGCCCCCGGGCCCGGTCCGGGCAGAGCGGACCTCCCGCAGGCGGGCCGCTGCCGCTATGTTAATATTTACAGCTAGAAGCACTTAGAAGGATTCGCCATTCCAAATGGGACGCAGAGCCGATTGACGGGGACTGGTCGGCAGTCTCGCGCCCGTCGTCCGTCGAGCCATGAGCTTATGCCGGAGGTTTCTATCGATCTGGCCGAGCGGCTCCGGCCTTTGCAGGCGGCGCTCCGGCGCCGAGCTGGCGCGGGCGGATCTGCTGGCCCAGATGATCCGGGCGGTCAACGACAGCCTGGATCCGGAGCAGGGTCGGCGAGGAAATCGTCTCCCAGATGACCGACTGGTTTCCCGTGCCCGGCTGGGTCGTGCTGGCTGTCGACGATGCGGGGCGGGTGCGGGCTGTGGGGGTGAGCGGGTTGACGCCGCCGATGGAGTTGGCTGGCGCGAGCCGTCGGGGCCTGCGTCATGCGCACCGGAACCGTATTCTGCAGCGCCAACCTGTCGCTCGATCGGCGGCTGGTCAGCTCGAGTTCGAGCTCGCCGGCGCTGGCGGCGCTGGGGTTTCCGCTTGAATGCCGGGGTCGGACCGTCGGGGCGGTCGTCGGCGTGGACCTTCAGACCGCTGCCCGGGAGCCGAAGTTCACGCCGGCCACCCTCGAGGTTCTGCTGGCGGCGCTGGAGCCCGGGGCAATCGCGCTCGACAACGCCTTGCGTGTGCAGCGGGCCGAGGCGCTGTCGGTCACGGACGATCTGACGCAGCTCTACAACTCGCGGTATCTGTCGCAGGTGCTGCGACGGGAGACCAAGCGGGCCTCGCGCAGCGGCCGGCCGCTCTCGCTGCTGTTCATCGATCTCGACGGCTTCAAGTCGGTCAACGACGCGCATGGCCACCTCGCCGGCAGCCGGGCGCTGGTCGAGGCGGCGAGTGTGATCCGGGTGAGCGCGCGTGAAACCGATGTCGTCGCGCGCTTCGGCGGCGACGAGTTCGCCATCGTGCTGCCCGACACCGGCCAGCGACGGCGCGGTGGCGGTAGGCGACCGCGTGCGCGAGCGCATCGCGGGCATCGATTTCTCCACGGCGAGGGGAAGAGCATCGCCTTGACCGTTTCGGTGGGCGTCGCAACGCTGCCCGACGTGTCGGTTTCGGCCGACGGCCTCATCCACGCGGCCGACACCGCCATGTACTGGGTGAAGGATCGCGGAAAGAACGGCATTCATGTGGCCGTCTGAGCGCCCGGGCGCATTTTCGAGGAGTGTTCGTTGAGCCTTCGTTCCCTGTTTTCTCTCTTCTCCAGCGACCTGGCGATCGATCTCGGCACCGCCAACACCTGTGTCTACGCACGGGGCAAGGGCATCGTCGTCAACGAGCCGTCGATCGTCGCCATCAACAAGGTGAACGGCCGCATCGAGGCGGTCGGAAAGGATGCCAAGGACATGCTCGGCCGGACGCCGGGCAACATCGTCGCCATCAAGCCGATGAAGGACGGCGTGATCGCCGATTTCGAGGTCACCGAGAAGATGCTGACCTACTTCATCAAGAAGGCGCACAACCGCAACGTCTGGGTGCGCCCGCGCATCGTGATCGGGGTGCCCTCGGAAATCACCCAGGTGGAAAAGCGCGCGGTGAAAGACAGCGCCTACCGCGCCAAGGCCAGCGAGGTGCACCTGGTCGAGGAGGCGATGGCGGCCGCGATCGGCGCCGGCATGCCGATCACCGAGCCGTCGGGCAACATGATCGTCGACATCGGCGGCGGCACCACCGACATCGCCGTGATCTCGCTCGCGGGCATCGTCTACAGCAAGGCGGTGCGCGTCGCCGGCAACGAGATGGACGAGGCGATCATCCAGTACATCAAGAAGACCTACAACCTGCTGATCGGCGAACGGACGGCCGAAGCCATCAAGATGGAAATCGGCTCGGCATACCCGCTGGAAGAGCGCATGACGATGGAGATCAAGGGGCGGCACCTGATCGAGGGAGTGCCCAAGACGATCACCATCACCGACGAGGAGATCCGCGAGTCGCTCGCCGAAACCGTCAACGTCATCGTCGATGCCGTGCGCGTGGCGCTCGAGCGCACCCCGCCTGAGCTGTCGGCGGACATCGTCGATCGCGGCATCGTGCTGACGGGGGGCGGGTCCCTGCTGAAGAACCTGGACAAGCGCCTGCGGGAGGAAACCGGCCTGCCGCTGGCCATGGCGGAGGATCCGCTCTCGTCGGTCGTGCTCGGCGCCGGCAAGATGCTCTCCGATTTCAACCTGTTGAGGAAGATTTCAATCGACTAGCTTCCCGCTTCCCGCTTCCCGCTGCCCGCTTGTGACGGCACCGGGTCAGCCGAGACTGGCGATGCTGGAAGCGGGAGCTGGAAGCGGGAAGCTTAATTCGTGCTTGAACTCAAGGAACCCAGGCTCTCCGACAGCGCACGGGCGTCCTGTTCGTGCTCGTTCTCGTCGGGCATCTGATTCTGATCTCGGCGCAGGTGCGGTCGCAGCCGGGCGTGCCGGTGCTCGAGGCGGCGACGTTCGGCTTGTTTTCCCGCGTGCAGGCGGCAATGGCGGCGGGCGCTCGAGCTGGTGCGGAACGGGTGGGGCAATTACGTCGCGCTTCGTGGCGCGCGCGCCGAGAACGACTCGCTGAAGCAACAGCTCGCCGAAATGGCGGTGCGGCTGCAGGAGGAACGTGCGCTCGCGGCGCGCACGCGGCAGCTCCAGGCGCTGATGGAACTGAAGGCCAGCATCTCGCTGCCGACCATCGCCGCCGGGGTGATCGCCGGCAACCCGAACCCGGGCATGCTGACCGTAACCGTCGACCGCGGCGGCGCCGACGGCGTGAAACGGACATGGCGGTGATCTCCCCGGAGGGCATCGTCGGCCGCGTGATCGGCCGGCCGGCCGCCCACGCGGCGCGCGTGCAGCTGCTCGTGGATCCGGCCGCGGCGGCCGGCGCCGTGGTGGAGCGCAGCCGCGATCGGCGGAATGGTGGTGGGGGTCGACAGGGATCCGGCGCTGCAGCTCCAGCTCGTGTCGAACATCGCGGACATCATTCCCGGCGACGCCGTGGTCACATCCGGAGCCGACGGCGTGTATCCGCGCGGGTTCCCGATCGGGAAGGTCGAGAAGTCGGATAAGCGGCACTGGACTGTACCGGCTGATCACCGTGCGTCCGGCGGTGGACTTCGCCAGCCTCGAGGAAGTGCTGATCGTGCTGGTGCCGGCCGGGCGGCGGCGCCGCGGGTCGAAGCGGCGCGCCCGGCCGAGCGCGCGAAATGAAGACCGCCGCGGTCATCGCCGCGCTGTTCGTGTCGCTGGCGCTGCAGAGCACGTTCGCCGGGCTGCACATCGGCGGAACGACCGTCGTCAACCTGGTACTGGTGGTCGTGGTCTATGTCGCCCTCGCGTTCGGGCCGGCAGCCGGGCTGGTCGTCGGCACGGCGGGCGGGTTGATTCAGGACACGCTGGCCGGCGGGATCGTCGGGATCGGCGGGTTTGCAAAGACCCTGGTGGGCTTCCTGGTGGGCGTCCTGGGGGCGCAGTTCATCGTCGCTCGGCCGATGCCCGCGGTTCGTGATGTTCGTGGGCGGCACCGTCGTGCACGAGGCGTGCTTCCAGGCGCTGTACGCGGTGGTGGAATCGCGCAGTTCCGGCTGCCGTATTCGGCCATGCTGATGCAGGCCCTGGTGAACGCGTTCGTCGGCGTGCTGGCGTTTCAGCTGGTCGAGCAGGGCCCGCAGATGCTGCAGCGCCGCCGCAGCCGGCGCGGGTACGGACGAGGAACTACTGAGTCATGAGCACCCCAATCCTTCCCGACGATCGGCGTCACCTCACGAGGCGGCTGACCGTGCTGCAGTGGCTCGTGACGGCGCGTTCGCCCTGCTCGCCGTGGGCTTCTGGGTTTTCCAGGTCGCGCAGCGGGAGAGGTTCGAGGTGATGGCCGAGAACAACCACTCGCGGCGGCTGCAGCTGCCGGCGCCGCGCGGCGTGCTGTTCGACCGCAACCTGAAGATCCTCGTCGACAACCAGAATACCTTCAACATCACGCTGGACCGCGAACAGGCCAAGGGCAATCTCGGCGAGACCCTGCGGCTCCTCGCCACGGTCACAGGCACCGACGAGGGGGTGCTGAACGAAACCGTCAACCGCAAACGCCGCGAGCCGAGCTACCGGCCCATCGTCCTGATCGAGAACGCCACGCTCGAACAGGTGCTCGCCGTCAGGCTCCGGCACTACGAGCTCGTCGGGATCGACTTCCTGGAGGTGCCGGCCCGCAAGTATCCATCGAGCGATCTCGCCGCACACCTGTTCGGATACGTCAGCGAGGTCAACGAGGCGCAGCTGGCGCGGAGCGACTTCGTCGGCATCGAGGCGGGCGCCATGGTCGGGCAGGCCGGTGTCGAGCAGGCGTACAACCGGCTACCTGATGGGCGTGGACGGCGATCGCTTCGTCGTCGTCAACAGCCTCGGGCGCGGAGATGCGCGAGACATACGTGCGGCTGCCGAGGGAAGGCTACCGCGCTGCAGCTCACCATTGACGCCGACGTGCAACGCGCGGTGGAGGAGGGCTTTCAGGCCGGCGGCTTCAACGGCGCCGCCGTGATTCTCGATCCGCGGAACGGCGAGGTGCTCTCCCTGGTGAGCCTTCCGGCCTACGATCCGAACGCGTTCGCTGGCGGAATCGACGGCGTGACGTGGCGGTCCCTGAATACCGACAAGCTGAAGCCGCTCCAGAATCGCGCCCTGCAGGGGCGGTATTCGCCGGGATCGACCTTCAAGATTGCCGTGGCCACCGCGGGGCTCCAGGAAGGGGTGATCACGCCGGACTTCAAGACCCACTGCTCGGGCGGCGCGAGCTTCTACGGCCGCTACTTCCAGTGCTGGAAGAAAGGCGGCCACGGAACCGTCGACCTCCGCCGGGCGATCGAGCAGTCCTGCAACGTGTACTTCTACACCGTGGGCAACATGCTCGGCGTCGACCGCATGCACAGGTGGGCCGCCGCGCTGGGGCTGGGCGAGAAGACGGGCATCGACCTGCCGAACGAAGTGCAGGGACTGGTCCCCTCCACGCAGTGGAAGCGGCAGCGCTACAACGAGAAGTGGTATGCGGGGGAAACCATCTCCGTCGCAATCGGGCAGGGCCAGGTATCGGTGACGCCGCTGTCGATGGCGGTCATGATGATGACGGTCGCCAACGGGGGCACCCGCTACACGCCGCACGTGCTCAAGGCGATGGACACCGGAAAGGGCTGGGTCACCGTGGCGCCCGCCCCGCCCAAGGACATCGTCCGATGAAGCCGGAAACGTTGCGGCAGTCCGGGACGGCCTGTGGGCGCGTCGTCAACGGGGCGGGGACCGGCGGCCGGGCGCGCATCGCGGGTCGCGATGTCGTCGGGCAAGACCGGGACGGCCCAGGTCATCTCGCTGACCGGCGCTCGCGCCATGGCCGGCAAGATGGACGTGCGCGATCACGGCTGGTTCGTGTTCTTCGCGCCGCGCGACAACCCGCAGATTGCCGGCGTGGTGTTCGCGGAGCATGCCGAGCACGGATCCAGCGCCGCGCCGATCGCCAAGTACGCGATGGAGACCTATTTCGCCAAGCTCGAGGGCAGGCCGCTGCCGACGCTGACGCCCGCGCCGCCGTCCGCCGCCGTGCCGGCGGACGAGCCGGCGGTGACGCCGGTCGTGGTCCCGCGCCGGCCCGGGCCGCAGCGGTCAGAGGCCTTAGCAGGATGCTGCAACACGGATCCTGCATGGCAATGGCCATGGCACATGGTCAACGTGACGACGCTGGTTGTTTTGCCATCTACCATCTGCCATTTCAACTTCAGGCCGGCTGTCTCGGCGGACTGGTAGCATAGAGGCCACGCGTGTTCGAACGACGGCTGTACTTCCACATCGACTGGCTGCTGCTCGGAGCGATCCTGCTGCTCACCGGCATCGGCATCGCGATGATCTACAGCACCACCTACATCACACTGCCCGGCAGGGGGCCACGCCGGGCCGCAGGTGCGGACCCAGGTCTATACGCGCTGGTCATCGGCCTGGTGGGTTCGCTGGTCGTTTCCTGTCGATCGATTACCGGATGCTGGCCGAGAACTCGCTGATCCTCTACGCGGGGCTGTGCGCGCTGCTGCTGTTCGTGCTGATCAAGGGCTCGACGCAGATGGGGGCGCAGCGCTGGATTCCGATCGGGCCGTTCAACCTGCAGCCGTCGGAGTTCGGGCGGGTCGTGCATCGCCCTGATCCTGGCGATGTTCTTCGGGGAGAACCGGCGCGGCGCCCGCAATCCCGGCGACCTGATGATCGGCGGCCTGTTCACGGTCGTGCCGCTCTTGCTCATCGCCCGGCAGCCGGACCTGGGCACCGCGGTAACTCTCATCCCGGTGTTCTTCGGGGTCGCCTACCTCGCCGGCCTGCCGGTTGCGGCTGCTCGCCGCGCTGGCCATCGCCGCCGTGCTGCGTCGCGCCGGTTGCATGGAAGTTCGCGCTGAAGGACTATCAGAAGGCCCGCATCACGACCTTCCTCGACCCGGAGCAGGATCCGCGCGGCGAGGGGTACCAGCAGATCCAGGCCCGCATCACGGTCGGATCGGGCGGGTTGACAGGGCAAAGGTTTCAGGCGGCGGCACGCAGGGGCAGTACAAGTTCCTGCCGGTGGCGCACAACGATTTCATCTTCTCGGTTCTGGCCGAAGAGCAGGGCTACATGGGCGTGCTCGCGGTCCTCGGGTTGTATCTGTTCGTGATTCTGCGTTCGCTCCAGGCGGCCCGGCTCGCAAAGGACCGCCTCGGGGCGTATCTCGTGGGAGGCATCATCGCCGGCTTCTCGTTTCAGGTCGATCTACAACATCGCCATGTCGGCCGGGCTCGCGCCGGTCAAAGGCATCACCCTGCCGTTGATGAGTTATGGAGGATCCTCGCTCATCGCGGCTCTCGCTTCCTTCGGCCTGATCATCAACGTTCGGATGAGACGGTTCACCAATTGAGCATTCACGCGGTCTCCTTCCCATGATGGGCGTGCTCCTGACCATTCTCCGGTCGCGCTGCCGGGGCCTGCTGGCCCTGCTGCTGATCGCGCACGCCTGGATTCCGTCATCTGCACAGGGCGGCCGCGACAGTGGAGTGGTTTCCATGAACAAGGAGATGATCATCTCCGCCAGCGACCGCGAAACACGGGTCGCCATCCTCGAGGAAGACCAGGTCGTCGAGGTCTTCATCGAGCGCGAGCATCAGCGCGGCGTCGTGGGCAACATTTACAAGGGACGGGTCTCGAAGGTGCTGCCCGGCATGCAGTCGTCGTTCGTCGACATCGGTCTCGAACGCGACGCGTTCCTCTACGTCACTGAGGTCGTCAACACCGTCGAGGAGTTCGAGCGGCTCGAGTCCGGCGAAGACGAGGACGCCGAACCCGGCGAGCCGCCCGCACGCCTGTCCCGCCCGCCGCCGTTGTCGAAGGCGACCCGGCCGCGCCGTCGACCGGCGGCGCTGGATCGACCGCGCGGCCGCGACCGCGACCGCCCGCAGGCCAAGATCGAGGACCTGCTGAAAGAGGGGCAGGAAGTCCTCGTGCAGGTGGTGAAGGAGCCGCTCGGCACCAAGGGTGCGCGGCTGACCTCGCACGCGACGATGCCGGGACGGTTCCTGGTGTTCATGCCGACGGTCGACCACGTCGGCGTATCCAGGAAGATCGAATCGCGCGAGGAACGGGCCCGCCTGCGCGGCATCGTCCGGGAGTTCCGCGAGCAGCACGGCTTCACCGGCGGCGTGATCATCCGGACCGCGGCGAGCGGCCGCTCGAAGGAGGACATCGTCAGCGATCTCACCTACTTCCATCAGGTGTGGACCGAGATCCGCCAGAAGATGGAAGGGCGGCGCCCGCCTGCGCTCGCTGTTCCAGGAGCAGAGCCTGGTCATCAAGCTGCTGCGGGACCTGCTGACCGACGACTATTCGGCGGTGCGGATCGACAACGAGCTGGAGTACCGGCGCGTGATGGCGCTCGTCGAGCGGATCATGCCCAACCTGCTGCCGCGCGTGAAGCTCTACACGAAGGACTTCCCGATCCTGGAGGAGTACGGCGTCCAGGCGGAGATCGACAAGGCGCTGCGCACGCAAGGTGTGGCTGAAGTCGGGCGGCTACCTGGTCATCAACCAGACCGAGGCGCTGGTGGCCATCGACGTCAACACCGGCCGCTACGTCGGCAAGCGCACCGGCCGGCTCGAAGACACCATCGTCAAGACCAACCTCGAAGCGGTCAAGGAGATCGTTCGCCAGCTCCGGCTGCGCGATCTCGGCGGCATCATCGTGCTCGACCTGATCGACATGGAGGAGAAGAAGAACCGGCAGAAGGTGTTCCCGGAAGTGGAGAAGGAGCTGCGCAAGGATCGCTCGCCGTCGAAGGCGCTGCAGGTGTCGGACTTCGGGCTGGTGATCGTGACCCGCAAGCGGGTCAAGCAGAGCCTCGAGCGGCAGCTGACCGAGCCGTGCCCGTACTGCTCCGGCTCCGGCCTGATCAAGGTCGAGCTCGACGATCTGCTACGAGATCCTGCGCGGAGATGCAGAAGATCGTGTCGGAGCTCGACGGGCAGGGGAGTGATTCTGCGGGTGAACCCCGACATCGCCCGGGCGTTGAAGGAAGAGGAGAGTGCGGTGTTCCGCGAGCTGCAGCGCGCGATCGGCAAGCCAATCACGCTCAAGCCGGACACGCACCTGCACCACGAGCAGTTCGACGTGATGGCTCGACGGCTGACTCCGCGCCGTCACGAATGGCAAATGGCCATGAAATGGTGAGCTCCATCTGCGCCATTTACCATTTGCCATGTGCTAGCGCTCGTCAGGGCGCTATGCGTCGCCGCCGCCGGCCGGCAGGTGGATCAGGTAGTGGTTGCCCGCCTTGTTGATCCAGACGCGCAGGTAGTCGTTGCCGCGCAGGATCTGGACCTTCGAACCGTTTGCCGCGGGCGGCGCATCCTTGACCACCATCTTGATCTCGGCCTGCGGGACGATGCTGACGACCTCGCGGCCCTTGACCGTGCCGCCCTGCACGAACTCGACCCAGCGCTCGAGCGTCTCGGTGGTGCCGACCGCCTGAGGCTTGGCTTCCTGCCCGTCAGCTTGACGTCGTAGCGCCGGCCGGGAGCGGCTTGCCGTCGGCCGTCACCGCACGCGGCAGCCGGACGCTGCCGAGCGCGAGATCGCCGGTCGGCGCCATCGGCGCGGCGGCCGTGTCGGGCTGCTGGTTCGGTGCCTGATGCTGCGCCAGCGCGTCGGTGGCACAGAGCGAGCCCGCCAGAAGTCCGACCAGGACCCAGTGCTTTTTCATGTCCGCATCTCTCCTGCCAGACGTGTCCGCTCGAACCGTTCGCCCGGACGCTACGATTATAGCGGCAACCGGCCGCGCCTGCGATCGATCGCAGGTCATCCGCAACGGGCGCGGCCAGGCCCCGAACCCCGCCCACCCTGCTGCCTCCGGGGGAGCGCTAAAGGTCGGGGTCGACGCCCAGGGGCTGGACGCTACTTCCGTGCGATGACGATGGAGCCCGAGAAGGTCGTGAGGTCGAGCACGGCGCTGCCGTTGCCGTAGACCCCCCGGAGCGCGTGCTGACGGCGGCCGCGTTCGGCGCCCGCTGAGCTTCCCGTGAGGGGCAGGGCCGAGCGGATCTCTCCGCTGAAGGAGGTCGCATCCAGCTCGAAGCCGGTGTCGCCGCTCAGCGTCAGCCGCACCTCGCCGGAATGTGACGTCAGCGTCGTACCGACCGCCCGGACGACAACGCCCCCGTCGAACTGCACGTCGCCGCTGACGGTGTTGAGGTCGACGCGCCGCACTCCACCTCTTCCAGCGTGACGTTGCCGCTCACGGTGCCGAGCGTCAGCCGCCGCGCCTTGCTCTGGCGCAGGGCGACGTTGCCGCTGACGCTGGAGGCGTCGAGGTCGCCGTCGTTCTCGGTCCCGCTGATCTCGACGTTGCCGGAGATCGTCTTCGCCGCGGCGACACGCGCCGCCGTTGGCAATGGTCACGTTGCCGCTCACCGACTCGAGCGACAAGCTCGCCACGCACGTCGCGCGCGCTGACGTTGCCGGAGATCGAGCGCGCGGTTACCCGGGCGCCGGCCGGCGCGGTGACGTTGTAGGCGATGGACGAGTTGGCGTTGCGGCGGCGGTTCCGCATCTCGTTCCCGCTCGGATACCGCGCGTGCACCTCGGCGCGGTTGCCACGCTCCACGACGTCGACCTGCACCAGGCCGAGCAGCGCCCGGGCATCCTCCGGGACTGCGCCCGGGCGGTCTTCACGATCTCCAGCGTCGCCTCCTGGCCAGGGCCACGCGTCACGACGATGTCGCCCGAGACGTTCGCCAGGTCGAGCTCGCCATTCGCACCAATCCGCAGGGTCCTCGTCGTGCGCTCGGTCTGTTCCTCGCGATCCTGGTCGCCTTTCTCCGGGCGCGGTCGCGCGGCTGCTGCGCCTGCGCGAGCACCCCGGGTAACAGCGCCCTCGTGGTGGACCTGCGCGTCAACCGGCCTGCCGGCGGCTGCCAGCGCGGCGATGACGAATGTCGTGAGCAGTATGCGTCTCATATGTGTGCGGCCTTGATTCGGACTGCCTGGCGTGCGCAGCCAGACGTCTCAGCCCTTGTGACTGTCGTCGACCAGCTCCGCCGCGCCTGCGGCGTCGCCCTTGCGCATCTGGTTCATCAGCGCAATCGTGTCCTGCAGGAGCGACACCTTGCGCTTCAGCGCTTCGAAGAGGCTGTCGCGAGCCGGCGTGCTCGAGGGCTCGCCCGGAACGCCGCGCGGCTCTCGGCGATCGCCTGGTCGATGACCTGCAGGTTCTTCTGCAGCATCGCCGCCGTCTGCGGGTCGATGGAGGTCTGGTCGGTCTTCGCCGCTTCTTCCAGCTTGGCGATGGCAGCCTGGTAGTGCTGCTCGGCGAGCCGGAACTCCTGCCGCGATGTCTCCTTGGACGGCCTGGGCCGCCGCCGCGTTGCCCTGGGACGGCTGCGCCGGTCGCTGCGCGGACCGAAGGCTGGCGCGATCCGCGCATGGTCGGGAGCAGGAGGAGCAGGGAGGCGCCGACGGCGAGCACGAGTGCCGCGGCAATCGCCAGAAGCGTGTGCGTGTAATAGGCGCGCGCGGGCTGGATGGCGGCCGCCGGCGGGTCGACACCCGGCCCTCCTGGCGTAGACGGCCGGCGATCTGCAGCCATACGCCATCCGGCGGCGCCGGGCGATCGAGCGACCCGGCGAGATCGCGGATGCGCTCGAGATCCGCCAGGAACGCCCGGCAGCCGTCGCACTGATCGAGGTGGATCTGCAGTTCCGACCGGCGGAGTCGGCCCAGGGTGCCGTCCACCATCTCCTGAATCGCCTCGGCGTAATGCTCGCAGTGCGTCATCTGTTCTATCCGGCCAGCAACGCGCGCAGGCGCATCCGCGCCTTGTGCACCTGCGACTTCGACGTGCCTTCGGCGATGCCGAGCACGCGGCGACTTCCTGGTGCTCGAGCCCTTCGACGTCGTGCAGCACGAAGGCGGCGCGGCAGCCCGCCGGCAGCAGCGCAATCGCACGTTCGAGATCCATCCTGCTCACCGTCCGTTCCGCGAGGCCCCGGCTGGCCGCATCCGGTATCCACGGTTCATCGTCCAGCGCATCGGTCACCTGGCTGGTGCGTGCCGCGCGGCTCCGCAGGTGGTCGAGGCAGAGGTTGGTGGCCAGCCGATACAGCCACGTGCCCAGCGCCGAGTCGCCGCGAAACGTGTCGAGCTTCCGGTGGGCCGCGAGGAACACATCCTGGAGCAGATCCTCGGCGTCCGCCGGGTTGCCGAGCATCCGGCACGTCAGGCTGAACAGCCGGCCTGCATGGGCCCGATACAGCTCCTCGAACGCGGCGAGATCGCCCTGCCGACACCGCTCCACAAGCGCCCGTTCCTGATCCCGGCTGGACGGCGCGTCACTCCGATCCGGCGAAGGTGCCGCTGTCATGTTAGACGGTCCGACCAGGGCGTTGCGTTGCCAGCCATCCATCGCATTCTTGTTACGTCGAGGTGGGTGTGCGGGTTCGGCCGCGGCCGCTTGCCGCCCGGGGGCCCCAGCGGCGTTCGACGAAGTCGCGGATCCTGGTTCCGGCGACGGAAACGCCCTCTGCCGCGAGAAGCGCGCGCTTGAGCCCGAGGTTTCCGCCGAACCCGCCGAGCCGGCCGGCAGCCGCCACCACGCGGTGGCAGGGGACGTCGGAGGCGCCGCACGCCCGCATGATGTTGCCGACCGCCCGATGCGCGCGGGGTCTTCCCGCGGCGGCGGCGACGTCACCGTAGGTGGCGACCCGGCCCGCCGGGATTCTCCGCACGACGGACAGCACGCGCGCCGCGAACGCCGACGCCCCGGCCGCGTCCTTCCCACCCTTCGATACTGGCAGGTGAAACGCCCGGTTCACCAGGCTCCCGCTGCGGGACCTGCTTCGACTCGCTTTGCCTTCCGGCGGGCGGGAAGCCACGACGTCATCGTCTCAGCATGGGGAGATAGCAGAGCGCGCCAATGTAGACATCGTACACTGCGCAGCCGACCAGGTACCAGCGCGGGGCGATGCCGTCCGCCAGGGCGCCGGGCCGGTGAGCCACGTCGAACAGGGCGTGCGCGGCGAACGTCAGCGCCAGGACCGTGAGCGCCTGCCGCGGCTCCCGGACCAGGGTTGTCGCTGCCATCACGAAGAAGCCGACAGTCAGCGCCACGTCGAGGCCGACGCCGGGCTGCGACTCGTGGTCGACCGCAAATCCGATGTAGGCGCCGGCGGTCAGCGCCAGCAGGAGCGCCGCGAACTGGCTGAGCCTCAACTCGGCGACGAGCCGATCGGGAGATGTGGTCGGAATGGCCGCCGTGCGGACGGCATACCAGGTGAGACCGGCGGCCAGGCCCAGGAACGCCACCGCCACCGTGCGGACTCCATCCGTCACGCCACGGCCCGCCCACGCATCGACACACGCACGGACGGCAGTATAGCCGCACGAGGGGACAACCCCGCCCGTTCGGCGGCGCCGGACGTCCGGTCAGGGCGTGCTGTCTGTCGGGACATAGGAGAGAGGGTCCACGCCGAAAGGCGCGGGATCGAGCGGCGAGACGATCACTCCGGGCCGCGCGCCGTCGATCGTCCGCCGGCTCGAGCCAGAGGTTGCGTTCGACGATCGGTTCGATCGCGGCACCGTCCGCGTCGAACAGCACGCGGACCCGCGGCCGGTACGGGTCCGGGGCGTGCACGCGCGTCACGACCGCAACCTCACCGGACCTCAGCTTGACCAGGGTGCCGGCGGGATACACGCCCAGCAGCTGCACGAACCGTCTGATGAGGTGCGGGTCGAACTGGCTGCCGTCTGCCCGTTTGAGCGCCGCGAGAATCCGGTCGGTCGGGAATGCGTCCTGGTAGCCCCGCTGCGACCGCATCGCATCGTAGACGTCGGCGATGCTGCAGAGCATGGTCCCGAGATTGAGGCCGGCCCGGGCCACGCCGAATGGATACCCGGTGCCGTCGAGCCGGAGATGATGCTCGAATGCGACGACCGGCGCCAGGGCGGGCATCTCGGGCGTGCGCCGCAGAATCTCCGCGCCGTCCACCACGTGGCGGCGCATGATGCGCGAACTCCTCGTCGGTGAGCATTCGGGCTTGTTCAGGATGTCCTTCGGCGTGCTGACCTTGCCGATGTCGTGCATCAGCGCCGACAGCCCGAACTCGCGCAGCTGGCGGCCGTCGATCCCGAGCGCGCGCGCCTGCCCCATGGTCAGGATCGAGACGTTCACCATGTGCGTGAACGTGTAGTTGTCGTAGCTGCGCATCGCCGTCAGCGCGATCAGCGCCGTGCGGTTCTGCGTCACGGCGTCGGTCAGGCCTTCGATCGTCTGCAGGGCGGCCGGCACGTCCGGCCGCCCTCGGCCGCGGCGCTGTCCCACAGCGTTCGGCGATGGCGATGGATTTCGCATACAGCTGGCGGATGGCCGCCATGTCGGTGACCACGCCGCCGCCGCCGCGTTCGTCATGCGGTGAGGTGCCCGACCCGGATGTGCGGCGACGACAGGGCCTGGGAGCGCCGCTCGCACGCGCGTGCGTGCCGAGCGCGCGACACGGCTGTGCAGAAAGCGGCCAACTCGCGCTGCGTGACGCCCCGGGTCGATGCGAGATGCGCTCGACGCGATGCGCGATCAGCTTCGCGAGAGCTCCGGCATCGCGGCGCTGGCGCGCGGCAGCGGCGTGCCGGCCACGACCAGCTGCCTGTCGATGATGCCGAACGAGACGGAGGCATGCCGCCGGTGAAGGGCTTGATGGCGGCGAGCCAGTCCTCGAGCGCGCGCGTCACCAGCGGGTGGTCCGCGCGCGTAGAGCTGCGTGGCGCGGATCGCCGCGGCAAAACGCCGGACCAGATCTTCAGATGCCGCCGGGCCGAATCGACTCCATCACGGTCAGCCCCGCCCTGCCAGCGCGCTACGGGCTGCGGCACGGGATCCCCGTGGTCCCGCCGAGGCCGCACCCCGCAGCGCCTCGAGCGAGGCGGGCGTGTCCATGCGGCGGAGCGAGCCCGCGGCCGCCGCCCGGAACTGCCGGTTCAGCATCGGCGTTCGCCAGTCGCGGTGCCGCAGCGCGTAGTCCAGCGCCCCGACGCATCGTCGGATGCGACGCGCTCAGCGCCACGAGCGCCGCCAGGTAGAACCGCGGCAGCGCGCGCCGGTCGAGAGTCCGGACCAGGTGGGCGAAGAGGGCCGATGCACGCTCGTCGCGGATACCCAGGATCTCCGCGCCGAGCGCTTCGCGCATCGCGGGGCTGGGCGCGCCTCAGCGCAAGCAGCAGGATCTCGGCGGCCTGCCGGCTGCCGTTGAGCACGAGCGCATTGCACCGCCTCGCGCCGCACCAGCGGCTCGGGGTCGGCCAGGAGGGGGACCAGCTCCTTGAGGCCCTCGGCGCCGCCGAACTCGCGGAGCAGGTAGGCGGCGACGCGGCGGACCTCCCAGTTCGAAGCGTGCATCAGCTGCTGCACGCTTTCGCGACCCGGGGGACCGAACCCCACCAGGATGTCGCGGAGCCGCGCGCGCGCGTGCGCCTCTTGCTCGCCCGACAATGCCTCCGCCAGCGGCGCCACGACGGCCGTCCCAATCGCGTGGCACAGGTGCATGAAGCGGCCGTACTCGGCGTCGCCCGCCTGCCTGAGGTGGGCGGCCACGTGCTTCATCATGCCTCCCCCGCCGAAACGCTCCAGTGCGGCTGTTGCGTGGAGCTGCCGCACCGGCGCCGCGCCCTGCTCGATCACTGCCTCGACGAGCTGCCAGGCCTGGTCGAAACAGCCCTCCCCTACGAGCTCGTCGGCGTGCGCCATTACCGTGTCCGCCATGTCCCGCCAGCGGAGCGGGTCCAGCTCGACCACGAGGAGGTCGACGAGCAGCGCGCGATCCAGCGCACGCAGCGGCACATCGGCGACACTCGCGAGCCACGCGCTCACGCGCTCCGGCGGGTCCTCGGTGACCTGCTCCAGGTCCACCGGCTGGGTCCGCGCGCTCGACAGCTCCCTCGCGTACTCCGTCGAGACGAACGTGGCGTCGCTGTAGGACGCCGAGCATCGACTCCACCCCTTGCCAGAGCTCGGGAAACGCCGGCTCGTCGCCGAGCTCGGAGGAGGCAACCTGGGTGCGCGCCCTGGCCAGCAACTGGCGCTGCCGGTCGATGTCCGGCACGAGTGCGCTGAAGGCGTACGCGAGGCGCTCGGACGCGCCGCGATCGGCGACCACTGCCCCGGCCACGAACCCCGCAACGTCATCGTCCGTCATGCCGTCCAGCACGGCCCCGACAACGTTGACCTCCCCGACCATGGCATCGGGGCCCTCGCGGCGTCCGATCAGGCCCAGCATGCTTCCGGGCGACAGCCGGCGTGCGGCGTCGCGAAATCTGGCGAGCAGCTCGTCCAGGTCGCCACCCTCGGCCTTGACCATCCCGCGCAGCAGGTTGAGGAACATGTCCGCGCCATCGTCGGTTCCTCGGGCGGCGGCGATCCGATCGATCTCCGCCATGAGCAGGTCGAGCTTGACGGGGTCACCCAGGGCCTCGCGTATCAGGGTCGCCAGCGCTTCGTCCAGATTCACCTGCGGTCCGGCCATGGCCGCGGCGAGAATGTCCTCGACTGCCTGCGCCCGCCCCTGCTTTTCCCGCAGCGCTTCGGCGTAATCGACCTCCTGGATCTCGAGGCTGGGTTCCCCGGCGCTCGCCCACAGACGGCCGATGCCGCCGTTCGCGCGGAGGTCCTCCGGGGCACGCGCAAGCAGGAGCAGGAGGCTGCGCCAGGAGTCGGGACGGGCGCCCGGGTTGACCGTGAGCGCGCCAACCAGGTGCCGGTGGAGGAGAGTGCCGACCTCGACGATGGCCCGGTCGGGGTGCGCAGGCCCGGCGCCGTCGATCAGCAGGCGACCTGCGAGCGCCTGGACGCGAAAGGGATGACGGGCGGTGAGACCGTTCGCAATGGCGGACAGGCGGGACAGCGTCGTCTCGATCGCGGGATGGCCGGCCGGGTACAGCGACACGGCGCGCGCCGCCGCGCGGCACGCGCGCGCGAACCCAGCCAGGTCGGCAGCGGGCCCTTCAGCGAGGATGGCCGGAGGGCGCCCGGCCGACGCGTCGAGTCCGGCCCGCGCAGGTTCCGTCATGGTTCGACGGCTGACGCCGTTGGAGTAATTGTAATCTATAGTAGTGTCCGGGTTTATCGCGATATGACCCTGCTGTCCACGCACCCCGCATGCGCGTCGTCGATCTGATCCGCCGCAAGCGGGACGGTGGGGCGCTCGAACGCTCAGACATCGAGGCGTTCGTTACGGCCGTAACGGCCGGCACCCTGCCCGACTATCAGACGGCGGCGCTCCTGATGGCGATCTGCATCCGCGGCATGACCGCGGACGAGACGGCCGCCCTCACCGACGCGATGGTCCGTTCCGGGATCCGGGTCACCTACCCGGACGTGCCCGGCGTGCCGGTCGACAAGCACAGCACCGGAGGGGTGGGGGACAAGACCTCGCTGATTCTGGCGCCGCTGGCTGCTGCCTGCGGCGCCGTGGTGCCCATGATGTCGGGCCGCGGCCTCGGCCACACGGGCGGGACGCTGGACAAGCTCGAGGCGATTCCCGGTTTCCGGACGGCATTGTCGCTCGCCGGAGCTGCGCCATGCGGTCGCCACGATCGGCTGCGCGATGATCGGGCAGACCGCGGAGATTGCGCCGGCGGATCGCCGGTTCTACGCCCTGCGCGACGTCACCGGGACCGTCGAGAGCATCCCCCTCATTTCCGCCTCCATCATGAGCAAGAAGATCGCCGAGGGCATCGGCGGGCTGGTGCTGGACGTGAAGACGGGAGACGGCGCCTTCATGAAGACCGAGGAGGACTCGCGCGCGCTCGCGCGCTCGCTGGTGGCGATTGGCGAGGCCTCCGGGGTCCGCACCGAGGCCCTCATCACCCGGATGGATGCCCCGCTGGGCCGCGCGGTGGGCAACGCCAGCGAGGTGATCGAGTCGATCGAGACGCTCAAGGGCCGCGGCCCGAACGACCTCGAGACGCTCTCGGTGCTGCTCGCGGCGCGGATGCTGGTGGTGGCCGGCATCGAGCGGGAAGACGCGGCGGCCGAGACGCGGGTGCGCGCGGCGCTGGCGACGGGAGCAGGGCTGGAGAAGTTCCGCGCAGGTGATCGCCCATCAGGGTGGGGACCCGCGGGTGGTCGACGATTACGCACAATTTCCCGCGGCTCCCGATCGCGCCGAGGTGACCGCCGCACGCGCCGGGTACATCTCCGGACTGCAGGCCGAGCTGGTGGGTCGGGCCGCGGTGGCGCTCGGCGCCGGGCGCAGCCGGCTCGACGATGTGATCGACCCGGGGGTTGGCATCGAGGTCGTGGCGCGGCCGTGGTGATCGCGTGGCCATCGGCGAACCGGTGCTGCTCGTTCGCCATCGCGCGGGCCGGGGTCTCGAGGAGGCGCAGGCGCTGCTGTCGCGCGCCATCGAGGTGTCCGACGCGCCTGCCGCCGAGGCGCCGATCGTCGTCGCCCGGCATCTCCGGGGAGCCGCGATGACCGTTGCCGATCCGCCGGGCGCCGCCGTACAGGCCGAGTTGCGCGCGCCGTTCGAGCAGGCGGGACGCGGTGGTGCTGCTCGGCGGCGCTCGGCGTTCGCGGCGGTCTGCGCGGCGGCCGTGCAGTTCGGCGGGCTGCCGCGGCTCCAGCCGCTCGTCGGGCTGACGGTGATCATGGCGTTCGCCTATGCGATGTCCACCAACCGCCGCGCGATCGATCGCCGGACGGTCGCCTGGGGGTTGACGCTGCAGGTGCGTCTTCGCGCTGCTGGTGCTGAAGACCACCGTCGGGCAGCGGGTGTTCCAGACGCTCGGCGGCCTCATCAACCGGCTGCTGGACTTCGCGTTCGTAGGTTCGTCGTTCGTGTTCGGTCCGCTGGGCGACAAGGTGGTGTGGCCGCGGATCATGACGCAGGTGCTCGGTCCTGATGGCGCGCGCTACGGCGTGATCTTCGCCTTCCAGGTGCTGCCGACCATCATCTTCATCGCCGCGCTGTTCGCCATCCTCTACTACTTCGGGATCATGCAGGTCGTCGTGCGGATCTTCGCGATCCTCATGCGGCGGGTGATGCGCGCGTCCGGCGCCGAGTCGCTGAACGTGGCCGCCAGCATCTTCATGGGGCAGACCGAGGCCCCGCTGACCATCCGGCCCTACCTGCCGCGCATGACGGAGTCGGAGCTGATGACCGTCATGACGTCCGGGATGGCGCACATCTCCGGGGGGATCATGGCCGCGTACATCCTGTTCGGCATCGAGGCCCAGCACCTGCTGACCGCCGTGATCATGACCGCGCCCGGCACGCTGATGATGGCGAAGATCTTCGTGCCGGAAACAGGCGTTCCCGAAACCATGGGTACCGTGCGCCTGGAAGTGGAGCGGACCGACGTGAACGTCATCGACGCCGCGGGGCGCGGCACCGGCGAGGGCCTGGCGCTCGCCCTCAACGTCGGGGCGATGCTCATCTCGTTCCTTGCGCTGATTGCGCTGGTGAACGCGCTGCTCGGCCTCGTCGGCCTCAGCCTCCAGCAGATCTTCGGCTGGGTGTTCGCGCCGATCGCGTGGAGCATGGGCGTTCCCTGGCGCGACGCTCCGACGATCGGCAACCTGCTCGGCACCCGCATGGCGCTGAACGAGTTCGTCGCGTACTCGCAGCTCGGCCCGCTCAAGGGCTCGCTCGACCCGCGCTCGTTCACCATTGCGACGTTCGCGCTGTGCGGCTTCGCGAACTTCAGCTCGATCGGAATCCAGATCGGCGGCATCGGCGCGCTCGCGCCCAGCCGCCGGCACGACCTGGCGCGCCTGGGGGTGCGGGCGATGCTGGCCGGCACGCTCGCCAACTTCATCACCGCGACGATCGCGGGGTTCCTCCTGTGAGCGCGGCGGACGGCTACTTCGAGCAGGTCCAGGGCGCCTCTCGCTGGCTGCAGGAGCGGGAGATTGGCACACCCGACGTCGGCGTCGTGCTGGGGTCCGGCCTTGGCGATTTCGCGACGCGGCTGGCCGATGCGGTCTCGATACCCTACTCGGAGATCCCGGGATGGCCCGCCTCGGCGGTGATCGGGCATGCCGGGCGCCTGGTCGTTGGAACGCTCGGAGGCCGTCGAGTCGCTGCGTTGAGCGGCCGGGCGCACGTCTACGAGGGGCACGACTTCCGGACCGTGACGTTCGCGACCCGCGTGCTCGGCGTCCTGGGTGTCCGGGTGCTCGTGCTCACCAACGCGGCGGGCGGCATCAATGCCGGGTTCAGCCCCGGGACGCTGATGCTCATCGAGGATCACATCAACCTGATGGGCGGCAATCCGCTCACCGGTCCGAACGACGAGCGGTTCGGCGCGCGTTTCCCGGACATGACCGCGGTGTACTCGGCGCGGCTGCGCGGGTATGCGGAGGAGGCCGCGCATGCGATCGGGTTGCGGCTGGCGCGAGGCGTCTACGCCGCGCTGAGGGGTCCGAGCTACGAGACGCCGGCCGAGATCCGGTTCCTCCGGACGATCGGGGCCGACGCCGTGGGCATGTCGACGGTGCCGGAAGCCATCGCCGCGCGGCACATGGGTCTGGAGGTGCTCGGGATCTCGTGCATCACGAACCCGGCGGCAGGGGTGCTGCCGGAACCGCTCGATCACAGCGAGGTCATGGCGGTTGCTGCCCGCGTGCACGGTGAATTCTCGGCGCTGCTGGAGGGAATCATTGGACGACTCTGAGACGCGCTTCAATCCATCCTGGCCGGCCGTCGATTTCCGGCAGCTCGACCGGCGGAGATTGACCGACCGGCGGATGGCGATCGTTCCCATCCCGCCGGACACCGAGCGACGACGGGGGGAGCGCCGGTCCGGCACCGATCGCCGCGACGAGGACGCCTGGAAGACCGTGCCCCTCGAGGGTGCGCTGGCCGCCGTGCCCGAGCCGGCCGACGGGCTCATCGCGGCAGCCACCGCCGCGCGCCGGAACGCCCATGCGCGCTACTCGCACTTTCAAGTCGGCGCCGCGCTCGAGACGGCCGATGGCGGCATCATCACGGGCTGCAACATCGAGAATGCGACGTATGGCCTGACGCTGTGCGCGGAACGTGTCGCCCTCGTCAAGGCGCTGTCGGACGGGCACGGGCTGTTCACGCGGGTGGCCGTCGTCGCCGACACGGACAATCTGACGCCGCCGTGCGGCCCGTGCAGGCAGCTGCTGTGGGAGTACTGCGGGGACATCGAGGTTCTGCTCGCGAACCTCCGGGGCGGCGAGTCGCGGCACCGGCTCTCGGCGCTGCTGCCGCTTCCCTTCGACGGCCGGCTCCTGAAGTAATCCGATTCCGCCTGATTCCGGGGTCACGCCTTGGCCGACAGGTTCCGGCTCTCGGCTGACCCAGGGTACCGGCCCGAGCGAACCTGTAGAATGGCTCTCTATGCTCCCGACAATCGACTGGCAGGGCGACACGATCGTGATGGTCGACCAGCGCAAGCTCCCCGTGCAGGAAGTCTACGTGAAGTGCAAGAGCGCGCCGGAAGTCGCGCGGGCGATCCGTACGATGGTGATCCGCGGCGCGCCGGCCATCGGCGTCGCCACGGCGATGGGCATCGCGCTCGGCATGCAGCGCAGCACCGCGAAGGGCACGCGGCAGTTCGCCGTCGAGTTCCAGAAGATCTGCGACCTGATGGCCGGCACACGCCCGACCGCCGTGAACCTGTTCTGGGCCATCGACTGCATGAAGAAGGTGTTCGCGGAGGGCGTGCAGGCCGGCCTCTCGACCGACGAGATCGCCGCGAACCTCGCGCGCGAGGCCCGCAAGATTCATGACGACGACGTGGCGTCCTGCCGGACGCTCGGCGGCTTCGGCGCAGCCGTCGTGCCGGACGGCGCGCGCGTCCTCACGCACTGCAACGCCGGCGCGCTCGCGACAGCCGGCTACGGGTCGGCCCTGGGCGTCGTCCGCGCCGCGGTGGAGCAGGGCAAGCGGGTGACGGTGATCGCCGACGAGACACGCCCCTTCCTGCAGGGGGCGCGGCTGACGGCGTGGGAGCTGCTGCGTGACGGCATCAGCCACGACGGTGATCACGGAGAGCATGGCCGGTCCGCTGATGCGCTCCGGGGACGTCGATCTGGTGGTGGTCGGCGCCGACCGCATCGCCGCCAACGGAGACACCGCGAACAAGATCGGCACCTACACCGTCGCCGTGCTCGCCCGCGAGCACCGGATCCCCTTCTACGTCGCGGCTCCGGTGTCGACCATCGATCTCGCCACCCCGGACGGCGGGCAGATTCCGATCGAAGAGCGGAACGAGCGCGAGGTCACGCACATCGGCTCGTCGCGCCTCACGCCCGAGGGCGCGCGGATCCGCAACCTGGCCTTCGACATCACGCCGCATCGCTACATCACGGGGATCATCACCGAGAAGGGCATCTTCGAGGCGCCGTACTCGGAGTCGCTCAAGCGGGCGATCGAGGCTGCCGCCTGAACCTGCTCGCCATCGAGACCTCGTGCGACGAGACCGCGGCGGCGCTCCTCGCCGAGACCGGCCGGCCCGAGCGTCCGTGGTCCATCCGGTCGAGCGTCGTCGCCTCCCAGACGGCGATCCATCGCGAGTGGGGGGGCGTCGTGCCGGAGCTCGCGTCGCGCCAGCACCTCCGCGACATCTGCGGCGTGGTCGAGAGTGCGCTTGCCACGGCAGGCGCCTCGATCGCAGACGTCGGCGGGGTGGCTGTGACACGCGGGCCCGGGCTCGTGGGGTCGCTGCTCGTGGGGGTCGCCTTCGCGAAAGCGTTCGCCTGGGCGCGCGGCATCCCGGTCATCCCCGTGCACCACCTCGCCGGACACATCGAATCGCTGGTGCTCGCGCACGGCGAGTTGCCGCTCCCGGCCGCCGTGCTCGTCGTGTCCGGCGGCCACACCAGCCTGTTCCTGATCGCCGAACCTGGCGCCTACCGCCTGATCGGGCGGACGCGTGACGATGCGGCGGGGGAGGCGTTCGACAAGGTGGCGAAGTTGCTGGGGCTCGGATATCCCGGCGGACCCGTGCTCGATCGTCTTGCGCGGAACGGCAACGACCGTGCGTGGGAGTTCCCGACCGCCCGGCTGACGCATGCCGATCGGAACGCGCCGGCATCGACGAGCAGCGGACTCCTGCCCCCGGACGTCGCACGCCGGGTGGATTTCAGCTTCAGCGGGCTGAAGACCGCCGTCCTGCGGCTGGTGCGCGAGCGGTCCGGTGCCGGCCATCGTGGTCCGGCGGCGAACACCGACGGCGCCGGAGCGAACCTGTCGCAGCAGGAAGTCGCGGACATCTGCGCCAGTTTCCAGCGGGTGGTCGTCGATGTGCTGCTCGATCGCACGTTCGAGGCGGCGCACTGGCTCGGCGCGCGCAGCGTCGGCATCGCCGGCGGAGTCTCGGCCAACAGCCGCCTGCGGGCGGACGCAGAGGCGCGTGCGCACAAGGCCGGCATCCCGGTGTTCGTGCCGCCGATTGCGCTGTCGACCGACAACGCGGCGATGATCGGCGCCGCCGGCTTCCGCCGCCTCGCTCGCCACGGCCCGGGCCCATGGGACTTCAACGCCGAAGCCAGCCTGGTGCTCGAGTGATCGGGAATCGGATCCGGCGCTCGGCGTTCGGGGCTCTCGGCGCTCGGCGCTCGGCGCTCGGCGTTCGGCGCGAGGCTGTATACGGACACCGCAGGGGAGTCAGGGACGGCTCATCCCAAACGCAGAGAGATCACACGAAGCAACGGAGGGCAGGAGGAAAAAGGCTCGGGAGTCGGTCAAGAACATCACAGCGAGGAACGGAGCCACAGAGGTCGGGAGGAACCAAGGCTCGTTGTGCAAACTCGGAACCTGGGAGTGCTCGCGCGCCGACCGCAGGTCGGCGCCGGGGCAGCCGGGTAAGCAGGAAGCTCACGAGTCCCTCGTTGCCCCACACTCGTGAGTTCCTGTTTTACCCGGCTGCCCTGCCGCGCAGCCCGCGGCGCGAGCACAAGCGCTGCTAACCATCCGGCCTCCTCCAATCCTCCCGCAACCTCCCATGCTCCACTCGACCGGATTGCCGCGAGGCTTTTCAAGGCCGCCCCTGCGAGCGCCACACATGGGAAGTCTTGGACTAGACTCACGACTGACATGGTCCACACCAGTTACTTGTGGTTCGAGACGAAGCAGCGGCAGGAGTTCGTCCGCATCACGGACGATGTGGCGGCGATCGTCAGGAAGAGTGGGGTGAAGGAGGGCTTGGCGCTGGTGTCGGCCATGCACATCACGTCCGGCGTGTACGTCAACGACTGGGAGGACGGGCTCATCCTGGACTTCCAGGCGTGGCTCGAAAAACTGGCGCCGGAGGTCTGCCCTACCGGCACCACCAGACCGGTGAGGACAACGCCGACGCGCACCTCAAGCGGACCATCATGGGGCACCAGGTGATGGTGCCGATCACGGCAGGCGCGCTCGACCTCGGGCCATGGGAGCAGATCTTCTATGCGGAGTTCGACGGCCGGCGGCGCAAGCGCGTCATCGTGAAGGTCATGGGTGAATAGGCCGGACCGCCGGTACCCCGATCGGCCGCTCGTCGGCGTCGGAGCGGTGATCTTCGTGGACGCGGCGGCTCCCGTCGGGGGGCTCCCGCCGGCGGTGCCGGAACCGTATGGGCTGGTGCTGGTCAAGCGGCGATACGAGCCGCTCGCCGGCCACTGGAGCCTGCCCGGCGGCATGCTGGAACTGGGGGAGACGCTCGCTGCCGGAGTCGCCCGCGAGGTACTCGAGGAAACCGGTCTCATCGTCGAGGTCGGCGGCGTGGTCGACGTCCTCGATCGCATGGAGGCGGACGACGAGCAGCGCGTGCGGCATCATTACGTGCTCATCGACTACCTGTGCCGGGCGACTGGCGGAACCCTGCAGCCCGGCTCCGATGCCTCCGACGTTGTCATCGCCGATCCCCGGGCCCTGGCGCCCTTCAACGTGACCTCCGTGCTCGACCGCGTGGTGAGCCGGGCGGTGGCGATGGTGGGGTGAGACGGGATGGTCGGCTTCCCGCTTCCAGCTTCCAGCTTCCCGCTGCCCGCTACCCGCTCCCCGTCGCGCTTCGCGCGCCCTCCACGAGATGGGATCAGCGTCGGGAATGTTCCATGTAAGATGAGCAGCGGCGGAGCTAGGAGCAGGAGCTAGGAGCTCGGAGCTGGAAGCTGGAAGCGTTAAGCGTTAAGCGGGAAGCGGGAAGCGGGAAGCGGGAAGCGTGAGCGGGCAGCTGGAAGCTGGAAGCGGGAAGCTGATTTCATGTCCCTGTCGCGAGCAGAGGCGCTGGCGTTGATGATGGAGTACACGCAGGGCGAGAGCCTGCGCAAGCACATGCTCGGCGTCGAAGCGGCGGTGCGGGGCTACGCCCGGCTCTGGGGAGAAGACGAGGACGACTGGGGCGTCGTCGCCCTGCTCCACGACTTCGACTACGAGCGCTGGCCGGACCTCGAGAATCACCCTTACCGCGGGGTCGAGATCCTGCAGGCGAAAGGCTATCCGGAGTGGGTGACCCGCGCGATCCTCTCGCACGCCGACTACTCGGGGGTGGCGCGCGAGTCGCGCCTCGAGCACACGCTGTACGCATGCGACGAGATGGCCGGCTTCGTGACCGCCGCCGCGCTGGTGCGCCCGTCGAAGAGCGTGCTGGATCTCGAGGCGCCGTCGGTGGTCTGAAGAAGATGAAGGACAAGGCGTTCGCGCGCGCGGTCAACCGCGACGATCTGCGGCCGCGGGGCCGAGGAGCTCGGCCTGCCGCTCGACAGCACATCACCAACGTGATCCTTTCCTGCGCGAGCAGGCGGCCGCCTGGGGCTGGCGGGCAGCGCCGCGAGCGAACTCCCGGGCCTTTGATTCCGTATTCCTCAGAGCACTTGGCCACCAACCCCACAGACGTCATCGCCACCCGGGACCCGCACGGCCGGCACCGACGCCGGTCGTGCAGCTCGACGACGTGACGGTCAGTTACGGTACGAACCGCGCGCTTGCAGGGCGTGAGCGCGAGCTTCGCGCGCGGCGCGGTCGGGCTGCTCGGCCCGAACGGCGCCGGCAAGAGCACGATGCTCAAGTCGCTGCTCGGCTTCATCAAGCCGACCGCCGGGCGCATGAGCGTGCTCGGGCTGGACGTCGCGCGAGCGGCCGATGGAGATCCGGGCGCGGCTCGGCTACATGCCGGAGTCCGACGCCCACATCCCGGGCATGAACGCGGTGTCGTTCGTCGCCTACTGCGGCCAGCTCGCCGGGCTGCCGGCGGTCGACGCCATGCAGCGCGCGCACGAGGTCCTCTACTACGTCGGGCTCGGCGAGGCGCGCTACCGCAACATCGAGACCTACTCGACCGGCATGAAGCAGCGCATCAAGCTGGCCCAGGCGCTGGTCCACGATCCCGACCTGCTGTTCCTCGACGAGCCCACCAACGGCATGGACCCGAAGGGGCGCGACGAGATGCTCGAGCTCATTCGCGATCTCGGCCACAACAAGAACGTCAGCCTGATTCTGTCCTCCCACCTGCTGCCCGACGTCGAGTTCACCTGCGACTCACGTGGTCGTCATGGACAAGGGGCAGATCGCGGCGCAGGGGCCGATCGCCGAGCTCAAGGGACCGGCCGGGCGGGTCTTCGAGCTGCGCGTCAAGGGGGACCTGCCGGCGTTCGTCGAGGTGCTGCGCGACAGCGGCATGGACTGCCACGCCACCGACGAGGACGTGATGCGCGTCTTCGTGCCGGCCGGTCTCGCCGAGCAGCACGGGCGCGCCGGCGACCAGCAGGCGATCTTCGTGCAGGCCGCCCGCATCGGCGTCCAGGTCCGCCACCTGCGCCCGAGCGTGCCGACGCTCGAGGACGTGTTCGCGCAAGGCCATCGGCGAGAAATAGCGATGCCGATCCACGATCAGAGCTACCGCCGCTACGGTGGCGGGAAGGCCAGCCTCGGCCACGCCTGGCTCGTGATCGCCGCCGCCGGCATCAGCGACGATGCTGCGCAAGCGGGCCTTCCTCGGGGTGCTGATGTTCGCGTGGGGCCCGTTCATCGCCCGCGCGATCCAGATCTACGTCACCACCAACTACGCGCAGGTCGCGCCACCTTCGCCGTCACCGCCCAGACCTTCCGCGATTTCCTCGGCCAGCAGGATTTCTTCGTCTTCATCATCACCATCTATGTCGGGCGCCGGGCTGATCGCCAACGATCGGCGGGCCAACGCCCTGCAGATCTACCTGTCCAAGCCGCTGATGCGGACCGAATACATCGCCGGCAAGGCGGCGGTGCTGTTCGCCTTCCTGCTGCTGGTGACCTGGGTGCCGGCGATGCTGCTGCTGTTCCTGCAGGTGTGCTCAAGGGCAGCTTCGAGTTCGTCCGCGCCAACCTGTTCCTGTTCCCGGCGATCACCGTCGCCTCGTTCCTGCAGGCGCTGCTCTGGCGACCTTCACCATGCTGGCGCTCTCGTCGCTGTCGAAGAGCAGCCGCTACGTCGGGATCCTCTACGCCGGGATCATCTTCTTCACGGCGGCCGTCTACGGCGCGCTGTATGCGATCACCGGCGATTCGTCGCTGTCGTGGCTGTCGGTCGGGTCGAGCCTCACGCAGGTGGTCGACGTCGATCTTCCGGCTCACGCCGCGCTACGACACTCCCTGGCAGGTCTCGCTGATCGTCGTCTCGGCCTGATCGCGGTGGCGTTCTCGATTCTCGAACGGCGCGTGCGCGGCGTGGAGATCGTGACATGAGCACGCCGTCGTCGTCGCCGAGCACGTGTCGAAGTGGTACGGCCAGGTCATCGGCCTCAACGACGTCACGGTCAGCGTGCCGGCGGGGATCACCGGGCTGCTCGGGCCGAACGGCGCCGGCAAGTCGACCTTCATGAAGCTGATCACCGGCCAGCTGCGGCCGAGCAAGGGGTCGGTGAAGGTGCTCGGCGAGCCGATCTGGCGCAACCCGCACCTCTATTTCCAGATCGGCTTCTGCCCGGAGCAGGACGCGTTCTACGAGCGGATGACCGGGCTGGAGTGGGTGACGGCGCTGGTCCGCCTCAACGGCCTGAGCGAGAAGGAAGCGACTCGAGGCGGCGACCCGGGCGCTGACGGCGGTCGATCTGATGGAGGCGGCGGGCAAGAAGATCGGCGCCTACAGCAAGGGCATGCGTCAGCGCGTCAAGCTGGCGCAGGCCATCGTCCACGATCCGGACCTGCTGATCCTCGACGAGCCGCTGTCCGGCATGGACCCGATTGCCCGGCGCAAGACCATCCGGCTGATCCGCGAGTGGGCCCGCGCCGGCAAGAGCATCATCGTCTCGAGCCACATCCTGCACGAGATCGAGTCGATGACCGGCGAACATCCTGCTGATCAACAACGGCCGGATCCTCGCCGAGGGGGACGTGCACCACATCCGCGACCTGATCGACGAGCACCCGCACACGGTCTACGTGCAAGGCCGACGATCCCGCGCGGGCTGGCGCGCGAGTTCCTGTCGCGCGACGACGTGCGCAGCCTGAAGTTCGAGCCGGGCGCGGTCGTCGTCGAGACCGGGAAGCCGGACGCGTTCTACTCGCGGCTGACCGAGCTGGCCGCCAGCGGCGAGTTCGGCGCGATAGACGAGGTCACGTCGCCGGACGACAACCTGCAGGCGGTGTTCCAGTACCTGGTCAAGTGAACCGGAGTCCGGCGATGACCGAACCCTCCGCGCGCCGTCCGCTTCCGCCCGCTCCGGGGTTCCTGGCCTCGAGCCTGCGGATCTTCGATCTGTCGGTCGGCGAGATGCTGTGGTCGCGCCGGACCATCTTCATGGCGCTGGTGGTCGGCGCGCCGGTGTTCATCGCCCTGCTGCTGCGCGTCCTGGTGGGCCTCGGCGCCCCGTTGATGGAGGACGTGCAGGACGGGGAACGACCCGTCCGGATGACCGGCCCGTCGATCTTCGGCCTGATGATCTGGGTGTTCTACCTGCGGTTCACCGTCCCGGTTCTCGGCGTGTTCTACGGCACGTCGCTGATGGCGGACGAGATCGAAGACAAGACCATCACCTACCTGTTCACCCGTCCAATCCGCCGCGGGGCGGTGCTGTTCGGCAAGTACCTGGCCTACCTGGCCTGCACGATGTTCGTGGTGCTGCCGTCGGTGATGCTGGTCTACCTGATGGTGGTGCCGATGCGCGGCACGCTCGGCGGGTCGTTCCTCGACCTGGTCAAGGACCTGGTGCTGCTGACGCTCGGGCTGGCGGTCTACGGGGCGCTGTTCGCGTTCGTCGGCGCCAAGTTCAAGCGGCCGCTGATGATTGGCCTGATCTTCATCTTCGGCTGGGAACAGGCGGCTCTGGCGTTCCCGGGCTACCTCAAGCGTTTCACCGTGGCCTACTACCTGCAGGGCCTGGTTCCGCACGCCATGCCGAACGACGGCGATGATCAGCATGGTGCAGGGGATTTTCCGGGAGAGCCCGACCCTGCTGGGCAGCCTGATGGGCCTGGCGGCGATTCTTGTCGTGTTCCTGACCTGGGGGGCCTGGACGGTGGAGCGGCGGGAATACGTGCTCGAGCAGTAGCTCCGCCAGACCGGGCACCCAAGGATCTTTCACGGGGAGGTTTGGGGAGGTCAGGGGGAACTGGAGACAACTCAGCTGATCTCGAGAGATGCCAAGGGGTCGATCCGAATCTGAAGCCCGAGGCCTGGAGCCCGAAGCCGGATGCAGCGCGATCCGCAGGCGGCCCGCCCGGCGCCATTCGTCCCAGCAATTTTGCCGCAAACCTTGGGATCCGGCGTTTGGGAATCCGCGGGAACTTTCGCAGGGGTCGGACCGTTATAATCTGGCAGAGGGTCAACGCGCATGACAAAGAAACCCGATACTTCATGGCTGGTTCCGCGGCGGTGGTCGCGGCCGGGCTCTGCATCGGTCTCGTCGCGTTTTACAGCGGTGGTTTCCCGGCGCTTTCCGCCTCGACCGGGCCGACCGAACTGGCCTACGTGCCGGCCGACTCGGCGGTGGTTGCTTACGCCGACGTCAGGGCGATCATGGATTCCGAGCTGCGCCAGCGGCTCAAGATTGCGATTCCGCTGCCCGAGAAGGGGCAGGAGGAGTTCCGCGCCCAGACCGGCATCGACATCGAGCACGACATCGATTACGTCATCGCGGCGATGAACCCGGCCGGGCCCGGATAAGGCCGGGCTCGTCGTCGCCCGCGGCCGCTTCGACGTCGTCAAGCTCGAAGGGCTGGCCCGCGAGCACGGCGGCACGGTCGAGGAGTACCGCGGCAAGCGGCTCGTGACCGTCAGCCCGCGCGACCAGACGCCCGGACGCCGACGCGACCGCCCTCAGCCCCGAAGCGGGCCCGACCCTCCACCACGGCAGCAGCATGACGATCGCCTTCCTCGAGCCCGGGCTCGTGGCCTTCGGCGAGAGCACCGCCGTCAAGCACGCCATCGACGCCCAGATGAGCGCGCAGAGCATCACCAGCAACAACGACATGATGGAGCTCGTCAGCGACATCGAGCGGACCAACAACGCCTGGGCCGTTGGCCGGCTCGACGTGCTGACCAGCCACGCCCAGTTGCCGTCGCAGGTCGCGGCGCAGGTCGGCTCGGTCAAGTGGTTCGCCGCGGCCGGCCACATCAACGGCGGCGCTGTCCGGCACGTTCCGCGCCGAAGCCCGCGACGACCAGGCCGCCGAGAACCTTCGCGACGTCGTCCGCGGCGTGCTGGCCCTCGGGCGTCTGCAGGCCCAGGCGGATCCGCGCATGAACGCGTTCGCGCAGTCTCTGGAGCTGACCGGCACGGGCAAGACCGTCTCCCTCTCCTTCACGGTGCCTGCGGAACTGCTCGACATGGCCGTCGACCACGCCCAGAGTCGCGGCGCCGAAGATGATTCACTGAACCGAGCGGCCGACCCTCCTCCTCCATCGCCGGCGGGCAGCCGCCGGCTTTTTTATTGCTGTCAGCTGCCAGCCGGCGGCTGCCAACCGCAGCCCCGGCCATCTCCCAGCTGGCGACGACATCCGACGGACCGCCGGACCACGCGCGGCTGACTGCCGGCAACGTGCGGGCCTTGTTGCACCCTGCCGGTGCCGCGTGTACGCTCTGGCGCCCGTGGCCGACCTTGTCTTCTTCTACGGCACCCTCATGGCCGGTTTCGATCGACGCCGGCGGGCCGGCATCGACGCCAAGCTGACCTACCTGGGCCGAGGGTCGATCCGCGCGGCGCTGTTCGACTCGGTCTGTATCCGGCGGCGGTGCCGGACCCGGATGGGCAGGTCTGGGGCGAAGCTCTACGAGATGTTGACCACGAGGCCGTGCTGGCGGCGCTGGACGACATCGAAGGCTACACGGCCCGGAGCGGCCGGACCAGAGCCTGTACATCCGCCAGCAGACCGAGGTCCGGCCTGCCCGACGGCGTCGGCCGCACCGGCATGGGTCTACTTCTACAACGCCCCGCTCGGCAAGGCGATCCGTATTCGCTTCCGGCGACTACCTGGAGCACGTCCGGGCGCACTGAGTCCAAGTCACGTCCCGGGCGGGCTGGCGCGCACCACTATAATCGGGGCTGTGATGCCTGCCTCCGCCACTGCGACGGTTCACCAGAACTACATCGACGGGCGGTGGACGCCGGCCGTGACGGGCGACACCTTCGAGAACCGTAACCCCGCCAACACCGACGACCTGATCGGGATCTTCCAGCAGTCGGGCGCCGCCGACGTCACTGCGGCGCTGACGGCCGCCGCCCGCGCGTATGAAACCTGGCGGCTCGTGCCGGCCCCTCGACGTGCGGAGATGCTGTTCAGGGCCGCGCAGATCATCGTCGATCGCAAGGAGGAGTTCGCGCGGGACATGACGCGCGAGATGGGGAAGGTCCTCAACGAGACCCGCGGTGACGTGCAGGAAGCCATCGACATGACCTTCTACATGGCCGGCGAGGGTCGACGCATGTTCGGCCAGACGGTGCCCTCGGAGCTCCGGAACAAGTTCGCGATGTCGATCCGCCAGCCGCTGGGCGTCTGCTCCATCATCACGCCGTGGAACTTCCCGATGGCGATTCCGTCGTGGAAGATCATCCCCGCGCTCGTCTGCGGCAACACCGTCGTCTTCAAGCCGGCGTCGCAGACGCCGCTGTCGGCGCGTCAACTTCGTGACGGTTCTCGAGGAGGCCGGCATCCCGCCGGGCGTCGTCAACCTCGTGACCGGCGATGGCGGCGACGTCGGTACGCCGCTGACGACGCACGAATCGGTGCGGGTCGTTTCGTTCACCGGCTCGACGCATGTCGGCCGGATCGTGAACCAGCGCGGCGGCCCGTCGTTCAAGAAGGTGCACCTCGAGATGGGCGGCAAGAACGTCATCATCGTGATGGACGACGCCGACCTCGAGCTGGCGGTCGACGGCTGCCTGTGGGGCGGTTTCGGCACCAGCGGGCAGCGCTGCACCGCGGCCAGCCGCGTCGTCGTGCACGAGAAGGTGCTACGAGCGCGTTCGTCGAGCGAGTTCGTCGCGCGCGCGCAGCGCGCTGCGTGGTCGGCGACGGCCTGCGACGCGGCGACGCAGATGGGGCCGTCGATCAGCGAGGCGCAGCTCAGCACCGTCATGAAGTACGTGCAGATCGGCCAGGACGAGGGGGCGACGCTGCGCCTGCGGCGGCCACGGCTCACGGCGGGGCCCTACGCGAAGGGCTACTTCCACGAGCCGACGATTTTCAGCGACGTCGAAGCCATCCATGCGCATTGCGCGCGAGGAGATTTTCGGACCGGTCGTCTCGGTGATGCGCTGCGGGTCGCTCGAGGAGGCGATCGCGATCGCGAACGCCGTCGAGTACGGATTGTCCGCATCGATCTACACGCAGGACATCAACAGCGCCTTCACCGCGATGCGCGACGTCTACACCGGCATCTTCTACGTCAATGCTCCGACCATCGGCGCCGAGGTGCACCTTCCGTTCGGCGGCACCAAGGACACCGGGAACGGCCACCGCGAAGCGGGTGGCGCGGCGCTCGAGGTGTTCTCCGAGTGGAAGTCCGTCTACATCGACTTCAGTGGAAGCTGCAGCGCGCGCAGATCGATGTCAGCCTGATCTGAGGTGACGATGGAGGGCGGCCTCCCCGGTCTGTATCTCCTCGTGGGCGGGGGGCTCGGCCTGCTGGCGCTGTGGCTCATCCTGCAGCGCCGCCAGCTCCAGCGCGCCGACTCGCGGGCCCGGCTCCTGGCTGCCGCGCTCGAGCAGACCGGCGACCTGATCGTGATTGCGCGGGCGGATGGATCGATCGAGCACGCGAACGACGCCTTCCAGCGCGCGGTGGGCTTCAGCCTGCGCGAGCTGTTGACGATCCGCTTCCCGCAGCCGATCGCCCCGGAGGTCGAATCGCTCCAGGACGAGATTCCCGCCGCGCTGCGTGCTCGAGGTGTCTGGCGGGGCATCCTGCGCCGGCGCCGGCGCGACGGCTCCACCTTCGCAGCGTCGAGCACTGTCGTGGCGGTCCGCAACGAGAGCGGTGCGGTCTCGCACTTCGTGACGGTGGAGCGGGACGTGACCGACGAGCTGAAGCTGCGCGATCAGCTCGTGCACAGTGAGCGCCTGTCGGCCGTTGGCGAGCTGGTCGCCGGCGTGGCCCACGAGATCAACAACCCGCTGCAGGCGATCATCGGCTGCGTGGAGTTGATGCTGGACGATCCCGGGGACAAGGCGCTGATGCAGCACGACCTCGAGATCGTCCGGCGCGAGGCGGCGCGCGCGGGCCACATCGTCCGCAACCTGCTGGCGTTTGCGCGCCGCAGCGGCCCGGACCGGGCGGTCGCCGACCTGAACGAGATCGTCAGGGGGGCTGCCGGGCTCCGCGAGTACCAGCTGGCGCAGCACAACATCACGCTGCTCGTGCAGTGCACGCCCGAGCCCCTGCCGGTCCTCGTGGACCGGAGGAGATCCAGCAGATCGTGCTGAACCTGCTGATGAACGCCGAACAGGCGATCGACGCCCCCTCGGGCGGCACGATTGTCGTACGGACGGTGGAGGCCGCGGATCGCCGGGTCGTCGAAGTGATCGACAGCGGCCCCGGGATCGGGCGCGAGCTGCAGGGACGGATCTTCGAGCCGTTCTTCACCACGAAGCACGAGGGGGAAGGTACCGGGCTGGGCTTGTCGATCTCCCACGGCATTGCCGCGGCGCACGGCGGCCTCCTGGAGGTCTGCGAGACCGGCGCGGGCGCCTGCTTCCGCCTCGCGCTGCCGATCCACGTCGCATCCGGGTTGGACCTCATGCCGCCCGCCGGTGCGGGCCCCACCAGGGTGGTCGTAGTCGACGACGAGGAGCCAATCAGGCGCCTGCTGGCCCGGATGCTCGTGAAACGGGGTTACGAGGTTGCCGAGGCCACGGCGGTGGGTGAGGCGGAAGCGCTGGTGGGTTCGTTCAAGCCAGGGCTCGTAATCTGCGATCTGCGAATGCCTGACGGCGGCGGCGTCGCGCTCCATCGGCGCCTGCGCAACACGCATCCGGAGATCGTCCGCGCGTTCGTCTTCATCACGGGCGACCTTGCGGCGGTGCAGCGGAGCGACCCGGAGCTTGCCGGCGCGCACGTGCTCGTGAAGCCGTTCACCGCTTCGGACCTCGACACGCTCCTGGCTCAGGTGGTTCCTGTGCGCCAGTCGTGATTCCGGAGTGCAGCGCAGCCGCCGTGTTCCTCCGACTGCACGCTCACCGAACACTGCCGGTCTGCGGGCCGGGTCCGGCCTGATCGGTCACGGATGCGGTCATTCCGTTCAGGTCGCGCGGCCAGGCGTCCAATGGGGCCAGTAAGGCGGCCTGTGCCGGCGAGCCCGGGAAGAAGCGGGCCACGGTGCCGAGCAGATCTCTCGCCATTCTCTCGTTGCCGGCGTCCCGCTCGAAGAGGGCCAGCACCAGGTTGATCTTGGGGTGCGACCGCCGTTCTCGCGAGAGCCCGGACGGGTACTCGGCAGCCTCGGCCCGCCGACGCAGCAACCGGAGACCCTCGAGGATCTGGGCGTCGGCCTCACCGCTTGGCGCCAGCCGGCCCAGTCGGCGGGCGAGCAACAGCGCCTCGTCGGCGTGGCCAACCTGTCGGGCGCGTTCGACCTGGTCGAGGAGCCCTTCGTCGTAGACGCCGGGAAACCCCGGTGCGCCTGCATCCGGCCGGAACGCCCGTCCCCACACCGGCCATCCCGGGCGCCGCAGCAGACCGCGAACGACATCTGCCGGGATCTGGCCGCAGCTGATGTCCGGTCGAGCAGCACTCCATGGAGGCGTCTGGAGCCGGCGAGCGGCATCCTCGGCGGTACCTGCCGAAGCTGCACGGGCGAACCACGGGTACAGCGCAAACGGGGATGCCTGGGGAACGGTCTCGAGCACCTGATCCGGCGCCACGCGATAGCTCCCGTCGGCGGTCTGGCGCCGGGCGTACGCGGCGAGCGATTGCGCAAACCGCGCGTCCGCAGCAGGCCATTCGCAGGAGGAGGTGAACGTGGTCACGGCCGCAGCGTTCTGCAGCAGGCCGGGGAGATTGAAGGCGACGCTGATCATCAGGAATGAAAGCCGGGCGGCTCGCGGCCAGCGATCGATCACGAGAGCGGCGCAGGCCGCGACGGGTGGAATGGCCGGCACGAGCAGCCGCGGTCCCCAGCCCCACAGCCCGTGCCATGCCCACCACCCGGCGGCCATGGCGAGGAGCGCAGCGAACATCCCGACAGCAGCGGTAACCACGAGGCGGTGGCGGCGAGAGGGCTCGCGCCAGCAAATCGCCGCGGCCGTCACCGCCAGGGCTGCCGCCGGAAAGTAGAGCAGCATGCCACGGTTGGGACTGAGGAGCAGTCTCCAGAGCCCATCCAGGAAGGGGTGAGTGAACCCTTCTCCCGCGTAGGAGGCAAACAGCCGGCCGAACCGCGCGATCTCCAAGTACACCCATGGCGCAATCCCTGCTGCGAGGCCGACGCATGCCCATATCATCCGGAGGCGCAGCGGCGCCGCCGCGTTGGCACTCACGGCCGGGAGCAGGGCGAAAGGAACGGCGAGCCAGAGGCTGGATTTGGTCAGGACAGCGACGCCGGCGGCAAGGCCGGCGCCGGCCGCGCAGCCGAGCGCCCGCGGCCGCGTCGATGCCGGGTCAGCCGAGGCCGTCGCACACGCCAGCGCCACTGTCAGCGCGGCAGCCTGGAGCGGCTCGGACAGAATCGAGGGCGGCGTATGCCCCGAGGGGAGATCCCAGGCCTGCGAGGATGACGGCGGACATGATCCCGCCGCTGCCGAGCCCGAGCCTCACAGCGATCGACCCGGCGGCGGCCGCCGCGACGCAGACGAAGAAAATGGGGGCCAGGAGGAAGAGCGGCTGCGAGGTGCGCGGGCCGAGCGTCGCTTCAACCCGGGGTGCAAGCCACGCTGCGGGGATCTGGGCGAGGCTCATGCCCATTCCGAAACGCGAGACCGAGTCGCCGCCGGCCCGCGGCCACGTGAAGTCGCGTCCCCTGGCCTGGCCGATCTGGCCGGTCTCGGTAATTGCCACGGCCGTCCACGCCATCTGGCGGCCGTCGGGAATCGCGCCCGGATAGCGATCGTCGATCGTCAACAGCAGCACGAGTGCGGTGAGTGCGACCCCTGCCCAGAGCGCGCGCGCCGCCGGGTTCACTGAGCGGTCGATGCTCCGGGAGGGGGGTCTGCCGTCGCGCGGACGGCGACGCTTCGCAACTGCTGCAGGCATCTGTCGTCCCGAGAGTCTGCGGGTCATCCGGCAAAGGGGCGTCGGCGTGGGCGGCGCGCGCAGGGCACGAGCAGAGAGTGTATAGCGCCGTCCTGGTTTGCGGACGGTGGAGCTGCCGGGCTGCCGGGAGCAAAAAATACCCCGCAGACCCGAGGGCCTGCGGGGTATTGGAACCGGGTAACGCTCCCGTCTAGAACCCTTGAGAACCGCGAACCTGACGTGTTGAGTCAGGTTTCCGGGCTCTCAGGCGACTAGAAAATCAACTTGAAGCCGACGCGTATTTCCCGTGCTGCCTGCCACACACTGGGCTGGAGGAAGCGGGGGTCGCGGCGGATGCCGGCGGTGTTGGTGATCCGATCCTGCACGTTGAAGCCTGCGAAGAAGGTCTCGAGCGGCACGGGCAGATTCTCCCGGGTTTCCACGCGCCACACGTCCGTGACGGCATCCTGATCGAACAGATTCAGCACGTTCAGGTTGATCTGCCCGCGGACCCGGCCACCGGGCAGCGGGACGTCCTGCGCGAGGTTGAGGTCGGTCACCGTCAGCCATGGCGTCCGGCCATCGCTGAGGCGGCCGTTGTAGAACACCGGGAGCGAGCTGATCATGTTCACCTGGCGCGTGATCGGGATGCCGCTTGCGGCACGCACCACGCCAGCGAGGGTCGTGTGTGTCGGAAAGACGTAGACACCGCTCACCTTGAACTGGTGCGGACGGTCGGTGTTGAGGCGGCCGTAGACCGGCTCGCCGCCGGGCGCGTAGGCCATGACCAGTCCGTCGTACAGCCTGGTGACGTTCGGCGCGAGTCGCGCGATCTCGTCGGAGCTCGACAGCCCGGGATAGTTGCCATAGAGCCGGCTGAGGGTGTAGCTCACGGTCCCGGACCAGTTCCCGGCGAAGCGGCGGGTCATCTTCATCTCGAACGCGTCGTAGTCGCGCTGGATTTTCGGAAGTCCCGGGCAGGTGGGGCAGTCCGCCGCTTCAACCGTCGTGGCAACACCCTCGCCCGGGTTGGCGATGTAGAAGACCTCGCCGACGCCGGGGACGATCACGCCGACGTCTTCGATGGTGCGGTCGACCTGCTTGTGCACGTAGCGCGCCGACAGCGCGATGCGGTTGTTCAGCTCGTGCTCGAGCCCGGCGACCAGCTCTTGCTGCTTGAACGGCTTGAGGTCCGGGTCGATCGCGCCGCACTCGGGGCAGGCCGGGTCGTTCGAGGGAATGCGGAAGTCCACGTCCTCGAGGAAACGGCCGGGGAAGTTGCCGTTGACGCCAATCGTGTTCCAGTCGAGCGTGTCGAGCGTGTAGTAGTGCTCGATCCAGACGTCGCCGCCGAAGGCCCCGCGCGGGAGCTCCAGCTTCATGGTGTCGTAGAACACGCCCCAGGAGCCGTAGGCCTTCCACTTGCCGTCGCCGACGAGATCGTAGGCGACGCCGAGGCGGGGCGCCAGCTTGTCGGCAAAGCTGAAGTTGATCCCGTTCAGGTTCGAGCGGTAGGAGGGAATGTTCTCGCGTTCGGTGCGGAGGCCGGCGTTGATGGTCAGCCGGTTGTTGACCGTCCACGCATCCTGGAAGAACAGTCCCAGGTTGTTGACGTTCACCTTGCCGACCGTGCCGAACGTGCGCCAGGAGTAGTAGCCGTAAGCACCGCGGTGCACGGTGCCGTCGAGGTTGGGATGGGATGTATCCCAGCCCAGCGACACGTTCGGCTGCTGCTCGACGTCGGCGACGTCGTTGCCGATGCGCTCGAACTGGATGCCGCCCTTGAAGGTGTGCTGCCCTCCCGCGTTGACGAAGAACGTGGTATCCGCCGTCCACCCTGCCCGCGTGTACCTGTCGCGCGAGATGAGCCGGTTGGTCAGGATGTTGGTGTAGCCGGCCGACTGGATCAAGCTGGGCCGGGTCTCGTAGATGTTGTTCGAGCCAGCCGTGAAGATGTAGCGGATCTCGTTCGGGATCCCGGTGTCCTCCCGGTCGTATTCGAGGTAGTTGGCCTTCGTGTTGAAGAACACGCGGTTCGAGCCGACCCAGTCGAAGCTGGCGGTCGCCGTGTTGTTGGGCGCCTTGGTCGTGATCCCGAATACCGTCAACGGATTGTTCGTCCCGTTCGGGTTGGGCAGCTGCCCTTCCCGCTCGTAGGGCCGGTACTGACCCGAGAGGCGGAGGCGCGTCGGCTGCGCGATCTGCCAGACCACGTTGCCGACCACGTTCTGGGTGGTTTCCGTGCTCTCGAAGGTGCCGGTCTGCTGATTCGAACGGAAGGTTACCGTGCGCTCGGCCTTCTCCACCGTCGGCGTGTAGCCGGCCCAGAACCACATCTTGTCCGCGACGAGCGGGCCCCCGAACTGGAAGTGGGGATCCCAGCGCGAGTAGTCGTCTTTCGGATAGGTCACCGTTTCAGCTTGATTCTCGCCCGTGAGCAGCAGCCGGAGCTGCCGCTGCTCCCAATATCCCGGGGTGGCCGGCGGCGCACCCACCTTCCCCGCGGTATCGTTCATCGCAAGGTTGCCGTTGAGGGCGTCGTTGTTCAGATAGAAACCGCCCTCACCGCGGAACTGGTTCGAGCCGCTCTTCGAGATGATGCTGACCACGCCGCCGGTCGCACCGCCGAACTCCGCGGCATACCCCGAGGATTTCACCTGGAGCTCCGAGATGAAGTCGGTCAGGAAGGGGGTGGCGGACACGCCCGTGCGCAGGTTGGTGGTGTCGATGCCGTCCAGGTAGAACTTGTTCTCCGACGCGGAGGCGCCATCGATGGACAGGCCGCCGCTGCGGGCTTCATTGTTCGCGCCGGGCGCGAGCGTGACGAGCGACTGGAAGTCACGTCCTTTCGGAATCCGGCTGATGTCGTCGGCGGTGATGTTGGTTGCGACCGTCGCCTGCCTCACGTCGATCGTCGGGGATTCGGAGAGCACCTGAACGGTCTCCGTGACGCCGGCAAGGCTCATCGACACGTCGACCTTCATGACCTGGCCAACGAGCACGTCCACCGGCGCGCTCCTCGGCTGCGAGAACCCGGCGAGGGTTGCAGTCACCTCGTATCGGCCCGGAGCGACGACCGGAAAGCGATAGACGCCATTGTTGTCCGTTACGGAAGTCAGGGTGCCGCCCGCCGCACTCTTGGCTTCGACTGTGGCCCCCGGGAGAATGGCGCCCGTGGCGTCCCGGACGACTCCCTCGATTGATCCTCGGGTCTCCTGGGCCGCGGACGGCCAGGCAAACAGAACCGCCAATAGCAACGCCGCACAAGTGCGTGCTCGCATGGGGAATGATCCTCCTGAAAAAAAACGTCGACTAACAATCCGTTCGAATCATCGAAGTACGCTCGGCATCCGTGTTGCCGCCGGGAACTTGACCTGATCGATCGATAGCACCCGGTGTGCCGGGAGCCCAGCGGGAAGAAACACGGTTTTTCAGCGGTTTGCACCTGCCTGAAGGCCGTTCGTCCCAATTATATGGCGAACTGAATCCAAAGGGCTGGATTGTGTGACGAATGGCAGGTGGCCGGGTTCGGGCCCTGCAGCCTCTGAGCGACCGTCACCAGCGCCGTGGGGCTGGGTCGTCAGACGCCGCCGACGGTAAGATGCTGCCGGATGGAGCGCCCTTTCCCGGCAGGTGACCCGTGCGCATTGCCGTAATCCCCGGTGACGGGATAGGCCAGGAGGTCACGGCCGAAGCGGTGAAGGTGCTGGATGCCGTTGCCGCCGCGTCCGGCCGTCCGCTCGATCTCGCGCACCTCCCGTGGGGGGCCGACCACTACCTCGCGACCGGCATCACGGTTCCCCCGGACGGATACGATCTCTTGCGCGGGTTCGACGCCGTGTTCATCGGCGCCCTGGGCGACCCCCGCGTCCCCGACAACCGGCACGCGCGCGACATCCTGCTCGGCACGCGCTTCGAGCTCGATCTCTACGTGAACTACCGGCCTGTCACGCTCCTCCATGATCGCCTGTGCCCGCTGAAGGGGCGCCGGCCCGAGCGATGTCAACTTCGTTGTGTTCCGGGAGAACACCGAGGGTCTCTACGTCGGCGTCGGCGGCCGCTTCAAGGCGGGGACCGAAGACGAAGTGGCCGTTCAGGAGGAGATCAACACCTGGAAGGGCGTCCACCGGATCGTCCGTCACGCGTTCGAGTTCGCGAGGGCGCGGGGCCTGACCAGGGTGTGCATGGCGGACAAGAGCAACGCCATGCAGCAGGGGCACGCGCTCTGGCAGCGCGTCTTCAAGGAACTGTCGCCGCGGTATCCCGGACATCGAGGCCACGCACTATTACATCGACGCCCTCGTGATGCACATGGTGCTGGACCCCGGTCAGTTCCAGGTGATCGTGACGAACAACCTGTTCGGGGACATCATCACGGACCTGGGGGCGGGCCTGCAGGGGGGCCTCGGGCTCGCCGCCTCGGGCAACCTCCATCCCGGCCGCACGTCGATGTTCGAGCCCGTCCACGGCTCGGCGCCGAGGTTCGCCGGGCAGAACGTCGCCAACCCGATTGGCGCAATCCTCTCAGCCGCGCTGATGCTGGAGACGCTGGGGCTCGTGGAGGAGGCCGCGTGCCGTCGAAGCAGCGGTCCGCGCCGCTATCGACGACAGGGCGTGCACGGCGGACGCCGGCGGTTCGCTCGGGACTCGCGAAGCGGGCGATGCCGTCGTCGCGCGCCTTCACGCGCGGCCGTTCATGAACCCCCCATCCTCCGCTTCGCCCTCGCCTTGAACTCACGGTCCTCCGGCGCCCACTCCGGATCGAGCGGCGCATCGATGACGCGCTGGAGCTCGGCGCGGGCGGCCGCGTCGCGCCCGGCGGCGAACAGCGTTTCGGCCAGGAAGAAGTGCGAGGCGGTGCTGTCCGGGCCGTACGTCAGGGAAGCCCGGAGGTGCTCCTCGGACTTCTCCTTCGACCCGCCGAACATGCCGGGCACCATGAAATACCACCGCCCGAGGGCGCGGTCGGCCGACCCCTGCTGGAACGCGGGGTCCAGCTTCAGCACGGTCATCAGCTCGTCGCGGATCGTGCCGCGATACTTCATGCCCTGGCGCAACCCGAACGACTCGGCCAGCGCGCCCATGTTCGCCGCAATCCAGAAGTGGCCTTCGGGCCGGGCCGGCGCCAGGGCGGCGGCCGTTCGACCGGCGGCGACGCCTTCCTCGAGCACGCGTTTTCGATCGGCATCTTCCGCGTGTCCACCCAGCCAGTAGCGTGCGCGCGCCAGCTTCCAGGCCGACTCGAAGTCTCCGGGGTCCTTCGCAGGCGCTCAGCCCAGATGTCTGCCGCGCGCCGGGCATCCGCAAGCGTCTCGCGCCGGGCGTACAGGGTGTCGGGATCGTCGGGAACGGCCGCAACCGCCGCAGCCGGCGCCTGCGCGCGCCTGCCGCCGCCGGGTGCCCCGAGAGCCGCGATGTACAATAAAAGGATGCAGGAGGTCATCCGTCGGCTTCTCGCCGAGCTCGGTGAAGACCCGACGAGGGAGGGCCTGCGCGACACTCCGCGGCGGGTCGAGAAATCGCTGCAGTTCCTGACCAGCGGCTACCTGGCCGACGTCGACCTGGTGCTGAACAACGCGCTGTTCGCGGTCGATTATAACGAGATGGTGATCGTCAAGGACATCGACTTCTACAGCCTCTGCGAGCACCATCTCCTGCCGTTCTTCGGCAAGTGCCACGTCGCGTACATCCCGCAGGGCCGGGTGCTCGGGCCTGAGCAAGATCCCCAGGCTGGTCGACATCTTCGCGCGGCGCCTGCAGATCCAGGAGCGGCTCACCAATCAGATTGCCAGCACCCTGCTCGAAAAGGTCCAGCCGCATGGGTGTCGCTGTCGTGATGGAAGCCTCGCACCTGTGCATGTCCATGCGCGGCGTCGAGAAGCAGAACTCGGTCGCGGTCACGAGCGCGATGCTCGGCGTGTTCCGGGAGGATGCCCGCACGCGGTCCGAGTTCCTCGAGTTGATCAAGTCCCCGCGCCTGGGTCCCCTCGCACCCCGCGACGTGTCCCAGGGTCTCACCTGCGTCACCGAATAGCCTCGCAACGGGCCGCGGCGCGGTGCAACGCTCCGGACATCCCCGCCCGCGCCAAAACTCCACAGTCCGTGTATGGATGAGCCCTAAAGTTCATCCTCATCCATACGCGCAACTCGACTGGAAGCCAGCTCATCATCACAAAACTCCCGTAAACATTGACTGAGCCTCCGGCTGGGCTCGTGGCAGTCCTCTTGCGAGATAGCTCAGCGGGCGGAGCCACATACTCGGTGTTGCCAGGCCCATCCCCGTACTCATTGACCCTGGGAGCCGTTCGTTGTTTTCATCTCTCCGGCAGAGCGGATCTCTGTCAGTGGCAGCCGCCTTGTGTGCCTGCACAATCGCCTCACGTCCTGTTGTCGAGGCAAGTCTTCCCTGGGCCATCCGGCATCCCGCCCGGCAACAGCAGACATCGTTTCAAGTGAGGCCGGGTGTGACGATCGTACCCGGCGAAGGAGACGCGGGCGCCGGGGATCCGGATCAGCTCACGTTCACGTTTCAACCTGCGTCCGCCGATCTGGACATCAGCGCATGCGTGGGCCTCAAGCTGATGTTCGATCCGTATGCGACCGCCGGCCTGATGATCCGCGACTCGCTGGGACCGGACGCGCGCTCGGCCAGCCTCCTGTACACACCTGCGCGTGCCGTGGCGTTCCAGACGCGCTCGAGCGCCGAACCGACCGCCCAGTACACCGCGGCAGCAATCCCCGCCCCCTGCCTGCGGCTCGTCCGGCGCGGCGACGTCGTCACCGCGTATCAACTCACCATGACGGGCGCGTGGCTGTGGGTCGGCGAGCAGGCCGTTCCCATGAGTGGGGCCCTCTACGCAGGGGTCGCTCTCAGCGGCGAATGGACCGCCTCGACGCTCTTCTCGGACGTCACGCTGGCGACGCTCCAGGGTGACGGGGTCCTGTCGTCGAACCTCTGGGCCTCGGCTGGTTCCGTGCAGCCGGCGGCCAATCCGCCTCCTGCAGATCCGGCCGCGGCAAGTCCGGCCGCAGCGGATCCGCCGGCAGGTCCGCTCCCAGCCGCTCCGCTGCCAACAACACCGCCCCCGGCAGCGCCGACCCCCGCCGGTCCGGCTCCCGCTCCGACCGAGTACCTGTCCGGGACGGCATCTGAATGGTGGTCGGTGGCCGACATCGGCGAGGTTCGGGCCAGCGGAGCCGGCAACACGGTGAACAGCGAGCTGTCCCTGGCCGGAGCCGGCAGCGGGATCGGCGGGCAGGCGGACGCGTTCCATTACGTGTACCAGGCGGTGTCCGGCGACGTCGAGTTCGTTGGCCGGATAGTCGACTTCCGCTCCTCCGCCGAGGGAGCCGAGCTCGGGCTGATGGTTCGCGAGTCGCTCGACCCGCGGGCGCCGCATGCCACGGTGGCGGTATCCGCGGCGGGCGAGGTGGAGTTCCGGCGCAGGCGCATCATCGCGGGACCGACGGTGACCACGGCAACCGGTCCCGTCAATCCCGCCTGGCTGCGAATCCGGCGCCAGGGCGATCTGTTCGACGCGTTCTGGTCGAGCGATCGAACCGTCTGGAACCGGGTGATTGCGGACGCCCTGGTGATGGGTCCGGTCGCGTACGTGGGCTTCGCGCTTGCCAGCGGAAGCCCCGACGCGCTCGCCACCGCGCAGCTCGGCGACATCCAGCTCCTCTGGCGCACCGCGGTCAACCAGTTCCCGCAGGTGACGATCGACTGGACGTCGGCGGGCAGCTGGGCGCCGGGATCGGTGCTGGCGATTCCGGTCTCCGCCATCGACGCCGACGGAACGATCGCGCGCGTGGACTTCTTCGCAAACGGCATCCTCCTCGGCTCAGACCTCGAGGCGCCGTACGCTTTCGCGTGGACCGCGCAGGCACCAGGAGACTACGACCTGGTGGCCGTGGCGCAGGACAACGCAGGTCAGGCCACCACGTCCGCTCGCATACGCGTCTCCGTCGCCGACGGTGTGCCGTTGCCGCAGTCTCCCGCCACCGGCATCCTCGCGGCGCCCAGGATCCCAGGGCACACCTACGCGGTGTTCAATCCTGCCCCGGATCACAACGAGATCGTCGCGCACTACGTCGTGGAGCTGCATCGCGAAGCGGATTCCCAGACCGACATCCCGGTCGGCGTGCTCTACGTCGGCAAGCCGACTCCGCTGAACAACACCATCCTGGTGGACATCACCGGGACCACGGATCCGCTGCCGTCCGGCTCGTACTACATGGTGGTCACCGCCGTGAGCCCGTCGGGGCCGTCGCCTGGCGTGCGGTCCGCGGTGTTCGCGAGATAACGGGGCCCGGATCGACGGAGCGCTTGGTTATACTCCGGAGATGCGCGCCGCGATCCATGCCGTCACCCTCTTCTGCCTGTTGCTGCCAGGCGCACCGGCCGAGGCCCAGCAGCGTCGCAAGCCCGCCCCGCCTCCGCCGGCGGCGCTCAAGACGGAGCCTGCCCAGGTCAAGTGCGCGGAGCTGCTCGGCAGGGGCGTTCGCAGCGCCGCCAGCTTCTGTTTCGTGCTGGCCGGCCGCGAGCCGGCGCAGGGCGTGCTCGTCACGATTCCACCGCACGCGGGCCCCGCGACCCTGACGTTCTCCCTGCACAACAGGCACACCTACTCCGAGGAGGAGATGCGCGCCGGACACGGCTTCGCCAAGTACACGGCGGTGATCGGCGTCCTGACCACGACGGGAGACCTGCTCGGCCGGGGAGCCGTGCAGAGCGAGTTCCGGGCGGCCAAGGACCTGTACGATCGCGTGTCCGGCGGTGCCGGCCCTGGCGGTGTGAAGGCGGTCGCGCCGATCGGCAACGAGCAGGTGGTGATCACCATCCCGCCGGCGGTTCAGGAGGTGAGCCTGCTCGGGGAAGTACTCGAAGCGACAACCGCCGCGGGACGGGAAGTGGCCGCCCCGGGACGCCCGGTCGCCATCGTCAGCAACGTGCAGATTGCGTACCGCCCCGCGCCGCCGGCACGCAAGCGGTAGCTGTCAATTCACCCCTTCGCGGTCCCACTTGTGGCGGGCGACGAGCACCTTCATCTCCAGCAGCTCGATCAGCGAGTGGCAGCGCGCGAGCAGGCCCTGACGCTCGAGGAGGGCCTGTTTTTCGACCGGCTCCAGCTCCAGGTACTGGGCGAGGGCGTTCACCAGGTCCTCGTCTGCCATCGATTGGGGAAGCTTGGGATCCGACGGGCGGCCGGCAGGTTGCGGCACCAGGAGCGACTCCAGCCGCCGCCGTGCCGCGTGCATCGATTCGCGGTCGTCCGAGCCGTTGCTCTCGGTGATGCCGTCCACCCGGGCCACCCGATAGAGGCGGCCGTCCTCTTCCTCCAGGAGGCGGAACTTCTCCAGCCCCTGCAGCACGATGTTGTAGCGGCCGTCCGGCAGCCGTGCCGCGTTGGTGATGACGCCGGCGCACCCGATCGGGTAGACGGGCGGACGCGCGTCGTAGTCCGGTTCCCACCCCGGTTGCAGCAGGACCATCCCGATGATGCGGTCACCCTCGAGGGCGTCGGCCACCATCTCCCGGTATCGGGGTTCGAAGATGTGCAACGGCAGGAAGACGTTCGGAAACAGCACGACGTTCGGGAGCGGGAAGATCGGAATCGCCGCAGGCAGCATGGATGCAGTCCCGATCAGTGTATGGTCCGGGTCTTCTTGTCCATGTAGTCCATCAGCACGTACTGGCCCAGCGTGTGCGGCGTGGTGAAGTAGGCCTTGCCGTGGCAGATCTGCGCGACCCGACGCACGAAGCTCACCAGGTCGGGGTCGCGGGCCAGCATGAACGTGTTGATCAGGATACCGGCTTTGCGGCACGCCGCGACTTCCGCGAACGTCTCCGAGACGATGAAGGGATCGAGGCCGAACGCGTTCCGGTAGATCCGTCCGTCCGGGCGCGTCAGCGCGGACGGCTTGCCGTCCGTGATCATGACGATCTGGCGCATGTCCTTCTGCTGGCGCTCGAGGATGCGCCGTGCGAGCCTGAGCCCTTCGCGCGTGTTGGTGTAGTACGGCCCGACGCGCACCCGCGCCAGCTGCTGCAGCGGAATCTCCTCGGCCGAGTCGTGGAACAGGACGAGCTTCAGCGCGTCTCCCGGATACTGCAGTCGAATCAGGTTCGAGAGCGCGAGCGCCACGCGCTTGGCCGGCGTGAAGCGATCCTCGCCGTAGAGGATCATGCTGTGGCTGCAGTCCAGCATCACCACGGTGGCGCAGGAGCTCTGATACTCCCCCTGGACCACCATCAGGTCCTCGTAGTCGACCTCGATCGCACCTTTTCCGATCGCCTTCTCGCGCACCACCGCATTCAGGATCGTCCCGCTGGCGTCCAGGTTCATCGTGTCGCCGAACTCGTAGACCTTCGGCGCGCCGCTCGCCTCGATGCCGGTCGCCATCTCGCGGGTGTCGTGGCGGCCGATGCTGCTCTTGCCGATGGATCCGAGCAGGTCGCGCAGCGCGCGGTAGCCGAGGAAGTCGAGGCTCTTGTCGGTGATCTCGAACCGGACCGGGGCGTCCGGGCCGTTGCCGCTCCGGCCGCCGTCGCCCGGCTGCGGCACCTCCGACTGAGGCGCCGGCGTGGACGTCAGGTAGCCCTGCTGCTGCAGCTTCCCGAGGATCTGCTGTACGAGTTGTTCGATCCGCGCTTCCGCGTCGTCGGACTGCTGCCAGTCCTTCCCGAGCAGCCTCTCGATCATCTCGTCGGACAGCATGCCGCCGTTGAGCAGCGCTTCGAGGATCGCGTCGTGCAGCGCTTCCGCCGAATGCCCCGGCGCCTCGTCGTCGTAGGGAGGGCCGTACGGGCTGTCGAAGCCGCTCGACAGCAGCAGGTCGGAGAGCTTCGCCAACAGCTCCTCGAGGTCGAGATCGTCGAGATCTTCGCCGGTGAACTTCGAATACCGGTACTTCATGCGGGCTCGCAGCGCCTCAGTTGTAGTACTTCTTCTTGTTGCCCGCCAGGGGCACGTCGCGATCGAGCATCGACTCGGGAGGGGCGTTCCTTGCGGGCCGCCGCGGCGGCTCGGCGCCCTGGTACTGCCACTCGTCGGAGCGCGTGACTTTCTTCTGCGCGTAGAGTCCTTCCAGGATGAAGTCCACCGCCGCCGCCACGAGCGCCGGCTTCGCCTGGCTCTTGACGCCGGCGTGGTGGGTGAGCTCGTGCAGACCCTGCACTTCGGTGGTTCGCCGCAGCAGTTCCGCCGCGGGCAGGGCGTCGTCCACGTGCAGGGTTCCCCCCAGGTCGAACCATTCGGTGACGCGCTGAAGGTCCGCACCGGCGAAATACCCGGTGAAGACGTTGCCCACCGCGGCCCGGATGATGTCGCGCGCCACGTTGTCGGCGCCCCGCAGCTCTCCTTGGTACTCCAGCTCGAACTTGCCGGTGATGGCGGGCAGCGCGGCGTAGATGTCCGTGACGCGGGGCACGGTGAGCTCCTCGTCGGCTGCCAGCGCCCGGCGCTCGGCGTTCGAGACCACGTTCTCGAGGAGTGAGATCGGCAGCCGCTGGCTGACCCCCGACCGCTTGTCGACTTTCTTGTCCTCGCGCGCCTGGAAGGCGATCTCCTCGACGATCTCGCGGACGAACTCCGGCACCTGAAGGTTGCTGCTCCGCCCGCCGATCCAGGCTTCCTGCGCCGTGATCGCCATCGCGTCCTGGCGTGCCGCCGGATAGTGGGTGCGGATCTCGGAGCCGATCCGGTCTTTCAAGGGGGTGATGATCTTGCCTCGTGCGGTGTAGTCCTCCGGGTTCGCGCTGAAGGCCATCATGACGTCGAGCGGCAGCCGCACCGGGTAGCCCTTGATCTGGACGTCCCCCTCCTGGAGGATGTTGAAGAGCCCGACCTGGATCTTGCCGGCGAGGTCGGGCAGCTCGTTGATCGCGAAGATGCCGCGGTTCGCGCGGGGCAGCAGGCCGTAGTGCATCGTCAGCTCGTCGGAGAGCTGCAGGCCGGCCCGGGCCGCCTTGATCGGGTCGAGGTCGCCGATCATGTCGGCAATCGTCACGTCCGGCGTGGCCAGCTTCTCCACGTAGCGCTTGTCGCGATCCAGCCAGCCGATGGCCAGGTCGTCTCCCTCGGCGCGCACGCGGGAACGGCACATCGAACAGATCGGCGCCAGCGGATCGTCATGGATCTCGCAGCCCGGCATCACCGGGATGGCGTCGTCCAGGAGCTCCGTGAGCGCCCTGAGGATGCGGCTCTTCGCCTGCCCGCGCAGCCCGAGGAGTATGAAGTTGTGCCGGGACAGGATCGCGTTGACGATCTGCGGCACGACCGTTTCGTCGTAGCCGATGATGCCAGGGAACAGCGTCGACCTGGACTGCAGCCGGTCGATCAGGTTTTCACGGATCTCGTCTTTGACGCCGCGCCGCTTCACCCGTCCAGCTGCCACGGCGTGGCGGAGCTGCGCGAGCGTGGCGGGGCGATCGTCCAGTGGGGAGGCCATGTCGGCATCTTACCATTCGGCTTCCCGCTGTCCGCTACCCGCCGGCACGGTGAGCGGCACGGATCCCCGATCCCGGATCCCCGATCCCGGATCGGATCACCGATCCCGGATCCCGCCTCTCGAGCGCCGGGCTCCGGGCGCCGAGCGCCAAGCGCCGAGCGCCGAGTAGAATCCCCCCGTGACATCGCCCGCCCGGCCGGCCGGCCGGCCGCTCGTCTACGCGCATCGCGGCGGCGCTGCCCTGCGGCCCGAGAACACGATCGCGGCATTCGACAACGGCCTGGCGCTGGGAGCGGACGGGCTGGAGCTCGACGTCCGCCTGTCGCGCGACGGGGTGGTGGTCGTTCATCACGACGCGCTGCTCGATCGCACGACCGACGGTCGCGGGCCGGTGGCCGAACGTTCGTCCGCCGAGCTGGCCGGCGTCGACGCCGGCTACCGGTTTCAGCCGCGCGGCAGCGAGCACGACGGGTTTCCCTTCCGTCAGCAGGGAATCAGCATTCCGACACTCGAGTCCGTGCTCCATCGCTACCCGGACGTGCCGCTGATCATCGAGCTGAAGACGGGCAGCCAGGACCTCGCGCGCCGGACTGTCGAGGTCGTGCGGGAGGCGGGTGCCCTGAGGCGGGTGGCCCTGGGCTCTTTCAGCGGTCCGCGCATTGCGGGCGGCGCGCCAGCTGGAACCGGCCCTGCGCACCGGCGCGGGGCGCGAGGAGACGCGGTGGGCCCTGTACCGCTCCTGGGTGGGCTGGCCGCTCGGGCGCACCGGATACAGCGAGTTCCAGGTGCCCGAACGCTCAGGTCGCACGAGGGTGGTCAGCCGGGGTTTCGTCCGGCACGCGCACCGGGCTGGCGTTGCCGTGCTCGTCTGGACGGTCGATCACGAGGCAGACATGGTTCGCCTGCTCGACTGGGGCGTGGACGGCATCATCAGCGACCGCCCCGATATCGCCGTTGGCGTCGTCACCGCGCGAGCGTCGCGGCAGTCGTGAACTTGGGTTCGATGTCCACCGGCACCGTCGTCAGCCTGTCCAGCACCTTCTGGACCTCTGGCCGGACGACGCCGAGCGTGTCGAGCATGGCCTTGGCCTTGACGTAGCTGCCTTCCGCCTGCAGCGTCATGATCTCGCGCGTCAGCGCCGTGACAGCCTCGCCGATCCTTGCGTTGTCCACCGTGAAGGTGCCGTCGGACAGCACCTTGAAGGCACCGGCATCGAGCAGCGAGTTCATTTGAATGGCGATGCCGCGGCCGTGCGCTTCGTTCACCCCGAAGCGGATCGAGCGGAACGCCGAGGCCAGGAACGTCGTGTACATGCTCCGGGCGATAGCCGCGTCGATCTGTGATTTGTCGGCCAGCTGTTTCAGCGCCCAGAGGCCGGAGACGTCCGCCTTGGCCTCCTCGATTGCGCTGTAGGTCTCCTTCAGCTCCTGGCGGACGGTCGTGGCGCGGCCGCCGACGGTGATGTTGTGCGGCCCGAGGCCGTGCATCAGCTCGTGCATCAGGATGTGCGTGAAGAACGCGTCGAACGACACCTCTTTCCGTTGTGCGACGGGCAGCGCCACCCTGGCGATGGGCAGGAGCACCATCCTGAACTTGGCGTCCTGCATGTTCTTCAGCATGACGCGCTTGCTGCCCTTCTCGCGGACCACCCGCTCGTCGTTGGGCAGGTTGAAGGCCGCTGTCTGGACGCCCCGGTTGGCGTCGCCGGCCGCGAACACGACGTTCACGACGCGGATCGGCGCCAGCGCACCGAGCTTGGCGTTCCGATGACGGGGGTCGATCGGAAGCGCGTTCTCGAGCTCCTGCAGGTGCGCGGAGAACGACTGCAGCTTCTTCGACTCGGCGTCGTCGCGGACCGTGATGAATGCCTCGAACGCCGCCTTGGCGTTGAACCACTCGTCTTCGTAGACCTCGTAGGGGCCAATCGTGGGCTCGATTGCGGCGTCGAGCTCCATCCAGGCGACGTCGCTCTCGTAGTAGTCGTTCGAGAGGAAGGCATCGGCGCGGGTGGTGAGGAACCGCTTCAACGTGGCATCGGACGTGAGCGCGGCGGCTTCCCGCAGGAGCGAGGCCGCCTGGGCGAGCTCTCCCTGATACTCGACGGAGTAGGGAACGGCGACCAGGCCCTCCTCCGGCCCGCGCCGGATCGTGGTGAAGAAGCCGGTGGCCGCGGCCTTGGCGTCGCCGCTCAGGCCATCGAGCCATTTCTGGACGTCCTCCTTGGTCGCACCGGCCGGGTAGAAGTTCGCCGCCTCAGGCTTGGAGGGCACGCCGGGAACGAAGATCCGGTTGTGATCCAGCCGGGACCACGGCCCCTTGTTGATCAGGAAGTAATGCAGGCGCGCCTGGGCGGCTGCGCGGGCGGTCCCGGCGGGACGCGTCGCGACCTCATGACTGAGCTGCTGGAGCAGCGCGTCGTTGCCGGCCCAGACCTGCCGCAGGAACAGGCTGTCCATCAGCCGGGCGGCGTCGACAAGGCGAGCGAGCGCCTGACGCTCGCCGTCCGGCAGGCGCGTGATGTCGGCGCCGATGTCGGCAGGCGCGAACCGCGCCGTCATCGAGCGCAGCTCGGTCGAGGGAGGTGCGGAGGTCTTCTGCTGGGGCTTCTCCTGCACGGGAGCGTCTCCGGTGAACGCGACGGCGGCGGTCGCGAGGACAACCAACGCGAACGGAGCGAGGTATCGGTGAGTCATGTTGTGTGCACGTGGCTCACGGGGCCTGAAGGCCCCGCGCCACACCTGACGATGTAAGGTCGGGTCTTCCGCCTTCGCCAAGGCTTCGGCGGTCCGCCGTCGCTTCAGCGGAGGCTGGTCGGACCGCCGACGCGGGCCAGGCAGGCCGCTGAAAATAACGCCGTCCTGATGTGAAATCGAAAATGGCAGAGAGCAAAACCCGCCGATTTCTCCATTGGCGCTCTGCCATTTGCATTCAGGATGCGTTCTTCAGCATCCTGCTGAAGGCCCGCGCCACACCGGACGTTCCGTTCGGGCTGTCGCTGCGTTGCCCGGATCCCGTCCCAGATCTAGAATAGGAGGATTGTAGTCCGGAAAATTCCAACCCCTGGAAGCGCCAGGCGGACCGAGGATTCATAATCAGATGAGCAATATCGCATCCCGCGACGCCTCCGAGCTCGAGGCTCTCGAACAACGCGAGTGGCTCGAGTCGCTCGACTACGTCATCCAGCAGGGTGACCGGGACCGCGTGCAGCGCCTGCTCGAGAGGCTTCGGGACCATGCCCGCGTGGCGGGTGCCGGCCTGCCGTTCACGGCGGTCACGCCCTACGTCAACACCATCCGCGTGGAAGACCAGAGTCCCATCCCGGGCAGCCAGGAGATCGAGCGCCGCATCAAGAGCCTGGTGCGATGGAACGCGATGGCGATGGTGGTCCGCGCCAACCGCGCGTCGGACGGGATCGGCGGTCACATTTCCACCTACGCCTCGGCCGCGACGCTCTACGAGGTCGCCTTCAACCATTTCTTTCGCGGCAAGGACGAGGACGGCAACGGGGACCAGATCTACTTCCAGGGCCACGCGTCGCCCGGCATCTACGCGCGGGCGTTCCTCGAAGGGCGGCTGTCGGTCGAGAAGCTGACGAACTTCCGGCAGGAGCTGGAGAAGGGGGGCGGCCTGTCGTCGTACCCGCACCCCTGGCTGATGCCGGAGTTCTGGGAGTACCCGACCGTGTCGATGGGCCTCGGACCCATCATGTCGATCTACCAGGCCCGGTTCAATCGCTACCTCGAGGATCGCGGGCTGAAGAAACCCTCCTCGACCAAGGTCTGGGCGTTCCTCGGAGACGGCGAGACCGACGAGCCGGAGACGCTCGGCGCCATCGGCCTGGCCGCGCGCGAGAAGCTCGACAACCTGATCTTCGTGATCAACTGCAACCTGCAGCGGCTCGACGGTCCGGTGCGCGGCAACGGCCAGATCATCCAGGAGCTCGAAGCGATCTTCCGCGGCGCCGGCTGGAACGTCGTCAAGGTGCTGTGGGGCACCGACTGGGACCCGCTGTTTGCCAACGACGCCGGGGATCTGCTGGCCAGGCGGATGGGGGAGATTGTCGACGGTCAGTACCAGAAGTACGCCGTCGAGGGGGGCGCGTACTTCCGGGAGCACTTCTTCGGCGTCGACCCCCGCCTCGCCGATCTCGTCAAGCACATCTCCGACGACCAGCTCGCGAAGCTTCGGCTCGGCGGGCACGACCCGCTCAAGGTCTACAACGCCTTCAAGGTCGCGACGACGCACAAGGGGCAGCCGACCGTGGTGCTCGCGCGGACCATCAAGGGCTATGGGCTGGGGGAAGCCGGCGAAGGGAAGAACATCACCCACCAGCAGAAGAAGATGAACGAAAGCGACCTGCGGATCTTCCGCACGCGCTTCGGCATCCCGATCTCGGACGAGGAGATAGCGGACGCTCCGTTCTACCGTCCGCCCGACGACAGCCCCGAGCTGAAATACCTCCACGAGCGCCGCAAGGAGCTCGGCGGCTACGTGCCCACGCGCAAGGTGCGGGTCCAGCCGCTGGAGGCGCCGCTCGAGGGGCTTTTCGAGGAGTTCCTCAAGGGCACGGCCGGCCGGAAGGCCTCGACCACCATGGTGTTCGTGCGAATCCTGTCGAAGCTCCTCCGCGACAAGGACATCGGCGACCTCATCGTCCCCATCGTGCCGGACGAGGCGCGTACGTTCGGCATGGAGTCCCTGTTCCGGGCCGTCGGCATCTACTCGCATGTCGGGCAGAAGTACGAACCGGTCGACATGGATACCCTCCTCTACTACAAGGAGGCGCAGGACGGGCAGATCCTGGAGGAGGGCATCACCGAGGCGGGCTCGATGTCGTCGTTCATTGCCGCCGGCACCGCGTACGCGGCGCACGGGGTGAACACGATTCCGTTCTTCATCTACTACTCGATGTTCGGGTTCCAGCGCGTCGGGGACCTGATCTGGGCGGCGGCCGACTCCCGGGTCCGCGGGTTCCTGCTCGGAGGGACTGCAGGCCGCACGACGCTGGCGGGGGAGGGCCTGCAGCACCAGGACGGCCACACCCACGTCATCTCGGCGACAGTGCCGAACTGCATCTCCTACGACCCGGCGTTTGCCTACGAGCTGGCGATCATCATCGAAGAAGGCATCCGCCGGATGTACAGGGAGCAGGAGAGCGTCTTCTATTACCTGACGGTGATGAACGAGCAGTACGCGATGCCGCCGATGCCGGAGGGCGCGCGCGACGGCGTGCTGAAGGGGCTCTATCGCTTCAAGGCGGCCGACAACGGCAGCGCGAAGCTCAGGGCCCAGCTGCTCGGCAGCGGCGCCATCCTCAACGAAGTGCTTGCGGCGCAGAAGCTGCTCGAGAAGTACGACGTCGCCGCCGACGTGTGGAGCGTGACGAGCTACCAGGAGCTCTACCGCGATGGCCACGCCTGCGATCGCTGGAACATGCTGCACCCCGGCGAGACCCCGAAGGTGCCGTATGTCACGCAGTGTCTGAAGGACGCGCCGGGCGTCATCGTTGCCGCCTCCGATTATTTGAAGATTCTGCCGGACTCGATCGACCGGTGGCTCCCGCGCCACGTGCGCCCTCTGGGCACCGACGGGTTCGGCCGCAGCGACGATCGTGCGGGCCTCCGCGAGTTCTTCGAGGTGGACGCCCGGTTCGTGGCACTCGCCACGCTCGCGGAGCTCGCCGAGGACGGGCAGGTCGACCGGAAAGTCGTCGCGCAGGCGATCAAGGATTTCGAGATAGACGCCGAGAAGGTCAATCCCGCTCGTACCTAAGCAGGTCACAACTACCGATGCCTACAGAATTCATGCTCCCTGAGCTCGGCGAGAACATCGCCTCCGGCGATGTCGTCCGCGTGCTGGTCGCCGCGGGAGACACCATCGCGAAAGATCAGGCCGTCCTCGAGCTCGAGACCGACAAGGCGACGATCGAGGTTCCATCGAGCGTGGCCGGTGTCGTGGGCGAGGTGCGCGTCAAGCCGGGCGACAAGATCAAGGTCGGTCAGGTCGTGCTGACCGTCGAAGACGGTGCCGCGCCGCCGAAGGGCAAGGCGGCGGACTCCCCGAAGGCCGGGCGCGGCAAGAAGGCCGCAGAACCGGCCGAGAAGCCTGCAGCGCAGGCGGCAGCCGCCGAGGACGGCGGTGTGGGTGAGAAGGCCGCCATTCCGGAGGCGGCCGGGCAGGACCGCCCGGAGGCCGACGCTCGGTCGGAGGCCGGACAGGGCGCCGCAGAACTTGGCGCCGCCGAACGCGGCAAGGGAGAAGTCGACGGACCTGCCGCACAGCAGGCGGATCCCGCGGATGTTGCGGCAGCCGCCGGCGCTCCAAAGAAAAGCGCGGCGCCGGCCGGAAGCGAGGACGCCCCGGCCGCCGCGGGGCAGGCGCGCGCGCCGGAAGGCCCTGCGGCGCCCGCCGCTCCGTCGGTACGGCGGCTGGCGCGCGAGCTCGGCGTGGATATCGGGCTCGTGCAGGGGACCGGCCCCGAGGGGCGGATTGGCGTCGAGGACGTCCAGCAGTTCGTCAAGGCCGCGCTGTCCGGTGGCGGAGCGGCGTCCGCCCCCGCATCGCCTGCGCTCCCCGACTTCACGAAGTGGGGTGAGGTCGAGCGGAAGCCGGTGAGCAACATCCGCCGCAAGACCGCCGAGCACCTCGGCAACGCGTGGCGCGTGATCCCGCACGTCACCCAGCACGACAAGGCCGACATCACCGCCATTGAATCGATGCGCAAGCAGTTCGGCGCGCAGGCCGAGCGGGCGGGCGGCAAGCTGACCGTCACGGCTGTCGCGCTCAAGGTGGTGGCGGCGGCGATGCGCAGGTTCCCGCAGTTCAATGCCTCGCTCGATGTCGGACGCGGCGAAATCGTCTTCAAGAAGTCCATTCACGTCGGGGTGGCGGTGGACACCAGCCGCGGGCTGCTCGTGCCGGTGATCCGGAATGTCGACCAGAAAGGGATCGTCGAGCTCTCCGTGGAACTGGCCAAGGCCTCCGAAAAGGCGCGCGCCGGCAAGCTGACGCTCGACGACATGCAGGGGGGCGGGTTCACGATCACGAACCTCGGCGGGATCGGCGGGACCTCCTTCACCCCGATTGTGAACTGGCCGGAGGTGGCCATTCTCGGCATGTCGCGCGGATCGCACGAGCCGGTCTACAACGGGCAGGCGTTCGAGCCCAGGCTGATGCTCCCGCTGTCGCTGTCGTACGATCACCGTGTCATCGACGGAGCCGATGGTGCGCGCTTCCTGCGGTGGGTGGTTGATGCCTTCGAACAGCCGTTCATGATGGCGCTCTGAGAGCTGTCAGCTGACAGCTGACAGCTTCAGTATCAACATCCATATGCCCAGCAACGCTCAAGTCGTCGTCATCGGGGCGGGCCCCGGCGGGTATGCCGCCGCTTTCTACGCGGCGGATCTCGGCATGCAGGTCTCGCTCGTCGATCCCGCGCCGAACCCTGGCGGGGTGTGCCTGTACCGCGGGTGCATTCCGTCGAAGGCCCTGCTCCACGTCGCGGCACTGATCAACGAAGCGGCGCACGCCGAGGCCTGGGGCGTCAGCTTCGGCCTCCCCACGATCGATCTCGACAAGGTGCGGGGCTTCAAGGACAGGGTGGTTTCGCAGTTGACGAGCGGCGTCGGGCAGATCGGCCGGCTCCGCAAGATCAACTACATCCAGGGGACAGCCGCCTTCCGCGACGCGACCTCCCTCGAGATCACCCGCACGGACGGACAGGGCACCGACGTCCTGACATTCGCCCACGCCGTGATCGCCACGGGCTCGCGTCCGACCACGGTCCCCGGCCTGTCGATCGAGAGCCCGCGCCTGATGGACTCGACATCGGCGCTCGACCTGCCGGATGTTCCGGGCTCGCTGCTGGTCGTCGGCGGCGGTTACATCGGACTGGAGCTCGGCACCGTCTACGCCGCACTCGGCTCCAAGGTGACGGTCGTCGAGATGACGGACGGCCTGCTGCCGGGCGCCGACCGCGACCTCGTGAACGTCCTCGCCAAGCGGGTCGATGCGATGTGCGAGGCCGTGCTGCTCGAAACGAAAGTGGTCGGCATGCGGGAGTCTGCCGACGGCGTGGCAGTCACCTTCGAGGGCAAGCTGCCCGAGGGCATGCCCAAGGAGCGAACCTTCGACCGCGTGCTGGTGTCGATCGGCCGGCGCCCGAACTCGGGCGTGCCCGGCCTGGAGAAGACGGCCGTCAAGATCGGTGAGCGGGGGTTCATCGAGGTCGACCCGGCACGGCGGACTGCCGAGCCGACCATTTACGCGATCGGCGACGTGGTTGGCGAACCCATGCTGGCGCACAAAGCGTCCCACGAGGCGCGCGTCGCCATCGATGCCATCGCCGGCCACAAGGTCGCGTTCGAGCCGCTGGCCATTCCCGCGGTGGTCTTCACCGATCCCGAGCTGGCCTGGTGCGGGCTCACCGAGGCGGATGCCGCGAAGCAGGAGCGTGAGGTCACGGTGACCCGCTTTCCGTGGGCCGCGTCGGGACGGGCGATCACGCTCGATCGCACGGACGGCATGACCAAGCTGGTGCTCGAGCCGAAGACGGGGCGCATCCTCGGTGTGGGTATCGTCGGGCCCGGCGCGGGCGAGCTGATCGCCGAGGGCGTGCTGGCCATCGAGATGGGCGCGAACGCCGAGGACCTCAAGATGACCATCCACTCCCACCCCACGCTGTCGGAAACGCTGATGGAATCGGCCGAGGTCTTCTTCGGGCAGAGCACGCACGTCTACAAGCCCAGGCGCAAGTAGGTCGCGCCGCTGCAAAGCCTCGGGCAATCAGGCGACCGGCGGCCCGCCTGCTGTCGCCCGCGCCTGTCGGAATACCGCGTCCATCATCGGCGGTGTCAGCCTGCCGGTGTTGGTGTTCTGCCGCGACGGGTGATAGGCGGCAATCACGGTCCATCCGGACGCGAGCGGGTAGACCGCGCCGTGCGCAAACAGCGGCCTGGGGCGCACGCCGAGTCCCCGCGCATCGAGCACACGCCAGGTCGCGTCGAAGGCAATCCTGCCAAGTGGCACCAGCACGCGCACCCGCGGCAGCGCCGCCAGCTCCGCCTCCAGGTGATGCTGGCAGGCGGCAATCTCCCCAGGCGATGGCTTGTTGTCGGGAGGCGCGCAGCGCACCGCGGCTGCGATGTAGGCATCGGTCAGCCGCAACCCGTCGTCCGGGTGATGGGAGGTGGGGAGGCTGGCGAAGCCGGCCGCGTGCATGGCGCGCATGAGGAAGTCGCACGAGCCGCCGACCCCGTCACCGGTGAATACCCTGCCCGTCCGATTCGCGCCGTGCGCTGCCGGTGCGAGGCCAATCACCAGGACGCGCGCCAGCGGATCGCCGAACCCCGGTACCGGCCGCGCCCAGTACGTGTCGTGGCGATGCGCCGCCTTCTTCACCTCCCCCACCCGGACGCAGTAGGTTCGAAGCCGCTCGCAGCGAGTGCAGGCGACGATGCGGTCGCGGACGGCGTCGAGCGCCAGACGCGGCGGCGCAGCGCTCACGGCCGGCGGTTGTCGTAGGCCTGGGTCTGCTCGTGGGCGTGATACGAACTGCGGACGAGTGGGCCCGACTCGACGTGTCCGAAGCCCAGGGCGAGGCCCGCCGCCTTGAGCTCCGCGAACTCGCCCGGGGTGTAGTACCTCGACATCGGGAGATTGGCCACGGACGGCCGGAGGTACTGCCCGATCGTCACAATCTGGCAGCCCGCGTGCCGGAGATCCCGCAGCGTCGACACGACCTCCTCCATCTCCTCACCCAGGCCGACCATCAGCCCGGACTTGGTGGGCACGCCCGGCGCGTAGGTCCGCGACCGATCGAGGAGCTGCAGCGCGCGTTGGTAGCGCCCGCCGGGCCGCGCCGTGCGGTAGAGACGGGGGACCGTCTCGATGTTGTGGTTCAGCACGTCGGGCTTCGCGTCGAGCACGGTGTGCAGCGCCCGCTCGTCGCCCTTGAAGTCGGGGATCAGCACCTCGACGCGGCACTGCGGGAGGCGCGCCCGCGTCTCGGCGATCGTCCGCGCGAACTGGGAGGCGCCGCCGTCCGGCAGATCGTCCCGATCCACCGACGTGATGACGACGTAGTCGAGCGCCATGGCGTGAATGGCGCTCGCGACGTTGACCGGCTCGCGGCTGTCCGCCGCGGCAGGCGTCCCGTGCACCACGTTGCAATAGCCGCAGGAGCGCGTGCAGGTATTCCCCAGGATCATGAAGGTCGCGGTGCCATGATGCCAGCATTCACCGATGTTGGGGCAGTTGGCTTCCTCGCACACGGTGTGGAGGTTGAGCGTGCGCATCAGCCCCTTCAGGCGATGGTAGTTCTCGGAGCCCGGCGCACGGACCTTCAGCCATTCGGGCTTGGGCTGTTTCGGCAGCGCGTCGGTGCGCGCCTTCCGCCCTCGGATGAAGGGAAGCGGGGTGGCAATCATGAGGGCGTCAGACGCTCAATTATACTACCCGGATGGCACCGCTCTCGATCACCTGGCTCGGCCACTCCACGTTCATCATCACCACTCCCGGCGGCAAGCGCATCGTCACCGACCCGTGGCTCGAGGGGAACCCGGCCTGCCCGGCCGATCGCAAGCGCATCGACAAGGCGGACCTGATCCTGCTGTCGCACGGCCACTCGGACCACTCGGGCGACGTGGTCAGCGTGGCGCGCGCGACCGGCGCGCCGGTCGTCACCATCAACGAGCTGCGCCACTGGCTGGAGCACAAGGGGCTTCAGAACGTCCATGGATTGAACTTCGGCGGCACGCTGACGATTGCCGGCCTGGAGGTGAGCCTGGTCGCAGCCGTGCACACCAGCAGCGTCGTCGAGAACGACGTCACCGTGTATCTGGGGGAGCCTGCCGGTTTCGTGGTGAAGCTCGAGACCGGGCAGCGCTTCTACTTCGCCGGCGACACGGCGCTGTTCGGCGACATGCGGCTGATCGCGGAATTGTACTCGCCGGAGATTGCGTTCCTGCCGATCGGCGACTACTACACGATGGGACCGGACGCGGCGGCGCGGGCCTGCCAGATGCTCGGGGTCCGGCAGGTGGTGCCGATGCACTTCGGCACCTTCCCCATCCTGACGGGCACCCCCGAACGGCTGCGCCAGCTGGTCGAACCGCTTGGCATCGACGTGTTCGATCCTGAAGCCAGGGGAAACGGCGGGGTAGGCTACCCGCTTCCTGCTTCCCGCTTCCCGCGACCAGCTTGAGATTCGCCGGGCCAACGCGAGCATCGGGGAGCGGGCAGCGCGGCAGCGGGCAGCGGGCAGCGAGCATCGGGGAGCGGGAAGCTGGCAGCGGGAAGCTTGAAAACATGCGAATCGCATTTCAGGGCGCCACGGGCGCCTACAGTGAATCGGCCGCGCAGCGCGCATGGCCTGCCAGCGAGACGGTGGCCCTCGAGCGCTTCGAGGACGTCTTCGAGGCGGTCGAGGCCGGCGAGGCCACCCACGGCATCCTGCCGATCGAGAACTCGGTCGGGCGGCAGCATCCACAGGAACTACGACCTGCTGCTGGAGCACGACGCTGCCGATCGTCGGCGAAACCGAGCTGACGGTCGTGCACAACCTGCTCGCGCTGCCGGGCACGTCGATCGGCGAGATCCGCCGGGTGTTCTCGCATCCCCAGGCGCTGGCGCAGTGCGAGCAGTACGTGCGGACGCTGCCCGGCGTCGAGGTGGTCGCCACCTACGACACCGCCGGCAGCGCGCGCCTGATCATGGAGGGCAGCCTGCGCGACACCGCGGCGATTGCCTCGGCGCGGGCGGCGGAGATCTTCGGGCTCGACATCCTCAAGGCCGGCATCCAGGACTTCGCAGGACAACATCACCCGCTTCATCGTGATCGCCCGGGATCCCGAGCCGCTCGGCCCGTCCGACAAGACAACGCTGGCCTTTGCGCTGCAGAACGCCCCCGGTGCGCTGTTCAAGGCGCTCAGCGTGTTCGCGCTGAGGGACATCGACCTCACCAAGCTCGAGTCCCGGCCGGCGCGCGGGTTGCCCTGGGAGTACCTGTTCTACGTCGACGTGGCCGTCGGCAGGGAAGACGTGCGCTGCACCCGCGCGCTGGAGCACCTGGCGGAATCGGCGCGGTGGGTGAAGACGCTCGGGTCCTACGCCCGGTGGCAGGGCGGCACCGGTGACTGGCAAAATGCCAATGGCAAGGGTCAGACATAAAGCCATGCGCGTGGCTGATGGCTGTGATGCCGTCCCGCGATGCGCCGCTCATGCCGCCGGCGCATGCGCGGCATGCGAAAGTTGTGCGTTACACTACCTTCGCCACCGCTGTACAGTCGTCACTACCATGACCAAGCTCGATGCCAAGGAAGGGACCCGCAGCCTGACAGTCGTGCTGCCCGAGTCGGAGTGGCACGCGCTCCGGAGCGTCGAACCGGACGCCATCGGCTGGCTGCAGGAACGCATCCGCGAGCGGCTCGGTGCGCCCTCCGAACCCTCGAGCCGGCACGAGCCGTCGCCGAGACAGCTTCCTGAAACCCACTGGAGCGGCGACGAATACTGACCTTCAAAGGCAGCGAGCCAGTCCTCCCGCTCTCCCCGTCGTCGCGCCCGCACGCCTCACGATCTCGTCCATCTTTGAGATCGGGCGGTCCCCCACACGCGGGCATCAAGTCAAGGCCCCACCAGATGTTTGTATGCCTGTTCCCGGGTCTTGTCAGCTGGAGAACAGCCGGGCTGTAAATTCTACTCAGCACGATCTCCACTCGCGCAGTGCAAGTCTTTCACAGTCATTGGTTTAGGGTTCAGGACTTATCTCCGGGTCTCTGGCGGCCCCCTTGCACTGTTGACCTCGGTTACACCGCTGTGCGGCGTTTCTCAATGGTCAACAACCTCATACTCTCCCCCGCCGGCCTGGCGCTGCTCGACATGCTCGAGCAGCAGACCGGAGTGTCGTTCGAGGTCGTGCACCTCTGGCTCGACCCCGTTCGTCAGTCCCAGGGGGGCGACTTCGCCCTGCGGGCAGAGCCCGGTGTGGCGGAGGAAGTGTCAAAGGCCCTTCGAACCGGGGAAGTGCGCGTCGGGAGACTGCACGGCGTATCCTTCGGCGTATATCCGCTCCGGCGGACGCGCGAGATCATCGGCTGCCTGATCGCTTCCCGGCGGGACGCTGCAGATCAGCCCGCGCCTGCTGCGGGCAGCAGGCTGGAGGAAGCGGGAGCGCTCGGGCGCGGCATCCTCGAATCCGACCTCCTGGTCAGCGGCCGGCTGACGGCTGCGGAAGCCGTGACGCGCCGGCTGCACGCGACCTTGCGATTCGTCGGGCAGTTGGGAACGTACGAGACGGACGGAGAGGTGATGCACGCGGTGCTGCACGCGGCCACCGTGTGGTTCGATCTCGACTGCCGCATCTACGAACGGCGGCCGGACGGCCGGTTCGTCCTCTCGGGAGCGCTGCCAGGCGTCGGCCGTCCGGGGACCGGGCAGCTGATCGAGGCCGATCGCGCTGCGCACCTGGTGGCCGCGCGGCGGTTTCCCTCGGCGGGCGACCTGGACGACCTCGGGCTCGCCCAGCGCAAGGCGGAGGTGCTGGTGCTCCCGGTGGGCACCGGGGAGCCCGCCTGGCTGATACTCCTCGCGGGTACGCTCGACAGCTACGCGGAGCTGACGTTCGCCGCCATCGCCCGGGTGCTCAGCGGGGACCTGCAGGGACGGCAGCTCGCGCGGATCGAACGCTGGCAGCGCCGTCTGGTGCTGTTGCCGTTTGCCACACGGGCCACGCCGGGACAGGCGCTGGAGCAGATGCTTGCCCAGCTCGTCAGCGAAGCGGGGGCCGACGGTGGCTCGCTGACGTGTCTGGAAGCCGATGGCGAACGGCATTGCCTGGCGAACGTAGGAGAAACGACGCAGGAGCCGGATGCCCTGCAGGAAACCGATCACCCGTCGCCTGGCGTACGTCACCTCGAGATGACACTCCCGATCGGGCAGCAGGCTTCCGTGCGACTCGAGCTCCGTGGGACGGGGTCGGTCCAACCGGCCGCTCATATGCTGGCGCAGACCTGGTTGAAAGCCCTCCAGCCATGGATCGCCGAGCTGGCCGTCGGTTCGATGACCCGGGTGGGTGGCCGAACGGCTGATTAAGGTACGGTAGGCACCGAACTTTCCCGCTGGGTTGGACAAAATCAGGTTACAGTTCTGCCCAAACGGTCGAAAGTCGTAAGAACCCCAGACTCTTTTCTACTCCCTGCCAACCAAAGACCCCTCGCTTTCCGCCCGATAAAAGCGCATAAAAGGCTGACTTCAGTCGGTCATCGTCCAAGTTGTGCCGAATAAAGGCTTTCTGGAGCATGACAAAATGCTCCGCGATCATGGCGACTTCTTTGCTATAAATCAGGTACCCGAACCAGACGTCGGTACTGGTGTGGTCAGGACGCGGCGGAGCCTGAGCCCACGCCTGGCCCAGGCTGGGCTGCCAATGACGCCGGTCCCGGGGACCGGGGCGGGCAACACGATGAGACGCAAGATTGGCGACCGCCGGAGAGGACCGCGCTTCGAGCTCGTCGGCGAGCTCTGGGGCAGCCTGGATATGAGCTCGTCCCTCTCCATCGTGAACCTGGCACCTGGAGGGGCGCTGCTGCAGTCCGCGGCACCCCTGCCACCGGGCTCGGTGCACACGGTTCTGGCAGTTACAGATGAGGAGTCTCACGAGGTGACCGTCCGGGTGTGCCACGCCATGTTGGGTGATGACCAGGGCCACCCGTGCTACCTGATTGGCGTCGAGTTTGTTGACGTTTCTCCCGCGCTGGGCGAGTTCCTGAACAGGCAGCTCGTCCCCGGAGACGGTGCGCGGCCGGTGGAGGCATAGCGACCGGTGGGCGAGTTTCAGGAGCGTCGGAGGTGCCCCAGGGTCGTCGTCAGCGGGCACGAATTTCGCTCGGTGCGGCGCGTAGTTGCCCGGCTGCTGGATCTCAGCGGGGGCGGTGCGCTGCTGTTGAGCGATCAGCGCTTACCGGTCGGGAGCCGGGGGCGGCTGCGGGTTCAGCTCGGAGGCGCGCCGTTCGAAGCGATGGTCGAGGTCAGCCGCGAGCAGCCCTCCGCCGACGGGCGCGCGCACCTCGCGGGCGTGTCGCTGCAGAAGGTGCCGCTCGCGCAGCAGGACGTGCTGGACGAGTTTCTTCGTCGGGCGGGATCGTGACAATGCCGGCTGCCGCGGTTCGCGGCAGGACCACGCGGCGCCGCCTCCGCGCTCGGGTCGCGGCACGGGCAGGCGGGTCGGACATCGAGCGCGACGCGGATGGAATCGGGTACAAGGGTACATACATGAGGAACAACGGCCACGCCGTCCAGTTGACCGGCACCAGCAGCGTGATGATCGAGCTCAAGGACGAGATCGAGCGGATCGCCCGGTCCGATGCCAAGGTGCTCATCACCGGGGAGAGCGGCGTCGGCAAGGAGCTGGTGGCGAACGCGGTTCACGCGCAGAGCCCGCGCAGCCTGCGGTCGTTCGTGGCGGTGAACTGCGCCGGGCTGCCCGAGACCCTGCTCGAGTCCGAGCTGTTCGGGCACGTGAAGGGAAGCTTCACCGGGGCCTACCGCGACAAGCCGGGCAAGCTGGAGCTGGCCGATCAGGGCACGATCTTCCTGGACGAGATCGGCGAGATGACCATGCGGATGCAGGGTCTGCTCCTCCGCTTCATGGAGACCGGGGAACTGCAGAAAGTCGGGTCCGATCACACGGGTGGGCGTATGGACGTCCGCGTGATCGCCGCAACCAACCGCAACCTGCGCGACATGGTTGCCCAGGGCACGTTCCGCGAGGACCTGTTCTACCGGCTGAACGTGATCCACCTGACGGTGCCGCCGCTGCGGGAGCGGCGCGAAGACATCCCGGAGCTGATCCGCTATTTCCTCGCGCGGTTCACCAAGAACAACGGCTATCTCGTCAACGCGCTCTCGCCCGAGGCGATGAAGACGCTGACGGAGCACTCCTGGCCCGGCAACGTGCGGGAACTGGAGAACGTCATCGAGCGCTGCGTGGTGACCGGCCGCACGGAAGTGATCGGGGTGGACGATCTGCCGATGGACGTCCGGATGCAGCACACAGTCGGCGTGCGCCCGAAACGCGAGCGGCGCCGCACCGTCGCCGACGACCTCTTCAGGCGGATCGTCGACGACCGGGAATCGTTCTGGAGCGTGGTGTACCCGCTGTACATGCAGCGCGAGATCACCCGCGGCAATGTTCGGGACGTCGTGCGGAAAGGCCTGGAAGAGGCGCGCGGGAACTACAAGATCGTGGCCCGCATCTTCAACATGGAACAGCGCGACTACAAGCGCTTCCTCAACTTCCTCCGGAAGCACGATTGCCAGCTTCCGTTCAAAGAGTATCGCTAAGGAGCCGCCTGGTGATGAAGACGTTGTCGACAACGACGGTGCTCGCGCTCGGTCTTGCACTTGCCGCTGGCAATCCCGCCCTCGCCGGAACACGGTCGGCGGAGCCCGGAACAGCGGTTGTGCAAGGCACGGCCACCCAGCAGCCTGCGCCTCCGGCTGCCGCACCGCCCGCTCCGGGGCCGGCCCAGGTGCCAGTCCCCGCTCCGGCGCCGGCAAAGCCGGTGGCGCCGCCTCCGGCCAAGCCCACGGTACCGGCGGCGTCGGTTCCCCCCGACGCGGGCCTCAAGCCGGCTGCGGGGGCGCCGCTCCCGGACGACTACGTCATCGGTGCCGACGACGTCCTGCAGGTGCTGTTCTGGCGCGACAAGGACATGTCGAGCGAGGTCTCGGTCAGGCCGGACGGGAAGATCACGCTGCCGCTGCTCAACGAAATGCCGGCGGCCGGGCTCACGCCCGACCAGTTGCGCGATCGGATCACCGCCGCGGCGTCGAAGCTGGTCGAGGAGCCGAACGTCAGCGTGATCGTGAAAACGATCAACAGCCGTCGTGTCTTCATTTCTGGCCAGGTGAACAAGCCGGGCGTCTATCCGCTGTCCGGGCCCACGACGGTGATGCAGCTGATCGCGGTGGCAGGGGGCCTGCAGGAGTTCGCCGACAGCAAGAACATCATGGTCATGCGCGTGGAGAACGGCAACACGGTGGCCTTCAAGTTCAACTACAAGGACATTCTGAAGAGCAAGAACCTCAAACAGAACATCCTGCTCAAGATCGGCGACACCATCATTGTCCCGTAAGAGGGCGCAGGGGAGCCAGACCTCGGACATGCGTTCCATCCGTGCACGTTTCGTCGGGACCGCACCGCTGGCGATGCTGGCGCTGTGTCTGGCGGCTGCGTCCGCGGCCGCCCAGGACATGATTCCCGCTACGCCGTCGCCGGCAACCGAGATCGCCCGGCGGCCGTACCGCGGCCTGTTCGCGTCCGAGGGACGTCCCGATGTTCCGACGCTGGACCTTCTCTTTTCAGCGTTCACCGCCTACGACGAGGATGTGTTCGCGGCCGAAGAAGGGGGATCCATCGCCCCGCAGGCGCGCGAGAGCGGCTGGTTCTCGGGAGTGAGCGGCGGCTTCACGCTTCCACCGGCCGGGCGACAAGGTCGTGCATCGGGGCACTGGGCGGGGTGTCGGTCAATCACTACGAGGCGCGGAGCGCGACGGCCGTGATCACCAAGGTTTCCGGCGACGTCGGCGTGAATTTCACCACCAGAAGCCGCGGCCGGCTGGCGTCGACGGTCAGCTACTCGCCGGACTACCGCGTATCGTTCTTCTCGAGCGCCGAGGAGGTTGCCAACGAAGACGGGGCTCACGCTGCTGCCGGACTTCTACCTCACCGGCCTTCCTCCATACATGTGCGATGGCAGCGCCGGCTTCACCCACGACTTTTCGTCGCGCACCGCCTTCATCGCCGATGCGTCGGCGCAGCGCGACCGATACCCTCGACCGGCCGTACAACGTGAGCCAGTACGGCGCGTCCGCCCGCATCACGCAGCGGCTGACTCGTTACCTCGGGTTGCGGCTTGGTTATGGCTACGGCGTCGGCACCTACGTCGATGCCGGAACGGTCGGAAGTACGCCATGCACACGATCGATGCCGGCGTCGACTTCCAGCGCGATCTGTCGATCTCGCGACGGACGCAGCTGGCGGTTCTCGACCGGTTCGGCGGTGCTCGTGTCGGATCCGGCGAGCGTCGCGGTCCCTTGGTCGGTTGCGCCGGGCGCCGAGTTGCTCGGGCCGGGCCCCCCGAGCAGTCTCTGGTGCCCGGCGCCGCGCCACCGCTCGTGGACGTCCCCCGGGAGATCGACTACTTCCTCACGGGTGAGGCGCGTCTGACCCACGAGATCTACCGGACGTGGCGGGCGCTGGCGATCTATCGCCGCGGTGTCGGTTTCGACGAGGCGCTGCAGGCAGCCGACGATTTCGCAGTCCGCTTCCGCCCGGTTGGTCGGCCTGCTGTCGCGCCGCCTCAAGTTCTCGGCAGGGGCCGACTACTCGTTCGGGAATATCGGCGTGGACACCGATGAGGGCTTCGAGGCCGTCACGGCAAACGCCGGTGTGACGTACGCCTTGTCGCGGCGGATGGCGGCGTTTGCGCGCTACGTGTACTACAGCTACAGCTTCGACGGCCGGGTGGCGCCCCTCGAACCGACGCTGCCATCGGAGATGCGCCGTCAGGGCGTCCGCGTCGGCCTGACGCTCTCGGTGCCGGTGATTCGGTAAATTCCTAACGAAGGTTGATCAAGTGATACCCGGAAAACAGTACACCCCGGACGAGATCGTAGAGGGAGCCTGGCGGCGGCGCTGGCTGATCCTGCTGCCGTTCGCGTTGATCCTCGTGCTCACGATGGTGGTGGCGCACTTCCTCCCGGACCGCTACCACTCGGAAGCGCAGCTGCTGATCGTGCCGCAGCGGGTGCCGACCGACATGGTGCGTCAGACCGTCACCGTTCCGCTCGGCGAGCGCCTTCAGGCGATCTCGCAGGGGATCCTCAGCCGAACACAGCTCGAGCGCATCATCCAGGAGTTCGACCTGTATCCCGACGAGCGCAAGCGCGGCGTGATCATGGAGGACATCGTCGAGGGCATGCGCATGCGGGACGTGCGGCTCGGGCCAACCGGATCGAGCGGCGTGTTCAGCGTCGGCTTCGATGCGAACAGCCCCAAGGTCGCCCAGGCGGTGGCCGAACGGCTGGCGTCGCTGTTCATCCGCGCGAACCTGGAGGATCGATCGAACTTCGCGGACCTGACCGATCAGTTCCTTCAGAGCCAGCTGGAGGACGCCCGCCGGCAGCTGAAGGCCCGCGAGGCGGAGCTGGAGACGTTCCGCCGCGAGAACCCCGGCCGAATGCCGCAGGAGTTCGAGGCGAACCGGCAGTCGCTCGCGAACACGCAGACGCAGCTGCAGGCGCTGCAGGAGTCGATGGCCCGGGATCGCGATCAGCAGCTGATGCTGCAGCGGATGATTGCCGACGCGTCCATCCCGATCGCCGCGGGATCGGCTGGCGGGCCGGCGCTCTCCCCCAACGAGAAGCAGCTCGAGAGCGAGCGCGAGCGGCTTCGCACTCTGGAGGCGCGGTTGAAGCCCGGGCACCCGGACATCTGGCGCATCCAGCGCCGGACCATCAAGGAGCTCGAAGGAAAGGTCGCGGACGAGGCCGGCCGGGCGCCAATCTCCGCGGGCGGGGAAGTGGAGACGCCCATCGAAGCGGCGCGCAAGAGACGTCTCGCCCAGCTCGAAGACGAGATGAAGCAGCTCCACCCGCCGGCTGGCGTCGAAGCAGGGGCAGGAGCGGGAGCTGCTGGGCGCGATGTCCACCTATCGGCAGCAGATGGCCCAGACCCCCGGCGTGGAGACGCGCATGACCGAGCTGATGCGCGACTACGAAACACTGAAGAAGACCTACGAGGATCTGCTCTCCAAGAGCCAGAGCGCGAAGGTCTCGGCGAACCTCGAGCGGCGGCAGATCGGCGAGCAGTTCAAGATCATCGACCCGGCGAGGTTTCCGCAGCGCCCGATCAGCCCGAACCGTCCACGGATCAACGTGCTCGGCGCCGCGGCCGGGCTGCTGCTCGGGCTCGGGCTCGCCGGCTTCATGGATACCGCAATACCAGCCTGCGGACCGAGGCGGACGTGTGGCAGGCGCTGTCGCTCCCGGTGCTGGCGATCGTGCCGACCATGAGCACCGGCTCGAGACGGGAGCGCCGCAAGAAGCACCAGCGCTGGTGGTGGCCTCGTCGGGGGCTGTGGCCGTGCTGTCGATGCGTCGTGGCGTCGCCTGGAAGCTCAGCGGCTCAACGACTGGATGTGGTGATGTACGAAGCATTTTACGGCTTCCGGGAACGCCCGTTCGACCTGACGCCGAACCCGCGGTTCCTGCTGCTGACCGGCAAGCACCGCGAGGCGCTGAGCAACCTGCAGTACGGGTTGACCAGCCGGCGCGGGCTGACGCTGCTCGTCGGCGACGCCGGCACCGGCAAGACGACGCTGATCCGCGCCGTCGTCCAGGACTTCGAGAAGCACGGGCGCGGTGATCGCGCTACCTGAACAACCCGACGCTGACGCGCGGCGGAGTTCTACGAGTTCCTGACGCACGGCGTTCGTCGCTGAGCGCACGGCCGCGCGCGTCGAAGTCGGCGCTGCTCGGCGGAGCTCGCCAAGGTGCTCGAGCGGCGGCAGGCGGCCGGACTGCTGACCGGCGCTGATCATCGACGAAGCGCAGGCGATGCCCGACGAGCTGCTCGAGGAAGTGCGGCTGCTGGCCAACATCGAGACCAGCCACCGACAAGCTGCTGCCGATCGTGCTGGCCGGCCAGCCCGAGCTCGCCGACCGGCTGAACCAGGTGTCGCTGCGGCAGCTGAAGCAGCGGGTCGCGCTGCGCTGCACTGCTCGCCGGCGCTCGACCAGCGGAGACGGCCGAGTACATCGCCGGCCGCATCCGGGTCGCGGGCGGCAGCAGCGTGTTGACGTTCACCCGCCAGGCGGTGGACGCGATCTACCAGCGGTCCGGCGGGATCCCGCGCCTGATCAGCGTGGTCTGCGACAACGCGCTGCTGACCGGTTTCGCCGCCGACGGCGCCCGGTCGGCCGGGACATCGTCGACGACGTGTGCCGCGACTTCGACCTGACCGGCGGCCTCCCCCCCGCACCGCCGGCCGCGCCGAGTCCAGGCGCCGCCCGCTGCCACGCAACGGGAGAGGCGCCGAAGGCGGCGGTCACCGCGGAACCGGCCGCCGAGCGCCGGCCTGTTCGAGCACTTCAAGATCCGTCGTCGGTTCTCGCTCGCTGTAGAACGCAAGGAACCTCGCATCATGTCAAGAATCGACGAAGCTCTTGCCCGCGCGTCCGGAGCCCGCCCGCCGTTCGACGGCCGCGGCGCGGCAGACGCTTGCGCCCGACGCCGAGGGCGTGTTCGCGTCCGAACCGGAGGCCGCGGCCGGCGCGCGGCCGCAGCCGAGGCCGAGCCGCCTGCCGGCGGGTCGGCCGCGGAGCCGCCAGACGGCCATCGAGAACCCGGACGCGGAGGACTTCCGGCACCTGCCGCAGGCGGAGAAGCTCGCCGGAGCGGCGAGGGACCGAAACGTCCACCGAGCAGTACCGCCGGCTGGCGGGACGGCTCCACATGGCGCAGGCCGAGCACGGCACGCGGATGGTGATGGTCACCAGCGCGATGCCGGGCGAGGGCAAGACCCTGACCGCGACCAACTTGCGCTGACGCTGAGCGAGTCGTACAAGCGGCAGGTGCTGCTCGTCGATGCCGACCTGCGGCGGCCCTGGGTCCACGAGATGTTCCAGATCCCGAACGTCTCGGGCCTGAACGACGGCCTGCGCAGCGAGGACGACCGGAAGATCCCGCTGCTGCGGCTGACGGACCACCTGACCGTGCTCACCGCCGGCCGGCCCGACCGCGATCCGATGAGCGTGCTGTCCTCGACCCGCATGCGGCGCGTGCTGCAGGAGGCGGCCCGCCGGTTCGAGTGGGTGATCATCGACACGCCTCCGGTCGCGCTGCTGACCGACGCGCACCTGCTCTCGTCGCTGGTCGATGCGGTGATCCTGGTGATCGAGAGCCGGCAAGACGCCGCTGGCGGCGATCAACAAGGCGGTGAAGCGGTCGGGCCGGGAGCGGATTCTCGGCGTGGTGCTCAACCGGGCCGATCGGCGCCCTTGCTATCACGACTTACGACTACTACCGGCCGTACGGACGAGCCCCGAAGACCGCGTAGCGTGCAGCTCCGAAACGCATGAAGATGCTGCTTCGCGGCGTCACCGTCGCGGTCGCTCGCCCTGATCGTCTGCGAGACGGTGGTCATCCTGGGCGCGGTGTACTTCGCCGGCGTGGATCCGGCTCGGTGCACACGACCCGTGACGCCCTGCGACGACATCCTGCACAAGGCGCTGCTGATCGCGGTCGTGACGCAGCTGTGCCTGTATTTCGCGCGATCTCTACGACTTCGCGCATCATCACCGATCGCCGCGAGCTGTTCGTCCGAGCGGTGCAGGCGCTCGGCGCGACGTCGCTCGATCCTCGCGGGGCTGTATTTCTGGTTCCCCCAGCTGATCGTCGGCCGCGGCGTGTTCCTGCTCGCGGCGCATCCTGGTGATCACGCTGCGTGTTCGGCTGGCGGGTGGCTTCGACTGGGCCGCGCAGCGGGTCGGCCCGCGCGAGCGTCTGCTGCTGGTCGGCACGAGCGAAGGCCGCCGTCGAGCTGGCGCGCGAGCTGTACGATCGCCGGGATCTCGGGGTCGAGATCGTCGGGTTCATCGATCCGGATCCGGCGCAAGCTGGGCAGCCCGGTGCATCAACCCGGGGGTGATCGGCACGATTGAAGACATCCCGGCGATCGTCCGGGCGCGCGGCGTCGATCAGGTGGTGGTCAGCCTGTCGGACGCGCGCGGCAAGCTGCCGATGGACAAGCTGCTCGAGATGAAGCTCGAAGGCGTCAGCTTCGCAGCACCTCGCGTCGGTCTACGAGAAATACACCGGCAAGATTGCCGTCGAGAACCTGCGGCCGAGCTGGCTGATCTTCTCGCCCGGCTTCAAGAAGAGCCAGTTCCTGAGCGTCGCGAAGCGCGCCGCTCGACCTCGCGCTCTCCGGCCTGGGGCTGCTGCTGGTCTCTCCCTTGATGGTGCTCGTCGGCCTGGCGGTGAGGCTGAGCTCTCGCCGGGGCCGGTCTTCTACCGCCAGGAGCGGGTCGGGCTGCGCGGCCACATCTTCGTGGTCCACAAGTTCCGCTCGATGCGCGAGGATGCGGAGAAGGGCACCGGGGCGGTGTGGGCGCAGAAGGACGACAGCCGCGTCACTCCGGTCGGCGGATTGCTGCGGCGCACGCGCCTCGACGAGCTTCCGCAGCTCTGGAACGTCCTGCGCGGGGACATGAGCTTCGTCGGGCCGCGGCCGGAGCGGCCGGAGTTCGTGTCGTCGCTGACCGAGGAGATCCCGTTCTACGGCCAGCGGCACACCGTGCGGCCCGGGCTGACCGGCTGGGCGCAGGTCCGCTACACCTACGGCGCCAGCATCGAAGACGCGATGGAGAAGCTGCAGTACGACCTGTTCTACATCAAGAACATGTCGATCGCGCTCGACCTGTTCATCATCGCGAACACCGTGAAGACGGTCCTGATGCGCAGGGGCGGCCAGTGACGCGCGGGCCGGCGGCGCCGCGAGCCGATCGTCAACGCCATGACGATCGACGTCGAGGACTACTTCCAGGTCAGCGCGTTCGACGGCGTTCTGCCGCGAGCGGGATGGAGCGCGATCGAGAGCCGAGTGTCGCGCAACACCGATCGGCTGCTGGCGATCTTCGCGGAGTACCAGGTGTCGCGCCACGTTCTTCGTGCTCGGGATGGGTCGCCGAGCGCTTCCCGGACCTGGTCCGCGCATCGTGTCGCGGCGGGCACGAGATCGCCTCGCACGGCTATGCGCACCGGCTGGTCTACGACCAGACGCCCGCCGCGTTCCGCGACGACGTGCGCCGCGCCAAGGCGGCTGCTGGAGGAGCCTCCGGCCGCCGGGTGTGCGGCTACCGCGCGCCGAGCTACTCGATCACCCTGCGATCCCTGTGGGCGCTCGACGTGCTGATCGAAGAAGGGCTATCGATACGACGCCAGCATCTTCCCGATCCAGCACGATCGCTACGGCATTCCCGTCTCCCGCGCGCCAGCCCTACCCGATCGTCGCGCAGGCCGGCACGCTCGTCGAGGTGCCCGGGTCGACGCCCGGATCGGGCCCGTGAACCTGCCGATGGCGGGCGGCGGCTACTTCCGGATCCTGCCGTATGCCTGGACGCGGTGGGGCATCGACCGCGTCAACCGGCAAGAGCGGCGTCCGGCGATCTTCTACCTGCACCCGTGGGAGATCGATCCCGCCCAGCCGCGGCTGGACGTCGGGCGGCTCGGGCGGTTCCGGCACTACCGCAATCTGGATCAGACCGAAGGGCGCCTGCGCGCGCTGCTGTCCGATTTCCGCTTCGGAACCATGCAGGCGCTGGTCGAGAGCACGCGGGCGCTCGAGCTGGACGATCGGCTTGCGCTGCCGTACTTGTGGTGAGCATGGCCGCCACAGCTCCGGCGTCGCGCGCTGAAACGGCGTCAGGCGCCCCTCACGACGAACAACCGGCGGCCGGGGGCGTGCCTGCGGCACCGACGCCGGCGGATCTGGCGTCAGCGGCGCCGGCCGTGGCCCGCGCCGCATCGGAGACGGAGTGGGACGGATACGTAAACACCCATCCCGAGGCGACGTTCTCCCACCGCTGGCGATGGCGGAACATCTTCACCGGCGTCTTCGGACAGGAACCCGAGTACCTCGTCGTGCGCCGCGACGGCCACCTCACCGGGATACTTCCGCTCGTGAAGTTCCGATCGCGCCTGTTCGGCCGGTTCGTGGTGTCCCTGCCGTACGTCAACGACGGAGGGCTGCTGGCCAGCGATCCGGAGAGCGCCGCCCTCCTGCTGGACGAAGCGCGCGCGATCGGGCAGGCGTTCGGCGCGACGCACGTCGAGCTGCGCCATCGCGGACGGCAGGTTCCGGATCTGCCTTTCCGCCAGCACAAGGTCGGCATGCTGCTTCCGTTGAAGCAGGCCGACGGCGAGCTGTGGCAGTCGCTCGATCGCAAGGTGCGCAACCAGGTACGCAAGGCGCAGAAGGCGTCGCTGCAGACGGTCCGCGGCGGCATCGAGCTGGTCGACGAGTTCTATCCCGTGTTCGCCAGGAACATGCGGGACCTCGGCACGCCGGTGTACTCGAAGCGCCTGTTCGAGCAGGTGCTCCGGGAGTTTCCCGCGGAGGCGCGGCTGATCGTCGTCCGCCTCGGGACGGCCGCCGTGGGCGGGGCCGTGGCCTGCACCTACCGGGGCACCTGCGAGGTACCGTGGGCCTCGTCTTTGAAGCAGGTACCGCCATCTGTGCCCGAACATGCTGATGTACTGGGATGCCATCGAGGCGGCCGTTCGGGACGGCTGTCATACCTTCGATTTCGGCCGGTCGACGCCGGACGAGGGGACCTACCACTTCAAGCGCCAGTGGGGCGCCGAGCCGCATCCCCTGCACTGGGAGTACGTGCTGGCGGAGGGCGCCAGCCTGCCCGACCAGGGACCGGGCAACCCGAAGTTCCGGCTCGCTGTCGAAGGATGGAAGCGCATGCCGCTGGCCATCGCCACCTGGCTGGGGCCGCGGATTGTGAGATCGATCCCGTGAGCGGCCAGGTATGGCTCACGGCGGGCATCGAGGAGGCGGCGGCGCTGGCGGCGTGGCTGCTCGACCAGGAACGCCGCGAGCGGACGATCGAACGCGTCGGCTCTCACCTTGCCGATTGCCTCGCTCAGGGGGGCCGGGTGCTGACCTGCGGAAACGGCGGCTCGATGTGCGACGCCATGCACATGGCGGAGGAGCTGTCCGGGAGATTCAAGGCGGACCGCCGGGCGTTCGCGGCGCTGGCCATGAGCGATCCCGCGTACCTCAGTTGCGTGTCCAACGACTACGGCTACGAGCAGGTCTTCGCGCGCGGTGTCGACGCATGGGGCACGCCGGGCGACGTGCTGGTCGCCTTCTCGACCTCGGGCAACAGCGCGAACGTGCTCGCCGCCGCGCGCAGCGCGCGGGCGCGCGGCATGACCGTCGTCGGCATGCTCGGGCGGGACGGCGGACAGATGGCGGCGCTGTGCGACCTGGCGCTCGTCGTACCGGCCTCGGGGAGCGATCGGATCCAGGAAATCCACATCAAGGTCGTGCATCTCGTCATCGAAGCGATCGAGCGCCGGCTCGTCCCGGGCAACTACCCCGAAGCCGCGGTGTCGCAGGGCCCCCGATAGCCAGCGGCCCCTGTCCACCGTGCGCCTGCTCTTCCTGAAGCATTCGCTTTACGCACCCCGCACCCGCGGACACGACGTGCACACCTTCGAGATGCTGCGTGCGCTCGAAGCGCTGGGCCACGACACACACCTGTTCACGGTGGAGCCGCCGTCCGCAGCCGCGCTCGAGGGCCTGTCGGCACGCGCCGCGGTGGCGCCGGAGGCCAGAGCAGACGCTGGCGTCCGGCCGCTCGGCCGGTTGCAGGAGCGGTTTCGCTCGTACTGGGGCGTCGACCGTTCGGCGATCGACGCGTTCAGCCGCGCCGCCCGGGCGCTCGCGCCCGACGCGGTGGTCGCCGCCGGGCTCGACGTGCTTCCGTACCTGGCAGCCGTGGAGGGGCCCGTGCGCGCGTGGTACGCGGCGGACGATCTCGCCTGGCAGCACCTGACGCAACTCCGCCCCCTCGTGCCGGCGACGTGGTGGAACCTGCGAGCCGCAGCCGTCGGTGCGCTGTACGAGCGCACCTTCGCCGGTGCGGTCGACCGGACGTGGGTCGTGTCGGCGAGCGATGCGACGGCGATCCGCTGGCTGGGGGGCGCCCGGCACGTGGCTGTCATCCCCAACGGCGTCGACACGGCACACTTCCGCCCGCGCGACGATCCTGAACGCCCGGACTCGGCGATCTTCTGGGGCCATCTGGGCTTCCCGCCGAATGTCAGGGCGATCGAGTGGCTGTGCACGCACGTGTGGCCGCTCGTGCGACGGCGCAAGCCGGCTGCGGTGCTCACCATCGCCGGGTACGGCGCGGGGCCGGAGGTGCTGCGGCTCTCGGGCCGGGACGGAGTGGATGTCGTCGGAGCGCTGCCGGATCTCCGGCCGGCGATTGCGCGTCACGCGGTGGCGGTCATGCCCTTCCAGTCAGGGAGCGGCTTGAAGAACAAGATGCTGGAAGCGGCAGCCATGGGCCGGGCGACGGTCTGCAGCCGCGCAGCGTTGAACGGACTGCGCGGCGAGGCGCGGGCGGCCTTCGTGCTGTGCCGCCGTCCGGACGAGTGGGTCGATACGATTGTCGGCCTGTGGGGCGATCCTGATCGGCGCGTGCGGCTGGCCCTCGGTGCGCGGGCGTGGGTGGAAGCCAATCACACGTGGAAGCGCGCCGCGCAGGAGGCGGAAGTCTCGCTGCGTCGCGGGTGAGGCGGTCTACTTGCCGTCGGCCCGCAGCGCGGTACGCGCGGGCTGCTGCTCCGGACGCCTGAACCTCGGGCCGGTGGGGACCGGTACCGGGGCGACGGGCACCAGCTCGGGCGCGAGCGATCGGGCGGGCGCCGGCAGGCGGCGCAGCCGATCCGCAGCGGCCGCAAACGCGAACGTATACCAGGTGGCGTCGTTCATCGCCATCGACAGAAACGTGCCGCCGACGAGGAACCCGGTCATCGAGGCCAGCAGCGCGTTTCCCAGGGTGAACGAAAACTGCCGCTCGTCGGGCGGGCGGGCGAGATCCTTGGACGCGCGCCGCAGGCGGAATGCCGCCAGGAACGCGTAACCGAACAGGCACACCCAGACGAACAGTCCCAACCAGCCGGTCTCCACGAGCACCTGCAGATGACTGTTGTGAACCGCCCGGCCCCTCCCGTATGCCCCGTGCGAGAAGTCGTACCGGTCGTACATCCACTCGAAATTCCGCAGCCCGATGCCCAGGGGCCAGTCGCGCGAGATGTCGAGCGCCACGCGCCAGAAGTGCAGCCTGCCCGTGGCGGAGGCCTCCTCCGTGTCCACGCTCACGGTATTCAACCGTTCACGGTAGCCGGGGAGCGTGCTCACGAACCACAGCGCCCCGGCGGCGAGCATCACGAGAACCAGCAGCCCCAGGAACTTCCGCCGCTGCAGGGCCAGGAACACGCCAGCAGCCGCGGCGAGCGCGAGCGCGCCGCCGCGGGAGTAGGTCGCGAGGACTGTTACAATGCTGAGCGGGATGGCCAGACGCCACCCCCACACCAGAGCCGCAGGAAAGTTCCCACGAATCGCCTGGAAGTTCTGCACGGTTACCAACAGAAAAGGCAGCACCATGACGACAACGAGCGCATACAGGTTGTTGTCGCCGAAGCTGCCGCCAAAACCCTGCCGCAGGCGTATGTGACCCGTGAGCAGCATCGCCGCCGCAGCCTTCGACGCATGCAAGGCAACGGCGCTCGAAAAGACCGTCGTCGCGATGAGGATTCGGCGCCGCGTGTTGAGGATCGGGAACGGCCAGCAGGCACACCAGGATCATGCGTCCCATGGAGCCGAGCCACAGCCAGCCGGTTTCCGCGCTGACGGCGTTGGCCTGGCCCAGCAGCGCCGCTACCAGCCAGGTAATCATCCCGATGCTGAGGGGGTGTGTGACGTTCGGGAACACGCCCGTCAGGAGCGAGGGACCGACCAGGACCAGGCCGGAGACGACCGACAAGCGCGAGCCAGGTGATGTCCGCCCAGACCCATTCCTGCGGTCTGAACATGGCAAAGCCGATGTACACCAGCAGCGCCACGAAGCGGTTGGCCAGGCCAAACAGCAGCGCAGGTGCGAGCACGGCCAGCAGCAGGATCAGGCGCATGTGACGGGGTCCGGCGTGCGAGGCCGCGACAGTCGTCGAATCAGTCACAGTGCACGTGTCTTGGGTGTCAGCGACGCGACGGCCGGAGAGAGCGATCGAAAGGGCGAGGCAGGTAGATGTGTGGCATCGCCGGAATCATGTATTCGAGTCCGCAGCGACGGGTCGATCCGGGGATGCTCGACCGTATGGCTCGTACAATAGCACACCGCGGGCCAAACGATTCCAGCGTCTGGACCACCGGCGGAGTCGGTCTCGCTCACAGACGGCTGTCCATCATCGACCTGGAGGGCGGCCACCAGCCCATTGGCAACGAAGACGGCTCGATCCAGATCATCTTCAACGGCGAGATCTACAACTACCGCGACCTCCGCTCCGACCTGCAGGCGCGCGGCCACGTCATGCGGACCGACAGCGACACCGAGGTGCTGGTCCACTCGTACGAGGAATGGGGCGACGACTTCGTCGACGCGGCTGCGGGGCATGTTCGCGTTCGCGATCTGGGACGGGCGTGGCCGGCGCCTGCTCCTGGCCCGGGACCGGCTCGGGATCAAGCCGCTCTACATCTACCGGGACCACGAGAAGCTGCTGTTCGCCTCCGAGCTCAAGGCGATCCTCTGCGAGCCGAGCGTGGCCCGGGAGGTCGACGACAGGCGCTGGAGGAGTACCTGGCGTTCGGACGCACCCTCGGCGAGCGGTCGATCTTCCGCGGCGATCGCGAAGTTGCCTCCGGGCCACGTCGTTGCGGCGTCGTTCGGCTCGCTCGAGCAGGCGCCGCGGCGCTACTGGCAGCTCGAGCTCGCGCCGACGAGACGCTGAGCGTCGCCGAGTGGCAGCGAGGCGGTTCACGACAAGGTCACCGATGCGGTCAAGGCGCATCTCGTCGCCGACGTGCCGGTCGGCGCCTTCCTGAGCGGCGGGCTGGACTCCAGCACCGTCGTCGCCTGCGCCAGTGCGCTCGTCGATCAGCCGCTGCAGACGTTCTCGATCGGATTCGACGAGCAGCGGTTCAACGAGCTGCCCTACGCGAAGGCTGTCGCGGACGCCGTTCGGCACCCGCCACACCGAACAGATCGTGACGCCGGACGCCGTCAGCCTGATGGGCGAGCTGGCGCGTTACTACGACGAGCCGTTCGCCGACTCCTCGGCGATCCCGACGTACCTGGTGTCGAGGCTGGCGAGCCGCAGCGTCAAGGTGGTGCTGTCCGGCGACGGCGGCGACGAGGCGTTCGGCGGCTACAGCCGCTACGCCCACGACCTGTCCGAGGACCGGGTGCGTCGGCTGCTGCCGTCCTGGGTGCGCCGCACCGCGCTCGCCCGCTCGCGCGCGCCTGGCCGCGAAGCCGACTGGCTTCCGAAGCCGCTGCGCGGAAAATCGTCGCTCACCAACGTCTCCCGCGATGCCGGGAGCGCCTATGCGCGGACGCTGTCGATTGCGGACGCCGGCATCCGGCAGTCGCTGATGGCGCCCGACCGTGCCCGGCGGCTCGACGTCGCCGCCCCGGAGGCGGTGATCCAGGCGGTCTACGACGCACAACCGACCGGCGACACGCTCGCGGCCATGTGCGCGACCGACATCGCCACCACGCTGCCGGACGATTATCTGGTGAAGGTGGATCGCGCCAGCATGGCGCACGGCCTGGAGGTGCGCCCGCCGCTGCTCGATCACGAGCTCATCGAGCTCGCCATGCGCATTCCCGTCGCGCTACAAGGTGCGCGGCGGCAAGGGCAAGTGGATCTTCTCGGAGGCCTTCGCCCCCCACCTGCCTCCGATCGTCCGGAGCCGCCCGAAGCAGGGGTTCGAGCTGCCGGTCGACGAGTGGCTGAGGGGCCCGCTGCGGGACATGTTCGAGGCGTGCGTCCTGAGCTCCAGCCGCGCCGATCGCCGGCCTGGTGAACCAGCCGGCCGCGCGCGGTCTCTATGCGTCGCACCTTCGCGGCTGGCAGAGCAACGGTCAGATCCTCTGGTCCCTGCTGGCGCTCGGCGCGTGGGCCGAACACTACATGCACGGGCGGGACATCCAGGTCGAGACCTCGCCGATGATTCATGCCTAGCCAGCGACGCTACCGCATTCTCTACCATCATCGGACGCAGGCACTGGACGGCCAGCGCGTGCACATCAACGCGATCCAGCACGCGCTGCGCCAGCTCGGACACGAGGTGGTGGAGGTGTCTCCCCTCCCGGGCGGCGAGGCGGCAGGCGGTGCGTCGCTCCCCACCATGCGGCGCCGGGTGTTGACTGCCGTTGCCGAACGCACGCCGAAGGGCGCCTACGAGCTGGTGGAGATGGGCTACAACCTCGTGGGCTATCGGGCGATGGCTGCGGCAATCCGCCGCGCGCGGCCGGACTTCATCTACGAACGCTACTCCCTCAACACGATTGCCGGCGCCTGGATCAGCCGGCGCTACGAGCTGCCGCTGCTGCTCGAGGTGAACTCGCCTCTCGCACAGGAGAAGCGGGCCAACGGCGAGCTGTTGTTCTACCGGGCGGCGCTGCGCGTCGAGCGCCGGGCGCTGCGGAGCGCCACGCGGGTGCTCGCGGTCACGGACGTGCTGGCGAACATGCTCCGGGAGTCCGCATCGCTCGCACCGGACCGCATCGTCGTCGTTCAGAACGGCGTGGATCAGGCGGCCCTCGACGCCGGTGGAGCGGCGCGGGAGGCCGTTCGACAGAGCCTCGGCTGCGGACCGGACGAGGTGATTTTCGGGGCCGTCGGGTTCTTCCGTGACTGGCACGGGGTCGATCTGCTCCTCGACGGCTTCGCGACGCTGCGCGGGTCCGGCGTGCACGCACGCCTGCTGCTCGTCGGCGACGGTCCAGCCACGCCTGCGCTGCAGCAACAGGCGTCGCGCCTCGGCCTGTCTCAGCACGTCACGTTCACCGGCAGGCTGCCGCACGACGTCATCGCGCGATACCTGGCGGCGATCGATGCCGCGGTGATTCCGCGCGCCGTGGCCTACGCCTCCCCCCTCAAGCTGTTCGAGTACATGGCTGCCGGCAAGGCGGTCGTCGCGCCCCGCCAGGCGAACATCCTCGAGGTCGTGACGGAAGACCAGGATGCCCTGTGCTTCACCCCGGAGAAGACCGAGGAGCTGCTCGCCCTGCTGTTCCGGGTGGCCCGGGATCCCGCCCTGCGCAGCAATCTCGGCGCGGCTGCCCGGAACACGATCGCGGCGGGGGAGTTCACCTGGATCGGCAACGCCCGGCGGATCGTCGATACGTTCGAGGCGATCGGATCAGACAGCGCGCCGTAGCACGTCCGCGACCTGCGCGGCGCAGCGCTGCCACGAGAAATCCTGCAGCCGGCGCGTGCCTCGCTCGCGCAGCTCGTTGCGCAACGCCTCGCTGCCCAGGAGAGTGGCGAGCCCTTCACGAACCGAGTCGGTGGACAACGGATCCACCAGCAACGCCGCGCCGCCCGCCACTTCCGGCATGCTGGAGGCGGCGGATGTCAGGACCGGTGTGCCGCACGCGAACGCCTCCACGATCGGCAGCCCGAATCCCTCGACTTCGGAGGGATAGCAGAGGAGCGCGGCGCCTTGCAGCAGCACGCCCACCGCCGGATCGGGGATGGAGCCGCACAGCGCAACATCCCCCGCCCGGCAGCGCGCACCGGTCCATGACGCCAGTTCGTTCTTCGTGGCGTCGTCGAGGCCGATGACCATCAGCGTAAAGCGGTTCCGGAGGCTTTCGGTCAGGCCGGTCCAGGCCTCGATGCTGCGTCGGGTGTTCTTGTAGGGGTGGCTGGAACCGAACACCAGCACGAATTCCTTCTCCGCGGCCACGCCGTGCCGGCGTTTGAGCTCGCTCAGCGACGAGCGGTCCATCGGTCCGGTGCGTGTCGCGGTCGGGCCGTGATGGATCGCCGTGACCGATTCAGGCCTCACCCCGAGCCGCTCCGTGATCAGGCCGCGCACGTGAAACGATCCGGTGAGGATGTGCCGCGCCCGGGCCACCGACCTGGCCACCTCCTGGCCCCAGCGGATTGCATGCGGCTCGCGAGGATACACCTCGAGGGGCGTGAGATCGTGGAGAGTCAGGACGAAAGGCACCCACGACCACCGTGGAGCCGTGTTGGCAGGGCAATGGAGAAGCTGCGCACGCCAGGCAGCCGCAGCGCCGGGAAGATACACGTCCCGCCAGAGGTTCAAGGAGCCGGCAAAGCGATGACCGCGGGCCTGCACCCGCCGGCAGGAGACGCTGCCGAGACCCTCGAACGGATTCGACACGCCGGCAGTCTCGTGGATCATGAGGATCCGCCAGCTGGGGAACAGCTCGGCGATCGTCCGGTAGAGAAGGGTCGTGGTCTTCGCGATCCCGCTGTACGGATGCCGGAAGATCGCCTCGGCATCGACGGCGACTTTCAACGCGGATCCAGGCGCGGTCGCAGCGCTCAGACCGACGGCTCCCGGTGCGTGACGACGCGGGACCGCACCCACCGGAGGGCCTGGCCGACGGCGTGGTACGTCCGGGGCGCCGCCGCATCAGCCATGTACTTGAGCGCGCTGACCGCGTTGCGGGCGTTGACACCCCGGAGGCTTCGGGCCGCCCAGACGAATGCCTCGCGGCGCTGCCCGTGATTGAGGAGGATGAGCGCGAACTCGGAACAGAACTGCGAGGTACGCCCGGCGCCACGGACGGTCGGACCCGAGCTTCGCGGAGATGACCGCCCTGGTCTTCCGCAGCATCGCCCCCTGCTCACGGAAGACGGTGACCTTGCCGGCGCGTGCGGTCAGGCTGTCGCCGTGGTTGACCCGTTGTATGGCGACGAGCTGCTGCACGAACTGCCATTCCAGCTTCGCGAATGCATGCAGGTAGTAGACCCAGTCGTCTGCGGTCGACAGTTCGCTGTCGAACGTCGGCAGCCTGGCCAGGGCCGCACGCCTGAACGTCAGCACGTCGAGGTGAGGCACGTTCGCCCGGTAAATCAGGCAGCGTGCGAAGTAGGAGTCGTCTATCGGCGGGACCGGAAAGACGCCCACCAGCCCCTTGTTCACGTCGTGGATCTCGTACTGGGACACCAGCATCTCGAGCGCCGGCGCCTTGGCGAACTCCTCCAACCGGAGGCGCAGGGAATCGGGGGTCAGGAGGTCGTCCGCATCCAGGAACGCGACCAGTTCGGCTGATGATTCGGCGAGCGCACGCGCCCTCGCGGCGGCCGCCCCCTGGTTCGGCTGCCGGACCACACGCACCTGTGCTCCGAAGCGCTCCTCGATGGCGTCAGCGGATCCATCGCTGGACCCGTCGTCCACCACGATGCAGTCGAGCCCGGGAATGAGCTGTGGCACGACCGACTGCACGGTGTCGAGCACCAGCGGCAGGCCGTTGTAGCACGGGATCAGAACGCTGAGGGAGATGTCAGGCATCGAGAGTGATACGCAGCATGGAGGAAGCGACCGGCCTGCCGTCCAGTCCCGGTCACTCCTTGATGACCTTTACGCCGGACGGCGCCTGCGGGATCGGGTACTGCGTTGAAACGTCGTCCACTCTGGCGCTCGGCGCGACGATCGCAAATCCTGCGCGCCGATTGACGTAGTTGACCATTCCGGGTTGCCCCATCAGGTACTCGACCGAATCCTCCGCCTTGACCTTCTCGATTCCGCGATCCGCCGCGAGCAGCAGCGCCAGCCTGGCTTCGATGCCGTAGGCGCCGTCGAACGTCGGGAAGCCCCCCGGTCCGGCGCCGAACTTGGCCGTCGTCTCCTTGTAGACCTGCGCCAGCGTAGGCACCCATTGTGGCTCCGCCCCCTCGGGCCGGTGTGCCACGACCAGGTAGTAAGGTGCGGCTTCATGACGGGGCCAGTCGGGGGTGTTGAAGAGCATCACCTGGAACCGGACGATGCGATCGAGCATGCTCAGCCCGCCGGCGAACCCCTGCTGGTTGGCGTGGGCGAGGCTCCAGGCGACGTAGCTGTTCTGCCACGGCGCCATCACGAGCTTGTCCTCCGAGCCGCTCTCGAGCAGGGTATTCACCGGCGTCGAGTGCGATGCGGTATAGCTGTCGGCCCACCGCAGGTTGTTGCCCACCTTCTGGACGAAGTAGCTCTTGAACTGATGCGCGTCCGGCAGGTAGGCGGCGGCGTCGACCATGTTCCTCAGCCCCCAGGCCAGCCCGCGCACCTGGTCGATCCGCAGCAGCCCTTCACTGCCGTTCCGTGCGTCGGAAGCGGCGGGCGGCTGGAACAGCATGGTGAAGTTGCCCCAGTAGGCCATCTCGTCGGCATAGTAACGGTCGCCCGTCAGCAGGTAGGGTATGTATGCGAGGGACGGCACGTGCGCGTTCTCCGCGCCGTAGCCCACCGCCACCGCCGAGCCGGGGAGCCTGGCGCGCGGACCGTCTCCGTTCTGCCCTTCCCCGAAGTAGAAGTTGGGCCGATCGTCTATCGAGACCAGGCTGTGGCCGTCCGGCTCGGTGATATGGACCGACCAGCTGCCGGCGAGGTCGCCGTTCTTCAGCACGAACTCGCGCAGGTCGGCGGTCTTGGTCAGCAGGTACTGGGCCGCCCAGTCGGGATAAGGGGCGATCTCGGGCCGGCCGCCCGTCTGGCCCATGAACTCCGCCAGCGTGCCCACCCGCAGGATCTCGAATTTCTCCGGCGTCGCGCTCACGGTGTAAGTGTTCTGCGTCATCGACGGCAGGAACCGCGGGACGGCGTTCGCCCGGAACATAGGCTCCAGGTCTGGGGTGATGGAGGCTTCCTTGAGGCCGCCCGCGAGGTAGACCTGTCGCCACCGGCTGAGATATGAGTGCTTCACGCCGGTCCGCGAGAACCGGTTCGTGCCGTCCACGTCGATCCTGACGTCGTAGGTCAGCTCGCCCGCGCCGGCGACATCCATCGTGGTCTGCGCGGCGACGTCGATCCGCGTGCCGCCGCCCGCGTAGGCCCGCACGTCGAACAACACGCGCAGGAACGGGTGAGGCTTCCCCCGGCTGTCGGCGCGACGAGCGAGCGGGCCTCGTTGACGAGCGGACCCGACAGCCAGAGGTCGGCGCTCGACCGGGGCAGCGCAGCCGTCCAGGTGGTTCCGCCGATCGTGAACTGCGCGGAGGCCGTCGGCCAGGCCTGCGGCGTGCTGCCCGTGGCCGGCGTGCCCGGCGTGATCGCGTAGGTCTGGTTCGAAGGGATGTTCGCCGTCACGACCGCGAAGCGAATCGACCCGTCCGGCCAGGTGTTCTTCACATCGGTCTGCGTGGGAAGGGTGCCAATCTTCACCGCGCCGCTGGCCGCGCCCCGCGGCAGGACCAGTCCGAATGTCGACCACCCGCTGGTCAGAACGGGACTCGCCAGGGGTTGGGCGGCCGCCGACGTTCCGAAGCACGACAGCAGACACGCCAGAACCGAGGCTCTCGTGAACGCAGCCCGGTGGTTCAGGGGTCCTGATTGTTTCGGCAGACGCCAGGCGGCGCGGGAGAGCATCGTCATAACAACAAGGCTGAAGGGAAAACTGACGTTTAGCGGTGCGAGGGACGACCTCGAACGAGCAATGCATGTGCCACGCTGACCCGCCGTGACGCCGTGGTTTCACTGAGATTTTCTGCTCCGGTGAAGAATCACGCCGCCAGAACCGTGTCCCGGCGTGCATTTTTGGTATCGCCCCGGGCACGGCTCGTCAGGCGAGCCCCTCGACGACGGTCTGCGCCGCCCGCGGGTAGATTCCCTGATAGAGCCGGTCGGTTCCGAAGAAGTGCACGATTGCCGCGCCCGGCAGCCTGGGAGAGCTGCTCGGGCCCGAAAAGTTGAAATACCGGCCCGGGTGCAGCGGACTCCCGCCGGCACTCGACAGCAGGTAAATAACCGTACACTGCTCGCCGCCCCACTGTGTCAGTCGGCACCCCGCACTCGGTCGGTCCACCCGAAGCAGCTTTCCGATGGTCTCGAAATCCAGCTCCCGGCTGTGCGGCCAGAACGGCGAACACTGACGGAGGGTCCCCTGGAGAAAAGTGCGGGGCCGGTCCATCCGTCCCTGCCGATTTCTCCCGAGATGATAACGGAAGAAGTTCTGGATGTGCCCGCCCGCGGCTGGCTCCGGCACGCGCCGAGTGATCGTCGCCTTTGGAAGGAATGCACCGGAGCGCTGCGCTAACCCGATCTCTCGCTCGTGCGGCGCTGCTGCTGATCGGTCCATCGTCACAGGACACCATTCACATCCCTGCTCTCACGCGTTCAGCGGCTGAGATGATTCACGATGCGACTAGACGTGATTGTGGCGACGTTCAACCGCCGAGCGTTGCTCGAGTGGAACATCAACAGCTTGTTTGCTGCTGACGTCCCGCCGGCGCTGGATGTTGGGATCACTGTTGTCGACAACAACTCCAGGACGACACCCGCCAGTTCGTTGAGGATCGAGAGCGGTTGTCCGTCCGCCGTCTACATTATCCGTTCGAGAGCCGATCGGGGAAATCGTTCGCCCTCAGCAGCGGTATTGCTGCGACTCACGGCGAGCTCGTGGGCATTATCGATGACGATGAAGAAATAGATTCCGGCTGGTACCAGGCGTGTACGCGGCCTTCAGTGATGGAGAGGTCGACTCATTGGAGGCCCGTATGTTCCGCGGTGGGAGCAGATCGACCTGCCTGGCTGCCGACCGGCTACCGCGCCAATCGGCTCGGTCGACAGTGGAGACCAAGTCCTGCCTTATGGTCGTGACTTTCCCGGCATGTTGATGGGGGGTAATGCGGTCCTGACTCGGGCGATCCTGGAGAAGGTCGGACCCTATACGACCTCGGTGTGTCCCAAGGACACGCTGTTGCTGCGCGGAGAGGACGATGACATGTATCACCGCTTACTCGATGTGGGAGCGCGTGGACTTTACCTCCCGGACCTCATCATCCATCACTTCGTTCCGCCCGAACGATTGACCAAAGAATATTATCGCCGCTGGTGCTTCTGGCGGGGTGTCGGGATGGGGGTGCTGGACAAGGAGCGCCCGGCGCCCGTGGCCTATCTGCTCGGCGTTCCCCGATGGCTCTACGGGAGGGCGCTGCGAGGCATCATCAATAGCGTGAAGAGCTCGTTCAGCAGCACCGCCGATCCCGCGCGGGGATTCTCAGAGGAACTGGCCGTGTGGGACCTGGCGGGCTTTTTCTACGGGAGACACTTCTACCGACCCTCTAATTAGGAAGAAGACGCGAGGGCCAGCCATGGGACCTTCTCCTGCGGCTCGTCCCGGCGCACTCTTCGATCACCCTATGGACCGTCCAATAGCGGTCTCGAAGGTGCGAGTATAGGCCTGCACCATCCGCCAGCGTGTATGTCTCCAGGCACCGGCGGTGGTTCAGTTCGCCGAGCATCGTTCGCCGGGCGCGATCCCCGACGAGAAGCGACAGCGCGGAGGCGTACCCGTCCACGTCGTTCGAGGGCGCCAGGCTGACACCGCTCATGCCCGCGTCACCGAGCATACGGCGGACGTCACCCACATCGGTCGAGAGCACCGGAAGCGCGCACGCCATGGCCTCCAGCACGGAGAGCGGCATCTGCTCGGTGACCGAGGAGAGCGCGAAGATGTCCAGCGACTGGTAGAACGGCACGGGCTCGGTCAAGGGGCCCGCAAAGAGGACACGCGACGGCATCGACGTCCGCGCTGCCGCGTCGCGCAACTCCGGGCCGCACGGGCCGTCGCCCGCGATGGCCAGCCAGACGTCCGCGCCCTGCCGCACCACGCGGTCCCACGCCGCAATCAGCAGCCCGAAATTCTTCTCGGGCCGCAACGCGCCGACCGCGCCGCAGACGACCGCATCCTCGGGCACGTTGTGCTCGCGCCGCCATCCAGGATCCGTCCGGGGGTGAAAGCGCTGCTGATCGACACCGTTGGGGATGTGGAGGAGGCGGTTCCTCGGGACGCGGAAGCGTGTGAGCGCGATCTCGAAGAGCACGTGCGAGGGAACGATGGTGCGGTGGGCGTAGCGCAGCACCGCGCGCCGTGCGAGAACGCGGCGTTGCTTGAGCGCGGTGGCTTCGTCGCGCCCGAACCCGTCTTCCCCGTGCACGACGGGCGCGACGCGGTACAGGAGGCTGCCGATGACGCCGTCGATCGCGCCCCAGTTGTAAGTCAGCACGAGGTCGGGCCGGAGCGATGCCAGCATGCGGCCCAGCTTCGCCCCATACAGCAGTCCTCCCTTGCCCGCCGGCGCGGACCTGAGATCGGCGGCGACATCGCCGGCGATGCGGTCGGCGGCGCTGTGGGAGCCGTTGACCGGAATGATGGTGTGGCGGACACGCCGCCCGAGGGCGTTCATGAGCGTGACCGTCCGGAGCTCCGCGCCGCCGGCGTCGAACGAAGAGAACACGTGGCAGAAATGCGGGGGGCTCATGACTTCACGGTGAGCCGCGTGGAGGCGGCGGACTCGAGAATCGGCAGCAGCGGGGCGAGCGTCACGTTCCAGTCCAGATCGGTCAGCGACGCCGCGCTGGCGAGCGCTCGCCGCGCCGCGGCTCCGGCGCCGAGCAGTTCGAGGATGCACGCCGCGAAGTCGTCCCGGCCGTCGGCCACCAGGCAGGCCTTGCGGATTTCCGGGGGGAGCCCGTCGAACACGGGGGTCGTCACGACGGACGGCAACCCGGATGCCGCGGCTTCGAGCACCTTCGTCTGAACACCGCGCGCGATGTGGAGCGGAGCGACAGCCAGGGCTGCGTTCCAGAGATACGGACGCACGTCGGGAACGCGCCCGGTGACCGTGACGGACGGGTCTGCCCCGGCTGCGTTGATCAACTCGCGGCGCGGGCCGGGGCCGACGAGGGTGAGGTGCGCACCCGGACGGCTCGCGCGCACGCGTGGCCACACTTCCCGCAGCAGCCACAAGACGCCGGCGGCGTTCGGCTCATAGCCGAGCACCCCACAGAAAACCACGCGTTCGTCCCCGGTCGGCGCAGGCCACGGGGTGAAAAACTTCGCGTCGAGGCCGTTCGCGAGCACCCGGACGTCGGCCCCCGGAGCGAGGCCCAGGAGCACGGCGCGCTCCCGCTCGTTGACAACCGTGGTCGTGCGGGCTCGTCTGGTGATCTCCGCCTCGAATCGGCCGAGCTGAGTGCTCTCGCGCCGGTACACCCACCCTTTCGGCGACCAATCGGCGGCTCCCATCGACGCCCACTTCCTCGAGTCGACGTCAACCATGTCGAGCACCAGCGGGAGATCGGCCAGCACCGGCGTGACCGCGAACTGTGCCATGCCCGAGCAGAACGCCAGCACGACGTCCGGCCTGCGCTCATGCCGGACCCGTGCGAGCGCGCCTGCGATCTGCCGGGAGTTGAGCAGGGCATGAGTCAGGGGACGTCCAGAGCAGAGCGCCACTGCGGCCAGGGGAAGGGTGTAGGTGCGGGAAACCGGCGCGACCGCGACCGTGCTCGCGATCCCTCGCAGGCCGGCTGTATGGCTGGCTTCCTCCGCGTCGTGGGTGAGCGACACCACGTCCACTTCTGCTTTCGGCGCCAGGAACTTGAGGATGTTGAACGAGCGGATCCGGTCCCCGCGATCCGGGGGGTACGGCAGCCTGTGCGTCAGGAACAACACTTTCACGCGGTCAGCCTGGCGCCGGCGTGCAGGCCGGGCATGAGGGGCGCGTGACGGTGTGGGCTGGGACCCCTTGCGGCTGCCTCCCATCGCGTCTTCGGATCGTCGTCGCCGACGCCATCTTCGCGAGGATCGAAGTGCTCGGGCGCAGCGACCGGTCACCTGAGCAGCTCGGTCGAGATTGCATGGTCGCTCGTGATGTTGTCTATGTGCAGCCGCGGGTCGATCTCGACCACCCCGTCGTAGGAGCGTGTTTCCTGGACGCTGAAATGCGCGGCGTTCTCCGCCGCCACATAGAAGACCGCGTCGATCGGATTGCGAATAATGAGGTTGATTCGGTAATGCCCGCGCACCAGGTGGGCGGCGAACGAGAACTCCGCCTCCACGATGCTGCCCGCGCGGTAGCGTCTGCAACGGCAGGCCGAGTGCGTCACTCGAGACTCCGTAGCAATACAGCAGGTCCCTGCGTGCGCTCGAGCTCCAGTCCGAACTGGCAGTTCTCCGCATCCTCGAGGCACTCGAACCTCGCACGCAGCCTGCAGGCCGCGTGCGGGGACGAGGGTCAGCGCCGAGCGGCCGTTCTCCTGGGTGAACTCCGCCTCGAGGAGCTTGAAGCGCGGCTTGGTCAGCCCGTATTTCTGGCTCGAGGTCTGTGACGCCTTCACGTAGACGTCAAGCGCCTCTTCGGACGGCCCTTCGAACAGCTTGGCGCCCTTCGCGAAAACCACCGCGCGCTTGCACAACGACGCCACCGCCTGCAGGTTGTGCGAAACGAAGATCAGCGTGACCCCCGACTGCGATCTGCGACTTCAGCCGCTCGATGCACCTGGCCTGGAAGCTCATGTCGCCGACGCTCAGCACTTCGTCCACGAACAGCACGTCGGGGTTCAGGTGCGCCGCCACCGAGAAGCCGAGCCGCGCCTGCATGCCGGAGCTGTAGCGCTTCACCTGGGTGTCGACGAACGACCCGATGCCGGCGAAGTCGATGATGTCGTCCAGCTTCGTGAGAATCTCGTGGCGCCGCATCCCCATGATCGAGCCCTGCAGGAAGATGTTCTCGCGCCCGGTCAGATCGGGGTGGAATCCGGCGGCCACTTCGATCAGCGCGCCGACGCGCCCGTGCACCACGCAGCGGCCCCGGGTCGGCTTCAGGATGCGCGTGAGCAGCTTGAGCGTCGTCGACTTGCCGGCGCCGTTGGGACCGATGATCCCCAGCGCTTCGCCTTGCGCCACTTCGAACGACACGTCCCGGACGGCCCAGAACTCCTCCTTGCCGAGCTCCGTCTTGCTGGGCGGCCGGATCAGCGACGGGATCAGGTCGCGCAGGCTGTCGTGCCGCTCGCCGGAGCGGAACTTCTTCCAGACGTCGTCGAAGATGACGGCCGGGCGCATCAGATGTTCTCCGCGAACCGGAACTCGGCCCTGTGGAAAGCGAGCCACCCGCCGACCAGAACCAGCAAGGGCCACCACCGCGGCGACCGCAAAGGAAGGGGCCGGCGGCTGCCCGAACAGGATGACCGAGCGGTAGCCCTCGATGATCGGCGTCATCGGGTTCAGCCGCATGAGCACACCCAGCTTGCCGCCGACGAGCGCAATCGGATACACCACCGACGTTGCGAACATCCAGACCGTGATGACCACCTCGAACAGATACTTCACGTCCCTGTAGAAGAGATTCGCCATTGCCAGCAGCAGCGACATCCCGAGTGTGAACGCGAGGTGGACGACGAAGATGACCGGCAGCCAGACGATCGTCCAGGAGAGCGGGATGGAGTACCAGATCATGATGCCGGCGAGCACGCTGCTGCCCACGGCGAGATCGGCGATGCCGACCAGGACGGCCGAGAACGGAAACACCTCGCGGGGGAAATAGACCTTGGTGACCATGTTCGCGTTGCTGGTGAGCGAGATCACGGCGAACTTGAGCGAGGAGGCGAAGAAGTTCCAGGTCAGCAGGCCGCAGTACGCGAACGCGACATAGGGGACGCCCGTGTCGATCGGCGCGACGCGCATGAAGATCACGGAGAAGATCGCGGTGTTGACGAGCGGCATGAAGATCGCCCAGCCGAAGCCCATGACCGTCTGCTTGTAGCGCAGCCGCAGGTCGCGCATCGTCATCTGGTAGAGCAGGTCGCGGTACTGTCCCTGCTCGGCGACCATCTCGTGGAGGTCCGCTGTGAGCTGCGCCATCATGTGCGTGCCGCACCCGCCGCGTCGGCCAGTCCGGTCCCCGTGCCGAGGAGCGTGCCGTCCGACGCACGCACCAGCGACAACTGGCGGTGCACCGCCGCGGCGACCATGTCCACGGTGATGAGGTCCATGCAGTTCGGGACGAAGTCGCACGAGGTCTTGTAGCAGCTCAGGCAGGTCATGTCCGGGATCACTTTTTCGCCGAGGCCATAGAGCTCGATCTCCGGCGCGCTCGTCGGCCCGAACAGAACGACGGTACGGCGGCCCAGTGCCAGGGCGATGTGCATGGCGAGCGTGTCGCCCGTGACGACCACGTCGCAGGCAGCGGTCAGCGCGGCGAAGTGCCGCACCGGGTTGTCGCAGCCCGGATCGATGAGGGGCACCCCGGCCTGCGCCTGCAGCCGCGCGTTCCGCTCGCGTTCGCCCGGGCCGCCGAGCAGCACGAACTGGACGTCCCGTTCACGCGCCATCCGCTGCACCAGCCCGATGAACCCCTGTTCGCGCCACTGCTTGAGCTCCCACCGGCCGCCCGCGCCGGTGTTGAGCCCGACGATCGGACGCTCGAAGTCGACGCCGAGCGCCGCGAGCTGACGCCGGCCCTTCTCCCGTTCCGGCCCGGAGAGCTCGAGCACGTAGCGGTCGGGCACGCCGGACGCGTCGATGATGTCCTTCATCCAGGACTGATAGGTGCGCCTGCCGCGCCGTTTCAGCTGGTCGTCGATCCCGGTGGCCAGCCACGCACGGGCGGCGGGGTTCGTCGCCACCACGTAGCCGTCGCGGTGCAACACGAACCCGTCCTTGCGCGGCGCGCGCGCGAGGGTCGCGAGCCCCGCCGAAATCTTGCCGGCGTCGAGGTTGATCACCCGGTCGAATTCCCGGGAGAGCAGGTGCACGTGCGCGTCCGGACCGTAGGTGATGGTTTCGGCGACGTACGGGTTGCCCTTGATCAACGGCACGGACTCCGGCCGGGTCAACCATGTGATGGCCGCACCCGGGTGCGCGTGCGCGATGCCGGGGAGGAGACAGGTCGTGCGGAGGACGTCGCCCATCGCGTCGAGCTTCACGATCAGCACGTGCCCGCGGATCCGCTCGTACCTTTCGCACGTGCAGACGGCCCCTTCGCTCTTGTGCCAGATGCAGGGACGGTCGCCGAGGAAGAAGCGGCAGTCAGCCGCGATGTCAGGAACAGGAGCCGTTGTCATAGCCAGAATGCCGGCGCTCACGCCGCCTCGCGGAAGACGCCCGCCACGGTCTGCGCGCAGCGCTCCCACGAGTAGAGCTGGAGACGGGCAAAGCCCGCAGCGCGCAGGGAGGCCCGCAGCTCGTGATTGGTCCCGACCGACAGCATGGCAGCGCTGATCGCCCGCACGTCCAGGGGGTCCACCAGGACGGCGGCATCACCCGCCACTTCAGGAAGACTCGTCGTGTCGCTGGTTACAATCGGCGTGCCGCACGCAAACGCGTCCAGCACGGGCAACCCGAAGCCTTCGCTGAGCGACGGGTAGCACAGGAGGGCCGCGCCGCTGAGCAGCGCCGGCAGGTCCTCCTCTGCGGCAAAGCCCTCGAGCGACCAGCCGCCTTCGGGCCTCAGCCCGCGCGCGTGCGCCCTGGCCTGCGTGAGAAACGGCTCCTGAAGTCCGACCAGCAGCAGGCCGAGGCCGCGTCGCACATCCGCCGGCAGCGACGCCCACGCCTCGATGATCCGGTAGGTGTTCTTGCGTGGATCCGCAGCCCCGAACCCGAGCACGTACTCGCGGCCCGGGAGAACGCCGTACTTCTGCCGGACGCGATCCAGCTCGACGGGATCGACAACCTTGTGCGCCGAGGTGTCCGGTGCCCACGGGTTGACGACGATCTTGTCGTCAGGAATACGAAACTGTGTTCGCAGGAGCGTCTTGGTATGCGTGCTGGGCGTCAGGATACGGCGTGCTGCGCCCGCTGCGCGCCGCACGTTCCGGCTCCACCGTTGCGTGGCGGGCGCCTCGGGGCTGATTTCGAGCGGTATCAGATCGTGGATGGTGACCACCAGAGGCACCAGCGGGACGGCCGGCCCGGTGTTCGCGGGCGAGTGCAGGACCGAGGCCCGCGCGAACCTGGCCGCCAGCGCGAGACCTGCCTGCTCCCACACGCCCCAGCGATCGCCCGGCACGTCGAAGGCGTGGGCCGTCACGTTGGGCTCCGCTGCGAACGGGTCGTCGACGGCGGTTCCGTGCTGGTGCAGCATCACGAATTCCCAGCCGGGCTGCAGGCGCGCCAGGCTCCGGTACAGGTCAACCAGGTTCTTGCCGGTGCCACGCCTGGTGGCGCTGTAGACCGTCCGCGCATCGACAGCGACACGCATCGTGACTACCCTGGACCTCGGCATCAGCATCAGTGGATCTCATGCATTTTATCATGCGTCCTCTGATGAGCTTCGACAGCTGCAATCGATGGCTGGTCACGGATCGTTTGCGATCCGGGGCGGCCCGGCTTGAGGTTTTTGCTTGGCGCACTGTATGCTGGAACGCACCGTACGGGCCCGGGCGTCGGACCGACCGGACGACCGCGCGCGACCCCTTCCACGCCAACCCGCGACGAGCGCAAGTCGAATCCCAAATCCAGGGAGACAGACAGTCTGTAGATGTGCGGAATTGCGGGCATCATCTCGTTCGGCCGCGGTGAAGTACGCGCGGACCGGCTCGACCGGATGGCTTCGGTGCTGCGGCATCGGGGTCCAGACGATGCCGGAGTGTGGCTGTCGGAAGGGGAAGTCCCGGTCGCGGGCTTTGCACATCGGCGGCTGACGATCATCGACCTGTCGTCGGCCGGGCACCAGCCGATGGCGGCCGACGGCGTCTGCATCACCTACAACGGCGAAATCTACAATCACCCCGAGCTGCAGCGGGAGCTCACCAGCGCGGGGTATCACTACCGCAGTCACTGCGATACTGAAACAATCCTCCACGGCTACCGTCAGTGGGGCTGGCGCGTCGTCGATCACCTGCGGGGGATGTTCGCGTTCGGGATCTGGGACGAGTCGCGGCGCGAGTTGATCCTGGCCCGCGACCGGCTGGGCGTCAAGCCGCTCTACTACGCACACGCCGGCCCCGGGGTGCTGGTGTTCGCGTCGGAGATCAAGGCCATCCTGGAGAGCGGGCTCGTCGCCGCGGCCGCATGCCCGTCCGCACTCCCCGAGTACCTGCTGTTCGGCTACCTGAGCGGCCCGACCACGATGTTCCGCGGCATCCGCGCGCTGCCTCCCGGACACGTGCTGATCTGCAACGAGGCGGGCACCACGCTCGAGCGCTACTGGGACGTGATTGTCTCGAGCGACTCCCGGAGAGCGACGGGGAGCTCTCGCGTGAGTTCGATCGGCTGCTGGATTCCGCCGTGGAGTCCCACCTGCTCAGCGACGTGCCGGTCGGCGCCTTCCTGAGCGGCGGCCTCGACTCCAGCATGATCGTGGCGCTGATGAGCAGGCAGTCGAGGCGGAACGTCAAGACGTTCGCTGTCGGGTTTCCCGCCGGCCAGTACTCGGAGCTCTCGTACGCGCGCACCGTGGCGCAGCACGTCCGCTCGGAGCACTTCGAAGTGGTGGTGACGCCGCAGGAGTTCATCGACGCGCTGCCCGCCGCCGTCTGGCACGAGGACGAGCCCCTGTGGACCAGCACGAGCATCGCCCTGTACCTACGTCTCCAAGCTCGCGTCGCAGCACGTCAACGTGGTGCTGTCGGGCGAGGGGAGCGACGAGCTCTTCGCCGGGTACGACCGCTACTGGTGCGGTGCGCTCAACGAGCGGATGAGGCTCCCGTACGGCCGGCTGCCAGGCGGCCTCAGGGCGGCGGTCAGGAAGGGTTTGGAACATTCGCTGCTGCCCGAGCGGGCGCGACGGGCGCTCTCGCACACGCTGTTCTTGCGAGACGACACCGTCGCGGCCCTGGTGTTCGACAACTGGTTCGGGGTGTTCACTCCGGCGATGCAGCGGGAGCTGCTGGTTGGCGCGCTCAGCGGGGCCACCGACCCGGCGCGGATCTACGACTCGCACCTGATTCCCTACGGCGCGGGAGGCTCCGGCAGCGTGTCGGACCGGATGCAGACGAGCGATATCAAGACCAACCTGGTCGAGCTGCTGATGAAGCAGGATCGCATGAGCATGGCCTTCTCGGTCGAAGCCCGGGTGCCCTACCTCGACCATCCGCTTGTCGAGTTCGCCGCGCGCGCGCCGCGCCGCGTCAAGCTCGGACGGATGTCGGGCAAGGTGCTCCTCAAGCAGGCCGCGCGGACGCACCTGCCGCCCGAAATCATCGGGCGGAGGAAACGCGGCTTTCCGGTGCCGTTCGACGACTGGCTGCGACGGCAATACGCCGCCGAGGTCCGGGGACTGATCCTCTCGGAGCGCGCGCTCTCACGATCGTGGTTCCAGCCCGAGCGTTTGCGGGCGTTCGTCGAGGACCACCTCGCAGGCCGTCACAACGCCAGCCGCCAGGTCTGGAACCTGCTCACGCTGGAGTTGTGGGCGCGGATCTTTCTCGACGGCGATCGCGGATGGACCGGATCGCCGGCCGACTGGTGGGTGGCGCAGGCCAATGGCAGAGGGTAGATGGCAAATGTAAGGCCGAGCGCGCCACCATGTGCCATCGGCCAGTTACGATTTCACATCAGCGGCCTCTGCCGCTGACCGCCACACCTTGACCACCCGCCGTGCGACCTGGTCCCAGGTGTGTTCCTCCGCATAGCGGCGGATGCGGGCGGGATCCCAGTCCGCTGCGAGGGCGGCCTCGAGCGCGCGTTCCAGCGAGGCAGGGTCGTCGAAGGTGCTGTAGACAATCCCGGCGAAGGCCGGCACCATCCGCTTCGTCTCGCCGACGTCCGACGCGACAACCGGCACGCCTGACGCCATCGCCTCCCAGACCACGTTCGGACAGCCCTCCCGGGCGCTCGCGAGCACGAACAGATCGCTGGCATTCAGCCACTGCGCGATACTGTCCGGCGACTGCGCTCCAGTGAACAGGACGGCCTCTTCGATTCCCAGCTGCTTGACGAGCGCTTTCACTTCGTCTTCGTAGTTCCAGTCGACAGGCGTCGTGCCCCCGACCAGCACCAGGAACAGGTCGGGGAAGCGCGCGCGCAGCCTGGCGTACACCGGCAGCAGCCGGTGGAACCCCTTCCTCGGCACCATGTGGCCGATCGACACCATGATGCGGGCGCCCGCGCGCAGCCCCAGCGTTTCGCGCATCGCTGACTTGTCGCGAGGCACGAAGCGGGTGGTGTCCACGCCGTTGGAGATCAGGCTGATCCGCTCGCGAGGCACGCCGAGGTCCTCGGCCAGCGAGGCCAGCGATTCCGAGACCACGATGACGGCGGCCGCGCGGCGAAGCGCCCACCCCATCACCTTCCGGGTCAGCGCATGTCTCGGCGAAGTCCGCTTCCGAGCCTCGCATCGTGATCACGACCGGACAGCCGAACCACCGGCCCAGCATCACTCCCGCAACGCCATCCGGCTGGGCGAAATGACTGTCGATCAGGTTGAACGCGAAGGACTGCCGAAGCCGGCGCAGGGGCAGCAGGAGCGAGAGAAAGAAGAAGCTGCCGTCGAGGCACTTGAGGAAGCGCGGCACGTAGTACGCGGTGGGGTACGACACGATCAGGTCGTCCATGGTGGTCCGTCCGGGGATACCGCGTCGATCCCTGAACCAGGGAACGGGGGACAGGACGCGCAGGGCCGCCGCCTGAGCCGTGTGCCTGATGCGCTCGAAGACGAACAATCCGTGGTACGGATGCTGGGGGTTCGGAAACACCGTGCTGAGGACGAGCACTTTCAGAGGACCGTCGCTCGTGCTGCCGACTGCGACTGTCCCGCTATCGCTGCTCTCGGTCATGGTGGCAGGGTCCGCGCTGCGGGAGGCCGGGGTAGCAGGAGGAAACTGGCAGCCGCGCCGGGCCCGGAGAAGGCGGCCGCACTCTGGAACACCTGAACGATCCAGTGTACCATGACTCGGCTTGCGCAGGCTGCGTCGTGAGCCTTATGGACCCCCGCCCCCGCCCCGACTCGATGTCTCCCTTCCATGCCCTCGTCCAGGGTTTCGCCAGCCATCGCGTCCTCGTCCTCGGCGATGTCATGCTGGACGAGTACCTCACGGGCGACTGCTCGCGCATCTCGCCGGAAGCTCCCGTGCCGGTGCTCGCGGTCCGATCGGCGCGCACGGTGCTCGGGGGTGCGGCCAACACCGCCGCGAACATCGCCGCGCTGGGCGGGCGGGTCGTGCTCGTCGGCGTCACCGGACGGGACGGCATCGGGCGGCAGCTGGCGGAGCAGGCTGCCGCGACGGGCATCGAATTCGTGCCGGTGCTGGACGATCGCCCGACGGTGCGCAAGGTCCGCGTCCTCGGCCAGCAGCAGCAGCTGCTGCGGCTGGACTACGAGGCTACGACCTCGGTGCAGCCGGACACCGAAGACCGCATCCTGGCGGCGGTGGGTGAGCAGTTCGACAGGTGCTCGGTGGTGGTGATCTCGGACTATGCGAAGGGGCTGGTCACCGAGCGGGTGTGCCAGCTCGTCCTCGATGCCGCGCACGCCGCCGGCAAGGAAGTGATCATCGACCCGCGCCCGCAGCACGCCGCCTACTACCGCGGGTGCGACTACCTCACGCCCAACTGGAAGGAATCGCTCGGCCTGCTCAACCTGCCCGACGCCGCGGCGACGCCGGACGCGATCGTGCGGACGGGGCACCTGCTGGTCGATCGATTCAGATCGCACGTCCTGCTCACCCTCGGCTCCAACGGCATGCGCTTCTTCCACCGTGACGGCGTGGAGGAGTTCGGCATGCCCACGGTCGCGAAGGAAGTGTTCGACGTCAGCGGCGCCGGCGACACGGTGGTTGCCACGTTCGCGCTCGCCAGGGCCACCGGTTGCGACCACGTCACGGCCGTCGGCCTTGCGAACCGGGCGGCCGGGCTGGTCGTCGCCAAGCTGGGCACCGCGACGATCTCGCCCGCCGAGCTCCTTCGCGAAGAAGACGACGAGCCGCGGATGGTCTCACGCGGCGAGCTGTCGGTGCTCAGCGCCACGCTGCGCGCCGCCCGCCGGCGCATCGTGACCATCAACGGCACCTTCGACGTGATGCACGCCGGGCATCTCCACATCCTCCACGAGGCTCGCCGCCTCGGGGACGTGCTGATCGTCGGGCTGAACACCGATCGGTCGGTCCGCGAGCACAAGGGTCCCGGCCGTCCGTTCATCGGGGAGGCCGATCGGGCCAGGATGCTGCTGGCGCTTCGGGACGTGGACTACGTGCACCTGTTCGACGAGCCGGTGCCGATGCCGTTCCTGGCGGAGGTACGGCCGGACGTCCACGTCAACGGCTCGGAGTACGGCGAGGAGTGCATCGAGGCCGAAACCGTCCGGGCGGGTGGCGGGCGCGTGCACGTGGTGGGGCGGCTTCCAGGCCTGTCCACCTCGGAGCTGGCCGAGCGGATGGGACAGGCGCAGCGCGGGCCGGTGCCGAAGGCCTGAGGCCCCGTCACGGACCCGCGCTCCAGCGAGCGGGACCGGTCAGCCCTGAACCGAGGCGAGCGCCGTCTTCACCTCGGCCACCTGCTCGGGGCTCAGCGACGCCGCCAGCGCGCGCTTGAAAGACGAGGCGGCACCGGGACGGTCGCCGGTGGCGGCAAGCGCCAGGCCCAGATGGTAGTGGTAGATGCCGTTCTTGGGATCCTTCTCCGCCGCCTCGCGCAGCGGCCCCACAGCCATGCTGCTCATCCCCTTCTTGTGGTAGACGTAGCCGAGCGTGTCGTTGATCTCCGCGACGTCCGGCAGCTGCGCCTTGGCGCTCTGCGCGAGCTGGAGCGCCTCGTCCAGCCGTTCCCCTTTTTCGGCGAAGAGCCATGCCAGGTTGTTGGCGGCGACCGCTGCCCGTGAGTCGATCGCCAGGACCTGCTGATACCGCGCGATCGCCTCGTCGCGCCGGTTCTGCATCTGCAGGAGGATGGCCAGCACCGTCTGTGGGCCGATTGCCTTCGGCTGCTTCTCGACGGCGGTCTGGAACTGCGCGGTTGCCTCGGGGAGGCGCTGCTGCTTGGCATAGAGCTCGCCAAGCAGTGCGTACGGCCGGAGGTCGCTCGGATCGGACTCCATCGCCTGTTTCAGGACCCGTTCAGCGGCGGCCGCATCATTCAGCCTCGCGAAGATCTGGCCGGCGAGCAACTGGATCGCGTGGTCGCCCGGCGAGCGCTTGAGAGCCTCCTCGATGCGCGTGCGCGCGGCCTGCCCCTGTCCCTCCTGCAGGTCCAGCTGCGCGAGTCCCTGCAGCGCGTCGACCTGCGCCGGCTCCTTGGCGAGCGCCCGCTGGAACGCCGCTCTCGCCTCCGCCTTGTCTCCCTTGGCCATGTGGAGCTGGCCCATCTCCGCCTGAATGATCGGCCGGTCCGGGAAGCTGGCCACGAGGAGGCGCAGCGAAGGCTCCGCCCCCTTCGGGTTCTTCCGTGCCAGCTCGAGGCGCGCCAGCAGGAGATGCGCCTCGGCGAATCGCGGCACCAGCTGCAGGGCCGTCTTCACCGAAACGGCCGCCTCATCGAACTTGTTCTGCGTCAGGTACAGCCGCGCGAGCTCGAGGTGCGCCTCCGCCAGCCGCGGGTCCAGCTTGACCGCCTCCTGGGCGGATGTCGTCGCCTCCGGCAGCTGGCCTTTCAGGTGACGAACCTGGGCCTGGACGAGGTGCGCCCTGCCCGCTGTCCTCGGGTCCGCCTTGATGGCCGCGTCGGCGGTCGCCATGGCCGCATCCAGCTTGCGGTCCTGCAGCTGGTAGGTGGCCTTGGTGCTCAACGCCTCCGCGTGCTTGGGCTCCTTCTCGAGTGCCTGATCGAGCAGGCGCTCTGCTTCCGGGCGGTTCCCGGACGTGATCGCGAGCGCGGCGAGCCTGAGCGTGGCGGCCACGAACAGCTTCGGATCCTTCTGGACGTCGGTGAAAATTTTCTTCGCGTCCTCCGGGCGGCCGACGGTCACGTAGTAATCGGCCAGCCCGAGGCGTCCGGTGGCGGTCGGACTGTTGTCGGCGATCACTTTCATCGGGCCCTCGACCTCGGCCCGCCGGTTGGTCATCATGTAGAGCGTCGCCAGCGCCCGGTTCGCCTGCAGGCTCTTCGGGTCGATCGCGACGGCGGCCTTGATGTTCTCCTCCGCCTCGGCCCGCTTGTTCGTGCTGAGATAGAAGGTGGCGAGCGTCAGGCGCGCGGAGATGTTCGACGGGTCCGACTCCACCGCCTGCTTGAAGGTCTTCTCGGCAAGGGCGGCGTCCCCTTTCGCCATCTGCAGCATCCCCAGGTTGGCGTAGCTGTCCCCCTGCGCCGGGTCGGCGGCCACGGCGCTTTCGACCTGCGCAATCGCGCCGTCGATGTCCTTCAACCCGGCAAGCGCGCTGCCGCGCAACAGCAGCGCCTCGACGTTCTTGTTGTCGAGCGCGATGGCCTTGTCGGCACGGCCCTGGGCGTCCTTGAAATTCTGGGCCCGCATCAGCGTGTGCGCCGCCTTGAGCTGCGCGTTGATGTCGTTGGGGAGCAGATCCGCGGCGCGGATGTACTCGCCGTAGGCGTTCCGCTGATCCCCGAGCTCCATGTAGCTGTCGGCGAGCTTCAAGCGCGCCTCGCCGGAAGTCGGGTGCGCGGCGATGGCGTTGCGATACTCGATCGTCGCCTCGCGATGTTTTTTCTCCGCGACGTACCTGTCGCCGCTCTCGATGTACTTCTTGGCCGTCGCGGCGGGATCCTTCGAGCAGGCAGCAGCCAGCATGACGAGGAGCAGCACTCCGACGCTTGTCATGCCTGATCGCGAGAGTGACATCTTGAACTCCTGTCGGCGTATAGGGTCAATGGCTGGCGTGCGCCCTCAAGAGGGCAGCACGTGGCCCAGCGACGGGAATATCTGCTGGACGAACTCGTGGCTGCGCTGGACGGCCTGGGCGTCGGCATCCGCTCCCGTGCCTGCTATGGGGGTGATGACCCGCGATCATCGCGGCGTCGGTGCGGCTGCGTGCGGATGGCGTCGTACACCATGATAGGCCTTGCTCGCAGTACTCGCTCGCGACCACGCGGCCGTGGCTCTGATACCAGTAGAGCACCACCTGGCGGTCGAGGCCTTTCTGGATGATGAACTGGTTGACGGCGATCGCGCGCGGGCGCCGAGCGAGTCGGTGACCTGGATCGCGGCGCGCTCCTGCTGCGCGGGCAGCCAGCCCGCGCCGGGCAGGCAGTTCAGCGGCGAGTGGATCGTGTCGCCCTGCCGCTGGCTCGGGTAGTAACCCGACGTAGAGGCTCACCCCGGCTCCGGCCGGGCAGTGTAGAACCGGTTGACGTATTCGTCCACGCCGAGCACCGCCAGGATTCGTCGGTCGAACTCGGTCGCCTCTGCGCCCTGCCAGCGCCCGATGCGTGCGTCGGGAACGTGGACAACGACTGCCGCGGGCGGGACTCGCTCGGCACGGCTCGCGCGCGCGGCGTAGCACGGCCGATGCGAGCAGGAGGCAGCGGCTCAGCGATGAGGAGTCGTGGCGTCTATGGGCTTCAGCCCGGCGCCGCGGGAAACGCCCGGTCGGTTTCGCGCCGCGGTCAGGCACCAGGGCGATCAGGCGCGTGCCACGACGAACAGCATCGCGAAGGCGGCAACGAACACGAGCCAGCCGGAGAACGTGTGGAAGAACCCTCGGCCGCCGCGGGACCGTAGTAGTGCGCGGCGACGCCGGTGCCGGCGACGCGGAGCCGTTGGCGACGATCGCCACCGGAATGGTCGGCGAGCGCGAGCACCGCCGCACGCCTGAGCCGCGCTGATCGATGAAGTAGCCGTAGACGATCCCGAGCGTGAGCAGCGAGATCGAGCGAGCGGATGCCGCTGCACGCTTCGGCGACCTCGAGGCTGGTGTTCGCCAGGATGATCACGTTGCCTTCGCGCAGCACCGGGATGCTGAGCGCCGACAGGACCGTTTCGCCGAACCGCGAGGCGAGCAGCTGGAGCGGAAAGGCGATCTGGTTGAAGATGATGCGCCGGGATCGGAATCATCAGCAGCAGGAACGCCAGCGGGAACGCGAGCAGACGCGCAGGTGGCCGCCAGCCGAGGACGAAGACAGCACCGTGTCCGCGCAGCACACCGATGATCGAGACGCGGGTCAGGAACAGCTCGGCGCCGAGCAGGCCGGCCAGAGCACGACGAGGCTCCGCGCGCGAGCACCGAGCAGGCCGAGCGCGCTGGGCGCGACGGCGACGAGCGGCGATGAGGTGCGCGGCGCTCCCAGGCGAAATAGGCCGCCAGCGGGACGATCAGGAAGCCGTGCGAGTAGTTGTCGTCGACATACCAGTCGTGGACCAGTTTTGCGACGACATCCCTGTAAAGAATCGCGAAGCTCAGGACAAGCGCAGCTAGAGCGAGGAGAGGAGCCCTGAGCTTGGACATCCTTCCAATCTTACCGCAGTTCCGCAGGTTGGGCCGACAGAAGGGGCGTGACGGTGGCCCACCCGGAGCGGTATCCGGAACGAAAAAAGCCCCGGCGTCCTTTGACGCCGGGCTTGTGAAGACCCTGAGATTCGGGGGTTCCGCGTTCAGCCGCGCAGGCGACGAGCGGCCTTCGCCAGACCGAGAAGACCGGTGCCCAGCAGGAGCATCGAGCCCGGCTCGGGAATCGGCGAGGTCTGCAGGCTGTTCGTGTTCGCCACGCCGGCGCCGGACGGGCTGGTCGTGGTCGTCCCAGTCAGCGTACCGGCGTAGGAGAAGAACAGGTTCGTGACGCTACCGCCATTCTGGGGAGCCAGCACGCCGAAGAAGGTCGCGAGCGCCGCGTTCAGCGCGCCGCCGTCCAAGGTGCCGCCGAGGCTGCCGAAGCAGCTGCCGGTGACGCAGCTGTCGTCGAACGTCAGCCGGATGTTGCTGGTGGGATCGTACATGCCCTGATAGAGGGTGCCCGACGCTCCCGTTCCGGTCGCGGCGCCGACAATCGAGATCGCGCTGCCGGCACCCGAGTAGATGTAGTCGTTGGCAGCGGTGCTGGTATCCGGCCCGAGATAGAGGCCCGTGAGCAGCTGGAGGCACCCGTAGATGCCGCAAGTGCCCGTGACGGCCGCCGAAGCGCCGCCTTGCAGTGCTACGGCCGAGATGCGGCCATTACTGATTGCAACGGTGCCGCCGATCGAGAACGTGCCGCCTTCCTGCCCGGCGTTGTTCGCGAACGTAATGATTTCGGCCTGGGCTGCACCGCTGCCCGCAATGAGTGCCATCGGCACTGCGAGTGCGACGAGCAGCTTGTAACCACGTTTCTGCATAAGAAATCCCCTCCACCCCTGAACACTGCCCGACGTGTCGCCTGACCCCCGGGCCCTCCTGCTGTACCGCTCGTCATTGAGCAGCGGCAATCACGGGAAGCAAGCGCATTGCCATCAAGCACTTGTCCAGCAAATGCTTGTTTTTACTGAATAATTGTGGTTGTTCTGAAGCGACACTCTCCGGGAGTTCTGCCTCAGGGCTGACTTTAGGTGTGCGGTCTCGACCCGTTTTTCCTCGAGCTCGACAATAAGTCTGCCTCAGGGATCCGTGTAAGCGGATTCTGAAGTCGGTACGCAAAGAATACTCGCTCGCCGTGGCGACATCGCGCGACCGCAGTCAGACTTTTCGTCACAGGAGTCAGGAGTGAGGAGCTAGCCAGGAGTAGAAGGTCGGAGGTAGAAGGTAGAAGGTAGCGGGCCAGCGGGGAGCGGGAAGCGGGAAGCGGGAAGCTGGAAGCTGGAAGCAGGAAGCTGGGCGTGAGGTCGGAAATCGAGGCCGATGATCGGCGGGAGCTATCATCGGAGGGTGAGAGCGGTGGGTCTGGCGCTGTCGATCGTCGCCGCCCTGGCGGCGGACTTCCCCTGGACCACGCTGCAGAACCACACGCACTGGGCGCACGTGCTGTGGCTGCCGTTCCTCTCGCCGCCGGTCAGGATTGTCGACTCGGTGCTCAACGTGCTGCTGTTCGTGCCGCTGGGGGTGTTCGCACCGCGCGGCGCGACTGCGGTGGGGACGTTCGTGAGGGCAGTCGGGATCGCGCTGCCTGTTGCGTTCGTCGGGGAGACGACCCAGTTGTTCAGCCACGGACGGTTTCCCTCCGCGACCGATCTGGTGTGCAACCTGATCGGAGCGGCGGCGGGTGCGGCCCTGATGACCGGCGCGACATCCCGCACTCACCGCCCGACCGGCCCGAGCGTCGAACCCTGACCGCCGAGCGCCGACCGCCGAGCGCCGACCGAACGCCCAGCGCCGAACGCCGACGCCGAACGCCGAGCGCCGAGCCCCGAACGCCGAGCGCCGAACCCTACCCTGCGACCATCTCGACGTTCTCGTGAGTCTCTTCTGCCGGGACGAGGACCGAGCGGAGCGGCGGCAGCAGCACGCGCGGCAGGCGGGCCGGCTCGGGCGTGCCCTGCCGGAACGAGCGGTAGTCCACTTTGCAGCCGTGCGTCATCAGGAAGTTGTGGAACCGCTTGTAGTCTCCGTGCGGCATCCCGAACAGGCGCAGCAGCGACCGGTAATTGCCGTGGGTCGTGCGCAGCCCGCGGACGATCAGCTCGCGGACGTCATGGACGGTAATCTCGCGTGCCAGGAAGATCGGGTGAATGTGCTCCCAGAAGGAGTAGCCCCCCGACACCAGCGCGTCGTACAGGTCGTCCGAGATCTGGCGCCGTCGCTCGCGGGTCGGCAGCAGCGATTCCCCGGCCGTGCGCACGGCGCGCGGCAGGTGGCCCACGTCGATGATGTCCCGCTCGGCGAACCAGATCGCCTGCTCGACCACGTTCTGGAGCTCCCGGACGTTTCCGGGCCAGCGGTAGCGCTGCAGCACCTTCAGCGCCTCGTCCGAGATGGCGATCTGACGCTTGGAGCGCTTCAGCAGGAAGTCGATCAGGACCGGCACGTCCTCCTGCCGCTCGCGCAGTGGCGGAACGTGCACGTGAATGACGCGCAGGCGGTAGAGCAGGTCTTCGCGGAACTCGCCAGCCGCGACGCGCTCGGCAAGATTCCGGTTCGTCGCCGCGATCACCCGGACGTTGACGATGCCGGAGTTGCTGTGGGAGCCGACCGACTGGACCTCGCCCGTCTCGAGGAAGCGGAGGAGGAGCGCCTGCATGCGCAGGCTCATCTCGCCGACCTCGTCCAGGAACAGCGTGCCGCGGTGCGCGAGCTGGAGCTTCCCGGGCTTGTCGCGATAGGCGCCGGTAAAGCTGCCCTTGACGTGGCCGAACAGCTCCGACTCGAGCAGCGTCTCCGTCAGGCCGGCGCAGTTCACGGCCACGAACGGCCCGTTGGCGCGGGTCGAGTGGAAGTGAATGGTGCGGGCGATCAGGTCCTTGCCGACGCCGCTCTCGCCTGTGATCAGCACCTTGGACTCGCCGACAGCTGCGCGCCGGGCCATGGCCAGCACTTCGAGCATGGCCGGGCTGGCGGCGATGATGTTCGGCTCGCCGCCGGGCATATCGTCGTAGTTGCTGCGGGCCGCGAGGTTCCGTTCCGATGCGTTCATCACTTCTGGCTCCCTGCGCGGCCCTGGGGGTTTGCCGCAATCCCTGCCAGCGCAAGGGAGACGCCACTTTTCCCTGTTTCGTAAGTTCTGTTCCTGCAATGACTTGCGGCTGACGCCAGACTTGTAAGGGCCGGGCTGCGGCGACAAACGTTACAGTTGCGAGGGTGTGATTTCAGTTAAGTGCTTTTCGAAGTGGCACTTATGGCGAGGGGCTGGAATGTCACCAGTTGAGGACATGTATAAAACGGAACAGGGGATCTGCTGCACCAACCCAGATGACGGCTGGGCGGTGACAGACATTGAGATTTGCTTCCGGCTTCCCGCTTCCGGCTTCCCGCTTCCCGCTTCCGGCTTCCCGCTTCCAGCACTACCTTCAAAGTCTGCGGCATGTCGCGGGAGCGGGTACGACGGGCAGTAGCGGGTAGCGGGTAGCTGGCAGCGGGTAGCTGGAGAGCCGTCCGGCACCTTCCTGCTTCCGGCTTCCCGCCTGGCGTGCTTCCGGCTCCCGGCCATTAGCTTCAAAGTGCGCCAGGGAGCGGGGAGCGGGTCGCTGGCAACGGTTAGCGGGAAGCGGGTAGCGGGAAGCTGGCAGCTAGCAGCCAGCAGCATTGCCAGTTATCCATTCGGGCCACAATGGAGACATTTGTCAGCTGTCGAGCGGACTTTCCGTCAATCGCAGATTCTACCCCTCGCGATCTATACCGTTCTAAAGGTATATCTGTGAAGATACAGATCGGTACGCTGATTGCTGTGCGGCTCGCCAGTCCCGTGACCTCCTCATACACCGCAAACGGCGTCTCCACTGTCCGGGCCGACCAGGGGCTCGACCTGTGCGTCAGCCCGGCAATGGCCGCTGTGGCCGCGCTCGCGCGCCGGGCGGCGGGCGGCGACTCGAAGGTCCTCGTGACAGGGGAGAGCGGGGTCGGCAAGGACCTCATCGCCCGCACCCTGCACGCGGAGTCGGTGCGCAGGCGCGGGCCGTTCGTGGCGGTCAACTGCGCCGGCCTCACCGAGAGCCTGCTCGAGTCCGAACTGTTCGGCCACGTCAAGGGCAGCTTCACTGGCGCATATAGAGACAAGCTGGGCAAGCTCCAGGCGGCAGACGGGGGCACCCTGTTCCTGGACGAAGTCGGGGAGATGAGCCTCCGCATGCAGGCCCTCCTGCTGCGATTCCTCGAACAGGGCGAGCTCCAGCGCGTCGGCGCCCACGAAACGGCGCGCCGCGTGGACGTCCGCATCATCGCCGCCACGAACCGGAACCTGGCCGAGCGGGTGGCCTCGGGCGAGTTCCGCGAGGATCTCCTCTACCGGCTGCGGGTGATTCACATCCACGTTCCGCCGCTGCGCGAGCGACGCGCCGACATCCGTCCGCTGATTGGCTATTTCGCCGCGCGCGGCCGCGCCAACCCTCCCGTGTTCACTCCAGCGGCGATCGAGCTCCTCGAGCGTTACCGGTGGCCCGGCAACGTCCGCGAGCTCCAGAACATCGTCGAGCACGCCATCTGGCAGGCCGACGGCGGTGAAATCGGTCCCGAGTCGCTGCCGTCGTGCGTGCGGGTCACCGAGCCGCTCACCCTGACCGGCGAGCGCCGTCGTCAGATTGCCGACGAGCTCTACGATTCGCTGGTGAAGGGCGGCAGCTCGTTCTGGTCGCACATCCACCCGCTGTTCCTGTCCCGCGACATCACGCGGCACGACATCCGTGAGCTGGTGCGCCGGGGCCTGCACGCCACCCGGGGCAGCTACCGGGGCCTGCTGACGCTGTTCGGGATCGACGCGCACGACTACCAGCGGTTTCACAACTTCCTGACAGCTCACGATTGCAGGGTGGACTACCGCGAGTTCCGGACCGGCCAGGCCGAGCGCCAGCCGACGCGCCGGATGCTCGTGCCCGAGCTGAACGGAAGAAGCCAGGGGGACGCGCCGCTGGCCTGAGACGTTGCCGCAACGCCGGCTCCAGCCAGGAGCTCCTCCCCGAACGCCGGTCCTGCTCGCAAAGACCCCGGTTTTGCTGTAGGGTAGAGGTCTCCCCCGAGCCGAGTTATTTTGCATGCCCCACGTTCAAGTCGGGGCGGTCGCTTGCGTTTGCCGGGATCCAGCCGTCCGTCCTGCCAGGGCGAGGACGTCGAAGCGGGGCTTCAGCCCCGCCGGAACCCTCGCGCAAACAGACGGCAAGCGAGAGATGCAGCAAGCCTGCGGCAGCCACCTTCCCAATGACTGATGCTCCAGGCGATCCTTTGGCGCTGCGTCAATGCCTGCTGGCCGGCCGCAATGGCGACGGCGGATGGGGTTACTCTGCCGGCAAGGCGAGCCGCCTGGAACCGACGTGCTGGGCGTTGCTGGCGCTGACCGACCTGGATCCTGCGGTGTTGACCTCCTGGCCGTCGGCCGCCGGCCTGCTGCGCGAGCGGCCGAACGGCGACACGAACTTCGCCTTCCACGCCCTCGCGCTGCTGACGCTGTGGGCACGCGGCGCCGAGCACCGCGACGGGAACGCGACGCTGTCGGAGAACCTCGAGAACGCGAAGGGGCTGGCGCTGGACGAGTCGGGGAACAACCGGCAGGACAACAGCCTGCAGGGATGGTCCTGGATCGCGGGGACCTTCAGCTGGGTCGAGCCCACGGCCTGGGCCCTGCTCGCCCTGAGGAAGCAGGCGGCCCGCGGGCAGCATGTGGACGCCGGGCGCCTGGCCGAGGCGGAGACGCTCCTCGTGGACCGGTGCTGCGAAAATGGCGGCTGGAACTACGGCAACTCGAACATGCTGGGGCAGCAATTGCGCCCGTACGTGCCCACCACCGGCGTGGCGCTGCTCGCCCTGCAGAAGAGACCGATACCGGCAGTGACGAAGAGCGTCACCTACCTCGAACATGCCGCCATGTCCGAGTCTTCTGCGCTCGCCCTGTCGCTCGCAACCATCGCATTACGGTTGCACGGGCGGCCTGCCGGACCCGCCCGGGCCGGCCTGGCGGCACAGGCCGGGCGCGCGATCGAGCTCGGACAACACCTGGGCGTGGCAATGGCGCTTTACACGCTGCAGACGAACGCCACGGAAGACGCTTTTGGCCTCTGACCGCCGCCTGCTGCCCGATCGGCTGTCGCGACGGGCGTTCCTCGGGACGGCTGTGGTGCCGCTCGTTGCCGCCGCGGCCTGCGGCCGCCGTCCGTACGACGCGCGCGATTTCGAGACCATGGATCGTTCGCCGGTCGCGCTGCTGCCGGCAGATTCCTACGCTGTGGATTTTGCGGCGGTGATCGCCCGGGGCCTCACGGAACTGGGCGTGGATGTGCGGGGCCGGCGGGTGTTCCTCAAGCCCAACATGGTAGAATATGAGGGGGGATCGGCCATCAACACGGACCCGATGGTCATCATGGGCGCCGTCGTCGCGTTCCGCCGCGCGGGCGCGGCATCCGTTGTCGTGGGCGAGGGCCCGGGCCATCGTCGCGACACGGAGTACCTCCTCACCAGCACCGGCCTGTTCGATCACCTGAAGGACGAGCGGATCCGCTTCGTCGACCTCAATCAGGATGACGTGCGCGATGTCGCGCTCAGGAGCAGGTTCACGGGGCTGGCTTCGCTGGCCCTGCCGGTGGAGCTCCTCTCTTCCGATTTCATCGTGTCCATGCCGAAGTTGAAGACCCACCACTGGGCGGGTCTGACCGCCAGCATGAAGAATTTTTTCGGCGCGGTGCCGGGCGCCGTCTACGGGTGGCCGAAGAACATCCTGCACGTGCACGGGATCCCGGCGTCGATTCTCGACCTGAACGCGACCATCCGGCCGCACCTGGCGATTCTCGACGCGGTGACCGGCATGGAAGGGGACGGCCCGATCATGGGACGCGCGAGGCACGTCGGGTGTATCGGGATGTCGCGCGACCTGGTGTCGCTCGATGCCACCGCCGCCCGGGTGATCGGGCTGGACCCGGCGAAGCTGCAGTACCTCGCCGAAGCGGGCAGGTTCCTCGGCAACCTCGACGTCGGTCGGATCGAGCAGCGCGGCGAACCGGTCACGCGGTTTGCGTCGAGATTCGCCGTCGTGGACGCCTTCAAGGCGGCGCGGCTCAGCCAGAGCTGACGGCGCGGAAGCGGCGGCCGCACGCCGGGCGTGCGGGGCGTCTTGGTAATCAGCGGATTGCCGTCGCCGGCAATCGCACGACGGAAGGGTTGGGTTGGTGGGCACCATGTCTCTCACTGATGGCGAAGGATCTGCGCCCGACGTTTTCCGGGTGTCGGACGTGATGAACCCGAACTTCGCGCGCTCCTGGCACGAGGCGGTGGCGGTCGTGCAGGAGGTGGCGGCGCAGCTCGCGCCTGGTGCGTCAGTGCCGGGTCCTCGTGATCTGCTCCTCGACGCGGCGGGCGCGGTGAAGTTCGGGTCCGGCGCCCCTTTGCAGCAGCATCCGGTCACGAGTCTCGGGATGATCCTGCAGAGGCTGCTGGAGGGCATCGACGCGCCGCCCGCGCTGCGCGATTTCGCGGCCGAGAATGCCAAGCCTTCGCCGTCCCATGCCACCGTCGTGACATTCCAGAGCGCCCTGGCATTCTACGAGCGGCCCGCGAGAGCCAGCGATCTCCAGGCACTCGTCTCCCGGCTGCGTGAGAATCCCCCCCCGCCGAGCCCGGAAGGGGAGTTCGAGCTCCTGCGGGAGAGGGTGGTCGCGCGCGCCGAGGCGGCGCCCGTGACCGCGAAACCGCAGCCCCGGCCAGGCATGAACCGGCAGTTCCTGATTGCCGCTGCCGTCATCCTGCTGGCTGTCGTCGGTGCCCTGGCGGTCTATGCCCGCCCGAAGTCTGCCGGGACTGCCGGTGCCGCCACCAGCCTGACGGGACGCGTCGAGCAGAAGGTGGCCGACACGATCGCCGCCGGCCTGACGAAGCTTGGCGTCACGGCGGGAACGAAGGTCAAGCCCGAGGCGACGCTCGCCGAAGCGCCGGAACCTGCGGGCAGGTCCGGCAAGGCGGCGGCGCGGCCGCACACGGCAGCGGCCGCAAAGACTGGCGACCGTAATCCAGTCACCGGCCCGAATGCACAGGCGTCGGGGCAGCGCGCTGCCGGTGGAAACCTGGCCGCGGCGCCAGGGTCGGGAGACCTGAGGGTGCCGGGGATCACCGACATGTGGGTCGCGCCCTTCGTCGAGGGCCCCTCGATCGTCGAGCTCGGCGGGGTCGTGCACGTACTCGAGCGCGGACCGCGACGTCGAGCCCCCGCGCCTGAACCGTCAACAGTTGCCGCGCGAGCCCAAGCCCGGGGAAGACACCGGCTACTTCGATGTGGTTGTCAGCGAGACAGGGATCGTCGAGCGGGTCCAGCTGATCTCGCCGAAGCTCCGGTTCGAGGAACGCATGTTGATGGCGGCGGCGAAGGCGTGGCAGTTCAGGCCCGCGATGCGCAACGGCGAGCCGGTGCGCTACCGCGTGCGGATTGCGATTATCATTCCGGAAAAGTCCTGAAATCGCACTTCCTGCAGCCGTTGCTCCGTCGAGACGCGCCGCCGTTGGCCCTGCGCAACCAGCGGACGGGGCGGGTGGTGGCCGTGACCGTTGAACCGGCGCTCGACTCGGCCTCGCGCAAGAAGGGCCTGCTGGGACGCGACGGGCTGCCGGAGGGGCATGCGCTGATCATCGCCCCCAGCGGTCTGGTTCACACGTTCGGCATGCGGTTCGCGATCGACGTCCTGATCGTCTCCCGCGCAGGCGTGGTGCTCAAGGCCGCTGCGGCTGTGCCGGCCCGGCGGGTCGTGGGCGCCTGGCGGGGCTTTGCGGTCGTGGAGATGCGCGCCGGCTCGCTCGTGGGCTCCGGGACCAGCGTGGGAGACGGTCTGTCGCTGTGCGAAAGGACCAAAGTCTGCTTCTGAGCACCCTTTTTGTGGTTGGGGCCAGAGTTCACACTCGACCCCCCGGCCTGACAGGGGGGTCAGGGGTGGCTGTTTTGAACAAATACGCTGATTTCAGTCAATAGCCCCTATATCTCGAGCGGCAGATCTCCGGCATCACACTTGCTCTACGGAAGAGCATCCACGGAGTATCGGGTGGGATTGAAACGGCGCGGGTGCGCAGCGGTGCGCGGCGAGGGCTTCGAATGGCAGGTCGGCGGTCACACCCACGGTTTGCCGTCGCCAGTCCCTGGGAAGGCGCGATGCGCGTCCTCCGGGACGTGGTGGTGGATCGGACATCGCGGGACGAGGTGATGGCCGTGAGCGGGGCGCCGGGGGTCCTCGGTGAGACGATGACGCTGGACCTGTTCGGCGGCGGGGCGGCCCTGGGCATCCGGGTGAAAGTTCTCGAGAGCCGGCCGGTGATCATCGCCGGGACCCTCCGCCACCGGCTGAGGCTCGCAGTGGTTCGTTCGGCCGCCAGCGAGGCCATGGCGGTTGCCGCGGCAGGCGCCCCGGCCAGCGTGGCGGCAGAGGCCCTGTGACGGATCCGCTGGACGCTATCCTGAGCGCCGACGACCTGGTGGCTGTGCTCGGACGGGAAGTGCCGGTCAGGCTGATGGATATCAGCAGCGCCGGGTGCCTGCTCGAGAGCCCGTGCCGGCTGGAAAAAGGCGCCACTGGGCTGCTGAAGGTCCAGTTCGAGGACGTGGAGTATGCGGACGATGTCCGGGTGATGCGGTGCCTGGAGTCGGAGGGTGGCAGCGGGCGGTATCAGCTGGGCGCCGAGTTCCTCTGGACGACCAGCCCGCATGAGCTTTCCCTGCGCCGGGTTATCGCCAAGCTGGCGGGCTCGGCAGGTACGAAAAGCGAGTTTTGATCGACAGATGTGAATTCCGCCGGGTATGCCGGCGGTCACGTTCCGGACGGGCGCACAGCCGGCCGGGACGATTCGGAGCTGTGCCAAGGCGGTCGGGCCTGGCTGGTGTCACACGCCATATCTGGCGTCCTAAGAGCGCCCCGAGCGGCGCTCGATTGCAGACATAGAAGCCGGGCTCGACCGCACCGGGCTGGCAGCGGGATTTTCCGCTGCAGCACTCATCAACCCCTGGGTAAAGGGTAGAAGCATATGAAGAATCTCATCGTTCGTTTCGTGCGTGAGGATGCCGGGCAGGACCTGATCGAGTACGCGCTGCTCGCCGGGTTGATCTCGCTCGCCAGCGTCCTGGCGATTACCGCGCTCGGGACGGCCATCCAGGGCAAGTTCACGGACGTCGGCGGCGCCGTTACGGCAGCGGGATCGTAACCTGCTTTCACTTTCCGGGGCGGGATGTTCCGCCTCGGTATCGGCTAAAACTGTCAGCTTGGAGAAGAAAAAGCAAATGAAGAACCTTATTGTTCGTTTCGTGCGTGAAGATGCCGGCCAGGACCTGATCGAGTACGCGCTGCTCGCGGGCCTGATCTCGCTCGCCAGCGTCCTCGCGATCACCGCGCTGGGCACGGCCATCCAGGGCAAGTTCACCGCCGTCGGCGGCGCCGTCACCGCGGCCGGCTCGTAAGCCGTCTCACTCGGGCTGCGGCGGGATGTTCCCGCTGCGGCATGCCAGGCAGGTTAGAGAGAAGAAGACACCATGAAGAACCTCATTGTTCGTTTCGTTCGCGAGGATGCGGGCCAGGACCTCATCGAGTACGCGCTGCTCGCGGGTCTCATTTCGCTCGCGAGCGTGCTTGCGATTACCGCGCTGGGCACGGCGATCCAGGGCAAGTTCACCGCTGTCGGCGGCGCGGTCACCGCGGCCGGCTCGTAGTCGTCGATCTCGACGGACTCTGCTGGCGGCCGATCTGCGTAAGTGTCAAGCGCCGATTCCGCTCAACGAGCGCTCTGCGGGCGCTTGGCACCGACACAGAACGGCTGGCGTCCGGCCGATAGGCCGGGAGGGGTCCCGCTCGGCAACACGCACGTTTACTCAGGAAAAGAAGCCATCATGAAGAGTCTTATCGTTCGTTTCGTGCGTGAAGACGCGGGGCAGGACCTGATCGAGTACGCGCTGCTCGCGGGCCTGATTTCACTGGCCAGTGTGCTTGCGATCACCGCGCTGGGCACGGCCATCCAGGGCAAGTACACCGCCGTCGGCGGCGCCGTCACGGCTGCGGGCTCGTAGACAACTGGGATGCTGGGCAATATGAGGTTGCCCAGTGCGGGTTGCACGCGCGTTCATACCCTGGGAGAGTTCGATGGGCATGCTGTTCAAGCGTCTGGTGTTGGAGGAAGAGGGTCAGGACCTGATTCGAGTACGCGCTGCTCGCGGCGCTGATTTCGCTCGGGAGCGTCATCGCGATTACCTCGGTCGGTACCGCACTAAGGGACGATTTCCTTGGTAAAGCGGCAACCGTCGTGAGGTACTGCCGGGTCGTAGAACGTGGTTGGAGACGCTATGCGACGTCCGGCCATCTCCGCGATGAGCGCCGCATCGATTGCCGGCACCGCTACGGCCCGTCGCCTCGCGGCGGGCACCCCTTCAAGGGTACCGCTCGCAACCGAGGGACCGTTGAGGCCGGGTGAGAAGAATCACACAATGATCACACTGCTCCGGCGATTGTTGACGGCCGACGATGGGCAGGACCTGATCGAGTACGCGCTGCTCTCCTCCCTGATCGGCGTCGTCGGCGTCCTGGCCTGGAACAACATCGTGGCGGGGATCCTGGCCGCTTACACCGGGTGGGACACGGGGGTGCAGGGCATCTCTGCATGCACGCCGGACCCGGGCGGCGGCGGCTGCTGACGGCTGACCGCGGCGTCAGCCCAGCCTGCTGACAGAACGGGTTTATGAACTCCTATCAAGTCGTCGCGATCGTCGTCGTGCTCGTCGCTGTCGTCTTCGACCTCGCCACGCGCCGGATTCCCAACCTCCTGACCTTCGGCGCAGCCCTTGCAGCCATCCTCGTCCACGGTTACATCTCAGGCTGGGCGGGTGCGGGTATGGCCCTGGTAGGCTGGCTCGTCGGCGCCGCCCTTTTCTTCCCGGTCTTCGCCCTGGGGGGCATGGGGGCCGGAGATGTTAAGTTGTTGGGCGCGCTCGGTTCGTGGCTCGGCCCCGCGACGGTTGTGTGGGTCGGTCTCTACGCCGGCGTTGCCGGTGGCATCATGGGACTGGTCGTTGCGGCGCTCTACGGTTATCTACCCAGGGCTTTCCGGAACATTACAAATCTGGTCATGTACTGGCGAATTATGGGGCCCCGGCCCGCGCCCGAGCTGACACTGGCGACGCATCGAGGCCCCCGCCTGGCCTACGCGGTACCCGTTCTCGCAGGACTGATGGTGACGTTATGGCTTCGATGAATACGGTGAAGACGCGTTTGCAGTCCGAGAAGGGCGCGGAGCTGATCGAGTTCGCCCTCGTCGTGCCGATGCTGCTGTTCGTGCTGCTGGGGATCGCCGAGTTCGGCTTCATGTTCCAGCGCTACGAAGTGCTGACCAACGCGGCGCGCGAGGGCGCGCGGATCGCGGTGCTTCCCGGCTATCAGGCCGACGACGTCAAGTCGCGCGTGTGCAGTTACATGACCACCGGCGGGCTGACCGCTGCCGGCTGCCCGAGTCTCGTGACCTTGACCAACGTCACGGTGCCCGTCTCGGGCGGCGCCGCGCTGCAGGCCCGCCAGGTCCAGGTCACCTACACGCACTCCTACATGTTCATCGGCGGGGTGGCCGGGCTCCTGGGGGGCACGTTCTCGAGCAGCATCCCGATTACCGCCAGCGCCGTCATGCGAAGCGAGATTGTCGCCACGCCGTGACCTCGACCGGTGCGCGGCCGCCCGTTGTTCGGAGTCCGTGAGCCCGTCACGGCCGGACTGCATCGCCCGACGCAGCAGAGAAGCGAGATAACACGATATGAATCGCACCACCAGAACACTTGTCGTCGTTGGCATCGCTGTGGTCGTCGCCGGGCTGGCCAGCTTCGGCGTGCTCCGCGCCATCCAGCGCATGCCGGTTCGTGAGGTCGAGGTCCGCAGCCTGCACCAGGTCGTGGCGGCGCACGACATGGCCATGGGCAGCGTCATCACCAAGGACTACGTGAAGCTGGTCGCGTGGCCCGCGAGCAGCCCCGTCGAGAAGGGGTTCACCACCATCGAGAGCGTCCTCAATCGCGGGCTGATCGCCTCCGTGGTCGCCAACGAGCCGCTGACCGGGGCGAAGGTCGCCCCGCTCGAAGCAGGCGCCGGACTGCCGCCCTCGATTCCGGAAGGCATGCGCGCCGTGTCGGTCAAGGTCAACGAGGTCATCGGCGTCGCCGGCTTCGTCGTGCCCGGGACGCACGTGGACGTGATGGTCACGCTGAAGCGGGAGGCCGAGAAGGACACGATGACGCGCGTGGTGGTCAGCGACATCCAGGTGCTGACCGCCGGCACCCGCTACGACCAGGAGAAGGCGCGCGACGGGGCGCCGATTCAGTCGACGGTCGTGACGCTGCTGGTCACGCCGCCGGACGCCGAGCGCATCGCGCTCGCGGCCAGCGAAGGCTCGATCATGCTGACGCTGCGCAACCCGATGGACCGCAAGCCCACCGAAACGACAGGTATCCGCACGGCCGGGCTGCTCGGCCAGGCCCCGGCCGCTCCCCCGGTCGTGAAAAGCAGCCAGGGACGGCGCATGGCAATGCCGCCGCCCCCGGCGGCCGCTCCCGTCTCGAAGGTCTACACCGTCGAGACGTTCAGGGCGGCCAAACGTTCAGAAGAGGTCGTCAGATAATGAGTTCAGTTGTGTCTCCCATCTTGGGAAGACGGATTGCGACCGGCATTGCGCTGCTGCTCGCGACGGCGTCCTCGGTGGTGCTTGCGCAGGACCGGCCGGGTGTGCCGCCGCAGTCCGGGCAGAGCGTCAGCCAGTTCCAGAAGGTTCAGCTCACCGCCGGACGTTCGACTGTCGTCTCGACCGAATTCGATGTCACGCGCATCGCCATCACCAATCCGGACGTGGCGGATGCCGTTGTCGTGCAGGCCCGCGAGATCCTGATCGACGGCAAGAAGGCCGGCACCGTCAGCCTGATCGTGTGGGGCACGACCGGCCGCACCCAGTACGACGTGATCGTCGAGCAGCCGACTTCGACCCTCGAACAGCAGCTCCACATGCTGTTTCCTGGAGAGGACGTGACGGTCGGCGCGAACGACGGGGCGACCATCCTCTCCGGCCAGGTGTCGAGCACGAACGTGATGCTCAGGATGGGTGAGATTGCCACGGCCTCCTCGCCGAAAGCGCAGATCATCAACCTGCTGCAGGTGCCCGGCGGAACCGAGAGCCAGCAGGTGATGCTGCAGGTCCGGTTCGCCGAGGTCAATCGCCGCATGTTGACGGAAGCGGGCCTGACGCTGTTTCTCAAGGGGGAGCGGTTCGCCGGCCGTTCGACGACGCAGGCGTTCGCCCAACCGGATTTCGACGACGAGAAGGCAGGCGGGCTGGTGTTCAGCGATTTCCTCAACCTGTTCTTCTTCGACCGCGAAACGGGCATCGGCGGCGTGTTGAAGGCGCTGCAGCAGACCGGCGGCTTCCAGAGCCTCGCCGAGCCCAACCTGATCGCCTACAACGGCCAGGAGGCCAGCTTCCTCGCCGGCGGCGAGTTCCCGATTCCGGTCGTGCAGGGAACCACGGGATCGGTCACCGTCGTGTTCAAGGAGTTCGGGATCAGGCTGGCGTTCAAGCCGACGATTGCGGGGGATGTCATCCGGCTGAAGGTGAAGCCGGAGGTCAGCTCGCTCGACTTCAACAACGGCATCACTCTTCAGGGCTTCCGCATCCCGGCGTTGACGACGCGTCGCGCCGAGACCGATGTCGAGCTCCGGGACGGCCAGACGTTCGCCATCGCCGGCCTCCTCGACAACCAGTCGCAGAACGACAACGCCGCGATCCCGATTCTCAGCAAGCTGCCGATCATCGGGGCGCTCTTCAAGAGCAAGTCGTCGCGCGCCGAGCAGACCGAGCTGATGGTGTTGATTACCCCCCGGCTGGTCCGCCCGCTCGATCCCGACGAGGTGCCGGCGCTGCCGACCCGTCCGGAACCGTTCATTCCGCGTCCGGGCGGCGGCCAGCCCGGCGACGTCGGCGCCCAGCTCGAAGGCAGTGCAGGCACGGTGGACGCCCCGCCGCAGCCGGCAGTACGTAAACCGTCGGGTAACCATTGATAAGCGAGCCATGCAGACCCCAGCCCCCCAGGTGTTAAGCTTCGCGCGATCGTCGGAACGCGGTGCCGTGCTCGTTCACGTAGCGATAGCCCTGCTCGGGCTCATCGCCTTCACGACGTTTGTCGCGGACTACGGCGTGATGTGGGTCAGCCGCGGGCAGGCGCAGACGTCCGCTGACGCCGGCGCCCTGGCCGGCGCGGTGGCCATGGCGTACGACAGCCCGCTCAATCTAGGCGTCGTGAAGAACAAGGCCATCGCCGTCGCGCAGGCGAACAACGTCTTCGGTGGGGTCCCGAGCGTGTTGCAGGGAGACGTCACCTTTCCCGCATGCCCGCCCGGAGCGCCGGGCGCGCCGGACACGTGCATCAAGGTGGACGTCTACAGGAACCAGGAGCGCGGCAACCAGCTGCCGATCTTCTTCGGAGGTCTGGTTGGTGTGACGGGCCAGGGCGTCAAGGCGACAGCGACGGCGCAGGTGCTGGTGGGCGACAAGGCCGACTGCGTCAAGCCGTTCGCCATCCCGGACAAGTGGACGGAGATCTACCCGACCCCCAAGACGTGGGAGACGACGGACGAGTACAATCTCACCAAACCGGACAATCCGAACAAGGGCGATCCGCTGTTGACCCCCGACCTCTACACGGCGCCCTCGGCAAACTCGAACGGCACGGGCTACAGGCTCCCCGAGGACAACGGCTTGATGGTGATCCTCAAGTCCGGGAGCCCGGGAGACGCGATTCAGCCCGGCTGGTTCTATCCGGTAAGGGTGAAGCCGACCGACAGCGGCGGCGCCGACTACGAGTGGAACATCGCGAACTGCAACACGCGGCCGATCGGACCCGGCACGGAGCTCGAGCCGGAGAACGGCAACATGGTGGGACCGACCAAGCAGGGCATCGAGGCACTGATTGCACTCGATCCAACCGCGCACTTCGACGTCAACACGAAGACGATCGTGGGAGGCTGCATGGCGGCCGGCACCTGCACCAAGAGCCCCAGGCTCGGCGCCATCGCCGCCTTCGATCCGTATTCGTATTCGCAGACCCGGACCAATGGCAATACGACGGTCACGGTGACGCACATCCTTGGATTCTGGATTGAGTCGATCACGAACAATGGGGACGTCGTCGGCTACTTCACCTATTACCCGGCGCTCGCGACCGGCAGCTCCAGCCTGACGGCGAGCGCGTCGTTTCTACGGACCATCATCCTCGTTCGGTAAGGAGATTCGGTGTCTACCATCATCAGCCTGGTAAGTCGCGACCCCCAGCTCGTGCAGCTCATGCGCGACACGGGCATGCCCTGTGTCACCGTGTCGCAGGAGGCGCTCGCCGGCCTGGCGCAGCCCGGCGCGAGCCAGCCCGGGCTGCTGGTGATCGATCTGCGGGACGAGCCACATGTCCCGCCGGCGCTCGCCAGCCTGAAGCGCCAGCACCCGACCACCGGCGTGCTGCTCGTCGCATCGAAGCTCGATCCCGAGTTGATGCTCGAGGCCATGCGGTCGGGTGTGAACGAGTTCGTCACCTTCCCGGTCGCGGTGCCGGAGCTCCAGGCCGCCATCAAGCGGCTGGTCGGCAACCTCTCGTCCACCGCGAGGGGGGACGTCTTCGCGTTCGTCGGCGCAAAGGGCGGCATCGGCACCACCACTGTCGCGGTCAACGTCGCGACGGCGCTGGCAAAGCTGGCGCCCGAGGCCACCCTCCTGATCGACCTGAACATCGCCTGCGGCGACGCGGCGGTCTTCCTGGGCAGCGAGCCGCGCTTCTCGGTGATGGACGCGCTCGAGAACGTCCAGCGGCTCGACGCCGCGTTCTTCGGGGGGCTCGTCACGCGGACGAAAGCCGGTCTCGATCTGCTGGGAGCGTCCGGGCGGGCGGTCACGCCCCACTTCGATGCCATCCGCATGCGGACCCTGCTCGACTTCGCGGCGCAGACGCGCCAGTTCACCGTGCTCGACGTGCCGCGCTCCGATTCCACGGCGCTCGACTCGCTGGAGAGCGCGACGAAGATCTTCCTCGTCGCCAACCAGGAGCTGGCCACGGTGCGCAACGCCAGCCGCATGGCCGCCTCGCTGCGCCAGCGCTACAGCCAGGCCAGGCTGAGCCTGGTCGTCACGCGAACCGACCGCCGCGCCGAAATCGGCTTCGACGACGTCGAGCGGACGGTCGGCGTCGATATCAGCAACACGTTTCCGAGCGACTACCGGTCTGCGGTCCAGGCGATGAACAAGGGCCGCCCCATCGTGCTCGACGCGACGACGGAGCTCGCGAAGAGCTTCACTGCGTTCGCACGGGGGCTGGCCGGCGCTCCGTCCGAGAAGGACCAGAGGCAGCGGTCCACCACGCTGTTCGGCCGGCTGTCTCCACGCAAGGCGTAACGCACGACTGAAGGGAATGACATGTCACTTCTCGCAACTGGCCTGACGGTTGGCGGCGGCAGCGTCGATACCCGCGGCTCGTACTACCAGGAGCTGAAGAGCCGGATCCACCAGGACCTGCTCAACCGGCTCGATCTGGACCGGCTCACGCGCATGAAGCGCGAGGAGGCGGAGCCGGAGATCCGCGGGCTCACGACCGGCATGATCGAGCGCGAGAGCGGGTCGATGCCGCTCAGCCTGTTCGAGCGCGAGGCGCTGATCTCCGACGTCATCAACGAGCTGTTCGGGCTGGGGCCGCTGGAACTGCTGCTGCGCGATCCGTCCATCTCCGACATCCTGGTGAACCGCTACAACCAGGTGTACATCGAGCGGGACGGCAAGCTCGAGGAAACGTCGGTGGTGTTCAAGGACGACAAGCACCTGATGCAGATCATCGAGCGCATCGTCAGCAGCGTCGGCCGGCGCATCGACGAGTCGAGCCCGATGGTGGACGCCCGCCTGGCCGACGGCTCGCGTGTGAACGCGATCATCCCGCCGCTCGCGCTCGACGGCCCCGCCATGTCGATCCGCCGGTTCAGGACCGACCGCCTTGGCGCGAAGGATCTCGTCAAGCGGGACTCGTGGACCGAGCCGATGATGGACTTCCTCAGCTCGGCGATTGCCGCCCGCATGAACCTGATCGTGTCCGGGGGCACCGGCGCCGGCAAGACCACCCTCCTGAACGTGCTCTCCAGCTTCATCGGCTCGAACGAGCGCGTGGTCACCATCGAAGACGCGGCGGAGCTCGCGCTTCGGCAGCGTCACGTCGTCAGGCTCGAAACCCGGCCGGCCAACATCGAGGGCAAGGGCGCCGTGCGGGCCCGCGAGCTGGTCGTCAACGCGCTCCGCATGCGGCCCGACCGGATCATCGTCGGAGAGGTCCGCAGCGAGGAAGCGCTGGACATGCTGCAGGCCATGAACACCGGCCACGACGGGAGCCTCACGACCGTCCACGCCAATACCCAGAGAGACGCCCTCTACCGTCTCGACACGATGGTGGCGATGGCCAACCTCAACATCCCCGAGCGTGCGATCCGGCAGCAGATCGCCTCCGCCATCCAGCTGATCGTGCAGGTCTCCCGCATGGCCGATGGCACCCGCAAGGTGACCGGCATCTCGGAGATCACCGGCATGGAAGGAGAGGTCATCACCATGCAGGAGATTTTCGTCTTCGAGCGCACGGGGATCAGCAAAGAGGGCAAGGTAACCGGCCGGTTCCGCGCCACCGGCATCCGGCCGAAGTGCAGCGAGCGGATCGGCGCGGCCGGGATGCCGCTGCCCATGGACATGTTCGAGCACGTGAAGGCCGTGGCCTGAGGCCGTCATGACTCTTGTTTTCCTCACATTCGGGCTGACCCTCCTGCTGGTGCTGGGGGCGTACTGGGCCTTCGTGCTCAGGCTCGAGACGTCGGAGGAAGCCGCGCTGCGCAAACGGCTGCAGCCGACACCGTCGTCGAAGATCTCGAAGAAGAAGAGCGGGATCCTCAAGGCTAGCAAGGAACTGAGCAGCCTCGGGACCCTCAACACGGTGCTGGGACAGGCGGGCCGGCTGACAGCCGGCTGGCAGCGCGACCTCACGCAGGCCGGGCTGTCGTTCACGGTCGGCACGCTGTTCATGGCGTCCGGCTGCCTGATGCTGCTTGGATACCTGGTCGTCAGGTTTCTGACCTTCAACACGATGATGGGCATCGCGGCCGGCATCGTGGCATCGATGATTCCCTTCATGTACGTGAAGCACATGAAAGGGCGGCGCCTGCGGAAGTTCGAGGAACAGTTCCCCGAGGCGATCGACCTGATCGGCCGGTCGCTGCGGGCCGGACATGCGTTCGCCACCGGCCTCGCGATGGCCGCCGAGGAGATCCCCGAGCCTGTGGGGGCGGAGTTCAAGCTGCTCTACGATCGCCAGAGCTTCGGCATGCCGCTGCCGGATGCCATGAGGGATTTTGCCGAGCGGATTCCACTGATCGACGCCCGCTTCTTCGTCACGGCTGTCCTGACGCAGCGGGAGACGGGAGGCAACCTTGGCGAGGTGCTGGACAACCTGGCGTCGGTGATCCGCGAGCGGTTCAAGGTCAAGCGCCAGGTGCGCGTGCTCACGGCCCACGGCCGGATCACCGGGTGGATCCTTGCCGGGCTGCCGCCGTCGCTGGCCGCAGCCATGTTCGTGATGTCCCCCCAGCACATGATGCTGCTGGTCAACGATCCGCTTGGCGTCAAGATGATCATCGGCGCGCTGGTGCTGCAGATAACCGGCACGCTGATCATCCGCAAGCTCGTGGACATCCCGTACTGAGACTGTGAGCCGGTGACGACATGACTCCTGATGTGTGGCTCTCGATCGGCGCGCTGTTCGTCTCCATCGCGTTGATCACCGGCTTCGTTGCATCGACGCTGCTCGCGCGTACGTCTCCCGAGCGGCGCCGGCTGCGGCAGATGGCGCTTGCCGGGGGCGGGAGCGGAACCGGAACCCTCCCGCTGCGGGAGGGTCCCGGACTCACGGAGCGCCTCGACCCGCGGCTGGCGACCATCGCCAGCAAGATTCCCAAGTCTCCGAAGGAGATGACCAAGCTCCGGCGCCGGCTGGCCGCTGCCGGGATCCAGAGTTTCGGGCCGGCGGTGCTCTATTCCGTCGCGGAACTGGCCCTGCCGATCATCTTCGCGGCCGGCCCGCTGATCTACATGGTCGGCATGGCGGGGTGGGTGGTTGCGGCGATTGCGGCGCTGATCGGCTACATGATTCCCGGGCTCGTGCTCTCGCGGCTGATCAACAAGCGGAAGACCCGCATCGAGAACGGGCTGCCCGACGCGCTCGACCTCCTGATCGTCTGCATCGAGGCCGGCTGCGCGCTCGACCAGGGGATTCTCAAGACCAGTGCGGAGCTGGAAGTCTCGCACCCGGACCTGGCGTCCGAGCTGAAGTTGATCACCACCGAGGTGCGCGCCGGCAAGAGCCGCATCGAGGCGTTCAAGAATTTCGCGAAGCGGACGCGCGTGGACGACGTGCGGGCGCTCGTGGCGATGCTCGTCCAGACCGACCGGTTCGGCACGAGCGTGGCCCAGGCGCTCCGGACGCACGCCGAGACATCCCGCAACAAGCGCCGCCAGCGGGCCGAGGAGCGCGCGGCGAAGGTGGGCGTGAAGCTGGTGTTCCCGCTCGTGTTCTTTCTGTTCCCGGCGTTCTACGTCGTGACGCTGGGGCCGGCGGTGATCCTGTTCATCCGCAGCATCCTGTTTACCCAGTAAGCCCTTCAAACGAAAGGAAGGCAACGTGTGAGTACTCTCAACCTCGTTCTTCTCGTCGTGTGCGCCGTTTTGCTCGTTCTCTACATCGCACGCCGTCGCGCTCGCCTCCGTTCCGAGGATGACTAGGGATCGGAATGTGTGGTACAGGCCCTGGGCTGCGGCGGCCGTGTCGCTTGGGGTCCTGCTGGTGAGTGGTTGCGCAACTGCTCAGCGTTCGTTATCGGCTCGCCCCGCTGACGGTCCTCCCGTGGCAACGTCCCCATCAGTCAGCTTCGGGCAGACGGTCGAGGCATCGGATCCCCGGCTCGCGGCGGCCCTGCTGGCCGACGCGGTGCTGCCGACCGCGAGCAACGACGTTCGCATCGCCAGGGAGTACCGGCGCCTCGGCGTGCTCGACTCGGCATATGCAAGCCTGGAGCGTGCGCTGGTCAAGGAGCCGCGGCTGGCCGAGGCTCACGAGGGTCTGGCCCGGATCTGGCGCGACTGGGGGCTGCCGGAGCGGGGCCTCGCGTCGGCCTATCGGGCCATTCACTACGATCCGGCATCGGCAAGCGCCCGCAACACGCTCGGGACGCTGCTGGACGCGCTGGGAAAGAGCGACGACGCCCGTGCGGCTTATGCCCGGGCAGCCGACCTCGACCCGGCCGCCGGGTGGGCGCTGAGCAACCTCTGCTACCTGGAGTTCAGGCTCGGGCGGCTGCAGGAGGCACGATCCAGCTGCGAGGCAGCCCTGCGCGCAACGCCGGGGCTCGCCGCCGCGCACAACAACCTGGCGCTGACCCATGCCGCGAGCGGCGACCTCGCGGAGGCGGTGATCGAGTTCTCCGCCGCCGGCGGCCCGGGTGCGGCCGAGTACAACATCGGCATCGTGCATCTCGCCAACGGGGAGCACCGGCTGGCTGCCGGCGCGTTCGAGCGGGCAATCGCCGCCCGCCCCTCGTTCACGGCCGCGAAAGTGCGCGCGCATGCCGCCAGGCTTCGAGTGTTGACCGACGGCGACAAGGATTAGGTCTTTTCACGCGCAGGGCCGGGTTTCCAGACCGGCCACCTTCGATCCGATGTGGGGCCGGGTCTTCAGACCCGGCCAACCTGGGCCGGATGAAAGACGGAATGATGACAGACAGCACAGCCACCCTGTCGCACGGGACCGCCGAATCGGCCACCCCGGACATGCCGATGGCGCCGCGGACGCCCGAGGAGGCTGGCCTCAGCCTCGACCTGCTCATACAGCTCGCGCTGAAGACCCTGCATTTCGCCGGCGAGTTGAGCGGCGGCGAGCTGGCCCGCCGGCTCGGGTTGAGTTTTTCGGTGATGGAGCCCGCGCTCGACTTCCTGAAAGGGCAGCGCCAGGTGGAGATCGCCGGCGGCTCCATGATGGGCCGCGCTTCATACCGCTTCCGCATCAGTGATGCGGGGCGCGCGCGCGCCACGCTGTTTCTCGAGACGAACCACTACACGGGCGTCGCCCCGGTGCCGTTCGATCAATACATCCGCTACATGAAATCGTTCCTGGAGAACGCGCCGCGCAGCGCCACGCGCGAACGCGTGAAAGACGCGTTCTCGCACCTGGTGATCAGCCAGCCGGTGCTCGACCAGCTCGGTCCGGCCGTCAACGCCGGGCACTCGATGTTCGTGTACGGCCCGCCGGGAAACGGCAAGACCGTGATCTCGCAGGCGATCAGGAAGCTGCTCGACGGGACGATCGCGATTCCGCATGCGATAGTCGTCGAGGGGGCCATCATCCGGATGTTCGATCCCGTCAACCACGAGCCCGTGCAGGATGAGGAGGCGGCACCGGAAAGCGGGCTCGATCTCGGGAAGGGCGAGGATCGCCGCTGGGTCCGCTGCAAGCGTCCGATGGTGATGGTCGGCGGCGAACTGACGCTCAGCGCGCTGGAGCTGAGCTACAACCCCAGCACCGGGTTCTATCGCGCCCCTGTTCAGGCGCTCGCGAACGGCGGGGTGCTGGTGATAGACGACTTCGGGCGGCAGCAGTGCTCCCCTCGTGACCTGTTGAACAGGTGGATCGTGCCGCTCGAGAGCCGGGTGGACTTCCTCACCCTGCAGTCCGGACAGAAGTTCGAGCTGCCGTTCATGGCGCTGGTCATCTTCGCCACGAACATCAAGCCCGCGGACCTGGTAGACGAGGCGTTCCTGAGGCGTATCCGCTACAAGGTGTTCGCGGAAAGCCCGACGGTTGCCGAGTTCATGCTGATATTCGAGAACGCCTGCCGGCACAAGGGGCTGTCGTTCGACGCGGATCTCGTGAGCCGCATGCTCCAGGATTACTACCAGCCGCGCGAGATCCCGCTGCGCGGCTGCCAGCCGCGCGATCTCATCGAGCAGGCGCTGTCGCTGGCGGACTACCGCGGGGAGCCGCGGCAGCTCAGTGGCGACCTGCTCGAGGCGGCCTGCGCCGGTTACTTCGTGGACGAGCGGGAGAGCCGGGTCGTCTACTCCTGACGCTGCACCACATGCCTCGATCGATTTTCGCGCTGGCTCTTGCGCTCGCTGCGCTGTGCGCGGCTCCGGGTGGTTCTTTGGCTGCCGGCGCCACGCCGTTGACTGTGCGGATTACGTCGCCGCTCGGCCGCACCGGCGTTCCCGGCAGGATCCGCATCGTGGCCCAGGTGCAATCGGACCCGGAGACCGCCCTGCAGGCCGTCGAGTTCTTCGTGGACGGCGTGCTGCTCACGACCGACAGCGATGGTCCCCCTTACGCGGCCGAATGGGTTGACGCCAATCCGTTCGAGGCGCGGGAGCTCTCGGTTGCCGTCAAGGACGACCGCGGCAACGCCGCGCGCGACGTGGTGTCGCTCAAGCCGCTCGAGGTGCTCGAGACGGCCCAGGTCTCGAGCGTCCTGATCGACGCGTCCGTCCAGGACAAGGCCGGCCGGTTCGTGGCGAAGCTGCAGGCGGCGGACTTCCGGGTCCGCGAGAACGGAGTCGAGCAGACGCTCGAGCTGACCCGCCAGGAGGAGGTGCCGGCGACGTTCGCCCTGCTGATCGACAGCAGCCAGAGCATGTCCAGGCGCATGGACTTCGTGCGCGAGGCGGCAACCCGGATGACGCGGTATCTCGGACCGGCGGATCGCATGCTGGTGGCGCCGTTCTCCAGGCGGCTTCAGCCGATCACCGGGCCGACCAACGACAGGGACACGGTGGAGCAGGCCATCTCCGGCATCGCGCCGCAGGGAGGCACCGCCATCCTCGACAGCCTCGTCGAGCTCACCGGGCACCTGAAGAACATCGAGGGACGGCGGGCCATCGTCCTCATCACGGATGGGTACGACGAGCACAGTGGCGCGCGGATCGAGGAGGCGCTGGAAGCTGCGAAAGCGGCCGGCGCGACCGTCTACGTGGTCGGCATCGGCGGCGTCGCCGGAATCTCATTGAAGGGGGAGCGCTTCCTGCGCAGGCTGGCGTCCGAGACAGGCGGCCGGATGTTCCTGCCGGGCCGCGAGGAGGATCTGATGCAGGCGCAGGACGTCCTCGCAGCGGACGTGCAGAACCGCTACCTCCTGAGCTACACGCCTTCCAACCAGGAAATCGACGGCACGTGGCGCGCCGTCACCGTCGAGACGGCGAACGCCAGCTTCATGGTGCGGGCGCGGACCGGTTACTTTGCGCCGAAGCCCACGCCCGTGCGCGCCTCGATCGAGTTCACCATCAGCAAGCCGAATGGCGACCTGCTCGACGTCGACGCGGACGATCTGACGGTGATCGAGAACGGGGTCGAGCAGAAGATCGAGACGTTCCAGGAAGCGGTGAGCCCCGTGTCGATCGTGCTGGCGCTCGACACCAGCGGCAGCATGAAGCCGGTGGTCGACGCGGCCAAGCAGGCGGCGCAGAAATTCGTGGCGGCGCTGCGGCCGGAGGATCGGCTCGCGTTGATCCTGTTTTCGGACACCTCCCAGTTTGCGCACGACCTCTCGACGGAGCGATCCTGGAGCGTTGCCGCGATCGAAGGCTCGACGGCCAGGGGCGGAACGGCGCTGTACGACGCGCTCACGGATTCGCTGGTACGGCTCAAACGCGAGACAGGCCGGCGCGTCGTCGTCGTGGTCACGGACGGGCGGGACGAGAACGATGCGGGCAACGGCCCCGGCAGCAGCCGCACGTTCAAGGACGTGCTGCAGTCCGCCAAGGAGGTCGACGCCGTCGTGTTCGGCATCGGCCTCGGCCCGAAAGTGGACCGTGAGCTGCTCGAAACGATGGCGGCGCGATCGGGGGGCGAGGCGTACTTTCCCAGTGACGTCCTGGCCCTCGACCAGCAGTACCGGCAGATTGTGGAGCTGATTCGCCGGCGGTGGGCCATCGCCTACACGTCGACGAACGGGACGCGCGACGGCGCCTGGCGGCCGGTGGAGATTCGCACGCGTTTCCCGGGTGCGGTCGTGAAAAGCCCCGGTGGCTATTTCTCTCCGGGGAAGTGAGACAGAAGGACCATGCAGATTTCCGGGAAACCGCATGAAGGGTGGATGGCGTTCATTCCGGCCACAGTCCTGCTCCTCGTGGTCATCGGCGTCCTGGGCGGGCCCGTGCAGTTCGTCAACACCGTGTCTGCGTGGCTGTCGGATATCGTGAGCTACGTCGGCTCGTGGCTGCGGCACCTGTGATGGGCGTCTTGCAGGACGGACGGCCTTGTGTCACACTGATTGAACCCCAGTTCCTCACTCGCCAGCATCCCGGCCGACACTACCATCATGTAGTAGACCGGCAACTCACTCTCGCGCTCACGAATCGCACAGGCGTCAGGGTCGCTCAACTAGTCACACAAAGGTGAATCCAGACATGTACCTCATCAGCCAGAATTACCTTCTTGCGGTCGGCCTCATGGTCGTGGCCATTCTTGCCACCATGTACATCATGCGCCGGCGCGTGCGGATGGGTAAGCGGGTAGGCAAGTTCTAGTGGGCCTCCGGCCCAGCGAGGGCCTCGGCCCACCTGCGGTCGCTCTAGGTTCGAATCCGCGTCCTCGGGGCAGTGCCGGCAAGCCGGCGCTGGCCTGTAAGCCCGGTGTGGTTTGAACAGCCGGGTCAACGCACGAGCATCCCACCTCTTCTGCCGTGTCCGGAACACTGACGCGACAGGGGTGATAGTTCCCGCTGCCGGTGCTCATCAGGGTGGTTCACTTGCGGGTCCCTCGCTCATCAGGTGTGCGGGCTGCTGACTGCTCGTGCGGACCTGTGGCTCCCGGCTGCCGAAGACCGGCTCGCGCAGCGTCGGCGTGTCCAGCCTCCGCCGGCCGGTGATCGGACGTTCCAGATCCCACTGTAACGAATCGCTGTAACCGGATCCTGCGCGAAGAGTGAGCGCGCGGTCGTTTCGACTCCTCCCCTGCACACTGTCTGCGGCCCGACACACCAGCGACATGCCTGATTCAGATCTGTCTGCGGCTCACGGCGCTCCGGAATGCCGCGGCCATCTGCTGCCGTTGGTGGCTCCGCCGGTCGTCGTTGCCGCCCTCGTCTACCTCAACGCGCTGAACAACCCGTTCATCTGGGACGACTTCCACGCCGTCGTGGACAACCGGTCGCTCGACGCGCTCTGGAACCTGCGCGGTCTCCTGCTGCACGACGTCTCGCGTCCGCTCGTCAACATCTCGTTCGCGCTCGACCGCGCGCTGTGGGGAACCGCTCCGTTCGGATTTCACCTCACCAGCGTGCTGCTGCACGTCCTCAACGTGCTGCTCCTGTTCGTCCTCGTCCAGTACCTGACCCGCGACGGCGCTCGCGCTGTCCCCGCCGGACAGCCGCGGGACCTGCGTCCTGAGTTCGTGGCGTCCGCCTGCGCGTGGCTGTTTGCCGTTCACCCGATCGCGACAGAGTCGGTTGGCTACATCAGCGGGCGGGCGGACGTGCTCAGCACGACATTCGTGCTCGCGGCGTTCCTCGCGATGCGCCGCTGGGCACTCGACGGGAAGCCTGGATGGCTGCTCGCCGCGACCGCCGCCTGCGGAGCGGGGATTGCCTCGAAAGAGACGGCTGTCGTCTTCCCGCTGCTGCTCGGGAGCTACACGCTCTTCATGGGTGGTGCAATGCCGGCCGGCCAGCGCCGGCGGCTGGCCCGCGCCACCATCGCGCTGATCGTGGTGATGGCAGCGGCCGCGTGTGTGCGCCTGGCGCTGCTGCTGTTTGTCGAGAACACGGCGACCGCCGGGTTCCACTGGCGGCACGTGCTCGTGAACCTCGACGTGGTCCGGCGATACGCCGTGCTCATCGTGACGACGGGGGGCCAATCGGTGTTCCATCCCGTGGTGTCCATCGGCAGCTTCTGGGAATGGAGGGCGCTCGGAGCAGTTGTCTTCACGGCGGGCATGCTCGCGCTCGCATGGCTGCTCCGGAAGCGCGCCGCGGTCCTGTCGCTGGGCCTGGTGTGGTTCCTCCTTGCCCTGGTGCCTGCGGCTGTTCTCGTCCTGTTCGACATCGGCCACCCGATGGCCGAGCACCGGGTCTACCTGGCCAGCGCCGGCCTCTTCATGGCCATCGGCTGCGTCGTCGCCTGGCTTGCAGGACGCCCGCGCCCGGCGACGGCGGTATCGAGCCTGCTGCTGATGGGCGTCCTCGTCTCCGTGCTCGGAGCCCAGACCGTCGTCCGCAACTGGATGTGGAGCGATCCCCGCGTGCTGTGGCTCGAGGCCGCCCAGCGCGCCCCGGACATCTACCTGCCGCACCTGATGCTGGGCGAGGCGCTGAGCGCGGCAGACATGCCCGAGGAGGCCGTGGTCGCCTTCGGCAACGCCGTGCGGCTGCGGCCCGATTACCCGGACGCTTCGCTGAAGCTCGGGATGTCTCTCGCCGCACTCGGCAGGTTCGACATCGCTACGCAGGTCTTCCTGGACATCGGCCGACGGGTGCCGGCATCCTCCGTGGGCCCGCAGGGTCTCGGCGCGATTGCCATGATGACCGGCAGGCCCGGGGACGCGCGCGCGCACTTCGACGAGGCGCTGCGCGTCGAACCAGCGAACGTCCCCGCCCGCCTGGCGCTGGCCATGCTGAGTGAGCAGGAGTCCAGGCCGGCGGAGGCGCTGCGGCTGTGCGAGGAGATACAGCGTCTGGCTCCCGGCACGGCCGGCGCTGACGAGTGCGTTCGGCGCAACCGGAGCGCCCTCCCGGCGTCGGATGGAGTTCCCGCGCCCGAGCTACGCCCGTAGCAGGGCGGTTGAAACAAGCGGCCTGCATGGTAAATCGCACAAGGCGCACGTAAAACCGCCCGGCGTCCGACAGCGCACGATTCCGTGATCGGGCGCCTGAAAACGTCACCGGCCCTGCAGGCAAACGTCAGCCACCCTGGCGGCGCGCACACCTGTCGCAGCCCGCACGCTCTGGACGGTCGGCGGGCGCGAGACGAGTACAGGCCAAAAGAACCGTTGATTCCCGTGCGCCGGGTGCGATGTGTCCCGGCGGCCCGCAGGGCAGCGCCCGGGCAGCCGCCGGCCGCCCTCTGGCGGGGCCCTTGCCTTGACCTGGCCAATGAATCATCGTCCAAGGGGCCGGCGCCTGCGTCGCGCCGAGCTGGCACGCCGCCGCCGGTTCGTGGCGGGGACGGTGGTAGCCATCATCCTGATTGCCGCTTCCGCCTGGCGGCTGTCGAGGCCCCCCTCGGTCAAGCCGACGGCGCTGGTCCGGCCCGCCGTGGTGGGCGCGCCGGCGGTGGTCACGGAGCCCGTCGCGTCAAGCGAGGCGCTCGCGGCCCCTCGCCCGGCCTATTCCTTCTCGGTGATCCGCGGGGGCGCTCCGACGCCGGAAACACTCAGGCAGGCGGTTGACAGCGACCCGGTCGTGCGCACCCACTACGCCAATTTCGACCTCGCGAAAGTCCAGGTCGTCCGGCTGACGCAGCCGCGCCGGGCGCACGTCTCGTATCGGATGGGGAACGCGGTGTACTGGACGCGCGGGCCGGTGCAGTTGAATGCCGGGGAGCTGCTGCTGACGGATGGCGCTCACTTCGCGCGCAGCCGGTGCGGCAACCAGATCGCAGACGTGGCCGGTGCGACCTCCGACGCCGAGCCGAGTGCCGCCATCCTCGACCAGCCGCTTCCCCCGATCACGCCGTTCGGCCTCACCAGGTTCTTCGCGCCGTTCCCGCTGACGGCGGCCGGCGCGGCTCCGAGCCTCGCATTTGCCAGGTCGTCGCCGGCCCCCATGGAACTGCTTTTCTCCGATGCGGTCGGCGTCGGATTTTCGATTGCCTCCGCCGCGGGCACCAAGCTTTCCACGTCGACCGCGCGTGCGCTGGATACCGACCCGGCCGCTTTCGTGAGTGACCCGTTCGAGGCATCAGCCGCCGGCGATCTGGCAGCCGTTCTCCAGACTCCTGCGGGCGCGGACGGCGTGCCCGGCACGGGAGACGATCCCGCGAAGACAGTCCCGGAGTTCGACCCCGGGTCCGAGCCTGTCACGCTCCCGGTGCCGGAGCCGGCCACCATGCTCCTCCTCGGAGCGGGACTGGCTGCCGCTGCGTTCAAGGGGTGGAGGGCGCGGCGGTAGCTCCTACTTCCCCTTCCCCAACTGCTGCTGCACGGCAGCGAACTCGGGCCGGTTCACGACTGCCTTGTCGGACTGCTGCGCGGCTTTCAGCGCAGCCGCCGCTTCCTCCAGCCGGCCCGCTGCCGCCAGCAGCACAGCGGCGTGGAGCTGCACGTCGGCATTCCGGGGCAGCGCGCGCGCCGCGGGCTCGAGCAGCTTCAACGCAGTGGCATCGTCGCCCAGCAGGTGCCTGATCCACGCAGCGGTGTCGGCGATCAGCGCGTTGCCGGGCTGCAGCTTCAGCGCGCGCTCGGCGAAAGGCCAGGCTTCCTCCGGCCGGCGCTCCCGGACCGCGAGGGCATAGGCGAGGTTGTTCAATGCCGCGACGTTGTTGGGATCGCGATCGATGACGCGCTTGTAAACCGGCAGCGCCTTCTCCGGCTCGTTCGTCCGCTCGTGGAGTCCCGCCAGCAGGTTCAGCGCATCCACCGGCACATCGTCCGAGGCAGCCGCGTCGACGAGCGCATCGCGCGCGCCCACCGCGTCGTTCCGGCCTATCCGCGCGTCGACCCGCGCAAGACGACGGGCGGTCTGGGGCGTGAGCTTGGCAAGCACGGGGGCCGAGATCCGCCGCTTCGAGAAGTGTTCGGGCAGCTCCGTTTCCTTGTCGGTCGGGGGGTCGAGATCAGCAGCCGCCGGCGCCGAACTGCTCGGGAAGGGTGCGCACAGCGGGTCGCCGACAACGACCGTCTGCCAGCTCAGGTACGGGAGAGAGGCGTAGAACGCCTCCGCCAGGTTGAGACCCGACACATAGGCGGGGAAGAGGACGTCGGGACGCGCCGCCGCATCGAGGAACGGCTCGGTGACGTGCCCTGCCATCCCCGTAATGCCGGCGCGGACGAAGTCGCCGACCAGCGACTGCGGCGAGCCGGCGAAGTGCGTGGACGGTGCTTCCCATCGCCCGAATTTCCAGCCGGCGGGCGGTTCGGCAAAGGTGCGCGCGTCGGTGCTCACGAACAGCCCGGCGATCGCACCCGGCACGAACTGGAGGTCGAGGTTCCGCTCGGCGATGGCGGTGTCGTTCGAGCCCCAGGAATAGTAGCCGAGCACGTCCTGCTGGTTCTGCAGGATGGTGCCGCTGGTTTCGAGGGTGACACGGTCGCCCAGCCCGCGCTCGCGCAGGCGATCGGCCGCTGCCAGCAGCCACCCGTTGCCGGGCGTGGTCGGGCTGGCGCGCTGGTCGAGCAGCACGCGGCCGGTCGCTACCGGGGCGCTGCCGCGATCGATCAGGGCCAGGGCGTCCGCGACGGTGAACCCGTCGAGGCGGGTCACCAGATAGATGTCGTACGCGCTGTGGCTGAAGCGGGCGAGCGACGACGCCGTGGCGTCAGGCTGGAAGTAGGCGTTCGCCACCGGGCCTTCCGCGGGGACCGGCCGCCCGGAAAGCCGGCGGTACAACAGCGTCAGCTCCGAGTCGACGCTGGCGACCGTTCCCCCCCGGCCTGTCGACCCCTCGATACGCAAAGGGATCCCCTTTGTGAGGACGATGTAGAGGATGCGGTCGTGGGCATTCTGCTGGGACAGCCACGCGGCGATCGGCCCCTGGATCTCCCGTTCGTAGACTGCCCGGGAGATCTCGTCGACCGGCTGGGTCCGGATATGGAGGACCTGCGCTGTCGGGATGACGCGCTTGCGGGCGTAGTGTTCGGCGATCTGGACCGACTGCGGGAAGGCGTCGTTCGTCACGACCAGCACGTTGGCGGCCGACTGGGCGGCGGCCGTCCGTGCCAGCAGCAGGCACAGCACCGCAACAGTGCAGAGGCGCACCGGCCGGCTCAGCAGCCGGGGGCGTGTTTCAGGGATGGCACTTCGGTCGCGGGTCTGGCAGACGGCTGAAGAGCCGTTGCCGGGAGCACCCCCCGCGTTCGGGGAGGAGGCGCTGCCGTCGCCCGTGAGGCACCGCTGCCCGGATGCAGCGGCGCTGGCATCACGGGCTGCTGGCATCTCGGGAGTTTATCAGAGTGGGTGTGTCAGACTTTGAGGCCGGTAAGCCCGGGGCCGTTGAACGAGTCGACGCCGTAAGGCGCCCCCGCCGCGGGATGACTGTGTTGAAAGACTTCGGCGCCCGTCGTCTCGATTCGCACGGTGTAGGCAATCGGCAACTGGTCGAGCAGCGAGCCCACGGCCCGGAGCAGAGCAGGTGCGAAGTGAGCCTCGTCCTCGGCGGTCAAGGTCGAGACGAAACGGATGTTCATGCGCGGCGCTCCAACTGGGGACGTAGATGGCCTCGGGATTTTGGATACTGCATGTGACAAAAGTGCAACTTGTGTTCCTCCCGGTTCGAACCGCGTATCATGAGCATTCAGAGCAATATAGGTGGGCGAAAACCACACCAAACGCGAGGGCCTGATCTGTGCGGCTGGAGGCCTGAAGTCTAATCCCAGGCAGAAAAAAGGCAGCGGAAGATGGATAAGCGCACCCCCCGCGGCCTTGAAATCTGGGAGCCCATTGCCGAGCGGCTCGAAGAGCTCACGGGCCGCCAGTGCTTCGTTCGGGTGCCTGCGGGGGGCGGGGAGCGGGAGGTGGCGATTGTCCCGGACAGGTGGAACTCTGCCGGGCTGGAGGGGGCCCTCCGGATCCCCGTGGATGGCGGACCTGACTTCCAGGCGGAGCTCGTCATCGCCGGTGAGCCCGGCGGCGGCCCCGATCCTCTTGCCTCGCCCATCTGGCGTGCGCTCATCGGCGACGTGGCCCGGTCGGCCATCCAGCTGTCGATTGCGTCCAGGACGCTGGAGCTCGCCCTCGCACGCGAGCAGGGGCGCGACGCCTTCACCCGCGCGCTGGTCGCCTGTCCCAACGGTCCCGCCCTCCATACCCTGATCGTCGAGACCATGGCGCGCGCGGTGGGTGCCGACATCGGGGCGATTGCGCTGCCCGTGGCGGGCGAGCTCACCATTGGCGTCATGGCCACCTACGGGTATCCCGCTGTCGTGGTCGAGGACGTACGTCAGGCGCCGGGCGAAGGGGTCCTCGGGCGCGTCTTTGCCACCGGTCAGGCCATCGTTGTCAAGGACGTGTCGGAGGTTCCCGAGCACACCCTGAGGCGCCGATACCGGAGCGGCTCGTACCTGGCGTTCCCGCTGACCGGCGCCGGAGGCGTGCAGGCGGTCGTGGCGCTGACCGACAAGGCGGACGGCCGGCCGTTCGACCACGGCGACCTCGCCCTCCTGACGTCACTGGGCGTGCCGGCGTCGCTTGCCATCGCCCGCGAGGAGCTCCGCGAGCGGACCCGCGACCTGGCGCACCAGGCGAGCATCGACGGCCTCACGGGCCTCCTCAACCGGCGGTACTTCGATGCGCGGCTCGAGCAGGAGATTCAGCGCCAGCGCCGCCAGTTCGACGACCTCGCGCTGCTGATGGTCGATCTGGACAACTTCAAGGAGCTGAACGACTCGCAGGGTCACCTGGTCGGGGATCGCATGCTCCGCGAGGTGGCCGACATCCTCCGCCGGGCGGTCCGCATCTTCGACGTCTGCGCGCGCTACGGCGGAGAGGAGTTCGTGATCCTGATGCCAGGGGCGAATGCGGCAACGGCGCTTCGCATCGCGGAGCGCATCAGGCGCCAGGTCGAACAGCACTTCGCGAGCGGGATCAGGTCCGGCTCGAAATCCTCACAGACAGTCAGCGTCGGCGTCTCCAGCGCCAGGGCGTCGACGACCTGGGAAACGCTCATCTCGCAGGCGGACTCGGCGCTCTTCCGTGCAAAAGGCTCCGGCAAGAACGTTGTCTGCGTGTATCCTTGAGGGGCCCCGCCTTTCCCGCCCGGTCGCAACGGGGCAGCGGTCTCTACGTTTCGCTATCTATGTATGAATCAGTCAGGCTGATAGGCGACAGCGCCGCGATGGACCGCCTGCGGGAGGACGTCAGGGCCGCTGCTCGTACGGAGGCGAAGGTCCTCATCACGGGGGAGAGCGGCGTCGGGAAGGAGATCGTTTCCCGCCTGGTCCACTCCGCCGGCCCGCGTGCGGCGTTTCCGCTCGTCACGGTCAACTGCGCGGCCATCACCGAAACGCTGCTCGAAAGCGAGCTGTTCGGGCACTCGCGGGGCAGCTTCACCGGCGCCTACCGGGATCGGGCCGGGGTGCTCGAGATGGCCCACCGCGGCACCGTTTTCATGGACGAAATCGGCGAGACCAGCCCACGCATGCAGAGCCTGCTGCTGCGGTTCCTCGAGAACGGCGAGATCCAGCGCGTCGGCACGACGAAGGCCAACGCGCGAGTGGACGTGCGGGTGATTGCCGCCACGAACCGCGACCTGCTGCACGCGGTGCACGCCAAGACCTTCCGGGAGGACCTCTACTACCGCCTGAACGTGATCCACATGACGGTTCCGCCGCTGCGGGACCGGATCGAGGACATCCCGGCGATGCTCGACCACTTCGTGGCGATGTTCGGGCGCGAGTACTCCACGCCGTGCCTGACGTTCTCGCCCGAGGCGCGCGAGCTGCTGATGCGGCATCAGTGGCCCGGCAACGTCCGGGAGCTGAAGAATCTGGTCGAGCGCCTGACGGTCCGTCATGCCGGGCAGGGAGTGGTGACGCCGTCGGAGCTGCCGCAGGAGATCCGCCGCTACATCGACGAAGCCCCGGCGTCAGCCGCGCCGCGCATGAGCGTGCACGAGACGCTGTTCCGCCAGATCGTGGACGAGCGGCAGTCGTTCTGGAACGTGGTATATGGGCCGTTCATGTCGCGGGACCTGACGCGCGACAACCTGCGCGGCCTGGTTGGACTGGGGCTGCAGCACACGGCCGGCAGCTACCGCGAGCTCGTGGAGCTGTTCCGCATGGCGCCGGGTGACTACAAGCGCTTCGTCAACTTCCTCCGGAAGCACCAGTGCCACATGGCGTTCCAGCAGTTCCGCGGGGCGGCCTCGCCGGGCGATCCGCCGGCCGAAGCGGGGGGCGGGGCCGGAGAGCCCGAAGGCCTGCCGCGCACGCCGTTCGCGACGTTAACCTGATTCACCCCGCAGCAGCTCTTTCATCAGCGCCCGCCCCGACACCGGCTTGACCATGTAGGTCGCGCCAATCCGCCGGGCCTCCTCCTTCAGCACCGGGTCGTCGTACCCGGAAAAGACCACCACCCGCGCATCCGGCCGCACGTCCCGCGCCAGCAGCGCCAGCTGCAGTCCATTGAAGGCCCCGAGCCGCACGTCGGTCACCACGATGTCGGGCCGCCCCGCCGAGATGTGGTGCCGCGCCTCGTCGAAGGAACTGCTCGAGGCCACCGCGAAGCCGTGGGCGGCGAGGTACCGGCTCAGTGCGGTGAGCAGCGCCACGTCGTCGTCCACGAGCAGGAGAGAGGGCACGGCAGCACATGGTAAGGGGCAAACAGGAAATGGTAAAGGGGTTCATCGGTTCATGAATCTCTTGACCCCGTTATTGAACCGTGACCGCGCCTGTCCATCGGTTCCCACCGGGGGGAGGGTCGTCGTGGTCGTGGAAGCCGCAGGTACGGACGATATTGAGGTTCCCTGTCTCGCGGCTCTGGCGGGGGCCGAGGAGGCCCACCGCGTTGATCTCGGGGCAGCGGTCGTGGTCAGGATGCGGGTCGGACGTCATGTTGTGCGGGCGCGAGTCGTTGTTGACGAACAGCACCCGCGTGCCGGGCGCGAGCGTCAGCGAGGAGGGGCTGGCGCCCGTCGCGGTGATGGTGATCGTTCGTCCCGCCGCGGAACCGCCCGACGGTGAAGAAGGCGAGCCGCCGGACCCACCGCAGGAGGCGAGCATGACGGCGGGGAGCACGAGGCCCGGCGCGCGAAGCACAGGGGATTATAGGCAGGAGGTCAGGAGACAGGAGCTGGGAGCTGGGAGCTGGAAGCTGGGAGCCGCGCCGAATTCTCTCGACGCGGCCGGCCAATCAGCGTTGGAAGAGATCCTGTGGCGGGTTTACTGCTTCTCGTAGAACGAGACGGTATCCACGGCCTCTCCCTTGGCGTTCGTTCCCTTGGTGGTGGTGGTCCGGGTCTTCCCGTCACTCGAGACGACGATGGTCTGGGTGATGGTGGGTTTACCAGCCTGCTTGCTGCTGTAGCGCGTCGTCCTGGGGTCGACGCGGGTCACCGCCACGACATCGCCGTACGGACTGTTGCCGGTGACCGGATTGTCCTTGCCGTCGAAGGTCGTGGTGAAGGACCAGTGGTTCTTGGTACCGTCGGCCGCCACCAGGTCGACGGTGAACTTGACACCGGCGCCGACCGCCTCGATCTTGGTGGTTCCGCTCGTGAATGCCGCCCCTTTCGACTTGGCGGCGTTCAGTTTCCAGGTGCCGACCAGCGGATCGTCGGACTGCGCGAGGGCCGCGCCGCTGACTACGCACACCAGGCTCGCGACGGCAAGAAGACGATGGGCAATCACTGTGGGCATCCGATCCTGAGCTGAGGTTGACGCTGCCGCATGGGAGCTGCAGTCTGGCCCAACAATACGTGAAAGGCAAGGACAGAAGGGAGGAGACAGAAGGTAGACAGAAGGTTCAGAGACAGAAGCCAGGAGACAGGAGGTAGACAGAAGGTAGTAGGAGGGCGCCGGGACGCCGAGCCCCGAACGCCGAGCGCCGAACCCCGGGTCCCGGATCCCGGATCCCCGATCCCGATGTCGACTTACCTCACAACCACCGTCCCCATCAGGTTGGCGACGCCGCTGTTGAGGTGATCGTGGAAGCCGCACGTGCCGGCGGCGGCGAAGCCTTGGGTGAGCTTCGTCTGTCCGACGGCGATCGACCCGAGGCCGTTCTCGATGCCCGGACACGTACCGTGCGTCGGATGCGGATTCGACGCCATCTCGTGCGGACGGGTATCGCTGTTCACGAACGTCACGCTCTGGCCAACGGCAATCGAGACCTGCGTTGGGCTCACTCCGCTCGCGGTGATCGTCACCGTCGCGCCGCTCGGCCCGACGGATCCCGTTGAAGGCGAGATAACCCCCGTCGTGGGTCCCGTGGGGCTGCTCGAGGAGCCGCCGCCGCACGATACGGTCAACAGTATTGCCAGGGCCAAAATCCGGTGTCTCATTGTGTCGATTCCCTCTACCCCCGGAGTTCACTTGTGTTGGGGCCGTAGGGGCGGGCCTTCAGGCCCGCCCAGGCGGGGTCTAACCACCTTCGCCAAGGCTACGGTGGTCCGCCGTAGCTTCAGCGGAGGCGGAAGACCCCGCCCTACATCAACACAAGTGAACGCAGGGACTAATCGCCGACGGCTGGGTCTGAAGATCCAGCCCCACCATCCTCGCTGCTGTCGCTCAGCACCACCGATATTCGGATCGCTGTGGCGCGGGGCCTTCAGGCCCCGCGTAGACGCGGCCCGGGCGACAGGCCCCTTAGAAAAACTTTCGAGAGATGTTGAACCCCAAATACCAGTTGTCGTTCGAGACGCCTCCGCGCGCGACCTGGGCCATCGTCGTGCCGAATCCGTTCGAGAAGTTCACCTGAAAGCTGTGGCCGCCGGCTCTCTTCTCGATCGCGAAGCTTGCGTGCGTGACGTCCGGCGTGTAGCCGAACCGCGGCGCCATTTCCACGACGAGATAGACGGTGGGTCTCAGCCGCACGCGTCCGCCGAACCCGATGATGAATGTGCTGTTGTCGTCGACGAGCTCGCCCGGCAGCTGATTCGTGTTGTTGATCCAGATCGGCTGCGCATACACGGCGCCGTACGGGCCGAACGTCCGCGAGACGACGGCGCCCACGCCGGGCGAGTAGCTGTCGCGGAAGTTGTTGGTGCCTTCCGCAGTCCCGATCGCATCGATGCCGACCGGCATACCGTCGCCCTGCCTGAACACCTGCTGCTGCGCGAAGAACTGTATGGTCTTGTCGCTCGTGCGGTGCACCCCGATCTGCGTCCCGCTCATGATGCCGAAGCGGTACTCGAGCCCGACCTGCGCGCTGCTGTCGAGACCGAACGCGTCGCTCAGGAGGTCGTCGAACTCTCCCTGACCGAGCGGACGCGTGAACCGATGGGTCACCCGGAAGGAGCTGGCGAACCGCGGCATCCGCAGCGTCGTCGGCAGCGTGATCAGGGTGAAATCCGGCTGAGACCGATCGACGGCACGGTCGCTCGGCTGGCTGTCGGCAGCCGTGTCCTGCGTGCTGTCGGCCGGCGGGGAGGCCGGAGCCGCGGTCTGGGCGTGCGCCGGCTGAACCTGAACCGCGAGCGCGAGCGCCGCGGCAGCGAGAGTCTTGGTGATGAAGGTCATAGGTCAATCGTTGGGAGCGCCGAGTTCTATCCAGCGGCGGAGCACGAGGATCTGGCCGTCCGTCAGGAACGGCGGCCCGACGAAGGGCATGCGCAGCCCGGTGATGCCGGGGCGGCCTTCGACCTTGTGAATCAGGTAGCTCGCCTCGGGATCGCCGGGCACGACGAGGATCGCGCCCGGCTTCTGCCGGCTCGCGACGTTCACGAGCGCCGCGTACGGGTCGGTCAGCAGGTTCAGGTTTGCGGCCGGCACCCGCCCCGTGTTGTTGTGACAGGTGACGCAGGACACGCGTCCGGCAAGGTCTGTCGTCTCGAAGACCTCCGTGCGGATGCTCTGGAATGTGGGCTGCAGGTTGGGACTGGGACCGGTGATGTCGCGCAGCGGCTCGTCGCAAGCCGACGCCATGCACGCGACCGCCACTATCAGTCCGGGAACGACGCGGCGCGCGGCCGCGAAGGGAAACTCCGTCATGCGCTGACCCTAGGGCAAGCGGGGTGCCACGCCGTCCGCCGCCGGCGGACGGCGGAGCCTGCCGGATTCTCGCGAAATCCCGGGCTCGATCGCGCGGACGCTAACAGCCGGGTTACGTCGAGCGGCGGACGATTACGCAGGCTGTAAACGGGCGGACGAGCAGGACGACGCCGGCCTGCTACTCGACGCGATGCTTCGCGAGGTAGTAGCTGAGCGCGCGCTGGCTGATCCCCATCGCCTCTGCCGCGTCCTTCTTGACGCCGCCCGCGCTGTCGATCGCGCGACGGACGGTTTCCCGCTCGGTCCAGTCGATGTTCTGCCGGAGGTTGAGCGACGGCAGGCCGGGCGGCGGCACGTTGCCGGCGTCGAGGAACCGGACAACGTCGTGGCCGATCGTCGACTCGGGAGAGAGCACCACGGCGCGCTCGATGGTGTTCTCGAGCTCGCGCACGTTGCCGGGCCAGTCGAGCCGCCTGCAGCGTGAGCGATGACGCCGGGCTGAACGCCCTCGATGCGCTTGCCGGCGCGCAGCGCGTGCTTGGCGACGAAATGCTCGACCAGCACCGGGATGTCCTCGCGCCGGGCGCGAAGCGGCGGAATGTGGATGGGGATCACGTTGAGCCGGTAGAACAGATCCTCCTGGAACCGGCCGTCCGCCACCATCTGCCGCAGGTCCCGGTTGGTCGCGGCAATCACCCGCACGTCCACCTTCTGCGTGCGCTCCGATCCCAGGGGCTCGAACTCGCGCTCCTGCAGCACGCGCAGCAGCTTGGCCTGGAGCGCCGGGCTCATCGTTCCGATCTCGTCGAGGAAGATCGTGCCGCCGTCCGCGAGCGCGAACTTCCCCTTCTTGCCGTTGGTGGCGCCGGTGAACGCGCCGCGCACGTGGCCGAACAGCTCGCTCTCGAGCAGCGTCTCGGGGATGGCCGCGCAGTTCACCTTGATGAGCGGCATCTCGCGCTGGGCGCTGTGGAAGTGGATCGCCCGCGCGATCATCTCCTTGCCCGTGCCGGTCTCGCCGGTGATCGAGCACCGTGCTCTTCGACTTGGCGACCACCCTTGCCGTGCTGATGACTTCCTGCATCTGCCGGCTGCGCCCCACGATGCCGTAGTGGTTGAACTCGGCGTCGCGCTCGCTAATCAGGTATCGGTGCTCGAACCGGAGCCGCTGGTGCTCGAGGGCGCGGTTGGCCGCCACCAGCAGCTCGTCCACTTCGAACGGCTTCTGCAGGTAGTCGAACGCCCCAAGCTTCATCGCCTCGATCGCGCTCTCGACCGTTGCGTGCGCCGTCATCATGATGATCTGCGGGCGCTCGGACGCCGGGAGCGCCGACAGCTCGCGGATCAGGTCGAGCCCGGTCAGCTCCGGCATCAGGTTGTCGACCACGAACAGGTCGAACATGCGCTGCGCGAGCAGCCGCTGCGCCTCGCGCGGGCAGGCGGTCGCCACCACCTCGTGGCCCTCATTGCGCAGCGCCTGCGCCAGGGCCGTCAGGATTTTCGCCTCGTCGTCCACGAGGAGGATGGAGGAGTTTGGTTCATCGTTGTCAGCTTCCCGCTACCCGCTGCCCGCAACCCGCTACCCGCTGCCCGCTTCACGTTGCTCGCGACCGTACCTTCTGTCTACTGTCTTCTGTCTCCCGTCTCGCGTCCCCCCTTCATCCCCCCGCAACTCGATCCGCACGTCCGTGCCCTCGCCGGTGCGGCTCGAGACGAGATCGTGCCTCCGAGCCCCTCGATGATGTGGCGCGAGATGGCGAGACCGAGCCCGGTGCCGGTGCGGCGCGTCGTGAAATACGGGTCGAAGACCCGCGGCAGATCTTCCGCAGCAATGCCGGTGCCGCGGTCCCGGATCTCGATCGCCACGCGGTCCGGGCCCAGCCGCACCGTCTTCAGGCTGATCGGGTCGGCGGGCGGAGGCTCCGCGCGGGCCATGACGGCGTGGCGTGCGTTCATCAGGATGTTCACGAGCGCCAGCCGCAGCCGTTCGGCGTCGGTGGTGACCGCCCCCACCGCCGGGTCGAGCTCCCGTGACACCCCCAGCATCGTCTCGACGCTCACCGCGGTGGCGGCGTCGTCGCACAGCGCGTTCAGGTCGGTGGCCGCCAGTTCGAACTTGATCGGGCGGGCGAAATCCAGGACGTCCGAGACGATCCGGTTCAACCGGGCGATCTCCTCATCGATGTCGGCGACCGCCGCCCGGAGCTCGGCCGGCCCCGGGCTGGCGCCGCGCAGGTTGCGCAGCGCGGTCTTGATGATCATCAGGGGGTTGCGGATCTCGTGCGCGACCACCGTCGAGAGCCGCCCGAGCGACGACAGCCGTTCCCGCTGCGCCGCCTCGCGCTGGAAGCGGCTGATGGAGTCGGTCATCGCGTTGAAGGTTGTCGCCAGGAGCCGCGCATCCTCGTCCTCCCAGCGCGCGCGAGCCGGAAGGCTGATCCGCCGCGTGAGGTCGCCCGTGGCCGCCATCTCGCGCATGGTGGCGGTGATGGTGCCGAGGGGCCGCGTCACCGTCCGCGCGATGCCGTAGCTGACCAGCGTTGCCGCCAGCACCGCGAGGAAGGCCGTGCCGGCAAGATCCCGGTGCACGGCGCTCAGGAAACGCAGGCGCTCGGTGCGCGACCGCAGGATGATGGCCGTGGGAAAGGCGCTGGGCGGTACCACCGCCCCGGCGCCGGTGGCGTTCAGCGCCAGCGTGCGGCTGACTGCCACGTACTCCGAGTCGCCAATCTCCACGCGCCGGACACCGTCCGCCCCGGCAAGCCCCGCCAGCGTGGCCGACGCCTCCGGCGGAAGCGTCGAGGCCTGCACCCGGCCGCCGACCACGAACGCCACCTCGCTGTTCGTGAGCGCCTTGAACTGTCGCGCGGTCTGCTCGTCCAGGCTGAAGCCGACGCTGAGCGTCCCGACCAGCTCGTTCGCGATCAGGCTGGGGACCGAGACGACCTGGATCACACCTCCCGGGTGGGGCCACAGCGATACGACCTCGTGACCCTCGGTCGCACCTCGAACCGCCTCGCGTGCCGCCGCCACCTCCGGCATCTGCAGGCGTCCGGCCTGCGCGAGCACCCGTCCGGCTGGATCCGTCACGACCAGCAGGTCGGATCCGATTCGCCGCTGGTACTCGGAGGCGATCGGCTGAACGGTCGGCGCATCCTTCGTGGTCATCGCCGCCTTGAGATTCGACAGGTCGGATATCAGCCGCGCTTCACGGGAGAAGTGCCCGAACAGCGTCTCGCGGTTCTCCTCCAGCAGCGTGCCTGCCTCCTCGAGACCGCGACTGAGCTCGTTCTCCGCCTGCGTCGTCACCGCCACGTTGAAGCGGGAGACGGCCATCGCAATCGTCAGCACCGCGAGCGCGGCGCTGCCGATGAAAATGCGGTTGGTCAGCGACGAGAGGACCCTCATCGCTTCTCGAACAGGAACGACAGCTCGATGTCGCCCCCGGCCTCCGGCACCGAGACCCGGCGCGACTCGGGCGACATGGCCTCGTTCCAGGCGACGACGGTGTAGGAGCCTGGCGGGACGTTGTCGATGTGGTACCGGCCGTCGTCGTCGGTCACGGCGAAGTAGCGGTGCGCGAACACGAGGATGAAGGCGCTCATGTGCGAGTGGATGTCGCAGAACACGCGCACGATGCCCGGGACGATCGAACCGGATCGCCTTGGAGCGGCCGGCGGCGTAGCGGCCGAGATCGAAGCTGCTGGTTTTCGAGAGCGAGAACACGTTGTGATACGTGCGATCGTTGTTCGGGAAATCGACAATCGTCCCCGCCACGATTGCGAGGACGTGCGGGACGAACTGTTCGTCGCGCTGATCGAGCCGGACGCGAGGCTCCTCGCGGGCATCGAACGCCGCGCGCGGCGCGGGATCGAGATAGACGACGCTCCGGCGGCGATCGCGGGAGTCGTGTGCGGGCGGCATGGCGAGCTCGGCCGGGTTCACGCGACGCTCGCGCTCGGCCGGTGCGACCTTGAAATCCACGCTGCCCCGGATCGTGCCGCCGGGCGCCCGGCGCGCGGCGCCGGGCAGCGGACGCTCCTGCGGCCGCGCGGCAGGGCCGACAGCGGCCAGCACGGAGAACGCGGCGGCAAGCCAGGCGCACGTCAGACGCATCAGAACCAGTAGGCCAGCTGCCCCGAGACGTAGGTGCGCGAGCGTATCCGCCCGCCGTCGCGATCGTTCCGCTGCACGCCGAGCCGCGCCGTGAGATTCCGCTGCAGCGAGTAGCCGACCACCGCCTCGACGCGGTTTATCGGCGCCTCCCAGGTCGTGCGCAATGCGCCGGAACGGATGCTCGAGAAGCCGAGATGGTCGGCCCGGAATCCCGCCGAGATGCGCGGCGTCAGCTTGTAGCGCCCTTCCACCCAGACGGCCAGCGCATCGAGGTCCACCCCGGACGGGGCGGTTGTTGCGAACGGCACGCGCCAGCGGCTCCAGATCATCTCGCTCCGGACCAGCCAGTGGTCCCGGGAGTACTCGACGTCGGCCCCCCAGGCGGTCTGCGCGAAGCGCGAATCCACGCTCGGCAGCAGCTGCTTCACGTCGCTCGACAGCCACGCGCCGCGCGCGGACGATGCACCCAGGATCAATCCGGCCGTCGGCTCTACCGCGAAGCGCCCGGAGACCTGCGGCGAGCCGTTGTTGTCGTCGGCGTGCGGGTCGGAGAGGGTGCCCGCCGTCACCGCGACGGTCGCGTCGACGACGGCGGTGCGCCAGTGGGCCTGGACGCCGGTATCCCACCGGAAAGCAGTCACGAGCGGGACGCCGGGGCCGGGTGTGAGGTCACCGACAGGGAACTCGGACAGCCACCCGCGCGTCCGCATGCGGAGCAGATCCAGCCCGGTTGCCGGCACGGCATCCGGGCGGATGGAGGTCAGGTACTGATAAGCGAGCGGGTTGCCGATCACGACGTTGTCGGTGGAGTAGGCGTGGCGGCTGAAGACGCCGAACGCCGGCGGGATCCGGCCGGCCTGGATGTCGAGGCCCCGATCGATCCACGGGCGGAAACGGACGTACGCTGCGTAGGCGCGGGGCCTGTCGAGATCCTCCGTGCGCAACTCGCCCACGAAAGCGAGCCGGCGCGCCGGCTTCCAGGCGCCCGAGAGCCCGACGCGGAAGAGCCGAAGCGCGTTGTGCGAGTAGTCGGGGTAGTTGAAGTAGGACTCGTCGTCGCTGTCGCTGAGCGTGGCGACCACCTCGCCGCTGACGAGGATCTGCCCGTCCATGGCCCGAATCGGTCCGGCCGGCAGGCTCTGGGCGGACGATCCTCGCGGCAAGGCGAGCAGCAGCGCGAGCACGAACACGGCACGAGGGTGGGAGGGCAAAAAGGCTTCCAGCTTCCAGCTTCCCGCTTCCAGCTTCCCGCTTTTCCGCTGCCAGCTTCCTGCAGCTTCGTCACGGGCGCCGGGCGGGCCCGTTCGGCGCCCGCCGGACGCCGTGCCCCGATTATAATCATCCGGATGTCGATGCCCGAGACCCGCGCGATCTTCTCGTTGGAACAGGCCGGGATCTGCTGCCGCAGGTCAAGCACCTGACCGCAGACGCCGTCCGCCAGGCGGAGTCGCTGGCCGTGCAGTTGCACGGCCTCGCGGAGGACGACCCCGAACACGTCAGCCTGTCTGCGGCGCTCAAGGCTGTGGTTGACGGATGGGCCGGCGAGGTCCAGTCGCTCGGGCTCGAAGCCAAGGGGCTCTGGCTGGTGGACTTCGACAACGGCGAGGGTTATTACTGCTGGTGCTACCCGGAGGAGACCGTCGCGCACTACCACGACTACGACGACGGGTTCAAAGGACGGATGCGGATACAGTAGCCGGCAGCAAACAGTAGAATAGCGGCGATCCTTTCAGCGGGATCGCGACCGGCGGTGTTCGACCGGCAATCTTCAGGCAGTATCATCAATCGAGGGATCGTTGGCGTACATCATCTGCGAACCGTGCATTGGAACGAAGGATTCAGCGTGCGTGGACGTGTGCCCGGTGGATTGCATCCACCCGCGCAAGGACGAGCCGGAGTTCGAAACCGCCGAAATGCTCTACATCCATCCCGACGAGTGCATCGATTGCGGCGCCTGCGTTCCGGCCTGTCCCGTCGAGGCGATCTTCGCGCTCGACGAGACCCCGGACAAGTGGAAGCAGTACATTCCGGTCAACGCGGAATATTTCAATAAATAGCTACCCGCTGCCCGGTGCGCTTCCCGCGGAGGCAGAGTGCAGAGTGCCGTTGCCGGAAGCGAGTAGCTGGCAGCGGGTAACTGGAAGCGGGTAGCTTCCTGGAGTGCCCACGATGCTCCGTCCACTGAGCGCGCTCGCCCTTCCGCTCGCGCTCGTGGCGGTCGTGGGACAACAGCCTGCCCGCGCCCAGGGAGCCATCGCGACGCTGCCGGGCACGGCCGACACGCAGGTCCAGCGCGGCGACCTGCTGTTTGCCGATGGGCGTTACGCCGAGGCTCGCGACGCCTACCGGCCTGCGACGACGGCAGCCGATCCACCGATCAGAAGGCGTGCGGCCGCCGGCGTGGTGATGGCGCAGATCCGGGTCGGGGCCTTGCGGTCGGCGCTCGCGGACGCGGCCGACCTCCTGCGGCAGGACCCGGACGATGCCCGGCTGAGCGCGGTGCGGGGAGATGCGCTGTGGGCGTCGGGGATGTTCGAGGAAGCGGAGGCAGCCTACGACGCCTCGCTCGCCATCGATCCGTCGGAGCCGCGCGCGCGTCACGGACACTCCCGATCGCTCTCGGCCAGGAACCAGCTCGAGCCCGCCATGACGGAGGCGCAGGAGGCGCTGCGGCTCGCGCCGCGTGAGGCGGAGTTCCACGGCACGGTCGGGAGTCTCTACCAGCGGATGCAGCGGTTCCAGGAAGCGGCCGCCGCCTTCAGAACCTTCATCGACCTGCTACCCGAGCGCGATCGGGGACGGCGCTCGATGTGGGCGCGCGAGACCATCAGGTTCCTGCAGTCGTTCCGCAATCGCCAGCCGCTCGACTTCGGCGACCAGCCGGAGGACCGGGCGTGGACGGTGCCGGTCCGCGTGCAGGGCGACAAGGTCTTCCTGCGCGTGAAGATCAACGGCGCCGAGCAGGAGTTCGTGCTCGATACCGGCGCCGAGCAGACGGTCCTCTCACGGGAGCTCGCCCGGCGAAGCGGGGTCGGCCCGATCACCTTCACGGAAAGCGCCGGCGTCGGCGACATCGGGTTCCGCGGGCTGCAGATCGGGCGGATCGACATGCTCGAAGTCGCCGGGATGAAAGTGCGGCACGTGCCGGCCCTGATCAAGAACCCGCCGCTCGGCTCGGTACCGGGCCGCGAGCCCGCGAGCTTCTCGCCGCTGGCGCTCGGTCTTTCGATGCGGCTGGACTACCGCCGGCGTCAACTGACCATGAGCCGCAGGCTGCCGGCCGCGGTGTACACCACGGAGCTGCCGCTGCGGATGCAGCGTCTCGCGACCGTGCGGGGGACGGTCAACGGCTCCCTGCCGGCCACGTTCGTCGTCGATACCGGCGGGGAAGTGATCTCGATCAGCGGCGCCACCGCGGACCAGATGGTGCCGCCGAACCCGTACCGGAAGATCCCGCTGAAGGTCTACGGAACGTCCGGATGGGACAAGGAAGCGTTCCTGATGCCGTTCGTCGACCTGGAGTTCAGCTCCCTGCGCTTCAGCCGGATTCCGGTGGTCGTCCTCAACCTCCGGGCCCCCAGCGCCCTTCTCGGCTACCAGCTCGGGGGCATCGTCGGCCACCGGTTCCTGAGCAAGTACCTGGTCACGATCGACCTGGATCGGTGCGTCCTCGGGTTGGAGGAAGCGGAGAGTGCCGCGGCGGCGAGTGCAAATACAACACGGAGGGTCGGAGGAGCGGAGAGGGGTGTTGATCGGAGGACAAATACAACAGGGAGGAGCCCCTGACCCGGCAAGACTGCTTTCCGGCTGTCCGCGAGCAGCGGGGCCTGAAGAGCCTCCGTTCCTCCCTTCCTCCGTGTGAGAGATCTTGGAGGGTGATCGGCGCGACGAGCGGGTATGGAAGAAACGATCAGGCGTGACCTCGTTCCTGGAGAATCTTCCGTGCCTGGAGGCGCTGGGCGCGCCTCCCTTCGGCGTCCGCGGCCTTGCGGCGTTCGTCGTCCGTTTCGAGGATCAGCCCGGGGATCCTGCGCCGCTGGCCGACGCTGTCGGTGGCCACGAAGGTGAGATAGGCGCGGCTGGTCATCCGCCGGCTGCCGGTCAGCGTCTCCTCGGAGAACACCTCGACCTCCACCTCGAGCGACGTGTTCCACGCAGCGGTTACGCGCGCCTGCAGGATCATCAGGTCGCCCACTTTTATCGGGTGCAGGAACTGCAGGCCGTCGACCGCCGCCGTCACGAGGAGGCTGCGCGTGTGCCGGTGGCAGGCAATCGCGCCGGCGATGTCGATGAGGTGCATCACGCTGCCACCCAGTATGTAGCCGAGCGGGTTGGCGTCGTTGGGAAGCACGACCTGCACCATCTCGGTCGCGCTGTCGGCCGGGCGCCTGGCGTCGGTCAATTCCGGCAGTTCCTGGCGACGAAGGCCTTGAGCGTGCAGCGGAGCTCCGCCGGGAGATCCTCGTCCCGGATCGATTGAAGCAGGGAGACCGTGGACTCGTAGGACTCGAGCTGGGCCACGCAGCGCGGACAGCGCGTCAGGTGGCGTTCCAGCTCCTGATGGACGTCGGGCGGAAGCTGGTGCTCGACGTAATCCGCGAGCAATCCCACCAGCTGTGTGCAGCGCCGTTTCGGCCCGGAGGTGTCGGCGCTCATCAAATCAGCTTCCCGCTTCCCGCTGCCAGCTTCCCGCTCTAGCTACGCGCTGCCAGCTTCCAGCTGCCTGCTGCCAGCTATCCACCCGATACCAGCTTCCCGGCTCGATGCCTTCACCCGGCAAACCAGAAGTCGAAGCGGGAAGCCGGTAGCGGGAAGCGGATAGCTGCCCTGAGAACCCTTGACCGCGGTGGGCCGAGGCCCACTAGAAATCGTAGCCAATCCAGACACTGAACTTGGCCCGGCGCAGCCACTGGCTGCCGGTCAGTCCGTCTTCGGCGCCCGCGTAGGAGTACAGATAGTCCTCCCAGTCCTTGTTGAAGAGGGTGCGCCACGACCAGTCGAAGTGGATCGGGAACCCGAGCGCGAACGTCTCGAGGCCGAAGCCGTACGACGCGCGGCCGTCCACGAGGCGGAATCCCGAGATCGTCCGGGGATCGCCGAAGACCGGCGCGGCCAGGCTCGGCGACGTCGGATCGAACGTGTAGCCCAGGAGCGGCGTGACCACCGTGTCCGAGGTCGAGTACACGGTGAGGGGTGCGCCCTCGTATCCCGCCGCTCCGAGGTTGAAGAAGAAGACCCCGCGCAGCCCGCCGACGACCCCGATCGGGGTCAGCGCGGCCTCGATCACCGGGAATCGCAGCTCGGCGTTGGTGAAGAACCCCTTGTTGCCCAGGAACTCCAGGTAGTCGTAGCCGCGCAGCTCGGAGTTGCCGCCGAAGTAGATGTAGCCGGGGAAATCGCCCCAGCTCTTGTAGCCGCGTGCGCGGAACGCAAGCACGCCGTTGGTGCCGAGCCTCAGGTAGTAGCGCGCGTCTCCATCAAACGTCTGCCGAGACAGCATGTCTCCGAAGGCCGGGGCGTATTCGTAGCCGAGCGACATGGTATCGCCCGAGAGCGGACCGTACTCGCGGAAAATGGTGGTTTCCCGCACGTAATTCACGCCGATCGGCATGAAGTTGCCGTTCGAGAAGAGCGTTCGGCCGTAGAGCTCCTGCTGGTACTCGTCCGCGACCTGCTGCAGGCCCGGCTCGTTGTATTCCTGCTCGAAGTTCAGGAACCCGCCCGAGACTTCGAAGCGCGCGTAACGATTGATCGGGTAGATCGCGGAGATGGTGGCGCCCCGCGCCGTCTGGGTCGCCAGCGCCGTGTCCCGATCGAGGAACCCGTATTCGAGGCCGTAGAGCGTGGCCGGGTCGTACCCGTAGAAGAACTGCGTCTGCGAATACGCCTGTATCGCGTACTGGAACCGCCGCGACAGGTTCAGGTAGGAAAAGGCCATCGTCCGGTACTGCGAGACGGATGCGGCGAAGAAGCTGAACTGCTTGTCGCCGAGCACGTCGGTGAAAGTCACCTGCGTGCCGCCGAACAGGTCGCCGCCGCTGGTCACGCCGACGGCCAGGGGCGGACGCCCCTCGAGAAACAGCTTCTCGAACGTTCCCTTGCGCCGCACGTTCTCCTTGACGAGCGTGTGGGTGAGCGGCGGGGTGAAGTCGATGATCGGCCCGGGCGACCCGAAGTCGGCGCTCGCCACCGTGTGCAGCGGTTCCTCGCGCGCCAGCGTGTGCACCCCGTATTGACCCTTGTAGTAGGTCACGAAGGCGACCCGGCCCACTTTCTGGTCGCGGAGCACGATCGGCGAGACGTTGCCGGTCAGCGTGTCGGTGAACTGGCGGAGCTCCCCGGTCTTCAGGCTGAGCGTCCAGATGTTGTAGATGTTGCCGTTGCGCGCAACCTCGGCGTCGAGCGGCTGGTTCGGATCGGTCGCCGTCGACGAGAACACGATCGTCTCGGCGTCCATGAACTGGGCCCCCCCGTCGTCGTGCGTGCCGAACGTGATCTGGGTCTTGACGTTCTTCTCGAGGTCCCAGCGGAACAGCTTGTCGTTCCCGCTCACCCGCGACAGGTAGATGATCGACTTGCCGTCCGGTGCGTAGGTGGGGGCGTAGTCGCCGAACTGGTCGTTCGTGAGGTTGCGCACCTGGCCCGACTCGAGGTTCACGATGAAGATGTCGCCCGTCGCGCCGGACAGCGCCGAGAAGGCCACTTCCGTGCCGTCGGGGCTGACGTCCGGCGATTCCGGCATGTCGACGGTCTTCAGCACGATCCGCCGTTCGACCTTCCGCGTGACGACGTTCTGGAGAATCAGCGTCTTCTGTTTCTCGGTGCGTGCGAAGTACGCGACGCGATCGCCCGCCGGCGCCCACGACATCCAGGGCACCGCGTTGTTGCGGAAGCCGCCGGGGGTCGCGATGTACTCATAGCCTTCGTTCTGGTTGAAGCCACCGGTGAGGTTGCGGATGACCTTCCCGTCCTTGGTCGACAGCAGGACGATGTCCAGCTCCTGGTCCTTGCGGTTGCCGGCCGCCACGGCCATCAGGTCGCCGGAGGGGGAGGGCTCGATCGAGACAACCGACACGTAATGCGTCTTCTCTCGCTTGGGCGCAAGGTCCTTCCCGTAGTCCGCGGGACGCTCCTTGTCGCGGAACGGCTTGAATCGATCCTTGAGGTACTTGTCGAACTGCTCGTCGAACTCCTCCGGCTTGAGACGGAAGGCGTCCTCGTACGCGCTCTCGCCACCCCCGATGACGTTCTTGCGCAACGCGAAGAGGAACTGCCGGAGGCCTTCCTTGCCCCACTTCGACTCGATGAACTCGAACGCGGCATGCCCGAGGTTGTAGGGCAGCCGGCCGTCGGCGAACTGGACGCCCTGGAAGTCGCTCATCGGCGGCACGATGTCGGCGATCGCGGCGTCGCGGACCGTCATGAGGTCGAACGGATTCCAGTAGCCCGTCATGTGATCGGCGAGCCCCTCGTCCACCCACAGCGGCAGCCCCCGCCGGAGGAGCGATCGCGGGATGATGTCGAACTCGAAGATGTGCGTCAGCTCGTGCGTGATCAGCCGGTAGAGCGAATCGGAGGGTTCATCGATCGGCAGCACCATGCGGTCGCGGTAGGGCTCGGCGAACGCGAGCACCCCTTCGGGCAGTTCGCCCGGCTCGATGTTCTGCTGCTGGAACTCCGCCTGCGTCTTGTAGAGGACCAGCGGGACCTTGAAGGCGAGATCGTGCTTCAGATCGGAGCTGACCTGCTGGTAGGCGCTCTCGGCATAGCTCACCACGCGCTCGAGGTGCTGCTCGATCTCGGGGTAGTAATAGATCTCGAAGTGGTCGGTGGTGTAGATCGTCCACCTGAAGTTGTCGTAGCGGATCCGGTTCTTGCCGTAATACGGCACGTAGCCCGTCTGCGCGAAGGCATCGGCGACGGAAACCGTTGTGAACAGAACGGCCAGGAGAGCAGCCGCCAGCACGGGGATGAGTCCGCGCGAGCCGGTCAGGAGGGCGAGCGTCCCATGCGGGGTGCGCGCATTGCGCATAGTTCACCTCGGAAGCGACAGCCGGGCGGGGCTGCGCGAAGGCGGCGACGACAGAGCGTCTGCCTCAATCGCCGATGTTACTGTAGCTAAGACGGTTGTGGCAACGCTCAGGTCCCGGCGGCGGCCACGCCCCGGGCCGCCGGGGCGAGCAGCGACGCCGGGCCGTGTCCTGCCGGACCGCCGTTCTGCCGCGCAGCAAGCTCGATGCCCGGCCGATCGGCCGGAATACAGGCATTTTCCGTGGCTCTTCGCGCCGGCTGTCCTCACCCGCGGCCGAAGCCGTCACCCTTTTCGGCCATTCGGGCACGCACGAGTACAATCCCGAGGAATAAAGTTGCGGCCCGCCGGTGTTCTTCCCAATGCGGGCGTCCTGACACCTGACTCCTGATGGTCTTTCGACGACGCCCTTTTTCGGCTGCGAGAAACGCCCGTCTGGCCCCGGAGGCTGGGGGGGCCCAGCCGGACGACCGCGCGGGCGCGCCGGAGGACGGGTTCGCGAGCGAGGCGCTGTCCTACGTGGACAGCCTGTATGGCACGGCGCTGCGACTCACGCGCCGGTCGCAGGACGCCGAGGATCTCGTGCAGGAGACGTATCTGAAGGCGTTTCGCGCCTCGCGGCAGTTCGAGCGCGGCACGAACCTGAAGGCCTGGCTGTTCACGATCCTGCACAACACCTTCCGGAACCTGCGGCGCCACGACCTCCGCAACCCGGTGGAGGTGGACAGCGAAACGGTGGAGCAGGCGGTCGATCGGGCGGGCGAGGAGCAGTCGCCCGAGCAGCTGCTGACGCGCGCAACGCTCGACGCCGACCTGCAGGCCGCGCTCGACGAGATGCCGGAGAACTTCCGGCAGGCGGTCTGGCTGAGGGACGTCGAAGAGTTCCCGTATGCCGAGATTGCCAGGATGCTGGACGTGCCGATTGGCACGGTGATGTCACGGATATCGCGAGGCCGCCGGCTGCTCTATCAACGGCTCGCGGAATCGCGCGTCACGGCGCGCGTCGCCCGGTGACCGGCGACAGGATTGGGTGCTGCAGAAGATGGGTGTGAGTGGCTGTCATGGCTGAGTGCCGCGAGCTCGAACCGTTGCTGGCCGCCTACGTGGACGGCGAGGTCGCGCCCGACCAGGCGGCGCACGTGCAGGTCCACCTCTCGGGCTGCCCGCCCTGCCGGCAGCGGGTCGAAGGCGAGCGGGCCGTGCGCGGCGTGCTGCAGGCCAGGAGGCGCGAGCTGGTGCCGGCGGCTCCGGCGGCCCTGCGCAGGCGATGCGCGGCGGCCTGTCCGTCCGTCCGTTCGCCGGCGGCCGGCCGCCGGCTGAGCGTGCCGGGCCGCTGGGTACCGCTGTCGTTTGCGGCCACCGTCCTGCTCGCGGTTGCGGCCGTATTCTTCATGGGTTTGAACGGCAGCGTCGAGGCGCTGGCAACCCAGCTGGCCCTGGATCACGTGAAGTGCTTTCAGTTCGCGCCAGAGCACGCCGACGTGGACTCGAAGGTTGCCGGCGAAGCGTGGCACCGCAGCTACGCGTGGCTCATCAGCGTGCCGCGGAGCGAGCCGGTGGAGCAGCTCGAGCTGCTCGGGGTGCGGCGCTGCCTGTCGACGCAGGGCGCCTCGGCGCACATCATGTACCGCTGGCGCGGGCACCCGCTGTCGATGTTCGTGCTGAACAGCGAGCCGAAGGCCCGGGTGTCTCCGGAACGGCTCGTGTCCCGGGTCGGCCAGGAGGCGGTGATCTGGACCGACGGGGGCCGCACCTACGCGGTCGTCAGCCGCGGGCAGCGCACCGACCTGGAACGGATCGCGCATCACATGCGCGCGTCAGCCCGTTGAGGGGCGGTCGCGCACAAGCCAGGAGCCGGCAGGACACCATGAACAAGAGATGGATACTGGCGTTGACGGCAGCGGTAGGGATCGCCCTGCTGGCCGTGCCGCTGTTCGTCGCACGCACGCCGCCCGTGGAAGAAGTGGTCGAGGTGGAGGCGCCGTCGCTTTCGTCGGCCGCCGCGCCGAGCTGCAAGGCGGGCAGTCGGTCGAAGCTCGATTTCACCCTCAAGGATCCGAGCGGCGCGAACGTTTCCCTGTCGGACTACAAGGGCAAGGTGGTCCTGGTCAACTTCTGGGCAACCTGGTGTGGGCCCTGCCGTGTCGAAATACCGGAGTTCGTCGACGTCTACAGGGAATTCAAGGATCGCGGCTTCGTGATCCTGGGCGTGCTGTCGCAGGACACCCCGTCGAAGGAACAGCTCGCGGCGTTCATGGCCGAGAACCGGATGGAGTACCCGGTGCTCTTCACGAGCGCGCCGCTCGAGACGGCGTTCGGGGAGCTCGTCGGGCTGCCGACCTCCTTCCTGCTGGGCCGCGACGGGTCGGTCTGCGCGAAGCAGCTCGGGCCCGCGTCGAAGGAAGACGTCAGGCGGTCCGTCGAGGCGCTCCTGTAGTATGATCGCGGCACGATGTTGAAAGGGTTCACGCACGCTCGCCTGGCCTGCGGTTGCCGCATCGGCTTCCGCGACGGCGTCGAGGGCAGCCCGGTCACGGTGGTGGTCGACGAGAAAGCACCAGGGTGCCCGCTCACGCTCCACGTCCGCGATCTCCCGCTTTTCGACTATCGCGAGGCGCTGCGTCCCTCGACGCGGCCGCTGCCGCCGAACGAGGAAGAGTACGAAGAGTCGTAGCGGCCGCTAGCGCTTCCTGGGAGGGGGCTTGCCCTCCTTCAGCCTGCCCTGTTCTCCCAGCGCCTTCCTGAGCAAGAACTCGATCTGCCCGTTCAGACTGCGGAGGTCGTCGGCTGCCCAGCGCTGGACCGCGTCGAGCACGTCCTTGTCGATCCGAAGCAGGAAAGGCTTGCGCTCGGTCACGACGGTTACTGATAGATCGTGCCCGTGTTGATGACCGGCTGCGTCGACCGCTCCCCGCACAGCACCACCAGCAGGTTGCTGACCATCGCAGCCTTCCGCTCGTCGTCGAACTCCACGATCTCGCGCTTGGTGAGCATCTCGAGCGCCATCTCGACCATGCCCACCGCCCCCTCGACGATCCGCTGACGCGCGGCGATGATGGCGCCGGCCTGCTGCCGCTGCAGCATCGCCTGGGCGATCTCCGGTGCGTAAGCGAGGTGGCTGATGCGCGCTTCGATCACCTCGACTCCCGCCGTGGCCAGGCGCTCCTGTATCTCCTTCTTCATGTGCTCGGCGACCACGCCGGTGTGGCTGCGCAGCGACATCTGCCCTTCGACGTGCGCGTCGTAGGTGTAGCTGGTGGCGAGGTTCCGGACCGCCGCCTCGGTCTGCACCTTCACGAAGTTCTGGTAGTCGTCGACGTGGAACACCGCTTCGGCCGTGTCGACGACGCGCCAGACGGCGACCGCCGCGATCTCGATGGGGTTGCCGTCCTGGTCGTTCACCTTCAGCCGCGCGCTCTCGAAATTCCGCACCCGCTGCGAGATGCGCTTTTCGTGTAGAGCGGGTTCGCCCAGCGGAGCCCGGGCGTCTTCACGGTCCCGACGTAATCGCCGAACAGCTGCAGCACGCGGCCTTCGTTGGGGTTGACGACGAACAGGCCCATGAAGAGCAGCACGTTCAGGAGCACCGCGACGCACAGGAGGACGTTCGCCGGCACGGAGCGCCCGCCCGCCCCGGAGACGAGGGTGTAGAGGAGCGCGGCGAAGAGCAACGCGAGCAGGAGCGCCATGGGCAGGCCGGGGAAGGTACCGTGTTCACGTTCGCGAATCATGTGTGTGCGACCTCCATCGCAGATGATGTCGAAGTGATATCACTATGCTATCCATGGTGTCAAGGAAGAACTGGCGATCCGGTCGGCGCTCGGCGGTCGGCGATCGCGGTTCGGGATCAGCGGTTCGGCGATGAGCGGTCGGTATTCGAGACGATCCAGGCTGTGCTGCTCGACCGCAACCTGGTCAATGTGGCGCGGGGCTTTTCAAGCCCCGCGAGCGGCAGCGGAAGCGGGAAGCGAAGCGGAAGCGGGAAGCAGCGAAGCGGGACGCGGAGCGCGGAATTAGAGCCCGATCCGCAGATCCGCCACGAGCGGCAGGTGGTCGGAGGCCATCAGCGCCAGGCGTGTCCGCGGCATCGTCAGGCTCCGCACCTCGACCTGTCCTTCGTAGTAGATGTGATCGAGGTGCAGGACCGGGAAGATGCCGGGATACGTCCGCCGGCGGCGGAGGTGGGCGTGGATGTCGATGCTCTCGAAGAGAGAGCTGAGCGTCTTGGTGGCGAGGCCGCGCAGCCACTCGTTGAAGTCGCCGAGGATGATCTTCGTGCCGGTGACCCGCCGATCGTGCACGTAGGAGGCGAGCCGCGGCGCCTGGTACCGGCGCTCGAGGACGGCCGTGCCCAGGTGAACGTTGTAGACGTGCAGCGTCCGGCCCGGGCTGATCTCGAGGTCGACCCGCTGGCAGGCGCGCGGCTCACACGTGCGCCACGACAGATCGGTACTGGCTGTGATGCGTCACCCGGGATCGGCTCAGCACGACGTTGCCGAACAGCTGGTTGCGCAGGCGGCGGACCGAGCCCATGACCCAGCCCATGCCGAGGCCCGCGCCGATCTCCTCCGCCTGACCCGCACCGCCCGGGCCCGCCCCGATCACCTCCTGCAGCGCGATCACGTCCGCGTTGACCTCCCGCAGCACGTCGATGATGCGGGACGGCATCACGCGGCGATCCATGCCCCGGCACCGGTGGATGTTGTAGGTGGCGATGCGGAGATCGACCGTGGATTTGTGCTGCCTGGTCTCGGTCACGCGCGCCGCCCCCGCGCGACGGGTGGGGTGCGGGGAACGTGCGGCAGGCGTGCGCCAGGCGACATGCGGCTATCATATCCGTATGGTGGGCACCACGCGCCGGTGGGCGCGCCTCGCGCTGGCCGTCCTTCTCCTCTCGTCCGCCTGCTCGGACGATCGTCCTCCCGTCACCATCAAGGACAACATCGTCATCGTCGAGAACCGGACGCCGCGGGAGTGGCGCAACGTGATCATCTCGGTGAACGACCACTTCCGGGGGGGAGGCGCGACCCTCGCAGCCGGAGGACGGATGACCGCGCCGCTGAGCGGCTTTCAGACCGCATTCGGACAGCAGTTCGATCGCAGCCGGCAGAGTGTCTCGAAGATCGAAGTGACGGCCACCGACGCCGAGGGCACCCCCGTGGCGCTGACCTGGACCGGGAACACGGCGCGCCCGTGAACGGTGACGGGAGCTCGCCGGGTCTGAAGACCCGGCGCACAGGAAGCGGGAAGCAGGTAACGGGCGGGAAGCAGGTAGCAGGAAGCGGGAAGCATTGAGAGGGTGTCGACCATGAAGCTCGAGTCGGAATTCGAAGCCGTGTGTCCGTGCTGCCAGTCGACGCTCGTCATCGACGGCAACCTGAAGCGCGTCGTGCGTCACGAAGACGCCACCCGCGCGGATCGGCCGGAACTGTCCGAGGCCAACCGGATTCTGGCGGAGGCTGCCGCGCGACGGGAGTCGATCTTCCAGCAATCGGTCGCCGCCGAACGAATCGCGGGGCGACGTCCTCTCCAAGCGCTTCGAGGAGGCGCTGAAGCAGGCGAGAGAGGAACCGATCACGAGGCCGACGCGGGACATCGATCTCGACTAGAAAGCGTCGGAGCTCACGCTGGCACCACGGGACAGCTCAACACGGAGGAGCGGAGAAGCGGAGAACGCTTTTCAGGCTTCCGGACGTGTCGCAACACCACGAGCAGGGGCCGGCAAGAGTACGTCTCCGCACCTTCGCTCCTCCGTGTGAGTGCATCTCAGCGTGCGCTCCTCCGCTTCTCTACCTCGCGCTCTACCCCCCGGAATTCCGCCGGCAGCTCCGTCCAGCGGTCCCGGCGTGCATAGTAGACGGGCTTGAGATCGGGAAACTCCCTCTTGAACGAACGGTAGCGGGCCCGCAGGGCGGCGAATCGCGCGTTCGAGCCGCGGATCGGACGATGAGGATGCTCGAGCAGCATGCGTTCGACCTTCCAGACGTTTCCCGTCGAGAGCCGCCAGTCGTAGGTGCCCATGATCCGGAGGTCCACGACGGCGTACGCCGTCACGCGCCCTGACAGATCGACGTACGGATCCACGTAGCTGAGGGCGAGCGCACGCGGTGTCCGGAACACCGCGCGGCGGCCGTGCAGCCCGGGATCGCGCGAGCGTGCGATCGATCCCCATCCGCCTGCCGATCGGTAGACATAGATGACGTGGTCGAGACCGTCGATCGACTCGAAGCTGAGGACGAGCGGCGGCTGACCGTGCTGTTCCAGCACCACCGCCGCGGCGAGTGCAGCTTCGAGGCAGTGCGCCGTGCCGTGCTTGACGACCCCGCGGAAGCCGCGCAGCGTTTCTCCCTGCGCGGGCAGTTCGTTGTTGTAGGGCAGGGCGTTGAGGAAGCGCTGCACGGCGAGCGGCGTGCGGCAGCGCTCGATCACCCGTCGTTCGGCCGGCGTGAACGCGGTGCGTGGGGGTGCCTCAATCCACGCCGGCGGCACGCCGCAGCTCCTTCGAGGAGATCGGCGGCACGCCAGTCGTTTCCCCCGAAGATGGTGGTGAGACGTCCCTCGGGATCGATCACGGCCGTTCGCAGGTTGTGGATCAGGTCTGCGCCGCCCTGCTTCCCCGGCATCATCGCGACGCCGAAACCGGATCCGAACCGTTCCAGATCGCGCCGGTCGCCCGTGACGAAGCTCCACACCTCCGGCTGCGCCCCGACCGCGCGCGCATGCTCGAGGAGCACCGTGGGTGTATCGAACGCCGGATCGAGGCTGACCGAGAGCAGGTGCAGCCGGTCCTTCAGCTGCGGATCTCCTCAACGCCTCGCGCTGGATCTCGGCGAACTGACGGTCCATCAGCGGGCAGAAGTCCGGCAGCGGACACCGCGTGTATACGAACGTGACGGCCACGACCCGCCCGCGCCAGCTGGCAAGCTGCCGCTCGACTCCGTTCTGGTCGATCAGCCGCACGTCGGGCGCAGCCTCTCCCGGCATCAGCACCGCCGCACCCCCGCGGGCGGGCGGCGGCTCGCTGAGCGGCGCATGTCCGGTGACGTCGACTTTTGTCAGGTAGCCGATCGACTCCTCGACAACGAGCGTCGCGCGAACGAGGTCGCCCGGCGTCTTGCCGGACATCAGGGACTCCCTCCGCACCTTGAACGCCATCGTCATGCCCGGCATGAAGCCCTTGATGTCCCCGTGCTTGATGGTCAGCTCCTGGCGGGCCGCATCGACCGCCACGATCTGTCCCTGCACTTCGTAGGAGGTGCCGCGCGAGCATGACCAGGAGAGGAGCAGCGCGAGCAGAAGGGCGGACAGGAGACGCATCCGATGCACTGTAGTCGGCCTACGCCGCGGGCCGTAAAGAGGTGCGCCGGGCGGCCGCCTCCGGCATGCATTCTGCTATACTCCGCCCGCAGTGGGAGCCCCGCCCCTTGCCCTGCGCAGGCCATGACCTTCCCGCATAGCAATCCGCGAGCGCTTTCCGACCGGCGTCCCCGCATGGTACGCGCGGGCGGGTCGCCAGAGCACAACGCCGCGCTTCTTGGCAGGAGTAAGTGACAGCATGGGCAGGAGACTCTACGTCGGCAACCTTCCGTACTCGGCGACGGAGGACCAGCTCACCGAGCTGTTCGGTCGCGCCGGCAAGGTCGATAACGTGCGGGTGATGCGGGACATGGCGACAGGCCGGGCGCGCGGGTTTGCCTTCGTGGAGATGGCCTCCGACGAAGATGCCCTCAAGGCCATCAGCGAGTTCCACGAGCAGCAGATGGACGGCCGCGCCCTCGTGGTCAACGAGGCGCGCCCGAAGCCCGAAGGGGGGTTCGGGGGGCCGAGCGGCGGGCGAGGCCGGGGCGGCTTCGGCGGCGGGGGCGGGGGTCGCGGGTTCGACGACGGGGACTTCTCCGGCGGGCGCCGGAAGGAGCCGCGCTGGTAGCCTCCGGCTTCACCGGAAGGCGAATGGAAATGGCAGATCTGAGTAGCGCCTGAACGCAACACTCGATCGGCCAGGTCGCGGCCATACGTCAAGGGGCAGAAGTGCTGGAATTGTTCCTGCGCCTTCTGCCCCTTAGTTTTTGATCAGGCCGTATCCCCTCGGCTGTGCCTCACGCCCTGCGACTGCTGACTGACCTCCAACCGCCAAACGTGGACTGACTTCCGAACTGCCGGCCGTCGAGCCCGACTGACACATCAGGCATCCACGACCCACCCATCCCGCAGCTGGATGATCCGGCTGCCGTACGCCGCGTTCGCCTCGGAGTGGGTCACCTGGATGATGGTGGTGCCCGTTTCGTTGAGCTTCCTGAACAGCTCCATGATCTCGCGGCCCTGGCTCGTATGCAGGTTGCCTGTCGGTTCGTCCGCGAGGATGACCTTGGGGTTCGAGATTACCGCGCGGGCCACCGCCACGAGTTGCTGCTGACCGCCCGACAGCTGGTTCGGGTAGAGGTCCTTCTTGCCGACGATGGAAAACTTGTCGAGGATGTCGCAGACGATGCTCTCGCGATCGGATTTCTTGACGTCGCGGTACGACAGCGGGGTGTCCAGGTTCTCGTAGACGGTGAGGTGATCCAGCAGGTGATAGCTCTGGAACACGAAGCCGATGTACTGCTTGTGCAGCTTCTGCCGATCCTTCGGGCCCAGCTTGTGCACGGGATGATCGAGGAAGTAGTACTCGCCTGTCCAGGCGCTGTCGTGATTGCCGAGGATGTGCAGGAGCGTGGACTTGCCGGCCCCTGATGGCCCCATGATCGAGATGAACTCCCCGTCCTTCACGTCGAGGTTGATGCGCCGCAGGACGTAGGTCCGGCTGGTCCCGTGGGCGTAGGATTTCTCGAGGTTCCGCAGGCCGATCAGCATGTTCGGGGCCAGGGCTGTCTCTGCCGGGGCGCTGTCAACCTGTGGAAGTGATGGACGGGAAAAGAAGGACATGGTCAGGCTCCAGGGTTCACGGGGTCGGATAATTATACGGCTTCACGCTGTGGGCTTTCGGCCCGGCTTTCATGAACCTGATGAACCCTCTCAGCCATCCCCATGCCGCCCGTCCGGACGCCGAATCCGTCATACTGTGTGCAGGTTCCGCGGGCAGGCGGTCCCGATCGTGTTCGGGCATGGACAGCCGGGTCCCGGCGCCGGACACCGGGCGGGCCCGTGCTGAGGCCGCAGACGAGCCCCGCTCGTCTTAATGCAGTGAGATCGGTGTGCCGTTGATGTTCCCTCTGTTCGCCGTGGTTGCCGTGCTCACCGGAGTCTGGCCGCAGAGCCCGACGTCGCCGGCGAGTCCCGTTCAGATTGCGGCGCAGGAGGCACCGACGCCGCAAATCGGCGCGCAGCCGACCGCCGGAGATCAGAGCGGGGGCGAGGAGACTGCCGCGGAGCCGACGGCCCCTGCTCCGACGGTGGACCCCGATGCTATTGGCGTGTCACTCGATCGGATCCAGAAGGCGGTCACCAAGCCGCAGAGGATTCAGCTCAGCGGGAACCGCCAGGTGTTCCGGGTCGAGATCTTCGGCGCCAAGCCGACGATCGAGGACATTCTCGGTCCCGACTACCTGAAAGGGCCCGTGCCCTACAGCGGCATGTCGCATCAGGAATTCCTGAACATGGTCACCCCGAAGGACGTCCAGGGCTACGCCGCGTTCTCCAACAGGCAGGGGATGGTGGTGGCCGCGACGTCCATTGCGCTGCAGTGGGCGCTCCAGAAGGCCATCGACAAGTACAACGCGGCGCGGAACGAGCGAGCGAAGGAAGCCGCGAGCAAGGAGGTGCAGGAGGCACTCGATGCGCTGCGCAAGGCCCGCCGCGAGGCGGGGTTGCCAGACAAATAGCTGCCCGCTTCCCGTCCCACCCCGCGCCTCCAGCGGGCACCCCTGCACCTCACAACCCGCCATTCGCCGCCTCTCCAGCGTAGTTCACCGAAAACGTCGCGACCATCGGCGGTTCCGGCCGTAAGGTCAATCGATGGCGGCCAGCGACCTGCCCCAGGAGCGGTAAGCCAATGACTGATGCGGCTCTCAACCGGCCCGACCAGCGTCGCGGACCGCCCACTTCGCAGCTGCTTGCGGGCGTGCTGCTGGCCGCCGTTGGCATCCTCTTCACGCTCGACAATCTCGGCCTCGCGCACGCGTCCGCTTACCTCCGCTACTGGCCGGCCGGAGTGATCGCCATCGGCCTGCTCAAGCTGTGGGACTCCCGGGGAGGGCATGGCGGGGTCCTCGGCGGGTTCGTCCTCACGATGATCGGGTTGTGGTTGTTGCTGGAGGCGACCGTCGACGTCCGAATCAGCTTCGGGGACATGTGGCCGATGCTGCTCGTTCTGCTCGGAAGCCACCTGGTCTGGCGGGGGCTCACAGGACAGCGGCGCGTGACCGCAGGCGACGAACAGGCGGGTGTCTCGGCGCTCGCGATTCTGAGCGGCGTCAACCGCGCCAGCTACTCCCGGGCGTTCCGTGGCGGCGATCTCACAGCCATCCTCGGCGGCTGCGAGATCGATCTGCGTCATGCGGCCATCGACGGAGAAGCGGCACTCGACGTCTTCGTCCTCTGTGGAGGGATCGAGATCAGGGTGCCGGACGACTGGACCGTGATCCTCAACGTCACTCCATTGATGGGCGGCGTGGAAGACAAGACGCGGCCTTCGCCGGGTGCCGACGCGAACGTGCTCAGAATGCGCGGCCTCGTCATCATGGGGGCGGTCGAGGTCAAGAACTGACGCCCGATGCATCCGATACTCGCCCGGGGCAGGCGCCTGGCGGCGTACCTCGGACTGTGGGTGACGATCGGCCTGTTCCTCGGCGGCCTCGTGGCTGCTCAGACCGGGCTCGGCGGAAGACCGGCCGGCCTCATCGCGGTACCACTCGCCTCGCTCTACGCCTTCGTCTGTCTGTCGGCCTGGTACGTGTCGCGGGGCATGCCCCTCGCGGCGACCGGCGCGCTCCGCATTGCCGCCACCGCGCTGACCGCCTCCGCGCTGTCGAGCACGATGTGGCTGCTCGCGGCGCGCACGTGGATTGACTGGCTGACCGTTCGCGGCGTCGTTCCGCCGATCGCGAGTCCAGCAGCGCTCTACCCGCTTCTAGCCGCGTTCGGTCTGCTGCTCTACCTCCTGTCGCTGGCAATCAGCTACCTGATTGCCGTCCTCGAACATACGCGCGAGGCCGAGCGGCGCGCGCTCCAGGTCCAGGTGCTGGCCCGCGAAGCGGAGCTGCGCATGCTGCGGGCGCAGATCGACCCGCACTTCCTGTTCAACAGCCTGCACTCGATCAGCGCGCTCACCGCATCCGATGCCGCCGGCGCGCGGCGCATGTGCGTGCTGCTCGCCGACCTCCTGCGGGAAAGCCTGGCGCTCGGGGCCGAGACCCGCATCACCCTGAAGCGTGAGCTGTCGCTCGTCGCGCGTTTCCTTGCCGTGGAGCGCGTACGCTACGGCGATCGTCTCCGCGACCAGATCACCGTCGCAGACGAGGCGGATGCGTGCCTCGTGCCGGCGCTGCTGCTGCAGCCGCTGGTGGAGAATGCCGTGACCCACGGCATCGCGCACATGCTGTCCGGGGGCACGGTGACGGTCTGGGCACGCCGGGATGGCAGCCGGGTGCGCATCGGGATCGAGAACCCGTGCGACCCGGACCGCCCGCGGCGGGCAGGCCCGGGTGTCGGGTTGGAAAACGTGCGCGCGCGGCTCGTCGCGCTGCACGGGCCCGATGCGCGCCTTGCGGCCGCGGAAGCGGACGGCGCCTGGCGCGTCGAGATTCGGTTTCCCTGTGAGGAAGCGTCTACTCCTCCTCCGGGGAGTCTCCGGGCTCAATGACCATGACTCGCCAGATGGTCGCGGATTGCGCGCCGTCCGACACGGTGAGCCCGAACACCCACATCCCTGAGTGTTCCGGTATTCCCGCCAGCCGGCCCGAAGAGCCGTCAAGCGTCAGGCCGGGCGGCAGACCGTAGGGAGTGATGGTCCAGGAGGTACTGGCCCGTGCCCCCTTCGGCCTGGAACACCGCCTCGTAGGTCTGGCCGGCAGTTCCCGAGGGCACGCTCGTTGTCGCGATCGTCAGCGGAACGGATACGGGCACAGGATCCGGAGTCGCTTCCGGCGCCGGATCGGGGGCAGGCTCTGGTGTTGGCTCCGGGGTGGGCTCCGGCACCGTCTCCGGTGGGGGTGGCTGCGGATCAACCGTAGGTGGCGGTACAGGAACCGCCGGCGACGTGGTGCCGGACTCGAAAGCGCCGATGTCGATGATGCCGTCCGACGGCCGCGGCGCTGACCCGCCATGCGGGACATACTGGAACAGCACCGGATGTCTTGCCGCGGCCGGCACCGAGCCGCCGGCGTCCCGGGCCGACGAGCCGGCGCCCAGACCGAAGTCGCGCGCCGCCCCGTCGACGAAGCCGGGCGCCGCGCTCACGATCGATTCGAGGATACCGTTGACCAGCCCCTCGAGCGTGGAGAAAGTCGTCTGGAATCCCGGCTGGAACCAGTTGTTCGCCAGGTCGAGCCGGCCTGAGGTATCCGCGATCGACAGTGTCTCGCCGCCTGCGGCGGCGTAGAAGAGATTGTTCCGGATGTCCAGACTCTCGTCGTTGGTCGGGACGAAAAACAGGGTCGTCCTGTCGCCCCGATACGACACGACCGTGTTGTTGTAGAAGTTGAGGACACCCTTCCGGTACGTTCCGTAGTCTCCGCTGTCCCCCCCATACATCACGATCTGCCGATTGAAGTCGCCGTCTTCTTCGACGAGCACGTTTCCGTAGACGAACGTCTCGCCATAGCTGGGGCTGCCGGTGATGTCCGGGGTGTGCGAGTCCACCAGATCCAGCTGGCGATTGCCCCCCTCGATCCAGTTGTAGCGGACGACCAGGCCGCCGGATCGATCCTTCAGGTTGTTGCCCTCGGAGCCCGCCCTGAGCCGTCCCAGATGATTGAACTGGAACGTGATGTCCAGCGCTTCGGTGTAGACGTTGTGCTCGTGGAAGCTGCCCGGGTAGCCGTTGTCGAATATCTCGTTCCCCTCCACGAGGATCGCCCGCGAGGTGTGATCGCCGGAGCTCACGAACAGTCCGTTGCCGCTGTCGTGCAGCCAGTTGCGCCGGAGGACGATGTGCTCCCCCTTCTCGATCCAGACGGCAGCGGCATTCTCGTCGTACTGTGCCGGCGACCCGCCGTCGTCACTGAAGGTATGCCACGTGCGGGCGCCCCGGATGTCCAGGTTCTCGATGATGATGTACGAAGGCATGGAGTCGGCCGGGACGTTCGAGTATCCGATCTTGATGACCGCCCTGGTCTCGCCCGAGTAGTCCAGCTGGCGTCGGGTTCGAGCGCCGTTGCCGTCGATCACCGGGAGTTGCCCGCCTGGCCCCGGGACACCTCGGACGGTTATGGGTTGCGAGGGCGTGCCCGAGCGCCCGAGCACCCACTTATCGGCGTATGGAGCGTCGCGCCAGTGAATGAGCACGGTGTCGCCGGGCAGCAGGCTTTCCCACGGAACATCGGACGGGGTCTCGTAGGCGTGGCCCGGCCCGACGGGATACTCGGTTGCCTGCGCCGCTGTAATGGTCAGCAGGCTGCAGAGGAACACGGACGAGAACACGGCAGCGTATCGGCTCACACGATCTCCTCGATCTCGCAGCGGGCCGGCACACGCCCACACCTTGCGGGCAGCGGCGCGGAACGATGCGGCGCGACAGGCGGCATCGGATCGCGTCGCGCCGTCGCCGGACGCGATCTGCTCTCCGAATGGCGCGACCATTGGTAGTTCTCCCGCAGTGGACGGAAGACTCACGCCGGAAGCAATGTCGGTACCGAGCCGGCAAGCGGTTCGACGCCGGCAATTCAGAGCCGTGCCGCAGGGTGGTACGCAACACCTGCACGCGTGAGAATGCCGCGGCGCGATCGGATCGACGGGCCCGAACCAGGATGGTTCAACAACCACGGGTCTGGAAGGTGTGAACGCGGACGGTACGCTTCGAGCAACTCCTACACGCATGCGTCGATGGTTGGGTAAGAGATGCCCGGCGGCGTTGCCCACTCCGCTGCATGAGCTTGGGACCGTGGATGGCCGGAACGGAGGCAGAATCACTGGCGACACGAGACACTAGGCACCGGCGGCATCGCCGGGCCTGAATGACTTGCTGGACATGCCCATGAACCTGACCGGGATCCTCCGCATCGTGATCGTGGACGACGAGCCGCTGGCGCGGGCTGTCGTGCGCGAGTACCTGGGCGCGCATCCCGGCGTCGAGGTCGTGGCGGAGTGCGCGAACGGATTCGACGCCGTGAAGGCCGTGACCGAGCTCGCGCCGGACCTGCTGTTCCTGGACGTGCAGATGCCGAAGCTGAGTGGCTTCGAGGTGCTGGAGCTGATCGGACGCGAGGTGCCGGTGGTCTTCACGACTGCGTACGATCAGTACGCGCTGCGGGCGTTCGAGGTGCACGCGGTGGACTACCTGCTCAAGCCGTTCGGAGAGGAGCGCTTCGCCGAGGCGCTGTCGCGGGCGCGCGAGCGGCTGCAGGCGAGGGCCCGGGGGGAGTCGGCCCCGGAGGCGGAGGCGCTCTCCGACGCCGTCCGCCCGAAAGGGCCGCTCGAGCGGGTGCTGATCCGGGACGGAGCGCAGGTCCACGTCCTGCCCGTGGAGCGCATCGACTATGTCGAGGCGCAAGACGACTACGTCTGCTTCGCTGCCGGGGGCCGGCAGTATCTCAAGGACCAGACGCTGGCTGCCGTCGAGCTGCAGCTGGATCCGGCGCGGTTCGTGCGGATCCACCGCTCCTACCTGCTGAACATCGAGCGGATTGCCCGCGTGGAGCTATATGCGAAGGACAGCCGGGTGGCTATCCTCCAGGACGGCCGCCGGCTACCTGTCAGCCGGGCCGGTTACGGGAGGCTGGGAAAACTGCTCTGAGAGGTCCAGCCGACCGCCGACTTCCGACTGGAGGGCGGGGCCTTTCAGGCCCCGCCACGCCGGCGGCCCTGAAGGGCCGCGCCGCCACAGCGATTCGTTGAACCCCGCGCCCCCAGCGCCGGGCGCCCCGAGCGCCGAGCCCCGAACGCCGAACGCCGAGCCCCGGATCCCGTGCTCCCGCGATCCCCTTGACTCCCGCCCCGCTGTTGCGCTAGAACTCCTGCAGTGGGATTAACTAAACAGTTAGTCAGCAAGCGCGAGAGCCGCCCCGCCGCCGTTGCGGCCGAGGCGGACGGCTCGCGGGCGCGGCTGCTCGCGGCGGCGGCGCGGGAGTTCGCCGCGCGCGGCTTCGCCGGCGCCAGCGTGGACCGCATCGCCGCGGCCGCGCGCCTCAACAAGGCGATGATCTACTACCACTTCCGCAGCAAGGCGGCCCTCTACCGCGAGATCCTCCGCGACATGTTCCAGGCGGTCGGCCTGCGTGCCCGTGCCGCAGCGGATGCCGCCGTCCCGCCCGAGGCCAAAATCGGCCTGTTCGTCGACGGGATCGCCGCCGAGGCGGACGCCCGGCCGCATTTCCCGCCGATCTGGTTCCGCGAGGTCGCCGAAGGCGGTGCGCACCTCGACGCCGCGGTCCTGCGCGACATCACCAGCGTCGTCCAGGCTCTCGGCGCGATCGTCGACGAAGGCGTGCGGGCCGGACGGTTCCGGCGCATCCATCCACTGGTCGTGCACGCCGGGATCGTGGCGCCCCTGATGATGTATTTCGCCAGCGCGCGGCTGCGTGCACGCCTCGGACGCGCGGGCGTCCGCGGTGCCGCGACCGTGGATCGCGCGGAGTTCGTGGACCACCTGCGTCGCGTGGCGCTGGGCGTGCTGGAAGGACGCCTGTGACGGCTGCAAAGGACCGAATGCGATGACCAGAGAGAAACGCTCGAGAGCTGCCGTGCTCACGCTCACGCTCGCTCGTGCCCGGTCTCGCGGGGTGCGGCGGGCGCGAGGACAGCCGGCCGCGCGCCGCCGGCTACGTCGAGGCGACAGAAGTGCGGGTGGCCGCGGATGTCGGCGGCCGTGTGCTCGAGATGGGCGTGGCCGAAGGCGATCGCATAGCCGCCGGCCAGGTCATCGCACGCCTCGACACGGCCGACGTGCAGCTCGCCGTGCGGCGTCTCGATGCGGAGCGCGATCAGGCCGACGCCCAGCTCCGGCTCCTGCTGGCCGGCGCGCGCGCCGAGGACATCCGGCAGGCGAGCGCCCAGGCGCAGTCCGCCGATGCCGACGTCCGCGCCGCGATCTCGGAGCAGGAATCGGCGGAGGCGCGATCTGCAGCGCTTCGAGGGGCTCCTCCGATCGAACGCCGGCTCGCGCAAGCAGCGCGACGATGCGATGACGAGGCGGGACGTGGCGGCGGCGCGGGTGACCGCAGCGCGCGAGCGGGCCAGCGCCGCAGCGGAGGGAGTCGCGCGCCTGCGCTCCGGTTCGCGGCCGCAGGAGATCGCCAGCGCGCGCGCGCGCGTGGCCGCCGTCGACGCGCAGATCGCTTCTCTGCAGAAAACGATCGCCGACGCAGAGGTCGTGTCCCCCGTCGCGGGCGTTGTCACGGCAAAGCTGGTCGATGCGGGCGAGACCGTCGCTCCGCGGACCGCGCTCGTCGTCGTCACGGACCTGACCCACGCCTGGGCGAACCTGTACGTCGACGAGCCGTTGGTGCCGCACCTCAAGCTCGGCCAGCAGCTGGCCATCGTCACCGACGGCGGCCAGAGCCTGCCCGGAACGATCACGTTCATCTCGCCGCGAGCGGAGTTCACGCCGCGCAACGTCCAGACAGCGGAGGAGCGTTCGAAGCTCGTGTATCGCATCAAGGTGACAACCGACAACCGCGACGGCATGCTCAAGAGCGGCATGCCGGTGGAAGGGGTTTCAGCCCCAAAGCCCAAAGCCCAAAGCCAAGGCCCGTAGCCCAGGATCCACCCATGCCCGCAATCGAGTTCGACAACGTGACGAAGAAATACGGGGCGACGACGGCCCTCGACGGCGTGGCGTTCGCGATCGAGCGCGGGCGAGATGTTCGGCCTGATCGGTCCCGACGGCGCCGGAAAGACGACGGCGATCCGCGGCGCGTGCGGGCTGATCGCGGCTGGATGGCGGACGGATCGCGGATGCTCGGCGAAGGACCCGAGGCGCGAGCACCGGCGCATCACGGCGGACGATCGGCTACCTCTCGCAGCGGTTCAGCCTGTACGGCGACCTCACCATCGACGAGAACATCGCGTTCTTCGCGGAGATCCACGGCGTGTCGCGCTATCGCGCCGCTGCGCGATCGGCTGCTCGGGATGACGCAGCTGACGCCGTTCCGGGCGCGCCGCGCGGACCGGCTGTCGGGCGGCATGAAGCAGAAGCTGGCGCTGGCCTGCACGCTCGTGCACGAGCCGCAGGTGCTGCTGCTCGACGAGCCGACGACCGGCGTCGACCCGTGTCGCGGCGCGAGTTCTGGAAGCTGCTGTCGGAGTTCGTGTCGAGCGGGCTGACGATCGTGATGGCGACACCCTACCTCGACGAAGCCGAGCGCTGCGCGCGCGTCGCGTTGCTGCACGACGGCCGCCTGCTGGCGGTCGACGCGCCCGATGCGCTGCGGGGCAGGCTGGGCGGGCAGATGCTCGAGGTGATCGACCGACACGCCGCGGCCGCCGATCGGATGCGCTGGCCGCGTTGCCCGGCGTCGAGGACGTCCAGTCGTTCGGCGAGCGCGCACACGTCCGGGTCGACCCGGACGGACGCCGGGCAGGCTGCCTCGATCAGGTCGCGCCTCGGAGGGTCAGGGCATCCGCGTGATCGCGTCGCGGGCGGTCGCCGCCTCGCTCGAAGACGTGTTCATCGATCTGATCACACCGAAGGACGCCGGCCGGACGGAGGGCGCACCCAAGTGACTGCACGCATGCCGATGAGAACCCCACCAGCGCTCGTGATGCTGTTCCTGAGCACGTCGACCCTGGCCGTCGCGGGACAGGCGCCGTCAGCGGCCCCCTCGACGCCCCTGACGCTCGACGAGGCGATCGCCCGCGGGCTGGCGAACAGCCAGCGTCTGGCGGAGCTCGAAGCGCGGTCGGCGGCGGCGGCCGCCGTGGAGCAGGGCCGTGCGCCGCGGCGATCGCCTGCCGATCGTGTCGCTGACCGGCGGCTACACCCGCACCAACCACGTCACCGAGTTCGCGATTCCGAGCGCCCGGCGGGCCGCCGCAGGTGATCTATCCCGACGTCCCCGACAACTACCGCGCCCGGCTCGACGTGCAGTGGCCGATCTACACGGCCGGCCGCGTCGATGCGCTGGAGCGCGCGGCGCGTGCCGAGCGCGAAGCCACGAGCGAGGACCTCGCCGCGGCGCGCGCCGATCTGCGGCTCGAGATCACGCGCGCGTTCTGGGCGCTGGTCACGGCCAGGGAGGCGGAGCAGGTGGTCAGCGCGCTCGCTGGAGACGCATCGGATGCCCACGTCAGCGACCTGCGGGCCCGGCTCGAACAGGGCTTGATTCCGCCGAACGACGTTGCTGTCCGCCGAGGCGCAGCAGTCGCGTCAGCGGCTGCTGGCGATCGAGGCCGCGCAACCAGCGCGGCGTCGTCGGAGGCCGACCTGCAGCGGCTGCTCGGCTCGGACGCGCCCGGCGGCATCGAGCCCGCCGCCGCACTGGCGCCGCCGGGCGCCGCGGCCGCCCTCGACGCGGCCGCGCTCGTGCGACCAGGCGCACGGCGAGCGGCCCGAACGCCGTGCCCTGGAGGATCGCGCGGCTGCCGCGCGCGAGCGTGTCGCGGCCGCGGACGCGGCATCGAAACCCCAGGTGGCGGTCACGGGCGGATACGACTATGCCCGTCCCAACCCGCGCATCTTTCCGCGCTCGTCGGTCTGGGAGGACTCCTGGGACGTGTCGGTGAATGCCTCCTGGTCGGTGTGGGACGGCGGCCGCAGCCGGGCTGACCGTGCCGAGGCGGCGGCCGCCGCCCGCGCGGCGGAGTCGCGGACGCTGGAGTTCGATCGCCAGGTGTCGTTCGAGGTGCGCGCAGCGCCGGCTCGAGGTCGACTCCAGCCGCGCGGCCATCACCGCCGCGGAGGACGGCGTCCGGGCCGCCACGGAGGCGTTCGGGTCGTCGGCGAGCGGTTCCGCGCCGGCGTGGCGACGAACACCGAGGTGCTCGATGCGGAGACGGCGCTGCTCCAGGCGCGGCTCGATCAGACGCGCGCCCTCGCGAACGCCCGCCTCGCGGACGCCAGGCTCGCGCAGGGCGGTGGGGCGGTGAGGGGCGCGGGATCCGGGATCGGGGATCCGGGATCCGGGCGGCCGGATGCCGCATCCCTGAGCTCCGAGGGCCATCCGCCCTCAGCCGGGACCCCGGCGCTCCGGGCTCCGCGTTCGGCTTCAGAAGCTCGTCGAGTCCGCGAATCCCGGAGCCCGGATCCCGGATACCGGATAGCGATCCCGGCTCCCGACGCCGTTTCCCCCTCCATCGACGTCCGGCGACCTGCGCCGGCGCTTCGGCGCAGTTCGTGGCCGTCGACGAGCTGTCGTTCGACGTCGCGCGTGGCGAGATCTTCGGCTTTCTCGGCAGCAACGGCGCCGGCAAGTCCACGACGATCCGGATGCTGTGCGGGCTGCTGCGGCCGACGTCCGGCACCGCGCTGGTCGGCGGCATCGACGTGGCCAGGGATCCGGAAGGGGTCAAGCAGCGCATCGGCTACATGTCGCAGCGGTTCTCGCTCTACGAGCTGCTGACGGTCGACCAGAACATCCGGTTCTTCGGCGGGATCTACGGCCTCGATCGCGCCGTCGCCTGACCGAGCGTCGCCAGTTCGTGATCGAGATGGCGGGGCTGGCCGGCCGCGAGCACACGCTGGCGCGCGATCTCGCCGGCGGCTGGCGGCAGCGGCTGGCGCTCGGCTGCGCCATCCTGCACGAGCCGGCGATCCTCTTCCTCGACGAGCCGACCGGCGGCGTCGACCCGCTGTCGCGGCGGCAGTTCTGGCGGCTGATCGACACGCTGTCGCAGCAGGGCGTCACCGTCCTCGTCACGACGCACTACCTGGACGAGGCCGAGCGCTGCCATCGGGTGGCGCTGATCCACGCCGGCCGGCTCGCCGCGATCGGCACGACCAGCGAGGTGAAGGGGATCTTCAAGGGCCGGCCGATCGTCGAGATCCGCGCCGGACAAGCCGGTCGAGGCGATGCGGATGCTCGACGGGCTCCGGGCGTGGAGAAGACCAGCCTGTTCGGCACCGCCGTCCACGCCGTGCTGCGCAGCGAGCACGGTCAGCGTCGACGACCTGCGCAGGCCCGCTCGCGCATGCCGGCGTCGCGGTGCGACGCCATCGACGCCGGTCCTGCCGTCGCTCGAAGATGTGTTCCTCGACGTCGTCGATCGCGCCGGCGGAGCCGCCGGCATGAAAAAGGCGCTGGCGGTCGGCCGCAAGGAGCTGCGCCAGATCGCGCGCGATCGGCGCACGCTGCTGATCCTCGTGTTCGTTCCCGGCGTTCTTCCTGCTGCTCTACGGCTACGCGCTCAACTTCGACATCCGCCACGTCGCAGCTCGGCGTCGAGGATCGCGACGGCACGCCCGAGAGCCGCGCGCATCGTCTCGGCGTTCGTCAACTCGGGCTACTTCGACCTCGCGGCGCCGGTCTACGACGCCGGCCGGCGGCCGAGCGGCTGCTCGACCTCGAACACCGCGCGCGCCGTCCTGGTGATTCCCGAGGGGCTGGGCCGCGACGTCGGCGCCGGCCAGCCAGGCCACCGTGCAGGTGATCATCAGCGGCGACAACGCCAACACCGCGACGACCGTGATGGGCTATGCCACGAGCATCCTGCGCACCGCCGAGCAGCCAGCTGGCGCCCGGCCGCGTGCAGCTGGCGCCGCCGATCACCGTCGAGCCGCGCATCTGGTACAACCCGGAGCTGCGCAGCACGCTGTTCCTGGTGCCGGGCCTGATCGCCTACATCGCGATGATCACCGCGGTGACGTCGACGGCGCTGTCGATCGTCCGCGAGAAGGAGTGCGGCACGATGGAGCAGGTCCGGATGGCGCCGATCGACACCTTCTCGTTCGTGGTCGGCAAGACCATCCCGTACTTCGTGATCTCGCTGGCGTCGGCGGCGCTGATCATCCTCGCCTCGATGGTGCTGTTCGGCCTGCCGATGCGCGGCAACTGGCTGGCGCTGCTCGCTGGCGCTGTCGCTGTTCCTGGTCGGCGCGCTCGGCACCGGCCTGCTGATCTCGACCGATCGCCGAGACCCAGCAGATCGCGTTCCAGATCGCGCTGCTGATCTCGCTCCTGCCGACGCTCATGCTGTCCGGCTTCATCTTCCCGATTTCCAGCATGCCGCCGGCGCTGCAGGTCATCACCTACGTGGTGCCGGCCCGCTATTTCCTCGTCGCGCTGCGCGGGCATCGTGCTGAAGGGCGCGTCCATCGCGCACCTGCTGGCGCCGCTCGCGGCGCTCGGTGATCTACGCGCTGGCGATGCTGTCGCTCGCGTCGGTGCGGCTGGCGCGGGAGCGCGCCTGATGCAGCGTCTCCGCTTCCTGGTCTGGAAGGAGTTCCTCGAGCTGCGCATGAATCCGCGGCTCTTCGGCGTGGTGATCATCGCGCCGATCCTCCAGCTGACGATGCTGGGCTACGCGGCGACCACCGACGTCAAGGACGTGCCGGTCGTGGTCGCGGACGGCGATCGCATCGTCGGCCAGCCGCGACCTGATCGCGCGGTTCGAGGCGTCGCCGCAACTTCACCGTCATCGGCACGGTGACCACGGTCGCGCGAGATCGAGCCCTACCTGGAACGCGGCCGCGCCTGGCTGGCGCTGTCGATTCCGCGCGGCTACGGCCGCGACGTCGCGGCGGGCCGGCCGGTCACGGTGCAGGTCGTCGCCGACGGCACCGACTCGAACTCGACGACCGTGGCGCTCGGCTACTCGACCAGCCTGGTCGGCGGCTACGCGCAGGAGCTGCTCGGCGGAGCGGGCTGCCGGCGCGCCGCGCCGGCTGGCATCGACGCGCGGCTTCGCGTGTGGTTCAACCCGCAGCTCGAGAGCCGCCACTTCATGATCCCGGGCGTGCTGGCGCTGATCCTGCTGGTGGTCACCGCCAACCTGGCGTCGATGGCCATCGTCCGCGAGAAGGAGCTCGGGCACGCTCGAGCAGCTGAACGTGACGCCGCTGCGGCGCTGGGAGCTGATTGTCGGCAAGCTGCTGCCGTACGGCGTCATCGCGCTGATCGACGTGCTGCTGGTCGTCGCGGTCGCGGTGTTCTGGTTCGAGATGCCGCTGCGCGGCAGCCTGGTGCTGCTGTTCGCGATGAGCGTCATCTACGTGCTGTGCACGCTGGCGCTCGGCCTGTTCATCTCGACGATCTCCGACACGCAGCAGCAGGCGATGATGACCGCGACGTTCTTCTTCCTGATGCCGATGATCTACCTGTCGGGGTTCATCTTCCCGATCGAGAACATGCCGCGGGTCATCCAGCTCGTGACCTACCTGATCCCGCTGCGCTACTTCCTGGTGATCGTGCGCGGCATCTTCCTGAAGGGGATCGGCCTGGAGTTGCTCTGGCCGCAGGCGCTCGCGCTCGCCTCCTGGGGCACCGTGGTGCTGCTGCTCGCCGTCGCGCGCAGCCGCAAGCGGGCGGGATAGGTTCCAGCTTCCAGTTTCCAGCTGCCCGCTTCCGCGCTCCGGCGGGGTCCTCTCAACCCGATCGCGGGGTCTAAGACCCCGCGCCACAGCGACCGAGTGCCCGGGATAACGCTGTAGGGCGGGGTCTTCAGACCCCGCCGGCTCCCGACCGCCGACTCCGCGTTCCGACACCCGAACGCCAAGCCCCGACCGCCGACCGCCGACCGCCGAACCCCGACCGCCGAACCCCGAACGCCGAGCCCAGACCGCCGACCGCCGAACGCCGGATCCCGGATCCCGGATCCCGGATCCCGAGGACTTTCCCCTGGCCGCTCAGTCGTGTCGGAGCGCCGTCACCGGCTCGACACGCAGGGCGCGGCGCGCGGGGACCCAGCTTGCCAGCGCCGCAATCGCGAGCAGGATCACACCGGCCCCGGCGTAAGTGATCGGATCCCGTGCGGTGACGCCGAACAGCAGCGTCGAGGTCCACTGCATCAACAGCGCAGCAGCGACGAGGCCGATTGCGACGCCCATCGAGCCGATCACCAGCCCTTCGCCGACCACCAGCCGGAGCACGTCGAGCACGGAGGCCCCCATGGCGCGGCGGATCCCGATCTCCCGGGTTCGCTGGACGACGCCATAAGAGATCACGCCGTAGATGCCGACGCCGGCCAGCAGCAGCGCGAGCAGGGCGAATGCCGAGGTCAGCATCATGGTCAGACGCGGCTCCGCCACGGCGTCCGCGAGCACCTGCCGCATCGGCTGGAGGTTGCCCGCGGACAGGCGCGGATCGGCGGAGCGCACCACGGTCCGGATGGTGCTCGCCATGTTCGCCGGATCCCCCGCCGTCCTGACCATCACATACGACCAGAGAAACGGGGTCTGCGCGAACGGTGTGTAGATGGTGGGTGCGGCATCGGCGGCCGCCCCCTGGTAATAGAGGTTCCCGACGACGCCGACGACCGTCCGCCAGTCACCGGCCTGCTCGGGGTTCACGAGCTTCACGCGGTGGCCGATCGGATCGACGCCGGCGAACACCGTGTCTGCCATCGTGCGGTTGATAATCACCACCTGCGGGGCACCCTCGACGTCGCGCCCCGTGAAGTCTCGCCCCTGCAGAACGGGGGCCCCCAGGGCGTGGAAGTAGCGCGGGCTGGCCGCAATGAAGTAGGCGCTGTCTTCGCTGACGCCCAGCGTGCGGCCCTCGACTGCGAAGCGCGTGCTGCGCTGGGCGGTGACGACAGGGAATCCTGTCGAGCCCCCCACGCCCTCGACACCCGGCACCTCCGCGATGCGCGCGAGCACGGCGTCCACCGCGCGGCTCCTGGCTGCGTCGTCCGGCACCTTGATCAGCTGCAGGGTGAACGTCAGCAGCCGCGAAGGGTCGAACCCGGGATCCCGTCCGACCAGCGCGAGGAAGCTGCGCGTCATCAGCGCCGCCCCGACGACGACCACGACAGCCAGCGCGATCTCGGCGACTGCGAGCGTCCTGCGGACCCTGCGGCCGCGCAGGCTGGCGGACGCGGACCGCCCGCTTTCCTTCAGCGCATCCTGCGGACCGGCCACTGCCTGCAGCGCGGGCGCGATGCCGAAGAACAGCGCCGTGAGCGCGGTCGAGCCGATGGCGAACAGGAGCACGACGGCGTCGATGCGGATGCCGTCCGCGCGGGGGAGCCTCGCCTCGAGCGCCGGCGGGACCAGATCCACGCCCCACATCGCGACCAGCAGCCCGAGCGCGCCGCCCGATACGGCCAGCACGAGACTCTCTGCCGCGAACTGGCGCACCAGCCTGCCCCGCCCGGCGCCCAGCGCCACACGGATGGCGATCTCGCGCTCCCGCACGGTCGTCCGCGCGAGCAGCAGGTTTGCCACGTTCGCGCAGGCGATCATCAGCAGCAGCGCAACAGCCCCGAGCAGCAGCACGAGAGATCGCCGCACGCCTCCCACCAGGCGCTCGTACAGCGACGTCAGCTCGATGCGGACACCCTCGTTGGTCTGCGGGTACGTCCGGCCGAGCCTCTCGCTGATCGTCGTCATCTCCGCCTGCGCCTGGGCGATCGTCACCCCTGGCGCCAGGCGCGCGAGCATGCTGAAGATCCGGAGCGCCCGGTTCTTCGACTGCGCCGGCGCCTTCAGCTCCGTTCCGCCGAGCGACGTCCACAGCGCGAAGTCGGCGGCGGGGAACCGGAACCACGGCGGCGCCACGCCAACGACCACGTGCGAGGAGCCCGACAGGACGATCGTGCGGCCGAGCACCTGCGGGTCCCCGCCGAAGCTCGACTGCCAGAGTCCGTAGCCGAGGATGACGCTGTCGGTCCGGTCGTCTTCCCGCGTGAAGTTCCGGCCGAGAAGAGGCGTCACGCCCAGGAGCGGCAGTGTCTCCGTCGAGACCACGCCGCCCTTCACCTGCCGGATCTCGCCGTGGACGTCGAGGTTGTACAGGTTGGAGGCCCATATCGCGACACCGCCGAAGGACCGGCTCTCGGCGGCCATGTCACGAATGTCCGCAAGCGATCCCCGCGCGACCACCAGGCGCTCCGGCTCGGCATACGGCAGTGGCTGCAACAGCACGGCGTTGACGACGCTGAAGATCGCGGTGGTGGCGCCCACGCCGAGCGCAAGCGTGAGCACGGCGACGAGGGTGAAACCGGGGGCCCGCCCGAAGGCGCGGATGGCGTAGCGGACGTCGCTCATTTACAGGACCTCAATCCGCGCGCAGCGCGGCAATCGGATCGACGCGCAGGGCGCGCCTGGAGGGGACGTAGCTGGCCGACATGATGACGAGGAGCAGGAGCAGGGCCACGGCCGTGAAGGTCAGCGGATCGCCGGCGCCCACGCCGAAGAGAAACGAGGAGATCACCCGGACCGACACGAACGCCGCGGCCAGCCCCAGAACGGTGCCGGCGAAGCCGAGCGCCAGACCCTCGCGCATGATATTGAAGAGCAGCTGCCGCGGCTGCGCGCCCAGCGCCAGCCTGATGCCGAGCTCGCGGGTCCGGGTCGTGACCGAGTAGCTCATCAAACCATACACGCCGACCGCCGCCAGGATCAGCGCGGCGGCAGCAAACGATCCCAGCAGGGTCGCCCTGAAGCGCGGCTGATCGACCGACCGGTCGAGCACCCCCTGCAGCGTGGTGATCTCGCCGAAGGGCAGCTCCGGGTCGACGCTCGACAATGCCGCACGGAGCATGGAGGCGACCACGGCGGGCGGCGCGGTGCTCCGAACGACCACGTTCGTGAACGGCAGCGTGAACTGCCGGTAGGGAATGTAGAGAAGGGCCGGTGCAGACACGTCCAGCCCGAGCTGGCGCACGTCGCCGACCAGGCCGACGACCGTGATCCACGGCGCGCCGGCACCGCTGTCGAATCTCAGGCGCTTGCCGATGACGCTCTCTCCCGGCCAGTACTTCCGGGCGAGCGCCACGCTCGCGATCGCCACACCGGCGTGGCTGCCGTCGTCGGACTCCGCGAAGGTCCGTCCCGCGAGGAGCGGAATGCCCATGGCGTCGAAGAATCCGCCCGAGACGGCACCGAGGTTTGCGCCGGGCCGATCGCCCCGGCCGGTGGACAGACGGCCTTCGACGTCGAACGAGCCGCTGGCATTGCTGCCTCGGAGCGGGCCGGGGAACCCGACGCCGACGGCCTGCAGGCCCGACCGTCCCGACAGGGCCTCGAGCATGCGGCCGTACAGCGCGCTCTGGGTCTCGCCGGTGGGGTACCGCGAGGGGGGAAGCGCGAGGCTGAGGACGTTCACGTCCGCCGGCTGCATGCCTGAATCGACATGACGCAGCCGCACGAAGCTGTTCACGAGGAGCGCTGCGCCGGCGAGCAGGACGAGGGTCATGGCGATTTCCGCGACGACCAGCGCCGCGCGTCCGCGGGAACGAGAGGAGCTGCTGCGATCCCCTTGCTTGAGCGCGGCCGTTGCGTCGGTCCGGGCCGCGTGGATTGCCGGCAGGACCCCGAACAGGGCCCCGGTCACCAGCGCCGTCAGCAGCGCGCCCGCCGCCACCATGCGGTCGAGCCCGATCTCGCTCGCGCGGGGAACGGCCTCGGGCAGAACGCCGACGATGAGACCTATCAGCCAGGCACCGAGGAGGAGGCCGGCCAGCCCTCCAACGGTGCTCAGGACGAGGCTCTCGGTGAGCAGCTGCCGCACGAGCCGACCGCGCCCCGCGCCAACCGCCGCGCGTATCGCGAGCTCGCGTCGTCGCCCCGAGGCGCGCGCGATGAGCAGGCTCGCCACGTTTGCGCACGCGATGAGCAGCACCAGCCCGACCGCCGACTGCAGCACGAGGAGGCCCCAGCGCACGTCACCGACCATCTCCTCGTAGACAGGTCCAAGGCGGAGCGTACGACCGGCCGCGTGGTCCGGATCGCTGTCCTCGATCGCCGCCGCCACGCGCTCCACGTCGAACCGTGCCTGCTGCAGCGACAGGTGGGGCTTGATGCGCGCGATGGCCGAGAAGTAGCGGACTTCCCGTTCCGCCTCCGGGTCTGCGATGGTGATCGGGGACGGCGGCACGGGCGTGTCGCGAGAGTACCCACAGTTGCGCGTCCTCAGGGAATGCGGCGCGCGGTTCCAGGACACCGACGACTGTGTACGACTCGCCGTCCACGCGCAGACGCGATCCGATCGCGTCCCGGGCGCGATCGTAGAGCTGCTGCCAGGCCGCGTCACCGAGCACGACGAGCCTGTCGGCAGGCACGAGATCCCTGCTGCGTGAGAACAGCCGGCCGGCGGCCGGCGAGACGCCCAGCACATCGAAGAAATCCACCGTGGCGTACATCCCGTCGATCGTGACCGGCGCTCCCCCGCGCGACGACACCGTGAACACCGCGGCACGGTACCCGGCGAGCGCGCTGAACGACTGGGTTTCGTGGGCAACGTCGAGGAAGCCGCGGGCGGAATGGATGCCGCGCGGCTCCTGGTCGGTGGCCGTCCAGACGTTGACGATCCGTTCGGGATCGGGGTACGGCAGCGGCCTGAGCAACACGCCGTTGACGACGCTGAAGATGGCGGTGTTCGCACCGATCCCGACAGCCAGCGTCACTACGGCCACCAGCGCGAAGCCCGGGCTCTTCAGGAGCGTCCGGAGGGCGTAGCGCACGTCGAGAAGCATTCGTCCACCTGCAGGACCGCGTAATCGCGGGGTGGTGTAAGCGGAAAGCCTGCCAAGATCGACCACTTGTCGTAAAGTGCGCTGAATCAATGTGATGACGCGACCTGATGGGGCGGGTTCGGGGCCGAGGGCGTCCGCATCTGGGACGGGACGTCCCGGAGTGAGACAGGGATCAGGGGGTCATGGGGTCCGTGCGGTTCACGGGGTTCGGCGGCGGGAGCGCCGCTTCGAGTCGCCGGGCGAACTCCGGCCCGAGTCCCTGCTCCTCGTGCTTGAAATACACGAACGTGTCCGTGACGCCGGTGAGCGCCGCGATCACCGAGGCCCACCGCTCGAGATCCGCCTGCTGATAGCCCTCGTCACGCAATCGAAAGTACGCATAGTCGGCTGTCAGCTCGACCGGCGTGCTCAATTTCTCGCTGTCAGCAATGCACAGCGCGAGGTTGCGCGAGCGCAGAATCTCGAAGATCCCGTCGTCGAACCAGGAGGGATGCCGGAACTCGAAGGCCGCGCGAGTGCCCTGCGGCAGGAGCTCGACGAAGGCGTCGAGCACACCCGGATCGCGCTTGAACGTGGGCGGCAACTGGAACAGCAGCGTGGCCAGCTTCGGGCCGAGCGTTCCAGCGGTCCGGCAGAAGAGGCCGAGCAGCTCTTCGCAGCGCTGGAGCTTCGCGTCGTGCGTGATGCGCCGCGGCGCCTTCAACGTGAACGAGAAGCCGTCCGGCGTTCCCGCCGCCCAACCGCTCAGCAGGGCCTCGCTCGGCATCCGGTAGAAGGTGTAGTTGATTTCGACGGTCGGAAACCGCGCGGCGTAGAACGCCAGCATCTTGTTGGTGCTGAACTTCTCCGGGTAGAAGCTGCCGCGCCATTCCGGGTAGTTGTAGCCGGAGGTGCCGACGAGAACGGGCATTTCGGGAGTTTAACCCCTGAACTCCCCTAGCACATCCCCTCCGCTATCCGCACGATCTGCGTCTCAGCCCAGTATCCGTCGTCTTCCGGTGAAGGGGCCGTCAGAAATCCGCAGTGCCCGCCGTGGCGGGTGATGGTCACGTGAATGTAAGGGTTAGACGTCACCAGCGGATCGCGAAAGGCCGCAGCCGGGACGAAGGGGTCGTCGTCCGCGGTCAGGATCAGCGTGGGTACGCGGATCTGCTGGACCACTCGCAGGGCACTCGCCTTGTGATAGTAGTCGGCGGCGCCGTCGAACCCGAAGTGCGGAGCCGTGTAGGTCTCGTCGAAGGCGCGCACGCTCCAGATGTCCGGCAGCCGATCGATCGCGTATTGGCCTGGATACCACTGCGCCTTGCGCCGCATCCGTCCGCGCAGACCCCGCACGAAGTTCAGCTGATACACGAGGTTCTGTCGCCGCTCGAGCGCGGCAACGCAGGCCCCGAGGTCCATCACCGGGGAGACCGCCACGACGCCCCGCAGGAACGGCGGCGGGAGGCTGTCGTACTCGCCCGCCAGCTTCAGCGCCAGATTGCCCCCCAGCGAGTAGCCGGCCACGACGATTCGGTCGATGCTGTCGGCCGTGGCCAGTTCTGCGAGCACGATGCCGGCATCGGCGGTCAGGCCCGAGTGGTACAGACCCGGTCCGTGCCGCTCCGTTCCGCCGCAGTTTCGCTGATTCAGGAGGACCACGTTGAATCCGGCGCGGAACGCCTTGTCCGCCAGCCCCTGCATGTAGTGGGCGCTGCTCGATCCTTCCAGCCCGTGGAGCCCGAGGAGCGCGGGGCGCGCGGCCCTGTCCGCCTGCCAGTGGCAGTGGGCGAGCACGCGCGTCTCGGGCGTCACCTCGAAGAAGCGTGCCTCGGCCGGCGGGAGCCCGGGGAACCGTCGGCGCCGGGCCCAGGCGTACACGGTCATGAGGTGCCCGTTGCGGAGGCCGCGCCTCGGGGTGTAATCGCTCGGACTCGGGACGTTTGGCAGCGCGGCGCAGGTTTTTTTCAATGGACGACTGGAAAAGTGTACCGCACGGGCCGATAACCGGCAGGAAGGGAGGAACAGGTGACTTACGAACGGCTGAAGCTCGCACGGGAAGAGAAAGGGTTCAGCCTCGAGGAACTGGCCCGGCGCAGCGGCATCCGGCCGAAGGCTGTCGAGCTCATCGAGCGCGGCCAGTTCGGCGAGCTGCCGGCGGGACTGTCACTGCCGATCGACGATCCGCTGCTATGCCTCGGCCGTGGGACTCGATCCCGACGGTGTGCTGGAATCGCTGCGACCGTATCTGCCCGTGCCTGAGGATCCCCTGGACGGGCTCGCGCGGCGTCATGGGCACGCGCGAAAGGCCGACCCGACGCTGCAGCAGCCAATGCCGCTGCCGGTGACCGCCGTATGTGATTCCGATGACTCCGCGGACCCGTCACCCGAACCGGCTGCGGTTGGCTTGCTGGCGTCTCCGCGGCCCGAGGGGATCTCGCCGGACGTCGAACTTGCAGCTGCCGGCGCGGATAGCGAGGCCGGGTTGGACCTGCCGGACATGCTGATCCATCGTGGCGTGTCGGAAGAGTTCGAGGGGGGCGAGCCAGCAGGTGCGTTCGAGTCGCCTGAGCGGCCTGCCCGTGCCACCAGGCAGTGGTGGAGGCCCGTGGCGGCGTCGGCGATCGACGCCACGCTGCTGGCGGTCATGGGTGCGGCCCTCGTCTGGTTGACGGCGCTCGCCTGCGGCACCAGTGTGCCCGTGACGCTGCGCACGGCAGCGCCCGCGGTTGCGCTGGTGTTCGGGCTGATCGTCGCGCTCTACTTCGTGCTGTTCGGGGGCGTCGGCAACGCCACTCCCGGCGCCATCGCCATGCGGCTCGACGCACCGCCGCCCGGGCGTGTCGTTCTGAACCCGAGAGACGTGTTCGGCCGGGCGCGCCGTTCGATGGTGGGCGACAGACTCGCTGCTGGCGGAGTGACAGCCGAGGCTTCGCTCAATGTGGGGCGGGGTCTTCAGACCCCGCCGACACGCCAGTGCAGAGTGCCATCTCGCCGAAGCTGCGCCCCAAGACTTCGCGGGGCCTGAAGGCCCCGCGCCAAGGTGCAACAGACTGGATGTTGTGAACCCGGAGAAGCGGATCCAGCTGGGGCTGGGGCGGAGTCTTCAGACTTCCCGCCGACACTCGGTTCACAACCCCCCGCCGGGCTCAACGCAGCCGGTAAACCCGCAGCGCGCCGGACATGAACGCGACAGGCAGGTCGAGGCACGGCCTCGCTGACCAGGTAGTCGAGGTCGTAGGTCGAGGGCCAGCGCACGGGCGCGTTCGGGCGTCAGCGTCGCGAAATCGCCGACCGCGGCGATCCGGTCGCGGGTGCGCATGGCGACCGCCCGGTCGTACATCCCGATCGCCTGGTCCTTCGACCCCTCGACCAGCACATCACGCTCGCCGCCAATACGCAGGCTGGTTCCATACAGAACGCGTGCTGCGGATCGGCGAGCCAGTGGACGAGGCCGGGGGGGACTCGCGCGCCCAGCGCCATGACGCGGGTCCAGTCGCTGTCCGGGCAGGCCGACAGCGAACATCGGGCGGTCCGGGAAAGCGATCGCGCCACATAGCGCCGCGAGACACGAGAAGCCAGGCACACGAGCGCCGCGACGCCGCGGGCGGCCGCGCCGGCGACGCGGCCGCCTTCGATCAGCCCCCACACGGCGTAGATCACCGCCAGCAGGTCGAGCATCCAGAAGATTCGCGCCGGCTGCAGCTGGATCGCGAACTGGTCCCGGGCCGCTGCAAACGGCAGCGACGACGACGAAGATCGCGAGCAGCGCCAGTGCGCCCACGACGACGCCGGTTCGCCGGGGTAACGAGGCCCGCGGCTCGCCGGCGTTGGTAGAGCCAGGCAACACCACCGGATAAGGAGATTGAGAGCCAGACGACCACGGCCAGTCGAGCGGAAACAGGTAGCGTCGTGGCCAGCGTGGCCAGCCATTCGGCGTCCATCGTGCGGAGCCGTCCGGCCAGCGGGCCGGACGTCAGCGCCCAGGCTGCGGCGCCGGCGCCGGCCAGGCCGGTCGCGATTGCCGGCCGACCAGCCGCGCGTTCGCGGCGACCGCCGCCACGGGGATCCACACGTAAACCACAGGGCGGTCGTCGGGTGGACGAGCGCGCCCGCGGCGAGCGAGGATCACCGCCCATCCGCCGCGGCCCGCAGGAACAGCACCAGCCCCCACACGCCGAACGCGAACGCCAGCTGGCGAGGATGGAAGTAGCCCTCGAGCGTGTTGGTGCCGGTCCTCGCAATCGCGTGGCGCAGCGTCAGGCGGCGGTCAGCGCCAGCGCGCCCGAGCGGCGTCCGGTAGTAGATGCGGCCGAGGCTCGGCACGCCGAGCGCCAGCAGCACGCAGGCGGTCGACGTAGAGCAGCGCGAAAAGGCGCGGCAGCGACGCGCCGCTGGCCGCGCCACGGCGCCGAGGATCTCGTCGATCAGGGTCAGCCGGGCCTGGGACTGATCAGCGCCGCGTCGCGGGGGTAGAAGTCGGGGTGCAGGCGGTGGATGACCGCCGGAACATAGAACGCCTGATCTGACGCGCCGTAGCGGTAACCCGCGGAATTGAGCGTCGCCAGCACGACGAAGAAGACGAGCCCGGCCAGGAGCCCGATCGCCCGGACAGCGAGTGCCGCCTTCGTCATCGTTCAGAGCCACCACTCACACTCTTATCGCATGAACGTCGTGTCCGCTTCGACAACGACGGTTCTCTGGCCGATCGGTTCGTCGCCGATCATCACCTTCACGAGGTACGTGCCGGGAAGGACGGGCGGGAGCGGTCCGCCGCGGCCGGCGCCGGCCGGCCCTGTCGCGGCCGGCGCGGGCGCGGTCTGGGTCGGCGCGCCGGGCGCCGCAGCCGGCGCCTGACGCGCCGGCTCGTCGGGTTGAGCGGCCCGGCTGGGCGCTCTCGTCGCGGGCGCGCCGGGCACGGCCTGACTGGTGGGCGGCCCGGCGGCGGCCTCACCTTGCGCCTGGACGGCCGGTGCGGCCGCCTCGCCGCCTGCGCCACGTCCGCGTTCGACGGGCGGATTTGGCGCGAGGTTCCAGTGCACGCGGTTCAGCCCGGCGTCTTCGGGTCCCGTCGATGCTCGCGGATCTCGCGGCCGGTGATGTCCGAGATGGTGATCTTCACGTCACCCGCGGGCGCGCCCTTCAGCCAGTAGCTGATCGCGGTGCCGCGCGCCGGGATTCTGCCCGCGGAAGTGCTTCGCGCCCTCCGACCGTGATCGCCTTCTGCATGTCGTTAGCCACGCCGTGGCCGGGCCGCACGTCGAACAGCGTGCGCGTCCGCCTGCATCGTGGCTCGGGGTCATCTGCTGCAGCGCGGTGATGTCGTCGATGATCCAGATGCTGCGGCCGTGCGTCCCGACGATCAGATCGTTGTCGCGCGGGTGCACGAGCAGGTCGTCCACCCGCACCGTCGGCAGCCCCTTCATGAGCCGCTTCCACTCCTGCCCGCCGTTCAGCGAGATGTAGAAGCGCGTACTCGGTGCCGAGGTAGAGCAGGTTGCGGTTCTTCGGATCCTCGCCGGATGACGTTGACGTTGCCGCGCGGCAGGTGTCGACAGATCGACGTCCACGTCTCGCCGAAGTCCTTCGTCACGAAGACATACGGCTTGTGATCGTTGGTGCGGTGCGCCGTCGAACGTGACGTAGGCGGTGCCGGCGTCGAAGTGCGACGCCTCGACGCGCGAGACGTGCGTCTCCTCGCGGCACGCCCTGTGACCTTGTCGACGACGTTCTTCCACGTCGCGCCCGCCGTCGCGGCTGACCTGCACGTTGCCGTCGTTGGTGCCCGCCCAGACGACGCCCGGGCACGACCGGCGATTCGCTGATGGTGACGACGTTGCTGTACGAGGCCGCGCCGTCGTGCTTCGACGCCATCGGCGCCTTGCCGTCGACGCCCATGATCGGCCGATCGTTGCGGCCGATGTTCCGCGTCAGATCCGGCGACGCACGTCCACGTGTCGCCGCGGTCGTTCGAGCGGAACACCCGGTCGCCGCCGAGATACACCGTGGTCGGGTTGTGCGGCGACAGCATGAACGGCGTGTTCCAGTAGAAGCGGAAGGCCGTTCCGGGCGGGGGGCGGCGGCACGACGTTGCCGGTCGGCGTCGCCGCGGCCGACCGCCCGGCTGCCGCCGGGCTCGCGCGGTCCGGCACCGGCGCGCGCGCCGGTCGGCCGCGTGGCCGCGCGCGGCGCCGCGCGGACCTGCTCGGCCGGATGCTCGCCGGACCGGCCGCGACCAGATCGAGGCGGTTCGTCGCGCCGTCCTGCGATTCCAGGTAGACGATCGTCCAGTCGGTCGGATCGTTGGCCGTGTAGAAGCCGTCGCCGCCGCCGATCCGGTACCAGTCCGAGTTCAGGATGCCGTTGCTGCGTCCGCGTGCCGCACTCGGTCCGCACCAGCTGCCGTTGTCCTGCAGGCCGCCGCAGACGAAGTACGGGCTTTCGCATGTCGGCGCTGATCGCGTAGAACTGTCCCAGCCGGCACGTGTTGATGAACTCCCACGTCTCGCCCTGGTCGTAGCTGACGTCGAGGCCGCCGTCGTTGCCGAGCAGCAGGTGGTGGCCGTTCGCGCGGATTGATCCACAGCGCATGATGATCGCTGTGGGCGAATGCCCGGGACCTGCCGCCACGTCTTGCCGCCGTCGATGGTCTTGAAGAACGGCGCGCCGCCCTGGTAGGCGATTTCGGGGTTCACTGGATCGATCCGGATCTTGCTGTAGTACATCCGGTCGATCGCTGGTTCGACACGAACCGCCAGGTTCGGCCGCCGTCGTCCGAGCGCCAGATGCCGCTCTTCTTCGGATCGGGCGGCAGGGTCGGCGCAGCCGGCGGCCGCGCACCGCCGCTCCCGTCACGCTGTCCCGGCGGCACCAGCGTGCCGTCTTCGTTGACGCCCGCGCCGGTGCCGCCGCTCGGCCCGACCTCGATCGACGCATAGATCGTGGCGGGCTTCGAGCGCGCGATGTCGATGCCGATGCGTCCGATGATGGGGTTGTCGGGAAGCCCGTTGCCGGTCAGCCGGCTCCATGTCCTTCCGCCGTCGGTCGTCTTCCAGAGCCCGCTGCCGGATCCGCCGCCGTTGAAGCCCCACGGGTGCCCGCCGCCGCTGGTACGACGCGGCGTACAGCACGTTCGGGTTCGACGGATCCATCACGACGTCGATGAAGCCGGTGTCGTTGTCGATGAACTTGGTGTTGGTCCAGGTCTTCCCGCCGTCGCTCGTCTTGTACAGTCCACGCTCGGGGTTCGGGCCGAACAGGTGTCCGACCGCCGCGACATATGCGATATCGGGATCCGTGGGATGGACGACCACGCGCCCGATGCTCTGCGTCTCCGCGAGCCCCACGTGCACGAAGGTCTGTCCGGCATCGACCGACTTGTAGACGCCGTTGCCGAACGACGAGCTCTGGCGGTTGTTCGGCTCGCCGGTCCCGACATAGAGGATGTCCGGGTTCGAGGGCGCGATCGCGAGGTCGCCGATGGACGACCTCGGATAGCGATCGAAGATGGGCGTCCACGTCGTGCCGTTGTTCGTGCTCTTCCAGATCCCGCCCGTCGCGTAGCCGACGTAGATGATCGACGGGTTGCTCTCGACAACGGCGATGTCGTCCACGCGCCCGCCGACATTCGCGGGGCCGATCGAGCGCCAGACGAACGGCCTGAGCATCGGGTCGTCACTCAGGTTGATCGGCGTGTCTTCCGCGGCGCGCTGCGTCGTGGCTTCGGCCAGCAGGCCGCGGCCGCCGGCAGCACAGAGGCCAATCCCGATGCCCCACGCCAGCAGGCGTACGCGGAGGAGTCCTCGAATCACGCAACACTCCTTGAAGGAAGGCGGGGAGAGACGGCGATGAGGCGGGGAAGTTTACAACAGCAGGCGTGGCGGGGCGCCGATCTCAGGTCGGCGCCCCGCCATGCCAGGGCTTCAGCGCCCGAAGTTCACTTTCGGCACCGCCTGCGCCTCCGGCGGGGCGTTGAAGTACGGATACTCCTTGAAGCCGAACATCTTGGCCGTGACGTTCGAGGGGAACCGGCGCCGCTGCGTGTTGAACTCCTGGATGCGTTCGTTGTAGCGCATGCGCTCGGTGGCGAGGCGGTTCTCCGTTCCCGAGAGCTCGTCCATCAGGCGATTGAACTGCTCGTTCGCCTTCAGGTTCGGGTAGTTCTCGACCACGGCGAGCAGACGCCCGAGCGCCGACGACTGCTGGTTGGATGCCTCGATCGTTTCCTCCGGCGACTTTGCGGCGAGGAGTCGCGACCGGGAGTCGGCAATTTCCTTGAAGACGCCTTCCTCGTGAGAGGCGTAGCCCTTCACCGACTCGACCAGGTTGGGGATCAGGTCGTTCCGCCGCTGGATCTGGTTCTGGACCTGCGCCCATTGCGCCTTGATGGCCTCCTCCTGGGTCGTGAACTTGTTGTAGGAGCAGCCCGACACGCTCAGCGCGAGCGCCGCGAGCGCCATTCCCGGAAGTAGGGTTCTGAGAAGCTTGTTCATGGTTCCTCGCACGCTCAAAGCATCGGGGTTGATGGAGTCCGTGAGGTTCATCGGTTCAACAGGCTCACAGGTGCATAAGGTTCACAGGTTCATCGGGTTGGTCATGCGGTTCATCAGTCCGGTACCGGGCCTGGAGTTCACGGGGTGCCGGAACATCGAAGATCGCTGCGGCATTCCCCGGCCCACAGCGCAGCATGCATCTCGTGAGCCATGAACCGATGCACCCTCATTGAACCCATGAACCTGAACCCCTGAACCACATGCAACCCATGAACCTCCTGAACCCGTGCTCACCACCCCCCGATGCGCCGCCGCCGCCGCTCCGGCCTCCGCCGAAGCCACCGAATCCGCCCCCGCCCCCGCTGAAGCCGCCGAAGCCGCCACCGAATCCACCGCCGAACGGCCCGACGCCGCTGTTCCAGCCGCTCCACGGTCCGCCCCCCCAGTGCCGGGTCCGGCGGCCCCGGCGGCCGCGGCTCATCATGAGGAGGATGAACAGGATGATCAGGATGCCGCCGAACGGGAACCGGATGGTGGGCGGCCGCGACGGCGCGGGTCCCGGCACGTTCTGGAGGCTGACGCCGCGGGCGTCCGCGATCCGGTTGATGATGCGGGTCGCGCCGGCGAGCAGCCCTCGCCCATATGCGCCGCTGCGGAACTCGGGGAGGATGTCCTCCCGGATCGTCTGTCCGGCGAAACCGTCGGTGATGTATTCCTCGAGGCTGTAGCCCACCTCGATGCCGACCTTGCGATCGTCGATCGCCACCACGATGAGGACGCCGTTGTCCTTGCCGCGCTGCCCGATGCCCTCCCCCGCGTTCTCGAACATCTTGACGGCGTAGGAGTTGATGTCGCCGTAGGGCTGAAACGTCTGGACCGTCGCGACCACCACGACGTCACCGGTTGCAGCCTGCAGCGCGCGGATGCGCTGATCCAGTTCCTGCGCGCTCACCGGGTCGATGGCGTTGGCGAAATCGTTGACTGGCGCGGTCAGCTTCGGGGGCAGCGGCTGGGCCTGGACACCCAGGCAGGCCGCGACCACGAGGCCCCCTGCGAGCCACATCCGCCGGGCGCGCCGGCTCATCGTCGCTTCCACCCGTCCACGTACTCCCAGATGCGCTCCGTGGCGGTCAGGTAGCGCCCCAGGAGCTCGGTGGGGTCCGCGATGGCGCCCGCGGCCGGCTTGAAGCTCAGGATCTCGCGGACCGTCGCGGCGGACACGCCGATGGCGTGCTCCGCAAACCCGTCGAGCGAAGCCGCGTCCGGGGTCGCTGCGCCACGATCGAGCCGCGCGATGTTGCCGAGGAGCGCGCGGAACGCATGCGCGGACGAGGCGATCAGGTACACCGTTTCCTGAGGTTCCCCGCCGGCCTCGAGGAAGCCCTCGCGGAGGTGTATCAGATGGCTCTTGGCCTGCAGCTCGCACGCGCGGCGCAGGTCCGCCTCGGCGATCCGCGCGCCCGCGAACGGATCGTCCCCGACGATCGTGACGTGGTTGGCGACGATCTCGCCATACTCGACCGGGAAGACGTCGAGGGACCTGTCGAACTCCACGCGGGAGAGCAGCAGCGGCACCGCGAGGCCGGCGCGGCGCCACCGCCGGACGGACGGTGCGCACGCGGTGAGATCCGCGAACGTGACGTCGTCGACCAGCGCCAGCGTGTGCAGCAGCTGATCGTGGCCGGCCAGGCCGTAGGCGACCAGCGCGTGCAGCCGCCCGCCGAACGTCTGCCGCAGGTCGGTGGCAAGCGTGGCAGCCGCCGATCGCTGATCGGCGCTCATCGTCGGCATCGTAGCGTCCATCGGACCATTATGGCGCGAGACCCGGAGTTCGACTGGAACTGACGGGCGTTTGTTGACATTCCGCGCGCCCGCCGATGGAATGGATCTCGATGCAGCTGCGCATGTTGAACGTCGGGTGCTTCGGGGGCGGTACGGGGCTTCCCAGCCTGCTGGGCGGCCTCAAGACGAACCCCTGGCTGCAGGTACACGCCGTCGTGACGATGTTCGACAGCGGGGGGAGCTCGGGTCAGCTGCGCGACGAGCTCGGGGTGCTGCCGCCGGGGGACGTCCTCAAGTGCGCGCTCGCGCTGGCGCGCAACGAACGCGAGGCGCGGCGCGTGCTGCTGTCGCGCCTGCCGATGCTCGAGCACGAGCGGCTGCGCGGCCACACCGGCGGAAACCTGCTGCTGTCGATGATGGAGCAGTACAGCGGCGATTTCCTCGCGGCCGTGGACGGATTGCGATCGCTGCTCGGCTGCGCGGGGCGGGTCTGGCCGGTGAGCACCGAGCAGGCGAGCATCTGCGCGGAGTACGGCGACGGGTCCACGACGCGCGGGGAAGTGGAAGTGGATGCCGGCCAGAGCGGCGGCCACGCGATCACGCGCCTGTGGCTCGAGCCGCCCGCGCAGATCCGCGCCGCCACAGCCGAGGCGATTGGCACGTTCGACGCGGCCGTGATCGGGCCGGGCAGCTTCTACACCAGCCTGATGCCGATCTTCCTGGTGCGTGGCGCGCCCGAGGCCATCCGCGCCGTTCCCGGGCCGATTGTTCTCGTCACGAACCTGCTGACCGAAGGGCGCGGGATGTGGGAGTTCACCGCGGCGGATGCGGTCCGGAGCCTGAGCGACGCGATCGGCCGCCCCATCGACGTGGTGCTGATCAACACGGCGAGGCCTTCACAGGAAGTCCTCGACCGCTACCGTGCCGAGCACAAGGCGCCGCTCGCGATTGGCGATATCCCCCGGCACTGCGAGGTCGTCACCGGCGAGTTCTGGTGCCGCGAGATCGCCCGGCACGAGCGCCGGCGGCTCGCGCAGGCCGTCTGGGCGGTGCTCGCAAGGAGACTGTTGTAGCTACCCGCTTCCCGCATTCCGCTTCCCGCTGCCTGCTACCCGCTTCGCGCGGCCCGAGGGCCGAACCCCGGATCCCGGATCCCGAGCCCCGAACGCCGAGCCCCGAGGTGCTACCATCGAGTGCAGGGTCCGCGGCGCAGTGCCCGCGAGACTCACTCCATGTCCCTCCTCACCCTCACCGGCGTATCGCTCGCCTTCGGCCACCTGCCGCTGGTTGAGCGCGCTGACCTTCGAATCGAGGCCGGCGAGCGCATCTGCCTGATCGGTCGGAACGGCACGGGAAAGTCTTCGCTCCTGCGCGTGATTGCCGGCGACCTTCCTCCCGACGCCGGCGCGATCTGGCGTACGCCGGGGCTGCGCATCGCGCGCCTCGAGCAGGACGTCCCTGGCGCAGGCGATCGAACGGTGTTCGACGAAGTGGCGGCCGGGCTGGGCGATGCCGGGGCGCTCGTCGCCGACTATCACCACGCGGCGATCGCGGCTGCCGAGAGCCCGGCGGCGCTGGAACGCCTCGGCGAGCTGCAGCATCAGCTCGAAGAACTGGACGGTTGGCGGCTCGAGCAGAAAGTGGAGCTGATCGTCTCGCGGCTCGGCCTCCCGGCCGATCGCCTCATGAGCGAGTTGTCCGGCGGCTGGCGTCGTCGCGCGCTGCTCGGCAAGGCGCTGGTGTCGGCGCCGGATCTCCTGCTGCTCGACGAGCCCACCAACCACCTCGACATCGACGCCATCCAGCTGGCTCGAGGATCACCTCCGGGACTATGCCGGGACGCTCCTGTTCGTCACCCACGACCGCGTGTTCCTCGACGCGCTTGCCACGCGCATCATCGAGCTGGATCGAGGGCGCCTCACCTCCTGGCCCGGCAGCTACGCGACCTACCTCGATCGCAAGGCTGCCTCGCTCGAGAACGAATCGCGCGAGCTCGATCGGCTCGACAAGAAGCTCGCGCAGGAAGAGGCGTGGTTGCGCCAGGGGGTCAAGGCCCGCCGGACGCGGAACGAGGGACGGGTGAAAGCGCTGGTCGCGCTGCGCGAGGAGCGCGCCTCACAGCGCGCGCGCATCGGCCAGGTGCGCATGGCGATCGACGCCAGCCAGGCGTCGGGGAAGCTGGTGTTCGAAGCAGAAGAGGTCGGCAAGGGGTTCGGCGGCCGCCCCGTCATCCGGCGCTACTCGCAGCGCATCCTGCGCGGCGACCGCGTCGGCCTCATCGGCCCGAACGGCTCCGGCAAGACGACGCTGCTGCGGCTGCTGGTGGGAGAGCTCGAGCCCGACGCGGGCACGGTCCGCCGCGGGGCACGCCTGGAGATCGCCTACTACGATCAGCAGCGCGAGCAGCTCGACCCGACCCGCACGGTTGCCGACACCGTCGGCGACGGCAACGACACCATCGTCGTCAACGGCGAGCCGCGTCACATCATCGGCTACCTGGCAGATTTCCTGTTTCCGCGCGAGCGCGCGCTGTCGCCGGTCGCCTCGCTGTCGGGCGGCGAGCGCAATCGCCTGCTGCTGGCGCGGCTGTTCGCGCGTCCGGCCAACGTGCTCGTGCTCGACGAGCCGACCAACGATCTCGACATCGAGACGCTGGAACTGCTCGAGGAGCTGGTGGGCGATTTCGACGGCACGGTGCTGCTCGTCAGCCACGACCGCCTCTTCCTCGATCATGTCGTCACGAGCACCCTCGCGTTCGACGGCGAAGGGAGCGTCACGGAGTACGTCGGTGGATGGGCCGACTACCTGCGGCAGGTCTCGGCGATGCCGCCACCCCCGGCGGTTGCTGCCGCACCCGGATCCGGAACCGGTACGCGGCGGCCCGGCGCGGCGGCCGAGACGGGCGCCGTGGCGCTGAAGAAGAAGCTCTCCTACAAGGAGCGGCAGGAGCGCGAAGCGCTGCCCGCACGGATCCAGGCGCTCGAGGACGAGCAGCGGGAACTGAGGTCCGAATCGGAGTCGCTCGAGTTCTACCGGCAGCCGTCCGAACGGATCCGCGGCGTGCTCGGGCGCATCGAGCAGCTCGGTCCGGAGCTGGAGGCCGCGCTCGCACGGTGGATGGAGCTGGAGGAGCGCGCGTAGGAGCCCGGCGGACGCCTTCACGACGGCCGGTGAGGCCGGGCGGCCGCTCAGGCCGGTTCGAACGATGTGCTGAACAGCTCCTCGATCGCGCGCCTGCCGTTCTCCTGAATCGCGCGGGTGCCCGTTCCGGTGAAGTGCGGATGGCTGATGACCGGCGCCGTTGCGCACGGAGCCCAACTGTCCACCACCCACTCGAACCACCCGTTCTTCTCCTGATCGAAGACGAACAGCGGCTTGTTGCACAGTTTCGCGAACTCGGCGCCCCAGCCGGTTCCTCCGCGGACGGTGCCGTCCTCGAGGACGACACCGACGACGTAAATCTCCTGGCCGTGGTTGACCTGGTACCAGAGCGTCTGGAGCACCTTCCTGATGGTGGGGCTGTCGGTGTAGCGGCGGTGCATGAGCCGCGACACGTACTCGAGGCTGACGTCGCCCGCCTGCAGCTCCTCGTGGTTCAGCACGCGCACCCCTCGGCGCCGTGCCTCGGTGTGGCCATCGAAGGTGAAGTTCACCTCTTCGATGCCGTGCCGCTCGGCACACGCCCCGAACTCCGCCTCGGCGCCGGGTGCGCCGCCGCTGAACAGGATGAAGTCGCTCTTTTTCATGTTGATGCTTGTCATGACGCCGCGCCGCGTTTCGCGCGCGACGCTTCCTTCTTGATGGCCGCTTTCCTGCTCCCCGTCTTGCGCGCAGCAGGGGTCTTCGTGCCGGCTGCCTTCCCGGGCACCTTCTTCACCGCCGCCTTCTTCACGGGCGCTGCCTTCCTGGCGGTGGTCTTCACCGCGTCCGTCTTCACGGCAGCCACGGGACGGCCGGCTTTGAGCGCTGCCGCGCGCTCGATGATCGCCTCGAGCATCTCCCCGGCCTCGCCTCCCTTGGCAGGCCGGTTCGACTGCCAGACGTCGGGCTCGTCGGCGGCGAGGATGTCCTCGAAGTCGCCGTCGCTCTTGACGCTCCGCGGGGCGAACTCGGTGATGTCGACGTCGCCGGCCCAGTCGTCGCGATGCTTGATCAGCAGCCAGCTCCGCGCATCGCCGCTGCCGCTGCGCGACCCCCACCGGCCGCCGGTCCGCACCAGCACCCAGGAACCCTTGAGCTTGTAGCCATCGAGCGTGAACTTGAGGTCGCCCTTTTTCAGCGCCGCGTCGACATCCTCGACTTCGGGCTTCCACGTACCCTGGTCCCACAGCATCACGATGCCGGCGCCGTATCCTTCGGGGATGACGCCTTCGAACGTCCCGTACTCGAACGGGTGATCCTCGACGTGCATCGCCAGCCGCTTCGTCTTCGGATCGAGCGACGGACCCTTGGGCACCGCCCACGACAGCAGCACCCCCTTGTGCTCCAGCCGGAAGTCGTAATGCAGGTGGCTCGCGAGGTGCTTCTGCACGCAGAAGAACGGCCCGGCCCCGGCGCTCGCCTTGCTGGCGCGCTCGGCCGCGAGCGCAGGATCGCCTGCCGGTTCCGGCGTGCTGGTGAAGTTGCGTTTCTGCTTGTATTTTTCGAGCACCATACCCGCTCCTTCAGCGTGGTGCGTCGGTGAGCCTGCGCATCGGCTTCGACAGCGCCAGGAGCACGAGCCCGGCAACGACGCCGAACGTCGCCACCGCACCGAACAGGCTCGGGAGCGGCCACGACTCGTAGAACGACGACACGCGCCCGCCGACATAGTTTCCCACCGAGCTCGCCAGGAACCACACGCCCATCATCAGTCCGACGATGCGGGCGGGGGCGAGCCTGGTCATGGCGCTGAGGCCGACCGGGCTGAGGTACGAGCTCGCCGCACGTGTGCAGCAGGTAGGTCACGGCCAGCCACAACGGGCTGACCTGCACGCCTTTCTCCGCCAGCCGCGCGGCGACGATCAGCACCGCGAAGCCGGCGCCGACGAGAACCAGGCCGAAGCCGAACTTGGTCGGGCTCGAGGGCTCCTTCGAGCCGATACGCACCCACAGCCAGGCGAAGACCGGCGCGAGCGTGAAGATGAAGAGCGAGTTGAGCGACTGGAACCAGCTGCTCGGAAACTCCCATCCGAGAACAGAGGTGCGGGTGCTCCTGTCTGCGAAGAGATTCAACGTCGAGCCGGCCTGCTCGAAAACGGACCAGAAGAGCGCCGCCGCCAGGAACAGCACGGCGATGACGTAGATCCGGCGTCGCTCCGCCGGCGTCCAATCGCCCCCCGAGCAGCAGCCAGCCGAAGAACCCGACGGTCACGATCAGCAGCAAGTAGCCGGCGGCGTCGGCGAGCTGGGTAGCCGTGATCGGGACGATGCCGATGGCCATCCCCACACCGAACAGGATGAGGAAGCCGAGGGCGAGTCCGCCCCAGATGCCGGCGCGACGGCGGAGGCGGGCCGCTGCTTCCGGCGATGCCGCTGGCGCCGGGTGCAGGCCTGCCTCACCCAGATACTTCGCGCCGGCGGTGTATTGCGCCAGTCCGATGACCATCCCGAAGCCTGCCGCCGCAAACCCGACGTGCCAGTCGACCCGCTGACCGAGGTAGCCGCAGACCACCGGGGCAATGAACGCGCCGAGGTTGATCCCCATGTAGAAGATCGAGAAGCCGGCGTCGCGCCGATGTCGTCCTGGCGGGCGTAGAGCTGCCCGACGATCACGCTGACGTTGCCCTTCAGCAGCCCGGTGCCGACAACGATGAGGAACAGGCCCAGGTAGAAGGTGGTGATGACCGGGATGGCCATGCTGAAGTGGCCCAGGGCGATGAGGATCCCGCCGTAGAGCACGGCGCGGCGCTGCCCGATCAGCCGGTCGGCGACCCATCCCCCGGGAAGGCTGGTCATGTAGACCATCGAGGTGTAGAGGCCGTAGATCGCGCCGCCGCGTGCGGTGTCGAAGCCGAGCCCGCCCGCGGCGAGCGGCGCCGTCATGTACAAGAGCAGCAGCGCGCGCATGCCGTAATAACTGAAGCGCTCCCACATCTCGGTGAAGAAGAGGGTGGAGAGCCCGCGGGGGTGCCCGAAGAAGGCGCGGTCCAACGGCGCCGCGACCCCCAGTCCCAGGCGAGGGTCAATCGGGAGCGCCGCTGCGGCGGGATCGGGCATGGCGTTCTAGAGCATATGACAGCTTCCCGCTTCCCGCTTCCAGCTTCCCGCCTCCCGCTTCCGCTTTCAGCTTTCAGCTCCCGACTGCCTCTCGACCGCGATTCCCGAACTGACTTCCGGCTCCCGATTGCCGACTCCCGACTGTCGTATTCTCATCGCGTGTTCCTCGCCTCCATCCTGGTGTACCTGTCGCTGCTGGCCGCGGCGGGCGTGTGGCGCGCGCGGGGCGTCCGCACGGGCGATGACTTTCTCGTCGCCGGGCGCACGCTGCCGGCGCGCGTGCTCGTCTTCACCCTGCTCTCCACGTGGATCGGATCCGGCAGCCTGTTCGCGGGCGCCGGGCTGGGATACCGCAGCGGGTTCTCCGGGCTCTGGCCGTCGGCGGGCGCCTGGGCCGGCATCGCACTGGTGTACCTGATCGCTCCGCGCGTGCGGCGCATCGCGCAGTACACCGTGCCGGACATTCTCGAGCTGCGCTACGGTCCGGCGGCGCGGGTGCTCGGCACCATCGCCACGGTCGTCGCCTACACCACCATCGCGGCCTACCAGTTCCGCGGCGGGGGCCGGCTGCTGCACCTGGTCTCGGGCATCGACCCGGTCAACGGCGCGCTCGTCACCGCCGCCTTCTGCGTGGCTTACACGGCGCTCGCGGGCATGCTGTCGATCGCCTACCTGGACATCGGCAACGGGCTGATGATGCTCGTCGGCGTGGGCGTCGCCGTCGTCTACCTGACCGGCCAGGCCGGCGGGTTCGGCCCGGCGCTGGCGACCCTCCGCCCGGATCAGGTCACGCTCTTCGGGGCGCTGTCGCCGCTCCAGGCCCTCGCGCTCTTCCTGCCGACGATGTGCCTGCTCCTCGGCGAAGCGAACATGTACCAGAAGTTCTTCTCGGCGCGGGACGAGCGGGCCGCGCGCGCCGCGGTCGTCGGCTGGATCATCGGCACGATCCTGCTCGAAACGATGATCGTCTCCGTCGGGATTTTCGGCAGCGTCGTCGTGCCGGGCCTGAGCGTGCCGCAGTCCGAGACGATCGTCGTGCGGGTGGCGCTCGACATCCTGCCGACCGCGTTCGGCATGCTGCTGGTTGCCGGCGCGGCGGCGATCATCGTGTCCACCGCGAACAGCTTCCTGCTCACGCCGGCCACCAGCCTCGCGCGCGACGTCTACCAGCGTTTCGTGAACCCGGCGGCCGACGATCGCCGGCTCGTGACCCTCACGCGTGCGCTGGTCGTCCTCCTCGGCGTGTCAGGGTTCGTGATCGGCAACTTCTTTCCCACCATCCTCGCGATGGCGCTGTGGGCGTACACGATGTACGGGGCGGGCGTCACGCCGGCGCTCCTCGCGGCGCTGGTCTGGCCCCGCGCGACGCCCAGGGCCGGAGTGGCGTCGATTGCGGCGGGGATGGTCACGACGGTGCTCTGGGAAGTGCTCGCAACGGGGCAGGGTGCATACCCGCTGGGCGTGCAGACGATCTATCCGGCGCTGCTGCTGTCGGTCGGCACCCTGATCGGCTTGACCCTGACGAGCCGGGACGCCCGATCTGTATGATGGCCTTGTGCGTGCCCTGCTGATCTCGACCTACGACCTCGGACGGCAGCCGTTCGGTCTGGCATCGGCGTCGGCCGCCTTGCAGGCCGGAGGCGCGGAGGTGCGCTGCGCGGACCTCTCGCGCGACCGCCTCGCGCGGCCGGATGTCGAAGCGGCCGACGTCGTCGGCTTCTTCCTTCCGATGCACACCGCGGCGCGGTTGGCGGTGTCCGTGATCGAGCGGGTCCGCTCGATCAATCCCGGTGCACGATTGTGCGCGTTCGGGCTGTATGCGCCGCTCAACGCCGCGCTGCTCCGGTCGCTCGGGGTCTCGGACGTCCTGGGCGCGGAGTTCGAGGACGATCTCTGCCGGATGGCGGCCGGCGGCGCGCCTGCCGCGGACGCGACACAGTCCGGCGATGTCGGGCGCCCGCGTCCTGTCGTGCCGCGCGTCGCGTTCCGCGTCCCGGATCGCAGCGGGTTGCCGCTGCTGGCCCGCTACGCAGCGCTTCACAGCGGGACCGGCACGCGCGTCAGCGGATACACCGAGGCGAGCCGCGGGTGCAAGCACCGCTGCCGCCACTGTCCGATCGTTCCCGTCTACGACGGCCGCTTCCGCGTCGTCCCCCTGGAGATCGTGCTCGCGGACGTGCGTGGGCAGGTGGCCGCCGGGGCGCGCCACGTCACGTTCGGCGATCCGGACTTCTTCAACGGGATCCGTCACGCCGAGGCGGTCGTCCGGGCCTTTCACGCCGAGTTCCCCGGCGTGTCGTACGACGTCACCATCAAGGTCGAGCACCTGCTCGCGCACGCCGCGATGCTGCCGCTGCTTCGCAGCACGGGGTGCGGGTTCGTCACGAGCGCTGTCGAATCCATAGACGACGATGTGCTGGGGAAGCTCGAGAAAGGACACACACGGGCGGGCTTCGAGCGGGCCGTGATGCTGTGCCGGGAGGCCGGCCTGACGCTTGCGCCGACCTTCGTCGCATTCACGCCGTGGATCACGCGCGACGGCTATTGCCGACTGCTGCAGGCCATCGAGCGCATGGACCTGGTCGAGCAGGTGTCGCCCATCCAGCTCGCCATCCGTCTGCTCGTCACCGAGGGATCGCGGCTGCTGGAGCTCCCGGAGATCCGAGCCGTGGCGCCGGCCTACGATTCGGTCACGATGACCTATCCCTGGCGGCACGCGGACCCGCGGGTCGACCGGTTGCAGGAACAGGTCGCGTCCATCGTGGGCGTGAGCACGCGCGGAACCCGGAGCGAGATATTTGCGCAGGTATGGGCGGTGGCGCACGAGGCAGCCGCCCTGACCGCGCCGGAGCGCCGATCGGACATCCTGCCGCGGGCCGCCATCCCGTACTTGAACGAGCCCTGGTATTGTTGAGCGGAGCCAACGTCAGAGCAGGTGGCTCTGATCTGATGCTTCCCGGGATCCGGGATCCGGGATCCGGGATCCGGGATCCGGGATCCGGGGCTTTGGGCTTTCGGCCCGGTCTGGCTTGGGCCGAGCGCCGAGCACCGAACGCCGAACGCCGAACGCCGAGCGCCGGCTTATGTAGGGCTGGGTCTTTAGTCAGACCCAGCCGCGCGGCGGGGCTTGAAAGCCCCGCCCCACAGCGTTTCATCCGGATCCCGGATCCCGGATAATCCCGGATCCCCGGATCCCCTCTTACACCCAATGCCACCACGCATCCTCCTCCTGTCAGCAACGACCGGATATCAGCTCCGGTCGTTCAACGACGCGGCGGCGGGTCTCGGGATCGATCTGGTCTTTGCGACCGACCGTTGTCACACCCTGGACGACCCCTGGCAGGACGCGGCGCTGCCCGTGCGCTTCCACGATGAGGAGGCCTCCCTGCAGCGCATCCTGGAAGCAGCCGAGGCGCGGGCGTTCTCGGGCGTCGTGGCCGTCGGGGATCGCCCCACCGTGCTCGCCGCGCGTGCGGCGCACGCACTGGGGCTGCCAGGCAACACGCCGGCCGCGGTGCGGGATGCGTCGAGCAAGCTCGCCTCGCGGCGGCGGTTCGCCGCGGCGGGCCTGGCCACGCCCTGGTTCCTGGTCGTGCCGGACGACCAGGGGGCCGACGACGTGGCGCGCGACCCGCGCATCGCCTACCCGTGCGTGGTCAAGCCGACCGGTCTGTCGGGCAGCCGGGGTGTGATCCGTGCCGACGATCCGGCGCAGTGCGCCGCCGCGATCCGCCGCGTCCGCGCGCTGCTGGAGCGGCCCGACCTTCGCAGCGTCACACAGCCATCGCTGCGCCAGCTGGTCGTCGAAGGGTTCATCGCCGGGAAGGAATACGCGATCGAGGGCGTTCTGTCGCACGGCCGGCTCCAGCCGTTGGCAATCTTCGGCAAGCCCGACCCGCTGGACGGCCCGTTCTTCGAGGAGACAATCTACGTCACGCCACCCGACCTCGACGATCGGCAACAGCAGTCGATCGTCGATGGCGTGCAGCGGGCGGTCGTGGCGCTGGGGTTGAGGCACGGTGCGGTCCACGCTGAGTGCCGCGTGACCGGCCGGATGGTCGTGATGCTGGAGGTCGCCCCGCGCCCGATCGGCGGGCTGTGCTCGAGGGTCCTGCGGTTTGCGCCGGCGGCACACGCCGGAGGCGACGCCCTGATCTCACTCGAGGAGCTGCTCCTGCGGCACGCTCTCCAGGAAGATGTCACGGCGTGGCGCCGGGAAACGCAGGCCGCCGCGGTGATGATGATTCCCATTCCCAGCCGGGGTCATCTCAGGCGGGTGGACGGGGGAGATGCGGCGCGGGCGGTCCCGAACGTCGAGGACGTGCGGATTACCGCCAGACGGGACCAGCTGCTCGAGCCGTTGCCGGAAGCGGGCAGCTACCTGGGGTTCATTTTCTCCCGCGCCGCTGCGGCGGCGGACGCGGAGAGCGCAGTCCGGGATGCCCATCGCCGGCTGTCGTTCGTCGTGCAGCCGGCGATCGGGGTCCGACGGGCCTGACCCCGATTCACCCCTTGGACTGCTCTGGAACGTAGCCGGGGGGCAGCGCGGCTCCTTCACCGAAGAAGAAGTCCTCCATGTGCTTGGCCACCAGCTGCTGCGCCTCCTTCTGCCACGGCATCAGCCGGTACTCGTTGAGGATCATCTTCATCCGCTCCTCCCAGAGCTTCCACGCCTCGGCCGAGACGCTGGCGAAGATGCGTTCCCCGAGCGGGCCGGGCCAGGGCTGCTTCTCGAGTCCCGGCAGCTCCTTCTGGAACTTGACGCAGAAGACCTTGCGCCCGGTCGAAGCTCCGGCAGGCGGTTGGGGTTGGGGTGGTTCACAAGTGGACATGCGCCGATAGTAGCAGAGGGTATAATTGCGGCCCAGTGGGTATCGTAGGACCCTCGGACCGTGTATAGTATCGCTGCAACCCTGAAGAGGAAGTCTGACGGCTGGGCTTTTAAGCCCGACAGTACGGCGTTTTTAGGCGGCTGGGCGAGAAACTTCAGAAAAGAAGAGTGGCACGGCGTTTGATGAGTCGCCCGGGCATATAGGAGTTCCCCATGCCGGTACCGATGACAGGCAGCACCTTCAGGACCGCGACGATCCCGACGAGGCTCCGGAGACCCCGACGGATGAACCGACACCGACTCCCGTGCAAGATCCCCCAGCGGAGCCCGATCCTGCTCCGTACGTTGTCGGCGATCGCGCCGTCTCAGGGCAATCGGAACAGGATGCCCGGATGAAGGACCCGGAAATGGCCCGGAGTCCGGATCGAAGGGAGCGTCGCGGTTTCGCGTCGATGTCTCCGGACAAGCAACGGGAGATTGCGAGCAAGGGAGGGCGCGCGGCGCATCAGAAGGGCACGGCCCACGAGTGGACGTCCGAAGAAGCCCGGTCGGCCGGGCGCAAGGGAGGCCAGATCAGCCGCGGCGGCCGGGGCCGGCTAGCCGACGGCACAGCCGATGTACCGGATCCTCGAGTCCAGTACGCAGTTCAATTCGAATCGGGACGGGGAGTAGCCGCGACGGCTACGGAGGCGTGAGCGTATGAGTAAACGGGGAGTGGTGGCGATTGTGGTGGCGCTCGCGAGCGTTGCCGTGGCATCGGCCCAGACGACCAGCAGTGGGCAGGCGCCTTCGACGACACCATCGGGGTCGACGGCCTCGCAGCAGACGCCGACGTCCCGGAGCCAGCGGGCGACACCCGTCCGGCAACGACGACGTTCATGGGCGACACCGGGCTGTGGTTCGTGCCCATCGGAGAAGTGCTGCCCGCGAAGAGGTGGTCGGGCAGCGTCTACCGGGTGAACTACGACTACAACCAGGGTTTCACCGACGTCAGCAACTGGCCGCTGACGTTCGGGTTCGGCGTCGGCGATCGGGCCGGAGGTATTCGGTGCGTGGACGCTCGTCCGCCGCATCGATCGCGACGTCCGTCCCATCTTCGTGCCCGACCAGCCGGAGGCTGGCGGGGTCGTCAACGACTATCCGTTCGTGCGGCAGGGCTGGTCGGACAACCAGCTCGGCGACTTGTGGGTCGGCACCAAGATCAACCTGCCTATCCGAGTACCGCCAGGCGCCCATGGCGCTGGCGGTGCGCGGCATGATCAAGATCCCGACCGCCAAGGACGACGACGAGGGCGTGGGAACCGGCAAGACGGACTTTGCCGTCGACGCTCGTGCTGAGCAAGGAAATCAACCAGCGCGTCGAGCTCTCCGGGTTCGGCGGCGATGATGTTCCGTGGCGATCCGGACGACTTCGACCTGTCGAACGGACTCCGCTGGGGCTTCGGCGCCGGCTTCCCGACTCGCAAGAACCTGCGGGTCACCGCGGAACTGCACGGCGAGCGTTATTTCGACGACTCGCATCGCCTACACCGGCACGTCGCTGATGGGCGACGACGGCTCGTTCCCGCCGGCCGTGACCTCGCTGAACTCGCCGCTGAACGCCTCACTCGGGCTGACCTGGCTGGGCAACAACTTCTTTGCCGGCGCTGGCATCAACTGGAACCTCAAGTTGGACGGCCGCAGCGATTTCGGATCGTTCGAGGACCGGACGGGGGACGGCAGCAGGATTCCAGTTCCGGATTGGCTACCACCCCGGCGTGCGCGTCTACACGCCGCCGCCGCCGCCGCAGCGCCGCCTGCGCCGGCCGCTCCCGCCAACCGGCCTCCCACGGTGGTGGCCCGCTGCGAGCCGTGCACGGTGGAGGTCGGCAAGGCATCGACCGTCACGGCCGATGCCTCCGACCCGGACGGCGACACCTTGACCTATCGCTGGACGGCGCCCGACGGGATCGCTGACCAACCCACCGCCAGGCAGACGCCCTGGACGGCGCCGATGCAGGAGGGTCCTGTGCAGCTCACCGTTCAGGTGAACGACGGCAAGGGTGGAACGGCTGACAGCTCGGTAACCATCCAGGTCATCCGCCCGGCCGTGCGCGAGATCGTGTTCGAAGACGTGCACTTCGACTTCGACCGCTACTCGCTGCGCCCCGAGGCGACGCGTGCACTCGACGAAGCGATCAAGAGCCTGCAGGACAACTCGCAGCTCCGCATCGAGGTCGAGGGCCACACCTGCAACATCGGCACGGCCGAATACAACCTCGCGCTCGGCGAACGGCGCGCCAACGCGGTGCGCGACATACCTGACCAGCCGCGGCATCGGCGCCGATCGGCTGCGCTCCGTCAGCTACGGCGAGGAGCGGCCGAAGCACGACAACTCGCGCGAGGAGACCCGTCGTCTCAACCGTCGTGCGGCGCTGGTCGTGCGCGTGCAGCAGTAGAGGGCCACATGCGGTTCGTGCACCTGTATCTGGTCGGCTACTTCATCCTGGTGATCGGCGCGCTGGCCGCTCTCTGGGCCGGGGGTATCCTGCAGCGGATCTCCGGAACGTGGCTCGCCATCGGCCTGCTGATTGCGGTAGGCCTGGGCGTGATGCTCTCCGATCAGTGCGGGCAAGCCGGACATCACTCGCGAGTAGTCACCGAAGACGAGGCTCGACCAGGCAACGGCCGGGTGTCGCATCGATGCGACAGTCGGCCGTTTTTTTCGGAGTCGCCCGACGTTCAAACGCAGTTCATCTGGCATTGGTTGTGAAACGGAACGCCCCGCGCATGTCCCGCCCCATCAAGTCACTGTCCCTCGCTGCCGGGCTCCTGGCTGCTGCTGGCGTCAGGAGCCTGTAAGGAAGAGGGAGGAGTCAAGGTCACCTCGTTCAAGTTCAACGGCGTCACGGCCGTGACGGAAAGGCAGCTCCGCTCGGTGCTCGCGACCACCTCGAGCTCGAGGATGCCGTTCGGGGAGAAGCACTACTTCAACCGTGAGCAGTTCGAAGCCGACCTGAAGCGGATCGAAGCCTTCTACAGGGACCGCGGCTTCCCGGACGCGCAGGTCTCCGTCGTTCGACGTAAGCTCAATGACGAGCAGAACGCGGTGAAAGTCGCGGTGACCATCTCCGAAGGGCGAGCCGATCCGTCGTCGAGCGGATCGTGTTCAAGGGCTTCGACCCCTGCCCGCGGCAGCATCGGCGAACCCTCGAAGCCGAACCTGCCGTTGAAGCAGGGAGCGCCCCTGGATCGGGCGCTGGTGCAGGCCAGCCGCGAGGCCGCGCTCGACGAGCTGAAGGACCACGGCTATCCTTACGCGACGGTCCGTCTGGCAGAGGAGCCGGGAGCGTCCGAGCGGCTGCGGGTCATCACGCTGCAGGCCACGCCGGGCGCGCTGGCGCACTTCGGGCCGATCGACGATCCAGGGCAACTCGACCGTCAGTGACCGCGTCATCCGCCGTCAGCTCACGTTCCGGCCGGGCCAGCGCTATCAGGCAGAGCAAGCTGCAGTCGAGAGCCAGCGGCGGCTGTACTCGCTGGAGTCGTTCCAGTTCGCGAACATGAAACCGGTCATCGCAGGAGAAGGGCAGCCGGAGATTCGTACCCGGATGACGGTCAAGGAAGGCAAGCACCGGAAGGTGAACTTCGGCTTCGGCTACGGCAGCGAGGAACGCGCGCGGGCGGAGATCGACTGGCGTCACGTCAACTTCTTCGGCGGCGCGCCGCACGCGCCGGCGTGGTGGCCCGTTACTCGGGGCTGGATCGCGGCGTCCGCCTCAACTTCACGGAGCCGTATTTCTTCAGCCGCAACTACTCTCTGGGCCTGTCGGGACAGTCCTGGCATCCGACGAGCCTGCCTACGTTCTGGACACGCGGGCGGTCGCGCGTCGGTCACGCGGACGATTCGGCAGCGTCGTCGGGCCGGTGCTGCGCGCGAACCGCAGCGCGTCCACGAGCTGGCGCTCACCTACGCCAACGAGTTCCAGAGCTCGAGATCTCCGAGGAGGCGCTGGCCGACCTGTCGCTACCTGACGAGCTGATCGCGCTCGGGCTCGACCCGACGGGCCTCGGGCAGGAGGACCGCGGCGTGACGAAGGGACTGAAGTCGGCGATCTCCCTCGATGCCGGGCGCGACACGACGGCAACCTGCTCGACGCGCGACAGGGCTACATCGCCGACCGTGCATTCGAACAGGCGGGCAGTGGCTGCAGCGGGGACTTCGACTGTTCCGAGACGACCCTGGAGGGACGCTATTACCTCGTCGCTCGGCGAGCCGCGCGGTCGTCGCGCTTCAAAGCGCGGGGCGGATCGATTGACGGCCTGCCCAGGGAGACGGCAGCGCGCCGTGCCGTTCCACAGCCGGTATTTCCTCGGCGGGCGCGACGAGCCTGCGCGGCTGGGGACGGTTCGACGTCTCGCCGCTGTGCGGATCGGGGTTGCCGGTCGGCGGCCAGACGATGTTCGAGATTTCTCGACCGAGCTGCGCGTGCCGCTGGTGGCGGGAGCTGGGCGCGCGTGCTCTTCCTCGACGGCGGCAACGTCTGGGACGAGGCCTGGGACTTCGACTTCAGCGACATGCGCTACAACGTCGGGCCCGGTCTCCGCTACAACACGCCCGATCGGGCCGTTTCGCATCGACCTCGGCTACCAGCTGAACCCGATCGCGGGTCTGCTGGTCGAACGGCAAGCCGGAGCCGCGCCAGTTCCGAGTCCATTTCAGCATCGGGCAGGCGTTCTAGACATGACAGCAACGGCGGACCAGCCCGAAGAAACCCACGAATGCTTACATCGTCGCACGCTGCAGATCGTTGCTCTCGTCGGCACCCTATTATCGGGATCATCGCCGTTGCGCTGATCGTGTCGCAGACGCCGTGGTTCCGCGACTGGCTGCGGCGTTATGTCGTGCGGGAGTCCGGGCAGTACCTCAACGGCGAGTTGTCGATCGGCGGGCTCGAGCGGCAACCTGTTCTTCGGCGTGGGGCTGCCGCGACGTGGCGATCGACGTGACGGGCCGAGCACGTCGTCACGATGAAGGCCGTCGAGGTGGAATACAGCATTTCGGAATTCTGTCCGCCGGCATCGTCATCGACGGGATCAAGGTGATCGCCCCGAGCCGCTCATCGTGCGCGCGACGCGAACGGCTGGAATCTGGGGCGCCTGATCGAAGAAGCAGGCGCAGGAGGCCGACCGCAAGGGCCCCGGGCGCCGCATGTCGCTGCCGTCGATCGAGCTGACGGACGGGACGGTCGCGATCGACGACAAGGTGGGTCGAGCGCTTACCGGCTGCCCTCGCGCATCGACGGCCTGAACGTCAAGGCCGGCTTCGAATACGCGCCGGTGCACTACAGCGTCAGGATGGAGGACCTGCGGTTCCGCGGCAACGCGCCGGACCTCACGCTGCAGCAGCTGGCCGGTGGGATTGCGGTTCGCGAAGACGACCTCTATCTCGAGAAGCTCACCGTCCGCACCGGCGAGAGCGCGGTGACGATCGACGGGATGATCGAGCAGTACCTCCAGTCGCGGGTCTTCAAGGCGGCGGCCGCGGGCAACGCGTCGCTCCCCGAGCTTGGCCGCGTCCTTCCTGCCGTGGAAGGGTACGCGCTGACGCCTGCCTTCGACGTGAAGGTCGAACGGACCGGCCGGCCGCCTCGCGGTCGATCTCGACGTGCAGTCGCAGGCAGGGAACGCCCGCGGGAAGCTCATGGCCGACCTGACGTCGCCGGACGTGGGCGCCAGGGGGGAGGTCGATCTCGAACGTCTGGACCTTGCGCCAATCCTGAAGAACCCCGCGCAACGCAGCGACATCACCGGTCACGCGCGCATCGACCTCACGCTGGCCTCGCAGCCGGAAGCGGCGCCCGCGCTGGACCGGCTCCGCGGGACGTTCGCGTTCGACGGACCGCGCGTGCTCGCGGCCGGATATCAGGCGGCTGACGCGCGGGTCAAGGGTTCCATCGCGGGTCCCCGCATCACGCTCGAGGGGCGTGCCGCGGCCTACGGCGGTACGGCAACCGCCGCCGGCTTCCTGGTGATACCCGCCGCCGGCCGGCCGCTCGCACTCGACCTGCGCGGACGCGCGGCGGGGTCGATCTGCGGCGTCTGCCCGCGTCTACAGGCGTCCCGCGGCTTGCGACGAAGCTGGCGGTGTCCGACTATCACGTCCGGGGCGCAGCCGGGAGGTTCGAGGGCTCGGCCACGCTCGAGAGATCCGAGGTCGAAGGCGCGACGATCGCGGAGGGCACGGTCGCGGAGTTCGCCACGACGAAGGGCAACGTCTCGTACGCTGCGCGAGGAAGTGCCTCCGACCTGAACCTTCAGCGGATCGGCCACGCTTTCAGGATTGCCGCCCTCGACAAACCGGAGTACGACACGCGGCTCAACAGCGCGTTCGACGTCAAAGGGGCCGGCAACAGGATCGACCGCATGACGCTCGATGCCGACGGAACGCTGACCGATTCCGACGCGTGGGGCGCGCGCTTCCCGGAACTGACTTACAAGACGCATCTCAGCGGCGGCGCGCTCGAGGCGAGCGTGAACGGGCGGTTCGAGCACCTCGATCCCGGCCGCGTGTCGGGCAAGCCCGCGTTGAATGGTAGTGTGACCGGCACCGCCAACGTCAACGCGCGGATAGCGGACATCAGCGCACCCATCACGCCCGACGCGGTCACGGCCGACGGAACGATCGCCCTGGAACCGTCGAAAGTGGCCGACCTCGAAATCGAGAGCGCGCAACTGGAGGGCCGGTATGCCTCTCAAATCGGGGACCTCACCCGGCTGACGCTCGTTGGTCCGGACGTCAAGCTCTCCGCGTCCGGTCGGGTAGCCCTGGACACGTCGTCCTCCTCGAACCTCGAGTATCACGTCGATGCGATCGACCTGACGGCACTCGCCAGGCTTGCCGGACAGGAAGGGGTCGCTGGATCCGCGGTTCTGGACGGCACGCTGACGGGCAACGCGACTTCCCTGCAGACGGCGGGGACGATGAACGGCAGCCGCCTCGGCTATCAGGAGAACAACGCGCTCGACCTGAACTCGCAGTACACCGTCACGGTGCCGGATCTGCAGTTCGGCAAGGCGCAGGTCACGACGACGACCGGTGCGACGTTCGTGAAGGTCGGAGGCCTCGAGCTCAACGAGGTCAAGGCAAAGACCACGTACGCCGACATGCGTCTCGCTTTCGACGCAAACGTGAAACAGGGCGAGCGGGAGGTCGACGCGCGCGGCGACGTGGTGTTCCATCCGGACCACCAGGAAATTCACCTTCCGTCGTTCGCCGTGAGGACTCAGGGAGTCGAATGGAAGACGGCGCCGGGGAGCGCCGGAGCGCTGCGCTACGGGAACAATCGAATCGAGCTCCAGGACGTGAAGCTGGTCAGCGGCGATCAGGCGCTCGATCTCAGCGGCGCACTGGCATTGAAGGGCGGGCAGCCGGCGGACGGGCTCAACATCCAGGCCCGCAACGTGGACATCGCGCAGCTCGAGCGTCTGGCGCTCCAGAACCGCGGGTTCTCAGGACGGGTCGATGCGACCGCGAAGGTGCAGGGCACAGTCGACGCGCCGGTGATCAGCGGCCGCGCGAAGGTGACCAACGGAGGTTTCCAGACCTACAAATACGAGTCGCTCACCGCGGAGGTCGGCTATCACGGCACCTACGTGGCCCTCGATGCAGTGCTCCAGCAGTCGCCGACTGAGGCAGTCACAGCCAAAGGCACCGTGCCGATGACGCTGTTCAAGCGCAGCGGCACCGGCCACGTGGCCGCCGGCCCGGGCGACGAGCTGGACCTGCACATCACGTCGACGGCGTTGAGCCTCGGAATCATCCAGGGCTTCACGACCGCTGTCACGAACGTCACAGGCGTCCTGCGCCTGGATGTGCGACTCACCGGATCGGGTGAGGATCCCCATGTCGAGGGGATCGTCAACATCGCGGGCGGCGGATTCGGCGTGCCGATGACCGGCGTGTCGTACAGCGGTCTGGACACCAGCATCGCGCTCAGCCCGGAGCGGATCACCATCCCCAACCTGCAGATCATCGACGAGGAAGGCGAGCGGCTGACGATCACCGGCTCGCTCGGCGTGCACGCCCGGCAGGTGGGGGAGGTGGACGTGACCATCAGCTCGCGCAATTTCGAGCTGATCGACAACGAGCTCGGGGACGTCGGGGTCGAGACGAGCCTGAAGGTCACCGGGGAGATGCGGCGGCCGAAGATCGTCGGCGATGTGAAGTTGCAGAGCGGCCGCCTCGAGGTGGACAAGATCCTGGCGCTGTTCTACGACCCCTATTCCGTGAGTGCGATGCCCGAGGTCGTTTCCGCGGAGCGGACGACCGAGGGCAACGCGAGCGCGGAGGACGCCACCCGGCAGGCTCTCGCCGGAGCACAGGCAGGGACCACCGTCCCGCCAGCCACGACCGGAGCCTCGCCGGATGCACCGCCCGCGCCGGCCGGGGCGTTCGCGCCCGTGGAGCTGCAGGTGCACGTCCGTATTCCGGAGAACCTGACGCTGCGGGGCAACAGCCTGCGGCCTGGTGGACCGACGGGCGCCGCACTCGGCGACCTGAACATCACGGTGGGCGGCGATCTCGACATCACGAAGGAGCCGGATGGGCCGGTCATCCTGCTTGGATCGGTCGACACCGTCCGCGGGACCTACCAGTTCCAGGGCCGCCGCTTCGATCTCGTCCGGGGCGGCACCGTGCGATTCGTTGGGGAAGCGCAGATCAATCCCCAGCTCGATATCTCGGCCACGCGGCTGATTCCGAACACCGGCGTCGAGGCGCGCGTGCACGTGACCGGCACCGCGAAGGCGCCCGAGCTCCAGCTCACGAGTACTCCGCCGCTGGACGAGTCGGACATCCTGGCGCTGATCGTGTTCAACCGCCCCGTCAACGAGCTGGGCTCCGGTGAACGCACGTCACTGGCGGCTACCGCCGGGGGAATCGCCGGCGGCTTCATTGCCGCGCCACTGGGCGAGTCGATCGGCCGTGCACTCGACCTCGACCTCTTCGAGATCACCACGAGCACCGACGACGGGGAGCTCGGTGCCGGCGTGACGGTGGGACAGCAGATCGGCGATCGGATGTTCTTCAAGCTGCGGCAGCAGTTCGGTGAGCGAACGACCAGCGAGTTCATGCTCGAGTACCAGCTGACAGACTTCCTGCGCATGCAGGCGAATGCCGCGCCGGAAACCAGCGGCTCCGCGAACCGCATCGGACAGCGCCGCATCGAGCGCGCCGGGGCCGACCTGATTTTTTTCTTCAGTTATTAGACGGCGCGTGCACAGCCGCAGAACGCCTTGTCCCCCAACTTCTGGGTCCACACCCATTCAGCGGCGGCGGGGCCTTGGAGCCACTATGGTGCGGACTTCGTGTGTCGCTGTGGCGCGGGGCCTTCAGGCCCGCGAAGCCCCTTAGCGAAGCTTCGGCGAGACGGCACTGTGCGGTGGGGGTCGCCCGTCTCAGTGCCTGCCCAGCAGCGCGACCTGCACACGCGCGTCGTTGAAGCAGGCGCCGTCACCCAGATCGGTGAGGGAGTCCGGCACGAGGGCGTTCGAGGTCGAGCCGTTGTAGGTGCTGCGGCGCCAGAGACCCTTTGGCAGCGACACGGTTCCAGGTTTGATCTCGGCGTTCAGCGCGACGGGACAATGGACTTCGCCCAGGCCGTTGAACACCCGGACGGGATCGGCCTGCGCGAGGTGCCGGGCGGCCGCATCGGTGGGATGCATCTGCAGCATCCCGGCCCGCTCGCGCAGCTCGCCGAGCGTAGAGGAGACGGTCTTCTCGCTGGCGGGTGAGATCAGTGCGAGCGGATATTGCTCGGTCTCCGGGTCAGGCTGGTACACGTAGAGGCGATCGCGCGTGTGCTCGACCATCGCGTCCGGATTCAGATCCACCTTGCCGTCCGTCGTCAGCGGGAAGACATCGACGAACTGCACGGGCACACCGCCGAACGGGGGCGGGGCCACGCCATCCTCCATCAGCTGCGCCCCCAGCCCACCCGGCAGGCGGCCGGCCACCCTCAGCAGCGTGTCGATCTCCATTTCAGGCTCGCCGAGACCGAGGCGGCTCGCGAGATCCGAGAACACCTCGGCGTTCGGGCGCGCCTCGCCCGAGGGCTCCACGACGGGCCGGACCAGCTGAAGGCTGATCGGGCCATACCCCTTCGCAATGTCGTAGTTCTCGAGGAATGTCGTTGCCGGCAGGACCACGTCGGCGTAGCGGGCGGTATCCGTGAACACCTGCTCGTAGACGACCGTGAACAGGTCCTCGCGCTCGAGTCCCCGCAGCACCCTGTTCTGGTCCGGCATCGTCGCAAGCGGATTGCAGTTGTAGACGAACAGCATCTGGACGGGCGGGTCGTCGTACTCGAGCAGCGCCCGCCCCAGGTGGTTCATGTTCACGAGCCGGGTCGGCGGCTCCGGCGTCTCGTCCATCCAGGCCGAGGCCTTGATGCCCCATACGCTGGAGTTGCTCATCGAGAATCCTCCGCCACGCACCCCGAACTTGCCGGCGACCGCAGGCAGGGCCATGACGGCCGCGGCCGCGCTGCCGCCGTTCCGGTTTCGCTCGAGTCCCCAGCCGCACCGGATGAGGGCCGGCGAGGCCGCCGCGTACAACGCGGCGAAGCGCTCGAGTGCCGCAGCGTCCACCTCGCAGGTTCGAGCCGCACGCTCGATGGTCCATTCGTGCGCCCGCGCCCGCAGTCCGTCCACACCCCTGGCATGCTCGGCCAGGAAACCGGTCGCAGCGAGCCCCCGGTCGAACAGGTAATTGTGAAGCGCCAGCGCGAGCGGCAGGTCCGTGCCGGGGCGAGGGGCAAGGTGCAGATCGGCCTGACGCGCGAGGGAAGTCGCGCGCGGGTCGATGACAACGAGCTGCGCGCCGCGGTTGCGGGCGTCCTTGATGAACGGGACGATGTGTATGCCGGACGCGGACGGGTTGACGCCCCACAGCACGATCAGCCGCGCGTGCACGTAGTCCTCGTACGCCACCCCCGCCATCTTTCCGTAGAGCGCCATGTTCGCCGCACCGGTCGGTGCCGCGCACACGGTGCGCGCCAGCCGTGACGTGCCGAACCCGCGAAACAGGCGCGCGTCGTTGGTGTCCTGGGTGATCAGCCCGTTCGAACCGCCGTAGCAGAACGGCAGGATTGCCTCGGCGCCCGCGCTGTCGCGGATGGCCGCCATGCGGCCGGCGATCTCGTCCAGCGCTTCGTCCCAGGTGACGCGCACGAACGTGCCCTGCCCCTTGGGTCCCTGCCGGACGGCAGGATAGAGCAGCCGGTCCTCACCGTACAGCCGCTCAGCAAAGCGGCGCACCTTGGCGCAGATGTATTTGCGCGTGGCCGGGTTCGCGTCCCCGCCGTCGATCTTGACGACCCGCCCCTGCTCAACGGTGACGTCGAGGGTGCACGAGTCGGGGCAATCGAGCGGACAGGCCGTGCGTACCGTGGAATGTCCCCACGATTCTTTCTCAGACGGGCGTGGCATGAAGATCGAGTGTATCGCCCTTTGAGGGCGCCGCGCAGATGCGTGTGACGACTCGCCAAGGCACCGCACCGGGGCGGCATGCCGGCGAAACAGGAGCACCCCGGCACGCGTGTGGAGCCGGTTGCCGCACACAACACTTGCGTGCGGCAACCTGGACCCCGGGCTGGTGCTACTGGGTAATGACTTTCAGCTCCGTCACTCGCCGCTGACGCCGGTTCCGGACCCCCCGGCGCCCATGTCGATGCCGGTGGCGCCGGAGCTGCGATCGGCTGTCACGCCGGATCCTTCGTCGCCCTCAGCACGCATGCGGTCGCGGCGCTTCGCCACCGATTCCGGATCGTGTTCCGCGGACGGATCGTCGGCTGACTTCGGCACTGACGCCCCGCTGAGCCCCAGGACGTCCCCGGTCCGTTCCTCTGTACCCTCTACGCGTTCCACTGGCCGCGGCTCGCGGTCGAACTCATCACTTCGGTCCATCTGTGACCTCCAGGACCGAGGAGAGCAAGCGGGGTGCCACGTGGCTGGTGCGGCACACATCGTTCGGGGCCGGCACAACTGTTTTGCTACACTGTGCGCGCTGGCACGTCGCCGGCACTGGAGGCGTGATGGCAAGCTTTGGGGAACGCGTGGTCGGCGCGATGCGGCTCGACGCGAACACGTTCGAGGAAGTCGAACGCGATCCGACCGCGATGGGGCAGGCGGTCGGCGTCATCGCACTGGCGGCGGTGTCCCTCGGGCTCGGGAACCTCTACTATGGCGGCATCTCGGGGATCCTCGGGCAGGTCGTCATAGCCCTCGTCGGGTACGTCGTCTGGTCGGTGCTGGTGTGGGTCATCGGCACCAAGGTGATGCCCGATCCGACCACCAAGGCGGACTTCAGCGAGACGTTTCGTGTCCTGGGGTTCGCCGCGGCACCGGGACTGCTCGGGATCGTCACGGTCATCCCCGTCCTCGGCTGGCTGCTGCTGTTCCTCATCTGGTTGTGGCAGCTGGCCGCGATGGTGGTTGCCGTCCAGGCGGTGCTCGACTACAACACCCTGGGCAAGGCGGTAGTGGTCGTGGTCATAGGGTTCGTGGTGAACCTGGTGGTCACCGCGCTGCTTGGAATGCTGTTCGTGGGGTCGGCGCTGATGCGGAGCGCCATGGCCATGTAGTGAGCGACACCGGACCGGCAGCTTGCAACTATCGGCGGAGCAGCACGTAGACGGCGCCGGATCCGCCGTCCGACGGCGGTGCGTCCGTAAAGCCCAGGACTGCCGGATGGCGGGTGAGCAACTCCCGCACGCGTGTCTTCAGGACGGACACGTTGTCTTTCGAGTGCACGCCCCGGCCGTGCACGATGCACACGCACCGCCGGCCCTCGTGCCCGCCCTGCGCGAGAAAGCGCGCGACCTCGGCTGACGCCGCTGGTGCCGTGAAGCCGTGCAGGTCCAGACGGTCCGCCACCGGGTACGTACCGCGCCTCAGCTTTCGGAGCTCGCGCCGATCGATGCCGGGCCGCACGAAGGTGGCCAGCACGTCCGCGGGCGCGTCAGCCACCGGCGCGGGCAGCGGGGCGGTGCCCGACCTGGCGGGCAGCGGGCGCACCCGGCCCCGTGGATCCTGGATGATCGGCACCACGTCCGCCATTGCGCGCGCCAAGGTGTCGGCATCCGAATCGGGCGCTGGCGACGGTCGCTGTTCGGTGTGCCCCGGTGGGACGACACGCACCGACTCGCGCGCATCCGGCGCCAGCGGTACGACGTCTGCCATCGCCCGCGCGAAGGCGTCGTCTTCCGTCGGGTGATCCGGAAGCCGGGGCGGCGCTGGTCCGCGGTCGCGCTTCGCCACTCTCCGATCTTACCGCCGGAAGGTCAGCGGGTAAGCGACGACGTCGAATGCCAAACAGAGTCAGTCGTTGTAGCCGAGGAAGATCGTGTGGCGGGGCCCCCCCTTTTTCAGCCGGGCCCGGACCCGCTCGACGCGGACGGTGAAGCCTCCGTAGCGCAAGCGCTGCTCGAACCTGCGATCGTCCCAGGCGGACCACACGGCGAGCACGCCCTGTGGTGTGAGCGCCGCGCGGATCGCCGCGAGGCCACCGTCGCTGTACAGGCCGGCGTTGGCTGGCGAGGTGAAGGCGGCGGGGCCGTTGTCGACATCGAGCAGGACGGCGTCGAACCGCCCCGGGTTGGCGCGCAGCGTCGCGGCTACGTCCGCGACCTCCACGTGGACGCGCGGATCAGCGAGCGGCAGGCCGGCCAGCTCACCCAGTGGGCCGCGGTTCCACTCGACGATCGCCGCCAACAGCTCGGCGACCACTATGGTCGCGTCGCCGGCGAGCAGGTCCAGGGTAGCGCGGAGCGTAAAGCCCATGCCGAGGCCCCCGATCAGGACCACGGGCGAGGTTCGCGTCCGCGCCCGCGCGCAGGCGAACGTCGCGAGCGCCTCTTCGGAGCCGTGCATGCGGCTCGACATCAGGCTGCGGCCGTTCGCCAGGATGACGAGCTCCTTGTCACGCCGCATCAGGGTCAGCGTGTCGCCGGCCGGGGTGCACGCCTCGCCGAGAAGGTCCCAGGGCTTCACGTGGCTGCGCTCCCGGAACACGGCGGCCGGTGGGGTGGCCGCGGGGACCGGAAGTCGAGGGAGGCAGGCAGGACGCTGCCTCGGGAGGCCGTCAGGGCAGGCGTCGGGCCGCCCGTGGGCGATCCGGGAAGAAGTCCTTCCCGCGCGCCATCTCGACGACGTTCTTCGCTGCGCCCACGAGGGGGACAGCGTTGAGACCCGTGTCGAACACACCGCTCACCAATCCCTTGCGCCTCACGGTTGAGGCCACCGTCAGGAGCGCGATCGCGGTTCCCACCCACGGCAGCGATCGGCTGAGCCGCCTGGAGAGCCGGGCACCGCCCCACCGGACGACCCGATTGGAGATTGTCATGGCCTGGACAAGTGCAAGGCCGGGGCCACCGCACGGTCCGGATTGGAACCCTGCGGGCGGACCTGTTATGGTGAACCCGGTTCAGGCCGGTCAGCATCATAAGAGACGATGGCAGATCCTCATGTTGTGATCGTCGGCGGTGGTTTTGGCGGGCTGTACGCCGCGCGCGCGCTGCGGCGGGCGGCTGTCCGGGTGACGCTCCTCGATCGGCGCAACCACCACGTATTTCAGCCGCTCCTGTATCAGGTCGCATCCGCCGCGTTGTCACCCGGCGATATTGCGTCCCCCATCCGGTGGATCTTGAGACGCCAGCGGAACGTCGAGGTCCTGCTGACTGAGGTCGTGGCAATCGACACCGCTGCAAGGCGCCTCACGCTGGCGGACGGCGTGATGGACTACGACTTCCTGATCGTGGCGGCCGGCGCCACTCATGCCTATTTCGGCCACGACGAGTGGCGGAGGGTGGCCCCCGGGCTGAAGACGCTCGAGGATGCCCTTGATATCAGGCGCAAGGTGCTGCTGGCCTTCGAGCGCGCGGAGCGTGAGCCGGACGAGGCGCGCCGGCGGTCCCTGTTGACGTTCGTGGTGATTGGCGGGGGCCCGACCGGGGTGGAGATGGCGGGCGCGCTGGCGGAAATCTCGCACCAGTCGCTCGCGCGCGACTTCCGGCACTTCGATCCGGGCTGCGCGCGCATTCTGCTGCTCGAAGCCGGACCGGCGATTCTGGCAAGTTTTCCGGAGTCGTTGCGCGAGGCTGCGCGGCAGGATCTCGTGCGGCTTGGCGTCAGCGTGCGGACCGGACAGGCGGTCACGGGCCTTGCCGCGGGGCTCGTGCAGGTGGGCGACGAGACGATCGCGACCGAGACCGTGCTGTGGGCCGCCGGCGTGGCCGCATCGCCGCTCGGCTCGACGCTCGGCGTGCCGCTGGATCGCGCGGGGCGCGTGCAGATAGAGCCGGACCTGACGATCCCCGGCCAACGCAACGTCTTCGTGATCGGCGATCTGGCCACGCTGAAGGGGCAGGATGGTAAGCCGCTGCCGGGCGTCGCCCAGGTTGCGATTCAGATGGGAGCGCACGCGGCCGAGAACATCGGGCGCGCCATCGAGCAGCAGCCCTACGCACCCTTCGTGTATCGCGATCTTGGCAACATGGCGACCATCGGGCGCGCGTCCGCGGTGGCGGACTTCGGCTGGCTTCGGCTCAAGGGCCTCCCCGGCTGGCTGGCCTGGCTGTTCGTGCACATCTTCAACCTGATCGGATTCAGGAACCGGCTCGTCGTGATGGTGCAGTGGGCATGGGCCTACTTCAGCTATCAGCGCTCGGTGCGTCTGATAACAGGCGATCTCCCGGAGGCGTCCGCGAGGTATGCCGCCCGGCAGACGTAGGGCTCCTCTCGCGGCGGTCCGTCGGGCTGGCAATCGTCCTTCTCGCGCTGGCAGCCCTCGTCGCGCCGCTTCCCGCTGCTCTCGTCGAGCGATGGTATTCGCGCGCGCTTTACATCCATCTCCAGCGGCTGGTGACCCCGCTCACCAACCTGGTGCCAGTCGCGCTGCTCGATCTCGCGGCGCTGGCCGCGCTCGTGACAGGGGTCCGGCGTGTCGCGCAGATCGTACCGAGCCGCCGGCCCGGGCGCCGCGGGGAGGTTCGTCGCGGGCCGGCTGCCCGTGTTCGCAGCGTCCACGTACTTGATTTTCCTCGCCCTGTGGGGATTGAACTACCGCCGCCTGCCGCTCGACAGGAAACTCGAGTTCGACGAGCGCGAGATCACCCGGACGGCGGCCATGCGAGTGGCGAGCGAGGCTGTCCGCATCGTCAACGGTTCGTTCGACCCGTTGCCGGGATCCGCCGACCTGTCCACCCTCGCGCGCGCCTTCGCCGACGTGCAGCGGCAACTCGGTGCCGGCGCTGTCGCGCACCCCGGCGTGGCCAAGCGATCCCTCCTGGGGTTGTACTTCCGCTGGGCCGCGATCGACGGCATGACCGATCCGTTCTTTCTCGAGGTGATCGTCAATCCCGACGTCCTGGACGTGGAGCGGCCGTTCGTGCTGGCGCACGAATGGGCGCACCTAGCCGGCTACGCAGACGAGTCCGAGGCCAACTTCGTGGCGTGGCTACTCGTGCACGCAGGGGGATGCCCGTGCGCGCTACAGCGGGTGGCTTGCGCTGTACATGCACATGAGCAACGTGCTGCCCGGGGACGACCGCCGGGCACTCGCGGCGACGCTTGGCCCAGGTCCGCGCCGCGACCTTCTCGCGATCAACGCCCGCCTGCTCCGCTCGGCGCCGGTGGTCCGCCGGGCCGCTCGCGATGTGTACGACTCCTATCTCAAGGCCAATAGGGTGGAGCGGGGAATAGCCAGCTACGACGCGGTCGTCCGGCTCGTCCTCGGGGCGAAGTTCGACGACGGCTGGACCCCGAGGCTGCGCTCTCCGGGGTGAGGTAACGCCTTTCCCCCGGACCGCTGTTTGCAGTCGGCCGCCATATGAGTGCGTCGCCCCAGCTTCAGGCCCGAGAGTTCCCCAAATCATGGCGTCCGCAGCCCAGGCGGATGGCGAGGACATTGCCCACGAGCCCGGCGGAGAGGCCCCACCCGGTCGAGTCGGCGAAAGCGGCGGGCCTTCGTTACACAACCGACGCCACCCCGGGCATCACCCGCCGGCAGTCTGGAACGGGGTTCACGTACCTGACACCGGACGGACGGGTGCTGCGGGACTCGGCCGAGCTCGAGCGCATCAGGTCTTTGGTGATCCCGCCGGCGTGGAAGGACGTGTGGATCTGCGCCGATCCCCGCGGCCATCTCCAGGCAACCGGACGCGACGCCCGCGGTCGGAAGCAGCATCGGTATCACCCGCAAGTGGCGGGAGGTTCGGGACGAAACCAAGTATCACCGGCTGATTGGCTTCGCCCACGCCCTGCCCGCCGTCCGCCGCCGCACGGCCGCGGACCTGCGGCGGCAAGGGCTGCCGAAAGAAAAGGTACTTGCCGCGGTCGTCCAGCTGCTCGAGAAGACGCTCATCCGCGTCGGCAACGACGAGTACGCCCGCCAGAACCGATCGTTCGGGCTGACGACGCTGCGGGACACCCATGTGGAGGTGAACGGCGGCCCGCGTCAAGTTCGAGTTCCGTGGGAAAAGCGGCGTCCAGCACAAAGTGGACCTCGACAACCGGCGGCTGGCATCGGTTGTCAAGGCCTGCCAGCGATCTCCCCGGTTACGAACTGTTCCAGTACATGGACGAGCCACGGCAGGAGGCAGTCGATCGAGTCGCTCCGACGTGAACTCCTACCTGCGCGAGATCACCGGCCAGGATTTCACGTCGAAGGACTTCCGCACGTGGGCGGGAACGGTCCTGGCCGCGCAGCTTCTCAGGGACTTCGAAGCGTTCGACTCGGACACGCAGGCCAAACGCAACATCGTGCGGGCAGTCGAGTCGGTGTCCAAGCGGCTCGGCAACACCAAGGCCGTCTGCCGGAAGTGCTACATTCACCCGGCGGTGCTCGACGGCTACCTGGATGGATCGATGCTGGAGACGGTGGCACAGCGGGCCCGGCGCACGGTCGAATCGGTCCACACCCTCACTCCCGCGGAGGCTGCGGTCCTCGGCCTGCTGCAGCGCCGTCTCGCCCGCGCCAGGCGTCGTGCGAGCTGAGCCTCTGGTGGGATCCTCGGATCGCGCGGGCTGAAGCCCGCGCGCCACAGCGTCACGCCGGCCTGGTTTTGGTTGCTGTGGCGCGGGGCCTTCAGGCCCCGCGAGTCCCGCTATCTCGCGACGAGAGTGATTCCGCCGTTGGTTCCTTCGATTTTGATGGCAGGGCCCCCGCCGTTGAGCCGCGCCCGCAGGCTCCGCCGGCTGGACTCAGTCGTGTCGAGCTCGAGGCCATCCGCGTTGATCCCGCCGTTGGTGATGCTCGCGGCGATCGTTGCGGCCGCATCTGCCGGGAGCCTCAGCTTGATGCCGCCATTGGTGCAACCGAGGGTCACTCCGCCCTGGGCCACCTGTGTGAGGTCCACTTCGACGCCGCCGTTCGTCGTGCTCGCGTCGATGGCGCCGCCCACCTCGGTGGCCTTGATTCCCCCGTTGGTCGTCTCCGCGTGGATTCGGCCGGTGAGCCGGGACAGTTCGATGCCGCCGTTCACGGTCGTGAACTTGACATCCGCCCCGGCCGGCACTTTCACCAGGTAGGTCACCTCCGTCGATCCTCCGAACATTCCGCTCGCGCGGGGTGTCCGGGTCTCCACGCGGATCGTCGAGCCCGATACCGTCTCGTTGATCTCGATCCGTTCCACCGCCTGTTTTGCCGCCTCGTCCGAGACCCCCTTGCCCTTCTTCTCGGCGAGGATCTCCACCTCGCTGCCGGCCGACGGCTCCACGTGGATCCGGCCGTTCACGTTGGCGACCTCGACCCGGCCGCCCTGGCCCAGCGTGTAGGTCTTGCGCCAGTCGGCCCTGGCGGTGTGTTTCAGGTCGGCGGTGACGATGTCGCAGGCGGTGGAGGACAGGGCGGCGAACGCCAGAACCGGGAGCGCGAGCCCCTGAAGCCGTTGAGCGGTGATGAGCATGTGCATCTTTCTCCTGGGGACCTTATACGCCGTCCCGGCGTCTTCCGTTCCGGGCTGGCAGTGAACGGACGCAGCCCCGACCCCGCATCGCCGTATAATCGGGGCGCGATCTGAGCGGGTTCCAGGTCCCCTGGAACGTGACACCAGCCCGGACGGCCATCCCCGCCGTAGCCGGCGCTGCTCGTCGTCGCGTCTGCCCGATAGGCTCGCTCCTCGCGCGCTGCCCGCCGGGCGCCGCCCTCCGGGCCTTTCGCAACGGTTCACGTCCCGGGAGACCAGGCGGGAGCACCATGTCCGAACGCAAGTATCGACAGCGCGGGTATCAGGACGAGCCGCGGGAACCCAGGCGCGAGCACAAGCCGCCCGAGAAGAAGGAATACGCGCCGCGCGGCCAGCCTCCCACCTCCCCGAAGACCTACGACGTGCCGAGCTTCCGGGAAGCGGTGCGGTGCACGCGGTGCGGCAACGAGCTCACCGCCCCCACTCCGTGGGCGTGGGATGCACGATGCAGCCGCTGCGGTGCGGACGTGCACGCCTGCGCGCAGTGCGTCAGCTTCGACACCGGCGCGCCATTCGAATGCCTGAAGCTGGTGACGCCCCGGGTCTCGCCGAAGGACGTCCGCAACAACTGCGCGCTGTTCGAGCCGCGTACGACCGTCGAGCGCGAAACGAAGTCCGCCGCGCCCCAGAGCGCACGGCAGGCATTCGACGACCTCTTCAAATAGTTTCGGTTGACGGTCACGGCGACGCCCGCACCAGCACCGTGCGCAGGCTGTGCAGTGTCTTCTCGAGCGACTCGCGCGCGACCCCTTCCACGATGCCCGAGATGAACGGCCGGAGGAGCGACGGGATGCTCCGGCTGAGACTCAGCGACTCGCACTCGATCAGGACGCCCCTGGGGGTCTGCTCGAACCGCCAGTAGGCGTTGAGCCGCCACAGATACCCGCTGTCGGCGCCCGGCGCCTTCTCGTGCTCGCCGGGTGCTCCCGCGTCCTCCAGCTCCGCGATACGCGTCGCGACGCTGCGGCTCGACGCGCGCTGTGCGCTCAGCCGCCGGTACTCCACGCTGTGCTCGGTGTTGTAGGTCGCGGTGATCACCTTCGTGCGCCGCAGCTTCATGAACACACGCACACGGTCGCCCTCTCTCGCGATCAACCGCGACGCGATGACGTCCTCGTACTAGACGGACTCCTCGCCTGCGTGCGCTTCAGGTAGGCGATCACTGCATCGACGGTCACACCAGGAACGAAGGTGGCGCCGACCCAGTGATGGATGCGCCCGCCGGGAACATCGGGCTGCAGCCCCGCCCGGGCGCGCCGAGTGCAGCTGCAGGACGGGCACGCCGCCGCTGCCCGGCTCCGCTGCGCGCCGCCAGTCGCCGCCGCCAGCGAACGCATCGCGCGCGAAGAAGGCGCCTCCAGCCGCGCCGGCATACCGCTCGTCCACCTCTTTTTCGTATGACTGCCAGGCAGCGACAGTGGCAGGCTCCAACGGCGGGGACTCGACACGGCCGGTGGCACCGACCGACGTGATGGACAAGGCCACCAGCACGGCCGCCGTCCGGGACACCCGGGGTCGCGCCGCCGCGAACACCAGCAGGTGGCTGCCGAGGAAGTTGACGAGCGAACAGGCTGCCACGGACATGACGTTGGCCACGATCGGATCGACCCCGCCCTGACCCGTCAGGATCCGGACGAGGCCGATGTTACCAACAAGCGAGACCGAGCCGTTCAGCAGGTGGAAGCGCGCGAGGCGTGCCGCGGTTGCGCGGCTCGATTGGCACGGCCGGTCGCGCCACGTCCACCGCTGGTGCCACGCGAAATTGTGAAGGAGCGTCGCCTCGACAGCGACCGCCGTCGCGGCAAGGTAGTGCACGTCCGCCAGCCGAGTCAGCGCAGCGACGACGGCGAGCTGCACTGCCAGGCCGAGCAACCCGACGCCATTGAAGGTGAGCCAGCGGAGCAGGGGGCGTTCGTCGCTCATACAAGAGAAGGCGTGGACCGGCGTCGAGACGGCTCATCGGTTTCTGGTCTGCCGCGCCTGCCGCGCCTCCAGCTCGTCCAGGGTGCGCGGCCAATCGTCCTTGAGCAGCCGCGCGAGCGCGCGATCCGACAGCAGCCGGCCTCCGGTCTGACAGCGGCTGCAATAATTCGCCTCGTTCCTCGCGTAGACAATGCGCTGGACCGGGGAACCGCAGACCGGGCACGGCCGCCCGTGGCGGCCGTGCACCGCCATGCCCTCCCGAAAGGCGGTCACCTTCTCCGGAAACGCCACGCGAGCCTCCTCCCGCAGCCGCCCGATCCACAGCGCAAGAGTGTCGCGGGTCGCGGCGTAGAGCCGCAGACTCTCTTCGGCCGACAGGGCGCTCGTCAGCTTCATCGGGGAGAGCTGCGCCGCGTGCAGGATCTCGTCCGAGTAGGCGTTGCCGATGCCGCTGAAGATGTGAGGGTCGGTCAGCGCCCGCTTCAGGGTGTGGTTGTGCAGGGTCAGCCGTGCGACGAACTGCCCGGCGTCTGCGTCGAGGACCTCCAGCCCGCCAGGGTCGAATGCTGCGACAGCCTCCCGCCCCTGCACGACATGGACTGACGCCTGGCGCCGGGAGCCCGCTTCGGTGAGCAGCAGCGTGCCGTTCGGGAAATCGAATGCCGCCAGCCCGATCTTGCCGGGAATGGCGGCGCCATGGTCCCGCCAGCGGAACCGTCCGGCAATCATCAGGTGCACGATGACGAACAACTCCGAGTCGAACCCGAGGACGATCCGCTTGCCGACACGGTCGAGACGATCGACCCGATGGCCCGCCAGGTCCCCGGGGCCGGGACTGATGGTGCGGACCACGAAGGGATTCCCGATGCGAACCCGCTCGACGCGCTGACCGAGCACGCGAGGCGCGAGGGCGTCCAGGTAGGCGGCAATGTCGGGAAGCTCGGGCATCGGCACACAGCAATCAGGAGCGGCACGCGCCGTCGATTGCGCGCCGTGCGTGATATGGTTCCCAGTCTACGCCGTGAGGACGGTCGTTTCCCTCCTGCTCGTGCCGGGGCTGATCGGGTCGGTGGCAGCGCTCGCGGCCCTCGCGATCTGCACCGTCACGTCCGCCTCGCTGTCGCCCCTCGGCGGCGCCGTGCTCGGGCTGCTCGCTGGCATCACGGGCAGCAACCTGACAGGACAGCCTGCCGCCCGGCGGGCGCCGTTCGTCACCCTGGTCCGAGGGCTGCTCGGGGGAGCTGCTGGAGCGGCCGTGGTGCTGTTGCTGCAGTGATCCGTGCAGCCTGAGCGTGTATGCCGGGCCCGGATCAGTACCCTCCGGCCGGCTTGGCCCGGAGCACGCCTACCTGCACGAGGAGGCCCGTGAAGTCGAGGATGCGGCGCTCGTGTGCGATCAACGAGCCTTCGAAGCGGTAGAAGAACCCGCACGCCACGTCGATGCGCCGCCCGGTCGCCGGCATTCCGAAGAACTCGCCGGAATGGCGGCCGGTCACGCGCCCGAGCAGCGCGGCGCGGTCTCCGTCGACCACAAGGTCCTCGACAGTGAAGGCGAAGTCGGAAAAAGCCGTGAACCAGACGCGGTAGATACGCTCGATGTCGCCCCGGCCCTCGAGCACGCCGCCGGTCGGGCTGATCACCACGCCGTCGGGGGCGTGGTCCCGGGCGAGGGCTGCGGCGTCTCTGCTGCGCCACATCCCTTCCCGCCGTTCGAACAAGGCCTGAATTTCCTCGCGCGTCATTGCACGGTGGCCGCGGCGATTATAGCCCCTTCATCCGCACTTTTCCGCTTTCGCGCGGCGCTCCTTTTCCGTAACATCCGCACGAGAACGTTGTGAAGGTCCTCCTGCTCTCCATGCCCGACTCGTTCGAGCACACCGCGGTCATCACGATGCGGATGCCGAACGGTGCGCTGGCCTCGCTCGCCGGGAACATCGACGCCCACCACGAGGTTGCGATCGCCGATCTGATCCTGGTCCAGGGCCGCGTCGCCGAAACGGTGGGACGGCTCGTGCGGACCCTCGAGCCTGATGTCGTCGGCCTGTCGGTGATGACGTTCCAGCGCCGGACCGCGCACCGCGTCGCCGCGCTGGTCCGCCGCCTGCGGCCCGCGGCGAGGATCGTGGTGGGCGGCTACGATCCCAGCCTGGCGCCGGAGGTTTACGAGGACCCGGCCTGGGGCGCCGACGTGATCGTCAGGGGCGAAGGGGACGTCACGTTCCGGGAGCTTCTGCGTGCGCTCGAGGCCGGCAGGCCGGTGTCAACGGTCGCGGGCCTGTCCTATCTGGAGGGTGGCGCGCTCCACCGGTACTCCCTCCCGGCCCGTCAGCTCGCTGGCGGGCGAGGACGTGCGCCCGCCGAACCGCTCGGCCCGCGTCCTCGAGGGCTACACCTTCATCGGCCGTTCGATCGACGTCGTCGAAACGTCGCGCGGCTGCACCTTCGACTGCAGCTTCTGCTCGATCATCGAGATGCGCGGCAGGAACTTCCACACCTGGTCGATCGAACGCGTGGTGGCGGACATCGCCGACGCACGCGCCCGCGGGGCGCGCGCCATCTTCCTGGTGGACGACAACATCACCCTCAACCTCGTGCGGTTCCAGGCGCTCTGCCGCGCCATCGTCGAGGCAGGTCTCAACGACATCGACTACCTGGTACAGGCCATGACCTCCTCGATTGCCGCGGCCGGAGACACGCTCGCCCCGCTGATGCGTGCGGCCGGGTTCCGCTACGTGTTCCTCGGCATCGAGAACATTCTCGAGGAGGACCTGGCCTTCCTGCGCGCCGGCGCAAAGAATGCCGCACGCGAGCGCGGCCGTCGCGTCGGCAATGCCACCGAGGCATCCATCGACATCCTGCACCGGCACGGCATGTACGTCGTGGGCGGCCTGATTGTCGGGAACCCGCAGGACACGCGCGAGTCGATCGAAGCGAATCTCTCGTTTGCCCGCGAGCGTGTGGACTGGCCGTACATCCAGCACCCGACGCCTTATCCGGGCACGCCGATGACGAAGGATTTCCGGGACCGGGGCTTGATCGTCAACGATCGCTGCGAGGAGTACGACGGCACGACGGCCGTGGTGCGCAGCGAGCACCTGCCGGCGGAGGAGATCGAGTTCCTGCGGTGGCGCGCGGATCGCTGGATGAAGCTCAGGCACTTCTGGCCGACGTTCTCGCACAGCCCGTGGTTCGTCCTCAGGCACGGGATCGAGATGCTCCGGCACACCTTCCGCGGCAGCTCGTTCCGGTCCGTCATGGGCCTCGAAAGCGACCGCGAGGTGTTTGCCCGCTACCAGGCCATCAGGCGGGCGGAACGGAACGGCTACGGGATTTGATCGATCGACGAGCCCGGGTTCACAGTCGGGCTGGCAATCAGCCTACACCTTCGAAGATATGCCCGAGCCTGTCGTTTTGACACTTCTGGAACCCTGGAGCTGCCGGTCCGTGAAGAACTTTCCATGCCGTGGGGAAACCTTACACAGCCATTTGAGAGGCGTCCTCCTAAGTCCGCATGGTTAATCGATTCAACGCCGGCATGCGGAACGGCCCCCCGTTTGCACTTCACTCTGAGCGAAAGACACGGAAGCCTGACCCTGACCTCAGGGCAGGCCAATGTACTGGAGGAAATGCAGATGAAGCGGAATATTCTATTCGGATCGGTTCTGGCCGCCGCCCTGAGCGTCGGAGTTGGGGCACAGACACCTTCCGGGGCGGGACAGACCCCGCCGACGGGCACCACCAGCCCGACCACGCAGAGCCCAGCCTCACAGTCGGCTAGCAAGCCCAGCGACAAGGCGGCGACGACGGTTACGGGGTGCCTGATGGCCTCCGACGGGGCGTCGTCCACGGCGACGACCGGAACGAGCGGCACGGCAGCCGGCGGTGCGACCGCGGGCGCGGCTGGGGCCGGTGCAGCAGCCTCGAAGGCGGAGAATTTCATCCTGACCAACGCCAGCATGGGCGCGGGCAGCAGCTCCGCCACGAGCGGTGCGGCACCCGGTGCGACGGCGGGCGGCGCGGCAACCGGTGCACCGGCTGGCACGGCCAGCGGCGCCGGTGCGGCGGGGGCCCAGGCGGGGGCGTCCTCCAAGCCGTCAACGGGCGCGTCGGCGAGCGCGGCAGGCGGTTCGCAGTTCAAGCTTTCGGGGGGCAGCAAGGATGAGCTCCGTCGCTATGTGAACAGCAAGGTGGAGATCCGCGGCAAGGTCGAGGGCGGAACGAGCCTGAACGTGGAATCGGTGAAGCAGATCGCACCCAGCTGCGGTCAGTAGTCACATAGGAGTCACTTGCACGTCGTTCGGAAAGGCCAGCCTCCGGGCTGGCCTTTTTTTTGGGGTGCGCGGTCACCGCTCCACGAGCACCTCGCGTTCCCCAACGTAGATTGCCGTGACCCGGTTACCGACGATCTCGAGGGCGGATCCGCGTCCACCCTTGAAATACGAGGTCAGCATGCCGGTGTCGATCGGGAACACCCGGTTGTCGAATCGCGGTGTGATGCGCCCCGGCAGCCGGGGTGTGTGACCGACGACCATTCGCGTGACACCGAGGCGTTCGAACAGGGCGGTCACCTGCTCGTCCGTCTGCTCGATAGCGGCGGACGAGAGCCCGCGGAACCACAGGGGACCTGCAGCCGCGAGCAGGGGAGATTCCCCGAGCGTAATCACGCCGCGCAGGTGGTCGACGTACTCGCGCGTCACTTTTGCGTCCACGGGATCTCCCGCCTCGATGGTCGCGGAAATGCCCCGCAGCTCTGTCGCGGCGGCGGAGCCCGTCTCCTTGAGCGTGAACGACGCGGTGATCAGTCGCTCTCGCACCATCAGGTCGGTCGCGTCGTCCCAGTCCTTGATCGCGCGGACAATCTCGCGGTTGACATCCTCCACCCCGCCACGCCCGCCCGGCGCGAGGCCAGCGTGCATGAACGCCGTGCCGTTTATCTGCGCCATCACTTTGCGCGCACGCAACCACTTGCCGTAGCGTCCCCTGGCGCTCATCGCCTCGAGGTACTCCACGTAACCTGCCGGATGCGCCGCCATCCACGCGTCCCGCGGGCCGGGGTCGTCGCCGCTGCGCGTGCGCTTGGCGATGTCCCGCTGCGCGTCGTACGCCTTGCGGCGACGCTCCTCGGACTTCGCATCCGCGAAGCTCGCGAAGGCCTCCGGTGAGACGTCCACCACCTCGCGGAGGATGTTCATCACCTCGTGATTCCCCATCAGCACCTCCACCCGGCCCCCCGCGCTCTTCGCCTGGGTCTCGAGCGCCATCAGGAGATCGAGGACCTGCCTGACGGCGCCGCCGCGATCGAGGTAATCACCGGTCTGGACGAACGTGCTCGTGCCGCCCGCCCATTTCCCGTCCGGGCCCACCAGCTCCGCCGCCTGCAGGATCCTGAGCAGCTCCTCGGCCGCACCGTGGATGTCGCCGACCGCCACGATTCGCGCAGGAGCCGGCTGCAGGGCCGGCACGCGGGCAGCGATCGCGGTCGCGAACATGACCGTGCTGCAGGCAACTGCCAGGAGGACAGCCGGCCAGGGGAGGTGGTGGTGTTGGGGCATGCTGCATGATACGTCCGGACCCGCGCGACGCGCGCAACCCGCGCGGAGGCACGTGATAGCATCGCCTGTTCCTTCTCCAGAAAGGTCTCTTGATGACGCCGCGCCGGTACCTCCCTGCGTTGCTGCTGCTCTTCGTCGGCAGCGGCTGCGCCGCCCTGGTCTATGAAATCGTCTGGTTCCAGCTCCTCCAGCTCGTGATCGGCTCGTCGGCGGTGTCGCTCGGCGTTCTCCTGGGCACGTTCATGGGCGGCATGTGCCTCGGCAGCCTGCTGCTGCCCAGGTTCGTGTCGAGCCGTCATCATCCTCTCCGCATCTACGCGTGGCTCGAGATCGGAATCGGCCTGATCGGGATTGCGGTGCTGGTGGGCATGCCGCTGGTCTCCGGCATCTACACCGTGTGGGCGGGGGCGGGCACCGCCGGCATCCTGCTGCGCGGCGTAGCGGCCGGCTGCTGTCTTCTCCCGCCGACCATGCTGATGGGGGCGACGCTCCCGGCCGTGGCGCGCTGGGTGAGAACGACGCCGGACGGCGTCTCGTGGCTTGGTTTTTTCTACGGCGGTAACACCGCGGGCGCGGTTGTCGGGAGCCTGCTGGCCGGTTTCTACCTGCTGCGTGTGCACGACACGGCCATTGCGACGTTCGTCGCGGTCGGCCTCAACCTGCTGGTGGCCGGAATTGCGCTGGCCCTCGCGCGCGTCACGCCCTACGACGACGCGGAGCTGGCGTCCACCAGCGAGAACGTGATCCCCGCCGCGGGGGGGTGGGCCGTCTACGTCACGATCGGGCTGTCCGGGTTGACGGCGCTCTCCGCCGAGGTGATCTGGACCCGCATGCTGTCGCTGCTGATCGGTGCGACGGTCTACACGTTCTCCCTGATCCTCGCGGTGTTCCTCCTCGGCATCGGGATTGGCAGCAGCGTCGGCTCGGCCATGGCGCGGGGCATCGAACGTCCCCGCGTGGCGCTCGGATGGTGCCAGATGCTGCTCTGTGGCGCGATCTTCTGGGCCGCTTACATGTGCACGCAATCGCTGCCCTGGTGGCCGGTGAACCCTTCGCTCGCCACGAGCCCCTGGTTCAACTTCCAGCTCGATCTCGTCCGCACGATGTGGGCGATGCTGCCGGCAGCGATCCTCTGGGGCGCCAGCTTTCCACTCGCGCTCGCGTCGGTCGCCACGCCGGGCCAGGATCCGGCCCGCCTGGTGGGCGGCGTCTACGCCGCCAACACCGTCGGCGCCATCATCGGCGCGCTGACGTCGAGCCTGGTGTTCGTCTCGTGGCTGGGGAGCCAGCGCTCGCAGCAACTGCTCATCATTCTTTCCGGCCTGTCTGCGCTGCTGGTCCTCGAAGCGCTTCCGTCGACGGAGGACGGGCGCCGGCGCACGCAATGGGCCGGCACGCTGCCGATCATCGTCGCGGCGGTCTGCGCCGCGCTGCTCGCCCGCAACGTGCCTGCGCTGCCGCCGCTCCTCATCGCCTACGGCCGCTACGCGGTGACCCGAATCGGTCAGGCGGAGGTCATCTACTGGGGAGAAGGCTGGAACGCCTCGGTCGCGGTGACGCGGCTGCCGGGCGGTGTGCTGAACTACCACAACGCCGGCAAGGTGCAGGCCTCGAGCGAACCGCAGGACATGCGGCTGCAGCGCATGCTCGGCCATCTCACCACGCTCATTCCGACGGATCCGAAGCGCGTGCTCGTCATCGGGTGCGGCGCCGGCGTCACCGCGGGGGCGGCCTCGATCGATCCGCGGGTGGAGCAGCTCACGATCGCCGAGATCGAGCCGCTCGTGCCGAGCGTCGTCTCGACCTATTTCGCCGAGCACAACTTCAACGTCGTCAGGAACCCGAAGACCCGCGTCTACCTGGACGATGCGCGGCACTACCTGCAGACGACCGCCGAGAAGTTCGATGCGATCACGTCGGACCCGCTGGATCCCTGGGTGAAGGGGGCGGCGATGCTCTATACGCGCGAGTTCTTCGAGCTCACGAAGCGGCATCTGAACCCCGGCGGGGTCGTCACGCTGTTCGTGCAGTTGTACGAGAGCAACACCGCGGCGGTGAAGAGCGAGATCGCGACGTTCATGCAGGCGTTCCCGAACGGCGTGGTCTGGGGCAACACGCAGGACGGGCGCGGCTACGACCTGGTGCTGCTCGGACAGCTGTCGCCCGACCCGATCGACGTGGACGCGATCGAGCAGCGGCTGCAGGGGCCCGGAGTACGCCCAGGTGCGCTTGTCGCTCAGCCAGATTGGCATGAACTCCGCCGTCGACCTCTTCTCGACGTATGCGGGAACGGCGTCGGAGCTGCAGCCCTGGCTCAAGGACGCGAGCATCAACCGCGACCGGAACCTGCGGCTGCAGTACCTGGCGGGGCTGGGACTGAACCTGTATCAGAGCGAGTCCATCTACGCCGACATGCTCGCGCACGCGAGTGGCTACCCGAACAACCTGTTCGTCGCCTCCGAAGGGACCGTGAGTGCGCTCAGGGCGGGGATCCGGCGCGAGCAGGGGCGGTAGGCGCCCGGCAACCGTGAAGGTGACGTGTGCCAGCAGTCACGGTTTCCCGGGACGGGCGGCGATCCGCGGGCCGAGCGTGGCGGCAAGGAAGCGCTCGGCCGCGTAGATGGCCAGCTGCCCGCCGGGCCCGAACGGGACGGCGTCGAAGGCATGATCGGCCCACGGCAGCTCGATGAGGATCGAGACGTTGCCCGCGGCCCGTAGCTGCTCGTCGAGGCTCCTGACAAAGCGGGGGAGCACCACGTGATCGCGCGACCCGATGATCTGAAGCGTCGGCGGCTGGCGCCGGGACGCGTAGCTGACCGGTGACGCCGCCAGGTACTCCTCGGGAATCACGTCGGGCCCGCCGCCCATCAGGGTCTCGAGAGCCGTGCGAACGCCGATGGGATCAGGCGCCGGCAGCTCCCGGTAACCCCGGGTGAGGTCGGTCGGACCATACAGGCTGATGACGCCGCGGACGTCGGGTCCCGGACTGGAGTAGGCGCTCACCAGCGCCAGATGCGCACCCGCCGAACGGCCGACGAGCGCGATTCTCGACGTATCCCCGCCGTAATCGCGGGCATGCGCACGCACCCAGGCGAGGGCCGTCTCCACATCCTGCCGTTGCGCGGGCCAGCGCCCGCCCGGCGCGTGCTGATAGCTGACGGCGAAGACGACGTAGCCCCGCGACGCGAGATATCCGGCCATCACCGGGTCGTCGGCGGCCGACCCACGCACCCAGGCGCCGCCGTACAACTGCACGATCACCGGTCCGCCGGCCGCAGCGGGCTGGTAGATGCGGACGGTGAGGAAGTCTCCGCGCGAGGAGGGGTACAGGACGTCCTTCGTTGCCACCGGCGCCTTGCTGATACCCGTGAACAGTTCGCGCACGTCCACGTTCCGCTGGCGCAGACCGGCGGCTGCCACGGGCTCCATCCGTGCAACGTAGTCGGCGCCGAACGCAGCCCGGAGACGATCGTCGACCTGCCGGGATGTCCGCGGGATCTGCCTGAGGGGTTGGAGCGCAATCGCGGCGGCACACAAGGCGAACAGGATGGCCACGCGTGCCGCCCCTGTCTCCCGCTTCCGGACGGCGAGCAGCGCGACCAGCGTGGCCGCGGCCAGCAGCCATGGGCTGAGCTCCGGCGCACCCACGGAGAACAGCAGGAGGCTGCGGGTTGGTGCCGGAACGAGGATGCCGACGGCCGCGAGAAGCAGCAGGGCGGCGGCAGCGGCCAGGGCGGCGCCACGCATCATTGATGATTATGCGCCCCAAACGCCGGCGCCGAAGCGTCGGATGCCTGTCGAGTCCGATATCATGGTCCGGTCGCACCCAGCACATGCCCATCCGCATCCTGACGCTCGCAGCGTTCATCATGGCGGCCGACTTGACCGCTGCCGCACAGCAGGGGCCCACGATGTCACCAGTGGAACGGACGATTGTCGAGCAGGTTCAGGCGCAGCTTCCGGCGGGACTCGAGCTCCTCGAGCGCGTTGTGAACGTCAACAGCGGAACGATGAACCTGCCGGGGGTGAGGGAAGTGGGGCGGCTGTTCAGCGGGCAGCTCGAGGCCCTCGGGTTCAAGACACGCTGGGTGGACGGCGCCGCGTTCAAGCGGGCGGGGCACCTCGTGGCGGAGCACGCGGGCGCCGGCCCGCGGGTGATCCTCATCGGCCACCTGGATACCGTGTTCGAGCCCGACTCGCCGTTCCAGAAATTCGAGCGTGTGAGCCCGACGTCCGCGCGGGGCCCTGGAGTGCTGGACATGAAAGGCGGCGGCGTCATCATGGTGCAGGCGCTCCGCGCCCTCGAGGCGGCGGGCGTGCTCAAAGGGATGCCCATCACCGTCGTCATGACCGGCGACGAGGAGTCCTCCGGCGACCCGCAGTCGGCCGCCCGTGAAGCGCTGGTCACGGCCGCAAAAGGCGCGCAGGTGGCGATCGGCTTCGAGGACGGCGACGGGCACCCGCAGCACGCGGTCGTGGGACGGCGCGGCACCGCGAGCTGGACGCTGCAGGTATCGGGCACGCCGGCCCACTCCTCCCAGATCTTCCGCGAGGACATCGGCTTCGGCGCCGTGTTCGAGGCGGCGCGCATACTGGACGCCTTCCGCGAGAAGCTGACCGGCCAGGAACACCTGACGTTCAACCCTGCCCTGATGCTCGGCGGGACCCAGACGGCCTTCGACCCGGCGCAGTCGCGGGGCTCGGCCTTCGGCAAGGACAACGTGATCCCGGGGCAGGCGCTGGTGACGGGCGACCTGCGCGCGTTGTCGACGGTGCAGTTCGCCGAGGCACAGAAGGGCATGACCGCCATCGTCGCGGAGTCGTTGCCGCACACGAACGCCACGATCAGCTTCGACGAGGGGTATCCGCCGCTGGCGCCGACCGACGGCAATCGCCGCCTGCTCGCGCTCTACGATCAGGCCAGCCGGGATCTCGGAGCGGGGCCGGTGAGCGCCGTGAACCCCGATCGCGCGGGTGCGGCGGACGTCTCCTTTCTCGCGGGTGAGGTCCCGATGATCCTCGACGGGATAGGGATGCGCGGCGACGGAGGGCACACGGTCAACGAGACCGCCGATCTCGGCAGTTTCCAGACCCAGATCGCCCGCGCGGCACTGCTGCTCGCGCGGCTGCCGGCCGCAGTGCGCTAGCGTTCACACGTGAGCGCAAGGCTTCGCGCCGGGTGGAGTCACGAGCGCGGCTTGCCGCGCGCTCCGCCCACGTAGCCGTTGCGCGCGCGGACGCGCAGTGCGCGGTCGCCGAGCGACACGCGGATGCTGTGGAACCTCCCGTCCGTGCTCTTCGGGGACGAGTACCCGAGGACGTCACTGGCTGTTCAGCTCCTCGGCGATGCGTGCGGTGGCCGCCTGCAGCCCGTCCGCGTCGTGCACGACCACCGTGCGCCCGCCGCTCTGGCCGGTGATCTCGCCCAGCGCCGCCGGGTTGACCCTCGTGTTGATCGGGTAGCCGTTCGGCGAATCAATCGCGATCGCGTAGACGAAGGCATCGCTTCGCAGCAACGCCGCCCGGACGTCCCGCAGCGTGGCGTCGCTCGCGGTGTCTGCGCCGTCCGAGATGACCAGCAGCGCGGCGCGCTGGCGGTTTCGCCGATCGATCTGCGGCAGGGCGCTGATCACGGCGTCGTAGATCGCCGTGCCGCCGGACGGCCGGAGCGCATTGAGCGCGTCGCTCACCACACCCGGGGTGGTGGTCCACGGCGTGAGCGTGCGCGCCCCGTGGTTGAACGCCGTCAGGAAGAACTCGTCCGCCGGATCCAGCAACGTGAACAGGAAGCGTTCGACAGCCGCCCGCGCGTCCACGATGCGCTGTCCGAACATGCTGTCGCTGACGTCCAGGAGCACGCCGAGGCTCACGGGCACGCGGTCGTTGGCGAACACGGTCACGGTCTGCTCGATGCCATCCTCCCAGACCGCGAAGGCCTCGCGCGGCAACCCGGCAACCAGGTGCCCGTCGGCGTTCATGACGGTGGCGGTTACCATGACGACGTCGACACCGGACTGCAGGCGGCGCTGGTCTCGAAGAACCTGGGGCTCCAGCCCGCGGACGGCGGCTGCGAGGAAGGCGGCAATCAGCAGCGCGCGCCGCAGGAACATGTCCCTATCGTAGATCCAACGATCCGATTCGCTGGCACAAGACGTCCGGCCGGACCGGGAGGAGCCACCCGCGTTGCGGCTGGCGGCTATCGTCGTCGGGAGACCCTCCTGGCCATCCACCGCCTGAGCACCACCGATCCGGTCACGATCGCCGTGATTGGCCAGTAGAGCACCGCCAGCATGCCCATCGCGCCGGCGGCGCCGATGTTCCGGCTGGCGAGCATCGACAGCCCCAGGGTGGAGAACGGGTTGTCGTTCACCAGGTAGGTCCACGTGGACGAGGAGCCCGCCAGGCCCGCCGCCGCCAGGTCGATCGCTCCGGCGGCGGGCCGGATCCGCTCGAATCGTTTTGCCGTCTCCGAGCGCACGTCGGCCATCAGCGCCTCGAATCCCTCGACGATCTGCCGATGGAACTCGGCGACCGGCTCGCGCCCGCCGTATCGCTGGAGATGAATGCCTTCGCGCACATCCTCGATGAAGGCCAGGTGATCGGCCCAGCGATCGTCCAGCACGCGCACGACGATTGATTGCTCGGCGTGCCTCACGGCCTCGATGCCGGCGGCGCCGACGAGCGCCGCGTAATGATCGGCGCAGGCCGCGGCGCAGATGGCCGGATCCGACTCGCCCGCGAGCAACGACTGACGCCAGTCGTACACGATGCGGCGCTGATCTTCGACCAGCGCCGAGTACCTCCACAAGGTCTGCCGGATCTCGAAGTTCTGGCCCTCCACGATGCGCTGCGCACGCGCGATCTCGCGCGCCACGATCGGGTCGTCTATCGGGCCGGACTGCGGAGCGGGACGGTGGGCCGGCGGGATCAGCGCCATGACGCCGTATCGCTGGATCAGGTCGTCTTCGAGGCTGATGAAGAACCGCGACGTTCCAGGATCTCCCTGGCGGCCGGCGCGCCCACGCAGCTGATCGTCGATCCGCCGGCTCTCGTGGCGGTTCGTTCCGAGCACGTACAGACCTCCGAGCGCGGTGACCGCTTCACCCTCCAGCGGGTCACCGCCGCCGAGCACGATGTCGGTGCCCCGGCCTGCCATGTTGGTCGAGATCGTGACGGCGCCCAGGCGGCCGGCGCGGGCGATGATCTGCGCTTCGGACGCGTCCTGCCTGGCGTTCAGCACGTCGCACGCGATTGAGGCGGCCCTCAGCGCGGCGCCGAGCTCGTCGGACTCGCGCACGCTGGTGGTGCCGACCAGGATCGGACGGCCGGTGCCGTGCACACGCACGACCTCGTCGACAACGGCGAGGTGCTTGGCGCGGCGTGTGGCGAACACCCGGTCCGGCTCGTCCACGCGGCGGCACAGCCGGTGCGGCGCAAACACCGTCGTGCCGAGCGCGAAGAACGCCGCCAGCTCCCCGGCCGCAGGTTCCGCAGTGGCGGTCATGCCGGACAGGTGCGGATAGAGGCGCACGAAGTGCTGCATCGGAATCGACCCGAGGACGCGTCCCTCGGCGCGGACCGGCACGCCTTCCTTGGCTTCGATCGCCGGCTGGATTCCGTTCGGCCATCGCCGGTTGTCGGCGACACGCCCCGTCCACTCGTCCACGATCTCGATGCGATCGTCGCGGACGACGTAATCGCGATCGCGGTGGAGGAGCGTCGCCGCGTGCAGCGCGACGTGGACGGCGCTCAGGAGCAGGTGGTTGTCCGGGTCGTCCAGCTCGACGCCCAGCATCCGGGCGGCACGCGCGAAACCGGCTTCCGTCAGCACCACCGTCCGGGCGTACTCGTCGGCGCTGTAGTGGATGCCGCTCCGCAGCGCTCGTGCCACGGACGCGAGCCGGACGGGGTCGAGCCCGAGCGGCGGCGCCTCGCCGGCGATGACCAGCGGCACACGCGCCTCGTCCACGAGAATACAGTCGGCCTCGTCCACGATCGCCACGTGATGGCCGCGGTGCACGACGCTGCAGGGATCTGTGGCCGCGTGATCACGGAGGTAGTCGAAGCCAGCCTCACGCGCGGTGACGTAGGTGACATCGGCGGCGTAGGCCTGCCGGCGCGCGTCGGGCGACATCCCGGCAGCAATCGCGGCGCACTCGAGACCGAAGCTGCGGTAGAGGGGCGCCATCCACGCGGCGTCCCGCGCGGCGAGGTAGTCGTTCGCGGTGAACACGTGGACGCTCCGGCCGCTCAGCGCATGCAGGACGGCGGGCGCCACCGCCGCGAGCGTCTTGCCCTCACCGGTGGCGAGCTGGACCAGGCGGCCGTTCGCGAGTGCGACGCCTGCCGCGACCTGCACGTCGTAGGGCCGCATGCCCACGGTGTGGACTGCGAGCTCCCGCGCGACGGCGAACACCTCGGGCAGCAGCGCCGGGAGCGGCTGGTCCCGAGAGCGTGCCCGCAGCTCACAGGCCCTGGCGGCCAGCGCGGGCAGCGCCATCCCCTCCAGGCCCAGCGCTGCCACGGTGTTCACGGTGTCGTAGTAGGCGCGGACGTCGTGCTCGACCGTGTCGCCGGAGGCGCGCCGGTACCGCTCGCGCCAGGCGTCTGACGAGGACCACGGAGGCATGGGGGTAGCTGATAGCTGACAGCTGTCAGCTACACGGCTGTAATCAGAAACTACGTGACCGTCTGTCCCGCCGTCACGATGGGCGGCTGCTCGACGAGGCCGTCCTGCAGGTCGAGCGTCAGCGGCGGCGGCTCGAGCGCGATCAGGTACTCGAACTGGTTGCGGAATTCCTCCAGCGAAACGCCTGCGGTGGCCGCGAACTTGGCGAGCTCGTGCGGATCCTCGAAATCGTCCCGGCGCAGGCGGATCATGTAGCGGCGGGCAATCGCGTACCGCGTCGAGTTGATGTTGACGAGCCGGACCCGCGTGCGGCCGGTCTGGCTGTCGATCATCTCGCTGAAGGGGATCGGCACGAAGTGGCCGCCCTGCATCGAGATCATCGCGGCGTTGCCGCCCCCGAGCAGGTACTTCGCGGCGCAGTAGCCCAGGTCGCGCGTGTACTCCATGTCCATCGGCACCGGGTCGGCGCAGCGCAGCTCGTAGCCGATGTTCTTGGCGGCGATCGTCGTCTTGATGCCGAACTCCCGCAGCCGCGAGCTGCACCTCGGCCTTCAGGATCTCGCCGATGTTCACCTCGGCGATGCGGACGTGCCCGTGCGCGTCCCGCTCGACGTCGTGGAGCTGCGCCAGATCCTCCGGGTCGAGGTCGAGCACCAGCCCTTCGGCGATCACCGCGACGCCGTCGCGCCGGCCGTAACTGAGGCGCTTGAGGATGGCCCCGACCAGCGTGTCGACAATCGCCTTGACCTTGATCTTGCGACCGGCGAACTCCTCGGGGATGAGCGTGAGCGTGGCGCCGGCCGCCTTGCCCATCCCGAGCGCCAGATGCCCGGCCTTGCGCCCCATCGCAATCACGAAATACCAGCGCGAGGTGGTCTTGGCGTCCACCATCAGGTTCTTGATGATCTCGACACCGTGGTGGCGCGCCGTCTGGAAGCCGAACGTGTCGACGTGCGGCGGCAGGTCGAGGTCGTTGTCGATGGTCTTCGGCACGTGCACGACGTGAATGCGCCCGCCGGCCTTCTCCTCGAGCTTCATCGCCGAGAACGCGGTGTCGTCCCCGCCGATGGTGATCAGCATCGAGACGTTCAGCCGCAGCAGCGAGATGACGGCCGTCTCGAGGTGGGCCGGGTCCTGCGTGGGGTTGGCGCGCGCGATGCCGATGTACGAGCCGCCGCGGAAATGGATGCGGCTGACCTGGTCGATCTCGAGCGGCACTGATGCTGGTCGATGCTGCCCTTCATGATCCACTCGAAGCCGTCGCGGATGCCGACGACCTCGACGCCCTCGAGGCGGCCGCGGATGGTCGCGGCGCTGATCACGCTGTTGATGCCTGGAGCGGGCCCCCCACCGACGAGAATGGCCAGCCGTTTGGTCACGCGACTCAATGTTAGCGCAACAATACGCGGGAGGTCACGGAGAGACGGCAGACGGAGAGCCGAGACACGGAGAGAATGACAGTCGGGAGCCGGGATCCGGAGGCGGGAGTCCGGCGCTGCGGCGGGGGCCCGGACGCCGCCCCTGGCCCCGCGGAGCCACAAGTCAGCCGGAAGCTGGAAGCTGGTAGCTCCAGGGGCGAGTCCCGGGAAGCCGCGGGTCGGAAGTCCGGAAGCTCCGCCGGTGAACGGTAGTGGAGCAGTTCACGGCCGCCCGCATCTCCGTGTTTGAAACATGCCGTCGCTCGCTCATGCGAGAATGCCCCCCATGCTGCTGTTGATGAGGCGCCGCCTGGCGTGACGCAGGGGAGGCGGCGACCGGAGATCACGTCCGATCCGCAACTTCATGCGCGTCAATGCCGAGTTCTGCACCGGCGGGCAGCCGCGGCTGGAGCACCTCGCGCAGCTCAAGGCGGACGGGGTCAGGGCCGTCCTCAACCTGCGCAGCCGGGCGAGCACCGCGCCGAGGAGGAGCAGGCAGCCGCCGAGAAAGCCGGGCTCAGGTACTTCAACATCCCGGTGGACTACCGCAAGCCCACCGACGCGCAGGTCGACGAGTTCCTGAAGATCACCGACGATCCGGCCAACCGGCCGATGTTCATCCACTGCACCGCCGCGATCCGCGTCGGCGCGTTCTGGATGATCCGCCGCGTCCTTCGCGACGGGTTCACCAGCGACGCCGCGCTCGAGGAGGCGCGGAAGGTCGGCCTGGTCGCGGCGCCCCACCTCGAGGAGTTCGCGCGCGGGTACATCGCGGCGCACAAGGCCAGGTAGGCCTTACTTCTTCAGTTCGGCGTAGATCTTCGTGACGTTGTCCTTCACCCCGGCCATGGCGTAGTCCTTGAACTTGTCGGGCAGCTTGAGCCCGGCAAACGCTTCTTCGGCCGTCTTGCCGGCCTCGATCGCCGCCTGCTGGACCGCCGCCAGGAACGCGCGTTGAACTCGCCGAACTCGACGAACTCGCCCACGGCATCACGTCGCTGTGGCCGGGAATCACGTTGTCGACGCCGGTGATGCCGGCGGCGGCCTTCTTCAGCGTCGTCCGGATAGGCCACGCCCGTGCCGCCGTTGTTGGCGTCGATGAGCGGCGTGCCCAGCCCGGCGAACAGGTCACCGGTGTGCGCAACCCGCAGCTCGGGAAAGACGACGATGGTGTCGCCGTTGGTGTGGCCCGGCGCCGAAGTAGTGCAGGTCGATGCGCTCGGCGCCGAGACCCGACGGTCAGCCGGTCCGTGTACGTCTGATCGGGCAGGAACTGCGCCTTGTCGCCAGCAAACGCCGGCATCTTCTCCATGTTCGTCTTGGTGTTGGCGTGCGCCACGACCTCGACCGACGCCGGGAAGAACTCGTTGCTGCCGACGTGATCGCCATGCGTGTGGGTGTTGATGATCATCGTCACCGGCTTGTCGGTGACGGAGCGCACCTGCTGCATGATGCGTTCGCCCCAGTTGGCGAGCTTGGTGTCCACGAGCACGACGCCCTTGCTCGTGACGAACGCCGCGGTGTTGCCGCCACCGCCCTTGACCACGAACAGGTTGTCGCTCACTTTACGAGTTCGGCCGTTTGCGGCTGCGAGGCCGGGCCGGCAGGCGGCCCGCCTGCCGCGCCGCCTGCCGATGCACCGGCGATCAGCAGCCCGAGCAGACCACGTCGATGAGCTCTCCTGATCGCAGGCAGGACACAGGCGCGGGCTGACCCGCCCCCATTGGGTCCCACTTACCTTGTGTCTCAGCGCCAGACTTCGACCGACCGTCACAGGGCCGGCGCTGGTCCGTGCAGGACGCACCTACCCGCTCCACGAACCAGAACGCGCCGGCGAGCAGCACGAGGACCGAACCGGCCGTCGCCACCCGCCCCGCCAGCGCGGGCGATGCCGCCGCGAACAGCCCGAGCCCGACGGCGGCGACCACCACGATGACCGCCTGTCCGATCTCCACGCCAAGGTTGAACGAGAACAGCGATAGCCCAAGCGCCCGCGGCGGCAAGCCGGTGTCCCGCAGCACGCTGGCGAACCCGAACCCGTGCACCAGGCCGAAGAAGAGCGCCACCCAGGCCCGAACGTCCCGGCCGCGATTCCCGACGAGCAGGTTGTCGGCGCCCACGTACACGATGCTCAGCGCAATCGCCGGCTCGACGATATGCGACGGCGGCGTCGACGATCTGCCAGCGTGGCCAGCGCCAGCGTGACGCTGTGCCCCAGCGTGAACGCGGTGACGATCGCGAGCAGGCGGCGCAGCGACCCGCCTGGCAGCAGCAGGCCGATGATGAACAGGATGTGATCCGGGCCGATCGCGATGTGATGGATGCCGGACGCGGTGAAGGCCGGAAGACCGCCCGCCGCCCCTGCCGCGTGCCGGTGTAGAGAACGAAGCGCGGACCGGTCACGGCTCGAGCACTTCCTGGCGGACCAGCGCGCCGCCCTCGTACACGTTGAGGAACGTCTGGTGGTTCGGATCGTAGGGGAAGATCGCGGCGCCGACCTCGAGGCGTCCCGGGACGACTTCCCGGCTGCGCCAGACGATCTCGATCGAGCTGCGCTCCGGGAGCGCCCTCAGCGCCGTCGCCTGCCAGCCCGCGGGTTCGCCATCCAGCGTGACGCTGAACCGCGGCGTCATCAGCGCGATGATCGCTTCCGCCCGCTCACGGACACCCGCATCCGTCGCAAGCGCCTCGGCGGAGGTCAGCCCCAGATCGTGGGCGACGTCGAGATCGTGCAGCACGATCCGGCCGTGCACCCCGCCGCCGGCGATCCGCACGTCGATGTAGCTGAACGGCGCAGGGTGCGCGAACGCAGCCCCTGCCGGCACCAGCAGCAGGACGGCCAGGAGCGCGAGATCGCGCGCGGCGTGAGACGCGCGCCGGGGATGCACGGCGGCATCTTGACAGCGGCGGCGGCCGGCCCGCAAGCGCAACATGCTGGTGGCGCTGTCGACCCGGGAGCTACAGGACGATCGGCTGGTGCGTCCGGGCGGACGCGTAGATCGCTTCCACCAGGGCCACGCTGCGGCGTCCCTCGCGACCATCGCAGATCGGGCTTCCGCCGGTCTCGATCGCGCGGATGAAGTCCCGGATGATCCGCTGGTGCGCGCGGGTGTCGGACACGGTCGCCGACGACGCACTCGCGTTGACGTCACCCGCGCCTGCCGACATCAGGCCCGGGTCGCCGGACCGCAGGTCGGATCGCACGACGCGGTCGTGCTCGATCACGACCGTGCCCTCAGCCCCGGTGAGCTCGATGCGGCGGGCGTACCCGGGGTAGACGGACGTGGCTGCCTCGATGGTGCCCAGCGCGCCGTTGGCGAACTCCAGCACCGCGGCCGCCGTGTCCTCGACCTCGATGGCGTGTACTCGCGTGGCGGTGCTCGCATAGACGCGCGCGACCGGCCCGAACATCCACAGCAGCAGGTCGACCGTGTGGATGGCCTGGTTCATCAGGGCGCCGCCGCCGTCGAGCGCCCAGGTGCCGCGCCAGCGCGATCCGGCGTAGTACTCGGGCGGCCGGTACCACTTGATCCGTCCCGATGCGAGGACCGGTGCCCCGAGCGAGCCCGCGTCGACGAGCGCCTTGGTGGCGTGGATGTCGGGATGGAGACGGTCCTGAAAGCAGACGCCCAGCTTCACGCCCGCCTTGTCCGTCTCGTCGAGGAGCGCGTCGATCCGGGCCGTGCTGATGTCCACCGGCTTCTCGACGAGCACGTGCAGCCCCTGCCGCGCCGCCGCGATCCCCTGCTCCGCGTGCCGGGCCGACGGGCTCCCGATGATGACGAGATCGAGGCCGTGCGCGAGGAACCGGTCGAAGTCGTCGTAGGCCGAGGCTCCGACGGCGGCCGCGAGTGCGGCCGTCCGCGCGGCATTCGCCCCGTAGATCGCGTCGACGCTCAGGCCCTCGATCGCCTGGGCCGCGCGGGCGTGGGTGTCGCTGATGTTCCCGCCGCCGATGATGCCGACCCGCATGCCCGAATCAGGACCCGGCCGAAAAGGCGCGGTACTGCCGTTCGACTTCGTCGGCGGTCGCCTGGCCGCCCAGGATGACGAGCCGGTGCCGGAAGACGATGGAAGCGCCCGGCTCGATTGAGACGTTCAGCTCCTTCTTGCCTTCGGTGAACACTTTCTCGCCCATCGGGTTCGCGGCGAAGAGACCGTAGCCGCGCGCGTGCCAGTAGGTGGGGAACCCCGGGTTCGACGGATGGTCCAGCATCACCAGCGTGACAGGCTCCGCCTCCACGGTTCCCGTCAGCATCGTCCAGCGCCCGCGGGTGCCCCAGACGGCATCGCCCTTGAGGTTCTCGCTGCTGGTGTACTGTCCGGTGACGCCCGTGTTGTCGAGCAGGGGGACGCTGCGTCGCACGGCCGCTGCTGTCCGTGAAGACCTCGGGTTTGGTGCCGGCTGCTCCAGCCCGCGTGCGACGCGCAGCCCCAGCACCCCTTCCTTGTTGTCGGTGAACACGACGCGCTCGCCGAGCGCGGTCAGCGACGTGATGCGATCGATCGTGCGGGAGTCGGCGTCGGCCCGGAACACGAACCGGGTCCGTCTCCCGCAACAGCGCCGCGCCGTCCGGCTTGCGCCACTCGGTTTCGACGGTCAGCTCGCCCTGGCCCCGCCCCGCCCTTGGCCTCGACGACCTTCTGATGGACGATCGTGCCCATCTTCGACGCCCGTGCGGCGGGGATGTCGTCGGAGTTGTTCCAGAAGTCGAGCCCGTTCACGTCGCCGTGGTTGAACCACAGCCCGACGTGATGCGGATGATCGACGCGTTCGCCCTTGCGCGGCTCGAGCGGGAAGCCGCGCGTGACAAGCGTGCCTTTTGCGGTCCGCAGGGGATAGAGCACCGGCTTCTTGAGCGACGTCGGCCAGATGTACGACGTGAACGGCTTGCCGTCGACGGTCACGTCGACGCGGCGCGCGGCCTCGTTCGGCACGACCTGCGACGCGCGATTGCGCCGACGGCGGTGCCGGCGACGAGCGGCAGCGTCAGAAGCAGTGCGGCCGCCCGTGCTCGAGCTGACATATGCGATTCTCCCCGCGTCAATGCGTGGCTTCGCGGCGAGCGCCCGGATCCTGATCGGACTTGTACCAGACCTGGTCGCCGTGGTCCTGCACGAGGATGTGCCCCTTCTGCGGCGTGCCGAACCGGGCGACATCCTTGAACTTGCTGGCGGCGACGGCCGACTTGAGCGCCGGTGAGCCCAGCTCGTACGTCAGCACCTTGGTTCCGTTCAGCCAGTGCTCGACCGTCGAACCCTTGACGGTCACGCGGCTCTGGTTCCACTCGCCGGCGGGCCGCAGCGGGCGGTTTTCAGCGGCGAGCACGTCATAGAGCGCAGAAGTCTGGCGCTTGGGGCCGACCTTCGCGTCCGGGTGCCGCTCGTCGTCGATCATCTGGTACTCGTGCCCGATCGCCGAGTCCATGTCCTCCAGGACGAAGTATTTGAGGCCGCTGTTGCCTGCCTCCGCGATGCGCCAGTCCCACGCGAGCTCGAACTGGTCGTAGGTGTCGGTCGAGATCAGATCGCGCGCGCCGCGGGTGTCCTTGCCGTCGTGCTTCGGCAGCGTCAGCATGCCCTCTTCGACCACCCAGCGGGTGCCGGAGGCGTCCGGTCTTCTTGTAGCCGCGCCAGCCGTTCAGGGTCTTGCCGTCGAAGAGCATCTTCCAGCCGGTCGCGGGTTTCGTCGGCCGTCAGCGCCGGCTTTCGAGGGCGGCGGCGGTCGGCGCCGGTTGCTGCGCGCCCATCGACGGGCACGAGGAGCGCTCCGAGCAGCCCAATCGCGAGCACGGGGGGGGTGAACCGAGTCATCGATGTCAGCCTTTCTGTTGACGATCGCCGCCTGTGCACTCGCCGCGGGACGGCGCGGCCCGGGCCGTCCGGCCTGGTCCGCCGACACGGGGAGGGGATTGACTTTACCCGGAAACGGCCGAAGCCTCAAGCCAGGGGGCGCGCCGCGGTGGTGAACGGCGGCGGGCGGAGTATCATGAAGTCCGAGCGTCGGCCCGCGTGACGCGCCCGCGCCTCTGCACGTCACATGCCGCTCAGCCGCCGCAGCCTGTTCGCTCTGGACTTCTCGGGCCGATCCCGGGCCGCGGGTCCATGGCTGCGCGTCCACCGCACCGTCGATGGCGTGCCGCTTCGAGGTCAGCCTGCCGGTCGCGGACGGCGCGCCGGTGGATGCCGCCGCAAAAGCGCTGGACGAGGCGGACCGCGTCGAGGCGATGCTGGCGACGTTCCGCGACACCAGCGAGGTCGCGCGCCTGAACCGGCTGGCCGCTCAACGAGTCGGTCGCGGCCTCGGCCGACTTCTTCGCGCTGCTGCAGTACTGCGCGCAACTGCACCTGGAAACAGACGGCGCCTTCGACGTGACCAGCCGCGCCGCTTGGCCGCTGCCGGGCCGTCGCCCGGCGCGAGGGCCGTCGAAGCCGAGCGACGCAGGAGATCGATGCCGCACGCGCGCTCGTCGGCTTCGACCGCGTTCGACTCGACGCGGCGACGGGGACCGTGCATGACCTCGCCCGGCACCGCTGTCGGCTTCGGCGCCATTGCCAAAGGCTACGCCGTGGATCGCATGGGTCAGATCCTGCGGGCGCGCGAAGTGTCCCATGCGCTGGTGTCCGCCGGAGGCAGCAGCGTGCTGGCGATCGGCGGCCGCGACAAGGGATGGCCGGTGGACGTGCGATCCGGACGTCCTGACAAGCCGCTGCAGCTATGCCTCCGCAGACGGAGCGCTCGGCACGAGCGGAAGCGGCGAGCAGTTCGTGCTGGTGAACGGCCGCCGCCACGGAGGTGTCCTCGACCCGCGACCGGGCAGGAGCCGTGCGCGAGGTGCGCAGCGCCACCGTGGTCACGCGCGGACGCGACCGACGGCGGACGCGCTCTCGACGGCGTTCGTCGTGGCCGGTCCGGCGCTGGCGCGGACGTATTGCGATGCAGCATCCCGGCACCCTCGCCGTGCTGACCATGAACGACGCGGCCCGGACGACGCAGGTGTTTGGCGGATACGGCGGCGCGGATTTGATCCAGCGCCGCGACTCATAGCTGCGCCGGGCCCCCGCTCCCGGCCGATCGAACTGATCTGCGAGATGATCGAGTGGTGTTCACTTCGTCGGTTGGATCACGGTGACCCAGCAGGCGAGCCCCCGCGTCGCCTCGCTCAAGACGCCAGCCGCCTTCCGCGCGCACCTCTCGAGCAGCGGCATCGCGCTGGAGTTCGACGACGCGCTCTGGCGCCGGCGGCGAGTCGCCGCTCGCGCGCCCGATCGCGATCGACGGCCGGCCGGTCGGCAACCGCTTCTGCATCCTGCCGATGGAGGGGTGGGACGGCACCGAAAGCGGCGAGCCGAGCGACCTGACGACCCGGCGCGTGGCAGAACTTCGGCACGCAGCGGGGCCAAGTTGATGTGGGGATGCGAGGCCGTCGCCGTCCGTCACGACGGCCGCGCCAACCCGCAGCAGCTGATGCTGACACGCCGAGGACGCAGCCGGTCGATTGCCGGCCTGCGCGACGGCGCTCGTGCACGCCCACCGCGAGCGGTTCGGCGCCGAGGCCGACGACGACCTGCTGATCGGGCTGCAGCTCACGCACTCGGGCCGGTTCGCGCGGCCGGATGTCTACGATCGTCCGGCGCCGCTGACCGCCAGCGTCCATCCGATTCTCGACCGCCGCTTTCCGGACGGCGTGCGCCTGCTCGAAGACGACGAGCTCGATCGCCTGGTGGGGGAGTTCGTCCAGGCCGCCACGGCTGGCTCAGCGACGCCGGGTTCGCATTCGTGGACATCAAGCACTGTCACGGGTATCTCGGTCACGAGATGCTCGGGTCGCGCGCGACGGCCGGGTCGGTACGGAGGGTCGCTCGAGAACCGCACGCGGTTCATGCGGGACATCATCGAGGGCATCCACGCCGAGGTCCGGGTCTCGGTGATCGGCGTCCGGCTGTCGGTGTTCGACACGGTGCCGTACCGGAAGCGGTGCGGATGGCGTACGGGGAGCCGGATCCGGGCGAGACCGGTGGCTTCGGGTTCGGCGTGCTCGGCGAGGCGGGCATGGACGCGGCGCTCGACGATGCGCGGGCGGTGCTGAGGATGCTGACCGGCCTCGGCGTGCGCGCGATCTGCGTGACCGGCGGCACGCCCGTACTACAACCCGCACGTGCAGAGGCCGGCGCTGTTTCCGCCGGTCGACGGCTACGAGCCGCCCGAGGATCCGCTGCACGGCGTGGCGCGCCAGATTGACGCCACCGCCCGGCTCAAGGCGGACTTCCCCGATATCGTGTTCGTCGGCTCGGCCTACAGCTACCTGCAGGAATGGCTGCCGCACGTCGGGCAGCATGCCGTGCGCCGCGGGCTGACCGACTTCGTCGGGCTGGGCCGCATCGCGCTCTCGTACCCGGACCTGCCGGCCGACGTGCTGGCGGGCACGCCTCTTCGGCGCAAGTTCATCTGCCGCACCTTCAGCGACTGCACGACCGGGCCGCGCATGGGACTGGTGTCCGGCTGCTATCCGCTCGATCCGCTCTACGCGGCCACGCCAGAGGCGGCGCGGATCCTCGCCGTGCGCACGGGCCGTGCGAAGGAACTGTCAGACGGCAGGTGAGCGGGCGCTCCCGTGCCGCGCGCTCTCGTGGTTCGTTTCACCGTCGGCTTCGTGCCCCGGCCCGGTTTCACGGACGCCTATGCAGCCCATGGTGCGAGTCAGCCTGCGTTCGACCGGCGATGAATCCCGTCTTGCTGCGTTGCTGCTCCCTCAAACACAGCCGGTATTCCCGGCCGTCGCGACCTGCCAGGCGGGCGCCTCGCCGGTCTCGGTGCGACGCATGACGTGCACCACAGACTGCCATGCGTATCGTTGACGCCAAGGTCATCATCTGTTCGCCCGGCCGGAACTTCGTCACGCTGAAGCTGCGGACCGAGGATGGCGTGTCGGGCTCGGCGATGCGACGCTGAACGGCCGTGAGCTGTCGGTGGCCGCGTATCTGTCGGAGCACGTCGTGCCGCTCCTCATCGGCCGCGACGCGAGGCGGATCGAGGATACCTGGCAATACCTCTACAAGGGCGCCTACTGGCGGCGCGGTCCCGTGACGATGACCGCGATTGGCGCGGTGGACATGGCGTTGTGGGACATCAAAGGGAAGGCGCTGGGGGTGCCCGTCTACCAGCTGCTCGGCGGTGCCTCGCGGGAGGCGGTCATGGTCTACGGCCACGCCAATGGCGGGACGCTCGACGAGACCGTTGCCGCGGTGGCGCTGCACCGCGAGCGGGGCTACAAGGCGATCCGCGCGCAGTGCGGCGTGCCGGGCGTCAAGGACGCATACGGCATGTCGCGTCCGACGGCGTCCCGTACGAGCCGGCCGAGCAAGGGCCTGCCGCTGGAGACTGTCTGGAGCACCGAGGCGTACCTGGACTTCATCCCGACCGTGTTCGAGCGGCTGCGCCGCGAGCTCGGGCTCCGAGCTGCACCTGCTGCACGACGTGCATCATCGCCTCACGCCGATCGAAGCGGCACGGCTGGGCAGGAGCCTCGAGCCGTCGCGGTTGTTCTGGATGGAGGACCCCGCGCCGGCCGAAGTGCAGGGCGCCTTCCGCACGATCCGCCAGCACACGACGACGCCGATCGCGGTCGGCGAGGTGTTCAACACGATCTACGACTGCCACACCCTCATCGAGGAGGAGCTCATCGACTACATCCGGACGGCCGTCGTGCACGCCGGCGGGCTGACGCACCTGCGCCGGATTGCTGCGCTGGCAGAGCTGCACCACGTCCGGATGGGGCTGCCACGGCGCGACGGACCTCAGCCCGGTCGCCATGGCCGCGGCGCTCCATTTCGACCTCAGCGTCCACAACTTCGGCGTCCAGGAGCACATGCCGCACACGGTCGAAACCGATCGCGTGTTCCCGCACGGTTACACCTACGAGTCCGGATTCATGCATCCCGGCGAGGGGGCCGGGCTGGGAGTGGACATCGACGAGGCGCTGGCAGCCGCCTATCCGTATGATCCTGCCTACCTGCCTGTCAGCAGGAAGGCGGACGGGACGCTTCACTCCTGGTGAGAGCTGGTGGGTTGCCTGGGCGATGGGTCGCGGGCTTCAGCCCGCGACTCTCGGGGCCTGAAGGCCCCGAGCCACAGTTGCCGATGTAGGACGACCGCCAGGTCGAGGTGGGGTAGCGGGTTGATGTGGGTCGCGGGCTTCAGCCCGCGACTCTCGGGCCTGAAGGCCCCGAGCCACAGTTGCCGATGTAGGACGACCGCAGGTCGAGGTGGGTAGCGGGTTGATGTGGTCGCGGGCTTCAGCCCGCGACTCTCGGGCCTGAAAGGCCCCGCGGCACAGTTGGCGATGCCGGACGACCGGTCTCAAATGCTCCGGCCGTTCGGGTGAGATCTGGCAGCGCCATTGCTGTTGGCTTCCGGGGCCTGGGCTGCTGCCCAGGCCCGACAGTCAACCGGCCCGTGCCCGACGGCGGGCCCAGGGAGCGCAACAGACCATGCGAGATGAGTTGAAGAAGCTGTACGAGATGATCGACAAGCTCGACGTCGCGATGCTCACGACACGCCGGCAGGACGGCCACCTGGTGTCCCGGGCCATGGCCAACCAGAAGCATGCGCCGGGGGCCGACCTCTGGTTCGTCGCGACCGAGAATTCGCCCAAGCTGAACGAGATCGCCGGCGATCCGCACGTCAACCTCGCCTACTACAAGGACCGGACGCGCGAGTGGGTTTCGGTCTCGGGGATGGCCACCGTTTCCCGCGACCGGGCCACCGTTCACGCGCTCTACGCCGAGGACTGGAAAGCCTGGTTCCCCGACGAGGGGGATCCGCGGCACGGCACCCCGGAGGACCCCCGCATGGTCCTCATCGGCGTCGACGTGCACTCCGCGGTGTTCCTCGAAGTGAACAAGCCGCAGCCTGTCGTGCTGTATGAGATTGTCAAGGGATGGGCCACGGGCACCATGCCGGACATCGGAACCATACACGAGGTCAAAACAAGAGCCTTGAAGCACCTGCTCGCGCTCGGACTCCTGATTCGGCGTTCTCGGCTCGGTCCAGACGGCGCCGGCATCCGCGTGGATTCCGCGCAGCTGGTACGCGACCTCGAGACGCTGGCTGCCGACAACATGCAGGGCAGGCTCCCGGGCAGCCCCGGGGGGGAGACAGGGCGCGCGCCTACCTGATCGGGCGGCTGAAGAAGGTGGGGGTTAGGCCGCTCGGAAAGACATTCGAGCGGCCATTCACCTTCACGTCGGCAGGGTCCGGGGCGCGCAAGGGCATCAACCTCGTCGGCGTCGTCCCCGGCAGCCGCAACCCGGACCGCTACATCGTCGTGACGGCGCATTACGACCATCTCGGGGTCCGGGCCGGCCAGATCTTCAACGGTGCGGACGACAACGCCTCCGGCGTCGCCGCGTTGCTTGCGGTCGGGGCCCATTTCTCGCGGACGGCCCCCGCGCACTCCCTGCTGCTCGTGGCGACCGATGCCGAAGAGCTCGGGCTGCAGGGGGCGCGCGCGCTGATGCGCGACCCTCCCGTGCCGGTGAGCTCGATGATCGTCAACGTGAACATGGACATGGTCGGCCGGGATCCAGGGAACAAGCTGTTCGCGACCGGCGTGCATCACTGGCCCTTTCTGAAGCCCTACCTCGAGAACGCCGCCCAACCGCCCGTCGTCCTGGCCTTCGGCCACGACACGCCTGGCGACGATGAAGACTGGACCCAGGATTCGGACCATTTCGTGTTCCACGAGGCGGGCATCCCGTGGATTTACTTCGGCGTCGAGGACTCGACCAGCATCACCAGACGACAGACGATGCCGCAACGATCGACAGGGAGCTTCTCAGCGGGGCTGCCGCCACGGCGATAGCAACCGTCCAGCAGTTCGACCTGCACCTCGAGGAGATCGCGGCGCAGCGGGGGAAGAAGTAGGCGCTGTCCGCCCGGCTACGGCTCCGGACGCAGCAGCGCTTTCACCCCGTCGAGCGTATCGGCCTCGGCGGCCGGCTTGTCCTTCCGCCAGCGCAGCATCCGGGGGAACCGCACCGCGATGCCGGAGCGGTGACGCGTCGAGCGCGCGATTGCTTCGAAGCCGAGCTCGAAGACGTGCACGGGCTCGACGTGGCGCACCGGGCCGAAGCGCTCCCGCGTGTTTCGGCGGAATCCAGCGGTCGAGCTCCCCAATCTCCTCGTTAGAGAGGCCCGAGTAGGCCTTGGCGAATGGTACCAGGTCGCCGGCGTCCCACACGCCGAACGTGTAATCCGTGAGAAGGCTGGCGCGCGCGCCCGCTGCCCGGCTGCGCGTAGATCAGTACGGCGTCCACGGTGAACGGATCGATTTTCCACTTCCACCAGTCAGCGCGTTTGCGGCCCACCCCGTAGGCGGAGGCGAGACGCTTGATCATCATCCCTTCGACACCGCGTGTGCGCGAGTCCCCGCGCAGCCGGGCGAGGTCGTCCCACGTTGCCGGCGGAACGGTGGGGGAGACGCGCAGCACGCCGGGGTCTGGGTCTCGACGCCGGACGACCAGCCGAGGAGCCGTTCGAGCATGCGCACGCCGATCCGCCAGGGGGCGCCCGCGCACGTCGTCGCCCGACTCCTCGAGGATGTCGTACGCCATGAACACGACCGGGACGGCGCGCACGAGCTGCGCGACCTGTTTCTGCCGTCCGATGCGCTGTTGCAGGGCGGAGAAGGGGAGGGGACGGCCGTCGCGGAACGCGAGGACCTCGCCGTCGAGCACGGTGCCATCCGGCAGCCGCGACGCCGCGGCCGCGATCTCCGGGAAACGGTGGGTGATCAGCTCCTCCCCGCGCGACCAGAGGTGGACCGTTCCGGCGCGCTGGATCAGCTGGGCGCGGATGCCGTCCCATTTCCACTCGACCTGCCAGGCCTCGACAGGGCCGAGCGTCGAGGGCGCCTCTTCGAGCGGCGCGGCCAGGAAGAACGGATAGGGGCGCGATCGATCGTCGTCCGACCGTTCGCCCGAGAGGATCGATGCACACCCGGCAGTCGGGCTCCACTCGCCCATCAGGCGCGCCGCAATCGCCGTCGGCTCGACCGCGGCCGCCTCCGCCAGCGCGCGCACCACGAGCGTCTGGGACACGCCGACGCGAAGCTCGCCGGTGAGCAGCTTCAGAAGGATGAACCGCTGGAGCCGATCCAGCTCGCGGAACCAGCTCGTGGCGCGGGTCTGCTGCGCAGACGGATCGAGGCCGCGAAGGGGGAGAATGCGGTCGTCGAGCCACTGGCTCAGGCTCAGGTCCTGACCGGCCTCGGACGGCAGCTGATCGAGGATCAGCGCGGCCGTCTCGGCGCCGTCGCCAACGACCGAGTAGCACTCCTCCAGCATCCAGGGCGCGAGACCTGTTGCAGACAGGGTCCACTCGCGGATTCCCGCGGACGGCACCAGACGCTTGAGGCGGCGGCCCGTGAGGAAGAAGACCGCCCATGCCGCATCACCCGGCGGCGCGCTGCCGAAGTAGGCCCGCATCGCCGCAACCTTGGCTTTCGTCGACGTGGTCCTGTCGATGTCGTCGAACAGTCGCGCGAATCTGAGCATCGTTGGTCCGCAGCGTCCCGAATGCTGTCTTCTGTCTTCTACCTTCTGTCTACTGTCTTCGGCCTACCGTCTTCTGTCTATCGTCTACTCGCCCTCGTCCCCTCCTTCCTCCCCTTCCCACGCGGTCCTGATGATGCCGCTGTCGAGGCCTGCCTCTCGAAGGTGACGGGCGAGCGGCGCGGCGTGGCCGTGAGTCGTGAGGACGCGCGCGGCGCCGGTCTCGGCCACCGTTGCCAGCAGCGCCGGCCAGTCCGCATGGTCGGAGAGCACGAAACCGCGATCGAACGCGCGCTGACGGCGGACGCCGCGCACGCGCATCAGCCCTGACGCGAACGCGTCGGAGAGATCGCCGAGCCGCCGCATCCACGGCGTGCCGCGCGCGGAGAGAGGCGCAAGGACCAGCTCGCCGGCGAACGACGTGCCACGCGGACGCTCCGTCAGCACGCGGACCGGGAGCATCGGGATGCCGGCCTCGCGATAGACGTCGATCATGCCCATCATCATGCCGTGCACGAGCACGGGACGATCCGTGCTGCGCGTCAGCTCCGAGAGCAGCCGCTGCGCCTTGCCGATGGTGTAGCAGAACAGCACTGCAGTCCGGCCTGCCTCACCGCTGCTGCGCCACCACTCCACGATGTCGGCGATGACGCTGGCCGTCGTGTCCCAGCGGTAGATGGGGAGGCCGAACGTCGACTCCGAGATGAACACGTCGCACGGAACCGGTTCGAACGCCGGGCAGGTGGGATCCGGTGCGCGCTTGTAGTCGCCGCCGACCACCCAGACGCCCTCGGGGCCGCGAATCCTGATCTGCGCGGACCCGAGCACATGGCCGGCCGGATGGAAGCTGAGGTCGATCGAGCCGATCCGCACGCTCTCGCCGTAGGCCATCGTCTCGATGCGTGCCTCGGCTCCGAACCGGCGCCTGAGGAGAGGGGCACAAGACTCGACGCAGAGGTAGCTCGCGTGACCCGCGCGCGCGTGGTCGCCATGCGCGTGCGTGATGACGGCGCGCTCGACGGGCGCCCAGGGATCGACGAAGAAATCGCCCGCGGCGCAGTACAGCCCCGAAGGAGTCTCGGTGAGCACTGGTTGATCTTATCGGCGTTCGGCGTTCGGGGCTCGGCGCTCGGGGATCTGGCGATCGGCAGATCGGGAGATGGGGAGATCAGGGGATTCGGGATCGGGACGGTATCCGGGACCGGGGATCGGGGGTTCGGCCTGGTCTGTGGGGCGCGGCCTTCAGGCCGCGCCGACTCGCCCGGGGCTGAAGCCCCGGGCCCACATCTCCCTTTGCCGATGGTGATGGCCTGAAAGCCCAAACCGAAAAGCCCAGAGCTAAGCCGGCCGAAGTCGAAAAGCCCAAAGCCCAAAGCCAGCCCAAGCCAAGAAGCCAAAAGCCAAAAAGCCAAGAGCAAAAAGGCCCGACTCTGCCCAAGGCGCAGAGCCCTCCCCCGTTACAATGTTCCTGTGCTCGTCGCGCTCACGAGGGCCGTACCTCCCACCATCACGGCGTGCGAGCTGACGCACGTCGCGCGCGATCCGATTGACGTCGCGCTCGCAACCATGCAGCACGCGGACTACGAGGACATGCTCCGCGCCCTGGGGGCGCGGGTGGAGCGCGTGGCGGCGGCGCCGGAGCTGCCGGACTCGGTCTTCATCGAGGACACGGCGGTTGTCTTCGACGAGACGGCGGTGATCGATGCGGCCCGGCGCCACCCCTCGACGGGCCGAGGTGGATGCGGTTGCGGCAACGGTCGCACGATACCGGCCCGTCCAGTCCATCGTCGCGCCCGGTACAATGGATGGCGGTGACGTGCTGCAGGTCGGTCGACGCGTGTTCGTCGGGGAGTCCACCCGCACGAATCAGGACGGGATTCGCCAGCTGCGGGCCATCCTGGAGCCGATTGGTTACGCGGTCGAACCGGTGGCGATCCCCCGGTGCCTGCATCTGAAGTCTGCCGTCACGGCCGCGGCCGACGATCTGCTGGTGCTGAACCCGGCCTGGATCGACGGCGCGGCGTTCCAGGGCATCGAGTGGGTGGAGAGCCACCCGGACGAGCCCCTCGGCGCGAACGTGCTTCGCGTGGGTGGCGCCCTTCTCTGCGCAGGCTCCGCCCCCGGTACTCTGAGGCGGCTCGAAGACCGCGGCCTGGCCGTCCATGCCGTCGCCGTGTCGGAGCTCGCCAAGGCGGAAGGCGCGCTCACCTGCTGCAGCCTCACCTTCGCCGGTCCGGCCCGATGACCCGACACATTTCCGTTTCGCGGCAGATCGCCGCCGCACCGCCGTCAATCTACAGCGTGATCGCCGACTACCGCGACGGACACCGCCGGATCGTTCCGCCGAGGGCGTTCACCTGGCTGGCCGTCGACAACGGCGGCGTGGGCGCCGGCACCGAGATCAGGTTTGCGATGCGGGTCTTCGGCTCCACGCGGATCGCGCGTGGTGTCGTCACTGAACCGGAGCCCGGACGCGTGCTGGTCGAGTCGTATCCCGAGAGCGGTGACGTGACCTCGTTCATCGTGGACCCTCAATCAGGCACCAGCGCCACCGTGACCATCACGACGGACCTGCACGTGCGGGACGGGCTCGCCGGACGGGTGCAGGGGTTCCTCGCCGGACGGTTCCTCCGGCCGCTTTACGTCGAAGAGCTGCAGCGGCTCGCCGATCTCGCGGAAGGCCGGCTGCGGCACGATCCGGTGCCCGACCGCCCTGGAGCATGATGCCTGCCTACATCCTCGCCCACATCGACGTGAAGGATCCGATCCGCTATGAGGACTACAGGGCCCTTGTCCTCGAGACGATGACGCCCCATGGCGGCCGCTTCCTCGTGCGGGGCGCCCGCCCGAGATCCTCGAGGGCGCGTGGGACCCCAAGCGGCTGGTGATCCTCGAGTTCCCCGATGCCGACAGCGCACGCCGCTGGTGGGCGTCCCCGGGCTATGCGGCGGCCAAGGCCATTCGGCAGGCCACCTCCGAAGGCACGCTCGTCCTGCTCGAGGGCGTGCAGACCACGATGACCACCAACCTGGATGCGCAGGCGGGGGACCTGCAGCAGGTGCTCGAGCGGTACTGGGGCTACACGACGTTCCGGCCGCTGCAGCGCGAGGCGATGGAGGCGATCTGTCGGCGGGCGGGACTCGCTGGTGGTGATGCCGACCGGCGCCGGCAAGTCACTGTGCTTCCAGGCGCCGGCCCTGCTCGGCAGCGGGCTGGCGGTCGTGGTGTCGCCGCTCATCTCGCTGATGAAGGACCAGGTGGACACGCTGCTCGGCAACGGCGTGCCGGCCGCCTGCTACAACAGCGCGCCTGGCCGCCGATCACAAAGCGTCGGTGGCGGCGGGCCTGCGCGAGGGGCGCTACAGGCTCCTCTACGTCTCTCCCGAGCGGCTGGCCGGGGAGGGCAGCGACGGCTTCCTGTCGATGCTGGGGCGCTGCCGCGATCACCTTCATGGCGGTGGACGAAGCGCATTGCATCAGCCAGTGGGGCCACGATTTCCGTCCCGAGTACCGCCAGCTCGGGCGGTTGCGCAACCTCTTCGCGGAGGTCAGCCTTCATGCCTACACCGCGACCGCTACCGCCCGCGTCCGCCGCGACATCGTCGGGCAGCTCGGGCTGCGGAATCACGTCGAGCTGGTCGGATCGTTCGATCAGGCCCAACCTGGTGTACCGCGTGCTGGCGCGTGCGGATCTCAAGCGACAGCTCACCGACATCCTCGGCCGGCATCCGCGGCCAGGCGGGCATCGTCTACTGCACGTCGAGGCGGGAGGTCGACGCGCTCACCGCCTGGCTCGCGGCCATCCGGGGTGCGCGCCCGCGCGTATCACGCCGGGCTCGCGGACGACGAGCGGAGCCAGGAACCAGGAGGCCTTCCTCGAAGAGCACGCGGACGTCGTCGTCGCCACGGTCGCGTTCGGGATGGGGATCGACCGATCGGACGTGCGGTTCGTGGTGCACGCCGGCGCGCCGCAGTCGCTCGAGCACTACCAGCAGGAGTCCGGCCGGGCGGGCCGGGACGGGCTCGAAGCGGAGTGCGTGCTGGTCTACTCGACCGCGGACTTCCTCAAATGGCGGGTGATGCTCGAGCGGAACGGCGAGCTGACGGATGCGCGCCGGTCGCTGCTCCGCGACATGGAGCGGTACGCGGCGAGCGTCGGCTGCCGCCACCGCCACCTGATCGGCTACTTCGGGGAGACGCCCGCCCGGACGGACTGCGGCGCGTGCGACTTCTGCCTCGACGAGCTCGAGGCGCTCGGCGACCCGGCGACGCTCGCGCGCAAGGTGCTGTCGTGCGTCGCGCGCGTCGGGCCAGCGCTTCGGCGCCGCGCACATCACGCACGTGCTGCGGGGCAACGCCACCGAGGCGATCACGTCGCGGCGTCACCACGAGCTGAGCACGTTCGGGCTGCTGGCGGACGCCACCGTGGCCGAGGTGCGCGGCTACGTGGAGCAGCTGGTGGGGCAGGGGCTGCTGCGGCAGGCGGGTGACGAGTTTCCGGTCCTCGCCCTGACCGGGCGGGGCGTCGCGCTGCTCAAGGATGCCACGAGCGTGCCGGAGCTGGCGCTTGCGCGCCTGCGCCGGCCGGTCAAGGGCCGGTCCGCCCCACGCGCCCGTGTCGAGACGGAGTCGTGGCAGGGGGTCGATCGCGATCTGTTCGAGCGTCTGCGGGCGCTCCGCCTCGAGGTCGCCCGCTCACGCGGCGTGCCGCCGTACGTGATCTTCCACGACTCGACACTGCGGGACATGGCGCGGCTCAAGCCGGCCACGCCGGAAGCGCTGCGCCAGGTGTACGGAGTGGGCGAACGGAAGGCAGCGGAGCTCGGCGAGCTGTTCCTGGCGGAGATACGGGGAAAGCAAGATTCAGGCTTTAGGCTTTAGGCTTTCGGCTTTGGGCATGCGCGTGGGATCTGCAGTGCCAAGCTTGAGTCTGCTCCCTCCCAAAGCCAAAGCCCAAAGCCCAACGCCCAACACCCTACGCCCAACGCCCAACACCCTACGCCCAACGCCCAACGCCTATCTTGCTCTCGCCGGCGGTGCGGGCGGCATCTCGGATGCGGTGAACCGCGGCAGCATCCCGTCGCGCATGGCGAGCTGGTAGAGCAGGGTGGCCACGGTGATGGCCGACGCCCTGGCGTCCTCCTCGATCACGCGCTCGTAGGTGTCGAGGTTGGTGTGATGCGTGTGGGAGCCGTATTCGATCGAGTCCTGCGCGAGGTTGATGCCGGGCAGCCCGGCGTTGTTGAACGATGTGCTGTCGGTGCCGCCGAGGCTGCGGCTGGCGGTCACTGTCGCGCCGGCGACGCCGAGCGTCCTTGACGGGGGCAAGCGCGTCGCGCACGATGCGGCCGGCCTCCGGCGGCCCGAAGACAAGCGCTCCGCGGGCCTTGCCGGTGCCGTTGTCGATGTTGAGGTACGCCGGCGAGCTTCGCGAACTCCGGCTTCGGGCTCTCCGCCGAGCCGAAGTGCTCCTTCACGTAGGCGACCGAGCCGAGCAGGCCTTCTTCCTCTCCGCTCCACAGCGCCACGCGAATCGTGCGGCGCGGCTGCACGCCGATGGCGGTCAGGATGCGCGCCGCCTCCATCATGATGGCGCAGCCGATCGCGTTGTCGGTCGCGCCCGTTGCCGGAGTGCCATGAATCGAGGTGGCCGCCGAGCATCACCACTTCGTCCTTCTGGTCGCTGCCGGCAATCTCCGCGATCGTGTTGTAGGAGGTCCTGCCCTCGGGGTACGCCTGGTTCACGATCTCGGCATCGATGGAGACCGGCGTGCCGTCGGCGAGAGTGCGCGCGATGCGGCCGTAGTCTTCGTTCCGCGCGACGACCGTCGGCACCGCCTGGGCCGAATCGTAGCCCCGGCTGTTGAATACGATGATCTGCCCGTGCGGCCGGCCGGCGTCGTTGATGCGCAGGGCCGCCTTGCTGTCGAACAGGAACCTGTCCACCTGCTGCGCCACCTGCTGCGGCGTGAGGCGCGTCGCCGGCGGCGCGTTTCCGGGCGCCGCGCCGCCGCCGCGCTGGCCGAAGCCCCGGCGCCCCACCGCGCATTCCGGTGCGCCCGCCATGTCCGGATCGAAGCGGCACCGGGCCTGGTCGTCCGTGAGGCGGCGCGTGACCGGCTCGAGGCTCACCGGAACGAACACGGGGCGGCCGACCAGCACCGCCGCACCGGCGACCTTGCTCCTGATGCTGTCGAGATACGTCGTCAACTCCTCCTGGGTCGGGCCCGAGCCGCGCGAGTCCGCCCGCGCCGCGCGTCCCTGCCGGCGTGTCCGCAGGGGCTGCCGGTTCAGGTCCGGTGGGCGTGACGAGATGGAACGCCGTCGCCGTGATCCGTGCCGTCGGTTCCGGGTGTCCATCCGAGCGCCTCGACAACGAGTGCATCCTTGTAGGGAGACGTGACGTGCACGGCGAGGTACTCGTTCGGACCAGCCTTCGCGGCCGAAGTCCCAGGGCTCCAGATGTCCGTTCGTCAGCCCCCAGCTCGGTCATCTCCTTGATGGCCCACTCGGCCGCCGCCTTGTGGTTCGGCGAGCCGGTCAGCCGCGGCCCGTAGACGTCCGTCAGGTGATGCAGCGTCCGCATGATCTGCGAGTTGGCCGAGGCCTCGTGACGAATGCGGGCATCGATGTCGATGGCCGTCGGTTCCTGCGCCGCGAACGGCAGAACGGCGAGGGCAACCATTCCCGCGGCGGTGGCGAAGCGTCTCGCGTGCATGCAACCAATTCTCCCCGAACCGGAGTGCGATTGTAACGGGCACGGGGGTTCGACCCGGCGAGGCGTGGTACATTACCCGGTCCATGCGCACGACCTCTTCGATGGCCGCCGCCGTCCTGCTCGGCGCCGCAGTGCTCGGGTCCATGTCTGCGGAGCGTGTGGCGGGGCAGGCGCAGCGTCAGTCGCGGCCGCTCGAGGCGCCCGTCTCGACCTACCGCGTCGTGAAGATCTACCCGCACGATCCCACGGCGTTCACCCAGGGCCTCGTCTATCTCGACGGCGTGCTCTACGAGGGCACCGGGCTCAACGGCCGGTCCACGATCCGCAAGGTCCGGCTGGAAAACGGCGAGGTGCTGCAGCAGCAGGCACTCGAGCCGAAGTATTTCGGCGAAGGCATTGCGGTGTGGAAGAAGTCGTTGATCCAGCTCACCTACACCTCTGGTGTCGGATTCGTGTACGACCTCGCCACCTTCACGCGCACGCGGACGTTCAACTACTCAGGTGAGGGGTGGGGCCTGACGCACGACGACACGCGGGTAATCATGAGCGACGGTTCCTCGTCGCTGCGGTTCCTCGATCCGGACACCTTGAAGGAGACCGGCAGGCTGGCGGTGAAAGAGGCGGGCAGGCCGGTCGAGCACCTCAACGAGCTCGAGGTCGTGAAGGGAGAGATCCTGGCCAACATCTGGCAGACGCACCGCATCGCCCGTATTGCGCCGCGGACCGGGCAGGTCACCGGATGGATCGACCTCTCGGGGCTGCTCGATCCCCGCGATGCGGCAGGAACGGACGTGCTGAACGGCATCGCCTACGACGCCGCCGGCGATCGTCTGTTCGTGACCGGCAAGCTCTGGCCGAAGCTGTTCGAGATCCGGATCGCGCCGCCCAGGGCGGCGCGCCGGGAAGGACCGCACGTGGCAAATGGCAACGGTGACTGACATCACGGTTGCCATCTGCCACCAGGATGTCGCGGTCGTCAGGGGTTGGCAGGCTCGACTTTCAGCTCGCCGAGTTTTGCCGCCATGTCTTCCGCCGAGGTTGCCGGCTTGACGGCCTTGTCGATCGCCAGGATCTTCCCGTCCTTGCCGATGTAGAACGTCCACCGGCTCGCCACCGGCCTGCCGTTCAGCACGCCGTACGCTTCCGCCGTCTTCTTCGTCGGGTCGCTCAGCAGGGGGAAATCGGCTTTCTGCGCTTCGGCGAACGCCTTGTTGCCCTGTTCCCCTTCGATCGGGTCGACGCTGGCCATGAAGTACGCGACGTTGTACTTCTTGATCATGCCGCCATTCTCCGCAAGCGACTTGCACTCGATCGTGCACCCGCCCGTGAAGGCCTTGGGGAACCACGCGAGCACGACTGCCTGCTTGCCCTTGAAGTCGGCCAGTTTGTAGGTCTTGCCGTCCGTCCCCTGCAGGCTGAAGTCGGGCGCCATGTCGCCGACCTTCAGCTCCGCCGCGGGCGTCTGGGCCCCGCCTGCCGCTGCCATCATCATCATCGCTGCCACCACCATTGCACTGCGCATTCAGATTCCTCCGTGTCCGAATGATAGCGCGGGACGGTGGAGGGCGCCGAAAAACCAGCCTGGGGGGAAGAAGGCAGGCCCTGCCATCGCTGTCGGGCGCGGCCTTCAGGCCGCGCCGACTGCCGGGGCTGAAGCCCCGGGCCCACATCGGCAGCACGGCGCCGACTGCTACCGTCCAGCAAGGTGCGCAACGACGACGAGGGTGGGCCACAGCACGAACGCCAGCAGCAGCCGTCCTTCCGGGCGCGGGATGCGCCACGGGGCGATCATCGCCACGCCGCAGCCCAGGAGCACCGCCGACAGCGCGCTGCTGCTTGCCGTCGCCCAGAGCGTCGATGCCCACACGAGCGCCGCGGCGGGGGCGGGCAGGCCGATGAACCCGGGCACGGCATCGTGGGTGGTGTTGAAGAACGCGAGGCGCGTCAGCGCCGCGACCAGGTAGAAGCACCCGGCGGCCCAGCACATGAGCCACGCCGGTCCGGCGGCGAGCGCCAGGGTGCAGGCCACCGGCGCCATGCCGAAGGCGCAGGCATCGGCCAGGCTGTCGAGCTCGGCGCCGATCGCGAGGCCGTCGCGATCTGTCCTGAAGCAGCGCGCGAACCGGCCGTCGAGGGTGTCTGCGAGCACGGCCAGGCCGACGAGCGCACCAGCCGTGGCGGGCCGTCCCCGGACCGCCGCAACGGTTGCACTCCAGCCGAGCAGAAGGGCGGCATAGGTCAGCGCGTTCCTGGCGTGCAGCGCGTGAGCCGGCGAGGTCATAGCACCACCGCCGTCGCCCACTCGTACATGCGCCGCCAGGAGGCGACGACGCGTGGCAGGAACGGCTGACGCCGTACGCGGTCCACGAGCGCGTAGATCGCCAGACGCGTGACGAGCAGCTCGTTCAACGCCGCGGCGAACCCGCGTTGCCACTGCGCGGCGTCAACGGGCAGGCCGGTCGCGCGCTCGAAGCTTGCCCGATGCCGCTCAACCCAGAATTCGAGGGTCGCGTCGCGTGCACTGTCCGGCAGCACGAAGCACAGGAGCTCCGCCAGATCCCGCTGTGGCAGGCCGAGCGTCGCGAGCTCCCAGTCGTAGGCGCACAGGACGAGACCGTCGGCCGCTTCCCTGAGGCAAAGGTTCCTCGGGTTGCAGTCGTTGTGAATCAATGTGTGCGGCCCATCGTCCAGGATCGGCCGCCACCCGGGAATCGAGTCGACCAGCGTACCGGTGCAGGCCGGGCAGCTCGCCTCCACCCCACCGCCCGAACGCGGGCGCCGCGTGTTCGGCAAGAGCCCGCCACAGGTCGGACATGGCGCTCATCGAGTGGGTCGACTGTATGAACCCGGCCCAGGGCAGCTCCCTCAGGCCGGCGGTTCTTCCATGCCAGTCCGCGTGGATCTGCGCGAGGCCGGTTATCGCACTCTCGATGTGCCGGGGATCCCACCACGGCGTGCGATCGACGGAATCGATCATTGCCGCGCCGCTCACGTCTTCGATGATCAGGGCGCAGCCGCCGCGCGCATCGAGATCGGCAACGCCGAGCAGCGCGGGCATGTGACTCGCCAGGCGGCCGCCGGCTGTTTCGTAGAGGGCGCGCTCGCGCAGGTGCGAGCCGGCCAGCCCCACGCGGTCCGACCAGCGCGCGTACGCGTCGCCTGCCCGCGCATCGCACAACCGGGCGAGCGCCTCCCCGACCGCCGTTGCCTCGTCTGCATGCGGTTTCAGCTTGAGGATCACGTCGCGGGTCTCCCGTCCGGAGGTCGTCTCGATATCGAGGCGGTACCGGAAGACGCCGGCAGTCTGACCGCAGCGCCATGCGGTCAGCTCGCTGATGATGCTGTGCGGCGAGCCCACGGTGAGGCAGGTGGCGGCGCGGATCCGTACGACCTGCCCGCGCGCGGCCAGCGCCCCCTCGAAGAAGGCCTCGTCGAAGTCGGTCGTGGACGGCACGGGCGGCCGCCCGACACCATCGGCCGGCGGCGGGAGGTGTCCCGCTGCCCGGTACGCGGCGAAGTAGCGCTCGAGCAGCGAGGCATCGAGCGCCGGCCGTCGGCCGGAGTCTGCAAGCTGGCCATCGGTCTGGTCGGCCGTTGCGCGGCTCCGCCGGCCATCCTCGTACAGCTCGGGAAGCGTCAACCCCCTGGCCGGGCGATTCTGGAACAAGGGGCGAAGCGGCCGCAGGGGATGGTCCGCGGATTCCAGCGTGTCGCGAGCGAGCTGCTGCAGCCACTCCGAGTACGGCACCAGCCGCACGCGGTAGCCGGCGAGACGCATCCACAGCAGGCACTCCCGCCAGTGCCTGGGGCGATCGTGCATCAAGTGGGCGGTCGGGGTGCCGCCGCGCGAGAGCGAGAGAATCGCGCCGGCCACGGTATCCACGGGCAGGCAATCCAGCGACCAGTCGAGATCCGGCGCCGTGCCCATCCGTACGCACCCGCGTATCAGGAAGGACAGGAGGTCGTCCGGGTTGAACGCGCCGGTCCGGCTGTGTCCGGAGATGAGCGACGGGCGATAGATCTTGATCGGCAGCCCTCGCCGTCCGGCTTCGCGCACGAGCGCTTCAGCGACGATCTTGGTCTGGGCGTATCCCAGGTGAATGCCGCGCAGGTGCGGAAGCGGATCGAACGCCTCATCGACCTGCGCCGGTCCGTCCGCGGCGTAACACACGGACAGGCTCGAGACGAAGTGAAAGGGGATTGCTGCCCGCCGGGACGCCAGCCGCAGGAGCTCCAGCGTTCCCAGCACGTTCGCCGGGCGCAGCGATGCGTAGCTCGACACCCAGCTGACAGAGGCGCCTGCGTGCAGCACCCTGTCGATGGTGCCGCCGAGGCGCGCCCAGTGATCCGCGTCCAGCCCGAGGTGCGGCCGCGTGAGGTCGGCATCGACGACCTGGACCCTGGCGGCGATCGTGTCGGAGCTGACCCCGTTCTCGATGAGCCTCCTGCGCAGCCGTTGCGACCCCGCCTCCGGGCCGCCGCGCACCGCGCAGTAGAGTGTCGCTTCCGACCGCGCGAGCAATGCGCCGGCGAGGCTCGCGCCGAGAAATCCGGTCGCGCCGGTGAGCAGGATGGCGCGGCCGTCCTCCAGCCCCTCTTCCGCTGCCGCCGCGCCCGGCCGCACGTCGTCGGGCAGCCGGCTGTCGTCGAGCATCTGTGCGAAGGGGTCCGCCTCGGCGGGATCATCCGGAGCGGCCGTCCGGCGCGCATCCACCCACGTTGCGAGCTCTCGTATCGTCGCCGACTCGTGCGCCAGACCCTGGGGGAGCGCGACGCCGGACGCCTGCTCGATTGCTGCCGCGAGCTCGGCGATGCCCAGCGAGTCTGCGCCGAGCAGCGACAGCGGTTCGAGTACGTGCTCGGGCGAAAGGGGCAGCCCGAGGGACGCCGAGGCAGCCGACAGGATTGCCGACTCGGTCTCCGAGAGTGCGTGCGGAGCTGACCGGTGGATGACGGCCGTCACGCCGTCCGCTCCAGGGACCAGGGTTCGGCCGGCGCCTCCCAGCGGGCGATCTCCGTCGGCAGACCGCCGTGCAGTCGCTCCCGGCAGAGGTATCGCTGGATCTTCCCGCTTGTGGTTCTGGGCAGGGCGCCCGGCGGGAGCAGCACGATCGTCGACAACTGGATGCCGTGATCCCGCGCGACGGCGATGCGGATTGCCTCGAAGACGTGGTCGTGCCGATCTGCCGGGCAGGCATGCTGGCGAGCTTCGATCTCTGCGGCTACGGCGACCTGCTCGCGCTCGGCATCAACGCGGAATGCCGCGCAGCCGCCGGCGCGGACCGCCACGTGCGCCGCCTCCACCGTCAGCTCGACGTCGCGGGGGTCGTGCTTGAGCCCCCGCACGATCATGGTGTCCTTGATGCGGCCCGTGACGAACAGCTCGCGGTCGTGGACGAACCCGAGGTCGCCGGTGCGCAGGAACCCGCCTTCGCCGGTTGCCGCCAGCCGCCCATCGAAGGTGGCCGCGCTCTCGGCCGGCCGGCGCCAGTAGCCGCGGGCGACGCTGCCGCCCTTCACCCAGATCTCGCCAACGGCCTGTGGACCGCAGCGGAGGCACGTCGCCGGATCCACGATCTCGATGCGGGTGTCTGCGCCGGTCCATCCGCAGCCCACGACCGGGGACGTCTGTCCCGTGCCCGCAACGGGCGCCCGGGGAACGACGATGCCCTGTCGGAGCGAGACGGCATCGACGGTGAGCGTTCGCGGAGCCTGATCGGGCCGTGTGCTCGCGACCAGCAGGGTGGACTCCGCGAGGCCATATGCGGGGCGGAACGCCGTCCGGCGGAAGCCGGCCCGCGAGAACGTCCGCTCGAACGCGTCAATCGTGGCCGCGCGCACCGGCTCCGAGCCGCTGAACGCGACGCGCCAGGCACTGAGTTCGAGCGAGGCGCAATCGGTCTCGGATATGCGCCGCGCGCAGAGATCGAAGGCAAAGTTCGGCCCGCCGCTGTGCGTCGCGCGCAGCGTCGAGATGGCATGGAGCCACCGGAGCGGACGCTGGAGGAACGCGACGGGCGGCATGAGCCAGGCAGCGAACCCGCTGAACGCGGGCTGCAGGACGCCCTGGAGCAGCCCCATGTCATGGTTCACCGGCAGCCACGAGACCGACACCGACCGGCCGTCGTGAAGGCCGAGGCGCGCGGCGGCGTCGAGATTGTGAAGCAGGTTGCCATGCGTGACCATCACGCCGCGCGGCGCCGACGTCGACCCCGAGGTGTACTGGAGAACCGCGATGTCCCGCGGCTCCGGCCCGGGCTCGCGGCGGTCCGGTAGATGGCCGCCGGGGTCTTCCTCCACGGTGAACCACTGCAGCGATCGCAGTTCGGGAACGATCCCGCACAGGATGTCCGCCTTCGCGGTGACCGCCGCGTCCGCCACCACCAGCGCGACTCCGGCGTCGGCGATCACCCCGCGGAGCCGCGCGGCGACACGGTCGCTGCGCGTGCCCGCGGGAGGGTAGGCCGGGACGGCAATCGCGCGGGCGCGGAACGCCCCGAACAGCGCGGCGACGAAATCAAGGCCCGGAGGAAACAGCAGGAGCACGCGTGCGCCGGGATCGACGCGTTTGCGAATCCCTGCTGCAATCGCCTCGCTCTGGCGATCGAGCGCCCGCCAGGTCAGGTGGCCGGCATCGAGGTCGCCGCTCTCGAGAAACGTATACGCGCGGTGATCGCCCAGCTCGGCACTCCAGCGCGCGAGCCGGTCGCACACCGACGTCGCGGCAGGTTTCAGGTTGCGCATGACAGCTCCTGGTGCGCGTCCGCCAGCACGCGTCTGACAGAGGCAGTGTTCTCGCGCAGGTCGGTGAGCGTCCAGTCGCGCGTGTCGACGGCCGGCAGGAAGAACAGGTCGACCACCCCTGCCCCGGCATGGAAGCCGAGCCCCGGATCGATCGAGGGAGGGATGCGGATGTATACGGGAACGACCGGCGCGCGCAGGCTCGTCGCCAGGTGGAACGCGCCCTTGTTGAAGGGGCCGATCTCCCCCGTGGTGACGCGGCGACCCTCCGGGCTCAGATAGACCGATTCACCAGTCCGTCGCAGCACGCGCTCGGCGCGCCGGAAGATCCGGACGCGGTCGGCGGGGCGATCCTGCGGCACCGTGAAGAACGTGCCGAGCATCCAGCTGATCACGCCGAGAGGAAGGATCTTTCTCAGAAACCCGCTGAGGAAGAAGCGGGACCGTGGAAGCCCGGCGACGAGGACGAAGAGGTCCAGCGTGGACGTGTGATTCGAGACGAAGATCCGCTGGCCGGCGGGCAGCGGACAGGCACGATGCACGCGCAGCCTGATGCCGTGGATCCGGAGAACGCCACGGCAGGTCGCGCGGGCCATCCAGTGGTAGAGACCCCGCGCGCGGAACAGTGTCAGCGCTCCCGCCGCGGTCATCACTGCCGCGGCCGCTGATACGAGCAGGCCGCTCGCGACGAGGCGCAGCCATGGACGTAGGCTCATTCCGACCTCCTGCACACGACCGTCTGCATCGCCAGATTCAGCTGCCGTTCGAACATCAGCAGGGGCGCCAGGACGACCTGCCCGGCGAAGTACGGCACCATCGCCCGCTGCAGGTTCAGTCCGCGGCCTCGCAACATCCGGAACGCCATGCCGGTGAACAGGTAGAAGTAGGCAGGGAAGGCGCCGTAAGGCAGGTAATCGACCACTTCGAGCCCGGCGGCGCGCGTCATCGCCAGGAGGTGCGCGCGATCGAAGAGCGCAGTGTGCTGGGGCGCCTGCAGCCCCGGCCAGCGATCCCCGAACCACGCGAACGTCCGGCTGTCGAGCCGCGGCACCTCAACGATCAGCCTCCCGCCCGGCCGAAGCAGTCCTCGCGCCGTCCGCAGGCTTCGCAGCGGATCGTAGTCGTGCTCCAGGAAGTGCCACATGGTCACCACGTCGAACCGGGCGCCCTGGAAGTCGGCCTCGTAGAACAGACCTCTGTGAAACCTGATGCCGTCGAGAAACGGGCTCGACGACATGTCCTTGAAGTCGAGGCCGGCCGCCTCCACACCGAGGCGGTCCCTGAGCCTGGCAAGGAACGACCCGGATCCGCACCCGACGTCCAGCACCGAGGTGGACGTCGTGAGCGGGCAGTAGCGCGAGACGAGCCGCTCCTTGTCCGCGTCGAGCTTCACCATCGCCTGGTTGAACAGGGGCGTGAGCGGTCCCCAGTGCTGCTTCTTCCGGTGCGCGATGTAGCTGTCGTCGTAGTAACCGGCCACGTGGTCGAGGGTCAGTCTCGGGTTCTGGTACACCAGGCCGCAGGAGGCGCAGGTGACGAAATGGAACCGGCCGGGCCTGCCGGTCAGGTCGTCCTCTGCCCCGATGAACCGGCGATGCGCGACGGCGCCGCACAGGTAACAGCTGGGTGCTTCGAACGCAGTCGTATCGGGCAGAGGCGCCGCAGCGGATCTCATGAGGGCCCTCCCAGGGCCAGCACGACGAGCGTGAGCGCCAGCAGCAGACCCTCGGCGGCGACGAGCGCCGGCCGTGCGGCAGCGGGGCTCGCGCCGTCGTGCAGGGCTTCGTAGAGGCAGGCGCCGAGATAGGTGGCGAGCATCGACAGTGCAAGGGGCGGCCCGGCGCTGCCCGGCCCGGACCACGGCGCCCGGTCGGAGGCAGAGGCCGCAATGATCCAGACGAACGCGGGGTACTTCGTCAGCAGAAGGTGATCGCCAAGGAGGGTCCGCCGGCGCCGCATTCCGTAGAACGCGGACAGGACGACCGCCAGCGCCAGCCAGCCCGCGAGCGTGTGCCCGGCAGCATCACGGGCGGCGAGCACCACGATCGTCAGGCCGCCGAGCAGCAGGCCGGCGGACGCAACGGGCCACACCGAGCCCGCACGGACGAGGACGCGCCTCGGGTGAACGGTCGCGTCGTGAGCGCGGTCCGCGAGATCGTCGAGAATCCTGAACTGGGCAAACAGGAGGGACGCCAGCAGCACATCCGCCGCGACGCCGTCGAAGGATCGTGGCCTGCCGGCTTGTGCGGCGGTGGCGAGGAGGAGCGAGACTGCGGCCGTCAGCGGCAGCGGCAGCCGCTCGGCCCGGTAGCGGCGAAGGAACGTCGTCATCCGCACGCCTCGAGTTCCGCGGTGTCCGCCCGAGCGTCGGCGACGATCTCCACCGTGCCGGAATTTCCGTCGACCGTCACCCGGCTCCCATGGCGAATGCGCCGGGTGGCGTCGGCGACGCCGACAACTGACGGGATCCCGAACTCGCGCGCGATGATGGCGCCGTGCGACAGCATTCCGCCGCGTTCGACCACCAGCCCGGAGATGAGCGGAAAGATCGGCCCCCAGCCGGGATCGGTCTGCCTCGTGACGAGGACGTCGCCAGGACGGAGCCGGTGCGACTCGGTCACGTCGGACAGCACGGCGGCCGGCGCGGTTACCTTGCCCCCGCACGCGCCGAGACCCTTCAGTCCCGTGAGCCCGATCGGTGAGGGCGTCACCGGGGATCGAGATCCGGTGAAGTATTCGCCGGAGTGCAGAGTGAGGGTGTCCGGCGGCGACAGCCTCGCAAGCGCGGCGTGCGACTGCTGCCTGTAGGGAGACCAGGCCCCGAACGTCGGGGAACATCGCGTGTCCCGACAGCAGCGCGTCGATTTCGTCCGCGGTCAGGTAGAAGATGCCGTCGGCAGCGTCGAGCCGGCCGTGTGCGGCGAGGCGTCCGCCGATCTCGCGGGCAACGCCCCGGAGCCGGCTGTAGAGAAGCGCCTGCTTGAGGCGGGCACGCTCCCGCAGGGAGATACACGCCTGGGTCCACCGCAGCACCCGCATCACGAGCAGGCGCTGCAGCACGCGCGGGACGAACGGGAAGACGCGCCGCCTCCCGAGCTCGTGCCGCACGCGCCTGGTGGCCTCGAGCCGATCGATGGTCTGACGCTCGAGCACGCGCGCAGGCGAGTCGGCGTCCGCGTCGAGGTAGTTGCGGATCAGCGCCACCAGCGGTGCGGGATCCTCCTGGAAGCTCGGCACCGTGAGCATCAGCTCACCGGAACATCGGAAACCCCACGTCTCCTGAAAGCGCGCAAGGGCACGCCTGACGTCTCCGAACCGTGGGTCCTGATGAACAGCCCGCAGGACATCGTCCGCGCCCGACGCGGCGAAAATCGACGTGAGCCCCGGAGATCGCCGCACCAGCCGGGCCAGGTTCCAAAGTTCAATCGCCGGCATTCCGCTGACGAGCCCGGGTAGCGCCTTGAGCAGTGAATTGTGGAGCGCCTGCTGATCTTCTTCCGGAAAGGCACGCCGGAGCAGGCGTTGCAGCACACCGTAGCAGACCATCGACCCGGCATCCGCCAGCGCGGCGTCGTTCCACTGGCGGCAGCGGATGTGGAGGAAGCCCCTGAGATCGTCGAGGAGTGCGAGGAGAGACCTGGACCGCAGCCGATCGGGGTGAGTCCCGGCCGCGAACGCATCGACGCGCCCCTCGAACCGCGCGACACGCCGCTCGAGTGCGCTGATACTGACGGCAGGTCCGGACGGCTATGCGAGTCAGCTCGAGCGCGTGTGCGACGAGCCTCGCCGTGCGCCGGGCGAACGGGACAGCGGCGGCCGTGTCCGTGGGATCGGAGCCCGACGAACTGGTCGAAGGAGGCCGCCAGCAGGTTGCCGAACGGGGCCGAGCGGAGCACGGCATGGATGTTCGTCAGGTTGTAGTACATGCGCCCGCCGTGCACGCCGATGATGTGCCGCAGCGGCTGTTCCATCGCGTCGACCCGGCGGCGCGACAGGCCGAAGGAGAGGCCCAGGTTCCGGAAGTAGTGGTAGTAGCCCGACGCTGGCGATGGAGTAGAGCAGCGGGCGTCACGGGGTCCGGGAAGTTCTCGTTCACGTTGGCGTTCGACCAGCACACGATGCGCGAGTCCCCGGTGAGCGGATTGGGAGTCGCGCGCGCGGCGCCGGCGGCCCGGCGGACGGTAATCGGCCGGGCCTGCACGATCCAGAGATGGTTCTCCCGGTCCACGGCCCATTCGATGTCCTGCGCGCCGCCGGATCCTCGCTCGATGGCCATCCCGGCTCGAGCGATCTGATCGACACGGAGGCTGTCCACCCACGAGTCCGAGCTCTCCGTCCAGCCTTCCGGTCCGGCAACGAGCGACCACCGGAGATCGTGGCGGGCGATCGTGATGCGTCCGGGATTCGTGCGTCCGGAGACGAGCGCCTCGCCCATGCCGCTGCAGAACTCCAGCAGCATCTGCGCATGATCGTCGGGCGCTTCCGTGAAGAGCACGCCGGACCACCGCGACGCCACCTGCCGCTGCACGATGACGCCCATTCCCCGGAGCGTCGCGCCTCTCGCATTCCCGTAGGCGAGCGCCCGATGGGACCAGCGCGAGGCCCAGACGCGCACGACGGCCTCGATCAGGCCGCCGTCGGTACCGACGTCCGCGATCGACTCGAGCTGGCCGGCGAACGAGGCGCTGCACGCGTCCTCTCCGTGCGCGGAGCTGCGCACCATGAACGGCCCCGGACCGAGCGCCCGGACGCCGATCTCAATCTCCGAGCGCAGCCGTTCCGGGACCCGTTGTGCGAGGAGCCTCGCGCGGAACGCATCGGCGGCAGCCGCCGCGCCCGCCGCGCTCCCGCTCGTGAGACCACCGCACAACTCGGCGATCGGCTGGTGCATGCAGCCGGCGCGAAGGAACGCCTCCAGGGCGCCGTTCGTGATCACAACCCCTGAGGGAACCGGGAGGCCCAGGCCGGCTACCCGCGCCAGGTGGCACGCCTTGTTTCCGCATTCGGCCGGATCCATCGCACTCGCCAGCGGGAGGACCGGAGATCGCAACCGCGCAGCCGCCGGCGTGCCGATCGTCACAGGGTTGGGGATCATGGGGTCACGCTGATTCAGGTTTTGAGGCCGAGGCGGAACAGCAGGAAGCTGAAACCGCCATGAACGATCGGGCCGACCGCCAGCACGAGCGCCCACGTGGCCCACGGCACGTGCACGACGAGGCTGGCGGCTGCGAGCATCCCGACCGCGGAGTCGAGTCGGTCGGCAGCGATCTGCCATGGACGCAAGCGCGGCGGTGCGGTCCCTCCGGGAGCGATGCCGAGCTGACGTTTGACGAACGAGTTCGGGAGCTCGCCCAGCATGAACCCGAGAGCCGACCACGCCCCGAGCCCGGCGTATCCCGCCATCGTGAGCGGCCAGAGGCCTGCAGGCGCCGGCAGCGCGCCCTCCAGTGTGGCTGCCACGAGCGGGAGCGCGGCCGCGACGCCGGGCACCATCACGACGAGCCCGCGGACGGTCTTGTTCGCGCCGAACAGCCTGCGCCCGCGGAAGGTGAGCCCGCCGTCGAGCGGCAGGGCCAGAGCGCGCGATCGGTGCGACGCAAACCAGGCTGTCTGCGCAACACCTGCGAGGACGAACGCAAGAACGAAGAGGGCCGCGCACGCGACGGGGTCGATGACGGTCATCACAGGTCCCACCCCGACTCGTGCCGGTTCTGGAACAGCAGGACCTCGCCGCGCACCTGCCTCGCGCGCCGCACCCATTCCCACCAGCCGACCTCGTTGCCCGGCTGATAGGCGATCGCGCGCAGCCGGTATCCCGGCACGAAGGGGTACATGTGGTGGAGCTCGTGCGCATCGAAGTTCAGCAACCATGCCGATGCCCAGGCAGGAAGCCGCAGCGAGCGGGTGAACACCTCCTGCTCCGGCGCGGGATACGGGCGCACGGGCGCGCCGTGGCTGATGTGTTGAGGCACGTGCGCGTGCTGGCTGAGGAGCAGCACGTCCTGGGCGACGAACGAGAGGAGGACGGCCAGGCCGCCCGCCCGGGCACACGCCGCGAATCCGGCCAACGCGACGGCCGCGGCGTAGAGGCACGCCAGCGCAGCGATGCCAGTCAGCACTGCACGCCTGTCGCGCCGCGCCGGAAACATGCGAAGCAGGCGCGGTGCGTTCCAGTAGTTCGCCAGCCGGTAGACCCAGGAGAACAGCGGGATCCAGAGCCGCCAGCAGGCGTTCACGATCACCCTGACCGCCCGCGAGTGGTTCCGCGGTACCAGGGCCGCGGCCGTGGGGTCGAGGTCCTGCCAGCCGGTCCACTTGTGATGGCGTCCGTGCACGCGCGTCCAGGAAGCGAACGGAATGATCGACAGGGCGCCCGCGACGGGTCCGACGATGCGATGCCAGCGGCGCGAGCGGAAGAGCGTTTCGTGGCCGCACTCGTGGAGAATGACGAACCACTGCAGCAGCGCGCCAGCCGTGACCAGCTGGCCGGCGGCCCAGCCCGCAAGCCCCGTGCGCAGCGAGAGCCACGCGCCGAGCGCGGTCAGCGCGACGCAGACGGCGAGCCGCGCTGCTCCCTGCCCGTTCTGCGCACGAAGGTGAATCAGGTCGGCGGCGACGGGAGGGCGATCGCCCCGGCCCCTTGTCAGATTTCTTCGCACCACGTCACGATAGGACGTCCTGCGCTGGGAGTCGTGAACGTGGCGTGAAGAAGGGTGAGGAAGTGTGTGGGGCACCCGGCTGCGGGAGTGGATAGCCGGGTACAATCTGGAAGGGCGTCACAAAGACGTTCTCCCAGAGGACCCGCATCCATGCCGTCCCGCCGTTTTCTCGTCCCATGTCTCGCCTTCGCGCTGGCCGCCGGCCTCGGGGCGCAGCCGGCCTCGAAGGGGGGGCTCGCGTCGATCGACGCCAATTCGCTGCGGGAGTGGCTCGGGTACATAGCCTCGGACGAGCTGCAGGGACGCCAGATCTACACGGAGGGCCTCGGCCTCGCCGCTGCGTACATCGCGGATCACCTGCGTGACTGGGGACTGAAGCCTGGCGGCGATGGCGGCAGCTACTTCCAGACCGTCAAGGTCGTCGGCGTGAAGACGACGAGCCGGGCGAGCGTCACGCTCGAAGTGAACGGGCAGAGCCGCACGTTCAAGGATGGCGAGGGTGTTGCCTTCGCGAAGAACATGGGCGGCAGGCAGACCATCTCGGCGGACCGGCTCGAGTTCGTGGGGTACGGGCTGCAGGTTCCTGCGGCCGAAGCAGACGACTACGCCGGCGTCGACCCCAACGGCAAAATCCTCGTCTGGCTCGGGGCCGAGGGCCCTGTTGCAATCGGCCCGCAGTCGCGCCGGCTGCTGGCCGCGCGCAGCCGTCTCGCCATCGAGAAGGGAGCGCTGGCGGTGTTCGCGCCGGTTGGCGGAGGTGCGGCCGCACGTGGCGCGTCCCGGCCGGGCGGGGCCGGCCGAGAGAGCAAGGCGGACTCGCGGGACTTCACGACGGCGCAGCGCTACGACCGGCCGGTACCTCCCACGGTGACCGCGCAGGATGAGTTCTTCGAGTTCCTGTTCAGCGGCTCGGACGTGAAGTACGCCGCGCTGCAGGTGGCAGCGTCGAGGCGCGAGCCGATCACGCCGTTCACGCTGGAGAACGTCAAAGTCACGGTGAACGTCGATGCCGACTACGCCGTCGTCAACACCAGGCTGACCCGCAACGTCGTCGGCATCGTGGAGGGCAGCGACCCGGCGCTGAAGGACACGTTCGTGCTCTTCGGAGCGCACTACGACCACATCGGGTACTCGGAGGCGTCATCCGGCGCGGACCGTGGCGCAGGCATTGCGGCGAGCGGCTGCAGCGGCCAGACCCGCGACACCCCGCGGGCCGGCGATGCCATCAACAACGGAGCGGACGACGACGGATCGGGAACGGTGTCGGTGATGGCCGTGGCCCGTGCGTTCGCGCTCGGCACGCGGCCCAGGCGTTCCGCCATGTTCGTCTGGCACTCGGGCGAGGAGTCGGGGCTGTACGGCTCGCGGTACATGGCCGACCACCCGGTGGTGCCGCTCGACCGCATCGCAGCGCACCTGAACATCGACATGATCGGGCGGAACCGCTGCGATCAGGCGGCCGAGGCGAACACTGTCTATCTCGTGGGCTCCGACCGGATCAGCACGGAGCTCCACAATGTGAGCGACGAGACCAACCGGGGGTTGCCGGCACCGCTGAAGCTGGACTACGAGCTGAACGACCCGGCGGATCCGGAGTCAATCTACACACGGAGCGACCACTACAGCTATGCGGCGCGGGGAATCCCGATCATCTTCTACACGACCGGTTTGCACCGCGACTACCACTACGTGACCGACGAGATCGGCAAGATCGAGTTCGGGAAGATGACGCGCATCGCGCAACTGGTATACGAGACAGGTTTCAACGTGGCGAACCTGGATCACTTCCCGGCACGGGACAACAGGGGGCCTCGGGCGGGGAGCCGTCCGGGCTACTGACGTGCGAGCTGACCGCGGACGGCGCCACCCGGGTTCAGAACGGTGTGCACGTTGAAGTAGAAGCCGCCCGGGTTGGCTGCGATGTTCGTGGCGTCGATCTGGGTCAGCGCGCTGTTGGTCAGGGTCAGCGTTCCCGCGCCGTTGGCGTCGAGCGTGACGGGTGCGGTCGGCGTCAGCAGGGTGTCCACCAGAATCGGACCGGCGACCCCGGCGGCGCCGGTGTGGATGTGCGCCATGCGCACGACGGTACCGCCCGGAAAACCAGCGAGCTGGACCGCGAACGCCGCCGAACCGCCGCCCGTGATCGCCCCCGTTGCGGGATTACGAGTCACGGTGAAGGTGATGGTGGCCATTCCACGGCCGTTCGCCTCAGCGTTGGCGACGGGCGGAACCTCGTTGCCTGCACTCAGCTGCGCCGTGAACACGATCGGCCCGGTGTTGGTGTCTGTGGGCGTCGTCGGGCCGTCGGGGCCGCAGGCGGCGGCCATCATCAACGCCGCGCCGAGGGCTGCCAGCCGTTTCATGTTCCTCCTCCAATCGTAACGGAAGACGGTCTGCATTGGGGCTGCGGCGGGTTGTCTTCCTTGGCTTTCCGGTTGACTCACGCGGTTTCGGCTCGTGTAACGTAAGCAGCTGCATGGATCACCATCCGGATCCCGAAGTTCCTCGAGACCCGGCCCGCACGAATCCGGAGACGGCGCCCGCTGGTCCTTCCGCTGCCGCGGAACCGGCAGCCGCGTCGGCCGGCCCTCCTGCGGCAGTCGACGGTTGGCGCCGTGCGTCCACGAGCGTCAGTCTTCCCGAGGCGCATGGCACCGTGCCCGTGCCCGATACGGGCAGCTTCTGGAGGAAGGTGTTTGCGTTCGCGGGTCCGGGATACCTCGTGGCAGTCGGCTACATGGATCCCGGCAACTGGGCGACCGACCTGGCCGGCGGGTCGCGCTACGGCTACACGCTGCTCAGCGTCATCATGGTCTCGAACCTGATGGCGATCCTGCTGCAGGCGCTGTCCCTGCGGCTTGGCATCGGCGCCGGGCGGGACCTCGCCCAGGCGTGCCGGGACCACTACTCGCGCCCCACGACCATCATCCTCTGGCTCCTGTGCGAGCTCGCGATTGCGGCGTGCGATCTGGCGGAAGTGATCGGATCGGCAATTGCGCTCAACCTGCTGTTCGGGCTGCCCCTGCTCTGGGGCGTGTGTCTCACGGCGCTCGACGTGCTGCTGGTGCTCTACCTCCAGCAGTTCCGCTTCCGCTATGTCGAGGCGCTGGTCGTGCTGCTGATCATCGGCATCGCCGGATCGTTCGCTGTCGAGTTGACGCTCGCCCGTCCGGCTCTCACCGGGGTGCTGCGCGGGCTGATTCCGTCTCCTGAGATCGTGTCCAATCCGGAGATGCTGTACATCGCCGTCGGGATTCTCGGCGCGACGGTGATGCCGCACAACCTGTACCTGCACTCGTCCATCATACAGACGCGCAAGTACGGCGACTCCTCACGCAGCAGGCGACAGGCGGTGCGCTTCGCGACCATCGACTCGACCGTGGCGCTGATGTCCGCCCTGTTCCTGAACGGCGCCATTCTCGTGATGGCAGCGGCGACCTTCCACGGCTCCGGGAACGAGAGCGTGGCGGACATCTCCGATGCGTACCTGCTGCTCGCGCCGCTGCTCGGAACGCAGCTCGCCAGCACGCTCTTCGCCGTGGCGCTGCTGTTCTCCGGTCAGAACTCGACGCTCACGGGCACGCTGGCCGGCCAGATTGTGATGGAAGGGTTCCTGAACATCCGGCTGCGGCCCTGGCTCCGGCGCCTGATCACCCGTCTGATTGCGATCATCCCGGCGCTCATCACCGTGGCGCTCTACGGCGAGCGGGGGACTGGCAGGCTGTTGATCCTGAGCCAGGTGATCCTCAGCCTGCAGCTGCCATTCGCGGTGTTCCCGCTGGTGCTCTTCACGGGCGACCGGCGGAAGATGGGCGACCTGGTGGCGCCCCGGTGGATGATGGTGCTCGCCTGGCCGGTCGCCCTGCTGATTGCCGGGCTCAACGTATGGCTGCTGTGGCAGACATTCATGTGACCCATGTACACCAACATTCTCATCGCCATTGAACACTCGGATGCCGACGGGGCCGTGCTGTCGCACGTCGAGCAGCTCGCCCGCCTGACCCGCGCGCGCCTCCTCCTCGTGCACGTCGCGGACGGGTGGGCGGCGAGGCACTTCGAAGACCTCAAGCTCCGTGAATCGGAGGAGATCCGCGAGGATCGCGCAGTACCTCGAACGGCTGTGCGAGCAGTTGACGGAGCGGGGTTTCGAGGTCCGCGGCCGCGTCGCCTTCGGGGACCCGGCAACAGAGCTCGTCAAGGTCGCACGCGACGAAAAGGTCGACCTGATTGCGATGTCAACCCACGGTCACCGCTTCCTGAACGACCTGTTCCGGGGAAGCACCGCCGATCGCGTCCGGCACGAGGTCACCATCCCCGTTCTGATGGTCAGGGCGGTGCCGCACCGCCCCGCAGCCGCACCAGGCCGCTGACCTGACGCAGATGCCCCCGCGCTCGAGCCGCGCGCTGAAAAAGCCGGCCGGCTGCCACGCGCCTACGTGCGGCTGATCCGCTCGGCGATCCGCACGCCGGACTGCAGCGCGCCCTCCATGTAGCCGACGAAGGCCGGGCACGTGTGCTCACCCGCCAGGTGGAGGCGTCCCGCGATCGGTTCGGACATCATCGGCCCCGTCGTCGTCACCTGGCCCGGCGCAGGGAAGCAGGACCGACGCCTTCACCCAGGGGTCCGACGGCCAGTCCATGAAGCGCGCCTTGACGAAGCTCGCGCGTATGCCGCGGTAAATGGGCTCGAGTGCCGCAAGGTAGCGCTCCGTGCGTTCGGCCGCGGTCCAGCCGCGGCACGTGTCGGCCGCCGGCCCTCCGGAGAACGCCACCATGGCGGCATTGCCCGTGCGCTGGTTGTCGGTGGACTCCCATGTGAGATGGACGGGACCGTCGCTGAGCACCGACGGTCCGAGCTTCGCCCGCCGCCAGAACCGTCCGTTGAGCACCATCAGGAACTTCACGTTGCTGCCCATCTGCGGCGCGAGCCCCAGCGGGAGCATGGGCTCGATGGCGATGCGGTTCCAGACCGGCGGAGGCACTGCCAGCACGACGTGGTCCGCCTCGAGTCGCATCCCGTCCGCCAGGGTGACGCTTGCTGTTGCGCCGGATACATCGATGGCGGACACGATGGCGCGCGTCCGGACACGGGCCGTGCCGATCGCCGACCGCAGCGCCGTCGCGAGCTGCTGGTTGCCGCCCCGGCAGCGGAAGACCTCGGTCTCCGTCCAGAACTTCTCGAGCCCCCCACCCTTGATCATGGCCAGGTTGCCCAGGTAGCTCTGCCAGGCCGTGCGCACACCGTTGTCGGCGGTCAGCTGGGTGTCTATGCCCGCGCGGGCCAGCGGGAGGGTATCGAGCGATGCTATCCAGGATGCGACCGAGCGGCGATCGAGGACGTCCGCGCCGGCCGTTTTCCATGGCGCGAACGGATCCTCTATGGCCGCGGCAGCGGCGTTCAGCACGCTGAGCCCCTCGTCCATGCTCTCCCACAGCGCTTCAGCCTCGCTCGCCTTGAGGCGCTTGCCATTCAACACGATCGGCGCCTCGAGATCCTCGGTTGTCACGTCCAGGAACGTCAGCCCGAATCGATCCCGGTAACGCTGCCAGACGGGATGGTTGGCGCCAATCAGCTCCCCGCCGCCTTCCACGTTCCCGCCGGCCACCAGGTCGGAAAAGCTCAGCACGCGTCCGCCAACTCGATTGCGGGCTTCGAGCACCGTGACGTCCGCGCCGGCATGCGACAGCTCGTAGGCGGCCGCCAGTCCGGAAAAGCCCCCGCCCACAATCACGACCCGCGGCCCTGACCGGGTCTGCGCCGGCGCAAGCCGGTCGCTGAGGAGAACTCCGGCTGCTGCCCCGAGGCTTCGACGGATCATGTCCCGGCGCGAGATCCCTCCGTCCGCGGGTGCGAACCTGTCGTTGAGACGTGCGAAGAGTGACCGCATGGGTCAGAATATTTATCATGGGTCGCCCAGGACAGGCTCGAGATCTCTTGCAGCAGGCGCTTCGCCGCTTGGCGCCGGGCGAGCCTGGCGAGATCGCGGTGCTCCTCGGGGGCGTGGGCGTCCTGCTGTTGCTGCTCGTCTTCACGTTGCTCGCGGCCCAGGTGCTCGATGGCGACACCCAGTCGTTCGACGCGCACATCCTGAGGTCGTTGCGCCGCCCGGACGACCCGTCGATGCCGATCGGGCCGGTGTGGCTGCCCGCACGCGCGCTCGAGGTCACGGCGCTCGGCAGCTCCACCGTCCTCGGCATGGCGACGCTGGCCATCTGCGGCTTTCTCGTCCTCCAGCGCATGACCCGGACGGCGGCCTTCGTGTTCGTCGCCACCGTGGGCGGATGGGTCCTGAACGCGGTCATGAAGGAGATCTTTCAGCGCACACGACCCGTCGTGGTCCCCCACCTCCAGGTGGTGATGTCGCTCAGCTTTCCCAGCGGCCATGCGATGACGTCGGCGGCCGTCTACCTGACGCTCGGAGCGCTGACGATGAGGGTGGCCGAGAGAGGGGTGACGAAGTTCTATTGCATTGCCACCGCGATGATCGTGACCTTCCTCGTGGGGCTGACGCGGATCTACCTCGGCGTTCACTACCCGACTGACGTGCTGGCAGGGTGGCTGGTCGGGTTGATGTGGGCGCTGGCATGCTGGACGGTGGAGCGGCGCATCGAGCATCGTGCAGGCCTCCGGCGCGAACAGCGGGAAAGCGGGCGGGCGTGACCCGGGCAATCGTCGTGGCATGCCTCCTCGCGCTGCCGGTTGGAGCGGGGGAGCGGGCGGCGACGTCGCAGGAGGAGCGCAACGCGCCTACGGCCGATCGCGGCGTCCTCGGAGTGATGCGGCGCGACGGCCTGTTGATCCCGTTTGCCGCCTACAAGGGATCGCGGTGGACCGCACCGTGGCCGGCGACGGCGCGCAACGTCCCGCTGCCCGTGAACCTGAGCTCCATCCCGCACGACTGGTGGGGCGGCTCCGCGCCTGACTCGTGGCGGCTGCACCTGGCGGAGGGCGCGGCAAGACCGCTGGCGGTCAAGGCACCGCGCGCCTATCGCACCTTCTGCGACACGCGGCTCGGCCTCCTCACGGACTACCAGTCCGCAGAGCCCGTCCCGATGCCTCCGGCCACGCCCTACCCGAAGGACGGCCTCGCCATCTCCTCCTCCCTCGAGCTCCTGCCGATCGAGAGCGTCACTCGCGCGTCCCCCGAGACGGCTTCCCTCACCGGGATGCTGATGTCCGAGTTCGACAAGGCGGAGGAGCTGACCCTTACATCGATCCGGAACATGCAGGGGTGGTGGCACCCGGCGAAGCGCGAGACGCGCAGAGCCCGGCCGGTGACGATCGAGGCCTGGTACCGGGCACCGCTGGACCAGCCGGGGTGGACGGCCTCGTACGTAGAGGCGGTGCGCTCGTACCCTCCCGGCCCGAAGGACGAAGGCTGCGGCCTCGAGACCATCTTCACGGGCTGGCTTCTCGACAACGCAGCCAGCCCGGCCAAGACGCAGGTGCGCATCACGGCGCGGGTGACGTACTGCGACCGTGTTGGCGCCACATACATGCTGCCGTTCGGGCGGTTCCGCGTTCGAGATCAACTGGACCTGGGCCTACCAGCTGTCCGGGTTCGAGGAAGAGTGGTACGTGGTCGCGCGGCTGTCCCCATCGAAAGTGGAGTTCGTCGTGGAGTCGTACGGCGGCAGCCGGGGGGCGTGCCCGGTTCGGTCGGGCCGGTGATTCCCGCTGATCGCGGCAGGTCGCCGATCTTCCATTCAGTTCCGGTCCGGCACCTATCGCACGGAAACCCGCGCCCATTCGGTCGGCCGCGTCGTAGGCGATCATGCCTCGAGAACGCACAAAAAAAGGCAAGGCCGGGTCGAACGACCCGGCCTTGCCTCACGAGCGTTCACGGACGGAAGAGCGCGGGGCCTACTTCTCCGCCCCGGCCGCCTTTTCGAACGTCTTCAGGTGCGCCCGGAACTCAGCGAGCTTCGCCTTGAGGCCGGGATCGAGGCCGCCGGTCTCGGTTCCGGATGTTCCCACCGCGCCGGGGGTCGCCGAAGGGGCGGGTGGCGCGGGCTGGTCCGTCGTCGGGCCGAGGATCGCAGTGACGTCCGCGTCCACCTTCGCATACGCCGACTTCCAGTCGGTTGTCGTCGTGATCAAAGCGTTGAAGTCGGAGATCAGCTGCGACATCTGCGTCCTGGCCTCGCCTGTCAGCTGCTGCGCGGCGGGCAGCTTCGTCAGCTGGCTGAGCGAGTCGCGGGCCGCGGTGAGCGCCTGCTTCGCTGCTTCGACGGACGCGCTCGCCGTGGCTGGCGCCGCCGGCGCCGCCGCTGCAGGCGGCTGTGCGGTTGGCGCGCCCTGCGGCGCTTCGGCCTGAGCTGTCTGGTCTGCGGAAGCCGACGGCGCAGGCTGCGCGGCCGGTGCGCTCGGCTGGCTCTGCGCGGCCGGTGCGCTCGGCTGGCTCTGCGCGGCCGGAGCGCTCGACTGGCTCTGCGCCGCCGGAGCGGCAGCGGATGCCATTGTGCCGGAAGAGGCGCTGCTTGCCGCATTGGGCGCCGCTGAAGCGGTCGCTGCCTGTGGCGACGCCGCGCCGGCCATCGAGGCTGCGAAGGCGGTCAGGCTGGTGCGCGCGGTGGTGAGCTTGGCCCGGGTCTCCTCATCGAGAGGCGGCGCCGTGGCAGAAGCCGCCTGTGCACCAGCAGGGGCCGGTTCCGTTGCCGTCGACGGAGCCGTCGCACCGGCCGGGCTATCCGCCAGGAGCTCACCGATGATCCTGTCAGCCGCTGCCGTGTGGGTTGCCCACTGTGGCGCGGCCTGTCCACTCTTTCCTTCCTGCCCGGGCGCGTTGGTACTGGCGGCGGCAGCAGAACCAGCCGGGGTGGCCGCCATTGTCTGGAGGGCGCTCAGGTGCTGCTTCAGCTCGGCGATCCGCGATGCGGCTTTGCCGCTCACGGCACTGGACGAGATGCTCTTCACAGCGGTATCGGCCTTTTGCAGGTGCTCCTGCGGCATCCCGGCTTCGGCCTTGTTGCCGTCAGCCTTGGTCTGTGGCGCCGCCGATGTCGAGGCTTCGGCGGGTGCCTGCGCGTAGCTCGATACGGGAAGGCTGACGAGGCCGGCGACCAGCATCGCGGCCCAGGTTGATGTCCATCGCTTCATGTTTTCACCTCCTGTGCTTGTCTCTTTTCAGCTGCACAAAGAGGAGCAAGCGAGGTGCCACAGGCATCGCCGCGAGCGCTCCAAGGGAGTTCGCGTGGCCCCTTTGGCGCAGAGACTCAAATGATGAGGTGGATAGTGTAAAAAGTGCTCGAACGGTCCGAGATCAATGGCTGGCGCTGACATCGTGGCCCGCCGCGTTCCGCGGCCCTGCCGTATACTTGCAGTTTCTTCGAACCACGCCGGAGTGGTGAAACTGGCAGACGCGCGGGACTCAAAATCCCGTGGCCTTCGGGCCGTGAGGGTTCGACCCCCTCCTCCGGCACCATGTTTATTTGCGATTCAGCAAGATCGCTCCCGGGTCTCAAACGCCTCGGTCGGCTTGAAGCGGTCATCGGTGATGATCGGGTTCAGTCCAAAACCACGCGCGACTTCGGGGTTCGTGTCACCCGGATCATCAGCCGCTGAAAACACCAGAGCCGCCCTAGACGCATCACAAACCGGGGACGGCCCCGCAGTTCGCCGCCGGCGCCGTGGCCGGGGCGTTCGTGTGTTTGTGGCAGCACTGTGTGCGGAGCTCGCCGCGCGCCTGCCGCCGTTACTCTCCTCGTCAGTCGGCAGGATCTGTTCAGGTGCAGGTGTCGCTGGATGTCGGGTGGCTGGAAAAACACTGTCGCCGTTTCAGGCCCAGCACCGCGCCGACCCGGATCGCGCGCGGATCGTCGGGTGCGCACGTGTTCGCTGCAGTCCCTCCGCGCACTCCAAGAACATGCCCGTGCAACGGTCCGGCTCCGTCAAGGCCTTGGTGGCGCTGACCGGATGGCATGCGGGTTGAACCTCCTGTCAACAGCAGTCGCGCGTAACCGGGGGAGCCTCGCGGCCGCACTCGGTACTGAACAGCTGCCGCAGTTGCCGGGATGGTTGAGCCGGCCGACTGTGACTGTTGCCCTGGATACTGCCGAGGGATCCTCCCGATATACCTCACACGTTAGATCCGACAGGATGGGGGTTATGAACTGCGAGGCTTGTATGAAGACTCTACTAAGCCGGTTCCTCCATGAAGAGCAGGGCCAGGATCTGGTCGAGGTACGCGCTGCTTGCCGGCTTCATCGCGCTCGCCAGCGTCGCCGCGATCAGCACCCTGGGCGCCGCGCTGCAGGCCAAGTTCACCGAGGTGGGCGCCAGCATCACCGGGGCCTCTTAGGGATCCTCCCGATATCCCGCACGCGTAGGATCCGGCAGGATCAGGGGTCTGCTGTAAGGCTTGTATGAAGACCCTGCTAAGCCGGCTCCTCCACGACAGACAGGGTGACAACCTCATCGAGTACGCGTTGCTGGCCCTCCTGATCGCGCTTGTCAGCATCGCGGCGATCACCGCCCTCGGCGGCGCGTTCGACAGCAAGAATCGTGGCGGCACGGTGACCACCGGCTCCTGATCGCGCCGGTCGCCACGCTGAAGTCGAACACGGACGGCACGATCGCGCTGTCGGCTCGATGCGGTCCTCCGTTCCGCCAGCGCGATGCGCGCGATCCTGTCGGGCGCCGGACACCCGCGTCAAGATGAGCCTGTTGCGCCGGACCGTCCGGTCGATCGAGCCTGCGGGTCGGAGGCGGGTCTCACGGGTCCGCGGTGGCGCGATTGCCGCAGGCCCGCGAGAACGGCGGAGGCTCGAGATCCTCCTGATCTGCGTTCCGCCGTGTTGCATTCCGGTTTGAAGACCGACGATCAGACCCTCCGTCGCAGGTCTCCCGCAGTCATTGTCACGGACCCACGATGAAGAGGCCGGAGGACGCGTAATGCTCCCAGTCCGCTGCAGAACCTGCCCGACGCACCCATACCTGCACGGCGCACATGCCAGCCGGTGGGAACCAGGTGAAAGTGCTCTGAGGTGAGTAGGACTGTTGCAACAACCAGCCTCTGGTGGAGTCATAGCTGTACACCGCGTATTCCCAGTCCCCAGGGCTCGAGACAGTCGTCGTCCAGGTCGCCACATCGCCGACCGTCATCCCGGTCAGCGAGCGATTCGGCGTCAGGGTGAGCGGGGGAGCCGCGACCAGGAAGTAATCGACCGACCGCCAGTCTTCGTAGAGCACGCTCGAGCCCACGGTTCTCGCCCACACCTGCAGGGAGTGCCAGCCGGCGTTTGCTGCACCCGGGGTCCAGCTCGCCTGATTGCTTTCAGTCCAATCCTGCAGCACGGACCATATGTCGGCCGCTACGTTGTAGTGCAGAAACTTGTATCGAGTACCCCGGCACCGCCTGAGGCGGATGCCGTCCACGTGATAGCGGTCGTTGGATCGGCTGGGAACGTCACGTTGGCGCTGACCCCTGTCAGCGTCACGCGTGTTGTCCCCACGCTGAACGGCCCGATTGCCCGCCAGTCCTCGTACGGCGCTGTCGATCCGGCGGCTCGCATCCAGACCTGGACCGCGTTCTGACCTTGCGGCGGGAACCAGGTAAAAACACTGTTCGAACTGTAGTCACGTGCGACGGTCCAACCGGAGGCCGCCGAATAGCTGAGGAACTTGTATTCCAGCGGAGCCGATCCTCCGGCTGCGGCCGCCGTGAATGCGATCGGCACGTTCCACTGGGCCGGAAACGCCACACTGGCGCCGAAAGCCGTCAGTCTTGGAGGTAATCCCACAATCGTGAATGAGCCGGTATCCAGGGCGGCGTCGTAGGATGCCGACGATCCACTGCTTTTGACGTGAACCCCGAGCGCGTGCGTGCCGGGAGACGGAAACCACGTATACGAGTTGCTGGCGCCGTACGGCTGCGCCTCAGTCCATACCTGGTCGGTCAGCCGGAAGAACCGGTACTGCAGGATTCACGGTGCTGCGGCCCGAAGGTTTGCCCCCTCATGGCCTCGAGACGCTGGTCCATCAATGGCACGATGGGCTGACGGCGGTCCGGACGAAGGTGGTTTATGACATTCAGCAGCCAGTCGGCTTCGACTGCATTGTCCCCGGAGTCCTGGCTGCATCGCCATAGAAATTGCCAGCGTTAGCCATGACGTCGCTCAGTGGGGCACGACAGCGGTGTCGGGTCGATTCAAACGGGTCGGGCTCACGAAGCGGATCGAAAAATGGAGCCGATGTATCAACACATGTGGGCCACCACGAGGTCATCGATGCCAGGGCAGGCATTGTGCTGGTCGCTTAGTCACCGGTCAGGCTGGCTATAATCGATGCGCTGAGAACTCAAGCGATGGCGACATCGAATCCGGGGCGATTAACGACTGCAGTGGCAATCGAGCGCCTTCGCGCGTGTCACGTCTCGCCGTACTCAGCGAATCGTGGCCTTGAAGGCATTGCGCCGGCCAACCTCTTGACCGGCCCCGCTCCTACACGGATTAATGCGGACTTTGCTTCGCTCCCACCCATCGCAACGCCTACGGCCGACAACGGCAGTCGACCCCCGGTCGCAGAATCCGGAGCTCTGCAGCGTGCTAGCCCAAA
>CAWBCA010000014.1:0-279298 GCA_963787175.1 uncultured Acidobacteriota bacterium
TGCGTGGAGTCTCAGCGAGAGGGTCAACATGCTGAAAGCCTCGACGAAAAATCGACACGCTGTCGCTCATGTCGCCGCTGTTGTGCTGCTCGCCGTCGACGCTTGCCGCGCGAGCCTCGTTGCTACCACGTTCATGTCCGTCGAGCCAATTCCCGGTGGAGCCGTGGTCGGCGAACCGATGCTTGCCGAGATCGAGAGCGCAGGGTACGGGAACCTCGAGTTGTGGAGCAATCGGCTGCTGAACGACTGCAGGCTCGTCCAGAGCACGATCGACGCGCTCACCGCTGATGGCGCCATCAGCACCGTCAACGACGGCAACACGGATGTCGGCGTTGCCGCCGGGGGGTTCGAGGGGAAGACGCATCCCTCCTTCGTGTTCACGATTCGGGATTCCGGGTTGAATCCGGTGAGCGCGTCGGATGTCGATGTGCTCGACAACGCACTGGGCTACGTCCTGAATCAGGAAGCGACCGCACATTTCAGCCCTGACAACTTCAAGGCGTATGCGTTTAAGCTCGATTACGCGGTCGTGACGTTTCCGAGCGGGTTGGACGGCGTGGACGCCAAGGCGTTCTTCGAACACCTCGGTACGATTGACGCCGCACTCTTCAGCGGTCTATTCGCGGGCTTCACCCAAATCGCTTTTCAGGGTTCACCACTGAACAACTCGATGTTGTTCCTGAAGCCCGCGGCCTCGAAGAATCGATTCATTGCCGGGCTGTCCGCCGCGGCCAACACGCCGCCGGGCCTCGTCTACTTTCCGCTCAAGAAGAATTCGGAACCGACGACCGCCCGGGCCGGGATCGCCTTTCCCGAGAACGACTGGATTGCGTTCCCTCAAGGTGAGGAATATCTGTCACGGTTGGGAACTCCTTCGGCGCAGCTCCTGGCTGACTTGGCTGTCTTGCAACAGGTGCATCTCGACGCAGTCGCCGATTTGGTGCAGGCCATCCAGAGCGGCACGCTGTCGCAGTATCTTGGCCCTCAATTCAGGTGTCCGACCGGAGAATGACGCGCGGCATCGGCCCGCGACGTTCGATCCAGTCGAGGGCACCCTCGTGAGAGGGTCCCGCTCCCTGTAGTCCGGCGGCGATGTGACCTGGTGCGCTCACTCAACTGCGCATCTAAGTACTTGTGCGTTTTCGCGAACGGGAACGTCCAGCCTACGAATCGTCGCAGGCAAGCACGACGAGCTCTCGAAAAACTGACCCACGCGTGTAGGATGTTTGTGCCCGCAGTGGCAGCGAGGTGCTGATTTCGTCAAAAAAAAAAAAAAAAAAAAAAAAAAAAAAAGGGCGCTTCGACTCGCGAACGATGGGAGGTCGCTCAGCGCTCAAGACTCATTTCGTGGCGACCAAGAGGTCTGGGCTCCAGGCTACGAATGGGAGGAGAACTCCTGTTCCTCGGACCGGTCGAGCGGACGGGCTAAGCGGATATTTTCCGGACACGCGACGACGCGCATTTCATCACTCGGGGCTTCAGCGCGAAGACGACCGTTTCCCGACGAAGTCGCACACCGCGCATTACTATTAGTGTTCAGCGGCAGGCCCTCACGCCGGGACGCTAGGGAGAAGCAGTTCGACGTCCGTGGGCCGCGCAAAGGGTTTCCTGCAAAAGCCCACAGCGGGTGACCGGGCGATGACGATTAGACCGACCTCCGTTCCGGGAAGAACGAGATTCTCTTTAGCACGCCGCGCGGTCACCTTCCTGAAGACGGAGGTGGGATAGACTGGCCTTGCTAGGTCCTGGACCGAGAACATGAACCGCATCGAACCGGTCATTCAGAGCGACGCGGAAATCATGGGCGGCACGCCTGTGTTCGTCGGTACTCGTGTGCCGCTGGCGACCCTGCCGGACTATCTCGAAGCGGGCCCCTTTCTGAGCTCCTCGAGGATTTCCCGACGGTAACTCGGGAGCAGGCCGTCGCGGCCCTGGAGCAGGCCAAGGAGGCGCTCCTTGCCCGTGCGCGTCCTGCTGACGAGTGCCTTCCCAGGCGCCTGATACGCGAGCTCGTCGGCCATGACATGAGGACCGCTCCAGAGATGGGGTGGGCGAGCAAAACTGGCGAGTTGCTCGCGTAGGAGCGTGTGCCATGTGGGATCTCGGATGCAGCTCAGTACGCGGGCCGCGCAGGCGACGGATGCTCGAGGGCGCTTCGACGACGAGTCACGCCGATATACGACAGTTGCCGCGATTGCTCGCGGCAGAGCACACATGACAGTGCTTCGTCGGGAGGGGTGAGCTCATGGCGAAGACCAAGTTCACGTCGGTGGACGAGTACATCGCTGCGCAGCCGAAGGCGGCGCAGGTGGCCCTGAAGCGCGTGCGGAGCGCCATCCGCAAGGGCGTGCCAGGAGCCGAGGAGGCCATCTGGTACCAGATTCCCACCTACCGGCTGCACGGCCGCTATGTGATCTACTTCGCCGGGTGGAAGGCGCACTACTCGATCTATCCTTCGACCAGGTCCTCGTGGCGGCGTTCGAGAAGGCGCTCGAGCCGTACGAGGTCAACGACAAGGGGACGATCCGCTTCCCGCTCTCCCAGCCGGTTCCCGTGAAGCTGCTCGAGGGCCTCGCGAAGTTTCGCGCGAAGGAAGTCATAGCGGAGCGCGCGGCGAAGACGAAGGCAGCCGCGAGGAAGCGCTAGAGGCATCGGCAGACGTGCACCGTTGTGAGCCTCTAAACCTCGGAGCAACTTCGGAGCAAGAACGCCCAGATACCACCGACAACCGGGCATCATCAGGGACCAGAAGACGAAGCCAGGCACTACGAATCACAACCCCGTCGGTCTGCAAAACCTCCATCCCCGGTTCAAATCCGGGCGGCGGCTCCAACGTCCCTGAGCAAATCCACCGATCACGGCCGCTGCGAGGCGGCCGTTTGTGTCTGCGCTAACCGCGGCGCCAACCATTGACTCGGAACGGTGGTCGGAAGGGAACCGCCACGCCCCTCGAGGACGCGGGCCCGAGCCGTCGACGAACCCGCGGCGCGCACGCTACGATCGCCCGTAGGCGGCTAGGTATTGCAACCTGACAAGCCGGTTTTCGCACCGGTTGCCGCCCATCCCTGTTGCGACTGCTGGCGGAGGCAGCCCAATTGGCAGGCATCCACCCGGACAAGACCGCAATCCACGGCCGCAGCGCGACCGAAAGGCCCCTGACAGCGACGTCGCTTGGCGCCGTCGTCGGCGCACGCAAGCGGAGCACCGCGAAGCCGCGGCGGTGGTTGCGGGACTGCGGTTGCGGAAACCCGCGTTCTTTGCGCTGATCGACGCGTTCCCCAACGCGCCGATCCACGGGGGTGGGAGATCGAGACGGTCCGATTCCGATTAGGCTACCACCCTTCCCAACTAAGCTGATCGTGTCGGCCTGACTCTGGAAGAATGCAGGCTGCCCGCAAGAAAAACGTCCTCCCCACCTGCCGAGTCTCACTTCGGCGTGCGAGCTCTTTGGATCGTGTCGATGACAGACCCCAAAACTGGCCTCACCGCCTCCTCGCCGTTATTGCCAACGAAATACATGAAAGTCTGTTGATCGGGCCACCAAGCGAAATAGGACAGGAACACGCCGTCCGATCCACTACTTCCCAATCGATAAGGACGCGTCTCCTTCACGTCAGCGCAAGCGCGAGCAGCGCGGCACGTGCGTATCGCAAAGCCATATCCTTCCCAGATGCCTGCCTCGTATTCGCCACTCTGTGGTTTCGTCATCAGCTCGCGCACAGTCGTCGGCTGACGCGACAAGAAGGTGGTAAATGCGAGAGAGCGCTCCACTGGTCTATTCATTGCGTACCAGGAGGGCATGGATTCAGGGCCTGCGGGCTGAAGCCGGCCCTACACGCGTCGCCTTTATCCGCCCGCACTGCTCTCGAGCAGGGCGAGGTCGCCGCGAGCCGGGAGGACGCGCGTGACCTGGAATCCTCCTGACTGCAGCAGGCCCCGATACTCCTTCTCGGTCCGGTTCCGACCCCCGGTCCGCGCCAGCATGTTGACGTCGCCGAGCTTCGCCTGACACGGCACGTTCGGCGCGCACACGAGGTCTTCCACCACGAACAGCTTCGCCGAAGGCGGCATGGCCTCGCGAATCCTGCCCAGGATCGCCCGGCACTTCTCCTCGTCCCAGTCATGAAGGATGTACTTGAGTAAGTAGGCATCGGCGCCGCGCGGAATGGCCTTGAAGAAATCGCCGCCGACGAGCTCGCATCGGCGGCTGATTGCGGCGGGCAGTGTTTTCTTCGCCGCCTCGACGACGTGCGGGAGATCGAACAGGATTCCGCGGGCGTTCGGATTCCGCTCCAGGACGGCCGCGAGCAGCGTGCCACTACCGCCGCCAATGTCGGCGATGACGCGTGCCGAGGAGAAGTCGTAGGCGGAGGCGATCGCCGTGGCGGATCGGCGCGTGAGATCGGCCTGGAAGTCATCGTACAGCCTGGCCGCGGCGGGATTCTCGGCCAACCAGTCGAACGTGTTCTTTCCGTAAACCAGATCGAAACCGGTCTTGCCCGTCTTCACGCTCTCGATCAGCGCTCCCCAAGACCGCCACATCCAGTCCTCGCCGCGGGCCTCTGCGGCCGCCCGCATCGAGTTGGGACCGTCGCTGCGCAACACCTCCGCCGCGGGCGTGAGGCGGAATCGCTGGCCGTCTTCCTCCGCGAACACGCCGTAGCCGGCAAGTGCGCGCAGGACGCGATACAAAGAGTCGGCATGCGAGCCGCTCGCCGAGGCCAATTCGGCAACCGGCTTGGGTCCGGACGCGAGGTGATCCGCGATTCTCAGCTTCGCCGCGACGTAGACCAGCTGCGTCATCTGAAACGCGGTGGTCATCCGACCAATCAATTGGTCTGGTGTCTCGGCGGCCGCGGCCTGCGGTGCGGGCGTCTGCCCCGCAGCCTGCCCCTCGTCTCCGAGCGGCCCCAACATCCCACCAAGGATCGCGCCCTGGCTCACAAAGCTTCGGCGGCTCAGACGTTCCGACATCTTTTTATTCTCCCGGCTGCGTCTCGTCCAGCGACGAGACGCACTCAGAACATACGCGATCGCAACCGGGGGGCACAATGGCTGGATGCGTGGAAGTGCTACTTGCCTCGCACCGATTCCAGGGGCCGAGTAACCAAAGGCCGTACAACCAAGCCGTGTTCGCAAGGACCGGTGACTCGCCTATGCACCTCAGCCGCTAAGCTGGTGCATCGGTTTCGAGCGGACCTTCAAATTGTGCATGCAACGGAACAATTCGTAGAGAGCGCCCGTCTGTTCCGGGATGCGGACCACCTGGCAGGACCTTCGATACGGCGCTCGCCTGCTCCGCAAGCATCCCGGCTTCACGCTGACCGCCGTGGGCGTCCTGACGCTCGGCATCGGCGTCAACGCCGGTATCTTCGGTATCATCAACGGGCTGATGATCCGGCCCCTCGCCGGGGCTGATGCCCCGGGTGAGGTCGTCGGCGTGTTCAGCAAGGACCGTACGGCCAAGCGCGACTATCGCCCCTTCTCCTATCCAGGCTTTAGCGACGTGCGAGACGCGGGCGGACCGTTCGCGCACCTCGCCGGTCACACTGTCGCCCTCGCCGGCGTCACCGAGAACAACACCACCCGTCAGGCGACGGTCGACATCGTCACCACGGGCTTCTTCGAGACGCTCGGCGTTCAGCCGGTCCACGGCCGCGACTTCACGATGGAAGAGGAACACCCCGGCACAACGGCGCGCCCGGTGATCGTCAGCTACAAGGTTTGGGAGCGATCAGGGCTCGATCGCGGCATCCTCGAGCAGACCGTCCGCATCAACGGGCAGGACTTCGCCATTGTCGGCGTGGCCCCGCAACACTTCACCGGCACCACAGCAATTCTGGGGGCCGAGTATTACATGCCGGTCGGCGTGCACGATGCGATCGCAAGCGACTTCGACGCCGATGGGCGTTTTCCGATCTCGGATCGCCGCAGCCGCCCGCTGATCCTGGTTGGGCGTCTCAAGCCCGGCGTGACGCGCGATCAAGCGGACGCGCAACTCAAGGTTATTGCTGCCGCCCACGAACAGGCCTATCCCGACGACAACAAGAACCAGGATCTGGTCGTGGGGACGCTCGACCGTCTCGACATCAGCACCAGGCCGCAAGACGACACGCAGATCTGGGTGCCGATGGGAATACTGCAGGGGCTCGCGGCGACGGTGCTGCTGACGTCGTGCATGAATCTCGCGAACATGATGTTGGCGTTCGGATCGGCGCGTCAGAAGGAGATCGCGATCCGTCTTGCCATCGGCGGCACGCGGTCGAGAATCGTGCGCCAACTGCTCGTGCAGGGCTTGATGCTGTCGCTCGCCGGCGGCGCTCTTGGGTTGTTGACGGCGACATGGGCGGCGCAGTTGCTCGTGTCGTCGATGGCGACGGTATTCCCGATCTTCCTCGCGCTCGATCTCACACCCGATACCACGGTGCTCTTTGCGACGATGATTTTCTGTTCGCTCGCGACGGTGGCCTTTGGACTATGGCCGGCGCTGCGATTGTCGCGGCCTGACCTGGTGTCGTCGCTCAAGGATCACGCCGGCGAGATCAGCGGCACGATCGCCGGACGCATCACCGTGCGAGACGCGCTCGTCACGACGCAACTCGCGTTGTCGTTGGCACTGCTGGTCTTGAGCGGATTGTTCGTCCGTGGCGCCGCCGCGGGTGCATCCGCGAATCCGGGCTTCGATGTCGGTCAGCTGGCGATTGCGCAGATCGACCCGACGCTGGGTGGCTACGACGCGACCCAAGGTCGCGAGGCGCATCGCGCCCTGCTCGAGAAACTGCGCTCGACTCCAGGCATTGAGTCAGTCGCGGAAGCATCGGTCCTTCCATTCGGTGACTATTCGTTCGGCGCCGCCGTACAGCGCGGGGGGCCTCGGCTGAAGAACGAGGATCCGGAAGCGGCCGGTAAACTCCTGCACGTGCACACCTACACAGTCACGTCGGATTACTTCAAGACGCTCGGTTTGATGATGGTGCAGGGGCGTGAGTTTACGGCGGCCGAAGAAGCGACGGTGGGCGGCACGACGCCGGTGATCATCGACGTCACGCTCGCCGAACGTCTGTTCGCGACCGAGAACCCTGTCGGCCAGTTGTTGCAGTACGGCGCGGATTCCGGCACCGCCGACTCGAAGCCCATGGTCATCGTCGGCCTCGCGCCAGCGGTGAAACACGATCTGTTCAGAAATAGGCCCGAGGCGCATATCTATGTGCCATCTGGGGCAGCCGATTCCACGCGCATGTTCGTCTACGCGCGCGCGGCCACACCGCAGACGGGCGATACGATCGTGAGGAGCGTTCGCGAACAACTGCGGGCCGCGGATGCCAACCTGCCCGTGACCTTCGTGAAGAGCTTCCGTGCGCAGCACGAGGGCAGCGCGCAAGTGTGGATCCTCCGCGCCGCCGCGAAGATGTTCCTGACGCTTGGTCTCGCGGGCACGTTCGTGGCGGTGATTGGCTTGTATGGCGTGCGCAGCTACCTGGTCTCGCGCCGCACCCGAGAGTTCGGCGTGCGCATGGCGATCGGCGCGTCGCCCGCCGACGTGCTGCGCCTCGTCGTTCGCGAAACCCTCGCGACCACCACCGTCGGACTCACGATTGGCCTGGGCCTCGCCATGCTGCTCGGCTGGGGACTGCGTGCAGCGATCTATCAGATCAGCCCGTTCGATCCGGTGATTCTGGGAGCCGCCACCGGGATTCTTGGGATCTCGTCGCTCGCGGCGTCAATCATTCCGGCTCGACGGGCTGCTAACGTTCTCCCGATGACTGCGCTCAGAAACGACTAGAACGGCTATCGGCCTTCAGCTCTGTCGGATGTTCGGTCGGCGTTGACACTGACCGGACGCCAACAGCGACACGCCGAGCGTAGGCATCGGCAGACGTTCACCGTTGTGAGCCTCTAAACTACGGAGCAACTTCAGAGCAACAACGCCCAAACACCACCGAGAACCAGGCATCATCAGGGACCAGAAGACGAAGCCAGGCACTACTGAATGACAACCCTGTACGGTCTGCAAAACCTCCATCCCCGGTTCAAATCCGGGCGGCGCCTCCAACCTTCGCGCATGACCCAGGCGAAGGTTGCCCGCCGTAGCCTTGGCGGAGGCGGGCTGTCGGTAACCGGCTGAAGCGCTTCGGCTGGCAAGCCAGTTTTCCAGTTCCAATTCGATCGTTTGTGCCCGCGCCGCACAAGCGGACGCCTTCCAATTGGACTACGGTGGACTACAAGTCGGTGGTCGGCGATACCGCTCCGTGACGTAACCGCTGATCCAGAATGGGTTCACGTTAGGCAGTCGGAAAAGGGAGGAGGTTTCGCGAGCTTCTCGAGCCGGGACGATCGAGGGTCCAATTTGTTGCACGCGATTGCTGCCGACTGTGCTTTAAATCGGTTCTGCCCTCATCTTCGGTGCACCCTTCTAAACTAATGGGTGACGCTCGTGGGATGAAGGAATCTCGATCCGGGTCACCCGGCCGAGAGGAACCGTACTATTTCCTTCATCACACGCTCAGCGTGATCGGCCGTGAACAGGAATTGTGCATGCGCGGGGCCATCGAGGACGATCAACTCCTTCGGTCCCCCCATCTTCTCATAGACCTGCTGCACGCGCGGCAGCCGAGGGCCATCCGCGTTTGCATCATCTCTCGCAATAATGATCAGCGTCGGCACCTTCAGTCGCTGGACGTCGCCGTCCGGCGCGGTACCAAGCGTTACGAGGCGGCGAATCTCATCCGGCGCTTCGATCGCGGCGATGCCGGCGGCGCAGCCCAAGCTGCCGCAGACGATCGAAACTGTCTTCGCACCATGCGTGCGCAAATAGCGGACGCCGGCGAGCACGTCCTTGTACAGCGGGGCCGAGAAGACATCCTGCTGGCCGGGTCCGCGCGATTGGCCGTAGCCGCGGAAGTCGATCGCGAGCACGCGGAAGGCGGCGTCGACGAGCACCTTCGCTTGTGGGGCCCAGCTCTCCTTGTTGAAACGTCCGCCGTGCGCCAGCAGCACCGCGCGATCGGACGCACCGTACTCGTGCGCGTACACCGTCCCGCCGTCGTCGGTGGGAAACGACACGAGTGATGGGGCCGCCGGCGACGGCTGCAGACCGAGCAGCGCCAGGCCCATGACCCAGACGCGCACGACGGCTTCCATGTGGTCGAGTCCTTGCATCTCCGTGCTCCTGTCCTGCTTACGCGCCCGTCGTCGGCGCGAAACTATACAGCATTCTTTCGATTCACCACGTGCAGAAGGTCTGGTACCCGACACCGGCACTGCCACGGGCAGGTGGCGGGAGCGGTGGGGGGGCGGCGGAGACGACTTGCTAGATACGGATGGTACGGCAGTTCAGCGGCCCCCATCAACGCCCGCGGGTCGGCGGTAGCGACACCTCTTTGCGCGAAAGGCCAGTAATCCAACTCGCAACTTCCCGGGCGAACTCGCGCCGTTCAGAGAGCATTGGATACCTCTCCGGATTGGGCGGTGCGCCAAGCCACAGCAAATTCGACAAGGTCAATCGCTCGGCGCCCTTGATCAACGAAGCGGTGTCTGATCCAATGCTGTGCAGAATTACTATGGCGATTCCGTCACAGACGAGCTCCAGTTGCCGCAGGCGCTTCCAATCGGCGCGCTTTGCTGCGCGCTCCCACTCGTCCCACACGTACTCATGAGCAGCCTCATGCGCCACAGCCGCTCGTAGCTGGCCGGCATCGAGAAGTCCGAGCGCACGTTGGGACACCAGGATGACGGCACGACCATCTATCGCGATTGCCGCCGATGGGATCTCAATCACCCTGATTTCGTACACCGCCTCACGCTGAACGGCGCGAAGCACTGGATACAATGTGCCAAGCTTCGCGCGGTCCCGCGCGTTCGGGGCCCTCGCCTTCAACTCCGGCCCAAGAGACATCAGCACCATTTGCTTTGCCTCAGGCGTGACCGGTAATGGCCGGACGTCGTCCAGAAGCCGGATAAATGCCGCGGGGTCACTGGCCAGGATCTCGCGGGGATTTGAGACGGCCAGGCTCTGGCCGCCTGCCCAGGCGCCTGTCCCGAGCGCCAGAACCATGCTTGCTGTAACAACTCGCCAGGTGCGGGCCATTGGTCTGCCTCCTGGAGCCGAACGTTTCGGCCTCCAGCTGCAGACGCGGAAATCAGCGGCGAAAACTGGCGTGATCTGAAAACACTGCCAGAAACGCGCACCGAATTGGCTGGCCCACCGGCTCCGGTCGGCGTTAAGATCCGCGGCAGACCCGCACGAATATGAGCCGTGCCACCACCCGGAACACGGCGCTTCACCAAGTCACGGCGCTGCTCCAAGCCTGGGGATCCGGTGATGAGACAGCGCTGCAGGCGCTCACTCCGCTCGTGGAGCCCCATCTTCGGCGAGTGGCGCGGAGATATATGAGGCGCGAACGCGCCGGCCAGACGCTTCAGCCCACTGCGCTGGTGAATGAAGCGTACCTGCGGCTGGCTGATTTGGGTCACGTCCACCTGAGGGACCGCGCGCACTTCTTTGCCTTGTCGGCGCGACTGATGCGGCGCATCCTGGTCGACCTCGCGCGCGCGAAGGGCAATCAGAAACGAGGCGGCGACGTGCGGAGGGTCTCGTTCGACGAACGCCTGGTCGTGTCTGCTGAGCCCGGTGCGGACCTCGTCGCGGTCGACGAGGCGTTGGCAGCATTTGCGACCGTTGATCCGCGCCGGGCGCACGTCGTCGAGCTGCGGTTTTTTGGCGGGCTCAGCGTTGATGAGACCGCTGAGGCGCTGAAGGTGTCTCCTGAAACGGTGATGCGCGACTGGAAGGTCGCCAAAGTCTGGCTCGCGCGGGAGCTTGAAAAAGGAGGCCGCCACGGCTGATCGCTGGCAGCAGGTCGCTGAGATCTACCTGGCCGCGGTGGAACGCGACCCGGCGGATCGGCAGGCGTTTCTGCGCGAGGCCTGCGCGGGAAACGAGGGGCTGCGCCGCGAGGTCGAGTCGCTCTTGTGCCATGAAGACGGCGCAGATGCATTGCTCGAACGACCAGCGGTGGCCCTTGCAGCACCAATGCTGAACAACTCAGCATCGTCTTCATTGCTGGTCGGTCGCCAGATCGGGCCATACACGATCGTGTCGCGGCTTGGTGCTGGCGGAATGGGGGAGGTCTACCGCGCCCGTGATTCATCGCTGAAACGGGACGTCGCGCTGAAGACCCTGCCACAATCGCTCGCGATGGACTCCGGGCGGCTCGCACGGTTTCGGCGTGAGGCAGAAGTCCTGGCCTCGCTGAATCACCCGAACATTGCAGCCATTTACGGGCTACAGGACGCCGACGCCATCAAGGCGCTCGTGATGGAGCTCGTCGAGGGTGAGGACCTGGCCGCCCGCATCGCACGAGGCCGGATTCCGCTCGAGGAGGCGCTGCCCATTGCCAAACAGATTGGCGCGGCGTTGGACGCGGCGCACGCATCCGGGATCATTCATCGCGATCTGAAGCCCGCGAATATCAAGGTCCGGTCTGACGGTACGGTGAAGGTGTTGGATTTCGGGCTAGCGAAGACGGTCGATGCTGCGGCGATCCCAGGCAAGCTATCCGATTCACCCTCGCTGACGTCGCCGTCCGCGACGCGACCGGGTGTGATTCTCGGCACGGCCGCCTACATGGCACCCGAGCAGGCGCGCGGACAGCGGGTGGACAAGCGCGCCGACATCTGGGCATTCGGCGTCGTCCTGTTTGAGATGCTTACTGGCCGGCCCCCGTTTCCGGGTGACGATGCCACAGAAACAATCGCCGCCATCGTCAAGACGCAGCCGGACCTGAGTGGAGTGCCTCGTGTCGCGCAACGATTAGTGGGTAAATGCCTGGAGAAAGATCCGGCCCTCAGGCTGCGCGACATCGGTGACGCATGGGGGTTACTGGCAGATCCGGAGAGCAACGTTCCTCGCAACGGCAGCGTGCGACGCGGCAGGGTGCTCAGGAACGCTGGAGTGTTGCTGACGAGTGTCGCACTCGGCCTGCTGGTCTGGCTTGCCCGCGGCAACCGCGAGCTCGCGCCCACAGGTCACCCGTGTCGTGGATTCGCTGCCTGAGGGCCGATCGATGCCGTGGGGCCACAGTAGTAGTAAGGTCCTGGCGCTCTCGCCAGATGGCCGAGCGCTCGTGTATCACGCTCAGGATAGAGGACGATTTCGGCTCTACCGCAGGTTTCTCGATCAACCTGTACGCGGAGCCGATCGGCGACGATGGAGCGGAGGAACCATTTTTTTCCCATGATGGTCAGTGGGTGGGGTATCGCGTCGGCACGACTCTCAAGCGTGTTCCGGTACGCGGAGGCCCGGCCCAAACCATCGCAGAGCTTCCCGCTGCGGAGTTCCGTGGGGCACATTGGACCGCCGATGGAACGATCATCGTGGGCGGCCTGTCCCGGGGGTTGTGGCGAGTGTCGGAGCGCGGGGGGGACATCGTCACGCTCACGACTCCCGACGGAAGGGCGGATGATTTTCGATCCACAGGTGCTGCCAGGTGGCCGCGCTATCTTGTACACCGAAGGCGGCGCCACCAAGCCGGACGACATCCTGCAGATTCATGATCTGCAGAACAATACGTCGAAGCGGCTGCTGCCGGGCGGAGCGGGGCAGTATCTCCCGAGCGGGCATCTCGTTTACACCAGCGCGGGCACGCTCTGGGCTGTCACCTTCGAGCTCGATCGGATGGAGGTGCGAGGCACGCCGACGGCAGTCCTCGAGGGGATCCGCGAACACGTGGATGGTGGCCCGGGCAGTCCGTATGGTGTCAGCGGAATTAATGATGCAATCGTAGCCCCAACGGGAGTTCTCGCCTACATACCGGAGGTTGACCGTCAGCTGAGGAGCACGCTGGTCTGGGTTGACCGTGAAGGGCGCGAAGAACCACTGGCCATCGAGCCGGGCCGCTTGAACAGTCCGCGGGTGTCCCGCGATGGGAGACGAGTCGCGTTCGGGCGCGGGGACCAGGACGACCAAGGACGTCTGGATCTGGGATGTCATGCGTCGAACCTCGAAGCAACTGACGTTTGACAGCACTTGGAATTACAGACACGCATGGTTCCCCGACGGCAAGCGGCTCGCGTTTTCCTCGATCGTCAACGGGATCAACCAGGTGTTCGTTCAATCAGCCGATGGTTCGGGCGTCCCTGAGCAGATCACGGATGGTCCGACCGATGTGGTACCGATGATGTTTTCCCCTGATGGGCAATTGATCTGTGCAGAGTTGTATTGGACGAACAACAATAACGTCGACCTCGCGTTGCTGACGCCACGCATTCCGGAATCGCGTCGGACGCTGTGGCAGACACCGGCATCAGAAGTCAATGCCGCAATCTCGCCCGACGGCCGGTGGCTCGCGTACGATTCCAACCGTTCGGGAGCATTCGAAATCTACGTGCGTCCGTTTCCGAACGTGGATGCCTTTGAATACAAGGTGACGTCCGCCGGCGGGAGGAATCCCGTGTGGGGCCCAGGCAGTAGGGAACTGTTCTACGTGGTCGAGAGGGGGAGGATGGGGTCAGTGATGGCCGTATCAATGGTGCCTGGATCAGGGTTCGAGTTCAAAGCAGCGCGTCCGGCGGCGCCGGGACAGTATGTTCGGCATGGTCGGGATACACCATACGACGTCGCACCTGATGGCCGGCTGCTGCTGCTCAAGCCGGTCGGAGTGGCCCGCGATGAGATCGTCACCGTGCTCAATTGGGTCGAGGAGCTGAAGCGGCTCGGACCGACAAAGTAGCGGCCGCGGCAATGGCTCCCGTGTGAGACCCGATCGGCCCCACCGCAATCGGCCCGGAGCTGGACCCCAATTCCAGCGGCGTTTCGTGTGACGCTGCGGTTAGTTGAAGCCCAGAGTTCGTCGAGTAGCAACAAAGCACGCCCGGCTTTGAGAATGCCGGTCGGATTGGCATCCCAGGCCGCGTGAAGCGCCCCCATCAAGGGAATGTCGGCGCGAAGCGACCGGATCTCGACGAACGCCGGCACCAAGATCGGGCCGATAGCGGGCTCGCGCGCATTCGGCGGCCGTCCACCGCAGGACCGTCGACTTTGCAGAGCCTGGAGGGCCGGTTACGAGCAACCGCGACAAACCATCCAGCGCTTCTCTGGCCGGCATCCCACGGTCCGGGAAAGGCCATGGATTGCTCGCCGGCACGCCGGCAGGCTCCGGTGCCCTGCGCGCAGGCGACGGCTCGCGCCCCACACCGGCGGATCGGCCGAGAGGCCTCGAGACCTGCTCGTCGAGATTCGCGCACGAACGTCTCAACCCACCGGGGATCGAGCGACCCGTAGCTTACGAGTAGGTGAAGGCGCTCCATCTGGGCATGGCCTGCGGCCCCTCGTAGCTATTGCGGCCGGAGGCTCTGCAGCGGATTGCCACCGGGTGGCGCGGCGCGCCGGCATGAACGTGGCCGCCACGGCGACGAGCAGCACCAGCACGGTCTGGAACCGGCGCTGTCCCACCGAGGCGTCGACCACGGCGTCCATCTGTAACGGAACGTCTGCACCGGCAGCTCGGGATCGAGGCGGCGCATCACCTGGCGGATGCCGGTCGGCAGCGTCCGCGGATCGGCCTCGACCCGCACGGCGAGTGAGAGATTCGAGCGCGCGCGCGTCGGGCGGACCGAACGACCGCCCAGTGCGGCAGGTACACCGTCAGCTTGGGCTGCTGGTCGAGGCTGACGCCGTGGACGTCGCCGACGATCCCCACGACCTCGAGCGGCGCGCCGGCGCCGCCTCCGACGCGGAGCCGCTTGCCGATCGGATTCTGCCCCGGCCAAAGGCGCGCGGCTGCGGACGCCGACACGACCGCGTATCCGCGACCGGCGTCGGGCTCGGGAAGAACTGGCCGTCGCGCAACGGAATGCCCAGCGTGCGGATGTAGTCCGGGCTGACGACGCGGACGTCGCTCATCGGCCGCTGACGACACGGTCGCGGCCGGCTTCGGCCTCTTCGCTGAAGAACAACCGACCCAGCCGAGCCTCCACGCCCAGCAGGGGAAACAGCGCCGGCGACACCCGGCCGAGCGCCAAGCGCTCCGGCTCACCGTTGCCGGTCACGTTGGCGCGGGACGCGTCGACGAGCGCCTACCGGTCCATCGAACGGGACGAGCGGCGCCATTCCTCGAAATGGGACAGCTTCACTGGCACGGAGAGCGGGGGGCGCTCGGGCGGCCGAATGACCTCGTGAACGACGAAGAGCCGCTCGGGCTCCTGGAATGGGAGCGGCCGGAACAGGATGTGATCGACGAGGGTGAAGAATCGCGGTATTGGCGCCGATGCCAGCGCGAGTGTGCCCACGACGACGGCCGCGAAGCCGGGGTGCCGGCTGGTGACGCGGAAGGCGTGTCGGAATTCGCCAGCGATCTCCCACACAAGCGTCACGAGTCTGGCCATGCGACCTCTCTTCGAGCGCACACGTTCCCGATGGCGTTCTGCCCGGGTGTGCGTAGCCGCGTGCGCTTCGCCGATTGGACGATGCGCGCGCCGGGCGCGTTGTCGCCGCTGTCGGGGATGGGTAAGGGTTGGTGGCGCCGACGCGTTCCAGGGACTCTCAAGGGGACGTACCGCGATTGCGCTGTCCCTGTTTTTTCTGGTACCTGATACTCAGCCTTCTAAGTGGACTGGCCGTCGTGGCCATCGGCGTGATTGATTGCGGGTGACGCTGCGCTCCCGCGGCGGCGGCGCGAGCGTGGTTGGCATCGAGCGACCGCGGTGACATCGTCGCCGTTTGCGGTCACGTGGGCATTCGAGGACGCCGGGCTGATCGCAGAGCATGGAAGAGTGTCTGTGCCCCGGTTAACCGCGGACCGGACAGTTTGTCAGCCGGCGGAACTGTCGGATGTTCGGTCGGCGTTGACACTGACCGACGCCAACAGCGACACGCCGAGCATAACATCGGCAGACGTTCACCGTTGTGAGCCTCTAAACTTCGGACAACTTCGGAGCAACAACGCCCAAACAGCAGGGAGAACCGGGCATCATCAGGACCAGAAGACGAAGCCAGGCGCTACTAAAGGCAACCCTGTACGGTCTGCAAACCTCCATCCCCGGTTCAAATCCGGGCGGCGCCTCCAACCTTCGCGCATGACCCAGGCGAAGGTTGCCCGCCGTAGCCTTGGCGGAGGCGGGCTGTCGGTAACCGGCTGAAGCGCTTCGGCTGGCAAGCCAAATTCTCCAGCCCATGGGCTCGACAGGTCCAGCTTGTCTGGGCAGACACGGTGTATTGGGCGCCGAAGTAGACGGGTTACGTTTGACGCCCTCGCCGCGTCGACCCCATAATCCGGGCATCCTCTGTGACTTTGCGGGATGATGAGATGACCACCCGGCTGCGCCGCCTCCGCCGCGTTTCGATCGTCCTTCTTCTTGCGCTCGCAATTCATCCGACCGGCGACGCCCAGGCGCCCGGTGAGACCCGCGAGCCGCTCCCCGCTGCAACGCCGGCATCGGTCGGCTTCAGTGAAGAACGGCTGACGCGGCTCGATGCGCGGATGAAGCGTTTCGTGGACGAGGGTCAGCACGCTGGCATCGTCATGCTCCTGGCACGCAAGGGCCGCGTTGTCGCGTGGCGCACCTGGGGTCAGCGTGACATCGCCCGGCAGATGCCGATGGAGAAGGACACGATCTTCCGCATCTACTCGATGTCCAAGATCATCACCAGTGTGGCCGTCATGGCGCTGCACGAAGAGGGCCGGATCAAGCTGGACGATCCGGTGACGAAGTACCTCCCTGCCCTCAAGCGTGTGAAGGTGTTCAAGGGAGGGACCGCTGCCGCTCCGGTTGTCGTGCCCGCCCGCACGCCGATCACAATCAAACACCTGCTCACGCACACGTCCGGTTTCATCTACGGATTTGGAACCGGTCCTCTGGACAAGATCTACAACAGCTCGGACGTTTTCGAGGCCACATCGATGGCCGAATTCGTGGTGCGGGCGGCCAAACTTCCTCTGGCGCACGAGCCGGGTGAGCGTTTCAGCTACGGGATCAACTCCGACATCCTGGGCGCCGTCGTCGAGAAAGTGTCCGGGAAGAAATTCGAGGATTTCGTGGACGAACGGATCTGCCGTCCGCTCGGGATGCGCGACACAGGCTTCGACGTGCCGCCCGAGAAGATGGGCCGACTCGCCATCGTATACGAGCATCCCAAGCCCGCGGCCGGGGGGACGAAAGGCAAACCCGGCGCGGCTCCAGCGGGACGCTTCGTCGAGTCGAAACCGATCGCGTCCTCGGTACGCCGAACAGGGCCGCGGCATCGCGGCCGGCGGCTCCGGCATGTTCTCCACGATTGGGGATTACTCGCGGCTTGCGCAGATGTTGCTGAACGGCGGCGAGCTGGATGGCGTGAGGATCCTCGGACGCAAGACCGTGGAGCTCATGACCGCGAATCATCTGAACCACCTGCCGCGTGTGACCCACGAGTTCAGCAGCTCCGACGGGTTCGGCCTCGGCGTCGCGGTGCGGGTCGATCTCGCCAAGGGCAACGAGCTCGGGTCCGTCGGTCAGTTCGGATGGAGCGGGGCGGCGACGACTACCGTCAACATTGACCCAAAGGAGCAGCTGGTCGCGCTGATCTTTGCTCAGCACATGCCGGTCAACGAGCACGACCTCTTCTGGAACTTCAATACGCTCGTCTATCAGGCGCTGGTCGACTAGGGAAGGGGAAAGGTGAGACCGGTCCATCCCGACACCACCGGTCCGAAGAAGCCAAGCGGGTCATTTCGTGAGAGCGGTAGCTGTTGATCCCTCTGATGTGGCTCGTTCCGGCTATTTCAAGGACTCACGTTGCCGGCTTGCCCGCTCCAGCGCATCGTCCAGCGAGCCGCGGAAGACGAGCAGCTTCAGCTCGATTGTCGCGCGCTGCCCCGGCGAGAGCGACGTTTGCGGATCGACGTGCTGACACGTCAGCTCAGGATTACTCCACACGTTGCCCGCGGTGCGGGCGAAGCTCGCGATCACCCATGCCTTGTCGGTGGACACCGTGGCGATGAAGGGCATGTCGACCGCTCGGGACTTGTTGTAGTACGGAATCCCGTCGCCGCGACGCTCGATCCGCTGCGCCGGGACCGGCCACGTGAACGACACGAGATAGCGCGCTGGGAGCCACTGATCCAGCGGGACAGTGAGCCGGCGTGGCGTCTCTGACGCCAGCAGGTCGAAGCCGTCGGCGTGATGGACGTAGGTGCGCTCCAGGCGCACGTCATGGAAGATCGACGTGAGTCGTGGATCCGTGGGGGCATAGATCATGTCTGTACGCCACCGGTGACCCGTTTGTGAGCTCATAGCGGAAGCGCACGCCGTCGCCCTCCAGCGTGGCGCGCGCGAGCAGATGGACACCGTCTCCGAGGTCGCGCTCGTATTCGAGAGACACATCGGAGCGGCGCCACAGCGGTCGGTCCCCGCCCGCTCCGGGACGGAACATGTAGAGCTGTTGGGCAGAGCGCTGGCCTTGTTTGACGACGGTGACGTGTTCGGGGAAGAGGATCTCGATCGACCGATCTGACGTCGGGCGGCCAGGGAGAATGACGCGGAGAACGGGCGATGTATGGTCGGTTGCCACAAGCAACCGTAATCCTGAGGCGTTCTGGATGGGCAGGTGGACGTCGGCCGAGCCGAGGGTGGCTTGCGCGCGTGTGGGCGAAGGGCCGACCGCCCACCAGATGGTCAGAATTGCCCCACAGAGGCCCGCCACACGACAACGTCCGGGTTTCATGTTTCCCTTCTTGCGGAGGCGCTCACTATTCCGAAGACTGGATGCCTATGACTGGCGCAACGCGATCAGGGGATCCACGTAAAAAACGTCGATTTCAGCGGGGGAGGAAAAGCGCCCTTCGTCGGAAATCACGCCCAGGGAACACCCGTTCGCTCAGCATGCTATGCCCGCCGGGCGTGACCTGTCGCGCGATGACGATCTCCGGCGCGTCGCCGATCGCGAGATTCAGCGTACCGCCCGGCCGGAAGGCCTCCAGAGCCTGGAACGATGTGGCTCTTTTTTTCCACTCGAGATACTCGGCCGCTGATGCCCGATCCTGGGCATTGCCCGCCCCATCGGCGTGACTCTGACAAGTTGGTCCGGCTCTGAAAATGGCAGCGGCGCGAGCAGGGTCGCATACACGATGCTGAAGATGGCCGTGTTCGGCCCGATGCCCAGGGCCAGCGCGACCACGGCGGCAGCCGAGAGCCCCGGCGCCCCGGTCAGTCCACGGACGGCGAATGTGAGGTCAGACCCTAGCATCGCGATACCCCAGAAACACAAGTGATGGGGTTTCGCTCGCGCATGACGCGATGCTATATCCACTGTGAGTATATTGTCAACGGATAGATGACGGGCTGATGGATGAGGGGCAGACGTCCGCCGCCAGGGCGCAAGACCCGCCCCTGTGCCTTGTGCTTCCAGCGTCACCAGCGATCGGCCGCGATCCTCGCTGGGTGTGATGCACTGATCGCCGGGTTTTGTGTGCACGACGAGCTCAGAAAGATGGTCGAAGGAGGAATGTCGCCGCTGGCTGCACTGCAGGCGGCAACGTTGAATCCTGCCAGGTATCTTCATCTCGACGACACGACCGGCACTGTGGCAGCTGGCAGACGGCCGACCTCGTGCTGCTGGACGCGAATCCACTCGAGGACATCGGGAACGTCGGCCGCATCCGGGCTGTGGTAGCCGCGGGACGAATGTTGGACCGGAGTGCGCTCGATCAGCTGCTCGCCCAGGCGAAAGCCGCGGCGCAACGGTAAGCCGAACGAAACGCCGCCGGGGTTGGTGGAGGACATCGCGGTTCTTGTGTCGTCCGCCGAGCTGTGCCCGAACCGTGCCCGCGACGATCTCAAGCCGGGCAATTTCAGGCAACGCCATACTCGATGACGCTTTATCCAGAACGCGCTGTGGTTGGTGTAGGATGCGACCGTTCAACGGGCATCACATCGGAAATGTCGGGTGAGATGCCGCAGGCAGGCCGATCCTTTCGAGGCCGCCGAAGCGCGCGGCGGTTTTGCGGAGCTGGGCCGCGATGTGGGGCCAGGAGGAGACTTGTGCCAATTTCGATCGCGACAGTGGACGGTGGACAGACGAGTATTACCGACTCGGCACTGGAACAGGTCGCGACGTCAATCCGCGGAGATGTGCTGAAGCCGACCGATCCGGGATATGGCGAGAAGCCGGTCTATAACGCGATGCATCAGCGGCGTCCCGCGCTGATCGTGCGATGCACGGGCATCGCCGATGTCGTGGATACGGTGAAGTTCGCTCGACAGCACAATCTGCTCGTCGCCGTCCGGGGCGGCGGCCATTCTGTCGCCGGTCATTCGAGCTGTGAGAATGGGATCGTCATCGATCTCACTCGCATGCGCGGCGTTGAAGTCGAACCTGAATCGCGGTCGGCTCGAGTCCAGGGCGGCGCCCTCTGGGGCGACGTGGACCGCGAGACGCAAGCCTTCGGCCTCGTCGTGCCTGGTGGCGTCGTGTCCGAGACGGGGGTTGCCGGATTGACGCTGGGAGGGGGCGAAGGCTGGGTCCGGCGCAAGTACGGGCTGACGATCGACAGCCTGCTGTCGGCGCGCGTCGTCTGCGCCGACGGTTCCGTTCGCACTGCCTCGGCGAAATCAGAGCCCGACCTGTTCTGGGCGCTGCGCGGCGGCGGCGGCAACTTCGGCGTAGTGACGTCCTTTGAGTTTCGCGCCCATCCGCTCGGTCCAATCGTCGCGTTTGCCGGCGTTTTCTATCGGGCGGCCGATGCGGCGAAAATCCTGCCCCGTTGGCGTGACTACTGCCTGCAGGCGCCCGACGAGACGACGTCGCTCGCCGTTGCCATCACCATGCCTGCGGCGCCGACGCTGCCGCCCACGATTCACAACCAGGCGTGCCTCGTCATCGGCGGGGTCTACGCCGGGTCGTCAGAGCAGGGTATGCGCGCGATGCAACCGCTACGCGAGTTGGGTACGCCGCTCGCCGATATCTCCCAGCCGATGCCGTTTCACCACGTGCAGACCGCCTTTGATCCAATCTTCCCCATGGGTAAGCTGCACAGTTACTGGAAAGCGCAGAACCTGGCGTCTCTGCCAGATCAGGCAATCGAGATCATCGCGGCCAGAGCGAATCAGCGACCGGCGCCGCTCACGCTCGTGGTCACCTTCCAGATGGGTGGCGCCATCAACCGTGTCGGTGCGACGGAAACGGCCTATGCGGAGCGGTCGGCTCCATGGATGTCGTCCATTGACGGGAACTGGGAGGATCCCGCCGACAATGCGAACAACATCGCCTGGGTGCGCGAGAGCTTCAGTCAGATCGCACCGTACTCCACGGGCACAACGTATACGAACTTTACTGGTCAGGCAGACGAAAGCGCGAGCGCACTGGCATCCAACGCATACGGCGCCAACATGGACCGTCTGAGGCTAATCAAGGCCACGTATGATCCGGACAACTTTTTCCGGTTGAACGCCAACATCGCACCGGCAGCGGCGGCGCCGGCGTAGGCCCCGCATTAGATCTGGTCCGGGGTTCAGGACCACTTCACCAACCTTCCTTGACGGCAAGGGCGTTGCGTTAGACATGTGCGCTGGACCCTGGAGGGTTGACGATCTGCTGCCGGCTGGGTGTCAGGCCCGCCGAGCAGGAGACTAGTCCTCCCGGTCGCTCGATTCACGAGTTTCGAGCGTCACCCGCCCATTTCCGATGGATCGGTCTACGGCTTGAGGCCGAGGATCTCCGCGCGAAACGTTCCCAGGCTGAAATCGGGCGGTCGTCAGGTTCGTCCTCTCGACAGCCATCCCACCTCACCTGCCGTATCCGGTCTACCTGGTTACCTATCTGTCCGGTTCGGACCCAGACGCTTCAGGTACGCAGCGATGTCGTCGACGTCGTTGTCTGTTAGCACGATGAAACCGCCCAGGGTCTGCGAACCAACCGGGTCTTGCGCCTCCGTGAAATTGAAGAACCGCTGGTAATGAGCGACGGCGTCGCGGAGCGTCTTGGCGCCGTTGTCGTGGAAGTAGGGCGCAGTATCCCTGACGCCCCAGAGCGTCGGGATCTTGAACTGGTTCGCAAAGAAGGCGCGCGGCGCGAGGGACGGCGGCGGGGTCGGAGGAGAGGGGTCGAGAATCAGGCCGACGTCGGGCGAGTGGATCGTCACGACCGGGTTGATCCCGTCATTGATGACCCACATTCGGATCGGATTGTTGGGTTGATTGACGATCGTCACGCCCGTGTCGAAGAAGCGAACTCCCGCTGGCGGCCTGCCGCCAACAAAGTCCGAATGCGCCTGGCTGACCATGTTCAGCATCGGACCGCTATGACAGAGGGCGCAGATGCCCGTCTTCGAGGGAGGGTTGAAGGGTGCGTCGACGAGGAACGTGCGCCCTCGCTTCTCGGCCGGCGTGATTCCAGGAGGCAGCTCAGGGGGCGATCCAGTCGCGGCGAACTTCCTGAGGCCAGGGGAGGAGAAGAAGTGCACGTCGGTCCGCTGGAATCCTGCAATGCCATCGAGCTGCGCGGTCGTCGGCTCGGCGGTGTTCCGATAATGGTCGTGGATGGCTCCACGTGCTTGCTCCTGGAGCGTGGGCGCGCGTCCGTCGTGGAGCAGAACCGGGTCGAGCGCTGGCGTGTTTCGCGTCGATGGAATACCGCGAAACACGGTGACGTGTGTTGCGCCCGGGTCATCCGCCATCGAGATCCACGGCGGCAGTGGGATGGTGTAACGGATCGTGCCGTGTGCTTGGATGCGAGTCACGCCGACTCCGTCATCGTCGAGCGCGTCGTCAATCAGGAATCTGTCGGGATCCCCCTTCTCGATGATCCGCTGCACGTCGGCCAAGGTGAGCGTACCAGTATCCCTGCTGTGGCACGTGCGGCACGTGCGCCCATTGCCGCCGAACGTCTCCTTTTCGAAGAGCTTCTTGCCGTCGAGCTCGATGCCAAGCTCATCCTGACCTAGCGCCTGTGAGAGTGATTGATCGCTGCCACCGCTTATCGCGAAAGCCATCGTGACGCCCAACGCGGCAAGCTGACGTGCGGTTCGAGCCATGGAGCCTCCTTGATGGGGACGACGTGACCGCCGCAGGTCGCCTTGGCGGGCGTGCTCGTCGACCGAGACAACACTGAGGCACGTCGTTGGGAGGCGCCAGATCTCTACGGTGTACTACCTCCGGAAACAGGCTGTAAAGGGTCCCCGCACGCTGTTGTACACTGGCGTCACTTGCGCGGAGCGCCCGATGTCCTCCGAAACCAATGCAAGCGCCCAGGCGCGAAGCGACCCGCAGGACGCCGCTATCCGCGCTCAGCTCGAGAGAATCCTCGCCAGCGAGGTGTTTTCCCGGTCCCGGCACCTGCGGCGCTTCCTCTCGTTCATCGTCGAACAAGGCCTCGCCGGGCAGGGACATTCGCTCAAAGAATCGGTCCTCGCCCACGAACTGTACGGGAAGGGAACGGACTTTGACGGAGGTACCGATCCGGTGGTTCGGGTCGATGCCAGGCGGCTTCGCGACAAACTGCGCGAGTACGACGAGGGCCGATTCGATCCCGTCGTCATCTCGCTGCCGAAGGGCAGCTACGTGCCCGTCTTCGAAGCGAATTCCGCCCCACCTACTCACACGGCTCCTGCAGTTGTTGCCGTCGAGCCTCAGCCGACGCCCCGCGTTTCGACTCTCAGACGCGCGAGGGTCGCTGTCGGCAGTCTCGCAGTCGTCGCAGCGGCGTTCGCGTCCGCGTTTATGTGGCGCACACTCCGCACGCCGGCGGACGCTCCAGTCCAGTTGCTTCCGCTTGCCTCGTATCCAGGTGGTGAGGGACCACCTGCGTTGTCCCCGGACGGCAACCTTGTCGCTTTCGCCTGGTCCGGCGACGCCGACGCTGGTGCGACAGATATCTATGTAAAGGCTGTCGGGAGTGAGGCGCTCCGGCGATTGACAGCAACTCCGGCTTCGGAGACTAGCCCGGCGTGGTCCCCTGGCGGACACACCATCGCCTTTGTCCGGGAGGGACAAGGTGTTTTTACCGTGTCGCAACTCGGCGGAGCCGAACGCCAGGTATCAGCTTCGGGCACTCACGTTGCCTGGTCTAGTGACTCGACGTCGGTTCTGATCCGTGACCGCGAAGCGAATGCCGGCCCGTTTGGCATCCACCAGGTGTCCCTCGACACGCTGGAGCGTCGCCGGCTGACGCAGGCACACCTCGGCCCTGGAGACTGGCGGTTTGCAGTCTCACCGGACGGCAACAGCCTGGCGTTCATACGTTATGAGCGCGAAGGAATCGCGGACCTGTACGTCGTACCCATGCAAGGAGGCGAACCGCGGCGGCTCTCGAACTGGAACTCGGACCTCACCGGACTATCGTGGACAGCCGACGGTCGAGAGATTGTGTACTCCGTCGAGGAACCGGCAGCCAGTCGCCTGTGGCGAATCCACGCGAATAGCGCTCGACCCGGTCGAGGATCGCCCATCGGAGACATCCCCGCAGCTGCCGTGAATCCCTCGATCTCGAGGCCGATGCCGGGGCAACCGGCACGCCTGGCGTTTCAAACGATCACGCGCGATGTCGACATTCATTTGATGGACCTCGAGGCCCGCCGGGTGAATGACACGATCGGGTCGACGCCCTTTTCAAAGTCGACTCGCATTGAGGGTTCGGCGCGATTCTCGCCTGACGGCAGCCGGATTGCGTTCGAGTCCAACCGCTCAGGAGGGCCTGAGATTTGGGTCGCTGGACGTGATGGTAGTGGACTTCAGCAGATCACGTCGCTCGGCGCTCCTGATCTTCTCATCGGCGGATGGTCCCCGGACGGCGGAAGGATAGCGTTTGATGCGGCGATCGCCGGCAACGATGACGTTTATGTTGTCGGGACGGATGGCGGGCACCTGCGTCGGCTGACGGCCGACCCCTCCGTCGACGGAGTTGTGTCGTGGTCGGGAGATGGCCGCTGGATCTATTTCTCGTCGACCCGCGCAGGGGGGATTCCGGACATCTGGCGAATGTCTGCCGATGGAGGCCCGGCCACGCGAACGACCCACAACGGCGGCTTCGACCCGAAAGAATCGCCGGACGCCCGCTACTTGTTCTATCTCGATCGTCATCCGGCGGGCCTGGCGATTGAGGGTACTGCCAGGCTGATGCGCGTGCCTGTCGGTGGCGGACAGGAGGAACTGGTCCTCGAGGGCGTTCGGCCGTTTCTGTGGTCGGTCACGGACACTGGGATCGTGTTCGTCACTCGTGAGCCGGACTTCGATGCGATCGATGTGTACCGGTACAGCGAGCGCCGTGTTGCTCGAGTGGGCCGGCTCGCATTTCGCGTACCCTGGGGCTTCAGGAACATGGCAGTGTCTCGCGACGGTCGATGGGCATTGGCAACGAGGATGGTGCGGTTCGACACTGATCTGATGCGCCTCGACAACTTTCGATGAGGACCTCGCGACGCGTGCAGAGTGAGCAAGCGATTTGCCCGCGAGTGCCGCGGTGCAAAAGTGTGAACAGCCCGGCAGGTCAGACCCAGCGCAGGCCAGAGGCGTACGACATGAAGTCGCCCAATCGTCGTGCCGCGTCGGCCACTTGGCACACCGCGTAAACCGCTGACTCCGAGGCGGTTAATGGTTCGTGGTTGACAGAAGGCAAGAGGTTTCGAGAACCTCCGCCCTCAGCCGAGTGGTCATGGTTTCGGATTCGCCTTCCGAGTAGTTGATCTACATAGACTGCGAGTAGAGGACGGTTCGAATCCCAGACGGCCCGCCAATCTGCTAAGTTAAGCCTTCCAGCTCGTGAGGTTCGACCGGAGGCACCTCGAACGGCGCGCGATCGTGGCTCGACCGGCTCGTACTGAAAAGACTTTCTTCTCGCGCGATCAGTCCACGTAGGCGATTGCGTCGACCTGCAGGAGCTGCCCCGGTGCGATGAATCCGGTCGCGCCGAAGTACGATCGCACCGGGCGCGGCTCCGGCACTCTGGTGTTGTAGGTTTCGTTCATCGGCTCCCAGTTACGGTCCGGTTCGACGAGCGCCACCTGCACCTGGAGGAGATCGGCCATCGACGATCCGGCTTTCTCGAGGATGGCTTTCACCAGGTCGAGCGCGTCGGCCGTCTGCTCGCGGATGTCGCCCGGCTTAGGACGGCGCGACGGGTACCAGCCGGCCACCCCGCTCACGAAGAGCAGATGGCCCGACCGGATCGCGCCGAGGTGTGGTGACGTGCCTGTCGGGTCGGCGTAGAACTGCTTGCGCGGCGGGTTCGTGCCCTGCAGCGTTCCGAGGCCGAGCACGCCGGCACCGGCCAGTTGTACTATCTCGCGTCGCGATCTCTTCGGGTTCACGCGGACCTCCTTGGCCATCCAGCGAGTCTAGTGCAGGCGACGACATGACGAGACGGGAAGCATTGATGACGCTCGGCGCCGGCGCGGCGCTGACGATCGGCGGGCAGGCGGCCGCCGTGCCAGCTGTGCCGCGGACGCGCGATACGGAGCGGCGGCACTTCGAGGGCATCGCCATCTTTGCGATCACGCCGATGCGGCTGCGGGACGGCCGGGCGGAGGTGGACTTCGACGGCTTCGAGCGCAACATGCGCTTCTACGTCGGCCACGACGGCGGCTACAGCCTCGCGGTCTGTGGCGCCGTCGGCGAGTATCACGTGCTCACGCCGGAGGAACGTGGCCGGTTGATCGGCATCGCTGCCGCGGTGAAAGGGAAGCGCCTGCTGGTGGCCGGCGCCGGCGGCGACACGACGCGCGAGGCGATCGCCAACGTGCAGGCGGCGCAGAGAGCGGGCGCCGATGCGGCCGTGCTGCTGCCGTCGGAGGCCATCGGCAAGGGGGGCGATTCCGCGCTCCTCTCCCACTACCTGGAGATCGCGCGTTCGGTTGGCATCGGCGTAATCCCGTATCGATCGCCAGCGACGCGGTTCAACGTCGATACTGTCGTCCGGCTGCTGGATCACCCGAGCATTCTGGCGGTCAAGGAGCAGACCGGCGACCTGCGGTTCATCCGCGACGCCGCGGTGCGGACGAACGGCCGCATGCCGCTGGTGCCGGCGCACGAACGGATGGCGCCGTTCAGCCATCTCGCGGGCGCGACCGGCATCACCAGCGGTCACGCCAACTTCGCGCCGGCGTCCTCGATGGAGCTGTGGCAGTTGCTCCGTGGTGGCCGGACGCAGGAGGCGATGGCGCTCGCGGATCGGTTCGCGGCGCTGGACACGCTGCGCGCGACGTACGGCGACGTGCTCATCAAGGCCGGCCTCGAGCTGCGCGGCCTCGCCGGCGGGCCGTTGCGGAAAGACAGGGAGGCGCTCCCCGCCGAGGGCCGTCGGGCGCTCGAGGGCATCATGCGCGAAATGGGCGTGCTGGAGGGAACAACCCGATGAGCACCGACTACGAGACCGAGGGCACGTGGAGCCGGCGTGATGTCTTCCGGCTCGGCGGCCTGGCGACCGCGGCGGCCGCGGTGGGTGGCTTGGCGATGCCGGAGGCGGCTGCCGCCGCGCCGAACCCTGGCACGGGGCCGCAGGTCTACACGCGCATCGGCGTGCGGCCGTTCATCAACCTGACCGGCACGCTCACGATCAACGGCGGCGCGCTGACCTTGCCGGAGGTACGGGAGGCCTCGCACCAGGCGGCGGACTACGCGGTGGACATCGACGAGCTGATGGAAAAAGCCGGGGCGCGCATCGCCGAGCTGACTGGCTGCGAAGGGGCCATCGTGACGTCCGGCGCAGCCGCGGCGTTGAGCCACGCGACGGCAGCCTGCATCGCAGGGACCGACCCGGAGTTGATGCAGCAGCTCCCCAATCTGGTCGGGCTGCGCGACGAAGTGGTCATGCCGCGCGAGTCGCGCAACGTGTATGACCACGCCTTCCGGAGCTGGGGAACGCGGATCATCGAAATCGATTCGATCGAATCGCTGCAGTCGGCGCTCGGCCCGCGCACCGCGCTGGTGGCCGTGCTCGGCTCGGCGGAAGCACGGGGCGTTCGGCTCGAAGCGCTCGCGCGGGCCGCGCACGAGGCAGGCGTTCCGGTCGTCGTCGACGCCGCCGCCGAACTTCCGCGCAAGCCCGACCCGTATCTCGCGCGCGGCGCCGATCTCGTCGCCTACAGCGGCGGCAAGGCGATGCGCGGGCCGCAATGCGCCGGCTTGCTGCTGGGGCGCAAGGACCTGGTCTGGGCCGCGTTCATGAACGGCGCGCCGCACCACGCCGTCGGCCGGATGATGAAGGTCGGCAAGGAAGAGATCATGGGGATGCTCGCGGCCGTCGAGGTGCTCATGTCTCGCGGCACCGATGGCGACTTCAAGACCTGGAAGGCCTGGCTCGAGGACATCGGCGACATCGTCACACAGGTGCCCGGAGTGCGCACGGAGATGCAGGAGCCTGCCGGGACCAGCCCGTATCCGACGATGAACATCGAATGGGATCCGCAGCAGGTGGGCATCACCGCCGGCGAGGTGTACGATCAGCTCCTCGCCGGCGAGCCGCGCGTCATGTCGCACGCGGCGGGGGACGGCTACTCGTTCCGCGTGCGTCCGCCAGCACTCAAGGCCGGCGATCAAATCCTCGCTGGCCGGCGGATCGCGGCGATCCTGCGGCGGGCGCCGAAGGGCATCACGGCGAAGACGCTGTCCGCGCCGGCCGCGGACCTGGCCGGGCGCTGGGACGTCGAGGTGCAGTACAGCCGCGGACAGGCGCGCCACAGCCTGCTGCTCGTCACGCGCGGCAACACGATCGAAGGCAGCCACATCGGCCGCCGGCTGCAGGGCGTCGTGCGTGGAGAGATCGACGGGGACCACGTTCGATTACGCAGCAGCCTTCCCTGGGAAGGTACGCGTTTGAGCTACCGGTTCGACGGACGTTTCGCCGGCGAGACCATCAAAGGCGAAGTCGAGCTCGGTGAGTACGGTAAAGCGCGATGGACGGCGCGCCGTCAGGCGTGAGCCTGGAGGGAATGATGTCGAGAGTGATGGTGTGTCTTCTGGCGATCGGCTTTTTCTGCGCCGACGCCGCGCACGCGCAGCTGTTCCAGTGGACGCCGGAGCAGTTGATCAAGTACACGCCGACGAACCCCTATGAGCGTTTCCCCGACGGCCGCCCGAAGGTTCCGGACGAGATGCTGAAGCGGCTCAGCGTCCTCATCGCCGAGGAAGTGCAGGCGGTGCTCGGCGGCCAGGAGTATCCCAACCAGTTCGAATCACGCGAGGGCTGGAAGACGCTGAATGCCGACAAGAAGATGGTCGGCCGTGTCTTCACGGTCCAGTTCATGCCCGCCCGCGGCGACATCATGGCGGTGGACGAGGCCGAAGCGAAGGCGCGCGGGACCACGCCGGCGCGCAACCAGACGGCAATCGACCAGCTGCAGGAGGGGGACGTCGTCGTCGCCGACGTCTTCGGGGCCAATTGGAACTTCGTCGGCAACAAGCTCGCGCACTACATCCAGACCACCACCAAGAACGGGATGATCGTGGACGGTGGCGTCTACTGGCTGGATCGCATCGCCGAGACCGGGATGCAGGCGTATTTCAAGAACTCGTACCCGACGCAGGGAATGCGCGTGATGGTGACCGGCATCAACGTTCCCGTCCGCATCGGCAAGACGCTGGTCATGCCCGGCGACGTCGTGCTCGCCGATCGTGAGGGCATGTGGTTCATCCCGCCCCATATGGTGAAGGACGTAGTCGAGTCGGGCGAGATGTCGAAGGCGCGCGACGACTGGAGCCTGATGATGCTCGGCACCGGCAAGTACACCTCCCGCCAGATCTACGGGCCGCTGACGCCGGAGCTTCAGAAGGAGCGCGACGAGTACGTGTTCAAAAAGACCGGCCGCAGGCCGGCCCCGCCGCGCAGCCGCCCGCAGGAACGCTAGCGGTAGTTCGTGTACGGCCCCGCCTTCGTCCAGTCGGTGTGGCTCAGCCCCTCGCTGTCCCACACCACCTCGCCGTTGCGAATCGTCATGACGGCGCGGAGGCGGCGGTCGGATCGCAAACGGGCGTGGCCGGCGTCGAGGAACCCGAATCGGCCCGTCTGCATCTCGATCACCGCCACGTCGGCGACTCCACCCTCGCGAAGGACGGCAAGGTCGAGGCGATCGAGCGCGCGCGCCGGCCGCGCCGTCACCCGCTCGACCAGCTGATCGAGCGGAACTCCCAGGCTCAGGAGCTTGGACAGCGTCGTCATCATCTCGCCGCGCGGCAGCAGCAGGCTGGTCTTGTCCATCGCGGTCGAGATCACGTCGGGCAGAACGGCTTGACGAATGGCCGGGGCGGCGCGGCTGAACGTGAAGCTGCTGCCATGGCCGAGGTCGAAGAGTACGCCGCGTTCGCGCGCAGCCGCGAGGAGCGGGAGGGGAACATCGTAGGCGTGGGTGAGAAGATCTCCAGGGCGGAGCCGCTCGAGAAGCTGGCGGTACTCCAGGCCGTCCCGTTCCAGGGTACTCGACGAGCGCGACCCCGCCCATCGACTCGGCTGCGCGAATCGTACGGTCCACACCTTCGGCGCCGGCGCCGGCAAGGTGCGCGGCGCGGATGCCCACGATTGTGCCGGCATGACGCCGCGCCATGTCGGCGGCCTTCTCGACGTCCAGCGCCGGCAGCCTGACGGCGGTATCCCCTTCGAGCATGCCGTCGCCGGAGATGTTGAGGAACGCGAGCACGCGCGCCTGTGAGCGATCGATCACGAGCTGCTTGAACGACTCGAAGTTCTTCCAGCCGGTGCTCCCGCCGTCGACAACCGTGGTCACGCCATGGCGCAGCGCGTTGTGGTCAGGGTTGACGTTGCGCCACGCGGTGCGCGGATCTCCCTGGCGGAAGGCGCCCTGTGCATTGACGTAGGCGTGCAGGTCGATGAGCCCCGGCGTGACGTGGTAGGCGCTGACGTCGACGACCGTCCGCGCGCGATGCGTCGGCAGGTCGGCCGCGATCCGCGCGATGCGCTCGCCGACGATGGCGACGTCGAAGCGGCCGTTGCGGCCGCTCGCCGGATCGATGAGGTGGCCGTTCTTGAGCAGCAGGTCCCAGATGGGCTCGGTGACCGGGATCGCGGCCGGCCCGCCGGGAGTTGCGCCGTTCGGCGTCGGCGGCAACGCCGAAGCGGCGCTGCCGGCCCAGTCCGCGAACGCTCGCGCGTCGCGGTCGTACACGATCTCGCCGGCGCGCATGGTGAGCACGTTGTTGATGCGGCGCGCGCCCATGCGCTTCTTCTCCCACGCGTCGTGGTAGGCGAAGGCGCCCTCCTCGATTTCCAGGACCGCGACGTCCGCTTCCTGTCCTTCTCCGAGGGTGCCGACGTCGGGGAACCGGCTGATCGCGCGCGCCGGCGCCACCGTCGATCGATACACGACGTCCTTCAGCGTCATGCCGAGCATCAGCATCTTCGACATGCAATTCGCCATGTCCGACTGGGTGGTCATGATGCTCGAGGCGTGGAGGTCGGTGCTGATGATGTCGGGCGCGAAGCCCTGGCGCATGGCGCGATCGGCAACGGGCCACAGGAAGCTGCCGCCGCCGTGGCCCAGGTCGAAGAGCACGCCGCGCTTGCGCGCCTCGTACATGAACGGCTGGATCCTGTTGGTTCGCCGGTCGAGCAGCTCGATGTGGCGATCGTTGTAGAAGTGCGTGTGCAGATCCCCCGGGCGCATCTTCTCGAGCACCTTGGTGCGGGTGTCGCGCCCGGTCCAGCTCAGGATGTTGTTGTCGAGGATGACCGGCCGCTTCGTCAGGCGCCCAGCCTCGACCGCACGCTCGACCGAGACGAACCCCTCGCCGCTGAAGTGCGCGTTCTTGATGCCGACGATCAGCTCCGGGTATTCGAACAGCTTCTTCGCCGTTGCCTGTGGATCCATGTCGGCGACGTCGTTCTCGTCGCCGCCCATGCCAAGGCCGACGATGTTGATGAACGTCAGCACACGCGTCTTCGCCCGCCGCAGGATCTTCTCGCGGTAATCTTCAAAGTTACGCCAGCCCGGGCCGCCCGCATCAACCACCGTCGTCGCTCCCGCGGGCAGCGCCACGTCATCTGGAAACAGCGCGCCGCTGTACCCGTAGTGATGGCTGTGGATGTCGACCAGGCCGGGGACGATGTAGAGGCCCGTCACGTCGACGACGCGCTTCGCTGAAGCCGTCGGGATGTTCGCCGCGACGCGCGCGACGCGCCCGGCGCGGATAGCAATGTCCCGGATGCCGTCGATGTCGTTGGCGGGATCCATGACGTGGCCGCCGGTGAGGACGATGTCGTAGGCTTCCTGCTGCGCGGCGATCGTCAACCAGGAAAGACACGAGAGGCAGGCAAGGAAGAAGAGGACTGTCGTGCTGCTAGTCGATATACGCAATGCACTCCACCTGCAGCAGTTGACCCGCGCCGCGGCGAAAGCCGGTGACGCCGAAGCACGAGACCACGGGCCCGGGTTCAGGGAAGCGCTCCCGCAACACTCTGTCGACCAGAGGCCAGTTCTTCTCCGGGTCGACGAGCGGCACCTTGATGCTGAGGACGTTGGCCATCGACGTTCCTGCTTTCTCGAGAGTTTCCTTCATGATCTCGAGAGCGTCGCCGCACTGCTGCCGCGCGTCTCCCGGGCCATCGGGACGACGCTCCGGGTACCAGCCGCCGATGCCGCCGACGAAGGCGAAGTGTCCCGAGCGGATCGGACCACCGACCCGCTGCTTGCCGGGACGCGAGCCGCTCGCCTGCGCTCTCATCACCGCGCCCTCGCGCGGCGCGTAGTTGCGCAGTCGCTGCGCCAGCCAACCATCTCATCGGGCGGTCTCCCTGGTCTCCCGGCACTCTTCGGCTCTACTGGTGCGAACGCAAGTTCGGGGCGGAACCTTCCAGGGCTCGCCGGCGCGCCCCTTCAGCCGCATTCCGACTCGGAGCGCCCGCGTCGTGGCCCAGCACGTCACATCCGCCCGACACTATCACTCCTGGATTCGTAAAACGATAGGGACGGCACGTCTGTAAGTTCATGTCCTGGTTCGGTGCGGCGATCGGGTTCACGCCTCCCTGCCTCGGATGTAGACTGTGGCGATGATCCGTATAGCTGTGCTGAGCCTGGCGTTGTCGATCCTGACGTCGAGCGTCGCGTGGTCGCAGGAACCGTCGACGCGCGAAGAGGCCGACCGACAACGACGCGAAGAGAAGGCCAAAGAGGTAAAGCCCTACGAGCCCAACGGCCTGGAGCGGGCCACGAATGTCGCCCAGGAGAGGGCGATTTTCATCCTCGACCGGGAGGGCTTCCATCCAAAACTGGGCTCGTTGACCACCGGCAGCGGGTTTGCCTACGGCCTGGGCTTTCGCGATCGCGATCTCTTCTCCAATACAGGGACACTCGAACTCTGGGCGGCCGGTAGCGTCAAGCGGTATTGGGCGACCGAGGCGAGGCTCAGGTTCCCTCGGCTTGCGGGCAACCACTTGCACCTCGAGACCTGGGCAAGCCACCGCGACTATCCGCAGGAAAACTTCTTTGGTCTCGGACCTGACTCGGACCGAGCGAATCGATCGGACTATGCGATCCGGACGAACCATTTCGGTGGTCGCGCGGGCGTCAGGCCCGTCTCGCACCTGCTCGTCGGTGGCGGGCTCGAGTACCTGACGCCGCGACTCGGCGAGGGGCAGAACGATCGGTTCCTGGACCTGACGGATACGTTCAGTCCGTCCGAGGCGCCCGGCCTCGGCACCAGTGCAGATTTCCTCCGATCCGACGCCTACGTCGAGGTCGACTATCGCGAGCCGCGGTATCCCAAGAAGGGCGGCTGGTACCGCCTCGACTTCTCCCACTACGACGATCGCACGGCCGGCCAGTTCACGTTCAACCGCTTCGATGCCGACCTGCGTCAGTTCGTCGGTTTTCTGGCGGGCCGCCGCGTCCTCGCGGCGCGACTCTTCGTTTCGACATCCGACACCAGCGCCGGCCAGACGATGCCGTTCTACTTCATGCCGACGCTCGGCGGCAACGAGACCCTCCGTGGGTTTCGCGAGTATCGGTTCCGAGCGCCGCACGCGATCCTGGCGCAGGGCGAATACCGCTGGGAGGTCTGGAGCGGTTTCGACGCGGCCCTCTTCTACGACGCCGGGAAGGTCGCGAACCGTCGTGAAGATCTCGATTTCGAGAATCTCGAATCGGACTATGGCATTGGGTTCAGGTTCAACACCAACAGCGGCGTCATCCTCCGTGTCGATGCGGCGTTCGGGAGTCGTGATGGCAAACACCTGTATATCGTCTTTGGCGGCGTTTTCTAGGAGGGCGACCGCCCGGGCCCGGAGGGCGGGTCCGGCGCGGAGGGTCGCCCTTGCCGGTTTCGTCGGCCTGCTGGCGGCCGCCACCGTCGTGTCGCCGCGGTCGGCCTCGCCGCGTTTTTATCCCGACGATCCGCTCTGGTCGGACGACGACCGCGCGATGGATGCCTCGGCAGCTGGACCGGTCGAGGACTCGAACGGATACGACTTCGTCGTGAACACGGTCGGACACCCTGGAGAGCGACGGGACATTCGCGCGCTCAACGTCAACACGGTCGACGAGGTCCCTGACTCGAGCTGGTTCACCAATCGGCTCGGCCGCAAGGACCTGACCGTTGGGGAAATCGCGCGCGGACCGGATCGCACCGAGCGTCTGGCCATCGACGGCTGGAAGATCTCCGCGGGGAAGAGCGGCGGCGTGCAGCCTGGATTCCGCATGCGCGACCCCGAGGGCCAGACGTATCAGATTGAAGTCGACCCGCCGTCGAATCCGGAGCTGGCAAGCGGAGCCGAGATGATCGGAACCGCTTTCTACCATGCGATCGGCTACAACGTGGTCGACGTATATCTTGCCGAGCTCGATCGCGAGTCGCTCGCGATCGAGGACAAGGCGACGATTCGCGATCCCCTCAACGGCCGCCGGCGCCGCCTGAAGAAGTACCGATCTCGACAACGTCTTCAACCGCGCCGCGCGCCTCCAGAACGGACGGTACCGTGCGCTGGTCAGCCGCTTCGCGCCGGGCAAGCCGCTCGGCAACTTCCGTTATTACAGCCGGCGCCCGGACGATCCGAACGATCTCGTGTCACACGAGCACCGGCGCGAGCTGCGGGGGGCACGGGTCTTCGCTGCGTGGCTGAATCACGATGACTCCCGAGGCATCAACAGCCTCGACATGCTCGAGACGACCAACGGGCGCGCCTGGATCAAGCACTACATGTTCGACTTCGGGTCCATCCTCGGCAGCGGCACCGTTTACGCCCAGCGCCATCGTCCGGGAAACGAATACATCTTCGAGCACAAACCCGGGTGGCTGACGCTCGCCACGCTCGGCCTGTACATGCGGCCGTGGATGACGATCGACTACCCTCGCGTGCCCTCCTCGATCGGACGCCTGGAGGCGGAGCGCTTCGACCCACTCGCGTGGAAGCCGGAATATCCCAATCCGGCCTTCGCCAACATGCGGCCGGACGATGCGTTCTGGGCGGCGCGCATCGTGTCGAAGTTCTCGAACGAGGCGATTCGCGCGGTCGTCGCCAAAGCGGCTTACAGCGATCCGGCCGCGGGCGATTTCATGACGAACACGATCATTGCGCGCCGCGACAAAGTAGTCGCCGCCTGGATCAACCAGGTGTGCCCCGTCGTCGATCCGGTATTGTCGGCAGACGGCACCCTGGCGTTCACGAACGCAGCGGTCGATGCGAAAGCTGCCACGGCACCGGAGGGGTACGAGCTGAGGTGGTTCCGGTTCGACAACACGGCCGATCAGCGGACGCCTGTCGGCGAGCCGATGACGGTGTCGAGCGGATCGGCACGCGCCCCCGAGGGGCTGATGGTCAGCGACTTCGTGGGCGTCAGCGTGACGGCCGCCCACGCGCAACAGCCTGGCTGGGCGACTCCGTCGACGTTCTTCTTCCGACGCGGCGGGGCCAGCGCCCCATCGGCGAGCTGGTCGCTCGTCGGCGTCGAGCGAGGACCGTGGAAACCGGGAGAATGATGAACGGACGCCTGGCACAGGCGCGAACGTCAAGCGCTGACGGGCGACGACCCCTTCCCGGACGTCCGACGAGCTGCACAACACGCAGGAGACGTGGAGAACGGCGCGCAACAACGAGGAGAGGCAAACGATGGGGGGAAGGAAGTCGTCGGGTCTCGGGCAGAGGCTCGAGGCCCTCTCGGCGGCCGTCACGCGCTGGGCCGGCAGCACGAGTGCCTTTGCACTCTCGGGTGCAATCGTTTTCGTCTGGCTCTTGTCTGGGCCGTTCTTCCGCTACTCAGACACCTGGCAGCTCGTGATCAACACCGGAACGACGATCGTGACGTTTCTGATGGTGTTCCTCATCCAGCGCTCCCAGAACAAAGAGTCACTGGCCGTACAGTTGAAGCTGAACGAGATCGTCGCAGCGATCGAGGGCGCCAATAACAGCCTGATCGATGTCGAGGACCTGAAGGAAGACGAGCTGAAGACGCTCCACAATTACTACGCCCACCTTGCGGTGCTGGCAAAAAGAGACGCACGTCTGACCGACTCGCACTCGGTCGAAGAGGCTCGAGTTCAGCACGAACGAAAATCCCACGCCAGACGCGCCAGGCGGAAATCACACGAATGAGCGCGGGCACCCTCGCGCCGTCCGATGCGCCGGGACGGCGGTTCCAGCCCTGAGCCAGCTCGTTGCCGTGATGGCTCTACTGCTGAACTGGCCTCAGGTGCTGATGAAATCGCCTTAACGTTACTCGTCGAGTTGCATTCGAGCCCGGAGTGCGCGGGCTCGGCTGCCGAACTGCTCGTCGTTGATTATTCTTTCGACGAACGGCAATGCTTCGTCCTTTCGTGCAAGATTGAAGTAGCTGACGGCCGTGTTGTAGGCGGCCACGACGATCATTCGACGATTGCCCACGATCTCGGCTTCACGCTTGCTGATCTGCCGTTCGCGGCGGCTGAGCGGTTGCGCCGACGTTCGAATTGCGGCGATCTCTCGATTCAGCGTCACTTCTCGTCGCTCGAAACAATGAATCGTCTCGGGGAGCACCGCTGCGGTCCTGGTCCACCATGTCAATTCCGCTGTCACCGCTCCCAGGTTGAGGCCGGTCTCGCAGTCATTGCGATCGCGCTCCCACGCGAGCTCAAATCTCTCGCGCGAAACCTTGAGCTCGTTGCGACGATGCGCAATTATTCCCGCAAGCTTCGGCACGGCAGCATTCTGTAGCATCGTCGCGGCAAGCTCGATATCGGCCCACGCGTCCTCGGTCCGCCGAAGGTGTAACTCGTTCACGGCGCGCCAGTAACGCGCCTCGCCGGCAAAAGCGGTTCCTGGCGCCAAGAGCGGTTCGAGTGTCTCCAGCGCCTGGGTGAAGCGACCGCCATGGGTGAGGGCCTTGGCCTTGTTGAGGGTCGCGTTTGCGTCCCCCGGAACAAGATCGAGCGTCTTCTCGAAAAAGGACACCGCCGTGTCGAACTCCTCGACCGCCGTGTAGTCGACGCCCAGCGCGTGTGTCACGGCGGGCCAATATGGCTGCCACTCGTATGCCTTCAGACGATGCGCAACGGCCTCGTCGATCCGACCGGCGAACGCGTGAGCGAAGCTGAGGAAATAGTGGATTTCAAGGAAGCGCGTGTCACCTTCGAGCAAATGATTCAGTGCGGTGGCGTTGGGGTAGAGACTGCAGGTGCTGGCTTTGAACGCGATCAACGGCGTGTGCTGCCAGGCTGACGTGGCTCCGCGCCAGCGCTCGATCGCGTGCTCGGCAGTCGGCACATACGCACAGTTGAAAGCGAGCCACACATACGCGGACAGTGCATCATTGGCCGCGCGGGTGCGAAGGTGCTCGACCCACACGTCGCGATTCCGAGTTGCTGTTTGCATCCGGCGCAGTTCCTCGATCTCGTCGGCGGCAGCGAGCCCCTCCCGACGGACAGGCAAGGTGTCGGCGATCTCGAGCAGCAGCGCAACATCCCGCTGGAGAGCGGGATTGGGCACTTCCAGTTGACGGGCGCGCGCGAGGTAGCCGCTATCGAACGTCCCCATCTCCCGCTGACGAATAGCCAACAAGCCGGCCGTTCGGATCGCTCCGGTGGTGGCGGCTGTCGATACCGATGGGACCGAGCGAAGAGCGCTGTATTCGGCAAACGCGTTGGCGAGGCAGTCAAAGCAACCCGCTCGTACGAGGTCATCAGCCGCAGCCAGACGCGATAGCGTCGACTGGCTCGGATTGCGCGACGACGCATCCTTCGTTGAACAGGCTTCGCCAGTCAGCACCGACACAACAATGACTCCCACCGCGGTGAGCCGGTGAACGTCTCGAGCGACTCTGGATCTGCCCATGAGAGTCACTGCAGAAATGCCGAAGCCCGAACCCGCTCGAAACCCCTGCAGGCTTCGGCCAATGTCCTCCAGCTCCCGGTCAGCCACCTGGCCGGCCTGCTCACTCGCACCGAAGTGCCGTCATCGGATCGATCCTCGTCGCCCGACGGGCGGGCAGATAGGATGCGATCGCGGTGACTGCCGCAAACAGCGCGGCCACTGAGCCGTAGGTCATCGGATCGAGAGGTTGTACCCCATACAGCATTCCCTCGAGATACCGAATCAGGGCGATCGCGCCGAACAGTCCGATGCCGATGCCGAGACCGGGGAGCAGCAGGCCCTGGCGCAGCACCAGTGCGAGGACATCTTGGCTTCTGGCGTCCAGGGCCGTTCTGACACCGTCCACTCGTGTTCGCGCCTTCGCCCATTTGCTCTCCTCTTCTCTTGACTCTCTTAGAGGAGCCCAGTCTACCCAGGCTATATCTAGATTGTCAGAAGGAGCTGACCAGGAAAGCTGAACAGGAATCCGCTGCTACAATCCAACTTCAGTCCATGACGCCTCCGGCATTTCGGAGGCACTCCAAACCCCAGGATTGAGCCGCGCAGGGTCCGGTGATCCCGACACCTTCAGTGAACATGTAAGTCGCTTGTTACCAGCCAGTTAAAGAGAACGACTGGTGATCACCACAGTTGGCCCACATCGTGCGCAGGCCGGTGTGGGGTGTGGAATGAGGGATTCCCCCTCGGAGGAGAAGAGATCCATGAAAGCGAAGAACGCGCTGCTGCTGCTCGTCGTCGTCGGCCTGGTGTCCGTGTCGTCCCCCGTTGTTCGAGGCGATGCTCAGGACCAGGAGCCGTACAAGGTGAAGATCCCTGAACCGGGCGTGTCCCAAGTCATGACGATGGAGGGCAAGTTCGTCCGGGCCGCCTACAACAACGAAGGCTACGTCATCATCGGCTACCAACTCGTCAACCGGTCGATTGGCGAGGAGTGGATGCTCCTCGAGTTCGGCGTGACGGTGCTCGACAGAACGCCGGCCTACGACCTGAAGCGTGACGCGCTGTCGCTCGAGACGCCCGACGGCAAGACGATTCCCCTGCCGTCGATCACCGAGCACCGGGAGGCCGACACCCGCGCGCTGCAGAACCGGGAGAAGGTCCAGCGCGACTCGATCAACTACTTTCCGCCGAGTGCCAGCCGGGCCTGCGCGCTCACCTTCTTCCCCGACTTGACCTCTCGCGCGCTGCCGGTTGATGAGGTCGAGCTCAGCAGGGACCGTGCCTGCCTCGGCCGGCTCTACTTCAAGATCCCTGGCGGCATCACGTATGGCCAGCATTGGCTCAACGTGAAGTTCGAGAAGAGCCTGGTGCGCGTGCCGTTCAAGATTCTGACCAAGGAGGAAGAGAAGATCATGGACAAGCAGTACAAATCAATCAGCAAGCAGGTGAAGGACGCGTTCAAGCCGAAGAAGAGCTGAGCCCGACCTGGGCGTGGAACTGCTGCGCGTCGATTCTGCCAGAACGATGGAGAGCCTCGTTCTTGCGGCGTGCCTGAATCCTTGTGGCAGGTGGCACGCATCAAGTTGCTGCTCGAGCCGACGGATCCGGATCGCGCCGGTGGCCTGGGCTTCCTCGGGTGGGTGAGCAGGGCCTTCGCGGCCGTGTTGCTGCCGCGGGGACACTCCTTGCGGGAACGCCCGCCAATCGGATCTTCTACGAAGGCGCTCCGGAGGAGCAATGCGGGGCATTCCGTTCACCGCGGCGGCGATAGTCTGCTTGTCGTTCGCCTCCATCAGCGCCGCGCAGGACGCGGCCGTTTCTCCGCCGCCAACACCTTCGGCCCGGAAACCTAAGGCCGAACAACAGCCTGCGAACCCGACCCAGGAGATCGCCGGCGAGCGGCCCGACGGCTCGTCGCTCGCCGTGGGTCCAGCCCGGATTCGCCTCGGCGGCTATCTCGGCGTCACGGGGATCTACCGCTCCACCAACAGCGGGGGCGGGACGGGTACCAGTTTCGCGTCAATTCCATACGAGGACACGTTGCAGGGCAATGTGAGCGAAGCACGGCTCAGTGCGCAGTCGTCGCGCATATCGCTTCGCGTAGACGCCGATTTTCCCGAGCCGGACACACGTTTTCGGCGGCTCTCGGGCTATTTCGAGATGGATTTCGGTGGGACGACGCCGGGCGCCGTGGCGGTTACGAGCAGCAGCGTCGGGTTCCGCCTTCGACAGGCGTTCGCCGAGCTTCAGTACGGCCGGACGTTTTTCCTGGCCGCCGGCCAGGCCTTCACTCTGATGACGCCGCAGCAGGATCAGCTGAGCATCTGGCCGTCGGACCTCGAATTGTCGCAGGCCGTCGACACCAACTACCTGGCAGGGATGATCTGGGGGCGGACTTCCCAGCTGCGCCTGACGTGGCGTCCCTCGACGCGGATCAATTGGGCGGTGTCCCTGGAGAATCCGGAGCAGCAGCTTGGACGGGGATTGGTGGTACTGCCGGCGTGCTGCGCGAGCGATATCGACGCGCAATACAACACCGGCGCAGACGAGCTTCATGTGCCCAACCTGATCACCGATATCGTGACCCGCGTCGCAGTCAACCCCATCAAGCCGTTGCATGTAGACGTGGGCGGCGTGGTTCGCGTGTTTCGCCACACGGTGGCGCCCTACGACGAGGATTTCAAGGACGTCGGTGGGGGCTTGAGCATCAACGCACGGTACAACCTGAGCGCCGCCACCAAGCTCCTGATCCAAAGCGGGTTCGGCTCTGGCCTCGGACGCTACAATGGCGGGCTCGTCCCCGACGCCGCGTTTCGACGCGACGGTTCGATCAGCACGATTGGCACCTCGTCCTGGGTGGCCGGCATCGAGCAGAGGATCTCGCGCAAGGTGTCGCTGTCCGGTTACTACAGCGGTCTGGACACCGACGCCAGTTTCGCTCAGGACACGGATGGCAGCGATATCGGCTTTGGCTTCCCTGGCGCGTCGAACTCGAACAATCGCAGGATTCAGGAAATCACCGGCACGGCGTCCTATCAATTTCTACGATCCACCGATCGTGGTTCGGGACAGTTCAGCCTGCAGACATCCTGGCTCGAGCGAGAGCCCTCGTCGCGAGGAAACGGCCTGGCATCGGCCAGGGCCTTCCTGTTCTTTGCGCAGGTTCGCTACAACCTGCCGTAAAAACGCCCGGTGAACCGCCGACTCCAGGTTTCGCAGGTGACATCGCTGTCGTCGAGGCAAGGCCGCTCCGCGGCTTCGTCGGGGCAAGCGCGTCGCGATCTGAGGTGCGGCTTCCGGTTTCAGAACCTGTGGGACGTCGCGGGTCACGTGGCGTTCGTGGCCGACTGCTCGTCGTGCCAGCGGAGTAGCTCAGGACTGCGCATCGGCTTCGCGAAATAGAATCCCTGGGCCTGGTCGCAGCCCAGTCCCAGCAACAAGTCGCGGGCAGCCGCGGTCTCCACGCCTTCCGCGACGACGTCGAGGCTGAAGCTGTGCCCGAGCTCGATGGCCGCCTTGACAATCGAAGCATCTCGCCGATCGGTGACCATGTCGCGCACGAATGACCGATCGATCTTGATCGACTGTACTTGCAGGTTCTTCAGGTAAGCCAGCGACGAGTAGCCGGTGCCGAAATCGTCCAGCGCGAAGGCGACGCCGCTGGCGCGGAGCCGGCTGATGGTGGTCATCGCCTGCTCAGGATCCAGCATGAGCGATCCTTCGGTGATTTCCACCTCCAGATGGCCCTCCGGGATGGCATTCGCGGCCACCTCGCCGGCGATCGTGCTCGGGAACTCGGGATCGTACAGCAGCGGCGCCGAGAGGTTGATGGCCACCGGCATTTCGAGCCCTCGCGCGTGCCACGTCCCCCAGTCCTGCAGCGCCTTGCGAATCACCCACAGTGAGAGCGGCTTGATCAGCCCCACGCTTTCAGCGAACGGGATGAAGTGAACCGGAGAGATCAGGCCCCTGACCGGGTGCTGCCACCGCGCGAGACATTCGACCCCGACGATGCGGCCGGTCCGCAAATCAATCTTGGGTTGGTAGCACAGCGCGAGTTCATCCGTCTCGATTGCCCGCTGCAACTCTGCCACGAAGCTCAGTGATTCCAGCTGTTCGTGATCCCGCTCAGGGTTATAGACTCGTATTCCCCCGCCAGACCGCTTGGCCCGGTACATCGCCACGTCAGCACACCGAAGAAGGCGGCCGGCATCCGTACCATGGGTCGGATGGAACGCGAGCCCGACGCTCGCCTTGGGCCTCAACACGGCATCGTCTATTTGCAGCGGCTGTTCGAGCGCCGTCAAGGCACGTTCGGCGATCACGCGCGCCTCCTCGACGTCTGCCAGCTCGGGCAGCACGACGGCAAACTCGTCCCCGCCAAGACGGCCGATCGTATCGGTCGGCCGAACGGACCGTTCGAGCTGGAGAGCCACGTGGCGCAGCATCCGATCGCCCACATCGTGGCCGAGGGCATCGTTGATATCCTTGAACCGGTCGAGATCGTAGAGCAGCACGGCCACAAGACCACCGTGCCGGACTGCGCCGACGAGCGCCTGATCGAGGCGGTCGCTCCACAGCACCCGGTTCGCCACACCCGTCAAGGGATCCTCCAACGCCTGGCGCCGGATTCGTTCTTCACTATGGGCGCGATGTATCGCGATGGCGCCCAGCCTGGTGCAACGATCCACGATGCTCAACAGGGTATGTCCGGCGGGTGCGAGAACTCCCGATACAGGCTGAACGAGCCAAGGTTCGTGTTGGTAACCGCCGAACGAATGGGGAAGTCAACCCGTGAGGGAAGGCGTTCGGCGGCAGCCAGCTTCCGCACGAGGCTGACGCTCGCGAACTGCGCGTCGGGTGCGCTCTCGACCTTGCCGTCGGGAGTGGCGATTGCCACAGCCGCCAGGGTCGCACCGGCCGCGCTCATGAGGTCAGGCGCACACGTCTCGCTGTTGACCGGGCTCAGGCCGGGCCTGCGCGCCGCCCTGAGCCGCGTCGACGGCCCGAAGGCGGTGACGCTGACGATGGTAGCCGTACGGCGCGCCACCAACGCAGCCAGCCGTGCACACACCTCGGAGAGCGGCGCGCTCTGGGCGATCAGCTCGAGGACGCCGGTGTCCTCCAACTCCTGGTTGGCGGTTTCGAGCTCCCGGGTCTTGCGCAGGACCTGGTGTTCCAGCGCGGCGTTCAGCTGCCGGATGTGCGTCTCCGCCCGCTCGCGGGCCGCCAGCTGGATCTGCAGGCGCTGGTTGGCCTGCAGCAGTTGCGCGCGGGCGATCGCGTTCTCGATGGCGTATGGCAGCCTGTGCAGGTAGGCGTCACGTTTGACGATGTAATCGTAGGCACCACCCTTGAACGCAGCCGAAGCGGTCTCTTCGTCGCCCTTGCCGGTGACGACGATGAAGGGCACGCCGGGGCGGCGGACTCGGGTCTCCCGCAACAGGTCCACCGCCGACATGTCGGGCAGCCGGAGGTCGGCCAGCACCAGGTCGAACGCCTCCCGCTCGAGACTCGACAGTGCGTCCGCGGAGGAACGCACGACCTGGAGGTCCAGGTGCAGGGCAGCGGTGGCAAAGTGCCGGCGGGTCAGGTCGATGTCGGCGGCATGATGTTCGACGTAGAGAATGCGGTACCGCTTCGTTCGTCCGGTCCCGCCGTGCGTCTGCTGGCTGCGAAAAGAGGTGACGGCACCCTCGAGGACCGACGGCAGGCACGCCAGATAATTGCCTTCTTTCGCGATGTAGTCGGACGCCCCCAGCCGGAGCACCTGGACGACCAGCGCCTCATCGCCGCTCCCGGTCACCATCACGACCGGCAGCGCGAGGTCCATCAATGCGAGTTGCTTCAGGACGTCGGTTCCATCCATGTCCGCCAGGTGGTTGTCCAGCAGCAACACGTCGTAGGTTCCGGTCGCCACTGCCGCGAGGCACTGCTGCGCCGTCGCCACGACCTCCAGCCGGATCTGTGGTGCGTACAAGTGGAAGTGCGCGTTGGTGAGATCGGCATCGATGGCACTGTCCTCGGCATACAGGACGCGAAGCAGGCGACTCATGGGTCACCGCTCGAGGAAGTGCCGAATGGAGGGACGTTCGTGAGCAGCCAGTACACCTTGATTGTGTTGACCACATCGGTGAAGGCCGGGAAGTCCACCGGCTTCACGAGGTATGAGTTGGCGCCGTGCTGGTACGCGGTCTCGATATCGGTGTTCTCTCGTGAGGTGGTCATCACGATGATCGGGACCTGCTTCCACACCGGATCGAGGCGCGCCTGCCGCAGGACCTCGAGGCCGTCGACCCGGGGCAGCCGCAAATCGAGCAGCACCAGAATGGGAAGCTGCGGATCGGTGGCCAGGCGGTGTTCCTCGAGGTACTGCAACGCCTCCTCGCCATCCCGGCACACCACGACAGGGTTGGCGATACTGTGTTCCTCGAAGGCCTGAAGCGTCAGGTCCACATCCATCGAGTTGTCTTCCACCAGCAGAATCGGCCGCACCCACCCACTCATGGCTGGGCGCCCGATCCAGTAGCCGCGCTCCTGGGCAGCTCGACCCAGAAGGTCGCCCCCCGGCCCGGCTGCGAGTCGGCGCGGATCGTGCCGCCGAGTTTCTCCACGAATTTCTTGACGATCGCCAGACCGGCCCCGGTCCCTTCGAACTCGTCCTCGCGCACCAGCCGGTTGAAGAGGCCGAAGATGCGGTCGTGGTACTTCATGTCGAAGCCGATGCCGTTGTCAGCGACAGCGACCACGAACGCGTTGACCCGCTCGTCGCTCGAGATGCTGATCGAGCACGGGCTCGCATGGCGGCTGTACTTGAGCGCATTGTCTATGAGGTTCGTCAATACCTGCACGAGGCCGCGCTTCCACGTGCGGATGCTCGTGGCCTCCAGGCGGACCGTCACCTCGGCAGCCTGCTCCAGAATGACCCCACGCCGATCGAGCAGAATCGCCTCGACGACCTCGGCGACGTTCACGTCGCTGTCCGTCGGTGTCTCGGAATCGAGCCGGGCGTAGTGCAGCAGATCCTCGATGAGCCGGTCGAGGTTGTGGGCCGCCGTCACGATTTGCTTCAGGCAGAAAAGCGCGCGGTCCGGCAGCCCCGCCCGGTGGCGGCGCTCGAGTTCCTGGGCATAACCCGCTATGCCCCGCAGGGGTGCCTTCAGGTCATGAGACACGCTGTAGGCGAACCCCTTCAGGTCCTCGTTCTTCGCCCTCAGCGATGCCTCCGCCCGTTGGCGGTGCTTGATCTCCGCCTCCAGTTCCAGGCTGCGTTGCTGGAGTTGCTCCGCGTGCTTCTGATCGGTGACGTCCTGACAGATCCCGAGGAGCTTTACCGGCTGTTGCGCGGCGCCGAAGACCCAGCGTCCCCGGCTGTGCAGCCGTCGAATCGTGCCATCGGGGCGCACGATGCGTTCTTCGAAATCGAAAGGCAAACGGTCGCGCAGGGCCTGCTCGACGATCGTCCGTGTGGCGCTCCGGTCGGAGGGATGCACGCGCTCGAGGTACCCTTCGAACGTCGGTGGAAATTGACCGGGGAGCACGTCGAAAATCCGGCAGAGTTCGTCCGAGCGGGAAACGGTGTTGGTCGGAATGTCCCACTCATAACTGCCGATCTGTGCAATGCGTTGTGCCTCGGCGAGCTGATCGCCACGTTTGTTGAGCTCGTCCGCGGCACGCTTCCGCTCCGTGATCTCGAGCGCGATCCCCAGCATGCGGGAGGGCCGGCCGTCAGCGCCGTATTCGCCATGACCTTTCGCCTCGACCCAGTGGACGGAGCGGTCGGGTCGGACAATCCGGAATTCGACCTCATAGCTGGCGCGATCGTCGAGCGCGCGCTGAACGGCCGCTTCCACACCGGGGCGGTCCTCGGGATGGATGGCGTTGCGGGACATGTCCATGGTGAGTTCGTCCAGCGTCGACGGCCAGCCGAAGATCGATTTGAGCTCATCGTTCCAGAGCAGGCGGTCGGTGCGCAGATCCCACTCCCAGATCCCGACGTTGCCACTCGTGACGGCAAGCCGCAGGCGCTCCTCGCTTGCGCGCAACGCCTGCGCCTTCCGGTGTGTGACGACCGCGATCGACGCGGTGTGGGTGCTGACGGCGATCAGCTGCCGGTGCTGCTCGGTGGGGCCGCCCGGGGACCGGAAGTACAGCGCGAACGTACCGAGCACCCCGCCCTGTGCGTCAAAGATTGGCGTCGACCAACACGCACGCAGGTCGTGCTGAAGCGCGACCTGGCGGTAGTCTGCCCATAAGGGATCGATGGCGATGTCCTCGACTATGACCGCCTCCCGACGGAAGGCCGCCGTTCCGCAGGATCCGGCACGCGGCCCGATGCGTTGCCGATCGATCGCCTGGATAAAGCTCTCGGGCAGGCTCGGGCCGGACGCATGGCGCACGGTGATTCCGTCAGGCTCCAGCAGCAGAATGGAGCAAATCATCCCGGGACACTGCGCCTCCGTGAGGCACAGCAGGGCGTCGAGCGTCTCCCCTAACGGCGCTCCCTGGGAAATCAGCTCCAACACCTGTTGCTGACCCTGCAGGAGGTCCGTACTCTGATGCGCCGCCTGCTCCGCGTGCTTGCGGGCGGTGATCTCGTGAAAAAAGATGGAGAGTCCGTCCGGCGATGGATAGATGCGGTTCTCAAACCAGCGGTTCCAGGGCTCGTAGAAGTTCTCCATCTGGATGGAGACCTGTTCGGCCATCGCTCTCTCGTAAGCCCGATGAAACGGCTGACCCACACCCTCCGGAAATTCGGTCCAGATATGCTTTCCGACGAGGGCGGCCGGCGAACGGCCGAACAGGAGGCCCGCCTGCCGGTTGAGATAGGTATACCGCCAGTTCCTGTCAAGGGCGACAAACGCGTCGCTGACACGCTCCAGGATCTTGCCAAGGTCTGCGGCGGTGTCAGCCTCGTGGGGAAGCTGTGGGTCCTTGGATGTACCGGGCGTTGTCCGAAGCTGTGTCGGCGGGCGCGAGTGCGACGGAGGTGTCATGCTCGGCGTTCCGGCCTCTGGATCGTGGCCAGGCTCCCCCACGAGATGGCGATGGTCGGGGGAAGGACGTTGGACGACCTGAGTCCACGTTAGCACACCGGCAGAGATCCGGTTGCGTCTCCCCGGCTGGACCGAGAACAGCGCGCAGCATCGCCTGAACCGAGAGCGTGGAGTGCCGGGATGGCCTGTTAGCGCCCAGGCGGACGTCTCTGCGTATGCTGCTGACGGATGTTCGCGGCGGCGATTCAGGGTCCCTGAGATTCACGGCAGTGCATAATTCCTCCAGGAGACTGACGACATGGCGTACACGAGACGGGAATTCGGGCTGCTCACCCTGGCGAGCCTGCCCTCCGCGGCACTCCTCGGGCGAAGTGAATCCATGTTCGGGGCGTTTGCGCAGGCGAAGCCGAACTCGCTGGTCGACGGGGTGCAGCTCGGCACGATCACTTACAGCTTTCGCAGCATGCCGGACCAGAGCGCAGAGGCGACACTCAAGTACGTCGTCGGCGCCGGCATCAGCGCAATCGAGCTGATGGGTGGGCCGGTGGAGAGCTTTGCCGGCGCGCCGGCCGGTCCGGGCCGTGGCGGAGCCGGCCGTGGCCCCGGCGGAGGTGGTCGCGGACCGGATGCTCCGGGTCCTGGAGCTGGTGGTCCCCCTGTCGCAGCGGCCGCTCCGGGCGGGTCGGCCGGCGGCGGAGGTCAGACAGCGGCAGGCGGTCCGGCGCCGGTCGGCACGTGGAACGGCCAGCCCTGTCCGGCCGGGCGTGACGCACCGGGTGGCGGTCCCGGCGGGGGACGCGCCGATGCGGCGGCGGGTGGGCGGCGGGGGCGCGGCGAGGCGACGCCCGAGCAACAGGCGGCGCAGCAGGAGCAGGCACAGAACCTCAAGGCGTGGCGCACGTCCGTCTCGATGGACGCGTTCAAGAAGCTGCGCACGATGTACAACGACGCCGGCGTGACGATCTATGCCTGGAAGGAGCTCAGTCCGAACATGTCGGACGAGGAGTTCGAGTACATCTTCAACGTTGCCGAAGCGCTCGGCTGCACGCACACCACGCTCGAGTTGCCGACCGACGCCGGGCAGCTGAAGCGGATCGGCGACTTCGCGGTGAAGAAGAAGGTCTATGCGGCGTATCACACGCACACCCAGGGCAACATGACGGCGTTCGACCAGGCCTTCGCCCTCTCGAAAGGGAACATGGCGAACATCGACTTCGGCCATTACGTGGCCGGCGGGAACGTCGGCGGCAGCCCGATGCAGTTCCTCGAGAAGTTCCACGACCGCATCGCGAGCTTCCACCTGAAGGACCGGACGACCCCCGAACACTGCGCGCTCAATCTGCCGTTCGGCACGGGTGAGACGCCAATCAGGGAGATCCTCCAGCTGGTGAAGAAGAACAACTGGCGGATCCCCGCGAGCATCGAGCTCGAATACGACATTCCCGCAGGCTCTGACGCGGTGCAGGAAGTCCGCAAGTGCGTGGAGTACCTGCAGGCGGGCGCTGGCGGCGCCGGCTGCAGGCGGTTGAAACAAAGCGGCGTGATGTGCTGCGTCGCCGGCAGGCCCGGACAGCCGCGAACCATTCAGGGCTGCTTCACTGGTCGCCATCTGGGGTGATCGCGCGTACCTGCTGACGGCCGTGCCCGCGGGCGTTCCGGTCGATGCCTATGCATCGCCGAACCGTGAGGCCGCCTGCCGGGCCCCGAACGCCGAACCGCCCTACTGCAGGCCGATGCGGCGGAGGAGATCGTGGAATCGCGGGTCCCGGCGAATCGTGTCGAACCGTGGATCGACCTTGACATGACCGGCGAGCCAGCCGTCGCGTTGCTGGTACGCGCGTTCGAGCCAGCCAAGTGACGGTTCGAGCTCCCCCAGACCGGCGGACACGATTGCGAGGTTGTAGGGCGAGACGTATTTCTGCTGCGACAGTTGCTGAAGACTGTTCAGGATCCTGCGGGCTTCCGCAGTACGGCCGGCAACCGCGTAGGCGTGACCGAGCGCGGCAAGGTCCGTCGAGTCGTCCCCGGAACGACTCGCCGCTTCGCGAAGCTCGGCGATGGCCTCGGGGTACTTCCTCTGCTGTTCATACACGCGGCCCAGCAGGTGGTGGGCATAGCCGTAGGCAGGATCGATCTCGAGGGTTTTCCTGATCTGTTCCGCCGCGGCCTCGTAACGACGCGCCATGTAAAGATACCAACCGAAGTTGGCGTTCTCGAGCACCGACAGCGGATCGAGCTCGAGGGTACGACGCATCCGGTCGATTGCCTCGTCCAGCCGCCCTCGAGCGGCCAGCAGCCAGGCGTAGCTGGAGTGTGCAAGGGCATACCCGGGATTCAAAACAAGGGCCCGCTCGTACTCCTTCTCGGCGCTGACCCAGTCCCAGTCGTGGTTCATCCGGATCAGCGCGAGCGAGACGTGCGCCTCCGCGAGCTCATCGTCGAGCTCGAGCGCCTTCAAGGCCGCCGCGCGAGCCTGGCGATAGGCCTCGCCCGGCTCCATATAGTTGTAGTTGCCGAGAGAACTGAACGTATCGGCGAGGCCCGAGTAGGCAAGTGCATAGGCGGGGTCGAGGGCGGTGGCTTCCTCGAACGCCTTCAGTGCCCGCTGCGCAGCTTCCGCATCCTGCCGGTTCACGAGATAGCGCCCCCGGAGATACGACTGATAGGCGTCGGCGTTCTGCGTCTGTCGCTTCGCAAGCCGCCGCTCCTGATCGCCGGTGAGCTCCCGGCGCAGCCGCTCGGCAATCTCGCCGGGCGCGCGAACCTGGAGCGCGTCGACGTCGTTGCCGCTCATGCGGAACTGCTCGCCCCAGAGCTGGCTGCCGTCGGCGGTATTCACCAGATCGAGCTGGACGCTGACCGCGTCACCGCGTCGGCTCACGCGTCCGGTGAGCACCGCCTTGACGCCAAGAGCCCGGCCGACCTCCTGAGGGTCCGCCGCCGGCTGGTTCTTGTAGCGAAACACCGTCGGTACGGGCCATCACCCGGAGGCCGGGCAGTTGCGACAGACGATTGATGAGCCCCTCGGTGATGCCATCGCCGAGGAACTCCATGTCCGGGTCCCCGCTGCCGTTGACCAGGGGGAGGATCGCAAGCGAGTCGATCGGTGCGCTCGGCCGCCGACCGGGCGCCGACGTCGTACGTTGGAACCAGGCCGCGCCGGCGATCAGCAGCACGATCGACGTGATGATCGCCGCCACCCCCGCGACCATCGGCCGGCGGCGTACGCCGGCAAGCTCTCCGGTCACGATCGAATCGTCCGAGAGATGCCGCAGCGCCAGGCTGAGATCATGGGCGGAGTGGAACCGACGCGCCGGATCCTTCTCGAGGCACTGTCGGACGATCCGGTCCAGGCCGGACGGCAGTGCCTTCGAGGACGTAGTCAGGTCCGGCGGATCGTCATGAAGGATCGACGTCATGATCTCCGCGGGGGTTTCGCCGTTGAACGTGCGCCGGCCCGTCAGCATCTCGTGCAGGACGCACCCGAGGGAGAAGAGATCGCTCGCCGCGCCGACCGCCTGCCCACGGATCTGCTCCGGGGACATGTAGCCGGCCGTTCCCATGACGGCACCGGCCGCGGTGTTCACCATGGCGGCGGGACCGGTTTCGGCCTGGGAGTCTGCGGTGGGAATCACTCGCGCGAGCCCGAAATCGAGAATCTTCACCCGCCCGTCTTCGACACGAAAGAGATTCTCCGGCTTGAGGTCTCTGTGCAGGACCCCCCTGGCGTGCGCGGCAGCAAGGCCGTCGGCAACGGCAGCGGCGGCGTCGACGGCTTCCCGCCACGAGAGCGGCCCGTTCGCCAGGCGGCTGCGAAGGGTCTCGCCGTGCAGCAACTCCATGACCGCGTAGGTGACCGCACCCTGCGTGTCATAGTCGTGAATTGCCAGGATGTTGGGATGGGAGAGCGACGCGACCGCGCGGGCTTCCCGCTCGAAGCGGGCGCGCCGCTCCGGGTCGCCCGCGACCGCGTGCGGGAGGACCTTCAGGGCGACTTCACGACCCAGCCGCGTGTCGCGCGCCCGATAGACTTCCCCCATTCCTCCGGCACCGAGCGGCGCAAGGATCTCGTAAGGCCCGAGTCGGACAGGCACGCCAACCCCGCGGTGGCTTCCTGGGGCTTCCGGCACCGAACGATTCTAGTCTGGCGTCGTACGCCCTGCCAGGTCATGCGGCCCAAGGCATCGTTCGCGGCGACCGCCCCGGTCCACTTGACGGTCGACAAGAGCGGCGGTATCCTTGTCGACCGTCAAGGGGAGGGCCTGAGTGGGCAAGCCGATCGACCTGATCCAGGGCACCCTGGACCTGCTGATCATGAAAGCCGTTGCCGCTACGCCGATACACGGGTGGGCGATCGCGCAGCGCATCAACCAGCTCTCCCAGGACGTCCTGCGCGTGCAGCAGGGCTCGCTGTATCCGGCGCTGCAGCGCCTCGAGCGCGACGGCTGGATCACGGCCACCTGGGGAGCATCCGAGAACAACCGCCGGGCCCGCTTCTACACGCTGACCAGAGCGGGGCGCAGGCGCCTGGAACGGGAAGAGGCGGGGTGGTCGCGGCTGTCGGGCGCGGTCACGCGCGTGCTCCGGACCGCGTGACATGCGCTTCCTGGCTCGAATCGCCGCGATCGTCCGGGGCTGGCTCCGTCCAGGCGCTCTCGATTCAGAGCTCTCGGAAGAACTGCGGTTCCATCTCGACCAGCAGACCCTGGCGAACATCGCCGCCGGGATGACGCCCGACGCGGCGCGACGGGCGGCGCGCCTGGCGTTCGGCAGCGTCGATGCGGTCCGCGACGAATCACGAGCCGCCCGGCCGGGGGCGTGGGTACGCCAGGCTGCACGGGACCTCGCCTTCGGAACGCGGCTGCTGCGCAGGACGCCCGTCTTCGCGATCACGAGCACGGTCGTCGTCGCCCTCGGCGTCGGCACGACGACGGCGATCTTCAGCGTGGTGCATGGGATCGTGCTGCGCCCGCCGCCCTTCGAGCAGCCCGAGCGGCTGGTGGCGCTGTGGACCCGCCTCCCCGAATCCGGGCAGCGCGTGAGGGCCAACGCTGCCGATCAGCGAGAGTGGCGGAGCAGCAGCGCCGTGTTCGAGGACGTTGCGCTCTCCGGCGGCATCCAGAATTTCAACCTGACTGGATTGGGAGAACCGGAGCGCCTGTTCGCCGCGCGCATGTCGCCGAACGTCTTCACCGTGCTGGGCGTCACTCCGGCGCTCGGCCGAACGTTCGCGAACGGCGAGGACGCCCCCGGCAACGATCGCGTGGTGCTGCTGAGTGACGGCCTGTGGCGGCGGCGGTTCGGAGCGGATCCGGCGATCGTGGGACGCACGATCACCCTGAGCGGGGGCACGTTCGAAGTGATCGGCGTCATGCGGCCCGACTTCCAGTACCCCGGCCGCGAGCACCAGTTGTGGATTCCCCTCGCGATCAACCCTGCGGTGCTGAGCCGCCAGGTGCGGACCTACGACCACCTCGCGATCGCCCGGCTGAAGCCGGATACCAGCCTCCAGCAGGCCCAGGCCGAGATGGACACCGTCGCCCGGCGACTCGAGACCGACCACCCGGCTTCGAACCGCGGCGTCCGGGTCGAGGTCCTCCCCCTGCTCGAGGAATCGATCCGCGCCGTCCGGCCGACGTTGTACCTGATGCTGGGCGCCGTGTCGTGCCTGCTGCTCATTGCGTGCCTCAACCTGGCGAGCCTGGTCGGCACCCGCGCGGCGGGCCGGGCCCGCGAGTTCACCGTTCGCCAGGCGCTGGGCGCGTCCCGCGCCCGGCTGACGCTGCAGGCGCTTGCCGAGGTGGCGCCCGTGCTCGCGCTCGGCGGCCTGGCCGGCATCGCGGCGGCCAGGGCCGCCGTCGCCAGTTTCGTGCCGATTGCGCCGGCGACGCTGCCGCGCGTGGAGGGCATCGCGGTCAACGGACCGGTGCTGGCCTTCTCGATCGCCATCCTCCTGCTGACAGGCCTGGCGGCAGGCCTGTTGCCGGCCATGCGTGCGTGGCGCACGAATGTCGCGCTGACGCCATCGGCGGGGCGCTCCTCGACGGCGACGCGCGATCACACCCGGACCCGCAGCCTGCTGGTCGTCGCGCAGTTCGCGCTGACGCTGCCGTTGCTCGTCGCCGGCACGGCGCTGGTCCGCAGCTTCACCGCCCTCATGGACGTCGACCCCGGGTTCCGGACCGACAACGTGCTCAGCATGCATCTCGCCGTTTCCCGATCGACGTACCGGAACGACGCGCAGGTCGCGGCATTCTGCGGCCGCGTGGTGGAGCGGGTCGCCGCGCTTCCCGGGGTCGTCTCCGCCGGGATGGTCAACCGGCTGCCGTTGTCCGGGAACGACATGGTGATGACGTTCGAGTTCGAGGATGCGGGCGTCGGGCCGCAGCCGTTTCAGTCTCGCACCGTCACGCCGGGCTATTTCCGCACCATGAGCATTCCGCTCCGCGAGGGACGGGTGTTCACGACATCCGACGACGCGGCGGCGCCACTCGTATCGCTGGTCGACGAGCGCCTCGCCCGGATGCTGTGGCCGGGCCAGAGCGCGATCGGCAAACGCTACCGGATCACCCTGCCGGGCCAGCAGCCCAGACGGGGTGAAGTCGTCGGCGTCGTCGGGAACGTCCGCCACGGCGGCCTCGACGCTGGGGACGACCGGCAGGCGTACTTCCACCACCCGCAGTTTACGGACGGCAGGATGGCGCTCGTCACGCGCACCAGCTACGACGCCGGAGCGGCGGCGCCGGCGGTCGTGCAGGCAATCCGCCAGGTTGACCCCGATCAGCCGCTCTACGACGTCAGGCCGATGAAGGATGTCGTCGCGCGCTCGGTCGCTGAGCGATGGCTGAACATGGCACTCGTCACGGTGTTCGCCGTGTCGTCCCTGTTGCTGGCCGGCGTCGGGCTGTACGGCGTCATCGCTTACAGTGTGACCGAGCGCGTCCGCGAGTTCGGCGTGCGTCTTGCGCTGGGCGCAACACGAGCCGAGCTCTCGCGGCTCGTGCTCCGGAAGGGATCCCTCCTTGCCGCCTGCGGCGCGGCGGCCGGCCTCGGCGGTGCAGTCGCCCTGACCCTGTCGATGAAGAGCCTCCTCTACGACGTGACGCCGCTCGATCCCGTCGGTTTCGTCGCCTCGTCGGCCCTGCTCCTGGCGGTCGCGCTGGCGGCGAGCTATCTGCCGGCCCGGCGGGCGGCCCTCACCGATCCCGCGATTACGCTTCGGGCGGAGTAGGCGCGCGCCGGACGACGCGGCCGGCCATCCGTGCTCGCTGCCCTGGCAGTGCCCACCACGGCAGCCTTTGCACACTCCGCAGCCGTACGTGACGGAATTGAAACGCCTTCCAGGCCGGCGCTGCTCACCGGCGCGCGGGAGATCCATTCAGCCGTTGTACAGATGGCCTTCGCGTCGAGGAGCGAAGGTTCGGCGGGATGGCGCCGTCCCTAACTTCTCCGGGTCCCCAACCGTTCAGCTTCGGCGGTGCCTTGGAACCGCGATGGCGCCGGGGTGGGTGTGTCGCTGTGGCGCGGGGCCTTTTCAGGCCCCGCGAGGTTTCGAGCGAAGCTTCGGCGGGGCCTTGGAGCCGCTGTGGCGCCGGGATGGGTGTGTCGCTGTGGCGCGGGGCCTTCAGGCCCCGCGAAGTCTCGAGCGAAGCGTCGGCGAGCTGGCACTGTCTGTCGGCGAAGGCGGAGACGCCGCCCCACAGCCACAGAACAACGACGAATGGAGGGTATCCGGGGAGTGCGAGGGGGAACCAGCACGCTTCGATCATTGTCAGGCGGCGGGCTCGAGCTCCTGGGGATCGAGCTCCTGGAGGAGCATGCCCGGCGGCTCGCGGCCCTCCTGTCGCTCGCGCGGCGCCACGGCGGCGGGCGCCCGCACCTGCGCCGCCTGAACGACGACGCGCGAGTGCTGCGCGAGGTCTACACGGCGCTGGCGGACGACGCCCGGCGGGAGAGTGTTTCGCCGGCGGCGGAGTGGCTGCTCGACAACTTCCACATGATCTCGGCCGCGACGCTCGATATCCGTCATGACCTGCCGGCGTCGTTCTTCCGCCGGCTGCCGATCATCGCCACCGATGAGTTCGCGGGGCTGCCGCGCGTCTACGCGCTCGCGCTCGAGCTGATCCGCTGCAGCGCCGGCAGCCTGCACGCGCAGAGGCTGCACCGGTTCATCACGGCGTTCCAGTCGGTGACGCCCCTGACGATCGGTGAGCTCTGGGCCTGGCCGAGCGCGCTCAAGCTGGCGCTGGTCGAGCACCTGCGGGTGCGCGCCGGCGTCCTGGCCGACAGCCGCGCGCAGCAGGAGCAGGCCGACCTGCTGGTGCGCGCGCTCGAGACCCGTCCGCTGTCACCCGGGGGGTTCCCGCCGGAGCTCCGCCCGGCATTCGTCGTGCGGCTGCTGGAGCGCTCCCGGGAATACGGCGCGACCGCCGCGACGCTGCGGCGCGAGCTCGATGCCGCACTCGCCGCGCGCGGCGAAACGGTCGAGGACGCGATTCGTGCGGAGGGACGACACCAGGCCGCCGAACAGGTGACCATGGCGAACCTGGTGGACAGTCTCCGCCTGATCGCGTCGTTCGACTGGAGCGAGTTCTTCGAGAGCGTCAGCCTGGTCGAGCAGGTGTTGCAGCGCGATCCGGCGGCGGTCTACGGCCGCATGGATTTCCCCAGTCGCGATCGGTACCGCCATGCGGTGGAGCAGGTGGCCGATCCGACAGGCGACAGCCAGTTGCGCGTGGCCTTGAAGGCGGTGGAACGCGCGCGCCAGGTTGCGGCGCAGACACCAGACAGCCGAGGCAGTCACGTCGGCTACCACCTGATTGGAAACGGCCGGCGGGGGTTCGAAGAAAGCGTCGCCTCCGTGCCGACCTTCGGGGAGCGCATCCGGAGATTCGTCTTCGCCTATGCCACACCCGGGTATCTCGGCACGAGTGCGCTCGGCACAGCCATGCTCGTCGCAGTGGCGATCCTCTACGCACATGCGCACGGCTGGCGGGGCGTCGCGCTGGCCGTGGTCGCCCTGCTCACGGTCGTCCCGGCGAGCGAGCTCACCATCCAGGTCCTGCAGCGGATCATCACCCACCTGATCCCGCCGCGACGGCTCCCCAGGCTGGAGCTCGATAAAGTGCCGGCCTCCGCGCGCACGATGGTGATCGTGCCGACCATGCTCGACAGCGCCGGCGACGTGGTGAGTCTTCTTGCGCACCTGGAAGTCCAGGCGATCGGCAACGTCGATCCGCACATCCACTTCGCAGTGCTCAGCGATTTCCGTGACGCCTCGACGGAGACGGTGCCGCAGGATGCCGAGATCCTGGAAGCCGCGCGCGCGGGCATCGCGGCGCTCAACGAGAAGCACGGAGACGCACGCGGGGACCGGTTCTTTCTGTTCCACCGCCTCCGTCAGTGGAACCAGGCCGAGGGGCGGTGGATGGGGTGGGAGCGCAAGCGCGGCAAGATCGAGGAGTTCAACCGCCTGCTGCGTGGTGCCACCGACACGAGCTTTGCCGTACAGGTGGGCGACCTCTCGATCCTGCCCGACGTCCGCTACTGCATCACCCTCGACACCGACACGCGGCTCCCGCGCGATGCGGCACGGCAGCTCATCGGCATCATCATGCACCCGCTCAACCGCGCGCGGTTCGACGCGGGGCTCGGCCGGGTCGTGGAGGGCTACGGCATCCTGCAGCCGCGGATCAGCGTCACGTTCATGAGCGCGGCGGGCTCGCTCTTCGCGCAGCTGTACGCCGGTCATACCGGGGTCGATCCGTATACCACCGCGGTGTCCGACACCTACCAGGACCTGTTCAACGAGGGCATCTTTACCGGCAAGGGGCTCTACGACGTCGATGCCTTCATTGCCTCGCTGGAAGACTCGATTCCCGAGAATACGCTGCTCTCCCACGACCTGTTCGAGGGCCTGCACGCCCGCGTCGCGCTGGTGTCGGATGTGGAGCTCGTCGACGAGTATCCCTCCAGCGTGCTCACCCACGCGCGGCGGCAGCATCGCTGGATCCGCGGCGACTGGCAGATCCTGTACCTGGCTGTTCCCGTACGTGCCGTCGCGACGGGGGCTGAAGCGGAACACGCTGCCGCTCATCTCCCGCTGGAAGATCCTGGACAACCTTCGCCGCAGCCTCGTGGCACCGATGCTGCTCGTCCTGGCGGTGGCCGGGTGGACCATCCTCCCCGGCTCGCACTGGTTCTGGATGGGCGCGGTGACCGGCGTGCTTGCGTCGCAGCTGCTGCCGGTCGTGGCGCGGCTCCTGATCGGGCCCTCGAGGTCGCAGTCCGTCCCGGTCTTTCTCCTCAATCTCTGGCGCGACACCACCACGTCGCTGGCGCAGATCCTCCTCAGCGTGACGTTCCTGGCGTTTCACGCGTTCGACACCGCGCACGCCATCGGACTGACGGTCGTGCGTCTTGTCACGCGACGGCGGCTGCTGGAGTGGGAAACGGCCGCGACGGCCGCGGCCACGACCGCCGGGCTCAGCGGACCGAAGGCGCTGCAGCGGTTCGTCTCGGAGATGCGGTCGAGCCCCATCACGGCCGGCACCGTCGCCGTCGCGATCGCGGCAACCAACAGCCCGGCACTGCTGCCGGCGGCGCCGTTCCTGCTGCTGTGGCTGGCTGCCCCTGTCGTCGCATACTGGCTCAGCGTGCCGGTCGGCCCGCGCGTCCGGCCGCTGAGCGATGCCGAGCGGATGCTGCTCCGGCGGACCGCACGCAGCACCTGGCGGTACTTCGAGGAGTTCACCACCGAGGCCGATGGCTGGCTTCCACCCGACAATTATCAGGAGATTGACGAGGCGCCCAGGCTGGCGCGGCGGACCTCGCCGACCAACATCGGCATGGGGCTGCTCTCGGCGCTCGCCGCCCACGATCTGGGCTATCTCACCGCCGACACGCTCGTCGCCCGCCTCGATGGGACACTGACCACCCTGGAAGGCCTCGAGCGCTATCAGGGCCACTTCCTGAACTGGTACGACACGGTCACCCGGGCGCCGCTGCAGCCGCGCTACGTCTCGACGGTTGACAGCGGAAATCTTGCGGCAGCGCTCATCACCCTCAGCCAGGGACTGCTGGCGATCAGCCACCAGCCGCAGTCGCACGCGCAGCGGTGCGCCGGACTGGCCGACACCGCTGACCTTCTTGCCGCGGCGACGGCGTCGACCAGCGGGGCCGCGCTCCAGCGGCAGACGGTTACGACAATCAACAGCCTTGCCCGCCTGATCGCCGCAGACGCGCGGGCGGACGCGGTCAGATCCGGCACGACCGGCACCACGCGCCTCGAGGAGCTCGCGCACCAGCTGGCGCAGGCGACCGCGACGCTCGAGCAGACGCACGCGGGCGAGAGCGGCGCGGACATCGGGCTTCTGGAGCAACGCGGTCACCAGTTCGGTGCGGGACCTGAGCGTGGACCACGCGACGCCGGTCGACGTGCTGGAGGCGCTCGCGCGCCGCGCATCGCAACTTGCCGACGAGATGCGCTTCGACCAGCTGTACGACAAGCGGCGGCGCATCTTCACGATTGGCTACCGCCTCGCCGATGCCGAGGGGCCCGGGCGCGCCGACAACTCGTTCTACGATCTGCTGGCGTCCGAAGCGCGGCTCGCGAGCTTCGTCGCGATTGCCAAGGGGGATGTTCCGCAGCACCACTGGTTTCACCTCGGCCGGCTCGTGACCAACGTCCACGGCCGCGCGACGCTGGTGTCGTGGGGCGGCACGATGTTCGAGTACCTGATGCCCCTGCTGCTGATGCGCACGTTCCCGGGGACGTTGCTGGATCAGAGCTGCCGCGCGAGCCTGCGGCGCCAGATCGAAGTACGGCCGGTCGCGCGGGGTGCCGTGGGGCATCTCGGAATCGGCGTATGCCTTCACGGACCGGGCCGGCAACTACCAGTACCGTGCGTTCGGCGTGCCGGGACTGGGCCTCAGGCGAGGGCTGGCGGACGAGCTGGTGATTGCGCCGTACGCGACAGCGCTCGCCAGCCTGCTGGATCCGGCGGCAGCCGCCGCGAACTTCGAGCGGCTCGCACGCGGAGGGGTGCTGGGACGGTTCGGATTCTACGAGGCGGTCGATTGCCGCCCGCTCGAACCGATCGCAGACGAGGGCACACCGGACGCACCCGAGGGCGCCCGTCCCGTGATCGTCCGCGCGTTCTTCGCGCACCACCAGGGCATGTCCATCGTGGCCCTGGCCAACGTGGTCTGCCGCGACGTGTTCGTCCACCGGTTCCATGCCGACCCGCGCGTGCAGGCGACGGAGCTGCTGCTCCAGGAGCGCGTGCCGCGCGAGGCGATCGTGTCGGAGCCCCGCCCGGCCGAAGCCGCGACGCTCGCGCCGCCGAGCCAGGTGTTTGCCTCGAGGCGGTTCAAGTCGCCGCACACGACCAGCGCGCACACCCAGTTCCTGTCGAACGGCCGGTTCACCTCGGCGCTCACCAACACCGGCGGCGGCTTCAGCACGTGGCGCGGGCTCGCGGTGACCCGACAGCGGGACGATCGAACGGCAGACACCAGCGCTCACTACATCTATCTGCGCGATCCACGGTCGGGTCAGGTCTGGTCCCCGACCTACCAACCGGTCGCGCACGCGTTCCTCGACTTCGAGGCGACCTTCGATCTCGACAAGGTCACCTATCGCTGCCGGGACGGCGACTTCGAAACGCAGCTGCAGGTCACCGTCTCGGCTGAAGACGATGTGGACGTGCGCCGGCTGTCGATCACCAATCGGGGCGAGCGGCCGCGCGAGCTCGAGGTCACCAGCTATGCCGAGATCGTGCTGGCGCGCCCCGAGGACGACTTCGCACATCCCGCGTTCGGCAAGCTGTTCATCGAGACCGAATTCGAGCCGCAGAGCGCGGGCATCCTGTTCAGCCGGCGTCCGCGCGGCGCGGACGAAACGCCGACGTGGGCGTTCCATGTGCTCGGCGTCGAAGGGCGCCTGGGCGCCGCCGTGGAATGGGAGACCGATCGCGGCCGCTTCCTGGGCCGCGGCCGTTCCACCGCCGATCCCGCCGGCCTGGACGGCCGGGCACTCTCCGGCACGACCGGCGCCGTGCTCGACCCGATCGCCGCGATCCGCGATCGCGTGCGCCTGGCGCCCGGCGCGATGGCCCGCATCACCTTTGCGACCGGCGTCGCCGAGAGCCGCGAGGAGGCGGTCGCGCTGGTGCGCAAGTACCGCGACGCCAGCATCGCCGCCCGGGCGTTCTCGATGGCATTCACCCACGTGCACATCACGCTGCAGCACCTGGGCCTCAGCGACGACCAGGCGATGCTCTTCGATCGGGTCGCGTCCCGGGTGTTCGGCCTCGACGCCTCGTGCATCAGCCCCGTCGATATTGCCCGGAACCGGCTCGGACAGTCGCACCTCTGGAGCTACGGGATCTCCGGGGACATGCCGATCGTCCTGATCCGGATCACCGACACGGCATCGATTCCGCTGGTCCGGCAACTGCTGCAGGCGCAGGAGTACTGGCGCCTGAAGGGCCTGCGGGCGGATGTGGTCATCCTGAACGAGCACCCCGCGGAGTACCTCGACGAAACACAGGAGTTCCTGACCAGCGTCGTGCAGGAGCCGCGCTGGGCCGGGTGGAACAACACGCCGGGCGGCATGTTCCTGCTGCGCACCGAAGGCATGCCCGAGGGGGACCGTCACCTGCTGGCCGCTGTTGCGCGGGTCGTGCTGCGCGGCGAGCTCGGCGGGCTGGCGCCGCAACTCGATCGGGCGACGCCGTGGTTGTATCCCGCGGGAGACATTCCGTCATCGGCCCAGCTCCGGTTCCGCGCGCCGACCGCCTCGCGCACGGCGGTCCCGCCCCTCGTCATGGAGAACGGCATCGGCGGCTTCACCCCCGAAGGCCGTGAATACCTCGTCGTGCTGGACGGCGATCGCGAAACCCCCTTGCCATGGTCGAACGTGGTGGCGAATCCCGACTTCGGCACCATGGTCAACGCTTCGGGCGCGGCCTTCACGTGGGCGGGGAACAGCCGTGAGAATCGACTGACCTCGTTCGCCAACGACCCGGTTGCCGACACGACAGGCGAAGCGATCTACCTGCGCGACGAGGACTCGGGCGAGGTCTGGGGAGCTACCCCGGGACCCCTGCCTCGCCGGCCGGACGGCGAGCCCTGGGTCGTGCGTCATTCCGCCGGCGTCACGCGGTTCGAGCATGCGGGATCCGGGCTGACCCAGCAGCTCGATGTCTTCGTCGCGCCTGAGGACTCCGTGAAAGTCTCGCTGCTGACGCTGACCAACACCTCCGCCTCGGCGCGGCGCGTGAGCGTGTTCGGCTACGTGGAGTGGTGTCTCGGGCCACCGCGCGCCGGCGAGCGCCGCTTCGTCGTTTCCGAGATCGACGCCACGACCGGCGCCATCCTCGCGAGCAACGCCTATAACACGGACTTCGCGGAGCAGGTGGCCTTCTGGCACGCCACGGAACCGGCCCGGTCGCACACCTGCGACCGCGGCGAGTTCGTCGGGCGCAACCGCAGTCTGTCCGGGCCGGCCGCGCTCTTCCGCGACGAGCTCAAGGGCAGGACCGGCGCCGGCCTCGATCCATGCGGAGCGCTGCACGTGGCGCTGGAGATCGAGCCGGGCCGATCGCGCCGCATGGCATTCGTGCTGGGCCACGGCCACGACAAAGGCCGGGCGGTGGAGCTCGGCGCACGCTATTCCTCGCTCCAGCAATGCGAAGAGGCGCTCGAGGGGGTGCGGCGGGGGTGGGACGAGACCCTGGGGGCGGTGCAGGTCAAGACCCCGGACGACTCCTTCGATCTGATCGTCAATCGTTGGCTTCTTTACCAGACGCTGAGTTGTCGCGTGTGGGCGCGCAGCGGGCCGTACCAGCCGGGCGGGGCATTCGGCTTCCGCGATCAGCTCCAGGACGTCCTGGCATTGCTGTACACACGCCCGGAGCTCTGCCGCGCTCACCTGCTGCGCGCGGCGTCCAGGCAGTTCGTCGAGGGCGACGTGCAGCACTGGTGGCATCCACCCACCGGCCGCGGCACGCGCACACTGTGCTCGGACGACCTGCTCTGGCTGCCGTACGCGCTGGCCGCGTATGTGTCGAGAACCGGCGACGAGAGCGTGCTCGACGAGGTGGTACCTTTCCTCGAGGCGCCGCCGCTCGAGGAGGGTCAATCCGAAGGCTACCTGCTGCCTCGTGTCTCCGAAGAGAGAGCGTCGCTCTTCGATCACGCCCTGCGGGCCATCAACCGGACGATGAAGTACGGCGCACACGGGCTTCCCCTCATCGGATCGGGCGACTGGAACGACGGGATGAACCGTGTTGGTCCGGCGGGACGCGGCGAGAGCGTGTGGCTCGGATGGTTCCTCGTCGTGGTGCTGAACGAGTTCGCAGAGCTCTGTGCCCGCCGCAGTCAGACCGATCTGGCCGAGCGCTACCGCAACGAGGCACGCTGGCTCAATGGAATGACCGAGCTGTCCTGGGACGGCGGCTGGTACCGGCGCGCCTATTTCGACGACGGCAGCCCGCTCGGGTCGGTGCAGAACGAGGAATGCAAGCTGGATTCGCTGACGCAGTCGTGGGCCGTGCTGTCGCAGGGCGCCGAGCCTCGACGCGCGGAGCGCGCGATGGACGCGGTGCGCGCGCACCTCGTGAAGCGCGAGGCCCAGATCGTGCTCCTGCTGACGCCGCCGTTCGATCGAACGGCGCAGGACCCCGGATACATCAAAGGCTACCTGCCCGGTATCCGCGAAAACGGCGGACAGTACACACACGCAGCCCTCTGGACGGTCATCGCGATGGCGCGCCTCGGCCTGGGCGACGACGCGATGGAGCTGTTCCACATGCTGAATCCGATCAACCACGCCCGCAGCACCGAGGCTGTCGAGCGCTACCGCGTGGAGCCGTACGCCGTAGCGGCTGACATCTACGCCCACCCGATGCACGTCGGCCGCGGGGGATGGACCTGGTACACCGGGTCGTCGGGCTGGATGTATCAGGCGGCCATCGAGGGGCTGCTGGGGCTGCGGCGCCAGGGTGCGACGTTCAGCATGCAGCCCTGTATACCCGGAGTGTGGCCGCGTTACACCATCGAATGGCGCGTTGGCCACACGCGCTACCACATCACGGTGACGAATCCGGACCACCGCTGCCACGGCGTCCGGTCTGCGGAGCTCGACGGCGCCGCGGTGGACCCCCGGGCCATTCCACTCCGCGAGGACGGAAAAACGCACACCGTGTCGGTCGTGCTGTGACGGCGCGTGCGCACGGGGCGGACGGCGGAGGACCGGGTTCCCGGGTCGCGGCCGTGGAGAACTCCCGCAGACCTCCAGAAAACCTCGCCGGCCACGTTGCGGGCCTTTGCCGGCGATCGCGGGAACGTCACGGTCGCGATCTGCATCAGATGTCTGGAGACGCCAACCGCTGATGATGATGCCTTCGAACCCTTCTTCCCGAACCTTCCTGGCGCGGCCAAACGAAGACGAGGACCTGATCGCGCGCATCGCACGTCACGACGCGACCGCCTTCGAGGCGCTGATGCGACGGCACAACGGCAGGCTGTTCAGGGTTGCCCGCGCGATCCTCGGGAACGATGCCGAAGCGGAAGATGCCCTGCAGGAGGCATACGTTGACGTGTTTCGTCACATTTCGGGGTTCCAGGGCCGCGCCCGCCTGACGACCTGGCTCACACGGATCGTCATCAATCAGTCGCTGATGCGGCTCAGGAAGCAGCAGAGGACCCCGGTGGTCGTGCCGATGACGTCCACCCGAGCGGGCGGGGAAGGCCGCCCACTGGAGAGAGATGTGGCGGACGACCGGAGCGAGACCGCGCATGCCGCCACCCTGAGAGGAGAGATACGGCGTTCGCTCGAGCGCCGGATCGACGAGCTCCCGGTCTCCTTCCGGACCGTCTTCGTCATGCGGGAAGTCGACGAGATGACGGTGGAGGAGACCGCCGAAGCCCTGGGGATTCCTGCCGCGACCGTACGGACCCGCCTCTTCCGCGCGCGCGCGCTGCTGCGCGAGGCGCTCGCCCGGGACATCGACAGCGCCACGCTCGACGTATTCCGGTTCGACGGCGATCGCTGCGACCGCATCGTTGCCAGCGTGCTGGCTCGCACCGCGAATCAGGACGGAGCTCGATAGGCGGCCCGCTGAGGTCCGCTCGGCCGCACCCACCGCACGGGAACGCGCGGCGGATGCGCAGCATCAGATTGCGTAGGACGCGCGGCGGCTGGCCGCCTGGCAAACGGCCAGGCGGCAGCCCTCCCGGCCAGACAAGCGTCCACTGACAAAGGAGATGAACATGAAAGCTTCAGCTGTACTCGCCGCCGGCATGGTCGCCGTTGTCTTCGCCGGAGTGTCGGCGCAGGGCGTGGACGATGCCCAGATTGCGTCGATCGTCGTGACTGCGAACCAGGTGGATATCGACGCCGGGAAGCTGGCCACCTCCCTCGGGAGCAATGCCGAGGTCAAGCAGTTCGGTCAGCAGATGGTCAGCGCCCACACCGGCGTGAACAAGCAGGCCACGGAGCTCGTGACGAAGCTGAAGGTGACTCCGAAGGACAACCCGACCAGTCAAGCCCTGAAGGCGGGCGGGGAAGCGAACGTCGCCAGCCTGAAAAAGCTGCAGGGCGCGGCGTTCGACAAGGCCTACATCGACAATGAAGTCACCTACCACCAGCAGGTCCTCGACGCAGTCGACAAGACGCTCGTTCCCAACGCCTCCAACCCGGAGCTCAAGGCACTGCTCGTGAAGGTTCGTCCCGCGTTCGTGGCGCACCTGGAGCACGCCAAGCAGATCCAGGCGTCGCTCGCGAAGTAGAGCGGGCCGCGGGCCGTACGGCCGTCGTCTCGAGGCGATCGGCCGTGCGACACCGCCGGAGGCCGCCGGGTGGCCCTGCGTTCCATTGACATCGCGACCGCGAGGAAGTATCTGTCTCGGGTACCGCTTGCCCGGGCTCGCGAGCGATTTTCCCGGACCTGGACTGTCCTCGTGGCTGCGTTGGCAGGCGGGGCGCTTCCCAAGGAACGAGTATGGAACTGCGAAGGCTGGTCACAACCGCCTGGGTGCTGGCACTGCTCGCCAGTGCACCAGCTGCACAGCAGGCCGGCAAGGTCCTGATCGGGTACTGCGTGGGACTGAACGGCCTGGAAGCTGCGAAGTCCGCCGGGTTCGATTTCGTCGAGGTCGGCACGTCGGCCGTGGCGGCGCTGTCCGACGCCGAGTTCGAGGCCGCGGCGGGACGCGCGAAGCAGGCCGGCATTCCCACCCCGAACGCCAACCTGTTCCTTCCGGGGAGCATCCGGCTCACCGGGCCGCAACCCACCCCGGCAGACGAACAGATGGCCTACGTCAAGAAAGCGTTCGCCCGCCTCAACCGCCTGGGCGTGAAGATCCTCTGCTTCGGCAGCGGGGGCGCCCGGCGGGTCCCCGATGGGTTTCCGAAGGAAGAGGCGTTCAAGCAACTGGTGGAATTCGGCAAGCGGATTTCCCCGGAAGCGCGCGCCAACGGCATCGTCGTCGTCATCGAGCCCCTGCGCAGCCAGGAGACCAACATCATCAACACCGCGGCGGAGGGATTCGAGCTGGTCAAGGCCGTCAACGACCCGAACTTCGAGCTGCTGATCGACTTCTACCACCTGGCGAGCGAGAAGGAGGATCCGGCGATCATCCTGCAGGCCAGGGATCACATCAAGCACCTGCACATGGCAAACCCGCAGGGCCGTGTGTTTCCGCTCAAGTGGGACGAGTTCGACTATGCACCGTTCTTCGCCAACCTGCGCAGGATTGGCTATTCAGGCGGGATCAGCATAGAAGCCTCGACCAAGGACCTGCCGACGGAGGGACCGCAGGCCGTTGCCCTGATGCGACGCGCCTTCACAGAGCCCCCGCCGCCGCCCGGCCGTCCGGCACCCGCCCCTGACGCCGCCGGGTTCCGCTGAACCGGAGAGCCAGGCACACCGGGTTGTCCAGCGGCCGCACAGCCGCCCGCTCAGGATCGAGGAGGCGGACACCGCCACTGCCTGGTTCACCGCGCCATATACGTCGCGAGAGGCAGTGGCAGGCGCCCCCCTCAGCGCAGCTTGATCGCCACGTTCCTCATTTCGAGCTTCATCGGCGGTCCGACATGAAGCTGGATCCCGATCAGGCCGGCCATCGATCGTCCCTTCAGGTCGTCGTCCACGCACACGGCGGTGACGAGCCCGTTCACGATGTGCACGAGCGTGTTGCCGCGGGCGATGAGGTGGAACTGGTTCCAGTCGCTGGGCTTGTAGGAGGCTTTCAGCTCCTCGACGCTCCGCAGCGAGCCAATCATGCTCTTGGTGCCGTCGGGCGCGATGTAGGAGATGGTGCCCCGGTCCGTCAGGAAGCCGCGGCCGGCTTCCTCGTACAAGTGCCCGGGAAACTGGTTCTCGAAGTCCATGTCCATCTGGTAGCCGGCAAGCCGCCAGGCGTGTCCTGCCGTGCCGCCCGGCCCCGGCCCGGCAGGGAGCATGCGGCTTCGATACTGAATCCCGCTGTTGCCGGCGGTCATCCTGATTTCGGCCTTCAGCTCGAAGTCCCCGGGCGTCCCGCCGCGCCAGATCAGGAACGTGTTGGGGCCGACTACCTTCTCGGGCGTACTCTCGCCGATGATCACGCCGTTTTCGGCCCGCCAGAACTTCGGATCGCCGTCCCAGTCCTGGAACATGGAGACCTGCGGCCCCCCTCCGAACCCGCCCCGCCCCCGCCCTTGAGCCGTCTGCGGCTGGGCGGCTGCCGCCTTCTGTGCCGCCAGCTGCTGCTGCTCGCCGGGGTTGAGGCTGGATCCGTTGAACAGGCTCTCGAACCCGGTGCGGTCCTCGAATGGCACGGGCTTGACCATCGGACCAAAGCCGCCGGCGCCGCGCCCGCGGCCGGCGGGCTGGCCTCCGGCAGGCGGACCGGCCGGGGGCTGCTGTCCGGGCTGCGGCTGATCCGGCTTCTGGGCGGCGCCAGGCGACTGCGCAGCCAGAGGCGGACCGCCAGGCGGCGACATCACGAGCGGTACCTCCCACCGCCAGCACGACGGCCAGACCTCCAAGAGAAGCCCGTACGTTCTGTGGAAACCGTCTCATCGTTGACCCTCGCTTCGAATGACCGCCGTCCGAGTGCCGCCGCGGCGTGCGTTGGTCCGGCCTGCGGCGCCTACAGCTTACCGATTCCGCGTTCCCCCGCAAACGAATTGCGCCCTACGAAACGCGCAACCGGTGCTTCAAGCACGGTGCGGAAGTCGGCCGGATCCGCCGTGACCTTCGGGAGGGCTTCCCGCGGATTGAGGCCTCGTGCTCCACGACTTCCGTTCAGTCTCGTCGATCGTGCTGAGGCGGTGGTGCCCCGACGGGCCCCGTCGTGGAGCGATCGGGCGCGTTCAGTGGTTCGCCTGCGTCGTCCATGGGTGTCGCAGCACCGGCGCCCGGCGAAGGAGCGGGCAGGGAGGTGCCGGTGGAGGAGGCATCCGGCACGGTGGGGGTCGGTCCGGTGTCTTCTGGTGGCATGTGTCGCTCCGGGATTCAATCAGGATTCAGGTGCGCGCGAACCTCTGCACGCCGGCGGTCACCCCAGGGCTGGGCGGGTGATCGTCCGCGCTCTCGCCCACCGGGGCGACGAGCCCCCCGGCCGTGCGTCAGGATGGCTTGTGGATTTCGTCGACGTAGTGCGCCCGCGCCTGGATCTCGGCGAGGCGGAGGCTGGCGAACTCGATCGCCGCCCGGAGCAACTCGGCGGCGTCGGTCTCCGGCATGGTATCCATGGACTGGCGGGTCTGCCCGTGCGCCGTGAGGAACTCCCGTATCAGCGACTGCTCGAGCGCCGAGTTCGGATCGTCGTGGGGTGGGTTGTTGGCCCGCATGGTTGTCGCTCCGTGGATGTCGGACAGGCGAATGTCACCGCGACGCGCGGGATGCCGAGGCGCCGCCGGGTCCAGCCCAGACATTCTGCATACTGCTGAGGAATTGTCCAGTGGAGAGCGATCCCTATTTCCAGCCGCTCGACTTGCGCGTGAACCGGGCGGGGAGGGCCGGCTTGCTCTCCGGTATCGGCTCCGGATCGCCGGCCGCGGCGGCTATCTCCCGTTCGAGATCCTCGGGATCGGGCAGGCCGGCGAGCTGATCGGCGAAGAGCAGGGACTGCTGCGATGGGATCTCGAACTTCCGGCCGCAGGTCTTGCACGTGACCTCGTCGTCCAGCCTGAGGAGATAGTCGCGCAGCTTGGCGAACTTCGCGCGGTCCCCCTCGTCGGCGCCGCCCGGCAGCCGGTCTTTTTTCGAGCGCCGGACCCAGCGGATGCTGTAATCGCCCGTGCGCCGGCACTTGGGGCATTGAAACCGGCCCTGCCGGGTCTCAGGTCTGTCGGTGAAGAAGGCGCGTTCGTCGAGGGCCATGCCCCCATGGTAGCAACGAACGCGTCGTTGCGCTCACTTGCTCCAGGGAGGCGTGACGTTGTTGCTCCGCGCGTAGGCGATGAGCTGCCCCAGATGCTCGTGCAGGTGGGTCGTCGTCGAAATCCAGAGTCCCCTGTTCGTCGTCTTCTCGCCGAAGACGTCGAGCGCCGCGTCGAGCTTGTCGTCCTGCATGCCCCTCATCGACGCGGTGAGGAACGCGAACGACTTCTCGAGCTCCCCGATGATCTGATCGCGGCTCATCGTCCGTTTCTCGAAGGCAGCCACCGTCTCGTACTGCTTGCCGTTGATCCCCGTCTCCGCGGGCGCCGCGATCCCCATCGCCGCCGGCAGGAAGTAGTTGTCCGCGGCGATGTGGATGAACGTCTCCGCGGTCGAGCGCACGCCCTTGCCAGGCCTCCACTCGAACGCCGCGGCCGGCATCGCCTTGGCCAGCCCGATGATCTTGGTCTGCACACCTGCGACATCCTTGATGAGATCCCCCATGACGCCGGTGCGGGTCTGGCCGGCGGCCGGGAACGTCAGGGTGCAGACGAGCGCGATGAGCGTGGCCAGGCGGACGATGAGGCGCATGAGTCTCTCCAGGGCTGGTGGTCTGCGGAGGCGTTCGGGCCGCGGAATCCGCAGACGATAACACGGACTACGTGGTGGCAGCCGGCCTCAGATACGCCCGAACTGCTTCACCGCTTCCCTGATGGAGCGGAACTTCTCGATGAAGGGCAGCATGCGGTGCTCGGTGTCGTCGAGCTCCTGCGACTTCTTCAGGACTGCGGCGGCCCTCGCCTGGGGCACCACCGCGACGCCATCCTCGTCGGCCGTGATGATGTCCCCCGGGCTCACCCGCACGCCGGCGCAGGTCACCGGCACGTTGACGCCGGTCACGCGGTAGTGATTGATGGTGGTCGACGGTGCGACGCCGCGGCTGAAGACCGGGAACTGCAGCTTGCGAATCTGCGGGGTGTCGCGAACCGAGGCATCGATGACCGCCCCGGCGAAGCCGCGGTACTTCATGGCGGTCGCCATCAGACCGCCGATGCCCGCGTAGTCCAGCCCGTCTTCGAGCACCATGACGTACACGGAACCGGCCGGAGAGGCATCGATGACGTCGAGCATTCCCTGCGAGGCGGCCGCCCCCTCCTTGTGCTCTTCCTTCTTCAGCTGCACGGTTACCGCGGGGCCGGCAAACTTCGTCGGGGACAGCGGCCGCATGTCGTGGGACATGTACGACCGCTCACCACCGTACAACTGCTCCGTGGCATCCGCTACGGACGCGACTTCGACCATGCGGAACCCCTCCACCAGCGAGACCTCGCCCGGCTGGGCCATGACCCAGGCGGCGCTGGAGGCTGCCACGACAACCACGAGAACGACTGCGCGCTTCATCAGATGTGCCCCTGTTCTCCGCTCGCGGGCTGGCGATGGCGCCGCGGCTGACGGTCCGTGCTACACGAAGGCTCGCCCGGCGTGTCAAGCGCATTGTAGACGAGCGGACCCGCGGCGAGGACCACCGGCCGATAGCGCTCCTGGCGGTGCGCACTATTGCAATGCTGTTGGGGCACCGGGCAGCGTCGGTACTTCGCCGCCAACCGCCGGTGGGCTCCGGGCTCGAGGCTCGACGGTCCCGGTTTTCGGCGTGGAAGGCGGCAACGGCGGCCCGTCCGGGAGACGATTGGCGCCATGTGCCAGGTCAACGCGCCGGGGCCGGCAGGACTGTCGTGCACGGGAGCCAGGAGGGTCGCACCGGGACGGACCGGTGAGCTGTCCTGGTGCGCAAAGGCGCGAGCCGCCGGCCTCCCGGGCATGCCGGTTTGAACACAACGCTTGCCTCTGAACCTCGGGACCGCTATCCTCCGGGTACTCATAACATCACTCCGAGGGGGCGCCACTCGTGTGCCGTGGCGCCGCCGACCGGACCGGAAGCCTCGAGGGAGCGCGAAACATGTGGAGTCGCAGACGATTTCTGGAGACCGCCGGTACGCTGCCTCTCGCCGGAGGTTTCGTGGCGGGCCGGGCGAATCCAGCCGCCGCGGCGGTGGCGGCGGGAGGCCGCGACTACTTCCGCGAGCTCGCGGTGCGCCCCTTCATCAACGCCGCCGGCACCTACACGGCCATGACGGCGTCGCTGATGCTGCCGGAAGTCATGGACGCGATTAACTATGCGTCCAAGCACTTCGTGATGCTCGACGAGCTCCACGACCGCGTGGGCGAGCGCATAGCCGCGCTCGTGAAGGCGGAGGCGGCCATGGTGACGTCCGGGGCGGCGTCGGCGCTCACCCTCGGCACCGCCGGGGTGCTCACCGGCACGGACCGGCAGAAGATCAACGACCTGCCGAACCTGGCCGGCATGAAGACCGACGTGATCATCCAGAAGGCCCATCGCTTCGGCTACGAGCGTGCGGTCCGCAACTGCGGCGTACGCCTCGTGGAAGTCGAGACCCGCGAGGATCTCGAGCGGACGGTGAGCGACAAGACCGCGATGATGCTGTTCTACAACAACAACAACAAGGAAGGGCAGATTCGCGACGAGGAGTTCGTGCAGCTCGGAAAGAAACACGGCATTCCGACCATGAACGACGCGGCGGCCGACGTTCCCCCGGTCGACAACCTGTGGAAGTACACCGCCATGGGATTCGACCTGGTGGCGTTCTCCGGCGGCAAGGGCATTCGCGGACCGCAGAGCGCCGGCCTCCTGCTGGGCCGGAAGCCCATCATCGCCGCCGCGCGTCAGAATGCCTCCCCCAACGGCGGCGCCATCGGCCGCGGCATGAAGGTGAACAAGGAAGAGATGGTCGGCATGCTCGCGGCGCTCGACCACTTCGTCAAGATGGATCACGCCCGCGAAGAGCGTGAGCTCGAGCGGCGCGCCGAAGAAATCCGCAAGGGTGCGGCAGCCGTTGCCGGCGTCAAGGCGGAGATCTTCGTGCCCGAGGTCGCCAACCATGTTCCGCACGTCCGCGTGACGTGGGAGACGCCGGGGGGTGCCACGAGACCCGCCGACGTCGTGAAGGCTCTGCAGGATGGCGAGCCGTCCATCGTGATCAGGTCGGAAGGGGACGCCCTCGTGATCGGCGTCTGGATGCTGCAGTCGGGCCAGGACAAGATCGTGGCGCGTCGTCTCCGGCAGGAGCTCGAGAAGCGTGCGTAGAGGAGGAGGCTCGCGGGCGATCCGACGCTCGACGGCGAGCTGACGGTCGGCGGCGGGCTACGTGTGACCGCGGCGGCCTGTCACGGCCGCTGTGGCGAGTCCGGTAACGCAGGCGGTGACCACCGCCGTAGAGGGGGGCAGGATGATACGTCGAACAGCGTTGGCCCTGTGTCTGGGGCTGGGCTTCGCAGGGAGTGCGGCCGCGCAGCTGGCATCCCAGACCGCGCTCGTGGGCACCGTCACCGATTCCGGCAACCTCGTGGTGCCGGGCGCGCAGGTGGTTGCCGTCAACGTGGGCACGAAGGATACCTACGAGGCGACGACCAATTCGGAGGGCTATTACAACATCCAGTTCGTGCGCACGGGCACCTACGAGGTCACCATCACCGTGCCGGGCTTCCAGAGCTTCAAGGCCACCGGGGTGGAGGTCGCGAACAACCAGGTCGTCCGCACGAACGCGGTGATGAAGGTCGGCGGGCTCACCGAGTCGGTGGATGTCGAGGCGAGAGCCCAGGTCCTCACGACCGACAGCGCGGTGGTCTCGGAAACCATCGGCAAGCGAGCCATCGTGGACCTGCCGTCGAGCGGACGCAACGTCTGGTCGCTGGCGAGCACCACGCCGGGGGTGCTGGGCGGCCTCAACAGCGATATCGGCCTGAGCTTCCGCGGCGCCGGTCAGCGGGAGATCCAGAACAGCCTGTCGCTCGACGGCATCAACTCCTCGTCCAACCTGCTGGCGGCGACGAGCATGCGGCCCATCGCCGATGCGGTGGAAGCGGTCCAGGTCCAGACCGGCAGCACCTCGGCGGAATACGGCTCCTACCTCGGCGTGCACATCAACGTCGTCACCAAGAGCGGCACCAACGGGCTGCACGGCTCGTTGACCCACTCGTTCCAGGATGATGCGCTCGACGAACGGGGGTACTTCGACAACCCTTCGCTGCCGAAGAATCCCAGGCGGCGGAACCAGTTCTCCGTCCAGGCGGACGGGCCGGTGGTGATTCCGAAACTCTACGACGGTCACGACAAGACGTTCTTCATGGGCGCCTACGAGGGCCTGCGAGGGGATGCGTTCTCCAGCCCCTTCAACAGCGTGCCGACGGCGCTGATGCGCCAGGGCAATTTCTCGGAGATCAGTACCGGCGATCAGGAATCCCTTCACGGGGCAGCCGTTCCCCGGCAACATCATCCCGGCGTCGATGCTGTCGCCCGTGTCGCAGGACCTCCTGCAGTACTACCCGGCGCCCAACCTGGCTGGAACCAGCGTCGGGGTCAACAACCTCCAGAGCCAGAGCGCGACGAGGGACGAGAACGATCAGCTCCTGGTGCGCGGCGACCAGAACGTCGGCAACAAGGTCCGGCTCTCGGTGCGGTACAACTGGTACGACACCTACAACAGCGTGATCGGGGCGATTCCCGTGCAGGGGATCACGCAGCCACGGGTCAACAAGAACACGCTGGTGTCGTACACGCACGTGCTCAAGCCGACCCTGTACAACGATTTCCGGATCGGCTACCACCGCATCGACTTCGACACGCTGAACCATTTCGAGGTGAATGGCATCCCGACCGCGGGATCGGATCTCGGCATCCCCGGGTTCGACGGTGACGTGCGGTACAGCAACCCGGGTCTGCCGAGCATCAGCATCAGCAACTTCAGCGGCCTCGGCGCCGGCGGATCGAACTGGTACCAGTTCGACACGACCTTCCAGGTGTCGAACGTGATGGCGTACACGCGCGGCTCGCACAACGTCCGGACGGGCTTCGACCTCCGGCGTATGGCGACGGGCCGGAGGGCGGCGAACGACCCGCGCGGGGCATTCACCTTCAATGGCACCATCTCGGGCCACTCGGTCGCCGATTTCATGCTCGGTCTGCCGCGGACGGTGCTCACGCCTGCGGACCAGATCCAGGGTCATGTCGGCGGCTGGCGCAACGGCTTCTTCGTGAACGACGTCTGGCAGGCGTCGCGCGCCCTGACGCTCAGCCTCGGGCTGCGCTACGAGATGAACACGCCGGTCCAGACGTACGAAGGGCTGGCGACGATGCTCGCCGAAGACTTCGAGACGATCATCCCGAGCACGCTTCCATCGAAAGGGTTCGAGTTCCACGAGGCGAACAAGAAGGACTTCGCGCCGCGCCTCGGCGCCACCTACCGGCTGGGTGAGAAGACCGTACTGCGCGCCGGCTACGGGATCTACTACAACCCCAACCAGATGAACTCCTTCACCTTCCTCACGAACAACCCGCCGCTCGCGGCCGCCTCCACTTTCAATTCCGATCCCGCGAACCCCACGTTGTCGTTCGCGCAGCCGACGGGGGGGCCGGCGGTGGTCGTCGTTCCAAACATGATTTCGCCGACGCGCAGACTGCCGAACGCGCGCAAGGATCAGTGGAGCTTCGACGTGCAGCGGGAGATTACAGCCGGGGCCTCGCTGGATTTCCAGTACGTCGGGTCCCACACCCAGAACCTGGATCGGAGCTTTTTCAACAACACGCCGGCGCCCGGGCCGGGGGCCATCGATCCGCGGCGGCCGAGCCAGACCTTCAGGGACCGGCGCATCATCGCGAACGATCTGGTCGCCAACTACGATGCCCTCAGCGTCATCCTCCGCAAGCGCATGCGGAACGGCCTCCAGGCTGACGCGCACTACACGTGGTCGAAGACGCGCGACATGGCGACCCACTCGAACGGCGGCGGCCGGACGATGAACGACTACGACATCTGGGCCGACTACGGCCCGGCGAACTGGGACATCCCGCACCGTTTCGTCGCCAGCTACATCTACGACGTGCCGTTCCTGAAGACCTCGCCGAATGCGTTCTTGAGGTACGTAGTGGCGGGATGGCAGATCGGCGGCGTCACGACCATCCAGAGCGGCACGCCGGTCAACGTCACGCTGAGCGGCGACCCGGCGAACATCGGCGTCGGCAACCAGCGGCCGAACCTCGTGGGCTCGGCCCCATCGCTCGACTGCCAGCCGATTGCCAGCAGCCGGGAGCTGGGGAGCTGCTACGACGCCGCGGCATTCGCAGCGCCGGCGGCATTCACTTTCGGGAACGCGCCGCGCAACGTGTTGCGCGGCCCCAAGTCCGAACTCGACCGACCTGTCGCTGATGAAGAACTTCCCGCTGGGCGGCACCGCGCAGTTCCAGTTCCGCGCGGAGATCTTCAACACGTTCAACACCGTCAACTATGGCAACCCGAACGGCGTGCTGAACGGCGGCTCGTTCGGCCGCATCAGCTCGGCCAGCGGCATGCGCCAGGTCCAGCTGGGCGGAAAGATCTTTTTCTGAATCCGCCGGGGCCGGACCGTGGTCGAACCATGGTCCGGTCCCGGTCTGACCCGCCATCGAGGAGGCGCATGCCGAAGAACACGCGTCGGAAGTTTCTGACCACCGCGGCTCCGGTCGTAGCCCTGGCCGCGCCGCTCGGCGCGGCGCAGCCGCAGGCGCCGGCCGCCGCGCCGGCGAAGAAGGCATACCGGACGCTGACGCCGACCTCCAAGACGGTCAACGGCGAGCCTCTGTACAGCCCCGAGCTGTCCTTCGGCAACCTGGTGTTCGTCTCGGGGAAAGGTCCGGGCACGGATTTCAAGGGGGACGTCACCGCCCAGACGAAGAACGTGCTGGACCAGATCGAAGAGTCCCTGAAGCTGGCCGGCTCGTCTATGGACAAGGTCCTCAAGGTGAACGTTTACCTGACGGACATGGCCAATTTCGCAGGGATGAACAAGGCCTACATCGGCCGCTTCAAGTCGCCGCCTCCCGTCAGGACCACCGTCGCAGTGGTCGCCATCCCGGACGGCACGCTCGTCGAGATCGACTGTATCGCCTCGATCTGACCGGCGGCCCACGAGGCTCACACGCATGAACAGACGCACGTTCCTCAATGCCGTGGCGGCCGCCCCCGCCGTCGGCCTGCTGGGCGCGGCACGCGCCTCAGCGGAGCTCCCCAAGGCGAAGATCACGCGCGTCCGGATCTACCGGCCGCCGGACCTCAACCTGCTGTTCAACCAGAGCAACATGGTGGTGACGGTGGAAACCGACGCCGGCATCACCGGAGTCGGGGAAGGCGGCGCCAAGGACACCCTCGAGCAGTGCGCCGGCACGCTCATCGGCCAGAACCCGTTCCGGAGCGAAGCCATCTGGCAGGAGATGTACATCGCGTGGTTCTATCCGCCGGGCAGGGAGAAGGCCCACGCGGTCGGCGCACTCGATCTCGCGTTGTGGGACATCAAGGGCAAAGCGCTCGGGCTGCCCGTGCACGAGCTGCTCGGAGGGACCGTGCGCGATTACTGCGAGTGCTACGCCACGGGTGGCGCGGCGCCGCCGGGCACGGCACCGGGCGCACGGCTCAGCCTCAAGGAGCGCGCGAAGGCGACGATGGAAGCCGGCTACCGCGCCTTCCGGATGGCCCCTGCGGAGGTACCGATCGGCGGTGTCTACAACACGCGCTCGGTCATCCGCCAGGTGGAGCAGGAGTGCCGGGACGTCCGCGAGGCGGTCGGACCGGACGGCAACTGGTGCATCGATTTCCACCAGCGTTTCGACCTGAACGATGCCCTCCGGGCCTGCAAGGCCATCGAGCCGTACGACCCGTTCTTCGTGGAGGATCCGGTCCGCGACGAGCACGCCCTGCAGGACATCCCGAAGCTGCGGCCGATGACGACGGTGCCCCTGACCCACGGTGAGGAATGGGGGCTCAAGTGGGACTTCAACCGGCTGGTGGAGAACCATGATGTCGATTTCATCCGCTCCACGCTGCCGAACGTCGGCGGCATCACCGAGATGATGAAGGTCGCCGCCATCTGCGAGACGCACGCAGTGGGCATCGTGCCCCACTTCACCGGCCCCATCGCGACCGCGGGGCTCGTCAACAGCCTGTCCACGTTCTCGGGTCCGGTCATGCTCGAGTACAACTATGGCGGCCGCCCGATTGACTACCTGCCGGAGTGCCTCGACTTCAAGAACGGCAAGGCGTACACGAACCAGCGGCCCGGTCTCGGCGTGACGCTCGACATGAACCGGCTGACAATGATCGGCGAAGTCACCGAACCAGGCCGCCGGAACGTGTACAAGCGTCCGGACGGGTCCCTGACCCACTGGTAAGGAGCGGCCGGCGCCGCTGCCCGGAAGAACGTCACTCCACCATGGCAAAGAGTCGCTGTCCGCTCGTCTGCTTCTGCCTTGCAGCGCTGCTGTCAGGCGGCTGCGGCCAATCGTCCCCCTATCCGAACCGTCCGCTCACGATGGTCGTCCCCTGGGCGGCCGGAGGCGGCACGGATGCGGTCGCGCGGGTGATCGCCAGCCTGATCGAGAAGGATCTCGGGAAACCGGTCAACGTCGTGAACCGGACCGGCGGCAGCGGCGTGGTGGGCCATCAGGCGATTGCGGGCGCGGCCCCGGACGGCTACACGATCGGCATCATCACCGTCGAGATTGCGATGATGCACCACCAGGGCCTGACCAGCCTCACCGGCGCATCGTTCACGCCGCTCGGGCTCGTCAACTCGACGCCGGCGCCATCCAGGTGCGCGCGGACTCCCCCTACAGGACGCTCGGGGACCTGATGCAGGCCATCAGGGCGAACCCCGGCAAGCTCAAGGCCTCCGGCACTGCGCAGGGCGGCATCTGGCACGTGGCGCTCGCGGGATTGCTCGACGAGCAGAAGATTCCGCCCACATCGGTAGTCTGGGTGCCGAGCAACGGCAACGCGGCCGCGCTGCTCGACCTGGTCGCCGGAGGCATCGACATCGTTGCCGGGTCGCACCCGGAAGCGCGCTCGCTCATCGACTCGGGCAAGGTCAGGAGCCTCGCGGTCCTGGCGGCAGACGCCGTCGGACCTCTACCGCCAGGTCCCGAAACGGCCAGGCAGGCGATCGGCCCGAACTGGACGATCCGCGTGTGGCGGGGAATCGGTGCGCCGCTGAACCTGCCGCCAGCCATCGAGCCGAGGCTGCAGGCGGCGGTCAAGAAAGCCTACGACAGCGAGGAATACCGGGGCTTCATCGCGAACCGCGGCTTCGGCATGCGCTGGGCGGACCCGGCGGGCTTCCGCGACATGATGACGGCTCCGACCGGCAGATGGCGAGCCATCATGAAGGCAGTCGGGCCTGTCGAGAGTGAACCGGCCGCGCCGATGAGACTCAACGACACGGCTGTCCGGGCTCGTGCTGGTCGCGCTCGCCGGGGCGGCAATCGTGCTCGATGGCCGCGACGTTTCCCGCCGATGCCCGGCCAGCCCGTCGGCCCGGCGCTCTTCCCGATCGTGATCGGCGGCGGGCTGCTGATTTGCGCGGCGCTGCTGAGTCGCTCCAGGGCTGCGACCGCCGCGGAGGCGCCGTGGGTCGAGGTGGACGCCTGGGTCCGCCGGCCGCGCATGGTCCTGAACTTCGGTCCTGGTCGTCGGTTGCCTGGTCTTCTATGCGTTCACGGTCGACTCGGCTGGGCTTCTTCATCACGGCGGCCATCTTCCTGAGCGTGCTGATGCTGGCCTTCGAGCGTGCCGCGCGCCGCATCCTGCCGCTCGCGCTGGCTGGCACTCGTGCATTCACTACGCCTTCTACAGCCTGCTCCGGGTGCCCGCTGCCGTGGGGAGTGCTCGAGGGCATCGCATGGTAGAGCACCGTCATGCTGGCGCGTTCGGGCAGGTGCTCGATCCGCTGGTGCTCGGCGTCGTGCTGGCGTCGGCGGCATTCGGCCTGTTCGTCGGCTCGATTCCCGGACTGTCGGCGACGATGGCGACGGCGTTGCTGGTGCCGGTGACGTTCTTCCTGCCGCCGATGCCGGCCGTGGCGTGCATGGTCACGGCGACCGCGATGGCGATTTTCGCCGGCGACGTGCCGGGCGCCCTGCTGCGGATGCCCGGCACGCCGGCGTCGGCCGCGTACTGCGACGAGGCGTACATGATGACCGGCAAGGGCAGGTCGAGACGGTGCTCGGCGCGGGCCTGGTGTTCTCGGTGATCGGCGGCCTGTTCGGCACGATCGTGCTGGTGACGGCCGCGCCGTCGCTCGCCGACGTCCGCGCTCAAGTTCAGCTCGTTCGAATACTTCTGGCTGGTGCTGCTCGGGCTGACGTGCGGCGGTCTTCATTTCGCCGGGCGGCCGGTCAAGGGCCTCGTCGTCGCTGATGCTCGGGCTGCTGATCGCGACGGTCGGCTTCGAGAATCCGGCCGCCTTTCCGCGGTTCACGTTCGGGTCGATCGAATCTGATGAGCGGGCTGCAGCTCGATGCCGGTGATGATCGGCATGTTCGCCGTGTCGGAAGTGATCCGCTACGCCGTCTCCGCGGACGCGCCGCTCGACGCGCCGACGCAGGACATCGGCGGCATTTTCACGGGCAGGGCAGCTGCTGAGGAAGTACCCGCTGCCGGCGCTGCGAGGCAGCGTCGTGGGCACGCTCGTCGGCGCGCTGCCGGGCGCGGGCGCGGACATCGCGGCCTGGATCGCCTACGCCATGTCCAAGCGGTTCTCGAAGACGCCGGAGAAGTTCGGCACCGGTCACGTCGAGGGCGTGATCGAAGCCGGCGCGGCGAACAACGCGGCGCTGGCCGGCGCCTGGATTCCGGCGCTGGTGTTCGGCATTCCCGGCGACTCGATCACGGCCATCGTGATCGGCGTGCTCTACCTCAAGGGCATGAATCCGGGGCCGGCGATCTTTCATCGAGAACCCGCAGAACATCTACGCCGTCTTCATCATCTTCTTCCTCGCGAACCTGCTGATGCTGCCGCTCGGCTGGCTGCTGATCAAGCTCGCCAAGAACGTGCTGCACGTGCCGCGCAGCGTGCTCATGCCGGTGATCCTGCTGTTCTGCGTCGTCGGCGCCTTCTGCGATCAACAACTCGGTGTTCGACGTCGGCGTGATGCTGGCGTTCGGCCTGCTCGCGTATTGCATGGAGGCGAACGGATTTCCGATCGCGCCGACGATCCTCGGCCTGGTGCTGGGCGGGATGCTGGAGCAGAACTTCGTGACGTCGATGATCAAGGCGGGCGGCAACCCCCTGGCGTTCTTCGAGCGGCCCATCGCCGGCGGTGCTCGGCATCGCGACCATCCTGATCTGGCTGACGCCGCTCGCACTCCGCCTGATGCGCCGAAGCCCGCACTGAGTAAGCGGGCCTCGCCTGCCGTGTCTTCTGTCTTCTGATTCTGTCTTCCTACTTCAGATCGACAACCGCGTAGGTGGCCAGCCGCGGCAGCGAGAACTCGGTGGAGCCGTCGGCGACGGTTAGTCGGCGAGCGGCACGGGCCGGTGCCCGCGACATGGGCCTCGCCCGGCGGTAGGTCCCGCGCAGGCGAACGCGCAGCCCTTCGATGTCGCGTCCGCCGTAGTTGATCAGGTGGAGCCGGACGCGCGCCGTCCCGCCGGTGAGGCGGGCGACCACCACCTCGCTGCCGTAGATGCGCAGGCTGCGCTGCTCGTCGGTCAGCCGGGCGCGCACCTTCTGCGCGAAGGCGCTCGGGTCGGCGGCCTCCTGCGCCGGGAAGTCGGCGCTGCCGATCGACGATGTTGAGGGGATACCGCGCCGGCGCCCGCACCACCTGGAACAGCAGGTTGCGGCGGGCCAGCAGGTTCATGACCTCCCCGGTAACCGCCGAGCCGTCGTCTACGACCGCGAAATCCGCGACCGGGCGGCAGGTCGGATGCGGGCAGCTGCCGCGAGAAAAGTCATCATCGCGCCGACCGCCGCGAGGTCCTCGGATCGATGGTCAGGACAGCGTCGGCGCCGTAGGCGAAGGCCTCGGCCGCGGCCAGCGCCGCCTTGCCGGCGGGACGCGTGTAGGCATACTTTCCTGCTGGCGCCCTGGCGATCCGCCAGCCGCTGGCCACGACCCACGGGCGCGCGGGTCGGTGACGCCAGGCCGGCGCGCGCGGTCACTCCCGGCACCGGCAGCGCTTCGCGCGCGGCCGAGATCGCGCTCGGTCAGCGGCGACCGCGGCAAAGCCCGCCGCCTTCCAGGCATCGACCTGTGCGGGGGGCACGCAAATCCGGGTGATCGCCCGCGGACTCGAGCGCCGGCCGGCTCTCGACTCCCTGCGTCCAGTAGACGCACGGCCCCGACGCGAGCAGGGCGAGCAGCAGCGGCGTCATACGGTGACGTCCTGCACCTTGATCTTGGCCAGGTCGTAGACGCCGAGCCCGAGCGACGCGAGCGTACTCCACGTGCCCGGGCTCGCGGATGATGATGTTGACGTTCGGATCCGCGTCGCGCGCCCGGGCGTCGTCCATCTTGAGAGACGCCGGCGACCGATCCCAGATCGAGATTGCACCCTGCTCCCGGCGCTTGTCCTCGATGATGTCGAGCAGCAGGCGATCGATGGCGACCGGGTCGGTGCCGAACAGGATGCGGCGCGGGTAGAACACGTAATTCGTCGTCCGCGCGAACGGGCCGCCGTGCCACACGCCGCGCAGGCCGTCCATGATCTGCAGCACCGTCCGCGAGCGGAGCGGCTCGATCGCCGCCAGCGGCCGACGACCGAGTAGGTGTGGGACTTGCCGCGCTGATGGGTGCGCGCGACGTTCGAGAAGCTGCCGTAGGCGATGTTCTTGAGGCAGCCGGTGACGCCGGTGGCGCCGTGATCCTTCATGTTCGGGATGTTGATGATCTTGGTCAGGCGTCTGCGACACCAGGCGCATCATGCTCGAGCGGGTATCTTCCTCGCCGAACAGGTTGGTCTCGAGGTAAGTGGCCGGGTCGTAGCCGCTGTTGTCGGTGTAGCGATTGGCGCGCTCGGCGGCGACGATCTGCACGCCGTCGGGGAGATGCGGCGCGTAGTTCACTTCGTCGAGCTGGCTCTGGAAACGCTCGTAAACGTAGATCTGCGACGCGCGGGATGCCGACGCCCATGAGCTGACGGACGGTCTCCGCGACGATCTCGTAGGCGGACACGGCGTAAGGGTAGCCGCCGCAGTTGACCTTGATGCCGACGACGTCGGCCGGGTCGAAGAAGCGCTGCCAGGCGGCGCGCGTCGTGGCGGCGCCGGTCAGCTCGCGCATCCCCCGCTCCATCATCTCGCGCACGACCGCGGTCGTCGGCCGCGTTGGTCGCGGTGTCGAGGCAGCGGTCGGAGGCGACCGAGACGACCCGGCCTGGGATACGGGCCGGGCATGCCGGGCACCGGCGCGGCCGCGTACGCGGACACCACCTTGGCCGGCGGCAGCCCCGCCCGGATTGGCGGGCGGCGCCTGGTGGTGCGCCAATCGGCCCTGCTGGCGCGGCGACATCCGAGACCCGCCGCCGCCTCGCCGCCGCGGCCGCCGCCAGCAGCCTGACGAATGCTCTGCGATGCATCTGCGCACGCTCCTTTGTGAGCCGCGCGATTATAGGTGCCAAGGTGCCCGGGTGCCAAGGTGCTAGACTGCCGAGGCACCTGGCACGGCTATGCCTGTCCACGTGCCTGCTCGTGGCCGCTCCACGAGCGGCTATGATGCCTGCGTGCACGCTCAGACCGGCGATCGGCCGCGCCTGACGGTGAGGCCGGTGCAGGACTTCGAGGTCTCCGGGAGCGGGGATCATCCGCCTGGCGGCAGGCCGAGTGGACGGCGCTGCGGCGACGTCAGGCCGGACGGCAATCCCTACGACGCGCGCTTCAAGGTGCTCTACTCGCCGACTCGGGTTGTATGTCCTGTTGAAGGGACGGACCGCAAGCTCACCGCGACCATGAACGAGGACTTCATGGACCTGTGGCACGAGGACGTCTTCGAGGTGTTCCTGTGGACGGATGAGCGCCACCCGGTCTATCTGGAATTCGAAATCTCGCCGCTCAACCACGAGCTGCCGATCCTGGTCCCCAACTTCGGCGGGCGGTTCCTGGGCTGGCGGCCCGTGGCACTTCGAGGGACCGCGCCGCACCCGCAAGGCCACCTCGATCATCGGCGGTGTGAAGGAACCGCACGCGGCCATCGAGGGATGGCGCGCGGAGTTCTTCATACCCTACGCGCTGCTGAAGCCGCTGCTGAATGTTCCGCCGGCGGCCGGGCACCCGCTGGCGCGCCAACTTCTACCGCGTCGACTATGACGACGGGAAGATGACGCAGTGGGAATGGGCGCGCGTGGGAGAGAGTTTTCACGAGTATCGACAAGTTCGGCGAGCTGCTGTTCGCCGAGCGTTGAGCAGGGGTCGGTTGCTCATCCCGCCCGCCCCGGCCGCTGCGGTTCGCCACAGGCGGCATAGCCCGGGGTCCCCGCCGCGTGTCTTTTGAGCGGTGGGGTGGGATACGCCTTGACGTCAGGCCGTGCGCTGCGGCATGTTACGCATCATTCGCCGGTCACGTGACTGTTCTTTGCGGTCTTCGTCGGTCTGCGGGCGCTGGCGCTGGCCGGGCCCGCTGCCGGTGTGGGCTGCCATCGAACCTGAGGAGGGTACGATGAGTTCTCTGCCGCGCTTTTTGTCGATCGGCATTCTTCTGATGGTTCTTGGCCTGCTGGCGCCCGCGACGTCTGCCGCGCAGACCGGCGCCGCGTCCCTGACCGGCATCGTCACCGACGATACCGGTGCCGTGGTGCCTGGAGCGACGGTCACCGCGACCGACCAGGCCACCAACGTCGATTACACCGCGGTGTCCAACGCCGCCGGGAATTACACCATCTCGTCGCTTCCAGTTGGCGCCTACGTGGTCAAGGCGGAGTTGTCGCGCTTCAAGACGGCGGCCACCAAGCCGATTCAGATGGAGGCGCGGCAGGTGGTCCGGCTCGACTTCAAGCTGGAGCTCGGCGCCGTCACCGAAACGGTCGAAGTCACGAGCGAGACGCCGGTGCTGCAGACCGAAACGGCGACGGTCGGTGAGGTCATCTCCGGTACCACGCTCAACTCGCTACCGCTCAACGGCCGCAACACCGGTCAGCTCTCGCTGCTGCTGCCAGGCGCGGTGTCTCCGAACCCGAGCAGCTTCACCGAGGTGCGCAACTTCACCAGCGGCCGGCCCTTCGTGAACGGCAACCGCGAGCAGACCAACAACTACACCATCGACGGCGTGGACATGAACGAGTCGATCGACAACCTCGTTGCCTACCAGCCGAGCCCGGATGCGCTGGCGCAGATCAGCGTCGAGACCAACAACTACTCGGCCGACACCGGCAACGTCGCCGGCGCCGTGATCAGCAACGTGATCAAGTCCGGATCGAACCTGTTTCGTGGCAATGTGTTCGAGTACTACCGGAACAGCAAGTTCGACGCGAACTCCTGGTCGAACAACCGCTCGGGGGCGGCAAAGCCGAAGCGGCGGCAGGACATCTACGGCGGGACACTGGGTGGTCCACTGATGAAGAACAAGCTGTTCTTCTTCGGGAACTACCAGGGCACGCGGTTCGACGCGCCGGGCTTCGAGACGCTGTCGGTGGCGCCGGCCAGCCTGGCGCCAGGGGGACCTGTCGCTCATCACCACGGCGCTCAAGGATCCAATCACCGGTGCGGCGTTTGCCGGCAACCAGATTCCCGTCAGCCGGATCAGCCCGATCGCCCTCCGCTTCCTGAACAACACGGCGCTCTATCCCCTGCCGAACCGCACCGTGCCCGGCGGCATCACCGGCAACTTCGTCGGCGAACGGGTCACGACCCAGCGTGCGCATCAGGGTGACGGCCGCATCGACTGGAACGCGTCCGGCAACGACAAGATCTTCGGGCGTTTCTCGATCGCGGAGTACGAGTCCCGGAACGACGTCCGTGGCTTTCCCCTGCTGCTCGGTAATGTGACGACGGCGCCGTTCCGCAACGTGGCGGTCAATTGGAATCGCGTCATCAGCCCGACGCTGATCAACGAGGTGCTGGTCGGCTACAACCAGATCACCATCGTCAGCGATACGCTCGACTGGGCCGGGATCGGCGACGCGAACGCCTCTTTTGGTATCCCCGGCGGGCAGCCCATCCCCGGCCTCAGCTCCATCGCGCCCGGTAACGGCCTCACGGCCATTGGTGCCGGCGCCAGCGACACCAACACCGTCGACAAGACCTACCAGATCAATGAGAAGCTAACCTGGTTGCAGGGGCGGCACTCGGTCAAGTTCGGCGGCCAGTGGCTGCACTACGACCAGCAGCGGTTCTATGCTGGCAACAACGGCCTGCTCGGCTTGATTCGGCTACTCGCGGCGCCTTCAGCGGCGCCGCGTTCTCGGACTTCCTGCTCGATCAGGTAGGAGCGAAAGGGCGGGGCAGTTCGGCTCCTCCGTGGACCCACCTCCACAACCGCATCGCGCTGTTCGTGCAGGACGACTTCAAGGCAACCCCCGCGCTGACCTTGAATCTCGGGATGCGCTGGGCCTACACGCAGCCGGTGGTCGAGAAGGACAACCGCCAGAGCAACTTCGACCTGACCACCGGCCGGCAGATTTTCGCTGAGGATGGCGATCGCGAGAGCCGCGCCCTCTACAAGGGGTACAAGAAGGGCTTCGAGCCACGCCTCGGCGTGGCCTGGCGGCCGACCGAGGGCTGGGTGGTGCGCGGTGCCTACGGCATCTCGCAATACATGGAGGGCACTGGCGCCAACCTGCGGCTGCCGCTCAACCCGCCGTTCTTCTTCGAGTCGGATGTGCCGTACAACCTCACCACCGGGGCCGGCACGCTGACGACCGGCTTCCTCGATCTGGTTCCGCGCGATGTGCCGTCCGGCCAGGTGCGCGCCTGGGACCCGAACCTTCGCCCGCAGTTCACCCAGCAGTGGAACGTGTTTGTCGAGCGCCTGCTGACCAACTCCATGTCGGCGAACGTCGGCTACGTCGGGCACAAAGCCACTCATCTCGTGGCGCCGGTCGAGGGCAACCAGCCGCTGCCCGGGGTCGGCGATCCGTCGACGTGGGCACCCCTCCAGGAGCGCCGGCCGCTCTACGCGGTCCTTGCCGCTCGTGACGAACATCGCGACCACCGCGGCGCGCGGCCGCAGCGACTACGCCGGGCTGCAGGCGAGCCTCCGGCAGCGCAACGTCAACGGTGTGGAGTTCCTGGCCTCCTACACGCTGAGCCGGACCCGGACCAACAACCTCGGCTACTACGGCTCCGGCAGGCGTTGCGGCGGAGGGCGCGTACTGGGCGAACGCCTACGATCCCGAAGCGAACTACGGCTACGCCTTCTTCGACGCACGCCACAACTTCGTGCTGTCCGCGAACTACGAGCTGCCGTTCGGCCAGGGCCGCAAGTGGGTCAGCGCAGTCGTCGGGCCTGCTCGACGCCATCATCGGCGGCTGGCGGCTGAGCGGCATCTTCCAGGCGCGCTCGGGGTTCCCGGTCACGGTGATCGACAGCCGCAACCGTTCGCTGCAGGGGACGCGCGGCAAACCGAGCGCCCCAACTGCGTCGGCGATCCCAAGCCGTCTGATCAGAACATCAATCACTGGCTGGACATCGACGCTTTCCAGATTGCGCCGCTCGGCACGTTCGGCAACTGCCCGATCGGCGTGGCGCGCGCGCCGGGCTACAAGAACATCGACGCGGTGCTCTCGAAGCAGTTCAGCGCCGGTGGGCACCGCTACTTCGAGTTCCGCGCCGAGGCGTTCAACCTGACCAACACGCCGAGCTTCGGGCCGCCAGCGCGCGACATCAACGCGCCCAACACGTTCGGCACCATCACCAGCACGGTGAGCACCGCCCGCACGGTGGAGTTCGTCATGAAGTTCTTCTTCTAGCAACCGGTTGTATGTGGCGCGGGGCCCGCAGGCCTCGCGTGACATCCGCCGCCGATCGATCCGTGGAGGCCAACGCTGGCAGCATGTGAAGACCTGCCCGGCAGGCGAGCGAGTAGGGCCGACCGACCCCCGCGGGAATCACAATCCTTATCAAGCAGGACGGGGCCATTTGGGTCCCGCGTCCGAGGAGTGCAGCGCCATGAGCGATCCACGATGAGTCGTCGGGAGTTGATGAAGCGGGGCGGCGTTCTCGGCGGCGCGCTGGCGCTGCCGGGGGTTGCGCTGGCGGCCGACGGCCAGGCCGCGGCGGCCGCTCGAACCCTGACCGCTGCTGCGCCGGGGCTCCGCGCCGGCGCCGACATCTACCAGTCGATCGGCGTCCGGCCGCTGATCAACGCGCGCGGGACCTTCACCATCATCAGCGGCTCGACGATGCTCCCCGAGGTGCGCGCGGCGATGGACGCCGCCGCCCAGAAGTACGTGCATCTCGACGAGTTGACCGAGGCGGTCGGCGCCCGGCTCGCCGCGCTCACGGGAGCTGAGTGGGGGATGGTGTCCAACGGCTGCTCCGCGGGGCTGACGCTGGCGACCGCCGCCTGCGTCGCCGGGGGGAACCCCGACCTGCACGTTCGCCTGCCGAACCTGGCCGGCTTCCCGAAGGACGAGGCGATCATCCCGACCCACTCGCGGAACGTCTACGATGCGGCCCTCCGCTCGATGGGCGTTCGCGTCGTCGAGGTCGCGACGCTTGCGGAGTTCGAGGCGGCGCTCGGCCCCCGCGTCGCGCTGATCTACATCCTGGCCGGCCCGAACGCGGACAACAGCCCGCTCAGCGTGCAGGCGATTGCGCCGCTCGCCAAGGCCCGCAAGGCGTGCCCATCGTCGTCGATGCGGCAGCCGAGATCCTGACCATCCCGAACGTGCACCTGCAGAACGGCGCCACGCTCGTGGCGTACAGCGGCGGCAAGTGCCTGCGGGGCCCGCAGACGGCCGGCCTGCTGCTCGGGCGAAAGGACCTGGTGCGCGCGGCCTGGGTGCACAGCGCGCCCCACCACGGGGTGACCCGTGCGCTCAAGGTCGGGAAAAGAGGACGCCATCGGGATGCTGATGGCGGTCGAAATGTGGGTCAAGCGCGATCACGAGGCGGAGTGGAAACGCTGGACCGGGTGGCTGGATCACATCAGCCAGCGCGTGTCCACGGTAGCGGGCGTCACGACCAACGTGTCGCAGCCCAACGGGCTGTCGAACAGGTCCCCCACCCTGCGGATTATGTGGGACGGGGAGAAAGTCGGTATTGCCGGGGATGCGGTCGCACGGCTCCTGTTCGACGGGGAACCGCGCATCACCCTCAATGCCGGACGTGGCGGCGGCCAGCCCGGACAGACGGGCGTATCCATCACCCCTTACATGATGGCGCCCGGCGACGAGCGCGTCATCGCCGATCGTCTGGTGGCGGTGCTGTCGAAGCCGCCCGCGCAGACGCCGGCAGCCGCGCCTTCAGCACCGGCAGCCGACCTCACCGGGCAGTGGATCGTCACCGTCCAGTATGCGGCGGCGACGTCCGCCCACCGGCTGCACCTGACACAGAAGGGGAACGAGCTCGGGGGCTTCCACCAGGGCGACTTCACCACACGCGAGATCACCGGCGCGATAGACGGGGAGACGGTCCGGATCCGCAGCGCGTATGGTGAGCAGCACGGCGACTCGGTGAACATGACGTTCTCCGGCAAGGTTTCCGGGGACCAGATGAGTGGACCCGTCGACATGGGCGAGTATCTGGCAGCGACGTGGACGGCCACGCGCCGCCCGGCACGGAGAAGCTGATGCTGAACCGGGTGAAGGGGCGGATGCCAGCACGCACGGCCAGGGCTCTGGCCGCGGGCGCGCTCCTGTGCGGGTTGTCCGCGTTCTCGCTGGCTGCGGCGGGCCGGCAGCCGCCGCAGCCGAAACCGCCCGCCGCCACCGCGAAGTACGATCTACTGCTGCGGGGCGGTCATGTGATCGACGCACGGAACAAGATCAGCGCGGTTCGCGATGTCGCGATTGCCGGCGGGAAGATCGCGGCGGTCGCAGCGAAGATCGACCCCGCGGAGGCACTCAAGGCGGTTGACGTCTCGGGGCTGTACGTGACGCCCGGCCTGATAGACATCCACGCCCACACCTACACCGGAACCGGCGAGCGGCGGTCCTACGCGGGGGACAGCAGCCTCTACCCGGACGGGTTCACATTTCGCGTCGGTGTCACCACTGTGGCAGATGCCGGCTGCGCCGGCTGGCGGAACTTCGAGGACTTCAAGGATCGCGTCATCGACCGATCGAAGACACGCATCCTGGCGTTCCTGAACATTGTCGGAAACGGGATGCGGGGCGGCGCGTACGAGCAGAACCTCGCGGACATGGAAGCGAAGCCGACCGCCGACATGGCGCTCAAGTATCCGGGGCTGATCGTCGGGGTCAAGACCGCGCACTACGGCGGGCCGGAGTGGGCGCCCGTCGAGCGCGCGGTCGAGGCCGGGACGCTGGCGAACATCCCGGTCATGGTGGACTTCGGCGCCAACAAGCCGGAGCGGCCGCTCAGCGAGCTGGTGACCAAGAAACTGCGTCCCGGCGACATATACACGCACGTGTATTCGGGCCTGCGGGGCGAGCAGGATGCATCCGGGCGCGTCAACCCGGCCATGCTGGAGGGCCGGAAGCGCGGCGTCATCTTCGACGTCGGTCATGGCGGCGGCAGCTTCCTGTGGCGGATTGCGGTCCCTGCGGTCAAGGAAGGCTTCCTGCCCGACTCGATCTCGACCGACCTGCACATCGGCAGCATGAACGCGGGCATGAAGAGCATGCTCAACGTCATGGACAAGTTCCTCGCAATGGGGGTGTCGCTCGACGACGTCATCGCGCGCTCCACCGACAACCCCGCGCGGGAAATCAAGCAGGACGGCCTGGGCCATCTGTCGGTGGGGGCGCTGGCCGATGTGACGGTCCTGCGGCTCGAGAAGGGACGCTTCGGGCTGGCGGACATGTACGGCGCCCGCATGGATTCGACCGAGCGACTCATGTGTGAGCTGACGGTGCGCGACGGCAAGGTCGTGTACGACTTGAACGGAATCTCGCGGCCGGACTGGCGCACGCTGCCGGCCGACTACGGCCAGACGGGCGATGCGCGCTGGGACGGGCTGAACCCGGCTCCCATCAGGAGGTAGAGGATGGCGAAATCGAATCGACGGGCGTTCTTGAGGCAGGCGCCGGCGGTGGCCGCGGCCGCGACGGTGGCCGCACCAGCAACCGCGCTGGCCCAGGGAGCGTCCGACAAGCCGGTCAAGAAGGTTCACTACGCGAGCGGCAAGCCCCCTGAGAAGACCCCGCTCTTCAACAGCGTGGTCTCGTACGGGAACCTCGTCTTCATCTCCGGCATCGGCGCGCACTTCGAGGGGGACATCACGGCGCACACGAAGCATGTGCTGGACGAGGTGCAGAAGCATCTCGAGCGCGTCGGGTCGTCAATGGAGAAAGTCCTGAAGGTCAACGTGTACCTGAACGACCTGAAGGATTACGCGGCGATGAACGAGGCCTTCCGCGGCCGCTTCGGAGCCGAGCCAGGCGTGCGTACCACGATTGCAGCGGCTGGCGGCATCCCCGGCAACTCGCTGGTCGAAATCGACTGCATCGCCTACATCTGAGCCACCACACACGTGACGCGTTGCGATGGCGGGTGCCGTGGCGGCCGACGCCGGACGGCAGTCCCGCTCGACCAGAACCCGCGGGGCGGACCCAGCATCCGCTGGGAAGGCTCACCGCTGCAGGGACCTGGCCGGGCTCCTTCATGACACCCGGGGCAGCAAAGGAGCAGGCGTGACGAAGAGGCTTCCAATCCTCCTGTTGTTCGGGCTGCTGAACGTCTGCGCCGCCGCGTCAGCGCAGACCGCGGCCCCTGCGCCTGCCGGCTTCGAGCAGGAGATCCGGAAGTTCGAGGAGGCCGATCGGGGCGCCTCCCGGCAGCCTGGGGGAGTGGTCTTCACCGGCAGTTCCTCGATCCGGCTCTGGGACACCCTGGCGGCCGATTTTCCCGGCGCCCGCACGCTCAATCGCGGGTTCGGCGGCTCCCAGATCGCCGACGCCATCGAGCATGTCGACCGGCTGGTGGTCGTGCACAAGCCGGCGCAGGTGGTTTTCTATTCAGGGGACAACGATCTGAACGCCGGGAAGAGTCCGGCAGCCGTGGCAGCCGATTACCGGCGGTTCGTGGACGCGGTACACGCAAAGCTGCCCGACACGCGCGTCGTCATAATCTCGATCAAGCCGAGCCCTGCGAGGTGGGCGCTGGTCGACAAGGTCCGGGCGACCAACAAGCTGGTAGAGGAGATGGTTGGCCGCGATCGCCGGCGGCTCGGGTTCGTCGACGTGTTCACCCCGATGCTGGGCGCCGACGGAAAGCCGCGTCCGGAGCTTTATGTCTCCGACCGGTTGCACATGACGCCCGCGGGCTACGCAATCTGGAAGGCTGCGCTCACGCCCGTGCTCGAGGCGAAGGAGCGCTCGGCGGCCTCAGCGAAGGAACTGCCAGATCGCGAGTGACTGGACGCCCTGCACCTCGCAGGCACGCACGGTTGCAAACGCCGTGAGTGCCGCCACGAGGGACACACCCGCGAGCACCGTCGGTCGAATCCTTGGCGACACTCTCGCCGCTGCGGCTGCGTGAGCCGGAGCGCCGGTCCGAATCTCGGTACCCACCCACGCGGTCCGGAGCCGCAGGTCGTTCTCGTCGGCGAAGAGATCCAGCGCCGACTCGCTCTCTGGCTTCCGTCCCCGGCCGTCGTAGTCGGCCGGCTCGTCGAGGAACAGCGGTTCCTCGCGGAATTCTTCGATCGGTGATTGAGGCATAACGTCCACGTGTCCGCACCCAGTCTCTGGCCGGCGCCGGAGATCCAGACGGCCGTCTGGAGGCAGGTGTCGCTCGCGATGAAATGTCGCGGTTCCCCGGGGTCGGAGGAGGACACTGCAGAATGCGGGCCGCGGCGGACGAAGAAATCAGGCCTGAAAAGCGGAACACCGACGGGGCCGGGACCAACCCCGTCAGCGTGATCACGAAATGGTCAGCCTCGAAGCTCGCAGCCTTCGGCGCTTTGCTTGGTACGCGGGGCTCAGGCTGCGGCGATCCGGCGTCGGGCTCGCCGCAGGTCTCTAGAAGGACGCCGCCCGTGGCAGTCGCACAGTCCCCGCAGCTCAGCCGTAGCTGCCGAGCTGGCGGCGGCCGGGAGCAGTCAACCTCGCCAGGTCCGGGGGCTCGCGACCCGGTCGCGAGGAACACCGCAGAGGCGCATTTCGTCGAAACTGTGTGATGGATCGCAGTGAGACGGCACGCGAAGTTCGCCGGTCCAGCCCCACCGCTTGCCGGCGGCTCCTTGATCCGCGTGTCCGTGGACGTTAGACTCCGAACTGTCGCCGCGGCCGGCTGTCGAGCCGGCTCCGGATGGCCACTCCAGTCCATGCACAGATCCGGATTCGCGGCAGTCCCGCTCGCGATCCTGGCGCTCGGCGTCGGGCTGTCGGCTGGTTGCGAGGTCGAGAGGACCGGCCGCCACCGCCGAGCCGCGGTCTCCCGATGCTCCCTATGAGGCCGCGCTGGAGGAAGGTCTCGGCGCTGCAGTTGCCATCATCGTCGACACGTCCGGCTCGATGAAGGACCCCGCTCCGGGCGACAATCGGCCGAAGTTCGAGATTGCGCGGGAGGCCATCGAGCAGATGCTCGATGCGACCGAGGCGTTCATCGCCAGGCGCCCTGACTTCCCGATCAAGATTGGCCTTTACAGCTTTTCGAGCGATGCGCGGGAGTTGCGGGCAATCGCGCCGTACGACAGGGCGGCGCTGCGCGCGTCGCTCGCGACGATGCCGGCGCCGGGGGGCGGCACCGCCATCGGCGATGCGATGCGGGAGGCACGGCCCGCCCTCTATCGGGCGGGGGTGTTCCGCAAGTACCTGCTCGTCGTGACCGATGGCGAGAACACCCGGGGCCGCGACCCGGAACGGGTTGCGCGAGACATCTTCAGCAAGAGCGACGGCGCGGTGCAGATCTACTTCGTGGCCTTCGACACGAGCGCGGAGAAATTCGGGTTCCTGAAAGAGGTGGGCGGCGACGTGGTCGCGTGCGGGCACAGGGCCCGACCTGCGCACCGCGCTCGACGCAATCTACCAGGGGAAGATCCTGGCCGAAGCGATGGACGCGGGCGAGCGCGAACCGACACGGAAATGACCGCCCGGGAACACGGTCGCGGCACTGCAAAGGAGACAACGGTGATTCTTCACAAGTTCTGGTCGGCCTTCGTGGCGCAGATCAACAAGGTGGCCAACCTGTTCTGGGAGGCGGACCCGATCGCCCAGATGCGGTACGAGTACGATCAGGCCGTGGCGCAGCTGAAGGAAGGGCGGGGCGGGCTGGAGCAGTATCGAGGGCTGGTGGAACGCGTCACGCGGCAGGTGTCCGCGAACCGCTCGCACGTGAAAAAGCTCGAGGCCGAAACCAAGGCGTACCTCAAGGCGGGCGACCGCACGACCGCCGCGAAGTTCGCGCTGGAGCTCCAGAAGGCCAAGGAGGAGCTGGACGCCAACGAGCAGCAGCTCAATCTGCACGAGACCGCCTACGGCAACAGCCTCAAGAAGATTCAGCACGCCAACGAGAAGCTGATCGAGCTCCGCGAGAAGATCACCAAGTACGACGCCGAGCTCAAGATGAGCGCGGCAGAGGCGGAGATCGCCAAGCTCTCCGAGACGTTCAACGTCAATCTCACGACGGACTTCGGCGAAATCGAGAGCGTCATCCAGCAGCGCATCGACCAGAACCGCGGCAAGGTGCGAGTGGCCGCGGACCTGTCGAAGGAGGGGATTGCGGACATCGAGGCGGAAGAGCGGATGCGCTCGCAGCTGGCCGAGGATGCGCTCACCAGCTTCGAGGTGGAGCTGGGGATCAAGTCGCCGGAGACGACCCCGGTCGCGCAGACGTCGAAGGACCTCGGTCCGGCCGCCGAGCGCGTGGTCGAGAAGGCGCAGAAGCAGATGCGAGCCGGCCGCCCGCTCGCGTCGTCGAGCGTTCGGTCATCACAGCTGCGCTGACAAGAGGAGCTTCTGCATATCATGGCGAACGGACAGCCCAAGCCTGCGTTCTACGTCGCCGTCTTCATCGTGATCCTCGGCCTGGTCGGCCTGGCGCTCTATCGCTACGGCGCGCATCGGCGTCGCGCAACCAGACCGGGCAGATCTCCGGCGACGAGCTGAAACAGCTGCAGAAGGGCGCCGAGGCGCCGGACGCCTCCGGGATCACCACGGTCAAGGAGTACAACTACGTCGCCGGCGGCGAAGCTGCCCGAGGTCAAGGGCATTTCCAACTACACCGCGATGACCGGACCGCACCGTGCGCTTCGCCATCAACGTGTGGGCGGGCTGGGGCCCGATCATCTACGCGAACAACGGCTTCAAGGCGGGCAAGGTCTGGAAGGCGCCGTCGGGCAAGGACTTCAAGGTCGAGCTCGTGCTGATCGACGATCCGATCGCGATGCGCGACGCCTACGCCGCGGGCAGCATCCAGATCGGCTGGGCCACGCTCGACATGGTCCCGCTGTTCATGGAAGGGCTGCGCAAGGACTCGCGCGTGATGCCGCGCATCTACCAGCAGGTCGACTGGTCGAACGGGGGCGACGGCATCGTCGTGCGCGACACGGTCAAGTCGATGACCGACCTTCGCGGCAAGACGGTCGTGCTGGCGCAGAACTCGCCCTCGCACTACTTCCTGCTGAACGCGCTGATCAACGGCGGCGTGCAGCCCGCGGAGGTGCAACTTCAAGTTCACGCAGGACTCGTTCCAGGCCGCGGCGGCATTCAATGCCGACCGGAACCTGGCGGGGGTGGTCAGCTGGGCGCCCGACATCTACAACCTCGAGAAGGTGAAGGGCAACAAAATCCTGGTAACGACGGCGAACCGCGAACAAGCTGATCGCCGGACGTCTGGTTCGCGCGCGCCGACTTCGCGAAGGACAACCCGGACATCATGGAGGGGCTCGTTCGAGGGATCTTCGACGGGATGCAGGACCTCAAGGCGCAGGACGCCAAGGTCAAGGTGTCGAAGCTGATGTCACCGGCTACTCGATTCCCGAGGGCGATGCGCTCAGCATGCTCGCCGATGCGCACTCGACGAACTACGCGGAGAACCGCGAGTTCTTCCTGAACCAGAACAATCCCGACGAACTTCGAGCGGACGTGGAACACCGCCTATTTCCTCTACAAGAAGATCAACGCGGTTACCCAGCAGACGCCGTTCGATCAGGTGATGGACTTCTCGGTGCTCCAGAAGCTCGCCGGAGAGCCGAAGTACGCGAGCCAGAAGAACGAGTACGAGGTCCAGTTCGCACCCTCTTCCGCCGGATCGGTGCAGGGCGAGAAGAACGAGATCCTCACGAAGACCGTGGTCGTCCATTTCTTCCCGAACTCCTGGGACCTCGGAAAGAAGGTCACCCGGACGGCGGATAACGGCAAGGAGGTCGAGGAGCTCTACGATCCGAACGTCGTCGTTCGTGGTCGAGGAAGTCGGGAAGCTGTCGGGCCAGTACGGCGCCGCGCGGATCGTGATCGAAGGGCACAGCGACGCCTCGATGCGCGGACAGGTGCCCAAGAGCCTGGTGCAGGAACTCTCGCTCAACCGCGCGAATTCCGTCAAGGAGGCGCTCGTGCGGAAGTTTCCGACGCTCCAGCCGAACCAGTTCTCGACCGCCGGCATCGGCTGGGATCGTCCGGCCGACGATTCCGATCCGGGCAACGCGGCCAAGAACCGCCGGGTGGAGGTCAAGGTCTACCCGGCAGAGTCGACCGACGCGAAGTGACGTTGCGCGCCTCGCTGTCGTCGCTGATGGAGCTGCGCCAGGCCACGCCCCAGCCGCTCAGGGGGCTGGCCGGCCTGGCGATGCTGGGCATCGCGCTCCTGATGTGGTGGTTCGTCACCTCCGGGTCCGTCGCGGAGGAGCGCATCGTTTCGCCGACGGTGCTGCCGAGCCCGGCGGTGGTGTGGAAGAGCTTTCCGTCACTGTTGAACGAACGGAACCTCCTGGAGGGCATCGCTGCGTCGATGCAGCGCGTCGTGATGGGATTCGGCCTCGCCGTCCTGGTGGGCGTTCCGCTCGGCATCCTGGCCGCCAGCTGGCGGCTGTTCGAAGCGGGCGGGGCGCCGTTCGCCCTGTTCGGGCGGAACCTGCCGGTGGCCGCCCTCATCCCGCTCACGCTGCTGTGGTTCGGCATCGACGAGACCCAGAAGGTGCTGTTCATCTTCATCGCCTGCGTGCCCTTCGTGTATCCGACACCCTCTCCGCAATCGGCGGCGTGCCGGACCGGTATGTCGAAACCGCGCAGACGCTCGGCGCGTCGGAGCTGCAGGTGGTGTCGAAGGTGCTCGTGCCGCTTGCGCTGCCGAACATCTACGATGCCTCGCGGCAGCTGTTCGGCCTGGCGTTCGGCTACATCATGCTGGCCGAACTGGTGAACGCCGACCGCGGGCTGGGCAAGCTGCTGATGGACAGCCAGCGGCGTGCGATTCCGGAGCACGTCATCCTGATCCTGATCGTCATCAGCCTGCTCGCGTATGGCATCGATCGGCTGCTGATGACGCTGCAGCGCGGGCTGTTCCCGTATCGCGTGGTCGAGGCCTGACGATGATTCCCGCGGCGAGCGCACCAGACGGGCGTGAGCCAGCCGTTCCTCAACCCTCCGAGGGCCTCCCCGTCGGCCCCGGTCCGGTCGAGCCCGCGGCCATCGTGGAGTTCCGCGGGGTCACGAAACGGTTCGGCGCGCTCACCGTCATCCGCGACGTCAACTTCTCGGTTCCCGACCTCCCGGACAAGGGAGAGTTCATCGCGATCCTCGGGCCGTCCGGCTGCGGAAAGTCCACGGTCCTGCGGCTCATTGCCGGGCTGCGGCCCCATCATCCGGCCAGTGAAGGCACGGTCCTGGTTGCGGGCAAGCCGGTGGGGGAGCCGACTTCCGACCGGAGCATGGTGTTCCAGGACTACACGTCGTTCGACAACCGGACCGTCGAGGACAACGTGGCATTCGGGCTGGAGTGCCGCGGCGTGCCGCGCCGCCGAGCGCCGGGCGCGTGCGCGGGAGTGGATTGCCAAGGTCGGCCTCCACGTGGACCGCGACGCGCGGAAGTATCCGGGCCAGCTGTCGGGAGGGATGCGGCAGCGGGTGGCCATCGCACGGACGCTCATCCTGTCCCCGCGCATCATCCTGATGGACGAGCCGTTCGGCGCGCTCGACCCGACCACGCGTCTGAACATGCAGTCTCTGCTGGTGGATCTGTGGCGCGAGGCGCAGGCGACGGTGTTCTTCGTCACCCACTCGATCGAAGAGGCGGTCTACCTCGGCGACCGCGTCTACGTGTTCTCCTCGGCGCCCGGGCACCATCCTGCGCGAGATGTCGCTGCCGTCGCCCCACCTGCCGCCCAAGGAGATGCAGCGCGAGCCGGAGTTCGTGGAGCGCTGTTTCGAGATCCGGGACACCATCGACAAGCTCGAGGCGTCGACGCGGGCGGGGGACGATTGATCGAGTCCGCTCCCGCCAGACACGCCTTCGGCGCGCGAGCCTCGCCCAGGCCGGCATGGCGGACTACCTCCGGGAGGCGTTCTTCTTCCGCTGGAATCTGCTGCTCTTCGCGGGAGGCGCTGCCGCGGCGGTGCTGACGCCTCTGGCCCCGGTGCTGCTGCCGCTGGTGGCGGCCGGCGAGCTGACCTATCTGGCGGGCTGGTGTCGCTCCCGCGGTTCCGCGCGGCCATCGACGCGAAGAAGCACGCGCTGGGCGGGGCCGGACCGCCGACAGCGGCGGGGCCGTCCGCCCCCGCCCCGTCGTTGCTCGACCTGCTGTGCAGCCTGCCAGCCGACGCGCGGAAAGCGTTTCGAGCACCTCCACTCACGATGCGTCGAGATGCGGACCATTGCCGCGGGCGTGCGCGGCTGCCGGCCGAGCGCGGCGTCCGCCTCCGAGGAGATGCGGACTCCCGGGCTCGATCGGCTGCTGTGGCTGTTCCTCCGGCTGCTCGTCTCGAAGACGGCGCTCGATCGCTTTCTGCAGCACCATGAACGAAGCGGAGATCACGACGCGGCTGGCCGAGCTGCGCAAGAGCTTCGAGACGGCGCAGACCGGCGGCGACGAGCGGATCGTGCGCTCGCTGCAGGACAGCATCGCGATGGCCGAGCTGCGGCTCGACAATTTCGGGCGGGCGAAGAAGAACGCGGACTTCGTCTCGATCGAGCTCGATCGCATCGAAGGCAAGATTCAGACGCTCGCGGAGATGGCCGTGAACCGGCAGGATCCGGACTTCCTGAGCAGCCAGGTCGACTCGGCGGCCGAGAGCATGCGGCAGACGGAGAAGGCGGTCAGCGAGCTGCAGCACCTGACCGGGCTCGCCGACCAGCTCGAGGAGCCGCCGCCCATCATGGAGACCGACCTGCGAGGAGCGCTGCGTGACCACGCCTGAGATCCGCGGAGGCGCGCCGCCCGACGGATTTCCCCGAGTGGGTGCCGGCCTGGGCGCACCAGGTCGCCGACCTGTTTTTCTCCGGCACGACGGCCGCGTTCGTCCTGCACGGCAACACCTACGACCTGTTCCGGATGGACGCGCCGGCGCGCCCGCTACGGCGTCCTCGCGGAGTTCCTGCCGAGCAGATGTTCGGCCGCTGGTCGCTGGTGCTGCACTACGATCTCGGGCGCGGGCTGCGCGCGTTCGCGGGCCGCGACGAGGCGCGGCTGAAGGAGATGGTCGCGCTGGCCAACCGGCGGGTCGGCGACCTGAATGCGCCCTGCCGAAGGATCCGGCGGCGACCTTCGCCGATGCTCGACCGCTTCGTGCGCATCGAACATCATGGCGAAGGAGGAGGAGCGCCTGAGCGTCGCGGTGATCCTCGATCAGGCGTCGTACCTGTTCCCTGCCGGCGAGCCGGGCCGCGCCAGCCTTCAGACCTCGTCGCAGCTCGTGACGATGCTGAACTGGGCGATGAGCCCGCACGTCAAGCGGCTGAACATGGCGTTCGTGCTGATCGACGAGCGGCTGGCCGATGTCAGCGATCGGCTGGCCGGCAACCCGCACGTCGCGCCTCGGTCGAGGTGCCGCTGCCAGCCCGAGGACGAACGCCGGCTGTTCGTCGAGTCGACCGGCGGGCACGGCACTGGCGGCCGATCTCGGACTACGACCGCCGCGGAGCTCGGCAAGCTGACCGCCGGGCATCTCGATCACCGACCTCAACGTCCTGATCCAGTCGGCGCGCGAGACCGGCCGCCGGCTCGATGCCAGGGTGTTCCGCGCCCTCAAGAAGCGTCTGCTCGAGCGCCAGTGCCGCGGCCTGCTCGAGTTCATCGAGCCGAAGTGGACGCTCGACACCGTCGTCGGCCACGAAGCGGCGAAGACGCGCCTCCGCGAGGACGCCGCGCTGCTCAAGCGCGGCGCGCTCGACACGCTGCCGATGGGCTACCTGCTGTGCGGGCCGGTCGGCACCGGCAAGTCGTTCCTCGCGCAGTGCGTCAGCGGCGAGATCGGCGTTCCCTGCGTGATGCTCAAGAACTTCCGCTCGAAATACGTCGGCGAGACGGAGGGCAACCTCGAGCGCGTGCTGGCCGTGCTGCGCGCGATGGGCCCGGTGGTGGTCGTGGTGGACGAGGCCGACGCGGCGCTCGGCAGCCGCGAGCAGGACGGCGATTCCGGCACGTCGAGCCGGGTGTTCGGGATGATCGCGTCGCAGATGGGCGACACGCGTTACCGCGGCCAGATCATCTGGATGCTGCTGACCGCGCGCCCGGATCTGCTGCCGATCGACCTGAAGCGTCAGGGCCGGGCCGAGGTGCACATCCCGCTGTTCTATCCGACAGACGAGGCGGAGATCCGGCAGATGTTCGTGATCATGGCGAGGAAGCTCGGGTCGAGCCTGGCGGCCGAGGACGTGCCGGCCGTCCCGCAGAAGGGGCAGCTTTCCGGCGCCGACATCGAGGGCATGGTCGGACGCGCCTGGCGGATGTCGCTGCTCGCCGGGCACGATCGCATCACGAAGGAGTCGCTGTCGAACGTGATCGCGCAGTTCATGCCATCCACGCAGGGCCTCGAGCGCGAGCTGCAGGAGACCGCCGCCATGCTCGAGTGCACGGATCGTCAGTTCCTGCCCGACGCGATCGTGGCGAAGATGGAAGCGGAAGGCGGCCGCGGCAGGCTGCAGGCGCGCCTCACGGCCATCAAGCAGCTCGTCGAGCAGATGTGAATGGGCCGCCAAAGCCCAAAGCCCAACGCCCAACGCCCGAAGCCTAAACGCCCAAGCCCGAAGCCTAAACGCCCAACGCCCAACCGCCCTTTGAGAGGACCCATGACACGTACAAGCTGGTTCGACGACGAATCCCAGGAGCCGGTGTTTCAGGATCAGGTCTCGAAGCTCGAATCGTTCACGAGCGCGCTGGCCGACGGCATCGTGACGAAGCAGGAGCTCTCGGCGCAGGAGGCGCGGCTGGTCGGCGCCATGAAACAGCTCGAGCCGCTCCTGACCGACGAACAGCATGCGGCCGCCACGAAGACTTTCGTGGAGCTGACGGCGTACAACGTGATGCGGCTGCTCCACGAGCTGCACACCGAGCGCGCGCGCATCGCCTTCAAGTAGAGAAACGGGATCAGGTGCCGCCCTGGGCATGGGCGCGGAGCTCCCGGCGGATCGCCTCGACGAGCATTTCCGGATCCATCACGTCGTTCAGGATGATCACGGGAACGTCCGAAGCGTTCGCCTGGCGGAGCGCAGCCGCTTCAGCCACCGTGGCCACGATGACGTTCGGGTGGAGCGACTGCATCACCCGCTGGGCCTCCTCGATCGTGCGCGTCGGCGCGACCGCGAAGTGCAGCTTCGCGAGGATGGCCTCGCAGCGCGCGGTGGTGTTCCCGTCGTGATCGACGAGGAGCACGAGCGGGGCATGGCCCGCCTTGTCCGTTGCGCGTCGCCCCCCGCGGGAGAACGCGCGCCGGTCGGGCAAGCGACGGGGGTGCGACCCGTCCGAGATCGGGGGAAACGGCAGAACGTTAGACATGGCTTGCACTCGTTCCGGACGCCTGCGACCGTGGCCGGCGCCCGCCACCGGCGTCAACTCTCGTCCGCAGGCGCTCGCCGTTGTGCGATGCCCGGCTGCGGCCGTCAGGCACCACCGCGGATCCGCCGGATCTTGGCGTCGCGATCGGACGCGAACCTGTCGAGATCGCGGCGCAGCTCCTCGTCGCGCTGCGCGCGCTCGGCCGGATCGATCGTGATGAGAATCGCCGACTGGTGCATGATGCGGCGCTCCGCCACACGGGCCTCGTACACCGATCTGGCTTCGGCGATCTCCGCCCGCTGCGCGTCGGTCAGCGGCGTCTCTTCGACTCCGGACTCCGCATCTTTCTTTCGCAGGCGCTCCATGACGAGCTCCAGCGCGCTCTTGGGTGCGTCCGACATGACCTTGTTCTATCAGACCCGGCCCGGTGGGTAAAGCCGGACGTGGATCCGCCGCCCTGGAGTTTCAGCGGCGGCGACCGCTGAACCGGCTCCGGACGCCGCCCCAGGACATCCTGGCGAATGTGTAGGCGGCACGGAACAGCGACACCGGACGCCGTATCACCTCGACCCTGCCGGCGCGGATGGCTTCACAGATCGCGTCAGCCGTCCGGTCGGCGTCCACGAGTGAATAGGTCGTGCCCATCTGCTCGAGCAGGTGCAGGTCCGTGTTGCCGACGAGCGGCTTGCCATGCGTGCGAGCCCAGGTGACCGCGGGGGCGTTGAAGTCGATCCACCTGGTGAACATCGCGTTGACCTCGACCGCATCGATGAGCGAGATCTGCCGATCGAGCACTGCGCGCAGCGCGCTCGGCACGGGAAAGAACGGGTGCGGCGCGACGACGAGGCCATTGCAGCGCGCCTTGAGGGCGCGGACGTCCGCGAACGTTGCGACCCGTCCAGCCGCCTCGGGGAAATTGATCAGCAGCACGTGCCTGCCTTCGATCGTGCGCTCGATACCCGACAGCAGCACCATCCCCCGGCGCGCGGCATCCGCGGCGTGCAGCGTGGGATCGAAGTAGCGGTCGTGGAGGGTCACGGCCAGCGCGTCGTACCCGAGATCGGCGGCATGATCGATCAGCTGCCGCGTGGTGTGCGCGATGAGGTCGGCCCGATCCTCGTCGGTGTGGGCGTGGAGCTCGAGTTTCAGCACCTGCTGACACCGCCCGGAAAGCCGGCGCTCGTCAGGCCCCGGCGTGCGCGCCGGGAGTGCTGCTCGGGTGTCACCAGGCGATTATCCTCCGCTGACGCTGCGTCCGGCGGGCGAAGGTGAGCTTCAACGTATTGGACGCCCGCGGCGGCTCGCTGCGGGTATTTGGATCGCGTCGCCTCCGTCGCGCAGGGAGCGCACAGCATCCTCACCCGCTCCATGATGAGGTACCCACCGGAAGTGGAACAAACCAAAGGCTTCCTGGCGTGTGCACCGGGGCAGTGTCGGTCCGCGACGGTTCTCCCGCCGCTTGGCGCTTCGATTGCTCCGGCGGTTCACCGCGGCCGACCGTCCGTTACCGCGTGCGCCGGCGAACCGGTCAGCCTGGTTCGCCAGAGGAGGGGCGTGCGCCAACGGCGGCGGCCGCGTGTCATATCCGGCAGGCGCTTTGCAGCCTTCACCCACATTGGAGGTCAGCGATGAGCTTGCGAGACACGTATGCCTACGCCATTCAAACGGCCAAGGGCAAATTCGACGGCAGCGCGCAGGAGAAGGACGGGAAGCTGTACTTCGTCGGTTCGGTGAAGACAGAGGCGGACAAGAACGAGATCTGGACGGCGATCAAGACCATCCCGGAGTGGCGCGACCAGGTGGTGGCCGAGATCAACGTCACGGGCGGCGGCGAGGCGGCTCCCGCGAGCGGCGCGTCGAGCTCGAAGACCTACACAGTGAAGTCCGGCGACACACTGAGCGGTATCGCACAAGCCCAGCTCGGTAGCGCGGGCGCCTACATGAAAATCTTCGAGGCCAATCGCGACCAGCTCAGCGACCCCGACAAGATCAAGCCGGGCCAGGTCCTCAAGATTCCCTGATCGAGCTTTCCTGAGAGTGAACGCGGGGTCGGGTTCCGGACGCAGTACGCCCGGGCTCGATCCCCGCACCATCCACGCAGCCTTCACCGCCGATGAGCAAGCCGACAAGGCGGCCGTCCATTCCCCCGATTGAACAGGCCCCCGATCTCAACCTCATGGCGGGCGGCCTGCTGTACGACATGGTGGTGCTCCAGAAGACCGAGCGAAGTGCCTTCGGCTACAAGCGTGCGGCGAAGGCGATCATCGCGCTGCCTGTCTCTGTCGGCCAGCTCGTCGCCGCAGGCACCCTGCGTGAAGTCCCGTTCGTTGGTCCTGCGAGCGCCCGGATAGTTCAGGAGTGCGTGGAGACGGGACGGTCCGACACCGTGGACGCGGCAGCGGCCAAGGCCAACAAGACGGCTGAAGTGGCTGCCGCCCGTGCGTTGCGCTCCGGGTTCCTCAGCGAACACGCGATGCGGCAGGTTCTCGATGCCGCACTGCCAACCTCCGTTGTGTCCCGGGCGTCGTTCCGCGGCGACTTCCAGATGCACTCGACATGGAGCGACGGCAGCGAGCGGCTGGCGGCGATGGTTGACGCCTGCATGGCGCGCGGCCACACGTGCCTCGGGATCACCGACCACTCGCACGGCCTGCCTATCGCGCGGGGCATGAGCATGGAAGCGGTCTCCCGGCAGCATGCCGAGATCGACGATCTCAACAGGACGCTCGCGGGCCGCTTTCGCGTGTTCAAGGGCATCGAAGCGAATATCCTGTCCGACGGAGCCCTCGATCTGCAGCCCGAGGAGCGGCGCCTCTTCGAGTTCGTCGTGGCATCCCCTCACTCGCAGCTGCGCCGCGCCGAGGACCAGACCGCACGGATGCTTGCCGCGGTCAGGACGCCGGGGGTTGCCATGCTCGGCCATCCGCGCGGGCGGGTGTTCGGCAGCCGGGCAGGGGTCCAGGCCGACTGGGTTCGTGTGTTCGCCGCGGCCGCGGAGCTGGGTGTGGCGGTCGAGATCGACGGCAACTGGCATCGGCAGGACCTGGATTACACGCTCGCCGCGCGAGCGCTCGAGGCCGGGTGCCTCTTCGCGCTCGACAGCGACGCCCACTCGGCCGGCGAGCTGCGCTTCACGGACTATTCCATCGCGCACGCGCGCCTTGCCGGCATTCCGGCGGACTGCGTGATCAACTGCTGGAGCGACGATCGGCTGTCGGAGTGGATGGCAGCGAGGCAGGGGGGCCGTCGCCTTCACGGCCTGTGCGTAGCGGGAGGGCAGCGAGTGTCCGATCCGCGATTCGATGAACCGGGAGGCCGAGACGACCGCCTGCGAGGTTCACGCCGGTTTCGATCCCGAGGCCGTCCAGCATGAAGATCAGATCTTCCGTGGCGAGGTTGCCGGAAGCGCCGGGCGCATAGGGACAGCCGCCCAGCCCGCCGGCGGAGCTGTCGAACGTCGCCACGCCCGAGGTCGAGGCCGGCAAGGACGTTCGCCAGCGCCGTGCCGCGGGTGTCGTGGAAGTGCAGCGCGACGCGCTCGATGCGGCACGCGCCGGGTCACCGCTTCGACGACCGCAACGACCTGCCCCGGGTGCGCCATCGCCGATCGTGTCGCTGACGGCGACTTCGAAGGCGCCCAGCGCAATCAGCGGCCGCGGCAAGCTCGGCGACCCGGGACGACCGGCACGTCACCCTCGTAGGGGCAGCCGAACGCCGTCGAGAGGTAAGCCCGGACGCGCATGCCCTGCCTGCGCGGCCCGCGCGCAGACCTCCCGGTAGACGGCGAGAGACGCCGTCGATGCTCTGGTTGATGTTGCGTCGGCTGAACGTCTCGGAGGCGGCAGCGAAGATCGCGATCTCCTGCACACCGGCTGCGGCGCACGCTCGAGCCCGGCCAGATTCGGGACGAGCGCAGTGTAGCGGCACGCCGGGCCGTCGCGTGATGCCGGCGAAGACGTCGGCAGCGTCGGCCATCCGCGGCACCCACTTCGGGCTCACGAACGCCGACACCTCGATGACCGGCAGGCCCGCGGCGCTCAGCAGGTCGACGAACGCGATCTTGTCCGCGGTGCCGACCGCCGCCGCCTCGTTCTGCAGTCCGTCCCGCGGCCCGACCTCGACGACGGTGACGCGGGGCGGATGACGCATGCGTCAGCCGTCCACCCGGGCGGTGAGGTCCACGAGCGGGCGCCCCGGCTGCACCAGCTCGCCCTCGCGGCAGTGAACGCGCTGAAACCGTGCCGTCCGCGTTCGCGCGGACCGGCAGCTCCATCTTCATCGCCTCGAGCACGACGAGCGTGTCGCCCCTGCGCGACGACATCGCCGACACGCGCGCGGACCTGCCGGACGGTCGCGGGCATCGGCGCCGAAAGCGTTCCCTGTGGTGCGCTGCGCCTCCGGCGTCCTTCGCGCTGCACCTCGAGCTCGTAGACGCAGCCGTCGTAGTAGACCCAGCGCGTGTCGCCTGATCCGACGGCCCAGGCTGCGCCCCCGGTCGCGCCCTCGACGCGCAGGACCGGCCCCGCTGCCGCGACGCCGAAGGTCTCTCCGTCGATCGTCACCCTGCCGTCGGCCAGCACCTCGACGGCCTGATCGATCGTCGCCGAACCTGAGCGTGACGCGCCGCGCGTTCATCCTCAGCGCCCCCACCGGGTCGCACGCGACCAGGGATCCTGCGAAGGACTCTGGTCGGGCGGTTGGGCGCTCGAGACGGTCCGCGCAGCCACTGCCGCGGCGAACACGGCTGGGCCGGGGTTCAGGCACCCGACGAGTTCCGGCAGGTGCTCGATCGACGAAGCCGGTGTGCAGCCGTCCCTCCGTGAACGCCGGCAGGTCGATGCAGCCGCAGCAGGAACGGGATGTTGGTGCGGATGCCGAGCACGGGATACGCGCGGAGCGCGGCGCGCAGCCGCGCGACGGCGGCGGCGCGCGTCTCGGCTGACGCGATGATCTTCGCCAGCAGCGGATCGTAGTGGATTCGCCACAGCGTCGCCTTCTTCGACGCCGGAGTCGATCCGGATGCCAGGGCCGGACGGCTCGCGATAGAGCAGCAGCGGTCCGGCCTGCGGCAGGAACCCGAGGGCGGGATCCTCGGCGTAGATGCGGCACTCGATCGCGTGGCCGCGGCTGGAGAGCGAGGCCTGCGTCCAGGGCAGCGGCCCGCCGGCCGCGACCGCGAGCTGCGCGCGCACGAGGTCGACGCCGGTCACCGCTTCGGTCACTCGGATGCTCGACCTGCAGCCGCGTGTTCATCTCCAGGAAGTAGAACCGTGCCTCGTCTCCGCTGCCTTCGAGCAGGAACTCGATGGTGCCGGCATTCCGGTAGCCAGCAGGCGCGTGCGGCCGCCACCGCCGCGCTGCCCATCCGATCGCGCAGCCGCTGTCGTCAGGGCCGGCGACGGGCTCTCCTCGACGATCTTCTGGTGCCGGCGCTGGACGGAGCACTCGCGCTCGAACAGGTGCAGCACGCCGCCCTGCGCGTCTGCGAACACCTGGATTTCCACGTGCCGCGGCCGCTCGATCAGTCGCTCGACGTACAGGGTGCCGTCCCCGAATGCCGCTGCCGCCTCGCGCCGCGCCGCCGGCACGTGCTCGGTGCCTTCCTCGTCCGATCGCACGACGCGCATGCCCTTGCCGCCGCCGCCGGCCGATGCCTTGACGAGCACGGGATAGCCGACCGCTGCGCGCCGCCTCGAGCAGCCCGCCGTCCGTCTGGTCGCCGGGCGTCCTCCCGGGCACGACCGGCACGCCGGCGCCCTCCATCAGCGCCGCGCGCTGCGATCTTCGATCCCATCCGCTCGATGACGTCCGCCGGGCGGGCCGACGAAGATCAGTCCCTGCCGCTCGCACGCCCGGGCGAACGCCGCGCTGCTCGGAGAGGAACCCGTAGCCGGGATGCACGGCGTCCGCCGCTGCGAGCCTGGCGGCTTCGATCAGCGCGGGGATCGAGAGATAGCTCTCGGCCGGCCGGGGCGGGACCGATCCGGACGGCGCGATCGGCTGCCGCTGACGTGCACGCGCGCGCGCGTCGGCATCCGAGTACACCGCGACGCTCTCGATGCGCGCTTCCCGGCAGGCGCGGACGATGCGCACCGCTATCTCGCCGCGATTGGCAATCAGCAGGCGGCGGATGGTCATCGGCCCAGTCCGGCTTGCGCTTCTGGAGGAACGCGCGCATGCCTTCCTGGCCCTCGGGCGAGACGCGCTGGGCCGCAATCCGGCTCGTGGTCAGCCCGATCAGGTCCTTCGGGCTCTCGTCGGCGACCTCGCGGATCAACGCCTTGGCTGCCGCGACGGCACTCGGGCCCGATGTCAGCACGTCCGCGATGCGGCGCTCGACGGCCGCGTCGAGCTCCGCTTCCGCCACGACCTCGTGCACGAGCCCGAGCTCGCGCGCCCTGGCCGCGCCGAACCGGCTGCCGGTCAGGAACAGCTCCCGCGCCGCCGACACGCCGATCTTGCGCACGACGTAGGGGGAGATGACGGCGGGCAGGATCCCCAGCTTCACTTCGGTCAGGCCGAACGTCGCATCCTCGCGCGGCGACGACGATGTCGCAGACGGCGGCCAGGCCGACGCCGCCGCCGAGCGCCGCGCCGTGGACCCGCCCGATGACGGGAATCGGCAGCGTGTCGAGCCGCTCGAGCATCAGGGCGAAATCCTCCGCGTCCGCGAGGTTCTCGACCTGGCTGTAGGCGATCGCCTTGGTCATCCAGGCGATGTCGGCGCCGGCGCAGAATGCCTTGCCCGCGCCGGAGAGCACCACCACCCGCACGTCGGGATCCTCGGCCGCGCCGGCTGCGCAGGTCGAGACCGCGTCGATGACCTCCTCGTCGAACGCATTGCGCACCTCGGGCCGGTTCAGCACGATGCGCAGGGCCGGCGCCGTCGCGGCGTGATCAGAATCCGGCTCATCGGCTACATCCGGAAGATGCCGAACCGGGGTTCGGGAACGGGCGCGTTGAAGGCCGCCGACAGCCCCAGGGCGAGCGCCTGTCGCGTGTCGGCCGGATCCAGGATGCCGTCGTCCCACAGGCGGGCCGTCGAGTAGTAGGGCGATCCCTCCGCTTCGTACTTGTCGAGGATCGGCTGGCGGATCGCGGCCTCGTCGTCCGGCGTCAGCGTTCGCCCGTCGCGGGCGAGCTGATCGCGCTTGACGGTGGCCAGCACGCCGGCCGCCTGCTCGCCGCCCATGACCGAGATGCGGCCGTTCGGCCACATCCACAGCAGCCGCGGGTCGTAGGCGCGGCCGCACATCCCGTAGTTGCCGGCGCCGAACGACCCGCCGATGATCACGGTGAGCTTCGGCACGACCGAGTTCGCAACCGCGTGCACCATCTTCGCGCCGTCCTTGGCGATGCCCGCGCGCTCGTACTCGCGACCGACGATGAACCCGGTGATGTTCTGGAGGAAGATCAGCGGAACCGCCGCGCAGGTTGCACAGCTCGATGAAGTGGGTGGCCTTGAGCGCAGACTCCGAGAACAGCACGCCGTTGTTCGCGACGATGCCCCACGAGGTAGCCGTGGAGCCGCGCGAACCCGGTCACGAGCGTGCTGCCGTAGCGCTCCTTGAACTCGTCGAAGCGCGATCCGTCGACGATCCGGGCGATGATCTCGCGGACCTCGTAGGGTTGCCGCGTGTCGGCGTTGACGATGCCGTAGATCTCCGCCGGATCGTAAAGGGGATCCTCCGGCGTCGTCACGTCGGCCGGCAGCCGGTTTGCAGGTGTTGAGCGTGGAGACGATCGTCCGCGCGAGATGCAGCGCGTGATCGTCGTCCTCCGCGAAGTAGTCGGCGACACCCGACAGGCGCGTGTGGACGTCCGCACCGCCGAGCTCCTCGGCGGTGACTTCTTCGCCCGTCGCCGCCTTGACGAGCGGCGGGCCGCCGAGAAAGATCGTGCCTGTGCCCTTGACGATGATCGTCTCGTCGGACATCGCCGGCACGTAGGCGCCGCCCGCCGTGCAGGAGCCCATCACGACCGCGACCTGCGGGATGCCGCTGTGCCGACATCCGCGCCTGGTTGAAGAAGATGCGGCCGAAATGGTCGCGGTCCGGGAAGACCTCGGCCTGGAGCGGCAGGAACGCGCCCGCCCGAATCGACCAGATAGACGCAGGGCAGCCGGTTCTGCAGCGCGATCTCCTGCGCGCGCAGATGCTTCTGCACCGTCATCGGGTAGTAGGTGCCGCCCTTGACCGTCGCGTCGTTGGCGACGATCACCACCTCGCGCCCGCAGACGCGCCCGATGCCCGTGACGATGCCGGCCGGCCGGCGCCTCGTTGTCGTAGAGATCCCAGGCGGCGAGGGGGGAGAGCTCGAGGAAGGGGGAGCCCGGGTCGAGGAGCCTGTCGATGCGCTCGCGGACGGGCAGCTTGCCCTGCTCGCGATGCCGCTGCACGTACCGCTCCCCCCCGCCGCGCCTGACCAGGCGGATCCGTTCCCGCAGCTCGGAGACCAGGCCGGTGAGCCGCGCACGGTTCGCGCGAAACAGGTCCGAGTGCGTGTCGACGTGAGTCTCGATGACATCCATGGCGGCGGACGGCTGCTACTTCGGAAGGACGGGCGCCTTCACCAGCCGCAGCAGTCGGTCTTGTAGCGGCAGACCGGACATCGCCACACCGCGTGCATCCGGAACATCTCCGCGCCGCAACGCTCGCACAGCACCTTGTCCGCATCGGGCTCCGGCCGCCTGGTGGGCGCGTTGGTCGGCGCGGCCGCGGGCTTGCTCGGCTCCGGCATCGCCGGATTATAGCCGAACGTCCTGTCGGCGCCTTGGCCGCACCCGGCGGCTGAGCCGCGTGCCGCATCGCCCGGTACGCGCGATAATTCTCCGGTGGACGAGACTGCCGCGCGTCTGCTCATGGTGGAGCGGCAGATCGCGGCGCGCGGCGTGTCCAATGAGCGGGTGCTAGCGGCGATGCGGGAGGTTCCGCGGCATCTGTTCGTGCCCGAGCGGCCAGGCGCCCGGACGCGTACGACGACCGGCCGCTCGCCTATCGGGGAAGGGCAGACCATCTCCCAGCCCTACATGGTGGCGGTGATGACGGCGGCGCTCGCACCGGCGCGAGACCGACCGGGTGCTGGAGATCGGGACCGGGTCCGGCTACCAGACCGCCGTCCTCGCGCGGCTGTCGCGGAAGGGTGATTTCGGTCGAGCGGCACCAGACCCTCGCCGATCAGGCCGCGGCCCGGCTCCGCGACCTCGGCATCGACAACGTGCAGATCGTGGTCGGGTGACGGAACGGACGGCTGGCCGCGGGGGCGCCCGTTCATCCGGATTCTCGTCACGGCCGGGGCGACCGCCGTTCCCGATACGCTCCTGTCGACAGCTCGCGGAAGGCGGGCGGCTGGTGATCCCCGTCGGGCCTCCCGGCCTCCAGCACGCTGGCGATGGTGGAGCGCCACGGCGACCGGTTCGAGACGCAGGGAAGGGGAAGCGTGCATGTTCGTTCCGCTGGTCGGGCGGCACGGATGGGGTGAGTGACGAGGCGGCAATCTGGAGTGATTATGGACAGCAATTGCTCCAAATGTATGCTTATTGAGGGGACGTTCAGGTGAAACTGTATTATAATTTCACGCGTTGAACGCCCCGAGGTCGCCGATGACGCTGAAGAAGAAGAATCGCGTGCTCGCCATAGACGACGAGCCGGCGATGATCGAGTGGCTCAAGATCCTGCTCGAGCACGAAGGCTACGAAGTCCGCACCGCGATGATCGGCACCCGCGGCGAGGAGATCTTCAAGACCTGGAAGCCCGACGTCGTCGTGACGGACATGATGCTGCCGGACGCGGACGGGCTCGAGCTGCTGCGCAAGTTCAAGCAGACCCACGCCGACACCGAGGTGATCGTCATCACCGGCCACGGCAGCGTGCCCGAAGGCGGTCGAGGCGATGAAGGCCGGCGCGCACAGCTTCGTCGAGAAGCCGATCGAGCCCGACACCCTGCTGGCCATGCTCGAGCGGGCGATCGAGCGGCGCGACCTGGTCGGCGAGAACCTGCTCCTCAAGCAGAAGCTCGAGGGGCAGTTCCGCTTCGGCAACATCATCGGCAAGAGCAAGAAGATGCACGAGGTGCTCGAGCTGGTGGAGAGCGTGGCGGGCAGCGACGCCAACATCCTGATCCAGGGCGAGAACGGCACCGGCAAGGAGCTGATCGCCAACGCGCTGCACTACAACAGCAAGCGGGCGAAGGGCCCGTTCATCAAGATCAACTGCGCGGCGATCCCGAAGGACCTGATCGAGTCCGAGCTGTTCGGCTACAAGAAGGGGGCGTTCACCGGCGCGCAGAGCGACAAGGAAGGCCTGTTCGAGATGGCGGAGGGAGGCTCGCTGCTGCTCGACGAGATCGGCGAGATGCCCGCCGTACCTGCAGACCAAGCTGCTGCGCGTGCTCCAGGAGCGCGAGTACCGGCCGATCGGCAGCGACCGGATCGTGCGGGTCGACTTCCGGCTGATCTGCGCGACCAACATCGATCTCGACGCCGCCCTGCGCGACGGCAAGCTGCGCGAGGATCTCTACTTCCGCATCAACACCATCACGCTGCGCGTGCCGCCGCTGCGGGAGCGGACCGAGGACATCCCGCTGCTCTGCGAGCACTTCCTCGAGAAGTACCGGCAGCGCCACCAGCGCAACGTCAAGTCGATCGCGCCGGCGGCGTATCACGTGCTGATCCGCCACCGCTGGCCGGGCAACGTGCGCGAGCTGGAGAACGTCATCGAGCGCGGCGTGCTGGTCGACCAAGGGGGCCGAGATCACCGTCGAGCGACCTGCCCGAGTCGCTGCGCACCGAGAGCCACGACCGCGCGAGTTCGTGATCCCGCCGCACCGGACGCTGGCGGAGATCGAGAAGATGGCGATCCTGCAGACGCTCCAGCGGACCAACTGGAACAAGCAGGAGGCGGCGCAGATCCTCGGGCTGTACCGGCCGACGCTCTACAGCAAGATGAAGAAGCACGAGATTCAGGACGGCGGCAAGGGCGCGCGCGCGCCGGTCGCGCGCCGGTCTAGCTGAGGCGTCCTGAGCCTTCGATTGCAAGCTCAACCGCCACATGCTTGAACGGGCGCGGCCGCTGATCGTCACGCAGCTCGCGTCGGCAGGTGAGGTGTCGCTGTTCGCGTTCAAGGCGTTCCGCGAGCTGTTCGTCCCGCCCTTCGAGTTCCGCGAGACCGTGCGGCAGCTCTTCGAGCTCGGGCTGCGCTCGGCGCCGCTCATCGCCGTGTCGGGCATGGCGGTCGGCGTCGTGCTCTCGATGCACACGCGCGCCTCGCTCGAGCGGTTCGGCGCCGAGTCGATGATTCCGGCCGGCCTGGCCATCGCGCTGGTCCGCGAGACCGGTCCGCTCACCGCCGGCCTGCTGCTGTCGGGCCGCATCGGCGCCGGCATCGGCGCCGAGCTCGGCGCGATGCGCGTCACCGAGCAGATCGACGCGCTCGAGGCCTCGGCCGTGGACGCCTTCCGCTACCTCGTCGTCACGCGCGTCGCCGCTGCATCGATCGCGCTGCCGATCCTCACGACGATCATGAACTTCGCCGGCATGCTCGGCGGGTTCCTGGCCGAGACGGCCACGACCGGCATGCCGCTGACCGCTCTACTTCAACCGCGCGTTCTCGATCATCGACATCACCGACTACGTGCCGGCGACGGTCAAGACCATGGTGTTCGGGTTCATCATCGCCACGATCTCGTCGTACCTCGGGTTCACGACCGAGTCCGGCACCGAAGGCGTCGGCCGGGCCTCGACCCGCGCCGTCGTGCTGTCCTCGATCCTGATCATCGTCGCCAACGTCGTGCTGGTCCGGCTGATCTTCTTCATTTTTCCGGAGGCCGCGGGCGGATGACGTAGGCGGTCGCCGAGCCCGCCGGCAGACCGGACGCCGTCGCAGCGGACACGCCGGCGGTGCGCCTCGAGCATGTCTCGAAGTCGTTCGGCACCCGCAGGGTCCTCGACGACGTGTCGTTCGAGGTGCGCGCCGGCTGCGGCTTCGTCATCCTCGGCCGCAGCGGCACCGGCAAGAGCGTCACGCTGCGGCACATCATCGGGCTGGTCCGGCCCGACAGCGGACGCGTGTTCGTCCAGGGCGACGAGGTCAGCGCGCTCGAGCGGACCCGACCTGTCGCGGGTGCGCAAGTCGATCGGCTTCCTGTTCCAGAACGCCGCGCTGTTCGACTCGATCTCGGTCGGCGAGAACGTGGCGTTCCCGATGCGCCGGCACACGCAAGCTGCCGGACGCCGAGATCCGCGATCGGGCGCTGCAGAAGCTCGCCGCGGTCGGGCTCGAGCAGCGAGTACGACAAGATGCCCGCCGCGCTCTCGGGCGGCATGCGCAAGCGCGCCGGCCTGGCGCGCGCGCTGGCGCTCGATCCGGCGCATCCTGCTGGTCGACGAGCCGAGCGCCGGGCTCGACCCGATCACGTCCGAGGAGATCGACGCGCTGCTGCTCGACCTCAAGACGCGCGGCGGGACGACGCTGATCGTCGTCACCCACAACATCCCCAGCGCGCGGCGGCTCGGCGACGAGCTGGTCATGCTGCACGAGGGGCGCATCCTGGCGCAGGGCACGCCGGCGGACCTCGACCGCAGCGACAACGAGATGGTGCAGCGCCTTCATGCAGTCCCAGCACTCCGGTTGATATGGCCAATACCCGACTCGCCGCCGTCGGCGCTTTCGTCCTCGGCGGAGTGCTGCTGTTCGCCGTCGGCCTGTTCCTGATCGGCAGCCGCCGCATGCTGTTCAGCGACACGCTTCGAGCTCTACGCCGAGTTCTCGCAGATCGCCGGCGCTCGACGACGGCGCCAAGGTCCGCGTCTCGGGCATGGACGCCGGCGAAGTCGAGCTCGATCAGCGTGCCCGCCGAGCCCGTCGGGACGGTTCCGCGTCCGGATGCGCGTCCGCAGCGACCTGCATCCACTCGCTCCGGCTGGATTCGGTCGCCTCGATCCAGAACGACGGCCTGGTCGGGAACAAGTTCGTCCAGATCGACGCCGGCACCGAGGCCTCGCCGACTGGTGCCGGACCAGGGCACCATCAGAGCCGCGAGCCGTTCGACATCGCCGACATGATGGCGAAGATGAGCGAGACCATCGACACGGTCACCGCCATGATCGTCGACGTGCAAGGCGGCAGATCGACGCGGTCCTCGACGACCCTCGGCGACACGGCAGTGACCGCGCAGACGCTGATCAACGACGTCGGCAAGGACGCGGAAGGCGATCCTGTGACGACGGGCAACACGGTCGGCGCCGACCTGCAGGCGATCGTGGCCGGGGTGCGCGAGGGGCGCGGCACCGTCGGGAAGCTGCTGACCGACGACGCGCTTGTATCGAGAGCGCGAAGAAGATGGCCGCCGACGCCGAGGCGACGATGGCGAACGTGCGCGAGGCGAGTGCGCAGGCGAAAACGGCGCTGGCCAACCTGCAGGGCGAGGGCGGCCCGGTCAAGGGGCGTGACCGCCAACCTCCAGCAGACGCTCGACCTCCGCGCGCGACGTCATGGCGGACATGGCGGAGACCACCGAGGCGCTGAAGCGCAACTTCCTGGTGCGCGGGTTCTTCAACCGGCGCGGCTACTTCGACCTCGACGGACGTGAGCGTGCAGGACTACCGCGAGGGCGTGCTGGAGAGCAAGGATCGCCGCGCCCTGCGGCTCTGGATCCGTGCGGACCTGCTGTTCGAGCGTGACGACAAGGCGGCGGAGCGGCTCAGCGACGATGGGCGCACGAGGCTCGACTCGGCCATGTCGCAGTTCGTCCGCTACCCGCGCACCAGTCCCGCTCGTCGTCGAAGGCTACGCCCAGTCGCCGACGGCGGACCAGCGATTCCTGCTCAGCCGATCGCAGCGCCGAGCTGGTCCGTGACTACATCGTCGGCAGGTTCGGCGCTGGACCCGAACGTCATCGCGGTGATGCCGATGGGCGCCGAGGCGACCGACAGCCCCTACGGGCGAGACCTGGGACGGCGTCGGCCTGGCGCATGTTCGTCCCGGCAGCGCGCGACCAGGGACTGACGCGGGTCGCGCTATGTGGCACGCCGTTTGATAGCGGTACGCTGGATCGTGAAGCGAACGGGCGCTGGAGTGTGGTAATCAAGGAGGCGAAGGTGGACGAACGATCGCGCGTGCTGATGGCGACCCTGCTCGGCGCGGTGGCCGGTGGGGTGTGGGGATGGCTGTATATGACGGAGAACGGGCGCCGGGTCCGCGATCAGATCGAGCCGAAGCTGGACGACTTCATCGGTGAGATTTCCCGCGTTCGAGGCACCGTCGACAAGGCCCGCACCGCCGCAGATGAAGGCTGGCGGTCGCTGACGGACATGGCTGGCGGAACACAGGGCGGCCGCTGGTCGGCGTAGGAGGCAGAGTATGGAAGTGGATCTGAGCACCACCAACGTGCTGCTCGGCATCATGGCGGGCGTGAGCGTCCTCCAGGCGCTGGTGCTGATCGGCGCCGGCATCGGCGGGTTCATGGCCTACCGGCGGGTCATGCAGCTGATCAACGACCTCGAGGCCAGGCAGATTGCCCCGCTGCGCGAGAAGGTGGAGGGCATCCTCGGCGGACGTCAAGGCCGTCACGCTCACGGGTCAGCCAGCAGACCGAGCGTGTCGACCAGGCGATTTCGGGCACGATGGGACGCGTGGACGAAACGGCAGAGCGCGTCAGGCACTCGGTGCCGACAAGGTCAATCAGGCGACCGGCGTCATCCGCGGCATCCGCGCGGTGCTGGCATCGATCGCTGAGCAGTGCAACCGGGCGGGACGGGGGTGGTCGGCCCGTGTCCCCGAGCGGCGCGACGGGCCGGCCGTAGTAATACATTCACACAGGAGGTCACATGGCGTACGAATACGATCGCTTCGAACGGGAAGACGGCGGAGGCTCCTTCCTCATGGGATTGCTCGCCGGCACTGTGCTCGGTGCAGGGCTCGGGATGCTGTTCGCGCCGAAGGCCGGGACCGAGCTTGCGAACCCAGCTCGACCGACCAGGCGGGGAAGCTTCGAGCAACGGCGAACGACACCTATCAGCAGGCGACCGACAAGGTCGGCCAGATGGTGGACCGGGGCAAGGATGCCTACGACCGCGCGCGCACCAACGTGAGCAACATCACCGACGCGCCGTCGACGTCAGGTCCTACGGGCACGACGACCGGGCCGTCGGGCTTCCCGAACACCAACCCGACGAATCGGGTCTGAGCGGGGAGCTAGAACGCGCATCCTGGATGGGAAATGGGGACCCGGGGGCGGACCGTCCGGTCCGTCGTCGCCCCCATCTCTTTCGGGCCGTTTCGAGCGCTGTGCGACCCGTCGCGCGGGCAGGATGGTGTAATGACGAACGAAAGAGCCGAGCAGGTGGCCAACGTGCTTCTCACGGTAGTGGCCGTCGGCGCCGCGTATTACGTCGTCAAGACGCCCCGGCTGCGGCAGGTGGCGGTGGGATTGATAATCACGACCCTGCGGGGACGACTCCCCGCGTGGGTCAAACGCGAGGTGCAGCACGCCTGGAGCGAGACCGGTCGCAGCGGGTTATGATGACCGGGTGACGCCGCCGGCGCAGCCCGCGAGGCGCGCCTCCACACGCCGGCGCCTGCTGGCTCGTGCGCGGGCGGAGATCCGGCTCACCGGCCTTGCGATGTGGCGTGGCGCGACCGGCGTCTACAACGGGAACGATCTCACCTTCGCCTCGTCGATCGCCTATTACTCCCTCCTGTCACTCTTTCCGTTCTTCCTCCTGGCGTTTTCAATCATCGCCAGCGTCACCAGCAGCGAGGCCGACCGTGGCGCCGTGCTGAGCTTCGTGCTGCGATACTTTCCACGCCAGTTCGAGTTCGTCACGGTACAGCTCGACGCGCTCCAGCAGGCCCCCGTCCGCCTCGGCGTCGCCGGCAGCGTGCTGATGATCTGGGCGGCGATGGGCGTGTTCGGCGCGATCACTTCGGCAATCAACCACGCCTGGGGAGTCGACAGGCAGCCCAGTTACTTCAAGCACAAGCTGATTTCGTTCGTGATGCTGGTTGCCTCGGGTGTGCTGCTGCTGGCGGCGCTCCTTCTCGTGACGGCCATCGACGTCGCGGAGTCCAGCTGGTTCGCGGGCGTGCTCCTGCGGGTGCCCGCGCTGCTGGTGCTCCAGGGATTCGCCGTGAAATGGGCCAGCACCGCCACCTTCATCTTCGTCGTCGGCCTGGTGTTCTATTTCGTGCCGAACGCGAAGGTGCGGTTCAAGGACGTATGGGTAGGCGCGGTCATTACCGGCCTGCTGTGGCGGGGGGCGCTGGCGGGATTTTCCGTTTACGTCCGCGATCTCTCGCGCTTCAGCGTGCACGGATCGATCGCCGCGGTGATCGTGTTCCTCCTCTGGATCTACGTAACCGCCATGATCCTCCTCTATGGCGTGCAGGTGACTGCCGCCTACGCACGGCTCAGACGGCGGCGGCCGGAAGAAATCCCGGCGGCGCCGTCGCCGCGCCTGTGACCACTCAGGGAGTCGCTGGCGTGCAGCCCGCCCGGTGCCGCTCGCCGGGTGGTGCGAGCCGCAGTTCGGGCGGATCCACGCAGTTGTCGCAGCTGCCGCACCGTTCGAGATCCTCTCCCTCGCCGGCGGGTCCGCCAGCTAACCCGCTACCAGCGCGAGGTTCTCCCGTCGGGACGCCAGCAGAGCACGAAGCGGGCGCGCCAGCAGCCGGTTGATCCCGAACGTGGCGGCACACCACACAAGCAGCACCACGGGAGTGAGCTCGGGCCGCTCCAGCCATGCGTGGGCCAGGATGGCAAGACCCGTCGGCGGCACGGCCGACAGCAGGACACTGAGAATTCCGAGCAGCCCGGCGATCCCGTGCGCGTTGCTGCCGCCCCCGATGCTGTTCAGATCCACGGCGCGCGGAAAGATGGCCGACAGCGCCGCTGCCGCCGGGGCAACCAGCAGGTAGATGCTCGCGGCGGCGATCGGCACGCTGATCCAGAGCCCCGCGGACCCGGCCGGGAACAGACCCAGCGCGGCGACGATGCAGAGGAGCGCGGGCGCGCCAGCCAGCAGGCCGTTCGCCACCGCCTTGCCGTTGAGCAGGTCGTCGTCCGACACCGGCGAGAGGAGCTGGAGCGTCAGGCCGGCGCCGTCGATCGCGAACTGGTTCATCGTGAACGGCAGGGTGGCGATGATGCTGAACGTCGCGCCAAATGCCGCCAGCCCGATACCACTCTGAGGAATGATGCTGAAAGGGACCGCGCCGCGGCTCAGCGCCAACGCCGTCAGGACGATGAAGACCAGCAGCGGCGAGAGCAGGGTGGAGCGCCCGCGGGGCGTGCGGAGTGCGAGTCGAAGCTGCGCGATCGCGACCGCGCTCGCGGCGGGTGACAGGCCCGGGATCCGCGGCGGCCACGCGGTGCGGCTCCCGCTGCCGCGGCGGCGGGTGACGGTGCCCGGAAACGCGAGAAGCCGGTGGAAGGCCAGCACCGCAAAGCCGTGCAGGACCGCGGCGGTGGCCGCCAGCGCCAGCATGGGGGCGATGCTCCCGGCCGGGCGGCGTTCCGCCCCCGCGCGCATGGCGCTCACGTAGCGTTCGGACGGCATGGCGACGAAGGCCTGCCGCGCGAGCCTCTCGGCGACGGCGGTTTCCGGGGAGCGTTCGGCGGGCCTGGTCGCCGCGTGCCGACTGCGCCGCGAGACATTCTGCCCCAGGAGGTTGGTCAGCATCGCCGTCAACGGAATCAGGAGCACGAGCGCCAGCGCCACCAGCTCGCCTCGCCGCCTGTCCCGCACGACGAGCTGCACGGCGCACGAGGTGAAAGTGGAGAGTCCTACGATCACCAGGAGGAAGAGCAGCCCCGCCAGGAACGCCGGGACGGCACCTTGCGCCGCTCCCCCCGCGGCAAGTCCCAGCGGAAGAAAGACGATCACCGGCAGGAAGACGAGGGTCCAGGGATCCGCGAGCGCCGTGGAGGCCTGGGAAGCGTAGAGGATAGCGCGCGGGATCGGCAGCAGCAGGAGCCGGACGGCGTTGGGCCGCTCCATGACCGGAAGGATGATCGGGCCGATCACGGCGAATCCCGAAACGGCGAGCGTCAGGTATCGAAGGACTTCGAAGGTGAGCGAGTGCTGTGGGGCGCGCGCCAGCGAGTAGCCGGCGAAGCCGCTCAGCGCCGACATCGCCGAGCAGCGACGGCACGAGGAGCACGCCGGCGATGATCGGGCCGAGCTGGTCGACGGCGAGGGACAGCCGCTCGAGCGTGTCGCGCGCGCCCGTCCGCTCGAGGGAGTTGAGCAGCACCCGCCAGCGCATCCAACCGAACGCCCGGAGGATCCGCAGCACCGTCAGATCCAGTCCAGCGCCACCGGCGCGCGGCGTGTCGCCGCCGACCAGGTCGATGAACAGCTCTTCCAGACTCTTGCCGACGGCGCCCGAGCGCAGCTCGTCGATCGTCCCCTGCGCCACCATGCGTCCCCGCGCGATGACGCCGATGTGCGTCGACAGGCGCTCGACGATCTCCAGGATGTGGGACGTGAGGAAGATGGTGCCGCCGCGCGACACGAACGCCTGCAGGAGATCCTTGATCTGCCTCGACGCGACAGCGTCGATGCCCTCGAACGGCTCGTCCAGGAAGAGCAGTCGCGGCGCCGGCAGCAGCGCGGCTGCGAGCGAGAGCTTCTTGCGCATCCCGTGCGAGAAGTCGACGACCAGCGTGTTCCCGGCCTCTGCGAGGTTCATCACCCCGAGCAGGTCGTCGGCCCGGCTGCGCGCGGTGGGTTCGTCGATGCCGTGGACCTGGGCGACGAACTCGAGCGTCTCGGCGGCGGTCAGCCGATCGAACAGCGCGAGGTCCTCGGGGACGACGCCGGTCCGGCGTTTGACGGCCACCGGGATCCGCGATCGGATCGACGCCGAGGATGCGCATGGTGCCGCCGGAGGGCCGGAGCAGGCCCGGTCAGGCACTTGATCGTGGTGCTCTTGCCTGCGCCGTTCGGGCCCAGGAACCCGTAGAGGCTCCCGGCAGGCACCGCGAGATCGATGGCGTCGACGGCGCGGAACTCGCCGAAGTTCCTGGTGAGTCCATGCGTTTCCACGGCGAGCTCCATGCCGAGGATTCTATCTTGTCCCGCTCGTCGCTCCGGCCCTCGGTGCGTGCGTTGGCGGCCGCCGGTTCTTGCCATAGGATCGGGACAGATGAACCGCCTTCGCCGCGAGCGCAGCCCCTACCTGCTTCAGCACGCCGGCAATCCGGTCGACTGGTATCCCTGGGGCGACGAAGCGTTCGCGCGCGCCCGCAGCGAGGAGCAAGCCGATCTTCCTCTCGATCGGCTACTCGACCTGCCACTGGTGTCACGTGATGGAGCACGAGTCGTTCGAGAGCCGCGGAGATCGCCGACGCGCTCAACCGCGACTTCATCTCGATCAAGGTCGACCGCGAGGAGCGGCCGGACGTCGACCGCGTCTACATGTCGTTCGTGCAGTCGACCACCGGATCCGGCGGCTGGCCGATGAGCGTGTTCCTGACGCCCGATCTGAAGCCGTTCTACGGCGGCACCTACTTTCCCCCCGACCTCGCGCTGGGGACGGCCCGGATTCGCCGACCTGCTCGCGGAGCTGGCGCGCGTCTGGCGCGAGGATCGCGGGCCAAGGTGCACGGCGCGGCGGCGGAATTGCTGGAGCGCCTCAAGACCGTGACCGGCGACCGACGGCCGAGTCGCGCGTCGGCGGCGCGCGTCGCCGGCACGGAGGCGCTCGACGCAGGCGTCGAGCAGTTCCAGATGGCGTTCGACCGGCGGCTGCGGCGGGTTCGGCGACGCGCCGAAGTTCCCGCGCCCCTCCGAGCTGCTGTTCCTGCTGCGCGAGCACGCCCGCCGCAAGGCCGACGGGCTGGCGCCGCAGGCGCCGCTGCTGATGGTGACCGACACGCTGCGCGCCATGGCCCTCGGCGGCATGCGCGACCACGTCGGCGGCGGCTTCCACCGCTACTCGGTCGACGCCGCGTGGCGGGTGCCGCACTTCGAGAAGATGCTCTACGACCAGGCGCAGCTCGTCCTGGCCTACCTCGAGGCGGCGCAGGCGACCGGCGACGAGCTTCTTCGCGCGGTCGCCGAGGACACGCTGGACTACGTGCTGCGCGAGCTGACCGACCCGCTCGGCGGGTTCTACTCCGCCGAGGACGCCGACAGCCTGCCGCCCGACACGGCCGGGACAGGCCGGTGCGCACAAGTCGGAGGGGGCGTTCTACATCTGGTCCGACAGCGAGATCGGCGCGCTGCTCGGCGCCGACGCCGTAGGTCGCGCGGCGCCGCTTCGGCATCGAGCCGGGCGGCAACGCGCCGCAGGATCCGCAAGGGGAGTTCCGCGGCAGGAACCTCCTCTACGTCGCGCCAGTCGATCCACGACATCGCGGCGCGTACCGGGCGTCGCGCGGAAGCGGAGGTCGCGGCCGCTCTGGGGCGGATGCACGCCACGCTGTTCGCAGGCGCGCGCGCAGCGCGGCCGCGGCCGCACCTCGACGACAAGGTCCTCACCGCCTGGAACGGGCTGATGATCGCGGCGTTCGCCCGCGCGGCGCGGGTGCTGGCGGCCGTCGCCGGCGGCGGAGCGCTACCTCGCGGCGGCGCGGAGGGCCGCGCGCGTTCATCCAGGGACCCGTCTGTGGATTGCGCCGAGCAGGGCGGCTGCTGCGCCGCTATCCGCGACGGCGACGCGGCGATCGACGCCTACGCCGAGGACTTCGCCAGCCTGATCTACGGCCTGCTCGAGCTGTTCCAGGCCGACGGCGATCCGGCCTGGCTCGAGTGGGCCGTCGAGCTGCAGGCAGCGCCAGGACGCGCTGTTCTGGGACGAGCCGGAGGACGGCGGCTGGTTCAGCACGACCGGGACGCGACCCCAGCGTGCTGCTGCGGCTGAAGGAGGACTACGACGGCGCCGAGCCGTCGGCCGGGTCGATTGCGACGCACAACCTGCTCACGCTGGGGCACCTCGTCGGAGGCGGCGGCTACCTCGCGCATGCCGGGCAGACGCTCGCCCGATATGGCGCGCGCGCAGGGACGCGCGGCGCGCGCGATCCCGATGATGATGGCGGCGCTGTCGGCCTGGCATGCCGCGCATGCGCAGATCGTGATCGTCGGCGAACCCGCGGCCGACGCTCGCGCAGCGCGTTGCACGGCGGAGCTGGCGCGGCACTACCTGCCCGTTCGCGGTCGTCGTGCCCGTCTCACCGGGCCCGGCGCAGGCCGCGCTCGCGGGCCACCTGCCGTTCGTGGCGGCAATGCGGCCGGAGAGCGCGGGAGCGGCGGCCTACGTCTGCCGCGATTTCACCTGCCGGGCGCCGTTGTCGGACCCCGCCGGCGCTGGCCGGCGAGGTCTGAGGAGGCGACCGGGTATACTGGCGCTGGTGTTGACCTTCGATGTCGAAATCGTCCTGCGCGAGCGTAACTACGCGGTGACGGAGCGGCTCAGGCCGTCCGGGCGCCAGACGCGTGGACGGACGACGACGTCGAGCAGGTGCTCAAGTCGATCCTGATGGCCATCGACCGGGTGAGGGACCCTGCCGCGCGAGGAGCGCTTCGTTGCCTTGCGCGGCTTCAGCTGGATCGTCGAGCCGACCAGCGGGGGGGTGGTGATTGCAATCGAGATCCCGACCGGCGCGGCCGTGGCCGGACCGTTCCAGGTCGAGCAGCGCACGCTCGACGCGATGATCACACGCGTCCTCGCGGCGGCCGCTCCGGTGCGCACGGTCGTCCACTGACGGACAGTGGCCAGCCTCCGCCAGGGGGCTGCGGCCGTCCGCCGACGCCTCGGCGAAGGCGGACGCCCCGCCGGGAATTGTGCTAGGAATCACGCTTCCAGGGGACTAGGCTGTCGCGGAGCATGCGGCCCCTTCCTGCCCTCGGCCTCCTCTTCGCCTGTGTCGGGTTGGCCCCTGTCCCGGCCCGCCAGGTGCCGCCGGCTGCCTTCGAACTGGAGGAAGCGACGATCGCGCAGCTCCAGGACGGCATGGCGTCCGGGCGCTACACCTCGCGCCGGCTGGTCGAGCTCTACCTGCAGCGCATCGATGAGGTCGATCGTGCCGGGCCCGCGCTGCGGTCGTTCAGCGAAACCAACCCCGACGCCCTGGCCATCGCGGACGCGCTCGACGCGGAACGCAGGTCCGGGAAAAGGCGCGGTCCGCTGCACGGCATTCCCGTCGTTCTGAAGGACAACATCGACACGGCCGACCGGATGACGACCACCGCCGGCTCGCTCGCGCTAGAGGGCTCCGTCGCGGCGCGCGACGCGTTCGTGGTGCAGCGGCTGCGCGCCGCCGGCGTGGTGCTGCTTGGCAAGACGAATCTGAGCGAGTGGGCGAACTTCCGATCGACGAAATCCACGAGCGGCTGGAGCGGCAGGGGAGGGCAGGTGCTCAACCCCTACGTGCTCGACAGGAACCCGTGCGGCTCGAGCTCCGGCACCGGCGCCGCGGTCGCCGCCAACCTGGCTGCAGCCGGCGTCGGCACCGAAACCGATGGATCGATCGTCTGTCCCGCCGGCGCGAACGGCCTCGTGGGGATCAAGCCGACGGTGGGCCTGGTCAGCCGCACCGGCATCATTCCGATCTCGCACACGCAGGACACGGCGGGACCCATGGCGCGCTCCGTCGCCGATGCCGCGGCGCTGCTGGGAGGGATGGTCGGGCGCGACGCGGCCGACGTGCGCACCACCCGGCGCCGCCCGGACCGAGGCGCAGATTTCGCGAAGTCGCTGGACCCCGCCGCCCTGAAGGGCGCGCGCATCGGCGTCGCGAGAAAAAAGTACACCGGCTACAGCCAGGCATCCGACGCGCTGTTCGCCTCCGCCATCGCCGCCATGAGAGCCCAGGGCGCGGTCATCGTCGATCCGGCCGACGTCCCGACGGCCTCGCAGCTGGACGACTGCGAGTTCGAAGTGCTCCTCTACGAGTTCAAGGCCGGCCTCAACGACTATCTGCGCGGACTGCCATCGGCGGCGCGGGTGCACTCGCTTGCCGATCTCATCGCGTTCAACGAGCGCGAGCGCGCGCGAGAGATGCCCTACTTCGGCCAGGAGATCCTGACGATGGCGCAGGCGAAGGGGCCGTTGACGTCGCCGGCATACCGCAGGGCCCTGGCGCTCTGCAGGAGCCGCGCACGCACCCTCGGAATCGATGCGGTCCTCGCCAGGCACCGCCTGGACGCCATCATCGCCCCGACCGGCAGCCCGGCCTGGACGACAGACCTCGTGAATGGCGATCACTTCTCGGGCGCGAGCTCCACCCCTGCGGCTGTCGCGGGGTACCCCAGCGTCACGGTGCCCGCGGGACTGGCGCACGGCCTGCCGGTGGGAGTGTCGTTCATCGGCACGGCATGGAGCGAGGCGCGGCTGATTGCTCTGGCCTACGCATACGAACAGGCGACCCGGCACCGGCGGCCGCCGGCGTTTCTGCAGAAAGCAGCGCTGTGATCGACGGCGCACGAGCAAGTCCCCGGACGATGGCGGGGCGACCCCCGGCCGGCCTGAGATCGGAGAGGAACGCAGCCGTCGTGATGGCGGCCATGGTGGCGGTGCTCGCGTCGGAGTGGAACGCGAGCGCGCAGGAGGTCGAGTACCGGCGTGAAGGGTGGGACGCATCTCGCCAGCCTTCACGTCGACGCGGGCGGCGGCGAAGCGACACCCCTCGACCCTCGGCTGGGCCTGGTCGTCGGCGGCTTCATGACGTGGCCCTTCGCCCGGCGCCTCTCGCTGCAGCCCGAAGCTCTCTTCACTCAGAAGGGAGCGTCTTCCGAGCAGGGCGACGGCACCGCAACCCAGAAACTGGACTACGTGGACGTCCCGGTCCTGCTGTCGTACCGGCTGGCCGGGCGCCCCGGAAGGCAGGTCAGCGCCTTCGGCGGTCCGGCATTCGGCATCCGGACCCGGGCGAGAAGCAGCGCGTCGTTCGGCGGAGACACGCTCGAGCAGGACGTGAGCGAGCAGGTCGAACGGACGGATCTTGCGGTAGTCGGCGGGGTTGCGTATCGCCGGGGCCGCCTGGTCCTGGATGGACGATACTCGTGGGGGTTCACGGACATCGACAGGGACGGCGCCGACGACGTCACGATACGGAACCGCGGCGTGTCGTTCCTGCTCGGCTGGACGTTCTAGTGGGCGTCGGCCCAGTCGAGGGCCTCGACCGCGGCACTCGCCGCACCGAAAACTTGACCAGGTCGGTCACGTTTCGGTCCGTCAGGGGTTCTACTTAGGGCCGCGCCGGCGGCCTGCCCGGTGTCAGGGAAACAGCTTGTGCGTCCTCCAGCCGTCTCCCTCCCGCACGTAAACGATTCGGTCGTGCAGGCGGTCGTTGCCTCCGTGCCAGAACTCGATGGTGTCTGGGACGACTCGAAACCCGCCCCAGAACGGCGGCCGCGGAACCGGACGTCCCTCGAACTGCGACTCGATGTCGCGGAGGCGTTCCTCGAGGACGGATTGAGCGCGCAGCACGCTGCTCTGTTCGGACGCCCAGGCCCCGAGCTGACTGGCCCTCGGCCGGCCGGCGAAATACGCATCGGACTCGTCCGCGGGCAGCCGCACGACCGTGCCTTCGATGCGAATCTGCTCCTCGAGGGCAGGCCAGTGCAGGCAGAGCGCAGCGCGCGCGTTGGCGTCCAGCTCGCGTGCCTTGCGGCTGTTGTAGTTCGTGTGGAAGACGAATCCCCGCGAGTCGGCTCCGCGCATCAGGACGATGCGGACCGACGGGCGACCCTCGCGATCCGCGGTGGCCAGGGCGGTCGGCGCGGTGTCCACGCCGAGCCGTTGCGCGCGGTCCACGGCAGCCGCGAACCGGACGAACGGATCCGGCTCGTCGCCCGACGGTCCAGCCGCCGGCGTGGCGTCCTGCGCGGGCCAGCGCAGCGGCGCGCGATCGGGCTCCAGCCACCCCGTGCGGACGTCGTCCCTCGCAAGCGCCTCGGATGAATAGAATCGCCCGATAGTCGCCGGCTCGGCGAGCAGCGGGCACGCGTTGAGCAGCGCCGCGGCGCTGCGGGCGTGCGGGTGTCGGGCGCGCGCCTCCACGATGAGGGTGAGCCACGCGCGCGTGAGCGTGTAGTGGTACTTCCCGGCTCTCCCTTGGCGCCCGCGAACCGCCGGATGCCCGCGAGCATCGCCGGAAGGGCGCGATCCGGTCCGTCCCGCTCCACGTAGGCGAACGCCGCGCGCACATGATCGGCGTGCCGGAACTCCTGCAGAGCCGCAGACTCGAACAGGCGGAGAAACTCGTCGTCTGTCATGCCGTCAGACGATCGTATCGCATCGAACCCATGAACCCCATGCACGATGAACCCCATGAACCTTGCGCCCCGGTGTTGCGCCACACGGTATTGCGCCCCCGGTTGAGCCGTTGAACGTTTCAGGTTAGGCTGGGCGCGTACAGCCATGTCGTGGGCGGCTTTCGACCTCGATCAACTGCTGACCGCTCAGCGGGAGTCCAGCGAGCCCTGGCTCGAGTTCATCCGGGTGGCCAGCATGCGGGCGGGCCTGTACGTGCTCCCTCCGGGTGCGTGGGACCATCAGTCGCCGCACGAGGAAGACGAGATCTATTACGTCGTCGCCGGCAGGGCGACCTTCGAGGGCGGCTCGGACCGCCGCGAGGCAGTACCCGGGGCGGTCATCTACGTGGCTGCGCACCAGGAGCATCGGTTCACCGACATCGTCGAAGAGCTTCGAGTCCTGGTGTTCTTCGCGTCCCCGCGGCGCTGACGCGCACCGGCCGGCAGGTTGTTCTGAACGTCCTTTCCCGACGTTACAGTCTATGGAGGCGCTGTGAGACAGAAGATGTGGAGGGTTGTGCTCTTTGCGGTCCTGGGTGCGCTGGTGCCCGGCGTCGTCCAGGCGCATACCCTGCTCTCGGAGCTTCTCCTCAAGATGCTGCTGTCGGACATCGTGCTGGCGCCGCCGACGGGTCCGTTCGCCAGCCACGAGGCGCACTTCAGGCCCATCCTGAGCACCGGGGAGGTTGCCTCCGGGTTCGAGATCAATCAGCTCGAGGTGCCCCTGACCATCAACTCGATTGTGGCGGCGCAGCTTGCGACGATTCCCCTCGGATCCTCCTCAGGCGGATTCTCCTACACGTTCAACCCGGCGCTGGGGACGTTCATCCGTGAGAGCAGCACCTTCGGCTCCGCGTTTGCCGAGCGGGCGCTGACCGCCGGACGCGGCCGCTTCAACGCGGGGTTCAATTTTCAGCGGGCAACCTACGACACCCTCGAGGGCGCGGATCTCCGCAACGGCGAGGTGCGGGTCTACCTGGTGCACCAGGATTGCTGCGCACCGGAGAACGCACAGGGCGCGCCGCCCGCTCCGTTCTTCGAAGGGGACATCATCGAGAACAGGCTCTCGCTCAACCTGACGTCGAGCACGTTCTCCGCCTTCTTCAACTACGGGGTGACCGACAGGCTGGATCTCGGCATCGTGGTGCCGGCGGTCAAACTCCGGATGGAAGCAGCGGCACATGCAACGGTGCTGCGGCTGGCCACGACCGAAGGGTCCGGCATCCATGCGTTTGCCGGCGGAGCGTCCGAGGAAACGATCGAGGAGTCCAGTTCGGCACAGGGGATTGGCGACGTGCTGCTCCGATCGAAGTTCCGCTTTTTCGACGCCGCGGGCGGCGGCCTCGCGGCCGGCGTGGATCTGCGGCTGCCGACGGGTGACTCGGAACAGTTGCTCGGCACCGGCGGTGCGCAGCTCAAGGTGGCATTCATCGGCTCGATGGCATCGGGGCCGTTCTCGCCGCACGTGAACCTGGGCTACACGTTCAGCCGGGGCACCGAGGCGACCCTGCTGTCGGTCTCACCCGAGGTCCCGGACGAGTTCAGCTACGCGGCAGGATTCGATGCGGCGGTGACCCAGCGCACCACCGTGTCGATCGACGTGACCGGGCGGACGCTGCTGGATCTCGGCCGCCTGGTGCCGGTCGCGCGCCAGTTTCCATTCGTGACCCAGACGGGCACCTTCGGCACGGCAGCGTTCGAAGAGTTCGCCCGCCGCCCGGGAGACCTGAACCTTCTCGTCGGCGCCGCCGGCGTCCGTTTCAACCCGCGGGGCAACCTGTTGATTTCGGCGCAGGTCCTGCTGCCGATGACCAAGAGCGGCCTGCGCGACTGGGTCACGCCCGTGATCGGTGTCGATTACTCGTTCTGATCGGTGTCGGTCGCGGCAGAGCGGTCACCTGGTCGAACAGACCGGGGCCGCGACAATCTCGAACGGCAATCCCGATTGTCGAGGGCGATTCGCACCGCCGCAGCGGCGTGATGCCGCGGCAGACCCGCCCGCCAGCGGCACTAGCGTGCCTGGTCTGCGACGCGGGCCCAGGCGCGCGCCTGTTGGATGGTCGCGGCGGCGTATGACGACAATGCCTGCAGGATATCGAGGTCTGCGGCGGTGAGGATGGCAGTGCGGGGATTGTCCACGTACAGGACGCCAACCACCTCGTTCCGGTGCCACAGGGGCGCGCACATGAACGAACGGAGCGTGTCGCCCTGGACGGTCCGGGCGGCTGCAATACGGGTGTCGAGGTTGGCGTCCGACGCCAGGACGGCAACGCGATCGTCGATCACCTTGCGAACGACCGTCCGGTTCGGCGTCGGATCGACGAGGGTGCTGCCGTCGCGGTGCCGCATCACGCGCGGAACCGGCTCGCCGCTCCGCTCGTCGACGACCAGCAGGAACACGCGCTCGACCGCTATGGTATCGAACACCACTGCGACGATGCGGTCCAGGATCGCCGGCAAGGGGCCCCAATGAACCAGCCGTCGGGAGATCTCGGACAGCAGCAGCAGCACCCGCTCCGCAGTGACCGCGGGTTCGATGCCGGCGCCGGTCTCCGTTTCGCCGTCCACACGGCGGACCAGTGTGTGGGGGGATGCCAGCAGGGAGTGCTGGTCGCTCAGGAACGCCGGCGCCGTGCTGCGGTGCTCTACGCGGAGCGGGAAACGACCGAGCACGATGGCGGCGCCATCTCCGACCTCCGCTTCAGACACCTGCTCGCCGTCGACGAACGTGCCGTTCCGGCCGCCGAGATCGGTCACGACGCAATGGTCGCCATGAATGCGAAACCGCGCGTGCCTGCGGGAGATGCTGGGGTCGTCTATCGCAAGGTCGCACACCGGGGCCCGGCCGACAACGGTGTCGCCGGCGCTGAGCGTGTGGCGGCAGATCTCGCCGTCGGTGGTGTAGACGAGGGTGAACATGCAGGGTCCAGCCAACGCTGGAGTCACAGCCGGCTGACGTGTAACCTTCACAAGTATAGTGCTCAGGAGGGATCACACGGACCGTATGGTGACGATGCAGGCAGCCGGACGACGCGCAACGCGAGGGAGAGCCGCGGAATCCAGCCGGCACTTGCAGATCCGGCCCGACCCGGGGGCGGCGCAGTCGGGCGCGGCACGACGGACCGGATACGGGCCGGGCGCGGCCGGCCCGGACGCCACGGTGCGACCGTGAGGCGCTCCCGAGCCATCGGGCAACCCACCCTGACGAACGCGGTTGAAGAACACGAGGTGCTCTTCGAGGCCGCTTTCGACGCCAAGGCGCCGGACCACCCCGGGGCGCGTATGGGGGAACGGGCGTGACGCGCGACCCCGCTTCCAGGCCACCGGGCTCCGGTTCGCCATCGGGGAGCCGCAGCGGCGCGCAGGTGGCCACACCGGTCCCCGCCGGCCTCATCGGGCGCTATCAGGTGCTCGACAAGATTGGCGACGGGGGAATGGGATCCCTGTTCCTCGCCCGCGACCCTGCCATCGACCGCCTCGTGGCGATCAAGGTGCTCCGGCACGGCCTGGATACCGAGGCGCTCCGGGAACGCTTCGCGCGCGAGGCGCGCGCCGCCGGCCGCCTCCGTCACCCACACATCGTCACCATCTTCGACGTGGGCGAGCACGGGGGCGACCCCTTCATCGCCATGGAGTTCCTCGCCGGAGAAACGTTGGCGGAGCTGATTCGGAACGGCGCGCGCCTGTCGCTGTCCCGCCGCCTCAAGCTCCTCGAAGAACTGTGCGACGGGCTGGCGTACGCACACCAATCCGGCCTCGTCCACCGCGACATCAAGCCTGCGAACCTGATGGTCGACGCGGACGGCGTGCTGAAGATTCTGGACTTCGGGATTGTGCGCGTGAGCGACTCCGGCATGACCCAGGCCGGCGCGCTGGTCGGAACGGTGAACTACATGTCGCCCGAGCAGGTGGTCGGGGCGCCTGTCGATCATCGCAGCGACATCTTTGCCGTGGGCCTCGTCGCCTACGAGCTGATCTCGGGAAGGCAGGCGTTCGGCGGCACGATGAGGGACGGGCTGCTGAACAAGATCCTGCACGAGCCCGCCGAGCCCCTGTGGGCCGTGGTGCCGGGCGTCGATGTCGAAGTGGCCTCCCTTGTCGACCAGGCGCTGCAGAAGGATCCGGCCGATCGTTACCAGGATCTCGTGCGGATGAGGAACGACCTCGCCAGGGCGCGCGTGCGGATCGAGCGCGAGGAGGAGCGATCTGCTGCTGCCGCAGCGGCAGGCGCCGGCGAAACGGCGGTGATCTGGGAACACGCCACCCTCGCAGGAGAGCCCCCATCGCCGACGCCGGTCGTGAACGATGCCGAGCGGGCGCTGGCGGTGGGGAATTTCCGCGCGGCGCTCACTCTCGCCGGCCGATCCGCGGCAATCAACCCGCAGGACCGCACGGCGAGCAGCATCGCGGCTCGAGCGGAGGCAGCGCTGCTCGAGCGGGGCCGCCTCCTGCAGAGCGGGACCCCCGCTCCGGCGGCCGACCCAGCGTCGAGTGTCCCGCCCGCGCCGGCTTCCTCGTCCGCATCGGCCGTTCAGGCCGGCGGCGGACGGACCCTGTGGCTTGCTGTCCTGATCGGGCTGGTCGCGCTCGCCGTGGCTGTCGCAGCATTGTGGCCGAGGAACGCCGCCGCACCGGCCCCGGGGATCGCGACAGGGGCCGCCGGCTCCGCTCCGCCGTCGCAAGAACCGCGTGCAGAGGCCACGCCCGGTCCTGGGTCGGGCCGCGCCGCCGTGCCGGAAGCGCCTGCAGGTCCGCCGGCGCCTGAGCCGGCGGCCGAGCCGCCAACGCCCGCTCCGTCCCCGCCGCCCTCGGTCGCCCCTGAGAGTGTCTCTCGCTCGACACCTCCTGCCACGCGAAGGGGCGCAACCTCCGCCCGGCCTTCCGAGCCGGAACGACCGCTTCCGGTACCCGGCCGGGCGCCGGCAGCGCCACCGCCGCCCACGCCCAGTGCCCCGGCCGTTGGGGAGCGCGCGCCGACCGTGTTACGAGTGGGGGTCGATACCTCGCCGCCCAGGATGACGAAGTACGTGCCGCCCGCATACCCGGCCGACGCGCAAGCGGCCGGTACCGAAGGCACGGTGGAGGTCGAACTGACGATCGGGCCCGATGGCCGCGTTGGGGATGCGCGTGTCGTCCGCTCGGTTCGCGGCCTGGACGAAGCGGCCGTTGCGGCGGCCAGGCAATGGGAGTTCGCGCCGCCGCAGCGGAACGGCGCAGCGGTAAGCCTGATCTACCCGGCCAGCGTGCCGTTCAAGCTGCCGGAGCCGGCGCGGGTTCCGGCCCCGCCGCCCGCACCAGCCCCCGCACCGCCAGCACCCGCGCCCGCCGTCAAGCCGCCAGACCCGGCGCGGACGCCGCCGACGGCCGGCGCGCCGCCGACGGCCGGCGCGCGGGAGGAGATCGAGTCCGTGCTGGGCCTTTACAAAGCGGCCTGGGAAGGGTTGAACCCTGCGGCGCTGGAGCGGGTGCAGGCGCTGTCGGCCGCCGAGGCGGCTGACGTCCGGCGCTTCATGAGCACCGCGAACCGGTATCAACTGGAGATGTCGGTCCAGTCGATCACAGTCGATCCGTCCGGCCGCACGGCGGTCGCACGGGTGACGATGACGCGGCGATTCGACCCGAAGATCGGCAGAGCACCGGCGGCGCAGCGGTCAACCAACGAGGTCCGTCTGGAGAGGCGCGGCGACGCGTGGGTGATCACGAGCATCCGGTGATCGACGGAGGGCGGCACCGTCGTCGAGCCACAGTTTGGTGACACGCAGAACGGGTAACCGGAGCGCCTCGTTTACAATCGGTCCGGCGCCGGGGTGGCGGAACTGGCAGACGCTCGGGACTTAAAATCCCGTGGCCTTCGGGCCGTGTGGGTTCGATTCCCACCCCCGGCACCCAAATCGCTGGCAATCCCAGCGGCATCGGCGCAGGCGAAACGGCTGGAGCGCCGCCCCGGCGTATGCGAGCCGAACCCTGCCGGACGACGATCGCGGTCAGCCGCGCTCTTCAAGGCTTGCGCCCCCACAGCTTGTGATGCGTGTGGACTGCCGCGACATCACACGCGGCCATCACCAGCGCAAGCGCTATCGCCAGGATGTCGATCACAGCGGCACCTCGCCCGAGGAAAGAGGCCGGCGTGCGCTCAAGAACAGCGCGCGCGACGGCACGGCATTCACTGCTACTTCGCCGGAACGCGGCTGACGCCGCTCGCGCTCCGTTTGCAGGCCGCTACTTTACACCCTCCCGCCGGATCCCGCCGACCATTTCCCGCAGCGAGCGGAAAACGGTAGCAGGAAGTGGCCGGATTTCCGGCCCGGGTAGCGTGTAAGGAGTTCGACCTAAACGTTGCGGTCCATGGCAGCAGGCAGGTCATGAAGGGCCGGGTCGTCCGACATCGCGCGAGCGCGAGTCACCGATGACCGTGCGCCGCTGTCGCGGACGTGCCGCTCGAGGCCGGGGGAGAGACGGGGGCTGAGGCGCGAGGCAACCCCCCCAGCCAGCGATCAGCGAACCGGCACGCCCCCGCCCAAATTGCCCGTGAGCCAGAGGATCAGGAGGAGCAAGAGAATCAATCCCAGCAGCCCGCCTCCGTAGTGCGACGAGCCCCAGCCTGCCCCGCGCCCGTAGAAGGCTCCACCGCCGCCGAGGAGCAATACCAGCAGCACGACGATGAGGACAACGGTCATTGATGGCGCCTCCTTCCAGCCGAGAGCCGGTGTGCGGCTGGCGGCCCTGGTAGCCGATTCGCCCTTCGATCCCTCAGGCCCGTCCCTTCGTGCCCTTCTGTTCCAGTGGGTCGTCCGTCGGCCTGTCGCGCCGCCGCTTGCGAACACGCCAGAGCGTGAACGCGGTGCCCCCGGCGAAGAGAGCCGCCAGGAACTGCCACCGCCGCGTTTGCGGCTGGGCGAGCACCCGCTCCATGTGGCGGCGGGCGCTGTCTTGTGACGGGTCGCCGGAAAAATAGATCTGGTCGCTCATGGCCTCTGGATCTGCAAAACCGCGCACCCCTCGATGACACGTCAGTGTAATACAGGACGTCCTGTCGGGACCGGACACAATGACTGCCCGGATGACCCGCGCGTCATGGCCGATGTCCGTGTGTCCATATGTATGGTATACTATCTATATATGGACATTCGGGCGGCAGCCAGGCGGCAGGCAGCCGGAAAGCGGGGCGATGCTGCACCGCTTCCGCCGGAGTTGCGTCCGGATCCTGACGTGCGCCGCCGGCTCTCGGGCCCCGCGCTCCGGACCTTCTTCAACATCGCCGCGGTGTGGCAGCTTAGCGTCCAGGAACAGCGTGCGCTGCTTGGATGGCCCGCCGCGTCCACGTTCCACAAATACAAGGCCGGCGACCACGGCGCGCTCACCTTCGATACGCTGACCCGGCTCTCGCTCGTGATCGGCATCTACAAGAGCCTTCAGCTGCTGTATCCGGAGCCGGCGTTCTCGGACGTCTGGCCGAGAATGCCCAACAGCCACCCGCTCTTCGGTGGCCGTCCTGCCTTGACGCTCATGACCGACGGGGGGATTGACGGGTTGTTCCGCGTCCGTCGGCTGCTCGACAGCCGGAGGGGTGGGTGGAGCTGAGCCCCGTTCCGTCGCCCGTGCGGTGGACCGCTGCGCCCCGCATGATCCCGAGCCGGTATCCGGTCGTCGGCCTGCTCGATCGCGTCGCCTCCCCGGCGGATCTCGAGGCGGTCTTCGAGCTGGAGGGCTGGACGAACGACCGTATCAGCAACGAGCTCGGTCTCCTCCACACAATCCCCGAGGCGGAGTGGGTCACAGGGGAGCCCATGGCGTCGGTGGTCATGGCGGCGTATTGCCACCCCCGCCCCGGCGGAGGGCGGTTCTCGAGCGACGAGCGTGGCGCCTGGTATGCCGGCCGGGGTATCGCCACCGCGCTCGCCGAGTCCGTCTATCACCGGACCGCCGAGCTGCGCGAAGTCGGCGGCTTCGAGACCGCCGTGCAGATGCGCGTGTATCTTGCTGATTTTCGCAGCCGCTTCCACGATCTCCGTCCCGTCAACGCCGAGTGGGCCCGACTGCTACGATCCGGACGATTACGCCGAGTCCCAGGCCCTCGGACGCCAGCTCCTCGCTGCCGGCTCCAACGGCATCGTCTATCGCTCGGTCAGGGATCCGGGAGGCGAGTGCATCGCGTGCTTCCGCCCGCGGCTGGTCGGCCATGTGCGGGCCGGCGGCCACTATGAGTTCCGGTGGGAGGGCCGTCCGGATCCAGTGATTCGCCAGCTATGACCGTGTAGACTTGAAGGTCATGCACCCCTGGCACGACTGCTACGTGGACGACGCCCTCGTCGAGGCGGCCTTCCCGGTTGTGATCGAAGTGCCGAACGGCAGCAAGAACAAGTACGAGCTGGACAAGGAAACAGGCCTGCTCAGGCTGGACCGCGTCCTCTACAGCGCCGTGCACTACCCGGCCGACTACGGCTTCATCCCCCGCACGTTCTGCGACGACGGGGATCCGCTCGACGCGCTGGTGCTCGGCCAGGAGCCGGTGCACCCGCTGACGATCGTCGAGGCGCGCGCAATCGGCGTGATGCGCATGCGCGACGAGAAGGGCATCGACGACAAGATCGTGGCCGTCAGCGTCCGGGATCCCGCCTTCGTCGACTACACGGACAAGAGCCAGCTGCCGAAGCACATGCTCCGCGAGATCCGCAGGTTCTTCCAGGATTACAAGGTGCTCGAGCAGAAGCAGGTGATCATCGACGACATGCTCGGCGTCCAGGATGCCGTCCGCATCATCAGGGAGGCGCTGGAGCTCTATCGTCAGCTCCGGCGCGGCGAGCTCGGCACGGCCCGCAGCTTACACGTCTGATCGGCGCTCCCGGCAACGCGGGGCCGTCAGGCCTCTGAACCTGCGCGCGACGGCAGTAAGGCTCAGGGGCGCTGCCTCACAGCGGCCGGCCAATCCGTTCCTGCAGCTTCTCGCGATAGCCGCGGCTCAGCGTGAGCCGCGCGCCCGTGCGCAGGAACACCACGTACTCCCCGTTGAACCAGGGCTGCAGCTCCTTCACCCTCTCGATGTTCACGATGTGGCATCGGTGGATGCGATAGAACGTCTCGGCCGGGAGCTGTGCCTCCACCGAGTTCATGGTTTCCCTGAACAGGTGCGTATCGGCCCCGACGTGGAGCTTCACGTAGTTGCCCGCCGCCTCGATCCAGTCGATCTCGTCGGCGCGCACGAAGAACACCCGTCCCCCGGACTTGATCACGAAGCGATCGAGCCGCGGCGAGGCCGGCTCCAAGTCGCGCACGAGCGCGAGCAGCCGGCGGCGGAGGTCGCCCTCCGCGGGTCGCTCCATCTGTTGCCGCGCGCGGTCGAGCGCCTGCTGGAAGCGATCCCGGTCGAATGGCTTGAGCAGGTAGTCGAGCGCGTGGACGTCGAAGGCCTTCAGCGCATACCGGTCGAACGCGGTGACGAACACGAAAAGGGGAAGCCGCTCGGCGCCGAGCGCAGCGACGACCTCGAACCCGCTCGCGCCCGGCATCTGCACGTCCAGGAACACGAGGTCGGGCTTCGTGCGGCGGATCGCGTCGATCGTCGCCAGGCCGTCCTCACACTCCGCAACCACCTCCAGGCCCTGCTGCCCGCTGAGCAGCATGCGCAGCCGCTCCCGCGCCAGAGGCTCGTCATCCGCGATGACGACGCGCGTCGGGGCTCGATCCGAGGTCATGCCACGCGCGCCGCGTCGTCGCCGGAAGCCGCCCGGGCGTATGGAATCTCGATGGTCACCGCGAGGCCGGGATCCCCGTCCGAGAGCTCGAGCAGGTGGCCGTCGCCATACAGGCACTCGAGACGGTCGCGGGTGTTCGTCAGTCCGATTCCGCCGCTGAGCCGCGCGCGCGCCCCCGGACTGAGGCCCACGCCGTTGTCGCGCACCTCGAGCCAGAGCCGTGCCTCTTTGCGCCTGGACGTGACCTGCACCAGGCCCGGACCGCTGCGCACGGAGACACCGTGCTGGATCGCGTTCTCGACGAGCGGCTGCAGGATGAGCCGCGGCACCTCGGCATCCAGCGTATCCGGGTCGATGTCATACCGAACCGACAGTCGATCCTGGAAGCGCGTCTGCTCGATGTCGAGGTACTTTCCCAGGAACTCGAGCTCCTCCTGCAACGGAATCCGGCTCGCGCCGGAGCGGTCGAAGGTCAGTCGCAGCAGGTCGCTCAGCCGGCTGATCATCCGGTCAGCCAGCTCCGGCTTCGTGTGCACCAGCGTGGAGATCGCGTGGAGCGTATTGAACAGGAAGTGCGGATGGAGCTCCGCCTGCAAGGTGCGAAGCCGTGCGTCGGAGAGCTGGCCTTCGAGCTGGACGGCCTGGATGGCTCGCGCCTGCGCCTCCCGATGATACGCAAGCGCGTGACTCAGGCCCACGATCGCCGCATACGTCATGAGCGCCCAGTCCATGTTCGTCAGGAACATCCGCTGGGTGTACGTGAACCAGTTGAACGTCGGCGGACGCGTCGACACCGGCCAGACGGTCATCCGCACGGCGAGCATCACGGCGAAGTGGAAGATCGAGAAGGTCAGGGCGGACGCCGCATGAGCAGCGAGGGCCCTCGGCCAGCGCGCGTTGTCGAGCCGGAACCGGTGCGAAAACCCGAAGATGACGCTGGTCAGTGCAGCAGGTGTGTACCAGTATGCGAGGTTGAGCACGAGGAGCTTGAGGACTTCGGGCTCCATCGGCTTCGGCATGTCGAGCGTCATCAGTCGATACGCCTGCAGGGTCGAGAACACCCCCAGGAACGTGGCGACGGCGAACACCCATCGTCCGGGCGGTGTCCAGGCCTTTTCCATCAGCTCAACTATCGGTTCTGACGCGGCCCGCGGTCAAGCGGGGAGTCGGCGCCGCCGCCTCGCGCGGGCGGTGGCCAACCCGCCATCCGGCAATCCGCGGCAGCCAGCCGGACGGTGGTCATTCATTCCGGGTGATTCATCCCAAATGGCAGTCCAGCCGGGAGAATCCCGCCTGCGACCGTCAGTCTGCGGCCAGCACGATCAAGGTGGCGTCGTCGTGGAACCGTCCTGACGCGAAGGCCGACACCGCCTCCGTGATCCTCGCCTGGAGGGCCGGAGCGCTGCAGGCGCGGTTCTCACGCGCCAGTGCGGCCAGACGATCCTCGCCGAACTCCTCGTCCGATTCATCACGTGCTTCCGTGATGCCGTCGGTGAAGAGCACCAGCCGATCCCCCCGTTCCATGCCGATGCGCTCCTGCCCGTAGCTGCCGTCCGGGAACACCCCAAGGACGGCGCCACCAGCGGTGAGGCGCTCGACCTCGCCGCCGGCCCGCACCAGCACGGGCGCATAGTGCCCGGCGTTCGCGAACCAGAGCGTGCCGCGCTCCGAATCGGCGATGCAGTAGAAGAAGCTGATGAACCGGTCTTCGGCGATGCGGCCGCAGAGGATGCGGTTGACCTGCTGACAGAGCTCTGCGGGCTGCGCGGCTTCGGTGGCGAAGGCGCGCACGGCAGCCTGCAGGTTCGACATCAGCAGCGCCGCGGGGATCCCCTTGCCGACCACGTCGGCGATGCACAATCCGAGTCGCCCGCGGCCGAACGGGATCGCGTCGTAGCAGTCACCGCCGACGCCGTTGGCTGGTTGCCACGAGGCGGAGACCTCCCATCCTTCGACGGCCGGCATCACCGCCGGCAGGAGCTTCCGCTGGATGCGCCGTGCTTCGGCGAGCTCGCGCTCGTCCCGCGCCGCGCGCTTGCGGCGGAGCCGTCCCTCTTCCGCCTCCGCGCGCAGCAGGCGCACGAGTTCCGCGTTGTCCCACGGCTTCTGAACGAAGTCTCGAACGCCGCGGCGCATGGCGGCCACGGCCAGGTCCACGGAGCCCCAGCCGGTCATCACGATGATCGGCAGGAGAGCATCGAGGCTCTGGACGCGCGCCACCAGGTCGATACCTTCACGCCCGGAGGTGGTATCGGAGGTGTAGTTCAGATCCATCAGCAGCAGATCGAACTGCCCGGTCGCCACCGCCGCCAGGGTGGCTTCCGGCGACGTCACCGCCTCCATGGTCATCCCTTCACCCTTCAGCAGGAGCCGCAGCGCATCGAGCAGGTCGGATTGATCGTCGGCAATCAGGATACGAGGCTGAACGTCGCAGGCAAGCATGGACGCTCCCTCCTCAAGCCGCATGCCACGGACGTCCGGCGTCGCTAGGGCCGGCGCGCTGGTGCTTTTACGGGGGTTTTGGAGTGGCGGCGCAAGGATGTCGCGCCAGGGGCCGTCCGCAACCGGACAGGTGCTTTCCCGGAAATGAGCCGGCCCGCGGCTATCGGAGCACGTCGTACGGATCGATGGGGGTACCCTCCCACCAGTGCTTCTCGTCGGTCAGCCGGAAGACCGCGAAGTGGAGGTGGGGCGCGTCGGGCGGCGCGTTGCCGCTGGTGCCGACGTAGCCCAGCAGCTGGCCTTTGGTGACGATGTCGCCTTCCTTGAGGCCGTCGGCGTAGCGCTCCAGGTGCGCGTAGTAGTAGCAGTACCGCTCGGAAGGGTCGAACTGGTAGACGGTGATCCCGCCGGCCTTGCTGAGGAAGAGGCGCGCAATGCGCCCCCCCTCGACGGCACGTACGGGCGTATTCCGGGGCGCGAGGATGTCCAGCGCTTCGTGCTCGCGGGTGGCGCCGCGCCTGTCCGCGAACTGCCGCGTGAGCTGTCCGGGCTCGACGCCGTCGACGGGAATCTGCAGGTCCCGAGCCGTGAGATCGGGTGGGCTCTCGGAGACAGAGCCGGCGCCCGGCGGGTCGCCGGGAGCCGCGGATGCAGGAGGCGGGTCTCCTGACGGCACAGCCGGAGGCGCCTTCGGCCCTTCCAGTACGCCTGGTCCGGCGTCGTCCATGCCGGCCTCCCAGCGGCGGACCGCGGCGGGCGGGTCTGCCGGGGGGCCGGCCACGGCCGCGCGCGAGCCGATCACGTTGCCGAACTGCCAGACGACAGTCGACACGGCGAACGCACCCGCAAGGAACCCGCACCCGGCGCCGGCGGAGAAGATGCGAGCGTCCCTGTAACGCGCAGCCTTGAGCGGCTCCGTCACGACTACTCCGTGAATACCACGCGGGTTCCCGGTTTCACCAGGCCAGCAACCCTCAGCGCGTCCCAGTTCGTCATGCGGACGCACCCGTGCGACTGTGCCCGGCCGACGACACTCGGTTCAGGCGTCCCGTGAATGCCGTAATGCTCCTTCGAGATGTCGATCCAGACCAGGCCGACCGGGTTGTTCGGGCCCGCCGCAATCTGTGCTTTCGAATGCGCCGGATCGGCATCCCAGAAGAGCTCGGGATTGTAGCGGAAGGTTGGATTGAGCTGCACACCGTTGACTTTCCACTCGCCGAGCGGCAGCGGGTCGTGTTCGCTGCCCGTGGTGACGGGAGCATGGAAGACCACCGCGCCGGATTCGTCCTTGACCGTCAGCGCGGAGGCGGACTTGCTCACCGACACGACGACAGTCGGCTTGACAGGTGCGGCGCCGGACCTCCCTGCGCCGGAGCCCCGCCGCCCCGGCGCGAGTGGCGGCCCGTCGGCCGCCGCTGGAGCGGCGTCAGTCCTCGGGTCGTCCACCGGGGCGAGCAGGGGCTCCACATTGGGAACCCTGATCGTTTCACCCGCGGTGAATCTCGGATCCTCGATTCAGCCGCTGCAGCAGTTCCGGCGTCGCGTGGAACCGTTCCGCCAGCGCCTCTAACACATTCCGATACGCCAGCGCCTCGAGCTTCGATTGCTCCATCAGGTCACCGGGCACTTCCGGTGCGAACGGGCCGGCCGCATCCTCCGGCGTTACCGTGTACCCGACGAGGGCCTCGGTCGTCGCAGCGGCGTCCGCCTCGCGGCCCGATTCCTTGTAGAGGGCCAACGCCTTGTCGGTGTTCTTTCCTGGGCGGCCGTCGATGACCCCCGGCGAGAAGCCCGCCCGATCGAGCATCACCTGCAGCGCCAGCGCCTGGGTCGCCTTCGCGGGCCGCACAGTCCTGCCAGCCGCCGAGCGCACCGCCTCGGACCGTGGGCGCGGTGCAACCTGCGCCGGCGTCTGCAACAGCGTCAGCGCCAGCATCAAGAGCAGTACGGACATTCAGGTGCCTGTCGGAGCGCGTAATGCGGTCTCTGGTAGACCGCGGGTTTGAACTTCGCTGGGGTGCGGGGGCATCCTGACGTCGAAGACCCGAAACGGCTGCTCGGGGAACAGCTCGCGCATCAGGGTCATGGAGACGTTGAAGACCGGAGCGTTGGTGCGGGTACGGCCCTCCGGACGGCCGTGGTGCGCGTGGCCGTGAAAGACCGCCGTCACGGGGTAGCGCGTGAGCGGTTCCTCCAGGCGGCTGCAACCCAGAAAGGGATAAATCTCGAGCGGCTCTCCTTCGACGGTCTCCTGGATCGGGGAGTAGTGCAGGATCGCGATCAGCCGGTCGGTGCGCAGGCGCGCGAGCGCCGTCTCGAGCTTCAGCGCTTCGTCGACCGCCTCGTGAACGAACTTCTTGATGATGGTCTCGCCCCACGGCCCGAGGGCGCGACGGCCGAAGCCGCCGGCAAAGCCCTTGACGCCCGCGAACCCGACGCCGAGGAGCTCGACGGTGTCGCCGTCCAGCGGCGTGACGCCGCCGTCGGCCAGGATCTCGACGATCTCCGACTCCTCGCCGGACTGGAAGTCGTGATTGCCGAGGACCGTGACCGCCGGGATCCTGAGCGCTGCCATCTCGCGGACGAGGCAGCGCGCCTCCTCGGCAAGCCCGTAGTCCGTGAGGTCGCCGCACAGGACCAGCACGTCGGCCGCCTCGCTGATTTGCGCAAAGAGCGGCTGCAAGGAGCCGCCGGGGGCGGTGCGGCTGTGGTGCAGGTCACCCAGAGCAGCGATACGCACGATACTTTTGGCCGCCTGCATGAGCCTCCATGGTCCGAAAAGCGCCGTGCGCCTGACGGAGCAAGATGCATTCCGGCGGGTCAGCCCAGCAATTCCAGCTGAGCGTCGACGTCGGCCAGCGCGCGCTCGAGCATGCGTCGGTGGGGGAGGGCAGTGGCGCGGTCGAGATCGGCGGTCAGTCTCGCGCGGGTCAGCTCGAGCGTCGCGCGCTGCTGGACTCTTGCCTGTTCGCTGGGGGTGAGCGCCGGCTTGAGGTCCTTCCGGCGCGCCGCGTCGTCCTGTTGAGACTCGACGGACTTGGATTCCCACCCTCGTGCCATGCGACAAGGATACAGGTTACGGAACCATGGCGCGCACGACCGGGTCTATATAATCAAGAAGCATGCAAGCATTTTGGAGTCCAGGGCGTGTCGCGGCGATGGCAGCCTGTGCACTGCTGGTGTGGCCGGCCGCGTGCCGCTCGCCGGAGAACACAGCGGCCCCGGCCCCGGCTGCCGCCCCTGCATCCTCACCGGCGCCGGCAGCCTCCGGCGACCCTGCTACGGAGTCGGGCCGCCCGAAAATCGTGCTGCTCGGCGACAGCCTGACCGCCGGGCTCGGGCTGCTGGAGGACCAGGCGTATCCGGCGCTCCTGCAGAAGAAGCTCGACGCCGACGGGTACAAGTACGACGTCGAGAACGCGGGCGTCTCCGGAGACACTTCGGCCGGCGGCCTCCGCCGGCTGGACTGGGCGCTCCAGGGCAACGTCCGGGTCCTGGTGGTGGCGCTCGGCGCCAACGACGGCCTGCGCGGGCTGTCGACGGCCGAGATGAAGAGCAACCTGACCCAGATCATCCAGCGCGCCCGCGAGCGGGACATCCTGGTGATCCTGGCCGGGCATGGAAGCGCCGCCGAATTACGGCGGCGAGTACGCCGCCGGCCTTCCGGCAGGCGTTCCGCGACATCGCGCAGCGAGGAGCGTGTCGCGTTCATCCCGTTCCTCCTCGACAGGGTCGCCGGCCGGCCGGAGCTCAATCAGGGGGACGGCATCCATCCCAACGCGCAAGGCGCGCAGATTGATCGCCGACACCGTCTGGACCGTCCTGCGGCCCGGCGCTGGATCAGATCGCCGCCTCATGATCGAGCTGCGCGGCGTCTGCAAGCGCGTGCCGAGCGGCAGCGGCACGCTCACCATCCTGCATCCCCTCGACCTCGATCATCCCGTCCGGCCGTGTCGTGGCGATCACCGGGCCTTCGGGCAGCGGCAAGTCGACGCTGCTCGGGCCTGCTCGCCGGCCTCGATTCCCCCTCCGAGGGACGCGTCGTGGTCGACGGCGTCGACATCACCGCGCTCGACGAGGATGCGCTCGCGCGGCTGCGCGGCCAGCGGATCGGGTTCGTGTTCCAGTTCTTCCACCTGCTGCCGTCGCTGACGGCGCTCGAGAACGTGCTCGTGCCGATGGAGATTGCCGGCGCGAAGGACGCCGGCGCCGCGCGCCGACGCGCTGCTCGTCGAAGTCGGGCTCGCCGACCGCAAGCACCACTATCCCTCGCAGCTTTCCGGCGGCGAGCAGCAGCGCGTCGCCATCGCCCGTGCGCTGGCCAACGAGCCGCCGCTGCTGCTGGCAGACGAGCCGACGGGCAACCTGGACAGCCAGACCGGCCATCAGGTGATCGAGCTGCTGCTCGAGCGTGAACCGGGCCGCGCAGACGACCATCGTGCTCGTGACCCACGATCCGGAGCTCGCCGCGCTCGCCGACCTGACCGTCGCGCTGCGCGACGGCCGGGTGGCGCGGCTGACCGAGCGGCCCGGCGGCGAGGCCGCTGCAGCGGCGGTATGAGCTTCGTCCTCCGGATGGCGGCCCGCGAGCTGCGCTCCTCCTGGCGCGCGCCTCGCTCTTCTTCTTCATCTGCGTGGCGGTCGGCGTCGGCGCGATCGTCGCGCTGCGCTCGATCGTCCAGAGCGTCCGCGGCGGCCTGACGCGCGAGGCGCGCAACCTGCTCACCGCCGACGTCGTGGTGCAGACCAACCGCGGGTGGGATGCGCCGACCCGCGAACGGCTCGAGCGGCTGCTCGAGGACTCGCGCGTCCTGGAGCGGACCGAGGCGCTCGAGACCGCGACGATGGTCGCGGCCCGATTCGAGCGACGGCGGTCGCGCGGATGGTGGAGTTGCGCGCCGTGCAGCGCGGTTTTCCGTTCTACGGCAAGATCGTGCTGCAGGACGGCGTGCCGTACTCGCACGAGCTGCTGCGGAACCGCGGCGTGCTGGTCCGGCCGGACCTGCTGACGCAGTTCGGCCAGAAGGTCGGCGGACCGGATCATGATCGGCGGGCAGCCGTTCACCATCCGCGGCGTGATCGCGAAAGAGCCGGGCCGCCGCGCCGGCGCATTCAGCCTCGGTTCGCGCGTGATCGTCGACTACGACGACCTGAAGCGCACCGGTCTGCTGGCGTTCGGCAGCCGCGTGAACGAGCAGGTGCTGCTCGCGGGTCGCCGACGCGGCAGCGACGCGCTGGCACGCGAGCTGCGGCGCAGTCTCCGCGATCGGTTCGTCAACGTGCGCTCCTTCCGGGCGACCGAGGATCAGATTGGCGAGGAGCTCGAGCGCGCCGAGAACTACCTCAGCCTGGTCGGCTTCATCATCGTGGTGCTCGGCGGCATCGGCGTCTGGAGCGTAACGCGGGTGTTCGTGCGGCAGAAGATCCGCAGCGTGGCCATCCTCAAGTGCCTCGGCGCGTCCGGCCAGCGCAGGTGCTCGGCGACGTACGTGCTGCAGGTGGTGCTGCTGGCCTTGACCGGCAGCCTGCTCGGCGTCGTGCTCGCCGGCGCCGCGCTCGCCGCCATCCCCGCCTCGCTGACGGCGGCGATCGGCGACATCTCTTATGGGCTGACGCTGTCAGCGGTGCTGCAGGGGCTCGGCGTCGGGCTGCTGGTGTCGCTGCTGTTCGCGCTGGTGCCGCTGCTCGACATCCGCCGCGTCAAGCCGCTGCTGCTCATCCGCGGGCTCGACGCGCTCCCCGGGCGCGACGGGAGGCCGGGCCGGACGCCGCTCGATCGGCCGCCCGGTGGCGGGCGATCGACTGGACCGCAGGTGGCGCGACGGTTGCGGTGAGCGCGCGCTGGTCGCCGTGGCGGCATGGCAGGCGTCGTCGCTGCGCGTCGGCGCGATCGTCTCCGTCGGCTTCGCGGCGGTGGCCGCTGGTGCTGCACCTGGCCGGCGTCGGCCTGGTTCGCGCCGTCCGTCCGCTCGCGCTGGCGCCGCTGGTTCCCGCTGCGCCACGCCGTCATCGGCCTTGGCCGTCCCGGCAATCAGACGCGCGTCATCCTGCTCGCCGTCGGGCTCGGCAGCTTCTTCGTGCTCGGCGTGCGCGCGCTGCAGTCCAACCTCATCGCGAACTTCTCGCTCGAGGCGCAGCGCGACGGGCCCGACATGTTCCTGATCGACATTCAGCAGGATCAGGTGGCGTCCATGCGGACCTTCCTCGAGAGCCCGCGCGATCACGCCGGCGCTGATCCCGGTGCTGCGCGCGCGCGTGACCGGCGTCAGCGGGAGCGAGGTGAACCTCGACAACTATCAGGACGTGCGCGGCCGCGGCTCGCTCGGCCGCGAGTACGTGATCACCTACCGCGATCACCTCGAGGCGAACGAGCGTGATCACCGCCGGCCGGTTCTGGACCGGGCAGGGCGCGCTGCCCGGCGACGCCCCGCTGCTCGAGGTTTCGATCGAGCGAAGCATCCACGAGCGATTCCAGATCAACGTCGGCGACCAGATGCGCTTCGACGTGCTCGGCCGCGTCATCCAGGCGCGGGTCACCAGCGTCCGCGACGTCAAGTGGGAGGATTCGCGGCAAGGGCGGCTTCATGTTCGTGTTCCGGCCGGGCCCGCTCGACAAGCGCGCCGCACAGCCTACATCGGGATCCTGCGCGCCCCTGAGGACCCGACGGTCCGGGCGACATTCCAGCGCGACATGGTGACGAAGTTCCCGAACGTCTCGGCGATCGACGTCCGCGAGATTATGGCCACGATCCGGTCCGTGCTCGACAACGTGACGCTCGCGATCTCGATCGTCGGCGGAATCGCATTGACCAGCGGCGTGCTGATCCTGATCGGCGCCGTGGCGATGACGAAGTTCCAGCGCGTCTACGAAGCGGCCATCCTCCGCACACTCGGCGCGAGCACGCGCCTGCTCGGCACCACGCTCGCCCTCGAGTACAGCGCGCTCGGACTGCTCGCCGGGCTGGTCGGTGCCTTCGGGGCGCTGGCGTTGAGCTGGGCCGCCTGCCGTTACGTCTTCCACATCGACTGGCGGCCGGCCCCGCTCATCCTCGCCGTCGGCGCCCTGGTGACGATGGCGCTGGTGGGCGGTGTGGGGGTCCTGGCCAGCCTTGACGTCCTGCGGAAGAAACCTCTGGCGACGCTCCGGGCGGAAATAGAAGACAGAATTCACAATCTGCTAAGATTACCTTTTGCCGCGTGGGCGGAAGGGGCGCCTGTGGAGAAGGACATCGTCGATCAGTCTCCGCTCAGAGATGCGTTGCTCAGGAAACGGGGAGAGATTCTCGCCGCCGGCAGTGCGGCAAAGCCGATCCAGCAGGCAGGCATGGAGAACAACTCCCGGCAGGGAGACCTGGCGGATCAGGCAGCAGGCAACAACGAGGTCCACATCCAGCTGAAGCTGAAGCAGGTGGACGCCAAGATTCTCCAGGCCATCGAGGAAGCGCTCGTCCGCATGGACAAGGGCAGCTATGGCGTGTGCCGCGACTGCGGCGAGCCAATCGCGCCGGCCCGGCTCAAAGCCATCCCCTGGACCCGGGTCTGCATCACCTGCAAGGAAAAGCAAAGCGCGTGAAAGCCACCGAACTGCTCGACCTGTTGGCGGAGTTCTACCGGGACAAGATGGCGATGCGCCAGCGGCACATTGCCGCCGCACGCCTGGTCAGCGACTACGACTTCAACAACACGTACCAGTACGTCATCGCGCGCGAGGATCTGCAGCTCAACTGGCTGCGCGACGCGGTCACCGGCATGGGCGCCGTTCCTCCGGACCTGCCGGAGCCCACAATCTCCGCTACCGGCAAGGGCGCGCAGGTGCAGGCCGCCATGCTCCAGGAGGATCGCAGCGGTGCGCACGCGTTCCTCGAGAAGTGGAGACCCCGCGTCGACGCTCTGAACCACGCCCGTCATCGCACGATGCTGAACGTCATCCTCGGCGAGACGGCGGAGCACCGGCGCTTCTTCGACCAGGCCATCGCCGGCCGCAGCGACCTGCTCGGCCGTCGTGCGGACGGCGCGGGCACAGGCGGCGGCGTCCTTCCGACACGCTGGGTCGAATAGAGTCCGGTGACGGACGCCCCGCGACGCCGGGTTGCCGTCGCGCTCGGCAGCAACCTCGGGGATCGTCACGCCGCCCTCGCCTTTGCCACCGAGCGCCTGTTTCTCCTCCTCGACAACGCTCGGACGTCCGCGCCGGTCGAAACCGACCCCGAAGGTCCCGGCCTCGAGTCCCAGCCTCCGTACCTCAACTCGGCGGTGACGGGGGAGTCGAGTCTGTCCCCCCGCGAGTTGCTCGACGCGCTGCTGCAGATCGAGCGGGACTTCGGCCGTGAGCGCCCGTACCCCGGCGCACCCCGGACCCTCGATCTCGACCTCGTCCTGGCGGGTGACGACGTGGTGAGCGAAGAAGGGTTGACCGTACCGCATCCCCGCTTCCGTACGCGCTTCTTCGTGCTGGGGCCACTCGCTGAAGTGGGTGCCGATCTCCGGGACCCCGTGACAGCGTTGACGGTGGGGGAGCTGCTCAGGCTGCTGCCCGGCGATCGGACGCGTTGACAGCTGAGAGCTGTCGGCTGTCAGCTACTACTGACAAAAAAAACGGCCGGAAGCGAGTGTCGCTCCCGGCCGATCCAGGATCCTGCCTCCTGAATTCTGACAGCTACTTCTTGTAGACCGTCTTCGACGGTCCGCGTCCGCCTGTGCGCTCGACGGTGAGCGTGCTGCCCGAGACCGACCACGTCTGGACCTGCTCGCCCTGGTCGGTCTTCGTGGTGATCACGAGCTTGCTGCCATCCCACTTGGCGCTGGCCTTGGCGGTCATCTGCCCCATGGTGATGTCCGACTCGGTGCCATCGAGCTTGTAGCTGCGCGTCTGGACGCCATTGCGGCCGGTGGTTTCCACCGTGAGCGTGTCGGCTGTCTGCTTGACGGTCATCGGACCCGCCATGCCGCGGCCGCCGCCGCCCCCGGCCATCCCGCCGGCGGGCGGCGTGCCAGGCGCCCCCCCGGTCGTCCCGCCCGCAGGCGGAGTTGCGGTCGTTCCGCCTGCCGGCGGCGTGCCCGCAGGCGCCCCGGCCGTCGCGCCGCCGGGTGCCGCGCTCGCCGCCGGGTCCGGCGTCCAGGTACCGGAGAAGTCCGGCTTCTGCGCGAACGCCACCGTTGCCATGGCGAGGACCGCCGTAGCAATCATGCCGACTCTTGCCTGCTTCATGCGCTGTCTCCTGTGATGATGAATTACAGTTCCGCCGATTCCGACTCCGACCGAGCACGATCGCCGCCGCGCTACTCGAACCGGAGCGCTTCGATCGGATCCAGGCGCGACGCCTTCATCGCCGGATAGAACCCGAAGAACACGCCAGTCACCGCGGCGAATCCAAAAGCCATTCCAATTGCCTCGGGCGGAATGGAGGTGGGCCAGGACAGGAACCGTTCGGCGGCGCCCGACAGGGCGTAGCCCATCCCGATGCCCAGCAGACCGCCGAGCAGGCTGAGGACGATGGCCTCCACCAGAAACTGCAGCAGCACGTCCTTCCCGCGCGCCCCGATCGCCAGCCGCAGGCCGATCTCCCGTGTCCGCTCGGTGACAGAGACGAGCATGATGTTCATGATCCCGATCCCGCCGACGATGAGCGACACGCCGGCAATCGTCGCCAGCAGCGTCGTCATGGTCTTGGTGGTCTCGGTCCGGACGCTGGCCATCTCCTCGAGCGTGCGCACCATGAAGTCGTCCGGGTCGTTGCCCATGAGCTTGTGCCGGGCGCGCAGCGTCTGCCGGATGGCCTCTGCAACTGGACCGGTGTCGGCACTGCTGGCTGAGATGGTGATGTTGTTGATGTGCTGGATGCCCTGCAGCTTCTTCTGGACGGTCGTGTACGGCGTGAAGATCGCGTCGTCCTGATCCTGTCCGAACGCGCCCGCCCCCTTGCTGATCATCACCCCGATCACCTTGAACGGCTGGTTGCGGATGCGGATGATCTGGCCGGTCGGGTCGACCTCTTCGCCGAACAGCGTATTCGAGACCACGGTGCCGAGCACCGCCACCTTCGCGGCGGTGTTCACGTCCTGCTGCGTGAAGAAGGCCCCGTACTTGACGTCCCAGCTGCGGATCTGCGGGAAGTCGACCTCTGTTCCCTGGACCGAGGTCGACCAGTTCTGGTTGCCGGCAATCACCTGGGAGCGGCTGTTGACGCCGGCGGCGACGTACTGGACGCCCGGAACCTCCCGCAGCGCCTGGGCGTCCTCAGGAACGAGCGTCGTCGCGTTGCCCTGGCCCGCGCGCACGCCGCCGGTAGAGAAGTTCCCGGCGTTGACGTTGATCATGTTGGTACCGGCCGCCTTGACCTGCTGCTCGATGGTCGACTGGGCGCCGCGGCCGAGCGCGACCATCGTGATCACCGCGCCCACCCCGATGATCATTCCGAGCATCGTCAGGATCGTCCGCATCTTGTTGCGGTTGAGCGCCTTCAAGGCAATCACCAGCGTCATCACGATGGACATGCTGTTCTCCTAGGCCACGCCGCCGAGGTGGTCCGCCGAAACGGGGTCGGCGAGCACCTTGTCGTCGTCGATATCCTCCGGCGGCGGAAGCGCCGCGAGCTCCCGGGCGGCGTCGCGGCGATCCTTGATGGGCTCGTCGATCTGAATGCGGCCGTCCCTGAAACGCACGAGGCGCGTGCCGTACTCCGCGATGTCCATCTCGTGCGTGATCAGGATGATCGTGATCCCGCGTTCGATGTTCAGCCGCTGGAAGATGCCCATGACCTCGATGCTGGTGCGGGTGTCGAGGTTGCCCGTCGGTTCGTCGGCCAGGATGATGGATGGCTCGTTGATGAGCGAGCGCGCGATGGCCACCCGCTGCTGCTGCCCGCCCGACAGCTGGTTGGGATAGTGGTGATACCGCTCTCCCAGACCGACCGCCGTGAGCGCCGCCATCGCCCGCTTGTGCCGCTCCGCGAGCTTCAGGTTGCTGCCGCCGTTGTAGAGGAGCGGCAGCTCCACGTTGTCGAGGGCCGTGGTCCTCGACAGCAGGTTGAACCCCTGGAACACGAACCCGATCTTGAGGTTGCGCACAGCCGCGAGCTCGTCCTTGGACATCCGCGAGACATCCTTGCCGTCGAGGATGTACTGGCCGCTCGTCGGCCGGTCCAGACAGCCGAGGATGTGCATGAGCGTGGACTTCCCGGAGCCGGAGGGGCCCGTGACCGCCACGAACTCGCCAGGCTCGACGTCCAGGTCCGCGCCCCGGAGCGCCCGGACGATGACCTCACCGACGGTGTAGGTCTTGACCAGATTGCGAACAGAGATGACAGGCATAAAGGGCTACCAGCTTCCCGCTTCCCGCTTACTGTCCTCTGCCCCCGCCTCCGCCGCCAGGACCGCGGCCGCCGCCGGGGCCACCGCGCTGCGGACCCATCAGCGGGTTGTTCGCGTTGGCGCCGCCCGGCGTCGTCGTCCCGGTTCTCGGCTCGAGGCCGGTCACCATGCTGGTCACCACCTCCTGCCCCTGCTGCAGGTCGCCTTCGAGGATCTCGGTGAACGTGCCGTCCGACACGCCCAGCCGCAGGTTGACCGGCTTCAGCTTGCTGTCCGCGAAGAGCCAGGCCCGGCCGCGGCTCTCGATCTGGGGCAGCGGACCGAAGAGCGCATCGATGGTCGTCGCGCCGCCTCCGTAAGGCCCGCTCGGCTTCGCGGCACCACGACCGGCCTGCGGGGTGTCGCGCCGCGCCGCCGCGGTGGCCTGCGCAACCCGGCCTTGAGCCGCGGGGGGGCCAGCGGGGCCGGGGCCAGCCTGTAGGCCTTCGCCGCGCCGCGCTCTCATCTCCTCGAAGCGCTGCCAATCTTCCGGGCTCATGGCCGCAAGGCGGGCCTCCCTGGCCTTGCTGCGTTCCTCCGGCGTCATGTTCGGATCGAACCCGCCACGGCCGCCACCAGAGCCGCCGTCGCGTCCCGCGCCCGGTCCGGCATCCGCCCGGTCGCCGCCGCCCCGTGCCTCGGCCGGGCCAGCCGTCCTGCTCCCGACTGCCTGTGTGCGCGGCGCGGCAGGTGCGCCAGCCGCTGCCGGCGCCGGCACCGACGCACCGCCTGCTGCGGCGCCGACCCCCTGCACCTGCCCAGGCCCGCCCTCGCCCGGGCGCCCGCCGCCACCCATGCGGCCACCCCCGGCGTTCAGGCCGCCGCGCCCGCGAGCCTCCGGAGGCATTTCCTGGTTGAGCACCTGGAACATCTCCTCGGATGGCCGGAACCGGAGCGCGGCTGCGGGCAGCCGCAGCACGTTCGTCTTGCGCGCGATCTCGATGTTCACGTTGGCCGTCATCCCGGGCTTCAGCTTCAGCTCGGCGTTCGGCACAGCAATCACCGTCGAGTAGGTGACGACGTTCTGGACGACTGCGGGCTGAAGACGCACCTGCTCGACGAGCCCGGTGAACGTCTCGGTCGGGAAGGCGTCCACCCTGAACGTCACTGCCTGGCCCGGCCGCATCCGGCCGACGTCCGCCTCGTCTATGTTGGCGAGCACCTGCATCTTGGTGAGGTCCTGCGCCAGCACGAACAGCGTCGGCGCGTTCATGCTCGCCGCGACAGTCTGGCCCTGGTCCACGCTGCGCGAGATCACGATGCCGTCAATGGGCGCGGTGATGACGGTGTGATTCAGGTTGACCTTCTGATTGTTCAGACTTGCGCGCGCCTGGACGAGGCTCGCTTCGGACGACCGGATCTGCGCGGCAGCCGACTTCACGTTGACCTCCGCCGTCTCCAGGTCGGTCTTCGGGATCAGGCTGCGGGCGAACATCTGCGTGGCGCGGTCGAACTTCTGGTTGGCGTCCGCCAGGCCGACCCGCAACCGCTCCAGGTCTGCCTCGGACCGGACCACGTTGGCCTCCTGCTGTTCGATCTGCGTCTGGATCAGCGATGGGTCGAGCCGGGCGATCACCTGTCCCTTGCGCACGATCGAGTTGAAGTCGGCGTAGAGCGCGCTCACCGTGCCGGACACCTGGGTGCCGACGTCCACCGTCTCGACGGCCTGCAGCGTCCCGGTGGCTGCGACCGCGTCGACCACATCACCACGCGTCACGGGCATCGTCGTGACCTTTGGTTCGGGCGCCTGCCGGCTGCGGTAATACGCCCCCGCGCCGACACCGACAGCCGCGAGCACGACGACAATCGCGATGATCTTTTTCATGTGTCCGAGTCCACCCGGTCGACACCGGGCCTCTCTCTGCATCGGATAGCCCGACCGCAGTCCCTGTCACCCTCGTCGACGCGCACCGAGCGCCGGATTGCTTCGAGCTTGGAACGCGTCGCGCCGCCTCCGCGAAAAGCGAGTCCCGTCGTCGTTCACTGAATGCCGCCGCCCGTGCCGGTGCCGCCGGTGCCGCCCGTACCGCCGGTCCCGGTCGTTCCGGTCGTTCCGGTCTGCGTGCCGGTCGTGGTTCCGCCGCCTGCGGTAGAGGTCACGCCGCGGGTGCCGATGGTCTGCACAGCCTCGAAGTTCACCAGCGCCTTGCGGTAATTGAGGATGGCGCGCAACTCGTTGTTCTGCGCGTCCGCGTTGTCGCGCTGCGCCTGGACCACCTCGAAGTTGGTCGCCATCCCCACCTCGGTACTTGCTCTGCGCAGCCTCGAGCCGCTTCAGGGCGAGCTCCCTCGCCGCGCCGCTCGCCTGCACGCTCTCGAGCGAGCTCTGGACAGTGAGTGCCGCGTTGGTGACGTCTGTCGCGATCTGCAGCTCGAGTGCCTTCAGCTGCGCCTGGGTCTGGGCCACGGACAGCCGCGTTCGCGCCACATTGGCTTCCTGCACACTCTTGCCAAGCGGATAGGCCAGGTTCACGCCGACGGTCCACGTCGGCGCCTCCAGCCTGGAGATGCCCCGCAGTGCGTCGAGGTACCCGGAGGGAATGACCTGGGAGATGGGTCCCCCCGTGATGGGGTCCACCGCGCCGGTGCGCTGGAGGAACGCGCCGCCGATGCCGTTCAGGCCGTAGATGGCGTTGAGGTTCAGCTGCGGGCGCGTCTGATCGACCTGGTTGCGCAGGTTGATGTCGCTGATCCGCAGCGTGTTCATCGACTGCTGGAGGTCGGTGCGCTCCTTGAGCGCGCGCGTGAGCGCCGCCTCGAGGTCGATCGGCTCGGGCGCGGTCCCGGGCATGTCGGTGGGATTGAGCGACGCCGTCCAGAGCGGGTCGTCGGTCCCGCTGACAATCAGCCGCTTGAGGGCGAGCTCGGTCGTGCGCACTGTTGCCTGGGTCTGCACCAGCGTCTGCCGCCGGGTCGCCTGTTCTGCCTGCGCCGAGACCACGTCTATCGGAGCCAGCGTCCCGATCTCCACCCGCGACTGGTTGTCCTGCACGAGCTTCGCGGCCAGGTTGTACGAGTCCTGCGCCGCTTCAACGGCCTGGATGGCGTAAATGAGGTCCCAGTACGCATTGCGAACGTTCGCTTCCGTGCTCGCCATGGTGGTGCGGAGTGAGATCTCGTCGTTCTCCTGGCTGATCCGGTTGGTCTGGAGCGACGCGCGCGTCGGATCGATTTTGAACCCGCGGAGGAGCGGCTGTGTGAGGCTCGCGGTGATGCCGGAAGAGATCTGCGGGTTGCGGATGTTGACGGCGCTCGGGCTGAACAGCTTCCGGTTCACCCAGTTCAAGGTGTAGTTGCCGCCGCCCCAGTACAGGTTCTGCGCGACACCCGCTGACCAGTTCTGCGTCGACGTCGTCGTGTTCTCGGTGATGCCCTGAATCGTCTGGGTCGGGAACTGTGTGTTGCTCACGGTGTTGACCGCCGAGGTCAGGTTCAGGCGGTAGGTCGCGTCGAGCCCCGCCAGCGTGAAGTCCGTGAGGCGCGGCGTGATGCGCGCGACGCCGATGTCGATGTTCTTCTCGAGTCCGCGCTGCACGGCTTCCTCGATCCTGAGGTCGACACGGGCACCGGGCGTGAGGAAGCGTTCGCCTTCCTTCGGCGTGCCCTGCGCGCCAATCTGCTGCTGCGCCTGCTGGAGCAGGCTCCGGACGTGCGCCGGATCGACGGCGGGGGACTGCGCCGCCGACGGCGCTGGTGTCATGGCAGCCACCGCGGCCACGAGCCAGAGTGTTGCGATCTTGCTCACGAAAAGCCTCCTGATGCGATGCGAACGGAGTTCGGGGTCTACGCGGTGGTCAGCGCCGGTCGTTCTTCTCTTGCTTCCGGCGCTCGTCGTCTTCTTTCCTGCGGCGTTCCTCGTAGCGCTCGTTCAGCGCCTTCACCTTGACGCGCTGCTCGGGACTGAGCACGAGGTTCATGCGGTAGATCATCACGGTGCGCGCCTTGTTGTAGGCCGAGCGCGCCGCCTCGACTTTGTCCACCTGCTGTGAGACGGTGATGAGATCCGCGGTGTTCTCCTTGATCGTGCGCGACAGCACGGCCTCGAGCGCGTCCAGTTCCCGATGGGCGTCGCGGAGCGACTGAATGCTGGACGAGAAAATCTGCTCGATGCTGGCCGACTGCTGGTCGGTGATCCCGATCTCCTGGCGCAGCGCCGGGTCCTGCCAGAACCTCGGACGCGGTTGCTGGGATCGCGACTGGGCAGGACGCGGCTCCGGCTGCACGCGATGCGCATGTGCCGGCGCGGCGATCAGCAGCGTTGCTGCGCACAGGGTCCACGAGAGATGGCTGACCATGTCGTGCTCTCCAGAACGGGGGTGACAGTGCCTATTACGACCTGCACCTGCCCGTCGTTTACTGAACCTCTGGAGACCCGACCGGCGCCCCTCATCCGCAACCCTTGTAAGTTACTGCATATGACGGGTATAGGGTGTGAAAAATCAGTGGCAGACCGCTTGCACGGCAGCGTCGGAAGCCGGCTCAGCCCACGGCCCAGTCCGGCCGACACTAGCCGCTGAACCGCTGCAGACGCTCGATCACCTGGCCCACGATGTTGTTCGGCGTCGAGGCTCCCGCAGTGAGCCCGACGGTCAGCGCCCCCGACGCCGGAAGCCAGCTGAACGACGTCGCTTCATCGATCCTCGCGGTCGACGGTGGCCCGACGGGCCGATACCGGATCTCCTCCGCCGAGATCAGACACTCCGGATCCGCAATGTGAAAGGTCAGCACGCGTCCGGCGCAGAGCTTCGCGAGGTTGCACGTGTTGCTGCTGTTGTAGCCGCCGACCACGAGCATCAGGTCGAGGGGGTGCTGCTCCAGGAGCGCGACCACCGCATCCTGCCGTTCCTGCGTCGCGCTGCAGATCGTGTCGAACGCGCGGAAATGCTCCGGGAGGCCCGCCTCTCCGTACCGCTCCGCCATCGCCGCCCCGAACATCTCGCCGATCGCCAGCGACTCGGTCATCAGCATCGTCGTCTGGTTGGCGCAGCCCACGCGGCGCAGATCGAGGTCTGGATCGAAACCGGGGGAGGCCACCGGCCCGAAGCGCGCGAGAAAGGCCTGCCGGTTGCCGTGGCCGCGGATGTACCTCGCAGACCAGGCCGGCCTCCTCCCGATCGAGCACGATCAGGTAGCGGCCCTGCGGGTACTTCAGCGCCTGCGACGCGGTGGCCCGTGTCTCCTCGTGCTGAACCTTTCCATGGATGATCGCCGTGAACCCATCCTGCGCGTACCGGACGACGTTCTTCCAGACGTTCAGGACCGACCCGCACGTGGTGTCGACGAGCGTGCAGCCCTGGCTCACGAGGCGCGCCATGTCGCCAACGGTGACTCCGAATGCCGGCAGGATGACGACGTCTTCCGCTCCCAGGGTCTCCCATCGTTCCCCGGGTCGCTGAGGAAGCGGATCTCGGCGGCGCGGAGCTGGTCGTTGACGTGCGGATTGTGGATGATCTCGCCGGTCAGGAATACGTTGCGCCCGGGAAAGCGCCGGCGCGCCTGGTACGCATAATCGACGGCCCGATCGACCCCGTAGCAGAACCCGAACTCGCGCGCCAGGTGCACCCTCAGCCGCCCCGACTCGTACTTGTAGTCGTTGGCACGCACGTCGTCGACAATGGCGCTGTGGTAGGCCGCGGCCAGTTCGCCGGCAACCGCCGCCTTCATGTCGAGGCCCTTGCGGAAGATGAGCGGCTGGGAGGTGCCCACCCTCAGCGGACCCGATCCATGTCGCGCACGAGCGGCGTCAGGGCATCCAGCGCGTGCAGCGGTTCCACACGGGAGGACGTGCTGGCCTCTTCAGACTCGTACAGGAACGCATCGTCCGAGGTGAGGGCGACCGGCTGGAGGGCACCGACGACCGCGGTCTGCGTGACGGGAGCGAGGGGCCCCGAGAGATACCCGGCCGGAGCACTGCGGCGCATGGTCCGGCGGAAATCGCGCAGCTCGCCGGCGCCAAGGCCCACGATCAGGCCCGCGGCAGCCGCGGCCGCGATCCAGCGCTGCGGACCCCGCCGCACGGCGATGGCCCCCTGGGAGAACCGCGGGAACGCTATCACCCGGGCGGGCCGCTCCAGCGCTCCGAGACGCCGGAGGATCTGCGCGTGCTGAACCGCCAGCCGTTCAGCCGGGAACACCGCCTCGGCCTCGGCGATCGCCTCGGCGCGGTTGTCGGACAGCCAGCCGGCGAACGCGTCGTAGCGGGCCCGGCACTGCGGGCACTCCCCGACGTGCGCGTCACCGGTCGACCCGTTGTCGAGAGCATCGCCGGCGACCCCGGTGGCCCGGGCACTCCACAGCGCCGCGATCGCGCGATCGTCGAGATGCCGTCGAGTGTGCAGTGGACTAAGGATGGACACGACGTTTCCCTCCGGTGACTCGGTCCGCGGACGGCCCGCCGCCATGGGCCGCATCCGTGAGCAGCGTGCGAAGCCGGCGAATGGCACGAAACAGGTGCACGCGAACAGTCGACTCGTTCAAGCCGGTGAGTGCGCTCACCTCCCGCGACGTGCAGCCCTCGTAGTGGCTCAACAGGAACACCGAACGCTGACGTTCCGGCAGCCGGGAGAGAGCACCCGCCAGTTTCTGCCGCCGTTCCCTCGCGAGCACCTGATCTTCCGGCGAGGGCCCGGTGCCGGCCACGCGGTCCGTGAAATCCGACTGCCCCGGCGCGGGGTCAGGCGCCGACACGAGCCAGCGCTGACGGCGGGTCCGCGCCTTGATCCGATCGAGACAGCCGTTGATCAGGATCCGCGTGAACCAGACCTCGAACGGAAGCTCCTCCCGGAACGACGACAGATGCGTGTACACCTTCACGAACGCATCCTGCACGGCCTCGTCCGCCTCGGCGCCGTCCCGCAGGTAGTGAAAAGCAATCCGGGATGCCCGCCTCTGGTGCCGGACGACGATGTCGGCGTAGCGCTCCCGCGCGTCCAGGTGCCGGCCTTCGGCCTGCATCGCCTTGACCGCGGAGGCCGATGCGCTGTCAGCTTCCCGCGGCAGCGAGCCTGCGGGCTGAGCTCCTGTCATTAGATACGCCTCAGCGGGGCCGGTGTTTACCCATGGCCGACGCTTTGATTATAGGAGATTGCTGGATGGGCGCAGGGAGCGGCCAGGAGCCGATGCCGACAGGTGGCCCGGGAAGGCGCGCCGCCGAGCTCTGCGAGGGGCGCTCCGGGAGAAGCCGTGGGCCTTCCGGACACCCGGTGAGTCCTCCCGGATCGGCGGTGCGCTCGAGCCCAACAGGCCTGGCGGCGATGCGGGACGCTCCCGGGCTGCTACAGGTTCCAGCGCGGGGAGACCCAGAGGTATGACGTCAATGCCGGGCGTGTGCGCGACAACAGCGCCGCCCTGGCGGCGCCGACCAGCACCGTACCCGGGTAGTAGCGCTGCAGCACGCGCCGAGGCGACTCGCCGGCAGCCAGCCGTGCAATCGCCCCCGCCTGACAGAGACCCACGCCATGGCCGAAGCCGGTGCCCGAAAACAGGAACTGCGCGCCGTCGAGCCGGACCTCGAAGCGTGTGCTCCGTATCGACCGGGCGCCGAACGCGGCGGTCGCCACGGCGCGAAGGTCGGCGCCTGCGACCGGCAGTTCACGCGCGCCCCGCAGCACGACGCGCTGCGCCCGCCCCAATCCGTCGCGTGTGAGAACCGCGATCGAGGTCAGACGTCCGTCGACCCGGGTCCGGGGGTCGGCGTCCAGCGCCCGCCGCAGCGTGTCGGCGTCAACGACGTAGCGCCATGCCGTGTGCGCGTCCTGTGCCTTGCCGCCATCCAGCACCGCGCGCAGGTACGGAAAGCCCGCGCCCCCCCACACGTCGGCGGCGGCGCTGGTCCGGCCGCCGCAGTCCGCGTGGTAGACCGCGTCGGCGGCCGCCCCGTCGTACCACAGGATGATGCCCGCCGTGCGCGCCGACGCGCCGCGGACGGCCGAGCGCCACCGGGAGGTGGCCAGGCGGCCCGGCTCGTAAATCTGGCAGTGCGTCGTCGAGCAGAGATCGAAGCCCTCGCGGGCGTGGCGCCCGCGGTGCGCCTGCGCATAGGTGCGGGCGATGATCGTCTGAACCTCGAACATCTCCGCGACGGTTTCCGGGTCCCCGGCTGGGGGGTGAATCTCGCTGATGGCGGTTGCGGAAACGTAGTCTTCGAGCGGGACGCTCAGGACGGGGCCCGCAGTGCCCACCCGCACGCGGACGTTCTCCGCCACGGGACGGGATGGGAGCGCCGGCCTCGTTCCGCAGCCGCAGACCGACACCGCCACGACGAGGCCGATCGAAGCGACGCCGAACCGCATGATCCCTGTATCGGCTCCGGTTGGCGGTAAACTTACGCCGGCCGGCCGGCTTCCGGCGCGAGGCACGGTCGGACGGCAGCCGGACGCCGAGGGGACCTCTGGATGGCGCGTGTTCTGGTAATAGACGACGACGACGGCGTGCGCGAGAGCACGGCAGGGATGCTGCGCAGCGCCGGCTATACGGTGCTCGTCGCGGCGAGCGGCGAGGAGGGGTTCGATCTCGCGCAGGGTGACGCCTTCGACGCCATCCTGTCCGACATGCGAATGCCGGGTCTCTCCGGGCTCGACGTGCTCCGCAAGCTGCGGGAGGTCCACGTCGATGCCTGCTTCATCATCATGACCGGTTTTGGCACGGTCGACACCGCCGTAGAAGCGATGAAGCTCGGCGCGGTGGATTTCGTCCAGAAGCCCTTCTTCCGGGACGAGCTGCTGATGCGGGTGCGTGCGGCGACGGAGCGGCGCCAGCTCGCGCGCCAGGTCACCCTCCTGCAGCGGCAGATTCCGCCGGCGGCCTCGATCGAAGGGCTGGTCGGCCTGAGCGCCGCGGTCGTCAAGGTGAAGGAGGTCATCCGGCGCGCCGCCGCGGCGCACGGCACGGTGCTGATCACAGGCGAAACCGGCACGGGGAAGGAGCTGGCTGCCCGGGCGATCCACGCGGGCAGTGCGCGCGCCGCGAAGCCATTCGTGGCGCTGAACTGCGCGGCGCTGACGGAGTCGCTGCTCGAGACCGAGTTGTTCGGCCACACCCGTGGCGCCTTCACAGGCGCCACGGGCACGCGGCCCGGGCTCATCGAGCATGCCTCCGGCGGGACGCTCTTCCTGGACGAGATCGGGGCGATGAGCACGCCGCTCCAGGCGAAGCTCCTGCGCACGGTGGAATCCGGCGAGGTCCGACGGATCGGCGAGAACCAAAGCCGACACGTCGACGTGCGGTTCGTGTCCGCCACGAACCTCGACCTGGAGGCAGCCGTCGAGGCCGGAGCCTTCCGGAGCGACCTCTACTATCGCGTGAACCTGCACCGGGTGCACATGCCGCCCCTGCACGAACGTCATGGCGACATCCCCATGCTGGTCGAGCACTTTCTGGAGCGCTACGGGCGGGCGGGCGGCATCACCGGGGTGTCGGCTCCGGCGCTGGCGGCTCTCGAAGCCTACAGCTACCCTGGAAACGTCCGACAGCTCGAGCACGTCGTCCAGCGCGCCCTGTCGGTTGCGCAGCCGCCGGACCTGGAGCTCGCCGACTTGCCGGATGAGCTGCGCGCTGCGGGATCCGCGGTTGCGTCGGTGACCGAGCGCACCGTCTCTGCGGCCCGAGAGCGGGCCGAGCGGGAGATGGTGGTGGCGACGCTGGCCCGGTGTCACGGTGAGATCCTGTCGGCCGCCCGGGCACTACAGGTCAGCCGCACCACCATGTGGCGGTTGATGAAGAAGCACGGCATCGAAGCATGAGCGGTTCGCGGGTGCCCCGCGCAGCCCAGTCTCGACCCTGAGGCCGCCGGACCACGGTGCACGAGTGAAACGTCGGACCGTTTCACTCGTGCAACGACGCCGCCGTGGTCACGCACGATCCGGCGGCTCTCCCGCTCCCAAGTCCCTGAAGACACACGACACCTCCCCGATTTCGCACACGTGAGCGGAATCGGCCCGTCCTCTTGCGATCCGTGCAGCGGGTGTCCCCGCACGGTATTGCAGCACTCCCATGTCAGACACTGTGCCGTCCGTTCTCATCCTTGTCGACGACCCGACGCTGGCGGACCGGCTGGCGGCGGCCGTCCTGCGGCTCGGATACCTCCAGACATCGGTGCTGCCGCTGACGGGAACCGACCTGGCGTTCACCGGACGATCGGCTGCTGCCTCGGCCATCACGATTCTCGGGGTGGCGTCGGCGGCCGACATGGTGCTCGGCCTCGGGCGCGCGATCCTGTGCCAGGCCTCCGCGCGCGCCGTCGTCGCGGTGCTGGCCCTCCCGGAGGGGGAGGTTGCCCGCGCCACCGAGACGTTGGCCCCGCTCGTTCCGGTCGTGCTCGCGACGAACGAGCTGGCGCTGGCGGTGTCGATGCGGGAGGCGCTGCAGACGTCCCGATCGACCGCGGCCGACCGCCGGCGGGTCTGGGAACTGGAGATCGTCAACGAGATCGCGGAGGTCATCGGCCGATCGCTCGAGCTCGAGGATGTGCTCACCGGAGCGCTCGAACGGCTGGTACCGGCGGTGGACGGATCCGGCGGATCAATCCGGCTGCGGAAGGACTCCACCGGCGAGTACGAGGATCAAGGCCGAGATTGGCCCGGCCCGCGTTGCCGCGCACTTTCACGGCGGCGGGTGCCCGAGCGAACGGGTCATCGCGACGCGCCGTGCGACCGTGATGGAGGATCGCCCGGTCGAGGCCCTGGGGGACACGGACTCCATCGAGGTCAAGAGCAGCATCAGCGTGCCGATGCTGGTGGACGAGGACCTGATTGGCACCCTGAGCATCGCGGCGACGGGCCCGTATCGGTTCGGCCTGGCCGACGAGCGGCTCCTGGGAATCATCGCCGGCCAGATCGGCGTGGCGGTGCAGAACGCCCGGCTGCACGACGTCGTGCGTCGAGGCAAACGTGAGTGGGAGAACACGTTCGACGCGATCAGCGACGCCATCGCCGTGTTCGACGGCCGTGGGCGACTCCTGCGCGGCAACAGCGCGCTTGCGACCTTTGTCGGGCGCCCTGTCACGGAGCTTGCCGACGCGACCTGTCACGACATCGGGCTCTGCCGGGGGGAGTTTCCGGACTGTGCCGTCGGCCAGGCCACGGTGAGCGGCAAGGCGGCACGGTTCGAGCTGACGACTCCGGACGCGGACATCTACTCCGTGACCACTTTCCCTGTCGCGCGCGACGGCGAGGGTCCGTCGGTCGTGCAGGTCGCCAAGAACGTCACCGAGGAGATCCGGTCGGCCCGCCGCCTGCGGCTGATGTCCGACGAGCTCGGCTCCGCCAATCGCCGGCTGACCGCCACGGTCCAGCAGCTGAAGTCGACGCAGGCGCAGTTGCTCCAGTCCGAGAAGCTGTCGGCGATCGGACAGCTCGTGGCCGGTGTGGCGCACGAGCTGAACAACCCGTTGACGAGCGTCATCGGCTACGCGCAACTGCTGGAGGAGGAACTGCTCGAGGCGGCAGGGCCGCACGACGTGCGGCCGCCGATCGAGCTGGCGCAGGATCTTCGACGCGTGGTCGATGAGTCCGAGCGCGCCGCGCGAATCGTGCGGAACCTTCTCGCCTTCGCGCGCCGGCAGGCTGCCGAGCGGGCGCCTCAGGACATCACCGAGCTCGTGACGCGTGTGCTGTCCCTGCGCACCTACGACCTCCGGCTCAACTCGGTCGCCCTGGTCACCTCCTTCGAGCCCGGCCTGCCGCCCATCATCGCCGACGCGAGCCAGATCCAGCAGGCGCTCCTGAACCTGATCCTCAACGCCGAGCAGGCCATGCGCGAGCGCGAGGGGAGGATCCTCACCGTGTCGGCCCGCTTCGACGAAACGGCCTCGGCGGTCAACCTCTCGGTCGGCGACACCGGGCACGGAATCGACGAGATCAACCTCACGCGCATCTTCGACCCGTTCTTCACCACGCGCGACGTGGGGGACGGCACCGGTCTCGGGCTGAGCATCTGCTACGGGATCGTCCGGGATCACGGCGGCCAGATCCACGTGGAAAGCCGCGTCAACGTCGGCACCACCTTCTCCATCCTGCTGCCGGCCAGGCCGCACGAGCCGGCGCGGCCGGCAGATCCCGTCCTGGTGGCGCACCCCGACCAGGGGGACCTCGATTACATGGTCGCGGCGCTGGTCGCCTGGGGCTATACCGTCGCCTCGACCCAGGACGCCGAGGAAGCCATCGCACGCTACCTCGCAGGAGGCCTGCAGGCGGCCCTCATCGACCGCGGCCTGATCGCCGCGGACCTGGCGGGATGGTGGGCGGCTCGGTCGGCCGATCCGCGCCATACACCGCTCGTGCTGCTGTCGCGAACGTCCGACGAGAGCGAGATCGACCGGTTCGGACGCGAGCAGGCGAGCGCCATCCTGGCGCCACCCTTCCAGCTGCGGGCGCTTCGTTCGGCGATCCGCGCGGTGACCGAGGAGTTCGCATGACAGGCCAGCCGCCTCTCCTGCTCGTCGTCGACGACGAGCCCGGTATTCTCGAGATCGTCGGGCGCTTCGCGCGCCGGGCGGGCTTCGACGTCGTCGCCTGTTCCGGGGGCCAGGCGGCGATCGGGCAGATGCAGGCGCGCGGCGCCGATCTCGTGATGATCGACCTCCGCATGCCGGACGTCGGCGGGCTGGATGTGCTGAGGGCCATCCGCGAAACCGATCCCCAGTGCCAGGCGGTCCTGATGACCGGCTACGGCTCGCTCGACACGGCTGTCGAGGCGATCAAGCTCGGGGCCATCGACTACCTGACCAAGCCCCTGGACTTCAGGCGCCTCGAGCTGCTGCTGGGCGGCGTGCGCGAGGATCTCGAGCGCCGGCGCAGCCTCCTGTCGATGGAGGGGGATGTTGCACGGCGGCTGGAGTTCGCCGGCATGATCGGGCGCGGGCCGGCCATGCAGGAGCTGTTCGGGACGATCAGGCGGCTGGCGCCACACGTTCGCACGGCACTGGTCACGGGGGAAACCGGCACGGGGAAGGAGCTCGTGGCCCGCGCGCTGCACGACATGGGGCCGCGGCGCGAGCAGCAGTTCGTCACTGTCAACTGCTCGGCGGTCGCCGAGTCGCTGTTCGAGAGCGACCTGTTCGGCCAGGTGCCCGGAGCCGCCAGGGGCCCCGAGAGCCGTCAGGGCTTCCTGGAGCTCGCGGATAACGGCACGCTGTTCCTGGACGAAATCGGCGAGCTCCCGCTGACGGTCCAGGCCCGGCTGCTGCGCGTCCTCGAGCTGGGCGAACTGTACCGGGTCGGCTCCATCGAATCGCGCCGGGTGAACGTGCACGTGATCGCGGCCACCAACCGCGACCTCCACGCGGAGATGGCCGCCGGACGGTTTCGAAGCGACCTCTACTACCGCCTGAACATCGTCGAGATCAAGCTGCCGGCGCTGCGCGAGCGGCGGGAAGACATCCCCTACCTGACCGCGGCGTTCGTACGGGAGACGGCCGAGCGCATCCGCAGGCCGCTGCCCGGCCTGACACCGGCTGCCGAGCGGCTCCTGAGCGCGGCCCCCTGGAACGGCAACGTGCGCGAGCTGCGGAACGTCCTCGAGCGCGCCTGCATACTGGCCGACGGCGACGTGATCACGGAGCGGCAGCTGGCGATCACCTTGCCGGCGGAGCCTCCACCCGCGGCAGCCGCTCCGTTCCCGTCGTCGGTGTCGCAGGCGTTCGGCCCGGCGACGTCGGCGGACACCGACCTGCTCGTCAACGTCGAACGCGACCACATCCAGCGCGCTCTCGTGCGGTCGGGCGGCAACAAGAAGGCGGCAGCCAAGATGCTCGGACTGAGCCGCCGGGCGCTGTACCGCCGGCTCGAGCGGCTGGATCTCGTCGACGACCATCGCCCGCCGGCGGGACGTCGCCCAGGCCGGAGCCTAGCCGGATAGCATGCGGGCGCTTGTGCCTCGCGCTGCTGTTGACTTCGACGATTGCTGTCGGTACCATCCTGCCGTCGCCTCCGCATGCCCCATGTCTTTCGAGCCAGTCATCGGCCTGGAGATTCACGCGCAGCTCCTCACGGAGACCAAGATCTTCTGTGGCTGCAGCACGCGGTTCGGCGCGCCGCCGAACACCCACGTCTGCCCCGTGTGCCTGGGCTGCCCGGCGCGTTGCCCGTGCTCAACCAGCCGCGTCGTCGAGCTCGGCGACGCGCGCCGCACATGCGCTGGGCTGCACCGTGCAGGGTGTGTCGATCTTCGCGCGCAAGAACTACTTCTATCCGGATCTGCCCAAGGGCTACCAGATCTCCCAGTACGAACGGCCGCTCGCGACGGTCGGCGCGGTCGCAGTACGAGAGCGGCGGCACGGCGCGCGTGTCGGCATCACGCGCGTCCACCTGGAGGAAGATGCGGGGAAGTCGCTGCACGAAGGGTTTCGCGGACTCGGACCGCAACACCTATCTGGACTTCAACCGGAGCGGCGTGCCGCTCATCGAGATCGTCACGGAGCCGGACCTGCGCTCCGCCGCCGACGCCAGCGACTTCTTCAGCCGCCTGCGCGCCATCCTGGTGGCGATCGGCGTCAACGACGGCAACATGGAGGAGGGCAGCTTGCGCTGCGATGCCAACGTGTCGGTCCGCCCGTCCGGCACCGAGGCGTTCGGCGTCAAGGCGGAGATCAAGAATCTGAACTCCTTCCGGCACGTACAGCGCGCGCTCGAGTACGAAATCGACCGGCAGACGACGCTGGTCTCGAGCGGCGGCCGCGTCGTGCAGGAGACCCGCCTGTGGGACGCCGGCGCGGGTCGGACCGTGTCCATGCGCAGCAAGGAAGAGGCGCACGACTACCGGTATTTTCCCGAGCCGGATCTGCCGCCCCTTCAGCTCGAGCCCGCCTGGATCGAGGAAGTGCGGGCGACGTCTCCCCGAGTTGCCGGATGCCCGGCGCCGCCGCTTCGTCAAGCAGTACGGGCTCCCGACTACGATGCGGGCGTCCTGACGCAGTCCGCGGACGTCGCCGCCTACTTCGAGACCACCGCGGCCGCCGCCGCCAACCCGAAGGCGGCAAGCAACTGGATCATGGGCGAGCTGATGCGGAAGGCCAACGAGGAAGGAGTGAACCTCACGACGCTGCCGATGACGCCGTCGAAGCCTCGCGGGCCTCATCCGGCTCGATGGACGCCGGCACGATCACCAGCCCGGTCGCCAAGCAGGTGTTCGAGCAGATGCTCGACGGCGGCCGGACGGCCGAGGTGATCGTCGCCGCGGAAGGCCTGGCGCGCATCGACGACGAGGAGGCGATCGCAGCGGCCGTCCGTCAGGTCATCGATGCAAACGCCGATGCCGTCGCCCAGTATCGCGCCGGCAAGCAGCAGACATTCGGCTTCCTCGTGGGACAGGTGATGAAGGCCACGAGGGGAAGGCGAACCCCGGCCGCGTCAACGCGCTGATGCGCAGCATGCTGGACGGCGCGATGTGACGCGCCGGGCACGGACCAGGGGTCGGCGTGATCGAGGCCAAGGGCGTCTCGAAAGTCTACGGCCGCGGCCTCTACGCTCTCCGCGATCTGACGCTCAGGATCGACAAAGGAGAGTTCGTCTTCCTGACCGGCCCAGTGGCGCCGGCAAATCGACGCTGCTCCGACTGCTGCTGAGACAGGACGTCGCCACTCGAAGGGGAGCTGCTCGTCGACGGCCGCAACCTCGCGACCCTCACGCCCGCCAGGTGCAGGCCTACCGTCGATCCCTCGGCTTCATCTTCCAGGACTTCAAGCTGCTGCCCGACAGCACGGTGCTCGAGAACGTCGCCTTCGTTCCGCGCGTGCTCGGTATGGGCAGGCACAGCAGCAGCGGCGGACCTTCCAGGTCCTGAAGTGGGTCGGCCTGCAGCATCGGATGCAGGCGTACCCGCTGGAGCTCTCCGGGCGGGGAGCAGCAGCGGATCGCCATCGCGCGGGCACTGGTCAACGATCCGCTCATCATCCTCGGGAGACGAGCCCACCGGCAACCTCGATCCTGACCTCTCGCTGGAGATCATGAACCTGTTCCGCGAGATCAACGCGCGCGGCACCACGGTCATCATAGCGACCCACGATCGCGAGCTGATCCGGCGCGTCGGACGTCGCACGCTGACCCTCGATCACGGACACGTCGTGGAGGACTCGTAGCAGATGCTCCGGGCGGTGCACTACTCGCTGAGGAAGCGGCCGAGAGTCTCTGGCGCGGGCGGCGGTCCGCGGCGCTCGGCGATGCTGACGATCGCCGCGGGCCTGTTCGTGCTCGGCTTCTTCCTCGTGGTGAGCGCGAACCTCCGGCCGCTGCTGGCGCGCTGGAGCGAGGCCGCCGAGCTCTCGGTCTACCTCAGGGACGAGGCGTCTCCGGAACAGCGGCAGGCCATCGAACGGGCAGATCGAGCGGAGCGGTCTGGCGGCAGGGTGGCAGCATGTGTCGAAGAAGGAGGCAGCGGTCCGCTTCCGTCAGGATTTCCCGGACCTCTCCCGCACGGCCGACCAACTCGACAGCAATCCTTTTCCGGCGTCGCTCGAGGTGCGCCTGCACCCGGCAGCCCGAGCCACGGGCAGCGGAGTGGACGCGCTTGCCGCCACGCTCGCGACTGCTCCAGGCGTTGCCGACGTGCGATACGACCGACGGCTGTTGGTCCGGCTGAACGGCGCCGTCCGCGCCTTCCACGGCGTCGGCCTGGCGCTCGATCGCGCTGCTCGCCCTCGCCGCCGCCCTGACGGTGGCCAACGTCGTGCGGGTGGCGGCACACTCGCGCCGGGCGGAAATCGAGAATCATGCAACTGGTCGGCGCGCCACTCGCGTACGTGCGCGGCCCCTTCGTCGCGGAAGGCGTGCTGCAGGGCGGCGGGGGAGCGGTGCTGGCGATCCTGCGTTGTGGATGGTGGTCGTGGCAGGCAGGGCGCGCCTTGGCGCGGTGGCGCCGGAGGCCCTGGGCCTCAGCCCACATCGCCTTCCTGCCGGTGCACCTCTGCCTGGCGCTCGTGTTCGGAGGGATGCTGCTGGGCTGTGTCGCCGGAGTCCTTGTCGCCCGCGGCGCTCCGGTGACAATTCGGTGACGTTACCGCGAAATTTTGTGAGCAGGCCTGTTGACAGCGCTTCCGCGGCACGCTTACACTCGATTCATCCAGTCCATGCCTCACGTGAGGAGTCGCATGGCACGCGTCGTTAGTCCGACCTGGGTTGTCGCATGCACCATTGGCTCCGCGAGCCGATTTCTACCGGCAGGAACTCCTCAAACATCGGCGTTGCCTCGCGGCGCAACGCGAGTATTTTTCAGAACACGCCATCACGACAGCCGATCAGGCGCTCGCGCGGGTCCTCGGGCAGCTCGGATCAGCTCTGCGCGCAGGACGACGTGGATCGCTGATGAGCGGCCTGCTTCGCAAGTTCAACGCGGTGACCGGCCTCTCCGGCTGGCTCGATCCCACACAGCTTCACTGACACACTCTCTACGCACCCTCCGCCAGGATCTCGAACCGATCCTCCATGGGGCGCTGGCCGCGATCGCTCCTGACCAGCTGCTCGATGCCGCCAGCGCGCGCGGAGTCTTCGATCCCGTCGCGGGCATGCCCGTCGTCGTCGTTGCCGCGGGCAAGGCGGCGGTGCCCATGGCGTCCGCCTTCGCGCGCCGCGCCCCGGTGTCCATGGTCATGGGCATGGTCACAGGTCCGACTGTCGCAACAGGTGCCCCCCCGGGGAATTCGAGTGGTATGCCGGCGGGCACCCGGACCCGAACGCGGCCAGCGGCGTCGCCGGCAGGCGGGCGCTCGACATGGCGCGTCTGGCAGGGCGGGATCGTGCGCTGGTGCTGCTCCTGTCGGGCGGCGCGTCTGCCTTGCTGGCAAGCCCGGCGTCCGGCCTGACCCTCGACGAGAAGACGGAAACCGCGCGCGCGCTGATGTCGGCCGGAGTCGCGATCGACGGCTTGAACTGCGTGCGCAAGCATCTCTCTGCGATCAAGGGCGGGCGTCTCGGCGCCGAGGCCTGGCGGAGCCTCACGCTGGCGATCTCGGACGTGAACGGTCCGGTGCCCGACGATCCGAGCGTGATCGGATCGGGACCCACGGTGGCCGATCCGACAACGTTCCAGGAGGCGCTCGTCATCGTCCGACGGGCCAGCGCCGCCAGCCGGTCGGACGTTCGTGTGCCGTCGGCGGTCGTCCAGCATCTCGAGCGGGGCGCGCGCGGCGAGCTCGAGGAGACGATCAAGCCCGGCGACGATCGTCTTGCCCGCGCTGACTTCCATGTCCTCGGCAACCGCGAGACCGCGCTCGGCGGCGCGCGACGCGCCGCGGAGGATCTGGGCTACTCCGTGGCCGTGCTGCCGGCGCCGACGCACGGAGAGGCCCGGCTGGCCGGTGAAGCATTTCTGGCCGACGCCGCGCGGCTGGCCGAGGGAGTCCGGAGGCCATTCTGCGCACTCGCCGCTGGAGAGACCACGGTCCGCGTCACAGGCGGCGGCCGGGGAGGCCGCAACCAGGAGTTCGCCCTTGCCGTTGCTCCACACGTCGGCCGGTTCGAACGGGCCGTGCTGGTCGCCAGCGCCGGCACCGACGGCATCGACGGACCGACCGACGCCGCCGGCGCCCTGGTCGACCCGAGCACCGTGGAGCGGGGAGCGCGGGCCGGGACGGGACTGGGCGGCTTCACTTGCCGACAACGATGCCTACAATTTTTTCGCGCCGCTCGGCGACTTGATAAAGTGGGGAGCGACCGGCACCAATGTCGGGGATATTCACGTGTTTCTGCGGGCCTGACCGACTTCTCCCGCGCGGCTGATTCCTGATTCCTGCAGGCTGAACGACATGACTAGCGCCAGACTCGCGCTCGTAGCCTTCGTCGCGCTCATCGTCACGCTTGGGCTCGGCTATGGCTGGGGCGGGTCGGGCCGAGGCGCCTTGACGCAGGCGCTGGACGACGCGCGGCAACAGCTCGACCTCGCGGAAGCCCGCGGCTACCTGCTCGATGCGCGGGTGAGCCTCTACAACGTGAACTTCGGCGATGCGAGCCGGCACTTCGAGGAAGCCAAGACGCCGCTCCGCCGCGCGCAGGACCGCTACCAGACGGCCGGGAAGAGTGCGGCCGCAGTCAGCATCGGCGCCGCGCTGGAGCATGCGGCCGAAGGGCAGCGGCTGGCAGGAAAACTCGATCAGTCCGCCAATGCCAAGGCGGGCGACGCCCTCGAAGCCATCCGGGTCGCGACGCAAAAGTAAGTGACCGCCGTGCAAGCCTGCCGCCTTCGCGGCACCGGTTCCTTGCGAATGTCCACCTGGCCGCCTCGCCGGACACCGGCCGTCCTTCGTCGTTGCTGAAAGCTGATCCGATCGCCTGCCCGCCCGGGCGGGTGCACTAACATGTTTCCATGCTGAACCACGAGGAGCTGCTGACGCAGATCCGCGAACAAATCGACCATCCATCCACGCCTCGCGAGCTGCTGCAGCGGCTGAAGATTCCGCGCGACCACCGCCCCGCGTTCAAGCGCCTGCTCGCCGATCTGGTCGCGCGCGGCGACCTGATCGAGACCCGGGGCAACCGGTTCGGTCTTCCTGACCGGATGAACCTGGTGGTCGGGCGCATCACGACCCATCCGCGCGGCTTCGGCTTCGTCGTTCCCGACCGTCCCATCGAGGGCGTCGAGGGGGACATCTACATCGCAGGGAGCAACCTCAACCAGGCCATGCACGGCGACCGCGTCGTCGCGCGCGTGGAGCGCCTCAGCGACAAGGGCGCGGAGGGGCGCATCCTGCGCATTCTCGAGCGCGGCTCGAGCACCATCGTCGGCCGCTACGACGTCGACCCCGGCGGGTCCGGGTTTGTCGTCCCATTCGACCGCCGGATGATCATGGACGTCCAGATCCCGCCCGGCGATCATCTCGACGCCGCGCCGTCGGACATGGTGGTCGTCGAGATCACGCGGTGGCCGACGCCGACCCGCGGGCCGCTCGGGCGCGTGCGCGAGGTGCTGGGCGGGATCGACCAGCCCGGCGTGGACAACGAGATCATCATCCGGAAGTACGGCATCCCGGATGCGCACAGCGAGGAAGCGGTGGCCGAGGCGAGGCGGCTCGGGGCCGTGGTCAGCGAGAGCGATCTCCGCGGCCGCACGGATTTCCGGCGCCAGCCAACGGTCACGATCGACGGCGAGCACGCGCGGGACTTCGACGACGCGATCACGCTGGATCGGCTGGAGGGCGGCAGCTTCCGGCTGGGTGTGCACATTGCGGACGTCGCGCACTACGTGCCGGAGGGTTCCGCGCTCGACGTCGAAGCCTACGAGCGCGGCACATCGGTGTACTTTCCCCGAGCGCGCGGTTCACATGTTTCCCGCCGATCTTGCGACCGGCCTGTGCAGCCTGCGGCCGGACGTCGACCGGCTCGTGCAGTCCTGCGTGATGGAGATCGACAGGCGCGGGACCGTGGTGCGCTACGAACTGCACGACGGCGTGATCCACAGCGACGCGCGCATGACCTACACCGACGTCAGCGCGATTCTGACCGACAGGGATCCGGAGGTGACGGCGCGCTACGCCGCGCTCGTGCCGCTGTTCGAGTCGATGCGCGAGCTGTTCGAGATCCTGAACAAGCGCCGTCATCGGCGCGGCTCGATCGATTTCGATCTGAAGGAACCCGAAATCATCCTCGACGACCAGGGCATGGTCGAGGCGATCATCGCCGCGGAGCGCAAGATCGCCCACCGCATCATCGAGGAGTTCATGCTGGTCGCCAACGAGACCGTCGCGCAGCACCTGGACGAGTCGGATACGCCGACTCTGTATCGCGTTCACGAGGCGCCGGATCCGCTGAAAGTCGCGCAGTTCGAAGAGTTCATCTCCACCCTCGGCCACAAGCTGACCCGCTCGGCGGAGGGGGCGAAACCGCGTGACTTCCAGAAGCTGGTCGAACGCATGCGCGGCACGCCCGAGGAGAAGCCGATCGCTTTCATCATGCTGCGCACCATGCAGAAGGCGCGCTACGACGCATCCAACATGGGGCACTTCGGGCTGGCGGCCGACAGCTACACCCACTTCACGTCCCCCATCCGCCGTTATCCGGACCTCATCGTGCACCGCACCCTGCGCCAGGGGCGCCACGGGCTGATGACGCCTGAACGCCGGGCCGAGCTGACCGAGGATCTCCCCGACATCGCCCGCCACACGTCGGAGCGGGAGCGCCGCGCAGACGACGCCGAGCGGGAGCTCGTGCAATGGAAGAAGGTCCGCTTCATGGCGGACAAGGTGGGCGACGAGTTCGACGGCTACATCACCGGTGTCAGCGCCTTCGGGCTGTACGTCGAGCTCGTCGAGCACTTCGTGGAGGGCATGGTGCACATCTCGACCATGGCCGACGACTACTACCGCTTCCTCGACAAGGCGCACGTCCTGAAAGGGGAGAACACCGGCAAGGTCTACCGGCTCGGCGACCGCGTGCTCGTGCAGGTGGTGAAACTGGACATGGAGCGGCGGCAGATCGACCTCGGGATCGCCGAGATCCTCGACAGCGTGCGCCGCTCGGAGGGGAACCGCGGACCCCGTCGCAGCAGGGCCGAACCCCGACGCGAGGCGTCGGGGCGGGCCGCGGCGCCCCGCCATCCGGCTGCGGCCCGGCGGAAGCAGCGGCCCGGACGGAAGGAGCGGGCATCGAAGCGCAAGCCATGACCACCCGTTCGGTCGTCGTCGGCACTGCCGGTCACATCGATCACGGCAAGAGCGCCATCGTGCGCGCGTTGACCGGAACCGATCCAGACCGCCTGAAGGAGGAAAAAGCCCGCGGGATCACCATCGACCTGGGGTTCGCACATCTCGAGACCGGCGGCATCAGCCTGTCGTTCGTGGACGTGCCCGGACATGAGCGGTTCGTCAGGAACATGCTGGCCGGCGCGGGCGGGATCGATCTCGTGATGCTCGTGGTGGCGGCCGATGAATCGGTCATGCCGCAGACGCGGGAACACTTCGACATCTGCCGGCTGCTGCAGGTGCCCGCCGGCCTCGTCGTGCTCACGAAGACCGACATCGCCGACGCCGACATGCAGGAGCTGGCCGCGATGGAGGTGCGGGAGCTCACCGCAGGGTCGTTCCTGGAACACGCCCCGCTGGTCCGCGTGTCGTCCAGGACAGGGTCCGGAATGGAGACGCTGACCGCTGCCCTCATCGAGCTGGCCCGCGACGCACGTCCGCGGCCGGCGGACCGGCCGGCGCGCCTGCCGATCGACAGGGTCTTCACGGTCAAGGGCTTCGGCACCGTCGTCACCGGAACCCTCGTGGCCGGCAGCATCCGCAAGGACGACCACCTGGCGGTCCTGCCGCGGGAGCTGACGGTAACCGCGCGGGGGCTGCATGTTCACGGGACGAGCCGGCTTGCCGGCGCCGCGGGCGAACGGGTTGCCATCAACCTGGGCGGGGCGGAGGTCCCCGATCTGTCGCGAGGGGATACCGTGTGCGCGCCCGGATCGCTCGAAATCACCCGGCGGCTCGACGTCGCCATCGACGTGCTGTCCGGTGCGCCGCTCCGGCACGGCGCGCGGGTGCGATTCCACCAGGGGACGATCGAGATCATCGGACGGGTGGCGGTGGCGGGCGCGCGAGACGCCGGCGGGATGGGCGGTGACATCCCTGCGAATGGCGCCGGCTACGCGCGCGTGCGTCTCGAAGCGAGAGCGGTGCTCACGCGCGGCGATCGGTTCATCCTCCGGGCGTACTCACCGCCGGTGACCGTCGGTGGCGGCGTCGTGCTGGATCCGCAGCCGCCGCGCGGGGCCGTCAGGACGGAGTCAGCGTTGCAGCGTTTCAGGGCGCTGGACGTCCAGCAGACAGGCCCCCCGGTGGTGGCTGTCCTCGTGGACGAGCGGGGGGCTGCCGGGCTGCGGCGCCAGGCTCTGACTTCCCGCCTTGGCTTGTCCGCGAACGAGGCGCGCGAGGTGACCGACCGCCTGTGCTCCAGCGGCAGCGTGGTGTGGGTGGACGATGCGTTGCTGGCTGCCGCAGAGGTCGTGCGTCTGGGCGAACTGGTCTGCGGCATGGTCCGCCGGCACCACGAGGAGCATCCGCTGGCGGACGGCCTGCCGCGAGAAGAGGCGCGGGGCCGGATTTTCCGCCGCGCTGCACCGGGCGTGTTCGAGCACGTCCTGGCAACGCTCGGGGCAGGCGGGCGCCTCGTCGCGGGCGAGCGGCTGGCGCTCGTGGGGCACCAGGTCTCCCTGACCAGCGTCGAGTCAGCGACGCTGGCCGCGCTCGACGCCCTGTTCCGGTCGGCACGGCTCGCTCCGCCCGACATCGAATCGGCCGCGCGCGAGGCGGGGGTTCAGGTGGAGGTCGCGGTTCGGATGGCGCAGCTGCTGGTGCGGCGCCACCGGCTCGCGCGAATCGAGGGCATGCTCTTCCACCTCGAGGCGCTCGAGGAACTGAAGGGCGAGGTGCGGGCGTTGAAGAGGGCGGGGACGTCGGGTGTGGATGTCGGGACGTTTAAGGAGCGATACGGCCTGTCCCGCAAGTATGCGATCCCGCTTCTGGAGTATCTCGACAGGGAACGTGTGACGCGCCGGTCCGGCGCAAGCCGCATCATCCTGTGAGGGTCACTCCTTGGGGCCTGCGTCCCTCGTCGTGGCGTCCTTGAAATTTCGGATGCCCCGGCCGAGCCCCCGTCCGATCTCCGGCAGACGGCTCGCTCCGAAGATCAGGATGATGATGAACAGGATGACGATCAGTTCGGGGATCCCGAGACCCATGAGGACTCCTTCAACTGCCAGGTACGTAGCCGATTCTATCATCATCCTGCTTGCGGCGTGTGTTCCGGTCCTGACCGCGGCACCGGCGTCCGCCCAGTTCTCGTCGGGCGTGAGCGTGGTCGAGGTGTACGCGAGCGCCACCGACAGCCGGGGCGAGCCGGTCACGGGGCTCGTGCGGCAGGACTTCGAGGTGCTGGAGAACGGGGTGGCGCAGCCTGTGTCGGTGTTTGCGGCAGGTGACTTTCCGCTGAGCGTGGCGGTGGCGATCGACCGCAGCTTCAGCATGGCCGGCGCGCGACTGGCGGTCGCCCGGTCGGCTGCCCGCGTCTTCCTGGGAGAACTGCGGCCGGAGGACGAGGCGGCGATCCTCGCCGTCGGGTCCGAGGTCGACACCGTCGCCCCCCTCTCGACGGATCGTGAGGCACAGTACGCCGCGCTCGCCAGGCTCGACAGCTTCGGGACCACCGGGCTCTACGATGCGGTGGTCCGCGCGCTCGAGCTGACGCAGGCCGCGAGGGGCCGGCGCGCGCTGGTGCTGCTGTCCGACGGCGCGGACCGGTATAGCCGGATCACCGCCGACGCCGCCCTGGAGGCCGCGCGGCGGGCCGACGTGATGGTGTACCCGATTGCGCTCGGGTCCTCGTCGCCGCCGTTCTTCCAGCAGATCGCCGCGCTGTCGGGAGGGCGCGCGTTTCACCTTCGGGACCCACGGCAGCTCGCCGGTACGCTTCGACAGGTGGCCAGGGAGCTCCGATTTCAGTACCTGCTCGGCTACGCCCCCGCGTTGGCGCCGGCCGCCACGGCGGAGTGGCGAAGCATCAAAGTGGGTGTGCGCAAGCCGGGAATTACCGTTCGAGCCCGTGAGGGATATCTCGCACGCCCGTAGCCGCATCCCCGAGCCCTGAACCGATGAACCTTCGTGACCCACTTCATCGTAAGATTCCCCAATGTCTCACCCTCTCGTCCTGGCCCTCTACGCAACGCCGGCCGGCGCGGCCGCCGGGGCCCGGGCGGTGCACGCGCTCGGTGTAGGCCGCGACGAAATCTCCGTAGTGGCGCGGAACCACGACGAGGCAGGGACCCTGGCCGAGCAGATGGACGCGTCGCCCGGGGCGGACATCGAGGATTCCCGTACGGCATCGCGCCTGGGAGAGCTTGGAGGCCAGGTGCTCGCGGCGATAGCACTGGTGCTGCCGGGCATCGGCCCGATCGTCGCGGCGGGTCCGCTGTCGGCGGATCTCGGGGAAGCGGCGGGGCACGCCGCCGGGGGCGTCTCATCGGTGCTGGCCCGGGCCGGGCTCCCACAGCGCCGCGCGGACGCGCTGCAGCGCGAGGTGGAGCACGGGGGCGTCCTCCTGGGCGTCCACGTGACGGCGGGCGACCCGGCCGCGGTGGCGCGCGCGCTGGCGGAGGCAGGCGCGACGAGCGTCGAGACCGCCAACTGGTCCGAAGACGGCTGATCCTCGATTCGGCTCTGCCGTCCCGCTCCGCCAGCGGCCCTCCGAACTGTCTACGCCGGTTTGCACCCGGCGTCCAATTCCTTCCGCCAGGCGTCCAAACCAGGTGACGGCCGTGCGTGCGGCCTGCGGCCGGCGTGCGGTAAACAAGGCACTGCCTTTGCAGCTTGCGAATCGGAACGGCCTTCAGCGACAATGGCTATAGCTTCATCTGTTCCTCAAGCTCCCATGGCAGTTTTACAGGACGCGAGCCCAAACGCCCGCTTGCTGACGGGCGAGTTCCCTGGGACCGCCGGCGACGGACGCCGCTTCCGCGGGGCGTTCGGCGTGTCGCTTTTGAGCCATGTGGTCGGCCTGGTGCTGATCCTCTTCGTCATGAGCCTGCCGGCGGCCCCGCCCGTCACGAAGCCACCGTTTCAGATGCCTGGCGAGATTGTGTGGCTGGACCAGTCCGGCCCGGGCGGTGGCGGGGGAGGTGGCGGCAACAAGATGCCGGAACCGCCGCGCAAAGCGGAATTGCCCGGCAACGAGAAGATCACGGTGCCGGCGGCGAAGCCCCGAAGCATTGACAAGCCCGAGCCGCCCAAAGAGATCCCCAAGCCGGCGGAGCAGTTGACCATCCCGGCTCAGACGATGGCCACGGGTGTCCAGGAACTGCCGGGTGCGATCTCGACGCTGCCAACGATGCCCACAGCTTCACAGGGCACGGGGACAGGCGGCGGGGCCGGCACTGGTGCCGGCACCGGCATCGGACCCGGCCGCGGTTCCGGTCTTGGCGACGGAGAGGGCGGGGGAACAGGCGGGGGGTATTACCGCCCGGGCAACGGCGTCATCTCCCCGCGTCTGCTCCAGGAAGTCAAGCCCGGCTACACCGGGGAGGCGATGCGCGCCAAGATTCAGGGAGTCGTGCTGATGGAGGCGGTCGTCATGCCGGACGGCTCGATCGGCACCGTGCACATCACCCGCTCGCTCGATCCGACCTTCGGCCTCGATCAGGAAGCCATCAGGACCGTCCGCAAGTGGCGTTTCGCCCCCGGCACCCGCTTCGGCCAGCCGGTTCCCGTGCTCGTCGAGATCGAGATGACGTTCACGCTGAGGTAAGGGCAGAAGATAGAAGACAGAAGGTAAGTGAGCCCAAAAGAAAAAGCCGGCCGGGATTTCTCCCGGCCGGCTTTTTCCTTCCTTCTACTTTCTGTCTAGTACATTCCGCCCATGCCCCCGCCGCCGCCGGGCATGCCGCCACCGGCGGACTCCTTCTTGTCCTCGGGGATCTCCGAGACGAGCGCTTCGGTGGTGAGGAGGAGCGACGCGATGGACGCGGCGTTCTGGAGGGCGGTGCGAACGACCTTCACAGGGTCGATGACGCCCGCGGTCACCAGGTTCTCGTAGCGATCCGCAGCGGCGTTGTAGCCGTCCTCGCCCTTCGCATCCTTGACGTTGCGAACAACGATCGAGCCTTCCTGGCCCGCGTTGGTGGCGATCCAGCGAAGCGGCTCCTCGATGGACTTGCGGATGATCTCGGCGCCGACCTTCTGATCGCCTTCGAGCTTCAGCGTGTCGAGCGCCTTGCTCGCGCGGATGAGCGCGACGCCGCCGCCGGGAACGATGCCTTCCTCGACCGCTGCCTTCGTCGCGTGCATGGCGTCCTCGACGCGCGCCTTCTTCTCCTTCATCTCGGTTTCAGTGGCTGCACCGACCTTGATGACCGCGACGCCGCCGACGAGCTTCGCGAGCCGCTCCTGCAGCTTCTCGCGGTCGTAGTCGGACGATGTCTCCTCGACCTGGGTGCGGATCTGCTTCACGCGGCCTTCGATTGCGCTCTGGCCGCCGCCGCCCTCGACGATCGTGGTGTTGTCCTTGTCGATCGTGACCTTCTTCGCCTTGCCGAGGTCCTCGAGCTTGATGTTCTCGAGCTTGATCCCGAGGTCTTCGGTCAAGGCGCGGCCGCCCGTGAGCACCGCGATGTCTTCGAGCATCGCCTTGCGGCGATCGCCGAAGCCGGGAGCCTTGACGGCTGCCGCCTGGAGGGTGCCGCGCAGCTTGTTGACCACCAGCGTCGCCAGCGCCTCGCCGTCGACGTCCTCGGCGATGATCACCAGCGGCCGGCTCGCCCGCGCCACCTGCTCGAGCAGGGGCAGCAGATCCTTCATCGAGCTGATCTTCTTCTCGTGGATCAGGATGACGGGGTTCTCGAGCACGACTTCCATGCGCTCGGAGTCCGTCACGAAGTAGGCGGACAGGTAGCCGCGGTCGAACTGCATGCCTTCGACGACCTCGAGCGAGGTCTCCATGGTCTTGGCTTCTTCGACCGTGATGACGCCGTCCTTGCCGACCTTCTCCATCGCCTCTGCGATGATCCGGCCGATCGTCTCGTCGGCGTTCGCCGAGATAGTGCCGACCTGGGCGATCGCGGCGCCGCTGACCGGCTTGGCCTGCTTCTTCAGCTCGGCGATCACGACCTCGACGGCCTTCTCGATCCCGCGCTTGAGTTCCATCGGGTTCGCGCCGGCGACGACGTTCTTCGCGCCCTCGCGGAAGATCGCCTGCGCGAGCACGGTCGCCGTCGTCGTGCCGTCGCCCGCGATGTCGGACGTCTTGCTGGCCACTTCGCGGACCATCTGGGCGCCCATGTTCTCGAGGGGGTCCTTCAGGTCGATTTCCTTCGCGACGGTGACGCCGTCCTTGGTGATCGTGGGCGAGCCGAACTTCTTGTCGAGGACGACGTTGCGACCCTTCGGGCCGAGGGTTACCTTGACCGCGTTGGCGAGGGCATTCACGCCGCGCAGGATGGCCTGCCGCGACTCCTCACCGTAGATAATCTGCTTTGCCATATTGTCTCAATCTCCGTCTTGCTGGGTGAATCTGGCCTGCGGGGGCAAGCGGCTCAGGAGTTGATCACGCCGAGGATCTCTTCCTCGCGCATGATCAGGTACTCTTCGCCGTCGAGCTTGATCTCCTGGCCGGAGTACTTGCCGAACAGGATCGTGTCGCCCTCTTTCACGTCGAGCGGCGTCACCTTCCCGTCCTTCTCGACCTTGCCCTTGCCGACCGCGACGACCTTGCCCTGCTGGGGCTTTTCCTTCGCGCTGTCCGGGATGATGATCCCGCCGACCTTCTGCTCGCCTTCCTCGATGCGCAGGACGATGACGCGATCGTGGAGGGGCCGAATCCTTACTGCTGCCTGTGTTGCCATAGCACTGTCACTCCCGAAAGTTAGGGGGTTGAGCGAATCGCACGTAAACCGTGGGATATGGAGCCGGGCCGCCCTGCGCGCTTAGCACTCAGCCCTGGCGACTGCTAATCTTATGAGGCCGCGGGCGGCTTGTCAAGCAGTCAGGGGTGGCGAGTGCTAATTCCGGGCTGATGGCAATCAGCTGTCAGCCGTCAGCTCCGCCTGAGCCGGTATTCGGCCATCTTGCGCGCGACGGTATTGCGGTGGAGCCCGAGGAGCTCGGCGGCCTGGCCCACGCTCCCCTTGGCGCGCTGCAGCGCGCGCGCGATGAACATCTTCTCGAATTCACGCCGCGCGTCGTCGTAGAGAATGCCCTTGTCGAGCATCTCCTGGATGAGCGTTTCGAGTTGCTCGCGCACCTGGCTAGGTCAGCTCGCGGCCGGAAAGCAGGGTGAATGCCTCGACGTACTTGGCGCGGGTCCGGCGCACCACGTCGTCCGGGAGAGATGGGACGGGTGGTTGCTTGTTCCAGCGGATTTCTTCGAGATAGTCGCGGACGTACTGCTTGTCGAAGCTCGGTTGCCCGCGCCCCGGTGCGTAATGCGCTTCGGGCCAGAACCGCGACGAGTCGGGCGTGAGCACTTCGTCGATGAGCACGATCTCCCGGCCATCGGTCCCTTGGGCCAGGCCGAACTCCAGCTTCGTGTCGGCGACGATGATCCCTTTCGACTGGGCGTGAGCGGCGCCGCGGCTGTAGATCTCCAGCGTGAGCGCCTTGAGGTTCGCCACCAGGGCCTCGCCGACGAGCCGGCCCGCTTCCTGCTCGCTGATGTTCTCGTCGTGCCCGCTCTCGGCCTTCGTCGCCGGCGTGAAAATCGGTTCCGGCAGGCGGTCGGATTCGCGAAGGCCGTCCGGCAGCTTCACCCCGCAGACGCTGCCCGTCTGCTGGTACTCCTTCCAGCCCGACCCCGAGAGGTAGCCGCGGGCAACGCACTCGATCGGGATCGGCTCCGTCCTCCGCACGAGCATCGTCCTGCCCCGCAGCACGTCGGCATGGGCACGGGCGGCCTCCGGGAAGCCATCGACCTCCATCGACACGAGATGATGCGGCACCAGGTCGCCCAACCGCTCGAACCAGAACCCGGAGAGCTGGGTGAGGACCTTGCCCTTGTCGGGGATGCCCGATCCCAGCACGTAGTCGAACGCGGAGATGCGATCGGTGGTGACGATGAGGAGCCGGTCGCCGGCTTCATAGACATCGCGAACCTTTCCCCGTCGATGCAGGGTCAGGCCGGCGAGCGACGTATCGAGCAGGGTCGCGCTGTTGGAGATCACGGGGCCTCGCGGAAAGACGGGAAGCTTACCAGATCTGCGGCTACCATTGCCGCCGTTCGGGAGGACGGGGCGGGTGGGGAGGCGTGGGGGGCCGGGGAGCGCGGGGTTTCAGCGCCGATCCTTCGGCGCGCAGGACGATCTCGCCGTGAGCCGCGCGCAGCGTGATTGTCGGCCCGCCGCCGTTCACGGGGCCGGACGCGCGCTGTTCGTCGTGATCGCTGACGACCTCGATCAGGTCGTCGGGCATGGAGATCGACCCGCCGGATGTGGCGACGGCGTCGAGCTGGAATCCGCCCGGCGGCACGGTGACCTCCATCTCCTCGCCACCCTCGGCGAAGATGGCGACCGGCGCGGGCTCCGAGATCGACACGGTCACCTCGGCGTTCCTCGCGTCCACCCGTGTTTCACTGCTGACGCCGCGGAGATCCACCGACCCGCCGGTTGCCGTCACGTGAATCGGCGCGCGCATCGTCTCGAGCCGCTCGAGCGTGACGTCGGTGTTGTTGCTGTCGATGGTGACCGACCCTTCGAGCTCGGTGCCCCGGATCTCGCCCGCCTGGGCCTGGATGGTGACGTCGCCGCTGATGCGGGCGACCCGGACGTCGGTGCCGCGCGCCGTCAGCTTGAGCGCGATGACGTCTGCGATGTCGAAGTCGCCCCCCCGGTGCGAGGCGGTCACCCGTCCTGCCACCTCCCTGATCTTGGCGGTACCCCGCGCGTCCACCAGATCCACGTCGCCCGTCTCCTTGATCGAGAGCGTGCCGGAGTAACGGGCCACGCTGATGCGCATCCTCGAAGGCACGCGGAGCGTGACGTTGGCCCGCTGCCGTCCCTCTTTCGGATAGGTCAACGAGAAGTTGATGCGGCCGCCTGCCTCATCTCCCTTCAGGACCGTTGCGCCCGCCAGCCGCCGGGCCTCGTCCGAGTCGAAGCCGTTGGAGGAGACGTGGAGCTCGGCCTCCACGTCCTCCCGGTCCTCGCCGCTGATTTCGAGCGACTCGGCGCTGCCGCGGTCGAACGTGACCCGCACTTCCGATGTGCCGTCCGCGAGCGGGTAGGCAGTGGTCGTGGTCGTCTCGGCGTTGCCCCGGTGACCGCGCACTTCGCGCCGCAGGTGATCGACCAGCGCCGAGAACGAGAAGCGGCGCGCTCCCTCCGCCGCTGGCCGGGCGGTGACGTGGTACATCACAGTGCCCGCCACGACGAAGCCGAGAACGAGCAATAACTCACGTTTTCCCATAGACTTGGCGGGGTCGATGTAGTAGAGTCGCGACACGTCCACTGGATGGGACGCCGCTCAATCTCCCGGATTCTAATCCCGACTGCCTCCACTCATGCGGAGACGTGTTCGTCCGGTCCTCATTCTCCTGCTCACGCTGGGACTCCTGGCCTTTTCGTTCCGCAACGCCAATCTGGACGGTGTCTGGGCCGAGACTCGCCGCGCCGACCCGGTTCCGCTCGGGCTGGCGCTGGTGGCCACCCTGGGCACTTATGCGCTTCGCGCGCTGCGGTGGCAGTACTTGCTGGCGCCGCTCGGAAAAACGCGCTTCAGCTCGGCGTTCAAGGCCACCGTCATAGGCTTCGCCGCGAGTTTCCTGCTGCCCGCGCGCGCGGGCGAAGTCATTCGCCCGTACGTGCTGGCCCGCCGCGAGCGGCTCAGTGCGCCGGCCGCCTTTGCGACGGTGATCCTCGAGCGGTTGCTGGACCTGCTGGTGGTGCTCCTGCTGTTCGCCTGGTTCGTGCTGACGGCCGGTCCGGGCGGAGTCGCCGGCGACCCGGCGGAGTTTGCCCGGGTCAAGCTGGGCGGCATCACGGCCGTCGCGGTGGCGATTGCAGGCGTGGCATTCTTCTTTGTGATGGCCGGCCACCCGGAACGTCTCGGCCGGCTGGGTCTGCGCCTCGACGCCGTGCTCCCGGCCCGGCTGTCGCGGGCCCTCGCCGGCTTCCTGCGCACCTTCACAGAGGGCCTCGCGGTGATGCGTCAGCCGCGACGTCTCCTGGTGTCGCTGGGGCTCTCGTTTCCGCTCTGGCTGTCGATCGCGGCCGGAATCTGGCTGACATCACGGGCGTTTCATATTACGTTCCCGTTCGCGGGTTCGTTCCTCGTAATGGCGATCCTCGTGGTCGGGGTGGCGGTGCCCACGCCAGGCGCGATAGGCGGCTTTCATGCCGCTTACGAATTCGCGGCAGGGACGTTCTTTGCGGTGCCTGCCGACCGCGCCGTGGGGGCGGCCTTCGTTCTTCACGCGATTTCCTTCGTGCCGGTCACGATCCTCGGTGTGCTTTTCATGGTGGGGGAGGGCCTGACGCTGGCCGGAGCGCGGGACATCGCGGCATCGGCGGGGCGCGACGACGTCCCGTCCGGTCCCCAGGCCGGCCCGGCGGGCTCATCTGGAAGCCCTCACACCGTGCCGCGGCCGGCGCTCGGCGCGCCCGCGAAGAGGGGCGCGAGGTGAAATGCCCCTACTGCGCTCATCTGGGCGACAAAGTGGTAGATTCGCGCGAGAGCAAGGAAGGCGAGGTCATCCGGCGCCGGCGCGAGTGCCTCGGCTGCGGCCGCCGCTTCACCAGCTACGAGAGGATCGACGAGATCCCGTACATGGTGGTGAAGAAGGACGGGAGCCGTGAGCGCTTCGACCGGCAGAAGCTGCTCGCGGGGCTGCTGAAGGCGTGCGAGAAGCGGCCCGTCAGCGTGGCGTCGCTGGAGGCGGTCTGCGACCGGGTCGAGTCGGCGCTCCAGGAGAAGCCGGAGCGCGAGATGAGCACCGAGGAGGTGGGCGCCTTCGTGATGAACGAGCTGCGGGTGCTCGACAAGGTGGCCTACGTGCGGTTTGCGTCGGTGTACCGGCATTTCCGGGACATCGGCGAGTTCATGTCCGAGCTGAAAGATCTGCTGAACACGAAGGAATGATGCATCTCGACACGCCCGCTCACGACCTTCGCGAGAACAGGACCTTCTCCCTGAAGCGCGCCGTAACACTGGCCGCCACGCTGCTGCTGCTCGGGGCGCTCAGCGGGGTGCTCCGCGCCGAGCAGAACGTGCAGGTGACCCCGCTCGCCCGCGACGGGCGCGTGCTGGTCAGCTTCCGTCTGAGCGACGCCTTCAACGACGATATCCGCACCGCGATCCACAGCGGCCTCACCATCACCTTCGTCTACGACGTCGAACTGCGCCGCGGCACGTCGATGTGGCTCGATCGCACGATGGCCTCGGCGACGGTCATGGCGACGGTCCGCTACGACAACCTGACCCGGCGCTACTACGTGACCAGGCGGAGCGACGGCCGCCTCGAGCGCACCGACACCGTCGATCGTGAAGAGGTCGCCCGGTCGTGGCTGACCTCGTTCGACAAGCTGCCGCTCTTCAGCAGCGACATCCTCGAGCGCAACGCCGAGTACTACCTGCGGATCCGCGCCCACACGATGCCGCGCAACGCTTCGTTCGTCTGGCCGTGGGAGCGCGGAATCGCAGGGCTCGCGAAGTTCACGTTCCTGCAATAGGCCCGCGCACGGCGCGCCCCATGACACTGGCCCGCGACACGGTCCGCCCCGGTCTTCCACCCGCTGCCGCCGAACGGCGGCCGTTCCGCGACAACCCGCGCCTCGTCCTCCTCGGCATCGGTGTCCTCCTGGTCGCGCTCGTCTCGATGGTCACCCTCGCCGACCGCTCGACAGAGCTCAGCCCCGACTTCCTGACGGAGGTGGTCCTCTACGCGGTCTCCGCCGCCGACCTGACGATGCTGGTGGTCCTGGTCTTCGTGCTGGCCCGGAACATCGTCAAGCTGATCGTCGAGCGCCGGAGCGGGCTGCCCTTCGCCCGGTTCCGGGCGAAGCTCGTGCTCGCGATGCTCGGTCTCACGATCGTGCCGTCCGTGCTCGTGCTGATTGTCGGCGGCGAGTTGATCCGCAGCAGCACGGAGCGCTGGCTGCGTGTGCCGATAGACGACGTGGTGCGGGGGTCGACGCGGATTGCGGGGGACTACTACCGCGACCGTGAGGCGCGCGTCGAGGTCAATGCGGCCCGGATAGCCTCGACGGTGCCGGCCGCTGCCGTCGCGGCAGGTGACGCGGCTGCGGTCCGGCGCGCGATCGCTGCCGAGGTGAGCGAAGGCCGGCTTGGCCTGGTCGAGGTGTACCGCGTGCCGCGTGAGCCCGGCGCGGGCGCCGGCATCATCCCGCTCACCGCTGTCGAATCGCCCACGCTGCCGCCCGGGCACAGGCAACTGACCGCCGATCTCCTGGCCGCGAGGGTGTTCGGCGGCGCGTCCGATCCCCAGACATTCGAGCCGCTCGAAGGAGGCAGCGAGCTGGTCCGGGCCGGCGCGGTCATCCGGGATCGCGCCGGGCTGCCCGTCGGCGTGGTGGTCGCCAGCGACCATCTGTCGGCTCAGGTCGCCACCGACGCCCGGGAGATCACCAAAGCCTACGAGCAGGCCAACCGGATCGCGGTGATGAAGCGTCCGCTGCAGGGCATCTACCTGTCGCTGTTCCTCACGATGACGCTGATGATCCTGCTGAGCGCGACATGGATGGGTGTCTACCTCGCGAAGCGGATCACCCGTCCGGTCCAGCGCCTCGCGGCCGGCGCGCGGGAGATCGGCCTCGGGCACCTCGACCACCGCATCGAGCCCGAGACGCGCGACGAGTTCGGCTCCCTCGTCGAGGCCTTCAACACCATGGCGGGCGGCCTGGCGGCAAGCCAGCACAAGCTGGAACACTCGCGCCTGGACCTGGAGCGCAAGAACCTTCAGCTCGATGAGCGCCGTCGCTACATCGAGACCGTGCTCGAACGGATTGCCACGGGTGTCGTCTCGCTCGGCGTCGACGGCCGCATCGCGACGATCAACAGCGCCGCGCTGCGACTGCTCGACGTGGATCCTCGCGTGATCGGCTCGCCCGTGGACAGCCTCCTGCTGCGGGACGACCTGCGCCCGCTCGAGCCGCTGATGCGCCAGGCGCGGAGCGGCGCCCCCCCGGCGGCCGCGCAGGAGTTCGCGCTCGCCCGGGAGGGACGCGAGCTGCACCTGGCGGCCGCAGCCACCCCCCTGCTCCGGGCCGACGGCAGCTTCGAGGGGGCGGTCCTCGTGTTCGACGACGTGACGCCGCTCATCAGGACGCAGCGGGTCGCGGCGTGGCGCGACGTCGCGCGCCGTCTCGCGCACGAAATCAAGAACCCGTTGACGCCGATTCAGCTGTGCGCGGAGCGGATGCGGCGGCACTTCAGCGCGGCGCCGGCGCCTTCACGGGAGCTCGTCGAGGAGTGCACGACGACGATCGTCGGGGAAGTGGAGTCGCTCAAGGAGCTCGTCGACGAGTTCGCGCAGTTCGCGCGCATGCCCGCGCCGCGAGTGGTCCCGGCGGATCTGCACGGGCTGCTCGGAGAAGCGCTGGCGCTCTACGACGGGCTCTTTCGCGAGATCCAGCTCGTGCGCCGCTTCGCGGCGGACCTGCCGCGGGTGCGCGTCGACGTCGAGCAGATGCGACGGGTGGTGATCAACCTGGTGGACAACGCGGTCGAGGCGCTGGGCGGCGCGGAAGCGCCGGCGCGGCCGAACGGCGACGCTCCGACGATCGTCATCGAGACCCGGCACGACCAGGTGAACGGCGTCGCCCGGATCCTCGTCACCGACAATGGCCCGGGCATTCCGGCGGCCGATCGGGACAAGCTCTTCATGCCCTACTACTCGACCAAGCGGCGCGGAAGCGGCCTCGGACTTGCGATCGTCCGCCGCATCATCGCGGAGCACGGCGGCAGCATCGAGGCGGCCGACAACGCCCCCTCGGGCACGGTGTTCACGATCGATCTACCGGTATGAAGGGCCCAGCTGACAGCTGTGAACTGTCAGCTCTCAGCTTTCCATGAAGCCCCGAGTCCTCATCGTCGACGACGAAGCCGGCGTGCGCAGCGCGCTCAGTGGCGTCCTGCGCGACGAGGGCTACGAGGTGGAGGCCGTCGAGTCGGGCGAGGCGTGCCTGGACCGCGTGTCCCGCGCGCTGTATGACGTGATCGTGCTGGACATCTGGCTGCCCGGCATGGACGGACTGGTGACGCTGGCACGTCTCCGGGAGCGCCGGGTGGACGCGCCGGTGGTGATGATCTCGGGGCACGGCAACATCGAGTCGGCCGTGCGTGCCATCAAGCTGGGCGCGTTCGACTTCGTCGAGAAGCCCCTCTCGCTGGACAAGACGGTGCTGGTGGTCGGCAACGCCGTGCGGCAGCGCCGGCTCGAAGCGGAGAACCGCGCCCTGCGCGCGCATGTCGACCGGCGGCTGACCATGGTCGGCGAGAGCCTCGTGATGACCGAGCTGCGCGAGCAGGTTGCGATGGCGGCGCCGACCAACGGCCGGGTGCTGATCTACGGCGAGAACGGTACGGGCAAGGAGCTGGTGGCCCGAAGCATCCACGCGATGAGCCGCAGGCGTGCCGGGGCCTTCGTCGAGGTGAACTGCGCCGCGATCCCGGAAGAACTGATCGAGAGCGAGCTGTTCGGGCACGTCAGGGGATCGTTCACCGGCGCCACGGCGGATCGACGCGGCAAGTTCGAGCTGGCGGACGGCGGGACGCTCTTCCTGGACGAGATCGGTGACATGAGCCTGAAAACGCAGGCAAAGGTCCTGCGCGCGTTGCAGGAGCAGGTGGTGGAGCCGGTCGGCGGGACTGCCGGGGTGCGAGTGGACGTCCGGGTGCTGGCCGCCACCAACAAGGAACTCACGACCGAGATCCGGGCGTCCCGGTTCAGGGAAGACCTGTACTTCCGGCTGAACGTGATCCCCATCTTCGTGCCCCCGCTCAGGGAACGCCCGGGAGACATCCTGCTGCTGGCCGAGCATTTCATGAGCGAGCTGGCGCACGAGTACGGGCGGCGTCCCAAGCGCTTCGACGCCGGCGCCGCCACCGGCCTCCAGAGCTACAGGTGGCCGGGCAACGTGCGCGAGTTGAGGAACGTCATCGAGCGGCTGATGATCATGGTGCCCGGCGAGGAGGTGACCGCGCGCGATCTCGGCTTTCTCGACGCCGGCCTGCGTGCCCCAGGAGGCCGGGCCCGCCATCCCGATGTCGCTGCACGACGCGCGCGAGCGGTTCGAGCGCGACTACATCCTGCGAGCGCTGGCCGTGCAGCAGGGGAACATCTCGCGCACGGCGGACGCCCTCGGCGTCGAACGCAGCAACCTCTATCGGAAGATGCGGTCGTTCGGGATCATTCCGGCGCGCCGGCTGGAAGGTGAGGAGGAACCGGCGGAGCGCTGACGCGTGGCTCGCCCTCCCGCAGGGCGTGCTCGAGGACCTGGCGGCGGATCGAACCGATCGAGCTGGAGGTGGTGCTGCGCGGTTGCCACGAGCGCCGCCGACGGCACGAGTCCCACGATCTCGCTCTCGAGGACGCTGACGCCGTAGCGGCGTGCTTCACGCCGTACCAGATCGAACACCCGGTGCAGCGGTGTCTGCTCGTAGTTCGTCAGGTTCATGGACACCTGGACGATGCCGCGCTCCTCGAGCGCGATTCCCATGGCCTTCACATAGCGGAGCCCGCCGCTGCTGTGGCGGACCGCCGCGGCCACCTTCCTGGCGACCTCGATGCGATCGGTCTGCAGGTTGATGTTGTAGGCGATCAGCGCCGTGCGTGCCCCGATCACCGAGGCGCCGCCGCTCGGGTGGGGGGCGGCGGGCCCGAAGTCAGGCGCCCAGCCCGGCTGCGCCATCTTGCGGGACAGTCCTTCGAACCCGCCGCGGCGGATGTCCTCCAGCCTCTTGCGCCACGCCTGGGCGGAGGCCTCTTCGTAGAGGTAGACAGGCAATGCGAACCGGTCCGCGACCGTCGCGGCGACCTGCGTTGCCAACGCGACGCAGTCCTGCATGGTGACCCCTTCGAACGGCACGAACGGCACCACGTCGACGGCGCCAAGCCTCGGGTGCGCGCCGTGATGCCGCCGCAGATCGACGGCGGCGAGCGTGCGCTCGAACAGCGCAACGGTGGCTGCCGCGAGCGGGTCCGCCTCACCGGCAAGCGTGAACACCGACCGGTTGTGCGTGGCGTCGGAGGAGTAATCGAGGAGGCGCACGCCGGGCACGCGGCGCAGCGTCTCGGCGAGCCCCTCCACGATGTCGCAGGCGCCGGCCTTCGCTGATGTTCGGGACGGAGACTATCGTCGGCATTCGCGTGGGTTGTACCATACATGCGCGGCCGCTCTTCGACGTTGACGGAGGGCGCCGCAAACATCCATAATCGCCCAAGTCCGATCGCCTCAAACGGCACGTCTTCCAGAGAACTGATGACCGACCCGCTTCGCTCCGACCGGCCCGTGTCAGCGGCCGACATGCCGGAGCGGGACCGCGACGCCCGCGTCGAAGAGCTCCTCCTTGCCGGGCTCGATCACTATTTCGCCGGCGAATACGAACTGGCGATCAGCGTGTGGACGCGCGTCCTCTTCCTCAACCACGGACACGCCCGCGCACGGGCCTACATCGAGCGCGCCCGGAGCGCAATCTCCGAACGGCAGCGCGAGATCGAAGAGCTGCTGCACACCGGCGTCGAGGCGTTCGGCCGCGGCGACATCCCGGAAGCGCGGCGCCTCCTGAGGTCGGCCGTGGAGCGCGGGCGGAGCGACCGAGGAGGTGCTCGCGCTGCTCGACCGCCTCAGCCGGCTGGAAGCGGCTGGTCCGGCCGTCAGCGCCGGCGACGCGAGGCTGGAGCACGCGGCAGCCTTCACGTCGGACCGCAGGGCAGGCGGCCACCCGAAACGGTCGCGTGCGCGCCGGGCGGCGGCCGGGGCCGCAGCCGCTGTCCTTGTCGCGTCTGCGGCCGGGTGGCTGTGGCTCGGCGGCGCGACGGGCTGGCTGGCGCAGGCGACAGCCCCGCCGCGGGTGGCGCCACCCGACGCCGAGTCGCTGGACGTGCCGTCGCCGTCCGAACGGGCGCTCGCGCGCGCGCGCACGCTCCAGGTGAAGGGACGGCTCCACGAGGCGCTCCTGGCGCTCGGTGGGGTTCGCAGCGGCGACCCGTCCTGGCCGCAGGCCCAGCGCATGCGCGCGGCCATCCAGCGCCAGTTGCTGACCGGCGACGGAACGGCTCTCCTGTCTCCGGATCCGGCGCTCGAGCCAGGCGCCCGCCGATGAGATGTCCGAAGTGTCGGTACATCGGGTTCGAGGACGACGACAGCTGCCGGAACTGCGGCTACGATTTTTCGCTGCTGCCGTACGGAAACGCCGCTCGACCTGCCGATCCGGCCGGGCGAGCCGGCGGGACCGATGGCGGACCTGCGGCTCGCGGCCGATCGCGCGCCGGACCTCCTCGGCGGCGCTCACGCCACCGCCGACCTCGAGGCCGAGAGCGGCAGCCCGGAGGAGCGTGACGCCCGGCTTCGATCTGCCGCTCTTCAACGACGCGCCGAGACGATGTGCCGCTGGTGGATGGCAACGCGGCGCCGCGCCACGCCACTCTCGGTCCGCCGCGCCGCACCGGTCCCGCCCCGGCTACGCATCGAGGCGCCCGTTCGCGAGGAGCCGGCGCTCGACTTCCCTGAGGTGACGGCAGCGGCGCAGCCGGCGCGGCACCGACGATGTGCCGCGTGCCACCGGCGTGGTGGACACGGGCGCCGTCGCCCCCGCCGGTCCGGCGGCTCGCCGGCGCGGCGGTCGACGCGCTCGTCATCGGCGCGCATCGACGCCGGCGTGCTGTACTTCACGCTGTGGATGCTGCGGCTGGCCATTCGCCGACGTGCCGGCCCTGCCGCCGTGCCGATGCCGGCGTTCCTGCTGCATCCTGAACGGCGGCTACCTCACGATGTTCACGGCGGCCGGCGGGCAGACGATCGGCAAGATGGTCGCGCGCATCCGCGTCGTGCCGGCCGCGCCGGCGGACCAGCCGCAGCGGCGTGCCGTTCGGCACCGCCGCTGGTGCGCGCCGCCGCCTGCTTCGTCTCCGTCCTGCCGGCCGGGGCCGGCTTCTTCATGGCGCTGTTCCGCGCCGACGGCCGCGCCCTGCACGATGCGGTCGCCGATACCCGCGTCATCAAAGCGTGACCCGTCTGGCGGTCTTCCTCGCCACCGTCGGCTATTGCGGCTACTTCCCGATCGCGCCCGGGACCGTCGGGTCCGCGGCGGGGCTGCTGTGTCTACCTGCTCGTCTGGTGGAGCCAGTCGGCGGCGTCGGAGGCCGGTCTGATCGCCGGCGTCTTCGCGTCGGCATCTGGGCCGGCAACGACTGCAGAGCGCTACTTCGGCGGCATCGATCCGGGCCCGATCGTGATAGACGAGGTGGTCGGGATGCTGGTCACGCTGGCGTTCATGCCGGTCGGCCTGTACACGGCGCTCGCCGGCTTCGTGCTGTTCCGGATCTTCGACGTGATCAAGCCGTTTCCCGCCGGGCGGCTCGAAAGCCTGCACGGCGGGTTGGGCGTGATGGCCGACGACGCGATGGCGGCGGTCTACGCCAACCTGTCGCTGCGCGCCGTCGTGCACGTGATTCCCGGGCTGGTTCGCGTGACAGGCCGGCCGCGATGCTGCGCTCGGCGGAGATCATCGCCGTCGGCAGCGAGATGCTCGGCTCCGACCCGGGTCGACACGAACTCGCTGTTCCTCGCCGAACGACTGGCCGCGCTCGGCATCGACCTGCGTGCCAAGACGGTCGTCGGCGACCGGCGCGGCCGACCTCGCGGCGTTCTTCCGGCTCGGCGCTCGAGCGTGCCGACCTGGTGATCCTGACCGGCGGGCTCGGTCCGACCGACGACGACCTCACGCGCGACGTCGTGGCGCGAGGTGCTCGGCCTGCCGATGGACGGAGGACGCGGCGATCGTCGCCGATATCGCGACGCGGTTCGCCCGGCGCGGACTGCGCATGCCGGACGATCAACCGCCGCCAGGCGATGGTGCCGCGCGGCGCGACGGTGCTCGACAACCCGAACGGCAGCGCGCCCGGGCCTGCTCGATTCCGGTTGGCGACGCGTCGTGCTGCTGCTGCCCGGGCCGCCGCGCGAGATGAAGCCGATGTTCGAGGCGGTGTCGGCGGCAAGTCACTCGCCGGCGCGCGCCGGCCGCCGAGCGCTTCTTCCAGCGCGCACCATCTTCATCGTCGGCCGATCCGAGTCGCACGTCGAAGAGGCGGTCCAGCCGATTTACGCGCCGCTGGCGACGGCGACTCCCGCCGATCGAGACGACGATTCTCGCCGCGCCGGGCCAGATCGAGGTGCACCTGACCGCGCGGTCCGGCGACGCGGCCGCGGCGGAGCGCGCACTCGGCGCGGCGCGCGAGCGCATCGTGGCGGCGCGTCGGGCCCGACGTGTTCAGCGTGGACGGCCGGTCGATGGAGGAGGTCGTCGGCGGCCTGCTGTCGAGGCCGGGGCAGCACGATTGCCGTCGCCGAGTCGTGCAGCGGCGGGCTGCTGCTCTCGCGCCTGACCGACGTCCCCGGCAGCTCCGCCTATGTCGCTCGGCGGGGTCGTCGCCTACAGCAACGAGGCGAAGACGGCATTCGCCGACGTGCCGGCGGACCTGATAGCGGCGCACGGCGCGGTCAGCGAGCCGGTCGCCTCGGCCATGGCCGAGGGCATCAGGCGGCGAACCGGGGCGACGATCGGCGTGGGCGTCACCGGCATCGCCGGGCCGGGCGGCGGCACGCCCCGGAAGCCGGTAGGCACCGTGGCGCTGGCGGTCGCGGGACTCGGCAGGAACCGTGGTGCGTATGTTTCAGTTCCACGGCAACCGCCTGCAGATCAAGCACTACGCATCGCAGACCGCGCTCGACATGGTGCGGCGAATGCTCGTGCGCGAGGCCGCTGCCCGCCTCGATTGAAGGTGTGGATCCCCGTTGCGCTCGGTTACCTGGCGGGATCGGTGCCCTTCGCCTTTCTGCTCGCGCGGCAGCGGGGAGTCGACGTTCGTGTCGCTGGCAGCGGGAACGTCGGCGACGGCAAATGTGCTGCGCACGACCGGGACCGGCCCCGCGCTCGTCGTGATGGCGCTGGACATCGCAAAAGGAGCGGCGGCGGCCGCCATCGCGCTGTGGTACGTGCGGCGCTTCGCCGGCTGCGGCCCTTGCCGGCGTCGCGGCGGTAGTCGGACATGTCTATCCGGTCTGGCTGCGTTTTCACGGCGGCAAGGGCGTGGCGGTCGCCGCCGGAGTCTTCGGCGTGCTGGCGCCTCGCCGCGGCAGCCGGGGCGGCGGCGTTGTTCGTGGCGACACTCTGGAGCACACGTTATGTTTCGCTCGGATCCATCGCCGCGGCCGTTGTGCTCCCGGCCCTCGCGTGGGCCACGGGCGCGCCGTCGGCGGTCCTGTGGGCCGCGGGAGCGACGGCGGCGTTGATCCTGTTCCGCCACAGCGGCAATCTGCGCCGGCTGCGCGCGGGCACTGAACCCGGTTGACCATCCCTCGTGCGTCGTCGCACGCCCGCTGACCCTGGTGTGGATTCGCATGGTGGGGGCCGGACCTAACCCCGGAGTTCACCTTCGCCAAGGCTACGGTGGTCCGCCGGAGCTTCCGCGGAGGCGGAAGACCCCGCCCTACATCAACACAAGTGAACGCAGGGATAGGGCTCACGGAACGAAGAAGATGACGCGTAGACGGCCGGAGAAGATAGCGGTGCTCGGCGCCGGCAGCTGGGGAACCGCCCTGGCAGTACATCTTGGAGCGGGCCGGGCACGAGGTGCGGCTCTGGGCGCGGAACGAGGCGCTCGTCGGCGAACTGCGCACGCGGCGGAGCAACCACCGTTACCTGCCGGGCGTCGCCATCCCCGACGACATCGCCGTCACGTCGGACGCGGAAGCAGCGATGGACGCCGCGCAGACGGTCGTGCTCGCGCTGCCGTCGCACGTCCTGCGCGACGTGGTCCGCTCGGTCCGGACCAGCATCCCGAGGAGCGCGGTGCTGGTCAGCGCGCGCCAAGGGTATCGAGGAGCGGACGCTGTACCGGATGTCTCAGGTCATCGCCGAGGAAATGCCGGCAGGGTGTACCTGTCGTCGTGCTGTCAGGCCCGAGCTTCGCGGTGGAAGTCGCCCGCGGGCTGCCGACGGCGGTGCTGGCGGCCTCCTCAGACCGCGCGGCGGCCGCCCACGTCCAGGAGTGCTTCCGCGGCCCGTCGTTCCGGCTGTACGGCAGCGACGACGTGGCCGGCGTGGAGATGGGCGGGGCCCTGAAGAACGTGATTGCGATTGCGGCCGGCGTCGTCGAGGGGCTCGGCCTGGGCCACAACTCGCTGGCGGCGCTCATCACGCGGGGGCTGGCGGAGATGTCCCGCGCTGGCGGGAGCAGAAGGCGGGCGCCGCGAGACGCTCGTCGGGCCTGAGCGGCCTTGGCGATCTCGTGCTGACCTGCACGGGCGACTCGAGCCGCAACCGCCACGTCGGTATCGAGCTCGGGCGCGGCCGGCCGCTGCAGGAGGTGCTCGCCGGCATGCGCATGGTTGCGGAAGGCGTGCGGACCACCGGGAGCGGCGCTGGCGCTCGGCGCGCGACACGGGATCGAGCTGCCCATCGCGGCTCAGATGTCCGCCGTGCTCGAGGGCCGCCGCGCGCCGCGGCGAAGCGGTAGAGATCACTCATGGGCCGGCGGCAGCGGCTCGAAGCGGATCATCATCACTGAGCCACTCATGGGTCTGTTCGACAAAATCAAGCAGTCGCTGACGCGGACCACGCAGCAGTTCCTCGAGCGATTCGACGAGGTCGCCTCGCGCGCCGACGAGCCGGACCGCCGCGGACGTCCGGTGGACGTCGAGACGATCGAGGCGCTCGAGGAGGCGTTGATCTCTGCCGACGTCGGGGTCGCCGCCACCGCGCGCATCGTCGAGGCGGTGCGCGCCAGGCGGGGCGAGGGAGTGTCCCTGCGCGAGCTGGTGAAGAGCGAGATCCTCGACATCCTGCGCGCGGCCGACACCGTGCCGGCAGCCGGCAGCCAGCGGCCGCACGTGGTGCTGATCGTCGGCGTCAACGGCACCGGAAAGACGACCACTGTCGGCAAGCTGGCGCGGCTGATGAAGGAATCGGGGAAGATGCCGGTGATCTGCGCGGCGGACACGTTCCGCGCGGCGGCGGTCGAGCAGCTCGAGGTGTGGGCGGCCCGGGCCGGCGTGGACATGATCCGCGCCCGCGCGGGCGCGGATCCCGCCGCGGTGGTGTTCGACGCGATCGCCGCGGGCAAGGCCCGCGGGCGCGACGTCGTGCTGGTCGATACCGCCGGCCGCCTGCACACGCGCGTGAACCTGATGACCGAGCTCGACAAGATCCGGCGTATCGCGGCCCGCGAAGTGGAGGGAGCGCCGCACGAAGTGCTGCTCGTGCTCGACGCCACGGTGGGACAGAACGGCCTGGCGCAGGCGCGTGAGTTCATGTCGGTTGCAGGCGTCAACGGCATCGTGCTGACCAAGCTCGATGGCACCGCGAAGGGAGGGATCGCCGTCGCGATCGCCAACGATCTCAAGCTGCCCATCCGCTACGTCGGCGTCGGCGAGGCGATCGACGACCTGATTCCGTTCTCGCCGGACGACTACGTCACCGCGCTTTTCGAGGACAAATGGTGAGGTGAGCGCTGACGCCGGCTTCATCGCCCGGGCACTCGCCCTGGCCGAACGGGGGCGCGGCACGACCAGCCCGAACCCGATGGTGGGCGCCGTGGTGGTCGATGACAGAAGGCGTGGTGGTGGGCCGGGGGGCCCATGCGTTCGCAGGCGGGCCCGCACGCCGAAGTGCTGGCGCTGGCCGACGCAGGGGCGCACGCGCGCGGCGCGACCCTCTACTGCACGCTGGAACCGTGCAGCCACACGGGGCGCACAGCCCCGTGCGCGCCGCGGGTCGTGGCCGCGGGGATCCGCCGCGTCGTGCTCTCGATGCAGGATCCCAACCCGCTCGTGAGCGGGGCCGGGGCATCGCCCTGCTTCGTGCTCACGGTCTGGACGTGACGGTGGGCGTGCTGGAGGCCGCGGCGCGGCGGCTGAACGCGCCTTTCGTGACGGCAATCGAGCCGCCTCCGGCCGCACGTCACGATGAAGGCCGCCCTCAGCGCCGACGGCAAGGTGGCGCTCGCCGGGGGCCGCCCGGTCCGGCTGACCGGCGACGTCTCGAACCGGCGGGTCCATCGCGACAGGGCCGAGGTGGATGCGATCGTGGTTGGCTCGGGCACGCTCCTCCGGGACGATCCGCTCCTGACGGCGCGCGGCGCCTATCGGGGCCGACCGCTTGCGCGCGTCGTCCTCGATCGCCGCCTGCGTACACCTCCGACGGCCCGCGTTCTCTCGACGATCGCCGCCGGGCCGGTGATAATCGTTACCACGGGCCTTGCAACCGCCGGCCTTGAAGCACGGATCGACGCCTTGTCCCGGGCCGGCGCCACGGTGCACAGCGTGCCGGGCGATGCGGCCGGGTTCGAGGAGGCCGCACTGAGGCACCTGGCGGTCGAGGGCTCCACGTCGGTGATGCTCGAAGGCGGCCCGACCGTCCACGCGGCGTTCTGGGACCGCGGCCTGGTCAATCGCGTCCAGATGTACGTGGTTCCACGGGCACTCGGTCCCGGGGCCGTGGCCTGGTGGTCCACGGCCGGGGCAGTGGCCGCGCACCTGCACGCTGTGACGTCCACAGCGCTCGGGCTCGACCTGCTGATAGAGGGCGATGTTCACAGGGTTGATTGAAGCAGTCGGGACGGTTGCCGGCGTCACGCCGGGAGCGGCCGGGATCCGCCTGCTGGTGGAGACCTCCCTTGCTGCCTGCCTGACACCCGGCGAGAGCCTCGCCGTCAACGGCGTCTGCCTGACGGTGGTGTCAGCCGACCCGGCAGGCACGGCGCAGATGGACGTGTCGCCGGAGACCGCACGCATCACGACGCTCGGAACCGCGATACCCGGCGCGCTGCTCAACCTCGAGCGATCGCTGCAGCGTCGGCGCACGCCTTGGAGGGCACTTCGTGCAGGGACACGTCGACGCCACCGGCGCCGTGGATGCCGTCGACCTGCAGGGCGAGTCCTGCTGGCTCACGATCCGCTACCCGTCCAGCCTCGCGCCGTTCATCGTCCACAAGGGCTCGATTGCGGTGGATGGCGTCAGCCTGACGGTGGCCGCCCTCGACGCCGAACGGTTCAGCGCGCAGATCATCCCGTTCACGTGGCGTCACACCAACCTTCACGCAGCGGTCCGCGGCACCGCGGTGAACCTCGAGTCCGATATCCTGGGAAAGTACGTCGTGCGGGCGCTCCAGGCAGAAACGCAGGCCGGGCGGTGAGCGCCGGCCGGCCGGAACCACGAGGCATCAAGTCCATGAGCAGGGCACGACCGCCGCGAAGGAAGTCGCCGTTCGCGCCAATCGACGATGCGGTTGCCGCGATCGGGCGGGGAGAAATGATCATCGTCGTCGACGACGAGGATCGAGAGAACGAGGGCGATCTCACCATCGCCGCGGAGAGAATCACCCCGGAGGCGATCAACTTCATGGCGACGCACGGCCGGGGCCTGATCTGCATGCCGATGCCGGAGGAGCGGCTCGAGGAACTGGACATCCCCCTGATGGTGGCCGACAACACGGCCCGCTTCGGAACCGCCTTCACCGTCTCCATCGAGGCGAAGGGGAGCACGAGCACGGGGATTTCCGCCGGCGATCGCGCCGCGACCGTGCTGGCGGCGATCGACCCGGCCACGCGCCCTGCCGATCTCGCACGGCCGGGCCACATGTTTCCGCTGCGCGCGCGGAGCGGTGGGGTCCTCGTCCGGGCCGGGCAGACGGAGGCGGCGGTCGATCTCGCGCGCATCGCCGGCCTTTATCCGGCCGGAGTCATCTGCGAGATCATGAACGAGGACGGAACGATGGCGCGGGTGCCGGAGCTGGCGAAGTTCGCGAAGCGCCATCACCTCCTGATGATCACCATCGCCGATCTCATTCAGCACCGGATGCGCACCGAGGCGCTCGTGCGACGGGTGGCCGCCGCCTCGCTGCCGACGTCCTACGGCGAGTTCAAGGTATTCGCCTTCGAAAGCCTGCTGGATCGCGAGACGCACGTCGCGCTCGTGAAGGGAGACATCGGCGACGGGGAGAACGTGCTGGTGCGCGTCCACTCCCGGTGCCTGACCGGCGACGTCTTCCACTCGGCGCGCTGCGACTGCGGCCCGCAGCTCGACGCGGCGATGGAGAAGGTGTCCGGAGAAGGCCGGGGAATCCTGCTGTATCTGAACCAGGAAGGCCGCGGTATCGGCCTCGCCAACAAGATCCGCGCCTACGAGCTGCAGGACCAGGGGCTCGACACGGTCGAGGCGAACGAACGGCTCGGCTTCAAGGCCGACCAGCGCGACTATGGCATAGGCGTGCAGATCCTGCGGGACCTGGGTGTCCGTACCATGCGGCTGCTCTCCAACAATCCCCGGAAACTCGTCGGCATCGAGGGCTACAACCTTTCGGTTCTCGAGTGGATTCCCCTTGAAATCCCTCCGTCCGAGCATACCCGCCGCTATCTGCAGGCCAAGAAGGACAAGCTCGGCCACAAGCTGACATCGTTCTGAACGGCGCGCCGCCGGTTGCCGCCGGGGTTTCGCCTTGAGCCAGGTCCGCCGCTCTGCTACGATAACGGTTTGCGCCTGAGGAGGTTAGCGCCTCTGCTCGGGTAGCTCTCCGCCAGATCGGCGGCCGCAGGCAGTTCGCCCCATGCTCGATTCACTCGGCAATCGTCTTCAGGAGGTGTTCCGCTCTCTTCGGGGAGAGGCTCGCCTGACCGAGCAGACGGTCGAGATCGCCCTGCGCGAGATCCGCATGGCGCTGCTGGAAGCGGACGTCAACTTCAAGGTCGTCAAGGCGTTCATCGACCGGGTGCGCGACAGGGCTGTCGACCAGGAGGTCCTGAAAAGCCTGACCCCTGCGCAGCAGGTGGTGCGCATCGTTCGCGACGAGATGCTCGCGCTCTTCGGGGAGACGGCCGGGGGCCTGCCGCCCTCCTCGCAGCGGCCGCGCGTCATCCTGCTGCTGGGGCTGCAGGGCTCCGGCAAGACGACAACGTCCGGGAAGCTGGGGCGCTGGCTCGCCAAGCAGGGGAAGCATCCGCTGCTCGTCTCGACCGACGTACGGCGCCCGGCCGCGATCGAGCAGTTGTCGGTGGTCGCCAGGGAGGCGGGCGTCAAGGCGTTCGACCCGGCCGGGGATCTCGATCCGGTGCGCCGCGCCTCTGGAGCGGTGGCCGAGGCGAGGAATGGTGGCTTCGACGTCGTGATCGTCGACACCGCCGGCCGTCTCCACATAGACGACGAGCTGATGAACGAGCTCCAGGCGATCAAGGCGGCCGTCGAGCCGGCCGATCTCCTGTACGTGGCTGACGCGATGACGGGGCAGGACGCGATCAAGAGCGCGGGCGAGTTCAACCGGCGCGTCGGCGTCACCGGTGTCGTCCTCAGCAAGATGGATGGCGATGCGCGAGGCGGCGCAGCGCTTTCCGTCGTCGGCGTCGTCGGCGTGCCGATCGCCTTCGTGGGCAGCGGCGAGCGGCTCCAGGATCTCGAGCCGTTCCATCCCGATCGCGTCGTGTCGAGGGTGCTCGGCATGGGCGACGTGCTCTCCCTCATCGAGAAGGCCGAGGCAGCGGTGTCGGTCGAGGACGCCGAGAAGCTCGAACGGAAAATCCGCCAGGACGAGTTCACGCTCGAGGACTTCCGCGATCAGCTCCGGACGATCAAGAAGATGGGGCCGATCGAGCAGATCATCGGGATGCTGCCTGGCATGGGCCAGCTCAAAGAGCTGGCCGCGAACCGCGAGGCGGTGGACGAGGGTCACCTCGGACGCATCGAGGCCGTCATCAACTCGATGACCCCCAAGGAACGGCGTAACCATCAGCTGATCAACGGGAGCCGCCGGAAGCGCATCGCGCGCGGGAGCGGGGCGACGGTGGAAGACGTGAACCGGTTGCTGAAGCAGTTCGTGCAGATGAAGAAGATGCTCAAGCAGCTGGGCGGGATGGCCGGCATCGGCAAGAAGCGCGGCGGCCTGGGCATGATGAAGTCGATGATGAACAGGTAGGAAGCTGCCAGCCGACAGCTGATTGAAAGGACGACATGTTAGCGATTCGCTTGCGACGCACGGGTTCGAAGAAGCGGCCGTTCTTCCGCGTGGTGGTCACCGACTCCCGGACAGCGCGGGACAGCCGGTTCGTCGAGGTGCTGGGACACTACAACCCGCGCACGATGCCCGAGACGCTGAAGATCGACCGTGAGCGCCTCGATCACTGGTTGAAGACGGGCGCTCAGGCCTCGGACACCGTGAGGACGCTGGTGGCCCGGATGCCCGCTCCGGAAGCGGCGCCAGTCGAGCAGCCAGCGTCGTGAGCCGGGCCCGCGACGTCGTCGAGGTGGTTGCGCGCGCGCTGGCGGATCACCCGGAGGCGCGTCCGCGTGACCGAACGCGAGCATCGGGGCCAGACGCTCGTCGAGCTGTTCATGGCCCCGGGCGAGCTCGGGCGCGTGATCGGGCGGCAGGGCCGCACCGCCGCCGCCATGCGGACGCTGGTGGGCGCCACGGCGGAGCTCGAAGGGATCAAGGCGACGCTCGAGTTCCGCGATCAGCAATAGGCGCTCTCAGCCACAGGCGAGCGCGGATCGAATCATGGGGACCGAAGAGTTGCTGGTCGTGGGGCGGGTCGCGCGTCCTCACGGCGTTCGCGGTCACGTCATCGTGAACCCGGAGACCGATTTCCCTGATCAGCGCTACCGCGTGGACGAGGTGCTCATGGTGCTCGACGGGCGCAGCGAAACGCCGGTGCCCAGGAGGATCCTGTCGGTGCGGTTTCACCACGGCCGTCCGATCCTCCAGCTCGAAGGAGTGGACTCGATGTCGGACGCCGAGCGCCTGGCGGGTGCCGAGCTTCGCCTTCCGGCCGCCGCGCTCGGCACGCTGCCGGAGGGGACGTTCCACCATCACGCGCTGATCGGATGCGAGGTGCGCGACCGGGCCGGGGTCCTGCTCGGACGGGTGCGTGCGGTGGAAGGACCGATGGAGCGCAGCCGGCTGGTGGTGAACGGGGAACGTGGTGAGATTCAGATTCCCATGACGTCGGGCATCTGCATCAGCGTCGAACCGGCGGCCGGGCGGATCGTGGTCGACCCGCCCGAAGGTCTGGTGGACCTGAACGTGCCTTCACGTCCGAGCTGACGACAGCGCACAGTGAAGATCGACATCGTCACCATCTTCCCGGCGATGGTGAAGGGGGCGCTCGCCGAAGGGGTGGTCGGCCGCGCGGCCGCGCGCGGCGTGCTCGACATCCAGGTGCACGATCTCCGCGACTACACGACGGACCGTCACCGGGTGGTGGACGACCTCCCGTTCGGCGGCGGCCCGGGCATGGTGCTGAAGCCGGAGCCGCTCTTCCGCGCCGTAGAATCGATTCGCGTCTCGAGGGGCGCTCCGGCCACGGTGGTGCTGACGACGCCGGATGGCAGGCGCTTTGCGCATGCCGACGCCGCACGCCTGAGCGGCCTCGGTCACATCGTCGTGTTGTGCGGGCGGTACGAAGGGGTCGACGACCGGGTGCGCCAGGCGCTGGCGACGGAAGAGATTTCGATCGGGGACTACGTGCTGTCGGGCGGCGAGCTGCCGGCGCTGGTGATCGTGGACGCCGTGGCCCGGCTGGTTCCGGGGGTGGTGGGAGACGACGCCTCCGTCGCGCGCGACAGTTTCGCGCGCGGCACGCTGGATTTTCCCCAGTTCACGCGGCCCGCGGAGTTCGCCGGGCTGGCGGTTCCGCCCGTGTTGATCTCCGGCCACCACGCCGGGATCGCACGGTGGAGAAGGCGGCAGGCGCTGGCGCGGACGCTGGACCGCCGGCCCGACCTGTTGGACGACGCGCAGCTGGACGAGCAGGATCGACAGCTGCTGCACGAGCTGTTGGAGCAACGAGCGAAGGAGTAGTGTCATGATTGCCGTAGAGTCCGTCGAGCGCACTCAACTCACCACGCGCCCGGCGATCAAGCCAGGCGAAACCGTGCGCGTCCACGTCAAGGTCCGCGAAGGCGACAAGGAGCGCATCCAGGTTTTCGAAGGCATGGTGATCGGCATGCACCGCGGCGGCGCGCGCGCCACCTTCACCGTTCGCAAGGTGTCGTTCGGACAGGGCGTCGAGCGGATTTTCCCCCTTCACTCGCCGATCATCGACAAGATCGAAGTGATTCGCACGGCGCAGGTCCGGCGGGCCAAGCTCTACTTCCTGCGCGAGCTGAAGGGCAAGGCCGCACGCATGAAAGAGCGGAAGAAGCCGACCGCCTGATTCGGAGGGCCGGGCGAGCTGATGGCCAAGGTCCGCGCGTTCCGTACGCTGGAGAACGCCCTGCGAAAAATGGGCTTCGTGCACGTCGCTGGCGTGGACGAAGTGGGCCGCGGCTGTCTGGCCGGGCCCGTCGTGGCGGCCGCGGTCGTGCTGGATCCGAAACGTTACGTACCCCGCATCGGCGACTCGAAGACGGTGACGGCGCTCGAGCGGGCCAGGCTCTACGAGCGCATCACGCGCACCGCCGTCGCCTGGGGCGTCGCTTCCGCTTCCTGCGACGAGATCGACACCATCAACATCCATCAGGCCTCGCTGCGCGCGATGCAGCGCGCGGTCGAGATGCTCGCGCCTTCGCCCGATTTCGTCCTGGTCGACGCGTTCAGGATTCCGTCGATTCCCATGGCCCAGCGCGCCGTGATTCACGGCGACAGCCGCTGCACGGCCATAGCCGCGGCATCGATTCTGGCCAAGGTCACCCGGGACCGGATGATGCTCGAGCTGCACGCCCAGGATCCCCGCTACGGGTTCAACCGTCACAAGGGTTACGCGACAGCCGAACACCTGCACGCCGTCGCGCAGTTTGGCTACTCAGCCGTGCACAGACGCTCGTTCCGTCCGCCCTCGCTGTTTGATAAGATCGATTGATCCCCTTTGCGCCGCTCCCCGGCGTCACGGCCCTGCGGAGATTCCCTTGGCCTTCGACCGCGATCTCACTCTCAAACAAGGCGAGAAGTTCCTGCGGCAGGGGCGGCTGGATGCCGCTATCGGCGAGTACACCAGGGTTCTCGACGAACAGCCCCGCGACTGGAACACCGCCAACCTGGTCGGAGATCTGCACTTCCGCGCCGGGAGGGTGGACCAGGCCGTGAGCCAGTACGGCAGGATTGCCGGCCATCTGATGGAGGAGGGGTTCTACCCGAAAGCGGGTGCCGTTTACAGAAAACTCCTGAAAATACGCCCGCACGACGAGGGAATCCAGCTGGCCCTGGCGGAAATCGCCACGAACCTGGGCCTGCTGGCAGACGCCGGAAACTACCTGAAGGCGGTCGCCGCAGGCCGGCGCGAGCGGGGGGATCGGGGGGGAGTCGCCGAGATTGCGATCCGGCTTGGCTCGCTGAATCCGGCCGATTTCGAGGCGCGGCTCGGCGCTGCCCGCACGCTGGAGGAGATGGGGTACGGCGACCAGGCGGCTCTGGGTTTCCGCGCCGCCTACGACGACCTGCAGGCCTCCGGCCAGACCGACGAGGCGCTCGACGCCCTGCGCGAGGCCGTCCGGCTGGGCCCGCAGGACAAGGAAGGGCGAACGATCCTGGCCCGGGCCGCCATTGCGGCGGGCGAGCTGCTCGCCGCCCGGGGCTACCTGGACCGGGAGACCGCCGGGACCGATCCGGCGCTGCTCGGGGCGCTCGTGGAGATCGACCTGCGCTCGGGGCGCATCGACGACGCGCGCGGGCTGATCCTCGAGTTGGCGGCGGACGATCCGGCGTGGCGGCACAAGCTGTTCGAGATCGCCGGGGCCCTCTGTGAATCCGAGCCGGACGCAGCGTATGCCTGCGTCGACACCATCGCGGACCTGGCAATCGCCGCGCACCGGTTCGTCGAAGCGGCCTCCCACCTGAACGGGTTCCTCCTGCGGCGTCCCGGGCACGTTGCCGCCCTGCTGAAGCTCGTCGAAGTGTGCGTGGACGGCGGGATCGAATCGGACCTGCATCACGCGCAGGTGCAGCTCTGCGATGGCTACCTCGGGGCCGGACAGGCTGTCGAGGCCCGGGTGATCGCCGAGGATCTGGTCGCCGCCGAACCCTGGATGCGCGTCCACATCGAACGGCTGCGACGCGCGCTGGTGCTGCTGGATGTCGGCGACCCGGACGCCCACGTCGCGGACCTGCTGAGCGGCAGCGCGCCCTTCGTGACGAGCGAGCCGTTCATGGATCTCTCCACGGACGATCTCCAGCCGGTGCCTCCCGGGACGGCGCCCGACCCGGACGATGCCGCTTACGCTCCTGCCGTCGGGCACGGAACGCACGCGCTCTCAGAGCCGGTGTTGGCGGAGGAAATAGACCTGGCGGGCGCGCTGGGGAATCTCGGGCGCTCTGCGGCGCCCGAAGGCGGGTTCCCGGTCGATCTGGACGACGTCTTCAGATCCATCCGCGCGGAAACCGAGCTCGACCCTCCCGACGACGGCGAGGACTTTGCGTCGCAATACGTGACGCTGGCAAGCCGCTACATCGAGACGGGGCTGCTCGAGGATGCGATCCTGTCGCTCGAGACGGCAGCGCGCTCACCTGCCCACCGTTTCGAGGCCGCCGCCATGCTCGGCCGCCTGTACCTCGCCCAAGGCGAGCCGCGCAAGGGGATCGAGTGGCTGCAGCAGGCGACGCGGGAGACCGCGGCGACGCCGGAAGACCGTCGCGCCGTGCTGTTCGATCTCGGGGTTCTTCTGGACGAAGCGGGCGAGCCGGACGGGGCGCTCGCGATCTTCCTCGAGTTGCAGGCCGACGCGGGGGATTACCATGACGTGCCCTCGCGCATCGATCGGCTCGCGCGCGTGAAGAGCGGAGGCTGATCATCTCGATCTTCGTCCGGCTGCTCTTCGCTGCGTATTTCCTGGAGGCCGGGATCATCCTGATGGTCATGCCGTGGTCCCCCTTCTGGGATCGGAACCTGTTCGTCGCGTCGTTTCCTGCAGTCGAGCGCCTGCTCGCGAGCCCGTACGCCCGCGGTGCGGTGTCGGGTGTGGGGGTGATCACGGCGATTGCAGGCGTCGCCGAGCTTGCGGCCGGCTTCGGGACCCGGCGTCCGGCCCGTCCCGAAGAGCCGAAGCCGGGACTCTGACGGGATGACAGCCTCATCGCCCGCGGTGATCTCCGCGGTCACCAATCGGCGGCTGTTCAGCGATCGGGACGACGAGGCAGGCACGCGGCTGGTGGAATGGTCGGCCGCGATCGCCGGCGCGGGGGTGGACATCCTGCAGATCAGGGAACGGGGCCTGACCGACGCGTCGCTCGCCGCGCTGATCCGCCGTGTGCTGGCCGCCACAGCCACCACCGGCCTCCGGGTCGTCGTGAACGACCGAACCGATGTCGCGCTCGCGACGGGCGCTGCGGGGGTGCACCTGCCGGCGTCATCGCCTGCGGCGGCGGTTGTCCGCCGGGTCGCGCGCGCCGGCATGCTGATCGGACGATCGATGCACGAGGGTGACAACACGCAGCTGGCGGAGCGCGCAGGCGGCTGCGATTACCTGACGTTCGGCACGGTCTTCCGCTCGTCCAGCAAGCCGGAAGATCACCGGGCAGCGGGCGTCGCGGCGCTTCGCCGGGCATGCGCCGCCACCAGCCTCCCGGTGCTGGCGATCGGCGGGATCACGGTTGCTCGCGCTGCGGAAGTGGCGCGGGCCGGTGCAGCCGGCGTCGCCGCCATCGGCCTGTTCATCGATCCATGGCTCGACAACGGAACCACGCAGGGCCGCGCCGCGCGCCTGGCCGATATCGTCGCGGCGCTGCGCGCGACGTTCGGCGTGCTCCCCGGGCGCTCGTACCCGGCGTTACTCCGACCGGGGACTGCCTGATGGATAGCGGCTACCGATCTCCCCTCGTCGACCTGGTCCGTCGCGGCGACTCCGAGAAGGGTGTGCGCATGGCTGCGGCCAGGGGCGCACTTGGACTTCCGGCACTCGACCAGGTGGCGATCCTGATGCTGCTCGTGGACGATCCCGAGATCGACATCGCGCGCCAGGCGCAGGCAACCCTCGACAAGCTTCCGGCGACGGCACTCGGGCCGTTCCTCGCCCGTGCGGACGTCCCGGACGCGATGCGCCAGTTCTTCGCCGCACGCGGCGTTCAACCGGTCCACCAGGATCCCCCCGCAGATGCCGACCCGGTTGCACCCGAGCCACTGCCAGGCGATCAGCCCGACGAGCCGACCGACATCGAAGCTGGTGCGACAGCGGCGGTGCTGTCGTCGCTGCCGATCATCGAGCGGATCAAGCTGGCGAACAAGGGTACCAGGGAGCAGCGGGCGCAGCTCATTCGTGATCCGAACCGGCTGGTGGCGGCCGCGGCGCTGAGCAGTCCCAAAGTAAACGAGGCAGAGGTGGAGGTGTTCGCAAAGATGTCGAACGTGTCCGAGGACATCCTCCGTCAGATCGGCGCGAACCGCACCTGGATGAAACACTACGGCGTGGCGCACGGGCTGGTGCGGAACCCGAAGACTCCGCCCGGGATGTCGATGCAGCTCCTGCATCGGCTGAGCGAACGCGACGTCAGGGCCGTGACGACCGACCGCAACGTGCCGGAGGCCGTACGGCTCGCCGCACGGCGGATCCTCTCGCGCACGCAGAAGTAAGCGGGCGCCGGCATCCGCTAGCGGCGTCCCCCGGTGCGCCACTCCTTTCGCAGCTCCGCGAGCCCCTCCATGTACACCGCAGCCTTCTCCCGATCGGCCTCGGCCGGCAGCGATTTCAGCAGATCGATCGCCCTGTCGAAATCGCGGTGGATGGTGCCGGGTGCCGCCGAGAAGTACAGGCGCCTGAGCTCTGCCAGCGTCGCTTTCGGATCGGCGGTCATCGTGGTGGGCACCGGTGTCGTCGCAGCTGCGCGCGAAGGTGCGCGAGCGGTCGGGTGTTCAGCACATCGGCCGGTGCCAGCCCGGCGCGCCGCGCAACTACGACGCCCCAGCGCAGTCCCTGCAGAGCGGCGGGGCTGTGCGCGTCGGAGTCCACCACGATCCCGAGCCCGCGTTCGCGCGCGAGCCGGGCGTGCGTGTCGCTCAGATCGAGCCGATCGATCTGGCTGTTGATCTCGACCGCGACACCGTACGTGGCGGCAGCTCCGAACACGCGATCCAGGTCGTAGCGGTAGCCCTCGCGCTTGAGGAGGAGCCGCCCGGTCGGGTGCGCGAGAACGTCGACCCACGGGCACTCGAGCGCGCGCAGGAGACGGTCGGTCATCTGCGCAGGCTCCTGGGTGAACGCGGAATGGACTGAGGCGATCACGATGTCGAGCGAGGCCAGGCAGTCCTCCGCGAGATCCATGCGGCCGTCTGGACGGATGTCGCACTCGATGCCCGCGAGCAGCGTGATGCCGTCCAGCCGTTCGCCGAGCGCCCGAATCCGCGCGGCGTGCTCGAGCGTGGCGTGCTCGTCGAGGCCGCCGGCCATCGCCAGGGACCGGCTGTGATCCGTGATGGCGATGTACTCGAGCCCGGCCGCCGCGGCTGTCCGCGCCATGGTCTCGACGTCGGCACGGCCGTCACTGGCCGTCGTGTGCATGTGCAGATCGCCGCGGATGTCGTGGAGTGTCACGAGCTCTGGCAGGGGACCCCGTTCGGCCGCTTGAATCTCGCCACGGTCCTCGCGCAGCTCCGGGGGAATCGGCGCGAGGCCCAGCGCCTCGTAAATCTCCGCCTCGACAGCGCCGGCAACGACGGTGCCGTCATCGACCCGGAACAGGCCGTACTCGTTCAGTTTGAGCCCGCGCTGCAGCGCGCGCTCCCGGAGGGCGGTGTTGTGCGGCCTGGAGCCGGTGAAATACTGGAGTGCCGCACCGCGGCTGGCCGGCGGCACCAAACGCAGATCCGCCTGGAGCCCGCCCCACAGCCGCACGCTGGATTTCGTCGCGCCCCGCGCCAGCACTCGCTCGACGAGACGGTAGCCGGTGTGTGCGTCCATCACCGACGGGGGGGCGCCGGTGGCCAGGATGTCGATGTCCCCGGCAGTTTCGCAGCCCCGCCTCAGGCTCCCAACCACGGTGATCTCCGCCTCGGGGGCGTGCTCGCGGAGCGCACCGACGAGATCCTCCGCAGCCGCGCTGGCCTCTGCGAGGAGTCGTCGTCCGGCGACCTGCGCGCGCTCGCCGATCGCGCGAAGCAGCTGCGCCTCCTTCTTCTGCCCCATGCCCTTCAGCGTTCGAAGGTGTCCGGCGTGGATTGCAATCTCGAGCTCGTCCAGCGATCGCACGTTCAGCTGACGGTAGAGGAGGGAGGCGGTGCGCGGGCCAACGCCCTGCAGGTGCAGCAGGTCGAGCAGCGTCGCGGGGAACTCCAGGAGCAGCGCCTGGTGATAGGCGATGGCGCCGGTCTCGATCAGCTCGCCGATTTTTGCGGCGATCTCCTTGCCGACACCCGGAATCGCGAGTCGCTGCGCCGGCGTGAGATCGGCCAGGCGCGCACCGCAGTGCGCCGTCGTCTCCGCCGCATTGCGATACGCGCGGATCTTGAACGGGTTCTCACCCTTGATCTCGAGAAGGTCGCCGATCTCGGCCAGGGTTCGGGCGATCGCGAGGTTGTCCACGGAGGGCGGATTCAAACCACGCTGCGTGGGACCGAACGACAATCGCAGCGCGACGAACACGGCCGGGGTGCGGCGCCTGATAGAGGCACGTTGCGTTGCGCAGGTCCACGCACCCGGCCCGCCGCCGGGCCGGTGCGCGCGGGCGCGAACACGTGTTTGCACACGACGGCAGATTATAACAATCGTCGGTGAGCCTGGAGGTGGCAGCTATAATCAGCTGATGTCGTCCCGCGAAGTGCGTCGGCACATTGGGCAGCTGGCGATTGCGGGCTTTGCCGGGCACGACCTCCCACCAGAGCTGCGGTCGCTCGCGCGCGAGTTCGACCTGGGCGGCATCATCCTGTTCGCCCGCAACGTCGAAGAACCCGATCAGGTCGCCGAGCTCTCCAGGCAGGCGCAGACGCTGGCCGGGGAGTTGCCGCTCTGGGTGAGCGTGGATCAGGAGGGTGGACGGGTCGCCAGGTTGAAGTCCCCCTTCACCGAGTGGCCGCCGATGCGGACGCTCGGCCGGAGCGGCGACGAACAGCTGGCCGCGCGGTTCGCAGCGGCGCTCGCCGCCGAGCTCAGGGCCGCGGGGGTTTCCCTCGACTACACTCCCGTGCTCGACATCCAGACCAACGCAGACAACACGGTGATCGGGGACCGGGCCCTCTCCGAACGCCCCGAGGATGTGGCGCGGCTCGGGCGGACGATCATCCGGGCGCTCCAGGCGGCCGGCGTGGCGGCCTGCGGCAAGCACTTTCCCGGGCATGGCGACACCAGCGCCGACTCCCATCACGAGCTGCCGCTCGTCGAGCACCCGCCGGACAGGCTCGAAGCGATCGAGCTCCAGCCGTTCCGCGCGGCCGTCGAAGCAGACGTTGCAGCCATCATGACCGCGCACATCCTCATCCCCGCGCTGGACGAGGAGCGCCCGGCCACGATGTCTCCCCGCATCGTCGACCAGATGCTGAAGCGTGGCCTGGGCTACGGCGGGCTCGTGGTGAGCGACGACCTGGAGATGCGCGCGGTGAGCGCCAGGTACGGCGTGCCCGATGCAGCGGTCGGCGCCATTGCCGCTGGCTGCGACGCAGTCCTGTTGTGCGGCACCTCGCAGGAAACGCAGATGGCGGCGCTGGAGGCGCTGATCCGATCTGTCGAGTCCGGAGCGCTCCCGCTCAAGCGGGTCGAGAACGCACTCGATCGCCACCGTCGAGTGAAGGAGCGCTTCCTGGCGCCGGCCCCGCCGCGCGCCCTGTCCGGCGCGGCACTACGCTCGGTGCTCGGCCGTGACGAGCATCAGGCTGTCGCATCGGAAATGGCGCGATTCGCCTGAGGTGCATGCGTAAGCCTCGCGCCCTCGAGCCGGGTGACCGCGTGGCGGTGGTCGCGCCAGCCAGCCCGTTCCTGCGGGAGGAGTTCGACGCGGGGCTCAGCGAGCTTCGGGCGCTCGGATTCGAGCCCGTTTACGAGGACAGCGTCTTCGAGCGCCAGGGATACCTGGCCGGCCCGGCGGGCGTGCGCGCCTCCGCCTGGCTGGCGGCCTGGCAGGACCCCTCGATTGCCGCACTGCTGGCGGCACGCGGCGGCTACGGCAGCGTGCAGCTCCTGCCGCGGCTCGCGGACGCGGGTCTCGGCGCCGCGGCCCCGAAAGCATTCATCGGCTACAGCGACAACACCTCGATCATGGCGTGGCTCACGACGCGCTGCGGCATCGTGACGATTCACGGGCCGATGCTGGCAGGCCGGCTGGCGCGCGGCGAGGCCGGCTACGACCGCGACACGTTCCTGCGCTGTGTCTGCCGCGCGAAACCCATGGGAGAGATCGCGCACCCGCAGCTGGAGACGATTGTCGAAGGCGACAGCAGGGGAGTGCTCGTCGGCGGCACGCTCACGCAGCTCCTCTCTTCGCTCGGAACGCCCTACGCGTTCGACCCGCCCCAGGGCAGCCTGTTCTTCCTCGACGAAGTGGGCGAGCGTCCGTACCGTCTCGACCGGATGCTCGTGCAGCTGAGGCAGAGCGGCCTGCTCGGCAGGGCCGCAGGCATCATTTTCGGCGAGCTCCCCGAGTGCGACGAGCCCGGCGGCAGCATGATGGCGCGGGCGGTCGTGCGCGAGGTGCTCGCTGACTTTTCCGGGCCCGTCCTCTTCGGTCTTCCATCCGGCCATACCGCGGGCGCCGCCTTGACGGTGCCGCTCGGCGTCCGCGCCCGTGTGGTCGGCTCGAGTCGGCCCCTGCTCGTGATCGAAGAAGCGGCGGTGGAGTAGGTTGCAATGGCGCGCATTCACCTGATCGGCATCTGCGGAACGGCGATGGCCACTCTCGCGGCGATGCTGAAGAGCAAGGGGCACGACGTGCGCGGGTCGGACCAGAACGTCTACCCGCCGATGAGCGACTTCCTGCGCCTGCAGGGCATCACGGCCCTGCAGGGATACGAGGCGGGCCACATCGCGGCGGAGATCGACATGGTGGTGGTCGGGAACGCGATCTCCCGCGGCAACCCAGAGCTCGAGGAGGTGCTCGACCGCAAGATCCGGTACTGCTCGCTCCCCGAAGCGGTGCGGGACCACTTTCTGTGGGCGTCGCGCTCGATCGTCATCGCGGGCACCCACGGCAAGACCACCACCACGTCGCTGACGGGATGGGTGCTCACCCACGGCGGCGCCGACCCCAGCGTCTTCATCGGCGGCATCGCCGAGAACTTCGAGAGCAGCTACCGGATCGGCGGCGGCCGCGAGTTCGTCCTCGAAGGCGACGAGTACGACAGCGCCTTCTTCGACAAGACCGCGAAGTTCCTCAAGTACGTCCCGGACATCGCCGTCGTCACCAACATCGAGTACGACCACGCCGACATCTACCCGGACCTCGCATCCATCCGCGTCGCCTTCGAGCGGTTCGTCAACCTGATCCCCCGGCGGGGGCTGCTCCTGCTGGGCGCCGACAATGCCCCCGCGCTCGCGCTGGCGGCGGGCGCCCGATGCCGGGTCGAGACGTTCGGGATGTCGGAGGGAGTGGACTGGCAGGCGCACGAGCTGAAGGTCGGCGCCACCTCGACATCGTTCAGCGTGCGTCACCGTGGGCAGCCGGTCGGTGCGCTGGACGTCCCGATGCTCGGCGCCTACAACGTGCGGAACGCCCTGGCCGCGGTCGCCGTCGGGGCAGCGGTCGGGCTCAACATCGACACGATGCGCGAGGCGCTCCGGCACTTCCGGGGCGTCCGGCGCCGCATGGAACGCCGCGGCACGGCGGGCGGCGTGGACGTCTACGACGACTTCGCGCACCATCCGACCGCGATTGCCGAGACTCTCGAGGGGGTGCGGTCCGCCTTCCCCGGGCGTCCGGTCTGGGCGATCTTCGAGCCGCGCTCGGCGACATCCTGCCGCAGAATCTTTCAGGATGATTTCGCCCGCGCGCTCGCCAGGGCGCAGCACGTCATCCTGCCCGCGGTCTTCCGCTCGTCGCTCCCGGAAGACCAGCGGCTGTCTCCCGAGCAGGTGGTTGCCGCGCTGCGGCCGCAGGGCGTGGATGCGCGCTACATCCCGCAGGTCGACGACATCGTCTCCACGGTGGCCCGTGAGAGCGCGCCAGGGGACATCGTGGTGGTCATGTCGAACGGCGGTTTCGACGATATCCACAACAAGCTGCTCGGCGCACTCGAGGCCCGGCGGCCGGGCCACGTGTGAGATCTGCGGACCGCATCCGGCCGGCGCCCGCCACCGCGCGGCTCGTCGCATTGGCGGTCGTCGTGCGGCGGCAGCCGCCACCGCTGGAGTTCCGTGCGTGACGACGACCGCATTCGTTCGTCTCATGCACGAGAGGTTTGGCGAGGCCCGGCTCGGCCGCGACGTGCCGCTCGCACCGCTGACGACCTTCAAGGTGGGAGGGCCGGCTGACTGGTTCATCGATGTGCGAGGCGGGGAGGAGCTTCGTGACGCGCTCGTGCTCGCCGCATCGAGCGCGGTCCCGGTGGTCGTGCTCGGCGGCGGCTCGAACGTGCTCGTGTCGGATGTTGGCATCCGCGGGCTCGTGGTGAGGTTGCGGGCCGGTTCGATCGCGCGCGTGTCGGACGACCGGATCCGCGCTGATGCCGGGGTGACGATCAACGGGCTGGTCCGCTGGACGCTCACGAACGGCGTGTCGGGCCTCGAGGCGTGGGCCGGCACGCCCGGAACGGTCGGCGGCGCCCTGCACGGCAACGCGCACTTCCAGGGACGGCTGATAGGCGACCTCGTGGCTGCAGCGACGCTCGCCACGCGCGACGGGCGCCTCCACGATGTACCCGGCTCGGCACTCGAGTTCGCTTACGATTGCAGCCGCCTGCAGCGCAGCGGCGAGATCGTCGTGTCCGCGGACTTCGTCGTCGGCGCCGGAGAGCCCGGGTCGCTGCGCGCCGTCGCCCGCGAGTCGCTGGCATTCCGCAAGCGCACGCAGCCGCTGGCCTCTCCGAGCGCGGGATGCATCTTCCAGAACCCCGATCCCGCCCGCGACCAGGTGCCCGACGGGCTGCCGCTTTCCGCCGGCGCGTTGATCGACCGCGCCGGCCTGAAGGGCGCCCGCGAGCGTCAGGCGCGGGTGTCCGCCACCCACGGCAACTTCGTCGTCAACGACGGGGGCGCGACGGCGGCAGACATCCGGTCCCTGATCGATCGGTGCCGGGCCGCCGTGCGTGATGCGTTCGGCGTGGTGCTGCGCGAAGAGATCGTCTGTCTCGGATTCGACGCACCGGAAAGGTAACCCGTGGCAACGCTCAGGATAGAGGGGGGCCGGCGGCTGTCGGGCCGGGTGGCGGTGGAGGGCAACAAGAACTCGGCGCTTCCGCTCATGGCGGCGTGCCTCCTGACCCCCGAGGAGTGCGTCATCACCAACGTCCCGCGCATCCGGGACGTCGCGGTGCTCGCAGATCTGCTGACCGGGCTTGGCGCAACGGTCGAGGGCGTCGGCACGCAGACCCTGCGAATCCGCTGCGAGGCGATCACGGGCGACCGTCCGGACGTCGCGCTGGTAGGGAAACTTCGCGGCTCGGTCCTGTTGATTGCGCCGCTGCTGGCCCGTCGGGGGTCCGCGCGGCTCGCGCCGCCGGGCGGAGACTTTCCCGCCCGGCGGACCATCGGCACGCACCTCCAGGCCCTCGTCGAGCTCGGCGCCGTCGTGCGCGATGGCCCCGGCTACCACCTCGAGGCGCCCGACGGTCTCGCGGGCGCGTCGTTCTACCTCGAAGAGGCGTCCGTCACTGGAACCGAGACGGCGCTGCTCGCCGCGGCAGCGGCCCGAGGCCCCACCGAGATCCGCCACGCCGCGACGGAGCCGCACGTCGTCGAGCTGTGCCGGTTCCTGCGCGCGATGGGCACCGCGATCGACGGCGAAGGAACATCGACGCTCCGCGTCCAGGGCGCGGTGCGGCTGCACGGTGCGCAGCACCGCCTGGAGGGCGACTACATCGAGGCCGGCAGCTGGGGAGTGGTCTCGGCCATCACCGGCGGTGATATCGAGGTGACAGGGGCGCGAGGCGCAGACATGGAAGTCGTCGCGGCGCCGCTCCGCAAGATGGGTCTGCGGTGTGTCACGGAAGACGACCGCTTCGTCGTCGAGCACGCGCCCCTGACAGCGGTCCGGCGGATTACCGCCGGCCTGTGGCCCGGGTTCCCGAGCGACATGATCAGCCTGGTCACGGTGCTTGCCAGTCAGGCGGACGGGCGGACGCTCGTGCACGACTGGATGTACGAGCTCCGGCTCTTCGCACTGGAGCAGCTCAGCTCGATGAAGGCCGACCTGTTTCTCTGCGACCCCCACCGGATCATCATCAGCGGGCCGACACCGCTGCGTGGCCGGTCTCTCGACAGCCGCGATATCCGTTCGGGCATGGCGCTCATCGCGGCCGCGCTGGCGGCGGAGGGACCGAGCGAGATTTCACCGCTCGAAACCGTCGAGCGGGGCTACGGCGCGCTCGTGGAGCGATTGCATGCGCTTGGGGCGCAGGTGGAGCGGGTGGAGTAGATCCCGCTAGGGCTGGCAGGGCGGGTTCGGGCAGCGCGGCTGCAGTGGCTGCGGGAATGAGGGCTTCGGCTGCGCTTCCGGCGCCGGCGCCGGAGCCGGCGTCGTAGGGTCCCGTATCATGGGTGCGTTGATCGGCTCTTCCCGCAGCGGCTGGACCGCCGGACCGTCGCCGCCGAGGCTGCCGGAGTCGCGGCCCAGACGGAACGGCCGGAGATCGTCCTCGCTGAGGTCGAGTATCCGGACGATATGCGGCGTCAGCGTGAGCACGATGTCCGTCTGCTGGGTTTCCTTGTGGTTGTTCGCGAACAGGTGCCCGATCAGCGGGAGATCGCTCAGCCCCGGCACCCCCGCCAGCACCGTGCGCTCCTCGTCCCGGATCAGCCCGGCCAGCATGTTCGTCTCGCCATCTTTCAGCCGGATGGTCGTGCTGATCTCCCGGTTGCCGAAGGTCGGCAGGCTGCCGAAGCCCGACACCCGAGATGCTGCTCAGCGACAGCTTCAGCGTCAGCGACACCTCGTCGTCGTGGTGCATACGGGGCAGGATGTCGATGTTGACGCCGATGTTCTCGTAGACGAACGAGGTAATCGGCTGCTGGTTGATGCCGCCGCGCGGCGATCGGCGCGAAGGTCGTCACCGGGACGGGAACCCGCTCGCCGAACTTGGCCTGCGCCGCGATGCCTTCGGACGTGCGGAGCTGCGGGTTGGCAAGGGTCCGCGTGTTCGCGTCGTTCTTCAGCAGCCTGTAGTAGATGCCCGGGACTCCCGTGAGCGCGACGCCCGACGCGGTCAGGTCGCGAAGATCCTGCAGCGTCAGGCCCGGGCGGTTGACGTCTGCCGTGCCCGAGATGCCGTCGGACCCCGGAGAAGCGATGCCCAGGCCGTACTCCCGCAGCCGCGTCCGATCGACCTCGAGCAGCTCGACGTCGATCACCACCTCGGGCCGTGCCTTGTCGATGGCGGCGATCAGCCGGCCCGCCGCCGCAATCCGCTCCGGCGTGTCCTTCAGGGAGATGGCGTTGGTCGCCGTGATGGGCGAGATCTGCCGCACGTCCACGACGATGCGGAGGAGGTCGATGACTTCCTTGACGTCGGCGTTGCTCAAGTAGAACGTGCGGACTACCGACTCCTGGTACTCGCGGCGCTTTGCCGGCGTATCCGGGATGATGGTGACAGTTCGCTGCGCCGTCACGCGGTAGAACGTCCGCGTGCTGGCCGTGACCGAGGCCAGTGCGTTGGCCAGCGTCGTTTTGCGGAGGTCGACGGTGATCGGTTCGTCGCGGAAGGCCGTGTCGAACACGATGTTGAGGCCGGAGAACCGCGCGATGGCCGTAAAGACGGCGCGGCTGCTGGCGGAGCTGAAGATCAGCGAGTCCGGCAATGTCGCGTCAGCGGGAAGATCGAGCCCGGGCGGCGGTAGGTCGCGTGTGCGGTCCACCAGTGCTTGCAGTTCCGTCTTGCCGCCGCGCGATACCGCGATCTTGGTGCGGATTCGCTGCCGGGTTGCCCGGAGCGCCGCGTCGGCGTTCGGATCACTCGGGTTGAGCTCGGACGCGAGCTGATACTCGACCAGCGCCTCCTCGTGGCGGTCCGCGGCGGTGAGGCGACGGCCGGCGAAGAAGTGTTCCTGAGAGGCGCGCAGCCGTGCGCGCTGAAGCGCGCCGCGCGCGTTGCGGTCGTCCGGTCGCGCCCGTACCGCGGCGGTGTACTCGACAACCGCCCGGTCGAAGTCCTGGGCACGCTCTGCTTCCTGCCCGGCGCTGAAGGCCGAGCCCGTGGCGCAGGCACACGCCAGGACCGCCGCGAGGCAGATCGCCAGCGCTGCCGGACGGCGGAGCGAATCAGCGGCCGGGTGAGGCAGCTTGTATGACATCGGCGCCGCGGGGAATGGTGAACGCAAACGTCTTATCGGACAGTCCGACGTTCTCCTTGAGCTTCGAGAAGGTGAACGTCGAGCGGGTCCCCTGTTTGTCGGCGGCGGTGAGCGAACGGATCTGGAACGTGGTCCGGTCGACGACGAGCTGGAGCCAGTCGTAGTCGCGCTGCTGCAGCGTCGGCTGGAGCCGGAGTCCGTATGTGCCGGCGGACGCGCCGTCGGTGAAGCTGACAGTGAAGTCCCGGGTCAGGTCGCCCTTCCCCGAGAGGAACAGAACGGCCGTTGTCGCCTCGTCTTCGGACGGGACCGGGCTGACGATGACCTGGTTGTCTTCCGGGGTGTGCATGAACATCCGCGAGCCGTCCGAGACGAACACTTTCTCGTCCGGTGCCTTGTAGGTCCACCGCATCTTCCCGGGCTTCTTCACCAGGACCGTGCCCCGCTCGGTGACCTTCGTCCGCAGAACACCGCTTTCCGCTTCGTGCGTGAACTCCGCCGAGAAGTCGCGCACGAGGTCGTATTTCCGCTGGACCTGTGCTGCCACGTCGGACGCGGACGGCTGCGCCTGCGACCGGGCCGAGGGTGCCGCAAGCGCGGACACGACAAGCAGCACGGGGATCAGGGATTTCATGAAGATCGGGATGCCCGACCATCGTATCAGCTTTGAAGGGAGGGTTCGGGAGCCGAGTGCTGAGCCGGTTGCGGTGCTGGTCGCAAGTTTGACCCCAGAGAACGGGGCCCGAGACGGGCCCCGGCGCGTTGCGCCGTGATCGACCGGCATGTTATGCTCGCCTTTCGTACCTGGCCGGATTTCGGTTCGCGTTGGGTGCGTCCAGCCTGCACGTGGGCGGCTAGCTCAGCTGGGAGAGCGCCGCGTTCGCAACGCGGAGGTCGGGAGTTCGATCCTCCCGCCGTCCACCAATAAAACCAACAGATACAACATTTTAACGGCGACAGCCGGCCGTCGGCGAATCCAGGCGAATTCAGGGGTGCCGGGTGAGTCGCGTGCGCCACCGGTCCGCCCGGCCTCGTCCCTCCCGGGAGCTCTCGATCACCCTCTTGTCGGGCGTATCACGAAATACGTTCGCTCACAGGCAGACGTAAGTGTCAGCTGTTCGTTATTGCTCCGTAAACGTCGAGGCTCAGCTTATGCACTAGCGGCGGTTCATGTTGATCAAGTCGGAGCGCGGCGCCGTCCTGGCGATGGTGGCGGTGGCGATGACTGGCCTGCTCGGTTTCTGCGTCATGGTCGTGGATCACGGCGTGATGCTGGTGTCCCGCAATCAGGCGCAGACGGCCGTCGACGCTGCCGCGCTCGCGGGGATTCAATCTCTCGCCTTCGACAACGCAGCCGACCCGCAGGTCAGGGCACGAGCGGTTGCATCGACGGTGGGGACGTTGAATACCATCTTTGGCCAGAGCGCACCGATCCAACCGGCCGACATCACGTTTCCCGCGTGCCCGCTGACACCCGGTTATCCAGCGGACCCGGTCTGCGTCCAGGCTGCTGTTGTCCGTAATAATCTGCCCGTGTTCTTTGGTCCCCTCATAGGCGTCAATACTCACGGCGTTAAGGCGGTCGCCGTCGGACGGGGGATTTCAGCCAACTCGGCGAACTGCCTCAAGCCGTGGGTCGTGGGTGATAAATGGCTCGACACTCAGGCCGGGGGCTGGTCACAGACGGCGAAGTACGACCCGGCGGACGGGGACGTGTACACGCCACCGTCGGCGGACAGCGCCGGCACCGGTTTCTCCGATCGCGACGCAGCCGGCGTCCCGACGTTTCACGGGTACCAGATCATCCTCAAACTCGCCAACCCTGGCCTGGGCGCGGACGACATTCCGGTACACTCCTCGGGCTTTGCGATGGAAGTCGATCTGAACAATGCGACGACGGCTGGAAGCACCCCCGCCTATAACGCGAACATCACCGGCTGCACCAGCGACACGGTGACGATCTCCCCGCCGAATGCGACCTGCACGGCGGTAGACGCCACGGTCGGTTGTCTCAAGGTCAAGCTTGGAAGCACTGGTGCAAACAACGCCAAAAGCGTGGCGGATTTCATTGCCGCCCACGATCCGTCGGCGACCTGGTCGGGCGGCTGGCAGACTGGCGGCATCGTATCGGCGCAACCGCCCAGCAGTCGCATTGTGCCAATCGCAATCTTCTCCGTGCCCGAATACGTCGGCGCTGGATACAGCGGAGCCAACGGCATCGTCCGGGTTGTGAACATCGTCGGGTTCTTCCTGGAAGGCACCTGCAACACGGTCGGAAACAGGGAGTCGTACTTGGAGTGCCCAGGCGGTGGCAAAGACCAATCGGCTGTCGTCGGGCGCCTGGTGAACTACCCAGGGCTGAACGTTGGCACGGGTGGAAGTGTCATGGGCGCGTTCGGCCTGATCCTTGCCCTGGTTCGCTGACGTTTCTGGCGTGACGTCTCGGAGTCGGCCGACAAGAGGTTAGAGGAGCGGGTGAACGTCCTGCACCGGGTGCGCGTTCAGCAGGCCTCACCCCTCGGCTCTTGAGTACCGCCGCCAGGGCACGTCGAGCCGTGACCGCCTTCCCACCCGCCGCAGCTCACCTACCCACCTCACTTCTGCGCTGGAATTGGCGACTAAAGTCGTCGATCTGGCAGGAATTATCCTGAATAATAAGAACTTTTCTAAACGCTAACATGCTCATTTGTAATGAGTTAGCCGCGCGAGCCAAATGGGAAAGGGCATTGCATGGAATTGCACCCACGAGCTAAAGTTAGGAGCAGTGAAGCGTTCGATCCCATTCGCGGGAGCGTCCCACTTGAAGGAACTGCACGACCGCCTCGATCCGGAAGCCAACGACCAGGACCTCATTGCGTTCGCGTTGTTCGCATTGATGGTCTTCCTTGCATGCCTCCTGGCGAGCACCCCTCTGCTGCGGGCCGTCGCGGCAGCGACGCCCGAACCGCCGCCTCTGCAGACGAACCGGGCGTCTCTCTAGTCTGCCATTTTGCTTGCACATCCGGCCGGCATCTCTCAGCGTGTCAGGGGCGCAGGCGGTTCCGGATCAGCTCGATGGCGATTGGTATGAGTGACACGGCAACGATGCCGAGCGCGAACAGGGAAAAGTTCTTCTGGACGACCGGCACGTTGCCGAACGCATAACCGGCGAGCGTGCAGACCCCGACCCAGAGCAGCGCGCCCAGCACGTTGTACAGCGCGAACGTGGCGTAGGTCATCGCGCCGGCGCCCGCCACGAACGGCACGAACGTCCGCACGATCGGCACGAAGCGGCCGAGCACGACGGCCTTGCCCCCGTATTTTTCGAAGAACACATGCGTGCGGGCCAGGTGCTCGCGGTTGAGCAACCGGTGCCACCCGCGCGCGTCTTCCGTCGCGTTGAACACCCGGGGGCCGACGTACCGCCCCGCGGCGTAGTTGACCGCATCGCCCAGAATCGCCGCGACCACCAGAAGCGCCATGACGAGCCAGATGTTCAGGCTGCCGCCCGCCGCCAGCGCGCCTGCGGCGAACAGCAACGAATCGCCCGGCAGGAAGGGCGTGACGACCAGCCCTGTCTCGGCGAAGACGATCGCGAAGAGCAACGCGTACACCCAGGCGCCGTAGGTGGCGACGAACTCCGTAAGGTGCGCGTCGAGATGCAGGAACAGGTCGATGATCGCGGACATCAGTGCCCGCTGTCGCCGTTGAGCGCCTTGACGATCTCACCGAGCACCGTCTTCGCGTCGCCGAACACCATCAGAGTGTTGTCCGCGGAGTACAGCTCGTTCTCGATCCCGGCGAAGCCCGGGTTCATCGATCGCTTGTTCGCGATCACGAACTTGGCCCGGTCGGCATCGATGATCGGCATGCCGTAGATCGGGCTGTTCTTGTCGTGCCGCGCCGCCGGGTTGACCACGTCGTTCGCCCCGACGACGAGCACGACGTCGGTCTGGGGCAGGTCCCGGTTGATCTCGTCCATCTCGATCAGGGCCTCGTAAGGCACCTCGGCCTCGGCCAGCAGCACGTTCATGTGCCCCGGCATGCGGCCCGCGACCGGATGGATCGCGAACTTCACGTCGATCCCCTGCTGGGTGAGCGCGTCGTGGATCTCGCGTACCCGGTGCTGCGCCTGCGAGACGGCCATCCCGTAGCCGGGCACGATCACCACGCGCGCGGCGTTGGAGAGCAGGTCCGCCGCATCCTGTGGCGTGCCGCTCTTCACGGCCTTGGCTTCTGCCGCGGTGCCCCGGCCTGCACCTGGCCGAACGCGCCGAACAGGACGTTGGTGAACGACCGGTTCATCGCCCGGCACATGATGATCGACAGGATCAGCCCCGACGATCCATCCAGCGCGCCCGCTGTGATGAGCACCTTGTTCTCGAGCACGAACCCCATCGCCACCGCCGACAGCCCCGCGTACGCATTCAGCAGCGAGATGACGGTCGGCATGTCGGCGCCGCCGATCGGCACGATCAGGAGCACACCGAACACCAGCGACAGCAGGATGATGACAGGGAAGAGCTGCCACATCCCCGGCCGCAGGACGAGCACGATGCTCGCAACGATCGCAATGCCGAGCAACGTCAGGTTCACGACGTTCTGCCCGGGGTAGGTGATCGGCCGTGTCGGGATGATCTCCTGCAGCTTGCCGGCCGCCATCAGGCTGCCCGTGAACGTCAGGTATCCGAGGATGACCTCGATCGCGATCGCCGCCGGTGCGAAACGCGGTGAGCTGGCCGTCCTGCAGCCACAGCATGTACTTCGCCGTCCCGACCAGGCCGGCCGCCAGGCCGCCGAAGGCGTGCGAGAGCGCCGTCCGCTGGGGAACTGCGGTCAGCGGCACCCTCGACAGCGGCACTGCCGATGACCGTCCCGACGACGATCGCGACGGCGATCCACTTGAAGCTGACGATCTCCGGGTGGAGGAGCGTGCCGCCGATCGCCATCGCCATGCCGCCGACGCCCGCCGCGACGCCGCGCCGCGCGGACTTCGGGTTGCTCAGCCAGCGCAGCGACAGGATGAAGAGGACGGCGGCCGCAAGGTAGCTGGCCTGGGTGAGGTGCTCGGCGATCACGAGCGCGGTCTCCGCTCGCGGAACATCTTGAGCATCCGGTCCGTGATCAGGAAGCCGCTGACGATGTTCGTGACCGATGCGGCGACCGCCACCGCGCCGAGCACCGTGCTGATCACGCTCTTCTCCTCACCGGCGATGATGATCGAGCCGACCACGGCGATCGCCGAGATCGCGTTGGTCAGCGACATCAGCGGCGTGTGCAGCAGCCGCGACACGTTCTGGATGACCTGGAAGCCCACGAACGTCGCCAGCATGAAGACGAAAGCCATCGACCACAGATCCAGCGTCTGCCATTCACACTCCTTGAGGCAGATCCGGCGCGCGCACCGCGCAGGAACGCGCGCCGCGAGTGTAGTCAACCGCGTGCGCGTCCCGCAAGTGGCTGTAGTCTCCGCCTGTTATACTCGGCTGATGTCGGCCAGCGAGGAGCCCTCGCCGATCAAGCGCATCGGCGTTCTCACCGGCGGCGGCGACGCCCCCGGGCTGAACGCCGTCATCCGGGCGGTGGTCAAGTCTGCCGCGAACTGCCAGTGTGAGGTCATCGGCCTCGAGGACAGCTTCGACGGTCTGATCGAGCCGGACCGCTGGCGGCGGCTCACTCCCCGGGATGTGACCGGCATCCTGCGCATCGGCGGGACCATCCTCGGCACGACCAACCGCGGCAATCCGTTCGCCTATCCCGATCGAAACCAGCGGCGGCAGCCGCGACTACTCGGCGCGCTGCGTCGAGATGTTTCACCACCTCGCGCTCGATGCGCTGATCGTGATCGGCGGCGACGGCACGCTGGCGATCGCGCACGAGTTCTACCAGCGCGGAATTCCGGTCGTCGGCGTTCCGAAGACCATCGACAACGACATCGTCGAAACGACGAACACCTTCGGCTTCGACACCGCGGTGAGCTTCGCCACCGACGCCATCGACCGGCTGCACACGACGGCAGAGGCGCACCATCGGGTGATGGTCGTGGAGGTCATGGGCCGCTATGCCGGATGGATTGCCCTCTACGCAGGGGTCGCCGGGGGCGCGGACGTCATCCTGATCCCGGAGATTCCATTCGACATCGAGAAGGTCGCCGAGCGGATCCGGGCGCGGGAGGCCTACGGAGCACGCTTCAGCATCGTCGTCGTCGCCGAGGGGGCGAAGCCGGTCGGCGGGCAGGTCTCCTTGCTGCGAGAGGGCACGCCCGAGTTCGCGGAACGGCTCGGCGGCGCCGCTGTCCGGGTCGCCGCAGCGCTCGAGAAGCTGACCGGCAAGGAGACGCGCAGCGTCGTCCTCGGCCACCTGCAACGCGGCGGGGCCCCCACCAGCTTCGATCGCCTCCTGGCCACCCGGTTCGGTGCGCGCGCCGTGGAGCTGGTGCTCGCCGGTCAGTTCGGCCACATGGTTGCGTTTCATCCGCCGCACATCGTCGCCGTCCCGCTCGAGAATGTGGTCGGCCGCACTCGCAACGTGCCGACTGACTTCGACGTGGTCCGGACGGCCCGGGCCATGGGAGTGTCTCTGGGAGATTGACCGAGTGTCGCGACGCCGAAGCGGCCTGTCGGGAATTTTCGTCTGTAGGCCGGGGTCTTCCGCCTTCGCCTAGGCTTCGGCGGACCGCCGTGGCTTCAGCGGAGGCTGGTCAGACCCCGCCGAGGGTCGCGGGGATCACCGGGCCTGAAAGGCCCCGCCGACGGGCGCCGCCAGCACGTCGAGGTACTTCAGGGCCCCGCCGGTGTTGAAGAGGACCACCGAATCGGTCGGCCGGATGCGGCCGCTGCGCACGAGCAGCTTGATCGCCTGGAGCGCCGCGCCGCCTTCGGGCGCCGCGCTGATTCCCTCCTGCGCGCCCAGTTCCCGCATCCCGGACACCATCTCCCCGTCGGAGACCGCCAGCGCCGCGCCCCCGCTCTCGCGGATGGCCCGGAGCACAAGGAAGTCTCCGATCGCCTTCGGCACGCGGAGTCCGTCCGCCACCGTGCGGGCGTTCGGCCACGGCTCCGCCCGATCGGCACCACTCTCGAACGCGCGGACGATTGGGGCACAACCCTCCGCCTGGACCGAGACCATCCGCGGACGCACCGCCGAACGCTTCCACCCGATCCGTTCGAGCTCCTCGAAGGCCTTCCACATGCCGACGATGCCGGTGCCGCCGCCCGTGGGATAGATGATCCAGTCGGGGAACTCCCATCCCATCTGCTCGCCGACCTCGTACGCCATCGTCTTCTTGCCTTCGATCCGGTAGGGTTCTTTGAGGGTCGACACGTCGTACCAGCCGAGCGGGCTGCCGACTTGCCCCGCGATGCGTCCGGCGTCGGTAATCAGGCCGTCGACGAGGGTCACCGTGGCCCCGTAGAGCTCGCACTCGCGAATGAACGGCACCTTCACATCCCGCGGCATGAAGACCTGGGCCTGGAGCCCGGCGTGCGCTGCGTAGGCTGCCAGGGCATTCGCCGCGTTCCCCGCGGACGGGACCGACAACGTGTCCGCCTTCAGGTGGAATGCGCGCGTGACGGCGGCCGAGAGACCGCGCGCCTTGAACGAATTGGTGGGGTTGAGCGACTCGTCCTTGACGTACAGGCGCTCGAGGCCGAGGCTGCGCCCGAGTCGGCGCGCGTGAATCAGCGGCGTCCAGCCCTCGCCGAGCGTCACGGGCGCTTCGCCGTCGAACAGCGGCATCAACTCCCTGTATCGCCACATCGTCGGCTCCCGTCCTGTCAGGGAAGGCGGGCGCCAGGTGGATGCCGCGTCGAGATCGTAACGAGCCAGCAGGGGAGCGCCGCACGCGCAGAGGTGTTGCGCCACGCGCGGATCGTAGCGTTCCGGGCCGCACGGCACGGAGCACTCGAGGTGCGAGAAGTAGGACATGGTGGGCGCAGGGCGGCTTCCGGCTTCCCGCGGCCAGCTACCAGCTTCGATTCTCTGGCCGGGACCGAACGCGGACCAGCTCGCTGGTAGCTGGAAACGGGTCGCGGACAGCTGGAAGCGGGAAGCGGGAAGCTATTTGTTGAGCAGATCCGCGTCCTTCTTCTTCTGCATCTCGTCGACCAATCCGATCTGCTGGTCGGTGATTTTCTGGACCTCGTCCAAGCTGCGGCGCTCGTCGTCCTCGGAGATCGCGTGGTCCTTCATCATCTTCTTCAGCCTGTCGTTGGCCTCCCGGCGCACCTGGCGCACGCCGTTCCGGCCCTCCTCGGCATACTTGTGCACCAGCTTCGAGAGCTCCTTGCGCCGGTCGTCGGTGAGCGAGGGAATCGGGATGCGGACGACCTTGCCGTCGTTCGTGGGGTTCAGGCCGAGGTTCGAGATGCGGATGGCTTTCTCGATGGCGGCCATCAGCGACGGGTCGAAGGGTTGCGCCACGATCAGCGTCGGCTCCGGGATGGAGAGGGAGGCCACCTGGTTGAGCGGCACGTGCGATCCGTACGCCTCCACGTGCACCGCGTCCAGGATGGTGACCGACGCGCGCCCTGTCCTGACGCCTCCGAGCTCGCGCCGGACGTGCTCCAGTTGCGCGTCCATGCGCTTCTTGACTTCCGCGAACAGGCCTTTCAGATCGCTCACGTCCATGTATGTCAACTCCAGCTCTAGCGGGCCGCTGAAAAAGGCCGGCCGCTGTGCCATTGCAATTCAGGATGCGTCTTGCAGCATCCTGCTACCGGCTCCTGGCTGCGACGGGCGGTCGCGGGCGACCGCGTGCGCGAACGGATCCTCGATCACGCCCTGACTGTCGTGCCAACGGGCTCGCCCATCACGACGCGGCGGAGGTTGCCGGTGGTGCGAAGGTTGAACACGACAATCGGCAGCTTGTTGTCCATGCAAAGCGAGATCGCCGTCGCGTCCATCACTTTCAGCCGTTCGCCGAGCACCTTGAGGTACGAGATCTCCTCGTACTTGGTGGCGTGCGGGTCGAGCATCGGGTCGGCCGTGTAGATCCCATCCACCTTGGTGCCCTTGAGGATCACGTCGGCCTTCATCTCCATCGCACGGAGCGCCGCAGCCGTGTCGGTCGTGAAGTACGGATTTCCCGTGCCCGCTGCGAACACGACGACGCGTCCCTTTCTCGAGGTGGCGCACGGCGCGTCGCCGGATGAATGGCTCCGCGACAGCCCGCATCTCGATGGCGGTCGCTACCCGCGTGACGATTCCGACATGCTCGAGCGCGTCCTGGAGGGCGAGCGCGTTGATCACCGTGGCGAGCATGCCCATGTAGTCGGCCGTGGCGCGCTCCATGCCCTGGGCGCTGGCCGCGAGCCCGCGGAACAGGTTGCCGCCGCCGATCACGACGGCGGTCTGCACGCCCATCCCTTGTATCTCGCTGATGTCTTTTGCGATCTGAGTCGTCACGCCGGGATCGATCCCGAACGGCTGCTCTCCCATGAGGGCCTCACCGGAGAGCTTCAGAAGGATGCGACGGAAGACGGGACCGGGCATGACGGGGATGATTATATCAACGTGCGGAGTGGGTATCGGGGATGGCCGCGCCGCGACGGCGAATCAAACACGGAGATGAGATGAACCGTCTCCGTGTTCCGGGTGGGGCAGCGGCGGGCGCTGCGCTCAAGCCGTCTCGCCGAGCTTGAACCGCACGAAGCGCGGCACCGCGATGTTCTCGCCCATCTTGGCGACCGCCTGCTGCACGAGCTGTCCGATGGTCATCTTCGGGTCACGGACCGAGGGCTGATCGAGCAGGCACACCTGCTCGTAGAACCCGCCGAGCTTGCCCTCGACGATCTTGTCGATCACCGCGGCCGGCTTGTTCTGGCCTTCCATCTGGGAGCGGTAGATCGCGCGCTCGCGTTCGACGATCTCTGCCGGCACGTCTTCCCGGCGCACGTATTGCGGGCTGGCCGCGGCAATGTGCATGGCGATCTCACGCGCCAGGTTCTGGAAGTCGTCGGTGCGTGCGACGAAGTCGGACTCGCAGTTGATTTCCACCAGCACGCCGATTTTGCCTCCCATGTGGATGTAGTGGCCGATCATGCCCTCGTTGGTGGAGCGGCCGGCCTTCTTGGTGGCCGTCGCCAGCCCGCGCTTCCGCAGGATGGTCGTCGCCTCGTCGAGATTGCCGCCCGCCTCGGTCAGGGCCGCCTTGCACTCCATCATGCCCGCGCCGGTCGCGTCGCGGAGCTTCTTCACCATCGCTGCTGTGATTTCCATGTGTCCTCGAATCTCTCGGTTGAGCGGCCGTCGCGGCCGGGGCCGGCCGCACACAGAAAACGCCGGGCGCGCGAAGCCGGCCAGAGGCGCGCGTGTCAGTCGGCCGCCGTGCCTAGACGGAGGCGGGCGTGGTCGCCGGTTCCGGACGCGATTGGCCGTGCGGCGCGAGTCGCCGGCCGCGCTCATCGCCTTCCGCGTCTCCGTCGTCCGCCTGGGACGACTCGCGCATGCCCCGCCCCGAGAGGACCGCATCGGCGACGCGGGACGCGAACAGGCGGATCGAGCGCAGCGCGTCGTCGTTGCCCGGGAATGACGTAGTCCACTTCGTCCGGGTCGCAGTTGGTGTCGACGACGCCGATGACCGGGATCTTCAGCTTGCGCGCCTCGTCGACCGCAATCTGTTCCTTGCGGGTGTCGACCACGAAGAGGGCGTCGGGCAGCCGGGACATGTTGCGGATGCCTTCGAGGTTCTGCTGCAGCTTGCGCTTTTCTTTCTCGAGCTGCGAGATCTCCTTCTTCGAGAGCGTCTCGTAGCGGCCGTCGGTCTCCATCGCCTCGAGGTCGCGCAGCCGGCCGAGGCTGCGCTGGATCGTGGTGAAGTTGGTCAGCAGCCCGCCGAGCCACCGCTGGTTCACGAAGAACATGCCGCAGCGCTGCGCCTCTTCGGCGACCGCATCCTGCGCCTGCCGCTTCGTGCCCACGAACAGGACCGTCCGTCCATCGGCCGCGAGGTTGGTCGTGAACTGCTCCGCGTCGCGGAACAGCTTCGCGGTCTTCGCCAGGTCGATGATGTAGATCCCGTTGCGCTCGCCGAAGATGTACGCCTTCATCTTCGGGTTCCAGCGCTTGGTCTGGTGCCCGAAGTGGACGCCTGCTTCGAGGAGATCCTTTAACGCGATGCCGGCTCAAGCTGCCTCCATGAACACTCTCGCCTCTAGCGTTTACTGAACTGGAAACGCTTGCGCGCGCCCTTCTGACCGTATTTCTTGCGCTCCTTGATGCGCGCGTCGCGCGTCAGGAAGCCCGCCTTCTTGAGCCGCTGCCGCAGCTCGACGTTGTACTCGACCAGCGCCCGGGCGATGCCGAGGCGCAGCGCGCCGGCCTGGCCGGCGATGCCGCCGCCGGCAATCGTCGCCAGCACGTCGAACTTGTCGCCGTCTCGGTGACCGCCATCGGCTGCTTGATCTGCGTGCGAAGCGCCTCGGTGGGGAAGGCCTGCTCGATCGGCTTGCGATTGACGGTGATGCCCCCCGCCCCGGGGCGAAGGAACACGCGGGCGGTGGATGTCTTGCGGCGTCCGGTGCCGTAGTATTCGATGCCTGCTGCCACGTTATGCGACCTCGCGCTTGCTCTTGTTCTTGGTGGAGGCCAGGGCCGGCGCCGCGTGCCGCGGGCTTCTGCGCCTGGTGGGGATGCGTGGCGTCGGCATACACCTTCAGCTTGCGCCACATCGCGTCGCCCATCTTCGTCTTGGGCAGCATGCCGCGGACGGCCTCTTCGACGATCCGTGCCGGGTTCTTCTGGCGCAGGTCCTTGGCGCGCTCCTGCCGGAGCCCGCCCTCGTAGCCGCTGTGGTAGCGGTAGACCTTCTGCTCTTCCTTGCGGCCGGTCAGCCGCACCTTGGCGGCATTGACCACGACCACGTGGTCGCCCGTGTCGATGTAGGGCGTGTAGACGGCCTTGTGCTTGCCCTGGAGCAAACGCGCCGCTTCGGTTGCAATGCGGCCGAGGACCTGGCCCTCAGCGTCGATCACGTGCCACAGCCGCTCGATACTGCCGGCGGTGGGAACAAACGAACCCATCAGAATCCCTTTCGGCCTCCGCGGCGCTCCGAGCCGACTGCTGGCCCGGAGCACCAGACGGTCAGCCTCTCTCAAAGGACGGCAAACCAAGAGGATACGTGTCCTTACGGCGGCATTGTCAAGCATTGCGGCCCCCTGGCGGCAGGCGCCTCCGCGAGCCACCAGCCGCCGTCCAGTACGCAGCGGCGTGCGACTTACAGAACCGTCAGCGGCGATCAGAATCTGTCGATCCGGAACGCCCGTGACCCGGCGTCACCATGCCACATCTGGTCTTTTCGTTCGCATTTTCGTCATTCGGACGCCGTGGCACTCTCCTTGCCCCACTAAATTCCGACAGGACCGACCGAACTTCGCACGCGCGGATGCCCTCTGCGCGGGCCGGATCCGCCGGCGACCGGAATCACCGGCACCCTCACAGACAGGACAACGCGGTGTTTTGTGCAGAGCCAAGTCGCTGGTCGGGCTGGACCTGGGATCCAGCGCCGTCAAGGCCGATCGAGCTCAAGCCGGTCGGCAAGAGCTACAAGGTCGTGGCCTTCGGGTCCGAGCCGATTCCTCCCGACAGCATCGTCGACGGCGCGATCATCGATGGCGCCGCGGTCGGTGGCCGCGCAGTCCGGCGGCTGTTCGAGACCCGAGCATCAAGACCCGGGACGTCGCCGCCTCACTCTCGGGCAACGCGGTCATCGTCAAGAAGATCTCGCCTGCCGGTGATGACCGAAGCCGAGCTGGCCGAGTCGATTTACTGGGAGGCCGAGCAGTACATCCCGTTCGACATCCAGGACGTCAACCTCGACTACCAGATTCTCGACGTCCCCGGACGCGGTCGGGCAAGACGACGATGGACGTGCTGCTGGTGGCGGCGAAGAACGAGAAGATTGCCGACTACACCGGCGTGATCAGCGCAGGCCGGGCCGCACCGCCGTGGTCGTCGACGTCGACGCCTTCGCGCTCCAGAACGCCTACGAGGTCAACTACGGGATCGAGCCCGACGCGGTGGTCGTCCTGCTCAACGCCGGCGCGAGCGCCACCAACATCAACATCCTCGCGCGGCGAGCAGTCGGTGTTCACCCGCGACATCTCGATCGGCGGCAACGCCTACACCGAGGCGCTGCAGAAGGAGCTCAACCTGCCGTTCGAGCAGGCCGACCAGTTGAAGCGCGGCCATGCCGGTGGACGGCGCTACTCTACGAGGACGCCCGGCCGGTGCTGCGCGCCGTCACCGAGAACCTGATGCTGGAGATCCAGAAGACGTTCGACTTCTTCAAGGCCACCGCGGCCTCCGATCGCATCACCCGCATCGTGATCAGCGGCGGCGCGTCGCGCGCCGAGGGGTTCGCCGAGATGCTCGGCGAGCGGTTCGAGGCGCCGGTCGAGTTCTTCGATCCGTTCAGCAACATCGCGTTCGACGCCGCCAGGTTTCAAGGTGGACGTCGCTGACGTCGCCGCGACGGCAGCCGTCGCGGTCGGCCTCGCCCTGCGGCGGGTGGGCGACCGATGATCCGCATCAACCTGCTCGCGGCCGAGCGGAGCCGCAGCGCAAAAAAGCCGCCGCCGGCGTCTAGCCGGGGGCCATCGCGTGACGCCATCGGCGCCGGCGCTGCTCCTGCTGCTGACCGTGCTCGGGCTGGGCTGGTGGTTCTGGACGCTGCGGCAGGAGTCAAGCGCCGTCGACGCGCAGATCGCCCAGGCCGAGCTCGAAGCCGCGCAACCTGACGGTCGGTGCTCGCGCAGGTCCAGAGTTCGAGACGCCGCAAGGCACAGCTGCAGCAGCGCGTCACGCTGATCGAACAGCTGCGCAAGGGGCAGGCCGCGCCGGCCCGCGTCCTCGATCAGATCAGCCGCAGCGTTCCCGACCGGCTGTGGCTCTCCGAGATGGCGCAGGTCGGCAGCGACTTCACCCTCAACGGCTTCGCCACCTCGATGACGGCGCTCTCCGACTTCGTCGGCGGGCATCGAGGCACCAATGGTTCCGCGGCCGGTCGAGATCATCGACAGCCAGGTCACCTCCAACGCGACCAGCGGCGACCTCGTACGGTTCGTGATCAAGGCGAGCTACTTCGACCCTGAGCCGCACCGCCCGCGAGCCGGCGCGGCGAGGTAGCGCGGAGGCGCACCAGATCCTATGCAACTTTCGCTCGGCACGATCTCCTGGCGGGGCCAGATTCGGCGCGTTCGTGCTCGTGTGCGTTGCCGCCGCGGGCGGCTTCTGGAACTTCTACGTGCAGGGCGCTCGCGACGACATCGCGGCCCGCCAGACGCGCCTCACGACGCTGCAACGCCGACGTCCTGCGCGGCCAGGCCACCGCCCGCCGGCTCCCGGAGTTCCAGGCCCAGGTTTCGCAACTGGAGGGCAGGCTCGAGGGCCTCCGCGCGGTGCTGCCGGAAGAGAAGGACGTCGCCGACATCCTGCGGCGGCTGCACGGCCTCGCCATCCAGTCGAGCCTCTCGATCCAACGATTCACTCCACAGCCACCGGTGCAGAAAACGATGTACGCGGAAGTGCCGTTCAAGCTCCAGGCGGAAGGGACCTATCACAACCTCGGCGCGTTCTTCGACCGCATCAGCAAGTTCCCGAGAATCATCAACATCAGCAGCATCAGCATCAAGGCGAAGCCGCAGCCGGGGCCCAACGCCACCATCGTCGCAGAGTGCGTGGCAACCACGTTCGTGCTGCTGGGTGACCGGACCGGCGCATCGGGGGCGGCGGCAGCGCCATCGGCCAAGTGAGGCAACCCCGTTCATGTTGAGCATTCTTCTCTTCGCGATCGCGGCGGCGGCCGGGCAGCAGACGCCCGAGGCGGTCACCCCGCCGTCCGCGGAGCAGCCGCCTGCCGCCGGCTACTCCTACGACGCAGAGGGGCGGCGGGATCCCTTCCTGAGCCTCGTCGGCCGCGGCAACGACCCGGCGCCAGGCGTCTCGGCCGGCGCCGGCCTTCCCGGGTTGCTGGTGAACGAGGTGCTGGTCAAGGGCGTCCTGCGGGGACGCTCGGGCTACATCGCGATCGTTCAGTCTGCCGACAGCCGGACATACATCGTCCGTGGCGGCGATCGGCTGTTCGACGGAACCGTGAAGACGATCACCCAGGACGGCGTGATCTTTTCCCAGGACGTCCACGACCCGCTCTCGCTCGTGACGCAGCGGGAGGTCGCCAAACGGGTCCGCGCCGCCGAGGTGCGCGGTAGCACCGGTCAACCGAAAGGGTTGAAGTGAGAATCGCGCAGAAGGTCATGACCGGGCGCCGCCGCATCTCAGGGGCCGCCGCGGGGACGCTGGTCGCGGCCAGCATCATCCTCACGGCGGCAGCCGCCCCGGTGCGGCTGCTCAACGTTTCGGCCCACGACGACGCCGTGCTCATCGAGTCGACAGAACCGGTCGCCTACGTCGTGAGCCGGCCCGATCCGCACACGCTGCTGGTGGATCTGCGGAACGTCAGCGTCTCACGACCGCATGCCGACCTCCCCGGGAGCGGGCAGCTGGCCGGCGTGAAGGTCGAGCAGACCGCCGCTCCGGACGGCGCCTCGCTGGCCCGCATCAGGGTCTCGCTGACCATGCCCAGCGAGTACCGCGTGCGCAGCGCACGCAATACCATCCGGGTGGAGTTGAACCCGGCGCCGGGCGCACCGCGCCCTGACGCGCCGGCGTCCGCCGCCCGCACCCCGGCCCCGGATCGGGGTCAGGACGCCGGGTCCGGCGACGGTCATCGAGCAGGTGCGCACACGCCGTACGCCGTCGTCCACGACGGTCACGCTCAGCGGCAACGGCCAGCTGCTGCCGTCGAGCGTGGCGGAGTCGGCTGAGGGTCCGCGACAACTGACGCTCGACTTTCCGGATGTCACCTCCAAGGCGGGAAGCCGGGTCGAGGTCGACAGCCTCCTCGTGAAGAACGTCCGGCTCGCGGTGAGCAGCCGGGAGCCGCTCGTCACCCGCGTCGTCATGGAGATGGGCTCCGACGCGACGTACCACGTCGAGCGGAGCGGGCCCGCGGGGCGCGACCTCGATGTCGTGTTCCAGACGCCGGCGGGCCTGTCCGACCGTGGCCCGCTCGCGCCCGGCCCCGGCGCATCACCGGCCGCCGACCCGCCCGTCACGATGGAGCAGGCGATCCGCAACGCGGCGGCCATCACGCCGCAGTTGACGATGCCTCCGGAGCCCATTACCGCGCTCGACGTCACCCCCACGCTCGCGGCCCAGGGCCCGGGATCGGCCGCCGCCGCATCCCGCCGGGCAGCGCGCCCGCCCGCACCGGTGCTCGAGGCCCTGCCGGCGGCGCCCGGGGCGGCGCTGCCGCAGGCCGGCGGCGGTGAGGGGCCGAAGCGCTTCACGGGGCACCCGGTCAGTCTGGACTTCCAGGGCGCGGACCTCCGGGCGGTGCTGCGCGGCTTCTCCGAGATCAGCGGCCTCAACATGGTGATCGACCCGGATGTCCAGGGCACCGTGGACATCATCCTGAACGAAGTGCCCTGGGATCAGGCACTCGACGTCATCCTGCGCGGCAATCAGCTCGATTACACGGTGGACGGCACGATCGTCCGCATCGCGCGGCTCGGATTCGCTCCGGAAGGAGCAGGACTCGAGGCAGGCGCTGATCAAGGCCGCGGCAGACGCCGGGACGCTGTCGGTGCGCACGTTCGCGCTCAGCTATGCCCAGGCATCCGCAGCGGCGCCCCTGATCAAGAAAGCGGCGCTGTCGGCGCGAGGCGACGTGCAGATCGACGACCGCACGAACACGCTCATCGTCACGGACCTGCCGGCCAGGCTGGAGACGGTCACGAGCCTGCTCGCGACGCTCGATCGGCCGGAGCGTCAGGTCGAGATCGAGGCGAGGGTCGTGACGACCACCCGCGAGTTCGCCCGGGCGATCGGCGTCCAGTGGGGGCTGAACGGGCGGATGACGCCGGAGCTCGGCAACACGACGAACCTGGCGTTCCCGAACCAGGGGACGCTCAGCGGGCGCATCGACGATCGGGGCACGGCCGTCGGGCTCGGAGCAGAGCGCCGCAACCTCCGCCATCGGGCTCGCCCTTGGCGCGGTCAACGGTGCGTTCAGCCTGGACATCGCGCTGCAGCGCCCTCGAGCGGAGCGGCAAGGGCCGCATCCTCTCGACGCCGCGCATCACCACGCAGAACAACGTGGAAGCGGAAATCACGCAAGGCGTCCAGATTCCCGTCCAGACGGTGGCGAACAATACGACCACGACCACCTACATGGATGCTGCGCTGACGCTGAAGGTGTTGCCGCAGATCACCAACGCCAACACCGTGATCATGCAGATTGAGCTGGTGCAACGGCTCGCCCGGGCAGCCGGTCCCCGGCGGATTCCCGATCGACACGCAGCGCGCGATCACGCGGGTCCAGGTCGCGGACGGCATGACGACCGTGATGGGCGGCATCTTCATCACACGCGAGCAGTCGTCCACCGACAAGACACCGCTGCTTCATCGGGTCCCGCTGTTCGGGTGGCTCTTCAAGCACGACGACGAGAGCGACGAGAGCCGGGAGTTGTTGATTTTCATCACGCCCGCGCATTCTGAAGGGTTAGGCCAATGACAACGGGAACAGCAAGAGTGGAGGAGAGGCGCGCGAGGGGCGCCGGGCGGCCCGCCGCGCTGCCGGCGGCGGCGCTCCTGCTCGCCCTGGCCTCAACGGCCTGCGGGGAGCTGCAGCAGCAGGGGGATGCTTCGTCTTACTTGATCGTGAATGCGGTCGGGGGATCCGTGTCCTCGGACGTCGGGGCCGACTCCGGAGCGGCGCCGGCGATCGCCGCCGATGTCGCCGAGGTGTCGTTCGCCCTCGCGATGAAAGACCCCGGCACCTCCAGTTCGCCGACCACGCCGACGACGGCCAACTTCATCACGGTCAACCAGTATCGCGTGCGCTACATCCGCACCGACGGCCGGAACGTCGAGGGCGTGGACGTGCCGTTCAGCTTCGACGGTGGAATGACGCTGACCGTCGGGTCCACTGCGGTCACGACCGCCTTCACGCTCGTGCGCCACATCGCGAAGAACGAGGCGCCGCTCAAGGCGCTGACGGCCAACGGCCTGGTGATCTCGACGATCGCCGAGGTCACCTTCTACGGCCACGATCAGACCGGACGCGAGGTCAGCGCCGTCGCGCGCTATTCGATCGATTTCGGAAATTTTCGGGACCAGACGTAGGTCTTTTCGGGGGACCCGGGCGCACTACCGGTGATGGACACATGAAACAGCCACTCTTCCAGCATGTCGCTCTCCTGGCCGCGCTCTTCGCGGCCGGCTGCACGATGAAGAACCAGGAGGCGCCCCCTCTCTCTGGACCTTCGGAATACGCCACCTCGATCGGCATCTCGATTGCGCCGGACGTCCTCACGCAGGATGGCGCGTCGCAGAGCCTGGTGTCGATCACGGCGCGCGACTCCGACGGCAAGCCGATGCGGAACGTCTCGCTCCGTGCCGAGATCGAGGTCGGCGGAATACGCGCGGACTTCGGCTCCCTCTCGGCGCGCAACCTCGTCACCAGCTCCGACGGTCGCGCATCGGTCGTCTACACTGCACCAGCGGCCCCGAGCGGCTTCTCGGTGGACACCCGGACGATCGTCGACATCGTGATTACCCCGGTCGGCAGCGACTTCAACAACTCGTCCTCGCGAACCGGCGCCATCCGCCTCGTGCCGCCCGGCATCGTCGTTCCGCCCGACGGGCTGGTGCCGAACTTCACGTTCACGCCGCCGGCGCCCATCGACAACCAGACCGTGCTGTTCGATGCCACCACCAGCACCTCGGCCGCAGGCAACCCGATTGCCAGCTACGCGTGGAGTTTCGGCGACGGAGACCGCGGCTCCGGCAGGACCGTCGATCATCGGTACTCCACGGCGGGATCGTACGTGGTCACGCTGACCATCTCGGACGCACTTGGGCGAAGCGCACAGAAATCGACCAACCTGCTGGTGGGCGCGGGAGTGAACCCGACAGCCAGCTTCACGTCGTCGCCAGCCGATCCGCTCTCCGGCCAGCCCGTCAACTTCAATGCCTCCGGCAGCCGCGCCGCGCCCGGCCGGACCATCCAGAGCTACAGATGGGACTTCGGGGACGGCACGTTCGGTCAGGGCATCACCACGTCCCACGCGTATGGGCTGCCCCGCGCGTACGTTGTCGTGCTGACGGTGTCGGACGACTCCGACAAGGATGGCACTGCGACCGGCACAGTCACGGTGAAGTGACGCGCGGCTTCGCACCGGCGGGCGGGCGGCCCGGCGGCCGATCGGCAGCGATCCCGCGCACATGGGATTGGCCGGGAACGGCGGACGCTCGCGTGGGGCGGACAGCAGGGAGCACCTCGCGCCACGGTGTCCCGGTTTGACGTAGGCTGACGCCATGGTCGCCGACAGAGTCGTCTGCCCCGCGACAAGGCGGGGGCGGATACGTGCCGATCTCCAGAGCGCCAGCCTCGATGCGCTGGTGGTGTCTCACGCGGCAAACATCCGCTATCTGACCTCGTTCTCCGGAACCGCCGGCGTGCTGCTGGTCGCGCCCCGCTCGGCCCACCTCATCGTGGACTTCCGCTACGCGACTGCCGCGCGCGCGGCAGTCGATCCCGTGGGACTGCCGCAGAGGACATCACCGTCGTGATCGCACCCGCCAGCGTGGACTCGACGCTGCACGCGCTGCTGCGGGACAGCGGCGCCACGCGCATCGGCATCGAGAGCCATTCATTGTCGGTGGCGCGGTTCAACCGGCTCGCCGCCGGGCTGGCCGGCACGCCGTCGGCACTCGATGGGATCCAGCGATCGCTCGTGCCCACCGAAGCGCTCGTCGAGCGGCGGCGCGCGGTCAAGGACGAGGCGGAAATCGCGATACTGCGCGAGGCCGGGCGGCGGCTGGCCCAGGTTGCGGGGCAGGTACCCGTCGCTCGTGATGCCGGGCCGCACGGAGGCCGAGGTCGCCGCTGACATCGACGCCCTCATCCGTCAGCGCAGGGTTCGAGCGGCCGGCGTTCGAAACCATCGTCGCGTCAGGGCCGAACGGCGCGCTGCCGCACGCCCGGCCGGGCCCCGCGGCCTCTCGAGCAAGACGAGGGGGTGGTGCTGGACTTCGGGGGCGTCTACGACGGATACTCCGTGGATCTGACGCGGACGGTCGAGCTCGGAACAGCCGGGCCGGAGTGGCGGCGTCTGGCAGCGGCCGTCGCCGAGGCGCAGCGGGCGGCGATTGCGGCCGTCGCGCCCGGGTGTGCCGGCCAGCGCCGTGGACGCCGCGGCCCGGGATGTGCTGAGCCGACACGGCCTTGGCGAGGCATTCGGACACGCGACGGGACACGGCCTCGGCCTCGAAGTGCACGAGGAGCCGCGCATCGGCAGGCGCGACGGACGGGCAGGCGGACATGCTGCTCGAGCCGGGCATGGTGTTCACGATCGAGCCGGGCGCCTACGTGGAAGGCGTCGGCGGCGTCCGGATCGAAGACGATGTGCTCGTGACGAGCACCGGGTGCGACGTGCTGACGCGGGCTAAGGCCGCGCGGGAACGCGAACTTCGCTCGGAGGCTGATTGGAATTCGACGACATCGAACGGATCCTGGAGCTCGTCAAGCAGCACGACCTCGCCGAGTTCGAGCTCGAGCGTGACGGACTGAAGCTGCGGATCCGAAAGACAGGCCGGACTGCTCGCGCGCCGCTCAGCCTGCTCCGCCTGCCGCCGCGGCGCACCTTCCGGCCGCCGCCGCCGCGTGCCCGACGCTGCCGGCCGCCCCCTGCCCACTCCTGCCGAGGCGGGACGACGATCCATCGAGCTGGCGGTCGTCAAGTCGCCGATCGTCGGAACCTTCTATCGTTCCCCCGAGCCCGGCGCCGCGTCGTTCGTCGAGATCGGCGACCGGGTCAAGAAGGACCAGGTGCTCTGCATCATCGAAGCGATGAAGCTGATGAACGAGATCACCTCGGAGTACGACGGCGAGATCGTCAGCGCCTACGTCGAGAACGGCAAGCCGGTGCAGTACGGCGAGCGGCTGTTCGCCATCAAGACCACCTGATCGGCATCGACCGACCACATGTTCAAGAAGATCCTGATCGCCAACCGCGGAGAGATCGCGCTGCGCGTCATCTGCGCCTGCCGCGAGCTCGGCATCGAGACCGTCGCGGTCTACTCCGAGGCCGACGAGAACTCGCTGCACGTGCGCTTCGCCGACGAGGACGTCTGCATCGGCCCGGCCCGCAGCGCCGACAGCTATCTGAGCGTGCCGGCCGTGCTGAGCGCCGCCGAGATCACCGGCGCCGACGCCATCCATCCCGGCTACGGCTTCCTGTCGGAGAGCGCCTACCTCGCCGAGGTCTGCGAGGCCTGCCACATCAAGTTCATCGGCCCGGCGCCCGAACGTCATCCGCCTGCTCGGCGACAAGGCGCGGGCGCGCCGCGCCATGCAGCAAGGCGGGCGTGCCGATCCTGCCGGGCAGCGACGGGCCGGTCGACGGCGAGGAGAAGGCGCTCAAGGTGGCGCGCGAGCTCGGCTTCCCGGTGATCATCAAGGCGGTCGCCGGCGGCGGCGGCCGCGGCATGCGCGTCATCCGCGACGCCAGGCGAGATGGGCAAGGCGCTCAAGACCGCGCAGCGCGAGGCCGAGGCGGCCTTCGGCGTCGGCGACGTCTACCTCGAGAAGTACGTCGAGAACCCGCGCCACATCGAGGTGCAGGTGCTCGGCGACCATCACGGCGCCGTCGTGCACCTCGGCGAGCGCGAGTGCTCGATCCAGCGCCGCCACCAGAAGCTGCTCGAGGAAGCGCCGTCGGTCGCGCTGACCGAGAAGATGCGCCGCAAGCTCGGGAGCACGGTCGTCGACGCCGCGCGCGCCGTGCAGTACACCAACGCCGGCACCTTCGAGTTCCTGCTCGACGACAAGGGCAGCTTCTACTTCCTCGAGGTGAACACGCGCCTCCAGGTCGAGCACCCGGTCACCGAGTTCCTCACCGGCGTCGACATCGTCAAGGAGCAGATCCGCATCGCGGCCGGCGAGCGGCTGTCGTTCAAGCAGGGGGACGTCACGTTCACCGGCCACGCGATCGAGTGCCGCGATCAACGCCGAGGATCCGGAGACCTTCGCGCCCTCGCCCGGCGTGATCCGCGCGTTCAGCGTGCCGGGCGGCCCCGGCGTCCGCGTCGACACTTCGCGCACTCCGAGTGCACGATCCCGCCCTACTACGACTCGATGATCGCCAAGATCATCGTCCACGGCCGCGACCGCCAGGAGGCGATCGCGCGCATGCGCCGCACGCTCGAGATGACGGTCATCGAAGGCATCAAGACCACGATCCCGCTCCACCTGCGCATCCTCGACGACCCCGACTTCGTGGCCGGCCGGCTGAGCACCGCGCTTCATGGAGCGCTTCCTCGACGAGAAAAGAAGCCGGCGGGGCCGGCCTCGCGGAAGCCGGTGCTGACGTCGCTCGCAGCGCGCGTGACGGGCGCCATCCTCTATCCCATCATCGACACCGACGTCTGCGCCGCGCGCGGCTTCGAGCCGCCGCGGTCGCCGGCGCCTGCCTGCGACGGCGGCGCGCGGCTCCTGCAGGTGCGCGACAAGTCACGGCGGCGAGCGCCGCTTCCTCGATCTTGCCGACGCAGTCGTGCGCGCGGCGCGCCGCCGGCGGCGCGCGTGTCATCGTCAACGACCGCGCCGACATCGCGGCGCTCTCCGGGGCCGACGGCGTGCACGTCGGGCAGGACGATCTCCGCGTCGCCGACGTGCGCGCGCATCGTCGGCCCGCGGCGATGGTCGGCCTCTCGACCCACACGCCGGACGCAGATCGACCGCGCGCTCGACAGCGACGCCAGCTACGTCGCCGTCGGGCCGGTGTTCGGCACCGCCACCAAGCGACACGGGCTACGTGCGCGCGCGGACTCGAGCCTGGTGCGGCTATGCCGCCGGCCGCGGCAAGCCGATCGTGGCGATCGGCGGCATCACCCTGGAGCGCGCGCCGGCGGTCGTGGCTGCCGGCGCGTCGGCGGTGGCGGTGATCAGCGATCTGCTCGTCGGACGACGACGTCGAGGCGCGCGTGCGCGCCTTCGTCGCGCGCTCTGCCGGCCGATCCCCGCAAGGTATAACGCCGCGTTTTACCTGATCGGCGTCGGTCACGTGCCGGTCAGCTTCCGAGCCGGTCCCACGATCCTGCGTCGTCGATGCGGCAGTCCGGGTGCCACGCCTGTCACGGAGGGTGAATGGATTCGAATCTCCTGAAGACGAAATCGATCGAGCAGCTGGTCGGGGACGCCGAGCACGGCGCCAAGGCGCTGAAGCGCACGCTCACGGCGCATCGATCTGACGCTGCTCGGCATCGGCGCGATCATCGGCACCGGCATCTTCGTGCTCACCGGCACCGCGGCGGCCAACCAGGCCGGACCCGGCCATCGTGCTTTCCTACGTGCATCGCCGGGCTCGCCTGCGGGTTCGCGGCGCTCTGCTACGCCGAGTTCGCCGCGATGATCCCGATCTCCGGCAGCGCCTACACCTACGCCTACGCCACGCTCGGCGAGATCTTCGCCTGGATGATCGGCTGGGACCTGATCCTCGAGTACGCGGTCGGATCGATGACCGTCGCGGTCGGCTGGAGCGGCTACTTCCAGCGCATCCTGGCCGGGTTCGGCGTGCAGCCTGCCTGCCTGGATGAGCGCGGCGCCGGCCGCGGCGCCGGGGCGCGGTCATCAACCTGCCGGCCGTGCTCATCGTCCTCGCGATCATGGTGCTGCTCGTCGTCGGCGTGCGCGAGAGCGCGCGCTTCAACGCCGCGATGGTCGCCATCAAGCTCGCCGCGGTGCTCTTCTTCATCGTCGTCGGCGTGACCTACGTCGAAGCCGGAGAACTGGTCGCCGTTCATGCCCTACGGCTTCCCGGGCGTGATGACGGGTGCGGCCGTCGTCTTCTTCGCCTACATCGGCTTCGACGCGGTGTCGACGACAGCGGAGGAGGCCAAGAACCCGAGCCGCGACCTGCCGATCGGCATCATCGCGTCGCTGGTCATCTGCACTGTCCTGTACCTGGCTCGTCGCCGCCATCCTCGAGCGGGATCGTGCCGGTCGTGCAGTTCAAGAACGACCGCGCAGTTCCTCAATGCGCCGGTCGGCTATGCGCTGGCGCTCATCAACAAGGACTGGGCCGCCGGCCTGGTCTCCGCGGGCGCCGTCGCCGGGATCACCAGCGTGCTGCTCGTCATGCTCATGAGCCAGCCGCGCATCTTCTTCGCGATGAGCCGCGACCAGCCTGCTGCCGGCCGGCGTCAGCAAGGTCCACCCGCGCTTCCGGACGCCCGTACATCACGACGATCATCACCTGCGTGATCGTCGCCGTCGTGGCCGGCTTCGTTCCCATTCAGATCCTCGGGGAGATGACGAGCATCGGCACGCTGTTCGCGTTCGTCGTCGTGTCCCTCGCGGTGATCGTCCTTCGAATCCAGCGCCCGGAGGCCCGGCGGCCGTTCCGCGTGCCGCTGGGTTACGTCATCCCGGTGCTGGGCGTCGTTTCCTGCCTGTACCTGATGGTCAGTCTGTCGGTCATGACCTGGGTGCGCTTCCTCGGCTGGCTGGACATCGGCATGGTGATCTACTGGTTCTACGGCCGCACGCACAGTCCGCTGGTGGACAAGGCTGAGGCGGCCGGCGCGAGCGGGATGCTGAACCTCGCGAACTTCCTGAAGATGGCCGGGTACATGCTCCTGTTCAACGGCTTCTGCATCACGTTGCTCGCTTTTCTGACAATCTGGGGCGTCACCAGCGAAGCGCAGGCCAAATGGAGCGAGCTCGACGGCGTCCTGAAGTATCTGGGCATGCACATCAACCCCGCGATCGCCGACGTGTTCGGCCTGAGGATCATGGCCCTGGGCATTGCCGTCGCCATCGCGGGGTTCGTTCTCGCCCGAGGCGGAAGGAAATAGCGCCTGCGAGAGTCTGGCGATGCGCCATCCTGCTGGGTCGAATCCGCTTGCCCGTGGCGGGAGGCGGCTGCCGATTGCGTTTCCCTGGTGGACGGGCTGGAGGCTGTCGGTCGTGCTGCTGCTCGGGGTGGTCGCCGGCGGGACGGCCGGCTATACCCTGATCGAGGGGTGGGATCCATGGGACGCGCTCTACATGACGGTCATCTCGGTGACGACCGCCGGATACCGGGAGGTCCACCCCCTCTCACGCGCCGGCGAGCTCTTCACGATGATCGTGCTGACGGTCGGCGTGGCGACCGTCCTCTATACCTTCACGTTCTTCATGGCCCGCCTGGTGGAGGGGGATCTCCAGGCGCGCTGGACCGTTCGACGGCGTGAGCGCATGCTGGACCGTCTCGACAAGCATTTCATCATCTGCGGCTTCGGCCGAATCGGGCAGATCATTGCCCGCGAGTTCGCCCGCCAATCGATCGCCTTCGTCGTCATCGAGCGCGATCCCGAGCGGATGCAGGAAGCCATCGACCTCGGGTACACCGCCGTCGAGGCGGACGCGAGCAGCGAGCTGGTCCTGCACCGGGTCCACATCGATCGCGCACGCGGGCTGATCGCGACCGTCAGCACGGACGCCGAGAACGTCTATGCCGTCCTGACCGCACGGCTCCTGAACCCGGGCCTATTCATCATCGGCCGCGCCGAGACCGAAGATGCCAAGGCCAAGCTGGTGCGGGCCGGCGCCGACCGCGTCCTGTCGCCGTACCAGATTGGCGGGCTGCAGATCGCGCAGACCGCGCTGCGGCCGGCGGTTGTCGATTTCGTGCAGCTTGCCACGAGCTCCGACAACCTCGACCTGAACATGGAGCAGGTGCTCATCCATGAGGGCGCGCCGCTCGTCGGGCGCACGATCGTCGACGCCAACCTGCGGCAGCGTTTCGGCGTGGTCGTCATCGGCATCCAGCGCGCCGACGGACGCATGGAGTTCAACCCGGCGCCGGACGTGTCCATGGAGGCGGGCGATCACCTGGTCGTGCTCGGGAAGTCCGAGAACCTTCGCGAGCTCGAGGGGGCCGCGGACGCCGTGGCGTCCCCCGGATGATGGGTCGTTCGCATCCGGGCGCACCGGCGGCGACCGTGCTGGTGCCTGGCGGTCACCGGCCAGCCCGCGCACGATGCCGGCTGGAGCAGGATGAAGTGAGATGAGCGCACGCGTGCTGGATGGCCAGGCCGTGGCCGCGGCGATTCGCGAATCGGTGCTGCCGGATGTTCACGCGTTCGCCGCCGCCGCGGGGCGGCCTCCCGGGCTGGGCATCGTGCTCGTCGGCGAGGATCCCGGTTCGGAGATCTACGTCCGCAACAAGGTGCGGGCGGGCACCGACTCCGGCCTCTGGGTGGATCTGCAGCGGCTGCCCGCGGCGGCCACCCTCGACGATCTGCTCGCTGTCGTGCATCGTCTCAACGGGAGCGATCGCCACGACGGCATCCTCGTGCAGTCGCCGCTGCCGGGATCGATGGGCAAGGGGGCGGCGCAGCGGGTATTCGACGCGATCGACCAGGCCAAGGACGTGGACGGCTTCCACCCGGCGAACGTCGGACGCCTCGTCCAGGGTCGTGCGCTGCTCGCACCGTGCACGCCCTCGGGCGTCATGGCGCTCCTCGACCGGAGCGGAATCGCCATCGCGGGGACCAGGGCGGTCGTCATCGGCCGCAGCGAGATTGTCGGCAAGCCGATGGCGATGCTCCTGCTGCAGCGGGACGCGACGGTCACGATCTCCCACTCGAAGACGCCCGACCTGCCCGGCCTCTGTGCGAGTGCGGACATCCTCGTCTCGGCAATCGGACGGCCCGGATTCGTCACACCCGAGTTCGTGCGCACGGGAGCGACGGTGATCGACGTGGGGATATCCCGTCTGACCGACGAGGCGGCCGCCCGGCGGCTCTTCGAACCCGGCTCGCAGCGGCTGGCCGACTTCGCGCGCCGCGGGTCCCTTGTCGTCGGCGACGTGCATCCAGCGGTCTTCGAGAAGGCGGGTGCGGTCACGCCGGTTCCAGGCGGTGTCGGGCCGCTGACGATCGCGATGCTCCTGAAGAACACCCTGACGGCCGCGCGGTCGCGTCGCGCCGCTTCCCTGGGCTGATGCTGCGGGCCGCACTGACGGGCGGCATCGCAACGGGGAAGTCGTTCTGCCTGTCCCGCTTCGCCGCGCTCGGGGCGGCCGTCATCGACGCGGACGTCCTGGCACGCGAGGCACTCTCAGCCGGCACCCCGGGATTGTCCGAGGTCGCCGAACGATTCGGACCAGGCGTGCTGCGGCCCGATGGCCTCCTCGACCGCGCTGCGCTCGGACGCCTGGTGTTCCGCGACCGCGCGGCGCGGGCCGACCTCGAGGCGATCGTGCATCCCCACGTCTACCGCCGGATCAGCGCCTGGTTCGCGAACCTGCCGTCCGGCACGCGCATCGCGCTGGCGGACATTCCGCTGCTGTTCGAGACGGGTCATGAGCACGACTTCGAGCGGGTGGTGGTCTGCGCGTGCGAGCCTGCCGAGCAGTTCCGCCGGCTGGTGTCCAGGGATCGGTTGCCGGCGGACGAGGCGCGCGCGAGGCTCGCGGCGCAGTGGCCGATCGCCGAGAAGGTCAGGCGCGGGGACCACGTGATCCGCACCGATGGCACGTTTGCCGACACGGAAGTGCAGGTGCGCACCGTCTTCGCCGTCCTGTCAATTGAAGCCTAGCTCGTCAGCGTCGCCTCCGTGTCCTTGGCCGGCGCAATCCGTTCCTCGACAAAGGTGTTCCACTCGTGGCATTGCGGGCACTGCCAGAGGAGCTCCGTGCTGCGATAGCGGCAGCGGACGCAGATGTGCGGGTCGAGATAGAAGATGGAGTCGCGGGTCAGGTCGACGTATCGATCCACGAGCGGCTGCGGCAGGTGCAGGTTCGACAGCGTCTGCCAGATCGCCTGGTGCAGCGTGAGCGCGTGCGGGTTGAGCTCGACGGCCTCGAACAGCAGCTCCAGTGCCTCGATCGAGCTGCCCCGCGACGACACGTGGCGTGCCAGGGCCAGCCGCGCCCGCCAGTCCTGGCTGTTCGCGGCGATGAGCGTGCGGCACAGTTCCGCGAACCGGGCCGGACCACCGGTTTTCGGATACGCCCCATCGAGCCTGGAAAAGGCCAGGTACGCCCGCTCGGGGGACTGCTCGATCAGCCGCTCCCAGTCGGCGATTGCACCCTCGACATTGCCCTGATAGTAATGAACGTCGCCGAGGTTCAGGTAGGCCGGCGCATTCATCGGATCGTGCTCGATGGCCGCCCCGAACCGGCGGGCTGCCTCCGCGTAGTCCATCCGCCTGAGCGCGTCCAGCCCGAGCTCGTTCTCGAGGTACGCGAGGGTTTCGTGGTGGCGGCCAGGGGATGCGTGATCGCCCCTGGCGGCCAGCTTCTGGCGGACGGCGTACGCCTCCGCCCACTGATGCTGCTCTTCGTACAGCTTCTCGAGATTCGAGCAGCGCATACTGGTTTCCCGGCTCCAGTCGCAGCACCTCCGTGAACGCCTCCAGTGCCCGGTCGACGAAGCCCCCCCGCTTGTAGTCGAGGCCCAGGCAGAGCAGCACGTTCGCATGTTCGAGCTTGCGGAGGTCCGGACGCTGGAGCAGCGCCTGATGCTCCTGAATCGCCCGGCCGACCTGCCCTTTCTCCCGGAACAGGTTCCCGAGAATCAGATGAATCTCGAGTGGATCTCCTGCGCTCTGCGCCGCCTTGGCCAGCTCCTCGATGGCCGGATCGATCTGGTTGGTGACGAGGAAGTTCAGCCCGAGCATGTAGTGAGGGGACTCGCGGGCGCGGCGGCGGTCGACCCAGCGTCCGTCCTGCAGCTTGTAGCGCTCCCAGGCCTTGCCGATGGCGAGCCCGGCCAGCAGCGCAATCAGGGCGGCGAGGAGAACGTCCGAATTTTCCATCAGGTTCCGGCGCCGTACTGCAGCACGATCGCCTCCCACCGTCCCTGGGCCCGCAGCACCATCTCGATCAGCTCGCGCACGGCGCCGCGGCCACCGCCCGACGGGCTCACCCAATCCACCCGCGCCCGCACCTCGGGTGCCCCGTCCGAGGGGGCGGACGACAATCCCACGCGCGCAAGCACCGGCAGATCGAGCAGATCGTCGCCCATGAACGCCACGGCCGTTTCGTCCAGCCCCGTCTGGCGAAGGATGGCTTCGTAGGCGTCCGCCTTCCGGGCCACTCCCTGCGAGACGATCCGTATCCCGAGCTGGGCGGCGCGCTGCGCTGTCGCGCCGGAGGTTCGCGCCGACAGCAGCCCGACCGACAGCCCGGCCCGCTGCGCCCAGACGAGCGCCGCGCCGTCGCGGATGTGGAAGTTCTTGGACTCGGATCCATCCGCGTGCATCAGCACGGAGCCGTCGGTGAGCACACCGTCGACATCGAAGAGCAGCAGACGCACGGCCGCTGCCTTCGCCTGCACCGACACGGTCAGATCATCTGCGTTCGCCACAGGTCGTGCAGGTGCACCACTCCCTCCACGAAGCGGCCGGCGTCGACCACGACGACCGACGTGATCTTGTGAGCCTCCATGATCTTCAGCGCTTCCACCGCCAGCAGCTCGCGGGAGATGGTGATCGGGCGCGGCGTCATCGCCTCGCCGGCGGTGAGCCCCAGCACATCCGTCGCACGGCTCATCAGACGACGAAGGTCTCCGTCCGTGAACACGCCAACGAGCTGCCGCCGGTCGTTCACGACACAGGTCATCCCGAGCCTCTTGCTCGACATCTCGTGGATGACCTCCGGCATTCGAGCGGAGGTCTCGACCAGGGGCGCCGCATCGCCGCCGTGCATCGTGTTCTCCACGCGGAGCAGCTGGCGGCCGAGCTTTCCTCCAGGATGGTAGGACGCGAACTGCTCCGCACCGAAACCCTTTCGCACGAGCAGGGTCATCGCCAGCGCGTCACCCAGGGCGAGTGCCGCCGTGGTGCTCGCCGTCGGCACCAGGTTCATCGGGCACGCTTCCTCGGCGACACTGCAGTCGAGCGAAACGTCGGCGGCGCGTGCGAGGGTCGATCGGGGGTGGCCTGTCAACGCGATCAGTCGTGCATCGATCCTCCGGATCGACTCCAGGAGCCGCACCAGCTCGTCGGTCTCGCCGCTGTGCGACAGCGCCATCACCACATCGTCTTCCCGGATGGCTCCGAGGTCGCCGTGGATGGCTTCAGCCGGGTGGAGGAACCAGGCCGAGGTGCCGGTGCTCGAGAGCGTCGCCGCGATCTTCCGGCCGATGATGCCCGACTTGCCCATGCCGGTGACGATCACGCGGCCGCGGCACCCGTGCAGGAGATCGAGTGCACGCTCGAAGTCCCCGCCAATCCGGTCGATCAGGCTCGCGATGGCATCCGCTTCGATGCGCAGGACCCTGCGCGCGAGATCGAGGGCCGTCAGGGTGTCGCTCGTCATGCCGGGTTCACCTCGGGCAGGGGCTCGTGGGCGATGGCATGGAGACGGACGAGCCGGTGGAGAAGCTCCTCGAGCAGGTCCAGGCGCAGCGCGTTCTGCGCGTCGCTCCGCGCCCGCTCGGGCTGCTCGTGGATCTCCATGAAGACACCGTCGACGCCGGCGGCCACCCCGGCAGAGGCCATCGGTAGGGATGAGATCCGCCTGGCCGGTGGTCACCCCGTCGCCCGCTCCCGGCAGCTGCAGGCTGTGGGTGACGTCGTAGACGACGGGAAACCCGAAGCGCCGCATGATGGGGAAGGCGCGCATATCGACGACCAGGTTGTTGTAGCCGAAACTCACCCCGCGCTCCGTCACGAGCACCTGCCGGTTGCCGGTGCTGGTCACCTTGTCAATCGCGTGCCGCATGTCCGTCGGGGCGAGGAACTGTCCTTTCTTGAGGTTCACCACCCTGCCGGTCGCGGCCGCCGCCACGATCAGATCCGTCTGGCGTGCGAGGAACGCCGGAATCTGCAGGACGTCGGCGACCTTCGCAGCGGGCCCGGCGTGCGCCGGCTCGTGGATGTCGGTGAGGATCGGGACGCCGGCCCCGTCGCGAACGGCCGCGAGCACGCGCAGCCCCTCGTCGAGGCCCGGGCCCCGGAACGACCGCGCGGACGTCCGGTTGGCTTTGTCGTACGACGCCTTGAACACGTACTGGACGCCTGCGCGGCTGGCGATGTCGCGAACGGCCAACGCGAGCCCGAGCGCGTGTGATTCGCTTTCAATCACGCAGGGCCCGGCGATCAGCAGCAGCGGCGCGCCGCCCCCGACGGTCAACCCCGCGAATTGAACGGGCGTCACGCCGCTAACCTGCCACCGACGCAGCCGGCAGCTGGGCAGCGGCCGTCTTGTGGCGGTGGCTGGCCCCGACGAACCCGGCGAACAGCGGGTGCGCTTTCAACGGCTTCGACTTGAACTCCGGATGGAACTGCACGGCGATGTACCACGGGTGCGACGGTACCTCCACGATCTCGACGAACTTGCCGTCCAGCGAGCGGCCGACCACTTCCATGCCCTTGTCGGTGAGCGCCTTCTCGTAGAGGCAGTTGAACTCGTAGCGATGGCGGTGCCGCTCGCGGACGATCGGTTCACCGTAGAGCGCCCGCGCCTTCGAACCCTCCTTCAGCTCGCACGCGTATGTGCCGAGCCGCATCGTGCCTCCCAGGTCGTCCACTCCCAGCAGGTCGCGCAGTTTGTAGATGATCTTGTCGGGTGTGTCCGGCGCACACTCGGTCGAATCGGCCTCCAGCAGCCCGCACACGTGCCGCGCGTACTCGACCGTCGCCCACTGGAAGCCGTAGCAGATCCCAAAGTACGGGATGTTGCGCTCGCGCGCGATCTCGGCGGCGCGCATCATGCCGCGTGTGCCGCGATCGCCGAATCCGCCCGGCACGAGCACGCCGTGCGCCCCCTCCAGCAGTTGCTCGCCGCCCGGTTCTTCGAGCGCTTCGGCCTCGACCCAGCGGATGTTCACGCGCAGCCGGTGGCTGAACCCGCCGTGGTAGAGCGCTTCGTTGAGGCTCTTGTAGGAGTCCTCGTAGCCGACGTACTTGCCGACGACATGGATCGTGACCTCGTCCGACGGGTGCTTGATGCGGTCCACCAGGTCCGACCAGGCCTCCATGCGCGCCTCGGTGCGCGGCAGGTGGAGCCGGTCGAGCACGATCCGGTCGAGCCCTTCGTCGGCCAGCACCAGCGGCACCTCGTAGATGCTCGAGACATCCTTCGCGGTGATGACCGCCTCCTCGTCCACGTCGCAGAACAGCGCGATCTTGCGCTTGATGTCCTGGTCCAGGTACCGATCGGTCCGGCACAGCAGGATGTCGGGCTGAATCCCGATCGCGCGAAGATCCCGCACGCTGTGCTGGGTGGGCTTCGTCTTGAGCTCGCCGGCGGCGCCGATGAACGGCACCAGCGTCAGGTGGATGTAGAGGGTGTTCTCGCGGCCGACGTCCTGCCGCAGCTGGCGGATGGCTTCGAGGAACGGCAGGCTCTCGATGTCGCCCACCGTGCCGCCAATCTCGACGAGGACGACGTCGACGTCCGTGGCCACCGAGCGGATGCTGTCCTTGATCTCGTTGGTGATGTGCGGGATCACCTGCACCGTGCGTCCGAGATAGTCGCCGCGGCGCTCCTTGTTGATCACCGACAGATAGATCTTGCCGGTCGTCCAGTTGTTGTTCCGCGTCGTGACCTGGTTCGTGAAGCGCTCGTAGTGCCCCAGATCGAGATCCGTCTCGGCGCCGTCGTCCGTGACGTAGACCTCGCCGTGCTGGTACGGGCTCATCGTGCCCGGATCGACGTTGATGTACGGGTCGAACTTCTGCAGGGTCACCTTGTAGCCGTGACCTTCGAGGAGGGCGCCGATCGACGCAGCCGCCAGCCCCTTGCCCAGGGACGAGACGACCCCCCCGGTGACCAGGATGTACTTGACAGGTCTGCTGGCGCGCGGAGCTGATGCGGAAGAGTCAGGGTCGCGGGGCGTGTCGGTCATCCGGGTACAGTGCTCCTACGTTGCGGTCTCCAGTGGACGGGCTGCGACAAGGGCGCGGACGCGTTCGAGGTCGGCTGGGGTGTCGACGCCCATCGACTCGCAGGCGGTTTCCACGCACTTGATCCTGATGCCGTGCGTCAGCGCACGCAGCTGCTCGAGTGCTTCGGCCCGCTCGATCGGGCCCGGCGGCAGCCGTGACAGGCGCAGCAGCGTGTCGCGGCGGTAGACATACAAGCCGACGTGGCGCCAGGCCGTCGCCGGCGGCGATCCCTCGCGCGTGTACGGAATCGGAGCACGGGAAAAGTACATCGCGAAGTCGCGGCTGTCGACCACGACCTTGGTGACGTTCGGGTTGTGGCGGTCGGCCTCATCCTCGATGCGCTTGCGCAGCGTGCTCATCTCCAGCGCCGGCTCACCCGCGAACGGCGCCACCGCGTCGTCGATCATCTGCGGCTCGATCAGCGGCTCGTCGCCCTGCACGTTGACGACGAGATCACAGCTCAGCGCCGTCGCGACCTCCGCCAGCCGATCGGTGCCGCTCTGATGCGCCGCAGACGTCATCCGCACCTGGCCGCCGAAGCGTGAGACCGCCTCTGCGATCCGTCGATCGTCGGTCGCCACGATCACCTGCGCGATCGACCGCGACGCCGCGGCCCGACGGTAGACGTGCTCGATCATCGGGCGGCCGCCGATGTCGGCGAGCACCTTGCCTGGCAGTCGTGTCGAGTGATATCTGGCGGGGATGACGGCGATGGCGAGACCGGAAGTGGGATGAGCGGGCGCCCCGGACACTGAAACAGGCGGCACGGCAAATATTACCACGACTGCACGCGGGGCCACCCGGCCGCAGGCGCGCGCGCATGAGCGGCCGCGCCCTCGCGTCGCGGGCCTGCGCGGTGCGCCGACCCGTTCGCTCGCCTTCCAGCAGGCGGACGATTGACAAAGGGGAATCGGTGCGCGTCGCGGAGCGCCGGCGCGGCTGCTCGAACTACCGGAGCGACAGCCGCCGCGGCGTGTCCGTCACGAGATCGGTGAGCTCCACGGCGTCGGGGAAGACCGCCTTCACGCGATAGCGCCCACCCAGCATCTCACCTTCGAGCATCATGAACAGCTCGTCGGAGTCCGCAGTGATCAACGCAGTCCTGATGACACCATCCGGCGTTTCGCGCTCGGCGATGCCAACCAGATGCAGTGGAGGCTCGCCGGGCCCGGGCTGCGCGGGCTCGGCCAGCCTCCCCGCCATGCTGTGCGGCTGGCGCGTCGGGGTGGCGGTTCTGGGCGCGAAGGCGAATGGATTGCGCACCGGGGTGCGGGGGGCAGGCGCGCGCGCCATGCGATCGCGCAGGCGGGACGCCTGTGCCTGGACCTCGTCCGCCAGCGCCTGCGTCGCGGACACTGCGGCCCGGCGCGCCTCCGGCTGGGGCGCCGGGGACGTCACGGCCACTCCGGCGGCCGCCGCCAGCCAGGCGACCAGCACCAACGCGAGGCCGACATACGCCGTCGCGCGTTTGGGAGTCATGGCAGGACGCCGTCATGGTACCACAGTGGCGCTGGGGCCCCGTGCTGCGGCGCTCCGTCAGCTGCGGGACGTGATGGTGGCGACGCGCGCACCCGTGACGGCCGGCAGTGCCCGGATCTCCTGGACGGCGGCGAGGAGGGCCGGCGCGTCGGCATCCGAGTCCAGCGCGACGATTCCGACGGCTCCCGATGTGCTCCGGCCCAGGGCGAAGCTGGCGATGTTGATGCCGTGGCGTCCCAGCAGGGTGCCGACCGCGCCGATGACGCCCGGCTGATCGTTGTTGTGCAGCACCATGACGACCCCCTCGAGTGGCGCCTCGACCTCGACGCCGTCCAGCATCGAGAGACGCGCGCTGCCGGGCTCGAACACCGTGCCTTCAATCCAGCGTTCGCCTTCGCTCGTGAGGAGCTTGATCGAGAGCAGGTTGGCGAAGTCGCGCGGCCGCGAGCTCTTGGATTCGACAATCTCGATCCCGCGGCTTTCGGCAATCGCCCGGGCGTTCACCACGGTCACGGTGGAGGAGAGCATCGGCCGCAGCACGCCGGCCACGACCGAGCTGGCGAGCAGGCTCGCGTGCGCGCTGACGAGGGGGCCGTAGTGCCGGATGCCGATCGAGTGCGTGCGCCCGTCCGCCAGCTGCGACACGAGCGCTCCCATCCGGTCGGCGAGCACCATGAACGGACGGACCCGCTCGAGATCCTCGGACGGCACACCGGGAAAGTTCACGGCATTGCGGATGATCCCGTCGATGAGGAAGTCGCGGACCGCGGCCGCGGTCTCGAGCCCGACCTGCTCCTGCGCCTCGACGGTGGACGCCGCGATGTGCGGGGTTGCCACGACCTGCGGCAGCGCCGTCAGCGAGCCGTCGCGCGGCGGCTCCGTCTCGAACACGTCGAGACCGGCCCCGGCAATCTGCCCGGCTGTGATCGCCTCCGCGAGGGCCGCCTCGTCTATCAGCTCGCCCCGGGCCGTGTTGATGATGCGGGCGTTCTTCCGGCACGTTGCCAGCCGCTCCCTGTTGAACAGGTGCCGCGTTTCCGGGGTCGCCGGGATGTGCAGGCTGATGTAGTCGGCCCGATCGCAGAGGCCGTCGAGGTCCAGGAGCTCGACCCCGAGCGTACCTGCCACCTGCTCCGAGATGAACGGATCGTGCGCGACGATGTTCATCCCGAACGACCGGGCGCGCGCCGCCACCTCCTGACCGATCCGGCCGAGGCCCACCAGCCCGAGCGTCTTGCCGCGGAGCTCGATTCCGGTGAGCTTCTTCTTGTCCCACACACCGCGCTTCATCGTGGCGTCGGCCGCAGGCACCGCACGGGCGAGCGACAACATCAGCGCCAGCGCGTGTTCGGCGACGCTCACGCTGTTGGCGCCCGGCGCGTTCATCACCACGATGCCGCGCGCGCTGGCAGCCGGGACGTCCACGTTGTCGACGCCGGTGCCGGCGCGGGCAATCACCCGAAGGTTGGGAGCGGCGGCAATCAGCGCCTCGTCCACGGTGGTTGCGCTACGGACGACGAGCGCATCTGCACCGGCGAGATCGCGTGCCAGGTCCGCGGGCGCGCGGCCGGCCTGGGCGTCGACCGTGCATCCGGGCAGACTCTTGAGCAGTCCGACCGCGGAGGCCGGCAGTTGATCGGCAATGACGATGTGCATGGAATGGGAGAACTGGTGCAGTGGATGTTGCGTCCGGTTGCGGCGGACATGTTCGGCAGCGGATCGTCTGCCCCGTGAGATCGATCGGGCTCGAACGTTCGCTCGAACAAGTATAATCTGCAGTCGCGCTCGCGACACGCCCGGCTGGGCGCACCAACGTGGTGCAAAGCGGGGCGCGAGCAGGAATGATGGGGATCGGCGGGCCGTCCGGGACTGATTTCCACAAAGTTTTCCACAGTTTCTGTGTAGATCCGGCGATGGTCGCCGGTGATGTGACCTAATTCACCGCCAATGCCAACATTCACGCACCTCGCTCAGCCCACCGCCGGACGCGCCATCACGCGCGAGCACGGACATCTCGTCGTCCCGGACGATCCGATCGTCCCGTTCATCGAGGGGGACGGCACCGGACCCGACATCTGGCGGGCCAGCGTGCGGGTCTTCGATGCCGCTGTGGAAAAAGCCTACCTCGGGCGCCGGCGCATCGTCTGGTTCGAAGTGCCCGCGGGCGAGAAGGCCAAGAACGAGCTCGGCGAGTGGCTGCCGAACGATACGCTCGAGGCGGTCCGCGCCTACAAGGTCGCCATCAAGGGACCGCTGACCACGCCCGTCGGCGGGGGCATCCGCAGCCTGAACGTCACGCTGCGGCAGGTCCTGGATCTCTATGCGTGCGTGCGGCCTGTCCGGTACTTCGCCGGCACCCCGGCGCCCGTCACGCACCCCGAGCGTATGAACGTGGTGATCTTCCGCGAGAACACCGAGGACGTGTACGCCGGCATCGAGTGGGCGCAGGGCACACCCGAGGCGCAGAAGGTGATCGACTTCCTGACCAAGGAAATGGGGAAGCGCATCCGCCCCGATTCCGGTATTGGCATCAAACCGATCTCGGAGTTCGGCACGAAGCGGCTCGTCCGGATGGCGATCCAGTACGCCATCGCCAACGGTCGGAAGACCGTCACGATCGTGCACAAGGGCAACATCATGAAGTTCACGGAGGGCGCCTTCCGCGACTGGGGCTACGAGGTCGCCAGGGACGAGTTCCGCGACCACATCGTCACCGAGGACGAGGTCGCTGCCGGCGCCTCCCGCGAAGGCAAGGTGCTCATCAACGACCGGATCGCCGACAGCGTGTTCCAGCAGATTCTCACGCGCACGGCCGACTACGACGTCTTCGCCACACCGAACCTGAACGGCGACTACCTGTCCGACGCCTGCGCTGCACAGGTCGGCGGGCTGGGCATCGCCCCCGGCGCCAACATCGGCGACGACATCGGCTTCTTCGAGGCGACCCACGGAACGGCGCCGAAGTACGCCGGCAAGGACGTCATCAACCCCGGGTCCGTGATCCTGTCGGGGGTCATGATGTTCCGCTACCTTGGCTGGGGAGAGGCGGCTGACCTGATAGAGACGGGGCTCGACGCCACCATCCGCCAGAAGAAGGTCACCTACGACCTGGCGCGGCAGATGGAGGGCGCCTCCGAGCTGAAGACATCCGAGTTCGCCGACGCGATCATTGGAAACATGTAGGCATCAGCTGCCCGCTTCCGGCTGCCCGCCTCCCCAGTCGAGCCTCCGCGGCTGCCGCATCAGACGTCGGGAAGCCGGCAGCCGGAAGCTGGAAGCGTAAACCGAAGGGTCCTTGTATGAACCGCAAAGTCACTGTAGTCGGGGGGGCCGGCAACGTCGGCGCCACTGTCGCCCGCGCCGTCGCCGACAAGGAGCTCGCGGACGTCGTCATCATCGATATTGCCGAGACGAAGTCCGCCGGCGTGGCGCTCGACATGCTCGAGGCGTGCCCGATCGAAGGCTCGGACTCGCGCGTGGTCGGGTACGGCGCGACCGACGACGGCTGGAAGCAGACCGCCGATTCGGACGTGGTGGTGATCACGTCGGGCGTGCCCCGCAAGCCCGGCATGAGCCGGGACGACCTGCTGCAGATCAACTACAAGATCATGCAGTCGGTCACCGAGCAGATCGTCAAGTACTCGCCGAACACCATCATCGTGCCGGTCGCCAACCCGCTCGACGCGATGTGCCAGGCGGTCTACAGGCTGAGCGGGTTCCCCCGCGAACGTGTCATCGGCATGGCGGGGGTCCTGGACTCCGCCCGCATGCGCACGTTCATCGCCCAGGAGCTGAACGTCTCGGTCGAGAACGTGCACGCGTTCGTGCTGGGCGGCCACGGCGACACGATGGTGCCGCTGCCGCGCTACTCGACCGTTGCCGGTATTCCCATCACCGAGCTCATCTCGAAGGAACGGATCGAGGCGATCAGCAAGCGCACGGCTGACGGCGGCGCGGAGATCACGAAGCTGGTGGGCACGAGCGCGTGGTACGCCCCCGGCTCGGCAGCCGCCGAGATGGTCGAGGCCATTCTCAAGGACAAGAAGAAAATCCTCCCCTGCTCGATCTTCCTGCAGGGTGAATACGGCGTGCGCGACCTGTTCGTGGGAGTGCCGGTCAAGCTCGGCGCCCGCGGTGTCGAGCAGATCATACAGATCACGCTGACGGCGGAAGAAGACGCCGCACTCCAGAAGTCGGCCGCGGCCGTGAAAGAGCTCGTGGACGTGATAAAGGTGTAGGGCCCGGCTCCGCTACGACCTCGACACGAGCATCGCCTTGAAGTACTCCCGGTTCATCCGGGCGATGTTCGTGATTGAGATGCCTTTCGGACAGACGGCCTCGCACTCCCCCTCGTTCGAGCAGCTGCCGAACCCTTCGCTGTCGTGCCGTTCCACCATCGAAACCACCCGCGTCTGACGCTCGACTTCGCCCTGGGGCAGCAGCGTGAGGTGGCTGATCTTCGCCGAGGTGAAGAGGGCCGCCGACGCGTTCTTGCAGGCAGCCACGCATGCCCCGCAGGCGATGCAGGCGGCCGAGTCCATCGCCTGTTCGACGGTCGGCTTCGCGATCAGGATGGCGTTGGCATCCTGGGCTCCGCCCACGTTGATCGACGTGTAACCGCCGGCCTGGATGATCCGGTCGAACGCGGTGCGATCGACGATCAGATCCTTCACGAGGGGGAAGGCTTTTGCCCGCCATGGCTCGAGGACGACGGTATCGCCATCCTTGAACCGCCGCATGTGCAGCTGGCAGACGGTCGTGCCACGGTCGGGCCCGTGCGCGAGGCCGTTGATGAGGAAGCCGCACGAGCCGCAGATGCCCTCGCGGCAGTCCGAATCGAACGCGATTGGGTCCTCGCCCTTGAGGATCAGCCCCTCGTTGACGACGTCGAGCATCTCGAGGAAGGACATGTCGGGGGAGACGTTCTCGGCCGTGTAGGCGACCAGTCGCCCCGGCTGTGTCGGCCCCGCCTGCCGCCAGACTTTCAGGTGAATGCGCATAGTATTGTCAGCTGCCCGCTTCCCGCTGCCGGCGTGGAGCTTCCCGCTGCTCGCCGCCAGCTTCCAGCGGTCCGGTTCCAGCGACCGACTTCCCGCTTCGTGCTTCTCCGCACCGGTAAGCGCCGCGAGTTTCAGCCTGGTCCCCGCAAGCAGCCGGAAGCGGGAGCAGGAAGCTGGAAGCAGGAAGCGGGAACCCTACTTGTAGCTCCTCTGGCTCGGCTTCACGTACTCGAATACGAGCGGCTCGGCGTGGAGCTTCGGCCGGTTGCCGACGCCCTGGTACTCCCACGCCGAGATGTGGCTGAAGTGCTCGTCGTCCCGGAGCGCTTCGCCGTCGGGCGTCTGGCTCTCCTCGCGGAAGTGGCCGCCGCACGACTCGGTGCGCTGGAGCGCGTCGAGCGCGAGCAGCTCCCCGAATTCGAGGTAGTCCGCGACGCGGCCGGCGTACTCCAGGTTCTTGTTGACGTTGCTCTGCGGCCCGGGCACCGAGACGTTCTGCCAGAACTCGTCGCGCAGGACGGCGATCCGCTCGAGGGCGCTCCGCAGGCCGGTATCGTTGCGCGCCATTCCGACGTCGTCCCAGAGGATCGCGCCCAGCTCGCGATGGAGCTGCCGGGGTGTTCTGGCGCCCTTGATGGCCAGCAGCGTGTCGATCCGTGACTGAACCGCCTGCTCGGCTTCCCTGAACGCCTCGTCCTCTGTCGTGACGGGCGCGAACGTCGTGCTGCCCAGGAAGTTGGCCAGCGTATAGGGAATCACGAAATACCCGTCCGCGAGGCCCTGCATCAACGCGCTCGCGCCGAGACGATTGGCGCCATGGTCCGAGAAATTCGCCTCCCCGAGGACGTGGAGCCCGGGGATCGTGCTCATCAGGTTGTAGTCCACCCACAAGCCGCCCATCGTGTAGTGGATCGCCGGGTAGATCCGCATCGGCGCCCTGTACGGATCGTCGTCCGTGATCTTCGTGTACATGTCGAAGAGGTTGCCGTAGCGGGAGCGGATCACGTCCGCGCCGAGACGCTTGATGGACTCCGCGAAGTCGAGGTACACCGCGAGCCCGCTCTCGCCGACGCCCCGGCCTTCGTCGCAGACGCTCTTGGCGTTGCGGGACGCGACGTCGCGGGGCACGAGGTTCCCGAAGCTGGGGTAGCGGCGCTCCAGATAGTAGTCGCGCTCGGCCTCGGGGATCTGCTCGGGGGGCCGCCTGTCGTGCTGCTGCTTCGGCACCCAGACGCGCCCGTCGTTGCGAAGACTCTCGCTCATCAGCGTCAGCTTCGACTGGTGGGTGCCCGAGACGGGGATGCACGTCGGGTGGATCTGCGTGTAGCAGGGGTTGGCGAAGTAGGCGCCCCGCTTGTGCGCCCGCCACGCAGCCGTGACGTTCGAGTTGACGGCATTGGTCGACAGGTAATAGGCCGTGCCGTAGCCGCCCGTGCAGAGCAGCACCGCGTGGCCCGCATACCGTTCGAGGGCGCCGGTCAGGAGGTTGCGGACCACGATGCCCCGTGCCTGCCCGCCGACGACCACGAGATCCAGCATCTCGCGGTTGGGCAGGGAGGTGACGCTCCCGCGCTCGACCTGGCGCATCATCGACTGATACGCGCCGAGCAGCAGCTGCTGTCCCGTCTGGCCGCGCGCGTAGAACGTGCGCGACACCTGGGCGCCGCCGAACGAACGATTGTCGAGCAGACCGCCGTACTCGCGTGCGAACGGCACGCCCTGCGCCACGCACTGGTCGATGATGTTGACGCTCAGCTGCGCCAGCCGGTAGACGTTTCCTTCCCGCGCCCGGTAGTCGCCCCCCTTCACGGTGTCGTAGAACAGCCGCTGGATGCTGTCGCCGTCGTTCTGGTAGTTCTTCGCGGCGTTGATCCCGCCCTGCGCCGCGATGCTGTGCGCACGCCGCGGGCTGTCGTGAATGCAGAAGCTGATGACGTTGTAGCCGAGCTCGCCGAGCGAAGATGCAGCGGACGCGCCCGCCAGGCCGGTGCCGACCACCAGCACCGTGTACTTGCGACGGTTCGCGGGGTTCACCAGCTTCGATTCGAATCGATACCGGTCCCACTTGTCGGCGAGCGGTCCGCCGGGAATCTTGGAGTCGAGTGCCATATCGGTGCTGCTTGCCTCGCTGCCGGGCCGCTAGGTCGTGAAGTAAACCAGCAGCGGGATCACCGCGAGCCCGCCACCCACGACGATGGCGGCGACGATGCCCCAGGTCACGAGCCGACGCGTGTAGAGGGGGTGATCCAGGCCGATCGACTGGAACCCGCTGGAGATTCCATGCCGCAGGTGCAGCGCGACGAGTACCGTGCAGATGACGTAGAAGGCGACCCAAAGCGGCTGCTGGAACACCTCGACTTCGGTGCGATACAGGTCGCGCACGGCCGGGTCGCTCGCCGCCGCGTAGAACGTCCCGTACTTGAACTGCTTGACGTGCACGAGGATGAACACGAGCACGATGATGCCGGTGACGATCATGGTCGAAGAGGAGACGCTCTTGCGGCTGGTGTGCCCCGCGAGCGCCTTCCTCTGATATCGCACCGGCCTCGCTGCCTGGTTGGCCACCCACATCGTGACGGCTTTGTAGACGTGCAGCAGGAACACCAGCAGGAGACCGACCTCGATCGGCACGATCAGCGGGTTGGAGATGAGCGTGTGCGAGTACTCGTTGAACGTCTCCTGCCCCAGGAAGATCAGCGCGTTCCCCAGGAGGTGAGTCACCAGATACACGAACAGCGCCAGCCCCGTCAGGCCGATCAGCAGCTTGGTGCCGACCGACGACGTGAAGACGCGGCGGAAATTGGACGGCATGTGTACGTGAGCTCAGATGATTGCGGGAGTACACGTCAATTGTACTTGCTGCGTTTTGATGCGCGCAACTGAGGCGGCGGGCGATGCAGTGGCGGATCCGGTGGTCGACGCGACACGGCGGCGGCCTTGATTCAACACTCGCGCCCGGCACATGATGGTAAGGTTGCGCGGTCGCCGAGTGCGTGCAGCGGCAGTGCGCGGCGCTGTCACGGCAGACGGTGGCCGTGAGGCAATCGACTCCGTCAGGCGGTCGAAACACGATGAAAATCCACGAGTATCAGGCAAAGGGCATCCTGTCGAAGTACGGCGTCCCGGTTCCGAGCGGGGAACTGGTCCTCGACAGGGAGGCGGCGCTGTCGGCGGCCGAGCGCCTCGGCGGTGGAACGGTCGTGGTCAAGGCGCAGATTCACGCCGGCGGGCGGGGGAAAGGTGGCGGCGTCAAGGTGGTCAAGGGACCGCAGGCGGCGGCCGATGCTGCGGCGAAGATGCTCGGCATGACGCTCGTGACGCACCAGACCGGTCCGGCCGGGCAGAAGGTCGGCCGGTTGCTCGTCGAACAGGGTCTCCAGATCAAGCGTGAGCTGTACCTGGGGATCGTGATCGATCGGGCGAGCGAGCGGCCGGTCCTCATGGCGAGCCAGGAGGGGGGCGTCGAGATCGAGAAGGTCGCGGAGGAGACGCCCGAGCGGATCTTCAAGGAGTTCATCAATCCAGGTGTCGGTCTGGCGGCATTCCAGGCGCGCAAGCTGGCGTTCGCGCTCGGGCTGGAGCCGAAGCAGGTGGCACAGGCGGTCACCTTCATGATGGCGGTGTGGGAGACATTCAAGGCCACGGATGCCTCGCTCATCGAGATCAATCCGTTGATCGTGACGGAGGACGGCAGCCTTCTCGCGCTGGACGCGAAGATGAACTTCGACGACAACGCGCTGTACAGGCATCCGGACATCAAGTCGCTGCGCGACACCGGCGAAGAGGAAGCGCTCGAGGTCGAGGCGTCGAGGTACTCGCTGAACTACATCAAGCTGGACGGGACAATCGGCTGCATGGTGAACGGCGCGGGCCTGGCGATGGCCACGATGGACATCATCAAGCTTGCGGGCGGATCACCCGCCAACTTCCTCGATGTCGGCGGCGGGGCCAATGCGGAGCAGATCCGCAACGCGTTCAAGATCCTGATGTCGGACACGAGCGTCAAGGCGGTCCTCATCAACATCTTCGGCGGCATCCTGCGCTGCGACGTCCTGGCTGAAGGGGTGATCGCGGCCGTGCGGGAGCTCGGCGTGCCGGTCCCGATCGTCATCCGGATGGAAGGCACGAACGTGGAGCTGGGCAAGCAGATGCTGAAAGAGAGCGGCCTGAACTTCACGACAGCCGACACGATGAGCGAAGCGGCCGAACGGGTCGTGGCGCTGGGACAGTAGCCGGCTGACATCCGGCGATGTGGCAGGGGGTAACCCGGCGATGTGGCCCCGCGACTGACAACCGACTGTGGTAGCCGGGTGACATCCGGCGATGTGGCGCGGGGTCTTCAGACCCCGCGAAGCGAAGTGACCGGCGACAACAGCAGACAGGGCACACGACTCATGGCCGTACTCCTCGATCGCAGCACGCGTCTCATCGTCCAGGGCATTACCGGTCGCGAGGGTACGTTCCACGCAAAACAGGCGGCCGCCTACGGCACGCAGGTGGTCGGCGGGGTCACGCCGGGCAAGGGCGGGACGACGCACGAGGGCTGGCCGGTCTTCAACACCGTCGCAGACGCGGTGGCCGCCACGGGGGCGAACGCCACGGTCATCTTCGTGCCGCCGCCCGGGGCTGCCGACGCGGTGATGGAGGCGGCCGACGCCGGCGTTCCGCTTGCCGTGTGCATCACGGAGGGGATTCCCACGCTGGACATGATGCGGGCCCTCACGGTCGTGCGGGCGTCCCGCACCAGGCTCATCGGGCCGAACTGTCCGGGGCTGATCACCGCCGGCCAGGGCAAGGCGGGTATCATCCCGGGTCACATCTGCAAGGAGGGGCGCGTCGGGATCGTCTCGAAGAGCGGGACGCTCACCTACGAGGCCATTCACCAGCTGACCCGGCTCGGGCTCGGCCAGACCACCTGCATCGGCATCGGCGGCGACCCGCTCATCGGCACCAGCTTCATCGACGCCCTGGCGCTCTTCGCAGGCGACCCCGCAACCGAGGCGGTCGTGATGATCGGCGAGATCGGCGGGAGCGCGGAGGAAGAGGCGGCCGCGTACATACACTCCTCCTTCACCAAGCCGGTTGTCGGCTTCATCGCCGGACAGACCGCGCCGCCCGGCCGCCGGATGGGCCATGCCGGCGCGATCATCGCCGGCGGGAAGGGGACGGCGGCCGAGAAGATGGCGGCGCTTTCGGCTGCCGGCGTGCACGTGGTGAAGAGCCCGGCCGACATCGGCGCAGCGGTAGAGGCGGCGCTGGCCGCCTGACGCGGGGCGAGTGCTGCTATAATTTCCCAGTTCGACTGTAAGTCACGAATCAGTTCCCGTCGCGGAAGGACAGCCCATGTCTCCGAGCGATGTTGCGGTTCGGGGCGCCGATGTCCCGTCCGTGCCCCGTCGCATCGTCAACGATTTCAGCATCCAGGTCGCTACCATCAACGGGTCGGGAAGCCAGACCGCCAACCTGGTGCTCCTGCGGGCGATTTTCCAGATGGGCGTGCCCGTATCGGGCAAGAACATGTTCCCGTCGAACATCGCCGGCCTGCCGACCTGGTACATCATCCGCGCGAACAACGACGGCTACGTCGGCCGCAAGAAGGAAATCGACTTCCTCGTGGCGATGAACCCCGCCACGGCGCGCGAGGACGTGCTGACGCTCGAGCCTGGCGCGGCCGTGCTGTACGACGAGCCGCTCAAGCTCAGCGGCTTGCGCGACGATCTGGTGTTCTATCCCGTCCCGTTCGACCGGATTGTGGCGGAGGTCTGCAAGGACGCCAAGCTCCGGCGCCTCGTCAAGAACATGATCTACGACGGCGTGCTGTCCCGGCTGATCAACGTGGACCTGACGCAGATGGAGCACGCGCTGCGCCGCCAGCTCGGGAAGAAGACCAAGGCCATCGACTTGAACCTCGCAGCGCTCGAGGCAGGGGACAAGTACGCGGCCGAGCATCTGGTGAAGCGGGACCCCTACTGGATCGAGACATCCGACAAGACCGCGGGCATGATCCTGGTCGAAGGAAATGTCGCCGGTGCGCTCGGCAGCATGATGGCCGGTGTCACGGTGGTTGCGTGGTACCCGATCACGCCCTCTTCTTCGCTCCCCGAAGCGCTGATCGGCTTCCTGAAGAAGTATCGGGTGGAGAAGGCCAGCGGCAAGGCCACCTACGCCGTCGTGCAGGCGGAGGACGAGATCGCCGCGATCGGCATGGTGATCGGGGCGGGCTGGGCAGGCGCACGGGCGATGACCTCGACGTCGGGGCCGGGCATCTCGCTGATGGGTGAATTCGCGGGGCTCGCGTACTACGCGGAGGTTCCGGGTGTCGTGTGGGACATCCAGCGGGTCGGCCCGTCCACCGGCCTGCCGACCCGGACTGCCCAGGGAGACATCCTCGCGACCGCGCTGCTGTCGCACGGCGACACCAGGCACATCATGCTGCTGCCGGCCTCGCCGGAGGAGTGCTACACCATGGCGATGGATGCGTTCGACCTGGCCGAGCGCTTCCAGACCCTGGTGTTCGTGATGAGCGACCTCGACCTCGGGATGAACATGTGGATGGCGCAGCCCTTCAGCTATCCCGAGGGGCCGCTGGACCGTGGGAAGGTGCTCGACGAGGAGACGCTGGCACGTGTCGGCGAGTGGGGCCGCTACAAGGACGTGGACGGCGACGGCATTCCCTACCGGACGATCCCGGGCACCGGCATGCCGGCCTATTTCACCCGTGGGTCGGGCCACAACGAGCTCGGCCAGTACAGCGAACGTCCGGACGACTACGCGCACAACGTGGATCGGCTCGCCCGCAAGTTCGAAACCGCCAGGCAGTACGTGCCGCGGCCGGTCGTCGACGAGCAGACAGACGCCCGGATCGGCATCATCTGCTACGGCTCGACCCACTGGGCGATCGATGAGTGCCGTGCGCAGATCGAACGGGAGACCGGCGAGCGCACCGGCTACCTGCGCCTGCGCGCGTATCCGTTCACCGAGGAGCTGTCCGCCTTCATCGACAGCTACGACCGGGTGTACGTGGTCGAGCAGAATCGTGACGCGCAGATGCTTGCGCTCATGCGATTGGAGCTGACGCCCGGGCAGATCGGCAGGCTCCGGAGCGTGCTGCACTACAACGGGCTGCCAATCGACGCCCGATCGATCACCGACGTGATCCTGGTCCAGGAGGGCCGGAACGCCGAGCTGGCAAGCGGCGTCGCATAACGCCCGGGAACCAATTCATGGAAACGACAATCACGCCGGAACCTGCGAAAAAGCTCAACCGGATCGGCCTCGACGTCCAGCCTTACCGGGGCGGCAAGACCACCCTGTGCGCCGGCTGCGGCCACAACGCCATCTCCGAGCGGATCGTCGATGCGTTCTTCGAGATGGGCATCGATCCGAAGAACGTCATCAAGCTGTCGGGCATCGGCTGCTCGAGCAAGAGCCCGGCATATTTTCTCGGCGCCGCGCACGGGTTCAACACCGTGCACGGACGGATGCCCTCGGTCGGCACCGGCGCGATGCTGGCCAACCGGACGCTGACCGCAATCGGTGTGAGCGGAGACGGCGACACCGGTGCGATCGGCATCGGCCAGTTCGTGCACCTGATGCGCCGCAACCTGCCGATCGTGTACATCATCGAGGACAACGGCTGCTACGGCCTCACGAAAGGACAGTTCTCGCCCACGGCGGACGTCGGGTCGACGCTCAAGACCGGCGTCGTGAACGATCTCCCGCCGATCGATACCTGTGCCCTGGCCATCCAGCTGGGCGCCTCGTTCGTGGCGCGCTCGTTTTCCGGAGACAAGAAGCAGTTGCTGTCGGTGCTGAAAGCGTCGCTCAGCCATCGCGGCACGGCGATGCTGGACGTGCTCTCGCCCTGCGTGACGTTCAACGATCACGAGGGCTCCACGAAGAGCTACGCCTACGTGAAGGACCACGACGAGCCGCTCGGAGAGGTCAGCTTCGTCCCCTACTTCGACGACATCACCGTCGACTACGACGCCGGCACCACCAGGGAGGTGCAGCTCCACGACGGTTCGAGGCTCTATCTGAAGAAGGTGGCCGAGGACTACGACCCGACCGACAAGCTGGCGGCGATGCGCGTCCTGCACGAGACGGCCAGCCGCGGCGAGTACGCCACCGGCATCCTCTACGTCGAGCCTGCGAAAGAGGATTTTCTCGGGCTGCTGAACATGGTGGACGCGCCGCTGGCGTCGCTGCCGATCGACAGGGTCCGTCCTGGCCGCCACGTGCTGGACGAGGTCATGGAGTCGCTGAAGTAGAGCGGGAGACCTGCGGATGCGACGAGTGATCGCGCTGGCGATTGCCCTGGGAACGCTGGTTCCCCCTCCGGCCGCCACGCAGTCCCGGCGGCTCGTCACGGTCGACGACCTGTTCAACCTGCGCGAGGTCCGCGATCCGCAGCGGTCGCCCGGACGGCAGGTGGGTCGCCTACACGGTCACGCGCGCCGATTCGCGAGACGGACAAGAACGACACCGACGTCTGGATGGTGAGCTGGGACGGCACTCAGCACATTCAGCTGACGTCCACTCTCGAAAACGAGTCGCGGCCCAGGTGGAGCCCGGACGGCCGGTTCCTGTCGTTCGTCTCGGCCAGGCAGGGAACGAAGAATCCACAGGTCTGGCTGCTGAATCGGCTCGGCGGCGAGGCTGTCAGGCTCACCGACGTGAAGGGTGCCGTCTCGGACTACGCCTGGTCGCCCGACAGCGCCCGCCTGGTCCTCGTCGTCGAGGATCCGGATCCCGCCGATCCGCCCGACGAGAAAGAAGCCGCCAGGGAAGATCCTCCAAGACACCCAGGCCGATCGTCATCGACCGCTACTACTTCAAGGCGGACGTCGACGGCTACCTTCGCGGCAAACGCGCGCACCTCTACCTCTTCGACGTGACGTCGCGCAAGGCGGAAGCGCTGACCCCGGGGGTGTTCGACGAGGGGTCGCCCGCCTGGTCCCCCGACAGCCGGCGCATCGCGTTCATCCGCCGCCACGGTGAGGGAGACGTCGACAAGGCGCCGAACCGGGACGTGTTCGTGATCGACGCGCGCGCCGGCGCCCAGCCGACGCGCCTGACGACGACGACGGCGGAGGAGTCGGGGAGGGTGGCGTGGAGTCCCGGACGGGACCACGATCGCGTATCTCCTCGGCGACGAGCCGAAGTACTCCGCGTACGACCAGCATCGGCTCGCGGTGATTCCGGCGGCCGGAGGTGCGGCGAGGACGCTCACCGACGCGATCGATCGGCCGGTGACCGGCGCGGTCTGGTCGGCCGACAGCCGGTCCCTGGTTTTCGTCGTGGTGGACGACCGGTCGCAGCGGGTCGCGCAGGTGTCGGTTGCCGGCGGGGCGATTCAGGACGTGCTCTCCGGCCCCAGGGTCGTCGCCGCCCTGTCGGGCGGCAGCGACGGGAACTTCGCGGCGATTGCGTCCACGCCGGCCGAGGTGCCGGAGGTTTACGCGATCGAGGCCGGCGGCATCCGCCGGTTGACCCGCCAGAACGATCCCTGGACCGCTGGCGTGTGGTTCGGCACGACGGAGCTCTTCACCGCCCGGAGTCAGGATGGCACCGAGGTCCACGGGTTGATCGTCAAGCCGGCGAGTTACGTCGCGGGCCGGAAGTACCCCACGCTGCTGCGGATCCACGGCGGGCCGAACGCGCAGGACGAGCTGTCGTTCAACTTCGAGCGGGAGCTGTTCGCGGCGAACGGGTACGTGGTGGTCGTGGCGAACTACCGGGGGAGCAACGGGCGGGGCAGCGCGTACCAGAAGGCGATCTTCGCCGACTGGGGCAACCGGGAAGTCATCGACCTGCTGGGAGCGGTGGATCACGTCGTGAAGATCGGCCTTGCCGACCCGGACCGGCTCGGGATCGGCGGATGGAGTTACGGCGGCATCCTGACGAACTACGCGATCGCCACCGACCAGCGGTTCAAGGCGGCGATCAGCGGTGCGGGCAGCTCGAACCAGATCTCGATGTACGGGACGGACATGTACGTCCAGCAGTACGAGCGGAGCTCGGGCCGCCGTGGAAGGCGCAGGATCTATGGCTCAAGCTGTCGTATCCGTTCTTCCACGCCGACCGGATCCGCACACCGACGCTGTTCCTGGCGGGCGAAAAGGACTTCAACGTGCCGCTGCTGGGAAGCGAGCAGATGTATCAGGCGCTCCGCAGCCTCGGGGTCGACTCCAAGCTGGTGATCTATCCGGGCCAGTTCCACGGAATCACGACACCGAGCTACAAGAAGGACCGGCTGGAGCGCTACCTGGAGTGGTACGCGCAAGTACCTCCTGGCCCCGCCGTCCACGACGTCCGCCGGCTCGGATCAGGCCGGGTGATCGCTCTTCCTCACCCCTCCGTCCCGTCGCTGTTGGCGCCGAGCACGTCCTCCCAGATTGCGACGTCATCCGTGGGAAGTCCCTGATCGTCGAGGGTGTTGGCGTTCGCGTTGCCTTCGGCCGTGTCGCCCGCCCGATGCCCCTCAACGGCGCCAAGGTGCTCGTCGGATGTCACGTGCGGCTTGTGTCCGGGTTTCGGGGGCGTCGGGTTGGTCATATGGTTCCCTCGGTGGCGCGGCGAGCGCGTCTCGTTTGCGGTCGCGCGCCGTCTGCGTGTGTGACTATAATCGCTCGGATATGGAACAGACACTGGCCATCATAAAGCCGGACGCCGTTGCCGCACGATATACCGGCCGGATTATCCGGCGAATCGAGGAGGCGGGACTCCAGATTCGTGCCATGCGGCTCGTGCAGCTGTCGCTGTCCCAGGCGGAAGGCTTCTACGCGGTGCATCGCCAGCGGCCGTTTTTCGGCAGCCTGACAACGTTCATGGCGTCCGGACCGGTGGTCGTCATGGCGCTGGAGGCGGAGGACGCGATCAGGAAATGGCGCACGCTGATGGGGGCAACCGATCCGTCCAAGGCTGAGGCGGGCACGCTCCGGAAGGAGTTCGGCGCTTCGATCGAGAACAACGCGACGCACGGGTCGGACGGCGGAGACACGGCGGCGTTCGAGCTCGGGTATTTTTTCCCGGGCCTGGAACTGGCCCGGTGATCGGCCAGGCCGGCTGACCGGACCGTGGGAAAACTGCTTCTGGTGGCAGGGCTGATCATCGCCGTCGTGGGCGCGCTGATGATGTTCGGCGTCCCGTTCGGCCGGCTCCCCGGCGACATCGTCGTCCGGCGCGGCCGGGGAATGTTCTACTTCCCGCTGGTCACCTCGATTGTCCTGAGCGTGCTGTTCTCACTGCTGCTGGCGATCTTCCGCCGGTGAAACGCCTGGGCGGGGGATGGCGAAATGCGCGACGCCGGGGGACGCGAAGTGGCTGCCCCGCGGACCCGGGCCGCGCGACCCGCGACTGACGACTGATTCTGGTCTGCCCACTGAAGTGACGACTCCGGACTGCCGACTGAACAGCACCCATGTCCATCAAACCCGACATCTGGATCAGGAAAATGGCTCGCGAGCACCGGATGATCGAGCCGTTCGAGGACCGTCAGGTCCGGGCGGGGGTCGTATCGTACGGCCTGTCGTCGTACGGCTACGACATCCGTGTCGCAGACGAGTTCAAGGTGTTCACGAACATCAACAACACCCTGATCGATCCGAAGAACTTCGATCCGCTGTCGTTCGTGGACATCACCGCCGCCACGTGCATCGTCCCCCCGAACTCGTTCGCGCTGGCGCGGACGATTGAATACTTCCGGATCCCGCGCGACGTCATGACCGTCTGCCTCGGGAAGTCCACCTACGCGCGGTGCGGCATCATCGTCAACGTCACGCCGTTCGAGCCGGAGTGGGAGGGCACGGCGACGCTCGAGATCTCCAACACCACCCCGTTGCCGGCGAAGATTTACGCGAACGAGGGCATCGCTCAGGTGCTGTTCTTCCAGAGTGACGAGCCGTGCGAGGTGTCCTACGCCGACAAGAAGGGCAAGTACCTGAAGCAGCAGGAAGTCACGCTGCCGCGGGTGTGATGGTGCCGGCGGACGGGATGGGGGGCACGCCGTGACAGTGGCCGCCCGGGTGCCGATGGTGGCCGGACTCGCCTACGCCGAGCGGCTCAGCCAGGAACCGACCAGCTTCGAGGTGACGCTGGCTGTCGAGCGAGGCAACCGATCCTTCCCGCAGGCTATTGCCGTGCTGGCGGGTGGCGAGAAAATCGGGTACGTGGCGCCGGAAGTCGCCCGGGGGTATTTCGATCGGGTCAGCGCCGCGGCGGCGCCCGTGACCTGCCCGGCCCGGCGGGCCGCGCCATCGGACCACGACTCGTCGGGCGTCGAGGTCCTGCTCGACTTTTCGGCCCTGTGAGTTGTCTCCGGACCCTTGCGCGTGTTCGCACACGGTGTTACGATCATCTTCTTGACGCGGGGTGGAGCAGTCCGGTAGCTCGTTGGGCTCATAACCCAAAGGTCGCAGGTTCAAATCCTGCCCCCGCAACCACTTAAAACGGGCCTGAAACGCACAAGTTCAGGCCCGTTTCCTTTTTGTACGACCCCTGTTGAAATTGCGCCAGAAAACGCCATACTCTGACAGTCCACGACAGAAACGGCCTGCACAACGGCTGGCATAAAACCGAGGCGTGCGCGGTAGCGGTAAAGCTCCTATCGCAGATCGATCTCGGAGCGCGGCATCGTGACCAAGGGCGGGGAACCGCGGGCGCTCTGGCTCAATGACGACGGCACGCGGCGTGGGCGGCGTTCATTGCCGCGGAGGCGTGGGGCTACTTCGATACCAGCGGCTACGCCAAAGCGGTCTATGCGGCGGGCTGGCCGAAGGACGTGCGGCCGTATCAGTCCCGGCACAGCATTGCGCTGAAGCTCGGGGGAGCGCGGCGTCGACATCGGGGACATTCAAGGCGTGCTGAGGCACGGGCACGTGGCCACGACCCGGAAGCACTATGCCCCCGTGCTAGCATCCCGGCTGAAGCAGGCCGGCGAGGTAATGTCGGGCCGATTCGATGGCTGGCAACCGGCAGCAGTTGAGTCGGGCGTGAAGATGGTACCAGTCGCAGACGAACATCACCAAAAATACAGAGGCGCACATGGGCCGAGTGGCGATACGTTACTGTTCGTATTGAATCTCTGGACTCCATGCCGTCCGTGTGGCGGCGTTCATCCGACGCACGTTACAGATCGATGTCGACATGATTCGTGGCCGCTACGGCGAGTTCACGGTCCTCGTCGATGGGGCAACCGTCGTAGATGGCGGGTCACTGGCCGCCCTCGGGGTGCTGCCATCGCGGCGAAAAGTCCTCGAGTGCGTGCGTGCCCAGCTCGCCTCGTGATTCTCGGTAGGCGGGCATGCAGCAGCATTTTTGAAGCGAGGACGGCTGGCAGAGTAGGCTGGCAGAGGCTGGCAGAGGCCGGAAACATTGAGGTAAACGGCCGTTTCGGTGGGCTCATAACCCAAAGGTCGCAGGTTCAATCCTGCCCCGGCAACTAAGCTCAGTCAGGAAACCCACGAGTAATTTCGTGGGTTTTTTTGCTGTACTCCGGCTGCTTTTTAAGGAGATCCCGCAACCATCCGGATTTGGTCTCCAGGCTAAAGGGATTGCTTCGCGGACGCGGTCATGATGAGCGCCTACTGCAGGAGCGCTCGTCGCCGTTGAATTGCTGGCAAACCCGTCAGGAGCAACGCACCTGCGGCAATTGCGATCAGGACCGCCCTCAACGGTTCCCTCAAAAAGACAGTGAGATCCCCATGTGAGAACACCAGCGCGCGCCGGAGATTGTCTTCCAGCGGCCGACTGAGCACAAAGGCGAGAAGCAGCGGTGCTGGTTCGAATCCGCGGAGCCTTAGGAGGTAACCGGCGACTGCGAATGCTGCCGTCATCCGCAGATCGAACGTGCTGTGATTCAACGAATAGATGCCGACACACGACAGCACCACGGTCGTGGGATACAAAATCGCATGCGGCACACGTAGCAATCTTGCCCACAGGCCGACCAGCGGCAGGTTCACGGTCAGCAGCACGAGGTTCCCAATCCACATGCTGGCCACGAGTCCCCAGAACAATGCTGGCTCCTGCGAGAGGAACGCAGGGCCCGGTTTGATTCCATGCACAATTCAAGGCGCCCAGCAGCAGCGCCATGATGGCGTCGGAGGGCAACCCCGCGTGAGCAGGGGAATGAACGAAGTCTGCGCGGCAGCGTTGTTGGCTGATTCCGGACCGGCGACACCTTCGATGGCCCCCAATCCAACCGGGGGCACGGCCGATGCGACTTTCCTTTCGACCGCATATGACGCGAACGACGCGATCAGTGGACCGCCGCCAGGCAAAACGCCGGGAATCGAACCGAGCACTGTACCGCGTGCTGTCGCCAAGGCAGCGCGTCGTAATTCGCCCGGCTGTGCCCGCATTCGTTCGATAGACGTGGACACGTCTGGACAGCGGTTCGGCGATGCGAGTGCGTGGATGATATCCGCAAGGCCGAACATGCCAATGCCACCGGCATGAAGCCGATGCCATCGAACAATTCCGGCACGCCCCACGTGAATCGCGCCTGACCCGTCGCGACGTCGGTGCCCACTGCGCCGAGCAAGAGGCCTGCACCCGTCATCGCCAGAGCCTTGGGCACCGAGCCGTGTGCGATCACAATCGCGGCGACGAGATCGCACAACATCAACGCTGGGTAATTTGCTGCCGTGAATCGGGCTGCCACCGAGGCGAGCGGCACGGCCAGTGCCGCGAGGAGGGCCGTGCCGACGGTGCCGCCGACTAAGGATCCGATCGCGGCGACCGCCAGGACCAGGCGGGCGCGACGCCTTCGCGCCATCGCATGTCCATCGAGGCACGTGATCGTCGAGGAGGGTTCGCCGGGGAGGTTGATGAGGATCGCTGTCACCGACCCGCCATATTGGGCACCGTAATAGATGCCCACGAGCATGATGACGGCCGCGGCCGACGGCAGCGAGAACGTGAACGGCAGCAGCAGCGCGATCGTGGTCAGCGGACCCAGGCCGGGCAGCACACCAATCGCCGTCCCGAGCAGCGCGCCAGTGAAACACGCGAGCAAGTTGGTTGGTGTGAGCGCCGTCGCGAAGCCAAGCGCAAGATGTTCGGCCGCGACCACGTCAGAAACCTCTGATTGCCGAGAACGGCTGATCGAGAAGAACGACGAACACGAGCCAGACGGCTGCCGCGAGGCACACCGACAGGATCAACGTCCGCCGCGTCCGGCGCTGGACGTCACCAAGGGATGCGACGACGACAGCGGCAATTACGGCAGGGAGCAGACCCGCACGTTCGATTAGCAACGCGAAGGTCAGAACGCTCCCTGCAATGGCGAGACACGATCGGAGTCCTTGCGGCACGCTCATCCCGCGATCCGCTGTCCCCACGCCGTCCACACCGTCGGAAATCGCACCTCGAGGGTTTCGTCGTTCAGAGCGACGAGGTCAGACTCGAACTGGTCCGGGGTCACGTATCCGGTGGCGAGAATCGGTTCGCGGAGCTGCTCAAAGTTCAGACGCATGAGAGCAGCGCCGTCGGTGCCGCCCTGCCAGATGAAGACACGGCCTTCGGCGCCTACGTGCGCCAGGCCTTGTGATCGAAGCCGACGTGCAAGCGTGGCGGCCAAACGCCCATCTACGCCTGCTGCGGCTGTCACCTGGCGCAGCGCCGCGGCGGTCTTTAAACAGAACTCCGCCTTCGCCGCAACGTCATCGAAGGTCCCTACGTGCTTCATCTGGAGCTTCTCAAGTTCGAGAAACGACTTGAACACCATCTCCGGAAGGCCAGACGCCGCGTGCGCGAGCCCGCGGTCGATGGTCAATTGAGCCATACATCTATGGCACAATCATATGTATGAAAAAGACCTTGCACATTGACGAGGGTCTCTTACGGGATGCGAAGTCAGCGTCCGGGGCGAAGACTGATACCGACACCGTTCGGCTCGGTCTCGAAGCACTCGTCCGCCACGGGGCGTACCAGCGCCTCCGAGCGCTTCGCGGATCGGAGCCCGCGGCCCGCGAGACCCGACGAAGGCGTGAACGAGCTTCATCGGCTAAACATTCGGCGGCATGATCGTCCTGGTCGATACGTCCGTCTGGATCCGGTTCCTGTCGAATCGTGCCCCGTTTGCCGCCGAGCTCGACACGCTCTTGAGCCGTGACGAAGTGAGCGGGCACGAGTTTGTCTACGGCGAACTCCTCATCGGGGACAAAGGCGGACGCATGCGGCTGCTGACGGACTACGAGCAAATGCATCAGGCGCCCGTCGTGTTTCACAGCGATGTCGTGGCATTCGTGCGTGACCGGCGGCTGCACGGGCGTGGTATCGGCTGGATCGACGCGCATCTGCTGGCGTCGGCGCTCGTGGGCCGGCTGAAACTCTGGACGATCGACCCCGCGTTGGCGACGCTGGCGAAGGAGCTGAGGATCAGCTACGAGTAGATGGCCGTTCAGCGCACTGGCATTGGCCGCAATCGGGCCTAAGCAGATCGCTCTGGTCGTGAGGGGCAGGGGCAAATACTGGGCGAATCGGACCCCGCCGAGACCGAGGCGGTTGGAAGACTCTATGCTATGAAGAGGTTAGCGTTTAGCGACGACAGTGAGGCCCGCTTAAGCTGCCGGCCGCCACAGCTGCGATAGTGTTGGTTGCGAGCCCCCGCAACCAACTTTATTTGGACCATGAGGTCGCCGGTATCAGGCGACCTCTTCGTGTCTCTGGCTGCACTCAGCATTCCCGCCAGGTCGCCCTTCAGCGTGATCTTCAGCTGTCCGCCATTGGGCTCGAGCACGATTGCCTCGATCAACGCACGAATGGCCTCCACGGCGCCTGTGCGGCTCTCCTCGGCCTCCAAGGCGAGGCAGAGGCTCCCGACCTTCTGGCGATAGACGTCGGCCATCCGCGGATGCAGCAGCTCCGGCATCTCAGGGGCTTCAAGACGTGACTGCAGTTCGGCCTTCCGGGATTCGAGCGACAACAGCTCGTCCTTGATCGACAACGCCGACACCCCGTCCTTGATGGCTTGAACGAGCTTGCCGATCTCCCTTTCGACGGTAGCGAGCTCGGTGCGGGCGCTCGACAGTCCCGCACGATGTTCCATTCGCAGCCGATTCAGCTCGCGTACATACTCGCGGCAGAATTCCTCAAACAGATCGCGGCGCATCAGCTTCTCGCGGAGTGCGATGAGAACCCGCTCCTCGACCTCCTGGCGGCTGATCGTCAGGCGATTGGTGCACGTGCCTCGAGAGCGAGCTCCGAAGCAGGCTAAACGGTCGCGCCAGTACATGACGTACCCACCGCCACACTCGGCGCACTTCGTCAGACGGGAGAAGAGATACTTCGGTCGGCGTGCCTGATTGAACCGCTTCGGATCGCCGTTCGATGTCACACGGCGCATCTTCAGCTGACGCGCCTTCACCTGATTCCACAGCTCGTCATCGACGATTCGCAGCTCGGGAACGGCGGTCGTCACCCACTCGGACGGCAGGTTGGGTCGCGAGACACGCTTTCCAGTGTCCGGATCCTTGACGTATCGCAGGCGATTCCACACGAGCCGACCGATGTACAGCTCGTTATTCAGAATTCCAGTGCCGCGGCCAGGATTGCCGTGAATGGTGCTGGGATTCCATAGAGCGCCGCCCGGTCCCGGAGACCGGTCAGCGTTCAATTGCCTCGCGATGGCCTTAGGTGACATGCCCGTTGAGTAGACGCTAAAGATCCGCCGGACCACTTCGGCTTCGGCAGGAATGATCTCGCGTTCGCCGGTCGCCATGCCGTCATGCGTTGCGCGTCCCACACGGTAGCCGTAGCAGAGGCCGCCACCGGACTTCCCGAGCTCCACGCGACCGCGCAGTCCGCGTCGTGTTTTGTCGGCCAGGTCTTTCAGGAAGAGCGCATTCATCGTGCCCTTCAACCCGACGTGCAGATGGGTGATGTCACCCTCGGCGAGGGTGACGATCTTCACGCCGGCGAAGGTGAGACGCTTGAAGAGACCTGCTGTGTCTTCCTGGTCCCGGCTGAAACGGTCCAGGGCCTCCGCGAGTACGACGTCGAATCGTCCGTTCAACGCGTCCCGCATCAACGTCTGGAAGCCGGAGCGAAGCAGGGTGGCGCCGGAGACCGCGTGATCGGTGAATTCGTGAACGACCGTCCAACCCTGGCGAGCGGCGAAGTCGCGACACACCCGGAGCTGGTCCGCAATCGATGCGTCGCGCTGGTTGTCCGATGAGTACCCGGGCGTAGATGGCGACCTTCAATGCAGTGTCACCTCGGGTTGTGTCTCTCGCTCCGCTGCGACTTCACGCTCGAACCGTTCACGCGCGGCCTGGCGAGCGAGGGCGCGGACCAGGATGCGCAACGGGTCGTCGCCGTGATCGCGCGGCGCACGTTGACGTGTTGCGCGTCGAAGCCGTTGATTGCGCTTGTCTCGAGAACGGATCATAACGCCGCAACTCCCTCCGCGTCGTTGATGTTTGCTCCCGAGCTGACTACGTCGGCGATCGCACTTGCGGCCATCACGCAGTTGCCAGACGGCGGGCGGAGCCGCAGGCGCGGTCAAGCCCGCAGCCCGTCAGGGACGGAGCGAAGCGGAGTGGCTTGACCGGGCCGAGGACCGCCGGACAATCCGTCGGTCGTGATGGCCGCAGCGTGTGGCCACCAGGTTCTCAGCGCGAGAATCCATGAGACGAACGGGACGCGCGGGTTGGAAGACAGTGAGGAGGTGACGGTTGGTGACCGTCTCAGGCGCTGATTCAGTGCGAGTGCGCGTTCACCTTTATGAACGCTGTTTCCGGCGAAAACCTGTCGAGCGCGTTCCTGCCGATAAAGTTCACGCAGGTGTCGCGCCCGACACCGGCGTCGCACTCGGCGATGTTACGGACGAAGCGCGGTTCTGCCGGACGGCAGCGACATGCATCTGGGGCGTGAGCGACCCCTTTTCAAGACGCGGAACCTCGACAGGAGGGTGGCAGAGGGGGTCGCTCACGCCCCAGATGTCACCTTCACCGCTGCCGACAGCCGTGCGGACAGCGACACGGGCGGCACAGAGCGCCGCCCGCACACCGGCAGCGAAGTCGCTCACTCGTAAGGACATCGACCATTCGATCTGTATTCAACCAACGTTCACGCCGCCGCCCGTTTCGATGGAGAGCCGCGCGGCCAGAAGGGGGAACACAGCTCCCGAGTCTGTGTTCCCCCCTGCTTTTCGTCATCGAAGTCCAACGGTCCGCAACCAGGGGCTGGGAACGAGGGGCTGCGGGTGGGAGTGGGATTGCGGCTACGAGGGACCCTGCGAGCCCTTGAGAGGCAGCATCCTTACGCGCGTCCCGCCTTCGTCAATCGACAGGAGCGCGCCTCGCTCGATGTCCTCACGATGCGCTTCGAGTGCCGTAGCGACGATGCGCGACGGCGCCCTCGGAGAGCAGGTCCTGAGTGCGAAGTTGGACGACGCTCGGCCCATGGACGGCACTGGCGGCGAGGATTGCCGAGAAGTCGAGGTCGTTCGTGATGACGACGAAGTGGTGCTCGTTCGCCCACGTCAGGATCTCGACGTCTGGCGCCGTCGCAGCACCGATGGTGGACCAGTGGACGGCCTCGAACCCGTGACCCACCAAGCGCTCGACCCAGCTTGGCGACAGGTTCATGTCCACGAGAAGCTTCACGGCTGGCGCAGCGGAACTTCGACTTCCTCAGCCCGCCAGGCGGCGTAGGACAGGGCCTCGGCGATATCCTCGGCTTCCAGGTAGGGATACTCGCGGAGAATTTCGTCCCGTGTGCGCCCAGCGGCTACAAGGCCAACAACGGTCCCCACCGTGACACGCATGCCCCGGATACATGGCTTTCCGCCCATTACGCTGGGGTCACGAGTGATGCGCGTCAGCTGTGGCATGTAGAGCGGACCTCCTGTAGTTGACATCCCTATTGTCGGCTAACCTCGTCCCTTGGCCAAACGTGCCATCAGGGCAATGACCGTGAATCTCGCTCAGAAGTGCTGGTTTCGGCGACCGCATACCAAGGGAAAATCAACAAAGTACGGCTGGCGCGCGTCTTGGCAGCTCACGTACGCCCGAGAAGAATCAGGATGCGCCTCGCCAGTTCAGAACGACGGTAATCGGAGACGTCTCTTCGGCAACGATGGAGTACACGAGAAAGCGCTGAGCGTCAGGCGAGACCACATACTGCTGCCGATGGTTGCCGTGTCCCGGCAACCCTCCTTGCGTGCGCGTCGCAAACAAGGATGCCGCCGTGCCGGCGGTCAGCGTGTCAGACGACGAGCGGATGGGGACAGCTATTAAGCGGCCGTCCAATGCGATGTAAAAGAGCTCCTGGCCATTGCGGCTCCACCGCACCTGGGTTCCCCCCTCGGTCGAAATAGGTATTCGTCCACCAGGCCTCATGAAGGGCTGGACATATACCTCGAAGCGCCCCGACTCGTCAGAGTGGTAGGCGATCCACTTCCCGTCCGGCGAAAACTGCGCGTCGCGCTCTTCGAAATCGGTGTGGACGAGAACGGACGCCTTTCCAGGCGGCTCAACGGGTGCAGCCCACAAATCGAAGCTCGACCTCGGATCTCCTAGACCTCGAAAGATGATGAAGCGCCCATCGGGTGACCAATCGTCAGGGATAACGGTCGTCAGTCCATCGGCCGGCACAATCAGTTCGCTTGGGTCGCGCGCCACCGTCGATTGGCGATACAGCTCCAAGCCTCCTCGCCCTCTGCGGTTGGAACCAAACACGATTCGGCCCCCATCAGGCGACCAGATTGGATAGATCTCGGTATCGGATCCAGCGTGAGGCGCGTCGATCGACCGTGGACCACATCCATCAGCCAGACATCAGGATTCCCGCCTTGAGCGCGCGTGAGGGCGAGACGGTCACCCCCAGGTGACAGTGAGGGGTGCGCAGGGCCCGTATCGGCCGCATCTCCCAATCGGCCGATCTCGTGCCCCTGGCGATCGAACCAGATGAACTGCTGCTTTCCTCCCGTGTGGCTCTGGCGGTAGAGGATGAGCCCCGTTGCAGATGCCGATATGGCAGCGACACCAAGGCCGCTGTTCACGACGATGCGGTCGGCAAGCGAGAAGGGGCTGCCGACCGTGCTCAATGTAACGGGGTCGAAGCGCAGGGCATACAGCGTGCCCTGTCGAACAAAAAGCAGGTGCCCGGAGGCGGCATAGGTTGCTGCGGAATCTGCCGCGAACAACCGCCGAGCATCGGAACCATCGACACGCGCCACATATACCCCGGAGCTCTCGGGCCCGCCCGTGACGTAGTAGAGAACGTGCTGTCCATCTGGCAGCAAGTGTGGAAAACGATGACCCGTCTGCGGTGCTTGCAAACGCGTGACCGGCACTGCCGCGCCTCCGGTGTCGGCGATCCGGAAAATCGGGCGCGCAGGCCCCGAGCTGAAATAGATTGTTCCCTCCTGCGTCCAAGTCCCACCGAAGCCAACCTCGATTCTGGCCAGTGGTTGCACCGTTCCACCGTCGAGATCAAGCCGCTTCAAGCGCAAATCGGCGAAGAACCCGATGGAGCGAGCGTCTGGCGCCCAGAATGGGTGGGCGGCGAAATCGGTGCCTGGCAGTGGCCGGGCCGCTGCGTCGTCGAGACTCCGAAGCCACAGCCGAGGCCTTCCCTCGAATGTCGCCACGAACACCACATTTCGGCCGTCCGGCGAGATCGCCAGCGAGGCGGGATCCGTGGTCGGCGGCGTCGTAATCTCGAGACGCGTCTCGTGCGGCGTCGGCCCAGATCGGCCTTTGCGCACGACGAATGTCGTGGTTGCGGCGAGCGCCACCGCCAGAACCGCCACGGCTGAAATCCACGTGAGGTGTTCTCGTCGGCGGCGGGTTTTGGCCGCTGACTGAACGTCTGGTTGCGACGGGCTCGGCGTCTCCTCGATTTCGATACGAACGTCCGCCATGTCGTGCAGGCGATGGCGTGGATCCTTGTTGAGACATCGCCGGAGCAGACGTCGAATCGAGTCCGGAGTTGCCGCAGGCAGTTGCTGCCATTCGGGATCGCTCTTCAACACCTCGGCAGCAAGTTCACTGGTCGTAGCGGCTTCGAAGGCAGCACGTCCCGCGAGCATCTCAAAGAGCACGCAGCCGAACGCCCAGACATCGGCTCGGCGATCTGCCGGTTGGCCCTTTAGCTGTTCTGGCGCCATGTACGCGGGGGTTCCAAGGAGAACGCCCGGCGCGGACTCTGATCCGATGTTGGAGTTTTGAAGATCCGCAACGATGGCCTGGGGCTCGATCATTTTCGCAAGCCCGAAGTCCAGCACCTTTGTGACTCCATCGGGCCGCACCTTGACGTTCGCGGGTTTCAGGTCTCGATGGACGATGGAGTGGGCGTGAGCAGCCTCGAGAGCTTCGGCGATCTGTCGTCCGATTGCGAGCGCCTCTTCAACCGGAATCGGGCCTTGGGCGATCCGGTCCGCCAATGTCGGCCCTTCGACGAGTTCGAGAATCAGAGCCCGAATGCCGCCAGCTTCCTCGAGGCCATAGATCGCGGCGATGTTGGGATGATTCAGTGAAGCCATAGCCTCTGCCTCGCGCTGGAACCGGCGCAGACGCTCGGGGTCAAGGGCGAGCGCTTTGGGCAGGACCTTCAACGCGACTTCGCGCTGCAGTCTCGTGTCGCGCGCACGGTAGACCTCGCCCATCCCGCCCGCGCCGATGGCGGACTGAACGTCATACTGCCCGAAGCGAGATCCCGCCTCAATCATCGGCCCCATCCAATCGTTGGTGCCACGTGCGCTGTTCCGCTCCCGTTCTTGCGACGACTGCTCGGCCGCAATCTGCACCGCGGGCTTCTCAATGAATGGCTCGGACACGCCTTCTAACGCGAGCAGTGATTCGACTTCGGCGCGCAGCTCCGCGTCGCCTCGGCAGGCCTCGTCCAGCATCGCGGGCCGGTCTCCTGGAGGGAGATCGAGGGCAGCCTGACAGATCCGCTCAACCTCGATATCGCGATCAGACACGCATTCCGCCCGGTCCGCCAAGTTCACGTAGCAACCAGAGCTTCGCGAACCGCCAGTCGCGCTTCACGGTGTCGGTTGAGACGTGCAGTACTTCCGCCGTTTCAGCAACGCTGAGTCCACCGAAAAACCGGAGTTCCACCACTTGAGACTTCCGGGGGTGAATCGCGTCCAGCCGGCGCAGGGCTTCGTCCACAGCGACGAGATCCTGCTCTGGTTCAATGGAGACCTCCAACGCCTCGTCCAGCGAGACCCTCGGCACGTCGCCACCGCGCTTGGTGTTGTCGCGCGCGCGAGCGTGATCCACGAGGATGCGCCGCATCATCCGTGCGGCCATGGCGAAGAAATGTGCCCGGCTCTGCCATTGAACCTGCTTGACGTCGACGAGCCGGAGGTATGCCTCATTGACGAGCGCCGTCGGCTGAAGCGTGTGACCGGGGCGCTCACGGTGCATGTAACGACGCGCGAGCCGGCGCAATTCGTCGTTGACAATCGGCAGGAGTCGATCGAAGGCGCGGCCGTCGCCGCGGCTCCACGCCACGAGCAGCTCCGTTGGACTGGGCGCACGGGCGGACACGGTGGATTCTACCTCTTTGCTGCGCGGCGTGATCGACCCTGTCGGCGCTGCCCCCTCTCCGTGGCATGCCCCTCCCGCGCCATTTTTTCCGCCAGTACAAGTGAGGACTGAGTCGGACTGCCGTAAACCCGGGACGTCAGATGCGCCCATATGGGGACAGGTGACAGTCGGAACCGGATTTGCGCGAAGTCGAGGAGAAAAATCATGACCCCTATCAGGATGCGCGCAGCACTGGCCGCCATGGCACTGATCCTGTGCACCAGTGCCGATCAGACGATGTTCGGCGCGAGCACGAAAGATGGCGAGCCGATCTATACGTTTGTGACGTTAGCAGTACTCGGGTGCCATCAATACGGATGCGTGGGACATCAACAATGACGGCGTGATCGTCGGCCACTACGTCGCCGACGGCGCGACACACGGATTCGTTCGGACTGCCGACGGAACGTACCACACCATCGATGTTCCCGGCGCAGTGTTCACGCAGGCGACCACAATCAACGAACGGAACGAGATTGCCGGCAGCTATCGGTTCCCCAACGACTCCGTTCTTCATGCGTATCTACACAGATTAATGGGAGTTTCTTCGACATCGACGTTCCCGGTGCGACGTCCTCACTTCCTCGCGGCAGCAACAAACACGGTGAGCTAATGTTTGAGGCGATCGTCGGGGGTCACATCACGGCATATCTGCTCAGTAGCGGCACGTACCTGAACATCGAGCCATCCCCGTCATTTGCGGGGGGACCGGTCACGTTCTCGTATGCGAGCGGCATCAACAAGCACGGAGCGGTTGTCGGCCGCTACGACACGTCTGTCACCGGCGCGCGAGGCTTCCTGCTGGACGGTGTCAGTCAGTCACATCGTGACGACGCCTACACGACGCTGCATTTCCCGAACGCGACATCATCTGCTGCGTTGGGCATCAACAAGAAGGGCGTGATCGTCGGTGGGTACACGAAGGATGGCGTTCGTCACGGCTACGTGCTCGTCGACGACATGTACACGACATTGGACGTGCCCGGATGCACGTCAGCGATCGTCGGCGGAGCCATGACGTGCACAACGCCACGGAAGATCAATGATGCGGGACAAATCGTGGGATTCTACGGGGCGGGAGGAAACATCATCAGGGGGTTTCTTGCGACGCCAGAGTAACGGGTGGAAGAGGATTTAGGAATGTGAGTTACGGATGATGTCTGACTCCCTCTAGACGTGATTCGAACCCCTCGTAATGCTACGCAGCTGCCCAGGAGAACTCCAAATTCAGCTGGTTGCGCGCCCGCGATTCGAACCTCTGTGAGAACCACGGGCTCCGCCGGGTGACCGAAGTTTTCATCCGAGGCGAGCGCTTGAGTAGCCTACGAGATAGGACGCCCGCGGTGTCTGTTAACCGGGTAGGTCGATCGGAGAGCTTGCCCGTAAGCATTGCAGCCGCTCGACTCGTAGCCAGAACACTAGCGAAGGTTTTCGCTTGCCGCTTTCCCACTGATAGACCACTGCCTTGCTGGCCGCGCCGACTTTGGCGGCCAACTGCTGTTGACTGAGGCCGAGGCGGTGCCGCAGGCCAACGAGCGTCGTCGCGTAGTTCGCCGGCACGGTGACGCGGCACACCGCCACGGGACGACGTCGGCCACGCCCATAGGTCCGGCGATACCACGTCGCCATGAATCGTGTGGCGGCCTCTCGGGTAGCCGTCGCCGTGAGCTTTCCGAAAAACGGTCGTGAGCCGAACGTTGCGGCGAGGCGACCGTCATGCGCCGCGGCGCGCAACGTCCTCACATGCACGTGGAGTTCGTCGGCCAGGACTTGAAGCGGCACGCGATCATGCAGTGGTCGATTCGCCTTCAGCGTCCGTGCCTGGTTGACGATGGCCTCTGGCGCGGGCCGTCGGCCGGCATCCCAGGTGCGGAACGTTTCGAGCGCAACACCTAGAGCAGTCGCGCACTGGGCTTGGGATAGGCCGAGCCGCGTCCGGATCTCCCTCAGTGGCCGATGCGGAGCCGGCCATCGGTCACGACGATGCCATCGGTCCGCCGCCGGTTGGAAGCGAATGGATTGCGATGAGAATCCGCGGCTCTCGCCCACTCAGAAATGGGCGAGAAACTGCGAAAAGTATTTCAGTTGGTAGGTTCCGACCGGTCGCGGTGAGCCGCGGAATTGTCGCGGAATTCCGCAGACCGAATCCGCGACTTCGCAGAATCTGGGCCAAATTGGCGCGCCCGGCAGGACTCGAACCTGCGACCCTCGG
>CAWBCA010000015.1:0-848673 GCA_963787175.1 uncultured Acidobacteriota bacterium
AAACACAGGACTCTGCGAAGTCGAACACGACGTATAGGGTCTGACGCCTGCCCGGTGCCGGAAGGTTAAAGGGAGAGGTTAGCCGCAAGGCGACGCTTTGAACTGAAGCCCCGGTAAACGGCGGCCGTAACTATAACGGTCCTAAGGTAGCGAAATTCCTTGTCGGGTAAGTTCCGACCTGCACGAATGGCGTAACGATCTGGGCGCTGTCTCAACGAGGGGCACTGCGAATTTGTGGTACCGGTGAAGACGCCGGTTGCCCGTGACTAGACGAAAAGACCCCGTGCACCTTTACTACATCTTAGTAGTGAATGCTGGCGTGTTATGCGCAGGATAGGTGGGAGGCTTTGAACCCGGGTTCTCGGACTCGGGGGAGCCAACGGTGAGATACCACCCTTAACACTCCGGCGTTCTAACCTCGACCTGTCATCCAGGTCAGGGACACTTCTAGGTGGGTAGTTTGACTGGGGCGGTCGCCTCCTAAACTGTAACGGAGGCGCGCGAAGGTTCGCTCAGGCTGTTTGGAAATCAGCCGGAGAGTGCAAAAGCATAAGCGAGCTTGACTGCGAGTCCTACAAGACGAGCAGGTGGGAAACCAGGCTTTAGTGATCCGGTGGTTCCGCGTGGAAGGGCCATCGCTCAACGGATAAAAGGTACGCCGGGGATAACAGGCTGATCCTAGCCAAGAGTTCACATCGACGCTAGGGTTTGGCACCTCGATGTCGGCTCATCGCATCCTGGAGCTGTAGCAGGTTCCAAGGGTCCGGCTGTTCGCCGGTTAAAGCGGTACGTGAGCTGGGTTTAGAACGTCGCGAGACAGTTCGGTCTCTATCTGTCATGGGCGGAGGAAATTTGAGTGGGGCTGTCCTTAGTACCAGAGGACCGGGATGGACGCACCTCTAGTGTACGAGTTGTCGTGCCAACGGCAGCGCTCGGTAGCTACGTGCGGACGGGAGAAACGCTGAATGCATCTAAGCGTGAAACCCTCCACAAGATGAGATTTCCCAGGCCGCAAGGCCTCTAAAGGCTCCTGGAAGATGACCAGGTGATAGGTCGGGTGTGGAAGCACAGCGATGTGTGGAGCTAACCGATACTAATCAGCCGTGAGGCTTGACCATAATCTCTTTCTCTCACCGGAGAGAACAGTGCACACCAAAGCTGCGTGTGCACCCGACGCGCGTGTGCGACGTCCGCCTTCGCCCTCGGGGCGTTGGCGCGACGGGAGAAACTACCGTTTGCAGGATATTCAACAGCCGCCGTCCGCTGCCCGCTCGCGCCGGCGCGGACGTGCCGCTGAGCTCTTTCAGGAGAGCCGGGACGAGCCAAGCTCTTTGACAGATAGTCTGGGACGATCCGCCTTCGCGCCGTCGGCGCTTCGGCGGACAAGCCGCGTCACCGCGGGCTTGCCGCCCGAGCTTCGAGGAGCGAAGGCGGAACCCCAGGCGCCAACGTGCGCCGTGCGACCCAGGCACCTTTCCCGGTGGTCATAGGAGAGGGGTCACACCCGTTCCCATTCCGAACACGGAAGTTAAGCCCTCTACCGCCGATGGTACTGCGTGGGTAACTGCGTGGGAGAGTAGGTCACTGCCGGGATTATTTTGTGCAGCCCTGTTAGTGGTCACGCCGTTATTTCGCTCGAGGCCGCTGCCGCCGCAGCGGCCCGCTGCCTGGTCGCGGCTCCACCGGCCGCTCCGTCACAGCGGCCGTCCGTATACCCGCCGCGTTCATCGCAGCCGCACTGTGATCCGGCCGCCGCCTCCGAGCGACGCGCCCCCCGTCCAGGACTCACCGTTCCGCCGGAATCCGGTCGCGACACCGCCGCGTCGAACCGCTTGCCGAATCGCGCAAACGCCGGGGTCGGACCCGCCCAGCGCAGCTCCTCGACCCCCTCGAACAGCGCGAGGTCCGCGCGCAAGCGTGGCCAGCTCGCGAAACAGCAGGACCAGCTCCCGGTCGCGCGCCAGCGTCCGCGCCAGCGCGGCCAGCTGGCGGCGTTCACGTGCCACTCCGCGGGTCTTCCGGAATGGCCTCGATGTGGCCGAACTTCGCGAGCACCGCGGCCGCTGATTTCGCGCCCCACCCCGGCAGCCCTGGGTAGCCATCGGCGGCGTCGCCGACCAGCGCCAGGTAGTCCGGGATCGACCCCGGCGGCACCCCGAACTTCGCCACCACCGCCAGCCTCGTCGATCATCCTGTTCGTCCGGCGGTGCCACTGCACCACCCGGCTCCCGCGCACGCACTGCGCGAGATCCTTGTCGGGCGTGCAGATCAGCACCCGCTCGACCCGCCTCGTCTTCCGCGGCTATCCTCGCCGCCGCCGCCAGGGCATCGTCCGCCTCTTCCTCGACCATCGCCCAGACCACGACCCCAGCGCCCCGAGCGCCTCCTCGAGCAGCCCGAACTGCGACAGGAGGTCCGGATCGATGCCGGCGCCCGTCTTGTAGCCCGGCCACATGCGGTTGCGGAACGACTCGATGACGTGGTCCGTCGCCACCCCGATGTGGCGTCGCACCGCGGTTGATGAGCCCCAGGACCGACGCGACCACGCCGCGCACGGCGCCCACCTCCCTCCCGTCCGTGTCGCGCGCCGACGGGAGCGCGTAGAAATGGCGGAACAGCTCGTAGGTCCCGTCGATGAGGTGGACGTCCATTCTGCGCCTTGGTTGTCGAGCCCCGTCAGATCTGCATCTGATTGGGCGGGGTCTGAGACACCGCCGTAACATCCGTACGGGTCGTCGTGGGGACGCAGGATCCTCAAGCCCGAATCGGGACGCCGAACCCGCCAGCGACCACTTGGGCCGGCATGGTGAGGTTTCAGGCCCGCCATACCGACCTCAGCCACGGCAAGCGGGGGACCCAGCCGATGGGCCGGTGCCGGTCTGCGGCCGGGTCGAGTATACAGGGCTGCCACTAGGTTCGGCTGGGGCACCGGCTGGCTCTCGATTTGGCGCTGTTGCTCGAGCTGGCCCAATCTGGCGCGCAGCCTGCATCAGCCGGTCGAGGAGGTTCAGATGCTCAAGCTCTGCTGCACGCTCATCGCCCTGACGGCCGGCGTGGTCCAATTGTCCGCCCAGGATGTGTCACAGAAAACACAGTCCAAGGTGTCAGTGGAAGACGGCCGGTCGATTACCGTGACCGGATGCGTCGCGCGGAACCCTGACGGCGGCTACCTGCTCACGAACGTCGCCGACAAGAGCGGAGCGCTCGGCAGCTACATGCTGACGTTGGAAGACGACGACGACGTCAAGGATCACGTGGGACACCGCGTCGAGATCGAGGGCAAGGCGGCCGACAAGGGGACCGGCCGGATCAAGGTCGAGACGAAGAACGAGAGCACGGCGGCCGACGGCGACAAGTCGAAGACCACGAGCACGGCCGAAGTGAAGGGCGATCTCGAAGGGCCTCCCGTACCTCGGCGTCAAGAAAGTGAAGATGCTGGCGAGCGTCTGCCCATAGACGCCCTGCGCAAAAATCAGTATCGCAGGACGGCCCCGAGAAAGGTCGTCCAGTAGCTGAGGTGAACGGGTCCGAAGCCCAGGCCCACCCCTTCGGCCCGTTCCAGGCTCGTGAAGTAGCGCAGGTCGAACCGCACCCCGGTGTGGTCGCCGATGAATCCCACGGCGCCGCCGCCGACGTTGTAGGCGAGCAGGTTCCGGTTGAGGGGAAAGACCTGGGGAATGGTCGTTTCCTGCCCGGCGTGCAGCAGCCCCAGGCCCCCTGACAGGAACGGCCGAAGGCCGTACTCGTTCCAGCTCCGGGGGACGGCCAGGACGACGTTGCCCATCAACGCGTAAGACTGGCTGCCCTCCACGGCCGGGAGGTCGCCGGCCTCCAGGAAATTCGGGGTGTAGACGAACAGCGCCTCGACGCCGATCGGGCCGTCGCCAATCCACGTGGCGGTGCCTCCGAAATTCCAGTGGACTTTTCCAACGCCGTCTTCCAGGTTGACGATCGTGGTGCTTCCCTTGAAGGTCAGGCCCAGCAGGGGAGCAAACAGCCAGTCGGCTCGCGCGGGGGAGGCGGCGAGGCACTGCAGCATGCTGCAGAGCAGGGTCAGGCGCAGCACACGGGACACGGCCCCTCTCCCCCATGAAACACGCTACAGTGGGCGCCGACGCTGGCACCGAGGTCGATTCTTCTATGGTGCTCAGAGCCCGTTCTCTAGTTGGACCCGGAGTTCCGCGAGCACCCCGAATTGCGACCCCGGCTCGACCGGTGAGCGCGTCCTTTAGACTTCGCTTCTGCGGACTCCAGGCCAGCGTCGTGCCACAAGGAGGCGCCTGATGGAAGTCCTCTATCCGCGGTGTGCTGGGGTGGATGTCCATGCCGCCAGTGTCACGGCGTGCGTGCGCCTCGCGTCGGGTGCGGACGTCACGTATCAACATCGCACGGTCTCGGCGACCACGCAGGGGTTGCTGGAACTGGCGGACTGGTTGGCCGCCGCGCAGTGCACGCACGTGGCGATGGAAGCCACGGGTGTGTACTGGAAGCCGGTCTGGCACGTGCTCGAGGAGCAGTTCACCCTCGTCCTGGCCAACGCGATGCACATTCGCAACGTCCCGGGTCGCAAGAGCGACATGAACGATGCGACGTGGATCGCGGATCTCTGGCCCACGGCTTGATCCGTGGCAGCTTTGTGCCGCCGGCGCCGATCCAAGAACTGCGCGATCTCACCCGGACCCGGAAACAGCTGGTGAGCGAGATCGCCCGGCATACGCTGCGCATCCAAAAGACGTTGGAGGATGCCAATCTGAAGCTGACCCAGGTCGTCAGCGACATCCTGGGGACGAGCGGCCGAGCGATTCTGAAAGCCTTGATCGCGGGAGAGACGGATCCGGCGCGGCTGGCCGATCTCACGACCGGGCGACTCAAAGCGAGCCGCGCGCAATTGATGGCGGCGCTGCATGGCCGCGTCACCGCGCATCATCGCTTCATGCTCGAGTTGCACTTGACGCAAATCGAGGCCCTTGACGGCGCGGTGCGGAAGCTGGAGGGCCACCTCGGCGACGCCCTCGCGCCCTTTCGTGCCGCCGCCGAACGACTGACCACGATGCCCGGGCTGAGCGACACCGCCGCGCGTGTAATGATTGCCGAACTCGGCGTCGACATGACGCGGTTTCCCAGCGCAGGCCATCTGGTCTCTTGGGCGGGACTCTGTCCCCGTCTCGATGAGAGTGCTGGGAAACGCCGCTCGACCCGGATTCGCCACGCGACACCCTGGCTGAAGACGACCCTCATTCAGTGCGCGTGGGCCGCGACCCGCAAAAAGGGTAGCTATCTCCAAGCGCACTTCCTGCGCGTGAAGAATCGGCGCGGACCCAAGAAAGCCATCGTCGCGGTCGCGGCCTCGATGCTCACGGCCGCGTACTTCATGCTCCGCGACGGTGTCGAGTACCGCGACCTCGGTGGCCGCTACTTCGTCGACCGAGACAAAGACCACCTCACCAAGAGCCTCCTGCGCCGTCTGCGGGACCTGGGCGTCGTCGTCGAAGTAAAGGCTGCTTAGCATGGGATTCCGTCACAACCATCGGGCTCGGCCGCGACCGAGTTTCTCTTTAGACGAACAGACGCAGGAACAGCACGGCGAAGAGCGACTTGGTGACGTCGCCCAGCGGAAGGTCGAACGAGGAGCTGAGGCCGTCGCTGTTGGCGAGCAGGATGAGCGTGAGCTCCTTGTCCGGGACCTTGAGGATCAGCGACGAATACCCGTTGGGGGTCAGACCGAAATGCCAGACGACGACCTGCGCCGTTGTAGCGCTGCACGAACCAGCCGAGGCCGGTCGGCGGCCGAGCGGTCGCGTCCGACACCATTGGTCCAGCCGCCGTCGAGAGTCTCCTCACTCAGGAGCACCGTCCAGCGCCGCGTCGAAACGCGCCAGGTCCCGCACCGTCGAGATCACCCCGGTGGAGGCGCTGAGCCATCGTCCCGATCGTCGGGGGCTCGTGTGGCCGCGCCCCTTCTTGTCGACCTTGTAAGGCACCGCGACCGTCTCGAGGACGTCCGCGATAGCGCTGCTGCACGGAGTCCGCGAACAGGTTCTGCGCGACTGACGGCGTCGACCTGCACGTCCCGCCCCGGGACCGAATCCTTCATGGCCAGCCGCTCCAGCAGCGCACGGCGAGGGTCTTCCGGTATGGCTGCGAGACGCACCGTTCCACGACGTGCGTCAGCTGCGCGAACCGGTCGGGGTCGTAGCTGAAAGCCGTCGCCGGACGTCGAGGCCGACGTGTGGCTGAGGATCTGCCGGACGGTCGCCCCCGGCTTCCGGCAGCGACACGCCGTACTGGGACGCACGGTCGTCGAGCGCGACCCGCCGCTGCTCGACGCACTCGAGGACGAGCGTGGCGGCGAGGGTGCTCGCTCAGGTCGGCAATCGGGTAAGGAGTGTCCGGCGTGGCGCGGACGCGGGTCCTCGACGTTCTGGAATCCCAGTCCGCGCTCCCACACGACGTCGCCGTTCTGGACGATGGCCGCGGAAACGCCGGGAATGCCGGCCTGCTGCCGCAGCAGATCGAGGTAGGACTCGAACGGCGACGTGGCGAGCGGAGAGGAGCCTGGGCGGCGACCCCGCCAGCCAGGGAAACCACCAGCACGCCGCGCGCCAGCCAGCACCCGTGGCCGCATCATGGAATCAGGGACTAGACAGTGTAACCGATGAGCAGGCGGAACGCCCATCGGCCCCGTCCGCCCCGGGCCCGCGTGCCGGAGAGGGTCAGCGGGGAGCCGGTGCCCTCCGATCCGAGCAGCTTCTCCATCTCGTCCATGATCGCGGTTCATCTTCTTGATCGGTCAGGTCGAGCGGTTCGTCGGTCGTCATGTCGATCCCGGCATCCTTGAGCAGGTCGATCGGGTACTTCGATCCGCCCGAGCCGAGGAACGCCAGGAACCGCTCGGTCGCCGCGGCATCGCCGCTCAGGACTTTCTCCGAGAGCGCCGACGATGCGGTGAACGAGGTGGCGTACTGGAAGACGTAGAAGTTGCGATAGAAGTGCGGGATGAACGCCCATTCATGTGCGACGTAGTCGTCCACGACGCACACGCCCTGGTCCTGGCCGTAGTACTTCTTCGTGATCTCCGCGTAGAGCGTGTCGAGTGCCTCGCCGGTGAGCGCCTGCCCCTTCTCCAGCATCTCGTGCATGCGCAGCTCGAACTCGGCGAACTGGGTCTGGCGGAACACCGTGCCCTTGATGTTCTCGAGGTAGCTCCCGAGCAGCGACAGCCTGCGCCGCGGGGTCGGTGATCTTCTTCAGCATGGTCTCGATGAGCAGCGCCTCGTTGAACGTCGAGGCGACTTCGGCGACGAAGGTCGGATAGCCGGCGGTCGCGAACGGCTGCGTCTTGTTGGAGAAGAAGCTGTGCATCGTGTGGCCGAGCTCGTGGGCCAGCGGTGCTGACGTCGGTGTACTTGCCGTTGTAGTTCAGCAGCATGTAGGGGTGCACGTCGTAGGCGCCGCCGTTCGAGTAGGCGCCGGCGCGCTTGCCTTCGTTCGGGTAGCAGATCGATCCAGCGTTCGCTGAAGGCCCGCTTCGATCGCGGCGGCATACTCCGGCCCGAGCGGCGCGAGCGCCTCCAGCACGTGCTTCTCCGCCTCCTCGGCGCTGTAGGTCAGGTCGACCGACGCGACCAGCGGCGCGTACAGGTCGTAGTAGTGCAGCTCCGGCACCTTCATCATGCGCTGGCGCAGCTTCAGGTAGCGATGGAAGGTCGGCAGGTGCCGGTTCACTCCCTCGATCAGCCGCGTATACACCGACGGTCGGGATGTTCGGGCCCGTCGAGCGCGCACTGCAGGCGCCGAGTCGTAGTTGCGCGCCCGCGCGTAGAACGATGTCGCTCTGGACCTGCGCGCTCATGCGTGGCGCCGAACGTGGCGCGGTACTGTCCGAGCGCGGTAAAGAACGCCGACATCACCTTCTGCCGATCGTCGCGGTTCGGGACGCCGCGGTAGACGCTGAACGCCGCGCTGTCGAGCTTGACGGTCTTGCCGTCGCTGAGCGTGACCGTCGGGTACGGGAAGTCCGCGTCCGAGAGGATGCCGTAGACCGTCGACGGTCCGCTCGCGAGGACGGACGCGCTCGCCAGCAGGCTTCTCCTCGGCGTCCGGCAGCGTGTGCGGCGCGCCGGCGCTGGATGTCGTCGAGGTAGACGCGGTAGCGCGCCAGCCGCGGTTCCTGCGCCACGAACCTGCCGATCACTGCCGGCTCGATCTTCGAGGATCTCCGGCTCCATGTACGAGGACTCCGCGCCAGGTCGGCGGCGAGCTGGACCATCTCCTGCTGCATGCCCTGGTAGGTGCTGACGCGCGTGTCCTGATCTGACTTCATGCTCGCGTAGACGTAGGCGCGGCCGAGATCTTTCGAAGGTCGAAGAAAGCTCCAGCGCGTCGGCCAGCTTTGCCGGACTGCCTGCCAGCGGCCCCTGAACTCGCGCAGCCGCGGCAGCGCCGCCGTCAGCTTCGTCCTTGGCCTCCTGCCAGGCCTCGTCGGACGGATAGATGGCGGTGAGGTCCCACTTGTAGCGGTCCGGGATCTTGGCGCGGTCGCGTTCCTGCGCCGCGAGGATGGTCAGGCCGCTGCCTGCGGTCCACGTGAGCAGGATCCAACCGAGAAACGTGCGGCGTTCGGGACATGACGTGCTCCTCGTGAGCGCCGGCAGATCCGGAGCGATGCCGTCCAGTGTCGCACGGTGCCTCGGCGTTCTTGACAAAGAGAGGACCGACGGTGGGACGAGTGGCGCGGACCGGTTGGTCCGATGGACCGCCGCCGAGTTGTCATCGGTCAATACCGCGGCGGCTCGAACAGCGCCCCCGGGCCGGCTTTCTCGATCAGCTCGACGATCTTGTCGCGGCGCGCGAGCAGCCCGGCGATCTGGAAGTCGGTGACGTAGTCGCCGACTTCCTTCTTCAGCGCGTCACGATTGAGCTCCTGAGCCGCCCGAGCAGCTGCCGGTCGCAGCGGGTGATGTTGGTGGCGCCTTGAGCGTGCTGTGGGTGCGGAAGGCGCGCGTAGTGATCGATCGGCCAGACCCGCCACGTCCTGCCGATCAGCATGTTGCCGATGTTGCGGTCGACGTTGTAAATCAGCTGGTCGAAGATCCGGACCAGCTGCAGCTGTTCGTTCCAGCAGCCGCTGTTCGGCGGCTGCGTCTTGTCCTTCAGCCGCTTGCCTTCGTCCATCATCACGTCGTCGATCCACCAGGTGAACGCCGCGGGCTTCGATCGCCAGACCGCTGGACGCTGACCGGCACCATGTTCAGGCCGATCATCCGGTCGAGCCGGTAGGCAGCGACGTTGAACCTCCAGCTGTCCTGAAAGTTGAACTCGGTGGCGCCGGGCGCGTCGAACTGGGCCTTCCTCTCGTCGATGGTCTGGATCTGCGCGTCGTGGGTGAGCGCCGTCGGTCAGCGTGGCGCGGGTCGAGCCGGTCACCCCCTTCCCAACCCCCTTGGTGCTGGACGATCTTCGCCTCCCGCAGGAAACGGCCGATCTCTTCATCGGACAGCGCGGGGGCAGCCGCCGAGGCGGCCGAGGGCTGACCGGCTACCGCCTGGGCGGCAGCCTGCGGCCCAGGTCCGGCAACTGGGGTGGCGACCGAGAGCGCAATCGCAGCGGCGCCGAGGAGCACCGCTCGCATAGTCCGCACTCCTGCCGCAATGGTGGCTGAACGCGCGGATCCGTGGCCGCGCAGTCAGATCTGTGACAGCAGATGCCGGCAGTATATGCCCCTGGAGCCGTCCGCGCTGACAAACTGAAATCGAACGTCAGAACCGTAGTCGGAAACCGCGCCTGCCGCAACGGCGCCGCGCGCCGAATTCGGGCCGGCGCGGTCGGAACGCGCTTGCGGCCGCCCGGTGTGTCAACGTCGTCGCGTGCTGGAGGTCGGAATGAGCGATGTCGCTGCGGCAGGATCGTCGATCGTCATCAAGGGAGAGCTGTCGGCCCGGGAAGACATGGTGATCGCGGGCAGGGTGGAGGGACGGTCAGCATGGAAGGGCACCGGCTCCTCGTCGAGACCGGCGGACAGGTCGCCGCGGCCGTCGTCGCCCGGAACGTCGTGATCGCCGGGGCCGTGACCGGCGGCGTCGTGGCTGGAGAGCGCATCGAGCTCCGCAGCACGGCGCGTGTAAAAGGGGAGTTGTCCGCGCCGCGGATTGCCATGGCGGACGGCGCCACCCTCAACGGCCGGGTTGACACCTCGACGCGGGCCCGCTCGCACGCTGCGGGCTGTTTCGTAGGTTTCACGCTGGCTACGGCGCGGCTGGGCCGCCCCTGCATGGTGGGACGTGCACTTCATGCGCGCGCAGCCGGAGCGTGAGCGCCGAAAACCCGAACGCCGGACGGCAGACGCCGAGGCCTCGAGGTACCTAAGATCCCGCCAGCATGGATTCCCAACCCGAGGTCTGGCTTCGCGGTCCTGTCCCCCTGATCCCGCCGGCGCTGATGCCGGCGGCGCACGCCTTCCTGCAGACGATGGAAGACGTGGAGAAGGCGGCGGGGGACCTGACCGTCGATCAGGTATGGCGGATGCCGGGTGGCGCGCCTTCCGTCGGCTTCCATCTCATGCACCTGGCCGGCAGCACCGACCGCCTGGTGACGTACTCGCGCGGCGAGCGGCTGTCGCTGGATCAACGTGCGGCGCTCGCGGCAGAGCAGGCGCCGCAGCAACTCCCCGCGTCTGTGCTGATTGCGCAGCTGCGCACCACGATGGAGGCGGTGCTGGCCCACCTTCGCGGGGTCCCGGAGGGGCGCTCTACGAGCCGCGCACCGTCGGCCGTGCGGCGCTGCCCACGACCACCATCGGCCTGCTGTTCCACGCCGCCGAGCATCGCAGCGGCACGCCGGGCAGGTCGTCACGACCGCGAAGATCGTTCGAGGGCTGGAAGCCCGGTCTTGATTTCTCCCCCGCCACGTGCGCGATGATGCGCTATGCAGCCCCTCGACCCCCGCGTCGAAATCGGCCACGTCCGCCTCCAGGTCGCCGACCTCGATCGGTCCCTCGCCTTCTATGCCGGCGCGCTGGGGTTCGAGGTGACGCAGCGGCAGGGCCGCTCTGCGGCATTTCTTGGCGCGGGCGGATTCCACCACCACGTTGCGCTGAAGGCGTCGGGGGCGGCGGGCGTGGAAGCCGGGCTGCCCGTACCGTATCGTTTCGCCATCCGCTATCCTGATCGCGCCGCGCTCGGTGACGCGCTGATCCGGATCGAGCAGGCCGGAGTGCCCGTCGACAACGCCACCGACGACGGGGTCAGCGAGTCGCTTGTACATCCGGGATCCGGACGGCAACCACGTGGAGCTGTACTGCGACCGCCCCGCAGCCGATCAGGCCCGCAAGCCCGAGGCCGTCAGCCCGGGCGTCCCGGATGTCGTCGACCTCGCCTCCCTGCGGGCGGCCGCCTCGCAACCGCAGTCGACCGACCCGTCCGGCGCGCCAACGCCGGCCGCCTTGAGCGATTCCACCCGTCAGCGCCTGCGCGATCTGCGGGCGCGGCTGCTGCACCTTCACAAGGTGCTCCTGGACGATACCCGCGCCGCCTACGAGCTGGATCGCGGCCGCGTAGGATCGAGCGCGAACCTGTTGCAGCTGGTGATCAACGATCCGTGGTTCGCCTGGCTGCACTCCCTCTCCGAGATGGTGGTGCGGATTGACGAGACGGTCGAGCAGGGCGCCCCGGCGACGCAGGCCGACGCAACGGCGCTGCTGGATCAGGTCGAGCGCCTGCTGACGGCGTCCGAAAGCGGCGACGGTTTCGCCCGGCGCTACTACGAGGCGCTGCAGCGCCAGCCCGCCGTGGTTCTTGCGCACGCCGACGTGCGTCGCACGCTCAAGAGCATGCGATGAGGGGGGCCGTCAGCGGGCGGATGCTATGATCGCCCTTATTGTCGGCTCATTCCTCCACCGCCACACCTCCGCCCGCTGAACCACTCGACGGTTCACCTGCCCCGGTCACCGCTCGCAGTTTCGATCGCTCCATCGTCGAGGGTCCGATCGCCAGTGCCGTCTGGAAGCTGGCCTGGCCCTCCGTGCTCCAGAATGCCATCGGCGGCCTCCAGGGGATCATCGACCATGCGATGGTCGGTCATTACGTCGGCTTCACGGCCAATGCCGCCATCGGCGTGAGCTGGCAGATCTTTCTCGTCGTGATCGTGTTCATCAGCTCGCTGTTCACAGGGATGGGTGTGCTCGTCGCCCGGTTCGCCGGCGCGAATCAGCCAGACCGGGTGAACAGAACCGTCTACCAGGCGTTCCTCACGGCGCTTGCGCTCGCGCTCGGCGTGATGGCGCCCCTCGGCTACCTGCTCTCGCCGTACCTGCTCGAGATCGTGCATGCGACGCCGGCGGTCCGGGCGGAGGCCCTTCCGTTCCTGCGCACGATGTTCGTGTTCAGCGTCGGGATGCTGATGTTCTTCATGCTCGGCGGCGCCCTCCGGGCGGCGGGCGATGCCCGCACGCCGTTGCGGCTCGGGATTGCGCTCACGGTGCTGAACGTGACCTTCAACGTGATCCTGATTCCCGGCTACGGTCCGATCCCCGCCTTCGGCACCCGGGGCGCGGCAATCGGAACCAGCGCCGCCAGCGCGCTGGTGTCCGGCGTCGGCCTCTGGCTTCTCCTGCGCGGGCGGCTGGTGGTCAGCTTTCCGAGGACGATGTCGTGGCGGCCGGACTGGAGTATCGTCCGCTCGCTCTTCCGGTTCGGGCTGCCGGCCGGCGTGCAGGGCGTGGCCATGAATCTTGCGGGGGTGATGCTGCTGCGGTTCATCGGTTCGCTCGAACACAGCGCGCAGGCGCAGGCCGCCTACGCGGTCGGGTACGCCGAGTTGTTCTCGCTGATCACGTGGACGTCCGTGGGCCTCATGGGTGCGGCCGGCGCTGTCGCGGGCCAGAACCTTGGCGCCGGCCATCCCGATCGGACGATGAAAGCGGTGCAGATTGCCGCCCGGATCGGCCTGGGAGTGGCCGCGGGGGTTGGCGCGCTGTTCCTGTTGATCCCCGAGCAGCTGCTGGGCGTTTTCGGCCTCACGGATCCGGTTGTCGTCGGGCTGGGGACGCAGCTGCTCCGGTACCTGAGCATCTCGGGCTTCTTCATCACCGTGGCCCTGACGTATACGGGCGGCCTGCAGGGGACGGGTGACACGCGCGGTCCGTTGTACATCACGCTCGTCTCACAGGTGGTAATACCGATCGGTATCTGCGGGGCGCTCCAAGGGCTGGGCCGGCTCGAGGCATCCGGCGTCTGGACGGCGGTTCTTCTGGGGCACATGACGCGCTGCTTCCTGACCGTGGGCAGGTTCAGGCAGGCGAAATGGCGGACAATCGTCGTCGATTAGTGGCTCAATCGGCGTTGCCGGCACGTATGCTGAGCTCGCCGCCGGCTGCCCGCCGACGAGCGGAATCCGGCTCCTCCGGCGAAGGGCGGGGCGCCATGCCGGCCGTCCCGGCCGTTGAAACGCGTTACACGGCCCGGAGACCAGCTGGCGTTCAGTTTGCACGGCCGAACCCGGACAGTCTGAAGAATCGGAGCGGCATATGAAGTGGACGAGCGGGAATCGGGGCAGCATCGAGGACATGCGCGGGAGCTCCGGCGGGATGGGGATGCGCGCGGGCGGCCTCGGCGTCGGTGGTCTCCTGCTGGCGCTCGTCCTCAGCTGGGCGACGGGCATCGACTTCCTCTCCCTGCTTGGCAGCGGCGGCGGCGCCGGGGCGCCTCCGTCCGCGGATGTCAGTCCCGGTACCCCTCCGCCCGACACCTCGCCGGCGGAGGAGGCGGCCGTGGACATGGTCGGCGCCGTCATGGACGACGCGCAGGCGACGTGGCAGCAGATCCTCGGCAGCCGGTATCGGCCGACCACCGCGGTCCTGTTCAGAGACGCGTATCAGTCCGGGTGCGGGTTCGCGCAGTCGGCGACCGGGCCGTTCTACTGCCCGGCGGACCACAAGGTGTACCTGGATCTCGGCTTTTTCGGCGAGCTGCAGAGCCGTTTCGGCGCGCCCGGGGACTTCGCGCGGGCGTATGTCATCGCCCACGAGCTGGGCCATCACGTCCAGTCGCTGCTTGGCACGGATGCGCAGGTGCGGCGCGCGCAGTCGGCGCGTCCCGACCAGCAGAACGCGCTGTCGGTGGCGTTGGAGCTGCAGGCTGATTGCTATGCGGGCGTGTGGGGTCACCAGGCCGCGAAGTCCCGCGGCGGCAGCCGCCCGGTGACCATCGAGACGGGGGACGTCGAGGCGGGCCTGAAGGCGGCCGCTGCGATCGGCGACGACCGGCTCCAGCGGATGCAGACCGGACGCGTGGCGCCCGATCGGTTCACCCACGGCTCGTCGGAGCAGCGCGTGACCTGGTTCCGGCGGGGCCTCGAAGCAGGCGATCCGAAAGCCTGCGATACGTTCAAATAACGCTGCCAGCTTCCAGCTGCCAGCTGGGACGGGCCAGCTGGAAGCTGGTCCGCCTCTGCTACCATCCCTCGCATGGTGCCTCCTGCCGTCGGCCGGTCCATCCCGCGCCGTGAAGGACGCGCGAAGGTCACGGGGCGGGCGCGCTACGTGGACGACATGTCGCTGCCGGGCATGCTCGTCGGCGCGACGGTTCGCAGCCAGATCCCTCGAGGCCGCATCCTCGGCATCGACTTCGACCCTGCCATTCCCTGGGACGATTTCACCATCGTCACGGCAGCTGACGTTCCCGGGCACAATCGCGTCGCGCTCATAGTCGACGACCAGCCGTACCTCGCGGCGGATGTCATCAATCACCGCGAGGAAGCGGTCGTCCTGCTCGCCCATCGCGATCGGCAGATGCTGGAGGAGGCCCGCCGGCACGTGCACGTGCGGGTCGCCCCGCAGCCGGGTGTGTTCTCCATGGAGGAGGCGCTCGAGGGCGAACGCGTGGTGTGGGGGCGCGACAACATCTTCAAGTCGTACACCGTTTCGCGCGGGGACGTGGAGGCCGCGTTCAGGGGCGCGGCCCTGATTGTCGAGGGGGAGTACGAGACCGGCGCACAGGAGCAGCTCTACATCGAGCCGAACGGGATGCTGGCGGTGGCCAGCCCGGAGAGCGGCGTGACGGTGTGGGGCTCCATGCAGTGCCCGTACTACATCCACAAGGCGCTTGCGCCGCTGTTCGGCCTGCCGCCCGAGAAGATTCGCGTCGTGCAGATGGAGACCGGCGGCGGGTTCGGCGGCAAGGAGGAGTATCCGACGGTGATCGCGGGCCATGCCGCGCTTCTCGCGTGGAAGTCCGGCCGGCCCGTGAAGCTGGTCTACGACCGGGCCGAAGACATGGCTGCCACCACGAAGCGGCATCCATCGCGGACCCGGCACCGGACCGCGTGTCGACGCCGACGGACGGCTGATCGCCATGGAGATCGACTTCGTCATCGACGGCGGCGCCTACTGCACGCTGTCGCCGGTGGTCCTGTCGAGGGGCACGATTCACGCCGCCGGACCCTACTTCTGCCCGAACGTTCGCATCCGCGCGCGCGCGGTGGCTACCAATGCACCCCCGCACGGCGCGTTTCGCGGCTTCGGCGCGCCGCAAAGCCTTTTTGCGCTGGAACGCCACATGGACCGGGTTGCCGCAGCGGCGCGCCTCACGCCCGAGGAGCTCCGCCGCCGGAATTTCATCACGCGCGGACAGACCAGCGCGGTGGGGCAGGTGATCTCCGAGCCGGTGGACATGCCGGGCCTGCTGGATCGCGCGCTGACCCTCTCCGGCTACCACGAGAAGCGCGCGCGCTTCGACGCGGACCGGGCCGGCCCGATCCGCAAGGGAATCGGGTTTGCCACGTTCATGCATGGCGCGGGGTTCACCGGATCCGGGGAGGATCACCTGGCCTCCGTTGTCGAGGTGGAGGCGCTCGAGGACGGCCGGGTGCGGGTGCTCACGGCCTGCACCGAAATCGGCCAGGGAACGAACACGATCTTCGCGCAGATTGCGGCGGACGCCCTGGAGCTGCCGCTCGACGCGATCGAGGTGGTGCAGCCGGATACCTCCGTCGTACCCGACAGCGGGCCGACCGTCGCCTCGCGGACCTGCATGGTGGTGGGAAAGCTGGTGGAGAATGCGTCGGTCGCGATCCGGCGGCTGCTGGGGCAGGCCGGCCTGCTCGGGGACGTGTACGAACTGTCCGACTTTCAGTCGGCGTGCCGGACACACCTCGCGACCATCGGTCCGCTGAAGGCCCGCGCGCAGTATCAAGCACCCCCCGGCCTGCGCTGGGACGACGAGCGCTATCAGGGTGACGCCTACGGCGACGTATGCCTGGGCCGTGTACGTCGCGGAGGTCACGGTCGATCTTGCGACCTGTGAGACGCGGGTGGACGATTTCGTTGCCGTCCAGGAAGTCGGCAGGGTGATCAACCCGGTGCTCGCCACCGGTCAGATCGAAGGGGGTGTGGCCCAGGGCATCGGGTGGGCGCTCTATGAACAGGTCGTGTGGCGGGAAGGCCGCATGGTCAACGCCCAGATGACGAACTACATCATGCCGACCTCGATGGATCTGCCGCCCATCCGCGTCCACTTCGAGGAGCGCCCGTACCCGGAGGGGCCGGCGGGCGCCAAGGGCATCGGCGAGCTGCCGATGGACGGCGCGGCGCCAGCGATCTTCAACGCCGTGGCGCACGCGACCGGCCTCGACCCGGCGCGGCTGCCGCTCACCCCGGAGTCGCTGATGGATCTCGTCGAGGCCGCCCGTGCCTGACCGGACGATCCGTGTGGCGTGCCGTGTCAACGGCGAGGAGGTCCTCCTCGAGGGGCACCCGATGGCGCGGCTGCTCGACGTGCTGCGCCACGACCTGAAGCTCACCGGGACGAAGGAAGGCTGCGGCGAAGGAGAGTGCGGCGCCTGCGCGGTGCTCGTGGACGGCCGGCTGGTGAACAGCTGCCTGCTGCCGCTCGCGCACACCCACGGAACAGCCATTCGAACCATCGAAGGGGTCGAGCAGGACGATCGACTGCACGCCGTGCAGGAGGCGTTCGTGACGCACGGCGGCGCGCAGTGCGGCATCTGCACGCCCGGCATGGTTCTCGCGGCGATTGCCCTGCTCGAGCGCACCGCCCATCCGACGGAGGCGGACGTCCGGCAGGCCCTTGCCGGAAACCTGTGCCGCTGCACCGGCTACATGCGGATCTTCGAGGCCGTGCTGCAGGCCTGCAGCCCGGCCCTCCCGCGATGAGATCGTACCTGCCTGCCTTTGATCTGCACGTGCCGGCGACCCTCGATGAGGCGCTGCGCCTCCTCGCGGCGCCGGAGCACCCGGCGCGTCCGTTCGCCGGGGGGACCGACCTGATGGTCCTGCTCGAGGCGGGTGCGCTCACGCACACGCAGCTACGTCAGCCTCTGGGCTCTCGACACGCTCCGCGGGATTCATGTGTCCGATCAGGAGATCGAAATCCGTGCGTTGACGACCTATACCGACCTGCTCGCGAGCGACATCCTTCGCACGGAGTTCCCTCTGATCGAAGAGGCCGCCAGGGAGACCGGTGGCATCGCCACGCAGAATCGCGGCACCATCGGCGGCAACATCGCGAACGCGTCTCCCGCCGCCGACACCCCGCCCGCCCTCCTCGCCTACGACGCGACCCTGGAACTGCTGTCGATCCGCGGCTCCCGCCAGGTCGCCTACGGGACGTTCCACACCGGCTACAAGGCGATGGATCTGGCGGCGGACGAGCTGATCGTGTCGGTGCGGCTCCCCCGCGGCCGGCGCTGGTCGCGGCAGCATTATCGAAAGGTCGGCACACGGCGGGCGCAGGCCATCTCCAAGGTGTGCTTTGCGGGGGCGCTCGAAATGGGAGACGGCGTGGTCGACGGACGTCCGGCTCGCGTTCGGCAGCGTCGCCCCGACCTGTCTCCGGGCGCGCGGCGCAGAGGATGCCGTTCGTGGCCGTCCGCTGAACGCGCAGACGAGGGCGGCTGCGCGCGCCGCGCTCGCCGGCGATATCGCGCCCATCGACGACATGCGCTCCTCCTCGCGCTACCGCGCGACAGTCGCGGCCAACGTGATGGAGGCGTTCCTGTCGGACGCCCCGCCCCCGGAATTGTGCTAGGAATCACGGTTCCAGCGGACTAAACTCCGCAGGCGAATTGCCGACACGAGTGCGCTGAATGCATGTCTCCCCGATCGACCTGCTCCTGATTGCCCTGTACGTGGTGTTCGTGCTCGGAATCGGCTTTGCCGTCCGGCGCCGAATCTCCGGCAGCGGCGATTTCCTCCTGGCCGGGAGGTCGATCCCGGCGTGGGTCGCCGGCCTGGCCTTCCTGTCGGCCAACCTGGGCGCGCAGGAGATGATCGGCATGGCGGCGAGCGGGGCCAAGTACGGCATCATGACGAGCCATTTCTACTGGGTCGGCGCGATTCCGGCGATGCTCTTCGTCGGCGTCTTCATGATGCCGTTCTACTACGGCTCGCGGGCGCGCAGCGTGCCCGAGTACCTGAAGCTGCGCTTCGACGAGAAGACGCGTGCCTTCAACGCCCTCACGTTCGCGCTGATGACGGTGTTTTCGTCGGGCATCAGCATGTACGCGATGGGCGCGCTGCTGTCGCTGCTTCTCGGCTGGAACCTGCACGCCAGCATCGTCATCTCTGCGGTCATCGTGCTGGCCTACATCTCGCTGGGCGGGCTGGCGAGCGCGATCTACAACGAAGTGCTGCAGTTCTTCATGATCGTGTTCGGGTTCGCGCCGCTGGTGTATCTGGGCCTCCGCGAGGTCGGCGGCTGGAACGGCCTGCGCGCGCGGATACCGGAAACGTTCGCGCATTCCTGGACCAACCTGGGATCACCGGCGGCCAACCCGATGGGCGTGGAGTGGTTCGGCCTCGTGATGGGCCTGGGGTTCGTCCTGTCGTTCGGCTACTGGTGCACCGACTTCCTCGTCGTCCAGCGCGCGATGGCCGCCGACTCGATGAACGCGGCGCGGCGCACTCCCGTGATCGCCGCCGCTGCCCAAGATGATCTTTCCGTTCCTGGTGATCGTCCCCGGGATTATCGCCCTCGGGCTCACGCTCCATCCGATCGCCAGGCACTTCGCCGGTCCTGCCGCTGACGGCGGCCGGCACCTACGACTACAACATGGCGCTGCCGATGATGATGGCGCGGCTACTACCCGGAGGGCATGCTGGGCCTGGGGCTGACGGCGCTGCTCGCGAGCTTCATGTCGGGGATGGCCGGGAACGTGACCGCCTTCAACACGGTCTGGACCTACGACCTGTATCAGGCCTACCTCGTGCCGGGCCGGAGCGACGCCCACTACCTGAGCGTGGGACGCGCGACGACGGTGATTGGAACGCTGCTCAGCGTGGCGGCCGCTTATCTCGCCATGCGCTTCAACAACATCATGGACATGCTCCAGTTGATCTTCAGCTTCGTGAACGCTCCGCTGTTCGCGACGTTCCTGCTGGGCATGTTCTGGCGTCGCACGACCGGGCACGGTGCGTTCTGGGGCCTGGTGGCCGGCACGCTCGCCGCGACGCTCCACTACGAGCTCACGGCTGTTGTCAGGCGGCTCACCCCTGATTCCGAAGCTGGCGGCCGCGCACGCGTACACCTCGGACATGGCCCAGAATTTCTGGGGCGCCATCTGGGCGTGGACCGTCTGCTTCGGCGTGACCATTGCCGTCAGCGTCGCGACGGTCGCGAAGCCGCCGGAGCAGTTGAACGGCCTCGTCTACGGCCTCACCCCTCAGCCCTCCGAGGCAGGACTACCCTGGTATCAACGTCCGGCGCCCCTCGCGTTGTGCGTCCTGGTGCTGACCGCCGCCGTCAACGTGATCTTCTGGTGATATGAGCTTCGACCTGCGACTGCCCATCGGCCTGCTGTTCGCGGCGTTCGGCATGATTCTGGCCGTCGACGGCCTCGTCACGCGCCGGCTGGTGCTCGGCATCAACATCAACCTGTGGTGGGGCCTGGTGCTGGTCGTGTTCGGCGCGGCGATGCTGTGGCTCGCATCCCGTGCTCGAAAGCCTGGCCCCCGCTGAGCAGCGTTGCGCCGCTCAGAACCTTCCCTGACGACGGCCGAGCCGTACGCGGCGCCGCATGATGTACAGGGTCAACATGATGCCTGCGACCAGCAGGAGGATCCCCGCCAGCGTTTCAGTGGTTACAACATGCATACGAATCCTTCGCTATGACGATTCCGGGTTGATGAACCAATGATCGGCGTGACGACCTGCTGGACTGACGCCGGAGCCCCGTGGCTGGTCTGTGAGAAGGCGGCGACGCCCGTCAGGTTCATGGGCCGTAGAGCAAGGGGCGTTCCGCGCGCGCTTCCGTGAAACGCCCAGGAAACGGGACGACCTGGTGCAGGTGCTGCACGGCCGCCATCAACTCCCTGAAAAACCAGACTATCGTCTGACGTAAGCTGCTCCGTGATCCTGAGGGATACACACAGGTACTGTCGGTCGCGCACGCGGGAGAAGCGCCTGAAATGCACTACGTGAAGCTGGGTCGTACCGGACTGGACGTTTCCCGCATCTGCCTCGGATGCATGACGTATGGCGCGCCCGACCGTGGTGCGCACCCCTGGACGCTGGACGAGGCGCGGAGCCGGCCCCTGCTCCAGCAGGCCGTGGAGCTCGGAATCAACTTCTTCGACACCGCCAACGCCTACTCCGACGGCACCAGCGAAGAGATTGTCGGCCGCGCCCTGCGCGATTTCGCGGAGCGCGACCGCATCGTCATCGCGACCAAGGTCTTCAACCGGATGCGCCAGGGCCCGAACGGGGCCGGCCTCTCGCGAAAAGCCATCATGACGGCGATCGACGACAGCCTGCGCCGGCTCGGCACCGACTACGTGGATCTCTATCAGGTGCACCGCTGGGACTACGGCACCCCCATCGACGAGACACTCGAAGCGCTGCACGACGTCGTCAAGATGGGGAAGGCCCGCTACATAGGCGCGTCGTCGATGGCGGCGTGGCAGTTCTGCAAGGCCCTGCACCTCTCGCGGGCGCACGGCTGGACGCCGTTCGTGACCATGCAGAATCACTACAACCTGTTGTACCGGGAGGAGGAGCGGGAGATGCTTCCGCTGTGCGCCGCGGAAGGGATCGGGGTGATCCCGTGGAGCCCGCTCGCCCGCGGCCGGCTCACGCGCGCCTGGGACGAGGCCACGGAACGGGCCGGCACGGACGAGGTTGGCAAGAAGCTCTACGCCTCGCATGTGGACGCTGACCGGCAGGTTGTCGAGCGGGTGGCGGAGATTGCCTCGGCGCGCGGCACATCCCGGGCGCAGGTCTCTCTCGCGTGGCTGCTCCACAAGCCGGCGGTCACCGCGCCAATCATCGGCGCGTCGAAACCGCATCACCTCGAAGATGCCGTCGCTGCCCTGGGGATCGGGCTGACCCCTGCAGAGATTGCGTCCCTGGAAGAGCCGTACGTCCCGCATCGGGTGGCGGGGTTCGAGTGACGGCCGGCGCGACGGGCCGCCGGCCGGACGCGGGCGTTCACCCGTGGGCTGGTAAGATCGGCTGATGCGCTTACTGCCGCTGGCCGTGTTCGTGGCCTCTCCGCTCGCGTTCGTCTCGATGGCGGCGCAGGGTCCCGCGCGCGCGCAGGCCCAGGCGGCGGCGCAACCGGCCGCGATCGACATCGCGCTCTCCAGGGTGTCGCCGAGTCTCGTCCGTATCCATGTGGTCGCCGTAGACCACCAGGACGGCCGCGAGATCAAACGGGAGGCGGCCGGGAGCGGGACGATCATCTCCCCGGAGGGGCACGTCCTCACGAACCATCACGTGGCCGGCCGCACCCGCGCCATCATCTGCTCGCTCGCGACCCGCGAGGAGGTGCCCGCGGAGCTCGTGGGGACCGATCCGCTGTCCGACATCGCCATCCTCAAACTCAAGCCCGCCACGCCGCGGACGTTCCCGGTCGCCAAGTTCGGGGACGTCTCGAAGTTGAAGGTGGGGGAACGCGTGCTGGCGCTCGGCAGCCCGCTGGCGCTGTCCCAGTCGGTGACGATGGGGATCGTCAGCAACACCGAGATGATCATGCCGGGGATGTTCTGGCCGTTCAACCGGATGACCCTGGACGGCGAGGACGTCGGGTCGATCGTCCGGTGGATCGGGCACGATGCGCCGATTTTCGGCGGCAACTCCGGGGGTCCGCTCGTCAACATGGACGGGGAGATCGTCGGCGTCAACGAGATCAGCCTGGGGCTGGCGGGGGCGATCCCGGCCGACCTCGCGCGGGAGGTTGCGGAGTCGATCATCCGGACCGGCCGGGTGAAGCGCAGCTGGATCGGACTGGAAGTGCAGCCCCTGCTCCACTCGTCGAAAGGGAACACCGGCGCGCTCGTCGGCGGGACGATCGAAGGCTCGCCCGCGCAGAAGGCCGGCTTCGCGTCCGGCGACATCCTGATCCGTCTCGGCCCCCATCCCGTTTCGGTCCGGTTCGCGGAGGAAGTGCCGCTGTTCAACCAGGCGGTGATGCGGCTGCCGATCGGGAAGCCGGTGCAGGTGACGGTCCGGCGCGGCGGCGTCGAGAAGACCCTGACGGTCACGACGATCGAGCGTGAGAGCGTGGAGGCCCCGATCAGGGAGGTCACGCTAGCCGGGCTGACGGCGTCCAACCTCACCACCTGGTCGGCCAAGGAGCTCAAGCGCACGGGCCGCCAGGGCGTGCGCATCCGCGGGCTCCGCGCCGGTGGTCCCGCCGACGAGGCGAAGCCTTCCATGCGTACCAACGATGTCATCGTCGAGGTGGACGGCACGCCGACTCCAACCCTTGCAGCGCTCGAGGAGGTGCTGGACCGGGCGACCAAGAACAGGGAAGACACGATCCCGCTGCTCGTCGGGTTCGAACGGTCGGGGCAGCGCCTGCTCACGGTGATCGACGTCGGGCACGCGGGCCTGGAGGATCCAGGGCTGGAGGCGCGCAAGGCGTGGGTGCCCGTTTCGGTGCAGGTGGTGACGCGGGAGCTCGCCGGCAAGCTGAAGCTGGGAGAGGCCAGCGGTGTCCGGGTCACACAGGTTCTCGGCCGGGCCGCTTCCGGCGCGGGCCTGGAGGTCGGGGACGTGATCACGGCGGTCGACGGCGACCCGGTGCAGGCGTCGCAGCCCTCGGACGCGGATGTCTTCGCCACGATGATCCGGCAGTACAAGATCGGGTCGAGCGTCGAGCTGTCGGTGCTCCGCGGGACCAGGCCTGAAAAGGTCAGGGTAACGCTGGAAACCTCCCCGCGCCTGCCGCGGGAGATGAAGAAGTACGAAGACCCGAGCTTCGAGTTCCGCGTGCGCGACATTGCGGCGGCAGACCGGCTGGAAGAGGGCCTGGAGCCCGACCAGCGGGGAGTGCTGGTGGACACGGTGCGGGAAGGCGGGTGGGCGGCGCTGGCCCACCTGGCGGTTGGTGACCTGCTGCTGGCGATCGACGGGGAAGCCGTCGGCGATGTGGAGGCCGTGCAGGCGAAAATGGCGCGGATTGCCGCGGCAAAGCCGGCGTCGGTGGTCTTCCTCGTCAAGCGTGGTATCCGGACGTTCTTCGTGGAGCTCCAGGGCGCCTGGAGGGCCTGACAGGATTCGGACGACCGCATCCTGAATGGCACAGCGCAAATGGAAGATCCGGCGTGTTTGCCATCGGCCGTTCTCGATCTCACATCAGGCCGGCTCTTTCAGCGGGCTTGCTAACAGGTCAGACGGGTCGGGCCGCGGCCCCGACCCCAGGGGGGCGCGTGAGAACAGTTGCCGTCATGGCGTTGGCCGCGATGCTGTCAGGCGCCGGTGACGCGCGCGCCCAGGATGCCCGGGCCACCGCGCGCGACGTCGTCAAACGCTGGCAGGAGGCCATCGTCAACGTCCGCGTGGTGCTCAAGACGCGCATGTCGATGGGCGGGCGCGAGATGCAGTCGGCAGACGACTCGGTGGACGCGGTGGGTACCGTCATCGATCCCTCCGGGCTGACGGTCATGTCGCTCGGCTCGCTCAACCCCGGTGCGATGATGAACAAGATCGTCGGGGCGAGCGCCGGCGGCGGCGAGAACCGCGTCGACATCTCCAGCGAACCCACCGACCTGAAGATACGTCTCGCTGACGGGCGCGAGCTTCCAGCCCGAATCGTGCTTCGCGACGAGGACCTGGACCTCGCCTTCATCCGGCCCACCACCAAGCCGGCCGCGCCGCTCGTGGCAATCGACCTGGCGGAGTCGGCCAAGCCGGTCCTCCTGGAACAGGTCGTGGTGCTCTCGAGGCTCGGTCGTGTCGGGGGATGGGCGGCATCCGCCGCGCTCGCCGACGTCGGCGCGGTGATCGAGCGCCCGCGGACGTTCTATGTGCTGGGCGGCGCGCCGGCGAGCATGGGCACGCCGGCGTTCAGCGCCAGCGGCCGGCTGGTGGGCCTGCTGACGCTCCGCCAGGTCGACCCTGGCCGATCGAGCATGTTCTCGATGATGGGCGGAGCCGAGGCGATGGGCCTGCTCCCGGTCATCCTGCCGGCGGCCGACGTCCTCGAGATTGCCAAGCAGGCGACGGAGAAGTAGCCAGATCGGGGCATCCGGAGGAGCACGATGAAAGAGACAACCGAGACGTTCGCGGTGGTGAAGTCGGACGAGGAGTGGCGAAGGGTCCTGACGCCGGAGCAGTATCACGTGCTGCGCGAGCACGGGACCGAGCGCGCCGGGCACCTGCGCGCTGCTTCACGAGCAACGGGCCGGCACGTTCAGCTGCGCCGGCTGCGGGCAGGCGCTGTTCGTGGCGGATCGCAAGTTCGAGAGCGGCACCGGCTGGCCCAGTTTCTTTGCGCCGCTCGAGGGGTCGATCGCAACCTCCTCGGACCGCAGCTTCTTCATGGCGCGCACCGAGGTTCACTGCAGCCGCTGCGGCGGCCATCTGGGCCACGTGTTCCCCGACGGTCCGCCGCCGACCGGCCAGCGCTACTGCATCAACGGCGTGCGCTTGAACTTCACGCCGTCCGCGCAGCTGCTCAGCGCGCTGAGTGGTGCTGCGCATCGACGTGCCTGGTGGCTTCCGGCTCAGCCGAAGCGGTGCGGCCATTTTCACGCCCGGACGTGCCTGACGAGGGGCAGCTACAATACGCTGACGCGGCCGCGGTGGCGACCGTGACGTCAGGAGGATATGCCAATGGGCCTGATGGATTTCATCAAGGGCGAGTTCATCGACGTCATCGAATGGACCGACGACTCGAGGGACACCCTGTTCGTACCGTTTTCCGGACGAGGACAAGGCGATCAAGAACGGCGCGCAGCTGATCGTGCGCGAGTCGCAGCACGTCCAGTTCATCTACCTCGGGGAGTTCGGCGACACGTTCGGGCCCGGGCAAGCACACGCTGACGACCGACAACATCCCGATCCTCACGAAGCTCAAGTCCTGGAAGTACGGCTTCAACTCGCCGTTCAAGGCGGATGTCTACTACCTCAACACGCGGCTGTTCACGGGCAACAAGTGGGGCACCGTCCAACCCGATCATGATGCGCGACAACGATCTCGGGATCGTGCGCGTGCGGGCCTTCGGCACCTACGATTTCCGGATCAGCGACGTGAAGCTGTTCCTGAAGGAGGTTGCCGGATCCGACCAGAACTTCCGGCTGGACGAGTTCGCCGACACGATGCGTTCGCGCATCGTCAGCATCTTCGCCGACGCGCTGGCGTCCGCGCAGGTGCCGGTGTTCGACGTCGCGAGCCGCTACGGCGAGCTCGGCGACGCGCTGCTGCCGATCATCAACCCGGTGGTGCTGGCCAAGTACGGCCTCGAGGTCGCCAGCTTCATCGTCGAGAACGTGTCGGTGCCGCCGGAGGTCGAGACCGCGATCGACAAGCGATCGAGCATGGCGGCGGTCGGGAACCTGAACGACTACGTCAAGTTCCAGATGGCGCAGGGGATGGAGAAGGGCGGCGGATCCGGCGGCGCCGCCACGGAGCTTGCGGTCGGCCTGTCGATTGCGCAGCAGATCATGCAGCAGCAGGGCATGCCGTCTGCCACCGCGTCGAGCGCCGCGACCGCGGCGGTGGCGCTGCCCGACCTGCTCGCTCCCGGCCGATGTGGCGAAAGTGCTCGGCGTCGCCGAGGCCGACGTGATGTCGATCATCGAGTCCGGCGAGTTGGCGGCGAAGAAGATCGGCAGCTCCTACCGGATCAAGCGCAGCGCCATCGACGACTATCTGGCGAAATGACGCCGGCGGGACGGAGGTTCCGGCGCGGGCGCTCGCGCCCGTCCCCGCCTCCTCCTGTCACGCGTGGCCAGTAGCAGCCGCAACCATGCCCGACATCAGCGCCCTCGCGAAGTATCCGTGCGCCGCGTGCGGCGCGCAGGCGGAGTGGAACCCGGCCAAGCAGCTGCTGGTGTGCCCGTTCTGCGGCACCTCCACGCCCGTTCAGCGGTGGACGCGGCGACCGGCGCCATCCAGGAGCTCGACCTCGCCAGGACGCTGCGCGAGCTGCCCGACGAGCAGCGCGGCTGGATGGCCGAGAAACGGACCGTCCAGTGCCAGAGCTGCAAGGCGGTCACGGTCTTCGATCCCGACCGGGTCGGCCAGAACTGCGAGTTCTGCGGATCGCCGGCGCTGGTCGACTACACCGAGATCAAGGCGCCCATCCGGCCCCAGAGCCTGCTGCCGTTCAAGGTCACCCAGGCGCAGGTCCGCGAGCAGATTCGCAGCTGGTATGCGAGCAAGTGGCTCGCGCCGAACGCCTTCAAGAGCCGGGCGCTGGTCGATCGCGTGCACGGCCTCTACATCCCGTACTGGACGTTCGACGCCCAGGCGGTCTGCCCCTGGGAGGCGGAGGCCGGGCACTACTACTACACGACCGAGACGGTGAGGCGGAACGGCCGCACCGAAACACAGCAGGTCCGGCACGTCAGGTGGGAACCGGCCTCCGGCGAGGTGCAGCACTTCTTCGACGACGAGCCGGTCGCCGGCACCCAGGGGATAGCGCTGGCGACTGCTGAAGCAGGTCGAGCCGTTTCCGACCGGCGAGCTCGTGCCGTATACGACCGCGTTCCTGTCGGGCTTCGTCGTGGAGCACTACCAGGTCGTGCTCTTCGATGCGGCACAACGCTCCGAGGAAGCCATGACCGCCAGCCTGCGGGAGATGGCGGCGGCGCAGGTTCCGGGAGACACCTACCGGAACCTGCAGATCCATCCGTCGTTCTCGAACCGGACGTTCAAGCACATCCTCGTTCCGGTCTGGCTCCTGACCTACAACTACGGCGCGCGCGCGTTCCAGCTCGTGGTGAACGGCTACACCGGCCGGATGGCGGGCGACTATCCGAAGAGCGCGTGGAAGATCGTGCTGCTGGTCCTCCTCGCGCTGATCGTCGTGTTCGCGTTCCTCTGGCTTCAGGACTGATCCGATGGCGCCCGTTCCTGCGGTCCGCATCGCCCACGTGCCCGGCCGGCCGGCCGCCGGGCGGACCGCGTGCGCCTGGCCTGGACGTCGCGACGCGATCATGACCCGTCGCGGGCTATCACGATGTCCACCTGCCGGAGGATCCGGTACGGGCCGTGGTGTGGCGGGTGATCGCCGAGTACCTGGAACATGGGTGCCGCGCGATGCCCGGGTGCTCGAGATCGGGGCGGGGCACTGCTGCTGGATCAATGCCGTGCGCGCGTCACGCAAGGTTGCAGTGGACACGTGGCCGGAGGTCGCCGGCATGCCGCGCAGAGCGTCGAGGCGCTCGTGGTCGATGCGTCCGACGGGCTGGCGCGCTTCGCCGACGGGAGCTTCGACCTGGTGCTCGCGTCGAACGTGATCGAGCACTTCGAGCCGGACGCCGCCGCCGGCGTGGCAGGGGAGATCGTCCGGTTGCTCGGGCCGGGCGGGCGGCTGCATGGTGATTCAGCCGAACTTCCGCTACGCGTACCGGCAGTACTTCGACGATTACACGCACCGATCGACGTTCACCCACGTGTCGCTGGCGAACCTGCTGCGATCCGTAGGCCTGCGGATGCTGCGCGTCGAGCCGCGCTTCCTGCCCTACTCCATGCGGGAGACCCGTCTGCCGGTCAGGCCGTGGCTGGTCCGGGCGTACCTGCGTTCGCCGATCAGGCCGCGTGCCGGGCAGATGCTCGTCGTGGCGCAGAAAGACTGAGCGTCGTGCACGGCGGTCAAAACGGTCAGCGTCGTGTTCCCGGCCTACAACGAGGAGCAGTACATCCGGTCGGCCATCGAGGACTTCCTGACCTCGGGCGTGGTCGACGAGATGGTGGTCATCGACAACAACTCGCGGGATCGGACGGCTGCGGAGGCGCGCCTGACACGCGCGCGGGTCGTGCCCGGAGACGCGCCAGGGCTACGGTTTCGCCCTCCGCCGCGGGCTGGAGGAGGCGCGCGGGGACATCATCATCCTGGCCGAGCCGGACGGCACGTTCCTCGGGCGCGACGTGCTGAAGCTGCTGGCGTACGCGGAAGACTTCGACATGGTGTGCGGCACCCGGACGACCCGGGAGCTGATCTGGGATCAGGCGAACATGGGGTGGTTCCTGCGGGTGGGGAACTGGGCCGTCGCCAAGCTGCTGCAGATCCTCCACGGCGGACCGTCGCTCAGCGACTGCGGCTGCACGCTGCGCCTGGCGCATCGCGGAGCTGTCGAGCGCATCCGCGGCGAGCTGACCGTGGGAGGCTCGCACTTCCTGCCGGAGATGGTGATTCTCGCGCTGCGCAAGCGGTTGAAGGTGATCGAGGTTCCCGGTGAACTACCGCGGGCGGGTGGGGGAGTCGAAAATCACCGGCAGCTTCGCCGGCGCGCTGCGGACAGGCGTGCGGATGATCGCACTGATCGTGAGATATCGACTGCAACCGTCGTGCATCGCACCCGGCAATCGGCGCAGCCAGATCGTCTTCGGCGGGCTGGCGGTCTGCCTGGCCGCCGTCCTGCCGTACCTCTCGACGCTCGAACAACTATTTCGTCAGCGACGATTTCGGCGTGGTCGCAGCTGCTCGCGGCCAAGCCGGCCGGCTACTTCCCGCGCTGGTTCGTGTCGTCCTGGATGGACGGCATCTGGGGGCACGTGCCGGACGAAGTCCGGCCGTTCCCGGCGCTGTCCTATCAGCTGACCTCCCTGGGCGGCGCCGCCTCGCCCTTCCTGCACCATGCGCTCAACATCGCGCTGCATGCCGCCAACGGCCTGGTCGTGCTCGGCGATCGCGCTGACCGTGCGTGCGCCTGAGCGTGCCGGCGGCCACGTTCGCGGCCGCGGTGTTCGTCGGTGCTGCCCGTGCATGGCGAAAGCGTGGCCTGGATCACCGGGCGGGTCGACTCGATGCCGGCGTTGTTCTACATGGCGTCGTTCTGGGCGTTCGCCGCGCTGGCGCGAGGGCGGATCGCGGTCCCGGCCGCTGTATGCGCTCTCGCTCGCGCTGCTGTTCGTCGCGCTGTTCACGAAGCAGACGACGATCACGATGGTCGGCGACCCTGGTGGCGTGGGACCTGCTGGGCACGGATCGGCCGCGCGGGCGCGTGGTCGTGGGCCCGCACCTACCTGCCGTTCGTCGCTCATGACGGCCGCCTACCTGGTGCTGCGCTTCGTGCTGTTCGGCCAGGTCGTGCGCGAGAGCCAGCTGAACACGGAAGGACTGGCGTTCTTCGCCGGCTGTTCGCAGCATCACCTGGCGCACGTCGTCGCAGGCCGTGTGTCCGGCGGGAACAACGGTGTGGGCCCTGGTGGTCGGCCGTCGGCGTTGGCGCCCTCTGGCTGCTGCAGGGTCGAGCGGGGGAGGACCGGCGCCGCGCGCTGGGACTGCTGGCATTCTTCGGACCGGTGTGGTGGATCATCGGCGTGGCGCCGACCGCGGTGGCCGGCTACGAATCGCCCCGCCACGTCTACCTTGCGGCGGCCGGCTGGGCCATCGTGCTCGGGATCGTCGCCGACCTCGGGTGGCTTCGCGCGCGCCGCCCGGCGGGACAGCGGGCGGTCGGCGCGGCGGCGCTCGCCGGTGTTGCCTTCTACAGTCGTGTCGCTGCACGGCGTGGTTCCGAGTGGAACCGGATCGCGGCGGTGTCGCAGCAGCGCGGTCGTGGACGTGCGCGGCGAGGTGCTGTCGTCGCCGCCCGGGCACGCTGCGTCATTGTCGGGCGCGCCGGCGCGCAGCTGGGAGTGGGCGGTTCCGTTCTCGGTGAGGCCGCCGTTCACGCGCGTGGATCTCACCGGGCGCGCGTTCATCGTCACGCCCTGGCTGCTGCACTGCTGCCGCGGCCAGTGGTTCGACGATACCCGTCGCATCCTGCGCGACTGGGAGGCGCGGCCACGGCGGCGCGCCGATCGTCGTGCTGCGCTGGAACCCGGACCGGGGGTCCTGTCGAGAGATCACCGATCGCGAGTATCCTGCCCTGAGGACGGTCGTGGAGGTGCTGCTCCAGCTCAACAGCCGGGAGGCACTCGACTCGAACATCCTGCGGCTGGTGGAGCAGGCCGGCGGGCGATGAGTGGCGGAAGTCGGGGCATCAGGGATCAATCGGGTCCAACGCCGATAAGCTCCGGGCTACGGGGTCCGGCTAGCCGGCGGCCCGGTTGGAAGCGGCGCGCCGCACACCGGAAGAACCTGCCGTCCATCGAGCCGAACTGAGTCGGCGGCAAAGCGCAGATTCCGGACCCGATCCCGGACATGCCGGACCTGAAGCCCGCTTGAAGCGTCGTACTCCAGTGGAGGTCCCGTGTTCTTCGAGAAAACAAGACTCCGTCGAAGGAAAAAGCGCTGCCGGGACGGCGCGAGAAGATGGCCTGTGCCCGATCGGCACTCACGTGAACGGCGCCGCGTCTGCAGCCACCATTCCCGGACGGGCTGGAGCGCGCGGTGTTCGGCATGGGCTGTTTCTGGGGTGCCGAGAAGAAATTCTGGGAGCATTCCGGGCGTCTACTCGACCGCGGTCGGCTACGCCGGCGGCTTCACGCCGAACCCGACCTATCGGGAGGTCTGCAGCGGCATGACCGGGCCACAACGAGACAGTGCTGGTGGTATTCGACCCCGCAGAAGGTCTCGTACGACGCGCTGCTCAAGACGTTCTGGGAGAGCCACAATCCCACCCAGGGGATGCGCCAGGGCAACGACGCCGGCACCCAGTATCGCTCGGGCATCTACTACTTCGACGAGGCGCAGCGCGCAGCGGCAGAGCACATCGCGGACGCCTACCAGCAGGAGCTGTGAGCCGCCGGCATCGGCGCATCACCACGGAGATTGTCCCGCGCGGCGGACTTCTACTACGCCGAGGACTACCACCAGCAGTACCTCGCCAAGAACCCCGACGGATACTGTGGCCTTGGCGGCACCGGCGTGAGCTGCCCGGTCGGGATCACGGCCGTCGCCCCCAGGGGTAATCGGGCCGGGCGCTGCGGCGCGCGGCTTTCCGGGCCCGGACCGGGCGGGCCTGGAGCTGCGGCGGGTGTGGGGTCGAAGGCCGCGTCCACATCCGCACGGCGGCAGTTGTGCGGGTCGCGGGCTTCAGCCCGCGCCTGGACACGTACTCGACACGGCTGTCGGGCGCGGCACTCCTCCACTCTGCTACAGTGTGACCCTCTGGGTCTCAACGCACTCGACTACGCCGTCGTTGCCCTCTACCTGGTGGCGGTCACCGGGTTCGGCGCCTACTTCGCACGATTCCAGAAAACGACCGGCGACTACTTCCTGACCGGCCGCACGGTGCCCTGGTGGGCGATCTGCTTCACCATCGTCGCTACCGAGACGAGCACCCTGACGTTCATCGGCGTGCCGGCGGCGGCCTACGCCGGCAACATGACCTTCCTGCAGCTGGCCGTGGGCTACGTGATCGGCCGCCTGCTGGTCAGCGTCGCTCTTCATCCCGGCCTACTTCCGCGGCGATCTGGTCACGTCGTACGAGCTGCTGCAGCGGCGGTTCGGATCGGGCGTGAAGGCCGTCGCGGCCGGGCTGTTCCTCATCACTCGCTCGCTGGCCGACGGCATCCGGCTGTTCGCGACCGCGCTGGTCATCGCGATCGTCACCGGCGTGCCGGTGTCGGTGACGATGCTGACGCTCGGCGTCGCGATGATGATCTACACCGAACGCGGCGGCGTGGCGGCGGTGATCTGGACGGACGTCGTCCAGATGTTCATCTATGTCGCCGGCGCGCTGGTGGTGTTCGCCGCGCTGCTGTGGAACATCCCGGGCGGCTGGTCGGAAGTGGTGCGGCTGGGAGGCCCCGCAGGCAAGTTCACGCTGCTCGATCTGTCAGCTCGATCCCAAGCGGATCTACACGCTGTGGGCCGGGGTGGCTCGGCGGCGTCGCGCTGACGCTGGCGACGCACGGGACCGACCAGTACCTGGTGCAGCGTCTGCTCTCGGCCCGCTCGCAGCGGGAAGCGCAACGCGGGCTGGTGCTGAGCGGCTTCATCGTGCTCGCGCAGTTCACGCTGTTCCTGCTGATCGGCGCCATGCTGTTTGCCTACCACCAGCACGTCCCGCTCGCCGCGCCGCTCGGCCGGAACGACGAGATTCTGCCTCGCTTCATCATCTCGGCGCTGCCGCACGGTGCGATCGGCTTCATCGTTGCGGCGATTGTCGCGGCGGCGCTCTCGCCGTCGCTGAACGCCATGGCCGCCACCACCGTCAACGACTTCTACTTGAAGTACGTCCGGCCCGACGCCGATCAGCCGACGCTGATGCGCCTGTCGCGACGTGCCACCTATGCGCTGGGGCGTCGTGCAGTTGTCGGTGGCGCTCGGCGCGCAGTGGATGCAGCAATCCGTGCTCGACGCCGGGCTGTCGGTTCTGTCGCTGACGACCGGGCCGGTGCTCGGCGCGTTCATGGTCGGCGTGCTGACCCGCCACGTCGGGTCGCGGCGCCATGCTGGCTGGCATGGCCGCCGGCGGCGTGACGATGTTCACCATCTGGTGGACCGGGGCCCTGGCGTGGACATGGTATGCGCTGGTGGGGCGTCGACCACGGCGCTGGTCGCTTTGGCGTTGGCCGTGCTGCCAGCGTTCCGCGTCCGCGCGCTGGACAACCTGTCTGCTGTCGATCACTAACCCGGAGTTCACCGGTGTTGCGGCCGTAGGGGCGGGCCTTTCAGGCCCGCCCAGGCGGGGTCTAACCACCTTCGCCAAGGCTACGGTGGTCCGCCGTAGACAGCTTCAGCGGAGGCGGAAGACCCCGCCCTACATCAACACAAGTGAACGCAGGGGATCATAGGCAGCCCCGGCCCCAAACGCCACGGGACCGCCGCCGAGCCCCGAGCCCCGACCGCCGAGCGCCGAGCCCCGTCTCCCCGTCCTCCCATGGATCGTCAAGGCGACCTGCTACAATGGCGCGCGTCACGCTCCGCTCCCTGCTACCCGCTTCCAGCTGCCCGCAACACGCTGAGAGTTGCAGCGATGCGCCATAGCTGCGGGCCGGGAGCGGGAAGCCGGGAGCAGGAAGCGGGTAGCTGATACCAAGACATGACCATTCTGTGGTGGCACTGGCTCGCGCTCGGGCTTGCTCCTCGTGGCGCTGGAGATGGCCGCCTCCGGCGGCTTCTACATCATCTTCTTCGGGGTTGCGGCCATAGCGATCGCGATGCTTCGCGTGGCCGACCTGAGCGGCCCGGTCTGGGTCCAGCTGCTGCTGTTCTCGGCGATCTCCGTCGGCTCGCTGCTGGCGTTTCGCAACCCGCTGATGCGCTGGCTGAAGCTTGACGGTCGGGTACCGACGTGGACTCGATGGTTGGCGATCTGGCGGTTCCGCTCGAGGAGATTGCACCGGGCGCCGTCGGCCGCGCCGAGCTGCGCGGCACCGTGTGGTCGGCCCGCAATCGCGCGCCGCGCACCTTGTTGCGAGGCGAACGCTGCCGCGTGGTGACGGTCGGAGCAGCTGATGATTTTCATCGAGCCCGAAGGAGTCCGCTGATGGATGGTGTCGGCCTGATGATCGTCGGAATGGTCCTCGCGCTGCTCGCCCTCGTCGTGATTGCCAAGACCGCGATCGTCGTGCCGCAGCAGAGCGCGTACGTGGTCGAGCGGCTGGGGCGGTTACAGCGGCACGCTGAACGCCGGGTTCCACATCCTGATGCCGTTCGTCGACACCATCCGCTACCGGCACTCGCTCAAGGAGATTGCGGTCGACATCCCGGCCCAGGTCTGCATCACGCGCGACAACGTGCAGGTCGGGCGTCGACGGCGTGCTGTATCTCAAGGTGCTCAACCCCGAGCGCGCCTCCTACGGCATCACCGACTACATGTTCGCGATCACCCAGCTCGCCCAGACGACGCTGCGCAGCGAGGTCGGCAAGATCGACCTGGACAAGACCTTCGAGGAGCGCACGAACATCAACACGCAGGTCGTCAGCGAGCTGGACAAGGCGAGCGAGTCGTGGGGCGTCAAGGTGCTGCGCTACGAGATCAAGAACATCACGCCGCCGCACGACATCCTCGCGGCGATGGAGAAGCAGATGCGCGCCGAGCGCGAGAAGCGCGCCGTCATCCTGACGTCCGAGGGCGCCCGCGACGCCGCCATCAACACCGCCGAAGGCGGGAAGCAGGAAGTCATCAAGCAGTCGGAGGCCCGCAAGCAGCAGCAGATCAACGAGGCCGAAGGGCGAGGCCGAGGCGATCATGGCGGTGGCGACGGCCACGGCGGAAGGCATCCGCCGCGTCGCCGAGGCCATCACCCTGCCGGGCGGGTTCGAGGCGGTCCAGCTGCGCGTGGCGGAGCAGTACATCGGGCAGTTCGGCGAGCTCGCCAAGGCCAGCAACACGCTGGTCCTGCCGGCCAACGTCGCGGACGTCGGCTCGATGATCGCGCTCGCCATGAAGGCGGTCGGCCGCCAGCCCGGGAAGTAGCTCTTGGCCGCGCCAGACCTGCACGATCCCTATCACCTGGACGCCGCCGGCATCAAGGAGCCGCCGTCCGGATGGCGTCAGAGCTTCACGCACCTGGGTCCGGGGCTCGTGCTGAGCGCGTCGATCGTCGGGTCCGGCGAGCTGATCGCCACCACCACCGCCGGCGCGCAGGTCGGCTTCGCCCTCCTCTGGCTCGTGCTCCTCAGCTGCGCGGTGAAAGTGGCGGTCCAGATCGAGCTGGCCCGCTGGACCATTGCGACCGGCTCGCCCGCCCTGTCCGGTTACAATCGCGTCCCGCCGCGTGTCGGCCGGATCGGGTGGGTCAACCTCCTCTTCTTCCTGCTGGTGGCGTCGAAGGTCCTCCAGGTGGGCGGCATCGTGGGGGGGACAGCGATTGCCTTCAGCGTGTTGTTTCCCATCGGCGGCGACCCCCTCCTCGATCCCTCGCGCACCATCTGGCACGTCATCGTCGTCGTCGTGACGATTGCCTCGTTGTACTCCAGCCGCTACAGCCTGATCGAGAAGGGTGCGGTGTGGATGGTCGCCACCTTCTCGCTGGTCACGGTGTTGATCGCGGTCGGCCTGCCGTTCACGCCCTGGGGCTATACGCCCGGCGACCTGTTGAGCGGGCTCACATTCCAACTGCCGCCGGCGGCCCTCGGGGCGGCGATCGCGATGTTCGGGATCACCGGGGTCGGGGCCGACGAGATCACCATGTACAACTACTGGTGCATCGAGAAGGGGTATGCGCGGTGGGTCGGGCCGAACGACGGCAGCGACGCGTGGGTGCGCCGCGCGCGCGGCTGGATCGCCGTGATGTACAAGGACGCGCTGCTCTCGATGGCCATCTACACGTTCGCGACCATCGCCTTCTACGTGATGGGCGCATCGGTACTGCACGCGCAGGGTCTGGTGCCGCGCGGTAACGAGATGATCACGACCCTGGCGCGGATGTACACGGACACGCTCGGGCCGTGGGCCACCCGGCTGTTCCTGGTGGGCGCGATTGCCGTGCTCGGCTCCACGCTGTGGGCCGCCGTGCCCAGCCACTCGCGGATGTACGCCAACTTCCTCTCGATGCTCGGTGTCTTCGACTGGAAGAACGCCCACAGCCGGCTCCGGTGGGTCCGCGGCTTCACCGTCGCCCTGCCGATCGTCTGGGGAGGTTCGTCAATGCTGCTCCAGCAGCCCGTGCTCATGATCCAGATCGGCGGGGTGATGACCGGCATCTTCCTGATCGCCGTCCTGGTGGCGACCTGGTATCTTCGCGCGACAGAAACCGACCGGCGCGTCTACGGCGGTCCAGCCTTTCACATGGCGCTCGTGGTCAGCACGCTGACGATTGCCCTGCTGGGTCTCTACACGGTGATTTCAGCGGTCGGCTTCTTCACGATCGGGTGACGTGGCCGATTGCGGGGTAGGCCCGGCCCAGGCAGACGGGATTCCGGATCCCGATGCCTCTCAAGGCCCTGAAGCGCCGGGACGGAAGCGGGAAGCGGGAAGCAGGAAGCGGGAAGCGGGAAGCGTTTTACATGTTTCGTATCTCCTGGAGGACCTGCGCAGCCGCCGCGCTCATTGCGCTCGGCGGCCTGACGCTGCCCGCCCAGGCGCCCGCCCCGGCCCTGGCGCCTCCGCCGGCGACCGTCAGGGCTGACGCGGACTACGCGCGCGCCGCGTACGACTCCTATCGCTCGATGCTGCAGTCCTCGCCGTACCGGAGCCTGCGCTGGCAGTATCTCGGTCCCACGAACATCAGCGGCAGGGCCACTGATATCGCCGTCGCCGACCGGGGCGCAGCGCGACGCGTCTACGCAGCCTATGCCACCAGCGGGGTCTGGAAGACCGACGACGACGGCGCGACGTGGCAGGCGATCTTCGAGCATCAGCCCTCGACCAGCATCGGTGACATAGCCGTCGCCCCCTCGAACCCCGACATCGTCTGGGTCGGAACGGGAGAAGCGAACCCGTTCCGCGCCTCGATGCCGGGCGTCGGCGTGTTCAAGTCGATCGACGGCGGCGGCACGTTCCACTACCGCGGGCTGAGCGACACCCACACGATTGCCCGCATCCTCGTCCACCCCACCAATCCCGATATCGTCTACGTCGCGGCCAGCGGCCACGGCTGGACCGACAACGAGACGCGCGGCGTGTTCAAGACGATCGACGGCGGACGGACCTGGACGAAAGTGCTGTACCGAAGCCCTCGCACCGGCGCGATCGACCTGGTGATGGACGCGTCGGATCCCGCGGTGCCTCTACGCGGCGACCTGGCAGCGCGTGCAGGCGCAAGTGGAGCGACCCTCGTGTGGAGACCGGGTTACAGCGAGAGCGGGATCTGTGAAGACGACCGACGGCGGGCGGAGCTGGTCGGAGTCGAGCCGGGGCCTGCCTGCGCCGCAGTTCCGCGGCCGGATCGGCCTCGACGGCTCGCAGGTCGAACCCCAACGTGCTGTATGCGTTGGTGGACAATTACGAGGAGGGCCGGCCGCCGCGCGACGGACGAACGCGACGCCTACGGCCGGCTGATCGTCGAGAGCCGGATCAAGGGGCCGGAGATATACCGCACCGACGACAAGGGACGGACGTGGCGCAAGGTCAGCGCGACAGACGACTTCATGACGACAGCACTCCGGCACCTACGGGTGGGTGTTCGGCCAGATTCGCGTCGATCCCTCCGACGAGAACACGATCTATACGCTCGGGTTGGGCCTCAACGTGTCCCATGACGCGGGCAAGAGTCCTTCACCGTTCTGCGCGGCATGCACGGCGATCATCACGGACTGTGGATTGATCCGAGGAACCGATCGGTGCTCTACAACGCCAACGACGGGGGCTTCTACAGCCTCTTCCGACGCGGGCAGGACGCTGGCGGTTCGCCGTTTCGGCAGGCGGATCGCAGTTCTACAACGTCGCCCTCGACACCGGGTCGCCGGCGTGGGCGTACGGCTCCATTCAGGACACCGGCAGCAGGCGCGGCAGGGTCGACCTGTCGGCAGGGCGCGATCGCATCCCGGCAGTCGAGTGGATTGCTGCGCCCGGCGGGGAAGGATCGCACCATGCGCTCGATCCGCAGAACCCCAACCTGGTCTACTCTCACGGGTTCTACGGCAGCTTCACGCGTGAGGATCTCGCGGTCAGCCGTGCGGCCGCCCCGGCCGGGCAGCCCGCGCGCCACGGCCCGCGCCTGGGCGTCACGCCAATCCAGCCGGCGCAGCCCCCCGACGCACCGGCGTTGCGCGCGCAGTGGATGGCGCCCATCATCGTCTCGCGCCACGATCCTGCGACGATCTACGCCGGGTTCCAGCTGGTGATGCGATCGACGAACCGCGGCGACAGCTGGCTGCCGATCAGCGGGGACCTGACCGCCGACGACCCGTCGCAGCGGCTGGTCCGGAGCTCGAGCGCGATCCCCTATCAGACAATCGTCGCCCTGGCCGAGTCGCCGAGAACGAAGGGATTGATCTACGCGGGGACGGACGACGGCCGTCTGCACGTGACGCGCGACGGCGGAGGAACCTGGACCGAGCTGACGGGAGCGTTGCCGGCCCGCAAGTGGATCTCCAGGGTGGTGCCGTCCGAACACGAGGAGGGCACCGTGTACGTCGCGCAGCGCGGCCGCGAAGACGACGACTTCGGCGTCTACGTCTGCAGGTCGACAGACTTCGGAAGAACGTTCGGCAGCATCGGTGGCAACGTGCCCTCCGGTCCGGTCAACGTCATTCGCGAGGATCCCGCCACCCCATCGCGGCTTTTCATCGGGACGGACATCGGAGCCCTGGTCTCCAACGACACAGGGAAGCAATGGCACGTGCTCGGCGGCAACCTGCCCTCGGTGCAGGTGTCGGACCTTCAGTACCAGCCGCGCGATCAGGTCCTCGTGATCTCGACCTACGGGCGCGGGATGTGGGCGATGGATGGGAGGGCGATCAAGTAGCTACCCGCTACCCGCTCCCGCTCTGCCCCTGGCCGCCCCTTATCTGCTCCACCATCTCCCTGACCACGTTGATCACGACCTCCGGCTGGTCGAGGGGAACCCAGTGCCCGCTGCGTGAGGCGACGACGTGCCGGCCGCGGGTGGAGAGCCGCGCGAGCGCCTCCTGCTGCAGGAGCCGGTACTCCGCTGCGTCCGTGGACGAGATGGTGACGAGCGGCAGGTCACCATAGCCGGAGGATTCAGCGTCCAGCGCCTCCCGGGAGCTGGTGCAGATGGACTCGATTCTGGCTTCCCAGCGCTTCGAAGAACTTCGGTTGTGTCCAGAAGCCGGCCAGCGGCCGGCGGGCTTCAGGCGGCAGCTTCCAGACGGGCGCCAGGATTCCTTCGTCTTCCCTCGACAGCTCGCCGCGGCTGATGATTCGCACCATGCCGCGCGCGGCGGAGACCACTCCAGCCGACCCGAGCGCGACCACGGCACGCGCGAGCCCGAGGCGGGCTGCGACGGCGCCGTGCCGGCACAGCCGGCTCCCGCGCTCGATCCTGGTCCGCTCCTTCGGGGCGGGCGTCACCCAGTCTTCGGGATGCGCAGGATCGACGAATACCACCCCCGCCACGGTGTCACGGTAGTCGCGCGCGAACACGCGCGCCACGATTCCTCCGAACGAGTGCCCGACCAGCAGGTATGGCGCCGGCACCCGGGCCCGCTCCAGCAGCGTGTGCAGCTCCCAGGCGATTCGCCGGGCCGTGCGGGGCATCGGGCCCCGGTCGCTCCAGCCGAAGCCCGCGCGGTCGTAGCTGCAGACCCTGGTCAGCCGGGCAAGGCCGGGCTGCACCAGCGACCAGCTGATGGACGAGGCGCCGAGCGCCGCTTCCAGAACGACGGTGGGTCCACCCTCGCCCGCACACGAGAGGTGAAGACGCATCCCTCCGATGTCAACGAGCCGGCCGGGTGCGGGGACTGGCATGGGGGTTCACGCGCCGGGTGCGGCTCGATTGGTTGCCAGACCCGCGCCGACGGTCCGGTCGTTGGGCGCCCGGACTGTCCTCGCGATCATACAGACTGTTCACGCGAGGTGACGGCCTTGCCCGAGCGTGCCGGCGTTTACAAGCGATCCTGCTGGCACTTTCGTTGCTGGCTTCGCAGTGCGCCTGTCCCGACGGAGGATCCCCGGTGGCCCCGAAATCTCGTATCGCGTTCCTCACTGTTGTCACCCTGGCTGTGGCGGGGTTGTTCCTGCCGCAGGACGCAGCGGCCCAGCGGCGCGGCCCATACCGCTCCGGCGTGCGCGTGGGGGTAGCCGTCGGCTCACCCTACTACTACCGGGGCTATTACCCCCGCTATTACGCGCGCTACTACTCGCCGTTCTACAGCTACTACGATCCGTTCTGGGCCTGGGGGGGCTACGGGTACTGGCAGTATCCTCACCCGTACTACTACGGGGGCATCTACGACATCACCGGGGCGGCGCGGCTCCAGGTTACGCCCAAGCAGACACAGGTGTTCGTCGATGGCTATTTCGTCGGGGTTGCGGACGAGTTCGATGGCGCGCTCCAACGGCTGCGCGTCGAAGCCGGGGAGCACGAGCTCGAGTTCTATCTGGACGGCCACCGCACGGCGCGGCAGCCGGTGCTGTTCCGCCGGGAAGGCACGATCACCATCAAGCACGTGATGGAGCCGCTCGGTCCGGGGGAAACGAGCGAGAAGCCCAATCCCGCCGAGCCGCCGGCGGCCGGCGAACGTCAGGCGCAGGATCCCGCGGGGCCGCCGCCCGGCTACCGCGGCAGGCCCGCCGACCGGCGTCCGCCGCCGCCGCGGGGTCAGCAGGAGGACTTCGGAACGCTGGCGATACGCGTGCAGCCAGGCGACGCCGAGATCCTCATCGACGGGGAGCGCTGGGACGGCACGGACGGTGAGAGTCGCCTCACGGTGCAGCTCGCCGACGGTCCGCACCAGGTGGAGATTCGCAAAGAGGGCTACCGGCCGTATACAGCGAACGTACGTGTCAGGCGCGGCCAGACTGAAGCACTCAACGTGAGCCTGACGAAGTAGGAGCTCGGCACTGATCCCCGGGTGCGGCAGGGCGGGGTGTGAACCCCGTGCTTGCCGCACTCTCCCACAACCTGTGGAAGGCGGCGACGACACCGCAACCCGCGGGTCCGCGCGACGTCACAACGAACCGGTCCCGGGCGATTACCTTCACGCCGCGCGATCGTGGGCGTGCGCCGGGAGGACGATCTCGAAAACCGCCCCACCTTCACGTGCGTTCGAGGCTGCGATCCGGCCACCGTGCTGCTCGACAATTGCCTGGACGATGGAGAGACCGAGGCCGCTGCCGGCGGATGCCGAGCTCACCGACCGGGAGGGGTCGACCTTGTAGAAGCGGTCGAACACACGCGGCAGGTGCTCCGGCGGAATGCCCTGCCCCGAGTCCGCCACCGTGATGTGAATGCCGTCGGCTGCGGCGGCTCCGGAGAGCTGAATGGCTCCTCCGTCCGGGGTGTGGCGCAGCGCATTCGAGGCCAGGTTCTGCAGGGCCTGCTCCAGTCGCTGCGGGTCGCCTCGTACCTCCAGGTCGTCCGGATCGATCCGTCGAACAACCGCGATCCGGTGGTCGCGGATGAGGGGGCCGTGGCGATCGAGGACCCGTCCGAACAGCTCCGCGACCGAAACGTCCTTGAAGGCCAGCGTGCCCCCGCCGCCCTCGAGCCGCGCCAGGTCGAGCAGATCGCCGATCAGTTCCTCGAGCTTCTGCGTTTCCTCGCCGATGATCGCCAGGTATCGGCCGCGCGTGGAAGCGTCGAGCGGCAGATCGTCCATCGCCAGCGTCTCGGTGTAACCGCGAATAGCCGTGAGCGGCGTCATCAGCTCGTGTGAGACGTCCGCCAGCAGCTGACGGCGCGCGCGGTCGGAGGCGCCGAGCGCGGCCGCCCGCCCCTCGAGATCCTCCGCCATCCGGTTGAACGTGCGCGCGAGCGAGCTGACCTCGTCCCCCCCGCCTTCGACGGCGCGCACGTCGGTCCGTCCCTGCCCGAGCGCTGTCGCTGCCTCTTCGAGCGCCCGCAGCCGGTTGTGTGTCGGCCTGAAGATGACCAGGGCGGTCACCGCCGCGCCCACACCCAGCAGTCCCAGCGCGAACCAGGCCAGCGTGGGGCCGACCTCCCACACCGCGAAGAAGACCGGAGGCGCCTCGGCGGGCACGAAGACCGTGCCCGCCTCCGTGCCGTTGACCGTGATGACCGCTGTCTCGGCACGCCGGGGGCCGCCTCCGCGGTCTCCGGGATCGGGTGGCCTCTCTCCGGGAGGCGGAGCGGGTCGCGGGGGAGGTGGCGGGCCATCCGGATTCTCACCGCTCGCCGGCGGCGGCCCAGGCCGGCCTTCGGAGGTGTGGCCCGGCCCGCTATCTCCCGGCCGCCACGGCTCAAAGCCGCGTCCCGGATCGCCGAACCTTCCGCCGCGCCGCAGCCGCGGCATGGCGGCACGTCCGAAGCCGGGTGGCAGCCCTTCCGCTCGATTGGACCCGAAGCGGCCGTCGTGGAGGACCACGAGAAACGGCTGGTAGATGTGGCCGAACTTCTTGCGCAGGTACGGGTTGAGCTGCAGTTGCGGCTGGCTCGCCAGATCGGGCCCGATCTCCGCGGCGACGTTCGCGGCGAGTTGCTGCGGTGACCGTGATGACGGTCCCACGATCCGATCGGTGAGCCACAGGAACACGACGACCTGCGCGACCAGCACCACCGCGAGCAACGCGATGAAGCCGAACGCGATGCGCCAGTACAGGCTCCGGTACCAGACGGGCTTAGACATCGGCGAACTTGTAGCCCGTGCCCCACACCGTCAGGATGAATCGCGGCTCGGCGCGGTCGTCCTCGATCTTGCGCCGGACCCGCTTTACGAGCGTGTCCACGCTGCGATCCGTCACGTGGGTGTCCCCGCCCCACACCCGCTGGACCAGCGCTTCACGGCTGAACACGATCCCCGGGTTGCTCGCGAGCAGGTAGAGCAGGTCGAACTCGTGGGCGGTCAGCTCGATCTCGCGCCCGTCCAGCTTCGCAAGGCGCCGTGCGGGATCGACCTCCACGCCGTTCACCGAGACCGCTTTGGCGTGGCTGGTGGCGACAGCGGACAGCCGCGACGCACGGGGGCGCCGCAGCAGCGCCCGTACGCGGGCGACGAGCTCGCGCACGCCGAACGGCTTGGTCAGGTAATCGTCCGCGCCGCTGTCGAGACCGAGCACCTTGTCCGACTCTTCACGGCGTGCCGTCAACATCAGAATCGGGACGTCGCTGTTGGCAGGCTCCCGCCGGATCGCCCGGCAGATCGTGACCCCGTCGAGCCCAGGCAGCATGAGATCCAGCACGATGACGTCGAACGGCTCCGACCGCGCATGCCGGAGGGCGTCGTTGCCGTCCCCGACGGCCACGATCGACAGGCCCTCCAGGCCCAGGTGCAGCGCGACCAGGTCGCGGATGTGCGGTTCGTCCTCGACGATGAGGACTCGCGCGCCGTCGGCGTGTTCGGTCAGACCAGCCCGATCGAGTGCCACGCGTCCAGTGTAGCGTCCGGACCCGCCCCCTGCCATCCTGCCACCCTTTCTTCACAGTTCGGACACAGCGCGGCCATGGGAGGAGCGTCTAACTGAATAGCCAACAGCCGACAGCTCACGGCTGTCAGCTCCAGCGGAGCGGAACAATGAAGCACAAGGTCGCCATCATCCTCGGAATCATTGCGACGACGGGTTTGACCCTGGGCGCCTACTACGCGCGCCGGGCCGATCCGGCGCCGGCGGTGGCGACCACGGCGGTCACGCGCGGGTCGATCGTCAGCCAGATCGCCGCGACGGGCACGCTGGAGGCGGTCCAGACCGTGCTGGTGGGCAGCCAGGTCTCGGGCACCATCCTGGCGCTGAACGCCGACTTCAACTCGATCGTCCGGAAAGGCGACGTGATCGCCCGGCTGGATCCGTCGCTGTTCCAGACGCAGGTCGATTCGGCGCGCGCCAACGTCACGAGTGCCCAGGCGGACGTCCAGCGCGCAGAGGTGACGCTCGCCGACACCGACACCAAGCTCGCGCGGGCCCGGCAGCTGATCGACAGGCAGCTGATTCCCGTCACCGAGCTCGAGAACGCGGAGGTGGCCCGCCGCAGCGCCGCCGCACAGGTCCGCAGCGCGCAGGCGCAGCTGGCTCAGGGACGGGCGTCGCTGAGCCAGGCGCAGGTCAACCTGCAGAAAACGATCATCACGGCGCCCATCAGCGGCATCGTGATCGGCCGGGCAGTCGACGTGGGCCAGACGGTGGCAGCCAGCCTCGAGGCGCCGACGCTCTTCACGCTGGCTGCGGATCTCTCCGAGATGCAGGTCAAGACCAACATAGACGAGTCCGACCTTGGCAGCGTCCGGAACGGGCAGGCGGTGACCTTCCGCGTGGATGCCTATCCGGCCAGGACCTTCACGGGAACGGTCACCCAGGTGCGGCTCGACCCGGTGGTCGCGCAGAACGTCGTGACCTACGCCGCCATCATCTCGGCTCCCAATCCCGGCCTCGAGCTCAAGCCCGGGATGACCGCCAACGTCACGATCGAAGTCGCGCGCAAGGAGGACGTGCTGCGGGTCGCCTCTGCGGCATTGCGGTTTCAGCCGACGGAGAGCCTGTTGACGGCCCTCGGGCAGGACCCCGCGGTGCTCGCGAAGGCCCCGTCCGGGACCGGCGCTGCCGGAGCCGCGCGGGCAGCGGCCGGCACGGTGTGGACGTTCGACGGTACGCTGCGGGCAGTGCCGGTTACCACCGGCGTCACGGATGGCGTCTACACCGAGATAGCCGCCGACACCCTGCACGAGGGGCTGCTCCTGGCCACTCGCGTGATCCCGTCGTCGTCTGCCGCTGCCCCGCGGGCGGCCGTAGCCAGCCCGCTGATGCCGCAGCAAGGTCCCAGGAGATCGTGATCGAGCTCAGCCCGGTCATCAACCGGCTGACGCGCCGGCTGCGGGTGGTCCTCCTCCCCCCTGCGGCCGGCGCCCTTTCCGTTTTACCGGATCATCCTCTCCCGAGCAGCGCGGTCGCGATATCCTCCCACTCCTCCGCGAGCGGCGACCGCGCGACCGGTTTCGCGGCACGGCGATACCAGTACGCAGCGTTCGAGTCGTCGCCTTCCTTGCGGTGCAGGTAGGCGTGAATCCAGGCTCCATCGGCCGAATCGATGTCCTGCGCGACGCGGTGCGCGGCCTCCCAGTCACCCTTGGCGTCGTGCCAGAGCGCCGCAAGGGGCGCAGGGATCCCGTCGGGCGGCTTGGCAGCTGTGAGGGTTGCTTTGAACTGGAGCAATGTCAGCACGTCCCACAAGATACCTCTACTGCGGGATCCGCAGCCATCGCGGCGCGGCCTCGAGATAGCTCGTCGAGTCGTCGGGGCGGCATCAGGGACGCGCACCCGGCACGATGCGGGTTGATCCTGCTGACACTCGACCGTGTCCGGCAGTACACTGGGCCCACCCTTGGGAGGACGCCTCTGTGACGGCACGGCGAGCCACGATTGTCGCGCTGCTTGCGTCGTTCGGTCTGCTGCCGGCGCGACCGCACCTTGTCGCGCAGCGTCTCGTGCAGCCCGACGCCCCGCTCGAGACCCCTCCCGCATCGTCGTCCGCCCTGTCTCCCGTCAGCATTCGCATCAACGCCGTCGTCACCGATCTGCGCGGGCGGCCGCTCGTGGACTTGAAGCCAGGCGACTTCGAGCTCGAAGACAACGGCATCGCACAGACGCTGGCGTCGGTCGAGCTGCGGACCGTGACGCGGGACGCCCGCGATTTCCCGCCTGTGCTATCGGATGAAGACGAGCGGCGAGCCGCACAGGATCCGGGCACCCGGGTGTTCGCGCTCTTCCTGGACGAGTTCAACGTCGCGCCGGGCGCGACCAGCGCCCGCGTCCGTGACGCAGCAACGCGGTTCATGACGGAGCATGTCCGCCCGGGGGACCTGGTTCATGTCCTGAAGCCGATGGATCCGGTCGCCGGGTTCCGCTTCACTCGCGACCGCGGGGTTTCCCTGCGCACGATCGACGGGTTCGAGGGGCGCAAGGGAAACTACGAGCCCCGCACGCCGTTCGAAACCCAGTACCTTCGGCCGGACGCCCGCCGCCGTCACCAGCGCTCGTGCGCAGATCCTCACCACCGGTCTCCGCGAGCTGACGATGAAAATCGGGGAACTGCAGCCGGCACGGGGCGCGCTGGTCCTGATCAGCGAGGGATTCGTCCGCGGCGCCGGCGGCGACAGGCGGCGTCTGCCCGACTGGCAGACCCTTGCGCGGGCTGCCAGCCATTTCAACCTGCCAATCTACACGCTGGACCCGCGAGATCCCGCGGGTCCGCCGGACGAGGCAGCGGACGCGGCGCCCGCGGACCGTGGAGCTGATACCCTGCGGTCGCTCGCGGCGCAGACGGGCGGCGAAGCCACGAGCGACGCACGGGAGTTGCTTCCGGGCCTGGGGCGGGTTTCCCGCGACCTCGATTCCTACTACGTGCTGACCTACCGGCCATCACAGGCAACCGACGGCCGCTTCCACGCGATCACGGTCCGCAGCTCACGGAAGGATGCCCGCCTACGCGTTCCTTCGGGTTACTGGTCGCCGCTCAGCAGCGAGTGGCGCACGTGGCTCAATCGCGACACGGCGCCGGCGGCGCCGGCCAAGCCGGCTCGCACGCTTCGCCGGAGCCGGTTGATCGACACCTGGTATGGCTTCCAGCCGGGCAAGGACGGCCTGACGCTGCTGTTCACCTGGGAGCCGACGAGCCTGGGATCCACCCTGAAGCCGCGGCCCGAGGTCGTGGTGCTGAAGATCTCCACGCCGGATGGTTCGACGCTCCTGGAGCACGAGCTGCAGGCTGTTGGACAGCCGGGGCCGCAGGGCCTGGCGGATCGCTCGATTGTTGCGGTCCCCGCCGGCCGCATGCAGCTGGACTTGAGCGTGCGCGCCGGCGACGGCTCCGTCATCGACACCAGCGCGCAGGATATCGAGGTGCCTGCCGAACGAGGCGTCGGTCCCGTGCTCCTGCAGACGCAGCTGCTCCGGGCCACGACGGCGCGGGACTTCCGTGCGCTGTCGTCGCTCGCCGACGCTGCGCCTTCCCCCTCGCGGACGTTCAGACGGAGCGAGCGTCTGCTGATCCGCGTGCCGGCCTACAATCCCGACGGGGGACCAGTCACCACCGCGGTCTCGGTCTCGAACAGGAACGGGGTGACGATCCGGACACTCGCTCGGGTGCCGCCGGACGCCGCCACACCGCAGTTCGAGCTTCCCCTTGCCTTCCTCCCGCCGGGTGATTACGGCATCGACGTGACGGTCACGAGCACCACCGGGACCGCGCGGCAGTTGATCCGGTTCAGGTTGACTGGCTGACCATGCATCGGCTTCTCACACGGCTAGAGCCCTGGACCTACCAGGCGATGAGGATTGTCGTCGGCCTGTTGTTCGCGTTCCACGGTGCGCAGAAGTTCGGATTGTTCGGCGGCCAGCGTGTGCCGCTCGCCTCCCAGTTCGGCGCCGCTGCCGTGATCGAGCTCCTCGGCGGCCTCCTCGTCGCAGCCGGAGTCGCCGTCAGCCCCATCGCCTTCATCTGCAGCGGCGAGATGGCCGTCGCGTACTTCCAGGCGCACCTCCCGAAGGGACCCTGGCCCGGCCAGAACGGCGGCGAGCTCACCGTGCTGTTCTGCTTCGTGTTCCTCTACATCTCGACGCGGGGGAGGAAGTGAGAGACTGTGCTCGAACCTGCCAGGGTCGCTGTGGGGCGGGGCTTTCAAGCCCCGCCGCAATGTGTATCGGTAGCCTGAGCCCCCTCGGCCGTTCGATCGAGGCGACGTTCGGAGGACGGTGACGACCGCGCTACACGTGCGCCAACCGTGCTGCTGCCGCCACCAGCGTCTCCTCCTTCTTCGCGAAACAGAACCGGACGACGTGCGGCGCGGCCGCGCGGTGCATGAAGGGGGAGATCGGGATCGATGCCACGCCGTGCTCCCGCGTCAGGCGGATCGCGAAGTCTGAGTCCCCCTCGTCCGAGACGGCGGAGTAGTCCATCAGCTGGAAGTAGCTCCCGCGGGAAGGCAGTGGCCGGAATCGGGAGCCGGCCATGAGACGCAGGAACAGGTCGCGCTTCTGCTGGAAGAATGCCCCCAGCTCGCTGAGGCCGCGTCCTGCCGCGAGAAAGTCGGCGATGGCGTGCTGCACGGGCGTGTTGGTGGCGAACATCACGAACTGGTGCACCTTGCGAAGCTCCGTCGTCAGCGCCGCCGGCGCTGCGGCGTAGCCGACCTTCCACCCCGTGACGTGATACGTCTTGCCGAACGAGCCGACGACGAAGCTGCGCGCGGCGAGCGCGTCGTGCCGCGCGAGACTCTCATGACGCAGGCCGTCGAAGACGATGTGCTGGTAGACCTCGTCGCCAAGGAGGAGGATATCGGTGCCGTCGACGATTGCCGCCAGCTCGAGGAGGTCGCTGCCGGCCAGCAGCGCCCCTGTAGGATTGTGTGGCGTGTTGATCAGGATGAGGCGTGTCCTCCGCGTGACGGCGGCGCGCACCGCGCTCCAGTCGATCGAGTAGTCCGGGAACTGCAGGGAGACGACAACCGGTTTCCCGCCGTTCAGCACGATGGCCGGGACGTACGAGTCGTAGCACGGCTCGAAGACGATCACCTCCTCCCCGGGGTGCACGCAGGCGGCGATCGCGGCGAAGAGCGCCTCGGTCGCGCCCGATGTGATGGTGATCTCCGTCTCGGGGTCGTAGGCCCGCCCGCACGACGCCACGTACATCGAGGCAATGGCCTCGCGCAGCGCCAGGACGCCCGGCATCGGCGCGTACTGGTTCTGGCCGGCTCGCATGTGACGCGCGACGGCATCGACCAGCCCGGGATCGCAGTCGAAGTCAGGGAAGCCCTGCGACAGGTTGATCGCGCCATAGTCAGCCGCCATGCGCGACATGGTGGTGAAGATGTTCGTTCCCACCAGCGGCAGCCGCGAGTCGAGCCGCATCACGGCGTGCTCCGCTCGAACACGCCGAGCTCGCGATTCTTCCGGACTTCGTTCCAGGCGAAATACCGTCCGTTCATGGCAATGTACACCCCGCTGGGAAGGACCTGCGCGAACGAGAGCGCGCTGCCGAGATTGAAGAGACCGTCGGAGCTCCCGAACGCGTAAGGCACCATCGCGCCTGTCAGGACGATCGTTCTGCCTTCCAGCGCGGCGCCGGCGAGCGCGCGCGCTGTCTCGACCATGGTGTCGGTGCCGTGCGTGACGACAATCGACCGCTCCTCGCGGGCGCGGCATCGTTCCACGATCCAGGCCCGGCCGCGGTCGTCCATCTCGAGGCTGTCGATCATCATGACGGTCTCCACCGCGATCGTCAGGCGCGACCTGCCCAGCCGCAGCATCTCGTCGACGTGCGTGTCCCGGAAGAACAGCCGCCCGGTCAGCTCGTCGTACTCCTTGTCGAACGTGCCGCCGGTCACGAGGATGGCGAGGGCGTCGGTCATGTTCTATCGGCAACCTGCCCGGCCCGACCGCCGGATGGTGTCCGTCCGCTGCCTGCCACGTCCCGATTGTCCGTCACGTTCACCCCTCCTCGGCGCATGGCCGGTGGGACGGGCGCCTTCACCGGCGCCATTTCCTCGCGCGCAAGAGGTCGTCGGACGAGGCCAGCAGCACGCGGCGGAGGCGATCCGGGAACTCGGGCGGCAAGGCACGCGATGACATCTTCCACGATTTGCGCCGCCGCCGCCGAGCCGTGCCCGCCGAGCGTGGCATCCGTCCAGCGCTTGGGGAAGAAGATATCGCCGGTGCGCTGGATCTCGACGCAGCAGCCCGAGGCTCGGCGCAATGTACTTCTCGGAAGCGGCGGACGCGGAGCGGATGGTGGAGGTAGGATAGCGCCTCGAGGACCCACGGCTCGCGGCGCCGGTTCTTCACGTCCCGGAGCGCTCTCGAAGAACGCGTCGCGCACGGCCGGGTCGGGCGAGAGCGCCGGCCGGACGAAGGCGAAGCGGGCCTGGCGATCGGGGTTCGCGGTGCGGGCGAGCTGCTGATCGAGGATCTCCTGCCAGGCCGGCACCTCGCGGACGGCGAGCTCCAGCGCCAGGGTAATGTAGTCGGGCTCCGAAAGCTCAGCCCGGGGATGATTTCCAGCCTTCGCCAGACCCGCTCCAGCCACTCGAGCAATGGCCGGCTCGGCGCCGTGTCCCGGAGGCCGGAGAACCACGCGGACTTGAGGCTTGGGGTCGTCGCGCTGTCGAGCCCTGCCCGCAGCACCCGTTCGAGGCCGGCCGAGAGCCGATCCTGTTCGTCGCGGCGACAGGAACCTCCAATACGCCTGCTGCGTGTACGCCAGTATCCGCGCGACGTTCAGCTCGTCGCGTTCGAGCCGGGAGCGCCCGCATCGCCAGATCGAGGATTGCGGCGGGAGCGGCGCGCCCGTCCAGCATCTGCTCCCACAGCGTGACCCACGCGGCGCCGCGCGTCAGGGCGTCGTCGATCCGCGGCAGGTTGGCGAGCAGGTAGCGCACGCTGGCCTCGTCCAGGACGAACCCGCCGTACCCGATGCCGCCGCCCGTTGGCAGCACGAAGTCCGGCGCCGGCAGGCCGGCCGCGTCGGGCACCGGCGTGACGCTGCCGCTCAACCGCACCGGCAGCACGCGGGTGCCGTGCGGCGACGCGACCACGACCTGGAGCCGCTGATTCCAGGCCGCGTTGCGGCGCTCCATCGGATCGCGTTGCGCGAACGCCAGCCGCGTGATGCGTCCCCCGTCGACGCGGAGCTCGGTCGCGACGACAGGTCGTCCGGGCTTCCTCCACCCAGGCGCGGCTCCACGCCGGCCAGGTCCTCTGGCGTGCGCGGGTCGAGCCGCGCGATGAGATCGGGCCAGGTGGCGTTCGCGAACGCGTACCCTGCAGGTACTCGCGGAGCCCGTCGCGAAGAGAGTCGGCCCGCCGAGGATCGTTTCGAGCTGGCGCATGACGATCGGCGCCTTCTGATAAATGATCGCGCCATAGAGGCTGCCCGCTTCCGCAAGGTTCGTCGAGCGGCTGCCGGATGGCGTTCGTGCCCGGCGTCCGGTCCACGTCGTAGGCGGACGGGATAGTGCGCGTAGAGGAAGCGCAGCTCGTGGTTGATCTCAGGGAACGACGGGTTGACGATTTTCGCCGCCATGAAGTTCGCGAACACCTCCTTCATCCACACGTCGTCGAACCAGCGCATCGTGACGAGGTCGCCGAACCACATGTGCGCGGTTTCGTGCGCGATGACGCTGGCCCGCGCCAGCTTCTGGTTCTGGGTGGCCGATGGATCGAGCAGCAGGCCCGAGGCGTTGTAGAAGATCGCGCCGGCGTGCTCCATGCCGCCGAACTGGAACGAGGGCACAGCAGGAAGTCGAACTTCCCCCAGGGATAGGGGATGGCCGGTGTAGCTCCTCCAGCCAGGCCAGCGACTGCGGCATGCAGGTCGAAGATGGCGTCGCGGTTGCGCGCGACCTTGGCGGCGTCGGTTTCGCGGTGAAGCATCCGGAACGTGCGTCCGGCGCGTTCGGCGGTTTCGACCGAGAAGGCTCCCGCGGCGAACGCGAACAGGTAGGTCGGCAGCGGCGGCGTCTCGGCGAACGTCAGCGCGCAGCCGGCCGTTGGTCGTCTTCCTGGCGGTCTCCGCGCCGTTGGCGAGCGCCTGCCATCCCGCCGGCATGTCCAGCGCCAGCGTCCAGCTGCGCCTTCAGATCCGGCTGATCGAAGCAGGGAAACGCCAGATGCGCGCGCGCCGGCACGAACAGCGTGTACATGGAATTCGGGTTGCGGTTGAGGGAGGCGTCCCCGCGATGAACTTCAGCCGGACCTCGTTGGCGCCCCTCGCTGCAGCGGGTCGGCCGGCAGTACCACGTGGCCGTTGGCCGGCGTTCACCGCCGACCGCGCGGCCCGTTCACGTCCAGCGCCGTGATGCGATCGGCCGGCGCTGCGAGAAATCGAGCGCCAGCGGCGCCGATGCGTCCAGACAGCTCGAAGCGGATCGTGGCCCGGCCGGGGATGGCTTCCGTCACGGCGATGCCGGGACGTCGAAATGCAGGTCGTAGCGCAGCGCGGAGACTCGGCGCGGCGCGCTCCGTGCGCCAGATGCCAGGGGCACACCGGACGCGGGGGCGGCCGGGGGCGGCGCTTGCGGCATCGTCGGTCATCCACGCGACCAGAAGCAGCAGGATGGGCATCGAGCAGCTCCCGCGTACCCGCTTCCCGCGCATCAGCCGGCCAGCCCGGAGCTCAGAGCACGCGCGGCCGCGCGCGTCGCAGCGGTCACGACGCCCGGTCTACGCCGACCAGCGTCCAGCCGGCGCCGGCGCGCCGGAAATAGAAGGTGACCGGCCGGGCCCACCCGGGATGGTCAGGGTGGAAGGCTCTCAGGCGCGCCGAGAGGAAGTCGTGTCGCGCCGCGAGCAGGGCCGCCGGGGCCTGCGCCTGCGGGCTCGTCAGCCGCGCCTTCGACGCGGCGCCGTGCGGTCCCGCGACGTTGTCGAAGGCCGACCACTCGATCGGTGTAGCTGTCCGCTTTCGGGCCGGCGCCGGCCTGCGCTCGCCGCATTCTCGAAGATCAGCGCGCCGTCGGCGGCAAGCTGCGCGTCGACGAGCGGGTTGGTCCCGTTCAGCCAGGTGTTCAGCACCTTGCTGCGCCTGGCGAGGATGGTGTCGGTCATGTAGTCGGTCGGCGCTCGGATCCGAAAAGCGCGCGGTGCCGACGATCGCCCGCACCTGCTCCTCGCTGAACGCGGCGACGATGCGGGCCGCCCAGAAGCGATCTTCAGGACGGGCATTGGCGAACGCCGGGTTCGGCGTAGGCCGGTTTCCACTCTTCGGGGCGGAAGTAGGTGCTCTCGAACCGCCCGATGGCCGGGATGTCGGGGTAGTCGACCTTGATCCACGGGCGCACGTAGAGCCCGAACGTCAGCATCGTGATGATGGTGGGGCGCGACTCCCAGAGGAACTCGTTGCCGGCCTGGGTCGACTGCGACTGCGTGCTGCCGCTGCCGAACGCCGAGCCGAAGTCGATCAGGTGGTGCCGGACAACCGTCGCGTTCCCCCGGATGCACGAGCGCGTCGAAGCGTGTTGAGGGCGCGCGAGTCGTCGTGGTTCAGCCAGGCGGCCAGCACGCTCAGGCCGCGCAGCTCGCGGCGATGCTCGTGCGGGAAGATGTCGTTCGGGTCGTCCGGGCGCGTGCCGTAATAGCGGAATGGCCCGACGGGGCGTGCCGTCGATCTCCCTGCTCGCCAGCACCCGGTAGCTGCCGTCGGCATTCCGTGCCGAGCTCCGGAGGACGCTGTCGACGTCGTACTGCCGCATCGCCCGCTTGCGCCCGTCTTCCGCGACCTGCGCCGACTCGCCGATCACCAGCGCCTCGCGGCCGTATCGTCGCGAGGTAGTTCTCGGGAACGTGGTAGCCGGCGGCGTGCAGGAACTTCGTCGCCACGATCTCGGCGCCGGTCGCCATCTCCGGGTTGGACGGGGGATCGAATTTCACGAAGTAGACCGCGCCGGCCGCGTCGCGCACGGTCAGCCCCGGCTGCACCCCTTCCGTCTTGCCGGACACGATCGTCCACGGGCCGGCGCGCCGGCCCCGTGCCGCGGTCCGGGCCCTTGACGAGTCGGCGATCGAGACCGGGCGGCGGCCCAGGCGGTTGGTGAACCAGGTCGAGTCCGGCACTTCGTCGAGCGTGTTGACGTTCATCGGCGGCGCGGCTGACGCGTTCGCCGGCGCCGAGGAACGAGTTCTCGAGCAGGTCGTAGCCGCCGCTGAGATCGATCGGCCGCACACCGGCGGCGTCCTGCGTTTCCGGATCGCGCCAGATCGGGTCGTCGGGATAGAACGTTGGCCCGGCTGCGCGGCTCGACGGCGGCGCGCTCCACAGCGCGGCCGCCAGCATCGCCGTCGTTCAGAAGCCTGGGAGATGCGCATGAAATCAGTACGCCTTGCTGAACTTGAAGAAGTAGCGGAAGCCTTCGCCGGCGCCGGTCCCACGTCGAGCCTCAAGAGCACGGTCTTGTAGGTGTTGAAGCGCAGCCCGACGCCGTAGCCGTGCTCAGATCCGTCAGGTCGAGATCGCCTGGTTTGGCCGTGACCTTGCCGGAGTCGCGCGAACAGCGCCATGTCGAGGCCGTTGAACGCTTCCCAGCGGTACTCGGCGTTGAGGTGAAGCACGTTGTCGTCGCGGAACCGATAGTCGGAGACCGAGCGCAGCGTCGTGCTGCCGCCAAGCGTGGGCTGCAGGTAGAACGGCACCGTCTGCCCGTCGGACTCCGCCGAGGTGATGACGCGCGCCTGCACGGCGAAGACGCGCTTCTTGTCGAAGATCGGGAAGAACTGCTGCAGCGTGCAGGTCGATGCGGCGGAAGCTGTAGCGGTCGAGATCGAGGTCGGCATACGACCCGAGCGTCAACGAGTAGTAGCCGCCGGCGCGGGCGTTGCCCGGGCTGATCGCGGTAGTCCACCGTGGCGAACAGGTCGCAGTAGCGGAAGTCCGGCTGCTCGATCAGACCCGGCGCCTCGGTGTCGTCGAAGCGCAGCTCGATCGACGGATAGCGCTCGTCGGTGCCGCTGCCGATGCGAGGTGAGCAGCCGGCCGGCGTGCATGCCGGCCGACAGCCACTTCTGCGGCTTGACCACCGCCCGCGCACAACGCGTCGGTGACGTGGCGCGATAGTTCACGCGGTCGTCGTCGAGGGACTCGCTGCCGGTAGCCGTAGAAGTCCTCCTGCGGATCGTAGCGCCGGGTCGCCTCGACGCCGAACTCGAGCCGCTCCGCGGCGAGGTAGGGGAGCGAGAAATCGGCGCGCAGCAGGGTGTACTTGCGGACCGTCAGCAGCCGGCTTCGCCCACCACGCGGGCCCGGCGGTCGAAAAGGTCGCGACGGTAGCCGCCGCCGAGCCCGATCCCGGCGCCGGCCGGCTTTGCGCGATAGCCGTAGCGGACGAAGAAGCCGTTGCGCGGGCCGAGCCGCCCGAGCAGATCCTTCTGTTCGACGGAGAGCAGGAGCCTTTCGAGCCGTCCGGGCCGATACTCGTGGAGGTCCGCCGACTTCGCGGAGCGCTGGCGCTCCAGCGTCTCGCTCCGCGTGCTCTGAGCGGAGGTGGCGGTGACGGTCAGGATCGAGAAGCACATAGCCGCGCAGGCGGCCCGGATCGTCGTCTTCACGCACTACATTGTAGATCCCGTTCCCTCTCCGACCTCCTACCTTCTACCTTCTACCTTCTGTCTCCTGTCTCCTGTCTCCCGCCTATCCCCTGTTGAGCGCCTTCAACGGGTCCAGCCGCATGGCCCTGCGTGCCGGCACCAGGCATGCGACGAGCGTGACGACCGCCAGGATGACGGTGATGGCCGCGAACGTCACCGGATCGGCCGCCGGGATCCGGACGACCAGCGACTTCAGCACGAACGTGACGCCCCAGCCGCCGAGCAGTCCGAGCCCCAGTCCGACCGCCAGCTGACGGCACCCGCTCCGGAGGATCAGCCAGGAAACGTGCCCAGGCCGGGCGCCCAGCGCCATCCGGACGCCGATCTCCGACGTGCGCTGGGAGACGGAATAGGACGTGACCGCGTAGATGCCCACGGCCGAGAGCACCAGCGCGACCAGGGCGAAGATCGTGAACATCGACCCGAATACGCGGTACGGCCACCGCTGTCGCGCGATCGCCTCCTCGAGGGTTCGCACATCGAAGGCGGGCTGGTCCGGGTCCACTTCCCGCAGCGCCTCCCGGACCGCGGTGGTCATCGCCGCCGGTGATCCGGCGGTTCGCACGAGCACGGCGGTTCCGGTGGCCGGCCGCATGCGCGAGGGCTGGAACGCGACCGGATCCGGGTCGGCGTTCTGCGGGTTCCCCTGCTGCACGGCGGGGACCACGCCGACGATCGTCAGCCATGGGTTGGCGTCGGTCTGGCTTTCGTCGGCCAGCTGTCGAAAGCGCCGGCCCAGCGCCTCCTGTCCGGGGAACAGGCGGGCGGCGAAGCGCTCGGTGACAACCACCGTTTCGGTCCCCGGGCTGCCGTCCCGCTCGCCAAACAGGCGCCCGCGGCGAAGCGGGATGCCGAGGGCATCGAAGTAGCCGGGGCTCACCATCAGGAACGCCGCCCGCGGCCCCGTCTTCGGGTCCGCGGCGGGGCGTCCCTCGATTTCGATCCCGTGGCTGTCGCCACCCTCGAGCGGCAGCCTCGACGCGGTTGCGGCCGCCGCGACGCCAGGCAGCGAGCCGAGCCTGGCGAGGAGCGTCTCGAAGAACTGCTGGCGTTTCTCGGGCGTCGGGTATCGCTCGCTGCTCAGCACAGTCCTCATGGTCAGCACGTGGCTGGTGGCGACGCCGAGATCCATCGAGTACAGCTTGAGAAAGCTGCGAATCATCAGCCCGGCCCCGGTGAGGAGCACGAGGGTCAGCGTGAGCTCGGCGACCACCATCGCCGAAGTGAGGCGGCGCGCCTTCACGCCTCCTGCGCTGCCGCGCCCGCCCTCCTTGAGCACCTCGTTGACGTTGGTGCGGGAGACCTGGAGCGCCGGCGCGAGGCCGAAGAGCACGCCGGTTCCCACGCACACCAGCGCCATGAACCCGAACACCCAGCCGTCCATGGTGAACTGGATCCAGTACGGCTTGCCGGTGTCCGCCACGGAGGCGTCGAACAGGCGGATGCCGACATACGAGAGGCCCAGACCGAGCAGCCCGCCGAGGGAGGCCAGCAGCGTGCTCTCGACGAGCAGCTGGCGGATCACCCGCGCCCGGCTGGCGCCCAGCGCCACCCGCACGGCGATCTCGCGCGCACGGCGCGCGGAGCGCGCCAGCATCAGGTTCGCCACGTTCGCGCACGCGATCAGCAGCACGAAGGCGACCGCGCCCATGAGCGCGAGGAAGATCACGCGGATCGACCCGCCGTTGAAGCGCTCGTTGAACGTCATCACGGCGGCCCCCATGTCCTTGTTCGTGTCCGGATGCTGCTGCTGAAGGCGGGCGGCGATGCCCGAGAGCTCGGCTTGCGCCGTCGCGCGGCTGGCGCCCGGCGCCAGGCGGCCGAACACACCCAGCGAGCGCACATCGCGCTTGGTGGTCTGGTCGCCGGTGGGGATGAACGGCCGCCACATGTCGGCGGAGCTGGGGAACTGCATACCCTCCGGCATGACCCCGACCACCACGCAGGCGATGTCGTTGACCCGGATCGTCCGGCCCAGCACGAGCGGGTCGGACCCGTACCGATTCTTCCACACCGTGTAACCCAGGATGACGACCGGCGGCGCTTCGGGCCGGTCCTCACCAACCGCGAAGTCCCTGCCGAGCAGCGGTTGCTGCCGCAGCAGCCTGAAGGTGCTGGCCGAGACGTGGGCGCCTGAATAGCGCTCGGCCGGCCGGCCGGCGTCGCTGACGTTCATGGTCGTCGGCGCGAGGGCCCCGAGCCCCTCGAACGTGTGGGTCGCGGCCCGCCAGTCCTCCAGGTCCAGATACGACACGCTCCGGTCGTCGCCGGTCGCGACGTTCCGGGCGCTGACGTAGAGGATCTCCTCAGGCCGATCGAAAGGCAGGCCGCGGATGAGCACGGCGTTGACGAAGGTGAACACCGTGGTGTTCATGCCTATGCCCAGGCCGAGGGTGATTGCCGCGACGATCGTGAACCAGGGATCGTTGACGAGCAGCCGGAAGGCGTAGCGGATGTCCTGCAGCAGCGTCATCTGCTGCTATACGACGGCTGAGCGGGCTGGTTCCGCCACCCGGGCTCACCCGCATGTTAGAGTGAACAGTCCTCCCTGGAGCACTGCATCACACGTGAGCTGGCCGTTTCTTCCCCCTTCTTATGAGCGTCAACTGGGTCACGCGCGCCGCATCGAGCTGGCCAGCGACCGCACGATCCGCGAGCGCAACAAGATCAAGTACCGGCTGTCGCACTGGCCGATCTGGATCTTCGTGTTCTTCATCGCGCCCGGTCCGCTGACCTTCGACCTGTTCAATCGCGGGTTCGACTCGCGCATGGTCGCTCTGGCTGGGCGGCGGTGCTGGTCGGGACCGGTATCGCCGGCCTGCTCGGCAAGCTGCCCGGAGTCGAGCCGCGGCCGTACATCATCCGGTTCACCGAGGACCGGCCGAATCCCGCTCTACAGGCGTATCTGCTACACGCTGGCCTGGAGCGAGGTGATTGCCTTTGCCGTGCTGAACATCGGGGGCCTGGCCACCGCCGCCTTGACGGGCGTCTGGCGGCTGCGCCAGATGTACGACGCCGCGTACTTCCCCATCGTCATCACGGTGTGGGCGCTCGGAGCGCTTGGCTGGCTGCCGCGCGTCAAGCCGTCCACCGAGGGGGAGGGGCACGAACGGCGGTATTTCTACGGATCGGTCTGGGCCGTGTGCATCGCGCAGCCGATTCTGTGGGCGCTCTGGCGCGGGTTGCCGCAGGCCCGCTGGGCCGACGGCCTGAAGCTGGCGGTCTTCATCGCCATTCTGGTCTACGTCGGCAACATGGCGCGCCGCGGGCTGCTGCCCGTACCCGTCCAATCGTTCCCGGCGAGCTGGCGGTGTCGGACTGAGGCGGCCCTTCGGGCGCGGTCAGGCTTATCCCTGCGTTCACTTGTGTTGATGTAGGGCACCAACACACATGAACTCTGGGGTTAGGGCGCTGGGCCGGCTCTCGGCTGGATTGGCCAGGGCACCTTAAGGTCAGCACACACCCGTCAGCAAGGCTGAACCCGCCGCACCTTGCTGGCCAAAAGCCCAAAGCCGCCCAAAGCCCAAAGCCCAAAGCCCTGAACCCGGGTCACCTGACCGGCGTGATACGGCGGCAACGGGCGTGCATCGCCTGATCGATCGCGTACGCGATCAGTCCGGCCGCTACCGCGGCCAGCAGCCATCGGCCCTGGACCGCGTTGGCGATCTCGAGGAGCGATTCGCGCGTGCCGTGCGCTTCGCTGGGGTCGCGCTGCACTGCCGCCCGGACGAGATAGCCTCCGAGCACCGCCGCGATGACGCCACGGGCGCCAACGCCGAACCGGCTGACGCGGGTCGCGGCCGCACGCAGCGATCGGGGCAGCTGTGTGAGATCCAGGTCGTGGTGGATCCGGCTGCGCATGGACCAGATCACCTCGCTCACGCCGTAGGCGGCGACCGACGCCCCGGCGATCCCGACGAGCCACGGGCCGAACGGCAGGTCCATGATCCGCGCCGTCCAGAGCTCCGCCTCCCCCGCGCTGCTGCCGCCCGTGCCACCGACCAGCCTGAAGGCCTCGAGCCCGAGGCCGCCGTAGATCAGGGCGCGAATCACGTTGCCCGTGCGGTCGAGGAGCGCGGACGCCCCCGTGCCCTTGTGCTCGGGATCGCGGACGGCATCGAGCACACGCCACGCGGCGTAGCCGCACAGGCCCACGGCCAGCAGGATCAGCAGGAACGATCCGAACGGTTGATTGAGAATCACCCGCAGCGCGCCGCTCGTGTCGGTGACCCGTCCACCCTGTCGGAGCGCTGTCGCCGCCGCAAGCCCGCCCACGATGGCGTAAATGAAGCCCTTGGACGCGTAACCCAGGCGAGCGAGCGATTCAATCATCCTGCTCGCGGCTCAGCAACGATCGTGCCCAGGGGAGCCAGAGCCGAAAGCCCCGGATCCCCCCATCCACGCTACGATCGCTGAATGAGCAGCATCGACATGGACGAGAAAGGGGTCATTCTGCAGTGTCCGTCGTGCGGGCAGCGGAACCGCGTGCCACACGGGCGTGACGCGAAGTGCGGACAGTGCGGCGTGAAGCTGCCGGTACCCAGCGAGCCGATTGAGGTACCGAGCGCGGCAGCCTTCGATGCGCTGGTCCAGGGCTCCCGATTGCCCGTGGTGGTGGACTTCTGGGCGCCCTGGTGCGGTCCCTGCCGGATGGTCGCACCGGAGCTCGTGAAGGTCGCGGCGGCGAACGCCGGTCAGTTCGCCGTGGTCAAGGTCAACACCGACGCCGTACCGGAGCTCGGTGAGCGCTACCGCATCCGCTCGATTCCGACGATGGCGGTGTTCGCGGGTGGGAAGGAAGTCGCGCGTACGACGGGCGCCCGGCCCGCGGCGCAGATCGAGGAGTTCGTCAGGCAGGCAGGGCGCGGCTGACGGCCCGGCACATGCGATAGCATCTGTCCGATGTCTGCCGGCGCGGCCGCACCCGCGGTGTCCGAGTTGTCGCGGAGGCTTCGTGCCTTCGTCCTCGAGCGATATCCTCTTGCCTTTTCGCCCGCCGTCGATGCGCTCGACAGCGTCGCACCGCACGGGGCGCAGGAGAGCGCCGCGATCGAGGCCCTGCGCGCCCCCTTCGCCCGCGAGCTCCGCAGCCTGCTCGAACGCACGGCTGTCCCGCTGGAGGTTTCGCCCACCCCGGGAGTGACAGCAGCGCAGCGGTATGCGGCCGCCGTGGAGGAGATCGTTCAGGCATGCGACGGACTGCTGCGTCGTGCGGCCATCGCCCGTTCGCTCACTGCAGACGAGCGCCGCGAGATCCTGCGCGGGATGGTGACGACCCGCGCCACCGACAACCGGCTCAAGACGCTGTTCACGGGCGGCGAGGTCCTCTACGCCGGCACGACCTTCCAGGGGAAGGGCTTCCGGTCGCTGGGGCAGGAGGCGATATACGCGGCGGGCATCCGGCTGAGGCGCGGCCCTGCCTGGGACGTGGACGACACCTGGCGTGGCGACGTCGTCGCGCCGATGATTCGCGACCTCGGACTGACGCTCGCGATGCGGATGGACCCGGAGACCGTCCGGATGGTGCTGTCGGCGCAGATGGGAAAGTCCGGGCCGCCGATGAACGGCAAGGATCTGCACAGCGGCGACCTCCGGCACGGGATCCTGCCCGCGTCGGCGCCGCTGGCCGCCGGATCGCTCACCATTGCGGGGATGGCGCTCGCGTTCGCGCGTGAGGGCAGCGGGCGCGTCGCCGTGTCGCTCATCGGCGAAGGCGGGTCGTCGATGGGTGAGTGGCACGAAGCGATCAACCTCTGCGCCGCTCGCCGCCTGCCGGCGATTTTCTGCGTGCAGAACAACCAGACGGCACTCTCCACACCGGTACGTGAACAGTCGGCGGTTCGCGTGTTCGCGGACAAGGCGATTGGCTACGGCATCACCGGCGTCACCATCGACGGCACGGATCCCGACGAGATTGCTGCGACGTTCGCCTGGGCCGCCGAGCGCGCGCGCGCCGGCTCCGGCCCCACGCTGATCGAGCTGCTGTCGATGCGGATGTGCGGACACGCGCATCACGACGACATGCTGTTCCTTGGCAGGGACGCGCAGCCGTCCTGGAGCTACCCGCCGCTGACCGGCGAGGGGTACGCCGATCCGGCGCTGCATGCGTTCTGGTCGGGCAGGGATCCGATTCCTGCCTACGCGGCGCGGCTCGAGCGGGAAGGGATCGTGACGGCCGATCACCTGACGGTTCTCCAGCGCGAGGCCGTCGAACTGGTCGAGGCGCAGGCGCAGCGGGTGATTGCTGCGGAGTGGCCGGACGCCGCGGAGGCGGGCGCCGGTGTGCTGGCGGGAGAGCCGCCGCGCGTGCGCATCGAAGTGCTCGACCCGGACATCCGCGGCCGGTTCGACCTCGATCCGGTAATGCCGCCGCTCGACCCCGGCCCGGCGTTCGACAAGCGCGGCAGCACCTTCCTGGAAGGCGTGACGCTCGGGATTGGCGATGCGCTGCGCGCCGATCCGCGCGTCTTCGTGTACGGCGAGGATGTCGGCGGAAAGTACGGGAACGCGTTCCTGCTGCTGCGGCCCCTCCTCGAGGAGTTCGGGGATCGCATCCTGAACTCGATCCTGGCGGAAGGCGCGGTGCTGGGCGTGTGCGTCGGGGCGGCGCTCGCGGGGCAGCGTCCGATCGGCGAGATGCAGTTCAACGACTTCGTCGCCAGCGGCTTCAATCAGCTCGTCAACAACGCCGCAAAGATCCGCTACCGCTGGGGGGGCTCGGTGCCGATGGTCGTGCGCATGCCGTGGGGAGGCCTGCGGCGCGCCGGCCCCTATCACAGCCAGAACACCGAGCCCTGGTTCTACCGCACGCCGGGCCTCAAGATCGTCGTGCCGTCGACCCCTTTCGACGCGCGGGCGCTGATGGCGAGCGCCGTGGCGGACCCCGATCCGGTTCTGTACTACGAGCACATCGCCCTCTACCGCGACCCGCGCATCAAGCAGTCGCTCGCGGGTGAGCCGTCGCCCGTGCCGATCGGCCGGGCCGCGCTCCGCCGGGCCGGCAGCGATCTCGCGATCATCTCGTACGGCGCCTACGTCCATCGGGCGTTGCGGGTGGCCGAGGAGATCGCCGCCGACGGCATCGAGGCGAGCGTGCTGGACCTCCGCTCGCTCGCGCCCCTCGATCGCGACGCCGTGCTCGCCGTGGCGCGGCATTGCAGCCGCGTGATGATCGTCCAGGAAGACTCGCGCACGGGCGGTATCGGCGAGAGCCTCGCGGCCATCATCCAGGAGGAAGCGTTCGAGTCCCTCGACGCGCCGGTGCGGATCCTCGGCGCCCTCGACACGCCGGTGCCGTATTCACCGCCGCTCGAGGACAGGTTCCTTCTCAGCGACGCGGAGATCGAGCGCGCCGCGCGGTTGATGGTTGGGTACTGACGGGGCCTTGGGCCTTGGCCGACAATCGGAAGAATCGAATGTAGGCCCGGGGCTTCAGCCCCGGGCGAGTCGGCGCGCCGGCATCCGGAAAAGGTGAATGTAGGCCACGAACGCCGAGCCCCGAGCGCCGAACGCCGAGCCCCGAACGCCGAACGCCGAACGCCGACAAGGATCACCATGAAGCCCGCGCTGCTGTCCTCACTCCTTCTGCTCCCGTTGTTGTCCCTCGGCCCCCAATCCCGAGCCCCGAGCGCCGAACGCCAGGCCCAGAGCCCGGCGGGGCCCGGCACCTACACGGGGTGGACGCACTACGGCGGGTCCCCCGATCAGCTCCGCTACTCGAGCCTGCGTCAGATTCGACAGGACCAACGTGAGCCGCCTCGCCGTCGCGTGGACGTACGACAGCGGCGAAAGCGGTGGGCTGCAGACCCAGCCCCTCGTCGTCGACGGTGTGCTGTTCGGCTACACGCCAACCGACAAGGCATTCGCCCTCCGAGCCGCCACCGGCGAGCATCTGTGGACGTTCGACCCGAAGGGCCGCCAGCGCGGTGCGAACCGCGGCCTGATGTACTGGGCGAGCGGAGACGACCGGCGCCTGTTCGCGGCGTCAGGTCATCTCCTGTACGCGCTCGATGCGCGGACGGGACTGCCGATTCCGACGTTTGCCGAGAACGGCCGCATCGACCTTCGGGTGGGGCTCGGCAGGGATCCCGAGGCGCAGTCGATCCGCCTGACGACCCCCGGGGTGATCTTCAAGGACACGCTGATCGTCGGCGGGCGCGTGTCGGAGGGATTGCCTTCCACGCCTGGCGACATCCGCGCGTACGACGTCCGGAGCGGAACGCTGAAGTGGGCGTTCCACACGATCCCGCATCCCGGCGAGGCAGGATACGAGACCTGGTCGAAAGGGTCGTGGAAGGTCAGCGGAGGCGCGAACAGCTGGGCCGGGATGGCTCTCGACGAGCGGCGCGGCATCGTCTACGTCCCCACGGGATCCGCCGCGGCCGACTTCTACGGAGCGGATCGCGTCGGCGACAACCTGTATGCGAACACCCTCCTGGCGCTGGATGCGGAGACCGGCAAGCGGCTGTGGCACTTCCAATCCGTCCGTCACGACATATGGGATCGGGACCTGCCGGCGCCGCCCGGGCTCGTCACGCTGCGCCGCGACGGTCGATCGGTGGATGCCGTGGTGCAGACAACGAAGCACGGCTACGTGTTCGTGCTGGATCGTACCGACGGCACGCCGCTCTTTCCGATCGAGTACCGGGCGTTTCCGCCGAGCACGGTGCCGGGTGAGGTCACGGCCGGGACGCAGCCGATTCCGCTGAAGCCGAAGCCGTTCGCACGGCAGGTACTGGATGAAAGCGTGCTCACCACACGCACACCGGAGGCGCACAAGTGGGCCGTCGAGCGGCTCCGGACCTTCGAGAACGGCGGGCTGTTCGTGCCGCTGGTAGTGGGGCGGCCAACCGTGATCTTCCCCGGTTTCGACGGCGGGGCGGAGTGGGGCGGGGCCGCAATCGATCCGGACACCGGCCTTCTTTACGTGAACGCGAACGAGATCCCGTGGACGGGAGCCCTGGCGCCGACGGAACAGGGCGGCGGTGGACGCGAGCTGTACCTCCGGCACTGCGCCACCTGCCATCGCGACGATCGCGCCGGCACTCCGCCGTCCATACCGTCGCTCGTCGGGATCGGCACCCGACGCACGCCCGCGGAGGTGGAAGGCGTGATCCGTCGGGGCGCCGGCCGCATGCCGGGCTTTCCGACGATCGACGATGACGGCGTTGAGAGCATGGTCGCGTACCTACGCGGGAGTGAGGAACCCGCCAGCGCCGCCGCACCCGACCCGCCTGCGACCCCTTCCGGCATGGCGTATCGGTTCACGGGCTACGACAAGTTTCTCGACCCCGACGGCTATCCGGCGGTGGCGCCCCCCTGGGGCACCCTGAGCGCCATCAACCTGAACACCGGCGACCACGCCTGGCAGATTCCCCTGGGGGAGTACCCGGAGCTGGCGGCCAAAGGGATCCCGAACACCGGCACCGAGAACTACGGGGGCCCGATTGTCACCGCCGGCGGCCTCGTCTTCATCGGCGCCACGAACTTCGATCGGAAGTTCCGGGCGTTCGACAAGGCCACCGGCGCACTGTTGTGGGAGACGACGCTGCCGTTCGCCGGAAATGCCACGCCGGCGACGTTCGAAGTGGACGGCCGTCAGTTCGTGGTGATCGCCGCCGGAGGCGGCAAGGGGCGCAAGGGCACGCCCTCCGGAGGCGCGTACGTCGCGTTCGCCCTGCCCGCGAGGTGAAATCCTTCGACGGCTCGGTGCGTCGAGGCGCGACGCGCCAAGGGGGAGCCCGAAAGGGAGCCTCCAGCGCAGAACGCCGTGGAGGACTCTGGTACAATCCGCCGCGGATCCCGCATCCCGGATCCCGGATCCCGATCCCCCGATCGGTGTCCGAGTCCGTGTCGCTTATCTCAAAGTCCTATCGCTGATTCCGAGCCGACCCTACTATGAGCCGAGAGCTCGATGCCCTGACCTCCTCGACGCTGAAGCACCTGCGCGAGCAGTGGTGGACCGACACGTTCACCGAGTTTCTCGTGGAGACGCTCCGTCCGCGAGCGGGCAAGCGGATCCTGGACGTCGGCTGCGGCACCGGCATCGGCGAGATCAGCCTGGCGCGCATGCGGCTGTCGCAGGTCGAGCTGTTCGGCGTCGACCTGGTGGTGGAGCGCGTGACGGCGGCAGCCGAAGCGGCACGCGGCGTCAACGCGCGGGTGAATTACGCGGCTGCAGATGCCATTAGCCTGCCGTTCGGCGAGGGTCTGTTCGATTCGACATACTGTGTCGCCGTCCTCCAGCACATACGCGACGTCGGGAGCGCGGTCGCGGAGCTGGCGCGGGTCACCCGGAAAGGGGGCCGGCTGCTGATAGTGGAGCCGGACAACGAGGCGCGCTACTGGTTCAGCTCGCTGCCGAGCGGCATGCAGGCCTTTTCGATGGGGGAGCGCTTCTTCACCGCCCTTTCCCTCGCGCGTGGCGAATCGGCGGCCGCGCAGACCGGCCCGCTGGTGACGGGCCTGCTTCGCGTCCACGGAATCCAGCCGGTGTCGGTGCACCTCTTTCCGGTGACCGTGTCGCACCTCGGCACCCCGGAGCCGCGCCTGTGGGCCTCTCGCAGGGAAGCAGTGACGGTGGCAATGGCCAAAGCGCCGGACGAGTCCCTCCGCCGGCTGGGGTCGGACTACCTGAAGGCGATCGAGCAATACGCGCGGGATTCCGTCGGCGCGGGCGACTCGTTCGTCGAGATCCAGAACACGATGCTCTTTGCAACCGTCGGGCAGCGAGCCGACGCGTGACGGTTCGCGACGGCGCCCGTGGATGGGACGACTACGCCCCATTCTACGACTGGGAGAACGCGCAGACTGTCGCGCGGCGGGACGTCCCGTTCTGGTGCCGGCTCGCGGCTGCCCAGCCCGGACCGATTCTCGAGCTCGGTTGCGGAACGGGCCGCATCGCCCTCCCGGTTGCCAGGTCCGGTACGCGCCTGGTCGGCATCGATCGATCGGCCCCGATGCTCGAGCGTGCCCGGCGGCGGCTGCGACGGGCAAAGCTGGCGGATCGGGCGCTGCTGGTCCGGGGTGACATCCGCGCGCTTCCGTTTCGCCGTCGCACGGCGTTCGGGTGCGTCATGGCGCCCTACGGTATCCTCCAGTCGCTGACGCGCGAACGTGATCTGCAGGCCACGCTGGCCTCCGTTGCCCGTGTGATGCGCCGCGGTGGTCTCTTCGCGCTGGATCTGGTGCCGGACCTGCCGCGGTGGGCGGAGTACCACCGCCGGACCAGCCTGCGCGGGCGGCTTGCCGGCGGCACGCTGACGCTCGTCGAGTCGGTGCGGCAGGATCGCGGCCGCGGCCTCACGATCTTCGATCAGGAGTACACCGAACGGCAGGGCCGCAGCCGCAGCGTCCACCGGTTCGAGCTCACGTTCCGCACGCTGTCGGTACCGCAGATGTCGCGCCGGCTGGAGAAGGCCGGGTTCACGCCGGACGCCGTGCTGGGCGATTACCAGGGCGGGCCATGGGACGATCGAGCCGATACCTGGGTGATTCTCGCGAGGCGGCGATAACGCCGGCAATCCTGCTGTCGGGCGGCCGGGTCGGGCCGGGCGCCCAGGGTTCTTCTGTCGGGCGGGGTCTGAAGACCCCGCCCCCACAGGTTTTCCGGCAAGGTTCGCTGCCGGCCGGTCCGCTGCCGAACTGCATGCTCCGGCCGCCGTTTCGCTTGTCGGGCGGGGTTGCTTAAGCGGCGCCTCCACAATGTGGGGCGGGGTCTTCAGACCCCGCCGCGTGCGCCAGCGGGCTGGCGCACCAGACAGGCGCTCGAGAGACAGGTGACCAACCGCCGGTGTGAAGGGATCCGTGACCTGCCGGGCCGGCAGGCGCTGTGTGATACCATGGCGTGGCATTTTTCACTGTAATTACTGGAGTTTCTGCCCATGTCCGGCCATTCCAAGTGGCACACGATCAAGCACAAGAAGGGCGCCGCGGACGCGAAGCGCGGCAAGGTGTTCACCCGCATCATCAAGGAGTTGACCGTCGCCGCCCGCGGCGGCGGCGGCGATGTGGACAGCAATCCCCGTCTCCGCACGATTGTGGCCGAGGCCAAGGCGGTCAACATGCCGGCCGACAACATCAAGCGCGCGATCCAGCGGGGCACCGGCGAACTGCCCGGCGTGTCCTACGACGAGATCACCTACGAGGGTTACGGGCCGGGCGGAGCCGCCATCATCATCGAGACGCTGACCGACAACAAGAACCGCACGGTCGGCGAGATCCGGCACATGCTGTCGAAGTACGGCGGCAACCTCGCGGCGGAGAACAGCGTGGCCTGGATGTTCGACAAGAAAGGCTACATCGTCGTCGAGAAGTCCAAGGCGGAAGAGGAGGCCCTGCTGGCCGCGGCGATCGACGCCGGTGCGGACGACATGCGCGACGACGGCGATTCGTGGGAGATCGTGTCGGCCCCCGACACGTTCCAGAAAGTGCTGGAGGCCGTCAAGGCGCTCGGCGTCGACCCCGGCGCCGCGGAGATCGCCATGCTGCCGCAGAACTACGTCAAGCTCGAAGGCAAGCCCGCGCAGCAGATGGTCAGGCTGATGGAGGCCGCCGAGGAGCACGAGGACACGAAGAAGGTCTGGTCGAACGCCGACATCGAAGAGAAGGAGATCGAGGCGTCGTTGGCGTGAAGATATTCGGGATCGATCCCGGCTCCGATCGCACCGGATACGGCTGCATCGAGTCTGACGGCAGCCGTCACCGCCTGGTCATCTGCGGGTTCCTGAGCGGCCCGGCCGGCGCAACATTCCCCGAGAAACTCAAGGCGATCCACGCAGGGCTGCGGGAGCTGCTGCTGTTCCATCAACCCGACTGCGTCGCGGTCGAGGACATCTTCTACGCGCGCAACGTGCGCAGCGCGCTGCGCCTGGGGCACGCGCGCGGCGTCGTGCTGCTGGCGGCCTGCGAGGCGAACCTGACCATCGCCGAGTACGCGCCCGCGGAGATCAAGCGCGCGGTGGTCGGCTACGGACGCGCCGAGAAGCTCCAGGTCCAGCAGATGGTGAAGCTGCTGCTGGGCCTGGACCGTCCCCCGACGCCCCACGACGCCGCCGACGCGCTCGCCGTCGCGATCTGTCACCTGAACCACGGCACCGGCGTCATCGCAGACCGCCTGAGGGCGGAGCCTGCGCGCACGACCCCGCGCTCCTGGCGGGACTATCGCCCGTGAGGGTGGTTCTCCGGCCGTCACGATTCACGCCCTCATGATCGCGCGTCTGCGTGGCACGCTCGTCGACAAGAGCCCGAGCCGCGTCGTCATCGAGGTCGGCGGAGTCGGTTACGACGTGCAGATTCCGCTGTCCACGTTCTATCCTCTTGGAGAGCCCGGGGCGGACGTCGTGCTGCGCGTCCACACCCACGTCCGCGAGGATGCGCTCGCGCTCTTCGGGTTCGGGACACCGCTCGAGCATGAGTTGTTCGAACGGCTCATCGCGATCAACGGTGTGGGGCCGAAGCTGGCGCTGGCGGTGCTCTCCGGCATCGAGCCGTCGGAGCTGATCAGGTCGGTGCGGAACCAGGATGTGGTGCGGCTCACGAAGATCCCCGGTGTCGGCAAGAAGACGGCTGAACGGATTGCGCTGGAGCTGAAGGATCGGCTGCCCGCCGTGCCCGGCGAAAATGAGCCCGGCCGGCCCGGGTTCGTCGAGGAGGACGAGCAGCGCAGCGATCTGCTCTCGGCGCTGCTGAACCTGGGGTACCCTCGCGGCCCGGCCGAGAATGCGCTCGACGCGGCGCTCGCCGGCGCGCCGCACGGCACGTTCGAGCAGTCGCTGAAGGCTGCGCTTCGGGGGTTGATGCGCCGGTGAAGACCGCGCGGTTATCGATACATGACTGACGATCGCCTGGTGACGGCCGCGCGGGTGGAGGAGGACGTCCAGTACCGAAGCGGGCCTGCGCCCGCGGACGCTCGACGAGTACATCGGACAGGACCGCGTCCGCGAAAATCTCCAGGTGTCGATCGCCGCCGCCACGCAGCGAGGCGAAGCGCTCGATCACGTGCTGCTCTACGGGCCGCCGGGCCTCGGGAAGACGACGCTGGCCTATGTGATTGCGAACGGCCTGGGCGTGTCCATCCGCTCCACCGCCGGGCCGGTCATCGAGCGTGCGGGCGACCTCGCCGCGATGCTCACCAACCTCCAGGAACGCGAGGTGCTCTTCATCGACGAAGTCCACCGCATGAGCCCCGCCATCGAGGAGATTCTCTATCCGGCGATGGAGGATTACGAGCTGGACATCATGATCGGCCAGGGCCCCGGTGCCAGGTCGATGAAGGTCCCCGTCCAGCAGTTCACGCTCATCGGGGCCACCACCCGCACGGGGCTGCTCACAGCGCCGCTGCGGGCACGCTTCGGGATCGTGCACCGGCTCGACTACTACACGGATCAGGATATCGGGGAGATCGTCCGGCGTTCCGCGCGCATCATGGGCACGGCCATCGAGCCGGCCGCAGCGGACGAGGTGGCGCGGCGCTCGCGCGGCACGCCGCGCGTCGCCAACCGGCTGTTACGGCGGATTCGCGACTTCGCGCAGGTCCGCGCGGACGGGCACATCACCCTCGATGTTGCCGGGCGTGCGCTCCAGCTCCTGGAGGTGGACGAGCACGGGTTCGACGATGTCGATCGCCGTCTGCTCCGGACCATAATCGAGAAGTTCGGCGGCGGTCCGGTGGGTGTCGGGAGCCTTGCCGCGGCGATGAGCGAGGAACGGGACGCCATCGAGGACATCTACGAGCCTTTTCTGATCCAGATCGGGTTCCTTGATCGCACCCCGCGCGGCCGCGTCGCCACGGCGCGGGCGTATCAATACTTCGGCCTGACGGCGCCCGGGAGGGATCGTCTTTGGTAATCGCATCAGCAAAGCCGCGTCCGCCGGCATCGGCGCTCAGGCCCGTCATGATCGCCGGGCTCTCCACGTTCGTTCCGCCGCGAACCCTCACGAACGCCGATCTCGAGAAGCTCGTCGACACGAGCGACGAATGGATCCTCCAGCGGACCGGCATTCGCGAGCGGCACATCGTCGATCCGGGGACTGCCACCTCCGATCTGGCCAAGGAGGCGGCCGAGGGGGCGATCCGGCAGGCGGGGCTGATTCCCAACGACATCAGCTTCATCGTCGTCGGCACCACCACCCCCGATACGATCTTCCCGAGCACCGCGTGCCTGCTCCAGCACAAGATCGGCGCGCAGCACGCGTGGGGGTTCGACCTCGGCGCCGCCTGCTCGGGCTTTCTCTACGCCCTCACGACAGGCATGCACATGGTGGCGAGCGGCGCGCACGAGCACGCGCTCGTCGTCGGCGCGGACGTGATGTCCAGCATCATCGACTACAAGGACCGGACGACGTGCGTGCTGTTCGGCGACGGGGCCGGGGCGGTGGTGTTGTCGGCGGCGCGGGAAGGTGAGCCGTCCATCATCGGCTACGACCATGAGATTGACGGGGCGGGCGGCGCGGCGCTCTGCATGCCCGGCGGAGGGAGCCGGATGCCGGCTTCGCACGAAACCGTCGACCAGCGGATGCACTACGTGAAGCAGGACGGCCAGGCGGTTTTCAGGTTCGCCGTGAGGAAGAGCGGTGAAATCTGCCGGCGGGTCCTCGACCGCCACGGCGTGGACCCCTCGGAGCTCGATCTGTTCGTGTCACACCAGGCCAACCGTCGAATCATCCAGGCGACCGCCGACCGGCTCGGACTGCCGGAGGACAAGGTCGTGATCAACCTCGAGAGGTACGGCAACACGACGGCCGCGACCATTCCCCTGGCGCTGGCGGACGCCGTGCTCGACGGACGGCTGAAGAAGGGGGATCTCGTCCTCCTCGCCTCGGTTGGCGCAGGCTTCACCGCTGGCGCGATGCTGCTGCGTTGGAGTCTGTGATGGAGCTGACAACCGACAGCTAACAGCTGACAGCTTTCCCCGTGCAACTGCTTCTGTCTCTGACTGAACCCTCCTGACTCCTGACTTCCCCCTCCTAACTTCTAGCTCCCAGCTCCTTCTTGATTCTCTCGATCTGCCGGATGTGCAGCAGGTCGTGGCCTCCGTACATGCGCATCAGGTGCGCGACGCTCTCCTCGCCGCGCTCGGAGTGCACGCCGACCCGGACGCGGTCGGTTTCCGGCATCCGGGCGAGCAGCCGGAGATTGGAACCGCGAAGAAGCTCGAAGTCGTCCAGCGCGTGCTCGAGTGGAACGTCGCTGTACTTGAGGCGCGTCGCCCAGGCATCCTGGTCGTAGCCGGTGATGGCCGGACGATCCTGCGCGAAGATCATGCGCAGGCGCCACCCCCACACCAGCTCGCTGTCGGCCAGGTGTTGCGCGACCATCCGGATGGACCACTTGCCGTCTGCTTCGGGCGTGGCGAGAAGATCGGGCGACGCGTCAACGACCAGTGTTCTGACGGCCGCGGGCGTCGTCCGCAGCACGTCGAGCGGATCGCGATCCCCGAGCAGACCGAGCACGGCCTGCGTGTACTCCGCAGCTTCTTCAGCCGACCGGGCGGCGCTGTTCGTGAAGATTGACATGGTTTATCCAGCTTCCAGCTTCCCGCTCCCGCTTCCCGCTGCCAGGGTCCGGCTCGAGCTACGGACGCTGCCTCCTGACTTCTACATTCTGCCTTCTACCTTCTGTATTCTGTATTCTGTCTCCTGCCTTTTGTATTCTGTCTCCTGATTTTGTCCCGCATCTTCCTGCTCTCTCCGGCAAACTGCGGCGGGCGTCGAGCGGCCATCCTGATGGCGGACCGTGCGAGCTTCGAGCTGGCGACGCGGCTGCGTGGCCCCGACGGGGCGGAGCTGGGCGACGTGTTCAGCTTCATGAGCGGCCTGTACTTCCGCGGCAAGCTCGCGTATGCGCGCGCGTTCGCGCGCGCGCCGGACGTGGGGTCCCCGCTGTCGGGCGCAGGCATCCTCGTGATCACGCCGATCGCCGGGCTGCGTTCGCCGGACACCCGCGTGACGCGTGAGGCGCTGCGGGCGTTCGCCGGGGTGGACGTCAGGGTGGACAATCCGCGCTACCGCAGACCCCTCGAGGCCAGCGCCACGGCGCTGCGCGACGAGGTGGGTGCAGAGTGCGAGGTCGTCCTCCTTGGCAGCATCGCCTCCGGCAAGTACGTGGAGATCCTCGATGGCATATTCGGCAACCGCCTGCTCTTCCCGGCGGACTTCGTGGGTCGCGGCGACATGAGCAGGGGCGGACTGATGCTCCGTTCCGCGTCGTCTGGCGACGAGCTCCGGTACGTCCCGGTCGAGGGTGCTGTGAGACACGGGCCCCGTCCGCCGCGCCTCGCACCGCTGCGGGCTCGATAATCCTCCTGAATTCTGACTCCTGGCTCCTGAATTCCAACGCCGGAGTTCACTTGTATTGAGGCGGTAGAGGCGGGCCTTCAGGGCCCGCCCCACAGCGACCTCCCCAGCAGATTTCCAATGAATGTGGCGCGGGGTCTTTCGACCCCGCGAAGGCACCTGCGTGTGTCAGCGGTGTCTAACCAGTTTCCGCTGACGCTACGGCGGTCCGCCGGACCTGGCCGAAAGCGGAAGACCTTGCCCTACATCAATACAAGTGAACGCGACACGCTAGAAGAGTCTGAACGCCAGGCCGGCAATCAGCGTGGGCAGCAGCGCTCCGAGCAACAGGTGGAGCGGGAGCACCGCGCCGCCGAAGAAGCGGCCGAGCAGCGCCTGCCCCGCAGGGTTGGGGGCGTTCGCAATCACGGTGAGCCCGCCGCCGGTCACCGCGCCGCCCACCAGGGCGGCCTTCAAGCTGTTGTCGAGGTGCGGAACGAGTGTGCCGAGATAGGTGATCAGGGCGTTGTCGTTGAAGGCCGTCAGGACGGCGGAGGCCAGGAAGAGCGGCTCGGCAGGGAGAGCGCTGAGCACCGGCCCAATCCACCACCCCTGCAGGCCGCCGTGGATGACGAGCCCGCCCAGGAAGAAGCCGACGAGCAGGGGAGAGCGCAGCTCAACGAGGCTCTGATAGGCTGCGGTGGCGCGTGCGAAGCCGAGAAAGAACAGGAACCCGGCGACGAACAGCGCCGGATAGTGCGCAGTCGCCACCGTCCACCCCATGAATGCCAGGTGCACCGCGACGATCCATGGGCGCATGGGCAGCAGCCGGTGTCCAGGCTCCGCCTCTTCATCTGGCCGGTCAACGTCCGGGACCGGACGGCGGTCGGCCAGGCTTCTCAACTCCCGGCGGAACAACCAGAAGTACACGCCGGTGGACAGCAGTATGGCCACGCCCGCCCGCCAGCCGAACGACGTGAACATGAACGGCGTGGTCCAACCCCACGGCCGGGCGACCATCAGCACCGGCGGCGCCGCGAAGTGCGTCAGCGTCCCGCCGATCGAGACGTTGACGAACAGCAGCCCGAGCGTGGCGTATTTCAACCGCGGCGTCGGTTCCAGGTCGTAGAACTGCCGCGCGAGGAGCAGGGCCGAGATCGTCATGGCCGCCGGCTCCGTGATGGCCGATCCCAGCACAGGTCCGATCGTGAGAATGGTGAGCCACCACGCGGCAGGGGTGCCCCCGCCCGCGTTGGCGACCCGCCGCATCGCCGCTTCGGCGAAACCCACCACGGGGCGCGTCGAGGCGAGCGCCATGATCACCACCACGAAGAGCGCCTCGGTGTAGTTCACGGTGTCGCTGAAGTAGTGCGTCGCGACTCCCCAGCCCTTGACGCTGGTGATGACCGCCAGCAGCACGACAGCCCACAGCCCGAAGACGACTTCGACCTCCCCCAGGAAGTGGAACAGTTCGGCGCCGACACTCGGCAAACGCCGCTTACCTTGCGCGTCGGCCCTCGCGTCGTGTGCCGCCTGCACGCGCCGCGACAGCACGGTGAATCGCGCCGCCGTGAACGTGTGCAGGATCGCGAGCAGGAAGATGCCGGTTGCTGCAGCGTTCAGCGGCTCCATGGCCACGCGGCTGCCGAGGATGCCGGCGAGGGTGCTCGCAGGGGGATAGGCGGAGAGCGGCAAGGGAAAGTCTGCGGGGGGCATGAGCCCGAATCCTACAGCCTGAAGCCCCTCAACTCCCCACCAGCATCGCCACGGGCAGCGTTTCGAACAGCTGCCCGGCAAAGATCCAGGCCTGGTTCCCGGTCACGACCGGCGCGATCTCGGCGCCGGTCAGGACGTGACGGAAGACCCGGCCGGACAGTTGCGGGGGCAGGAGCACACGCGACGACTTCCATCGCTCGACGCCCACGGGCAGCGGGTGCTGGGGTTCCATCAGCGGCGCACTGAACCGGGGCGTCACGAACAGCGCGACAGCACCGCCGAGGGTGCGCGCGAAGGCCACCAGCGAGGCGCCCACCGAGACCTCTGTGACGAGCGGGATGTAGTCGCCCGAGAGGAACAGTTCGGGCCGCTCGCGGCGGAGCCGAAGCCCGGCCGCCGTCACGAGGAGCTTGACCCGTCCGTCGTGCCAGGCGGCAAGACGTTCCGCTATCCCGGCCGCCCGCTCGACGGTCCCCAGGGCGAGCAGGCGATCGACATCGGCGAGCATCTGCCGTCGCTGCTCGAAGTCCACCGGCCGCCGGTTGTCAGGGTCGACCAGGTTCAAGTCCCACAATTCCGTGCCCTGGTAGAAGTCCGGCACGCCCGGCGATCCGACCTTGAGCGTGACCTGCGCGAGAGAGTTGACCATGCCCGCTGCGGCTATGCGCGCCTGGAACGGCAGGAACGATTCGAGGAAACGCGGGTCGGTGAGGACCGCCTCGATGAAGGAGGTCACCGACGCTTCGTAGCTCTCGTTCGGCGTCAGCCAGCTCGTGTGGAGCTTGGCTTCCTTCGCTGCCTTGATCATGTAGGCCTGCAGGCGCTCGATGATCTCGCGCGGCGCAAGGCGGACGACGCCGCCGGGATCGGCGGGCCAGATCCCGATCAACGCCTGGTAGAACCGGTACTCGTCCCGTCGATCCGGTGCCGCCTCGCCGTCCACGATGACGCGGTAGCTGCGGTTCAGGCGCATCCAGTTGCCTGCCTCGCGCGCCCAGTCGTCCGGCAGCTCCGAGAGCACGTTGAGGCGCGCACGCACGTCCTCTCCGAGCTTGGTGTCGTGCGACGCCGTGCCGATCATCTCGAAGGGGGACTCGCGCAGCCGCCGCAGGTTCGCATCGTGGAACTCCGCCACCGACCGGCCGAAGCGTTCGGGGTCGCCCCCCACCTCGTTGAGCGAGAGCAGCACGTTGTAGCGGTAGAACGAGGTGTCCTCGAAACCCTTCGCGTGCACCGGCCCGGTGTACTGCTGCAGCTTCATGGCGAAAGACAGCCGCTCGCGCGCCTCGTTCGCGTCGGCGGGCGGAGTACCCGTCCCGGCGTTCGCCGGGCCGGGGGGCGGTGCCTTCTTCGCGTGCGAGCATCACCTCCCGGAAGTAGTCGAAGAGCGAGCCCTCCATCGCCGGGTTGCGGCGCCGCGCACGCGAGATCGCCTGCACGACGATGGCGCGGTCCTCGGTCGTCCAGCCCTGCTCGTCGACATACGTGCGGTAGACGGGGAAGCAGGCGATCACTTCCGCGATGACATCCCGCAGGCTCTCGAGCGTGAAGTCGCGCGACCGCCGGTTGCCCTTCCCGACCCGGGTGAGCATCTGGGCGAGCACGTTCAGCTCGCTGGCCATGCCGGTTTCCATGATCAGCCGCTTGCTCGCGTACACCACGTCGTCGAACGCCTCGATGTGCCCGGTCAGCTTCGCGTATGCGCGCCGCATGCGCCGGGCGTGCGCGCCGTTGACGAACAACCCGTTCAGATCGTTCAGATAGTTGTAGCCCGTCGTGCCGTGGACCGCCCATCCGCGCGGGAGCGCCTCCTGGCCCGACAGGATTTTTTCCGCGACCACGTAGAGCGGCCGCCAGGCTTCGTCCGTGCGCTCGATCTCCCACGCGCGGGCCGCCATCTCCTGCAGCATCCCGAAATACCTGGCGGGATTGAACAGGCCGTCCGGGTGATCGATCCGTACGCCGTCGACCGTTCCCTCGCGCAGCAGCGTCTCGAGCAGCCTGTGGATCGCCTCGAACACCTCCGGCCGCTCGACCCGCAGCCCGGCCAGCGAGTTGACGTCGAAGAAGCGGCGGTAGTTGATCTCGTGCGAGGCGGTGCGCCAGTACGCACAGGCGGTACGGCTGCGACTCCAGCAGCTCGTGCAGCGGATCGAAGCTCGCCGGCTTCCCTGGCTCGCCGTTGAACCCCTGGAGCGCCACTTCGATCTGCTCGCCCACCACCGGCGTTTCAGCGACCAGCCGCGCAAGGCGGGTCCGCGCGACATCCTTCTCCCGCTGCCGTTCGGCCATCAGATCCTGACGCCGCTCCGTGTATGGCGGCAGCTTCTGCAGCGAGGTCACGATGCTCTGGAACTCATGGAGGGCGGGATGGTCGCCGCCCAGCGCCGCCGTGAGGGGCTCCAGGGCCAGCTTGAAGACGCGCGGCGACTGGCGCGGGTTGATCGGCAGCTGCATGTCCCCGTGCTTGAGGATCAGCTGGCCGTCCCGGAAAACGACGACGAGCTCCCCCCGCTCGAGCACGCGGCCGTACTGGTCGCCGAGGACCGGGAGCAGGAGCTTCGACTGCAGTTCCTCGCGGTCCGGCGCCCACTCGATGTCGAAGAAGGCGGCCGCCGGCGAGCTCTGGCCGTTCTCGAGCACGTCGTTCCAGCGCGCGTTCTGGCCGGTGCCCACACCCATGTGATTCGGCACGAAATCCACGAGGTGCCCGATCCCCTCAGCCGCGAGCGCCGTTTTCAGGCCGGCGAGCGCCTCCGCTCCGCCGAGCTCAGGGTTGATCTCGTTGTGATCCAGCACGTCGTAGCCGTGATTGCTGCCGGGTACGGCGGTGAAGTACGGCGAGGTGTAGCAGGTGGAGATCCCCAGACCGGCCAGGTACCCGACGATGTCCCGCGCCGCGGCGAGCGGGAACCCCGCGCGGATCTGCAGGCGGTACGTGCTCAGCGGGACGTACCGCGGCCGGCGCGGCGTCTCGTTCGCATCCTTCATGTGGCAGTCGTGCTTTCCCGGGCCCCACCGGCGCCCCGGCGTCAGAGAAGGTCGAAGATACCCCAGAGCGGCACGCGGACCCAGTCCGGCCGGTTGTTCAGCTCGTAGTCGAGCTCGTAGACAGCCTTGTCAAGCATGAAGAGACGCAACAGCCGGTCGCGTTGCGCGGAATCGGCTGGAAGAAACGACGCGCTCCCGGCGGTTTCGAAGTAGCCGCGGAGGAAGGCGGCGGACGCCCACGTCTCCCAGATGTGCGCCCACGGCTCGAGCCTGCCGAACTCCGCCGGCCGCGCCGCTGCGCGCGCGAAGAGGCCGGCATAGGCGGCGTAACTGAACGAGCGCAGCATGCTCGCGACGTCCTTGAGAGCGGCCTGCTTCTGGCGGCGCTGCGCCAGCGGACGCGCGGGCTCCCCCTCGAAGTCGAGCAGGTAGAAATCTTCTTCGGCCCAGAGCACCTGGCCGAGGTGATAGTCCCCGTGCACCCGTATTTTGGAGCAGACGAAGTCGAACTGGGGCGCGGATCGGATCCTGTCGAGGAGCGTCGTGCGCGAGCCGGACATCCGGTCCGCCTGCTCGGCGAGGTCCGCCGCGGCGTGCTGCGCGGCCGGCTGAGCGTCGGCCCCGTGATCGCCGGACTGGTCGGCGAGCGCGTCGAGCGCCTGGAAGGCGCGCGCGGCGACGGACACAGCCGCTGCGCTGAGCGCCTTGAGGTCCTCTCGCGTGAGCGGCTCCGGTGCGAAGGCCGGGTCGCTCGTGTCGGCGGCGAGCGCCAGGTGCATCTCGGCGGTCCGGCGACCGAGCTTGGAAGACAGCTCCAGGTACCCGCCCATCGCCTCCTCCACCGGCGCCGGGATCTCCGCGGCGGCGAGCGCCGTGAAGTCGCGTGGTGAGGACACGACCGGCGCAGCCGCGCTGCCCGCCTGATCGTAGTAGCGCCCGATCTCGTCGGTTGCGTGCGTCCAGCCATCAGCCTGGCTTTCGACGAGCTGCTGCACCATGCCCAGGGTGCCCACCTGGGTGCCCAGCTCGTACTCCAGAGCCCCGGCAGCGGCCGGCACCCGCGCTGAACCGCATCTTCTCCGTGAGCTGCCGGCCAATCTCGTAGTCGGGGTTGATGCCGGGCTCGATCCGCCGGAACAGCTTCAGGATCAGCCGGTCGCCGTAGATGATCGACGTGTTGCTCTGCTCGGTTTCCAGCCGGCTCACCGGGAGGCGGTCGTCCGTGCCCGCGGAGCTCCGCGTAGGCCTGCGTGTGGCTGGCGCGGATCGCGCCCCGGCGGGTCTTGGTCTGATCCTGACGCCCGATCGCCTCGAGCAGCGCCACGGCGAACCCGTCGTCCAGCGAGGCGTCGAAGAGCACGCCTTTGCGTGCGCCGGTCACGGTCGCCAGGATGGCGTGCGGCGCCCGCTCTTCGAGCCCGTCGCTGGCGGCGGACGTGCAGATGGTCAACGGCAGGAAGTACTGGCCGCGCCCGCCGTCCTCGTACTCCACTTCCACAATCGTGAGGAACATCGGTTGCGGACCTCGGCGCAGGACGCCCCAGTCGATGAAGCGCGCGTTGCGGGCCGGCCGCGCCTTGCCGCCGAACCAGCGCTGGCGCTGGAGGAACGGCAGGAGCCGCTCCCGCTCCACGAGCGTGCGCACGTTCCCCTCCAGCAGCGTTTCCCACGCCGCGCCGACCAGCAGCCCCGGCGCCTGCGGCACCTCGACGGGCGTCGCTGGCGCGACGCGCGACACCGCGGTGGGGGCCAGCTGCAGCCGGAACCAGTAGAACGCAAACGGCCCGAGCGTCAGGAAGTACGGCAGCTCGCCAATCCGCGGGAACTCGGTGAGCCCGAGCATCTCGAGCGGGATCATGCCGGCGAATCGCGACAGGTCGATCTCGACCGGCTGTACGCTGCGCGAGACGTTCGCGACACACAGCACGCGTTCCTCCCCGAGCTGGCGGACGTAGATGAGCACCTTGCGGTTGTGCGCCGGCAGGAACTCGATGGTGCCGCGGCCGAACACGGTGAAGTCCTTGCGGAGACCGAGCATGCGGCGCATCCAGTTGAGGATGGAGTAGGCCGAGCGGCCCTGCGACTCCACGTTGATCGCCTGATACCCGTACACGGGATCCATGATCGGCGGCGCGTAGAGCCGCGCCGGGTCGGCGAGCGAGAACCCGCCGTTCCTGTCCCCGGTCCACTGCATCGGGGTCCGCACCCCGTTCCGGTCGCCGAGATAGATGTTGTCGCCCATCCCGATCTCGTCCCCGTAATAGATCACCGGTGTTCCCGGCATCGAGAACAGGAGGCTGTTCAGGAGCTCGATCCGGCGTCGGCTGTTCTCGAGCAGCGGCGCCAGCCGGCGGCGGATGCCGACGTTGATCCGCATCTGCGGGTCGGCGGCGTAGGCCTGGTACATGTAGTCCCGTTCCTCGTCGGTCACCATCTCGAGCGTCAGCTCGTCGTGGTTCCGCAGGAACATGGCCCACTGGCAGTTCTCCGGAATCTCCGGTGTCTGCCGCAGGATCTCGACGATCGGATGGCGATCCTCCTGCCGCACCGCCATGAACATGCGCGGCATCAGGGGGAAATGGAACGCCATGTGGCATTCGTCGCCGTCGCCGAAGTACGGGCGCACGTCGGCGGGCCACTGATTGGCCTCGGCGAGCAGCATCCGGTCCGGATGCGAGGCGTCGAGCGCGTGCCGGATCCGTTTCAGGACGGCATGCGTCTCCTCGAGGTTCTCGCAGATCGTGCCTTCACGCTCGATCAGGTACGGCACCGCATCGAGGCGGAGGCCGTCCACCCCGCGGTCCAGCCAGAACCGCATCACCTTGATGACGGCGTCCAGCACCGCAGGATTGTCGAAGTTCAGATCCGGCTGGTGATGGAAGAACCGATGCCAGTAGTACGCCTTGGCCGTGTCGTCCCACTCCCAGTTCGACTTCTCGGTGTCGGTGAAGATGATCCGCACACCCTGGTACTTCTCGGTGGTGTCGCTCCACACGTAGAAATCGCGCTCGACCGACCCGGCGGGCGCACGGCGGGCCGCCTGGAACCACGGATGCTGGTCGGAGGTGTGGTTGATGACGAGCTCGGTGATCACGCGGAGGTGGCGGCGATGCGCCTCCTCGACGAAGCGGTCGAAATCTGCCAGGGTGCCGTAGCTCGGATGGATCGTCTCGTAATCTGCGATGTCGTACCCGTCGTCGCGCAGCGGGGAAGGGTAGAACGGCAGCAGCCAGACCGCGTTCACGCCGACGCTCTCGATGTACTCCAGCTTCTGGGTGAGCCCGGCGAAGTCGCCCACGCCGTCGTTGGAGCTGTCGAAGAACGCGCGGACGTGCGCCTGGTAGATGACGGCGTCCTTGTACCACAGGGGATTCGGCGTGTCGGGCATGCGTGACCTGAACAGGCTGCTGGTTCAACCCCGCCTGATCTGAAAGGGAACTGGCAGCCGGCAGGCCGGCCTGTTCCATTTACCGTGTGCCATCTGCCATTCTGCCATCGTGAGATCCGCGATCCCTCATTCGGGGCCTGTTCTTCATCATCCGTCGGTGTCGAGCCCCGGTTCCGGCGGCAGGGGCCGCTGCAGCTCCACAAGCAGGATGTGCGCCACGCTGGTGCCCGGGTCGAGGCGTACGTAGTTGCGGTCGCCGCGCCACTGGTAGCGCTCGTTCGACAGCAGGTCCGTCACACCCACCAGACCGTCTGCCGGCAGCCCCCAGGCCGCCAGCGGCAGCTCGACGAAACCGTGCTGCATGTGGAACGGATCGAGGTTCACGACCATCAGCAGCACGTCGCGCCCGTCCTCCGATCGCTTGCTGTAGCAGAGCAGATCCGGATTGTCGCTGGGATGGAACCGGAGGCCCCAGTCGCGCTGCAGCGCCGGGTGCTCACGTCGTATCGCGTTGATCCGGCCGATCAGGCCGGCCAGGCTCCCCGGCCGGTCGAAGTCCCGGACGACGATCTGGTACTTCTCCGAGTCGAGGTACTCCTCGCTGCCCGGCCTCACCGGCACATTTTCCAGCAGCTCGAAGCCGCTGTAGATGCCGTAGCTGGCGCCGAGCGTCGCGGCGAGGACCAGCCGGGCAATGAAGGCCGGCCGGCCGCCCCGTTGCAGGTACTCGTGCAGGATGTCGGGCGTGTTGGTGAACAGGTTCGGACGCAGGTACTCGCGCACGCCGGTCTGGGTGAGCTCGGTGAAGTACTCGGTGAGCTCCGGCCGGGTGTTGCGCCACGTGAAATAGGTGTAAGACTGCGAAAAGCCGGCCTTGGCCAGGTGGCGCATCACTTTGGGACGTGTGAACGCTTCCGACAGGAAGATCGCTTCCGGGTGATCCCGGCGGATCTCCTCCAGGGCCCAGGCCCAGAAGCGCAGCGGCTTGGTGTGCGGGTTGTCGACACGGAAGATTGTCACGCCGTGGCCGATCCAGAACTCCACGACCTGCTTGAGCTCCAGCCAGAGGGCCCGCCAGTCGGCCGAATCGAAGTTGATCGGGTAGATGTCCTGGTATTTCTTGGGCGGGTTCTCCGCGTACTTGATGGTGCCGTCGGGTCGCTGGCGGAACCACTCCGGGTGTTCGCGGACCCACGGATGGTCGGGCGAGGCCTGGTAGGCGAGGTCCAGGGCGATATCGAGATGGTGGCTGCGCGCTGCCTCGACGAACCGATCGAAGTCGGCAAGCGTGCCGAGTCCGGGCTCGATGGCCGTGTGCCCTCCGGCTTCCGAGCCAATCGCCCACGGGCTCCCCGGGTCGTCCGGACCCGGGTCGAGCGAATTGTTGGGTCCCTTGCGGAAGCTGCGGCCGATGGGATGAACCGGCGGCAGATACAGCACGTCGAACCCCATCCCCTGGATGTAGGGAAGCCGCGCGGCGGCTTCCTCGAACGTGCCGCTCCGGGCAGGGTCGGTGCCCGCCGAGCGGGGAAACATCTCGTACCAGGCGCCGAACCTCGCGCGCTTCGGTTCGACGATGACACCAAGGGTGCGATCGTGCCGAGTGGCACGGCTGCGGTCGGGCAGCAGGGCCATCGCATCCGCCAGCTCAGTGGACAGTGCCACCGACACACGCGCGGCCGCCGGCTGCCGACTATCGCCGAGGATCTCTTCCGCGCGCTTCAGGAGGTCGTCAACCCCATGAACCCCCTGAGCCTCATGAACGAGCATCGCCCCTTCGAGGAGCTCGCTGGAGACATCCTGCGCCGCGCCTGCCTTCGCGGTCAGCCCATGGCGCCACGTTGCGAAACGGTCCACCCACCCTTCCACCGTGTACTCGTACCCGCCGAGGGTGTCCACCCGGAACGAACCCTGCCAGCGGTCGTTCCCCACCGGTGTCATGCGCTCCTCGAGCCAGGCCCTCGTTCCCTTGCGACGGTAGAGCAGCGCCGCAGCCAGGATGTCGTGGCCGTCTGCGAACAGGTCGGCTCGCACGACCACGAGCTCGCCGACCGTACGCTTGATCGGGAACCGGCCATCGTCCACGCTCGGCGTGACGGCTTCTATGACGATCCGACGCTGTAACCCTGGATCGAGCTTGGGCATTGGGGTGGTCTCCTGGGCTTTGGGCTATTCAGCAGGCCGCTGAAAAAGGCCGGCCTGGTGTGACATCGAGAATGGCAGATGGCAAGACACGCCGATTCCTCCAGTTGCGCCGTGCCATTCTGCGATTCAGGATGCGTTCAAAGATTTCCGACTCTCGACTGACTCCAGACGCCCGACTGCCGACTCCTGTGTCCGCTAATACACTCCCATCGGTCCCCACCCCGATGCGCGCTGGAGGTCGCGGTTCCTGGAGCCGAGCCTGAGGACGGTCATCGAGCGGCCGGCGAGGCGATAACCCTCCGTGGCCATCAGCCAGCGGGTGGCTGCCCAGGGGTCGGCGGTCTCGACGAGCGTTTCCCAGCGCTCCACCGGCCCCCCGGGCAGTGCGAACGGGACCGCCTCGTCGCTGGCGTTGAGGAGAACCACCAGCGTATCGCCGGCGATGCGCTCGCCGCGCTCGTCTGTCTCGTTGATGGCATCGCCGTTCAGGCGCACGCCGAAGCACCGCACATCCGGTGAGCTCCAGTCCTCGTCCGTCATCTCGGATCCTGATGGATCGATCCACGCGATGTCGAGGACCTCCGCGCCGCGAATCCGGCGGCCCTGGAAGAATTTCCGCCGCCGCAGCACGGGATGGTCGCGCCATATCCGGATCACGCGGCGGGTGAATTCGAGGAAGTCCTTCTGCCCGCCGTCGAGCTCCCAGGGCGTGTAGCTGATCTCGTTGTCCTGGCAGTACGCGTTGTTGTTGCCCAGCTGCGTCCGGCCGACCTCGTCGCCGCTGCTCAGCATCGGCACGCCGATCGAGAGCATGAGCGTCGTCATGAAGTTGCGCCGCTGCCTGGCGCGCAGCGCGAGCACACGCGCGTCCCGGGTCGGCCCCTCGACGCCACAGTTCCAGCTCAGGTTGTTGTTCTCGCCGTCGTGGTTGTTCTCGCCATTCGCGACGTTGTGCTTCTGCTCGTAGGACACGAGGTCCGCGAGCGTGAAGCCGTCGTGCGCGGTGATGAAGTTGATGCTCGCGTACGGGCGCCGTCCGCTCTGCTCGTACAGATCGCTGCTGCCCGACAGCCGCGTCGCCAGCTCCGACGCGCCACCCGCATCGCCGCGCCAGAAGCGCCGGACCGCATCGCGGTACTTGCCGTTCCACTCCGTCCACTTCGTCGGGAAGTTGCCGACCTGATAGCCGCCTTCGCCAAGGTCCCACGGCTCCGCGATCAGCTTGACCTGCGACAGCACCGGATCCTGATGAATGATGTCGAAGAACGCGCCCAGCTTGTCGACGTCATGCAACTCACGCGCCAGTGCGCTGGCGAGATCGAACCTGAAACCGTCGACGTGCATCTCCAGCACCCAGTAGCGCAGGCTGTCCATGATCAGCTGCAGGACGCGCGGGCTGTTCATGTTGAGCGTGTTGCCGCAGCCGGTGAAGTCCTGATAGAGCCGGCGGTTCTGCGGATGCAGCCGGTAGTACGACGCGTTGTCGATTCCGCGGAGCGACAGCGTCGGCCCGCGGTGGTCGCCTTCCGCCGTGTGGTTGTAGACAACGTCGAGGATCACTTCGAGGCCGGCCGCGTGCAGCGCGCGCACCATCATCTTGAACTCACGGATCACGTCCGCCGGCGAGCACGAGGCGGCATAGCGCACGTCCGGGGCGAAATAGGCGAGCGTGTTGTAGCCCCAGTAATTCTTGAGCCCGCGCTTGATCAGGTGCCATTCGTCGTGGTGATGGTGGACCGGCATCAGCTCGACGGCCGTGACGCCGAGCGACGTGAGGTGCCGGATCGACGCCTCGGTTGCCAGGCCCAGATACGTCCCGCGCAGGGATTCCGGCACGTCCGGGTTCAGCCGCGAGAAGCCCTTCACGTGCAGCTCGTAGATCAGCGTCTGGTGCCACGGCGTTCGCGGCGGCCGGTCGTCCCCCCAGGTGAAGGCGTCGTCCGCCACCGCGGCGAGCGGCGCGTACGGCGCGCTGTCGCGGTCGTCGAACGTCCCATCCTCCTGATCGAAGCGGAACCCGAACAGCGATTCATGCCAGACGCCGGCCCGTCCGACGACCTTGGCGTACGGGTCGATCAGGAGCTTGTGCGGATTGAAGCGGTGGCCTGCCTGAGGTGCGTAGGGGCCCTGAACGCGGTAGCCGTACAGCTGGCCGGGCCGCGCATCCGGCAGGTAGCCATGCCACACCATGTCCGTCTGCTCGGGCAGCGGGATGGCCACCGACTCCACCTCCGCATCGCGCGAGTCGAAGAGGCACAACTCGACGCGTGTGGCGTGCTCGGAGAAGAGGGCAAAGTTGACGCCGACCCCATCCCACGTGGCGCCAAGCGGATACGGGGCACCAGGCCAGACTCTCAGGCTGTGTTTGCTCAAAGGGAAAAGCGCTCACGAGTGACGAAGGCGGGACCGGGGACGATGGCGCAAGCCGTTTACGTAGCACGATCGGACCTGTTGTGGCAATGGACCCCGGCGGTTCCCGGCAAACAGCCGCTGGCCCATCGTTTGCTCTCTGGATCGTGACGCTCGGAAAAAGAGAAGGAGAGTGCAACGAATGGATAACGACAAAGCGATATCGACGCTCAACAGCCTGATCGAGATCCTGAAGGACGGCGAGGAGGGCTTCAAGACGGCGGCGGCAGGCCTCACCGACCCTCAGACGAAGACGGTTTTCCAGCAGTTCTCGCGCGAGCGCGGCCAGATGGCCCAGGAGCTCCAGGCCGAGGTGAGGAAGCTCGGGGGCGATCCTGAGAAGGCCGGCAGCATGTCGGGCTCCGTGCACCGCGGGTGGATCAACATCAAGTCAGCGGTGACCGGCAAGAGCGACGCCAGCATCGTGGCCGAGGCGGAACGCGGCGAAGACATCGCGAAGAAGGCGTTCGAGGATGCCGGCAAGGCCGGCCTCCCTGCGTCCGCGAGCGCCGTCGTGCATCAGCAGGCGGTGCGCGTCCGCGAAGCGCACGATCGTGTCCGCGCGATGGAGCGGGCGACCGCGAACAGCTAGGACGACCGGGGGCGGCGGGAGGGGCGATGCCCCTCCTGCCGCCACCGCATCTGCTACATTCCCGTCCATGCGGCTGGCGTCACTTCGCCGATGGGCGTTCCTGCTGGACAACCTCTTCCGCGTCCCCGGCACGTCTGTCCGATTCGGCCTGGACGGCATTGTCGGGCTGATTCCGGGTATCGGCGACATTGCCTCCCCTGCCTACACCGGTCTGATCCTGCTCGAGGCACTGCGCCTGCGGGTCCCGGCCGTGGTGCAGGCCCGGATGGTCCTCAACGCCGCGATTGACATGGCCATCGGCCTGGTCCCGCTGCTCGGCGACATCGCCGACATCGCCTGGAAGGCCAACACGAGGAACCTTGCGCTCCTCGAGCGGCACGCCAGGCCCGGCACCCCACCCTCGCGCGGCGACTACCTCTTCGTCTACCTGTGCCTCGGCCTGGTGGCCCTCATCGGCCTGGTGCCCCTGCTGATCATCGCGTGGCTGCTGTCCAGGGTTCCGTTGGTTTGAGACGGGCCCGTCGTAGAACTAGAAACTCCACCCCAATCGGGCGTACAGCGTGCGGCCGTTCATGCCGAACGGAGAATGGCTCGGGAACGTCTGGATCCCGTTGAACGAGTTCACGGTGATGTTGCGATCCGGGAACACGTTGAACAGGTTCTGTACCCCGGCAGCCAGAGTGTAGCCGGCCGTGCGATAGGACGCCTCGGCGTCGGTCAGCCACTTCGGCCGGTACTCCTGATCGCTGGCCGGGGTGGCCGTGAAGCTGCAGTAATCGCCGTAACGTGCGAGGTCGAGGTTGGCGCCGAAGCGGTTGCGACTCCAGTCGCCGCCCAGCCGCAGGCTGTCGTTCGGCTGTCCGCACTCGAGGCGGCGGCGTTCGATCCGGTCGAACAGCACCGACTCGAAGCCGATCAACTGCGGCGGCGTGGCAATCGATCCGACGATCTTGGAGCGCGTGTTGTTGTAGCTGGCGTGCAGCCGCACGTCGCCCGCGGTGTCCAGCGCGATGCGGTAGTTGGCCGTCACGTCCACGCCGTTGGTCAGGGTGTCGATGGCGTTGGTGAAGAACCTGCCGCTGTTTGCGCCGAACGGCGCGAGGATCGGCGCAATCGCCGGTGCATTGAAGTTGCCGGACAGCACGATGCGGTCGTCGATCGAGATGCGGTAGTAGTCGATGGTGATGTCGAGCGAGGCGAGCGGGCTGATCACGACACCGCCGCCCATGTGCAGGGAGGTCTCCGGTTCGAGCGGCTGCGCGCCGAGCGCCCGCGCCGGCTCGGACGTCGACAGGCAGCGTCAGCGACTCGACCGGCACGAGCCCCTGCCCGGGAACCAGCTCGACGAAGTTCGTTGCCGTTGACGAGAAGAACGACTGGCCCAGCGACGGGGCTCGGAAGCCGGTGCTGAGCGATCCCCGGACGACGAAGCGTGGGTCCGGCTGCACGCGCGCGGTCAGCTTGCCGTCCAGAGTGCCCCCGAAGTCGCTGTAGTGCTCCGCGCGCGCCGCGAGTCCGAGCCGCAGCCACTTGATCAGGTCTGCCCTCGACGTCGACGTATCCGGCCGCGCTGTTGCGCGATTCGTTCGACCTCGTTCGACGGCCGGAAGCCGGGAAACACCTGCGCGCCAAGCGCCGCGACGCCGCCCAGCTGGTTTCGCACGCCGCCGTTGCCGTAGGAGTCCGGCTCGCCCGCATGAATCTGGTAGTTCTCGCGGCGATACTCCGCGCCGAACGCGACGTTGACCGGCCCCGCGAGGCCGCTGACGGGGAACGGGCGGCTGACATCGACATTGCCGACGAACTGATTCAGCTCGAGCGTGCCTGCGTCGAACTCGGTCTTGTTGGGCGGTACGGAGGGGCCGAGCGAAACATTCAGCGTGTTCGCCGATCGTGAAATCGAAGCTGTTGTGGCCGTACTGGCCGCTCGCGTCGTAGTTCCACCGGTTGTACACGCCGCGGACGCCCGCCGTCCCCGACGCGTCCACGACCGCCGGTTCAATCTGCGGCAGGAAGCCGAGCGGGTAAATCTGCGGCCAGTTGCGGTCGTCGAGCGCGCGCCGGTAGAACCCGGCGCTGTTCGCCTGACGCCGGCTGTAGCCGCCGAAGGCATAGAGGAAGCGCGTCTCCTGGGTGTTCAGCGGCACGCTGGCGTTAAGGAACGTCATCACGTCGCGCGTGTCCGGATCACCCCAGCGGTGGTTGGGCTGCGCGACGGCATTGTTGCCGGCATCGGTGGGGACGATCTGGTGGCGCGGATCGAACGACGCGCGGTTGGTCCGGTTGTGATGGCGGTACTCGGCGGCGACCGTCAGGCTGCCCTGGCCCGCGGCAAGGCCCCACGACCCCCCCAGGTCGAACAACCCGCCGTCCGAGAAGTCGATCGCGCTGCCTTCCGTGCAGGCGGAGCCGTTCGGCGTGCAGCTGTTGCCCACGAACGACCCTCGCGAGAGGCCGAACTTCGAGGTCATGTTCGGACGCGACACGCCCCCCTTGAGGACGATGTTGATGACGCCGGCGATGGCGTCGGAGCCGGTACTGCGCGGCGGCCCCATCGCGGAGCACCTCGATCCGCTCGATCGCCGACACCGGGATAGCGTTCAGGTCGACGCCGGTCGATCCCCGGCCGATGCTGCCGTTCAGGTGCACGAGCGCGCTCTGATGACGACGCTTGCCGTTGATGAGGACGAGCACCTGGTCGGGCCCGAGCCCGCGCAGGGTTGCGGGCCGCACGGTGTCGGTGCCGTCGGTGATCGTGGGCCGTGGAAAGTTGAACGATGGCGCGATCGACTGGATCACCTGCGCTGTTTCGGTGTAGCCGCTCGAGGCAATCTGTTCCTGGGTGATGACGTCGACCGGCACGGCCTTCTCCGCTTCGGCCCCCACCGCACGCGAGCCGACCGTCACCTGCTCCGTGAACCCGAGGCTGAGCGCGACGTCCACCGTGACCGCCGGCGCGTCGACGACCACGGAGGTAGATCTTCGGCGGCAGGCCGGGTGCCTCCACCTTCAGCTGGATCCGATCGCCGCGCACCAGCGAGCGCGGTACTCGAGCGTGTACCGCCCGGCGGCGTCCGTCGTCGCAGTCGCGTCGCCGCCCACCACCGACACCACCGCCCCCGGCACCGACAACCCGTCCGCGTGGGTAGTCACGCTCCCTGATACCGTGACCCCACCCTGAGCCGCCGCTCCCCGGCCGATCAACAGCACCAGCAGAACCGCCCAGACAGGGCAGCGAACAACCATACCCATGAATCCCTCCTCGGCGAGCACAGAACGTTCTGACTGTGACGCGACAGGGCGAGGGCCGTTCAGACCTCACCCCTGCCGCATCGCGGGGTCTGAAGACCCCGCGCCACATTACCCTGGTTGCTATTGGCGGCGGCGGCTGTGGGGCCGGGGCTTTCAAGGCCCGGCGCATCGGGGGTGTGAAGACCCGGCGCCACATAGCCCTGCTGGTTGTCGGCCCGGCCCCCGTCCCTCTCATTCGCCCAGCAATTCGCCGAGCGGCTGGAGGTCCTCGATGTGATCGCAGATCGCCTTGAGCATCATTAGCATGGGCACGGCGAGGACCGTGCCCCAGATGCCCCACACCCAGCTCCAGAAGATCAGGCCCACGAACACCGCGACGGGGTTCATGCGTGCCGCGCGTCCCATCAGCGTCGGGGTCAGCAGGAAACCCTCCAGGCTCGTGATGACGAATGCCGAGGCGCAGATGTAGAACGTCATCAGCAGGTTGTCGAACTGCATGAAGGCGACGACGCCGAGACCGGCAGTCACGATGACCGGACCGAGGTAGGGAATCGAGTTGAAGATGCCGGCGAGCAGGGCCCAGATGGCGAACTGCTCGAGCCCGAACCACCACAGGACCGCGCCCGTGGCGACGGCGACGATCGCGCTGGTCAACAGCTGCACCCGGATGAATCGCTCGATCTGCACGTTGATCTCGTCGAGGATCTGGACCGTCACCTTCTTCTGGGCGAGGCTCGGCCCGGCGATCTTCACGAGCTTGCGCTTGTACAGGTCTCCGGTGACCAGTACGAAATACACCAGGAACAGAATCATCGCGAACTGTCCGGCGAATCCGAGCAGGCCCATGCCGCTCAGCCAGAGGTAGTCGGAGGCCTTGAACGTGGGTTCGACGATTTCCACCTGCTGGACGTTCCGCGTCCGGGCGGCGTCCGGCGGCTTGGTTGCTTGATCTGCTGTCTTCTGGATCTCGGTGGCTGCCTGCTTCACCTGTTGCAAGGTGCCGCCGGGCTGCCCGCGGCCCTCGTCGAGCCGCTGTCGCAGCCGCTGCGCCGCTGCCGGAACGTTGCCGACAATTGCCATGGCTTCGTCGCTGAGCGTGTACATACCGACGCCCAGACTGCCGACCACCAGCAGCACTGCTGCACCGGCGGCGAGCGGCCGGGGCACGTGGTGGCGCGCGAGCATCGCGACGAACGGGCTGAGACCGTAGCTGATGAGTGCGCCGAGCACCAACGGGATGAGGACCGGCTGCGCGTGCTTCAGTACCAGAATCAACGCCAGGGCCGCGATAATCGTCAATGTCGCGCTGCGGATGTCGATCGGCACCTGGGCGCCGGCCGGATCGGCCGGCGCAGGTCCGTCCGGCGGCCCATCGGCGCCCGTTGTACCGGGCGGCCGGCCTGGTGGCGTCGGGGTGACGTCCTGCACCCCGTTGCGCGTCTCGTCTCTGGTCACGCTCATGCCTGTCCATGAATCATGCCAGAGAGGTCAGGATTGAACGCCGGATGCGGGTCTCCGACTTCGATTTCAGTCTTCCGCCGGGGTTGATTGCACAGGAGCCTGCGCCACGCGGAGAAGCCCGCCTCCTGTCCCTGGACCGAGCAAAGGGCGCAATCCGTCATCGTCGTGTGGCCGACCTGCCTTCCCTCCTGAAGCCGGGCGATCTGCTCGTCGTCAACGACACGCGGGTCTTTGCGGCGCGATTGCTGGGATACAGGGTCCCGAGCGGTGGCGCGGTGGAGTGCCTGCTGCTTGGCGCCGCCGTCGAGCGCCGCGACGACGGGTCGTCTGTGTACGACGCGCTGGTGCATCCGGGCCAGAAGCTGAAGCCGGGCGCCCGGATGCGCTTCGACGGGACCGCGGGGCACCTGCTTGGCGAGGTGCTCGCACAGCACTTTTTCGGCCGGCGCCGGGTGCGGCTCGCGGCCGAACCGCCGGCCGATTCACGGGAGCTCGACGAGTTGATCGATACGATCGGCCACGTTCCGCTTCCGCCCTACATCCGCCGCGGCGACCTGGCGGACGACCGCGAGACGTACCAGACGGTCTATGCGCGCGAGCGGGGATCGGTGGCCGCGCCGACCGCGGGCCTGCACTTCACGTCCGCTCTGCTCGATGCCATCGCGGAGCGGGGGGTCGAGCGTGCGGCCGTGACGCTGCACGTCGGCTACGGGACCTTCAAGCCGGTTCGATCCGAGAATGTCGAGGATCATGCCGTGGATCCTGAGCCCTACGAGATCGAGCCGCCCGCGGCCGACGCGATCGCAAGGGCCCGGCGCGACGGCCGCCGGGTGATCGCCGTAGGCACCACAACCACGCGCGCCCTCGAGGATGCCGCGCGGCGCGGCGAGGGGACCGTGCGGCCGGGGCGGGCACAGGCGGCCGTCTTCATCCATCCGGGATTCGACTTCCAGGTGGTGAATGGTTTGATGACGAACTTCCACCTGCCGCGGTCGTCGCTGCTGATGCTGGTGTCCGCCTTCGCCGGGCGCGAGCGCGTCCTGGCTGCGTACACGGAAGCGGTGCAACTCGGCTACCGGTTCTACAGCTACGGGGATGCGATGGTGATCCTGTAGGCTCGCTCCCGCTTCCCGCTGCCCGCTGCCCGCTGCCCGCTGCCCGACCCATTGATCATCGTCCTTCGGTTCCATATCCTTGCTGCGTGCCCTTTCCCTACGAGGAATTCGACCTGTCGGGTGTCGAGACCTATCCGCTCGCCTCCCGCAAGAGCAAGGCGCACGCCGCCGACTTCGCGACCCCGTACCGGCCGGGGTCCGGGTTCGGCGCCTTTCTGGCGTCCCTGCCCGGTATCCTGGCCGCCGCAGACTTCAGGGCGATCGTCGCCGCCATGCGCGCGACGCGCGCGGCCGGCGGAGGGCTCGTCTGGGGCATCGGCGCGCACGTGATCAAGACCGGTCTGTCGCCGGTCCTGATCGACCTGATGGAGCGCGGGTTCGTTTCGGCGATTGCGCTGAACGGTGCGGGGATCATTCACGACTTCGAGGTCGCGCTTTCGGGCGCGACGTCCGAAGACGTGGAGGCGGCCCTCGGGCCCGGGCGCTTCGGCATGTCGGAAGAGACCGGTCGGCTGCTCAACGCGGCCATCAACGACGGCGTGCGCGCCGGCAAGGGCATCGGGCAGGCGGTGGGCGAGCGCCTGCGGGACATGGCGCCGCCTCACGAGGCCCTGAGCCTCGTGGCCGCAGCGGCGCGGCTCGGGCTGCCCGTGACCGTGCACGTGGCGATCGGAACGGACATCATCCACATGCACCCGGACGCGTCGGGGGCGGCGCTCGGCGAGGGCAGCCTTCGCGACTTCCGTTACTTCGTGTCCAATGTGGCGGGTCTGCGCGGCGGCGTCTACCTCAATTGCGGCTCCGCCGTGGTGCTGCCCGAGGTCTTCCTGAAGGCGGTCGCGCTCGTCCGCAACCGCGGCATCTCCCTCGACGGCCTGACCACCGTGAACCTCGACTTCGTGCGGCTCTACCGCCCGCAGACCAACGTGGTCAGCCGCCCGACTGCCGGCATCGGCAAGGGCTACTCCCTCGTCGGCCACCACGAGCTGATGATTCCGTTGCTGGCGGCCGCCCTGGTCGAGGAGGGCTCAGCCTGACCGCGGCACGCTTCGGGGGTCCCGAGGAGGCGCCAGGACACCGTTCGACACGTGATAACATCACGGATTCCGGCGGTGTAGCTCAGCTGGTTAGAGCATGCGGCTCATATCCGCAGGGTCCGGGGTTCAAGTCCCTGCACCGCCACCATTTCCTCAGCCTCGCACTCCGGCTTTCCCGCGCGTCCGGTGGCACGTTCCCGCCGGCAGGGCCGGGAAGGCTGGCGCGGTTTCATGATCCTGGCCGACCGCGTTCTCGCAACCGTTCGCAGGCACGGGATGCTGCCTGCGGGCGGGCGTGTGCTCGTCGCGCTGTCCGGAGGTCCCGATTCGGTCGGGCTGCTGCACCTGCTCAGAGAGCTGGAGGCGCGCGGTGAGCTGATCGTTGCCGGGGCCGCCCATCTCAACCACGCCATGCGCCCGGCGTCGGACCAGGACGAACGGTTCTGTCGCGAGCTCGCAGCCGGCCTCGGGATTCCGCTGTGTGTCGAGCGCGCCGATGTGCGCGCCCGTGCGCGGGAGTGGCGGACCTCGACCGAGGATGCCGGACGACGGGCGCGCTACGCCTTTTTCGCCCGCGCCCTGGCCGACCTCGGGGCCGACGCGGTTGCCACGGGCCATACCGTCGACGACCAGGCGGAAACGTTCCTGCTCCAGATGATCAGGGGCGCCGGGCCCCGCGGGTTGTCCGCGATCAGCCCGAAGACCGGCCCGGTGTGCCGCCCGCTGCTCGACCTGCATCGAGGAGAGCTGCGGGCGTGGCTGGCGGCGAACGCGCTTCCGTTCCGGGAAGACGAGTCCAACCAGGATCAGGCCTTCATGCGGAACCGGGTCCGGCACCTGCTCATGCCCCTCCTCCGGCAGGAGTTTTCGCCGGGAATCGTTGACGTGCTCGGCCGGGAGGCGGCTATCGCCCGCGCAGACGAAGCCTGCCTCCAGGGTCACGCAATCGAAGTTGCCCGCTCCGTCGTCTTAACAACTGAGCGCGGGATTGAGGTCGACGCCGCGGCGCTGTTGTCGCTCGACCCGGCGATCGCGTCCAGGGTCGCCCGGATCGCGCTGACGGACGGCGGGTCCAGCCGGTTCGTCGGGTTCAGGCACGTGGAAGCACTTCTTGCGCTCGCGGGCCGGCGGTCCGGGTCGACCGTCAGCCTGCCGGGCGGCGAGGCACGGCGGACAGGCGACCGGATCGTGCTGGGGCGGGCCCCGGTCCACTTCGGCACCGGGTTTCACGTGGCGCTGGTGGTGCCGGGGGAAGTCCTGCTCGAGCCCCAGGGGTGGGCCGTTTCGGCCAGGGCGGGGCCCGCCCTGGCCTGCAGGCCACCCGCGGACCCGGAACCAGGCGGCCTGGCCGTCGCACTGCGCGCGGAGGGTCTGGCGTATCCGCTGGCGGTGCGTTCGCGGCGCCGGGGGGACCGGCTGAGACCGGCCGGCATGGGGGGGCGCAGCAAGAAGCTCCAGGACCTGTTCGTCGACCGGAAAGTGCCTCGTGAGCTGCGCGATACGGTCCCGCTCGTCGTCGATGGCAGGGGCCACATTCTCTGGGTCGTGGGGCACGCCGCGACCGAGGAGTTTCGGGTCACGGAGCCTTTACAAGGCGTGTTACTCTTGAAAGCAAGGCGGTTAGGAGGCTTAGGTTGAATTCGACCCTCAAGAGCCTGTTGTTCTGGATGGTCCTCGTCGTCATCGGGGTACTGATCTGGCAGTTTTCGACGGGGCTCCGTCCGAGCCCGTCGACCATTCCGTTCTCTCAGTTCCTTCAGAAAGTCGACGCGGGCGACGTGGCGACCGTGGTGATCACCGGCAGCGAGATCACCGGCACTTATAACGGCACCGCCGGGGACGGCTCCGGCAAGTTCCGTTCGTACGCCCCCGCGCAGTACGAAGGTCTCGCCAACAAGCTGTTCGAGAAGGGCGTCGGCATCGACGCGAAGCCGGAGTCGGCCAGCCCCTGGGCGGCGCTGCTCTACTCCTGGGCGCCGATCCTGCTGATGATCGGCTTCTGGATCTTCATCATGCGGCAGATGCAGAGCGGTGGGAACAAGGCCCTCTCGTTCGGTAAGAGCCGCGCGAAGCTATCTTCCAGCTCGCAGAAGAAGGTCACGTTCAAGGACGTGTCGGGCGTAGACGAGGCGAAGGAGGAGCTCCAGGAAATCATCGAGTTCCTGAAGGAACCGCAGAAGTTCCAGAAGCTCGGGGGGCGCATCCCCAAGGGCGTGCTCCTGATGGGCTCCCCCGGCACCGGGAAGACGCTGCTCGCGCGCGCCGTTGCGGGTGAAGCCAACGTGCCGTTCTTCTCCATCAGCGGTTCCGACTTCGTCGAGATGTTCGTCGGCGTGGGCGCCTCGCGCGTCCGCGACCTGTTCGAGCAGGGCAAGAAGAACGCCCCCTGCATCGTCTTCATCGACGAGATCGATGCGGTCGGCCGCCACCGCGGCGCCGGGCTCGGCGGCGGTCACGACGAGCGTGAGCAGACGCTCAACCAGCTCCTCGTCGAGATGGATGGGTTCGAATCGAACGAGGGCGTGATCCTCGTCGCGGCGACGAACCGTCCCGACGTGCTCGACCCCGCACTCCTGCGTCCCGGCCGTTTCGACCGCCGCATCGTGGTGAACCGGCCCGACGTGAAGGGTCGCGAAGGCATCCTCGCGGTGCACACCAAGAAGATCCCGCTCGGCGACGACGTGAACATCCACGTGCTCGCGCGAGGAACCTCGGGGTTCTCGGGGGCCGACCTGGCCAACCTGGTGAACGAAGCGGCGCTCAACGCGGCGCGCTACAACCAGAAGGTCGTCCGGATGCTGGACTTCGAGTTCGCAAAGGACAAGGTCCTGATGGGCTCCGAGCGTCGTTCGATGATCATCAACGACGAGGAGAAGAAGGTCACGGCCATCCACGAGGCGGGCCACGCGCTGCTCGCCGTGCTGCTGCCGTACGCGGACCCCGTGCACAAGGTCACCATCATCCCGCGCGGCATGGCGCTGGGCGTGACGATGCAGCTGCCGGTGGACGACAAGCACAACTACTCGCGCGATTACCTGAACGATCAGATCGCCATTCTGCTGGGCGGCCGCATCGCCGAAGAGATCACCACCCACGGCATGACGACGGGCGCCGGGAACGATCTCGAGCGCTCGACCGAGCTCGCCCGGAAGATGACCTGCGAGTGGGGCATGAGCGACGCCCTCGGCCCGCTGACGTTCGGCAAGAAGGAAGAGCAGATCTTCCTCGGCCGCGAGATCGCCCAGCACAAGGACTACAGCGAGGACACGGCGATTCGCATCGACCAGGAGATCAAGCGCATCATCACGAACAACTACGACAAGGCGCGCGTGATCCTCGAGACCAACCGCGCGGCGCTCGACAAGATTGCCGAGGAGCTGCTGGTTCGCGAGGTGCTGGACGCCGACCAGGTGCGCAACATCGCCGACGGCAAGCCGCTCGAGGAATACAAGCCGACCGCTCCGTCCGGGATCGTCGACGACGGGTCGAAGCGCGCCCCCAAGGAGCGCCCCTCCATCGTGCCGCCGCTCCCGCCGCTGAACAAGCCGCTGCCGCAGGAATGACGAGATAGTCGGGAGTCTCGAGTCAGCCGTCGGTCGGAGTCGTCAGTCGCGGGTCGAACAGGGTGGACTTCGCGATTGATACCTGCTCGCGACTGCTCGACAGGGCTTCCGACTACACGAACGGCTGCCGGCGACTCGCTACGGCCGACCACTCCCGGCGGACGACGTACCGAGCGATCCGGTTGTCTGCAACCATGATCCCCCCCGCCGCTCGTTCACCCTTCCATTGCCGGGTCGGGCGCCGCTGGAACTGGGCGAGCGCACCCTGGTGATGGGGATTCTCAACGTCACTCCCGACTCATTCGCCGACGGCGGGCTGCACGTGCAGCTGGACCATGCTGTGGCTCATGGCCGCGAGATGATCGCGCAGGGGGCGGATATCATCGACGTCGGCGGCGAGTCCACCCGGCCGGGCGCGCTGCCGGTGCCCGAGGAAGAGGAGCTGCGCCGCGTCCTGCCGGTCATCGAGCAGCTCGCCCCAAGCGGCCTCCCAATCTCGATCGACACCTACAAGGCGCGGGTGGTGCGCGAGGCGGTGGCGCGCGGCGCGACGGTCGTGAACGACGTCAGCAACCTTCAGTACGATCCCGGCCTGGCCTCCGCCGTGGCGGAGAGCGGCGCCGCCTTGATCCTGATGCACAACCGCGGCAGGTCCAGCGACATGTATCGCGAAGCGGCCTACGACGATGTGGTGGCGGACATCGGGCGGGAGCTGGAAGCGAGCGTGCGTAGCGCGACCCGGGCGGGCGTCAGCCGCGAGGCGATCGTCGTCGATCCCGGGCTTGGCTTCGCGAAGCGCGCCGAGCACACCTACGCGGCGCTCGCCGCGCTGAACCGGCTCGCCGTGCTCCAGCGGCCGATTCTGGCGGGACCGTCCCGGAAGTCCTTCCTGCAGCTGTCGCTCGGAGAGCGCCGTCCGCTCGAGCGCGACTGGGGAACGGCGGCCGCCGTCACGGCCAGCATTCTCGGCGGCGCGCACATCGTTCGCGTGCACAATGTCGCAGCGATGGTGGACGTGGCGCGGGTGGCCGATGGCATCAGGGCGGCACGCGCGCCGGGATAGCCTGCGGCCGGGGGCGACGGTCGCGTCGGCCTTCTTCAGGTCCTGCGCAGGATCACGACGCGATTGCTGTTCGTGCCCTTCGCGTTGTTCCGAACCCCCCAGCAGTTCGCCGTCTTCGTGAACGCCTGCTGGTTCACCATGACGAACAGCCGGTCGAAGGGAAGTCCCTCCGCGGCCTGCCAGACCAGTCGTTCCAGCAGGACCCTGCCGTTGCGGACCTCGCCGACCTCGAACGCCACATGACCCCCGGGCCGGACGACCCGGGCCAGCTCGCACAGCGTGGCGCGCACCATGTTCTGCCAGCCGGCTTCCGTGCGGTGGTGCGCGATGGCCACCGTGCGCGCGTCGATCGCCGCGAACCAGCTCCGCAGCCAGTTGTCGTCGGCATACTGGACGATGTCGAGGAACGGTGGCGACGTGACGACCAGCGCCACGGATCCATCACGAAGCTCTGGCGTCGCGTGGGCGCTGGACGTGGTCAGGATCGGTTCCGGGTGATGGGGCATCGGCCCGTCCGCAAGCAACGATCGCGATTTCTTCAGGATCAGCCTGGGGACGTCCCGATCGTCCGGCGCCTGGCTGCGCCGCGCGTTGATTTTCTGCTGGGATGCGACCGAGACCGCCTGGTTCGGCGGAAGCGTGTACACCGAAAAGAATCCGGGGGAATGCCCCGTCAGCCGGTTGATCGCCACCATTCTGATCCAGTCGTCCACGGGATCGGCGTCCTTGCCGAGCGGTGCGCGATCGATCAACCAGCTCCGCAGGGCGCAGATGTGCGTCAGGGTGCGTTCGCTGTAGAAGGCGCGCAGGTCGGCGCGGTCGATGCTGCCAGAGGCCCACGGCACCTGCGCCAGCCGCCGGGCGACGTCGGCGAGGGCCGGCGGCCGCAGGCGCGGGCGGGCCATCAGGACGCTGAGCGGATTGATGTCGTTGCCGACGGGCCGACGTCCCATCAGGCCCGCCTGCACGGGCGTCGTGCCCCGACCCATGAACGGATCGTAGACGGCGTCGCCGGGGCTGGTCAGGCGCTCGATGAAGAACGCCGGGAGCTGAGGCTTGAAGCAGGCACGGTAACTCACCTCGTGAATCGAATGCGCCTGGCGCTGCCGCGCGGTCCAGAACTCGTTGATCAAGTAGGTGACGCCGCTCTCCTCGACTTCCGCAGACGGCTGGCCGTACTGGCTGAAGCGTCGAACGAGGTCGACGAACGATAAAAGTCCCGGGCCGCCGGCCTGCGCCGCCACCGGCTGCAACGCTTCGAACAGCGGCAGCGCGCCGGGAGAGAGATCGACCATGCGTCATGGTAGTCCTCATCAGGGCTGACCGTGAGCGCCGGGACGGCGGTCGCCGATCGGATCGCCAGTCAGCGGAGGGCCGTCGCGTCGGCGAGCGGGCGGGCCAGAGGGGTCCGGAACAGCAGGAACTCGCCGCTGGAGTCCATCGCCACCAGCGAGAAAGCCCGGATGGCGAAGTCCACGAGGTCCTGCGACGCGCGGGTGGTGTCCACCACGACGTAGCCCAGCTGCGTGCGGTCCATGAACTCCGGAGCGGCGGCCAGGGCCGCCTCGGCAAGCCCTGGCCCGAGCGGACGGCCTTCGCTGAGGCGCATGACCACCCGCAGCACGGGATCGCGGCGGTACCGCTCGATCGCTCCTCCGGGTAGCCGCGACAGGTAGCCGCCGATCAGCGGCTTCTCATGGACCGTCTGGTGGTACTGGTAGGCCGTCGAAAACCCGCCACCTCCGCCGAGGCCATCCTTGAGCCCGAACGGGAGGTTGAGCACCTTGACCTCGCGCGGATCCGCCGCAATCACGCGCGCCACGTCCGGCACCGCCGCGGAGAACAGCCGGCGCGGGGCGGGCAGCAGCTCCAGCCCGAGACAGGCTACGGCGATCGACGTCACGATCCAGGGGCGGCGCTGGTGGGCCCGCAGTTGCTGAAGGGCGAGCGCGAACAGCATCGAGATGCCCAGCATGACGAGCACCGTCATCCGCGTCGGCATGCGCGCGGCGCCGACGACCGGCAGATACCGGAGGAGTGCCCACGGCGTCGGCAGGTAGGTATCCATGCCGGCGATCCGGATGAACGGACCGAGCGACAGCAGGGCGAAGACGCCGGTGAATACCCACCAGCCACGGTTTCCCCTGAAGCCCGCGACCAGAACCGCCATGGCGATCGTCGCCACGGCCACCCACGAGACCGAGGCGACGTTTTCGACGAGCCCGTTCGGCAGGGTCGAGAGCCAATCGGCGCCGATCGTGCCGAACCACGGGTTGAAGGGATTGGGAATCAGCCAGGCGGCGGCATCGATCCCGGGAGCGCTGCTGCGCCACCAGACGCGTGGTCCGTTCCAGATCCTCCCGCCGCCGGCCGACGTCATGGCCACCACCACGGGGGCAAGCGCGCCGACGCAGACCAGGCCTCCCACGAGTGCCGCGCGCAAGTACGCCGGACGGAACATCGGCCTCCACCGGATGCGTGTCCGTAACGCCATCCACAGGCGCACCCCCGCGAGGAGCGTGAACAGCAGCACGGGGGTATACAGGCGCGTCACGCTGATTCGCAGTCCCAGGAGCTCGACGCGCCCGCCGCCTCGAACCGCGATGCCGACGATCAGCCCGAACACGCAGAGCAGCAGCAGGTTCACCACCGCCGTCCACCAGATGCGGCGGACCGGCTCAGGCCGCCGCTCGACGGCGATGAGCGAGTAGCCGACCATGAAGACGGCGATGAGCAGGCAATACACCGCGTAGTACGGGTCGGACAGGTACGCCCACGCCACCACCAGGCCCGCGCACGCCGCGAGCCGCGGGCCGGGATTCTGGAACATGAGCAGCATCAAGAGGCCGAAGATGGGCAATGGCGCCGCCTGGGCCAGGCTGAAGTGCTCGGTCGAACGGGCGGTCATGAACGGGTTGAAGCCGAAGAGCAGGCCGCCGGCAAAGGCGGCAGCCGCATCGCCGGTGCGCCGGAGCGCATACAGGAACATCGCGTAGGCCGCGAGCACGCCCGTGCCGATCGTCAGCACGTTGAACGCCGCGACGGTCCCGATCAGGCCGATGAACGGAAACGCCAGCAGGTTCGCGACGGTGGTGTAATTGTGCAGGGCCAGCGGTACCGCCGCCCGGTCGAGATTCAGTATCTCCAGGGTCGCGAACGGGAATGCGTGGTGCGCCAGAATCTGGTGGCGGAACACCCACAGGTTCCAGACGTACACGCCGGTATCGCCCGAGGGAGATCCGGGCAGCGCCTCCGTGAGGTGGAGGGGCAGCGGCCACGCGAACAGCAGCGCCACACCAATGTAGCCGAGCGCCGCCAGGATGTGGTGCCGGCGGCGTCCGGTCGCCTGGAAATCTACGGTTTGGCGCACAGTGGGCGGTGCACGATGGGTGCATCAGTATGCCCCGTCCAGCTGAGCCGTGCAAATCTGCTCCTCGCAGGCCCTCCGCGCCCTGCCATATTCGCTTGACCGGCGAGGCGCGATGGCTGAGGATCAGCGCCTATGTCCGAATCCAATCCGAACGTCGTCAGCGTGTCCTCGGATGCGCCAATGCTGGCTGACGGCGTTGTCGGCCTCGACTCACTCGAGTCGTCTGCCCCGGTGAGCGGATGCCGGGTGTTCACGCACTACAACGGACGAACCGACCTCTTGAGCGGCCTCGTCGCCGGCATGTGCGTGCTCGATCCCGGGTCGAGCCCGCATCCCCCGCACCGCCACCCCGAGGAAGAGTTCATGATCGTCGCGTCCGGCACGGGCGAAATCGAGTGCGACGGCACGACCACCCAGGTGGGGCCCGGCGCGATGATGTACTGCGCGGGCGAGACGCTGCACGGGATCACCAACACCGGCAAGGTACCGCTGACCTTCTACTGGTCCAAATGGCTGGCGTAACGGCCAGGACGTCGAGCACCGGTCCCTGACGCGAAACACGCCGGAACGTCGGCGTCGGAGTCGTTCGCCATCCGGGCACTCGACCCGGGTGGTTCGCCAGTTGTGTTCACTTGACAACACGGTTGCTTTCCCCCGCGAACCAAGGGATGCCCGCGTCTCACGAAGCCGACCCGAATGACCCGCTGAGCGGCGGATCCGCTCCGCTCGATGGCGGGCCGGGCGTGCCCTCCATCCTGGAGATGCGCGGGATCTCGAAGCATTACCCCGGCGTGCGCGCGCTGACCGGCGCCGACCTCGAAGTGCGCGCCGGCGAGGTGCACGTCCTGCTCGGCGAGAACGGCGCCGGGAAATCGACGCTCATGAAGATCCTGAGCGGCGCGGTGCCTCCCGACACAGGGGAGGTGCTGCTCGACGGGCAGCTCGTGCAGCTGGGCAGCCCTCTCCGGGCCCGCAGCCTTGGCATCAGCACCATCTACCAGGAGTTGAGCCTTGTCCCTCACCTCTCGGTCGCCGAGAACGTGTACCTCGGCAAGGCGCCGCGCCGCTTCCCCGGCGTGGTGCACTGGGCGAAGATGCGCAGGGACGCGTCCCGGATACTTCAAGGTCTTGGCGTGTCAATCGACCCGGACGCGCCCGTGCGCACACTCCGCCTGGCGCAGCAGCAGATGGTGGAGGTGGCGCGCGCGCTTGCCGACGACGCGCGCATCCTGATCATGGATGAGCCGACATCCGCCCTGAGCGAGCGCGAGGTGACGCAGCTCTTCTCGGCGATCTCGCAGCTGACCAGCCGCGGCGTGGCCGTGATCTACATCTCGCACAGGATGGAGGAAGTGTTCCGTATCGGGCGCCGCGTGACCGTGCTGCGCGATGGCCGGCACGTGGCGACCCGCGAGATCGCCGACGTGACGGTCCCCGAGCTGGTGCGCCTCATGGCCAACCGCGAGCTCACCGATCATTATCCCCGGCGCACGCGGGCGCGCGGCGCGGAGCTCCTGCGCGTCGAGGGGCTGGGCGGCGGCGCGTTGCGGGACGTGTCGTTCGTGCTGCACCGTGGCGAGATCCTCGGCATCGCCGGCCTGGTCGGCGCCGGCCGCACGCGGCTGGCGCGGGCCATCGTCGGGGCCGACCGCGTCGACCGGGGACGCATCACCATCAACGGGCGGGAGGTGCGGGTCCACTCGCCGGTCGATGCTGTCCGGGCGCGTATTGGTTTCCTGCCGGAGGATCGCAAGCAGCAGGGGCTGGTGCTCGGCCTCGCCGTCGAGAGGAACGTCTCGCTGTCGCACCTCCCGGCCCTGTCACGCTTCGGCGTCGTTCACGGGACCCGCGAGAGGCGCGAGGCGGACGAGGCCATCAGCGGGTTGAAGATCCGGACGCCCGGGCCCGAGCAGCCGGTGCTGCATCTCAGCGGCGGAAACCAGCAGAAGGTCGTGCTCGCGAAGTGGCTGGCTGCGCAGGCCGAGATCCTCATCTTCGACGAGCCGACGCGCGGCATCGACGTCGCCGCACGGCACGATATCTACCTCCTGATCAACCGGCTGGTGGAAGACGGGCTGGGCGTGATCATGATCTCGTCCGACCTGCCGGAGGTGCTCGGCATGAGCGACCGCATCCTGGTGATGCGTGGAGGCGCGGTGCAGATCGAGCTGGCCGCAGCCGATGCCACCGACGACCGCGTGCTGCAGGCAGCCCTCGGGGTCGCGTCGTGAAGGGTCCGAGGTGACGGCCACCCGCCTGCACCTCCGCGCGACGCGGCAGCTCGGAACCTGCGCCGGCCTCGTGGCGCTCTGCCTCCTGCTCTGGGCCGCGACTCCCCACTTCCTGACCGTCTCGAACCTGCTGAACGTTCTCGAGCAGACGTCGATCAACGCCATCGTTGCGGTCGGCATGACGCTCGTGATCATCTCGGGCGGCATCGATCTCTCGGTCGGCTCGGTGCTGGCGGTGGCGGGGATCGCGCTCGCGCGCGCGCTGGAGGCCGGCCTGCCGGCGCCGATCGCCATCGGCATCGGCCTCGTCGTCGGGTCGTCGTTGGGCCTCCTCAACGGCGTGCTGGTGACCTACGGGCGGCTGCCGCCGTTCATCGCCACGCTCGGGATGATGAGCGTGGCTCGCGGCGCGGCGCTCATGCTCGCGGAGGGCCGGCCGATCTCGGGGTTCAGCGAAGGGTTCCGCGCGCTGGCGACGTCGCGGGTGCTGATGATTCCCTCACCGGTCATCATCACGGCGCTCATCTACGTGGTGGCGCACTTCGTCCTCGCCCGCACGGTGTTCGGCCGCGCCACGTATGCGATCGGCGGCAACGAGGAAGCGGCGCGGCTGTCGGGCGTGCCGGTGTGGTTCCACAAGACGATGATCTATGGCGTTGCCGGCCTGACGAGCGCCGCAGCGGCAGTCATCCTGACAGCACGGTTGAACTCCGCGCAGCCGACCGCCGGCACGATGTACGAGCTCGATGCGATAGCCGCCACCGTGATTGGCGGCACCAGCCTGCTCGGGGGCGAGGGGACGCTGACGGGGGCGCTCATCGGTGCGCTCATCATGGGCGTGCTGCGCAACGGGCTCAACCTGCTCAACGTGTCGTCGTTCTTCCAGCAGGTGGTGATTGGCGTCGTGATCATCGTGGCCGTTCTCATCGACATGTCGCTCAAACGCCGGCGGCGGTAAGGATCAGGAGGTATCGATGACGCGCTTCGCGTGCAGACTGCTGGTTGTTCTCGTAACGCTCGGAATATCTGCCGCGTGCAACCGCGGGTCCTCGACCGAGACGAGTGCCGCGCCTCGCGTCGCGTTCGTGATGAAGACGCTGAACCACCCGTTCTTCCTCGACATGCAGCGCGGCGCGCAGGAGGCGGCCGGACGCGTGGGCGTTCAGCTGGTCGTTCAGGCCGCTGAACGCGAGATCGACGTCGAGAAGCAGATGCAGATCATCGAGAACCTGCTCCAGACCGACATCAAGGTGCTGATCGTGACGCCCAGCGGATCGCGCGAGATCGCGTCGGCAGTCGCCAAGGCGAACCGCGCCGGCGTTCCGGTCATCGTCGTCGACACGCGGGTCGACCCCAAGGCGGCCGCCGACAACAACCTCAAGATCGCCTCGTTCATCGGGTCCGACAACTACGAGGGCGGCAGGCTGGCAGGCGAGCACCTGGCCGCGTCTACCGGCGGCAAGGCGCGGATCGCCGTGCTCGAGGGCATTCCCGGCCACGAGACCGGCGATTCGCGGCTGCGCGGCTTCCGCGACGCCCTGCAGAAGCACCCGGGAATGACGATTGTCGGCAGCCAGCCCGCGAACTGGGAGCGCGACCAGGGGTTCACGGTCTTCCAGAACATGCTGCAGGCGCACCCCGACATCGACGCGCTGTTCGCGTGCAACGACCTCATGGCGCTCGGCGCCGTGGAAGCGATCGCCGCCGCCGGGCGGTCCGGCCGCATCCGCGTCGTCGGCTTCGATGCCCTGGATGATGCCCGCAGCGCCATCGAAGGGGGCCGGATGGAGGCCTCGATGGCGCAGTCGCCCCGCGACATGGGCCGGCTGGCTGTCGAAGGCGCGGCACGCCTGCTCAAGTCGGAGTCGCTGCCGCCGGACCAGACAGTGCCAATCGGGCTCGTTACCCGGAAGCGCTGAGACAGCAACGATGAGAGCCTCGTTCTACCGCGGAGATCGCACCTTCGAGACGGGCCAGGCCCCGCGGCCGACGCCGGGGGAGGGGGAGGCCCTGCTCAGGGTGCGGCGTGTCGGCATCTGCGGCACCGATCTCCACATCTATCAGGGGCACCTCGATCATCGCGTTCCCCGCGGGGGAATCATCGGGCACGAGGTGCTGGCCGAAGTCGTCCAGGCGCCGCCGTCGAGCGGCTTCGAACCAGGGGATCGCGTCACGGTCATCCCCATACTGTCCTGTGGCAGCTGCAAGGCGTGCCGCGTGGGTGCGAGCTACCTCTGCTACCGCATCAAGGTGCTCGGTGTAGACGTCCCCGGCGGCATGCAGGACTACTGGACGGTTCCTGTCGGCTGCCTGCTTGCGCTGCCCGCGTCGATCGGCGACGACGTGGCGCCGCTCGTCGAACCGCTGGCGGTTGCCGCGCACGACGTAGGCCGGGCCGACATTCAGCCGGGCAACACCGTCGTGGTGTTCGGCGGCGGACCCGATCGGCTGCCTGATCGCGCTGGTGTGCCGCCACCGGGGAGCCAGGGTCAAGGTGGCGGAGATCAACCCGCATCGCATCGAGATGCTCCGGAAGGTGGGCCTCGAGACGATAGGACCGCAGGAAGACGTTCTCCGGGCGGTGAACGAGTGGACCGGCGGCGACGGCGCCGACGTGGCCTTCGAGGTCAGCGGCAGCCCGGAGGCTGCCCGGCTCGTGACGGACGTCGTCCGCGTCTGGGGTACGGTCAGCATCATCGCGATCCACTCGGAGCCGGTGGCTTTTTCGCTGTATTCGATTTTTGCCCGGGAGCTGCGGCTCCATGGCAGCCGGCTCTACACACGCGCTGCCTGGGAGGAGGCAATCGGTCTGGTGTCGAGCGGAGCCGTAGACGTTGCGCCGCTGCTGAGCCGTGTCATCGCGCTCGAGGACCTCCAGCAGGGCATGCGGGAGGCGCTCGGCGGCGGTCCCGTCATGAAGGTCATGGTGGACCTGCTGGCGTAAGCGAGCGCCCTGTCCCGTCGCTCCCTCGCCAGGGAGTCGACGTCAGTAGTAGAATCGTGAACCCGCCGTCGGGCCGGGCAAGAACCGCTGGAAAACTCGAGACCGGCAGGGCCGGCCGGGTGTCGGCAGTCGCGCCCGGGCGGCCGTCGGGTTCGAACACCTGCCACGCCACGGCTCCGCCGCGTCCTCCTGAGGTCCCTTCGGTCCAGGCCAGCAGCACGGTGCCGTCCGCTCGGACGGCCAGCCGCGGATGCTTCCTGCGCCTCGATTCGCCGGCTCCCGAAGCCGGAGGCGCTTTCGGCGGATAGGCGGATCCGGCGCCATTGAAGTAGACCTGCCCGTCCGTTTCCCACGCGCGCAGCATGACGCCGCTTTCGGCCATCGACATGCTCGTCATCGGGCACGCGTTGATGTTCCAGGGGTGGACGCGCGCGCTCTCGAAGCTGCGGCCGCTGTCGCGCGAGACGAGAGCGTGGACGTCGCGGTGCACCTTCTCCGTCGCCGAACGATACAGGAGCTGCAGCTCTCCCCGGGGCGTCGTCGCCATGCGCAGGGCACAACATCCGCACACGCCAGTGGACGCGTTCGACACCGCACGCTCCGCTTCGAACGTGGCTCCATCGTCTGTCGAGAGCGCGAGCCACACGCGTCGCCGGTCTTCGCCGCCCTGGCCGTCGGCACCGTTGCCATGCCAGGCCACGTAGACGTGGCCAGCAGCGTCGGCGGCAACCGAGCCGCCGCCATCGAGGTGGGTTGTGCGTGTCATCAGGTTGCGCTGAGGCTCGAACGCCGTGCCGGCCGCGTTGGCCCTGGCGTACAGCATCGGAACGCCGGCGCTGGCGGTGCCCGGGGCGACAGGGGGCTTGGGCTCGGCGGTGAAGGAGCCGTTCCAGGCGATGTGGACCCGGCCGTTGCGGCCCACGGCGATCTGGGCGCCCCGGATGGTTCCCGCGGCAACTGCACTCCCGTCCTGGCTGTTCACGCGGACCGGGCGCGAGAAGGTGCGTCCGCCATCGGTTGAACGCACGTAGAACACGTTCGAGGCGCCCGGTTGCCCGGTGAGATAGACCATGTGCACCACCCGGGCAGTGTCCACGACAATCTCGGGTTGAATGCCTCCGTCCGGCACGCGCGCGAGCTCGACGTCCGGCCCGGCTGCCGGCACGGGCGAGACAGGCGCCAACAGGAGGAGCGCGGCGACAAAGGCAAGGGGTGTCCGCATGCCCCATCATAGCGCCGGCGTGGGATGCCCGGCGCCGACGCGCTGCGAGGCGCATCATGCGGCTCTGAACGGCGCCGCGAAGCGGCTAGCGACACTAGGAAAGCCAGCTGTGCAGATGCTCGCGGACGAAGTCGTCATCCGCCAGCTCGGGATAGCGGGCGAGCACGCGGTCGATTTCGTTCATCTGCCCGGGGCTGAGCTCCTCGTGCGGGTCGAGACACCAGCGGCCCGCGAGCAGCCCCTGGCGGCGGAGCACCTCGTGGATGCCGGGGATGCACCCCGCGAATCGATGTGCAGCGTCGAACAAGGCGGCATTGGCGTCGGTGAGCCGGGCGCCGAGCTCGAGGAGCGGGAGCGCATCCGCGCTCGCCTCGCCAGCCGGCGCGCCCCTGGTCGCCGCGTGGCAGCGGCCGAGAATCTCGACGGCCCGCTGCGTCCAGACCGCCCACTGGCCGAGCAGGCCTCCTGCGAATCTCCTGGCAGGCGCGTTCCCGACGGCAGGGTAGCCGGTCAGCAGGTCGGCCACGATTGCGTCGTCATTGCCTGTGTAGAGCGCCACATCCTCCCGCCCGCTCTCTGCCAGGGCGGTCGTGACATCGAGCGTGGCGTAGCGGTCGAACGGCGCCACCTTGACGGCGGCCACCCGATCGATCTCGAAGAAGCCACGCCAGAATGCCCGGTCCAGGGGGCGTCCGCCGACCGCCGGCTGAAGGTAGAAGCCGATGAGCGGGATCACGCCCGCCACGCGGGCGCAGTGCTCGAGCAGGTCCCCATTGGGGGCGTCGCGAAGCGCGGCAACGCTGAGCAGCGCGGCATCGTAGCCGAGTGCGACGGCGGTTTCCGCCTCCCGCACGGCCTGGCCGGTCGGGCCGATCACGCCGGCAATCATCACCGGCCGCTGCGGTCGGCCCTCGCACCACTCCCGCGCCGCCTGCTGCGCAAGCTGCAGCACGGGCTCGAACAGGCCGATGTGCGGGTCGCGGATCGCGAACTGCGTGGTGTGCACTCCCACGGCGATGCCGCCCGCGCCCGCGTCGCAGTAGTACCGGGTCAACCCGACCTGCCGACGCTCGTCGAGCGCGCGGGCCTCGGTCAACGCGAGCGGGTGCGCGGGAATCACCAGCCCGCGCAGGAGCGTCCGGCGCAAGGCCGACAGCCCCCGGTCAGTAGCGGCCATCGGTCACTTCGAAATGCGTCGGCTTGTCGAGCGACGGTCCCCCTGCGCCGACCCAGTGGGCGACCCAACGTTGCAGCAGCGCGAGGGGGACCTCCGGCTCGCCCAGCAGGGCGCGGCAGCGGCTCGAGTCGCTGAGCAGCGCCACCGGCCCTTCGGTGTTCACGAAGAGGGGTGCGCGGCCGAACGCCGCACCGAACCACTCGGCGGACGCGCGGACCGGGATCTGCTCCGGTCCGGTGACGTTGAGGATGCGCGGCGGCGAGGAGCACAGTTCCAGGCTCCGGAAGGCGTAGCTGTTGGCGTCTCCCTGCCAGATTGCGTTGAAGAACCCCATCGTCAGGTCGATCGGCTGGCCGCTCACGACCTGGCGCGCGACGTCCACCAGCGTGCCGTAGCGCAGATCCACGGCGTAGTTGAGCCGGTAGATGACCGCGCGCAGGTGCCGTTCGCGCGACACGAACTCCACCACGCGCTCCCTCCCGAGACACGATTGGGCGTACTCGCCCACAGGCGCCGGCTGATCGGCCTCTGCAGACCCGGGACCGCCGGGCGGCATCAACCGGTACACGTTGCCCGTGGAGAACACCACCATGCGGGCGTCGGCGAAGTGCTCCGCCACGCGGGCCGGAACCACCGTGTTCGTGGCCCACGTGACGTCGGTTCGGTCGAGGGTGCCGAACTTCCTGCCGGCGAGGAAGAGCACGTTCCCGGCGCGCGGCAGCGCGGAGATCTGGAGGGGATCCAGCAGGTCGCACGCGACCGTGCGGATGCCGTCCGTTTCGAGGCCTTCGCGCACGGCCGGAGTGGAAAATCGCGACACCGCCACCACGCGGCCGCGGCTGCCGCTGCGCTCGAGTGCCCGGTGCACACGCCGCGCGAGGGACGGTCCCATCTTCCCCGCGGCGCCGATGATCAGGACGTCGCCGTCCAGGCGTGCGGCGCAGTCCAGATCGGCAGGCGACGGTTCCGAAAGGACCTCCTCCAGCTCGATCTCGTCGCGTATCTTGTCGGGATGGCCCATGGAGCGATTGTCAGAGGCGGACACAACCGACGTCTTTGTAGTCAGTCCAACGGGTTCTGTCAACCGGCCACGATCACTTGCCGCGTCGATCCCGGTACCGGACACCCCCCGAAGCTGGACGACTGAGACTTGCCATGTGCGATCGGCGATTGGCCATGCGTCAATAGCTCCGGTATCGGGCGGTGTCAACCCATCGCCCGGCGACCATGACCCGCTCGACAGTGCGGATTGCCGAGATGTCCCGGTCCGGCTGCCCGCGCAGGACCACCACATCGGCTTTGAAGCCGGGCAGCACGCTTCCGAGCTGGTCGCCGCGGAAGAGAAATGCCGCGGCGGTCGTGGTCGCGGCAGAGATCACCTCGAGCGGCGAGAAGCCGCTCTCGACGAGCAGCTCCATCTCCCGCCAGGGCGCCTCGCCGCGCGCCGCAAACGGCACCTCGGTATGCCCGCCGACCACCACCCGCGCGCCTTCCCGGGCCGCGCGCCGCGTGAGCTGCTTCATCCTGTCGAAGCCGGACACGAGCACCGGGCTCAGCTCCGGCTTGGGGGCTGCCGCCGCTGCCCCGGGGGCGGCCGGAGACGACGAGCCGCCTGCCCGGCGTTCGAAGACAGCGAGAGTCGGATCGAGGAACGGCTTGCGGTCGCGAAGCACGGCGTACAACGCGCGAGCCTCGGGTCCGTCGAGGTCAGCCGCCGCAAACAGGCGATAGCGTCCGTCCCGCCGGGCGTCGTTGTTCCGGAGGACCTCCTGGCGGTAGGCTTCTGCCGCGGACCGCGGCAGCAGGCTCACGCCGAACGACGTCACGTGCTCGATGCCGTGGAGCCCGGCAGCGATCAGCTCCCCCGCGTTCAGCAGCTCGAGGTGCGCCGTGCACGGAATGCGGTGGGCCTCGCACACGTCGATCACCGCCTTCGCACTGGCGAACGGAAGCCGGAAATAGATCTTCAGCGCGGTCGCCCCGCGCTCGACCGAGAGCTCCGCGTGCCGCCGGGCCTCCTCGGGGTCGCGGGCCACGACCGAGTCCGCCGGGTAGGCGGGATTCTCCCCGTCGATGTGCGGCCCTGTCGTGAAGATCCGCGGACCGGGCAGGCCGTCGGCAGCTATCGTGCGTCGCAGCGCCTCGAACTTCTCATCCCACTGTCCGGGGTCCCGGAAGGCGGTGACCCCATGACTGAGCTGCCGCAGCGCCAGCTTCGGGTCGTTCTCGATGTGAAAGTGGAGATCGATGAGCCCGGGGATGACCGTCCGCCCGGCGAGGTCAACCGTGTCGGCGCCGGCGGGGATCTCGATCTCGGCCGCCGGACCGGCCCGGGCGATGCGATCCCCGTCGATGAGGATGCGTCCGTTCTCGGTCGGCTGCGCGCCGCTTCCGTCGATGATCCGGACGTGGTCCAGGACCACCAGGCGGGTCTGCGCGGTTTCCGCCAGGGTGACGGCCAGCGCAAATGTTGCGCTCAGCGTGAGGGTGCGAAGCAACGGGCCCAAATGGCAGCTCTCCTGCGAATGCCCGGGCGCGAGCGGCGCCGATTGCCGGGCCCTCAACCGAGCTCGGGACCAAGGATTGCGAGCTCACGGACAGGCGGGCCGCTCTGCTCGGCCCGGGGCCGTCCGTCCTCGCCCGGGCGGCACATGCGGAACAGCGGCCGCTCGCCGGTGAATCCGCAGCCGTGCAGCCAGGCCGTGAAGGCGCGCTCGCGGTCGAACGCATCCACGACCACGGCGCGGCCCTCCGCGGCGGCGAGCGATGCGCCGACCAGCGCGCGCGCCGTTTCGTCGTCGGGGGCTACGACCGGGCCGATCTGATCGAACAGACGCCCCTGGCGACCGAAACAGTAGCCCGGGCGGCCCGCGCGTTCAATCACGTACGCGTATCTGCGGGGCGCCGCCGAGCATCCACTCGAGCAGCATCCGTCTCCGCGCGCCGAACACCGGCTCGTCCGCTGCAGCGACCCACGCAAGGTCGCCGGCGGCGAGGCCGCGAATCGGCGGCCGCCCTTCTTCGGCGCTGCGGTCGCGGCTGTGCGACGACGGAGGAGCCACGCGCCGCGTGAGGGTCGTCTCGTCCACGAAGCCGTGTCGCTGGTAGAGCGGCCGCCCGAGGGGTGTGGCATCCAGGCGGATCGCCCTGTGGTGCGGCACCGCGCCCATCGCCGCCTCCAGCAGCCGGGCGCCCACGCCCTGGCCTCGCCAGTCCGGATCGACCAGCATCATCGCAATCCAGCCGAACGTACCGTAATCGATGCCGACCGCGGTGCCGACGATACGGCCGTCGTGGACCGCGGCGAAGCTGCCGGCCGGTGCGAGCGCCAGCAGCATGCGCCAGTCGTCGAGACGCTGGTTCCAGCCGGATGCGGAGCTCAGCGCGAGCGCCGCCTCGAGATCCGCGGTGGCCAGGGTCCGGACGTCCGCGGTCCTCGTCATGCTCGTTACTCTAATCCGTTGGGCGACGAACGCGGAAGGCGGGTGAGCCGGCTTGACGGGAGGCGGCGCGTCGGTCACGCTGCTGCCGTGCCGCCCGGAGGCGAGCGGCCAGGCCGGCCCGGAGCACTCGCCGGCCCGCGTTTTTTTACCGGAGACCATCGATGGGAAGGTGTCTGCCGATCGCCCTGTTCGCCGTGCTGATGGCCGCCGGCCCCGCGGAGGCGGGGGTGCGGCGCGTCTGGGCCGTGGACGACGGGGAGAAAGTCGAGCGCGACGCACCGGACCATCCGGCGCGCGCGCGCAACACCGTCTGGAGCGGGCGCGCGATCAGCGTGTTCGGCGCGCGCAACGAGATCATCGCATTCCAGGTCATCGTCCAGGCGGATGCGCGCGGCGTGCGGCAGTTGTCGGTCCGGCTCCCGGCGCTGAGCTCGCCGCGCGAGCGCATCGCCTACGAGCCGCCGCGGGCGGACCCCACCGACTACGTGAACCGGCCGATCCAGATTTTCGTGGCCAACTACATGCACGTGACTTTCCCGTCGCACGCGTCGTGGGTCTACAGACGCGGCACGCCAGCCGCGCCGCCCGACCCGACCGGGTGGAAACCGGTGCAGCTCGTGCCCGAGAACGCCCGTGCCGGCAAGGGTGGGTTGCCGGTCTCCATCGGCCCGAACGCGAGCCAGGCGATCTGGATCGAGCTGTACGTGGATCGTTCCAGGGCCGCCGGCGTCTACAAGGGTGCCATCGAGCTGCGCGCCGACGGAGTCCGGCGGCTGCTGCCGATCGCGCTCGAGGTCTTCGACTTCACCCTGCCTGACGAGAACAGCATGCACGCGATGCTGTTCTACTCGAGCGATCAGCCGGAGCTGTATCACGGGCGCAACCTGGACGCCGCGTATCACCGTTTCGCGCACCGCCACCGCGTGGAGCTCGTGCACGCCTACGACGAGGCGAGGCTGCAGGCGGCGTGGGGCCGTTTCTCGGGCGATGACTTCACCCGGGAGCGGACGTATGACGGACCGGGCATCGGGACGGGCAACGTTGTCGTCCCGCGGACGTTCTACGGACCGGGGACCGACTTCGACGACCGATCCACCGCGTGGGCGAACAGCGACTCATGGATGACGCTGCTGCGCGACAGGCTGCCCGGGCACTCACGTTTCTCTACATGCCGGACGAGCCGGGTCCCGAGGCGTATCCGCGGATCCTGAAGCTTGCGGATCACATCCACAGCAACCCCGGCCCGGGGCGCGCACTGCCCATCTTCGTGACGAGCAGGTACGTGGAGCCGCTGGCCCCCGCGATCGACATCTGGTCGTCCGGTCCGAAAGGGTTCCTGCTCGATCGTGTCGCGAGCGAGCGGGCCCGCGGCCGCCGGCACTGGTTCTACAACGGCGGGCGTCCCGCCGGCGGCGCGATCACGATCGACGCGCCCGCGACAGACGCGCGCGCGACCATCTGGGCCGCCTTCAAGCACGACGTGCAGGTGTATTTCTACTGGCACGCGGTCCACTGGCGTCACAACTCCCAGAAGCAGGGAGAACGCAACCAGAATGTGTGGGCGGACACCATCACGTTCGACAACCGGAAGCAGGCGGCGAAATCGATCGACGACCAGGGTTACATCCACGGCGACGGCGTGCTGATCTATCCGGGCGAAGAGCGCCTGCATCCCCTCGAGGACCGCGGCATTCCGGGTCCGGTTGCGACCGTGCAGCTGGCGAACTTCCGGCGCGGCCTGCAGGACCATCAATACCTGACGCTGGCGAGAGCGCTCGGCCTGAACGACGTGGTGGACGAAGCGGTGATGGCTGTCGTGCCGCGTGTTTTCTCGGATGCGGGGGAGCGGGTCAGTTTTCCGGAAACGGGAGGGCCCTACGAGTCGGCCCGGCTCCGGCTTGCGCGCGCGATTGCCGGCGCCCGCAACCGGTGAGTCCTTTCTCGAGCCACCTGCCCCGTGCCGCACTTTTGTCACGGCGGGCCTGGCGCGGTTTGTGAGATCCTCCCGGAGATGGCGATGATCATGCGCCCGAACAGGCGCGGGGGGGCCGGGGTGCGCGTGTCGCAGGACGCCGGGCGCTGAGTGGCGCCGTTCCGTTCCGGAGCCGCGCCCTCGGCCACGCTTGCCGCCCTCAGGCGGCTGCTGCTCGGCATTCTCCTGTTCGGCCTCGTGGGCACGGCTGCCGAGTTGATCCTCATCGGGCACGACGAGGACGGCTGGCAGATGATCCCGCTCGTGGTCCTGGCCATCAGCGTCGCCGGCAGCCTGGGGATGCTCCTGGTCCGTTCCCCGCGCGCGACAGCGTCCGCGACGCGGCTTTTCGGGGCGCCATGCTGCTGCTGATGCTGAGCGGCGCCTCCGGTTCGGTGCTTCACTTCCGGGCCAACATGGAATTCAAGCGCGAGATGGATCCCTCGTTGAGCGGCATGGCGCTATTCTCGAGCGTGCTGCAGGCCAAGGCGCCCCCGGCGCTCGCGCCGGGCAACATGGCGCTGCTCGGCCTGCTCGGCTTCGCGTGCGTGTTTCGTCTCGAGCCGCACGCAAGCACCTCGTCAACCCGATGAACCCGATGGACCTCATGAACCCATGAACACCATGAACCCCATGACCCCCCGGCTCGTCACGTCGCTCATCGTGATGGCCTTCACCATGCACTTCGGTTCGACAGCAACCGGCCAGGTAGGCAAGGGCGCGATTCTGGACGTGAACACCGCCGTCGAGAAGGATCTGCTGACGCTGCCCACATGACACCGCCGATCGTCAAGGGCGTGCTCGAAAAGCGGCCGTTCGGCAGCGTGGTCGAGCTGAACACCTACTTGCTGAGTCAGTCGCTGACCGCCCCTCAGCTCGCGGAGCTGTACGGCAAGGCATTCGTCCACGTGAACCTCAACACCGGCACGCCGGAAGAGATCCTGCTGATTCCCGGTGCGGGCAAGCGGATGGCCCACGAGTTCGCCGAGTACCGCCCGTGGAAGACCTGGGCGCAGTTCGACAAGGAGATCAGCAAGTACGTCGGCCAGCCCGAAACCGACCGGCTCAAGCAGTACGTGTTCATTCCCGTGAACCTGAACACGGCGACCGACGAGGACATCCTGAGCATCCCCGGCGCCGGCGCCCGCATGGTCCGTGAGTTCAAGGAGTATCGGCCCTGGAAGACGAAGGAGCAGTTCGAGAAGGAGATCGGCAAGTACGTCGGCGCGAAGGAAACGGGGCGGCTCTGGCGGTACGTGGTGATTCAGTAGGGCGCGTCTCCTCGCAGGAGGTGCGATGCGCCGCGGCTCCTCGAAGACGTCTTCCTTACTGACCGCCACGCCCAGGGCGCGCCGCGGCCCGATATCATTCCCACACGATGCAGCGTCTCGTGCCGCTTGCCGCGGTGTGTCTGTCCGGATCTCTGCTGGTGCAGACAGCAAGCGGCGGCCAGGGTCAGCCGGTCGAGCCGCCCCAGCGATCCGCCCCGGTCACTGCCACGACGGCGACGATCACGCTCGACGGCGTTCTGGACGAGGCGGTCTGGAGCACCGCCCCGAAAATCGGCGACCTCATCCAGCGACTGCCCGCGGCCGGTCAGCGGCCCACTGAAGCCACCGACGTCACCCTCCTGTACGACCGCGATCACCTCTATATCGGCGTCGTCTCGCATGACTCCGAGCCCGGGAAGGTGATCGGCACGCAGATGGCACGCGACGGTAGCCTGGCCTCCGACGATCGCATCGAGATTCTGCTCGACACCTTCGGCGATCAGCGGAGTGCCTTCTACTTCGCGACGAACCCGTCCGGGGCGCTGGTGGACGGCCTGGTGGCGAGCGGGCAGTTGAACACGGACTGGGACGCCATCTGGGACGTGCGCAGCAGGCGGACGGATCGGGGGTGGGTCGCGGAGTTCGCGATTCCGTTCAAGAGCCTTGGTTTCCCCGCCGGCCGGACCGTTTGGGGCTTCAACATCGCCCGTCACATCTACCGGAAGCTGGAAGAGAACCGCTGGTCGGGTGCGCGGCTGGACACACAGTTCAACCAGGTGTCCGAGGCAGGCGAGATCACGAATCTTGCCGGCCTGACGCAGGGGATCGGGCTCGATCTCCGCCCGTTCCTCGCGGGCCGCTGGCTTCGCGTCGACGGCGACAGCGACCCGGAAGGGAAGCCCGGTCTCGACGCGTTCTACAACATCACCCCCAGCTTGAAGCTGACGGCCACGTTCAACACCGATTTCGGCGAAACCGAAGTCGACGCGCGGCAAATCAACCTCTCGCGCTTCTCGGTGCTCTTTCCGGAGAAGCGGTCGTTCTTCCTGCAGGGCGCGGGTGTGTTCGGGTTCGCCAGCACCGGACCGGAGCCTGCGGGCGGCATTCCGCCGGCCGGCGCCGACGTATACCCGTTCTTCAGCCGGCAGATTGGATTGCTGGACGGGGAGGAAGTCCCGATCGATGCGGGTATCAAGCTGACGGGCACTGTCGGCCGCACCGATGTCGGGGTGTTGAGCGTGCGGACGGGAGACATCCCGGCTGTCAGCGAGAAGAATTTCTTCGTCGGACGCGCGAAGCGGAACCTGTTCGAGCAATCGTACGTGGGCGCCCTGTTCACCGGCGGGCATCCCGCGGAGGGGCGCTCGGGGCAGACCTACGGCGCCGACCTGCGCCTCGCCACGTCACGCTTCCTCGGCCGGCCCGAACAATGCCGTGGTGAACGCCTACGGGGTGAGGAGCGTGAACAAAGGCGTCTCCGGACGGGACTGGTCGTATGGCTTCTCGGCCCACTATCCAAACGACAAGTTCAACGCCCACGTCGTGTTCCGCGAGATCCAGGAGAACTTCGAACCGGGGCTCGGCTTCGTCCAGCGCGACAACGTCCGCATGTTCAGGATCGCCGGCTCCTACAACCCGCGACCGAAGGATTTCCTGAACATCCAGCAGTTGAATCACGACATCTACTACACGCGCTTCGTGCGGCTGGACAACGGGGAGGTCGAGAGCTGGGACCTGTATGTGACGCTGCTGGATTGGCACCTGCACTCGGGCGACAATCTCCACGGCATGTTCGACTTCAACCCGACCTACGAGCGGTTGTTCGAGCCTTTCGAGATCTCGCCGCGCGTCATCCTGCAGCCGGGCGAGTACCGGTTCACCAGATTCAGGAGCAACCTGCTCTCGACCGCCACGAAACGGCGGCTTTCGGGCAGCGTGAACCTGACCTACGGGAACTACTGGTCCGGCAAGGCCGAGCAACTGACGACCGGCCTTGTCTACAAGCTGCCCCCCAGGTTCACCATCAGCCTGAGCACCAATCAGACGTTCGCCCGTCTGCCTGAAGGGCACTTCATCGCACGGATCTTCACGTCGAGCGTCAGCTACTCGGCATCCCCGCGGCTGTCGCTGTCGAACCTGGCGCAGTACGACAACCGCTCCAGGATCCTGGGCTGGCAGAGCCGAGTTCGATGGACGCTGCAACCGGGCAACGACCTGTTCTTCGCGGTCAACCAGGGGTGGATCCAGGAGGATGCCGGCAACGGCAACCTCCGGTTCCGGGTGCAGGACAGCAAGGTCTCGGCGAAGGTGCAGTACTCGTTTCGCTTCTAGCTGCCAGATGGAGTCCCGAATCTGTACCCGGGATCAGAACACGACTTTCAGGCCCAGCTGGATCTGCCGCGAGTCCATCCTCGTGCTGGTGATCACCCCGTAGGTGGGCGTGCGAAGCGTGCGCCCGGGCTGATTCCAGATCGGGTGATTCGGCAGATTGAAGACCTCGAAGCGAAGCTCGGCGTAGCTCGAGCCCTTCAGCTGGAACCGCTTGTTGGCCGACGCGTCGATGCTCACGATGCCCGGACCGATCAGCGAGTTGCGCGCGACGGTGCCGTAGCGGAACGGCCCGCCGGGCGGGTTCCGGTCGACGAAGGCGCCGGTGTTGAAATAGCGCGTGCGGGTGCGTTCGCTCCGCGACAGCCGCCAGTCCTCGCCCGTCGAATCGGGATAGCAGAAGAGGCCGCCGTTCTGAATCGTGCCGCCGCCGCACTCCACCGTGAACGGAAAGCCGTCCTGGAGCGTCGCGATGCCGCCGAGCTGCCAGCCGCCGAGCACCCAGTCCAGCACGCCGCCCTGGTTGAGCCAGCGCTTGCCTTGCCCGACCGGCACATCCCACAGCCAGGAGGTCGTCCATCGCTTCCTGAAGTCGAAGGCCGACAGGCCGCGCTCCAGCCGGAGGTCGTAGTTGTTCGAGGGCGTCAGGGTGTCGCCGTCCGACGTGCGGATCCCGCTGCCGTTGTCGATCGACTTGCCGTACGAAAAGGAGCTCAGGAAGCTCAGGCCCCGCGAGAAGCGCCGCTGCAGTTTGAGATAGAGCGCGTGGTAGCTCGAGTGCCCGGGTGCGCTCATGACCTGCACGCTGCCGAACTTGGGGAACGGCCGCGCGTCGTTCGAGTTTGGGAGTTGGCTCGGCTCCGCGTTGTTGTAGCTCATGAGCCGGCGCAGGTGAACGCCCGACGATCCGAAGTAGGTCGCTTCGGCCGTCATGTTGCCGGTCAGCTCGCGCTGGCCGCCGAGCGACCACTGCGCCACGTAGGTCGAGGGCTCGTCCCATTGTGTGGCGAGGATGAAGGTCGGGGCGCCGGTGCGCGCGAACGGCTGTTCGTAGCTCAGGTTTGGGCGGAACGTTTCAGCCGGCTCGTCGCGGCGGATCGTGAACGGCGCGTTGCGGACGGTGTCGAAAATGGCGTTGCCGATGTCGCGCACGTAGTAGATCCCGCCGCCGCTGCGCAGCACGGTCTTCGGCGTGATCGTCCAGGCAATGCCCAGCCGGGGCGCCAGGTCGTTGTAGTCGGGCCGGTAGGCGCCGCGGCCGAACCGGCCGTCCCGCACGTACTGGACGTTGGGGGCGAGCCGGAACGGCGGATCGCCCTCGTACGGGTCCCCCGTGCCCGCCCGTACGAACACCGGCTCATAGGTGTTCGCCCAGTCGAAATCGATGTTGACGATGGCATCGTTGGTGTCGGTGAACGGCTGGTCGTACTCCCAGCGCAGGCCGTAGTTGACCGTCAGGTTCGAGGCGGCCTTCCAGCTGTCCTGCGCGTAGATCGCGAAGTAGTTCGACCGGAAGTTGGCAATCGGGGCGCCGACCTGCCCCTCGGAGCGGTTGAAGTGCCCGAGCAGGAAGTCGGCGAACGGCGCGCCGCCGCGGTCGGCCGCCGGCAGCAGCGGGTTCTGCGTGTAGCGGCCGTCGAACGCCCACCGTCCGCGCGTGACGACCCCGCCGATCTGGTCGTAGCGCACGTGACGCACCTCGCCGCCGAACTTGAAGGAGTGCTTGGCGACCGTCCAGGTGAAGTTGTCGACGAACTGCAGCGTCGTGTCGTCGTTGATGAACGGGGCGTCGCTTTCCTCGCCGACGCCCGCGAGCCCCGTGATGCCGATGTTCGGAACGCCCCAGTAGAGCGGATTGTCGCTGGGCAGGTTGATCCCGAGGCGCCCGACGACGTTGTCGGTGTTCGCGCGCGGCGAGATGTGCCCGTTCTTCAGGTTGCCGTAGCCGATCCGGAAGTCGTTCAGCCTGGTCGATCCGAACATCCGCGTGTAGCCGAGCGCCGCCTGCTGCACGTCGGTGTCGGTGTTGATCCCCATGTCGGGGATATCCCGTGGGTCGTAGCCGAGCTCGTGCGAGATGCTGTGGCGGAAGAACCAGCGCGCGTTCGAGCTCTCGGTGAAGTCGAGCCGGTAGGTGTATTGGTCGGCGTCCACTCGGCGCGCCTCGTCGTTCACGAAGTTGCTCCCGACCCGTTCCTCCTGCGGGACCGGGAAGTACTCGAGCAGCTCCCTGGAGATCGGGTGAATGCGCCCGGCCGGGATGCGGTTGCCCGGGAAGGCGGTGGGTGCCTGCGTCACCTGGCCGGCCGCGTCGAACACACGGGTCGCCGGATCGTAGATGGGGACCAGGTTGCCGTTGCCGTCGCGCAGATTGGAAAAGTCACCGGTGCGCCAGGCGGCGAGCGGGACGGACGCCGTCTGTGTCAGAGCCTTGGTTTCGCGCAGCCCTTCCCAGTTGAACATGAAGAACAGCCGGTCCCTCCCGTCGAGCAGCTTCGGCAGGACGACGGGACCACCGAGAGTGGCCCCGTACTGATTCCGCCGGAACGGCGGAATCGGCTTGTCGGCGCGATCGAAGTAGTTCTTGGCGTCCAGCGCGGAGTTACGCACGAACTCGAACGCGGTCCCGCGGATCTGATTGGTCCCCGACTTCGTCGAGACGTTGATCTGGGCGACGGCGCGACCGTACTCCGCGTCGAACAGGCCGGCGATCACGTTGAACTCCTGCAGTGCATCCACCGACGGCAGCAGCATGTAGGAGTTGAAGTTCAGGTCGGTGTTCTCGACACCGTCCAGGGAATAGTGGTTGTAGTGGAGGCGCTGGCCGGCGACGTTCAGGCCGAAGCTGTTGCGCTGTCCGCCCATGCGCTGCTTCCCCTGGCTGGAGGTCGGCCCGTTGGTCGTGGCACCCGGAATCAGCGAGGCGAGCTGCAGGTAGTTCCGCCCGTTCAACGGCAGCTCGACGATGGCGCGGTTCTCGATGACGGTGCCGACAGCCGAGCTCTCGGTCTGGAGGAGCGGGCTGCCACCGCTGATCTCGACGACCTCCGACAGCTGTCCGACATCGAGCGTGAAGGCGATGCGGGTGGCGCTCCCGATCTGCACTTCGATATCCTTGCGCTCGACTGTGCGGAACCCGGTGAGCGCCGCTCTCAGCGTGTAAATGCCCGGCGGGATCGCCGGCATCACGTAGAGGCCGGACTCGTTCGTCTGGATCTCGCGCACGGCGTTGGTTTCCTGGTTGGTCAGCGTGACCGTCACGCCCGGCACCACCGATCCCGTTCCGTCGGTCACCAGTCCGCTGATTTCGCCGGACGGCGTCTGCGCACGAACCGGTGCGACCGACGCCAGAAGCAGGAGCCCCACCGTTGCAAGTCGCGCCAGCGCCACTGACCTCGAGAACATCGGGCTCTCCATTTCCAAAAGTGAACGCGCGGGTCGAACCGGGGTGAAATCGCGGCTCTATGTAGCACGCGCGGTGGGCGCGGTCAAGCGGCCGGCGGCGGCCGGCGGCGGGCGGCGGCGGCCGTGTCGAACCGCGGCGCAGCGCCGGGGTCAAGGCGCACTAGAATGTTCCGGTTCCAGTCGGCGGACCGGGGCGGCTGGCAGGGAGGCCTTCCACTGCGCGCGGCGATGACCGCGATCACGTGCTCCGGAAACCGTGCGGACCTGTGCTCGAAGTGAACGGAGGTTGATGTGAGCTCTACTGTGTCCCGCAGGCGCGTCCTCCAGCTGACCGGGGCGGCGGCGCTGCTGTCGTCCACCACCGTCAGGTCGTCGCAGTCCGCCGCGCCGAAATTCTCGCGGATGCCGGCGGAAGGCAAGGACACCCCGAAGATCTGCCTCGGCGCGTGGGCGGTCAGCGGAGACGACGCCGGCGCGCGGCGTCTCAAGCAGATCGGGGTGGACAACGTGCTCACGGGCGGGCCGAAAATTCCGTGGGAGGAGGCGGACATCCGCAGCCGGATGGACCGCTACAAGGCGGCCGGAGTGACGCTCTGCAACCTGATGATCTCCGGGTTCAACGACGTCATCTGGGGCAGGCCGGAGGCGGATGCCCAGACCGAGAACGTCATCAAGTCCATCCGCGCCGCGGGCAAGGCGGGCCTGCCGGTGATCGAGTACAACTTCTACGCGCATCGTCTCACCGAGGGCTACAAGGAGGAGACCGGCAGGGCGGGGGCCGGCTACACGGCCTACGACTACGAGATCTCCAAGGCGCTTCCCCCCGCGACGGGGTCGGGACGCATACCCGCGCCGACCAGCTGAAGCGCGCAGAGCGGTTCCTGAAGGCGATCGTGCCCGAAGCGGAAAAAGCCAACGTGCGGCTCGCGTTGCACCCCAACGATCCGCCGGTGCCCCTGAGCCGCGGCTCCGAGCAGATCATGGCGACGTTCGAGCACTGGAAGGAGTACCTCGACCTCGTGAAGAGCCCGTACAACGGCATGACGTTCGATTGCGGCGTCACCCGCGAGATGGGGGAGGACCCGGTGGAGGTGTGCCGCTACCTCGGCAAGCGCGACTGCATCAATCACGTGCACTTCCGCAACGTTGTCGTGCGGAAGCCTTACGTGGACTACACGGAGGTGTTCCTGGACGACGGCCAGGTGGACATGTTCGGAGTGATGCGGGAGCTGGTGCGGCAGAAGTACCCGCGCGGTCTCTATCCCGAACACCCCCGGGCGATCGATCCCGATCGCGAGCGCGGCCAGATCCAGAGCCAGTATCCGGGCGGCGGCGGGTTCGCCGGCGAGATCTACAACGTGGCATATGCCCGGGCGATGCTGCAGGCGGCGCTGACGCTGTAGCCGGGAGCCGCAGTCGCAGAGACGCGGACGATCCGGCGTCACTCGAGGATCGCCCGATTCCCGATCCATTCAGTGAGACCCAGGAGCACGAGATGAAGCCTTCCGCACTGGTCGCCCTCGGCATCGCCGTCGCGGCTGTATTGAGCCCCGTCTTCTCCCACGCCCAGCTCTTCACCCTGTCCAAGGAGCAGATGATCGAGTACACGGCCCAGAACCCGTTCGATCGGTTCGCCGACGGGCGGCCCAAGGTTCCCGATACCCTGCTCGAACGGGCGCGCGGCCTGTCGGCGGAGGAGATCTTCGCGGTGCTGCCCGGGAAGGGATTCCGCAACCAGTACGCGGGCGATTTCAGGGTACTGCACTCCGACAAGAAGCTCGTCGGCCGCGCGTTCACCGTGCAGTTCATGCCGCTCCGGCCGGACCTGGACGGCGTGGCCACCGCGAAGGCGAAAGCGGCCGGCCTGCCGCGGTTGAACAACCAGGCGGCGATCGACATGCTGCAGCCGGGCGACGTGCTCGTGGTGGATCTGTTCGGGCAGTCGGAAGGAGGGACGATCGTCGGGGACAACCTCTTCTACTACATCATGAAGGCGACCAACGGCGCAGGCCTGGTCGTGGACGGTGCGATCCGCGACCTGGAAGGCATCTCGCGGATGGCCATGCCGGCCTACTTCCGCACCGCGCACCCGAGCGCCATCAGCAACGTGACCCTCAGCGGGATCAACGTCCCGGTCCGCATCGGGAACGCCACCGTGATGCCGGGGGATCTCGTGTTCGGCGACGCGGAGGGCGTCTATTTCGTGCCCCCCGCGCTCGTGCAGCAGGTGATCGACAACGCCGACGTCATCCACATCCACGACGAGTGGACGCGGAAGAAGTTCGACGAGGGCAAGTACAAGTCGAGCGAGATCTACGGCACCCCCAGGGATCCGGCGCTGAAGCAGGAGTACAACGAGTACCTCAAGAAGCGGCTCGAGGAGCTCCGCAAGAGCAACCCGAAGTAGCTTTCCTGCCTGGCTAACTCCAGGTCCGGTCGTTGCTTCTCAGGTTGTCCCACTCGGGAGTGGGGTCGAAGTAGCCGGACTTGGGCCGCAGGTGCTGCTTGACCATCTCCTCGTTGACGTCGATCCCGAGCCCGGGGGAGTCCGGCACGACGGCAAAGCCCTTCTCGACGAGGGCGTTGCCGCCGGTCGTCCGCACCAGGCTCTCCCACCAGGGCACGTCCATCGAGTGGTGCTCGAGCGCGACGAAGTTCTCGGTGGCCGCCGCGCAGTGCACGTTCGCCATGAACGAGACCGGCGTGCCGGCGAAGTGCATCGCCATGGCGACGCCGTGCTCCATGGCGTAGTCGCCGATCTTCTTGGTCTCGATCAGCCCGCCGGAGCTGGCGAGGTCGGGATGGATCATGTCGACCGCGCCCATCTCGATCAGCTTGATGAACGGCTCCTTCAGGTAGATGTCCTCGCCGGTCAGGATCGGGACCGTCGTCGAGTCCTTGCGGATCTGCTTCATGAGCTCGCCGAACTGCCACGGGCACCATGTCTTCCATCCACGCGAGGTTCCACTTCTCCATCGCGCGCGCCAGCTTGATGCAGCTGTTGACGCTGATGTGTCCGTAGTGGTCGGACGAGAGCGGGATCTCCATGCCGATCACGCCGCGTGAGCTGGCCGACCCAGTCGGACAGCCAGGCGACGCCCTTGTCGGTGATCTCGATGCCGGTGAACGGATGCATGACGCGACCGCCGCCGCCGATGTTGGAGCCGGCCGGCATCGAGAGCGCGCCGGGGACGCCCTTGAGCAGGCCGATCCCGAAGTCCTGCTTGAGGTACGTGATGCCCCGGTCCATCCGTTCCTTGAGCAGCTTGCCCTGCTCCTCCGGTGAATCGCGCGTGGTCGTGTCGGCGTAGAGGCGCACGCGATCGCGGAACTTGCCGCCGAGCATCTGCCAGCACGGCACGCCCCAGGCCTTGCCGGCCAGGTCCATCAGGGCCATCTCGATTCCGCACACGCCGCCGGCCTGGCGCGCCTGGCCGCCGAACTGCTTGATCTTCCGGAACACCTTGTCGACGTTGCAGGGGTTCTCGCCGAGGATGCGGCTCTTGAGGATCAGCGCGTAGGTCTCGCTCGCGCCGTCGCGCACTTCGCCCCACCCGACCAGGCCCTGGTTCGTGTCGATGCGGATGATCGGGCACGTCATCGGCGCGCTGACGACGACGGCCACGCGCAGGTCGGTGATCTTGAGCGCGGAGGGCTCCGAGGCGCGCTTGACGTTGGCCTGCACGAAGCTGGCGTCCGCGTCGGCCGCAGCCTCCCCTGTCAGGGTGAGCGCGCCGGCGGCCCCGAGGCCGAGCGTCTTGAAAAAGGATCGCCGGTCGACAGCGGCCGGGGTGTTCTCTTCCATCATTCTCGCGACTGCCGGTTTCATCGCTCCTCCCTCTCGCCAGGGGTTCATGGGGTTCATGGGACTCATGAGGTCATAGGTTCATGGAGTTCATGAGTGCTCGTGAAGCTCGCGTCAGAAGTTCACCTTGAACGAAAACTGCATCGACCGGTTGTCGACGACCGTCGACGTGATGCGCCCGGCGTTGGCCGCGTCGAAGTTCTGCTGGGGGAAGCCGAAGCCCGGATGGTTGAACAGGTTGAACGCGTCCCACCGGAACTCGAGGTTGGTGCGTCCCAGCACGGAGAAGCGCTTCGACAGCGACGTATCGACGTTGACATGACCGGGGCCGTACAGGATGCCCCGGCCGGTGTTGCCGTAGGTATTCGGCGGCGGCGCGGCGAAGTCTGCCGGGTTGTACCAGAGATCGACAGTCGGGTTCTCCAGTTCGCCCGAGCCGATCCGGTTGGGCCAGCTGGGCGCACCGTCGTTGACGCCGCTCTGCATGAGGACGGTGAAGGGCCGGCCGGTGGTGATCGTGCCGATACCCGAGAGCTGCCAGCCGCCGGCGATCGCGCTCAGCACGCCCCCTTCGTGCAGCCAGCGGCGGTCGGCGCCCCACGGCAGTTCCCAGACGCCGCTGATCACGGCCCGGTGCCGCACGTCGAAGCCGGAAGGGCCGTACCCGGCCTCCAGATTCGTGATCGTCTGCGGATTGCCCACAGCGCCGCCGCCGCTGGCCGCCGATCCGCCGTAGTCGAGCGCCTTGCCGTAGGTGTAGCTGACGAGGAACTGCAGGCCGCCGGTGAATCGCTGGGTCACTTTGAGCTGCCCGCTGTGGTAGTTGGATCGGTTGCGGGGATCGCACTGCACGATGTTCGTCACCAGGTTCAGCGGCTGGATCAGCCGTCGTGACTGCTGGGAGCTGGTGCCCAGCAGCACCTCGTTCGGGTTGTAGCAATAGATGAGGTGCTTGCCGGCGCTCCCGGCGTAAGTGAGCTCGACCGCCATGGCCGAGAGCAGGCGCCGCTCGATGCCGAGATGCCACTGCTCCGCATACGAGGTCTCGTTCTCGAACGAATGCCCCAGCACGCGCGGCCGGGTGGCCTGGAGCTCTGCCGTTGTGCGCGGCTTGACCGGCACGATGGCGGGAAACGGATCCGCAATCGTTCGGATGTTCGAGAAGTCCGTCGGGTTCGTCGCCGTCAAAGCGACGTTCTGGGAGATCGTGTAGGGAACCTGCTGGCCGATCATGTTCGAGGCCGAGGGCTGCACGGGAAAATAGGTGATGCCGAAGCCCGTGCGCAGAATCGTGCTCGCGTCGCCGAACAGGTCGTAGGTCATGCCGAGGCGGGGCGCGAAGTTGCCGTACTGCGTCTTCTTGTTCACGGAGGCGCTGGCGCCGTCCTCGCCCGCATAGATCATTCGGAGCCCGACCGGATCGAAGTTGACGATCTTGTCGTCCTCTTCGGTTTCGGCCCCGAAAATCTCGTAGCGCAGCCCCGCGTTGACCGTGAAGCGGGAGCTGACCTTGAAGTCGTCCTGGACGAACAGGGCATGCTCCTGGGTTCGGAGGGTGTAGGGCTCGAGCAGGAATCCGCGGGCCGCGTCGTTGATGTATCCCGTAAGGAGCGACGCGAGGCCGGAGCCGCCGGTGTTGGTCACCGGGTTGTTCGTGTAATTCCGCCCGAAGTTGACGGTGCCGCGGGTGTCCGTGTTGGTGAACGGCGAGGGATAGCGATCGACGAGCCGGTAGCCGAACTTCAGCTGGTGCCGTCCCTTCAACCAGACAAGCGCGTCCTCGATCTGCCAGTGGAACTGCTTCGGGTTCACCGGCAGGAATGCCGGGCCGCCGGAGATCCCGGTCATATCGGGGATGTTGATGTTCGGGAGGCCGCTCGTGAACTCGGTGACGTTGATGCCGCGAATGCCGAGCGACTCCGCCGCGTTGATCCCGAAGTCGGACTGGAACGTGAACGGCTGCGTGAGGGCGTAGCCGCCCCGGAGCTCGTTGATGAAGTTGGGCCCGAGCACGCGCGAGTAATTCACCCCCGCACCGTGCGTCGTGAGCCGGGTGTTCTGGATTCCCGCCACGAAGGGACCGAGATTGAACCGGGACGCCGCCTCTGCCGGGGTCGGCAGACAGCATGCCGCCTGCCCCTGTGGGGCATCCAGCTTGAACTTGCCCCAGTTGAACCTCGCGAAGATCGAGTCCTTGTCGGAGAATCGGTGATCGACCCGGCCGGAGAACACGTTGTCGGTCACCTCTCTGTTGACCGTTGACGTGTAGTTGTCGAAGTTGCCCGGCCCGTTCGGCAGCGGGTAGATGCTCGCGACGTTGCGCCCCACCGGGTTGATACGGTTCTGCGGGATGGTGTTGTTCGGATAGGGGTCCCGCAGGAACTGGGGGTTGGTCGGTCCCGGCGCGCGCGAGGAGTCGAATGCGGGGTTCAACCTGGTGGTCAGCGGATCGTAGATGGGGATCAGCGCTCCGGCCGGGTTGCGGAAGTCGCTGAAGTCGCCGTTCCGCGTCTGGGCCGTCGGGACCGTGTTGACGAAGACCTGCCCGCGCGTCTCTTTCAGACCCGCGTAATCGGCGAAGAAGAACGTCCGGTTGTGGCCGTCGTACAGACCGGGCAACACCAGGGCGCCGCCAATTGCGCCGCCGAACTGATGCCGGTTCAGCGGCGGCTTCGGATCGACCAGCAGGCTCCCATCGGGCTGCGTCACCTTGCGCACGAAGAAGTTCCTCGCGTCGAACGCGTCGTTGCGCAGGTACTCGAACACCGTGCCGTGGAGCATGTTGCTGCCCGATTTCGTCGACACCGACACGACGCCGGCGCCTCTGCCGAACTCCGCCGAGAACACCCCCGACAGCACCTTGAACTCCCGTACCTGCTCGACCGACGGCGCGATGATGACGGTGTTGAACGAGTACTCGTTGTTGTCGATGCCGTCGATCAGCCAGGCGTTGGCGTTCGCCTGGTGTCCGAGGGCGTTGAAGTTCGAGGCGCCGCGCGGATTGAACGTGCTCGCGCCGGACAGGTTCTCGCCCGCCTGCCCCGGGGTGATCCCCGGTGTCAGGTACACGAGGGCGGCGAAGTTGCGGCCGTTCAGCGGCAACTCCTTGATGGCGCGCTCCTCGATCACGGTGCCGACCTCGGAGGAGTCGGTACGGAGCAGCGGCGCAGACGCCACGACGGTCGTGGTCTCCGCGATCGCACCGACCTCGAGCCCGACGTCGACGCGGGCGCGCTGATTGACCTGGAGGATGACGCCGGGACGCACCCACTTCCTGAAGCCCGGGACCTCCACCTCGACCGTGTAGGTTCCGGGCGTCAGGAACGGCGCGGTATAGCTCCCGGTTTCATCCGTCGTGAACGTGTCCGACGTGCCCCGGTTCACTTCGACGATGGTGACCGTCGCGCCTGGGACGATGCCGTTGGTATCGCTGACGGTGCCGACAATCGTGCCGGTCGTGACCTGCGCGGCGATCGGCGCCGCGGTGAGCAACGCGAGCGCCGCTATCAGTGAGGTTCCGAGCCGTCGTCGCTTGCTTGTGTTCACCTGATCTCCTCGGGGCCGCATGCACAGTGTCTCGGGGTGGAACGTAGAGAGGGGGCGCAGCGGAGCGTGTCACCAGCGTCAGGCAATGTCAAGGTCGAGCCGCCGTTCGCGGCCTGAAGGCCCCGCTCCACAGGCGGATTGCGGGCTTCAGCCCGCGGCGCAATGTCCTGGGCGGGCTCGCGTCGCCGGATTGGAGGCTGCAGCCCGCGGCGCAACGGCCGGGGCGGGCTCGAGGCCGCAGCTCGCGGCGCCTGAAAGGCCCCGCTCCACAGCCGGATTGCCGGCCTATTCCAGCATCTCGATTTCCTGCGGTCGTCGACCGAGGCTGCAGCTGCGGATGCCGCTGGATGAACCGCACGCACGCGTTCCAGCGCAGCCGCGCGTCGTCGTTGCCATGCTGGCGCAGGGCCTCGGCGCGCTCGAAGTGCTGCATGGCCTCGATCAGCCAGTCGTAGACGCCGCGCGCTGGCCGCCGCGCCGGCGCGCGCGAACTGCGCCTTGGCCCGCCGCTCGGCGATGATGCCGGCGTAGTAGGCGCGGTCGTAGTCGGAGGTCAGGCCGACGAGCACGTCGCGCGCCGCCTTGTGGGCGCCGGCCGCTTCGTCGAACTGATCGGTCAGCGCCAGCAGCAGCATGATGCGGGCCGGCCTGGTTGTCCGGGCTCGACCGCCAGCACGTCGAGGCAGATGCTCTCGGCTTCGCTCGGCTCGTTCAGCAGCCGGTAGCGCTCGGCCCTGGCGAGCGCGGCCGGCACGGCGTCGGGTCCAGCGGTTTCAGATCGAACATGTGGGGTGCTCCGGTCAATGCGAGTGTCACGTAAGACGTGCCGAGCGGAGAGTCAGCTCCGGAACATCCGCAGCAGCCTGGTCACGCGGATCGTAGAAGCGGTCGACGACGCGCTCCTTCAGGGGAATGATCGCGTTCTCGGTGATGGTGATGTGCTCCGGGCAGACCTTCGTGCAGCAGCGCGTGATGTTGCAGTAGCCGACGCCCTGCGCGCGCTTGAGGTCGCCGAGGCGATCCGCGGTGTCGAGCGGGTGCATCTCGAGCGCGGCGCTGTAGAGCAGGAAGCGCGGCCCGATGAAGCCGTCGAACTCGTGGTGGTCGCGCAGGACGTGGCAGACGTCCTGGCACAGGAAGCACTCGATGCACTTCCGGAACTCCTGGACCCGGTCCACCTCGCGCTGCGACATCCGCCAGGTGCCGTCCGGGGCGTCCGGCCGGCCGCGGCGTGAACGGCGTGATGCCCTGCTTGACGCGGAAGTTCCACGACACGTCGGTGACGAGGTCCCGGATCAGCGGGAACGCCTTCATCGGCTCGACGCGTGACCGGCGCCGCGAGGTCGAGCGTGTCGAGCCGGGTCATGCACATCAGGCGCGGCTTGCCGTTGATCTCGGCCGAGCAGGAACCGCACTTGCCGGCCTTGCAGTTCCATCGGACGCGCGAGGTCGTTGGCCTGCTCGGCCTGGACGCGGTGCATCGCGTCGAGCACGACCATGCCGTCGCTGATCTCGGTCGGCGTAGTCGCGGAACGCCCCCTCGCTCCCGATTGCCGCGCCAGATTCGGAACGTCGCCTGAGCCATCCCGTGACCTACACATTCTCCTGAATGATCTGCTGCAGTTCCGCCGGCAGCGGCGGGATCGGCGACGCGCGACACCTCCATCGTCCCGTCCGGCCCCCGCCTCACGCGACGTTGAACGTCGCGAACGCCTGGTCCTTCTCCGGGTAATCCTGCCGGAAATGCCCGCCGCGGCTTTCCTTGCGCTCGAGCGCCGACGGCGCGATCGCCTCCGAGACGATGAGCAGGTTGCCGAGGTCCTGCGCCGTGTGCCAGCCGGTGTTGTACTCGCGATGGCCGGTCACGCCGGCCCGCGCGGCCCGCTGCTTCAGCGGTCGAGCTCGCTCGAGCGCCCGCAGCATCTCGTCCTCCTGGCGGACGATGCCGACCAGATCCTGCATCATGCCCTGCAGATCCTGCTGGATGCGGAAGGGGTTCTCTGCCTCGGCGCCGCGGTCGAACGGCGCCAGCGCACGCCTGATGGCTGGCGTCGACCTGCCGCTCGTCGATACTGCGGTGCGCCGTTGGCCCTTCGCGAAGGCGGCGGCGTGCTCGCCGGCCCGCTTGCCGAACACCAGCAGGTCCGACAGCGAGTTGCCGCCGAGCCGGTTGGCGCCGTTGATGCCGGCCGCGCACTCGCCGGCGGCGAACAGCCCGGGCAGCGTCGACATCTGCGTGTCCGCATCCACCTTCACGCCGCCCATCACGTAGTGCGTCGTCGGGCCGATCTCCATCGGCTGCGGCGGTGATGTCGATGCCGGCCAGCTCCTTGAACTGGTGATACATGCTCGGCAGCTTCTTGCGGATGTGCTCGGCCGCGTTGGGCAGCTTCTCCTTGATCCACGAGATGTCGAGCAGGACGCCGCCGTGCGGGCTGCCGCGGCCTTCCTTGATCTCGCGAACGATGCAGCGGGCGACGTGGTCGCGGGTGAGGAGCTCGGGCGGACGGCGGGCGCTTCTTGTCGCCCTGGGTGTAGCGCCAGCCCTCCTCCGGGTTGTCGGCGGTCTGGCTGCGGTAGTTCTCCGGGATGTCGTCGAACATGAAGCGGCGCCCCTCGTTGTTCCGCAGCACGCCGCCTTCGCCGCGGACCCCTTCGGTGACCAGCAGCCCCTGCACGCTCGGCGGCCACACCATGCCGGTCGGGTGGAACTGGACGAACTCCATGTCGATCAGCTCGGCGCCCGCCTCGATAGGCCAGCGCGTGGCCGTCGCCGGTGCCTTCCCAGCTGTTGCTGGTGATGCGGTAGGCGCGGCCGATGCCGCCGGTCGCGAGCACGACCGCCCTGGCCTTGAACACCCGGAAACGTCCGCGCTCGCGGTCGTAGCCGAACGCGCCGGCGACGCGCGGACCGTCGGTGAGCAGCGCGACGACGGTGAACTCCATGTGGACGTCGAGGCCGCGGTGGATGCCGTGATCCTGCAGCGTGCGGATCATCTCGAGGCCGGTGCGATCGCCGACGTGCGCCAGGCGCGGGTACTTGTGGCCGCCGAAGTTGCGCTGGAGGATGCGGCCGTCGGCGGTGCGGTCGAAGACCGCGCCCCACGCCTCCAGCTCGCGGACCCGATCGGGGGCTTCTCTGGCGTGCAGCTCCGCCATCCGCCAGTTGTTGACGTACTGGCCGCCGCGCATGGTGTCGGCGAAATGCACCTTCCAGCTGTCGCGGTCGTCGACGTTGCCGAGCGCCGCGGCGATGCCGCCTTCGGCCATGACCGTGTGGGCCTTGCCCGAGCAGCGACTTGCACAGCAGCCCGACCCGAACGCCCTGCCGCTGATGCCTCGATCGCGGCGCGCAATCCCGCGCCGCCGGCGCCGATGACGAGCACGTCATGCTCGTGCGTCTCGTACGTCAGAGAATCCTCCAGTCGGTGAGGATGCCCATCGAGCAGAGGCGCACGTAGAGGTCGGCCAGCGCGACGCCGAACAGGCTGGCCCACGCCCAGCGGTTGTGGTTGCAGTTGAACCGGCAGGCGGCGTCGTACAGCCTGCGTCTGGGTCGGATGCGCGCGAGAAGCGATCGAGGCGTCCGCCGACCAGGTGCCGGAACGAATGGCAGCCGAGCGTGTAGCCGCTCAGCAGCGCGGTGTTCGCCGCCAGGACCAGGGTGCCCACGCCGATCCCGAACGTCGTCGCGCCGGTGACCGCGTCGGTGAACCACATCGCCATCCAGACGTCGCGCCACAGCATGATCAGGAACAGCGAGCGCGAGGTAGAGGAAGTAGCGATGGACGTTCTGGAGGATCAGCGGGAACGAGTGCTCACCGCGGTAGCGCGTGCGCGGCTCGCCGACCGCGCAGGACGGGGGATCCGCCCAGAACGCCTTGTAGTAGGCGCCGCGGTAGTAGTAGCAGGTGAAGCGGAAGCCGCCCGGCGCCCAGAGAATCAGCAGCGCCGCGGAAAACGGCAGCGCCGCCGGCCACCAGCCGGGCGTGCGTCCAGGGGCCGAACCAGCTGTGCGGACCCTCGCCGAACAGGAGCGGCGAGTAGAACGGGGAGAGGTACGGGCCGTACTCGTAGTGCTCGCCCTGGAACGCGGCCCAGGTGGCAGTAGACGACGAACGCGCCCGAGCACCAGGAAGGTGACGAGCGGCTGCGCCCACCATGCGTCGCGCCGCATGGTCGAGCCGAAGCCCCGCGGCTGCAGAGGGATGACTACCGGTTCCATTCGTGTTTCCTGCCTCCGGTTGGCGACGCGGCGAGGGCTTCCGGACCTGTCGCGACACAATATCGAAGGGGCTGCCGGGATTGCAAACAGCAGCCCCCGGTCTGCCTGAGAGCGGGCCAGACGGCGGTCTGACGCACCCCGGGCGGGTTGACCGGGCGCTCCGTCGCCGTCACTGCGAGCGCAGCGCCGCGGCCGCCTGGCGCAGGCCGGCGCTCGCCGCCCCGCCGTCGGAGCCGAGCGCGACGACGCTGTATCCCATCTCGCGGCACATGGGCACGTGTGCCGGGTTCATCAAGAGGATCCCCGCGGCTTTCCCCGCGGCGCGGGCGGCCGCCGCCACGTGCCTGAACGCCTCGAGTGCCTGCGGATGCTCGTACTGACCGGGGATGCCCAGGCTGGTGGTCAGATCCATCGGGCCCACGAACAGCACGTCCACGCCGTCGATGGCCGCGATCGCGGGCGCATTGCACGACCGCTTCCGCCGTTTCGATCTGGGTCAGCGTTACGAGCCACTCGTGCGCGTGTGCGAAGTAGTCGTCGAACGCCAGGCCGAAGCCGGTTGACCGCGTGAGCCTGGCGACGCCGCGCACACCCCGCGGCGGATACCGCATCGCTCCGACCGCGGCTGCCGCCTCGGCCGGGGTGCTGACATACGGCACCATCACGCCGTGCGCTCCCGCGTCGAGCACGCGCTTGAAGCGCACCGGATCGTTGCCCGCGATCCGCACCAGGGGCACGGCCGGGGTGCCGGCGATTGCCTGGAGCTGCTGCGATGATCGTGGTGTCGCTCCCCGGCCCGTGCTCGTGGTCGAGCACGACCCAGTCGAAACCGCACAGGCCGGCCATTTCAGCCGTGATCGTCGACCCGAGGTTCAGCCAGGTGCCGGCGAGAAACTCGCCGGCCAGAACGCGCGTTCGGAACCGTCCGTCAATCTTCATTTACCCTCGCAGCGCTGGATGGCATCGGTCCGCCACATCAGCCACCAGAACTCTATTACAGGCAGATCACTTGCACCGCATCGGTGCCGTCGGCCCGATCAGCACAGCCTGCGGCGGGCAGTATGCGGCGCCGGCCGTGAGGCCGCGGCCGTGGCGGTAGAATCGCGGCTACCATGAGCCGCGTGGCGACAGTGCCGGCCGCAGCGTCCTCGCCGACCCGGGTCATCTCGATCGATGTCCTTCGCGGCCTGGTGATGTTCCTGATGCTCGCCGAGGCGATGCGGCTGTGGACCTTGCACGAGGCCTTTCCGGCGAGCCGGTTCTGGGCCATCGTGGCCTACAACACCACGCACGTGCCGTGGCAGGGGTGCTCGCTCCACGATCTGATCCAGCCCGCCTTCTCCTTGCTCGTCGGCGCGGCGCTGCCGTTCTCCCTCGCGAGCCGTCGCGCCCGTGGCGAAACCTTCCCGCGCATGCTCGGGCATGCGCTGTGGCGAAGCGCGATGCTGATCCTCCTCGGGATCTTCCTCCGCTCGCTCGAGCGCCCGCGGACCTACTGGACCTTCGAAGACACGCTCACCCAGATCGGGCTGGGCTACACCGTCCTGTTCCTGCTGGCGTTCGCGTCGCTGCGCATCCAGGCCGCCGCCTTCATCACGATCCTGGCGGCCTTCTGGGCCGCGTTCGTCCTCTACCCGCTGCCCGGTCCGGGTTTCGACTACCCTGCGGTGGGCGTCCCAGCCGACTGGCCCCACCTCTACACGGGCTTCCTCGCACACTTCAACAAGAACTCGAACCTGGCGTGGGCGTTCGACGTGTGGTTCCTCAATCTTTTCCCGCGCGAGGCGCCGTTCAGGTTCAACGGGGGCGGCTGGTCCACGCTGAGCTTCATCCCCACCCTCGCCACGATGCAGCTCGGCGTGTGGGCCGGCCGCTGGCTGCAGACGCCGCGCTCCACGGGCGACAAGCTGAAGGGGCTCGTTGCGGGCGGTGTGGCGCTGACGCTCGCCGGCCTCCTGCTGCAGTGGCTTCACATCAGTCCGATCGTGAAGCGCATCTGGACGCCCTCGTATACGCTTTACAGCGGCGGGCTGGTCGTGCTGATCCTCGCCGCGTTGTACGCCATCACAGAGTGGAAGGGGTGGAAACGCTGGTCGTTCCCCCTGCTCGTGATCGGCGCGAACTCCATCGCCATTTACGTCATGAGCTGGACGCTCGAGCACTTCGTCTCGTCGGCGCTGCTGCGGCACCTCGGTCGGGCTCCCTTTGCCGTCCTCGGTGCGCCGTTCGAGCCGGTGCTGCGCGGCGCCGCCGTCCTGGTGGTGTTCTGGGCGGTCCTGTACTGGATGTACCGCCGGAAGATCTTCATCCGGATCTGACCCTCGCCGGAGCGGCGCCAGGCGCGCGCCTGTGAGCTCCTTCTTGGGTGCATAATCCGGTCATCCCGCCCTGCATGGAGTCGCACAGGGAGGCACTTACGTGAACTGGCTCGAGCAGACCCTGCGGGACGTCCGGTTCGCGGCGCGCGGCCTTGCCAGAACCCCGGGGTTCTCGGCGGTGGCCATCGTGGCCGGCCTGCAGGCCTGCCTGGTGCCGGCGCTCCGCGCGGCGCGCATCGGTCCGATTGTCGCGCTCCGCCAGGACGAGCACTGACCGGATCGCCGACCGTCGAGCCACGCCGGCCCGGATACACTCGACGGTTCACCCATGGCTGAAACGCGCTCGCATATCGACGTGGCCGGGCCGACCTCCGCCGAGCTGCCGGCGCCGCCAGGCCGGGAGCTGTTTCAGCAGCGGCTCGGCATCTTCGGGCTGTGGAACGCCATCCTGTCGTTCGGCTTCGTGCCGCTGCGGGTGTTCGGCGAGCTCGCGCTCAACCCGCTCCGGCCGTGGTCCGACGTGTTCGCCACCCCGAGCATGCTGTCGCACCTGGGCGCGTCGGCAACCGGCGTCCTTCTCTACCTGGTCACGCGGCGCCGCATCTGGCCGCTCCGGATGCTCCGGATGCTCGACGCGGCCGCCACGCTCGCGCTGGGCACGCTGTTCGCCTTGATGGGCGCCACACTCGTGCGGCGCGATTCGGCGGTGCTGGACGAGCCGCGCGCCGCCATGCTCACCGCAACGCTGGCAGTGGCGTTGACCATGACGTGGCGGGCCACGGCGCTGCCGTCGCCTCCGCAGCGCACGGCGCTCCTCACCTGCCTGGGCGTCCTGCCGCTGATCGCCGCCGACTTCATCACCCTCCGGGGACCTGGAAGCGCCGGTCTGGTCGCCCCGATCTTCACCGCCGGCTGGGCAGTCCTGAGCGTGGTCTCCTCCATCGTCACCTCCGTCGTGGTCTACGGTCTCCGGCGCGAGGCGCAGCGGGCCCGTCGGCTGGGGCAATACACCCTCGACGAGAAGATCGGCGAAGGCGCGATGGGCGTGGTCTATCGCGCCAGTCACGCCATGCTCCGCCGTCCTACCGCCATCAAGCTGCTGCCGCCGAATCGTGCCGGCGAGATCGACCTGCAGCGCTTCGAGCGCGAGGTCCAGCTCACCGCCCTGTTGACCCATCCCAACACCGTCGCCATCTACGACTACGGCCGCACGCCCGACGGCGTCTTCTATTACGCGATGGAGTTCCTCGAGGGCGTGAATCTGGAGGAGCTGGTCAGGTGGCATGGGCCGCAGCCGGCCGGCCGGGTGATCCACATCCTTCGCCAGGTCTGCCGCGCGCTCGGCGAGGCGCACGGTCTCGGCGTCATCCACCGCGACATCAAGCCGGCCAACATCATCCTCACCGAGCGTGGCGGCGAGCCGGACGTTGCGAAGGTGGTCGACTTCGGGCTCGTCAAGTGCCTCGATCCCGTTCGCCTCGACCTGACGATGACGCTCGAGGGCGGGCCGGTGCTCGCCGGCACGCCGATGTACTTCGCGCCGGAGGCGATCGTGTCGCCGGACGGGGTCGAGGCCAGGAGCGACCTCTACTCGCTCGGTGCGGTGGGCTACTACCTGGTGGCCGGCAAGCCGATTTTCGAAGCCGGGACGATCGTGGAGCTGTGCGGCCATCACCTGCACACGACGCCGGCGCCTCCGTCAAGGCGGCTCGGCCAGCCCGTGGATGGTGATCTCGAAGCTCTGATCATGCAATGCCTCGCCAAGACCGCCGCCGAACGGCCGGCGAGCGCGCTCGCGCTGGAGGAGGCGCTCGGCGCGTGCGCTGCCTCCTCGAGCTGGTCGTCGAACGACGCCCGGCAATGGTGGTCGCAGCACGGCGTCGTGCCGGCGCGCTCCACGGCTGCGGGCCCGGGACCCGATTCGCTGACCGTAGAGGTCGATCTCGCCGTGCGCTGACGATCCGCCAGCGGAATCGCTTTGACGGAGGGGTTCATGGGGTTCATGAACCGTCCGAACGCGCCCCCTCCCCCCACCCGAAGTAGCGGCTGGCGTTCCGGAACGACACGTCCTCGATCAACCGGCCCACGAGCGCATCGTCGTCCGGCAGCTCGCCCGTTTCGACTTCATGTCCGAGCATGTTGCAGAGGACGCGGCGGAAGTATTCGTGACGCGGGTAGGACATGAACGAACGCGAGTCGGTGAGCATGCCGACGAAGTGCGCCAGCAGGCCGGCGTTCGAGAGCGCGTTGAGCTGCCACTCGATGCCTTCCTTCTGATCGACGAACCACCAGGCGCTGCCGAACTGGATCTGGCCGGCGCATCGAGCCGTCCTGGAAGTTGCCGATCATCGTGGCGAGCGTGTAGTTGTCCGACGGGTTGACGTTGTAGAGGATGATCTTGCGGGAGCGCCCCTTCCTGGTTGAGGCGGTCGAGGTAAGCGCCGAGCGCGCTCGGCCTGCGGCCAGTCGCCGATCGAGTCGAAGCCGGTGTCGCGGCCCGATTGCGTCCGCAGCGCGCGGTTGTTACGTTGCGCAGCGCGCCCAGATGCAGCTGCTTGCGTCCAGCCCTTCTCGGCGTCGAGGCGGCGCGAAGAACACCATCATGCACGACGCGAAGGCCGCGCGGCTGCTCCGGCGTGTTCGGCCTGGCCGGCGCGCGCCCGGTCGAAGACCGCCGCGGCCTCCGCGTCGGTGCAGGCGTCCGCATAGCAGTAGGGCAGGCCGTGATCGGAGAGGCGTCCGCCGACGTCGTGGAAGGCCTGGTGGCGTGCGCGCAGCGCGTCGAGGAAATCCGTGGAAGCGGGCCGATGTCGGTGTTGGCGGTGGCGGCGAGCCTGTCGAGCCAGGGATTGAAGACGAGTCGGGCAGGTGCACGTCGAGCGCGCTGTCCGGCCGGAACGTCGGGTAGACGCCCGTCTCGAGTGCCGACGTCGCGGATCGCTGCGTGCCAGTCGAGCGGCTCGGCCGGATCGTCGGTCGTGCAGAGCGCCTTACGCCGAATGCTGCAGGATGCCGTGCGTCGTGAGCTCGTCGGACGGCCAGCCGCTCGTTGGCCCGGTCCCAGATCGGCCGGGCGCGTGGCCTCGTCCAGCAGATCGTCGATCCCGAAATAGCGCGACAGCTCCAGATGGGTCCAGTGGTAGAGCGGGTTGCGCAGCGTGCTTCGGCACCGTCGCGGCCCACGCGAGGAATTTGTCGTAGGGTCGCATCTCCGGTGCAGTAGCGCTCGTCGATGCCGTTGGCGCGCATCGCCCGCCACTTGTAGTGGTCTCCCTCGAGCCAGATCTCGAACAGGTTCGCGAAGCTGGCGGTTCTCCGGCGATGTCCTTCGGCGGAAGATGGCTGTGGTAGTCGAGGATCGGCTGGTGCGCGGCGAACGTCGTCGTAGAGCCGGCGGGCGGTCTTGGTGTGCAGCAGGAAGCCTGGATTGATGAACGTCACGGGATGCCGACCTCCGGAGGCGTAAACGTCGCGGAAGAGTATGGCACGCACCAGGGTGGGACTCCGCTGACGCGCGTGCGCCGGTTCCATTTCCCGAGACCGCTGTATCGCAACGTGAAACAACCGGTTCCCGCAGGGAATCGTCTTGACACTCCGTGCAAAAGGGTCTTGACTCACAGCGCCGGGGCGGCGCCGACGTGCACCGGTCCGGCCGGCCTGCTTGCAATCGGGGACATTGTTCGAAGGTGAGCTGGAGGAGGACAATGAGGAAATTCCAGGCGTATCACTGTGTGCTGGGGGTGGCACTGCTGCTGACCACCATGGCCAGCGGCGTCGCCGCGCAGGAGTTCCGTGCCACGCTGACCGGGCGAATCACGGATCCGAACGGGCTGGCGGTTCCGGGCGCGACCATCACAGCGGCCAACATCGAGACAGGACGAGATGGCGTCGCGCGACCACGGGCAACGAAGGCGTCCTACACGATCCCGTTCCTCAGGCCAGGCAACTACTCGGTCAGCGTCGAGCTCGACCGGCTTCGCGAAGATGACCCGCGAGGAACGTCGTCCTCGAAGTCGGCCAGGCCGCGACGGTCAATTTCCAGCTGCAGATCGGCGATCGTCAGCGAGACGGTCAACGTCTCGGCCGGCGACGTCCTGCTCGAAACGAGCAAGGCCGATCGCGGCATGGTGATCGACAACCAGCGCGTGCACGGAGCTGCCGCTGAACGCGCGCAATCCGTTCATGCTGTCGTATCTCTCGCCCGGCATCACCTACAACGGCCCGGCGATCTATCAGCGGCCGTTCGACAACGGCGCGATCGCCGACTGGTCGATCAACGGCGGCCAGAACCGCAACAACGAGTTCCTGCTCGACGGCGCGCCGAACAACTCGATCCAGGGCGGCAACAACATCGCCTACGTGCCGCCGGTGGACGCCGTGCAGGAATTCAAGATCGTCACCAACAGCTACGACGCGCAGTACGGCCGCACCGCCGGCGGCGTCGTCAACGTGTCGCTCAAGTCGGGGACGAACAGCTTTCACGGCACGGTGTACGAGTTCGCGCGCCGCAAGGCGCTTCGACTCGAACGAGTATCTACTTCAAGCTCAACGACCACGCCGAAGCCCGATCACAAGCTCGATCAGTACGGCTTCCAGATCGATGGCCCGGTGCGGCATTCCCGGCCTCTACGACGGACGCGACAAGACGTTCTTCATGTTCAACTACGAGGGCTACAGGGAGGCGACGCCGAACCCGGCGACCTACACCGTGCCCGACGAGGCGCAGCTGCGCGGCGACTTCAGCAATCTGCGCGACGCGCAGGGCCGCCTGATCACCATCTACGATCCGGCACCGGCCGGCTCGAGAACGGCCAGTGGGTGCGCGATCCGTTCCCGGGCAACGTCATCCCGCCAGAACCGCATCGACCCGATGGCGCAGCGGTTCTCGCAGTACTTCCTGCGGCCCAACACGACGCCGGCGTCGCCGGCGATCCGTGGCGCAACAACTTCGCCTTCGCGCCGAACCTCGCCTACGACGACTTCCACAACATCGCGACGAAGGTCGATCAGAACCTCAGCCGACAAGACGAGGATGTTCTTCCGCTACGCCTACAACAAGCGCACCGAGACGCGGTACACGAACGGGATCACCGACGGTCCGGCGCAGGACGGCCAGCTGCCGCTCGAGCGCACTCAACCACACGGGCGTCGCCGACTGGGTCCGGACGATGGGCCCGACGCTCGTCTTCAACGTCCGCGGCGGCCTCAACCAGTACCTCGAGCTGGCGCGCTCCGATCCGGGGCTGGGGTTCAATCCGGCCGAGCTGGGCTTCCCGCCGTCGCTCGTCAACCAGCTGCCGAACCAGGTGTTCCCGCGCATCAACTTCTGCGACGCAACGCGACCGGCACGACTCACCGGACTATCAGGGCACTCGGGCGCGCCGGACCGCAACAGCGAAACGACGACCGGGTTCAGCCTGCAGCCGAATTTCTCGTGGACGCAAGGGCAAGCACAACGTGCGCGGCGGCCTCGACATGCGCCTCACCTGGTACACGCGCGAGATCAACGGCAACCTGTTCGTCCTGACTTCGACCGCCGCTTCACGCAGCGCGTCGTTCAATCAGAGCGACGCGCTGAGCGGCAACGCGATCGCGTCGTTCCTGCTCGGCGCGCCGAGCGGCGGCGCGGATCGACAACAACTTCTACCCGACGTTCCGCTGGAACTACTACGCGCCGTGGGTGCAGGACGACTGGCGGGTCACCGATCGCCTGACGCTGAACCTCGGCCTGCGCTGGGACCTCAACACGCCGGTGTTCGAGGAGCAGATCGGCTGAACTACGGCTTCGACACCCAGACCATCAACCCGGTGTCCTCGCGCATCAATCCAGCTGCCGTTTCCCGGCTACTCAGGTCCGCGGCGGCCTCGGTTCGTCGAGCGTCAACGGCAACCCGACGTATCCGTACCAGTGGGACACGAACAACATCCAGCCGCGCGCCGGCTTCGCGTACATGCTGAACGACCGCACGATTCTGCGCGGCGGCTACGGCCTGTACTTCCTCAACGTCGTCGGCATCTCGGCCTCGAACGGGTTCAGCATCCAGACGCCGCTCATCACCTCGCTCGACGGCGACCGGACGTCGACCTTCCCGCTCGCGAATCCGTTCCCGCAGGGCATCGCCGGCAGCGCCGGGCTCGTCGCTGGGCCTCGAGACGTTCCTGGGCCGTGACGCCGAGCTTCTCGAACCCGGACTTCCTCAATCCCTACGTGCACCAGTTCTCGCTCGGCTTCCAGCGGCAGCTGCCGTGGCGGACGTCGGTCGAGATCACCTACGTCGGCAGCCGCGACGCGACAGGAGCAGAACTCCTGGGGCGGCTTCAACGAGCCGTCGGTCGAGCTGCGCGATCGCTGCGATCCGACGAAGGGCGGCAGCCCCGCATTCTGCAACGAGCTGCTGCCCAACCCGTTCTTCCACGTCGCCGGGCTTCGAGGGCACCACCCGGTTCACCAGCCCGACGCTCTCGCGCTACGAGCTGAGCCGCCCGTTCCCGCAGTTCGGCCGGATCACCGAGTTCGACCGCAACGACGGGCAGATCTGGTACAACTCGGCGCAGTTCGACCGTGAACAAGCGCATGTCGGACGGCATCTCGCTCGCCGGCACCTACACGCTGGTCGAAGATGATCGAGGAGAACGGCGGCGGCAACACGATCGGCGGCAACGACACCACCCAGGCGGTCTTCACCGAAGTCGACCGCATCGTGCAGCGCTCGCCGTACGAGAGCGACCGGCGTCACCGCGTGACGATCTCCGGCGTCTACCACCTGCCGTTCGGCCGCGAGCCGGAAGTTCCTGCACAACGCGAATCCGGTCGTCGACGCGCATCGTCGGCGGCTGGGAAGTCGCCGGAATGTGGCTGTTCAACACCGGCCGGCCGTGGGGCCTGCCGGCAGAACGTCTTCTACGTGAAGGACGCCACGCTCGAGAACGTCGACTACAACGACGCCAACGTCATCCGCGCCGTCCAGAACTGCGTCGCACAGATGAACGACGCCGGCGTGGTGACGATGCTGGGCTTCTCGGTCGCCGCGGGCTGCACGGAACCGAACTTCATCATCCGGCCCAACTACACGCCGCCGGACGACGGCAGTTCCGCGACGATCAGATCCGGCGGCCGCCGTTCTATCAGTTCGACATGAACTTCGCGAAGACGACGCAGACTGAGCGACAACGTGCGCGCTGCAGATCCGCTTCGAGCTGTACAACGTGCTGAACCAGTCGGTGTACGACGAGCGCAACTACGAGAACAACCCGACCAACGCGGCGTTCGGCACGATCGACCGCCGGTCGTGCGGCAGTCGAACTTCCCGCGCTACGGACAGCTCGGGATCAAGCTGCTGTTCTGACGTCTCCACCGGCACGGGGGCCCTGTGCTCCCGTGCCGTGCTCCTTCTCGTCTCCGCCGCGATCGCAGGCACGGCGCTTACCGCATACGCCGCACAACGGACGGTCCGCCTTCAGTACCACCGACCTTCCTCGCCTCATCCAGCTGGGCCTGGCCCGGCGCGGCGTGGACGAGGCAGGCTTTCCTGCCTACCTGCGCAGGATCGACGAGGAGACCGCCCGCAGGCTGGAAGAGGGCACCAGAGACGAGCTGGTGTACTACGCCCTGCAATCGCGCCGGTTCACGCGCCTGGCGCCGATCGAGCCGGCCCTCAGCGCCCGCGCGTTCGTCGATGGTCTGCAACCCGCCCAGCGTGAGCGGTTGCTTTCCAGCGGCTGGTACGTGCCGCCTGTCCCTTTGCCTGCCGCCGAGCGGGCCCGCCTCGACGCCCTTCTGGAGGAAACACGTTCCGCTTCCGCCGATCCGTGGCTCTCGGCCTTTGCTCCCCTTGCAAGGGACGGGAAGACGACTGCGGACGCCTTCCTGGCGGACTACGTCAGGGTCGCCCGCTTCCTGTATCGCAAAGAGTTCGTTGCGACCGCCGACGCAGCTGCCGAGCGCGCCTCCGTGGCCGTGCTCTACCAGGCACGCCCGCACAGTTCCGATACCCGGGCGGATACGGGGTTCAGCGTGTACACCGGCCTCGCTGCGTTACGCGGGCTCGAACCCGGGCTGCGCGTTCGGCGAGTGCTGATCGTGGGCCCCGGCCTGGACACCGCGCCTCGCACGGATCTCGTCGACGCGGTGGCCCCTCAGAGCTACCAGCCGTTTGCCGTCGCCGACGCGTTGATCGGCCTGACTCTGGCGACGATCCCTGACTTGCGTGTCCACTCGGTGGACGTCAGCCCGCGTGTCGTCGGATGGTTCGACGCCCTTCCCACCGGACCGCTGACGATTCATTTCCTGCTGGCCGCTCCCGGGCGCGGCGGTCCGCAGGGAGCGGAAGATTACGTCGCCTATCTCGCCAGCATGGGACGGGCGATTGGACGCGACGCCCCGACGCCGCCTTCACTGGGCTCGGATCCGCACTACCTCCGCTCGGTCGACATCCGCCCGGACGTCCTGCGAGCGCTCGCTGCGACACGCCTCGATATCCTCACCGAGCGTCTTGCCGGGGAGCCTCCGTTCGACCTGGCGGTCATGACCAACGTGTTGACCTACTTCGATGACGAGCAGCTGGGGCTCGCGCTGACCAACGTCGCGGCGATGCTGCGCCCGGGCGGCTTCCTCATTCACAACGAATCGCGTCGGGGTCTCGCGGAGCTCTCCTCAGCCATCGGCCTGCCGGCCGTGCACATGCGAACCTCCGTCATCGGCGGCCCGGCAGCCCGTCCGCTGCACGACGCAGTCTGGATTCACAAGAAGGACGGGTGAGGCGGTCGGTCACTGACCCCCCGCCCTCCCGCTCCGCAGCCGGTCGATGAGGTCGGCGAGATCCGACGGGAGCGCCGCTTCGAATGCCAGGACCCGCTCGTCGCTCGGGTGGCGGAACGCCAGCCGGCGCGCGTGCAGGGCGTGCCGCCCGAATGGGATCGAACGCAGCGACCCCGGACCGAACGTGTACCGCTGCTCGCCGACCAGCACGTGGCCGCGCAGGCGCGCCTGAACCCGAATCTGGTTGCGGCGGCCGGTCGCGAGGCTGACCTCGAGCAGCGAGGCGTCCGCAAATGCCTCCAGCGTGCGGTATGCGCAAACGGCGTCGGTCCCCTGCGGGTCGCGTGGATGCGTCTCCTTCTGGATGAGCGCGGTGGTGATCCCACACGAGACGATCCCGCCACGTGCCTGCCGGAGGGTCAGGGTGTCCGTAGACCACGGCCCAGTAGACCCGTTCGGGTTCCCGGCGCTTGAACTGCGCCTTCAGGCGGCCCTGTGCCACGGCATCCTTGGCGAATACCACCAGGCCGGACGTGTCCTGGTCGATACGGTGCACGACCAGCGGCCGGCGCCGGCCGGCCGGACGGAGGTAGGTTTCGATCTGGTCGTACACGGACGGGGCATCGCGCTTGCGCTCGAGGGGAACCGTCAACAGGCCCGCGGGCTTGCTCACCACGAGCAGCACATCGTCCTCGAAGACGATGTCGAGGTCGCCGCGCGGCCCGGGGCGCACGGGACGTCTCGCGCTGCCCGGCTTGTCCATCCACAGCCGCACGGTGTCGGCCGCAAGCAGCCGTGTGCCGGGGTCCGTGGCGACGACCCCATTCACGTAGACCTTTCCGCGATCGATCGCTGTTGTGGCGCGCCCGCGGGATCCGGCACGGCCCGGGTGGGCGAGGAACTTGTCGAGGCGGACGCCCGCATCCTCCGCCTCCACCGTCCACGGCGGCTCCGTCATTCACGTCAGGGTAGCACCGCCGATGTCCTGCCAGGGCTTCTACAGAGCCGTCGGAAGGCCCACAGCCCAAAGCCCAAAGCCTCACCGTTAAGCCCCAGCCCCAAGGGGCCCCACACGGCCACGATATACTCGTCACGCGCGCGTGCCCGCGGCGCGACAACACCAGGATGGGAGGCGGCGGGGATGATTCGCGGCGGTGCAGTGTTCGCGCCGCACCTACCCAGGGGTCCGTCCGATCCCCGTGACTCCGTTTCTCCCTTATGTCTTCGAGCCATTCCAGGCCATCAACACGGAGGTGGGGAGGATGGGAGGCGACGGGACGGCTCGGGGCGGTGCGGTGCTCGCGCCGCGCGTAGCGCGGCAGGTCTGCCCCGGCGCCGACCTGCGGTCGGCGCGCGAGCAGTCCGGTTCAGAGCGGCCCGCCTACCCAGAGGTCCCTCCGATCTCCGTTGCTGCGCTCCTCCGTGTGAAAGCTTTTCTTGGAGTTACCCCAGGCCAATGAGAGAGGCCACCATGCAGGACGCGCGACATCCTTCAGCACATCGCCGCACGGGCGATGAGGTCAAGCCGGTCATGGGCGACGGGACGGTCAAGGAACTGCGCGTCGAGGCCTCGAATCGCGCCCGCGACATGATCGAGAGCTTCATGATCGCCGCCAACGGCGCCACCGCGCGGTTTCTCACCTCTCACGGGTGGGCGTCGATCAGGCGGGTGGTCGCGGGCGCCGAAACGCTGGCCGCGCATCGTGGAGATCGCCGCCGGCCACGGCACCACGTTGCCGGAAGCGCCCGACGCGCGCGCGCTCGAGCAGTTCTTGACCGCGTCGGCGAGGCTGCCGACCCGAGACCGTTCAGCGATCTGTCGCTGAGCATCCTCAAGCTGCTCGGCCGGGGCGAGTACATCGCGGACGGCCCGGGTCGGCGGTCGAGGAGGCAGCACTTCGCGCTGGCCGAGTCCAATTACACGCACTCGACGGCGCCCAACCGGCGGTTTCCCGATCTCGTCACGCAGCGGCTGGTGAAGGGAGCGCTGGGGGGCGCGACGGCTCCCTACACGCTCGCCGAGCTGACCCCGCTCGCCGAGCACTGCACGAAGCAGGAGGATGCCGCCGAGCAAGGTCGAGCGGCGGGTGCGCAAGTCGGCCGCGGCGCTGTGGCTCTCCAACCGGATCGGCCAGGAGTTCGAGCGCGGTTGTCACCGGCGCGTCGAGCAAGGGCACGTGGGTCCGCATCCTCCACCCGCCTGTCGAAGGCAAACTCGAGCGCGGGTTCGAGGGGCTCGACGTCGGCGACCGCCTGCGGGTCCGCCTCGTGCGATACGAACGCCACAAAGGGTTCGTGGACTTCGTCCGGGTCGCAACGGGCGGATAGCTTCCTGCTTCCCGCTGCCCGCGTTCCCGCTGCCAGCTCCCGCTCCCGTTCCCGCTTCCGGCTGCGGCCGGTTGACCTGCCCCGGCCCGGAACGTCAGAATCCACCCGTTTCAGCCGCCGGTCTCGCGGGGCGCCGGCTTCGACCGGAAGTACCACCTGAGGACCCCATGCCCAACACCATTTTGCGCCTTCGCGCACCACGGTTGTGGACGGCGGTCGCCGCCATTGTCGTCGCTGCGACGATTTCGCTGTTCGGCCAGGCGCGCGTGCCGCCGCCCGGGCCTGCAAGCCGCGCGGATTTCTCGCCCAAGCCGCCCGATCATGGCACTGACCGCGGAGGAGCAGGCGAAGACCTTCGTGCTGCCGCCGGGCTACCGCATGGAGCTGGTGCTCGCCGACCCCGACGTGGACACGCCGGCGGTGATCGAGTTCGACGGCAACGGCCGCATGTACGTCGCGCGAGTTCGTCACCTACATGCCGGACGTCGAGGGCACCGGACAGCGCGACCCGCGCAGCCGCATCACGCCGCTGGGAAGACACCGATGGCGACGGCAAGTACGACAAGCGCGTCGTCTTCGCCGACAAGCTGGTCCTGCCGCGCATGGTCCTGCCGCTCGACAACGACAGCATCCTCACGAACGAGACCGCTTCCGACGACGTCGTGAAGTTGACCGACACCAACGGCGACGGCGTCGCCGACAAGCGGGAAGTGTTCTTCAGCGGCGTCGGCATCGGCCGCGACGGCAACCTCGAGCACGAACAGAGCGGCTTCGTGTGGGGGCTCGACAACTGGATCTACAGCACCTACAACGCCTTCCGCTTCCGCTGGACGCCGACCGGCATCGTCCGCGAGCCGACCGGCTCGAACGGCGGCCAGTGGGGGCTGTCGCAGGACGACGACGGGAAGATGTGGTTCGTGTGCGCGGGGTGCGAGCGCGGCCCGGTGAACTTCCAGGTGCCGATTCAGTACGGCGCGTTCCGGATTGCCGACGAATACGAGCCCGGCTTCGACATCGTCTGGCCGATTGCCGGGCGTCGGCGACATGCAGGGCGGCATGGGCCGCGTCCGCATGCCGATCGGGCACCGTCAACCACGCCACGGCGACCGGCGGTCCGGACATCGTCCGCGGCCACCGCGTGCCCGACGATCTGGTCGGCGACCTGCTCTACACCGAGCCGGTCGGCCGGCTGATCCGCCGCGCGAAGATCGTCAAGACCGAGGGGCTGACGCAGCTGCGCAACGCCTACCCGGGGTCGGAGTTCATCCTCAGCACCGATCCGCTGTTCCGCCCCGTCAACATGCGGACGGCGCCCGACGGCACGGTCTACATCGCCGACATGTATCGCGGGATCATCCAGGAAGGCGAGTGGACGCGCGCAGGGCTCGTACCTGCGCCACAAGATTCAGCAGTATCAGCTCGACAAGATCATCAATCGCGGCCGCATCTGGCGCCTGCGGTTCGACGGCACGCCGGAGTTCCCGGGCACCCCGGCCGGACCGGCGGCAGTGGCGATTCCCGGCGCAGCCGGCGCGTGCCGGCGATCGAGCTGGACCGCACGCAGCCGCGGATGTACGACGAGACGCCGGCGCAGCTCGTGGCGCACCTGTCGCATCCGAACGGCTGGTGGCGCGACACGGCGCAGCGGCTGCTGGTGCTGCAAGCAGGACAAGTCGGTGGTGCCCGGCGCTCCAGACGCATGGCGCGCTCGCCGGACAACCTGCTGGCGCGCTTCCATGCGATGTGGACGCTCGAGGGGCTGGGCGCCCTCGACGCTGCCGCTGGTGCGCGAGCGATGAAGGACCCGAACCCGCGCATGCGCATCCAGGCCATTCGCGCCAGCGAGACGCTCTACAAGACACGGCGATACGCTCGCTGGCGGACGACTACCGCGCGGCGACCAAGGACGCCGACGTGGACGTGGCGCTCCAGGCGATGCTGACGATCAACGTGCTGAAGGTGGCGGACGCGCCGGCGGTCATCCAGGCGACGATGGACGCGCAACAAGGCGCGCGGCATCCAGGAGATCGGCAAGATCCTGCTGACGCCGCCGGCCCGCGGGCGCGGCCAGTCGCGGGGCTCAAGACCGAGCAGCAGGAACTGCTCCAGCGCGGCGAGACGATCTACAACGAGCTGTGCTTCAGCTGCCACGGGCCTGATGGCCGCGGGGCGCCGATGGCCGGTGCGCCGGCGGGCACGATGATGGCGCCGCCGATGGCCGGATCGCCGCGCGTGCAGGGCCATCGCGACTACGTCGTCAAGGTGCTGCTGCACGGGCTGACCGGGCCGCTGGAGGACAGGACCTACACGCAGGTGATGGTGCCGATGGGCGCAGAAGGACGACTGGATCGCGGCGATCGCTCGTACGTCCGCAACAGCTTCGGCAACACCGGCGCGCTGGTGTCGGCCGCGACGTCGCGCGCGTCCGCGCTGCCACGGCCGGCCGGAAGACGATGTGGACCGCGCCGGAGCTCGAGCATCGCTGCCGGTGCTGCGTGCCGATCGGATCCGACGTGGAAGGTGACGGCCAGCCACAATCCGCCGCAGCCGCGAGGGCGCGCTGACGATCACCGGGTGGACGTCCGCTGTGCCGCAGCAGGCGGGCATGTGGGTGCAGGTCGAGTTCCCGGAGGCGCTGACGATCTCCGAGGTGCAGTTCATCGCGCCGGGCGGCGGCGGTGGCCGGGGCGGCGCGCCGCCGGCCCCCGCGGCTGCCGGCCCCGGTGGTCGCGCGCAGGCTCCGGGGGCCACCCGCGGCCGGGGCCGCGCGGCGCCCCCCGATCCTACCAGGTGCAGATATCGATGGACGGCACGACGTGGAGCGCGCCGGTTGCCCGCGGGCAACTGAGCATGTTCACCGCCGCGGCATTCCCGCCGGTCCGGGCGAGGTTCGTGCGTCTCACCGCAGACCAGCGCGCCGGAGGGGCTCGGCCCGCTGTCGATCCAGAACATCAGGTTCTATCGGGAGGCGGGGAAGTAGAGCAGCCGCTTCCCGCTACCCGCTTCCAGCTTCCCGCTGCTCGCTACCCGCTTCCAGTTGCCCGCTAGCCGCTACTCGCTTCCAGCGACCCGCTATTCGCGGTAGTCACAGGAAGCGGGAAGCGGGAAGCTGGTAGCCGAAGCAGGAAGCAGGAAGCGGGAAGCTGGCAGCGGTCCTCGCCTATCGCGTAGCTATGCGCCCCATCAGCCTGCCCAGCAGCTTGACCGCGTAGAACGCAGTTCTGTTGCGCGTCTCGTCGATGTCCGTGGCCCCGTAATTCGATGCCGAGCAGCGGCAGTTGCTCGACGGCCGAGTCGTCGCCATCCATGGGGTGCAGCGCAATCCAGAACAGCGCCTGCATCAGCTGTGGCTTGGGGATGTCCACCTGCAGGTGATCGTAGACCACCAGCGGCGCGAACCGCTCGATCGGGCGCCTGGATGACATCCGGCACGGCGGCCACATAGAGCAGGTTGCGTGTACGCTGCACGGGATCAGCCACCTTGGCCGGGCGGCCAGTCGGCCAGCCGCGCTCGCAGCGTCTCGAGCTGTTCGGCCACCTCGGGGTCCGGCTCCTCGTCTATCCGGGCGATCGGCGTGACGACCCCCTCGTCGGGTGGGAGCGCGCGTGAAGTCGATCTCGCGATCGATGTCCTCGAGTGTGCGTCTTCTGCCAGTCCCCCTGCGCCGCAGGAGCCGGTGCTGGTGCCGGCGCCGGCTTCACCGGTTCAGGCGGCGGCGCCGCCGGCGGCGCGGCGGTGCCCGCCGTATCGGATGCGCTCCCTTCATCGCGGGCTGAAGGGGGTTTCGGCGGGGCCGCTGGCGGCGTCTTCGCAGGGGCAGCGGGCTGCGCTGGCGATGCCGGGCCCGGGCGCGTCCGGGGCCGCGGACGTCGGGTTGGCGAGCAGCGGCTGACGGGGGCAGCGGTTGCGGGACGAAGCGGCCACCGGCGGCGCCGTCTCGGGGGCGCCGGAGCGGGGCGGCCCGCGGCTCTGGAAGCCACGACGCCCGCTGACGGGTTTCGGCGGCCAGGCCGACGGCCAGCCAGCCCGGAAGCGCGACCGCCACCCAGGCTTTGCCGGGCGTACGCCGCAAAGCGCTGCTGCGCGTCCCACCGGAACAGGCGTGCGCCGGCCAGGCAGCCGGCCAGGCCGATCAGCAGCAGGGCGGCCACGCTGAATCGCGCCGCGCCGAGGCCGTCCCCCATCACCGTCGCCTTGATCGACTCGACCGCGTAGCGGCCCGGGAAGAACGACGACAATCGCTGCGCCCAGTCCGGAAGGCTTTCGAGCGGCACGGCGACGCCGCCGATGATCAGCATCGGCAGGAAGATGCACTGGCCGAGCGCCTGCACCGCCGGAACGTTGTCCGCCATCGTCGCGATGACCAGCCCCAGCCCCATGAACGCAAAGGACACGCACGAGAAGGCGACGCAACAGCTCGAAGCGGATGGCGCGGCGCCGGCATGCCGATCAGCATGGCCAGCGCCAGCTGCACCAGGCCGGCGGCGAGCAGCATGATGTAGCGCGCCTGACCGTGCTCGCCACGATCTGAGCCGGTCGGTACCGGCGTGAGCCGGTAGCGGCGCCAGACCCCTCGTTCCCGCTCGCTGACCAGCGTGGTCGGCAGGCCGAAGCAGGCGCCGCCGAGGATCGTCACCGTCAGCAGCTCGCCCATGTGCCGGACCAGCGGCGGCGACTCGTAGCGATAGAGCACCCAGAACGCGACCAGGAAGATCGTCGGGAACAGATAGCTGTAGATGAGCGCCATCCGGTTCCGGAAGTGCAGCCGCAGGCTGACGCCGAACTGGAGCAGCAGGGCGGTCATCGTGGTGCGGTCGAGCTCCAGGAAGACGTCCTCGAGCGACGCCTTGCGGACGTGCAGCTCGGTGATCTCGTTGTTCGGGCGGCGAGCAGGGCGGTGAGGCTGGCGAGCGTGCGGTTGACGTCGGTGCTCTCGAACCGCCAGCTGCACGCCTCGCCGGTCAGGGCGTCGATGGCGGGCAGCGCCGCCAGCGCGGCGCGCTCGAGCGGCGCGGCCGCGACGAGCGAGACCGCCTGCATCGAGGCCGATCCCGCCATCAGCTCGACGCGGCGCACCGGATGCGACGACTCGCCCGTGGGCGATGATCGCGATCCGATCGCAGAGCTGCTCCGCCTCGTCGAGATAGTGGGTGGTGAGCAGGACGGTGTGGCCGTCCTGCTTCATCCGCGCGATGTCGCCGTGCAGCTCGTGGCGCGCCTGCGGATCGAGCCCGGTCGTGGGCTCGTCGAGGAAGACCAGCTCCGGCTCGTTGACGAAGGCGAGCGCGAGCGCCAGACGCTGCCGCTGGCCGCCCGACAAGCGTATCGAACGGCACATCGGCCTTGTCGAGCAGGGCGAACCGCTCGAGCAGCGGCTGCGGCGCCACTCGTCGCGCATAGAAGCCGCCGAACAGCGCCAGCGCCTCGCGCGAGCGTGATCTTGTCCTGCAGGGACGTGGTCTGGAGCGCCGCGCCGATCTTCTGCTTCACGTCGTGCGGCTGACGCCGCGCATCGATGCCGCAGACCTCGATCGTCCCGGCGTCCGGCATCGCGCAGCCCGATCAGGCACTCGACGGTGGTGGTCTTGCCGGCGCCGTTCGGGCCGAGCAGGCCGAAGATCTCGCCGGCGCCGACCTCGAAGCTGACGCCGTCGACGGCGTTCACGGCGCCGTAGCGCTTGCGCAGATCCTGAACGACGACTTGTGCCATGACGATCGCGGAGCCCCTGTAAACGGAGGATAGCATCACGCTCCGACGCGGCGTCGGGGTCCCGGCAGGAGGCTTGACCATCTCACGCGCGTGAGCCGTGCAGGCCCGGTGAATGCCGTTGCTTTCCCGGGCCGACCCGCACTACTGTGCCCGCACGATGAGCCCAGACCAGCCACTGAGCGGCCGGACCGCTGTCGTCACCGGCGCGGGGAGCGGGATCGGGCGGGGCATCGCGATGGCTCTGGCCGGCACGGGTTGCCGCGTCGCCGTCAACTATCACGACGCGTCGGATGGGGCCGACCAGACCGTCTCGGCGATCCGCGAGGCCGGCGGCGAGGCCTTCGCGGTGCGCGCCGATGTACGGAGCGGCGCCGACGTGCAGGCGATGATCGAGGCTGTCGTCGGGCGGACGGGTGCGCTTGACGTCCTCGTCAACAACGCCGGCGTGCAGACCTGGACCTCCTTCCTCGATGTGACCGAGGAAGAGTGGGACCTGGTGATCGCGACCAACCTCAAGGGGTGCTTTCTCTGCACGCAGGCGGCGGCGCGCCAGATGAAGGCCCAGGGGCGCGGGGCGATCGTGAACATCGGCTCCGGCTGCAACAAGGTGCCGTTTCCCCGGCTCGTCGCCTACACCGCGAGCAAAGGGGGGATCGAGATGCTGACCAAGGTAGCCGCGGTCGAGCTCGGGCCCCTCGGCATCCGCGTGAACTGCGTCGCGCCGGGCGCGATCGAGATCGAGCGCACGCGCCTGGAGGATCCGAACTACGGCGAGACGTGGGGCCGGATCGCCCCGCTGCAACGCGTGGGGACGCCCGGCGACATCGCGGAGGCTGTGGTCTTTCTTGCGAGCGACCAGGCTTCCTTCGTAAGCGGTCAGACGCTGTGGGTGGACGGCGGCCTGTTCTCGCAGCCGCCGTGGGGTACGGGAAGTAGGACTCGGCGGTCGGCGGTCGGCGTTCGGGATCCGGGATGCGGGAATCCGGGATGCGGACGAACTCCGGCATCCGGGCGAACCGGGTGGTCAACCGCGGGAAGAGGCGAACGATCGATGATTTCAGCGCGCGAAGGGCTCGAACGGTTGCGGGAGGGAAACCGGCGCTTCGTCACGGGCATCCGCAGCGCGGACGCACTCGCGAGCCGCACGCTCAGGCACGAGCTGACCACGGGTCAGGAGCCGTTTGCCATCATCCTCGGATGCTCGGATTCGCGGGTCCCGGCAGAGATCGTGTTCGACCAGGGGCTGGGCGACCTGTTCGTCATCCGTGTCGCCGGGAATATCGTCGCAGCCTCCCAAGTCGGCAGCGTCGAGTTCGCCGCGGAGCGTTTCGGCACCCCGCTGGTCGTGGTGCTGGGTCACTCGCTGTGCGGGGCGGTGCAGGCGACGCTGGAAGACCTGATGAGGCGAACCGAGAACCAGTCCCGCAACCAGCAGTCGATCGTCAACCGGATCCGGCCGTCAGTGGAGGTCCTGCTGGCGACCGAGCTCAGGCACGACCCGGACGCCCTCGTCCGGCACGCCATCCGAACCAACGCCCGCGTGAGCGCCAATCAGCTCCGCCACGGCTCCGAAGTCCTCGAGAACCTGATCCAGGGCAACCGGCTCGTCGTGGTCGCCGCCGAATACTCCCTCGAAACCGGCGTGGTCGATTTCTTCGACGGTGTGCCTGACGCCGGCTGAGCCCGTTTCTCCCCATTCTGACCGCGTCAAACGGGTCAGTTCACGGGTTCAGGTCGTGGGGCCCGCCCCTGGTGTGGAGCGATTAGTGTTGCTCCTGCCGGACGAGGATGACCACAATAACCGGATGCCTGCTGCCCGATCGCCCGAAGACCAGGGATTTGCCGCGCTCGGCCTCTCGAGCTCACTGGTCATTGCCGTCAGCGCGCTCGGCTACGAGGAGCCGACGCCCGTCCAGCGGGCGGCGATCCCGCCGATCCTCGCCGGACGCGACCTCCTCGCGCAGGCCGCGACCGGGCACCGGCAAGACGGCCGCGTTCGCGCTGCCGATGATCCACCGGCTCCAGCAGGAACCGGCAGCGCCGCCGGCAGCGCAGGAAAGCGGCGCCGGCGCTCCGCACCCGGGGCCTGGTGCTCGTGCCGACGCGCGAGCTCGCCATGCAGGTCGCCGAGGCCACCCACAAGTACGCACGCGGCACCGGGCTCGCCGTGGTGCCGCTCTACGGCGGCGCGTCGATGCCGCAGCAGATTCGCGCCCTCGAGCGCGGCGCCGACATCGTCGTCGCGACGCCCGGCCGGGCGCTCGATCACATCCGACGCCGGTCGCTCGCGCTCGATGCGCTGACCACGCTCGTGCTCGACGAGGCGGACGAGATGCTCGACATGGGCTTCGCCGAGGACATCGAGGCCATCCTCGAAGCGACACCCGACACGCGCCAGACGATGCTCTTCTCGGCGACGATGCCGCCGCGGCTGAGGACCATCGCCGAGGAGCAGCTGCGCGATCCCGAGCGGATCATGATCGCGCAGGAGAAGACCGCCGCCGGCAAGCTCCCGCGGGTCCGGCAGGTGGCCTACGTCGTTCCGCGCGCGCACAAGGCGGCGGCGCTGCAGCGCGTGCTCGACATGGAGAGCCCGTCGTCGGCGCTGGTTTTCTGCCGGACGCGGCTCGAGGTCGACTCGCTGGTCGAAACGCTGAACGCGCACGGCTATCGTGCCGAGGCGCTCCACGGCGGGCATGCAGCAGCGGCAGCGCGAGGCGGTGATGGCGCGCTTCCGCGCCGCCAAGGCCGATCTGCTGATCGCCACCGACGTGGCGGCGCGCGGCCTCGACATCCAGCAGCTCTCGCACGTGTTCAACTACGACGTGCCGTCGGACGCCCGAGGCCTACGTTCACCGCATCGGCCGCACCGGCCGCGCCGGACGCGAGGGCACCGCCATCACCCTCGCGGAGCCGCGCGAGCACCGGCTGCTGCGCAGCATCGAGCGCTTGACGAAGCAGCGCATCGAGGTCGCGCAGCGTGCCGACCGTCGCCGATCTGCGCGCCCGGCGGCTCGAGCTGACCCGTGCCTCGCTCCGCGAGCGCCTGGTCGAAGGCGAACCTGGACGATGTGCGGGTCGTCGTCGAGTCGCTCGCGAGCGAGTTCGACATCGTCGACGTCGCGGCCGCGGCGGTGAAGCTGGCGCACGACGCGCTCGCCGGCGACAGCGAGGACCAGGACGTGCGGCATGGAGCCGGTCTGCCGCGAACCCGAGTCCAGGCGCGACCCGGCGGGCTGGCGGCCGCGACGGGCGGCCGTCCAGACCGCGGGCACCGCGCGAGGATCAGGCCGTCACGCGCCTGTTCATCGGCGCCGGCCGCCGCGCCGGCATCCGGCCCGCCGACCTGGTCGGCGCGATCACCAACGAGGCGGGCATTTCGTCCCGGGATCTCGGCGCGATCGAGATCACCGACACCTTCTCGCTGGTCGAAGTGCCGATCGCGCTCGCCGACGCCGTTGTCGAGGCAATGCGGAAGGCCGACGCTGCGCGGGCAGAAGGTCGCCGGTGCGGCACGACAGGGACAGCAAGCGATAGCTGTCAGCTGTCAGTTTCTGACGACCGGCCGGGCGCCGCTCCCCGTCTAACCCTAACGTTCCGCGTGGCAGTACGCAACCCGACGAGAGGTAGCCCGATGCTGGAAGCGCTGCTGAAGGATCTCCGTCATGCGTTCCGGATTTTCCGCCAGAGCCCGGGCTTTGCAGCGGCGGCGGTTGCGGCGCTGGCGCTCGGCATAGGCGCGAACACCGCCATCTTCTCGGTCGTCAACGCCGTGCTGCTGAAGCCGGTGGCGTTCCCGGATCCCGATCGGCTCGTGATGTTCCTGAACACCTCGCCGCAGGGCTCCGGTTCGGGGTCGTCGCCGGCGAAGTTCCAGCATTTCCGCGAGCAGACGGCAGTCGTTCAGGACGTCGCGGCGTTCCGCACGGGCGTCGATGAACTACACAGGCGGGTCGTTTCCGGAGCAGCTGCGTTCCGGGCCAGGTCTCGGCAGGACTTCTTCCGGCTGCTCGGCGCGCCGGTCGTGCGCGGCCGGACCTTCTCGGCCGAGGAGGACAGCCCAAGGGCCGAAGGTGGTGGTGCTCAGCGCGCAGGTGTGGCAGCGCCGCTTCCAGGGCGATCCCGGCATCGTCGGCCGGACCATCTCGCTGAGCGGCGATCCGCACACCGTGATCGGCGTGCTCGGGGCCAGGCTTCGACGTGCAGGAGTTCGGGCCGCCGCCGGAGGTGTGGGTGCCGTTCCAGCTCGATCCCAATACGACCGATCAGGGGCACTACTTCAGCGTCGATGGGCCGGCTGAAGCCCGGGGTGAGCCTCGACCAGGCCAAGGCGCGGCTCCAGGCCTCGGCGGCGCAATACAAGGAGAAGTTTCCGACCGCGCTCCGCCCGAACAACGCGCTTCAGCGTCGAGCCGCTGCGCGAGTCGGTCGTGCGCAACGTCCGCTCGTCGCTCTCGTGCTCGTCGGCGCGGTCAGCTTCGTGCTCCTCATCGCCTGCGCCAACGTCGCAAACCTGCTGCTGGTGCGGGCGACCGGGCGCAGGCGCGAGATCGCCATCCGTGCGGCCATCGGCGCGGGGCGCGGGCGGATCATCCGGCAGCTGCTGACCGAGAGCGTGGTCTTGTCGCTCGTCGGCGGCGTGCTGGGCCTCGTTCCTCGGCATGCTCGGCATCCGGGCGCTGCTCGGCGATCAACACGGCCGGCCTGCCGCGCATCGGACAGGACGGCGCGCTGGTCAGCGCTCGATTGGCGCGTGCTGGGGTTCACGCTGGCCGTGTCGATCGGCACGGGGGTGCTGTTCGGTCTGATCCCGGCGCTGCAGGGGTCGCGCGACCGACCTCAGCGTCACGCTGAAGGAGAGCGGCGCGCGCTCGGGCACCGGCGTGCGGCAGAACAAGACGCGCTCCGTCGCTGGTGGTCGTCGAAGTGGCTCTCGCCGTCATCCTGCTCGTCGGCTCGGCGCTGCTGATTCAGGACCTCGATCGCGCTGCGCCAGGTCGATCCCGGGTTCGACGCGACCAACGTGCTCACGATGCGGATGTCGCTGAGCGGGCCGCGCTTCCTCGAATCGGTCGGGGTCGAGCGGATTGTGCGGGACGGCGTCGAGCGGCTGCGCGCGATTCCCGGAGTGAGAAGTGGCCAGCGCCACGTGCTGCGTGCCCCTGGAGGGCGGCTACGGACTGCCGTTCGTCATCTCGGTCGACCGCTGGAAGGGCACGGCCCACGGCGGCGGAGGGTGGCTGCACGATCTCGCCCGGCTACTTCGACGTGTTCAAGATTCCGGTGAAGCAGGGCCGCGCCTTCACCGAGCGCGATACACGCAACGCTCCGCCGGTCGTGATCATCAACGAAGCGATGGCCAAGCAGTTCTGGCCCAAGGAGCGATCCGCTCGACGATCGGCTCGTGATCGGCCGGCAACGTGATGCGCGAGTTCGCCGAGGAGCCCGAGCGGCAGATCATCGGCATCGTCGGGGAACGTCCGGGACGGCGGCCTCAACGACGAGCCCGGTCCGACCATGTACATTCCGCAGGGCCAGGTGCCGGATGCCGCGAACGCGTTGAACGTGCGCATCACGCCGATCGCCTGGGTCGTCCGCACGCAGAGTCGAGCCGCACTCGGTCAGCGCCGCGGTCGCAGGAGGCGCTGCGCGAGGCGAGCGGGCTGCCGGTGTCCGACATCCGCACGATGAGCGAGGTCGTCTCGCGCTCGACATCCCGCGACCGGTTCAACATGTGGCTGATGACGGTGTTCGGCGCATCGGCCCTGCTCCTTGCGGCGATCGGGATCTACGGCCTGATGGCGTACTCCGTCGCGCAGCGGACGCAGGAGATCGGCATCAGGCTCGCGCTCGGCGCGGAGGTGAGGCAGGTCAAGAACATGGTCGTCCTGCAGGGGCTCCGCCTGGCGATTGCGGGGGTGGCCGTGGGCCTGGTGTCGGCGTTCCTGCTGTCGCGGGTCCTGGCGGCGCTGCTGTACGGCGTCAGTGCCCGCGATCCGATCGTGTTCGTGGTCGTTCCGGTGCTGCTGACAGCGGTGGCGCTGCTGGCCGTCTGGCTGCCGGCGCGCCGCGCGAGCCGCGTCGATCCGATCGTGGCGCTGCGGTACGAGTAGGCGGCCGGCTCACCTTACGAACAGCGGCAGCCGCGGGAACGCCAGGTGGCCCGCGACCTGTCGATGATGTCGATCTGGGGGGTGTCGCGGGCGCACCGCTCCGCATCGCGCTGGGCTGTGCGTGCTCGCATGGCTGCCATCCGATTCGGCTCCAAGCGTCCGATCCTGCGCGCGCAGGTGCGGTTCATCTACGTGGAGCGGGGAGTCCCGGCGGTGCCCCGCCGTGTGAACGGCCAGAAAGCTCTGTAGGGGGCCTATAATCCAGCAAGCCGTGCCCACGACCGAAACTGCCGTTCGGGATTCCGGGGTCATCAACTGCGCCGCCTACGCCGCAGGCACACGCGTTGCCGACCTGGACGTCGCGCACATCGGAGAGGCGCTCGCACAGACGGATCGGTTCGTCTGGCTCGGCCTGTACGAACCGGAGGAAGCGCTGCTCCGGCAGGTCCAGAAGCAGTTTCACCTCCACGATCTGGCGATCGAGGATGCCTACAACGCGCACCAGCGGCCGAAACTCGAGCTCTACGAGGAGTCGCTGTTCATCGTGCTGCGGACGGCACAGCGCACCGGTGATCCGCCCCGGCTGGAGTTCGGCGAGACCCACGTCTTCCTCGGTCCCAACTACATCGTCACCGTCCGGCACGGCTCGCTGAGGTCGCACCAGGGCCTGCGCGCGCGGTGCGAGTGCACCCCCAAGCTGCTGGCGAAGGGTCCGGGCTATGTCCTCTACGCGCTGATGGATTTCGTCATCGACCAGTACCTGCCGATGGTGCAGGAGTTCGAGGAAGAGGTCCAGGAAGTCGAGGAGATGATCCTCAACGAGCAGCCCGGCAGCAAGGCCACCGCGCGCATCTACCGGCTCAAGCGGGACCTGCTCGCGGTGCGGCGCGTCGTGTCGCCGCTCGTGGACGTGTGCAACCGGCTGATGCGCTTCGACATCCCGAACATCCACGACGATACGCGTCCGTACTTCCGGGACGTGTACAATCATGTCGTCCGGCTGAACGAGACCATCGATGCGCAGCGCGAGCTGCTGACGACGGCGCTCGAGGCCAACCTGTCACTGATGTCGGTGGCCCAGAACGAGCACATGAAGCGGCTCGCCGCATGGGCGGCGATGATCGCGGTGCCGACGATGATTGCCGGCGTCTACGGCATGAACTTCGCCAACATGCCGGAGCTTGCGTGGCGCTACGGGTACTACGTATCGCTTGTCATGATGGTCTTCTCGTGCGGCGCTCTCTACGTCGGCTTCAAGCGCTCGGGGTGGCTCTAGGTTCGGGGTTCGGGAACCATGTCACATACTCTGTCGAAGCGTCAGTTGGGGTCGAGCGGCATCGAGATCACGGTGCTCGGGTTCGGGGCGTGGGCGGCCGGCGGCGGGGGCTGGGCGTATGGCTGGGGGCCGCAGGACGACGAGGAGTCGATCGCGTCCATGCGCCGTGCGATCGATCTGGGCGTGAACTGGATTGACACGGCGGCTGTCTACGGGCTGGGACACTCGGAGGAGGTCGTCGGCCGGTTTCTGCGACAGGTGCCGGCTTCGGAGCGTCCGCTGGTGTTCACCAAGTGCGGCCTGCAGTGGCATCCGACGGACCGCTTCGTGACGCCCACGCGATCGCTGCGGCCGGAGCGCATCGCAGCGGAATGCGACGAGTCGCTGCGCCGCCTCGGCGTGGAGCGCATCGACCTCTTCCAGTTCCACTGGCCCGACGAAACGGGCGTGGCGGTGGAGGACTCCTGGGCCGCGATGTCGCGGCTGGTCGACTCCGGCAAGATCCGGCTCGCCGGCCTGTCGAACTTCGGCGTGCCGATGCTCGAGCGCTCGGAGGCCATCCGCCACGTGGACAGCCTTCAGTCGCCGTACTCGCTGATCCGTCGAGGGCTCGCGGAGCGCGAGATCCCGTGGTGCGCCGGGCACGGCACCGGGGTGATCTGCTACAGCCCGATGCAGTCCGGCATCCTGACCGAGAGCTTCAGCGCGGAGCGTGTCGCCCGCCTCGCGGGCGACGACTGGCGCAGCAGGTCGCCGGAGTTCCGCGAACCGAAGCTGTCGGCGAACATCGCGCTGCGCGACGCGATCAAACCGGTGGCCGAGCGCCACGGCACCAGCGTGTCCGCGATAGCCGTCGCCTGGACGATTGCCACTGCGGGCGTCACCGGCGCGATCGTAGGCGCGCGGTCGGCGCAGCAGGTGGACGGCTGGATAGATGCCGCGACGGTGCGCCTGGGGCAGGACGACCTCGCGGAGCTGGCCGAGGCGGTGTCCCGCACGCAGGCCGTCGTGACGTCCTCTACGTGATCGGGTACCGCATTTCCCGCCGCCCGTCGCGCGTGCCCCGGGTGTTGAGCTGTCCATGAGCTCCCGGCTGCGCCTCAGCGTGCTCGACCAGTCCCCGATTGCGGCGGGATCCACTGCGGGTGACGCCCTGCGCAACACGATCGATCTCGCGCGCCTGGCCGACGCGCTGGGCTACACGCGGTACTGGGTGGCCGAGCATCACGGCACGCCGATGCTCGCGTGCGCCGCCCCCGAGGTCCTGATCGGACCGCTTGCGCTGGCGACCACGCGCATCCGGGTGGGGAGCGGCGGGATCATGCTGCCTCACTACAGTCCCCTGAAGGTGGCCGAGACCTTCGGCATGCTGGCCGCGCTCGCCCCCGGACGCATCGATCTCGGGCTTGGGCGGGCCGCGGGCACTGATCCGGCCACGACCTACGCGCTGCAGCGCGACCGCCGGCAGGCGTCGCCGGACGACTTCCCGCATCAGCTCACCGAGCTGCTCGGGCACCTCGATCATGCGTTGCCGGCGGAGCACCCGTTCGCGCGGTTGCGGCCGCTGCACAGCAACGCGGAGTGGCCGGATCCATGGCTGCTCGGATCGTCGCCGCAGAGCGGCGTCTGGGCGGCGGAGCTGGGCCTGCCTTACGCGTTCGCCGACTTCATCAACCCGACGGGTGAAGGCATCATGGCAAGATACCGGGCCGCCCCGGCCCCCGCGCGTGCGCGCGACAGCCGCCGCGGAGTTGTCGCGGTCTGGGTCCTGTGCGCCGAGACGGACGCGGAGGCGGCGCGGGTTGCGGCGAGCGCGCGCATGGCGTTCACGCTGTTCCAGCGTGGCGAGCTGATCCCTGTGCCGCCGATCGATGCTGCGCTCGCGTTTCTCGCCGACTCCTCTCCAGGTCCGTTGGCGGTCGTCCCCAGACGCCGGTCGATCGTGGGAAGCCCGGGCACGGTCGCGCCGCAGATCAGGGCAGTCGCGCGCGACTACGGCGTGGACGAGGTGATGGCCGTCACGATCACCTACGACCACGCGGCACGTCGCCGTTCGTACGAGCTGCTGGCCGAGGCGTTCGACCTGTCCTGACTGCCCGGTTTCGCCGTCCGTGCAGCGCTCAGATGCCCACGATCTGCCGAGCATGTAGCCCCAGCCAAGCGCGACGGGTCCGCCGACCGGTCGCGAGCAGGTTGAGAGTGGGCAGCGGTCGAGTGCCCTTCGAGCAGCAGCCGCGAGACCTCGTCGTTGAGGATGGTGTACGTGGTGAACGCTTCCCAACACGGAGGTGGGGAGGATCGGAGGGGGCCGGATGGTCAGCAGCGGTGCGGCTCGCGCCCCGCGCGGCGCGGCCCGGCGCCGACCTACGGTCGGCGCGCGAGCAATCCCTGGTTCCGAGTTCGCGAAACGAGCCCTTTCCTTCCGTCCTCCGGTGCTCCGTTCCCTGTGATGTTCTTGACCGACTCCAAGCAATGAGTAGGGAGGTGGGGAGGATTGGAGGCGGCCGGATGGTTAGCAGCGGTGCGGTGCTGGCGCCGCGCGCAGCGCGGCAGGACAGCCGGGGTAAGACAGGAACTCACGAGTCTGGGGGGACACGAGGGACTCGTGGGATCCTGCTTACCCGGCTGGCGCGAGCACTCGCGGTTCCGAGTCGCACAACGAACCTCGGTTCCTCCCGGTCTCCGTTTGCTCCGTTCCTCGCTGTTCAGTTTGTTCTCAGCGTGCTGCTGCGTGAGCCCGACCGGGGAGCCGGGATCGATGCTGCCCGGCGGCGCGGATGCGACGATCGCAGGGGACCCCCCACCGTGACGGCCATCCTGAGCATTGCAGGCCGCGCCGGGGGCCGTCGCGGCCTGGATGACCGCGCCTGCTTGACAATGAGTGTGACAACACGTATAATCCCTCAATGACAGCGCGCGGCCTGCAGCACGAGCTCAAGCAGCGAAAGCCCTTCCGGAGCATCGAGGAGGAGGCCTTCCTGAACATCGCCCGTACCGCAGCCGTGCTCGAGCACGACCTCGCCCAGGCGCTCAAGCCGTTCGACATCACCCCCACGCAGTACAACGTGCTGCGGATCCTCCGCGGCGCGGGCGCCGAGGGCCTGTGCCGGAACGAAGTGGGTGAGCGGCTCGTCCGCCGTGTGCCGGACGTCACCCGGCTGCTCGACCGTATGGAAGAGACGGGGCTGCTGGTGCGCGCCCGTGCCGACGCCGACCGCCGGTACGTGACGACGCGCATCACGGCACAGGGGCTGGACCTGCTCGACCGGCTGGACCAGGAGATCTACAGGATTCACCACAGCCAGCTCGGCCACCTCGAGCGACAACAGCTCAAGGCCCTGATCGAGCTCCTCACGGTGGTTCGCGGGAGCTGCGCCGGCTGAAATTTTTTTCGATGAATAAGTGTTATGACAAGTGGTGTTTGAACAGACAAGCGAGAAAGGAGGACGCAGTGGTAGACACGAATAGGGCGGTGGAGCACGGAATTGCTCCCGCGGGGTTCCGCCTCCCGGCGGAGACCGCCGTGGGGACCATCCGACTGCAGGTCCGCGACCTCGCGACGTCCGTCGCTTACTACGTGGATGCGCTCGGGTTCCGCCTGAGCCACCGGTCCGACCGCACGGCGGTCCTCACTGCGCACGGTGACGACCGCCCGCTGGTGGAACTCGAGAGCCGGCCAGGAATCCGCCCGGCGTCGCGGCGATCCACGCTGGGGCTGTATCACTTCGCCATCCTGCTGCCGGATCGCCCCGGACTCGGCCGGTTCCTCGCCCATCTGTCCGCAACGGGCGCGGCCCCCGGCATGTCCGATCACCTGGTCAGCGAGGCGATCTACCTGACCGACCCGGACGGCCTCGGCATCGAGGTGTACGCGGATCGACCGCGCGCCACATGGCGCTACGACGGGGCTCAGCTCGAGATGGCCACCGAACCGCTCGACGCGGAGGACCTGCTCGCAGCCGGTCGCGGCGAGCCATGGGAAGGAATACCGCCCGCGACAACGATCGGCCACGTCCACCTTCACGTGGGCGACTTGAAGGCCGCTGAGGCGTTTTATCACGCAGGCCTTGGCTTCGACAAAGTGGTCTGGAATTACCCCGGCGCGCTGTTCCTCTCGGCAGGGGGGTATCACCATCACCTCGGCACGAACACCTGGTCCGCCGGGGCGCCTGCCGGCCCGGATCAGGCCCGCCTGCTCTCGTGGGAGGTCGTCGTTCCCACCGAGCTCGACGCACAGGAAGCAGCGCGGAACCTTGAAGCGGGCGGCTACCCGGTCGAGCGCCTCGCCCACGCTTGGGTCGTGGCCGACCCCTGGGGCACGACGCTCCGCATCGTCGCCGGACGACACACGCAGAACTCATGAACCTGAACCTCATCAACCAATGAACCTCAATAAGGAGACTCCCATGCCAACACTGACCCCGACCCGTACGTATCAGATCGACAAGGCGCACTCAGAGGCGACCTTCCAGGTGCGCCACCTCCTCACCAAGGTAAGAGGGCGCTTCTCGGACTTCGAGGGAAGCATCACGCTGGACGAAGCGCAGCCGGCGCGCTCCTCCGTGGCATTGACAATCCAGGCGGCCAGCATCGACACGAATGAACCCACACGCGATACGCACCTGCGCTCTGCGGATTTCTTCTCGGTAGACGAGTTTGCGACGCTCTCTTTCACCAGCGCCGGAATCGTCAGCAAGGGAAGCGATCGGTTGGACGTGACGGGAGACCTGACCATCCGGGGCGTCACGAAGCGAATCGTCGTGCCGGTCACGCTGCTCGGCAGCGCCCGGGACCCCTGGGGCAATGACAGGGTCGGTTTCGAAGCGGAGTTCACCATCAACCGCAAGGAGTTCGGGCTGGTCTGGAATGCCGCGCTCGAGACCGGAGGGTTTCTCGTGGGGGACGACGTCCGCGTGTCCCTGTCGATCCAGGCTGTCGGGGACTGAGAGACCTGCGGCATCCTATCAGCCGGACATAGAACACGGATACCGACCGCTCGTGTGTGCCCTGCTGAGCCCTCAATCAGGCTCAGCCGGGCGGCGCTGCCTGGAAGCCCCTGAAGCTCAGCGTATCGAAAGTCCCGTTGTCGCCGGGTCCCCTAACGTATACTATGTTTGCGCGCTTTCTTGGGCCTGTCGCTCCGCCGGCGTTTTCCCGACGACGCTCCAGCACTCATCAAAGCGATGCGGTCGGCGCATTTCGCGTCGCGCCGCAACGTCTCTGTTTCGCAGGAGTGTTTTCGATGGCAGCAAGCAAGGGTACTATCAAGCGTCTCGTGACCGACAAGGGTTTTGGGTTCGTGGCCGCCCAGGATGGTAGCGAGTATTTCTTCCACCAGTCGGCCTGCGAGGGCGTGCGTTTCGACGATCTCCGGGAAGGCCAGTCCGTGAACTTCGAGAAGGGTCAGGGCCCGAAAGGACCGCGCGCCGAGCACGTTACCCTCGGCTGATCGATCCCCCGATGCGAGACCTCCCCCCAGCGGACGACGTGATCGGCGCACCGACAGCCTGTCCGACCTGCCATTCGCCCGACGTCACCACGGCCAGCAAAGTCGTCAACTCGGCGAGCTACTGGCGTTGTGGTGCGTGCGGAGAGGTGTGGAACGTCGCCCGGCTCCGCGCCGGCAGCCGGTACGACACACCTCGGAGCTCCTACCGGTAGGGTTCCTGTTTCCGGAGTCACCCGGGCCGAGCCCGGGTGATTCCAGATTTCCACCCGCCTTCCTCCCGGCGGGCATTTTCACCTGTCGCCCGCTGCAGATTCACAGGACAATCCCGTCTGTTCAGCCACAAGCGTTGATGGGACGGTCCGTTTCTGACAGGATGCGTAGATGCGCGTACATCTGGTGAACCCGAGCGACCTGTCTTTTGGCACAGCTGTCATCACGCCCCGTTGGCTGTTCGTTCTGGCAGCGGCAACGCCCGAGGCGTATGGCACGCCGGTGATTGTCGACGAGACGCTCGAGCCGTTCGAACCCTCCACGGTCGATTCGGGCGACGTTGTCGGCATCGGGATCCACACCGGCAACGCCCTGCGAGGGTATCGCACCGGCCAGCTCGCGCGGAAGCGCGGCGCCTATGTGGTGTACGGCGGCATACACGCGACCCTCTATCCGGACGAATGCCACGAGCGGGGTGAAGCGCACGCCGTGGTCAGGGGCGATGGCGACATCGTCTGGGCGTCCGTGCTCGCCGACTGCGCACACGGCGCGCCGTTGCGCCAGTACGAGGGCGGACGCGTGGACGGGGAATCGTTCCTGCCCGCCCGGTGGGATCTGCTGCAGCCGGAGCGCTACATGTGGGGTTCCGTTCAGACGGTCCGCGGCTGCCCGAAGCACTGCTCGTTCTGCTCCGTGTGGCGCACCGACGGCCAGAAGCCGCGGCAGCGCGGGGTCGAGGATGTCGTGGCCGAAGTGGTGGCGCTGCGCCGGCGCGGTTTCCGCTTCATCCTGCTCGCGGACGACAACTTCTATCCGGTCACGCTGCAGGATCTCGCGATGGCGTCACGGAAGAGCGACACGCGCCAGCTCGAATCGCTGACGGCGACGCGGCAGGAGCGTTTCGAGCTGATGTCCCGGCTGGAAGAGTTGCCGGACGACCTGGTCTTCTACACGCAGATCACCATGGAGGCGGCGGAAGATCCCGAGTTCCTCGACGCCATGCGGCGCGCGCGCATCCGCGGCGCGCTCGTCGGCATCGAGTCGGTGACGCCGGAAGGGCTGAAGGCGGTCTTCAAGGACTTCAACGACGCGGGGGAAGCGCTCGTGACGAAGCTGCAGGGCTTCCGGAGCCACGGTGTCCACGTGCTCGGTTCGTTCATCTTCGGCCTTCCGACCGACAAGGTCGATACGTTTCCGCTGACCGCGGCGCTGGCGCAGCGGGCGGGGGTCTCCTTCGCGCAATTCGTGATGCTCACGCCGCTGCCGGGAACGGTGGACTTCGGCAGGTGGGAGAAGGACGCGTCGAGCGCGGTGACCGTCGGCGGCGTGCCGCTGTCGCGGTACTGGCTGATCCCGCCGGGCGAGCGGCCCAAGGTCTACACCCCGCATCCGGCGCTGTCGCCCGACGAGATTCGAAAGGGGACGCAGGCGACCTGGGACGATTTCTACCGGTTGTCACTCGTCTGGCAGCGATCGTCCTGCGTGAAGTCGCTGCGGGGACGTCTCGCCTTCGTGATGCTGTCGAAGCTGTACCGGCAGATGTACGCCAACACCGGTATCGCGACGGACAGCGCGCGCGTGGCCCGGTCCGCCAAGCGGGCCCGGGTGATTGCAAAGTTCGCCCGGCGGCTGTTCGTCGCCAAGCCCATGCCCGACCTGGAGGTGCCGCGGAAGCCGGCCGGGCTGCCCCGGCCGGCCTCCGTTCCGGCGCTCCACGCCGGCAACTGACCCGAATCGGCACGGCGGCGGCAGCCCGCCGCTGCGCCGCGCCGGCCACGGTCCCGCGCGCCGCCGGCGCGCGAGCAGTCAATGTACGTTCAGCTTCCAGATGCCCTGCCCGTGCGTGCCCGCGTATAGAACGCCCCGTTCCGGCACGTAGACCAGGTCCGCGACGTCGACGTTCGGCAGGCCCGCCGCGGCGCGGTGCCACACGGAAGCGTTCTTCTCCTTCACCACGACCCCGAAATCGTTGCCGACGTAGATCGTGCCCGAGTCCGACACGATGATCGAGTTCGCGGGGATGTCGCCGTAGCCATTGGCCTTGTCACCGTCCAGCCTGGTGAACTGTCCCGCGCCGGGCTGGCCGCCTGCGCCGGGGACATAGCGGATCTCGAACACGTGCCCCGGCGTGTCCGGTGTCTTGGCGTTGTAGCCGCTGTAGGTGATCCAGGCGTGATTCGCGTCTTCCGGATCGACGAAGATGGCGGTCGGGTAACGAGGCGGGGCCTCCGGGTCGGTCGTGTCCAGCCTGGCGAACGCGACAGCGGACGGCGCCGCGTTGTCGGCGTTCTTCGAGATGAACACACGGCCCGTGCTGGTGGCGGCCCAGAGAGTCGACGGGTCGTTCTTTCCGCGCTCGACCACTGCCACGTGCCCGCCGGCCCGCGTCGATCCGAAGCTGGCCGCCGTGAGCCGGCCGTTCGGCCCCGGATCGCCGAGAGGCTGCCAGTCGTCGCACAGATCCGTGGGCGGCTCGTAGGTGCCGTCCTCGTCGACGTCTCCGTCGCCGGTCCACACGTTGCAGTGCAAGCGGTGGGTCGCCACGGTCAGCACCGGGTTCCGGCCGTAGTTCTGCGAGCGGAAAACGTGCTCGCGTCCGGTCCACATCCAGCCGTGGACCAGAGGATCGGTGATCGCGTTGCCGATGAACGGGACCCCCTCGGCGCCGTAGAACACGAACAGCGTGTCGGCGATCCAGTTCACGTCCACCTGGTCCTGCGGGTTGTAGCTGTTCTCGAGCTGACCCTGCTGCCACGCCGTCAGCCTGAAGCGCGGGTCGCCGCCGAGCGCATCGTAGCTGTTGTGGCCTCCGTCGGCGATGTTCGTGTTGATCCATGTCCCGTGATCGCCGAGCGTCTCCCACGAGCCGTTGTCCTGCGTCCCTCCGGTGATGTGATCCGGATTGTTCCTGTTGTACTCGAGCTGATAGAAGTGGAGGGTCCGCAGCCCCTTGTTGATGGCATCGATCCGACGAGGCACGCGGGAGAGCACCAGCTCGCAGAAGGTCAGCCGCGCTCCGGTATAGCCTTTCGGATTGGTGCAGTCCCCCGCGTCGTTGATGAAGACGCCGTCGGAGCGGGCGACGCCGCCGTCTCCGAGATCGAAGAACTGCCGCCAGTTCTGCGGGTTGGTCAGCAGCGCGTGATGATCCGGATGGAGCGCCACCGGGTAATGCTGATGCGTGTTGTCCTCGGTCATGTCGGTGAACGTCGCTCCGGCGTTTGTGGACAGCAGGACCGCCCGGCCGTTCGATCGGCCGGACACGTAATCGTTCTCGGCGTACTGGTTCGAGCCGGATAGATAGACGGTGTCGTGGTCGGCGCCGGGCGGCACGTAGACGTAGTTGTCGTAGTAACACTGGGGGTCGCAGTAGCCGAAGCTCGAGTAGCCAGGCGTGTTCGCCACGGGGTTCGTCAAGATGAGAAAGCTCGCACTGACCGCCGCTGCTGCCGGACCTCGCACCGCGTCGCTGCGTTGGAAATGCGCGGCGACACCACCCCCGCCCACGCCGACGTACATGCGCGTCTCGCCGCCAGGCAGCGCAACGACGTCGAACTCGGCGCGCTCGGTCGTGCTCGTCGCAGGACCGACGCGCGCGAGGATCTGCTCCCACGTCCCCGGGTCGCCGTTCGATCGCGATCGCCAGATGCCGCGCGCGAAGTACGACACGTAGACAGTGTTCGGGTCCACCGGGTCGAACATCACCCGCCGCGCCCCGCGCGGCGAGCAGTCCGTCTGGTTCAGGGAAACCGCGTCAGGCGTGGCCGATGTGCACAGCGCTGTCGCTCCCTGATGGACCAGTTCCCAGTGCTGACCGCCGTCGATGCTCCGGTAGAGCCCGAAGTGCGGTGCTCCCGGAATGAGCGCGTCAACTCCACCGCAGCACGTATTCGACACACCCCGCACCGCCCGCCCGGACGCCGCGAAGACCACATTGGAATCCCCGGGTTTCACCGCGATCGATCCGACCGCGCGGTTCAGGAAATGCTCGACGCCGATGGGCCCTTTCCAGCTCTTGCCGCCGTTCTTCGTCAGGTACAGTCCGACGCCCGCCTCGCACCCGCTGCCGCAGCCGTTCGGCTCACCTGTTCCGGCCCACAGCGTGTCGGCCCCGGCATCGTTCGGGTCGAGCTGGATCGCCGCCACGCTGTTGTGCTCGAAAGTATGAGACACGAACGCCCACTGCGGTTCCGGCGCGAGGGCGTCGCCGGTCATCCACACGCCGCCATTCGAGTTCCCGATCCACAGACGGCAGTCGCCGGGGACGCAGCCTGGATTCGATCTCCCCGGCCACGGTGCGACCGGAGAAGTTCTGCGTTCCGGCGTTGTAGACGCCGCGGTTGCGGTAGGGATTGAACGGCGAGACGCCGTTGGTCGGTCCGAGCGACTCCCACGCCCCGCCGCCGCTTGCCGGCCTGGCATGGAACAGCTGCCAGTCCTGGCGTGCCTGCGCCAGCGCCGCCGACGAGACATCGTTGCCTGGCGTCGCGTGCTCGAGCCAGTCCTGGTCGGCTGCTCCGTAGGGGTCGTCGCCCAGCAGCGACGCCGAGGCGGGCGCGAACGTGGCCATCCTCGCAAGCTTCCGCGACAGCGCGGCAGACACCCCTTCGCCTTCCTCCGACTCTTTCTCTGGTTCTCCCCGTTCGGTTGCAGTCACAGCGACGAGCGCGACAACGAGCGCCGCGTACACGATCCCCGCGAGCCTGAGCGTTGCTTTTCGCATGATTGTCCCCTCCCCCCCGGGGCCAGACATTGCCTCAGCGCGAGCGTCTTACTGCATCGCGCGAACGAAAGTCAAGGAACACCGGCAGTCGGCGAGCGACGCGGCGACCGGAAGGAAACCAGGATTGCCGGAACCGTGGGGATGGCGGGACGTGGAACGAGTGACCTGTTCCGGCAGTACCACCGGACGAGCTCCCAGGACCGCCGGAAGCGGCCCCGTGAGAAGCCATCGAGCAGCGCCGGCACCGGCTGGGTCTGCGACACGCTGCCTCCGCCGCCGAAGACGCTCCGGATCACCAGGGCCCGTTCACCGTGGGGCATCCGGGACAGGTTCTCCACGAACCGGATGAAGCTACCTTCCCGGAACAGATAGAACTCGACGTTCGACGCGTAGAAGAGCGACAGCGGCGTGCCCCGCTCGCGCAGCCAGCGGCTGAGGGCGGGCATCGCGGCTGCGCCACTGAGGTTCCCCACGACCGGGATGATCATGTCCCGAGCCTGCAGCATCTTGAGGAACTGGAAACCGTCCTCCGACGCGAGATAGTTGCGCTGGCGACCGCTGCCGTCACGCTCGAGCAGCAGTTGGCGGAAGGTCGGGTAGTGACCCTGCGGCGGCCGGTTCAGACTTTGAAACCGGAGATTCAGACCGGCGTCGATGAAACGACGGTGGAAGCGGTCGATCGTCTGCAGGTCCGCAGCGCTCAGGGGGACGCCGAACGACTGCACCTTCGCGGTAACCCGCGCACGAAGTGCGTCCGTAGCGCGGCCGTCCGGCACGGCTGCGGCATCGGCGTAGGCGGTCAGCTCGTCGATGCCCCTGGTGCGCCACTCGGTGACATCGATCGGGACCGCCCTGCCGAGGAGCAGCGTGAGATACTCCACGCGCGTCCGCGCGAGCGCAAAGAGACCCTTGAACAGGAGATGCAGCAGCAGGTTGTCGCGCCGCACGTCGATGATGAACGCCACGTCGGGGCGTGCGGCGGCAATGTACGAGAAGTTCTGATCGGGGCCGACGCCGATGTAGGCACCGCCCTTCAAGGCTGCCTGGTCGATGTCGGTCAGGACGGCGAGATAGCCCTGTTCGTTCGAGATGAGGTTGTCGGTGTCGAAATAGCCTTCGTCCTCGGACAGCGCGGCAATCTGCGTGGCGAAGCTCGACGGGGCCGCCGTGGGCGTCTGCGCTTCGCCTCCGCGGCCGCAGACCGCCAGCGCGGCGATCGCCACTGCGGCGACGAGACGGCGGGGCCAGGACAAGGGCATCATCAGATGCTCGCATTCTCGCCGGCGCCTGGCCCGCGATCAAGCCTGCCTGCGCCCGGCAGGTGATCGCACCCGGACGCGGCCGGGTAGCCTGACGGTCAGTCCGTCCGGCCGCTCCGGGCTTTCAGCGCACGAGCCGACGCCGGACGCTCCATCCCGTGCAGCCGCCGGAGCATCTCGGGGCGGAGCGAATACCTGCCCGCCTTCTTCCGCCAGAACCTCGCCAGCGGTCCGACGATGGCCTGGTGCTGGCGTTCCTGGCGATCGCCGCTGTCGAAGCGCTTGAAGATGGCGTAGCGGACCTCCCCCTCCGGGTCGATGATCAGCGTGCACCCGCCGTTCATGTCGAACAGCGTACCGCCCCGCTTGACGGTGCACGCCTGCGTGACTTCCGCGACCAGGTCGAACACCACCCGGCCGTCGGGTGCCGCCCGTCGCGCGACGCGCACCGACTGGACCGAGGGGGGAGAGGCCTGCGTCACGTCCTTCGGCAGGGGCGCGCCGGGCGAGACGAGGTGGAACGCCTCCGCACGGCGGGCGTCGGTCACGAAGCGGCCGAGCGCGTGCGCCTGACGCAGCAGTTCCTTCGAGCCCGCCGGCTGGCCGGGATCCCCATCGAACTGCAGGTTCCTGAACGCCAGGGCGGGAATGCGCAGCGGAACGTCGGGCGGCTGCCAGCGCACGGCGTCCTCGGTCATGAATCGCACGTGGTGCGGGAAAATCGCGCGCCGCCGGAAGGAGCGCATCAACGCTTCGCGGAATCCCCACTTGTCGCTGGTCTCCAGGTCGCCGTCCGCGGTGATGATCGCGCGCAGGTACTCGCCGAGCTCCATGTCGGCCGGGGGACAGTAGTCGATCGCCCGGATGCAGATGGCGAGGAACTGTCCCGCGACGTCGCTGGCTTCCTGAGCCACCGCCTTGATCAGCGAGTCGTTGAGCGCCGCGCCGGCGAGGTTCTGGGGATCGAGCCCGGCGATCCGGAAATAGCGCTCGGTCTTCCGCTTGACGACGGTCGCGAACGCCTCGAAGACAGCCGACACCAGGACCGAGCCGAGCGCGTGCGGCTCGAGCGTCGGGTCGTACAGCTTCGGCGACGTCGCACCCGGCGTGCCGTCCGACTGCGGAAGCGTGTCGGAATCGAACGCCGCGACACCGCTGACGTCCACGCCGGAGCGCAGCGCGTCCGTCCGCCCGGAGGTCGAGCGCGCGTAGCCGAACTCCCGGGCGAGATCGGTCAGCAGCATGCCGCGCGCGAACCCGCCACGCGACTCGCGGATGCCGCGCTCCACGACATCCGCGTAGGTGAAGTGCAGGAACAGCGCCACCAGGTCGGAAAACGCTTCGTGGAACGCCGGCACGTCGACGTTCGACGGGTCCATGAAGGACGACCTGAGCCCGTCGAGCAGCGCATGCGTGGTTTCGTGCGCGACGATGTCGTGGCTGAGCGCGGTGGAGATCAGCCCGTCGCGGAGGGTGAACCCGGCGGCCTGCTCGCCGGCGGAGAAGTAGCCGAACGACAGATCGCCCGCCTCGCGGCTGTAGCCGGCATTGCTCCCCTCGAACCCGAACGGACGCACCGACAGCCGCAGCGGGCCGTCGTCCGACGGGACAGTGGCCCAGGCGATCTCCCGCCCGAGTGCCCTGCGGAAGGCCGCATAGGTCAGGCTGCACACCGCATAGACCATCTGGAGGTGAAAGAGCCCGTTGGCGGGGGACGGTGCAAGCCCGCTCGACATGAGCAGCCGCGGATCGTCGAGGTCGAGCGCTTCCGAGCGGAGCGGTGCGGGCGCGCCGTCGCCGATGATCCTGAACAGCGATCCGACAGGACCGCGCTCGAGCTTCTCGTACGGCACGTTCACCGTCGCCACGCCTCCCACCCGGTCGGACACCGACGGATCCATCGTGTAGATCCGCAGCGGCCGGTAGAGTGGCGCGCGGCGGTCGCGCAGGTACGGCCGCACCAGTGCCTGCCGTGCGACGCGCTCGCTGACCTCGAACGGCGTGACGACCGGTGCGGCTTTTGACGGACGCCTGGTGTGCGGGGCTCGTGGAGAGCTACGACGGTTCACCCTCGCGCCCCTTCCGCCTGACCACGAGCCGGGTGGCGGATTGCTTGACGATCCGCAGCGGCGGCCGGCCCGGATCGGACCGGACGATCACCTCGCCATCCTCATCGGTCCAGCGGGCGGGCCGCGGCGCCGGCCGGTCGTCGGGACCCGGCACGGACACCGTGGCGGATCCATCCGCCTCGAGCTTCAGGCGCTCGCGAGGACGCCGCGAGAGGGGGATCGGGCCGTCCTCCGGCGCGTAAACCTCCCCCTCGGGCGTGTCCTCCTCGAACAGGTGAATCCACCGCGTGGCGAACAGCCGGTCTCCGGGTCCGGGTCGATCCCCCATCGACGTTCGCGCTACATCAACCCGGCGCGCATCGTCTCGAGGGCGGTCCGCATGCGGAGAACCTGCTGCGACGTGAACATGAACATCCCGGCGTCGTCGGTGTAGTCCATGTAGTTCATGAACATGTCGCCGTTCGGCCCGTTGTTGCACGTCACCACCGGCCACACCGGCTGGCCGGTGTTCGGGCCTTCGCAGTTGGGCGTGTCCGCAACGGCGTCCGACCCGCTGCAATCGGGCGTGTCGCCCCAGATGTGGCGGAGGTTGAAGTAGTGGCCGATCTCGTGCGTCGCGGTGCGACCCTTGTGAAACGGATCCTGCGCCGTGCCGATCGTCCCGAACGCGCTGTAGTTGATGACGACCCCGTCGGTCTCCAGCGGTCCGCCCGGGAACTGCGCGTAGCCGAGCAGCCCGCCCACGAGCGGCGAGACCCACATGTTCAGGTGCGTGTTCGGCTGGAACGCATCGATGCCGCCGGTGGCGGCGGACTTGACCCGGTCGTCGTGGGTGAATCCGGTCAGCGTCGTCTTCAGGCGGTTCACCTTCACCAGCTTGAACTGGATGCGCGAGTCGGTGACGAGCCCGAGCCAGGGCGCCGGCGTGCCCGTCTTGTCGGGGTTGGTGGCGCGGAAATCCTTGTTCATCGCCTTGAACTGGCTGTTGATCTGCGCCTGCGACACGTTCTGCTCGGGCGTGTTGTAGACGATGTTGACGACCGTTCTGACGGTGACGAGCTTCGCCTGCTTCCGTGCGGCTCCCTGGTCGCGGCGCTGGTTGGTGGCGCCTTCGAGCCGCATCTGGTTGACGCGGAACGCGGGATACCGTTCGAGAAGCGCCATGTGGGCGGCCATCGCGCCGCACGAACGCCGCAGTTTGGGGGCCCTCTGCCTTTTCGCCATGCTGTCCTCCTGCCGCGAGCCTCGCAGCGCGGCCATCTTACTCGCGTCTGTAGCTTTCAGGGAGCCGCGGCTTCCTGGCTGTCATTCCATCAAACGTCGAACCGGAAGCTTCCGAACAGCCCCCTTCCGGTGCCGGCCGCGTCGAAAAGGAGAATAAAGGATCCTTCCCAGGCCCCTTTCTCATGCGGGAAGCCCTCCCAGCGGACGCCGATCGACAGAATTCTACTCGCCCGCAGAGTCGGCCGGGAGCGCGCCCGCATGCTGGCGTCCGGTGTTCGCAGAAATGCACACGATCCGCCGCCGGGCGCCCTGGGTTACGCCGAAACGGGTTGCTTTGGGGAGGCGCTCCGGGCTATACAGAGCGTTCCGCGAATCGCATGGTTCACCGGGACGTTCGACCTGGCGGGGGCGAGTGCGCCCGGTTGCGGCCTCAGCAGACGGCCGGGTACGGACTGTGCTCGGCTGGCGTCGATCAGCATACCCGCCCGACGCCTGGGCACCACGGAGGAATCGTGGATTTCGAGGACGAAGCAACCGATCTCGACGAGGGCAGCACGGGCAATGAATCGCCCCCACGCGCGTCCCTTCATCTGGAGTTGCGGGTGCCCGACCGGCACATGCTCGCCGCGTTTCGCGACGCTTTCCTGCGATGGCTGACGGAGCGCTCCGGCCTGCTCGGGCGCGCTATCGGCGCCTCGGATCGGCTCTCGCTCGATGAAGTGCCGCCGGACAGCGACCCACAGGGGATGTCCACGCTGCGGCTCACCCTGAGCTGGCCGGTGGGGGCGAAATCAGCCGCAGCCATAGTCACCGATGCCTTGCCTCGTGCAGGCGACCCGCTCCCCGGGTCCGCAAGCCTGACGCCTGTCGACCAGTTCGTGTTCTTCCCGGATCCTCCTGACGCGGCCGCACCCTTGTACCGCCAGCTTCCTGACTTCCTTCATGCGGAGGCGTTGCGAACGCCCCCCCGGTTTTCACGGCTGCGGCTCTGGCCGGCGGTTCACTGGCAGGGCCCGCGCGACCTGGCTGCCACGGTGAAGGCCGCGCGGGCCTCCATGCAGAAGCGGGCCAGCGCGCTGGGAATGCCGGGCCTGACGCTTCGCTCGCCCGTGCTGGCCCGGCACCCACGTGCGTGGGGCTTCGGCCTTCTGGCGACAGCGGCGGTGGCCGCCGGGTTCGTCGCTGGATCCATCTACCTTTCGGTTGAACCGCAGCCGGTGTCGACCGCTGCTGCGGCCGAGCGGCCGGCTTCCGAACCTGCCGGCCCGTCGACCCCTTCCCCGATCGTGGCCTCCACGACGCCGGCCGCAGCCCCCGCCTCCCTGGCGCGCGTCGAGCCCCCGGCGGACGCGGCGGCTCCGCTCGCCGCCAACAGTGCGCCGGCGCGGACATCGGCGAGCCGCTCGACGGAGATCCCGGATACGGAAGTGACCAGGAGTCGCGTCCGGCAGAACGCCGTGGCCCGTCCGGCGCTGCCGGGCCGGCCGTCGGTCGTGGCCGTCCGTGCCGTGGACGGCAAGGGCTCTTCGTCCGTGACCGCTCCTCAGCAGGTCAGGGGAGCGCTGCTGGTCCGATCGGAGCCGCAGGGTGCGGAGGTATCCGTCAACGGCGTCGTCCATGGGCGGACGCCCCTGGTGATTCGCGACCTTGGTGCCGGCAGCCGCGTTGTGCGGCTCGATCTCCCCGGCTACGAGCGCTGGTCGTGGGCCGTTGCGATCGTCGCCAACAGGCGCACGCCGGTCATGGCGAAGCTGCAGCCGGAGCCGCGCCCGTCCAGCCAGCAGGATTGACCGATAGCGGACCCGGTCAGCGCCTCGCCGCTTACTTGAGACGGTCGGCGAGGAGCGCGACGCTGAGCGCGTAGGTGTGCGCGCAGTTGTAGCCGAGGATGGCTTCGTAGTTGTCGTAGACCAGGAAAGAGCGCGTGCCGGCAGTCACGAGCGACGCCTGCGTGGCACCCTGGGGTAGCGGCCGCGTCCCGGCGGCGCGAACCCCGCGGCGCTTCCACTCGGTGAGGGGGCGCTTGACGGTCATGACCCGTGCGGCCCGGCAGCCCGCATCGCGCGCAGGCACCGACGCAACAGCCTTGCGGGCGGATTTCGGGACGACCACCTCCCGTCCCCAGGTCATCCGATCCGACCAGCCGTGTTCCCGCAGGTAGAAAGCGACGGACGCGAATACGTCCGGCTGCGACGTCCAGATGTCGCGCCGGCCGTCGCCGTCGAAGTCCTGCGCGAAGCGCAGATAGCTCGACGGCATGAACTGGGGCTGACCGAGCGCCCCCGCCCAGGAGCCTTTGAGCTTCGCGAGCTCGATGTCGCCGCGGTTCAGGATCTCGAGCGCGTTGAACAGCTCCGACCGGAAGAAGGTCGCGCGGCGCGGGTCGTACGCCAGGGTGGCGAGCGCCGGTATCGTGGGCCGGACACCGGCGAACCGGCCGAAGTTCGACTCCAGCCCCCAGACGGCCACCAGAATGCGCGGTGAGACGCCGTAGCGCCTGCCGATCTCCGTCAGCAGCGTGCGGCTTTTCGTGAGGTTCGCCTGCGCCGTTCGCACCAGCGACGCCGTCAGGCGGCGCTTGAGGTACTGGTCGAGCTCCAGCGTGAACTCCGCCTGCGTGCGGTCGCGTTCGAGGATGGTGTCGACGGGCTCCACGACCTCCGCCAGCGCGGCCTCGAGGATCTCGGGGCGGATGCCCCGCGTCAACGCCTCGGACCGCACCTCGGCGAGCCACTCGCCGAACGGCTGCACGGGCGGGAGCGGCGCAACCGGGAGCAACTCCTGCACATGGACGGCAATCACGCACGAGACGCATGCCGCCGCGACCACGAGCAGGTGCCGGCGCATGATGATCGATTGTACCGCGATGATGGCTGCGGTTCCGGGATTCGGGATCCGGGAACCGAACGCCGAGCCCCGGACTCGCGGGGTCTGAAGACCCCGCGCCACATTGACCAGGCGAGTCCCGCGCCACATTGACCAAGCCGGAGCCCCGAGCGCCGAACCCCGAACGCCGACCGCCGAGCGCCGAACGCCGAGTGCTGGTCTAGGCGCGCGTCGCCCAGTCCAGCAGGTGGATCCACGAGCGGTAGCTGCGGCCGGTGGCACGCGCCATCCCGATCTCGCACGTCCTGCTGCTCGAGTAGTGGCCCTCGGCCGCAACGTCGCGGACCTCCGCGGCCGGCAGCCGTGTGGCGGCGTCGGTGAGCTCGGGCACGAGGAACCCGCGGTCACCGGCGAAGCCACAGCATCCCGACGAGGGCGGGATGAAGACCTTCTCGCTGCAGGCTGCGGCAACGGCCGTGAGCGCCGGCGCGAGCCCCATCTTCACCAGCGAGCACACCGGGTGCAGCACGACGGTGCCCGCGCGGCGGTGCCGCGGCAGCGCCGGCACCACCGTCGTCCTGAAGAACTCGACCGCGTCGACCACCTTCATCCGTGCGAGCCGCTCCCTGTTCTCCGGCGTCAGCCCTTCGCCGCTCGTCAGCGCGTACGCGCACGGGCTGGTGTCGACCAGCACGGGCAGCATGCCGTCCTTGGATGCGGTCCAGAGGTCCGCGATCGTGGCGTTGGCCGCAATGGCCTGCGCGTCCACGTATCCCTTCGATCCGAAGGGCATCCCGCAGCAGCGGCGATCGATTCCGGCGGGAATGTGCAGGCGGACGCCCGCGCGCGCCGCGACGGCCAGCATCGCGGCCGGCACGGACGGCCCATCCGCCTCGCCCGGCAACGGGCCGAGCGTTCGGCTCACGCAGGACGGGAACAGGATGGCGGTGGCGTCCGAGCCCGAGGTCCGCGGAAGCGCCGGCGCGCCGGCAGGCAGCGGTGATCGCAGTGAAGGCAGTCGGGTGCCGGCGAGCCGGCGCAGGGGGCCGGCGAGCCGCGCCCCGCGCAGCGCCGTCCTGACCAGCCGCTGGGTGGAGGAGAAATGGGTGGCCGCCAGCGAGGCCACCCGGCGCGCGGACGTGGACTGCATCGACGAGCGCAGCCGCTTCGTCAGCCTTCCGGTATCGATCGAGACGGGGCAGGCCAGCGCACAGAGCCCGTCGGTCGCGCACGTCTCGAGGCCGTCGTATTCGAAGGCGGCGCGCAGGGCAGCGACGTCCGCCCCCTCGCGCTCCATCGCGCGCCGGACGACGATCCGCTGGCGCGGGGTGAGGGTGAGATCGCGGCTGGGACAGAGCGATTCGCAGAACCCGCACTCGATGCAGCGGTCCACTTCCTCCTCGACCTCCGGCAGCGACTTGAGGTCCTTGAGGTGCGCTGCGGCGTCGTGGTTCACCAGCACGCCCGGGTTCAGCAGGCCGTCGGGATCGACCAGCGTCTTGAGCCGGGCCATGATCTCGAACGCCGGGCCGCCCCACTCGGCCTCGACGAACGGCGCCATGTTCCGCCCGGTGCCGTGCTCCGCCTTCAGCGACCCGTCGTACTTGTCGACGACCATCTCCACCAGATCGACAGTGAACTCCTCGTACTGCCGGATGGCCGCGGCGTCGTTGAACGACTGCGAGATGACGAAGTGGAGGTTGCCGTCCTTCGCGTGCCCGAAGATGATCCCATCCTCGTAGCGGTGCCGCCGGAAGAGCGCCTGCAGGTCGAGCGCCGCCTGCGCGAGGACGTCGGTCGGCACGGCGATGTCCTCGAAGATCACGCTGGTGCCACGCTTCCGCACGGCGCCGACCGACGGGAACATGCCCTTGCGCACCTTCCACAGGCGGGCCTGCTGGAGCGGATCGCTGGTCAGCTCCGCGGGCGCGATCAGCGGCAGCCTCCCCGCGACCTCGATCGCGATGGCCTGAATCTCCCCGAGGTCGGTACCCAACGGCGACTGGAACTCGACGAGAATGCCGGCAGCGTCGGCGCCGAGCGACGCGATCAGCGCGGGCACGCCCGGCATCTGCTCCACCGATCGCAGCGCGGCGCGGTCCATCAGCTCCACCGCCGCGGCGCCTGCGGCGGCGAGCGGCACCACGGCGTCGGCAGCCGTCTCGATGTTCTGAAAGAACAGCAGCCCGGTGTACTTCACCGGCAGGTCCGGCACCGTCCGCAGCACCCCTTCCGCGAGGAACGCCAGCGTTCCCTCGGAGCCGATCAGCAGGTGGCGGAGCATCTCGAGCGGCGTGTCGAAATCGAGGAAGGCGTTCAGCGAGTAGCCGATGGTGTTCTTGATCCGGTACTTCCTGCGGATCCGTTCCACGAGCGCCGGCTGCCTCCGGAGGTCGTCGCGCAGCGTCAGCAGGCCGGCCGCCAGCGCGGGCTCCGCGCGCTCGAGCGTCTGCTGCCGCATCGGCGCGCGAGGTATCGATCACGGTGCCGGAGGGGAGGACGAAGACGAGCGAGTCGAGCGTGTGATAGCTGTTCTGGGCAACGCCGCAGCACATCCCGCTCGAGTTGTTCGACAGGATGCCGCCCATCATGCAGGCGTCGATCGACGCGGGGTCCGGGCCGATGCGCGCGCCGAACGGCACCAGCGCACGGTTCACGCGTCCGCCAATCGCTCCCGGTTGCACGCGCACGCGCCGGCCGTCGTCGAGCGGTTCGATCGTGCGCCAGCCGTGGCCGACGTCGACCAGCAGGCCGTCGGTGATCGCCTGCCCCGACAGGCTGGTGCCGGCCGCACGGAACGTCACGGGAATGCGCGACCGTCGCGAGAACGCGAAGAGCGCCCGCACCTCCTCGATCGATTCCGGCCTCAGGACCGCGCGCGGGACGAGCCGGTAGAAGCTCGCATCGGAGGCGTACGCGGCCACGTCGATCGGCCGATCGAGGATGCGCCCGGGCGGCAGGATGGCTTCGAGCTCGCGTCGCAGCTGGGTCACGGACACTCCCGCACATTATCTGCCGAGGCGGGCCCGCCTGCAGCGCGGCGCCGTAGCCGTCTGAGTTGTTGCCGCAGCGGGCGTCCGGATCGATCCGATCGGACGGCGGCCGTTTACGCGCTGCCCGGATCCCGCCGCCCCACGAGCGCCGTGACCGCCGCCACCAGTTCCGCCGGTTGGACGGGTTTGGGCAGGTGCGCCTGGTAGCCGGCGAGCAGCGCCCGGGCACGATCGCCGGCGGACGCGAACGTGCTGAGCGCGGCGGCGGGAATCGGCGGTCCCGGCCGCTCCAGCGCGCGCACCTTCCTGATCAGGGCATCCCCTTCCTGAGCAGGCATCGCGATGTCGTTCAGGATGACGTCGGGCCGTTCGCGCCCGATCGCCTCCAGTGCCTCTTTGACGGAGCCTGCAGGCGTCACCGTTGCGCCATGCACTTCGAGGATGGCCGCCAGCACGTGCAATTCGGGCTCGCTGTCCACGATCAACACCTTCACGCCTTGGAGGGACGGCAACTCGGCGAGGTCGTCCCGGACGCCCGGGTTGGGAACCGCCGCGGGCGGAACCGCTGCCACCGGCACCACCACGATGAACGTGGACCCCAGGCCCTCTCCCTCGCTTTCTGCCTGGACGCAGCCGCCGTGCAGCTCGACGAGGTGCCGGGCTATCGACAGGCCCAGCCCGAGGCCGCCGTGGACCCGCGTCGTCGCCGCGTCCTGCTGGCGGAACCGGTCGAACGCGTAGGGCAGGAACGCCGCAGAGATCCCGACGCCGGTGTCCGCGACGGCAATCGTGATCCATCCGTCCGAAACGGTGGCGGAGACCTGGACGCGGCCGCCCTCCGGCGTGAACTTGATCGCGTTGCTCAGCAGGTTCCAGATCACCTGCTCCAGTCGTGCCGGATCGCACAGCAGCCCGTCGTCCGGGTCGGGCATCGAGACCTGCAGCGCGATCCCTTTCGCGTCGGCCGACGTCCGGACGGCGTCCAGCGCCGCATCGACGATCGACGTGATCGACACCGGCCGGATCGCGAGGCGCAGCTTGCCGGTGATGATCCGCGAGATATCGAGCAGATCGTCAATCAGCTGTGCCTGGAGCCTGCTGTTGCGCTCGATGATCGTGATGGCCCGGCGCGCTGTCGCGGCGTCGAGGTGTCCGTCCGCCAGCATGCGCGACCAGCCGAGGATGGCGTTGAGCGGCGTGCGCAGCTCGTGCGACAGCGTGGCGAGAAACTCGTCCTTGGCGCGGTTCGCGGCCTGGGCCTGGAGGCGGGCCTGCTGTTCGCGCTCGCGGGACCGCCGCCGCTCTTCCTCGGCCTGGTGCAGGGCAACGGCGTAGCGGAGGCTGCGCTCCAGCCGCTCTGGCGTCAGCGTGTTCTTGTTGAGATAGTCCGCCGCTCCCGCCTTCATCAGCGCGACGGCCAGCTCTTCGTCGCCCTGACCGGTGAGTGCCACCACCGGCACGGAGTACCGTTCGCCCGCAGGTCGCGGAGGAACGAGACGCCGTCGGCGCCCGGCAGGTGATAGTCGAGCAGCACGCAGTCGAGGGCCCCGGACGCGAGCGCTGCGAGCGCGGAAACCGGGTCGCCGGACTCCTCGATCTCGGCGTGGACGGCCGCCTGGCCCAGCAGGCGGCGCACCGCCATCCTGTCCACCTGGTCGTCGTCCACGATGAGGATGCGCAGGGGTCCGGCCATGACTCTATGGGAACTCGACCAGCGTCCAGGTACCTGTTCAGCGCGGCCATCACTTCGACGAAGTTCACGAAGGTGACCGGCTTCAGCAGGTATCCCGCGACGTTGAGGTTGTAGGCGTCGATCTTGTCCCGCTCGTCGTTGGACGTGGTGAGCACGACGACCGGCGTGTGCTGCAGGTCGGGGTCGGCGCGCAGCTCCCGAAGGAACTCGATCCCGTTCATGCGCGGCATGTTCAGGTCGAGCAGCACGATCCGGCGACCGGCCGGCACCTCGTTCTCGCGCAGCATGCGGAGGCCGTCGATGCCGTTGCCGGCGACGAACAGCGGGTTCGAGATGCGGTTCCTGTCGAACGCTCGCCTGACGTTCATGATGTCCACCTGGTCGTCCTCGACCAGCAGGATGTTCAGCGCTTTCTCCACGTGATTCACGCTCCTTCGGTGTGCGCCCCGGCGCAGCTCAGCGATCGTGTCCAGGCGCCGGGACGGCAGCAGGCGACCTGGGCCACAGGAACCTGAACGTCGCGCCCGCTCCGGGGCTCGACTCCACCCACACCCGTCCGCCCTGCGCCTCGACGAGCTTCTTCACCAGGGCCAGCCCGATGCCCGTGCCTTCGATCTCGTCGCGCGCCTCGAGCGTCTGGAAGATCAGCCAGATGCGATCGTGGAACTGCGGATGGATGCCCGGGCCGTTGTCCGCCACGGCAATCTCGACGAGCTCACCCGCGTCGCGCGCCGAGACCATCACGCGGGCATCGTCGCGGCGCGCGTGCTTGACGGCGTTGCCGATCAGGTTCAGCAGCACCTGCTGCAACGGCAGCCGCTCGCTGCGGACAGCAGGCAGATCATCCGCGATCACGATCTCGACCGACTCGGGCGGTGAGAGCAAATCGACCACCTCGTGCGCCAGCTTCCCGACGTCCAGCTGTACCGCCTCCTGACGCGTGCGCCCTGCCCTCGAGTATGCGAGCAGCCCTTCGATGAGCGCCTCCATCCGGTGGGTGCGGCCGCGCATCAACGCGAGCATCTGGCGCGTCTGATCCGACATCTGCCCCTGCATGTCCTCTTCGATCCACTGCGCGAGATTGGCGGTTCCCCTGAGGGGCGCGCGGAGATCGTGCGAGGCGGCGTAGGCGAAGGCGTCGAGCTCGCGATTGCTGCGCTCGAGCGCCGTCGTGAGCCGTGTGAGCTCGTCCGCCCGCCGGCGCAGGTGCTGCTCGTTCGCGCGCAGCGCCTCCTCGTTGCGCTTCCGCTGGATGCCGATGGAAAGGCCGCTCGCCACTGCACCGAGCGCCTGCAGATCGTGATCCGTCAGCGGGTGGCGGGCAAATATGCCGAGCACGCCAACGATGTCCGGCCCGACCGTGAGCGGGTAGCCGGCGAACGCCACCATCCCCTCGCGTCCGGCCCACTCCTGGTCGACGTGCGGGTCGCCCGCAACCTGGTTGGTCAGGTACGGCTTCCGCTCCTGCGCGATAAGTCCGATCTTGAACTGGCCGACTGGCACACGGCCGTGGGGCCCGTCGAGATGCGTGTAGAGCCCGGCGCTCGCCTGCAGCTGCAGCACCTGCGAGGCAGGATCGAGCGTCCAGATCCTGGCAAGCGCGGCGCCCATGTGGTCGACGACAGCCTGCGCGCAAGCCTGCAGCGTGTCGCGGAGCGTCCCATCCCCGGTGAGCATGAAACCGGTAGCGGCCATCAGCTGCCATAGCCGGTTCTGCGCCACCAGGGCCCGCCGTGCCCGCACCTGTTCGCTGACCTCGACAGCGTGCGTAATCAGACCGTACACGCAACCCCCCTCGTCGCGGAGGGGCTGAACGATGAAGTTGTAGAGGCGCTCGTCCGGCATGTTGCCAAAGAGCGCCGAGGCGGACTCCAGCGCGCCCAGCGCCTGAGCCGATTGATACGCCCTGTCGAGGATCTCCAGGCGGTCCCGTGGCACGTCAGGGAACGCCTCCGCCATGGTCCTGCCCACGAGGTCAGCCTTGCCGGTCGCCGCCAGATACTGGCCGTTGGCAGCCTCGATGAGGTGGTGCGGTCCACGCGTCACGAGGATGAGGGCCGGCGCCTGCGCAAGGGCGTCGCGCAGCTGGGCCAGCCTGGACTCTGCCTGCGCGCGGGCGAACTGCTCGCGGACGAGGTCCCGGCTCCGCTCCTCGCTGCGCAGCCGATCCGAGATGTCCCGAAACGTGACAAGGACCCCCGTACCGGACGCCGCTGCGGACGATCGGGTGGCAGTCCAGCTCGACAGCTACCCTGGTGCCGTCCTTGCGCCAGAACACGTCGGCCTCGCTGCGTCGGGTGTGGCCGTCCGCAATCGTGCGGTAGACGGGACAGTCCTGAATCGGGTAGGCGGCGCCGTCCTCGCGGGTGTGGTGTATGACGTCATGCAGCCGCCGTCCGAGAAGGTCGACCGCCGACCATCCGAGGATCCTGCTGGCGCCCTCGTTCACGAGCGTGGCCCGTGCCTCGAGATCGAGGCCATATACCCCCCCGGGGATTGCCCCCAGGATCAGCGCCGCATCGTCCGAGATCTCCGCGATACCGGGGAGGGCGTTTCGAAGCGGGCGAGTGTCGAGGCGATCTCCACGAGGCATCAGTCTGCTGCACCGGGTTCCTGCGGCTGTCTCTGCACTTCGCCTGTCGGCTAGTGATACAGCCGCTTGCCGCTGGGCATCTGGGCAGCAACGCGGGTGCCAGCATTCCGCAGCCGCGGGTGAGGGGTCCGGTTCCTGATTTGGGAAATTCCCCGGCCGATTCAGCTGGAAGAGCTGCCGCCGGGCCCTCGCGCTCCCAACCCGGCGCCCGCGGTGGTCGTGGGCTCGATGATGGCCAGGGAGGCCAGGAGAACGAGGGCCACCGAGAGAAGCGGCGCGGCGGCGGTGTCGGCGTCGGTTCCGAGGGTCACCGCGGACAGCAGCAGGAGGGTGGCAATCAACCCCTCGGCGACCGCTATCCATGGAAACAGGCGAGCCCGGTGCTGCTGCAGCATCGGGACGTGCACCCGCGACGTGAAGAGCAGGTTCAGCCGCAGCGTCACGGCAACGGTGGCGAGCGCCAGGACGGCCAGGAAAATCCATCGCCCGTACGGTGCGCGCACGGACTGCCGGGCGAGCAGTGCCAGCACCGGGGTCGACGCGTCGACCACGGCCAGGGTCGATTGGTGGAACTGCCACCACCAGAGTGCCGCGGAGCGCGGCGGCGGAGCGACCGGGCCGGCATGGCTGTGCGAAGCCTTCAGAAGGCGGAGATCGTCGAGGAGCGCCGAAGCGGAGGGATACCGATCCGCGGGTGAGGAGCGGAGGCACCTGAGCGCGACGCGGTCCAGGCCCGGCGGGGCCTGACCGGGCAACGGGTCGCGGCCCTCCATCAGGCCTGCCATGCGGGTCAGGACGGCTGCGGAGTCCGTCCCGAACGGGTGCTGCCCGGTCGCCAGCTCCCAGGCAAGCACTCCGAACGAGAAGATGTCGGCCCGGCCGTCTATTTCCCCCCCGCTCAGCTGCTCCGGCGCCATGTAACCGGGCGTGCCGAGCGCGATGCCAGCCTCAGTCAGGCGCGTCATCGAGGGCGCCTCGGGCCGTGCTTCCCAGCGCGCCAGCCCGAAGTCGAGCACCTTGATGCGGCCGTCGCTGCGGCGGATGACGTTCTCGGGTTTGAGGTCCCGGTGCACGATGCCCAAGGCGTGCGCGGCTTCGAGCGCCTCGCCAATCTCCGTCAGCGTCGCAACGAGCGGGGCCGACGGCAGCGGCCCGTCGCGCAGCTCCTCCCGCAGCGTCCGCCCGCGCACCAGCTCGCTGACGATGTAGACGGCGTCGTCCAGCTCTTCGAGCGCGAAGATGGTGGCAATCGACGGGTGGGAGAGTGCGGCTGCCGCCCGGGCCTCTCTCGTGAGACGCGACCGGCGGACGGGGTCGCTCGTGGAGGCGGGCGGCAGCGCCTTGAGGGCCACCATCCGCCCGAGCCGCTCGTCTCTCGCGGCATAGACGACGCCCATGCCGCCCCGGCCTATCTCCTCGACCACGACATAGGCCCCGACGCGCTGTCCGGGCCGCAGCGGCTCGTCGTCCAGGAGCAGCTCGGGGGCCGCGGCCCAGACCGGCGCGTCGAGAAATGCGCCGGACTTCTCGTGGCTCCGCAGCAGGGTCCGTACTTCGCGCGCGAGATCCGGATCGCGGGTATCCAGGTCGGCGAGCAGACGCCCCCGTTCGCCGGGGTCGTGCTCGAGCAGGGTGTGGAAGAGTGCCGTGACGTCGCGCCAGCGCGAGCGGTTCACGCCGGCGAGCTTCCCTCGAGCTCGCGCGCGAGCCACGCGCGGGCGACCGTCCAGTGACGCTTTACGGTGGCCGGGGAGATCCCCATCGCGTCGGCCGTTTCCTCGATGGTGAGGCCGCCGAAGAAGCGAAGCTCGACCAGCCGGGCCTGCTCGGGATCGAGCTGCTCGAGCCGATCGAGCGCCTCGTCCAGGGCTACCAGGTCGATCGACCGCGTCTCGCCAGCCACGAGCGCCTCGTCGAGCGTGACGCGAGGCTGCGACCCGCCCCGCTTCAGCGCATGGCGCGCACGCGCACGCTCGATCAGGATCTGCCGCATCGAGTGCGCGGCGATGGCGCAGAAGTGCGCCCGATTCTGCCAGCGGTCGGGACGGTCTTTCATCAGCCGCAGGTACGCTTCGTGGACCAGCGCCGTCGGCTGGAGTGTCTGTCCGGCGCGCTCGCGGCGCAGATAAGCCGCCGCGAGCCGCCGCAGTTCCTCATAGACGATCGGCAGCAGCGCATCGACCGGCTGCTGGCCCTGCGCCATCACGCAACCCGCTCGATTGTCACTTTGTTGATGACGACCGGCGCCACGGGGCGATCCTGGCGGCCGGTGGGGACGTTGCCGATTCTCTGCACGATCTCCAGACCGGTCACCACCGTCCCGAACACGGAGTGACGCCTGTCGAGGTGCGGCGTGGGCCCGAGGGTGATGAAGAACTGGCTGCCGTTCGTGTTCGGACCGGAGTTGGCCATCGACAGGATTCCCGCGCGGTCGTGTCGCAGGTTGGGGTGGAACTCATCGGCGAACTGGTAGCCCGGACCGCCGGTGCCCTGACCGAGCGGGTCGCCGCCCTGGATCATGAACCCGCCGATGACACGGTGGAAGATGATGCCGTCGTAGAAGGGGGACTTCTTCTTTGCACCGGTGGCTGGATCCTTCCATTCCTTGGTGCCTTCGGCGAGCCCGACGAAGTTGGCGACTGTCTGCGGGGCCTCCTTGTCGAAGAGGCGCAGCGTGAACGATCCTTCAGTGGTGTCGAAGTGGGCGTAGACGCCTGGTTCCATGGGTTCCTCTAATCGGTTCAGCAGCGGTCCTGGTCGCTGCGATTGACGCCGGCGGCCCTGCCTACTTCTCGAGCTTGAAGCCGGCGGGGATTTCCAGGTCGGCGGGTGCCACAGTGGTCGAGATCTCGAGGGTTTCGCCCGTCACCGTGAGGATCGTGGCGCGCGGCTTGTCGTCCTTCTTCATCATCCTGCGCGCGAGCATGCCGGAGATGCCGCCGCCGCTCGAGCTCTCGCTCTCGCGAGCCATCTGCTCCTTGCCCTTCACCGCCTCGAAGGTCGTCACCGTTGTGAGCGGGGTGCCCTTGAGATTGACCTTCTCGCGGTTCAGGCGGTCGACGCCCTCTTTGACCATCGGGTACATCGCCACGAGCGCGGTCATCTGCTCGGCGGACACGCCCGTGGTTTCGGGCGCGACGGCCTTCCAGTAGCGCAGCTCGAACTCGGCCAGCTCCTTCATGGCGGGTATCTCCGGCCCGAGCCACATATCGGACCTGACGACGAGGCCGCCGTTCTCCTCCAGCACCTTGCCCTTCTCACGCACGGTGATCGTCATGACCACCTCGCGCGCATCGTAGCCGGCAATCGCCCTGGTCTGGCCGGTTTCCTTCAGGTCGAAGTCCACCTCCACCTCGGGCGCCTTCTGCTGGCGCTCGGGCTCCTTCTCCTTCTCCTTGCCCGCCGCTTCGCCCGCTTTCTCGGCGTCGCGGCGCGCTTTCTCCTGGGCTTCCTGCAGCTGCTGCCGCAGCTCGGCGAAGGTCACGACGGTGTAGCTCTTTTTCTTCAGGTCGAGGTCATAAACCTTTTCCTCGGCGAGGTCCACGATGCGGCCGGTCGTATCGCTCGTCGTGGCCTTGCGGTCGCCTTTCACCGCGTTGCTCGACACGATGCCGTCCTTCATGGCCTTGCCGCCGACCATCCCCATCATGCGGCCCAGCATGCCTTCGAACTTGATCTGGCTCCTGTCCCGGGTTTTGACTTCGGCCTGAGCGGGGCCCGGCGTCACCGCTGCGAGCGAGAGGACGACCGAGCAGGACATCAGCAAACGCTTCATGAATCCTCCCAGGTGCACGGCTGTATTGTATGACGGGAGCGTTGGGGCGGCATCCAGCGGGAGCGTTCTTCGGCACCCGCGAGCCCGCCACCCCCCAGTCGCCCGTTAACGCTCTTGTGCGCTGAGCGTCTTACGCAAGAGATGGAGGTTGCGGCGTTGCGTTCCGTCCAGCCGACGGATCCCGGGGCGGCCCGGTTCGATACGGGCCACGCGTCGGAGGACGCCCGGCTCGTCGGGGCGGCGCGCGGCGGCGACGAGCGGGCGTTCGGCCGGCTATACGACCGTTACGCACGGGTCGTGCACGGATTGATCCTGTCGAGGGTGCCGACGGCGGACGTCGACGACCTGGTCCAGGATGTCTTCCTTGCGGCCTGGAGGCGCCTCGAAGCCCTCCGGGAACCGGCCGCCTTCGGCGGCTGGCTCGCGATGATTGCCCGGAACCGCGCCACCGACTTCCACAGGCGGCCCGTCATGGAGGTGGAGCTGCCTGCCGACCTGGAGGCGCGCGATGCGACGGCGGCGGGGGCCGAGGCGCACGCCGCGCTCGACGTCATCCGATCCTTGCCGGAGGCCTATCGCGAAACGCTCGTCCTGCGCCTCGTCGAGGGGCTCGACGGGGCCCGAGATCGCCGACCGCACCGGGCTCACGGCGGCATCGGTGCGCGTGAACCTGCACCGCGGAATGAAGCTGCTTCGAGAGAGGCTGCGCCGATGACAGAAAACCATTCCGATTACCTCTGGGACGGCTCCGGCGAGCCCGATCCCGGCGTGGCCCACCTCGAGGAGGTGCTGGGAGCGCTCCGCCACCGCGGGACGATGCCCGCGCTGCCGCCGCGACCGGTCACGACGGTGCAGCGTCCCATGCGCCGCGGAGTTCGCGCGCTGTTCCTGGGCACGACGGCTGCGGCGGTGGTCTGCCTTGTTGCCGGCGCCGCGTGGGTCGCCGGCGTTCATCGCCAGAGGGGATGGGCGGTGGAGCGGCTGGCCGGCCTGCCGGCGATCGACGGCAAGGCGATAGAGGCGAGCAGCCGGCTTCGACGCGGCACGTGGCTCGAGACGGGCGAGGCGGGAAAGGCCCGCGTCACTGTCGGACAGATCGGACGGGTGGACGTGGACCCGAACAGCCGGCTGCAGCTGGTCCGGTCACGCGGGTGGGAGCATCGGATGGCCCTTCAACAGGGCACCATCCATGCCCAGATCTGGGCGCCGCCGAAGTTCTTCGTCGTCGACACGCCGTCGGCCGTCGCCACCGATCTCGGCTGCGTCTACACCTTGACTGTCGACCCATCTGGCGCCGGTCTGGTCCGCGTGACCAGCGGGTGGGTCGGTTTCGAGCATGCCGGGCGCGAGTCCTTCATCCCCGAGAAAGCGGTGTGCGCGACCCGGCCCGGCGTCGGGCCAGGAACGCCGTACTATGAGGACGCGCCCGCCGGTTACGCGGACGCGCTGAGGCTCCTCGACTTCGGCAGCGTGTCCGATCCGGCCCGGGCCATCGCGCTCGAGACCGTGCTGTCGGCCGCGCGCAAGCGCGATGCGCTGACGCTGTGGCACCTTCTGACGCGCGGCACGATAGACGAGCGGAGGCGCGTCTTCGACAGGATGGCGGGACTGGTACCGCCGCCCGCGGGCGTCACGCGCGAGGCGGTGCTGCGTTCGGACAGGCGGGCCACCGATCGCTGGTGGAACGCACTCGGCCTCGACAATGCGTCCTGGTGGCGGCTCTGGCTGCGTGAGTGGTGAGGAGGGCGGGGACGGGAGATGAATTCCGGGATTCGGGATCCGGGATCCGCGATCCGGGATCCGGGAGGCCCGGAGCCCCCGAAACGCCGAACGCCGAGCCCCGAGCGCCGACAGAGATTGAGATCATGCCGAGTCTTGCACGCGTGGCGGTGGTGGCGTTCGTCGCCGTGCTCCTCGGTACGCAGCTGATCCGGCCTGCGCGCACGAATCCTCCGACCGATCCCTCGCGTACCATCACTGCCCGGATGCGTGTCACGCCCGAGGTCGCCGCCGTCCTGAAGCGTGCGTGCCGGGACTGCCACTCGAACGAGACGACATGGCCGTGGTACAGCAACGTGGCGCCGATCTCGTGGCTGGTGATCGACCATGTCCGGAGCGGGCGGCGCCACTTCAACTACTCCGAGTGGGCGGAGGTACGGGCCCGACAAGGAGCGCAAGCTGCTGCAGGAGATCTGCGAGGAGACGCGCGACGGGTCGATGCCGGTCGGCTCCTACACGCTCGTACACCGCGACGCGCGCCTCAGCGACGCCGACGTGCGGGCGCTCTGCAGCTGGACCGAGGCGGCGGCGACGGCCGCCGGCGGGCGCCGTTGACGGACGGCACACAGCGGGAAGCGGGTAGCGGGCAGCGGAAGCTGGCAGCGGGAACCGGGAAGCTGGTAGCTTTATCCCATGCACACTTCTCGCACCGTGATCAACATCGGCGCGCCCCCCGCCGGTCCATACAGTCATGCCGTCGCAGCCGACGGGCTCGTCTACCTGTCCGGGGCGGTGGCCGACGACGGGGAAGCGGGAATCGCCGGGAAGGGGAACGCAGCGGCGCAGGTGCGGCAGGTGCTCGAGCTGCTGGGCACGCGTCTCGGCGAAGCCGGATCGTCGCTGGAGCAGGTTGTCTCGGTAACGGTGTACCTGCGGTCAGCCGCCGACTTCCCGGCGATGAACGAGGCGTACCGCGGGTACTGGCTGCGCGAGCCCCCCACTCGCACCACCGTCATCGCGGATCTCATCCATCCGGACGCGCTCGTCGAGATCTCCATGGTGGCGGCCTTGAATGGAATCGAACGCGAGGTGGTCCATCCGCCCGGCTGGCCTCCGGCGACGAGCCCCTACAGTTACGCCATCCGGACAGGCGACATGCTGTTCCTTTCGGGGATCGTGTCGAGAAACGGACGGGACAATGCAGTCGTCCAGGGGGACGTTGCCGTTCAGACCCGCGTCGTGCTCGACAACGCAGGCGCGCTCCTCGAGGCTGCGGGCATGACGCTCGCGAACGTGGTCAGCGCGCGCGTGTTCCTGCCGGAGGCGGCGGCTTTCGAGCAGATGAACGCCGAGTATCGGAAGTACTTCACCGTCGAACCCGCCGGTGCGGGCGACGGTCTGCGCCGGGCTCGCCGCGCCGCCCTACGTGGTCGAGATGACGCTGATTGCCTCCTCCGCCCCGCGAGTCGTCATCGAGCCGGGCAGCGCGCGCAACCCGAACCTCAGCACCGCGATTTCGGCCGGCCGGCGCGTCTACCTGTCCGGCATGCTCGGCAACCGGCCGGACAACCAGGGGGACGTCGCTGCGCAGACGACCGAGACGCTTGCGCGGATCAGCCGGGCGCTCGAAGCTGCGGGCTGCACCCGGGGGGACGTCGTGGACAGCCTCGTCTACCTTCCGAAGCTTGCTGACTACCCGGCGATGAACGACGCGTACCGCGCGTTCTTCGACGACGGGTTCCCGGCGCGTGCCACCGTGCAGTCGGGACTCTTTGCGCCGGACGGCCTGGTCGAGATCATGATGACGGCGGCCGCGCCGTGACGCTCCCGATCCGGTCGCCCCGCCGCATGCGATCCGGATCGGGATCTCGGCGTGCCTGCTCGGTGACGAGGTCAGGTTCGACGGCGGGCACAAGCGCGATCGCTTCCTGACCGACACGCTCGGTCCCTTCGTGGAATGGATCCGCGTGTGTCCCGAGGTGGAGATGGGCCTTGGCACTCCCAGGGAGACGCTGCGGCTGGTCAAGGCTGGCGGCTACGCTCCGGCTGATCACGACCCGCACCGCCACCGATCACACGGATGGAATGACGGATTGGGCCAGGCAGCGGACAGCGGAGCTGGCCGAGCAGGATCTGTGCGGCTACGTGCTGAAGAAGGATTCTCCGAGCTGCGGGATGGAGAGGGTCAAGGTTTACGGCACCGAGGGGGTGCCGGAGCGCTCGGGGCGCGGCCTCTTCGCGACGGCGCTGATGTCGCGATTCCCGCACCTGCCGGTCGAGGAGGAGGGCCGGCTGTCGGACCCCCGGCTGCGCGAGAACTTCATCGAGCGGGTGTTCGCGTACCGGCGGCTGAAGGATCTCTTCGCGGGGCCATGGTCTTCCGGCCGCCTGGTGGGATTCCATACCGCGCACAAGATGTCGCTGCTCGCCCACTCGACGACTGCCTATCAGCGCCTGGGACGGCTGGTGGCTGCCGGCGGGGGGACACCGAAGCGGGAGCTGCGCGACACCTACGAAGCGCTGTTCATGACCACGATGTCGCGTATCGCCACCACGCCGCGCCACGCGAACGTGCTGATGCACATGGCCGGGCATCTCAAGCGTGTGGTGGACGCGGAGGGCCGGCGCGAGCTCCTCGAGTCGATCGATGAGTACCGCCGCGGCCTGGTGCCGCTGGTGGTGCCGCTCACGCTCGTACGCCACTACGTCCGGCTCCACGACATTGCCTATCTCGCCGGGCAGACCTACCTGGAGCCGCACCCGCGCGAGCTGATGCTGCGCAACCATGTCTGACGCGGTCAGACGTTACGGGTGGCGAGGAGCTCTCGAGCAGGCAACCGGCTGCCGGTGCAGCTGATCCTGCGGGGCGCGGAGAGGAAGCGCACCGAGAAGCCCAGCGCGCGATAGAGTCGTTCGACGCGCTCGGTGGCCTGGTTCACCAGCACCACCGGACCCTCGTGGCGGGAAAGCCACTCGGCGGCGCGGACCTGATCCTGCCACGGGAATCCGCCCTTCGAGTAGTGGGTGAACTCGACATCGTAGGGTGGATCGGCGTAGACCAGGTCGTCGGGCGACAGGGGCAGCCTTTCGAAGTCGCCATCCATGAAGGTCCAGCCCGCAAAGGCGGGCACGTATGCCGAGAAGTCCCGGACATACCGTATGCGCGTGTAGCGGCCGAACGGCACGTTGAACTCCCCCTGCTGGTTGAACCGGCACAGGCCGTTGAATCCCGTGCGGTTCAGGTAGTAGAAGAGCGCAGCCGCGCCCGGGCCCACGGCGGAGGCGCGGGCGATCAGGTCGTTGAACGCGCGGCGATGCTCGTAGAACAACGCCTCGTCGTTGGTCATGGGCAGATCGGTCTGCAGGCCGCTGCCCAGGCACCGGTAGAAGTTGATCAGGTGCGGGTTCACGTCGTTCAGCAGCGCCCGCTCCGGCAGGAGGCCCAGCGCCACAGCCAGCCCACCGGCGAACGGCTCGACGAGCCTGCGCTGCAGGTGCGGCGCCAGCAGCCCGGTGAGATACGGGACCTGCCAGCGTTTTCCTCCGGCCCACTTGAGGGGCGGCTTGAGAGCTCTGGTGTGTTCGGCGAACAGCATGCAGGTTGTCAGTGGTCGTCAGCGGCCAGCGTCATCGTACCCGCACTCCTGGTTGCCAGCCTTCATCAACCGTCCAGGGCGCGTGCGCCCAGCAGCAGGAACAACGCCGCGTTCGAGGCGTGGCCCGTCCAGCAGATGCGGCACTGATGGCCGTTGGCGATCAGGCTGTAGCCGAGGAACGCGCTCATGGCGACGGCCGGGACGGTCATGAGCCACAGGAGCGCCGGCGGCCAGTGCATCCGCAGCCCGATCGCCAGGATCGCATAGAGCACCAGCCCGAGCCCGGCGTTCGGGAACCCGAGCAGCGCTGCTCGCGGGCTGCGGAACAGCACCGCGCACCCGCCGCCCTCGAGCCTGCAGATCTCCGGCCCGGTCATCCACTCCGGCAGCTCGCGGTAGTGCCCGTAGAACGCCGCCGCCGCCGCCATCGTCCCGCCGCCCAGCGCGAGCCAGATGAATGGTGTGAACATGGTTGTTGAAGCTGTCAGCTGTCAGCCGTTAGCCGTCAGCTTCCCCTGGCACTGCGGACACCAGTACAGTCAGCCGTGCGTCGCGTCCCTGCGGCTCGACGCGAATCGCGGTGCCGCAGCGGCGGCAGGGGAGTCGCGCGCGGCCGTACACCCAGAGGCGCTCGGCCGGATCGGAGCGCCGGGTCGTCCGGCGATAGCCGGTGTAGGTCGTCATCGGCGCGAGGCCGGTGTGGACGTTGGCGAGCAGGAACCGGCGCGCCGTGTCGATCAGCCGTCGCAACTCGTCGTCCGTGACAGCCGCCACCGGCGTGAAGGGGTTCACGCCGCACGCGAACAGCACCTCGGACTTGTAGACGTTGCCCACCCCGGCCATGATGCGTTGATTCAGCAGCGCATCGGCGATCTCGTCGGCCGGACGCGCTCGCGCCCGCTCGAGCGCGAGCGCGGCGTCGAAGGTCGGACCAAGGAGATCGGGCCCCAGCTGACGCAGCTCGTCGTGCCGCTGGAGGTCCCTGCCGCCCAGCAGTTCCGCGACCGGGATGTTGAAACCGACCGCTTCGAAGTCCGCGGTAGCGACCAGCACGCGCATGTCGCGCCCGGGCCGCTGCCAGGTTTCACCCGGACGATAGATGTGCCAGCTGCCGTTCATGCGCATGTGGGTGCGCAGGACGAGGTCGCCCGAGAAACGCATCAGCATGTGCTTGCCGACCGACTCCACCCGATCAACGGTGCGTCCGGTTACCGGATGATCCTCGTGGATGCGCGTGAGCGCCGGTAGCACGGACGCGAAGCGCACCACCGGCTTGCCGGCCAATGCGCGGTCGAGCGTGCGCGCCGCGCGGAAAATCGTGTCTCCCTCAGGCATGGCGGCGGATCTGGAAGCCCATGGCCGATGCGCTGAAACCGGCGTCGATCAGGAAGCCGGCGAGCACGTGCTCGGCCGCCGGAACCCCGTTGATGTCGCCGATCAGGAGAGGGAACCGGCTGTCGTCCGGGCGGGTCAGGCCCGCCAGCCGCGTGGCCAGCGCGCGCGCGGTGGCCGAGCGCGCCGGTTCCTCGTCCGGGATGAAGACGGTCAGTTGTCGCGCGCCGCGGCCGATGAATGCGGCCAGCGCGCCGTTGACGGTGACGACGACCGACCCGACCGTGCGGGTCGGGCCGCGGCTGCCCGGTTCGACGCTGCCCGAAACCAGTGGCCACTTCAGGATGGTGCCGTACGGGTTCGCTGGATCCGTGGCGGCGAGGACCACCACTTCGGGGTCGTCCGGCATGGTCGTGAGCGAACGCAGAAGGTCGAGGGCGGCCGGCAAAGCGAACTGCGTGGCGCCGACCTCGCCGACGAAGTAACCGCGCCTGACCCGGCCACCCTCTTCGAGGGCCTTCAGGACATCGTAGACCGCACCGAAGCCTCCGAAGATGCCTTCGGCCGCCGCGACTTCACGGGTCAGCACGCCGTACCGCGAGAGCAGTTGCTGTGCGAGGGCGGTCGACCACTCCGTCGCGGAGACTGTCTGGGTCATGCGGTCGCCGACGAGCGACCACCTGCCCTCGGCCGAGGGGGGCGCGAGGCGCCGGCTGCGGAACGCGCGCCCCGTGGCGGGCTTGCGCGCGCGCCGCTCCTGCGGCCGCGTCAGCGCGCGCAGCGCGTGAAACGTGTCGTTGGTGATCGCGCCGCGCCAGACCAGATTCCAGATCGCCCCGACGGTGTCGCCCGGATAGCCGGCGCCTGCCGCATCGTGAATCGCCGCAAAGAACGAGGCGCCGTGCTCCCGGAGATGCCCGGCTATCGCCAGCTCGCGCGGTTCGAGGTCTGTGAGCTCGACCGGACGCCGCAGGCGCGCCAGGTTGTCGGTGAGATACAGCGTGAGTCGCCCGTCGCGGTCCCCCAGGGACTCGACGCCAACCCACACCACCTCTCCGGCGGCGGTGAGCGCGTCCAGGTCGGACGGGTTGTAGCGCTCGACCCGCGCCGCCAGGATCTCGGTTTCGAAGATCGAGGCCGCCAGCGGCGCGCCCTGCAGGTTGTCGATCGTGTCGAGCAGCGCGTCGAGCCCCGCCCGCTTCCTGACGACACCCTGCCAGGTCGTGAGCAGCCTCGCCAGCACCTGCGGTTCGACAGGTTCGACCTGCTTCCGCAGCTTCGCGAGCGACCGGCGCCTCACCGACTGCAGGACGTCCGGATCGCACCACTCGCGCCCCGATCCCCCCGGCCGGAACTCTCCCTCGAGCAGCCGTCCAGCCGACGCGAGCTCATGCAGCAGCGTCTCGGCGGTGATGCGGCCAATCGCGTAGCGCCCGGCGAGCTCCGCCGAGTTGAACGGGCCATGCGTCCGCGCGTAGCGGCGGACGAGGTCGTGCGCCGCGTTCGCCGTCGGTTCGAGCAGCGACTCCGGCAGGCCTGGCGGGAGCGGCGACCCCAGGGCGTCGCGGTAACGTCCCGCGTACTCGACGGGAACGAACCTGCTGCTTCCGCCGACGCTGACCGGAATCGCGCGGCGCGCCCGCACGAGCGTGCCCAGCGCCTCAGCCGCGTCGATGCTGCTGCGCGCCGACACTTCGTCGGTCGTCAGGTCGCCCAGGCGCAGCAGAAGGTCGTGCACCCCGTCCACCGTCCTGGCCCGCTGGGTCTCACCGAGCTGCTGCAGCTGCCGCTCGACGTCGGCGAGGGCGTCGGCGTCCAGCAGCTCCCGCAGCTCCGCCTCGCCGAGCAGCTCGCGGAGCTGCGCCTGGTCGATCGACAGCGCCTGCGCACGCCGCTCGGCCAGCGGCGCGTCGCCGTCGTAGATGTAGTTGGCGACGTAGCCGAACAGCAGCGCTGACGCGAAAGGCGAGGCGATCGTGGAATCGACGGTCACCGGCGTGATCTCGCGCCGTTCGACGCGCCGCAGCGTGTCGAGGAGCGCCGGCATGTCGAAGACGTCGCGCAGGCACTCCCGGTACGCCTCGAGCAGCATCGGAAACGACCCGAACTGTGCGGCGACCGCCAGCAGGTCCGCCGCACGTTTTCGCTGCTGCCACAGCGGGCTGCGTCCGCCCGGCCGCCGCCGTGGCAGGAGCAGGGCGCGGGCCGCCGCTTCGCGGAACTTGGCCGCGAACATCGCCGTGCCGCCGAGCTGCCGCAGCACGAGCGCCTCCGCCTCCTCCGACGGCGGGATCATGAGCCTGGGGTCCGGCGGATCGTCCGTCTCCGGGAACCTCACGACGAACCCGTCGTCGCTCCACATCGTCTCGACGTCGATGCCGGTCTCGGCGCGGACGCGCTCGACGACCGCCATCGCCCACGGCGCGTGAATGCGGCCGCCGAACGGCGTGAGCACGCAGATTCGCCAGTCGCCGAGCTCGTCGCGGCAGCGCTCGACCAGGATCGTGCGGTCGTCCGGCACGACACCCGCCGCCGCCTCCTGATCGGCAAGATACCGGACCAGGTTCTCGGCCGCCTGCTGGTTGAGGTCGTGGTGCTGGATGAGGCGCTGGATCGCCGCGGGGGCCGGCATGCGGCGAAGGCTGCGGATCATCTCCCCGATGTGTCGGCCCAGCTCCAGCGGGCGGCTCGCCGAGTCCGCCTTCCAGAACGGCATCTTGCCCGGCTGCCCGGGCGCGGGCGAGACGAGCACGCGGTCGTGGGTGATCTCCTCGATCCGCCAGCTCGAGGCGCCGAGCAGAAACGTTTCGCCCGCCCGGCTCTCGAACACCATCTCCTCGTCGAGCTCGCCGACCCGCGCCGCCGGACCACGCTCGCCGATGAGGAACACGCCGAACAGCCCGCGGTCGGGAATCGTGCCGCCGTTGATGACGGCGACGCGCTTCGCGCCGTCGCGCGCGGTGAGCGTGCCGGTGAGCCTGTCCCACGTGATGCGGGGGCGGAGATCCGCGAAGTCGTCGGACGGGTAGCGTCCCGAGAGCATGTCGAGCACGCCCTCGAACGCGCTCCGACCCAGTTCGGCGAACGGCGCCGCCTGACGGACGGCGCCGAAGAGTTCGTCCGCCTGCCAGGTGTCCATGGACACCATCGCGACGATCTGCTGCGCGAGCACGTCGAGGGGATTGCGCGGGTAGCGCGTGGACTCGATCCGCGCCTCGTGCATGGCGCGCGTGACGGCGGCGCACGCGATCAGATCGCCGCGGAACTTCGGGACGATCACACCGCGGCTGGCTGCGCCGATCGTGTGCCCGGCCCGGCCGATCCGCTGCATGCCGCTCGCGACGGACGGCGGCGCCTCGATCTGGATGACCAGATCGATCGCCCCCATGTCGATGCCGAGCTCGAGCGAGGAGGTCGCGACCAGACCGCGCAGCTGCCCGGCCTTCAGCTTGTCCTCCACCTCGATCCGCTGGTGGCGGGCCAGCGAGCCGTGGTGCGACCGGACCAGTGTCTCGCCTGCCAGCTCGTTCAGCGCGGCGGCGAGCCGCTCGGCGATGCGCCGGCTGTTGACGAAGATCAGCGCCGAGCTGTGCGCGAGAACCAACTCCAGCAGCCGCGGGTGTATGGCGCTCCAGATCGAGGTGCGGACGGGTGACTGCGAAGCCGCGCCGCTCGGGGATCGCGACGACCTCGCCGATCCTGGCCATGTCCTCGACCGGCACCTCGATCGTCAGCTCGAGCTTCTTCTTCTCGGACGTGTCGACGATCGTCACGGGCCGGAAAGCGGGGGCCGCGCTTCCGCCCGCCGAGAACTCCTCGTGAATGGCCTCACCGGGACCGGCCGGCTCCTCCCCGGGTGTGCTCGTCGCGTCCGCTGACAATCGGCTCGAATCGGTTGGGCGGTGCGGCCGCGAGTCCCGCGTCCGGGATCCCTGCACGACCCGGCGGGCCTGAGGGGCGCGTGGCAACCGGGCGGTATGTGCCGCCCAGGTAGCGGGCGACCTCGTCGAGGGGCCGCTGCGTCGCCGACAGGCCGATGCGCTGTATCGGAGGCCCGCCGGCTTCACGCAACCGCTCGATTCGCTCGAGCGACAGGGCGAGGTGCGCGCCGCGCTTGGTCGGAACCAGCGCGTGAATCTCATCGAGGATGATCGTGTCGACGGATCGCAGCGCCTCGCGGGCGTTCGAAGTCAGGAGGAGGTAGATGCGACTCGGGCGTCGTGATGAGGATGTCGGCCGGTTCGCGCTGGAATCGCGCGCGCTCGATGGCCGGCGTGTCGCCGGTGCGGATGGCAATCGAGGGAACGCGGTGAGCGTCTCCACGCGCGGTCGCACGATGCGCGATCCCGGCGAGCGGCGCCCGCAGGTTGCGCTCGATGTCGACCGCGAGCGCTTTGAGCGGTGAGATGTAGAGCACCCTGCAACGCGCCGCTGTCGCCGGGGGCGGGTCGAACATGAGGCGGTTGATGCACCAGAGGAACGCCGTCAGGGTCTTGCCGCTGCCGGTCGGGGCGAGGATCAGCGTGGACTCGCCGCGAGCGATGGCCGGCCACCCCTGGCGTTGCGGCGGTGTCGGTCGCGCGAACGAGGCGCGGAACCACTCCGCGACCGGGGGGTGAAAGAGCTCGAACACGTCCGACCGGGTCGCCACGTCTCCATTCTACCGGGGCGCGGACACGCGAGCCTGCGCGACGAAGTAAAGACATTGCCGCGGCCGGTCGAATCAGGCAGAATCAGAAGGTAGCCGGTGTTCCGCAGCCAGTCCTCGCGAGCGAATCGTTCGGCGGGCCAGCACGGACGGCGCCGGCCTTCCGAAACGCCGGCGGCACGCGTCCGGCTCCTGTATGTCGGATTGAATTGAGAGCAAGCATTGTCTATGGGTGATTCCGGAGAAGGCCTGGTCGACGCCGAAGCGCGCATCCAGGAACAGATTGACGAGCGCGAGGCGGAACGGCGGCGCCGGAGCAATTCGCAGCCGACCGTCGATCCGGAGCGGGTCCGCCACCTGGAATCGCTGAGGCTGGCACGCGCCGAACAGCAGCGGCAGCTCGAGACAGCCACTCACCCGGTGCGCCAGCAGCAGATCGAGGCAGCCATCGCCGAGATCGACAAACGCCTCGCAGCGAAGTGATGTTCGCCGGCTGCTGAGCGGCCGGCCGGCCCGCGACCTTCGCCACCAGCGCCACTAGGCTCCGATCGCCGATCCGAGGAGATACGCAAACGCCTGCGCCGAGGCGGGCCGTCTATCCGGGTCCGTTTCGAGCGCCGTGCGTATCGCGCGCTCCAGCGCGGGTGCCGCGGCCCGCGGCGGCATCGGCGGCACCCCGCGCGCCTGCGCGAGGACAATTTCACTGAGGGTGCCGCGCCCGAACGGCAGCCCGCCGGACAGCATCTCGTAGGCGATCACGCCCAGGCTGAACACGTCGGTCCTGGCGTCCGGCTCCCGGAGATTGAACTGCTCAGGCGCCATGTAGGCGGGCGTCCCGACGATCGAGCCGGGGGCCGTCATCAGGGTCGGTGCGCCCGGCGACCACCCGACGCGCTCGGCATCGTCGCTGGCCATCACCTTCGCGACGCCGAAATCGAGCACCTTCGCCTCGGTCCCCCCACCGCCGCCCGGCAGCAGGATGTTCTCCGGCTTGAGATCCCGGTGCAGCACGCCCTCGCGGTGGGCGGCCTCGATGGCGGCGCAGATGTTCTCGAGAATCCTCGTGGCGCGCGCCGGCTCGAGACGCCCTTCGCGCTGCAGCACGCGGCGCAGATCCTCGCCGCGCACCAGCTCCATGACGATGAAGGCGCCGCCGTCTGCGAAGGTGCCGTAGTCGTACACCGCGACAATCGACGGGTGCTGGAGCCGCGCGACGACCTGCGCCTCGCGCCGGAATCGCGAACGCGCGTCCGGATCGCCGAGCAGCTCCGCCCGCACCACCTTCAACGCCACGAGCCGGTCGAGCCGCAGGTCGCGAGCGCGGTACACCGCACCCATGCCGCCGCGGCCGAGCAGGCTTTCGATCCTGTACTTTCCGTCGACGGTCCTGGGCACGCCAGGCACGGCCTTCATGGCCGTCCCATCTGCCGGGCACGCGACAGTATTCGCCTCCTCACACCTCCCGCAGCGCGGGCACTCGGTCATCGGCGCCGGCACCATCGCGACCAGCCTCGTCGTTTCGCTCTCGAGCTCCACGTGCGTTGCAGCGCCCCGGCGAAGGCGGACGACGTCGAACCCGAGTCCCATCTGCGCGGCGATGCTGCCGAGCAGCTCGCGGTCCTCGTCCGTGTATGCTTCATCCGATCGGCGCTCGCCGAGAACGATCACTGCCACGAGCCCCCGGTCCCCTGCTACCACCGGGACGAGCAGGGCAGCGCCCGTGCAGTGCAGCCACTCCTGCTCCTCTGATGGCAACCGCCTGACCGGCGAATGCCGATCGTGCAACGCGATGTCGAGCGGTGCTTCGGACCACCGCAGCATCTCGGCGAGGCCGCCATCGAGCGGGAGGGTCTCCGCGCTGCCGTGGAGCACCGTCACGGGGACGAGCCGGCCTTCCTCGAGCCCGCTCACCATGATCGCCACCATGGCCGGGTGCAGCGCTTCGTCGATCTGACCGACGACCATGGTCGCAAGATCCGAGGGATCGGTCTCGACCCGCACCCGGCCTGCCAGGGACAGCAGGATCTTTCTTGCGTCGTACTCCTCGCGGAAGAAGCGCAGGTCGAGCCAGTGCCGCGCGCGCTCCCGGTACCGCAGCGCCGCTATCGAGATCGCGATCAGCCCGATATACAGCCCCGCGCTGCTGGTGAAGAGCTCGCCGAGCGTCCGGCTGCGATCGCGCACGAGGGAGACCGCCAGCGCGATTCCCGGCAGCACCGCCACGATGGTCAGCGTCCTGCTGGCGAGTGCGTACTGGAGGCTGCGCCGGAGCACGACCCGCGGACCCAGCACGCGCGAGACACCCACGGCGTACGCGAGTCCGAAGGAGGGCAGCAGCACGAGCGCCTGCAGCACGACGAGCACCGCAGCCGGATAGCGCGGCGGGGCAGCACCGGCGAGCATCGCCAGGATCGGCACGCCGTCCTTCACGGCGTAGGCGGCAACACCGGGGGCACCCGTGTAGACCGCCATGCGGATCCGACGCCGCTCGTCGGCGTTGTGATTGAAGCGGTACCTGAACACTCCCTCCGCGACCGCGAACAGGTTGATCCCGAGTGCCGCGCCGAACGAGGCGGCATAGAGCCCAGGATGGCTGGCGTCCCAGATGGCCGCATCACGCGCTCCTTCGACCCCGGCCAGATAAAGCGCCGTCATCAGGCTGGGCCCGAGCATCGGCGCCGAGACGACGAAGGGAACCGTCTGGAGCCAGGGGTGGCGCACGATGAGCGGCGAGCGGGACGGGAAGGTACAGGATGGCGAGCGCTATCACGGGAAAGGCGAGCGGGGTTGCCAGCCACGTGAGGATCGTCAGGACAGTGCCGAAGGGAACCGCGGCCTCCGCCCCCAGAAGTGGCCCGCCGCTGCCGATCGCGCTCAACACCAGCGCGAGCACGCACAGCCCGGCGGTCAGGTCGGCGCCGCGGAGGAACAGCAGCACGAGGGCGCCCCCGGTGAACACGATGACCTGCACAATCATCCCGGCGTGCGCGCGCGCCCATCCGTCCGCACGGGATGCGAGTGCGCTGACGGGATCGATGGCCACGACGCGCTCGCCCGCTGCCTCGCGAACCGTCCACGAGCGGGGACCCCGCACGCCCAGCCAGTAGAGCGCGCGCCAGGCCTCGATGTCCTCCGTCAGGGTGCGCCCGCCGTCGGCTCGGAGATCGATGCTCCCGTGAGGGCCGCTGATCCCGACGACCTCGCTGCCTGGTGCGACCCCCAGTCCGGCCGCAGGGCTCTCCGCGGCGACGCTCAGGACGGCGCCCGGCTGCTTCAGTCGTGCGCGGACGTCTGGAGGACGCGCGATCAGCGGAAGCCTCGAAGCGGGGTCCCCTGCGATCGATGCACCGGTGCCGCCGGGCGGCAGGTACGGACGGACGGCCGCAACCTCCAGCATCACGTAGACCAGGGACAGGAACACGCACGCGCCCGCGGTCCACGCGTGAGCGGGCACCCGCGCGAGCCGGACGTGGACGGGAACCGGAGGGTCGGCCATCGCGATGCGGCTATTCTAGTGGCATGCGTCAGCCACATCGGTAGAGCGCCTTCCGGGCGTGGCGTCGATGGTCCTGGCGCCTCGCCCGCTGTTCACCCCGACGGCCGTCTCCACATCCCATGTCGAACCTGGCACGCGCGTGGCTCGTCCATCTCTATACGGCCTCCGGCGCGCTGGCCGCATTCTTCGGCACGCTCGCTGTAATCGATGGGCAGTTCCGGGTGGCCTTCCTCTACATGATCGCGGCGACCATCGTGGACAGCACCGACGGCCTGCTGGCGCGCGCGGCGCGCGTGAAGCAGGTGCTCCCGGGTTTCGACGGCGCACGCCTCGACGACATCGTCGACTACCTGACGTTCGTGTTCCTGCCCGTGCTGCTCCTCTACCGCGCCGGGTGTCTGCCCCCGGGGTGGGCTGGACCCGTGGCATCCGTCGTGCTGTTGAGCAGCGCATACGGGTTCGGATCGAGCGATGCCAAGACCCCCGACCACTTCTTCACCGGATTTCCCTCATACTGGAACATCGTCTCGCTCTACCTGTATGTCGCCGGTGCGCCACCGCTGGCCAACGCGATGGTCCTGCTGGTGTTGAGCGCGCTCGTGTTCGTCCGGCTGGGCTATGTCTATCCGTCGCGGACTCCTGTCCTGCGGACCTTCACCATTGCGGCAGGGATCGCCTGGGCCGGGCTCCTGCTGGCCGTCGTCCTGGCGTTGCCGGACCGTCGAACGGAGCTCCTGGCGCTCTCGCTCGCCTATCCCATCTACTACCTGGTCCTGTCGCTGGCGCTTCAGAGCCGGCGGGCACCGCCGATGTCAACAGGCCGATGACACTCTGGTCCCGCGGGATTCGCGACCGCGTTGCGGCGGCCATTTTCGTCACGCTCGCGATAGGCACCGCCGTGGCCGTGACGTGGACGATGAGGCAGGGCTACGGCGTCTACCGGCTCACGCGGGGCGTCGGCGACACCTGGTTTCTGACCGCGAGCGGCCAGCGGTGGTTCCGGATGGACGACCAGCGGCGGGACGTGCCTCTGCGAGACATTCCGGCAGACCTGCAGCACGCGTTCATCGCCGTCGAGGACCACCGTTTCTACAGCCACCTCGGCGTCGACCCGATTGGACTCGGGCGCGCCGTTTTCCGGAACGTGCGCCACCCGGGCTCGCGGCAGGGCGGGTCCACGCTGACGCAGCAGCTCGCGCGGACGCTGTTCCTGTCGAACCGAAAGAGCTACGGGCGCAAGCTCAACGAAGCGGTGCTGGCGATCATGATCGAGGCCCAGCTCTCGAAGGAGCAGGTGCTCGAGCTGTATCTGAACCGGATCTACCTGAGCGCCGGCGTCTACGGGGTCGAGACCATGTCGCGGCAGCTGTTCGGCAAGCCGGCCCGGCAGCTCACGCTCGCGGAGTCGGCGCTGATCGCGGGGCTGGCGCGTGCCCCCGCCGCTCTCTCGCCATGGAACCACCTCGACGAGAGCGTCGCGCGCAGCCACGTCGTGCTGGCGCGCATGCGCGACGAACAGTTCATCACCGCCGCCCAGGAGCAGGCGGCGAAACGCCAGCGCATCCGCGTGCGGCCCTACCCGGGCGCCATCGACCCGCAGGCCGGATACGCGAAGAGCTACCTCCGCCAGCTGTTCCGGGATCAGTTCGGCGGCGACCACCCGCCCGACTGGGAGGTCAGGACGACGTTCGTCCCGGAGCTCCAGGAGATGGCCGAGCGTGCGGTGTCGGAAGGGCTGCGCCGGTTCAGCGATCCCGACTTGCAGGCGTCGCTCGTCGCGATCGATCCCCGCACCGGCGACATCCTCGCGATGGTCGGAGGGCGCGATTTCCGGCAGACGCAGTTCAATCGGGCGAGCAGGAGCCGCCGTCAGCCGGGCTCGGCGTTCAAGCCGCTCCTCTATGCAGCAGCGCTGGAGCACGGCTTCTCTCCGGTCTCGATTCTGTCGGACCTGGGTAACGTGCCGCCGCAGGGCCCGGAAGAGTGGTCGCCGCGCAACGCCGAGGCGCACGCGCCGGAGGAGCTGACCCTCCGCGCCGCACTCCTCGAATCGGACAATCGCGCCGCGACGATGCTGCAGCAGCGGGTGGGATCGCGGGCCGTGATCAGGCTGGCATCGGACGCCGGCCTGCGCGACATGCCCGACGTGCCGTCACTCTCCCTCGGCACGGGCCTCGTCACGCCGCTGGAGCTCACGGCCGCATTCGCCATCTTCCCGAACGGCGGTTTGGCCGTTCAGCCGCGCGCCCTCGTCAGCGTGCTCGACGCCGATGGGGGCACCGTGCTCAGGAACCCTGTGCGCGCCGAACGGATGATCTCGCCCCAGACGGCGTTCCAGATGGTCTCCATGCTCACCGACGTGATCGACCGCGGAACCGGATCGGCGGCCCGGACGCAGGGCGTGCGCTTCGCGGCTGGCGGCAAGACCGGCACCACCAACGAGTTCAAGGATGCATGGTTCGTCGGGTTTTCGCCGGCGATCGTCGTGGGCGTCTGGGTGGGATTCGATCAGCCCAGGCCGATCGGCAGGGAGGCGTACGGCTCGCGGTATGCGCTGCCGATCTGGAGCGACTTCATGCGGCGCGCGGCGCGCCTGCGGGCTCCAAACGAGTTCGAGGAGCCGGCCGGCCTGGCCCGGGAGCCGCTCTGCCGCGTGTCGTACCTCAAGCCTGTCGAAGGGTGTCCCGTGTACGACGAGCTTTTCAAGGAAGGGGACACTGTTCCCTCTCGCCTCTGCCCGGTGCACAAAGGGACCGTGAAACAGCGCGTCGAGCGAGCGGTCAAGGGCGCGCTCTCCGGGCTGGGCCGACGGATCTGGAGGGGGATATTCAAGTAAGGCTGCCAGCTTCCCGCTTCCCGCTCCCCGCTTCCTGCTCCCCGCTTCCTGCTCCCCGCTCCCCGCTGGAAGCTGGAAGCTGGAAGCGGGAAGCTATGATTCAATGAGTCGTGCTCTCGACGGGGCAGATACTCGACGGCCGCTACGAGATCGTTGCCCGGCTCGCCGAAGGCGGGATGGGAGCGGTCTATCGCGCCCGGCGCACGCTGCTCGGCGATGAAGTTGCGATCAAGATCATCCTGGCGGACTCCGTCCTGCCGGGCGCCCGCGAGCGCTTCATGCGCGAGAGCCGGGCCTGCGCGCGGCTGCGCCACCCGCACATCGTGTCGATCCTGGATTTCAACATCGAGCCCGACGGCCACCCGTTCCTGGTCATGGAGCTTCTGAACGGGCGGAGCCTGAAGGACGAGCTCGCGGAAGCGGGCCGCCTCTCGGTCAACGACGTGCGGCGCATCGTCCCTCCGCTCTGCACGGCCCTGCAGTTCGCCCACAGCCTGGGCATCGTCCATCGCGACCTGAAGCCGGCGAACATCGTGGCGCACGAGTTCACGCCCGGCGAGCGCGTCTACAAGCTCGTGGACTTCGGACTCGCGAACATCCGCGAGTCTGGCGCGGACACGCGGCTCACCGGTCCGCACGAGTTCATCGGCACGATTGCCTATGCGTCGCCCGAGCAGCTGTCGGCAGCCGTCGTCGATCCGCGATCGGACGTGCTACAGCCTGGGCGCCGTGGTGTTCGAGATGCTGACCGGGCGGGTGCCGTACCCTGGCGCCGATCCGTTGAGCGTGCTGAACGGTCACCTGAACGCGCCCGTTCCCCGTCCATCGTCGCTGGTGCCCGATCTGCCCGCCTGGATAGACGTGACCGTCACGCGTGCGCTCGCGAAGAACCCCGACGACCGCTGGAGCGACATCGGGGAGCTGGGGCGGGCGTTGAGCGCCACTGAAGGCGACCGGCCGACGGCCACCGGCACGACGCCGGCCGCGTCGGGCCTCCTGTCGATGTACGAGCTGGGAGAGCGGATCGGTCCGGGCAGGCTCGGCAGCCAGATCTATCGTGGGATGCACCGCGCAATGGGCCATCCGGTTGCGATACGCCTGCTGCGGCGCGACGGCGAGCGGAACTGGGAGGGGGCGCGCGCGCGCTTTCTCCGCGAGGCGCAGACCCTTCAGGTGGCCCACCCCTCGATCATCCAGGTGCGCGACTACGGCGAGGAGGGAGGCCTCGTGTACCTCGTCACGGACTTCATCGAAGGGCCCAGCCTGAGAGAGTTGATGCAGGCGGCGGGCGCGCTGCCGTGGCCGAGGCTGCAGCGGCTGGCAGCGCAGCTCTCCGAAGCGGCCCACGTCCTGCACCGCCGGAAGGGCCTGTTGTGCGGCGTGAACCCGGAGATCATCCGGATCACGGCTGACGAGGACGGCGAGCGGCTGATGATTTCGAGCGCCGGCGTGTGGCAGGCGGCCGACCTTCTCGCGACGCTTCAGGAGCGGACGTTGCGGGGGATCGGGCTCGCGGACGCCGAGCTGCGCTATGTGGCGCCCGAGCTGATGACCGGGCAATCGGCGGACGTCCGCTCCGACGTCTTCACGATGGGCGTGCTGCTGTACGAGATGGCCACCGGCGCGCTGCCGTTCGATGGCGCGTCGATGCCCGAGCTGCTGGGTGCGATGCTGCGCGGCAGGCCGCCCGATCCCGGAGCGCTGCAGCCGACACTGCCCGGAGCGGTCTCCCGCGCGCTGCTTCGTGCGCTCGCTCCGTCGCCCGACGCCCGATTTCCGTCGGCGCGCGCGTTCGGCGAGGCGCTCAGTTGCGCGTCCTGACCACCGGATAGGCCGGTACCGTCTCGCCGAGCGCCTCGTCCAGCAGGTTCCAGTTCACCAGGCCGTCGTTCGAGCGAGGCTCGATCAGGTAGAAGGCGAGTCTGGCGAGCGGCTGGGTCATGTCGATGCGGAGGGTGCCGGCCGGAAGCTGGCGCTCCGCCGCGGACCACGAACCGGTGAGCGTGCGCTCGTTGTGGCCTTCGAACACCCGGGCGGAGCGGGTGTTGCTCTCGATCGTGAACTGCTCGATCTCGACGGTCTGCGCCGTCTTGAGCGGGGCCATGACGAATCCCGTGCGCGCGCAGGTTCTCGACCGCCGCTGAGAGCTCCGGCGGGACGTAGTAGGCCGATGGCACCCGTTCGGTCTCGGTCGCCTTGAAGGTGCCGTACTCCGGCATCTTCACGGGCTTCACCCTGTCGGCGCGCCGGGACATCATCCCGCCCGACACCGGGTTCTTCTCCTCGGTCACCTCGCCGACCAGAATCTCGACCCCGTCACCGGACTTCTCCAGCTCCGAGCGCAGGGCCAGCTTCGAACCGACCACGGTCCGCCGGCTGGCATCGCCGGTCACTCTCGTGATTGCGGCGACATGGCCGTAGGCATAGTTCAGGAGCTCGTCGACGAACCGGCTGGTCGCCTTGATGCGATCCTGGAAGGTGGCGTAGGCATACGCCTCGCTCAGGATGGCGATGCGGTTGCGGAGCCCGACGTAGCTGTTGTTGAAGCGCGGCCGATCGTCGAACGATTGCCAGACCCGCTCACCCCCCCGGGTCTCGAAGTTGCCGTAGTAGTAATAGTCCCAGTTGTATCTGGACTTGATCGCCTTGGTGACCGCTGGCAGCCACTCCTTCCTGAGGAGGTCGATGATCGACGGATCGGTGGCCGGGTTGAGCGGCGGCGCGTACGTCAGGTAGTAGCCATGGTGCGATCCGTTCGTGGTGTGGAGATCGATGGTCACCTGCGGGTCGTAATCGCCCAGCAGCTTGACGAACGCCCGCCCCTCCGGGGAGTCGAGCTTCATGTGATCGCGGTTCAGGTCGTAGTTCTGGGCGTTCGGTCTCTGGCCCTGTCCTGCAGCCGGGCCGTTCTGGCGCCCCCGGCTGTCGGGTGCGAGCCGCTCGTTGCCGTCCGCGTTGTAGATGGGGGCGATCAGCAGCACCATGCTCTGCAGCCAGTCCGCGTGTTTTCCTTCGGCGAGCTCCCGGAGGAGCATCAGCGCTGATTCCTTCCCTTCCACCTCGCCGGCGTGGATGTTCGCCTGGATGTACACGCGCAGCTTGCCGCTTTTCCTCACCGCTTGCGGGGTGGCGTCCGACGCGCCCACCACCGCCAGCGGTAGGGCCCGCCCTTCGAACGTCTTCCCGAACGAGGTGAGGTGAATCCTGGACGATGCTTTCACCGCTGCATCCAGGAATGCCACGACATCATCGTAGCGGCTGGTCTCGCGGAAATCGGTGCGCTCCGGCCTCGTCTGCAGGCCGGCCACCGGCTGGGCGGCCCGGGGCTGCGCGTGCAGCAGCCCTCCGCTCATCCAGAGCGTCAACAGGGCGAGGGTGGAGCAGGTGATGGACTTCACGCGCATACGAGCCTGTTGCCTCAGGTCTGGAATCCTCGACACCCGGGCGCCGAGCGCCGAACGCCGAGCCCGGGCCCCGAGCGCCGAGCGCCGAGCGCCGATTGGATGGTAGCGCAGCCGGCCCGAGCCAGCAGAGACTTGCAAGGGCCTCGGCTGGCGACCGGCACTTATACTTTCCGGGTGAGCGTGACGGGAGGCACGCGTTCGTTGCGCCGGGGCGTCCGCCGAATGGCGCTGGTGTGCCTGCTGTTCGCGACGATCCCGTCCGGCTGTCGGCGGGAGTTACCCTCGTCATCGGGCCCTGCTGCCGGCTCCGCGAGGCCGTCCATCCTGTTGATCACGCTCGACACGACGCGCGCGGATGCGATCGGGCCTGAAGCGGTCGGTGTGCGGACGCCTGCGCTTCGACGCGATTGCCGCACGCGGACGACGCTTCCGTCAGGCGTATGCCACCGCGCCCGAGACGCTCCCGGCGCACAGCCTCCATGATGACGGGCCTCTACCCGGGCGGCCACGGCGTGCACGAGAACGCGCGCGTCCTGCCGGCGAGCTACCCGGTGGTGGCGGAGCGGCTGCAGAAGGCGGGCTACCGCACCACGGCGTTCGTGTCGTCGTTCGCCCTGGCGCGGCGATTCGGGCTGGCGCGCGGGTTCGACCTGTACGACGACGAGCCGGCTGGCGGGCGTTCGGAGCGCAGCGGCAGGGAGACTGCCGATCTGGCGCTCGCGGAGCTCGCGCGCGAGTCAGCGCAATCGCGGTTCATGTGGGTGCATTTCTATGACCCGCACTATCCGTACGCTGCGCCGGAGCCGTACCGCAGCCAGTATCCGTGCGAGCCCGTACCTGGGTGAAGTGGCGGGGATGGACGAGCAGATCGGGCGGGTCGTCCTGGCCTTCGAACAGCGGTCGCCGGCCTCCGCGGCGGTGGTGATTGCCGGCGATCACGGTGAAGGACTCGGCGATCACGGCGAGTCGCTGCATGGAAACCTGCTGTATCAGTCGACCATGCACGTGCCGTTCGTCGTGGCGGGCCCTGGTGTGGCGACAGGCGTGAGCGACACGCCGGTCAGCACGCGTCGAGTGTTTCACACCATCCTCGACTGGGCGGGGATCGACTCGACCGGCAGCCTGAGGGAAACCGTGCAGGAAGTCGTTCTCGGGGAGGCGATGAAGCCGTTCCTGGAGTATGGATGGCAGCCGCAGGTGATGGCTGTCGAGGGGGTCCGGAAGGCGATTCTCGCCGGAAGGCTGGAGGTCTACGACCTCGCGGGAGATCCCGCGGAGGCGCGTGACCTTGGGGCGGGAGCCAACCTGCCGTCCTCTCTGCGAACGCGGCTCGAGGAATATCCGGTTCCATCGCCGGAGGCGGCCCGCGCACCCGACTCGCTGGACGAGGAGGCGCGCGCCCGGCTGGCGAGCCTGGGGTACGTCGGCGCCGGTGCCGCGCCCGTTGTCAGGAAGGATGCGCCGCGCCCGGTGGACATGACGGGGATCTTCGGCGATCTCGAGCGGGCCTCGGGCCTCTTTGCGAGCGGCCAGTATGCGGCGGTCGTGCCCCTGCTTGGAAAAGATCCTGAAGGCGGACCCGTTCAACCTCGACGCCGTGCTGCGCCTTGCGACGGCGCACTCGTCGCTCGGGCACGATGCGCTCGCGGTCGAGCAGTTCAGGAAGGCCGGTGCGCTCGCCCCGCGCTCGAGTGACGTCAGGATGTACCTGGCCCTCCACTAGCACGGGGGCCACAGTGGGCGCGCGCCGTGCCGCTCCTGGAGCAGGTCGTGGCGGAGTCGGCTGCCCGCGTGCCGGCGCTCGAGGCGCTTGCGGTGGTTCGCGAGCGTCAGGGCCGCGTCCCTGAAGCAATCGAGTTGCGCCAGAAGGTCTATGGGCTGCGCACGCCATCCGCAGCCGAGCTGGTCCAGTTGGGGCAGCTCGCGATGAGCGCGCAACGGACGGACGTTGCGCTCGACCGCTTTCGAGGCCGCGCGTTCGAAGGATGCGCGGAAGTTCACGCACGACCTCGAGCTTGGTGTGTTGTACCTCGCGGCGCAGCGTTTCCAGGAGGCCGCTGCGGCCCTCGACAGGGTTCCTGCCTCCTCCGTCGACTACCCGATGGCGCTGTTCAAGCGCGCGCAGGTCAGCGTGCTGCTGCGTGAGCCCGACCAGGAAGCGCGGATCGATGCTGCCCGGCGTCGGGCGGATGCGACGACCAGGGCTTTGATCGAAAGGGAGCGCCTGTTTCAGGCCGAAAGTAGGGTGCTGAGATCGTCAAACACAGGGAGGTGGGGAGGATTGGAGGCGGCCGGATGGTCAGCAGCGCTTCGTGCTCGCGCCGCGCGCAGCGCGGCCCCGGCGCCGACCCGCGGTCGGCGCGCGAGCACTCCCGGTTCCGAGTTCTCTTAACTCGTTGGTTCCTCCCGCCCTCCGTTGCTCCGGTCCTCCCTGTGATGGTCTTGACCGACTCCAAGCAATGAGTAGGGAGGTGGGGAGGATTGGAGGCGGTCGGATGGTCAGCAGCGCTTAGTGCTCGCGCCGCGCGCAGCGCGGCAGGACAGCCCGGTAAGACAGGAACTCACGAGTCCGGGGAAAGGAGGGACTCGTGAGATCCCCGCTGACCCGGCTGCCCCGGCGCCGACCTGCGGTCGTCGCGCGAGCACTCCCGGTTCCGAGTTCTCTTGACTCCTTGGTTCCTCCCGCCCTCCGTTGCTCCGCTCCTCCCTGTGATGTTCTTGGCCGACCGCAAGCAATGAACAGGGAGCGTTCTCCGTAGAAAGCTTTTCAGCCCGGCGAAGCTCAATCAGAACTGGAACCGAAGCGCCAGCTGGAACCGTCGCGGATCGTAGTGGTTCCGAGGCGTGTTGAACGTGGAGGTGTGGAATCGGGGATCGAAGTTGTAGCCGGTCTGGCGGTTCGCCGACGTTGAACAGGTCGCCGACGATCTGGAAGTTGTAGCGTCCTCCGAACCGCACGTTCTGGGTGTAGTTCAGGTCGACCTGCCAGTGCGGCGCCGTGACGCGCGAGCCGGCCGGCTCGGTGTTGCGGGCCGTGTCGCTGGTGTTGGTCGTGAACGCCCGATACGGCTCGTAGCTCCATGTCTCCCATGGCTGGCCCGACTGCGCCACGCCGTAGAGGCCGGCCGTCGCATTCCACGGCAGCGCGTGGTAGCCGTAGATCTTGAGCAGGTGGCGGCGATCGCCGCGCAGGTCTCCGTAGCGGTTGTTCCACAGCTGACGCCCGGCACCATCGGCAATGTTGGATGAGCCGATGAAGACGTTGTCGTCGTTGCCGACTGCCGAGCTGTCCTGGTCGAAGTTGCCGTAATAGTGGCTCCAGGTGTAAGACCCGCGCACGAAGGCCTTCTCGTTCCTCCACTCGGTCTCGAGCGTGCCCTCGTAGTACTTCGTGAAAGCGCCATCGAGCTCCGCGATGACGTAGCTCGAACCGCTGAGCGCCGGGGGATTCAGCGTGCTGCCGATCTGCGCCCGCTGCGCGTCGAGGTTCGGGAGGTACAGCTCGCGCGGGATACCGGCCGGCGGGTCGACCGCCTCGGCAGATCAACCGGGCGTTGTTGTTCGTGTCTTCCCAGAAGTGCTTGCCGCTGCGATAGCGTCCATAGACCCGGGCCGTCCACTGAGTGGTTGAGCTGCTTCGACGTGCCCACGAGCGTTTCGTAGATCGTGCGCGGTGTCAGGTCGGGGACGAACAGCTTGCCAGAGGAGGACGCCAGCGGGTCGGTCGCCGAACAAGCACGCCGTTCTGATCGAAGTACGCGTTGATCGTCACCAACACGTTGCGATCCCACGCCGCGGCGCGTGGCAGCGAGCTCGCGGCCGGGTTGTAGGTGGCGTAGCTGGCGTAGACGGTGTCCTTGCCGTTGTAGGACCAGGTCGCGCCAGCCGGGGCTGGATCATCTTGCTGAACGGAACCTCGTACATCTTGTACTTGCTTCCGGGGGAGAGCACGAACCCCGAGAGCGTGGCCGAGTCGTTGCGCAGGCCCTGGCCGTAGAGCGTGTCGTTGCTCGCCAGCACGCCGAGATTGAAGGACCAGTCTCCTGCCGCGATGGTGTCGTTGACCTCGATGCTCTGCGAGCGGTATTCCGAGTGGATCACCGGCACCGCGCCGGCCGATTGCTGCTGGAAGGCTGCCTGGTAGAAGATGGGCCGTGCCCTCGAAGCCGTCACGGCCGCCCGGCACCGTGATCGTCCCCCAGCCGTTCGAGCTGCGCTCGAGATCTTCCTCGTCCGTGTACCGCTGATACCCGGCGTGGATGGTGTGGCGCACCGCGCTGCCGAGCGTCAGGTTGTAGCCGAGCTGACCCGCTTTTCGGAAGAAGTCGTTCTTGTCGAACTGCATCGCATAGCCCGTAAACCCGCCGCCCGTCTGAACGCCATCGAGCGGATAGCCGTACCGCGCCACCAGCGGCGCGATGAAGTCGTTGAACGCCGTCGCTCCGGCAATCGGCTGCGGTACCGACAGCCGCCCGAGCGTGTCGAGGTTGGCGACGTCGAGGCGTGTCCCGGCGGCCGTGCTGATGGTGACGTCCGCGATGTGGTCGGGTCGGCCCTGTGAGAGAAGCGTGAAATCGGTGAACTTGCCCGTCGCAAAGCTCCGGTCGTTGATCACCCAGGAACCCTCGACGGTGCCGATTTTCTGCCGATTCTCGGAACCGCTGCCGGTCGTCCCGGCCGAGTTGGCCGTGAAGAGGTCGCTCGTGTCCTCCCGCTTGGAATCGCGGTAGCTGGCGTTCACGAGCACCGAGCGCGTGGGGGTGAACGTCAGCTTGCCGAAGCCCTCGTTGCGGGTGCTCTCGAACGGCGGCAGTTCGCCGTACAGGTTGGCGCGGTTGTTCCTGGTGTTCTCCGGGCGATAGTACGAGCCGTAGAAGAACAGCCGCTCAGGCGAGGATGGGGCCGCCGACGTTCAGGTCCAGCCAGCTGCGGTCGGCCTTGTAGCGCGAGCTCACGCCGCTCGCGAGGTCCGCCGCCATGCCTCGGTCTGCAGCTGGTAGCTGAGCCTGACCGCTGAACCGGTTCGTGCCGGACTTGCTCACCGAGTCGATTGAAAACCCTCCCGACCTGTCGAAGTCGACCGCCCGCGCTCCACCCTTCACGACGGTAATCTGCGCGATGTCGTGCGACGCGGGCTCGGCCGACAGCGTGCCGAAGAGCGGCAGTGTCACGTTGACGCCGTCGAACTGATAGACGTTGTCCTGGCCGCTGCCGCCCGCGCTCGGGCCGCGCGTCGAAATCCTGCGTGTACTGCACGGCGGGAATCAGCCGGATCAGATCGCGATATTCCTGGCTGACCGGCAGGCCGCTGATCTGCTCGTTGGAGAGGCCGCTCGTGATCGACGCGGACTCACGGTCGATCATGGTCGCAGAAGCGGTGACGGTCACGCTCTCCGCAACGCCTTGCACGCCGAGCTCGGCATCGGCGACGGTGTCCTGTGCGAGCTGGACCTGGGCTTTGCGGGTCACCGACTGCATCCCCGAGAGGGTGAACGTGACGGTGTAGTTTCCGGGTGGCAGCGCCGGCAGCTGATACTCGCCGCCGGCGCCGGTGGTCGTCTCACGCGGGCCTGGCAGCACATCCGCACGCGCTTCGACGGTGACACCCGGGAGCACGGCGCCTCCGGTGTCGACCGCCTTGCCGCTGATCGATCCGGTCTGCTGCGCGTGCGCCGTCCAGCCGAGCGCCGTAACGCAGCACACGAGCACGCCGATGCGGGTTGAGCTTGACACCAAGGGTGGGCCTCTCGAGGACAGGAGGATTATACCCCGTGTGATCGAGGCGAATCTCGAACGGCCGTGCTCGAAACGCGTCAGTCGCCTTCGCCGGCAGCCATCGCATGCACGGCGGCCCCCATCAGACCCGCGTCGGGATTCAGGATCACGGCGACCGGGACGATGGCAACGAGATCCTTCATCTGGCCCTTCGCACGAAACGCGTCGAGGAACGCGCCCGGACTGCAGCGCGGGCAGGATCTTCGGCGCGATTCCGCCGCCGATGTAGATGCCACCCGTCGCCACGTAGCGCAGCGCCAGGTTTCCCGCCTCCGACCCGTAGGCCTCCACGAAGATATCCAGCGCCTCCATGCAGAGCGGACAGCGGCGCTCGAGCGCCGATCTGACTGATCAGCGCCGGCAGGTCGGCCGGGATCGCGGAGCGGGCCGACGCCCGCGCAGAGCTTCGAGGGCTCCACGGCTCCCTGCCGCGAGGGACGGACCGGATCCGAAGGAGTCGTGCGTGAACTGGTAGACGTTCACCAGGCCCGGCCCCGACACCACGTGCTCGACGCTGACGTGGTCGAAGACCTTCATCAGCGCCGCGGCCATCCGCAGCTCGCGTGACGTGTGCGGCGCGAAGTCAGCGTGCCCTCCCTCGGACGCGGCCGGCACGAAGCGCCCGTCCACGTTGTGCAGCAGCGCCTCTCCGAGCCCCGTCCCGGCAGCAATCACGCCCGCGTTCCCGTCGGCACCGGTGACCCCCTGCTGCAGCACGTTCGAGCTCCGAGGGCTCGAGCACCGGGATCGCGTATCCGAGCGCCGCGAGGTCGTTCACCAGCAGGCATCGGCGCAGGCCGCTCCGCTCGGCGACGGCCCGGATGTCTACCAGCCACGGCACGTTCGTCAATCGCGCGACGTTGTTCGTGACCGCACCGGCCACGCCGAACGATGCGACGTCGATCTGGCTGGTGCTGAGGTTCTGCGCCCGCAGGAACTCGCGCACCATCGCCTCGAGCCCGTCGTACTCGAGCGTGACGAACTCGCCCACCTCGACCACCGTCGGCCGCTCGACCGCCGGCGTGAACAGGCCAAGCAGGGTCTTCGTGCCGCCGATGTCACCTGCCAGTAGCATGCGGTGGGTATTGTACAGAAGCTGACAGCCGTCGGCTGTCGGCTATCAGCAACAGAGCGGCATAGCCGTCTTCTACCTTCTGTCTCCTGTCTGTCTTCTTCTCCTGTCTTCTACCTCCTAGCTCCCAGCTCCTAGCTCCTGTATCCTGTCCGCGCATGGCGTCCTCGTCGTCGGGCGGACCGTTCGGTGTCCGCGAGATCCGCAGCCTGTATCCCGCCGTCACCGAGAACCACCTGCGCTACCTGGAGAAATGGGGACTGGTACGGCCGTCGGCGGCCCCTCGCGAGTCGCGTGAATACTCGTTCGCGGACCTGACCACGATCAAGCACGTGGCGGCGGAGCTCGATCGCGGCACGCCGCTGCGCGTCGTCCTGCGCGGCCTCGCGGCGGAGCGTCAGGGACAGATGGTGCTCGATTTCCGAACGGACATCCACGCGGCAGCCGATACGCCCCGTCCGAAGGTCGTGACGCTCCAGGCGCATCGTCCCTCGCCTCCGCAGGTCGGATCCGCGAGCCCGCTGCCGGCGTCCCCGGGCGCGATCAGGGATCTCGGCTTTCCCTTCAGCGACCCGCAGGCGGCGCTCGCAGCGCAGTACTTCATCGAGGCCTCCCGGCTCGACGATGGGGACGTGCGGAGGATGGAGCAGGCGGCGGCAGCGTATCGGAAGGCGCTCGTCGTCGATCCGGACCTGGTACCGGGGATCGTGAACCTGGCGAACATCCACTACGCCCGCGACGAGATGATCGAGGCGCAGGCGCTGTACGAGCGCGCGATCAGGCTCGAGCCGCACTGCTTCGAGGCGCACTTCAACCTGGGCAACATCCACCACGACCTGGGACGGTTCGAGGCCGGGCTCCTGTGTTATCACCAGGCCGTCGCGCTGAACCCGGGCTACCCCGACGCGCACTTCTACCTGGCCGTGACGCTCGAGAAGACCGGCCGGTCGGCCGAAGCCAAGCCTCACTGGAAGGCGTATCAGGAACTGGCGCCGGAAGGCGAATGGGTGGAGCTGGCCAGGGAGTTTTCGGAATAGGAGCGAGACCGCGGCTCAGGGCTGCGTCCGCGGCGGACGCCCGGCGGCGGCGTCTCTGCGTGCCTGGGCCGGTCGGGCCGGCGCGGGTTCGAGGAGGCGGGTCAGGGAGCAGCAGGTGTGAAGCGCGCCGTCAATACGAGTAGTCGATCCGCTCGCGCTTCTTCGGCGTGCGCCGGAGCTTGTAGAACGCGCACTCCGGGCACCACGACTCCGGCTTGAAGCCCTCCTTGCCGGCGAACGGCAGCACGTCGCGATGGGTGCAGAACTCCCCCTGCTCCGGCGTGGCCCTCCAGCGGCAGGACTTGAACTTCGCGACCGCGGGATTCGCGGCCGGTTCGATCGCAGGGACCACGTCCGCGTTCGCGGGCGACCCCGCCTGGACGCTGCCGGTGGCCTCCGCGGCGGGCGTGTTCTCGAAGTGGTGCGGGTCCGGCATCGAGGCCGGCCGGTAGTTGAAGTCGTCCATTAGTCCTGCAACTCGAGCCCGACGGAGCGCTGGAGCGCCTGCAGGGCGCGCAGCTCCTCAGGAGCAACCAGCGTAAGCGCGGTGCCCGTGGCATCCGCCCTGCCCGTCCGTCCCACGCGGTGCACGTATGTTTCACGATTGGCCGGCACTTCGTAGTTCACGACGTGCGTGATCCCGTCGATGTCGAGGCCGCGCGCCGCCACGTCGGTTGCGACCAGCACCCGGAAGCGGCCGCTGCGGAAGCCTTCCACGGCCTGTGTGCGCTCCGCCTGGGTGCGGTCCGCGTGCAGCGCCGCCGCCTTCAATCCGCTCGAGGACAGCTTCCGCGCCAGCCGCTCGGCCCCCGACTTCGTGCGCACGAACACCAGCACCGGACCGTCGTTGCGGCGGAGGAACTTCGCAAGCCACTCGGTTTTATGCGACGCGGCGACTTCCTCGATCGCATGTGTGATGCCCCGGGCCGGGCGGCCGGCTGTCCCGATCTGCACGAACCTGGCGTTGCGCACGACTTCGTCCGCCAGCTTCATGACGTCTTCCGGCATCGTGGCCGAGAAGAGCAGCGTCTGGCGGGCGGCGCAGTCGGGCAGGGAAGCGACGATCCGGCGGACGTCCGGCCAGAAGCCCATGTCCATCATGCGGTCTGCTTCGTCCAGCACCAGCGTGTCGAGCTTGTCGAACTTCACGGCGCCGTTGCGCATGTGGTCCATCAGCCGTCCAGGCGTGGCGACGACGATGTCGACACCGGACTTCAGGGCGCGCTCCTGGGGATCCATCGGCACGCCGCCGTACACAGCGATGCTGGTCACGTCCGTGTGATACGTGAACCCCTCCACGTCGTCTTCGATCTGGACCGCCAGCTCGCGGGTAGGCGCCAGGATCAGCACCCGCGTGAACCCGCGCTCGTCCGGCGCCGCCTCGCGGGCCCGGAGCATGCGGTTCAGGATCGGAAGCAGGAAGGCTGCGGTCTTGCCGGTGCCGGTCTCGGCGCAGCCGATCAGATCGTCGCCGTTCATCACGATCGGGATGACGGCGCTCTGGATGGGTGTCGTCGCTGAAAAGCCGCGGATCCGGATACCCTCGAGAAGCGAGGCGCCAAGCCCGAGGGTGTCGAACTTCACGGGGCTGGGGTCGTAGTCAGCCTGGGTGCGCGATGTCTGCGGACGGGGCGACGAAAATGGACGCCCTTCGTGGGGTGCGCTGCTCGAACGGGTGGTGCGGCGGGGTCGTCGCCTGCCGGATGTCTGCTGCTGTGCTGTATGAGAGTTCAAACTGATTGTTAGCGAGCGCGGAACGTGATGATGCCGCGGACGGGATCGTACGGCGAAACGCCGACGGTCACGCGGTCGCCCGGCACCACCTTGATTCGGAAGCGGCGCATCCGGCCGCTCAACTGCGCGAGCACCTCGTGCCCCTGATCGCACTGCACGCGGTACAGGCCGCCGCTGTGGACCGCCACAACGGTGCCTTGCACATCGATCAAATCATCCTTGCTCAATTGCTACCCTTTCCTACAAATATTGTGCCATACTCGGCTGCCCCTCGCAAACTCAACCATTCGGACCCCCCGTGGGCGAATCTGGTGTTCGGCGATTCTCCAGCCATTACGCGAGTCCCAGACGCGCGACCGGGCAGGCCGGGGCGTCCGGATGCGCCGCTTCCGCTCACAGATCTCGAACCGCCTGTTCCAGCCGTGCGGCCATGGCGGCGTAATCGGTCCCTTCCAGATGCACCGGCGGGCCGAAGGCGACCCGGGCCCTGCCTCGCGCCGGGAACTTCCACGTGTGGTGCAGTATGCGATCGAGGCCATCGATTCGGACCGGGATCACCGGGATGCCGAGCCTGGCCGCCACCATGGCGGCCCCCGGTTGGAACGCGGCGATGCTTCCCTCGCCGGTGCGGCGGCCTTCGGGGAAGATCAGCACGGAGTAACCGGCGGTGACAAGCTCTCCAATATAACGCAGCGTCTGGCGCGTGCCGGCTTTCGCGCTGCGGCAGAGGGAACGCGTTGAAGAACAACGACGCCAGATAGTAGTTCGCGCTGTTGGTTGCTCGGGCCTTCCATTGATGCTCGGCCGGGAAGAAGTGCGCCTTGAAAAACTCCTTGGCCATGGCGGGCGCGACGCGGTAACGCCAGCGGGGCGGCAGCGCCTGCAGGATGGCCGGGGTGTCGAGGTGGCTCTGATGATTGGCGGCGAACAGCACAGGACCCTGAACTGCCGCGAGGTGCTCCAGTCCCTGGACGTCCAGGCGCATGAAGATGCGTGCCAGCGGCAGGATCCATGTGGGGAGACTGGCGCGCCGCAGCGTTCGAGCCCCCCAGGACCGATTCCACGCGGGGAAATCGATGGGCTCGGCAATGGCGATGGGGCGTGCCTCGCCGGCCTGGAGCGGCCTGGTCAGCCCTTCGAGGTCGCCGACCGTCTTCGCCGCGGCGAAAGACGACTCATCTATCGTGACCTGAAAGGCCTCTTCGAGCGCCATCATCAGCTCGACGCGTTCCAGCGAGCTCAGGCCGAGCTCGTCGATCGTGGTGGCGCCGGTTACAGCCCGGCCCGGCGAGAAGCGGTCGAGCACCGACCCAACGGTCCGCCCCGAGGCTACCGGACCTGCCGGCGTGTGCTGGCCCGCCAGCCACTGCCGCAGCTCTCGCCGCTTGAGTTTCCGTGTGCCTTCGGTTCTCGGCAGCTCGCGCTCCGGCCAGACGACCGCCGAGCGGATCTTCTGGTGGTCGCCGAGCTGTCCGTTCGCGCCGCGGACGATCGCGTCCACATCCGCTGCCGGCTCGACTACCAGGATCGCGTGCACCCGCTCGGCGGTCGACCCCGCCGCCGATCCGCCCACCACAGCGGAGTCCCGGACGCCGGGTTGCGCGTTGAGCGCGCGCTCGACATCCTCCGGAAAGACGTTCAGCCCTTCCGGCGTCACGATCATCTCTTTCTTGCGGCCGCGGATGTGGAGCTGCCCCTCGTCGTCGAGCTCACCGACGTCGCCGGTGTGGAACCAGCCGTCGCGGAAAGCGGCGCTGGTCTCTTCCGGGGCATTGAAGTATCCCCGCGTGACGTTCTCGCCTCGCACCAGGATCTCGCCGTCCCCGGCGATCCTCACCTCGACACCCGAGATCGGCTTGCCGACCGCGCCGCGTGCGGCGCGCAGCGGATGGTTGAGGGTCACGATCGGCGCGGTTTCCGTCAGCCCGTACCCCTGCACGACGACGAGCCCGATGCGGCCCCAGAAAGCTTCGAGCGCCGGGTCCAGCGGGGCCGCGCCGACGACGAATGCCCAGAACTTCAACCCGAAGGCGCGGTGCACGCGGCGGTAGTGCCACCAGCGCCGCGCCCAGTGCATCTTCGGACCGGCCGCTTCGATCGTCTCCGGGTACAGACGGGCGACATGATCCCGCAGCACCTCCAGCATCTTCGGCACGCAGACCAGGACCGAGATCCGGCGCGTCCGGATCTGCCTGACGATCTCTTCGGGCGCGTAGCTGCGCGTGAACAGGACCTGGCCCGGCAGCATCGGCGGCACGAACGTGGCCATCGCCTGCCCGAACATGTGGCTCAAGGGCAGCAGGTTCAGGAACCGGATCGGCAGGAACGGACGCATGTAGCGCCGGTACTTCTGCCATCTCCCGCTCGATCGGGACGATGTTCGCCAGGATGTTGCGATGCGTGATGACCACGCCCTTGGGTTCGGCGGTCGCGCCCGACGTGAAGATGATCTCGGCCGTGACGTCCGCCGTGATGCCCGGCCCGGCGGCCACGCGCGCGTGGCGATCGCCGCGTCCCGGGCGCAGGTCGGCCAGGCTCCAGACCGGGCGCCCGCCCTCGATGCTCGCGCGGTCCACCCCGTCGCCCACCAGCAGGGCGCGGGCGTCGACGATGTCAGCGACCCGGGAGAGAAAGGCTCCGGAGGCCCGGTAGTCGATCGGCACGACGATCGTCGCGTTGAGCAGGCACCCCCAGAACGCGATGATCCACTCCGGGCGGTTCTCAGCCCAGATCGCCACGGTGTGTCCCTGTCCGATGCCCTCGGCGCGCAGGCGTGTCGCGAACGCGCGCGCCGCTTCCGCCACTTCGCCGTACCGGTACGACCAGGTCCTGTAGCCGTCGTCGTATGTCAGGAATTCGCCGGGGAGCGATGCGACGTCCTCGAAGAAGTCGATCAGCGTGCGCCGCGCCATCTGAGGTGAATTATGATTGAAATTTCATGGCACTTCCGCCCGTTTTTGCGGCAAGCGCGCTCTACGACAGCCTGCTGCAGGCCGCGCTCCGTCAGTTCTTCAGCCGCGCCACGTTCGAAACGGAGCCGATCCCGTCGCTGTCCTCGGATGGCCGGCTTGCGATCGAGCCCACCAACGATCCGTCGGTGCTGACGATCCGCTGGTTCGGCTCGCGGTACGTTTTGCACGTGCCCTCGCGCCGCCCGTTCACCCCCCACGAAGTGGGGCTCGCGCGTTCGATCGGATCCGTGCTGGCGCTCCGCTACCGCGCCATCTTCGACCCGAAGCAGATGCTCGAGCGGACGGACCTGTTCCGCGGTGCGATCGAAGACCGCTACGTGAGTGCGTTTCTCGACGCGCTGGGTCCGGTCGATCCGGACCACCCGCGTGCGGACCTGTTCTCGACGGCAATCGAGGTGCTGCGCGTGGCGGCGCTCTCCAGCTACGAGAATCACTCGATCTCGTCGGGGGTCCTGCTGCTGGACAAGGAAACGGATCGCGAGAACGGGGCACCGCTGCGGGGCGATTTGTCCTACAGGTATTCGCAGGCGTTGACCGGAATCAAGAGCTTCTACCGCGTGTGCGACGGCATCCGCACGCTGTTCCTCGTCAACCGCCAGGGCTCCGTGCTGGACATCGTCGACATTGCCCGGCACGCGCGCGCGGTCCCGCTCGAAGTGCCGTGCCCGAGCACGTATCGCGCGCACGCGCTGGCGACGATCGGGAATCAGAAGATCGGCATCGTGCTCAGCCCGTCGCACGAGATCAAGGTGTTTGCCCAGGGCGTGCAGATGTTCAGCTTCCGCAACGCGCGGTGGCATCTGCTGGACATGAAGGCCAAGTACGACATGTGGGAGGCGGCGATCGGCCATCACCAGCTGGCCGATCGGCTGTTCCAGACCGCCATCGATCTGGCGGACGCGCGCGAAGGCGCGCTGTTCGTCGTGCTGCGCGATCCGAAGGCGTCGATGCCGCTGCTGGTCTCTCCGGCCGACCAGCTCGACGCCCCACACGGCACGCCGGGCGACTCGCCGACCCGTGGGCAGATGATGTACATGCTGCGGGACCGCACGGCCATCGCGCTCGATCGCGAGGTCCTGATGGGTCTCGCCCGCATGGACGGCGCGACGGTGATGGACTCGACAGGCCGTCTCCTGGCGCTCGGTGCGATCCTGCTCCATCCGGAGCCGCCGGAGCCGCACTCCACCCTGGCCGTCGAAGGCGCGAGGACCACCGCCGCAATGGCGGCCGGCCGGATGGGCGCCGTGCTGAAGGTGAGCGAGGACGGGCTGATCACGTTCTACGATAAGCAGGAGCGGATCTGGGATATCTAATTCAGCTTCCCGCTGCCCGCTGCCCGCTCCCCGCGGGAAGCTGGTAGCTGGAAGCGGGAAGCTATTTGATTCCCACCCCCGCATTGAACGTCACGATCGTCGCCCGCGGGAAGGCTGGCCTGGTGAGAGTGGCGTCCTGTGGGTTGATGGCATAGAACCGGAGGTCGAGCGACACGGCGACGTGATCGTTGATGAACCACCGGGCGCCCCCGCCGTAGTTGATGGTCTGCAGCCTGGAGTCGGCGTCCGGCAGCGGAGCGGCTTTCAGCTCTGTGGTGAACCGTCCCCATCCGAGCCCGCCGCTGATGTAGCTCCACCCCTGTCTCGATCCGAAGTTGAACGAGATCTGTGGCGAGAACGCCGAGAAGGCCGTGTGGACGGTGGGATCGGTCGTGCCGGCCGCCGTCGCCTCTTCGGGTGAACGGCTCCTGCCGCTTGTCATCAGCTCGGCGCCCAGGCCGAACGTGATCACCCCTGTTCTCAGCGGATAGATGTGTCCGCCGAACACGAGCCCGATCCCGCGGCTCGGAAGGTCCAGGGTGTCGACGCCGAGCGCGGCGGCGACGTTGGGATCCTGCTTGTAGCCGGGGAGCGCCACCCGGGCGTCCGCCACGAACAGGCCGATCGGCTCACGGTTCTGAGCAGTCGCCGGAGCGGCGAACGCAGCCAGCAGCGCCAGAAAAGACAGCACACGCACTCGGGTCATTCGTCTCCGCCGATCGTCCCGATGTTCGAGGCGGCACCGGCATCCTGACGCAGCAGCGCCCGCGCCAGCGCGATCCCTTCATCGAGGTTCTGGACCCGCCCATCCAGCTGCTGCTCGTAGATCTCGCGCAAAAGGGCCCCCATGCCCGGCCCGGCGGTCACGCCGAGCGCGAGAAGATGACGGCCCATCACCAGCGCGGCGGGAGGCGCGTGCTCCACCCCGAGCGCGCGCGCACGCTCCGTGAACCAGGCGATGCCGCCGCAGTTGAAGGCCCCACCGCGCCCGAGACAGTCGGACTCGGCCACACGCGCAAGGAGGTCGAGGTCCACTTTCTGGGCCAGGCGCCGGAACGCGCCATCCCCGACGGGCGTCGCCGATTTGAAGAACGCCAGGGGCTTCAGGTGCTGCGCGACGATGCCCTCGACCTGCCGGCGCACGTCGAAACCGCCAATCGTGTGCACGTTCAGGCGATCCAGCAGGGCACGCGCGGGAGCCACCCCGGCCTGTTCGTGATCGATCGACCGGATGCGCCCCTCGATGAACTCGGTCGTGGGGGGTTTGCCGAGGTCGTGGCAGAGCGCCCCGAGCATCACGGCCACGCGCTTCGGATGAGGCAGGTCGTCGATGCGCGTGCGCGCCTGGTCTGTCACCATCAGCGTGTGGATCCAGACGTCTCCCTCGGGGTGCCACTCCGGCTCCTGGGGGCACCCATCCAGCGTCTTCAACTCGGGAAGCACCCGAGCCACGACGTCCAGGTCGTCGGCAAGCTGGAGGCCGATGGACGGATTCCGCGCGAGGAGCAGCAGCTTCTCGATCTCGCCCCACACGCGTTCGGCGGGCAGGTCGTCCAGCGGCAGGCCGCGGCAGATCGCGCGCGTGGCGTCGTCCATGTCCAGCGCGAAGCGCGCGGCAAGCTGGACGCCGCGCAGCACGCGCAGGCTGTCGTCGCCGAACGTTTCAGGGTCGACCATCCGCAGCCGGCGCCGATCGAGAAGGTCCCCGCGTCCGTCGAACGGGTCGATGTAGGCCCCCGACAGCGGATCCCATGCGATGGCGTTGACGGTGAAATCGCGTCGCCTGGCGGCAAGCTCCGGAGGCAGCCACGGGTCGCCCGTCACCTCGAAGCCCTTGTGTCCCCGGCCTGTTCTGGAGTCGCGCCGCGGCAGGGCGAGGTCGATGCCGGCAACCTTGTAGACGGTGAAGCTCTCGCCGATGGTGTTCACGGGCCCGAACTGGCCGAGCAGCGCGTGCAGGGCGCCGGGCTCGAGTCGGTAGACCTCGAAATCGACATCCTGCGAGGGGTGGCCGATCAGGCAGTCCCGGACCCAGCCGCCGACGACCAGCGCGCGCCCCCCGGCCCGCTGGATCGCCTGGGCCATTGCTACGGCGATCCCGGGAAGGGCGCACTCTCCGGCACTGGAGCGGTGATCGCTCACGCGTGTCCCTTCGCGGGTGAGGGCACTCGTCACTCGTCCGTGGCGCCCGCACGGGCGCCACTCGTGTCCCGTCGCCGGCCGTACTTGTTGACGAGACGATCCGTGAAGCCGGGCGCCACGACGTTGAGCACTGCCAGAGCCCGGGACTTGGCGTGCGGATAGACCTCCGCCCGCGGACGCTCGATGCACCGCACGACAGCTGCCGCGACCCGCTCGACCGATTGCTTCGGTCCCAGCCCGGACACCGAGTAGCCGTAATCGCGTTCCATCGCCGACCTGAACTCCGTCTCCGTCGACACGGGATAGACGATGCTGACGTGGATGTCGGTGGGCGCCAGCTCGGACCTGAGGGCCTCTGCCAGCCCTGCCTGAGCGGCCTTGGTTGCGCTGTAGCCGCCCATCAGCGGAATTCCGCGGCGGCCGACGATCGACGAGATGAAGATGAGATGCCCGCGCCCCTGACCCCGGAAGATCGGCAGTGCCGCGCGGGCGCCGAAGTAGGTGCCGGTGAAGTTCACGTCCATCATGCGGCGCATGATCTCGGGCGGCGTCTCCTCGAGCGTTCCGTAGTAGCCGAAGCCGGCGTTGCAAATCATGATGTCGAGGGCGCCGAAGGTCGCCGGGGCATGCTGGACCAGCCGCAGCACGTCGGCCTCGAGGGTGACGTCCATCGTGACGCCTTCGGCGCGGCCCCCCGCCTGGCGGATGCGGGTCACCGCCTCCTCGAGACGGTCCGCGCGCCGGGCGCCGAGCACCACCGCGACCCCCGCCCGCGCCAGCGCGACTGCGCAGGCGAGGCCGATGCCGGAGGAGGCGCCCGTGATGACCGCCACACGGCCCTCGAGTGTCATTCCGGCATGATACATTCCCAACCGGAACGGTGGGATGGTCGAGAAGGACGAAGGGCGCCCCAGGTTGATGGCGATCCGATGACAGGAGCCCGACTACATCACGATCGGACGATGGAGCCCGGCAGCAGCTGAACTTCCGACCGCCGACTGCCTTTGACCGCCGACCGACTTCTGACCGCCGACTGCCGAGTGTGACGACTGCCGATGGATCCCGCCATCTCCTTTCTCCGATCTCTCGTCGCCATCGATTCCGTCAACCCCTCGCTGGTGCCGGGTGCAGCCGGGGAGGCGCGGATCGCGTCCGCTGTCGCGGCGCACATGCGGGCGCTCGGCCTCGATGTGCATGTGGAGGAGGCCGCACCCGGACGTCCCAACGTCATCGGCGTGCTCGAAGGGCGATCCCCGGGCCGGTCGCTGATGTTCTGTGGCCACAGCGACACGGTCGGTGTCAATGGCATGGCGGCACCGTTCGAGCCGCGCGAGGTGGACGGCCGCCTGTACGGCCGCGGCGCCCAGGACATGAAGGGCGGGGTGGCGGCGATGATCGATGCCGCGCGTCTGGTGGCGCAGCGGGGATTGGCCGCCGGCCGGCTGATCGTCGCGGTCGTGGCGGACGAGGAGTACGCCAGCCTCGGCGCGGACGCCCTGGTGTGCGGCTGGCGCGCGGACGGTGCCATTGTGACCGAACCGACCGACCTGCAGATCGGCATCGCGCACAAGGGCTTCTCATGGGTCGCGGTCGAGACCCACGGACGCGCCGCGCACGGCAGCCGCCCCGCTGACGGGCGGGACGCCATCCTCGCCATGGGTCGCGTGCTGGGGGAGCTCGAGCTGCTGGACCGTCAACTGCAGGCGCGCCCGCCTCACTCGCGTCTGGGCGTTGCGTCGCTGCATGCCTCGATCATCCAGGGCGGCCGGGAGCTGAGCAGCTATCCTGACCTGTGCCGTCTGGAGCTGGAACGCCGAACGCTGCCCGGCGAGTCCGCATCGGCGGCCCTCGAAGAGGTCAACCGGATCCTGGCGAGCCTGCGCGCTGGGGACCCGCTGTTCGAGTCGTCCGCGCGTGCCACCTTCGCGCGGCCGCCCTACGAACTCCGCCAGGACCACCCGTTGCCGGCCGCGCTGTCCGGCGCCGGACGGGCGCGCGGAATTCAGCCCGCGTACGTCGGCATGAGCTTCTGGACGGATGCTGCCGTGCTGGGGGGAGCCGGCACGCCAACCGTGCTGTTCGGGCCTGGCGGGGCAGGTCTTCACAGCCGCGAAGAGTACGTCGCCCTCTCGGAGGTGATCGCGTGCCGGGACGTCCTCGCCGATCTGGCCGCGGACTGGTGTGGTTCGCCGGCCGCCGGCGAGCGGCGTTGACGTCGATCAGGCTGTCTTGCGAAGCACGAGGCGCGGTTCGGCGCCCATCCGGTGGCGCGCCGGATCGCCCTCGAACCGCAGGCGGGGGCCGCGTCCGGTGACCTCGAGGCCCGGAGTATGGTGGCCGCACGACGTGCAGCGCATCATGACCCTCTTCCCCTCGAAGTGCAGGACCGCATCGTGCCCGCTGAGGCCGCACAAGGTCTGCTTGACACGCGTCGCCAGGACGGTGAGCGTGCGGGCCGGCTGGCCCTCGCTCGCGCTGGCCGCCGCCACGAGTTGTCGGGGATAGTTGGTCACCATGGGCGCATCTCCTCTGCTTCCCTAGGACGCCGGAAGGACCCCGGGCGTTCCTGGCCTGGAGTTACACCGGACTCAAGAGGCGTGCCAGTCTCGAGCAGAGGCCTGTCTGCAGAGCTGTGGATTTCCGTCGGCGGGTCACACGCATGTCGGCGCGGCCGGCACCTTTTACCGCTCGGCCAGCAGACTCCTCAGGACGAACACGACGTTGGCCGGCCGCTCGCCGAGCCTCCGCATGAAGTAGGGAAACCATTCCCTGCCGAACGGGATGTACACCCGCACACGATGACCGGCGGCCGTGAGCGAAGTCTGCAGGTCGCGGCGGATCCCGTAGAGCATCTGGAATTCCCAGCGGTCCGGAGCGATGGCGCGGCCCGTCGCGAACGCACGAGTGGCGGCGATCATCCCGGGATCGTGGGTGGCAATGGCAGGGTAGGTGCCGTCGGTCAGCAGCATCTCCATCAGCGCGACGAACGCTGCGTCCACGTCGGCCTTGGCCTGGTGCGCGACGCTCTTCGGCTCCTTGTACGCGCCCTTCACGAGGCGCACGCGCACGCCGAGCTCATTCATCCGTCGGGCATCCTCGGGGCTCCGCAGCAGATACGACTGGAGCACGACGCCGACGTTGCGGTAGCCCTGCTGCCACATCGTCTCGACGACGTCGAGCGTGACGCCGGTCACGGTGGAGTCCTCCATGTCGACGCGCACGAAGAACCCGTCGGCCGCCGCGGCGTCGAGGAGGCGGCGCAGGTTGTCGACCGACGTGGCGCGATCCACCGACAGCCCGAGCTGCGTCAGCTTGAGCGAGACATTGCGGCCGATTTCGGCGGCTGCAATCGCGCCGATCACTTGAAGGTAGGCACGCGTCGCCTGGTCTGCCGCGGCGATCGACGCCACGCTTTCACCAAGATAGTCGAGGGTCTGGGTCAGCCCGGCCGCTTCCACCTCGCGGGCCGCGGCGATGCCTTCCTCGGTTGTCTCTCCTGCGATGAAGCGGCGGGCGAAGCTCCGGGGGTTGCGCATCCCGTAGCGGGAAGCCAGCGACTTGAGGCGGGCGCTGCTGGCGAGTGCGTGAAAGAAGGCTTTCGAGACGGAGTCGATCATCAATGGGTGCGCGGCGCCCGCCTGGTACCCGTGAGCAGGTGCTGCAGCGTGCGTGCGTAATAGCGCAGGACTGTGCGTTCCCGCACGCGGAAGCGCCCTCCGCGCTCCACGTGGATGATGCCGCGGTCGGCGAGCAGCGGCGCGCCAGCCTCGACCGCTTCGCGGCCGGAGGTCACCCCGAGGTTGGCGCCCGCGGCGCGCAGGATCCCGATGAGCTCTTCGGCCCGATGTTCGAGGTCACGCTGCTCGATGGACGGGCGCATGACGGCGGCGAGCACGGCCGTGGGGAGGACTTTGTGCAGCAGGCCGATGGTGTCCCGCACCAGGTGCGCGAGATCCATCACGTCGCGCTTGGCCTCTGCGGTCCAGCCCGTCAGGGTGATCGGCTTGCCGAACGTGACGAACGCGCGGGACTGATAGCCGACGGCGTAGCGCACCATCTCGGCAATCTCGCGTCCGAACGGCCGCTGGCGGCGCTTGGCGCCCAGGTGCGCGAGCACGTGGTCCTCGAGCACGAGGTCGTACGCGATCGCGATCGGCAGGATGACCACGTCGGTGCGGCCGCTCTGCATGGCCGCGTGCAAAAGCCCCGTCTTCGGAGCCTTCATCTCTCCTGAGTAGCTGCGTCCGCCCTCGATGTAGAACATCAGGTCCTGCCGCAGCAGGAGCTCCGACACGTACGCCTTCAGCGTGACGAGGTAGGCGGGATCCTTGGTGTTGCGGCGGATGGGGATCGCGCCCGTGACGTGACGATGGAGCAGCCCGAGCGGTCCGCCGAACAGGTTGATGCCTGCCGCGATCACCGGCGGGCGCACGCCGCTCTCGATGAGCACGAGCGGCTCAATCAGGTAGTCCAGGTGGCTCTTGTGGTTGGAGATGTAGATCGTCCGGCCGTGCCGCGCGGCCTCGTGGGCGATCTCCACGTGCTCCGCGATCCAGTCGATCTTGCGCAGGATGGGATACAGGGGATGTTTGAGCGCCCGGTAGATGGGATACCGCTGCGTGGTGCGCAGCTCGTAGAGGTATCCGTTGATGCGCTCACGCGCCTCGAGCTCGGTCTGCCCGTGACCGCCCCGGAGGTACCGCCCGACGTCCTCCCGCGCGAGTACAGCCTGGGTGATATCGTCGAGCATCAGCGGCGACTATATCAGAGGTTGCCCGAATGCCCGTGCGCCGTCACTTCCCGATCTCGCGGCAGACCGCGTCGGTGAACTCGGTCGTGGAGGCCTCCCCCCCGAGATCGCGCGTCCGTATCCGGCCGGCCACCAGGACGGCGCTCAGCGCCGTCCGGATCCGCTCCGCCCGCTCCTGTTCACCGAGGTGTTCCAGCATCAGCAGCGCGGACAGCAGCAGCGCCGTCGGGTTGGCCAGGTTCTTGTCGGCGATGTCCGGCGCGCTGCCGTGCACGGCCTCGAACACCGCCATCTCGGTTCCCAGGTTGGCTCCCGGCACGACCCCCAGCCCGCCGACGAGGCCGGCGCAGAGGTCGGACACGATATCGCCGTAGAGGTTGGGCAGCAGCAGGACGTCGAGCTTCTCGGGATGCATCACGAGGTGCATGCACGCGGCGTCCACGATGCGCTCGTCGTAGGCGATGTCGAGGTACTCGCGGGACACGGCCCGCGCGCAGTCCAGGAACAGGCCGTCGCTGAGCTTCATGATGTTGGCCTTGTGGATGGCGGTGACCTGCTTGCGGCCATGCGCCCGGGCGTGCGCGAACGCGAAATGCGCGATGCGCGACGATGCCTTCTCCGTGATGATCTTCAGGCTCTCGACGACCCCGGGCACGATCTCGTGCTCGAGCCCGGCGTAGAGATCCTCGGTGTTCTCACGAACGATGACGAGGTCCACGCCGCTGAACCGGCTCTCGACGCCCGGCATGTTGCGCACCGGGCGGAGGTTCGCGAACAGATCGAGCGCCTTGCGCAGCCCGACGTTCACGCTGGTGAACCCCTCGGCGATCGGCGTGGTGACCGGGCCCTTGAGCGCCACCTTCGTGCGCTTGATCGAGTCCAGCAGCGCCGGCGGCAGCGACTGGCCGAAACGCTTGAAGGCAATCACCCCGGCGTCGTGACGCTCCCATTCGATCTCCACGCCGGCCGCCTTCAGCACCCTCACCACCGCCTGAGTCACCTCAGGTCCGATGCCGTCACCGGGAATCAGCGTGATGGTGTGGGGCATGGGGGCCTGGGGTTCATGAGGTGCATAGAGTTCATGGAGCCGGGAGGGGGTTCGAGTCCGTGGCCTGCAGCATCGGCGCGAGCAGCGCCGCGACCGACTCCAGCAGGATTCTGTCCTCCTGCCCGAAGGCCGCGAGCCGATCGCTGTCGATGTCGATCTCGCCGAGCACCTCTCCCTCGAACATGATCGGCACGACGATCTCCGCGCGTGTCTCGGTGCTGCACGCCAGGTAGCGCGGATCGGCATTCACGTCGTCCACGACGATCGTCGCCTTCTCGGCGGCCGCCGCGCCGCAGATCCCGCGTCCCAGGGGAATCCGGGCGTGCGGCGAGGGCTTGCCGACGAACGGGCCGAGCACCAGCTCGTTGCCGTCCAGCAGGTAGATGCCGACCCAGTTGTAGTGAGGCATCTCCTGCTTGAGCACTCCGACGGCGGCGGCGATTGCCCGCCTGCCGTCGCGCGCTTCGCGAATCGTCCTGGTCGCGCGATCGAGCGCTGCGCCGTAGTCCTGCATGGAGAACACCCTGTCAGTCTTTCATTTCGAAGAAGAGCAGCAGCATGCCGCCCAGCAGCGGCACCATCTGCACCCCGACCGACTGCATGTGCAGCCGTCCGAACTCGACGCGGCGCGCGTCGCCCGGCGGCAGCGACGACGGCGCTGCGCCCGTGCGCTCCTGGAGCCGGTCGATGCGCGGGGAGACGACGAACCCGGAATACACCACAGCCGCCAGCATCAGCAGGACGAGCCCTGCGCGCATCGCCGCCCGGCGCGGCCGCGGTCCGAGGGCGGTGCGCGCCAGCAGCGACAGCAGGACGACGCCTCCGGCGATGTAGCTGATGTGATGAAACCGGCGGAGAATCTCGCCAAAAATCGCCCCGGCGTGCAGCCGCCCGTCCGGCAGCCGGCGCGCCGCCACGACGTCGAAGACGGCGGGTGCGGCAACCGTGCCGATCGCGATCAGGCCGCCCACCCAGATCACGATGGCCAGAAGGGCCGCATACCGCAGCGCACGCATCCCGTCATTATAATTGACGGTCGGACGCCTCCCTCGAGAGTCCGCCCTGCGCGACGGATCGCACGGGGTTGCTGGCGGTTCACCTCATGCACGAGATCGCCTGGCGCGACTGGTCGGCCCACGCATTCGGACGCGCACGCACGGAGCGCAAGCCGGTGCTGCTCTCGATCGTCGCATCCTGGTCGCAGGCCTGCCGTGCGATGGACTCGGCCTCCTACGCCGATCCCGCGGTCGTCGCCATCGTGGAGCAGCGGTTCATCCCGATCAGGGTCGATGCGGACCGCCGGCCGGACATCAGCGAACGCTACAGCCTCGGCGGATGGCCGACGACTGCGTTCCTTTCGGCTGAAGGCGCCCTCGTAGGAGGCGGTACCTACGTGGCGCCGGAGCGCATGGCGGCAGTGTTGCAGGAAGCAGCCGCCGCATTCGAGACGAGGGCCGACGAGATTGCCGCCCGCGGGATGCTCGAGGACCCGGCCGATCAGGTGCGCCCGGATCCGCGTCTGCCGGAACCGTGCGAGGAGGCGCTCGTCGACTGCGTGTTTGCGACGTTCGACGAAGTTCACGGCGGGTTCGGGACCGCCCCGAAGTTCCCGATCGTCGCGCCGATCCGGCTCGCGCTGCAGCTCCACCGTGATGAGGCGGACGCGCGGGCCGGCCACATTGCGTCCATGTCGCTCGACGCGATCGGCTGGGGAGCGCTCCACGACGAGGTGGACGGTGGGTTCTTCCGCTGCGCCGACGCGCGCACGTGGGAACAGCCGCACCGCGAGAAACTGCTCGACGTGAACGCGGCGCTCATCGATCTCTACCTGGACGCCGCAGACGTGCTCGGATCCCAGCGATACGCAGACCGCGCGCAGGATGCCTTGCGCTACGTGCAGAACTGGCTTGCCGACCAGGCGGACGGGGGGTGGGCCGGCTTTCAACAGCCGAAGCCCGACGGGGACGGCCCCCGGCCGGCTCCCGCCGGCGCACGACGCGTGGCGCCGTGGATCGATCGGACGCTGATTGCCAGCGCGAACGCCGCAATGGCGTCGGCCGCCCTGCACGCCGCGCATGCGTTCCAGGACGACGCGCTCGGCGCGTTTGCGCTGACGTCACTGGAGCGGCTGTTGAGCGCCTGCTACAAGCCGGGCGATGGGGTGGCACGGTACGTCGACGGGCGCACGAGGGTCGCGGGGTTCCTCGAGGATCAGCTGGCCGTCGCGCGCGCCTGTCTCGACGCCCACGAGGCCACCGGCAACGTCGTCTACGAGATGATGGCCGAAGAGCTCGCGCGACACGCGATGCGGACGATGTGGGACGAGGAGTGCGGCGCCTTCGTGGACCGCACCCCTCCGCCGTCAGAGGAAGCGATCGGGCTGCTTCGCCGGCCGCTCTGGCCCTTCGCTGCCAACTGTGACGGGGCGATCGTGCTCCGCCGCCTCGCGGCGGCCTCCGGCGACGCCCGCTTCGACGCGGTTGCCGACTCGGCGCTGGCAGCGGTTGCGGGCATGGCGATGGCCCAGGGGCCGCACGCCGCGCACTACCTGCTGGCACGCCGGGGCGCGCGTCTGCGGTGATACACTCCGACCTGTCATGGGCGAGATTTCCATAGAGACTCTCCGTAACGCTGCGGCGCAGCTTCGTATAGATTCCGTGCGGTCCACCAGCGAAGCGGGCAGTGGCCACCCCACCACGTGTCTGTCGGCCGCCGAGATCGTCGCGACGCTGTTCTTCGGCGAGATGCGCTACGACCCGAAGGCGCCGCAGAATCCGGACAACGATCGCTTCGTCCTGTCGAAGGGTCACGCGGCGCCGATTCTGTACGCGGCGTGGGCGGAAGCAGGATTGTTCCCCCGTGAAGAGCTGCTCAAGCTCCGGCGCATCGAATCGGATCTGGAGGGCCACCCGACGCCGCGCCTGCCGTTCGTCGACGTGGCAACCGGATCGCTCGGTCAGGGGATCTGCGCCGCGATCGGTACGGCCCTCAACGCCCGCCGGATCGGGTCCGACTACCGGACCTACGTGCTGCTCGGCGATGGCGAGATGGCGGAAGGTTCGGTCTGGGAAGCGGCCAACGTGGCGGTGTACCAGGAGCTGGACACGATCTGCGGGGTCATCGACGTGAACGGTCTCGGCCAGAGCCAGCCGACGCAGTTTCAGTTCGAGATGGAGGAGATCGCCGCCCGCTGGAAGGCGTTCGGCTGGCACACGATGGTGATCGACGGCCACGACATCCCGTCGCTGCAGGCTTCGTTCGCGGAAGCACGGGCCACCAAGGGGCAGCCGTCGATGGTGCTCGCGCGCACGCTGAAGGGCAAGGGGCTGTGCGGCCATCGAGGGCAAGGAGGGCTGGCACGGCAAGGCGCTGAAGAAGGGAAAGGAGACCGACGACGCCATCGCGGAGCTCGAGAAACAGCTGGTCCCTCACGCTCCTGCAATCGCGATCCCGGCGCCCGAGGCAAAGTCTCGCGTGCCCGCGTCCGCCGATTACGGCAGGATGCCGGCGCCGGCCTACAAGCTCGGGGAGCTCGTCGCGACACGCGAGGCCTGGGGCACGGCGCTCGCGGCAGTAGGCGGGGTCGATGAGCGCATCGTGGCGCTCGATGCGGACGTGAAGAACTCGACGTTCAGCGACCGGTTCGAGAAGGCCCACCCCGACCGCTTCTTCCAGGACTTCATCGCGGAGCAGGTGATGGTGGGCGCGGCGATGGGGCTGGCCGCGCGCGGCGCGATCCCGTTCCCCTCGACGTTCGCCTGCTTCCTGACGCGCGCCAGCGATTTCATCCGCATGGCCGGCATCTCCACCGTCAACGTCAAGCTGTCGGGATCGCATGCCGGCATCTCGATCGGCGAGGACGGCCCGTCGCAGATGGCGCTCGAGGACCTGTCGATGATGCGCGCGGTGCCGGACTGCGTGGTGCTCTATCCCTGCGACGGCGTCAGCACCGAGCGTCTCGTCGTGGAGATGGCGCGGCACCAGGGGCTGGCCTACATGCGCACGTCCCGCCCGAAGACGCCGGTGACCTATGGGCCTGAAGAGATGTTCCCGATTGGCGGGTCGAAGGTGCTCCGCCAGAGCGCGGAGGACGCGGCCACCGTGGTGGGCGCCGGGGTCACGGTCTTCGAGGCCCTGAAGGCCTACGACCAGCTGCTCGCGGAGGGGGTTCAGATCCGCGTCATCGACGCTTACTCGGTGCAGCCCATCGACGCGGCGACGCTGGTGGAGGCGGGAAAGGCGACCCGCGGGCGGATCGTCACGGTCGAGGATCACTATGCGGCGGGCGGGCTCGGAGACGCGGTAAGCGAGGCGGTGGCGCCCGCCGGCTTTGCCGTCCATCGTCTGGCGGTCCGCGAAATTGCGCGGAGCGGCGGGTCTGACGAGCTGCTCGACCGCTACGGCATCTCCGCGCGTCGCGTCGTCGAGGCGGTGAAGTCGCTGATGTAGTTGCCGGCACGTCGAGATCCGGATCCCGGACCCCGGATCCCGGCCTAGAACCCGCCCCGTTCCGCAGCCGCCACGTACAACGCGTTGAACAGCATGGGAAACGTGGCGTGCGTCTGCGCGCGGTGCTGCGGCCGCAGTCCGAAGAGCACGATGCGGCCAGGGTTCATGTCCACCGAGACCACGGCCGCGCGGCCGGTCATCAGCTCCTCTCCGCGGAGCCACCCGGAGGCCACGACGTCGCTGTTCGGATAACGGGCAACGACGTTGGCGTGCTGAGCAGCGAACCCCTCGACCAGCGCGAAGAACGGGCTGTTGTTATAGAAGCCATAGCTCTTCGCGGCCATTCCGTAGCCTACGGGGTGGATCGTGTCCACCTCGATCCTGAGGATCGTGCCGGGGCCGAAGTGCTGGTCGCGTGTCAACCCGCGCTTCAAGTCGCGAACGGGCACCGCGAAGTTGTCGATGGCAAGGCCCGAGGCCGCGCCGAGGGTGACGAGCGTTCGTCCGGCCTGCACGAACTGCTTCAGCTTCTCGAGGCCGTCCGTCCCGATGCCGCCCCTGTATTCGGGCCTGATGGTCGGCCCGGTGCTTCCGTTGATGATCTGCGCGGGGGGCTGATCGGGCAGGATGATCGCGTCGAGCGTGGCTGCGAGCCCGCCTGCCCGCAGGTCGGCGTTGTGCAGGGTGGTGTACTCGAACCCGTACTGTTCCAACACCCACCGTGTCCACCCTTCGTCCATGTTGCCGCCGCCGAACGGCTGATACAGGCCGATCCGGGGGGGCCGGATGGCCAGCGCGGCGCTCCCGGCCCCTGGCGCCACCTGGCTCCGGGCATCGAGCCCGAATGCCGCAGAGGCGGCCTCCATCTGCTTCCGGCTTACGTTCGTGACCGCCACGCGTGCCGCTCGACCCTCCGCCTGCTCCATCGTCGCGTGTGCACCCTGCTTCAGGAGCAGATTGAGCGCCCGGGCGGTATCCGGCCCGCGGTAGTCGAAGACGAACCTGGCGCCGTCGCCCGAGACACGCCCCTCGATCCGCGGTCCGGCCGTGAGCTTCTCGAGACGCGCCGCGCTGTCGACGGGCGCGCGGGCCAGCGTGTGCTCCACCCCGAGCAGCATGCCCAGGGACCATGCGCTGACGTCGTAGGGGGGCTCCGGCGCCGCGCCGGGCGAGCGACGGACCTCCGGGTAGGTCTGCGCCTCCAGGATGTCCTTCGCATAACGGGCGAACACCTGCGACATCGGCACCACGAACGTTCCGGCCGTGTACTCCCCTTCATCCGACTGAAAGGGGGCCCCGGCACGATAGACGTCGACACCCGCCATCTGCAGCTTCTCGACCAGGTGCGCCGCCTCGCGCGGATCGTGCTGCGTCTCTGCGCGAATGAGGAGCGCTGCTGGGTTGCCCTTCTCACCGGCTTCGACGGTGCTCCGGTTCACCTCGTAGATGTGGCGGAGGAGCGCCTCCCGCCGATCGGCGACGGTGTCGAGCAGCGCCATCGTGGCGATCAGCTCGTAGTCGACGATGTCGCGCAGCGTCCAGCGTCCGCCCATCCAGGGCCTGGGGTACTCGGTGCGGGGAATCGTGTCAGTGGGTGCGTTGAGCACGCCTCCGGGCGTGCCCGGGCGCTCCTCGCCGCCGCGATCGCCGCCGCCCTCCGCGGGTGGGCGGGCGCGGCCGGGAACGGCGCGATGCTGCTCGATCGGCGCGGCGATCCGGACGCTGGCCACTTCCGTCAGGAGCCCGATCTGGTTGTGCCACCAGCCGCTCCACGCCATGGCCCCCTGCCAGAAGTTCGTGTAGGTGGAGTTGTAGATGATGCCATCCTTGCCGGCCGCTTCGAGCGCGGCTGCCTGCGACTGGCCGAGAATCCCGTTCCAGCGATAGATCAGCGGGTGGACGTTGGGATTGATCGGGTCGGACGCCGGCATCACGAAGATGCGTGCGCCGCTGCTCCCCATCTGGTGCGCGTCCAGCCACACTGCCGGATACCAGTCGTGCCACAGCAGCTTCGCCGTGAGCTGACTTTCCTTCTGCGTGAACATGTACATGTCGCGGTTGTTGTCGTGACCGGCGTAGGGGTGATACAGGAACGGGATCGGGCTCGCCTCGTATGGGGTGCCCAGGTTCCTGTTGAACCAGTCGGTGATCATGATCTGGCCGTCGGGGTTGAGGCTCGGCACGAGCAGGACGATCACGTTGTCGAGGATCTTCTTCACCTGCGGCGAGTTGTCCGTCGCAAGGCGGTGGACGAGCTCCACCGCCATCTGCGTCGCGCCGACCTCGGTCGCATGGACGCTGCAGGTGAGTGCGATCACGGCCTTGCCCTGCGCAAAAATCTCGTCCCGCTGGGCCGCTGTCGGCGCTCCACCCTGGAAATAAAGCTTGCGCTCGAGCGCCTTGAACCGGTCGAGGCTCTTCAGCGTTTCCGGCGCGCCGATCTCCAGCACAACGAAGGGATTGTCGCCGGTGGACCGGCCCAGCTCGCGCATCCGGAGTCGGTCGCTGGCCGTGTCCACCTGCCGCATGTACTCGACGATGAGGTCCCACCGCGCGAGCTTGTTGTCCGAGCCCATGCGGAACCCGAAGAACTGCTCGGGCGTTCGCAGGCCCGCGGACGCCTGGTCGGAAGGGATCGCGGAGCCGCCCGCCAGCACCAGGCCGGCGGCGGCGATTGCCATCAATGTGCGGGTGCGCGGCAAGCAGGACCTCATTGACAGACAGGAGCCGGCAGTCAGTCGGCAGCGGCCAGCCGGCAGCAGGTCGGTGGCCGCGGGTCAGTCGGCAGTCGCCAGCCGGGAGCCAGTCGGTGGTCGTGAGCCCGGTCGCGCCCGACGCCCGACGCCCGACGCCGAGACTGCCCCAAGCCGAAACCTGAGCCCCTACCGCGGGAGGACCGCCGACTGCGTCACCTTGGGGCGGAACACGCCGGAGGCAAACGCGGGGTCGGCGACACGGCGGAACATGGCGGCGAATATCTGGCGCAGCAGCTCGGGCCGCTCCCCGAGCACGTCGAAGAGGTCTTCCCGGCGGATGCGCAGTGCGACCCCCGGCTTGACCACGGTGGCGGACATCCCGAGGGGCTCCCCGCTGAGCGTCTGCAGCGACCCGATGATGTCGCCCGCTCGCGCCTGAATCGGAACGGTGAGGTCGGGGCCGGTGAGCGCGACCTCGCCGGACAGGACCATCCACAGCGTGGCGGGTGCGGACTCCGGAAACAGCGTCGCGCCTGCGGTCATCGTCACCGTGGAGGTGACGGCCGCCACCTGCTGCATTTCCTCCACCGACGTGCGGCTGAAGAGCGACACTTTCTGCAGCGCCAGCACCTTCTCGATCGGCGAGAGCCCGCCGGCGGCGAGCTGCGCGAGCTCGGCCCCCGCGGCCGTCGGCTGCACCGGCGCGCGGCTCCCCGCATCGCGTTCCGAGAGCGTGGCGAAGAGGCCGCTCACGAGGTCGGTGTTGTCCGCGAGCAGCGTGCGAAGATCTTCGATCGAGAGCACGAGCGTCACGGCGACCTGATCGGTGCGCATGGTCTCGGCCATCGGCTGGCCCTGCAACGCCTCGTTGAACCCCAGCGCGGCGGGCGGCGCGATTGTGCGGCGGTCCGCATCCGCCGTCGTGGCGATCACCGCGCCATCGAGCAGGAGGTGCAGGCTCGTCGGCACCGTGCCCTCTTTCAGCAGGCTGCTGCCCGGCTCGTGACGCACCTGGCGCGCGGTGCTGGCGATGCGGAACAACTCGTCCACGGTGACCGACGCGAAGAGCGGCAGCCCTCGCAGGCGCCCCGCGAGCTCCGCGGCCGGCAGCGGCTCGCGCCACAGTTCCCGGCGGCGTTCCGCCGGCATGCGTTTTTCCGCCAGCGTCCAGGAGGCCGCCTCGAACACGTACCAGTCGCGGACGTCGCGGTGCGCCAGCACATGCTCGACGTCCGGCGCGAGCGACCAGAGCTGGTGCGCGCGAACGGCGTCGATGGCGCTCGCCGCGATCACCTGATCGTCGTCGTTGATCAGCTGCAGGAGGGTCTCCTCGATGTCGCGCGGCCGCGACTTGATGAGCACGTTCCCGCGCCGCACCTTCTCGTCGAGCGGCAGATCCTCGAGCAGCGGCATGATGCGCTTCCGCAGCTGGCTGCCGAGGATGTTGTCGAGGTACTCGGAGGCGCTCGCACGGCTCCTCGGATCGCCGTGCTGGAGTGTCCACTCGGCCGCCGCGATGTCCTTCCACGGGTAGATCAGCGCCAGCAGCCTGTAGATCCGATCCTTCGTGCGGGCCATCTTCTGCTCGAGGGCGTCGGCGAGCAGCGTGTCGGCTCCCAGGGCGCTCTTGCCGAACAGGTTGTTGTACAAGGACAGGTAGTTGAAGTAGCGGAGCCCCTCCGTGAGGGTCAGCGCTTCGATCGGTTCCCGCGGGAACGTCAGCGGCGCCTGGTCGCGCCGGAGCCGCTCCAGCGCAGAGACCGTCTTGTAGCGCAGGAAGCCGTCGGCCTCGCCGAGCCCGGCCACCAGGATGTCGACCGCCTTCTGCGACGGGATCTGGGCGATCGTGCCGGGGATGTGCCGCCGCACCCAGATGTCCTCGTCTGGATCCCGCATGAAGTGGCGCGAGCGCGTCGATGACCGGTTCGCCGTAGCCGACCAGGACCGCCCGCGCGCGGCCCTTGAGCACGCGGTTCCTGAGCAGCGCGACGAGTGTCGGCACGAAGACGAAATCGTCCGTCCCGGCCGCCCGCACGCTCTCCATCGCCTCGTCCGCCACTTCCGGAGCGGGATCGTAGAGGAGCGGCACGAGCAGCCGCCTGAACCTCGGATCCGCAATGTGCCGGATTGCAATGGCCACGTCCCGCCGGGCCTTCCGGTTCGGGTCGCCCGAATCGCCAGACAGTTCCAGCAGCACGCTCTCCGCAGCATCGGCGTCCGCTGCGTTCGTGCTGCCGGCGAGTGCGATCGCCGCCGTGGTGCGGATCCGGGGGTCGGCGTCGGTCAGCAGCGGCCGGGCGAGCGACACCGCATCCTCCTGGTTGATGGCCGCCAGCGCACTGATCGAGGCGGCACGCACGCGTGCGTCGGGATCCGACAGCGTCCGCCGGATCTGCGGCACCCACTGGTTCGCGATGCTCGTGCGTACCGCGCCGAGCGCATACAGGGCGCGCGCCCGCACGGCGGCGGACTCGTGATACAGGAGCAGCGGCGTCACGAGGTTGCGCTTGTCCAGCGATTCGAGCACGTCAATCGCGTAGACCACGCGGGCCGGGTCGGGGTGGGCCAGTTCCTGGACGAGCGTTTCCACGGTGGACAGGTCCCCGCCGCTCAGGCGCATCTCGGCCGGCGCGAGGTCGCGCCGCTCGATGCTCTCCCGGAAGGCCCGCAGGTACCCGCGACGCGCCCGCAGCGCCATCAGGATCCAGAGCCCGGTCATCACCAGGCTCGCGTAGCTCAGTCGCTGCCAGTCGAGGTTCATCCCCCACGGCTTGACGAGGACGAGCAGCAGCAGCGCCCCGGCCGCCTTGGCGCCGCGGTCCACCGTGACGTCGACGAACGACTTCGCCTTCATCTTGATGTCGGCCGGCAGCGGCAGGAACAGGATCTCGCGCGTCGTCTTGTCGACGGTGTAGCGCAGCGACTGGTCGAGCACACGCGCGAGGCCGGGCGCCCACAGGGCGCCATTCAGGAGCATGACGATGGCGGTCGACCCGAGGCTGACGGGAAGGATCATCAGGGCGAAGCCGATGCCCAGGTAGCGATGAATCTTGCTGGTCAGCCAGACCTGGATGATGAATCCGATCGACGAGGTCCACAGCCCGACCTGGGCGAGGAATGCCGTGATGGAATCGGTTCCCCCGCCGCCCTTCGCGGCCGCCGCCATGTTCAGCTGTTGCTCGATGATGGCCGCGCCGATCGAGGCGAAGCTGATGACGAGCGCGATGATCTGCAGGTGGCGGGATCGCCGCAGGAGGTTGAGCGCTTCGGTCGCGCTCACCCCTTGCTCGCGCTTCGTCGTCGTCACCGCGTCGCTCTCGACGCGCTCGCGCCGGATGATCGCCGCGACCAGCACCGCGCAGACCACCATGAGCGCGGCGCTCGGCAGGAGGAGATTGACCGACCCGAACCGCTGCGCGGAGGCGGCCAGCGCCGAACCGGCGACGCCGCCGAGCGGTGCGCCGCCCGCCACGAAGCCGAACAGCCGCTTGGCTTGCCGCGGGTCGTACACGACGTTGGCGAGCGTCCAGAACTGGCTGATCAGGAGCACGCCGAGAATCAGCCCTGCCAGGTAGAACCCGACCGAGACCCAGCTGCCGCCGGACTGGAACAGCAGCCAGAAGATCATCAGGATCCCCGCCATGCCGACCTGCGTGATCGGCAGCGCCCAGCGACGCGGGAGCCGCGCCATCATCCAGCTGTAGCCCGTCATCAGGATGCCGATGATGAAGCCGGCGGCGAGCAGCACGTAGGGAAGGTTGTCGGCCCCGAGGTCCGAGATGAACTTCGAGCGCGTCAGCGGCTTGATGGCGTTGTACGCCGTCATCGCGAGGAACGAATAAGCGAACATCAGGAGGGCCGTGAGGCTTTCCTCCTTGCGGACGTCGACCACGGACGACAACATGCGCTGCAGCATGCGCACAGCCTAAGCGATGCAGAAACTGAAGTAAACTGCGCCTCTGCACATGGTTGCGCGGCTGCGGAGGTTCTTCGACATCCGACCCGGCGAAGGCCTCCCCGTTCTCCTCTCTTTCACCTACATCGGCGTCGTCATCGCGTCGTACGTGCTCGCCCGGGCGATCAGGAACGGGCTGTTCATCGAGGCATACGGACCGCACGCGCTGGTCTACGTTGCCGCCGTGAGCCCGCTCGTGCTGTCGCTGTTCGTGCCGGCCTACACCGCGCTGGCCGGCCGCTTCGGCGCCCGGCGGGTCACGACCGTCACGCTGCTGTTGTTCAGCCTGAGCGTCGTCGTCCTGTGGTACACGTTCAGGCTCGATCCCACCCCGCGCCTGACCGCGGTGTTCTACGTGTGGGTGAACTGCTTCGGGGTGATTGCACCGGTCCACGCGTGGAGCTACGCGAGCTCCCTGTTCGACACGCGCCAGGCGAAGCGGCTGTTCGGCCTGATCGGCTCGGGCGCCTCGCTCGGCGCGATCGTCGGCGGGTTCGTGGCCCGCGTGCTGGTCGAGCCGATGGGAGGGTCGATCAACCTCCTGCTCGTGCTCGCGCTGCTCATTCTCCTGGCTTCGGCCGTGGTCGCTGTCGCGAACACCCGCATCCGGCGGCGGGGCGCGATCCGCATCGGGCGGTCACCGGGCACGCGGCCGCTGCAGACGGCGCAGGCGATCGCCGGGAGCCCCTACCTGCGGCTCATCCTGGCCGTGGTGGTGCTGACGGCGATCGTCACGCAGTGGACCGGCCTCCAGCTCAGCCTCGTGACGTCCCGCTACTTCAACAACGACGCCACCGCGTTGACACGCTTCAACGGCACCTTCACGCTGGCGCTCGGCATCGTGAGCTTCCTGGTACAGCTGTTCGCGACGAGCCAGGCGCTGCGCCGGTTCGGGCTGGCCGTGACCATTCTCGCGCTGCCGGCGTCGCTCGGGTTCGGGTCGCTGCTGATCGTGCTCGTCCCGGCCTTCTGGCCGGTGCTGGTCACCAACGGGTTCGATCAGGCGCTCCGGTTCTCGGTGGATCGGCCGACCTACGAGCTGCTCTACCTGCCAATCGCGCCCCAGGATCGCCTGCCGCTCAAGAACGCCATCGACATCATCGGCACGCGTGTCGCGGATGCTGCCGGCGCCGTGCTCTTCGGCCTCGTGACGGTCGGGTTCCTGATGGTGCCGGGGGCGGGCTACAATCTCCGTGGCACGGCCGCCGTCAACCTGCTGTTCGTCGCCGCCTGGGCCGTCGTGGCCTGGCGGTTGCGGACCGCATACGTGCGCACCATCCAGGAGAGCATCCATCGTCATCGGATGGACACCGAACGCACGCCCTCCGCGGTGCTGGAGCGTTCGGCCGGAGATGTGCTCCGGGACAAGCTGGGGGCCGACGATCCAGGGGAAGTCCGCTACGCGCTCGGCCTGCTGGAGGGGCAGCGCACGCGGAGCTGGCATCCGGCCCTCCGGGCACTCCTGCTGCACCCGGCAGCGGACGTGCGGCAGCGGGCGCTGGCGCTGCTGGCCGCCGCGGGCGATCACGAGATCGCCACCCACGCCGTGGGACTGCTGCACGATCCCGACCTCGGCGTCCGCACCGAGGCGCTGCTGTACCTCTCGCGCGAGCGAGGCATCGACCCGCTGGCACAGATCGAAACACTCGGGGACTTCGCCGACTTCTCCATCCGCGCCGGCATGGCGGCGTTTCTCGCCTCCCCTGGACCTGCGCAGAACCTCGAGGCGGCGCGGGCGATCCTCGAGACCATGACGCACGCCGACGGTCCCGCCGGCGCACGCGAGCGTGCCGAAGCGGCGCGCCTGATCGCGCTGGCCCCCGACGCTTTCTCCGGCATGCTGCCGCCGCTGCTGGCCGATCCGGACATCGACGTCGTGCGGCAGGCAATCCAGACGGCGCGCGCGATGGTCCGGGACGACACAATCGACGGGCTCATCGCCGCGCTCGGCCGCGAAGAGGTCAGCGATCAGGCGGTCGAGGCGCTGGCGAGGTTCGGGAACGGGGTGCTGCCGGAGATCGCGCGGCGGATTGAAGACGAGGAGGGTCCGCTCGAGGTGAGGCGCGAGCTGCCCTCGGTGCTGGTCCGGATAGGCACCGTCGAGGCCGAACAGGTGCTGCTCGGCAGCCTGCTCCATGCGGACCCGACGCTCCGCCATCGCGTGATCGCCTCGCTGAACAAGCTTCGCACCCTGCATCCGGAGGTGCAGCTCGATACGGCCGCCGTCGAGCTGCTCCTCGCGGCGGAGATCGTCGGGCACTACCGGTCGTACCAGGTGCTCGGACCGCTGCAGCGGCGGCTTCCGGCTGGCGACCCGGTGCTCGAGGCGATGGGCAGCTCGATGGAGCAGGAGATCGAGCGGATCTTCCGCGTGATGGCGCTCCTGCTGCCGCATGCCGGCCTGCACGATGCCTATGTCGGCCTGCGCTCGTCGAACCCGATCGTCCGCGGCAACGCGATCGAGTTCCTCGACAACGTGCTCAAGCCCGAGCTGCGACAGCTCCTCGTGCCGCTGCTCGACAGCAGCGTCACGGTCGCCGAGCGCGTCAGCCTTGCGAACGGGCTGGTGGGCGCGCCGCTCGAGACGCCGGAACAGGCGGTCGAGACGTTGCTCGCGAGCGAGGACCCCTGGCTGCGGTCGTGCGCCGTCTACGCGATCGGGGCCATGCAGCTGGAAAGCCTGCAGGGCGAGCTCGATCGCTTCGATCGGGAGCGGGATCCCGCGATGCGGCAGACCGTGCAGGCGGCCAGGCGCCGGCTCGCCGGGTTGGCGGAACCGGCGCCGCTGCAGGAGCCCGTGCCGGCCTCCATGGGCATGGGCGTGGGATCGGGCTGAGCGGACTACTCCGGCGACGGCGGCCCGAGCCGCTTGTGCTCGCTCGCCCGGATCATCCGCTCGAGGCGCACCGCGAGCGCCGGCGCTACCCCTTCGGGCCCGAGAACCATGTACCGCTCGAGATCGCTGTAAACGAATCCCATGTCCGTCTCGTCGGTCTGGCCGAGCCAGAGGCCGCCGCCGGGCGGCTTCGCGAGGATGGCCTCGGGAACGCCCATCTCGGCGCCCAGCGCCCGGACCTCGCTCTTCAGCAGGCCGCCGAGCGGCAGCAGGTCGACGCCGCCGTCGCCGTACTTGGTGAAGCAGCCGATCGTCCACTCGCTCCGGTTGCCCGTGCCCGCGACGAGATAGTTCAGGGAGTTGGCGATGTAGTAGAGCGCCGCCATGCGGAGACGCGGCTTGACGTTGCTGAGCGGCACACGGCTCCGCTCGTCGCGTTCGTCGTTCGGGATGGGCAATCGCTGCTCGGGAGGGACGGCCGCCACGGCCCCGCGCATGTCCTCCAGCAGGCGGTCGTAGGTCGCCTCCAGATCGATCCGGACCACCGGCAGGCCGAAGTGGTCGGCGACGTCGCCCGCGTCCGCTTCGTCGCGCGGATCGCTGTGGCACGGCAGGACGGCGGCGAGCACCTGTCCTGGCGTCGCCATCCGGCACAACCCTGCCACCACTGCGGAATCGAGCCCCCCGCTGAGCCCGACCACCAGCCCGCGCGCGCCCGCCGCGGTCACCCGCGCCCGGAGCCAGTCGGCGATCAGCTTTCCACGGTCGTCCATCGGTGAGTCCAGTGTCCGTACGTGCGATGCGGGCGGGCGTCAGGAGTCGGAGGGGGAGCGGTTGATGACCCGCAGGAAGGCGTCGACGATGACGGGATCGAACTGGTGGCCGCGTTGCCGTTCGATCTCCGCCACCGCATCCTCGACCGTCCACGCCGCCTTGTACGGACGCTTCTGCGTCAACGCGTCGAACACGTCGGCGATTGTCACGATCCGGCCGGCGAGGGGAATGGCTTCGCCGACCATCCCGTGATAGCCGCTGCCGTCCCAGCGCTCGTGATGGGTGTAGGCAATCTCCTCCGCGAGCTTGAGCAGGCTGAACCGGCTGCCCGAGAGGATGCGTGCGCCGATCGTCGTGTGTCCCTTGACGGTATTGAACTCTTCGGGCGTGAGCCTGCCGAGCTTGAGCAGGATGGCGTCCGCGATGCCCATTTTCCCCACGTCGTGCAGCGGGGCGGCGCGGCGGACCAGCGCCACGTCCGCGCTCGACATGCCGATTTCCTTGGCGACGAGCGCTGCCATCTGGCCGACCCGCTCGGTGTGCTGGCCGGTGTGGTCGTCGCGGAACTCGGCGGCGCGCGCGAGCCGCTCGAGGATCTCGACCTGCGCCGCTTCGAGCTCCTCCGTGCGCTCGCGCACCTTGGCCTCGAGCACCTGGTTCTGGCTCTGAATCTTGAGGTACAGGAACCGGGTCTCGAGCAGGGTGCGGATGCGGAGCAGCACCTCGTCGGCGTGGAACGGCTTGTTGACGAAATCCTTCGCGCCCCTGGTCAGCGCCTCCCGGCGGGCCTCCGGCGCCATGTCGCCGGTCAGCATCAGGATCGGAAGGTAGGTGGCGCGTCCGAGTCGAGTGAGCTCGTCGATGACCCGGAGCCCGTCCATGTGCGGCATGTGGAGATCCACGAGCACCAGGTCGGGGGCCAGCCGCTCGAACATCTCGCCCGCCTGACGCGAATCGGTCGTGCTGTCCAGATGCGTGAACCCGGCCCGCTCGAGCAGCCGCCTGAGCAGGTCCACATTGGTGGCCTCGTCGTCCACGATGAGGATGCGGGCCTGCGTGAAGGCCTTCAGCTCCATCACGCCGGGCAGCGACGGGTCATGGGGCGACTGATTCCGCATTCAGGATCGATTCCGCGGCCGGTGATTCCGGCCAGACCACCGCAGGCGCGGCCGTGTACGAGGCGTGGGCCAGCGCCCGTTGGAAGAAGGCCGTCTGCGACGCGTAGAACAGCAGCTTCAGGTAGTGCCGCGCCAGGATGAAGAGTTGACCGAGCGCGAGCGTGATCCACATCCGCAGACCGGCGCGCGGCGCGCCCGGGGCGACGAGTGCGTAGGCGAGCAGCAATCCCAGGTACGCACCGGTGTTCATCAAATATAGCTGGATCGTGCCCGGATGGCGTCGGACGAAGCGCGATCCCGCCAGCAGCGCGCCCAGCGCGCTGTGTCGATCCTCCACGACGATCCGGATCCGCGCGTAATCGAACACCACGCTGCAGACGATCAACAGCAGGGCCAGGACGGCGTAACAGCCGAGCCGGATCGCGAACGCCGTTCGCTCGACCGTCAGGTCCCGGATCAGGAAGGGATAGAGGTCGTCGAACAGCCAGCCGTGCACGACCGAGAACAGCAGGTAGTAGACGAGCAGCACGATCGCCCCGAGGCGGGCGAACCGCCAGAAGTGGATCCCGCACGCCGCAAAGAACCCCGCCGTTCGCGTCGGGCGCCCGCGGGCGTAGCGATCGAGGATGCCCCCGGACAGGAACGACCAGATCACCAGCCACGCGGCGGCGGCCCCCGCGATCGCGACGGCGAGCGGTTCGTTGTCCGCCAGGCTGCTCAGATTGTCGAGCACCGCGCTGAACCCGACGATCGACGGGACGAACGTCGTGCCAAGGCCGGACGCCTGCGCCGAAAACTCCTGCCACCAGTCGTGATTGGTGCCTGCCGCAGCCGAGTCGGCCGCCAGGCTGCTGCCCAGGTGCGCCTCGATCGTGTTGGCGAGCGCAACGGAGAGCGGCAGTGCAACCAGGAGCGTCACCGCGAACATCCCGCACAGGAGGACCGGCGCGCCGTTCACGCGCCTCGCACCGTCGAGCCACGACGCGCGGGCGCTCATGTCAGATGAAGAACCCATACGTCAGGAGACGATCCTGCAGCCAGACGAGCCACGCGAGCGACCACTTGCGCGCCGCACGTTCCGCGGCATCCGTCGTGAGCCTGGCCGAGTTGTTGGTGTAGTTGCGGTCGAGCAGCAGCACGCGCTCCGGGTCGACCTGCGCGTAAGCGGCGCGAACGGGTCTGTCGAGCTCGAAGGCCTTCCAGCGCTCGCCGCCCTCCCACCGCCAGCGGACCTCCTCGCCGTTCTCGAACACCACCCGCACGTCGACCGGAAAGACGCCATCCTCGTAGCGGCGCGCGACGACGGTGGTGTGGAACCGTTCGCTTCCCGCAGCCGGCTCGGCGAACCGGCGGCGGTCGCCGTCGCCGACGAAGCCGCGGACCGGGGCCGGCTCGCTCGTGAACAAGTCGATGCCGTAGTCGAAGGCGGCGGAGCTGCGGTACACCCGGTCGAAGAACCACGTGAGGTCCTGTCCGCTCACCTCGTTGGCAACGGCGAAGAACTCGCGCGGTCCGGGATGGCGGAACTGGTACCGCGCGAAGTAGGTCGACAGGATCCGCTGCAGCGTGTCCCATCCCACCAGGCGCTCCAGCGTGTTCAGCCACAGCGCTGTCTTGTTGTAGGTCGTAAAGCGCCCATCGCCGGGCCAGTAGCCCCACGAGGGGAGCGCCTGCACGTCGGCGCCTGCGTTCCGCCTGTACCCAGCGAGGCGATTGCCGTCCGTCGCGCGGCTCAGCGGGAAATCCGTGAACGTCCAGGGCAGGAAGTCCCCGAAGTAGCGCGTGGACAGGAAGCTCGGTTCGAAGAACTGCTCCAGGGCGCGCGCGGCGGAGAACGTGTTGAGGCCCTCATCCATCCACGCGTGCTCGAACTCGTTGGTCGCCACCAGGCCGTACCAGAACTGATGACCGGCTTCGTGGACGGTGACGCCCTCCGGATCGGCGACGCGCGCCGGCGCGAGCCATCGGGTGCCGGCGGTGAAGAGCGTGGGGTACTCCATGCCGTCGGCACCGCTCTGCCAGGCGGGATCGACGATCGTGATCTGCCCGTAGGGGTATGGTCCGAACCAGTCCCCGTAGTACTTGAGGGCCGCTCGTGTCGCCTGGAAATGCCGCTCCGCCTGACCGGCGTGTTCCCGCTGGAGCAGGAGCCGCATCGCGACCCGGGGCAGCAGCGGGTCCTCGAAGGTCGCTGTTCGCTCGACATAACGGGGGCTGGTGGTCCAGGCGAAGTCGTGGACATCCTCGGCGTAGTACTGATGCGTCGTCGTGCCGTCGCCTTCGTCCCGGCGTGAGCGCTCGACGCCCGTGGCTCCGACGATCCAGCCGTTCGGAACCGTGAGCTTCACGTCGTAGACCCCGAAGTCGGAGAAGAACTCCGTGGCGGCGTGGAACTGGTGGCAGTTCCACCCGCCGTTCTCGAGGACGCCGATCTTCGGGAACCACTGCGCGAGGAAGTAGAAGTCGCCGATGACCCCGGTGCGCGAGAACGTTCGCGGCACCCGCGACGACCAGGCGATCTGGATGTTCAGCGTCTGGCCCGGCTGCACGGCCGCGCCGAGCGGTACTCCCCGACCGTCCGGTCTTCCGGGTTGCCGTCGTCCGGGGCGACGAACCGCAGGCTGGACGTCAGGTCGGTGGGCGTCCCGTCGGACGCAATCACGCGCAGGCTGGTGATGTCGATCCAGCCCCAGTCGCGCTGCGGCCGCTGCGCCAGGCTGGCCTCGCCGGTGAGCGCATGCTCACGCATCCACGTGGAGTCGGTGTTTCGCCACGCGTTGTAATAGAGGTGGAAGCGCAGGGTGCTGGTGGGCGTCGTGGTGACGTTGCGCCACGTGAGCAGTTCGTCCCCCTTGAGGGTCCGGCTGGCCGGGTCGAGGCGGACGGTAATGACGTAGCTGGCGTTTCTCGCGGAGCGCGCGGCCTGCGCCGGGACGGTGGTGGGCGGCGGCTGGATCCGCTGGGGTTGGGCGCCGAGCCCCGCGCCCTCGAACGCCACGACCGCCGCCACGGACACGTTCGCCAGCCAGCGCGCGCGCACGCGGCGATGTTACCCCAAGGCGAGCGGCCCGCGGCGGACGGTTATAATCACCAATTGTCCTGATTCATGTGATTCGCGTCGCAAGGAGTGTGCATGGCTTCGACATCGGGCCCCATCCGGGTCCTGCATCTTGGTCTCGGCCCCATCGGGGTGGGCATCGTACGGCAGGTGGCAGCACGCCAGGGATTCAAGATCGTCGGGGCGGTGGACATCGATCCCGGGAAGGTGGGCCGCGATCTCGGAACGGTTGCGGGGCTGAGCCAGGCGCTTGGCGTCCGCGTCTCGGAAGACGCGAGGAAAGCCATCCGGTCATCCAAGCCGGATGTGGCGGTGCTGTGCACGAGCTCGTCGCTGAAAGCCGTGCTGCCGCAGTTCGAGGCCGTGCTCAAGCTCAAGGTGCCAATCGTCTCGACGACGGAGGAGCTCGCCTATCCGATCAAGGCGCACCTACGTTACGCGCGGCTGATCCACGAGCTTGCGAAGAAGGCGAGGGTGGCGGTGCTGGGGACGGGCGTCAACCCGGGCTTCGTCATGGACGCGCTGCCGATCACGCTGACGGGCGTCTGCGAGCGCGTCGAGGCGATTCACGTCGACCGGATTCAGGACGCGGGGATCCGGCGGCTGCCGTTCCAGCAGAAGATTGGCGCCGGGCTCAGCCGTGCGCAGTTCCAGGCCAAGGTGGACGAGGGCACCGTGCGGCACGTCGGGCTGGCCGAATCGATCGCAATGATTGGTGACGCGCTCGGATGGAAGCTCGACAAGGTGACCGACGACATCCGGCCGAAGATCGCCGAGGCGGACGTCGCCAGCGAGTTCCTCAGCGTGGCTGCGGGGCAGGTCTGCGGGATCGTGCAGGACGGCGTCGGGTACCGGAACGGGAAGCCGGTGATCACGCTGCACATGGAGGCCTACCTGGGCGCGCCCGAGTCGTACGACGCGGTGGAGATCACCGGTTCGCCCGCGCTGAAGATGAAGATTGCCGGCGGCGTGCACGGGGACATCGCGACCGCGTCGATCGCCGTCAACTCGCTGCCGAAGATTCTCCTGGCGGCGCCGGGGCTGCACACGATGCGGGACATGCCGATTCCGTCGTTCTTCGGCGGCGTGCGCTGAGCGCGGCGGGGCGGCTCAGGACGCCTGGTGCGGTCCCCAGCGCCGGCGCTTGAGGAAGAGCCCCTTGCGGGAGATGCCGAGGAGGCGGGCCGCCTCTTCGAGGCGTCCGTCGCTGCGTTCGAGGGCCCGTCGCACCATCAGCCGCTCGACCATCTCGACCGCGGCCGGCAGCGGCTGATCCAGCCCCACGCGGACCTCCGGTTCGGTCGAGGACGCGGCAATCGTCCTGCGCGATGCGAGGATCTCCGGCGACAGCAGCGCGGGGGTCATCGTCGAATCGCGCTCGGCGAACGCCACCATCCGCCGCACTTCGTTCGCGAGCTGGCGCAGGTTGCCGGCCCAGTTGTACAGCACCAGGTACTCGAGCACTTCGTCGGTGATGGTGAGCCGGCCCTTCTTCTGCTCGTCGCTGAAGCGCCGGAGGTAGTGCTGCACCAGCGGCGGGAATCTCCTCGCGCCGCTCGCGCAGCGGCGGGATCGTGCAGCCGGACGACGTTGAGGCGGTGGAAGAGGTCCTCGCGGAAGCGTCCGTCGGCGACCAGCTGCTCGAGGTTGGCGTTGGTGGCGGCGATGACGCGGACGTCCACCTTGGTCGGGTGTGGCTCGCCGAGCGGATGGATCTCGTGGTAGTCGAGGAAGCGCAGGAGCTTGGGCTGGAGGTCGAGGCTGATGTCGCCGATCTCGTCGAGGAACAGCGTGCCGCCCGCGGCGGCGCGGATCACGCCGGGGAAGGCGGCGTCCGCGCCGGTGAAGGCGCCGCGGCGGTAGCCGAACAGCTGGCTTTCGAGCATGTCGCGCGGCACGGCGCTGCAGTTGAACGGCTGGAGCGGGCGGTCGGCGCGGTCGGAGGAGCGGTGGATCGCGCGGGCGAGCATCTCCTTGCCGGTGCCGGTCTCCCCGGTGATCAGGACGGGCAGGGGAATCGACGCGATGCGGCGGGCGGTCGCCAGCAGCTCGGCGCTCTGCTCCGACGCCCAGATGCTTTCCGGGTCGCCGTCGAGCGCCTCGGCGGGCCAGAGCGCCGCGCGTTCGTTTCTCGTCGCGGCGATACTGATTGAGGGTGCGCGCGGTGGCCACCAGCTTGCGGATGGCGTTGACCGTGCAGTGATGCTCGAGGTCGGCGCGGGGCCGGGCCAGGAGTTGCCAGGTATCGTCGCGGTGCTGTCCGAGGACCGAGAGGTCGTCCGCAGGGGCACCGGCTGCCGCCACGACGGCCTCGGCTTCGGTCCATCCATTGACGGCGACGGCCGTGGTCCCGCCGGGTCCCGTCGTCAGGAGGGCAACCTGCTCGCAGCAGCCTGCGTCGCGAGCACGGCGAAGGCTTCGCGGCCGAGGATGTGCGGATGCCCGGCCAGCTCCAGCAGCGCGACCGCGCTGTCGAGATCGGGCGAGCAGCGGAGACGGTCGGCATGGACTGACTCGTGGAGGGTTTCCTCAAGCCCATACGTCAGATCGCGACCGAGAGAGGAATTCCCGAGTTCTGCCGCAACTCGAAGGGCACGCCGCAGATTCGATCCAGAAGCGGCCGAATCTGCCGGCACTATGATGAATCGTCGCGAGTGCGCAGAGGTACTGGCTCAACAGTTCTGGCTCGAGCGGCCTGTCAATCGATGGCTGGGGCAGTGCCATAACCGATTCTTCGACTCGTCCCATCATGGCCAAGCACCTGGCGACTGAGACTGACAACCGGAACACCCAAACCGCATCCTCGGACTGCTTAGCAATCGCGAGAGCCCTGCGCAGTATCAACTCCCCCTCAGCCCACCTTGCCTCGGCGAGTTCAAGTCGCGCCCGTGAGTTTAGTTCGGATATGGAGTCCCATTTCAACGCAGCAGAAGGCTGGTCAGCAAAATCATCATCGGCCGCGCTGAAAACCTCCCTCGCGCGAGCGAAATCACCCCTCGTTATCCATACGTTTGCTAGACCATCGATCGCAGCCCGGAGGAGGTGTCGATTTCCCCGAGCGCTTTCCACGACATGGTCGAGGCACTGCTTGGCCGCCTCGGTGTCGCCCTGCATCTCCAGAGCCTGAGCCATGTTGATCGACGCCGCAAGTTTCGTCCGAGAGTGGCCCGACTGCTCCGCTAGGCTGAGAGCCGCACGCGCGTGCTCGAGTCCACGAGGTACGTCGCCGCTGAGCATCGCTCCAGCGGAGACATCCACGTGCACCAATCCAGCTAGCCAGAGGTTTGGATGCGCCGCGACCAACTCAAAAGCCGCATTGTGATGGCGCTGCGCCTCTGCAGCTGAGCGACGTGGTCCTTCTTGCGCGCGCCACTGCTATGCGTAAGAGCACCAGCAGGTGAGGGTGTCCTGCGCTTGTGACCAGCCGCCGCACACTTGGGAGCAACGAGAGCGCAGAATCGATCGATTGCAATCTGCACGCGAGGGAAAAGCTCAGAAGTTCCAAGTGAGCGAGCAGGGGTAGCGTGGCCTTCCCGCCGGCCGCACAGGCGGACTTGGCACGCGATAAGTGCTGCGCGCTGGCGACCACATCACCCGAATAGAAAGACGTTGTCGCCAGGACTCGGTGTGCGCGTGCCGCGTTGGTCTCTGAGGCTTTCTTGTTACTCAGAACTCCGCGAGCGATCTGTGCCGCTGTCCGTGCACTGGCCGTTTCCAGGGTCAGCTCCGCGACGAGAGATCCCACTCGACCCCCAGACGAGGGTCAGAGGGTCGTCCTCGCGACTCCAGTTCCGTCAAAGCGGCCCTGAAGCGACCGGTGTCCAACGCCGGCTGTACATACGCAAGCGATTCCGAGCAGAGCACGCCGAGCATCGAGGTACCTTGTTAGTCGAATCACTGTTGACTACTTGAACTAGAACTGACCGTCACTGCACAGACGCGTCAGAAATCCGTCAAGGGCAGCTAGGGTAGACCGAAACGCGTGCTCATGCAAACGGCCATCCCCTTTGCGACAACAAACTGCCAGAATAGGTGAACTCTCGGACAACCATTGGAGACGCCATCACCAACCAAGACGGCGTTTATGGAGACGGTTGCATCACTCGTGTAAGGCGCAGGGAACTCCTTCCCGACGCGCCACGCCAGAAAACAACTTACTTAGGGTACGGTTTGTGCGACCACGTGCGAGTGATCCATCCGCGGAAACAGAATCGCATGAATCCTACGAACTATCTGTGGGCTGACCAAACTAGCCAACCGTGTAGGAGTCGAAACCGTGCCAGCAGAGGGAAGACAGCCCCTCCTGTGGGCAATCGTCTGGATGGGACACACGGCTACAGTTTGTTTGAAACGAAATACTGAGCCGTCAGAGCAGCTGCGAGTTTGTCGGCGTCTAGAATACTTCCCGCCACTTCCGCGGCTAACAACTCCACTACTCTTTGGTGTTCCTCTGTGAAGCGGTCACGCCCCAATGTGTACAACGAAAGCACTCCGACCAACTCGGTTCCCATCAGCATGGGGGTACTTAAGCAACTGTTATGCGGTGCCTGAAATGGCATTGCCAATTCGCCGAAGTCCAGAACTGCATCAGAGTTTCGGATCGTCAACCGGTGCGCCGCGACCCAGCCACTAAGCTTCTGACCCATGGGAATCCGGAGTCCAACCACCAGCGACGCGTTCTCTCCGGTCGCATGTGCCGCGAGCAATTCGTCGCTCATTGCATCGTAAACAAACAGAACGCATAGGGAGCAAGGCACCAACTCGCGTACGCGCGCAAAGAGACTGGCGCCCGCTTGTGCGAGAGTTTCTTGATTGGCGCCGCTAGGAGAAAGGCGAACAATGGTCGGCATCTCGTCTCGGCTCCGTGCGTTGTGTTCAGCAGCGGCCCTTGTGTGCAAGACGCGCGCTCCAATTACGGTTGCTGGACTGTCGCTAGTGACCCCTCGTGTTGACAAAAGCGAAGAACCCAGTTCCGCGTAGGCCTTAACGAACGTGTCAACGACTACAGGGTCGTGACATTGTGCCCCGTCTCTCTGAGAGTATGGCCACCGCCTCCGTATCGGTCAGTCGAGGTCTGTAGGGGCGATCGGATGTGAGCGCATCAAAGCAATCGACTACGGACAGGATGCGGGCACCTATTGGAATATTCACGCCGGCGATGCCATCTGGATAGCCAGTGCCGTTCCAGTTTTCGTGATGATGCCGAACTATCGGAACAACTGGATAAGGAAAGCGCGATCGCAGACAGAATGTCCGCTCCGATGCTGGCATGTAACTTCATCTTGCCAAACTCTGCTGGTGTAAGCGGACCAGGTTTGTTCGAGAATGTACTCCGGTATGGCCAGTTTGCCCATGTCGTGCAGCAAAGCGGCAGCTTCGATCGCGGCCATGAGATCGGCGTCCTTGACGCCTAGCTGCTTCGCCAGGCCGGTAGCGTAGGTCTGTACTCTCCTGATGTGTCCGTGCGTGACCTGGTCCTTGGCATCGATAGCCATCGCGAGTGTCTCTATGGTTGACATATAGAGACTGTTCATCTGCGTCAGATGTTGGTTTGCATCCGCCACACGGCCCATGGAAGTGGAGAAAGTAATGTAAAGAATCACTATGAGTGGAAGGATCAGCACTAGATACGTATAGTCTAGGTTGCGACTATAACTGACTAGTAGAAGCGAAACAGTTGCACCGCCGAAGTAGTTTAGAGATAGCCAGGGCAAAATGTTCTCTCCAGATTCGATATGCGGAGCCTTTTGTTCTCGAGCGCAATTGCAATTGCGATAATCCAACTGTTTAGCGAAAAATACAGCAGCGCGAGTGAGAACACGGGGAGCAGGAGTGGCTTTACAGGCAACGGAGGTGCATCGACACCTTCAAAAAAGAGCGGGGTGATGCCTGCCTGAAGGTAAAAGAGCTTGGAGGCGATCCAAATCGTGAGGGGTAAGGCAAATAGATTAAAGACGATCTTGTAGAGCGGATGCCCCTTACGGTATGACCAAAACGAGATGACCAACGCGTCCAGCGCGACCGTCAGAGTGCCTGCGGCAGGACCAAAGAGAAGGACTGATGCAAAGACGAACGTTTCCGAGACGGTAATCGTGGCGGGCAGTGATGGCAGTTTGATTGTGGCTGAACCACTGATCAGAGTGAGGGCGGCGAGAACGAGCCAGTTCCAAGCGGTCTGACCCGTAACAACTTCGTAGATTGAACTACTTACGGTGACCGCACCCGACGCGACAACGACTGAAACGTACGCCTGGGAAGAACGCGACAGCGCGGCAAACCGTCTGCTGCTCATAAGGGCGACGATCTGGGCCGCTCACTCGGTAGATCTCCGGCAGGGCCGTGAGAGGCTCGAGGCTAGTCGGTCCAGGCAATTATACGCATATTTCACCCACGCTCTACTGTAGGAGTTTCAGGATACCGACGCATCTGCATTTACTGGTCCAGCCAGGAGCCGGGCGTCAGCAGTGGAGTGGGTCCAGGCGATGGCGTTGGTCCAGGCGATGGCGTTGGTCCAGGCGATGGCGTTGGTCCAGGCGATTTGGAGTTGTCGAGGCATTGAGTTGGCCAGGCGATGGAATTGGTCCAGGCAATGGAATTGGTCCAAGCAATGGAGTTCGCTCCAAGGAGAGGTCCGGCCGAGTCTCTCGAAGAGTCGATGACTGCAGAGGGGTCAAGGCCAGTCCAAAGGAGGGCGCGGGTCAGGCCCACTGACCCCGATTCCGGTGCCCTCCTCTCCGTTCACGAAAAGCAGGCCCGCCGCTTCTGAATAGCCATCCGGCAATCCCGACATGCTCCCCGTCTGCGCGACGGCCACCGCTGCGGCGACGTTCAGGCTCCCCGCGCCCGCTTCGATCAGGCCGGCGCCCGCCACCCGCGAGCTCGTAACTGCAGCAGCAGCTTCACCTCCGCCGGGTGTCAGGCCGGGTGCGCCTCCAGCAGCAGCGCCGCCGCGCCCGACACCACCGCCGCCGACATGCTGGTGCCGCTCATCTCGATGTAGGCAGTCCTGCCGTGCCCCTGCACCACCCGCTCCGGATACTGCGTCTCGAAGTACGACCGGTTCGCCGATGTCGACACGATCCGGTTGCCCGGCGCCACGAGCTCCGGCTTGACCAGGCCGTCGATCATCGTCGGCCCGCGCGAGCTGTAGGTCGCCATCACGTCGTCGGAGCGCTCGCGGCGTCCCCTTCGTGTTCAGCGCGCCGACGGTCAGCGCCGCGGCCGCGTTGCCCGGCGAGACGATGCCGCCGACGATCGGCCGGCCGTCCGCCAGTCTTGCCGAAGTTGCCCGCGGCCGCCACCACGACGATGCCGGCATCGACCGCGCGCTGCACGGCCTGGCACAGCGGATCGTCGGCACGCCGGTCTCGATCACCGGATGCCCAAGCGAGAGGTTGATGACGCGGATGTTGTACTCGGCCCGGTGGTCCACGGCCCAGTCGATCGCGGCAATCACGTCGCTGGTCGCGCCCGAGCCGTCCGGCCCCATCGCCCGCAGGTTGACGAGGTGCGCGCCCGGCGCCACGCCCGGATACGTCTGCGCCGGTGCCGGCGATGATGCCCGCCACGTGCGTGCCGTGGCCGTAGTCGTCCGCGGCGCTTGGGCTTCTCGCCCGTGAAGTCGACGGTCACGGCGATCTGGCCGTTCAGCGACCGGTGACCGCGCGATGCCCGAGTCGATCACCGCCACGCCAATGCCGGCGCCGGTCAGCCCGGCCGCGCCGCTCACGACGCCCCGCCCAGACCTGGTCGGCGCCAATCGCCATGCGTCGTTTCAGCCGACATCCGCAGCGACCGGCACGTCCCCCGAGAGATGGTCACGTCGCCGTCCTGGCTGAGCGCGTCGAGCTGGCCGCCGGTGACCTCGAGCACCGCGCCGCCCCGCAGCCGCTTGCGACCTTGGCGCCGTAGCGCTTCGCCAGCGTCTCGATGCGTCGCGCTGCTGCCGCGCACGATCACGCGCGTGATGCCCGGCGTCCGACTTCGCGAGCCGGTCGGCGAGATCGCGCGAGAGCCGCGCGCGGCGCGGGCCTGCCATGCGCCGCCGCGCCAGCGCCAGCAACGACCGAGAACCGCGACAGCGCGGCGCAGGCACGCGGCGGGACCGAGACGAGATAGAGTCTCGGGTCATGACAGGCCATCCGACATGAGATCGAAGTAGGGAAACAAAGGACACTGGCCAAAGGCACGGCGACGTGCCACTCTGTGCGGCAGCCCGATCGTCGCGGGCGGCCATCAACGTGGAAGCAGGAAAAGCCGCGATTGCGGGCCACCGAATCGATGCGCATGTGCCGCGGGATTGTCCGGCGCAGAACCTGTCCGCACACGGGACGGACAGCCAAGATTTGGCAGCGCTCAACGAAAGCCGAGTCATGGAGCACCAGCCCCGAGTGCGCGCCCGGCGAATGCCGGGCAGCCACGCAGCCGACCACGGACTGCGGTCGGTCCGCGCCGTCGCAGGGCGCGCCGTGAGAGGCCAACGCGCGGCACGGTGAGCCTGGAAAACGGCCAAGGCGTAGCGGGAGCAGTCAGTTGGTCAGGTCCGTCGCACGTCGCGTTCGCCATGGCGCGGTGGCGCTGGCGCAATCGGCTGGCGCTGGTCCGCGGGCCGGAACGCGCCCGGAACCGCGCCGCGGCGATCGCACGCGGCGGCGAGCTCGATTGCCTCGACTCGCGAGCGACCCGCCCTCCTACAACCGCTACGTGCAGCAATGCCGCCGCGACCGATCTGGTCTCCCTGCTGACGCAGGCCAGCCTGGTTCGGGTCAACCGCGCGAGCGACGAACTCGAGCCCTGGCTGGCCGAGAGCTGGTCCGCCTCGGCCGACGGCCTGACCTACACGCTGAAGCTGCGCCAGGCGCGTCTTCTCCGACGGCGTCGCCGTTCACCGCCGACGACGTGCTGTTCTCGTTCGCGGCGGTCTACGACGCCCGCGTGCACAGCGTCGCTGCAAGGGATCGCTGCTAGTCGACGGTCAGCCGCTGACGGTCGTCGGCACCGGATGCCGCCACCGTGGTGATCACGGTTCCCGAGCGCCGTTCGCGCCCGGGCTGCGCCTGCTCGACAACCTGCCGATCCTTCCGAAGCACAAGCTGGCGCCGGCGCTTGCGGCCGGGACGTTCGCCGACGCGTGGACCCCGGCGACGCCGCTCGATACGATCGCCGGGCTGGGCCCGTTCATCCTGACGGAGCACGTGTCCGGACAGCGCCTGGTCTTCACCCGCAACCCGCACTACTTCCGGCGCGACGGCCGACGGCAGGCCGCTGCCCTACCTCGACAAGCTCACGGTGCTGGTCATCGCCGACCAGAACGCCGAGGCGATGCGCCTGCAGGCCGGAGACATCGACCTGATGTGCCAACGGCGAGATCCGCCCGCAGGACTACGCGGCGTTCAAGACGGCTTGAATCGGACGGCCGCCTGCGCTTATCCAGATCGGCGCCAGCCTGGACCCCGACTTCCTGTGGTTCAACCTGTCGCCGAAGGGCGCGCCGGCGGCAGGGCGCGGCGCTGCTGGCGCCGCAAGGAGGTCAGACAGGCGATCTCGGTCGGGTCGATCGGCAGGCCGTCGCCGACGCCGTCTACCTCGGGCAGCCGTGCCCATCTTCGGCCCGATCAGCCCGGGCAACACGAAGTGGCACGCCCGACTCCGCCGGCCCACGGCCCCGACGCGGGCCGCGGCGCGCGCCCTGCTCCCGGGCTCGGGCTCACCGACAGCGACGGCGACGGCATGCTGGAAACGCGCGACGGCGGCCGGCCCGGTTCTCGATGCTGACGCAGGCCGGACACATCCGCGGCCGCAGGCTCCGCGCTCCAGGCCCAGCTCGCAGCAGATCGGCATCGGCGTGGACCTGGTGGCGCTCGATCCGGGCGCCATCTTCCAGCGCTTCCAGAGCGGGGACTACGACAGCATCTATTTCGGCATCCAGGCCAGCAGCACCGATCCGGCGCTCAACCTCGATTTCTGGCTCAGCTCGGGAGCCAGCCATTTCTGGAACCCTGCCCAGCCGGACCCCCTCGACCGCCTGGGAGGAGCGGATCGACGAGCTGATGCGGACAGCAGTCGCAGGCGCGCCGCTGCTCGAGGACCGCCAGCGCGCCTTCGCGGACGTCCAGCGCATCATGAGCGACGAGCTGCCGGCCATCTATTTCGTCGCGCCGCGGGTCGACGGTGGCGACCACGCCGCCGCGTGCTCAATGCCGGCGCCGGTGCTGCAGCTGCCGCAGCTGCTGTGGAGCGCCGACACGCTCGCTGTCTCGACCGGCGGTGCGGACGCCCGCTGACTGTCCGGCGCTCTCCGGCCGAAACAGAACACGTGCAGCGCGGCTTCGGTCGGTTCGTCCTCCGTCGCGCCGCGCAGGGCGCTGCTGTTCGTCGTGCTGGTGTCGTCGTCGGCGCTGCTGCTGACGGGTCTGGCACCCGGCGACCATCTGTCCGAGTTCGGCGCCGACCCGGCGAGTCGTCGAGGCCGAACGGCACCGGCTCGGGCTGGACCGCCCGTTCGCAGTCCAGTACCGCATCCTGGCTGCTGCGCGCGTCCAGGCTCGACTTCGGAGACTCCCTCGAGTACCGGCGTCCGGTCGCGTCGCTCGTCGCCGAGCGGGCGGCGAACACGCTGCTGCTCGGGGTCTGCGCGCTGGTCGCTCGGCGACGGCGATCGGGGTGCTGGTTGGCACGCTGGCCGGAGCCGGGCAAGGCGGGCCACGCTGATGGCCGGCGCGCGGCCGCGTCGGTGGCGCTGCTGTCGGTCCCGCCGCTGGTGACGTCGTTCGCGCTGCTGCTGCTCGCGGCGGCTGCGACCGGCTGGCTGCCGGTTGGCGGGTTCCCGTCGGCCGGCTCCGGTGTCCGGGGCCCTGTTCAACCGCGGGCGCTATCTGCTGCTGCCGACGCTGGCACTGGCGCTGCCGCTCGCCGCCTCGCTCGAGCGACTGCAGACCGCCGCGATTCGCGAGGCGCTCGCGGAGCCATCGGTCCATGCCGGCGGCACGGGCGCGGGGGCTGAGCGCCGAGCGCATGCTCTGGCGCCACGCACTTCGCCTGTCGCTCGGCTCCGTCCTGTCGATTTACGGCATCGTCGTCGCGACCGTGCTGAGCGGGTCGTTCGCCGTGGAAGTGGTGATGTCCTGGCCGGGGCTGGGCGCGTTGATGTACGAGGCGCTGGTCGCGCGCGACCTGTTCCTCGTGGCCGGGTGCGCGGTCGCCGTCTCGACGTTCCTCTCCCTCGGCATCTTCGCCTCGGATCTGGCGCTCGCTGCAGCAGACCCGCGACGGGGGAGCGGGTGGTGACCGCGTCCCGCAGCCGTCTGCGCCGGCCTGGCTGATCCTGTCGGTGCTCGTGCTCGCGTCCGCCGCCGCGCCGTACCTGGCGACCCACGCTCCATCGGCACAGTTCTCGAACTACGTGCTCGCCCCGCCCATGTGGCCGCGCGTCGTCGGCGACACCGGCGCGTTCAGACGGCCGTTCGTCTACCCGCTTCGCCTCGAGAACCGCCTGTCGCGGACGTCTCGGCTCGACCGCTCCCGTCCGCAGCCGCTGCGCTGGTTCTGCGTGGAGGAACCTGGTGTGGGTGGACGGCGATCCGTGGTTTCCGCTGGGCACCGACATGCTCGGTCGGGACGTGTTCGCGCGGCTGGTTCGTGGCGCACGACTGTCGCTCGGCGTCGCCGGCCTGGCGGCCGCCGCGGCGCTGATCATCGGTGCCCTGGTCGGCGGGGTGGCAGGCGTGGTGGGCGGCCCGCTCGATACCCTGCTGATGAAGCTTGCCGACTTCGTGATTGCGCTGCCGGCCATCTATGTCGTTCTCACGCTCCGCGCGTCGCTCCCGCTGGTCCTGCCGACATCGACCGTCTTCTGGACGATGACCGGCGTGCTCGCGTCTCGTCGGCTGGCCGCTCGATCGCCCGAGGCGTGCGGGCGATCGTCGCAGGCGAGAACCGGCGGGAGTACGCAGAAGCTGCGCGGGCGGGGGGTGCGAGCCGTACTCGGTTACTGCTGCGTCATCTGCTGCCTGCCACGGCCGGTTTTCTCGGCGTGCAGGCGACCCTGCTCGTGCCCGGTTTCATCCTCGCCGAAGCCACGCTTTCATACGTGGGTCTCGGATTTGTTGACGTTTCCCCGAGCTGGGGCGTCATGCTCCAGGATTCGGCCGGCGGCCGGATCCTCGCCGAAGCGCCCTGGCTCCTGACACCGGCAATTGCAATTGCGCTCACCGTGCTGTCGGTGAACCTGCTGGCGGCGGGCGCCGACCGCCACCAGTCGGATCTCCAAGGCCTCTCCAAGTAGCGGAGAGCAAGCCGGTTCCGCCATCCTGCGCGGAACGGTGCCGGGTCGTTCCCGCCACCGTCCGCCCGCATGTACCGGAAGAGAACACACTGGCGCGGCCCGATCGAACACACCCTCGACACGGCCTGTCTTTCTTGATTTGTGAGATCGGTTGGCAGCCCTTCCATATTGGCCTTCGGCTTGCTGTTCTGCTGGCCTCGCAGCGGCGCGTGATGCGCCAGACATCAAGGTTCCGTCCACCGGCGGAAGGTCATCGAGAGGAGCAACGAAACATGCTTCTGGGATTGCAGACGAGGCGCGGACGGACCGCGTCAGCCCTGTTGCTCTGTACGATGGTACTCGCCGGGACGGCGCAGGCTGGCCCGGATCGAGGCAGGCGGAACAGGCCCGACAAGCTCGACGACGTGGTGAGGGTCCGCGCGGCCAGGGCCACGGGCCAGGGCAGGGTGATCGTCGTGTTCAAGCCGGGTACCGTCCCGGCGGACGGCCGCCGTTTCGGTGGCGTCCTCCGCCAGCGCCTCGAGGTGATCGACGCGGCGGTCGTCGACCTGCCGAACGCAGCGATCAGGGAGGTCGCGGAGAGTCCCGACGTCGCCAGCATCCACGAGGATCGCGCCGTGGAGACCCAACTGACGCGCGCCGCCGTCACCGTCGGCGCGCGCGCGGTGCAGCGCACCATGGGCTTCGACGGCACAGGCGTGGGGGTCGCCGTGATCGACTCGGGGGTCACCTCCTGGCACGACGACCTGACGTATCCGAGCCGATTTCCGAAGGGGCGTGTCCGGGAGGGTCAACGCGTGGCCGCGTTCGTCGATTTCGTCGACGGCCGCCCGCTGCCGTACGACGGCAACGGGCACGGCACACACGTCGCGGGCATCATCGCGGGGAATGGACACGACACCGGCGGGGCCCGGGCGGGCATTGCTCCCGGCGCCCACCTGGTCAGCCTCAAGGTCCTGGACGACGAGGGCAGGGGCCGGGTTAGCGGCGTGATCGCGGCGCTGCAGTGGGCGATCGCCAACCGGGCCGCATACAACATCCGCGTGATCAACCTCTCGGTCGGCGCCGCCGTGACGGAGTCGAGTCTCACCGACCCCCTCACGCTGGCGGCGAAGCGCGCCGTCGACGCGGGCATCGTGGTCGTCGCGGCCGCCGGCAACCTCGGGAGGAACGGCGGAGGGCTGACCCAGTACGGCGGCGTGACCGCCCCTGGAAACGCCTCCTGGGTGCTGACGGTCGGGGCCTCGAGCACGGAAGGCACCGTCTGGCGAATGGACGACGTGGTGGCGGCGTACAGCTCGCGGGGGCCATCGGTCATCGACGTACAGGCCAAGCCGGATGTCGTTGCGCCGGGGACCGGCATCGCGTCGCTCAGCGACCCCGCCAGCCGCTTCTACACCACACGCCCCGAGGCCCTCCTGGACGGAACCGTGCCCACAACGTACAAGCCGTACCTGACGTTGTCCGGTACCAGCATGGCTGCCCCGGTCGTCAGCGGCACGGTCGCGCTGATGCTCCAGGCGAATCCGTCGCTGACGCCCAACCTCGTGAAGGCAATCCTGCAATACACGGCGCAGCCGTACGACTACGACCCGCTCACCCAGGGTGCCGGTTTCCTGAACGCCGAGGGGGCCGTGCGGCTTGCGAGGTTCTTCCGCAGTGCACCCCGTGGACGCCCCTACCCGGAGGAGGAGGTGTGGAGCAAGCAGATCATCTGGGGCAACCAGCGGCTGTCCGGCGGGGTGCTCGATCCCCGTGGATCCGCCTGGGCCACCACCGTGACCTGGGGCAGCCCGGGAGCTGAGGCGGGACAGAATCTGGCGTGGGGCACACGCTGCGGATCGGTGAGCTGCGACAACGAGGCGTGGGCAGCCGAGGTCGTGTGGGGCACGGGAGATCGTGTGGGGCACCGAGATTGTCTGGGGGACGGAGATTGTCTGGGGCACCGCGCAGGATGACGGAGAGACCGGCGCCCCGCTCGAAGTCCGCTGGGGCACGAGCGACGGACAGGACGGTGTTCCCGGCACCCGCGCGCGGAACGTCGTGTGGGGAGCGCAATGCGGCGGCGCCGACTGTCAGAACGTGGTGTGGGAACCGCTCGGGATGGGGGGCGGCGGGGCCGCGACCGTATCGGCGACCGAGATCGTGTGGGGAACCGGGATCTCGGGAACGGAGATCGTCTGGGGCACCGGCATCTCGGGAACGGAGATCGTCTGGGGCACCGCAGACAGGGACCGGACGATCTTCGATGCTCCCGACGCGGAATCGTCTGGTGAGGAGGGGGCGGTGTTCCAGGACCTGTTTCGGCCGGCCCCCGGTTCGTCGACAGTTGTCCGCGGGAGGCACTGATGGAGAAATTACACGGTCCCTCGGGTACTGGGGACGCCCAGCCCGTTCTCTCCTCGCGCCGCGGCGCAGGCGACGCCGACTGGCGTCAGGGGCTCCCGTCGATGGGCGGGCGCGTGGTCGTGCTGCGTGAGCCGATCCTCTCGGACGCACGTCCGCTCTGGTCGATGGTGTCGCGGGAAGAGGTCTCGAGATTCATGTCGACGCCGCCCGGAACCGTCGAGGGCTTCGAACGCTTCATCAGCTGGACGCACCGGGAGCGGGCCGTCGGCAACTTCGCGTGCTTCGCCGTCGTGCCGCAGGGAACGGCGTCGCCGGTGGGCCTCTTCCAGATCCGGCGGCTCGATGAGCGCTTCGAGGCGGCCGAGTGGGGCTTCGCGATCGGCTCCCGCTTCTGGGGACGGGGGGTGTATGCGGACGCCGCTGTGATGGTGCTGGAGTTTGCGTTCGATGTGATCGGCGTGCGCCGGCTGGAAGCCCGCGCGGCGGTGGCGAACGGGCGAGCCACCGGCGCGCTCCGCAAGGTGGGCGCGACCCGTGTCGGCGTGCTGCACGGCTCGTTGATGAAGGAGGGTCGGTCGCTCGATCAGGAGCTGTGGGCGATCAGGGCAGAGGACTGGCGACGGGCACGGCATGTGGTGTCGCCACGGATCCATTGACCAGCGGTCCAACCCGGGCCGTCTCCGTGGTGCACGCCGGGCCGCTCGACAGGCTGCCAGCGGCGGATTGACAAGCCGGCGCGGCCGCCGGTACGCTCCGTCCAAACCCGGGATACCGCCCTGCCGGGCACTCGACCTGTCTTCCAGAGTGTGGCCGTTGTGGGTCGCGCGTGGTAGTCGGTGCGGGGTGGATCTGATCCCGGTGCGCCGATGGATGTACCACCGATGATCACGGAACGTCTTCAGGGCAACGCCGTCTACCGGAGCACCGGACCGGGGGAGGCCGCGTCCGCTGCTGAAGCGGCCGTCGCGCGCTGACCCGGCAGCCCCGCCGGCGCCGGGCGTCGAACACCCGGGCCCGGAGCATCGGTCGGGCGGTGATCGCGGTCGTGGCCTTCGGCTTCGGCTGCGCCGCATATGCCTACCTCACCCTTCCGGACGTGCGCTCGCTTCGAACCCGGAATCCAGCCACCACGGCGTTCATGGAGCTGCGCGCGCGCGAAGCGCTGGCGCGCGGCGAGCAGCCCAGGCGGCTGCAGCGGTGGGTGCCGTACGGCCGCATCTCCCCCAACCTGACACGCGCGGTCCTCGTCGCGGAAGACGGGACGTTCTGGCGGCACGCCGGGGTCGACTACGAACAGCTGCGCGATGCGGTAGAAGTGAACGTCGAGCGCATGGAGTTCGTCCGGGGCGCCAGCACCATCACGCAGCAGCTCGCCAAGAACCTGTATCTCTCGCCGTCGAAGACACCCGTTCGCAAGCTGCGGGAGCTGCTGATCGCCCGCCGGCTGGAGGCGGAGCTGCCGAAACAGCGGATCTTCGAGATCTACCTGAACGTGATCGAATGGGGGAAGGGCATCTATGGTGCCGAAGCGGCCGCGCGCCAGTACTTCCGGATGTCGGCGGCGCAGCTCGGTCCTCAGGAGGCGGCGCTGCTCGCAGCGGCGATCATCAACCCGCGGATGCTGGATCCCGGTCATCCGAGCGCGCGGCTGCGGCGGCGGCAGCAGATGATCGTTCGTCGCATGGGGGGCGTGATCGCCCCCGGTACCGTCGGAAGGGACGGCTCCCCTCGACCCGGTGCCGGCGTTGCCGCCCGCCCCGGCCGGGCTACCGGACCTGGTACCGGGGAGGCGGTGCCGGTCGGAAAGGGATCCGGAGCAGGCGGCGCGAGCGGCCCAGGCGGATCCCGCTGACGCTTCCGTCGGTCCGTGCGCCGGCCCTACGATTACTGTAAGTCTTGTAATCTCAGCTATTAAGCTGGTTTCTGCTCACCTTGACAGCCCGGTGGCTTGTCCCTATATTCGGGATACGCTCCATCACAGCCCCCGCTGATGCGGCGAGGAACGCGCGCCCGCAGGCCGTGCCTCCCGGGCAGACGTGTGTCGATGATCAACTATACAGAGCGCATCGCGCTGTTGATGGAAGATGTCGTCCGCCGGACGCCGTCGCTCTCGTTCATCGACCCCTCCGAGATTCTGGTCTTCGGCCGCTTCGGGCGGGCGGACGTCGAGGGCGCTTTCGCGACCTGCCACTGCCTGACGCTGCCGACCAGCGACCCCGGCTACTTTTTCTGGAAGGATCGCGAGACCGGCGAGCTGACGCGGCAGTCGGAGTGGTTCATCATGAAGTCACCGACCGTCCGCGTGGGGCTCAAGCAGATCAAGTATCTGATCTCCTTCGTGCTGCCGCGGTTCTGCAACCAGTCCCTCGATCACTCGCGCACCAAGGCGGATCGCTATCCGGATGCGCCGCCGTGGGTAGGGAAGCTCGACACGATCGTGCACGAGCTCTATCACATCGACCCGGATCAGGCCGGCCTGCGGCGGCTCAAGTGCGCCGACGGAAGCGCCTCGGAGCGCTCACACGTCCCGCATTTCTACGAGGATGTCGCACGCATCGTGAACGCCTACCTCGCCTCGATGCCGGACCCGTCGCTGGTCGGGTTCCTGGAGCACGACTTCGAAGCCCTCGGCTCTCACTTCGGCGGGGTCGCGGCCACCACGTTCCGGAACTTCCCCTCGTATCCGCAACGCTACATGGAGCGGCTCGAGCTGCCGGCGTCCGACCCGCTCGTGCGCATCGAACGCATCAAGCGTGCGAGCCAGCCGGAGCTCTACACCGAAGACGACCTGCACATCCGGCAATTCACCGACGGCGCCACGCGCCGCCTGACGCGCAAGGGCCAGCACCGCGCGGCCTGAACGCGCTTACCGGCGCCTGTCCTGGTCATCGCCCGCCGGTTACCGCAGCCGCCGGGCGCCGACGAAATGGTTCAACCAGTAGCGGGAGCCCAGGTTTTCCATCCGCACCGCGCCACGCGAGCTCGGGGCATGCACGAACGCACGGCCGTCCACGACCACCCCGACGTGCGACGCAGGCCGTCCGGCAGTGTCGAAAAATACCAGATCACCCGGCTGGAGATCGCTCACCGGCACCCGCCGGCCCGCGCCAAACTGTGCCGCGACCGTTCGTGGCACCGCGATCCCATGACGCGCGAACACATACCAGACGAAGCCGCTGCAGTCGAACCCGGTCGGATCGCTGCCGCCGTTCCGGTACTGGACCCCGCGCAGGGAAAGGGCGGTTCCGACGAGGTCTGCCGATTCGATCCGCCGTTCAGCAGGAGCTGGAGCCGGCTGCACCGGTTCAGCTTTCTCGGGCAACGGGAACGGCTGCGGCACCGCTCCCGAGGAGGCACAGGCCGCGGTGAGGCCGCACCCGAGCAGGACCAGGAGGGGAAGGATCTTGGCGGCCATCTGTGCTCCCGCAGTATCGGTCAACCGACCCCCGGCCGGCAACCGGGCCTCTGAAGCTGCCTAAGCCGCTGCAAACACTCCTGTTACGCGCTTACGGGTTGTTGACAGCCTGATGCGCATGCGGCAGAATGGCTCAGGATTATGGAGCAGACACTTCTGCTCAACGCGACGTACGAGCCGCTCAAGGTCGTCCACTGGCAGAAGGCGATGACGCTCTGGTGCCAGGGGAAGGTGGAGGTGATCTCCGTCTACGACCGTGAGGTCAGGTCTGTCTCGTTCAGCTTCAAGCTGCCGTCCGTCATCCGGCTGCTCCGCTACATCAAGATCAAGCGCCGCATCGACTACGTGCCCTTCTCCCGGGCGAATATCTACGCACGCGACGACCATTCCTGCCAGTACCTGCGGACAGGTCTTTCCGACGACGGAACTGACGTTCGACCATGTCGTGCCGGTCGCTCAAGGCGGCCGGAAGGACTGGGAGAACATCGTGACGTGCTGCATCAACTGCAACCGTCGCAAGGGCGGCCGCACACCGGCGGAAGCGAGAATGCACCTCACGCGGGTGCCGCGGCGGCCCGACAAGGCGCCGGCAATCCGGATCACGGTGGGCCTCAAGAACGCGCCGGACAGCTGGCGGGACTATTTCTACTGGAACATGGAGCTCGACGAGAGCTGACACGCCGGGAATCCCGAAGCTCAACGTGACAGCCCTTCCCCAATCCCGCATCACCGCGGTCCGGCCCCTGTGGGCCCTCGAAGGCGGTCGCATCACCATTGTCGGCGAGCGGTTCCCCGTCGAGCCGATGCCGCCTGATGTCACCATCGGCGGGAAGCCGGCCCGGCTGGCATTCGCGTCTTCCCGGTCGTTGACCGCACTGGTTCCGCTCGGAATGGACGGCGGGCGGACGCCCGTCCGGGTCGGCAGCGGCGGGGGGAAACGGCGTACGTCGACGTGGGTGTGCCCCTCGCAACCGGGTTGCACCAGGTCGACAACCCGGCGTTCGACGCCGCGGGCAACCTCTATGTGACCTTCAGCGGGTCGCGTGGTGAACAGCCGCCGGTCTCCGTCTACAAGGTCGCCGGGGACGGCGCGCGCGTGCCCTTCGTGAGCGACCTGGCCAACGCCACCTCGCTGGCCTTCGACCGCCAGGGCCGCCTGCACGTCTCCAGCCGGTTCGACGGGAGCGTGCACCGGGTGGACGCAAAGGGCCGTTCGAAGATCGTGGCGACGGACCTTGGTGTCGCCTGCGGCCTGGCCTTCGGCCCGGGGGGTGACCTCTTCGTGGGCGACCGATCCGGATCGATCCTGCGGGTGTCCGGGGAGCGCACCGAGGTCTTCGCGAGCCTGCCGTCGAGCATCGCCGCCTTTCATCTGGCCTTCGGTCCGGACGAATTCCTGTACGTCGCCGCCCCGACGATCTCGTCGGCGGACTCGTTGTACCGGATCTCGCCATCGGGCGCGGTCGAGCGATTCGGCCCGCATTTCGGCCGGCCGCAGGGGCTCGCCTTCGATTCGGAAGGGCGGCTCTACGTGGTGGATGCCCTGGCGGGGAGCTCCGGTCTGTTCCGGATCGACGTGAGCCGCCCGGCGCACCTGGATCAGCTCCTCGCCGGCGGAGGGCTGATCGGCGTGGCCTTCGCCCCCTCGGGTGGGCTGGTGGTGGCGACGACAGACACCGTGTACCGATTCGACGTGCCGGTCCACGGTCTCCTGCTCGCTTCGTGAGACGCGCGGCCAGCGCCCCGCACTGTCCCGGCAGGCCGTCTTGATTCCCGCGGGAGGCACGGATACGCTGGCGCCACTTTCATGAGCCAGCTGTTCGCCCGCAAGCCCATCGCCGACCTTCTGGTCGGAGGTGAGCACAGCCTCAGACGTGTTCTCGGTGCCGGCGACCTGGTGATGCTGGCGATCGGGGCGGTCATCGGCGCCGGCATCTTCGGCGCGATCGGCACCGCCGCGGCAGGCCAGGTCGGCCCGAACGGGGAAGTCATCCGGTACGGCGCGGGTCCGGCGCTGGTGTTCTCGTTCCTGCTGCTCGGGCTGGCGTGCGCGCTCGCTGCGCTCTGCTACGCCGAGCTGGCGTCGATGATCCCGCAGGCCGGGAGCGCCTACGCCTACTCGTACGCCACGCTCGGTGAGCTCGTGGCCTGGATCATCGGGTGGGATCTCATCCTGGAGTACACCGTGGGGAACGTCGCGGTGGCGATCTCCTGGGGCGACTACTTCAACACGCTGCTTCGCGGCTTCGGACTCTCCATCCCCGCATGGCTGTCGACCGGCTATCGCACGGCGCTCCTCAGCCCCGACCCCGCCGTGCGAGGGCTGCTCGACACGGCGCCGCAGGTCGCCGGCATTCCGATCGTCGTCCATCTGCCGGCGTTCGGCATCGTGATGCTGATTACCTGGCTGCTGCTGAGGGGCGCGCGCGAGAGCGCGACGGCAAACAACGTGATGGTGGTGATCAAGCTGCTGGCGCTGGCGCTCTTCGTCGGCGTCGGCGCCACGCACCTGAACACGGAGAATTACCGGCCGTTCGCGCCCAATGGTTTCACCGGCATCCACCAGGGCGCCGCGATCGTCTTCTTCGCGTATATCGGCTTCGACGCGATCTCGACCGCTGCGGAAGAGACCAGGAACCCGCAGCGCAACCTGCCGATCGGCATCCTCGGCGGGCTGGCCATCTGCACCTTCATCTACATCGTCGTCGGCGCGGTGCTCACCGGCATGGTGCCCTACGGGGAGCTCGCCGTGGCGGACCCGCTCGCGCACGCGCTTCAGCTCGTCGGGTTCAACACCGCCGGCTGGATTGTGGCGCTGGGGGCCGTGGTGTCGATGTCGGCGGTGCTGCTGGTCTTTCAATACGGCCAACCGCGGATCTTCTTCGCCATGGCGCGCGACGGCCTGCTGCCGGCCTGGGCCGCGAAGCTCCACCCGAGAACCAGGGTGCCGTACGTGACCACGGTGTTCACCGGCCTGTTCGTGGCGATGTGGACCCTGGTCGGAGACGCAGGGGAGACCTACGACCTGACGAACATCGGCACCCTGTTCGCGTTCATGATCGTGAGCATCGGCGTGCTCGTGCTGCGGTACACGGAGCCGGATCGCCCGCGGCCGTTCAGGGTGCCGTTGGTGTGGCCCGTGTGCCTCGGATCGGCGGCGGGGTGTCTCTTCATCATGCGGGGTCTCCCGCGCGCTGCGTGGGAACGATTCGGGATCTGGCTCGTTGTCGGCATGGTGGTGTATTTCCTCTACGGGTATCGCCACAGCAAGCTGCGCGGGGCCGCGAGGCCGGGCCGGACGTAGAAGAAGCCAGTCCGCCCTCGCCCGGGCTTCGGCGGACCGCCCCAGCGTCAGCGGGGGCAGGTCAGACCCCGCCGAGCCTTGTGACGTGCGGTGGACGGGTGGTCGTGATCCTGTGGCTGAAGGGGCTGGAGGAGGACCTGGCCCGCACCGGAGCGGGCGCATGGTAAACTGAATGTTTTGGGTCGCCCCGGTCATTCCCAACTGTACCCATGTCGCACGACTGGATTTCGGTCCGCGGCGCACGCGTCCACAACCTCAAGAATGTCGACGTCGACCTCCCGCGCAACCAGCTGGTGGTCATCACGGGCCTGTCAGGGTCCGGCAAGTCGTCTCTCGCGTTCGACACCATCTACGCCGAAGGACAGCGCCGCTACGTGGAGTCGCTCTCGTCGTATGCACGCCAGTTCCTCGAGCAGATGGAGAAGCCGGATGTCGACCTGATCGAGGGCCTGTCGCCCGCCATCGCCATCGAGCAGAAGACGACCGGGTCGAACCCGCGTTCCACCGTCGGGACTGTCACGGAGATCTACGACTACCTCCGGCTGCTCTTCGCGAACATCGGCGTGCCCCACTGCCACCTGTGCGGGCGCGAGATCGCCGCCCAGTCGCTGGAGCGGATCATGGACATGGTCATGCTCTCGCCAAACGACGAGCGCGTGAACGTGCTGGCCCCGATTGTCCGCGGGCGCAAGGGTGAGTTCAAGAAGGAGCTCGCAGCGCTGCGCGGACGCGGCTTCACGAAGGTCCGGGTGGACGGCCAGCTCCGGTCGCTCGACGAGGAGATCAAGCTGGACCGCCGGCGCAATCACACCGTTGACGTGGTCGTCGACCGCCTGGTGCTGAAGCCGGGCATCGAGCGGCGGCTCGGAGAGTCGATTGAGATCGCCCTCCAGCTCGCGGACGAGATCGTCGTCATCAACACGCTGGACGGCGGGGACCGTCTGTTCTCGCGTCGGCTGGCCTGCACCTACTGCGGCGTGAGCATGCCGGAGATGACGCCGCGGGCCTTCTCGTTCAATTCACCGCACGGCGCCTGCACCGGCTGCCAGGGGCTTGGCGCGGTCTACGACTTCGATCCCGCACGCCTCGTCCCAGACGAGTCGTTGTCGCTGCAGGAAGGGGCGATCGCCCCGTGGGCCAAAGGAGACCGGAAGCTGGTGCGTGAAGCGCTGGCCGGACTGAGTCGAACGTTCGGCATCGATCTGGCGTTGCCGTTCTCGCGGCTGGCGAAGAAGACGCGGGACCTGCTGTTGTTCGGAGCCCCCGAGACGTCCCGCCGCAGTCAGGGGGACGCGGAGCTCCCCAAGGGAAAGAAGGCGCGGAAGGCGGAGGCGGACCCGTTCGGTGCAGCCTTCGAAGGCCTGATCCCGAACTTCCGCCGCCGGTACGAAGAGGGCACCTGGGTGGAGCAGGAGAGCCTCGAGCCCTATCGCGCACTCGGGCCGTGCCCGACCTGCCACGGCCACCGGCTGAAGGCGCAGAGCCGGTCGGTGCGGGTCAAGGGGCGGACCATCTCGGAGCTGGTCGACCTGCCGATCTCCGAGGCTGTCGCACTGTTCGACGCGCTCGAGCTGTCGGATCGCGAGAACCTCATTGCGACGCGGATTCTGCGCGAGATCCGCGACCGGCTGCACTTTCTGAACGACGTGGGGGTCGGCTACCTGACGCTGGGGCGCAGCGCCGCGACTCTCTCCGGCGGCGAGGGCCAGCGCATCCGGCTGGCGACGCAGATCGGCTCGAACCTCACGGGCGTGCTCTACGTCCTCGACGAACCGTCCATCGGGCTCCACCAGCGGGACAACCGCGCCCTCCTCCAGACACTCGCCCGGCTTCGCGATCTGGGCAACACGGTGGTGGTCGTCGAGCACGACGAAGAGACGATCCGCACCGCGGACTACGTGATCGACCTGGGGCTCGGCGCCGGAGAGCATGGCGGCCACGTGATCTTCCAGGGCACGCCGGCCGAGCTGCTCGCCAACGGGAACGGCTCGCTGACGGGCGCGTACCTGCGCGGCGAGCGCAGCATCCAGACGCCTTCCGCCCGCCGCCCGGCCACTCGAGGGTCGCTCGTGATCAGCGGCGCGCGCGAGAACAACCTCAAGGACGTCACCGTTTCCCTGCCGCTCGGCGTGTTGACGACCGTGACCGGGGTGAGCGGATCCGGAAAGTCGACGCTCGTGAACGACATCGTCTACCGCGCGCTTGCGCGCGAGTTGTACCGCGCCGGGGACGAACCCGGGGCACACACGTCGATCGAGGGTATCGCCCAGCTCGACAAGGTCATCCAGATCGATCAGTCGCCGATCGGACGCACGCCACGGTCGAACCCGGCGACGTATACGGGTCTCTTCACCTTCATTCGCGACCTGTTCGCGATGCTGCCCGACGCCAAGGCCCGCGGCTTCCGGCCGGGACGCTTCTCGTTCAACGTGAAGGGGGGGCGCTGCGAGGCGTGCCAGGGCGACGGTGTCATCGCGATCGAGATGCACTTCCTGCCGAACGTCTACGTCACCTGCGAGCAGTGCAAGGGCCGGCGCTACAACCGGGAAACGCTCGAAATCAAGTACCGCGGGAAGTCCGTCGCGGACGTCCTCGATCTCACGGTCGACCAGGCGTTGCCGCTGCTCGAGAACTTCCCGCCCATCGCGAACAAGCTTCGCACCCTGCAGGACGTCGGGCTCGGATACATCAAGCTCGGCCAGTCGGCCACCACCCTGAGCGGGGGAGAGGCCCAGCGTGTAAAACTTTCAAAAGAGCTGTCCCGCCGCGGTACGGGCCGTACCCTGTACATCCTGGACGAACCGACCACCGGGCTTCACTTCGACGATACCCACAAGCTGCTCGACGTGCTCAACAAGCTGGTCGATCAGGGGAACACGGTCGTCATCATCGAGCACAACCTCGACGTCATCAAGTCTGCGGACTACGTCATCGACCTGGGCCCGGAAGGGGGCGAGGCGGGCGGCCGTATCGTTGCTACGGGCACTCCTGAAGCGGTGGCGCGGAGCCGAGAATCATTTACGGGGCGGTTCCTGGCCGGTATTCTCGGCCGTCCTCCAGCCGCACATGCGGCCTCGTAGGCAGGCTCACCCCGGACGGGCAGGCGTTACTGTGGTATTTTTGACACAAACTGAACTGCCGCCAGTGTGGCTCGACAACCACATCCGGAGGTTCCACGTTCAGGCGACGCGGCCCCGGCTGGCATGGAAACTACTCCATGTCTTGGGGTTACCAGCGAATGATCCACCCCTGCTGATGTGGCAGATGCTTTGCTCAGCTGAATGCGGCTTACCCTCGTGAACACGGTCATGAACGCACAGCGCACCCTCCGACGAGCAGTATCCTGCACGGGAATCGGGCTCCACTCTGGCAACAGGGTCACGCTGTCGCTCAAACCGGCCCCCGCCGACTACGGAATCAGGTTCCAGCGTGCGGATCTCGGAGGGCTGGAGATTCCGGCGACTGTCACGCACCTCGGGGGCATCCAGTACCAGACCGGCCTGACGCGCGAGGCGGTATCGGTCGAAACGGTAGAGCACCTGCTGGCGGCTCTCACAGCCCTCGGCATCGACAACGTCGTCGTCGAGCTGAACCATCCCGAAGTGCCGATCATGGATGGCAGCGCGGCGCCGTTCGTCTACCTGATCCTGAACGAAGCGGGCGTCAAACGCCTGACAGCCCCGCGCCGCTACCTCAAGGTCCTCAGGCCGATCTCGCTGACCCACGGAGACAAGCGGATCGCCCTCTATCCCTCCGACCACTTCAAGGTCACCTACAGCATCAGCTTCGATCATCCGCTCCTCCGGCACCAGTCGCGGACGATGAGAATCACGGAAGAGACGTTCGTCGAGGACATTGCGCCGGCCCGGACGTTCGGCTTCCTGAAGGAAGTGGAGATGCTGCGGCAGCGCGGCCTCGCGCTCGGCGGGTCGCTGGACAACGCGATCGTGCTCGGCGAAACCGGGGTGTTGAACAACGCCCTCCGGTTCGAGGACGAGTTCGTCCGCCACAAGATCCTCGACGTGATCGGCGATCTGACGCTGGTGGGCCACCCGGTCGTCGGCCACCTCGTGGCGCACCGCGGGGGACACGCGCTGCACACCGCATTCGCGGCGAAGATTCTGGAAGAGGCGGATGCCTGGAGGCTCGTCGAAACGCCTGTCGACGCTGTGACGCACGCACCCGCGCACGCCCCGGCAGGCGCCGCCGCGCGACTCGCCAACTGAGCGCCCCCGGGTCGTTGTGGCGCCGGCTCTTCGAGACCCGGTGCGACAACGATCAGCCTGTCGAACCCGCTTTCATATCACCACCAGGGTCTTCGTCGTCGTCGGGGATCCGCACGCTTCGAACCAGTCGATTCCCTCGCTGACCATGTCGAACTTCAGCAGATAGCGTCCGGGCCGTTCGGGCGCGGTGATGGTGATCGGGACGCGGACCGAGCCGCCCGGCTGCAGCGTCTCCGGCAGCCACGCCCGTTCGAAGTCGCGGTTATGAGGACGCCGTCCTGCTGGCAGAGTTGTGCGCCGAGCCGCACGAGCCGGCGGCCATAGCTGGCGCGCGCGGCGAAGGGCCGGGTCGATCGATTGGCGATCGTCGTGCTCAGCGCAACCGGGCGTCCCGCGCGCGTGATGGCCGGAAGCCCGGGCAGCGGTCCGCTGACGCGAATCTCGGCGCGGGGGGTCGCGCCGGGAATCGCGTTGCCGAGGTTGTTGTCGTCCCAGATCTCGTGGCGGACCGCCGCGAGCTCGGCGCTTCCCCTGGTGAAGCGGCGCGAGAACATGTCTTCGGGATGATCGGTCACCTCCCAGCAGAGCCGGTCGATCCCCATGTCGGACGCCATCGTGCGCGCGAGCTGCATCTCCTCGTCGCTGTCGTTGTGCGTGAAGAGGATGTACCGCCAGTTGATGAACGGGACGTCGCGCCCGGCGCGCTGCTTCTCGTCGGCGGCCGCCCGCAGGTGGCGAATCGCCTTTGCGAAGTCGCCGCGCCTGCGGTAGGTGGCGTAGCTCTCCGCCGTCGCGCCGTCAATCGAGAAGGTGACCTCGTCGATGCCCGAGTGCACCAGGCGCCTGACCGATTCCTCGGTGAACGCGAGGCCGTTGGTGCTCGTGTAGAGATAGATGTGCGGGAACCTCGACTTGATGTAGTCGCACATGTCGATCGCGCGCTTGTGGAGGAACGCCTCCCCGTAGTTGAAGAAGTCGATCCGCACCAGCGACGGCCCGGCTTCGTCGACCACGCGCGTGAACAGGTCGAAGTCGAGCATGCCGGCCTGCCGCGTGCGGGTGATGCCGGTTTCCGGCGCGCAGCAGGCCTGGGCACAGGAGATGTTGCAGGCCGCCGTGCACTCGATGTAGAGCCGGGACGGCAGCGGGGCGACGTCGAGCGGGCGCTGGGGCGGCGCCTGATCCTTCGAGAGCGGCAGCTTGAGCGCGCAGTCGCCGCAGAAGGTCGATCCGCCGGCATTCAGATCGCGGCGCAGGGCCGCTGCGCGATCGCCCGTCCAGATCGCCGACACCGTGCCGGTGCGCGCGTCGCCGAGGACCCGCCTGGCGTAGGGGTCGCTGCAGCCGCACACCATGCGGCCGTCGCAGAGCATCACCATGATGTTCCACGGCCAGGAGCACGTGAACCGGGTCGCCAGGTAGTTGAGGGACACCAGGCGGCTCGCTAGGCTTTTTTCGAGAGCCGTTTCATGTAGGCGCCGAGCCGCTCGTTCTCGTAGGACACGAAGTTGAGGAAGAGGCTCTCGGACAGGTACTGGCGACGCTCCTCGTCGGTCAGCTGATCGATGACGTGCTGGATCTCGCGCACGGTGTCCTCGAACGTCCGGTCGAGATCCTGCTTGGCGGTCATCTCGCGGTAGAGCGTCTCCAGGACGGTCAGGAGGTCGCCGTCGAGCGGCAGTCGCGCGCCGGTGGTCAACTTGATCGTGCGCATAGGCTACGCCCCGAAGCTTTTGACGGCGCTGGGCTCGTCCGGGTGCACCTCGATGAAGTTCTGAGCCCCGGTCATGGTCAGCATCGTTTCGACACGCTTCTGGACGCCGGCGAGCTTGAGGGCGCCGCCGGCGGCGCTGGCCTGCCGATAGAGGTCCATCAGGCAGCCGATCGTCGCGCTGTCGACGTAGCCGACCGACGACAGGTCCACGACCAGGCGCTTTTCGCCGGCGGCGATCAGCTCGCGTGACGGCTGTCGCGAACTCGGAGAGCAGGGGATACATCAGGCGGGATTCGCCGACGCGGACGACCGCGATTCCGTTGGCGTGTTCGGTAGTGAGATTCATTCGGAGACTCCGGAACGCCGGGTCCGGCGACGCGCGGGGACTCCGCGCCTGCGCCGCGGCCGCCGGCTGCTTGTCCTGCAGGCGCCGGAGCTGGTGCGCCAGCTCGATCCGCCCGCGATTGATGCGCGACTTGACCGTGCCCTCCGGCAGCCCGAGCCGGTCGGCGATTTCCTGATACGACAGCTCCTGCAGGTCGCGCAGCACCACTGCCGTCCGCAGCGTCGAGCGGCAGCTTCTCCAGCGCCTGCCGCAGGAGCACCCGAAGGTCCTGGTGTTCGGCCGCCTGGTACGGCCCCCGCTCGTGCGAGGCCGGCTGGAGATCGCCGGTGTCGACGTCGCGCGCGATGGTCTGCCGCTCCTTCCGGACGCTGCGGTAATGGTCGATGCAGAGGTTCCGGCTGATGCTGATGATCCAGGTCTGGAAGTTCGCCCGCCGGTCGAAGCTCGCCAGCGCCTTGAAAATCTTGAGGAAGATGTCCTGCGTCAGGTCCTCCGCCTCGTCGTGCTTCCCGACGAACTTGTAGGCGACGTTGAAGACCTTGCGCCAGTTCTGCCGGACGATCAGCTCCCACGCCGCCTGATCGCCGGCCAGACACTGCTCGATCAGGCTGTCGGGCGTGAGCGGTTGAGCGGCCGGGGAGTCAACGGACATGCGGCGTCAGCATCGGACGCCAGGGCGGGACCGACAAGATCATAGCAGATGCGGTACAGATCCTGCCGCCACATCACGTGACCGGATTTCGAACGCATCAACGGCACGCTCGACGTGCGACGGCGTGCCGCTCTCGGCCATCGCCGCCGCCGAGGGCACGCCACTCTACGTCTACAGCGCGGCGACCATCGCCGGCCGGTACCGGGCGGTGGACGAGGCGTTTGCCGTCCCATCCCCACGCGATTCACTACGCCCTGAAGGCGAACTCGACGCTGGCCATCGCCCGGCTGCTGCGCGGGCCTCGGCAGCGGCGCCGACGCGAACTCCGGCGGGGAGATCGACGTGGCCCTGCGCGCCGGGTTCATCCCGCCCAGATCGTCTTCACCGGCGTCGGAAAGACCCGCGCCGAGCTCGAACAGGCGGTGGACCTCGGTGTCAAGACGATCAACGCCGAATCGGACGGCGAGCTCGAACGGATCGACGCGATCGCCCGCGGCCGCCAGACACGCGCACCCGCGTCGCGCTGCGCGTGAACCCGGACATCGACGCGCGCAGCCATCCGCACATCTCCACGGGCCTCAAGACCAACAAGTTCGGCATCGCGATCGGCGACGTCCGCGACCATCGCCCGCAAGGCCGCTGCGCTCACGGGACTCGAGCTGGTCGGGCTCCACAGCCATGTCGGATCGCAGATCACGGACCTGGCCCCGCTGCGCCGGGCGGCCTACGCCCTCGTTGCACTCTCGCGCGAGCTGCGGGACGACGGGATCGCCATCGAGCATCTCGACCTGGGCGGCGGGCTCGGGATTCCTACGACGGCACACCGGCCCCGACGGCGCGCGGAGTACGCGGCCGCGCTGCTGCCGGCGGTCGGCGGACTCCGGCGCTCTCGATCATCCTCGAGCCGGGGCGCAGCATCGTGGGACCTGCCGGGGCGCTGGTGGCGTCGGTCGTCGACGTGAAGCAGCAGCCCGGTGGCAAGCTGTTCGTCATCCTCGACGCGGGCATGACCGAGCTGATCCGGCCGATGCTGTACAACGCCTTCCACCGCATCGAGCCGGTGACGCGCGGCCGCCGGGCCCGACATCCGTCTGCGACGTGGTCGGGCCGCTTGTGCGAGACCAGCGACACACTCGGGCGCGATCGCCGCTTCGCCCGTCCGGCCGTCGGCGACCTGTTGGCGGTCCTCGACGCCGGGGCCTACGGCGCGGTGATGGCATCGAACTACAACCGCCGCACGATGCCGGCCGAGGTGATGGTGGAGGACGGCCGGCCTCCGTGATCCGGCGCCGCCAGACGGTCGACGATCTCGTCGCGCTGGAGACCTGACCAGCCGATGTGCGAGAGCACCGGGCGGGATGTCGCGCGATGAGCGGGCGGTCGGCCGCGCTGCTGATCGCCTTCGAAGGGCTCGATCAGAGCGGCAAGCAGACGCAGGCGGAGGCGCTCCGCGCCGCGCCTGGCGGCGCTCGGTCGCGAGTGCCGGCTGCTCTCGTTCCCGGATTACTCCACCCCGATCGGCGCGGAGATCGGCCGCGGGCTCCACGGCGAGCGCGAGTACGCTCCGGACGTCATGCAGCTGCTCTACGTCGCCAACCGGCACGAGAGGAAACCGGAGATCGAAGCATGGCCTGGCTGCGGGGATGACGGTGGTGTGCGACCGCTACATCGCGTCGTCGGTCGCCTACGGCGAGGCGCAGGGCCTCGATAGCGCGTGGCTCGCTGAAATCCAGCAGATACCTGCCGCCGCCCGATTTCAGCATCCTGCTCGACATCGCGCCGAAGACCGCTGCCGAGCGCAAGGCGGCCGGCCGCGACAGGTACGAGCGCGATCTCACGCTGCTGTCGCGGGTGCGCGAGAGCTACCATCGCCAGGCGGCCGCCTCCGCCGCATGGCTGCGGCTGGACGGCGAGCGCGCGCCGCGACGACGTGCAGGCCGAGGTCCTCAAGGCAGTCTCGACACGACTCGCGCGGCTGTAAGGGCACGAACCTCCGCCGCGCCCGCCTGCCGCAGCACCTGGGCACACGCTTCCAGCGTCGCGCCGGTGGTCGAGACGTCGTCCACCAGCAGCACCCTCAGCCCGTTGACCGTGCTCTGCACGGCGCACCGCGAACGCATCCCGTACGTTGGCGCGGCGCGCGCTCGCCGGCAGGTCGGTCTGGGACGGTGGTCGCGCCGCGTCCGGCGCAGCGACACCTGTCCAGCGGAGGCCCAGGTGCCGCGCCAACTCCTCCGCCTGGTTGAACCCGCGCGCGCGTCGCCGCCGCCGGTGCAGCGGCACCGGCACCGACCACGTCGATTCCGGCGAGGAGGTCGCCGGCGCGCTGGCCGCCATGAGCCGCGCAAGCGGCCGCGCCAGCGACGGCCGCCCGTCGTATTTGAGCGCGTGGAGGATTGCGCGGAGCGAACCGTCGTAGGGGCCGACCGCCCGCGCCGACGAGACGCGGACCGGCGTGATGACGGCAGCGCGGACATCGCGCGTCGTCGCTCGCTGAGCGACACGCCAGGACTGGCAGAGGGATCGCCGCACCGGCGGCAGAGCGGCGGGGTGAAGCGGAACGATCGCGGCCCAGCACGGGCGACAGACCGCGCCGCGCGTCGGCCGCTCAGAGGCGTGTCGCATGCGGCGCACGCCGGGCGCGATCAGGACGGCAATGCAGGCTGTCGCGCGACCGCCGGGCGACCGAGCGGCGCTCAGGCGGGCTTGGCTGTCCGACGGCCGGGCTCGTCGCTGACGTCGATCCGCTCAGCATCGCCCCACAGCCGCTCGAGCGAGTAGAACTCCCGCGTCTGCGGGGCGAAGACGTGCACGATGAAGTTGAAGTAGTCCATCAGCACCCACTCGGCGCGGTCGTAGCCCTCGACGTGCGCGGGCCGCACCTTCGCCGCGCGGAGCGCCTCCTCCACCGCATCGACAATCGCCTTGACCTGGCGCATGGTTCTGTCCGGAGCACAGCACGAAGAAGTCGGTGAACGCCGGGGTGTGGCGCAGGTCCAGCACGACGACGTCCAGGGCCTTCTTGTCGAGGGCGGCGCGTACCGCCTTCGCAATCTCGCCCGTCAGCCGTTTCTTCCTGCGCCCGTCAGTCGTTCAGTTTTGGCCATGCAAGTGATCTGCCGCGCTGTGAGTCAGGGTTGCGGACGTCGTCGTCCACGTAAAGACGATGCTGCCGGATGTGCCGTTCGACCGCTTCGGAGACCAGGCCGGTGACCGGCTCCGACGCGCCGCAGCCGCCTGCGGATGTCGGTCGACGAGACATCCGGCGTCTCTGCCGGGATCAGGAAGATGTGCGGTCCGTGCGCCGTCGCTCGCTCGGCCTGGAGGCGCGACTGCGAACCGGCCGCGCCAGCGCCGGCAGGCGCTCGGCGACCCGTCGGCGGTCGTGGCCGGGCCGCGAGACCACGACGAAGATGTGCCGAGGTCGAGCACGTCGAGGGTAGCGGTTCCAGGTGTCGATTTCTGCGAACGCGTCGGCGCCGAGAATGAAGAAAATCTGCGACGGCCTGCAGGCCGGAGTGCGTGGAAACGGTCGAGCGTGTCGGCCGTGTAGGACGTGCCCGGAACGGCCAGCTCCACGTCGCTCGCCTCGACGCCGTCGACCCCGTTCACGGCAAGCGCCGCCATGGCGAAGCGATGAAACGGGGAGGCAGACGGCTGCACGCGGGCGGTGCGGCGGCACCCGCGAGGGCAGCAGCAGGACGCGGTCGAGAGCCAGCGCATCGCGCGCCGCAAGTGCCGTCTCGATATGCCCCACGTGGACGGGGTCGAGCGTGCCGCCGAGTATTCCGAGGCGTGCGGCGAGGCTCATTCAGCGGCAGTTCACCTGGTGTCGTTGTCCAGTCGCGGTTCGGCCACTGCGAGCTCGCGCGCAGCGGCGACCTTCCGCCAGACGGCCTCGAGCAGGTCGCCGAGTCCTTCGCCCGTTGCCGCAGACACAGCGTAGAGCGGAATGCCGCGCCCGCGCAAATAGTCCCGCAGCCGCTCGAGCCGCTCCGGGCTCGTCGAGCGCGTCGATCTTGTTCGCAGCCACAATCAGCGGCTTGTCGGCGAGACGCTCGCCGCCGGCGTCCCGCCCTGGAAAGAGGTCGAGCTCGCGCGTGATGATCCTCGAAATCCTCTGTCGCGTCCCGCCCCGTCATCGAAGACATGTCGACGAGATGCACCAGCACCTTGGTGCGCTCGAGATGGCTCAGGAAGCGGTGCCCCAGGCCGTGCCCGTGGTGCGCGCCCTCGATCAGTCCCGGGACGTCCGCGACGACGAACGAGCGATCGCCCGACAGGCCGACCACCCCGAGATTGGGGACGAGCGTGGTGAACGGGTAGTCGGCAATCTTCGGGCGCGCGGCGGATATGCGCGAGATCAGCGTGGACTTCCCGGCGTTCGGAAAGCCGACCAGCCCCACATCCGCCAGCAGCTTCAGATGCAGCCGGAGGTTCTTCTCTTCACCGGGCAGGCCCGGCTGCACCTTCCGCGGGGCGCGGTTGGTGGATGTCGCAAACTGGGCATTGCCCCAGCCGCCGAGGCCGCCCTTGGCGAGGATCACGCGCTGGCCGTCCTCTGTCAGGTCAGCGACCTGCGTGAGCGTGTCGTCGTCGGCCCGTTCGTAGACCACCGTTCCGATCGGGACGGCGAGGTCGACGTCCTGCCCCATCCGCCCGGTCCGGTTGGAACCTTCCCCGTGCGCGCCATTGCCGGCCGCGAAAATCTTCTGGAACCGGTAATTGAGGAGCGTGTTCAGGTTGGCCTGCGCCGCGATGAAGACCGAGCCGCCGTTCCCGCCGTCTCCTCCGTTGGGCCCTCCGCGCGGCACGAACTTCTCCCGCCGGAAGCTCATGGCGCCGCGCCCGCCGTGGCCGGCGGCGACGTGGATATCTACTTCGTCGACGAATGAGGACATAACACCAGTCGGGAGTCGACAGTCCGGCCTCGGAAGTCAGTCGACAGTCGACAGTCGCGAGTCAGTCGGGAGTCGCGCGTCCGTCGGCTCGCCGCAGAGGAGTCCGTTCACGGGCCGCAATCGGCGGCCCTGCTCCGTCGGCATTCGAACCCCCGGCGGGGCGGCGGATGCGGCTAGTTCGACGAGGTGATTTCGAGCGGGTGGACGCTGATCACTCGGCCGCGGGCGCCGTGGTCCGAGAACTTGACCCTGCCGTCGACCTTGGCGAACAGCGTGTCGTCCTTCCCGAGGCCGACGTTGAGGCCCGGCTTGAAACGGCGGCCGCGCTGGCGCACGAGGATCGATCCGCCGGTGACGACGTTGCCGTCGAACCGCTTCACGCCAAGCCGCTGGGAGTTGCTGTCGCGGCCGTTGCGCGAGCTTCCCTGACCTTTTTTATGAGCCATTAGATGAGAATCTCCTTCACGCGAATGAGCGTGTAGGTGCTGCGGTGACCCTTGGTCCGGCGCATCCCCTTGCGGCGCTTCTTCTTGAAGACACGGATCTTCGGCCCTCGCGACTCCCCGTCCACGACGCCGATGACGCGGGCGTTGGCGACGAAGGGTGCGCCCGCGAGGACCTCGCCGTTGTCGTTCTCCAGGAGCAGCACCTGGTCGATGCTGACTTCCTGCCCGGGCTCCATGTCCACCCGGTCCACGGTGACGACGGCGCCCGGCGTGACCTTCACCTGCCGGCCGCCGCTCTGAATGATTGCGAACACGTTCAACCCCTCGGCGAGAGTCCTATAGCCGGCTAGATCGCGCTACCGGCAAAAGAGTAAGACTACCATGAAGCTCTTTGCCAGTAAACGGTTACGGGTATCTGACGGGACAGCGCACGCCCTCGCACCGGATGATCCGGCTGTGGTGCAGGGGTCGCGCGGCGACCGGGAGGTGCGCCTACTTCAGCAGGATGCGGGAGCCGCGGACCTTCTGCGTGCTGAGCGCGTTCAGGAAACTGGGGATCAGCTTGTCCATCAACTCGAAATACGACGACAGGGCCGGGGTGTTCTGCTGCGCGTTGTAGAGCACCTGCTCGTTGAACGTTTCCGAGTAGAGCGTCGCCCCTGTCCGGCCGTCGATGAAGATGAACCTGGGACGGAGGATGAAGCCCTTGCGCTCCTGGAAGGTCCTGATGGGCACCACACGGCGCCGTCCGAACTGGTCGTACACCTCCCGCTCGGTGGTGACGAAGCCGGAGTTCTGAGTCGGCGTGAAGAGGACCGTGCCGGTGACGATGAGGGGGTTCTGGTACTCCTCGCCGAGCTTCTTCCAGAACGCGGTGTTGGCGAAGATGCCCTGGTACTTCTCGAGATCCTTCTCGTTGCGGATACGTGCTTCCTGCTCCGGCGCGGCCGACGAAGACGACTGCGGGCCGGGCATCGGTGCGACGGCCGGCAGTTGCTGGCCGTCGGCGGCTCCTCCGGACGGCGCTGGAACGCGTTCCCTGTTCGGACTGGGCGTTTCCTTCGCGGGTTGCCGCTGCTCGGCGGCGAGTGCGGAGAGCGCGAGCGCGTCGGCTTCGATGACGCGCAGGGTCGACTTCGAGCGCAGCTGGCTGCGCAGCAGCCTCACCGTCTCCAGGTTCGCGTCGACATCCTCGGTCCCGCCACCGATGAACCCGGCCACGAGGACACGCGTGAACGGCGACACGTCCATCTTGGGCTGGATCGGGGTCTCGATCGGGATCTCGTAGAAGTTCGTGCAGGCGGCGGCGCCGCACAACACGCCGAGGCTCAAGGCCAGGCTAGCGATCGTTGCGGCGTTTTGCGCGGTCATTGATTTCTTTGAACAGATCGTAGTTCTGCCGGATCATCGCGTTGTTCGGATCCAGCTGCACGGCTTTCTCGTACGCCTTCTGCGCCCTGTCGAAGAGGCCCTGCTGTTCGTATGCGATCGCCAGGTTGTTCCACGCCTCCGCGTAGGCCGGATCGATCTCGACCGCCTTCTCCCAGCGATACGCGGCCTCCTTCCAGAGACCGTTCTGCGCGACCTTGATGCCGAAGTCGACCTGCTCTTTCGCCTGGGAGCGCGCGTCGCGCGCAATGGCGGGAGAGGAGAACACGACGAGCGCTGCAGACACCACAACGGCTCGAAAAAACATGGCAGGTAAGTCCCACTATAGCGGCCGTTCGTGGCTGCCGCAAGCGCTTTCGCGCCTGGGCGACAGCAATGTACCGGACCCGCCCCGATCGGCAGCGCCGAGAGAGGCGAGCCGCCGAATTACCGGCGCTTTTCGAAAGGCGCTGACGGAGCCCGTAACCGCCGCCGTTGCTGCCGTAGACAGCCGCTCCTATAATCAGGACAGAGGGGTCGGGCCTGTCTGCTGCGGCGCGCGCAGCGTGGGGCCCGGTCTGCCGGCGCCCCGCCATCCTCGCGCCGCGGCGGTGAGGGTTGTCGCATGGACCTCCAGACCGCCGTCGCGGTTTCCCTGCTGCCAGCATCCCGGTCGCGCCTCTGCGCGCTCTTCAAGAACCACAGAGGAGAATCGCCTGACCGGCAATTGCGCGCCGTGGTCTGACCGCTGCGGCCTCGACGATTCGCAGGGGGAGGCGGCGTTGTCGGCGGCCCGGGCCCTGCTGCTCGAGGCGGCGCGCGGCGGCATCGAGCCCGTACCGTGGTACGACACGAGGTACCCGGTGCTGCTGGATTGCATTCCCGACCCGCCCCCTGTTCTCTGGGTTCGGGGGGACGCCGCCCTGCTGGCTCGCGCCACTGTCGCAGTCGTCGGGTCGCGTGCCGCGTCGGACTACGCCCGCCAGGTTGGCCAGCGGCTCGGCGCAGAGCTCGCGGCTCACGGCATCGTCGTCGCGAGCGGGCTGGCGCGGGGCGTGGACTCCGCCGCCCACCACGGGTGTCTCGCGGCGGGCGGCGAGACGGTTGCGGTGTTGGGCTCGGGCGTCGACCGGATCTATCCGGCCGAGCACGACAGCCTGGCGTCGCGGGTAGCGGCGCGCGGGGCGCTGGTCAGCGAGCTGGGCCCCGGCGCGCCTCCGCTGCCACAGCACTTCCCGCTCAGGAACCGGATTATCAGCGGCGTCTCGCTCGCCGTGGTCGTGGTCGAAGCCTCCGACAGGAGCGGCTCGCTCATCACGGCGCGATGCGCGCTGGAGCAGGGACGGGACGTGATGGCGGTGCCCGGCAGCGTGCTGTCCGGACGGAACCGCGGTTCGCACGGGCTGCTGAGGGACGGCGCCAGGATTGTGGAGTCGGCCGACGACATCGTTCAGGAGCTCGGCTGGCGGAGCCCGTCTCGCCGGTCGGCGCCGGCGAGGCGGCCTCTTCCGACCGCGGATCCGCTGCTCGCGCGAATGGAGCCTGGAGAGCTCTACAGGCTCGACGACCTGATGGCGCTTACGGGAATCGAGGGTGCCCGGCTGCTTCCGCGCCTGATGGAGCTGGAGCTGCAGGGCCGCGTGGTCACCGCCCCGGCTGGGGTGTTCGGTCGCGCCGCCGGGGGATGATGCGGAGCGCCGAACGCCGAGTCCCGAACCCCGAGCCCGAACGCCGACGGCCGAGCTCCGAGCCCCGACCCGAACGCCGAACGCCGAGCCCCGAACGCCGAACGCCGAACGCCGAGTAGAGTCTCTTATGCCCACCATCCACATCATCGGCGGCGGTCTTGCCGGCAGCGAGGCGGCCTGGCAGGCGGCCGCGTCCGGTGTCCACGCCGTCATCCACGAGATGCGGCCGGTGCGCGGCACAGACGTGCACAAGACCGATCAGCTCGCCGAGCTCGTGTGCAGCAACTCGTTCCGGGGCGACAAGCTCGATAACGCTGTCGGTCTCCTCAAGGAAGAGATGCGGCGCCTCGGCTCCGTGGTGATGCGCGCCGCCGACGCCAGCCGCGTCCCCGCCGGCGCCGCCCTGGCTGTCGATCGGCACCGGTTCTCGGCGGAAGTGACCCGCCTCGTATCCTCGCATCCGCTGGTGACGATCGCCCGCGAGGAAGTCCCGGCCGTGCCGCAGGGGCTCGACGCCCCGGTGATCATCGCCACCGGTCCCCTGACGTCCCCCTCGCTGTCGGCCGACATCGCCGCGCTCGTCGGCGCCGACCATCTCTACTTCTACGACGCGATCAGCCCGATAGTGCTGGCAGAGAGCATCGACCGATCGAAGGTGTTCCGCGCGTCGCGCTGGGGACGGAGCCTGAGGGCCGCCGCGGTATCGGCGGGGTCTTCAGATTCCGCTGATTCCGCGCCGTTGTCATCGGTCGCCTGCGGCGTAGACGACGGCGAAGGGGACTACCTGAACTGCCCCTTCAGTCCCGAGGAGTACGCGCGCTTCTACGAGGCCTTGACCGGTGCCGAGAAAGCGGCGCTGCACGAATTCGACGATGCGAAGTTCTTCGAGGGCTGCCTGCCAATCGAGGTCATGGCCGGACGCGGCGTCGACACGCTGCGCTTCGGGCCGATGAAGCCGGTCGGCCTGACCGATCCCCGGACCGGCCGCGAGGCATACGCGGTCGTCCAGTTGCGCCAGGACACGCTCGCAGGCGATCACTTCAGCCTCGTGGGGTTTCAGACGCAGATGAAATGGGGCGAGCAGGCGCGCGTGTTCAAGCTCATTCCAGGGCTGGAGGATGCGGAGTTCGTGCGGTTCGGGATGATTCACCGCAACACCTACATCAACGGGCCGACGATCCTCCGTGAGACCTGGCAGGCCAGGAACCGGGACCTTCTGTTCTTCGCCGGTCAGATTTCCGGCGTGGAAGGTTACGTGGAGTCGGCAGCGTCCGGCCTGATGGCGGGGCGCAACGCGGCGGGCCTCGCGCTCGGCCGGCCGATGCGGGTCCCGCCGCGGACCACGGCGCTCGGCGCGCTCGCCTACTACGTGTCGCACGCGGAGCCGCGGCACTATCAGCCGACCAACATCACGTTCGGGATCATGCCGCCGCTGGACGACGGCATGCTCCGCCGCCACCGCACCGGGGACGGCCGCCGGCCGAGCCGCAAGGAGGCGCGCAAGCTCGCGCACTCCACGCGCGCGCTCGCCGACCTCGACGCCTGGATGCGCGAGTGCGACGCGAGATGATGAAAGAGGAGATCGAGGCGTTCCTGGAGCACCTCCGGCTCAATGAGAACGCGTCGCTGCACACCGTTCGCGCCTACGAATCGGATCTCGCCCAGTTCATGACCTACGTCGCGGCTGCCTCTGCCCGCCGGCGCGGGGAGCTGGCCCCGGCCGACTTCGACCACCAGCAGATTCGAGGGTTCCTCGCGGACCTGCATCGCCGCGGCAACACGCGGTCCTCGGCCGCCCGGAAGCTCGCAGCCATCCGTGCGCTCGGGCGGTACCTGCGCCGCGAGGGAGTGGTCCAGGGAGATCCGGCAGCGCTGGTCGGCACGCCCAGGCGCGAGCACCGCCTGCCCGCCCACCTGGGGGAGGCGGAAATGACCCGGTTGCTCGAGATGCCGGATGCCTCCCAGCCGCTCGGCCGGCGCGACCGCGCGATCCTCGAGCTGTTCTATGCCTCAGGCCTGCGCCTGAGCGAGCTCGTTGGGTTGGACGTGGACGACCTGAACCTGACCAGCCGGGTGGTGCGCGTCCTGGGGAAGGGGCGCAAGGAACGGATCGTCCCGTTCAACCGCACGACCGAAGCCGCGCTGCGGGCCTGGCTCGCCGATTGGGGCACGTTGATCGAGGCATCGGCGACGGGGCCCGGCGCCCGGCCCCCGGCGAGGTCGGCAAGGGTGACCGGCACGAGGTCCGGAACGCGGATCCCGGATCCTCGATCCCGACACAAGTCGCACCCGCTCTTCCTGAACTACAAGGGCGCCCGGCTCTCGACCCGCAGCGTGGATCGGCTGGTGCGCCGCTACGTGGCCGCATGCAGCACCCGCTTCGGGATCAGTCCGCACGCCCTGCGGCATTCCTTCGCCACCCACCTGCTCGAGCGTGGCGCCGACCTGCGCGCCATCCAGGAGCTGCTGGGCCACGTGCGCCTCAGCACGACGCAGCGCTACACGCACGTGAACGCCGCACAGTTGCTGGAGACGTACCGCAAGGCGCATCCGAAGGCGTAGAGGCGCGCTCCCGGCTCCCGCTGACAGCGCTTCCCGCCAGGGCAGGAGGCAGCAGGGAACGGGCAGCTGGCAGCGGATTCAGCTCGCCACCGACTCCATCATGGGCCGGCGTCCGCGGGCGAAGTCGATCCGCAGCGTCTTGATCTTGTAGTTCATCACCCGCGGGCTGATGGACAGCAGCTCCGCCGCGTCCTTCTGCACCCAGTTCGACATCTTCAGCGCCTCGATGATTGCCTGGCGCTCGATCTCTTCGAGGGGGACGCCGGTCGGCGGGATCTTCACGACAGGGCTGGGTTCCCCCGACGCCTGCGTCGTCGAGGCGTCGCCGAGCCGGAGGTCGGCGCTCGTCACGAGCGGCCCTTCCGTCAGGAGCACCGCGCGCTCGATCGAGTTCTCGAGCTCGCGGATATTGCCCGGCCAGTTGTAGCGCATCAGCAGCTTCGTCGCGTCGGGAGACATCCCCATGACGTTCTTCTTCAGCTCACCGCAGAAGCGCTTCAGGAAGAACCGTGCGAGCTGCTCGATGTCGTCCTTGCGCTCGCGCAGCGGCGGCATGTCGATCGAAACGACGTTCAGCCGGTAGTAGAGGTCCTCGCGGAACAGCCCCTGCGCCACCATCTGGGCCAGGTTGCGGTTCGTCGCGGTGATGACCCGGACGTCGACGCGCAGGGTTCGGGTGCCGCCCAGGCGCTCGAACTCCTGCTCCTGCAGCACCCGCAGGATCTTCGCCTGGGTGTTCGCGCTCATGTCCGCGACTTCGTCGAGGAACAACGTCCCGCCGTCGGCCTGCTCGAAGCGGCCGATCCGCTGCTTGTCCGCCCCCGTGAAGGCGCCCTTCTCGTGCCCGAACAGCTCCGACTCGAGGAGGTTTTCCTGCAGCGCCGCGCAGTTCACTTTCACGAAGTTGCGGCCCGAGCGCAGCGAGTTGTGGTGGGTGGCGCCGGCGATCAGCTCCTTGCCGGTGCCCGTTTCGCCGCGGATCAGCACGGTGGTATTGCTCTTCGCCACCTTCTTGACGATCGTCAGCACCGACTGCAGCGCACCGCTGGCGCCGACGATGCGATCGAAGTCGTAGATGTCCTGCTGGGTGTGGCGGAGGTACTCGATCTCGTTCTTGAGGCGGCGGTGCTCCAGCGCCTTCTCGACCTTGAGCTCCATCTCCTCGATTTCGAAGGGTTTCTGGACGTAGTCGAAGGCGCCGATTTTCATCGCCTCGACCGCCGTATGGATCGTCCCGAAGGCGGTCATCAGGATGATGACGGCGGAGGGCTGGAGCTGCCGGGCGGTCCGCAGCACGTCCATGCCGTCGCTGCCGCCCATCTTCAGGTCGCTCAGCACGACGTCGTACTGCGCCGCGTGGAGCTTCTCGATGGCGACGTTGCCGTTCGGTGCCTCGTCCACGTCGTGGTGCGCCTCGGAAAGTGCACGCACGATGCCGCGCCTCAGCGAATCGTGGTCGTCAGCTACCAGTATCCGGCCCATCGGTCGTCCTCTTTCTATCCGTGTGGCTGCCCGAACTGCTCGAGCGCACCAACTTGCGTAAGAGCCTAGCGGAACAGCTCGTGACTTCCGGTCACCGGCAGGGTGAAACGGAAGGAGGTGCCGGCGCCCGGCTTGACGCTCACGTTGATCCGTCCGTCGTGGGCGTCGACGATCTTGCGCACGATCGCCAGCCCCAGCCCGGAGCCCTTCGGCTTGGTCGTGAAGAACGGGCTGAAGATCTTGTCCACCACGTCCGCCGCGATGCCGGGGCCGTCGTCCGTGACCTCGACGTGCACCGTCGGCCCGCCGAGGCCCTCGCCGGCTCCGCCGGGCAGCTCTTCCTCGCGCAGAACGGTCGCCACGATCCTGACCGTCCCCTTGCCGTTGAGCGCCTCGTAGGCGTTGATCAGCAGGTTGGTGAAGATCTGCCGCAGCTGATGCGGATCAGCCTGAATCGACGGCAGGTCGGGCGGCAGGGAGACGTTGACTGCGACCGCTCCGTGCGGCCCGTAACCGTCGGAGAGCGCGATCGCATCGCGGATGGCATCGCCGAGCGACACGTGCTCGACCTGCAGCCGGATCGGCCGCACGAACTCGAGGACCTCGATCACGATGGCGTTGGCCATCTTCGCTTCCTTGATGATGTCGGCCAGGATCGACTGCGCGTCGGGCGAATCGTGGAGCTGACGCTTGAGCAGGCCCGCCATCACCTCGATCCCGGCGAGCGGGTTCTTCACTTCGTGAGCGATGGCGGCGGCCATTTCGCCGAGCGCCGCGAGACGATCCCGCAGGCGCTCCCGCTCCTCGAGCTGCTCGACGCGCGTCAGGTCCTTGAAGAACAGCGTCGCGCCCGTGACCTTGCCTCGGCGGTCGCGGACCTGCGAGAGCGTGCAACCGATCACCTTCCCGGTGTTCTTCAGCCGGAGCTCGGCGCGGTTGGGCAGGTGCGACAGCTCGAAGGCTCCCCTGACCATCCGGACGAGGTCCGGCTCTCCGGCGAGGACGGTGGTGTACGGGCGCCCGATGTCGGTCGTGCGAGGCTTCAGCCCCAGAATCCGGTAGGCCACGTCGTTCATCACCGCGACGCGGCCCGCCACCGTCACGGCCAGCACGCCGTTGCGCATGTTCCAGACGAGGTCGCGATAGAAGTGGTCCGGCGTAACCCCCTCGGCGGCGGGAGTTTCCGGGGCTCCGGCGGGCGGGTCCAGGGACACGGCTTCGCTCGCTATCTTCCGGACGCGGCGCGCGGCACCCTTGAGCTTGCCAGTCGCTCTCGCCCCGGCCGGCACCTGGGGCGGGTCTGATAACAATACTGTAATCGGGCGACGGTAATCGGCCAAGCTGTTAAAGGTCCTGATCGAGGAACGACTACGGTTCTGGTCCTGGAGTGCCGGGTCCGGCATGTCGGCGACAGTGAATGCGCAAGGGATGTGCCCAACCGGGGAGGGTGGGGAATCGGGTTTTACTGCACTTTCGTGGGATCCCTGTGCGTTGGGGCGGTACCCCTGATTACAGGAATGAGGCCCGATCACATTTTCGTTTGCAGCGCCTCCCACTGATTCATCAGGTCTCCCACTTCCCACATGAGCGCCTGGTGCTTGTCGATGACCGGCCGCGCGGCCTCGCGATCGTCGTAGAAGCCGGGTGCCGACATCGTCGCCTCGATCTCCTTGATCACCCGCTCCCGATCGGCGATGCGGGCTTCGAGGGCGTCGACGCGGGTGCGCAGGGAGTCCGCTGCTTTTCTCAACCGGCGCGCGTCGGCCTCACCGCGGCGCCGCTCGTCGTACGACTCCTGGGCGGACGCCTTTCCCTGCGTCGCAGCCGGGTCCGGCCGCCTGCGAGCCGGGGCTGCGTGGGCCTGCGCGGGCCTGGGCTGCGGGGCCGGGGTGCCCGTGCCGTGTGGCCGCGCCACCCGCGGCGGGCTCGGCCCGGGCGGTCCGTCGCCGGCGGTGGCTGCCGCCGACTGCTGCCGCCGGCTCCAGAGGAATTCCTCGTAGGAGCCGGGGTAAATCAGGGCCCGGCCGTCCCCGATCTCGATCACCTTGGTCGCAAGCTTGTCGACGAAATAGCGGTCGTGGGACACGAAGATCAGGGTGCCCCCGAAGTCCTCGAGCGCCTCCAGGAGCACGTCCTTGGAGTCGAGATCGAGGTGGTTGGTGGGCTCGTCGAGGAGCAGCGTGTTCGAGGGGCGCAACAGCATCCGCGCGACAGCGAGCCGCGTCCGCTCACCCCCCGAGAGCACTCGCACCGGTTTCTCGACGTCGTCTCCCGAGAAGAGAAAGCCGCCGAGGATGTTGCGGATGCTCGGCACCATGTGGATGGGGGCGTCGCCGGCAAGCGTCTGGTAGACGCTGAGCGTCGGGTCGAGCCGCGTCGCCTCGTCCTGCGCGAAGTACTGCAGGACGACCTGGTGCCCTTCGGTCCGAGTGCCGGCATCGGGAGACTCGACCCCCGAGAGCATCCGCATCAGCGTCGACTTGCCGACGCCGTTCGGACCGATGAGCGCTATGCGATCGCCGCGCTCGATCAGCAGCCTGATGCTGTCGAAGACGCGGCGGTCCCCGTAGGCCTTGGCCACGCCGTGCAGGTCGATGACGGTCCGGCCGCTCTTCGCGCACGGCGGGAACGTGAAGTGGACGCGCTTCCGTTCGGGCGGGATCTCGATCGGCACGACCCTGTCCAGCATCTTGATACGGCTCTGGACCTGGGCCGCTTTGGTCGCCTGGTAGCGGAAGCGGTTGATGAACGCTTCCATGCGCGCCACTTCCTCGTCCTGGTCGCGCTTCTGCTGCCGGAGCCGCTCCATGCGCGCCTCGCGCTCCTGCAGGTAGTCGCTGTAGTTGCCGGTGTAGTCGGTCAGCCTCCGAAGGCCGATTTCGGTGATCCGCGTGACCACCGCGTCGAGGAAGAAGCGGTCGTGCGACACGAGAATCACGGCGTGCGGATAGCCGGTCAGGTATTCCTCGAGCCAGTTGCGGGCGTCCAGATCGAGATGATTCGTCGGTTCGTCCAGGAGGAGCAGCCCCGGCCGGCCGAGCAGCAGCTTGGCGAGCGCGATCCGCATCTGCCAGCCGCCGGAGAACGTCTCGCTCGGCTTGTCCATGTCGCCGGCTGAGAACCCCAGGCCGCGGAGCACCGTCGTTATCTTGAGGTCGATGGTGTAGCCCTCGCGCCGCCTGAACTCCTCCTGCAGCTCGCTGTAGCGCGTCAGCATCGACGCATGCTCGGATTCGGGCACCGCATCGTCGCCCAGCCGCTCTTCGAGGGAGGCAATCTCGGCGCGCATGTCGAGCAGGGTCTTGAAGGCGAGGCCCGCCTCCTCGCGGAGGGTGCGACCCGTGTGGAGCAGTCCGTCCTGCGGAAGGTAGCCGATGGTGAGTCCGGCCGGCTTCACGACCAGTCCGGCGTCCGGATCGTCGAGGCCGGCCAGCATCTTGAGCAGCGTGGTCTTGCCTGCGCCGTTCGGGCCGGTCAGGCCGACGCGCTCGCGGTTGTCGATCTGCCAGCTGACGGCCTCGAGCAGGACGCGGTCGCCGAACGACTTGCTGAGCGATGAAAGCTGGATCATGCCTGGAGGCGCGCGGCCCGCACCGGGGAAGCGGATGCCCTGCTGCCCGTCGCGGCAGGGCGCACAAACCTGCAATTTTAGCACGGCGGCGGATGAGGAACTCGGCCGGCCGGGCGTGCGGGACCGAGGTGCCGAATCACCAACCGGGATGCCCGCTGGAGGCTGGTATCGTGGAACATGATGTCCGGTCCGACTGCTCCGGCCCTCCCGGCGTCTAAACCTCTGAACGGCAGCCGGGGAGCCCCGGAGCGCCTGCTCCACCCCGTATGCCGGCCCGGACCCGCTGATTGAGCGATGACGACAGACGAGGAACTGGTCGCTCGCTCCAGAGGGGGCGACCTCGACAGCTTCAACCAGCTCGTCGTCCGCTGGGAGCGGCCGATCTATGCTCTGGCGTACCGGGTCATCGGTCGCGAGGAAGAGGCACGTGACGTGGCGCAGGAGACATTCCTGCGCGCCTTCAGGGCCCTCGGAGGCTTCAAAGGCCAGGCGAAGTTCTCGTCGTGGCTCTATCGAATTACGCTGAATCTGTGCCGGGACTGGATCCGCCGCGAGCGCAGGACGCCCGTCATGCAGGCGCCCGAGGGGGTCGATATCGTCGAGCTCGCCGGGGAAATCGAGCCGTCGGAGTCGATCGAGGCGCTGGTGTCGCGGCGGGAGCTCGGCCGGGCGGTGGCGAAGGCGATGGCCGCGCTGCCGGAGGAGCAGCGCACCGCAATCATCCTGAAGGAGTACCACGGGCTGACCTTCCAGGAGATTGCCGACCTGCTCGACTGCCCGTTGAGCACGGTCAAGACCAGGCTCTATCAGGGACTGACGGTGCTCCGGAAGGACCTGCACGCGGCGGGCGTGGAAAGCGTGTTCGGGCCGCCACCTGAGCGTCGGTTGCGGGCGGACAGCGCGTGATGGGGCCCCGGCGGTGTGATCGGGGCGTCTGTTTGACGGCGGGGGATGACGATGTGTGACAAGGAACTCCTGGTCGGGTACCTGTACGACGAAGTCGACCAGACGGAGCGGCGGAGGATGGAGCAGCACCTGCTCTCGTGCGCGGACTGCCGCGGAGAGGTCAAGGAGCTTCGAAGCACGCGCAGCAGGCTCAGCTCCTGGACCCCGCCTGCGCCCGAGCTCGAGCTGCACGTGGTCCGGGGAGCGGCGGCGGCCGCGAGAGCGCGCTACTGGACCGTGTCGCCGGCCTGGGGCCTCGCGGCAGCCGCGATGCTGGTGCTGTCGATCGCCTCGGCGGTCTCGAATGTCGAGCTGAGGCTGGGGCCGGACGGCCTCACCCTGCGCACCGGCGAGGCGCGCGGGGCCGTGTCGCCCGCGGCTACGTCGTCCCCCGCGCCCGCGGCAGCAGCGGTTGCGGCGGCACCGGACACGACGATACGCCGCGAGCTCGAGGCACTCGGCCGGCGGCTTCAGCACCTGGAGACGGGCGCAGGGACCATCGCCGTGCCGGCCTCCCTGCGTGGGGGAGCGGCGCAGCCGGCCCCCGACGTTCTGCGGGCCGTGCGCCAGCTCGTTGCGGACAGCGAGAGCCGTCAGGAGCAGGAGCTCGCGCGGCGCATCTCGCAGGTGCTGCGCGATGTCGAGGCGGCCCGGCGGGTCGATCTCGACCGCACCCAGCGCGCCCTCGTCGAGGTGCAGGGGGTAGCCGACACGACCATCATCCGGCAGCGCGAGATGGAGAACCACTTCCTGCGGGCGGTCCAGCAGCCGAAGTAGGCCGCACGCGCGACGAATCGCAAAGTAGAGGTGTGATTGTGACGAGAGGATTTCTGGCCGTCGCGGTGGCCACGCTTGCCGTGCCCGCCGTGGCCTGGGGACAGATGCGGGCGCCCGACCAGCAGCGGCGGCGCGACCAGATTCAGCTGATGGAAGGTGTGCTGTCGCGGGCGGTGCGGCTCGGCGCCGAGCAGGTGAATCGCCGCATGCAGGCGATCGATCCGACGATGACGGTCATCACCGGGCAGGCCCGCGCGCGCGGGTTCGTGCTCGAAGGGTATGGCATCTTCTTCGACGTCGAAGTGCCCACGATGTCCGCCAGCGCGGTGTGGTCGATGATGACCGTGCAGAGAGACATGCAGGTCGCCGCCTCGCTCGAGGCGATGCGCCGCGCGCTCGCGTCGCTGCCCGAGGGGCCGAAGCTGCAGGAAGCGCAGGAGGCGCTGCAGCGGGTCGCCCGGCAGGTCGGTCCCGTCCAGCAGACGGCCCGTGCGCAGGGCGACATGCCGGTTCCGGCAGCCAACACGGTGGTCGCGGCAAGCACCCCGCCGGCGGTTGACGATCCGGATCTCCACTACACCGACGCCGTCAAGAGCGCGCTCATCGACGCGATGCTCGACCACAGCCTGCCGATGGATCTCGGGGGCGACGAGTGGTTGACCGTCGCGGCCCGCCAGAGCGAAGGACCGCTGGCGCCAAACCAGCTCTTCGACGTCACGACGATCATCCTCCGGGTGAAGGGGAGCGACCTGTCGATGTACATCGCGGATCGGAGCAGGCGCGCGGAGGTTCGACAGAAGGTCGAGGTCCGGGTCTTCTGATCTACAATTCGGCAATGAAGTCACCGGCCGGCCCGGTCGCGGCGGCGCTGCTGCTGCTGGGCGTCGTCTCCGGCTGCGGCCCGGGGATCGACGTCAAGCAGTCGGTGCAGATCACCGACGTCTCGGGCGGGTATCACGACGCAGGCATCAAGGACGGCAAGAACAAGCTGACGCCCAGCGTGAGTTTCCGCGTCAAGAAGTCCATAGACGACCCGATCCGTCCGCTCGCGCTGAACGTCGCGTTCAAGAAGATCTCGCCGCAGGGCGAGGAGGAGTTCGACGACGTCTTCGTGCAGAGCGTCACGTTCGCCGAGGGCAACCAGAGCGCACCGTTGACGGTGCGGAGCGAGTCCGGCTACACGGGGGACCCGCCGCAGAGCCGGGCGCAGATGCTCCAGCACCAAGGCTTCCAGGATCTCCGCGCCGTCATCTTCGCGAAGCACAGCTCGTCCAACTGGGTCGAGCTGGCCCGCTACGACATTCCACGTACGCTGCTGGCCCGATAAGCTGTTGTTGGTCGACGCCCAGCCGGAGTCCGTCGCACCCGCGCCTTCCCGCCCGCCTGCCCGCGCGCTCCTGAGGCGTCTCGGGCCGTTCGATGCCGCGGCCATCATCGTTTCGAACGTCATCGGCGGCGGCATCCTCTTCACGCCCCCGCAGGTTGCGGCCAGCGTCCCCGGCCCGTGGTGGTTCCTGGCGACGTGGGTGGCGGGGGGAGCGCTGGCATTTGCCGGCGCGATGGCGTATGCGGAGCTCGCCGCCGTGCGGCCGCGGGCCGGCGGAGAGTACGTCTACCTGAAGTCGGCGTTCGGGCGGCTGGCGGCGTTCCTCACCGGCTGGACCTCGTTCATCGCCGGCTTCTCGGGCGCGATCGCGGCCAGCTCAGTGGTGCTGGCCGCCTATGTCGGCCGGTTCATCCCGGCGGCCAACGACGGCACGCCACTCTTCGTCCTGCCGCTGCCCTTCGTGCCGCTCACGTTCTCGCGCCGCACGGCGATGGCGCTCTGCGCGATCGCGCTGATGACGGCCATTCACGTCCGCGGGGTCGGGCCCGGCAGGCTCATCACCAACGCGCTGGCCGGCCTCAAGGTCTCGGCGCTCCTCATCTTCATCGCGCTGGGGTTCAGCATCGGCGCAGGGTCGAGCGGCCACTTCGTCCAGGCGGCCGGGCCGGTCGCCGGGAGCGCGTGGCTGCTGGCGCTCATTCCCGTGATGTTCACCTACTCGGGCTGGAATGCCGCGGCGTACGTCGCCGAGGAGATCCGGGAGCCGGAGCGCAACCTGCCGCGCGCACTGGCGATCGGCACCCTGGCGGTCGTGGCGATTTACCTGCTCCTGAACCTGCTCTTCCTGTACGTGCTTCCCGTCGGCGAGCTGGCACAGGTGAAAGGCAGCGTGCTCGACGTGGTGGCCGACCGGCTGCTCGGCCCTCGCGCCGGAGACATCATGGGCGTGGTGTCGATCGTCAGCATCGCCGCGAGCATCAGCGCGATGGTGTTCGCCGGGCCGCGGGTGTACTACGCGATGGCGCGGGACGGCGTGTTCTTCAGGCGCGCCGCGCGGATCCATCCGCGCTTCCACACGCCGGCCATCTCGATCATCGCGCAGTCGGTGTGGAGCGGCCTGCTCGTCCTGTCGGGCGGCGCCGAGGCGCTCACGACGTACACGGGCTTCTCCGTCATCCTGTTTGCGGGCGTGGCGGTGGTCGCGCTCTTCGTCCTGCGGCGGCGTGAACCGGACGCCCCGCGGCCGTTCAGTGCGATCGGCTATCCCGTCGCCCCCGCGGTCTTCGCGCTCGCCAGCGCGCTGATCGTGAGCAACGCGCTCTATTCGGATCTCGTCGTGCCCATGCGGGACGGGACGCCCTGGGGCCCGGCGGGCGCCGGCCTGCTGGTCATCGGCCTGGGCATTCCTCTCTACTACCTGTTCACGAGGCGGGAAGGCCCGCACGCCGCCTGAACCGGTGCGCCGCGGGCGGGCAAGGAGAAAAACGGCCGCCCGCCCCAAAGCCAAAAGCCAAACAGGAGACCAAGCCTTTCAGGTTTCTCCTGATCCGGGCACACAATAAAAAGGCCCCTGCGACGGTGTCGTAGGGGCCCGAGAAAAGCGCGACGTGGAAGCAGGCCGCGTTGCAGCGGCGGCGCGGTTACTGGATCCGCTTCATCTCGCCCTTGTAGGTCACGGTCTCACCAGGCGTGATGAGCACATCCAGCTGAAGAGGCTCGTAGCCGTCCGCCTTCAGCTCGACCCGGTGCGACCCCGATTCGATGCCGAGCTTCTGGAACGCACCGTCGAAGCTGTCCACGTCGCCGACGAGATAGCCGTCGACGTACACCTGCGCTTCGCGCGGCTTGATCTTCAACCGCAGTGAGCCGCTGTCCCGGGGCTCGCGACCTTCGTTCCCCCCGCCGTAGCCACCCTGGGAGTCGGGGTCGTCGTAGCCGTAGCCGCCGTATCCATAGCCTCCGTAGCCGTAGCCGCCGCCGTATCCGTACCCGCCGTAGCCGAATCCGAACGGACTCCAGAACGGATCGTAGAAGTAGCCGAGGCCATACCCGTAGCCTGAGCCGAAGTAGCTATACGGGTAGTAGCCGTAGCGGTAGTAGGGATAGTAGCCGGGGACGTAGTAGCCGCCGCCGCCACCCGGGCGGGGGCCCGTGCGCGCGACAGCCGGCCCGTGCGACTGGCGGCCGTCGAGCGGACGGCTGTAAGTCGGAACGGCGCGCCGGTCGCCGCTCGAACCGTCCTCGGAGCCGGAGGAAGCGCTGGTGGAGGAAGGGGGCGTTCGTGCCCCGCCCCGCGAGCCCTTACCCTCGCCGCCGCTCGAGCCGCGCGGAACGGCCCGCTGACCGGAGCCGCCGCCGTTCCCGCCGTTTCCGCCGCCGCGCCGCTGGGGTGTGTTGGACACCGATTCGGCTGAAGGGGCGCTCGGGGCAGCGCTCGAGGGCCCTGCCGACGGCGCCGACGACGCGCTTCCGGATCCACCGCCACTGTCGCCGCCCCTGGGAGACGCCGAGCCGCCTCCCGAATCGCCGCCACTCGACCGCGGCTCTGCCGACCCGGCCGAGGTCCCGCCCGGACGCTGCGCCCACGCGGTGGGTGCGGCGAGGGCGAAGGCGGTCGCGAGGGCGACTACCGCAAATTCCTGACGTCTCATGACTACGCTCCTGTGGGACCTGAGACTACTGCCGGAGCAACAAAAGCAACTGCGCTGCCATCGGGACACAGTCTGATTGCACGGCAGAATCATATTTTACACCGTGCCCGCGCGCGACGCTGTCTTATCCCGAGGGCATCCGGGTATCCATCGAGGACACTTCCTGTCCCTGCGCCGGGCCCTCTTCGAGAGCGCTCGCGAAGCCGGGGCCGGACGCTCGCCGGGCGAACGGAAAGGCGTTCCTGAGGGCGGTCACGGGGCGGGCAGGTGCGATAGACTCGGAAATCGTGATCGATCCCTCCCGGTTTCACGCCACGACGGTCCTCGCCGTCAGACACCGCGACGAAAGCGTCATGGCGAGCGACGGCCAGGTGACCTTCGGAGATACGGTCGTCAAGCAGACGGCCAAGAAGATTCGAAAGCTGTACAACGACAGAATCCTGGCGGGCTTCGCGGGCTCGGCCGCCGACTCCTTCGCCCTGTTCTCGCGCTTCGAGTCGAAGCTCGAACAGTATCGCGGCAACCTCGAACGATCGGCTGTCGAGCTTGCCAAGGACTGGCGCACCGACCGCATCCTCCGCCGCCTCGAGGCCATGCTCATTGTCATGGACGCCAGGGTGACGTTCCTGCTTTCCGGGAACGGTGACCTGATCGAGCCGGACGAGGGGATCATCGCCATCGGCTCGGGCGGCGCGTACGCGCTGGCGGCGGCAAAGGCGCTCGCGCGGCACACCGACCTCGGCGCCCGGCAGATCGCGGAGGAGTCGATGGCCATCGCGGCCCGCATCTGCATCTACACCAACGACACCATCACGATCGAAGGGCTGTGACGCCGCGTGCCCATCTACCTCGCTGACAGGTCGGCATCGACCTCCGAGTCGCTCACCCCGCGGGACATCGTCCGCGAGCTGGACAAGTACGTGGTGGGCCAGCATCGCGCCAAGCGCGCCGTGGCCATCGCGCTGCGGAACCGTACGCGCCGCCAGAAGCTGCCGCCGGATCTGGCCGAGGACATCGCGCCGAAGAACATCCTGATGATCGGCCCGACCGGGGTCGGCAAGACCGAGATCGCGCGCCGGCTGGCGCGCCTCGCCCAGTCGCCGTTCATCAAGGTCGAGGCGTCGAAGTTCACCGAGGTGGGGTACGTGGGTCGGGACGTCGAGTCGATGGTGCGCGACCTGACGGAGCTCGCCGTCGACATGGTGAAGGAGGAACGCCTGGCGGAGGTCCGTGAGAAGGCGCGCCATGCCGCGGAAGAGCGTCTGCTCGACCTGCTGCTGCCCCCCCTCCCCTCCTCCGACTACGACGACCAGGCGAGCTCCCTCCGCGACCAGGCCCAGCGCACGCGCGAGAAGCTGCGCGAGCAGCTGCGCAGCGGCCGCCTCGATCAGAAGCAGGTCGAGATCGACGTTCGATCCACCAGCTTCCCTTCCTTCGAGATCATCGCCGGCTCGTCGGTCGAGGAGGTGGGCGTCAACGTCAAGGACATGCTCCCCGGCCTGTTCCAGGGCCGCACCAAGAAGCGCCGCATGCCGGTCCCCGAGGCGCACGACGCGCTGGCCCAGGAAGAAGAGCAGAAGCTGATCGACATGGACACCGTCGCGCGGGCGGCGGTCGATCGCGTCCAGCAGTCGGGCATCATCTTCATCGACGAAATCGACAAGGTCGCGGGACGCGAGGGGAGCCACGGGCCCGACGTGAGCAGGGAAGGCGTGCAGCGCGACATCCTTCCGATCGTCGAAGGGACGACCGTGAACACGAAGCACGGGATCGTCCGGACGGACCACATCCTGTTCATCGCCGCCGGCGCATTCCACGTCTCGAAGCCGTCCGACCTGATTCCCGAGCTGCAGGGGCGGTTCCCGATCCGCGTCGAGCTGGAGCCGCTCGGGCGTGAGGACTTCGTGCGCATCCTCACCGAGCCCCAGAGCGCGCTCATCAAGCAGTACACCGCCCTGCTCTCGACCGAGGGGCTGGAGCTCCGATTCACCGAGGGTGCAATCGGGCGAATCGCCGACTTCGCCACCCTCGTCAACGAGCGTACGGAGAACATCGGAGCGCGCCGCCTGCACACGGTGATGGAGAAGCTGCTCGACGAGGTGTCCTTCGAGGCTCCCGACATGACGGAGCGCTCCGTGACGATAGACGAGGCGTACGTGGACCGCATGCTCGCCGACATCGTCGGCAACGAAGATCTGTCCCGCTACGTTCTGTGAGGAACATGGCGGTTCTCCCGAGCTGGTTCCGCGCGTATGGCCTTCCGCTCGTTCTGTCTGCAGCTGCCGCGGCACTCTCGTGCGGGAAGAAAGGCCCGCCGCTCGCGCCGCTCCGGCTCGTTCCGGGGCCTGCGTCGGAGGTGACGGCCCGGCGTGTGGGCAGGGAGGTGCAGTTGCGGTTCAAGCTGCCGACCGCGAACCAGAACGGCCCCGGCAGCGTCGACCTCGCCAGGGTCGAGGTGTACGCTGTGACGGTCGCCCCGGGCACGGTCACCCCCGCCAACCGCGACCTGATGACCAAGACCTACGTCGTCGGAACGATTGACGTCAAGCCGCCCCCCGTCGAGGGGACCGGCGAGCAGGCTGACAATGCCCCGGCGGACACCCGTCCCGGCCCGGGCGACGAGGTGACGTTCGTCGAAGAGCTGACCGAAGCTCGGATGACGCCGGCGCCGCTGCCGAAAACGCCGCCGCCTGCCGTCCCGGCGCCGTCCCCTGACTCGGCAGCGGCAGCGCTGCCGGCGCTTCCGGAGCCGGGAACCGCCATCCTCGCAGGCACCCCCGTGCCGATTGGCGACGCCACGGTCCCTGCCGCAGTGGCTGACCTCGGGCCGCCCGGATCGACAGCGCTGCCGGCCGTTCCCGCGCTTCCGGAGCCCGGAACCGCCATGCCCGCAGGCACGCCGATGCCGATTGGCGACGCCACCCCTGGCGGTCCTGGATCGGCCGCCGCCCCGGCCAAAGAGCCGCCGCAGACCGTGATCGTGCGGACCTACACCATCCGTGGTTTCGCCAAGTCCGGCAGGCCCGGTCAGCCGTCCACCCGGGTCACCGTGCCGCTCGTGGCGCCTCCTCCGCCTCCCGCCGACGCGAAAGCGTCGTTCACGGAGAAAGCGGTCGTCCTGGCGTGGACGCCTCCCGTTGCCGAAGGAGCCGGATCCGCACTGACCTTCAACGTCTACCGGGGCGACGCGACCAGGCCGCTGAACGCGTCGCCCCTGACCGCTCCAACCCTGGAGATCCCCGGCCTCGAGGTCGGCACCGAGCACTGCTTCGCCATCCGCACGGCCGCGGCCGTGCAGAAGATCACCATCGAAGGGGACGCCACCCACCCGGTGTGCGTCACGCCACGCGACATCTTTCCGCCCGCGGCGCCGCAGGAGCTGAGCCTGCTGCTCCTGGACGGCGCGATCGAGCTGGTGTGGGATGCCGGCACCGAGCCGGACATCGCCGGCTACATTGTCTTGCGCGCCGACGCTCCCGGTGACAATCTGCGCGCGTTGACGCCGTCGCCGGTCCGCGAAACGACCTATCGTGACGCGAGCGTCCGATCGGGCGGCCGGTACGTGTACGCCGTGACAGCCGTCGACCGCACCGGTAATGCGAGCCCGCAATCCGCTCGCGTCGAGGGGACCGCACGATGAGACGTTTCTACCGGATCGAGCATCAAGGCGAAGCGCGTCACGTCGTCGAAGCGCAGGACGAGTGGCGTCTTGTCGAAGGCGACCTGTTCGCCGGGTGGGAGGCCGGGGCGGGCGTGTCGCCGGAAGGGATGCGGCTGCTCGCGCCGATCGTGCCGTCCAAGATCGTGGCGGTGGGGTTGAACTACCGCGACCACGCAGCGGAGGTGAACAAGCCGCTCCCGTCGGAGCCGCTCATCTTCCTGAAGCCGTCCACCGCCGTGATCGGTCCCGGCGCGCCGATCGTGATTCCGGACGGCGCCGGGCGGATCGACCACGAGGCGGAGGTCGGGGTGGTGATTGGCGCCCGGGCCACGAGGGTGCGCGAGCAGGACGCCGCGCAATATGTCTTCGGCCTGACGTGCGTGAACGACGTGACCGCGCGGGAGCTCCAGAAGAAGGACGTCCAGTACACGCGGGCGAAGGGATTCGACACGTTCGCGCCGGTCGGCCCGTGCATCGCCTCCGGAATCGACTACTCGCCGCCCGGCGGGATCGCCGTCGAGGGCTGGGTCAACGGAGTGCTGCGTCAGTCCTCGACGACGGCTCAGCTGATCTTCCCCATCGAACGGCTGATCGCGTTCATCTCGTCGGTGATGACGCTGCTGCCGGGCGACATCATCTCGACGGGTACGCCGGCAGGGATAGCGCCGCTGCAGGCCGGCGATCGTGTCACCATCAAGGTGGCGGGAGTCGGGGAGCTGAGCAACCCGGTGGAAACGGGAACGACGGGCTAGGAACTGGAAGCTGGAAGCCGGACGCGGTAATGAAGGAGTGAGACATGAAGATTTTCATCGACACGGGGAACCTGAAAGAGATCGAGGCGCTGGTTCCGCTCGGGATCATCGACGGCATCACGACGAACCCCTCGCTGATGGCCAAGGAAGGCGGCGACTACCGCGCCATCCTGAAAAGGATCTGTCAGCTGGTGAAGGGACCGACGAGCGCGGAGGTGGTCGCCACCGACGCCGAGGGCATGATCCGCGAGGGCCGCGACCTTGCTGCGATCGACGAGCACATCGTCGTGAAGGTGCCCTTCACACGCGACGGCGTCAGGGCGTGCAAGACGCTGTCCGCTGAAGGCAAGAGGGTCAACGTGACGCTGATCTTCTCGCCGACACAGGCGCTGCTGGCCGCCAAGGTCGGGGCCACTTACGTGAGCCCGTTCGTGGGACGCCTCGATGACATCGCAACGTCCGGCATGGGGCTGATCCAGGAGATCGTCGAGATCTTCGACAATTACCAGTTCGCCACCGAAGTGCTCGTTGCGTCCACCCGGAATCCGCTGCACCTGGTCGAGGCGGCCCGGCTCGGCGCGCACATCTGCACCTGCCCGGCGGCGCTCATCGATCAGTTGTTCAAGCACCCCCTGACCGACATCGGGCTCGAGAAATTCCTGAAGGACTGGGAGAAAGCCCAGGTGGCGCGGGTCTGATGGAGTTCGAGGAGCTGGAGCGGCGCGCCGAGCTCGGCGGCGGAGAGGATCGTCTGCGCCGTCAGGCCGACGCCGGAAAGCTCACGGCGCGCGAGCGGATCGATCGGCTGTTCGACCCCGGCAGCTTCCAGGAGGTCGACAAGCTCGTCACCCACCGGTGCCGCGACTTCGGCATGGAGGATCGAGATCATCCCCGGCGACGGGGTGGTTGCCGGCCACGGCCGGATCGAGGGCCGGCCGGTCTACGCGTTCGCGCAGGACTTCACGGTCGTCGGCGGATCGCTCTCGGAGACGAACGCGGCGAAGATCGTCAAGATCATGGACCTCGCCCTCAAGATGGGCGCCCCGGTAGTGGGTCTGAACGACTCCGGCGGAGCGCGCATCCAGGAGGGCGTGCTCTCGCTCGGCGGCTACGCCGACATCTTCCTTCGCAATACGCTGGCCTCCGGCGTTGTCCCGCAGATTTCCGCAATCATGGGGCCGTGCGCGGGCGGCGCCGTCTACTCGCCGGCCATCACCGACTTCACCGTGATGGTCGAAGGCACGAGCTACATGTTCGTGACCGGTCCCGACGTGGTCCGCACGGTCACGCACGAGGAGGTGACGAAGGAGCAGCTCGGCGGCGCACAAACGCACAACGAGATCAGCGGCGTCGCGCATTTCGCCGTCCCGGACGACCGCGAGTGCCTGAGCGTCATCCGGGACCTGCTCTCGCACCTTCCCAGCAACAACGTGGACGAGGCGCCCCGCCGGCCGACAACCGACAGCGCGGAACGGGAGGACGAAGCCCTGGATCGCCTGGTGCCGGACTCGCCCAACCAGCCATACGACATGCACGATCTCGTGCAGGCGGTCGCGGACGACGGGCGGTTCCTCGAAGTCCACCAGCACTTCGCCCGCAACATGATCGTCGGGTTCGTGCACCTCGCCGGGCGCAGCGTCGGCGTCGTCGCCAATCAACCCGCGCACCTCGCCGGCACGCTGGACATCGACGCCTCGGTCAAGGCGGCACGATTCGTCCGGTTCTGCGACGCCTTCAACATCCCGCTGGTGACGTTCGAGGACGTGCCCGGGTTCCTGCCGGGCACCCGCCAGGAGCACGGCGGCATCATCCGGCACGGCGCCAAGCTGCTCTACGCGTATGCGGAGGCGACCGTCCCGAAGCTGACGGTGATCACGCGGAAAGCCTACGGCGGCGCGTACTGCGTGATGGCCAGCAAGCACATTCGCACCGATGTGAACTTCGCGTGGCCGTCAGCCGAGATCGCGGTCATGGGACCGGAGGGGGCGGTGAACGTGCTCTACCGCCGCGAGATCGACGCAGCCGCGGATCCGGACGCCCAGCGGGCGCTCAGGGTCGCCGAGTTCCGCGAGAAGTTCGCCAACCCGTACATCGCGGCCTCTCGCGGGTTCGTGGATGCCGTGATCCGCCCGCGCGAGACGCGGCCACGCCTCATCGCGGCGCTCGCCGCCCTCGAGACGAAGCGCGACCGGAACCCGCCGAAGAAGCACGGGAACATCCCCCTGTAATGTACAATTCCCCGGCCGGTTAGCGCCTGCCCCAGGGTTCCTGCGGCCTCATGAAAATTCTGATTGCCAACCGCGGCGCAATCGCGGTTCGGATCATGCGGGCGTGCCGCGAGATGGGCGTTCCGACGGTCGCTGTCTACTCCGACTGCGACCGTGCCGCGCGCCACGTGCGCGAAGCGGATCAGGCCCTGCACATCGGCCCCAGCGAGGCGGCGCAGAGCTACCTGCGCATCGACGCCATCGTCGACGCCGCGCGGCGGTCCGGCGCCGACGCCGTTCACCCCGGATACGGGTTTCTCGCCGAGAACGCCGCCTTCGCGCACGCCTGCCAGGACGCCGGCCTCACGTTCATCGGACCTTCCCCGGACGTCATCGCGCTGATGGGAAGCAAGACCGCCGCGCGCGGCGCCGCCATCCGCGCCGGCGTCGCCGTCGTCCCCGGAACCGAGCAGCCGTTCGACGCTGGAACTCCCGACGAGCTGCTCGTCCGGACCGCCGCGGGGATCGGCTATCCCGTCGTCGTCAAGGCGGTCGCCGGCGGCGGCGGCAAGGGCATGCGCGTCGTGACCGATCCGGTCGATCTCCTCGGGATCGGTCCGGACCGCCCGCTCGGAGGCGGGCGCCGCGTTCGGCGATACGAGCGTCTATCTCGAGCGCCGGATCGCGCGGCCCCGGCACATCGAGATCCAGCTCCTGGGCGACCGGCATGGGACAGTCGTTCCCTTCGTGGAGCGCGAGTGCTCGATCCAGCGCCGCCACCAGAAGGTGGTGGAGGAGTCGCCCTCGAGCGCCGTGGCACCCGGGCTGCGCAGCCGGATCGCCGGCGGCGGCCGCCGCCGTCGCGCGTTCCGTCGGTTATACCAACGCCGGCACGATCGAGTTCCTCCTGGACGACGATGGGTCGTTCTACTTCCTGGAGATGAACACCCGGCTCCAGGTGGAGCACGCGGTCACCGAGATGGTGACGAGCGTTGACCTCGTGCACTGGCAGATCCGCATCGCGCGCGGTGAAGCGGTCGCTGTCGATCCAGTGCGCGCGCTCACGCCGCACGGCCACGCCATCGAATGCCGCATCTACGCCGAGGACGCCGATCAGGGGTTCATGCCGTCGCCGGGGCTGGTGCGAAGCCTGCGTCCGGCTGCAGGTCCCGGCGTGCGCGACGATGGAGGGGTGAGCGCGGGGGACACGGTGCCGGTCTATTACGACTCGCTGATGGCGAAGCTGGTCGTGTGGGGAGAGGATCGCCCGGCGGCGATTGCCCGGATGGCGCGCGCCCTGCGCGAGTATCAGGTGCTCGGCATCCGCACCACCATTCCGTTCTTCCAGTGGCTGATGGCGCATGCGGAGTACCGCGAAGGACGGTACGATACGACGTACCTGGATCGGCTCCTCGAGAGCCGGCGCGGCGAGAGCTTCACGACGCTGGATCCGCGGTTCGAAGAGCTGATGACGATGGCCGCCGCTCTCGACGCGTTCTTCGAGGCATCGGCGGGCGCACCTTCGGCGAACCGGCGCGGCAGCGAAAGCCCGTGGGTGCGCATCGCCCGCACAGAATCGCTGCGCGCATGACGTTCGACGTCGAGCTTGGCGGTCGCAGGCGTCACGTCGCCGTGGAGCCGATGGGGGGCACGCGGTTCAGGGTCACGATCGACGGCCGTCCGCAGGTCGTCGACGCCGTCCGTGCCGGCGCGCGCGCGCTGTCGCTCATCCTCGACGCCGACGCGGGCACGAGCCACGAGGCGCTCGTGGTCGCCGGCGCCGCGCCTGGAGAGCGGCTGGTGTGGCTGGACGGACGCACCGCGGTCGTCACCGTGGACGGCCGGCGCGGGCGCGGCAAGGCCGATCTGAGACCGGGACACGGCGCCGGCACCCAGTCGGTGGTGGCACCGATGCCCGGGCGCATCGTACGGGTACTTGTCGGTGTGGGCGACGAGGTCGCCCCGCGCCAGCCCGTCGTGGTCATCGAGGCGATGAAGATGGAGAATGAGCTTCGGTCGTCCTGGGGGGGTGTCGTCAACGACGTCCTTGTCACCGAAGGTGCGTCGGTCGACGCCGGCCGCGTGCTGATCGTCATCGACTGAGTGGACTGACCGCCCGATGAGCGACCGCACAGACGATCCACCGGCTGCACCTGCAGGGGAGGATGCCAGGGATCCCTCGGAGCAGGCGGCCGCCGCCGAGCCGGCTGCCCCCGGACTGCCGGCCGCCGCAGGACTGTCCTGCACGCCCTCAGGATGGTGGCGGCCGTCACGGCGGCCGTGGCTGCTGCGGCGTTCGCCACGATCTTCACCGTGGACCTCGGTCCGAGGCTCCGTGGCCTCGCCGAGGTCCAGGGCTCCAGGTTCATCGAGCGGCCGATGCACATCGGCCGGCTGTCGGCCAGGCTGACGCCCGGAGTGTTCGTCATCGAGGATCTCGTCATCGAAGGCCTGACACCACGGGACCGCCCCTTCCTGACCGCCAGGAAGATCACCGTCGAGGTTCCCTGGTGGACGGTGTTCAGCAAGAAGCTGATCGTGAACTCGGTCGCCATGACCGACTGGGACATGGTGGTCGAGAGCTATCCGAACGGCCGGCACACCTTCCCGAAGTTCACCCGCAGGACACCCGCGAAAGGCCCGAGCCGGTTCACCACGACGCTGAGGAGCGTGGTGGCGCTGCGGGGCTCCTTCACCTACGACGATCACGTGACGCCCTGGAGCACGGTGGCGAGGGATCTGAACGTCCAGCTCTACCGCCCGCCGGTCGCCACGAAGTACCACGGGCGCGCGTCGTTCGTGAACGGCACCGTCCGGATCCAGTCGTACCAGCCGTTCCGGGCCGACATGCGGTCGCGGTTCACCATCGACAACGGCATCGCGCACTTCGAGGACATGGCGCTCTCGAGCGAGGGCGCCGAGTCGTCGCTCACCGGCGACGTCGACCTGGCGCACTGGCCCGAACAGACCTATCAGGTCCGATCGAAGATCGATTTCGCGACGCAGAAGGGCATCTTCTTCCACCGCGAGACCTTCACCGCCTCCGGCACGGGTGATTTCACCGGCACGTTCCATCTCTTCAAGGGCGGACGGGAGCTGAAGGGCACCTTCACCAGCCCGGTGGCGGGCGTGAACGCGTGGCGCTTTCCGAACCTGAAGGGGTCGGTCCTGTGGGTGCCGGCGCGGCTCGAGATCACGGACGCCACCGCGCAGGTCCATGGTGGCACGGCGCGTTTCGATTACCGGATGGCGCCATTCGGCCAGCGCGGGGTGCCGACGCGCGCAGCATGGGGCGTCGAATATCGTGACGTCGACCTTGCGCGGCTGACGACGTTCCTCGAGACGAGGGGGCTGCGGCTGGCGGGGCAGCGCATCCGGCAGGAACCGCCTCGAATGGCCGATCGGCAAGTGGGCGGCGAAGAGCCGGGCAGTGGCGAGGTCGCCATCGAGCCGCCGCCCGGCGTGCGCTCGATGACGCGCGAGCTGCAGCCCGGATCGATTGCCAGGGTCGCCGACCTCGCCCGAGCCCCGCCGGGCCTTCAGGACGGTCGTGTCGCTCGGCTACCTGCCCGTCGCCGGCCGCATCGTCTACGCGCTCGATCCGGAGTGGATTGTCCTCGACGAACAGCTGGGCGGCGACCGAGAGCACCTACGTGCAGTTCGAGGGCCGGACCGCGTTCGGCGAGCGTTCGCGCATCCCGTTTCACGTCACGAGCGCGGACTGGCAGGAGAGCGACCGCCTGCTCGCCGGGATCATGACCGCGTTCGGAGTCGCCACGGGACCGGTGCCCATCGACGGCAACGGCGAGTTCGACGGGGTGATGCTCGCCTCGTTCTCGAAGCCGCGGATCGAGGGGACGTTCAAGGGCGACCGGCTGCGCGCGTGGAACGTGGTGTGGGGCCGTGCGGTGGCCGACGTCGTGATCGAGAACAGCTACGCCGTCGTCTCGAACGCGGTGGTGACCTCGGGCGGCTCAGAGATTCGCGCCGACGGACAGTTCTCGCTCGGCTACCCGCGCAAGGACCAGGGCGAGGAGATTGACGCCCGCGTCCGCCTCGATCCGGCGGCCGCTCCGGGATCTCCGTCACGCCTTCGAGCTCGACGACTATCCGATGGAGGGCATGGTCTCGGGCGACTTCCACGTCTACGGACCGTACGAGCGTCCGTTCGGGTTCGGCAAGATGGTGATCGACGAGGGGACGGCCTACGGCGAAACGTTCGAGCGCGCCACGCGTCGCTTCGCTTCGAGGGGAACGGCGTGCGGCTGGACTCGCTGGACATCCGGAAGAGCAGCGGGACGGTTACCGGGGCGGCGTTCGTCGAGCTGGACGGGAGACTACTCCTTCAACGCCGACGGCACGCGGATTCCCGTCGAGTCGCTCGACCGCGCGGCGTTCCCGCAGGCGCCTCTTTCGGGTCTGCTGCAGTTCAGCGCAAACGGCGCCGGCACGTTCGACAGCCCGCGCTACGACGTGAAGCTGAGGGTGGACGACCTGTTCGCGGGCGATGAAGGCATCGGCCAGCTCAATGGCCGCCTGTCGCTCCGCGGCGAGCTGCTCACGCTGGAGATGGAGGCGGCCTCCCCGCGGCTGGTGGTGTCTGGATCGGGACGCATCGCGCTGACGTCCGCAGATGGACTCCGAGCTCAACGGTGCGGTTCGCCGACACCTCGCTCGACCCGTATCTCCGGTTTTTCGTGCCCCGGCTCTCGCCGTTCACGACGGCGATGGCGGGCGGCACGATCCGCGTCGTCGGCGAGCTGGCCGAGGTGGATCGGCTCGTGGTCGAAGCGCACGTCGAGAGCCTCGACCTGAAGCTCTTCGATTACCGCGTCAGGAACACCGGGACCGTGGACCTGACCCTGAACCAGCACGTGCTCGAGATCGATCAGCTGAACCTGACCGGGGAAGGCACGGAGCTGCAGGTGCAGGGGCACGTCGCCTTCGATCGCAACGAGCTCGCCGTCCAGGCCTCGGGCGACGCGAACCTCGGGATCCTGCAGGGCTTCTATCGCGACCTCCGGAGCCGCGGCACGGCGACGATCAAGGCGCAGATCGGCGGCCCGCTCGACAAGCCGGTGTTCTCCGGGAACGCCGACGTGATCGATGGCCGCATCCGCCTGCTGACGGTTCCGAATTCGATCGAGGCGATCAACGGGCGGGTGTCGTTCGATGCCGGCGGCGTCCGCCTGGACGACGTGGCGGCGCGGCTCGGGGAAGGGGACGTACGGTTCGGCGGGCGCATCGGGATCGACGGGTTCACGTTCGGCGAACTGAACCTGACTGCCACCGGGGAGCGCATGCGGATCCGCTACCCCGCGGGCTTCCTGTCGACCATCGACGCGGACCTGGCGCTGCAGGGAACGATGACGGCGCCGGTGCTGAGCGGCAGCGTCGTGGTGCGGGACGCCGTGTGGTCGCGGCGGGTCGAGGCCACTCCCGATTTCTTCAACCTCACCGGCAGCGGCAGCAGCGCCGCCGGGCCGGCGGTCGGCGGCACCGCGTCCAGGTTCCCGCTGCGGCTGGACATCGACATCGACGCGCCGTCGAGCCTGCGGATCGAGAACAACATCGCGAAGATGGTCGCCAGCGCCGACCTCAAGCTCCAGGGGCCCTTCGATCGTCCGCAGCTGCTGGGCCACATGGAGATCGACCGCGGGGACATCGTGTTCGAGGGCAACCGCTATCTCGTGACCCGCGGCAGCGTGGAATTCTTCAACGCCTCCCGGATCGAGCCGGTCTTCGACATCGAGGCGGAGACACGGGTGCGCGTGCCCGGACAGACCTACAACATCACGCTCGGCTTCAGCGGGACGGCGAGCCGTTTCTGGTACTCCCTCAACTCGGACCCGCCGCTGCCCGAAGTGGACGTGTTCTCGCTGCTGCTCGGCCAGGCGACCGATCTGAACAATGCCGAGCTCCGGGCGCTCAGGCCCAACGCCGCGCAGCAGTCCGAGGAAGTGCTGCTGCGCCAGGCGTTCTCGCGCCTGCTGACCAACCCGATGTCGGCGCCGGTCAGCCGGATCCTGGGAGAGACGCTGGGCATCGAGACGGTGATCGCGCCGACCTTCGGCACGGAGAGCGACCCGCTGACGCCATCCGCGCGGCTGATCCTCGGCCGTCGCCTCTCGAATCGCGCCTACCTGACGTTCGCGCGCGCACTCGGCGGCACCCAGCGGGAGCAGATCATCATCCTCGAATACGATCAGAACGATCGGGTCGGCTGGGTCATCACGCAGAACGGCGATCGCACGTTCGCGCTCGACTTCAGGGTCCGTCACAGGTTCTGATGCGCAGCATCCTCCTCGCCTGCGTGCTGTCGGCGGCACCGGCCGGCGCGCAGACGGCGCCATCGCTGCCGGCACCGCCTTCACAGCAACCCTCCCCGGCGGCTCAGACGACAGTGGCGGCCCCCGGTGCGGCGACTCCCTTCGTCGGCAAACCAATCGAGCAGGTCCGCGTCTTCGCAGACGGCGCGCCGACCATCGATCCGGCGATCATCGAGCTGCTCGAGACTCAGGTCGGGCGGCCGCTGTCCATGGCTGATGTCCGCGAGTCGATCGCGCACCTCTACAGCCTCGGCCGGTTCCAGGATGTACGGGTCGATGCCGTGGAGACCCCGGCAGGCGGGGTGAGCCTCCGGTTCGACCTCGTTCCCCTCAAGAGCGTGCAGAGCGTCGAGTTCAGCGGCACGCTCGGGCTCGACAGGGGCCTGCTGCGGCGCACCATTGCGGACCGCTACGGCGCACGGCCGCCGGTCACCCGCGCGGCAGATGCCGCGCGAACGCTCGAAGGCCTCTACCGGGATCACGGATACCTCTCGGCGTCCGTGCGTGCGGTACCGGAAATCAGCAAGGATCAGGCGGGCACGGTCCTGAGGTTCCAGATCGAGCCGGGCGTGCAGGCGAAAATCGCCGGCGTGACCGTCGATGGCGATCCCCGGATGTCACGCACGGCGCTCGAGCGGCAGCTGAAAGTGGAACGCGGCGCTCCTTACCAGGCGCCGGAGCTGCAGCGGCGGCTCGACACGCTCGTCCGCAACCTTCGCAAGCGCGGGTTCTACGAGGCGGAGGCCAGGCCGCGCGCGACGGTCTCCGAGGACAGGACGTCGGTGAATCTGACGATCGCCGTTACCTCGGGCCCCGCCGTCACCGTCCGCTACGAAGGCGATCCGCTTCCTGCTGATCGGCTGAAAGAGCTGGTTGCGGTGGAACGCGAGAGCTCCGCCGCCGAAGATCTTCTCGAGGATTCGGTGGGGGCCATCCGGTCCTACCTCCGGCAGCAGGGCTACTGGAAGGCGGACGCATCATGGCGCCGGGAGGAGTCGCCAGGCTCGCTGGCGATCGTCTTCCAGGTGAAGAAGGGGCTGCGCTATTTCGTGGCGGAGCCGGTGCAGTTGAGCGGCAACCAGGCTGTGCCGGCCGGGGAGCTCCAGGCTCTCATCGCGCTCCCGCCCGGGGATCTCTTTCTCGAGTCCGGCCTGTCCGGGGCAGCGGCCGCCATCAGGGAGCTCTATCGACAGCGCGGCTTCGTGAGCGCCACGGTGAAATACGCCGCCACCGAGACGGATCCGCGCCGCCCGGACGAAGGTCAGATCAGGCCCTCGATTGCCATCACCGAAGGCCCGCGCACAGTCGTCGGGCAGGTGCAGATCACGGGACACGCGGCGCTCTCGGAGCCGGAGCTGCGTTCTCTGGTCAAGCTCTCGCCCGGGCAGTCTTACTATCAGCCGCAGGTGGACGCCGACCGCGAGGCGCTCGTCATCGAGTACCTGAACAACGGCTTCGCCACCGCGGACGTCGTCGTCACGCCGACGTTCTCGGCCGACAGGACCCGGGCGGACGTGGCGTTCGTGGTGCAGGAAGGGCCGCAGACGATAGTCGACCACATCCTGATCGTGGGCAACACCCATACCGATCCCCGCGTGATCCTCAACGAGATGCGTTTGAAGCCGGGGGCCCCGCTGGGCAGGGAGGACCGGGACGAGAGCCAGCGGGCGCTGAGCGCGCTCGGCCTCTTCCGCCGCGCGCGCATCACGGAGCTGCGCCACGGCAGCACCGCCCGGCAGGACGTCCTCGTGACAGTAGACGAGGCGCCGATGACGACGATCGGCTATGGCGGGGGCGTCGAAGCGAACCAGCAGCTCAGGGCGACAGGGCCAGAGGGGGAGGCGCGCGAGCACCTCGAGTTCGCGCCCCGCGGCTTCTTCAATATCGGCAGGCGGAACGTCGGCGGTCGCAACCGGACGGTCGACCTGTATACCCGCGTCAGCCTGCGGCCCCAGGATGACCCGGAAGACCCCGCGGAGGATGGCACCGGTCTGGGGTTCAGCGAGTACCGGGTCGTCGGCACGATGCGGCAGCCGCGGGCGCTCTGGTCGAGTGACGTGGCCATCACCGCGGCAGTCGAGCAGGGGATCCGCATCCAGCTTCAACTTTGCGCGGAAGGGCGTGAACGCCGACATGCTGCGCAGGCTGACGCCTTTGATCCGCGTGTCGGGTCGGTATTCCTTCAGCACGACCCGGACGTTCGACGAGCGCCTGAACGAAGAAGACCAGGCGACGATCGACCGCATCTTCCCGCAGGTGCGCCTGTCGTCGGTGTCGGGGGCGATTGCCCGCGACACCCGGGACAACGTGCTCGATCCGCGCCGGGGCGGCTTTCTCAGCGCCGAGGGGACCCTGGCCGCGCGCGCGATGGGGGGTGAGGTCGGCTTCCTGAAGACCTACCTGCAGGGATACTGGTTCCGGCAGTTGCCGGGCCGGCGCGGGATCGTGCTGGCAACGCGAGCGGCAATCGGTCTCGCGGACGGCTTCGAGCGCGAGGCTCCGGTCGATGACGCCAGCGGGACACCGGATCCCGGAGCACCGGTCGTGATCGACGACCTCCCGGCGAGCGAGCGGTTCTTCGCGGGGGGCGACACTTCGATCCGCGGCTTCGCGCTCGACACCGTGGGCACCGAGGAGACCATCAGCGCGAACGGGTTCCCGCGCGGCGGCAATGGGTTGATCATCCTCAACGGGGAACTGCGGGTGCCCGGTATGGCGCGAAGTGGGTGCGGCGCTCTTCGCTGACGGCGGAAACGTCTTCGAGCGGGCGACGGACCTCGACGTCGGCGACCTGAGAGGCGCTGTCGGGTTCGGGCTGCGCTACCGATCGCCGGTCGGGCCGATCCGGGTCGATCTCGGGTTCAAGCTGGATCGCCGTGAGATCGCCGGGCGCCTGGAGCCGCGGACGGTCTGGCACTTCAGCATCGGCCAGGCGTTTTAGCTGTGGGGCGCGGGAATTGAATCGCTGTGGGGCGCGAGTCTCAGCCCGTGCCTTGCGGGCGGGCCTGAAGGCCCGCCCCTACAGAAGAAGTTTTGCCTGCGGGCCTGATGAAGGCCCGCCCCTGCAGGGGTTGGTTTATCGCGCCAATTGGCCGTGTTCAGGATCACCATGTCCATGAGGAAGCTTCGGCGAGCGATGGCGGTGACGTCGTTGACACTGCTGCTGACGACGACCTCCGGGGCGGAGGTCATCGATCGGATCCTGGCAGTCGTCGACCGCGAGCTGATCACGCTGTCGGACGTCGTTGCGGCGCAGCGGCTGGGACTGGCGGCTGAACCACCGCCCGGGAACGATCCCATCCGAAGCACGCTCGATGCGCTGATCGCACGGCAGCTGGAGCTCGCGGAAGCCAACCGGTACATGCCCGCCGAGCCGACTCCGGCACAGATCCAGGACGCGCTTGCCGCCGTCTCCTCGCGCTTCCGGACCGCACAGGAGCTGGAAGAAACGCTCGCGCAATCGGGGCTGACGGCCGAACTGCTCCGCCTTCGGGTGCGCGACGATCTGCGCATCGAAGCCTACCTGAATCAGCGGTTCGGAGCGGCCGTCCAGCCGTCCGAGCAGGAAGTGATCGCCTACTACCGCACTCACGGCGCGGAGCTGTCCACGGCCGCAGGAGTGCCGCCGCTGGACGACGTCCGGCAGGCGATCCAATCCCGCCTGGCCAGCGCCCGGCGAGCCGTGCTCGTCACGGAATGGCTCGAGGGCTTGAGGCGGCGCACGGAGATTGCCGATCTGTACGTTTCGCCGCGCTGATCCAGCGGCCGCGCATCGCAAAAACCCGATCCGGAATTTTACTCGCGCGTCGCCGGTGCGCCGGGCTGCGAGGGCGGCTCTGGCGACGACTCCTGCGTGCGAAGCCTGAAGATCCGGATCTCGGGCCCCGGATGCTGCGGGGATGGAGCTATCCGCTGGAGCTCGGTGCTCTGATCGAAGATGCGCCGGTACGCGGCATACTCCGCCACCGCGGTCTGCGGTGCGGCGAATATCGAGCCATACGCCTGCGAGGAGGCGACCAGGTATTGGTAGCCTTCGTCCAGGTAGGTCTGGTACTCGCGGGGGCCGTGCGTGAGGTGGTCCGCGATCAGCCGCGGAAAGTTCTGCGCACGGTAGTCGTCGCGGGACAGCAGCAGCGCGCGCGTCTCAATCGCGATCCGGGCGCCCCTGGGCACGTTGGCTTGAATCCACAGGTAAGCCTGCTCGACGGTGCCTTGACGGCCGATCGTCAGGTCGTGCCGGACCGCCTGCAGCGCCGGCGGAAGTATCGCGACGATCGCCACGAGCGCCACCGCCGCGGCCTGCACCCGCGGGGACGCGCCGTACCGCTGCAACGGGTGTCGGCTCGCCAGGATGGCGGCCGCGATCAGGAGGCAGATCGCGGGAGCAATCGGCAGCAGGTAGCGGGCAAAGATCAGTTTCTGGTCGGCGACGAAGGCAAAGTAGACGAACGGGAACACCGTAACCGCTGCCCACTGCATCCGCTCCGGGCGGCGGGCCAGCCGCATCACGCCGAGCGCCAGGCCGGCGGCCAGCAGCAGGAATGCCGGCCAGCTCAATGCGAGCCTCAGATGCTTCAGGTACAGGCTCCACCCCGGCTCGGCGTACCCGGGCAGGTTCCGGTACTCGCTCGAAAGCCTGGCGAACCCGTTGAGGAACGCCGGGAGATCGAGGAAGGAGTACGGCGACCCCGCAAGGAACGCCAGCACGCAGCATCCCACGGCGATCAGCATCAGCACGATCCTGGGTCGGCGCCCGGCTCCGGTCGTGAGACCGGCCAGCAGGGGAAGCATCAGCGCGATCGCTCCGTTGTATTTGGTCGCGGTCCCCAGCCCGGCCGCCACACCGGCCCAGGCGAATGCCGCGCCGGTGCCCAGGTCGTGCGCCCGCAGCGAGAGCAGCATGGACAGGCTCACGAAAAAAGTGAGGGGCACGTCGGTCAGCACATAGTGGGATTCGCGAACGTGCAGCGGAAAGACCGCCAGCAGGGCAGCAGCAAGGAGCGCGTGGGTGCCGCTCCACCATTGACCGATCCGGAACACGATCCAGACGGTCATGGTTCCGAAGACCGCCGTGGTGGCGCGTCCCCAGAGATAGAACTGCTCCGCGCCGGCCTGGTCGAGAGACGACCAGGCGCCCCCGACTGCCCCGGCCAGGAACCGCAGGCAGGCGGTGCCCATCTGAACGTAGATGTAGAGAGTCGGATAGTCGAAGAACCTGGGGTGCAGCGAACCGCTCTTCATCATGTTGACGGCGCGTTCCAGGATCTCGGGCTCATCGACGCCCAGGCCATACGGGATCCCGTGACCGAGCGCCCAGAACCGGAGCGCTCCCGCGAGGCAGATGATGAGTGCGAGAAGGACGGGCGGCCATCGCAGACCGTACGGTTTCCGTCCGCCGAGCTCGGGCATGGGTGGGATTGTACGTGACCTCAGCGGCCTCCCGGGACGGAGGACTGCCCGAGAAGGTCCGCGTAGAGCGCGATCGTCGACGCGGCGGCTGCATCCCACGAGAACTCACGCTCGACGATTCGTCCGGCGGCGCCGTCCGAGAGCGGCAGGTCCGTTCCCGGGCCAGCGCGCCGCTGATCGCCGCCGCCAGCGCCGAGCTCCCCGGCGGCACCAGCCAGCCATTGACGCCGGGCCGCACCTTGTCCGGCAGCCCACCGGCACGGTGGCGACGACGGCGCGGCGGTGCGCCATCGCCTCGAGCGTGACCAGGGAGCTCCCTTCGTAGAGCGTCGGGTGGACGAACAGCGTCGCAGCCTCGTACCACGCGTGCAGCGTCGCAGTCATCGGCGCGGCCGGTCGAGCAGCGTGCGGTCGTCGAGCCCGGCTCGTGCGATCGCGCGCTCGAGCGTGCCGCGGTAAGGTCCGTCGCCGATCGAGCACCCATCGCCAGCGCCCGTCCGCGATCAGCCGTGGAGTGGTCGCGCAGCGCGCCGAGCGCCGCGGCCAGCACGTGGAAGCCCTTGTTCTCCTCGAGCCGTCCGACACTCAGCAGCACGATCTCGTCGTCGGCGATGCCAGCCGGCCGCCGAATGCGTGCGCCGTCGCGCGTCGCCCGCCAGGCGCGTCGACCCATCGCGAGATCGATGGCGTTCGGGATGGTGACGATGCTTGCCGGCGGGGACGGCCAGGTGCCACCGGGCTACCGGTTCCAGCGCCCGATCGGTCGCGATGACGCGATCCGCGGCGCGCGCGCAGGCGAGGACCGCCTGCCGCAGCGGCCAGTAGGCGAGCGCGCTTCAGACGCGCGCGTCGCGGGTCGGTCGCGCCGAACTCCTCGAGGCCCTGAGGGTTCAGCACCAGCGGCGCCGGCGCCGTGCGGCGCTGCCGCGCGTAGCCGAGCACGCTGGCGCCGAAGCCCATGGACGACGTCGATCTCGCCGCGCGCCACGAGGTCGAGCGCGATCGCGCCCGGCCCGTTCGCCGAACAGCGGATAGGCGGTGCTGCGATCGATCACCGTGGTCCCTCGTCGTCCGGCCAGCGGAAACGTGCGGTAGGGCACCGTGCGCAGCGTGAGCCGGCGTGGATGCTCCGGGCCGGTCCGGCGTCGGGCTCGGGGAGCGGCGTGCCGGCTCGCGCGGCGCTGGCGCGTGATCAGCGTGACGTCGAGGCCTGCGTCCGCAAGGTAGCGGGCCAGGTCGTGGACGTGCCGCTCGAGCCCGCCGTGACCGTGCAGGGGGAAGACCGAGCGGGCGACGATGGCGACACGTATGGGCGGGCTCAGCCGTGCGCTTCCCGGCGAGCTCGAGATACAGCTGTTCGATGCGGGCCGACGGTCACGGCTGCATCGAACCGTGTCGTCCATGCGCAGGCGGCCTGCAGCGGAGAGCCGCTCGCGCAACGGCCGCGTCGTGCCTGAGCCGCCGGACGTCGCCCGCGAGATCCGCCGGCGTCGTTTGACGAGCAGGCCGGTCTCCTCGTGCGCGACGATGTCGGGCGTGCCGCCGGTGTTCATGGCGGCAATCGGCACGCCGAGCGCACTGGCCTCGATGAGCACGCGGCTGAGCGACTCCGGGCCGCGCGACGTGAAAATCAGCAGTCGACGCGTGGGCCAGCCACGCCGTCGCGGCACGCTGATCGAGCCAGCCGATCATCCGGACGTCGCGTGTGGAACGTGCGGCCGCGGCGGCAATCATGTCGCGCTCTGGACCGTCGCCGGCGATGACGACCGGCCAGTCGAGATCGGCGCAGCTCCGCGACCCGCACCAGCTGCGACGTGCCCTTGTTGGGGGCCAGCTTGCCCAGGTAGAGAGCGTAGGCATCCGTCGAGCGGCGGCGCCATTGTGGCGGCGCGTGCGCGGAGTTCTGGCGATGTCCACAGGGTTCGGGATGATCCGTCATGCGGGCCGGGTCGAGCTCCGGAGCGCGTGCCGCGAGGTCTGCCGCAATGGTGGTGCTGACGGCAATCACCGCGTCGGCCTGCGCGAGCCCGTCCGCTTGCGCGCCAGGTTCGCGCGCATGTAGGGAATCATCGGCAGGGCGAGCGGCCACGCCGCGCCCGCCCGCGGCCGGATGCAGCGCGTCATCATGCCGTGGAGCACCCCGGGCAGAGCGAGGCCTCGTCGCGTGTGTGGATCAGGTCCGACCAGTAGCAGACGGGCCAGTAGTCGCGGATCGTGCAGACGGCCGGGACGTCTGCCCGGTGCGCGGCCTCGATGGACGGCAGGCAGGTCATCACGTGCTGGCCGTGCACGAGGTCGATCCGTTCCTGCGGGATCAGGCTGGCGAGGAAATCGCGCCAGCCGCGCATGGAGCCGCTCGTTCTTGAAGTAGTTGCGCACGTAGGGAAGGGGCGGGGCGGCTGTTCCGAACTCCAGCACCCGGAAGCCGTCGTAGGCGAGCTGCCGGAGCGTTTCAGGGGTCTCCGGCCTCGGCTGCACGACCAGCACCGTGTGCCCGCGGCCCCGCAGCCCCCGCGCGAGCTCGAAGGTGCTCCAGCCGCTGCCGCCGCAAACCGGCGGAAAGGCGTCGGTGACGAGCAGCACGTTCATCCGATGCTCACCGCCGGGCCTCCCGCAGCGCGGCGTCCAGCGCGCGGCAATGGGCGGCCCAGCTGTACTCGCGCACGGCGCGTTCGCGCGCTGCGGCGCCGAGGCGCTGCCTCAACCGCCCGTCGAGCAGCGCCGCGAGCGCGTGGGCGAGCGACTCGGGCCGCCCCGGGTCGTACAGCCACGCTTCGCGATCGTGGGCCGCCAGTGCCGCGATCCGGGGCAGGGCCGGCGCCACCACCGGCAGTCCTGCCGCCATGTATTCGAAGATCTTCAGCGGCGACCAGTAGAAGCCCAGGGCGAGCGGCGCGTGCGCGCCCGGATCGAACGGCGCGACGCCGATGTCAGCGGCTGCCAGACAGGCCGGCATGGCTGCGTGGGCCACTGCGCCCGTGAAGACAACGTTGTCCAGTCCCGCCGCGAGGGACCGGACGGTGCCGAGCTCCGGACCGTCGCCGACAAGGACAGCGGAGAGGTTGGGGCCCCCTCGCGCTCCGAGCTGCTTCATCGCGCGTACCAGGTTCGCTGCGCCATGCCAGCGGCGGAAGGCACCGGCGAACACGGCGAGTGCGCCGCCGGGGCGGGCGAAGGGCAACGGCCCTCGTGCATCCGGGTGAAAGCGCCGGGTGTCCGCTCCCCACTCGAGCAGGAGGATCTTCGCGGTGGGCGTTCCGGGTGGCAGGATGGCTGCGCTCGGGGTGACAATCACGTCCGCCGTCCTGCACAGACGCTCGCGCCATCGCCGCATCGGCTCGACGAGGAGCGCGCGGTCCACCAGCCGTTTCGCCGAGCCGCCGTGATCGATCACCGGCGCGTTCACTTCGAGCATGGTCGTCGCGCCAATCGCCGCGCCCGCGAGGATTGCCTCCCCGCCGAAGTTGTAATACCGCTCGATGACCGCGTCGACCCCGAGGTGCCGCGCGAGCCGGGTCACCTCCCGCGTCCGCGCCCAGCGCAGCTCCTTCCGCCCGAGCGGCGGCCGCATCGCAATCCAGTGCACCGGCCCGGCCGGGAAGCCGCCGGCGCCGGGCGACGCGAGCACGTGCAGGTCGTGCCCGAGCGCGGCGAGACCCTCGGCGACGGCCGCCACGTGGACCGACCCGCCGACCGTGCCGGGCACCGTCTGGTCGATGGCGGAGTAGAGGATTCGCATGGCAGCCGGGCGGCATTCACTCTCTTGACCAGCAGCACGAAGAACGGGCCCGAGGTGATCCGTCCGAACAGCAGGAGGTCGAGCTTCATGGCGGCCGACAGCACCCGGAGGACTCCGTAGGTTGCCCGGCTCTTCGCGATCTGCTGCTTCGCGGCCGTCCTGGTCTCCCGCAGCGCCGTGCGCTCCGCTTCCTCCGCGGACACACCGCGCCGCAGACGCCGCGCCGCCCGGCGGGTGAGCGCACGCTCGGCAACCCGCATCACGATGTTCTCGACGAACCCGCCGACGATTGGCGTGTAGAAGCGGATTCTGGCGATGCGGAAACCGGCGCTCGCGGGCGACCTGCTCGAGCTCCGGCACGTCGCGCAGCGGGTTGAGGTGATCGGACTTGCGCAGCCGCTCCTGGCGCATGTCGATCAGCCCGATCCCCTCGAGCCGGCGGGCCAGGCCGTTGATCCAGCGCAGGCCGACGGCAATTCGCGCGTTCTTGCGGACGTGCGAGTACACGAACAGCGCCGCGCCTGGCGCGAGCACCCGTGCCGCCTCGGCGAGCATCCCGCGCAGCGCCTCGGGCGACAGGTGCTCGAGCACGTCCAGCGAGCAGGCTTTCGTGAACGTGCCGTCCGCGAACGGAAGCCTGCGCAGGTCTCCGAGCAGCAGATCGACCCCCGCGCGGGCTTCCTCCGCGAAGAACGGGCTGATGTCGATCCCTACCGCGGCCGCGCCCCAGTCCGCGTTCCAGATCAGCGTCCGGCCGCTGCCGCATCCGAGATCCAAGACCCTGTCGCCCGGGCCAGGCGCGAGGAACGCGCGCAGCATGTCGTTGCGGATCCGCGAGCCGAGCAGCGGGGGGGAGACCCGTTCGTGCCGTGCGTCGGCGTGCAGCGCGTCGTCCAGGTACTTCGTCTGTTCCGCGAACTCGATTGAGGGGCGGAGATCCAGGTAACCGCCGCCGACGGCGCGGTAGCCCCGCCCGCAGCCCTGGCAGGCTACACGCTCGGCATCCCGCGTGAGCCGGCTCCGGCACTCGGGGCAGCGCACGAGCATCATGAGCTGATCGGAGATCATCGCCGCCCGCCGGTGACGTCGAGCAGGACCGCCTCGAGCCGCTCGGCCCGCCGGTCCCAGGTGTAGTCGAGCGCAGCGCTCGCCGCCGCCGATCCCAGCCGTGCGCCGAGCGCCGGATCCGACAGGACGCGGCGGATGCCTGCCGCGAGCGCCGCTGCGTTGCCGGGCGCCACGAGGACGGCATGCACGTCCGGGGTGAGGACCTCCCGGATCGCCGGGAGGTCCGAGGCGACGATCGGCCGGCCGGCCGCCATGTACTCGAACAGCTTCAGGGGCGATGTGAACCGGCTCGAGATCGCCGACTCCGGGTTCGGCAGCACGAGCACCGCAGCCGCGGCCAGCAGTTCCCGGACCCTCGGCGGATCCACGCGGCCGGTGAACGTCACCCGTCCCGCGATGGCGAGCCGCTCCACCACTTCCCTGGTCCGCGCGAGATCGGGCTCCCGTTCGTGCCCGCCGACAATCAGCCCGTCAGCCTCCGGCACGCCGGCGAGCGCCTCGAGCAGCACGTCCACGCCCTTCCACGCGTACAGGTGCCCCGCGTAGGCCACTACCGGTCGCCTGCCCGCGGCCGGCGGACCACCCGGCCCGGCCGTGTTGCCCGGCTCGAGCCGCACGCCGTCGGGGATGACAGCGATGCGCGGCCGCGCCCCGAAACGCGGCTCGAGATCCTGCGCGAGCCCGTGCGTGATGGCGACGTAGCCTTCGGCGCCGGACCACACGGACGACTCGCGCGCGGCCAGCCTCCGGAGCTTCCGGCCGCCCGGTGCGGTGGCGGTCGACACCAGCGCCGGCAGCGCGGCCGCGACGTCGGGCGCGTAGCCGTGGGATTCGTAGACGATCGGCGGCCTCAACGCCGGTGGCAGCCGGAGCAGGAAAGAGGCGACCCCGAGATCCCGCGTCAGGACGACGTCCGGGCGGCTTGTGCCGACCGCACGCCCCAGGGCGAACGCGATGTAGCCGAGCCGACGGGCCAGCGGCCGGCCCGGCCACCGGCGCCCGCTCGATGCCCAGCGCGGATCGAGTGCGCGGCAGGCCATAGAAGGCGTACGGATCGCGCGGCGGCTGCTCGGTGTCCGGCCGTACGACCATGTGGACGTCGTGACCGCGCGCTGCCAGCGCGTGGCAGGTTTCCATCGACTGGATGCCGTTGGCGCGCTCGAGCGGAAACCGGATGTCGGCGAGATACAGGATGCGCATGCCGCGTCAGGGCACCCGCGCCGGATCGGCCGTCCGGTAGTACGAGTCGCGGTTCACGAAGTAGCGATAGGCCAGCTGCGGAGCCGCGCGCGGAATGGTGACGAAGGCATCGTAGGCGTTCCGCCGCAGATCGAGCTGCTTGCGGTCCATCATCCCCGTGCCGAACAGCGCGATCAGCGCCAGGTTCCACCACACGCACAGCGCCGCCATGACGACGAGCGCCGACCGGGGACCATGCCGCGCGCGGCGTCCCAGAGCGCCGCGAGCCCGATCGCGAGGAGTATCGTCAGCGCCACGAACCGGCGCTGACCGAATGCGCCCGCAACGTTCCACGACTCGACGCTGCCGCCGACATAGACCTGCAGCCGCGACCATCAGGAGCGCGAGGAGCGCGAAGCGGCGAACCGCCCCCGTCTGTCGCGCCGCCAGGACGATCAAGCCGCCGACTGCCGATCAGCGCAAGCGGGGTCCAGAAGAAGAACCCGTGCGACGGGGAGAACAGGACCTCCGCGGCGTGCGGCGCCGTCCACGTCATCTTGCGCGTCACCATCCGCGAGGGTCCCGCATGCCCATTGAGCCGGAGTAGGCGACGAGCTGCGGGAGGAACGCCACGGCAAAGGCGAGGCAGCCTGCGACGGCGGTGCCGAGCGCCCGCCAGCGTGAGCGGCCGGGGGCCGCCTGTGAGAGGGCGTAATCGACCGCCGGGCCCACCACGAAGAACACATCCTGCTCCCGGACCATCGCCATCACGCCCGCCGACAGCCCGAGCAGCACGACCGCCCCGTCGTCCAGGTGCGCCGCACGTGGAGCCAGGTCGTGACGAAGACCGCGACGGCGAACGCCGAGCAGGCATGCGACATCGGCGGCGACGACGTACATATAGAAGAGCAACGGCGTGCCGGCCCAGATCAGCAGGCCGCCGGCCAGCCCCGCCCCGGGCGCGGTTCGCTCCTCGACCGCGGAAAGGAGCCGTCTCGCCGCGCCAACCGACAGCAGCACCGCCAGGAAGCCGTAGGTCGCCGACCCATAGGCGACCGCGGCGATGTAGGGCGTGGAGAAGCCGTCCGCCTCGACGTCCCGGCCGGCGGCCCGCAGCGCACGCGCCGTCGCATCGCCGACGGCATAAAAAGGGCTCCACAGCAGCGCGCAGCCAATCGTGCCGAAGTTCCGCCGTCGTCCGGCCGGTGTGGTGTCCTCGAGGAACGTCGCGTGGAACCCTTCGCCGCGTGCCACGTTGCGGTCGTAGAAGTAGCGGTATTCGTTCTCGAACGAGACGTCACGGTCGAACCACAGCGACCGGAGGTAGGAGAAATACTGGACCTCGTCCGAGGCATAGATGCGCGGGGTCACTGCCGGGAGCGACAGCACGAAGGCTGCCAGCAGCACGGCAAGCTCGCGCCGCGACAAGGCAAATAGCCGGCAGACAGTGGGCACGGAAACGTCTGAATGTTACCGCAGGCTCAGGAATTTGATCAGCTGCAGCACGTTGAAGCCGGCGTGGCTCACGATCGGGGCGACGACGCTGCGGCGGAGGAGGTAGATGACCCCCCAGAGGCCGCCCGAGCAACCCGGTCGCGAGCGCGGCGTCCCAGCCCTGCTCGACGTGGCCGAGGCCGAACGCCACACTGTACGCGGCGACGCCCAGCGCCGCGCCGCCCAGGTGCTGATCGAACCGGTGCACGATGAAGCCGCGCTGCACTTCCTCGCGGAGGCCTCCGGCCAGCATGACCACGATCGAGAAGATGATGGCGTCGCGCCGCGTCTGCACCATCGCTTCGAGCGGATTGCGCGGGACGTTGTGGAGGTCCGGCGCGAGCGTCAACAGCAGCCCGAGGAGGAGAACCGCCGCCACGAACACGACCGGCACCAGGGCGACCCCGAGGAGTGCCTCGCGGAACACCGGCCGATGGCCGAGCAGGACGTCCCGGATCCGCTCGCCGCGGGCGCGGATCAGAAAGGCGATGAGCGACAGGAGGAACACCGCGTCGAGCAGCGACAGGACGAACACGAACGCGGGATCAGTCCACCGGAGGCCGTCCTGATGCTCATCCCGAGGCTGGTCAGGATGACCACCAGGATCAACTGGGTCGGGTAGCCCGAGCACAGGAAGACCTCGAAGAGAGCGCTGGCTCGGGCGTGGGCCGGGGACGGCGCCGCCTCGGAAGCGACCGGGCCCAGGATCGGATCCTCCAGCCGCGCCGGCTCAGCGTCGGCGGCGTGTTCGTACACTCGAGGATTGTACAGGCTTCACTGGCGCACGGTGACCGTGAGGGGTGCCTGGAGCGTGACCACCAGGTCGGTGCCTGCCGGCAGGCGCACCTCCGTGCCCCGCGTGGCGAGCACGACGCCTGTTCCAGCCGCTCCGCCGATGGCGGCTCCCTTGGCCGCGCCGTCCCCTCCGCCGAGGATCGCGCCGAGCACGGCGCCGCCGGCCGCGCCGCCGCCAATCTTCGCCGCATCCTGACGCTTGGTCCCGGGCGCCTGACGCACCACCGACGACGTGCGAATCGGCGTGGCGCCTCCTTCACCGGGCAGATCGACCGATGTGAAGCGGAAGGCCACACGGCCGCGCCCCTTGACCTTGGCGGAACGCGCGGCCTCGGTGACGTGGCCCACGAGCACGGTGCCTGCGGGCAGCGCCTCGACCCCGCCGACAGTGATGGGCCGGCGCAAGGCGCCGGTGACTCGGTCCTCGACGGCGCTGGTGTCGGACGCCACGGCGGTGCGAAGGTCGAGCGGCAAGGTCGTGCCGGTGGGCACGATCAGCTCGCGGAACCGGGGCCCTGGGTCGGGCGCCGCCTCCGCGGCATCGCCTCCGGACGCCGGAGACGCGGCTGCGGCTCCGCTTGAAGCGGTGGGCGCCGAGGCGGCCCGGGGGGCTGGATAGCGTGCTGACGCGTCGCTGCGCGCTGCCGGCTCCCCAGCGGCAGGGGCCGATGCCGCGGGACGATCGAGCGAGCTCGGAGCGGGATCGCCAGGCGCCGAGCTCTTGACCTCGTCAGGCTGGGGCGAACAGGCGGCCGCGAGAATGGCGACGCTGCTCGCCACGACGAGGGCCGGGTATCGGATCATCATCATCAGTATCTTTTGCTCCAGAGCAGTGGGCTGCAATGGACATGCCTCAGCAGGCCCCAGCATTGCAGCAGTGCGCCCTGTACCCCTGATCACGGTCTTGGTGTCGAAATTACATTCGCGTAGCAGTGTAATTATTGCCAATACCGACTAAACTGATGTTGTTTTTACATGGATGAAATGAATACGTCCTCTCAGGGTCTCGGTGAACGAGTGCTCATCGTCGAAGACGACACCGCGACCCGGACCGGTCTCGCCGAGCTGGTGCAGAACTGGGGTTTCCAGACCGACGAGGCAGCGGACGGCGAGGAGGCCTTGCGTCGCGTTACGAGCTTCCGCCCCGCGATCATCGTCAGCGACCTGGTCATGCCGCGCATGGGCGGGCACGACCTGCTGAAGACCTTGAAGGACCAGCTGTCGGACCTCACGTTCATCCTGCTGACGGCACAGGGCACGGTGGAGAGCGCGGTTGAAGCGATCAAGGATGGCGCCTACGACTACCTCAGCAAGCCGGTCGATCCCCAGCGGCTGAAGATCCTGCTGCAGAAATCGGTGGAGCGGCAGGAAACGCTCAGGGAGGTCCGCAACCTGCGGCGCCAGCTCCGCGAGCAGGGCAGCTTCGGCCGCATCGTCGGCAACAGCGCCGACATCCGCGCGGTGTACCGGGTGATCGAGCAGGCGGCGCCGACGGCCGCCTCGGTGCTGATCTGGGGGGAGTCGGGCACCGGCAAGGAGCTGGTCGCCCAGACGATTCACGAGCTCAGCCCCCGCGCGACGTTCCCGTTCGTGGCGATGAACTGCGCGGCGATCCCTGAAACGCTGCTCGAGAGCGAGATCTTCGGCCACGAGAAAGGGGCATTCACCGGCGCACACGATCGCCGGACGGGCGTGTTCGAGCTCGCGCATCGAGGAACGCTGTTTCTCGACGAGATCGCGGAGATGCAGCCGGCGACGCAGGTCAAGCTGCTGCGTGTGCTCCAGGAGCGTACATTCCGACGGCTCGGCGGCCGCCAGGAACAGTCGGTGGACGTCCGGGTGATCGCGGCGACCAACGTCGACCCGACCGAGGCGGCACGCACCGGCAAGCTGCGGGACGATCTCTACTACCGCCTGAACGTGTTCGCGGTGGAGCTGCCGCCGCTGCGCACCCGCCAGGAGGACGTCCCGCTGCTGGTGCAGACCTTCCTCAACGAGTTCAACGCCCGCAACGGCAAGTCGGTGCGCGCGGTGGGCCAGGAGGCCATGTACATCCTGGAGCGCTACCAGTGGCCCGGCAACATCCGCGAGCTTCGCAACGTGATCGAGCGCGCCACCATCCTCGCCGAGGGGGAGTTCATCGAGCCGCGCCATCTGCCGCCGACGCTGGTGTCCCGCGGCGAGGAAACGCTGCCCACGGTGACACTCTCGCCCGGCACGACCGTAGACGAGGCGGAGCGGCGCCTGATTCTGCTGACGCTGGACCACACGCGCAACAACAAGACGCGCGCCGCGGAGATCCTCGGCATCAGCCTGAAGACGCTGCACAACAAGCTGAATCGGATGAAGGGCGAAGGCCGGGGCAGGAATTGGGGGCGAGAAGCTAGAAAGAAACGGGGGCGCGACGCTGGAAATCGAGGGCGAGCAGTAGAATACAGCAGCCCCCTTGAGCATCAAGGCGAAGCAGGTCGCCGGCGTGACGACGCTCGTCGTCGTTGTCGTGGCGGTGATGAGCGCGTGGCACATGGTGACGGTGACCCGGCTGCGGCTGCAGGAGGCGCAGTCGGTCGCGCAGATGCTTGACCGACGCCATGTTCCAGCGCGTCTTCGACGTCGTCAACGCCGGGCCCGCGCGATCCGTACCAGGCCATCCAGCAGGACGGCGGCCTGCGGACGATCCTCAATTCGGGCATCGGCTCCGCGCCCGGCGATCCGCTACGTGCTGTACGCCACCGTGGTGCGGGCCCGACGGCACGCGCCGTTGCGCACAGCTCGCCGGCCGCCGAGGGCACGCCGGTGGCCGGCCTCGAGAACTTCACCAAGCTGGTGCGAGGGCGGCACGATCGAGCAGCTCAAGGCGGTACTACGCGGAACGGCGCTTCGAGGTCCGGCGAGCCGATCCTGGCGGGTGACAAGCCGTTCGGCGAGATCCGCATCGGCGTCTCGACGCTGCTGCGTCCGCAACGAGATCCGCACCGTCCTCAAGCGCGCCGCCTCGACGGCGCTCATCGCGCTCATCCTCTCCACGTTCGTCGCCACGCTGCTCGCGCAGTGGATGCTGCGGCCGATCCACGTCATCCAGAGCGGCCTGAGCCGGCTCGGGCGCGGCGAGCTCGACGTCGCGCTCGACCTGCCCGGCGACGAGTTCCGCGACCTGGGCACCTCGTTCGACGCCATCAGCGCGCAGCTGTCCGCGGTCCGCGACCAAGGAGCTGCCGGCCTCGGCAACCGACTTCGAGTCGGTGATGGACAACCTCGAAGACGCGATGGCGCTGTTCTCGCCGGAAGGCGACCTGATGTTCGTCAACTCCTCGATGCGGGCGCTGCTGCCGTCGCTGGCCTCCGGCTCAGCAGCTGATCGGAGCCGGCGGTCACGCCGGCTGCCGCGCGGACAACCCGGTGCGGCAGCTGGTGGAGCGGGCGCTGGCCGGGCGTCGCTCGCAGGGCCCGGTGTCGATCGCGCTGGGTGCGCACGGCGCCGGCGGATCACGGAGCCGGCGGAACGGCTGCTGATGTGCCATGCGATCGAGGACACCGCGGCGCAATTTCTCGGGCGTGATGCTCGTCGCGCGCAACCTCGGGTTCCTCAGCCACGTGCACTCGACGCTGAACTACTCGCGCAAGCTCGCCGCGCTCGGACGGCTGATGGCCGGCGTGGCGCACGAGGTGAAGAACCCGCTCAACGCGATGACCATCCACCTCGAGCTGCTCAAGCAGAAGCTCGCGGCGGTGCCGGAGCCGATCACCGTGCCCGCGCCGTCGGGCGGGACGCGCCACGCTCGATCTGACCAAGCACGTGAAGGTGATCGCCGACGAGATCCGCCGGCTCGATCAGGTCGTCGTCGGGTTCCTGAAGTTCGCCCGTCCGGACGAGCTGCGGCTCCAGCCGGTGCAGCTGTCGAGCGATCATCAGCGAGGTCGTCTCGATGTCGGCGCCCGGAGGCCGAGCAGCGCGGCGTCACCGTGCGGGTGGAGTGCCCGCACAGCCTGCCGGACATCAACGCCGACCCCGGCATGCTGCAGCAGGCGGTGCTCAACCTGGCGCTGAACGCCTGCCAGGCGATGCCGGCCGGCGGCACGCTCAAGCTGTCGTGCCGCACCGCTCCGCATCGCCGGGTGGAGATCGACGTGGAAGACACCGGGGTCGGCATCCCGCCCGAGAATCTCGGAAAGATCTTCGACCTCTACTTCACGACCAAGGACACCGGGACCGGGATCGGCCTCTCGATGGTCTACCGCATCGTGCAGTTGCACGACGGCGAGGTGGAGGTCGAATCGACGCCCGGGCGGGGCACGCGATTCCGTCTGGTGTTCCCTCAGGCGTAGAATAGGTGTCGGACACCCACGGCATCCACCCATGTATCCGCGCGCTATCCGCTCCTCGCGCTGCTGCTGCCCCGTCTGCGCCTGTGCCTCCGCCCAGGCCAGGGCGCCCGTGGAACCGGTGGCGCTGGAGGTGCCGCCCGTGCCGCCGCGTCGCATCGAACCGTGCCGGTGCGAGCCGCCCGGCGATTCCGCTGGTGGACGAGCCTCCGGTGCCGACCGCCGGCGCCGCGCACCCCGAAGCCCCGGCCGCAGGTCCGCGACACGACCGCACCGGAGCCGAAGACCGAGGCCAAGCCGGAGCTGCCGCCGAGCCCGAGCCGGTCGCCCAGCCGCCGCCGGCCCCGGTGCCGCCGCTGCGGACCGGCACCGTCAGCGAACGGCCCCGAGGCCGAGCGGCAGATCAAGGAAATGCTCGCAGCGCGCCAACCCGGCTCCTCGACGGCGTCGACCGCGGGGGTCTGAGCGAGGACGGAAGGCGAACTATCGAGAGCGCCAAGGACTCGATCACGCGCGCCCAGGAGGCAATCAAGGCGTCCAACTGTGTGCTCGCCCGGTCGATCGCCGAGCGGGCCGAAAACTATCGCCAAGCTGCTCGGTCGGCCGCTAAATGTCTCACGGCTGAGCAGGATTCAGCTGAACTCACGCCAATAGCCAATATCTTGCGCCTGCCCTAAAATTACATCCACAATATGTTGTGGACTCCGGCCTTGACAACCACGTAAACAAGGACCATATTGGTCCCCGCCTTCGCACCCAGAAAACCCGTCGGTTCCGGCGAGCCCGCCGGATCTTCGCCGCGATCGGTTCCGGGAAGCGACAGGCCGTCGCACACGCGCGATTCCAGCGGGGACTTCCCAGCTCCCGACGGCCTGACGCCGGCGATCGCGATCACGTTTTCGAAGTTGGATTTCGGTGCCTGGGCTGGGGGCGCGGCCCGGGTTCCAGGCTTTTCGGAGGGACGATGCAGAGAGGCGCAGCGGTCAGCCCGGGCGTTGGCTCGAGCGGCACACTCCAGCCCGCCGAGCCCACGTCGATTCCCGGGCTGGAGTTCGAGCGCTTCTTCAGCCGCGAAGGCATCGATCCGTTCGACGAGGTCGAGTGGGACGTCCGATGCCGCGGTGATCGGCAACGAAAAGGGGCAGGTCGTGTTCGAGCAGCGCGACGTCGAGATGCCGCGAGTTCTGGTCGCAGCAGGCCACGAACATCGTCGTCTCGAAGTACTTCCGCGGGCAGATCGGCACGCCCGAGCGCGAGCGCAGCGTCAAGCAGCTCATCGGCCGGGTGGTCGACACCATCACCGCGTGGGCGCGGAACCAGCAGTACTTCGCCAGCGAGGACGACCTCTCGGCGTTCTCGGACGATCTGAAGCACCTGCTGGTGTATCAGAAGGCGGCGTTCAACTCGCCCGGTGTGGTTCAACGTCGGGTTCGAGACGCACCCGCAGTGCTCGGCCTGCTTCATCAACGCCGTGCAGGACACGATGGAGTCGATCCTGACGCTGGCGCGCACCGAGGGGATGCTGTTCAAGTACGGCTCCGGCACCGGCTCGAACCTGTCGTCGATCCGCTCGTCGCGCGAGCTGCTGGCCGGCGGCGGCACCGCGTCGGGCCCGGTCTCGTTCATGAAGGGGTTCGACGCGTTCGCCGGGGTCATCAAGTCGGGCGGCAAGACGCGCCGCGCGGCCAAGATGGTCATCCTGAACGCCGACCATCCGGACATCGACGAGTTCATCAACTGCAAGGTCGAGGAAGAGAAGAAGGCGTGGGCGCTGATCGACGCCGGCTACGACGGCTCGTTCACCGGTCCGGCCTACGCGTCGGTGTTCTTCCAGAACTCGAACAACAGCGTGCGGGTGACCGACGAGTTCATGCGCGCGGTGATGGACGACGGCGAATGGCAGACGCGGGCGGTGCGGGACGGGTCGGTGATGGACACCTACAAGGCGCGCGACCTGATGCGGCAGATCGCCGAGGCGACGCACCTCTGCGGCGACCCCGGCCTGCAGTTCGACACCACCGTCAACGACTGGCACACCTGCCCGAACACCGCGCGCATCAACGCCAGCAACCCGTGCTCGGAGTACATGTTCCTGGACGACTCGGCGTGCAACCTGGCGTCGATCAACCTGATGAAGTTCGTGCGCGAAGACGAGCGAGTTCGATCACGTCGCGTTCGACGCCGCCTGCCGGACGCTGATCACCGCGCAGGAGATCCTCGTCGACAACTCGAGCTATCCGACCAAGGCGATCGCCGACAACAGCCACGCCTACCGTCCGCTCGGCCTCGGCTACGCCAACCTCGGCGCGCTGCTGATGTCGCGCGGCCTGCCCTACGACGGCGACTGCGGGCGCGAGCTACGCGGCGGCGATCACCGCGGTGATGCACGGCGCGGCATTCGCGCAGTCGTCGAAGATCGCCCGCGATCACGGCGGGCCGTTCTGCCGGCTACGAGCAGAACCGCGAGCCGTTCCTGCGCGTGATGCGCAAGCACCGCGCGGCGCTCAAGGACATCGACCGGACCCACGTGCCGAAGGACCTGCTGCAGGCGGCCCGGGACGGTCTGGGACGAAGCGGTCGAGATGGGCGAGCAGCACGGCTACCGCAACGCGCAGGCCACGGTGCTCGCGCCGACCGGGACCATCGGCTTCATGATGGACTGCGACACCACCGGCGTCGAGCCGGACATCGCGCTGGTGAAGTACAAGAAGCTGGTCGGCGGCGGGCTGATGAAGATCGTCAACCAGACCGTGCCGATGGCGCTGCGACAAGCTCGGCTACTCGGCGCAGCAGGTCAAGGAGATCATCGAGTACATCGACGAGAACGAGACCATCGAAGGGGCGCCGCACATCAAGGACAGCGCACCTGCCGGTGTTCGACTGCGCGTTCAAGCCGGCGCGCGGCGTGCGGTCGATCCACTACATGGGGCACGTCCGGATGGTCGGCGCGGTGCAGCCGTTCATCTCGGGCGCGATCAGCAAGACCGTCAACGTGCCGAAGGACGCCACCGTCGAGGAGATCCAGCAGGCCTACATCGACTCGTGGCGGCTGGGCACCAAGGCGGTGTCGATCTACCGCGACGGCAGCAAGCGGACGCAGCCGCTCAACACCTCGCGCGACAAGGAGAAGGCGGCGGCGGTGGCCGTCGATCCCGGGCCGCGCCGGCGCAAGCTGCCCGACGAGCGGCACGCGCTCACCCACAAGTTCGACATCCAGGGGCACGAGGGCTACATCACCGTCGGCCTGTTCGAGGACGGGCAGCCGGGCGAGATCTTCCTGGTGATGGCCAAGGAAGGGTCGACCATCTCCGGGTTCGCCGATGCGTTCGCGCAGGCGATCAGCTACGCGCTGCAGTACGGCGTGCCGCTGCAGGACCTGGTGGACAAGTTCAGCCACGTCCGCTTCGAGCCGTCCGGCATGACGAAGAACCCGGACGTCCGCTTCGCCAAGTCGATCGTCGACTACATCTTCCGGTGGATGGCGACGAAGTTCCTGTCGCACCGACGCGCAGTTCCGCGCCGGCGTCAACGTCCGCGAGGAGTACGTGTCGACGCCGGAGCAGCTGCGCGCTCGACGTCAAGGCGGCCGTCGCGTGGGCAGCCTCGAAGCTGCGCCGGCGCCGTTCGCCGCGATGCAGAACCAGGAGGACGCGCCGCCGTGCTCGACGTGCGGGTCGATCATGGTGCGCTCGGGCTCCTGCTACAAGTGCGCGAACTGCGGCACGACGAGCGGCTGCGCGTGAGCTGAGAGGTGGGCCTGCATGCGGCACGGTATCTTCCGGCGCTCCTGCTGACAGCCGCGTTCGCGACGCCGGTCCCGGCGCAGACGGGCCCCTCCCGCGCCACGCGGGCGGACGAGACCGCTCTCGACCGCTATGTGGCCGCGCCGGACCCGAGCTTCGCATGGAAGGTGGTGCGGGACGTGCCCGCGGGCGAGGGGCTCAGGGGCACCCTGCTGGACATGACCTCCCAGCGGTGGCTCACCGAGCAGGAAGTCGAGCGTCCACTCTGGACGCACTGGATCACCGTGGTGCGGCCCGCACGCGTGACCAGCGACATCGGTTTCCTGTTCATCACCGGCGGCAGCCTGGATCGCCAGCCGCCGGAGCGGCCCCCGGCCTGGCTCGCGGAGCTTGCCCGCGACACCGGCACGGTGACGACGGAGCTGCGCCTGGTGCCGAACCAGCCCGTCGTCTTCACGAACGATCCTGACGCGCAAGCCGCGCACGGAAGACGACTTCATCGCCTACACGTGGAACCACTTCCTCGAGACGGGTGATGAGCGCTGGCCGGCGCGGCTGCCGATGACCAAGAGTGCGGTCCGTGCGATGGACGCCGTGACAGCCTTCACCTCCTCGGCCGCCGGCGGCGGGCAGCCGGTGCGCCGCTTCGTGGTGTCCGGCTTCTCGAAGCGGGGATGGACGACCTGGACGACCGCGGCAGTCGACCGCCGCGTGATTGCCATCGCGCCGGCCGTCATCGACCTCCTCAACGTGGTGCCCTCTTTCACCCACCATTGGCGGGCATACGGGGCGTGGTCCGCTGCGGTGGAGGATTACGACGAACAGGGCCTGCTGGACCGGATGAACACGCCGGAGTTCCGCGCGCTGATGCGCATCGAGGAGCCCTACGAGTACCGCGAGCGGCTGACGCTGCCCAAGTTCATCGTCAACGCGTCGGGTGACCAGTTCTTCCTGCCCGACTCGTCGCGCTTCTACTTCGACGATCTCCGCGGCGAGAAGCATTTGCGGTACGTCCCCAATGCCGACCACTCCATGCAGAAGTCGGATGCGCTCGAGAGCGTCCATGCGTTCTATGCGGCAGTCGTGACCGGCACGCCGCGCCCGCAGATCAGTTGGACCTTCGAGCGCGACGGCTCGATCAAGGTCGTCTCGAAGCAGCGTCCGGAAGAGGTCAGGCTCTGGCAGGCGACCAATGCCGAGGCGCGGAACTTCCGTCTCGACGTCATCGGCCCCGCCTACGCCGGCACGACCCTGGCCCTGTCGGGGCCGAACACATGGGTCGCGCGCATCCGCCGGCCGTCGTCCGGCTGGACGGCCTTCTTCGTTGAGCTGACGTTCGCCAGCGGCGGCAGTACCCATTCAAGGAGACGACGGCCATCCGCGTGCTTCCGGAAACCCTGCCGTTCGCCGCGCCAAAGCTCCCCGCCAGGATGCGGTCGGCCGGCGTCCACTGAGGTCCGTGCGATCGGCCCGGCGCGAAACGTGCACGCGCCGCCGCATGAGCAACACGCATCTCGCAACCTACCTGAACGATCACCTCTCCGGGGCGATGGCGGCCGTCGAGCTGCTCGAGCATCTCGAGACGACTCACGCGGGAACCGAGGTCCAGCAGTTCGCCGCGGCCCTGCACGCCGACATCGAGGCGGACCGCCAGGAGCTCCTGCGGCTGATGGGCGAGCTGGGCGTCTCCGAAAGTCGTGTACGCGAAGCGGTCGCATGGCTGGCCGAGAAGGCCACGCGGCTCAAGCTGCGGGTGGACGACCCCGAACAGGGCAACTTCCTGCTCTTCGAGATCCTGGAAGCGCTCTCGGTGGGCATCGGCGGGAAGGCGGCGCTCTGGACGGCACTGGCGGCGGCGGCCGAGGTCGAGCCACGGCTTCGCGCGCGCGACTACGACGGCCTCGTTCGGCGGGCGCGCTCGCAGCAGGAACGTGTCGAGGCTCGCAGGCTCAGCCTCGCACGGAGCACGCTGTCCGCTTCCTGACACGGTAGTTCGCCGCCGGGCGCCCCGCACCGGTCCAGTGATGAGCGCCCCGCCCGGCGCACTCGCTCCCGGGACGCGACTGCGCGTATGCTCTCGCGATGGCACACCGTGTTTGCCGCGCCCTTGCCGGATTGTTCCTCGTCGCCGCACTCCTTCCGCCGCACCTGGCGGCGCAGCCGCAACCCCCGGCCTCTTCGAATCATGTCGTGATCATCAGCCTGGACGGCTTCGCCGCCCGGGCCCTGGCCGATCCGTCGATACCGCTGCCGGCCCTGCGGCGACTGGCCGCGCAGGGAGCCACCGCAAAGCAGATGGTGCCGGTGAATCCGACGGTGACGTGGGCCAACCACACCTCGATGGTCACCGGCGTGACGCCTGCCCGGCATCGGATGATCTACAACGGTCTGCTCGTCGCCCAGCCCGGCATGCCGCCGCGCGTCGAGCCGTGGCGGGACAGGAGCGAGATGGTCCACGTCCCCACGCTGTACGACATCGCGCACGCGCGAGGCCTGACGACGGCACAGGTCGACTGGGTGGCGATCTGGAACGCGCCCACGGTGACCTGGGAGTTCCGTGAGCGTCCCGGATCCCAAGGGGCCAGATCGCGCTCGAGATGGTCAAGGCGGGCATCGTCTCGCAGGAGGATGTCGACACGCTTCGCGTCGAAGAACATCGTGTTCCGGGATCACGTCTGGACGCAGGCGGCGGCGCACATCATCAGGGCTCACAAGCCGAACCTGATGATGTTCCACCTGCTCACGCTCGACTCCATCCAGCACCGCTACGGTCCAGACACCCTCGCGGCCCAGTCGGCCATGGCGCATCTCGACGCGCAGGTAGCGGCGATTGTCGAGGCCGTCGACGCAGGCGGGGCTCGGCGCGCGCACCACCTTCTTCATCGTGTCGGATCACGGCTTCAAGCGGGTGAAGCGGCAGATCAACCCGAATGCGGCGCTGCGTCAAGGCCGGGCTCGTCGAGGCATCCGGAGGCAAGGCGACGAAGGCCGAGGCATGGGTGGTCCCCGAAGGTGGAACCGCGATCGCCTACGTCACGGTGCCGGACCCCGACGGCTCCCGCCTCGCACGGCTGAAGGAGGTGTTGCCGGGCATAGAGGGGGTCGACAGGGTGATCGAGCCGGCTGAATACGGCTGCGCTGGGGTTCCCGCTCGCGTCCGCAACCGATGGCAGATGGGCGACTGTTCCTGACCGCGAGCGGAAGGCTACGCCTTCACGGCGGCGGCGGGCGAGCAGATCGTGAACGACGCGGCAGAAGGCAGCTTCGGCTCCCACGGATATCTGGCGAGCGACCCCGACCTCGGGGCCATCTTCATCGCGTCCGGCCGCGGCATCAGTTCCGGGGTGACTGTCGACTCGGTGCGCACCATCGATCTGGCGCCCACGATGGCGCGGTTGCTCGGCGTGGAGTTGAAGGACACCGAGGGGAAGGTGCTCGCGGAAATCCTGGCCGAGCGCTAGTGAGGGCCCGCAGGGCAGTCGGCTCCAGCGTCAGTGTCGGCGGCAACTTAATCGCGGTGTCGTTCGTCCAACTGCCGGCGGACTCACGAAGGGAGGGTGCATGCAGCGCTGGCCAGGGCAGCTCGTCCAGGATCTCGGTACGCCGTCCGATCGTTCAGGCGCAGCCCTGCGTTCACGCTCGTCGCGCTGCTCTCTCTCACGCTGGGTATCGGGGCCACCTCCGCGATCTTCAGCGTGATCTACGGCGTGCTGATCGCGCCCTACCCGTACGCCAAGCCTGGCGAGATCTGGTCGCCGCAGGCGCGGGCGGTGGACGGCCGGGGCGGCCACGCCTACACGGTGGGCGAGGTCCAGCAGATGGCGGCCCTGCCGGCCTTCTCCGGCGTGATGGCCACCTCGATTGAAACGGTCCTCCTGACGGGCGAGTTCCCGCCCGAGAGTTTCGGGGGGGTGCTGCTCACAGGAAACGCGTTCAACTTCCTCGGCGTGCCCCCGGCGGCCGGCCGGACGCTCCAGCCCTCCGACATCCGGAGCGATGGCGGCAGCGAACCGGTAGTGGTGCTGAGCCATCGACTCTGGCTGCGGCTGTTTCAGGGCAGCGCCGACGCGGTCGGCAAGACCCTGCGCCTGAACGACCGTCCCCACACCATTGTCGGTGTGATGCCGCCGCGATTCGGATGGTACGGGAACGAAGGGTTCTGGCTGCCGCTGTCGCTCACCCGAAAGGACGTTCCCTGGGTGGCGCCGATTGTGCGGCTCGCCCCCGGCGTGTCGAAGGAAGCCGCCGAGGAACAGCTGCGCGCGTTCCACCAGCGGCTGGCCCGGGACACCCCCTCCGCCTTCCCGTCGCAGGGATTCACGACTGCGCTGCGGAACTACCTCGACGTGACGGTGGCGAGCGGCGAGATGCGGACCAGTCTGCAGCTGCTGCTTGGCGCGGTCGCGTTCCTGCTGCTGATCGCCTGCGCGAACGTCGCGAACCTCCAGCTCGCGCGCGGCACCGCGCGCGCCAGGGAGCTGGCGGTTCGGATGTCGATCGGGGCGGACCGGGGCCGGCTTCTCCGCCAGCTGCTCACCGAAAGCGTTGTCCTGTCGCTCGCCGGCGGCGTAACCGGCGTCCTCTTCGCCTTCGCTGCGACCCGCACCATCGTCGACCTCATGCCTGAGTTCTACGTGCCGAACGAGTCGCGGGTGACCATCAACATTCCCGTGATGCTGTTCTCGCTGGCCGTGTCGGTCGTGACCGGCATCATCTTCGGGCTGGTGCCGGCGCTGCAGAGCTCGCGACCCGATCTCACCGACTCGCTCAAGGCCAGCCGGAGCACGGGCGCCGGCGGGCAGGGGAGCCGGACGCGCGATCTGCTCGTGGTCGCCGAGGTCGCGCTGTCGGTCGTCCTGCTTGTGAGCGCGGGACTCACCGTCCGCACTTTCCTCGTGCTGCAGAACACCAGCTCCGGCATCGGGGCCGAGCACGTCCTGCTGATGGGGGTCCCGCTGCCGCCCAAGAAATACACGACGCTGGAGCAGCGCAACCTGTTCACGCAGCAGCTGCTCGAACGCATCTCGGGCCTTCCGGGCGTCCAGGGGGCGACCGTCGGTGTGCCGTTGGGGGGCCCCCAGAGCACCTACAGTATCCCCGGCCAGGCAAACACGGACCAGCGCCGGATGACGACGTCACCTCGTCGGGCCCGATCACCTGCGGACGTTCGGCATCCCGCTGCGCGCCGGTCGCATGTTCGACGCCTCGGAAGTGCTGCGGGGCGACCGCGTGGCCCTACTGAACGAGACAGCCGCCAGGTCGTGGCCGGCGGCTGAGAACCCGATTGGCGCGCGGGTGCGTCTGGCGATCCTTGAACAGGCCGCTCCATCGCTGCTGCTTGACAGCAGCCGCGAGCCCGAGGTCACTGTCATCGGCATCGTCGCCGACACGCGCAACGCGGGCTTCCGGCGGGACCCGGCGCCGGCGCTCATGATGCCCTATTCAGTGGTGGCGCCGCCGCAGCGGCTGCTCGCGGTCCGCACGCTCGGTGCTCCCGAGCTGCTCCTGAACGCGGTCCGCGCACAGGTGCGCGAAATGGATCCCGAGCAGCCGCTGGGACGCCCCATCACGCTGGAGGAATTGATGGGGCAGGAAGTGGTGCAGCCCCGCTTCACGATGGCGCTCTTCACGGCGTTTGCGGCGCTGGGCCTCACGCTCGCGGCGGCGGGGATCTACAGCGTGCTGTCCTTCCACGTGACGCGGCGCACCCACGAGCTCGGCGTTCGGATGGCGCTTGGCGCGTCGCGACGCAGCGTGCTGCGGCTGATGTTGTCCATGGGGGCGCGGCTGGTGCTGGCCGGCCTGGCGATCGGCGTGCCGGTGAGCCTTGCGTCGACCCGGCTCCTGCGCAGCCAGCTGTTCGGCATCCAGCCTTCGGACCCGATCTCGTATGTCGGCGTGGCCGTCCTGCTGGGGCTGGTTGCGCTCGTCGCCTGCTACATCCCCGCGCGCCGCGCGGCCTCGGTCGACCCGATGACGGCCTTGCGCCAGGAGTAAGCGCGCGACGGTGGGGCGACCGTCGATCCCCGGGTCGGCGAACATCGCCGCAACCGGCTGTCCTGCAGCTCAGTGCCGCGGGGTTATGCTGGTGACGTGCACCACGCTCAACGGCAATCCCGGCGCCTGGCCCAGGTCCAGGCGCCCGTCATCCCCATCGTCGCCCGCTGGATCGCCGAGACACCCGGCACGATCTCCTCGGCCAGGGCGTCGTCTCGTACGGGCCGCCGGCCGAGGCCGTCGAGGCAGCGCGCGGTTTCGGGTCCCCGCTGAGCGACCATCGCTACGGTCCGGTCGAGGGCCTGCCGGCGCTCGTGGCGCTGCTCGAGTCGAAGCTGGCGCACGAGAACGGAATCCGCGTCCGGCCGGAGAGCCGCGTGCTCGTGACGGCGGGCGGCAACCAGGCGTTCATGAACGCCGTGCTCGCAGTCACCGATCCCGGCGACGAAGTGATCCTGCCTGCGCCGTACTACTTCAACCACGAGATGGCGATCGTCATGGCTGGCGCCACCGCCGTCGGCGTCGCGACCGACGACGAGTATCAGTTGCAGGTGGGAGCGATTGCAGAGGCCATCACGCCCCGGACGCGTGCGGTCGTCACGGTGTCGCCCAACAACCCGACGGGTGCGGTCTACCCCGCCGAGGCCCTGCGCGCAGTGAACGCGCTGTGCGCCGCGCGGGGCATCATCCACATCCACGACGAAGCCTACGAGTACTTCACCTACGGAGGCGCCCGGCATTTTTCCCCCGGATCCCTCGACGCGGCAGCGGGCCACACCATCTCGCTGTACTCGCTGTCGAAGGCATACGGGATGGCCAGCTGGCGGATCGGCTACATGGTGATCCCGGAGGTCCTGGCGGAGGCGGTGCACAAGATCCAGGACACGATCCTGATCTGCCCGCCGGCCATCTCGCAGCGCGCCGCGCTGGCAGCGCTGACAGTCGGACGATCGCACGCGGCCGCGCATCTTGCGCAGCTCGACACGACGCGCCGGCTGATCTTCGACGCCCTCAGCGCAGACGACGTTCCCTGCGAGGTCCCGCGGGCGGACGGGGCTTTTTACTATCTGGTGCGCGCGCACTCGAGCCTGGACTCGGTGGCCCTCAGCGAGCGCCTGATTCGCGAGCACCGCGTGGCGGCGATTCCGGGGACCGCGTTCGCCGACCGGTCGCCCTGCTCGATCCGGATCTGTACGGCGCGCTCGATGCCGCATCCATAGCGGAAGGAGTAGGGCGCCTCGTCGCCGGCCTGCGGGCCCTTGCCTGATGGTGCGAGCCCTGCGGGGCGATTGGTGCGCAGCCCAGGCATGAAGGCCTACCTCCGCATCAGGGCGAAGTGATCTTCACCGCAATCTCGGGCCATACTGAGAACAGCCCCGCGTGCCTGCAGATTGTCTATGAACCTTCGCCTCCGTTTGATTGTTGCGTTCTTCCTCCTCTCGGTCTGTACCGCTGGCGGCGGTGACGGTCTACACGTATGTGAGCAACGCGGCCGCGGTGCGCGAGGCTGCCGGTCTCGAGGCGGAATCGCTCGCCGGCGACCTCACGCAGCGCATGCAGCTGGTGACCACGCAGATCAGCGAGCGGGTCGAGCACCTGATGGACGTGCAGCGCCAGGCGGACGCGGCCGCCAGCCGGATTTCCGGTGAGGCCGGGACGCGTGCGTCGGGCGCTGCGGCATCGGCGCCTTCCCAGCCGGTGGAGCCGGCGATTGCCGGCGCCGCGCCGGCGGCTGAGGACACCGTCGCGGAGGCGCTCGGCGAAGTGGCCATGCTCCTCAACAACATCGAGGTGCGCGGGCTGAGGCCTCCGGGAGGCGGCCGTGGGCCCGCGCTGCCCTCCGCCCCCCCCGGGCCTCCGGCGGACTGGCGCGGCGGCGAGCGAGGATTCCGTGCCGATCGCGGCCGGCGCGGCGAGGTCATCGTGGGTCAGCCGCTCCCGCTCCCGACCGCGCTCCCGCCGTCGTCCACCACCCAGGCCCCGTCAGCTCAGGCGGTGCCAAGGGTGCCGCCGGTCGCGGTCCCCGACGTGCCACCCGTCCCCGTTGTCGAACCTCTGCGCGACATGCGGCCGGATTGGAGCGGCGCACCCGCGGACCGCGGGTTTCGTGGCGGCGCGGAGTCTGCTGCCGGTCGCGCCGGCGGCGCGCCGGCGTTCGGAGACGGTTCTGCCCCGGCCGGCGATGGGACCGACCGCGACCGCATCATGTTCGACATGATGCCGATCCGCCGCGAGATGATCGAGCAACTGGTCGGGTCCAGCGAAGAGTGGCAGCGGCTCTCGCCCGAAGAACGGCAGCGTGTCATCGGCGAGGTCAATCAACGGATGCTCGGCATCGTCCAGGGAATCCAGATGGGGGCCGCCGAGCTGCAGAAGAAAGTGTCCGAAGCGCAGCGGCTGGCGGACGAGAAAGCGCAGGCCACGGCCCTCGCCGCCGCGTCGCGGCAGGCGGCGGCTGGACGCAAGCGGGCGGCTGCGGCGGCTGGTCCGGCCGCCCGCGCCGCAACCGGGACCGCCGGTTCCGCCGCTGCGGCTGTCGGGACGTCGGGGCCGACGCGCCGCCGGACAGCACTATCGGGAAGTCGGCTGGACGTGACCGTGGAGCGCAACGGACAGGTGCTCCGCGCGGCGAACGCCGAGGTCAATCTGCCCAACCTCCTGGCAACTGTGTTCACCACGACGCGGCGCGATCGCGGCGAGGTGCCGTTCGCATTCGGAAAGGACGGCCGGCTCTATACGCCGACCGAGGAGGACAGAACGAAGGTGGAATCGCTCGGCGGCGGCGTCGTCAGGCCCGACGGGCCCCTCGGGACGACGGTGCTGGCCGACTGGATCGTGGTGACCACCACGGACCCGACCGGGTCGGGCCTGAAGTTCGGAATCGCTCGGCCGGTCGGAGAATCGCTCACCGATTTGCGGCGCGCCGGGGTTCGCAGCGCCGGCCTCGGGCTGGCCTGCATCGGCCTCGCGCTCGTCGGCATCGTGCCGCTGTCGTCGCGGCTGACCCGCAACCTCTCGAAGCTCAACGACGGCGTGCACCGGATTGCGGAGGGCGACTACAGCGCCCGCGTGGAGGTCGGCTCGAACGACGAGATGGGCAAGCTCGCCCGCGCGTTCAACCACATGGCCGAGGACGTCGAGCGGCACCAGCACGCGGTGGTCGAGCAGGAGCGGATACGGCGGGAGCTCGAGCTCGGGCGTCAGATTCAGATCGACATGCTTCCCCAGGGGCCATTGCGCCTCGGACTGACCGAGATCAAGGGCGTGTCCGTGCCGGCGCGCGAGGTGGGCGGCGACTTCTTCAACTACTTCCAGCTCACCGACGGCGAGCTGGCGCTGCTCGTGGGGGACGTGTCGGGGAAAGGCGTGGGCGCGGCGCTGCTGATGGCGAACATCCAGGCATCACTCCGGACGCGGCTGGCGCTCGGCCAGGATCTCGGCGTCCATCGCGCGGGAGATTGACGTCGACATCGAAGGGAGCACGCCCGGGCCTGTCTACGCCACGCTGTTCCTGGGGATGCTCAACCCCGTCACGCGCGTGCTCCGTTATGTCAACGCCGGCCACAACCCCCAGTACGTGCTGCGGCGGGACGGCACCCTGGAGCAGATGTGGTCGTCAGGCCTTCCTGTCGGCCTGCTGGCCGGCCGAGGCTACATCGAAGAACGGGTGCAGCTCGCCGCGGGAGACCTCGTCTTCTTCTACACGGACGGCTGCGTCGAAGCGGAAAGCGAGAGCGGCGAGATGTTCGGGCCCGAGCGTCTCGAGGCACTGCTCCGGACGTCCGCCGGCGCGGAGGATTTGCTGGCCAGCGTCGAGAGGTCGGTCAAGGCCTTCCGCGGGATGGCCGAGCCGTTCGACGACGCGACAATGATGGTCGTGAAGGTCGGGTAGCAGCCCGCGCCGCCGGTGACACTTGCAGGACTGCTACCTCACCAGGAGCAGGGCGTCCTGCCGGCGAAGTGCCCACCGGACCCTGCCGTCGGCGCCGACGATGACGTCTTCCTCCTGCGCCATTCGCACGGCCTGTCCGCCCCACTCGGGCACGGGCGTCGTGGCCTGCAGCTCGATGGAGAACCACATCGAGGGGATGACCCTGGCGTCGCCGCGGCCCGGCACTCCGTCCTGGTAGTCCCACAGCCCGATCAGCGGCCCGGCGCCGTGACCGTGCAACCCGACGGGATGCGAGTAGACGGTTCCGTCGATCCCTTTCGCCGCCATGCGGGCGCGTGATGCCGCAAGGATCTCGTTGCCCGTGCGGCCCGGCCGGATCTCGTCCACCACGATGTCCTGCAGCGCGTTGGCGTTGGCCAGCGCACGCTTGAGCCCGGCGGGTGTGTCCGTTTCTCCGGGCAGCAGCACATAAGCGTCGTGCTGGGTGTCGGTGTTGAGGCGGGCGACGGTGATCCCGACGTCGCAGTGCAGCAGGTCGCCGGGCTGGATCACCGGGTCGTCTCCAAGCTCCGCCGCGATTGCTCCCTTGCGCTGGACGTCCACGCTGGGCTGAAACCACGTCCCCAGGCCCAGATCGTTCACCTGCTGACGCCACCACCACGCCAGATCGCTCGTGCGGGTGGTGCCGGGCGTGATGACCTCGCGCGAAAACATCGTCCGGGTCATCGACCAGACCAGCTCCTGCATCCGTCCGAAGAACGCCTCCTCCTCGGGAAGCCGTGAGGCGATCAGCTCGAGCGGCAGCCCTTCGGCGTTGCGAAAGCGCGAGGACCACGTGTCCCCGAGCGCAGCGGACATCCCCTGGAGCTCGCCGCTCGAGAGGCCGTCCGAAAAAGCGAACACGGTCGACCGGTTGATGCCAATCACGCGCGGCTTCCGCTCCTCGATCACCTGCTTCAGCAGCTGCCACTGCTCGTCACCCCACAGCTCGGCCTGGACGCCGCGGCCGACGTTCGCCGCTGCTGCAGAGGACGACCGCCGCGCGTCGAACAGGCCGCCCTGGGACGTGCCGCCGAGCGCGATCCGCTCCACGCAGGCGGCGGTGGGAGGCTGCCCTGATGCGGCGCACTTGTCGAAAAAGACGTAGATCGTCCGCCGGCGCGCCGCGAACGTCTCAGGCGACGTGATCGCGGCAAAGACCGGATCCTCGTTGTACTCGCGCATCGGCACGACCCACAGGTCGATGCCGTGCGACCGCATCAGCGGGGGCAGGAACGTATCGAGCCGTTTCCGGAGCCACTCCTGCTGGAGAGCGGCCTGCTCGCGGAGCGTCCCGAACGGGCGCGAAGCCGGCGGTGCAGGTGCGGGTGCCGCCTGCGCCCCGATGAGCAGTGCGCTGACCAGCAGGGCGGGCAGCGTCATTTCAGAATCCTTTCGGCCGGATCCAGAAACTCTCCTCCCACGAGCTCTTGGGAGCCACGCTCTGAAGCTCCTTGTAGATCCCCTTGTGCGCGAGGTTCATCGAGTTGGTGATCCCGGCCATGGGCTCGATCGCCACGGACCCCCGGGCCGGCTGGTCCGGAGCGGGCGGGGCAGGTGCCGCCCCGCGACCTCCTCGTCCCGCGCCCGGCGGCGGGGTATAGAGGACGAGTGTCTTGAACTTCGGACCGACGAGCACGTCGAGCTGCTGCTGCTTCCCCCTCAAGCTGACCGTCGCGCGGCCCTGTGCGTCCCGCTCGAGATCGCTGAACACGTCATCGAGCTTCACCTCCTTGAGGAGGACGCGCGCGGGATCCGCCAGGAGCGAAGTGGTCGGCTGTGTCTCGCCCGTCGGCACCATGTTCGGCCCGAGAACCCAGCGGGTTTTCGCCCCGACGGACAGCGTCCACTCTTCGCGTACGGAGTCGGTCAGCTGGAAGTAGGGATGGAAGCCGATGGCAACCGGCATGGGCTCGCTGCTCAGGTTCTCGAGCCGCGTGTGCACCTCCAGCATCCCGTCCGCGAGCCTGTAGGTCATGGTGACGACGTGCGCGAAGGGGAACTGCTGCATGTATTGCGGGTTCCGATAGAAATCGAGGCGGCTGGTGACCCACGCGGATTTGCCGTCCGCCTTGGCCTCGAGCAGCGTCCAGTCGGTCGCGCTGGACAGGTACCCGTGAATCGGGACCGCGCCGCGCACGTTCCCCAGTTCCATGTCGAAGTTGTACTTCCTGCCGTTCGCGTAGAAGGCCTGTTCGTCGAGCCGGTTGGCGAATGGCGACAGGTAGGGAATGCCGTTCATGCCGGGCTTCGCGCGGAACTCGTCGAGGGTGGCAAACGTCTTCCGGATCACGTCCTGCCCCTTGACGGTCATCTCGTACGCATTGCTCGCCGTGGTCAGGATGGAGACGCTGATCTGCTCGCGGGTGTCCTGCATGCGGACGGTGTCCGCCTCCTGTGTGATGGTGTAGCGCGCCTGCGCCTGGGCGCCGGCGGCGGTGACCACGATTACGCAGGCCGCGAGGAGGGTCGAGTTCCTGGCGTGAAGGTGCTTCATGCTGTGGAGAATACTTCAATCGAAGGGCGGTACAATCGCCTGCGGTCGCCAGCATCAAGGAGGCATCATGACGGCAGAGCAGGCGGAGGGGATCAGAGACCTCTTCGCGCAGACCATCGAGCAGGACGTGCCGAAGACCGCCAGGGTTCTCGCCGCGGTGCCGCACGCCAACCGGGACTACAAGCCGGATCCGAAGTCGCGCTCGGCGTGGGATCTCGCCACGCATCTCGCCACCGCCGACGTCTGGTTCCTCGACGGCATCATCAAGGGGGAGTTCGTCCGGCCGGGCGCGGTGCTGCCGGACGAGATGATCAACCCTGAAGGCGTAGCCGAGTGGTACCGGACGCACGTCCCCGGCAGGCTGGCCAGGCTGAGGGAGATGACGCCGGAACAGTTGCTGAAGCCGATGCAGTTCTTCGGCGCGACGCGGCTGGCCGTCGAGTGGCTGACGCTGATGAACAATCATTCGGTGCACCACCGCGGACAGCTGGCCGCCTACCTGCGCTCGTGCGGCGGGAAAGTGCCGGCGCTCTTCGGCGTCAGCGCCGATGAGAACCCCTTCGCGAAGGACTGACGTACGGAGCGGGCCCGGCATGGCAACGCTCTCCGAGCTGGACGCTGCGGCGGCAGTCGTGTACCGGTCGATGCCCCCTACGCCGCAGCAGCGCTGGCCGCTGCTGGACGCGCGGTGCGGGGCGGCAGTGTGGGTCAAGCACGAGAACCACACGCCTGTCGGTGCCTTCAAGGTTCGTGGCGGCCTGGTGTACGTGGACGATCTGTTCCGCGCGCAGCCCGGTACCCGCGGCCTCGTGGCAGCCACGCGGGGCAACCATGGCCAGTCCGTGGCGTTTGCAGCCGGCCGCTACGCGCAACCGGTCGCCGTGGTCGTGCCCTTCGGCAACGGCGTTGAGAAGAATCGCGCCATGCAGGCGCTTGGCGCGGAGCTGATCGAGCGGGGCCACGACTTCCAGGCGGCGCTCGAAGCGGCAGGCGAGGTTGCGGCAGAGCGCGCGTGGCACTTCATGCCGTCGTTCCACTCCCTCCTGGTGCGAGGGGTCGCATCCTACTCGCTCGAGCTGTTTCGTGCGGTTCCGGATCTGCACACGCTCTACGTGCCGATCGGCCTCGGCTCCGGCATCTGCGGAGCGATAGCCGCACGGGACGCGCTCAACCTGCGGACGCAGATCGTCGGTGTGGTGTCCGCTTCGGCTCCGGCATACGCGAGGTCGCTGCAGGCGGGCCGCGTCGTGTCCCACGACGTGACCACCCGGATCGCCGACGGGATCGCGTGCAGGACCCCGGTTGCGGAGGCCCTGACCGCCATCGCGTCACGCGCCGAGCGGATCGTCGAAGTGTCGGACGACGAGGTCGAAGAGGGGATGCGCGCATTCTACGTGGACACCCACAACCTGGCCGAAGGGGCCGCCGCGTCGGGCCTTGCGGCACTGCGGCAGGACGCCACGCGGATGGCCGGCCGGACAGTGGGGCTCGTCCTCACCGGAGCGAACGTCGACGCGGCGCAGTTCGCCCGGATTCTGCAGGGCCCCGCTTCGCCAGTCGGCGGGGTCTGAAGACCCCGCCCCACAGACGCATTGTGCATGGTCGTGCGGACCGCTGCCCATCCGGCGGGGTCTGAAGACCCCGCCCCACAGACGCATTGTGCATGGTCGTGCGGACCGCTGCCCATCCGGCGGGGTCTGAAGACACCGCGCCACGGACGCATTGTGCGCGGTCATGCGGACCGCCGCCATCCGCCGGAGTCTGAAGACACCGGCGCCACGGACGGACTCCGAGCCGCTGTGGGGCGCGGTCTTTTAGACCGCGCCGACGGCCGCCTACAGCTCGCGAAGCCAGATGTTGCGGAAGCTGATCGGAGGGCTCGGATCGCCGTGCGACTGCAGCATGATCGGGGCGCTCTCGTACTTTCTGTACTGCGGCTTCCCGATATAGGCTGTCTCCCCCTTGAGCTCGAAGTGGTTCTGCACGAGCACGCCGTTGTACAACGCCGTGACGTAGCCAGCCGTCTTGACCGAGCCGTCCGCGTTGAACGCCGGCGCGGACCAGACGACGTCGTAGGTCTGCCACTCGCCTGGCTTGCGGCTCGGATTCACCAGCGGGACGCCCTGCTTGTAGATGCTGCCAGCCTGCCCGTTGACGTAGGTCTTGTTCTCGAACGAATCGAGGATCTGCAGCTCGTAGCCGACGTCGCCCGCCCCTGTGGATGCCAGGAACAGGCCGCTGTTTCCGCGTGACTGACCCGAACCTGTGGTGCCCGCCGGCACGCGCCACTCGATGTGCAGCTGGTAGCTCCTGAAGCTGCGCCTGGTCTGGATGTTGCCCACCGCCTTGTCGACGGTGACGATCCCCTCGGCCACCTTCCACCCAGCCGGTGACTTGTCCTTCGAGTTCACCCACTGATCGAGGTTGGCGCCGTCGAACAGCACGATCGCGTCGGACGGCGGCGCGCTGCTGGTCGGCCCGGGTGTCACCATTCTCGGCACCGGCTCCCACACCTCGGTCTCCTCGGGCTTCGGCTTCGGCCCCGATGCGGCGGGCGCTGCCGGCTGTTGAGCGGGTGCGGCGGCGGGCTGTTGAGCGGGCGCGGCGCCCGGCTGTGGCGGCGGCGCCTGAGCGGCGAGCGTGATGGCCAGGGCGCTCGAGAGGGCAAGGAAGGCGAACGTCGCGGGAACACCGAACAGATGTCTCATGGGTTGTCTCGATGGGCTGCCGTGTAACGGGCGTGCAGGTCGCGGTTACTGCTGTTGGTTATACATCACAGAGGACGACGGCTTCCCTGAGCGACGTGAGCGGGTCCCTGGTCGGGACGAACTCGTGGGCGAAGTAACCGTCGAATTTCAGGTCCGCGATCGCCGTGGCGACAGCGCGCCAGGTGACTTCCTGCGTTCCGTCGAGCTCGTGCCGCCCCGGCACGCCCCCCGTATGGAAGTGCGCGAGGTAGTCCCAGTTGTCTCTGATCGTGCGGATGAGATCCCCTTCCATGATCTGCATGTGGTAGATGTCGTAGAGGAGCTTCACACGCGGGGAGCCGACCGCCTTGACGATCTCGACGCCGAACTTCGTCCGGTCGCCCTGGTAGTCCTTGTGGTCGATCTTGCTGTTGAGGAGCTCGACGCAGATGGTGATGCCGGTCTCCTCCGCCATCTTCTTGACGCGATTGAGGCCATCGATGCAGTTGGTCGTTGCCTCCTCATCGCTCATGCCGCGCCGGTTGCCGAAGAAGGTGATCAGATTGGGGACCTGCAGCTCCTTCGCCTTCGGCATCAGCCGCTCGAGGCCGCTGACAATGCGATCGTGGTTGGCCCTGACGTTGAGGCCGTCCGCAATCGACCCGCCGCCGCCGCTGCCCATCGAGCAGACCAGCCCGAAATCGCGCACCACCGGCCAGTCGGCCTCTCCGAGCAGGTCGATGGCCGTCAGGCCCATGTCCGCCACCGCCTTGCAGAATTGCGGCATGGGAATCTTGCCGTAGCACCATCGGGAGACCGATTGCTTGAGCCGGCCGTTCTTCACCGCGCGCCCCTCCTGTGCGGCGGCGGCCTGCGGGGCGTGCATACCCCCGAGGACTGCGGCCGTTCCTGCCGTCAACGCCTGCCGTCGGGTGAACGCGTCCATGGCACCTCCGCGCCAAAGTGTAGGCGCCAGGCGGACGCTGTCAAGTGGCCCGCAGTGGCCCGCTGGCCCCTAGCCGTGGATTGCCATTGTGCCGTACCTGCCGGCCTGCCGGGCCGCGCGCTGATCGGAGCAAACGTTCTCCCGGGCGGCTCCGTCTAAGCGTCCGATGACTTCCCTTATCGCAGACCTCCGGCTGGCGCTCCGGGGGCTTCGTCGCAGCCCCCTCTTCTCGCTGGTCGCGATTCTGTCGCTGGCCTTGGGCATTGGCGCCAACACCGCCATCTTCACCCTCATCGACCAGATTCTCCTGCGCAAGCTGCCGGTCCGGGCCCCGGAGCAGCTGGTGATGCTGTTCCAGCAGGGAAACCACAACGGCAGCAACATGGGGACCCGGATGCACTCGTATCCGCTGTATCAGGATCTCCAGCAGAAGGCCGAGCCGCTGCAGGAAGTGCTGTGCCGGCGCCTCGTGCCGGCCTCGGTGAGCGTCGACAACCAGACCGAGCGGGTGCTGGCGGAGATGGTCTCCGGCAACTACTTCGCGATGCTCGGGGTGCAGCCGGCCGCCGGCCGGGTCTTCAGCTCCGGCGAAGACGATCAGGTGTATGGGGGCCACCCGGTGGTCGTCCTGGGCTACGACTACTGGGTCAACCGGTTCGCCCGCGATCCCGGCGTGGTCGGCAGGACCATCCGGGTGAACAACTCCGCGATGACGATCGTCGGGGTGTCGGCCGCCGGGTTCGCCGGGCTGGACCCGGCACAGGCGCCCCAGATCCGCGTGCCGATCCTCATGAAGGCTGTGATGGTGCCCGACTGGACCTGGGTGCACATGGACGATCGGCGCACGCGCTGGGTCCAGGTGTTCGGGCGCCTGAAGCCCGGCTACACCGTGGAGTCCGCGGCCGCCCCGCTGCAGGGGCTCTTCACCCAGGTCCGCACGTACGAGATGACGCTGCCGGCGGCGAAGGACTGGTCGCCGTACTCACGCGAGCAGTTCATGAAAGGGGTCCTGCGGGTGGACCCCGCCGCGATGGGCTTCTCCGGCCTCCGCAATGACTTCTCGACCGCCCTGATCGTGCTGATGTGCATGGTCGGGCTGGTGCTGCTCATCGCCTGCGCCAATGTGGCAAACCTGCTGATCGCGCGCGCCTTCATGCGGCAGCGCGAGATCGCCGTCCGTCTCTCGCTCGGCGCGTCGCGCGGGCGCCTCATCCAGCAACTGCTCGTCGAGAGCCTCGTGCTGTCCTTCGCCGGTGCGGTCGTCGGCGTGTTCCTGGCTGTCGTCCTTACGCGCAGCCTCCTCACGCTCATCCCGTCGGGCTCCGCTCCGCTGCTGATCAGCGCCAGGCCGGACCTGCGCATCCTGGCGTTCACGCTGACCCTCACGTCGGTGACCGGCATCGTCTTCGGGCTGGTGCCGGCGCTTCGCGCGAGCCGGGTCGATCTCTGGGAGACGCTGAAGGCCACCGTCGGATCCATCGCAGGCAGCGGCGGGTCGCTGGTGCTGCGCAAAGGGCTGGTGACGGCGCAAGTCGCGCTGAGCTTCCTGCTGCTGTTCGGGGCCGGGTTGTTCACCCGCAGCCTGCAGAACCTGCAGACAACCGACACCGGCGTCGCGCTCGACAACCTGGTCACGTTTCAACTCTCCCCGGCGCTGAGCGACTACGACGTCCCCCGTGCGATGCACCTTTATCAGGAACTGCAGGAACGTCTGCGGACGTCGGCAGGAGTGAAGTCGGCCGGCTTTGCGACCGTGCCCATCCTGAGCGGCGACGAGTGGGACAGCAGCACATCGGTCGAGGGTCACCAGCCGAAGGACGGCGAAGACATGCAGGCGTTCATGAACGCGCTGTCGCCCGGCTATTTCGCGACGATGCAGATCCCCATCCTGGAGGGGAGGGATTTCACCGTCGCGGATCTCAAGGAGAACTCGAAGGTCGCCATCGTCAACCGGCGATTCGCCGAGCACTTCTTCAAGGGGCGGAGCGCGCTCGGCAAGCGCCTGGGCCGCGGTACCGGCCCGAAAACCAAGCTCGACGTCGAGATCATCGGGGTCGTCGCCGACTCGCTGTACCAGGGGCCCAGGGAAGGCGTGCGACGGCAGGTGTTCGTCCCGAACTGGGGGAAGAACAGCGCGGCGTTCTACGTGCGCACCCAGACCGGGTCCTCCGCTGCGTACAACCTGGTGCGGAGCGAGTTGAAACGGCTGGACGCGGCGATGCCGCTCTATGAGTTGAAGACGCTCGAGTCGCAGCTGGACGAAACGCTGCTGACCGACCGGTTGATTGCGCTGCTGTCCGCCGGCTTCGGCCTGCTGGCCACGCTCCTGGCCTCGATCGGCCTCTACGGAGTCATGGCGTTTGCCGTGGCGCGGCGCAAGAAGGAACTGGGGATCCGGCTGGCGCTCGGCGCCCAGCCGGGGCTGGTGATCTGGCTGGTGATGAAGGAAGTCCTCCTCCTGCTGGCGATCGGTCTTGCGGTGGGTCTGCCGGCCGCACTGGGCCTTGGCCGGTACGTGTCTTCGCAGCTGTACGGGATCGAGGGGCACGATCCGTGGGTTGCCGGCACAACCATGGTGCTGCTGACCATCGTGTCGGCCGCGGCCGGCCTCATACCCGCGCATCGCGCCAGCCGCATCGATCCGATCCTGGCGCTCCGCTACGAGTAGCCGCCGAACGCCGAACGCCGAGCTCCGTCCTTGAACGGAATGACATCACCGGGTAAGCTGGCGCCGTTTGTCATCCGGAGAGGAGCCGTCGTGCGAACGTCACTGGTGGTCACCGTCCTGTTCATCCTGGCGGCAACCGGCGCCGCCCTGGGGCAGTCGCAGATCACGACCGGCGTGATCGACGGACAGGCGACCGACGCCACCGGCGCCGCGCTGCCGGGCGTCACGATCGAGGCGCGCAACCTCGACACGAACTTCACGCGCACCAGCGTGACCGCCAGCGACGGCCGCTTCCTCCTGCCGCAGCTTCCGCCCGGGCGCTACAAGGTCACCTTCGCGCTCTCCGGCTTTGCGTCGCTCGTGCAGGAGAGCGTCGAGCTCACCGTCGGGCAGACCCTCACGCTCGGCGCCGTCATGAAGGTGTCCGGCGTCGCGGAGACGGTCACCGTGCGCCAGCCTGCCGTGGAGGTCACCCGTACCGCCGCGGCGAGCACCCTGAACCAGGCGGCCGTCGAGTCGACGCCGATCCTCGGCCGCAAGTTCGAGGATCTGCTCACGCTCACGCCGGGGGTCAGCATCGTGCAGGGGGCCGACGGCGACGAGATCACGTTCGCGGGGCAGCGCGGCATCTTCAACAACATCAGCCTGGACGGCGGCGACTACAACAACGGCTTCTTCGGCGAGCAGGCGGGCGGCCAGCGTGCGGCAATCGACATCACGCTCGAGGCCGTCCGGGAGTTCCAGGTGATTGCCACCGGCGCCCCCGCGGAGTTCGGGCGCACGGCCGGCGGCGTGGTCAACGTCATCACCAAGTCCGGCACGAACCAGCCCCACGGCAGCCTGTTCCACTTCCAGCGGCTCGAAGCGTTGACTGGCGAACTGTCGGACGGGAGCTCGCTCGAGAACTTCCATCGCGAGCAGTTCGGCGGCACGCTGGGCGGGCCGCTCCGGAAGGACAAGGCGTTCTTCTTCCTGGCGGTGGAGGGGATCACCGGCAACTTCGAGCGCCCCAATCTCAGCCGCCAGGTCGGCGATGTGGCCTGTCCCGTCCAGGCGCCGACAGTGCCCGCGAACGAGGCGCTCATCAACCAGAATGCCGACTGTCAGCGGCTGGCCCTGCTGAACCTCTTTGCGTCGCGGTTCGGGCAGCAGGAAGGCACGCCCCTCTCCCACCCGGTGGACACGACGGCAGTCCTGGGCAAGGTGGACGCCAGCCTCAACCCGAGCAACAACCTGTCGGCGTCGTGGAACTTCAATCACTCCCGCAAGGAGAACGAGACGTTCGACGTCGCGACGTATGGCGCGTCGGCCAACGGGATCGAGGGGGATCCCGCGCGGATCAATGTCGGGAACGTGAACTGGTTCACCACGCTGTCGTCGACGCTGCTCAACGAGGCGCACTTCACCTACTCGCGTGAAAGCCGGCCGAGAACCGCGGCCGCTTCGAATGTCGCGGCGGACACTGGCATCGGCTTCGCCCCGTCGTTCCGCTTCGGGAACCCGTTCTTCATCCAGCCGAACGTCGACGAGCTGATCTGGCGCACGCAGATCAAGGACAACGTGACGATGGTCAAGGGCACCCACACGCTGAAGATGGGCGGCGAGTGGATGCACACGCTGAACGACCAGGTGTTCCGCGGCTTCTTCACCGGCCGCTACCTGTTCGACAGCGTCACCGGCTTCCTGCGCTATTCGTCGCCCGCCTCCGGCGGCGGCTTCGGTCCGGCCGCCATCGGCTGCTCGGACGGCAGCTACGTGACCTCGCCCGCCCCCTGCCCCGGCGGCGGGACGACCGGCGGCCCGCTGCTGCTGTACCTGCAGGGCGCCGGCCGGTCGGGGCCGGCAACCGATGCGGCCGGCGCCTCGAACATCACGAACGACGAGCTGTCCTTGTTCGTGCAGGACAAGTGGCAGCCACGTCCCAACCTGACGGTCAACTACGGGCTCCGGTGGGACGCGCAGCTGATGCCCGAGACCGCGGATCCGCGGACGACCGCCTTCGGCGCTTTCCTGAACGATCCGGCGTTTCCATCCGACGGCACGATTCCGGACCAGTGGAACATGTGGCAGCCGAGGGCCGGGGTCGCCTGGGACGTCACGGGGGAGGGGCGGTCGGTGGTCCGCGCCAGCGCGGGCGTGTACTTCGCCCGCCAGAACATGCTCAGCCAGGTCGGGACCGTGACCACCAACGGCCTGCAGCAGCAGACCATCTTCCTGAACACCGGCATCATCTCGTCCGGCGTGCCCGGGCCCGTGTGGCCGGCTGTCGTGAGCCCGAGCCCGCTTCCGGATGGTGAGTTCCCGCTCTTCAGCGGCATCCGGGTCTTCGATCGCGACTACCGGAACCCCCGGGTCTACTCCTTCAACGCCGCCTACGAGCAAGAGATGATTGCGGACCTTTCGGGCTACGTGGACGTCACGTGGAACGAGGCACGCAATCTGACCCGGTTCCTCAACTACAACCGCAGCGGGCCGTCGTGCTGCGATCAGGGCCCCGGAACCGGCAACGTTTACGTGTACAGCGGCACGCCGTGGGGACCGCAGCTTGGCGAAGTGATGGTGACGAACAGCCGGGGGAGCTCGCAGTACCGCGGGCTCACGCTGGGGCTACGCAAGCGGCTCGGAGACGCGTACCAGGTGGAGGCGAACTACGTGCTCGCGAAGGACGAAGACGACGACTCGAACGAGCGGGACCCGTTCACCGATCGCAGCTTCAACTTCTTCGACCTGACGCAGGACCGCGGGCCGGCCGATCGGGACATCCGCCACAAGTTCAACGCGTTCGGCGCCTTTTCGCTCCCGAGCCGGGTGCAGCTGAGCGCGCGTGCGCAGTACCGCGGGCCGCAGCCGATCACGCCGTCGCCCCGCATCCTCAACGGGGTCGATCGCGGCCGGAACAGCGCCCGCAAGGACAACACCTTCTTTTCCTTCGACTGGCGAGTGGCACGGCCGTTCCGACTGGCGGGCAGGTACGAGCTGACGCCGGTCTTCGAGGTCTTCAACACCTTCAACAACGCCAACAACATCAACCCGCTCAGCACGCCCGCCCTGTTCAACTTCGACGGGTTCCTGAGGTCGGGGGTGGGCGACCCGCGCCAGGCGCAGCTGGCCGTCAAGCTCACGTTCTGACGGCCGGCCTTTCCCGGAGCTCCGGGGAAACAATTGACGGACCCCTCCCGCGAGAACGTTGCGCGGGAGCGGTCACGACAATCCCTGACCCAAACAACCGGCCTGCGCGGTCACCAGTAGAACTTCACACCGAGCTGCATCTGCCTGGGCGCGTTGGCCTGGCCGGAGATCACCCCGAAGTTGTTGCTGCTGAAGTCCGTGTTCGGCGCCCCCCAGACCACGCGGTTCAGGATGTTGAACGCCTCCAGCCGGATGTCCATGTCGAGCGCCTGCGAGAGCCTCACCGACCTGGCAAGGCTCAGGTTCTCGGTCAGGTTCCAGTCGCGGCGCACGTCCGGGTTGATGCGCGGCGCGTTGCCGAGCTCCCCGACCGGCTGCACGAACGCCGCCCTGTCCAGGAACTTGTCGACGAGCGGGTCGAATTCGTCCCCGGCGATCGGTGCCCGCCAATCGGCCCCGGTGACGTTCGGACGGTTCGTCCCGTTGAAGATGTTCAGCGGGGCGTTGGTGGTCACGCCGATCGGGAACCCGCTGCTGTAGGCCTGGATCAGCGCAATCCGCCATCCGCCGGCGATGTGACTGGCGATCCCGCTCTGGAGCCAGCGGCGTCCCTCGCCGAACGGCAAGTGGAATACCGTGTTCACCTTGACGCTGTGCGGTTGATCGAACCGGCCGACCGACCATTCGAGCTCGGGGCGCGCGGCGTCCATCGATCCGCCGCTCCCGCTGAAGCTGTCGGCATCCGTCATGACCTTCGAGTAGGTGTAGCTGGCCTGGAGCGAGAGGCCGCCCTGCAGCCGCTGATTCACTTTCACGACACCAGGTTGGCGGCATTGTAGGTGCCCGATTCCGACGACACGACGTCGGTGGTCGCGTTCGTGGCGGTGTTGATGACCTTCACCGACACACCCGGGACGGCCGCCTTGGTCGTATCTTCCACCACCCCGGTAATGCTTCCCCGCTCGGACGGGGCGCCCGCAGGACCGGGAACGGCCAGAGCCGCGACAGCCAGCACGACCACCGTCAGGCGTTCGATTGTCATCCTTGCCTCCAAGAGAAGCTCGCAGTCCTTCGGTGTCTCCCGACGTGGCCAGCGATGATGCACGCGTGTAGTGCTGTGTACGCCCCGTGCCGCCCTGGAGTCAAGCGACAACAGGATCCGGCGTGCAGCAGGCAACTTCGCGGGGGATTGAGCCCGCGGCCGCGGGCACGCATCGTGCCTACGACTCTCGTGGAGGCGTGATGAAAGCTGTTCTCTCGGCTGCGCTCATCGGGGTGTCGTTCGGCACGGTGGTCGCCGGGCAACGCGGGGTCGTCAACGGGCTGCGGCTCTCGGCCCAGACCGTCGAGCCGGGGACAGCCGTCACCCTTACAGCGAGCGGCACGAACCCGTGCGGCGCCGTCAGCCTCGACTATGGAGACGGCAAAACCGTCACCCACCCCATCAGCGAGCTGCCGGCCAGCGTCACCTACGTGTTCTCGACGCCGGGAACCTACCGGGTCGTGGCGCGCGGCATGGGCAACTGTGACGGGGAAACCTCATCCACCCTCCGCGTCGTCGAACCGCGCCGGGCGGCCCCGCCGCCGGCGCCGCCGGCTGCCGGAGAGAGGGCGCCCGCGGATCGCAACGACTCCCTGGACCGCAACCGGGACGGTGTGATCAGCCGTGAGGAGTGGCGAGGCGACGATCGCTCGTTCCGGGTACACGACTGGAACCGCGATGGCACGCTCTCCGGGGACGAAGTCCGCGAAGCCCAGAAAGACGACGACGAACGCCGCCAGGCCGATGAGGTGACAGGCCGCGGCCGACGGGCGGCCGAGGCTGCCGACCAGCGCTTCACCGATTTGGATCGCAACCGGGACGGCCGCATCACGCGTGACGAGTGGAACGGAAGCCGCGAGGAGCTCGAGGCGCTCGATCGCAACGGCGACTGGGTGCTCACGAGCAACGAGATGAGTGCGCCGGTGGCGCCGGCTGAGGCGCCAGGCGTCGTGACTGTTCAGGCCAACAGACCGTGGACCGACACCGGCCTCGACGTCCGGCAGGGCGACCAACTGAGCTTTGAAATCAGCGGCCGTGTGCGGTTGGGGCCCGGGGAGCCCGACGTCACCGAGCCGCGAGGCTCGTCAAGCGGCAGTCGCGCGGCGAACGCGCCGGTTCGTCAGGCACTTCCGGGGGCACTCATCGGGCGCGTCGGCGAGTCGGACGCCTTCGATGTCGGCGTGCGCACGAGTCCTGTCCGGGCTCCGCGCAACGGCCGCCTGTATCTCGGCGTCAACGACGACGACACGGCCGACAACCAGGGCGCGTTCCGCGTCCGCATCACGAGGCAGCGCGCGCAATAGCCGGGTGATCGCCCGCCTCGGCCGCGCGGCGGGCGTTCGAGGACACGCGGATGGGGTGGCAGCTGGGAACAAAAGCAACTTCCTGTTGCGTTAGTTCTGCGGTAGGATCGGATTTTCTCCGGCTGGCTTCCCTGTTCCCAGTGGCTTCTTCCTCACCCTGCGATACACCGGCACGAAGCACGCCCCAGACACGACTGGGAGGCCGCAGCGCCCGCGTGGTGTCCACCGTCCTCCGGACCACGCTCGAGATCCTCGGGGAGAGCGGCTACGCCGGGCTTCGGATCGAGGACGTGGCGGCCAGGGCGGGCGTCCACAAGACGACCATCTACCGCAGGTGGGCTTCGCGTACCGATCTCGTGATCGCTGCGCTGACGGCGCTGGCCACCCCGCCACGCACGGTCGAGACGGGCCGGCTCGACTCCGATCTCCACGCGACGTTCATGAACGCGACGACGCTGCGATCCAGCCGGGTCGGCCGGGGCGTCGTTCGTGCGTTGATCGCCGAGCGAGGGGACCCGGAAGTCGAGCGCGTCGTCCAGGCCATCAAGGAACGGCATCGCGCCCCGGCGCGCGCGGTGCTGGAACACGCGCGGCGCCGCGGCGATCTCCCGAAGCGCGCCGATATCGAACTGCTGCTCGACATTCTCACCGGGACCATTCACGGACGCCTGCGCGACTGCCCGCGCCCGCTGGACGAACAGTGGGTGAAGCGGGTCGTGCGGCTCGTTCTGGCAGGCGCTGCTACATGAAGAGACTGAATGCGATCGTCCTGTCCGGCGCGCTCCTCGCGAGCGTCGCGGGTTGCCGCAACGACAAGGCCGCGGCAGCGCCCGCCGGTCCGCCGCCGCCCGCCGTCAGCTTCGTCGTCCTGGCGCCGGAGCAGGTCGAGCTGACGGGCGAGTGGATTGCGACGCTCGACGGCAACGTCAACGCCCAGATCCGCCCGCAGGTGTCCGGGTATCTCACGAGGCGGGTGTATCGCGAAGGGGGGTTCGTCCGCAAAGGCGAGGTGCTCTTCGAGATCGATCGGCGGCCGTTCGAAGCGGCGGTGGCACAGGCGCGGGCGCGGCTCGACGAAACCCGCGCCCAGCTTGCCAAGACCGAGCGCGATCTCGCACGCGATCGGCCGCTGGCGGAGCAGCGCGCCATCGCGCAGAGCCAGCTGGACAACGACATGAGCGCCCACGACGCCGCCCAGGCCGAGGTCTCGTCGGCGCAGGCTGCACTCCAGACCGCACAGCTCAATCTCGGGTTCACCCGCGTCACGTCTCTCATCGCCGGGGTGGCGGCCATCGCCAGCGCACAGATTGGCGATCTCGTCGGGCCGACCACGCTGCTCACGACGGTGTCGCAGCTCGATCCGATCAAGGCCCACTTCCCGTTGAGCGAGCAGGAGTATCTCGGCATCGCGGGCCAGGTCGGCACCCCTTCGGCCGCGGCCAGGCTGTGGCAGTCGAGCGGCGGGCTGACGCTCGTGCTCGCTGACGGCAGCACGTACCCCCGGCGCGGCGTCGTGCTTGCCGTCGATCGCGAAGTGGATCCCAAGATGGGCACCATCCGGGTGAGCGCGACCTTTCCGAATCCCGGGAACGTGCTGCGCCCTGGCCAGTACGGCCGCGTGCGTGCGCAGACCTCCGTCAGGGAGCGCGTGCTGCTCGTGCCGCAACGCGCCGTGTCGGAGCTGCAGAGCGGCTTTCAGGTCCGCGTCCTGACCCCGGACGACCACGTCTCCATCCGCACGGTCACGCTCGGCCGGCGCAGCGGGAGCCGCTGGATCGTCGAGAAGGGGCTCCAGGCCGGCGACCGGGTGATCGTGGACGCCCCGTCGCTCCGAGATGGCACGGCCGTCAAGCCGGAGCCAGCCAGCCCCTCCCCGGAGGCCCACTGACGTGTCCCGCTTCTTCATCGGCCGTCCCATCGTCGCCATCGTGATCGCCATCGTTACGATCCTGGGCGGGCTCGTGGCGTTGAGCGGGTTGCCCATTTCCCAGTTCCCGCAGATCGTCCCGCCGCAGATCATCGTCACCGCGCAGTATCCGGGTGCGGACGCGCTGACGGTGGAGCAGTCGATTGCCACGCCCCTCGAGCAGCAGATGAACGGCGTGGACGACATGCTCTACATGCAGTCGACCAACGCCAACGACGGGACGATGGCGCTGACCGTCACGTTCGATGTCGACACGGTGCCGAACCTCGATCAGGTGAACGTGCAGAACCGCCTGGCGCAGGCGCAGCCGAACCTGCCGCCCGAGGTCAGCCAGTTCGGGCTGACGATGCGCAAGCAGACCGGGCTGCCGATGCTCGTCGTCTCGCTTTATTCTCCCAACCGCAGCTACGACGCGCTCTTCCTCGCCAACTACGCCAACATCAACATCCTCGACGCGCTCTACCGCGTGCCGGGCGTCGGCGAAGCGCGCGTCTTCGGCGCGGGTGACTACGCGATGCGGGTCTGGGTGAAGCCGGATCTGCTGGCGCGACTGAGCCTGACCGTGCCGGACGTGAGCCGGGCCATCCAGCAGCAGAGCACCGTCAACCCGTCGGGACAGGTGGGCTCCAACCCGGCGCCCGCCGGTCAGGAGATGACCTACACCGTCAGGTCGCAGGGGCGCCTGCGGACGGAAGAGGAGTTCGGGGCGATCGCGATCCGATCGAATCCCGACGGCTCGGTGATCCGCCTGCGCGACGTCGCGCGGGTCGAGCTCGGGGCGCTGAACTACCAGCAGATCGGCCGCGTCAACGGCCAGCCTGGCTGCGCAATCGCGGTGTTCCAGGCCCCCGGTTCGAACGCACTTGCCGTCGTCGAGGGCGTGCGCAAGCAGATGGCCGAGCTGGAAGCGCGCTTCCCGTCGGACCTCCAGTACGCCTACACCCTGGACACCACGCTGGCCGTTTCGGACGGCATCCGCGAGATCGTGATCACCCTGTGCGAGGCGATGGTGCTGGTGATCCTGGTCGTGTACCTGTTCCTGCAGAACTGGCGGGCGACCCTCATCCCGGTTATCGCGGTGCCGGTGTCGCTGATCGGCACGTTCATGGTGTTCCCCGCGCTCGGTTTCTCGCTGAACACACTGTCGCTGTTCGGCCTCGTGCTCGCGATCGGCCTGGTGGTGGACGACGCGATCGTCGTCGTGGAGGCGGTGGAGCACCACATCGAGGAAGGGATGCCGCCGCGCGAGGCGACGTTGAAGGCGATGGAGGAGGTGTCGGGTCCGGTCGTCAGCATCGCGCTGATCCTGGCGGCGGTGTTCATCCCGGTGGCCTTCATGGGCGGGATCCAGGGGAGCCTGAACAAGCAGTTCGCGATCACGATCGCCATCTCGGTTCTCATCTCCGCGTTCAACGCGCTCACGCTCTCCCCGGCGCTCGCCGCGATGTGGCTGCGGCCGCGCAAGCAGGGGCGATGGACGGGCGGCTTCTTCCGGGCGTTCAATCGCTCGTTCGAGAAGGCGTCGAACGGGTACGTCGCGGTCAGCCACGCGCTGATTCGCAAGGCGGCGATCGGGATCGTGATCCTCGCGGGCTTCGCGGTGCTCGCCGGCGGCCTGGGCGGGAAGCTCCCGACCAGCTTCGTGCCGGAAGAAGACTACGGCTACTTCCTGTTGAACGTGCAGCTGCCCGCCGCGGCATCGTTGCAGCGCACCGACGAGGTCTGTCGAAAGGTCGAAGCCATTCTGTCGAGCACCGAGGGCGTGCAGGCCTTCAACGCGATCATCGGGTTCAGCCTGCTCACGCGCGTGACCGCGCCCAACAACGGCTTCTACTTCGTCGGCATGAAGCCCTGGAGCGAGCGTCACGACGGGATGGACGCGCGCTCGGTCGTGAACCGGCTCAACGGCGTGTTCCGGGACAGGATTCCGGAAGGTGTCGTGGTGGCGGTGATGCCGCCCTCGATCCCGGGGCTCGGCTCGCAGGGAGGGTTCACCTTCTGGCTGCAGGACCGCACGGGCGAGTCGATTGAGGGCCTGGATGCGAACCTGCAGCGGTTTCTCACGGAGGCGCGCAAGCGGCCCGAGCTGGCGGGCGTCGGCTCGCCCTTCAGCGCTGCGGTTCCGCAGGTGCTCGTCGACGTGGACCGCGACAAGGTGCTGAAGGAAGGGATCGCCCTCACGGATGTCTATCAGACGATGCAGACCTTCCTGGGCGGTCTGTACGTGAATCAATTCAACCGGTTCGGCCGGCAGTGGCGCGTGTTCATGCAGGCCGAAGGGCCGGAGCGCACCAGCCCCGAGAGCATCGGGCAGTTCTACGTGCGCAACAACGACGGCAACATGGTCCCCATGTCGTCGCTGCAGACCACCCGGCAGACGTTCGGGCCGCAGTACACCAACCGGTTCAACGTGTATCGTGCCGCGCAGGTGACAGGTACGGCGGCCCCCGGTTACAGTTCGGGCCAGGCGCTCGACGCGCTCGAGGAAGTTGCCAGAGCCACGCTGCCCTCCAACGTGAGCTATGACTTCTCGGACCTCTCGTTCCAGGAGCGCAAGGCGTCGGGCAATGCGACGCGGATTTTCGCGCTCTCGATCGTGTTCGTGTTCCTGATCCTCGCGGCTCTGTACGAAAGCTGGTCCCTCCCGTTCTCCGTCCTGCTGTCGGTGCCGGTCGCAGTGGTCGGCGCGTTTGCCGGCCTGCTGATGCGGAAGTTCGACTTCGACGTCTACGCTCAGGTAGGCGTGGTCATGCTGATCGGGCTGGCGGCAAAGAACGCCATTCTGATCATCGAGTTCGCCAAGGCGCGCAGGGAGGAGGGAAAGGACGCGGTGACCGCCGCGCTCGAAGGTGCGCGTCTCCGGCTGCGGCCGATCCTGATGACCTCCTTCGCGTTCATCCTGGGCTGCGTTCCGCTGTGGATTGCCGAGGGATCGGGCGCCGCTTCCCGCCGGATTCTCGGGACCGTCGTGATCTGCGGCATGCTGACGGCGACCCTGCTTGCCATCTTCCTGATCCCGATGCTTTACGTGCAGGTCGAGAAGCTCGCGACGTGGAGAGCGCGAACGCGCGCAGGTGCCATGGCACCGGAACCCGCCCCGGGATCGGGCGCATCATGACCGCGCGATCGAGGCTCGTCACGCTCGCCGCGTCCTTCCTGCTGTCGGCCGGCTGCATGGTTGGCCCCGATTATGTCAAGCCGGCGCTGCCGGCGCCCGACGTCATCCGCGGCGGAGAGGCCACGGGCGCGGCGCCGGCGCTGGCCGATGCGCAGTGGTGGCAGCTGTTCCAGGACGACCAGTTACAGGCGCTCGTGCGGACCGCGCTGGCGCAGAACGAGAACGTGCAGCTGGCCGCCTCGCGCATCCTGCAGGCGGAGGCGCAGCTTGGCATCACCCGCGCCGACCAGTATCCCGGCGTGGTCGCCGAGGTCCAGACGGGCGCAGGCAGGACGGCGGAGCAGGGGTCGACGGCGGCGCGAACGGTTGGGGCCATTCGACTCCAGGCCACGACCGTGTGGGAGCTCGATTTCTGGGGCCGGTTCCGGCGAGCCAACGAAGCGGCGCGGGCACGGCTGCTCGCCACCGAGTGGGGACGCCGGGCAGTGCTCACGACGGTGGTCAGCCAGGTTGCCGATGCGTATTTCGGGCTGCGGGCACTCGACCTTCAGCTGGATGTGGCGCGGCGGACGCTGGCCTCGCGTCAGGAGTCGCTGCAGCTGACGCAGGTGCGGGAGAGTGGCGGCGTGACGTCGCTGCTCGACGTGCGTGAGGCGGAACAGCTCGTCTTCGGCGCGGGCGCCGCCATTGCCGACATCGAGCGCCGGACCGCCCAGCAGGAGAACCTGATCAGCGTGCTGCTCGGCAACTTTCCCGCCCCAATCACGCGCGGTCGGGACCTCGTCGACCAGCCGCATCCCCCGGTTGTCCCTGCGGGCCTGCCATCGGCGCTGCTCGCGCGTCGGCCCGACGTTCAGGCTGCGGAGCAGCAGATCGTCGCAGCCAACGCGCAGATTGGCGTCGCTCGTGCGGCCTATTTCCCATCAGTCTCGCTCACCGGGGGAGGAGGCGTCCAGAGTTCCGCTCTCGGCGCACTGCTCGGCGCGGGGGCCGGGGTCTGGACAGCCACCGCCGGCCTGGTGCAGCCGGTTTTCACGGCTGGCCGGACCCGGTCGCAGGTGGCCCTGGCCGAGGCGCGCACCGGGGAGGCCACGATCCTTTACGCGCAGACGGTGAAAGGCGCCTTCCGGGAAGCGTCCGACGCCATCGTCGGGTACTCGAAAGCGCGCGAGTTCCGCGCGCAGCAGGAAGGCCTGACGACCGCTGCGCAGGACGCGCGGCGGCTCGCGGATATCCGCTACCGCGGCGGCGCCACGAGCTACCTCGAGGTGCTCGACGCGGACACCAGACTGTTCGACGCGGAGATCCGGCTCGCGGAGGCGCGCTTCGACGAGCTCTCCGCCCTGGTGGAGCTGTACCGGGCGCTGGGCGGCGGGTGGCAGCAGGAAGGCCCGCCAGCCCGCTGACCGGTCTGCACACGGCCGTCACGTTGTCCCCGGCGGCCGGCTCCCTGCGGGTGGCGCGAGGCCGCAGGATCTGCCATAGGCGGGGTTTCCCAAGTCGCAGTTCCTGCGATCTCTGAGGCCTCCTCCGCGCTAACTCTCTCAAAAAACTCTGGCATCTTCTTCTCATCCGGTCCGGGCATGTACGATCACGCCCGGCTGTTCGTCCGCGTGTCGTCGGCGCTTGCCGATCGGCCGGGTACTTCCCTCAAAGAGCTTGCCGTTTCACTTCGGGTCCACCCCCATACGCTGGCGCAGGTGATCCGGGCTCATACCGGGATCAGTTTTTCTGCCTGGCGCAATCGCCGCCGGACCGCGGGCGCCTGCCTGCTGCTTCGCACGCGACCCGAGCTCTCGATCAAGGAGGTCGCCGCGTGTGCGGGCTTCAGCTCCACCAGCGTGTTCGATCGGTTTCTCAGGCGTGCCTGCGGCCGCTCTCCCTCCGAGTGCCGGCGGGCATTCCCGCAGCTTCCGCCGCCGCCCGCCGGCCAGGGCGCCGCGCAGAACGGCCCAACGACGGGATGCGCGCGGGACGCCGGCTCTAACGTCAACGATTTGGACATCCGGCAAACGGTTGACGGGGGACGATGCGCCGGCTCCGGTGCCACACTCGAATCATCCACCGCGTCTTCCTGAACGAGACGTTTGCTCCCCGGCGTGGCGTCGGGCGCGGTGCACCAGTCAGCAGGAGGAACAGATGTCCAACGCGGAGGGGAGATTGGCGGCGATCGCGGCTGCAACCGCGCTCGTCCTGGGGGCGCCGTCATCGGAGGCGCGCATCGGCGCGGCGCCGGCTGCACGCCCGCAGCACAGCTGGAACAGCTTCAGTGCAGACATCAGCATCCGCCGGGGCGTCCGCGGCCCGGAGCACCAGCCGGGCGGCGATGCGCCGGCGGTGATTTACCGGTGGGAGCGGTCGCAGCAGGGCGGCCGCTGGAAATCGACGATGAGGGTGATTTCGAGTGGCAGACCGGATGTGGTGACGCCGGCCGGGAATTTACAGGCGATTCCGCCGGTCATCGCCCGCATCGAAGACGACGAGGATGGCACCGGCCCACGGTTCTACAACCTGCAGGGCTCACTGGTCCGCCCGCCGACGATGAGCGATCGAAGGAAGATGGGGGCGGCCGAGAGCGTGTTCGCGAAGACCGACGCGCTGGTCCGTCCTGCCGCGCTCGCCGGAGCGTATGCACGGGTGGCCGACACCGACGATCGGAGCTGGGTGGAAGCGGTGCTGCCCTCTTCTGACGGGAAGGGCAGGAGGAAGATCAACCTGCAGCGGCGCTATGGCCAGGCGCTGAAAACACAGCGCGGTCTCGACCGCTACGTGCAGACGGTCGGCGACGAAACGATCGAGCTGCTGGCGGACGCGGAGTGGGGTGTGCCGGTCGAGATCAACCGCGTGCGTCGCGGGGCGCTGACGTCTCATACGAGCTTCGTGTACGAGCCTGGGCCCGGAGGTGCGCTGGTCCGGCGCCGATCGCGTGCCGAGCACGTGATGCCGGAAAGCAGGGGCGCGCGGATGGTTCTCGATGTCGAGCTTGCGAACCTGAAGCTCGAGGATCGGAAGTGAGCCATGCCACGCACGCTGCTTCGTCTCGGCATCCTCTGGTGGAGCGTGATCGCCGCCGGGTCGGTGGCGTCGGCGCAGGATCGCCCGGTCGTGTTCATCCACGGTGTGGCATCCGGTTCGGAGACATGGGAGCGGGCGGCGAACCGCCTGCAGGGTCAGCTGCGGATCGCTGCTGAGCGGGCGGACGTCTCGTGGCGGAACTCGATCGAGGCGCAGGGCTCCGCGGTCCACGCACGATACGGCCCGCTGCCGGAATCCACCGTCGCCGTGGGGCACAGTCTGGGCGGCCTGGTTGCGCGTCAATGGAGCCGATCGCGCGAGCTCGGCGGACTGATCACTCTCGCGACTCCCAACCGCGGGGCGCCCATCGCGAACCACATCAACGAGTGGCTCGCTTTCAACTCCTCACTGTTCGATGCGGTCGGGAGCGCCTTCTCCAGGCTGGGGAATACCTCCTTCGACCAGTGGTGGTGGGTCTATTCGGCGGTCGAGGGGGCCTTGAACTGGGGCGGATACGTTGCCGACTTCTCGATCAATCACCTTCTTGTCGAGATGGGCATGCAGTCCGCTTTCCCCTTCGTGCGGCAGGTCTATGTCGGCTCCCCGTACCTCGATGCGTTGAACGGCGACGCCGGGAGGGAGGCGGACGCCGTGCCGGCCCGGGTTGGCATCGTGAATACCGCCAGCGAGTACCTGGAGGGGCGGGCCCTTCAGGCTCAAGAATCCTGAATACGCCGGGGAGCTGTCGACGCTGACGTCCGCGGCGGCGGCCGCGCTGGATTACTACGGTTTCCGCGTTTATGCAGAGGCCGATCCGCTCGACTGGGAAGGGCAGTCGCTCGCCTTCGGGCTGTGGGACGCCGCTTTCTGGCTCTGGAACTTCGAGGAGTTCTGGTGCCGTGCGACGTCGGACGACCGGCCGATTCTGGTCCGGCCACTGCCTCCCGAACGACGGCTTCGTGCCGACATGGAGCCAGTTCTACCCTGGCGCGACGGTCAACTTCGAGGTCAACGGCGGCCCTGTGCACACCCAGGAGACGAACCAGTTCGACGAGTACGTCTTCGCCGCACTCACCAACTTCATGCACGTGGCTGCGCGAGGCGGGGAGTCCGCGGACGCCCCGCCCGGGTTCCTGCCTCTCAACCCGTCATCGCCGCCAGGGCCGCCGCCGTCGTCTCCTCCGCCCGCTGCGCCGTCTTCACCAGCGGCGCCCTCCTCACCGCCGTCTCCGCCGCCGCCTCCGCCGCCGAGCGGGGGTCCGGACACCCTGATGGGTCATCAGGCGATTCTACGCGGGTCAATGGGTCGTATCGAGCGACGAGCGTTTCTACCTGTCTTACCAGGAGGACGGCAATCTGGTGCTGTACCGGCACGATGCGGTGCCACTCTGGCAGACGGCCACCAACGGCCGGAGCGCCGGGCAGGTGGTCATGCAGCTCGATGGCAACCTCGTGGTCTACGACGCGTCGGGCATGCCCGTCTGGGCCTCCGGCACCGTCGGGTTCGACGGGGCGTGGCTGATCGTCCAGAACGACGGCAACATGGTCATCTACGCCCCGTCCGGTGCGCCCGTCTGGGCGAGCGGCACGACAGGTGGGTCGTGAGGGGATGGGTCGCGCCGCCGTCGCGTGTCTGCTGCTGTGGCCGACAGCCGTCCCATGGCGCGGACCACTCGGCAGCGAGACCGCGAGACCTCACTGGCGGGTGACAGGCGAGGGCCGCGGCGTGCCTGCGGTTTCGGGATCGTCGGTGTACTTCCTGACCAAACGACATGAAGTCGTCGCCGTCGATGCCTTGTCCGGAGTCGTGCGCTGGCGGCAAGGCACAGGCGAGCCGGGCGAGGAGACACTCGGCTCGTCGGTGCTGGCCTGCGGGAGCATGGTGATCGCCGGCGACTACGCGCTCGTCGGCTTCGATGGAGCCACGGGAGAACGCCGCTGGCGGTTCGAGCCCGGCCGTGGCTACGGGGCAGGGCTGTACCTGGGCGAGTCTCACGGCGCGCTGGTGTTCGCGGGGTCTCCGTCCGGCCATCTGTACGCCGTCGGTGTGCCGGACGGGCGCCTCCGCTGGTACGCTCAGCCGGTTGCGGCGGCGGACACGACGGTGTTTCAGCCTGTCGTTGCCGGCGATCTCGTCGTTTCGGGTTACTCGACGTTCGGCCGGCCGATCGCCGGCGGCGTGGTGGCGCTGGATCGCCTGAGCGGCCGGGAGTGGTGGCGTCGCGAGTTTCCCCGTGGCTCGATGAGCGCCGCGACCGGGTTCGGCGGCGGTCCGGTCGTGACTGAAGACCTCGTGATTGCCGCGAGCGGGGACGGACAAATCCACGGCTTCGAGCGTGGCAGCGGCCTACCTCGGTGGGTGCTCCCGGCTGTCACCCGGGCGGATGGCCGGCGAGCGGACCGCGACTGGCGGGCGCTTGCCGTGTCCGGTCCCTGGCTCGCCGCCGGCTCGGTGACGGGAGTTGTCACGATGATCGACTTGAAGACGGGCAGGGAAACGTGGCGCTACGCACATCCCGAGGGCGGCTCGGTTGCGCTTCGCATCACAGCGGACGACCGCTCGGTATACGTGCCGCACCTGGGAGGCCTCCTGGTTGCGCTCGACGCACGCGACGGCCACGAACGCTGGAGCATTGGAGGGTTCAGCGATGGATTCAACTGGGCGCCCGCGATCGCCGGAGAACGGGCGTACGTGGCGGCGTCGCGAACGGGGCTGTTCGCGCTGCCGCGCTGACACCACGACCTCGGCGGCCGGCCACCGCGCCCGGAACCGCTTCGCCGCCATGCGAGTTGCCGCCGTGCTGACGGCATGCGGCGTGATGAGCGGGTGTGGCGGATCCGCCGCCACAGCCCCCGATTCCAGCTCCTTGCCGCTGAGGCCGGGCCGGCAGCTGCTCACGCTGGCCGGGTTCGCGAGCGCTGTCGATCCGGCGTTCCCCCCGTGCACGCCCATCGGCCAGCCTCGAGACGGTACGTCGGTCAGCACGATCGTCGTGCTCGTCCAGGAGGGAGCCGAATGGGTCGCGCGCTCGGAGCCGGCGCTCGGCAGCCTGGAGTTGCGCCTGCGGGGGATTGGCACGCCATCCGGCTGGTATCAGGTAGCGGGATCCGTCAACGGTGCGGCGGCGGACATCGGGTTGATGGGAGTGGTACGCGATGTCAGCGTGGCGGTCGGAAGGAATGCCGGCGGCGCGTCCGCGACGTTCGACGGCGCCATGTCGCCGGCCGGCACCCTCATCGTCGGACGCATCGCCGGCGCGCTGCGGTTCAGCGACAGTCGCGGCGGTTCGAGCACCTGCCCCGCCATCCAGTGGTCGATGCAGAAAATGTGAAGGTTTGCCGAGATCGGGGCTGGGCGATTGCAAGGTTTTTGCAACGCGGGCGGGCGGGCATGCCGCGCGCGCTTTCCCCCGTAGGGGGGTGTAACATGGCGGTCGGCGGCTAGGGTCTGCAGCCCGAACCGCGGTCCTGGCCGCGCTGCCGCCGATCTCCCCTCTTTTCCAGGATCCCGGCTGCACCAGGAGGCAACCGCCACGATGATCTGCCCCTACTGCGCGAACGAGATCCAGGCCGCAGCTGTTAGTGACCAGACGAGAGCGCCAGCGCTTTCCCCACTCTCAACTGAAGATCTTGAGATGGCCCGCGCCTTTCACGACAGTGAACGCCGAACGCGGGCGATCGTAGCCGTAGCGCTGGGGGTCGCGCTGCGCGACCGCCGGAGACAGCCCCCGGCGCCGTGGGAAAGCCATCTCGAGCGCAGGTCCGGCCAAGACCCCCGCGCGCACGCACGCGGTTGAAAGGACGATGGAACCGGCCGTGGGTTCACGGAACGGACTCAGTCAACATGGAACGCCCGGGGAGTCGACCGGGCAACGCGAAGACGCGCGCGTGACACACCCTCTAGACGGCGCACGGCTCAAGGTTGCCAGAGCGCGCGGGCACCTGGAGGCTCTGAAGGTGGCGATCGCGATTTGGTTACAGGAACAGCCCCGCACGCTGCGCAGTCAGCCGGCACCGTTCCCCAACCTCGACAATCAAGTGTTGCCCCGGATGGTGCCGAACGATCCGCCCCGCAAGCTAAGTGCATTGGTTGGAGATTGCGTGACCAACGCCCGAGCGGCGCTCGACTACATAGCCTGGGAGTTGGCTCGGAAGGTACTTTGATCCCACGCTGACGGACGATGACCGCTGGGTCTCATGGCCCATAAGCAAGACCAGGAAGGCCTTCGACGAGAAGATCGCGTTGTTCGAGCAACGGCAGCTGCCGGCGAAGGCGGCCGCTGAGATCCGGAGCACACTGGGAGAACGGCGGCCATCTCCCGTTGTGGTGGCTCAACGAGCTCGTGAACCAGGACAAGCATCGGATGCTCTTGCTGACGGTCTGTGAATACGACCAGTATGTCGTCAAGCTTCGGACACCATCCATCTTCCGAGAGGTTCTTAAGATGGAGGACTCTACGCTCGTGGTCCGGCGGGAGCGTGGGTCGGAAAACGTCTTGATGCAGAGTTCCGACCCAATGACGGCCGATTACGCGTTCTACATTGCACTCGCGCTCGACGATCCAAAGATACCCCGCCAACCAGTGGAGCAGTTGATAGAGCAGATCGCCGAAACCGTGGAGAACGTCATTCCACGGTTCGACTCTTTTCTAGACTGACCCATGAACGTCCTCCAACGCGAGTTCTGGCGCGGTCAGCCCTCGAAAATGGGGGACGCGATCCGTCTGTGCAAACAGAAAACGGCCGCGAGCTGCTCGCCGTCGCTGAACTGTGGACGCATCAGTTCGGCTGGGAGCTGCAGCTCATTCTCGACGGTGAGTTCCAGCGCTCGCAGGTCTGTCGCACGCAGGACGACGTGTTCGGCACGGTCGAGGTGTAGCGCGCGGCGCTGCACGAGAAGGGGTGGGCGTGACGCATGGCAAATCAACTGGGCGTGCGCTGGGAATTGGCCAACCCGTTCGGGATCGCGATCAACGAGCTTGCCGACGTCTGGCATTCCGGCCATGTGACCGACGTTCTGGAGCTCGACGACGGCACGGCGGGGCTCCTCGTCGCAACCGAAACGGGAGGGGTGTGGACGGTTGCCACGAACGGCACGACGCTGCCCCTCAGCGATTCGTGGAATCATCCCGACGTCAACTGCCTCGCCTTAGGCACGGAGGGCAGCCGTCACCTGTACGCAGGCTGCGATGCGGGTATCGCGGACGCAGGCGTCATCTACGAGACCGACGTCAACGCACCGGTACCGCTCTTGTCCTGGCGTCCCATCAAACAACCGCTCCCCGGCGGGTCGGGGAACGTGATGCGGATACTCGTGCTGCCCAGGCACCGCATCATCATCGCAGCGTGCTCGAAAGGCCTGTATTGGTCCCACATCCCGAAGCCGGCACCGAGGGAGCCGTTTCCTCCGCCGCTGTTCCATTGGCTCACGAACCAGTATGTCTGGACTCGCGCGAACGAGGAGAACTTCGGCCAAGTCGGATACTGGGACGCGACGATCGGCGCGACGGGGGGCCTTGAGCGTGCGGGCTACGACGATCTCGAGTACGTCACGATAGTCGCCGGGGGCGCATTCAACGGGATCGCCGTCGGTCGCTTCGACGCGAACGGCCTCACGATGGTTCGCGCTCGCGCCGTCGATCCGTTTGGTGGCGACGCCACCACGTTGTACTTTGGCAACATGGCGGCGACGTCCGTCGCGTCGTGTGACAGGCGGCCGACGCGGGTCTACGCCGTCTCGGCGAACATCGACGGCCGGCTGCGATGCGTGTGGCGTTCGGACGACGGTGGACAGCGGTGGGTGGCGTGTATTGGCGACCCGTTCGGCCCGCCCTCCGCGTTGGCGCTGGACTCCGGTGCCCAAGGCGCAGACTGGAACAACTGCATCGCCGTGATGCCGAACGACCGGGCAGTCGTGGCGTTTGGCTGGGCCGCGGGAACGTTCCTTTCCAGCGACGAGGGAGATGGCTGGACGCTCGTCCAGAGTCCGCATCTGCACCTCGACGTCCACGCCCTAAAGTTCAAGACCTCCACGATCGACGACGAGCATCTTCTTTACGTCGGGAGCGACGGGGGCCTCGCGCTGGTCAACACTGCCGACGTGATTGCTCGCGTCGTACCGCCCCGCACGCGAAGCGATTTCAATCGTCACCTGGCAACGCTCCAGTGCTATGCCACGATGGTCTCCCGACAGTTCTACGGGACGATGGCGGCGTCTCCCACTGAACCCGGGCTCGTCAGCACCGGCCTGCAGGATAACGGCAACGTAGCCGCGTTCACCGGCGCGAGCGCAACAGCGTGGCTGCAGATGGCCGCCGGTGACGGTGGTTGGAACGGGATCGTCGATGACGGTGGTCTGTTGCACAACATTCTCACTGAGAGCGTGCAGGCCCACCGGCATCAGGGCCGCATCCGTATCGGTGTCTCGCCGATCGAACTGCCGGAGCCGCTCAACGCATTCGGGCTCAACAGTCCGGTCGCGGACGTCGTGCGTCGTCCGTCCTTCCACAACAACCGCGGGCAGCGTATGCTCGCAGTCGCCGGCGCGCGTCAGCTGGTCGAGCCCGGTACACCGCCGCTCCCTCCGCAGATCCAGCTCCCCGGGATCTACGGCCTGTTCGTCAGCGGCCAGAGCCCGCTGACGTATCACTGGGAACGCCTCGGTGGATTCCCCGCCGATATCGGCGCGTCGGCGGTGGGTTCGTTCACCGGTGCAACGATCTTCGTCGGCACGCCGGACAGGCGGATATTCGCGTTCGACAGCCGCACGGGCATCGCGGTCGAAACCCCCTTAGTCTTCCCCAAGCCCTACCCGGCCGCGATGGTGAGCGACGGGTATGTGACACGGATCGTCGCGCTGCCAGGAGGCTCCGCGTTTGCGTTGCTCAACGCTGTGAAGTTCTCGTCTCCTCCGCACGCCATGGTGGAGACTCCCGAAATGACCGCGAGCTTCGTGCTCCGCCTCGATGGGCTGCGATGGGTCACGACTCACTGGATGGCGACCCTCGGCGCTGAGAAGGCAGACGGCTTTCTTTACGGCCTGGAGGTGGTGACGACGCCCACGCAGCAAACCGTGTTCGTGTCCACCGACAGTCAGGTGTACGCGAGCACCGACGGCGGAAACGTGTGGCACATCGTGTCCGACGGGTTGCCAGTGCGGCCCCACAATGCCGACTTGCGCGTCGGGCCCGGCCAGGCGCCTGGCGAGCTGTGGCTGTATCTCACTACGTACGGCCGCTCTGTTTGGAGAGCGCCAGTCGGCCACCTCGATCACGGTTGATGCTCCGCGTTATGAGCGGGCGGATTCGCTACGAAACGCGGTCCTGGGCCGCGTTGCCGCAGCAGCCTGACAAGTCATCAGGTGCGCCCTCGCGGGAACGCGGAGCAAAGGAGGGGCTTCTTCCCCGAAGTTCGCAACGAAATCGCAACGCGGGCGGATTTCGATGCCCCGCGTTTGCGTCTACGCGGAGTAGACGAACGACCTTCGCAATCTGGCTTGGCTTGCGACTGGATTTGTCATGAACGCAAAGCTTCTCTGGGGATACGGATTGGGGACGCTGGTTTTGAGTTACGCGGTCTATGCTGGCCGTTCAATTGGCGCCGATGACACAGCTAAAACATTGAACGTCCTCCTGTGCGCGGCCGGTGGAGTGTTTGGATGGATAGCGGGAACCCTCATCACGCCACGACAGGATGAAAAGCAGGAATTCTCACGCGTAGGCTCAGCCCTGATGACGTTCATTACCGGCTTCTTGCTCGCGAAGGTCGAGCCACTTCTCGACTCTGAACTCAAAAGAGGATCGGACCCAAGGGGCATGCTGATCCAAATTCTACTGTTCAGCATGTGTTTCGCGGTGGGGGCCATTTTTGTGTTTGTTGGACGAAGGTACTGGGACTTGACTCCGAAAACCCAGCCTACGGAGCCAACGAGCCCGGCGACTCCATCAGACCTTAGCACCGGTCGCTAAACTGAACTGAGCCCCACCGGCTTCGAGGCCACCCGCGTTTTCACGTACGGCGGTGTAACATTTCGACTGGCGGCTAGGGTAGCTCCCGAACCGCGGTCTCCTGGGCCGCGCTGCCGCCAACCTTCCGCTCCAGGAACCGCACGCCTTTGACCGTGACGACGGGTAGAGAGCTCCCGACCTTAACGCGGCTTGCGAAGGATCTCGTAGATGTTGCCGTGGTCGAGCGAAACGATAAAAAGGTTCCCATTGGGGCCGTTCTCGAGATCGACCACCGTCCCGAAGTTCCGGCCGAAGAGCAAGCTTTCGCTCTCCGTGATCTCGAACTTGGCGAGGTTGTCTGCCACACCGTCTTCCAGCCGCGGATCGCGAACGGCGATCTCCATGCGGTTGCGCGTCAGCTCGAAGCGGAACAGGTGACCACCCTCCAGCAAGCTCCGAGCCCCTCCCATGATGAGGTCGTTCCGGTACCGCGTCCCGAGGCCGTTGCCTTCGACGAATATCATGCCGCCGGACGCCACCTCGAACTTCCAGGACATCTCGGGGTCGCTGTAATGGGCGCCCGGAAGCATGAACAGCCGGTCCAGGGCTTCTTCGGGCGTATCCGCGATGTTGGTGGGCGGCCAGCGTATCTGCTGTAGCCCGAAGAACTGCGGGCTTGTCTCGATCTCCTTGAACTCCCGGATGCGCTCGACCGGACCCATGATTTGGACCCAACCAGAGTTCATGCCCGGCTCAACGCGGTTAAGCTCCGAGAAGGAATCGTCTCCGTTCTCCTGCTCCCAAAGGTTGCCGGTGACGGGGTCAAAGTCCATGCCGAAACCGTTCCGTATGCCGTACGCGAACACCTTCTGTATATTCGCGCCGGCTTCGCCGCCAACCTCGGCGCCGAGCGCGAAGAACGGGTTGTCCCGCGGTGCCGTCCCGTCGTCGTTGAGGCGTAGGATCACGCCCGTGAGGTGCGCATTGTCCGGCGCGGGACCTCCGAACTGGTCGTCGGGGATATCGGGGCCGAGCGGACCGTCCTCCAGATTCTGCAGCTGGCCGCGCCGGCCGGTGTCGCCGACCTGGACATAGAGCTTGGCGCGCGACTCCATCTCACCGTCAACCTCGTCTTCGCCGTCCTCGGGGCCAAACACGATCACGCCGCCGTTCTGGTTCGCGCGCAGGGGCTGCCCGGCGTCAGCCTGGAACGCGCGCAGCTTGGTCAGGTTGAGATCGAATGCGAGGGTCGAGCCATTCCACACATAACGGTCCACGCGGTTGCCGAGCAGCGGCACGTCCGTCGCCGCCGTAGAATCGATTCCAGACGAGCTCTCGCTCCAGAACAAATACACCCAACCGTTCTTCTTGAATCGCGGATGCAAGGCGATGCCGAGCAGACCCCTCTCCGAGGTGGAGTTGACGGCCAAGTCCAGGACCGTCGAGTGCACGACACCGCCGATCACGCGCTGGACGCGGCCGGTGGCCTTTTCGAGCACGAGCATGTCCTTCGGGCCGATGAAGGCGAGGTTCACCGGCTGGGACAGGCCGCTCGCAGCCGTACGCACGACGAGGTCCGGGTCCACCAGGCTGGGCGTGGGCGGTGCCGTCTGGGCATAGGCGCGGCGCCCGCGGGGAGCGAGCGTGACGAGGGCGAGGACGGCGAGGGCGGCAAAGGGGAGATGACGACGTTCGAGTCTCACAGCTGCCTCCGGTCCTCCCAACGATAGGAACCACTAGGGCAGCTCCGAGGCTGCCCGTGTGTATCGATTGTCGATCGCCGGCGTGCCGCTCTTCTACCAGCGCGCCAAATTGAAGGCCATCGAGGACGTGTTGGCGGCCGCGATTGCCTGCGATGGAAGCGGGCGTGACAGTTGGGGCCTCCGTTTTGCGGCTGTATCCTAGTCCTTTACCAGGAAGTCCTGCAAAATTGAAACTGACTACTCGGACGTCCCGCAGGTTGACCAACCATCAGATGCGCGCTGGTGCAAATCCGAGCTTTTGGGCCGGTTTGCCTACACTGGTCGCAAGGTTTCCGCAACGCGGGTGGGGTCGATGTCCCCCGTGTTTTGTGTACGCGGGGTAGAATTCGACCGGCGGCTAGGCTGATCACCGAACCGCGCTCTCCTGGGGCGCGCTGCCGCCGATCTTCTCCCTTTGTTCCCAGGAGACCGACTCCGGCTGTCCAGGAGGCAGCGCAAATGTGTCGCCCGATCTCGAAGCCCTGCTGTCCCGCGTACTAGGCGCGTCGTTCCGTCCGCAACCTGTCCCGCCAAATGAACGTGCCACAGTCCGATCGGCCCCGCGGCTTCAAGAAAATGCCGGGGCGCTGAACTACCTGCTCCGTCTGATCCCGGAAGTCTGTCCTCGAGCTGTCACTCACTTGGTTGCGATCCCCCAACTTGATAGGCGCGCGCTCGACGCTTGGCGACGGCACTGGAATCTCACCGGCGGATTCGTTCAACCGCTGCTTTTCCACTGGGCGATCCGGGTGTGGCACCAGGCACACACGGAGACCGGGACTGCGCCCGTGCGGCTTCGGCTGCAGAGTTTTAATGTGGACAGCGCTGCGCAGATCGATCGCCTTGACGCACGCCCCGTCGACGAGAACGACCCGCTGGCTCCGGTAGGCTGGCAGCAAGGTGAATTGCTCAGTCGGTTCGTTGCACGGGCCAAGGCTCACGCCCGAGCCCGACGCGCGAGTCTGCGCACAGCGCGACCGCTGACCGGCCTCCAACTGCACTGTGAGTGGCTGCTCTGTACCAGATGGAGCGCTGGACATACCGCCAAATTGCCGCCGACGCTCGCGAGGTTACGCGAGTTGCGGAGTGCGCATCCCGCGGCGTTCGAAACCAGTCGCGTGCCGATGTGGAACGAGTTGCTCGTGTGCTTGCCGGACAGCAAGGCGTCGGCGTGGACCCGCGAAGTCCGCGCGCTCGGGATTGACGTCCCGATGTGACGTCAGGATACGGCGGCCTTCGTCGGAGTCGCGGTGGCCGCCGGTCACATGCCGGGTGCCCACTCCCGGTTGTGATTCTTGAGGCCGCGCTCCTCTTCTTTGACAATCGAACATGCCAAGGTGGCGGAGTCGGTTGACCTCTCGTCGATCGACTCCGCTGTCCCTTTGTGTGAACGGCACCACAGCGCCACGCCAGCGGTTGCGAAAGTCCGTGTGCAGAAAGCGACAGACACACCTCTACGGGGGAAGCGACACTGTCTTGGGTTGTATACAGCCATGGCAGGTTCCGAAACCGTCGACATCGAGGTCCTTGCAGGTCTGATTCGGGAGGCAGCCGAGCACCTGCGCCAGCTCCACAGCGCGGGGAATGACGCGCACCTTTGCGACCACACCGTGCTGAAGCATCGAACTGACATCCTGCGCAATGAGCTGAGGGCGCTACACCCTTACGATGACCGGGGGCGCGACGCACTTGGCCATAAGGTGCGACAGCTCCTCGCTCGCCTTCAAGCTCACGTCACAGGACTGCGGGCGCTCGATAGGCAACGTCAGGAGTGAAGAGTTCAGATCGACGCTGGTCCTTCAGCTGAGCTGATGCAGCCAGCCGCGTCCGGGGCATTAAAGCAGGAACACTCCTCATCCCAGTTTGGCAATTTTGGGCAGAAGGGCACGTACGGCCCCGCGCGCCGGAGATCAGCCTGGCGCTTTGAGGGTAGCCTCACGCTTGACCTTTGACTTGGCGTTGCTTGCAATAGCTTTGGCGTGCATGGCGTCGCGCGTGTGCGTGGGGCACAGGTGCGTCGTCCTCCTCGCCCCGTGGCGCACCACGATCGGGAGACCACAGACGATGCAGGTGGAATCCTCGTATTTGATCGGGCAGCGGCCGTAGTCGGTGCTCATCAAAACGCTAGCCACGGTCCGGTCGTTCACGCGCGCTGTTTCTGTTGTGATTCGTCTTCGTCTCTCATCCTTTGCTGGCTCCAGAGTTGATTGCATGACTGGCACTGCCAGGTACAATGTCGGCTCCGTTCGGAGGATGACGGATGCCAAAGCATCGTGGCAGCGTGGACAGACCGGCAGGGTCATGCGGATCGGGCTACGGCGGTTGGAATCGTGGCGAATCTGCATTGGACGACTCCTTTGTTAGGTAGAGGGTCCGCCGCGGCGTGCTGCTCCCGCGCCCAAACCAAACACGGGCGCCGCGGCAGACCCGCAGTGTGGGCTACTCGCAGGAGTAGTGTCTGTGCAAAACAAGGCAGGGCGCTTGAGGCACCCTCAGGAAGCTCAAGCAGCAGGCGGGGGGCTGTACCCAGCTGCTCCCCGAGGCGCTCATGCGCGTGCGGTCGAGTGAGGCTACCGCCCCGGGCCGCACGGCGTGGACACGCTGCTGGTCGGCGTCTACGACGGAAAGGCGCTGCAGTTCGCCGGCAAGGTGCGCGGCGGCTTTACGCCGCCGGTGCGCCGTGCGGTGGCCACGGTGTTGACGCCGCTGCACGCGGCCCGGTGTCCGCTCGTCGACCTGCCGACGCGCACGGCGTTACGCTGGGGCGGCGGGGTGACCGCGGCGCAGATGCCCCGACATGCGGTGGGTGCGGCCGACCGTTGTGGCGCAGATCCGGTTCGTGAATGGACGGACGATGCGCATCTGCGCCATGCGGCGTTCGTCGGGCTGCGGACGGACAGGGCCGCCCGGGATGTGCGTCGAGAATTTAGGACGACTGGCGGTCCGGGCAGTTCACGAATGCCTCACGGATAGCAGCGACGCTGCCGATTTGCATGGCGACGTCTGTTCCCGCAACCATGGCGCCTGGACGCATTGACCCTCACTCGCGACTGACCCCCCCGTTTGGCAAACACTACGCGACATATGAGGAGTTGGCCGCACCCTCTCCTGCGCTATGCTGCGCGGGACGCGTTGTCGAACGTAATCGTTCTGTCCCAGCGGATACTGATGCGCAATCAGATGCGCATGCCCCTCGCCAGCCCGACGGTGCCACCGTCCGGCCGCCCTGGCTACAAGAGCGTCAGCGGGCCGCATGTCGGCCTCAAAAGGGTGTCCAATGTTTCGAAAATCAGCTCGAGTCTGTGCCGCACTGCTGGTCGCATCGGGTGTCACAGTGTCGCTCGCCAGCGGTCAGCCGCAGATCCACAGTGCGCGGGCCATTCCGTTGGCATCCAGGTCCGCGCCACTCGCGGTGGTGCTGACAACGGACACCGGTGCGGAGATCGACGACCAGTGGACCCTCGCCCACCTCGCACTGAGCCCGGAGGTGGATCTGCAAGCCGTTATCACGACTCACGCCTCCTCCATCCGCTTTTCCTCTGCCACGGCGGCGAAGCACGCCGCCCAAGTCCTGGCGCGAGTCTCGCCGGGGCGTTTACCATTGCCACGCGTGGTCGCCGGATCGGACATGCCGCTCCGAGACGTGAGAACGCCCCGGAAGAACGCCGGTGTGGATCTGCTGCTGCGCCTCTCTCGCAAGCACTCAGAATCAAGCCGCCTCGCAGTGTTGATCATCGGGGCGGGCACCGATGTCGCCTCTGCAATATTGCAGGATCCGTCTATCGTGCGGCGAATCGCCATCGTCTCCATGGCCTTCATTGACTGGCCTGGCGGGGGAGATGGATTTAACGTCAAGAACGATCCCCTCGCGTGGCAGGTCATTCTCGACGCAGACGTTCCGGTGGTCATCGGCAGCGGCGCGGTGGCGCTACGTGATTTGAAACTGACCCGAGCCGAGGCACGTGCGTTGATGCAGTCGCATGGCTCTGTCGGCGGGTATTTGTACGGACTGTTCGACGACTTCCTGACGCAGCAAGCGGACCTCGTGGCGCGACTCGGCACACCCGGGACCTGGGCCATATGGGACGAAGTCGTCGTGGCATATCTGCTCGGCCTGGCGCGGGTGAATGAGGTCCCGCGCCCGCACCTGGAATCAGACCTCTCGTTCTCGCATCCGGAGACAGCCCGGCGACTGTCATGGTTGACCGAGATCGACACCGAGCGCCTCTGGCTCGATTTCACAGGAAAGATAGACGCCAGGGGTGCTCGAAAATAGCCGCCGCCGGAAACCACGCGTCCATTTGCGCGCAAGTCACGTTGTTGCCAAATTGTACGACGGACTCCGAATAGGGATAGAACCGACCGCGAGCCGGATCACTCCCCGTACACGCCGCAGTGGTTTCTAATCTGGTCTGATGGGCGGCAACGGACATTCCTGTGCACGGCTGTTAGCCAATTGTGAGCCCGGTGTACGGTCGGCGCCAACTGTTCGGTCAGCGGCCCGCGCGCAGACGCCCAGCTCCAGCCCTTCTCGATCATGGCGGCGTGCCAGTGGTCGGCAGTGTGCTGCAATTCACGCGCGGAGCGCACGACGGAGGACAGTTGCAACCCGTGACCGTCGATCTCGAGGCGCAGCTCCCAGCCGAGCGGATGCGTCCACACCTCGCACACCGCGGTCAGCGTGTGATCGGCCTTCGGCTTGGTCATGCAAAACGCATCCGGCAGCCGTTCGGGGCGGGTCGGTCCAGAATGCGCGCTGCGGGATGTTCGATGTCACGGCTGGGCTCGCAACGGAGTAGAGTAGGCAGACGGAACGCGGACGGCGTCAACCGCCCGCGCTCCTAAGCCAGTCGAGCAGAGTTAACCTGCCGGCCAGCCTGCGTCCATTTTAGACGCAGCCCCCGCCGGCCTTCACCCCGGAGGCCTTCGTGATCAATTCCCTATCGCCACGCTCTGAGCCTGTCACGGGCAGCGGCGGCAACGCGCCCTCACCGCGGCACGACAACGACGGACTGCGCAAGCTGTGCGCGTGTCCGCGGCGCAAGTGGCCGAAGTGCGATCACCCGTGGTATCTGAACTTCTCGCACCGCGGCGTGTCCTATCGTTACAGCCTCGATACATTGCTCAGCCCGCGGCGCGTGCGCGCCAAAACGGAGGCCGTCGCGGCCGCGGAGCAACTCCGCGCGGCGATCCGCAACGGCACATTCCGCAAACCGGGCGCCCCCGACGCGGGGCCGGTGCTCGCGCGGCTGACGCTCGCGCAACTCCTGGCGCTCTATGACACCCGTTATCTCAGCGTCGAGCGCGCCCCCAAGAACTTGCGGAACGATCGGTATCTGTCGGGGCGATCGGGCGCGTGCCGCTACCCCTGCCGACCGGCGACGCGGCGCGCGCCTTCGGAGACTGGTGCGTGACCGACATTACCGCCGGCACGCTCGAGGACTACCGGGCAGTGCGCCGCGCGGCCGGGGCCACGGTCGGCTGCAATCGCAGTCTGGCGCTGTTGCGTGCGGCGTTCAATTGGGCGATCCGTATGGGCTACGTGGAGCGCACGCCGTTCATGCGCGGGACACAAGCCGTCGTCAAGCTGTCGCGCGAGCTCCCGCGGCGCCGCCGGCTCGAGCCCGGCGAAGCGGCGCGCCTCCTGGCCGCCTGCAGCTCACCCCATCTCCGGGGATTGGTCGAGGCTGCGCTCGAGACGGGCTGTCGCGGCGGGGAACTGCTCTCCCTGCAGTGGCACCAAGTGCGCGCCGACCCGCGCCCGGAGCTCGTGATGATGGCGTCAAAAACGAAGAATCGGCGCGACCGCCGCATCCCCATCTCGACGCGCCTGGCGCCCGTCTTGGCGATGCGTCGGTCCGGTCCGGACGGGCGCCCGCATCCGCCGACGGCCTATGTCTTCGGGAATGAGGTCGGACAGCGCGTGACGTCGGTGCGACGGATCTGGCAAGCCGCGGTCCTGCGCGCGCACGGGCACCGGCCGACCTACAACCCGCACACCCGGACTCTGACGCCCGACTGCCGCGCGCTGCTGCAGACCATCAATCTGCACTTTCACGATCTGCGGCGGGAGGCCGGCTCCCGGTGGCTGGATGGCGGCGTGCCGCTCTCGACGATTCGGGACTGGCTCGGACACGCGAACATCGCGCAAACTGGCACTTACCTCGAGTCGACGTGCGCGGGCCAGCACGACGCGATGCGCGCCTTCGAGGCACGGCAAGCCGCCTTGCAAGTTTTTGCAAGCGCCGACGCAACCGGGCACCACACCACGGCATTCACCGGCACGGACGCGAACAGGAACGCACCAGAACACACAGGAAAACTCCACTAAGTCACGATGCCCGATGGACCCGCCATCCAGTGGTCGATGCAGCCCTACTGACGGGGTTCACGAGAGGTTCATGACCCATGAACCCTTTGAAACCTTATGAAACCTCTGATCGCCGCGCTCGGGCCGCATCATGTTTGCTCCTCGAGGAGTGCGGCCACCACTTCCTGCGTGCGCTGCCAGAGACCGCGGCGCTGCCACACCCGCAACTCGACCCGATCGCAGCCGCTGCTGTCTGCCTCGAACATCTCGTGGAGGTGACCGGCGAACCCGCGGTCGTGGCAGCAGACATTGTTCTCTTCGTTGTGAGCGAACGACCGGTTGTCGAAGTTCGTCGTGCCAACGGTGGACCAGACGGCGTCCACCACCATCGTCTTGTGGTGGAGCATCGTGCGGTTGTATTCGAGCACCTCGACCCCGGCGCGCAGCAAGGGACCGAACAGCCGGACGCTGTTCCGGCGCGCCAGCCAGTTGTCGTTGTGGATGCCGGCCACCATGATGCGCACGTCCACGCCGCGGCGCTTGGCCTCGACCAACGCGTCGATGGCAGCGGCGTCCGGCAGGAAGTACGGGTTGGCGATGTAAATCGAGCGGCGCGCGCAGATGATCGACAGGTAGTACATGATGCGCGCTGTCGAGGCGCCGATCTCCGGCGAGCTCATGATGGTCTGCGCGGCGAGCGTCCCGGCCGGTTCCTGCAGCGGGTAGAACAACGGACCGGAAATCAGCTCGCCGGTCGTCTGCAGCCAGTTCTGCGCGAAGCCGGTCTGCAGGGGCGTGACCGCCGGACCCTCGATCCGGATCTGCATGTCGCGCCATTCGCTCGGGTCTCTGGCGATCCCCCGCCAGTGATCCGCGATGCCCGCACCGCCGGTGAACGCGATGCGGCCGTCGATGATGACCGACTTGCGGTGGGTGCGATGGTTGAACCGCCCCAGGCTGTAGTAGCGGATCGGGTTGTACCAGGCAAGCTGGCACGGCCCGCGTTCGAGCGCTTCGAGGATATCCTCGCCGATGCCGGGCGACCCGACCGCGTCGAGCAGGATCTTGACCCGAATCCCCGATGCCGCCTTGGCGGCCAGCGCCTCGGCGAACTGGCGTCCGATCTCCCCGGCCCAGTAGATGTACGCCTCGATGGTGATGGAGACCTCGGCCCCCGAGATCGCCTCGAGCATCGACGGGTAGAACTCATCTCCGTTGTTCAGGATATCGATGCGGTTGCCCGGCAGGAACGGTACACCGGTCGCCCCGGCCATTGTCGGCAGGAACTCCTCGTCGTCTACCGAGAACTCGTGGTCGAGCCCGTACCGGGGTGGGAACTCGGAGGGCGTGATGAGGTAGCTGACGAGGGCCATCGCGCCCGTCCCTGCCGCCCAGCCCCACTTGTCGTGGGTTAGCGACCAGAGGCAGATCAGCGCCCAGCCCCACCACGCCCAGAACAGCCGGCGGGCGCGGACCCAGAACGGTATTCGCCCTTTCGGCGCGCGCGTGAGAGGGTCCGGCGCCATGCGGTAGCGCCAGCGCCTCACGATCCGCTGCCCGTGCAGCTCGCCGAAACGCGTCGCCGGGCGAACCGGCCAATGCCTGACGCGCGGACGGTTGGCGGACTGCGGCGGGGACATCTGTTGAGGTCGAGAGTATCAGACAGGCGGGCTGCTGACGCGGCACACGGCTTGCTACTGCACCGCCACACATGATCGACAGGCTCACCTCGTTTCGGACTTGGGCCACGTTTGCAGGCTGCGTGCTGGTCGTGGGGGTTCTCTACTGGGCCCAGGCCATCCTCGTTCCCGTCAGCCTCGCCATCCTGATTACATTCGTGCTGACGCCGCCAGTCGTCTGGCTGCAGCGCCGCATCGGCCGCGCTCCCGCCGTCCTGCTGGTCGTGACCCTGGTCTTCTCGGGGCTCGGTCTCGCCGTCTGGGGCATTGCCCGTCAGATGTCCAGCGTGAGCTCCGACTTGGTGACGTATCGCGCCAACATCCGGGAGAAGGTCAGGGACATCCGCGGCGCCGGCCGGGGCGGATCCGTCGAGAGGCTGCAGTCCACGCTGGAAGAGATCAAGAAAGACATGGGGGTTCCGACGGACCCCAAGGGCACGATCACGCAGCCCGTCGTGGTGTCGAACGACAGCGTGCCGGGGCTGGGGGCGTTCAACTGGCTGGGGCCGTTCGTCGCCCCCGCGGGAACCGCAGGCTTCGTGATCGTTCTCGTGCTGTTCATGCTCCTCGAGCGGGAAGATCTCCGGGACCGGCTGATCGGCCTGATCGGCCACGGCCATCTTGCCGTGACGACGAAGGCCTTCGACGAGGCCGGCCGGCGCGTCAGCCGGCAGTTGCTGCTCCAGACGCTGGTCAACGCCATCTACGGCGCCATCAGCGCAGCCGGCCTGTGGATGATTGGAGTGCCGTATCCGCTCTTCTGGGGCGCCGCGGGGGCGGCGCTGCGCTTCATCCCGTACCTGGGGCCGATCATCGCGTCGGTCGGACCGTTCCTGATCAGCCTTGCGGCACTCTCCGGCTGGACGCGCCCCCTCGAGGTGGCGGCGTTCTACATCATGCTCGAGCTGTTCACCAACCTCGTGCTCGAGACGGTGCTGTATGCAGGCGCTGCAGGTGTGTCGCAGGTGGCGCTGCTGGTCGCCGTTGCGTTCTGGACGTGGTTGTGGGGCCCGCTCGGCCTCCTCATGGCCACCCCCCTGACCGTGTGCCTGGTCGTGCTGGGCAAGCACGTGCCGGGCCTGACGTTCTTCGCGACGCTGCTTTCGGACACGCCGGCGCTCGCGCCTGAGTACGGCTACTACCAGCGGCTGCTTGCCCGCGATGTCGGGGAAGCGGCGGACGTCGTCGATCGGTTCGTGAAGTCGCAGCCGCCCGAGACGGTGTACGACGCGTTGCTGGTGCCCGCCCTGAACTATGCGGAGCGCGACCGCCTCGAGGATCAGCTCGCCCCGGACGACGAGCAGGCGGTGATCGACGCGACCCGTGAGCTGATGAGCGACGGTCCGTTCGGCTCAGCCGCGCCGGACGACGGCGGGGCTCCGGTGGCTGCGCCCGGCGCAGCGGACGCGCCTCGCCTCCGCGTGCTCGGATATGCGACGAACGGCGGCGCCGACGCGCTGGCGCTGGAGATGCTCACCCGGCTGCTGATCGGGCTGCCCATCGTCCTCGACACCGGCGAATCCCGGCTGCTCGCCTCCGAGCTCATCGCCCGCGTTACGGAGCACCACTATACAGTGGTGTGCATCGCCGACCTTCCGCCGAGCCCTCCCTCGAAAACCCGCTACCTGGTCCGGCGGCTCCGCGCCGCCTTCCCCAATCTGCGCATCGTCGTCGGACGATGGGCGCCGCCGGCCCTGGCGGACGACACGATGGAGCCGCTGGTGGAGGCCGGTGCCACGCACGTCGCGGCGACCCTCCTCGAGACACGCCGGCAGCTCACCGAGCTTGCGAGCGTGGGCACGGAGCCGGCACCCGACCGGGCGCACGCAGCGTAGCGGGCGGCGTGCCCTCGCGATTCCAGGAGACCCCGGCGACCGGTGTCCGGGGCAGGTCCGGGCACACACCTGCGCATTCGTGCGCTGCTGTGGCCTGAGCGGCTAGGACGGCTGCGGTCCAGGGGGCTGCAATCCGTTGAGCGCGAACAGCACGGTCGACAGCGCGGAGTAGTCGTCCTCGCCGCGGCCTGCGGCCAGCAGCGCCGTCACGAGTTGCTGCACCACCCCCGCGACCGGGGCGGCAGCTTCGTGCTCGGCCAGCGTGACGCCCGCAATCCGCATGTCCTTGGCGAACAGCCGCGCGCGGAATCCCGGCGCGTAGTTGGACTGCAGCATCCGCTGCCCGTGGACATCCAGAACCTTGCTGGCGGCGAACCCGCCCAGCAGGGCGTCCCGCACGAGCGCGACGTCCACGTGCGCCTTGCGCGCCAGCGCGAACGCTTCGCTCACCGCGACGAGCGTGCCCCCGATCACCATCTGATTGCAGACCTTGCAGATCTGACCCGCGCCGGAGTCGCCGATCCGGATCACGCGCTCGGGCGCGCCCATGACGTCCAGAATGGGCTTCACCGCGTCGAAGGCCGCCTGGTCCCCGCCGACCATGATCGACAACGACGCGTTGATCGCCCCGACCTCCCCCCCGCTCACGGGTGCGTCGAGCATCGTGCCGCCGAGGCCGGCCGCCTGCACCGCCAGCGCCCGGGCCGCCGCAGGGGCGATGCTGCTCGTGTCGATGAGAATCGTTCCGTCCTGCATCTGCGTGAAGACGCCGTCGGCCCCCGCCAGGACCAGCTCCACGTCCGCCGAGTCGGGCAGCATCGTGATGATGCGCCTGGCGCGCGCGGCAACCTCCGCTGGAGAGCCTGCCCGGGCGGCGCCGGCCTGGACCAGCGCGGTCACGGGCCCGCTGCTGCGGCTGTGGACCACGAGCGGGTACCCTTTTGCGAGCAGGTGCCCGGCCATGGGTTTCCCCATCACGCCGAGCCCGATGAACCCGATGGTTTCCATGTCTGTCATGCTGCGCAGTATACGTGGTCACGATCGGGCTCGAGCATCCGAGCGTGGTGTCCGGCGCCGTTCTGGCCCATCACGCCCGTCTCGACGAAGAGCGGAGCCTGGCTCAACGCCGCCGCGGACGGGACGGGACAGGCAGCAGCAGGAACTCCAGCGCCGGCACGAGCCGTTCAGCCCAATGAGCCTCCTCGTGCCGGCCGCCTTGCACTGCCGAGAACAGCATGGATTCGCCCGGCACATAGCCTTTGCGCTCCAGCACCTCTGCGAGGTCGGTCGCATCCCGCACCGTGCCGGTCCCCTCCTCCGTGCCGGCATCGACGTACAGCCGGCCCGGCGGCCTTCCGTCCTGCTCGATGTAGTCGATGATTGCGCGGCCCCCGAACCAGAGCGAGGGGCTCATGGCGCCGGCGAACCCGAACACGTGCGGCGCACGGAAGAACGAGTACAGGCCGATCAGGCCGCCCATCGATGAGCCGAATATGCCCGTGGCCTCCCGCTCGGGCCTGGTCCGCACCCGTTTGTCGATGAGCGGCTTCAGCGTGCGCTCGATGAAGGCCAGATAGGCGTCCCCGCCGCCGCCGCCGAGCCGGTCGTCCGGAAAGGGGCTGTACTCCCGCAACCGTTCCGCGCCGCTGTTCGGAATTCCGATGACGATGACCTCGCGGCCGCGTGCGGCAAGGTTGCACAGCGCCCGCGGCAGGTCCCAGGTGCCGGCGAACGCCCTGTGAGGATCCGCGAGGTTCTGCCCGTCCTGCATGTAGATCACCGGGTACCGCCTGCGGGTGCGCGCGTAGGACGGCGGCAGGAAAATGTCCACGTCGCGCTCGTTCTCGAGCTGCGGCGACCAGACGCGTGCCAGCACGCGCCTGCCGCAGGTGACCGGCCCGTCGCCCGTCATCAGTCCATCGGCCGATCCGGCGGCGGTTCCGATGCGTGGAAGTCGGTCTTGAAGCGTTCGACGTAGCCCTCGAGCAGCGAGACCACCCGGTCGGGCTGCGGCGCGGCCACGACGAGCCCGACGTGGTGTGCCTTGCGGATCCGGCCGACGATCTCGGGATCCCGGTACTCGCTGGTGTCCGGCCACTCCTGTCGCGCCAGCGACAGCACGATCCCGGCGTGCCCCTTCCGGACAGGCGGCGGCTCGTACACCCCATCCTCGGCCGCGACTTCAGTCCTGGCCCACTCGCGCCACAGGTCGACGCCGCTGGCGGCCTCGACGACGTCCACGATGTACGCGCCGCCGACGCGCGCGGAGGTCTCGAGGAACTGCCAGGAGCCGTCGCGCGCCTGTATGAACTCGGTATGGGAGGTGCCGCGGCGAAGCCCGAAGGTCGTGAGCACCCGCTCGTTCAGCTCCCGCAGCGGGGCCGTCGCGGGATCCGCATCCGACAGGGTGGAGGTGACGAAGATCCCTCCTTCGTGAGCGACAGCCATCGGGGGCATGCGGTAATGGCTCGCGATCGCGAAGCGGATCCGGCTGCCGAAGACGATCGAGTCCACGTGGTAGACGTCGCCGGGCACGAACTGCTCGAGGACGTATCGCGCCTGCGCGTCGCCGAGGGCGACAACCGTCTGCCAGAGGTCGTCCGGGGAATCCACCTTCCGGATGCCGATCGCCCCCGCCTGCGAGCGGGGCTTCAGCACCCACGGCGGTGGAACGCGGCCGACCCACTCGGCGATCGCCTGGTGGTTGAGGACGTGCACGAACTCCGGGCAAAGGATGCCGGCGGCGCGGGCGCGATTGCGCATCGCCAGCTTGTCGCGGAAGCCTCTCGCGGTCGTCTGTCCCATCCCCGGCACGCCGAGGTGCTCGCGCAGCATCGCCGCCGTCTCGACGTCGAAGTCGTCCAGCGCCACGATCCGGTCGAGGCGTTCCGTCCTGGCCAGGTGGGCGGCGCCCGTGCGGATGTCCTCCTCGGGCATTCCGCGCCGGAGGTAGTAGAAGGCGTCGATCGCCTCCCTCGGCCAGTCGGAGCCCGCCAGCTTCTCGTCGGTCGCGAGCAGCACGCGGCATCCCAGGCGTCGACACTCGCGCAGGAACTCGTCACCCTTGCGATAGGTCGCGATGCAGAGCAGCGTGAGCGGCACGGCGTGGGTGCTACTGCACCGCGCAGGACGTCGATCGATGGCGGACATCGGTGATGTCCATTACCGCGACATCCGCTGCCGGGTCGGGCATCGACTGGGTGCTCGCCACCGGCGAGCCGGATCCGACGGCCACGCGCTTTCCGATCTTGATACCCTTGGAGTCGAGCGCCGAACGCTTGACGATCCCGGTGACCTCGACGAACTGCCCGTCCTCCTTCTTGACCAGCTTCATGACGTCCCCCTTCCCGGCGAGCCGGAAGGATTTCGCCCGGACGATGGGGCCGCTCTGGGTGTCCACCTGGCGGCTGTCCGACACCGACAGCACCCGGCCCTTCAGGCAGCCGGTGACGACGAGCTCCACCGAGTCCTCCGGCACGCGCTGGCGGCCCTCCTGTTCCTGGTAGGGCGCGGCACCGAGCAGCAGGACGACGAGTAACGTGTTCATGGTGTTCTCCGGACGGCAGGCATCCTCGACGATACCACTCTCCATTTCTCCCGTCACCTCGCCCGGTCCGTCGCACCTCGGCGGTCATTTGATGTCCCGGCCCCTTCCATACTGAAATAAGGCCATGAGCAACCATGTGCCCGCCGGCTACCACCCGATCACGCCTGCTCTCGCGTTCCGGGACGCGCCGGGCGCGATCGACTTCTACGCGCGTGCCTTCGGCGCGATCGAACGGATGCGTCTCACGATGCCGGATGGAACGATCGGGTACGCGGAGATCGAGATCGCCGGCGGGATGATCATGCTGGCGCAGGAGGATCCGAAGTACAACACCGCGCCGGCGACGCTGGGAGGCACGACCGTCGTGCTGCAGGTCTACGTGCCGGACGCCGACGCCTTCGTGCAGCGGGCGGTGGCTGCCGGGGCCACGCTGGTGATGCCGGTTGCCGATCAGTTCTACGGCGACCGCTCCGGACGCCTGACGGATCTGTACGGGTACGTCTGGACCATCGCCACCCGGAAGGAGACGATGACCGCCGACGAGATGCAGCGCCGCATGGATGCGATGATGCAGGCGTAAGGTTCCCCCGGTTGCCGCGGCACAGGCTGCCGCGATCGCCGTCAGCCAGCCGGAAGGTGGTGGAATGTCCCGGAAAGGAATGCTCGTGACGACACCCAGGCGCCGGATGGCGGTGCTCGCATGCGTGGCTTTCGTTTCGGGGGCCGTGCGGCAGCCTCCGACGGCGATCAACATCCCGTTCGAGAGCTACACGCTCGCGAATGGCCTGACCGTCATCCTTTCGCAGGACCGCACCACCCCCACTGTTGCGGTGAACGTCTGGTATCACGTGGGATCGAAGAACGAGAGCGAAGGGCCGGACAGGTTTTGCCCACCTGTTCGAGCACGTGATGTTCACCGGCTCGGGCCACGTGCCGTACGGGCTCCACGACAAGCTGACCGAAGGGGTCGGAGGCTCGAACAACGGCACGACATCGAACGACCGCACCACTTACTTCGAGGTCGTTCCGTCCAACTACCTGGAATCGGCGCTGTGGCTGGAAGCGGACCGGATGGGGTATCTCCTCGAGACGCTCGATCTGGCAAAGCTCAACGCTCAGCGCGATATCGTCAAGAACGAGCGCCGGCAGGGGATCGACAACCAGCCGTACGGGCGCGCTTCGCGAAATCCTCTCCAAGGCGACATATCCCCCGGCGTCCACCCATACTCGTGGGACGTGATCGGCAGCATGGAGGATCTCACGGCGGCATCGGAAACGGACGTCAAGAATTTCTTCCGCCTGTACTACGCGCCGAACAACGCCTTCCTGTCGATCGTCGGGGATTTCGACAGGCCGCAGGTCAAGTCGTGGGTGGAGCAGTACTTCGGCGGGCTGCCGCGCGGCACGCCCGATCACGCGCCCGAAAGTGGATCCCGGTCACGCTCAGCGAACCGACCCGCCTCGTCTACGACGACCGGGTCCAGGTGCCGCGGCTCTACGTGCAGTGGCCTTCGGTCGGCGAGAAGAGCGACGATCAGTACGCGCTCAATGTCCTTGGCGCGATCCTCAGCGGCCCGCGCACGGCGCGGCTGACCAAGGCGCTGGTGTACGATCAGCAGCGGGCCGCCAACGTTACGGCCGAGCAAAGCTCGAACGAGGATGTCGGGGAGTTCGTGATGATCGATCACGCCGCAGACCGGGCCACTCGCCTCACCGATCTCGAAACCGCGGCCGACGCGGTGGTCGACACGCTTAAGGCGAAGGGCCCGACGGCCGAGGAGATCGAGAAGGCGGTTGCCGGGGAAGAGCTCGCGTTCCTCCGCGGCCTCGAGTCGAACCTGAACAAGGCGCTGACGCTCGGGGACGGCGCGGGATTCCACGGCGATCCCGGCCACTTCAAGTCCGATTACCGGAAGTCGCTCGCGGTGACGGCCGCCGATGTCAGGCGCGTCGCGAACAGGTACCTGACCAGGGGGCGCATCGTGCTCAGCGTCGTTCCGACCGGCCAGTTCGAACAGGCAGCAAGGCCCGCAGAGAGCCGCCGGGTGACGCCCGATGTCTGACGCCAGCGATCGGCGGCCGGAGCATGAGGCGGCCGCGTCGGCGTCCGGCGCGCGGCAATCATCATCGGGCTGGCCGCATCGTGCCTGCCGGTGGTCGCGCGGCAGGCCCCCGATCTCACCCGCGTGCCGGCGCCAGGAAAGGCGCCCGAGCTGCGCGTGCCCGCGTGGACGCGCGCAACCCTCGGCAACGGCGCCGGGCTCGTGGTGTCCGAAAAGCACGACCTGCCGCTCGTGTCGTTCGCCATCACGTTCCTCGGCGGGGCCGATCAGTTCGAGAAGGCGGACCGGCGCGGCGTTGCCGCGCTGGCCGCGGCGATGATGAGCGAGGGCACCACGACGCGCGACGGCGAGGCACTGTCGAATGCGCTGCAGCTGCTCGGCGGCACGGTCTCGACAAACGTCGGCGGCGAGTCGGGCTCGATCGGATTCGTGTCCACGGCGGCGAAGTTCCCGCAGACGCTGGACATCCTGGCCGATATGCTCCTCAACTCGACGTTCCCGCAGGACGCGCTCGAGCGCCTGCGCGCCCAGCGCCTCGTCGCGCTCACCCAGGTACGCGCGCAGCCGGGCGCGGTCGCGGCGCGGGTCTTCCCGCGCGTGCTGTACGGCCGCGGCCATCCGTTCGGACAGGCCGTGACAGAGGAGTCGGTCAAGGCCATCACGAGAGACGATGTCGCGGCGTTCCACAAGGCGTATTTCCGCCCGGGCCGCGCGCTGGTCTCGGTCGTTGGCGACGTGCAGTCCGCCGCGGTGCGCGCGACGGTCGAGAAGGCGTTGTCCGGATGGACGTCCCGCGGTGAGAAGCCCTCGTTCGATTACCCCGCGACGCCGGCTCCCCGGACCACCACCATCTATCTGGTCGACAAGCCCGGCGCCGCGCAGTCGACGTTCGCCATCGGCATCCCCGGTCCACCCAGGAAGACACCCGACTACTTCGCGCTGGAGGTGATGAACACCATCCTCGGCGGGCAGTTCCAGTCGCGGCTCAACGCCAACATCCGCGAGGAGAAGGGCTACAGCTACGGCGTCAGGTCTGGCTTCTCGTACGGCAAGGGCCCTGGTCCGTTCCGCACCGGCGGCGACGTCGTCAGTGCGAAGACCGACGTCGCACTCGTGGAGTTCATCAAGGAGCTGAAAGGTATCGTTGGCAGCCGTCCGATCACCGACGAGGAGCTGACGACGGCCAAGGAGGGGCTGGTGCAGCGGCTGCCGGCCATCTTTGCCAACGTGGCCGGCATCAACGGGGCGATCACGTCCCTGTGGGTGCAGGGCCTTCCCGACGACTACTACCAGCAGTACGGCAAGGCCGTGGCAGCGATCACGAAGGCGGATGTCCTTCGCGTGGCGAAAACCTACGTCGACGTCGACCATCTGGCGATTGTCATCGTCGGCGACCGCGCGTCGATTGAAGGGCCGCTCAAGGCGATCGGCATTGCGCCGGTGACGATCGTGGACGACCTCGGGAACCCCGCGCCGGGGCCCGGAATCAGCGGCACCGGACGGTGAAACGGACCGCGCTGGTCCGGCGGGGGGCGACCGCGACTGGCCGGGACGCGCCCCCATCGGCCTCGCACTGCGCCGGAAGCGACAGCCGGACCTCGTAAGGCCCACCCAGCAGGTCCCTGAAGGTGGCGATGCCTCCATCAGCGCTCAGGCGATCGGACCGCGGCGCATCCCCATCGGGGCCAGTGCTGCTGACGTCAACGGTGAACGCCAGCGCGGGAGACAACGGTCCGGTCGTCGTCACGCCCACCGTCAGGACGCCGGCCGGCTGCGCCGGCACCCTGCCGGCGCACGCGGCGGAGCAGAGCAGGAGCGTGACGACGCCGGCACCCGTCAGACGAGTCCGCCGTGGCATGATGTTCACCGATAGCTCAGAGCTCGAGGCACCTGGTCCGACGCCTCAGCGAGTCGCTCCCGCACCACGGCGACCGCGTAAACGCCCCATCGGTACATTGTGCATCATGACGTCAACTGAGCCCCCTCTTCCAGGGGGACTGCGCGCGGCCCCCGCTGATTCTCTCCGCCGCCTTGTCGGGGAGATCGACATCTACCTGTTCGATCAGATCATGCGCGGCCGGTTCGACGCACGACGCCGGGTGCTCGATGCGGGCTGTGGCGGTGGCCGCAACCTGACGTGGTTCCTGCAGAGCGGGTACGACGTCTGTGCGCTGGACGGCGATCCGGCCGCCGTGGCCGCTGTCCGGGCGTTGTCGGGCAGCCTGTCGCCGTCGCTCCCGCCGGCCGACATCCGCGTTGGCGCGCTCGACGCGCTGCCGTGGCCGGATGCCAGCATGGACGCGGTCGTCTCGAGTGCCGTGCTGCACTTTGCGCGCGACGATGGGCACTTCGAGCGGATGGTTGGAGAACTGTGGCGGGTGCTGCGGCCTGGTGGGCTGCTGTTCGCGCGTCTGGCGTCCAGCATCGGCATCGAGGGTCTGCTGACGCAGACGACCGGGCGGGTGCGTCTGCCCGACGGGAGCGATCGCTACGTCGTGTCGGAAGAGATGCTGCTCGCGTGGACGCAGCCGCCTGGACGCGAAGCTCCTCGACCCGATCAAGACCACCAACGTGCAGCACCTGCGGTGCATGACCACGTGGTGCCTGGAGAAGCGGTGAGACGGCGGGCTGTGAGGTGAGCCCGTGCGGTAGGCGCGGGCCGGGAGCCTCATCCCGTATTTCGCATGCCTGCGGCGATCCCGTTGACCGTGATCATGAATGCCGTCCACATCTCCGGACCGGCCTGATCCCCGTCGCGGCGGAGCCTCCGGAGCAGCTCGATCTGCACGAGGTTGATCGGGTCGACGTAGGGGTTGCGCACGTTGATCGAGCGTCGCAGGACGCTGTTGTCCGCCAGCAGCTCGCTGCGCCCGGTGACCTCGAGCACCGCCGCGATCGTCGTCTTCGAGCCGGCTGCGGAGGTCCGCGCCGAGGGCCGCGAGCTCGGGGGGCACGAGCTGCCGATCGTATTCGCGCGGCGATCCGGGCGTCCGCCTTCGCGAGCACCATCGCGATCAAGTCGATCGTCGATCTGAAGAAAGGCCACTCGCGATACAGCTCGCGGACGGCATCGCGCTGGCCGCGGGCGAAGGCGGTCCTCAGCGCCTCGCCCGTGCCCAGCCACGTGGGCAGCAGCAGGCGGGTCTGTGTCCAGGCAAACACCCATGGGATCGCGCGCAGCGTGGCAACGCCGCCGGCAGCGGTGCGCCGGGCCGGACGGCTGCCGATGGGCATCGCGCCCAGCTCGACCTCGGGCGTGGCGGCCCTGAAATACGGCACGAACCGCGGCTCCTCGTAGACCACTTCCCGGTATGCAGATTCGGCTGTCGCGGCAGGCGCCTCCATCTCGCTTCGCCAGCGGTCAGAGGGAGCAGCGGTCGGCGGCGAGCGAAGCGTCGAGCGTGGCCGTCGTGTAGAGCTCGAGGGTACGCACCGCGATGTCGGGCAGGCCGAACTGCGCCTGGATCATCTCCCCCTGTTCGGTCACGCGGAGCCGGCCTTCGATCGATCCTGGCGGCTGTGACTGGATGGCCAGGTACGTCGGACCGCCGCCGCGGCTCACGCTGCCACCGCGGCCGTGGAACAGCGTGAGCTGGACCCCGGCTTCGCCGGCCGCGGCCACCAACTGCTCCTGCGCCGTGTAGAGCGCCCAGTTCGCGGCGAGCCGGCCGCCGTCCTTGGCCGAGTCCGAGTAGCCGACCATCACTTCCTGGCGGCCGTCGATGCGCTCGCGGTACTCCGGCAGGAGCAGCAGATCCCGCATGGTCTCCGCGGCATGCTGCAGTGCGTCGACCTGCTCGAAGAGCGGCACGGTGCGCAGGTTCGACCCCGCGAGCCGCTGCAGCCAGGTCACCGCCAGGACGTCGGATGGCGCCTGCGCCATCGACACCACGTAGGCGCCAAGCGACTCCGGGTGAATGTCCGCGATGGTGGAGAAGGTGTCGAGCACGTCCCACACGTCAGGGTCCGCCGCCGGCAGCCGTGGAAGGCCCTCGGGCGACGGATCTCCGAAGTGACTCGGTGAGAAACGCGACGCGGCGCTCTTCGGGCCACTTGGCGTAGGACCCCAGGTCGAGGTGCTGCGTCATCGCGTCGAGCGCCGCGGTGTGCCGGTCGGCGTGCTGGCGCACGTCCAGCCGCACCAGGGTGAGGCCGAACGCGGCCGTCCGCCGGAGCACGTCCGTCAGCCGGCCCTCGGCGATGATCTCCTGTCCGGTTTCGACGAGCGAGCGATAGCAGAGCGCAATCGGCGCGATCAGCTCGGCCACCGACTCGTAAGGATGCCCTCGACCAGCCGCTCTTCGGGCTGCTCCGGCGCTTCCTGTGCGGCGGCGGAGTCGGCGCGCCGGACGCGTCGCGCGTGCGCAGCCAGACGCTGCCCCGCGCGAGCCCGGGTGGCGAGAAGCCGCTTCCGGACGTCCCGCAGCACCGCCCGGTAGGGCTCTCGCGCGCCGCCGGCGCGCTCGCGAAGCTCGGGCGTGGCATCTGTCATCGACAGGTCGAGCCGCAGCGCGTCGACCTCGCGGAGGTAGAGATCGGCGGCCCGCCAGCGGGCCGAGAGGCACGCAGTGCGCGTGACCTGAGGTGTAACGTGCGGATTGCCATCGCGGTCGCCGCCGATCCAGGAGCCGAACCGGATGGGCGCGGCGTCGAGCGGCAGGGGCCGTCCCGTGGCGCGTCGCAACGCCGCATCGAGGGATCGCAGGTAGCGGCGGCAGCGCGTCCCATACAGTCTGCTCGAAGATGAGCAGCCCGCTCGTGACCTCGTCCAGCGGGTCGGGACGTCGCGGCCGGATTTCTTCGGTCGCCCAGGCCGCCGCGATCTCGCGGCGCAGCTCCTGCATCGTGTCCGCCCGCTCCGGAACCGTGAGGTCCGGGCGATCCAGCCGGCCGAGCGCTTCCGCCACCTGCAGGTGCTTGTGGATCAGCGTGCGCCGGGTGATCTCGGTGGGGTGGGCGGTGAGCACCAGCTCGATCCGCAGAGCGCACGACCGCGTCGAACAGGGCGTCGGGCGCGACGCCTTTTGCCAGGAGCCGCGGGAACGTTTCCTCGCACGAGGCCGGCTGCGGACCGGCGGTCGGGTTCCGCTGGTAGTCCCGCCGGCGTCCGGACGCGATGGTGCTGCTCGGCGATGTTGGCCAGCGTCAGGAAATGGGAGAACGCCCGCGCGACGGGGAGCGCCGACTCCACCGGCAGGTCCCCCAGCACGCCGGCCAGCGGGCCCACATCGTGCGCTGTGCCGGCGCGCGCGTGCTTCGACAGCGCACGCACCCGCTCGACAGTGTCGAAGAGCTCCTGCCCCTCACTCAGCCGAAGCGTCTCGCCCAGCAACTCTCCCAGCATCCGCACATCGTCCCGCAGAGGGGTGTGAGGGTTCATGGGAGGGATCGTACATCAGTGATAGTCGACAGCCGGCAACCGGAAGTCAGTCGAGAGTCAGTCGGGAGTGGACAGTCCGGAGCCGGAAGGTCGGAAGCCGCCCCGAGCGCCGAACGCCGAGCCCCGAGCGCCGAGTCACTTCGGCCGGTAGTCGAAGTACTCGGTCACCAGGTTCAGCTCGAATGGGCGGAACAGCAGCGTCCGGCCGGTGCCGACGAACGTCAGGCGGGCAGGCAGCCACAGCGGTCCGACCCGCTTGCGCTCCACCAGGATGCGGCTGCCTTTGTGCAGCCGTCCCACGATTCCCCATCCAATCGACAGGTCGTCGGTCGCCTGCATGTCGAGGCGCGCGAGTTGGCCATCCTCCTCGACGAACCACGCGCGGCCCGCGAAGTGCTTCATCCAGCCCCCTTCGCGCGTCGCAACCCGCGCTTGCGGTCGCGGTGTGAGGGCCACCGCGATCGTGGCCTCGCCGTCCACCATCTCGCGGGACACGAGTGACGCCTCGTACACCGCAAGTGCATCCAGCAGCATGGCGCCCGAGTTCCGCCGCTCCGCCTCCAGCCGCTCGAGGCGCCTGGCGCGCTGCGCGGGCGTTTCCCGGCGCTGCTTGCGTTGTTCGTTTTCCAGATCGCGCTGGTGCTCCCGGTCCCGTCTCTCCAGGTCGGCGGGGTCGAGCGGCCGGCCGTCGATGGCGATCAGCCGCTTGTATGTCTGGCCGGGCTCGGCCGACGGGAAGACCACGAACGTTCGAAGCGGTCCGACCGACACTTTTCCCAGCGGGCTGACCTTCACGTCGCGACGATGCTCGCTGTAGGTGAAGTCCTCGCGCAGCTCCTCGTCAATCCGCATCGTCGCGCGCATCCGCGCGAGGAACACGTCCCGGTCCGGAAGCGGATCTGACTGCCGACCGGCGGACAGAGCCAATGACGCCTGAAGCAGGACGGCGGGAGCGACAACGGCAAGGATCCTCATCGGGATGCGCACGACTGATCATAGTGCCCGGCGCACGGCACCCGGCGCCACCGTTCGACCTCGCTGGACGGTAGCGCAGGCCCCGGCAGTCGGCGCGGCCTGAAGGCCGCGCCCCACAGCGCCAGCGGCCGATGTGGGCTTGAGCCTCGGCACCGCAGCGGCGGTCTCAGTCGCAGCCACGCGGACCCGTGGTCCGAACGCTCGACACTCCATGCACCGTCAGGTATCGTTTTCTGCAAGCGGAACGCCCCGCGAACCGTCCGCGCGGCTGCTGCGGCCGCTGCGGCATGGAGGGCAATTGAGGAAGATGGGTGACTCGAGCAGGTGCGCCGGACAGCCCGCGGCACGGCACGTCCGGGTCCGGCGTGCGGGGCCGGCCGATCGATCCGGGCCGCCGATATGCCGATGACGCGGACTCGGCCGGGCGCTGTTGTCTTCGACATGGACGGGCTGCTCGTGGACAGCGAGCGTTCGACCCGCGACATCTGGCAGGCATCGTCGGCCGACTGCGGCTTCGAGCTGTCCGACGAACTGTACCTGACACTGATCGGGCTCAGCGCGGACGAGGCGGAACTCGCCGTGGCCTCCCGTTTCGGTGAGGGCTTTGCGGCTCCGGCGTTCCGCGAGCGGCGCGTCGCGCGCATGCGGGATCTGCTGGCGGCAGGCGGCGCACCCTTCAAGCCCGGGGCGCGCGAGATCATCTCGCATGGGTCGCAAGCCTGGGGATCCCGGTGGCCCTGGCGACGGCAAGCGGACGCGAAGAGGTGGGCGAGCGTCTGGGTGCCATGGTGGGCGTGTTCGCCACGATCACGACCCGCGACGATGCCACCCGGGGGAAGCCGAACCCTGACATCTACCTGGCGGCTGCGGCCAGCCTGGGGCTGCCGCCGTCGGAGTGCCTCGCGCTGGAGGATTCGTTCGCGGGGGTGCGCGCCGCCGCCGCCGCGGGCATGCCCGTCGTGATGGTGCCGGACCTCGCGCAGCCGACGCCGGAGATAGCCGATCTCGCCGAGGGGGTGTTCACCTCGCTGTTCGAGGCGCGTCACGCCCTGGCAGGCGCGTGGGGCGTGGACTGATTCGACGAGCAGCCGCGTGGGCGAAGCGCGTCGCGCCCTCGGCGGAGGTCCAGCGAGGCGAGCGACCCGATCCTGCCGTCCGGGGCCTGTGCGCGCAGGCTCTTCCTGGCAGACGGCCCTGCGGCGGCACTCCGGCGAACGAGCGAGGCTGATGACGACATGACGATACCGAGCGACTGGCTCGTCTGGGCGCTGCTGTCCGCCGTGTTCGCGGCGTTCACCGCCATTCTTGCGAAAGTCGGCCTCGAGGGGATCGACTCGGACTTCGCCACGCTGGTGCGGACCTTCGTGATTGCGGCAGTGCTCGGCGCGGTGGTGTACGGAACGGGCAAATGGCAGAACCCCGTCACGGTACCGCGGCGTGCGCTGTTGTTCTTGACGTTGTCCGGTCTCGCGACGGGAGCGAGCTGGATCTGCTACTTTCGGGCCCTCAAGATCGGCGAAGCCTCGAGAGTGGCGCCGGTCGACAAGCTGAGCGTCGTGCTGGTCGCCATCTTTGCCGTGTTGTTCCTCGGCGAGCGGCCGGCCGTGAAGGACTGGATGGGCATTGCGCTCGTCGCCGCGGGCGTGCTGCTCCTCGGCGTGCGGCGCTGACGCGCGTCCTCGTGCGTTCCGACGACGTGCGCGTCACCCGGCGCGGCCGGAGCCTCGGCGCTCGAGCTCGGCGCTCGGCGCTCGGGACCGGGATCCGGGCCCACATTCCCCTTTTGCCAATTGTGATGGCCTAACCCCGGAGTTCAGTTGTGTTGCGGCCGTAGGGGGCGGGCCTTTCAGGCCCGCCCAGGCGGGGTCTAAAGACCCCGCTCTACATCAACACAAGTGAACGCAGGGGATAGAGCCCAAAACCAAAGCCCGCCCAAAGCCCAAAGCCTGAACTATATTCCCCCCGTGAACCGACGCGCTATCAGAGTGGCGGGCGTCGCCTGGGCGGCCGCATGGGTCGTCACGGCCCTGCTCATCGCCTCCGCTGGCTATCAGAGTCGGGACCCGGACTCCCAGTCTGTACGCCGGGATCTCCGCCCGGCTCGTGCGCGAACCGGTCTCACTGTGGATCGCCCCGCAATGGTGGGGTTTCTGGAACAGTGAAGGGCCGTACTGCGAGCACCCGGTCGGCATGTTCGTGGTGCCGGCCGCCCTCGGCCGCCTGGGGTACCCGCCGGAGCAGGCAGCGTACGCCGTCAACGCGTTGTACCAGGTCATCTGCTTTGCGCTCGTCACGATGATTGCGGCCGCGGTCACCTCGGAAGGTGACGCCCGAGCGCTCGGCTCCATGCTGCAGCTGCTGCCGATCGCGTTCGTGTTCCGCGTCCGCGCCAACCAGGAATATGCGGTGCTGGCCGGCCTGCTGTTCGCGCTGTATGCGACCGAACGCGCACGCGCCCGTCCGGGCTGGGCACTCGGCATGCTCGCGGGTTTCAGCGCGGTGTTGCTCGTCAAGGGCGTGTTCGCCGTGATGGTGCCGGTCGTGTGCGCGTTGTGGCTGGTCAGCCGGTGGCGCGCGAACGAACCATCGGTCTCGAGCCGCGGCGCGTGGGCGGCAATCCTCGCAATGCCCCTTGCAGCGGTGGGGCTCGCATGGGCCTACGAATCGGCCTATGTGCGCGCGACGGGCCAGTCGTTCCTCGACGTCTACCAGAGCCGGCAGATACCCGAGGACTCCATCGCCGGTCAATCACCTGTGGTTCGCACGCTCTACACGGCGACCTGGTACGTCACCCGGGTGGTGTGGTACAGCTTCCCGTGGAGTGTCGTCGCAGCGGTGTTCGCGGCGGGACCGCTGAAGCGCGGCGAATGGCTGCCCTGGCGGGCGCCGGGCGGCGGCGCGGCAGGGCGCCATGCCGCCTGGTTCGCCATCGCGTCGGGTACGCTCCTGACCGCGTTCTTTTCACTGGCCCACCGCAAGGCCGACCGTTACATCTTCCCGGTGTACTTTCTGACCGCTGCAGCCGGAGCGGGGCTGGGGCTGCGGAGAATGCCGTGGTTGATGCGCCTCGCGCGCCGCATCGACCGTGCCTGGTTTCCGGCCGCCCTCTACGTCCTGCTGGTACTGCTGACCATGCTGTCGAGCGGGAAGCTGCCGCAATTCACGTTCTGGCGAACCTAGAAGAGCTGTTCAGGGGCAGGGCCTTGCAAACCGCTCGGCCAGCCGGTCTTCGGCCCCGTGACACTCGTCCGGGCACCTTGGCCCGCCGGTAGGAGAAGTGAGTAAGCGCCTACCCATATCGGCGGAGTCCCAGGGCCGCATGCAGGCACGTATTATGCTTAGAATCGACCTGGAATCGATGTTTCAGGAGGCCCTTGCAATGTTGAGAAAATCTGCCGGACTGTTATGCGCGCTGGCGTTGTCCTTCACCACCAGCGTGTATGCCCAGACCGACGCGGCGCTGACGGCTGCCGTCAAGACCAAATTGGCTGCCGACGACGTGGTGAAGGCGAGCGAGATCAACGTGTCCACCGACGGGCAGGTGGTGACGCTGACGGGGACCGTCGCCAGCAAGGCCGAGAAAGATCGCGCGCTGATGGTTGCGCGCGCGACATCCGGCGTCAATTCGGTCGTGGACAAGCTGACCGTCAAGGGCATGGCGCCGGCGCCTGGCGGCAAGACCGTCGCAGAGAAGGCCGCCGGCGGCGTCGAGAAGGGGGCCGACAAGAGCGCGGAAGCAGTCGGTACGGCGGCGAAGAAGACCGCCGGTGCAGCCGACAAGAGCAAGGACAAGGTCGGCGAGGCGGTCGAAGCAACCGGTGACGCGATCGGCACGGCTGGCAAGGAGACGGGCAAAGCGGTAGGCACCGCTGCCACGAAGACCGCCGATGCGGTCGGCGTGGGCGCGGACAAGACCAAGGAAGCCACCGAGAAGGCCGCCGACAAGACGAAGGAGAAGGCGGAACAGGCGGGCGACAAGACCAAGGACAAGATGGCCGGGGCTGACGACAAGGCCGGCGCCGCGGTGTCGGACGCAGCAGTCACGACCGCCGTGAAGGCGAGACTCCTCGGGGACGGTAAGACACCGGGCCTGAAGATTGACGTGGACACCGAGGACGGCATCGTCACGCTCAGCGGCAATGTCGCCACCGCTGCCGAGCACGCGAATGCGCTGCGTCTCGCGCGCGACACCGAAGGCGTCCGTCGGGTGGTCGACAAGATGACCGTGACCGCCAAGTAACATCGCACCGGGCGAACCACCCTCCTCCGGGACGGGGCGACTCCACGGCTGTTGCCCCGTCCCGCCGACCTGCCTTTCTCTCCCGCCCGTCCGACTGAGGAGCGCCAGCGGCGGCAGCTTCTCTCCGGCGTGGCGCGGTACAATCCCGTATGCTCCGCCTAGCCCGATACGCGTGGGCCGTGCTCGCCTACAACATCCTGGTCATTCTCTGGGGAGCATACGTCCGGGCAACCGGTTCGGGCGCAGGCTGCGGTGCGCACTGGCCGCTCTGCAACGGAGAGATCCTGCCGCGCGGCGGACGCGTCGCCACGCTGATTGAGTTCTCTCACCGCCTGACGAGCGGGGTCGCCCTCGTCGCGGTGGTCGTGCTCGCCGTGTGGACGTGGCGGGCCTGCCGCACTGGACACCCGGCCCGCACGGGGGCGGCGCTGTCCCTCTTGTTCATGCTGACGGAAGCGGCCGTCGGGGCAGGGCTGGTGCTGTTCCAGCTCGTCGCCGACAACGCGAGCTTCGCGCGCGCCATGTTCCTGGCCGCGCACCTGCTCAACACCTTCACGCTGCTGGCCTGCCTGACGGCGACAGCCTGGTGGGCATCAGGCGGGGCGCCGCTGCAGCCGGGTGGGCGACCGGGCAGGGCGGCCGCGCTCGTGCTGCTGGCTGCGGGAGTCCTGTTGGCGGGCACGAGCGGGGCGGTGGCAGCGCTCGGGGACACCTTGTTCCCCGCCGCATCCTTGAGCGACGCGTTGTGGGCCGATCTATCCGTCTCGTCGCACCTGCTGATTCGGCTGCGCGTGCTGCATCCGATCTTTGCGGTGGCCGCGGCGCTTGCGCTGGTGGCCGCGGCACCTCGCATCGCCGCTGGGAGTGGCGCGACGGCCGGCCGGTTCGCCCGGGCCGTCTCGCTGCTGGCGGTGCTTCAGGTCGCGCTGGGCATACTGAACGTCTTCCTGCTGGCCCCGGTATGGATGCAGCTCCTCCACCTGCTCGTCGCCGATGCCGTCTGGATGACACTCGTCCTGCTCGGCCTGACGGCGCTCGGCGCACCTGCCGCGGCACGTGCTGCCGCGGAGGCTGCGTAGAACAGGCGTCGGGGTCCGCCGCTCCGGCCCTCCGTGTTCATGCCCGGTTCGACGCCCGGCTCGCGGTCCCAACCCCCGATGTTCGACTCCCGTCTCGTGGTTACCGATGAAGCTGGTTCTCGATGCGGCGATCGGGGATCAGCCAGATGGTGGCCACCGACACGTAAAGGGCTTCCGAGATCCACGGGCTGACGTATGCCAGCGCGATGCCGGCCGCATAGAGCAGCAGCGACATCGTGCCTTTCATGTCGCGGCCAACCGCGGCGGCCAGCCGCGGGTTGCCACCCGGCACCGCGAGAAGCGAGCGGAGCAGCAGCGTGAACGCGAGACCGCACATCAGGAGCACGAGGCCGTACGCGGCATTTGGAGCCGCAGCCGCGTGATGCTCGCCCATCCAGGCGGTCACGAACGGAACCAGGGACAACCAGAACAGCAGGTGCAGGTTGGCCCACATCACGCGGCCGGTGATCCGCTCGGTCGCGTGCAGCAGGTGGTGGTGATTGTTCCAGTAAATCCCCAGGAACACGAAGCTCAGGACGTAGATGAGAAAGGTCGGGAGCACCTCGTGCAGGGCGTGCCATCCGACTCCCTCCGGCGCCTTCAGTTCGAGCACCATGATGGTGATGATCACGGCGATGACGCCGTCGCTGAATGCCTCCAGCCGCCCTTTGCTCAATGCGCTGTTCCCTTCAACGGGGCACGTGGCTGTCGCGCGGCGGCCCCGGCGTGGAGTGTAGCAAAGGTGCCGGGGCCGGAAGGCAGGCGGATCAGTCCTAAGCCCCGCGGTCGGGTTCTGGTGTCGTGCGCTCGAACAGGGCGAGCGCATCCTCGAGGCTGGGCACGCCGGCGATGGCGCCGACGCGGGTGCAGCTCGTGGCGGCCGCAGCGTTCGCGAACCGCAGGATCTCGTCGGGGGCGTCCCCTTTCAGCCACGCATAGACGAATCCTCCGCGAAACACGTCGCCGGCTCCGGTCGTATCGACCGCTTCGATGACCGGCGCCTGGACGGCGTGCAGCGTGTCGCCCACGAGCAGCATCGCCCCGCGCGGCCCGAGCGTCACGCACAACAGGCCGTCGTGCGTGCGTCGCAGCTTCCTGAGCGCCCGTTCCGGATCCGATTCGCCGGTGAGTGCGGTGGGAACGTGCTCCGCGAACATCGGCAGGCTGACGGCGGCGATCAGTTCTTCCGTGAGGTCGGTCAGCCTGTCAATGTCGCTCGTCACCGGCACGCCAAGTTCGCGCGCGGCGCGAGCGACGGCGATGGCCGCCGTCTGGTCGGTGTCGTCCACGTGTACCACCCGCGCGGAGCCGACGAGCTCGAGCGGGTACTCCGCGGGACGCATCGCCAGATCTTCGTCGCGGTCCCACAGGACCATCCGCTCACCGGATCGCTCGTCCACGAGGATCAACGCATGCGGATTGGGCACGCTGCGGACGATGGCGTGTTCGATGTCGAGGCCGAGCCGCGTCAGCTCGCGGCGGATCCGCTCGCCGTTGTCGTCGTTGCCGACGACGCCGACGTACTTCCCGCGCAGACCCATCGCCGCGATGGTGGCGAGCATGGTCGTCGCCTGCCCGCCGCACGAGATCAGGTGGGCGCCGACCCGCATCTTCGCCCGGGGCCCCTGGATTTCCGGAGCCGCCGGCACACGGTAGACGTAGTCCACCGAGTTGGCCCCGACCGCCATCACGTCCCACCTGGTCACGCGCGCGCTCATCGACGCCGGCTGCCTGTCTCGGGCAGCCCGGCGCGGTCCGCCCGGCAGGCCGCGGCCCGGGCCTGTCCGGTCGCCGCCCCCGGCGTCCAACGGGCCAATGCGCAGGTTCCATCGGCGCGATTGTCGAGCGCGACCGGGAGGCTCGCTACCATGGTGACAAACGGGGATCTGCACGGGTTCGGCGCGAGCTCTGGGCTGGTCATGGCAGGAGGGGGTGCATCGGCGCTGTGTAGTTTACGGCAAAGGCCGGCGCGTTACATCGATGTCGAGATCTCGATGATGCTCGCGCCTGGAGCAACCGGCGACTGGCGGATGTTCGTCAAGGAGAGGGGAAGCTGAAGGCGGAAGAAGACGACGTGCCCGACCGCGGCGGACGTCGAGCAGCGGGGTGAGAGGGAAGGCCGGGTCGCGGACCCGGCCAGCCGAGGAAATTGCCTATTCGCGCGCGCGACGGCGCCGGGCCGCGAGGCCAGCCAGACCGAGGCCGAGCAGCGACAGCGTGGCAGGCTCGGGAACCGCGGGGATGTTGCCCCGGATCTCGCCCCCGCCGAACTGCGTGGTGTGGAAATTGATGTAAGACCTGCCCCCCAGGATGTTCGCGAGCTGCTGGGACAGCGTCATCGTGGGAATCGGGTTCCCCTCAGGCTCGTCCCACTTGCCGCTGAACGTCCCGCCGACGCCCGTCGCGAACGGCGTGAAGACGAAGTCGTTTGGAGTGGTGTCGTTGAACGGCGCCCCGAAGAATCCCCAGACCACCCCGCCGTTGGTCGTCGGTGACACCAGCGGACCGGCATGGATGTGCGCCGCCGTGAGGTTGTCGTTCGTGTCCGCGGTCTGGCTACCCGTGACATCGATATTGAAGATATCAGCGGTAAAGGTCATGGCGGTCATGGCGTCGTTGATCACGAAGGTCGCCGTCCCGAACGAGGCGGGCCGGGCGGCGCCGGTGGTCAGCGTGGGGGTGACAGGCGGGTTCTCCGCCGCGTTCGTGAGCGTCGCAATCAGTATCGTTGCAGCCTGGGACGGGCTGCTCGTGAGCAGCATCAGAACCGGAATCATCAGAACACCGCGGCTTATTCGCATTGGAAAATCCCTCCTGGGACAAGGGCCAGAGCATACAGCAGATCCGTTCCGGTCCGGTAGACTCACCCGGAGTATCCGGCCGGTCCCTGCCAGATGGCGGGCGGTCCCTCGCAGACGACCGTCCGTGTCAAAGCCGCACGGCCGTCGAACTCGCGGGCATATCCTTCGATCGCCTGGGGGTGCCCGACGTGCGAAGCGCCATCGCCATTCTGCTGTCACTGTCCGGGAGCATCGGCGCCTCCACTCCGGCCGCGACGCCGCCTGAGCCCTCCCGGGGCTTCGTCATCGAGAAGCTCGCGGACGGCATCTACGCCGTCGTCCGGCGGGAGCCCGCCGGGCTCGCCGTCCACGCCAACAACGTCGTCATCGTGAACGACGAAGACGTGATGGTGGTGGACACCAGCCAGAGCCTCGCGCTCACGCGGGAGGTGCTGGCGGCCATCCGCGGCATCACCTCGAAGCCGGTGCGCTACGTGATCAACACCCACTGGCACGACGACCACTACGTCGGCAATCAGGTGTACCTCGAGGCGTTTCCCGACGCGGACATCGTCGCGCACGCCCGGGCGCTGCGCGAGCTGCCTGCCGACGGCGCGGCCAACCGGCTGAAGATGGTCGAGGGCCTGCCGTCCATGGTCGGCAGGATCCGGAACGCGCTCGAGCAGGGACAGAACCTTGCGGGCGCCGCGCTGACAGACGAGGAACGCGCCGCGTTCACGAGCGACGTCGAGTGGGCGGAACGATACGTCAGGGAGGTGCCCGCCGCCCCGGTCGTCCTGCCGACGATAGGGATCACGGAACGCCTGACGTTGCGACGGGGGGCGCGGGTCATCGACATCAGGTCCGTCGGCGCCGGCCACAGTCCAGCCGATCTGATCGTGCACCTGCCGGTCGAAAAAATCGTGATAGCGGGGGACCTCGTGATCTGGCCTGTACCGCTCGTCGGCCCCACGTCGTCCATCACCGGATGGGCAGCTGCGCTCGATCGGGTGCGCGCGCTCCAGCCATCCATCATCGTGCCGGGTCACGGCCCCGTGATGCGGGACGACGCGTACCTGCGGGCGATGGGCGGGCTGTTCTCCTCGTTGTCCCAGCAGGTCGAGGCTGCGGTGGCTCGCGGGGAGACGCTGGCGGCCATGCGCACGAGTGTGCAGCTCGCAGACTGGCGCGCCAGGCTCTCCGCCGGCTCGCAGCAGCGCGCCTTCCTGTTCGACTACTACGTCTCAGGTCCGGGCCTGGGTGCGGCCTATCGCGAAGCCACAGCGCGCGCTCAGTAATCCGCGGCCTGCCATCGGGCGGTGATGTGGCGCGGGGTCTTCCGCCTTCGCCAGGCTTCGGCGGACCGCCCGTAGCTTAAGCGGAGGCTGGTCAGACCCCGCGTCGGCGGGCCTTGAAAGGCCGCCGTACACCGATCACAACTGAATGCTGGGCGGGACAGGCGCCGCGGCCTTCCCGCCGGAACCATCGACCCAGTGCGACACCATGACCTGCCCGACGCGCTATGATCCTGGTGACCACAGCAGGTGCACGGTCCGGGCCTGGAGGACGCATGCTGGCCGGCATGCACCGGGCGCGATCGGTGAACAGACATCTACAGGTGCCGAGTCGGGCCCCCCTCGTGCTGTCGGTGCCCGCGCGTCCGCCGTGCCCGGCTCGCCTGTCGTTGCCTCTGCGCCGTTTCCGACAGGCACCATCGTCGCTTCACCTCCAACCATCGCCCCTATGGCCACACGAGAGCCCCGCGTCACCGAGATCCACGGCTACACGCTGAAGGACGACTATTTCTGGCTCCGCGACCGGAGCAACCCCGAGGTCCTGAGTACCTCGAGGCGGAGAACGCTTACACCGGGCAGGTGATGCAGCCCACCGGGGATCTGCAGGAAACCCTTTACCAGGAGATGCTCGGGCGCATCAAGCAGACCGACCTGAGCGTGCCTTCCCGCATCGGCGAGCACTTCTACTACTCGCGCACGGAGGAGGGAAAGCAGTATGCCTACATGTGCCGGCGGAAGGGCAGCATGCAGGCGCCCGAGGAGTTGCTCCTCGACCTCAACGCACTGGCCGAGGGGCGCTCCTACCTCGGGGTCGGTGCCTACGTGGTCAGCGACGACGGGCACAGGCTGGCCTACTCGCTCGACACTACCGGCTATCGCCAGTACACCCTGCACGTGAAGGATCTGCAGACCGGCGGGGCGCTGGGCGGGCAGATCGAGCGGGTCGGCGCCGTCGTGTGGGCGAACGACAACCGGACGCTGTTCTACACGACCGAGGATGCCGTCTCCAAGCGATCGAACAAGGTGTGGCGTCACGTGGTGGGAACGGACGCGAGCGAGACGGTCTTCGAGGAGCCGGACGCGCTGTTCGACGTCAGCGCCGGCCGCTCGCTCGATCGCAAGGTAATCTTCATCGGCTCGTTCGCGCGGACCACGTCGGAACAGCGCTATCTGAGGGCCGATCAGCCGTCCGGCACGTTCAGGGTCATCGTGCCCCGGGAGAGCGGCCACGAATACGACGCGGACCACTACGACGGGCGGTTCTACATCCGGACGAACAAGGGAGCGAAGAACTTCCGGATCGTGACCGCGCCGATCGACGATCCGTCCGAGCCGCGCTGGCAGCCGTTCGTCGAGCACGACCCGGCCGTCAAGATCGACGGCATCACGTTCTTCGCCCGCCATGCGGTGGTGTCGGAGCGGGAGGACGGGCTGACGTTTCTCCGCGTGCTGGACATGAAGACGCGGCAGTCGCACCGGGTCAGCACCGACGAGCCGGACTATGCGCTGTCGCTCGGGAGCAATCCCGAGTTCGACACGGACACGGTGCGGTTCACCTACCAGTCGATGGTGACGCCCGCCTCCGTGTACGACTACCGCATGGACACGCGCGAGCGTCTCCTGTTGAAGCAGCGGGAGGTGCTCGGCGGATACGATCCGCAGAACTACGAGTCGAAGCGAATCTGGTCCGTCTCGCGCGACGGCACGCGGGTGCCGGTGTCGCTGGTCTACCGGAAGGGTCTCGTGCTCGACGGGCGTGCGCCGCTGCTGCTCTACGCCTACGGCTCGTACGGCGTGTCGATGTCGCCGGCTTTCTCGTCCAACCGGCTCAGCCTTCTCGACCGCGGGTTCGTCTACGCCCTCGCGTACATCCGCGGCGGGGGAGAGCTTGGCGAGGAGTGGCGCCAGCAGGGGCGCATGATGCAGAAGATGAACACCTTCACGGACTTCATCGACTGCGCGGAACACCTCGTCCGGAACGGCTACACGTCGTCCGGTCGACTGATCATCCAGGGCGGCAGCGCCGGCGGTCTCCTCGTCGGGGCGGTCGCCAACATGCGCCCGGATCTGTTCAAGGCTGTCGTCGCGCAGGTGCCTTTCGTGGACGTGGTGAACACCATGCTCGACCCCACGCTGCCCCTGACGACGAGCGAATACATCGAGTGGGGCAACCCGAACGAGAAGCCGGCGTTCGACTACATGATGACGTATTCACCGTACGACAACGTCAAGCCGCAGGCCTACCCCGCGATGCTGGTCCACGTCTCGCTGAACGACAGCCAGGTCCCGTACTGGGAGGGGGCGAAGCTGGTCGCGAAGCTGCGCGCCCTGAAGACGGACAGCAACGCGCTGCTGCTCAAGGCCAACCTCGGTGCGGGGCACGGCGGACCGTCGGGGCGCTACGATGCGCTGCGCGAGGTTGCGTTCACGAGCGCGTTCATGCTCCAGCAGGTGGGGCTCGCGCCGCGCGCCGCGCCGGCGTCGCCGCCCGTCCATGGAGACGGGACCTCCCTGGCGCGGGAGTGACCCGGAGTCAGAACGTCGTGAACGTCACGCGCGTCTCGGGGCTTTCCTTGTACCCGTAGCGGATGGCCTTCGCGCGCAGGGTTGCGGGTCGATCGACTAGGATGGGTCCGGTATAGAGCCGCCACTTCGCTGCGGGCCCCTCCTCCGTGGTGTATCCGATGGAGGCGCCCTGGGTGGGCACGTAGATCACGAACTCGGTGGGGCCCTCTATCCTGATCGACGCTTCACGGGCCGGCGTATCGACTGTCCGTCGCGGCACGATGTAGGGCTGGGCGGTGTCCGGCTGCACGCCGCCAGGCCACATCCGCTGAACCAGCTCCGGCTCGTTGATCAGTCCCTGATCCCCACCCGGGACATCCAGTTCGCGACCGCGCCGCGCATCCGGACGAGCGTGGCGAGGTGGGCTGGATCACCCCGACAGGTCGTGGATCTGGTGCGGGTCGGCACTCGTGTCGTAGAGCTCCTCCGGCGGACGATGCGTTCGCATCCAGAGCGCTGCCGGTCCCGTCAGCTTCCGCTCCGCCTGGAGCCTGAACCACTCCTGCATGATCGCGCTCTGATTGCGGTAGATGACATGGCCGGCGTAGGGCAACTCCGGCGTGAAGTTGCGGATGTAGAGGAAGCGAGCGTCGCGTGCCGACCGGATCATGTCGTACTCGATGTCCATCCGGTCGCGGGCCGCGAACACCAGGTCCGGCGCCGGCGCAGCCCGCGGGCCCACCAGCACGCGCCCCTGCAGATGCGCCGGAATGTCGACGCCGGCAAGGGCGAGCACCGTCGGCGCCAGGTCGATGAAGCTGACGAGCTCGTCGCTGACGGTCCCCGGGCTCACCGTCGAGCCGAGGTCCTTCGGCCAGCGGATCATCAGCGGCACCCGGAGCCCCGAGTCGTAGAGCGACCGCTTGGCGCGCGGCACTCCGTCGCCGTGATCGCTCCAGTAGAAGACGATGGTGCTTCCGGAGAGCCCGTCCTCATCGAGCTGCCGGAGGATCGCACCGACCTGCGCGTCCATGTCGGCGATGTTGTCGTAGACGCGGGCGAGCTCGTCGCGGACAGCCGTTGTGTCGGGGTAGTACGGCGGGACCTGGACCCTGGCGGGGTCGGTGCCGACAGCCTTTCCCTTGCGGGCCGGACTGGACGGAAAAATCTGACTCTCGTGCGTCACCTCGAGGTTGAACACCGAGAAGAACGGCTGGCTCCGGTCGGCCCTGTTGCGCCAGTGCGCATCTTTCCCGAGGTCGTCCCAGATCGTGAACGGGGAGCCGAACTGATAGTCGGTCTTGACGCGGTTCGTCGTGTAGTAGCCGGCGGCGCGCAGGTACTCCGGAAATCCCTTCACATAGAAGGGCGGCACCGCCAGGTACGGTCCCGGCAGCTCGGGAACCCTGTCCTCCGTGGTGCGCATGTGCTGGGCACCGATGGCCGTCTGGTACATCCCGGTGATGATGGCGGCGCGGCTCGGCGCGCACACCGGCGCGGTGGTGAACGCGTTGGTGTAGCGGAGGGATTGCCCGGCCAGCCGGTCCAGGACGGGCGTGCGCGCAAGCGCATCGCCATACGCGCCCAGCCGCGGGCTCATGTCCTCGTTCGAGATCCACACGATGTTGGGCCTGGGCGGAGGAGACGGCGCCTGCTGCGCCGGCCGCGCGCCGGCGCTCGCGAGGGCCGGCGGCAGTGCGAACGGCGCCGCACACACCAGCGCCAGCCACAGAGCGTGCCGGGTGGGTCCGCGCATGCGCGGGATGGTCGCACGGCAGCCGGGCCGGGGCAAGCAGAACCGGCTGCCGATTGTCCTATCATGGCCGCGCGGAGGATTTGAGCACGGAGGCACGCATGAAGTCCCGGGCCGTCGCCCTCACCAGCCTGCTGGCGCTCGCGGCGGCACACGCCAGCGCGCAGACCCGTCCCAACGTCGTCCCTATCTACGCCGACGACCTGGGCTACGGCGATGTCTCCGCGTACGGTGCACGGCGCCTGCAGACGCCGAACATCGATCGGCTGGCGCGCGAGGGCCTGCTGTTCAAGGACGCTCATGCTGCGGCCGCGACCTGCACGCCCTCCCGGTACGCGATGCTGACCGGCGAGTACGCGTGGCGGCGGGCCGGCACCAACATCCTGCCCGGAGATGCCGCCCTGATCATCGAGCCTGGCAGGCCGACGCTCGGGACCGTGTTCCAGCGGGCCGGCTACACCACCGGCGTGGTGGGCAAGTGGCATCTTGGCCTGGGGCCGGCGGGCGGCCCCGACTGGAATGGGGACATCCGGCCCGGCCCGCTGGACATCGGTTTCGATTCCGCGTTCATCATGGCCGCCACCGGCGACCGCGTGCCCACCGTGTACGTTGAGAACCGGAGGGTCGCCGGCCTCGACGCCGCCGATCCGATACGTGTGAGCTACGACACGCCGGTCGGCGACTGGCCCACGGGACGCGGCAACCCTGATCTGCTCAGCGTCCATCCCAGCCACGGCCACGATCAGACGATCGTGAACGGGATCAGCCGGATCGGCTACATGACGGGAGGGAAGGCCGCGCTGTGGAAGGACGAGGACATGTCGGACGTCTTCACCCGGAAGGCCACCGCGTTCGTCGAACAGCATCGAGAGAAGCCGTTTTTCCTGTTGTTCGCACCGCACGATCCCCACGTTCCGCGGGTCCCGCACGCGCGATTCGCCGGCGCGACCTCGATGGGACCACGGGGCGACGCGATTGCGCAGCTCGACTGGTCGGTGGGCGAGATCCTGGCGGCCCTCGACCGGCTCGGCATCGCGAACGACACGCTCGTGCTCTTCACCAGCGACAACGGCCCGGTGATCGACGACGGCTATCGGGATCAGGCCGTGGAGAAACTCGGCGATCATGCGCCCGCCGGGCCGTTCCGCGGGGGCAAGTACAGCAATTTCGAAGGGGGCACGCGCGTGCCGTTCGTGCTGCGCTGGCCGGCGAGAGTCAAGCCGGCCGTGTCGGAGGCGCTCGTGTCGCAGGTGGATCTGCTGGCGTCCTTTGCGTCGCTGGTCGGATCGCCAGGCCCGGATGCTCGCGCGCAGGACAGCGAGAACGTCCTGCCCGCGCTGCTGGGTACGTCGCGGACGGCGCGTGCCGCGCTGGTCGAGCAGGGAGGTGCGCTGGCGATCAGGCAGGCGGCGTGGAAGTACATCGCACCGGGCCAGGGCGCCCGGATCCAGACGAACACCAACACCGAGCTCGGGAACGATCCGGAGCCTCAGCTCTACGACCTGTCGCAGGACATTGGCGAGCGGACGAATCTGGCTGCCGCGCGTCCGGACCGGGTGCGCGAGCTCGCCGCGATGCTGGAAGAGATCCGGCGGCGCCGCGCCCGGCCAGCCGTCGAACGTGGTCAGGTACCGGGGTGGCTGCGGACGAGCCGGATTCCCAGATTCGAGGTGCCGCTGCTGATCTCGGACTTGCCCCGACTGCCGACCAGATAGCGCGCGCAGTACTGATCAGTGCAGAGATAGGACCCGCCACGCAGGACCCGCTTGGCGGCGCCGGGCTCCTCCGGGTCGAAGCTGTCGGCGGGGCCCTGAGGTCGCGCACGATCCGGCCACGCTGCGTGCGCAAGCCGTACGCATCCGGCCGATACCAGTCCGAGCACCACTGCCTCACGATTTTTTGGAACCCGGCGGGGCGCGCCTCCATGCGATTGGCCGCACCACGACGGCGTCTAACGTACTCGATCTGCCGTGAGCGGAGCTGCGAACAGAGGCGGGTGTGCCTGGCCGTCGAGTGCGGCGTTCGCCGACATCGCCAGCAGACGCTCGGCTGCAAGCGCCGCGAGAACCCGCACGAGCTCGAGGGCGAAGTCGGCCATCTGGTTCGCCGAGACCTCGTCGAGCGGAGCGCCCGCGAGTTGCTGCTCAAGCCCGGCGCACAAGCCGGCAAGGCGCCTGGCTCCCATTGTCAGGGAGCTGCCTTTCAGACTGTGCAGGGTGGCCTTGAAGGCCGCGGCGTCCCCGCGCCGGCGCGCCTCTCGCAGCGCGGCCATCTGCGACGTCGCTTCGTCGGTGAACTGGTCGATCAACATGACGCCGAACTCACCCAGGGCGCCGTCGTCCGCCTCCTTCAGCTCGTCGAGCACGCCCATGCTGAGTGTTTCGTCGGGCAGCGCGCAAGGCGGTTGGACAGTGGCGCACGCCGCGGTGGAATGGCGGCGAATGCAGGCCACGAGCTCCTCCCGGCTCGGCAACTTGACCAGGTAGTCGCACGCGCCCGCCGCCTTCGCCATCGCGCGCGTCTCCTCGTCGTCCGTGGCAGACAGGACGACGACGGGGGTGCTGGCGGTGCGCGGATTCGCGCGAAACAACCGGACCATCGTGAAGCCGTCGGTGTCGGGGAGGACCAGATCCTGAAGGATCACCGCCGGGCGGATTGCGTTGGCCCGGGCGACTGCGTCGCCAGCGTGCTGACAGCAGTGAAGCGCGATGTCGTGCTCGTTCGCGAGCAGCAGGCCCAAAGCCGCACCGATGAAGCGCTGATCGTCGACCAGCAGCACCGCGACGGTCGTATCCGATACCTGGTTAGCCATGAGACCTGCTGATGACGGGGATCTCGCTGTCGGACGAAGTGAACCTTCGTGCCGCAGCCGGAGCGGGTGAACCACCAGTGCCCGGTGCCTGACGAAACGGTATGGAAGATGACGAAACCGAGATCGGACGCGCCGCTGTTTCGCCTGCTCGTCGATTCTCAGCCGCGAACCCCGCCGCTGCACCAGCCCGTTTCGGGTCCGCGCTCACTCGGGCGGGACACCGGGTGAGCACGACCAACCACCAGAGCAAGTGAGATGCCGCGTGTGAGGCGCTCCCTCCCGGCGGAGGCCGGGAGCAGCTGTTCGTTGAGGATTGACCGCGCCCCGCCCGCACACGCGTGGCGCGCACCTGTCCCAGGTCAGCGCACGGGTGCGATCGCGGACCTGACGTCGGTTTGGTGGCACACCCACGGCTGCCACACCACCCCCTGCGTGCCCGGGCGGGCAGGCCGCTGGATCGAATGGTGCACTGTCCGGCGCATTCCCTGCGCCTGGTTCTGCCGCATGTGATGAGGGTCTGTCGCAACGCCTGCACGCAGGCGGTAATCATCGGGGAAGAGCGGCCGGGCGCCCGATCGCCGAGCACACGTGCCTCCACGGGGTGTCATGGACGCAGTTCTGAAGGAGTTCCTCGCCGAGAGCGCGGAGAACCTCGACCAGTTCGAGCGCGACCTCGTCGGGCTCGAAAGGCGGCCGGACGCGCACGAGACGCTGGCGAACGCATTTCGGGCGATCCACAGCATCAAGGGAGCGACCGGATTTCTCGGCTTGTCGGAGCTTGGAGCGCTGGCGCACGTGGGCGAAAGCCTGCTCAGCGCGCTCCGCGAGCGGCGGGTCGTGCTGTCCCGGACCATCAGCACGGGCCTGCTCGACCTCGTGGATCGCATCCGGCTGATGCTGTCGGAGATCGAGCTCACGGGCACCGATGCGGGAACCGACTGCGCCGCGCTGATCGCGCGCCTCGAGGAGCTGCAGCAGGTGCAGCGCAGCCCGGCGCCGGCTGCCGTTCCCGCCACGGTCCGCCGCCTGGCGCCCGCCCAGCCGGCAGTGCCGGCTGCGTCGCCGTCCCGTGCATCGCTGTTGCAGAGCAGTCGGAGCGTGCGGGTGGACGTCGCACAGCTCGATGACCTGATGACGCTCGTGGGCGAGCTCGTGCTGACGCGCAACGAGATGCTGGAATACAGCGCCCTGCAGAACAGCCCGGTGCTCCTCGGTTCGTCCCAGCGGCTCAACGCGGTCACCACGCTGCTGCAGGACGGCATCATGAAGACCCGGATGCAGCCGATCGACAACGTCTGGAGCACGTTTCCGCGCATGGTGCGGGACCTCGCGGTCGCGTGCGGCAAGCAGGTCCGGCTGGAGCTGAGCGGAAGGGAGACGGAACTCGACAAGACCCTGCTCGAGGCGATCAAGGACCCGCTGATCCATGTCGTCCGCAACTGTGTCGATCACGGCATCGAGACCCCCGAACGGCGTCTGGCTGCGGGGAAACCGGCCGAGGGCTGCCTGGAGCTGCGGGCGTTTCACGAAGGCGGCCAGGTTCACATCGAAGTGTCGGACGACGGTGCCGGGATCGATCTGTCGGCGATCAGTCAGAAGGCCGTGGAGCACGGCCTCATCACCAGCGAACAGGGGGAAGTCCTCAACGAACAGGACGCAGCGTGGCTGCTCTTTCAGCCGGGCTTCTCGACCGCGACAGCCGTCACGAGCACCTCCGGCCGCGGCGTCGGCATGGACGTCGTGAAGACCAACATCGAGAGGATCGGCGGGAAGGTGGCGGTCCACAGCCGGCGGGGCGCGGGAACGACGCTCAGGATTCGCATTCCGCTCACGCTGGCGATCATGCCGGCCCTGGTCGTCACTGCCGGCGGCGATCGCTTCGCGATTCCCCAGGTCGGCGTACTCGAGCTCATTCGTCTTGCCGAAGGCGGCAGCGTCATCCAGATGGTCGGCGACGCGCCGGTGCTGCGTTTGAGGGAAGAAGTGCTGCCGCTGATCCGTCTGGATGCCACTTTGGCGATCGGCCCGCCGGGCGGCCACGGCGAGGCGGCCGGGCGCGGTGCGCTCAACGTGGTGATTCTGAAGGCGGAGGGGCGCAAGTTCGGGCTGGTCGTCGACGAGGTGATCGATACGCAGGAAATCGTCGTCAAGCCGCTGGATCACCGGTTGCGGGCGCTGTCGATGTTCGCGGGCGCCACGATCATGGGCGACGGATGCGTGGCGCTCATCCTGGACGTGACTGGCCTCGCGGTGCACGCCGGCGTGCTGTCGGAACCGCGCCGCGCCGTCGCGAGCGCGGCGCCAGCCGCCGATGCGGACGCGGAGGAGGCGACGGAGACGCTGCTGGCGGTCACGGGCAGCGACGACGAGCCGATGGCGATCCCGCTCTCGCAGGTGATGCGTCTCGAAGCGTTCTCCTCCTCGGTTGTCGAGCGGCTCAGCGGGCGCGACGTCGTGCAGTACGGAAAAGACGTGTTGCCGCTCGTGCACGTGTCGGACCTGGTGTCGGGCCGGAGCGCGGACCGGCCAGCCGCACCCGTCGGGCGGCTCGCCAAGATCCAGACGGTCGTGTACTCGCGCGGCGACGTGCGGATCGGCCTGATCGTGCGCCGCATCCTCGACACGGTCGAGCACCCGGTGGCGGACCGGACACCCGGCGGAAGACAGGGCCTGTTCGCCTCCGCGGTGATCCACGGGCGCGTGACCCAGATCCTGAACCTGGATGCACTCTGCGCAAGGCTCCATCCTCCGCGCGCGCATCCCACCTCGTTGCTGCAGGAAGTGGCGGTCTAGCGGTGGCGGGCACCGTGGAGTTCGCCACGTGCTACGTGGCCGATCAGTTGTTCGGGATCGAGGTCGCGCAGGTGCAGGAAGTGACCGGTGGTGGACATCTCACCCGGTTGCCGCTGGCTCCACGCCCGGTCTGCGGGCTGCTCAACCTGCGAGGCCAGATCGTCGCGGCCATCGATCTGCGGGCCTGCCTCCACCTCGGGCAGCGGGCGCCCGGCCAGCTGCCGGTGCACGTCATCCTGAAGACCGGTGCCGGCAGCGTGAGCGTGGTGGTGGACCGGGTTGGAGACGTGCTGGCAGTGGACGAGAGCGCGTTCGAGCAGCCGCCCGAAACCATGAGCGGCCGGATCGGCGAGTCGGTCCGCGGCGCGTACAAGCTGGATACCGCTCTGCTCCTCGCGCTGGATATAGAAAGCCTCCTCAACCAGATGGAACGGACATCCGAGATGGGAGACATGCGATGACTGCCACCTTTGTGCGAGCTGCCGTCGTCTTCGCGCTGCTGACGGCGGTGCCGGCTGCCGCGGGGCCCGTGGCGGAGCCGCGTGAGCCCGAGACGGCACGGCTGGTAACCAAGAGGGTCACGCCGGTCTACCCGGACGTGGCGCGCAACGGGCGGCTGGGAGGCACGGTCAAGCTCTCCGTGCTCGTGACCCTGGCAGGCAAGGTCAAGAAAGTCGACGTCATTGGCGGCCATCCCGTGTTCGTCGTGGCCGCGAGCAACGCGGCCGTGCAGTGGCAGTTCGAGCCGGCCGCCAAGGAGTCGAGTGAAACGCTCGTCTTCAGTTTCGAGCCCCCCCGGTAGGGACGAGCCATCGACATGACCATCAGCAGGAAACTTCAGTACAGCTTCGGGGCGATCCTGGCGATTGTCCTGCTCCTCTTCGGTGTCAACACCGCGGTGGCCCTCCACCAGCGGGCTGTCAGCCGGGACGCGGCCGTCGCAGCCAGGAGCGTGCAGACGCTGGCCTCGATCCAGTTGAAGATGATGCAGACGCGGCTGGCCCTCGGGGACTACCTGTTGACCGGCGACCCGCGGCAGCAGGAGCGGCTGGTCGAGGAAGGCAGGGAGCTGCAGCGCCTCGCGGCCGAGGGCACGCGCACCGCGCCGACGCAGTTCGTGCGGGACGCGCTCGCCCGCATGGAGGTGAGCCAACAGAACTGGAACCAGAGCTTTGCGACCCCCCTGGTGGCCGCCCGCCGGCGTGTGGACGCCGGGGATGCCACGGCGTCCGACCTGCAGATCGCCTACATGGAGAAGGATCCGGCGAACTGGAGCACGACGTCGGGGCAGGCCATGAACCACGCCGGCGCGGTCATACAACAGACGCTGGAGGAGTCGACCGGCAGGGCCGCCCGGGCACTGACGCTCGGGACGGTGGTGGGCCTTGGCGTCACGATCCTCTCGGTCATCCTGTGTCTGGCGATTGCCTACCAGGCCTCGAGATCGATCACCGCGCCGATGATGGCCACCGTCAGCGTGCTCAGGGACATCGCCGAGGGAGACGGCGATCTCACACAGCGCGTGAACCAGAGCAGCGGGGACGAGCTGGGAGAGATGGGCCGCTGGTTCAACACGTTCATGGTGAAACTGGAGGGCCTCATCGTCCGGGTCGCCAGGAGCACCGAAGGGCTCGCCGGGTCGTCGGAGAAGCTGTTCGTCGTCAGCCATGAGATGGGGGTGGGCGCCGACGAGACCTCGGTGCAGGCCGGCATCGTGGCGGCCGCCTCCGATCAGGTCACGCGCAATCTGCAGACGGTGGCCGCCGCGACCGAGCAGATGACCGCCAGCATCGGCGAGATTTCCACCAACGCGAGCGCCGCCGCCAGCGTGGCCGCACGGGCGGTCGAGAAGGCGCGCCACGCCAACCTCACGATGAGCGAGCTCGGTGTCGCGAGCGCCGAGATCGGCAAGGTCGTCGAGGTGATCAACTCGATCGCGCAGCAGACCAAGCTGCTGGCGCTCAACGCGACCATCGAGGCGGCCCGGGCGGGCGCCGCCGGCAAGGGCTTCGCGGTCGTCGCCAACGAGGTGAAGCAGCTGGCCAACGAAACCGCCAGCGCCACCCAGCAGATCAGCGAGAAGATTCACGCGATCCGGACCGGGACCGACGGCGCGGTCATCGCGATCGCCGAGATTGGCGGGATCATCGCGCAGCTGCACGACATCTCCACGACCATCGCGAGTGCCGTGGAAGAGCAGACCGCGACGACGCGCGAGATCTCACGGAACGTGTCCGAGGCGGCCCTGGGTGAATCGCAGGTCACCCGCAACATCACGTCCGTGGCACAGGCGGCGCAGAACACCTCGGGCGGCGCCCGCAGCACCCACACCGCGGCCGGCGAGCTCGCCGGCATGGCGGCCGAGCTGCAGAAGGTGGTCGCGATGTTCAAGCACCGCCGGAGCGGCGACGCCCTGGCCGCCACCGCTCCCTAGTGTTCCCGACCGGAAGGACGACGTATGCACGCGCTGATCGTGGACGATTCGCCGACGATGAGGATGATCCTCAGAGAGCATCTGAAGAGGCTGGGCTTCGATGTCACCGAGGCGGTCGACGGGTGCGACGCCCTGATCCGGCTGCGCCAGATGCAGAAGGCGGACGTAGTGCTCGTGGACTGCAACATGCCCGTGATGGACGGACTGTCGTTCATCCGGGCGGTTCGCGCCGAGCAGGTCTACGCCACGCTGCCGCTGATGATGGTGACGACCAACAGTGAGGAGGCGGACGTGTCCCGGGCACTCCAGGCGGGCGCGAACGAGTACCTCAAGAAGCCGTTCACCGCCGCGATGATCCGCGAGAAGCTCGCGTCGATGGGCTTCCCCGCAGCCTAGTCATGCTGCAGAAGCGCATCCTCATCGTGGACCATTCCGTCGTCATCCGCCGATCGCTGGCGAAGGCGATGGCGGCCGAGCCGGGCCTGATCGTGGCGGGGTCCGCCTCCAGCGGACGGATTGCCCGGATGAAGATGCCCCTGCTGCGGCCGGATCTCGTGCTGCTGGCGCTCGACCTGCCAGGACGCGACGGCCTCGACACGCTCACGGCCATTCGCGCCGCCTATCCCACGACCCCGGTCGTCCTCCTCAACGCCGCGACACAGCGGGGCGCGGCAGCCACCATCGACGCCATGTCGCAGGGCGCAAGAGGCTGCGTCACCAAGCCTGACGCTGCAGACCGGTCCGTCGCACGGCTGACGATCTTCGGCGCTGAGGTCGCGTCGCTCGTCGCATCCTGGCCGTTCATCGGCTCCGGCGAACCGGCAGCGGCCAGGGCCTCCCCTCGTCGCGATGCCCCGATGCCTCGCATCGATGTCGTGGCGATCGGCGTGTCGACAGGCGGGCCGGCCGCGCTCATGGATCTGCTGCCCGGCCTGCCGGAAGACTTCTGCGCGCCGATCGTCATCGTGCAGCACATGCCTCCGGACTTCACGCGGCTGCTGGCACAGCGGCTCGACAGCAAATGCCGGATCAAGGTTGCCGAAGGGCGGATGCGGCAGGTCCTGAAGCCCGGGGAGGCCTGGATCGCGCCGGGCGATTTCCACATGACCGTCGAGCGCGATGGCGCCGACGTCCTGATGAACATCGGCCAGGGGTCCCGGGAGAACTCCTGCCGTCCGTCGGTCGATGTGCTGTTCCGGTCCGTCGCGGAAACTTTCGGCCACCACGCGCTTGCGGTTGTGATGACCGGCATGGGGAGGGACGGCGTGGCCGGATGTCAGCACATCCACGCGTGCGGCGGCTACATCATCGTGCAGGACGAGGCGAGCTCCGTTGTCTGGGGGATGCCCGGGCTCGTCGTCAAGGCTGACCTCGCGGACCAGATAGTGCCGCTGGACGGGTTGGCGCACGCCATCACCGACCGCGTGGCATACCCGGCATCCAGCCGAGGCGATCCCGTTGGCCGCTGACACGGGAACGACCAGCCATCCCTGGCTCGAGCGGCCGATCTCCGCGGAGGAGTTCGAGTACATCCGCGAACTGGTCCACGGCCGAGCCGCGATCAGGCTCGAGAAGGGCAAGGAATACCTTGTCGAGGCCCGCCTGGGAGCCGTGGCGGTCAAGGAAGGGTTTCCGTCGCTGCCGTCGATGATCGAGCGGCTGCGTTTCGGGGCTGCCGACGACCTGCATCGGAGGGTCGTGGAGGCGATGACCAACAACGAGACGCATTTCTTCCGCGATCCCCGTCCCTTCACGATGCTGCAGAACGCCGTGCTGCCGGAGCTCGCACGCCGTCGGGCATCCAGCAGGACCCTGAACGCGTGGTGCGCGGCGTGTTCGACGGGCCAGGAGCCTTACAGCATTGCCATGCTGCTCCGGGAGCAGCAGCCCTCGCTCGCAGGCTGGAGCCTCCGGCTGATCGCCAGCGACATTTCCCGCGAGGCGCTGCGGCGCGCCCGCGAGGGTCGCTACACCCAGTTCGAGATTGGCCGGGGCCTTCCGGTGCCGCTGCTGACGAAGTACTTCGAGCGCCGTGGCTCCTCCTGGGTAGTCGGCGACGCGCTGCGCGGCCTGGTGGAGTTCCAGGAGATCAATCTGACGCATCCCTGGCCCGCCCTCCCCCGTATGGACCTGATCGTGCTGCGGAACGTGCTGATCTACCTGGATCTCGCGAGCAAGCAGCAGATTCTGGCGAGGGTTGCCCGCGTTCTTGCGCCCGGCGGGTACCTGATGCTCGGGGGGGCGGAGACGCTCACGGGGGTCGACGACGCGTTCGAGTCGGTGTCGTTCGACGGTGCCACCTGTTTCCGCGTCAGGGCGCCGATGCCGGCCGGGTGAGCCCGCCGTCCGGGCCAGCCGGGACAGCGTCCAGCCGACAGAACGCCCGGCCGACTTGAGCCGCTATTGGTGCGTGGATGTGCGTTTTTGGACAGCGCCCCATCACACGGCGCCCGTATCATCCGGGGGGTGAACAATTGCCCCCGAGGGCCCCGGGCTCGTCCGCGGGCTCGAGTTTTCCGCAACACCGCGACAGGGACTGCAGTCAGAGATGAGCCCTCATGGATTCGTCGGCGACCTGCTGATACGCACCGGCGTCGTTGACGCCGCTGGCCTCGCGCGCGGCCTCGAGATCCAGGCGAAGCAGAAGTCGACGCTCGGACGGGCGCTGGCCGGTCTCGGGCTGGCCGAAGAAGCCGCTGTGGCTGCGGCCGTGGCCTCGGCGCTCCATCTCGAGTTCCTCGACGGAGAACCCACCGAGGTCACGCCGGAGACCTTGGCGCTGCTGCCGGCGGCCTTCTGCCGCAAGCATGGAGCGGCGGCCATCGGCTTCGCCGGCACCGTCCTCCGGGTGGCGGTGACCAACCCGCTGGACTACGCCGTCCTGCAGGACGCGGAGTTCCGCACCGGGAAGAAGACGGTGGCCGTCGTGGTCACCGAGACGTGGCTCGAAAAGCTGTTCGCACGGGCGGCCCCTCGACCCGCGAGTGTCGCGGCGAACTACGACATGCTCAAGGGGGCCAGGCCGGCCGGCGAGGTCGAGACTGCCCCCGACGGCGAGTTCGACCTGATCGACTCGGCGACGCTCGCCAAGGATCTCCAGCTTCCGCCGATCGTGAAGCTCGTCAACCTGATCCTGAGCGACGCCGCCAAGGCGGGGGCCAGCGACCTCCACATCGAGCCGCACGAGGGGCTGCTGCAGGTCCGCCAGCGCGTGGACGGGTTGCTGCAGGACGTGCTCACGATCCCCCGCCACCTCCAGGACGCGACGCTCTCCCGCCTCAAGATCATGTCAGGGATGGACATCTCCGAGCGGCGCAAGCCCCAGGACGGCCGCAGCCGGCTTCGCTTCGAGGGCAAGCGCATCGACCTCCGCGTTTCGACGATACCGACACAGTTCGGCGAGAAGATCGTCATCCGCCTGCTCGACGCCGATCGCGCGATCCTGCCGATCGATCAGCTCGGCTTCGCGCGCGAGAACCTGCGGCTGCGTCCAGTCGTTCCTGGCGAGCGCTCAGGGCATGATCCTGGTGACCGGGCCCACCGGCAGCGGCAAGACGTCGACGCTGTACACCGCGCTGAACTCGATCAAGTCTTCCACGAACAACATCATCACGCTGGAGGATCCGATCGAGATGCAGATCCCCGGCGTGAACCAGATGCAGATCAACGCCAGAGCAGGCGTCACGTTCGCGAGCGGGCTGCGGTCGATTCTCCGGCAGGATCCCAACGTCATCCTCGTCGGCGAGATACGGGACCAGGAGACTGCCGACATCGCGCTGGGCGCCGCGCAAACCGGCCACCTGCTGCTCAGCACGCTCCACACCAACGACGCCACCGCCACCATCACCCGGCTGTTCGACCTTGGCATCCAACCGTTCCTGATGGCCGCGTCGCTGCTCGGCATCGTCGCCCAGCGGCTGGTCCGGCGTCCGTGCCAGGCGTGCACAATCCGTCAGCAGCCGAGCGCCGAGACGATCGAGGCGCTTGGCGGCGCGTCACGCCTGCCGCCCGACGGGCAGTGGGTGCACGGGCGCGGGTGCGATGTCTGCGGGAAGTCCGGCTACCGGGGACGGATTGCCATCCACGAAGTGCTGCCGGTGACCGACGAGGTGCGCGAGTTCATTGCGAACCGCGCCGCCGAGCACGTGATCAAGAAGGCCGCGATGCGGGCCGGCATGCGGACGCTCCTCGAGGACGGCATCGACAAGGCCGCGCAGGGTCTCACGACGCTGGACGAAGTCCTTCGCGCGGTGTTCCGGGGCGACGCATCCGAACGGCCGGCCGAGACGCCGTCGACCGAGATGCCGTTGACCGTGACGCCGTCGGCCGAGGCGTCGTCGACCGCGACGGCTGCAGCCGGGCCCGCGGCCCAGCCCGCCGTGCCGCTGCCCGATCCGGCCGTTCCCGCGGCCTCATCCCGCGGGCGGGTTCTCGTCGTCGAGGACAGCCCGACGACCAGCGCGGTGGTGAAGTACTTTCTCGAGCTCGAAGGCTTCGACGTGCTGGTGGCGGCCGACGGTCAATCCGGGCTCGAGACGGCGCTTCGGGAACGGCCGGACGTCATCGTCAGCGATGTGATGATGCCGGGCATGGGTGGCGTGGAGATGGTCAAGGCGCTCAGGGCCGACCCTCGGACCTTCGGGGTCCGCATCCTGATGCTCACGTCGGAATCGAGCATCGAGAGCGAGACGGAAGGTCTCGAGGCGGGCGCCGACGACTACATCTTGAAACCGGTCGAGCCGCGCCGGCTCGCGGCGCGAGTCAAGGCGCTGCGCGCACGGTCGCGCTCCACGGCTGCGTGAAAGCGCTTCGCGATCGAGCGACCGTACACAGCCTCACTGGCCCCTGCCGAGCTCACGGCACAGCTCTCTCGCCCACGCCCCCCGCATCCTCGTCCTGTAGAATGGCCCCACCATCAGTGACAGCGGCGAGGGCCCATTCATGAAGCGGAACGCGGCGGCGATGACGGTCGCGCTGGTCTGTCTGGCGGCGCTTCAGCCGATCGATGCGGGCCAGCCGGCGAGCGGCGGCGGCGACCGCGTCGTGCTCGTCACGCTCGACGGCGCGAGGACGCACGAAATCTTTGGCGGGCTGGACGCCCAGGTGCTCCAGAGCACACTCAAGGAGGGGCAGAAGCTGGACGAGTCGCCTGCCTACCGCAGGTTCTGGGCCGCGTCGCGCGAAGAGCGGCGCCGCAAGCTGATGCCGTTCTTCTGGTCTCTCGCGACGGAACAGGGATCCATCGCGGGCGATGCCGAGGCAGGCAGTACCGTGCGCCTGGGGAACAGGCACTGGTTCTCGTATCCCGGCTACGCCGAGATCCTGCTGGGCGAGGCCCACGACAAGGAAATCAACAGCAACGAAGCCGGGCAGAATCCCTTCACGACGGTCCTGGAGACGCTCCGGGCGCGGCTCAACCTCTCCGGGCCCGAGGTAGCGACGTTTGCCAGCTGGCCCGTCTTCAACCAGATTGCCGAGCGCGCGCCCGGCGCCACCTTCGTCAACGCCGGGATCGAACCGCTCGACCTCGGGTCGAAGGAGGTCGAGACAATCAATCTGCTGCAGGCTGAGGCGGCCAGTCCCTGGACCGGCACCCGGTTCGACGCGTTCACGTTTCACCTGGCCATGGCCCATCTGGCCGCGGTTCGCCCCCGTGTGCTCTACATCGCGTTCGACGAAACGGACGACTGGGCACACGACGGCCGGTACGACCGGCTGCTGGAGGCGTATGCCCGGATCGACGGGTACCTGCGGGATCTGTGGACCTGGTTGCAGAGCCAGCCGGACTACCGCGGACGCACCCACCTGCTGATCACGACCGACCATGGACGGGGGCGGACACCCGGGGACTGGCGCAAACACGGCGCGGACGTCCCGGGTGCCGACGAAGTGTGGATGGCTTTCGTGTCTCCGCGCATGCCCCAGCGGGGCCTCTGGCGGGATGCGCCCGCGTTGTCGACGAGCCAGGTTGCGGCGACCTTGGCCTCGTGGATGGGAGTGGACTGGAACGCCGACCACCCGGCGGCGGGGAAGCCCATTCGATGAAAACGCAGGTGCCTGGGGTTTGCGGTCGCCGGATTCAGTGCGGCAGAGGTTCTGGCGCAGGCTCGGTTTCGGAGTAGAATCCGCTCCACCTTGGCCAAGAAGACCACCAGGCGCGCGCTGTCCCCTCCCGGAGGAGCGAGACGCATGGCAAAGATCAAGAAGCCGCGAGCGGTGCGCACCGACGATCTACTCGAGCTGTCGGGCGTCTCGAGCCGATCGGCCGACTTCGCCGTGGCCTCCGTCATCTATGCCCAGGGGGACGTCTGCACCTCCGTCATGTTCATCAAGCGGGGCACCGTCAAGCTGTCCGTCGTGTCGAGCGCCGGCAAGGAGGCGGTGGTCGGGTTGCTGAAGTCCGGCGACTTTCTCGGGGAAGGATGCCTGGCCGGCCAGGTGCGCCGGATGTCGACCGCCACCGCCCTGACGCCGACGAAGATGCTGATCCTGGACAAGCAGGAGATGACGGCGCGCCTCCACGACAACGTGCGATTCTCGGACCGCTTCCTCTCCCACATGCTGGCGAGGAACATCCGCATCGAAGAGGATCTCGTAGACCAGCTGTTCAACTCCAGCGAGAAGCGGCTCGCCCGCGCGCTGCTCCTGCTGGCCCGTTACGGTGAGCGCGAGCCACAGCCTCAGCGCGTGCTGCCGAGGCTGTCGCAGGAAATGCTCGCCGAGATGATCGGCACCACGCGCTCGCGCGTGAACTTCTTCATGAACCGCTTCCGCAAGCTCGGGTTCATCGAATACAACGGTGAGCTCAAGATCGACAGCTCGCTCCTGAGTGTCGTGCTGCACGAGTGACGGTACGGCGCGCGCTGGCCGCCACTGGCACCCCCCCCGCCTGGATCGTGACGCTCACATTTCCCGACTGGGTCGAGCCGATGTCCGCGACGCTCACGCAGGCGCGGTTCGCCGGGCCCGAGTGGAGCTTCGAGCGCAAGTTCGACGGCATCCGGCTGCTTGCCTTCAAGCGCGGCCCGGACGTCCGCCTGCTGTCCCGTAACCGCCTGCCGCAGCACGTGCCGCCCGTCGGCGGCGCGGTCTCCGGCCTCCCGTCGCAGGAGGTCATCCTCGACGGGGAACTGACGTGGGGCCCTGGAACGGCCGGCTATCACGTGTTCGACATCATGTGGCTCGATGGACGCGACGTGACCGCGCTGCCGCTGGACGCGCGCCGCGAGCTGCTCGCGGGCCTGCCTCTTCACCCGCCGCTCTTCCGCGTCGGCGTGCTGGACGGCGACACGCCGTGGGTGCGCGCCTGCGCCGAAGGCTGGGAAGGCGTGATTGCGAAGCGCCGCGACTCGCGCTACGAGCACCGTCGCTCGCCGCACTGGTTGAAAATGAAGTGCGAGCTCGAGCAGGAACTGGTGGTCGGCGGCTTCACCGACCCTCAAGGTGGACGGGTGGGCCTGGGCGCGCTGCTCGTCGGCTATTTCGAACAGGCCGACTTCGTCTTCGCAGGAAAGGTTGGCACCGGGTTCGACACGCGGCTGCTGCTCGAGCTCCGCTCCCGGCTCGATTCCCTCGAGCTGCCGCACGCACCCTTCACGAAAGCCGTCGGATTGCCACGGCTGCGCGCGCACTGGGTACGCCCGGAGATTGTCGTGCGGGTCGCCTTCATCGAATGGACCGTCCACGGCAAGCTCCGGCACTCCCGTCTCCTGGGGCTGTGCCCCGACAGGCCCGCGCGCGGGATCGAGAGGCGGACGTGATTACCCATCCCGAGAAGGTGCTGTTCCCCCCGCAGGATGCCGGCGGCGGCATCACGAAAGGGGAGCTGGCGGCCTACTACGAGGCCATCGCGCCGGCCCTGCTGCCCCACGTCCGCGGCCGTCCTGTCACGATGGAACGCTACCCGGCCGGGATCGACAAGAAGGGTTTCTTCCACAAGGACGTGTCCAAAGGCTTTCCGGACTGGCTCGAGCGTGTCGCAGCGCCGAAGAAGGGGGGCACGGTGCACCATCCGCTCATCAGCGACACCCGCTCCCTGCTCTGGGTGATCAACCAGAACACCATCACTCCGCATGTCTGGACGTCCCGCGTGCCCGATCTCTATCACCCCGACATCTGCGTGTTCGATCTCGACCCCTCGGAGGACGAGCCGGACGTCCTTCGCGACGCGGCGCTCGGGCTGCGCAACCTCCTCGACGAACTGGGCCTTCCGAGCTGGATCAAGACCTCCGGTTCGAAAGGCTTCCACATCGCCGTTCCGCTGGACGGCACGACACGGATTGGCGATGTCGCCCGGTTCGCGCACGGCGTCGGCAGCCTCCTCGTGGCGCGCAACCCTGAGCACCTGACGCAGGAGTTCAGCAAGGCGGATCGCGGACGCCGCATCCTGGTGGACACCGGGAGGAACGGCTACAGCGCCACGTTCGCGGCCGCCTACGCCGTCCGCGCGAAGCCGGGAGCTCCCGTGTCCGCGCCGTGCACTTGGGAGGAAGTCGCGGGTGGGGTCGGGCCCCGCACCTTCACGCTGCGAACGATGGCCAGCCGGGTCGCCGAGGTGGGGGACCTCTGGTCGGACATCAGCCGGCGCAGACGATCGCTGCGCCGCCCCATCGAGCGGCTCCGGCGCCTCGGCTCGACGAGTTCGTGACCGGGCGCAGGCCGGCGGCCTTGCCGATCCTGCCCTGCAGACGCATAATCAGCTGACGGCGCAACTGCAACGGGACCACCCCAGTCACGGCCCGCATCTTGCGTTCCAACTGATTCGTGCGCGTTCACCTGCCACGGTTCGAATTCGTTCACCGCCTCCTGAACGGGCGTCCCCGGGCGGTCGTCGCCACGGTGTCGACGCTCGCTGTCTTCATGTTTGCGGCAGCCGGCTGGCTCACGTGGTTCAGCTACGACCTCACGGCGGACCTTCCGAACCGCGAGGTCCTCAGGGGCCTCGGTGACATGTCGCAGGCCACGACGCTGTTCGACGCCAGCGACAAGCCGGTCTTCACCATCTTCAAGGAACAGCGCATCGAAGTGCCGCTGTCGCGGGTGTCACAGAACCTGATCAAGGCGGTGGTGTCGGTCGAGGATCAGCGCTACTTCGACCACAGCGGCATCGACGCGGTCCGTGTCCTTGCCGCAGTCCTGAAGAACGTCCAGGCCGGCCGGCGGGCAGAGGGTGGCAGCACCATCACCCAGCAGCTCGCTCGACAGACCTTCCTCACGCGCGACAAGACGTATCGGCGGAAGCTGAAGGAAGTCATCCTCGCCGCGTATATAGAGAATCTCTACAACAAAGAGGAAATTCTCGAGCTGTACCTGAACAAGGTGTACTTCGGGGATGGCCTGTACGGCGTCGAAGCCGCCGCGCGAGGGTATTTCGGCCGCTCGGCGTCGGACCTCCCCGTCGACCAGGCGGCGCTGCTCGCCGGCCTGATCCAGTCGCCGTCGTCCTACGCGCCGACCGTAAATCTCGACCGCGCGGTTGCCCGCCGCAACGTGGTCCTGCAGGCGATGCTGTCGTCGGGGGCGATCGACGAGCCGACCGCGGCGCGGGCGAAGAAGGCACCGGTCAAGCTGACCAACTCGCTCGAGATCAAGGAGACGTTCGGCCTCTACTTCAAGGAGCAGGTCCGGCGCGAGCTCGTCGAGCGCTTCGGATGGCAGCGGGTGTACCAGGGTGGCCTCCGGGTGTTCACGACGATGCAGCCCGAGTTGCAGAAGGCGGCCGAAGCACTGCTCGAGGACGGGCTCAAGGATATCGAGAAACGGCGCGGCTACAAGTACGCGGCTCGCGGGACGCAGGCGGTTGCCAAGGACGAGCGGCCCGACTACCTGCAGGGTGCGTTGTTCGCCATGGATCCCACCACCGGCTTCGTCGAAGCCATGGTGGGGGGGCGCGAGTTCTTCGAGAGCCGGTTCAACCGCGCCGTCCAGGCCAAGCGCCAGTCGGGCTCGGCCTTCAAGCCGTTCGTCTACGCCGCGGCCCTCGAAGCCGGGTTCTCGCCCGCCAGCCTGATCGAGCAATCTGAACGACCCGGTGCTCACGGCCCAGGGAGACTGGGTGCCCGAAGACGAGCATTCCGACGCCACCGAGATGACGCTCCGCACGGCGCTGCGGACCTCCAGCAACCGCGCTGCCGTCCAGTTGCTGCGCAGCGTGGGCATCAAGAACGCCGTGAGCTACGCGGAGAAGCTCAACGTGGGCACCCCGCCGAGCGTCCCGTCGCTCGGCACTCGGCGCCAGCGACGTGACGCTCGCCCAGCTGACGGCGGCGTACGCCGCCTTCGCGAATGGCGGCGTCGTCCGGGAACCGCTGCTGATCCGGCGCGTGGAGGAGACCGACGGCAAGATCCTGTACCAGGGCGCGTCGAAGTCGCACCAGGCCGTCAGCGCGACCACGGCCTACCTGATGGCCAGCATGCTGTCGGACGTGATCTCGACGGGCACCGCCTACCGTGCGCGGCAGATGGGGTTTGCGCTGCCGGCAGCCGGCAAGACCGGCACGACCAACGATTACAACGACGCGTGGTTCGTGGGCTTCACGCCGCACCTGGTGACGGGCGTGTGGGTCGGCTTCGACCAGCCGAAGACGATCATCTCCAACGGCTACGCGGGCGATGTCGCGGTGCCGATCTGGGCCGGGTTCATGAAGCGGGCGACCAAGGGCGACAAGGCAGACTGGGTCGAGAAGCCCGCCAACATGGTCGGGCTGAACGTCTGCCGGATGTCAGGGAAGCTGCCCAACGCCGGCTGTGAGTCCGTCCAGGTGGTCAACCGCGAGGGCGAGCTCGAGACGCGCTCGATGGTGTACACGGACTACTTTGCCCGCGGCACGCAGCCGACGACCGTCTGCCCGCTGCACGAGTCTCCATCCATCCTCGATCGGCTGGCCGGCGCGTTCGGGAAGGACGGAATCCACCCGTGGCGGCGGATGCGGCCGGCCTTCCGAATCCGCCGGCCGGGGCGCGGCCAGGCACGCCGGCGAGCACCAACGGCAACCCGCCGCCTTCGGCCGACCGCGACAGCGAGCGCGACAGCGCGGCCGAGGAGCGGACCGAGGAGCCCAAGAAGAAGCGCGGCTTCTGGTCGAGGGTGTTCGGGGGCGGCGACAAGAAGAGCGACGACGAGAAGAAGAGAGAGGACGAACGGAAGAAGCAGGAAGAGCAGAGAAAGCGCGACGAGAAGCCGAACAACCGATAGACGGATGCCGCTTCGCCACATCGTCGGTCATCGTCGTCTGCTCGAGCTCCTGGCCGGCGCCACCGGGCGGGAGTCGTTGCCACCCAGCCTGATCTTCGCCGGCCCTGCCGGCGTCGGCAAGCGCCGGACCGCCGTCGCGCTGGCGCAGCTCCTGAACTGCCGGGCCCTCGAGCCGGTGGAGGGAATCGGGCTGGACGCGTGCGGCGTCTGCGCGTCCTGCGCGCGGATCGGCCGCGGTGTTCACGCCGACGTCCTGCTGATCGAGCCGGGCGAGACGGGCGCGATCAAGGTCGACCAGATCCGCGATGCGATCGAGCAGTCCGCCTACCGGCCCTTCGAAGGACGAAGGCGCGTGGTCATCGTGAACGACGCGGATGCCGTGCTGGTCGAGGCGCAGAACGCGCTCCTCAAGACGCTGGAGGAACCGCCGTCGGCCTCCACCTTCGTGCTCGTGACGTCGCGGTGCGACGTGCTGCTGCCCACGGTCGTCTCACGATGCCAGCGGCTGCGTTTCGGGCGGCTGGCGCCTGCGGCGGTCGCCGACGTGCTGATCCGGGAGCACGGCTTCGCGCCGACCGATGCGCACGCGGCGGCGTCCGCCGCCGACGGAAGCGTTGGCGCGGCGCTGGATGGCCGATCGCACGGACTTCGCGGACGCCCGCGCGGCGGCGGCTGGGCTGCTCGAGGGGGTGGCCTCGTCGATGGATCCGCGCCGCAGGATCGACAGCGCGAAGCGGCTGATCGGGAACGGCGGCGATCGCGAGACGCTTGCGCGCCGCCTTCGTGCGCTCTCGTCCCTGCTCCGCGACCTCGGCCTCCTGCTTTCCCGCGGCGACGAACGATGGCTGGCCAACGCCGACATGAAGCCGCTGCTGGGCCGTCTGGTGCACGCGTTCGACGCCGACCGTACGGTTCGCGCATTTGCCGCGGTTGACCGGGCGGTGGCGGCGCTCGAGCGGAATGCCAGCCCGAAGATTGTCGCCGACTGGCTCGCTTTCCAGGTGTAGCCTTGGTGCTGGCGCTCTTGCCCTGGAGCTCACGATGACGTCCGGCACCTCCCGTCCCTTCATCAGCGTCAAGTTCACGCCTGTCGGGCGCGCGCAGTCATTCCTGCTGCCCGATCTCGCGCTGGATCCACCGGAACCGCCCGCGTCGGCACCGGACGCCGGTCCCGCCCCTCTGGTGCCGGGCGATGCGGTCGTCGTGCGAACCGCCGAGGGGCCGGCACTGGGCGCGGTGACGCGGCGGCATCCCGCAACTCGACGCGCGGCGGGAACCGGCAGCTGATGCGACCGTCATTCGCAAGGCGACGCGCGACGACATCGTCGTCCGGCTGAAGCATCAGCAGCGCGAGCAGGAGGCGCGGCGGATCTGTCAGCTGAAGATCCGGGAGCGCGGCCTCGATATGAAGCTCGCGCGCGTGGAACAGCTCTTCGACGGTTCGAGGCTCATCTTCTACTACACGGCGGATGGGCGGGTCGATTTCCGCGAGCTCGTCCGCGACCTCGCCGCGCATTTCCGCGTGCGCATCGAGATGCGGCAGATCGGCGTACGCGACGAGGCGCGCATGCTCGGCGGATATGGATCCTGTGGACGGCCGCTGTGCTGCACGACCTGGCTCCAGACGTTCGAGCCAATCTCGATCAAGATGGCCAAGCAGCAGAACCTGAGCCTGAATCCGTCGAAGCTGTCGGGGATGTGCGGCCGGCTCAAGTGCTGCCTGCGCTACGAGCTGCCCAACGGCAAGGGCGTGGTGCACGGCGGCTGCGCAGACGAGGGAGGCTGCGGGACGTGCGACAACCCGACCGGCCCCGGCGTGCGAGGCTGCGGGAACTGCGGAAGCGGCGGCTGCGGCAACTGCGGCTGACGACCCCGACTGAGCCGCCCAAAGCCCAAAGCCCCAAAAGCCCAAAGACCAAAGCCCAAAGCCTAAATCCGAGTTCCCCCTCCTTCCTGAAACGTGCGGCCGAGCAGCGCCGTGTCCACCGCCACGAACGTGCCCAGGTATCCCAGCAGTTGCGCCGCCGCCTTGGCCGGAACCGGATGCGCCCCCATCCGGACGAATGCCACCACCAGCAGGGTTGTGACCGTGAGGTGGACCACGAACACGAGCAGGCACCACCCGAGCCCTGCAGCCCCCGCCAGCCACCGGTTGCGGGCCATGTAGTCCCGGCGCAGCGTGGCCTGGGACAGGACCGCCGCGGCGCGCGACGCCACGTTCGCCCACGCCGGGGACAGCCACCCGGCCATGGCGATGACCCCGAACACTGCAAAATCCAGCATCGCCATGCTCACCGTCCAGCCGATCGACCAGCTGAACACGCCCGCGATCCGCGCCGAGTCACGCCAGGGCTTGAACTGGGTCCCGCGGTTTCCTTCGAGGTAGATGGTGGCGATCTCGACCACCGATATCCTGCGACGCAGGGCGAGTGTCCTCCACAGCACTTCAGACTCGCTCTCGTAGCCTTTCCAGGTGACCGTGTCGATCAGCTCGCGCAGCAGCGGGACCGACAGCAGCCTGAAACCGGACTGCGTGTCGGCGACGAACGTGCTGGTGCCGATGAGGAACAGCAGCCGCGAGAAATGCGCGCCTATCCTGTTTTTCAGCGGCATGGCGCCCGGGCGCCGCACCCCGATCACCAGGTGGGCGCCGGATCGGACCGCGGCCGCGAGGAATCGCGGGATCTCGGCGGGGTTGTGCTGGCCGTCGCCGTCCATGGTGACGACGTAGTCGGCCGGCGCACCGAGAGCACCATCGACTCCTTTCAGCACCTCCCTGAAGCCGGCGGCGAGCGCAGCCCCTTTCCCGCCGTTGACGGGAAGGCTGATGAAGCGGCACCCGCTCGCACGCAGGTGCTCTGCCGTGTCGTCGGTCGAGCCGTCGTCGATGGCCAGGATGGTGTCCGCGAACGGGACGGCCCTGGCGATCACGTCAGCACAGCGGTCGGAGGTGTTGTAGCAGGGGACGACGACGACGGTCCGTGGAGGGCGCATGCGGGATCGTCGCAAGCGTACCGCATCCTCCGGGTGTGTGGGCGCCCCGGACCGCCGATGATAACGTTCGAGTCATGGCGCTCCAGGTGAACAGGCTTCCGCGGGTCGGCATAACCGTGGGCGATCCTGCCGGCATCGGGCCGGAGATCGCCGGCAAGGCAGTCGAGGACGCCGGCGTGCGCGAGGTGTGCGAGCCGGTCGTGTATGGGCCCATCACCCCGGGGGAGGTCTCCCTGTTCGAGCGCGGCCGCGTCACGGCCCGATCAGGCCGCGCGGCCTACGAGGCCATCGTCGCGCGGTCGACGATGCACGCGCGGGGAGGATCGACGCGATCGCCACTGCCCCGGTCAGCAAGGAAGCCTTCGCGCTGGCAGGAGTGCCGTGGCCCGGCCACACCGACCTGCTCGCGCACCTCACGGGCGCGCCCCGCGTCGCGATGATGTTCTACGCAGAGGCGTTGCGCGTGGTGCTCGCCACGGTGCACCTCCCGCTTCGGGATGTGCCGGACGCGCTCACGCAGGCCCGGCTGGAGGACACGATCGAGCTGGCGGCCTCGGAGCTCCCCCGGTTCGGCCTGCCGTCGCCCAGGCTGGCGGTTGCGGGCCTCAACCCGCATGCCGGGGAGCACGGCCTGCTCGGCCACGAGGAAGCCGACGTGCTGACGCCGGCGATCATGGCCTGCGCCGCGCGCGGGATCGACGTCCGCGGCCCGTTTCCCGCCGACACGCTGTTCAACCGTGCCATCAAGGGGGAGTTCGACGCCGTCGTGGCGTGCTATCACGACCAGGGCCTGATCCCGGTCAAGCTGGTGGCCTTCGGGCGGGCTGTGAACGTGACGCTGGGACTGCCGATTATCCGGACCTCCGTCGATCACGGCACGGCCTTCGACATCGCGGGCCGGGGCGTGGCGGACCCGTCGAGCCTCATTGCGGCTGTGTGCCTGGCCGCGCGCCTCGCGTCCCCCGCCCGGACGGTTGGATCGGCACGCTGACGCACGGCCGGTAAGTTGCTGTTTTCGGCGGAGTGCCGCAAGATCGACGGGCGGAAAAGCGGTCGTGAGTCGGCGATCGCCAAAGCCCGAGCCCAGAGCCCACAATCCACCCCCACACGGACCGGTGATCATGAGGACCGAGCGCGAGCAGGCGCAGAAGAGCATCGCCGAGAACCGCAAGGCGTATCACGACTATCACATCCTGGAAACGTTCGAGGCAGGCGTGGCGCTGCTCGGGACCGAGGTGAAGTCGATTCGCGGAGGGAACGTCAACCTTCGCGACAGCTACGCACGGGTCGAGGCGGGGGAGGTGTGGATCTACAACGTCCACGTCAGCCCGTACAGCCATCGCGGCTACGCCGACCACGAGCCCACCAGGCGGCGCAAGCTGCTCCTGCACAAGCAGGAAATTCGCAAGCTGATTGGCAAGACCGTCGAGAAGGGAATGACCCTCGTGCCGACCCGGATGTATTTCAAGTCGGGTCACATCAAGGTGGCGATTGGGCTGGCCAAGGGCAAGAAGGCGCACGACAAGCGTGAGACCGTCAAGCGCCGCGAGGCGGAACGCGAGACGCGTGCGGCCGTCAAGGAACGCCGTTCGCGTTGAGGCAGGGGCGCCGCTGCGCCGGTCCGGCCGCGGGGCTGTGGTAGATTGAGACACTTTTCCGGAGGATTCCCGCACGTATGAGAGGTAATCGCACGATCGTCACGGCCGTGGTGGTCGTCATCGTCCTGGTGCTCGGCTGGTATCTGCTGCGCCGGTCGGGCAGCCCGGACACGATCGATCTGCTCGCGCAGTTCGACCAGGCCACGAAGGCGCCGCAGTCGGAAACGTTTCCGATCGTCGAGGCGATGCTCGGCTCCGAGACGAAACGCGCGATCGCGCCTCCCGGGGTCGCCGGCACCCGGCTGATCTGGAAGGTTCGCGTGCCCGACGACGGTTGGCTCCGGGTGAACCTTGGCTTGAAGCCGGAGGCCTGGGAGGCACCCGGCGACGGCGTCCTGTTCATGGTGTCGGTCTCCACCGGCGGGGCGTTCGATCAGCTGTTCACCCAGCACGTGGACCCGATGAACAACGCCGCCGACCGGCGCTGGATTCCGGTGATGGTGGACCTGTCCGGGTACGGAGGGGAACAGGTCGACCTGATTTTCAACACCTACGCCAGCCCGCCGAAGGCTCCCGTCAACATGGACAACGACAAGCCGCTCTGGGTACTCCGGAGATCGTGATTCGATGAAGACCGGGGCGGCGGCCGGCGTGCCGCTGCTGGGCGTCGCCGGCTGGATTGCCGGCGGCGCGCCGTCCGCGTGATGCGCGTGCTGGTGACGGGTGCGGCGGGCCTGCTCGGCGCCGCCGTCATCCGCGCGTTCGGCGACGACGATCTGCACCCGTTCGACCGGCAATCGCTGGACCTCACCGATGCGGCCGCGGTTGCCGCGACCGTCGCCAGGGTCGCGCCGGACGTCGTGATCAATTGCGCCGCGTTCAACGACGTGGACGCCGCGGAGGAGCGCGCGGCGGAGGCGCTTCAGGTCAACGCCATCGCGGTCCACTGGCTGGCGCGTGGCGCGCGCGAGGCCGGGGCCAGGCTGGTGCACTACAGCAGCGACTTCGTGTTCGACGGCACGGCGGATCGGCCGTACACCGAGGAAGACGCTCCCGCACCGCGGTCTGTGTACGGCTCGTCGAAGCTGCTCGGGGACTGGCTCGCGCTCGAGCACCCCGGCGCGTACGTGCTGCGCGTCGAGAGCCTGTTCGGGGAGCCGGGACGCGGCGGGCGGCGCGGCAGCCTGGGAGTAATCGCCGACAAGGTCCGACGGGGCGAGGAGGTGCCGGTGTTCACCGACCGCACGGTGTCGCCGAGCTTCACGAGGGACGTTGCGCGCGCAACCCGGGAGCTGCTCGCGTGCAACGCCCCGGCCGGCTTGTATCACTGCGTCAGTTCCGGCAGCGCAACCTGGGCGGAGATTGCCGCGGAGGTCGCCCGTGTGCTGCAGCGCCCGTTGAACATGCGTGCCCTGACCCTCGCCACAGCGGGGTTGAAGGCGCCTCGACCGCTCTACTGCGCGCTGTCCAACCACAAGCTCGCGCGCGCCGGCATCGCCATGCCCGAGTGGCGCGACGCGCTGCGCACCTACCTGTCATAGGCCCGGAACGCCCCGGTGTTGACCGGACGGCGTGAGCGGGTCAGTCCAGCAGCCGGAACAGCGTGAAGTCTTCGATCCGCGTCTCCAGGGTGTATCCCGCGAGCAGTGCGGTGACGTCCGGCTGATGCGGCAGGCTGTCCGCTGCCTGGCCCATCGCCGACGTCGAGTGGAGCTGCTCGAAGATGATGTAACGCGGACGGGCGGCCGCCAGCTCCCGCGTGACCGGTCCGAGCCTGAAGCGCGGATCCGGAAACTCCGTCTCGACGAAGAAATTGACGCGCAGGAAACGGTGCGCGGTCAGCCGATCGGCTGCGAAGTAGACCCCCGCCCCGTTGATGCCGAACAGGAAGATCCGGTCGTCCCACCCGGTGCGGCCGTGGACGTAGGCGGCGAGCTCGGCATTCGCCCGCGCCGAATACCCACGATCGTTGGCGTACCCGCCGAATCGCTCCAGGTACGCCGCCTGCCCGGACCGGCCTCGCAGCACGTCGAGATCCGCACGCGCCCATCCGAGCACCTTCTCCGCATAGCTGCGCTGCACCAGCAGCACGGCCATGCCGATGGCCGTCGCCACCGCGGCGATCTGCCGGCCTCGCCGCGGGCGCGCACCGGCGGACGACGTCAAGTCCGGCGACGGTGCACCGGTGAGCAGCCAGCCGGCAAGAATGGCGAGGGGCGGGTACGCCTGGAGGAAGTAGCATGTTGTACAAGCGCGCCCCGTTGACCGCGATTACCAGGGCGGCTGCCGCGCCCCAGATGACGGCGAGCCAGGCGACCGGCGGGAGCCGGCGCGTGCGGCCAAGCTCCCACGCCGCGACGCCCGCGGCCGCGGCGCCCGCCAGCCAGAGGGGGTCGGTCTTCACCCGCAGCCACACCGCCCTGGCGAAGGCGAGGGCGTAGCCGCCGCCGCTGAACCCCTCGGTCACATAGAAGCGGTTGAAGTCCACAACGGCGACGCGCGCCTCGTGCAGCAGGCCCAGCTGCCAGAGCCACGCGAGCGCGACCAGCGGCAGGATCGTGGTGGCCGCAATCGCCACAGCAGCGGGTCGCGCGGAACGGATCGGCGCGGCCTGCTGCCGCCAGCACACGAGAATCCAGACCAGCAACGCCGGAAAGTACAACCCCGCATTCGGCTTCAGCACGATGGCGGCCCCGGCGAAGAAGCCCAGCCCGGCCGCCGCCGGCAGCGACCGCCGCTGCAGGACGATCACGCCGCACCAGGCGCTCAGCGCAACGCAGGCCGCGATGAACGTTTCACAGACGCTCCGCTCGAGAAATCCGCCGTAGCGAAAGAGCCAGGCCGGCATCGTCAGGGCGGCGTACAGCGCACCCGTCGTGGCGCCCGCCATGGGCCCGGCGAGGCGGCGGACCATCGCCCACAGCGCCGTGGTCGTGACCACGGAGGCCAGGATGTCCAGCCACGCCACCGTCGCTGAAGACCAGCCGAGGATTCGGAAGCCCGCCAGGTAGGTCCAGTAGATTCCGGGCGGTCGCTGCTCCCACACGTCGCGATAGAGCAGTTGGCCGCGCGCGAGGCCCCTCACGGCGGACGCCCACAGGCTCTGGTCGATGCCGAGCGGCTCCGCGATCGAAACGCATCGCAGGGCCAGCGCCAGGCCGCAGATCGCCGCCAGCGCGAGCTGGATCGGCACTGCGAACGAGCGGTGTGCCCCTGCCCTCATTTCTGCGTGCGGTTGCCCGGTCAGGGCGGGGACGGTAGGATCGAGCGACATCAGATGTCAGACACACCACGGTACACGAGCGGCGTGTTCGTACACCCGCTGGCACTTTGCGAGACGCCGTCAATCGGCAGCAACACGCGGGTCTGGGCCTTCGCACACATCCTGCCTGGCGCCACGATCGGCGAGGACTGCAACATCTGCGACCACGTGTTCATCGAGAATGACGTCGTCATCGGCGACCGCGTGACGATCAAGTGCGGCGTCCAGCTCTGGGACGGCCTGCGAATCGCGGACGATGTGTTCATCGGGCCGAATGTGACCTTCTCGAACGACAAGTATCCCAGGAGCAAGCAGCATCTTACGACGGTTCTGCAGACCCACGTGGGCCGCGGCGCGTCGATGGGAGGCGGCGCCTCGGTCCTTCCGGGGCTGCGGATCGGGGCGGACGCGATGGTCGGCGCAGGCTCGGTCGTGACGCACGACGTCCCGCGGAAAGCGGTCGTCTCCGGAAATCCGGCCCGCATCGTCGAGCTACGTCGACACCCGGAGGTGGGTGCCTGAGAACGCGGCGGGTTGGGCGTCGCGGCCACGCTCAGCCGTCACGGCACTCTCCGTGCGGGGGGTCACGCTCCACCGGCTGGTCATCGCCGGCGACCTTCGAGGCGCCCTGTCCGCGGGCGAGTTCCCGGGGGACGTTCCGTTCGTGCCGAAGCGCTACTTCATGGTCTTCGACGTCCCCGGGATGCACGTGCGGGGCGAACACGCGCATCGCGAGTGCCACCAGTTCCTCGTGTGCGCGCGCGGGTCGTTGACGGTCGTCGTGGACGACGGCGCCGCCAGCGAAGAGATCGTCCTCGACGAGCCGAACCTCGGCTTGTACATCCCGCCGATGACGTGGGCGGTGCAGTACCAGTACTCCGCAGACGCATTGCTCCTCGTGTTCGCGTCCGATGCGTACGACGCGGAGGACTACGTTCGCGATTACGATGACTTCCTCGCGGCGGTCCGCCGCTAGTCGCCAGTTTCGGCCATTTCAATAGGGCCTGCCGGGCGGGGCATCCCGGCTGGCGGCGTTGCAGCCGGCCTAACCGACCGTCTCCTCCCGGTGTTCTCCAGGACGACCGTCGTAGCTCCACTGCGCCTGCACCACGAAGTTCGGCCGGCCGCGCGAGTTCTGGAGGGAGAGCCACAGGTACTGGCCGATGATGCCGAGCCCGAGCGCCGTCAGGCCGCCGAAGAAGGCAATCACGAGCATCAGCGGCGTATACCCGAGCACCGGGATCCGGCCGAGCGCCCACATGGCGAAGACGGTCACGCCGGCGACCAGGGCGAGAGCTGTCCCGGCGCCGCCCAGGAACAGCAGCGCCTTGATGGGCAGGTCGGTGAAGTTGAAGATGCTGTCCACGGCATACCGCACCTTGCGGCCGAAGGTCCAGGCACTTCGTCCCTCGAGGCGGGCGCGGCGCTCGTAAGGTACGAAGGAGCGGCGGAAGCCGAGCCAGAAGAGCAGCGCGATCAGGTTGGTGTTCGCCTCCGTCAGCGCGAGGAGCTCGTCGCGGACCTGGCGGGTGCACGCGAACACGTCGACCCCCTCCGCGGGCATATCGCTGACGACGAAGCGGCGGTAGAGGCGCCAGAACAGCCGCGACAGCCACAGCGAGCCCGATGGATCGCTGCGCCCCGTGCGGTGCCCCATCACGATGTCCGCCTCACCCGAGTGCAGCACCCGGCGAAACTCCTCGACCAGCTCCGGCGGCTCCTGCAGGTCGGCCGCAATGGCCGCCATGTACTCCCCGCGCGACGCGTGCAGCCCGGCGGTGATCGCGGCAAACGACCCGAAGTTGCGGCTCAGCGCGAGCAGTTGGGTGCGCAGGTGCCAGGCCGGCAGGTGCTGCTGCAGCAGGCGCAGCGACTCGTCCGGCGTGCCATCTGCGACGAAGACGATCTCGATGTCGTGGTCCATTCGCGCCGCGAGCTGCTCGAGCTCGTGGAACAGTCGCGGCAGGCTGTCCGCGTTCCTGTAGACGGGGATCACCAGCGACAGCATCGGCGCCGAGGATGATGCGGCGGCCGTCACCGGAACGTCTCCTCGACCAGCCCGGCGACACGCATGCCGATGGCGAGGCAGGCGGTGAGCCCTGGGGAATCGATCCCTGCGGCGTGCACGAGCCGCGGCACGCCGGCGTCGGCCCGCACGAGGAAGTCGGCGAAGCGCTCCGATGGCGGGTGCAGCTTCGGGCGGATGCCGCTGCCGCCGTAGGTCAGGTCCTCGAGCGTCGTGTCCGGCATCAGCAGCCGCGCGGGCTCCAGGAACGACGCGAGGGGAAGCCGGTCTCCTTCGTAATCCTCCTTGCTCTCCTGGTAGCTGGCGGTCGGGCCGAGCAGAACGGAACCGCCGATCGTTCTCGTCAGGTGCGTCCCCAGCCCGTGGCCGGATGGATGCGGCAGCGGGTAAACCAGGCCGTTGATCCAGTCCCGGCGCCCGGGCTTGAGCTCCGCATACTCTCCGCGGACGGGGTAGATTCGGAACGTCTCGCCGCCGAGCAGCGCGGACACCTCGTCGGCGTAGAGGCCGGAGGCGTTCACGATCGTTCGAGCCTCAATCGTTTCGCGTTCGAGCCGCACCTCGAACGTACCGTCCGCGCGGTGCGTGCCGCCGGCAACGCGGGCGTTCCGCAGGAGAATCGCGCCGGCCGATTCGGCGCGCTGCTGCAGCACCTGCACGAGCCTCTCCGCTTCGAGACGGCCGGATCCGGGCGACCACAGCGCCGCGGTGGCACGGACGCGCGGCTCGCGGCGGCGCACGAACTCGGGCCCCACGATCTCCAGGCCCTCCGCGCCGTTGGCCGCCCCCAGCGCAGCGAGCGCTTCGAGATCCGGCAGTTCTTCGTCGGACGACGCGACGACCAGCTTGCCGCAGCGATCGTGCGGCACACCGGTGCGCGCGCAGAGATCGTAGAGGAGCCGGGCCCCTTCGACACAGAGCTGAGCCTTCAGGGTGCCGGGAGGATAGTACAGGCCCGCGTGGATGACGCCGCTGTTGTGCGTGCTGGTCTCCATGCCCGCGCGTCGATGCTGTTCGACGATGCAGAGCGAGCGTCCGGCGCCGGCAATCTGCGCAGCCGCAGCGAGGCCGGTCACGCCGGCGCCAATCACGAGCACGTCCACGACGGCATCCGACATCATCGACCCCCTTGCCCCTGGTGCACTTCCATCTTGCCGAGAAGAACGGCCGACTCGTCGCCCGCCAGCACGTGGATCTCGAGCGGCAGGTAGCGCTGCCGGCCGCCCGTGTCGGGGACGACCATACGATAGGTCTGCCATCGATGGTCCGACACGACCAGCCGGTCGGCGGCCCGGCCCCGGAAATCGAGCTGCAGGGTGACCGGGTCGTGTCCCCACTGAAGGCGATAGGGCAGCTCGATCCCCGCCGCGCGGGCCGGCACGAACAGCGTAGCGCCTGTGGCCATCCGCCGGTAGCGCACGCCGTCGCGATCGAAGCTCCACCCGGTGACGCGGTAACCCATGTGCTCGAGTTCGACGGCATTGTTGGCGCGTGAGATGCGGAAGGGCAGCCCGGCAGCGAGCACGATCGCTGCGGCGGCAACGGCGAGGCGCGCCCGGATCGGCGGCGAGCTTGCCGGCAGCGGAGCGGCCGCGACGGTCGTACCGAGCACGCCCCAGAACGCGATGGCCAGCTCCGTGGTGAGCAGCGGATGACCGGCGAGGCAGGTGGCCAGGAACGCGCACAGCCCCGCAGTGGCCCCCCGGAGAACCCTCGCATCGTCTTCGCTGCGAGGGCTGCGGAGGATCGCGTGCGCGGCGGCGATCAGCAGCCAGAGGAATGCGGCCATCCCCACGATCCCGGTCTCCGCAAGGACCTGAAGGAAATTGTTGTGCGCGTTCTCCTGCGGGTACAGGAGCCGGATGGCGGGGTCCCGGATTGCCCCGGCCGACCGAACGAAGAACTGGCCGACGCCCACGCCGAACAGCGGCTCGCTGGCGAAAAGCCGGATGGCCGTCCGTGCCAGCTCGGCTCGCGTGTCTATGGCAAGCCGCGATCCGGGGTGGACGAGCGGAAATGGAAACAGCCAGGCGATGAGCAGTGCCGTCATCGTGGCGGCGCCCAGCGCCCGGTAGCGGCGTGCCTGCACGGCTGAACGTGCCGTGAGCGCAATCGCCGTGACCAGGGCCGCCACGAGCGCCGTGCGGGACCCCGAGATCCACAGCGCGCCGACGAGGAGAAGGGCCGCAGGTGTCCACACGACCCGCATGCGCAGCCCGGCCGCGGCGAGGAGCCCGCCCGCGACGAAGAGCGCGAGGAGGAAGTGACGATCCGGCGGCGTTGACGTCGGCGTACGGCAGGCTGATCCGCACCGTGCGCGCGAGCTGGATTGCGGCAGCGAACGGCGTTTCCGAGCGCAGCGCCCCCCCGGCAAACCGCGACAGGTTCAGGACCGCGGCGCCGCAGGCGCCGAGGGCGAACATCCGCAGCACGCGGCGGCTCGCGCCGGGCGCTCGTGGTGTCGCGGCCACCGTGAAGACGACCAGTCCTTCGAGCAGCAGCGCAACCGGCCGGACCACCTGCGCGGACTGGCTGCGTGCGGTGGCGTAGCCCTGCAGGCTCTCCACAAGATCGGCCGCGAGGCCCTCGGCGGAGATCTGCGTTGCGAGCGCGGAGAGCTGCACCGAGAGCGACGCGATCCCGACGAGGGTGAGAATCACCACGGCCCGGCCGCCCGTGACGGGCCGGAAGCAGTCGCCGCGCACTGCCTCGCGCAGCAGCCAGCCGAGCGCGGCGGCGAGCACGATCATCTCGGCCCAGTCGCCGGGCGTTCCCCAGAACGTGGCGACCGCCACCGTCGCGACCGGACTCACGGCGAGCACGAGCATCAGGCCGGCCAGCGGATCGGCGAACGCGATCGCGGCAATCAGCAGCAGGATCAGGGCACAGACGGGGTTCGCGGAGAAGGCCGACCACAGCAGCATCGCGCAGCAGAGACCACCGACGAAGCTCAGGGTACGGCGCATGAACACGGCAGGAGACGGCAATCCGACCCGCTGGAACGACGCCGTCAGGCAGTCTAGCACGCGCGTTCTGTCCGACTGGTCGCCTTGACCCTCCCGGGCGCAGGCGGCTACAATCTCCCGTTTGGTCACTTCGAAACAGCCGGACTCTGCCATGCCGAAGCGCGCGGTCATCACTGGAATCACCGGACAGGACGGGTCGTACCTGGCCGAGTTCCTGCTCGAGAAGGGCTACGAGGTGTTTGGCGTCGTGCGCCGTTCGAGCGCGCCGAACCTGTGGCGCATCGAGCACCTGCTCGACCGCATCCAGCTGCGCCCCGGCGATCTGCTCGACCAGCTGTCGATCGTCCGGATCATCGAGTCCGTGAAACCGCACGAGTTCTACAACCTCGGGGCGATGTCGTTCGTGCCCGCCTCCTGGGATCAGCCGATGCTGACGGCGGAGTACAACTCGCAGGGCGTCACACGGGTGCTCGAGGCGATCCGCCAGGTGGACCCGGCGATTCGCCTGTACCAGGCGTCGTCGAGCGAGATGTTCGGGAAGGTGCGCGAGATTCCGCAGACCGAGCTCACGCCCTTCTACCCGCGCAGCCCGTACGGCGTCTCGAAGGTCTTCGGCCACTACATCACCGTCAACTATCGTGAGAGCTACGGGCTGTTCGCCTGCTCCGGCATCCTGTTCAACCACGAGTCGCCGCGCCGGGGCATGGAGTTCGTGACGCGGAAGGTCACCGACGGCGTCGCGCGGATCAAGCTCGGTCTCGCCGATTCGCTCGCCCTGGGCAACCTCGACGCGCGGCGCGACTGGGGCTTCGCGGGGGACTACGTGCGGGCGATGTGGCTCATGCTGCAGCAGGACGAACCGGACGACTACGTGATCTCCACCGGCGTTTCGCACTCGGTCCGGGATCTGGTGCAAACCGCGTTCGGGCACGCCGGCCTGGACTCGTCGAAGTACGTCGAAGCTCGACCCGGCGTTCCTGCGCCCGGCGGAAGTCGAACATCTGATCGGGGACTGCAGCAAGGCGCGCCGCGAGCTTGGCTGGGTGCCTGCGGTGGACTTCAAAGGGCTGGTCGAGATGATGGTCGATACGGATGTGAAACGGCTTTTACAGCAGCGTGATCGGCCGGTGAATCCCGTGCGCTAACGCTTTGGTGGAGCCGCGATCAGGATCGCGGTTCCGGCGTCGTCGGAGTTCTGCCCCCGGCTATCCACCCGCCAATTTCCCCAGCATTTCCGGCCGTGTTTGCGCGGCGCCCGCGCGGTACTCCGCTTGCCCCTTCAGTGCTTCGAGCCTTGCGGCACCGGCCGTTCACTCGGAGTCTTCGAAGGGGAGCAGTCATGAGCACGCGCCATCTGTCCGTTGTCCTCACCACCGCGGTCGCCGCCCTGATGGCGCAGTCGGCGGCGGCTGCCGGACTCACGCTGGCGTGGGATCCCAACGCCGAGACGGACATCGCCGGCTACGTCGTGAAGTACGGCGAACAGCCGCACGACTATCACGTGACGGTGGATGCCGGGCTGGCGACGACGCTCAAGGTGGACGGGCTGGTCGCCGGGCAACGCTATTACTTCACGGTGCTGGCGTATGCGGCCGACGGGACCGCGAGCGTGCTGGCCGCCGAACTGCCGGCGATCGCCAGCGGCCCGCCGCCGCCGCTGGCGGGCACCGCCCAGTTCACCATGGTGCGCGACGGCGACGGCCGGCTGGCGACGCCGCTGCTGCAGTGGAGCCTGGCGGCGGGCGCCGAGGCCTACCACCTGCGGGTCGGCTTGTCGCCGGGCAGCGCGGAGGTCGTCGACACGCAGGCGCTGCCGGCGGCCGCCTTTACGTTGCCGGCGCTGGCGCTCGACCGCACCTACTACGCGCGGATCTTCACGCAGCAGGCGGGGCTGTGGAGCTTCCACGAGGTGGCGTTCAAGATGCCGACGACGGGGACGCTGGCGCGGCTGCTCGCGCCGCTCGACGGGGCGCGCGGCGTCACGTCGGCGCAGACCTTCCGGTGGGAACCGGTCGCGCAGGCCGAGGCCTACCGGTTCGAGATCGGCACGCGGTCGAGCGTGAGCGACGTGGCGCAGAGCGGCGAGACGCAGCGCACGTCGTGGACGGTGGCGTCGCTGCCGGCGGCGACGCGGTTGTATGCGCGGGTGTCGACGAAGCTGGCGGGGCGGTGGTATACGCACACGATCGAGTTCGTGTCGGCGGCCACGGCGGTGTTCGTCTACCCGACGGCGGGCGCCTCCGACGTGAGCACGGCCGAGACGTTTACCTGGACGGGGGTGACCGACGCGCAGGCCTACCGGCTGGAGGTCGGCACGGCGCCGGGCGCCAGCGACGTGGTGGCGAGCGGCGAGCTGCGGGCGACGACGTTCGCGGTGCAGGGGCTGCAGCCGGACCAGACGCTGTATGCGCGGGTGTCGACCCGGCTCAACGGGGTGTGGCAGGTGGAGGCGGTGACGTTCACGACGGCGCTGACGGCGCGGCTGACGCGGCCGGCGGGCGACGGGGCGGACCTCGGCGCGGGCCTGGCGTGGACGACCATCCGCGGGGCGGAGGGCTACGCGCTGCGGCTCGGCACCCGCGCCGGCGCGGCCGACCTGCTGGACGCGGGCGAGGGGCTGGACACCACGCTCGAGACGCCGGCGCTGCCGGCCGGGACGGAGATTTTCGCGCGGCTCTCGACCCGGCACGGCGGCGAGTGGCGGCACCGCGACACGTCGTTCACCCTGGCGGGGGCGGCGCTGCTGCCGGCCGCGGCGGGGGCCACGGGCGCGGCCGGGTCGCGGCTGACCTGGACGCCCATCAGCAACGCCGAGGCGTACCTGCTGTATGTCGGCACGACGCCGGGCGCGCAGGACCTGGCGAGCAGCGGGGAACTCCAGGGCACCTCCTTCCTGGTCACGCTGCCGGCCGGCCGGACCGTCTACGTCTCGCTCTGGACCAAGGCCGACGGGGTCTGGAACGGCACCGCGGCGACACGCACCACGCCGTAACGCGCGACACACGGGTGCCGTCGGCGGCGGGCGGGCCGGACGCCTTCCGCCGTCGGCAGCGATTCAGCGCGCGGAAACACCACCGTCATAATGCGACATCGGTCACGCGCAGGCGCCGGCCAACGGCACTGAGCGGACTCCGAGTGGGACTCGGCATGGTGGCGTTGCCGGCGTGCGGATCCTCCGTACAATCGCGGTCCGGAGCGCGGGCGCTATGATGGCGCCATGCATCGCCGCAGCGCGTTGAAGAGCGTCCTGCTGATCTTCCTGCCCACGCCGGCCCTTGCCGCGCCCTCGGTTGCGACCCTCATCGGCAACGGTGCGCCCGGACACTCCGACTCACAGGTGAGCAATCCGTACGGCGTGGTCATCGGCCCCGACGGAGCGCTCTATTTCTGCGACCTCGACAATCAGCGGGTGCGGCGGCTCGACCTGACAACGGGCCGGACGACCGATGTCGCGGGCAACGGACAGCGTGCGTACGCCGGCGACGGCGGCCCTGCAACGTCCGGATCGCTGAACATGCCGCACGAGCTCGTCTTCGATTCGCGCGGCAACATCTACATCGCCGAGCGCGACAATCACGTCGTTCGCACGGTCGATGGCGCCAGCGGCCTGATCTCGACGCTGGCCGGCACCGGCGTCGCCGGATTCTCCGGTGATGGCGGCCCGGCGTCGAGGGCGCAACTCCGGCAGCCGCACAGCATTGCGATGGGACCGGACGGCCGGCTGCTGATCTGCGACGTGGGGAATCACCGGGTACGGGCGGTGGATCTGTCGAGCGGCCTGATCGAGACCATCGGCGGCACGGGCGAGCGCCTGCCGACGCCGGACGGCGCGCGTCTGAAAGGCACGCCGCTCCACGGCCCCCGGACGATGGTGATGGGGCGGGACGGGACGCTCTACCTCGCGTTGAGGGAAGGCAACGCCGTATGCCGGGTTGCCCGCGAGACGAACACGATCCATCACCTCGCGGGAACCGGCGAGAACGGCTACTCCGGAGATGGCGGGCCGGCCCGCCTGGCACGGCTCGCGGGGCCCAAGGGCCTGGCGCTTTCCGGACGCGCTCTCTACCTTGCGGACACTGAAAACCACGCCATCCGGCGGATCGATCTCGAGAGCGGCATCATCACGACCGTGCTCGGGACCGGTGTCCGTGGCGACGGACCGGAGCCCGACCCTCTGCAGTGCAGGCTCTCCCGCCCTCACGGCCTGTGGGCGGGCGCCGGCAACACCCTCTACGTGACGGACAGCGAAGCGCACCGGATCCGCGTCCTGCGGTCGTAGCCGCGCCGCGACGAGGCTCTGGCAGCCGTTCAACCGAATTGAGACTTGCGGCGCTGGACCAGCGGTGCGTCGATGATTTCGTCGACAGCACGCAGCCTTTCCGGGGCCAGGCGCCGGGCGTCGACCACGTCGCGGATGACGATCTTCTCGACCTGTGCGCCGCGCGCCTCGCGCAGCTCGGTGAACACCTCGGGGTCGAACTCTCCCGAGTCGCCGATGAGCGTGAACGTCCGGCGCGGAAGGTTCTCCATCAGCTCTGAGATCTGGCTGATCTTCTGCGCCTTCGTGGCCTCCTTGCCGGTGACGAAGTTCTTCAGGTCCCTGATGAAGTTCGGCAGGTCCAGCGGGCTTGTCCTCAGGCTCTTCATGTGAAACGTGCCCCGGGGAAAACCGCTCTGCTCGATCAGGAACGTGTGCAGCAGCCCGAACAGCTGCCAGGGACTGCCGGATACGTAATGGAAGGAGACGTCGCCCAGGCCGAGGTAGCGATCCCGCATTCCCTCGGCAGCGACGTACTGCCGGAGGAACGTGTTCCGCAGGATGACTGCCTTTCCGGCGGGAATCTCGCTCACCTTGATCGTGTCGTCGATGTCGGAGACGACCGATTTCCCCTCCGGCTCGAGCAGGCTGATCAGCCCCGTTCCGTCGTAGGTTCTCCCCAGCGTTCCCGTCACCCTGGCGGTGATGGCCAGGCGGCCCGAGCGATCGCCGGGCAGATCGAGCTCTCCCTCCGCGAGGCCGTTGGCGTTCGTCTTCGACGCGAACTCGTAGAGCTGGCGGCCGTCTTCGTCGAGCAGGACCACTCGCTCGCCGGAATCGCTGTCCGCGACGAAGTCGGCGACGCACTCCCGGCACCTGATGATCTCATCCTCCGTCGGCAGCGGCCCGTCTTCGTCGTCGAGCAGCAGCGCGCGGATATGATCGTCGGAGAGGCGGTCCAGGCGCCGCTGTTTGTAGACCCACACTCTCACAGGCACGGTCCAGCGATCGCCGGCCCGATAGCCATAGGTCGGAAAGAACGTGACGTGTTTGTCCTTGAGCATCAACGCCCTCCGCATTTCCTCTGACACGCAACGTCCGGGCCGGATCACGGCCGCCCGTGAGCGCAGCGGCCGCGCCGTGGCAGTATTGTAGGGCCGACCCGGCGCTCACCATCCGTGTTCGATTCAGCCTCGAGGTCCAAAGAGATGACCAGATTCCTGTTCGCTTCTCTGCTTCTCGCGGTGGCGCTGGTTCCCGCGGACCGGCGCGCGAAGAACGTCGTGCTGTTCCTCGCCGACGCCGGCGGTATCCCGACCATCAACGCCGCGAGTCTGCACGGGTACGGAGGCCCGCGCAAGCTGTTCGTGCAACGGATGGCGCACATCGGCCTGTCCGATACGACCAGCACGCCCACCTTCGTCACCGACTCGGCCGCCGGGATGACGGCGATCGTCACCGGACAGAAAACGGGCAACGGAATCATCGCGCAGTCCGCGTCGGCCGAACGCCGCGTGCGCGACGGCGCGCCGCTGAAGAGCATTCTGGAGCACGCAGAGGAGCGGGGACTTTCGACAGGGCTGATCACCAACGACGCCCTGACCGGTGCGACGCCCGCCGCGCTTTACGCGAAAGCGAACGATCGGGCCGCGACCGCGATCATCTTCCCGCAAATTTTCGCACCGCGATTCGGGGACGGCGTCGACGTCGCGATCAGCGCCGGTCGTCCGGCAATCGCCAAGGCGCTCGCTGCGAGCGGCATGGATCTGGACGCCCTCGCGCGCGAGAAGGAACGGCCGCTGCTCACGGGGCTGGCCGACGTGACGCCGGACGCGCGGCGCGCGATTGTCCTGCACGACACCGCGGAGTTCGAGCTCGCCCAGGCGCTCGAGGTCGCCCTGCGCATGCTGTCGCGCAACCGCAAGGGCTATTTCCTGATGGTCGAGTGGGATACCCATACCGACAACCTCCGTCGCGGGCTCGATCGCATGGTGGCGCTCGACCGTGCCATCGAACACACAGCCCAGGTGGCCGGATCCGACACCCTGCTCCTGTTCACTGCCGACCATTCGTTCGATATCCGCGTGCGCGGCGGACGGCAGGGCAGTCCCCTGCTCGAGGGTCTGGAGGAGGCGGAAGCGAGCGCGGCGGCTGAAAAGCGGCGGGACATCAGGATTCCCGCGGTCCGGATGGACAACGGCCACACGGGCGAGGAGGTCCTCGTGGCTGCACAGGGGCCCGGTGCCGACCGTGTCCACGGATACATGGCGAATACCGACCTCTTTGCAGTGATGATGGATGCCTTCGGCTGGAAGGAGCCGGTGCGACGCTGAAGAGTCGCGGCAGTGTTCAGCGAGATCGACCGTCCGGGGCTTCCGAAGCGGGCCAGGTCGTTCAGCGCAAGTCCGGGCGCGGGGCTTCGCCCGCAGCCTCGACGAGCGCCTGCACCTCGCGTTCGACTTGCTTAGGGTCGATCTCCCCGACGTGCACCGACACGACCCGCCCGGCCCTGTCGACAACGTAGGTGGTGGGGAACACCAGCACCGGCGAGAAGCTCCGTTCGATCTCCGCCGACGTGCGGACGATCGCATAGTTGACCTTCAGGCTCGCGGTGAAGGCCCGCACGAACGCGGCAGGCGCGCCATCGTCCAGGACGCCGATCACGACAAGGTCCGGCCGGAACTTCTCCTGCAGGGAAACCAGCGCCGGGATCTCCCTCCGGCACGGCAGGCACCATGTCGCCCAGAAGTTCACGACTGCGACCTTGCCCCGCCAGGTCGAGGGCGGGACGTCGCGGCCGTCGAGATCGATCGCGGGGAACGGCGGCAGGGCGAACGGCTCCGCCAGAAAGCGCACCTCCCGCGTGGCGGGCGGCCGCGCGGCGAACGGCCCCTGCAGGCGGCCGCGGCGCAGGTAATCGGTCGTCGCGTCAGCGGCGGCCAGGGCCACCAGGAACGCGATCGGGATCAGATACCGCCGCCGGTTGGCCACGTTCACCTGCGGTGCCGCAGTGTGCGGTTCATGCCTTGTGTCCGGGCGCGCCATCGGATCGACGCGCCCCGCGCGTAAGGCGGCAGGTACACGGCAACGGCGTTGACGACCGTGAAAATCGCAACGGACCTGTTTTCTTCGACAAGTGATGGTAGCCCGTTCTCCTGACGAGCCCCAGGGAAGATCGACAGGACTCAGTCGGCGCGTAGTGCAACGTTCGGATTGACGCGGAGCGCGCGACGGAGCGGCAGGATCGCGGCGATGGCGACCACTGCCGCCAGCGCACCCGAGGTCGGGGCCAGCATCCCGACATCGAGTGCAGGCATGCCGTGGAAGGAATGCCGGGCGACCCGGGCCGCCGCGACTGCCGCGGTCGCCCCAATCAGCAGTCCAGCAAGGGCCAGGTACGCTGCCTCAAGGAACACGAGGCGCGCGACCTGAATCCGGCCGGCGCCCAGAGCAACACGCAGACCAATCTCACGCGTGCGGCGCTGCACGCTGTCGCTCATGACCGCGTACACGCCGATGGCCGACATTGCGAGCGCCAGCATGCCGCACAGTCCCACCAGCGTGGTCGTCAGGCGGTCCAGCGGGAGCGCCTCGGACAGGTGGGTCTCGAGGGTTGACGTCTGCAGGATGGCGGCGTCGCCGACCTCCTGCACGGCCCTGCGTATCGCTGGAAGCCGCAGCGCCGGATCGCCGGCGGTTCGCACGACGAGGTGCCCGCGCCACAGATAGTCCTGCGTGGACGGATAGTAGACGGTCGGCTGCGGAGACTGCTGGAGGGTGCGGTAACGCCCGCCCCGGACCACGCCGACAATCTGTGCGCCGGAGCCCTCGGCATCCACCAGCTGACTGCCCACCGCTGCCGCGCCGAAATAGCGCCGCGCCAGCAACTCGTCGACGACGACCACGGGAGGCGCGCGCGTGGTGTCGCGTTCGTCGAACAGCCGCCCTTCGATGCAGGGAAGCGCCATCGCGGCGAAATATCCCGGCGACACGACGTTGGTGTCCAGATCGACGGTGTCCGTGACATCCGCCGTCAGGCCTTCGATCCGGAACGGCCGTCTGTTGCCTCGGCCGAGCGGCAGCGTGCTCGCCCAGCCGACGGCCTCGACGCCGCCCACCGACGGTACCCGCTCGAGCAACCGATGTCGGTTGGCGACCCCCGGGCCGGATCGTCGAACCTGCCGGGCAGCTCGAGCGACACCAGGGCCACCTGCATGGCGGCCGCAGCACGGTCTCCCTCGAGCGCATGCGTCAGGCTGACCACCATCAACGATGTTGCGAGCAACAGCACGGTTGAGAGCGCCACCTGCGCGCCCACGAGCAGCACGCGGTGCCGGGCACCCGCCCGCGGCGCGGAGACGGCGCCGGCGTCAGCGCGGAGCGCCGTCGCCGCCCCTGGAGCTGTTGCATCGAGGGCCGGCGCGACGCCGAACAGCGCGCCGGCCAGGCACGCCACTCCCAGGGTCAACAGCATGATCCCCGCGTCCAGGTCGGTGTCGAGCCGCTCGGCCTGCGCCGCCATGAACAGCGCGGGAATGGCCGTCGTCGTCCACACGGCGAACAGCACACCAAGCGCGCCCCCAGCCATCGACACGCACACCGTTTCGATCAGGAGCTGGCGGACCAGTCTGCCGCGCGTGGCCCCGAGCGCCATCTTCACAGCGAGGTCCCGCCCGCGCGCCAGCGCACGCGACAGCAGCAGGCTGCCCACGTTGAGGCAGGCGCTGACCAGCAGCAGCGAAGTGGCGCCGACCACAATCAGCCCGATCAGGAAGGCCTGGCCGGCGGTGTCGGGGGCGAGCTGCGAGTACCGGACCGGCGTGATCAGCCGCGGCGCGTCAGCCTGGGCGAGCCGGCCCCGATTCGTTGCCGGGTAGTTCCCGGCCAGGTCCTCGGCCAGCCGCTCGAGGATCTCCGTTGCGTCGTCCAGCGCGACACCAGGCGCGAGCCGCGCGACGATTGAGAGGCGGCGGTCGCCGCGCGCGGCAGACGGTGTGGTGAGGAGGATCCACGCGTCGCACTCCCGCCCGGCCTGGAGCCCGCGGAACCGCGGCGGAGCGACGCCTGCGACGGCGTAAACGTCGCTTCCGATGGCGACGGTCTTTCCAACAACGTCGGCCGCGCCCCCGAACTGTTCTGCCAGTGCGAAGCTGACGACAACAGCCGGCGGCGCCGGCGGCGCGTCCCCGGCGCGCAGCAGCCGTCCGCTGTGCGGCTGCATCGCCAGAACCGTGAAGTAATCCTCGGATACGGCGGCGATGCGTGCGCTCTGCGAGTCGCCGCCGAGGCGCACGTCCGCAACGGTGTTGTCGTCAACCGCCGCAACGAACGCGAACGCTCCGGAACTCGACCGAACCGCCAGATAGTCTGGATGGGACGACGGGCCGTAGGGCGCACCGGAGAACTCGCTGGTGTAGATGCTGACGAGGCGCGACGGAGACTCGACGCCCGCCGGTCCACGCAGCAGCAGCGAGGCGGCCACACCGTAAACGGCGGCGTTCACACCGGTCCCCAACGCGAGACTCAGGAGAATGGCGGCGGTGGTTCCCTTCGCCTGTCCCATCGCCCTGACGACGTGGCGCAGGTCCTGAAACATGGAGGCGGGCAGACACGAGGGCCGGGTCAGCGCCGGGGCCGGGCGAGCTCTCCAGATATACCAGGTTGTGTTCGTCGCACTAGAGGCCCTGGTACGCGCGGAACAGCCCTCTGAAATACTTCAGCACGCGGACCGGGTCTGGTGACGCGGGGATCTCGGCGAAACAGTACCCCTGGAATCCCATTCCCGACAATGCCGTCATCAATGCCCGCCAGGGGTACTCTTCCAGGAACAGGTCGCGCATGTGAACCTGGCCGATTTGATCCTTCACGAGCTTGAAGGCGGGCTCGAACCCGCCATCGAGAAGGTCGGTCGGATTCGAGTTCCAGCAGACGCGGACGCCGGGGTGGTTGCCGCCGTAGTCGAGAATCCTGCGGATGCGGGGCAGCCGCGCTGTGTCGGTCCCGTGCACCTCGAGCTGGATGTGGACGCCATGATCCTGCGCGAAGGTGCCGCACTCGCGCAGAGCCTTGCCGATCTGCTCGAGCGTCCGGTCCTCCGGGACGTCCTTCGGCAGGCCGTTCGGCCGCACCTTCACGCTCGGCGCTCCGACGTCGGCAGCGAGCTTCACCCATTCCCTGGTCTCGTCGATGTTCTTCCGCACCACCGCCTGGTCGGCCGCGTGGTATTCGCAGGTGGTGCCCAGGCCGCCGATTTTCACGGGCGCATCGTCGAACCGCTTGCGGACCTCCGCTCGCGCCGATGGCGGCAGCGAAATCTCGACGCCGTGCTTGTGCGTCGTCCGCAGTTCGACGGCGTCCATCCCGACGTCCGTGAGGTGCCTGATGATCGTGGGGACATCCCAGTCCCGGGCGATCTCATAAGTGACGGTGCCCAGCTTCAGCCCGGCGCGGCCCGGCCGCTGGGGAGGCATTTGCGCCGGCTGGACGATCGCCAGCGCCGGGACCGCCCCGACAGCGCCCAGAAAATCGCGTCGCTTCATCGGGGAAGTGTACCGCATGCGATGCGCGGTTCCTTCGCGACCGTGCGCCGGGAATGTGGGTGATCGCGGCCGGCCGGGATCCAGTCAGCGACCCGGCGAAGGCGTTTTCAGGAATGCCAGGAGATCGGCGAGCTCCTGCCGCGTCAGCTGTTGGTCGAGTCCTGGCGGCATGAGCGAGACGGTGCCGGGCTGCAGCTCGGCAATGTCGCGCCGGGGAATCCGCGTCTCGTCGCGTTCGCCGGACGCGAGCACCACTTCGTCGGGCAGATCGCTTCGCAGCAGGCCGGCGCGCACCTCCCCCGACCGTGTGTGGATCACCACCGGTTCGTAGCCTCGCGCGAAGCTGGCGCTCGGAAAGACAATCGCTTCCAGCAGATCGCGCTCGCTGCGAACCTGCCCGATCCGCGTCAGATCCGGGCCCATCTTTCCACCCATGTAGCCGATCGCATGGCAGGAGTAGCAGGCCGCACGTGGGCCGTTGAAAACCATCTGCCCACGGCCCGGATCGCCATTCTGGACTGCCGGAATGAGCTCCTCCAGGCGACGGACGTCGCTTGCTGACTCCAGGCGAATCGAGGCCAGGAGCGTCTCTCCCGCCCGCTGGACGGACTCCGGATACTTGACTATGAGTGGACGCAGGGTGTCGGCACGGACGCTCGACTTTCCTCCGGACTGCCCCAGCGCCGCAACCATCGCCAGCCCGGCCTGCTCGTCGCTCCCGTGGCGGAACGCGCGCAGCAGGCGCGGAAGCTCGAGCGGTCCGGCGGTCCGGAGCGACGCCGTCAGGAGCATCAACTGCGCCCCGTCGAGCCTTGCCTTCTCGAGGCCGCGTGCGGCGGCGGAACGAATCGACGCCGGCTGGGCCGGCTCCACCGCGGTCCGCAAGACGTCGAACACATCCGGCTCGACGGTGAAGCCCTCCTCCATGGCGGCTATCGCCTCCAGTCGAAGCTCGATCGGCCGCGCGCTGTCGCGGCCGAGGCGCAGCAGCGCTGCGTGCAGAGCGGCGGACGAGTCCTTCGGAGCGGGTGCCGCGCGCACGACCGAGAGGACGTGCGCGACGACCTCGGGGTCGCCGGACGCGAGCGCGCGGACGAGCGGCGCGATCCATCCCGGTGGCAGGACTTTCACACGCGTGCCGGCCACGACCGCCATCGCGCGCAGCGCGGTCAGGCGTTCGGCCGTCGATGCCGGCCCCTCGATCGCCGCCGCGAGCAGATTCTGAATCGCGGGGTGCTCCCCGAACTGTGCGAGCCTCTTCTGCAGGTCCTCGCGCTCCACGGCGCCGACGCGGGCAGATGTGAGGCGTTGCTCGAAGAACCCGGCAAGCGCGTCACTCCATGCCGGACGATGGGCGACGATCCACCAGGCGGTCTCTTTCAGCAGGGGATCGGTGGAATCGAGGAGGGAGACCACAGGTCCAGGTTCGAGCGCACCGTCGTCCATCTGATCGAGCGCGATCAGCGCGGTGCGCCTGGCCCGCGGCGTCGCGGCCTGCAGCCCGGACGCCGTCGACGCCGGATCGTTGATCTCGATCAGCGCGTAGGTGATCGAGTGGTCGAGCACGCGGTCGCCCGGGGCTGCGGCCAGAGCGAGCAGGTCGGGGACCGCAGCCGCGTCGCCCACGCGTCCGAGTGCCTCCGCGGCGGCCCGCTGCACCTGCGGCGGGCCGGCCTTCAAGGCCTCCCTGATCTGGGGCAGCGCGCCGGCGTCGCGCCACAGGCCCGCGGAATGCAGCGCCGCGTGCCGCACGCTCTCGTCGCGATCGGCGAGCGCGGTTCGAATGGCGGCCCGCGCGGGCGCGCCGTCGATCCGCGTCAGCACCCAGACGGCGTTGCGCCGCGACAGGGCCTCGTTCGACCTCCGCAAGACGTCGTGCAGCGCCGGAACCGCCCGGCTCCCGCGCGCCCCCGACTCGCGGACGGCGCGGTTCCGGACTGCCGGACGAGCGTCGCCCAGCAATCGCGCGAGGCCGGCAGCGTCCATCGTGTTCCACCCGAGTTCGCGCCCACGCGGGTCGTGTGCCTTCGGCGCTCCCGAACGGCGGACGCGGTAGATCCCTCCGGGGACCTGGGGCTTGGCGATCTGCGAGGTCGGACAACAGAGCGTGAACCACGGGCCGGTGTCGATCACCAGGAGGCTGCCGTCGGCATCCTCGATCACGTCCGTGGGATGGAAGTCGCGGCTGTCCGACACGAGGAAATCGGAATCGCGGGTTTCGAAGGTGGCGCCGCTCGGCTCGAGGACGTGCCGTGTCACCTTGCGCAGGTTGAACATCGCCGCGAAGAAATTGTCCTGGAACCCCTCCCCGAACACGCTCGAGGCATAGCGGGTCAGCCCGGCGGGAACCGCGGGACCGAGCCCGGTCATGATCGGCATCAGGTCGCCGGTTCGCTTGTGGCCGTCGATGACCGCGTGCGGCTTGCCGTACACGCCGCCGTAGATGGCGTGCAGCAGGCCGTCGCGCCGGCCCGCCTGAGGATGCTCGAGGAATGTTGCAGTCAGGATGCGCTCGCCGGCAGGGGTGAAGGCCACGTCCACCGGGTTGTCCATGCCGCCGGTCATCACCACGTCGGTTGCCGGGTCGCCGGGCCGGCGGCGGAAGATGTGCGACGCGCGCGTCACGAGCGGAGCCCTGCCGGGCCGCTCGTAGGCCTGCTCGGCAAACGCCCCCTTGGTCCAGTAGATCCAGCCGTCAGGTCCGAGGTAGGGTCCGTGCAAATCGTTCGCGCAGCCGGTGAGCGTCCTGCCCTGGAACCACTCTTCGCGGAGGTCGGCGACACCATCCCGGTCCGTGTCCGTCAGCTTCCAGATGCTCGGCGGCGCCGCCACGTAGAGCGACCCATCGAGCCACATCGTCCCTTCGGGGAACATCATCCGGTCCGCGAAGACGACGCTCGTATCGAACCGTCCATCGCCGTCGGTGTCCTCGAGGCGCACGATCCGATGCGGCTTGTCGGCGAGCTGCTTGTCCACCTTGTCGTTCGACCCTGAGGAGTCCGCCACGTAGAGGCGCCCCTCGTCGTCGAAATCCGCGACAATCGGCCGGTCGACGAGCGGCGGCCCGGCGACGCGCTCGACCTCGAATCCGGGCGGCACGGTGAGCAGCGGGGCAGCCGGCGTGGCTCCCGGCTGCGCCCGTGGAACGGCAAGCGACGCGACAACGAACATCACGAGCGCGCCCGCCAGGACGGAACAGCTGCTGTTCGTCATCTCACCCCTCGCCCCTGCGTTCACTTGTGTTGATGTACGGCCCCAACACAAGTGAACTCCGGGGGTCAACCTCCTACTCGTAGCGGAGAGCCTGCATCGGATGCACCCGCGAGGCGCGATAAGCGGGGATGTAGCCCGCCGCGAACGCCACCGCCCCGAGCACCACCACGGCGAGCGCGAAGACCAGCGGGTCGTGCCCCTTGATCTCGAAGAGCAGCGTCTCGGCGCCTCTGCCCAGGTAGTAGGCACCCACCATTCCGATCGCCCCGCCGATCAGCGTCATCCAGCCCACCTGCTTCAGGATCATCGCCCGCATGCGGCGGCCATCGGCGCCGAGCGCCATGCGCAGCCCGATTTCGCGCGTCCGCTGCGACACGGTATACGCGAGGACGCCGTACAGCCCGACGGCCGCCAGCAGCGTGGCCAGCAGCGCGAACGCGGACGCCAGCGTGCTGACCACGCGGTCCATGAAGACGTTGTCGCGCACCTGCTGCGGCAGCGTCTTCAAGTCCTCGACGGGCAGGGTCCGATCGAGTTGCCCGAGCACGCCCGGCGCCGCGCGGAGCAGCGGATCCGGATCCCCGGCGCCCCTGAGGTAGTAATGCATCGTGCCGAGCCGCTCGCTCTGGCGGTACGGCAGGAAGAAGACGGGCGGCAGCTGCTGCCGGACCTCGCTGTACTTCGCGTTCTGCACGACGCCGACGATCTCGATGTTGAGATCCCCCTGCCCGCCTGTCGACATGCGCTTGCCGACGGCGTCACGGCCAAGGTTGAACTTCGCCGCGAAGGCCTCGTTGACGATGGCGACCTTCGGGGCTCCGTCGCGGTCCGCCGCGGTGAACTCCCGGCCTGACATCAGCGGGATCCCGAGCGTCCTGAAGTAGCCGGCGCTGATCTCGTTGTAATTGGCGTGTGTATCGGTATCCGGTCCGCTGGCGAAGCCCTGAACCGACACGCTGCTGCCCCAGTTGCTCCCGGCCAGCAGCGGCACCATCGACGCCGAGACGCCGGTGACACCGGGAACGGCGGCGAGCTCCTCTTCGAGCCGTCCGAAGAACGTCCGTGCCCTCGCCGTGTCGTAGCCGTTCAGGTGCGGCGAGACGCCGAAGGTGATGACCTGATCCGCCTTCAACCCGAGATCCACGCGGCTGACGTTCATCAGGCTCCTGATGAACAGGCCGGCCGATACGAGGAGCGCCATCGACAACGCGATCTGCGCGGTCACCAGGGTTGTGCGGAACCGGGCGGCGGCCCGGGCGCCCGACGGTTGTCCAGCCTGGGCCTTGATCGTGGACACCAGGTCTGGCCGGGTGCTGTGCAGCGCCGGAAACAATCCGAACAGGAAGCCGGTGGCGAGCGACAGTGCGGCCGCGAACAGGACGACGGGGAGCTGCAGGTCGAACTGCAGCGAGGCCACGCCTTCCGGCGGCAGCAGCGAGGCAATGACCGACAGCGTCATGCGCGCGATCAGCAGGCCGGCGATCCCGCCGAGCACCGCGAGCACGCACGACTCGGTCAGGAGCTGTGCGAGCAGCTGCCGCCGGCTGGCGCCGAGCGACAGCCGTACCGCCATCTCGCTCGCGCGGCCGGCCGCCCGGGCGAGCAGCAGGTTGGCGATGTTTGCGCAGGCGATCAACAGGACGATCCCGGCGATCGAGAACAGCAGGATCAGCGGCGCCCTCGCCTCCCTGTGGACCTCGCTCTGCCCCCGCTGTCCCGCCTCCACGATCAGCGTCTTGGCGCGGAAGCGCGCCATCGTCTGGTCGCTCATCCCGCGCTGCAGGGGGGCTTCGACGTCATTGATGATCGGACGGAAGATGCCGTTCATCGCGGCGGCCGCCTGCCCGGCCGACACGCCCGGCTTGAGCCGTGCGAACAGATAGGCCCAGTAACTCCTCCGGTTGTCGAACCCTTTCCACCCCGGCGCCATCATCGCGCGCATCGTCAGCGGCACGAACACCTCCGGCTCTTCGCCGAGCGTCGTGCTGATGAACCCGCGCGGCGCCACGCCCACGATGGTCATTCGCTGGCCGTTCACCGTGAGCGCCTGATTGAGGACGTTGGGGTCGGCGCCGAGCCGGGTCGTCCAGTAGGCGTGGCTCGAGTACCACCACGAAGTGCCCCCCGGGGGTGCGGTCGTCGTTCGCGTCCAGCAGCCGTCCGAGCGCCGGCTGCACGCCGAGCACCGGGAAGTACGACCCGGATACCAGCATGCCGCTGCCGCTGGTGGTCTGGCCCTCGTGGGCCAGGTTGGCGCCGAACCCCACGTGCGCCGCGATGCCGGTGAACACCGTCTGCAGCCGCTCGAGGTCGCGGAACATCGGATAACTGAAGACCGAGTCGCAGCTGCCGGCCTGGCCGCAGGAGTTCGAGCCAGGCTTGGGGCCGGGCGCGGACAGATTGACCAGCTCGTGGGGGCTCGGTACCGGCAGCGAACGCAGCAGCGCCTGGTCGAAGAGCGAGAAGATGGCGGCGTTGGCGCCGATGCCGAGCGCGAGCGACAGGATCGCCACGCTGCTGACGAGCGGCGTCTTCAACAGCCGGCGGAAGGCGAGTTTCAGGTGCATAGGCCATTATCGTCGCAGCCGCGCACGTGCCCCGGCCGCCGTCATGTCCTCAGGGTTTGCGCAGGAGCTTTCGCGCGCACCCGGCAGGTCCTCTACAAGCGAGCCCATCGCGATTGCCGTACAACAGCGGGAGCAGGTCGGCGATCGCGCGAACCGCGCGCGGACGTATGTGCCAGCCACGCCCGCCGGCGATCGAGGCAGCCACCGGCTCTGCCTCAGGGACGCGCAGGGCAGGTCTTGCGGTAGGGAGTCTCCGGCCCCACATACCGTGTCCATTCCTCCGGTGTCAGGTTGCGCGTGACCCGGGAGCACGCGTCATCGATCAGGTCCTTCCAAACCAGCGGCTGGCGCATCACGACGATGTCGTATCGTTGCCCCAGGGCCGGGTGCCGTGACGCCACCAGCAGGTAGCGGCCCTGATCCACGATCCGCAGGTTGACGACCGGACCTCCGACCCCGAGGCGAGGCAGCGTCTCCTTGCCGGTCGCCAGTTCCAGGACTCGCGCGGTACCATCCTCGTCGCCCGTGGCAGCCAGCCCGGCGCGTGCATTCAGCGCGATCGCTCCGACGCTTCCAGCGGGCCGCGACCAGGTCGTGCTGCCTTCGACCTCGTAGATCTGCGCCGTCTTGCCCTGAAACTTGCCCGCGGCCGCCACCCAGCGCCCGTCTTCCGAGATGGCCACGGAAAACACCGGTTCGCGTGGCGTGAACCGGGCGACCTCCTTCCACGATGCCGGCGGCGCGGCCCTCGAACCGCGGGGCTCCCGGGGATTCTCACGCGCCGGCAGATCCAGCACGCGCACCGTCCCCTCGTCCAGGCTACCACCGCCGATCACCATCCTGCGCCCGTCCGCGCTCAGCGCGAAGGTGTGCATGAACGGATCCTGCATCTCGGCGATCTGCGTGGTCCCCTCCCAGATGCGCGCGGTATGGTCGCCGGCCAGGGTGGCGACGCGGCGCCCGTCGGGGCTGATCCCCAGCGCTTCGACCGGCGACGGCGCGTTGATCGAGAGCATCGGCTTCGCGCTGTCGTCTGCCCTGAACACGCGCGTCGGCGAGAGCATGCCGCCGCCGACCACGAGGAAGCGCCCATCCTCGCTGACAGCGACGCTGCGGACCTCCGGCTCGTCCGGCGATAAGTCGAGCAGCTGTTTGCCGGTAAGCGTCTCGAACAGCTGCACCGTGGCCGCTTCGACGTGCCCCCTGCCGACCAGCACACGCTGCCCGTCGGCGGTGAAGGCTGCGGACGTGACGGGTTCGGGGTGGGCCACGCGCCAGAGCTCGGACCCCCCGCTGGCTTCGAGCACGCGGGCGCTCTTGTCTGCGCTGCCCGTGACGATGCGGCGGGAGTCGGGGCTGAACGCCACTGCCTCGACAGCACCCTGGTGCGCCACGCGGGCGACTTCGGTCCCGCTGGCTGCTTCGAAGACGCGGGCGGTCCTGTCGTCGCTTCCGGTCGCGACCCAGTGGCCATCGGGGCTGAAGGCCACCGCGTTCACGCCCGCCTGGTGCGTCAGCCGCGCGATCTCGTTCCCGGTCTCCGCGTCGAAGACGCGCGCCGTCTTGTCCTCGCTCGCCGTCGCGACGTATCGCCCATCGGGTGTGAGCGCGACCGATTGAACAGGCCCATTGTGTCCAAGGTGGGAGACTTCGGCCTCCCCGCGCGACTGGAAGACGCGCGCCGAGTTGGCGGTCGCCTCATCGCTCAAGGGTTTGCCCGCGCGGCTCACGCCGGAGGTGAACCCGTTGCCGGTCGCCAGACGGGCGTCGTTGCTCAAGGCGAGTGCAGCAAGGTCGCCTGGATGGGCGATGCGTGCGACGCGCTGGCCGCTCGCGACCTCGGTCACGGTCACCCTGGTTTCCCAGCGTCCACCCGACACGGTTGCCAGGTACCGTCCGTTGGGGCTGAAGGCGAGGAGGCTGTCCTCCGCTGTAAGCGGAAGGCGCTGCACGGCGCGGCCGGTGGCGGCATCGGCCACCACGATGCCGTCGCGGTCGACGGAGGCGACGCGGCGTCCGTCGGCGCTCAAGCCGCGCGGCGCCAGGTCCGGGTATTCGGCGCGTGCCACCTCCTTGTGTTCCCCGAGCGCATCGAACACTCGAACAACCTGATCCGCTCCGGCGGTCACGACCTGTCCCCCGTCCGCCGTGAAGGCCACTGCGGTCACGCCTTTCGGATGCTCGAGCCGGGCGATCGTCCGGGGCAACAGGGCGGCTGCCTCGCGGATGGCATGGGCGGTGGAAGGATCGTCCGCTCGCAGGAGTGAGTCGGTTGCGAGCAGCAGGGCAGGTTCCAGATCGACCTGTTCCGTGCGGACCAGCTGCGACTGCGTGGTCAACTGGCGAGCCAGCGCGAGCTGTCCGAGCCGTGAGGCCCGCCGCCCCTGGTAGAGCGCGTAGACGCTCAGGGTGGCGAACACCACCAGCAGCGGGGCGGCCACCCACAACGTTCTCTGTCTCAGGACGCCCCTGCGCTCATGTGCTTCGCTCGCGCTTATGAACTGCAGCACACGGTCGAGTTGCCCCGCCCCGACATAGTGGTCCGCCCACGCCGGCGCTCGATTCCGCTGGCGCTCCCACGCGCGCGCATCGAACAGGTCGAGGCCGGCGAGGGGCTCTCCTTCGTTCGCCTGCCATTTCGCCGCGCGCTCGGCGAGGTCGAGCAGCGACTTGGCGGATCGCCGCTCCTCCGGCACCCATTCGTCCCGGAGCTTCTTCCATTGCCTGATCAGGCTCTCGTGCGTGATGTCGATGTAGGTGTCCGGGCCGATCTCGCCGTCGCGCGGCGCCAGGAAGGTGGCGTCGCCATGCCGGAAGTGATCCACGACCGAGTTCACGGCGGCGCGCTGCTCCGGAGTGTCGGCGCCGCAGACCGCCCAGAGCTCGCGGAGCGTGGCCGGATCGCGTCGCTCGCGGTTGCCGCGTCCGCGCGCCGTCAGGCGCTTGAAAATCGCGGCCGCGAGCCCGGTCGGAACCCCCGCGAGCAGCTCGTCGGCGTGTTGATTGAGTGCATTCTCGAAGCCGCCGGTCGCTTCGTAGTCCTGCAGCTCGAGGGGCCGCGTGTGCGTCGGGTCCGCCGAGCGCCAATGGGTCCAGGTCCGCATCAGGGCATGCTGGAGCACCGGCAACTGGTCCGGCTCGTCGCCGGCGTCATTGAGCATGCGCTGAACGAGGCTGGGGGCAGCCGCCACCTGGCCCAGCGGCCCTTCGATTGACTGCTTCCGCTGGTCGCGGGTGAGTCGCGGAACCAGGTACTGGCAGTCGTTGAGCGTTTCGGGAAGGTCGCGGAACTCGGCGCAGTCGCCGAGGTAGTCCGATCGCATGGTGATGACGATGAACACCGGCGGCTGGTGCGCGCTGGCGGCGAGCAGCAACTGCACGAACTCGGCCGCCTCCGTCGCCGAAGACGTGTCGCCGGCGGGCATCCCCGCCAGGAGCTTCGACCTCCTTGTAGCGGAACAGCTCCTCGAACTGATCCACCACGACCAGCAGGCTCTCGTCGCCTGCCAGCTGCCGGGCCACCTGGATCAGCCCATGGCTGGTGTGTCTCAGGCCCGGACGGATCGAGGCCGGCCCTCTTCAGCGTGGCGGCGAGGGCCTCGAACGGCGCGCCGGCCGGCCGCGTGACCACGATGCGCCATCGCCTGCCCGCCTCGGAAACCCCGCCGCGCTCCAGCGCAGGGATGAGCCCGGCGCGGACCAGGGACGACTTGCCGCTTCCGGAAACGCCCAGCACCGCCAGGAAGCGGTTGCGCGCCAGCCGCGCGACGAGCTCGGCGATTTGAACGTCCCGGCCGAAGAACAGGTGCGATTCCTCGACCTCGAACGGCCGAAGACCCGGGTAGGGAGAGTCGAGGCGGCTCAAGCGGTCCAGCACCGCGGCGAAGCTCACGGACGCGCCTCTCCCGATCGCCTCAGGATGGGACTGAAGAAGCCGGACAGCCGTGCCGGGTCGAACTTACCGAACTGCTCCCCGATGTAGATGTCGCGGCCCGACTGTCGAATGCGCTCGACCGCCTCGGTCTTCGGCTGCGGGGGGTCGAACAGGCAGAGCCCGCTTCCGCCCGCCCGGCGTGCGCTCTGGACCATTTCCGCGAACTCGCGCGAGCACCAGTCCTCGTCAGCGTTGCCCCAGACGAGCAGGACGCCATCCGAGCTGGTCAGCCTGAGCGTGTGTTGAGCGGGATCGTCGGGGTACTCGAAGTGGAACTGCTTGCGGAAGTGGAAGCTGATCAAGCCGGCATTCCTGACCTCGAGCTGATCGCGGGCGTTGTACACCAGATACACGCGCGGCTTGCCGTCCGTCTGCGGCAGCGCTCGAGGGTCCGGTCGGAGAAGGCCAAGAACCTCCTCTTTGAGCTTTGTGGTGGTGACCGCGGCATTCAGGTAGGTCTTGGCCGGGGAGTCGAGCTGTTCCAGATGGGCGCAGAACCCGCTCTGGTTGGCGTCTGCCGTGTGTTCTGCGCCCGGCGAACACCAGACGACCCAGGGTTTCTCCGCCTGGGTCGCGGCGAGCTCCGTCAGCTCTCCGGCTGCCTCGTCGAACTCCGCGCCCATCAGGAACACGGATAGCGAGGCCTCGCGCAGCTGCTGCGCCAGGTTGACCGTCCGGTCGGGCAGCAGGCGGTAACTCTGGACCGCCAGCTCCGACGCGAGGGCGGTGTGCGTATCGAGCAGGTCGGCGGCAGGATGCGGCGGATAGAGAAACACGGACGTGCTGTGATTGCGCATCCGCTTCATGAGCGCGACGAGCTCTCCTGTCAACTGGCGGAAGCCCGTCTCGAAGTCCGGGCTGCCGGCAGGGAACGTCTCCGACTCGTTGCAGAACACGATGTCGGTCAGGCCCGGGAGGAGGGACCAGTGTTCGTTGCCGTCGACGGGGAGGATCAGGCAGCGGACAGCGAAGAGCTCGTTGGCGAAGCCGGCGGCCGCGAACCGACCGCGCCTGGCGCCGAGCGTCTTCTCGAACACTGCGCATTCTTTCTGCACGCAGTACCCGGAGCGGATATAGCTGGGTGACGCGAGCAGCAGGAAAATCGCGGACGACTGCACGCTGTCGGGAATCTCCCTGGAGAAATCGCGCGACCGGCGCAGGCCGTCGTCGTCGATCCAGACATCCGCCTTGATCCCGAGGCGCTGTTTCAAAGCGGGTTCGAGCCGGTCGACCAGGCGGTTGATCCACGCGCGGTCGTCGTCGTGAGCGTAGCTGATGAAGATGTCGTGCTCGTAGCCGGGGACGTAGCCCATTTGGAGCCCAGAATCTAGCGCAGTTCGTGACGCCGCGCCAGCACCTGCGGAGGCCGGCCGGGCCATCGGAGATCGTGCCGCCGGCCGCGCGGGCAATCATCCGTTGCGCGTATGATCGTCCCGAATGATCGCGCTGCCGGCAAGCGGCTGCCTGGCGGGAGCAGGGTTCTTCATGCGCCAGGCCGGCATCCATGTGCGCCCGGCGCCGGGTGCCGTTCTGGATGGACCGTGATGTTGACATGCACGATGCGCCTGCAGCAGTGCGCCAGCCGATAGATCGCGGGATGCCGGCGGGGTCGCTCGACCGAAACGCGATCTACATGCTCCTGCTGCTCGTCGCAGCGAGCATCGTCGGGTCGCGGATACTCACGGCGCCAGGCTCGTTCTCGGCCAACGATCAATCGCGCTGGCTGACGGTGCGCGCGCTGGTCGACTCCGGGACGTACTCGATCGGCAGCCGGCTGGAGAATCCGGACGGGTCGTATCGCGATTTCGGCCTTGTCGCCCAGCCCGGCTGGGACACGATCGACAAGGTGATGCACCCGGCAACGCGCCTGTTCTACTCCAGCAAGCCGACGCTGCTGCCGACGGTGGCGGCCGGCGAGGTACTGGCTCCTGCGCGAGGGGCTGGACCTGCACCTCAGGGGCGACCGCCTGGCCGTGACCCGCACGATCCTGTTCACGATCAACCTGCTGCCGTTCGTCTTCTACCTGCTCCTCTTCGGCCGCCTGGCCGAGCGGCTCGGCACGACGGACTGGGGCCGCCTGTTCGTCTTCGTCACGGCCTGCTTCGGGACCTTCGTGTCCGGATTCCTCGGGAGCCTGAACAATCACTCCGTCGCAGCAACGGGTGCCCTCTTCGCCCTGTACCACTGCGTCTGCATCCAGGTGGACGGCGACCGGAGGCCCTGGCGTTTCCTGCTGGCCGGCCTGTTCGCCGGCTGGACGATGTGCAACGAGCTGCCCGCCGCCTCGCTGGCGGCCGGCCTGATGCTGTGGCTCCTCTATCTCTCGCCTCGTGACACCCTGCGGTTCGCGCTGCCGGCCCTGCTGCTTCCTGTGGCGGCCGCCCTGCTGACGCAGTACCTCGCCGTGGGCTCGATCGTGCCGAACTATGCCCGTGAGTCGTGGTACCAGTTCGCCGGCAGCTACTGGCGCAATCCGCCCGGCATCGATCGGGCGGAGGAACACAAGCTTCTGTACGCGTTCAACCTCGTCTTCGGGCATACCGGCATCCTGTCGCTGAGCCCGGTGCTCGTGCTCGGCTGGATCGGCATGGTCCGGTCCACGGGGCGCTCCGCGGGCAGGGGGGGCGTCGGCGACGCACGACGCATGCTTGCGGTCCTGACGTTGACGCTGACGGCCGTGACGTTTCTGTTCTACGTGATCCGGACGAACAACTACGGCGGGATGACCGCCGGGCCGCGATGGTTCGTCTGGCTGGTGCCACTCTGGCTGGTGACGATGCTGGCGGAGGCTGATCGCTGGGCCGTCGAGCCGCGACGGCGTCGCCTCGCGGCCGTGCTCCTGGCGTTCTCCATCGGCACGGCGAGCCACGCGCTCGCGAACCCCTGGCAGCACTCGTGGCTGTTCACATGGTTCCGGAAACTCGGGATCATCTGGTACTACTGAGGGGCGCGCTCCGCCCGCATGATGCCCGCTGCACAGCGGTCGCCGGCCGGGATGTGCCCCGGCGATGACCGCGGGGCGGTGGCTGCTCCTCATCGTCACCACCGGCGCAGTGCTCCGGCTGGTGCCTATCTGGTTTGGTCTTCCCTATCTGCACGCACGGCCGGATGAGTCGGTGGCAGCCGGCATCGCCGCCAGCATGCTGGGCGGAGACCTCAATCCGCACTTCTTCCACTGGCCATCGCTGACCTTCTACCTGTTCGCGGGCGCCTTCCGGCTGGTGCGCCTTACGGGCGCGGCTCCGCTCACCCCCGGCGAGTACTTCCTGATCGGGCGGACTGTCGTGGCGTGCGCCGGCACCGCGACCATCGTCGTCCTTTTCACGATGGCCCGTCGCGTGGCAGGCGACACCACAGCGCTGATCGCGGCGGCGCTGCTGGCCGTTTCGATGCTCCACGTCCGCGACTCGCACTTCGCGATGACGGACGTCCTGATGACCCTGCTTGCGGTCTCGTCCCTGGCCCTGCTGCTGCGAGCCTCGGACGAAACCCGCACGCGCCGGGCGCTCAGGTGGTTTGCCGCGGCCGGCCTCGCCGGCGGCCTGGCCGCCTCGACGAAGTACAACGCCGTGGCCGTCGCTGCCGCGATGGGCGCGGCGCAGATCGTCGTGCTCGCGCGGGACAGGCGCGTCGGAGCGGTCCTGCCATCGGTGGTGTACGCGCTGCTCTTCATCTCGGCGTTCGTGCTGGCAACGCCGTACTCGGTCCTCGATTTCGCGACGTTCAAGAGGGACGTGCTGTTCGATGTCACCCACCTTTCGGAAGGCCACGGGGTCGATCTTGGCCGAGGGTGGGTGTATCACCTTCGGCGTTCCCTGCCGTACGGCCTTGGCCCGACGGCGTTCGCGGCGGCCGTGGTCGGCATCATCCCCCTGTTCCGAAGGCACCGTCGCCACGCCTTCATACTGGGCACGTTCTTCCTCGCGCTGTATGTCTCGATCGGCAGCGGGCACACGGTGTTCTTCCGGTACATCCTGCCGCTGATTCCCATTGCGTGCCTGGCTGCCGCCCTGGGCATCCGGCAGTGCGTCGAGTGGCTGTCTACACCGGAAGGCTCTACCCGAGCAGCGGGTGCCGGGCGGCCCCTTGCCGGGCAGCGATCCTGGTATCTCGTGCTGCTGGCGCTGACGATCGGTCCGGGCCTCGCCAACACCGTGTGGTTCGACGTGCTGCTCGCGCGCACCGACTCGCGGGTGATCGCGGGAGAGTGGCTCACCGCGCGCCTCGAGCCGAATCACACGCTGCACGACGCGGGTGGAGACTACACCTCGCTCGATCTGTCGACAGCCCGCTTCCACCGCTGGTACTTCGATGCCGGAACGTCGTCGTTCCGCGGCGCGGAGGGGCGGACGCCCGACTGGCTGGTGCTGTACCAGTCGGCGCTCTTCACGTACGTGGGGACGCCGTCGGCACTCCAGACGATCGCGGAAACGCGATATCGACGCGTGTATACCGTACGCGGTTCGAGCAGGGGGCGGCGTGACGGCGTGTACGACCTGCAGGACGCGTTCTTCATGCCGGTGTGGGGATTCTGGACCGTGGAGCGGCCCGGGCCGACGATCCACATCTACATGCGAAACGACCTGCCATTAGCCCTCAAGTAATATCCAGGCGTGCGTCATCCGGCTGAGCCATCCAACCGGGTCATCTGGGCCGGACTCGCGGCCGGGCTCGTGCTCGCCGCAGTGGTCTGCTGTGGGGTGGCCCTGCAGTCGTGGACCGTCGGCTCGGTCGCAGGGCGCTGGACGTATCCATACATCCGACCCCTGACAGTCAGCACTCTTCTGGTGTTCGCCGCCATTGCCGCAGGCGCCGCCGCTCTTCTCGCCATTCCGGCTACGAGACGGACGACGAGAACGCTGCTCGTCGTGTGGATCCTCTTCGCGACGGCGGGCCACTGGCTCCTCCGGACGACCGCCCCGTTCGGTCTCGAGCGGGTGTTCCTGAGCCCTGGTGCCAACTCCTTCTACACATTGGCCCAGGAGCGCCGGCCCGGCGAGCTCCTCGCGAGATTCACGCTGATCCGACGTCAGGCGCCGTCGCACGCCCGCAGCAACATGCCCGGCAAGACGATTCTCGTGCACGGCCTGCAGGTGCTGTCGACGCGTACCGACGTGCTGCCCTGGCTCCTCGTGATCCTGTCGAACCTGGGCGCCGTGCTCATGTTCGGCCTGGCACGCGATCTCTTCAATGACGATCGTGCGGCGCTCTATGCCGCTGTGCTGTACCTCTTCACCCCGGCACGAGTCTTCTTCTTCCCGCTGATGAACGCCGTGACCCCGGTGTTCGTGCTGGGGCTGACGTGGCTCGTTGTGCGATGGCTGCTCACCGGCAGGACCGGCTACGCGGCGGCTGCCGGACTGGCGCTGTATGTCCTCGTCTTCTTCGAGCCGCTGCCGCTGGTGATGGGGATGCTGTGTGCCGCGCTCGGGTTCGCAGCCATTGCCCGCGGCGACATCAGCGTCGAGCGCTTCCTCGCCCAGGCGGGGGTGATGGCCCTGGTATTCATGGCTGCTGCCGCTGCCGTCCACGAGACGACTGGGTTCCACGCGTGGAGGGCGTTCCGGCAGATCGGAGAACACGCGGTGGGATTCAACGAGGTGGAGGGAAGGCCCTATCGGGTGTGGCTGCGTGCGAACCTCGTGGAGTTCATGTTCGCCGCAGGGCCATCGCAGGTGGTGCTCGCGGCTGTTGCCGCAACCGGCGCATGGCGGCCTGCCGGAGCGTTGCGTGACGGGCTCGCCGCTCCAATCGTCGCAACATCCCTCGGACTCTTCGCCGTGCTGATCACGACCGACCTGATCGGCATCAACCGCGGTGAAGTGGCCAGGCTGTGGATCTTCCTCGCGTGCTTCTTCCAGCTACCCGCGGCATACCTGTGCGCCGCGCTGGGTCACCGCGCCGCCATGGCCGCCGTTCTCGGGGCCACGCTGCTGCAGGTCTGCCTGGCGACGGCTGCCATCGGGTTCGTTGTTCCTTGACTGTCTCGAACACGTCCCCGGCTCACCTGGCGCCATTAGTTCTGCCCGATCCCGTAGACGTGATCCAGGGTTCGCACGATGAAGAGGCCGTCCGAAATGGCGGGGGTGGACATGATCACCGCCTTCATCTCGTTCCTGGCGATCTCCTGGTACGTCCGCCCGGCGCGCGCCACGAACACATCCCCGTCTTCATTGGCGAAGTAGAGCCGGCCGTCGGCGGCGACCGGTGAGGCGGAGAAGGAACCGCCGCTGCCGACCCGCGCGCGATAGAGGCGCTCGCCGGTCGTGCCGTCATAGGCCGTGACGACGCCGTTGTTGCCGCAGGTGTAGAGGATGCCGTCGTAGAAGATCGGCGTGGGAATGTAGGTGCCTTCGCCGTTGCTCCAGGCGATCGACCTCGTTCGACGTCTGGCCCTTCGGCAACGAGATGTCGCCGCTGGCGTTCGGCTTGATCGCGTAGATCGGGACGGGCCGGCGGATACCCGCCAGTGACGTAGACGACGCCGTTGCCGACGACGGGGGTGCCCACGGTCACTTCCGAGTTGGGGCCGAGCGTCCACAGCAGTTTCCCGCTCGACGGGTCGTAGCCGCGGATCTTCGGGCCGTTGGTCACGATCTGTTCGCGGTCTCCCGCGCGGAATACGGTGGGCGTTCCCCAGGTCGAGATCTCGTCGCGGTCGGTGCGCCACTGCTGCTTGCCGGTCGCCAGGTCGTAGGCCGCGATGAACGAGTCCTTGTAGCGGTCGGCCTGCACGATCACGTGGTTGCCGTGAATGATCGGCGAGCTCGAGTGTCCCCACTGCGTGTCGGGGTCGAAGAACCAGCCGCTGTCGAGAACGCCGATGTCGGAGTGCCAGAGCGGCTTGCCGTCCATGTCCCAGGCGGCAAGAATCCCGATCGAGCCGAACATCGCCACCACGCGCCGGCCATCCGTTGCCGGCGTGGCATTCGCCTGGCTGGATTTCGTGTGCCGCTTCACTTTCGGCGCGCCGCTTGAAGGCGTCGCGCTCCCACAGCACCTTTCCCGAGGCCTTGTCGAGGCAATAGATCTTCCAGGTGTGCTCCGAGAGGTCGTTGACCGGCGCGACGTCGCCATAAGCCCCGTCCTGAACGTCTTGTCCCCGGCGCTGCTGACGGCGGTGACGACGAAAACACGGTTGCCCCAGACGACCGGGCTCGCGGTGGAGATGCCGGGAATCGGCGTTTTCCAGCGGATGTTCTGCTGCGTGTCCACGTCCCACTCGACAACGGCGCCCTGGCCGTCGCCGTTGCCCGCGGCGTTCTCGCCCCGGAAGCCCGGCCAGTTGCGCGCGGCGGTGCCGAGCTGCGGGTTTGGTGTCGGCTGCCGTCGGGCCGTGGCGGCTGCCGGCGGGGCGGCCGGCGCCGCCGGTCCCGCCGGCGGCGGCCCGACGCGCGTCCACACCTGCGGCGTATTCCCCATCACCGCGACGACGCGCTCGATCAGCCCGCCGCGCCCCTCGAAGTTGATGGTGAGACCCTCCCGTTCGGCGACCCGGAAGCTCGTCGGCGAGATCGCGATGAGCGTCAACGGGCGGCGGTCCCGCCCGGAGGCGATAGCGTCAGCTGGTCGCCCTCAGCGCGACGGTGATCGCCGCGCCGGCGTCCTCGTTGCGATAGCTGCCGACGTACGACTGCAGCGTCGCGCGATCGACGGCGACCTCGGGTGGCCGGCTCGGCCGGCATCGCCGCCAGCTTCTTCTCGAGCAGCGCGATGATCTCCGGGTTATTGGCCTTCTTTGCGCCCGCCAGCGCGGGGCCGAACGTGCGCTCTGCGTCACCTCGGGGGAGTCGAGCGCGGCCGCGACCAGCGCCGCGTTGCCGCGCTGGATCGCCTGCCGGAGGACGCCGGGTGCGCCCTGCGACCCCCGTTGGAGCAGCAGCGTGACGACGGCGGGATGGTTGTTCATCATCGCCATGTCGATGGCGCGCATCTTGTAGAACGTGTCCTGCACGTTGATGTCGGCGCCGCGCGCGATCAGCAGCTTGACGAGCTCGACATGTCCCTTGTCAGCGGCGAAGGTCAGCGCCGTCGCTCCGTAACGCGTTTTCGCGTTCACGTCGGCGCCCTTGTCGAGCGCGGCCGTGACCCTGGCCGCCTCGCCGGCGCGCGCCGCGGCCCACAGCTCCTCCGCGAGCGCCGAGGGCGCCTGCGGCGCTGTGGGCGCCTGGGCACCGGTCCCACCCGGCATCAGTGCCAGCGACAACAGGACGACGGTGACCAGCGATGTCATCAGGAAGCCTCCCGCGGGAATTCTACGCGTGTCGCCGGGTCCGCGCAGGTGGAAATCGCCCCCCGGTGACACTAGCGGGCAATGGTCCGGTACTTCTCGAAGAGCGCCGTCTGTCGCGTGTGCCTCGACATCTCGGTTCCGCGGATGAACACGCGCTCAGCGGAGGTCGCGAGCTCGAACGGGTCGCCGCTCCAGATCACCAGGTCGGCGTCCTTGCCAGCCTCGAGCGATCCGGTGCGGTCGGCGATGTCCCAGGTCCGCGCCGCGTTGAGGGTCACCGCCTGCAGGGCAGCCTCCCGGTCCAGGCCGTATGCGACAGCGTTGCCCGCCTCCTGGCGCAGGTTGCGCGCATTGTGGGTGTCGAAGGACGAGAGCACGACGATCACGCCTGCGCGCTGCAGCCGGGCGGCGTTCTCGAGCGACGCCCCGAGCCCGTCGAAGGTCGGGATGTTCGTCAGCGGCTTCACGACTACGGGGATGTGCTTCTTCGCGAGATCGCCAGCGATCATCCAGCCCTCCGCCGCTCCGAGCAGCACGAGCTTCAGCTTGAACTCCTCGGCCAGGCGGATCGCCGCGAGCATGTCGCTGGCACGGTTCGCCTGGATGGCGAGGGGGATCTCGCCGCGGACGACAGGGCGCAGCGCCTCCAGGTCCAGCCGCCCGCGCGCGTAGTCCCGGCGCTGCGCGGTGTTCCACGCCGCGCGGTGAAGGTTGAAGTCGATGGCATCCTGCAGCGCCTCGCGCAGGCGGAGCACGGCGGAGACGCGCGAGCCGCCGGCAACACCTGCCCCCGCCTCGCCCAGCACGGCGAACATCGCAACCGGCGCTTTCGTCACGCTCTCCGGCACCTGCCCGCCGCCCAGGTCGAAGACCGCGCCCTGTCCCTGGATGACGTTGCCGTTCTCGGCCGGGGCGACCACCGCCCGGGTGATCCCGTCCACCCGCGTGACCGGAATCACCGCAGAGAACGGGTTGAAGGCGTCCAGCACGTTGAACGCGGCGCTCAGGTCCTTGTCAGTCGTGCTCTGGTCTGCCGTGCCTTCCGCCGAGAGGCTGATCTCCACGATGCCGATGCTCGTGGAGGATTCGATCAACCCGGGGGTGACGACCTTTCCCGCGGCGTCGATCACCTTCGCGCCCGCGGGCACCCGTACGTCCGCGCCGACGCTCACGATCGTGCCGCCGCCGAGCACGATGGTTCCGCGCTCGATCACCGGTCCCGACACCGTATGGATCCTGGCGTTGGTGATGGCCAGCACCGGCTCCGCTCCGGCGTCGCGCGGACGAGGGGCGGGCGCCACCTCGCTGACCGCCTGCGCCGGCCGCAGCGGGCCGGGGCCTCTGCGGCTCGAGTCGTCTCCCGCGCCGCGCGACGGCTCCTTCGAGGCGGAGGCGGCCGGGTCGAGTTCCTCCGTCGTCGTCAGCCCCGTCAGGAAGTCGCTCCTCGGCTGCGCAGGCGCGTTCCCCCGGTCGTACAGCACCGCGCCGTCCACGAACACGCGCTCCGCACGCGAGTAGACGCTGAAGGGATCGCCGGACCAGATCACCACGTCGGCGTTCTTCCCCACCTCCAACGATCCCGTCACCTTGTCGATCGCCAGCGCGCGCGCCGGGTTGATGGTCAACCAGCGAATGGCGTCGGCCCGGTTGATGTCGATGCCCGCTTGCAGCCCGGCCTGCATCGCCTTGGCGGCTTCCTGATTCAGCCTCTGGATTCCGCCGGGATCATCCGAGTGGACGATGGCGCACGCCCTGGCCTGGTGGACGAGGGGGATGTTCTCGCGGATGCCGTCGTAGGCTTCGAGCTTGAACCCCCACCAGTCGGCCCACATGCTGGCGCAGACGCTGTTCGCCGCGAGCACGTCGCGGACCTTGTAGGCCTCCACGGCGTGGTGGAACGAGGAGATCTTGAAGCCGAACTCCTTCCCGAGCTGCACCATCGTCGCCATCTCGTCGGCGCGATAGCAGTGGTTGTGGACGAGAATCTCGCCATCCAGCACCCCGGCGAGCGTCTCCATCTGAAGGTTCCGCTCCGGACGCTTGGCCGGATCCGACCCGTCGGCGCGCCATTTCTGCCACTTGTCGCGGTACTCTGTCGCCGACTGCCAGGTGCGGCGGAACACGGCGATCGTGCCCATGCGCGTCGACGGCGCCTGGTTGCGCTGGCCGTAGACCCGTCGCGGATTCTCACCGCACGCCATCTTCAGGCCGGGCGGAGCTCCAGGAAACTTCATGCCCTCCGCGGTGCGCGAGGGGACGTTCTTGACCGTGACGCCGCGCCCGCCGATCAGGTTGCCGGACCCGGGGAGGATCTGCATGGCCGTGACGCCACCGGCCAGCGCCAGCTCGAACTGGGGATCCTGGGGCCAGATCGAATGATCCGCCCACACTTCCGCCGTGATCGGGGCGGTCATCTCGTTGCCGTCCTGCAGCGAGGCAATGCCGGGCGCCGCGTAGACGCCAAGGTGCGAGTGCGTGTCGATGAGGCCCGGCGTTACCCACTTGCCGGCAGCATCGACGACCTGAGCGCTGCCGGGGGCGCTGACGTCCTGACCGATCGCCGCGACTTTTCCGTCCTGAAGCAGGATCGACCCGCGCTCGATGACGGGACCGGCGGCTGTCAGGATCGTCGCATTCCTGATCAGCGTCGGCTGCGAGGGGAACGGCTGGTAGGTGGAGGCGTAGGCGCCCGCGATTGCCGCCGGCGCGCCGGTGCCAGACGACTTACCGGGGGCCGGCACCTGCGGCGCCGGCGGCTCCTGCTGTTTCGGCGGTGAGTCGGGCGGTGCGGGCCGCTTCTCGCCGGGCGAGATCGCCGGATCGGGCGCCTGCTGTTGCGGCCGGCCGGGTTGCGGGGGTTGCTGCTGGGCGCGCGGCCCACCCGGATGCACGATGAGGCAGACGACGGTCAGGAACGGCACGAGCACCGGAACACGCATGGCGGAGCCTCCGAAAGCGAGATTGTGTGCCGGGACGCCCGCCGCGCGCCACAACGCTCGTGCTCGATGTCGGGTCGGACGATTCTCCGTCGAGAAAACGAGACCGCCGGGGAGGTATGAGGATGTGGACCGGCCGGCGATCCCGCGGGGTCTGACGGGGCGGCCATACTATCCGCGCCAGATGCGAAGGGCGGCAAGCGATGCAGGTTGGCGTGAATTATCCGTGGCTGGACTACGGATGGGACTTCGGCCTCGGCCCGACCGCGTGGCGCGGCGGCCGGCAGGCGCCGCGCTGGTTCGAGCATGTCGATGAGCACCTCGACAGGCTGCGCGATCTTGGAATCAGCGTCGTCCGCTGGTTCGTGCTTGCCGACGGGCTGACCTACGGTTCGCAACAGGATGCGCCGCGACCCGAAGGGGCGGCCGCTGCACACTGGCGATTCGAGCCGCCCGCGCTCGGCCAGGACGTGATCGATCACTTCGACGAGCTGCTCCGGCGGTTCGAAGCCACCGCCACGGCCGCGATGCCTCCCATGCAGCTGATTCCCGTCCTCATCGACTTTCACTTCTGCCAACCAGGCATGAAGCCGGTCGAAGAGGTCGATCCCTCCAACCCGCTGCAGACCCGCCAGGATCCAGGGTGGGTCAAGCAGGGACGCGCCGACGCGATACGCGATCCGGCCAAGCGAGCACGGTTCCTCGACGCCACGCTCGATGCCCTCCTGCGCGTCTCCGCCCGTCATCGTGACGCGATCTACGCGTGGGAGCTCATCAACGAGCCGGACTGGATCACGCAGGGCTGGCACGCGAGCGCACTGACCAGTCCGCCGATTCCGGAGCGTGCGATGCTCGACTTCCTGGAGGACGGCAAGCAGCGGATCCGCGCGGCCGGTTTCAAGCCGACGATCGGCTTCGCGTCCCTCCGGACGCTTCAGCGCTTCGGAGTGTCGGCAGAGATCAACCAGTTCCATTACTATCCCGCCGGCAGGGCCGGGCTCCAGCGGCACGGGTTCGACCCGCGCTTCCCGGCGATCATCGGCGAGTTCGCGACATCTACCGCCGACGTCTGGCCCGACCTCGCGCGGGACTTCCAGGGGATCGGCCATCGCCTCAGCCTGGTTGAGGAACGTGGCTATCCGCTGGCCATCCCCTGGGCGTTTCTCTCCCAGGATCGACATACGGCGTGGTCGGCGGCCGTGGAGCAGGAGGTCCGGGCGTTCACGCAGGGTGCGTGAGTCAGCGGTCCGGCCGGCATTCTCGAGGAAGCCTGGAGGCCATCCGGTTCCACCGCGCACGGACGCGCCGCGCGTCCGGTTCCGGGAGGCGTACCCAGTTCGCGTCCCGGCCCCGTACCATCACGGCGTCGGCGGTCCGGGCCGACGGGGAGTCGGCCGGCTCACTGCCGGCTTCGTCGATGGTGCCGAGCATCCACCTGAGCACCCGGGGTGCGTCGGCTTCGGCGATCCTGCCGCGCTCCACCCGCAGCGTGGCAATCTGGCCGGCCGGCCGGTCCTCTCTGGCGGCACACCAGAACCCGCCGGTGCCGTCCAGCACCAGGTCCTGGCGGACGTCCCCGTATCGCTCGTGGCGAGCCGGCGCCACTTCGCGCACGATCCGCACCTGACAGACGGGGAGGCCGCAGGTGGGTGCGACCTCCGGCATCGTGAGGCGTGGCACCAGGGCGAGCAGGCGCGCGGCGATTGCCGGGTACGCACAGCCTTCCCATTGGCCGGACCCGGAGCCGACCGCCAGCACGCAGGGTGCCCGCGGATCGTCCGGCATCGTTTCGGGCCTGACCGCCGCGGTCAGTGCCGCCCGCACAATCGACGGGTCGATCCGCACCCGTCCCGTGAACGACAGCCATCGACCCGGTCCACTGGACGTCAAGAGTTCTCTTGCGTCCCCGGTCCCGTCGGCGTGGAGGCGTGCGAACCGGTAGTCGCCTGGAGGCGGCGTCGAGAGACTCCCCACGGACAGCCATTCGGCCTGCGGCTGCGGCGCGACGGCAGCGGCAGGCTCGATCCGGAAATGCGGCGGACCGCTCGTGCAGGCCGCAAGCGCAACCAGCGGTGCCAGTGCCATCGACGGCAGACGCATCGGCCGAGTATCAGGCACGCGACCGCCGCGTTGGAAGCCGGGGCTGACCAACGTCCTCCGAATCGAGCGGCGGGAGGCGTGGCCTGGAGCCGACCGGCGATCAATGCCCGGACAATCATGTAGTCTGGTCGCGAACGGCGAGCGCTGGTCACGTCGCGGTCGGGCTCGCAAGCCGCTTCGCGGGAGCGGTGTCGAACGGCGGCCCGGTTCAACGCCGACTCGTGTCGGCGCTCTGGCTGGAGCGTCGCAGTGCGCATCACCAGCGAACAGGAGCCGGGAGAGCGACGTCGTGTCCCACACCCCCGTCGTCTTCAGCGTTCATCAGGAGCCCGGGCTCCAGGGTCTCGCCATCGAGGGCCCGACGGGAAGCCCAGCCAACCCGTTGCGGATCGCCGTCTTCGGCGCCGGACCGTCAGGCTTCTTCGCGGCCGAGGAGCTGCTGAAGGTCCCGGGGCGGGCCGTCACCGTCGACCTGTTCGACAGGCTGCCGACTCCGTACGGCCTCGTCCGCGGCGGCGTCGCGCCGGACCACCAGAACACGAAGGCGGTCGTCAACCAGTTCGAGAAGACCGCGGCGCGCCCGGGCTTCCGCTTCTTCGGCAACGTGACGTTCGGGACGGATCTCTCGCTGGAGGAGGTGCTGGCGCAGTACCACCAGGTGCTGTTCGCCACCGGCGCCGAGGGCGACCGGCGCCTGAACGTTCCGGGCGAGGACCTCCCCGGGAGCCATCCTGCCACGGCCTTTGTCGGGTGGTACAACGGACATCCGGACTACCGCGACCTGCGATTCGACCTCGACGCCGAACAGGTCGTCGTCGTCGGCAATGGCAACGTCGCGGTGGACGTCGCTCGCATCCTGGCCCGCTCGGTCGACGACCTGGCGCGGACGGACATTGCCGAGCACGCCCTCGAAGCCCTGCGTCACAGCAAGGTGAGAGAGGTGTACCTGCTGGGCCGGCGAGGTCCTGCCCAGGCGGCGTTCTCGAACCCGGAGCTCCGCGAGCTGACGGCGCTGGCCGGCGTGGATCTCGTGGTGCGGCCGGAGGACCTGGAGCTGGACGCGGTGAACCAGACGTTTCTCGCACAGCACGCGAGCAGACACCCTCAACGCAACCTGGAGCTGCTCGCCGCCCAGAGCGCGAAGGGGGAAGGCACGCAGCCCCGGAAGATCCGGCTGAAATTCTTCGTCTCGCCGGTCGATATCGTGGGCAGCCGACGCGTCGAGCGCGTGCGAGTCGAGCGCAACCGCCTGGTCGAGGACGCGCAGGGCGGCTTCAACGCCCGCGGAACGGGTGTCTTCGAGGAGATCCCCTCACAGCTGGTGTTTCGCTCCGTCGGCTACAAGGGCCAGTGCCTGCCGGGTGTGCCCTTCGATGATCGAGCTGGCATCATCCCTCACCGCGACGGCCGGGTCATCGATCCGCTCACCGGCGCGCCGCTGCCGCGCGTCTATGTTGCCGGCTGGATCAAGCGGGGGCCGTCCGGCGTGATCGGCACGAACCGGCCGGATGCGGTTGCGACAGTCAGGGGGATGCTCGCGGATGCGGAGGGAGATGCCGGTTCCCGTTCCCTGAGCGCTGATGGTGTCCCGGCGCTGCTCGCACGAAAGCAGGTGCAGGCCGTCACGTTCGAGGCGTGGAAACGGATCGACCACCTGGAAGTCGAATCCGGGAAACGGCGCGGCAAGCCGCGGGAAAAATTCACCACGCGTGAAGAGCTGCTGGCAGCCGCCGGATGAGCGTGCGCAACCTCCCTCCCAGGCTGCCGCCCCCTCGTGATACGCCGGCCTGACGACCAAGGCAGGTGCGGTACCATCGGGCGGTGGTCCGATTTTCTCCTCTTCGCCTCCATGCCTGCCTGATTCCCGGCGTCCTGGCGGTCGCGATTGCCGGCACCGCTTCCGGCCTGACGCAGGACACGCACCCCGTGTCCGGCAGGCGGATCGCCGCGGTCATGGACGTCCGCGGATCCGCATGGCTCGACCGTCCCGAGCGGGAACGCGAGGAGGCCCCCACCAGGGCGGTTGCCGCCCTGGACATCCGCCCTGGCCAGACCGTCGCGGACATCGGTGCGGGATCCGGGTACTACACGGTCCGGCTGGCGGAGGCTGTCGGGCCGAACGGCCGCGTGTTTGCCACCGACATCCAGCCCGGCATGCTGGCGCTGATCGAGAAGCGAACGGATGGCATGAGCGGCGGCGGACGTGTGGAACTCGTCCTCGGGACACCCACGGAGTCGAAGCTGCCGGACGGGGCGATCGACATGGCGCTGATGGTGGACGTCTACCACGAGCTCGCGCAGCCGCAGATTTTCCTGCGTTCGGTGAAGCGCGCGCTCAAGACGAGCGGCCGGCTCGTGCTCATCGAGTTCCGCAAGGAGAGCGCATGGGTGCCGATCCGCGAGGAACACAAGATGTCGGTGCGCGAAGCACGGATCGAGCTGGAGGCCGAGGGCTTCGCGTTCGATCGCGCGATCGATGTGCTGCCCTGGCAGCACATCCTGGTGTTCAGGCCGGGCGCCGGCGGGTGAGGACGCTCGAGGAGCGCATCAGGACGGCACCAGAAAAACACCCAGCCCATCCGCAAGCAAGGACGGGTTTGCTGCTGAGTTGGCTGTCCGGCCTAATACCTTCGCAGTAATACGAAAAGATTATGCTTGACTGTCCCGTTTGGTAGCGCTAGCCTCGCGCCCTACGGGCCTCTAGAGGTCTCCGGGTGGAAGAGTGTCTGCTCCACGGTGCAGACGTTCTTCCTCCATGAGTGAGTTGAGAGACCTTTAACACGGGCCTTCCGGTTCGACCGACCTTGTCGGATTCGCGGGGGACAGCGATGTCGAGGACCTGCCTTCACCTGCGGCGTGCGGCATTCGCCGCACTCTGCTCGACCTTCCTCCTGAGCAGCCCGGTGCTCGCCCAGCGAGCCGACCGAGGCATCATCAGCGGCGTCGTTGCCGACGCGCAGGGCGCCGCTGTCCCTGGTGCGACGGTCACCGTGCGCAACGAAGCCACCGGTGTCGAGACCGCCCTTGTGACCAACGAGGCGGGAGCTTACACGAGCTCCCCGCTGGTCCTTGGCCGCTACTCAGTCTCGGTCGACCTGAGCGGCTTCAAGAAGGCCGTGAGCTCCGGCATCCTGCTGGAGGGCGGCGCCCAGGTCCGGCACGACATGGTGTTGCAGGTTGGCTCGCTCAACGAAACGGTGGAAGTCAAGTCCGATGCGGGGCTGAATGTCACGCAACCGGACGTGAGCCACACGGTGAACGAGAAATACTACCGGGACCTCCCGATTATCACCGCCGGGGATGTGCGCCTTGCCGAGTCGGTGCTGCAGATGCAGCCGGGCTACCTGCCGATGAAGCCGAACGGCGACCCGATGTTCCGCGGCAGCCAGTTCCAGTCCCGCATCAACGGCGGCCAGCGCAGCGCGACCGAGAATTTCTTCGATGGCGCGGCATTCGGTTACGCGAGCGGGCACCAGCAGAGCCAGGAGAGCACACCTCCGGTGGATTCCGTGCAGGAGGTGAAGGTCACCACGACCAGCTATTCGGCGCAGTACGGCCACACCAGCGGCGGATTCATCGAGTACACGGCCAAGACGGGCACCAATGCGTTTCACGGCAGCGGCTACGGCTATTTTGCGGATGACAAATTCAACAAGAAGGGCTTTTTCGCCGTCGGCAAAACGCCGCTGAGCAACAACAATTACGGTGCGACGCTCGGCGGCCCCGTCGTGCTCCCAAAGCTGTACGACGGGCACAACAAGACGTTTTTCTTCGGCAATTTCGACTACACGCGGCTCCGCTCAGGCGTCCTGCCCGGTTTCGGCAACACGACGCCGACCGATGCGTTCAAGACCGGTGACTTCGGTGCGCTGCTGACGGGCAACCAGGTCGGAACCGACGCGCTCGGGCGTCCGATTCTCGGCGGCCAGATTTTCAACCCGGCCACCACTCGCATGGTGAACGGCGTCCTGGTTCGAGATCCCTATCCCGGCAACCTGATTCCCGCCGGTGATCCGCTGCGAAGTCAGGTGGCGGCCAAAATCGCCGCTCTGATGGTTCACCCGGACCGGGCCGGCACCGCGAACAACGTGGCGGGCAACCCGGCCGGCGACCAGACGTGGGTCCTGAACGCGCGGAACATGCTGGGCCGGTTGGATCACAGCTTCACGCCGAACTTCAAGATGAGCCACAGCTTCTACTGGAACCGCCGGCCGTCGATTCGTAACTGCGGCGAAACCGGGGGATGCGTAACAGAGTTCGACGGGGAAACCGAGCCGGAGAAGAACAACACCTATTACGGTCAGGGATTCTACCAGCGCATCTCGACCCATCACGCCCACCAGCAGTTCGACTGGGTCATCCGGAACAACCTGTTGAACCACAGCACGGTCGCCTGGGACCGCTGGTTCATGGGCGGGAATTCCCTTTCGGCCGGTGTCGGCTGGCCGCAGGCGCTGTGGGGCGCCAACCAGGGCGGTCTCATCGACAACAATGCCGGACCGCCGATGATGATTTTCGCCGGCAACACTCCGTACACGAACATCGGGCAGCAGTGGCAGCGGTTCGGCTACGAGAAGAACGATCGCTGGCAGTTCTCGAACGACCTGACGTGGGTGAAGGGACGGCACACCGCGAAGGTTGGTATCGAGTACCGCCACCACACGTTCCCGTCCCAGGGGTGGGCGACCAACACAGGCGGCGCGTTCAACTTCGATCGCCTCGGCACGGGGGGCTACGACGCCTCGGGGAACAATCTCACCCAGACCGGCGATCCGTTCGCGTCGTTCCTGCTGGGCCAGGCGCATCAGGCCAGCCAGACCATCCCGGTCTATCCGACATTCAACGAAGGCTACACAGCGGCGTGGATCAACGACGAATTCAAGGTGAGCGACAACCTGACGGTGACCCTCGGGCTGCGGTTCGACTATCAGTTCGCCCGCTCCGAAAGGGACGATAACTACTCGACCTTCGATCCGAACACGCCCAATCCTGGGGCAGGGAATATTCCTGGCGCGTTGCTTTTCGCGGGAACCGGCGAGGGCCGCACCGGGAGCCGGAAGTTCCCCGAGTCGCCGGACAAGGACGCCTGGGGCCCGCGGGGCGGTTTTTCCTACCGACTCGGAGACAGGAACGTCATCCGCGGCGGTTACGGAGTGTATTACGGGGGAGTCAATTTCGGCCAAGGCGGTCTTCCGACGGTCGGCTTCCAGGCCAATCTGCTGGCCCCGAACCTGTCCAACGGCGTCTCTCCCGCGTTCTATCTCGACAACGGCTTCCCGCAGGACCGCGTGACGTTCCCGCCGTTCATCAACCCGGCCTTTGCCAACGGCACCGCGCCGCTCGCGGTGACGCCGAACGGATTGACCTTGCCGCGGTTCCAGAACTGGTCCCTGACGTACCAGCGCCAGCTCACCGACAACATGATGCTGGGCATGTCGTACATCGGCAACCGCGGCAGCCGCCTGTCCCACAATGCCTCGACGCTGGGCGTGGACGCCAACATGAACGACCCGAGCGTGCTGGCGCTCGGTGCCGCCGTGCTGCAGTCGAACATAAACTCGCCGGCGGCCCAGGCTGCCGGAATCAGGTCCCCATATCCCGGTTTCGCAGGGAACGTGGCGCAGGCGCTGCGAAAATATCCGCAGTACCAGAACATCAACTGGCGCGGCGTGCCGACGGGCAGGAGTCAGTACCATGCCGTAGAAACGGTGCTCGAGCGGCGATTTTCACGGGGCCTCCAAGCCAGGGTGGCGTACACATTCTCCAAGTTGCATAACAACGCCGCAGAGAACGCCAACGGGAGCGACGGGGCGAACGCAACGGTTCAAAATCCCGCAGACCCGCTCGAGTGGTCCCTCAGTGCGGACGATACACCGCACGTGTTCCTCAGCGGCTTCACCTGGGAAGTTCCCGGCGCCGGGAGTTTGTCAGGTATCGCGAAGGCACTGCTCGCGGGCTGGAACGTCAGCGGCGTCCTCCGATACGAGAGCGGGCGGCCGTTCGCCATCACGATGGCCAACGATCTTGGCGGCCTCCTGTTCAATAACCAGAAGCGCCCGAATCGGGTCAGCGGTGTCGACGCGGTAGTCGCGACTGGAGACTTCAATCCGAACACCGACCGCTACTTCGATCCGGCTGCCTGGACGGACCCCGGTCCACTCCAGTTCGGGAACGCGGTCCGGCGGGACACAACGGTGCGCGATTTCCCGAACTACAGCGAAGATCTGAACATCTTCAAAGTGTTCCCGATGGCCGACCAGAGGAAGATGCGCTTCGAGGCCTCGATCGGCAATCTCTTCAACCGCGTGTTTTTCTGTTCCCCGAACACGAACTGGAGCGCAGCCGCCTTCGGCACGGTCAACACACAGTGCAACCAGCCGCGCTCGGTGCAGTTTGCGGTGAGGTACGACTTCTAACCGACGCTCACTCGTGCTGCCGATGTAGGGAGGGCCTTCGGGCCCTCCCAGGGGTCCGACGACCCACCCTAATCCCGGGAGTTCACTTGTGTTGGGGCCGTAGGGGCGGGCCTTCAGGCCCGCCCAGGCGGGGTCTAGACCCCGCCCTACATCAACACAAGTGAACGCAGGGATTAGATGACGAGTGACCCCCCCGCTCGGTCGAGCCCTACAGCAGACCGGAGTCAAGCCCGCTGATACGGAGCGACAGCGGTAGCCTGTGAGCGGGAGATGTTATAAGAATGACAGGGTGGTACTGCTGGCCGGACGCCTGTTTCTCGGGTCTTCTATAACCGCCGATTCGCGTTCTCGGCCTGCCGTCCCGTGCCCTGCGACCGGATCACACCGGTTGCAGATCCGGCTGTGGGATCCCGACTGATGACGGCCCTTGTCCTGGCTCTGGTCTTCGCTTCCGGGGCGACCGCGGCGGCGCAGACGGCAGAAAAGCCGCCCGCTACCCTGAAGCAGCTCGAGGCGGCCGTCACGCGCAATCCCTCTGACCCCAAGCTGCATGTCGCGCTGGGCCTGGCGTATTGGGAGCGGAACGACTACCCGCGCGCCCTGATAGCCTTCCGGCGCGCCGTGAAGGTTGGACCGCGGTCTGCGGAGGCGCACAACTGGCTGGGCGTGGCCCTCTCGGAACAGTCGGATTTTCCCGGAGCGATCGCCGAGCTCCGGAAGGCTGTCGCCCTCGACCCGAAATACGGGCGGGCCTACACGAATCTGGGATCCGTGCTGGCCAAGAGCGGTGATTTCACCGAGGCCGTCGCGGTGTTTCAGAAGGCGCTGGCGCTGGAGCCCAACAGCGTGGCCGCCCACTTGAACCTGGGCATGGCCCTCAGGGACAAAGGGGACCTGGACGCTGCGCTGGAGCATCTGCGCCCCGTGGCTGCCGCGGACCCGGCCAATGCCGCCATTCAGTACAAGCTCGGGCAGACGCTGCGACAGAACGGAGACCTGGCGGCCGCGGCCGGGGCGTTCGAGCGCGCGATGGAGATCGAGCCCGAGCTGCGCGAAGCCTACTACGCCCTCGGGACGACGCTGAAACAGCAGAGCGCGTCGCTGCGGAAATCGCTTCCCTCGTCCACCAGCCCTGCGGACGATCACTACAAGCGCGGCAGGGAAGCTGCCGGTCGAGGTGATCTGGACGCCGCCCGCGAAACCCTCGTCGAAGCGCTCCGCCTCGACGACAACCATGCGGAGGCCCACAACCTGCTCGGCTTCCTTCTGGGTCAGCAGCGGGATCTGCCTGCCGCGCTCACGCACCTGGAACGTGCCGTCTCGCTCCAGCGTGAATCCGCGGAGGCTCGCTACAACCTTGGCGTTGCGCTGTGGTACAGCGGCTCGAAGGAACGGGCCGTGTCCGAGCTGCAGGAGAGCGTGAGACTCGATCCTGCGGCGGGAGCCAGTCATGCCTTTCTGGGAATGGCCCTGCGCGAGAAAGGGGAATTCGCCCAGGCGCGAGCCAGCCTGCAACGCGCGATCGCGCTCCTGCCCCCGACCGCCGCCGTCTACGTCGACCTGGGGATCACCTATCTTCGCGCGGGCGATCCCGGTAAGGCGCTGGGACAGCTCGAAGCCGGGCTGAACCTCCCGTCCCCGGTGGTTCCCACGCCCGACTGGGACGCCGCGATTGCCGGCGTTCGCCGGGTGCTCGCTGCGCGCGCCGATGGCCCGCCGGCCGGGCGTGTTCCGGACCGCTGGAGTGCGGAGGCGCACAACGTGTTGGGCCGCCTGCTCGGCCGCAGCGGCGCCGACAGCAGGCAGGTGGCAGCGGCGTTCCGCGAAGCGATCCGGCTGCAGCCGGATTTCGCAGAAGCCCACAATCAGCTCGGTCTCGTGCTGATTCAGTCTGGAGACGATGAGGGTGGCATCGCGGCGCTGCGTGAGGCAGTCCGCATCAGCCCGGACTACGCGGATGCGCACGACAATCTTGGCGCCGCTCTCACGCCGACGGACGTCAAGGAAGCCATCAGCGAGCTCGAGAAGGCGGTGGCGCTGGCCCCGAGCTCTGCAAAGGCCCAGTTCAACCTGGCAGTGGCCTATGGCGCGAGCTCCAGCCTCGGCCCGGCGAAAGAGATCGAGCAGCTGCGGAAGGTGATCGCCCTCGCCCCGACGTTCGCGCGCGCCCATCTGGCTCTTGGGAAGGCGCTGCTTCAGGACGGGAAAGTGACGGAGGCTGTCACGGCACTGGAGGAGGCTGCGCGACTGGAGCCGCAGAGCGGGGAGAGTCACTATCAGCTTGGCCTGGCGCTGGCGCGCGCGGGACGCGCCGACGAAGCCGCGGCTCGACTGCGGAGGGGCCGCGAGCTCGTCGCCGCCGACGATCGCAATCAGAACGCGAACCTCGACATCGCCGAAGGCCGCGCCGCCCTGGAGAAAGGCGACCTGGAGCAGGCCGCTGCCAGGTTCCGGCATGCGCTCCAGTTGTTCCCCGAGTCGCCCGACGCGAAGCGATATCTCGCGGCGGTTCTGGAAAAGCAAACCGAGGTCGCCAAGGACGACCCCACGCGCGTGGCGGAGCTCGAAGGCTACATTCGAGCCGGCCGGTTCAAGGAGGTCGAGCCCCTCCTCGGCGAGTACGTGAAGGAGCGTCCCAAGTCGTCGTGGGGCTGGTACGCGCTCGGCTACAGTCTCTTTGCACAGCAGAAAATCGGCGACTCCATCAACGCGTTGGCCAAGTCTCTCGAGCTCGATATTCGAAACGCCGAAGCTCACAAGACGCTTGGCCGCAACCTGATGATCATCGGGAGGTTCGAAGGCGCACAGGTCGAGTTCGAGCAGGCCCTGCGCTACAAGCCGGACTCCGCCGAGATCCACTACAACCTCGGCCGGCTCTTCTCGATTCAGGACAACTGGGAGCCCGCTCGGAAGGCGTTCGAGGCGGCCATCCGGATCGATCCATCGTACGTCGAGGCGCTGGATGGCCTCGGGTTCGCCCTCGAGGCGCTGAGCGACGATGCGGGCGCGATCGCGAACTACGAAAAGGCGATCGCGCTGAACGACGCACGGCAGGGCACCTTCGCAAACGCCCATGTGAACCTGAGCGCGTACTACAATCGCACGGGCGATCCCGAGAAGGCGCTCGACTACGCTCGCAAGGCGCTCGCGCTCGATCCCAAGTCCGACCGCGCATGGTTTCAGAAGGGAAAGGCGGACGAGCGCCAGGGCCGCCTGGACGAGGCCGTCGATGCAGTGAACCGGGCTATCTCCCTCAGTCCGCGGTCCTCTTCCTATTATTACGTCCTGGCCGGGCTCTATCGCCGCCTCGGCAAGATGGACGAGAGCCGCAAGGCGCTCGAATCGTTCACACGACTCGAGCGGGAAGCGAGCGAGCTCGAGCGCAAGCGGCGCGACGGGTCTCGCAGCAACCCCACGGGTGGCGGTACGGACGCGTGAATGGCCGCGGCCACTCACGTCGCCGGTTCTTGCGGGTGCTGGGTGGCTGGGCGTCGGCGACCTTGACGCCGGTACCCGGCCTCGGCCAGCTGCCTGCGACAGGGTCGACACCCGCGCCTGCGCGGCAGGCTGCCCCTGGCGGAGGCGGGGCGATTGTTTTCACGGACATCACCGCTTCGGCCGGCCTGCAACAGGCCCGGAACGTGTCCGGCAGCCCGGCCAACAAGCAGTTCCTGCTCGAGGAAATGGGCTGCGGCGTGGCGTTGTTCGACTACGACCGCGATGGCTGGCTGGACATCTTTCTGGTGAACGGCAGCAGCCTCGACCCGAAAGTCCGGGCCACCCAGCCTGCCAGTTTCCTGTTTCGCAACAACCGCGACGGCACATTCACAGATGTCACGAAGAAGGCGGGGTTGACTCACTCCGGCTGGGGGCAGGCGTGTTGCGTAGGCGACTACGACAACGACGGGTTCGACGATCTGTTCGTCACGTACTGGGGACAGAACGTGCTCTACCGCAACAACGGCGACGGGACGTTTACGAACGTGTCGGAAAAGGCCGGCGTCGCGGGATCGGGGGCCCGCTGGGGCGCAGGCTGCTGTTTTCTGGACTATGACCGTGACGGTCACCTGGATCTGTTCGTGGCGAGCTACCTGAACTTCGACCCCGCGACCGCGCCGCAGCCGGGCCAATCAGCCTACTGTCGTTACAACGATATTCCAGTCCCCTGCGGACCGCAGGGGTTCGCGGGCGGCACGAACGTCCTCTATCGGAATCGCGGCGACGGCACGTTCGAAGACGTGTCCGAGCGGTCCGGAATCGTCCAGCCGCGTGGACCGTCCTCGATGGTGTTCGTCAGCAGCAACTGGCGGCCCACAGGGTCGTACGGGATGGGCGCGGCATCGGCGGACTTCGACAACGACGGGTGGCCCGACATCTACGTCGCGTGCGACAGCGCCCCGAGCCTGCTGTACCGCAACAACCACGACGGCACCTTCCGCGAGGTCGCGGTCCCGGCGGGCGCCGCCTTCGACGAGAACGGCGTGGCGCTTTCCGGCATGGGCGTCGGGGTGGGCGATTACAACGGCGACGGCACGCTCGACATCGTGCGCACCAACTTCTCCGAGCAGGTGACCACGCTGTACCGGAACTACGGCGGCGGCTTCGAGGCCGCCAGCATCAAGGCGGGCCTCGGCGTGAACCGGAAGTATGTGGGCTTCGGCGTGGACTTCTTCGACTTCGACAACGACGGCTGGCAGGATATCTTCATCGCCAATGGCCACGTCTACTCACAGCTGGCCGGCCGGAAGCTGCACCTGACCTATCGCCAGCCGAAGGTTCTCTACCGGAATCTCGGCAACGGCCGGTTCGAGGATGTCTCGGCGGCGGCCGGCCCGGCAATCCGGGCGAACAACTTGGGCCGCGGCTGCGCGTTCGGTGATTTCGACAACGACGGGGACGTGGACGTGCTCGTCAACAACCTCGACGGCCCTCCGACGCTGCTGCGCAACGACGGCGGGAGCGGCAACAACTGGATCTCGATCAAGTGCGTGGGGACGCGCTCGAACCGCTCGGCGATTGGGACGCGGGTGACGGTCACCAGTGCCGGGCGGAGCCAGGTGGACGAGGTGATGAGCGGCTCGGGCTACTATTCGCAGAACGACCTGCGGCTGCACTTCGGGCTGGGCCGCGCCGCCAGCGCGGAGCAGGTCGAGCTTGCCTGGCCCTCCGGCTTGAAAGAAACGTTGCGCGACCTGCCGGCCAACAGGTTCGTCGTCGTCGAGGAAACGAAGGGCATCGTCAGCAGCCGCGAGGTGGCGTAGGGCATGCGCAGGTGGCGGGACGTCGGGCTTCGGGCGTGCGCGTTGCTCGTGCCTTTTGCCGTCGTTGCCGCACCGGAGGTGCAGTTCACCGACGTCACCGACGCGCTCGGCGTCGACTTCAAGCACGAGAACTCCGCCACTCCCAACAAGTACCTGATCGAGACCATGGGCGGCGGTGTGGCCCTGCTGGACTACGACAACGACGGCCGCCTGGACATGTTCTTCACGAACGGCGCGAAGATCGGCGATCCGCAGCCGCCCGGCGCACCGCCCGACAAGGCCGACCGCCGGTTCTGGAACCGGCTGTACCGCCAGAACGAGGATGGGACGTTCGCCGACGTGACGGAGAAGGCTGGTGTCACGGGCGCGCCGCAGAACCGCTACGGGATGGGGGTCGCCGTCGGGCGACTACGACAACGACGGCTTCGCGGATCTCTACGTCACCAACTACGGCGGAAACATCCTGTACCGGAACAACGGGGACGGCACGTTCACCGACGTCACCGGAACGCCGGGGTCGAGGGCGGGGAGTGGAGCGCGAGCGCTGGATTCGTGGATGTCGACAACGACGGCATGCTCGATCTCTTCGTCACCCGCTATGTGGACTGGAGCTTCCAGAACAACCGGCACTGCGGGGAGAAGAAGCCCGGTTACCGCGCCTACTGCCATCCGGACAACTTCGACGGCGTCCCCAATCTCCTGTACCACAACAACGGCAACGGCACGTTCACGGACGTGTCGGTCAGGGCGGGGATCGCGGACGGCAACGGCAAGGGACTTGGCGTCGCGTTCGCAGACTACGATCACGACGGGTTCGTGGACGTCTACGTTGCCAACGACTCGGTGCAGTCGTTCCTGTACCGCAACGCCGGAAACGGCACGTTCTCCGAGGTCGGCCTGCTGACAGGCGTCGGGTTCAAGGAGGACGGGAAGACGTTCGCCGGAATGGGAGTCGACTTCGCCGACTACGACAACGACGGCCATCCCGACCTCGTCGTCACTGACCTGTCCAACGAACGTACCGGCTGTTCCGCCATGACGGCGACCGCAGCTTCGGGACCTGACCGACAGCTCCGGCGTGGGCGGCGCGACGCTGGCGTTCTCGGGCTGGGGCACGCGGTTCTTCGATTACGACAACGACGGGTGGAAGGACATCTTCGTGGCGCAGGGGCACGTGATGGACACGATCGAGAAGACCGCGCCGAACCTGAGGTACCTGCAGCCGCCGCTGCTGCTGCGGAACCAGTCCGGGCGTTTCGCGAGGGTGAGTCCGGGCGAGGTGTTCCGGCAGGACTGGGCCGGCCGCGGTGCCGCTTTCGGCGACCTGGACAACGACGGCGACATCGATGTGGTGGTCAGCAACGTGGGCCAGAAGGCCATGGTGCTGCGGAACGACGGCGGCAACCGCGGGAACTGGCTCGGCATCCGGACCGTCGGAAAGGCATCGAACCGCGACGGCATCGGTTGCACGGTGAAGGTGCTGTCTCCAGCGGGCCTGAGTCAGCATTTCACCATCACCACGACCGCAGGCTACCTGTCGGCCAGCGACAAGCGGCTGCTGGTCGGTCTCGGCGGCGACCGGACGGCGAAGTCGGTCGAGATCCGCTGGCCGTCGGGCGCGGTCCAGACCCTCGAGCACGTCAAGTCGGGGCAGGTGCTCACCTTGACGGAACCGGCTGTCGCGGCGCCGCCTGGCCCGGGGCAACCGGACGAGCGGCGCCACCGATGATGACGCGTCGCAGCATGCTCGCTCTCCTGGCGTGCTCGGCCGACGCCGCCTTCGGACAGGGCATCTCCTCCCGCGGCGTGAAGCCGCATCCCCGGGGCAAGCCTTCCGGGCGTCCCTTCGTGGCACGCTTCACCGACGTTGCCGAACGGGCCGGGCTCACGCGGCCGATTGTCTACGGCGGCACGGACTCCAAGAGCTACATCGTCGAGGTCGTCGGGTGCGGCGTGGCGTTTCTCGACTACGACAACGACGGCTGGCTCGATCTGTTCGTTCTGAGCGGCACCCGGCTGGAGGGCGCACCGCCTGGCACGACCAACCGCCTGTACAAGAACAATCGCGACGGTACGTTCGCGGACGTGACGGAAGGGGCCGGACTGACGCGCACCGGCTGGGCCTCGGCCGTGACCGTCGGCGACTACGACAACGACGGCTTCGACGACCTGTTCATCACCTCCTACGGCCACAATGCCCTCTACCACAACAACGGTGACGGCACGTTCACCGATGTGACCGAGAAAGCCGGGCTGCGTGGGGACTCCGTGCGGTATGGCTCGGGGTGCACCTGGGTCGACTACGATCGCGACGGGCGGCTGGATCTGTTCGTCGCCACCTACCTCAACACCACGCTCGAGAAGCTGCCGAAGCCCGGGGAGAGCTCCGACTGCCGCTGGAAGGGCGTGCCGGTCAACTGTGGTCCTCGCGGCCTGCCTACCGGGTTCGTCCAGCTGTTTCACAACAACGGCGATGGGACGTTCACCGACGTGAGCCGGCAATCGGGCGTCGGGGCGGCTGCGGGCTCCTATCCCATGACCGTCGTGTCCGCGGACTACGACAACGACGGCTGGCCGGACATCTACGTCGCATGCGACTCGACGCCGAGCTGGCTCTTCCGCAACCAGCACGACGGCACGTTTCGCGAGGAGGGCCTGGAGCGAGGTGCGGCGCTCAGCGAGGACGGGTTGGAACAGGCGGGAATGGGCCTGGCCGTCGGCGACTACGATCTCGACGGCAACCTGGACATCTTCAAGACGCACTTCGCGGACGACACGAACGTCCTGTACCGGAGCGACGGCAAGGGGAATTTCGACGACGTCACGATTCGGGCGGGGATCGGCGTGGAGACGCGCTACGTCGGGTGGGGGACCGGGATGGCCGACCTGGACAACGACGGCCTTCCCGACCTGTTCCTGGTGACCGGGAGCGTCTACCCGGAGGTGGAGCGGAAGCTGCCGGCCTATCCCTTCCGGACACCGCGTGTCGTGTTCCGCAACCTCGGGGACGGCAGATTCGAGGAGCTCATCGAAGAAGCGGGCCCAGGGGTTGCCGCGACGCACACCAGCCGCGGCTGCGCCTTCGGCGACTTCGACAACGACGGCGACGTGGACGTCGTGGTGATGAACATGAACGAGCCGCCATCGCTGCTGCGCAACGACGTGTCGGGCAACGGCCACTGGCTGAAGGTCCTGCTCGTGGGCGTGAAGTCGAACCGCAGCGCGATTGGCGCGCGCGTGACCGCCCGCTACGGAGCCCGCACGCAGGCGCAGGAGGTGACCGCCCAATCGAGCTTCTACTCCGTCAACGACCGCCGCCTGCACTTCGGCCTGGGCGAAGCCACGTTCGCGGACCTGAGCATCCGCTGGCCCAACGGAGGCACGGAAACGGTGGCGCGCGTCGAGGCCGACCATCTCTTCGTCATCCGGGAGGGGGAGGGCATCCTTCGCAAACAGAAGCTCGGCGGCTGATGCCGGGGCAGGAGATGAGGTCAGGAGACGCACGCGCAATGAACGCACGCAGAGCTCTGGTGGCTGTCGCGCTGGTCGCGACAGCCCTGACGGTATGGCTCGGGCCGTCCCACGCGCAGCAGGTCAAGGAGAAGGAGAAGGAGAAGGAGAACAAGTGGGACGTCACGGCCGACCTCGGACCTGTCACGAAGCTGGCCTTCGACACGTCCGAGGGTACCTGGATGAACGTGGACGTCAGCCCGGACGGCAAGCGCATCGTCTTCGACCTGCTCGGCGACATCTACGCGATGTCGATCGACGGCAGCGGCGCAGTGCCGGCCACCCGGCTGACCTCCGGTCCCGCGTTCGACATGCAGCCCCGCTTCAGCCCTGACGGCAGGCGGATTGCCATCACGAGCGACCGGGACGGCCTGTGGAACATCTGGACGATCGATCCGGATGGCAAGGACGCGAAGCAGGTGTCGCGCGAGAAGCGCTGGTTCGTGAACAGCCCGTCCTGGTCTCCGGACGGCGACTACATCTACGCCCGCCGGCATTTCGTGAAGGAGCGGTCGCTCGGTGCCGGTGAAATCTGGATGTACCACGCGTCCGCGCCGTCCGACGGCCTGCAGGTGACCGAGCGCACCGGCTGGCAGAAGGACAACGGCGAGCCGGACGTATCCCCTGACGGCCGGTATCTCTACTACAGCAAGGATGTGACGCCCGGCCTGACGTTCGAATACAACAAGGATCCGAACGGCACGATCTACGCCGTGATGCGTCGGGACCTGACGACCGGCCGCGAGCGCCGGACGGTCAGCGTCCAGGGCGGATCCGTTGCCCCGCAGGTGTCGCCCGACGGGAAGACTCTTGCGTACGTGCGGCGCGTCCGGCTCAAGTCCGTGCTGTATCTCCGGGACATCGAGAGTGGACACGATCGCGATCTCTTCGACGGACTCGACAAGGATCTTCAGGAGGCCTGGGCCGTGCACGGCCTGTACCCGCAGTACGCATGGATGCCCGACGGCAGAGCCATCGTGATCTGGGGCGGCGGGAAGATCTGGAAGGTGGACGCGGCCTCGGGCCGCGCGCTGCCGGTGCCCTTCACGGCCCGGGTGGAGCAGACGCTCAACGATGCCGTGCGGTTCGCCCAGAACGTCGGCGCCGACGAGTTCCCCGTGCGGATGCTGCGTGACGTCCAGGTTTCGCCCGACGGGAAGACGGTCGTCTACAGCGCGCTGGGCAGGCTGTACACGAAGCAGCTGCCCGACGGCCGGCCGCGCCGCCTCACCAGCGAGGATCGGCTCGAGTTCTCGCCGTCGTTCTCGCGTGACGGCCGATGGGTTGTGCACGTCACGTGGACGGACGCGCAACAGGGCCGGGTCCGCGTGGTGCGGTCGGACGGCGCAGAGGGGCACGACGTCGTCACGAAGCCCGGGCACTACACCAGCGCGTCGTTCTCCCCCGACGGACAGCGGATTGTGTTCCGGCAGATCGACGGCGATCAGACGCGCGGTCGGTACTTCAGCAGCGATCCGGGTGTCTATGTCGTCCCGACAGGCGGCGGCCGGCCACTGCTGGTCCGGGACGAAGGCAACGACCCCGTTTTCGATCATACCGGCACCCGGATCTACGTCACCGAGGTGCGCAACGAGAAGTTCACGCTCCTGAGCGTCGGGCTGCCGACCGGCGATTCGCCGCTGCCGGGCCGCGACGAGATCGAGCACGTGCGCAGCGAGAACGCCACGCAGTACGCCGTATCGCCGGACGGCAGGTGGGTCGCGTTCGAAGAGCGGTTCAAGACCTACATTGCTCCGTTCCCACGCACCGGCCGTCCGGTCGACATCGGCCCGACCACACAGTCCTACCCGGTGCAGCGCATCTCCCGCGACGCGGGCTCTTACCTGCACTGGTCCGCCGACAGCCGGCGTGTGCACTGGGCCCTAGGGCCGGAGCTCTTCTCGCGCGACGTTGCCGACACCTTCGCGTTCGCCGCCGCCGGTGCCGCTGAAGCCGGCGCTGCGCCGCGCACCGTGCGAAGCGATCCGGAGGCGAAAGGAGTTCCGATCGGGTTCACCACCAGGAGTGACAGGCCGGACGGGGCAATCGCCCTGGTTGGAGCCCGCGTCATCACGATGTCCGGCCTGACGCCCGGGCCGATCGCCGGCACTCCTGGTGTGATCGAGAATGCCACCGTTCTCGTCGATGGCCAACCGCGTCGTCGCCGTCGGCCCGACGGGGTCGGTGCAGGTGCCTGCGGGCGCCAGGCGCGTGGACGTCACAGGCAAGACGATCGTGCCGGGGTTGATCGACGTGCACGGGCACCTGGGCGGGGAGTCGGGCGGGCTGCTGGCGCAATCGAGCTGGCCGCTGGCGGCCAACCTCGCGTTCGGTGTGACAACCTCGCATGATCCGTCCAACGACACCGAAACCGTCTTCACCAACTCGGAGCTGATTCGCAGCGGCGCGAAGCTCGGCCCACGGCTGTTCTCGACCGGCACGATCCTGTACGGCGCCGAGACGCCGTTCAAGGCGGTCGTCGAAACGTACGAGGACGCGCTGTCGCACCTGCGGCGCCAGAAGGCTGTCGGGGCGTTCTCGGTGAAGAGCTACAACCAGCAGCGGCGCGACGCACGGCAGATGATCATCAAGGCCGCGCGCGAGCTCCGGATGATGGTGGTTCCGGAGGGGGGCTCGCTGCTGTACATGAATCAGACGCACGTCCTCGACGGCCATACCGGCGTGGAGCACTCGCTGCCGGTCCCGCGCATCTACAAGGACACGATCGAGCTGTTCGCCAAGAGCAAGGCCGGGTACACGCCCACGCTGATCGTCGGCTACGGGGGGCTGTTTGGCGAGGAATACTGGTACCAGCACACCAATGTCTGGGAACACCAGCAGCTGCTGCGCTTCATGCCGCGTGAGGTCCTCGACGCGCGCTCGCGGCGACGGACGATGGCGCCCGAGGAGGATTTCAACCACGTGCTCATCAGCCGGGGTGCCAAGCAGATAGCGGACGCCGGAGGAGCCGTGCAGCTCGGTGCGCACGGCCAGCTGCAGGGGCTTGGCGCGCACTGGGAGCTGTGGATGCTCCAGCAGGGAGGCCTGACGCCCATCGAAGCGCTGCGGGCCGCGACGATCGACGGCGCCCGCTACCTCGGGCTGGACGGCGAGCTCGGCTCGCTCGAAAAGGGAAAGCTGGCCGACCTGATCGTGCTCGACCGCAACCCGCTCGAGGACATCCGCCACTCCGATTCGCTGAGCATGGTGATGTTGAACGGGCGGCTGTACGACGGGAAGACGTTGAACGAGATCGGCAACCATCCCCGGGCGCGGCTGCCGTTCTGGTTCGAGAACGGGCGGTGAGGATCGGCGGGTCAGAGGTTCCGGGTTCGTCAGGTTTTTGGACGCTGTGCGCGATGTCCACGCGGGCTGAAGCCCGCGTGCCACAGCGGCAGGAGTGTTTCTGCACTGCTACCGGGGTCCACGCTTGCTTCAGCCCGGGTGGACACACTGTGGGGCCGGGTCTTCAGACCCGGCCGACACGTCTCTGGCTCCTGACCTGGATTCCGGTGCACACCGAGGTTCTGATACGAAAGCACGCCGGCCGGCAATGATGTCCATGCGCCTCGTGGTCCTGCTCCCGCTGCTGCTTGGCATGCCGGCGGCCGGACTCGCCGCCGACCTGCTGGTCAGCGACAGGATGCACCACCTGCGTTCCGGAGGGGAGCGGGAATGGGCGGAGTTTCCGGAGCAGGCTGGCGGCTCGGAGCTGGTGCTGGCATTCGACGCGAAGCGCAACGAAGGGGAGCACACCTTGCGCCTGCGCCACCGCGACCTCAAGCAGATCTGGCGGATGCTGCTGAACGGGCAGGAGATTGCCCGCCTTCCGCCCGACGAAGCCGACACGATCACGTATTGGGCGGTCCCGCCCCGCCTGCTGGCAGACGGCAGGAATGAGCTGCGAGTCCACTGTGCCGGGAGCGGCTGGCGACGACGTGATGATCGGGCAGGTGACGCTGATCGACAGGCCGGTGCAGCAGGTGCTGTCGGAGGCGACGGTGGATATCTTGGTTCGCCAGCAACCTGGCGGGCGCGCCACGCCCAGCCGCATCACCGTGGTCGATCAGCAAGGGACGCTGATTTCGCTGGGAAACGCGTCAGGGGCGCAGCACGCGGTCCGGCCGGGCGTTGTCTACAGCGGCACGGGCGCAGTGCGCCTGAAGCTGCCGGCCGGTCGATATGTCATCTACGCGGGACGCGGATTCGAGTACAGCGTCGCCAGGACCGACGTGGACCTGGCCCCCGGCGCGAACCGTGTCGCGGCGGCTGTCGATCCGGCGCGAGGTGGACACGGCGGGTTGGGCCGCGATGGACACCCACGTGCACACCGGGACGTTCGCGCGGCACGGAGATGCGGGCATCGACGAGCGCATGCTGACGATTGCGGGTGAAGGGATCGAGCTCCCGGTGTCGGCCGAGCACAACACGCTCGTCGATTTCGACGGTCATGCGCGCCGGGCGCGGGTCCGCCCGCATTTCACCCCGGTGCTCGGGAGCGAGGTGACGACGCCGTCGCTCGGCCATTTCAATGTGTTTCCGATCGAGGGCGATCGCCGGGCCGTCGACCAGCGCGCGCCGGACTGGCCCCGGCTCCGCGATGCCATCGCGAGTGTGGCCACCGCCCCGGTGATCGTGCTGAACCACGGCCGGGACGTCCACGGCGGTTTTCGACCGCTCGGTTCCGCGCGGCACATCGGCATCGCGGGGGAGGACCTCGCCGGCTGGCCGCTGCCCGCCAACGGGATGGAGGTCGTCAATTCGGGAGCGGTGATGACCGACGGCCTGGCGCTGCCGGGCGACTGGATGGGCCTCCTCAACCGGGGGATCGTCCTCACGCCAGTGGGATCGAGCGATTCGCACGACGTGACGAGATACATCGTCGGCCAGGGACGGACTTACGTTCGCTGCGACGACAGGAGCCCCGGGAGGATCGATCTCACGGAGGCTGTGGAGAGCCTCCGGCGCGGCCGGACGATGGTCAGCTACGGATTGCTCACGGAACTGGATGTCGCGGGGAAGGGTCCGGGCGAGCTGGTCGAGCCGAAGGACGCGCTCGACGTCCGGATCCGTGTGAAGGGACCCGGCTGGACGACGGTGGAGCGCGTTGCGCTGTACGTCAATGGGGACAAAGTCCGCGAAGAGGCGATCGCGGACGGCAAAAAGGCGGGGATGAAGTGGCAGGCCACCTGGCGACTGCCGAGGCCGCCTCACGATGTGCACCTGGTGGCGATTGCGACCGGGCCGGGCGTCGCCGCTCCCTACTGGCCCTCGGCCAAGCCGTATCAGCCGGTGTCGATTGACTTCACGTCGTATGTCCTCGGAGTGAGCGGCGCGGCGTTCGTGGATGGCGACGGCAGCGGCGCATTCGAGAGCGCCTTCGAGTACGCCCAGCGGGCAGTCTCTGCCGCAAAAGATCTGACGGAGCTTGTCACGAGGCTCGAGCCATATGACGGGGCCGTGGCCGTGCAGGCCGCCAGCCTGGTGCGCGTCCGGGACCCGGCGGCGTTCGAGGAGAACGTGCGCGCGATGATACGTGTCGCTCTGCCGCACGTGGCGAAGGGGCTGAGGTCGTATCTGGAGGCGTGGGCGGAAAGCCAGGCACGGCGTGCCGATCGCACCGGGATCCGCGACGGCGCGGCGCCGCGCGCATGGGTGATACACTGTGCCCGCTTCCGGCAGGCACCGTATGATCCACCCCTGCAGGCGCCGGCCGACGGCCGGCAGAATATGACAGCCGCGCACGACAATGCGGACGTCTCCGCCATGGAAACACGCCTGCCCGGCGTGGCACCGATTGGACAAGTCGATCTCAACATCAGGGAGGCGCTCCAATGACCAGGTACAGCTCCGCCTTCGGCATCGCCGTGCTTTCGGCTCTTCTCGGCGCCTGCGGCCCAGCGCCCGAGAGGAAGCTGCTGCCGCACGAAGAGCCGTTGCCAAAAATCGGCCTCCTGATGGACACGTTGAGCAAAGAGGAACGATGGCAGCGCGACCGTGATCTGTTCGTGGAGCGCGCCACGAAAATGGGGGTCGAAGTTCTGGTCGAGGCGGCCGAACGCGATGACGCGAAGCAGCTGGAGCAGGCGGAGTCGCTGCTCGAGCGCGGCGTGAAGGTGCTGGTGGTCGTCCCTCACAGCTCGGAAGCGGCAGGAAAAATCGTCGAAGCTGCCAAGAAGCGCTCCGTCCCTGTCATCAGCTACGATCGGCTGATCCTGAAGGCCGACGTCGATCTCTACATGTCCTACGACAACCGGGACGTTGGCGAGCAGCAGGCGCAGTTCCTGCGCAACCGGGCCCCCAAGGGGAACTACATCCTGCTCGGCGGGGCGCCGACCGACCACAACGCCAAGCTCATTCGCGAAGGACAGATGGCCGCCCTCGAGGATGGCGTCAAGCGCGGCGAAATCAAGATCGTGGCCGACGGATGGGCAGACGAGTGGAAGGCCGACGCAGCCATGGCGCTGACGGAGGCCGCACTGAAAAAGGCCGGCAACCAGGTGGTCGCCGTCGTGGCGTCGAACGACGTGACCGCGGGGGGAGCCATTGCGGCGCTCCAAAAACACGGCCTGGCGGGCAAGGTTCTCGTCTCGGGTCAGGATGCGAACCTCGACGCCGTGCGCCGAATCGTCCAGGGAACGCAGACGATGACCGTCTACAAGCCTCTCAAGCCACTCGCGCTGGAGGCGGCGTCGGCGGCGGTACGGATGGCCAAGGGTGAGAAGGTCGAAGGCACGTCAACGATCGACAACGGCATGAAGCAGGTGCAGGCGCGGCTGTTGACGCCCATCACCATACACAAGGACCTCGTGCCGATTCTGATCAGCGACAACTTCCACACGAAGGATCAGATATACGCGACCGGCGCGGCGAAGTGAGGGCGGCCGGCCCTGGCCGGCATCAATCCCGGGCCCGGGTGCGCTGCCATGGATGCAGCACCGTCGGGCGGTTGGCGTAGCGGGCCATCTCCAGCACGAGCGTCTGGCCGCATCCAGGCGCGAGCTCCACGGTCAGGAGAGGAGCCTCGATGCGGGTGGTGGTGCCCGCAGCGGTCACGCTGAGGAGCTGGTGCTCGCCGTAGCCGCCACCCTGCACGATGACGGTACGTGGCGCCGACGCGTGGAGGTTGATCAGGGTCACGGTCGTGCGTGTGTCCGACAGCTCCGAGACGAGCGCCGCCACGTCCTCGGGCACGCCGGCGCGCTGCCGCGCGGGATCGAAGTAGCGGAGACGCGCGTTCAGCAGCCCGCCCTCCCGGCCGGGTAGAAGGGCGCCCCACATCAGCTGGACCAGCGCCCCTGTCGCGGCCGGGTTGTAGTCCAGCATGTTGTCGGCGAGGCGCCTCGCGGCCGGAGTCGCATCGGCGCGGACCGCTGCCCGCCGCTTCTCGATCAGCTTCAGGTCACGCTCCAGCGCCTGCTCGGGATACGAGGGGGCCTGGCCGGCAAGGAAGCCGAGCCAGCCGCCACTCCCGGCCCGCTGGAGGTCCTGCGGCTTCTGCGACCAGTACCAGACTTCGAGCGCCCCGACGTTCCACGGCTCGTTCCGCCAGCCATACCACCCGGCCGCGCCGTGCATCGTCGGATACTGCCTCCGTCCGTCGACCTCCCGCGCCCGGGCATTCACCGCGTCCATCATGGTCGCGCCAGGCGTCGACGTACTTCTGGTCGCCGCTGACGAGCAGCGCATTGTTGAACCCCACCAGCGCCCGCGGAATGCGATTGCGATCCTCGCGCCGGCCGGTCACGGGATTGATCGGGCTGAACCCCCAGCCGTAGGCGTTCTTCCACCACGCGCCCTCCGGCCCGCCGACCTTGCCGTCGAGATCGACGAAGCTCGGGATGATCCCGCCGTTCTGCTTCATGCGATCGAGCCAGGCGTCCATGTATTCCAGCAGCCACTGCTTGTATTTGGGCTCGCCCGCCAGGAGATACGCGCTCATCGGCAGCGTCGTGGCCACCAGGTTGAGGAAGTGATCGCCGACCACGTCGCCGTACTCCGCGTAGTGCGCGAGGAACTGCTCGAAGCTCGATTCGCCGTGCTCGGCATCGAAGCCCTTGACGTCGAACGGATCGCCGACCCAGTCGAGCGGCGTCGCCTGCCGCAGCATCGGGCCGCGGCTGCCGTTCTGCATGCTGCGGATGATCTTGCGGGCGGGGTCGTAGTTGGGCGCCTCCGGATCCTCGCCCATGTAGAACCCGGCGAACCGCCGGGCGCGTTCCTGGTACCTGGCATCCGTCGGCATCGACAGGCCCATGCGGTTGAAGAGCTGCAGTCCCTCGCCGTGGTGCATCCAGTCGGACTGGACGATGAACTCCTTGTGGTACATGCCCTGCCGCGCGATTGGCACCTCGGTCGTCCGGGCCTCGGTGTACTGCTCGATCAGCCCCTCGTGCCCCTTCGTGTACATCTGCAGGATGTCGTCCGCGGCGCCAAGCGCGTGCAGCTCCGGCCAGCGGTTGAAGTTCTCGAAGGCATCGTCCGGCCCGTCGTTCGCGCCCCACCGCACGAAGCACTGGAGATAGCCGCGGTCGTCGAAGTACTTGGTGAAGAACTCCCGGCACGCCGGCACGTTGGCCGACAGGAGCTGCTCGCTCGAGGATGGCCCAGCGCGGCGGGTTCATGCGCGTGGTGATGCGGAGGGTGGCGCTTCCAGGCGTCCCCGTCTGGCCGGACGGGCCCGCAAGAGCGCAACCGGCCAGGATCAGGACTGCAGCGATTCTCTTCATGAGGCTCCAGCGGGCCGGTGTGCCGTGAGACACCCGGGCCATGGTGGTGCTGACGTTGTCAGCAGCGATCCGCAGGTCCCCGCCGAGAGGAAGCGTGGGCCTCCTCCAGGGGCGCTATTGTAGCGGTACCGCACTCGGGCGTAACGGGGAAGGTGTACCGTCCATTACAGCCGGAACAGCTTCTTCGCGTTCTCGTAGAGCAGCTTCCGCTCGATCGTCTTGTTCGCCGCCAGCCGGCGTATCGTGGCAATGGTCTGGGCGCCCTGGCATTTCGGCCCGGTGCCGTCCGGATCACTGCAATCGCTGCCGAACACGAGCTTGTCCTGGTGGCGCGTCAGGAAGTCGCGCGTGAAGCCCTCGTCGCGCGTCAGCGCGTTGAGCCCCGACCCCGCGGAGAGGTCGGCGTAGATGTTCGGGTAGTCGCTGAGATAGCGGTCGGTCAGCCCGCCGGGCGTCACCGGTCCTTTCGGGTACAGCTGTGCCGTGTCGTCGCGGTAGTTGCGGTCGATGTTGGCCCACCACGTCTGCGCGTGCCCGAGGAAGCTCACGGCCGGGTACTTCTCGAGCATCCTGTGGAAGCGCTCGAACCCGTAGTTGTACATCTTGAACTGCCAGTGCATCAGCACGGGCACACGGTGTGCCGCGGCAAGCTGGTAGATCGCCTGCATGTCCCGCGAGTCGCAGTCGACGCCGAACTTCAGCTCGGCGATGAGCAGCGCGCCGCGTTTCAGGTATCGTTCGATCTCCCGTGCAGCATCCGGTGCGTCCGGGACTTCGTTGGCGCCGTGGCGGTATTCAGCCTGGTGGGCAGCGGCGAACTGCTCGCAGCGCTCGTTGCCGAGCGCCTCTGCCTGCAATCCGTTTGCGACCCCGTGGTGGGTCGACGCCGTGCTGACCGTCCGGCCCGCCGGCAGCAGGATCGTCGTGGTCGCGCCCATCACGCGCTGGTGCGCCAGCAGCGCGTCGTCGGCACGACCGCTGTAGTTGAGATGCTGATGGATGTCGATGATGGGCTCGGCAGCCTGGGCGGGAGCGCCCGCCTCGCCTTGCACGGCGAGGCCGAACAGCGCAAGACTGGAGCCGGTCAGGAACGTACGGCGCGACACCTCACCCGCGGGTCTCATTCAACCTCCGCAGACGGACGGCCTTCGCGCGGGCCTTGCGCGGTGAGCTTCGGCCGGCAACAGATACTCGCACATCCGCACGAGCCGAGGATAGACACATGCTGCTGGCCAAGTCCGGTGCAATCGCCTGCTTCGTCGCGGCCGCTGCCGCCACCGGCTACGGGCTTCAGGGCCCGCCGTCCAACCGGGGCTGGCCCCCCGGGATTCAGAAAGTCCCGGACGACTCGGCGCCGCTGTCGCCCGAGGCCGCGCTGAAGACGTTCCACATGCCGCCCGGGTACCGCGTCGAGCTGGTCGCAAGCGAGCCGCTGATTCAGGATCCCGTGGCCATCGACTGGGACACCGAGGGCCGGCTCTGGGCGGTCGAGATGCCCGGCTTCATGGCGGACGTCACCGCCTCGAACGAGCGCGATCCGATTGGCCGTGTCGTCGTCCTGGAGGACGTCAACGCCGACGGCGTGATGGACAAACGCACCGTGTTCGCGGACGGTCTCGTTCTCGCGCGATCCCTGAAGGTGCTCGAGCGGGGCGTGCTGGTGGCGGAGCCGCCCAACATCTGGCTGATGCTCGACAAGGACGGCGACCTGCGCATGGACGGGAAGGAGCTCGTCAGCGACCAGTTCGGCCGGCTGGAGACGGATCCCGAGAACAACGCCAACACCTTCTACTGGGCACTCGACAACTGGATGTACACCGCCGGCCAGACCACCATCCAGCTGCGGCTGAAGCGCGGAGCGTTCGAAGTGCAGAAGACGCTGCAGCGCGGCGAGTGGGGCGTGGCACAGGACGATGCCGGGCACATCTACCGGAATACGAACGAGTCGGCGCTCCATGTCGATTACGTTCCGACCGCATATTTCGCCCGCAACCCCAGCCTGCTGCGGACGCGCGGAAGTTACGAGCGGCTCGCAGACGAGGACAACACGCTGAACACCGTGTGGCCGGTGCGGCCGAACCCAGGCACGAACCGCGCGTACCAGGCCGGCATCGACCGTCCCGACGGATCGCTGGCGAGGTTCACCTCCGTCTGCGCCCCGGTCGTGTATCGAGGCGACCGGCTGCCGCCGGATCTGTATGGGAACGCGTTCGTGGCGGAGCCGGCGGCGAACCTCGTGAGCCGGATCGTGCTCACCGACGAGGGAAGAAGGCTGCGGGCCCGTAAAGCGTACGAGCAGGGCGAGTTCCTGGCGTCCACGGACGAACGCTTCCGGCCGGTCTACCTCTCCAATGCACCCGACGGCACGCTGCACGTCGTCGACATGTACCGCGGCATCATCGAGCATCGCCTGTCGCTCACGGTCTACCTGCGCGACCACATCCTCAAGCGAAGGCTGGAGCAGCCGACCGGCTTCGGACGGATCTATCGCGTCGTCCACGACACGACACGGCGCGACACGCGACGGACGCTGTTGCAGGCATCGCCGGCGCAGCTCGTGGACATGCTGTCCGATCCGGGCGGATGGTGGCGGGATGCGGCCCAGCGCCTGCTGGTCGAGCGTGCGGATCGCCTCCGTGCCGGCACGTCGGAAGAGCTGACCGACACCGGGCGGACGGTCGTCGCGGCGCTGACGACGCTTGCGGCGGACGCCGGCGACTGGCGGACGCGACTCCGCGCGCTGTGGACACTCGACGCGATCGACGCGATCGACCCGGCGCTGGTGGTGCGGTCGCTCGACGATCCCTCGAGCGCGGTACGTGTCTCCGCGGTGCGCCTGGCGGAGCGCTGGCTGCGCCAGCCGGCCGGCCCGATCCACGCCGCCATCCTGAAGCGCCTGGACGACGAGCACCCGGCCGTCCAGCGGCAGCTGGCGGCGTCGCTCGGAGCGATGCCGCCTGAAGAACGCGCCGGCCCGATGGTTGCACTGCTCGAGCGCCACGCCGGCGACCCGATCGCGCTCGACGCCGCGCTGAGCAGCCTGCACGGCAGAGAAGCCGACGTGCTCGAGCGACTGCTGGCATCGGTGGAGCAGACGCCTCAGCGGGACGCCGCTGTCACCATGCTCGCGGCCACGATCGTGCGCAGCAGCGAGGAGGGCGCGGTTCAACGCCTGTTCGACTGGACAGCCCGCGACGGCCAGCCGCCGTGGCAGCGGTCGGCCCTGTTGCGCGGGGCGGAGGTCGCGCTTCTTGGCGCCACGATGCCTGGAAGTCCGGTACGAGCCGGCGCGGTGGCGCCTGCGGCGCTGCCTTGCCCGTCCTGTCCGGGCGGGAGGGCCGGGCCAGGCGGCGCGTACGCGTTCTCGACACCGGAAGACTTCGCGCGTGCGGGCCTGCGAGGTGGCGGTGCCGGCAGGTCGGAGGTGCGGGTGAGCCGGGAGCCGGCGGCATTTTCAGCGCTGGCGGCCGGCGGCGCCGATGCGAGCGGGCGCGCAGCGACGGTGCTCGCGCGCGTGACCTGGCCGGGGAAGCCGGGCACGGCGGCGGCGACGCCGCTGACGTCAGACGAGCAGCAGCGGTTCGACGCCGGACGCGACATCTACCGCAACGTCTGCCAGGCCTGCCACCAGCAGGACGGACGCGGCCAGGATCAGGTTGCGCCAGGCCTGATCGGCTCGCCGCTGCTGTTCGCGCCGGCCGGTATCGCTGCGCGAATCCTGCTGAACGGCAAGGAGGGCGCCATCGGGCTGATGCCGCCGATCGGATCTGCCCTGGGAGACGAGCAGATTGCCAGCGTTCTCACCTACGTCCGCCGCGAGTGGGGCCAGACGGGTGCGCCGGTCGATCCCGCAACTGTGAAAGCGTTCCGCGCGTCCACGGCCGACCGCACGCGGCCGTGGACGGACGACGAGTTGTTCGCGCTTGCGGCCGGCGCGGGCCCACGCGAGAAGTGATGGTGGTGGCGGGCCGGACGCCGGGTCTCCGCGCCGTCAGCGACGGCTGCCGCCCTGATCGCTCGTCACGATCGGCTTCCTGTGATAGTCCGGGTATGCCGGCCGCTTCGGCCTGGCGGCAGGAGCTTTCTTCAGCTCCGCCATCACCTCCGAGATCGCCCGTTCCAATTGCGGATCCTTGCCGGCCCGCACCAGCGCGGGATCGTGTTCCACCTCGATGTCGGGCGCGATGCCCACGTTCTCGGCGTCCCACTCGCCGGCCGGTCCCCAGACGGCTGAACTCGGGGAGGTGACGAAGCCGCCATCCATCAGCGGCGGAGCACCAGCACGGCCGACCAGACCGCCCCAGGTACGCTTGCCGATCAGCCTGCCAACGCCGGCACGGCGGAAGTAGTTCGGCATGGCGTCACCGCCCGAGCCGGCGAACTCGTTGATGATCATCACCTTCGGGCCGAAGATCGCCCCCTGGGGCTGGACCTCGTCCTCGCCATCCCGCGTCGCGACCAGGCTCATCATCGTTCTCTTGAGGTGCTCGATGATGTCGGTCGCCAGCGCGCCGCCGCCGTTGAAGCGCTCGTCGATGATGACGGCTTCCTTTCCGACCTGTGCGTAGTAGTAACGCGTGAAGTTCGTGAGCCCGCCGAACGAGGTGTCGGGCATGTAGACGTAAGCGACGCGGCCGCCGGTCGCCTCGTCCACTTTGCGGCGGTTGCCCTCGATCCACGCGAGGTTGCGCAGGCGGGTCTCGCTCGGCACAGGGACCACGGTCACTTCACGGGCGGCGGATCCGTCGGCGTTCGGTCCCACGCGGAGCAGCACGCTCTTGCCCGACGTGGCTTCGAAGAAGCTGTGGACGTTGTCGGTCGAACGGACCTCGCGGCCGTTGACCGTGAGGAGATATTCGCCCTCCTGCACGTTCACGCCCGGCTGCGTGAGCGGCGCCTTGAGGTCAGGGTTCCAGTTCTCGCCATCGTAGATCCGCGCGAAGCGATACCGGCCGTTCTCGATCCGGTAGTCGCAGCCGAGAAGGCCCGTGGCGATGTTCCGTGTCTCGGGCACGTCGCCGCCGCCTACCGAGAGGTGCCCGACGGTGATTTCCCCCATCATGTCCGCGAACACGTAGTTGAGGTCCCGCCGCGACATCACGGATCCCAGGTAGGGCTCGTATTTCCTGATCGCCGCCGCCAGGTCAAGGCCGTGCAACCGGGGATCGTAGAAGAACTCGCGCTGGATGCGCCACGCATCGTGGTACATCTGCTTCCACTCCACCGCCGGATCCGACCGCACCTCGATGTCGTCGGTCCGGAGCGTGAAGCTACCGGGGCCGCTGGGCCCGGCTGGTGCTCCCGGCGTTGCCGATGCTGGCGCCGGCGGCGTCGGCGCCGGCGCCGCTGCCGGTCCCGGCGGGGTGGTGCCGGCAGGCGTCATCGGCCGGACGGTCTGAATCGTCCAGCGGTCCGCCTGCGCCGTGAGCACCTTCTCCCCGTTCGCCGACACTTCGAAAAACCTGACGCCCGACACCAGGACGTCCGACCGGCGCTGGCGCAGATCATGACGATGGACGATCGTGCCGGTGACGCCGGGGCCGGGAGGCGGAGCCTCGATCGCGAACAGAGTGCCTGGGCGCCCTGCCTGGAGGCCGACGTATCCCCGCGCGGGAAGCGGGAGCGCGAGGATGCGCTGGTTGATCTTGTCGAAGTCGATCCGGACGTCCGGTACCGGCACGGGGGCGGCCGGAGGTGCCGGCTTGGCGCCTTCCTCCCCCGTGGACTCCGCCTTCTTCTCCTCAGCCGCCTTCTTCTCCTCGCCCGGCTTCACGATGCGCTCCTCGTCGCTCTCGGGCGAGAAGGGCGACGGGTCGCTGTTCGAGAGCACCACGATGTAGAGGCTGCGTGAAGGCTGACGGGTGGCGCTGCGGAGGTCGGGCTCGAGCGAGGGACCCGAATCGGTGCTCGCGGTGAAATAGAGATACTTCCCTTCCCTGTCGAACACCGGGTAGCGGGCGTCGCTGAGGCCGTCGGTCAGCTGACGGCTTCGACCGTCGGCGAGCGAGTGGATGAAGATCGTGCTCAGGTAGTTCGTGAGCCGCTTGGAGTACGCGATCCACTTGCTGTCGGGGGACCAGACCGGCACGCGCTGGGCCGGCGGGAACAGGTAGCGATCCTTGTCGATCTTGATCGGGGTGCGCGCGTCGATGTCCACGTACCAGGTGTTCAGGTGCGCGTCCATGAACGCAATCTTCTTGCTGTCGGGAGACCAGCGCGGCATGAAGTAGAACGTCGGCTTCGGCTCGAGCCGGACCTTCCGCGCCTCGCTCCGGCCCATCGAATCGCGCACGTGCAGCTCGTACTCGCCGCTCTCGTCCGAGAAATAGGCGATCCACTGGCCGTCAGGAGACCATGCCGGATCCCGCTCCATCACACCGGGCGTCGACGTCAGGTTGCGGGTGTCGCCTTTCTCGGCGGGAACCGTCAGGATCTCGCCGCGTGCCTCGAACAGCGCGCGGACGCCGGTCGGCGAGATGTGCGCGTTCGTGAGGCGCCGCGCGACGTTGACGTACTTCGGGCGCAGCTCGGCGATGTCGCCGGCGACGGTGATTGTCAGCGGCGTGAGACGGCCGGTGGACGGATCGAACAACTGGACCTGCCCGACCTGCTCGAGCACGATCACCCCGGGGCCGGCCGACGCGGACTTGAAGTCCGGGCCGGTATTCCGAACGGCCTGCTCGACCTTCTTCGTCTTCGTGTCGTACGAATAGAGCGTCACCGGCTCGGTACAATCGCTCAGGAAGTACACCTTGTCGTCGATCCAGGAAGGGGAGAAGTCGTTGGACGTCTCGCGCGGGATCTTCTCGACCTGGCTGTTGGCAAGCGAGGCAATCCAGATCGGTGTCGCCTGACCGCCCCGGTAGCGCTTCCAGGCGCCGAACGCACGCGACAGCGGCACATAGGCCAGCCGCTCCCCGCCCGGCGAGAACGCGCCCTCGAAGCCCATCGGCAGCGGCAGCTTCTCTTCGAGTCCGCCGTCCAGGCCGACCAGGAACAGCTCACGGAATCTCGAATAGCTGGTGCGGGGAGACGAGAACAGGACCTTCTTGCCGTCACCGGTCCAGCCAAGCGCCGTGTCGGGGTCGGGGTGCCACGTCACCCGCCGCGGCACGCCGCCCTGCGATGGCATCACGAAGACGTCGACGTTGCCATCGGTACTGACCCGTGAACGCTATCGAGCTCCCGTCCGGGGAGAAGTGAGGGTTCGATTCGACGCCGGAGCCGGTCGTCAATCGCTTTGCCTCGCCCCCGGAGCGCGGCACGCTCCACAGATCCCCCGCGAAGACGAACACGACGTGCGTGGCGCTCACCACCGGTTCCTGCGCGAGTACCGGCCCGGCCTGAGCAGCGGCCGTCGAGAGCGCCACGGCTGCGAGACACGGAGTGAGAGCGGCAACCAGGACGCGTTTCATAGAACCTCCCCGAAACGCGCTGATGTTATCCGCGGCGCCGGGGATCGACAACACCAAACAGGGCAGTAACCCCGGACCACGTGGCGACCCGATCCGCCACCAGGCCGCCTTCCAACCTGCCATGACGCACGCTGTGGGGCGGGGCTTTCAAGCCCCGCCGCGGTGGCCGGCTAGGACCCGCCACCTCTCGCGAGCGAGTGATCCGGGGGCACCCAGCCGCCATTCACGCAGACCCAGTTCGATGCCGGCTGTAACGTCGTGCACCCGCTGCCGGCTCCACCTGTGCCCCCGGCGGGGGGGCCTCCGGCGCCTCCACCACCCGGCTGGCCAGACCCCGCGCCAACAAGGGGGTGATCGGGAGGCAGCCACCCGCCGTTGACGCACAACCACCCGGACACCGGCTGCACCGTCGTGCACACGCTGTTCGCAGGGCCTCCTGCGCCCCCCGGGTTCCCGCCGGCGCCGCCGCCCGTGCCACCACCGGACCCTCCGGCGCCACTCCCCGATCCGGCCAGCGGGTGACCGGACGGGACCCACCCCCCGCTGACGCAGACCCAGCCGGATGCCGGTTGCGCTGTCGTACATCCGCCGCCGCCGCCGGTTCCGCTGCCAGCCGGCGGTCCACCACCCAGGCCCGCGCCCGCAACCCGCGGGTCGTTGCGCGGCAGCCAGATCCCGCCTGAGAACACTCCGCCGCCGGCTGCCAGGAATGGATCCGGTGTCGGGCAGCCGGTCGCCGAGCCGCCACCCGCCGGGACGATCCGCCGGAGCTCGCCGGCGGACCAGCTCAGAAAGTACACCTCGCAGTCCGCCCCGAGGCCGAACGAGCTGACGTTGCCGATTCCGTCGCTGGCTCCGAGGTCGCCGGTATGCTCCAGGACCTGGCCCGCCTGCGCTCCCCTCGTCACGGGGTCGATCGTCAACCCCACCGACCAGAGGCGGCGCGCGCCGAAGTCGGCGAAGAAGTAGCGGCCGAAGAACCCGATTCCGAGCGCCCCGCCGCGATACACCACGCCCCCGGTGATCACATTGCCCACGGCGTGCGAGGTACTCGACGATCGGGTCGGTGAGCGGCACGAATGCGGGTAGCCGGCTGGTGACGTTGTCGTGCGCCCCCTCCCGGTTCCGCCATCCGTAGTTGCGGCCCCCGGCGCCGAACGGCTCGTAGTCGATTTCCTCCCAGGCGTTCTGCCCGACGTCGGCAAAGATCAAGGCGCCCGTTCCGCCACGATCGATCTGATCGACGGTCAGCCTGAACGGATTCCGCACGCCGAACGCCCAGATCTCCGGCAGGACGCCCGGCTGACCGGTGAACGGATTGTCCGGGGGCACGTCGTAGCCCTCGAGGTCGGCGTCCGTCACCGCCGTGTTGATGCGGAGGATCTTTCCAAGCAGTTCCGCGGGGTTCTGGGCGCGGTGATCCGGATCGTTGCCGGCGCCCCCATCGCCGAGCGGGATGTAGAGGTATCCGTCCGAACCGAAGGCGAGGTCGCCGCCATTGTGGTTCTCGAACGGCTGCGCGATGTGCCGGTTTCCGCCCGGCCAGAGCAGATCGAACCGGGACGACGCGTCAGCGCGCAGCGGATCGGAAGCGGATCGCCGGTAGCGCGCCACGACCGTGTGTCCGTCCGGCTGGCGCGTGTAGTTGACCAAGAACCGTCCGCTGAGGGCGTAGTCCGGGGCGAACGCAAGCCCGAGGAGGCCGCGTTCGCCGCCGCTGAGGACGAGGGGCCTGAGATCGAGGAAGTCGACAGGGCTCAGCTGCACGCCGACCAGGACGCGGATGCGGCCCTCCTGTTCGACGATGAGCTTGACGTCCGGCCGGGTCGGGTCCTGAAGGACCGCGATCGGGAGGGTCAGCCCCGCAACGACGAGCTCGGAGGCGAGCTGGGCCCGTGCCGTGCACGGAGCGAGGAGGAAGAGGACCGCGCACACCGGGGCCACACGCATGACTACCTCGATTCAGCCACAGGGAGCGATGGCGCCGAATTCAGCTTACAACGCCCGCGCCTGCGAGCGCCACGACGCTCGCACCCGCATCGAGCCGCCATGCCTGGTCTACAATCACGTCCGCAACCGGCCGGGCGCCTTGCTTCGCGGGGCCTTCCACGGGAACCAGGCAGCCATGGACGGATTCGCGCGGGTCTTCTCGGGGGTGACGTCCCCTGCCGGATTCTTCTCGGAGGAGAACGTCCGCCGCATCCATGCGGCGGCCCGTTGAGCGCGCCCGCGGCGCTTCAGAGGAAGCAGCACATGCCGGAAACCAGCACCAGCGAGGATTTCGATGCACGCAAGGCCGGCGCCTTTGCGAACCGCCTGCTGACCGCCCTGAACGACGGCGCGTTCTGTCTGATGGCGTCGGTCGGGCACCGCACGGGGCTCTTCGACTCGATGCGGGATCAGCCGCCGCGGACGCCGCAGGAGATTGCAGACGGGGCGGGACTGAACGAGCGGTACGTGCGCGAGTGGCTGGGCGCGATGGTGACCGCCCGCGCGGTCGATGTCGACCCGTCCACCGTGCGCTTCAGCCTTCCGGCCGAGCACGCGGCGTTCCTGACCCGGGCGGCGGCTGCCGACAACATCGCTGTGTTCGCGCAGTACATCGCCCTCCTCGGTGCCGTAGAAGACGACATCGTCGAGTGCTTCAAGAACGGCGGCGGCGTTCCCTATGAGAGGTTCCCGCGGTTTCACGACGTCATGGCCGAGGACAGCGGCCAGTCCGTCCTGTCGTCGCTCGAGCGACATATCCTTCCGCTCGTGCCGGGGTTGGCCGAACGCCTGGCGGGCGGCATCGCCATGCTCGACGTCGGCTGCGGTCGAGGGCGGGTGATGACCTGTCTGGCCGGGCTCTTTCCGGCGAGCCGGTTCGTCGGGATGGACCTCTCCGAGGAGGCGACTGGCGCGGCACGTGAAGAGGCCGCGGCGAAGGGCGTTCGCAACGTCGAGTTCATCGCGACGGATCTGAGCAACTTCCACGAGACGGCACCGCCGGAGTCGTTCGAGTTCATCACGACGTTCGACGCGGTGCACGATCAGGCGGCGCCGCTCAACGTCCTGAAGGGCATTCATCGCGCGCTGAAGCAGGATGGCGTCTACCTGATGCAGGACATCAAGGGGTCGAGCCACGTTCACGAGAACGTCGAGCATCCGATCGGCACGTTCCTCTACACGGTATCGTGCATGCACTGCATGACGGTCTCGCTGGCGCAGGGCGGGGAGGGCCTGGGCGCTATGTGGGGCGAAGGCAAGACGCGGGAGTACCTGGAGCGCGCCGGCTTCCCGTCGGTGGAGAAGCACGAGCTCGCCCACGACATCCAGAACAACTGGTATGTCGTGAGGAAGTGAACGGGACTTCTCCGACCCGGCTCGCGGTCACGCACCGGGCCGCGCGATCGAGAGCAGGCGCTCGGCATTCTCCGAGTAGACCTTCTTGAGGATCTGATCGCTCAGCCCGAGCCCGTAGATCTTCCATCGCCCCTGCGAGGGCACGGGGCCCGGGCTGTAATCGAAGTACCTCGTCCTCCGTCTCGAGGAACCGGAAGTAAATCGGATAGAGCGAATCCTCAGGACCGTCGGTCCCGAAAAGGATCCGGTCCTGGTACCGATCGAAGAACTGCCGGGCGGCCCGCGGCTGCCGGCCGAGCTCGCCGATGCGCGCCGCGATCTCGACGTGGAGGTTCGGGAAGCGGTCGAGGGCCGCCGCCGCGGCGCCCAGATCCTCGGACGAGTGGCCGACGTGCAACCCGATGAACGTCGTCTTCGGGTGACGCGCGAGGACGCGATCCCGCGCGGCCAGGATTGCTGCGTTCGACGGATAGTCCTTGCCGTGGAACGACCAGTCAGGGTGCCGGTGCAGCTCTTCGTAGCGCTCGTTGTGCGCGTCGATCGGGAGGAAGAACGCCGTCGGGATCCGACACGTGCATCGCGACCGGGAGGCCGAGCGCCCCGCAGGCTTCCCACATGGGGTCGAAGCGGGCGTCGTCGACCTTCACGAGAGGACCGCTGCTGCCCTGCTCACGGAGGAACAGTCCGAGGACCTTCAGGATCTTCAGTCCCTTGGCGCCGGCGGCCTTGGCGCGCGCGAGCTCGTCGGCCTGCCATTTCGGGTATGCGGCCTCCGCGATGCGCTCGAACGACGGCTCCGTGAAGACGACGAAGCGGCCGGGATGGGGCAGTTGAAACGCCCGGACCGTCTCGGCGAGGCCGCTGCCCACTCCCCCTGTCAGGTTGACGAGCGTTCGCACGTTCCGGCGTTCCATGAGGGTCAGCAGTGCCGCTGCGGGCGTGCGCGCATCGTTTGCTTCACCCTGCGGCACGCCGTTGACGACACGCGCGCGGAAGGTCGGGTGGCTGTGAACGTCGACGACCGGATACCGGGCGCGCTCCACCGGATGCTGCGGAACGACCAGCATGCTGCGCGGTTGAAAATCCTTGAGCGCGAGCGCATCCGCCGCCCCCTGCGCGCCTGCGGCGGCTGGTGCCGGAGTCTGTCCCGCGCCGGAACGCGGCACGAAGGCCGCAAGACCTGCTCCTGTACTGGCCAGCCATGCCCGACGGTTCAATCGCCTGCTCACGATGTCCTCCCATCCACGCCGGTCCGGGCCAGCCGCCTCGAGTTCAACCACGACCAGCGTTGCCCTACGGCCGCAGCGTCCGGAGCGGGATCAGCCGCACCGGCCCCAGCAGCCCGGACGGCTTGAGCTCCCACTTCGAGGCGTCAAAGGGGCGGTAGTTGACGTCCACGAAGTTGATGTCGCGCATGATTTTCCACGGCACGCCCCGCTGGTCCATGTCGCGTATGCGGTTGGCGGCGAGATTCGTGACGTCGAGCTCCAGCACATTCCGCCCGGGTTTCAGGCGATTCCCGAGCCGCACGACGAACGGTACGCTCCACGCGGTTGCCACCTCTTCCCCGTTGAGCCGCACGCGAGCACTCTCGCGGACATCGCCAAGGTCGAGCGCCCACGCGTCAGGCGGCGAGTCGGCGCGCGTGTTCTGCGCCGCCGGTTGGCTGCCGCCGTTTCGGCTGCTCCGAACCAGCCCGGCGAGGTCGAACTCGAGGCGGTAGCGCGCCGTGCCCGCGAAACGCTGCGCTTCGCCACCCAGCTCCGTCCAGGATCCGAGCCCGGTGCGGCCGGCGGCGGGCGGCAGCTCGGGCCCGCCTTTCAGGAACTCGATCTGCCACGAACCGGTCAGCTCGACCGGCGCCCCCGCGGACGCCGTGTATGTCCATCGTGACCCGGTGGGGGACGCCCCGCGCGAGGTCCGCAGGATCAGCGATTCACCGGGCGCGAGCTGCAGGTACACCTGCGTCAGGCCGCCGGCCCGCCGGAGCGCCGCTGTCCCGCCGCCGCCCGTGAGCGGATCGAGCAGCGTCGCCGAGCCGGGTGCCACGCCGAGCGCCACCCAGTCGTCGATTTTTTTGGCGGTGAGGTTCGCGAGGAAGTAGTCGTGGCCCTGAGGATGGGCGCGGCGGATGAAGCCCACGCCGGCGTCGGCCATCGGCTCCCGGACGACGGCCAGGTGCGGCAGCGCGTCGATGGCGCTGCCTCTGAGAATGCGGCCGTCACCGAACCGTGCCTCGTTGCGGCCGGCGGTGAACGCAACGGTGATCTCCTGCAACAGGCCCTGGAACTGCGCGCGACGCTCGGCCAGGCGGCCGTGTCCGGGAACGTCCTCCGGCAGCGACTCGAAGACCACCGTCGCACCGTTCCGGGCGAGAGCCAGGATCTGCGCGAGCGTTGCGGCCGGCATGCGGCGGGCGGCAGGAACCAGCAGGACGCCGTAGCGGGCGCCGGGCGTGGCGAGCTGCCCGCCGACCGCCGTGGTCCTGGCAAGCTGCGCGTCGGAGATGTAATCGAAACCGTAGCCGCGCGCCAGCAGCGCCCGCGCCATGCGTCCCGGCAGGGGTGTCCACGAGCCATTTCACGTCGTGCACGCCGAGCTGCTGCACCATGCCCGTCGGGATTGTCCCAGATGTCGAAGATCGGCCAGTAGACGAGCAGGTCGTTGTCGGGGCGCCGTGCTGAAGGACCGACTGAACGCGCTCGATGTAGCGGTTCATCGCCCCGAAGTCGTCCCACCACGGATTGGTCGGGGTTGTACTGGGTCGAAGCGTAGAACAGCCAGCCGGGCCACGGCGCGTCCTGCGGTGAGTAGACGGTGCCGTGATAGAAGATGTGGTTGATCCCGTCGAGCATCACGCGGTCCAGCTCCGGCTTCGCATACGACAGCGCGACTTTCCAGTGTTCGCGGAGCCACGTGCTGCTCTCGCTCGAGGCCAGCGGACGTCCCATCACGTGCGCGGCCGACGACGCCATCCGGATGACGAGCGATTCCGGCAAGATCCTGATCGTGGCGCACTTCGTCTTCCAGGCGCCGGAGCCCGGGGATCGGGAACGGAGTGGAGCCGAACAGCTCCGTCTCGGGCACGTCGACGCTGCCGTACAGATCGAGGAGGTTGGCCGGAGCGCCGTGCGACTGGTTGCGGGCGATGAAGCCGTGGTGTGGGACCACTCCACCCAGGTGCCGAGGTAGTCCAGGTGCAGCCGGGCCAGCGTTTCGCGGTAGTCGCTCTTCACGCGCGCCGAGCGTCGCGGCGTCGATGGCCTTGCCGCCGAGCAGTTCGGCCGCGAACTGCTGGATGTCGTAGCCGTGCATCCGCTGGAAGACCTCGGGCAGCCGCGGCGTCCACCCGGCGCCGTAGTACTCGAACGAGTCGTGGAACTGGCCGCGCACGAGCCCGCGCGGAAATCCGGCGAACGCTTTCGTGAACGGCGCGAGGTAGCGCTCTATGGCCGTCGGGCGAATAGGGATCGAGCACCAGCCCTTCGCCGCCGGGCCCGGCGCGTTTGACCATCATCTTCGTTGGTTCGCCGGCGAGCCTCCCGTCGAGGAGGATGAGTCTTCGTGTTCGAGTCCTCCGGCGCAACGCCGGGGCCGCCGAACGGCCAGCCGGTGCCGGTAGACATGTCGACCCCGAGTCCGAGCCGTTTCGCTTCGCGCGCGACGTGCTCGAGCATCTCCATCCATCCGGGCGAGAGAAAATCGATGTAGCGATCCTCGAAGCCCTTCGCGCCGTAGATCGGCGTGATCTCGACGCCGCCGAGATTCGCGGCGGCAATCTGCTCGAGCTGGCGGGTGAGGTTGGCCTTGTCCACGGCGCTCGCCGGCCACCACCAGCGGGTCCACGGCTTGTGTTCGCGCTGCGGCGCGGGCCAGGCGTTGGGTGCGGGTTGAGACGCGAGCGACGCGCCACCCAGTAGGCAGGCAGCAAGGCAGGCCGGCAGGAACCGGAGGGCACGCATGAATGGAGAGTAGCCTACCTCACGATGCGATGGCGATGTCGCGACGCACCCTGGCGGGCGCGCCGCGACCTGAGGTGTGGAAGGTCAGAACTCCAGACGCACTCCGAACTGCCACTGCCGCATGACGGCCAGCCTGAAGATGTTGGTGATCCGTCCGGCGGTTCCTGGGCAGTCGACGCAGGTATTCGGGTTGGCCAGGTTCACGGTGTTCAGGAGGTTGAACGCTTCGGCCCGGAACGTGTCCCCGGAACCTGTCCGTCAGCGAAGAGGTTCTTGGAAAACGACATGTCCAGCTGCGAGAAGGACGGACCGCGCAGCCGAGTTGCGGCCGGTGTTTCCGAAGACGCCGCGTTCGGGCCGCCGCCAGGGGCCCAGCGTCTGCCCGTTGGCCGTCAGCGGCGTCACGCGTCCGTCGTCCGCGAGCGGTGTGGTGGCGAACCACGCGTCCGGCGTCGGATTGTCGAGCCTCCACTCGCCGACGATATCCGGCCGGCACCAGCCGGTGTCGCGGTCGGCGTTGCAGTCGCGGTAGGTCGGTGTGAACGGCAGTCCGCTCTGCCACGTGTAGACGGAGCTCACCTGCCAGCCCCCGACGAGTGCGTTGAGAAGCCCGCCGGCGTCGCTGAGATATTTCCGGCGCTCCCCGAAGGGCAGCTCCCACACGCCGTGCAGGCCGAACACACTCGTGCGGTGATTGTCGTTCGGACCATATGCGAGGTCCTGATCGATGTTGTAGTAGGTGTTCGTGTAATTGAAGGAGCGCGAGAACGTGTAGTGACCGAGTCAGCGAGTAGCCGCGCGAGAAGCGCTTCTCCGCCTTCAGTTGCAGCCCGTGGTAGTTGTTGCTGGCGTCGCTGCCGTAGTAGCGGAAGTTCTGGCTCCAGCCGAACTTCTGGAAGTACGGCTTGCGCTCGTTGGTGGTCAGCGTGCCGAAGCCGTCGATTCGCGCCTGGTTGAAGTCGTAGTCGCCGCCGTTGCCCGCGAACACGTGGGTGCCCTTGTTGCCGATGTAGGCCGCTTCAACCGACATGTCGCCCGGCAGCTGATGCTGCACCGTCAGGTTCCACGCGTCGTTGGTGGGCAGCCGCAGCTTCTTGGGAAGGACCAGCGAGGTCACGCCGTTCGGCAGCAGCGGCCGGCCGTTCGGTCCCGACGGCTGGGTCGCGAGGATCGTCGCCGGATTCAGCGCCGGCGGCCCTTGCGACGAGGTTGAAGACCGAATCGAAGTTGCGTGACGGCTGCATCGACTGGATGGCGAGGACCGGAAGGTTCTGCGTCACGTTGTGGCCGAACACCGAGCCGAAGACGCCTGTGTCGTAGCCACGGCCGTAACCCATGCGCAGCACGGTAGTGTCGGTGACGCGGTAGGCCATGCCAACCCGCGGCGCGAGCGTAGTGAGCGTGCCCTCGACGTTCAGATCGAGCCCGACGCCATCGCTTCCGGCGATCAGCACCTCGCCCGTGTCGACGTCGACGAAGCCGCCCTTGCCCGCTCCGGTCACAGTTTGGGGACGATAAATCTCCCAGCGCAGCCCGTAGTTGATCGTCAGCCTCGGCGTGGCTTTCCACTGATCCTGCCCGTAGAAGAACCAGCGGTTCTGCCGTTCTTCCGCGTCCGTGACGCTGCTGACATAGCGCTCGAAGACGCTCACGTCACCGAGCAGGAAGGACGCCAGCGCGGAGCCGCCACCGGTCGGGCCCTGCGTCCGGGCCGCGTTGAACTGCAGCTCGCCCGCCCGGTGCCGGTCGCTCGGGATGCGCAGGTTCATCGCATGGCGGATGTCGGCGCCGAACTTGATGGTGTGGTTGCCCTTTAGCTTGGTCCAGTTGTTGACGAACTGGAACTGCCGTTCGTTCTGGCGCAGCGGGCAGTTGCAGCTCGCGAAGCCGAGCGCGTAGCCGAAGTTGAACTGGTTGCCCGTGTTGCCCCCCGGCCCGTAGCCGTTGAGGAAGAACGCCGGCATCCCACGGCTGAAATCATCGACGTTCAGTCCGGGAATGCCCGCCTCGGTGGCCGGGTTGATACTGCCGCCGCCCGGGTCGACGTTGACGTTGTAGCCGAACCAGCCGAACCGGAAGTCGGTCAGCAGGGTGGGGCTGAGCGTGTGGTTGAACCCCGTCGCGAGGCTCTGGTTGCGCGTCCGCGAGACGCCCGCGAACGGCGCCGCCTCGTCGAAACCGCGCCCTCCCGCCAGTTCGCCGAATATGCCCGGCGAGTCCAGCCGGTAGTCGGCGAGGCTGTAGCGGCCGAACACGTGCGTCGGTGCCGCTGAGGAAGTAGTCCCACCGGGTGTTCGCGAGGTCCTCGTTGAACTTGACGTGCCCGAGCCGGCGTAGTTGGGCTGGTCGCGCACGGTGCCTTCGATGTTCGGCAGCGGAATGAGCTGGAGCAGATTCTGCGCCTGCGGCGACAGGCGCGCCGCCGGAATCCGGTTGCCGTCGAACCGCTGGCGCTCGGCCAGCGTCCCGCCGCTGGCCGGATCGAAGATGTCGACCCCCAGGCCGCTGAGGTCGCCCTGGCGTTCGGCCGCCGACGGCACGCGCAGCAGCGCCGACCCGCCGGTGTTGCGCCGCGTCCCCTGGTAATCGCCGAAGAAGAACAGCTTGTTCATCGCCACCGGACCGCCCAGCGCGGCGCCGAACTGGTTCCACTGCGTGACCGGAATGTAACGATCCGTGCCGCGGATCTTCTGGAACTGGGTGAACGGGTTGCGGGCGTTGAAGACGTCGTTGCGGAGGAAGTGAGACACCGCGCCGCGGAAAGTGTTGGTGCCGGACTTGGTCTGCGCGCTGATGACGCCGGCGGTGGCGCCGAACTCGGCGTCGTAGTTGGCGGTCGTGACCTTTGCCTCGGTGATCGACTCGAGCGTCGGGTTGATGACGATCAGGCCGAGCAGCGCATCGTGATTGTCGGTGCCGTCGAGCAGGTGCGCCGACCCGGCGAAGCTCTGGCCGTTGACGACCTTGCGATAGGACCCCTGCGGATCCTCGCTCGCTGCCGTCTGGCGACGTGGTCGCCTGCACGCCCGGGGTCAGCAGCTCGAACGCCGTGAAGCGCCGGTTCAGGATCGGCAGGCTGGCGACGGTCTTTTCCGTGAAGGTGGTCGCCACGTCGCTGCGCTCGGTCTTCAGCAGGGGAGTCCCCGCGCTCACCTCCACTGTCTCGCTCAGCTCGCCGAGCTGCAGCTTGACGTTCAGGCTGGTCTCCTGGTCGACCGACACGCTGACGTCCTGCAGGTAGGCGCGAAAGCCCTCCGCTTCCACCCGCACCTGGTAGCGCCCGACGATGAGGAAGCGTTGCGTGAAGAAGCCGGAATCGTTGGTCGTCGTGGTGAAACTGACCGCCCGGTTGGTGTCGGTGATGGTGACCTTCGCGTTCGGAAGGCCCGCGCCCGACTCGTCGAGCACCGTGCCCACGATGTTCCCGTATACCGCCTGGGCGGCCACCTCCGCCGGGGTCGTAAGCGCAAACAAGGAAAAACAGACCACGGCGACGACTTCTCGCATTGCGGGCCTCCCCCGAGTGAACGATCAGAAAAAGGAAAGACGGAACCCGGCGCCGAACGTGCCTGAGTCGGCACCGTTATACACCGGACAGCACGGGGTCCGGGTGGTTTTCTGCGCCGGGGCGGCGCGACCGCTCCCAGCCCGGGTTGCGCGGCCCAGGAGCCACGCCGGGGTGCGGTGGAAACGACCCGGCGCCCGGCGTTCGGGAGCCGGCGCTCGGGGTTCGACGTTTCAGGGTCCCGGCGTCCGAAAGCTGGACCGCGCGCGCCCGGAATGGGAAGTCGGCGGGCCTTGAAAGGCGCGCCCTGCACCGGACACAACTGGAACCCCGGGTCCAAAACGCTCGGAAGGAGCCGCCTGAAGCTCACGGACGACGCGGAGCTCACCCGCGCGCATAGAAGGCCGCGATGCCCGTGACGATGCTGTCTTCGAGCAGGCCGCCGGCGAGGCCGGGCAGCGGCAGCGCCTTGCGCGCGCGGTAGGCCAGGTGCGCGGCAATGACGGCGGCCGACGCGCCCGCCAGTCCATGCAGGACCACGTTGCCGCCTCGCTCCCGTGCGATCACGCCGCCGACCAGCGCGCCCATGACGGCGCGCGCCGCCAGCGGAAAGGGGTCGATGCGGTTCCCGATCCCCGGGCGTCTTGTCCGCAACCATTTCGCCGAGCGCCAGCAGCGGCACCAGGCGGCTGATCAGGCCCTGGTGCCTGACGCGCGAGTGCGGCCGGGCCGGCCATGCTCGCGCATGCCGGTGATCGCCCCGAGTCCGACGGTTTCGTTGAAGTGTGGCGGCACTCATATGAACCACTTCCGTTTCGTGTGATAGGTGAACGTCACGTCGATCCCCTGGTGGGTGAGTCCCGACGCATCGGTGCGCGGCGGTCGTCGAGCGAGCCGTAGTGCGCCAGCAGCGACATGCGGCGATGCGCCTGCCGGTGCCACCGCCGCTGGTAGTGTCCGGCCAGCACGAAGAAGCCTGACGCCGGCTCCACCAGTTGGGCAGCTCGCCTGGCTGCCAGCGCGCCTCGATCCGGAAGCGAGATCTCGCCTGCGTCGTTCGTCGTCAGCAGGAACCATTCGACGCCCCGCTCGATGTGCCCTTGCAGCGTGTCGTAGCGAAAGCCGTAAACGTCGCGGCTCGTCCCGCACCTGGTTGACGACGGCAGGGCAGAGGTAGCGCAGACCGAGCACCTTGATCTCGAGCAGGATGCGGCGGTGGAGCAGCGGCGTCGCCGGGTCGAAGTGCGCGACGACGATGTCGGGATCGGAGAACTGGTAGCTCGCAAGGGCGACGCGGGCGCGCGCGAGGCATGCCGTCGCCGTCTGGCTCGCGGGCGATGACTGCTTCCGAGTGGTAGTGGTGCCAGCCGTGCTCGCCGGTCATCTGCTCTTCCACCGCGTCGAAGTTCAGCGTGCCGGTGCCGAGCCGGTCGAGCCGGGCCTTGAGCGCATCACTGGACCAGCCGCTGAACAGGCGCCACTCCGCCATCAGTCGCCTGCCGCCCGGAAGGTCGGCGAGCGCAGCGGTTCATCGTCTTCCGGCACTTCATCGACAGCTTCCGTGTCCGCATGGATGACGTCGGGAATGCGCGCGCCGACCGAGGCGGCGGCGTTCCTGATGAAGTCGGCCCAGGTGTTGGTCTGCATCGCGTCGCCGATGGCCAGAAAGCCGAGCCGTTTCAGCGGCGTGGTCGAGCGGGCGCGGCTGCGGATGTGGAAGATCACGGCCGCCTGCGGCATTGCGGTATGCGCCGAACGTGATGCGGCCTGCCTCGGGATGGCCGTCCAGGGTCGCAAGCGTGACGCTCTGGGCGTCCTCGTGGATGACTCGAACGCCGCAGTGCTGCCCCGGCTTGATCCGGATGTCGAGCCTGGCGTCCTTGACCAGGCCGCACGCTGCAACGAACTGCACCAGCGCGGCGGGCGGCAGCTCGCAGAAATGCGCCTTGACGTGCGCCATGAGCTCGGACGGCTTCAGCGCGCACCCGGCGAGCACGGCCCAGTAGTCGCGCTGCAGGAGCGGACCGGCGCCGCGGGTTGCGGGCAGCAGGCTGTCGGCCATGCACGGCCGTGAGGCAACGTTGGTGCCGGTTTTGCCTGCAGGGCTCGCATGAGCCACCTCGAAGTGAACCCTGCGGCGGAGGCCTCCCTGACGGGCGCTTCAGCTCCCGTCCTGCGGCCGGAGCACGCGGAAGGGGAATTTGCGCGGCTGATCGAGCAGCAGACCGCGAAAATTCCGTCGCACTGGTTCCTGTTCGCCGCACTGGGCTCGATGGGGCTGTCGCTGGCGCTGGAACTGTCGGGCCGGACCCGCGCGAGCCGGTTTCGTCAGCCGGTGGCCGACGCCGCTGCTGATTGCGGGCATCTACAACAAGCTGGTGAAGACGCTCGGGACGCGCTGAAGTTCGACCGGCCACCCTTCAGGTCGGCGCCGGCGCGCGGCCTGAAACCTGGAAGCGATGACAGGCTTGGTCCTCCGGCAGTGGACGTGGGATTCATCTGTACGTAGCTGGTTACCCGGGCAAGGCACGGCAGCTTCCTGTCCGGACGATGGCGTGTGCAGTCGATCGTTGCCGGGGGCTACTGGGAGCGGAGTGCCGGGAGCGGGTCGGCCGCGGCCGCCCGCCGGGCCGGGATCCAGATGGCCACCAGCGCGCACAGCGTCAGCAGGAGCCCCGCCACGGTGAGGGTCAACGGGTCGCGGGGGTTCAGCCCGAAGTACATGGCTTTCATTCCGGCCGACACGGCGACGTTCAGTCCGACGCCGGCGATCAGGCCTCCGACAACCGGGATGACGCCTGCCCGGAGGATGAGCAAGACCACGTCGCGGCCGCTTGCGCCGAGCGCCACCCGGATACCGAGCTCGTGGCTGCGCTGGCTGACCGAGAACGAGACAACTCCGTACACCCCCGTGAGCGCCAGCAGCAACGCCAGCACGCCGGCGACGACGCCGTAGATCATCACGGGCTTCAGCCGCTCGCCGTGCCCTTCGATGATGGAGGCGAGGGTGACGACGGTGGCAGCCATCTGCGGGTCCAGCTGGCGGACGAGCCCGTGCAGGCTCGCGGCCGCTGCGCGCGCGTCACCGGACACGCTGACCAGCATGGCCGGCGGCCTCGATTGCTGTGCGTCCAGCGGCGAATAGAAGATCGGGCCGTCGTCCTGCATGTAAGCCACGCTCTGCACATCGCGGCTCACGCCGATCACCTCGTGCAGGCGTGGGATGCGAAACTGGCGGCCCACCGGATCCTGGCCGGGCCAGTACCTGCGCGCCATGGCCTCCGAGATCACCGCCGGCACCGGCTCGCCTTTCGCAGCCTCAGCTTCGCGCCTGAAGGCACGGCCGCGGGTCAGCGGGATACCCATGACCCCGAAGAACTCCGCCGACACCATCCTGCGGGCGGGGTCGCGCCGATAGTCGCGCGTCTCAGGGATCGGCCGGCCGTCGATTTCCACGAGTTGCGTCGAGTTGCGGCCCGACCATGGAGCCAGCGACGCGTAGCTCGATCGGGCGACTCCCGGCAGGGCCTTCACGCGCGATTCCAGCTGCTGGTAGAAGGCGGCCGGAGGTTCGTAACCCGCCAGGACGGATGCGAGCGAGAGGCTCAGGACCTGCTTCGTCTCGAAGCCCGGGTCGTAGGTGAAGAACCGCCGCTGCGCCTGCGTGAACAGACCGGCCTGCACCAGCATGAGCAGGCTGAGCGCAATCTGTGCTGCCACGAGGAAGCTGCGCAGGCCGGACCTTGGCCGTCCTGATGTGACGGCACTGCTGCTCCCCTTGAGCGATTCCGAGGTTCCCGGACGCAGCGACTCGAGGGCGGGCGACAATCCCGCCAGGATGCCGGCGCCCAGGCCGATCCCGGCGACGTAGAGAATGACCCGCCAGTCTGGTGTGAGGTCGAACGGCGCGTCGCTGCCGGTGAGCGAATACCACAGGGCCGCCGGGGCGCGCCGGGCGATCACGAGGCTCACGGCGGCGGCAGTGCCGCTCAGCACCAGGCTCTCGGTGAGCAACTGCCGGAGCAGCCGGAACCGTCCCGCGCCGAGAGACAGCCGGACGGCGATCTCGCGCTGGCGTGCGGCTGCACGCGACAGCAGGAGCGTCGTCACGTTGACGCAGGCCAGGACGAGCAACAGCGCCGCGGTGCCGAGCGAGACGGCCAGGAGCAGTGACGTGCGGGAACCCATGTTCGGGTCCTGCACCAGCGAGCCGTTCGTGACGACCAGCGAGGTGACCCGGCCCGGGACCTTTTCATCTGCAGCACGCGCAAGGATGCTCAGCTCCTCCTGCACCTGCTGCAGCGTGTAATCCGCATGGCGCCGCCCCACGACAGCGAGCCACTGGCCGAGCGGATCGCTGAAGTACTCGTCAGCGGGACGCAGGGCGCGGAGCATGCTGTACGGAACCCAGACGTCGCGGTCGTTCGGTGGGCCGGCCCCCGCGCTCAACAGCGTCATGGCCGGCGCAACACCGACAACGGTGAATGGAACCCGGTTCAGGTGGATGACTCGACCGATGACCTGCGGGTTTGCGTCGAACCTGCGGCGCCAGCCCGTTTCGCTGAGCACGGCCACCGCCCCCCGCCCGGGCTCCGTGCAGTCTTCGGCGGCCAGGTAGCGCCCCAGAATCGCCGGCCCCGGGGCGATCACGTCGAACAGGTTGCACGAAATCAGTCCGCCGCGGATGCTCCCTGAATCGGCGCCGCCCAGCGTCAGGTTGCGGAGCCGGTATGCGGCGAGCGATTCCAGCGACTTCGCCGAGTCGCGGTAGAAGAGGTAGTCCGGCTGGGACATGCCGCCGTCGGAGAAATGGAGTGTGTACTCTCCGGAGAACCGCGGGACGACGGTCACGAAGGTTTCCGGCGCCGTCCGGACCCATGGGCGGAGCAGCAGCGCGTTGATCAGCGTGAACGCGCTGACGTTCAACGCGATCCCGACTGTCAGCGTGGCGAGGACCGTGGCGCTGCTCCATCGATTCCGGGCGATCAGTCGAAACGAGAAGCGGATGTCCTGGCAGATGGTATCGAGCCAGTAGAGCGGGTTGAGCTCACGGGTTCTTTCCTTGGCAGCCTCGACGTTGCCGAACGTCCGCAGGGCGGCTTCCCGCGCCGAGACCGGGTCCATCCCGCGTGCGACGTTCTCCGCCGTCTCGGACGCGAGGTGAGACGCGACCTCCTCGTCCAGACGTCGTCGGTGGAGGCCGAACATGTCAGGTCTCCTCTTCCCGCGGGTGCTGCAGCACGCGGCCGATCGCGCGCACCATGCGCTCCCACTTGCCGGTCTCGGTCGTGAGCTTCCGCCGGCCGGCGCGCGTGAGCCCGTAGAACCGCGCCCGTCGCTTGAGCTCGGAGGTCCCCCATTTCGAAGAGATCAGGCCCTGCTGCTCGAGCCGCTGCAGCGCGGGGTAGAGCGACCCGTGATCGACGAGCAGGTCGTCCTCGGACGTGCGTTGAATGGCCACGGCGATGCCGTGCCCGTGCCGCGCTCCGAAGATGAGGGTCCGGAGGATGAGCATGTCCAGGGTGCCCTGGAGCAGTTGCAGGGGTTGCTGTTCGGCCATGGTTCTGGTTGACGTTCTACCAGAGGATAATCGCTTCTGGTAGATTGTCAACTAGAGACTGCAGGCCAGCGACCTGCAGACACCGCTTCGGGCGAACCGCCACCCGGGAGGTCGGCGCGGCGTCCGGGCCGGAGTCGGCCGGGTGAGAAGCCGGGCATAGCGCGCAGGCGTCGCCAGGCCGCGCGGATGACGGCGTTGCGACGCAATCCGGAGCGCGGGGGGGGGCGCCCGGAGCGCCCACTCCACCGTCAGAACGAATATTTCAAGGACAGCTGCATCTCGCGCGCGGCGGCGGTGCTGCTGATGATCCCGAAGTTCGAATTCCCCAGCGTCCCATTGGGATTTGCCCAGTTCACCCAGTTGAACGCGTTGAAGGCCTCCACCCTGAACTGAATCTGGTGGCCACTCTGGAGAGGAAACGACTTCGCGAGCGAGAGGTCGACCACCTTCCGGCCCGGCCCGACGACCGGGTTGCGCGAGGAGGTGCCGTAGGTGAGCGTTGCGCGCGTGAACGCGGCCGTGTTGAACCACCGGGCGGCCGACCGTTCGCTGGATGGCAGCGTTGGATCCTGCCCGGCGACGAGGTCGGGGCGGATCTCCTCTGAATCGACGTTCAGCGTGTCGCCGTCCTGGTTGATGAAGACCGGCGAGCCCGAGTTGAAGATCCCCAGGCCGCTGATCTGCCATCCTTTCAGGAGAACCCCCGCCGCGCCGTCGAGATCCGTTCCGAACGGGATGTCCCACACATAGCCGACCACCAGCCGGTGACGCTGATCGTCGGCTGAGGGTGCTGTACTCCCCTTCCAGGCTGCGCGGGATTCTGCCGGCGTCCTCTCGACGCGTTCAGGCCGCCCTGCTGGTTGTCGTTGAGCTCGGACAGCGTGTAGGCGACGCGTGAGGTTCAGGCCCCACGGGCCCCGGTGCTTGAACTCGCTCTGGAGCGACTGGTAGTCGCTCTCGCCGTCGGTCATCCACATGCGGATGCGGCCGAACGCCGGGTACGGGCGGCGCGACTGGAGGTTCACCGACCCTGCGGTCGGGTCGGGCTCGGGGCTGTTGAAGTTCGTCAGGCTCGTGTCCAGGTTGGTGCCCTTGGCGCCGACGTAGCGCACCTCGAACACCGCCGCCTGCGAGAGCTCGTACCCGACCGCGACGTTCCAGTTCTGGTAGTAGCCGTCGCGGTGATTGCGATCGACTTCGGCGGACGTGACGTTGAAGATCGTGTTGGCCGGCACGAGCGACGCGGGGAACGGATTGGCGATCGTCGCGATCGGGTTCAGTCGTCGGGGTTGGTCACCTGCACGCTCGCGGTCGGCGGGTTGGTGCCGAGCGTGTTGATGTTGTCGAGGTGCAGCGCCATGTTGAAGACGCCGTAGCCGCCGCGGAACACCAGCTTCGGATTCAGCTGGAAGGCAAAGCCCAGGCGCGGCGCCCAGTGGCGGTGCTTGTTGAAATACAGCTCGTCCACCACCTCACCCGGTTCAGGCCACAGCACGGGACCGTTCGGATCGAGGTCGAACCGCAGCGTGCGGCTGACCCCGTTGATGTCCTTCGGGGGCATGTTGTAGTCGTACCGGAGGCCGAGGTTCACTGTCAGCCGGGGATTGACCCGCCAGTCGTCCTGGACGTAGAAGCCGTGGCGCCACTGACGGATGCCGCCGATCGGAATGCCCTCGGGGGTGCGCGCGGTTCTCGGGAACCCCAGCATGAACGCCGCCGCGGCATGGCCGGTGATGTCGCGCGTGAAGTCGAGCGCGCCGAACGGCGCGTTGGTGCTCGTCGCGTCGCCCATCAGCCGGCGGATGTCGGCGCCCGAGCTTCAGCGGCGTGCCGGCCGCGGATCAGCGTCAGGTTGTTCACGAACTGGTAGGTCTGGCTCTTGTCGATGCCTTCGCCGCCGGTGCTGTCGCCGAACCCGTTGAATCCCTGGATGCTGATGGTCGGAAAGCCGATCTCGAGCTCGTTCGGCGGCCGGCCGTTCGGTCCTCCGACCAGCATCCCGCTGGATGCCGAGGTCCTCCTCGACCGAGAACCCGGTGTCCCGCCGCGGGCTGAGCCGGTTGAGGTCGCCGCTGCATGTAGCCGAAGCGGATTTCGTTCAGGAGGCGGGAGCTCCAGGTCGTGACGTGCTGCGCTGCCGACGCTGTGGTTGTTGAAGAGCCGCGCCACCGGGAAATCCGGGTTGACAGGCGTCGTGGGATTGTCGCGCCCCTGATAGAGGTAATGGCCGAAGATCTTCTGCTTCGGGCTGAGGACGTGGTCGACGCGGGTGATGAACTGGTTCTGCGTGTCCTCGGCCAGGGTCACCCCGCGGAAGTTGTTGCTTCCGGTTTGATTCGGCAGCGGCTGATACTGGTTGACCATCGAGACGGCGAGCGGATCGAGCCGGCTGCTCGGAATGACGTTGTTGGGGAACTGCAGCCCGGTGAGCGGATCCCGGACGACCGCTCCGGCGACGCCCGAGAAATCCCCGCGCCGCATCTCCTCGGTCAGCACGTTGGTGTGCGCCACCGTCTCCCGCGTTTCCCTGACCCCTTCGTAGGAAAACATGAAGAAGGTCCCGTTCCGGCGCACCGGGCCTCCGATGACGCCTCCGAACTGCTGCCGATCGAGCTGCGGCTTGGGTGCGGGCGCCGGCGCGAAGTAGTTGCGAGCGTCCATCGCGTCGTTGCGCACGTAGTCGAACAGGCTGCCGTGGAAGCTGTTGCTGCCGGACTTGATCTGCAGCTGCACGTTGGCGCCGGCATGTCCGCCGTACTCGGCGGTGTAGTTCGTCGCCTGCACCTTGAACTCCTCGACCGCATCAACCGAGGGGAACATGAACAGGTTGTTGCCGCGGTTGTTGAGCGCGCTCACGCCGTCGAAGGAGACCTGCTGGTACATGCTGCGCGCCCCGCTCGCCCGGAAGTTCCCGCCCGACGCGACCACGCCCGCCGTCAGGTTCCCCAGCGCCGTGAAGTTGCGGCCGCTGAGCGGCAGGTTGACGATCGTTTCCGCGGTGACGACGTTGCCGGTGACGCCGCTCTGCGTCTCGAGCAGCAGTCCCTGGGCTTCGACCTCGACGACCTCGCCGATGTTGCCGACGTTGAGCACGACGTTGAGCCGTGCCAGCTGCCCGACCCTGAGGGTGATCTCCCGGCGCTCCGAGCGGAAGCCCTGCAAGGACGTTTCGACCACGTAATCGCCGGGCACGAGGTAGCGGATCTCGAATGCCCCACCCGGTCCGCTGACGCTGGTCTGGGACACGCCCGTGGACACCCCCGTGACGGTGATCTGCGCGCCGGGAACCACGGAGCCGCTGCTGTCCGCGACGGTGCCGAGAATGCCGGTGTCAACCGACTGGGCCGAGGCTGGCGGCGCTGCCATCCCCCACATGCAGAGCAGGAAGACCTGAAGGGCGAGTGCAAGGCGTTTCACGAGTGACCTCCTCGATTGAAGAACGGACCCAGGCCACACCCTGCACGCCGCGGACGGGCTACAAGTAGGGCCGCCCGTCGAGGGTGCCTGGCAGCTGAGCTGCCACGTGTGCTCTGCCCGGATGCGCGGGAGTATATCCGTTCATCGCGCGTCCGAGTAAAGGAACCGAACCCCGAGCGCCGGCCGCCGCGCCGCAACAGGCACGGGCGTCGTAATATGTGGCGCATGCCTACCCCCAGAGTCTCCCGCCGCCGCTTTCTCGGCAGCGTCGGCGCGACGGCGATTGCGTCAGGCGCCTCTGGCGCGGCTGTCGGGACACGCCAGGGCGCACCGCTGAAGCCCGCCGGGTCCTTCACCGATATCGGCGGGGTCCGTGTCGGCCATTTCACGGATGTGCGCCGGCCGACCGGCTGCACCGCCATCCTGTTCGACAAGCCGGCGACGGCCGGCGCCGATTACGACGGGTCGGCGCCGGCGGAATCGCTCGGCGTCATGCTCCAGCCGGTGAGCCCGCTCGACCAGATTCACGGCATCCTGTTCGCGGGCGGCGGGCCGATGGGGCTTGGCGCGACGGCAGGAGTCGTCCGGCACCTCGAGGAGCAGCAGGTCGGCTACGACTGGGGCGTGCCGAACGTTCGCGTGCCGATCGTGGTGGGCGCCGCGATAGACGACCTGGCGATTGGCGACGGACGCATCCGGGTCGGTCCGGACGAAGCGGTCCGCGCCTGCCGCGCGGCCACCGCCGGTCCGGTCGGGGAGGGCAGCGTGGGGGCGGGCGCCGGCGCGACGGTGGGGAAGATGTTCGCCGGGCGCGGCATGCACGGCATGAAGGGGGGCGTCGGCAGCGCCGCAGCCCGGCACGGCGCCGTGATCATCTCGGCCCTCGCCGTCGTCAACGCCGCAGGGGACGTCCTCGACTGGCGAACGGGATCGATCGTCGCGGGGGCGCGGACTGCGGACGGCCGCGGCTTCGCGCGCTCGGTGGAGGTGCTGCGCCGCGATCTCGATGCGCGTCCGGCAGCCGACGCGCCGCTGGCCGACGGCGCTCTGCGGTCGACGACACTGGCCGCGATCGGCACGAACGTGTCGCTGACCAAGACGCAGTTGACGAAGCTGGCGATGATGGCGAACACCGGTGCCGCGCGCGCCATCAATCCGTACCACACGCAGGGGGACGGCGACCAGGTGCTGGCGATCTCCACGGCGGGGATCACCGCGTCGGTGTCGCTCACGGCGCTCGGCGCCATTGCCGCGGAGGTGCTGGCGGACGCGATCCTGCGCGCCGTGCGGACAGCCACGGGCGTGCCGGGGTGGGTGGCGGCCGGCGAGCTGTAGGGACGTCCCCTGAGACGCCGCCGAGCGCCCGAGGATCCGGTCCGGCGCTCGGCGTCCGGGACTCGGCGCTCCGGGCTCGGCGTTCGGGGGGCAGCAAGCCGGAAGCGGCAAGCGTTCCGGATCACGCCGGATCCCCGATCCCCGATTATCCCCGATCCCGGATCCCGGACCCCGGATCCCCGATCCAGTCCCTCGACCCTCAACCCGCCGCGTCGTGGCCGTGTGCCCGCGCCACCTCGACGCGCCCGCTGTCGGCGCCGCTGAACCCGAGCTGGCGCGAGATGCCGAGGGCGGTACGCTTCACCTGCCCGGCAATCTGCTCGAACGTGTCGGCGGTGATGACGCGGGTGCTGCCGGTCACGCTCACCGCGGCGACGACGTGGGCGTCCCAGTTCCAGATCGGCGCCCCGATGCAGCGCATCCCGATTTCCTCCTCCTCGTCGTCCATCGCGTAGCCAACGGCGCGCGTCCGCGCGAGCTCCTCCTTCAGGCGCAACGGCGACACGATGGTATTTTCGTTGTGCCGCAGCAGGCCGCGCTCGCCGATCAGCCGATCGACCTCTTCGTCCGGAAGGTAGGCGAGCAGGGACTTGCCGAGGCTGGTGCAGTGGACGTCCACCCGCTTGCCAATCCAGGTTGCGACCCGGTCGCGTCCGGGGCGCTCCACCTTCGCAACGAGGGCCACCTCTTCGCGATCGAGCACGGCCAGGTGCGCCGTCATGGCCGTTTCAGCCGCGAGCGCCTGGAGAAGCGGCGCAGCCTTGTCCCGCAGCACGACGCCATCGATGGTCATGCTGGCGATGTTCACCAGCTTCATGCCGGTCATGTAGCGCCCGGTGGCGGGGTCGCGCTGCAGGTACCCCTCGCGCTCGAACGTGAGCAGCAGCGTGTGGACCGAGCTCTTCGGGAATCCGAAGTGCCGCGTGAGCTGGGCGAACGTGAGCCCACGCCGCGACTTCGCGATGCGCTCGAGGATGGCGAGGCCGCGGGACAGGGCCGGGACCGAGGGCGTCTTGGAAGCGCGCATCACATACTCTCCTTCTGCCCGGGATGCCGGGCCGCCCGAACACGCTGTCCAGAATGACGGATGAATCGCGCGGGACGCCGCCCGGCGCCGTTGACAGTGGCGATCGCGCACGCCAGAATGCCCGCGCCATGAACAGACTCGGCGGCAAGGTGGCGATGGTCACGGGCGCGGCGCACGGCATCGGGCGCGCGATCAGCGAATGCTTCGCGGAGGAAGGCGCGCGCGTGACGCTCGTGGACGTCGACGCGGAAGCGGGCGAAGCGGTCGCCGCTGCGATTCGCGACGGCGGCGGCGACGCGCGATTCTGCCGGGGCGACGTTCTCGTCCATCGACGATCTTGGCGCGGCCGTCGCGGCGGCGGCAGATGCCGGCCGCATCGACGTCCTGTGCAACAACGCCGCGTATCTGGGTGAGTTCCACGCCGATTCTCGAATCGACGGCCGAGGAATGGCAGCGGTGCATCCAGGTGGCGCTGCTCGGCACGCACCACTCCACCCGCCTGGTGCTGCCGTACATGATCGCGCGCAAACAGGGGTCGGTCGTCAACATCGTCTCGATCCAGGCGATGGTCGGGCTGCCCGACCTCCGTTGCCTACACGACAACCAAGGCCGGCCTGCTCGGGTACACGCTCAGCGCCGCCTACGACTACGGCCCGCACAACGTGCGCGTCAACGCGCTGTGCCCCGGCCCGATCCAGACACGGATCTCCCCGAGACCCGGCGAGCCGCACTACGAGTGGCAATGCGCCCAGACCGTGCTCGGTCGCGTCGGCACCCCGCGGGAAGTGGCCACCGCCGCGCTGTTCCTGGCCTCGGACGAGTCGTCGTACATCACCGGCGCCGTGATACCGGTCGACGGCGGGTGGACGTCCAAGTAGTCGGGCGTCCTCCACCTGCAGGACGGTAAGGGAGCCAACGGAGTTCCCGGGAGCAACCGGAGGAGTTCGTGTGATCCGGCCTGACTGAAATCGCAAATGGCAGATGGCAGACACTTGCGATGGTCTTTGCCATGCCGGAGGCGTTCAGCATCCGCTAGCGGGGCATCAGCGCTCGCAGCGCTTCTCGCCGGCTCCAGCGCTCGGGGCGAAGTCGGGGCCGGTGGCGTAGCGCAGCAGGCGGTCGAACAGGTAGATCGCCTCCGGGTACGCCTCGTCGAAGTGCTCGCGGAATCGCAGGCTCGTGACGAGCAGCCGGCCCGCGCCGACCTTCGCCTCGAACACATAGCCCACGCGCGACAGGTCCTTCGACTTGCTCAGGAAGCCCGCCGTGGTGCGGATGCCGCCCATGAGCGGAACGAGGCCGGCCGCCCAGCGGTCGAGCGGCAGCGGCACCGCGCCGTCGATGAGGTTGAAGAACTGCAGATCCGCGAACCCCTCGTGCGGGAAGCCCTGCAGCGCCGGATGATCGCGCACGACGGTTCCCAGCGCGCCGCCGGCCGCCGGAAAGAAGGCGACCTCTGCCCGCGGCTGCGGTCTGGCCGCGTTCGGCCATCAGCCACACGCGTCCGCCGGCGCGCAGGTGCTGCGAGCGCGGCGTCGTCGAGGACGGAGGTCAGGAGGAGCGCGTTCGCGTCCGGCGGCGGTGCCCTCCCGCACGAACGGATACAGCCGGCTGATGCCTGCCCATTTCACCGTCGAGTGCACGGGCGCCGTGGCGCGAGTCGAGCAGGCCGTCTCGTGGGAACGACCAGAACGACCACGAGTTGGCGTGCTGGGCCTGTCCACGCTCGACGACGAGGTCCAGCTTTCTGCGCGCGTCGCCGGGCAGGGGCGTCGAGCGTGACCTTCGCCACCGCCTGCGACCTTGCCCATCGGGACGGCAATGCGCGTCGGTGCCCGACGCGATTGTCTGGCCGTCCGACTTCGGCTCTCCAGGACAGCGGGGCGTCGGACGAGATCCTGCTCGCCGTAGTTCGAGACGATCACGTCGACGACGCGCGAGGTGCGTCGTTCCACAGGGTGCGATCCTTGACGCTCGTGCCGATCAGCGGCAGGACCGCGCCGTTGATCGCCTGGCCGTCGCGCGGGCGTGATGCCCTTGGGCTGCCAGAAATAATCGAACCAGCCTTCTTCCCACGAGTCGCCCTCGCCGGTGCCGCCGGGGAAGTCGACGATCAGCCAGTAGTGATAGCCGGTGATGTCCTGCCGGTGACGCACGCGCTCGATCTGGAACTTGCTGCCGAGCTGCTGCAGCCGCTGCGAGTTGCTGACATAGCGGCGGGTACTCGTCCGCGAGGCCGCTGCTCGGCCACCCAGCGCTGCTTGGCGTGCAGCCACCCGGGCAGAAAGGCGCCGGTGAACTGGTCGATCAGCGAGATGTCGGGCAGCGAACAGTAGTACTCGCCGAACTCGTGCTTCACGACTGGCAGGTCCGGCACGCCGACACCGTAGTGGCTGACCAGGTCCGTCGGCCGCATCACGTAGCCGTCATTCGAGAGGACGAGGCCGTCCGGGTGCAGCGATTTCGCCAGGCGGTAGAAATCGTCGACCGTCTCGAGGAACGTCTTCCGTTCTGGCGTCGGTCGCCGAGCCAGGTCAGGTTGAACTCGTTGCCGAAGGCGACCGACAGCAGCGACGGCCGGTTCCGGTAGGCGCAGCACGACGCGCTCGAGCTCCTCGCGGAGGAACTCCTGGTGCGGCAGGACGTACTGCGTGTACGCGGCAGGCAGCTCCGCCATCACGAGCAGCCCCACTTCGTCCGCGGCATGGAAGAACTCCTCGGACGGCGTCATCGAGTGGAAGCGCACGGCGTTGAACCCGAAGGCGCGCGCCTGCCGGAGCCGCTCGCAGATACGTCGCCCGTGACGAGGGCGGGAAGCCGGTCAGCACCTCGATGTTGTCGTCGCCGTAGCCGCGAAGGTAGAGCGGCTTGCCGTTGAGGAGCAGCACGTTCCCGCGGGTTTGCAACTGCCGCATCCCGAAGCGCTCTTCGACACGATCCCGCTCCCGCCCGCCCTGCTCCAGGGTGATGGCGGCGGTGTAAAGGTGCGGCTGCTCCGGCGACCACAGGCGCGCATCGGCCAGGGGAACCACGACCTCGACTTCGGCGCGTCCGCCTGGTTCGACCTGCACGCTCGCACGGCGCCGGTCCCGCGGCCCGATGGAGACGTGCACGTCGCCCGCATAACGACGCGTTCTCGCGGTTGCGCACCGTCACGGCGAACTTCGCCGCTTCCGCTCGACGTCCGGCCGCACGTAGACGTGACTCGATCCACGTGGGGTCGGTCGCCTGCAGCTCGACGCTGCCGTAGATGCCGCCCCAGTTGCCGATGTAGTTCAGCATGCCGGTCGGGTGGATGGGCTTCTGCTCGCGGGGCCCTTCGAGCGGCACTGCACCCGGGTTCACGATGCGCAGCGCGATCACGTTGTCGTCGCCCGGCCGGACGGCGTCGGTGACGTCGAACGCGAATGGCGCGCTGAATCCCGCGGTGCTCGCCCACTTTCCGGCCGTTCACGTACAAGGTGGTGTAGCGGTGTGCCCCGCCGATGCGAAGCCGCACGGACTTGCCGCTGCCAGGCGCGGGGCACCGGCACGATGCGGCGGTACCACGCGGCGCCCGCGTAGTCGTGCCGCAGCGTGCCCTTCGGCTCGCCCACGCCCTGGGCCTGCCAGGCGCCGGGAACATCGATCCTGCGCGTGAACGCGACTCCCGTCGAGTGCCATGCCTGCGCCTCGCCCTGCTCCTGCGGGTCGAGCCGGAACTCCCATGTGCCGTTCAGGTCCAGCCGCCCGCGATCCGCCGCGCACACGCCGGGCAGCGAGAGCACCATCACGAACGCGACGATTGCGGGCCGCATCGAATCCTCCTTGCGGGCTGAACGCGTCCAGGGTCTTGTACCTGCGCCCGGCCACGGCATCAAGGGTCCTGCCGGCGCCCCTCGGACTGGTTCCAATTAGCTGGAAACATCCTGCGCCGCCGCGGGCTCTCCGCGTCAGGCATCAGACCGACGTGGATACGATCCATCCTCGCGCTGACGCGTGCCCGGCGGTCGCCGCTGCGGACGGGGCGTGATGGAGTCACGATGAGCAAAACGGCCCTGTGTGTCGTCCTGCTGCTGCTGTGGGCATCCCGTCTGCCACGCCCAGGACGGCCGGCTGAACGTGCGCGTGCTCGTGGGGCCACACCGCGCCTTCAACCGCCGACTATCGCGTGGCGGTCGGCGGCCGCGCCGGTGTCGACGTGCGGTCCCTCACGCCGCAGCACTTCGACGCCGGGGACGTCGTCGAGGGCGGCGTGGCGCAGACGCGTGCCGGCAAGGGCGACGTCGACGGCCTCGAGCTCGCGCTGGACTATCCGCTCGACGCCGCCGGCACGGCCCAGAACGTCCACGTCCTCTGGACCGATCTGATCGCCGCCAGCGATGCCGACACCGCGCGCCGCCTCCTGCGCGACCCCGCGTTCAAGACGCGGGCCCCGGCACTGACCATCCAGCTCGACGCGGCCGGCACGCGCGGCTTCACGGTCACGGTCGACCAGCTGCTGGCGGAGAAGGCGCTCTGGATTCCCTCGCTCGACGTCTACGTCACCGCCGGCGACGCGCCCGCTGCCCTTCGACGATCACATGCAGTGCGCTCGCGCCGCGCAAGGGCCAGCGCATCCTCGATCGCCTCCGCGCCGAGCCCGAGGCGACCTACGCGGAATACACCGCCAGGTGGGAGGACATGGGCAACCCCGCCTACAGCAATCCCCAGACCCGCGGCCCCGGCCACATCGTCGGTCTCACGTGGGACAGCGCGATCCGCAAGTTCGGGATCGACCGCGGCGCCGGCGTGTGGAGCGACGAGGGCAACCCCGACAAGCTCCGGTTCTGGTTCGCATTCGGCGAGATGGGCAAGGGCATCGTCCGCACGTGGAAGGGGCAGCGGCTGGCCGACGGCCTGCCGGTGATGACCACGACCTTCGAGGACGACGGGGTGCGATACGAGGTCGAGCAGTTCGCCTATCCGCTGCACGGGCCGCCCGCCGGAGCGGCGCGGCGACATGCCGATGGTGCTGCTCCAGCAGCTCACGCATCACCGAGCTGAACGGGCACGCGCGAGCGCTGCCCGTCTCGATGACCCATCGGCGCCAGCTGCCGCCGTACTTCGACGGGACGATCGTGGTCGAGCGGCAGGGCGGCACGGCACTCTTCAGGGAGACGCGGCCGGCGCGGCGTGCTCCTCGCCGTCGAGGGCGCGGGCACCGAGACGCCGTGGAGCGGCACGCAGGACTACCAGCAGCAGCAGAAGCGGATCGACGCCACCGCTCTTCGTCGACCTGCCCGCGAACGGCTCGCGGCAGATTCGTCGTCAAGCTGCCGTCGCCGCTCGTCCCGGACGCCGAGGTCGCGACGCTGACGGCCATCGATTACGCGCAAGGCCCGCGACGGCCACGACTGGAGTTCTGGTCGGAGCTTCTCGCCCGCGGCGCGCAGTTCCGCGTGCCGGAGCAGGCTGTCAACGAGCTCTTCCGCGCCAACCTGTGGCACGCGCTCCGGCTGCCGCGTCGTCATGGCGGCGCGGAGCCGAACGTCGCGATCGACCTGCCGTACTCCAACTTCGCCTACGGCCAGACCGGCACGCCGTGGCCGGTCAATCAGGCCGTGTACGTGGACTACATGCTGCTACGACCTGCGCGGCTACCACGCGATCGCTGCCGAGGAGCTCGAGGCCCAGTTCCGCAACAACCAGGAGGCCGACGGCCACGTCAGCGGCTACGCCAACTGGCTCGTCTACACGCCGGCCATGCTCTACGCCGTCGCGCAGAACTACCTGCTGTCGCAACGATCGCGCCGCCTTCGAACGGCTGCTGCCGCCGGCGCTCAAGGCCATGGACTGGTGCCTGGCCCAGATCGGCCGCGCCTCGCGGGGCGAGGGGACGGCGCGCGGCCTCGTGCGCGGGCCGCTCAACGACCTGACCGGCCAGGGGATCTGGGCCTTCAACCAGGCGTATCTCTTCGCCGGGCTCGACTGTTCGGGCGCGCGCTCGAGCGGCACGGCCATCCGCGCGCGAACGGAGGCGCGCCAGGCGGCCGCCGACGATGCGTGAGTCGATCGCTCGGGGCTTCGGCGCCGCGAGCACGCGATCGCCGCTCGTCCAGCTGCGCGACGGCACGCTGGATGCCGTACGTGCCCGCCGAAGCGCTGACGCCGCGGCGGCTGCTGGATCAGTGGTACGCCACCGACGTGGACACCGGCGCCGTGCACCTGCTGCGTCTGAAGGCGCCTGCCGGCGCAGCGGCGTGCTGGCCGACGCGCTGCTGAACGACCACGAGGACAACCTGTTCTACAAGGGCTGGGGCATCGCCAACGAGCCGGTCTACAACCAGCACGCCACGGCGTACCTGTTGCGCGACGAGCCGGAAGCCGCCGTGCGCGCCTTCTACAGCTACATGGCCAGCGCGTTCAGCCACTCCGTGTTCGAGCCGGTGGAGCATCGCTGGACGCACGGCCAGTACTTCGGACCGCCGAGCACCGACGGCGCATGGTTCGAGCTGTACCGGAACATGCTCGTTCGCGAGCGCGACGACGATGTGCTGGTGCTGGCGCAGGCGACGCCGCGGGCCTGGCTGCGCGACGGCCAGAAGATCGAGCTCGAGCGCGTGCCGACTTACTACGGCGAGCTGTCCGCCACCTTCGAGAGCCGCGCCCGGAGCGGCGAGATCCGCGCCGACGTGCGCATCGCCGGGACCGAGCGGCCGTCGGCGCTGCACGTGCGGTTCCGGCATCCCGACGGCAAGCGCATGCAGATCGGTCACGGTGAACGGCCGGGCGTGGACGGACTTCGACGCGGCCGGGGACTGGGTGCGCATGCCGAAGCCATCCGCCGAGCGTTACGCGATTGTCGTCCGCTACTGAGGCCCGCGGAATGGCGGGGTCTGACCAGCCTCCGCCTGGAGGAATGTGGGGGCGCGGTCTTCAGACCGCGCCGACGGCTGTTCAGCCTCAGCCCGCAGCCGGTGCTTCAAACGATCCAATAGGCAGGACACGACGCCTCTCGCGCAGGCCGCCGGCCATTGATCGCGCGGATCGGCCGGCCGAAGAATTGCAGCCGGGCTCACGTGCGCGCAGCCGTCATTCGGGAGGGCAAAATGTCAATGGTCAGGCATCTGGTCGTCTGTGCCGTGCTGGCTGCTGGTGTCGGTCGCGCCGCTCGATGGGGCAGGTCGGCACGCAGGGCTCGATTCTCGGCGCGGTCGTCGACTCGTCCAGGGCCGCGCTGCCCGGCGCCTCCATCACCGTCACCAACCTCGACACCGGCCTGGTGCAGACGGCCACGCCGACGACGCCGGCAACTTCGAGATCCTCGCGCTGCCGATCGGCCCGTACTCGGTCACGGTGACGATGCACGGGGTTCAAGACCTGGCAGCTCGAGCGGATCGTCCTCACCGTCGGCGAGCGCAGCCGCGTGTCGCCGGTGCTCGACGTCGGCGAACATCACCGAGCAGGTCTCGGTCGTGGGCGGCGCGCCGCTGCTGCAGACCGAGCGCAGCTCGGTGCAGACGGTGGTGCAGATGGAGCAGATCCGCGAGCTGCCGCTCAGCACGCGCAATCCGGTGGTGCTCGTCAACCTGGTGCCCGGGCATGCGGTTCACGGGATCCGGCGGGCCCGAGCGCGGGTCCACCGTGCAGGGCTTCGGCATGCGCGGCAACCAGACCGAGTTCCAGCTGGACGGCCTGAACGCGAACGCCGCGATGGACGAAGGCGGCATCACCATCCCCAACGTCGACACGATCGCGGAGTTCAGCGTCGAGACCTCGAGCTTCAGCGCCGAGAACGGCCGCAACCCGCTGCAGATCGTGATGGCCACCAAGTCGGGCACCAACGCCTTCCACGGCACGGCCTGGGAGTTCATCCAGAACGACACGTTCAACGCCAGGAACGCCTTCTCGCTGGCGCAACCCGCCAAGCTGCGACCGCAACCAGTTCGGCGCCGCGGTCGGCGGCCCGATCGTGCGCAGCCGGACGTTCTTCTTCGGCAGCTTCGAGGCGACGCCGATCCGCCGCGAGACGACCTTCAACTCGGTCGTGCCGTGCAGCCGGCGATGCTGCAGGGCGACTTCTCCGGCGCTGTCGCGCGCGATCCGGGATCCGCTGACGGGCCAGCCGTTCCCCGGCAACATCATCCCGCGAATCGCATCTCGAACGCCTCGAGGTTCTTTCTTCCCTACGTGCTGCAGCCGAACTCGCCGGACGGCAACTTCCGCGCGGTCGCGCCCGTGAACAACGACACCTATCAGTACACGGCGCGAGTCGATCATCAGTTCAACACACCGGCAGCGCATCTAGGGCCGCTGGGTGATGAACAAGAACACCAACGACTCGCCCGGCTACTCGCCGGACGTGCGCTCGGCCAGACGAGACCACGCAGCACAACATCGGCGTCAACTACACCAACACGCTGACGCTCGACGATGCTGCTGACGGTGACCGGCGGCTACCTGAAGTCGGACAATCGGTTCACGTCGCCGGTGGTCGGCACGGACAACCTGGTCGAGCAGGCGGGCATCCGCGGGCATTGGCACGGCGGGCCGCGAGGACTTCGTCGGGCTGCCCAACGTCGGCATCACCGGCTACACGCGGCTTCAACACCGCGTTCGGCGTCAAGGGCCGGCTGTGGAGCGACGTGAAGAACGCCAAGGTCGAGCCTGACCTGGGTGCGCGGCGCGCACTCGCTCAGCGCCGGCTACGAGTTCAACGACCGCAGCGTCTACGGTCGCCACGGGTCGCACTCGCCGCGCGGCAGCTTCGACTTCAACGGCCAGTACACCGGCGACGGCTTCGCCGACTATCCTGCTCGGGCTGACGTCCGGCACGCCGGCGCAACTTTCCGCTCGAGACGTTCGGCCTCGACAGCTCGCCTTACTCCGGCGCGTTCGTCCAGGACTTCTGGAAGGTGCGCTCCAATCTGACGCTCGGTCTCGGCCTCCGCTACGAGTACTGGCACTCCAAGGAGCTGCGGGCCGGCAACGGCGCGACGTTCGATCCGGCAATCGGCAAGGTGATCGCGGGCGTCGACAGTGACGGCAATGTGAACCTGGCGAATCAGCCGGTGTCGCCGTTCCTTGCGGCGGCGACCGCAGGGGCTGTGGGTGCCGGCCAGCGAGGTCGGCATGCCCGAACGGGCTCTTCAAGGCCAACGGCAATTTCTCGCCGCGGGTCGGCGTGACCTGGCGGCCCGAGGCGATCAAGGACTTCGTGGTCCGCGGCGGCTACGGCATCTACTACAACAGCTTCACCGGCAACCGCTCGGCCTCTTCCATCGTCGGGCTGCCGTACCTGGACGTGGGAGGCGCTGTCGTTCAGCGCGCTGACGCTGCAGCAATGGGAGACGGCGTGGCCGGGCGATCCCCAGAGCTTCATCCAGCCGTCGGTCGGGCGAGGCGCCGGACTGGGACATCGACGCGGCGAAGACGCACGAGTGGAACGTCTCGGTGCAGAAGGGGCTGCCGTTCAACTCGGCGCTCACCGTGTCCTACGTCGGCGACGCGGCTGCGGAACCAGGTGTCGCTCTACCCGTACAACGAGGTGCCGCCGGGCGTGTACCCGAATCTGCAGGCGGCCAAGCCGTACCCGGCTGTTCGGCGAGATCAACGTGCTGGAGAATCGCGGCACCGCCGAGTACAACGGCCTGCAGATCAAGCTGGGAGCGGCGCTTCGCGGACGGGTTGTCGTTCACCGGATCCTACTCGCTGGCCAAGGACACGTCGGACATCGGTGGCGGCGGACGAGACCGGGCGCCTGCAGCCGTTCGTGCCGTCCGGGTATCTGCAGGCGGGCGCTCGGCGAACGATCGCCGGCACATGCTCGTGGGTCAACGCGGTCTACGAGCTGCCGATCGGCCGCGACGGACGGTTCCTGAACGACTCTCCATCCGATCGCCGACGCGTTCCTCGGCGGATGGCAGCTGAGCGGCATCAACAGCTTCGTCTCGGGCGCGCCGCTCAGCATCAGCGTGCCGGGCGCCACGCTCGGCAACGGCTGGGGCACGCGGGCCAATCTGATCGGGCGATCCGCGATGTGTCCATCCCGTCGGCGGCGCAGTGGTTCAACACGGCGGCCTTCGCGGCGCCGGCAGCAGTTCGCAGTATCGGCGATTCTCCAATCGGCATCGTCGAGGGACCGGCGGCGCACATCCTCGACCTCGGGCTGATGAAGAGCTTCTCGTTCGGACCTGGCCGTTACATCCAGGTGCGAGCCGAGGCCTACAACGCGCTGAACAAGGTGAACCTCGGCAACCCCGGCACGCACCTTCGGGACCGCGAACTTCGGGCGGCATCCTCAACGCGGGCGCGGCGCGGACGATGCAGTTCGGCCTGAAGTTAGTGTTCTAAGCGGAGATGGCGACCGGTCAGATCTACATGCTGCTCGGGCTTCTCAGCTTCAGCCTGCTGGGCGTGCTGCACAAGGTGGCCGACGTGAAACAAGCCGCCCGAGCGCGATCACCGCGCTGCTGGCCAGCTCGTCGCTCGCTGTTCGTGCTGCTGTTCGTGCGTGTTCGGGACGTCCGCCGGGCCGGCGGCGCCGGCGCGCGTCGTGCTCGTCGCCCTTCCGTTCGGCGTGCGGCGGCGTCGATCGCGATTCTCGCGTTCCAGGCGGGCGTGAAGCACGGCAACATCGCGACGAGCTGGCTCGCGATCAACCTGTCGGCCGGGATTCCGACGGTGGCGTCGATCCTGATCTACGACGAGCCGGTGAGGCGTCAGCAAGGCGCTGGCGCTCGCGCTGATTCCGGTCTCGATGTTCCTGCTGTGGAAGGACAAGAAGGCGCAGGAGGAGGCGCGAGCAGCCTTCGTGAGCGCGCGACTCCGGGCGTCGTGGCTGCAGCTGATGCTGGTCGCGTTCGTCGCCAACGGCATCGGTCCGTTCGGTCTGAAGATCCTGACGCGAGCGGGGCCTGGCGACGGGCTACCAGGCCCAGTACCTCCTCTACTGGTATCTCGGCGCGCTGCGTCTTCGCGCTCGCCGCGCTGTTGCGCAGCGGGCTGCGTCCGACCGGCCGCGAGATCTGGCTGGGCGCGCTGATGGGCGCGTGCAGCCTGCTCGGCCAGGCGTTCACCGGGCTGGCGCTGTCGCACGGCATGCCCGGGCACGTCGCCTTTCCGATCACCACGGGCGGATCGCTGTTCCTGGTGGCGGCGGCCGGGATGGTGCTGTTCAAGGAGAGGGTCGGCGCCGTACGGGATGGCCGGCATCGTGCTCGGCATCGTCGCGCTCGTCGCGCTGAGCGTCGGGTGATCGTGACAGGTGCAGCCGTGCGAGGAGGGTGTCAGTTGACACAACCACATCCTGGGGGATAGCGGCGCGGGAGGCGCACCGCCCGCACGGATCTCGAGCTGTTCGCACAACTCGAGACGACGCTCTACACCGCGGTCGTCTCCGACGCGCTCGACGAGCTCGGCTTCCGCGAACAGGCGATGGCCGAGCACCTCCGACCCGTAGGGGACCAGCGTGAAGTTCGCCGGCTGGGCGCGGACCATCGCGTGCATGGACACGTACCACGTCGGACGACGGATCCGTACGGCACGGAGATCGACGCGATCGACAGCATCCTGCCGGGCGAAGTCGTCGTGGTCTCGACCGGCGGATCGCGCGCAACGCGCCGTGGGGCGAGCTGCTGTCGACTGCGGCGATCGCACGCGGCGCCCGCGGCGCGGTCGTCGACGGCCTGGTGCGCGACGTCGCGCGCATCCAGGAGCTCGGGTTCCCGCTGTTTGCCGCCGGAATAAAGCCGGTGGACTCGCAGGGGCGCGGCCGGGTCGTGGCCTGCAACGTGCCCGTGCGGTGCGGCGGCGTGCTCGTCTCGCCCGGCGACCTGGTGTTCGCCGACTACGACGGTGTCGTCGCGATCCCGGCGGCGATGATCGAGGAGGTGGTGCGCTCGCGACCGACAAGGTGTCGCGCGAGAACGACAGCCGCGACGAGCTGCAGAAGGGCGCCTACCTGCGCGCCGTCTACGACAAGTACGGCGTGCTGTGACCACGCCCGGGAACGCTGACATCCGCTCATGATCGTCGACGTCCACACCCACGTCTGGGAGCGGCCGGCGCACATCGCCGACGTCGTTCATCCCGACGCGCGGATCACGGCGGGCAACCCGAACCTCAGATTCGCCGTCGACCTCGACGCGCACTGGGCAGCGATGGCGCCCGTCGATCGCGCCATCGTCCTCGGCTTCCGTGCGCGGCATGTCGGCGTGCTGGTGCCGAACGAGTACGTCGCCGCCTACGTCGAGCAGCATCCCGAGAAGCTGATCGGCTTCTGTTCGGTCGATCCTCACGACGCGGATGCGCGTGGAGCAGCTGGAGCATGCGGTGCCGGAACCTCGGCCTGCGGGGCCTGAAGGTCGGCGCCGATCTACCAGAACATCCACCCCTCCGGACCAGCGGTTCGTGCGCGCTGATGGCAGGAGGCCGAGGAGCTGCGCATGCCCGGTGCTCATCCACCAGGGCACGACGTTCTGCGAGAACGTGTCGCTGGAGCTGGCGAACCCCGTGCTGCTGCAGCCGCTGGCGCTGCAGTTTCCGCGGCTGCGGATGGTCATCGCGCACATGGGTCACCCGTGGATTGCCGAGACGCTCGTGCTGATCCGCAAGCACCGGCATCTCTACAGCGACATCTCGGCGCTGTACTACCGGCCCTGGCAGTTCTACAACGCGCTGGTGCATGGCGATGGAGTACGGCGTGCTCGACCGGCTGCTCTTCGGGACCGACTATCCGTTCACGACGCCGGCATCGACGATCGCGGCGCTGCGCAGCGTGAACCACATGGTGGAAGGCACGAACCTGCCGCGCATCCCGCTCGAGCGCATCGAGGCGATGATCCACCGCGACTCGCTCGCGCTGCTCGGTCTGGACCGCTAGAAGCGGCGTCCATCAGAGGCGCTGGCGTCGGACGGGCTTCGGTTTCCGGACGCGAACTGCTACGCGATGCGGTATGCGCTCGAGCGTGTCCTCGTTCACCTCGACGCCGAGCCCCGGCGCCGTCGGCACTTCGACGAAGCCGTCGACGATCCGGAGCGGCTCGCGGACCATCGCGCGGCTCAGCGGCCCCTGCGAGGTGTTGAACTCGATGAACTCCGCGCTGCCGCTGAAACGCGTTGAGGTGCAGCGATGCGGCGGTGAGCAGGTCCGACGACCACGAGTGCGGGATGACGAGGACGTTGGCCATCTCCGCCATGTGCACGATCTTGCGCGCTGCGGTGAAGCCGCCGCAGCGGGTGAGATCCGGCTGGAGGACGTCGACGCGCGCGCGATCGATGAGCTCGCGGAAGCCCCATTCGGTGGACTCCTGCTCGCCGCAGGCGATCAGCGTGTCGACCGCTTCCGACACGCGGCGATAGCCGTCGTAGTCCTCGGGGTGGAGGATCTCCTCGACGAAGAACGGCTTGAACGGCTCGAGCGCGCGGATGGTCTGAATCGCCTGCTTGGGCGTGCGCTCGACGAACCAGCCGGTGTCGACCAGCAGGTCGCGGTCGGGGCCCGAGCGTCTCGCGCGCAGCCTCCACGAGCTGCACGTCGAGGCGCGGGTCCCTTGCCGAAGACGCCCCAGCCGAACTTCACCGCGGTGAAGCCCTCGTCGATGTAGCGTGTTGCCGCCTCGCGCATCGCCTGCGGGCGTCGGCCGGAACAGCGTGCTCGCGTAGGCGCGCACCTTGTCGCGCCACTTGCCTCCGAGCAGCACGTGGATCGGCTGGCCGTACGCCTTCCCCATGATGTCCCACAGCGCGATGTCGATCGCCGAGATCGCCTGCATCGCCACGCCGCGCCGGCCGTAGTAGATGCTGCCCGCGGTACATCCTGTACCAGAGGCGCTCGACCTCGAGCGGGTTCTCGCCGACGAGCAGCGAGGCGAGGCCGTCGAACACCTGGATGTCGCCCTCGCTCCAGCGGGGCGCCTCGACCGCCGCCTTGGCCACCGGCGCGGCGGTTTCCATGTCGGAGTAGCCGGTGATGCCCGCGTCTGTCGAGACCTTCACCAGCCCCATGTAGGTCGGGCCGGGCGGCTCCTCGGAGGTCTCCGGGTTGCGGTAGAGTCCCGGCGACTTGAGGACGAGGACCTCGACGTTGGTGATCTTCATGGCGCCTCCACATCTTCCGCGATGACGTAGAGCGTCGAGCCTCGCCGGCACACGGCGCCGAAGTGCAACGCGACGACGACGCCGGCCCGGTGCGCCGCGACCTCGAGCGGAGCGGAGGCATGATCGGCGAAGTCGTGCAGGCGGCCGAGCAGCCGGCCCTCTTGCACGTCGTCGCCGGGGGCCACCAGCGGCTCCCAGATCGCGCTCACCGGGCAAGGTACATAGTCGGCCAGGTGGGGAGCCCGGACCAGGCGCGGCGGAGTGGGACGTTCGCCGGCCACTCGGGTCACCTGGCCGGGCAGGATGCCGTAGTGACGCAGGACGTTCTTCACGCCCTCGTAGGCGTGCCGGATCCCGACCACGCTCGAACCCTCGCCGACGCCGAACTCGCCGCCTATGGCGATCTTGCCTTCGTCCTCCGCTTCGTCGGTCAGCAGCCCGGAGGCCATCTGGCGTGAGTACACATAGATGAAGGGTGTATCGAACAGCGCGGCCACCGCGACGCTTTCCGACCATTGAGCCGGATCGGGAATCGGGTGCAGGGAGGTGCACAGCGGAAAGGACGCCTCACGGCCGCCGGCATGCAGATCGATCACCACGCGGGCATTCGGGAACACCCGCGTCTTCACGAAATGCGCGATGCGATAGGACAGCGTGCCCCGGGCGGACCCCGGAAACGCGCGGTTCATGTTGACCTGGTCCTCCGGCGACGAGCGCGTGTGCGCGGCGCAGGCGCTCTCGCTCAGTTGCGGCATCAGGATGACGCGGCCGCTCATCTCAGCCGGATCGAGATCGCGGCAGAGGCGCTTGACAGCTATCTGCCCTTCGTACTCGTTGCCGTGCGTCCCCCCGAACACCGCGATGCCCGGGCTGTCGCCGTCAGGACGTCTGCCGTTGATGACCGTGATGGGGACCAGGGAGTAGCCCCAGCTCCCGTCGAGGTGAAACCCCGCCCGGTAGTGGTGCGTTCCCGGCCTGGTGAAATCGATCTCAGCAGGGTCGATGCGCACAGCTGTCACAGTGCCGGGTAGTCTATCGTCCGGCGCGCCGCGGGGGGAACGTGGCCACGCATGGCGGCGGCGGTTGTGTCCAGCATGCTGGACTGGAGGGGCCGTTCGGCGCACGCCGGATCGCCCGGACGCGGGCCGATGCGCCAAGCTGCCTGCGCATGGCGGCTGTTCCGACTGGTTGTTCGCGCGTCCCGGCGTGCATCCGGCAATTGCGATCGACTCCGTGAGACATCCGGTGATTCCCGTCTACATCGGCACATACACCGACGGCGCAAGCAGAGGCATCTACCGGCTGGAGCTGGACGGGCCCAATACGCGGCTGTCCTCCCCCGTGCTGGTTGCCGAGGCCGTCAACCCGACCTTTCTGGCGTGGCACCCGAGCCGGCCCGTGTTGTACGCGGCGAGCGAAACGGACACGGTGGGAGCTGACAAGACAGGGGCGGTGCTCGCCTACCGGGTGGAGGCCGATGGCAGCCTCGCGCTCATCGACTTGGCCTCGAGCGGCGGCGCGGGGACCTGCTTCCTGTCGGTGCATCCCGCGGCCACTCACGTGTTCGTCGCCAACTACACCGCCGGCAGCGTGGCTGCCCTGGCGATACTGCCCGACGGGGCGCTCGGCGCGATGTCGTCGCTGGTGCGGCACACCGGCTCGAGCGCGCATCGCACGCGGCAGGCCGCACCCCACGCTCACGCGATCATGAGCGCGCCGGGGGGCGCCTTCGTCCTGGCGGCAGACCTCGGGGCCGACAGGCTGCTGGTCTATCGCTTCGACCCCGCGGACGGCGCGCTCACGCCCCACGAGCCGCCGGCCGCCGTGGCACGAGCCGGCGCCGGCCCGCGACACCTCGCGTGGCATCCTTCCGGCCGCGCGGCGTTCCTGATCAACGAGCTCGACTCCACCATCTCCACCTACGCATGGAACGGCGCCAGCGGCACCCTCGAGTTGCGGGACACGATCTCGACCTTGCCCGACAGCTTCACTGGCGAGAACATAACGGCCGAAGTGAGAGTGCATCCATCCGGCCGCTTCGTCTACGGCTCGAACCGCGGGCACGACAGCATCGCGGCGTTCCGCGCCGGCGGCGACTCCACCCTGACGCTGGCTGGCTTTTATCCCACCGGGGGCAGGACCCCCCGCAACTTCGCCCTCGATCCGGCGGGAGAGTTCCTGCTGGCGGCGAACCAGGAGTCGGACTCCATGGTCCTCTTCCGCATCGACCAGCGGAGCGGCGCGCTGCTGGAGACCGGAGCACACGCCGCCGTCCCGTCACCGGTGTTCGTCGGGATGCCGCGCGTGCCGTAGGCGGTCGGCGATCCCGTCTCAGCGGCTGCAGCCGACGCACGTCGCGGGTCTCGAGGGTCCGCCGGGTGTAGGCGGCCTTGCGCGGAGCCGGCAACAACGGCCTGTCAGCGGCCGCATCTCCGCGTGCGGCCTATTTCACCACTGTCAACGTGACTGTCACTCTCGTGACATCTCCCGTGATCCGGTCGGCCGCAGCCGTGAACTCCGTCGACTGGCCGTCCCTGAGAATGACGGCGTTGGTCGTCTGGAACGTCCGGAAACTCGGCATGTCCCGTACGCTCGGCGCGCCCTGCGCGGTCTGTCCCTCCGAGTAGACGGACGTGTCCTCGATCGAAATGTCCACGCGGAACCGACCGTCGTCTGTCGAGCGCGCCTTGCAGTCGATGTTGGTTCCAATCGACCGGTACTGCACGCTCGGGCCCTGAGTCGCCGACTCCTTCGCCGGCGCCATCGACGGAATCGGCACGCTGGCGCCCGTTCGCAGCCGCGCCACGGTGGAAAAGGACTCGGCGTTCGCCGGACCGATCCCGTCGTTCGCGTTGACCGTGAGCGTGTACGGCAGGCTGCTCACCTTCTTCTCACCCTCATACCTCGCGATCACGAGGAGGACCTTCAACGGCACCAGCGGCCCGCCCTTCTGCACGGCCGGGCTCTGTTCCTGCGCCGCCGCGCCTCCCGCGCACAACCCCGCTGCAATGACGGTTGACACCACCGTGCAAGCCAGCAATTTCACTGAAGTGCTCCTGTCTCGACTTCGATTGGTTCCACCGTCACCGGCGGGATTGCCGGCATCGGCGCTACGACGATTGCGTTCGGCGGCTGAACGACAGCGACCTCGTCCAGGGGAGTCTCGGACGCCGGGGACACGAGAACTCCCTGCGGCAGGCCACGCATGAGACGCTTCAAGGCCGCCGCTTCCTCTGCCGGTATCAGCAACTCCGGCTCGAGGGGTCGCGTCCGCACCCTCGCGGTGTCCGAGGCCGGAGGCCGCCGGTCCGGGACTCCGGCCGTTGCCGGCAATCGCAGCGCGGGCGCCACGGTCGGCGGCATGAGCGGTACTGCGGCGGTCGGCGGCGGCGCCGGCACGTTCGGTCGTTGCGGCGCGGCAACCCGCATCAACACGACTACCACGACCATCGCGGCAGCAGACGCGCCGACGCTCCACACCAAGGACAGCTGCCAGCGTGCGGGCGCAGGGGCGGCGGCAACAGCGGACCGCACGCGGGGCAGGAACGCCGGCGATGGTTCGACGGTCAGCGCCCGTGAGAGCTCCTGCTCGAGCAGCGCGTCGCTCCATGTGTCTTCACGACCGCGGTCGTTCACTGCAGCATCTCCTTCAGGCGCTTCCGCGCGAGGAACAACCGGGACTTCACCGTGCCCTCCGGCAAGCCGAGCAGCCGGGCGACATCCAGGAGGTCATGACCCTGGATTCCGGCCAGCACGATGGCGATTCGGAGCTTCGGGGGCAGGGCGTCGACAGCCTGCCAGAGCTGCCGGGCCCGCTCGCTGGCCGCCAGTGCCTCCTCGCCAGAGGACGCAACCGCCGGATCGAGGAGAATCGATTCCCGCGACGCCCGCCGCTGGTCCGAGCGCCGGCGGTTGATGGCCAGACGCCATGTCATCCGCACGAGCCATGCGCGGAACCGGTCACGATCGCGGAGCTGTCTGAAGCGGCCATGCGCCCTGGTGAAGGCTTCCTGCGCCACGTCCTCGGCGTCCTGGCGCTGGCGCAGGACGCCGAACGCCACCCGAAAGGCGAGCGTCGAGGACTCGACCAGCCGCGTTTCGAACTCGCGTGCCAGGTCGTCGTCCACGCTCAGCAGCGTGTCGGGCAGCCGGTCGGCCTGCTCAGGCATCCATTCGTCTCGTTCACATACGCAAGACACCGCCGCGCGGCCTGACGTTCACTCACCAGCTGGAATCGTGAGCGGGAAGCGGGCAGGTGACTGCCGCAAGCCTGCGACTGTGGCGCCAGGGTCTCAGCCCCTGGCGGTCACCGGCATCCGGGTGTCCGGGGCTCCGGCGGGTTTGAAGACCGCCACAGCGGGCGGCGGCGCTGAGCCGGCTCGGGACTACGGGTACGAGCCGACCCGTGTGCTGCCCTCTGGAGTCGGGCTGGAGACCTTCTCGACGCCGCCGTGTGTCCGCGACAGCGCGATCTCGAAGAGGTTCGCTGCCGGACCGACGATGAACAGCGCGTAGTACGGTGCGTGGACGAACTCCATCAGCCTGAGCGCCGCCTCGACAGCCGCAACGAGGAACGCGACCACGCACTGCGCCCAGCGCGGCCGGACGGTGGTCTTCGGGTCGGTGATCATGAAGAAGATGAACAGCTGGTACATCGGCCCCGTGATGGGCGCGACTTCGCTCAGGAACGGATGCCCGGTCACCGCCGCGCGCAGCGCCGCGAAGGCGATGAACGAAGCGACGTAGGTCGCCGTGATGTGCAGCCGGCCCAGCGCGCGGAGGATGACCGTGCCGAACGTCCACACGATCGCCACCGGAAGCAGGTTGTTGCCCCATTGCACGCTGAGGCCGGCCACCGAGTCGGCTGCCAGCACGAGCATCGCCACGATCCCGAAGTTGGATGGATTCCAGATGTGGCGGCCCCTGACGCGAAGGACGTACTTCGACGTGATGGAGATCGCCGAGCACAGCGCGTAGGGCCAGATGGCCGGCGAGCGGACCAGCATGCCGACGCTGATGCCGGACACGTACGCGCTCGCCAGGTGCGGCCAGGCGCCGGTGGCCAGCCGTCCGAGCGCCAGCTCGATGCCGATGGCTGTCGCGATTGCCAGGAACGTGCGGAACCAGCTCTCGAGGAAACCGAAGGCGACCTGCCCCGCGACGAGCACGATCGTCACGAGCACGGGCGCCAGGTAGCGATGATCGATCCCGAGCCGTCGGGGGTGGATCGGGGCGGCGGCTGGTTCGATCGTCACGCTGGTTCCTGGATCCTGTGCACGCGATTGACCTCGGGGCCGGGCAGCTCCTGCACCTTACCAGAAGGCCAGCGCACGAGCACCTTTTCCACGGCGGCCTCGGCGCCGAGCCCGAAGTGCAGCCGGCGCTGGTTCTGCGCACAGAACCCGGAGCCACCGGAGACTTCCTGGAGCTGCTGCTGCCCTTTCCAGAACAGCGTCACCTGCGTGCCGATGGCGCTGCGGTTGGTGCACGGAGTGCGGCTCGCATCCTGCCGGCAGCCGCCCTCCAGGTCGAACGCGATCCAGTCGTGCCCCGGCGCCACCTCGTTCCTGTACGCCAGCAGCGGCCCGCGCTGGTTGGCGACGACCACGTCCAGGACACCGCGGTTGGAGAGATCGGCCAGCGCGACGGAGCGGCCGTCGAAACGATCCGCTGCGCCGACCATCGGCGCGACGTCGATGAAGCGCCCCGCACCGTCGCTGATCCAGACCTTCTTCTGCTGGTAGCCGGCGAGGCTGCGCGACCCCATCGCCGGCCAGTTCTTCGCGTCGGAGATGACGACGCGGTGGGCGCCCGCGATCTTCGAGTAGTCGTACCAGTAGCTCTCCTCACGCGACGCCGACACGTAGCCGTTGACCAGGTAGATATCGAGGAACCCATCGTTGTTCAGGTCGCCGAACTGCGCCCCGAAGCTCCACCCGCCCAGGTCGACCCCCATCGCGCGCGCGAGGTTCTCGTAGCGGGGCGGGCCGCCGGCTTCTTCAGCGCGGACCCAGAGGTTGTTGCCCTGCAGGAGGATGCCTTCCTCGGAGATGTTCGACACGTAGATCGCCAGTCTCCCCTGGTTGAGGACGTCGCCGACCGCCGCGTTCATGCCGCTCTTCGGCGCGTAGCCGACGCCCGACTCTCGGCCGATCTCGCGGAACCGCCCGCCCTCGTTCAGGAACAGCTCCGATACACCGTAGTCGTTGGCGATGAACAGCGAAGGGTAGCCGTTGCCGAGGACGTCCGCCGCCACCGCGGCGAGCGCCCACCGGCGCGAGGCGATACCGACCCGCTCGCTGACCTCTTCGAAGCGGCCGCCGCCGAGATTCCTGAACAGGTACTTGCGCCCGCCGTTGCCCGCGTATTCGAAGCTCTCCGGCATGATCCTCGTATTGGCGAGCTTCCACAGGTTGACGCGCTCGGAGTAATAGCCGCCCATGAAGAGATCGAGGCGGCCGTCGCGATCGAAGTCGAGCCACACGGCGGCGTTGATGTTGCCCCACGGGGGGAGGCCCGCGGCGTCGCTGACGCGCGTGAAGGCGCGGCCGCGATCGTTGTGAAACAGCTCGGGCCGTCCCCAGCGGTAGAGGAACAGGTCCTCGAAGCCGTCGTTGTCGTAGTCGCCCCACACGGAGCCCATGGAGACGCCGGTGTCCGGCAGGTTGAGGTCGGCGACCCCCAGCTGCGGGCGACGTCCGTCGAACGTCCCGCCCCCGTTGTTGCGGAACAGGCGGTTGCGCGATCCCTCGCGGCTGTTGGTGACGTAGAGATCGGCGAGACCGTCGGCGTCCACGTCCACGACCGAGACTGCGGCGCCCATCGACGCGACCTGCGGCATGATGTGCGCCAGCCTGGCATCGAGCGTCGGCGCCTCGTGCAGGAACTCGAGGCCCGCGGCTTTGGCCGACTCGGTCAGGCGGAACCCGTACGGCAGCGATCCGCGCCGGTGGGCGCGGCAATGGCAGGAGCCCGCGCCGGCGCCCCGAACCGACGCATCAGGAACGGCGTCAGGAGCAGCCCGACGAACACGACCGAGAGCACGAGGCGCGCGTACCCCTTCATCGTCCGCCGCCGGCGCACGAAGCGCGTCCCGCAGGGGAGCGGGGCTCACGTAGCGGGTGTGGTACTCGGCGAAATCCCGCGCGTTGCGGCGCTGCACGGGATCGTCCTCGGGACGCCCGGGTGGCCGGTCGTAGCGCCCGGTGCGATGGGTCGGCAGCGGCAGCACCGTGCGCGAAAAGCCCGTGTTGAAATCGCCGTCCTTGACCCAGCCGTCGCCGATCATCACGAAGTCGCGCACCAGCCCCGGCGCCGGAGCGGGCACCTCGCGGAACCTCAGGCGGATTTCGTCACCGGCGTTCATGATGACGTAGCGGTCGTCCACCGCCGTCAGCAGCTCGCGCACGTCGCCGTATCTCGTGTAGTAGCCTTCGAGGTCGAGCCACCGCGGCGCGGTTCCCTCGAGCTCGTACTGGGGCCGTTCAGGATGGCTCTGATCCGGCTGCTCGGTGACCGAGTAGCCTCGATACGAGAGATCGGCGCTGAGCGAGATCGAGCCGGCGCGGCGCAACCGACGACGTCCGGACGTCCGACGGCCCAGCCGAGCTGATCCCAGAACACCTCGAGATTGGTGGCGAGACGCAGGCGCCGTGGTCCCTCGGCCGGGAACAGCCCCGACAGATCGATCAGGATCGTCTTGTCCTTTCCGGCAGGAAAGCCAAGGCCGGTGCGCACCTGGCGGAAGCGGCCGTCCCGGTCCGCGATGTGCAGCGACAGGCTCTCGGGGCCGTCGTGCGCGCCCTGCGTGATGGCGACGTTGATCGAGCTGTCGGTGGGGTGGACCCAGCCGCGCCCGACGAGCCACAGCGGGCCGGCGCGCGGCGCCTCGTCCGGCACCTCCATCTCGACGAAGTGCGGACGGGTGATGCCCTGATATGGCCCGCGCCCGGCGAAATCGAGGTGGCGAGAGTCCCGCGTGGCGACGATGGCGGACGCGTCCCGTCCCTGGTCGTCGCGGACCGCCGAGAACGGCTGGACGGGTCCCGGTCGGGATCACGCCGAGGCGTTGCGGCTTCACCGTGAACCGTTCGTCGACGAAGACCTCCGTCCCTTCGGGATGATCGACGACCATCAGCGACGTGAGATCGAAGAAGTGGGTCTCCCAGAGCTCAGCCGTGATCCGCAGGTCGTAGGCGCCCGTCGCGCGGGGCGAGCTGGTCGCCGCGCACCTTGACCCAGTCCTCGGTCATGAGCACGTCGGCCGTCGCCTGGGCGTTGATGCGCAGGCCGAGCGGGGACCGCCAGATCAGGTCGGTGACGAAGCCCATTTCGCGGCCGTTCCAGGCAAAGAGCCATGGACACGATCCCTTGAGCCGCTGGGTCGCGGACACCGTCGCGTCCGCAGCGGTCTCGAACTCCGACTGGAGGACACCGTTCGGCCAGGTGATGCGGATCACCTCGGCGCGATCGGCGTCGCCGATGCCGAAGTGCACGAACGGCGTGGTGATTGGCTGCTTCTGCACGTGCAGTCCGGTACGAAGCTCTATTTCACCGCCGATGCCGAAGGAGTTGATGCGCTGATCGCCGGTGGCGGTCGCCGATCGCGTGCGAAGCGCCTGCCACCGGTACGGCTTCGTTCCCTTGCTGGCGGCGCGGGCCGGCCGTCCGTCACCCAACAGGCCGACCAGCTCCAGCCGGCCGTCGCCGTCGAGATCGACAGCTGCCTGGACGCCGATGCCGGGCGGGTTGCGCGACCTGCGTGAACGAGGAGCCGGGCCCCCTCAAGAGCACGCGCGACGCGGTCGGCGACGCGGCGATCACGTCGCGGGCGCCGTTGTTGTCGAGGTCGGCGGCCACCAGCCTGGCAAACCCGGGCAGCGGGCTGCCGAGCGCCTCCCCGAGTCGGGAGACCGCGGACACCTCCCAGCTGCCGTCCGCGGTGCCGGCGCGCCAGTCGGGTCAGCGTGCCGTCGCGCGCCAGCACGAGCAGGTCGAACAGCGAGTCGCCGCTCAGCTCCGCCGCGACGAGCGCCGCGGCCTGCCCGTACTCGTGGCGGCAGCGGATCCTGCCGGAACGCGCCGCCGCGCAGGTTGAGGAAGACGTGGACGCTGCCCGATGTCATCGACGAATGCCGCGTCGGGCACGCCTTCGCCGTCGAGGTCGGCCCACGCGAAGTCGCGGGCCCGGCGTGACCCCGGCAAACGGCTCCTGCGCCCGGAACGTTCCATCGCCGTTGTTGCGCAGCACGATTGGCGGGCCCTCCTGCCGGGCCACGACCAGATCGAGGTCGCCGTCGGTGTCCACATCCGCCGGCCACACGCCGTGGGCCGCGGCCGTGCGCAACGCGGGCGGCAGGCTTCGACATGTCGGTCACGTCGCTGAACTGGCCGGGCTTGCCCTGCCTCAACAGCCGGATGCCCCGCGGAGCCGGCGAGTGCAAGGTCGGTCAGGTAGTCGTAGTTCAGGTCGGCGGCGGCCACGCCGTGTCCGGTGCCCGGCCCGCCGCCGCCAGCGTAGGCGAACACGTCCCCGCCAGGTCCGCCTGCCCCGGTCCGGAGGAGCTGCGCTCCCTGCGGACCCGCGGCAAGCGAGCACGGGGCCTCCCTCGCCCGTCAGCCAGACGGGCAGCACGAGCGACCGTCCTGCACCGGCGTTCGATACGGGCCCAGCCGTGAAGGCCAGGGCCTCGTCTATGGCCGCGGGCTGGGGATCGGGATTCTTCAACGTCGAGGAACCGCATCAGCGGCCGTCCGACCTCCGCCCGCGGCGTGGTGATCTCGGCGAGCGCGGCGCGGTAGCAGGCTCCCGCAGGAGCAGGTTCTTGAGGAAGAGGACGCGCGTTGCGGCCGCGCGGGAGTTGTCCGCCGTCGTGCCCTGCGAGCTCCTTCAACTGCGCCTGCGCGGCCGGCGACCAGCGCGGCCGACACGGCGTCGAGCCGCGTCGATCGCCGCCGTCAGCGCGGCGGCATCGCCCACCTTCGCGGCGAGCCGCGCATGCTCCACGCGCGCCGCGAGGTTGTCCGATCGCGCCAGCAGCCGCTCGAGCACACGCTGGGCTTCGGCATCATGCTCCGCGCCCCCCTGGCGCTCGCTCTCGAGCGCCAGCGCGTAGGCCGCCTCGTCGTCGGCCGGATCGAGCTCCAGCGCGCGACGCCAGTGCCCGATGGCCTCGGCGAGATTGCCCTGCCGCCCTGCGGCCAGGGCCTGCAGCCGCTGGATCTCACCGCTGGTCGGCGCGAGCTCCGCAGCCCGGGCGAGCCGCTGCGCTCGCCTGCTCGATGTCCTGCTGCCGCAGCAGCAGGAGGCCGAGGTTGGCCCAGCCCGCCGGTTCTTCCGGGGCGAGCTCCATCACGCGCTCGAACTGCTGCCGCGCGAGCACTTCCTGGCTGGTCTGCATCGCCGAAAGGCCCGTGTAGAAAGCCGTGACGACATCCCGGTGCGCTTCGGGGCGCGGTGCCGGCTCGCGCCGGCAGGACGAACATCCGGACGCGGCACCGAGCGCGGCGAACACGAGACACGCCAGAACGCGTGATGAAGAACGCATCTTTGAAGGACGGGACCATTGTACTGGGCGTTTGCGCCGCGGGCGATGCCACGGGGCGGTCCCGGCGACGACCGCAACCCCTCCGTCCGAAGGCACGGGCCAGACGGCTGTGCTGATCAGGTGATCGCCGGCGCGAGGCAGCAGGCGGAGGAAATGAGAGACCACTATACTGAGGCTCTCACGGCCCGCGCCAAACGGCACGCCGGGTGCGACGAGAGAGGACCCTGATGTCCGCCGCTTCCCAGATTCCCCCCGGCCAGCCGCTCACGCTGGAGTCACTGGTCAACCCGACGCCCCAGGGAATCGCCAGCCGTGTCCTGGCGAAGAGCACCGGCGGCAACCTGACGCTGTTCGCCTTCGACGCGGGGCAGGGACTGACGGAGCACACCTCCCCGTTCGACGCGCTGGTGGTGGTCCTCGAGGGTGTCCTCACACTCACGATAGACGGCACGCCGGTCCGCGCGACACCCGGCACGATCGTGCGCCTGCCGGCGAACATTCCGCACGGCGTCGATGCGCCGGAGGTTGCGCGCATGCTGCTGATCATGCTGAAGGACCTCCAGCAGGCCTGATGCGCGCCGCGGGCGGCCGCCTCCATCGATGACACCGAATCGCGTCCGCCTCGTCTTCGCCGGCCTGATGCTCGTGATGCTGCTGGGCGCGTTGGACGCGACCATCCTGGCCACGGCGCTTCCGACGATCGTCGCGGAGCTTGGCGGCCTCGAGCGGCTCGGGTGGGTCGTCACCGCGTACCTGCTCACCCAGACCGTCAGCACACCGCTGTATGGACGGCTTGGCGACCTGTACGGACGGAAGCGCGTGCTCCAGTCCGCCATCGTCATCTTCCTCGCCGGCTCCGCGCTCTGCGGAATCGCCGGCACGATGGTGCAGCTGATCATCTTCCGGGCGATCCAGGGCCTCGGCGGCGGCGGCCTGATGGTTACGACGCAGGCCGTCATCGGGGACATCGTGACTCCCCGGGAACGCGGCAAGTACCAGGGGTTGCTCGGCGCCGGATTCGGCATCGCGAGTGTCGCCGGGCCGCTCCTCGGCGGTTTCTTCACGACGCACTTCTCGTGGCGGTGGATCTTCTACATCAACCTGCCGTTCGGGATCGTGGCGCTCGCGATGATCGCCGCGACGCTGCCGCCGCCCCGGCGCTCGGCCGAGCCGCAGAACATCGATTACGCAGGTGGGGCGCTGCTGGCCGCGATCCTGTCGGCGGTCGTGCTGTTGACCGAGATCGGCGGCGGCGCCGGCACGTGGCGATTGCCGCAGGCGCTCGTCGCCGGGGCAGCCATCGCGGCCGCGCTGATCGCCTTCGTGCTGGTCGAGCGTCGAGCACAGTCCCCGGTGCTGCCCCTGCGGCTGTTTGGCGACCGCACCTTCGCCCTGAGCTCCGTCGTCGGGTTCACGGTCGGCTTCGCGCTGTTCGGTTCCGTCGCGTACCTGCCGATGTTCCTGCAGGTCTCGCAGGGATCGTCGCCGACCCGGTCAGGCCTGCAGATGATGCCGATGATGCTCGGAACGCTGTCGGCCTCCATCCTGTCCGGACAGCTGATCAGCCGTACCGGCCGCTACAAGATGTTCCCTGTCTTCGGGACGGCGCTCGTCACGGCAGCGCTCCTCCTGCTCGCCAGTCTCACCGCCGGGATCAGCATCACGGCGCTGCTGCTGAGGCTGCTGCTGCTCGGGATCGGGCTGGGACTCGTCATGCAGGTGCTCGTGCTCGCGGTGCAGAATGCCGTGCCTCACTCGGAGCTTGGCGCCGCTACGTCGGCCTCGATGCTGTTCCGGCTGGTGGGCGGGTCGATCGGGACGGCGGTGCTCGGCGTGGTCTTCGGTGCGTCCGTCAGCAGGGGAGGGGGCGCGGCGGCCGGTGCGGAAGAGATTGCCGCGGCCATGCGCCACGTCTTTGCAGCCGCCGCGATCGTCTCGGGGGCCGGGGCCATCCTGACGTGGTTCATTCCCGAGCAGCCGCTGCGCGACACGGTCGCCGCGTCGGGTGGTGACGTGGGCAACGATTCGGGGGAGGCATTCGCGTTGCCCGCCACGATCGATTCGGAGAACGCGCTCGTGCGCGGGCTGTCGATCCTCGCAGATCGCGACGTCCGCCGCGCCTACATCGCGGGCATCGCGCGGCGCGCCGGCGTCGATCTGATGCCGATTTCCGTCTTTCTGCTGATCCGGCTCGGCGAGGCTCCCGACGCCGACCTCGGCGCCCTCGCAGCGGAACAGGGGATCACCCGCGAACGGGTCGCGGAAGGGCTCGCCGAGCTCCGCGCTCGAGGCCTGCTCGAGCCGTCCGCCGACAACGTCACGGCTGCAGGATGCGAGGTGTTCGCCCGGCTCAGCGAGGCACGCCGGGCACGGCTCTCCGAGCTCGCCGCTCAGTGGCCGCCCGAACAGCGGGCGGAGATCGCCGCCGTCCTGCGAGGTCTCGCCAGGGTCCTCGTGCCGGATGCGCCGGCGCGGAGGGAGTAGGGAAACCCTCGCCTAGACGGCCGCCAGGGCGGCTGGCCGGAGTGCTGCCTCGAAGCGCGCAATCTGGTCGCGGGTCCCGAGCACCGCCACGAGATCGCCCCTCTCGAACCGTTCCTCGCCGTCCGGATTCGCCACGAACGAACCGGCGCGGATGATGCCGACCACCGATGCGCCGATCGTGGTGCGGATCCGGAGCTCGCCCAGGGTCTTGCCGTCGAACGGGCTGTCGGCCGGAACGCCCATCCAGGTGAGATCGAGCTGACGCGCGATCTCGCCGATCTGCGACATCATCGCCATCCCTGAATCCTGCTGATCGGTTCCGGAGTCGTACCCTGCCCGCCGGATCGCGCTTGCGACGCGCAGGACCTCCTGTGCCGGCACATTGAAGTACATCAGCGACTGCCGGGTCATCTCGATGGCTGCCTCGAACTCGGGAGAGGTCACTTCCTGGATCCCGATCGTCGTACAGGTCGCGGACCGCCTCAGGCCCCTCGGCTCTCGCGATGATCGGCAGGTCCGGCCGGAGCTGCCGAACCGCGGTGACGATGCTTCGAACGTCGGGGAAGGAGGGAACCGTCACCAGAATGGCGCGTGCGCTCGAGATACCGGCCGCCTCGAGCACGGCAGGCTGGCTGGCATCGCCGTAAATTACCGGAAGGGCCGCCTCACGGGCCTGCCGAACGCGCCGATCGTCGGAGTCGACCAGCACGAACGGCAGCGTCAGGCGCGACAGCGCATCGGCAATGCTGCGGCCGACGCGGCCCGCGCCCACGAGGACCACGTGGTGCGCCAGTCCGGCCTCGGGGAGGTTGGTGGCCTCGAGCGGCTCCCGGGCGCGCCGCGGCCAGAACCGCCCGTAGATCGCCGGCACCAGGCTCGACATCAGCGGCGTGAGCGCCATCGTGACGATCGCCGGTGTTCAGCGTCAGCGTGTAGACGTCGTTCGAAATTGCTCCGCTGGAGCGTCCGGCGCGCGCGAGCACGAACGCAAACTCGCCGACCTGGAACAGCGTCAGGCCGACCGCCAGCGGGACGACGTTCCAGTAGCCGAACGCGCGCACGACGCCCGCCAGGATCGCGGCCTTCACGACGACCACCACGGCTACGACGAACAGCGAGGGCGCCAAGCTGCTGCCACATCAGCGCAGGGATCGAGCAGCATGCCGACCGAAACGAAGAACAGCATGCCGAACAGGTCGCGCAGCGGCACCACGTCGCTGAGCGCCTGATGCGCGTATTCCGATTCGTTGACGACGAGGCCGGCGACGAAGGCGCCAATCGCCATCGAGAGCCCGAACTGCCAGGCGACGTAGCCGACGCCGACGGCAAGGGTGACCGTTGCGAGAAAGAACAGCTCCCGGGAGTTCCATCCGGCGACAAAGGCCATGAGGCGCGGCACGACACGGGTCGAGAAGATCACGATCACGCCGAGCAGCAGCGCCGCGCGCACCGCCGCAATCGCAACCTTTCCCACGCCGCCCGCCGGGTCGCTCAGCTCCGGCAGGACGATCATCAACGGGACCACCGCCAGATCCTGGACGACGAGAATGCCGAGCATCACGCGGCTGGACAGCGTGCCCAGGCGTCCCTGCGCCTGGATGGTCTTCAAGCGCCACCATCGTGCTCGACAGGGAGATCAGCGCGCCGAACCACAGCGCCGTCCGCCACTCCCAGCCGAGCAGAGTCCGAGCCCGAGGCCCAGCGCATCGTCAGGACGATCTGGATCGTCGCCGCCGACGAGTGCGACGCATGCGGACGGGTGCGAGCTCGCGGAACGAGAGCTCGAGGCCGAGCGAGAACAGCAGGAGGGCGACGCCGAGCTCGGCCAGCTGCTCGATGCCGTGGACGTTGGCGACCGTCGGCCCGGCCGGTGAACGGACCCATCGACCACCCCGGCCAGGATGTAGCCGACGATCAGACGGCTGGCCGAGCCGCTGGGCCAGGGAGCCGCCCGAGAAGAGCGGCGAGCAGGACGAGCGCGAGGTCGGCGACGAGATCCATACGATCCGCAGCGTATACGCTGGTTGGCGGGGCGGCAACCCTCGATGGACGGGCCGCGCGCGGCCGGCGTTCGCTAGTGACACTAGCCCCGTTCGCCGGCCGATACGAGGGAGTATGAAGCGAATGCTGGCGCTTGCGCTGTCGGGTTCGGTGATGCTGGCGCTGTTCCTGATCCTCGTCTGGGCCGGCCAGCGCCGCATGATCTACTTTCCCGCCGCTGAGGTCCCGCTGCCGGCCGCTGTCGGTCTCGCCAACGTCGAGGCGATCACCTTCGCGACGGAGGATGGCGTCACCCTCCACGGCTGGTTCCTGCCGGGCGCACGATCTCCGGCCCGGTTCACGGTGATCGTCTTCAACGGCAATGCCGGCAATCGAGCCTATCGCGCATTGCTTGGTGACGCGCTGCGCGCGAACGGCTGTTCCGTGCTGCTGTTCGACTATCGGGGATTCGGCGGAGAATGCCGGCACACCGACCGAGGCGGGGCTTGGCGGCGGACGCCCGCGCGGCGCGCGCGTACCCATCGCACTGCCCGGCGCCGACCCGGGCCGCCTGGTCTATTTCGGGGAATCGCTGGGAACCGCGGTCGCCACCAGGCTGGCAGCCGAACACGCGCCGGCGGCGCTCGTTCTGCGCTCGCCGTTCGTGTCGCTGGCGGACCTGGGGCGGTTTCACTATCCGCTGCTGCCGGTCAGGCTGGCTGCTGCGCGACCGTTTCGATCAATCGATCACATCCAACAGGTCCGATCGCCCTTGCTCGTCATCGCCGGCTCCCGGGACGCATCATCCCGCTCGAACAGAGCGCGGCGCCTCTACGAGGCGGCACGCTCCCGCGAAGACGCTCGTTGTCGTCGAGGACGCCGACCACAACGACGACGAGCTGCTCGCCGGTGAACAGATGATGGTGGCCATCCGGGAGTTCCTGTCCGCGCTGCAGTAGTGGCCGTGTCGGGAACTCGGATCGTGGATGGGATTCGGCTGCGCGGCTGCGAGGGGACCGGGCCACCGCCCCATCTATTTCCGGCGCCGCTCCGGCAACCATCAATCAGGATGAGGGCGCTTGCCGCCGCTGCGCGCCGAATACCACCGCATCAGCGGGGTCACCGACACACCGTGCACGACGATGGACGCGGAGACGACGACCAGCGTGATGTCGGCGATCGGCGTCGGCTGGCCGCCGGGCACACCGTGCGACAGCGCGTAGGCAAGGTAATACACCGAGCCGATACCCCGCACGCCGAACCACGCGATGAACGCCCGCTGCGATCCTGACAGCGGCGCGCGGCCAGCGTCGACCATCGTCGCAGCGGCCTGATGACCACGAAAAGACCGAGCGCCAGGACCATGCCCGGCCGAAGCCTCGATCTGGCCAGCATGGCGCCGACGACGAGGACGACCCCAGTTCGCCCAGTCGCTCCAGCTGCTCGTTGAACCTGAGGACGGCACGCGCCATGTAGGCAGGGGCGGTATCCGGGTGGGTGGCCTGTTCTTCGGTGCTGCTGCCCGGCCCGGGCAACGTCCGCTGACGGCGCGACCTCGCTGTGCTGACGCTCGATACGCCTCACGGAAAGCCCCGCGGCGAACACCGCCAGGAAGCCGTAGGCGTGCACGAACAGCGCGATGCCCGTAGGAGAGCGCGATCAGCCCCAGCGCAAGGAACTCGTCCAGTCCGACCGCCTCGCGATGCACGCGGCGCAGGTAGATCACGAGCTTGCCGATACCCGCGCCGCAGAGCGTGCCGACGCCCAGCCCGGCGACCACCGCCCACGCGAGGTCGATCGCCAGCCAGCGCCAGCCGTACGCTCCGAGTTCGTGTGTCCCCATCAGGCCGAGCCCCAGCATCACGAACGGGAACGCCGTGCCGTCATTCAGGCCGGCTTCTCCGGTCAGGCTGAAGCGGACCGGTTCGGCATCGTGCTCGTGCGTCGACCTGCACATCCGACGCCAGCACGGGATCGGTCGGCGCGAGCAGGGCGCCGAGCAGCACGGCCGCACCCAGCGGCAGGCCGGCGCCGCAACCGCCAGCGCGGCGATCCCGCCGATGGTGAGCACCATGCCGACGCTCGCGAGCAGGAGCGCGGCGCCGCCAGCGCCGATCGGAGGGCGGCAGCCGCAGCTTCAGGCCGGCCGTGAACAGCGAGATGATGACCGCAATCTCGGTGAGCCGCTCGAGCAGCGATGCGTCGGCAACCGGGTCGATGCGAAGAAGCCCGGCGCCCCACGGTCCCAGCAGCGCGCCCGCGGTCAGGTAGAACATCGCCGCCGTCAGCGGCAGGCGCTTGAGAACGGAGCCGGAGAGCGCGACGCCGATGAGGAGGACGCCGGCGATGAGGAACCAGAGGCTTGGCATCAGGTATTGCGATCATAGGTGGTGAGGGGTGGATCGAGAGGCGATTGGGGCGCAGGATGCAGGGGATCACGCGGGTGTCTGAAGACCCCGCGCCACAGCGTTCTCGGGGACTCCTGACCACGCGTGGATCCCTGCATCCTGCGACCACCCGGCTGTGAGACTTCCCCGCCACAGCGTGCATCGCGGTCAGCACTCCCCGCCCGACCATGAAACCATGCACCGCCTGAAGCTCACGCACCCATCAACCCCATGAACGTTCCCGGCTCCGTCACGTTGCGTTTCGTCCCTGTGCTCGCCACCACGAAATCGCGCTGCCGGCGCGCCGGCCCGTGGCAATCATGCGAGGATGCGCAAGGAGGCGCGCATGTCCCAGTCACTCGTCGCGACGCACCGATACGCCACGCGCATAGCGATGCTGGCGTCTGTCGCGCTCGTCAGCCTGTCCGCTGCCGCGCAGTCCGTCCACGAAGCGCCGGCTGGGGCGCCCTCCACGGGCCGTGTCGCCCCGCAGGGCGAGCCCGGCCAGCCCCTGCGTGTCAGCGGTGTCGTCTCGGGAGCTGACGGCGCGCCCGTGACCGGGGCATCCCTGTATGTCTACCAGACCGATCACGAGGGCTATTACGGCGTCAAGCCGGAAAGCGACAACCGCAAGCCGCGCCTGAAGCTGTTTCTCCGCACCGACGCGGGCGGGGCATGGTCGTTCGACACGGTCAAGCCCGGCTCGTACCCACAAAGTCGCGTGCCGGCGCACATTCACTTCGAAGTGGCGGCGCCCGGCCACGCGCCGAAGATTTTCGAGATCGTCTTCGATGGCGATCCGTTCGTGACGCCGGAGATGCGACGTCAGCCGGGTTTTTCCGTCAGGCCGATTCAGGCGGGCGCGGTCACGGAACGGATCGTCCTGACACCGACTGCGCGCAACGAACCCTGACGCCGCGGTGCCGGAAGGCGGGGCTTTCTCTCGGGATCCGGAATCCGGGATCCGGAGCCTGCGGATCACGGCGATCGTCGTGGCCACACCGTGAGGCCGTTCTCGCCCGCGGGGGTCTGACCAGCCTCCGCTGAAGCTACCGCGGTCCGCCGAAGCCAGGGCGAAGGCGGAAGACCCCGCGCCCCATTCTCCAACCGGCCAGGGACGCTCGCTGTGGGGCGGGGCTTTTTCAAGCCCCGCCGGCTACCGGGCCCATCGGCGTGCCGCTCGCCCATCGGCGTCCGCCACTGCGACGATCGGTCGCGTCACGCTCCAGGCTTGCCGGTCATCGGGACGAACCGTACCGGCAGCGTCGAGACCAGCGTCGTGCCGCCGGCCGTCCGCCGGAGTATTCGCAGCTCCTGGTTGACCGTCCCCACCGGCACCGCCATCAACCCGCCGACCTTCAGCTGCTGGATCAGAGCAGGGGGAACGTCATCCGGGGCGGCCGTGACCATGACGCGATCGTACGGAGCAAACTCCGGCCAGCCAAGGTATCCGTTTCCAGTGCGGACCTGCACGTTGTGGTACCCGAGGCTGGTCAACGTCTGTCGGGCGCGCTGCGCGAGCGGCGCGATGATCTCTATCGAGTACACCTCCTTCGCGAGCGCACCCAGCACGGCCGCCTGGTAGCCGGATCCGGTTCCGATTTCCAGGATCCGGTGGTGAGGTTCAACCTCCAGGGCCTGCGTCATGAAGGCGACGATGTAGGGCTGGGAGATGGTCTGGCTGTGCCCGATCGGGAGCGGCATGTCCGCGTAGGAGGCGTCGCGCTGCAGCTCAGGCACGAACAGATGGCGGGGCACCCTCTCCATCGCCCCCAGCACCCGTTCGCTCCGGATGTCCCGGGCCCGCAACTGCTGTTCGACCATCCGCCGCCGCTCTGCGTCCCAGTGACGCGCGTCAGGCTGGGATCCCATGCCGTTCAAGCCGCAGGCCGCGGCGAAGACGAGGGCAGCCGAGCCGCTCCACAGGGCGTGGCAGCCACGGCTGCCCCTGCGGCTCACGGCCCGGCCGCCGGTACACCAGCCGGATTCGAGGATTGACGTCAACCGCATGGAGCGAAGATCCGCGGCACGGCCGGCCGCACATGTCTCAAGCTTAACAGCGCTTTCACCGAAACCTCACCGTCCTCAAACCTTCCCGCAACGACGTCGGCTTCCGCCGGCGCTATCGTGACCGGAGCAAAGGAGCATGCCATGAAGTTCATTGCGTGTGTCGCTGCAGGTGCTGTGCTGTCGTGTGTCGTGACCGCCGCGTCACGTTCTCAGGCCACCCCGGTCCAAGGAGATCCGGGCTTCGGTTCCTTCCTGCGGCAGTTCGAGGAAGGCGTCCGCCGGTTCGTCAACGGCGATCCAGCCGCGTGGAAGCAGAACGCGTCGCACCGCGACGACGTGACCATCATGGGAGCCTGGGGTGCGTACGAAAAGGGCTGGGCTGATGCGGCCGCCCGATACGACTGGGCCGCCGCCCGGTTTCGCGACAGCGGCGCGGCGCCGACGTTCGACTATCTCGCCTCGGGCGTGAGCGGCGATCTCGCGTATACCGTGGCGATCGAGCGAAGCGCGGTGCGTCTGGCGGGTCAGGAGAGCGCCGGGTCGATGCCTCTGCGGGTTACCCACATCTTCCGGAGAGAAGACGGGACCTGGAAACTGATCCATCGCCACGCGGATTCCCTGACTGCCAAGACCGCGCCGGCCGCGGTCCTGAAGGACTGAAGCAGCGGCGTTGCTCCCGCCGCAAATATGCGAATATTTACGGTCGACGCGCCTTGCGCGGCGGGCGCCGCGCTCCGCCATCCACGACCGAGCTGACTGAGACAGGCCACCAGTGCCACAGGGGCTGACCGTGCTCGCGGCGATTCGACCCGGCGACGAGGGGCGCCTGCGCGGCGCGCTCCGTCCGATCGGCGACGACATCCGCGGCGCGAGGCTGATGAAGGGCGGCGCGCGTCCCCACATCGACTTCTCCCGCAGCCGCACCGTTCACTTCGCGCGGTTCGCGATCCTGGACGACCCGGACCGCGGGCCTGGCCGGAAGCGCCTGCTCTACTCGTCGAACTACGACGGGGATCTGGACGGCCACTTGAGCGACCTGGTGACGGTCACTTCCGATGTGGACGCGGTGTGGGGGTGCTGCGAAGCCTACACGGGGGTGGCGCGATTCGGGGAGTTCATCCGGGCGCACAGGCGCGAACCCGAGGCCTTTTACATCGCGTTCCGCGGCGAGTCCGTCGCACGGATACAGCAGTACATCGCGATCCGGCGTGCGGCGCAGCCCCTGCTCGACGCGGCGTTCCTGTCGGGGGCACCGCTGTCGGAGGTCCTCGCCAGTCTCTGGCCGTCCGGACCGACGCCGACCGGCGTGCACGACCATCCGTCCGGCGGCATTGCCCGTCTGTTCGCACGGCTGCTGCGTGCGCTCCCCCTGGCGGTTGACGTGACGCGGGCGATCATCCGGTACGGCTTCCGGAACGTCTTTCTGGGAGCGCGGCGGATCACCGCCAGCCTGGACCGCTACGCCGGCATCCGCTGGTTCAACCGTCTTACCCGCAATCGCCTGCCGCCGCCGGGAGACATCCACTCGACCGTGCGCCTCGACGGCTGTGCCGCCCCGGTCCCGATGGTGCCCGGGGATGAGTTCCCGTCGGCCCAGGATCGCCTGCCGCCGACCTTCAGGGAAGATGTGGTGGCTCAGAACCAGCTGACGGTGGTCACCGTGGTGCGGCCCGGCCAGGCCGACCGGGTCCGCGCCGTGATGTCCGCGATCGACTCGGGCGCCCGGCGGCTCGCGCCGGACGGATCGCTGATCGGCATCAGCACGATTCATTTCGTCAGGTGGCTTCTGCTGGACGAGGGGCGGCGGCTGATGATGGTCAGCGACTACGACGGATCGTGGGAAGCCTACATCGACGAGTTCGCCGAGATGATCCTCTCCGGGCTCGACGCCATCTGGGAAACCTCCCTCGGCTACCCGCCGGAGGGGGCCAGGGATCTCCCGGCATTCAAGGAGTTCCTGCGGAATCACCAGGTGCCGTCCGAGGTGTTCTACAGCGCCTATCCGGAGGAAACCGTGCTCAACATCCTCGGGGATCGTGCGTTCGCCCGGGCGTGCGCCAGTGCCGCCTCGGCTTCAGCGAAGGCACCAGCCGTCAGGAGTGCGTGATGGCGCGCTCAGCCCTTCTGCCCGAGAACGTGCGCGCCGACATCCAGGGGTTCATCGCCAGCGGCTTCGGCCACCTGTCTCACGCCGCCTACCTCTTCATGGAGGTGCGCGACGCGGCGCCCGCACGACGCTGGCTCCGTGGCCTCCTGCCGGCCGTCACGTCCGCGCGGCCCTGGCCGATCGTCGAGGGCCGCACGGCGAAGCCGTCGATCGCGCTGAACGTGGCTTTCAGCGCCGGGGGTCTTGCCGCGCTCGGCCTGCCCGGCGAGGTGCTGTGCACCTTTCCGGAAGAGTTCCGCGAGGGCATCGCGCATCCGGACCGGTCGCGGATCCTCGGCGACACCGAGGAAAGCGAGCCCGCCCGATGGGAGCTGGGCGGACCGCAGGCGCCGCCGGTCCACGTCGTTCTGATGATTCACGCGTCGTCTGTGACCGGGACTCGAGGCGGCGTGCCGCGCGCAGCGCGCGCTGCTCGACGACACCGCGGGGGCGGTTGCCGAGCTGCCCGGCAGCGTGCAGCGCGGATACCGGCCTGACGGCGACCACGAGCCGTTCGGTTTTCACGACGGCATCTCCCAGCCGTCAGTTGCCGGCTTGAGCGGGGAGGGAGTCCCTACCGGCGAGTTCATCCTCGGGTACGCGAACCACTTCTCGGTCTTCCCCCCGACGCCGGTCGTCCCGGCGGAGATGGATGCCGACGCGGTCCTGCCGGCGCTGCTCAATCCGTACCACGACGCAGGGTCGCTCAGGGATCTGGGCATCAACGGCTCGTATGTGGTCTACCGCAAGCTCCAGCAGGAGGTCGCAGGCTTCTGGCAGTTCATGCAGCGGGAAGCTGCGCACGAGTCCGGCGCCGACCGGACGGACCGCGCGATCGAGCTGGCTGCCCGCTGCGTCGGACGATGGCCGAGCGGCGCGCCGCTGGTGCTCGCTCCGGAGGCTGACGATCCACGATTGGGCGACCGCGACGATTTCCTGTATCGCGCTGATCCGGATGGCCTGGCGTGCCCCATTGGCTCGCACATCCGACGCTCCAACCCGCGCGACGACCTCAAGCCGTACACGGCCGCTCAATCGTTGAGCATGTCGGGGGCGCATCGTCTGCTTCGTCGAGCCCGGGTATTCGGGCCGCAGCTCGTGGATCCGGCCGTCCGGAGGAACCCGGCCGGAATGCGGAATCGCCGGTCGGTGCTGGAGCGGGACGACGACGGCACCCCGCGGGGCATTCACTTTTTCTGTGTCAACGCGAGTATCAGCCGGCAGTTCGAGTTCGTGCAGCAGACCTGGTGCAACAACCCGCGCTTCGGCGCGCTGACCGACAACAAGGACCCGATCTTCGGCGACAACGCCCGAACAGGGCAGCCTTCGAGCCACATGACGGTTCCCCGCCTGCCGATCCGCCAACGCACGGGGCCGCTGCCCCGCTTCGTCACGGTGAAGGCCGGCGCATACCTCTTCATGCCCGGCCTCGCCGCGCTTCGGTTCCTTGCAGCAGACCTGACGTCCCCCTAGTCCTTCCCTGCCCCCTCGTTGTCCGACGTCAGGAACTTCAGCAACTCGCGATTGAAGATCTCCGGGCGCTCGTAGTGCAGCACGTGGCCGGCGCCCTGTTCGAGGAACAGCTGCGCCCCCGGGATGGTGTCTGCGATGTGCTTCGCCGCTTTCGGGAAATCCGGTCCGTCGATCGTGCCGCCCAGCACGAGTGTCTTCGCCCTGATGTGCGGCCAGTCGTAGACGACCGGATCGTTGTAGACCTGCTGCTGCAGCAGGGCACGGATCATGGCCATGCGCGGCCACTCTCCGCTCAGCGTCCAGGCGTAGTGCTGGCGCGCGAGCGCTTCGTATTCCGGCTTCCACGCGGCGGGCGTCGGAAAATACCGCCGGATCGTTGCGTACGCCTGCTGGTAGGTGTAGGCGAGCGTGTCCTTGTAGGCTTCGTCGGTGCTGCGGTAGGGCCGCTCCCTGCGCGCGTCGGTGACGCCAATCGGCGCGTAGAGGACCACCCGTTCGGTGATTTCCGGATACGCTGCCGCGAACCGGGCCGCCAGCATGCCGCCCATCGAGTGCCCGACAACCGCCGCCCTGGTGATGCCGAGATGCTCGAGCAGGCGCTTGGTGTTGAGCGCCATGTCGTTGAAGTTGTACGGGATGATCGGCTTCGACGATCGTCCGAACCCGACTTGATCGGCGACGACGACCCGGAAGCCCTCCTTGCGGAGTGCCTCGATCGGTCCCGCCCAGTAGAAGCCGGCGAAGTTCATGCCGTGGAGGAGCACGACCGTGCGACCGTTGGGGCGGCCGGCGGCGGCCACATCCATGTACGCCATCCGGACGTCCTGCCCGTAGGTGACGAACGACCGGTAGGAAACGGGATGCGGGTAGCGGATGTCCTCGTTGTTGATGCTCCCGGGCTGGACGTCCCCCGGGGTCTGCACCGGCGCCACCTGGCCTGAGGCGCCGCCGCCCGCCGGACCGGCCGCGGCCAGAAGCGTGAAGACAATGGCGGAGACTCTCAGCATCGTGACCGTCCTTCTCAAACGAGCCGTTCCCGGAGGATCGGAACCACCAGCCGCACCTATCAGACCTGATCCGGGTGCGGCCAGGTCGATCGGCGGCGACCACCGGCGCCGTATGGCATCGGCGGCGTGCCGTGAAAGGATATAATCCGCGCCTTGTTCGATGCTTCCGTGCTCCTCTCCCATCGCCTTCGTGCCCGGAACGGGCGCGCGGCGGCGGAGCGAACCGGCGGCACTGCGCGGGGAGACTTCATGAGAACCATCTGCGTCCTGGCGAGCCTGCTGGTGTCGGTCGCGGCGGGCCTGGCCGGCGGCCAAGCCCCGAGCGCGCGGCAGCCCGTCCCGATCTTCGACGGCAAGACCTTCAACGGATGGGAAGGCAACCTCGAGGTCTTCCGGATCCAGGACGGCGCCATCGTCGGCGGTTCGCTGCAGACCAAGATCCCGAGGAACGAGTTTCTCTGCACCACCAAGACCTACAGCGACTTCGAGCTGCGCCTGAAGGCCAAGCTGCTCGGTGGAGAGGCCGCCAACGCCGGCGTCCAGTTTCGCACGAAGCGCATCCCCGGCGACCACGAGGTGATTGGCTATCAGGCCGATCTGGGGCAGAACTACTGGGGCTCCCTGTACGACGAGTCCAGGAGGAAGAAGACGCTGATGGCACCGAAACCCGAGACGATGAAAGGTGGCGTAGGCGTCAAGGTGGGTGATTGGAACGACTACGTCATTCGCGCCGAGGGGAAGCGCATCCAGCTCTGGCTGAACGGGGTTCAGACAGTGGACTATACGGAACCGGATCCGACAGTCGACAGCACCGGCGTGATCGCGGTGCAGATTCACTCCGGCCCGCCCAGCGAGGCCTGGTACAGGGACATCACCCTGCTCGACCTCACCAGGTAGCGGTCGCCCCGGGTGTTGCCGCGCGCCCGGAGGTGAGGGCCGGCCTGAGTCTCCTGGGCCGTCACGGCGGCACCAATCTGCCAGGCCAGGCGCCGGAGAAGCGATATGAATGAGCGGTCTCGCGCGGTCCGTGCTGCTGTCGCGCTCCTCGTCCTTGCGGGCACCTGCGCCGACGTGGCGGCCCAGTCCGCCTCCCGGGCACCCGGGGGGGTCGACCGCGAGTACAAGCTCGAAGCGATGATGCTGGGCTTTCGCGGGCTCGAAGGATCCATCGATGGCATCCGCAATCCGACGCTGACCGCGCTGACCGGCGAGACGATCCGCATCACCATCGTGAACGGCGAGCTGATGGTGCACGACATCGCGCTCGAGACATCGGGTGTCAAGAGCGCACAGATCCTGGACAAGGGCGTCAGCACCAGCATCACGTTCGTCGCCAAGACGAGCGACACCTACTACTGCACCGTTCCGGGGCACCGTGCCGCTGGCATGGCGGGCCGGCTGGATGTCTCGGACGGGCTGCGCCGGGAGCCGGAAGGCGTCCTGCCCGAAGTGAACGGACGGCCGCTCGACCTGGGCTTCGAGAGCGGCACGCTCGAGAACTGGAAGATCGAAGGAGACGCGTTCGCGCTCGTGGAGCCAGGCGCGTCCGGGACGGCAGCGGCGACGTCCGGCCATGCCGGCTCCTACTGGGTCAGCAGCGCGGCCGGGGGAAGCGCGCGCACGGGGATGCTCTCGTCCGTGCCGTTCCGCGTCAGCCAGCCGTACGCGAGCTTTCTCGTATCGGGCGGGGCCTTCGCCAGCACGCGCGTCGAACTGGTGCTGGCAGGTGCCGACCAGGTGATCTACAGCATCTCGGGCACCGACCACGCGCCGCTGCGCCCGACTACCGTCGATCTCGGAGCCTACATCGGCAAGGACATCTTCGTACGGCTGGTGGATGGCGATACCGGCGCGCCAACGGCCACCTACCTGAAGGAGAGCCCCTGGGCTCACATCAGCTTCGACAACTTCCGCTTCCACGAGTCGAAGCCGGCGTTCCTCCACGAGGTCACGCCGGCGGACACTCCGACGCTGCCGCCGATGGACCGCGTCCTGCACGCCGGCCTGTCGGCCGCCGATGCCGCCCGGGCGATGACCGTTCCGAAGGGGTTCACGGTGAAGCCGGCCGCCTCGGAACCGGACGTCGTGCGGCCGATCGCCTTCGCGCTCGACGACCGCGGCCGCCTCTGGGTCGCAGAGGCCCACACGTATCCGGTCCGCGCCGAGGAGGGCGCGGGGGGCGATCGCATCCTCATTCTCGAGGACACCAACGGCGACGGACGTCTCGACAGCCGCAAGGTGTTCATCGAGAACCTGAACCTCGTGAGCGGCCTGGAGATCGGGTTCGGGGGCGTGTGGGTCGGCGCGGCGCCAAACCTGCTCTTCATTCCGGTCCAGGATGGCGCAGACACTCCGGCCGGACCGCCGCAGGTGATGCTCGACGGCTGGGGATACGAGGACACGCACGAGATGCTCAACACGTTCACGTGGGGGCCCGACGGATGGCTCTACGGGACGCACGGCGTGTTCACGCACTCGAACGTCGGCAAGCCGGGCGCGCGCGACGAGGAGCGCCAGCCGCTGAACGCCGCCGTCTGGCGCTTCCATCCGACCAGACACGTGTTCGAGGTGTTCGCCCACGGCACGAGCAACCCGTGGGGGCTGGACTTCAACGACTATGGCCACGCCTTCACCACCGCGTGCGTCATCGAGCACCTGTTCCACATCGTGCAGTCCGCCAGGTACAAGCGCCAGGCCGGCCAGCACTTCAACCCCTATACCTACGACGACATCAAGACCGTCGCCGATCACGTGCACTGGGTCGGCCGGCAGGGGCCGCATGCCGGCAACAGCCGCTCGGACGCGGCGGGCGGCGGCCATGCGCATGCCGGGGCGATGATTTACCTGGGCGGCGACAGCTGGCCGCGCGAGATACCGCGACGTCATCTTCATGAACAACATCCACGGGCATCGGACGAACACCGACCGGCTCACCCGGCAGGGCTCCGGCTACAGCGCCGCCCACGGCCCGGACTTCCTGCGGGCGAACGACTCGTGGAGTCAGATGCTCAACCTCCGGTACGGCCCGGACGGCTCGGTCTGGGCCATCGATTGGTACGACAAGAACCAGTGCCACAGCACGAACCCGGAGATCCACCAGAAGACGCTGGGGCGCATCTTCAAGATCAGCCACGCGAACGACAAATGGGTCCGGGTCGATCTGGCGAAGCTGCCCTCGGAGCGGCTCGTGGAGCTGCAGCTGCACAGGAACGACTGGTACGGACGGCATGCCCGGCGCATCCTGCAGGAGCGGGGCGCCGATCCGGCCGTGCACGAGCGGCTCCGGCGCATGCTGCACGACAATCCCGACGTGACCCGGAAGCTGCGCGCGCTCTGGGCGCTGCACGTCACCGGCGGGCTCACCGCGGAGGACCTGCTCGGGCTGCTCGCCCACGACAGCGAGTACGTCCGGGGGTGGGCGGTGCAACTCCTGGCGGAGGGTCAACAGCCCTCGGACGACGCCGTCCGCCAGTTCGCGACGATGGCGCGGCAGGAATCGTCCGCGCTCGTGCGGCTCTACCTGGCGAGCGCACTCCAGCGCATTCCGGCGGAGAAGCGCTGGGATGCCGTGGCGGGCCTCATGGCGCACTCCGAGGATGCGCAGGATCGCAACCTGCCGATGATGGTCTGGTACGCCGCAGAGCCGGTCGTGGAGCTGGACATGTGGCGCGCCCTCGGGCTTGCCGCCGAGTCGAAGCTGCCGCGGCTGTTCGAGTTCACGGTGCGGCGCATCGCTGCCATCGGCACGCAGGACGCCCTTCGCGTCCTGACGGACCGCCTCGGGCGTACCGACGATCCAACCAGGCAGAAAGAGCTGGCCAATGGGATCGTCCAGATCGTGAACCCCAAATGAGGCGCGCCACCAGCCCGGAGAATGTGGGACGCTGCGTTGGCGGGGTCTGAAGACCCCGCCCCACACTTGTGATTGGAGGGTGCCGGCGCGGCCTCTTCAGGCCCGCCCTGGCGATGCACTGGAAAGAAGGGATGCCGGTTGGAGGATGTGGCGCGGGGTCTTCAGACCCCGCGTGAATTCCGGCCTTCAGGTCTCCCATCGGACATTGCGTCCGGATGCGTAGGAAAGCCGCGTCACCGTCGTCAACAACAGGTCGACTACGTCGAGGAGCCTGATCGAATGCCCAATCTGAACGTCGAGCACATCGCCTGGAACGTCGCAGATCCCGTGGCCATGGCGACATGGTACGTGGAGCACCTGGGAATGCGAGTCGTCCGCAGCGTCCCGACCCCTCCGCACGTCCATTTCCTTGCGGACGCGGGCGGGCGCGTGGTCGTGGAAATCTACAACAACCCCACGGATCCGATTCCGGACTATGCGTCGATGCATCCTCTCCGGTTTCATGTGGCCTTTGCAGCAGACGACCTGGATGCCGTCAGGGCCGCGCTGGTCGCCGCCGGTGCGACGTTCGTCGACGAGCAGACGTTGCCGGACGGCACACGGCTGGTGATGCTGCGCGACCCGTGGGGGCTCGCCCTTCAGCTGGCCAGGCGCATCCCGCCTCTGCTGTCCGCGTCGTAGCGGCCTCACGCGGTGAACCGCTGCCGGCCGCCGCGTGCGTTCCGGTGCAAGGGCAGGGAGCATCGAGGAACCGAGGCCACGATCCGTCTGGTTCATGAAGCTCGAAGGAGGTTCTATGCGGATCCTCAGCGGTGCCATATGTGTGGTCCTGGCGACCCACGTGGCGGCAGCGCAGCAGCCCTTGAAGACCATCGAGGACGGCGTGCTGGACCGCATCGAGCTGTTCGTGCAGACCATCGATGGTGCGGCTGAGCGCCCCGTGCTGGTGAAGCCGTTCGATGCCTCGGCCGCGGACCTCGGGACCGGGGGCAAGGACGGGAAGGAAGCCCGCCAGCAGGAGGCGCAGACGATGAAGAACGAGGGTCCGCGGGTGCTCGCGGAACGCTTCGTCGCCTCGCTGGAGAAAGCCGGTCCGTTCAGAACGGTGCGGACCCTGAAGCCGGACGAGGCAGTGCCCGATGGTGCGCTGGTTGTCGAGGGCAGGTTCGAGCAGCTGGATCCGGGGAGCCGGACGAAGCGTTACTTCGCAGGTTTCGGCGCCGGCAAGTCGTCCGTCAAGGTGACGGGGACCGTCAAGGACTCGGCGGGGAAGGCACTCGCAACGTTCGAGCAGCGCCGCATCGGGTCGATGGGGATGGGCGGCGGGGACTCCCTCGGAAAGCTGATGAGCGACTCCCGCAGCATCGGGGAGGACATCGCGAAGTTCCTCGCGCGATGGGCGCGCGGCGAGAAATTGGATTAGGTCTGCGCCCGTGCCGGCGGCCCCGATAATGGCACGCGACTGGCACACGGCGTCGTCGATGCGACGAACCTCGCCTTCCGCTCTTCTTGCCGTCAGCGCTGCAGCGCTCCTGGGTTTCGCATACACGGCGAGCCTGGTCGCCAGGCGCCGGACCGACGAGGCAGACAACCAGGCAAGAGACGGACTGCAGGGTGCGCGCGCCCCCGCGGGCGACGTCGCGGCGCAAGCCTCGGGGCCGCTGGGCAAAGAATATCTGCATTTTCCTGTTGCGGCCGCTCTTGGACTCGTTTTGCGCCGGGGGCTCGGCTGGCGTGCGGCGGTGCCGTCCCTGGCGTCGACGGGATCCGAGATCGTCAACCGTGTGCTCACGCACGGGCTGCACATACGAGTGGTGCCCCCTGGCCACCCGGAGCACCACAAGCAGAAGCCGAGCTTTCCGAGCGGTCACGCCCTGGAGACGACCGCCGTCGCCCTCGCCAGCGCGTATACCCTGGCGCGTGCGGAGATGGTTCCCGCGGCCCCGGCGTTTGTGGCCGCCGGGCTGCTGTCGGCCGCCTCTACGGTCGGCCGGCTGTATCTCGATCGCCACTGGGTGACCGATGCAGTCGGCGGATTGCTGCTGGGTCTCGCGGTCGCAGCAGCCGCGGGCGCAATCCACGAAGTGATGCCCGACTCATCGGACCGCCCCGACGATTGCGCCGCCTGAGAGACGCGCAACGCCGGCGCCGGCGCAGGAAAATCTGCGGCTCGGTACTAATAACGCCGCTTCACCTGTCGCATCAGGTCGAAACGTGCGGTGTCCGCCACGGCCATCACCGCCATCACCCCCGCCTGGACCGGGTCGCTGACCACGAGGTCCGCGGCGTCGGGCACGCTCCCGGCCATGTTCAGCGAGATCACCGGCAGCCCGTTCCTTCGAACCTCCTTCACGGCGACGCTGATCTCGCCTCCCATCAGCGATCCCGCGAGCACCAGCAGTCTGACGCGCGGGAGCCTCGCGGCCGCCCGGACGGCCGCCGCCAGCTCGTGCTCGCCGACCAGCGGGATCGTATCGATGGAGATGCGCTCCCCACGGATGTTGTGCCGGTCCGCTTCCGCGATGGCCCCCATCGCAACCATCCCGACTTGCGCGCCGCCTCCGATCACGATGATGCGCTTCCCGTAGATCTTGGTGAACGTCGGCGTTTCGTCTGCGCTCGCGACCCCTGCCAGCGCACGCAGGCCTTCGATCACCGTAGCGACACCTTCCCGCTCCAGCGTGAACTCGATATAGATCTCGGATTGCTCCGCCAGCGGATGGATGTCGATGTGCTTGATGTCCGCCGAGTGTTCTGCCAGCACTCCGGTTACCGCGTAGAGCATGCCCGGGCGATCAGAGACGGTCGTCAGCAGTGCGTGAGCGGTCATCGCCATCAGACTACCTCGGTACAGCCGGGCAGGTGTCGTTCCCACATCTGCAGGACAGTCCGGTTGGACGTATTCTCTGTCAGACGCGAGTGGCGATGCGTGCACTCCGCACGACCGCGCACCTCCCGGGGTCACAGGTTATGAGCCCAGCCGGCCGCACTGCCATCCCGTGTTCCATCGCCCCGATGCTGTCGGTTCGCAACGGTGCGCGAGCGGTTGACTTCTACAAGGCCGCCTTCGGCGCCAGCGAGGTCTACCGCGTCGAGGATCCCTCCGGGGCGGTGGTATCGCGGCTGTCGATAGCGGGCGCCGAGTTCTGGGTGAGTGACGAATCTCCTGAGCACGGCAACTTCAGCCCCGAGTCTCTGGGCGGTGGATCGGTGCGGATGATCCTGACCGTGGCGGATCCTGACGCGCTCTTTGCGAAGGCGCTCGCGGCGGGCGCCCGGGAAGTGACGCCGGTTCAGGACGCCCACGGATGGCGCGTCGGACGCACAGCCGATCCATACGGCCATCACTGGGAGATTGGTCGCCCGCCGATCTCCTAGCCCTGCGGGAACGCGCGGCTGGCGCCCGCGTCGGGTGCGCAAAACCGGCATCGAACTCAGCATCAGCACAACCGACCCCGGCCATTTCCCTCTGATAAGCTAGCGGCGGGATGCCCGAATACCTCACCAACCTTCTTCGGCGGCCGCCTGTCGGCTGGTGGGATCTGCTCGACATTGCAATCGTTTCGATACTGATCTACGAGTTTCTCAAACTCATCAGAGGCACGCGTGCGGTCCAGATGGCCGCGGGATCGCTCCTGATCATCCTGCTGTTCTATACGTCGCGACTGGCGCCGTTGCAGACGCTCAACTGGATGATCCGCAACATGCTCGTGTACGTGGCGTTTGCGGCCATCGTGATCTTTCAGTCCGATATCCGCCGCGCCCTGGCGCACTTCGGCCAGGCGCCCTTCTTCCGGTACTTCAACCGCCAGGAAGCCGCGGGCGAAACCATCGAAGAGGTCGTGGTGGCTGCGACGATGCTGTCGGCGCAGAAGAAGGGGGCAATCGTGGCGATCGAGCGGGAGATCGGGCTGCGGAACTACATCGAGAGCGGGATCCCGCTCGATGCGGAGCTGACCTACGATCTCCTCGTCACCATCTTCCAGCCGGGATCGCCGCTGCACGACGGCGCGGTCGTGCTGCAGGAAGATCGGGTGGCCGCCGCGGCGTGCTTCCTCCCGCTGACGGTGAACCCGCGGGTGAGCCGCGACCTTGGCACGCGCCACCGCGCGGCCATCGGGCTGACCGAAGAGAGCGACGCTGCCGCGGTCGTCGTCTCCGAGGAGACGGGGCAGATCGCGCTCGCCCTCGACGGGCGGATCGAACGCGGGCTGTCGGCCGATCAGCTGCGCGAGCGCCTGCGCTCGCTCATCATGCAGCGCCGCACCGGCCGGCGCGCCACATCGTCGTACGACGTCTGATGACGTATCACCCCTTCCGCCACCTCGGCCTGAAGGTCCTGGCGATCGCGCTGGCGACGTTGTTGTGGCTGACCGTCGCCGGCGAGCACATCGTCGAGCGCAGCCTCCGTGTTCCCCTCGAGTTCCGCAACATTCCGCTGCAGCTCGAGATCACCGGCGATCCTCCCGGGTTCGTGGATGTAAGACTGCGGGGATCCTCGGCGCTGCTCGGCCGGCTGGACCAGGGGGAGGTCGTGGCGGTGTTGGACCTGGCGGCCGGCCGGCCCGGCTCGCGACTCTTTCATGTGAGGACCGACCAGGTGACCGCTCCCTTCGGTGTCGAGGTGGCCCAGGTGGTTCCCTCCACGGTGTCTCTGGAACTGGAACGGTCCGCCACCCGTGTGCTTCCGGTGGTGCCTGCGGTCCAGGGTATGCCCGGGCCGGGGTTCGTCGTGGGGCGGCGCATCGCGGAGCCGGCGACCGTCAAGGTCATCGGACCGGAAAGCCGCGTGCGGGAACTGTCGGAAGCCACGACGGAGCCGGTCGATATTGCGGGGAGCCGCGAGCGTGTCCGCGACGTTGTGACGGTGGGCGTGTCCGACGGGGCGGTGCGGCTCGAATCGCCGATGAGCGCCACCGTGATGGTGGAGATCCTACCCGCCCCTGTCGAGCGGGAACTGACCGGAGTGCCCATCCGGTGGCGGAACCTCGGTGGCGGCATGCGGGCGCGGGTCGTCCCGACCATCGCGCGAGTGAACATCCGCGGCCGCCGCGAGGCGCTCGCCGCGCTCAGCGCGGGCGCCCTCGACGCCTTTGTCGACCTTGCCGGCCTCGGGGTGGGCCGGTACAATCTGCGGGTCCAGATCGATCCAGCCGAGAGCTTCGGCCTCAACTCGATCACGCCGAGTGTCGTCGAAGTGACGATCAGGTAGGCACCCGCGACGGCTTGCGCGAGAGAGATCCACATCAATGTCGCAGCTATTCGGCACCGACGGCGTCCGCGGGCGGGCGGGGAGTACCCGCTCGACCGGGAAACCGTGGCCCGCCTGGGTGCCGCACTCGTGCGGGCGATGCGTGTGGGCGATGCCCCGCTCCAGATGATCGTCGGCCGCGATACCCGCGAGTCGGGCGAATGGATCGAGCGCGAGCTGGCCAGAGGCGCCGGGTCGGTCGGCGCGACGGTCACGAGCGCCGGCGTCATCCCCACGCCGGCCGTCGCCTACGTGACGCGCGAGATGGACTTCGACGCCGGCATCGTCATCTCCGCCTCCCACAATCCGTTTCACGACAACGGGATCAAGGTGTTCTCCGGCCGAGGCGAGAAGTTCACGCCGGCGCTGGAGCGCGAGGTCGAAGCGATCGTCGCGGCCCAGGGGTGGGCCGTGCCGCCTTCGGCCGACGCGCACGTGGCGGCGCTCGATGTGGCTGATGCCTACCTCGCACACGCCCGGCTGTCGCTGCCTGATCCCCAGCGTCTCGGCCGGATGCGGATCGTGCTCGACACGGCCAACGGCGCCACGACGACAGTCGCCCCGAGGCTGTTCTCGGAGCTCGGCTTCGACGTGCAGCTGGTGGGAGCGGCTCCCGACGGACGGAACATCAATCTCGAGTGCGGGTCGACGCACCCGCAGGCGCTCGCGCGTGCGGTCCGGGAGTCGCGCGCCCGGATGGGCGTGGCCTTCGACGGCGATGGCGACCGCGCGATCTTCGCCGACGCCCACGGCGCAATCGTGGATGGCGACGCCGTGCTGCTGATGTGCAGCCGGCAGATGCAGGCGACCGGGCGGCTGGCCGGCAACGCCATTGCCGCCACGGTGATGAGCAACATCGGGCTCGAGCTCGCGCTGAGAGCGAGCGGCATCGAGATGGTGCGCTGCCCGGTCGGCGACAAGTACGTCATGGAGGAGATGCTCAAGCGTCAACTGTCGCTGGGGGGCGAACAGTCTGGGCACATCATCTTTTCCGACCATCTGTTCACCGGCGACGGGATTGCGACGGCGCTCAACGTCCTGCGCGTGATGGCCGAAACGGGCCGCGAGCTCGCGGACCTGGCGTCGGAGCTCGTCACGTACCCGCAGATCCTGATCAACGTGACGGTACGCGAACGGAAGGAGCTGAACGCTGTTCCAGAGGTGCGGGAGGCGATGGCCCGCGTCGAGGACCGACTCGCCGGCCACGGCCGGCTGCTCGTTCGTTACTCGGGGACGGAGCCGCTGCTGCGGGTCATGATCGAAGGCAAAGACCAGCGCGAGATTCACGCCTGGGCGGAAGAGATCGCCGGAGTCGTGAAAGAGCACCTCGGATGAGCGGGACGGTGGCGCCGCGGCTCAGCGTGAACGTCAACAAGGTCGCGACGATCCGCAACTCGCGGGGCGGGAGCGTACCGAGCGTCCTCGACGCTGTCGCGGTGTGCGTCGCGGCCGGGGCGCCCGGAATCACCGTCCACCCGCGCGCGGACGCGCGCCACGTGACGTCCGCCGACGTGCGGGCGATCGCCGGCGCGCTGTCTCCGCTCAGGGGCAGCGTCGAGTACAACATCGAGGGGGATCCCCGTCCGGATCTGCTCGATCTCGTCCACCACGTCCGGCCCGCCCAGTGCACGCTCGTGCCGGTCCGTCCCGGCGAGATCACCAGCCAGGCCGGATGGTCCCCCGAGACCTCGTTCGAGATCGCGGGCGTCGTGCGGCGCCTTCGCGAGGACGGCATCAGGGTCAGCCTGTTCGTCGATCCGGATCACGACGCCGTGCGCTGGGCCGCCTCGATGAGGGCGGATCGTGTCGAGCTCTACACCGAGCCATTCGCCAGAGCCTACGCCCAGGGTGAGGAATCCGCGCTGCAGAGTTTTCAGCGTACGCCGACGTGGCGACGCTGGCCCATGGGCTCGGGCTGGGCGTAAACGCCGGTCACGATCTCGACCTGTCCAACCTGGTGCTGTTTCGCTCGCTGCCGCACCTCGACGAAGTGTCGATCGGCCACGCCCTGATCAGCCGTGCGCTGTTCGTCGGCCTGGACCGGTCCGTCCGCGACTACCTCGCGGCGCTGGGGGGATGAAAATCAGTGGGCTCGTGGACCCGTGGACCTCGACCTGCCCGCGGTTGGACTGGCCTCGCCGGACGCTGCTATGATCCCTGGCTGACCCCCCGGACTTCAAGGCTCCCTGAACGTGCGTAAAGACTCCGTCGTGTTCGGCGTGGCTGGAATCTTCTTCGGCCTGCTCGTCGGCTGGATCATCGGCAGCCAGCAGGGTACCGTCGTGCCGCCGCCCCCGGTGGCGGGCGCCGCCGCAACGAGCGCCGCCGCGGCCCCGTCCGCCCGTGCGCTCGACGAGTCCCGGGCGTCCGCGCTGCGGGCAGCAGCCGAGCGCGATCCGCGCGACGCGCAGACGCGCGTCCAGCTGGCGGACCTCTATTTCGACGCCGAACGGTTCCAGGATGCCGTGAAGTGGTACGAGGAAGCGGTCCGGATCGAGCCGCGGAACGTGAACGCCAGCACGGACCTCGGCATCAGCTACTACTATACGAACCAGCCCGACCGTGCGCTGGGCCAGTTCGAGCGTTCGCTGGCGGTGGACCCGAAACATTCGAAGACGCTGCTGAACGTCGGGATCGTCCGGGCCTTCGGCAAGCAGGATCTGGATGGCGCCTCCAAGGCCTTCCAGCAGGTCCTGGACGTGGCGCCCGGATCGCCTGAGGCGCGCGCCGCGAAGCAGGCGCTCGACGGCTTGCGCAGCGCGCATCCGGCGTCGGGGAGCACCACGCCGAAGCAGCCGGGCTCGCAGGACTGATCGATGCTGCTGATTCTCAAGATCATCCTCGTGCTGTTCGTCGTGCGCGCGCTGCTGATGCTGCTGCGCGGCGTAATGCAGGGCGTCAGCCCCGGCGGCGGCCCCGCCGCGCCGCCGCCGCGTGGCGTGCAGCTGGTCCGGGATCCGGTGTGCGGCGTCTATGTCACGCCGTCCAAGGCGATCACCGAGCGGAGCGGGATCGGTACGGCCTATTTCTGCTCCGAGAAATGCCGCGCCGCGTGGAAGCGACAGTGAGCGCGCCGGAATCGCAGCTGCGCGCGGACATCGTGGAGGTCGGGCGCCGGTTGTACGCGCGGGGCTACACCGCCTCCAACGACGGGAACATCAGCGTTCGCCTGGACGCGGGGCGCCTGCTGATGACGCCGACCAGCGTCTGCAAGGGCTTCATGACGCCGGACATGATGTGCATCACCGACCTCGACGGGCGCAAGCTCGCAGGAGACCGTGGTCCCTCGTCCGAGATCCTGATGCACCTCGAGGTCTACCGGCAGCGGCCGGATGCGCAGGCGGTCGTGCACGCCCATCCCCCCACCGCAACCGGCTTCGCGGTGGCAGGCATTCCGCTCACGCGCGCGGTCCTTGCGGAGGTCGTGACGACGCTCGGCAGCATACCGATTGCCGAGTACGCCACGCCGTCGACCACCGAGCTGCCTGATGCCGTGCGGAAGTACGTCAAGGCCCACGACGGCATGCTGCTCGCCAACCACGGCGCCCTGACGCTGGGCAAGGATCTGTTCGGCGCCTACTACAAGATGGAGACGATCGAGCATTTCGCGCAGATCAGCCTGGTCGCGCCGCATGCTCGGCGGCGAGCGGCTGCTGACGCAGCAGGAAGTGGATCGTCTCCAGGGGCTCCGGGACCACTACGGCATCAAGGCGCCCGCACCCATCTGCCAGGTGCCGCCGAACGCGGAGCAGGCCGATTGCCAGGTGGTGGACGCCCCGGTCGCACCCGGCCGGCAGCTCGTGGACGCCGACCGGCCCGCGCGCGGCCTCCGGGCCGGCCCCGGCGGGCACCGGCCGATGGGATCCGACGAGGAAATTCGACTAACATACCGCGAGCTCACCGCCCTCATCGAGGAGGCGGTGAAGGACCTGACATCGTGAAGCTTCCAGCTTCCGGCCTCCCGCTTCCAGCACGCGGGAGAGGTCGGTGCGGCGCGGGAGTGTTGCGGCGGGTAGCTGGGAGCTGGCAGCTGGAAGCTTCAGGAGGCAGATAAATGGGTGAGGCGCTCGGCATGGTCGAGACCAAAGGGCTGGTCGCGATGATCGAAGCGGCCGACGCGATGGTCAAGGCCGCCAAGGTGACGCTGGTCGGGTGGGAGAAGATTGGCGCCGGCTACGTGACGGCTATCGTGCGCGGCGACGTCGCGGCGGTCAAGGCGGCGACCGATGCGGGGGCGGCGGCTGCCCGGCGCGTCGGCGAGCTGGTGTCCGTGCACGTCATCCCGAGGCCGCACGCCAACCTCGAAGACGCGCTGCCCATCGGGAAGGCGAACGCGAACGCCAAATGATCCTCGCGAAGATCGTCGGGACCGTTGTCGCCACGCGCAAGGACGAGCGGCTGGTGAGCAACAAGCTGCTCATCGCGCGGCCGATGGATCCCCAGGGAACGTCCGGAAGGACATTTCCTGGTCGCGGTGGACACGGTCGATGCCGGAGTGGGGGAGACCGTCCTGATCGTGAGCGGCAGCTCGGCGCGCATGGCTTCCGGCATGAAGGACTGTCCGGTGGACGCCGTCGTCGTGGGTATCGTGGACACGATCGCCGTGCCTGACGGGAAGAGCTGACGCGCCGATGCAGCTCGCGCGGGTGATCGGCGAAGTGGTGGCGACGATCAAGGATGCCAACCTGGCCGGGCAACGCTGCTGGTGCTCCAGCCAATCAACGCGTCGGGCGCGGACGCCGGCCGCACGCTCGTGGCACTCGACTCGGTCGGCGCCGGCGTCGGAGAGCACGTGTTCTTCGTCCGCGGCCGCGAAGCGGCATACCCGTTCTATCCCGCGGAGCCGCCGACCGATGCCGCTGTCGTCGGCATCGTGGATCACTGGGATGTTCCGTGAGTGGAGTGGCGGAGGTTTGGGATAAATGCAACACGGAGGGTCGGAGGAGCGGAGAGACCTAGTTGTTCTCCGTGCCTCCGTTGCTCCGTGTGACGTGACTCCGCTTCCTTCGTGGCCTCCACCCCTCGTATGCAGATAGCCAAAGTGGTGGGCACCGTCGTCTCCACCCAGAAGAACCGTCAGCTCGAGGGTGCGAAGCTCCTGCTGGTGCAGCCGGTTACCCCGGACGGTCAGCCGCGTGGAACGGCCCTGCTGACGATCGACGCGGTCGGGGCCGGTGTCGGGGAGACGGTTCTCGTCGTGATCGAGGGCAAGGCGGCCGGCGACGCGCTCGGCCGGAAAGGTGCCGCGGTCGATGCGGCAATCATCGGCATCATCGACGACATCGAGTTCCGAGGTGACCTGTGACCCCCCTGTCGGAAGAGGAACTGCGCGCCATGGTCCGGCAGTCGGTGGCCCAGGCACTCGGGCACCTCCAGGCCATGCCGGGCGCGGCCCGTACCCGGGGCCGCGAGCCATCCGAGCCACTTCCGTCACGACGTTCCCCAGTCGGACGGTCCCTGCCTGATCGAGCCGTCGGTGCCCTGCACGCACTGCGGCTACTGCCAGTCGCACGGGCACTGAACCGGCGTTCTCCTGATACCGATGGCCGACCGATTCGTCCCCGGACTCCAGCCCGCCGCGCGTCCTCCTGACGCGCCGCATTCCGTCGGCGCAGCTGGCCGCGCTCGAGGCGCACTGCACGGTCGACCTCAACGACCAGCCGGGGGGACTCGCACCCGAAGAGCTGCAGCGGCGTGTGGCAGGCAAGCAGGGGCTGCTGGCGGTCGTTACGGACCGGATTACCGCCGATCTGCTCGACGCGGCGCCTGGCCTGAAGGTCGTCGCGAACATTGCCGTGGGCTACGACAACATCGACGTGCCGGCGGCACGGGCCCGCGGCGTGATCGTCACGAACACGCCCGACGTGCTCACCGAGGCGGTGGCCGAGCTCACGTGGGGCCTGATCTTCTCCGTGACGCGGCGGGTCGTCGAGGGAGATCGGCTCGTGCGGCGCGGGGGCTGGAAGGGGTGGGCCCTCGACTTCATGCTGGGATCCGACCTGCGGGGCAAGCAGCTGGGGATCATCGGTCGCGGGCGCATCGGCCGGGCGGTCGCGGCCAAGGCGCCGGCCTTCGGCATGGACGTCCGGTTCGCCTCGCGCGGCGCCGGCAGGCACGCCGCGGACGAGCTGTCGCTCGACGAACTGCTCGTGAGCTCGGACGTCATCTCGATTCACGCGCCGATGACGCCAGCCAACCGTCATCTGATCGATCGAAAGGCGCTCGCGCGCATGAAGCGCTCGGCCTTCCTCGTGAACACCGCCCGTGGCCCGATCGTGGACGAGGAGGGGCTCGCCTGGGCCCTGAAGGAACGCCTCATCGCGGGCGCGGCGCTCGACGTCTACGAGCGCGAGCCCGAGGTCGTGCCCGCACTGATGGATCTCGAGAACGTCGTCCTCGCCCCGCACCTTGGCAGCGCGACGCGCGAGACACGCACCGCCATGGCGGATCTGGCGGTCCGCAACGTGGTCGCCGTGTTGACCGGGCACCCGCCGCTCACGCCCCTATGAGGGTCCCGGAACAGCCGAAGGGCACACGCGGACGGATTGCCGCGGTGATGCGCAGGCTGTCCCGGGCCATCGACGGCCTCGGGGTGCCGGCGGTCGAGAAGATCGCGAACGAGCAGCAGGAGAACGCCTTCGAGGTCCTGGTTGCAACGATGCTCTCGGCGCAGACACGGGATGCCGTGACGGCGGAAGCCTCGCGCCGGCTGTTCCGCGTGGCGCGGACGCCGCGCACGATCGCACGATTGACGGCCAGGGCGATCGAGGAGCTGATCTACCCCGTCTCGTTCTACCGCCACAAGTCGGTGCACGTGAAGCAGGCGTGCGAGCAGATCGTCGCGCGCTTCGGCGGGGTCGTGCCGAAGACGATGGAGGAGCTGCTCACGCTGCCGGGTGTGGGACGGAAAACAGCCAATCTGGTCCTGATTCTCGCGCACCGCAGCGTCGAGAACATCTGCGTGGACACGCACGTCCACCGCATCTCGAACCGTCTCGGCTGGGTGGCCACGCGCTCGCCGGAGGAAACCGAGCACGCGCTCTACGCCGCCGCCGGGCGGCGCTGGTGGCCGCTCATCAATCTCTATCTGGTGACCTGGGGCCAGAACGTCTGCCGGCCGGTGTATCCGCTGTGCGGCATGTGCGTGGTCGCGGATCTCTGTCCCAGGATCGGGGTGACCAGGGTGGGACGGCAGGCCTGAACCGTCTCGTGCTCCGCGCGGGGCGCCGTTGAGATTCCAGCCGGATGCCTACCGGCGGCGGAACAGCATCAACAGGAGGACGACGACGACAACGACCACTAGGATGCCAACCGCGAAGCCGGCCTTGAAGATGCCGCCCACAACGGAGCAGGCGCTCAGCGCAACGGCCATCAGCAGGAACAGGAGAAGACGGGTCAGGGCGTTCTGCATGGTGCCTCTGTTACACACTTGCGGCCTCAGCACCGCTGAACACGCGAGCGATACAAGTTCTGCGCCAGTCAGTCCCTAGCGCGCCTCGCCCGCCTCGAGGATCGTGATTTCGGCGGTCAACACGGCTCCAGCCGGAATCACCCCCGGCACCCCGCGTTCACCGTAGGCGAGATGCGGCGCTATCTCCAGCCGCCGGGTTCCGCCGACGAGCATGCCGTCCACCCCGTAGAACAAGCCGTTGATGAGCGAGCCCCGGCTGATCCGGATCTCGGTGGTCAGGGTCTCGCCGTTGTCGTCGAGCCTCGCGATGCCCACAGGCCCCGAGGGGATTTGCCAGCGGACCGGTTCTCCCCGGTTCAGCCACATGCGAAGGCGGATGCGGTAGTTGTGCTGCCGGCGCACCGGTTCGCCCGTGCCCGGCAGGTCCACGTGCAGCGTCAGTCCCGAGCGCAGGCGCCGCTGTTCCGGGCGCCCCTTTCGCGCCAGTATCGCCGCAATGTCCGCAAGGCCGGTCGCCTTCGCCATCTCCAGGGGCGTGTCACAGTCATCGATCCGCGTCCGCAGCTCGGGATCCGCTCCGCCGTCCAGGAGGATCTGCACGGCCAGCGCATTGCGCTCTGCGACCGCCATGTGCAGCGGCGTGTAGTCGTTGATGCCTCGCTGATTCGGGTCCGCGCCGAACGACAGCAGCAGACGCAGCATCTCGCCGACATCCGTGCGCCGGGTTGCGCCGGGCACCTCCCGGCCGCAGGAAAGCGCCGCGATCAGGGGCGGAAATCCGTCGTCTACCGGCGCGTTGGGATCAGCGCCGATCTCCAGGAGCGCCCGGATGAACGCGAGCGGGCTGCGGTAGATCGCGTAGACGAGGCACGGTCCGAAGGTGTCCGGCATCGGGCCATTCGGCACGACCTCCGGGTCGTCGAGGGCCGCGCGCAGAGCGTCCAGGTCGCCGTCGCTGAAGGCTTTGTCGATTCGCTCGAACTTCCTGGCCTCGGCGCACCGCTCTTCTTCAGTGGGCATGGTAGCGGCAACCTGGTGAGGAACGACCGGCGGCGCGTGTGAGGCCCATTGTCAACCAATCCTTCAGCTGCTCGGGTTCGGCGCCACGAGCGCGAGCCCGGAACCCGTAGTCCCAGGCCCCGCACGTCGAGCCCCGCACTCCGGGCCCCAACGCCGAACCCCCGAAGATTTCATGCAAGTCCGGCGGCGCGTGCCCCAGATCGGAATCGACACGTGGCCGTTCTGGTACTACGATAACGCCGCGAGTGCCCGCACGACGAGGGTCGCGGGCGGCACGGACTGGCCGAGGCTCGTTGCGGCCGGCTCGAACCCGCGCGGCATCGCGCCAGGCGTGAACAAGGAGGACGATGTGGCGCTGACGGATACGAGGGCGTTCTCCCGCAGGTCGATCCTCTGGATCGCGACGCTGTCCATGGGCGCGGGCCTGGCGATGCCATCCTCGCGCGCGCAGCAGGCGTCTCCCGCCGCCGGACCGACCGTCGTCCTCGAGACGGCGAAGGGGACGATCGAGTTCGAGACCTACCCGGACGATGCGCCGCGGACGGTGGGGGCCATCCTGGAGCTCGTGAGGAAAAACTTCTACAACGGCCAGCGGTTTCACCGCGTCGAGCCCAACTTCATGATCCAGATCGGGGACCCGAAGAGCCGCGACATGTCGCTGCGCGAATGGTGGGGCCGGGCGGGAAGCGGCAAGCCGATTGGGGTGTCAGAAATCAGCCGCAAGCGGCGGCACGTGAAAGGCGTCGTGGCGATGGCCAACAGCGGCTCGCCGAAGGATGCCGACAGCCAGTTCTACATCACGCTCCGGGCGACGCCGGAGCTCGACTCCAAGCACACCGTTTTCGGCAAGGTCATCAAGGGGCTGGACGTCGCCGCGAAGATCCAGAAGGCAGACGTCCTGAAGAAGGCGTCGGTGCGGGAATGAGCGGCGGCGGAAGCAGCTTGACGATCCCCTTCAAGTCGGGATAGGCGTCCACGAACTCCTGCGGGTACTCGCCCGGCAGCGGCTGCCCGAGCTGGTGTTTGAGGATAGCCGCGTTGGCGACCGACTTCGCGGAAAAGTGATTGTTGGCGTACACGTACGCCTTCCTCACCTCGCGCGACGCCGACTCCGCGGCCTCGGCGAACGGCGCCAGTTCCTTCTCCGTGTAGAGATAGTTGTAGCGGTCCTCCGAGTTGCGGTGGCTCCACCACTGGGCGGCGTTGCGGCCGTGCAGGCGCAGGTAGTAGAAGGTTCTGACGTTCGGCAGCAGGGACTGGCGGATCGACAGCCGGAACTTGGGCTCGTCAATCTGTGCCCAGGCGGCGCCGAACGCGGCAAGCAGCTGCAGGGTGTCGGACGGGTCGTCGCTCCAGGTACGGTGGCGCAGCTCGAGGGCGATGGGATAGTCGCTGAACGCCTTCAGGAGCCACTCGACGTACGCCCGCGTATCGGGCTCGTTCTTGAAGCTCGCGGGAAACTGCGCCAGCAGGGCACCGAGCTTGCCGGCGGATGCGAGCGGGTCGAGACCCGCCCGGAACGCGTCGACGTCCTTCTGGCCGAGATCGAACGGGTCGGCGCCGGTGGCCTTCTCGTACATCCCCGGGTGCGTGAACTTCTGGAACAGCTTGAGCGAGAACTCGAAGTTTGCCGGCGTGCGCTCGGCCCAGCCGCGCGCGGCGGCCACCGCCGGCACGCGGTAGAACGTCGAGTTGATCTCGACGGTGTCGAAGTGCTCGGCGTAGAACGCCAGCTCGTCGAACTTCCGTCCTTTCTTCCGCCTGCCTGGCCCGGGTAGAAGATCCCGTTCCAGGTGCCCTCGCCGCCGGGATAGCTCCAGCCGGATGTGCCGATCCGCACCTCTCCCATCAGCGGCTGCCGTACTCGGACTTGTCGAAACCGAATGTCACCGTCCCGCCGCGGACCAGGATCGGGCGCTTGATGAGGTTCGGCTGCTCCATCATGAGGTCGATCGCTTCTTTCTTCGATTGGGGAAGCGGCCGCTGCTTGAACACCGGGCTGCGGGTGCTGACGAAATCAAGGAACCGCTGTGCGTCGATGTGCCGTTCCAGAAACGCGCGGTCCGGCGGGTTCCGATTGATGTCACGTTCCTCGACCTCCACGCCGTGCTGACCCAGAAGACCTCTGGCGTTGCGGCAGGTCGTTCACGTCGGCTTCCAGTAGAAGAGTGCCCTCGGCATGACGGTTCTCATTGTACCAGGACGGGATCCGGGATCCGGGACGGATCCTCAGGCGTACGGGCGGGGATTGAAAGCCCGGCGCCACACTGAGAGCGCCGAGCGCCGAGCGCCGAGCGCCGAGCCTGTACAATCGACTCAGCGCCGATGCTGACCATCAACGAGATCTTCCACTCGATCCAGGGAGAGTCGACGCATGCCGGACGACCGTGTGTGTTCGTGCGATTGACGGCTTGCGACCTTCGTTGCTCGTGGTGCGACACGCCGTACGCGTTTCACGAAGGGCACAAGGTCAGCGTCGAAGAGGTGGTGAACCGCGTCGCGGACGTTGGCTGTGAATACGTCGAGATCACCGGCGGAGAGCCGCTCCTTCAGCCCGACGTCTATCCACTGATGCAGCAACTCGTCGCACGCGGCCACGTCGTCATCATCGAGACGGGGGGACATCGGAGCATCGCGCGTGTTCCGGACGAGGTCATCCGGATCGTGGACGTGAAGTGCCCGGCGAGCGGCGAGTCGGCGAAGAACTGCTGGCAGAACATGGATCTGCTCCGCGCCCGCGACGAAGTGAAGTTCGTCATCCAGGATCGTGCGGACTACGAGTTCGCGTGCGAGGTGGTCCGGCGGCACGGGCTGATCGCGCGGACGGCCGCCGTCCTGTTCTCGCCGGTGCACGGGGTGCTCGACGCGAAACAGCTCGCTGCGTGGATTCTCGACGATCGGTTGCCGGTCCGGCTGCAGCTCCAGGTCCACAAGTACATCTGGGGGCCGGAGGTCAGGGGGGTGTAAGGCTCGGCGGTCGGCGCTCCGTATCCGGGGCTCGTCTGTCGGGATCCACCCTTGCCATTGTGGGGCGGGCTTTCAGCCCCGCCGCGATGCCGCGGGGTCTGAAGACCCCGCGCCACATTCTCCAACCTACCGGGAGGCTCGCTGTGGGGCGGTGCTTTCAAGCCCGCCGCGATGCCGCGGGGTCTGAAGACCCCGCGCCACATTCTCCAACCTACCAAGGACGCTCGCTGTGGCGCGGGGCTTTCAAGCGCCGCGAGGCTGGCTCTGGAAGGCGACTCACCCCGGGATCCGGGATTATCCGGGATCCGGCTCGGCCGTCAGCGGCCCGACGCGAGTGTTCTCGCGTGTGCCAGCATCTCTTCGGGCGGTCCCTCGAGCCCGCCCCCCTGCGCGAAATCCGGGCGGCCGCCGCCCCTTCCACCGAACTTCGCGATCATCTTCTTCAGGAAGGCGCCGGCGTCGAGCGCCACGTCAGGCGCTCTCGCAACGACAATGAAGGAGGGGGCTGGGACCGACAAAAGCACTGCAGCGCAGCCGGCCCTGGAGACAACGGCGCTGGCCATCTGCTTGAGCCCGGTAGCGTCGCGACCCTCGAGGGCGGCGATCGCGAAGCTGATGCCTGCGATCGGCTCGGCCCGCGCGCCGAGCGAGTCCGCCTCCGACGCGGCCAGCTGCGCCTCGAGCTGCGCGGCGCTCCGGCGCAATGCCTTGACCTCCGCCTGCATTCGTTCGATGCCCTCCGGCAGGTCACCGGGGGCGGCGGATATCGTTCTGGTGCAGGCCGACACGATGGTGCGCAACTGCCGCTGCGATCGGAGCGCGCGGCCGCCGCAGAAGAACTCGATGCGCGTGCCGCCGCGGAATCGCTCCGTCGAGCCCACCGCGATCATCCCGATCACCCCGGTCCGGCCGACGTGCGTCCCGCCGCAGGCCGAGAGATCGCAATCCTCGATCTCGACCAGCCGGAGCAACCCTTCGCGCCCCGACTCCTTCCTCAGGGGCAGGCGCGCGGCCTCATCGGCCTCCGCATAGCGGATCGTGACGGGCCGGTCCGCCCAGACCACGCGGTTGGCCTCCTCTTCAGCGCGCTCGATTTCCAGCGGAGACACTTCACGGCCGAGGTCGATGGTCGATGCGTCCGACCCGAGATGGAAGCTGGCCGTGCGCGCCTGCGCCACGCGGTCGAACGCGGCGGACAGCACGTGCTGGCCGGTGTGCTGCTGCATGTGGTCGAACCGGCGATGCCAATCCACCCGGCCGCGCACGGGACCTGCAGCAAGGGGCGCCTCGACCAGGTGCAGAACCGTTCCGTCGTCCTGATCGATGACGTCGACCACGCGCACGGCGTCGATCGTGCCGGTGTCGAACGGCTGGCCCCCGGATGACGGGTAGAACGCCGTCCGGTCGAGGACGAGCGCCGGGCGCCCGCCGGCTGCCTCGACGACCCGCAGCACCTGGGCGTCGAACTCGATGAGCGACGAGTCGGCGTAGTAGAGCCGCTCCGTCACTTCATGCGTCCTTGCAGCAGCGGGTCGTCGACGCCGGCCTCAGCAAATCCTCTGGCCCTGAGCCGGCAGCTGTCGCACCATTCGCAGGGGCGGCCGTCGGGCTCCGGATCGTAGCAGCTGTGTGTCAGCCCATAGTCGAGGCCCAGTGCAAGGCCGCGCTGCACGATTTGCGCCTTCGTGAGGTGAAGGAGTGGCGCGAGGATCCGCAGCGGCCGGCCTTCGACACCGGCGCGCGTGGCGAGCGACGCCAGGCGCGCGAACGCGTCGAGGTACTCGGGACGGCAGTCGGGGTACCCCGAGTAGTCCAGCGCGTTCACCCCGATCGCGAGCGCCTCCGCGCCGACGACTTCAGCCCAGGCGAGCGCCAGCGACAGGAACACCGTGTTCCGCGCCGGAACGTAGGTGGCCGGAACCTCGCGCGCGTTGTCCAGCGCCCGGTCCTTGGGAATGCCGCCGTCCCCGACCAGCGCGGACCCGCCGAAGGCGGCGAGGTCCACGTCGAGCTCGATATGGCGGACAACGCCGAGCGCCCGCCCCACCTCCCGCGCAGCCGCGACCTCGCGCGCGTGAATCTGCCCGTAGCGGACCGTCAGCGCGAAGATCTCGAAACCGTCAGCCCGCGCCATCGCCCCCGCCGTGTACGAGTCGAGTCCTCCGCTCAGGAGCAGCACTGCTTTGGGCATGGGGGGTCTCTCGGGCTTCAGGCTTTGGCCTTCAGGCTTTTGGCAGGCTTTCGGCTTTCGGCTTTGGGCCCGTCACAATCGTACAAAGGATGTGGGCCCGGGGCTTCAGCCCCCGGGCTGGTCGGCGCGGCCTGAAGGCCGCGCCCCAAAAGCGGCGAGTCCAGACCGCCGAGGCCCGAACCCCGAGCGCCGAGTTCCGGCACGTCACACTCAATTCCCTCCGCTGATGGCGACAATCGATCGGCCGGCTTCGCGCGCCAGGTCGGGATCGGCGTCGGATGCGGCTTTCTTCAGCGCCGGCAGTGCCGCCCCCGCTTCCGCGCCGAACGACCCGAGCGCGCCCGCGGCGGCGCGTCGTACCGCCAGATCGGGATCCTCCAGGGCCTTCGTGAGGAGCGGCACGGACGTTGGCGGATCTTCGTGCATGATGCCGAGGTACGTCGCCGCGACCGACCGGACCCCCTCGTCTGCATCGGCTATGGCATCGAGCAGGAGCGGCAGCACGTCGCCGGAGTCCAGCGGCGCGCGGAAGCGCAATTTGCCAATCGACCGCAGCGCCTCGCGCCGCACGGCCGCATCGTCGCTCGCGAGCGCCTCCTCCAGCGGCGGCAGCGCCTTGGGCCCCATGAAGCTGAGGGCAACCGCGGCGTCCGCCGTGAGGTCGCGTTCGGGCAGAGCCGCGGCGACCTCGGGAATGACCGGTTCCGCGGCCACACCAAGGATTCCGCTCGCCCGCAGCGCCGCGCGGCGGTGATTGCGCTCGGACCCGGGATCGCGCAGCGTGGCCAGGATCTGCGGCAGCGCACGGACCCCGAGGCGCTCCACGGCCGCCGTCCCCTTCGCGGTGTCTCGTGGGTTCTGGCTGTAGAGGTCGGCCAGCCACGAGGTGTCCTCGCCGATCAGCTTGCTGACGGGGTTGCCGGCACCCGGAACGATTCCGGTCCGGTACCAGGTACCACACCGCGCCGACCGCCAGCGTCCCCAGCACGAGGAGGTAGCCGACAAACTTTCCCACTCGGTGCGATTGTACGCGCTCACGAGGCTCACGGAGGGACCACTGCCCGGCTCCGCCGCGAGGGCGGGCTACTTGCGGGTGAAGTTCGACAGGGTCTCGACGGCCACGTCGGCAATCCAGTTGATGGTGGGCGCCGGGATCACGAAGTCGTTCGCCAGAATCGCGAAGACGAGCGTCTCGCCGTCGCGCGTGCGCACGAAGCCCGAGAGCGTGCGCACGTTCGAGATCGATCCCGTTTTCGCGACAGCGTTGCCTTCCGCCCGGGTGCCGCGCAGGCGGGTGGACGTCGTCCCGTCCCGGCCCGCGACCGGCAGCGTGGCGAGGAACGCCTCACGGTGACGCGGGTCGCGATACATGCGCTCGAGAACGGCAGTCAGCGTGTCGGCCGTGACGTAGTTGTAGCGGGACAGCCCGGAGCCGTCGACGGCGACATACGCGTCTGCCGGCACACTCCATCCCGTCAACAGCTCGCGAAGCACGCCGTGACCGGCGGCCACGGTGCCGAGGCCGCCGCGCGCGGCGCCGATCGTCTTGAGCAGCGTTTCCGCGTACAGGTTCTGGCTCAACTTCATCAGAACGGCGGCGAACTCTCGAAGGGGCGGCGACGCCGCCGACGCGAGCACCCGCGGGATCGTCAAGGGCTCCCGCCCGGCGTTCTCCGCCGCGACATCGTCGAAGTCCACGGCCGGACCGGCGACGCCGATGCCGCGCGACTCCAGCCCGGCCTTCAACCAGGTGGCGAAGAACGCCGTGGGGTTGACGACGGCAACAGTGAGCACCAGGGGGTTCGCCCCGAGAGGAACGTCGCCCGCGACCTCGAGATGCGGCTGGTTCAGATGGCGGCGATATTCGATCGTGGGCACGCTGCCGGCCGCACCTGTCCGGGCGTGGTTGACGACCAGCAGGCCCGACCCCGCCTCCAGTTGAACCAGCGCCGGTGCGCCCACTTCGATCCCGGGAGCGACCGTCAGCGTCGCGACGTTCTCGTTGTACTCGAGCGCGCCCACCGGCGCCGCGTAGCCGTACTGCAGGTAGTCCCACGCCCAGCCCGCACCAAGCCCTTCGTCGTCGAACGCCTGATCGTTGCCGACGATCCGGCCGTCGATGTGGCGAACGCCGGCCGACGCCAGGGCTGCCGCCCACTCGTCCAGCACCCGCGGCGCCCTGTCCTCCCGTGAGCTGATCGTGGGATCGCCGGTCCCCCGGACGACGAGGTCGCCGTGCAGCACGCCGTTCTCGATGGTCCCGCTGGTCTCGAGGGTCGTGGTGTAGCGGAAGTCCCAGCCGAGCGTCTCGGCCGCTGCGGCGAGCGTGAGGATCTTCATGTTCGACGCCGGCATCATCAGCTTGCCGGCATCGTGCTCGAACAGCTGTTCGCCGGTATCGAGAGAGCGGACCTGAACGCCCCAGACGCCCCGGCGGGCCATCGGCGCGCCGAACACCTGGCGGAGGCTCGTCTGGAGCTCGCGGACGGCGGCGGTCGGCTTGCCGCCGCGCGAGGGCTGGGACGGGGGCAGGGTGCGTGGGGCGCAGGCGCCCGGGAAGAGGAGCGCCGCCAGCAGGAGCGACCCCCGGCAGGCTCGAGCGGCGATTACTTGATCTCCTCGAGGGCCTTGACGACGGCATCGAGGCCCGACGCTTCGAGCTTCATGGCGCCCGGCTCGCCCGTCCGCGACGCGACGACGTCGGCGCCGTTGCGTCCGAAGGAGACCGTCTCATCGCGCTTCCCCTCGTTCGACTTGATGGTGACGGTCAGCTCCGGCTTGCCTGGCGCCGCAGCCGCCGAACCGTCCAGGAACGAGGCGGCGCGGGTCTGGGTGAGGGTCGAGATCAGGTTGTCCACCTTCGTCTGATCCACGTCCTTCGCGGCGGGCGCCGTCTGTTTCCAGGCGTCCTGTTCCTTGCCGTCCTTGTCCTTGCCCTTCACCTTCTCGAAGCTCGTCGTGACGCCGTTGCGCACGAGGTCCACACGATTCGCGTTGAACGCGCGGCCGTCGAAGAGATCCTTCTGGCGGTACTCGGCGGGCGCCTTCTTCAGTTCGTCGAGCAGCCCCGATTCGATCGTGACGACCACCGGCTTCGACGAGTCGCGCGCATACACGGCGCCGTCGCCGGACGGCTTGCCGATGGCGAGCAGGGCCTGGGACGACCCGGATCCGATCGCAACGGTGGCGGCAGGCTTCTCCAGGCCGTACTGGGCGAGGTTGGCAGCCTGCGGTGCCGCGATCGACTTCATCTGCAGCGTGGTGAGGCGGCTCACGAGCCCCTCGACAGCGCTGAAGTCCGCGCGCGCCGCGACAGGCTGCGCGATCCTCCACTCGCCGCCCGTTTTCTCGAACCTCATCGTGTTCGCGCCCGCCGTGACCGCGAGCGATCCAATCTCGTCGCGATTGACCGTCAGGACAGCCTTGTCCCTCAGGTCGAACGTCGTCCGGTTGAACGTGGTGTCCACGAAGGCGGGGATCAGGACGACCCGCTTCTGATCGTCGATCCGCGCGTAGAGATCGCTGCCGGGCGGCGTCTTCCGGCCGATCATCAGCTTGTGATCCTGGCCCCCGGCCTTGAAGGTGAGCTCCACTCTCGGCTGCGTGAGCGCGTACTCGGTGACGTCGGCAGGGTTCTCGTCGATGATGCGCTGGATCTCCAGGGACGCCAGGTTGGAGGTGATACCCGAAACCTCCCCGGCGTCCGGCTTGGCGCTGACGGGTTCCGCGATTGCCCAGTCGGTGCCGTTCTTCCGAAGGGTCGTGCGCTCGCCGGATTCCGACTTGATCGTGAGCTGGTCGATCTTGTCGGCCTCCACCGTGAATGCCTTGTCCTTCTTCTCGGCGTCGCTCCCGGCGGGCCGCTTCGATTCGACGAAGTACAGGTACGCGCCGAGCGCCAGCATCACCACGACGAGGCCGCCAAACGAGCGCAGGCCTCTCATCGCCGTCGCCGCCACCAGGTCTGCACGCCGCCCAGCAGGATGACCCCTGGAATGACCAGCACGGCGAGCCAGAAGATGAAGCGATCCTGGCCGGCGCTGAGCGTGATCCGGCGCTCCTGCGGATCGCGCGGGCGCACCGAGATCAGGTTCTCCTGCTGCGCGAGCCAGTTGACGACGTTGAGGAACAGATCGCGGTTGCCGCCCACGCCGAGATCGCCGTTGGTGGCGAAGTCGGAATCCCCGATGACGACGAGTCGCGACTCCGGCTTGGGGGTGTCGGGTGTATCGGCTCCGGCGGGCGGCGGAGGAGTACCCCCGACAGGCGCCGACACCGCAACCGCGAGCGACACGGGCCCCTGCACGTCACCCTGACCGATGTCCGGCTTGGCCTGCCCCTCGGTGGTGAGCAGCTTCAGGTCCGATTCCGCCCAGCTGTTGCGGCCGCTCTGGACGAAGGTCGTGACGGTCCGGCCGGCCGGAGGGTTCTCGGCAGGCTTGACCTGTCGCGCGTACGGGTAGGCGGTGAGCATGCGGAACGTGCTGGTGATGGCGTGCGACGGATAGGGCGGCGCCGCGACCGGGACCGACGCATCTGCGCCCCGCAGCTGGCTCATCAAATCGAGCACGGCGTTGTTGCCCACCTCCACCGACCAGCTGCTCAGGAGCGCGAGGATGTTGGTCAGCGGCGCCGCGTCGATCTTCTGCGCCGGATCGAGCAGCACCAGCAGCTTCCCGCCCTTGTCGAGGTAGGCCTTCACCTTCTCGATTTCCGGCGCGAGCAGGTCCGATTGCGGTCCGGGGATCACGACCACGGACGCGTCCGCGGGAATGTCCTGCTGAAGCAGCACCAGCGTTTCCGCCGTGAAGTTGTCGGACCCGAGCTCTTTCGCGATGGCTCCGTAGCCGCGCTCGTCCGCCCCGGTCGTGTCGCGCTCGCCGTGTCCCTGGGTGAAGAAGACCTTGTGCTGCTGGCCCTGGATCACCTTGATGAGGCCGTTGGTCAGGTCCTGTTCGGCATCCGACGTGACCCGCTGCACGCGCCCTTCGTACTCGAGGACGACCGTTCCGAGGGCGCTCTCCTTGAGACGCTCCGCGAGCGCGGGCCGCTTCTCCGGGTCGACGTATTCGACCTGGAACTGCTTGGACTGGTACTGATACCCCTCGAGCCGGTTGCGGAAGCGCTCGAAATCCTCGGTCCGGGCGAACACCGTGGCCTTGACCGGCTGGTTCAACCCCTGCAGCACCTTCTTGGTCTGATCGGAGAGCGTGTACTGCCGCGCGGCCGTCAGGTCCCATCGCTTGTTGTGCCGGCTCGCGAGGTAATTGATGCCGGCGAGAATGGCGAGGACGACGAGGATGCTGGCGGCGGCCAGCGACCCATAGCGGGCCTGGCGGCCGGAGAATTCCCGCCCGATCTCGCGCCACTGGCTGAGCACGTAGAGCAGCGTGCAGACCAGCCCCGCGATCGCCAGCCCCCGGAACCACGTCCACTCCGGTCGAAGTTGAGAGATGGCGAGCGCCGAGAAGACAAAGACGACGCCAAGCCAGCCGAGCAGCCCGAGAATGCGTTTCACCATGATCAACCGCGCCAGCGTTCGGAATCGACCGACTTGGCGGTCAGGAACAAGCCAAAAGTAATGAAGCTGATGTAGTAGGCGAGGTGCTTCGTGTCGATGATGCCCTTCGTGAAGTCGTCGAAATGATCCGTGATCGACAGGAACGAGAGGACCGCCTGCCCGGTCGGGCCCGAGGAGTCCGCGAGCCAGTTGATCACCCACAGCATCAGGAACACGGCGAACGTCATCACACCCGCGACAATCTGGTTCTTCGTGAGGCTCGAGATCAGCAGGCCGACGGAAATGAAGCAGCCGCCCATCAGCAGCAGGCCGAGATAGCCGGCGGCGATCGGCCGCCACTCGGGGTTCCCGAGGCGGAACAGGATGGCCATGTCGATCATCGTGACCAGCAGCATCGCGGCGAAGAGTCCCATCGCGCCGAGGAACTTGCCGACGATGATCTCGAAGTCGGTGAGCGGGGAGGTCAGCAGCAGCTCGATCGTCCCTGAGCGCTTCTCCTCCGAGTAGGTCCGCATGGTGATCATCGGCATCACGAACAGGATGATCACGGCGGCGTTCTGCAGCACGCCGCGGATCATCTGCTCGTTCACGTTCACGTTGCCGCCGCCCATCGCCGCCATCCGCTGGCTCTGCTCGACGAAGACGTGCAGGTAGACGTAGAAGAACCAGCCGAAGAGCAGCGCGAACAGCCCGACGATGATGTAGGCGATCGAGGACGCGAAGTAACGATCGCAGCTCCTTGTTGGCAATCGCGAGGATGTTGCGGACGGTCGTCATGCCTGCTGTCCTTCCTGGCCCTGTGCAACGGTGACCGGCTCGGCTGCCGGCTGCGCGGTCTCGTCGGTCGTGACCTGCAGGAAGATTTCCTCGAGGCTCATGCGCATCGGCCGCAACTCGAGCAGGCCCCAGCCGCGGGTCACCACCGCGCGGGCGATCTCCCGGCGCACGTCCGTGCCGCGGTCGCTCTCGACCTCGAACCCGCCCCGGTCCGCGCCATCGGCCGACGTCACGCGCGTGACGCCGGGGATCTGCGCGAGCGCGGGGCCCGGCTCGTCGGCGCCCGCATCGACCTGCACGTACATCGTTTCCGCGCCGGTCAGGCGCGCCGTCAGGTTGTCGGGCGTGTCGATCGCCACGACCTTGCCCCGGTTGATGATCACGACACGCTGGCAGGTCTGCGCGACCTCCGGCAGGATGTGCGTGCTCAACACGATCGTGTGGTCGCCGGCCAGACTCCTGATGAGCTGACGGGTCTCGATGATCTGCTTCGGATCCAGCCCCGCCGTGGGCTCGTCGAGAATGAGCACTTCCGGATTGTGGATGAGCGCCTGCGCCAGCCCGACCCGTTGACGGTACCCCTTCGAGATCTTGGAGCAGTGGCGATCGGCCATGTCCGAGACGTGCGTCCTGTCCATCACCGACAGCACCCGCTGACGACGGTCGGCCGACGGGACGCCCTTGATTCTGGCGACGAAATCCAGGTACTCGCGGACGGTCATGTCGGGATAGAGCGGCGGCGTTTCGGGCAGGTACCCGGTGCGGCGCTTCGCCTCGATGGGATGCGTGAAGATGTCGAAGCCGGCGACGTTCGCGCGGCCCTCCGTGGCCGGCATGTAGCCGGTCAGGATCCTCATGGTCGTCGTCTTCCCCGCGCCGTTCGGGCCGAGAAAGCCCAGAATTTCCCCGCGTTCCACCCGGAAACTGACATCGTCCACGGCCGTGACGCGGCCGTAGCGCTTGGTGACGTGTTGAACCTCGATCACTGTGACTCCAGCGCGTGCCGGGCCCGTCCGGGCCTGGCACGCTCGCAGATACTCCGTTCGTCGGCAGGGCCCGGTCCAGCCGTGTCGCAAGGGTCGGCCGCGGAAGCGCAGCAGCCGGTCCTGGGATGTGAGCTGGGTTGGAAGCCGAAAACCGACAGATTTTTTGATAGTAGCGAGTGCGGGAAAAGAGTGTCAAGCGGCCGCGACCCGTGCTAATGTATGAGCGAGTGCTCATATATGCAGACGTTGAACACTGACCGGCCACGCCCGGCCCCTGCTGCTGACCCCTGCGAGGCCGAGCACCTCGGCGCGCGCGGCTCGGCCGCGCGCGGGCAGGAGTTGATGGCCCCTCACGCCGTCCAGCAGGTCGCGGACACCTTCCGCATCCTCGGGGATCCGACGCGGATCCGCATCCTCGACGCGCTCAGCGGCGGCGAGCTCTGCGTGTGCGACATTGCCGGTCTCGCCGGGATCAGCGAGTCGGCGGTCTCCCACCAGCTGCGGCTGCTGAGGGGCATGCGGCTGGTGAAGTTCCGCCGCGCCGGGCGGCTGGTCGTTCTACGCGCTGGACGATCAGCACATCATCGAGCTCCTGCGCCAGGCCCATACCGCACGTGGAGGAGTCCGCATGACGACCTGCACCGTGTGCGAGGTCCACGCCGAGTCGGTCTTCCGGGTCGAGGGCATGGACTGCCACGAAGAGGTCACCATCCTCGAGCAGCGCCTCAAGCGGCTGGCCGGGCTGGAGGCGCTCGAGGCGGACGTCCTCGGGCAGCGGCTCAGCATCAAGTACGACGCCGCCAGGCTCACCACCAGCCACATCGCGGAAGCGGTCGCGCAGACAGGGATGCGCGCCTGGCTCGAGCATGAAGAAGCGCGCCCGGCGCCCGGATCCCATGCCTGGCGCGATCGGCTGACCGCCGCTTCGGCGGCGCTCACGGCCGCCGGGTTCGCTGATGGAGATGACGTCGGCGGGCGGCAACTGGTCGGTAGCGCCGTTCGCTTTGGCGATTGCCGCGGGCGGCGCGCACACGGCGCGGCGGGCCTGGACGTCGGTCAGGGGCGGGAGCCTCGACATCTACGTGCTGATGCTCGTGGCGGTGGCCGGTGCGGTCGCGCTCGGGGAGTGGTCCGAGGGGGCATCGGTGGTCTTCCTGTTCGCGCTCGCCCAGCTGCTGGAGTCCCGCGCGATGGAGCGTGCGCGCGGGGCCATCCGGGCCCTCATGGACCTGGCGCCCCAGACAGCGCTCGTCAGGCGCAGCGGGTTCGAAACCGTTCTCCCCGTGGAGGACGTCCGGGTCGGCGACATCGTGATCGTGCGGCCGGGCGAAAAAATTCCGCTCGACGGCACGGTCAGCGCCGGCGCGAGCCACGTGAACCAGGCGCCTGTGACCGGCGAGTCGCTGCCGGTCGAGAAAGAGGCGGGGGCGGACGTCTTCGGCGGCACGATCAACGGGCGCGGCGCGCTCGAGGTCGCTGTCACGCGTCTGCGTGGCGACTCGACCATCGCCCGCATCATCCACCTCGTCGAGCGCGCGCAGGCGCAGCGTGCGCCGAGCCAGACTTTCGTGGATCGCTTCGCCCGGGTCTACACGCCCGCCGTGCTCGTTCTCGCGGCGGCGATTGCCGTGGTGCCGCCGCTGCTCTCGATCGCTGTCGCGGCGCCGGCACCGGAGGGCGGCCTCTGGGCGACCTGGATCTATCGCTCGCTCGTCCTGCTGGTGATCTCGTGCCCGTGCGCGCTGGTCATCTCCACGCCGGTCTCGATCGTGTCGGCACTGGCGGCGGCGGCGCGCAAGGGCGTTCTGATCAAGGGAGGTGCGCGGCTCGAGCAGCTCGCCGACGTGCGGTGCGTCGCCTTCGACAAGACCGGAACGCTGACGACGGGCCGCCTCCACGTGACGGACGTGGTGGCCGTCCACGGCGCGGACGGCCGCGACGTGCTGTCGGCGGCGGCATCCATCGAATCGCGTTCCGAGCACCCGATCGGGCGCGCCGTTGTCGAGCGGGCCCGGGCCGACGGGGTGGGCCTCCGCGCCGTCAGCCAGTTCGAGGCGCTGCCCGGACGAGGCGCCCAGGGGCTCGTGGGCGCGTTGCGCGTGATGGTCGGGAGCCACCGGCTCTTCGACGAGCAGCAGTTGTGCTCGGCGGAGATGCATGCGGCGGCCGAAGTGCTCGCGACCACCGGGCGCAGCACGGTCATGGTGGCCATCAACGGCCTGCCGGTGGGGCTGATTGGCGTGACCGATCATGTGCGGGAGACCGCTCGCGACACGGTGTCGCTGCTCCGCGCGATGGGCGTCGCGCACGTCGTGCTGCTCACGGGAGATCACGACGCGGCCGCGCGGGCGCTGGCCGAGGCGGTCGGGGTGGACGAGTACCACGCGTCGCTCCTGCCCGAGGACAAGGTCACCGCGGTCGCCGGGCTGCGGCGCGCGCACGGAGCGGTGGCGATGGTCGGGGACGGCGTGAACGACGCGCCGGCGCTCGCCTCCGCCGATGTCGGGATTGCGATGGGGGTCGCCGGCACGGACGCGGCGCTGGAGACGGCCGACGTCGCCCTGATGGCCGACGAGCTGCCCAAGATCCCCTATACGCTCCGGCTGAGCCGCGCGACCACCCGGAACATCAGGGCGAACATCGGATTCTCGCTCGCCCTCAAGGGGCTGTTCCTCGTGCTGGCGATTGCCGGGTCGGCGACCTTGTGGATGGCGGTTGTCGCCGACACCGGCGCGTCGCTGCTCGTCGTGGCGAACGCGCTCAGGCTGCTCAAGGAGTGACACCGGCGCAGACCGCGCCTCATCCCTTCCGGTTGTCGAAGAAGTGCTGGTCCACGAACTGGTCGATGGCCGCCTGATCGTCCGCCTGCACCTTCTCGAACTGGACGCCCATCCCGATCCGCCGGTTGCTCCAGGCGACGCGCCCGTCCGCCATCACATCGCGCTTCGACCCGGGCAGCCGGAACTGCGCGTGCAGCTTCGAGCCGCTCTCGAGCGGGGTCATCGTGCGCACGGCGAGGCCGCCCCTGCTCAGCGTCAGCGTCACGGCGGTCGCAATCGTGTCTCCGGACCGGTAGGCGACGGGGATGCCGAGGACGACGCGCGGGCTGCCGCGCCGATTGAAGTTCTCGGGGTAGAGGTGCGGTGCGAGCGACGGCAGGATGTGGTGGACCGCGCTGTACTCGTTGATGTAGCCGGACACGCCCAGCTGCGCCAGCGCGCGGACTTCCTCCGGGGAGGCAATCGTGCCGCTGAACACCAGAATCGGAACGCGCCCTGCGTCCTGCTCCCTGATCGAGCGGACCATCTCGACGCCGCCGCCCTGCGGCAGCCGCAGGTCGAGCACGATCAGATCGATCCGGCTGAGATCGGCGCGCAGGCGCGCCATCAGCTCGGTACCGGACTTCACGCCCACCGACGTGTGCCCCGCGCCCGACAGCGCGGTGGCGAAGCGGTCACGCACGAACGCCGTGTCGTCGGCGACGAGAATCGTCTTGGATACAGTCACTGCACAACGGTCGCACAGCCCGCGGGTTGCAGCGTTTGGCGGCGAGACCTGATTGCAGAAGTTATCAGGTTCTCGTTATAATTCGAAGCCTTGCCGAGCGTCCGGCGCGCGCGCTCGGGACCAACTGCACGTGGGTGCGATCGTCGAGGAGTATCTATGGCGACCTGTCCGGAGTGTGATGCTGAGATCGAAGTCGACGAGTTCGACGTCGACAAGGGCGACCTGATCAGTTGCCCGGACTGCGGCTCCAACCTCGAAGTGACCAGCACGTCCCCTCTGGAGCTCGAGCCAGCGGACGACGAAGAGGACGAGGATGACGAGGACGAGGAGAAGGACGAAGAGGACGATTTCGAGGGCGACGAGGTAGAGGACGAGGAAGACGAGGAAACAGGAGCAGAGGACTGAACAGGGTGACGCATGTGCGCGCTGACGGGGTTCCGGTGCTCACGTCGACCGGTGACGAACGATCGGCGCTCGTCTCCAGGCGGGAGGCGTTGTACGCCCTTCTCGGCGATCTCCCCGGCCTGATCGTCGCTTACAGCGGCGGCGTCGACAGCGCCTACCTGGCCTATGCCGCGACCCGCGTCCTCGGATCGCGGGCGCTCTGCATCACGGCAGAGAGCCCGAGCTATCCCGAACGGCACCGCGCCCTGGCCCTGAAGCTGGCGGCGCAGTTCGGTTTCCAGCACGAGTTCATCACCACGGACGAAACATCGCGTCCCGAGTACCGCGCGAATCCCGCCAACCGCTGCTACTTCTGCAAGCACGAGCTCTACACCCACCTGGTGGCAATCAGCCGGGAGCGCGGGTATCCGGTGATTGCCGACGGCAGCAACGCGGACGATCGTGGCGACTACCGTCCGGGCCGGCAAGCCGCGCGCGAGTTCGGCGTCCGCAGCCCGCTGGACGAGGTCGGGCTGACGAAGGACGAGATCCGCGCGCTGGCCCGCGAAGCGGGCCTGCCGACGTGGGACGAGCCGGCCTCCGCCTGCCTGTCGTCGCGCATCCCGTACTTCACCGAAGTCACGGAAGAGAAGCTGCGGATCATCGAGCAGGCCGAGAACGTGCTCCGCGACCTGGGCTTCCGCATCTGCCGCGTGCGGCATCACGACACCATCGCCCGGCTCGAGATCGGGCGCGATGAGATGGCCCGCGCGCTCGAGCCGGCGGTCGCCGACGTCATCGACCGCGAGTTGCGCGCGCTCGGGTATCAGCACGTGACGGTGGACCTGCGCGGCTACCGCCTCGGCAGCCTCAACGACGCGCTACGCCTCCGGCCCGTGTAGTTGGCTCGCAGAGGCCTCGCGGCACTCGCAGCGCTGTTCCTGCTCGCGCACCTCGCCGCCCTTCCCGCTACCCTCGACGACATCGACGCCGTGAACTTCGCGCTCGGGGTCCGCGATTTCGACGTCGCGCTGCACCAGCCGCACCCCCCCGGATACCCGCTGTTCATCGCGCTCGGAAAGGTCGCGACCCCCCTGCTGGGCGCGGCGGGGGTCGGCGCGCCGGAGACACGCGGCCTCTCCGTCTGGAGCGTCGCAGGCGGTGCGGCACTGCTCCTCCTGCTGTTCGGCCTCTGGCGCCGGATCGACGGCCACTGGTGGCGCGCCGCGCTCGCTGCCCTGATTGCCGGAGCCTCGCCGCTGCTGTGGTTCACCTCGCTGCGGCCGCTGAGCGACGTGCCCGGGCTGTGCGTCGCAATCGGCGCACTGGCCCTGATCGCCCGTGCCCTGCCTCCACACTGGACCGACACGCAGGACGGCTCACGCGATCCCCGGCGAGCTCTGGTGGGAGGGGCGTTCCTCGCGGGTCTCGCCGTCGGCTTCCGATCGCAGACGGCCGTGCTGACGGCGCCGCTGCTCGCGGCGGTGCTGCTGGCCCCCGGATTGAGGGTGCCGCTTCGCGTTCGTCTCGGGTCGCTCGCGGCAGCAGCCGGCGGCGTCGCGGTCTGGGCGATTCCCCTCGGAATGGCCAGCGGCGGCCTGCCCGGGTATCTCGCTGCGCTCGGCAGCCAGGCTGGCGAGGACTTCTCGGGCGTCGCGATGCTCTGGACCCACCGCACGATCCGCGTGGCGGTGCTCGCGTTGCTGAACACGCTGGTGGTTCCGTGGGACTCACCGGCTCTCGCCGGCGTGGTGCTCGCGCTGGGCGCAGCCGGTGCCCTGCTGCTCGTTCTGCGCACGCCGAAACGCGCCGCGCTGGTCGGGTTGCTGTTCGGACCGTACGCCCTCTTCCACCTGCTGTTCCAGGAAACCGCGACGGTCCGCTACGCGTTGCCGCTCGTGCTGCCTGTTGCCTACCTCGCAGCGGTGGCCCTGGCCGAGGCTCGTCCACTCGTGTCCGCGGCGGCAGCCTCAGCGCTGATCGCGGTGATGCTCTGGCGCGGGGTGCCTGCCGGGCTCGCGTACGCCCGCACGCCGAGCCCGATCTTCGCGCTCATCGAACGCGTCGCCGGGTCGGACCCTGGCGCCGTTGTCGGCATGCACCGAAGCGTCTGGACCGAATCGCGCCGGGCCCGTCACTGGTCCAGCGGGCTGCGGCGGGAACTGCTTCCCGCGCCGCGTGACTACGAATGGCTGGAGCTCGTCCGCGTGTGGCGGGAGCGCGATGCGCCCACGGCGTGGTTCGTCGCCGATCCGCGGCGAACGGACCTGGCGCTCATCGACCCGGCAAGCCAGCAGCGATTCAGTTATCGCTGGCCGTTCTCCAGGCATACCTACGTAGGCGGGGCGCGCCCCGGCGAGCTCGACCTCGTGCGGATCGTGACCCCGGGGTGGTTCCTGGGTCAGGGCTGGGCGCTCACCCCTGAAGTGGCGGGCATCACCGAACGCGATGGTTCGGGCCCGCACAAGCGGGCGAGCGTCGGGTGGATTCGCCGGCGGGACGGAGAGAGCGTCCTGATGATTGGCGGCAGGCACCTCGGCGGCGCGTCGGGCTCACCGTCGCGGGTTGGCGTCGCCCTCGACGACCGGCCGGTGCTGACCTTCGACGTCACGGCCGGCCCCTTTCTCAGGTTCCAGCCGCTGGCCGCTGGCGCCCTTTCGGGTTCCGGGACCTTCGCCAGGCTGACCGTCACCGCAGGGCCGGGAACTCCCCCCGGCCCGCCCGTCGCCATCGAGCAGTTCGACCTGCAGGACCCGGACGCCGTGCAGCTGGGGTTCGAGCAGGGCTGGCAGGAGCCCGAGTACAACCCGCACACCGGCCGGTCGTGGAGGTGGATGAGCGAGCGGGCGACGCTTGCGCTTCGCGGCGGCGCTGGCGACGTCACGCTCAGGATTGCCGGAGAATCGCCCCTCCGCTATTTCCCCAAGCCGTCGCGCCTGTGGGTGGATGCAGCAGGGCAAACGGTGGCGTTCGTTCAGCCTTCGAGCGACTTCACCATCGATGTGCGGATACCGGCCGCGCTGCTCGTCAAAGGTGACGGGCGCGTCACCCTGACCGCCGACCAGGCGTTCGTGCCGGCGGACCGCGACGCCACCGCCGACCGTCGGCGACTGTCGCTTCGGATATACTCTGTGACGTCGACCTCGCAACGACAGGCGACGGCGGCGCGGCACCCGGACGCTCGACCTCGAGACCCGCGCTGACCGCTGCCGACACCCCGAGGCTCGGCCGGCCACCTCGACGCGCGGCTGCCTGCACCCTTGCAACACTGCACTACGGATCGGCCGGCTGGCCAGACGAAGGCTTCTGCGCGAGCGCCAGCAGCGAGCTGCCAAGGGGCATGTTGGTGAACGCGAGGGCCCGCGCCTCCACGGCGAGGAGTGCAGTCAGGACGACATTCACCGGGCGGCGCGGAACCGTGATCTCGACAGCAGACTCGCGGTGTCCGGCGAGCCGCTGGGCGAGCCGGACGGCGAGCACGAGAGGGAGCAGCAGGAAATTCGTATAGGTGATGCGACGCACCTCGAACCCCGCCCGCTGCAGGTGCCGGCGAAGCTCGCTGCGGCTGTACCGACGGACCTCTCCGCCGAGCACGGAGTGATTCCCGGTGAGAATTTTCAGCGCCGCAACGTTGATGAGGGCTTGTCCTCCGGGCCGCAGCACCCGATACATCTCCTTGATAGCCTCCCGCTCCATGTCGTCGTCGAATGCATACAGAACGTCGAACGATGTGACCAGGTCGAATTCGCCGGCCCTGAACGGCAGGTTGGTGGCGGAGGCGCGGGCCACGCTGCGCTCGCCCCGGCTGCGTGCCAGGACGAGCCCGCTCCACGTGATGTCGATGCCACAGGGACGACCGAACCGGCGCAGCATCAGCAGGTTGTGCCCGGTTCCGCAGCCGCAGTCGAGAATCCGCGGGGCATCGAGCCCGGCGGTGGCCCGCACCAGCCACGGCTCGACGAACCGGCGGAATCCGTGAAACCAGAAGTGGTCGTGTTCGGCGCGTGCCGTGGCTTCGAGCAGGCGGTCCATAGGTAGTCGGGGAGTCCAGGGCGGTGCCGTGAGGATCTCGTTGAGCTCCACATTCTAGTCGAGGAGAAGAGGTTGATGATGCGCAGCTTCCGAATGTTCGTCGCAATCGTCGTGGTCGGCACAGCGTTGACGACCACGGCGTGTGGAAAGAAGAAGATCGAAACGCCCGCACCTGCCCCGGCTCCGCTTCCCGCGCCGCCGCCGACCACGCCGGCTCCGCCGCCGCCGCCAGCCCCGCCGCCGCCTCCGTCTCCGCCTCCGGCGCCGACCGAGGAGGAGCTGTTCACGCGCATGACGCTGGACGAGCTGAACGCCAAGGGCGTGCTGGCAGACGCGTTCTTCGCCTACGACTCAGTGGAGCTCGACCCGCAGGCGCGCGCGGTCCTCCAGAAGAACACCGACTACCTGAAGCGCTGGGCCAGCACCAAGGTCATGGTCGAGGGGCACGCGGACTCGCGCGGCACCAACGAGTACAACCTGGCGCTCGGCGAGCGGCGGGCCGGCGCGGCGCGCGACTACGTGGTCAGCCTCGGAATCCCTGTCGAGCGCGTCACGATCGTGAGCAAGGGCAAGGAGCAGCCTGTCTGTCGGGAAGAGGCGGAGGCTTGCTGGTCGAAGAACCGGCGCGGGCACTTCGTTTTCACCGCCAAGTAGGTGCTCGGCAGATTGCCGGCGCGCTGTCGGCTCAGGCCTGCCGCAGCGCGCCGCGCATCTCGTCGACGATTTGGCCGGCCGCCACCCGCGCATCGGGCGCAGAGACGATCGGCCGTCCCACCACCAGATAGCTGGCGCCCGCCGCGATCGCCTCGGCGGGGCTCATCGTGCGCTCCTGATCGTCGCTGCCGGGCTGGCGCGCGCCCCCACCCCGGATACCCGGCGTCACGATGGTGAATCCGCTGCCGCACCGCTCGCGGAGCAGGGCGGTCTCCAGTGGCGAGGCGACGACGCCGTCCAGCCCTGCCTGCTGGGCGAGGTCGGCGAGCCGCAGCACCTGGTCGCGCACATTGCCCTGCACGCCCGCCTGGGCGAGCCCCTCGCCGGTCATGCTGGTCAGCACCGTGACGGCGATGACCAGCGGCGGAGTGCCTCCGGGCCGGGCGGCGCCATCTCTCGCCGCGTCGCGGGCCGCCTGCATCATGCGGATCCCGCCGGCCGCGTGCACGTTCACCATCCAGACGCCCAGCGAGGCCGTGGCCTGCATCGCCGCCGCCACCGTGTTCGGAATGTCGTGGAACTTCAAGTCCAGGAAGATGCGCTCCCCGAGATCCGCCACCCGGCGCACGACGTCCGGCCCCTCGATGGTGAAGAGCCGGCTGCCGATCTTGAACCCGCCGCCCACGCCGCGGAGCGCGGTCGCCAGCTCGATCGCCCGCCGCCCGCTCTCGACGTCGAGCGCGATCAGGAGCTGATCCACGCCTGCTCTTTCTTCGTCGTGTCGATGCTGCCGGTGATCTCCGTCAGCCGGGTGATGTCGTGCCGGCGCATGTACTCGCGCAGGCCGTCGAGCAGCTTCGGCCAGAGGAACGGGTCCACGAAGTTGGCGGTGCCGACCTGCACGGCTGCCGCCCCCGCGATCATGAACTCGAGCACGTCCGCGGCAGTCGCGATGCCGCCCATGCCGATGATCGGCAGCGAGACCGCCTGGCGGCACTCGTAGACCATGCGCACCGCGATCGGCCTGATCGCCGGACCGCTGAGGCCGCCGACGATGTTGGTCAGCTTCGGCCGGCGGGTCTCGACATCGATCGCCATGGCCAGGAAGGTGTTCACGAGCGAAACCGCATCCGCGCCCGGCCTCTTCGGCGGCGCGGGCGAACGAGGCCACGTCGGTGACGTTCGGGGTCAGCTTCGGGATCACCGGCAGCGCCGTCACCTTGCGCACCGCGCTGACGACCGCGTGCGTGCCGGTCAGGCTGCAGCCGAACGTGATGCCCCCTTCCTTGATGTTCGGGCAGGAGATGTTCAGCTCGAGTCGCCGCGACGCCCTCCTGCGTCCGAGAGGATGCGGGCCAGCTCGACGTACTCGTCGATCGTGGTCCCGCAGATGTTGACGATCACCACGGCCCGGCGGTCGCGGAGCTCGGGCAGCCGCTCGCGGATGAAGCGGTGGACGCCGATTCCCTGCAGGCCGATCGCATTGAGCATCCCCGACGGCGTTTCGACGATGCGCGGCGGGGCGTGCCCCTCGCGCGGCGGCGAGGAACAGGCCCTTGACCGCGACGCCGCCGAGCGTGGAGAGGTCGACCACGTCGCCGTACTCGACGCCGTAGCCGAAGCAGCCGCTGGCGGCGATCAGCGGGTTGGCGAGGCGCAGCGCGCCGATTGAGACCGAGAGGTCCATGTTCAGTGCGACCAGCGCCTCCCAGACGATCCGCCGGGAATCGAAGACCGGCCCGTCGAGACAGGAGCGGACGAAATGCGGGCGATTCGCCGGGTGTCTGGGTCAGGACGACGCAGCTGTAGCAGCCGCCGAGACCGCAGCCCATGACCTGCTCGAGCGACACGGCGCACGGCCGTGCGTGGCGCTCCGGCGCCTGCGCGACCGCGCGCATCATCGGCCGTCGGACCGCACACGTAGAACTGGCCCGGCTCCGCCGGTCCCAGCGCCGTCAGCGCCCGGGTCAGCGGGCGCCGTCACCAGGCCCTCGAGCCCCGGCTGCCGTCTTCGGTCGTGAGAACGATGCGTCACGCCGAGCTGCTCGAACAGCTCGACGCGATGGAGCTCGGCCGCGCGGCGGCGCGCCGTAGAACAGCGTCATCGGCGTGCCGCGCGCGTGCAGCGCCTCGGCGAGCGTGAGGAACGGTGCGAGGCCCACGCCGCCCGCGACCATCCAGGCCTGCGCGGGCGGATCGACCGGCTCGAACGGCCGCCCAGCGGCCCGAGGCAGCTACGCGCGCGCCCGGGCTCCGACGTCGTAGAGCAGCCGCCGTGCCGACGCCGATCCGCTTGTTCAGGAGCGAGATGCCGATCGGCGGCGCCCCCGCCATCGCGGAGGATTTCGAAGATCGAGAACGGCCGCCGCAGCAGCGGGTCCAGCCCGCGCGCCGGCTTGACCATGACGAACTGACCCGGCTGGGCGACCGCGGCGATCTCGGGTGCGCCGAGCGAGACGACGCAGTAGTCGTCCGACAGCCGCGCGTTCGAGATGACTGCGGCGTCGACGTCGGCCGGCATGGGAGGAAGTATACATCCCGGCGTTCGGCGTTCGGCGTTCGGGGTTCGGGAGACGGCGGTCGAGGATCGACGCTGTGGGGCGCGACCTTCAGGCCGCGCCGACCCGCCCGGGGCTGAAGCCCCGGGCCCACATTCCCCTTGTCCATTGCCGGCCCAAAGCCCCAAAAGCCCAAAGCCCAAAGCCCAAACCCCAACGCCCAACCCCCAACGCCCGGAGACCGCCCCGTGCTATCATCTTCAGACTCTTTAACGCGGCCCTGTGAGGCTGCCAAGAGGTGAGTGGTGACTGCTCCCGCGCGTTCAAGGCCCGGCGTCCGCCGCGGCTCGCTTCCCCAGACATCCCGGCGTCCCGTTGCCGTGAGACCGCGGCCGTTGCCCGGACAGCGCCGCCAGCGCAGGGAGGTGTCCTGTGCCTCAGGTGATGGACGCCGACCGCATGTCGCGCGCGCTGACCCGGATCGCCCACGAAATCCTCGAACGCAACCGCGGGCTCGACGAGGTGGCGCTCGTCGGGATCCGCACGCGCGGCGTGCCGATCGCCCGGCGCCTCGCCCGTCTCCTGCGCGAGATCAACGGGGATCACGTGCCGACCGGCTCGCTCGACATCACGCTCTACCGCGACGACCTGATGCGCAACGCCGTCGGCCCGCAGCCGGTGGTACGGCGCACCGAGATTCCTTTCTCGATAGACGACCGCCGCATCCTGCTGGTGGACGACGTCCTGTACACGGGTCGGACGACGCGCGCCGCGCTGGACGCGCTCATCGACTTCGGACGGCCGCGCGCCATCCAGCTGGTGGTGCTCGTCGACCGGGGGCATCGTGAGCTGCCAATCAGGGCGGACTACGTCGGCAAGAACGTGCCGACGTCGCTGCGCCAGAGCGTTCAGGTCCGACTGCAGGAGATCGACGGCGTGGACGAAATCCTGATCGAGGGGGAAGCATGACCCTTCATGCCGCCGATCGCGCCGCCCGACGCCGCCGGCACCCTGCAGGCCCCGCCGGCCGGCCTGCGCTCCCGGCACCTGCTCGGCATCGAAGGGCTCACGCCCGACGAGATCACCCTCATCCTCGACACCGCCGAGGCCATGAAGGAAGTCGGGAAGCGCTCGATCAAGAAGGTGCCCGCGCTGCGCGGCCGGACGGTGGTCAACCTGTTCTTCGAGCCCAGCACGCGCACGCGCACGTCGTTCGAGATCGCCGAAAAGCGCCTGAGCGCCGACACGCTGAGCATCGCCACGGCGACCTCGAGCGTCACGAAGGGAGAGACCCTGCTCGACACGGTCCGCAATCTCGAGGCGATGTCCCCCGACATGATCGTGCTGCGCCACGCCTCGTCGGGCGTTCCCCACCTGCTCGCCCGCACCTGCCACTCGGCGATCATCAACGCGGGCGACGGCACGCACGAGCACCCGACGCAGGCGCTCCTCGACGCGTTCACCATCCGCGAGCACAAGGGGCGCCTCTCCGGCCTCAAGGTGGCGATCGTCGGCGACCTGCTGCACAGCCGCGTGCTCCGCTCGAACCTGATTCTCCTGCAAGACGCATGGGGGCGAACCTGTGGGTCTGCGGTCCGCGGACGCTCTTCCCTTCGGGCATCGAGCAGTTCGGCGTGCGCGCGACCACGTTCGGTGGACGAGGCGGTGGAGGGGGCCGACGTCGTGATGATGCTGCGCATCCAGAACGAGCGCATGCACGGCCACTTCATCCCGTCCGTCCGTGAATACTTCACGCTGTTCGGCATGACGGCGGCGCGCCTGCGCCGGGCGCAGCCCGACGTCATCCTGATGCACCCCGGGCCGATGAACCGGGGCGTCGAGATCGATTCAGAGGTGGCCGACGGCCCCTACTCCGTGATCCTGGAGCAGGTGGCCAACGGCGTGGCGGTGCGCATGGCCGTGCTCTATCTGCTCGCCGGCCGCGATACGGACCTGAGCGAGGTGTCATGAGGCTGCTGTTGAAGGGAGGCCGGGTGATCGATCCGGCCGGGCAACGGGATGGCGCGTTCGACATGCTGATCGAGGATGGGCGCATCGCCCGTGTCGGGCGCGACCTGCCGGCCGACGGCGCCGAAGTGTTCGAGATCCCGCCCGGCTGGCTGGTCGTGCCCGGGCTTCATCGACATGCACGTCCACCTGCGCGAGCCCGGTCAGGAGCACAAGGAGACGATCGCCACCGGCACGGCGTCGGCCGTCGCCGGCGGCTTCACCGCCGTGGCGTGCATGCCGAACACCGAGCCGGTCAACGACCACGCCGGCATCACGCAGTTCATCCTCAAGAAGGCGGCGGAGGCGGGCCTCGCGCGGGTCTATCCGATCGGCGCGGTGTCGCTTGGCTCCCGCGGCGAACAGCTCGCCGAGCTCGGCGAGCAGCGCACCGCCGGGTGCGTCGCGTTCTCGGACGACGGCCGGCCGGTGGCGACCGCGCTGCTGATGCGGCGGGCGCTCGAATATGCCGGGATGCTGAACGCGCCGATCATCGATCACTGCGAGGACCCGTCACTCAAGGGGCACGGTGTGGCGCACGAGGGCTACTACGCGTCGTCACTCGGCTTGCGCGGGATTCCCGGCGTGGCGGAATCCGTGATGGTCGAGCGCGACATCTCGCTCGCGGAGCTCACCGGCGCGCCACGTCCACGTCGCGCACATGAGCGCGCGGCAGTCGCTCCGCGCCGTGCGCGACGGCAAAGCCCGCGGGGTCCGCGTCACGTGCGAGGTCGCCCCGCACCACTTCACGCTGACCGACGAGTGCGCTGGCTTCGCCCGTGCAGTACGACACCAACGTCAAGATGAACCCGCCGCTGCGCGAGGCGGCGGATCGCGACGCGATGCTCGACGGCCTCGCGGACGGCAGCATCGACGTGATCGCGACCGACCATGCGCCGCACCATGCCGACGAGAAGAGGTGGAGTTCGACCGCGCCCCTTTCGGCATCGTCGGCCTCGAGACAGCGGTGCCGATCGTGTTCGACCGGCTGGTGCACCCGGGACGCATCACGCTGCGCCGGATGATCGAGCTGCTGTCGGTCAACCCTGCGCGCATCCTCGGCGTGCCGGGCGGCACTCTCGCGGAGGGAGCGCCGGCGGACGTCACGATGCTGGCGCCGGACCAGCAGGTCGTCGATCAACGCGGCGGCGCTGCGGTCGCGGTCGAAGAACACCCCCTACGACGGGTGGCAGCTGCGCGGCGGCGTCGCGGCGACGATCGTCGGGGGCGCCATCGTCTACAGGGCGGCTGACCGATGACCGTCTGTTGAGATTCAACGAGTGAACGACCCGGCCCTCCGCGAGTCCCTGTCGGGGTTGTACCGCGCGTACAACCGCGAGGATTCCGCGAGCGACCCCGTGCACCGGGTCCGGCCCTATCCCGAAGCGGCCGACCGCGAGGTGGCAGGCTTCTGTGCGGCGGCGCTGGCATTCGGGCGCGTCGCGAGCGTGCTGAACTCGATCGACACGCTCTTCGCGATCCTCGGGACGCGGCCCGCGTCGTTCGTCAGATCGTTCGATCCGGCGGCACCGCACCCGCAGCTCAGGGCGATGGTGCACCGATGGACCCGCGGGGAGGACATCGCGGCCCTGCTGTGGATCCTCCGGCAGATGCTCGAGCCGCTCGGGCTCGATCGAGCGGTTCTTCGCGGACGGCCTGGAGCGCGGCGCAGAAGACGTCGGAGTGGCGCTCGATCGGTTCTCGACCCGCGCGCTGGCGCTCGACGTCCGCCGGGCATATGGGCGGGCCCCGCGCAGGCCCGGCGTCTGCTACTTTTTCCCGCGGCCCTCCGCCGGGAGCGCCTGCAAGCGGCTCAACCTGTACCTGCGCTGGATGGTGCGGCGCGACGAAGTGGACCTCGGGGCGTGGACCTCGGTGTCGCCTTCGCAGCTCATCGTGCCGCTCGACACGCACGTCATCAGACTCGGGCGCTGCCTCCGGCTCACACGCTACACCAGCCCCGGCTGGCGCATGGCGGCGGACATCACGGGCGCGTTGCGCCGGCTGGACCCCGCCGACCCGGTGCGGTTCGACTTCGCCCTGTGCCACGTCGGCATGATGGGCGCCTGCGGATTCGCGCGGCCGCAGGGCAGCACGCACTGCCCTCTGAAGGGGCATTGCCACCCCCGGCCACGGAGGGCCAGATGAGAGGACGGGCCTGGTTCGCCCTGATGCTCGCGCTGCTCGGGGGCGCCTTCGTCGCCGGCAGGACGTTCGCCACCCGCCAGACAGTGTTCGCTGCCTCCCCCGATGGGACCCGGGCAGCGTGGGCCGCGGATCGGCGATGCTGGAGCGGCAGGTGCGAAGCCCTGTGGATTGCCGCGGCCGGCGGCGCCGCGAGGAAAGTGGCCACGCTCGAGGGAACCGGGCGGTGTCACGAGATTGTCTGGACGAAGGACGGCGGCCGCGTGGCGTTCCTGATCGACGGCGCGCAGCTTCATTTCTTCGATCCGTCCTCACTCGCGCCGGCCGGCCGGATCACGCTGCTCGAGCAGGCTGGCGCCAGCCACTCGATCGTTCGCGGGGTGACGTTTTCGGATAACGGGCGCGCGATTACGTATGACGAGTGCCCGCGGGGCCGGTCGGGCTGCCGCGCCGGGCTCGCGGCGGTGCCGAGGTGACCGGGTCGCCGTCGTCGTGGTGCGCCTGCAGCGCGACCGTCTGGTAGACGCGCACTGTGTCCAGCACCATCCGCTCCACGCTGAACCGTTCACGAGCGCTCAGCCGGCCGGCTTCGCCCATCTGGCGCCTGAGGTCCGGGTCGTTCAGCAGCCGACGATTGCATTCGCCATGGCCGCATGGTCACGCGGGGGCACCAGCCACCCGGTCAGGCCGTTCTCCACGACCTCGGGGATGCCCCCCGCCTCCGTGGCCACGACAGGTTTGCCGGAGGCCATCGCGTCGAGGAGCGACGTGCCGAGACCTTCCGTGACCGAGCTCATCGACGAAGACGTCGAAGGCCTTGTGCAGCGACAGCACGTCAGGGCGGAAGCCGAGCAGGTGCACGTGCTTCTCGAGACGGCGCTCGCGGATCAGCCGTTCGAGCGTCCCTCGCAACTCCCCTTCGCCGGCCACGACGAATTGGGCGTCAGGCACCTCGCCGTACCACGAGCGCCGGCCGCCTCGATCAGGTGCCGCTGGCCCTTGTGCGGCACGAGCGCGGCGACGTTTCCGACAATCGGAGCGTTGTGCGGCAGCCAGAGCTCCTCGTGGAGGTTGGCCGGCGGCGCCGCATCCACACGCTCGAGGTCGATCCCTTCGTTGACGACGACGGTACGCGCGGGCGGCACGCCGTCGGCAATCAGCATCGTGCGGATGGCCTGCGACACGCAGATGAAGCAGTCGACCTGCCGGTACTTCCAGCGGGAGAGCGAGCTGCCGCGCAGGTGGAAATCAACCCGGCGCGCCGCGACCAGCGGCGGCTTCGCGAGCTGGGTGCTCATCGAGAGCGCCAGCGCCGCCATCGCGACCCCGTGCGGATCGTGCGCGTGCACGATGTCGGGGCTGAGCCGCTTGATCAGCCGGGACAGCCGCCATGCGGCGCTCAGGTCCATTTCCGTCGCGCGGCGCGAGCGGGATGAGGTCGAGCCCCTCCGCGACGCGCTGCCGCAGCTCGCCGCTCGGGTGGGCGACGAGCGTGGCGCGGTGCCCAGCGCACGCAGCCCCATCACCGTGACGAGCACCTGGTTCTGGCCGCCCCGCCAGGTGCGCGCGGTGTCGATGTGGAGGGAGAACAATTGTCAGCTCCCCGCGTCCCGCTACCCGCTATCCAGCTACCCGCTACCCGCTTCCAGCTCCTTCCGTTTCCGCTGGTTCTGCCGTTCCCACAGCTTCAGCAGCTTGAGGAAGACGTAATAGGAGTTGAGCGCGGAGACCAGCAGCCCGGCCGCGCCGTCCCGGAAGCCGCCACGCAGCAGGTAGTTCCGCAGGAACGCCAGCGGCGGGTGGACCACGGCTTCAGCGCGTTGGTCCGGCGGCCCTCGGCCATCCACTGGTCCGCTGCGAGCGTCGTGTAGCGATCGATGGTCGCAAGGTGGTGGGAGACGTCCCGGTAGGCGTAGATGCTGGAGCTCGTGGTCCAGACGCCCCGGGGCGTGCCGTCGATCTCCACCGACTCGTGCACGGTCCGCAGGTTCCAGCGTGCGATGCGGCGGTCGTAGAGCCGCAGCTGCAGATCGGGATACCAGTCCGTGCTCCTGATCCAGCGACCCGAGGTACCAGGTGACCCGCGGGATGCGATAGCCGGCGTGCCTCGGGGTGCTCGAGGCGCGCCCGGATCTCGTCGCGCCAGGCCGGGCGTGACCCGCTCGTCGGCGTCGAGCGACAGGATCCAGTCGTGCGTGGCGAGCTCCGCTGCCCGGTTCTTCTGCGCGCCGTAGCCCGGCCAGTCGCGGATCTCGACGCGCGTGGCCTGCCGCCGCGCGATCGCCACTGTGTCGTCGGAGCTGCCCGGAGTCGACGACGACAATCTCGTCGGCCCAGGCCACCGACGCGAGCGCCGCCCCGATGTGCGCCGCCTCGTTGAGCGTGATGACCGTCACGGTCAGCTTCACGCGAGGCAGTGTACCAGCAAGCGCGCGGCCCCAAGGAGCCGACAGCCCTATAATCGCGCGATGAGGAAGGTTCGACTGACGGGGAACGGACTTGCCCGGTCAGGGTCTGCCCGATCTCGCGAACGGCCGCGAGGCAACCGTGCTGTCCCGCACCGCCCCTGATGCCGCGCACTCCCGCCGCAACGCGCTCGTCGGGCACCTCGTCGGCTTCGAGCGCGCGCTCACATGCCATGCCCCCCCGCGCTTCCCGCACCGGCCGCTCTCTGCGCACTGCTGATTTTGCTCTCCGGACCAATCCAGGCGCAGACCGTCCAGACAACTGCCGGCCGGCCGCCATCCGCGCCGGCGCCGTCGTCCGAGGCCCCCGCACGCGCGCCGACATCCTGCGCGGCGAGTACGGCCGCTACCGTGCGAACAACGACCTGCTGTTCTACCACCTCGACGTCCGCGTCGATCCGGCCAGCGAAGTTCATCAGCGGCAAGAACACCATCCGCTTCCGGATGCTGCAAGGACGACACCCGGATCCAGCTCGATCTCGACGCCAACCTCGCGGTCGACCGGATCCTGCTCGGCGCCGGTTCCGCTGACGTATCAGCGGGAGCTCAACGCGGTGTTCGTCGATTTCCCCGACGACGCTCAGGCCGGGACGCGAGTACGCCATCGACTTCCACTACTCCGGATCGCCGCAAAGAGCAGGGCCGGTTCGGCGGGCTGGCGTTTCGCAAGGATCCCGCCGGCCGCCACTGGATCAACACCGCCTGCGAGGAGGAAGGCGCCAGCATCTGGTGGCCGAACAAGGATCAGTGGCGCGACGAGGTCGAGCGGATGGAGATCAGCGTCGCCATCCCCAACGAGCCTCGTCGACGTGTCGAACGGCAAGTTCACCGGCAAGACCGACCTCGGCGACGGCTACACGCGCTGGGACTGGCTCGGTGCAGTACCCGATCAACAACTACAACGTGTCGCTGAACATCGGGCAACTACGTCCACTTCTCCGACCGGCTCGGCGACCTGCCGCTCGATTTCTACGTCCTGCCCGCCAGCCTCGACGGCGCCAGAAACGGCAGTTCGCGCAGGCCAGCGCCGATGCTCGAGGCCTTCGAGCACTACTTCGGCGAGTATCCGTTCAGGAAGGACGGCTACAAGCTGATCGAGGTGCCGTACTCCGGCATGGAGCACCAGAGCGCCGTCACATACGGCAACCGCTTCGCCAACGGCTACCTCGAGCGCGACTGGACCGGCGTCGGCACCAGCCTCAAGTTCGACTTCATCATCATCCACGAGAGCGGCCACGAGTGGTTCGGCAACGCGGTGTCGGCCGCCGACGTCTCGGACATGTGGATCCACGAGGGCTGGACGACCTACCTCGAGGGGCTGTACGTCGAGCGCCTGTTCGGGCGGGACGAGGCGGTCGGCTACATCAACGGCTACAAGTCCGAAGGTGCGCAACCGCGAGCCGATCATCACCCAGCGCGGCATCCACCGCACGCCGTCGCAGGACATGTACTTCAAGGGCGCGCTCTTCCTCCACACGCTCCGCTGCGTGGTCGACGACGACGCGCGATGGTGGAAGCTGCTGCGCGACGTCTACCAGCAGTTCAAGTACCGGAACATCATGACCGAGGAGCTGGTGCAGTTCGTCAACGCCGAGCTCGGGCAGGACCTGACGCCGATATTCGACCAGTACCTGCGCCGGGCCGACCTGCCGATGCTGGAGCTCGCCTTCAACGGGGCGGAGCGGACGATGGCCTACCGGTGGAAGGCCGACGAGCGCGCCTTCGCGATGCCGGTCCGCATCGGCGCCGCGGGCACGTGGCAGATCATCGAGCCGACTACCGAGTGGCAGACGATGAGGACGGCGCTGGCGGAAGGAAGACGTCGAGGTGGCGACGGAGTTGTACTATGTGGGGGTGATCAAGACAGAAGAGAGTAGACAGGTAGGATCAGGAGACAGGAGCTAGGCAGACGGAAGTTACAGCGGAAGCCTGACAGCTGACAGCTGGCAGGCGTCAGCTGATCTGAAGGAGATCGATGAATGTTGACGCAAAGAGACGTCCTCGTTGGGCTGGCCGCGGGGGCGATGACATTGATGTCGTGACCGCCATCGATGCGCGCCGCGCAGTGATGGGTTCCACCATTTTCGACTGGAACACGCTGGAGGCGCAGCCGAACAAGACCGGCGCGGTGCGGCAGGTGGTGCAGCAGCCGACGGCGACGCTGGACGAGCTCGAGATGCACATCACGACGCTGAACCCCGGCCTGGCCTCGCATGCGCCGCACCAGCACCCGGACGAGGAGCTGCTCATCGTCAAGGAAGGCACGGTCGAGTCGCTGGTCAACGGCGAGATGAAGCGCGTGGGCCCCGGATCGGTCATCTTCCAGGCTGCGAACCAGCTGCACAGCATCCGCAACGTCGGCGACGTCCCGGCCACCTATCACGTCATCAGGTGGAACTCGCCGGGGATGCTCAAGAAGAAGTGAGCGCCGCGGGGCCTGACAGGCCCCGCGCTCTGGCGTCGCCGACCGGGCCCTGCCGGACCGTCTACCGCAGCGGCACCGTCTGCACTGCCTCGAAATCGACCAGCGCGCGGTTGTAGGCAGATGATCGCGTTCAGCTCGTTGACCCGCTGACGGGCCAGGTCGCGCTGGGCCTGGAGCAGCCGGAACGTGTCCGACAGGCCGACCGCGAGGCGCTTTTCCTCCGCCTGCAGGCTCTGCTCGGCCAGCTCGCGCGCCTTGCGCGTCGACTCGACCCGCTTGAGCGACGTGCTGACCTGCCGCCCGGCATCGCGCACCGAGGCGATCACCTGCGTCTCCAGGTTGCTGCATCGTGGCGGTCTGCTGCTCGCGCTGCAGCCGGCCCTGCGCCACGCGGCCTCCGCCACGCTGCGGCCGAGCGGGTAGCTGACGTTCAGCTGCACGGCTCCACGTGCGGAACTGGTTGCCGAACACGTCGCGCAGCGCCTCGCTGAAGTTGCGCTGCGACTGGCTCGATCGTCGAGCAGACGCCGGTGACCGGGTCGAAGCTCGAACTGCCGCTGCGTGCCGGCGGTGCCGACCAGGTCGTAGTTGGCGGTGACGTCGACGCCCGGCAGCTTCTGGTTGCGGTAGTAGCGCAGGCCGATGTCGGTCTGGTCCATCTCCTTGCGCGCGCTCGCGATGTCGGTGCGGTTGGCGAGGGCGTTCCTGATCGCCGCGTCGAGATCGATCGGCTGCGGCGGTCAGCGTCGGCTGATCCGAGGGCTCGAGCCTGGTGGTCCAGAAATCCGGCTGCGACGGGTTCATGACCAGCGTGCGCAGCCGATCCTCGGCGCTGCGAATCTGCCCTTCGGCGACGATGACCGATTCCTCGTTGGCGGCCACCTCGGCCCGGGCCTGCACGATGTCGATCGGCGCCATGGTGCCGACCTCGACCCGCCGCTCGTTGTTGCTCAGCGACGTGTTCGGCAGCTCGAGCGACTGCTGCGCCACCTGCAGCCCGGCGATGCGAGTTGACCAGGTCGAAGTAGGCATTGCGCACCGCAGCGTGAGGTCTGCGTCAGCGTCTGCCGCAGCTGGATGTCCGCGACCTGCTGCCGGTTCTGGCTGAGGAGCACCGCCTGCCGCGTGCTGTCGATGGTGAAATTGCGCAGCAGCGGCTGGGTATAGGAGCCGGCCAGGCCCGAATCGAGCTGCGGGTTGAAGCGGCTCGAGGCGTCGCTCGTCGTCAGCTTCGAGGCATCCCAGGCCGAGGTTGTAGCGCGCCGCCGCCCCAGGGCACGAGCTGCTGGACGCCCGGCGTTGGTGCGGAAGCTCTCGTTGGTGAGGGTCGTGCCGGTGCCGGTCAGGAAGTTGCCGGGCGGCGTCGTGCTGCTGCGGCTGTCGTGGTCTGCGAAACGAGGCTCGGCGCGAAGACCGCCCGGGCCTGCGCGACCGCATAGTTCTCAATCTGCGGGTTGAGCTGCTCGGCGCGGATGCCCAGGTTGTTCTCGAGCGCCATCTTGACCGCCTCGTCCGACGAGATCCGCATCGTGCTCATGCCGGGCTGGGGATCCAGGCGCGCGGCGGGCGCGGGCGTGCCGGGCGGGGTCGTGGCCGGCGGCTGCGTGGCAGCCGGGCCCCGGCTGGGCCACCTGCCCTTGTCCGAAAGCGAACACCCCACTGCCGGAAGCGGACAGGACCCACAGCAGGGCGCCTGCCCGGGCGAGGCGTGAACAGGCCGATTTCTGCTGATCGAAACGCATGCCATGTCTCCCGTGCGGTGAAACGAAGAATCTCGTGTGACGTGAACTTAGCAAGATCCGGTGCCGGCTGCCGCCCCGGTGGCGTGCGCCGCGTCGGAGCACTCCGGCACCGCATCAGGACGGAAGACGGACCGGGCGCCCATGGTGTTTCCGGAATGTATACTGGCGCGGATCCGGCCCTCAGGTCGGCGGCCCACCGGCTACGGGTTAGACGTGCGTTCGGCGCCAAGTGTTGGCCTGGTGAGCCTGATGCTTTACCCCGGCGCTGTCAGCCCCGGGCGCCGGCCACACCGACGGTTCCCGGGCCCGCCGTTGACGAGACCCCGAATCCCACGCGAGCCGGCACCGACGCCAGACAGAGAGGCGGACGACTGATGGATCAGGAGGCGGTGCTCGATCTGTTTCGCAAGTCGGGGGCCCTGCTCGAGGGGCACTTCCGGCTGACGTCGGGCCTGCACAGCAATCGGTACCTGCAGAGCGCGCTGGTGCTGCAGTATCCCGAGCTCGCGACGGCGCTCGGCGAAGCGCTCGGCGCGCGCACCCAGCACCTGCAGGCCACCGCGGTGCTGTCGCCGGCGCTGGGCGGGATTGTCATCGGCCAGGAGGTCGGGCGCGCGCTCGGCATCCGGGCGCTGTTCGCGGAGCGCCAGGACGGCGTGCTGACGCTGCGCCGCGGGTTCGCGCTGGGCTCCGACGATCGCGTGCTGATCGTCGAGGACGTGATCACCACCGGTGGCTCGACCCGCGAAACCGCGCAGGTCGCCGAAGCCGCCGGCGCGCAGGTCGTCGGCGCCGCGTCGATCGTCGATCGCGGCGTCGATCCGTGCCGCGGCTCGGGCTGCCGCTGCAGTCCCTGGTGCGCATCGACGGTCCCGACCTGGCCCGCCGACGGCTGCCCGCTGTGCCAGCAGGGCGAGCCGGTCACGAAGCCGGGGTCGAGGGGGTGAGGCGGCGGCGTGCACGCTTCATGGGTTGATACGTCGATAGGATTCGCGAGCCGTCTGTGAGCCCTGCGCATGCTCAAGCTGACCATTGCGTACGACGGCACCGACCTCGTCGGCTGGCAGCGTCAGGCCGCGGGTCGTCGGTCCAGGGGCTGATCGAAGAGGCGCTGGCGCCGTTCGAGGGGCACCGGTGACCCTGCACGGCGGCGGGCGGACGGATGCCGGCGTGCACGCGCTGGCGCAGGTCGCCAGCGTGTCGATTGACGGCCGCGCACGACGCCAGCGCTATTCAGCGCGGGCTGAACGCGGCGCTGCCGCGCGCGGTCCGGGTCGTCGCGGTCGAGAAGACGCGCCGCCGGGCTTCCACGCGCGCTACGACTCCACCGGCAAGGTCTACGAGTACCGCATCGTCAACGCGCCGGTACTGTCGCCGTTCCTGGCCCGCTATGCCTGGCACGTGCCCCAGCCGCTCGACCTCGAGGCGATGCGCGCGCGCCGCCGCCCGGCTGGTCGGGCGGCACGATTTCGCGGCGTTCCAGGGCACCGGCAGCGCCATCCAGGACACCGTGCGGACGGTCGAGCGATTGAGTGGCGCGGCGGCCCGAGGGCCGACGGGCCCTGGTGATCGACGCTCACCGCCGACGGCTTCCTCCGGCACATGGTGCGGAACATGGTCGGCACGCTGGTCGACGTCGGGATGCGGCCGCTGGACGGCCGACGGCGTCGAGGCGATCTGGCCAGTCGCGCGACCGGCGCCGGGCGGGCCGGACGGCGCCGCCGCAGGGGCTGTTCCTGGTCCACGTCCGCTACTGACGGCTGTTGGCTTTATAATACAAAGCGGACCGGCACGCGCCTTGCTGGGGCGCCGTAACAGCCTGTATCATCAAGGTTTCGTTTCCGCCTGACCTGCATGTCGCTCCAAGACATCCTTTCCGTCGTGCCGCCCGGATCGCCCGAAGAGAGCCTGGCCCGCCAGGTCGACTTCGACGCGCCTGCCGCGCCACATCGCGGTGATCATGGACGGCAACGGGCGCTGGGCGGCGCAGCGCCACCTGCCGCGGGTCGAGGGGCACCGCGCCGGCATCGAGTCGGTGCGCGACGTCGTGGAAGGGTCGGCGCGGCTCGGGCATCGAGGTCCTGACGCTGTACGCGTTCTCGGTCGAGAACTGGAAGCGGCCGCCGACCGAAGTCTCGACGCTGATGATGCTGCTCAAGCGCTACCTGCGGCTCGAGCTGAACACCCTGCTCCGCAACAACATCCGGTTCCGCGTGATCGGCCGCGCCAGCGAGCTGGCGCCCGACATCCGCCGCGAGCTGACGGCGGCCGAAGAGAAGACCGCCGCGAACACCGGCATGCTGTTCAACATCGCGCTCAACTACGGCGGCCGCGCCGAGATCGTCGAGGCGGCGCGGCGCCTGCTCGAAGGCGGGGTCAAGCCGGAGGAGCTCGACGAGGAGCGCTTCGCCGGGTTCCTCTACACCGCCGGGCAGCCCGATCCCGACCTGCTGATCCGCACCAGCGGCGAGATGCGCGTCAGCAACTTCCTGCTCTGGCAGATCGCCTACGCGGAGATCTGGGTCACCGAGACGCTGTGGCCCGACTTCCGCAAGCTGCCACCTGCTCGAGGCGATCCTCGCCTACCAGAAACGCCACCGCCGCTACGGCGGCATCACGCATCCGGCGATCGCCGGCCGATGACGCCCGCGATCGGCCGGGGGCACGGTGACCCGCGTCCTCAGCGCCGCGCATCCTGCTGCCGATCCTGTTCGGCACGGTCTGGTACCTGCCGCCGATCGGCACGCTGGTGCTCGCCGGACTGGCGGCGGCGCTGGCGTTCGTCGAATACGCGGCGCTTGCGGCGGCGCTCGGCGCCCAGCGTGCCGCGCGTCCTCGCCGGCGCCGGCGGTGCTGGCCGCCTGCGCGTCGGTCGGGCCTCGGCTCACGGGCGCGCTCGAGGTCGTCCTGCTGACGGCGCGTGATCACGATCGGCGCGCTGGCGGTCGCCTCGGCGCAGCCCGGGTCCCGGCGTGCTCAGCAACGCCGCGGCGGCGCTGTTTCCCGGTGCTCTACATCGGGCTGCCGCTCGGCGCCGCTGGCGGCGGTTCGGGTTGCCGGGCGCGAGGCCGTCGGGCTGCTGGCCGTCGGCCATCATCGTCAGCGACTCGGCGCAGTACTACACCGGCCGCGCGTTCGGCCGGCGCCTGCTGGCGCCGGCGATCAGCCCGAAGAAGACGGTCGAGGGGGCGATCGGCGGGGTGCTCTTCGGCGGCGCGGCGATGGTGCTCGGCGGCCTGCGGGTGTTCCCGGTCGCCAGCGTGCCGATGCTGGTGCTGATGTCGGCCGCGGTCGTCGCGCTCGGCATCGTCGGCGACCTGTTCGAGTCGCTGCTCAAGCGCAGCGCGGGCGTGAAGGACTCGTCGTCGCTGATTCCCGGCCACGGCGGCGTGCTGGACCGCATCGACAGCTGGCTGTTCGCCGGGCCGGTGTTCTACGTCTTCGTGCGCTACCTGCAGCTCTGATGAAGCGGATCGCGATCCTCGGGTCGACCGGCTCGATCGGGCAGAGCGCGCTGGCGGTCGTCGACGCGCACCCCGACCGGCTCCAGGTGGTGGCGCTGGCGGCCGGCGGCAACGTCGCGCGCTTCGCCGACAGGTCGAGCCGCTACCGCCCGGCGCGCTCGCGATGGCCACGCGCCGCGGCGCTGGAGGACTGTCAGGCGCGACCTGCGGCCGGTCGAGCCGCGCCGAGCCGTCGCTCGACGGCGGCCGGACGGGAGGGGCTGCATCGCGGTGGCCACCCACCCCGACGCCGACATCGTGCTGTGCGCCTCGTCCGGGACCGCCGCGCTCGATGCCGTGCTGGCCGCCATCCGCGCCGGCAAGACCATCGCGCTCGCGAACAAGGAAGTGCTGGTGATGGCCGGGCGCGGTGGTGATGGAGGCGGCGCGGCACGCACGGCGTGGCGGTCCTGCCGGTCGACAGCGAGCACAACGCCATTCATCAGTGCATCCACGGCCGCCCGCGCGAGCACGTCGCCGGCTGATCCTGACCGCATCGGGCGGACCGTTCCGCGAGCCTGTCCGGCGACGCGCTGCGCGGCGTCACGGCGGCAGCGACGCGCTGCGCCACCCGACCTGGAAGATGGGGCCGAAGATCACCATCGATTCGGCGACGCTGATGAACAAGGGGCTCGAGGTCATCGAAGCGCGCTGGCTGTTCGACGTGCCGCCGAGCCGCATCGACGTGGTGGTCCACCCGCAGTCGGTCGTCCACTCGATGGTGGAGATGGTGGACGGCTCGATTATTGCGCAGCTCGGGGTCACCGACATGCGGCTGCCGATCCAGTACGCCTTCTCCTATCCGGATCGCTGGGCGGCCCCGCTGCCGCCGCTGGACCTGGCCCGGTGCGGGCCGCTCGAGTTCGAGACGCCGGACACCGACCGGCTTTCCCTGCCTGGAGCTGGCGTTTCGGGCGCTCCAGGGCGATCCCGGGCTGCCGGTCGTGCTGAACGCCGCCAACGAGGTGGCGGTCGCGGCGTTTCTCGAGGGACGGCTCGCCCTTCACGCGGCATTCCCGAGGTGATCGAGTGCCGCGATGGATGCCCACGAACGCGGCGGAACCAGCCGGATCCGTGATCTGGACGATGTTCGCGTCATCGACCGCTGGGCGCGACCGTTCGCGGTCCGTGCGGCGGCGGGTTACAATTGAGGTTTACGTGGGGTTCTGAGTGACAAGCATTCCTTGCCTTCGTCTTCGTGCTCGGGGTGCTCGTCTTCGTGCACGAGCTGGGGCATTTCCTGGCGGCCCGGCGCATCGGCGTCCGCGTGCTGACCTTCTCGCTCGGGTTCGGCCCGAAGCTCCTGTCGTTCACCCGCGGCGACACCGAATACTGCGTCAGCGCTGATTCCGCTCGGCGGCTACGTCAAGATGGCCGGCGAGAACCCGGAAGACAGCCGCACCGGCGCGCCCGACGAGTTCCTCTCGAAGAGAAGTGGGAGCGGTTCCAGGTCCTGGTGATGGGGCCGGTCATGAACCTGGTGCTGGCCTGGCTGGTGATGGCGGCGGTGCTCTATCAGGGCGCGCAGCTGCCCGGCCTTCGACCGCGAGCCGGTGGTGATCGGTTCGGTGTCGGCCGAAGTCGGTTGCAGCCGAAGCGGCCGGGCTCAAGCCGGGCGACCGCATCGTCGCGTGGACGGCAAGCCGTCGCAAACTGGGAAGAGTTACTCGGTGGCGGTGCTGCCCAAGGCGAACCAGCCGCTCAGCCTCGACATCGAGCGTGCCGGCGCAGCGCACGCGAGACGATCCTGATCCCCGCGCGCCGATGGGCAAGTTCGACGCCGGCGAGATTGGCGTCCTGCCGATCATGCACCCCGAGATCATCGACCCCAACACGGGCGAACCGGCCGACCAGGCCGGGCTCAAGCCGGGCGACGTGATCATGGCGGCCAACGGCGAACGCGACATCTCGCGGGAGCGGGTGATCGAACTGATCAGGGCCCACGAGGGCAAGCCGCTGACCTCGAGGTGATGCGCGATGGCCAGCCCATCGCCGATCACCGTGACGCCGCAGCAGGATGGCGGCAGCGTGTGCGCATCGGTGCGCAGATCAGCGCCTACCAGATCCGCACGGTCGAGCCCGGCGCGATCGAGGCGCTGCAGCTGAGCGCGCAGCGCAACTGGGAATGGACCAAGATGATCGTCAAGACGCTCGGCGGGCTCTTCACGCGCGAGACGTCCGTCAAGCAGCTGATGGGGCCGGTCGCGATCGGTCAGCTGTCCGGCGACGCGGTCGGAGCAGGGCTGGGCGCAGCTGTTCGGCCTGATGGCGATGATCAGCCTGAACCTCGGGCTGCTGAACCTGATGCCGGTGCCGGTGCTCGACGGCGGCCACATCGCCATCCTGGCGCTCGAAGGGCTGTCGCGCCGCGACTTCAGCATGCGGGTCAAGGAGAAGATGCTGCTCGCCGGCTTCGTGCTGCTCCTCACGCTGATGGTCACGGTGATCTACAACGACCTGATGCGCATCAGTGGATTCGAGCGCCTGGTGCCGTGGCGGTGATCCGCCATCGGGCAGCGTGCTGCGCCTCCAGGTCGACGACAACCCCGAGCCCCTCGACGAGCTCCGCCCGCTGGTCGAGATGAAGCCCGCCGTGTCCGACCGCGCTGATCCACGGCTTCGACAAGTTCCATCAGCCCTGCGGTCGCCGCCGTCACCGCTCTCGACAACCGATTCGCTGACTAGACCACCTACAAAAGCCCATGCCGCCCCGCCTGAGCCAGCTCCGCGAGGAATTCGGGCCGATGCTCCGGCTTGCCCTCCCGGTCGGTACGGCGGAGCTCGGCTGGATGACGATGGGCATCGTGGACACCCTGATGGTCGGTCGCCTCGGCCCCGAGGCGATCGGCGCGGTGGGCGTCGGCAATTCGATGTTCATGGGCGTGGTGATCTTCGCATGGGCCTGATGCTCGGGCTCGATGCGCTGGTGTCGCGCGCATTCGGGGCCGGCGACATGGCGGCGTGCCATCGCTGGCTGGTGCACGGCGTGGTGCTCGCCCTCGCGGCGTCGGTGCCGTTCATGCTGGTCCTGGCGCGCTGTCGCGCGCGCTCGAGTGCTGGGGTCTGACCCGGCGGTGTTGGCTCTGACGCGTCCGTATCTCGATGCGGTCGACGTGGAGCGTCCCGCCGCTGCTGTTGTACTCGGCCTTCCGCCGCTACCTCCAAGGCATGGGCGTGGTCCGCCCGATCATGGTGGCCCTCGTCACCGCCAACATCGTCAACGTCGCGGCCAACTGGGTGCTGATCTTCGGACACCTGGGCGCGCCGGCGATGGGCGTGCGCGGCTCGGCATGGGCGACCGTGTTCGCGCGCATCGTGATGGCGGGATGCTGCTGGCCGTGATCGTGCGGCGCGAGTGGGGCCGACGGCCGGGCCTGTTCGAGACGAGCCTGCGGATCGAGCGCGCACGGATGTCACGGTTGATCGGATCGGGATTGCCCGCCGCGCTGCAGCTTACGCTGGAGGTTGGCGTGTTCGCGCTCGCCACCGTTCTTGCGGGGGGGTTGCCGACGGCCGCCCTCGCGGCACATCAGATCGCCCTGAACATCGCCGCGTTCACCTTCATGGTGCCGCTCGGCGTGGCCTCCGCCGGTGCAGTGCGGGTCGGCCAGGCCATCGGCCGGCGCGACCCGAGGGGGCGCGCGCGATCCGGGTGGACGGCGCTGCTGATTGGCGCCGCGGTTCATGGTCGTGCTCGGCGGCCGGCGCTCCTGCTGCTGCCGCGCCAGCTGATCGGCGCATTCACCCTCGACGCCGGCGTGCTGCCGCGTGGGCATCTCGCTGCTCAGGGTGGCCGCCGTGTTCCAGCTGTTCGATGGCGTGCAGGCGGTCGCGACCGGCGCGCTGCGCGGGTTGGGCGACACCCGAACCCCGATGATCTGGAACCTGTTCGGTCACTGGTTCGTCGGCCTGCCGCTCGGTTACATGCTCTGCTTCACATTCGGCGTCGGCATCGTCGGCCTGTGGTGGGGCCTGTCGAGCAGGCCTGATTATCTGCGGCGTCGGCCTTCTGGCGACCTGGTCGGCGCGGGCCAGCCCGGCATCTGCCTTGCTGCCGGCCTGACAAGGAGGGCTCGAAGTGGCTGAGATCCGACCTGCGCAAGGCGATAGAGCGGACAACGTCGAGGAGAACCAGGCGCAACGCGACAGCGATGCTGCAGCGCAAGAGCTGACGAGAAGGGGGCGACCCTGGTCAGCCGGATGGACTAGAAGGCCGCCTGCAACTCAGGGCTCCAGGTTTCAGGGCTCAAATGGTTGGGTCTGGGCCCCGGCGATTCGGCGCTCGCTCTGGGCGCTCGGATGAGTCGGCGCAAGGACGGTGCCCTGCCCCGAGAGCACGAGCGGGAAGCTGGTAAGCCGGATCGACTGACAGCCGCGATTCTTTCGCAGTCTCTCAGGGCTTTCGCGGGTATCTGGTCGAGACGTAGTCGTCCACGAGCCCGCGGAAGGCCGATGTACAGCTCCTCGTAGGTGCCGCGCAGGGTCGTGAAGTGCTGGCCGTCGATGTAGACCGGGCAGTTGGGCGCTTCGCCGGTGCCCGGCAGGCTGATGCCGATGCTGGCGGCCTTCGATTCGCCGGGGCCGTTGACGACGCAGCCCATCACCGCCAGCGTCATCGCCTCGACGCCCTCGTAGCTGCGTTTTCCACTCCGGCATGCGCTCGCGGATGTAATCCTGCGTGCGCTCGGCCAGCTCCTGGAACGTGCTGCTGGTGGTGCGCCCGCAGCCCGGGCACGCGGTGACGCTCGGCGCGAACGACCGCAGCCCGAGCGCCTGCAGCAGCTCGCACGCGGCGTAGACCTCGTCGCGGCGATCGCCGCCCGGGCGCGGTGTCAGCGACACGCGGATCGTGTCGCCAATGCCCTCGTTGAGCAGGACGCCCATGGCCGAGGCGGACCACACCAGCCCCTTCATCCCCATCCCGGCTTCCGTGAGCCCGAGGTGCAGCGGCTGATCGGTTCTGCGGACAGCGTCGCGGTAGACCGCAATCAGGTCGCGCGGCCGCGACGTCTTGCACGAGATGATGATCTGGTCCTTGCGCAGCCCGGACTCCAGCGCCAGCTCGGTGGACTGGACCGCCGACAGCACCATGCACTCGTTGATGATCTCTTCCGAAGTGCGGCCCGAGGTCGCGGTCGGTGTTCTCCTGCATGCGCGACAGGACCAGCTCCTGGTTCAGGGAGCCGCCGTTCACGCCGATGCGAACCGGCTTGCCGTGGTCGCGCGCGACCTTGCAGATGGTCGAGAACTGCTCGTCGCGCCGTTTGCCGGTGCCGACGTTCCCGGGTTGATACGGGTACTTGTCGAGCGCGTGCGCACAGTCGGGGTAGCGCGTCAGCAGCAGGTGGCCGTTGTAGTGGAAGTCGCCAATCAGCGGCGCGGTGACGCCGGCGTCGAGCATGCGGCGCTTGATCTCGGGCACCGCGGCTGCCGCATCGGGCAGGTTGACGGTGACGCGAACCATCTCGGATCCCGCCTCCGCCAGCTCGATGCACTGGCGCGCCGTGCCTGCGGCGTCGGCCGTGTCGGTCATCGTCATCGACTGCACGACGACGGGCGCGCCGCCGCCGACCTGGACGCTCCCGACGCGAACGCCGACGGTCCTGTGCAGCTTGACGACTGGCATGGCATCGATTTTAATCGGGACAGGGACTCGGAACACGGGCCGGGCGTCGGGCTTCAGGCGTCGGGCGCTTCGGCGTTGGGCGGGCTGGGCTTGTGACTCCTGACTGACGCCGACGCCGAAGCCCGCTGACCCCCGACGCCGAGTTCTGACGGCTTCAGGCCCGCGATGGCGCCCGGCTGCCGACAGCGCGACTCCCGTCTGAAGCGCCGAGCGACCCCGACGACGAGCCCCGAGCCTGCTCCCGATCCCGGATCCCGGTCTCCCGCAACTGGTATCCCTCGTGCATTACGACCGCGTTAGTGAGGACACGGCAATGAACGGACAACGATTTTTCAAGGCGGTTCTCGTGGCGGCGGCGCTGATGCTCGCGGTGCCCGCTGGCGCGCAGACGGTCAGCAGCGCCGACATCCAGCGCCTGCAGGACGACGTCTACCAGCGCGAGCAACGATATGTCGCGGCCGCGGACAGCGATCGAGCGCTCGGCGCGCGGCATGCAGGATGAGCTGGACGAGATCCGCGACGAAGTGACCTATTTGAAGGTCAAGTTGCGCAAGGAAGGCAAGATCAACCGCAGCGACTACACCGAAGTGCGGGACAGCTGCAGGAGCTTCAGCGCGCCGGCGCGCGGCGAACTGGCTGCACCGAGCAGAGCCGGACCGGCACGTCGTCCAGCGCCGATCCAACGCCGATCGCCAGCGGACGGCGCAGTCGTCCGGCAGCGGATCCCTACGACACCGCCAGGCCGGGCACCGGCACGTCCTCCAGCGCCGACCCCGCCGACACCGGCAGGGCACGCGACACAGCGCACCGCCAGCGGAAACATCCCGAGGGCCAGGAAATCGACGTGCGGCTCGAGCGCGAGCTGAGCTCCGACACCGCGCAGGTCGAAGACCGGTTCGACGCGACCACGGTGGTGGACATGTACGAGGGTAACCGCGTGCTCATTCCCGGCCGGATCGGTCAATGCGCGGGCGTCGTGAGCTCGGTGGACAAAGCGACGCCGCACCGACCGCAAGGGCAGCCTGACCGTCGCCTTCGACCAGGTCACGGTTCGCGGCCGCGACTATCCGATGCGCGGCAGGGTGACGCAGGCGATCGAGAGCGAAGGGCATCAAGGGTGAGGCGGCCAAGATCGGCGCCGGCTCCGCGGTCGGCGCCATCATCGGCGGCATCCTCGGCGGCGTCAAAGGTGCGCGTGCTCGGCGTGCTGATCGGCGGCGGCGGCACGATCGCGGCAACCGAAGGCAAGGACGTCGACCCTGCCTGCCGGCACCATCCTGCGGGTCGCTTCGAACGCCGCCGGACATCCGCTAGACTGCGTCGCGCTGACCAGGCACGAGGGGCTGGCCGTCGGGCCGCCGCTCACAGCGCCTTCATGCCCGCCTGGCAACTTCGACGTTCTGTCGACGTCGCTTCTCGGTGTGCGCGCCTGACAGGAACCACGCCTCGAACTGCGACGGCGGCGGATAGACGCCGCGCGCCAGCATCGCGCGGAAGAACCGGCCGTACCTGGCCGTGTCGGCGCGCAGCGCCGACTGGTAGTCGCGCACCGGCTGAGTCGTGAAGAACGGCGTCAGCAGCGAGCCGAAAGCGTTGACCTGCAGCGGCACGCCGGCGTCTCGCGCCGCATCGGCGAGGCCCGCCGCCAGCCGCGCTGCCGAGCTGCGCGAGATGCTGATAGAGCCCCGGCGACAGCTCCGCGAGCGACCACAGCCCCGCGGTCATCGCCAGCGGGTTGCCCGACAGCGTGCCGGCCTGGTAGACCGGGCCGGCGGGCGCCACCAGCGCCATCGACGTCGTCGCGGCCGCCGTAGGCGCCAACCGGCAGCCCGCCGCCGATGATCTTGCCCAGGCAGGTCAGATCCGGCTTGACGCCGAAGGTCTTCTGCGCGCCGCCCGGCCGCCGCTCTGAACCCGGAGATCACCTCATCGAACACCAGCAGCGCGCCTTCGCGGTCGCAGAGCGCGCGCAGTCCCTGCGAGAAAGCCGTCGCGCGGCAGCACCAGCCCCATGTTGCCGGCGATCGGCTCGACGAACACCGCGGCAATCTGCCCGCGGTGGCTGGCGAACACCGCTTCGACCGACGCCGAGATCGTTGTAGCGCGCGAGCAGCGTGTCGGCGGCGGCCGCCGCGGGCACGCCCGGGCTGGTCGGCACGCCGAGCGTCATGGCGCCGGAGCCGGCCTGCACCAGGAACGCGTCGGCGTGGCCGTGATAGCAGCCTTCGAACTTGATGATCCTGTCGCGCTTCGTCGTCGCGCGCGCCACGCGCAGCGCGCTCATCGCCGCTTCGGTTCCGGAGCTGACGAAGCGAACGCGCTCCATCGACGGCATCAGCATCGCGACCCGCTGTGCCGAGTCGCGTCTCGAGCTCGGTCGGCGCGCCGAAGCTGGTGCCCTTCGCGCGCCGCCGCGGCGAGCGCCTTGAGCAGGCCTTTCGGGGCGTGGCCGTGGATCAGCGGTCCCCACGACATCACGTAGTCGATGTAGCGTGTTGCCGTCGACATCCTCGAGGTGCGCGCCCCGGCCGCGCTCGATGAAGATCGGCGTGCCGCCGACCGCCTTGAACGCGCGAACCGGGCTGTCCACGCCGCCCGGCAGGATGCGGGAGGCCGCTGCAAAAAGCTTCTCCGACTTCGGATGGAGCGATCGCGTGCGACGAAACATCCCTGGACGATAGCGCACTTTTGGATAGCCGACAGCGGCGCCGGAAACAAGAGCGGGAAGCTGGAAGCTGATCAGCTCCCCCTGTAGGTCGTGTACACATACGGGCTCAGCAGCAGTGGGACGTGATGATGGGCGTTTCCGTCGACAACAGTGAATTCGACGGTGACGCGCGGGTGGAACGCGGCGGTCCCGACGGCGGCGAAATAGGCCGCCGTGTCGAAGATCAGTCGATAGACGCCCGGTGCCACCGTCGCAGCATCACCGAGCAGCGTACCCAACCGCCCGTCGGCGTCAGTCCTGCCGCGGCCCACCGGTTCCCATTCCTGGAGCCGCTGTCGCTCGAGCCTGACGGCGAGGCCGGCGGCCGGCTTCCCGTTCGTGGTGTCGAGCACGTGCGTGGTGATTCCGCTCATCTCTGGTTCTCCTGCCGCCCGGCCTGCTGCCTCATCAATCAGGGGCGGGGTCTTCCGCCTTCGCCCAGACTTCGGCGGACCGCCGCAGCATCAGCGGAGGCTGGTCAGAGCCCGACCCCCTGCCGACCGAGAATAGCCCGTCCCTTCGCACGATCGGCGACCACACCGTCGTCGAACACGACCTCTCCCCGCAGGATGGTGGTGCGCACGTGCCCGCGCAGCTCCATCCCGGCGTACGGCGTAACGGGATGACGATGGTGCAGCGCGGCAGGATCGACGATGTGCGCGGCATCCGGATCCCAGACGACGAGATCGGCATCGCGGCCGGCGACGATCGCGCCCTTCGTCCGTTCGAGGCCCGCGAGCGCAGCCGGCGCCGCGGCCATCCAGCGTGTCAGACACTCGACCGGCAGGCCGCGCGACGATGCGCCGGCCCACACCGCCGCGAGGCCGAGCTGCAGCGAGGCGATGCCGCCCCAGGCACGCAGGAAGTCGCCATCCTCGAGATGCTTGAGCGCAGGCGGGGCGGGGGAATGGTCGGTCGCGATCAGGTCGATGTCTCCAGCCGTCAGCCCCTGCCACAGACCGTCGCGCTCGCTCGCTCCCCGGAGCGGGGGCGCACACTTGAAGGCGGTCGAGCCGTCGGCGATCAGCGCCCCGTCGAAGGTCAGGTAGTGCGGGCAGGTTTCGCAGGTGATGAACAGGCCCTCGGCGCGGGCCCGGCGTATCGCCGCCAGCGGGTCGGGCGACGAGAGGTGCACCACATGGATGCGGAGGCCGGGCTGGCGCGCCAGGTGGATCAGCAGGCCGACAGCGGCCGCCTCGCTGGCCGCCGGACGCGTGTCCATCCACGTTCGATGCGATCGGGGATCGCCGGCGGGGTTCACGGGACGCAGCAGCGCCGGCAGCTCGGCATGGACGAGCAGCGGGGTTCCCAGCGCAGCGAGGATCGGCAGCGCCTCCCGCAGGTCGGCCTCGGTGACGTGGGGAAACTCCTCGACGCCGGAAGGGCACAGGAAGCTCTTGAACCCCAGCACGCCGCGCCGCGCGAGCGGCTCAAGGTCCCGGATGTTTCCCGGCACGACGCCGCCCCAGAAACCGACGTCGACGTGTAACTGGCCTTCGCTGGCGCGGAGCTTTGCCTCGAGCGCATCCAGGCTCACGGTTGCCGGACGGCTGTTGAGCGGCATGTCCACGAGCGTCGTCACGCCGCCGGCGGCCGCCGCTCGCGTGGCGTGCCGGAACCCCTCCCAATCCGTCCGGCCGGGCTCGTTGATGTGGACGTGTGTGTCGACGAGGCCGGGAAGCACGATCAGCTCGCCCGGCATCGATCCCGCTGGTTGCCGCCGGCAGGTCGCCATGGTCCCGCACGGCGGCAATCCGGCCGTCCTGGATCTGGATCGTGGCGGGCCGGAGCCCGCCGGGGAGCACACGCGCTCGCTTCGTACGAACGCTGGCGTCATGGACCGGGCGACCGCACGAGGGTCGCCGCGATCAGCCCGTAGGGCTCTTCGGTCGCGACGAAGATCTCGTTGCGGTTCTCCAGCCCGAACCGCGTGAGATCGAAGGGCAGGTGGTGCCGGTTCGGCATCACCAGGCGGATGCTGGAAACGGCCTCGACCCCGTCGAGGACCGCCTGCCCCATCGCGTGCAGCGTGTGCTGGACCGATTCGCTGCCGATGGCCCGCGAACGTGTCGAGCAGCGTCGCGCCTGACCGCGTGCCAGGCTGGCCCGAAGTCGATATCGGCTCGCGGTACTGCCACGTCGCGGTCAATGACGTGGCGAGCAGCCGGTCGCGCGTTTCAGGCAGCGTCGTGTCACTCGTCGCTCGGGAAGCGAGAACGCCGAGTCGGCAGACTTCAGGACCATGAGATCCGCGATGCCGGCCGATAGGTGGCGGCGTTGCGATCGGCCTGCACCGACAGCCGTGCGCGGTTTCCGGACCGCGTGCGAATGAAGGCGTGGTCGTGTTCGCGCTCGCCATTGCGGAGCCGGCGCCACAGGTGCTCGGTGATGTCGATGGTCACCCGGGCCAGCCGGGCGTTGCGCTCGAGGAAGTGGCTCGCCAGCCTCCGCCCGAACGATTCCGGCGCGTGACCGGTTCGCGGCGCCGCCAGCGCATACACCGTGTTCTTCATCGTGTCGGTGGGCAGCACGGCGCTGTTGTCGCCCTCCGTGTAGGATGCGTCGTAGTCTCCCTCGAACCGCATCGCCACCGTCAGGTCGCGGAGATCGTGCCGGTCCGGCCGCCGCAGCACCTGCACGAGCCGGACCCGTTCCTTGCCGTACAGCGTCTGAGTGAGCATGCAGGACTCCACTGAGCACACTGTCCCCGCGATGGCCGACGATGATACATCCCGGCGTTCGCGCGGCTCGCCGACCTCGCGTCCGCACGGGTGGGCGGCCGGGCGATCGCGGCGAGCGACGAGTTCTTCGCGCCGCGCGCCAACCTGGTGAAGGCCGAGCCGGCCGTCTTCATGGCGGGCAAGTTCACGTCCCGCGGCAAATGGATGGACGGCTGGGAATCGCGCCGCCGGCGGACGCCGGGTCACGACTGGTGCGTATCAGCTGGGGATGCGCGGCGGCATCCGCGGCGTCGACGTCGACACCAGCTTCTTCGAGGGAACCATCCGTCGCACTGTTCAATCGAGGCGATCGACAGCGGCCGAACCCTGTCGAAGGCCATGGCCGGCAAGCCGGGTCTGCCGTGGGTGACGATCGTGCCGCAGACAGCGCTGCAGGGTGGGAGCCACAACCGCGTTGCGTCGGGGCGCCCGGTGTTCCGGGCAGCGGCCCTGGACGCACCTGCGTCTGAACATCTATCCGGACGGAGGAGTCGCTCGTCTGCGCGTGTACGGCGACGTGGTGGTGGACTGGAAGCGGGTGGCCCGCCGCCGGCCGGGCCGTCGATCTGGCGAGCGATCATGAACGGCGGTCTGGTGCTCGACGCCAGCGACATGCACTTCGGTTCCATGGACAACCTGATCATGCCGGGCCGCGCGGGGAACATGGGCGACGGGTGGGAGACGCGCCGCCGGCGCGGACCCGGGCACGACTGGGCGGTCCTCCGGCTCGGCGCGCCGGGGCTGCTGACCCGCATCGAGATCGATACGAATCACTTCAAGGGCAATTACCCGGAGAGTGCCTCGCTCGAGGGATGTCTCGTGGCGGCCGACGGACCGGCCGCGCTGGCGTCGGCGGACTGGTTCGAGATTCTGCCACAGACGAAGCTGCGCGCCGCACCACCGTCACCTGTTCGCGCGTCAGCTGCAGCGCGCCGGACCGGTGTCGCACGTGCGGCTCAACATCTATCCTGATGGCGGCATCAGCCGTCTGCGTGTGCATGGAACCCTGGCAACGGCTTGATCGCGCGGACGCGGCCGGCGCCCGCGAACTGCTGCGGGCGTGCTGCGGCTCGGCCCGGTGGGTGGACCGGATGATCGGGCGGCGTCCGTTCGGCAGCCGGCAGTCGCTCCTGGCGGCATGCGCGGGACGAGTGGTTCGCGCTCGGCGCCGACGACTGGCGCGAGGCCTTTGCGCACCATCCGAAGATTGGCGATCCGCCGCACAGGCGGGACGGTTCGCCGCGACCCGGCACCTGTCGCGGGTCGAGCAGAAGGGGGTCGAGGCCGCCGGCGACGACCTGCTGCGCGCACTGGCGGACGCCAACCGCCTTTACGAACAGACCTTCGGCTACATCTTCATCGTCTGCGCCCGTGGAAGGACGGCGGAGGAGATGCTCGGGGTGCTGCATGCCCGGCTCCGCAACGATCCGGATGTCGAGATCCTGGTGGCGGCGTCGGAGCAGGCGGACATCACCGCGTTGCGGTTGGAGGGGATCTAGTCAAACCCCAAAGCCCTTACACTATCCGGTATGGCCACTCGAACGACGGTTCCGCCGGTCGTGCCGGACACCGCGCGGCTCGACCTCGTACGGCGCCCCCGCCGTCTCCGCCGATCGGCGGCACTGCGTGCGCTCGTCCGCGAGACGCGGCTGTCTCCCGAGAACTTCATCGAGCCGCTCTTCGTTCGACCTGGCGAGGGCCGCCGGGTCGAGATCGGGTCGATGCCCGGCGTCTATCAGCTCTCGGTCGACGAGGTGGTTCGGGATGCCGCGAAGGTCAGGGCGGCCGGCATTCCCGGTGTGCTGCTGTTCGGTCTGCCCGACGAGAAAGACGCCGTCGGATCGTCGGCCTACGATCCCGACGCGCCGGTGCAGGCCGCGGTGCGGGCCATCAAGCGGGAGGTCCCGGGGCTGCTGGTCGTGACCGATGTCTGCCTCTGCGAATACACGTCGCACGGCCACTGCGGCATCCTGGTGGATGACGAGGTGGCCAACGACGCTACCGTGGAGCAACTGGTACGCGCCGCCGTCTCACACGCGGCCGCCGGCGCGGATGTCGTCGCGCCCTCGGACATGATGGACGGGCGCGTCGGCCGGGATCCGCGAGGCGCTCGACGCGGCCGGGTTCGGCCAGGTCGCCATCATGTCCTACGCCGCGAAGTACTGCTCGGCCTTCTACGGGCCGTTCCGCGAGGCGGCCGACTCCGCGCCGGCGTTCGGGGACCGGCGGTCGCATCAGATGGATCCGGCCAACGTCGAGGAGGCGCTGCGCGAGGTGGAGCTCGACATCGAGGAGGGCGCCGACATCGTGATGGTCAAGCCGGCACTGACCTACCTCGACGTCATCGCGCGCGTGAAAGCGGAGTTCGGGCTGCCGACCGCGGCGTACCATGTCAGCGGGGAGTACGCGATGCTCAAGGCGGCGGCCCGAAACGGATGGATCGACGAGCCGCGCGCCATGATGGAAACGCTGACGTCGATACGCCGCGCCGGCGCCGACATCATCATCACCTACTACGCCCGCGAGGCGGCGCAGGCGCTCTGAGCGTCGTGCGCAGCGGGAACCCGGATCATGAGTCGCCGGCGGACCGGGACTGCGCTCCGAAGTGCTCGACCAGTGCATCCACGAGATGGGGAATCGTATAGCGCTCGGGCATGACGGTCGTCGCGATGTCCAGGTGCTGGGCCGCTTCCGCGGTGACCGGTCCTATGCAGGCGACCACCGTGGTCCGCAGCAGGTCGGCGGCCTGCTCGTGGCCGAGGATCGAGACGAAGTTCCGGACGGTCGAGGCGCTCGTGAACGTCACCGCATCGATCTGCCGATCGAGCAGCATCCGGTAGATGCTCTTCCTCGTCCTGCTCGGCGCCGCCGATCACGGTGCTGTACGCGGCGACCTCGGTGACCTCCGCGCCTGATTCGCGCAGCGCGTCTCGCCAGCAGCTCGCGCGCGATGTCGGCGCGCGGCAGCAGGAAGCGCAGCCCGTCGACGTCGCCGAGGTCCTTGATCGTCTCGACCAGCCCTTCGCTCCGGTACTCCGCAGGGGTGAGGTCCACCCTGATCCCGATACCGCGTCAGGCGGGCGGCGGTGGCCGGCCCGACCGCGCAGATGCGCACGCCTGCAGCTCGCGCACGTCGCCGATGGCGAGCAGCCGGGCCATGAAGTGGTCGACGCCGTTGGCGCTGGTGAAGACGATCCAGTCGAAGGTGCCGGCCGCCGCGCAGGCGCGGTCGAGCGCCGCGCATGTCGTCGGTCGGCATGATCCGGATGGTGGGCGCCTGGATCGCTTCTGCGCCGCGATCCTCGAGCATCTCCACGAGCTCGCCGGCCTGCTCGCGCGATCGGGTGACGACGATGCGCTTGCCGAACAGCGGCCGTGCGTCGAACCAGCGCAGGTGCTCGCGCAGGCCGGCGACCGATCCGACGACCAGCAGCGCCGCGGCTGTCGGGCATCGGCTGCTCCGCGATCGTCCCAGGGTGCCCGAGCACGGTGTGCTGCGACGGCAGCGTGCCGTCGTAGATGAGCGCCGCCGACTCCTCCGGGCTCCGGCCGTTCGCGACCAGCGCCCTCGTCATCGTGTCGATCTGCTGGGCACCGGCGTAGCAGACCAGCGTGCCCTGCAGCCGCGCCAGCGCGTCCCAGTCGACGTCCTGGCGGCGCGTCGGCCTCGGCCTCGTGGCCGCGGATCAGCACCACCACGTCGCCGGCCTCCGGGTAGGTGATCGGCACGCCGGCATAGGCGAGCCCGCCGATCGTCGGCCGGAATGCCCGGTACCACTTCGAACGGGATGCCCTGCTCGTGGAGGAACAGCGCCTCCTTTCCCGCCGCTGTCGAACAGGAACGGGTCGCCCCACTTCAGCCGCGCGACGGTCTTGCCCTCGCGCGCCTTCTCGGCGATCAGGATAGCAGATCGCGTCCTGATCGAGCGGCCGCGGCGCGGCCGCGCCGACGTCGATGCGCTCGGCGTCCGGCCTCGCCATGCGCAGCAGCCGGTGGTGGACCCGATGATCGTAGATGACGACATCGGCGGCCTTGAGGAAGCGCCGACCGCGCAGGCTGATCAGCGACGGGTCCCCGGGCCCCGCACCGACGATGTAGACGCAGGGCATGTTCATTGGCGCTCGCCTGACTTCATCGAGGACGTCGAGCGCACCCGATCGCGACGAGATCCGCCGCGAGCTCCCGGCCGAGGCCTCCGGATCCCCGACGGCCCGCGGCGCCGGGCGCGCGCCCGCAATGCCCGGCCGCCGTCCGGCAACAGCACGATCGCCTGCATGTCGAGCTCGCCCCGCATCGTGCACGGCAATGCCGCCGAGCGGCAGCTGGCAGCCGCCGCCGAGCGCGCTGACCAGCGCGCGCTCGGCCTCGAGCGCGACGCCGGCGGCCGGATCGTGCATGCGGCCGCAGCGCCGCTCGCGTTTCGGCGTCGCCGCTGCGAATCTCGATGGCGATGATCCCCTGCCCGGGCGCCGGCACGCAGACCTCGATGGGCAGGGCGGCGGAGATCCGGTCGCCCACGCCGAGTCGCCGCATCCCGGCTGCCGCCAGGACCAGCGCATGGTGCCGCCGTCGTCGAGCTCGGATGCGGGTATCGACGTTGCCGCGGATCGCGGATGAACTGGCGCCCGCCAGCAGGATGGCCCGCAGCTGGGCCTCGCGGCGCGACGCTGCTCGTGGCGACGGTCGGCGCGTCGCCGAGGTGCGAGAGCACCGACGGGAGGTCGCGAGCGGAGTGCCGGCGGGGAGGCACGAGCGCGTCGCGCGGATCCTCGCGCGGCAGCGTCGCGGCGAGCTCGAGCCCGTCCGGCAGCGTAGCGCGGCAGGTCCTTGGCGCTGTGCACGGCGAAGTCGGCGTCGCCGTGCAGCATCGCCTCTTCGAGCTCCTTGACGAACAGGTGCTTGGTGCCGGCCTCGGTCAACGGCGCCGTCCTGCAGCCGGTCGCCGCTGGTCCTGATCGCGACGATCTCGACCGGGATGCCGACGGCCGCGAGCAGGCCGGCGACGGCATGCGCCTGCCACAGCGCCAGCCGGCTGCCACGCGTGGCGAGGCGCAGCGTCGGTCACGTCCAGCCGCGCCGGCCGGCGTGCCGATCCGCGTCGGGCGCGGATCGCGCCTGCTCCTCGGCCGCCAGCCTGAACAGGCGGTTGAGCGCCTCGGCGTAGGCGACGACGGTCGATCTCGTCGCTGACCGCCTTGAGCTGCTCGGTCGGCGTGAGCAGCAGCTTCTCCACGATCAGCCGGGTGATCTCGTCGATCCGGGCCCGGGCCTCTGGGGGCAGCCCGGCCAGCTTCGGCTCGAGCCGGACGAGCTCGGACTGGCGCATCGCTTCGAACCGCTCGCGCAGCGCCACCACGGTCGGGATGATGTCGCGCGACTGCATCCAGCTCGCGAACCGCGTCACCTCGTCGTCCACGATCGCCTCGGCCCGGCGAGCTCCGCCGTGCGCCGCGCCAGGTTCTCCTTCACGATGGTCTGCAGGTCGTCGATGTTGTAGAGGAAGACCTGGTCGAGATCGCCGACGTCGGCCGTCGACGTCGCGCGGCACCGCGATGTCGATGATGAACACCGGCTGGTGGCGCCGGGGCCGCATCACCTCGTCGACTGAACGGCGGGTCAGGACCGGTTCGTTGGCGCCGGTCGCGGTGACGACGATGTCGGCGGCGCCGGCCGCAGTCTGGAGCTCGCTCCATGGCACGGCGGTGGCGCCGAGCTCCGCGGCGAGCGCTTCGGCCGCCGCCAGGGTCCGGCTGGTGATCGTCATCTGCCGGACCTGCTGCGCGCTGCAGGTGTAGCGCGGTCAGCTTGGCCATCTCGCCGGCGCCGACGAATCAGCACGTTCAGGCCCGACAGGTTGCCGAAGATCTTCTTGGCCAGCGCAATCGCGGCGTAGCTGACCGAGACCGCCCCTTCGCCCAGACCGGTCTCCGACCGGACGCGCTTGCCGACGCCGAACGCCGAGTGGAACAGCCGGTTGATGAGGGCGCCGGTGAACTGCAGGTCGCTCGCGGTCGCGTAGGCGGCCTTGACCTGGCCGAGGATCTGCGGCTCGCCGACCACCAGCGAGTCGAGGCCGGCGGCCACCCTGAACAGATGGCGCGCGGCCTCGCCGCCGCTGATGGTGTAGAGGTGCTCCGCCGTGCTGCCGTGATCCAGATGGTGATAGTCGCTGAAGAACCGCTCGAGCGGTTTCGGCGGCCGCTGCGGAGTCGGCCACGGCGTAGATCTCGGCCCGGTTGCAGGTCGACAGCACCACGGACTCGCGGCACACGCCGCGCTCCGCGAGCGCCGCCAGCGCGGTGTCGAGGCCGTGCGCGCGCGAAGTCGACGCGCTCGCGCAGCTCGATGGGTGCGGTACGGTGGCTCAGTCCGACAACCAGGAGGCGCATGTCAGAAATTGAAGTTGTGGCTCTTGGTCAGGAAGTAGCCGACCGGCACGAAGTTGAGGAGCACGATGGCGAAGGCAATGGCCGAGAGCCAGGCGGCGCGCCAGCCGCTCCAGCCGATCGCCAGCCGCGCCACCAGGGCGAACGAGTAGACCCCCCACGATACCAGCGCGACCAGGATCTTCGGGTCCTGCGACCGACATGGCCTGGGCGCGCGGGTCGGGCGAGGCATGGACCTGGGTCGCCCAGATGCCGCCGACGACCAGCCCGAGCGTCAGGAACGCCCAGCCGACCGTCAGCGCCCGCCCGTTCATCACGTCGAGGACCTGCAGCGACGGCAGCCGCGCGTAGAAGAAGCCCAGCTGCTTCGCCTTGATCTCCTTGAACAGCAGCACGTAAGTCACGCCGAGGACGCACGCCAGCGCGAAGCTGGCGTAGGCGAACAGCAGCGACACGACGTGGACCGTGAAGAGCGGGCTGCGCAGCACCGGCGGGCGCTGGCACCACCGCGGGATCGAGCGCCGGGATGATGTCGAGCGTCGGCCAGCAGGATCATGACAAACATCCCCATCGCCCGCTCGTCGCTGGTCAGCTCGATGTACAGGTACGAGAGGCCGAGCAGCCACACGAACGCCGAGATTGCCGCGCTCGTGCCGACGAGCGGCGCGTGCCCGGCTTGCACGGTCTGCATGCCGATCAGGAACGTGTGCGCGAGCACGCCGCCTGCGAGGAGGGCGGTGGCGGCCCGGCCCGGTGCGCGGCTCGCGCCACGCGAAGTGCATGCGCGTAGGCGAGGGCCGCGGCCGACGTAGAACACGAGGGGCAGCAGGTGCATGCGGTCAGCTTACGCCGCCCGGTCCGTAGTAGCCCTGCCGGGTGCGGGCGACGACGCCCGGGCGGTTCAGGCGCGGACGACGATGCGCCGCCAGGCGCGCGTTGCGCAGCGGGTTGCTTCGACGGGTAGGCCAGCGTGTACTGGCTCGGCGAGCTCCTCGGAGATCTGCTCGTAGATCTTCGGCAGCTCGTCGACGTTGGTCGGAAAGAAGACGCGCCCGCCGGTTTCCTGCGACAGCTGCCGCAGCACGAACTCCGCTTCCTTGAAGTCGCGCCGGCCGATGCTCTGCGGCCGCAGGCCGATGGCGTAGATGGCCGTTTCCGACCGCTTCGCGAGGTCGAGGACTTCCTCGTACGTCGACCAGGCTCGACGTGTCGTCACCGTCGGACAGCACCACGATCGCCTGGCGGCTGATCTCGTCGACGAGGCCGCCTTGTACTTCTTCAGCTCCTTGAGCGAGATGTAGATGGCGTTGTAGAGGGCGGTGGATCCGTTCGCGGTGGTATGGCGGATGGCTTTCTCGAGCGCCGCTGTATCGGCCGTGAACGTCTGCAGGATGTTGACCTGGCTGTCGAAGTCGATCACCTCCATCGCATCGTCCGTTTTGAGGCGCTTGGCGAAGCCGATGGCCGCTTCCTGGGCGGTGGCAAGCCGGTCGTCCATGCTCGCGCTGGTGTCGAGCAGGACCGCCAGCGCGATCGGCTGCCGGCCGCGGGCGAAGAAGGTGATCGCCTGCTTGGCGCCGTCCTCGAAGACCTCGAACTCGTCCTGCTTCAGGTCGGTGATGTAGCTTCGAGCCTTCCATCGCCGTGACATTCAGCGAGACGAGCTCGACGCCGCCGCGGAAGACGCCCTGCTGCGAGCGAGGGCGCGGCGGTGCGGCTGCGGCGCCGGTTGCTGCGGCTGCTGCTGAGGCTGCCGGTGGAGGCGGAGCGCGCTGTGGCGTCGCTGCGCCGCCAAGGGTCACGGCGCCCGCGACGCTACGGCGGCGATCAGGACGTCGAACGGCCTGCCATCAGCGGTCTGTCGCGCGCGTGCGCGCCCGCACCGTCAGCCCCGGGCCGGGTAACGGAGACCTGCACCTTCTCCGGCGGGACCAGCTGGTCAGGACGCCCGTAGGTGACGACGTACTGGCTGGTGAGCTCGTCGGCGACCTGGTTGAGCCGGTCCGTCAGCCCCGAGAGTGCCAGGACCTGATCGCGGCGTCCTCCGGTCTTGCTCGTGCCCTCGGCGATGACGATGTTGCGGTTGCGCATCTCGTCCTCCATCGAGGAGGAGGGCTGGCCGAGGGAGATGCACGTGCAGCGCCGCGCCGCTGTTGCGTAAGCGACCTCGAGCACCTGCTGGTAGGACGGTTGCTGAACTCGCGCCCCTTCGGCGGTGATCGACCACGATCGCGCCGCGCTTGGGCGCTTGCGCTTCTGCAGGCCCGCGCGATGCCTCGACGAGCCATCCAGCAGATAGGCGCCCGAGCCGTGCGCTGGAACATCCGCCCGGCGGTCTTCTTCAGCGCCTCGGTGCTGGTCGTGAAGTCGATCTGGCTCGTCGGGCGCTCGCCGATGGTGGCGATGGCGATGTCCGCCTTGCCGGCGAGACGCTATCAGGAAGCTGGCAGGCCTTCCCGCATGAACTGAATCGCCTCGCTCGCCGCCTCGCTGTCGTCGACCAGCAGCGAGATCGTCAGCGGTTCGGTGGCGGGAGCCACGTTCAGCGACCTCGCGGGCGATGCCATCTTCCGGACGGTGAAGTCCGCGGTGGTGAGGCCGCTGGCGCGGCTTGCCGCTGTCCGTCCAGGACGCTGACATAGACATCGCGGGTGCGTTTATCGCTGGCACGCGGTGTCGCGCTGTTGAGACGAGGACGACATGCGCGGCCAGCGCGAGCAGGCTCGCGGCGATCGAGGCGCATGGGGAGGACTCGCTGAGAGATCAGGTGGCGCGATGGGCGAGCGTCAAGGCGCCAGGAACGCCGAAACTCCTTGCATTGCAATTACTTGCGCGGCAGCGTGACGCGCGATCCGCGATCTGCGATCCGAGGGCCGCGCACCGCCGGCTGCGCACCGCGGCCCGCGGACTGCGCACCGACGGATTTGGTATGCGACGCGCTATCATCTGACCGCCATGGCGCCGCCCACCCGCAAGCCGTTGTCGGAGACGGTGCGGACGATCGGCGCGCTGAGCACTGTCGGGTTCTCGTTCGTGCTGGCGATTGTGATTGGCGTGTGGGTCGGGTGGATGCTCGACCGCTGGCTGGGCACCAGCCCGTGGATGTTCTTCCTGTTCTTCGTGCTGGGGCTGGCGGCGGGGTGCTGAACGTCTACCGGGCCGCCGAGGCGTTCCTGAAATGAATGACTGCTCGAACGTCGACCCGCTGCTGCGCCGGCTGGAGCGGAACGGCGCTGGCGGCGTGCCTCCTGATGGCGGTCGTTGCGCTGGTGCTCGGCCGCGGGCGGCCGCGGGCCGGCGGCGGGCGTGCTCGGCGGCGGGCTGCTGGTCGCGGTCAGCTACCGGTCGATTGGGTCGGGCGTGAGCGGTCTGGTGGACGCTGATCGGGCGGCCGCGACGGGCGAGGGCTGCAGCAGAGGCGTCCGCGCACTGCCGCGGGATTGGCCGGACGGTGCTGCTGATGGCCGGCCGGTACGCTTTACTCGCTCTTCTGGCGTACGTTATGATTGCGCGTTTGCGCCTGCACCCGATAGGGCTACTGGCAGGTGCGTCCTCGGTCGTGGCGGCGGCTGCATTCGAGGCCGTCCGCTTATATCATGAAGAAGTCCTGACAGGCGGGTCCCGGCTGCGGTCAAGTCGACAGCCTTGCGCCGAGGGTCTGCCACGGGATACGAGCTCGATGGAGAAGCTGGAACACCCCCTCTGGATCGTCCACGTCGTCAACGCCCTGCTCGGGCCGCTGGTGCTCGGGCGGGCGAGGCGATGGGCTATCATTTCGCGAAGCCGGCGGAGCCGATTCCGCCGTTACATGGTCATGGTGCTGCTGATCATCGTGTTCCTGACGGCGTTGAGCCTGCTCGTGCGCTCGCGGCTGAGCGTCGAGAACCCCGGCACGCTGCAGATCGTGCTGGAAGATACGCTGCGCGCGGTGATCGGCCTGCTCGACGAGTGGATCGGCCCGAAGGGACATCGCTTCCTGCCGCTCATCGCCACGCTCGGGGTGTTCATCCTGCTCGGAAACTACATGGGCCTGGTGCCTGGCATTGATGGCGCCGACCAGCAGCATCAACGTGACGCTCGGCTGCGCCCTGACGATCTGGGTCTACTACCACTACCAGGGGATCCGCGAGAACGGCATCGGCAAGTACATCGCGCACTTCTGGGCGCCCCCCGGCGCGCCGTGGTGGATCGGCTTCATCATGTTCCCGATCGAGCTGATCAGCCACACCTCGCGGGTGATGTCGCTGTCCCTGCGGCTGTTCGGCAACATCTTCGGTGAAGAGCTGGTCATCCTGATCCTCTTCAGCATCATCCCGTTCCTGGTGCCGCTGCCGATGATGTTCCTCGGGTTGATCACCGGCGGGCTCCAGGCGTTCATCTTCGTCTTGCTATCGATCATCTATCTTCAGGGCGCCGTCGCCGTGGAGCACGATGCCGACGCGCACGGGCATGATGCGCCGCACGGGCACCATGCGCCGGCGGCGGCGTGAGCGTTCGCAGGGTCGTATCCTGTTCGTTGACGTTCGTTGTTCGGTGTGTTTTCTTGCAGGAGGCTTTGGTCGTGAACAGACGTTCCGCTTTGACATTCGCTCTGGTGCTGGTCGGCGGCGCCACCGCGCCGCTTTACGCGCAGGAGCCCGCGGCTGCCGCCGGCGGCGGCGAGATCGCCAAGTGGTCGATCATCACGGCGGGCTTCGCGCTCGCCTTCGCCGCCGGCCTCGGCGCATTGGCACAGGGTCGCGGTGTGGCGCGGCCGCCGAAGCGATCGCCCGCAATCCCGGGCGCTGCCGGCGACATCCGCGGCTCGCTGATCCTCGGCCTCGTCCTGATCGAGTCGCTGGTCATCTACGTGTTGCTGATTCGCTGATCCTGTTCTTCCTCTATCCGTTCGGCGGCCAGCCGCCGCATAGCCGGGGCTTCGACGCCCGCGAACCGAAAGCGCAACACGGAGCACGGAGATCACCGGTGAGCCTCCGCTCCTCCGTGTTGCTTGTTCCTTAGCTTGGATGACGGTTTTCTCCCACTGCGATCTCCGTTCTCCGACCCTCCGTTTAAAGCCGTTCGCCGGTGCTGTGCCCCCCTCCGGGTCTCGCCGTGATTGACGCTCCTCCTGCTCCTGATGGCGGTCTTCTGGGGCACCAACTACGCCATCGTCAAGCCGCGTTCCGCGAGATCGAGCCCCAGGCCTTCAATGCCCTGCGCATGTCGGTCGCGTCGCTGATCTTCCTCGACCGTGCTGGCGGGGGTGCGGCTGCGTGCCCGGCGGTACCCGCAGGCGTCGCAGGCCGACGGCACGGGACGGTGTTCTACACCCCGCGGTGATCACCGGCCGCGACTGGTGCGCGCTCGCCTTCCTCGGGCCTGGTCGGCCACTGCATGTATCAGTACTTCTTCATGGGCGGGCTGTCGCGGACCAGCGTCGCCAACAGCTCGCTGATGATCGGTGCTACGCCGGTGCTGGTGGCGCTCATGTCGGCGGTGCTCGGGACTCGAGCGGATCGGACGGCTCCACTGGATCGGCGCGGCGCTGTCGATGACCGGCATCTACCTGGTCGTCGGGCAGGGGTTCGCGCTCGGATCGCACAGCGCGCTCGGCGACCTGCTGATGTTCGTGGCGGTGTGCTGCTGGGCGATTTACACCATCGGCTCGCGCCCGCTGATGGAGCGGCATTCGCCGGTCGGCGTGACCGGGTTCTCGATGATCATCGGGACGCTGATGTACCTGCCGCTGGCGATGCCGAGCCTGCGCGCGTGCAGTGGGAGCGCGGTCAGCCGGCGACATGGGGCTGGCTGGTCTACTCGGCCATGTTCGCGCTGTGCGTGTCCTACACGATCTGGTACGCGGGCGATCCGGCAGCTCGGGAGCGCCGCGGACCTCGATCTACTCCAACTTCGTGCCGATCGTGGCGATGTTGACGGCCGTGCATCGTGCTGCACGAGCCGCTGGCTGGCGCAAGATTCTCGGTGCCGCCGCCGTGCTGGCCGGCGTTGCGCTGACCCGCGTCGGCCGGCCGCAGGTCCGTCGTGCCGCCGCAGGAGTAGGGCGGGGCCTTCGGCCCCGCCGCATAGCCGGCCCTGAAGGGCCGCCGCCACAGCGTCCGTCCGTGACTCGCCGCAGGGGCGGTATGGAACAATAGAGCCAGAGTGAAGCATCACCACTACGCGCAGCATGCCGTCGGTCTCAAAGCCGAGCTGGGTGAGGTGCTTCCCCGCGAGGTGCTGCGGGACCTCCACGTGAAGTCGCCTGCCAGACACCTGGCGATCACCCTGCGGCAGTTCGCGATCCTGGGAGCCTGCACCTGGGGACTCATCCATTACAGCAACCCCCTGGTGTGGATTCCTCTGGCCCTCATGCAGGGGTTCACCGTCTTCAACTTCACCGTGATGCTGCACGAAGTCGTGCACCACACCGTCTTCCAGAGGCACCACCCCGCGGCCGAGCGCGCCCTGGCCCTGCTCTACGCGACCCCGAGCGGCATCTCCGCGAGCCAGTTCACGCGCTGGCATCTCGATCACCACGCCGAGCTCGGCTCGGACGAGGACGATCCCAAGCGGGCGCACCTTTCCCCGAAGATCAACGCGCGCTGGTTGAAGCTCCTGTATGCGACGCCGGCGCTCTTCCCGATCTATTTCCGGGCGGCGCGGCGGGAGTCCTCGACGTACCCTGCGGAGCTGCAGCGGATCATCGGGCGCGAGCGCTGGCTCTCGACGGGGTTCCACCTGTGCGCGCTCGTGCTGCTGTGGTATTTCTTCGGCGCCGCGGCGGCCATTCGCACCAGCGTGATACCGGTGTTCTTCGTCTTTCCGATCGCCTTCGCCCTCAACCGTCTCGGCCAGCACTACGACATCGACCCCTCCGATCCTGCAAAATGGGGCACCCTGATGAAGGGCCACTGGTTCTGGGACTTCGCGTTCCTGAACTCGAACTATCACCTCGAGCATCACTACTTCCCGGGCGTGCCGTTCTACAGGCTGCCCGCCCTGCAGCGCGCCCTTCTCCCGTATTACGCCCGGAAGCGCATGCGCTGGCAAACTTACGGGCGCCTGATCTACGGCTGGATCGTGCAGAACCGCGCACCCCACACCGACTGGAGCCGCGCGGCCGAGGCGGAGTCGTCGACGATAGCCGCACAGACGCGCTGAGCCGCCAAAGCCGCCCAAAACCAAAGCCCGAAGCCCAAGGCCCGTAACACTGGCCCGTGTACTGCACATGGGGTATCCGCGATGCTGTCCAAGCTCCTCGCCCCAGACCTCGACGAGCTCCTGAAGGAGGAACGACGCGTCCTCGCCCGCCTCCGCATGGCGCTGGCGAAGTTCGACGCCGCGCCGGAGCAGCAGGCTGCCCTCGAGAAGTCGATCGATCAGCTGGACGAGCTCTTCCTCCTGGTCGTCGTCGGGGAGTTCAACGCCGGAAAGAGCGCCTTCATCAACGCGCTCGCGGGCAGCAGGGTGGTCGAAGAGGGCGTCACGCCGACAACCGCGCAGATCAACGTCCTGCAGTACGGCGAAACCGCCACGCGGCAGGTGCGCGAGCCGGCGCTGCACGTGATCACCGCCCCCGTCGCGCTGCTCCGGGACATCCACATCGTGGACACGCCGGGAACCAACGCGATCAACCGCGAGCACGAGCGGATTACCGCGGAGTTCGTCCCGCGATCCGATCTGGTGCTGTTCGTGACCTCGGCGGACCGGCCGTTCACCGAGACCGAGCGCGCCTTCCTCGAGCAGATCCGCAGCTGGGGCAAGAAGGTCGTCGTCGTGATCAACAAGGTCGACATCCTGGAGGATCAGCGCCAGGTCGCCGAGGTCACGGCGTTCGTCGCGAAGGGCGCGCAGGAGCTGCTGGGGTTCAACCCGGACATCTTTCCCGTCGAGCGCGAGGCTGGCCCTGCGCGGCAAGGAGGGAGACGCCTCGGCCTGGCCGGCAAGCGGCTTCGAGCCGCTCGAGCGCTACATCGAGTCGACGCTCGACGCGCCCGGCCGCATACGGCTCAAGCTCCTGAACCCGCTCGGCGTCGGCGTCATCGCTCGCCGACCGGCACGCGGCGGTGGTGCGGGTGCGCCTCGGCCTGCTCAAGGAGGACTTCTCCACCCTCGACGACGTCGAGCGGCAGCTCACGGTGTATCAGCAGGACCTGACGCGGGACCTCGAGCTGCGGATGGCCGATATCGATCGCATCCTCCTCCAGATGGAGCGCCGGGGTCACGATTTCTTCGACGAGACCATGCGGATCGGGCGTGTGATGGATCTGCTCAACCGGAGCCGCGTGCAGCAGGGGTTCGAGCAGCAGGTCGTGGCCGACGCGCCGCAGAAGATCGAACAGAAGATCGGCGAGCTCGTGGACTGGCTCGTGGAGATGGATCTGCGCCAGTGGCAGGCGGTTACCGCGCACCTGGCCGAGCGGCGCCGGCGACACAGCGAGCGGATTGTCGGGGACGATCAGGGCCGGTTCCACTACGACCGTGCCCGGCTGATCGATTCAGTGGGCGGCGATGCGCAGCGTGTGGTGGACTCGTACGACAGGCGGCGGGAGGCGCAGGCGCTCGCCGACGGCGCGCGGAATGCCGTGGCTGCCGCCGCGGCGATCAGCGCCGGCGCCGTGGGGTTCGGCGCAATCGTCCTCGGGATTGCCACGACCGCCGCCGCCGACGCCACCGGGCTGATCATGGCGTCGCTGCTCGGAACGCTCGGGTTCTTCATCATCCCGGCCAAGCGGAAGAGGGCCAAGGAAGAGATGAGGGTGAAGATCGCGGCCGTGAGGGAGCGGCTGTCCGCGTCGCTGCGGGAGCAGTTCGGCCTGGAGATCGGGAAGAGCGGCGACAGGATCCGCGAGGGCATCGGCCCGTACAGCCGGTTCGTTCGGGCCGAGGGCGACAACCTCCGGGTGATCGAGAAGGAACTGGGAGAAACGACCGCAGCCCTTGCGGCGCTGCGGTCGCGGATCGAGCAGGCTACGGCACCCCGGGCTTCAGCGGCGTCCGCCACAGGAACACCTGGCGGCCGTTGACGTCGACGGTCTTCAGGGGCGGGTTCTGATCGCCCATGTTGAAGCTCTGCGACACGATGCGCGTGCCGGGCTTCAGCTCCTTGTTCAACTTCGGGATCAGCTTCTGGTTGAGTGACGGCAGCAGGTAGAGCGTGACAATCGTCGCCTTGCTGATGTCGGTCGTGAACAGATCCTGATTCAGGATCTGCACCTTGTTCGTCACGTTCGCTTTCTGGATTCTTTCGGTCGCCTCCTTCACGCGCTGCGGGTCGATGTCGATGCCCACCGCGGTCGCGCCGAATTTCTCCGCCGCCGTGGCGACGATGATGCCGTCGCCGCACCCCAGGTCGTAGACCACGTCGCTGGCGGAGACCTCGGCGAGCTTCAGCATGGCTTCAACGACTTCCGGCGGGGTCGGCACGAAGATGACGTCCGGGGTTCTCAGCGGCGCTGCGGCCGGGGCGTCTGCGCCGGGGCAGCAGGCGCCTGCGCCTGCTGCGCGTGAACCGGAGATATGAGGCCGATGGCGAGCAGGGTTGCTCCTAACATGAGCTGTCGAACACGCATCCAGTGCTCCTCTCAAACGCGGCTTGTTCGTTGTTCACCTGGCCCCGGCGGTTTCAAACGGCCGAGGAGCAGGCGTGCGCATCTCGCGCTGTGCAGGTAGGATATCGCAACTGACGATGAGGTCCCTTCCATGGCGGGGCCGGTACACGGTGGTGCTGCTGGCCGCGGTCGTCGCCCTGCTGGTGTTCGCGACGTGGCCAACAGCCGCGCCGGTGCCCCCCCGACCGGTTCAGCACGGGCTCGCCTCGTACTACGGCCCTCGATTTCACGGGCGGGAAACCGCCAGCGGCCGAGATCTTCGATCAGGGCGAGATGGTGGCGGCGCACCGCACGCTGCCGCTCGGCACGGTCGTGAAGGTCACCAACCTGAAGAACGGCCGCGCGGTGACGCTGCGCGTGATCGATCGCGGGCCCTACGGCCGCAACCACCGGAAGGGGACAATCATCGACGTCTCGAAGGGGGCGGCCCAGCGGCTGCAGTTCGTCCGGGACGGCCTGGTCCGCGTGCGGGTGGAGATCCTCGAGAAACCTAAACCCTGAACCCCGCCTCGCCAGCCCGGCTACAATGACCGTCGCATGACGGACGGCCCCGCGCAGGTCTACTCGGCGCTCGAGGCGCTCGGGATTGCCTTCGACCGCTACGATCACCCCCGGTCTTCACCGGCGACGATGCGGCGGTGCACTGGGCCCGGATTCCGGGCCGGGGCATGAAGAACCTGTTCCTGCGGAACAAGAAGGGGAACCGGCACTACCTGGTCGTCCTGCCCATCGAAAAGGAAGCCGACCTCCGTCGTCTCGTCAAGGTGATTGGCGACGACCGCCTCAGCTTCGCCTCGCCGGAGCGGCTCGCCGAGCACCTGGGATTGACCCCCGGATCGGTCTCGCCGTTCGGCCTGCTCAACAACCCGTCGCACTCCGTTCAGGTCGTCGTGGACGTCGAGCTCCGCGGCACCGCCCAGCTGATCTTCCATCCGAACCTGAATTCGCACAGCGTGACGATCAGCGGCGACGACCTCGCGCGGTTCCTGTCCTCTACCGGCCACCCCGTGCGCTGGCTCACACTATAGGGATGCTTCCAGCTTCCGCTTCCCGCTCCCACTCCTAGCTCCTAGCTTCCAGCCGCTAGCTCCTAACACCCAACTCCTCCCGCTTCGGCCTCATGTTCTGGGCGAGCACGCGCTTGCGCAGGCGGATGCTCGACGGCGTCACCTCGACGAGCTCGTCATCGTTGATGAACTCGATCGCCTGCTCGAGGCCCAGCCGCCGGGGCGGGATCAGCCGGACTGCTTCGTCCGCACTCGAGGCGCGCATGTTCGTCTGCTTCTTTTCCTTGGTGACGTTGACGTCCATGTCGCTGGCCCGGGCGTTCTCGCCGATGATCATTCCCTCGTAGACGACCGCCGCGGGGTCGATGAAAATTTCGCCGCGCTCCTGCAGGTTCCAGATCGCGTAAGCCGTCGCGGTCCCGGTGCGGTCGGCCACCAGCGCCCCTGTCGTGCGCACCGGGATGGCGCCGTGCCAGGGCTCCCAGGCGGCGAACAGGTGGTTCATGATCCCGGTGCCCTTCGTCTCCGTGAGGAACTGGGAGCGGAACCCGATCAACCCGCGCGCCGGGATCCGGAACTCGAGGCGCACGCGGCCGCTGCCGTTGTTGACCATCTTGGTCATCGTGCCGCGCCGCATGCCGACCTGCGCGATGACGACACCCTGAAACTCCTCGGCGACGTCGATGACGAGATCCTCGACCGGCTCCACCACCTTGCCGTCGAGGACCTTGGTGACGATGTCCGGGCGCGAGACCTGCAGCTCGAAGCCCTCACGCCGCATCATCTCGATGAGAATCGAGAGCTGCAGCTCGCCGCGGCCGAGCACCTTCATCTGCTCGGGCGTGTCCGTCGCTTCGACCCTGATGGAGACGTTGCCGAGCAGCTCCCGCTCCAGGCGGTCCTTGATCTGGCGGGAGGTGACGTACTGGCCCTCGCGGCCCGACATGGGGGACGTGTTGACGCCGAAGATCATCGACACCGTCGGCTCGTCGATGGCGATCGGCGGAACCGCGAGACGATGCTCGATGTCGGCCACCGTTTCGCCGATGGTGATGTCCTCGATGCCCGCGAGGCAGACGATGTCGCCCGCGAACGCGTCCAGGATGTCGATCCGCCGGAGACCCTCGAACGCGAAGAGCTTGGTGACGCGCGTATCGTGGAACGAGCCATCGAGCTTGCAGACCGTGATCGGGTCGCCGACCTTCACCCGGCCGTTGAAGATCCGCCCGATGGCAATCCGCCCGAGGTAGTCGCTCGAGTCGAGGTTCGCGACGAGCATCTGGAGCGGGGCGTCCCCGTCCCCACGGGGCGGCGGGACCGAGTCGACGATGGCTTCGAAGAGCGGCCGGAGGTCCGGCGTCTGCTGCGCGGCCTCCACGCTGGAGGTGCCGGCGCGGGCGCTGGTGTAGAGCACCGGGAAGTCCAGCTGCTCTTCCGCGGCGTCGAGGTCGATGAACAGGTCGTAGATCTCGTTCAGGACTTCCTGGGGCCGCGCATCGGGCCGGTCGATCTTGTTGATGACAACGATGGGGGTGAGCCGCCGTTCCAGCGCTTTTCGCAGCACGAAGCGGGTCTGGGGCAGTGGCCCTTCGGAGGCGTCCACCAGCAGCAGCACGCCGTCGACCATCGACAGCGTCCGCTCCACCTCTCCGCCGAAGTCGGCGTGGCCGGGAGTGTCGACGATGTTGATCAGGATGTCGCGGTAGTGGACCGCGGTGTTCTTGGCGAGAATCGTGATGCCGCGCTCGCGCTCGAGGTCCGTGTTGTCCATCGCCCGCTCGGCCACGCGCTCGTTCGCCCGGAAGATCCCGCTCTGATGAAGCATGGCGTCCACCAGCGTGGTCTTGCCATGGTCGACGTGAGCGATGATGGCGACGTTGCGGCGGAGCGGATTGGCGATGGTAGAGGCGGTTTTCTGGTGCGCAGGCATCCTCCCAGTATACAGCCCCTCCTGCGGGGGATTGCCGCTGCAGATGGATCGGCGCTCGGCCGCTCAGCGGCCGAAAACGGACCAAATTGCAGGCTTTGCCGAAGGTTTTGCGGCCGAGCCGGAAGGTGAAACCGGCGTACAGGCGCCGTAATCAGCGATCAACTGATCCGGGCGCAAGTCCGTCCTATATTGGGGTGACGGCACCTGAATGGTCGACACGGAACTGATCTCGCTCGCCGCGGGAGGCGATCCGGCTGCCTTTCAGCTGCTCGTGCAGCGACATCGCGCGATGGTCTACCGCGTGGCCTATCAGTTCGCCGGCAATCACCACGACGCGGAGGACATCGCTCAGGACGTCTTCATCAAGGTGTACCGCTCGCTCTCCCGTTTTCGACAGGACTCCCAGTTCACCTCCTGGATATACCGGATTGCCATGAACGCCTGCATCGACCATCGTCGTCGCCAGTCGCCGTCCGGCAGCGCCCCCTTCGGCGAGGAGGCGGAACAGCAGCTGGAGAAGACTCCGGAAGAGCGGCCCGGACCGGAGACCACCGCCTACGCGGGGGAGCTCGGGGCTGTCCTCGAGGCGGCGATCGGCCGCCTGCCGCAGGGGCAGCGGATCGTGTTCATCATGCGGCACTACGAGGGGCTGAAGCTCGTGGAGATCGCCTCGGCGCTCGGTCTGGCCGAGGGCACTGTCAAGCGGCAGCTGCACGCCGCCGTGCACCGGCTCCGGGCGTCGCTGAGCGCCGCCAATGTGACCGTCGCGGGAGGACGCTCATGAACCAGGCGTGCGACATCCAGGCGTCGGGTGCGATCGACCTGTACTTCTACGGGGAGCTCGCGGCCGGTGAGCGCCAGGAGCTGGAGCGCCATCTTGCACGCTGCCCCGAATGCCGCGGTGCCCTCGACGAGTTGCAGGCGATCCGCGCGGCGCTGGCGGCGCGCCCTGCGGTCGCGTCGCCCCCGGGCGGGGACTGGACGTCGCTCATGGCCCGGATCGGCGGGAGCGTGGCGGACGTGCCAGCTCGCCCGGCAGAGGCGGCCCGCGGAACGCCGGGCCTGCCGACCACGCCGCTGCCCGCCTATCTGGCGCTCGCGGCACTCCTCACGCTCGTGACCGGCGGCGTGGCGTACCTGGCCCGGCAGCCGGCCGGCGTCTCCGCCCGCCCCGAGCCGATCGCGCAAGGCCAGCCCCCCGGGGGTCGAGGGGAGGTGCCATCGCAGCCTCTCGCATCGACCGCGGCGGCGCGGCCGGATCCCGCGTTCGCCGCGGTGAGCGAACAGCACTTCGAACGGTCCAAGCTGGTGATCCTGGGTCTCGCGAGCCGGGACGCACGGACGTCGTCGCCGACCGACTGGAACTACGAGCGGCAGCTCGCCGGGACGCTGCTCGACGACACGCGCCTTTACAGGCAGGCGGCCGCGGCGCGCGGGCTGGGGTCGATTGCGGGGGTCATGTCCGATCTGGAGCTGGTGCTGCTGCAGGCGTCGCTGTCCGACCAGCGGGACGCCTCGACGCTCGACCGGCTGCAGCGGCTGATTCAGAAGCGGGATCTGGTCTCGAAGATGGACATGGCCACGTTCTGACAGGGGTGGTCCGGAGAGTGGAAAGGGTTCAACAATGTTGTTCAGAGGGTGGAAGGGCGGCGCGATCGGACTGCTCCTGGCGCTCGCCCTGCAGGTCGGGATGGGAGCGTCGGGAGCGGCGCCCGACTCCGATCGGCTCGGGCGCGCGAAGGACTACATTGCGGACGAACAGTGGGTGCGCGCGATCGCCGAGCTCCGGGCGGCTGCGGCCGATCCGAAGGAGGCAGCGAAGGACGAGGCGTTGTACTGGCTCGCACACAGCCTGAACCAGGGGGGTGATGCGGCGGCCGCGATTGCCACGATCCGGCGGCTCGAACGCGAGTACCCCCGGAGCCTGTGGGTGAAGCCGGCCGGGTCGCTGCGGCTGGACATCGCCGTGCACATGCAGCGCAACGACGTCCTCTGGTGGACGGCAGTCCCGCCGCCGCCTCCGCCGCCCCCGCCGGCGGCGCCCGCGGTCGCCGGGGCGCCGGCCCCACCGCTTCACCCGACGCCGCCCGAGGCGCCGAGGCGACGGTCGCGGCTGGCGCCGCCGCCCCCGCCGGCGTCTCCGCCCGTGGCCGACGCCCCCGACCCCGCCGTCGAGCCCGAAGCCGCCGGTTCCTCCCGCACCGCCGGCCGCATGGCTGCCGGAGTTCTACCGGCCCGACACCGATCTGCGTATTCAGGCGCTCGGCAGCCTGATGCAGACCGACGCCAGCAGGGTCATTCCGATCCTCAAGGAGATTGCGCTCGAGAGCGGCAACTCCCGTGAGGCGCAGCCGCGCCGTGTTCGTGCTGGCCCAGTCGGGCCGGGCCGAGGCGCGCGAAACCGTGATGCAGGTGGCGAGGCTCGGCGCCGAGCCCGTACGCGTCGCGGCCGTTCGCGAGCTCGGGCGCTTCGCCGGCCCGGAGATCGCGCGGGAGCTGATGCAGGTCTATGCCACCGCCAACTCACCGGTCAAGCTGCAGGTCGTCACGTCGCTCGGAGAGCGCGCCGAGCGCACGGCGCTTCTCCAGCATCGCGGAAGGCGAGCAGGACCCGCAGGTCAGGGCCACGGCGATCGTGACGCTCGGGCAGGCCGGCGGACGGCGAGCAGTTGCGAGTCCTGTACACGGACGCGACGCGCCGACGCCAAGCGGCCGATCATCCTCGGCCTGTTCAACGCGCGAGCCGAGGACGAGCTGATTCGGATCGCGGATGAGGAGAAGGACCCGAGCTGCGCGCCGAGGCGCTGTTGCGGCTGCGGCTGCTCGGCACCCCGAAGGCGCGGGCCTACATCCAGAAAACGGGCCGGATCAGGTAACATCCGAAAGCGTTTACGAATCGCGGAACGCCGGTCTCCGGCCTGCACGCGGAATGGGCTGGATTTTCGCCGGCTGGCGCCGTGCAGCCGATGGCCCCGCATTCGCAACACTCGCTTCCGGACATGCCCCCTTCTCACGATCGTCCGTGTCGCCTGAGCGCCGTCGCGCTCTGGTCCTCCTCGTCAACAGCGCCGTCGCGGTCATTGGCGGTGCGCTGTCCGCGCTGCTCGGCGTGTTCGCGCTGAAGCCGGCGGCGGCTGCGACTCGCGATCGCTGGATCCGCGCGGGCGCGCTCGAGCGACCTCGAGGCGGACGTGCCGGCGGGCCGCGTGCTCGTCGTGCCGCGAGTCGACGGCTGGTACCGGGGGCGCGCGCCGCAGACGGTCTTCCTGGTCTGGGACGGCGAGAAGCAGGTGCGGGCGATGTCGGCCACCTGCACCCATCTCGGCTGTCAGGTCCAGCTGGGACGCCAAGAAGAAGCACTTCCTCTGCCCGTGCCACGGCGGCGTGTACGACGCCGCGGGCAAGGTGCTGGCGGGCCCGCCGCCGCGTCCGCTCGACAGCGTCGACGCGCGCATCGACAGCGGGGACGATGCGGTGCTGGTGCGGCTGTGATCGCGCCGGCTGATCGACTGGCTGGACGAGCGGACCGGCCTCGAGGACCATGCGCGGCGTGCTCCTCGACGAGCCGCTGCCGCCGGGCACCGGGTGGTTCTTCACGCTCGGCAGCGTGCTGCTCGCACTCCTCACCGTCCAGATCGTGACCGGCGCGTTCCTGACGCTCTACTACGCCCCTACCCCGGATCACGCCTACGACAGCGTGCGCTTCATCAGCAGCACCGCCGCGGGCCGGCATGGTGCGCGGCCTGCATCATTTCGGCGCCAGCTTCATCGTCGTCGCCGCGGCGCTGCACATGCTGCGCGTGATCGGCTTCGGTTCCTACAAGCGGCCGCGCGAGCTGACCTGGCTGTCCGGTCTCGCGCTGCTCGGGCTGATCCTGGCGTTCGCCCTGACCGGCTATCTGCTGCCCTGGGACCAGCGCGCGTACTGGGCGACGGTCGTCACCATCAACATCTCGCGGCTGGCGCCGCGGCGCGGGCGATCTGGTCGCGGGAGTGCTGCAGGGCGGCGCCACGATCGGCGCGCTGACGCTGACGCGGTGGTATTCCGCGCACGTCATCTTCCTGCCCGCCATGCTGGTCGCGTTGATCGGCGCGCACCTCGTGCTGATGCGGCGCGCAGGGGATCTCCGGGCCGGTGCGCGCGCGCGCGGGCACGCCGGCACGCTTTTACCCGCGCCAGGCGGCGCGCGACGTCACGGTGGTGTCGCGTGGTGCTGCTGGCGCTGGCGTGTCATGGCGTGGCGCGGCATGCCGCCGATGGAAGGCCCGGCCGATCCCACCGATGCGACCTTCATCCCGCGGCCGGAGTGGTACTTCCTCGGCCTGTTCCAGCTGCTCAAGTATTTTCCCGGCAAGCTCGAGGTGGTCGGCGCGATCGTCATGCCGACGTTGCTGGGTGCGCTGCTGGCGCTGCTGCCGTGGCTGGATCGCGGCCCGGATCGCGATCCGCGCCGGCGCCGCGTGGTGATGCTCGGCGTCGTGGCCGGGGTGGCCGCGGTCGTGGCGCTGACCACGCTCGGGTGGCGCGACCGGCCGGCGTCGGCGGCGCCGGACGTGGTCGATGCGGGCGATCGGCGGCCGCCAGTTCGCCGCGTCGCGAAGTGCGAGCGCTGCCATGCCGAGAGCGGCATGGCCGACCCCCTCGGAGCGGGCGTCGACTGTCACGGGGCGCCGAGTGGCTCACCGGGCATGTCACCGATGCCGAGATGATCGCCCCCGGCCTGCGCGAGCCGCCGACCGGGGTCACGCGAGCGGGAGGCCGCGGCGCTGGTCGCCTACGTCCGGCAGGTGTCGCGGCAGCCGTACCCGGGCTATCCCGAGCCGATCGAGCGCGCCGCCGGGGTGTGGGCGCGTTACTGCGTCGGCTGCCACGTCATCGACGGCGACGGCGGCACCGACGGACCCGAGCTGACCACGATCGGCGCGAAACACGACGCGCCGACGCTGCGCACCTGGATCGCGGATCCCGAAGCGGTCAAACCCGACACCGACATGCCGGCATTCGGCGACCGACTGTCGCCTGAGCAGCTCGACGGGATCGCGCACTATCTGGCCAGCCGCAAGTAGCCGGACCCTAGATGCAGGCTGAAGAACGGATCCGGCATGGCAAATGGAATATGGCATATGAGAAAACGCTGGTTGTTTTGCCATCTACCATCTGCCATTACACATTCAAAGGGACTTTCCAGTAGCCTGCTGCATGGACGCCGTCGACCTGCTCGTGTTCGGCCCGCACCCGGACGACATCGAGATCGGCCTGGGCGGCACGGTCGCCAGGCATGCCGCGCTGGGCTACCGCGTCGGCCTGTGCGACCTGACCGCCGGCGAGATGGGCAGCAACGGCACCGTGGCCGAGCGGCTGGCGGAGGCCGAAGCGGCCCGCGCGTGCTCGGCGCGCGCTGGCGGGTCAACCTGCGCTGGCCCGACCGCGGCATCGGGCGGGAGGCGGAGCACGGACGCAGCGCCGCCGCGTTGATCCGCCAGGTGCGGCCGCGGGCGATCGCGCTGCCGTACTGGGACGACCGCCATCCCGATCACGTGGCGGCGAGCCGGACGCTGACCGAGGCGGTGTTCGACAGCGGCCTGCGCCGGTTCGACGCCGCCCGGCGATGCCGTGGCGCCCGGAATGGGTCTGCTACTACTTCATCAACGACGCGGCACACCCCTCGTTCGTCGTCGACGTGTCGGACGCACTACGAAACCAAGCGGCAGGCGCTGGCGTGCCACCGCAGCCAGTTCACCACCGCCGCCGCCGGGGCCGTATCGACCCGCCTCACCGCCGCGAGCTTCAATCAGCTCATCGAAAGCCGCGACGCCCAGTTCGGCGCGCTCGCCGGGGTGCGATTCGCCGAGGGCTCGTCGTCAGGAACCGCTCCTGCGCGACACTGTTCAAGACCGGCTCAGGGCCGAGATCGTGCACACGAACCGGGGGCCGCTTCCGCTGCCCGCGAACCTGAGCGCCTAGAGACCGAGCCTGAACCCTGACCCTGAACCTTGAACCCTGAACCCGAACCTGAACCCATGAACCCGAGCCATGAGCCCCATGAACATCGGCCTCCTCTGCTACGCCTCCATCGGCGGCAGCGGCATCGTCGCCACCGAGCTGGGGAAGGCGCTCGCGGATCGCGGGCATCGAGGTGCACTTCATCAGCGCGGACCTGCCGTTCCGGCTGACCGAATTTCACCCGGGCCTGGCGTTTCACCAGGTCCTGACCCCGAGCTACCCGCTGTTCCGCGAGCCGCAGTACATGCTCTCGCTGGCCAACCGCGTGGTGCAGGTCGCGCGCGAGTGCGGCTGGCGTCGTCCACGCGCACTACGCCGTTCCGCATGCCACAGTCGGCGCTGCTGGCCCAGCAGGTGCTGGCGTCGGCCGGCGACGCCGCCGGTGCCGAAGGTGATGACGACGCTGCACGGGACGGACATCACACTGGTCGGAAGCGACCCGTCGTTCTCGGAAATCGTCGCGTACTCGATCGAGCAGTCCGACGGCGTGACGGCGGTGTCGGAGAGCCTGGCCGAAGCGACGCGGCGGCAGCTCGGCGTGCGTCGCGAGATCACCGTCATTCCCAACTTCATCGACTGCGCCCTCTATCGGCGCCGGCCGGACCCGCGTCCTGCGGCGGCGGTTCGCGGAAGAGGATCGGCACGAAGCTGGTGATCCACGTCTCGAACTTCCGGCCGGTCAAGCGCATCGATGCCGTGATGGAAGTGTTCGCGCGCATCAGCCGGCAGATGCCTGCGCGGCTGCTGCTGGTCGGTGACGGTCCCGAGCTGGGCACGGCGTATCGGCTCGGCCGTGAGCTGGGCATGGCGGAACGCACGCACGTGCTCGGCGCCCAGGAGCTGATGATTCCGCTGCTGTCGGTCGGCGGACGTGTTCCTGCTGCCGTCGGCGCAGGAGAGCTTCGGTCTGGCGGCGCTCGAGGCGATGGCCTGCGAGGTGCCGGTGGTCGCGTCGAACGTCGGCGGGTTGCCGGAAGTGATCGAGCATGGCGTGTCCGGGTTCCTGCATCCGCCGGACGACCTGGACGGCATGGCGGCCAGCGCCGTCGCGCTGCTGCTGGATCCCGGGCTCCACCGCCGCGTCAGCCAGGCGGCGGTCGCGCGGGTGCGCCGGGAGTTCTGCGCCGAGCGGGTCGTGCCGGTGTACGAGGCGGCCTACGCGCGCGTGATCGGGGAGAGCGCGTAGAGCGCTCGCGCCGACGGCTATCAGGCTTCCACCTGGCCGCTTCCAGCGGCCCTCAATTGAAGTCTTTCGCCCACAGAAATGAAAGAGCCCCGAGCCCACACGAGACGAGGCTCGGACTTGATCCAGAATAGGCGGCCGTGCCACCCATCAACCCGCTCCGCGACAATCTCCGCATCGAAGCCACGCCCGGACCCGACGACGCTGGTGATCTTCGGGGCGTCAGGCGACCTGACGCGCCGCAAGCTCCTGCCGGCCATCTACCACCTGGCCCGCAACCAGCGCCTGCCGCCGCGCTTCGCCGTCATCGGTGTCGGCCGGACGCAGATGGACGACGACGCGTTCCGCGGCACAGTTCACCGCGAGCCTGAAGGAGTTCGCGAAAGTGGACCGATGCGGACGAGGTCGCGACGTCGCTGGCGTCGCCGGATCTACTACGTGTCGGGCGAACTGGACGATCCGGCGCTCTACCAGCGGGTGAAGGCCCGGCTCACGGAGATCGACGGCGCCGAAGGGGTGCTGCACTATCTCGCCATTCCGCCGGGCGTCTACCAGACGGTGATCCGGCGGCTGGGGGAAGCGCAATTGTCGTCCGCACCCGCGCCGGGCTGGCGCCGGGTGATCATCGAGAAGCCGTTCGGCACCGACCTCGCCAGCGCCCGGGCCCTCAACACGCTCGTCCACCAGCACTTCGACGAAGATCAGGTGTTCCGGATCGACCATTATCTCGGGAAGGAGACGGTCCAGAACCTCCTGGTCTTCCGGTTCGCCAACGGGATGTACGAGCCGGTATGGAACCGCCGGTACATCGACCACGTGCAGATCACCGCTGCCGAGACCGTCGGCGTGGAGCGGCGCGCTGCTTACTACGAGGGTGCCGGCGCGCTGCGCGACATGGTGCAGAACCACATGATGCAGCTCCTGTCGCTGGTCGCGATGGAGCCGCCGACCGCCTTCACGGCCGAGAGCGTCCGCGATCGGAAGATTGACGCGCTGGTGTCGATACAACCGCTCACCGAGACCGCCGCCGGAGTGAGCGGAAAGCCGGAGCGCGGAAATGGAAAGCGGGAAGCGGGAAGCGGGGAGCTGATCAACGTCGTCCGGGCGCAGTACGGGACGGGTGGGTGGCCGGCGAAGCGGTCGAGGCTTACCGGCGCGAGCCTGACGTTTCGCCCGACTCCACGGCCGAAACGCTCGTGGCGTTGAAGGTGCAGATCGACAGCTGGCGGTGGGCGGGCGTGCCGTTCTACATCCGCACCGGCAAGCGGCTGCCGAAGCGGACAACGGAGATTGCGATTCAGTTCCGGCGTCCGCCGCTGCAGATCTTCAAGCGCGTGAGCCCATCCTCGGTCGCCCCCAATCTCCTCATCGTCAACGTGCAGCCGGACGAAGGAATCTCGGTGCGGTTCGAGGCGAAGCTGCCCGGCACGCGCATGCAGCTCGCACCCGTGATGATGAACTTCCGCTACGGCACGGCGTTCGGCGGCGCCGTGCCCGAAGCGTACGAGACGCTGCTGCTCGACGCCATGCTGGGCGACCCGACGCTGTTCGCCCGGCACGATTTCGTGGAGGCCTCGTGGGCGCTCATCACCCCGGTGCACGAGGCCTGGCGCGAGCAGGCCGCGCGTCAGATTCCCGAGTACGAAGCGGGCGGGTGGGGCCCCGCGGAGGCGGACACGCTGATGTCGCGCGACGGGCGACGCTGGAGGACGCTGTGACGGCAACGTTGTTGGAATCCGCCACCTCGGTGGCGTTTTCGGAGATCGAGTCCGCCCTGGCCCGCGAGGGCTCGCGGCAGCACGACGGCGCGCCGGCCCGGGCGCTCACCGCGACCGTAGTGGCTGTCGGGCCGTGGGACCGCCTGCAGCCGATCGTCGAGCCGCTGCAGCACCTGGGGATATCGGGGGCGATCCGCGCCATCCTCATTCCCGAGGGGTCGGGACAGGACTGCGGCGCGCAGGTGGCCGCGAACGTGGTCGTGCTCAACGGCCTGGCGGATCACTTCATCGACAATGCGGTCGCGGCGCTCCGTCTCTCGAGCCTGCCGACGGTGATCTGGTGGCGCGGCGGCTCGACCCAGGTGCTCGCGAGCCTGGTGAAGCTGGCGGACCGCGTGGTGCTCGACGCAGACCCGCCCGAACCAGGCTGGAAGTGCGCGATTGAGTGGTTCGATCGCGCGGCCTTCAGTGACGTCCGCTGGACCCGCCTCACACGCTGGCGTGCGCTGATGGCGCAGTTCTTCGACCTGCCCGAGGTGCGCGACGCCGGCGCCGCGTTCAACCGGCTGTACATCGAGGCATCCGACCGACCGGCGGCGTCGCTGTTTGCGGCCTGGATGAAGAACGAGCTGCAGTGGGACGACAGGGTGGCCGTCGTCATCCAGGACATCGCGCGGCCGTGCGCGATCACCCGCATCTCGCTGACCGGCAGCAGCGTCGATCTGCATCTCCGGCTGGCCAAGAGCCTGACCTGCGTGGAATCCGCCTCTGAAGTCGGGGAGACCAACACCTCGCTGGTGGTGTCCCTTGGCGACGACAGCCTGACCGGCCTCCTCTGGGAGGAGCTGCGCATCCGCTCCAGGGATCATGCGTTCGAGCGCGCCGTGTCGGCGGCGGTGGCGTGATGACGGCGGCACGGTTCGGCGTCGTCGCGCCCGGCACCGCGGGGTGCAACCTTGCGCTGAAGGTCGGCGCGGGGTGCCGGTGGCCGGGCGCCGGGCACAGCGAATGGTGACCTCCCTGAATCTGGCGGCCGTCCTCGAGCACTCCGCCATGCTGAGGCCGGAGGCCGTGGCGATCACGTCTGGCGAGTCCCATCTCACCTACGCCCGGCTGGATGCCGAGGCCTCCAGGGTCGCCGCCGGGCTGGTCGCGCTCGGAATCGGGCCCGGGGACCACGTCGCGCTCTCGTGCCCGAACCTGCCGTCCTTCCCTACGGCGTACTTCGGCATCCTCAAAGCGGGCGCCGTGGTCGTGCCGCTCAACGTGCTGTTGAAGCCGCGGGAGATTGCCTATCACCTGCGCGACAGCCGGGCCCGTGCGCTCATCGTCTTCGAAGGCACCCCCGAGTTGCCCATGGGGCAGATGGCGCGCGCCGCCTGCGACGAGGCTCCGTGCCCGAACCTCATCGTCATCACGCGGGACCCTGGGGCGCCGTCCGCAGTATCGCCCGCTCTCACGCTCGGCCAGATCATGCACCCGCACCCCGGGCGGTTTCACACCGTTCCGCGGCGGCCCGACGACACCGCCGTTATTCTCTACACCTCCGGCACGACCGGCCAGGCCAAGGGCGCCGAGCTGACGCATGGCAACATGGTCTCTAACGCCGTCGCGTCGCACGACATGTTCCGACCGGCGATGCGCGGAGGCCTCGATCAGGATGTCGCGCTGGTCACCCTTCCCCTGTTCCACTCGACCGCCCAGACGTGCCTGATGAACATGGGCCTGTACGGCGGCTTTCGGATCGTTCTCTCCGCCCGCTTCGACCCGCGCAGCTGCCTCGAGCTCATGGAGCGCGAGCACGTCGGGTTCTGGATCGGGGTCCCGACGATGTACTGGAGCCTGCTGGCGCACGTGGAAGAGAGCGGCGCCGACCCGTCCGGTGTCGCGCGGAACCTGCGGCTGTGCGTCTCCGGCGGCGCGCCCATGCCGCACGAGGTGATGCGGCGGTTCGAGGAGACGTTCGCGGTGCGCGTGCTCGAAGGCTACGGCCTGTCCGAGACCTCGCCGGTCGTGTCGTTCAATCAACTGCAGCGGCCCAGCAAGCCGGGCACGGTCGGCCTGCCCATATTCGGCCTCGACATGCAATGCGTCGATGAGCGGGACACGCCGGTCGCCACCGGGGAGCGCGGCGAGGTCGTGGTTCGCGGGTCCAACGTGATGAAGGGCTACTACAACCGCCCGGATGAAACGGCTGATGCGTTCCGTGGGGGCTGGTTCCACACGGGCGATATCGGGACCCTGGATGCCGACGGGTACCTGACGATCGTCGACCGCCGGAGCGACATGATTCTCCGGGGCGGGTTCAATGTCTACCCGAGGGAAATCGAGGAAGTCATGATGACCCACCCCGCGGTGGCGCTCGTGGCGGTCGTGGGCGTGCCGGACGATCGGCTCGGGGAAGAGGTCAAGGCCCTGGTGGTGCGCCGGCCTGGCGTCCAGGTTACCGAGTCCATGCTGCTCGAATGGTGCCGGGAGCAGTTCGCTTCCTACAAGTATCCCAGGCACGTGGAGTTCCGGGAGACGCTGCCGGTCGGAGCGACCGGCAAGATCTTGAAGCGCGAGCTCCGCACCTCAACCCGCCCCTGAGCGCCGGCTGCATCATCCCCTACCTCTTCCGTGCACTGAATCCGGACACCGAACCGGTACAAGGGCCCGACGCTCCACACCGAGCAATGGCCGCGCGATTGCATCAAATCGGTACGCCGAAAGTGTGGCCTGGCCAGCGGTAGGCCCGGGAGCCGCGAAATCTGAAGAATCCGAGGGGATCCCTGATGCCGACCTGCCAGGAAGTCATGACGCGTGAGCCTGTCTGCTGCGAGCCGACCGATTCCATCACCCGCGTTGCCGAGTTGATGAAACAGGAGGACGTCGGGTCCGTGCCGGTGGTGGACGGCCAGGTATCCAGGCGACTGATCGGGATCGTCACCGACCGCGACCTGGTCACGAAAATCCTCGCCGGTGGGCGTTCCGTCGAGCAGGCGACCGTCCGCGATGCCATGACCTCTCACCCGGCAAGCTGTAGAGAAGAGGACGATATGACGGAAGCGATGTCCGTCATGGGGCAGCGTCAGGTTCGACGGATGCCGGTCGTCGACGTTGATGGCCGGGTCACGGGGATCATTGCGCAGGCCGACGTGGCGACACGGATGCGGAGCGACACCGACACAGGGCAGATGGTGGAGTCGATTCCGGAGCCGGGCCGGCGTTAGCCCATCAGCTCTTCAGTTTGTGAATTATCTGTAGCGAAAACAACCCCACAGGGCGGGCCCAACACTGTGCAGTCTGAAAGTTCGAACGTTGGTCGTCAGGCTCACGCCTGCCAGACCGCCCCCCCGGGGAGATCATGACAGGGCCCCACCCACTCGTGCTTGTCGTCGAGGACTATCAGGATGCCCGAGAGATGTATGCCGCCTACCTGCAGTTCTCGGGGTACCGTGTGGCCGAGGCCACCAACGGCATCGAGGCGATAGAAAAGACCAACGAGCTCCTGCCGGATATCATCCTGATGGACCTCGCGTTGCCGCGGATGGACGGGTGGGAGGCTACCCGCCGCCTCAAGGCGAACGACCGGACCCGCCATATCCCGATCGTCGCGCTCACGGGACACGCCCTGGCCGGCCATGCCGAGGGTGCCCGTCTGGCGGGCTGCGACTCGTTCGTCACCAAACCGTGCCTGCCCGATGCGCTGGTCGCCGAGATCCAGCGGATGCTGGACGCGCGGCCGGCAGACTCGCCTGTCAGATCTGCCCGTGTGCCCGGGCCGGGTCAGCAGCCCTGACGGCGGCGACGACAGGGCAGACGCGCCCTCGAGCCCGCCTGATACTGAACCCCGCCGCCGGACGCGACGAGGCTGGGGCGCTGGCCCAGACGATCAACGCCCGTCTGCGCGAGTGCTACGGGGCGCTCGAGATCGTCATGACCGTTGCCGCAGGGGACGGCGAGCTGGCGGCCAGTCGTGCCGTCGAAGACGGATGCGAGCATCTGATGGTCGGCGGCGGCGACGGCACTCTGAACGAAGTGCTGAACGGTGTCGCGGCGGTGGCCGGCGGCCTGGATCGGTACCATCTTCGGTCTCATCCCACTGGGCACAGGCAACGACTTCGCGCAGGCGCTCGGGATACCACCGGAGCTGGAACCGGCGCTGGATGTGCTGCTGAAGGGGCGGACGGTCGCTGTCGACGCCGGCAGGGTGAACGGCCGTCTCTTCGTCAACGTGTCCGCTGGCGGGTTCATCGCCGCCGTGTCGGAGGCGGTCACTCCGCGGATGAAGTCGATCGCAGGTCAGCTGGCCTACCTTGTCGGCGGCGCACAGGCGCTCGCGGACTTCGACCCCGTCCCGCTCACCCTGACCGCGGAGCCCGGCAACATTCGCATGTCGTCGAGCATCTATGCCTTTGCGGTGTGCAACTCGCGCTTGATTGGCGGGGGGCGGCTCATCGCCCCGCACGCGGTCGTCGACGACGGGCTGCTGGACCTGTGCCTGATCGATGGGATGCCGACCATCGAGTTCGTTGGGCTGCTGCGCAGGGTCTCGAGCGGCGAGCACGTCGACGACCCGCGGGTCCACTATCTCCAGATTGCGCGCGCCAGCCTCGAGTTCGAGCATCCCATCGCGCTGAACACCGACGGCGAAGTGCTGGAGGCGCGACGGTGCGACTACGACGTGATGCCTCGAGCAGTCACGTTTTCTGGCGGGTGACGCGCCGTTCGCCGGCTCCGGCGCGGAGTAGCGGCGTTCAGGTTCCGAGTTGTCGTGGCGGGGTCTGACCAGCCTCCGCTTGCAGCTACGGCGGTCCGCCGAAGCCAGGGCGAAGGCGGAAGACCCCGCCGACAGGCGGTGCGTCGCCCGACCGCGATGCGCTTCACGGGCAACTGCGCGCTCGCGCTACGGTCGAGGCTCCGCCGGAAACGCGTAGCACCCCGGCGTCACAAGCACTCGACCGGCAGCCGTGAAGAACAGCGAGCGAGGGGAAATGAGCCCGGCGGCCCTGAACTGGATCGTGCGCCGCTTGTCTCCCGTGCTGTCGTAAACATAGGTGAAGGGCGCCCCGAGCGATATCCAGAGGTTTCCTCGGCGATCTGCCGCCGCCGTCCGGATGCCTGGCTGGACGATGGGCAGCTCTCCCGCTTCCGTTTGTCTCCTCGGCCAGACGGTCGGCAGCGCGCGGACGTGGGGGTCGATCTCCGGTCCTTCCACGTGCCGCTCGAACAGCAGCGTGCCCGCCGCGTCGTACTTCCGGAACATCGGAACTCCCCCGAGGAAGACGAAGTAAAAGCCACCCTGCGGGTTGACGATCGGCAGGCCGGTGTTGAGCGCCAGGTGCACCTCGCGGTCCTGCTCCTGCCCTGTCGGGCGCAGCGTCCCGAACGTGCGCGATACGTGACCGTCAAGGGAGTACTCCGACACGAGCGTCCCGAGCTCCGGCTGGCTGATCAGGATCGAGCGGCCGGTGAACGACAGGGAACCGATGCCGCCCTGCAGGAAATTCTCGAACACCAGCGTCGGCACATCGCGCGTCCCCAACCGGAAGCCGCCCAGGCTGGCCCCCGTCGTGAGGAACAGCTGGATGCGTCCCTGGTTGCCTGGCGCGTCGGCGACGACGAACCGCCCGTCGTCTGCCAGATCGAAGGCGGTCGGGCGCAGGAGGCGCCCCGGTTCGGCGCCAATCCGGACGATCTCCCGCGGCGCGTCATAGGGCCTGCCGACCGCGAACACCGCGTGCGCGCGACGATCGAACACGAAGTACTCGCCCTCTGCCGTTTGTTGACAGGCGGTCATGTCCTGGAAGCGGCCGGCGACGTGGGCCGGAAGCCCGCCGACCGCCTCGACGTTTTCAACGGGAAGCCGGGAGGGGTCGCGGCTGGTGCCGGAGACGGTGATGGACAGCGCGGCGAGGGTCGCGAGCGACAGCAGCAGCCGCATCACCGTCGGTCGAGACGTCGTCGCTGGATGGAACCGCACCCCGCATCCGGCGAGCGTCAGTACCGTGCGACGTCGCGGATGGCCTTCAGCACATCCGCGGACTGCGGGAGGATGGCTTCCTCGAGGTCCGGGTAGTACGCGACGGGAACGTCCAGCGCCGCCACGCGCCTGACGGGCGCGTCGAGGTGCTCGAACAGCTGGTCGGAGATGCGCGCCGCGATCTCCGCACCGAAGCCGCAGGTCAGCTGGTCCTCGTGAGCGATGACGACCCGGCTGGTGCGGCGGACGGCCGTGGCGATCCCGTCCCAGTCGAACGGGGCAATCGTCCGCAGATCGATCACCATCGCGCTGATGCCGTCCTTCTCCGCCTGCTGGGCCGCCAGCAGCGCGCGCTGCACCAGCGCGCCATACGTGACGACGACGACGTCGCTGCCCTCGCGGCGGATGACGGACTTGCCGAACGGCACCATGTAGTCGGGACCGGGGTACACGCTCTTGTTGTAGGTCTGGCGGTAGAGGTGCTTGTGCTCCAGGAAGATGACGGGGTCGTCGCAGCGGATCGCCGTGCGCAGCAGGCCTGCCGCATCCTGCGCGTTGGAAGGGAACGCGATCCGTATGCCGGGGCAGTGCGCGAAGATGCTCTCGCCGGACTGGCTGTGGTACGGCGCACCGCCACGAAGGTAGCCACCGATCGGGACCCGGATGACCATCGGGCACGAGAAGGTGTTGTTCGAGCGGTACCGCAGCATCGACATCTCGTCGCGCATCTGCATCATCGCCGGCCAGATGTAGTCGAAGAACTGGATCTCGACCACCGGCTTGATGCCCCGCGTCGCCATGCCGGTGCCGCGGCCGATGATGGCCGCCTCGGCCAGCGGCGAGTTGAACACCCGGTCGCCGCCGAAGGCGCGCTGCAGCCCGTGGGTAACCTTGAAGACGCCGCCCTTGCCCGAGACGCACGCCAGCGCGTCGGGCCGGCTGCAGTCGGCGACATCCTCGCCGAAGACCACCATCCGCGGGTCGCGCGCCATCTCGTCTTTCAAGGTGCGGTTGATGGAGGCGACCATCGTGTCCGGCCGCCCGTCCGGCTCCGGCTCGGTCGCGAACGCCGAGGAGGTCGGGTCGACGTCGGGGGAGTACACGTAGAGGCTCACCGTGTCGACGGTCGGCTTCTCGGCGCGCGCGGCACGATCGGCGGCGTCGTTGACCTCCTGGTCCACCGCCGCGGCAATCTGCTCGAGGTCCGCCTCGGTCGCGAGTCCGGCCGATGTGAGCAGCGCACCCAGGCGCACGATCGGGTCGCGGAGGGCCTCGTTGGCACGCTCGTCCGGGGTCTTGTAGAGCCGTTCGTCGTCCGAGAGCGAGTGCGAGTAAGGACGGGTGACGTGCGCGTGCACGAGGGCCGGACCGCGCCCGGCGCGGATGTAGTCGATCGCCTCGCGCAGGGTGCGGTAGCTGGTGGGGAAGTCAGTGCCGTCGATGCTGCGGACGAGGAGGCCCGGAAACGAGGATACGAGCCTGGAGATGTCGCCGCCGGCCGTCTGCACGTCCACCGGGACCGAAATCGCGTAGCCGTTGTCCTCGACGAGGAAGAGGACGGGCAGCGCGGTGAGGCAGGCGGCGTTCAACGACTCCCAGAACTCCCCCTCGCTCGTGGCCCCCTCGCCGAGCGAGACATACGTGACTTCGCCCTCCGCGAAGTGCTCCTCGCGGCCGGAGATCCCGGCCACCCGCTCGTAGAGGCGGCCCGCCTCGGCGCAGCCGATCGCCTGAAGGCACTGGGTGCCGGTCGGGCTCGACCCCGACACGATGTGCAGCCCTTTGTGACCCCAGTGGGAAGGCATCTGACGCCCGCCCGATGCGGGGTCGTCCCTGGAGCCGACCGCGGCGAGCAGCATGTCGTACGGGGTGAAGCCGAGCGCGAGGCACAGCGCACGGTCCCGGTAATACGGGTAGAACCAGTCGTGGGCCGGCTTCAGCAGCATGCCGGCGGCGGTGAGGACCGCCTCGTGGCCGGCGCCGCTGATCTGGAAGAAGATCAGGCTCTGGGCTTTGAGTTGGATTTCCTTGTCGTCGAGCCGTCGGGACAGCCGCATCGTGCGGTAGGCCCGGAGCAGGTCGTCACGGGAGAGCCCCTCGAGTGCGGCTGCAGCCCCTTCGGTGTCCGCGCCTGTTCCGTTGCTGACCGCCGAGACCTTCATACCAAGCGTGGTCCTTTCGGGCGTCCGGGCACCTGAGCACAACCTGCCGAACGAGTCTGGCGGCGATCGCCGAACACGGGATTATAACATCCGTTCCTTCGCCGGGCGGCGGCCGGCGCGCCCGCCTGCCGGGTGTATGATCCGGGGGAAAACGTCCAACCCCCCGTGCCCCTTCCAACCGTTCGCCTCCATCGCTGGGACGAGATCGCGCTCGACAAGGTTACGGAGATGATCTCCCGGAAGATCGTCACGGGGGAGCGCCTGATGGCCGCGCAGGTCTACCTGAAAAAGGGCGCCCTCGTGCCGAAGCACGCGCACGCGAGCGAGCAGATGACCTACGTGCTGCAGGGCGCGCTGAAGTTCCTGATCGGGGGGGAGGAGATTACTGTCCGGGAGGGAGAAGTGCTGCACGTCCCGTCCTGGGTCGATCATCAGGCCGAAGCGCTGGATGACACGTTCGAGCTCGACCTGTTCAGCCCCGTTCGCCAGGACTGGCTCGATCATGCCGACGAGTATCCGTTAGTGGACCTTCCGATCCCAGTCCGACCGCCCGCCTGAGTACACGCCGAACTTCCGGCGCATCCGGTTCATTTTCCATTTCAGGTAGCGGTACTTGATCTCCGTGCTCAATCCCCCCGGTCCACCCTGGAGATACAGGTAGCCCGTCACCAGGCCGCCGAGATGCGCCGCGTCGGCGACCCCGCGTCCCGGCTGGAACGAGTTCAGGAAGGCAATCGCGCCGAAGATCATCACGAAGACGCGCGCCGGCACCGGGATGACCAGCATGATCAGGATGGGCACGTTCGGGAAGTACAGCGCAAAGGCGAGCAGCAGCCCGAAGAGCGCGCCCGACGCGCCGATCGTGACCGAGTGGTAGGCAGGCGCGGTCGCGGCAAACGGCAGCAGGGAGATCAGCAGCATCGTCGCGCCGCCGCCCAGGCCGGTGATCAGGTAGTAGTACGAGAAGAAGCGCGTGCCCCACTTCTGTTCCAGCGGAACCCCGAACATCCACACGCCAAGCATGTTGAAGAGGATGTGCCCGATCCCCGCGTGCAGGAACATGTAGGTGCCGAGCTGCCACGCCCACCCGCGCTCGAGCACGGCCTGCGGGATGAGGCCGAAGTACTCGACGATCTGCGGCGCGATGAGCGCGATCACGAACAGCGCCACGTTGGCGATGAGGATCCACTTCACCGCGGGCGTGAGCGGCCCCGGTCCGAAGGAGGAAAAACCGGCTGTCGAGTGGCGCGAATAGGAGGGCATGGTGGGGGTTCAGCGGTATCGTACCACAGGCCCTACGGGCCGACGTCGGGTGCGCCGGGCTCCACCGGCCCCCCGGCACCCTTGGCGCTCGAGGGGAGCGGCAGCGTGAATGCCGCCGCGAGGAGCGGAACGAGTGCGGTGCCCGCAAGCGTCGGGGCGATGCCGACCCGATCCGCGATCATGCCGACGAGCGGCACGCTGAGCCCGCCGGTTCCCCAGGCGAACCCCATCATCAGCGAGGAGACGGTTGCGGCGCTGACGGGCGCCAGCGACTGGCCGAACACGACATTCACCGGCAGCGTCGACTGCAGGAACATCCCGCCCACGGCGAGCAGCAGGACGAAGAGCCACCCCGAGACGAGCGGTGCCGCGACCAGGAACGGCGTCGAGAGGACCAGCGACCACGCGATCACGCGGCGCGGACCAAACCGATCCGCGGCGGGTCCGCCGAGGAACCCTCCCACCCCGCTCGCAAAGAGATACAGCGCCACTGTGCTGCCCGCTTCAGTCACCGAGAAGCCGCGCTCGGTCATCATCACCGGCACGAAGGTCGCGAAGGACAGCGCCGTCAGCGTGCGCAGCACCACGATGGTGTAGAGCAGGCCCAGTGGCCTGGCGTAGGGGCGCAGCGACGCGAACGAGCCGCGCCGGCCGTGTTGCTCCGGAAACGGCGGGACCTGGCGCAGGAACAACCCGACGACGAGGAGCCCGGGCAGGGCGAGCAGGGGAGTCCATTCCAGTCCGAAGCGCTCCGCGAAGGGGGCGAAGATCAACGGCCCCATCGCAAAGCCGAGCGTGCCGCCGGTGATGTGCACCGACATGGCGAGCCCCGGCCGCGCACCGCCGAGGCGATGGGCGAGCGCAGCCGCAGGCGGGTGAAAGGCCGCGCCGCCCAGCCCTCCGGCGAACAGGATCATTGCCAGCACGACCGGTGTGCCCGCCAGGCCGATGAGGCTCAGCACGGAAATCGCGACGATCGGCCCGACCGTCATGAGGAGACGCGGCCGCCAGGAGTCCGCGATCCGCCCGAAGCCGACCTGCGAGACCGACGCCGCCAGCTGATACAGCATCGTCAGCGTGCCGGCCGCCGCGAGCGAGAGCCCGAGGCGAGGGATCAGCAGCGGCAGCAACGGCGCGTAGATGTTGCCGTAGCCGTCCACCATGAAATGGGCGCCGGCCATGAGGAGGACGGTGGGGTGCAGGCGCCGGCGCGGCCCGGTCACCGGGCCCCCCGGAACCTGCGCAGCACCCGCGACAGGGCGTCGTCCAGCTCGGCGAGCCGGAGCAGGCGCGCCGCGCCGAGCAGCACGAGCACCCCGATCGCAATGGAGGCGGCGAGCCGCAGCGCGAGATACAGGTCGACGTGTCTCCGGATCGACTCGCCGGTGGCGAGCACCGACCCGAGCGCGCGGTCGGTCCACCACGCGGCAGCGCCCATCGCAATCGACGCGATGAGGATCTTGACCAGGGCAGTGGCCATGCGCGCGCCTTCGATGCCGCCGAGACGCCTGCGCAGCAGCCACAGCAGCGCGCCCGCATTGAAGATAGCCGCGATGGCCGTGCCGAGCGCGAGCCCCTTGTAGCCGAGCACGCGCACGAGCGTGAGGTTCAGGCCCAGGTTGATGAGGACGGTGATCACGCTCACGACGACCGGCGTCCGGCTGTCGCCGAGCGCATAGAAGGTCGGGGAGGCGATCTTGACCGCCGAGTAACCCAGCAAGCCGGGCGCGTAGAACATCAGTGCGGCAGCGGTGGCGGCCGTGTCGGAGGGAGTGAATCGGCCGCGCTCGAGCAGCAACGCGACAATCGGGCTGGCAAGCGCGATCAGGCCGATCGTCGCCGGCACGTTGAGCATCAGCATCAGCCGCAGTCCCTGGCCGACGGTCTTCCTGATAGCCGGCTTGTCGGACAGCGCTGCGTGGCGGGAGATGTCCGGGAGCGCGGCGGTGGCAATCGAGACGCCGAACAACCCGATGGGGAGATACATCAGGCGGAAGGCGTAGTTCAGCCACGAAACGGATCCCTGCGGCTGAGTGGTGGCCAGGTAGGTGTTGACGAAGACGTTGATCTGGACGGCCGCCAGTCCGAGCGTGCCCGGACCCATCAGCCGCAGGATCCCCCGCAGCGCCGGATCCCTGAAGTCGAGTATCGGCCGGTAGCGGAACCCCTCCTTGCGGAGCGCGGGCCACTGCACCGCGATCTGGCCGATCCCTCCGAGCACGGTCCCTATGGCGATCGCCGCGATCGGAGGAAGCCCGAACACCGGCATCGCGGGGACGAGCAGCACGGCGCAGGCGATGGTCGCGACATTGAACATGGCGGGCGACAGCGCCGGGATGAAGAACCTGTGCAGCGAGTTCAACATCCCCATCATCGCGACCGCGACCGCGACCGTCGTGAGGAAGGGCAGCATCATGCGCGTGAGCAGGGTCGTGAGCGCCAGCTTCCCGGGAACGGCGGCGAACTGGTCGCCCGACGCGATGGCGTGGGTGATCGGCTCGGCGAAGATCCAACCGAGCACCACCAGGAGCCCCGTCACCGCGAGGAGCGCGTTGATCACCAGGTTCCCGAGGCGCCACGCGCTTTCACGTCCACGGTTGGTCAGGGTTGCCGTGAAGGTCGGCACGAACGCGGCCGTCATGGCCCCCTCGGCGAACAGGTCCCGAAGCAGGTTCGGTACGCGGAACGCGACGTTGAAGGCGTCCATCTCGGGGCCGGTGCCGGCGCCGAACTTGGCGGCGAGCACGGTCTCGCGGGCAACGCCCAGGACGCGGCTGGCGAGCGTGGCGATGCCCATGAGGCCCGCGGACCGGGCCATGCGTGAGCTCATCGGGTGGGCAAACTGGCTACGACGGATCGCGGGGCCGAGCGGGGCGCATTACCCATCAGTCGGCCAGCGTACCACACGGACTTTGCGTCTGGTCCGGCCGACCTCTGCGCGGCCCGTCCGGAATCGGGATGGCCGGACACTGCCCGCGCGGAGCCGGGACGACGTGCAAAAAAAACGGCTCCTGCCTTGTGAACAGGAGCCAAGTGGAGGATGGATGAGAGGCTTGTGCGTGCCTTTCAATCCGATTAGACGTGAGACAGATCGGAAAAGTTTGCCGGATTCATGAACCAAGCTTGCGCCGGACCACCTCGTTGATCGTCCGGCCGTCGACGGCGCGGCCGGCGAGCTTGGGCATCACCGCTTTCATCACCTTGCCGAGATCCTTCGCGGATGTGGCGCCCGCTTCGGCAATCGCCTCGCTCACGGCGCGCTCGATGTCGGCCGGGTCGACGGGCGGCGGCAGATACACCTCGAGCGTTGTGATCTCGGCAGCTTCCTTGTCGGCGAGCTCCTGCCGTCCGCCCTTCTGGAACTGTTCGATCGAGTCGCGTCGCTGCTTGATCAGGGAGATCACGACCTGCTGTTCCTCCGCCTCCTCGAGAGGGCGTCCCTTCTCGATCTCCCTGTTCATCAGCGCCGCCTTGGCCATCCGGAGGGCGCCGAGCCGTAGCGCGTCCCGTGCCCGCATTGCGGCGGTCATGTCCTGGCTGATTCGTTCCATCAATGTCATCGGGTCCCATCCTTTGCTCGAGCAGCGATCGTCGCGCCGGCACGCCGGCCGTCATCCAATGGTGCCCCACCATCCGCGCACGCCCACAGCAAGCGCCCAGGCCAGCAGCACGGCGGCCGCGGTTCGGGCCGAGCCGCCCGCCGACCAGCCTGCGCTCGCGCCGAACCCGGCCACCATCGCCACGAGGGGGATCGACGCGAGGTAATAGCGCATGTCGACGGGCGTGACGATGCCGAGCACGAGGAACGCGCTGCAGGCCAGGGCCCAGCCCGCGATGGAGCGCGTCAGCGCCTCGGGTCCAGCCTGCCGCCGCCACAGCTTGGCGGCCCCCCACCCCGCCAGGATCAGTGCTGGAGTCCCGAAGTACAGGTTGAGGTAGCGCGGCACGCTGACCAGCCTCGTCCGGATGCCGCGTCCTCCGGCGTCCGGCGCCGCGTTGAGGGTCTCGTGGCCGATCCTGGCCAGCTCCGTCCGGTAGGTTTCGGCGAAGTGCGCGTAGTAGAGCACGACGGCGAGCACGACCGCGGCGGCGAGAGAGAGGGCCACCGCGACGCCGGATGCCCGCAGTGCGGTACCGGCGCGCCACGAGAAGAGGATCGCCGTGAAAACACCTGCGACCGAGAGAATCGCGAACGTGCTCGTGTGCGAGAGGAAGGCGGCCGTGAGCACGAGGATGAACGCACCCGTGAGGAGCCATTTGTCGAGGCGGAGCGAGCCGCTCGCCATCAGCACGAGGGCGAGAACCGACAGCGCCTGTGCGAAGGCGTTGGTCAGGTTGCCGACCGTGAGGATGCCGAAGCCGAGCGGAACGAGGTGATAGAGGGCGACGGCGCACGCCGCGGCAAGCCGGTCGCCCCACTGCCGGACGACAACCCAGTACAGCAGGGCCGCGCTCGCGGCGTTCGCGGCGGCGGTCACGATCCGCAGCAGGGCCATGTCGGCGGTGCCGCGCGCCACCAGATCGGCGAACCCGGAAGCGGCCACGTAGAGGCCAGGGGCGTAGGGAAACAGGTAGTTGCCCGGCGCCACGGAGGTGAAGTAGAGGCGGCCGGCCAGCACGTCCTGGAAGCGATGGGCGTGGAAGAGCGCGTCGCCGATCGGCATATCCGGGTGGAGCAGCACGAGCAGCTCGAGGAGGAGCGCGCACGCCGAGAACGCCAGCGCGAAGCGTGCCGTGTTGCGCGGCAGGCGTCCCATCCTCAGCCGGACGCCCGCACTCGCGAGAGCGAGCGCGATCGCGATCGCGATGCCTGCGCGGGCAGCTTCTGCCGGAAAGTCCGTGTACGGCGCGAACCCCCGGGCCATCGTGGCGGCAATGCCGGCGGCAACGACCAGCGCGCCAAGGATCGCGGAGCCCGCGGTGACCCCGAGCGCGGCGATCGCGCCCCCCATGGCCGCGGCTCCCAGGGCGGCTCCCGCGAACGCGCGCCGGGGCGGCACGGCCACTCCGGACGGCGACAGTCGGAGCTCGTCCAGCATCACGCCGAGCGTTCGCGGGTCGGATGGCCCCGGAACGAACGTCGCGGATGCGCGGACGTCAAGGGTCAGCCCGCGCAGTTCGGGCCGCGGCGGAACGAGCACCGTGATGTCCTGGTAGTCGGTGGCCGTGGGCCGGGTCTCGAGCTCGATGCCGTCCGCCAGGAACCGGAGCTCCGGGTTCTCGGCTGCCCGCACGCGGGCGCCACGCACCCGCAGCGTGAGGTTCCAGGGGACCCGGCGATCGAGGGCGGGCAGCCGCAGCGTGAGCTGCTCCCCGGTCCACGCAAACGTCCGGCCGCCAACCGGGTCGCGCTCGGTCGGGTACACACCGCCGAGGAGCGCCGGCGGCTCGGTGTCGAAGCGAACGACGAGATCGGGGCTGACGCCATAGAAGAAGGCGAGCCACACGGTCGCCGCCAGCGCGCTCAGCAGGCCGGTGGACACGATGCGGCCGGCGGCACCGATCAGCGGACGTCCCCTGTGATGGCACGCTCGTAGAGCGAGCGGTAGCGGCAGGCCACGGCCGAGGCCCGGAAGTCGCGCTCGATCGTGTCGCGCGTCGAGGCGACCGTCCGCCGCTTGTCCTGGAGGAAGCGGCCGACCGCCATCGCGAGCGCGATCGGCTGTTCGCGGGGCACGATCGCGACGTCAGGACCGAACAGGTCGTTCAGCTCGAGCCCGCCGGGATTGTCGGTCGAGAGCACCGGCGTCCCCGCTGCGAGCGCCTCGACCGCCACGGTCGGCAAGGCCTCCAGCCGGGACGGCAGGACGAACAGGTCGGCAGCCGCGCAATACGTCGCGACCATCGCGTTGTCCATCAACCCGGCGAACGTGACGTGGCGCTCGACGCCGGACGAACGTGCGACGGCCCTGAGGTCGTCGAGCAGCGCGCCGGTCCCGCAGATGATCAGCCGGGTGTCGGGGTGCACGCGCACCACGTCGTTCATCGCCTCGAGGAGATCGCGCTGGCCGGCCAGCGGGTGCAGGCGCTTGACGTTGAGGAGCAGGTGACGGTTGGTGATCCCGAGCCCGGCCCGGGCGGCCGCCTGCGCCTGCGCGTCGTGCCAGGCGAAGCGGGAGCCGACCGCAGGGTACACGGTTTCCATATGGCGGCGCGTGAGCCCCAGTTCCCGGGCCCGCTCCAGCAGCCGCTCGCTGTAGAACGTCACGATCGACGCGGCGTGGTAGGCCCGGGTGAAGAGGTCGGGGCCGAAGCGCTTCGGCCGGTAGTGCCAGATCTCGGTGCCGTACAGGGTGAGCACCACGGGCCGGCCCTGGCGGCGCGCCAGGAGAACGGCCGCTTCCGCGAGGAGGCCGTTGCTGTGGACGTGCACGACGTCTGCACGGCCGATCGCCGGCGCGAGCGCACGCCGCATGCGCAGCAGGCCTCCGACCACGTCGATCCGCAGTGCGCCGCGGAGGCCGGCGCGCGCGCGACGGTGAACCCACGTCACCGGCCCAGCCAGGTCCGCCCGTCCACCCGCCCGGGGCCGGTGCGCAACGTATGCGACCGTATCACCCGCGTCCAGCGCCCAGGTGCCCAGCTGCCACGGCAACAACGCATTGGCTGCCTGGTCGGGCGGTAGATGAGGAGTGACGTGGAGAATGTGCATGTACGGGGCGCTGCTGACCGCTTCCCGCTACCGGCTTCCCGCTGCGCGCTTGCTGCCGTCAGCGCTCGTGGCAATACTCGTCACGGAATTCCGCGAAGGTCGCCGGCCGGGCACCGAGCTCGTTCCTGGCGACGTCGAGGAACCCTTCCAGCCGCTCGAAGAACGCGTTGAGCTCCGCCTCCGATCGATTGTACGGGCTGCCGGAGACGATGGCCTCGCTCGAATGGAAGAGCAGGTTCAGCACAGGTTCTCCCATCCGCGCGAGTTCGCGCGCGAGCCCAACCATGTCCTCCAGTGACGAATAGGACGGACGGAGCCAGCGCATGCGGACGAGCCCGAGTGCGCGGAGCACGCGTCGCGTGGTGTACGGCCGCGGCGCCCGCGCGTAGGCGTGCTGGAGCAGCGTCGGAAGCCGCCGGTTCAGTCCCGCCGACACGGGGACTTCGAGCAGGTTGCTGGTTCCCGGCCGGATCGCGTTGTCGTAGGCCAGGAAATAGGGTCCGAGCGGCGCCTCTACGAACTCCGGCCCCCCCTTGTGGCGTTCCGAGAACAGCGGGGACACGCTCGATTCCACGAGATAGCCGTGGCGTTCGAGCGGCGCGACGTGCTCCGCCGAGAAGCCGAACCGTCCCGAACGATAGGAGACCGGAGGCACGCCGACGGCGGCGGTCACGGCGGCAGTCAGTTGGAACACCTGCCGTTCGAAGCGCTCGCGCGGCAGCGCCGACGCGTAGGCATGCCGCGCGATGTCCTCGGCCGCGAATGGCGGCGTCTCCCACGCGTGGTGATGCGCCCCGATCTCGCAATCGCCCCGGGCGAGCAGGCCCCGCAGGACCTCCGCCGATCGCGGATCGGAGGCCACCGGATAGGTGATCACGTAGGTGGGCCGGATGCCGTGCCGCGCGAACAGTGCGTGCAGCCGCGGCAGCGCGTAGATGTTCTCGAACGTCTGATTGGCCCGTGCCCTGGCGTCCCACTGGTTGTCGCCTTCGGTGTCGATGCCGACCAGGAGGTGCATGACCGTGGAGATCAGCGGTCCTGATCGGAGTCTCCGATGGTCACGTGCCAGCGGGCGGTATCGTCGTAGAACGACGGCGGGACCTGAACACCGTTCACCCGTGCGACGAACTCCACCGTGGACTTCACCGAAAAGTAGCCGGCGCTCTTCAGGATCCGCCTGAACCCCGCATGCATGACGAACGTGCGGATCTTGTCCGAATCAGCGGCTCGCGCCTCGCGGTCGAGCCAGCTTGCCAGCGTTTCGACACCCGCCTGGTCATCGGGGTCCGCCAGGAAGTCGACCAGCAGTGTCACGCGGCCGCGCGGTTCGTGGAGGTGCCGGTAGACGGCATACCCCACGTTCCGATCGTCCCGCCGGAGCGCCGCCAGGACGTAGCGCACGTGGGGCACACCGACGTATTTCCAGTTCAGGTACGCGGCGTCCCGCCGGATCGCGAGGTCGAACTTCGGTGCGAGCTCGTCCCAGAGCGCGGTGAACGATTCGTCGAACCGGTGGATCAGGCGAACCTCGGCGCTCATCGGACGGGTGCGCGACACGATCTTCACGAACGGCAGGGTGACCGCGGAGACGAGCTGGTTGAGCGGCTGCGGCCAGTTCGCACGCCGCAGCGCCCGGCGCGTCAGCGGCTTCACCAGGCACGGCACCGGGCCCACGTCCGGCCAGCGCAGTTTCTGGAACAGCCGGTGAGAGGACTCGGAGAGGCCGAGGCCGAGCGAGGCGCCGACGTTGCGGTCCCACGTGCGGAACAGCTGCTCGCCGAGCCCCTGGCGCTGGCGTTCCGGTGCCACCATCACGTCCATGCCCCACGACCCGCGCACCAGCTCTCCTCGCACCGACACCTGCACCGGCATCGTCGCATACTGACCGACGATGGCCTTGCCCTCGCGGGCAATCCGAATCTCGGGCTCCCGGCCGGGGTTGTTCGGGTTGCAGACGTACTGCCATTCCCAGCGCAGGCGGCTCGCCTCAGCCGCATCGTTGCCGAACACGCGCCGGTACAACGCGTCGACCGCGCGTCTGTCGTCCGGCCGGTAAGGGGTGATCTCCGCCAACTCGTTCACTCGAGGTTCAAAGCCGGCCGCGTGAGCACGTACTCGATGTTGCTGATGAGGGCGTCCTGCGTCAGCGGGCTGTCGCGCAGCCAGGTCGCCAGGCCGGCGGGCAGCCGCCGCACGGTCGCCGTGGCGTGCAGCTCCTCGCGGACGACGCGCAGGCCCGCGTCCGCGATCTGCCGTCGCAGGCGGCTGACACGGACTTTTTCGAGCAGGTCGTCCTCCTTGCGCTCGCCGCGTCTGGCCGCCTTGATGAACGAGTTCTCGTTCGCCGGCTCCTTCAGCGTCCAGGCGGCATGCCGGGCGAGCAAGCGGAACGTCGCGAACGCCAGCCGCCGTCCCATCATGAGGTGCAGCGGAAGCTGCACCTTCAGCCGCGGCAGGTGCGCGCCCGCGAAGGACAGGTAGGGAGCGGTCGACAGGTAGACGTGTCCCCCGCGCGCCAGCACCCGCGCGCACTCACGCAGGTAGAGCGGCGCGTCTGCCACGTGCTCGATGACGGCGTGCGAGAGAACCAGATCGAAGCTGCCGGACGCGAACGGCAGATACATCCCGTCGGCCAGCGCGAAGGCGAGGTGAGCAATCCCCCGCTCACGGCCGAGGCGAACCCCGGCATCCTGGAACCGCTCCGCGGGATCGATGCCGACGACCAGCGCCGCCTCCTCTGCGAGCGAGAGCGGCATCCCGCCGCCGCCGCATCCCGCGTCGAGCACGCGGCCACGCGATCGTCACGCCGGCCCGCTCGAGGAACGCGATGACCTTGGCGCTGCGGTAATACTCGAACAGCGCGTAGTCGTACTCGGATCGGAAGCGGAGGTCGGCGTGCGCCTTGATGGCGCGTTCGTCAATCCTGCGCACGCCCGGTCATGCCCGTGACGCCGGCCGATCCGCACTTGTCGATGAGCGCCGCGCGATCGTGGCCGGTCGTAGTCTCTGCGACGTCGAACGTCATGATGATGCGGTGGTCCGGGTACGCGTCGAGCACGTCCTGAATGACCGGGTTCCGGGCCTGCGACTCGTAACCAAGGGCCGGCGCGACGTAGGTCAGAATATATCGCACATCGTCGCGCTGTCTTCCGATCCTCGTAGTTGCCGAACCCGCGCCCGACGAAGATCGGCCGGATGCCGATTCTCCAGCGCGAGCCCGTTGGCCAGCTTCCCTGGACCAGCGTGGCCGGCGGCAGAATGCGGCCGAGCTCGATCGAGGCGAGGTAGTTCTTGTAGGTCCGGGTGGCGGCCCACTGGCACGAACTGCGCACCTGGCCGGCGGCGACCACGAGCCCGACCACCAGCAGACCGGCCCGCGGGCTCCAGGCGTGCGGGAAAGCTGGCGCGGCAGCCACGGCCACGTGGCGTAGAGCGCGACCGTGCCGAGCACGGCCAGCGCCGCAGCCGTGCCGGACATTCGGCCCGACCTCGTAGAGATGCGTCAGCCGGATCGAGCGTTCCGCAGACGACGTAGAGCGCGAGCGCGACGACCGGCGGCGCCAGCAGCGCCCGCCGCCGGCGTGATCGAGGCGGCCGCCATCCGGCAAGCGGCGTCGCGGTCCCGCCCGATCGCCAGCGCCGCAAGCGCCGACCAGCGCCGGGATGAAAATCAGGAAGCGCCGCTCGTTGCCGACGTCGTGCAGGAGCAGCTCGGCGGCGCCGACGGCCATCCAGAGGCCGAGCAGCCGTTCTCCGGCGCCGACGCCGTGCGCCACCGGGCCAGCAGGCCCAGCGCGCCGGCACACCCAACACGACGGTGAACCACATCCGCGTGAAGATGTCGTGCAGGATCGGAAACCACGTCACGCGGTCGAGCAGCGCTTGCAGCGTCGTAGCTCGGCTTGCGCGTCACGGACATCTGCCAGTTGTAGAAGCGGTAGTCGGCCCAGTGCGGCAGCACGAACAGGAGCCAGCGCCAGCAGCCCGCACACCACCAGGGCGGCGAGCGTCACGACGCCCGGCGCGGCGCGACACTGCCGTCGCCCCGCCGGCGGGCCACGCAGCCCGGCGAGCGACCGCGTCGAGCCCGAGCGCCGCGACGAAGAAGGCCGCCGACGCCTTGGTGAAGAACGCGAGCAGCGCGCAGGCGGCCGCCAGCCAGCCCCAGGCCGGCGCTCGCCTGCGCCCGGACGTAGCAGTACCAGGCCGCCACCATGAACGCGACCATCGACGCTTCCATCGTCGCGGCCCGGTCGTACATCACGTAGACGTAGTTGGTCGCGAGCAGCGCCCCGGCGACGACGCCGGCGTCGCGCCCGCCGATCCGGCGCGACGCCCAGCGCGAGCAGCAGCACCGAGGCGAACCCCGGCCAGCTCCGAGACCAGCCGCGCCTGCCGCACGCCGACCCCGAACAGCTCGAAGGCCACGTACTCGAGGCCGGTGAACACCGGCGCGACGTACATCGGGTTCCACTCATCGAGCGACCAGGCGCCGAACAGCGCCTTGTTGCGGGCGTTGTGGACCCACGCGCCCTCGTCGTGCCAGACCACCCCGACCGAGGGGTTCCACGGCGGATCGGCGGCCGGAAAGACCAGCGCGGAGCCCCAGCGCGACGACCGCAATCAGCAGCAGCAGCGCGACGTAGCTGGCCGCGCGACAGCCCGTCGCGCGTCCCGCTCACGATGGCCCGGCCCGGCGTACCCACAGCGTCGAAGCCGTCAGGGCCTGGGCGCGCGCTCGTAGTGCGCCTGCAGCCAGCCGGCGAGCGCGGGCGTGCCCATGAAGAACGCCGCGGAGTCGGCGACGTCCGGCGCCCAGTCCTTGCGCTGCAGTGCGACCAGCGCGCGGGGCGTGCCGCTCGAGATCGGCGAGCAGCCCGGCGACGCCATAGCCAGGGCGTGCCCGCCAGGAACTCGGCGATCACCGGGCGGCTCCAGAAGAAGCGCGACGCGCTCGCGCGATCCGCGTGCGACATATGCCGCGCAGGTGAAACCGAACACGTAGATCGCGCTCGTGGGGCTCGGTGCGCGCCCGCAACGTGCGTCGGCGAGCTGCGCGGCGCCAGCGACGGAGTACTTGCGGTCGTCGGCATAGCGCGCCAGGTACGTCGGGTCGATCGATCCGGCCGAGCGCGTAGCGGGCGTCGAACGCCGTCTGCTCCACCAGCTTCGGGAACTGGTTCACGCGCCACACCGCCATCGAGACCACGACCAGCGCGGCGGCCAGGCCGAGGGCCGGGCGCGAACGCGCGGACCGCGCGGCGCAGCATGCGCGCCAGGCCTTCGACGGCGCGCCCAACCGGCGGCCAGCGCCAGCGCCGGGTTCGCCTGCACGAAATACTGTGGCAGCCCGCGGCTGCCGTTGACGGCGATCGAGATGCACGCCGCTGCCACCCAGGCGAGCGCGGACGAGCACGCTCGCGCTGCGGAGGCGGCCAGCGCGAGCAGCACCAGGCAGCCGGCGCCGCCGAGCGTCCACAGCGCGTCGACGCGGGCATGCTCGATCGGGAACGTCAGCGAGATACCGCAGCGACATCGGCCGGGCCCGCGTAGGTTTCCCCGGAATAGCGCAGGTTGTAGGTGATGGTCGCGTCGTAGAGATCGCGCAGTGCGCCGACCGGCCGCGAAGCACCAGCAGCGTCAGCGGCAAGCGGCAGCGCACGAACCCGGCGCAACAGGCGCGCCACGTCCTGCCAGGTGAGCCGCCGCCACAGCCACAGCGCCGCGAGGCCGGACGCCGCGTAGATCCCGGCGTTGTACTTGAAGAGGAAGGCTGATCCCGAACAATGCACCGGCCGCGACCGCTGCCCACGGTCGCGGGGCGAGGGCGGCGGCGCCGGGCGAGCAGGAGCAGCGCCGCCGGTGACGGCCACGGCGATGAACGTCTCGCACTGCGCGCGGAGCCGGATGCCGCCCAGCCGCGTGAAGGCACGGGTTCGACAGCAGCAGGAACAGCAGCGCGCCGGCCGGCCCCGGCGATCGGTCGGCCCGACGCTCGGTCCCGAGCCGGCAGAGCAGCCACGCGACGGCGCGCCGCCGCGAGCAGGTCCGCGCCGCCGACCGCGGCATCGCCCGGCCAGACGGCGCGCATCGCGCGCGTAGGTGTAATGGATCGCCGGCGGCTTCTGATCCCACGCGTCGCGATAGGGCAGCTCGCCCGGCGAGGATGCGCTCGCCGACGTAGGCATAGAGTCCCTGGTCGGCGCCCATCGGCTGCACGACGGCCGGCAGGCGCAGCAGCAGCAGGGCGCCGGCCAGCGCCAGGAACAGGCGGGTGTGCATCAGCGCGGGCGCGACTGGATTATAGTGCTTGCGAGTCCCATCCTTGGCCGCTGCTTCCGTTTCTCCCGCCGCCCTCTCGATCGTCGTTCCCACCTACAACGAGCGCGAGCGGCTGCCCGATCTCGTCCATGCGCTGTTCCAGCGCTACGCCGGCTGCGCGGGATCGACGGCGAGCTGGTGATCGTGGACGACAACTCGCCCGACGGCACCGGCCGGATCGCCGACGACCTTGCGCGCAGCTATCGGATCACCGTGCTGCACCGGCCGGGCAAGCTCGGGCCTCGGCACCGCCGTCGTCGCAGGGTTCGAGGCGGCCAGCGCGCCGATCGTCGGCGTCATCGACGCCGACCTGAGCCATCCGCCGGACATGCCGCCGCGCATGCTCGGACGTGATGCAGCCGCACCGGCGCCGACGTCGTGATCGGCAGCCGCTACATTCCCGGTGGCGGGACCCGCAACTGGCCGATGACGGCGGAAGCTCATGTCCCGCTTCGCGTGCCTGGCTGCCGCGGCCGCTGACGCCGGTGGCCGACGCGACGTCCGGGCTGTTCCTGATTCGGCGCGAGCTCGCGCGGAGGCGTCCGCATCTCCGCCGGCGGGTTCAAGATCTGCCTGGAGCTGCTGGTCCGCGGCCGCCCGGGCTCGGTCGTCGAAGTGCCTTATGTCTTCTCGGACCGCGCCGCCGGCGAGAGCAAGATGAACATGAAGGAGGCGCTCGGCTATCTCACGCAGCTGCGCGACCTGCGCCGCTACCAGCGGTCGCAGCCGCCGCTGCGCCAGACCTATCGCCGGATGGCGCCCGCCGATTTCACGTAGCGCGCGTCGTGTCGGGCCGCAGCGCCGGCCGCGGCCGCCTGCGTGTCGATCACGCCGCGCGCCGAAGATCGTCCGCGACAGCACCTGCCAGACGATCGACTGCTTGGTGGTCGGCGAGCTTGCGCGACGTCGCCGGCGTGCCGCATCACGTAGGCCGGCCGCAGGAAGAAGCGGCGCTTGGCCCGGTTGATCGAATCCATCACGACGCCGGCGTCGAGGCCGTTGCCGCGCAGCAGGTAGTAGGAGTACTCCATCTTCGACCAGTCGGCGTCCTCGGGCCGGAGCAGCCCTTCCTGGACGCACTTCTCGTAGAGCGCCGTGCCGGGGTAGGGCACCGCCGGGTAGAAGTTGGCGAAGTCGGGGTCGAGCTCGATCGCGTAGTTGGTCGTCTGGTCCATCGTCTGGACGCGTCTCGCCCGGATAGCCGTAGATGAAGAACGCGAACGACTTGATCCCGGCCTGCGCGCATGTTGGCGAAGGCGGTCTGGATCTTCTGGCGCTCGAGCCGCTTCGACCATGTCCTTGCGGATGTCTTCGGACTCGGACTCGATGCCGAGCGCGAGCATCCAGCAGCCGGCGCTGCTTCAGGCGGTGGACGAAGGCCGGATCGGTCAGGTTGTCGGCGCGCGCGTTGCCGAACCAGTGGATCGGCAGGTTGCGGGCGATCAGCTCGTCGCAGAACGCGGTGAACGACTTCACGTTCAGCGTGACGGTGTCGCCCCACAGGTAGAAGAACTCGATCCCGAGCTCGCGGTAGCTGCGCTCGATCTCGATCGACCAGCGCCTTCGGGCTGCGCTCGCGGAACTTGTGCCCCTGATGGATCGGGGCGACGCAGAAGTCGCAGGTGTAGGGGCAGCCGCGGCTCGTCTCGACGAGCACGTACGGCTTGTTGACCATCGGCAGCGAGTAGCGATCGAGCGGCGAGCAGGTCCCAGGCCGGGTAGGGGGCGTCGAGGAAGCCGGCGAACGATGCCGTGCGCGCGGTGCGGCACGACCGTGCCGTCGCCGTCGCCAGGTCAGGCTGGGGACGTCGCCGAGGCGGGCGAGCGAATCGAGCGGCGACCAGCTGCAGCACGCCGTCCTCGGGTTCGCCGACGAACATGCCGTCGACCGCCGCCGCCGCGAGCCATCGACTCGCCGGGCGTCGTCGACGCGTGCGGGCCGAAGCAGAACATCGGCGCCCGGTAGCGCTGCCTTGAGCGCGCGCCATCGCCGCGACGTCGGCGTCGAGCGTGGGCGTGGTCGTCGGGAACAGGATCAGCGTCGGCGCGAAGCCCTCGCGGTCCAGCCGGGCGATCGACCTGCGGGAGGTCGAGCCGTTCGGCCGTCGCGTCGACGAGACGGACTTCGCAGCCGGCGTCGCGCAGCAGGGCGGCGAGCAGCGCGAGCGTGTACGGGGGCTTGGTCGTGCCGAGCACGTCCTCGCGCTCCTGGCAGCGGCCCTGGCGGCGTGAACGCCACGCCGTTGATGAGCGGAGGGTTGACGAGCAGCGTCCGCTGTCCGAGCGTGGATCATGATCACCGTACCACCGTCAGCGGGATGGAGCGCCGCCGGACCGCCGCGCCTGCGGTCGCCTCCCGGGGCGCCGGCACGGGGGACAGCTCCACCTTGCAGCATCGCCGGCAGACCGGAAAGATGCCGTGGTTCACCAGCTGCTTGCGCATCGCGACGTAGCGCTCGCCGTTCCAGATCTCCTCGAGGGAGGATGCCGTCAGGTCGCCCACCTCGACCCGGATGAACGGGCAGAAGTAGACCTTGCCCGAGAAGGACACGCGCGCGTGCAGGAAGGGATACAGGCAGCGCCCGTCGAGCTTCGAGCCGGGCGTGTAGTAGTCTGTCCATCAGCTGCGGGTGGACCTTGGGGCGGAAGTCGAACAGGACGTTGCGCTCGCCGGCACTTCTCCTCGAGCGCCGGCGACCTTGGTGCGCACGCGCGTCGACGTCGAGCCCGGGATCGCGCGTCACGAACGTGGCGATCATCGACGGGTCGCCCTGCCCGAGCAGGCGGACCGTCTCGGCGACCTCTTCCGGCGTGCTGAACATCAGGTGATTCAGGCCGATGGCGTCCACGCCGAGCTCCTCGGCGACATCCACCATCTGGTCCAGGGCCTCGAGCGTCTCGTGGGCGACTGTCGTGTTGATGCTGACGCGCAGCGGCGCGTGCTTGCGTCTCGCGGCATCCTGGAGCCGCCGCAGGCCCGGCGCAGGTGCGCTCGAACGTGCCCTTCAGCCCGCGCGCCGCGTCGTGCATCTCGCCCGGGCCGTCAATCGAGACGCTGATGTGCTTGAGAAAGCCGGCTGCGGCGAGGTCCGCAAGCGCTTCGGCGCGTTCCTCGGTGATGATGGTGCCGTTGGTGGTCAGGTAGCCGCAGGCGTAGCCCTTCTCGTGGAAGAGATCGAGCACGGACATGATGTCCTTGCGCATGAAGATCTCGCCGCCGGTCAGGCTGACCTGGAACCCGGGCTGGTCCGGGAACGCGCTGCGCGAGGGACTCGAGCTCAGCTCCTCCCGCCACTGGCCTTCGATGTTGAGCAGGTCGCCGACGTAGCAGAACTCGCAGTGCAGGTTGCACCGCATGGTCGCTTCGTAGACAGCGCCGATCGGCAGGCGATCGGCCCGCCCGGTCTTCTCGGCGAGGAACCGCTGGATCCGGCGCTCGTACTTGCGCCGCCGGAACCGCGCCCACGCGTGGCGCGCGAGCGGAAGCGCCCGCGCGGGGAGTCGCGCAGGCGGGCGCGCAGGTTTACGCACCAGGACCATCGGTATCTGCCAGATCTCCAACGGCGGGCCCGGGCGTTCCAGCGCCTCGACTATCCGGCTGTCGGTATTGTGCAGGAAAGGCTCGGTCCGCTCTCGTTCCGTGCCGACGACGCTGGCACGATACGGTGAGAATGCGGCGATCCGCCGGCCCTCACGAGCCAGCACGGTGAGGAACGGCAACGAGTCCGGATCCGCCCTATTGTATCGTTTGAAGACGACGAACGCCACGCCGAGGCGGCGGAGCCGCTCCAGCCCATCCGGATGGCCCGCCTCCTCCAGGCTCACGTACAGCTTATCGACGTCCAGGCCGCCGCTCCCCAGATACACCAGCCGGTACGACGGATCGGGATACGGATCCAGGCCCAGCTGGATCTGGAACTTCGTCGAGGCGGCGACCGGCGAGCCCAGATGATGCGCGAGCGCTTCTTCGAGTGCCGGACGCGACATGGTGAGCGGCACCGAATACGGCTGGACGAGAATCCCTGACCCGGACGGTATGTGCGCCTCGATGAACGTGCGCGCCAGGCTCCGGGTGTCCTCCTGCCGGAAGAACGCGTCGCTTCGGACGCTGGCCACCAGGGGGGGCAGCGCCGCCGCGGCGAGGGCCGTCCAGAACACCGGGGCCGGGGCTCTCACCCGGGCCGAGAGGCGGACCGAGGCCCCAACCCGCGAACAGCGCCAGGAACGGCAGAACCGGGTTGAGATAGCGGCTTGCCGGCGCGGTGTTGCTGATGAAGAGCAGGAACGGCAGCGGGAACGCCAGCAGCAGGACGGCGCGGCGGCGATCGACGGCCATCATCCAGACCGCGCCGACCAGCGCGAGCGCGACGGCCGGCATCCCGAGGGCATCGAGCCACAGCAACTCGGCATACCGCCGTGCCGGGCCGAATGCGCCCGCCGCTACGGCGCGATCGACGACAATCTCGCGGTTCGCCGAGATGTCGCGCAGGGCGGTTCCCGGCTCGAGAAGGAGGAAGGGGGAGAGCGCGAAGAACACCACGGCGCTCGCTCCAGCCGCAGTGGCCAGGCCACGCGCGAACCCGCCGGACCCCCCGGCGCGCGTGCGCTGGAACACGGCCCACGCGAGCGGCAGCGCCAGGAATATGCAGTAGTAGTGCGTCGAGAACGCGACGCCTGCCGCCGCGCCGGCGAGCGCCATGTCGCGCAGCCCGCCCCCCCGTGCACCGCCTGCGTCGCCGGCCCGGCCGGCGCCGGGCCATACGCGCGTCATCGCGAGAAACGCGGCGACAACCGCAAGGGTCGCCGGCACATCGTGCTTCACATAGTGCGAGTCGCGCACGTGCAGCGGGGACACCGCCAGGAAGACGGCCGCGGCGATCGCCGTGCGGCCGTCCGCCAGCCGCGTCCCGAGCCGGTACAGGAACCACACCGTCGCGGTGCCCGCGGCCACGCCAAGCGTCCGCCCCGCCGTGTAGATCCCCGTCGGATCCCTGAAAAACAGCTCCTGCAGCGCCGTCATCGATCCCACGCGGCCCGTCGCCCGGACGAAGGCCAGATACACGCCGACCCAGGCGAACAGCACGTAAAAATAGAAGGTCGGATAGAGGAAGTTGTGCGGGTTCAGGGTGCCCTTCGCGAAGCTGAGGGCGCGGGCCATGATGGCGACTTCGTCCGGGTTGTAGACGGCGGGCAACCCGTACTGCAGCCCGACGCTGCGAAGCACCAGCGCCGCGGCGCACAAACCGGCAACGATGAGGCGCCGGCCGGTCATGGCGGTTCCGGATATCCGAGCTGTCGGGAAGACCCGTGGCCACGATCTCACCCGCCATCTCGATCGTGTCCGGAGCCGCGGGCCGGGGACGCCGCGCTCCTGCGGCGCATCGACTGCTGGCGGATCGACTGGAGCAGGCGCATTTCGCCGGGCCTGAAGAAGCCACTCACTGCAAGCAACGTCCCCATGACAAGGGCGACCGTAGAGCCGCGAAGAAGGAGGCCGGCGAGGGCCCCCGTCTGCGGCACGAGCAGCGACGCCCCGTAGCCCGCCGCGGCAGAGGCGGCCACGCGCGCAAGGCGGCCCGATTCGTAGGCGATGGGATAGAAGCGCTGGGAGAAGGCGTAGGCGACCGCCGCCTGGACGCCGTATCCCGCCGCGTTGGCCCACGCCGCGCCGATGATGCCGAAGCGTGGTATCAGCGCGAAGTTCAGCCCCACGTTGCAGGCGGCCCCTGCCAGGGTCGATACCGGATAGTACCGCGTGTTGCCGGTCACGTTGAGGCCGATGGACGTGAGGAGGTACACGCCCTGGAGGAGAACGGCCACGGCGGTCCACCCGACCACCGCAGCGCCCGCCGCATAGGCCTCCCCGACGACGAGCGCCAGCAGGTCGGCTGCCGTGGCGGCAAGCCCCGCGGTCAGCAGCGCGAGAACCGCGAACACGTACGTCGTGACGCCCGAGAACGTCCGGACGCCGTCCGGCTCCCGCGCGGTGGCGTAGTAGAAGGGCGCCCACGCGGTCTCGAACGCGCTCAGGAACAGCTTGGGGACGAGCCCGAAGCTGACGCTCATCGAGTACACGCCGATCTCGGTCAGCGTGGTGAAGCGGCTGAGGATGAAGCGGTCGCCGACGGCCATGACCGACTGCGCGAGCGCGTGCGGGAGTCTGCGGCAGGCCGAACGCCAGCGACTGCCGAGCAGCGTGGCCGAGAACACCGGCCGGATGAGCGGCGCGAACAGCCTCATCATCCACAGGATGACCGCGACGGTGACCACGACGTCGGCGATGACCACGCCCCAGATCCCGATCTGCAGCCCCACCACGAGCGTGATGCGCAGCACCAGCGTGGCGGCCGACCGGGCGAAGGCGAGCGCACTGTAGTCGCGCGTCCGCTGCTCCATCCGCAGGACGTGGAACGGGATGAACGTGAACCCGATGGCGAAGGTGTTCAGCAGCACCAGCTGCAGGGCAAGCGTGTAGCCGGCCACCCCGAGCATCCGGCAGGACAGGAACGGCGCGGCCAGCAGCGCGACGCCCAGCAGCACGGCATTGACCGCCAGCATGAAGAAGAAGATCGTGCTGGCGAGCCGCTGACGCGCCGCCTGGTCCGCGCAGTCGTACCAGAAGCGCATGAAGGAGCCGTCGAGGCCCCATCGGAAGAACAGCTTCGTCGTCGCTTCGATCCCGCCCAGCAGGCCGAGGATGCCGTAGTCGGCAGGGGACAGGTATTGGACGTAGACGGGGACCAGCAGGAAGCTGACAACCTGGATGGCGACGTCGCCGACGCCGTAGACCGCCAGGTTCTTCGAGAGCTCACGAACCTTCTGCAGCAAGGGTCAGCGTTTCCCGAACGTGAGCAGATTCAGGAAGCACCACCCCGGCACCGGCAGCAGCCGTCGACAGCCACCGGTGCACCGGCAGCGAGCGCGCGCGGGTGGCGCCGGATCAGCCGCGTGAGCACCGGCACCGTGGGAAAAATCCCCTGTCGCGCCACCAGTTGAATCCCGCGCGCTCGGCAAGCTGCAGGTACTCGCCGACCGGCCTGTCGCCCGGATGTTTCAGCTCGGACGCCGTGCGGATGAGACGACCCTGCAGCAGGAAGTGGATGCGCGACTGCAGGTGCGCGAGGTTTGGAACCGACACCAGCAGGAGGCCGCCGGCTGCCAGCACGCGGTGCAGCTCGGCGAGGGCGCGCGGCTGCTCCTCGAACGTCAGGTGCTCGAGCACGTCGAGGCAGAGCGCGCGGTCGAAGCTGGCCGCCGCGTAGGGCAGGGATGTCAGCGACCCGGTGCGGACCCGATCCGAGGAGTAGTTCGGGTCGAGCCCCTCGATGGCCAGGCGGGAGGCGAACTCCTCGACCAGGATGCCCTCGCCACAGCCCGCGTCGAGAACCCGGGTTCGGGGAGGAAGTGCCTCCAGCCAGCGGCGGACCGCTGCCAGTTTTGCCAGGTAAGTGGGGTAGTAATCCCACGAAGGATCGAGGGAGCGATGGTAGTCGCCGCGTGCCGCGTACTCACCGCCGCGAACCGACGGGCGGCTGGCGCTCATGCCAGAGGATTCTACATGCAGGGCCGAGCAGGCCGCTGAGAAAGCCGGCCTGATGTGAGCTGGGAGATGGCAGGTGGCAAAACTACAGCCGCCTTAACATCTGCCATCTGCCATTCAGGATGCGTTCGCCAGCATCCGGCTCCCGCTAGGCTCCGCCCCCGGGAGGACGGGGCACGGTGACGGGGGGCGGCGGCACGGGATTGTAGCCCGGCGCCGTCGGGCCGGGAGGCGTGCCGAGGAACGGGTTCACGACCGCAGGCGCCGGCGGCGGAGGCGGCAGCATGCCCGGACGCGGCGCGGTCATCGGCGCTTGTGGCTGTCCGGGCTGTCCCGGCTGTGGGGGTTGTCCCACCTGTCCCGGCTGCCCCGTGTGCACACCCTGAGCCGGTCCTACGACAGCTCCCGGCTGCGGCATGATCCCCACTCCGGGCTGGGGCATGATCCCCACTCCGGGCTGCGCCATCACCGGACCGTTGATCACGTTGCCGCCTGCGCCCACTACCCCGTCCGCATCGTCCTCCTGCGGAACGTTCTGCGGCACCTGAGGCATCCCGCGATTCATCGACGCAGGAATACCGGCCGCGACGAGTGGCGGACGGCTCGACGCCAGAATCATGATCCGGTCGTAGACCGAGGGCCCGGGTGAACCGGCCGTCCTTGCGGCCATTACATAGCCGGCCGCCGACCGGAGAACGGTGTCGAGCGCCTGTCCTTCCGGAACGTTGTCCAGCTGGAGGGTCACTGGACCGCCGGTCAGCTTCTCGGCGTTGACAATGCGGGTCTCGCCCACCCGCGCCCATTCTGCGAGGATCTCACGAACCGTGACGTCCTTCGCCATCAGGGTGACGCGGCCGCCCGAGATCGACAGGCGAAGCTCTCCGGCAACGGCAGGTGCGGCCACGGTGATCGCCAGCGCGGCCGTGAGCGTCAGGTGCGACAACATCTTCATGGCTCGAGCTCCAGCAAAGCGTGCACTGTCAGTATACGCCCCGGGCCGGACGGCACGGCGACCCGCGCCGGTCAGCGGATCACGCGAGCTTGGTAATCCAGAGCGGCGAGTCCTTGCTGGGCAGATCGCACGACCGGCAGATGTCCGGGCCGCCGCTTTCCAGGTGCAGGCGGCGGGCGTGCCGGTAGGGTTCGGCATTCCACACGTCCCGTATCGTTGACGTGTTGAGGTCGCCCAGGATGGTCCGGCCGTCGAAGTCCGCGCAGCACAGCGAGACGCGGCCGTCCCAGAGCACCGTGAACGTCAGCCAGGGGCGGTAGCACGGATAGTTGACGTCCGACTCCGTATTGAGGGTTCCCGCCCAGTTGTGCAGGTCGGTGACGTGCACCTTGTCCGCGATGGTCTTCCAGTGCTCGATGAACGCCTGCTCGTCGAGCGAGTTGTTCTGCCGCACGAACGAGAGGATCAGCTTGGGCCTGGTCGCTGCCCAGCTCGGCGCGCACGCGCACCAGGCGCTCGATGTTGGCGATGACCTTGTCGTAGTTGAGGCCGAGGCGGGTCGGCGTCGAAGACCTCCTTGCCGGCGGCGTCCACGCTGATGTTGATCGCGTCGAGGCCGGCGTCGATCATGCCGCGCGCGACCTGCTCGGTGATCAGCGAGCCGTTGCTGATCATCCCGACTTCCTTGATCCCCTTCTCCTTCGCGTAGCGGACCTTCTCCACGAGGCGCCGGTCGATGAACGGCTCGCCGTAGTTGTGCACGCGCACGTGGGTGATGCTCAGCTCGACGCACTCGTCCACGATCTTCCGGAACAGATCGAACGACATCACCCCCTGCTTCCGGTGCATCTCGTCGCGCGGGCAGAAGACGCACTTGGCGTTGCAGAGGTTGGTGCTCTCGATCTGCACGATCTCCGGCATCACCGGCGCGCGGTCGCGGCCGGTCGCGAGCAGCAGCCGGCGCAGCGGCCTGGCGTTGCCGCCGCAGCGCGGATTCGACGGCCGCGCGTGCACGCGCTTTGATTTTGAGGGATTCGGGCATTGCTCAGGGCCGCTGACGGAAGTGCTCGATCACGCGCGCGAGGATCTCGTCGAGGTCGACCGTCGGCGTGTAGCCGACCAGCGCGCGGATCTTGCGAGATGTCGGGCACCCGCCGCGGCATGTCCTCGAAGCCGGCTTCGTAGGCCTGGTCGTATGGGATCCGCACGATCGTCGAGCGGTTCGCCGGTGAGCGCCTTGATGCGCTCTGCGAGCTCACCGATCGAGATCTCCGCCGCCGTTGCCGATGTTGAAGACCTCGCCGACGGCGCGCGGCTCGTCGATCAAGGCTACCATAGCGCGGACACGTCCCCTACGTAGGTGAAGCTGCGGCGACTGGGTGCCGTCGCCGAAGACCGTGATCGGCTGCCCGGCCAGGCCCTGGCTCACGAAGGTCGGAATCACCATCCCGTACCGGCCGGTCTGGCGCGGTCCCACGGTGTTGAACAGCCGGATCACGATGACCGGCAGCTTCCGCTCCTTCCAGTAGGCGAGCGCCAGGAACTCGTCGATCATCTTGCTGCAGGCGTAGGCCCAGCGGTGCTTCTGCGTCGGACCGAGCACCAGGTCGGCATCCTCTGAAAACGGCACCGTGACGCTCTTGCCGTAGACCTCGGAGGTCGACGCCATCGACGACCAGCTTCTTCTTCTTGTTCGCGTGCTTGAGGACCACCTCGGTGCCGTGGACGTTGGTCTCGATGGTGTGCACCGGCGGCCTCGACGATCAGCTTCACGCCGACGGCGGCCGCAAGGTGGACGACGGTGTCGCAGCGGTCGATGAGCTCGGCGAGCAGCGGCTCGTTGGTCACCGTGTCGATCGTGTAGTGGAAGCGCGGATGTGGCCTTGAGATGGGCGATGTTGTCGATCGAGCCGGTCGAGAGGTCGTCGAGGACGTACACCTCGTCGCCGCGCTCGAGCAGCGCCTCGGCCAGGTGGGATCCGATGAAGCCGGCGCCGCCGGTTATGAGCACACGCATCAATCGAATACTCCTCTGGCCGGCGTCATCGCTCCGCGTCAGGCGGCGCCGGCTCGTCGACAAGGCTGAGGACCGCCGCCGCGCTGCGCTCGGCCGCCCGTCCGTCGGACCCGATGTGAAAGCGGCTCAGGAAGGCCTTGGTGGCGGCGTCGAGCTGCTGCCGGAACCTCTCATCATACAGAATCTGCCGGAGCATCCCGCCTGCGTCGCGCTCGCGCAGCCCGGCCATCACGCCTTCTTCCACGAACGGCGAGAGGTTGTTCGGCAGCCCGACGACGAGGGCGGGCACCCCGAGCACGGCAGCGTCGAGCGCAACGGTGGAATTGACGGTGACGACGGCACGGCTGCCGGCGAGCAGGGGGGCCAGCGGCGCTGCCGCGGGCAGGACGGTGACGTGCGGGAGGCCGCGCGCGGCGCCGGCGTATGCCTCGGGCGTCTCGGCAGGGTGTGTCTTGATCGCCACGTGAACCGCTGGCAGCCTGCCGGCCGCGTGCAGGACACCGGGGAGGATGTCCTGCGCTTCCTTCCATTTGGTCGTCGACGAGCACCAGGGCCTCCGCAGGGCGTGCGCCCGCCTGCCCGCGCGCGCGCGCCACGTCGTCTCCGGACAGGCTCCGCGTCGTCCTCACCAGGTCGTCCAGCCGGGGGCTGCCCGTGACCGAGCGCGCCGGCGGGAAAGTGCCCCCGGCTCGAGAGATGCCGGGCGGCGTAGCCGTCGAAGAGCAGGGTGACGGAGGGATGCGGGAAGCCGGCGTCCGACGGGTTCTCCGGGTCGGGGGACATCTCGTCGGGCTCGTGCAGGTAGTTCAGCCAGTGCCTGTAGATGAAGCCATGCTGCAGGCCGGCCGTGGCGATGCCACGGCGCCGCGACTCGAGCACGATGGCGCGGCCCCAGCCGCCCGCTTCCGCGTAGGTCAGCGCGGCGGACGGGCCGAGCGCGTCGAGCGCAGCGCCCGCCTCGTCCATGGCACGCGCCGACCACGGCCACTGCAGCAGCGCGATGCCGGCGAGCTCGTCGCGTATGACCGGCCAGCAGTCGCAGCCTTGTATCCGCGCGCTGGACCGGAGTTCGTCGCTGCTCCAGAGCGCACGTCGCAGGATGTGCCGCGCGCGCCAGAACCGGCTCGAGGACGCCAGGGCATCGAACGACGCGAATGCCTCGATGGGGCGCGCGGCTGGCGCGCCCGTGCTGCGCAGCACCGGGTGCCACCACCGCCGCGCGCGGAAGTTCGCGGCCGGCCCGACGCTGACGCACTGGAGCCCGTCTCCAGGCAGGCGGTGCATGGAGCGCTTTCGAGCACCGGCCCGATGTACTGTTCTGCGCTGCCGTCTTCCGCGTCGCTGCGCAGGAAGGCCCGATGCACGAACGCGAGGACCGTCGCGCGATGACCGCCGGGCGGCAACCTGCGCCGGACGCGTGAAGCCAGCGCCGCGCCCTGGAGCCAGCTTCCGCGCGCGTCCATCGCCGCCAGTGCCGCGAGTGCCGGCCGCCGGCCGACGCTGCCGCTGAACTGCACCCCGCGCGCGGCGGCGAACCGCGCGGCCACCAGCCTGACCAGCGCGCTGCCTTCGGACACGGAGAATCCCGACGGCTGCTCCCGGCCGAGCAGGGCGTCCAGCGCGGCTATCGTGCGGTGGACGTCCAGCACCACCTGCTGCTTGTGCAGGTAGAGCTCCGCGAACCACCAGAGCGAGTCGCCGCGGTAGCTGAAGCGGCGGCGCAGGGGCACGCCCTCGACGTGCGCGCGGCGTAGCGCTCTTGATCCACGAGCAGGCGTTCGCAGCCGCCCGTTCCTCCAGGTCGCCATCGAGATAGCCCGCAAGATCGACGCGGCGCCTGGCGCCGCCGGCCTGCAGCTCCAGGATTGCCCGCGTCATGCGAGACCGGCGCGGGCCTGCCGCAGATGCCCCGTCGACGTGAGCGCCAGCATGGCCGCCTCCACGACGCGTGCCGCGGAGACCAGCTCGAGGCAGTCGGGCGTGTGCCCGACGCATCGCGCTGGCGGGAGGCGGATGCGGTTGCAGGGGCTGCAGGGTAGATCCATGCGCACGACCTGATCGTGGCGGCCGCGCAGCGCGTAGCGCGCCGGATCGGAAGGCCCGAAGATGGCCACGACCGGTGTTCCGACCGCTCCCGCGAGGTGCATCGGCCCGGTATCCCCCGTGATGACCAGGGACAGGCGCTCGAGATGGGCCGCGAGTGTGGCAGGTCGACGTCACCCGACACGTCGATCACGCGGCAGTCGCGCAGCGCCGACCGCACGGCCGCCACGAGCGCCGCCTCTTCGGGCGCCCCCGAGTAGCACGATGGTTGCGCCGCACGCCTCCGAGAGGCGGCGGGCGACCTCGGCGAACCGATCGGGTGGCCACTGCTTGATGGCGCGCCCGCCGCTCGACGTGCATGCCCACCAGCGGCCCTTCGGGACTGCCGCCAAGGCGCAGCGCTGCCTTCCGCCTGAGCGCCGCGGGAATCGCCAGCGGGGGCTGCGAGCGGCCCGGCGCCTGCCTGCCGAACACGGCGGCGACGAGCGCCCGCGCGTTGTCGCTCGTGTGCGCGCGTGGATCGTAGTCGAGCGCCCTGTCGAGCACCCCGCCGCCGCCGCCGCTCCGGTAGCCTGCCGTGAAGGCGGCGCCGGAGGCTGCGGTCAGCAGGTTGCTGCGGATATCGGGCTCGAAGTTGATGGCAACGTCGTAGCGGCGCCGTCGCCAGGAGCGCGCCCGGCGCAGGAGCGCCGCGAGGCCCTGGCCGGAAGTCTCCCGCGCGAGCCAGCGCGCGTCGAGCGCCTCCACCCGCGTGACCGCCGGCACGGCCCCCGCCAGCGCCTCGTTCCAGCTGCCCACGACGAGGTCGATCTCCGCGTCTGGGGCGAGCTCGCGCACGTCCGCGATCGCCGGGAGCACCATCAGGAGGTCCCCGATCCGTTCGAGACGCAGCAGCAGGATCCGCCGCGGCACGCCGTCAGGATGCGAGGGGCGCCAGAGGGCGCGGACGGCAGCGACGAGGCTCAGCACCCGATCGGCCGCCGCGACGAGCCGCCGCTCGCGCCGATCGTAGATCTGGAGGGCGGGCATGCGTGCGCGATCGTTTACGCGGCAGCGGCGGTTGACGTTTCATCACCCCGAGATCCCGGTCGTCCGGGGTTCCGAGCACCTGGCGGGGGACCCAGACGCTGGTGGTCAGCTTGAAGCGGACGGGATCGCTGGCCGCCGCAGCAGTCTCGGCGAGAGCCGGCGCAATGGGAACGGTGTAAGGCTTGAACCCGCCCCTCACCGCGACGGTCCCGAGGACTTGATCGATGCTGGGAGGCTGACCGGCCTGGTATCCGAGCTGCAACGAGATCGTCACCTGGGCGGCAGGCACGGCAGCCGGGCGCCCTCCGTCGTCCATCCAGAGCGTCACCTCGCGGCTCCCGGGCGACACGCCGACGAGCGAGACGTATGAGGTGTCGCGCGACCAGCGGAACGTGCGCCCGTTGCTCGTTTCCTTGGCGTGGAAGCGGAGCACGTGCAGGTCGTCCTGCGTGCCGACGTCGAGGTCGGTCAGGCCGGGCGCGCCGGCGGAAGCCGGGACGAACTGGTAGAGGCTGTAGTCGAACTCCTTCCGCCGCACGCCCCGCGGATGGGTATACCGGCTCGTCTCGTACTCCGGCACCTGGAAGCGCTCGCCAGCGACGGGCCGCACGTCCCAGCGCTGCGACAGCAGGTCCGTGCCGCCGCCCCCCATGAACAGGACCCGCGAGTAGCGGCGTGGCGCCCAGTCGAGGAAGGAGCCGAACAGGCGACTTGTCCGGAAGGCGCGAGCGGAGCAGCAGGACGTTCGGTCCGTAGATGTAGGCCAGCGGCAGTCCCAGCACGTGTGTGTCGGAGGCCTCGCGCGATTCCACCACGAGCATGTCGCCGTCCCGATCGTCCCGGCGATCTGCTCGATCTTCGGGATGATGCCCGGCGTACTCGACGTGGCTGATCACCGGCCGGGCCGCACGCTCGTACTGGCACCGCCAGCAGCACCAGGAACACGGCCCCCAGCCCGCCGCGCAGCAGGCGGGCCCGCCGGGAGCCGCCGTGCGGCCCGGAAGCGCCGCGGCAGACGCGAAGAGCAGGGCCGCCGGCAGGATCACCGGCAGGAACCGCCGCGCCATCCAGAAGTGCTCGGGCACGATGCGGATCTTGTAGAAGAAGAACAGCGAGAAGATCGCGACCGTGAGGAAGAGCGCGGGATCGCGCCAGAAGCGCTGGCGCGCCAGCAGCGCATACCCGAACAACGCCGCCAGGAGCGCCGGCAGCGTGAGGTACAGGTTAGTGAACGTCCGCAGCGCGAACGCGTCGTAGTCGGTCAGCTTGCCGCCAGGCTGGCGAACATAGAGCGCGTAGACCGCGGCGGCGCACACCGCACCCGCCACGATCACCGGCGCGGAACGCCGGACCATCCGTGGCGAAGCGGACGCCGGGCGCGCCGGCGACCAGCGCGGCGAGCGCCGCGATCAGCACCACCAGGAGCGCCGCAGTCTGCCACCAGGGCAGATGCGACACGAAGACGATCGGCAGAGATACGCATACGCGCGCATCGGGCCGCAGCATGTATGCGGCGGCCAGCACAGCGCGGCTGACGCGAGCGTCGCGATGAACGACCACCGCACACGCCTCCCGGTCAGCGCCGTGAGCGCCAGCCCGCCGACGACGCCGGCAATGCCGAGCACGGCATCGAACCGGAGGAACAGCAGCAGGCCGAGCAGCAATCCCGCCACCGGCGCGAAGAAGCGGGTCGTCGTCCAGGTGCGCGCGGGCACTCGCGAGCAGCGCGGCGAACAGCAGTGGCTGCATCACGACTTCCGCGTTCGGATAGCGCGCGAACCACACCTCGATGACGTGCAGCGCGAGCAGTCCGGCGGCCGCACCCGCTGCCGCGCGGCCGGCCAGCCGCGCGCCAGCGAAGTACACGGCGAGCACGCCGAGGATTGCCCACGCTGACGTCGTGCGTCTTGCGCCGGTCAGTCCGTCGAGGCCGTAGCCGAGCGCGATCGAGGCGGGGAACAGGTGCGGGAACTGGCCGACGACATGCCCTTGGTCGGGCTCCTGGATGAAGAAGCCCATGAAGCGGCCGCTGTAGTAGTCGGTCCGCGTTGCTCCGAGGGGAAGAACAGATCCCGCGCGAAGTTCGGCACCGCCGCGACGACGGGGTCGGGCGCCGACAGCGCGCCGCGCTGCGCGATCTGCACCCCCTCGCTGATGTAGACGCCGGGATCCTGGCCGCCGATGATGTACTCGGACGGGGGAAGGAAGCGCCAGGCGCCCAGCAGCAGCAGGCCAAGGGGCACCAGCACCGACCAACCGGGCCGCGGCGCGTCCGCCCCGAGCCGCAATCGGAAGCGTGAGGCTGCTGCAACCGCCGCAAGCCACGGCAGCATCGGTCGGGAGGAGGCGTCCAAAGCTGTAGCGCCCCGCCGCCGCAAGCGCGAGCACCACGCCGAGCGAGAGCGCGACGCTGAGCAGCACCTGCCAGAACAGCCGCTCCGGCGCATCGAGCGCGGCGCGCCGCCCGCGCTCGAGCAACGGCGCCCGGAACACCGCAGCGCCGGGGAGCCAGCCGATGACGACTGCTTGCAGCAGCGCGGTCAGCAACCGTCATCACCCGTGATCACCGCGCCGCCCTTTCTCAGAACTGAAAGTAGATGAAATCCGATCCGCCGAAGTTACCGAAGAGCATCGTGAGGTAGAACGTAGCGGCGTAGACAGAGTATCGCACGCCGATCGGCAGCCGCCGCACCACGAGCACGTCGTCGAAATAGGCCTCGCAGGCGTGCACGGCCAGCAGTGGCGCCGTATAGAGAAGCACCGGCGCCAGCACGCCTGGACGTCCAGGGTGGTCGGCGCGAAGTCGAACACGAGGCTCCGGGTCAGGTCCGCCAGTTGCCCGACCGACCGGGCGCGGAAGATCAGCCAGCCGAGACAGGTGAAGTGGAACATCACCGCCCAGCCCGCGACCCGGGCGAGCGGCCCCGGCCCGAGCAGCGCCCGTCTGAACGGCGCCGACTCGCCGAGCGAGCGGTAGGCGATGAGCAGCAGCCCGTGGAACAGGCCCCAGAGCACGAACGTCCACGCGGCGCCGTGCCAGAGGCCGCCCAGCACCATCGTGATGAGCAGGTTGCGGTCGGTCTGCCGCGCCGACCCGCGATTTCCGCCGAGCGGGATGTACAGGTAGTCCCGCAGCCAGGTGGACAGGCTGATGTGCCAGTGCCGCCAGAACTCCTGCGGCGTGCGCACGAGGTACGGGAAGCGGAAGTTCTCCATCAGCTCGATGCCCATCAGCTTCGAGATCCCCCGCGCGATGTTCGAGTAGCCGGCGAAGTCGCCGTAGATCTGGAAGGCGAACGCATACACGCCGAGCAGCACGTTGATGCCGGTGTGGTCAGTCCCGCGCGCGAAGATGGCGTCGGCGATGCCCGACAGGTTGTCGGCGACGAACACCTTCTGGAACAGGCCCCACGCCACGAGCCATGCCCCGTCGCGCATCTGCGCCGCCCGTAATCGTGCGAGGTTCATGGATCTGCGGCAGCAGCCGCGATGCACGCAGGATCGGGCCGGCCACCAGGTGCGGGAAGTACGCGACGAACACCGCGAAGTCGACCGGGTGCCGCGCTGCGGGAATCTCGCGCCGGTACACGTCGATCACGTAGCTCATCGTGACGAACGTGTAGAAGGAGATGCCGACCGGCAGCAGCACGCGCAGCGTGACGAAGTCCATCCGCCACCCGATCGACGTCGAACAGGACCGTGCAGGTTGTCGGCGAAGAAATTGAAGTACTTGAAGAACCCGAGCAGCGTCAGGTTGAAGGCGAGGCTCGCGCCGAGGAGCCATTTCCGGCGGCGGGGCAGCGCTCGATGCCTCCAGCAGGCGCGCGCACGTGTAGTCGACGACCGTGGAGGCGACCAGCAGCCCCAGGAAGCGCCAGTCCCACGCCGCGTAGAAGTAGTAGCTGGATACGAGGAGCAGCCAGTTCTGCGCCCGGTGCGGCACCGCCCGGTACAGGGCATACACGACGACGAAGAACCAGAGGAAGTGGAGGGAGTTGAAGAGCATGGAGCCGGATCAGCGGGGCGGCGGCGCGACGTCCCCCGTCAGCAGGTGATGCTCCTCGATGAATCGATCCAGCGCCTCGGCCACCACGGCGTGCCCCCGGGGGGTGAGATGGACGGTCTCCTGGAAGAACAGATCGGGGCCGGGCAGCGCCTGCCGCAGTGCCGGCAGGAGGTCCACACGCGGTAGCGGGAGCTCGGCCAACGCGCCGGTCGAACCGTTCGGTCGCCGCGTCGCGGCGCAAATCCCCCCCGGCGGCCGCCACGACTTCCTTCAACCGGCCGTAGTCCGCGTCGTCGACCTGGAACCGGGCCGGCATCAGCGCGACAGCGGTCCGCGCGCCGGCGGCGGTGGCGACCGCAGCGATTTCGCGCACGCACTGCCGGCTGACGGCGAGCCCCTCCGCAATCCACGGCCCAGGCTCCGCAGCGTAGCTCTGGAGCGGCGCCTCCGGCGTCGAGAGCGTTCCCCGGAAGCGCTCCGCGGCGGATGCGACGCGCAGCCGCAGCAGCTGCAGGACCATGCTCCGCCTGACGATTCGGCGCAGTCGCGTCGCGACCGTGTCCGCGGCGGCCCTGGTCGTCCGGCCGCCGTCCCCCAGCCGGTGAGCGGATCTCAGCGCTTCTTCGGCATCGTTGCCGACGAAGATCGTCTCGATCACCAGGTCGGGCTCCAACCGGGCAGCGACGGACTTGAAGAACAGCAGCTCCTCGACAGGGCCGTAGCCCTGGACGCCGGCGTTGATCACCCTGTAGCGATTGGCAGACGGCCTGGCGTTCAGCCTCCGCTCGAGCAGCTCACCGAAGGTCTGGCCGAACGGAACCTGCACGGAGAGCACGAGCGAATCGCCCAGCAGCACGACGCGCCGTTCGTCCTGCCCCTTGGGCCCGATGTCGTCGTCATCGCGAACACCGCTCGGATTGATGCGGATCTCGGTAGTGAACTCCGACGTCGTGAAGCGGACATTGGCGTGCGGCTTCAGGCGGTATCCCGCCGCCCGGTCGTCTTCGAACAGCCCCTGGAACGCCGGGGCGGCCTCCGAGTGGCCCCAGACGCGCAACGCACCTTCGAACACGCCGAACTGCGCGGCGAGGATGAGCAGAAACGTGGCGGCGTGTCGCCTGCGGCGCGGTGCGGCGGCACCCGCGTCAGCGCTGGGCGTGCCGTTCATGGAGGGTGTCGACGGACGATGGCCCGCTGGCGAGGGCGTCGACCACCTGGCGGATCGCGGCGTCGGGAAGGTTCGGATAGAGCGGCAACGAGAACACTTCGGCGCACAGCCGGTTGGCGGCCGGGCAATCGGCCGGCCGCTCGCCGGACATGGCCGGCTGCTGCGGGATTGGCACCGGGTAGTGCACCAGCGTCTCCACGCCGCTCGCCCTCAGGTGCGCCTGCATCGCCGTGCGCACGACGCTGCGCACCGGGAACAGGTGGTAGACATGGCCGGGATCGGCTTCCGCGGGAACGAGCACTGTCGAACTGCCGGCGAGGGCGCGCCGGTAGTGCGCCGCGATGGCGCGGCGCCGGGCCGTCCAGCCGGCCAGCAGCGGCAGGCGCGCACGGAGGACCGCCGCCTGGATCTCGTCGAGCCGGGAGTTCACGCCGAACTCGGCGTGGTGGTAGCGGTCCGTCTGGCCGCCGTTCCGGATCCGCCGTGCGCGCGACGCCAGCGCGTCGTCCGTGGTGGTCAGCGCGCCTCCGTCGCCGAGCGCGCCGAGGTTCTTCGTCGGGTAGAAACTGTACGCGGCTGCCGCACCGAAGCTTCCAACCGGCCGTCCTCCGCAGGTGGCCAGGTGCGCCTGACAGCAGTCTTCCACGATCGCCAGGCCGTGGCGCGCCGCCACGGCCGCGATGGCCGGCATGTCAGCAGGCTGTCCGTAGAGGTGCACCGGGAGAATCGCCGCAGTCCGTGGCGACACCGCAGCCTCGACCGCCGCCGGGTCCAGGGTCATCCGTCCGGGGTCCACATCGGCAAACACCGGCCTCGCCCCGGCCATCATGATGGCGAGCGCCGAGTAGGCCGCCGACAGCGGCGACGTGATGACCTCGTCCCCCCGGCCGATGCCCAGCGCCCGCAGCGCGATGGCGATCGCGTCGGTGCCCGTGCCGACGCCGACGACGTGCGGCGCGCCGCAGGCGGAGCCGAACTCGCGCTCGAACGCCTCGAGCTCGGGCCCCAGCACGAACCACCCTCGCGAGACCACGCGGGCGATGGCGTCCTCGACAGTGGCCGCGTCGTCGGCGAGAACCAGCGTGAGGAAGGGAATCACCGGATCCTCGCCAGCGCCGATCGCGGCTGCTGGAGGCAGGAAGGATGCCGTGCGGCACCCACGCAGGTGAGCGTCACCGGCGATCTCCTGATCCGGCGCCGCGCGGTTCGCCGGGAGCGCCGGCGCCCCGATGGCGCTCACGGACGACGAGCACGACCCAGAGCCTCATGACGTCGGCGATGGTTCGGACCAGCCGGCGGAAGTTGAAGAACTGCGAGCGGCCGTGGGCCCGATGGTAGTGATGGACCGGCACCTCCGCGATCCGGAACCCCGCGTCCTGGATCTTCTTCATCATCTCCAGGCAGATGACGCCGCTGTTCTTCTCCAGCGTCACCTTGTCGAAAATGGCGCGGCGCATCAGCCGGAAGTCGCAGTCGACGTCGCGGACGCCGCAGCCCGAACAGCAGCTTCACGGTGTGGTGGTAGATGCGGCCGATGACGATGCGGTGCAGCGGGTCGGACCGGCTGATTTTGTAGCCGTTGACCAGGTCGACGCCGTCGTCGAACGCGCCCCACAGGACCGCCATTTCGGCCGGATCGTCACTGCGCGTCGCCGTCGGTGTAGAAGACCAGCTCGCGCGTCGCCGCCGCGAAGCCGCTCCGCAGCGCGCCGCCGTAGCCGCGGTTCCTCTCGTGGTGGACGACCCTGACTTCAGGGTACGTGCGCGCGAGCTCGTCGACGATCTCGGCCGTCGCGTCGGCGCTGCCGTCGTTGATGACGATGACTTCGAAGTCCGGCGTCAGCTTCCGGGCCGCGCCGGAGCGCCGCGATCACGAGGCTCGCGATCGTCCCGCTGTCGTTGTACGCGGGGAAAAACACGCTGAGCCCAGGCTTCCGCGCTGCAGGTGTGCATCGAGGAAACGGAAATGTTATCGCGCCGAGCGAGCTTGCAGGCAAGAGCGCGGCCGGTAGGCCGCCTCGAAGCGCTCGGCCGACGTGGTCCCACCCGAACCGCGCTTCCACCATGCGTCGGCCGGCCTGCGCCGAGCGCGCATCCGCAGCTCCGGATCGGCGGCAGGCGTCGCGATACAGCCGCCGCGAGGGCCGGCGCATCTCGTTCCGGCACGATCAGTCCGGTCTGCTCGTGCTCGACGACGCTGCCGATTCCGCCGGCGGCCGTCGCGATCAGCTGCCGCGCCCGCCGCCAGCGCCTCGAGGACGACATTCGGCAGGCCGTCGACGTTGCCGCTGTCGTCGCGCACCGACGGGACGACCACGACGTCGGCAGCCGCCAGGTGCGCCGCCGACTTCATCCTGGGACAGGTTGCCGAGGAAGCGCACCCGCTCGGCCACGCCGGCCGCGCGCGCCCGATCCCGCAGCTCGTCCCGCAGGTCGCCGTCGCCCGCGATCGCCAGGATGGGCGGCGGCTGCGAGCGGACGCTCGCCCATGCGTCGATCAGGTGCTCGAACCCTTTCTTGCGCACCAGCCGGCCGGCCGCAGAACGCGAGCAGCGCGCCCGCCGGCCACGCCGAGCCGTGCCCGCACGCGCCTCGCGTTCGTCCGGTCGCGGCCGGAAGCGCTCCGTGTCGACGCCGTACGGGACGACCTCCAGCGTCGCCGGATCGGCTCCCAGGCGCGATGGCCCGCTGCGCGAGGTCGGCGCTGCACGCCGTGACGCACCGGCGCGCCCGAACACCAGCCGCGCCGCGTGCCCCGCGGGCGCCGAGCGTCTCGGCGACGTAGACGTCCGAGCCGTGCAGGCTGACGACCTGGGCCCGGCGCGGTGCGGCCGCCAGCGCGATGAAGCCGCCCGGGATCACCCAGTGGCCGTGCATGACCGTCGCGCCGAGCGCTGCGGGCCACCCGGCGCCGCCGCGAGCCACCCCGCCGCGAGCGCCAGCGGCGCGGCCAGGTAGGCGGCGCCGCGCAGGTTGACGTCGGCGCGCAGCGCCGCGGCATAGCCGAACACGTTCAGCGCAGGCACCGGTGCGTACTTGTAGAAGTGGAAACGGACCGCCGTGCTCTACGGCGCCGCGCGTAACGAGCGGGTGCCACGGCGCGACGACGTGCACCTCGATGCCCGCGCGCGGCCACCGCCGCCGCGATCGGTTCCATGAAGGTGCCGACGCTGTCCCCAGGAAACCTCGGGATACGACGTCGTCACCATCACGACGATTTCCAGTGGCCCCATCCAGGCGGCTCAGCGGCGAGCGGCGCAGCACGAGGCGCCACGGAATGATCAGCGACTCCAGCAGCACGGCGTCGACACCTTCGAGTGCCCGAGCGCCCGCTCGACGAAGATGATCGGCACTTCGCCGATCCGGCAGCCGCGGCGCTGCGCCTCGTAGAGCATCTCGACCAGAAAGGCATAGCCGTCCGAGACCATTCCGCGAGCGGCAGCCGCGCCAGCGCCTCGCGCCGCCAGCAGCGGAACCCGCTGGTGCAGTCACGCGGCGTGAGCTGGGTCACGGCGCGGATGTACTTGTTGGCGAAGGTGCTGAGGAAGATCCGGTGCAGCGGCCAGTTCACCACGCTGACGCCGTTGCAGGTAGCGCGAGCCGATGACCACGTCGTGCTCGGCCGCGGCGGCGGTCAGGGCCGGCAGGTATCCGGGTTGTGCGACAGGTCGGCGTCCATCTGGCAGATCAGATCGACGTCGGCCTGCGCGACGCGCGCGCTGCAGGCCGTCGATGTACGAGCGGCCGAGGCCGCGCGGCCCGGTCCGGTGCATGACGTCGATCCGGCCCGGGATACTCCGCGGCCAGCCGGTCGGCGATCTCGCCGGTGCCGTCCGGCGAGGCGTCGTCGACGACCATCATGCGGAAGCCGTCGTGCGCGAGCACCCCGCGCACCAGCACCGGCAGGTTGTCGCGCTCGTTGTAGGTGGGAACGACGACGAGGACGCGTGGCGAGCGTCACGGCTGCGGCCCCGGCCGGCAGGGCCAGCCGCGCAGACGATCAGCGTCGGATCGATCACGGGAATCCTGAACCGCTCCTGCGGAAAAAATATCGAGACACACCAGGACGGTCGAGCCGGCCACAGGAAGAGCGCCGTCGGCGGCGCGGTTGCCGCGGACAAGTCGCCGCGGCCCAGCCGCCGCGAACGGCAGCAGGAGCAGGTAGGGCAGCAACCGATGCGGCACGATATTTGGTCGAGTGTAGCGCATACGACGGGCCGATCGGCACCACGAGTGTAGAACGCCTTTCGCGCGAGCAGCAGCCCAGCCCACCGGCACGGGGTCGGCGCGGATGTGCGCCAGCGCGTCGCGGTAGTAGAGCGGCTCCAGCTGACTCCGGCGGCAGAGGCCCGGATGCGGCCGGCGGAACTGCCAGCTCCGCCCGCTTGATCGGACGGATTCGCCGCGAGGTCGCCTTCACCGATGGCGAGCGGGTGGTTGCCGGTCCAGAACGTCACGCCTCCCTCCGACGCGATGAGCACGAACCGGTCGTAGACGCGCGGACGTTCCGGATCGTCCAGGGCAGGATCACGAGCGAGCGCGGCGCCCGCAAAGCACGAGCGCGAGCGCATAGCGCCGCCGCACAGCGAGCCAGCAGACCGCGAGCGGCAGGAACAGGAGCATGCGCGGGGCGGATCAGGGCGCCGGCTGCCGACAGAGGGCGCCGGCGACGGCGCCGCGGGCCCGGCGACGCGCTCCCGCCCGCCGGTGCTGCGAGGCCGTCGCTGCAGACACCAGCGCGGACCCGAGCGCCACTGTGGAATAGAGCGTCTCGCTCAGCACGTAGGCCGGCATCGTGACCAGCGGCGGGATGGACGGCGGCGATGCCAGGCGGCGGCGACGCCGCGCCCGGTCGCCCGCGGCCCGACGGGCGAGCAGCCCGATGAGCCAGACGCCGGCCGCCCGACGAGCGACTGCGCGACCTTGACCCGCGTCGGCGTGTCGGAGGCGGTCTCGCCTGCCGGCGCCGAGCGCGGCCAGGAACAGCGGATAGCCGGGCGCGCGGCCGAACTGCTGCCCGGTGCCGAGTCTCGATTCGACTCGTCGTACACGAAGCCGCGGCCGGCCGCGACGCTGCCGGCCAGCGCGAGGTACTCCCGTTCGTCGTGGGTGAGCGGCTTGCCGTTCCAGTAGAGGAGGCCGAACGCGAGCCGCAGCACGAGTCCGCCGACGACCGCCGCAGCAGGCGCCGGCGCACCCGGGCGCGCTCGTTGGCCATCCGCGCCTACTGCCGTCCTTCGAAGCGCAGCGCGGAGATCTGCTCGGAGACCAGCCCGACCAGAAACACGACGACCGCGAGCATGATCAGCAGGACCGACGAGTTGGTGACGTGCGACTGCGTGGCAATCGTCCAGAGCGCATAGCCGGCGCCGAGCGCGAACGAGGCGGCGCTGATCGGGCAGGAACACCCGCAGCGGGCTGAAGAGCGTCACGATGCGCAGGATGATCAGCAGGAAACGGACGCCGTCGCGCGCCAGCCGGATCTTGGACGTGCCGAGCCGCGGCCGCGCCTCGGCTGGCTCGAAGGTGACGTTGTAGCCCGCCTTGATGAAGGCCAGCGTCGTCGTGGTCGGCGTCGAGAACCCGTTCGGCAGCAGGTGGATGAACTCGCGGAGGTGCTGCGCGGCGCGCCGCGCGGAAGCCGGACGTCAGGTCGGGGATGTCGCGCCCGGCCAGGTAGCTCGCCAGCCAGTTGAGCGCGCCGTTGCCGAGCCGCCGCGCGTGCGTCGCCTGCGTCAGGCCCGACCGCGCGCCGATGACCAGGTCGTACTCGCCGAGCCGCGCGCCAGCCGCACGCGCATCGTCGCCGTGGTGCTGGCCGTCGCCGTCGACGATCATCACGTACTCGCCGGTCGCCGTGCGGATCCCGGTCTTGACCGCGGCGCCGTTGCCCTTGTTGTAGGGATGGCGGACGACCGTCGCCCCGGCGGCCGCCGGCGCGCGCGCCGGTGTCGTCGGTCGAGCCGTCGTCGACCACGATGATCTCGCGCCACGGCGCGGCCGACAGCGAGCGACAGCGACGACGTCGGCGATGGCCGCCGCTTCGTTGTAGGCCGGAATGACGATGGAGACGGCGGAGGGATCGGCCACGAGGTCAGCGTTCCCAGCGGCGTTCGGCCACTCCGGCGGCGCGCGCGGCGGGCGCCGGGGGGGCGTCCGCGTCTCGCGCGGCCGGCGGGATCTCCAGCGTCCGCACCCGGTAGACGAGATCCTCGAGCAGCTTGCGGTTTGCCGAGATCACGTCGGCGAGCAGGCCGATCAGGATGCACCTGGAAGCCGACGATCATCAGGACCGCCGAGAAGATCAGCGACTGGATGTACCGGCCGCCGCCGGTGAAGGCCGTCGAAGTACAGGTAGAGGAAGCGCAGCGCGAGCAGCGAACCCGACGCCGAAAATCGCCAGGCCGATATAGGTGAAGACCTTGAGCGGCTCGTACATCGCATAGATGCGCACGATGGTCGCCGCCGAGCGCTTGATGTACGAGAAGATGCTGTCGAACAGCCGCGAGTCGCGCGTGCGCGGGTTGGTCGCGACCTGCACGTGCGCGATCGCCATCCGCTTCTTGCCGGCCTGGATGATCGACTCGAGCGTGTAGGAGAACTCCGAGACGATCGTCATGCGCAGCGCCGCCTCGCGCGTGTAGGCGCGGAAACCGCTCGTCGTGTCGGGCACGGTCGTGTTCGAGACCTGCCGCACCACCCAGCTGCCGAGCCGCTGCAGCTGCCGCTTGCGCCACGACATGTGCTGCAGGCCGGCGATGTTGCGGTCGCCGATCACGATGTCGGCCTCGCCGTCGAGCAGCGGCTGCGAGCAGGCGCGGGATGTCCTGCGCCGAGTACTGGTTGTCGGCGTCGGTGTTGACGATGAAATCGGCCCCCTGCTTCAGGGAGGCGTCGATGCCTGCGGCGAACGCCGCGGCGAGACCCTTGTTGCGCCTGAGCCGCACGACGTGATTCGACGCCGCACGCCCGCGCGACGTCTGCCGTGCCGTCGCGCGAGCCGTCGTCGATGACCAGCGATCTCGACGACGTCGATGCCCGGGCACTGTGGCGGGCAGGTCGGCCAGCGTTGCCGGCAGCGTCGCCGCCTCGTTCAGGCACGGGATCTGGATGATCAGCTTCTTCACGGGTGCCGGGATTATGGCACTGTTAGGCGGCAGTCAGCTTCTCGACGACGCCGTCCCAGGTGATCCGGGCGGCGACCTCGCGGCCCGCCTCGCCCATTGCCGCGGCGCGCGAGCGTGCCTGCGCGAGGCGGTTGATCGCCTCCGCGAGCGCCTCGGGCAACGGCTCGCACACGAAGCCGTTGACGCCGTCGACGACGAACTCCGTCGGGCCGCCCGAGTCGGTGCAGGTGACGACCGGCTTTCGCGCCAGGAAGGCCTCGAGCGTGACGTAGCCGAAGTCCTCGTCGAACGGCGGATACAGCACGGCGAGCGCGCCGGCATAGAGCTCGATCAGCTCGTCGTCGCTGGCCGTGCCGAGAAAGGTCACGCGGTCGGCGACGCCCAGGCTGGCGGCGAGGCGTTCGACGTTGGCCCGCTGCGTGCCGTCGCCCGCCACGATGAGGCGGAGCGGCATGGTCCACCCGGGCCATGGCGCGGACGAGCAGGTCGACGCGCTTGACCGACTCGATCCGTCCCACCGACAGCACGTAGTCGCCGTACGGTCCGGACTTCAGCCGCGCTGCGAGGCGCGGTGGATGGTAGAGCGCCTCCGCCGCCAGGCCGTTGAACTTCGTCAAGTCGGTGCGCCGTGTTGCGCGCGTTGGCGAAGATGGCGCGGCACTCGCCGAGCATCTCCGTGTCGAGCTGGATCAGCCGGTCGCGGAGGCCGACATCCGATTCGATGTGATTGAAGTCGCTGTACTCGGTGCCGCACAGCTCGTAGGCGGCGCGGTACTGGTGGATCAGCCAGGCCACTTTGCGCGGATGGCGGACGAAGTAGGTCGGAAACTTCGAGGCGATCACCAGATCGATCGGCTGCCCGTTGCTCTCGCTGAGATCGAGCAGCCGCCAGGCCGCCGCGTGCGGCAGGATCTCTTCCTTCGGATACCACTTGAACGGCACGCTCACCAGCTCGGCCTGGAAGCCCGCGTTCGCGCAGTTCCCGCACCAGCTCCCGCACGTGGACCTCGGCGCCGCCGTGGACGAACGGCACCTGCGCCTCGCAGACGACGATGCGGGAGATCGTCACGGCCGTGCAGGAGGCGACCCGGACGGGTCCCTACGTCGCATGACGGAAGTTGATGCAGTCGCCGTCGAGCACGATGTAGTCCTTGCCCTCGAGCCTCAGCTCGCCGTGGTCGCGGCAGGCGGCCAGCGTTCCGCGGGCGATCAGGTGCTCGTAGCCCACCACTTCCGCGCGGATGAAGCCGCGCGAGATGTCGCTGTGGATCTCACCCGCGGCGAGCACGGCCGGCATCTCGCGCGGGATCGACCACGCGCGGCACTCGTCTTCCCCGACCGTGAAGAACGAGATGTAGCCGAGCAGGTCGTAGCTCGCGCGGATCACGCGGTCGAGCCCCGACTCGCGCAGCCCGAGGTCGGACATGAACGCCGCAGCGTCGTCCTCGTCCAATTGCGCAATCTCGAGCTCGATCTTGGCGCAGATCGAGACCGCGCGGGTCGCGCCGCCCGACAGGAACGCCTCGAGGCCTGCCAGGGCGACGGCTTCATCTGCCCTGGGCAGGTCGGCTTCGTCGAGGTTCAGCACCAGCAGGAGCGGCTTCGCCGAGAGGAACTGGAATCCCTTCAGACGCTTCGCGTCGTCGGGGTCGAGCCGGAGCGCGCGCAGGGGCCGGCCGTCCTCGAGCGCGGCGCGGCAGCGCACCAGTACGTCCTGCTCCTGCCGGAGGTCCGGTGTCTGGCCTTTCTTGAGGTCGCGATCGAGACGCTCGAGGCGGCGCTCGACGACGCCGAGATCGGCAAGGATGACTTCATCCTCCATCAGGCGCACGTCCCGCGCCGGATCGACCGTGCCTGCCGGGTGCGGCACGGAGGGATCGCGGAACATCCGCACGACGTGGAGCAGCGCGTCGGCGTTGCGGAACGGGGCCACGTCGAGCAGCGCCTGTGCTCCCGCCCTGCCGGCGGAGGGGCCCGCGATGTCCGCAAACTCCACCGTTGCGGGTACGCGCTTGCGCGGGTTGAAGAGCGCCGTCAGCCGATCGAGCCGCTCGTCGGGGACCCGGGATACCCCGACGTTTGCCTCGCCCTTGCCGCTCGCACGGGGGGCTTCCCTGGCGCTGGTGAGGAGTTGGAAGAGGGCTGTTCGGCCCGAGGAAGGGAAACCTATGAGTCCGGCTCGGAGCATGAGATGAGTGACTGTGCAATTCCGGGAACCGCTGGGGTCGGCGGTGACGCAGAATCTGCTCATCGTAGCATGAGGCCCCTCGCGGCGGAATCCTGTCGAGCTGCTTCCTCAGCAGGCGAACATAACACGTAAGACTAGTCCGCTCTATGTTTTGCGGTTGACATTGCCGATACCCTTCTTTAGTATCGCGGTGGACATTTGTGGAGCGCAGTGGAGCAACAGGGCATCCTCCGGGGCAATTACGCCGCAAAAATTGACGACAAAGGGAGGCTCAAAATCCCCAATGCCTTCAGGGCGGTGATCCAGGCGCAGCACGGACCTGAGCTGTTCGTGACCAGCCTGACGGGGGAATCCGTCACCGTTTACCCGATGCCGGTCTGGGTAGAGCTGGAACAAAAGCTCGCCCAGGTACCCTCGACGCTCCCCGCGCGCCAGAAGTACATGGACCGCGTCAATTACTACGGCCAGGTGGCCGAGATCGACAGTCAGGGCCGGGTGGTCATCCACCCCCGGCTCCGCGAGGCCGCCGGCATGTCCGGCGAGGTGGATGTGTTCGGACAGTACAACGTGCTCGGCGTGTGGAACCACGAGCGGATCGTCGCGAAGATGCAGCACGACGGCTACTCCGACGACGACGCGCGGGCGCTCGCAAGTTTCGGAATCTGACCCCATGGCCCTACCGACGCACCAGGCGGTGATGGTTGGGGAGACGCTGACCCTGCTGGCGCCCTCCCGCGGCGGGGTGTTCGTCGACTGCACGGTCGGACTCGGCGGGCACGCGCGTGCGCTCCTGGAGGCGGGCGCGTCGCGCATCCTCGGCCTGGACCGCGACCCCGACGCCCTGCGGCATGCCGCCGAGGCGCTGGCGATCTTCGGCAACCGGGTGGAGCTGGTGCACGCCGATTATCGCGACCTCGTGCGCGTGCTCGACGAGCGCGGCCTGGCCGGGGTGAACGGCGCGCTGGCCGATCTCGGTGTCTCGTCGATGCAGCTCGACGCCGAGGGGCGCGGCTTCAGCTTCCGGCGCGACGATCCGCTGGACATGAGGATGGATCGCTCGCAGGGGCCGACAGCCGCCGACCTGATCGCCGCCGTGGACGAAGAGTCGCTGGCAGACGTGATCTTCCAGTACGGCGAGGAACGCTACTCGCGCCGGATTGCGCGTGCCATCGTGGCGGCCCGCCGGCTCGATCCCATTCGGACCACCGCCTCCCTGGCGCAGGTCGTCCGGCGCGCGATTCCCCGGCGCGGCTACCAGCGGATCGATCCGGCCACCCGCACGTTCCAGGCGCTCCGCATCTGGGTGAACCGCGAGCTCGACGGCCTGGCGCGCTTCCTCGAGCAGGCGGCTTCCCGGCTCCTGGGGGGCGCGCGGCTCGCGGTGATCAGCTTCCACTCCCTGGAGGACCGGATCGTCAAGCACGCGTTCCGCGCGCTCGACCGCGGCGAGGCGGCGCTCAGGGTCGTGACCAAGCGACCCATCGATCCGTCGGACGACGAAGTGACCCGAAACCCCCGGGCGCGCAGCGCGAAGCTGCGCGCGATCGAGAGGCTCGCATGAACGTGCAGGATTTCGAGTACGCGATCAAGAAGGACGTTCGAAACAACCTGATCGTGCGCGAGGTCGACCAGGCCCGCCACCGCGCGCTGTGGCGCTCCGCCCTCGTCGGCGCCCTCCTGGTGGTCGTCGTGCTGTTCTCGGTCTGGCAGAAGTTTCAACTGGTCAGCCACGGGTATGCGATGGAGACCCTCCAGCGCGAGCGCACGGCGGAAGAAGAAGTGAACCGCCACCTGCGGCTCGAGATCGAGACGCTGCGGTCGCCGCGGCGGATCGAGGAGCTCGCCACCCGGAGGCTGCACCTGGTCCCGCCGCCGGCGGACATGGCCATCGTCATCGAGCGGGTCACCGCGCCTGCTCCGCCGTCCTCGTCGATCATCGCTGCACGCTAGCGCTCCACGTCAGGGGGGTCGGTGGCCGAGCCACAGGGCAGAACAGCGAGTCATGCATCGCCCGGCCGCGGCCGCCCGTCCGCCGGAGCGGAGTGGCGCACGACCATCCGGAGGCGGATCATCGCCGGCGCCATCCTGTTCGGGTTGTGGACTGCCGGCATCGAGGCCCGGCTCTTCTACCTGCAGGTCGTCCAGTACCAGAGCCTGATGGCCCGTGCGCAGAAGCAGCAGACGCGCACGGTCAGCGCCCCCGCCAAGCGCGGTGAGATCCTGGATCGCTGGGGCGTGTTCTCGCATACAGCGTGGACGCCGACTCGGTGTTCGCCGATCCCACCGAGATCGACCACCCGGAGCGCGTGGCGGCGGCGGTGTGCGCGGCGCTCGACCAGTGCGGCGCCACGGACCGCGAGGCGATGGAGAAGAAGCTCCGCGGCAGCGGCCAGTTCGCCTACCTGCAGCGTAAGGTCTCGCCCGACGAGGAGCAGCGCATCCGCGCGATGAAGCTCAAAGGCGTCGGGTTCCTCAAGGAGAGCCGGCGCTACTACCCGAACAAGGAGCTGGCAGCCCACGTGCTCGGCTACGTGGGACTCGACAACGCCGGTCTCGGCGGAGTCGAGTCCTCGTACGACCTGCAGGTCCGCGGCCGCGAAGGCAGGCTGCTCGTGCAGACCGACGCGCGCCAGCAGCGGGTCTACAGCCAGGTCGAGCGGCCGGCGACCGCCGGCGCGACGCTCGAGCTCTCCATCGACCAGTACCTCCAGTTCATCGCGGAGCGGGAACTGCGCGCCGGGGTCAGCGAGAACCGCGCCGCCGGCGGCTCGGTCGTCGTCATGGATCCGAACTCCGGCGAGATCCTGGCGATGGCCAACTACCCGACCTTCAATCCGAACACCTACGGACGGGCCCGCGAGGACTCCCGGCGCAACCGTGCCGTCCAGGATCTCTACGAGCCCGGTTCGACCTTCAAGATCGTGACGGCCTCTGCGGCGCTCGAGGAGCACGTCGTCGAGCCTACCGATCCCATCGACTGCAGCCCGGGGCGTATCAGCTTCGGCAGCCGCGTGATCCGGGACACCCACCAGTACGGCACCCTGCCGTTCACCGATGTGCTCGTGAAGTCGAGCAACGTCGGCGCGATCAGGGTCGGCATGCGACTGGGGCCGGAGCGGCTGGGCCGGTACGTGACCCGGTTCGGCTTCGGCCAGCTCATTGCTCCCGATTTCAGCGGCGAGAATGCCGGAATCGTCTGGAACCCCGCGCTGCTGGACGCCAGCGCGCTGGCGTCGGTCTCGATGGGTTATCAGGTCGGCGTGACGGCCGTTCAGATGGCTGCCGCCGTCAGCTCGATTGCCAACGGCGGCACGCTCTACGAGCCGCGCGTCGTCCGGGCGGTGACCAAGGACGGGAGGCGGGTCGATGTCGCGCGCCGGACGCTGCGCCGAGTGGTGTCCGAGGGCACGGCTGCGCAGCTGACGACGATCATGGAACACGTGGTGGAACGCGGCACCGGGAAAGCCGCGCGGGTCGACGGCTTCACCGTCGCCGGGAAGACCGGCACCGCGCAGAAGCTGGTGGACCGGCGGTACTCGCGATCGGAGTACAACGCCTCGTTCGTGGGCTTCATCCCCTCGCGGAAGCCGGTGCTGACCATCATCGTGGTGATCGACTCGCCGCACCAGAAGGGATACTACGGGGGAACCGTCGCCGCGCCGATCTTCAAGCGAATCGCCGAGGAATCGCTGCGGCACCTGGGGGTCGCTCCGACCATCAACGCGGCGCCCCCGGTGCTCGTCGCGCGCAACGGCGAGGAGATGATCACCTACCCGGTGAACGCCTCGGGCCCTGTCGAGCCGGCCGCCCGTGCCGAACCGGGCGGCGGCGGGGACCTCATGCCGGACCTCCGCGGCCTGAGCGCGCGTGAAGCGCTGCGCACCCTCACCAGGCTCGGCATGACGGCTCGGCTGGTCGGCGACGGGCTGGTGCTCGAACAGTTCCCCGCCGTCGGCACCCCCCTCGGCAGGGCCGACGCGTGCATCCTGAAGCTGGGACGACGCCTGCCGCCGGTCGCGGCAGAGGTTCCCGAATGACGCTCGCCGGCCTGCTGTCCGCCGTTGCGGAACGCCAGCCATTCACGGGAGCCGCGCTGGACGTGCCCGGCACCATTGCGGACGCCGACGTGACCGCGATCACCTACGACTCGCGGGCCGTGGCGTCCGGCTCCGTGTTCGTGGCGCTTCGCGGCATGCACGCCGACGGTGCGGCTTTCGCGCGCGACGCCGTGGCGCGCGGCGCGCGGATCGTCATCGCCGACACCCGCGCTCCCGACGGCTTCGAAGCGCCATGGCTGGAGGTGAGCGACGCCCGGCTGGCGCTTGCGGCGCTCGCCGCCGCTTACTACGGCGATCCGAGCCGCGAGCTGTCCCTGGTGGGGGTGACCGGCACGAACGGCAAGACCACGACGGCCTACCTCCTGTCGGCAATCTTCGAGGCGGCGGGGGTCAGATGCGGGCGCATCGGTACTATCGGATATCAGCTCGGCGATCATGAGGCCGACGCCACCCGGACGACGCCGGAAGCGCCGGACCTCCAGCGCATGCTGCGGGAGATGGCAGCGAAGGCGGCGGGCGCCTGCGTGATCGAGGTCTCGTCCCACGCACTGGCGCTTCACCGGGCGGATCATCTCCGGTTCACCGCCGCCATCTTCACCAACCTCACCCGCGATCATCTCGACTTCCATCGGGACATGGAGGACTACTTCGAGGTCAAGCGCCGTCTGTTCGAGCTGCTGCCGGCGGGGGCGTTCGGGGTGTCAAACCTCGACGACCGGCGGGGCGCGGCCTTCGCCGCCGCGGCGCCGCGGGCGATGACATACGCGATCGACGCGCAGGCGGACGTCCGTGCCTCGGCGCTCTCGCTCTCGCTGGGCGGCCTGCGCTTCGAGGCGCACACGCCGCGCGGCCTCCTCCATCTCCGGTCGCAGCTGGTGGGCCGGCCCAACGTGTACAACATCCTTGCAGCCGTAGCCGCCGCGACGGCCCTCGACCTGCCGGACACCGCAATCGAAGAGGGCATTGCCTCGCTGACGAGCGTCCCCGGGCGCTTCCAACTCGTGTCCGGCGCCGCGGACGACGTGCGCGTGGTCGTCGACTACGCCCATACCGACGACGCGCTGAAGAACCTCCTCGAAACCGCGAGGCCGCTCGCGGACGGTCGTCTTGTCACGGTGTTCGGGTGCGGCGGCGACCGCGACCGGACCAAGCGGCCGCTGATGGGCGCGGTGGCCGCGCGGCTGAGCGACCTGGTGATCCTCACGTCGGATAACCCCCGCTCGGAGGACCCGGCCCGCATCATCGACGAGATCAAGCGCGGGATCATCGTGCCGTTCGACCGGGCCCCCAAGGGCCGGCCGTTGCCTGCTTCGACACCCTGCCTGACTATCGTGGATCGCAAGGCGGCGATCGAGAAGGCCGTCTACGACGCCAGGCCCGGCGACCTGGTGCTGATCGCCGGGAAGGGTCACGAGAAGACGCAGGCGATCGGGGACCGCGTGCTGGCGTTCGACGACGTGGATGCGGCGAAGAACGCCTTGAGCAGGCGTCGCGCCGGGGCGCGGGTGTCGTAGCCGTGGACATCGTCACGTTGACGGCAGGAGAGGTGGCGGCTGCGTCCGGGGGCGAGCTCCTGCAGGGGAGCCCCGAGCAGGCCATCGGACGCTTCTCGATCGACTCGCGCACGCTCGCACGGGGCGACTTCTTCGTGGCGATTCGAGGCGAGCGATACGACGGGCATCGCTTCGTCCTCGAGGCGCTGGCGCAGGGCGCGTCGGGCGCGCTCGTCGACACGACGTCCGCCCTTGCGCGCCGAGCCGCAGTCGATGCGCCCGCGGTGATACGGGCGCAGGACACGACGCTGGCCCTGCAGCGCGTGGCGCGGGACGTCCGGCGACGGGCCGGGTGCACGGTGGTGGCGATCACCGGCAGCGCCGGCAAGACCACGACGAAGGAAGCGGCTGCGGAGCTGCTGAGCGCGCGCTACCGGGTATTCCGGAACAAGGGGAACCTCAACAACCATATCGGGCTGCCACTGTCGCTGCTGGAGCTGCGACAGAAACCGGACGTGGCGGTCGTCGAGCTTGGCATGAACCATCCGGACGAGATCCGTGCGCTCGTCGGCATCGCCGAGCCCGAGATCCGTGTCTGGACGAACGTCGGGGACGCGCACCTCGGATTCTTCCCGTCGACGGACGCGATCGCTGACGCGAAAGCGGAAATTCTCGAGGGCGCGACGGCGCAAAGCGTGCTGGTCGCCAACGCCAACGACCCCCGGATCATGTCGCGCGTCGGCACCTTCGCCGGCCGCGTGGTCACATTCGGAATCGGGGTCGGGGCGCACGTGGAAGCACGCGCCGTCGAGGCGCTCGGGCTCGACGGCATGTCGGCTGACATCCGCACGCGCGGCGGCAGCGCACGAATCCGTACGCCGCTGCTCGGGACGGGCAACCTCTCCAACGTGCTGGCGGCGGTGGCGGTTGCGGTGGAGCTCGAGGTGCCGCTTCCCGACATCGTGGAGCGGGTGGCGGCGCTGCAGCCGGCCGCGCATCGGGGCGAGCTGCTCCGGCTGCCGGGCGGCGTCACCATCGTGGACGACTCCTACAACTCGAGCCCGTCGGCGCTGGCCCGCGCGCTTGAGACAATCGGCGCCGCGACCGGCAGCGCCCGGAAGGCTGCCGTGCTCGGCGAGATGCTGGAGCTCGGCACCCACGCCGAGCGGCTGCACGCGGAGTGCGGGCGGGCCGCAGCCGGCGCCGGGCTCGACTGGCTGATTACGGTCGGCGGCACACCGGCGCACTCGATGGCGGCGGCCGCCGTGTCCGCCGGGATGACGGCAGCTTCGGTGAAGTACGTGCACACACGCGAAGAAGCCGCCGAGTCGGTGCTGGAGAAGGCGCGGCCCGGCGACCTCCTGCTCGTGAAGGGCTCGCGCGGCATCGGTATTGACCTCGTCGTCCAGCGTCTCGTGGCCGAGTTCGCCTGATGCTGTATTACCTGCACCATCTCAACGGCTACCTGCCGGTGCTGAACGTGACACGCTACATCACGTTCAGGACGGCCGCCGCGAGCCTCACGGCGCTCGCGATCGCACTCTTCCTCGGCCCCTGGATGATCCGGAAGCTGCAAGGGTTCCAGATCGGCCAGATCATCCGGCAGGAAGGGCCCGTGACCCACCGGACCAAGGCGGGGACGCCGACGATGGGCGGCCTGCTGATCCTCACGTCCGTCCTGCTTCCCACGCTGCTCTGGGCGGATCTCACCAACTCCTTCATCTGGACCGCGGTGCTCGCGACGACGGCGTTCGGCGCGATCGGGTTCGCCGACGACTACCTCAAGATCGTCCGGCGGTCGCACCACGGCCTCCGGCCGCGCTACAAGATCGCCTGGCAGGTGCTCGTCTCGCTGGGTGTCGGCGCGGCGCTGCTCGTCCTCAACCAGTACCGACCTGTACAGCACGAGGCTCATCTTTCCCTTCTTCAAGCGGCTGATCCCGGAGCTCAGCTGGATGTACGTGCCGTTCTCGGTGCTCGTGCTGGTCGGCGCCACCAACGCCGTGAATCTCACGGACGGTCTCGACGGCCTGGCGATCAGCGTGTTCGCCGTCGCGGCGGCGGCGTTCACGGCGCTCTGCTACGTGTCCACCCATGCCGTGTTCTCGAATTACCTGCAGATGGTGCGCCTCACGCCGGCTGCCGCGGAGCTCACGATTTTCTGCGGGTCGCTGGTCGGCGCGAGCCTCGGGTTCCTCTGGTACAACTCCTACCCGGCAGAGATTTTCATGGGCGACGTCGGCTCGCTGGGCCTGGGCGGCGCGCTCGGCACCGTGGCGCTGCTGATCAAGCAGGAGTTCCTGCTCGTGATCGTTGGCGGTGTGTTCGTCCTCGAAGCCTTGTCGGTCATCATCCAGGTGGGCTCGTTCAAGACCACCGGCCGGCGCGTCTTCAGGATGGCCCCGCTGCACCACCACTTCGAGCTGGTCGGCTGGAGCGAGCCGAAGGTCATCACCCGCTTCCTGATCGTGGCGATCATCTTCGCCCTCTTCAGCCTCACGAGCCTGAAGCTGCGATGAGCACCGGCGAACGCTTCTCCGTGCGTGGACAGCGCGTCACCGTCGTCGGGGCCGCCCGAAGCGGCGTGGCGGCCGCGGAGCTGCTGGCGCGGCGCGGGGCGAGCGTCACGCTCACCGACCTCCGCGGGGAGCTTCCCGACGAGCAGCGCCTGCGGGAAGCGGGCGTCCATCTGGAGCTTGGCGGCCACGACGAGGCGACGCTGCGTCGTGCCGATCTCATTGTCCTCAGCCCCGGTGTGCCGCCGCGGCAGCCGGCGATCGAGGCGGCGCGGGCGTCGGGCGTGTCCGTGATCGGCGAGCTGGAGCTCGCCTCGCGCTGGCTGCACGGCCGGATCGTGGCGATCACCGGGACCAAAGGCAAGTCGACGACGACCACCCTGACGGGGCGGATGCTGGAGGAAGGCGGCCACCGCGTGCTGGTGGGCGGCAACATCGGGCACGCCCTGAGCGCGCAGGTGGACGAGTCGACAGACGGCACCATCCACGTCATCGAGGCGAGCAGCTTTCAGCTGGAGAGCGCCGAGACATTCGCGCCGTGGATCGCGGTGCTCCTGAACTTCTCTCCGGATCACCTCGATCGGCACGACAGCATCGACGAGTACGCGGCTGCGAAGGCGCGCATCTTCGCGAACCAGGCACGGGACGGGTGGGCGGTGCTGAATGCGGACGATCCGGCGACGTTGTCGCTCGGAGCGGCGGCACGCGGACGCCGGCTGCTCTTCTCGCTCAGCGGGGCGGCGCCCGAAGGCATCGTCGTGTCCGGCAGCGCGATCGTCAGCCGTGCGGACGGCGTCGAGCGGCCGTTGGTCCCGCTCGCGTCCATCAAGCTGCTTGGCCCCCACCTGGTTGCTGACGTTCTTGCCGCAGCCGCCGTGGCGTGGCTGTCCGGCGTCACGCCGGACGCGATGACCCGCGCCGTCGAGGGCTTCACCGGGCTCGAGCACGCGCTCGAGCCGGTGGTCGAGGCGGGCGGGATCCGGTTCGTCAACGATTCCAAGGCTACGAACGTGGAATCGGCGCGGCGGGCAATCGAGAGCTTCGGGCCCGGGCTCGTGGTGATCATGGGCGGGCGGTTCAAGGGAGGCGACCTCGGCGATCTGGTCGCGCCTCTCGAGGCGCGACAGGCGAGCGTGGTGGCCATCGGGGAGGCACGCCAGCAGCTGCGCGAGGCGCTGGAGCCGCGCATCACCGTGCGTGATGCGGCGGACATGCGCGCCGCCGTACGGACGGCGTTCGGCGTTGCCTCGCCCGGCACCGTGGTCGTGCTCGCACCCGCGTGCGCGAGCTTCGACATGTTCAGCGACTACGCGGAGCGAGGCCGCGTATTCAAGCAGGAGGCGCTGCGGCTCGCAAGGGAGTGGAACGGCGCGCGTGAGCAGTGAGCAGTCATCAGCCGGTTGGAGCGGTGAAGAACCGCCCGCTGGGAACGCAGGCTGCCCCGGTCTGCGAGGGTGGTGTCTTTGCCCCCCGGCCGGCTGATGACTGCTGACTGCTCAGACGCGCCGGGCCGCGGATCGTCCCGCGGCCCTCACCACGCGGTTGCGTGCAGTGCCGTGCATACCGCAGGTGTGTCGTTGCTCCCTGTGTCTTTCGGCAGAGTGCCGGACGACCTTTAACACCGAAGCTCCAGGCGGGCTTCCTGCGCCATCGACACGGCCCTGCGGGTCCGGTCGACGTCGGAAACGCGAAGTATGGCCCGAAAGCTCAAGAGCGACAAGGTGCTGTTCACCGCCACGCTGCTGCTGGTGTGCATCAGCCTGGTGATGGTCTACAGCGCCTCCGCCGTGATGGCGATGGAGCAGGGACAGGAGCCGTATGCCTATCTGCTGAAGCAGGCCACCTGGGCCCTGCTCGGCTTCCTGCTCGTGCTGATCGTCATGCGGATCGATTACCGCAACTACCGGCAGCCGATGGTCATCTGGGCGCTCCTCGGCGTCGCCGCGGCGGGCCTCGTCGCGGTGCTGTTCGGCCGGCCCGTCAACGGCGCCTCCCGATGGCTGCTGCTGGGATCCCTGGGAGTCCAGCCGTCGGAGCTCGCCAAGATTGCGGTGATCTTCTGCACCGCCGCGCTGCTCGAGCGGCGGATGGACCGGATTGACGAGGTGGGCTATTCGCTGCTGCCGATCGGCCTCATCGTCGGGCTGATGGTGGCGCTCATCCTGGCGGAACCGGACCTCGGGACGGCCGTGACGGTCCTGATGATCGCGGCAGTGATGGTCGTCTCGGCCGGTCTCAACTACACCTACGTGGCCGGCATCGTGCTGACCGCAGCACCCGCCATCTACCTGGTGATCTCGACCTCCGAGTACCGGATGAAGCGGGTGCGCGCGTTCCTCGATCCCTACAGCGATCCGCTCGGCGACAGCTACCAGATGATTCAGTCGATGATTGCGGTCGGGACCGGAGGGGTGGCCGGACGCGGCCTGATGGACGGGCTCCAGAAGCTGTTCTACCTGCCGGCGCCGCACAACGATTTCATCTTCGGCGTCATTGGCGAGGAGCTCGGGCTGATCGGCGCCACGGCGGTGGTCGCGTGCTTCTGCGTCATCACCTGGCGCGGTCTCCGTACCGCGCTCCGCGCCCCCGATCGCTTCGGGGCCTTCATCGCGATCGGGCTGACGACGATGGTTTCGTTCCAGGCCTTCTTCAACATCAGCGTCGTGCTCGGGCTGCTCCCGACGAAGGGCATCCCGCTGCCGTTCGTGAGCGCCGGCGGGTCGTCGCTGGTGATGAACCTGCTCGGCATGGCGGTCCTCCTGAACGTGTCGCAGCACTCGACCTCGGGACAGGCTGTCACGGTCTCAGCGCCGGCGCCCGATGTATGAGGCCTGTTCGCATCCTGATCGCGGGCGGCGGGACCGGCGGCCACCTGTTTCCCGGGATTGCCGTGGCGCGGGAGATCCTACGCCAGCGGCACGACGCCGTCGTGACATTCGCGGGCACCGCGCGGGGCATCGAGGCCCGGGTGGTCCCGCGCGAGGGCTTCGAGCTGGATTTCCTGCGGAGCGCCGGCCTGAAGGCCACCTCGCTGCCCGCGCGTGCCCGCGGGATCTCGCTGCTGCCGGTGAGCGGGCTGGACGCATGGCGCATCCTCTCGCGCCGGGCTCCGGATGTGGTGATCGGCGTAGGCGGCTACAGCTCCGGTCCGATCGTGCTGGCGGCGGCGACCCGGCGCATCCCCACGCTGCTGCTGGAGCAGAACGCCATCCCCGGCATCACCAACCGGCTGCTCGGCCGCGTGGTCAGCGGCGCGGCCGTCACGTTCGACTCGACCGTGCGCTTCTTTGCGGGGAAGGGGCTCGTCACGGGAAACCCGGTGCGTCCTGAGTTCTTCGAGGTCTCCGCAGGGCGCGGAGACGGCCCGCCCCGGCTGCTGGTGTTCGGCGGCTCGCAGGGTGCGCACGCGATCAACGTGGCCATGGTCGAGGCAGCACAGGGCCTGGCCGCGCGCAGCCTCGGCCTCGACATCACGCACCAGACAGGAGAGCGCGACCTGGAGCTCGTCAAGGAGGGCTACCGGCGGGCCGGCGTCGCGGCCCGGGTCGAACCATTCCTGTTCGACATGGCCCGCGAGATGCGGCTGGCCGACCTGGTGGTCTGCCGGTCGGGCGCCACCACGATCGCCGAGCTGACGGCTTCCTCGCGCCCGGCGATCTTCGTTCCGCTGCCGACCGCCGCGGACGATCACCAGCGCGTCAACGCACAGGTCGTCGCGGCCGCCGGCGCCGCGGAAGTGATCGAGCAGCATCAGCTGACGGGCGAGCGGCTCGCGGGACGGATCGCTGCGCTGGTGGCCGACGAGGCAGCCCTGAGGACGATGTCCGCGGCGGCACGGCAGCTCGCGCATCCCGACGCCGCCGGCGCCATCGTCGCGCGGGTGTTCGAGCTCGCCGGCCGGAGGGCGGCCTGATGCTGGGCCGCACGCGACGGATCCACTTCGTGGGCGTCGGGGGCATCGGGATGAGCGGCATCGCCGAGCTGCTCGCGAATCTCGGATACGAGGTGAGCGGATCCGATCTGCGATCGTCCGGGGTCACGATCCGGCTCGCGACGCTCGGCGTCCGCGTCAGCTACGGTCACTCCGCCGCCCACGTGGGCCTCGCCGACGTGGTGGTCGTGTCGTCCGCCGTGGTGGCGGACAATCCGGAGGTGGCGGAGGCGCGGGCGCGCGCGGTGCCGGTGATCCCGCGCGCGGAGATGCTCGCGGAGCTGATGCGGCTGCGCTACGGCATCGCGATCGCCGGCGCGCACGGCAAGACCACGACGACGTCGATGGTGGCCCTGCTCATGGAGCATGCGGGACTGGATCCGACGGCCGTGATCGGCGGGCGGCTCAGCGCATTCGGCAGCAACGCGAGGCTCGGCCGGGGCGACTACATGGTCGCGGAGGCGGACGAGAGCGACCGGTCGTTCCTCAAGCTGTCTCCCACGGTCGCCGTCATCACGAACCTCGATCACGAGCACATGGAAGCCTACGGCACGTGGGAGGCATTGCAGCAGGCGTTCGTCGACTTCGCGAACAAGGTGCCGTTCTACGGTGCGGTGATTGCCTGCGCGGACGACGAGTCCGTCCGGACCCTCATTCCCCTTATCACGCGGCGGGTGACGACCTACGGTCTCGGCGACGAGGCTGCGCAGCAGGGCGTCGGGCTGGCGGGCAGCGACGTAACGCTCGAACCGCTCGGGTCGAGCTGCGCCGTCCGGCGGCAGACGGCCGGACAGCACACGGAGATGCTTGGCGAGCTCAGGCTGCATGTACCCGGGCGTCACAACCTGCTGAACGCGCTCGGCGCCACGGCGGTGGGCCTCGAGGTCGGGCTGGGCTTCGATCGGATCGCGGCAGGGCTGGCGGCGTTCCGCGGCGCGGAGCGCCGGTTCCAGATTCTCGGCGAGGCAGCCGGGGTGATGGTGGTGGACGACTACGGCCACCACCCCACCGAGATTGCCGCGGTGATCGCGGCAACCCGCGCCATGAACAGGCGGCTGATCGTGGTGTTCCAGCCGCATCGCTACTCCCGGACCGGGCAGTTGATGCGGGAGTTCGGTCTGGCGCTCGGAGGGGCGGACGAGGTCGTGCTGACCGACATCTATCCTGCCGGAGAGGCGGCGATCGCCGGCGTGACCGTGGACGCGCTGGCCGCCTCGGTGCGGGCCTGGGCACGCGGCGCCGTGCACGTCGTGAGGTCGCTCGACGATCTGCCGGAGGCTGTCGCTTCCCTCGCGCGCAGCGGCGACCTGATCGTCACGATGGGCGCCGGTTCGATCGGCAGCGTGGCTGAACGCATTCTCGCCGTCATCGGTGGACGGCCGGCAGGCGGGGATCGGCAGTGAAGGTCAAGGCCAGATCGGAGAAGAACTTCAGGCGTGCGCGGGTGAAGCCCGGGCGCGCGAGGCGATCGCGCTCGCGGGTCGGCTGGCGGATCGCCCGCCACCTCGCCGCCCTGCTGGTGATCCTCTACGGCGGATACCGGGCTCTCGAGCTCGTCGTGCGCGCCGCTCCCCTGCGCGTCGGCCGGATCGTGGTCACCGGCAACAAGCGGCTGTCCGACGCCGAAGTGGAAGCGCTGGCACAGGGACTCCAGGGCCGGAGCATCCTCACCGCCGACCTGAACGCGTCGCGCCGGCACCTGCTCGATTCTCCCTGGGTTGCCGATGCGGCCCTGCGCCGGGTGCTCCCCTCGACCATCGAGGTCCGCATCGTCGAGCGGCAGCCGATCGGGATCAGCCGCGTGGGCAGCCAGCTGTACCTGGTGGATCGGTCCGGCGTCGTCATCGATGAGTTCGGTCCGAGATACCGGGAGTTCGATCTTCCGATCGTCGACGGCCTGGTGAAGTCGACGAAGAAGGGCAAGCCGGCGATCGACGGGCGTCGCGCGGAGCTTGCCGCCCGGGTGGTCGACTCGGTGGCGACGCGCAAGGCGATCGCGAAGCGGTTGTCGCAGATCGACGTCTCCAACCCGAACGACGTGGTCGTGCTGCTCGACGGGGATCCGGCGCTCCTCCATCTGGGCGGCGAGCGGTTCGTCGAGCGCCTGCAGGTCGTACCTCGAGGTCGCCTCGGCGCTGAGGGACCGCGTGGCGGACATCGACTACGTCGACCTGCGCTTCGACGATCGGGTGTACGTGAAGCCGCGCGGCGCGGCCGGCACCGTCGAGGCCGGCAGACCGCCGTCACCTCGCACTACGTTCTGAAGGGGGACCCGTGGCACGAAAGGAACGCTACCTGGTGGGTCTGGACGTCGGCACGTCCAAGATCACGGCGATCGTCGGCGAGATGACCGACGACGGGGGGCTGGACATCACCGGGATGGGGCTCGCCGACTCGCGGGGAATCCGCCGGGGGGTGGTGGTCAACCTCGAGGCGGCTGTCGAGGCGATCAAGAAGGCGATTGACGAGGCGGAGCTCACCGGCGGGGTCGAGATCGACTCGGTCCACCTGGGACTGTCGGGCACGCACGTAAAGGCCTTCAACAGCCGCGGGGTCGTGGCCGTCGCCGGGAAGAACCGGGAGATCACGCGCGAGGACGTCCGCCGCGCGATCGACGCCGCGAAAGCGGTCGCGCTGCCGAGCGGCCGCGAGATCCTGCACGTCCTTCCCCAGGACTTCGTGGTGGACGAACAGGACGAGATCGGCGCGCCCGTCGGCATGACGGGGGCGCGGCTCGAAGTGAACGTGCACGTCGTGACCGGCAGCGCTTCGTCCACCCAGAACATCGTCGCCTGCGTGAACCGCGCGGGGGTGGCGGTGGTCGACACGGTGCTGGAGCAGCTGGCCGCGGCGGAGTCCGTCCTCACGGAGGACGAGAAACAGCTGGGCGTCGCGCTGGTGGATATCGGCGGGGGCACGACCGATTTCGCTATCTTCGAGCGTGGCAGCTTGTGGCACACTGGCGTCGTCGCCATCGGCGGGGACCATTTCACCAACGACATCGCGGTCGGGCTGAGGACCCCGATCCCCGATGCCGAGAAGATCAAGCGGCGCTGCGGGTGCGCGCTGTCGGCGATGGTCGACGAAGACGAGACGATGGAGGTGGCGAGCGTCGGCGGGCGCAAGCCGCGCGTGATGGCCCGCCGGATCCTCTCCGAGATCCTGCAGCCGCGCGCGGAAGAGGTCTTCCACCTCCTCTGGGACGAGATCCGGCGCGCCGGCTTCGAGAAATCGTTGAACTCGGGTATCGTGCTCACGGGCGGCGGCGCGATGCTCGAAGGGGTCGCGGAGATCGCCGAGCAGATTTTCGATCTGCCGGTCCGCCGAGGCAGTCCGGCCGGGGTGGGCGGGCTGGCCGACCACGTGAACAGCCCGTCGTTCGCGACCGCGGTCGGGCTGGTGATGTATGCGCACCGGAATCAGGTCGGGGGGGCAGCGCACGCCGTGGGAGCGGGCGCGTTCGGGCGGGTGGCCGGGCGTCTTCGGATGCTCTTCAAGGAATTTTTCTGAGTGACTGACGCCGCGCGCGAACGTGCGGACAGGAGGACCGGGATGACTGATCTCCGACACAGAGCCGTCGATGCCGACACCGACTCGCTGCGGCTGACCCTCGACACAGAAGTCCGGACCGGCGCCCGGATCAAGGTCGTCGGGGTCGGCGGCGGGGGGAGCAACGCCGTCAATCGCATGCTTGCCGCAGGGCTGGACGGCGTCGAGTTCATCGTGGTGAACACGGACCTGCAGGCTCTGAAGCTCAACGCCGCTCCCAACAAGCTGCAGATCGGCAGCAAGCTGACGAAGGGGCTGGGCGCAGGCGCCGACCCGAACGTCGGGCGCCAGGCAGCGCTCGAGGACACCGACAAGCTGATCGAGGCGCTCGACGGCGCCGACATGGTGTTCGTGACGACCGGCCTCGGCGGCGGCACCGGCACCGGCGCTGCGCCCGTCATCGCCAGCCTGGCGAGCGAGCTCGGCGCGCTGACCATCGCAGTCGTCACCAAGCCGTTCAGGTTCGAGGGGCGCAAGCGGCAGCTGCAGGCCGAGCGCGGCCTCGATGAGCTGCGCGAGTCGGTCGACACCGTGATCACCATCCCGAACGAACGGCTGCTGGCCACCATTGCGCGCTCCACGTCGCTCAACGACGCCTTCACGAGCGCGGACGACGTCCTGAGGCAGGCGATTCAGGGCATCTCGGACCTCATCCTGGTGCCCGGGCTGATCAACCTCGATTTCGCCGACGTCAAGACGATCATGTCCGGCATGGGCTTCGCGATCATGGGCACCGGGCTCGCCGAGGGGGAGGATCGCGCGATGGACGCGGCCAACCTGGCCATCTCGAGCCCGCTGCTGGAGGACGCGTCGGTCAGCGGCGCCAGGGGCGTGATCATCAACGTCACCGGCGGGCCGGACCTCTCCCTCGTCGAGGTGAGCGAGGCCTCGGCGATCATCCAGGAGGCCGCGCACGAGGACGCCAACATCATCTTCGGCGCCGTCGTCGATCCGAAGATGGCGGGGAAGGTGAAGATCACCGTGATCGCCACCGGCTTCGAGCGGCCGGCGATGATGCAGAGCAAGCCGGCTCCGGGCGCGGCTACCGCCACGCCGACGCCGGTGGACCTGAGCTCCTACAGCTCATGGAAACAGGAGTCCGCCGAGCGGCCGCCCCTGACCGGCGCGGCGCGGATGTCGCTGTCACGCCGTTCCGTGCTCGGCAATCCTGCAGCCGGGGTGAGACCGCCGCAGAATCCCGAGCCCCCGGCAGCGCCCGGCGCGGAAGCCGAGCCGGTGTCTCCGCTCGACGTGCCCGCTTTCCTCCGGCGGCAGTCCGAGGGCTGACGACAGGCCGGGTCCGGATCGCCGGCGGGCTCCGCCGCGCGGCCGGACCCGTCGCCCCTGCCCGCGTGCTCACGCCCCCGCGCGTGGTAAACTGAGTAGATCCAGGGCACGCGGGAGCGGCGCCTCTTCAGCTGAAGCGTCCGTTCCGGCCGATTCCCGAGGCCGTCCTTCATCCGGCTGCTCGAACGAACCGGTCAGCTTCCGAAACAGGTCGCCGGCTCTGCGCAACGTGCAGTCCTTCCGGGGTGCTGCCGGCGCAGCAATACCGTCCATGAAAATCTGGGAACACCGCGAGCGTGCGCGAGAGACGATCGCCCGCGAGGTCGGCCACGTGCAGAAGCCGCATGGCGGCCGTTTGCGGGTCGCCCTGGCCTTTCCGAACACTTACTACGTCGGCATGTCCAGCCTGGGCTTCCAGACTGTCTACAAGCTCTTCAACCAGCTGGACGACGTGGTGTGCGAGCGGGTGTTTCTGCCTGGACGGCAGGAGCTTCGCGACCAGCTCGAGTCGGGTGCGCCGCTGCTCACGCTCGAATCGCAAACACCGGTCCGTAACTTCGACGTGCTCGCCTTTTCGGTCTCCTTCGAGTGGGATTACACGAACGTTGTCTCGATGCTGAGGCTCGCGGGGCTCGCCCCGCGCGCGGCTGCGCGATCCGGTCACGACCCCCTGGTTGTAATCGGCGGGGCGGTGACGTTCGTGAACCCCGAGCCGCTCGCGCTGTTCGCGGACGTGGTCGCGGCGGGGGAAGGGGAGGTGCTGATCCCTGCGCTCGTATCGACCATCCAGAGTGCCGGGTCGCGGCCCGAGCTCTACACGGAGCTGGCGCAGCACCGCGGCTTCTACATCCCGTCTTTCTACGAGGTCCGGTATGCGGAGGACGGGAGCATTGCAGCCTTCGAAGTCAAGCCGGGTACGAACGCTCCCGCGGTGGTGAAGAAGGCGGCCGTGAAGAGCGCCGACAAGCTGGACCCTCCCGCCACGTCCATCTTCACTCCGGACACCGAGTTCGGGTCGCGGTTCCTGATCGAGGTGGTTCGAGGCTGCGCGAACCTCTGCCGGTTCTGCTGGGCCGGATACAACTACCTCCCGGTGCGGGCGTTTCCTGCCGATCGGATCCTCGAGCTCGCCAGGGCCGCCCGCGCGCACTCGGCCAAGGCGGGGCTCGTCTCCATCGCGCTGTGCGACCACCCCGAGATCGAGCGGATCCTGAACGGCCTGCTCGACATGGGCTACTCGATCAGCCCGGCGTCCCTGCGGCTCGACGACCTGACCGAGCCGATCGTGCAACTGCTGCGGCGCAGCGGCGAGCGCTCGATCACGATCGCTCCCGAAACCGGATCGGACCGCCTCCGCCGCGTGATCAACAAGACCGTGACCAACGACGAGATCCTCGCGGCCACGGATCTGATCTTCGCCAACGGCATCGAGAACCTGAAGCTCTACTACATGATCGGGCTGCCGACCGAGAGAGACGAGGACATCGAGGCGATCAGGGACCTCACGATCCGGATGCGCGACGTGATGATGACGCACGCCCGGGCCCGGGGGCGGGTCGGGCGCATCGTGGGCAGCGTGAATCCCCTGATCCCGAAACCGGGGACTGCCTACCAGTGGCTGCCGATGGAAGATCCGGCGTTGACCGACCGGAAAGGCAAGCGGCTGCGGCAGCTGCTCGCCGGCATCGACAATGTGTACTTCAACATCAAGTCGGAACGGCATTCGTATTACCAGGCGCTGATGTCGCTCGGCGACAGGCGGGTGGCGCCGGCGATCGAGGCGGCGGAGCGCAACGGCGGCAACTGGCGCGCGGCGGTCGCCGAGACCGGAGTCGACGCGGATTTCTACATCTTCCGGGATCGTGCGCACGACGCGCTGATGCCGTGGGACATCATCGACGGCGGCATGAAGAAATCCTTCTTCCAGTCCGAGCTTCAGAAGTCGCTCGACGAGGAGTGGACACTTCCCCCCAAGCGGCAGAAAGAGAACAGCCGCTTCCTCCCGGTCCTGCAGTAGCCGTCCGGCGCTGAACGGCGCGGGCACGCCGGCCGATGTCAGGAGGCGACCGCAGCCTCGGCCTCGTGCTCCTGATAGGCCTGCAGGATCAGCTCGCGGATCCGGTCCTGAGACGTCGCGTCCACGATCGGCCGCAGCAGCGCGAAGCTGCGACGCTCCCCGTTGACGGAATACTGACGCGCCGGGAACGTGACGTTGCGGCCGTTGCCCGCCTTCCGCTCCCAGATGCCGAAGCCAATCAGCCGCATCCCCTCGAGCGGACCCGATGCGAAGTGCAGTTCTGCATCCGCGAGCTTGCCGGGGGGGTTGCCTTTGTCGTTGGGCACGATCTTGACTGTCACGATGTCGCTCCTGTGATGAGGCCGGCCCGAAAGGCCGGCGCGTCTCATCACAGGGAAGGCAAGAAAACGGCCCGAGGCGGCCGGGGGCGTGACTGTCCGCGGAAGTGGTTGATTCCAGGCGCGTGACGTGCGACGTCGGAGATGGAGTCGCGACGGGGTGGCGGCGACTGGCCGGCCTGAAGACAACCGGAGTTCACCAACAGGGCGGCAGGCCTCGGGCAGGCGCGGTCGCCGCGGGTGGCCTGCAGTCGCCGCCGGTTGCCGGAGATCCCGAACGCCGACCGCCGAGCCCCGAACGCCGAGCGCCGACTCTATCCGAGCAGCATCACCTGCGCGAACGCCAGCGACTCGGCGTGGGTGATGGTCACGATGGAGCGAGCGACGTGCAACGCCGCGGCGCGCTCGGCGGCCGCGCCGTGCAGCAGGAGGCGCGGGGAGCCGTCCCCGCGAACCACCTCGACGTCCTGCCACAGCACGCCTTCGGCGTGCGCCGTGCCGAGCGCTTTCATCGCCGCCTCCTTCGCCGCGAACCGCCCGGCGAGGTGCGGCGCCGGGTTCCGGTGGCGGTTACAATAGGCCAGCTCGCCCCCGGTGAAGACGCGCCGGAGGAATCGGTCGCCGTAGCGGGCAACCATCTCGGCCACCCGGGGAATGTCCGTCGCGTCGATCCCGATGCTCAGCACGTTCATTGCGGCGCCTCAGCCTACCGCCGGCTTTGCCTGGACGCAACCGTCTGCGGCGGTCGGCCCTGCCCTGGAGTGCGGACCGCTCGCCGCCATCGCCCTGCACATTTTCACCGGAAGCCACCTGGAGCTCCGCAGCGATCCCGGAGAGTGGCAGGCGGCAGCGGAAGCGCTCGGCAGCGATTCACCTGCGATCAGGCTCGTGAAGCAGGTGCATGGCGCCGCGGCCGCCGTCGCCGGACCACAGGCGGCTTCGCAGTGGACAACGCCGGAAGCCGACGTCATCGTCTGTGGCCACCCGGAGCTCGTCATCGGAGTGCGGGTGGCGGATTGCGCTCCCATCCTGCTGGCGGACTCCAGGCGGATGGCCGTGGGGGCGGTGCACGCAGGGTGGCGGGGAACTCTCCAGGGGGCCGCTCAGGCGGGTGTCGCGGCGCTGCGGCGCGAGTTCGGGTCGGAGCCCGCGGATTTGGTTGCCGCCATCGGTCCCTGCCTGGGCGTCTGCTGCGGCGAGGTCGGGGAAGAGGTCGTCCGGGCGTTCAGGCTCGCCGGCCACGGCGAGCGTTCGCTCGACCGCTGGTTCAGCGTGGGCCCGGGCGGCCGCTGGCACCTGAACCTGGCGCGCGCGAACCGCGATCAGCTGGCGGACGCGGGGCTTCGGCCTTCCAGCATCCACACCGCGGGTCTCTGCACGCGGTCGTTTCCGGGGATTTTTCACTCCTACCGCGCCGCCGGCGTGCATGCCGGCCGGATGGCGGCGCTCATCAGGTGCGGGTAGCCGTCCGGCGTGGCGTCGAGGTTGCCGGAGCGCCCGGTGTTGACTACACTTGCGTGATCCCTCCCGGAGCATCCGGCAATTGACACTCAGAGACGGTAATCGGGGCGCGGAGACCGTGAACAGACATCTGAAACTCGTCCGCTTCGGCGCAGTCGTCCTGTGCGTGGGCGCGTGGTTCGGTTCCGTGGTGGCGTTCTCCCGTGCGCCGGCAACGCCCGCGGCCCCGCAACGGCAGGCCGGCCCTCCGTCCCCGACGAGAACAGCTGCGCCAGGTCCCGCACGCGCACCGGCGCGTGTCGATTACGACGCTGCAGTCAAGGCGATTCTCGCCGAGAACTGCCTCGAGTGTCACAGCCAGGACAAGCGCAAAGGCGGTCTTTCCCTGGCGACCTACGAGGACGTGCTGGAAGGCGGGCGCAGCGGGGCCGTCGTGCACCCGGGCAACAGCGGGAGAAGCCTGATCCTCGACCGGATCACCGGGGCCATCGAGCCGCAGATGCCGAAGGACGAGATGGCCCTCGGCGCGGAGGACATCGAGCTCATACGCCTGTGGATCGATCAGGGCGCGCGTGCGACGCCTGGTTCTCCGCCCGCGCCGGAGCCCTGGGAAGCGCCGCTGGCGCTCGAACGACCGGCGCTGCCGGCGGTCGTCTGGGCGAAGTGGCAGGCGCCGCCCGATCGATTCGTGGCGAGTTACCTCGTGCGGCGCAAAGCGCCGCAGCCCGTGCTGGTACCCGACGCGCAGCTCGCCAGACGGACCTACCTCGACGTGTGGGGCCTGCTGCCGACGCCGGAGGAGCTCCAGGCGTTCGTTGCGGACCGCTCCCCGGACAAACGCCGCGAGCTGGTCCGTACCCTGCTTGCCGACAACGGCAAGTACGCGGATCACTGGATCTCGTTCTGGAACGACCTGCTCCGCAACGAGGACGGGGTCACATATTTCTCCGAGAACGACGGGCGCAAGAGCATCACGCCGTGGCTGTACGGCTCGCTCGAAGCGAACCTTCCCTACGACGAGTTCGTCAGGAAACTGCTCAACCCCTCGGCCCCGACGGATCCCGAGGGTTTCCTCGTGGGCGTGAACTGGCGCGGCGAAACGAGCGCCGCCGTGAAGCCGTGGATGCAGGCCTCGCAGAACACCGCGCAGATCTTCCTGGGCGTCAATCTCAAGTGCAATTCGTGCCACGACAGCTTCGTCAGCAAGTGGAAGCTCATGGACGCGTACGCGCTGGCGGCCTATTTCGCCCCGGAGCCGAAGCTGCAGCTCTATCGCTGTGACGTGGCGCAGGAACACTACGCGGAGCCAGGGTTCCTGTTCCCGGAGGTCTCGCGCGTGCCGCCGTCCGGTTCGCTCGCGGACCGTCGCGCCACGGCGGCGGCGATCTTCACCGATCCGCGCATGGGGCGCCTGCCGCGCACGCTGGTCAACCGCGTCTGGACCCGCCTCCTCGGCCACGGCATCGTCGCGAACTCCGACGAGATGGATGGCCAGCCCTGGAGTCCGCAGCTGCTCGACTGGCTGGCTGCCGACTTCGTCGAGCACAAGTACGACGTCAAGCACCTGATCGAGACGATCCTGAGCTCGCGGGCGTACCAGATGCCTTCCGTGTCCCGCAAGGCCGAGCCGCCGGCGCGCAAGTTACGTCTTCGCGGGGCCGGAGGTGCGTCGCATGACGGCCGAACAGTTCGCCGACGCGGTGGGAGCGGTCACCGGCGAGTGGGAAGTGGATCCGCAGGGCGGCTACCGCGCTGCGGCTCCACCGAGCGCTCCCAAAGGGCCCGGCCCGGTGCCGTCCCAGCCGACAACCGCCGGGACGTACGCGCGGAACTGGCGGGTGGCGTCGAGCGACCTGACGCGCGCCCTGGGGCGTCCGGTCCGGGATCAGGTGATCTCCACACGCCCCACTCAGTCGACGACCCCACAGGCACTGGAGCTGGTGAACGGCGAGACACTGACCCGCCGCCTCGCGAGGGGCGCCCGCCGGATGCTCGGTGAGCTCCCTCCGGAGCCGATCAGCCTCTACTACCGGGCGGTGGCCGGACGGTCGGCCTCGTCCAGTGCCTTCGACGTGGACATCTCCGGGTCGAACAGGCTGTGGCTGGTCGTGCAGGAAAACGGATCGAACGATCCGGAGGTCGTCCAGCCGGCGTGGGCGGACGCCGAACTGGTCGGCCCCGAGGGCACAGTGGCGCTGTCGTCGCTGACCCCGGTGGACACCAGCGGGCTTCGCACGGAACCGGGGCCTGTTCGCGTTCCGAACACCACCGGCGCCGGCCTCCGCGTGCGGAACCCGTCCACTGTCGTCTACGACATCTCCGGCCGCGGCTTCACGCGATTCCGTGGCGTCATGGGGCTCGAGAACAAGACCAGCGACATCGGGTCGACCCTCAACCCGCAGGTGCGGTTCTTCATCTTCAATACCGAGCCGGTGATGGAATTGCTGGTGCCGCCGCTGCCGGGCACTCCACTGCCGGCTCCCGGCGTGGTCCGCACCAGGACGGAGGCGATCGACCGCGTGTTCTGGCACCTGCTCGGGCGTGGACCATCAGCTGCCGAGCGGCAGGTCGCGGAGGCCGCGCTCTCGGATCCCTCGACCGCGGATCGGCCTTCGCCGACAGGCCTGGCCGATCTGCTGTGGGCCGTGATCATGAAACCGGAGCTCCAGCTGATTTTCTAGTGTCCCGACCGCGCGCTGCGGCAGCGGTCTGGAGTACCGAGATGGATCGAGAAAGCACGGCGGCCGGCGTCACGACCCTCGACGGATTGACGCGCGAGGAGCGGGAGGTGTTTGCCCGGGTGAGCCGCCGCGGCTTCATGGGCGCGACGGCCGGCGCGACGCTGGCGGCACTCATCGGTCGCGAGCCGCAACTGCTGCAGGCCGCGCAGGCGCCGCGCGCCACCGCCGATGCCGTCATCGTGCTGTGGATGGCCGGCGGCATGGCGCAGACCGAGACATTCGACCCGAAGCACTACACGCCGTTCGAGCCGGGCGTGCCCGGCGAGAAAGTGCTCAGCACGTTTCCCACCATCCCCACCGCCGTGGACAACATCAAGTTCACGAAGGGCCTCGAGCAGATTGCCGGCGTCATCGACCGCGGCACGGTCATCCGGACGTTCAACGCCGCGGACCTTGGCTTCATCCTCCACTCGCGGCATCAGTACCACTGGCACACCGGCTACATCCCGCCGCAGCCGATGGCGATGCCGCACATCGGCGCGATGATTTCGAAGACGCTGGGCCCGAAGAACCCGGATGTGCCGGCGTTCATCGCGATCGGCCAGACAGTCGAGGGGGCGGGCGAGATCGGCACGCTCAAGGCGTTCCACACCGCGGGGTTCCTCGGCACCGAGCACGGGCCGTTCCTGATCATCGACCCCAAGGATGCCGCCTCGGCGGTGCGCCCGCCGAAAGAGCTGGGCGAGGCGCGCTTCGGCAGTCGCCGGGCCCTCCTCGAGAAGCTGCTGAAGCAGGAGCCGGTCCATCAGTCACGGCGGCGACTTTCAGCGCGAGTCGCTGGTCCGTTCACTGGACGGCGCGGATCGGCTTCTCCGCTCCGCCTCTGCCAAGGCATTCGACCTTTCGCTCGAGCCCAAGAAGACGTTCGACGCGTACAACACCGGCCGCTTCGGCCAGGGCTGCCTGCTGGCGCGGCGCCTCGTCGAGGCGGGCGCCCGATACGTCGAGGTCACCTCCGAGTACATCCCGTTCGTCTACTGGGACACCCACGAGCACGGCCACGAGCGCGCCGAGGACATGAAGAAGCTGATCGATGCGCCCATCGCGCAGCTGATCCGGGACCTGGACGAGCGGGGGCTGCTCGATCGCACGCTCGTCATCCTTGCCAGCGAGTTCGGCCGGGATGCCATGACGGAAGGAAAAGTCGGCAAGGAAGTGAAGGACCAGGCGATCAACATTCCGCCGGTGATGACCGAGATCCGCCATTACGGGATGCACCGGCACTTCACCGCAGCCGGGTCGATCCTGATGTTCGGCGGCGGCATCAAGAAGGGCTTCGTCTACGGCAAGACCGCCGACGAGCGCCCGTGCACCACCGTCGAGAACCCGGTCGTGATGGAAGACCTCCACGCGACCATCTTCCACGCGCTCGGCATCGCTCCCGACACCGCCTACGTCGTCGAGCGCCGGCCGGTGTACGTGACCCGCGATGGCGTGGGGAAGCCGATCAAGGAGCTCTTCGCATGAACCGCCGTGAGTTTCTCGCGGGCGCGGCCGTAGCGCCAATCGCCTCGCCGCTGCTCCTGCGCATGCAGGACAAGGCCGGGGCGAAGGCGCCGGTGATGGGAAGCGGCGCCAACACCTACGAGGCGCTGCACGACTGGGGGACGCTGCCGCCGACCATCAAGTGGGGGAACACTCACGGGGTGGTGGAGGACGCTCAGGGACAGATTCACGTTCATCACACCGTGCACGCGACCAGCCCCAGCGCCGACACCATCGTGGTGTTCGACAAGGACGGGCGGTTCGTCCGGTCGTGGGGGCCGCAGTTCAAGGGCGTTGCGCACGGCCTCCAGCTCCGCCGGGAAGGTTCCGAGGAGTTTCTGTACCTCACCGTGAACGCCGCCAACCCCAAGATGGTTCCACCCCCCGCCATGCAGGCGGTCGTGGTCAAGACGACCTTGAAGGGCGAGGAGGTCTGGCGAATCCAGGGACCGCCGGACGTCGAGGCGTATCGGCCCGGGTCCGACGGGGCAGCGCGGCCTTACAACCCCACGAACGTGGCGATCGCCCCCAACGGCGATCTATATGTGGGTGACGGCTACGGCTCGTACTACATCAATCAGTACCAGCAGCAAGGCAGAACACATCCGGACGTTCGGGGGGAAGGGTGCGGAGCCGGGACAACTCGCCGAGCCGCATGGCATCTGGGTGGACACCCGACCGGCGACTCCCGTGCTCGTGGTCGCCGACCGCCGCAACAACCGCCTGCAGCGGTTCACGCTCGACGGCAAGCACATCGATTTCGTCACCGGCTTCCGCCTGCCGTGCCATTTCGACGAGCGGGAGGGACTCGTGGTGATCCCGGACCTGCAGGGCCGGGTCACGCTGGTCGATCGCAACAACCAGGTGGCCGGGCATCTCGGCGACGCGAACCCCGAGAACTGGAACAACCCGCTCAGGCGGGAGCCGCGCGAGAAGTTCATCCCCGGCCAGTTCATCTGCCCGCACGGCGCCTGCTTCGATCATTCGGGGAATATCTTCGTGGTGGAGTGGGTCGAGGTGGGACGGGTCACGAAGCTGCGCAAGGTGTAGCCGACCGTTTCAGGCCCCGGTCGCGCAGCCCTGGCGCGCTGGCGAGGCCTGCGCAGGGGGATCAGGTCCCGCGCACCTGGGCCTCCGCCTGATCCATGCCCAGGTTCGACAGGCGATCCGCTTCCTTGTTCAGCTCACGCCGCACGTGCTCGAAGCGGACGCGAGCCAGCTTCGCGACCAGCAGCCGCGCCTGCGCATAGAGCGGCTGCAGGTTCGGATGCTTCACCTTGTACTCGCCGCGCATCTGCTTGACCAGGAGCTCCGAGTCGGACCGCACGTGCACCTCGCGCTGCTCGTGAGCAAGCGCCCACTTCAAGGCGGCAATCAGCCCGTTGTACTCGGCAACGTTGTTGGTCGCGACGCCGAGCCCGCCGTGCAGCTCGTCGATCAGCGCTCCGGCGGCATCCTCCACGCGCACGCCATAGCCTGCCGGGCCCGGATTGCCGCGGGCGCCGCCGTCGATGTAGACCGTGATCATCGCGAAACACCGATGGTTGCGGAAGTGGCCATGCGATCAAGGGGCGGGTGCTGCGCGGGGATGGGACCGCCGTTGCTCAGGGCCGCGCCTCAGCCGCCTGCGGCTGGTAGTAGAGGATTCGCGAACAGCTGTCGCACTGGATCAGGGCGTCCATCCGACGCACCTCGTTGAAGACCTGCGGCCGCATCCGGACGTGACACTCCGTGCACCCGCCGGCGCGCGCTTCCGACAGCGCGACGCCTTTCCGGTGCGCAGAGAGCTGTTCGAAGAGGGCGAGGGCGGGGTGCGAGATCTGGGCAGCCAGGTGGGCGCGCTCGGCGGTCTGTTGCTGGAGGGTCCGCTCGAGCTCCTGCTGCTCGCTCTCCAGCCCTTTCCTCTCGCCGGCGATCTCCGTCTGCGCCCACTGCAGTGCCTGGTCCGCCGCCAGCACCTCCGCGGCGAGCCGTTCCTGCTCCTCCATCCGATCGAGCAGCCGGTCCTCGTGCTCGCGGACGACCTGCTCCGCGGCCTGGATCTCGTGCTGCATGGCCTGATATTCCTTGTTGGTCTTGACGTCCATCAGCTGGCCCTTGTACTTGCTCAGGCGCGTCTGGACGATGGCCAGCTCCTTCTCGATCTCGCGCCGCGCATGCTGGCTGGTGTCGATACGGCCCTTGACGGCCGCCAGGGCGGCGGTGCGCTCTGCCAATCGATCGTCGAGCGCGGCAATGGCGCCCGGCATGTCGGCGATCTTGCGGCGGGCGCGCTCAATGGCGAGGTCGAGTGCCTGGAGGTGGATGAGATGCTGGAGATCAGGATTCACGATGCAAGTTCGCCTTCGATCAAGACGCTGCGCGGCCGTCCCGCAGGCCGCGCACTGACACACCATCCTTCGCGCGACCTGCGGGTGCGAAGAATGGGCCCACCAGGATTCGAACCTGGGACGGGCCGGTTATGAGCCGGCGGCTCTGACCGCTGAGCTATGGGCCCGTTGGAACTATATCAGGCGAGAGTCGTCTGACTACTCCCGACTCCAGACTCTCGACCGACGACTCAGCCTGTTTTCATGTCCTTCCTTCGAGAAACGCGCGCAGCTTGCGGCTGCGCGAGGGGTGGCGCAGCTTCCGCAGCGCCTTGGCCTCGATCTGCCGGATCCGCTCGCGCGTGACGGCAAAGCTCTGGCCGACCTCCTCGAGCGTGTGCTCGCTGCCGTCCCCCACGCCGAACCGCATCTTGATCACCTTTTCCTCACGCGGCGTCAGCGTCTTGAGGACCGACTCGGTCTGTTCCTTCAGGTTCAGGTTGATCACGGCGTCCGAGGGGGACACCACCTGGCGATCCTCGATGAAGTCGCCAAGATGCGAATCCTCCTCCTCGCCGATGGGTGTCTCCAGCGAGATCGGCTCCTGCGCGATCTTGAGCACCTTGCGCACCTTGGACACCGGGATGTCCATGCGCTTCGCGATCTCCTCCGAGGTGGGCTCGCGACCCAGTTCCTGGACCAGCGCCCGCGACGTGCGGATCAGCTTGTTGATCGTCTCGATCATGTGGACCGGGATGCGGATGGTCCGCGCCTGGTCGGCAATCGCACGGGTGATTGCCTGGCGGATCCACCAGGTCGCGTACGTCGAGAACTTGTAGCCGCGCCGGTACTCGAACTTGTCGACCGCCTTCATCAGGCCGATGTTGCCTTCCTGAATCAGGTCGAGGAACTGCAGCCCGCGGTTGGTGTACTTCTTCGCAATCGACACGACCAGGCGCAGGTTGGCCTCGACGAGCTCCTTCTTGGCCTGCTCCGCCTGGATCTCGCCGCGCGAGATCGTCTCGAGGGTCCGCATCAGCTGATCCGGCGTCTCCTCGAGCTCCTCGGCCATCGTCTTGACGAGCGACTTCTGGTCCTTCTGGCGCTTGGCCAGGGCCTTCCGCTCCTCTTCCTTCACCTTGCTCTTGCGACCGGACTTGGGATTCAGCTGCCGCTCGATCTGGTCGATGTCGCGCCGGACGCGCATCACCGCCTCGACCACTTCCTTGATCTGATCGATCAGCCGCCGCTTGATGTTCTCCGTGAACTCGATCTTGCGAATCAGCTGCGACAGCTCGACCCGCCCGCGCAGCGCTTCCCACCGCACGCGGCGATACTTGCGCTTGTCGCGGCTGGTCGCCCCCTTGGCGGTCTTCTCGAGCTTCTCCTTGGACTTCTCCAGGTTCGCCCACGACTTGCGGACGGCATCGATCTGGCGGAGGATCTGCCGCTTGCGGTCCTCGATCTTGTCGTCGGTGATCTCTTCCTCGTTGAAGATCACCAGCTCGCGGATGCTGCGCTCCTCGTTCTTCAACTGGTCGCCCATCTGCATGATGGCGCGGGCAACGGTCGGCGTCCGGGAGATCGACTTGATGACCGCGAGCTTGCCGCGCTCGATCCGCTTGGCAATCTCCACCTCTCCCTCGCGCGTGAGGAGCGGCACCGTGCCCATCTCGCGCAGGTACATCCGGACGGGATCGTTCGTCTTGTCGAGCGCGCCCGGAGTGAGATCGAGCTCCATCTCCTCCGCGCCTTCGCCGGTGCGGTCGAGGAGCTTGTCCTCTCGGTACGTTTTTTCGGAGTCGACGACTTCGATGCCGGCGCTGCCGAACGTACTGAACAGGTCATCGAGCTCGTCGGAGGACGTGATGTCCGCCGGCAGCATCTCGTTGACCTCGTCGTACAGCAGATACCCTTTTTCTTTGCCGATGGAGATGAGCTGTCTCACCTCATCGTATTTTTCTTCGATCGACAACGGCCTGTCCTCCTGAACTCCGCGCTCCACGCTGCCCAAAACAATACTCGCTCCCCCGATATCCACCTACCGGAGACTCACCCGGCCTCCATCAACGCCTCCATCCGCTGCAGCAATGCCTGCTTCCGGGCCCACAGCGAGACAATCTCTTCTTCGTGCCGGGAAGCTCCCTGCTCCTGGAGGCGGTCGATTTCACGCTGTACGGCAGCCCGTTCGCGGTCGCACCGCAGCCGTTTCAGTGTCCGTACGCAGTCGGTGGCGGCGGCCGGGCAGTGGCTCTGGCGGGCGATTTCCGCCACCAGCGAGGCTTCCCCACTGGTTAGACGCTCCAAAAGGGTCGCAGGGAAGCTCGCAGGAGGCCATTCCTGCAGGGATCTTGCCTGCTCCAGGATGGGACCGGTCGCCAGGGCGTCGGTATCCCCCGGTTCCAGCTCGGCCAGAGCCGCCAGGGCGGCTTCCGGCTCCCGGACCAGCGCCCAGATCAGGCCCCGCTCAACAGTCTTGACCTGGGCGATGCCTGGCGCCTGCCTTTCGGGCTCCGGCGCAGTGGTCCGTTTCTGTACCGCAGCCTTCCGGATTTCGGCCCGTACCACCTCTTCCGTTATTTGCGCCTTGTGGGACAGTCTGTCCGCAAACTGGTCACGTGCCGCCGCGTCCGGGATCTTGGCGGCCACCTCCAGCATCTGGTTCAGAAACGCGCGCCGGTCCTCCGCTCGCGCCAGATCGAACTCCGCCGCCGCCCGCTCGAGCAGGTAGTCCAGATACGGACGGGACAGGCGCAACTGCTCCTGGTACGCCGCCCCACCCTGCTTCTGGATGAAGTTGTCGGGATCGTCCCCAGCCGGGAGCATCGCCACGTTCACCTGCAGCCCCTCGGCGACCAGCAGCTCGGACGTCTTCGCGGCAGCCCCCTGCCCCGCGGTGTCAGGATCGAAGCTGAGGACGACTTTCCCCGCGAAACGTTTCAACAGCCGCGCCTGTGCCGTGGTCAGGGCCGTCCCCGAGGAGGCGACGACGTTCGAAATGCCTGCCTGCAGCGCCTGCGCGACGTCGAAGTATCCCTCGACCATGACCGCATGCTTCGTCCTGGCAATCGCGCCTTTCGAGAGGTGCAACCCGTAGAGCGTGCGGCCCTTGACGTAGATCGGCGTCTCCGGCGAGTTCAGGTACTTCGGGTGCTGGCCGGCCTCCGTCGCCCGGCCCCCGAACGCGATGATGGGTCCGCTCTCGCGGCAGATCGGAATCATCACGCGTCCCCGGAAGCGGTCGGCGAACGAGCCATCCTCCCGCTGAACGACCAGCCCGCTGGTCTGCTGGACGGCGTCGGAGAAGCCTTCCCGGCTCAGGCGCTGCCGGAGGCCGTTGCCGGTGCGCGGCGCGAAACCGATGCCCAGGAGCGCGACGGTCTCGTTGGTCAGCCGCCGCTGCTCGAGCAGACGACGCGCCGCCGCCCCGCCCGGTGCCTGAAGCTGTTCGCGAAAAAAGGCTGCCGCCACCTCGTGCGCCTTGAGCAGCGCCTCCCGATCGCGCTGACCGGCCGCCGCTTCCTTCGACCCCTCCGCCTCGGGAACCGTCAGGCCGACCCGGCTTGCGAGCTGCCGGACCGCTTCGGGGAACGTGATCTTTTCGTACAGCTCGATGAACTTGATCACGTCGCCGCCCACGCCACAGCCGAAGCACTTGAACGTCCGACGGTCCTCGTTCACGGTGAACGACGGCGTTTTCTCGCCGTGGAACGGGCACAACCCCTTCCAGGCAATCCCGGCCCGGCGCAGGGGCACGCGCTCCTGCACGATCTGCACGATGCCGGCATGCGACTTCAGCTCCTCGATGAACGACGGCGGAAAGAGGGACAGCGTCTACTCCTTCAGCTCCACGACGGTCACCCCGCCGCCGCCCTGTTCGGGGGGGGCCGGGCTGAAGTTGGCCACGAACGGCAGCGTCTGGAGATAGCCGGCGATTGCGCGGCGCAGCTGACCCGTGCCGTAACCGTGGATCAACCGGACGCTCTGCAGCTCGCTGACCAGCGTATCGTCGAGGAACTTGCCCGTCCGCGACAGCGCCTCTTCCACGCTGCAGCCGATCAGGTTCAGCTCCGTGATCGATCCTTCGCGGGGCTGCAGGTCCACGTTCACCCGGACGCGCGGCGGCTGCGGAGCGGCGCCGGATCCGTCGGCGAGCACGCGCAGGTCATCGATGCGCGCCCTGAGCCGCTTGCCACGAACATCGACCTCCGCCTCACGCCCCTGCAGCACCTTGACGACCCCTTCGAGGCCGAAGGCGCCCACCAGCACCCGATCGCCGACGACGGCAGGGCGATTCTGGGTGGCGGGGCCGCCGGACACCCGGGGACCCTCCGGCTCGGACGAGCCAGATCGCAGCCGCTCGCCGATGGCATCGACTGCCGCCCGTGCCTCGGTCCGCGCCGCGCCAAGCTTTCCGGTCGGCACGAGCCGGGCGGCGCGCCGCTCCGCATCGGCTGCCAGAGCGCCCGTGCGGCCCTTCAGCGCGTCGACCACCGAGTCGATCTCGACGCCGCGCATCGCGAAGCCGTTCCTCGATTCGCTCGTCGAGCCGCTTCTTGAAGGTGTCCTCCCGGTGTCGCAGGTCCTGCTCGCGCCCCTGCTGCCGGGTGACGGCCTCGCTCAGCGTCTCGCGCTCCCGGGCCAACAGCCGGCGCTCGTGGTCGAGCTGCTGCACGTCACGCTGGACCTTGGCCAGGTGCTCGGCCAGCTGCGATTCGCGCTCGGTCCGGTGCGCCCGCGCCCGGCCGATGATCGACTCGGGGAGTCCGAGGCGCGTCGCAATCTCGAAGGCCAGGCTGCTGCCCGGCGATCCGTAGTTCAGGCGGTAGGTCGGTGCGAAGCTCTTCGGATCGAACCCGAACCCCGCGGGCACGACCCCCTCGGTCGTGGACGCGTACGACTTCAGCGAATCGTAGTGTGTCGTGGCGATCACGCTCGCCCCCCGCAGCCGGAAGTGCTCGATGATGGCCATCGCGAGCGCGCCGCCTTCGGCCGGGTCCGTTCCGGCCCCCGCCTCGTCCAGCAGCACCAGCGCAGGAAGCGTCAGGGCGCGCTCCATCTCGACGACGTTCGCGATGTGTCCGGAGAAGGTGCTGAGGCTTTCGGCGATGGACTGCTCGTCTCCGATATCCGCGAACACGGATCGGAACACCGGCACCTGCGCGCCGTCGGCTGCCGGCACGAGCAGGCCGGCCTGCGCCACGAGCGACAGCAGCCCTGCGGTCTTGAGCGCCACGGTCTTCCCGCCGGTGTTCGGCCCCGTGACGACGAGCACGGTGATGGGAGGAATGATCACGAGGTCCACCGGCACGGGGTCGCGCCGGGCCAACCGGCTGTCCTCCCCCTCGTCGGTGGCTCCCCGCGGACTGACGCTCAAGTGGCGCTGAAGTCCCGGGATGAGCAGCGGATGCCGGGCGGCTCGCAGCTCCAGCCGGCCGTCCGCGGCGATCGCGGGGCGCACGCCGTCCACCAGCTTCGAAAAGCTCGCTCGCGCCTGCAGCACGTCGAACTCGGTCGCCGCGTTCACCGTGCGCTCCACGTCGTCCGCCCGGGACCGGAGCGCGTCGGCAAGGGCCAGCAGGATCCGATGGACTTCTTCGGCCTCCTGCTGCTCGAGCGCGACGATGTCGTTGTTGATCTCGACGGTGCTGAGGGGTTCCAGGAACAGGCTCGCGCCGCTCCCCGAGCTCCCATGGACGATGCCCGGTATGGCCGATCGGTGCTCGGCGCGCACGATGAGCACGTATCGTCCGTTGCGGTCCGTGACGATCTGCTGCTGGAGGTACTTGGAGGTGTCCTTGCCGCGCAGATAGGACTCGAGCGTGCCGCGCAGCCTCGTGCGCTGCTTCCGGAGTTTCTCCCGGATGCTTCGCAGCTCCGGGCTGGCATCGTCCACCACGTTGCCGGCCGGATCGATCTTGTGGCGGATGTCGGCAATCTCCGGCTCGAACGTTGCGGTCGCGGCGGCAATGCCCCGGAGGACCGGGTACCGTCCGCGCGCGCGACGCACCGCGGCGCAAGTGGCCTCGATGGACGCCAGGAAATCCGCGAACGTCAGGAGTTGCCGGGGCTCGAGGGCGCGTCCCACCATGGACAGGCCGGTCAGCGTCGCGTCCAGATCGTCCGGGGCCCTGAGGCCGATCGGGCTCTCGGTCAGGAACCGCAGCGTTTCCGCCGTCGCGTCGAGCGCCGCGGCGACCTCGAGCGCCTCCACCAGGGGCGCGAGGCGTGCCAGCCGGGCAAGGCCCGGCGGGGTCTGCGCGAAGCGGCAGACCGCTTCCACGATGCGGTCGAATTCGAGAGCCCTGAGAGTGCCGGAGTGCATCGTGGATCCAAGGTCTGGGAGCGACTGGGCTCGAGCGGGCAATCGTTTAGTGTAACTTACGGAAGGTCGCCTCACAAGCACCCAGGCAAGAAGGCCCCGGTGCCTCCCGACAGCGGTCGGCGACGGCGTCCCGCCGGAACGATCTGCCTGCGTCAGTCGAGATGGTTGATCGAGCTCGCGAGAGCCGCGGCTCCGAAGCCGTTGTCGATGTTGACCACCGCAACCCCGCTGGCGCAGCTGTTCAGCATCGCCAGGAGTGCGGTCAGACCGCCGAAGCTCGCGCCGTACCCGACGCTGGTCGGCACCGCAATCACCGGCACGTCCACCAGGCCCCCGACCACGCTGGGCAGCGCCCCTTCCATGCCGGCCACCACGACGATCACCCGGGCCGAGACGAGGCGATGGTGCTCCGCGAGCAGCCGGTGGAGCCCCGCAACGCCGACGTCGTAGAGCCTGTCCACCTGGTTTCCCATGATTTCCGCGGTCACGGCCGCTTCTTCGGCAACAGGGAGGTCCGCCGTGCCGGCGGCCGCGACCACGATGATGCCGCGGCCGGGCGGGGCGTTCCCGGGCCGGGTGATGGTGCGGGCGAGCTCCTGGAAGCTCGCATCGGGAACTTTCTGCCTGACCATGTCGAAGGTGCGCGCGTCCGTGCGCGTGATCAGGAGGCTGTGTCCGGCGGCGACGATGCGTTCGGCGATCGCCGCAACCTGTTCAGGGGTCTTGCCCGGGCCGAAAACAACCTCGGGAAAGCCCTGACGGAGCGCGCGCTGGTGGTCGACGCGGGCGAAGCCAAGATCCTCGAGCGGGGCTTGGCGCAGAAATTGAAGAAGCTGCCCGTGGGCCTGTTCAGGTGTAAGCCGCTGCGCCTGGACATCGTCCAGGAGGGCCCGAAGGGACGGACGGTTCATGGACGTGAAACCCTGTGCAGCGTTGACTTTGACCTGAGCCGGACGGTACTATGGCCGTTTATGCTGCGTGACGGAATCATCCTCTTATGACGCTGCCTCAAACCGTGATTCTGGTCGTTTACTTCTTCGTCCTGAGCATCCTGGCCATCTATGGCTGGCACCGCTACTACCTTGTGTATCTTTACATGAAAAACAAGGGTAACGTGCCTGTTTCCGGGCAGTTGCCCCCGCTCGCCGATCTTCCCCGCGTTACCGTCCAGCTGCCGATTTTCAACGAGATGTACGTCGCGGACCGCCTGATCGACGCGGTGGTGGAAATGGACTATCCCACCGAACTGCTGGAGATTCAGGTCCTGGACGACTCGACGGACGAAACGACCGACATCGCGGAGCGGGCGGTCCGCCGTCACGCCGCGCGTGGCTACAACATCACCTACCTGCACCGGGTGGATCGCCGGGGCTTCAAGGCGGGTGCGCTCGAAGCCGGGCTGCGGGTCGCCTCCGGCCGCTTCATCGCGATTTTCGATGCGGACTTCATTCCGTCCGCCGACTTCCTGATGCGTACGCTGCCGCACTTCGCCGACTCGAAAATCGGGATGGTCCAGGCGCGGTGGGGGCATATCAACCAGGACTATTCGCTGCTGACGAAGATCCAGTCGATGCTGCTCGACGCGCACTTCGTGCTCGAGCACGGTGGCCGCAACCGGGCGAACTGCTTCTTCAACTTCAACGGCACCGCAGGCATCTGGCGCCGCGAAGCGATTGAGAGTGCGGGAGGCTGGCAGCACGACACGCTGACCGAGGATCTCGACCTCAGCTACCGGGCCCAGCTCGTCGGATGGAAGTTCGTATTCCTCTCTGACCTCGTCGCGCCGGCCGAGGTGCCGGTCGAGATGAATTCGTTCAAGTCGCAGCAGCACCGGTGGGCGAAGGGGTCGATTCAGACCTGCATGAAGCTGATGCCGCGGATTCTGCGATCGAACCAGCCGCTGTCGGTGAAGGCCGAAGCGTTCTTCCACCTGTCGGCGAACTTCAATTACCTGATGATGTCCGTCCTCTCCATCCTGATGTTCCCCGCCATGTGGGTGCGCTACAGCATGGGCTGGACGGAAATGTTGCTCATCGACGTGCCGCTGTTCTGCGCGGCCACGCTGTCGGTGGGTAATTTTTACGTTGTGGCGCAGCGCGAGCTGTATCCCGACTGGCGTCAACGCATGAAGTACCTGCCCTTCCTGATGTCGATTGGGATCGGCCTGTGCGTGAACAACACGCTGGCGGTACTCGAGGCCATCTTCAAAAAACAGAGTGATTTCGCCCGGACCCCGAAATACGGCATCGAGCGCGACAGCGACGAGTGGATCGGGAAGAAGTATCACCAGACCGTGGGGGTGCAGCCGATCGTGGAGCTCGGACTTGGACTGTATTTCACCGCGACTGTTTTTTACGCGCTCATCAACCAGATCTACGGCACTCTGCCGTTCCTGATGCTGTTCCAGGTCGGGTTTCTCTACACGGGCCTCCTCTCCATCTTCCAGCAGTTCTCGGGCGAGAACGTGATGCTGAAAGCGCCGGAGATAGCCAAGTAACGCTTCCCGCTGCCAGCTTCCCGCTTTCGGCTTCCGGTTGCCAGCTTCCCGCTGGCAGCGCCTTCTACCTTCTGTCTTCTACCTCATAGCTCCTGTCTTCTGTCTTCCAGCCTCCACCCCGTCTCCCCAATTGATATCATTCGCCCATGGCCACTGACGCCAAGCCCAAAGGGGGGCTCGAAGATGTCGTCGCCGCGGCATCCGCGATCTGTTACCTGGATGGCGACCGCGGCGTTCTCGCGTATTACGGGTACGACATTCACGACCTCGCGCGCGGCGCGACGTTCGAGGAGGTCTGCTACCTGCTCTGGCACGGGCGGCTGCCCAACCGGGCGGAGCTTGGCGACCTGCAATCCCAGCTGGCCGCCGGCCGCACGCTGGAGGAGCCGATCCTCCGTCTGATGAAGCAGCTGCCGGCGTCCGACGGGATGGACGCGCTACGGACGCTGACGTCGGCCCTGGGGCACTACGATCGTGACGCGGCCGACAACTCTCCGCAGGCGAACTACAGGAAAGCCGTCCGCCTCACCGCGCAGCTCGGCAGCATCGTCGCCACCTACGGCCGCATGCAGGCGGGCGGCGGCCACATCCAGCCCGACCCCGCGCTCGGCCACGCGGCGAACTTCCTCTACTTGCTGACCGGCAACCGTCCGGACGCGTTGTCCACGCGGGCGTTCGACGTGGCGCTCGTCCTGCACGCCGATCACGAGCTCAACGCGTCGACGTTTGCCGCGAGGGTCGCGGCGGCCACGCTCACGGATCTCCACTCCGCCACGGTGGGCGCGATCGGGACGCTGAAAGGTCCGCTGCACGGCGGCGCGAACGCCGACGTCATGCGCCTGCTCATCGACATCGGGCAGGACGCGACGCCCGATCGGATCGACGATGCCATCCGCGGACGGCTCGCGAAGAAGGTGAAGATCCCCGGGTTCGGGCACCGGGTGTATCACACGGAAGACCCCCGGGCCACTCACCTGCGGCGCATGTCCAGGGAGCTGGGGGAGCGGGCGGGGAACACCCGGTGGTTCGAGATGTCCCGGCACATCGAGAAGCTCGTCACCGGCGAGAAGAAGCTTTATCCAAACGTCGATTTCTACTCGGCGTCCACCTACTACACGCTTGGAATCCCGATCGACCTGTTCACCCCCATCTTCGCGGTGAGCCGTATATCGGGCTGGACCGCGCACTGCCTCGAACAGTACGCGAACAACCGGCTGATTCGTCCGCGCACCGACTACCTCGGTCCCCCGTACCCGCAGACGTTCCTGCCGATCGCGGACAGGTAGCGGCGCTCGGGGCTCGGCGCTCGGACCGCGACACTGGACGCGCTCGAGACTGGCTCGGTCAACCACCCCCCAACCCCGAACCCGGCCGGACGAAAGCCGAACGCCGAACGCCGAACGCCGAGCCCCGAACGCCGAACCCCGGATCCCGGCTACTCGAACCCCCTCACGTATAATCGAAGCTCCGAGCCCAATGGACCAGCGTTTCATCCGCAACTTTTCTGTCATCGCGCACATCGACCACGGAAAGTCGACGCTGGCGGACCGCTTCCTCGAGATCACCGGTGCCCTCCAGATGCGGGAGATGGAGGCGCAGGTGCTCGACAGCATGGATCTCGAGCGCGAGCGCGGGATCACCATCAAGGCGCACGCCGTGCGGCTGACCTACCTGGCGGAGGATGGGCAGACCTACGTCCTCAACCTGATCGATACGCCCGGACACGTGGACTTTTCGTACGAGGTCACCCGATCGCTGGCCGCCTGCGAAGGTGCGCTGCTGCTGGTCGACGCCTCCCAGGGGGTGGAGGCGCAGACGCTGGCGAACGCCTACCTGGCTGTCGAGAACAGCCTCGAAATCATCCCCGTCATCAACAAGATCGACCTGCCGGGGGCGCAGCCGGACGAGACGAGGCGCCAGATCGAGGAGATCGTCGGGCTCGACGCGAGTCACGCCATCCTGGCCAGCGCCAAGGAGGGCGTCGGCGTTCACGAGATCCTCGAAGCCATCGTCGCCAGGCTGCCGTCCCCGACAGGAGATCCCGACGCGCCGCTCAAAGCGTTGATCTTCGACTCCTGGTACGACGCCTACCGTGGCGTCATCATCCTGACGCGGGTCATCGACGGCGTGATCCGCGCCGGGATGAAGATTCGCCTCATGGCCAAAGGCCAGGAGTACGAGGTCGATCAGGTGGGCGTCTTCTCGCCCAAGCCGGTTGTCGTCCAGGAACTGGGCGTGGGCGAGGTCGGTTTCATCTTCGCCGGGATCAAGACCGTCAGCGACGCGCAGATCGGCGACACCATCACCGAGGCGTCCCGGAGGACGAGCGAGCCGTTTCCGGGCTTCAAGGTGAGCAAGCCGATGGTCTTCGCCGGGCTGTACCCCGTCGAGGGCAGCGAGTACCCGCAGCTGCGCGACGCGCTCGAGAAGCTGCGGCTGAACGATGCTTCCTTCTTCTTCGAGCCGGAGACCTCCGCCGCGCTGGGATTCGGCTTCCGCTGCGGGTTCCTCGGCCTCCTGCACATGGAGATCGTCCAGGAGCGGCTCGAACGCGAGTTCGGCATGGACCTGGTCACCACGGCCCCGGGCGTTCTCTATCGCGTGACGACGACCGACGGCGTGGTGCAGGAGATCGACAGCCCCTCGAAGCTGCCGGATGCCGGCCGGATCGAGAAGATCGAGGAGCCGGTCATCACCGCGATGATGCTGACGCCCACCGAGCACGTCGGCGCCATCCTGCAGCTCTGCCAGGAGAAGCGCGGGGTGCAGAAATCGATCGAGTATCTCAAGGTGGATCGCGTGCTGGTCACCTACGAGCTGCCTTTCAACGAAGTCGTGATGGACTTCTACGACCGGCTGAAGACGATGTCGCGCGGCTATGCCTCGCTCGACTACCATGTCACCGGCTACCAGGAGGCGCCGCTGGTCAAGCTCGACATCCTGGTGAACGAGGAGCCGGTGGACGCCCTGTCGAGCATCGTGCACCGCGACACCGCCTACCAGCGGGGGCGCGCGCTCGCCGCGAAGATGCGCGAGCTCATACCGCGGCAGATGTTCGAGGTGGCGATCCAGGCGGCGATCGGCAGCCGGATCGTGGCGAGGGAGTCGGTGAAGGCGCTGCGCAAGAACGTCCTGGCAAAGTGCTACGGCGGCGACATCAGCCGCAAGCGCAAGCTGCTCGAGAAGCAGAAGGAAGGCAAGAAGCGGATGAAGCGCGTCGGCCGCGTCGAAATCCCGCAGGAGGCATTCCTGGCGGTCCTGAAAGTCGGCACGGAGTCCTGATGTCCAACACGTTCCAGAAGTCCACGGTGCGCGAGTACTTCGAATCGATCGTCATTGCCGTGATCCTCGCGCTGTTCGTGCGCACGTGGGTCGTGCAGGCGTTCAAGATTCCCACCGGATCGATGGAGAACAACCTGCTCATCGGCGATCACCTGCTCGTGAACAAGTTCGTCTTCGCGCCAGCCGCGACCGGCTTCGAGCGGACCATCATGCCCGAACGTGCCATCCGCCGCGGCGACATCGTCGTCTTCAAGTTTCCCGACGAGCCGGACCGGGACTTCATCAAGCGCGTGATCGGGCTGCCCGGAGAGACGGTCGAACTGCGGAACAAGAAGGTGTACGTCGACGGTCGGCCGCTCGACGAGACGTACGTCCATTTCCTGGAGCCTGCGTCGAGCTCGCAGGAGGTGACCTCGTTCGACGTGCGCGAGCGGTACGGACCCGTCCGTGTGCCGGAGGGCCAGTACTTCGTGATGGGCGACAACCGGGACAACTCGCAGGACAGCCGCTACTGGGGCTTCCTGCCGGGTGGCTACGTCAAGGGCAAGGCCCTGATGATCTACTGGTCATACGAGTCGGCGAGCGCCGACTACGTCGACGGCGGCCTCGGGGCCACCGTACGCCGGCTGTCCTCGGTCGTGACCCACTTCTTCACCCGCACGCGCTGGGAGCGCCTGTTCAAGCAGATTCACTGAAAACTGCCCGCAGCTTCGCGGATACGCGCGCCTCGGCCGCGCGTTCTTCGGTCATGGAAGCCGGGCCTCCCGCCTGCCGAAGATGGCCGTACCGACACGCACGACGGTGGCCCCCTCTTCGATCGCCGCCTCGTAATCGTGGCTCATCCCCATCGACAGGTGCTGCAGGATCCCGGGGGCCACGCCGTTGTCGAGGAGCCTGTCGCGGAGCTCACGCAGCCGGATGAACCATGGGCGTGTCTGTTCCGGATCCTCGTTCCACGGCGGCACCAGCATCAGGCCGGTCACCCGCACGTTCCGGGCCGCGGGCGCGGCCGTCAGCAGGCGTTCCGCTGCATCGGGTGGTGCTCCGGACTTGGTCGTCTCCCCCGCGAGGTCGACCTGCACGAAGAGATCGAGCGGACCGGTATCCGGCCCACGATCGGCTGCGGCGGCATCGAGTTTCTCGAGGAGCTCGATCGAATCGACGGACTGGATGCACGCAAACGCCGGCGCAGCTTTTCGGGCCTTGTTCGACTGGAGGTGGCCGATGAGATGCCATCTCAGCGGGACGTCGGCGGGCTGGGCGATCTTCAGCAGCGCTTCCTGGACACGGTTCTCGCCGAACTCCCGCTGGCCGGCGGCGGCCGCTTCACGCACGGCTTCGATCCCGAAGGTCTTCGAAACGGCAACCAGTGTCACCGCGGCGGGGTCCCGCCCGGACCGCTGCGCCGCTGCAGCGATCCGGGCACGGACGACGTCGAGGTTGCCGGCGATGGACACCGCGCGGGCTACTTCTTGATCTGCGTGAGGATGCCCTTCGCCTGCTCGGCGTACTGGCCGGTTGGTGCCAGCTTGAGGTAGTCGTCGAAATGGGTGGCGGCGTCGGGCATCTTGCCTTCGTTGAGGTTGGCCATGCCCAGCCAGTAGTGGGCGTCGGCGAGCTTCGGATCCGCTTTCACCGCTTCGGCGAACTGCGCCTTGGCCTCGGCAATCTTGCCGGCGTTCCAGAGGATCACGCCCTGATTGAAGAGAGCCGAGGCATTGCCGCCGGTAGCCCCGCCCGCCGCGCCCGCTGCAGCTCCCAGCTTCATCGCCTGAGCGCTCGCTTCCGCCGCCTGATCGAACTTCTTCTGGGCGTTGTACGCGTTCGCCAGCCCGTTGTACGCATCGGCGGAGTTGGCGTCGACCTCGATCGCCTTCTTGTAGGCCGCCTCAGCCTGCGCCCAGTCCTTCTTCTGCGAGTGGTTGGCGCCGATGTTGACGTAGCACTCCGCGCACTTCGGCAGCACCGCGATCACCTCGTTGAACTTCGCGATCGCCTCGTCGTTCTTTCCCGAGTTGCTCAGCGCGACACCCTGATCGAACGCCGACTTCACGGCGGCGTTCTTCTCGGCGGCTTTCTTGCGCTCCTCGTCCGACATGGCGCCGCCCTCGCCGCCCGGCTTCAGCGTGAAGTTGACCTCCACCATGTCGAGGCCGATCTTGCGCTCCAGGGTCTGGGTGAGCTTGTCCTTGGTCGCGGTGATCCGGTACGGCCCGGGCTGCAGGCCAATCTGGATGTAGTCCCCGTTCCTGTTGGTCTTGACCGTGAACTTCCGGCCACCCGAGTCGCTGGCCTCGATGGTCACCACCGCGCCTTCCACTGGCTTGCCGCCGACATCCACCACCTTCCCTTTCAGCTGACCTGTCTGGGCGTAGCCGGGCGCCGCAATCATGGCAAGCCCGAGCACGAACGCGCAGATTGCGAGCGACCGGCACCCCATGCGTGCGCCCATCATGCGAACCTCCGTCTGCGAATGGTTGAATCCAGCCGTATTCATGAGCAATTTCTCTAATGCGGAGTCAGTTTACACGACTTCGCGGCTGTCGTCGGGCGTGGCGGGAAGACAGGATTCCAGGACTTGCAGGGGTCAGGGGTTAGAGGCCGTTGGAGCAGAGCCTTGGAGCTCTGGAGGGCCGGACATTTCAGGTCCCGCCGCCTTGCGGCCTCCCCGGCTCGAAAAACCGCGCGACATCCGAGAGACGGTGGGTCACGGGTGCGGGAGGCAGGGATGCGAGGAACCGCCGGCCGTACGCCATGCTGCGGAGCCTCGGGTCGAGGATGGCGAGCACCCCACGATCCTGACGATGACGGAGGAGGCGGCCCAGGCCCTGCTTCAACGCCAGAATTGCGAGGGGCACCTGGTACTCTCCGAACGCGGATCGCCCCTCCGCGCCGATGGCTTCTATGCGTGCGGCGGTGATGGGATCGCCCGGAGAGGCAAACGGAAGCCTGTCGATGATCACGCAGCTCAGCGCGTCCCCCACGACGTCGACGCCCTGCCAGAAGCTCGAGGTGGCAAGCAGGACCGCGTTGGGCGTCCCCTTGAAGTCGCGCAGGAGGGCGGAGCGCGGCGCGCTGCCCTGGACGAAGATCGGGTACTCGATCTCCGGCATCAGGATCCGGTGCACCTCGCGCAGGTTCGTATAACTCGTGAAGAGCACGAATGCGCGTCCGCGGGTACGGGTCAGGATCTCGATCACTTCGCCGGCTACCGCCGCCACGAAGTCCGGCGAGCGCGGGTCCGGCATGTTGCGCGGCAGGTAGAGGATCGACTGCCGCGGGTAATCGAACTCGGAGTCGAGGCGGATTTCCGCTGCGCGCTTCACGCCGAGCCGCCCGCGAACGTAGGCGAACGATCCGTCGACCGTCAGGGTGGCCGAGGTGAGCACCGCGCCCTGGAACCGGTCGAACAGCAGTTCCTGCACGATCGACGAGACGTCTATCGGCGCGGCCCGCAGGAACACGCCGCGCCCCCTCAGTTCCAGGTAGTAGACGAACCCGGGATCGTCCGCGCGGAGCAGGAATTGGATCTCGCCCCGCATGTCCGCCGCGCGGCGCGCCAGCGCCACGAGATCCTCCGAGACCTCCCGGGCCAGCGCAATGTCCGCCTCGAGCGCCTCCAGGGCCGCCGACAGAGAGGCCCCTTCGTCGCCCAGCCGCGCCAGCTGCCCGCCTCGCAACCGGACACGGTTGTCCCCCGCCCCGCTCGTGCCCGGCAGCTCGTGCCGGACCAGCTGGAGCGCGGTGAAGAACAGCCGGGCCGCTGTCGCAATCCTGTCTGCGTCGCCGGCGATCTCCTCAGAGCGGCTCCGGTCGGCCATCCCCGCGGCGCCGACGGCGCGGACCGCGTCGCGGACGAAATCCTCCAGGCGGTAGTTGCTGACGGACAGTCCGAAATACTGCGTCGCCACGTCTTCCAGCTGGTGCGCCTCGTCCACGATCGCGAACCGGCAGCTCGGGATCACCTCGCCGAATGCGCTCTGGCGAACGGCCGCGTCGGCGCACAGGAGATGATGGTTGACGATGACCACGTCGGACTCCGCTGCACGCTGCCGCATGCGCACGACGAAGCAGTCCTGGTAGCGCGGACACTCCACCCCCACGCAGTTCTCCGTCGTCGCGGCAATGTCGCCCCAGAAGGGCAGGTCCTCCGGCAGGTCCTCGATTTCAGCGCGGTCGCCGGTCTCCGTCTCACGGGACCAGGCATCGATCGCCTGCACGTGAAAGGCACTGCCCGCCGCCCTCGCGAAGCCTGGCAGGGCAGCTGACGCGACCGAGTCGCGCAACGCATCGAAGCGGTGGAGGCAGAGGTAGTTGCTGCGGCCCTTCATGTAACAGGAGGTGAAGGGCACCCCCAGCGACTCCCGGAGCACCGGCAGGTCCTTGAAGAAGATCTGCTCCTGCAGGTTCTTGGTGCCCGTCGAAACGAGCACGCGCTGGCGGCTGATGATGGCGGGAACGAGGTAGGCGAGGGTCTTGCCGGTGCCGGTGCCGGCCTCCGCCAGCAGCGTGCCTCCGTCGGCGAAGACGGCCGAGACGGCCGCGGCCATCTCGAACTGCGCCGGCCGCGGCTCGAACCCTGGCAGCGCGCGCGCCAGCGCGCCGCCCGGCGCGAATGCCGCGGCGACCGCTGCGCTCAGCTCTGATGCTCGGGGTACAGCGGGAACTTGCGGCACAGGGCCTCGACTTCTGCACGCACGCGCCCGAGCGCCGCGTCATCATCCGGGGAGGTCAGCGCGCTGGCCATCAACTCGGCGATCACGTCCATTTCCGGCTCGCGCATGCCGCGGCTGGTCACCGCAGGGGTTCCGATGCGCACGCCGCTGGCCACCATCGGCGGGTTCTGATCGAAGGGGATGGCGTTCTTGTTGACCGTGATGGCGGCCTTGCCGAGCGCCGCTTCCGCCACCTTGCCGGTCAGCCCGCGCGAGAAGACGTCGAGCAGGATCAGGTGGTTGTCGGTGCCACCGCTCACCAGCCGGAAGCCGGCAGTAGAGAGGTTGGACGCCAGTCGAGCGGCGTTGTCGACGATCTGCCGCTGATAGTGGGCGAACCCGGGCTCCTGCGCCTCCCTGAAGCAGACCGCCTTCGCGGCGATGATGTGCATCAGCGGCCCACCCTGGACTCCCGGGAACACCGCCCGATCGAGATCCTTCGCGTACCTGGAGCGGCACAGCACCATGCCGCCCCGCGGGCCCCGGAGGGTCTTGTGGGTAGTGGTCGTGACGAAATCGGAGTGCGGGACGGGGCTGGGGTGCACGCCGCCTGCGACAAGGCCGGCGATGTGCGCCATGTCCGTGACGACCGGGGCGCCGATCGCGGTGCCGACCCGCCCGATCCGCTCGAAGTCGATGATGCGGGGGTAGGCGCTGGCGCCCACCATGATCATCTTCGGCTTGTGCTCGTGCGCGAGCCGCTCGAGCTCGTCGTAATCGATGCGTTCGTCCTCCTTGCGGACGCCGTAGGGCACGATCGTGTAGAGCTTGCCGGAAAAATTGAGCGGGTGGCCGTGGGTGAGGTGGCCTCCGTGCGCCAGGTTCATTCCGAGCACCGTGTCTCCGGGCTGCAGCAGGGCGAAATAGACCGCCATGTTGGCCTGCGCGCCCGAGTGCGGCTGGACGTTCACGTGCTCCGCCCCGAAGATCTCCTTCGCGCGCGCAATCGCAACAGATTCCGCGACGTCGACGACCTCACACCCGCCGTAGTAGCGCTTCCCCGGATAGCCTTCCGCGTACTTGTTCGTCAGCACCGAACCCGCCGCTTCGAGCACGGCCCGGCTCACGAAGTTCTCGGAGGCGATGAGCTCGAGCCCGCTGTTCTGCCGATGGACCTCCTGCGAGATGGCCCGGGCGATCTCCGGGTCCTGCTCGGCAAGCGTGCGCAGACGGGCGGCAGCGTCGGTGTTGGTGGCGATAGGCACGCGTGTGCTCCTGTGTCCGCGGACGGGCGTCAGCAACCGGCGTTCGCCGGCGCCTGCTGTTCCCGCTCGATCACGGCGATCTGGTCCAGCCGGCGCTGATGCCGGCCGCCCTCGAAGGGAGTGTCCAGCCAGAGGGCGAGGATTTCGTCCGCCAGCCCGATTCCGACGATGCGGGCGCCGATGGCAAGGACGTTGGCGTCGTTGTGCCGCCGCGACAGCCTGGCCGTGAAGAGGTCGTTGCAGAGCGCTGCGCGGGCGCCCGTCACCTTGTTCGCGGCCATCTGCTCCCCCTGGCCGCTGCCGCCGATGACAATACCCCGGTCGGCACGGCCCGCGACGACGGCGCGCGCAACGCTGGCGCAGATGGCGGGGTAGTCGACCGGCCGCTCGCTGTCGGTGCCGTGATCGTCGACCTCGTGCCCGAGACGCGTGAGCGATGCCAGGAAGTGCGCCTTCAGGGTGAACCCGGCGTGATCGGCGCCGACGGCGATCCGCATATGGTGAGATTATACGTGGGCCCGGAGTACAGCGGGATCCGGGATCCGGGGCTCGGCGCTCGGCGCTCGGGATCGGGCCGGGGGCGGGGGCCCGGCTCGGGACTCTCGGCCGGGGCGGTGACGCGGGCCCGGGTTCGGCGCCGGATCCCGGATCCCGGATCCCGATCCCGGATCCCGGACCCCGAACCCCGAACGTCGAACGCCCGAACGCCGAACGCCGAACGCCGAGCGACCCCAGAGTGACCATCAGCATTACCTCACGCGGTGAAGAGCGGATCCGCAGCGGCCATCCCTGGATCTACCGCAGCGACGTGGTGGAAGTCCACGCCCAGGGCGGTGACACCGTCAGGGTGATGTCGTCACGCGGACGGCCGCTGGGCTACGCGCTCTACAGCGATCGGTCGGAGATCGCGCTGCGCCTGTTCACACGCGACGACGACGCCCCGACCCCGGAGACCTGGCGGCACCGGATCGCCGCTGCGGTCGCCTACCGTGCGTCGCTCGGGATCGATGCGACGGCTGTTCGCCTGGTCCACGGCGAAGGCGATCGCCTGCCCTCGCTGATCGTCGACCGCTACGGGGAGCATCTCGTCGTGCAGACCCTGTCCCAGGGGAGCGACAGGCTGCTGCCACCGATCACCGACGCGCTCGTCGGGCTGCTGCAGCCGGCGGGTGTCCTGGCCAGAAACGACCCCAGGGTGCGCGCGCTCGAAGGGCTCGACCAGCGTGTCGAGCTCCTCTACGGTACGGTTCCCGAGGCGATCGACGTGCGGGAAGGGCGCGTCTCGTACCAGGTGGACCCGTGGCACGGCCAGAAAACCGGGCAGTTCCTCGACCAGCGGGAGAACCGGGAGGCGGCCGCGCGCTATGCCCGGGGCCGCCTGCTCGACGCCTTCAGTTATCACGGAGGGTTTGCGCTGGCGCTCGCCCCGCGCTGCGATCAGGTGCTGGCGATCGACATCTCGGAGGATGCCGTCGGCCGCATCACGGCCAACGCTGCCCGCAACGCCATCACCAACGTCGAGGCAAGGACGGTGAACGTGTTCGACGAGCTCCGCGAGCTCGAGCGGCGGGGCGAGCGGTTCGACACCATCATCCTCGACCCGCCGGCCTTCGCCAAGAACAAGACGGCACTGCGCAAGGCGCTGTCCGGTTACAAGGAGATCAACCTGCGTGCGCTCAAGCTGCTCGCGCCGGGCGGTTTCCTGATCACCTGCACCTGTTCGTACCACGTCAGCGAAGCGGCGTTCGCGGACGTGCTCGCGGCGGCCGCTGTCGATGCGCACGCCGAGGTCACGGTCGTGGAGAAGCGCACCCAGGGGCGCGATCACCCGATCCTGATGACGGTCCCGGAAACCTACTATTTGAAGTGCTTCATCCTCAGAAAGCTGTAGGTTCCCGGGTCGCCGGGTGCACCTCGCGGTGATTCACATCCGGGCTCCGCCCGGCCAGGCGCCCCGGGGCCTTTTTTGACCGCCGTCGGGTGCTATAGTTCGACGATGGCTCTCCAACCGCCGCGACCGCCGCTCGAGTCCTCTGATTTCGCGGCAGCGTTCCCCGGTTCGCGCAAGGTGTTCGTCGAGGGACCGGGCGTGCGGGTGCCGATGCGCGAGATCACGCTGTCCGGCGGCGAACCGCCGCTGCGCGTCTACGACACGAGCGGACCCCAGGGTCACGACGTGCGCGACGGGCTGCCTGAGCTGCGTCGCGACTGGATTGTCTCCCGCGGGCAGGTGACCGCGGGCCCCCGCCGGATCGAGGTGTCCGGCTCGCCGGAGCGTCCGATGCCGCCCGCGCTGGCAGGGCGGATGAGAGCGGCGCTGAAGGGCACCGGGGCCGTCACCCAGCTCCACTACGCCCGCCGCGGCGTGGTCACGCCGGAGATGGAGTTCATCGCCCTCCGCGAGGGATTCGACGCGGAGTTCGTGCTCTCGGAAGTCGCGCGCGGGCGCGCGATCATCCCGGCCAACATCAATCATCCCGAGCTCGAGCCGATGATCATCGGCCGGCATTTCGCCGTGAAGATCAACGCCAACATCGGGAACTCGGTCGTGAGCTCGTCGATAGACGAGGAGGTCGAGAAGCTCCGGTGGGCGACGCTGTGGGGCGCCGACACCGTGATGGACCTGTCGACCGGCCGCGACATCCACGAGACCCGCGAGTGGATCATCCGGAACTCGGCCGTGCCGATTGGAACGGTACCCATCTATCAGGCGCTGGAGAAGGTAGGCGGGCGTCCAGAAGACCTCACGTGGGAGGTCTATCGTGACACGCTCATCGAGCAGGCCGAGCAGGGGGTGGACTATTTCACCGTGCACGCCGGCGTGCTCCTGCGCTACATCCCGATGACGGCGCGCCGCATGACCGGGATCGTCTCCCGCGGCGGGTCGATCATGGCCAAGTGGTGCCTGGCTCACCACAAGGAGAACTTCACGTACACGCATTTCGGCGAGATCTGCGAGATCCTGCGATCGTACGACGTCTCGTTCTCGCTGGGCGACGGGCTCCGGCCGGGATCCATCGCCGACGCCAACGACGAGCCGCAGTTCGCAGAGCTGAAGACGCAGGGGGAGCTCACGCGCATCGCGTGGGAATACGACGTCCAGGTGATGAACGAGGGGCCGGGGCACGTGCCCATGCACCTGATCCGCGAAAACATGGAGAAGCAGCTGGAGTGGTGCGGCGAAGCGCCGTTCTACACGCTCGGCCCGCTCACGACCGACATCGCCCCGGGTTACGACCACATCACCTCGGCCATCGGCGCGGCGCAAATCGGCTGGTATGGCACGGCGATGCTCTGCTACGTCACACCGAAGGAACATCTCGGCCTGCCCGACCGCGACGATGTCAAGGCGGGCGTGATCGCCTACCGGATCGCGGCGCACGCGGCGGATCTCGCCAAGGGGCATCCGCGCGCCCAGGCCTGGGACGACGCGTTGTCAAAGGCGCGGTTCGAGTTCCGGTGGGACGATCAGTTCAACCTGTCCCTGGATCCGGTCACCGCGCGCGCCTATCATGACGCGACGCTGCCGGCCGACGGCGCCAAGGTGGCGCATTTCTGTTCGATGTGCGGGCCGAAGTTCTGTTCGATGGAGCTGACCCAGCAGGTCCGGTCGATGGCGGAGGCCCAGGCCGGCATGGACGAGAAATCGCGCGAGTTCCGCGACAGCGGCGGCGCGATCTACCTGAAGCAGGGGTGAGGGAGCGGGATCCGGGATCAGGGATCCGGGATCCGGGGGCAGGCATCAGAAACGGCACAGCCGGCCGTCCCTGGCACGCCCGGGGTCACCGTTCCACGACAGGCACGATCTGGATGATCGTCCTGAACCGGGCGGGGCTGGCGCCGCGCCTCGGATTCAGGTAGCCCTGAGAACCGCCCCACGTGTAGTCCTTCACCGTTACCCCTGGCGGAAACGCCATGGTTTCCTCGCGGTAGCGGCCGACATCGAACTCGTGGATCGGCGGTTCGTCGAAAACCAGTTCCCCGCGCTGCTTCAGCGTCGTCCGGTAGTACGTGACGATCTCTGCAAACGGTGTGTTGCTGCCGAACAGGTAGTACCGCTGGCTGCGTCCGGCATCGTAGGAGGTCAGGAACTCCGCGCCAGGATAGATGGGGACCCCGAGCATCTGCTCGCTTGGCGCAGCCGGCACCGGCTCCGGGACGCTGGTCCCCGGGGGCGGAGCTGGCCTGGCCGGCGGCGGTTGCGAAGCCGGGCGGTCAGGACTGCCCGGCCGTGGGAAGGGCGCCGGTGTCTGCGCAGGAGCCAGCGTGGCTGAGGCCAGGCTCGCGACGAGAACAGCGGCCCGGAAGAACTGGCGGCACATACCCGTATTATGACGCAGCCGCCGGGCGGGCCGGACCGCGGAATATCAGGGCCGCACTCGGGGTTTTAGTAAGGGACGGAATCGGTGGTTTCTTGCGTACTCTTCTCCGCGGGGCGGCCGGCACGAGTGCTGGTTGAATCCCGCGGCTGACATAAGGTGACAAGGCTATGGCAAACGGATTGAAGACCGTGCTCCTGCTCGGCCTGATGAGCGGGGTGCTGCTCGTAATCGGCGAACTGGTTGGCGGAGCGAACGGGCTGGTGATCGCGCTCGGCATGGCGGCCGTGATGAACTTCGTGTCGTACTGGTTCTCCGACAAGCTGGTGCTCAAGATGTACAAGGCCCAGGAAGTGGGCCCGGGGCATCCGCTCTACCAGATCACCGAGAGGCTTGCGCGGCAGGGTGGGCTGCCGATGCCCAAGGTGTACATCATCCCTGACAGCTCGCCGAATGCGTTTGCAACCGGGCGGAACCCCGAGCATGCGGCCGTCGCGGCTACCGAGGGGATCCTGCGCGCGCTGAGCCCGAACGAGCTCGAGGGCGTGATCGCCCACGAGCTGGCGCATGTCAAGAACCGGGACATCCTGATCAGCTCGGTCGCCGCCACAATGGCGGCGGCCATCATGGTGCTCGGCCGGATGGCGATGTTCGCGGGAATGTTCGGCGGGGGGCAGCGCGACGAGCGCGACGGGGGCTCCAACCCGATTGCCCTGATTGCGATGATGGTGCTGGCGCCGATCGCAGCGATGCTGATCCAGGGGGCAATCTCGCGGTCCAGGGAGTTTGCGGCCGACGCCGGGGGCGCCCGGATCGCCGGGAACCCGTACGGCCTCGCTGACGCGCTGCGCAAAATCGAGGCGCTTGCCAAGCGCGTCCCGATGGACGCCAACCCGGCGACGGCGCACATGTTCATCATCAAGCCGTTCAGCGGGGCCGGGTTCGCGTCGTTGTTCAGCACGCATCCGTCGACCGAGGCGCGCATCGCCGCGTTGCTTGGCACCAGCAGGTAAACGGCGCTCCCTGAGCTGACCACGACACTCTTCGCCCACCTGACACGGGGCGGAGAGTGTCTGGCCAGCGGGCCCCTCCCAACCCTCTCCTGTCTCTTTCGCCCGGTTCATTTGGCCCACGCACACCGGAACGGGTGCGAACCGGATCGAGCGCTCCTCTCAGATGCCGGTTGGCTCAACGCCAGACGAACGTACCCTGTTCAGCCGATGGAGGTTCCGGGGCCATCGCCGGCTCGGCCTGGGGTCCACCTGTCGTCCGGCGCTCGAGATCGTAGCGCTCGCGGAGGCTTGTAATCAGACCGCGCACCGTGCGCACGTACCTCCTTCGGGGCGTAGGCGCCGGCGTACAGGCGCTGGTAGCCCTCGAGCCGCTCCGGAAACTGCTGCTCGACGAAGTGCAGGAAGTGGTCCCGCGTGCCGCCTTTCAGATACATGATGTTCGAGCCCATGAATGCGGCACCGTGGTCTGCGATCGCCTTGATGGTGGCTTCGAGGCGCGCAGGCTGCGTCGTGAAGCCCGGCACGACAGGCGCCATGAGCACGCCCGCGTTGACGCCCGCCTTTCGGAGCCGGCTGACGGCGCGGAGCCGCTGCATGGGATGGGCTGTCCCGGGCTCGAGCGCCGACCAGGCATCTTCGTTGACCGTGGGGACGCTGACGCAGACCGTGCAGCCCGCTCGTTGCCCGAGCTCCGTCAGCAGGTCGATGTCCCGGACGATCATCGGCCCCTTCGTCACGATGCCGACCGGCGTGCGGGCGGCGAGCAGCACCTCGAGCGATCGTCGGGTCAGCTTGTAATGGCCCTCGATGGGCTGGTAGGGATCGGTCGCGGTTCCTATCGCCACCACCTCGCGCATCCACGACGGTTTGTCCACCTCGCGGCGGAGCACATCGATAAGGTTGACCTTGACGAAAATCAGCGAGGAGAACTCGTCGCCAGGGCCGAGCTCGAACTGGGTCTGATAGCGGCGGGCGAAGCAGTAGTGGCACCCGTGCGTGCAGCCGCGATAAGCGTTTAGCGTCCAGTTGAACGGCATGCCGACGACCGGGTTTAATGCCGACCGGCAGCTGATTTCCTGATAGCGCGCGGCATCGGCGCGAAGCTGCGCCTGGTCGAGCGCGGCCGCTCCTCCGTGTTTGACGGTCAGCGCGATGGTTCTCGTTGTAGGGGGCGGAGCGGGACTGTCGAACAGGCGCGGTGTTTCCATGGCTTCGCTGTTTCTTCGCCATAGTGGCGCGCTTCCGCCGGACTGTCAACCGGCGCCTACAGGAAAGACCGCCGCCTGACCCGGTCGGACCGTCAGAACAGATAGGCCACCGCAAAGCCGATCTGGGCGACGAACATCATCCGGTACATGTGAGTCCAGGAGACGTGATTCGCTTCGACCGCCAGATCCTCGGGACGGCGAAGCATCAGGTAGCAGACGTACAGTCCATAGGCAGTCATTCCCGCCGCCAGGGCCTGGAGCAGCGCATGCCGCCCCGTCAGGATTCCGGACCACGCTCCCACCGAGACCAGCAGGAAGGGCACGACGAACGCCGGGGAGATCATCCAGGCCGCGCGGCGGACGCCGTAGACGATTGGCAGCGTCCGGCAGCCGCCCCGCGCGTCCCCCTCCATGTCCGCGAAATCCTTCGTCGTCGAGGCGCCGAGGAGGAACAGCCCGAAAATCGCCCCGATGTACCAAGGCTCGACCGCCATCACCGACTTCACGCAGGACCAGCCCGCCACTTTGAGGAGCACGCCCCGCGGAAGCGCGATGGTGACGTTCGCCCAGACTCCGCGTTGCTTGGTGCGGAAGGGCGGGCAGGAGTAGAGGACCGTCGCGAGGGTGGCGACGAGCACGATCCAGAAGCATTCGCGCCGCCCGCCGGGAGCAATCATCCACGCCAGCGCAAGGGCCGCTGCATACGCGACCGAGGTGAACCACCATGCTTCACGCATGGTCAGGCGGCCGCTGGTCAGCGGCCGCGTCGGCTTGTTGATCCGATCGATCTCGATGTCGTAGATCTGGTTCAGCGCGTTGTTCGCCGCATTCAGCGTCGCCGCCATGATCGCGCCGAGCGCCGGGTACACGAAAACCGGCGTGCTCCACGCCTCCCTGGGCAGCGCGCCCACGGCCGTGACCGCCCCCGACACGACGCCGAGAGCGGGGGCCACCAGCGTGAAGGGCCGTGACAGTTCGAGGTAGACGCCGGCGCGCGGGCTCACAACAGCCCGGCGAGTGCAATCGCCGTCGCGGCTGCAACGGCGGTGTTGAGGAAGTTCAGCACATCGTTGTTCAGGATGCCGCGATGCTCGAGCGTGGCACTGAGCGCGCTCTCGGCGAACGCGCCAGCCGTCGCGCCGGCCACGACTGCGACGAAGGCGGAGGCGGGCACGAGCCCGAGCGCCGCCGCGAGTCCTGCCAGCGCAAGGGCGCCGAGCAGCCCCGCGGCCGTCCCTTCAAGCGAAACGGCGCCCGGCGTGCCCGGCGGAACAGCCTTCAACGTGTGGATCAGGCAGGTTCGCCGCCCGAACGCCTTCCCAATCTCGCTCGCGACCGTATCGCTCCCGCCGGCCGTCAGGGCGGCAGCGAAGCCGAGCATTGCCGGCCCGCTCGCATACGTCGTGACAGCCATGAGTCCGGCAACCGCGGCCACCCCTGTGTTGGCGATGGCACTGGCAGCGCCGCGCCTGCCGCCGCGCTCCTCGGCGATGCCCAGCAGGGTCTTCCGCCGTAGCCCGACCCGGGAGGTCACCGCCGCCGCCATGAATGTCGCCATCAACAGCGCCCAGCCCTGCCACCCGGCGGTCACGAAGATCAGCACGCCGATACAGGCGCCCACGACCGCGCCGGACGTCGACACCGTGCGCGCGCGATGGCCCACCATGGCGACCACGGTATTCGCTGCCGCCGCCGTCGGAAGTGCCTGGATGCCGAGAGCAGCTGCGGACGCCATCATGTCCCCGTTCATCAACGACGCCGGCCACAGCACGCCGGCGGCTGTCAACGGAACGGTGAGGTTGTCGTCCATCCCGATCGGGATGGTCTCCGCCAGCGCGGCAATCGCCGCGGCGACGAAGGGTGCGCCGAGTGAGAACCATGGATAAGGCGGCGGGATCAGTCCCGGCCGGCACCACCACGCGAGCAGCGCCCCGGCTCCTCCTCCGCACACGCAGAACGCCAGCGTTCCCGCGAGGCTCTTGTCCCGGTTCCACGGGATCCGTGGTCCTCCGAAACAGGTCCCCGCGATGGTCGCCATCCCGTCACCGGCGGCCATGATGCCCCACGCCGCCGCGACGATGTCGAGGCGGTCCGGCAGCAGGAGCAGAAGAATCAGCACCGCCGCCGGGTAGGACAGCATCCCGGCGGAGTGTCCGCGCCGATGCTCCGGCGCGCGATAGAACCGCGTCCCGCCCAGGCGCGCGAGCGCGTAACGGTTGAAGGCCAGCGCTGCGCCGGCGAGGATGGCCGCCTCCCACCAGGTGATGTAGCGGAGCAGCAGCGCGAACCCGCCGGCTCCGACATGCACCGCCTGCCGCACCAGCTCGGTTCGCCGCTGCGAGGTCACGGTGGCGCCACAGACGCGAGGCGCCGGCGCCAGTGGCCGAGCAGGTCGAGCAGCGTGCGCTCGATCGGGATTGCCGGCATCCACCCGACCTCTTCGAGGATACGGTTGCGGTCGCCCAGCACGACCGGATTATCCGAGGGGCGCATCCGCGCCGGGTCCTGCTCGATCCTGACCCGCACACCGGCCAGATCGACGAGCATGTCGAGGATGTCGCCCACACGATGTGCCACGCCGGAGCACACGTTGTACGGGCGTCGCGGCCGGCCGTTCAGCACGAGGAGACGGTAGGCTCGCACGACATCGCGGACGTCAGTGATGTCACGACGGGAGTCGAGGTTGCCGACCCGAAGCACCGGCGGGGCGGCTCGCGCCTCGATCTCCACGATCTGCCGGGCAAAGCTGGACGTGACGTAATCCGGCGACTGCCGGGGTCCTGCATGGTTGAACGGTCGCGCCACCACTGCTGGCGCGCCGGCCGCCATCAGGGCCAGCATCTCCTGCGCCAGCTTGCTCACGCCGTACGGGCTGGTTGGTCCGATGGGCGAGTCCTCCGCGATCGGATCGGTGGACGGCCGGTACACGAGCGCGGACCCGGTGACGAGAACGGGGCACTGGAGGCCGGCAAGACGGACGGCTTCGAGCAGGTGGTGCGTGCCCATGGCGTTGACCTGCAGTGCGCGCGCCGGGTTCGACCACGACCCCCCGACATCCGCCACGCCTCCGCAGTGATAGATCGCCGAAGGCTTCTGCGCGGCGACCGCCTCGACGACTGCCACGCGGTCCAGCAGATCGACAGCACGCCACGTGACCCGGGCATCCGCCACGAATGGAGGCTGTCCACGGGGGTTCGCCCAACCCGCCACCAGTGGCTCCAGCTCCAGCAGGTGCTCCAGCAGATGACCGCCGGCAAAACCGGCCGCCCCCGTGACGAGTGAAGCTGCCACCAGTCCCCTAGCGGTTGCCGTACTGCGCCGCGGTAGTACTCTTTGTACGCGGCGCTCCCATCCTTGATCGGACGCCACCACCACTCGTTCCTGCGATACCACGCGACCGTGTCGGCGAGTCCCTCGGCGAACGTCACCTGCGGGCTCCAGCCCAGCGACCTGAGCTTCGCCGTATCGACCGAGTAGCGCCGGTCGTGCCCGGGACGATCCGGCACATGCCGGATCAACGAGCCGGGCTTTCCCAGCAGCTCGAGGATGAGCCGGGTGAGTTCGGCGTTGGTGACGCCCTGACCGCCTCCGATGTTGTACACCTCGCCGCTCGTCGCCGAACCTATCAGCAGGTCCAGCGCGCGGCAGTGGTCCGACACGTGCAGCCAGTCGCGCTCGTTCTGGCCATCCCCGTAGAGCGGCACCGGCACGTCGTCGATCGCGTTGGTGATGAAGAGCGGGATCACCTTCTCGGGGAACTGATTGGGGCCGTAATTGTTCGACGCGCGCGTCACGATGACGGGCACGTCGTAGGTGGCCCAGTAGCTGTAGGCCAGCCGGTCGGCGCCCGCCTTGCTCGCCGAGTACGGGTTGCGGGGGCGGAGCTCGTCGCGCTCGCCGCTCGATCCCTCGGCCACGCTGCCGTAGACTTCGTCGGTCGAAATCTGCACGAAGCGGCGGAGGGCCCGGGCGTGCGCGCGGCCTCCAGCAGCACGAACGTCCCGATCACGTCGGTGGTGATGAACTCGGCGGCGTTCAGGATCGAGCGGTCGACGTGCGTTTCGGCGGCAAAGTGCACGACGATGTCGGACCCCTGGACCAGCGGAGCGGCGATGGCCGCGTCCGCGATGTCGCCCTGGACGAAGGCATGCCGGGGGTGGTCCATCACGTCCTGCAGGTTCTCCCTGCGCCCTGCGTAGGTCAGCTTGTCGAGCGTCGTGATGTGCCAGTCGTGGTGCGCCGCCAGGGAGTGGTGAACGAAGTTCGATGCCGATGAAGCCGGCGCCGCCGGTGACCAGCACCTCAACCATCTTTTCTCGACCAGTCGTAGTCGAGCGTCCCGTGCGGGGCCAGCCGGTGCTCGTCAGGCACGGACCGGTCGTAGGGTTCGTTCGGCACGTTGATGACGAGCGCCGGCTCCGGGCTGATGCACTTCCAGCCGTGATACACCAGGTTCGGCACCTGGATGAGCAGGGGATTGAGCGTGCCGATGAAGAACTCGTTGAACGTGCCGCGGGTCGGCGACTCCTCCCTGGTATCGAAGAGCACCAGCTTCACCATCCCGGCTACGCACGCGAAGTTGTCGACCTGGCGCCGATGATAGTGCCAGGCCTTGACGACGCCGGGATAGGTTGCCGACAGGTAGACCTGGCCGAATGTCGTGAAGAGCTCGTCGTCGGCGCGCAGGATCTCCATCAGCCAGCCGCGTTCGTCGGCCACCAGCCGCAGCGGTTTCGCCCTGACGTCCCGGATCGTGTGGCGCGGCTCCGGCGGGGTAGCCGCGCCGTCTGAATGGCTTCACCACCTGATTCCCACCTCGGAATTGTCGCCCAGCATGAACCGGTACGCGGACGGCTTCATCGGGACGCGGTAGATCCGCACGTTCTTGCCGATCAGGCTGTCTTCCACGCGGTTCGCCAGGTTGCTGATGCTGCTGCCCTCGAGCACGATGCTGTGCTCGATCTCGGAGTCGCGGATCTCCACGTTCTTCATGATGGAGGTGAACGGCCCGATATAGGCGTTCACAACCCGGGCGTTCTCGCCGATGATCGCCGGGCCCCGCACCACCGAGTGCTCGATGACGGCGCCCGCCTCGACCACCACCTTGCCCTCGACCCGGGAGGAGGCGTCCACGGATCCGGCAATGCGCCGCTCGAGCGTGTCGAGGATCAGCCGGTTGGCTTCGAGCATGTCTTCGAGCTTGCCGGTGTCCTTCCACCAGCCGTCGACGATGTGCGGCCTGACCTCGAGGCCCCGATCGATCAGATCCTGGATGGCGTCGGTAATCTCGAGCTCGTTCCGGAAGCTGGGCGTGATGCGCTTGACGGACGCGAAGACCTCCGTCGAGAACATGTAGACGCCGACCAGCGCCAGGTCGCTCTTCGGATGAGCCGGCTTCTCCACGAGGCGGACGACCCGGCCGTTCTCCAGCTCCGCGACGCCGAACATCTGCGGGTCGGGCACGTGCGCCAGCAGGATCTGCGCCGCCGGCTGCTCGCGCATGAACTCCTCGACGAAGTGCGTGATGCCGCGGTTCAGCAGGTTGTCCCCGAGGTACATCACGAACGGCTCGTCGCCGATGAACGCCTCGCTGATCAGCACGCCGTGCGCCAGCCCGCGGGGCGCATCCTGCTCGATGTAGGTGACCCGCACGCCCCACGCGCACCCATCGCCGACCGCCGCCCGGATCTCCGCCTGCGTGTCCCCGACGACGATGCCGATGTCGCCGATCCCGGCGGCCGCCATCGCTTCGATGCCGTAGAACAGGACCGGCTTGTTCGCCACGGGAACCAGCTGCTTGGCGCTGGTGTAGGTCAGCGGCCGCAGGCGCGTGCCGCGCCCGCCGCTCAGGATCAGTCCCTTCATTCCGGCTATTGTCCCTGCTGCCCGCCGAAGGCGCCGAAGAAATTCGAGAACGTCCCGATGCCGGCCAGCGTGAACGAGAGGTTGAACCGTTGGTCCTCGGGAACCACGTAGCGCGAAGACCCTCCCAGATTGTAGGTCTGATACTCGATGGTGATCCCGCAGCACTGGGCGTTGTAGAAGGCGAGGATCCGCTGCTGCCGGAAGTTGGCGTTCTGGAGGTCGTAGTTGAACGAGTACGCGCCGCCGAGCCGGTTGCCGGGGTTGCTGATCGTGGTGGTCGCGTTGATGTCGTGGTTCGCGAGCGCGGGGTTGCTGAACTCGGGCAGCTCGGGGATGAGGCGCCGCCGGCTCCATCCACCGGTGACCTGCACGCGGGAGGCATTGAGGCTCCCGCTCGCCGTGAACGTCGTGAAGGCGTGCGCCGTCGAGTTGAACTCCGTCGAGAAGTCGGTCTGGAACCGATCCGTCGGCGAGACGCGGGCCTGAATCCTGACCGGGGAGAAATTGGTCGGTTTGGCGTTGCTGTTATAGCTGTTCTGATAGCCGGGGTCGTACTGGGACGCCGTCGCGTCGGTGTAATAGCTCTGCGTCATGCGCCAGGCTGACGATCTCGCGCGACGATGCTCTTCTTGGCGTACAGGCGGTTGTTCAGCCCGTAGGTCACCCGGGTGGTGCCGCCGACGATCGAGTCGCTGCCGTCGATCCGCACGACGCGGTCGAACACGTCGATGGCGGTCACCCGCTGCACCACGACGCTGGGCTCGATGACGTGCTTGAACTTCTGGGCGTAGCCGTTTTCGGGCGTATCGAAGATACGGTTGAACACCGGGCCGGTGATGCGCGTCTGGAAATCGAAGAAACGGCGGTTCACGCGGTCCGGAACCTGCACGCCGGCGGCGTTCAGGCTCTCGGACCACAAGGTGCCGCGCCACGACACCGTCGAGTTCACGCTGAGAAAGGGCCACTTCGTGAACGGAAACCGCACGACCGGGTTGACATCCATGCGGGTCAACCCGCGGTCGTCGGTGGTCACTCCGTGCACCTCCGTCTTCCAGAGGTTCGTGACGTACTCGGTGTTGACGCCGAAGTAGAGCTTCGAGCGTCCGATCGGCCGCTCGCCCCGGCTGAACGACACGCGCGGCAGTCCCCCCGTTGTCGTCAGGCTGTCCTCTTCGTAGAACGTATCGTTCTTGTCGAGCGTCGCGCTGAGGACGTAGGCCCGCCAGTTGCCTGTCACGTTGCCGCCGATGTTGCGCGTCCGGTAGCTCGTCTGGTGGAAGTTCTGCTGGTAGCGCTGCTGGACCGCCAGATCCGACGTGTAGTTGACGTTGGCCCGGGCGTGCAGGCCGGCGCCGAGCGCCTGCGTGAGCGCTCCCCGCATCATGAAGTTTCGCGCCTCGCTGGTCGTTCTCACCGAGCCATCGTCCTGGCTGTACTCCGCCGCCTCCTCGTTCAGCAGGTTCACGGCCGCGTTGGCGCGGTTGCCTGCGCCGAGCTCGTAGCGGTATTCGCCGCCGAAGCCCTGCCCGATCTTCGAAAACCAGTCGTGCATCAACGTCGCGTCCTGGCTGCGGCTGATCGCCCAGAAGAACGCGTTGCTGATCGACTGCCCGCGGATGGTCGAGGTGCCGTAGATCGGGAGCAGGAATCCGGTGGCGCGGTCGTCCTCCTGGATCGGGATAGTAGAAGACCGGCAGGTACATCACCGGCACGCCCTTGACGCGCAGGATGGCGTTGGTGATCAGCGCGTGGTCGTCCACCTTCAGCGTCACGGAGCCCGCCACCATCTCCCACCGCGGCGTCGGCTGCACGCAGGTGGTGAAGGCGCCGTGCACGATCTTGTAGGTATCGGGCCCGAGCTTGTGGATCTCCTCGCCGCGGAACATGGCGTCCGGCTCCTGCGTCCCGAACAGGCTGCGGTCGACGCGCTCGGCCATGTTGACCGTTCCCGCGGCGTTGAAGAACGTGCCGGTGCGCGTCTTCGTGTCGAACTCGAGCCGATCGGCCGCAGATCCGGTTGGTCGCCGACTCGAACAGGACGTTGCCGGTGGCGACGACCTGGTGGCCGTTGAAGACCTCCATCTGATCGCCCGAGAGGTGCATGTCTTCGCAGTCGATCCGCACAGGGCGTTCGGGCGAACCGGTGAGGATCATGCGCATCTCCTCGATCCCCCGCTCGTTCTTGACCGGGAAGCGGATGCCGGTCAGGTTCTCGATGTGCGGGTCCTTGCAGTTGGCGATCTCGGTGTCAGCCTGCGCCCGGGCGGGGGCGGCAGTGCCGAGCGGACGCGACGAGGAAAAGCACGAGGAAGAGGAATGGGCCGCAGCATCGAATGTCAGACGTACACGATGCGCGCGCGCTCGTGCATTTTCGTTCGAGAATCAGCGAAGAATACCACGCAGCGGCGCCGACCAGAAAGATGGAGCCGGCGACGACGACCCGCCCGCCCGGTGCGCAGGCCGCACTCAGGGCCGCGGACGGCTCGGGGACGGACTCGATCGTGCGGCCGCCGTCCGACAGCCGCCGCGCGAGCGCCGCCAGGTCGTCGGCGGCGAGCGCTCGTGGCGAGGCGGCGGTCGTGCAGATCACCCGCGCGGCGTGCGGCAGGAGCGGCGCCAGGATGCCCGCTCGACATCCTTGTCGTGCATCGCCCCGAACACGAGCGTCGCTCCGCGCCACCCGGTCTCATCGAGATAGCGCGCCAGCGCGCGCGCGCCGGCCGGGATTGTGCGCCGCATCCAGCAGCACCTCGCTGCCATGCCACACGCGGTCGCTCGAGCCGCCCCGGCCAGCGGACGCTCGTCAGCCCGGTCTCCCTTGCCGCGGCGGAGACCTCGAAGCCCTCGCCTCGCCGACCTCGTCCATCAGGCACAGGGCCACCGCTGCATTCGCTATCTGGTGCGCGGCCGCGCAGGCCCAGCCTGATGTCCGGGAACGTGTGGGCCGGCGAGCGCAGGCTGACGATCGTGTCGCCATCCACGCCGCGCGCCTCGACGGCGATGCGGTCGAGCGCGCGGATCAGTTCCGCGCCCCGTGCGTTGCAGGTCTCCACCATGACCCGATCGGCTTCCGCGGGCAGCGGGCCGCACACCACCGGGATCCCCGGCTTGATGATGCCCGCCTTCTCCGTGGCGATTTCCACGAGGCTGTTGCCGAGCTGCGCCTGATGGTCGAAGTCGATCGAGGTGATCGCCGCGGCGATCGGCGAGACGACGTTGGTTGCGTCGAGGCGGCCGCCCAGGCCGACCTCCAGGAGGGCAATCCCGACACCCCGCCGGCGGAACAACTCGAAGGCGATCGCGGTCGCGCACTCGAAGAACGTCGGGGGCGCGTCCAGCAGCCGGTCCCCGACCAGCCGCTCGACCGCTCTGCTGCACGACGGCAGCTGCCTCGCGCAGCTCGCCGGTCTCGACCTCCTGCTCGTCGATGACGAAGCGTTCCTCGAGTCGTTCGAGGTGCGGGGAGGTGTAGCGGCCCACCCGGTGCCCTGCCGCGTGGAGCGCCGTCGAGACCATGGCGGTGACAGACCCCTTGCCGTTCGTCCCTCCCACGATCACCGAGGGGAAGGCGCGCTCCGGGCGTCCGAGCGCGGCGCAGAGCGTGCGCATGTTCTCGAGGCCGAACTTCATGCCGAGGCGCTCGAGACTGAAGAGGAAGACGAGCGGGTCCATCTATATATGACAGTCGCCCCGGGCGCAGGATGGGCCTGACGGCTACTGCTCGGCTGGTGCCGTGGGCGGAGAGACCGACACCGCCACCCCGATGGCGGCGGGCGCCACGACGGTCACGGGCGCGGCGGCTGCCCCTGGCGGCGCGGCTGCCACGGGCGCGGCCGCCGCCGCCGCGAGGTCCGCGGCAGACGACGCACGGGGAACGCTGAACCGGAGCACCCGGGTGATCACGTCCTTCAGCTCGCGGCGATCGACGACGATATCGAGCATGCCGCGCTCGAGGAGGAACTCGCTGCGCTGGAACCCCTCGGGCAGCGTCTGCCGGATGGTCTGCTCGATCACGCGGGGCCCGGCGAACCCAATCAGCGCCTTCGGCTCGGCGATGTTGAGGTCGCCCAGCATCGCGAAGCTGGCGGTCACCCCGCCGGTGGTCGGGTCGGTCAGCAGCGAGATGTAGGGCAGGCGCGCCCGGTCGAGGCGCGCAAGCGCCGCCGCTGATCTTCGCCATCTGCATCAGCGACAGCGCGCCCTCCATCATCCGCGCGCCGCCCGAGCAGGAGACGATGATCACCGGCAGCTGCCGCGCGATCGCCCGCTCGATGGCCGCGCGTGATCTTCTCGCCGACCACTACTCCCATGCTGCCGCCGATGAAGCCGTACTCCATCGCCGCACACGACGGTCTCGATCCCGTTGATCGCCCCGGTGGCGGTGATGACAGCGTCCTTCAGGCCCGGTCGAGACGATGCTGGCTTCCAGGCGCTTCGCGGTAGGGCTTGGTGTCGGTGAAGGTGCAGCGGGTCGGTTGAATCAGGCCGCGGTCGTGCTCTTCCCACTCTCCGTCGAAGAGCGACGCGCAGCCGCTCGGCCGCGGACGAGCCGGAAGTGGTGGCCGCACTTGGTGCAGACGCTGAGGCTCGCGGCGAGATCCTTGTTATAGATGACCTGACCGCAGGATGGACACTTGACCCACAGGCCCTCCGGCACCCGGCTCTGCTGGTCGGGCGGCTCGATCGGCTTGCGGACCTTCTTGAACCACGCCATCACGGGAGCTTAGCATGAGGGGTGGCTCCCGTCGGGAGTCGGCAGTCGCGCAGCCGGCTCCATCACCCGCCCGTCCTCGGCACGTAGTATCTCGTCCCCTTGTGCATCGTTCTGAGCTGGCGCTCGAGGTCGGCGAGCGATTCGTCGCCCCAGGTAGATCGAACTGCGAGGTTTCCACCACGAGCAGCGGGGTGGCGGAGTAGTGGAAGAAGAAGTGGTTGTAGGCCTCGTTGAGCTCGCGGACGTAGGTGTCGTCGAGCTGGCCGGCCTCGGGGTCGGCGCGGGCGCCTTCGCGCAATCGGCGCTGCGAAGCAGGTCGGTCGGGGTCTGCAGGTAGATCACCAGGTCCGGCACCGGCAGGTCGGGTGCGAGCAGCTCGAAGAGCCGCTGATAGATGAACAGCTCGTTGTCGTCGAGGTTCAGATAGGCGTAGATCTTGTCCCGCTCGAACAGGTAGTCGCAGATGGTGAGCTGGCTGAACAGGTCGGACTGCCGCAGCTCGGACTGCTGGCGATGGCGCGCCAGCGTGAAGAAGAGCTGCGCCTGGAACGCCGCGCCCGGGCGGCCCGCTCTGCGCGTCGGACGAGGAACGGATTGTCGGTTTCGTCGAGGACGATCGTCGCGTCGAGGCGGGCGCCGAGCCGATCGGCCAGCCGTGACTTGCCGACGCCGACGGCCCCTTCGATGGCGATGTACCGGAAGTCCAGGTCGGGCGCGAGTATACAGCGCTCGACGGCTCCGGACGCGTTCGCCGAGTGCGGTAGCATGGAACGGTGCCGATATCCAGACCTTCGATCGCTCGACTGCCCGCGCTTGCAGCGGCGCGCCGGCGCATGCCTGCCGCTGCGGGCTGCGCCAGCGCGCCGGCCCGCGTCGTCACGGCTCCTGCAGTCGGTTCCGAGCAGAAGATCGGCCTGGATCCTCCAGCTCGAGGACCAGCGCATCCTCAGCTGGCAGCTCCGCCCGTCGTCGTCGCGCCCGTGCCCGTCGACCGGCGCGGCAGGAGCGTGTGCCGCCGGCCGTTACCTCCACCGCCGCCGCCGCCCGACTTGACGGCGCTCGTCAAGGACACCGAGTCCCGCATCCGCCGGCGTGCGGCGCTTGCGATCGGCCGCGTCGGCCTGCCCGAAGGGATGCCCGCGTTCAGCGGGGCGCTGCTGGATGCCGATCCTGACGTCCGGGCGAGGCGGCCTTCGGGCTGGGGCTGGTCGGCGATGCGTCGGCGGAAGCGGCGCTCACCGCCGCTGCTCGCCGACGCGGTCCCGCTCGTGCGGGGGCGCGCCGCCGAAGCGCTCGGGCTGATTGGCGCGGCGGGAGCGGCGCCGGCGATCGGCAAGCTCGCTGCCGAGTACGCGCGCAGCGCCGCGCGTCGCCGGCATGCAGCCGGACGACGAGGCATGGCCGGGCGCGCCGGACGCTGAGGCCTTCAGGCTCGCGCTGTTCGCGCTGGTGCGCCTCAAGGCGCTACGAGCCCTGGCCGCGGCCGTGCTCGACGCGCGAGGTCGGCCGGTGTCGACCTGGTGGCCGGTCGCCTACGCGCTGCAGCGGATGGAGGATCCGAGGGCGGCGCCCGCGCTGCTGCAGCTGTCGAGTTCCGGGCCGCTACACCGCCGCGTTCGCGGCCCGCGGTCTCGGCGTGCTGAAGCACGCTCGGCCGCGCCGCGGCTGACCGCGCTGCTCGACGCCAAGGCCAAGGCGCCGCATCGAGGTCGTGGTCAGCGCCATCCGCGCGCTGGCGCTGATTGACGGCCGCCCGCGACCGGGCTCGCTCGCCGCGCTCGCCTCGAGTCCGGCGACGCACGCCAACGTGCGGCTCGAGGCGGTGACCGCGCTGGGCGCGATGAAGGCGCGCGAGGGCCTCGCCGTCGCGCAGGACCTGCTCACCGACGGCTGGCCGGCGCATGCGCGCCGCCGCGCTGCGGGCCGCGGCGGCCATCGATCCGGAAACGTTCACCTTCGTGCTGTCAGGGCTGGAGCCCGACCGCGACTGGCGCGTGCGCGCGGCGCTGGCGGAGATGCTCGGGAGCGCTGACCCGCGAGGTCGCGCTCGGGCGCGCGCGCGACATGCTGCAGGACTCGACAAGCGCGTGATCGGCGCCGGTGCTCGGATGCGCTCGTGAAGCTCGCACGCGCCGGACGCCGGCGCGATCCTGCTCATCGCGCATCTCAAGGATCCGGACTTCGTGGTGCGTTCGGCGGCGGCCGCAGGGCTGCGGGCGCTCAAGCGCCGAGGGCGGTGCGGCGGCGCTGCGCGAGGCCTACGCGGCCGCGCAGGCCGACTCCGCCTATCGGCGCGCGCGGCGCGATCCTGAAGGCGCTTGACCGCGTACGGGCGCAGCCGAGGCGACCGCGGCGATCGAGGCGGCGCTCGCCGACAAGGACTGGGCGATTCGGGTGCGCGCCGCCGAGCTCCTGAAAGACATCGAGCCGGGCGACCGACACGCGGATGACGATCCGGCCGGCGCCGGCGCCGCGCCGCTCGTGCCCTACGACGATCGCCAGCTGATCGCGCCCGAGACCTCGCCGCACGCCTTCATCGAGACCGCGCGCGGCACGATCGAGTTCGAGCTGGCGGTGCTCGATGCGCCGCAGACCGCGCGCAATTTCATCGACGCTCGCCCGCAAGGGGTTCTTCAACGGCCTGCAGATTCACCGCGTCGTGCCGAACTTCGTCGTGCAGGACGGCGATCCGCGAGGCGACGGCGAGGGCGGGCCGGGCTACACGATCCGCGACGAGCTCAACGAGCGGCCGTATCTGCGCGGCACCGTCGGCATGGCGCTCGACTGGCGCGACACCGGCGGCAGCCAGTTCTTCATCACGCACTCACCGCAGCCGCACCTCGACGCGCGCTACACCGTGTTCGGGCATGTCGTGAACGGGATGGAAGTCGTGGATCGGATCCAGCAGGGAGATGTCGATTGCAGCGGGTCCGCATCTGGGACGGGAAGGGCTGGCAGTGGCGAGCGCAGAGAAAGCAAAAAGGGGGCGACGGCCGCCCCCTTTTTGCAGGAGAAGTGAGCCTACCGCTTCTTCGTGCGCCTTCTTCTTCCCGCCTTTGGCTGTCTTCTTTGCCATTGTTGATCCCCCCTTCCGTTTTGGTGCTGTCGCGTGGGCGCTCACCGCGTCTTGCGGCGCCGCGTCCTCTCGGCACGCCGGCCCGGCATCTGTCGGTGCCCATCGCCTCGTCTGCAAACTCCCGCGACGCGGGAGGTCGGCATCAAAAAAAGGGGGTGTCCTCAATCGACACCCCCGAGACCGGCGAGCGGCCTCTAGCGCTTCTTCGTCGCCTTCTTCTTGCCGCCCTTCGCAGTCTTCTTCGCCATTATTCCTCCTTGGAACCTGGCAGCTCAGCTTTGTTACCGGTTGTCTAGGGTCCCCACAGGTGGGCTGAGCGCTCCACCCTCATACAAGATGTAGATTATGGATGAGAAATTTAGAAGTGTCAAGCACAAAGTGGTGTCTCTTGTCAAAAATGCGCGCCGAGCATGTCGGTGCGACGCGCAAGCGACGCGCGAGCGATGGCGTGCGCGTCGTGAGCGCGCGCGATGCGTCGCGATCAGGGCTTGGTCAGGCGCGCGAGTGCGCGCGTCGGCGGCGTTGCGCGTCTCTTGCGCGCCGCCGAACAGCGTGGCGGCGCGCGGTATGCGCTGATCGCCTCGTGCACGCGGCCGGCGCGCTCGTGCAGACGCGCCGCTTCGAGGTGCGCGGTCGCGAGGATCGGTGCGGGGCACGCGCGCGCGTTGCGGATCGCCATCTCGAACTGCGCGAGCGCGCCGGCGTCGTCGCGGCGCGCCTCGGAGCACGCGGCCGAAGCGATAGTGCGCGACCGGATCGTCGGGGTTGAGCGCGAGCGATTGTTCGAGCGCAGCGGCTGCGCCGCGAGACAGGTCATCCTCTTCGAGACGGCGCCAGCCTTCGAGCGACAGGCGATAGGCTTCGGCGGCGCGCGCGTTCGGCGTGCGCCGCAACAGATCGGCCGCGCGCTCGCGCACCTTGTGGGGATCGTCCGGCGGCGCGCGCTGCGGCCGCGCTGCGATACGCCGCCACCGCGGCACGCGCGCAGCCGAGCCGATCGTGCGCTTCGCCCAGCCGGAGGTGGGCCTGCGCCAGCGCGCGAGTAGGGCGCCTGCGGCTGCGCGATCGACCACGCCCTGCAGCAGCTCGATCGCATGGTCGGTCTGATGCAGCTGCTCGAGCTGCCGCGCCGCGCCGAGCCGGGCCTGCACTTCCGCCAGCGCCGAGTGGTTGACGCGCTTGCTCGCGCGCCAGCGCCAGCAGCGCGCGCCAGGAGTCGAGGCTGGCGGTGACGTCGTGCAGGTAGGTGTCCTGGATGTCGGCGATCTGCGCGGGAAACAGCGGGTTGCCGGGATAGTGCTGCTGCAGCCCGCGCAGCAGCTCGAGCGCGCGCGCCGGCTGGCGCTCGTACCACAGGTAGACGAGGTGCAGCTGATAGTCGGCTTCACCCTGCAGCAGCCGGCCGCCGTTGCGCGCGCGCAGCATCTGCGCGAGCCCCTCCGTCTTGTTGCCGCCCGGCAGCATCAGCAGGAAGCGCAGCACCTTGGCGGCGGTCGGCGCGATGTCGGCGTAGTACCTGGTAGAGCCCGATCCCGAAGTAGGCGTCCTCGAGGCCGGGCGCGAGCTCGATCGCGCGCTCGAGCGCCTGCTTGATGCGCTTGCCGTCGCGCGCGGCGGCCAGCCGTTCGTCGCGCAGCACGCGCCACTGCACCCGCGCGGCATAGGCGCCGCCCAGGTAGAACCACGCCTCGGCATCGTCGCGGCGATCGCGTCGGTCCAGGCTTCGGTGGTGCGGATCGCGCGATCGACGGCGGCGCTGAACTCGGCGTCGAGCGCGCGGCTGAGCGGATCGAGCAGGATGCGCCACCACAGCGCCGTCGCGTCGAGCAGGTCGCACGCCTCCGGCCGGCGCCGGGCCGCAGGCGCGGCGCAGCTCGGCGTCGACCTGGTCGAAGCGCGCGTCGAGGATGAAGTCGTAGACGCGCGCCAGCGCGTCCTCGCCGCGGATCAGCGGCGGCCGATCGGGCGGCGGCTCCGGCGCGGCCCCGGCCGGCCGGCGGCCGCCCGCGCCGCCGGTCGCTCGCCGTCAGCGCCACCGTGCGTCGCGGCGATCGCCACCGCGATCGGCGGCGCCGACAGCGACCACGCGGCTCGCGTCGGGCGCGGGTCATGTGGCGCTGGTGCGCAGCTGCTGCTTCTCCGCGTGCCGCTCGAGCGCGAGCGCGATGAGCCGATCGAGCAGCGCGCCGTAGTCCAGGCCGGAGGCGGCCCACAGCTTCGAGTACATGCTGATGGTGGTGAAGCCCGGGATGGTGTTCACCTCGTTGACGTAGATCGTGCCGGTCGCCCGCTCGACCAGGAAGTCGACGCGCGCCATGCCGGCGCAGTCGATGGCCTGGAACGCCGCCACCGCCAGCCGCTGGATCTCGGCCGCGGTCGCCGCCGGCAGATCCGCCGGGATGAAGATCTGCGAGCCCGTCGTCGAGGTACTTCGCCTCGTAGTCGTAGAACTCGCGCGACGGCACGACCTCGCCGGGCACCGAGGCGGACGGGTCGTCGTTGCCGAGCACGGCGCACTCGATCTCGCGCGCGCCGGCGACCGCCGCCTCGACGACGATCTTGCGGTCGAAGCTGCCGGCCAGATCCATCGCGGCGTCGAGCGACGCCGCGGTCCTTGGCCTTCGAGATGCCGACGCTCGAGCCGAGGTTGGCCGGCTTGACGAACATCGGGAAGCCGAGGGCGTCGCTCGAGATCGGCGGCGACCGCCGTCGCGGTCGCGGACCCAGTCGTGGCGCAGCACCACGCGGTAGGGGCAGACCGGCAGGCCGCGCGCCGAGAACACCAGCTTCATGACGCCCTTGTCCATGCCGACCGCCGACGCCAGCACGCCGGCGCCGACGTAGGGCACGTTGGCGAGCTCGAGCAGGCCCTGGATGGTGCCGTCCTCGCCGTAGGGCCCGTGCAGGACCGGGAAGATCGCGTCGAGGTTCAAGCCCGGTGACGACCGCCTGCCCCTGGTCGCGCTTGTCGGCGGTCCGGCGATCGATCGAGAGGATCGTTTCTTCGCTCGGGCCGGGCGACCAGGTGGACCTCGCGGCCGCCGCGCACCGGCCGCGCCGCCTCGAGCCGCGCGTGCTCGATCACCTCGGCCGCCGACATCGCGGTGGGCGGCCGATCGGCAATCGCCCAGCGGCCTTCCTTGTCGATGCGGATCGCCACCGGCTCGTAGCGGGTCCGGTCGAGATGCGCGAACACCGCCGCCGCCGACGCCAGCGACACTTCATGCTCGCCGGACCGGCCGCCATAGAGCACGCCGACGCGAAGACGTTTCACGGGGAAAGGATACAGGAGTAGGAGGCAGACGGTAGGAGCTGCGAGAAGGCAGGAGGCAGGAGGTAGACGGTAGAAGGCAGAGGTAGGATGGGTGCGCGCCGAGTGGGCATAGATCGAGCGTGCACGCGTTTCGAGTTCACGGTGACGGCGCGCGACGGCGCGGCGCGGCGCGGCGAGCTGCGCACGCCGCACGGCGTCGTCCAGACGCCCGCGTTCATGCCGGTCGGCACCCGCGGCGCGGTGAAGGCGCTGACCCACCGGGACGTCGCCGGCCTCGGCGCCGAGATCATCCTCGGCAACACCTACCACCTGTATCTCGAAGCCCGGCGACGGGCTGATCGCCCGCGCCGGCGGCCTGCATCGCTTCATCGGCTGGGACCGGCCGATCCTGACCGACAGCGGCGGCTACCAGATCTTCAGCCTCGCGGACCGCCGGCGCATCTCCGAGCACGGGCGCCGAGTTCCGCTCGCACCTCGACGGCTCGCTGCACCTGCTCACCCCGGAGTCGGTCGCCGACATCCAGCTGCAGCTCGGCTCCGACATCGCGATGGTGCTCGACGAGTGCATCGCGACGCCCGGCGCCGGAGGACGCGACCCGCACCGCGATGGAGCGATCGGTCGCGCTGGGCGCGGCGCGCGCGGACGCCGCTGGCTCGCAGGTGCTGCGGCGACCCCGGACCACGCGCGGCGTGGCGGTGACCAACGCCGGCGCAGGCGCAGTTCGGCATCATCCAGGGCGGGACCCATCCGGCGCTGCGCACCGAGAGCGTCGCAGGCGACGCTCGAGATCGGCTTCGAGGCCTACGCCATCGGCGGGCTGAGCGTCGGCGAGCCGCCCGCGCGTCATGTACGAGGTGGTCGCGCACACCGCCGCGCAGCTGCCGGCCGATCGCGCCGCGCTACCTGATGGGCACCGGCATGCCCGACGACCTGTTCGAGTGCGTCGCGCGCGGCATCGACATGTTCGACTGCGTGCTGCCGACCCGCAACGCCCGGAACGGCCAGCTGCTGACCCGCCGCGGCCCGATCTCGATCAAGAATGCCCGCTACGCGGAGGATCGGCCGCCGCCCGACCCGGACTGCGGCTGCTATACCTGCCGGCACTTCTCCCGCGCGTATCTGCGCCATCTGTTCACAGTCGGCGAGATGACCGCCGCGACGCTGAACAGCGTCCACAACCTCTACTTTTACCTTGACACCATGCGGAGGATTAGGGAGGCTATAATGTTCGGCTCGTTTGACCAGCTCCGCCTGGAGTTCCATCAAACTTTCTCCCGCCGACCGCAATACTGAATGCCGTCCGTATTCGATCTTCTGTTTTCGCCATGGCGTCAGCCTCCGGTCAGTCGGCCGGTTGGCTGCAGTTCCTGCCGTTTGCGATCATCCTGGGGATTTTCTACCTCCTGATCCTGCTGCCGATGAAACGGCGGCAGACGAAGATCCAGGAGTTCCAGGAGGCCCTCAAGGTCGGCGATCGCGTCGTCACCACGAGCGGGATCTACGGCCAGATCACCAAGTGAACGAGAAATCCGTGCAGGTGCAGGTGGCCGACAAGGTGCGGATGGAGTTCGCGCGCCAGGCGATCGGCGGATACCAGGGCCAGGATCCGGTCGTGCCGGATTCCTGAGCAACGTGTAGACCATGAACAAGAACCTTCGCTGGAAGCTCGCTCACGCATTGTCGTCGTCTTCATCCTGTTCTTCACGCTCGGCGTCTACCCGATCCTCGCGCCAGCGCTATCAGCCTGCCGATGCCCGGCTGGCTCGCGGCCAAGCAGCTGCAAGCTCGGCCTCGACCTGAAGGGCGGCGTGCACCTCGTGCTGCGGGTGCAGACCGACGAGGCGCTGCAGCTGACCACGACCGACCACAGCCGAGCAGATCCGCGAAGAGCTGAGGACCGCCGAACGTCGCCGGCGGGCGCGATTAGCGGCGACGTCGCCGACGACGTTCCGCGTCGAGGGGGTGCCGGCGGATCGCGACGCGGACTTCCGGCGCATCGCCGACACGCAGGCGAGCGGCCGACGTTCGATCGCAGCCCGGGAGCGGGCGGCACCTACGACTTCACGATGAAGCCGAACATCGCGAAGGATCTGCGCGAGCAGGCGGTGGTCCAGGCGGTGCGAAACGATCGATCGCCGCGTCAACGAGCTCGGCGTCGCCGAGCCGAACATCTCGCGCTACGGCCAGACGCGGCGACCAGATCCTGGTCCAGCTGCCCGGCGTGCTCCGACGTCGGCCGCGCCAAGGAAATCATCCGATCGACGGCGCTGCTCGAGCTGAAGCTGGTCGAAGCCGGCCCGGCGCCGACGCAGCGAGGCGCTGCTGCAGTCGTACGGCGGCAAGGTGCCGCCCGACATGGAAGTGGTGCCCGGCAGCGGCGGCGCGGGGGAGACGGCGACGCTCCTTCTACCTGCTCGAAGAAGGTCGCGGCCGCGACCGGGCGCGACCTGCGCAGCGCCAAGCCGTCGCTCGACGAGAACAACCGCCCGGCGGTCAGCTTCACGCTGACCAGCGACGGATCGCGGAAGTTCGGCAAGGCGACGGGCGAGAACATCGGCCGGTCGCTGGCGATCGTGCTCGACAAGCGGGTCCGGTCGGCGCCGCGCATCGACGGCCGCATCACCGACCAGGGCACCATCTACGGCTCGTTCACGACCCAGGAAGTCGCGGACCTCTCGCTGACGCTGCGGCTCGGGCGCGCTGCCCGCCTCCCTCACCTACCTCGAGGAGCGCGTCATCGGCCCGACCCTCGGCGCCGACTCGATCCGCGTCCGGCGTGATCGCGTCGCTCGCCGGCCTGATCCTGTCGTCGCTGTTCATGCTGATCTACTACAAGCTGTCGGGCGTCAACGCCGTGATCGCGCTGCTCATGAACCTGGTCATCCTGCTCGGCCTGCATGGCGTACATCGGGCGCGACGATGACGCTGCCGGGGATTGCCGGCTTCGTGCTCACGATGGGCATCGGCGTGGACTCGAACGTGCTGATCTTCGAGCGCATCAAAGAGGAGCTCAGGCCGGCAGCGCGGCGTCCGCGCCGCCGGTCAACGCCGGCTTCGACCGCGTGTTCTGACCCTGCTCGACACGCACGCGGCGTCGCTGATCTCCGGCGGCGTTCCTGTTCCAGTTCGGCACCGGGCCGATCCGCGGGTTCGCGACCACGCTGATCCTCGGGCTGCTCGCGAACCTGTTCACGTCGATCTTCGTGTCGAAGACGTTGTTCGAGTTCGAGCTCTCGCGCCGCCCGGACCACGGCGACGCTCAGCATCTAGGCTTCACCGGCCCCGCACGAGACAGACACATGCAGATTCTTCCACAACACCAAGTTCGACTTCGTCCGGTGGCGCTGGCACGCGATCGCCCTGTCCTGGGTGATGTCCTGGCCGGCCTGATCGTCGTTGGCGCGCCGGGATGCCGCTCGGCGTCGAGTTCTCCGGCGGCAGCATCGTCATCGTCAAGTTCGACACCAGCCCCCGACGTCCAGCAGATGCGCGGCCGCCCTCGAGCAGTCGCTGCCCGGCGTCGGGCAGAACGCGCAGGTCCAGCGCTACGGCGACGCCGTCGGCGAACCAGGTGCATGATCAGGGTGCCGTCGGTCGGCGCGAGAAGTCGGGCGGCGGCCTGAGCCAGACGGCCGACGCGGTGGCTGGCGCGCTCAAGTCGCTCCGGCCTGCGGCAACCCGCAGATCGTCGGCACCGAGATCGTCGGGCCGAGTGTCGGCGAGCAGCTGAACCGGCAGGGCATTCTCGCCACCATGCTGGCGCTGGGCGGCATCCTGGCCTACGTGGCGCTGCGGTTCCGGTTCAGCTTCGCGGTCGGCGCCGTCGTGGCGACGATTCACGACCTGCTGGTCACCGCTGGCGTTCCTGGCGTTCTTCCGCTACGACCTGTCGCTGAACGTCATTGCCGCGATCCTGACGATCACCGGCTACTCGGTCAACGACACGATCGTCATCTTCGACCGGGTCCGCGAGAACATGCGCGGCAGGCGCCGCGACAACCTCGCCCAGGTCGTGAACCTGTCGGTCAACCAGACGCTCGGCCGCACCATCATCACCGCCGGCACCGCGCTGCTGAGCGTGCTCGCGCTGTATCTGTTCGGCGGCGAAGTGCTGCACGGCTTCGCGTTCACGATGCTGGTCGGCATCATCACCGGCACCTACTCGAGCGTGTTCATCGCGGCGGGCATCGTCCTGATCTGGCAGGGGCAGGAAGCCGATCAAGACGCACGGCGGCCCAGGCCGGCGGCCGCCGCGCCGGCGCGCAAGCCGACCCGCCGGCGGGCGTCCTAGCGCCGCCGGCATCGTGCTGCTACGGCGGCGCTGCTCGGCGTCATCCAGGGACTGACCGAGTTCCTGCCGGTCTCGAGCTCCGCGCACCTGATCCTGGCGCGCGTTCTTCTTCGGCTGGGAGGCGCCGGAGTTCGGGCTGGCGTTCGACGTGGCCCTGCACCTCGGCACGCTCGCGGCGATCGTGGTCTTCTTCCGGCAGAGATGGCGCCCGATGGTCGCGGCGCTGCCCCAGTGCGCTGTCCCCGGCCGCAGGCCGCTCCGGGCGCCTGATCCGGCTGATTGCCGTTGGCACCGTTCCGGCGATCGTCGTCGGCCTGTTGTTCAACGACTATCATCGAGGCCGCGCCTGCGCACCCGGCGGTCGCCGCCGCCGCCCTGGCCGTCGGCGCCGTGCTGATGCTGATGGCGGAGCGGGCGGCGCGACCGCCAGCGTGACGAGGGCTCGCTGACGGTTCTCGATGCGCTGCTGATCGGCCTGGCGCAGGCATGCGCGCTGGTGCCCGGCGTGTCGCGGTCCGGATCGACCATCGCGATCGGGATGCTGCTCGGCGTCAGGCGCGAGGCGGCGGCGCGGTTCACCTTCCTGCTGGCGATCCCGGCCATCCTGGCGGCGGCCGCCAAGGAGGCGCTCGAGCTGCGTCACACCCGGACGGGCCCGACCTGCTGACCCTGTTTCATGGCCGGCGCGCTGGTCGCTGCCGTCGTCGGCTACGTGACGATCAAGTATTTCCTGCGCTTCCTCGCCCGCCATCGCCTCGAGTGTTCGCTTACTATCGTCTCGCACTCGCGGCGCTGACGGTGGTGTGGCTCTACAGGTAGCGCGCGACGGAGGCCGCCGTGTGTGACGATGCCCTGGGGGCTGTCTGATTCGCGACCGATTCACGGCGCTCGACTGACTCCCGACTCTCGACCGCCGACTCTCACCGCCAGTCATGCTCCAGTGGATTCGCCGCAGCTTCATCGCCGGGTTTTTCGTCACCGTGCCGCTGGTCATCAGCGTGGCGACGTTCGTCTGGATCTTCCGGCTCATCGACGGGTTCGTCGGGCCGCTCATATGCCGCGTGGCTCGGTCGCGAGGTGCCGGGGCTCGGCATCCTGACGACAGCGCTGGTGGTGCTGCTGGTCGGGGCGCTGGCCACCAACGTGCTCGGGAAGCGGCTGCTGCAGCGGGCGGAGAGCTACCTGCTGCTCGTGCCGGTCTTCCGGACCATCTACGCGCCGGTCAAGCAGCTGGTCGTGGCGTTCTCACCCGACAACGAGTACGGGTTCAAGCGGGTGGTGATGGTCGAGGACCGGGCGCGCGGTTTCGTGCTCGGGTTCCTGACCAAGGAGTTCACCGTCGACCGCGGCCAGGGCACCGGAGCCGATGATCGCGGTCTACGTCCCGACCAATCACCTGTATCTCGGCGACGTGCTCATCATGCCCCGCGACAAGGCGTCCTACCCGGACATCACCGTTGAGCAGGGCATCCGGATTTTCCTGACCGGGGGGATGGCGCTGTCGAGCCGCATTCGCGCGCAGGGAGCAGAGGACCCCGGTCCCGGCGACGAGGCTAGTGTCGCGTCACCGCACCAGCCCTCCGCCGGCGGTCGGCACGAGCCTGGCAGACGGTGCCGCCCGACGCGTCGGGAACACCGGAATGAGCCGCGAAGTCTGACCCGGCCGCCCCTTTCGTCCGCTGCGCCGGCCCACGGCCGATCGTGAACCACGGCAGGGCGCAGGGGGGCAGCAGCAGCCGCATGTCCCGGCTCGAGATCCCTTGTGTGGTACGATTCCAAGCTTTTTCGGCCTGTCATGACTCGTGGCCGGGCGTTTTCGAGGAGCGCGATGTTCGATACGTTTTCCAGACGGATGGTACGCGGCGGCCCGGCGGTCCTGGTCTTCCTGATCCTGTTCCTCTCGGCAGCGCCGCAGGCGCAGCAGCCGGCGGTGGCGCAACCGGCGGCGGCGCAGCCGGCCGCGCAGCCCGCCGCACCCCTCAGGGCGGGGAAGCCAACCTGGTGCTGCCGGATCTCGGCATCGTCGACTTCCAGGGAGTGCAACGGGCGGACCCTGCTGCTGGGCGGGCTCGTGGTGTGCGCCCTCGGCCTGGCGTTCGGCATGGTGATCTACTTCCAGCTGCGCAACCTGCCGGTGCACGGCTCGATGCGGGAGATCTCGGAGCTGATCTACGAGACGTGCAAGACCTACCTGATCACGCAGGGCAAGTTCATCCTGCTCCTCGAGGTGTTCATCGGCGTGATCATGGTCGTTCTACTTCGGGGTGCTGCAGCACTTCAGCGCCGCTGAAGGTCACCGTCATCCTCCTGTTCAGCCTGATCGGCATCGCCGGCAGCTACGGCGTGGCCTGGTTCGGGATCCGGGTCAACACGTTCGCCAACTCGCGCGCGGCATTCGCGGGGCTCCGGGGGCAGCCGTACCCGATCTACGCGATCCCGCTGAGCGCCGGCATGAGCATCGGCATGCTGCTCATCAGCGTCGAGCTGTTCCTGATGCTCTGCATCCTGCTGTTCATTCCGGGCGACTACGCCGGGGCCTGCTTCATCGGCTTCGCGATCGGCGAGTCGCTCGGCGCTGCGGCGCTCCGCATCGCCGGGGGCATCTTCACCAAAATCGCCGACATCGGCGCCGACCTGATGAAGATCGTGTTCAACATCAAGGAAGACGACGCGCGCAACCCCGGGGTGATTGCCGACTGCACGGGCGACAACGCGGGCGATTCGGTCGGTCCGAGCGCCGACGGCTTCGAGACCTACGGCGTCACCGGGGTCGCGCTGATCTCCTTCATCCTGGTGGCCGTCACCGAGCCGGCGGTCCAGGTCCAGCTGCTCGTCTGGATCTTCGTGATGCGCGTCATGGGCGTCATCGCGAGCGGCGCTGTCGTACCTGGTGAATGCGCCTGGGCCAAGGCGACGCTACGCCGGCGCGGCGACCATGAACTTCGAGACGCCGTTGACGACGCTGGTGTGGCTGACGTCGATCGTGTCGGTGGTGCTCACCTACGCGGTGTCGTATTTCCTGATTCCCGAGCTCGGCGACGGCACGCTCTGGTGGAAGCTGTCGAGCGTGATCACCTGCGGGACGCTGGCGGGTGCGATCATCCCGGAGCTCGTCAAGGTGTTCACGTCGACCGAGTCGAGCCACGTCCGCGAGGTCGTGGCATCGTCGCGTGAAGGGGGGGCGTCGCTGAACATGCTCTCGGGCTGGTCGCGGGCAATTTCAGCGCCTACTGGCTGGGGATGGTGATCGTCGCGCTGATGGCGATCGCCTACGGGGTGAGCACGCAGGGCTTCGAGTCGCTGATGATCGCGCCGGCGGTCTTCGCCTTCGGGCTGGTGGCGTTCGGGTTCCTCGGCATGGGGCCCGTGACGATTGCCGTCGACTCGTACGGGCCCGTCACGGACAACGCGCAGTCGGTCTACGAGCTCTCGATGATCGAGTCGATTCCGGACATCGCCCGGGAGCTGAAGAAGGACTTCGGGTTCGACGTGAACTTCGAACGCGCCAAGCACCTCCTCGAGGAGAACGACGGCGCGGGCAACACGTTCAAGGCGACCGCCAAGCCGGTCCTGATTGGGACGGCCGTGGTCGGTTCGACGACGATGATTTTCTCGATCATCGTGGTGCTGACCCACCGCCTGCAGCCGGAGCTGCTGCAGTACCTGTCGATTCTCCACCCGCCGTTCCTGCTCGGTCTCATCACCGGCGGCTGCATGATCTACTGGTTCACCGGCGCCTCCATGCAGGCGGTGACGACCGGCGCCTACCGTGCGGTGGAGTTCATCAAGGCGAACATCAAGCTGGACGGCGTCGAGACCAGGGCGTCGGTGGCGGACAGCAAGAAGGTGGTGGAGATCTGCACCCAGTATGCGCAGAAGGGGATGTTCAACATCTTCCTGGCGGTCTTCTTCGCGACGCTCGGGTTCGCGTTCCTGGAGCCGTACTTCTTCATCGGCTATCTGATATCGATTGCGCTGTTCGGCCTGTTCCAGGCAATCTTCATGGCGAACGCCGGCGGGGCCTGGGACAATGCCAAGAAGATCGTCGAGGTGGAGCTGAAGGAGAAGGGGACGCCGCTGCACGCGGCGACGGTCGTGGGCGACACCGTCGGGGACCCGTTCAAGGACACCTCCTCGGTCGCCATGAACCCGGTGATCAAGTTCACGACGCTGTTCGGGCTGCTGGCAGTGGAGCTGGGCGTGCAGCTTGCAAGCCAGTACGGGGCGATGATGAGCCACCTGCTGGCCGCCCTGTTTATCCTCGGGTCGGCGGTGTTCGTGTGGCGGTCGTTTTACGGGATGCGTATCAAGAGCAGTCGGGTATGACGCGAAACTGACCGCTTTGCGGATTCTGCCGTCCGAATGGCCGAATCCGGCAATCCGGTGTCTAAGGCCTGGGAGGAGTCGTTGACACTCGTTTTTGCCTCTGACTATAATTCGCGGTCTTTCGCCGTCGTGAACCGAAGGCCAGGAGGGCTCAGCCGTGCCGCGTGACATGTTCGGCGACGTCGTGGATCCGTCCATCAAGCTCGGGTCCCAGAAGTGGTACACGGTTCCGTTGTCGATTCTGGCGCACGTGGTGCTGTTCGCCGCCGTCATCATCATCCCGCTGATGGCGACCGACGTCCTGCCCACCCCGCCCTCGATGATGGCCTTCGTGGGGGCGCCGCCCCCGCCTCCTCCCCCTCCCCCGCCGCCCCCGGCCCCGGCCGCGGCAACGCCCAAGCCGGTGCCGGTCGCCAACCCGAATGCGGCACCTGTCGAGGCGCCCAAGGAGATCATTCCTGAGGCCCCAACCCCGGCGGTTGGTGTCTCGGAAGGTGTGCCAGGGGGGGTCGAAGGCGGCGTGCCCGGCGGGGTGATGGGTGGAGTCGTCGGGGGGCTGCCTACGCACCCCCGCCGCCACCGCCGCCGCCCCAGGCGCCGGTCCGGGTCGGCGGGGCGATCAAGCAGCCGACCAAGCTGAAGAACGTGCCGCCCGTCTACCCGCCGATTGCGCAGTCGGCGCGGGTATCGGGGGTCGTCATCATCGAAGCGACCATCGGCGCGGACGGACGCGTGAAGGACGCAAAGGTTCTGCGTTCCATCCCGCTCCTCGACCAGGCCGCACTCGACGCGGTGAAGCAGTGGGTGTTCACCCCCACGCTGCTCAACAACGTGCCGGTCCCGGTCATCATGACGGTCACCGTGAACTTCACGTTGCAGTAAGTCGGTGGTTCCACGCAGATCTGAGTAGAGGTCTGGTCGTTGTTGTTCCAGTTTGGAGGATGGGCGAATGAATCTGATTGAAATGTGGGGAGCGATGGGGCCGATCGCCAAGGGCATCGGTATCATCCTGATCGTGATGTCGATGATCTCGTTCGGCGTGGCCATCGAGCGCATCTACACCTTCACGCAGGCGCGCAAGCAGTCGAAGCTGTACGCACCGCAGGTCGCCAAGCACCTGAAGGAAGGCCGTCTGAAGGACGCCATCGCCATCTCGTCGTCGAAGAACTATCGCTACAGCCACCTGGCCAAGGTCGTGCTCGCCGGCCTGCAGGAGTATCAGTTCCAGCAGGAAAGCGGCGGCGCCCTTTCGCGCGAGGACATCGTGGACACGGTGCGCCGCGCCATTCAGCGCGCCTCGGCCCTGACCGCGAACGACCTCAAGAAGGGCGTCTCGGCGCTCGCGACCATCGGCGCAACGGCCCCGTTCGTCGGACTGCTCGGCACGGTCGTCGGCATCATCACGGCGTTCCAGGGCATCGCGGCCACCGGCTCGGGCGGTCTCGGCGCCGTTTCCGCCGGCATCTCCGAGGCGCTGGTCGAGACGGCCCTGGGGTTGGTCGTCGCGATTCCGGCGGTCTGGTTCTACAATTACCTGACCGGCCGCATCGAGTACTTCAACGTCGAGATGGACAACTCGTCCTCCGAGCTGGTCGACTACTTCATCAAGAAGACGGCGTAAGGCTCGCAGGTCGGCGGTCGGGAGGCTGCGGGGCGCGTTACTCTACGCGCTGCCCGCCGCCACAACCAACGCGCTCATTCAGTTCAGGGGGCAAGTACCATGTCGATGGATGTTGGCGGCTCAAAAGGCAGCCTGAAAGCGGACATCAATGTCACGCCGCTCGTCGACGTCATGCTCGTGCTGCTCATCATCATGATGCTGATCGCGCCGATGCTGCAGAAAGGTGTCCCGGTCAACCTGCCGCTCGGCGAACAACGGGACCCAGAAGCCGGACACACAGGACCAGACGGTTGTCGTCGATCGACTCGCAGAACCAGTTCTGGGTCAACGGGCTGCAGGTACTCGAAGGACGACTTCGCCAGCCGCGTCCAGACGGTGCTCGAGGACAAGAAGGACAAGATCGTCCTGATCAAGGCGGACACCGACGCCCGCTACAGCGCGATCATGGAAGCGATGGACGGGCTGCGCAAGGCGAACATCGAGGACATCGCGCTGATCACCGATCCCAAGAACCCGCCGGCAGGATCAACGGGAGGCAAGTAGCCATGAAGCACGCCCACAAGCATTTCGGCGCCGAACGCGTCGTCACGGGCGAGACGCCGCACGCCAGTGCGGACATGAACGTCACGCCGCTCATCGACGTGCTCCTCGTGCTGCTGATCATCTTCATGGCGGCCCTCCCGCTGACCCAGAAGGGCATGGACATCAACCTGCCCCTCGAGACCAAGGCGCCGCAGTCGGCCACGCCCGACACGCAGATCGTGCTCGAGTACAACGCCGACCGATCGATTGCCGTCAACAAACAGGTCGTCACGCTCGGGAACCTGGAGACCTTCCTGCGCGACACCTTCGAGACGCGCAAGGAGAAGACGATGTTCATCGTCGGAGACCCGAACCTCCGCTACGGCGACATCGTGACGGTGATCGACGCCGCGAAGGGCGCCGGAGTCGAGAAGGTCGGAATCGTCACCGAAGGGATGCGCCGGGGCGACAGCGCCGGGCCCGCGGCGCCCGGCAGCTAGGTTCCTGGGTTCCCTCGGCTTTCGCGACTGCGCACGAAAAAGGGCTGGCACCGTCAGGGTGCCAGCCCTTTCTCGTTTGTCCGGGAGGCCCCACCGCGACAGGCGGTGGGGGCCTCGCCGATGGGTGCGGGTTCTACTTCGTCGGGGCTGCCGCCGCGGCCGCCTTCGAGCCCTTCTGGAGGGCGATGGCCTTGGAGCGGAGGTCGTCAGCCTGGGCTATGAGCTCCTTCTGCTTGGCCGGGTCCTTGGTCTCGGCGTTGGCCTGGTGGCGCAGCAGGATGTTCTTGACGATCATGGCATCGACGTAGGCGGGGTTGAGCCCGAGCGCCTTGTCCTCCGCGGCAATCCCCTTGATCGCGAAGTCCTTCTTCTCGACCGGGGTGAGCCTGAAGTCCTTGCGGACCTTTTCTTCGAAGAACGTGGCGATCAGGTGAAAGCCCTGTGGGTTCTTGGGGTCCAGGTCGGCAGCTTTTTCCAGATTCTCAATCGTCTTGGTGAAGTCACCCTGCCGGTTGTAGTAGCCCGACAGTGAGGTGTAAACGACCGGGTCGTCCGGCTTGACCTCGCGGGCTTTCATCAGGGCCTGCTCGGCCTCGTCGTAGCGGCCGGCGTCCTCGTACAGCTTGGACAGGCCATAGTAATTGCCCGGCTCGTTGGGCTCGAGCTCGATCATGCGCTTGACGATGGGTTCCGCCTGAGCTGGATCGGCCAGCTTTTCTGCACCGTACGCCGCGACGAGATACTGCATGGCAAGCTTGCGCGTGGACGGTGAGGGATCGGTTTCGGCCGCCTTCTTGTAGTGGTCGATCGCCTTCTGCATGTAGCCGTCGTTTTCCCCTTCACCTTTGCGGGCCGGCTTGTACATGTTGTCGTAGCTGTTGGCCAGGTAGAAGTGCGCCGCGGAGAAGCTGGGGTCGCTCTTGAGCACTTCTTCGTACTTCTCGGCGGCATCCTCCCACGACTGGGCGGCGTACTGGGTGTTGGCGTCCTGGAAGTGCTTCTTGGCGGCCAGCGAGCCGTGACCAGTACTTCCCGCAAGCGGCGGACCCCGCCGCGGCCCCGACCACCAGCGCGACAACTGACACTGACATCAAGCGGAATGGCGTCGTCATGCTTACCCCTCAAGGGCCCGCGCATCGGCAACTCAGCCGCCCGCGCGTTCGGAAGTGAGTATTAGAATGGTTCGAGTGTGCACCGACCGTCGGGACGTGGCGGACGATGCCGGTTCCCGAACCGAGTCAGTATAGTGAACCCAAAAAGTCTACGTCAACGGCCGCGCGGCCGCCTTACCGCTTCGCCTCTTTCACGCGCTCCACGTTAGACACCACAAATCATGATTCGGTTCGAGGACCTGGTGGACAAGGTCAAGGGGAATAACCCCGAGGCCGACATAGAGCTGCTCAGGCGCGCCTACGTGTTCTCCGCCTTCGAGCACAAGGGCCAGGTCCGCCATTCGGGCGAGCCGTATCTCGTTCACCCGCTTGAAGTTGCCGATCAACTCGCGGACATGAAGCTCGATGTCGTTGCGATCGCCGCAGGGCTGCTCCACGACATCGTCGAAGACACCCAGACGCCGATCGAGCGGATCCGGGAGCTGTTCGGCCACGATGTGGCCCATGTCGTCGAGGGGGTCACCAAGCTCGGTGCGATCTCCTTCTCGTCGAGCGAGGAACGGCAGGCGGAGAATTTCCGCAAGATGCTGCTCGCGATGGTGGACGACATCCGGGTGATCCTGGTGAAGCTGGCCGACCGGCTCCACAACATGCGGACCCTGCAGCACCTGCCGGAGGAGCGCCGGCTGAAGATTGCGCAGGAGACCCGCGACATCTACGCCCCGATCGCCAACCGGCTGGGGATGAGCAAGATCAAGAACGAGCTGGAGGAGCTCGCCTTCAAGCATCTCGAGCCGAAGGCGTTCGAGTCGCTGCGGTCCCGGGTCGACAGCCGGCGGCGCGTCACCCAGGGCATGATCGTGGAGCTGCGGAAGACCATCAGCGCCACCCTGGAGGAGGCGCAGGTGCCGGTGATCGAGATCGACGGCCGGATCAAGCGGCTGTTCAGCATCCACCAGAAGCTGAAGCGTCAGAAAATCGACCTGGATCAGGTGTACGACCTGGTCGCCATCAGGATCGTCACGCAGTCGGTGCGCGACTGCTATGCGGCGCTCGGTATCATCCACCAGACGTGGTCGCCGGTTCCCGGGCGCATCAAGGACTTCATCGCGATGCCGCGGCCCAACGGCTACCAGTCGCTGCACACGTCGGTCATCAGCGAGCGCGGCTTCCCGTTCGAGGTGCAGATCCGGACCTCCGAGATGCACCGGCAGGCGGAGGAGGGGATCGCCGCGCACTGGAAGTACAAGGAAGGGCGGGTCGGCGCGGGGCGGGACGAGCAGTACTTCCTGTGGCTCCGGCAGCTCCTCGAGTGGCAGAAGGAAGTGCGGGATCCCCAGGAGTTCCTTCAGAACCTCAAGATCGAGCTCTACCCGGAAGAGGTCTACATCTTCACCCCGAAGGGGGAGGTCAAGTCGCTGCCGCGCGACGCGACCCCCGTGGACTTCGCGTATGCCATCCATACCGACGTCGGGCATCAGTGCGTCGGGGCGCGCGTCAACGGCAAGATGGTTCCCCTCCGCACCAAGCTGCGCAACGGCGACATCATCGAGATTGTCACCACCGCCGGGCACAAGCCGAGCCGCGACTGGCTGAACTTCGTCGCGACCTCGCGCGCCCGCGGGAAGATCCGGCACTTCATCCAGTCGGAAGAGAAGGTCCGGAGCACCGAGTTCGGGCGAAAGCTCTTCGAGAAGGAAGCACGCCGGTTCGGGCTCAACGTCAAGGGGCTGACCGAGCCGGAGCACCTCTCGAAAGCGCTCGCCGAGCTCGGGCTTTCGAAGCCCGAGGAGATGTTCGCCGCGATTGGCTACGGCAAGGTGTCGGCGAAGCTCGTCCTGTCCAGGCTGGTGCCACAGGAGAAGCTGAAGGAGGCGCCCGAGACCGGTATCGCCTCGGTCGTGCGGCGGGTGCTCGGCCCGGGCGAGGAGAAAATCCGCGTCCGCGGCGCGGACGACCTCATGGTGTTCCGCGCCCGCTGCTGCAACCCGATCCGCGGCGAGCAGATCATCGGCTACATCACCCGCGGCAAGGGGGTCTCGGTCCACTCCGCGGCCTGCCCGAACGTCGTGAACCTTCTCTACGATCCCGAGCGGCGCATCGAAGTGGAGTGGGACAAGGGGATCGACGTTGCGCCGTATACGGTCCGCCTCAGCATCCAGGTGGAAGACCGCAAGGGGATCCTGGCGGACGTCAGCGCGAAGATCGCCGGCATCAACACCAACATCAGGAACGTCGAGGCCAAGGTCGACGATCAGATGGGACGGATCGACATCACGGTGGAGATCAGCGACGTGAAACACCTCCAGAAAGTCATCAAGTCGCTGAGGAGCGTCGATGGGGTTCTGGACGTGGAGCGCGCGGCCCGGTAAGCAGGGAGGCGGTCCGCCTGTCAGTCGAGCGCTGCGACGACGTCGATCTCGACACGCGCGTTCTTCGGCAGCGCCGCAGCCTGTATGGTCGAACGCGCGGGCGCCGGAGCGGTGAAGTAGGTCGCGTAGACGTCGTTCATCGCCGTGAAGTCGGCCATGTCGGCCAGGTAGACGGTCGTTCGCACGACGTGTTCGAACGAGCCGCCGGCCGCTTTCAGAATCGCGCCGAGGTTCTGGAGGACCTGCCGGGTCTGGTCGCCGATGTCCCCGCCGACAAGGACATTGGTCGCCGGGTCGAGTGGGATCTGCCCGGACACGAACAGGAGGCCCCCGGCCCGGATGGCCTGCGAGTAGGGTCCGATGGCCTGTGGCGCAGAGGAGGTCGTGACCGCCTGCCGCATGGCCTCAGGCCGCCTTGATCACCTTGTTGGACCGGATGCACCGGGTGCAGACGCGCAATCGCTGGATGCCCCCGTTGACGAGCGCGCGCACCCTCTGGAGGTTGGGCTCGAAGCGCCGCGCGCTCACGTTGTGCGCGTGGCTGATGTTCCGGCCCACGACAGGGCCCTTCCCGCAGATTTCGCAGCGTTTTGCCATGGTTGCTCTCTGGTAGGCCCGGCCCGGCACCGGGACAAACCTCAGATTGTAGCACGGGCGCGGGGGATGCCTGGCCCGGGCACCTGCGACCGCGCCAGGCGCGCAGCGAATTGACACCTGCTGTCATGAAACGAGCGCAACAGGACGCCGGTCGGGTTGGACGCTCGAGAAAGCCGGCCTTGTTTGTTGGGGAAACTGGCGCCACGCTCCCGGAACGTCTGTTGCAGATGAGGCGGCCGCGAGCGCGTTCGACCTGAAGACCATCCGTCCGGCGGGACGAGGAGGCAGTCTGATGGCACGCCAGATCCTGAGCGAGCAGACCACCACCGAGTACTTCAAAGAGCTCGTCGAGGAGGCGCTGAGCGAAAGGCATCTGCGCGCCAGCGACCTCACCGAGTACTACCTCGTGAATCTCCTGTGTCAGTATGCGCGCCCGGATGTTGGCGCGCAGGAGGAACATGCCGAGCCGCTGGCCTTCCGTCTCGGACGCGCGCTTCGCAGCGGCGGCGCGGATCAGCGTGCCCGCCTCAGGCGGCTTGGCGACTTCTCGCTGTTCACGTCCGGGTTCTTCTCGGACAGCCTGCGGCGGAGCCCGGTCGACGTCGACTACTACCAGGCGATGGGCGAGTACGCCTACGGGTCGTTGAGCCGCTCGGAGCACGACACCTTCGCCGACGTATTTGGTGAGCTCTCACGGAAGTTCGTGGGCTTCATGGACGTCCTGGGGCACATCAGCGAGCGCACGGCCGGCTCTTCCTCAGGCGGCGATCTGCTGCGGCTGTACGAGAAGTGGCTCCGGACGGGCAGCACCCGGGACGCCGAACGGCTCCTCCAGCGCGGCATGCTGCCGAACAGCTCGATCGGCAAGCGTTTCCTGCAGTAACGGGCCCGTCCGGCGGCCACCCCGCCAGCGCAACCAAATCTGACAGGCCGTACCCTCGAGTGGACGCTTTCCGCTGGCTGAGGTCGAAGAACCGCATCCGCTGTCGGCGCGTCTAAGCAGAACAGACCCACTTTCGGCCTTCTTTTCCATGGCCGAGCCGCCGGGCCACAATGGCAGTTGAATTGCATATTGGGCACGCCAAGGATTGTGGAGCGGAGCGAGAACTGGAAGGAGCGGAATCATAATGAGCGTTCATAAAGCGCAAGTCGAACGGATGGCGCGGGATCGGTATGCGGAGCTCAGGGGGATCCTCGAAGGGCGCCGCCGGGAGATTGTCAGCGCGGTGCAGGACAAGATCCGGGACGTGCGGATCGAAGGGGCGAACAATCCCACGCACGGCGTCCTCGATGCGGCGGAGACCTCCGAGGCGGACATCCAGGACGACATCGAGTTCGCGCTCATCCAGATGAAGGCCGAGACCCTCAACAAGATCGAGGAGGCGTTGCGCCGGCTCGAGGAGAACACGTTCGGGTACTGCTTCGAGTGCGGCGAGGAGATTTCCGAGCGCCGGCTGCGCGCGCTGCCGTTCGCCGTTCGCTGCAAGGATTGCGAAGAGGCGCGCGAAGTGGCGCAGCAGCGCGAGCGCGTCGTTGCCCAGCGCCGCGGCGCGGCCTCGCTGTTCATGGACATGTCGAGCTGAACTCCTCTCGCGTCCCCCGCGCCGCGGCGCGGCCGGGGGACGCGTTCGTGCTACATTCGCGGGCCCCGGGTGTTGGGGCTTGCACCCACCCCACTCAGTACACAGGCCGCGGAAGGCGCGCAGACGCCGCCTGGACCCGCGCCCCAGGAGCATCGCCGATGAGCGATCGAGACGATTCCCTTGTCGTCGTAGACGAGTCGTCCGCAGAGCGTCCACTGGCGCTGCCGCCCGACCTGCCGGTCCTGCCGTTGCGGGACACGGTGTTGTTCCCGAACTCGTTCATGCCCCTCGCGGTCGCCCGCGAAGCGTCCGTGCGGCTGATCGACGAAGCGACGGCGACCGGCCGGATGATCGGCGTCTTCACGCAACGGGAGGCCTCCGTCGAGGAGCCGCTCCAGGAAGACCTCTACCCGATCGGTGTGGTCACGCACATCCACAAGATGTTCAAGCTGCCGGACGGCAGCCTCAGGCTGATCGTCCAGGGGCTCGCACGGGTGCGGCTCGACCGGGTCATCCAGACGCGCCCCTACCTCCGGGCCGCGGTATCGACCGCGGAGGAGCTGCTGCGCGACGAAGATCATCTCGAGATCGACGCCCTGCAGCGGAACATCAAGAGCATCTTCCAGCAGGTGGTCTCGCTGTCGCCCCTGCTGTCGGACGACCTCCAGACGCTGGCCGCCAACATCACCGACGCCGGGAAGCTGGCCGACTTCATCGCCTCGAGCCTCACCACGATCGGCACGCCGATCAAGCAGGAAGTGCTCGAGACGCTCGACATCCGCGCGCGGATGGATTCCCTGAACCGGATCCTGATCAAGGAGCTCGAGGTCCTGGAGCTCGGCTCGAAGATTCAGTCGCAGGTCCAGTCGGAAGTCGGGAAGAACCAGCGCGAGTACTTCCTCCGCGAGCAGCTCAAGGCCATTCAGAAGGAGCTGGGAGAAGGGGACGACCAGGCCAAGGAGATCGACGAGCTGCGGGCGAAGATCGACGCCGCCGGCATGACCGACGGGGTCAAGAAGGAAGCGCTCCGCGAGCTGGACCGGCTGTCGAAGATGCCTGTCGCTGCGGCGGAGTACACGGTGTCGCGCACCTACCTCGACTGGCTGGTGGCGTTGCCGTGGGCGAAGCGGACCGAGGACTCCCTCGACCTGCACCACACGAAGGAGGTGCTCGACGCCGATCACTCGGGCCTCGAGAAGGTGAAGGACCGCGTGATCGAGTACCTCGCCGTGCGGAAGCTGAACCCGGACGTGAAGGGTCCGATTCTGTGCTTCCTCGGACCGCCGGGAGTGGGGAAGACGTCGCTCGCCAAGTCGATAGCGAACTCGCTGGGCCGCAAGTTCGTCCGCGTGTCGCTCGGCGGGATGCGGGACGAAGCCGAGATTCGCGGCCACCGGCGGACCTACATCGGGGCGCTGCCGGGCCAGGTGATTCAGGGACTGCGCCGCGCCGAATCCAAGAACCCGGTCTTCATCCTCGACGAGATCGACAAGCTCGGATCAGACTTTCGAGGCGACCCGGCCTCGGCGCTGCTCGAGGTGCTCGACCCCGAGCAGAACAACACCTTCCGCGATCACTACCTCGACGTCCCGTTCGACCTCTCGGAAGTGCTGTTCCTGACCACCGCGAACGTGATGGACACGGTTCCGCCGGCGCTCCGCGACCGGATGGAGGTCCTGGAGCTCGCCGGGTACACCGAGGAGGAGAAGCTGAGGATCGCCGTCGAGCACCTGATCTCGAAGCAGATTGCCAATCACGGTCTCACGGGCGAACAGGTCGCCTTCACCGAACCGGCGATCCGGGCGATCGTCCGCGGTTACACCCGCGAGGCGGGCGTGCGGAACCTGGAGCGGGAGATAGCGGCGCTCTGCCGCAAGGTGGCGCGGCGCCGCGCCGAAGGGGACGAAGCGGTGGTCGTCGTCACGCCCGAGGTCGTCACCGGCATGCGGGGCGCGCCGATGTTCCTCGACGAAGAGATGGAGGACAGGACGAAGGATCCCGGCGTGGCGATCGGGCTCGCGTGGACGCCTGCCGGGGGAGAGGTGCTCTTCATCGAGGCGTCGCGCATGCAGGGGGGCGGCAGCCTCACGCTCACGGGACACCTCGGTGACGTCATGAAGGAATCGGCCAGGACCGCGCTGTCGTGGTTCCGCGCCAACGCGCCGCGCTACAGCGTCGACCCGGCGTTCTACAAGGACGCCGAAATCCATCTCCACGTGCCGTCAGGGGCCATCCCCAAGGACGGGCCGTCGGCCGGCGTCACCATGGTGACGGCGCTGGCGTCCGAGCTGACCGGGCGGCGGGTGCGCGGGGACCTGGCGATGACCGGAGAGATCACGCTGTCCGGCCGCGTGCTCCCGGTCGGAGGCATCAAGGAAAAAGTGCTTGCCGCGCGGCGCCACGGCATCACGGAAGTGATCCTGCCGCGGCAGAACGAGAAGAACATCAACGAGGATCTGACCGACGACCTCCGCCGCGAGCTCACCATCCACTACGTCGTTCACATCGAGGAAGTGCTGGCGATCGCCCTGATGCCGTCGTCGTCCCAGACCCACACCGGACTGCCGATGGACGACGAGATCCAACAGATAGCCCACTGAGGGGGACGACCGCCGCCTCTCGATTGCCGGCTTCCGGCGGTCATCACAACAGGGTCATCCCCGCGACCGTCTTCAGGTCGACGATCTCCCCGTGCCGGATCATGTCGCGCGCATCCGCCATGCTGAAGGTGCGCACCTCGATGTGTTCATCCTCATCCGGCGTCGCCTCGTGCTCCGGCACCGTCAGCCCCGCCAGCCGGAAGAAGATCATCTCCTCGTCGCAGAAGCCGGGCGTCGGGTAGAAGGCCGCCAGCCGGACGACGGTATCCGGCACCTGGCCGATCTCCTCATGGCACTCGCGGACCGCCGCCGCCTCGGGCTCCTCCCCCGCATCCACGCTGCCCGCCGGCAGCTCCCACAGCCAGCGATTGACCGCGTGCCGGTACTGGCGGATCAGGATGATCTCCCGCGGCGACGGCACCGGCAACAGGACCACCGAGCGTGGATGGCGCACGACGTCGAGGGTCACCTCGCGGCCGTTGGGCATGCGGACGCGGTCCCGGTGGACGTCGAATACCTTGCCGTCGAACACGCGCTCGGTCGAGAGGGTTTGTGGTGAAATCATAGGATCCTGCCCCGCTGTCGGGGGTTCCCGCGTTATGCCGAGTCCGGCGGATCGTTCGCTCTTTCGATGTCCTCCACGACGGACTGCAGGTCTGGCGGCAGCGGGGAGTCGAACTCCACGCGTCGGCCGTCGCCCGGATGGGCGAACGCGAGCCTGGCGGAGTGCAGGAAAGGCCTTTCGAGCCGCATCACCGCGCGGAGATCGTTCGCCACCCGGCGGTGGAGGCCGCCGTATGTCGAGTCGCCGACGATCGGGTGCCCGATGGCGGACAGGTGCACGCGAATCTGGTGAGTGCGGCCGGTCGCGATCGCCACCTTGAGCAGGGACACTCCCGGGTAGTGCCGGGCCCAGGTGACCCGCGTGACGGCGCTGCGGGCGCGCCTGGCCCGTGTGGACATCTTCTGCCGCTGCTGCGGGTCGCGGCCGATCGGCTCGTCGATCCGCTTGCCCGCCTGGACCACCCCCCACACGAGCGCCACGTATTCCTTCTCGACTTCCCGGTCGTGGAACTGCCGCGACAGCTCCTGGTGGGCGCGGTCGTTCTTGGCCACGACCATCAGCCCGGACGTTCCCCGATCCAGGCGATGGACGATGCCCGGACGCATCTCTCCGCCCACCCCGCTCAGATCCTTGACGTGGTGGAGGAGCGCGTTGACCAGGGTGCCCGAGCTGTGGCCGGCGGCCGGATGCACCACCATGCCGGCCGGCTTGTCGAGCACCACGATGTCCTGGTCTTCGTAGACGATGAGGATCGGAAGGGGCTCCGCCTCGAAGCTGGCGGCGGCGACCGCGGGCTCGTCGACCGTGTATGTCTGATCGGCGTGGACGGCGGTGCTCGGCCTCACCGGCGACGCGGCGCCATGGACGCGTCCGTCCTGGATCAGGCGCTGCACCTGGGCGCGCGATTGTTCCGGCAGCAGGGCGGTGAGGAAGTGGTCGAGACGCATCCCGTCGTGCTCGGGTTCGACGACCAGTTCGCGCGGCGTCGCGGTTTCGCGGACCACGGCGCTACGCCGCCCGCGCGCGCCTTGCGGCAGCCGCCTCCGGGCCGGTCCTCCGGCCGAGCACCAGCAGCATGATGATGGCGAGCGGCACGATCAGGATGGACACGAACTGAGACGTCGAGAGCCCCCCCACCATCCCGCGCGGGTCGCCCCGATAGATTTCGATGATGAAGCGCGAGATGCCGTAGAGCAGCATGTAGGTCCAGAAGGTCCGGCCCGGGAAGGGCCGGCCTCTTCGCTCGAGGCCGAGCAGGACGCCAAGAATCAGGAGCTCCGCCCCGGCCTCGTAGAGCTGCGTCGGATGGAGCGGCACACCCAGCGGCGTGCCGACGTTCTGGGCGGCGAACTCGCTGTGGAACGTAATGGCCCACGGGACGGTCGTGGGCCGCCCGAAACAGCAGCCCGCGAACAGGCAGCCCATCCGTCCGATCACGTGCCCGAGCGCAATGCCGGGAGCGAACACATCCGTGACCGTCCACATCGGCATCTTGTGACGCCGGAGGTACCAGAGGGCGACCACGACCGCCGCAATCAGCCCGCCGTAGAAGACCCCGGCAGATCGGACGAGATCCATCACCCCGGACGCGCTGAACGAGAACTTGTCCCGGTCGACGATCACCAGCAGCAGCTTCGCCCCGACCAGCGCGCTGATGATGATCCAGATGCCGAGATCCATGACGCGGTTCGGATCCAGCGCGCGGGCGCGGGCCCGCACCAGCGCGAACTGCAAGCCCAGCAGGTACGCGGCCGCCAGGAGAAGGCCGTAGGTGTAGACCGGGAAGCCGGCGATCTCAAACAGAATGGGATGCATGCTGTCGCCCAAGGCCGATCATGTCGAGCAGCACGAGCACGGCGCCGATGGTAATGGCCGCGTCCGCCACGTTGAACGCCCAGAAATGGGCGCTTCCCCAATACACGTCCACGAAGTCCACGACGTAGCCGGCCACCGCGCGATCGATCAGGTTCCCGAACGCGCCGCCGAGAATGAGCGCCAGTCCCAGCCTGGCCAGCCGCTCGTGGAACCCGAGCTGGGTCGCGTACGCGGCGATGGCCAGCAGCGCGACGGCGGCGACCGCAATCATCAGCATGGGCTTGTACGGAAACTCCGCCGCGTTGAGCAGCCCGAACGCGGCGCCCGTGTTCTGCACGTGCGTGATGTCGAGGAACCCGGGGATGATCGGCACGTGATCGTAGAGATCGCAGCGTACGGCGGACGATCTCCTTCGTGACCTGGTCCAGCGCCACGATCACCGCGATCGTGAGGATCTCATGCGGCCGGGCGTACGGTCCCGCGACCCCGGCTGGCACGGGCTCCTGAGGGTCCGGCAGAACGGCAGGTTCCGCGACCTCGCTCATGCCGCCGTCGCAACCGCGCCCACGCAGCGCTCACAGAGGCCTTCGGCGCCGGCGTCGGCCGAGATCGCGTCGACGACCCTCCAGCACCGCGCACACTTATGCCCCCGGCGCGGGCGACCTCACCTCGATTGCCTCGGCGGCCCCCGCCTCGGTCAACAGCTCGACCTGCGACACGATGAACAGCATCGGCAGCTCGTGGCGGTAGCGGTTCAGCAGCGCAGCCGTCTCGCCGCCGGCGCGGACGGATGACACGGGCGCCGAGCGAGGTGCCGATGGTCTTGTCCTGCCGCTTGGCCTCGAGCGCCACGTTGACGATGTCCCTGACGTGCTTGAGCTGCATCCCAGCGCGCCACCAGCTCCGCGATCGAGCAGGGCGTCGACTGCTGCCTCGCCGCGGGAACTCGGCGAGGTGGACCGACGCGTCGCGCTTTCCGGGCAGGTGACGCCACAGCTCATCCGCAGTCATCGGGAGGATCGGTGCGAGCAGGCGCACGAGGCCGTCGGCGATGATGTACATGGCCGTCTGGGCCGAGCGGCGTTCAGGCGAGGAGGCCGCGAAGGTGTAGAGGCGGTCCTTGGACACGTCGGCGTAGAAGGCCGACAGGTCGACGGTGGCGAGGTGGTTGACGCGCTGGAAGATGGTCGGGAAGTCGTAGTCCCGGTACGCGTCCAGGACCGAGCGCGCCACATCGGCATAGCGCGCCAGGGCGTAGCGGTCGACCTCCTGCATCATCGCGACGCGGGAGCGGTCGACTGCCGGATCGAAGTCGTAGAGGTTGGCCAGCAGGTAGCGGCAGGTGTTGCGGATCTTGCGATAGGCCTCGACCACGCGCGCCAGGATCTGCTTTCCGAGCCGCACTTCCTCCCGGTAGTCCACCATCGTCACCCACAGCCGGATGATTTCGGCGCCGCTTTCCTTGATGATGTCCTCGGGCTCGATCGAGTTGCCGAGCGACTTGGACATCTTGCGGCCGTCTTCGGCGACGATGAAGCCGTGGGTGACCACTTCCTGGAACGGCGGCCGGCCGCGCGTGCCGAGGCCCACGAGCAGTGAGCTCTGGAACCAGCCCCTGATGCTGGTCGCTTCCCTCGAGGTACATGTCCGCGGGCCAGCGCAGTTCCGGGCGGAACGGCAGCACCGCCTCGTGGCTCGAGCCCGAGTCGAACCAGACGTCCAGGATGTCGCGCTCGCGGTCGAAGACGGTGCCGCCGCAGGCCGCGCAGGTCGAGCCCTTCGGGCAGGAACTCTTCGATCGGACGCTCGTACCATGCGTCGGCGCCGTAGGTGTCGAAGACGGCGGCTGCCCGGTCCACGAGCTCCGGCGTGAGGTGGGCCTCGCCGCACGCGGCACAGTCGACCGCCGGAATCGGGACACCCCAGGCGCGCTGCCGCGAGATGCACCAGTCCGGGCGGTTGGCCACCATGCTGTAGATGCGGTCGCGGCCGGTCGGAGGCACCCAGCGCACCTGCGTGTCGATGGCATCGACAGCCGCCTGCCGCAGCGTCGGCAAGTCCGTCCGCGGCGTTCCGGACGCGTCCAGGCCCCCCAGCGGCTTGTCCATCGCGATGAACCATTGTGCGGTCGCCAGGAAGATGACCGGGTTGTGGCAGCGCCAGCAATGAGGATACGTGTGGTGGAAGGACTGCCGGTGCCAGAGCCGCCCACGGTCGAGCAAAGCCCGTTCGACGGCGGGGTTGGCGTCGAAGACGCGTGTTCCGCCGAAGAGCTCGACGTTCTGCAGGAAGTGGCCGCCCGGCCCGACCGGGGCATAGATCTCCAGGCCGTACTTCACGCCCGGTCTTGAAGTCGTCGCTGCCATGCCCGGGGGCCGTGTGAACGGCGCCGGTGCCCTGCTCAATGGTCACGTAGTCGGCGAGCACGCCGAGCGAAGCCCGGGCATACAGCGGATGGTCGAACCGCAGGTGCTCGAGCTCCGTCCCTTTCATCCGCGCGAGCGGCGCGCCGAAGGCCCGCCCGGTCACCTGCGCGACAGTCGACGCCAGCGGCTCCGCCACGACGACGGCGCGTCCGTCCACCTCGTACGCGGCGTAGTCCACCTCGGGGTGAAAGGCGATGGCGAGGTTCGAGGGGATGGTCCAGGGTGTCGTCGTCCAGATGAGAACGGAGACGTCAAGTCCAGACAGGGCAGGAATGCGGCCGGCGAGATGGCCGGCGCTCTCGGGAGCGAGCCGGAACTCCACGTAGATCGACGGCGAGGTGTGGTCCTCGGTACTCGACTTCCGCTTCGGCGAGCGCGGTCCGGCAGTGGATGCACCAGTGGACCGGCTTCTTGCCCTTGTAGCACGAGCCCCTGCTCGACGAACTTGCCCAGGGCGCGCGCGATCGCCGCCTGATACCTGAAGTCCATCGTCAGGTACAGGTGATCCCAATCGCCGAAGACGCCGAGCCGCTGGAATTCCACGCTCATCACGTCGATGAAGCGGGTGGCGTAGGCGCGGCAGGACCGCCGGAAGTCGGCGACCGACATGTCACGCTTCTTCGGACCCAGCTCCCGGTCGACCTTCAACTCGATTGGCAGGCCGTGGCAGTCGTAGCCGAGTATGTAGGGCGCGTCGAAGCCCATCATCGAGCGCGACTTCACGACGAGATCCTTGAGGATCTTGTTCATGCGCCGTGCCGAGATGGATGTGGCCGTTTGCGTACGGAGGACCATCGTGCAGGACGAACCGCGGGCGTCCCTCGCGCCGGCGCTGGATCTGCTCGTAGAGCCCGATCTCCTTCCATCGCGCGAGCGCCTGCGGTTCCGCGACGGTCAGGCTCGCCTTCATCGGGAAAGTCGGTCCGCGGCAGGTTGAGCGTATCTTTCCAGTCTGCGCCATCGGGTACCAGACATTCTAGCAGGGCAGCTGGCGCGCGCCGGTGAGAGGCGGGAGAAGAAGAGAGGCGGGCTTCGGCGCTTGCAATGCTCGAGGCGCCGGACACGGCAAAGGGCCGGCCGCTCTCATGAGCAGCCGGCCCTCTGTTGCGCTGTCGCGGCGCGCTTAATGGCGACGGAGGGCGCCGCCCTCGCGCGCGACCTGCACCTGGAACGTGCCCTCGTTGTCCTGCAGGTGGCCATCGTTCACGCCGAGGAACAGCAGGCCGGCTGCCGGCATCTGCACGCGGTTCTGGGTGCCGATCGAAAACGCCTGGCTGTTGCCCACGCGACCGATCAACGCCCCGGCTGGTGCGGTCGACACCGGTGCGTCCGGTGCGCGTGCCCCGGAGCCGACACCGTTCGGGCCAGCAGTCGGGTTGCCGTCACCGCCGATGCGGACGTCGCCTGAGGTGCTGAACGTGACCCAGTCGCCACGCCGCACGTTGATTCCGGTCGGCGTCCACTGCTGCTGCGACGACACCGTCACACTCTGGGGGTTCATGGCGGAGCCGGAGCAGCGGCCGGCGGGTTCGCGCTGCTGGCGTTGTCCGGGCGCGCCATGACGATGCGCGCGACGTCATTCGAGGAGAACTCACGTTCGCCGGACGACGTCCGGAACGTGATGCGGAGCGGAGACGTGCCGCCGAAGTCCAGCAGCTGGCCGGTGAGCGCCTCTCCGTTCTTGAGGACAAGAACCTGGCCGCCACCGCTGAGCTTGTCCCAGTCGCTGTTGCTGACATCCCCGCCAGTGAAGTCGATGGCTGCCACATCGTTCGTGCCGAGCTGGCGCTCCTGGCCGTTGACCCGAACCGTATAGCCACCGCCACCCAAGTCGACGATATTGGCCGAGAGCCGCTCGCCGGACCGGAGTGTCACCGACGCGCTTGGTTGCGCGAAAGCCGTCCCAGTCAACGAGATAGCGGCCACCGACCACGCAAGAACTGTTTGCTTCATCATGTTCGTGTCCCTTTCGCTGTCCTGACCCTGCCCCGGGCGGGAGCTCTTCTAATAAAGACTGCCGGGGCTGACCCCGCCAAAGCTCATCCGCACAGGCGAATCACTCGAACTGCTGCAAGGTGAGCGCCAGATCCATGGCCGTTTCACGGCCTGCCTGGGCCCCCGCTTTTGCGAAAATCGTCCAAAAAGCGCCCAAAACGCGCCGGTATAATAAGCGCATGCCCGCTTCCGACGCGCCGGTGACTCCACCGTCGGTGCACCAGAGGACACTCGACAACGGTCTGAAGGTGATCGTGCAGGCGGTGCACACAGCGCCGCTCGTGTCGGTGTGGTGCTGGTATCGTGTCGGGTCGCGCGACGAAGTGCCGGGGCGCACCGGTGTCTCGCACTGGGTCGAGCACATGAACTTCAAGGGGACCACCAACATTCCTCGCGACGAGATGAAGGGCATCGTCGAACGCTTCGGCGGAATGTGGAACGGCTACACGTGGATCGATCAGACGACCTACCTCGAGACAGCCAGCCGCGACGCGCTCGACCAGATGCTCTTCATCGAGGCGGAGCGCATGGCCAATGGGCTGTACGATCCGGGAGACATCGAGTCCGAGCGGACGGTCATCATCTCCGAGCTGCAGGGGGGCGAGAACGATCCTGAGCAGCTCCTCGACACGGAGGTCACCGCGACCGCCTTCCGCGTCCACCCCTACGGCATCCGACGATTGGCTGGCTCGATGATCTCCAGGCCATGAGCCGGGACGATCTCTACAGCCACTACCGCAGGCATTACATTCCGAACAACGCCACCCTCGTTGTGGTGGGCGACGTCGAGGTGGACGACGTTCTGCGGCAGGTCGAGAGGAAGTTCGGCGCGATTCCTGCGGAACCGGAGGCGCACCGGCCGACGACCATCGAGCCCGCGCAGGTGGGCGAGCGGCGCGTCGTGGTGGAGCGGCCGGGGACGACTGCGTATCTGAAAGCTGCCTGGCATGCGCCGGCGGTGACCCACCCCGACTTCTTCCCGATGCTCGTGCTCGACGCCGCACTGACGGGCGCCAAGGGGGTCAACCTCTGGGCGAGCTTCCCGGGGCTCGTGCCGCAGCGGAAGGCGCGCCTCTACACCGCGCTCGTCGAGCAAGCGGCCTCGCGTCCTGCGTCAGCGGCGCCCTGCTGCCGACCGCGCAGCCGTTTCTCTACACGCTCTCGTTGACCGCGATCGAGGGGGTGGAGCTCGCGCGCGCTGGAGTCGGCGCTGCTGGACGCCGTCGAGCGGCTGCGCACGCACGGGGTCACGGAGGCAGAGGCCACGCGCGCGCGCCGTCAGCTCCGCGCCCGGCTGGTGTTCGAGAGCGATAGCGTGACCAACATCGCGCACCAGCTCGGATACTTCGACACGGTTGCAGGCCCCGGGTTCCTCTCTCGGCTGCAGGCGGCCATCGACGAGGTCACCGCCGACCAGGTCAGCGACGTGGCCCGCCGGCTCCTCGGCCGCCAGACGCGCACGGTCGGCTGGTTCCAGCCGCAGGACTGACGCCAGTGACCATCGAGCTGAGGCGTGGCCTGTCGCCCGTCCGGACGGCGCTCTCCAACGGCGCGGTCCTGCTCGTGCAGCGCACCTCGATCGCCCCCGCAGTCACCATCGATTGCGCATTCGACGCCGGCAGCCTCTTCGATCCGCCGGAACTGCCGGGCGTCGGTCACCTGGTGGGCCGGGTGCTGGACCGGGGCTCGCTGCGGAGACCGGCGAGCGTGATTGCCGAGGAGCTCGACGAGCGTGGCGTCGCCCTTCGCGTCATGACGACCCGGCATGGGCTGGCGGTCTCGTGCACCTGCCTGACCGAAGACTTCGCCGACGTGCTCGCCATCCTGCTCGACGTCGCGCGGCGTCCGGTGTTCCCCGAGAGCGAGATCGAGCACTCGCGCGCGGAAACCATCACGGCGCTCCGGCAGGATGAAGACAGCCCGGCCGTGCGCGCGGTCGATGCGGTGGCCGAGCTGATCTACGGGCCCCGCCACCCGTACGGCCGCAAAGCCAAGGGCACTGCTGCAGCCGTCGAGCGGATCAGTCGCCCGGATCTGCTCGCATTCCACGATCACTGGGTACGGCCGTCCAGCCTCTCGCTCGCCATCGTCGGCGACGTCGACCCCGAGGCGGCGATCGCGCTCGCCGCGGCGGAGCTGGACGACTGGTCGGCGCAGCCGGCGGAGCACGTGCCGGTGCCGGCGCCGGATGCCCCTGCCGGACGACGGATCAGCCGCGTAGTGATGTCCGGGAAGTCCCAGGCGGACATCGCGTACGGCTTCAACACCATTCGTCGCCTGGATCCGCGGTACTACGCCTACTGGATGATGAACAACGTGCTGGGGCAGTTCGGCCTCGGCGGGCGGCTCGCGGACAACATCCGGGAGCGGCAGGGCATGGCGTATTACGTCTACAGCACCTTCGACGCGAGCGTGGGAGAAGGACCTCTGCTCGTGCGGGCCGGCGTCGATCCCGTCAACGTGGAGAGGACGATCGACGCGATAGACCATGAAGTGCGCGCGCTCGGCGCGGATGGACCGACGCCGGCCGAGATCTCGGAGACGTGCGAGTACCTCGTCGGGTCCATTCCACGGCTGCTCGAGACGAACCACAGCATCGCCGGTTTCCTGCAGACGGCCGAACGCTACGGGCTCGGACTCGATTACGACCGGCGCCTGCCCGGCCTGCTCCGCGCCGTCACGATGGACGAGCTGCGCGCCGCGGCTGCCGAGGTCCTGAACCCTGACGTTGCGTCTGTCGCCGTGGCCGGACCCGCAGAGGTTGCCGACGGCGGATGACGCGCGCGGTGTTCTTCGACGTCGACTTCACGCTCATCCATCCTGGCCCGAAGTTCCAGGGCGCCGGCTATCGCGATGTCTGCGACCGGTACGGCATCGCCGTGGATGCGGGCGCCTTCGACGCCGCGGTTGCCGCCGCGTCCGCCACGCTCGACGCCCAGGGAGGCATCTACGATCCGGCCGATCTTCATCAGCTACACGCGCCGGATCATCGAAGGGATGGGCGGCTCCGGATCGGCCATAGACGAGGCGGCCCGGGATCATCTACGAGGAGTGGTCGGTGTGCCAGCACTTCATCCTCTATGAAGACGTCCCCGACGTGCTGCGCCTCATCCACGCCGACCGGCACCAAAATCGGCTTGATCTCCAACACGCAGCGCTGCCTGGCCTCGTTCCAGACGCACTTCGAGCTCGAAGGCCTGTTCTCGGTGGCCGTGTCCTCCGCCGAGCCACGGCTACATGAAGCCGCATCCGAGCATCTTCGAGTCCGCGCTCGCGCAGGTCGGCGTCGCGCCTGCAGACGCCGTGATGGTGGGCGACAGCCTGGCGCACGACATCGAAGGCGCGCGCCAGCTGGGGATGCGCGCCGTTCTGGTGTCGCGGTCAGGGCAGTCTGTCGAGTGCCCTTCAGACGTCCCCGTCATCCACTCTCTCAGGGCGCTGCCTCCCTTGCTATAGCCCGTGGACATCAGGGCACTGTCGACGCTGGACGAGTGCCGCGAAGTGGCGGCGCTCGAGAGAGCCATCTGGGAATACACGGTCGCGGAGGAGCAGGTGCCCCCGGCCGTCATGCGCATCTCGATCAATCGCGGCGGCATCCTGATTGGAGGGTTCGACGCAGCCGGGGTTCTTCAGGGGTTCGTCTACTCGACACCCGGGCTGAAGGACGGCGCTCCCATGCAGTGGTCGCACATGCTCGGTGTGGCGCGCGGGGGCCCGCGGAGCAGGGCTGGGCAGGCGGCTGAAGCTCGCGCAGCGTGACGCGACGATGGGCATGGGGCTCGACCTGGTCGAGTGGACGTTCGACCCGCTCCAGGCGCTGAACGCGCACTTCAACTTCGCCACGCTTGGCGTCGTGGTGGAGGAGTACGCGGAGAACCTCTACGGCGAATCGAGCAGCCCCCTGCATGCCGGCACGCCGACCGACCGCTTCGTCGCAGCCTGGCGCGTCACGACACCGCACGTCGAGCGTCGCCTGGAGGCACACAGCCGGCCCCTGATGCGGGACAGCCGGGTGATGGCGGCGCCCGTCGTGAATCCGGCGGAGGATGCGGGCGACGGGCGGCTCCTCCCCGGGGAGGCCGATCTCACGCACGAAGGGCAGCGGGTACTGGTCGAGATCCCCACCGGCTTCGACCTCATGCTCTCGACAGACACCGCGCTCGCACTCGCGTGGCGCCTGAGCACGCGCCGGATTTTCCAGTCGTACTTCGCGCGCGGCTATCGCGTGGTGGACTTCCTGCTCGCGCGCGGCGCCGACCGCGGCTGCTACCTGCTGGCGAAGCTGTCCTGATGGGCGTGCGCCCGGGGCTCGGCGCTCGGCGTTCGGGGCTCGGCCCAACGAAATGCCGGGCGCCTGCAGGATTTCGCCACATCCCGGCGATTCTGACGCTGTGGCGCCGGGTCTTCCGCCTTCGCCCAGGCTTCGGCGGACCGCCGTAGCTTGAGCGGAGGCTGGTCAGACCCGGCGGGACTCCTCACCCGGGCGGCCAGGTCATCCTGCGGCCGCCGAGCACGTGCAGGTGGATGTGGAACACCGTCTGCCCTGCGTCGGCGTTGCAGTTGAACACGGTCCGGTAGCCACGCTCCCCCAGCCCTGCGGTTTTTGCGAGCGCCGCGCCGCGGCGCACGATCTGTCCGACGATCCCATCGTCTTCGCCGGTCAGATCGTTGAGGCTGGAGATGTGACGTCGGGGAACCACCAGCATGTGGGTCGGCGCCTGAGGATTGATGTCGCTGAACGCCACGACGAGGTCGTCCTGGTAGACCAGCGCTGCCGGAATCCGGCCCTCGACAATCCCGCAGAACAGGCAATCCTGCACTCCCGCCTCCGTTTCATCAGCGTGACAGCACGGCGACACGAGGAAGCCCGGCGAGGTCGACTGTCGTCTCCATGGTCCACCCCCGCGCCCGGGCCATCGCGCGCAGTGCCGGCTCCTGCGTCGCGCCGAATTCAACAACAAGCAGTCCGTTGGGCGCAAGCCTCGAGGCGGCAGCCTCGCAGAGCTCACGCAGCGCGGCCAGGCCGTCGTCGTCGGCGAACAGCGCTACTCCCGGCTCGAAGTCGATGACCTCGGGCTGCAGCCCCAGCGCGTCGTCGCGCGCGACGTACGGCGGGTTCGAGACGATCAGGTCGACCGGTCCGGCGATCGCCTCGAGCAGGTCGCTGCGCACGAGGTGGACACGGCCGGTGAGGCCGTAACGTGCGACATTGCGCGCCGCCACGGCGAGGGCGGCGGCGGAACAGTCGACGCCGACGACGTGCGTGGAGGGCAGCTCATGCGCGAGCGCGACAGCAATGCAGCCGCTGCCGGTGCCGACGTCGACGATTCGACCGCATGGCCTCCTTGCGCACAGCGCGAGGGCCCGCTCCACGAGCAGCTCTGTCTCCGGGCGCGGGATGAGCACGTCGCGGGTGACGTGAAAGTCGAGCCCCCAGAACTCGCGATGACCTGTGATGAGGGCGACCGGCTCGCGTGCGGCGCGCCTCGCGATGACGGCAGCGTAGGCGGCCTCGAACACGCCGGGCGGAGGAAGATGCCAGCGGGTGAGGAGCTCGGCGCGGTCCCAGCCGAGCACGTGCCGCGCGAGGACCTCGGCGTCGAGCGCGGCTTCGTCGGGCATCAGGCCGGCAGCGACGAGCGGTGCGCGTGCGCCGCGAATCTGCTCGCGCAGCGCAACGCTCACTGATCCTTGAGCTTTTCGGACTGGAAGAACGTCACGGCCTGGTCGATCAGCTCGGCAAGGTCGCCGTCGAGCGCGCCGGCGAGCTGGTGCATCGTGAAGCCGATGCGGTGGTCGGTGATGCGGTTTTCCCGGAAGTTGTAGGTGCGGATTTTCTCCGACCGCTCGCCGGTGCCGACCTGTGTCCGCCGATCCTTCGCGATTGCCTCCTGCTGCTTCCGCATTTCCATCTCGTAGAGCCGGGAGCGCAGCACTTTCATCGCCTTCGCGCGATTCTTCACCTGCGACTTCTCGTCCTGCTGCGAGACCACCAGCCCGGTGGGGAGGTGGGTGATGCGGACGGCGGAATAGGTCGTGTTGACGCTCTGACCGCCCGGCCCGCTGGAGCAGAAAGTGTCGATGCGGAGATCCTTGGCGTCCACCTGGATATCGACCTCCTCCGCTTCCGGCAAGACCGCGACGGTGGCTGTCGACGTATGGATGCGGCCGCTTGCCTCGGTGGTCGGAACCCGCTGGACGCGGTGCACCCCGCTCTCGTATTTCAGCCGGCTGTAGACCCGCTGTCCCTCGATGAGCGCGATGACCTCCTTGATGCCGCCGCCGCTCTCGTTGAGACTCAGGACGTCTATCCGCCAGCCCTGCCGCTCGGCATACCGCGAGTACATGCGGAACAGATCCGAGGCGAACAGCGCGGCCTCGTCGCCTCCGGTCCCCGCCCTGATTTCGAGCACGACGTTCCGTGCGTCGTTCGGATCCTTCGGAACGAGGAGGCCCTTGATGTCGGCCAGCAGCGCATCGCGTGTCGCTTCGAGGCTCTTCGTCTCCTCCTGCACGAGCTCGCGCATGTCGGGGTCCTTGAGGAGACCCTGCGTCGCCTCGATCTGCAGGACGACCTCCTTGTACCGGCGAAACGTCTCGACCAGCGGCTGGATTTCGGCGAGTGCCTTGGAGTGCTCCCGGAACCTGGCGTTGTCGCTCTGCACCGACGGGTCGGACATCTCCGCCATCAGCTGCTCGTAGCGCGTTTCCTCGAAGATCAGCTTGTCGAACATAAAAGAAGTCGTCTGTCGTGTGCCTTCTGTCTTCTATCTTCTGTCTTCTGTCTTCTGTCTCTCCGATCCCCCGGAAACCGGCGGCAGGAATGCCACCTCGTCGCCATCGTGCAGAGGGGTCGTGAAACGGGCGTAGTCGGCGTTGACGGCGGCCGAGAGCGACCGTTCGTAAGCGGCCAGCGGCGGGAAACGTCGCACGGCGGCCTCCCAGGCGGTGCGCACCGTGGCCTCGGACGGCAGCTCGTGGCGGATTTCCGCCTCTCCCGCGAGCTCGCGGAGGCGGGCGAACAGGAGGATCGTCACGAGCATGCGCGCTCGACGGCTGCCCTGAGCGCTGTCTCGTCTTCAGGGTCGGCCACCGCGCCCTTCGACCCAGACCGCCCCGCCCTCGAAATGCTCGTGCTTCCAGACGGGAGCGATCTGCTTCACGCGCTCGATGGCGAAGCGGCACGCGGAAAATGCCTCGGCCCGATGCGGGGACGCCGCGGCAATGACGACGCTGGCCTCGCCGACGGCGACCCTGCCGATCCGATGGTGGATCGTGACGTCGCACTCCGGCCAGCGCTCCCGCGCTTCCTCGCCGATGCGCGCGAACACCGTGCGTGCGAGCGGCGCGTGCGCCTCGTAGTCGATCCACCGTACGCGTCTGCCGGCGTTGTGATCGCGCACGAGGCCCGTGAACGTGGCGAGCCCTCCCGTCGAAGCACGGGACACGGCCGCCGCGATTGCCGTCGTATCGAGCGGTTCGGCAGAAACGACGTATCGTCCGGCGGAAACGGGGGAGCCGCCTGCCGCTGTGCCGCCGCTCACGACCGGCTCGACCGTCGCAGGCGGGGCTGGTTCCACGATCTCAGTATACCCGCCAGAAGTGGCCGAGCGGCCCATGGCCGCGGCCCAGGCCGGGTGCGTGCCGGATGGCCCCGTCGAGATACTCGCGCGCGCGTTCCAGGGCGTCGATCAGATCGAGCCCGAGCGCCAGGTTCGCGGCAATCGCCGAGGAGAGCGTGCAGCCGGTCCCGTGTGTGCTCGTCGTCTTCACGCGGGGCCGGCGCATCTCGAAGGTTTCGGTTGCGGTAACCGCCACGTCGACCGCCTCGGGGCCAGTCGAGGTGCCCGCCCTTCACCGAGTACCGACGCGCGGGCCGAGCCTGAGGATCCGCCCGGCCGCGGACCGCATGTCCTCGATCGACGCGATCGTCATGCCGGAGAGGGCTTCGGCTTCCGGAATATTCGGCGTCAGGATGCGCGTCCGTGGCAGCAGCTCGCGCGTCATCGCGTCGACCGCGTCGGGCTCCAGCAGGCGGTCGCCGCCCTTCGCCACCATCACCGGGTCGAGGACCACCTGCGGGAGGTCGAGCGCCTCGATCGCGGCTGCCGACAGCCTCGACGATGGCCGCGTTGGCCAGCATCCCGATCTTCACCGCCTGCAGATCGAAGTCGGCCGCGACCGCTTCGATCTGGGCCGTGACCAGGTCGGCGGCCATCGCCTGCCAGGCGGTCACGCCGAGCGTGTTCTGGGCCGTCACCGCGGTGATCTGCGGACGTGCCGAAGACGCCGTGCGCCGCGAAGGTCTTGAGGTCGGCTTGGATGCCCGCGCCTCCGCCGGAGTCGCTGCCCGCAATTGTCAGTGCTGTGCGCATACAGTAAGATTCGAAGCGTATGGCGGTTCGAGCCGATCACATGGACGGTACCACGTTGCTCGCGACGTTCGCGCGGCGGACGGATCTCGCGATGCCGATCCGGGTCGCCGCGTGTGCTGTTCGTCACCGCGCTGACGGCCGCCGCCGCGCAGGTCAGCATCCCGCTGCCGTTCACGCCGGTTCCGTTCACGCTGCAGCCGATGATCGTGCTGCTTGGCGGCGCCGCGCTCGGCGCCCGCCTGGGCATGGCGAGCCAGGTGCTCTATCTCCTGGCCGGGCTGGCGGGCTTGCCGGTGTTCGCCGCGTCGACGGTGCTGCCGCCGGGGATGGGGCGGCTGCTCGGTCCGACCGGCGGCTACCTCCTCAGCTACCCGATCGCGGCCTTCGTCGCGGGTGGCTGGCCGAGCGCACCTTCGACCGCCGCTACATGACCTCGCTGGTCGCGATGACCTGCGGCCTGGCGATCGTCTTCGCCGGCGGCGTCCTCTGGCTCGCCGCCTTCGCGCAACCGGTCGCTGTCGGCCTGCCGGCCGCACTCCGCACCGGCCTCTATCCGTTTCTCCCTGCCGACATCATCAAGATGGCCCTGGCCTCGGCAATCCTCCCGACCGCCTGGAAGCTGATCGGACGGTAGGGGGTCTCTCTGTGGCGCGGGGTCTTCAGACCCCGCGTCGGCGGGCCTTGAAGGCCCGCCCTACACTCCACGACTAGCACCTATCGCACATAGCCCAGACTCCGCAGCCTGTCGATCATCTCCTGATCGAGGGGTTGACCGCGGAGCTGCGGCGCCCGGCTGCGCGGTCGGCCGTAGGTCGCGACGTGCCGGATGGGATATTGCGCAACGAACGGCTCGGCAAAGAGATCGGTGAGTGGAGCGCCCGCGAGTGCCTGACTGATTGGCAGCCCGAGGGCGTACAGGACCGTCGGTGTGACGTCCGTCGCGCCCGCCGTGATCGCGGTGCCGCGCCGCGCCACGGCGCCCCTCACCACCAGGCGTCCGCTCCCGCCGGCGGCGCCGCGACCCGGGGCGGTGACCACCACCACCAGTTCCCCGGCGCCTGGCTGCACGGCGTCCGCCAGGAGGGTGTCGAGCGCGACGTAGTAGGACTCGAGCGCGGACCGCCGGACCGATGCTGCGGCTCCGGGCGACACAGAGTCCTCGACCAGCCCGTGCTGAGTGATGTCGAGGCCGGGAAGGTAAACAGCGGTCAGATCCGTCGCGGGCCCGGCAACCTCACTGGTCAGCAGCAGCGCCATGGCGTCCATCTCTGCCGACCGCCGAAGGAGTCCCGTGGTGTGGTCGCCAGCCGCAGCGCCGGCCAGCGCCCGGGTGGCGAGGTCGGCCGCCTGCTCGCGCAGCGCGGGCCACCTCGGCGCGAGCTGCTGGTAGATCGATGCCGGGGCCATCTCGGCGTCGAGGGTTCCACCGCGCTCCAGCCGCAGCGTGGCGCGATCGCTCAGCACCACGCCGTTGTCCGACGCCGCGGGCCAGGTTGCCCACCAGTTCACCACCACTGTGCGCAGACCCGCATCCGCGGCAACCTCCCAGAGCGTTTTCTCCTTGCGATCGTTGCCGCTCGCGACCGACGGCCGCGTCAGGCGAAGGAGGTCTGTCGATGCGCTGACCAGGCGGAGGAGGGGGGACTCGCCGCCGGCCTGCACGATCCCCTGGAGGCCGGCGACACGCCGTGTTTCCAGCCTCCGCACGCCGTGAATCGACGCGGGCTGCCCGGTCGCGACGGTGGTCCACAGCCGTGCCGGGTCGATCGGAGCGGCCACCTCGCGGCCGGCGTCCCGGAGCGTGAGCTGCGCGCCGGCGCCGTCGAAGGCCCGCGACAGCGCCGGGAGCCTGCCGCGCGACGCGAGGCTCGCGAACAGCGCGGGGTCGAAGCCGTCGATGGCCAGGAGCCGGACCCGCATGCCGCTCGGCACAACCGTCAACGCCGGGGGACCTGTCTCGTCGTCCGACCGCGCGGCGCTTTGCACATTGAAGAGCACCAGCGCCGCCCCGAATGCCGCGGCACCCGCCCCCAGCATCACGCGCCACGATGCGCCCGGCACGCCCCGCGTGCGTATCGGCTGGCCCGTGCCGGCAACGATCAGCGCGAGGGCCGTGAGCGTGACGGCATGTCCGAGCAGAAGGCTGATCGCCACCGCCACTGCGAGACCGGCGCCTGCCCAGAGCACCGCGTGGCTGTCGGCGCCTGCGCTCCGCACGGCTGTCCACAGCAGCGTCAGATAGGCCAGGCTGACGACGGCGACCGCCACCCCGGCCGCGATCGACAGCCCCCGTCCGCGACGCGCCAGCATCGCGCCGGAGGTGCGCGCCGCCAGCGCCACGACCAGGCCGGAGGCAAGGGCGGCGACGGCGATCCCGGCGCCGAACAGCAGCGCCATGTAGATCGCGGCCACCATGCCGTCCCGGAAGCTGGTCACGAGGCCGGGAAGCTGCGACGCGACGCCGAGCGCCGCGGCGGGACCGAGCAGCATCCCCCCGAGAGCGCCGATCCGGGCACTGGCCCGCGCCGCGATGGCGACAGCCCCGCGAGTCCCCCGCGCGGGTGCCAGCACGAAGCGATCGACCCCCGCGTCGAGATAGCCGAGCGACCGGAGGCGCTCGCGCAGCTCGTCGACACCCGGGCCGCTCTCCGGTTCCTGAGGGTGCGTCACGCGCGTCTTCCAGCGACGAACGCCGAGAGCTCCCGGATGCGGTCCGCGCGTGCCCCGAACGGCGCGAGCGCACGGTCCGCTGTCTGGCAGAGCTCGGTCGCGAGCTGTCTCGCACCCGCCACGCCGCTGAAGGAGACGAACGTCGTCTTCCGGAGGTCCCCCCGGGCCGCCTTGCCCGTGGCTGCGGGATCCCCTTCGACATCCAGCAGGTCGTCGACAATCTGGAACGCGAGCCCGAGGTTCTTCGCGAAAGCCGTGAGCCACTGCTGCTGATCCGCGCCGGCTCCAGCGGTCCGTGCACCCGCCACCGCGGACGCGACGAACAGCGCCCCCGTCTTCCCGCGGTGGATCCGTTCCAGCATTTCGAAGCTGACTTGCCTGTCGGTGGCAAGCAGATCCGCGGCCTGACCACCAATCAGCCCGTCAAGTCCCACCGCGGATGCCAGCAAGGTCGAGAGCGTGGCGGCAAGGGGCGGTTCGTAGGTCCGGGCCAGCTCGCCATAGGAGAGGTTGAGCAGCGCGAACGCCGCCAGGATGGCAATCGACTCGCCGAATTCCAGGTGATTCGCCGGTTTGCCTCTGCGCAGCGCCGCATCATCCATGACGGGGAGGTCGTCGAGGATGAGCGACGCCGCGTGAACGAGCTCCACGGCCGCCGCCGCTCCCACGGCACGGGACGCCCGCCCGCCGCAGACCTCGGCGCAGAGCAGCGTCAGGACTGACCGGACACGCTTGGAAGGAGCATGGAGCGTGTAGGCCATCGACTCCTGCACGCGGCTGCCGCCTGATGGCACGAGCCTGCGGAGTTCAGCGTCGACCTGTGGGTGGTAGTCGGTGAAGAAGGCGGGCGCCGCAATCATCGCGCCCGGGCGGCGGACGCGGGATCCGCCTTTTCGAACACCAGCATGTATTGATATCGAAGAAACCGCTCCTGGGAGGTCAGCCGCAGCCCGGCTTCTCCCGCATCGTTGATGACACGCTGGGGGTCGACGCGCTCGTCCATCGGCGGCCCCGGCCCGCTCCCCTCGCTGGTGAAATTCACGATGCCGATGCGCCCGTCCGGTTTCAGTGACCGCGCGAGGTTCCGGAGGAGCAACACCGGCTTTTCCATCTCGTGATAGGAATCGACGATGAGCGCGGCGTCGAGCACTCCCCGCGGCAGGCGCGGGTCCACGGCAGAACCGAGGGTGGTGATCACGCGACCCTTCAATCCCTCCCGCTCCACCCGGCGCTTCATCGAGTCGATCATCTGGTGCTGGATGTCCTCGGCGTAAACGCGGCCGTTCGGCCCGACCCGCCGGGCCAGTCGGACAGTGAACCAGCCGCCGCCCGCCCCGAGGTCAGCGACGACGCTGCCGTCGGCGATCCGGAGCGCGTCCATGATCTGGTCCGGGCGCTGCCACGCGTCCCGATCCGGTCCCTCGAGCAGCCCCAGATCCTTCGGGTCGAACAGACGCCCGTGCTGAGGGGCGGCCGCCGCGAGGCTTGCCACCGCGAGGAGCAGCGTCACGAGTGCCAGTCTCATCATCGGTCCTCGATGGGGTTGGGGTACGCGCCGCCTGGCCGGGCACGCCCGGCGATGTCATCGCCTCGGCAGAGAGGATGGCGTCGAGCTGGTCGTCCGTCAGCAGCTGCCGTTCGCGCACCAGGTCCCGAATCGGCCGGCCCGTGCTGACGGATGTTTTCGCGATGTCGGCGGTGGCCGCATACCCGATGTAGGGGCTGAGCGCCGTGGCCAGCGCGGTGCTGCGATCCAGCAGTTCACGGCAGCGCGCTTCGTCGACCCGGATGCCGACGACGCAGCGCTCCTGCAGCACGCGCATCGCTTCACGCAGGATGCGCGTGGCGTGCAGGGCGTTCCACGCGATCACCGGCATCATGACGTTCAGCTCCAGCTGGCCGGCGTCGGCAGCCGCGAGGATCGTGGCGTCGCAGCCGAACACCTGGAAGCAAACCTGGTTCACCATTTCGGGCACCGAGGGGTTCACCTTGCCCGGCATGATCGACGAGCCTGGCTGCACGGCGGGGAGCTGCAGCTCTGCAATCCCGGCCCGGGGGCCCATGCTGAGGAGCCGCAGATCGGAGGCGACCCGTCCGACCTCCACGGCAAGGCGACGCAGCGCCCCCGAGCAGGCCAGGACGTCACCCATGCTCTGGGTCACGCGGAACCTGTCGGCCGCGGGGCGGACCGGCAGGGCGGTCAGCGAGGCGAGGTTGTCGATCGCGGCCATGGTGTAGTCGGTGCCGGCGTTCAGCCCGGTTCCCAGGGCGGAAGCTCCGAGGTTCAGCTCGCGCAGTCCCTCCCATGCGTGTTCGACCTCCGCCGCCGCGTGCGTCACGCTGGCCGCGAAGCCGCCAAGCTCCTGTCCGACGGTGATCGGAACGGCATCCTGCAGGTGCGTGCGCCCGGTCTTCACGACGTGCGCGAACTCGGCGCTCTTCTCGCCCAGCCCGGCCGCCAGGTCGCGGGCCCTTGCCAGGAGGTCCGGCAGCATCATCAACATTGCCAGCCGCGTGGCGGTCGGGTACACGTCGTTGGTGGACTGTCCCATGTTGACGTGATCGTTCGGGTGCACCGCGGTGTACTCGCCGCGCCGGCCGCCGAGGATCTCGGAGGCGCGGTTGGCCAGCACCTCGTTGGTGTTCATGTTGTGCGAGGTGCCGGCGCCCGCCTGGTAGACGTCCACGACGAACTGATCGCGCAGCGCGCCGCCGAGGATCTCGTCGGCAGCCGCGACGATGGCCTCGGCGATGCGGGGCGGCAGGCGCCCGAGTGACGCGTTGGCCTGGGCGGCCGCCTTCTTCACGAGGACCGTGGCGGTGACGAGCTCCGGAGGGGCGGTCAGCCCGCTGATCGCGAAGTTCTCGACAGCTCGCTGCGTCTGCACGCCGTAGTACGCGTCCGACGGCACCTCGAGCTCGCCGAGCGGGTCGCGTTCGATCCGGAAGGCGGGTCCGGCGCGAGCAGGCTTCCTCTGACGTATGGGCATGATGTGGTGGCCGCCGGGCCAGGGCGGCGACTCAATTATACTGCTCCGATGCTCCCCTCCTTCCGCGACAGCATCGTCGAGCTCATCACCCGGACGTCCACCGATCTTCCTCCCGACGTGCGCGCGGCGATGCGCCTGGCGGTGGCGGGCGAGGCTCCGCAGACGCGCGGAGGACAGGCGCTGACGATCATCGCGCAGAACATCGACCAGGCTGCCGCCTGCGAGGGTCCGATCTGCCAGGACACGGGAATGCCCACCTTCGAGGTGAGGACACCGGTCGGGATGAACCAGATCGTCCTCGGCCGGCAGATCCGGGAAGCGGTTGCGGAAGCCACCCGCCGAGGCAAGCTTCGCCCCAACTCGGTCGATTCGATTACCGGCGAGAATTCCGGCGACAACCTGGGCCCCGGCACGCCGATCATCCACTTCGAGCAGTGGGAGGAGCCGGGGATCGAGGTCAAGCTGATTCTCAAGGGTGGCGGCTGCGAGAACACCAACGCGCAGTACGCGCTGCCCGCCGAACTGGACCATCTGGGCCGGGCCGACCGGTCCCTCGACGGGGTGCGCAAATGCATCCTGCACGCGGTCTGGAAGGCGCAGGGCAAGGGCTGCAGCCCCGGCGCGGTGGGCGTGTGCGTCGGGGGCGATCGCACCTCAGGGTATCTCCACGCGAAGGAGCAGTTGTTCCGGACGCTGGACGACCAGAACGCCGACGATCGGCTCGGGCGGATCGAGCGGTCCGTCATGGAAGAGGCCAACCAGCTGACCGTAGGCCCCATGGGGTTCGGCGGGCAGACGTCGCTCATCGGTTGCAAGATCGGCGCGCTCAACCGGCTGCCGGCCAGCTTCTTCGTGTCGGTCGCCTACGACTGCTGGGCGTTTCGCCGGCTCGGTGTCCATCTCGACGCGACCAGCGGCGCCATCACGAGCTGGCTCTATCGGGAGGCGGCCACGCCGTCGATGCCCATGCTGCCGGCCGACGCGATCGCCGGGGGCTTCACCCGCACCGGGCGCGAAGTCCCGCTGCGCGCCCCCATCTCCGAGGATCAGATCCGCGCGCTGCAGGTCGGCGACGTCGTGCTCATCTCGGGCCGGATCGTCACCGGCCGGGATGCTGTCCACGCGCACCTCATGAAGCACGAGCCGCCTGTCGATCTGCGGGGGTCGGTGCTGTATCACTGCGGCCCCGTGGTTGCGAAGGATGGAGAGGGATGGCAGGTGACAGCCGCGGGACCCACCACGAGCATTCGGGAGGAACCGTACCAGGCGGAAATCATCCGGCGGTACGGCGTGCGGGTCGTGATCGGAAAGGGCGGGATGGGACCCAGGACGCTCGCCGGCCTCGCGGAATCAGGCGCCGTCTATCTGAACGCCGTGGGCGGCGCGGCGCAGTTCTACGCGCGCTGCATCGAACGCGTCGCGGGCGTCTCGCTGCTCGAGTTTGGAACGCCTGAAGCGATGTGGCACCTCGACGTGGTGGACTTCCCGGCGATCGTCACGATGGACTCGCACGGTCGGAGCCTGCACCGGGAGATTGAGGAGGCGTCGGGCGTCATCCTTGCGACCCTGCGCGGGTGAGCCCCGCGCGTCCCGGTCAGCGCATCGCAGCCGCGAACAGATTTACCAGAGACGACGCCGCGTGGGCGGCATCCTTGATGTGGATGCGGACGATGCGCCGCTCGTGGGCGTCGAGCGCTTCGGCGTCCCCGAGCGCCTGCGCGCGCTTCAGCACCGACAGCGAGTAGCCTGCACCGGGAATCTCCGTGCTGGTCGCGTCGTCTCCCGTAAGCACGAAGGCGACGGCGGTGTTCGGTCCCCCCTTGTGATATTGCCCGGTCGAGTGGAGGTACCGGGGCCCCACGCCGAAGGTGCTTGCCACCCGGTGGCGCGCCCGAAGCTCCGCCCGAATCGTCGCGACGGCGAGCGAGAGGTCGCCGCCCGGAGGCAGGTACGAGAGGAACGCCACGTAGTCCGGCGGCTGCAGGCCCAGGAGCGCGGCCCGCACCACCTCCTCTGGCGCCGCGTCATGCACGCGCGTGCTGAAGACATCGACGCTCCCGGACGAGGCGGTCGGAGCGGGCTCCGCGAGCCGGCCCTCTGGCCCGAGCCCATCGAGCAGCGCCCGGGTTTTCGCCTTGGCTTCGGAAACGTTCGGCTCGTCGAACGGGTTGATGCCCAGCGCTGCCCCCGCTACCGCAGTAGCGAACTCCCACCTGAAGAACTCCGCCCCGAGGGCGTCGAGCCGTGTGCTCAGACGCAGCACCGGATGTCCGGCCTCGGCCAGCGCGTCGAGAACGGCTCCGTCCACAGCGTCACGATCCGTGGTGATGCCGACGAACGCGCGGTCGCGGCCGTACTCGTCGGGCCGCCCGAGCACCTCGTCCACGACGGGCAGCGCGCCCTTGCCCTGCTTGCCGGTACTCTCGGCGACCAGCTGCTCGATCCAGAGCCCGAGCGACGCGAGCGAAGGGGGCAGCACCACCGTCAGCTTGTCCCGGCCGTCGAGGGCCGCGGCGCCGATGAAGGCGCCGAGGATGAGGCCGGGATTGGTGGAATGGTCCTGGCGGCAGCCGTCCGCCATGTTCCCGCCAGCCGTGAGCAGGTGCCTGGCCGAGGCGCCGATCAGCGCGGTGGGGACAAGGCCGAAAAGCGACAGGGCGGAAAAGCGCCCGCCGATGTCGGCAGGGTTGACGAACGTCTCACGGTAGCCGCGTGAGGCCGCCAGCGCCTCGAGGGCGGTACCCGGGTCGGTGATCGCGATGAACTGACGTCCGGTCCGGTCGCCCAGCTGCGCGTGCGCGCGCGACCAGAAGATGCGCTCCATCGACGACACTTCGACAGTGCTGCCGCTCTTGCTGGCTGTCAGGAACCACGTGCGCGCGGGTGTGAGCCGATCCGACGCGGCGGTGATCGTCTGCTCGTCGGTCGTGTCGAGCACGTACAACTGGGGCGCGCCCTCAGCGACGCCCAGGACGCTCCGCAGGACCTCGGCGCAGAGGCTGCTCCCCCCCATGCCGAGGAGGCACACCGCCTCGATTCCTTCGGCCGTGGCGGCTTGACCGAGTGCCTGCACCCGGTCGAGATGCGGGCTCATCGTGTTGGCGATGTCGAGCCACCCGAGGCGCGCTGCAATCGAGGCCGCAGCGGGGCTTCCGGGGGCAGCACCCCACACGGCCAGGTCGCGATCCCAGATCCGCGAGGCGAGCTTGGTCTCGACAAACCGGCTGAGCAGCTCGAGCGCGGGTGGGTAGCTGGTCGGCATGTGGGGCGGGTCCGTAAGTGACGTTGGAAGCGTGACAGTATGGTGCCGCCCGGCCGCGGAGACAAGCCGGCCGGTCCAGGCGTCAAAAGAGTGCAGGCATCTGAGGGGACGCGTCGGTGCGGGCCGGACCCGGTTGCCGGCAGGGCCGGCGGCCGGTATAATCAGGATGTGGGTTCCCTGGGGAGATACGAATGATCAATGTAACTGCGTCCGCTGCATCGAAGATCACCGAGCTGCTGGTCGAGGAGAACAAGACGAGCGCCGGGCTGCGGGTATTCGTGCAGGGCGGCGGATGCTCCGGCTTCCAGTACGGCCTCATGATAGACGAGGGCGAAGGCGACGAGTCGACCGACGCGGTGATCGAGTCGAACGGCGTCAAGCTGCTCGTCGACCCGATCAGCGCCCGCTACCTGAGCGGTGCCGAGGTGGACTTCGTCGACAACGTCACCGGCGGCGGCTTCACCATCAAGAATCCGAACGCCAAGTCGACCTGCGGCTGCGGGTCCTCGTTCAGCGTCTAGGCCGGCACCGGGGTTCGACGTTCGGAGTCGTACTGTCGCTGCGTGCCTGAACGAACCGTCGGCGCGGACCGGACGGGAGATGTACGCGAACGTTGAACCCGATGGACGCCACCACCGCCTACGTCGACAGCCTGCGCCCCGCGGGCAGCAAGCGCTCCGGCAAACGCGATCTCATCGTCCGGGTGTTCCTCAAGCAGGAAGGTCATCTCACCGCGGACGACCTCGTCGACCTGATTACCCGTGAGGATCGGCGCATCAGCCGCGCGACCGTCTACCGGACGCTGCAGTGGATGGTCGAAGCCGGGATCGCCCGGAAGGTCGATTTCGGCGACGGCCGGTTGCGCTTCGAACACTCCTACCGCCACCCCCGGCATTTCCATCTCGTCTGCAAGAGCTGTAATCGCTCCTTCGAGTTCCTGAGCTCCGACATCGAGGCGCTGATCGAAGAGGTGGCCGCCGCGCGCGGCTTCGCGCCGGGGCAGAGCCTGCTGCAGATTCACGGGACGTGCGAGGCATGCCAGACCGGAATGCCGCAGGTCGCCGAGGAAGGGGTCCCCGAGCTGCTCTTCGCCCGTGACGCCCTCCGCATAGCCATTGCCACCGAACGGAGCGGGCTCGAATTCTACACACGCGCCGCCCGCATCACGCGCGACGCGCGGGGACGCGGCGTGTTCGAGAAACTTGCCGGGGAGGAGAAGGAGCACCTCGGCACGCTGGAGGCCCGCTATCGCCAGCTGCTGCAGCAGGACCCGCAGCTCGAGGGGCGTCCGACCTTCCTGTTCTTCAAGGGGGCGGCAAACGGCCTCTTCGCGGCCGGCGCGGAACAGCTGACCAAGGGTGTCGACGACCTGAAAGCCCTGATGATCGGCATCCGCTGCGAGCGCGGCTCGCACCGCTTCTTCAAGCGCTACGGCGAGCGATTCGAGGATTCGGAGGGCAAGCAGATCTTCCTCGAGTTCGCGGACGAGGAGCGGGCGCATCTCGAGCTTCTGATTCGCGAATACCGGGCGCTCGTGGAACGGCAGCGGGGTGGCCGCGCTGCCCGGCGGAGGAAGCCGCGTCCGCGGGCGTCTGCCTGATAGTGATCGACCTCCACCTGCACACGACGGCGTCCGACGGCCGCCTGTCGCCCGAAGCTCTCGTCGCGCGCGCTGCCGACGCCGGGCTGACGATCATCAGCGTCACCGATCACGACACGACGGGGGGCCTCCCCGAAGCCTCCGCAGCGGCGGCCCGGCTGGGGGTTCGTCTCGTGCCTGGAATCGAGATCACGGCGGTGGAGGGGGGCCGGGACATCCATGTGCTCGGGTACTTCATCGACTCGCGCTGCGCACCGCTCATCGAGTTCCTGCGCGGCCAGCGCGCCGACCGGCTGCGGAGGCTGATTACGATGGTCGAGCGGCTGCGGGAGCTCGGGTATCCGCTCGACGCCGAAGCGCTCGTCGCCGACGCCTCACAGAGGGAGGGCCGGACCGTCGGCCGGCCACAGCTCGCCGATGCCCTGGTGGCCGCGGGATACGTCGTCGACCGTGGAGAAGGGTTTCAGAGGCTGCTCGGCGAAGGACGTCCGGCGTTCGTCGCGCGGAGCGGCGCGGCCGTCGGTGAGGTCGCGGCGATCGTCCGGGCCGCCGGCGGCGTCGCGTCCCTGGCCCACCCCGCCCTGACGCGCGTGGACGATGCCATTCCGGGATTCGTCACGGCCGGCCTGCCCGCGATCGAGGTGTGGCACGGCGACCACGACGAGGCCGCGAGCGCGCGCTATCGGAGCCTGGCCGGGCGCCTCGGTGTCGGCATGACCGGCGGGTCCGACTACCATGGCGACCAGTCGCATCACGCCGCAGGCCTGGGCGCCGTCACGCTGCCCGAGGCGGCCTTTGCCGATCTCGAGTCGCGCGCCGGCCGCTCTCCCGGCCCGTGCTGATCGCGCTCAATCCATGACCACGTCCCAGTCTCCCGTTCTCGAGATCGAGGGCGTGGAGAAGCGATACCAGGCGCTGCGGCCGCTCCGCCTGCAATCGCTGCGCATCGCACCGGGCGAGCGCGTGGCAATCGTCAACCTCGACGCGGGCGGCGCGGAGGTGCTCGTCAACCTGGTCACCGGCGCAAGCGTAGCCGACCAGGGGATCGTGCGCGTGCAGGGGAGGGACAACGCGAGCATCGCCAACGGCGACGAGTGGCTGGCCTCGCTCGATCGGTTCGGGATCGTCAGCGAGCGCGCGGTGCTGCTCGATGGGGCGACGCTCGAGCAGAACCTGGCGATGCCGTTCACGCTGCAGGTGGATCCGCTGGCACCCGAGATGGCCGGTCGGGTCGCCGCGCTGGCCCGGGAGTGCGGGTTGGTGGATCGAGGTGACGATGGCGCCCGGGTAGCCACCGGCTTGCAACGGCTGGCTGGTGAGATCCCGGCCGAGATGCGAGCGCGCGCGCACCTGGCGCGGGCTGTTGCGCTCGACCCCGTTCTCCTCGTGTTCGAGCACCCGACGGCCGGGGTGCCCGAACACGCGCTTGCCGCATACGCGGCGGATATCGTGCGGGTGATCGATGCGCGCCGTCTGGCTGCACTGGTGCTGACCCAGGATCAGGCGTTCGCGCAGCTCGTCGCGCACCGCACGCTGAAGCTGAACCCCGCGACAGGCATGCTTGCCGCGGTCAAGCGGGGCTGGTTCAAGTGAGCAGGGCCCAACGCCCCAAAGCTCTGAACCCCGGAACTCTCTACTGCTTCGCGATGACCCCGCAGGCAACTCTCGGCCCGCCGCTCACGCCGGACTTCGGTTCTCCGGTGATCCCCTGGTCTTCGTTGCCGTGGACGATGACGGCGGTGCCGTCGGAGTCGAAGATCGACAGCGGACCGCCGGACAGGGTGACGCGCGTGGTCGTGGCGACCAGCTTCCCCGTGCCATCGGCTCCCACTTCGAGGTTCGGGATGTCGCCCATGTGGAACGGATGGTTCGCGTCCGGGTCGGTGTTGCCCGACGGGCCGGGATCGAAGTGACCGCCGGCCGCCGCGAAGTCTGGATCGCACTTGCCGACGGCGTGCAGGTGCACACCGTGCTTGCCCGGTTTCAGGCCCTTGGCGTCGAGCGTGACGTCGACCACCGTGCCCGTACCTTGCGCGCGCTCGGTGAGCGTCAGCGTTCCGCTGACGCCTTCACCCTTGAGATCCGCACGCGCTTTCATGCCCGCGCTCTGCGCGCTGAGGGCCGCAGCCCCCGACAGGGCAATCGCGGCCGCGGTCAACAGGACGTTACGATGTTTCATGATGCCTCCTGACGCGATTGTAGATCGGCTGACAGAGCTCGCTGCCCGCAAGATCGTGCTGTTCGACATCGACGGTACCCTCGTGCTCACAGGGCGGGCCGGCCTGCGCGCGATGAACCGCGCGTGCGAAGCAGTCCTCGGTCGCGCGGACGCGCTCGCCGGAATCGCCGTGGCGGGGCGCACCGACTGGGCGATTCTTCACGACGCGCTCGCGCGAATCGGTCACGATCTCGACGACGCGCTGTTCGCGAGGCTGCGCGACGAGTACGTGATCCTCCTGCGCGAGGAGATCGAGCTGCCGGGTCAGGGCGTGAAGGCCGTCCTGCCGGGCATCCGTACGCTGCTCGATGCGCTCGCGGCGCGGCCTGATGTGTTCCTCGCGCTCCTGACAGGCAACTTCGAGCAGAGCGCCAGGATCAAGCTGGAGCACTTCGATCTCTGGCGCTACTTCCGCTGTGGGGCGTTTGGCGATGATGCCGCGGACCGCAACGCGCTGGTGCCGTTTGCGCTCGATAGGGCTCGCACGTGCGGCATCGAGGCAATCGCTGCCGATGCGGTGTTCGTCGTGGGCGACACGCCGCACGACGTTGCCTGCGCCACGGCAGTCGGCGCCGTGCCAATCGGGGTGGCAACGGGTTCTTTCAGCCTGGATGACCTGCGCAGCAGCGGGGCGGAGGTGGTGTTCGGGGACCTGAGCGACACGGCAGCCTTCCTCGCCGTGATCGATGCGGAAAGGCCTGTCCGATAGCCGCAGTTGATCGCATGCATCCCGTCGAGGCGACGTTGGTGATCGGTGTCTCCGCGGAGGGAGAAGCAGTGACGGCCGCGGCTTTGTTGTTCGACGTGTCGAATCTCGTGGTGATGCCGGACGGTCCGGGGCCCGACCGCTGGCCCCGAGCTAGTCGCTGAGGACGGGCTGAAGGGGGGACTGTGGGTCGAGCGGGTAAGGCAGCAGCGGACGGTTGCCGAGCGCAATGACCTTGCCGACGAACACGGCGAAAGCGAAGTAACAGAGAAGCAGCAGCAATGCCATCTCTTCACCCCCGGCTGTTCACTCTCAAGAGGCATGCCATGCTCTCGGCAGCACTTCCGGAGAAACGCGGAGGGATCGGTGGCCCGGCGCCTGGAGGCGGCGCGGTTTCCCGACGTCCGCCTCGGTTTTACATTGCTATTCCCTCGAGGGTAGACAGAGGGGTGGTCGACGGCTGACTGAGTCCGGGCCTTCGTTCGCCCTGGCCGCCCAGCTCTCTCAGCTGGAAAAACGAGCGACGGCATAGGCGATCGCGATGGCGATCACCGCGAGACCCACGAGCACCGCTTCAGCGTTCTGCATCCGAAGTTGCATCGGCCGCTCCTGCAACATCCCGTTGCCCGACTGCTGCCTCATCATCCTCATCGGCGTCTCGAGCTGCGCTCATTCGGCTTGACTGTGGCGGAAGCGCCTGGGAGTCGAACCCAGCCCGCCTGCGACAACGCGGGCAGCGACCGGTTTTGAAGACCGGGAAGGCCACCGGGCCCCGTTCGCTTCCTCCGCTAGTGTAAGGCCTGGCTTCGGGCAGGAGTACTTTGGGTGCGGTCTGCCGGACGTGCGAGCGTATGAAGGGGGCAGGGCGCGCCGGCGCCCCGCCCGGTCGGACACCAGACCCGGTCAGCCTTCAATCAGGCGAACCTCACCCGCACGTGGACCCTTTCCAGAGTCCTCGGGGGCGAACTCGACGCGCTGGCCTTCGCGCAGGAGCTCGAACACGGAACCGCGGACCGAACTGCGATGGAAGAAGTGCTCGGTCCCGCCCTCGTCGCGGATGAACCCGAAGCCTTTGTCGATCAAAAGGCGAGCGATCGTCCCGGTTGGCATACCCGTGTCCTCCGATGAGCGGTACCGCCGGGATCATCCCGGCGGCTGACAAGCCGAGTGCTGGGAAGAGGGCCGGGAGGACGCGGCCCGCTGTCGCAGAACGCCGACGACCTTCCGAATCGACCCGCGCCTCGCGCGCGCGCCGTGGCTATGCCGCACGCTGAGCTTGAAAACGGGGCCAGTGTAGAAAGTTCGCCCGGGGAAGTCAAGAAATGCGCAGCACTTAGCGGCACCATGGACGTGCGGTTGTCCCCCCTCGAGGAGTGCCTCAACAACGCCTCACGAGGCTGTGAAGCTCGCACCGACCGCACTAAGATGTGGCGTGATTCCAGGAGCCATCCTCGCGTCGGGCCTGTCGCATCGAATGGGCCGGTCGAAGGCCCTCCTGCCCGCTGGCGACAGGACGTTTGTGAGCCGGCTGACGGCCGTGCTGCGCGACGGCGGGATCGACGACGTGCTGATCGTCGGCCGACCGCACGACGTGGCGCTTCGCGCCGAGGTCGATGCTGCCGGCGCCGGTGTCCGCTACGTCGAGAATGCACGCGCCGACGAAGGGCAGATCTCTTCGATCGTCGCCGCGATCAACGCCGTGGATCACCCTGGCGTGCGGGGACTGCTCGTGGTGCCGGTCGATCAACCGCTGCTGCAACCTGCCACCGTCGCGGCAGTGCTCGAGGTCTTCTCGCACAGGCGACCGCCTGTTGCCCGCGCCACGTACCACGGCCGCCATGGCCACCCGGTCGTGTTTTCGTCGTCGGTATTCGCGGAGCTCAGGAAAGCGGATCCCGCGATCGGCGCCCGCGTCGTGCTCCAGGCTCACCGCGAAGCAATCCTGGACGTTGAGGTCCCAGACGAGGGGGCCGTGATTGACGTGGATGATCCCGCCACGTACGAGCGCCTGTTCGGCCGGCAGCGCTGACCAGGGCCTCACAAAACTATTGACGACTGATTTGGTCGGAGATAAGGTTGGCAGGACAAATTGAGACTTGTCTCAATTTGGACTGAAGTGCCTGCCAGGTGTTGCCACACCTGGCAGGCGGACCGAACGCTGGTCTGGACCGACCGTCAATCACACGCGTGGCGCGTGACGCATCCGGCTCCCGCATTGTAGCGAAGGGTCGACGCGGACGCCACTTTGGAGGCTCTCGTTGACTCACACCGAACCGCCCGCGCCGTCCCGCTGCCGGGCTGCCGGCTCTCCCTGGGCATTCGTTGCCGCGCTCCTTGGATCTGCCGCTCTCGGTGCGCGGCTGCACCTGCCGCTCCACGCTGCCGGCCGGAACCCCCTGGAAACACTTGTCGTCTCCGGGCCGGCGGAACGGCGGTTCGCTGAGCGCCACGCGGTGCTCGAATCGAACATCGCCCGGATCAGGATCTGGACGCCTGGGCAGACGCTCGTTCGTCCGGAAGCGGCCGTGAACAGCAATTCGGCGCAGCCGCCGATCCGCTTCGACATCCCGCCGGGGCCGCTCGACGGCGTGCTCACCATTTTCCGGAGGGTGACGGGCGCTGAGGTGATGCTCTCCGAAGCCGGCCTTCTCACGCTCCCCTCACCTGGAGTGGTGGGCCTCCTCACGACGGAGGACGCGCTTGCGCGGCTGCTCGCTGGCACCGGCGTGGGCTCCCGTGCCGTTGCGCCGGGACGGTTCCTGCTCGAGCTGCGCACCGCGGGCGAGGCTGTTGACGTGGCCGGCGCGCTGCCCCGGTCGAGCTCCACGAAGTTCGTCGAGCCGCTGCGCGACACACCGCAGACGATCACCGTGATTCCACGAGCCGTCATCGAGGCGCAGGGCGCGACCACGCTGCGCGACGTGCTTCGGAACGTGCCGGGCATCACCTACCAGGCGGGCGAAGGCGGTGGAGGGCTCCCCGGCGACACCCTGACGATGAGGGGCTTCAGCGCGTCGGGCGACATCTTCGTGGATGGCGTGCGGGACGTCGGGGCGTACTCGCGCGACACGTTCAACCTCGAACAGGTCGAGGTGGTGAAGGGCCCGGCCTCGGTCATCACCGGGCGTGGCGCCACCGGCGGACTCATCAACCTGTCCACGAAGGCGCCGCACGCCACCAGGGCCTATGGTGCGCTGTTCAGCGGCGGCACCGCGGACTTCAAGCGCGGGGCGCTGGATCTGAACCAGCCGCTCGGGCCCGCAGCAGGAGGCTCGGCCCTCCGGCTGAACGCGATGTGGAACGATGCGGACGTGGCCGGGCGCGATCTCGTCCACAACCGGAGCTGGGGAGTTGCGCCGTCGCTTGCGGTTGGCCTGGCGTCGCGCACCCGGTTGTCGGCGAGCTACGTGCACCTGACTCACGACAACGTGCCGGACTACGGCCTGCCGTGGGCAGCGTTCGAAGCGGCACCATCGGTCGACCAGGCCAACTTCTACGGCCTGGAAGGCTACGACTACGAGGACATCCGGAACGACGCCGGCACGGTGCAGGTGACGCACCAGGCATCCAGCTCCCTTCGGCTCAGCAACGTGACCCGGGTGGGCCGGACGTTCCGCGATTCAGCCATCACCGCGCCCCGCCCGCCCAACCGGCAGCTGCAGCGCCGGACGATGACCAATGGGGGAGCGACGAACCAGGCCTCGGTTTCGGGAAGTGCGCGGACGGGTACGCTCCGGCACGCGTGGACCGGGGGGCTGGAACTGATGCGTGAATCCACCGACAACCGCAACGGGTCGCAGACGGCGAATCAGCCGCTGACCGACCTGTACTCTCCCGATCCCTTCGAGGATCCGCTCGGGCCGATGCCAGCCAACAGCGGGAACCCGGCCCAGGCCGTGACCCGCACCGCCGGCGTGTATCTCTTCGACACGGCACATGCCGGGCCGTGGCAATTCAGCGGCGGATTGCGGTGGGACCACTCGGCCGTCGACTACGAGACGAGCAACGCCGCGACCGGGGCGACGTCGGTGCTGGGCAGAGCCGATTCACACGTGAGCTGGAAGGCGGGCGCCGTCTACAAGCCGCGGACCGAGGGGAGCCTGTACGCGACGGCGTCCACCTCCTTCAATCCTTCCGCGGATGCCGCGGCGACCGGCACCGCCCTGTCCGACAGTCCGACGGCGGCGAACTCCGTCAACCTCGCGCCGGAGACATCGCGTCACCTGGAGGTCGGCGCGAAGTGGGACCTCCTGTCTGCCCGGCTCTCCGCGACCGCCGCGGTCTTCCGGACGGAGAAAACCAACGCCCGCACGCGCAACCTCGCGAACGATCCGTTCGTGCTCTCAGGGCGTCACCGGGTGGACGGCGTGGAGCTCAGCGTGGCAGGCAGCGTGACGCCGCGCTGGTTCCTTCTCGCCGGCTACGCCTTCATGGACAGCCAGATCGTCGAGACCGCGAACCCGCTTGAGGCTGATGGCGATCTGGCGCTGGTGCCGCGCAGTTCGTTCTCGCTCTGGACCAACCTGGACGTTGGGGCCGGGTTGAGCGTCGGCGGCGGCCTCCAGTTCATGGACAACGTCTTTCGCAACACGCTCAACACGCTGACCGTGCCCGCCTACGGCCTGGTCAACGCGACCGCCTCCTACCGCACCAACTCGCACCTGACGCTGCGCGTGATCGGCAACAACCTGGCGGACGCGAATTACGTCGACCGTGTGGGGGGCGGCCATTACATCCCGGGGCCGCGCCGGTCCGTCGCGATCACCAGCGAACTGAAGTTCTGAAAGGCGAGACAGTGCTGCTTCATATCCCACGCGTGCTCAGCCCCGAGCAGCTCGCGACCGCGCGACAGCTCCTGGAGACGGCCGATTGGGTCGACGGCCGCATGACGGCCGGGCATCAGTCGGCCCGCGCCAAGGACAATCTCCAGCTGCTGGAGGGTTCGCCTGTCGCACGGCAGCTCGGCGAGCTGATCGTCTCCGCCCTGCAGCGGATTCCGCTCTTCATCTCGGCGGCGCTGCCGCTGCGGATATTTCCTCCGCTCTTCAACCGCTACGAGGGGGGGCAGTCGTTCGGCACCCACGTCGACAATGCCATCCGGCACGTCCCGGGCACAGGGCAGAAAATCCGGACGGATCTCTCGGCCACCCTGTTTCTCGCGGAGCCCGCCGAGTACGACGGCGGAGACCTGGCCATCGAGGACACCTACGGCGTGCACACGGTCAAGCTCCCCGCCGGAGACCTCGTGCTCTACCCCTCCACGAGCCTCCACCACGTGCGTCCCGTGACGCGCGGCGCGCGTGTCGCCTCGTTCTTCTGGATCCAGAGCATGGTGCCGGACGATGGGGACCGGACGCTGCTGTTCGACCTCGACGCCGCCATCCAGCAGGTCTCGGAGGCGGAGCCCGAGCACCCGGTGGCCGTGCAGCTCACCGGGGTGTACCACAACCTGCTCCGCCGGTGGGCGAGGGTTTAATGCAGCTTCCCGCTACCAGCTTCCAGCTTCCCGCTGCCAGCTACCAGCTTCTCGCTAGACAGCCGAGAGCTGAGCGCTTCACGAGCGACGAACCACCAATGAAAATACGCAGCGTGTTGTTCTGGATTCACCTCACCTCCGGCGTGGTGTCGGGCCTGGTCGTCCTCATCATGTCGGTGACCGGCACGCTCCTCACGTTCCAGCAGAGCGTGCTGCGGACGCTCGAACGGTCGCAGCGCTACGTCGAGGCACCGCAGCCGGGTGCGCCGCGGGTTCCGCTCGAGACGATGATTGCCGGCGTGCGGCGGACCTTTCCCGATGCCGAGCCGGCGACGGTCACCATCGAGGCCGACCCGCGGAGCGCGGTGTCCGTCGCGCTGGGCCCGCCCGGCACCGCGTTCGTCGACCCGTACACGGGCGAGGTGCTCGGCCAGGGCTCTCCCAGGGCGCGCGGGTTCTATCGCACGGTCACCAACTGGCACCGGTATCTCGCCATGAGCGGGGATTGACGCTCGACCGGTCGCGCCATCACGGGGGCGTGCAACGCGGCGTTCCTGCTGCTCGCCGTCAGCGGCCTCTACCTGTGGTGGCCGCGGCAATGGACCCGGCGGCACCTGGGCGCGGTCACCTGGTTCCGCGGCGGGCTGCGCGGCCGGGCGCGCGACTTCAACTGGCACAACACCATCGGCTTCTGGTGTGCGCCGGTGCTGGTCGTGCTGACCACCACCGGCATGGTGATCTCCTACGCGTGGGCGTCGAATCTGGTCTACACGGTGACCGGCAGCCCACGGCCCGCCGCGGCCGCCGGCAGCGCCGGCCAGCCGCGGCAGCCGCCCGGTGACCCGGCCAGAGCTCCAGGCTCCGGGAGGACCGGCGTGAGCGGAGCCGATCGCGGCACGAGCGGTCCGCCCGGGCCGGGCCGGCCTTCCGCGCCCGCGGCCCCGCTCGATGACCTGGTCGTCGCCGCGGCGCGTCAGGTGCCCGGCTGGAGCACGGTTGCCTTGCGGCTGCCGGCGAGACCGGGCGCCCCGGCGACCGCCACGATCACCGACGGTGCGCACTGGAACCGGTTCGCGCGGTCGACCCTGACGCTCGACAGCCGCACGGGTGTAGCCGTCAAGTGGGAGCCGTATGCGGCGGCGAGCGCCGGCCAGAAGCTGCGCGGCTGGATGCGCTTTGCCCACACAGGAGAGCTCGGTGGCCTGGCGGGCGAAGCAGTGGCGGGCGCCGCCAGCCTCGGCGGGGGCTTTCTGGTCTGGACGGGCATGGCGCTTTCGCTCCGGCGCTTCGCCGCGTGGCGGGCGCGGCTCTCCTCCCGCTCGACCGCTGCCTCGTCGTCCGCGATTTCGGAGCTCCAGTAGGATCGCGCTCGTCTTCCGGCGGCACCGGTAATCGTGCGGCCGCAACGACACACCTCGTCGCTCCAGACGTGAGCGGCGGCCCGCCGGTGGGCATGGCTGAGACGCGGACTTTTGGGCGGCCGGGCAGGCCGCCGTTCAGCCTCCGGGTCCGGTGCGAAGGTCCGCCGAACGTTGAGCCCGTTGTCTGGACCCGCTCCGAGTGACATCATGGTCGCGCGTGCGTGCCCCTGCCGGTCAGCAGACCGGGCGGCGGTGACGCGCTGCGATTGCCGACGGTCGCCAGCCGCGTTCCGTCCGCGAGGACATCATGAAGATCTCCCGGAGAGCTTTGCTCCTTGGCATGGGCGCCGCTCCCGCGTTGTTGAGCGCGCAGCGCCGCCGCACGCGGCCGAGGATAGCGGCCGTCTGCACGACCTATTTCAGGTATTCCCACGCACAGCATATTGTCGACCGCTTCCTCGAGGGGTACGGCTGGAACGGCACCCACCACCACCCGCCGATGGACCTCGTCTCCATCTACATCGACCAGGTCGGGGGCAACGACGTGAGTCACACCCGTCTCGCCGAGTTCCCGGCGATGAAACGGTATCCGTCGATCGCAGAGGCCCTGACGCTTGGCGGGAGCACGCTTGGCGTGGATGGCGTGCTGCTGATTGGGGAGCACGGCAAGTATCCGCGCAACGAGAAGGGCCAGACGCAGTACCCCCGATACGAGTTCTTCCAGCAGATTGTCAAGGTCTTCAAGGACAGCGGCCGCTCGGTCCCGGTGTTCAACGACAAGCACCTGTCGTGGAGCTGGGAGCGGTCGAAGGAGATGTACGACACGTCGCGCAGCATGGGATTTCCGTTGATGTCCGGGTCGAGCCTGCCCGTCACCTGGCGCACCCCGTCGGTCGAGATGCCGCTTGGCGCGCGCGTGCGCGAGGCGATGTGCGTCTGTTATGGCGGGGTCGACAGCTACGACTTCCATGGCCTCGAAACGCTGCAGTGCATGGTGGAGCGGCGCCGGGGCGGAGAGACAGGCGTGACGTGGGTGCAGGCGTACCGGGGGGACGCCTTCTGGAAGGCGCACGGGGAGGGTGTCTGGCCGGCCGATCTGGTGGAGGCGGCGCTCTGCCGGAGCCACACCCTCAGGCCCGCGCGGGAAGGCTTCAACCACAGGTTCCCCGTGGTCGAGGACATGCAGAAGCTCGTCAAGGCACCGACCGCCTACCGCTACGAGCATGCAGACGGCCTGACCTGCACGATGCTCCTGCTGGGCGGCCTCGTGGAGGACTTCAACTTCGCCGCGCGCATCGAGGGAGAGCCGAAGCTGTTCTCGACCCAGATGTACCTGCCGATGCCGCCGGCGCGGACGAGCCTGGCCAACTTCTTCAGCCCCCTGGTGAACAACGTTGAAAGCATGTTCCTGACCGGCAAGGAGACCTATCCGCTGGAGCGCACGCTGCTCACCAGCGGGCTGACCGCTGCGGGTGTCGAAAGCCTTTTCCGGCAGCAGGTGCGGTACGAGACGCCTCACCTGGCGATCCGGTATCAGCCCACCAGGGCCTCGACGTTCTGGAGGACGTAGCCATGCAACGGATCGCCCTGATCACGACCGTCTATCGCTACCTGTCCCACGCGCAGCACATCGGAGACCGCTTCCTGGTGGGCTATCCCAGGGACGGCGCCTGGCACAGGCCGGACATGAAAGTCGTGTCGCTGTACGTGGACCAGAAGCCGGCCGGCGACCAGACCGGCGCGCGCGCGCAGGAGTTCGGGTTTGCCGTGTATCCCACCATCGCCGAGGCGCTGCGGTGTGGCGGCAGCAAGGTTGCCGTGGATGCCGTCCTCGTCATCGGTGAGCATGGCGAGTACGGCCGGAACGAGAAGGGACAGGTCCTGTATCCGCGCCACGATTTCGTCAAGCAGTGCGCCGACGTGTTCGAACAGGATGGCGTCGCCGTTCCGCTGTTCAACGACAAGCACCTGTCGTACAGCTTCGAGAAGGCGACGTGGATGGTGGAGGCGTCCAGGCGTCTGAAGTTCCCCATGCTGGCGGGCTCGTCGCTGCCGGTGACATGGCGGCTGCCCGACGTCGAGCTGGCCCTGAACTGCGAGATCGAGGGTGCCATGGTGGTGGGATACGGCGGGCCCGACGTGATGGACTTCCACGGGCTCGAGGCGCTCCAGTGCATGGTCGAGCGGCGGAAGGGAGGCGAGACCGGCGTCAGGGCGGTGCAGATGATCGAGGGAGATGCCGTGTGGAAAGCGGGCGAGGAAGGGCGCTATCCCAGGGAGCTGCTGGTCTCGGCGCTCTCCAGGAGCGACACGCCCCAGGGCCAGACGCTGGCTGACGGCCGCACGCAGGACCTCGTCTCGAAGGGGGAGCTGCCGAAGCTGGTGAAGAACCCGGCGGCGTACTTCCTGGAGTATCGGGACGGGTTGAAGGCCACGCTGCTCATGCTGAACGGCGCGGTCAAGGACTTCACGTTCGCCGCGCGGGTCAGGGGGGCAGGAGTCCAGTCGACGCAGTTCCTCCTGACGCCCGAACCGAACGTGACGTATTCCGCCTGCCTGGTCGACAAGATCGAGGAGCTGTTCGAGACAGGCAAGGCGCCCTACCCGGTCGAGCGGACGCTGCTGGTCAGCGGCATCCTCGAAAGCTGCCTGACCTCGCGGCTCGAAGGGCAGAAGCGGCTGGAAACGCCGCACCTGGACGTCCGCTATCGGGCGCCGCAGCACGCGCAGCACGCGAGGACGTAGTGCTGCCGACGAGATTCATGGGTTCACGAGGCCTTGGCTGTCTGATTCTCGCCGGGCTGCCGGCGCTGCTGTGGGCGCAGGTATCCGACCGCGCCAGCACGCTGCATCGGGACGCGCTGGTCTTCGACGCCCACGTCCACGTCGTCAACCGGCAGTTCTATCACGGCGGCGACATGGGGCAGCGGGTCGATGACGGCCAGTTCGATCTGGTTCGCGCCCGGGAGGGTGGACTGGACGCGATGTTCTTCAGCCTGTTCGTCACCGAGCAGTACTACCCGGCGCGGCTCGAGACCAAGCAGGTGCTCCGCCTGGTGGACGCCGCCTACGAACAGCTCGCGAAGAACAAGGACACCATCGAGCTCGCCTTCACCGCCTCGGATGTCGAGCGCATCAGTGGACAGGGGAAGATCGCCGCCTTCATGGACCTGGAAGGGGGCTTCGATCTCGACGGCGATCTCGGCGTGCTGCGCGATCTTCATCGGCTCGGCCTGCGTTCGTTCCAGCTCCCGGCGCACAACTGGGCCAACAATTTCGCCGACTCCTGCTGCGCGCCCGCGAAATGGCAGGGGCTCAACGACCGCGGCCGCGCCGTCGTCCGCGAAGCGAACCGTCTCGGAATGGTCATCAACATCTCGCACGGCTCCGACGAGACCATCGCGCAGGCAATCGACGCGAGCGCAGACCCGATTCTGGCCACGCATCACGGCCTGCGCAGCTTCAACGGCATCCCGCGCACCATGCCGGACGATCTGCTCAGGAAGCTCGCGTCCAGGGGGGGCGTAATCGGGTTTCAGATCGGCAACGAGTTCCACAACGTCAAGGTGTTCAAGTGGCGGACCGACCATGCCGGCAAGCCCTTCTGGGACACGACCGACATCGGCCGGAAGGAAGCAGGCATGGGGATCGAGGAGCTGGACAGGATGGTGGCTCCTCAGTTCCCGATGGTTGGCATCGACGCGCCGGAGGAGATCAAGTTCACGCCTTTCGAATGGCTGGCGGTGGTCGACCGGGCCATCGAGATCGCGGGCGAGGACCACGTCATGCTGGGGTCGGATTTCGACGGGGGGCCCACGCTCCCCCGGGGCATGCGCGACATCCGCGACATGCCGATGCTGACCGAGGCCATGCTGAAGCGCGGGTGGTCGGAGCAGCGGATCCGGAAGTTCCTGGGCGGGAACCTGCTGCGGGTGGTGCGGCAGGTGACCGAGAAGAAATGACACCGAGAACCGCGTGTTAGAATGAGAGCTCGTCCGTCCTCGAAGGGCCTGTAGCGCAGTTGGGAGCGCGCCTGAATGGCATTCAGGAGGTCACCGGTTCGATCCCGGTCAGGTCCACCAAATTTTCTTTCGGCCCGTCAAGCGGCCTTAAGTACTCGAAGAGAGAAGACGTTACGACGGTTCGATCGAACGATTTTCCGCTGAACGCCACGCCTTCCGGAAAAAACAGTCGCTGAAGCCTTTGCCGCTGCTCCAGCGACGCTTGGATCCACAGGTCCGACGCACGCGGTAGCACCCGCTCTGCAAAATTCAGGATGCCCTCGACGTCGAACTCCTCGACCTTCGAGCCGTGGCGGTCGATCTCGACCAGGGTCAGTTCTTCACGGAGCCGGTCGCGTTGCCGTTCGTACGTGCCGAGGTCAATCGACTCCTTGTAGATGAACGCGTCATCAAGGCGGTCAAGTTTCTGCTGGATCGCTTTCGTTCGATGATCAGCGCTCGCTACCTCCTCTTTGACCGACGCTTTGCGGTCGTGCCAAACGCGCAGCACTGACTCCTTGAGGAGCCGCATGTAACCGGGCGTCGGCTGGAATCTTTCCAACTCGTCCACGAACAGCCCTTCGAGTCGGGCCTTCGTGATATTCACCGCCCGGCAAGGTGGCAGGCAGTGGTAGTACGCGTAACGGGCGCTGCGGCCCTTCGACCAGCTTGCGGTGACACCCCGTCCGCACGCAGCGCACTTGATGAACGCGCGTAAGGGGAACTCAGGCCGACGGCGCTGGTGAGGCCCGGTTGGGTGCACTCGTCCCGCCAGGATCGCCTGAACTCGATAGAACACGTCGTCTGGAATCAGTGGATCGAAGTCTCCACGCTTTCCGACGACGCCGTAGCCGGGCGCGTCCACGATGCCGACGTACAGCTTGTTCTGCAGCATGGTGCTGAACGCCTGGGAGCTGACAGGCAGGCCCTTTCGCGTCTTCAGCCCTCGACGGGTCATTTCGTCCAATAGCTCTTGTTTCGTAAATCGTCCGGTGGCGAAGTCTCGGAAAATCTGCTGGACGACCTGAGGCTCGCTCGGGATCGGGTATGAGGCTTTTTCCGTACGTCCTTGGAACGTTGACGTAGCCGATGGGGGCCAGGAACGTCCATCGTCCCAGTTCAAGCGCGGCCTTCATCCCGGCGCGGGTGCGATCCGACCGCACGTCATTGTCGAACTGCGCGAAGGACGCGAGTACGCCCTCCATCAACTTGCCAGTGGATGTGTCGTCGATAGGTTCGGTCGCCGAACGCAATGAGATGCCTAGCGATTTCAGGTGCGATCGGAGCGCGAAGTGGTCGTATTTTTCGCGCGCGAACCGCGTGAGGTTGAAGACGACGACGAAATGAACCTTGCCCTTGTGCGTCCTGCAGTACTTGAGAAGCCCCTGCAGTTGAGGACGGTCGGCGGTCTTTGCGCTCTCCCCTTCTTCCCTGAACCGCTCGAGAACTTCGTAACCCTCCCTGCGACAGTACTCCTCGCACGCGCGAAGTTGTGTCGGCAGGCTGAGGTTCTCGGTCTGCTCCTTCGTGCTCACGCGGATGTAGATGACTGCGCCGACCATCAACGGCAGCTTAGACCCACTCTCGAGCGCCCGCAAGTCCCTGCTGCCGTGCATACCTCTAGCCTTGTGAATGTCGATCGACGGCGATCTCGATCAGTACGTGAGCCAGGGCGTCGGCGTGTCGGCGCACACGATCGAGCTCTTCATCAGAGACGCCTGCGGCCTCGTCTCCGAGGAGTTCGCGACACCTCGCGAGCGGAAGGACGCCGTCCGACGACTGACGCACGTCGTCTTGACGCGCCTCGGCGCCCGTCAAGTGCTGCATTCGCACCGCGCAACTGATTTGCCTGGCCATGGCATTCGCTCCGCCGTCCCGGACACCGCCACGTTGGCGGCATCCGGGACATTGCTGCGGCTCTCTAATGCACGACGGGTTCTTGCACGCCGCGCATGATCCATGCGTCAAGCCATTCCGCCCTTGTCCGAATCGGGCCGTTACGGTGGCCGATTCTGACGTGTTGCAGATCACCAAGACGACAGACCCTTCGAATAGTGGCGACGCGGAAGCTCGTGTAGTACGCGGCTTGCCGTGGGTCCATCCACCCGGACCCCGTGAGGGCGTCCGCTCGTTCGATCACTACCAGCGTTGAAGCAGTGTCTGCGGATGTCATTGCGTTTACCTCGCTCATGGCGTTCCATCACTACGAGACGGCTCTCACCGGGTTGTGCGCCTGCTCGTCGTATGTCCTGAGCACCAGGTCACGCACGTGGTCCAGTACGTTCGGATTGCCGATCGCGCGCAGCAGCTCGAAGTTGCGTTTGTCGCCGTGGACGATGAGCGGGCGCCCGGGAAACGTGACCCTGCGGCCGTTGCCGTCCCTCCGCTCCCAGATGGTGAAGCCAACCAGCTTGAGACCGGCGAGCTCGCCGGCGATGAAATGGATCTCTGCGTCGGCCAGTTTGCCCGCCGGTTTTCCCTGCTCGTTGCGGAGAATCTTGACTGCGATGTTCATGATGTCCCTCCGAGAAAGTGGCCCGACCGCGGTGGGCCGGGCCTGGTGTTCGTCGCTGCTATGCCTCCGCGAGTGCGAGATCCGTCGTCGGTGAGCCAATCCGGTTCCACAGCCAGTGCTGCAGCGTGTTCAGTCCGACGAGCACTGGATCTACGGGCGCGCAGAGATGGCCCCGTTCGCGATATCGCGCGCGCTGCCAGGCCAGCTCGGTGCCGTCCACGAGGACGAGCCGCGTCGAAGCATCTGCCCGGTTGGTGAGCGAGATCGGGTTCGCAGCGATGCCCGACACGTCCGAAAGCGGCCCGGTGTGAAGCGTGACCGTCGCTGGCGCGTCGAGCCTTGGGGGTGCGGTGGTGATGAACGCGTGGTAAAGGCGCGTTTCTCGTCCGATGGTTACCTCGATGCTAGGCGTTATTGGAGGGGCGTACATGGTTTCTCCTTTCGTTCTGCCGAATGAAAGTTGTGCGCGGGTGCATGCCGGCCATCACGTAAATGCCGATCCGAGGCGGCCCGGAAGGGCCGTCAAGCCCGCCAGCCCCGAACGGGGTCGGAGCGAAGCGGAGAGGCTTGACGGCCCTGAGGGACGCCCGACAATCCGGCGGAGTGATGGCCCGGCGTGGTGTCATGCGTTGACTCCGTCCGCGATCTGCGCGTTGAGCGCTCCCGCTTCGCGGAAGCTGAAATAGCGGCCGTTGTCGCCGACGATCAGGTGATCGAGCAGCGGCATGTCGAGGATGTCGGCCGCCTGCGCCAACCGAAGCGTGAGTCGCGCATCGTCCGGGCTTGGTGTGGGATCGCCGCTCGGATGGTTGTGCACGACGAGCAGCGCTGTGGTGCCCGGTGTGAGGCACGCGGGCACGAACACGTCCGGAAGCGAAACGGGCGTGCTCGAGCGCGTGCCACGGGAGAGCACGTGCCAGGCAAGGAGACGGTGTTTAGTGGAGAGACACGCAACGGCGAAGACCTCCACCGTCTCGCCGGCGAGGAGTGGTGCCAGCGTTGCGGCGGCGATTCGCGGATCGCTCAGGGCCAGCGTGGGGAGTCGAACGGTCTGACCCTGGTCATCGCGCAGCGTGCGGTACGTGCAGACGAACTCGCGGACCCGATGTCCGCGGGTAAGGCTTTCGTGTGAAGCAGGCAACATGTCGGGTCTCCTTTCTGGCGGGAAGACAGCGTCCCTGAGGGCACACGTCTCCCTGGCCGCAACGGCGGTGTCCGCGGTTGCGGGATTCAACGGGTGAATGGGTTGATGCGAGGCCGTCAATGACGGCGAGTCGTGCGTGAAGACAGATCGGATCGCGCATCGCACACACCTCCGTTGAGCGCCTTGGCTCTGAGAGCGGAGGCAGCCGCGAGCGCGACGACGGTCGCGTGCGGGAGCACGGTCGGTCTGAGACCGTGCCGTGCAAGATGAAGAAGGGGCCGTGCGGGCTGAGCCCGCACGGCAATCCGCCAGGATCAGTTGACCGTGGCGATGAGTCGACTGGCGGCTTGGTCGAGGTTGAATCGACCGTCCTGCCAGGGCGTGCGTTGACTGAGTCTCGTCAGCCCCTGCACGTATCCCCAGACGGATCGCGGATTCTCCTCGGTACGTTTCCGCCAGCGCGTACGCCTCTGCGGCCTGCTTCCGCGACATGTCGAGTCGCGTAGCGACCGCTTCGAGGACATCCTCGCGCGTCGGGCCGAGCTCCTGAGTGGTAACCCTCAGAAGCGTGGCGCGATCGTCGTCGAGGTTTGCATCGAGGGCGTCACGGACGGTTTGGAGTGATTCCGTCCACGCCTCGTGAATCGACGCACCCACGTGCCGGCGCCGGAAGCCTGCAACGTGGTGAAAGCCCCAGATCAGATGGTTCGCGCACACGGCGCGAAACAGGAACAGATCCAGGGTCAGGGCGGCGGCGCCGACGTCGCTGTTCCGAAGGATGAACCCGCGGAACATACCAGCGTGCGATCGATCGGTGGGATCGTCGAGACTTCGATTGCCGTCCACGAGGAACAGGAACATGTCTCTGTCTCCCAGGTAGGCGCCGGACGGTACCCGTTCAGCGCCATAGACGCCGTCCTTGTATCCGAGCGGCAGCTGCCACGCCGGGTGATCGCCCATGAGGTCGAGCACTCGTGCTGCCAACTCGTCATGGTGGACTCGCGCGTACCTCTGAGAGGTGACGGCGTGGACTGTCCACGGTTCGGCGCGATCGACGAAGAGCTGATGCCCGTCGCGTTGCTGCCGTTGCAGCCCGTAGTTGATCGCGCTAGACGCGATCGACGCGGGCAGGGTTCGGAGATACTTGGGCGGCGCGCCGGCTATACCAGCGAGCTGCTCGAAGCTCCAGTTCGTGAGCGCCGCGATCTCGCCCGACGGCCCGCGTAACGCAAGTGCGTCGTCAGTTGGCGCTTCTGTTCGGATCTGGTTCGTCTCGATGATCCGCTCTTCGGTCCGTTCGCGACGAATGCGAGCGGCCTCATACAGCGACGAGACGCTGGCGAACCGCTCGTCGGGTGGACGTGACGCCCATTCCCGATGTGCGGTGAACGCCGTGACTGCAGCGACACCAGTACTCTGCATTGTGTGCTCCTTTTCTATGCCCTGAGGGACGTGGTTGAGGAGAAGCTCCGCGCCGCTGAACGAGCGCGGAGGGCGTGACCGGAATGGTCACAAGAGAGGGGTCGGACGTGGCACGAACGGCTACGTCGTCATCAACTTCGCTCCTCCTTCGGGTTCGGGCATGAAGGAACACGTCTCGGGAACACAGAATTCACGGCGCAGTGTGAGCGGCCCGAGCTTAATGAAGCCGAGGACCGTCACAATGTGAAGCTTGGGGGCCTTGGGCTCGTCTGTCCACGACAAGATGCGCTCGCGAAGGTACACGCGCGCTTGAGGCACGGCGGCCTGAACCTCCTGCATCACTGCCCATTGCGAAGACGTGGCCTCAGTGAGGTACCGAGTCGACACGTGGAGGGACAGGTCGGACACGGTCGCGTTCGCATACGGCGGAAATGTCCTTAGATGCGCCTGAAGCCGGGTGACGCCATCATGCTGATATTGCGGCAGCTGGTTGACCGTGCGGAAGGCTTCATCGGTCATGGCGTCGACGGCTTCGTCGAGTGGAAGCACTCCGGCATTCAAGACGAGCCCGCTGGTCTGCCGTGCCGTTCTCACCAATCCATTCGCGTACAAGCCGCTGTTTTTCTGCGTACGACGAGTGGAACTCGACGACTGCCTGCTCCGCCCGCTCACGGCGTGCTCGAATGTCGGCATGGAACCGCCGGAGCGCTTCATGTGGGACGTCCCGAGCAATGCCCCGATCGCGTTTGGCGTCGAACTCGATCCGGCCTCGTTCCGTCGAAACCACGCAGCGCCGGGTCGTGGGCGAAGGATGCGTGACAGCTCGTTGGCTGGTGTCACGCAGGAATGACTCCGCGACCTGGCTGCGCCAGCTGCGGGTGACGTCCTGCCGTGTTGATCGGTATGCAATACCCTGGGCGTGGTACGCGGCCTCGAGTTCGTGATTCCGAGCGGCCTCCTGGAGCAGCGACTCGATCGACGGCGGCGCGTCGTAAACGGGCGCCTCATCCAGGCGGACGACGCGTTGATCGGGCCGCGTTTCAAATCGTGGTCTGAGTTTGAGCCGCGCGGTGCCGCCGTCATCGACGTGAACGAGGTGCATACGCGTGACGGGAATTTGAAACACCATCTGCTGCCGCCGCCTGCCGTTCCCGCCCGTAAGCAATGACGCTTTCCGGCCCGCCTCAGACAGGCGGAACACCGCAGTCACGGGCACCGTTTGAGGCGACGGACTACCGGATGGGCCGAGCACATGCAAAGTCGCATCGGATCGGCGGGTAGCGGCGGAGTGCAGCGCAGTCTCCATACGGTCCTCGTTAGCAGCTGAGTGTTGTGTTCACCGTCAAACCATTTTTCAGGGTGGCGACCCCACCCAGCGCCTGAAGCCTTCTGGGTGGGTCTGTCGCCGGAGACCCGGAGGGAGGCATGATGCCAACCCTCCGGGCGGATCCATGAGGTCAGTCGGTCTGGGCCTCGCTGGCGCTGTACGCCTCGAGAATCAGATCGCGAACCGCCTCCTGCGCGCTGGCATCCCCATTCATGGGGCGCAGCAACGCGAAACTCCGACGTTCTCCGTTGACGGAGTACTGTCGGGCAGGGAACGTGACGTTGCGGCCATTGCCGGTGCGACGTTCCCAGATTGCGAAGCCGATGAGCTTCAGGCCGCTGAGCGGACCAGCCTCGGCTTCGAAGATCACCTCCGCGTCCGCGAGCTTCCCTGGGGGATTGCCCTTTTCGTTCGGGATGATCCGGACAGACACGACCTCTGCGTTCTGGTTGGACATAAAGTCCTCCTGGTGGGCACCGTTTGTCTGAGACCAGCGGTGCGGTGAAGTCCGGCGGTTCCTGAGGACACCGCGGACGAGGAAGGACGCACGATCCTTCAAGGCTCGTGCGTGGTGACGGAGAGAGCCGTCGACGTACTCCTATGAACGCAGGAATTCAGCGAAACCTGACAAGCGGTCTGGCCGGTTCGTGGCGCAGGTGAGCGGGTGGGGGGCGTTCAAGCGAACGAGACGGCTCGCTACAACAGTCCTCCGATTGGTTCACGCCCATACCGAGTGGCGCGGCGGAGTTTGTCGACCAGTTCGGCTTCTGACCACGGCGGCTGGCACCGAGCGTTCCATTCAGCCAGCACGTGCAGCGCCTGCTGGTCGTCAAGTGCAAATCCTCGCGTGAGCCGACAGCAGACGCGAAACGTCTGGACATCGCCGTGCTCGCCAGCAATTGCTGGCGGCACGGACGCCAGGTAACGCCTCGCTCGTTCAATCGCGGGCAAATCGAAGTTGCGCGATTCGTGCGAACCCACCGATTGAGGCCAGGCGTCCGCTTCCTTGACTGGGGGAAAGTCCTCCGGCCTGTAGCACACGTTTACGTCCCGGTAGTCGATCGTCACGAGGTGCGGCTGGGCACGCTTGTGATTGAAGAAGCCCGGCAGGCGGGTGTTCTGTGTCACCGGCGTCGCTGCCGGATCGGTCTCCAACTCGCGCGCAAGCTGTTTCTGCAGCCGCTCGACGTCGTCAGGATCGAAGCCGCTGACGCGCCAGAACACGTGCACGCGATTCGGCGACGAATGGAGGACGTAGCTCGGACTTGGCAGGTCCTGACGCGCCTCCACACGGGAGAGGACGGCAGAGCCATCGTGATCAGCATCGAGGAAAACGTGTCTGACCGCGCCAATCGCGTCACGCGTGCGCGAGCGGCGGCCCGAGGCGATCGCGTTCACGCTGACAAAGACGTTGTACCTGCGGGCGTTCATCGCCCGTAGCCATCGTTGAAACCGTTCGCTCTGAATCCACGATACTGGTCCGACGCGCTGGGCGACACAGCTCCTGTCGTA
>CAWBCA010000016.1:0-275160 GCA_963787175.1 uncultured Acidobacteriota bacterium
GCCACGCGTAGTAGCCAAGCACCATCACGTCGGCATCGGCGGCGTCGCGGGAAACCAGCGGGCGCCCGAGCAGCGCTCGCGCCCCGAGGACCTCGAAGTAGTTCGACGAAACCAGGCCGGCGGTGACCCGGACCAGATCCGCGGGCGCCGGCATCACGACCTGCGGGTTGGGAATGTCGCTGCCGCCACGCCCGTCAGGGTCGTCGTCCGCGATTGCCAGTCGAGGTACCGACGATAATTGACGGCCGACATGTTGCGGGGCCGGTCGTGCTCGAGGATCCGAACCAGGCGATCGGCATTGAGCAGCGGCAGCGGCCGCAGCAGGTATCGTATTCACGACGCTGCAGATCGCCGTCGTCGCGCCGATGCCGACCGCCAGCGTCAAGACGGCAGCCGCCGTGAATCCAGGACTGCGTGCCAGCGACCGCACTGCATACCCGACCAGCCGCGACCAGTTGCCAAGCCATTCGAGGTCGAGTCTCATTGGTGTTAGTTCTATAACACAACTGCGATACAGACAGCGGTGACAGTCTCGGCTCAGTGTCGCGCCCTGTTCGTGTTCGACGGGGCGCTCCGCGTGGGACCCTGCTGTGGCGCTGCGTGACGAGCAGGGCTCGCCCGCGCAGCCGAGGGACTCGATTCTACGAACGAGCTGATCAGCGAATTCCACCTGCCCTGCGCGGAGGACGCGGAGCGCACTCCGCAGATGACGGCAGGCCCGCAAACGACGCGTTGTGGGCGCGTGCGCTGGCACTCGGGGTGCACGACAGGCGGACTTCCGGAGCATCATGTCGTCTTCTCGAGTGATCGGCCGATCCTTGTTCTACGTCCTGCTCGTCGTCCTGTCGGCGGCCGCCGCCGCCGCGCAGGAGTTTGGCACGCTGTCCATCCAGGCCCGGCCGGCCGGCGCGGAAATCTTCATCGACGGTGAGCACTGGACGGGCAGCGGCGAAACCGGCCCGCTGAAGTGCAGCTGGCCCCCGGGTCGCACCGCATCGAGATCCGCGCGCCGGGCCGGCAGCCATACACGTCCGACGTGACGATCCGGGCCGGTGAGACGACGCCGCTGAACGTGTTGCTGTCCGTGGCAGCGCCTCGGCGAGAGCCGCCGCCGCGCCCCGGTGCCGCGGAGGCCTCCGTCAGCCGCTGGCCGCGCAACCGGGCAGCGGAAGTGACCGACGCGAAGACGGTGCAGTGTTCGCGCCCGACGTGAAGTTCACCGAGGTGAACCACGAGTTCGCGACGCTGGTCGGCGGGTATGGCGGCTACGTGTTCGGCGGTGAGGTGATGTTCGGCGGCGGCGGTTACTGGCAGGCCAATTCCACCAACGGTCTGCGCATTGCCTACTTCGGGCCGGTGGTCGAGTGGCGGGCGCTGCGCGGCAAGACGATCGGCCTCAACCTGCACGCGCTGGTGGGCGGCGGCACGACGTACAGCGATACACGAGGCTACTACGGCTACTACCCTGGTCACTTCGATCCGCGCGGCCGCAACTGCCACTTCGTTGCCGTCGTGGCTACCCGGCTACGCTATGACCCTATATACTACGACGCGTTCTTCATTGCCGATCCGGAGGCGCAGCTGGTGATTCACTTCGGATCGAGCGTGCGCCTGCAGGGCAGCGTCGGGTATCGCGCGACCTCGACCAGCAGGCTCAACGGCGTGACTGGCGGAATCTCGGTACAAATCGGCCACTGACGCCGACGCTTCGCCGGGAAACGTAAGCTGCCCCTGCTATTACGCCGCTGGGGTCGAGGGACCTGTTTGTCGCCCACCATGCGTAGCGGTCTTCGGCGAGCCAGTCGAGATGGCGCTCGCTTTTCACGTGCGATTCGTTGTCGAAGATCGCTGGATCTCGCTTGTCACCCCACGCTCCGATATTTGAGGAGGTCTGGAATGACGTAGATCCGGGGCGTATTCGGGGAAGAAGGCTGCGCCACGTTCACAAACTTCGGCATATTGGAGATCTCCGTGACGACAGCCGAAATAAATTTCAGCGGGCCTCCGGAGTCGAAACGATCATCGTTGCGCACGCCGAGAAGAGTGCTATAGTCGGCCCCATTCTGCGCGGTTGAGCGCATCGATCGAGGTCGCCGATGACACGGATTGTCCTGGTGGTGGCGTGGCTCGGGGTGGCGGGCGCCGCCGGCTGGTTGTCGTTGGCCCCTTCGGCGACACAGGTCCCGCCGCCACCCCAGGCTCCTTCAGAAGCGACGGCTCCGCCGGCACAAGCGGCGACTCCACCGTCCGGCTACGCGGGCAGCGACACCTGCGTCACGTGTCACACCGATCAGGAAGCCAGCCTCAAGGGCACGAAGCACGGGCAGACCGCCAACCCGCGATCGCCGGCCGCCAAGCTCGGGTGCGAGAGCTGTCATGGTCCGGGACAGGCGCACGTCGACGACGACGCCAAGGGGCAAGATCCTGAAGTTCAAGGAGCTGAAGCCGGCCGAGGTCAGCCGACGTGTCTGACGTGCCACAACCGCGGCACACACGCCGGATGGGAGGGCAGCACGCACGAGGCGCGCAACCTCTCGTGCACGACCTGCCATAGCGTCCACAAGCCGGCGTCGTTCACGAACCAGCTCGTCAAGCCGACGGAAACCCAGCTGTGCGCGACGTGCCACCGCCCGCAGGTGGCCAAGACCGAGCGCGCCGTCGCGCACATGCCGGTGCGCGAAGGCAAGATGGCGTGCTCGTCGTGCCACAACCCGCACGGATCGATCAGCAACGTCAAGGCCCTCAAGGCTGGCAGCTCGGTCGCCGAGCTGTGCGCAGCTGTCACACCGAGATGCGCGGACCGATGCTCTTCGAGCACGCGCCGGTGCGCGAGAACTGCGCGACCTGCCACGATCCGCACGGATCCTCCAACGACCGGATGCTCGTGGTCCGCATGCCGATGCTCTGCCAGCGCTGTCACATCGCGAGCAGGCACCCGGCGACGCTCTACGACAAGGACCAGATCACCACCAACAAGAGCAACCGGATGTTCGGCAGATCGTGCGTGAACTGCCACTCGAACGTCCACGGCTCGAATCACCCCTCGGGCCAGTTCTTCATGCGGTAAGCGGAGCCGTTGTATGCGCCGATTCGCCATCACGACGATCGCCCTGCTCGGCCTCGCCGCGCCCGGTGCCGCGCTCGCACAGGGAGCCGCCCAACCGCCGGCGCCGCCATCGACTCAGACCCCGGCGCAGCCGGCCGCGCCCGCGCGGCGGCCGATGCGTCCGACGAGCCCGACGTGTCGCGCAGTCTCTTCGAGCCGACCTGCGCGCGAATTCCTCATCGGGGGCCGCTTCACGAGCGTGGACGGCGATCCGGCGCGCTACCAGCGCTACCAGGACCAGCGCGACGGGCTGCTGTTCTCGAACTTCCGCTACTCGTTCGCCAAGCCGGACGGCACGTGGGACTTCCACGCGCGCGCCGAGAACGTCGGCTACCGCGACCAGGAGTTCATGGGGAGTTACGACCGGATCGGCCAGCTGTCGCTCAGCGGCAGCTGGCAGCAGATTCCGCAGTTCTACAGCGTCGATACGATGACGCCGTATACGGGCACCGGCGGCACGCTGGTGCTCGACGACACGACGCAGCGCGCGATCCAGAACGGGCGGGCCAACTCGACGCCTACGTCCCGCTCGCGCCGGCAGTTCGAACTCGCGCGAGCGGCGCGACATCGGCCGTGTCGACATGGTCGCGACGCCGAAGCCGAACCTCGACGTCACGGCCAGCTTCACGACGCAGAAGCACAGCGGCGAGCTGCCCTGGGGGGCCGGCTTCGGCTTCAGCAACGACGTCGAGGTGGCGCTCCCCTACGATTCGCGCGCGAACGACCTCACCATCGGCACCGAGTGGACGAACGCGCGCAGCATGCTGCGTGTCGCCTACAGCGGCTCCTGGTTCGACAACATCGCGCCGACGCTGACCTGGGACAGCCCGCTCCGCCTCCACGACGACGCGGCCGCCGCGCCGGGCCGCGGACGGATGTCCCTCTGGCCGTCGAACTCGGCCCAGACCATCAGCTTCGGCGGGTACACCAAGCTGGCGCACAAGACGCAGGTGACGGGCTCCTTCTCCTACGGATTGTGGAGCAACGACGAGCCGCTGCAGCCCTTCACGATCAACGCGGCGCTGCCGCAGATCGCGCTGCCCCGCGCGACCACCGAGGGGAAAGCGCACGTCTTTTCGACCAACCTGAGCCTCAACTCGCGCCCGTCGACCGACTGGCGGTTCAGCGCGCGGGTGCGCAACTACACCTACAACAACCTCATGCCAGCGACGTCCATCACGGACATGGTCAGCTACGACGCCGGGCCCTCGACACGCCAACAGGCGGTCCTGACCTCTACGCGCACAGCCGGACGACCTTCGACGGCGATGCCACGTGGACGAAACTGATGCCGTTCGCGGTCACGTTCGGCTACTGGCACAACGGCAACGGCTACGATGCGCGGATCGTCGAGTCGAGCGGCGAGAACGTGTTCCGCGTGTCGGCCGATGCCGTCGGCACCTCGTGGCTCACCTTCCGGACACAATACGAGTTCGGCGATCGCACCGGTTCCGGGCTCGACGAAACGCAGCTGATCGGGATTGGCGAGCAACCCGGGATGCGTCACTACGACCTCGCCGATCGGACGAGGAACCGCTTCACGGCCCAGGCCGACATCGTGCCGTCCGACGCCTGGACGTTCAGCGTGGGCACCGGCATCCTCAAGGACGACTTCAGCAACAGCTTCTACGGCCTGCAGGATTCCACCGGCCGTACGTTCTCGCTCGCGGCTGATTTCCATCGGCCGAACGGCCTGGGCGCGGGCGGCGAGCTACAACTCGAGCGCTACGCCGGGCTGCAGCGCTCGCACGAGGGGGATTCGTCAACGGCGCAGTTCAACGATCCGCTGCGTGACTGGACCGCCGACTCGACCGAGACGGTGAACTACTTCTCGATCTACGCCAACCCGCCACGCATCGGCCGCGGCACGGAGATCCGCGTCGCCTACGACTTCAGCCATGCCGAGGGGAGCTACCTCTACACCATCCCGGCGGGCAGCCCGATACCGCCGCCCAATCAGCTGCCCAACGTGTTCAACAAGCTGCAGCAGCTGCACATCGACGTGCGGCACCGGCTCTCCGGCCGCCTCGCCGCGTCGTTCTCGTACCTCTACGAGCCGCTGAGCATCTACGACTTCGCGTTCGATCCGAGCGTGGTCAACGGCATCGTGCAGCCGAGCTCGCTCGTTCTGGGGTATGTTTATCGTCCGTACACTGCGCACTCGGTGATGTTCGGGCTGCGCTACTTCTGGTATTGCCTTCGGAGGTCCCTCATGACGCTCACGACGAAAACGATTCTGCCACTGGGCGCGCTGGCGCTGGCGCTCGGCATGCCCGTTGTTGCGTGCGGCTCAGGACGAGGCGCTCGTCAAGAAGGGCCAGGAGGTCTACGCCGCCCAGAAGTGCTCGATGTGCCATTCCATAGCCGGCAAGGGCGGCAAGACAGAACCCGCTCGACGGCGTCGGCGCGAAGCTCTCCGCCGACGACATCCGGCAGTGGATCGTCGACCCGGTCGAGATGACGAAAAAGACGAACTCGACGAAGAAGCCGCCGATGCCGAAGAAGTACGGCAAGCTGCCGGCGGCTGACATCGACGCGCTCGTCGCCTACATGCAGAGCCTCAAGTAAGCGGCAACGTGGCTAGCCGCGCGACTCTGTCTCGCCATCCGCTGGCCGTGGCCGGCGCCCTGCTGACGACGGTGAGCGCCGTCGTCTTCATCGCGCTGGTCATTGCCGTCGTCGCTGGGACTGTTCGAGCACCCGTACGCGGGCCTGGTCGTCTTCGTCGCTCTCCCAGCATTGTTCGTGCTCGGTCTCCTGCTGATCCCGCTCGGGATGTGGCTGGAAGCCAGGCGACTCCGGCACCATCCAGAGGCCACACGCGACTGGCCGGTCTTCGATCTCCGCAAGCCGACGACGCGCCGAACAGTGCTGGCCGTCATCGCGCTGACCGCCGTCAACATCGTGATCGTCCTGCTCGCCGCCAAGGGCGCGGTGCACTGGATGGATTCGCCGTCATTTTGCGGCCAGGCGTGTCATCTGCCGATGCACCCGCAGTTCACCTCGTGGCAGGCGGCGCCGCACTCGGAAGTCACGTGCACCCAGTGTCACGTTGGTGAAGGCGCAAAGGCACTCGTGCGCGCCAAGCTCGCCGGCACGCGGCAGCTGTATCACGTGCTCACCAACCAGATCCCCAAACCGATACCGGGTGTCGCCGACATGCGTCCGGCGCTCGAGACCTGCGGCAATTGTCACTGGCCGGGCCGCGATTCCGGCGACGTCATCAAGGTCAAGCGGGAGTACGCAGACGACGACGCCAACTCGGAAACAGCGACGATCCTGCAGATGTTCGTTGGTGGGCCGGGCCGGCCGACATCGAGCGGCCGGGCGATTCACTGGCATGCCGATCCCGACGTCCGCATCGAGTTCGTGTCCACGGATCACGAGCGGCAGAAGATCCCCTACGTGCGGCTGGTCGGCAAGGACGGCAAGGTCAAGGATTACAAGGCCGAGGGAGCCACCGACGAGGAGATCGCCAAAGGCGAGCGGCGGGTCATGGACTGCATCGACTGTCACAACGTGCCGGCGCATCGGATCGCGCCGACCGCCGAGCAGGCCGTCGACGCCGCGATTGCGAACGGCAGCATCAGCCGGGATCTGCCGTTGGTTCGCCGCGAGAGTGTCCGGCTGGTCAAGTCGGACTACCCGACCCAGGACCAGGGGCTGGAGGAAATCGAGAAGGGAGTCCGCGGCTTTTACACCGGCAAGAACGGCGTCGACGACGCCGCGCTGGCACGAACGATTGCTGCGGTGAAGAACGTGTATCGGCGGAATGTGTTTCCGGCGATGAAGGTGACGTTTGGCGTCTATCCCGACAACCTCGGGCACATCACGTCCAGCGGATGCGTGCGTTGTCACGACGGTCGCGCTGCCTCGGACGGCAGCAAGATCAACGACGACTGCGAGTATTGCCACAAACAGATCGAGAAGCCTGTCGGCGGCGGACCCTAGGCTGCACCGGCACGCCTCGTCGACGACAACCCGTTTCGGTTTCCGACCCTCGAAGAAGGTGCCCGCCGCGCCCTCGTTCGCGATTTCCCGTACGGCGTGCTCTTCAGCGCGGCAGAGGACCCGAGTTAATCAGACATTGTCCCCTTCGGTGGAGGTGCCGGGTGCCTTGGCCGGCTCCTTCGCGCCCCACCGCCAGCCGCTGATCGCCGGCATGTCGTCGCCGTACTTGTTGATGTACTCCTTGTGCTCGATCAGCTTCTCGTGGATGGTCTGCTTGAAGTAGGCGGCGCGCGCACCGAGTTGCGGCAGGCGGTCGATCACGTCCTCTGTCAGGTGGAAGCGGTCGAGCTGGTTCATCACCACCATGTCGAAGGGCGTCGTCGTCGTGCCCTCTTCCTTGTAGCCGCGCACGTGGATGTTCTTGTGGTTCGTGCGCCGGTAGGTCAGGCGATGAATCAGCCACGGGTAGCCGTGGAAGGCGAAGATGACCGGCTTGTCCTTCGTGAACAGGGCGTCGAAATCGTGGTGCGACAGCCCGTGCGGGTGCTCTTCCGATGGCTGCAGTTTCATCAGGTTCACGACGTTGATCACGCGCACCTTCAACTCCGGCAGGTGTTTGCGAATCAATTCGACCGCGCCCAGCGTCTCGAGTGTCGGCACGTCGCCGCAGCAGGCCATGACCACGTCGGGCTCGGATCCCTTGTCGTTCGAGGCCCACTCCCAGATGCCGAGACCTTGCGGTACAGTGCTTGATGGCTTCGTCCATGGTCAGCCATTGCGGGGCCGGTTGCTTCCCGGCGATCACGACGTTGACGTAGTTGCGGCTGCGCAAGCAATGGTCGGTTACCGACAGCAGGGTATTGGCGTCCGGCGGCAGGTAGACGCGGACGACCTCGGCCTTCTTGTTGACGACGTGGTCGATGAACCCGGGGTCCTGGTGGCTCAAACCGTTGTGGTCTTGCCGCCAAACGTGCGAGCTCAGGAAGTAGTTGAAGGAAGCGATCGGCCGCCGCCACGGGATGTGGTTGCAGGTCTTCAACCACTTGGCGTGCTGGTTGAACATCGAATCGACGATGTGAATGAACGCCTCGTAGCAGGAGAAGAAGCCGTGCCGGCCGGTCAGCAGATAGGCCTCCAGCCAGCCCTGGCACTGGTGCTCGCTGAGTACTTCCATCACGCGGCCGTCCGGACTGAGCTTGTCGTCTTCCGGATAGATATCGGCCATGTAGCAGCGCGTGGTGACGTCCAGCACATCCTGCCACCGATTCGAGTTGTTCTCATCCGGGCTGAACAGTCGGAAGTTCTTGCTGTCCAGGTTTCCCTTCATGATGTCGCGGAGGAACTTGCCCATTTCCCGCGCTGACTCCGCTGTCGTCGCGCCGGGGCTCGGCACCTTGACCGCGTAGTCACGAAAGTCCGGCATCTTCAGGTCGCGCAGGAGCAGGCCGCCGTTGGCGTGCGGGTTGTCGCTCATGCGGCGGTGGCCCGCAGGCGCCAGTTCGGCGAACTCGGAGTTGAGCGTGCCCTGGGCATCAAACAACTCCTCCGGCTTGTAGCTCTTCATCCACTGTTCCAGGATGCGAATGTGATCGGGCTTGTCCATGTCGCCCATCGGCACCTGGTGACTCCGCCAGTAGTCCTCGCACTTCTTGCCGTCGATCTCCGCCGGACAGGTCCAGCCCTTTGGCGTGCGGAAGACGATCATCGGCCAGGCCGGGCGCTTGATGACCGCGCCCTTGGCTCGCGCCTCTGCCCAGATTTGCTTGATGTCTGCCACCGCGGTGTCCAGCACCTCGGCCAGCTGCTGATGGACCGCCTGCGGTTCGCGGCCCGCGACGAAGAACGGCTTGTAGCCCATGCCCTCGAAGTACTTCCGCAGCTCGTCCTCGGGAATGCGGGCGAGGAAGCAGGGGTTGGCGATCTTGTAGCCGTTGAGGTGGAGGATGGGCAGCACGCAGCCGTCGCGGGCCGGGTTGAGGAACTTGTTGCCGTGCCAGCCGGTGGCGAGTGGCCCCGTTTCCGCTTCGCCGTCGCCGACCACGCAGGCAACGATCAGGTCGGGGTTGTCGAACGCGGCCCCATAGGCATGGCTCAGCGCGTAGCCGAGTTCGCCGCCCTCGTGAATCGAGCCAGGCGTCTCCGGAGCGACGTGGCTGGGGATGCCGCCCGGGAAGCTGAACTGCTTGAACAGCTTCTGCATCCCCTCGGCGTCTTGGCCGATGTTCGGGTACACCTCGCTGTAGGTGCCTTCGAGGTAGGCGTGCGCCACCAGCGACGGCCCGCCGTGCCCCGGGCCGATGATGTAGATCACGTTCAGATCGTCGCGCTTGATAACCCGGTTGAGGTGAACGCAGAGCATGTTCAGGCCCGGCGACGTGCCCCAGTGGCCGAGCAACCGCGGCTTGATGTGCTCGCGCTCGAGCGGCACTTTCAGGAGCGGATTGTCGAGCAGATAGATCTGGCCGACCGAGAGGTAGTTCGTGGCCCGCCAGTAGGCATCCATCTTGCGCAGCTCCTCCGCGGAAAGCGGTGCGGCTGCCGCGGCCTTGGTTCCATCGCCAGTCTTCCGTTTCGCGTCAGTGGTTGCGGTGTTCATTGGTCTCTCCTCTGGTCGCTGACGTTGGACTCTACTTTTTCCCGGGGACTTTCTGCGCGCCCACGAGAAGCCATCCCCCGGCGAGAAGAGCCGTGGAGACGCCGAGTTCGACGTTCAACTCATTCCAGTCGTGTCGGCATTCGGTGAAGGCGGGTGGGGCGTAGCCCGCCTGGAAACGTCAGTGCCCAGCCGCTGGACTTTCCCGGCCAGGTCCTGGGCGAGATGCCGCTGGAACTGGTTTCTGGTTTCGGGATCCGCGTTGAGGTGGCGCTCGAGCGTGGCCGCCTCCCACCGGACGATGCGTGCGGGCTCGACCGTCAACGCATCGACCTCAGCCACCGCACCGGTCATGAGCAGCGCCGAGCCCACGAGATCTCCCGCTCCCAGTTGACCGAGAACATGATCGTCTTTGGCGACCTGCGCCTTGCCGGAAACGAGGAGCGAGATGTACTCCACCGGTTTGCCATGCTCAATCAATCGCTCGCCGGGAGCCGCGGTCATCCAGGATGCAATGCTGAGCACCTGCAGGACTTTCCGCGGCGGCAAATCGCTGAAGACCATCCGGCGAACCTCGTCCTCTTCGGCGGTCAGCTTGACTGGACGGCGCTCGACGACAAGGCGCCACGCTTGAAGGACGTTGATGCCGGTGAACATGACACTCTACCAAAACGCGGCCCACCAGGGCGTCGGCTGAAGGAGAAAATACGGAATGGCCGCCAGCGAAGAGGCCGCGGCGAGCACCCGCAGCCACAGAATGTCCCGTACGCTGTACGCCCCCAGCAACAGGATGTTTGCCGCGTGAGGTTGGCCTGCACGTCACGGTGTCGAACGGCCGAATCCTGTCCCAATTGGGGGCCGCTTGGCTGGAAGATCGCCGGCGAGACGGCGCGCGGGCCGCGCTCACCAGGAGGAGCGCGGCCCGCGACGACCGAACGCTAGCGATATGCGCGCCGACGTCTGGCGGTGAGGCCCAACCCGGCCACGAGCGAAGCGAGGCCCACGAGGCCAAGAACTGGCAGAGGGCTGGCGGTCTTGGGGAGCCTCTTCGGCGCTGCGTCCGCGGCGGTGGTCCCGGTCGGTGTCGGCACGGCTGCGGATGCGGCTGCCGTTGCCGGCGTCGGGGACGCCGCGATGGGCGCGCCGGCAGGGGCGCTCTTGGCAAGGGTCGCCTGCACTTCCTTTTCAGTCATGACCTGGGGTGGCTTCGTCGTGATGATCGTTGCCGTCAGCCGGTCGTTGGCGTGGAAGTCCGAAATCTGCGCGGGCTTGCCGTCGCGCATGATCTTGACACCGCGCTTGTCGATGTCGCCCTGCGTGAACGACCTGAAGCCCTGATCGGTCCGAACGATGATGGTCGAACCGGAAGCCTGCATCACGGTTCCGTTCTTCACCTCGGTCACAGAGACGGGTACCGAAGTGGTTTTCGTGGTGATTGTCGCGGTGCCCGACATGCCCGGCTTCAGTTCCTGCACCGACAACGTCTTTCCGTCGACGTTGAACCGGAAGTCGTCGGGCACGGTCAGTTCCTTTGTTCCTTCGGGCAACTTGACGACGAGCTGGTTGCCGTCCACCGAAATGACCTGGAACTTCTTGGTCTCCGTCGTCGTGGCCGTCTGCTGCGCCAGCGTGACGCCGACCGTCAGGCACACGAACGCACCGCTCAACAGCACCCGAATCCATGCACGCATAAAACCTCCTTTGACTTCCGTTTGCAGAATCCGCGTGCCTCACGACGACGCGGGACGATCGGACCCGATCTCGCCCCTCTCGAGCGTTTGACGTCCGGGTAGAGCACACTGCCGACTATCGATCTGCGGCTCGCCGGGACCCATGACACATGTTTCAGCGGTCTCGAGGAACTTCCGCGGCCTTGTCGTCGACCCGCACGGCGCGAACGATGTACCGTTGCGGCGCTGGACCGACGTGGTAGAACGGGTAGCACGTGACCAGCGTGAGCGACCGTCCCGGCGTCGCGTCGAGGACGGACACGTCCTCCGGGTAGACGACCCAGGTCCGTTCGACGCGGTAGACCTCCTTCCCTCGAAGCGTTTCGAGCTCGATGGCATCATCGGGCGCGATGTCTTTCAGGCCTCGGAAGAACCCGTCGCGGTGCCCGGCGATCCCTGAGTTCCCGTCCGTCCCCGGCAGTGCCGTGTCGTCGATGTGACCCACGGCGCGGTTCAGCGTGAAGTCGTCGGTGCCCGGCAGGACCGCCACTTCGAGGTGGATCTTCGGGATGCGCAGGACGGCGAGCGGTGGCGGTGCGGGCTCGCTCAACGCGCGCTGCCAAGCGGTGATGCGTTCCTGGTCCCAGAGGCTCAGGTCCGGTGGTGCAGTCGGCCGCTGTGCGGCCGCCTGGAGGGCCGCGAAGCGGTTGAGTTCCCGGCGGGCGCCCGTCACGCCTTCGAGGGACAGCACGGCCCACGTCACGAGGCAGACGACACTCAGGCCCCAGGTCGCGCATTCTGCCAACAGCCACGTCCACCGGCGCCGAGGGACCTGCGGCATCGAGCTGACGGGCTGAGAAGGCTCGACTCGCGAGGACCTCCTGGAGCACGCGCGCGTTGAGCCTGACCTCAGGACGAGCCTCGACATCGCTCTGGCACCAGCAGCACGTCGTGTGCCAGAGCGGGGGCCCGAAAATCATTGGCCTTTTGCTGTGTGAGTTCAGGCAGCAGCCCTGCAACTTCCGGCCTGGCGGAGGGGCTCCGGAATACCGTGCGCTCCCTCACAGTGCGCGACGCTGTGATCCGCAAATGTGCGAGCGCATCTTGTGCCAGTTACGCCACGTCACCCGCCAGCGGCGAAGGCCGGGTGTGACACTGCCCGCAGACGATGCGGGAGTTGTTCATTCGGTGCCTCGCGGTGCATCATGGGGCCGGTGTCTGACGGCAACGAGCAGGTTGGCGAATCCGCGGGACGTTCTCAACGGCTGCTACTCTTCGATTCGTCGCGTCTGTGAAAACGATGCGAGCGACCGCATGATCACCAATTCCCCGTAGCGATGGTCTCGACGCTCCTGACCGCTTGGTGTCTGCTCGCCCTGACGGTGACGATTCATGCCGCGGGGCTGTCCACGATGTTGCGGCGCGCGTCGCGACCGCCCAACACACGGTTCTGGGCGACGACCCGGCTGTTCGTCTGGGTGGCGTGGTGGCTGCTCGTTCTGCATCTCGCCGAGATTTCGGTGTGGGCGCTGTTCTACTGGTGGCAGAGGTGCCTGCCGGATGCGGAATCATCGTTCTATTTCTCCGGGGTCACCTACACCACGCTGGGTTACGGAGATTTGGTGCTGCCGCAAGAGTGGCGGTTGCTCGGCCCGGTAGAGGGATTGACCGGCATCCTGATGTGCGGCCTGTCCACCGGGGTTTTCTTTGCCGTCGTCACCAAGTTTCTCGTTGCCAAATCCGCATCCGAACAGGACTGACCCATGAACCGACTGCTCACAGAGATTCAACACAACAAAGTGCTGTGGCTGCTGGTCTTCGTGCCCGTGGTGTTCGCGGCCGAAACACTTCGGCACGATGCCCACACGCTTCTCTTCGTCCTGTCCGTGCTGGCCATCGTGCCGCTGGCCGCCCTGCTCAGCCACGCCACCGAATCCGTGGCGGCCAAGACGGGGGATGCGGTCGGTGGCCTGCTCAACGCCACGCTGGGGAATCTGACGGAACTGGTCATTGCGCTCACCGCCTTGCGCGCCGGGCAATATGTGCTGGTGAAGGCGTCCCTGGCCGGCGCGATCGTCACGAACACGTTGTTCATGCTGGGCGCGTCCCTTCTCCTCGGCGGACTCAAATATCACGTTCAGGAATACAACCGCGTCAGCGCCCGCATGCAAGCGGGCATGCTGTTCCTGGCTACGGTCGCGCTGTTGATTCCTTCGGCGGTTTCTCAAGCCGACTCAGTCGCGGGGGCGGCGTTCACCCAGAAGTTGAGCGTAGGTCTGTCCCTCCTGCTCATCGTCACGTACGGGTTGGGCATGTTGTATTCCCTGAAGACGCACTCCGAACTGTTTGCCAGTGCGGAATCCGGGGAGGCCGGTCACGCGCCCTGGCCGATGGCGTTGGCGCTGGCCACGCTGGCCGGCGTCACCGTGCTGGTGGCGCTGGTGAGCGAGATTTTTGTCGAGTCGGTGCAGAAGGCGGCGGAAACGTTGGGGATGACCCCGGCGTTCGTGGGGTTCATCGTCGTGGCGCTGGTCGGCGGCGCGGCGGAAATGGCGTCGGCGTTCTCGGGAGCGCGCAAGAACCGGCTGGATTTGAGCGTGGGCATCGCGCTGGGCAGCGCCTCCCAAATCGCGCTCTTCGTCGCGCCGGTGCTTGTGCTCGTGAGCTATGTGATCGGGCCGACGCCGATGAACCTGCAGTTCTGGCCTGGTGCTGTGGTCATGATGCTCATCGCCACCATGGCCGCCTCGATGGTGACCAACAGCGGGCGCTCGACGTGGTTCGTGGGTGTTCTGCTGCTGATGGTCTATGCGGTGTTCGCCATGACGCTGTACTTGTTGCCACCCCGGGTGGCATGAACGCGTCTTTCACGTCGAACCCGAGAACGTCATGGTCGGCGAGGACGGCCTCCTGAAGCTGCCCTTCACTCCGTAGCAGGATTTCAGGATGTAGAATCCGGTATGCGCAGGAGCTTGCGACTGCCTGACGTGGTCATACTGGCGAAGTGGTTCACGCGTCAAGGCCGACCGACGTGATGAGGTGCCCGCGGGCCATCGGAAAGGCATGGCCGGCCGTGCTTGCGGTCGGCGTGCTGGTGCTCTCGAGCACGGGCGTGCTCGGACGGACACAGTCACTCCCCGACACCGCTGCCGCGAGCACGGGCGAGAAGTGTACGCGTGGTGTGCTGGAACGTCTCGAGTGATGCGTTCGCCCGTGACCCGGCGTCGTTCCGCGCCCTGCTCACCAGGGCGGATGCGGACATTCTGCTGTTGGACGAGGTGGCCCCAACCACGCCCGAAACGCAGCTGCGTGCTGCTCTTGCCGGCCGGCGCCGCGAAGGCAGCAATGACTGGTACATCGCCTTCGGCCGGAGCGGTGGACGGCAGCGGGGCGTGATCATCAGCCGTCAGCCGCTCGAGCGCGTGCCGGAGTTATCCGAGATCGTGCCCTATCCCGTGCCCGACCGCGAGCGGATCCACAACCGCATGATCGCCGCCGATGCAGACCGCCCCGGCTACAGCATGGATGGAGGCGTGCCCGTCAACGGCGCCATCGTGACTGCTGGAGCGCGTCGCCTGCTGGTGGTCGTCATCGATCTGCAGTGCTGCGGCGAACAACCCGAAGGCTGGGAAGAAGACAGGCGGAGTGTCGAGACACGCGAGATCCGACGGCGCGTCGAGCAGGTGCTGAGGCGGACGCACGTGGACGGTGTCATCGTGGCCGGCGACTTCAACGCGGTGAGCACGCCGCTGCCAGTGGTGATCCTCTCCGGCCCCTACCCGTCGCCGCATGTCGGCCTGATCGCGGCAGAACTTCGTCACCTGGACGACAGGGAGATGTGGACCTGGGATGGCCGGGGAACGCCGTTTCCCTCCCGCCCCATGGACTTCCTGCTCTACAGCCCGCATGCCCTCCGGCTGCGCACTGGCTATATCCTGGATTCCGCGGATCTTGCGCGTGCCGAGCTCGACCGACTGGGTCTCGAGCCTGAATCCGCTGTGCGCCTGTCGAAGCACTTGCCGTTGGTGACAGAGTTCGTGTGGCGCTGAGCACCTCCGCTTCTGACGGCGCGGGCGAACGAATCCACTTCGCTCTTACTGGATTCGCAACCACGCGATGCCGCCGACGATCAGCAGAATGGCGGCAGCCTTCGAAAGCGTGACGGGTTCGGCAAAGAGGAAGGCCCCGAAGAACAGGGCGAAGGCGGCCTCGAGGCCGAGGACGACGATGTAGGTCGTGCCGAGCTCAGCTCCTCGCATCGCTTGTGATTGAATCGCGGCCCCGAACGCAAACAGCAGAAGGAAGAACGCGGTGGCGGATGCGTGGCGCACCCCGTCGGCGCGTTTCATGAAGATACCGCCCACAGTGAAAGACAGCGCGGCGAGCGAGATCAGGGCGAGCTGCGTGAAACCTCCCGCGTGCCGATTCATCACACACACACGACGTGCAGTGGAGAGAATCCGTTGAAGCCCACCGAGGAGTAGGTATAGGTGTACGCGCCTGCGCTCAGAATCTGGATACGATCGCCTTGGCGAAGATCAGTGGGCAGATGGTAGACGGTGTTCTCGTAGAGGATGTCGGCGCTGTCACAGGTCGGCCCAGCCAGAATGACCGGCATGCAGCTGTTGGAACGGCCCGAAGTCCTGAACCGGTATTTGATCGCTTCACCCATGGTCTCGGCGAGGCCACCGAATCTGCCGCAGTCCAGGTACACCCATCGCGTGTCGTCCGCGTAGGATTTCTGGGAAATCAGCACAACTTCCGTCTGGATGACCCCGGCGTCCGCCACCAGGTAGCGGCCCGGTTCCACGATAATCTGCGGTCGATCGCGTCCGAAGTGGTGGACGAGTGCGCGTTCGATCGCGGCGCCATACAACGTGATCGATGGCACGGCTGTGGTGTAGTGGGCGGGGAATCCGCCCCCGATATTCAGGGTCTCCGGCCGGATGCCGTGCCTTCGTAGGCGCCGAAAGAGCTCTGCCGATTGGGCAATCGGTTCTTCCCATTGTCCGGGATCGGTCTGTTGAGAGCCAACGTGAAAGGCGATGCCGTAGGGAACGAGGCCGAGGGCCCGGGCCAGGAGCAGCAGATCGAACGCCATTGCCGGCTCGCATCCAAACTTCCGTGATAGCGGCCAGTCGGCGCCTCTGCCGTGTGAGAGCAACCGTGCGGTGACCCTTGCACCCGGAGCGTTGGCGGCAATCTTCTCCAGCTCGGCCGCACTGTCAAACGAAAACAGATCGATGGCCGCGGCGTGGGCATCGGCGATGACAGCGGCCTTTTTGATGGTATTGCCGAACGAGAGCTGGCGAGGTGACACGCCGATCGCGAGACACTGCTCGACCTCCGCAGCGCTCGACACATCAAAAGAAGAGCCGATGTCTGCGAGCGCTCGAATGATTTCCGGCAGCGGGTTCGCCTTCACGGCGTAGAAAATGACGGCTTCGGGCAGCGTGCACTGCAACTCGAGGTACCTTTCGGCGACGTCGGCAATATCCATGGCCAGAAAGGGCGTGGGCAGATCCGTGGTCTCGAGAAAACGCGCGATTCGGCTGCCCAGGGGTGGACGCCGGCCCGCTGGCCTGAGGACGAGGTCGGCCGGCCGGCGAATAGCCAGGTCGGAGGTAGGCGACGGTTGCACGTATGGACAAGTCACGGGTCTCTTGAGATCGCGCCAGCCAGATGCAAAAGTGGACATCGGCGCTATGATGGTCGCCGACTCCCCGGGCGGTTGGGGCGATCATGGCGAGTGGCCAGGTCACACAATGGCTCGCGCGCTGGCGCGCAGGCGATCGTGAGGCGCTCGAGCGACTCGTCCCGCTCGTCTACGACGAGCTGCGTCAGGTAGCCCGGCGGCAGTTGCGCCGTGAATCGCCCGGCCACACGCTCTCGGCCACGGCGCTTGTTCACGAGGTCTACCTCCGTCTGCTGCAGCAGCGTCAACTCGCCGTAACGGACCGCGACAGCTTTCTCGCCATTGCCGCTCAGACGATGCGGCGCATTCTGGTGGATCACGCGAGAACACGTTCCCGGCTGAAGCGTGGCGGTGACAATCACCCCGTCAGGCTGGAACCTGGAGACGACGTGCCGCTTCTGACCGACATCGAGGTCGAAGAGGTGCTCGCAATCGATGTGGCGCTCGAGCGCCTCGCGCAGGTGGACGAACGCGCCCTGCGCGTTGTGGAGTGCCGGATCTTCGCGGGGCTCACGCTCGAGGAGACCGCAGAGACGCTGGGCATCTCCGCCAAATCTGTGCAGCGAACGTGGACGACCGCCCGTGCGTGGCTTCGCAAAGAGATCGGCCGTGTCCAGTCCTAGGGCCACTTGCCGCGATCACTGAGGGAAGGGTCATGGACCACTTGCACTGGCAGCAGATCGAGGAGCTCTTCGAGCTCGTGCATGCTCAGCCCGTTGAGGCGCGCCGGCAGTTTCTCGCCGAGGCGTGTGGGCCGGATGTCTCGCTGCGGGATGAGGTCGAAGCGATGCTGGCTGCCGACGGCCCCGACCGCGCCCTGGGCATCGAACGATTCGTCGTCGATCGGACATCCGACGCTCGAGTCGACGATCGGTTGATCGGCAGCTGTCTCGGGCCGTGGCGCCTCGTGAGCGTCCTCGGACGTGGCGGAATGAGCTCGGTCTATCGAGCCGAGCGCGCCGATGGACAGTATCGGCAGGACGTCGCCGTCAAGATCCTCCTATCGGGCCTGTGCGACCCCTACGCCATCGAGCGCTTTCGCACCGAACGCCAGCTGCTCGCGCAGTTGACGCATCCCAACATCGCCGCCCTGCTCGACGGCGGCCTCGCGCGCGACGGGACGCCCTATCTGGTCATGGAGCTGGTCGAGGGTTCTCCGATCACAAAATGGTGTGCCGCCCGGCGCCTTCCGCTCGAGGCGCGGCTGCGCCTGTTTCGCGTGGTGTGTGATGCCGTGCAGCACGCGCATGGCGCCCTCGTCGTGCACCGCGACCTCAAGCCGTCGAACATCTTCGTGTCGCGGTCCGGCAATGTGAAACTGCTCGACTTCGGCATTGCGAAGCTCCTCGATCCGGACGTCAGGGACGGAGGAACGCCCGCCACGCGCGCCGAGATGCGTCTCATCACGCCAGAATATGCCGCGCCGGAGCAGCGGCACGACAGGCCCACCACGACCGCGACCGACGTTTACGGCCTCGGAGTCGTGCTGTACGAGCTGTTGACCGGACGCAGACCCCGCGAGCTCGGCGCGGCCAATCGGTCATCGCACGGGCAAGACGGGAGTCCATCTCCCGTGATGGCGCCGAGCGAGGCGGCGCGTCGGCCCACCGCCGGGAAGGCGATGCCCGAGGGCGCACCGGAGTCACCAGCCACCGAGGCGACGTCGGAGGCCGCCGATCGACGCAAGCTGAGCCGACGGATTCGCGGCGACCTCGATCGCATTGTCCTGACCGCGCTGCGCGAGGAGCCCGAGCGCCGCTACGCGTCGGCGGGTCAGCTGGGTGAAGAGATCGAGCGGTTCCTGGGTGGCTACGCCGTGCTCGCCCAACCCGACACCGTTCGCTACCGGGCGCGCAAGTTCGCAGGCCGGAATCGCCGCGCCGTCACGGCGGCCGCGGTCTTCGTCTCGTGTCTTGCCGCCTTCGGCGTCCTCGCCACGTTGCAGGCCCGAGCACTCGCCGAACAGAGTCGCGCCGCCGGGCTCGAGCGCGACAAGGCGGAACAGGTCGTGCGGGTTCTGGTCGACTTGTTCGAGACCACGAACCCGGCAGTCCGCCCGGACGGCGATCGCATGTCCATTCGCGAGTTCCTCGCAGGCGCCGAGGACCGCGCCCTCGCGCAGCTGCGCAGCGCTCCCGTGGTGAGAGCGAAGCTGCAGGAGGTGTTCGGCCTCATCCACTTCGAGCGCGGGGAGTACACGCGAGCACGCGCGGCGCTCGAGGAGGCGCTCGCAGAGCAGCGCCGCCTGGTCGGACCGGATCACCCCGACGCCCTCGCGTCCCTGCAGGCGCTGGGGCAGGTCGTGGACGACGCATCAGACGAATCACGAGCCCGCAGTCTTCTCGAGGAGTCGCTCGCGCGGCATCGCCGGGTGTATGGCAACGAGCACGAGAAAACTGCGCGAGCGCTGCACGCCCTTGCCCCGCTCGCGGCGAGCAAGGATCTCGACGCCGCCCGAGCGCTGCTCACGCAGGCACTCGAGATCCGGCGGCGGGTGCTGCCGGAGAACCATCCCGAAATTGCCATCAATCTGGGAGCCCTGGCCAGGCACGCCATCAAACGCAACGACCTGGAAGGGGCGCGCGAACTGTATCGGCAGGCCTTCGCCGTCTTCCGTGATCCGGGCGAGCGCCACCACCCGCGGGCTGTCGCCTTGATGAACGACTACGCGGCGCTGCTCGGCACCATGAACAGGTATGCCGAGGCTGAGACGGTGCAGAGAGAGGCCCTTGCCATCGGCCGGCAGGTGCTCGGTGCAGGCACGCTGACGGTGGCGAACCTGACCAACAACCTCGCCGTGACGCTGACGTCGCTCGGCCGCCTTGCCGACGCCGAACGCGCGTTTCGGGATGCGTTCGAGCAGCACCTGGCCATTCTCGGCGAGCATCACTGGCGCGTGGGAAACATCGCGCGCAACATCGGCCGCATCCTGTCGCTGCAGCAACAGCATGCGGCAGCCTTGCCCTGGCTGGATCGGGCGATCGCGATCGCGGCGGCCGCGAAGAAATCCGAATACCCGGGCCTCGAGTACATGCGGGCGCAGCGCGCATGGATCCTCTTTCGCTTGGGCCGCAGGGCGGAGGCGCTCGAGGCCATCACCCACACCATTGCAGCCCTCGAGCACATGAAGGATCCGAACGACGGGTACGCGTTGGCCTCGTCATGTACCACGCTCGCACAGTTGTTGTCCAGGATGGGGCGGCCCGAAGAGGCAGAAGCTCCAGCACGCGCGGCGCTGGCGTTGTTCGAACGGTGGGGCCACGACAATCCCAGTTACGCTGCTGCGGAATGCGAGCTCGGACGTGCGAAGGTGCTTCAAGGCGCGGTCGCCGAGGGAAGAGCCGCGCTCGCACGGTGCCTGCCCATTTATCGCGCCTGGGGTCAGGCCGACCGCGAAATCATCGACTCGATCGAGCGCTTGCTCGCTGGGTTCAAGTAGTCGTGAGCATGACGTTCGCAGCCCGCACTGGACGGCCGTCACATCTGCGCTGCGCCTGCTGATGCGGCCGGACGGCCGAATCGTTCGTAGAGGATTGGGACGACGATCATGTTGAGCGCCGTCGAGCTGAGAAGCCCGAACATGATGACCATCGCCATCGGTGCTTGTATCTCGCTGCCGGGCTCCCCGACAGACAGAGCGATCGGAACCAGCGCCAGTCCAGCCGCAAGTGCGGTCATCAGGATCGGCACGAGACGTTCGGTCGCGCCCCGGATAACGGCCGTTCGGAAGTCCGTCACGCCTTCCTGCTCCTGAAGATGCCGGATGTGTGACACGAGCATGATGCCGTTCCGCGTCGCTATCCCGAAGAGCGTGATGAACCCCACGATTGACGCGACGGACAGGACCCCACCCGACAGGTACACGCCCAGGACGCCGCCGATCAACGCGAGTGGGAGGTTCAGCATGATCAACAACCCGTCACGCGACGACCCGAATGCCGCGGAGAGAATGAAGAAGATCGCGACCATGACGCCCAGCGAGAGCCAGAGCAGCTGACGGGAGGCCTGCGCCTCGCTCTCGAACTGGCCACCATATTCGATGTGGAAGCCCTGCGGCAGCCGAACGTTCTGGCCGACGCGCGCCTGGATGTCGTTGACCACGCTGCGGAGGTCCCGTCCGGACACGTTGCTTTGCACCACGATTCGGCGCTGGACGTTTTCGCGCATCACGAAATTCGGGCCGCGGTCTTCCTGAATCGACGCGACCGACGACAGCGGAATCTGCCTGCGGTCCGGCGTCTGGATTTGCGTGGTCGCCGATGGACTCGAGGGCCGTCGAGTCGTCAATCGCGTAGCGGACTACGAGGGGAAAAGCGATTTGTCCCTCGAGGATTCGACCGACGGCGTGCCCCACTCGCGCCGTTTGCAAGGCGTCGGCGACGGTGCCCGTCGCAAGGCCCTGACGCGCAGCTGCTGCCGCATCGACTCGGACCTTCAGCGTCGGGATGTCGGTTTGCTGCTCGGTCGCGAGGTCGACGACGCCGGCCACTTGCGACATCTCGCTTCGAACCTGGCCGGCCAGCTGCCGCAGTGTCGGGAGATCGTCGCCGAAGATCTTCACGGCGATACTGGCACGGGTCCCGGACAGCATGTGGTCGATGCGATGCGAAATCGGCTGGCCGATCGTGACGTTCGTGCCCGGGAGCAGCGAAACCTTCTGCCGAAGCTCTTCGAGGACCGCGTCGCGGGGCCGATCTTTCATCCCGAGACGGACGTCGATCTCGGCGGATTCGACACCCTGGACGTGCTCGTCCAACTCCGCTCGTCCAGTCCGGCGAGCCGTAGAGGTCACTTCCGGCACACTGAGCATCAGGCGTTCGAGCGCATTCCCCAGGGCATTCGAATCGGCGAGGCTCGTTCCAGGAATGGTGACCGCGCTGACCGTCAGTGCGCCCTCGTTGAACTCGGGCAGGAAGGATCGGCCCGCGGCCAGGATGCCGACGACCGCAGCCACCAGGAGCACGGCCGCCGTGGCGAGTACCGTTCGACGGTATCTGAACGCGTGGCCCAACCAGCGCTCGTAACCGGCTTTGAGGCGCTGCGTCAGGCGTGGCTCCGTTCCTGACGCAATCAACCGGGAGTTTGCCAACAGCCACGAGCACAACACCGGCGTAACCGTGAGCGCCACGACGAGCGATGCCGTCAATGCGACGACATACGCGAATCCGAGCGGCCGCAGCAGGCGCCCTTCAACACTGCTCAGCATGAACAGCGGAAGAAAGACGAGCGCGACGATCACAGTGGCGAACACAACGGAGTGCCGTATCTCGGTGCTGGCGCGATAGACGATCTCCAGAACCGGCAATTGCTCGGATACAGGTTTGGCCGCGTTCTCTCGTAGCCGCCGGACGACGTTCTCGACGTCGATGATGGCGTCATCGACCAACTCGCCTATGGCAATGGCGAGGCCGCCGAGGCTCATGCTGTTGATCGTGAGACCGAAGCGGTCCATCGCAATGACCGCGGCCACCAGCGACAGCGGCAGTGCCAGCAGCGTAATGACCGCGGCTCGCACGTTCATCAGGAACACGACCACCACGAGGATGACCAGGGCGGCGCCTTCGATGAACGCCGTGAACAGGTTGTTCAGCGACTGCTCGATGAAGTCCGCCTGCCTGAAGAGATCGCGGTGGATCTGCATCCCTCGAGGCAGGGCACGTTGAACATCCTCCAGGGTGGCGTCGATTCGCCCGGTCAATTCCAGCGTGTTCACGCCGGGCTGTTTCTGGATCCCTACGATCACTGCTGGCCTGGCGTTGTGCGAACCCTCACCCCGCTTGATCGCCGACCCTTCACGAACGATTCCGATGTCGCGGACCAGCACGGGGGCTGCATCCGTTGTCTTCACGCTGACAGCCGCGATCGCGTCGATGTCGCCCAGACGGCCGACGCCGCGCACGAGGTACTCCTGGCCCTGCGCGACCTGAAAGCCCGCGGTCGCGTTCTTGTTCGCGGCGGTCAACGCTTCTTCGACCTCCCCCAGCGTGACCTGGTGGGCTGCCAGCCGTGCCGGGTCGAGCACGACCTCGTATTGTTTCTGCTCGCCGCCAGTGGCGATCACCTGCGAGACTCCCGGCACACCCAGCAGACGACGGCGAACGACAGTTTCCGCGACCGTGCGCAGCTCCAGCGGCGAATGCCGGTCCGATTCGAGGTCAATGAACAGCACCTCGCCCATGATCGAAGAGACGGGGGCCAGGAACGGCGGCTCGACGTTCGGCGGCAGGGAACCCGAGACGAGGGTGAGCTTCTCCGTGACGGTCTGACGGGCCCGGTTGATGTCCTGGCCCCAATCGAACTCGACCCACACGACGGCCACACCCACCGCGGTGGCGGAGCGGACGCGCCGCACGCCCGCCGCACCGTTCAGCGCGGATTCGATCGGGAAGGTGACGAGCGACTCGATCTCCAGCGGATCCATGCCGGGCGCTTCCGCGAGGACGGTGACCGTGGGAGCCGTGAGGTCCGGGAGGTACGTCCAAAGGGATCCGCGCTGCCGTCCAGCCACCCCACACGAGAAAGGCCGCCGAGAGGGCCACGACAATCGTGCGGTGGCTGAGCGACCAGCGAATGAGCCCGTCAATCATCTTCAGCCTCCCTGGCCGCCGGAGCCCATCGGGCAAAGGTGGCGCTCAGTGCACATGCCCCTGCGCGGGCACCGATGTCGACAATGACGCGAGCCGCACGAGATAGGCTCCTTTCGTGACGACTCGATCGCCCGGCTTCACGCCGTCGGTGATCTGCACCACGTCGCCGCTTCGCGGTCCCAGCGTGACGGCACGGCGCTCGAATGTCTCGCCTTCGCGCTGCAGGAACACGATCGGACGTCCGGCATCGTCCACGACTGCCGCCGCCGGAACGACAGGCCGCGGCGGTGTGGTGTCCATCAGCAGGTGCAGGACGAGGGCTTGACCGACCGGGATTCCAAGTGTCCGGTTATCGAGGGCGAAGGTAATCGGCAGCGTGCGGGATGGAGACTCGAGCACCTTCCCAATGCTGATGAGACGACCGGCCGGTAGGCGATCGGGCTGCCCCGGGATCTCGATCTCGGCCGCGCGCACGTGTCGGACGCGCGCCGCCTCCGCTCCCGGAACCTGCCCCACGACGTGGACCTGCGATGCATCGACCACCCGAAACAAGACCGTTCCCACGGAAACAGTGGCACCCGTCGTGGCATTGCGCAGGGCGATCACGCCGCTCACCGGCGCCCGAACGAGGAAGGTTCCCTCTGCGTCCGCTGCGCCGCCGGCGCGCGCGGCGTTGTATTGCGCCAGGCTGGCTTCTGCTGCGACAAGACGGGCCTTGGCCTGTTCCTCGGCCGAACGAGCCTCGTCGAGTCGCTTCGCAGGCGCAGCACCTGCGCTCGTCAAGCGTTCTGCGCGCTCCCGGTCTCGCGTTGCCAGCCCGACCGCGGTCTTCGCTTCCGTTCGCGCCAGCTGGAGCTGCGGAAGGTCGCCCGGCGCGGAAGCCGGGGGGAGGAGCCGCGCAAGCTCAACCCCCCGCGACACGTCGGCTCCAACCGGCACGTCCACGACTCGCGTCAGCCGCCCATCAATGGGCGCAACCACGTCTGCGGCGCCATCTGGACGCGCCTCGAGTCGCGCCGGGACGCGAATGGTTTCACGGACCGCCTGTTCCTTCACGACTGCGGTCCCGAAGTCCAGGCTCCATTGCTGTTCCTTGAGGAAGCTGATGCCCGGTGCGTCCACGCCGCCGCCTCCGGCCGCGGCCTGTGCAGCGTCAGCATTCAGGTGCACGTCGACTTCGCCGACGCGGTGCTCGTCGCTGAGCCCCTTCGCGTTCAACACGATGACGAGCTCGCGCTTTCCAGCCTGTGCCGGCTTCACGTCCACTCCGAAGACTCCGGGACGAGAAGGAGCATCGGCACGGAATACTTCGGGCTGGGCGGAGCCGCCTTGCAGGCGCACTTCGACACTTCCCTCGGCGAGCGCCTTGAAGGAGTCGAGCCGCGTGAGGTGGATCGCGAAACGCGACGTGCCACCGGCCACCAGGGGTGGATACTCGGCAAACAGCTCCGTCTTATCCGTCCATCGGGTCACGCTCAGCGGATCGGGTTCCTCTGGTGCGGCTGTCGGCACAGCGGACCGATTGCAGCTCCCCGCGGCAACCGAGAGCACGAGGACCGAGCACAGACGTTTCAGGGCCACAATGTGTCTCCCACTGCGCGTTCCAGTGCGATTTGTGCCAGGCGCGCCTGAAGCCGTACGTCGATATTGCGAATCCGCGCTCGTGAAGCGGTCCGAACCGCGTCGAGCAGCTCGAGGATCCCGACCTCGCCCTCGCGGTAGGCGACCTCGGCGATCTGCCCGAGTTCGTCGGCGGCGCCTTGCTGTTCCTCCGAAAGTGCGGCCTGGCGCATCGATAGCACCTCAGAAGCGCCGATGATCTCGCTGCGGATGCGGTGCTCGATCGACGCACGTTCGGCTTCGACACGCGCGCGTTCGGCTGCCCATCTGGCCGATTCGCGTCCGCCGGCATCGAACACGGGCACGGATACGCTCACGCCGAACATGCCGCCGGTCTGACGGCCGGAAACATCGTCGGCCCGCTTCAGGCCGCCGAACAGGTTCGGCGAGGGCAGTCGTGCACGGCGAGCTGCGTCGGCTTCAAGCGTTGCGCGCTCAGTCAAGTGCTGAAGAGCCCGCAGCTCTGCACGCGTCGATGTCGCCTTCGCTATCAGGGCGTCTGCAGCGACGGGAGCCGGCTGTGGTTCGAAGCCGCCTGCAATCCTCGTCAGAGCGATGTCCCGGGGCAGCAATCCCGAAAGCGCCGCGCGCGCCTCCACGACTGAGACTGAAGCCGACGTGACGAGCTGGCGTGCGTCGCGGAGCTCCTGTTCGGCGCGCAGGCGATCAAATCGAGAGCCTTCCCCCTCGCGCTCGCGGGTGCGGAGAATCTCTATGAGCCGTTCCACTTCACGCGCATGCGCCTGAGCCAGTTCGAGACGCGCCTGCCCGGAAACGAGCCGGGCAACGGCGGCCGCGGCGTCCGACCGCAATGCCCAGAGCCGCACATCGCGGTCTGCCTCAGCGGCGGCCGTGGCCGCAACTCCCGCTCGTGACAGCGCGGCGCGCGCCCCGAAAAGCGGGAGTGACTGTTCGGCCTGCAGGAACTCGGTGAAGCCTGCGCTCTCCCGGCTGTACCTCACCGCGGGATTCGGGTACGCGAGTCGGGCGTCCTGCTCGTGGCGCGTGACCTCCGATTCCGCGCGGATCGCCCGCGCTCTCGGCCCATCGCGCACGATCAGCTCCACGACTTCACGCTCGGTTCGATCCTGGGCCAGCGCCAGCGACGGCACGACTACCAGGCCGAATCCAGCGATCCAGGTACGGACCTGGGATCGGGTCGGCATAAAACAGTCCTCGATTATTCGAACTGACGGACGACCGGCGGCGTGCCGGTCAAGTGATCAGGCTTGGGGCGTCAGAGGCGGGGCGCGTGAGGGGATGCGAGGGTCGAACGGTGGACCATGGACACGCACGTCGGTAATACCGACAGCGGATCGGACTGGAACTGCAGGTACCACAATCGTTGGTCCCGGAAGCTCCGCGAGATCGAGGTGCAGCTGCGGCAGTTTTGCGCAGCTCATCTTGACTGCCACGCCGTGGCGACCTGGATCGCATGATTCGGCACGGGCCGTTGGGGCGCCGTGACTGTCGAATGTGGAGACGTGATCCAGGTCCGTTTCGGTCGCCGGCGACAGCTCGTGTCCATGCTCGTGCGATGCCGGAGCGTGGTGATGGGTGGGATGGTCGTGGCCAATGTATTCGTGCACGTGCAGAAACGACACCATCGTCGACCAAACGACCAGGGCTGGCCCAAGCACGAGTGCCACAAGACGGCGCACCGGAGAAGTTTACTACGCGTTCTCGCACGAGCGGGGAGGTAGAAACGATGCTCTTCGGTCTTCGGCAGTTTCGTGTCCAAAACTTGCATACACTCGCCGAAGCCGCCGCTGCGTTGCCGGAGGCCGGGCCTCCGTGTGGTGATGAGGTGGCTCGACCCCGAGATGGCTTCGCCGCCTGCGACGGCGCTGAAGGAAGAGCCGGGCGCTGCGCTCGGTGAATTCGCCCAATGCGTTCGACGCGGAGACCGCGGCGTTCGCCCTGACTGATCACAAGGAGCACACGAACATGAAGCCAAAGAATACGATCTGCCTCTGGTTCGACAAGGACGCGCAGGAGGCGGCGCGCTTCTACGCCGCCACCTTTCCGGATAGTGCAGTGACGGCTGTTCACAAGGCGCCCGGTGACTACCCGTCCGGCAAGGAGGGCGATGTGCTGACGGTGGAGTTCACCGTTCTGGGCATTCCCTGTCTCGGTCTCAATGGCGGCCCGGAGTTCAAGCACAGCGAGGCTTTCTCCTTCCAGATCGCGACGGACAATCAGGAAGAGACCGACCGCTACTGGAACGCGATCGTCGGCAATGGCGGCAAGGAAAGCCAGTGCGGTTGGTGCAAGGACCGCTGGGGCCTCTCCTGGCAGATCACCCCGCGCGCGCTGACCGACGCGCTTGCGGTTGGTGGCGGCGAGGCAAAGCGTGCCTTCGAGGCGATGATGCCGATGACGAAGATCGACGTCGCCACCATCGAGGCAGCGCGGCGGGGCTGACGCGGCACGACGGGTAGCGCCATCTGAGCGGCCCTCGAATCCCACTCCGGACCTCCCGCGCGCCTCCGACCGATTCTGTAAGACGAATCCGCGCAAGGCGCGCTGGAGGCAACGGTCTGCGCCCGGAAGGACCATTGGCGCGGTGTTCGAATGGGGCTGCGGAGAGCTGCGTACGCGTGCCGTAGAAGCGGGTCGGCTTGTAAGGCTCTCGACCCCGAACTTGCGTTCATGCCAGCAGGGACGGAGTGTGCCTTGCGGAAGAGCTGGGTCTGAAACCCGCCTCGCCCGTGACGTCCTCCCCGGCCGTCGCCAGGGGCTAGGTCGTCGTCGCCACGGCCGACGGCCAGGTCATCTGCTTCGGATAACGCCAACGCCAACAGTTGACAGGCTCTCCCCAAAGGGAGGAAACTTTCCACTTCCATAGTTCGTCTATGCAAAGAGAAACTGATGAAAGAAGCCAAGACGAAGAGCAGGAACGAGCTCCTTCCGGGCACGCTCGAGATGTTGATTCTGAAGACGCTCTCGATCGGGTCGATGCACGGCTACGGCATCGCGCAGCACATCCAGATGCTGTCGGCGCACGTGCTGACGATCGAAGAGGGGTCGCTGTATCCGGCGCTGCAGCGCATGCTCGTCAAGGGATGGGTGTTGCCCGAGTGGAAGATGTCGGCGAACAACCGGCGAGCGCGCTTCTACACGCTCACGACCGCCGGGAAGAAGCAGCTCGGCATCGAGGAATCGCGATTCTCCCAGATGTTCGGCGCGATCATGCGCGTGATGAAGACGACGTAGTGTCCTGACTCTTCGGAGGGTGCCGTGGGTTCTGTGCTCCGACGTCTGCTGTTCTTCTTCCAGCGGAATCAGTTCGATCGGGATCTGGAAGACGAGCTGCGCTTTCACGAGGAGATGAAGGCGCACGCCCTCGCCGACGCGGATGGCATGAGCGGCGACGAGGCGCGGGCGGCCGCGCGGCGGCGGATTGGCAATCCGCTGCGGCTGCGCGAACAGTCGCGCGAGCCGTGGACCTTCGCGACGGTCGAAACGTTCGCGCAGGACGTGCGTCACACTCTGCGATTGATGCGGCGCGATCCGGCGTTCACCTTCACCGCCCTCGCCACGCTCGCGCTCGGCATCGGCCTCAACACCGCGATTTTCTCCGTCGCCTACGGCGTGCTCTGGCGGCCGCTGCCGTATCCCAACCCCGATCGCCTCGTCACGATCTCGTCAGCGCAGCAGACCGCGACGGGCGTCAAGACGTTCTCGACCTGGCCGCTCGTGACCTACGAAGGGCTGCGCCCGCGCGTCACCACGCTCGATCATCTCGCGGCCTATACCTCCATCGACGCGCAGTTCACCGGCCGCGGCGAGCCGCTGCAGGTGCCCGCGCTCGACGTGAGTCCGAATTTCTTCGCCACGCTGGGCGTGAGTCCCGTGCGCGGCCGCGCGTTCCTCTCTGACGCCGCCGCGCCAGACGACGATCGCGCCGCGATCGTCAGCGATCGGCTGTGGCGCACGTCGCTCCAGGCCGATCCGGCCATCGTCGGACAGTCCATCACTGTCGACGGCGTCCCCCGCACCGTCGTCGGCGTGCTGCCGCCGGACTTCACCTTCAGGCTGGTGATCCCGCGGCTCGGCGCGCTGCCAGACGCAGACATCTTTCTGCCCAACCGGTGGGCCGGCGATACCGGCAGCGACGCGCCTCTCTCCCTGCTGGGCCGCATGAAACCAGGCGTGGCGCAGGAACGCGCCGAAGCGGAATTGACGGCATTGGTGAACGATCCGTCGATCGCGCCGACCGGCGCACTTGCGATGGCCGGCAGATTCTCGTCGAACGCGCGCACGCTCGCGCGCACGGTCGGCTTGCAGGAGCAAGGAACGCAGTCGGCGCGTCCGCTGCTGCTGATCCTGCTCGGGGCCGTCTCATTCGTGCTGTTGATCGCCTGCGTCAACGTCGCGAACCTGCAGATGGCGCGCCTCAGCGCCCGCCGCGGCGAACTGTCCGTGCGCATGGCCCTCGGCGCAGGGCGCCGGCGCATCGTGCGTCAGTTGCTGACGGAGGCGGTCGTGTTGTCGCTGCTGGGCGCGTCGCTCGGCGTGATGCTCGCATGGCTCGCGATCGACGTCACCGTGCCGCTGGTGCCGCCATCCCTGCTCCCAGGCCTCGGCGGCATCGTGATCGACACCCGCGTGATGCTGTTCTGCCTCGGCTTGTCGCTGGTCTCGACCCTGCTGATCGGGCTCGTGCCGGCGCTGCGGGTCAGCGGCGCCGCGTTCAGCGAAGGCCTTGCGCTGCACGCCGGGGCCGCGCGCAGCACGGGCGACCGTCACGGCGAGCAGCTGCGGACGCTGCTGGTCGCCGGGCAGATCGCGATGACGCTCGTGCTTCTGATCGGCGCGGGCCTGCTGATCCACAGCTTCGTGCGTCTCACGTCGGTGTCGACGGGCTTCGAATCGAGCGGCCGCGACGGCGTCGTCCAAACCGTGAGGGTGACGCTGGCCGAACGCCTCGCCGACGAGCCCGAACGCATGCATGCGTTCGCGCGCGGCGTGCTCGATCGCATCCAGTCCCTGCCGGGCGTGACGTCCGCGAGCCTGATCAACTCGATGCCGTTCGGCAGGATGTTCATCCAGGGCGACTTCGACATCGAGGGGCAGCCGAAGCCGACGCTCTTTGCCGGCGCGCCGAAAATCGAGTCGGGCTATTTCAAGACCATGGGAATTCCGCTGCTGGCGGGACGCGAGTTCACGCCCCAGGACACAGCGGCCGCGATGAACGTGGCGATCGTCAGCGAGCGCATCGTGCGCGAATACTTTCCCGGTGGTCCGGGCCAGGCGCTCGGCCGGCGCGTGCGGGTGAACGTGATCGATCGCGGCGAGTGGCTGACGGTGGTGGGCGTGGTCGCGGACATTCGTCAGATGAGCCTCGAGCGGGACGTGCAGCCGATGATCTACGTGCCGTTCCAGCAGGACCATAGCGGGTTCCTGCGGTTCGTGGCGTTCGTCGCGCGCACGTCCACACCCGCCAGCGTGGTCGAAGGCATCCGGGCGGAAATTCGCCGCGCGGCGCCCGATTTGCCAGTCCAGAGCACCATGACGATGGACGAAGCGGTGGCGGCGTCGGTGGCGCAGCCGCGTTTCCGGATGGTGCTGCTGGCGCTGTTCGCGGTGAGCGCAACGCTGATCGCGACCTGCGGTCTGTACGGCTTGATGGCCTACGCCGTGACGCAGCGGCGCCGCGAGATCGGCGTGCGCATGGCACTCGGGGCCGGCCGCCGCGACGTGCTCCGCCTCGTGCTCGCTCGCGCGCTCCGCATCGTCGCCGCCGGCCTGCTGGTCGGCCTCGCCGGGGCCGCCGGCGTGACTCGCGTGCTGCAGACGTTCCTGTTCGGGGTGACGCCGACCGATCCGATCGCGTTCACGATCGTCACGCTGCTGCTGATGGCAGTGGGCCTGATGGCGGCATGGCTGCCCGCGCGCCGCGCGACACGGATCGACCCGTGCGCGGCGCTACGCGCGGAATAGCCGTCAACGGAATTGACCGTTATCGCCAGGGTACCCTTGTGAGGTCCAAATCAGCGCACCTCATCTGTAGCGGCCCCCACAAGCTCCGCCTCTTTGCGGCAATCCGCTCCACCATCGTGCGCTCGAGTCATCTCGGCTCGGCTACGGCTGCTGCATCTGCCGCTGCAGGCAGTTGAAGAAACGGTCGATCATCATCCGCGCGGTGGCGCCGAGCAGCCGTTGACCCACTTGCGCAATCAGTCCGCCCACCTGCGCTGTGGCGGCGACGTCAATCGAAGTACCGGGTGTGTCGTCAGTCAGCGTGATGGTTGCCGCACCCTTGAGAAAGCCAGGGCGTCCCTTCCCATCGACGGCCAATCTGTACGATACAGGGGGATGCCTGTCCGTGATCTCCACGGTTCCTTCGAACGAGCCGGACACTGCGGCGACGCTGGCGTTGAGCACGACCCGGTATCGATCGGTCCCGATCGGCTCGAAGGCATCACATCCCGGCAGGCATGACGCGATCATCTTCGGATCCATCAGGAGGTCCCAGACTCGATCGACGGGAGAGTGGAACACGTATCGTGCGTTCAGGTCCATGGTGTGACTCCGGGCTATCGCCGGGAGCGGCCCCGGCTCCGGTCTGGCGCTGCCTCGAGACGTGCCGCGAGCGCTTCGAGGCTGGCCATGTTCCGCACCGAGAGGAAGTCGTCGACGTGCGGGAGCGCCGCGCGCATGCCCCGCGTGAGCGGGGCGTAGCCGGGCGAGCCGATCAGCGGGTTCAGCCAGATGAGGCGGACGCAGCCGCGCTGCAGGCGCGCCATCTCGGCCTTCAGCAGCTCCGGTTCACCGAGGTCCCATCCGTCCGAAATCAGCAGCACCACGGGGCCGCGGCGCAGCACGCGACGAGCCCACTGGACGTGGAACATCCTGAGCGCCTCGCCGATGCGCGTGCCACCCGACCAGTCCTTCACCACGTCGCGCACGCGCATGAGCGCCGCATCGATCGGCCGCCCGATGAACGGCCGCGTGATTCTGGTCAGCCGCGTCGAGAACACGAACACCTCGACCGCCCGCTGCCGGCGTGCCATCGCATGCACGAAGAGCAGCAGCATCCGTGTGTACGGCTCCATCGAACCGCTCACGTCGCACAGCACGACGAGCGGCCGCGGCGCGCGCCGCCGCTCGCGGCGCGGAATCACCATCGGTTCGCCGCCGAGCCGTGCGTTGACGCGAAGCAGCCGGCGCGGATCGACGACGCCGCCGCTGCCGGGGATCCAGCGACGCGTTACCCGGACGCCGGGCGTCCATGCCAGGCGACGCGACCACCGCGCGCGCGCGCGCCATTTCGTCGGCGTCGTATGCCGCGAAGTCCTTCTCCCGCAACAGGTCGTCCGCGCTGTACGTCCGGACGATGTCGGGCGCCTCCTGCGCGGCCTCGCCGCCGCGCTCTTCCGGCGGCACCGACGCGGACGCCAGCCACTGAACCTTCGCCACGCCACGGCGCGGCGGCTGAATCGGCTGGGGCAGGCCCGGGCCACCCGTCTCCGGCCAGACGCGCCAGAACCGATCGAATACGCGATCGAACCGCGCCAGGTCATGGCGGCCGGTGACGAGCACCGCCCGCAGTGCATCGCGCACGTCATCCCTGCGCTGGAGTCCGACATGTTCCAGCGCGCGCACCGCGTCGAGCGTGCCGCCGGCGCGCACCGACACACCCTGCGACCGGAGGCGTCCTCACGAACAGCACCACGTTCGCGGCGAGATGCATCACGGTGCCGTCCGGATCCGCCAGGTCGCTGGCGCGGGTGACGAGCGCGGCGACCCGCGCCCCCCGCATCGACTCGATGTCTTCGTGATCCTTGAGCAGGATGCCGAGCGTATGATTCACGACCTGTTCGTCGAGGCGATCCTGATCGAGCGCGACCAGCGCCGCCACCCAGTCGAGCGTCTCCGACACCCCGGCCAGCTTGTGCAGGTCGGCCTGCCGCAGCTCCTGCACGAAGGCGGTCACCTGCCGGGCAAGTCGAGCGGGCACGCCGGGGAGCCGCGTGGTGATGATCTCGTATTCCTTGGCGAAGTCGGGATACGGAATCCAGTGATAGAGACAGCGCCGCTTGAGCGCGTCGTGGATCTCCCGGGTGCGGTTGGACGTCAGGACCACGATCGGCGGCACGGCGGCGCGGATGGTGCCGAGCTCGGGGATGGTCACCTGAAAGTCGGACAGCAGCTCCAGCAGAAACCCCTCGAACTCGTCGTCCGCCCGGTCGATCTCGTCGATCAGGAGGACCGGCCGGCGTCCGCCGGTCTGCTCGAGCGCCTGCAGCAGCGGACGCTTGATCAGGAACGCCTCGCTGAAGAGCTCCTTGGTCGCGCGGGCGCGATCGAGCGTCGTGGCTGGCCTCGAGCAGACGGATCTCGAGCAGCTGGCGCGGATAGTTCCACTCGTAGAGCGCCTGCGCGACGTCGATGCCCTTCATAGCACTGCAGCCGAATCAACTCGGTGCCGAGCGCCGCCGCCAGCGCCTTGGCGATCTCGGTCTTGCCGACGCCAGCTTCGCCCTCGAGAAACAGGGGCCGCTGCAGCTGTAAGGCCAGGTAGGCCGAGACGTCAGGCTCCGATCGGCGACGTAGAGCTGCCGGGCGAGGAGCTGTTCGAGCTGGTCGATCGATTCGGGGCAGCACTGGCCGGAGCTCGCTCGGTACGTCGACGCGTCGCTGCGGGTGAAGCTTCGGCGGCCCGCCGACCGGCCTCCTAGCTACGGCGCTCAGCGCCGCCACGCGGACCCTGAGTGGCCGCGCCACGGATGTATGCACGGACTCTGAAGCTCCCTCCAACACGGCCCCTCACGACCGGCTCGCGAGCATGCCGACGTCAGCGCGCGTGCGACATAGACCGGCGCCATCGCCTTGCGGTAGTCGGCCGACGCGAAGATGTCGCCCATGACATCGTCGTGCAGCACGCGTTCCACCTCGGCCGCCGCGCGCGACACGCTGTCCGGACGAGATGCGCTGCGGCTCGATCGTCCGCTCGACGTCGGTGCATCGCACGGGGGCAGGCAGCAGCCCGCCGATCGCGATGCGCGCCGCCGTGCAAATGCCATCCGTCACCGGAGACGACCGCCGCGACACCCAGGACGGCGTAGCGCGACGCCGGATGGCTGAACTTCACGTAAGCCATCCCGTGGCCCGCCGGCTTCACCGGTACCTCGATCGCTGTCAGGATCTCGGCCGGCTCGATCGCCGTCGTCATCATGCCCTGGAAGAACCCGCCGACCGGTATCGTGCGCTCGCCGTTCGGGCCGGCCACGTGAATGCGTGGCGTCGAGCGCGACCAGAACCGTCGGCAGGTCGGAGGCGGGATCGGCATGCGCGATGTTGCCGCCGATGGTGCCGACGTTCCGCACCTGCGAGTCGCCGATCATGCGCGGCCGCCTCCGCCAGCATCGGGCACGCGGACTTCAATTCCGCCGACGACGCCAGCTCGGCGTGCGTCGTCAGGGCGCCGATTCGCAGCGAAACGCCACTCTTCGAAATCCCCTTCAGATCCGCGATGCGCCCGATGTCCACGAGGGCGGTCGGCGTCGCGAGCCGCAGCTTCATGAGCGGGATCAGGCTGTGCCCGCCCGCGAGCAGCTTGGCGCCGGCGTGCTCGCGAAGGAGCTGGTGCGCTTCGCCGATCGAGCCCGCACGGTAGTAGTCGAAGGAGGCGCGCGAACATGATTACCGCCCTTCCGCGCGCTGCATCGCGCGCCAGACTTTTTCGGGGGTCAGCGGCATCACGAGGCTCTGCGCGCCGAACGGCTCCAGTGCATCCATCACCGCGTTGTACACCGTGACGGTCGATGCGATCGTGCCCGCCTCACCGATGCCCTTGACGCCGAGCGGGTGATGCGGGGACGGGGTCACGGTCGAGAGCACCTCGATGTCCGGCAGTTCCTCCGCGCGCGGAATCGCGTAATCCTGCAGCGATCCGGTGAGCAACTGCCCCTCGTCGTCGTACACCGCTCCTTCCCACAGCGCCTGCCCGATGCCCTGGACGACGCCGCCGTGCACCTGGCCCTCGACGATCACCGGATTGATCTGCGGGCCGCAGTCATCGACCGCCACGTACTTTTTCAGATCGACCCGGCCCGTCTCCGGATCGACTTCGACCACGGCGACGTGCGCGCCAAAGGGAAACACGAAGTTCGGCGGATCGTAGAAGCTGGTCGCCTCGAGCCCCGCTTCCATGCCGGGCGGCATGTTCCAGGCGACGTTGGCCATGAGCGCGATGTCCTGAATCGTCTTGACGCGGCTGGGCAATCCCTTCACGAAGAACTTGCCGTCCTCGTAGTCGATGTCCTCGGGCGCCGCTTCCAGCAGGTGCGCGGTGAGGCGTTTGGCCTTGTCCTTGATCTTTGCAACGGCGGTCGCCAGCGCCGCGCCGCCGACCGCAGTCGTCCGGCTGCCGTAGGTGCCCCAGCCCATCGGCGTATTGTCGGTGTCGCCGTGCACGACCTTGACGTCGTTGACGCTGACTCCCAGTTGGCTCGCGACAATCTGCGCGAACGTCGTCTCCTCCCCCTGACCGTGTGGAGAGGCGCCGATGAAGACATTGACCTTGCCCGTCGGATGAAAGCGCACGATCGCGCTCTCCCACAGCCCGCCCTGGAACCCGACCGCCCCCGCCACCTGTGACGGGCCGAGCCCGCAGATCTCGACGTAGGTGGTCACGCCGATGCCTATCAGCCGACCTTGCTTGCGGCCCTCCGCCTGCTCCGCCCTGAGCGCCGCGTACCCGGCGTGGTCCACCGCGCGGTCGAGGGTCCGCTGATAGTTGCCGCTGTCGTAGGTCAGGCCGGTGATGACGGGGTGCCCGGCATCGAAGGGCGGGATCAGGTTGCGCCGCCGGATCTCCACCGGATCGAGCTTCAGTTCCCGCGCGAGTCGATCGAGCATCCGCTCGAGCATGAAGGTCGCCTCGGGCCGGCCGGCGCCCCGATAGGCTTCTACCGGCGTGGTGTTTGTGTAGACCCCGTACACGTCCTGCTTCACGGCGGGCAGGTCATATGGGCCAGACAACATCAACCCGTGGAGAATGGTGGGAATTCCGGGCGCCGCGGTCGAGAGGTAGGCGCCCATCCCTGCCCAGACCGTGCAGCGGAGCCCGGTGATCCGGCCCTCGCGCGTGGCCGCCAGTTCCACCTCCTGCACGTGATCGCGACCGTGCGTCGTCGCCACGTAGTTCTCGCGCCGTGTCTCGGTCCACTTCACGGGGCGCCCCAGCTTCATCGCGCAGAACACGGTGATGAAGTCACCCGGATACTGGGCGATCTTGCTGCCGAAGCCGCCGCCGACTTCCGGCGCGACAACCCGCAGCTTGTCTTCGGGCACGCCGGTGACGACCGAACACGCGAACCGGACGATGTGCGGGTTCTGAGTCGTGTTCCACAGTGTCAGCTCGCCGGTCGCGGGCACCCATTGCGCAACCGCCGACCGCGGCTCAATCGCGGTTGGAATCAGCCGCTGCTGGACGATCCGCTCCTTCACCACCACCACGCCGGGCGCCGCGAACGCGGCCTCGACATCGCCGCCCGCCACCGTCCAGTGAAAGGCCTGGTTGCCGGCGATGTCCGCATGCAGTTGGGGCGCGCCCGCCGCGACGGCGCGCTGGGGATCGACGACCGCCGGCAACGGCTCGTAGTCCACGTCGATGAGATCGAGCGCGTCCTGGGCCTGGAACCGCGTTTCGGCAACCACGACGGCGACGCAGTCACCGACGTAGCGGACGACGTCCTTCGCGAGCGGCGGGTAGGCGCCCACCTTGAGGTCGGAACCGGGCACCAGCCAGAGGCACGGTATGGCCTTGAGGGCCCCTTCAGTGTCTGCCGCGGTGTACACCGCGAGGACGCCGGCGGCTGTGCTGGCGCGCGCGGTATCGATGCGCGTGATGCGGGCGTGCGCGTGCGGGCTGCGCAGCATCGCCGCGTGAGCCAGGTTGGGGAGCACGATGTCGTCGGTGAAGGTTCCGGTCCCGCTCATGAGGCGCGGATCTTCCCGACGGCGGATGCCGGAGCCGAAGACTGTGGCGCTCATCGCCGGCCCATCAACGTCGCCGCCTCGCGGACCGAGCGCACGATGTTCTGGTATCCCGTGCAGCGACAGAGGTTGCCTTCGAGCGCGTGTCGTACCTCGGCTGCGGTGGGACTCGGGTTGTCGGCCAGGAAGGCGACTGACGTCAGGATCATCCCGGGCGTGCAGAACCCGCATTGCAGCCCGTGCTTGGACCAGAACGCCTCCTGCACGGGGTGCATCGACCCGTTCTGCGCGAGCCCTTCGATGGTCTGGATCGAGGCCCCGTCAGCCTGGACGGCGAACTGGGTACAGGACTTCACCGCCTTGTGGTCGACGAGCACCGTGCACGCGCCACACTGGCTGGTGTCGCAACCGACCTTCGTGCCGGTGAGCGCCGCCACCTCTCTGAGGAAGTGGACCAGCAGGAGCCGTGGTTCGACCTCCCGCTCCAAGACCCGGCCGTTCACGGTGATCCGAACTGGAAGCTTCAACGCGGCCTCCCGGGTGTGATGGGTTTCGCGTGTGTCAGGACGGCAGGAATACTATGTCCGTCCGCCCGCAGCTGTAAAGGCAGGGGAATATGGCCAGGGCGACGGCACGCAGGTCCGCGCCCCCACAGGCAGGCAGGTCATTTGGCTGGACGCGACATGTGACGCATGCCGGGCTTCCTTGGACAGGCCCTCAGCAATGCGGAGAGTGGGCAACGGCCCGCTACTGGTCGCGACTGCTGCTCACCGACCCTGCGCCGTCGCGGCCACGCTTGGTGCGGATCAGATCGCCACCCCGTTCCGCCGCCTCGCGCACGAGCACGCCCATCTTCGGGTGGGAGGCCTCGAGATCGGCTCTGAGTCCTCGGCGCGCGATCTCTTCGGACGTGGTCGGGCCAATCGAGGCGACGGCGGTACGTCGCAGCCCTCGCCGGAGATCGTCTTCGAGACCCATCCCGCGCAGCAATCTGGAACAGGTGCGCGAGCTGCACGCCTGACGTCAGGATCACGACGTCCACCTCGTCACGCGTGACCGCCGTGACGGCGTCGTGCAGCGGCTGCAGATCCTGCGGCAGTGTCCATTGATAGACCGGTACAGGCGTGACCCTGGCCCCGCGCTCGCGCAGCGCGTGCAGCAGCTCCGGGTTCGACACACCGTACTCCTGCACGGCGACCCGCGCACCGGCGAGCGGGCGTTCGTCGGCTTTGGCATCGAGAGCGGCAACCAGCTCGCGCCAGGTGTTCGGCTCCGGTGCGGTGACCCAGACCGGAACCTGCAGCTCCCGCAGCACGGCAACCGGTTTCGGCCCGCGCGCCGCCACCCTGGTGCGGGCGAGCGCCGCGGCGAACGACGCGCGGGAACACGCCGACTCCACCACGGCCATCAGCGCCCGTGCGCCCACGCCGGTCAGGAAGACGACGATGTCGAACTCGTCGAGCATCAGCGCCGCTGCGAAGTCCAGCGCTTCCGTGTTGGTCTCGAGCGGCACTTCGCGCAGAGACGGCGCCACGCGCGGCTCTCCCCCGAAGGTCGTGATGAGCGCGGCGATCTCTGTGGCGCGGCGGCTTTCGAGCGCAAGCACCCGGAGGCCGCCAAAACTCGGCAAGGCCATGCAGCGTCAGGCGGTTTCTGCGCCGAGGAGCCGGCGCACGACCCCACGATAGCAGAAGATGCCCGACTGCTTCACCGCGTCCTCCTGCCAGCGCACGCTCCACTGCGAGCCCAGCTGCAGCAGCGCGACCGCGCCGGCCATGCAGGCGAGCGCGATCACCAGCGAGGCCGGGGGCGTAGCTGCCCGTTACGTCCTTGGCGACGCCAAGCAGGGATGGCAGACAGAAGCCGCCGAGGCCACCCGCGGCGCCGACCACACCGGTGACGATGCCGATCCGGTCGGCGAAGCGCTGCGGCACGAGCTGGAAGACGGCGCCGTTACCCATGCCGAGCAGTCCCATCGCGCAGAACAGCACGGCGACCACGACCGGGAGCGGCGGGAGCGTGGCCACCCCCAGGACGCAGCCGGCGATGCCAACCAGCAGGAGCAGCAGCAGGCGATAGCCGCCGATCCGGTCCGAGAGCCAGCCGCCAACCGGCCGCAGCAGGCTGCCGGCAATCACGACGATGGTCGTGAAGTCGCCGGCTCCGACCCGCGAGACCAGATACTGCTCGTGGAAGAAGGTGGTCAGGAAGCTCGCGAACCCCACGAAGCCGCCGAACGTCACGCCGTACAGCAGCGAGAACCAGAAGGTGTCCGGCTCTCGCAGCACGGCCACATAATCGCGCCAGGCCGGCGGAGCGGTGCGGGTCGGGCTGTCCTTGGCGAGCAGCGCGAACGCGATCGCCACGAGAACGATCGGCAGGATCATCAGGCCGAACGTGTTCGCCCACCCGAATCGCTCGGCGAGGCGCGGCGCGAACAGCGTGGCGACGAGCGATCCTGAATTGCCCGCCCCGGCGATTCCCATCACCAGCCCCTGGTACTGCGGTGGATACCACCGGCTCGCGAGCGGCAGCGCCACCGCGAAGCTGGCGCCGGCAATGCCGAGCAGAAGGCCCAGCGCGTAGAAATGGGCGGGTGCCGCCGCCCACTGCCAGGCAATCACCAGCGGCACCAGCGTGAGACCAAGGCCGATGAGACCGGTGCGGCGTCCGCCGATCCAGTCCCCGAGCACGCCGAGGACCGGCCGGAACAGGGAGCCGCCCAGCAGCGGGATGGCGACGAGCAGGCCCTGCTGCGTGGCCGAGAGGCCCAGCTCCTCGCGCAGGAACGGCGCGAGCGGGCCGAGCAGCACCCACGCCATGAAGCTGACGTCGAAGTACAACAGCGCCGCGACCAGCGTCGGCAGGTGGCCGCTACGGAGGAACCCTTCGGGACGTCGGGTCATGCCGCCTGGTCCGCGTCGACCGGCCTCGACGGCGAGCGGCAACTCGACGAGCACGACGCCCGCCTCGACCCGGGTGGGATAGCTGCGCACGCACTCGCCCATGCCGGACGGCCGCACGACTGCACCGGTGCGCAGGCTGATCTTCCAGGCATGGAGCGGACAGACAATCGCGCCGTTGGCGACGATCCCGTCGGCCAGCGGTCCTCCCTGGTGAGGACAGCGGTTGTCGACCGCTGCGAATCCATCTCCAAGATTGAAGATGGCGATCTCGCGCCCGCCGACGAAAGCGGCACGGCCCTCACGCACCGGGATGCGGTCGGCCGCGGTGATCCGTACCCATCGTTCGTTGTTCACATGAGCCCCTGTTCAATCGGCTGTAACGGGATGAACTGCGTCGGGTGCACCGGCTGCGCCCCTTCCTGCCACGCGTCGCGCGACCGGGCCTTCGACTTCCGCAGGCGGTCGAGCAGCAGGCGGCGTACGCTGTCCGGCGCGTACACCGTTTCCTTCCGGATCCGGTCGATCCCGACGCGCTCCACGAAGTCGTAGGTGCGCTCCAGATAGTTGGCGTGCTCGCGGTAGTACCTGGAAGAACACCTCGGCGGCCTCGAGCGCCGCCTCGGTCGTCTCGACGGTGATGAGGAGGTCCGCCTTCCGGACGGACTTGCCCGCGGCGCCGCCGACGACCACCTGCCAGCCCCCTTCCTGCCCGACGAGACCGATGTCCTTGACAGTGGCCTCGGCGCAATTGCGCGGGCAGCCGACAGTGGCCATCTTCACCTTGTGCGGCGTGAACAGGTTCTCGAACCGCCGCTCCATCTCGATCCCGGCGGCGGTCGAGTCCTGCGTCCCGAAACGGCAGAAATCGGTGCCGACACAGGTCTTCACCATGCGGAAACCCTTGGTGTACGCCTGTCCGGAGGGCATCCCGAGGTCGGCCCACACCTTCGGCAGGTCTTCCTTCTTGATCCCCAGCAGGTCGATCCGCTGGCTGCCGGTGATCTTCACCATCGGGACCTTGTACTTGTCGGCGACGTCGGCGATCCGCCGGAGCTCGTCGGGGCTCGTCACGCCGCCGCGAATGCGTGGAACGACCGAGAAGGTGCCGTCCTTCTGGATGTTGGCGTGCACCCGGTCGTTGATGAAGCGCGCCGACCGGTCTTCGTCATGATCGCCGCACCAGAGCATGTCGAGCATGTAGCTGATCGCCGGCTTGCAGACCTCGCAGCCCTGTCCGTTGCCGTAGATCTCGAGCACGTCCTGCACGGAGCGCAGCTTCTGGCTGCGCAGGATGTCTCGAAGGCTCTCCTGGTTGAACGGCACGCAGCCGCAGAGCACGCGCCGCCCTTCTTCTTCGAACTCCGGCGCCACCGCCTTCAGCAGGTCCTGGCACAGCGACGTGCAGCTGCCGCATCCGGTGCTGGCGCGCGTCGCTTCCTTGAGCTGCGACAGCGTGTTGACGCCGTGGGCGTGAATGGCCTGGATGATCGCGCCCTTGGTGACGCCCACGCACCCGCACACGGTTGCGCCGTCGGCCATCTGCGCGATATCGAGCCCGCTGTCATCACCGGGCGGCGGGAACAGCAGGTGGCGGCGCTGCCTGGTCAGATCGGCAGCCGTGCGCAGCCACTCCATGTACCGGGCGCTGTCCGACGTGTCGCCGACCAGGATCACGCCGGCCAGCTTGCCGTCCCGGACTACTAGCTTCTTGTAGATCCCCTCGCCGGGATCCTCGAAGCGGACCGGCTCCGCCCCGTCGCCGTCCGACCACACGCCGGCGGAGAACACGTCGACGCCCATGATCTTCAGCTTGGACGCCTGCACGCTGCCGGTGTACGTCGGCCCCTTGTTCCCGGTGATCGTCGCCGCCAGGACCTTTCCCTGCTCGATCAGCGGGGCGACCAGGCCGTAACAGACGCCGTTGTGCTCCACGCACTCCCCGACCGCGAAGATGTCCGGGTGCGACGTCTCGAGATGATCGTTGACGACGATGCCGCGGTTGACCTGCAGGCCGGCCTTGCGACCGAGCTCGACGTTCGGACGGATGCCCGCCGCGACCACGACCAGGCCCGCGTCGAGGCAGGTGCCGTCCGCGAACTCGACTGCCTCGGCGGCCGCGCCGCCGCGGATCGCCTTGGTGCTGCGTCCGAGCAGCACCCGGATGCCCAGGGCTTCCATCCGCGTCGTCAGGTAGCCTCCACCCGTCGGATCGAGCTGACGCTCCATGAGGGTGTTCGACAGGTGCACGACCGTTACGTCGCAGCCCTGCACCTGCAGGCCACGGGCCGCCTCGAGACCGAGCAGTCCGCCACCGATCACAACCGCCTTGGTGCCGGCCCGGGCGCGGCCGAGCAGGGCGCGCGTGTCGTCGAGCGTACGGAAGGCGAACACCCCGTCCTTGTCCAGCCCTTCGATCGGGGGCATCCAGGCGGAGCTGCCGGTGGCGAGGAGCAGCGTGTCGAAGGGGGTCACGGCGCCGTCCTGCGACGTGACGGTCTTCGCGACCGGGTCGACGTCGGTGATGCGGCTGCCGACCCGCAGCTGAATGTTGTGGCGCTCGTACCATTCGATCGGATTGAGGGCAATGTCGTCCGACGTCTTCTCGCCGGCCAGCACTGAGGAGAGCAGGATCCGGTTGTAGTTGACGTGTGTCTCGTCGCCGAAAATCGTCACATCGAACCGCGGCGCGTGCTTGAGGATCTGCTCCACGCAGGCCACGCCGGCCATGCCGTTGCCGACCACGACCAGCCGGTTCATCTGCGCGCTCACACGGCCTCCTGGCGCAGCTCGAAGCCGAGGGTGCCTGCCGGCGCGTCGACCGTCCGGCACGCGAAATCGATGATCTCCTGCACCTCGGGCCGGCACGAGCCGCAGCCGGTGCCGGCGCGGGTGGCATCGCACACGGCCTGCAGGCCGCGCGCGCCCTCCATGACGGCCTCGATGATGTCCCCCTTCGAGACGGCGTTGCAGTCGCAGATCTGCGCGCTGTCCGGCATGCGCTCGGGCGACGGCAACGGCGTGTTGAACGAAAGGGGGAACAGCAGCTCGGCACGGTTGGCATCGAGTGGCGAGCCGTCGCCGAAGGCCTGGAGCAGCGACGGCACGATGGCGCCGTCGCCCATGACAATCGCGCCGACGAGCCGGTCGCTGCGCACGATCAGCTTCTTGTAGACACCGCGCGCCGGCTCCTGATAGCTCACGACCTCGTCGCCGGCGTCCTCCGGGTCCTTCCTCCCCATCACGGCCACGTCGAGACCGGCGACCTTCAGCCTGGTCGACGTGCGCGAGCCGAGATAGAGTGCCGCGGGGGCCCTGCCACTCAGGCGATCGGCCAGCACCTGGGTCTGCTCCCACAACGGCGCGACCAGGCCGTAGACGCGTCCGCAGTGCTCGGCGCATTCACCGACCGCATGGACGTCCGGGGCGTCGACGCAGCCGAGGTCGTCCCCGACCACGATGCCGCGGTTGACGTGGAGCCCCGCCCGGCGTGCGAGCTCGACATTCGGCCGGATTCCGGCCGCGAGCACGACCATGTCGCACTCGAGCGTGCTGCCGTCCTTGAACGCGACACCGGCAACGTGCCCGTTGCCGAGCACGGCCGTCGTGAGCGTCTCGAAGTGCAGTTGCACGCCCATCTCGGCGAGCTGCCGCTCGAGGATCGCGCCGGCCACGGCGTCGAGCTGCGCGTCCATGATGTGCGGCATGAGGTGCACGACGTGCACGTCGATGTCGTGGTTGAGCAGCCCGCGTGCGGCTTCGAGCCCGAGCAGACCGCCGCCGACGATCACCGCACGCCGCGCGTGGCGTGCGAACGCCATGATCCGATCGCAGTCGTCGAGCGTCCGAAAGACGAAGACGCCGTCACGGAAGCCGCCGTCGGACACCAGCCCCTCCATGCGCGGGATGAACGGCTGGCTGCCGGTCGCCATGACCAGCGTGTCGTACTCTGCAACGGTGCCGTCGGCGCCGCGCACGCTCCTGTTCCCGAGGTCGAGCTCCTCGGCACGCACCCCGGCGTGCAGCGTCACACCGCGCGCGGCGTACCAGGACAGAGGATTGATGAGGATGTCCGCCGGGCTGTGGTGTCCGGCGAGGACACTCGACAGCAGGATCCGGTTGTAGTTCCCGTGCGGCTCGTCGCCGAAGACCGTCACGTCGAACCGGTCGGCGCCGCCCCTGGCGAGCAGGTCGTCGACGAACCGGGCGCCGGCCATGCCGTTGCCGATCACGACGAGACGGGCGCGTCATGGGCATGACTCGCCGCGGACGGCGCAGACCTTGAACTCGGGCATCCGGCTCACGGGATCCAGCGCCGCATGAGTGAGACGGTTGATCGATTGCGCCCCGCCCCAGTGAAACGCCACGAAGACGGTGTCCTCGCGCGCCGTCGTCGTCACCTTCACCTTGAAGCGCCCCGAACCGCGGCGCGTGGTCAACGTGACGAACCCGTCGTCGCGAACGCCGAGCCGCCGGGCGGTCAGCGGGTGCAGCTCCGCGATAGGCTCGGGCGCGAGCGCCTGCAGCGCGGCGACGCGCCGCGTCTGGGTGCCGGACTGATAATGCGCGAGCACCCGCCCGGTGGTGAGGTAGAGCGGATAGTCGCCGTCGCGATCCTCGGCCGGGGGCAGGTGGGGGACGGCGTGAAAACGCGCGCGGCCACTGGCCGTCGGGAATCGGTCCACGAACAGCCGCGGCGTACCTGGATGAGCGACTTCGGGGCACGGCCAGAACACACCGTCCTGCGCGTCGAGCCGGTCATAGGTGATGCCGGAGTAGTCGGCGATGCCGCCCTGGCTCGCCCGACGCAGCTCGTCGAACACCTCGCCGGGTGCGGCCGTCGGGAACCAGCGCCGGCGGCCCAGCCTGCCCGCGAGGTCCACGAGCATCTGCAAATCGGTGCGGACGTTCGGCGGAGGATCGAGCGCACGGCGCCGGCGAAGCACGCGTCCCTCGAGGTTGGTGGTCGTGCCGTCCTCTTCTGCCCACTGGGCGCTTGGCAGCACGACGTCGGCAATCGCCGCGGTCTCCGAGAGGAAGAAGTCGGAGACGACCAGCAGGTCGAGCGACTGAAGGCGCTTCTGAATCCGATCGGCTTCAGGGGCGGACACCAGGACGTTGGAGCCGATGATCAGCAGGGCCCGCACGCCGTCGTCGCGACCGAGCGTCTCGAGCAGCTCGAAGGCCGACTTCCCGGCACCAGGAATCGCGGCCTCGGGCACATCCCATACTGCCGCCATGTGGCGGCGCGCGGCGGGATCGTCGATCTTCCGGTAGCCGGGAAGCTGGTCCGCCTTCTGGCCGTGCTCGCGCCCTCCCTGTCCGTTCCCCTGGCCGGTGATCGTGCCGTAGCCGCCGAAGGGCTTGCCCACCTGCCCGAGCGCCAGCGCGATGTTGATGTAGGCGAGCGCGTTGTTGACGCCCTGCGACTGCTGCTCGGGACCCCGGCCGGTCAGCACGATGACGCGTTCCGCTGTGCCCAGCGTGCGCGCGGCATCGACGAGAGTCGCCTCAGCCACACCGGTCAGCCGTTCGACGCGCTCAGGCCAATACGTCGCGGCGAGCTGCCGCACCTCGTCGAATCCTTCGGTCCGGCTGGCGATATAGCAGGTGTCGATCAGGTGATCGCGGATCAGGACATGAAGGATCCCGTTGGCCAACGCGGCGTCCGACCCCGGACGTGAACGCAGATGGGTCGACGCCCATTCCGCAGTCGCGGACCGGCGCGGATCGATGACCAGCAGCTGGCCGCCGTTGGCCCGCAGCGCGGAGAAGTACTGCATCAGCGGGGGCATCGTCTCGGCGACATTGCTGCCGACCAGCAGCACGACGTTCGAGTGCCCGATGTCCTCGAGCGGGAAGGGGAGACCGCGGTCGAGGCCGAAGGCGCGGGTCGCTGCCGCGGCCGCCGAGGACATGCAGAAGCGCCCGTTGTAGTCGATGTTCGAGGTACCCAGCGCGACGCGCGCGAACTTGCCGAGCAGGTAGGCTTTCTCGTTCGTGAGCGCGCCGCTGCCGAAGACGCCGACCGCGTCGGCGCCGTGGCGTGCCTGCACGCGCTGAATGCCCCCGGCCACGCGATCGAGCGCCGCCGCCCAGGTGGTTTCCACCAGCGCACCGCCCGCATTCCGCATCAGCGGATTGAGCAGGCGATCGGGATGGGCGAGGGTGTCGGCTGCCGCCCACCCCTTGACGCAGAGCCCCCCCTTGTTGACGGGAAAACTGCTGTTGCCGGAGACCGAGAACGTTGACGCACGCTGGGCCACGTGCATGCCGCACTGCATCGCGCAATAGGGACAGTGCGTCGCCGCCGGGCCTGCCGGTCGAAGGGCATTCATTCATTGCACCGGACGATCCGCAGCACAAGGGGCGCTTGCACTCGTGCCTGCAGATCGAGCAACGGACGTGCCTTCCGCCCCGTTACGGCTGTAGCGCTGCGTATCTACTTGCAGATGAAAGACTTCGGCGTGAGAGTCGGCGGGTCAGTCTGCGCCGGCAAACGGCACGAACATGTGGCCTCGCCTCAGAAGCCCACATTCATGAACCTTTTCTGCGGCAGCGTTCTGCGTCGTGCGGCTCGAGCCGCGACGGCCCGGCGACATTCTTCGAGGTCCGGGGAGGGCCGGACACACAATTGTCACGATCGCGCGGCGAGCTACATTACCGGCCGGCGGCGGGCGTCGTTTGGAACGGCGGGTTGTCGGCACCGGAGCGATGCCGCAGCCTGTCACCTCAGCAAATCTCTCGATCCTCTCGATACAGTCAGAACAACGGCAGACGTTCTACGCGCGGCTGCTCGACCATGTGCGGAGCATCCCCCGAGTCGCCTCGGCCGCCCTCGCGAACGATGCGCCCCTGGACGTGAATACCGGATGGAACATTCTCGTGGCAGGCGATCCGGCAGTCGGAGTGCTCACGGTCATCGCGGCGTTGTCCACGTGGATTCCCGCGCGGCGCGCGTCACGAGCCGATCCAATGACCGCGTTGCGTTCGGAACAGGACGAGCCGCGCCCGCGCGTGTCGCAGCCGAAGCGATCGAGCGCGGACCCTATGACGGCTTCACTTGCCGCCGCAGTCGGTGCTGATCTTGACGAGGCTCGCGCGCGTGGGGGACGCGTTCTCATCGACGTAGACCCGATCGATACCCTTGGTCGAGAATTCCGCTTTCCCGTCGCGCTTCCACTCAACCCGGGTATTGAGGTCGTAGTAGCGCTGGTTCGGCGGCGCTGCCGCCGGCAGTCGGGGGAATGAGGCGGAGCTCGACAGGGCGACCGCATAGCCATTTCCTGTCCCTTGGAACTCCTCGCTGACCAGCACGTCGTTGCCGCGAGGCTCGACGCTGAATCGGGCTGTGCCCGAGACGCTGAGGGGACCCTTCGGGCAGCCTCCCGAACTCAGTCTCCACCCGTTCACCTCGATCCGTCCGGCCGACTTGGCCTCGCGTGTCTCCTGGGTCTTCTGCTGGATCTCTTCCTGCTTCGCTTTGGCCGAATCCAGCCGGGCCTTCGCCGAAGCGACAACATTCGCGCGGTCGGCGCTGCCGCCTGACTCCACTGCACGCAGGACCTGGAGCTCGGCCAGGGTGCGCTCGATGTTGACCAGCTCCGCTTCGGTCTTGGCCAGCGTCTCCTTGGCGGCGGCCAGGTCCTGATTCAACAAAACGGCAGTCTCCTCCAGCGCCTTGCGCTCGGCGATGACGTTCTGGCTCTCCAATCTGGCCAGATGCCAGAAATAGCCTGCCGTCACCAGCGCCGCGGCCATCAGCAGCAACGCGAGCACGAGCGCCGCTCGCCACCGGATCAGGCGCCCGCGCTCGCGCTCGCTGTTTGCCAGCTGTTCGCCGGCCAGCGCTTCCTTCACTCTCTTCTCGGCCTCTTCCTGCTCGCGCAGCCGCCGTTCCTCCGCGCGCCGGGCGTCACGGGCCTCCCGGACGACGCTCACGAGGCGGTCGTGAATCAGCTCGATGCGCGGCTCGCCTCCCTGGGGGTCGATGCGCAGCAGGCGGCGTTGTTCGAGCCGGGTCAATTCCTCCAGCGTGAGCTCGCCGCTCGCCAGCGCGCCATCGCGGGGATAACTGCTGCGGTACCGGTCCCCTTGAATGAGGTTGTCCTCGATGAACCTGCTGACACGGTGGTCCTCACCCTTCAGCGCCTCTTCGTAGAAGCTTTTCAGGATGCCTTTGCCGACCGTGTCCAGGAGTGCGTCGTCGATCTTCATTCCCGGCTGGCGGCGCAGGTTCAGCTGGTAGCAGCACAGGCTCAGCAGCACCGGTTCGACGTCGGTCATGCGGGCCCGGGACTGGCGGTCCTCCTCGAGGAGGAAGTCGACGATCTGCACTCCCATCCCCGGCGCGAGCACCGCGACGCCGGCGCAGTCGACCGCCTCGATGGCGCGCGCGCGCGACATCGCCACCAGGTGGAGGGACTCACGCCGCGGCAGGAACGCGCGTTTCTCCCACGATTCCACGTCGGCGAGGAAGTCCGACCGGAACGACAACACGACGTGGTACTGCTGGGACTGCAGGTTCAGCTTGCGCGCAGCCTCCCTGTCCTGCGCCAGCGCCGGAGGCAACCGGTCAGCCACAAGGTCGGCGATGCTGTCGAGGACGGCCTTCACGTGCTCCGTCGAGCCACCCCGCGAGAACACCTCCTCGAACTGGTCGAACACCAGCACCGGCGTCAGCGGAAAGTTATCGGAGCTCCAGATGGGTCGGTCGCGGCGCTGAAGGTAGGCCCATAGACCCTCGCCGCTGTCGAGGGAAGGCGCGTCGTGTCCGAAGGCATCGATCTCGTCACGCAGGCGTCCGGCAGCCTGCTCCAGCGGCGTCTGGCGACTGCCCTCGCTGTAGTCGAGCCGCAGGTGCACCGGTAGGAAACGCTCCTGCCGCAGCTTCGGAAACACACCCGCCTGCAGCATCGAGCTCTTGCCAAGGCCCGACTTGCCGTACAGCGCCACCAGCGGCGACAGCCTGATCAGCCGCAGCAACTCGGCGGTGTCGCGCTCGCGCCCGTAGAAGAAGCGCCGTGACGCTTCGTCGTACGAAGCCAGCCCCGGCCAGGGGTTGTCCGCGTCGAGCTGGAGGCCGCCCCGCGAATCGTCCATGGTCAGCCCCGGCTCCGCGCTTCACGCAACAGGCTGGTCAAGGTCCGCCGCGTGCGCTCATCCGGCTGTCCGTGCGGGGCATGACCGAAATCGATTTTTCGGTCCAGCCAGGTCGAGACGGACTCTTCGCGGTAGCTCTCCGGCCGGTAATCGGTGTCCACCACCAGCGGCACCAGGTACGGGCGGTTCATCTCCAGGTCCTGCGCGGTAGCTTCGCTCCATTCGCGGAAGAGGAAGGCTCGCTCCCGCTCCGTGGCGGCGCGAGACACCAACGGCAGGAAGTAGCGGCTGTTACGTATTCCGTCGAGGATGCCCCGTGTGTACGTGTCACCCGGCTCCAGCGTTTGCGTATCGAACCAGATCTGGTTCTCCGTCACGCCCATCGAGATCAACGCCTGGTGCAACGCGCGGGCGGCTTCCTGGTCGGTGGTGCGCGAGTAGCTGATGAAGAACAGCGTGTTGTCGCGGGCGGTGACGGGCTCGACCACCGGCACCGTGGCAGGATCCGCCCCCCGTGGGTTCTGGGCGTTCCATCGCTCGGAGAGCTCGTTGACGAACTGCACCGGCTGCACGTTGGTCAGCACATCAGTCTCCGGACTGAAGTGGCCGAGGAAGCCGACGAACGGATCTTCCTGCGCGAGGCACTCGACGAGCCATTCGCGCCGCCCGACGGTGTCGGCGAAGCGGCCCTTGCGGGTTGCGCGCAGGATGAACCGGCTCAGCCAGTCGGGAAAGTTGCAGCCGATGAGCAGCAGGCTGCATTCCTGCAGGACTCCCATGAACTTCTTCGGCGCATGGCTGCCGCCGGCGATGATGTTGTGCGCGTACTCGAGAAGATCCTCGTCGTGAATGGCAAACAGCGGCGTCGGCCTCGACTTGCCGAACAAGTAGAGGAGCTCCACCGCTCCGCCGCGGCGGCGCAGGTCGGCGAGGTCGCTGACCTGCAGGTCGCCCACCTCGCTGGTGGGAAGCCTGGGTGAGTGCACGACCTCATGCACCGCCCGTTTGGCACCCTTCAGCGCCCGCGCCAGCATGTCGTCGGGCGTCAGCGTGACCATCACGCGAAAATCGCTGATCTGAGCCAGCTGGTGCAGCGGTTTCGGGATCGCGACCCTCTCGCCATCGGGTTCACCAGCGCGGTCGCAGTGCTCCAGCAGGCCAAGGAGCTTGAGGGCGCTGTCGACATCGCCGTAGAGGTCCTGCGGGTTCCTCAGCTTGCCCTTCAGCCGGGTGGCGACCTCGGTGAGCTCGCGAAAGGGCGGCAGGGACTCGTCGCCGATGTCCACGTCATAATCGGCGAGCAGCCTTCGAGCGACACGATCCGTCAGCGGGGACGTTCCGTCGGCGTCCACCAGCAGGCGCGGACCGATCACGGGCACCACCGTGCCCTCCTTCATCAGCTCCAGCAGGCGTCGCCAGTCCCTGTCTTTCATTCGTGTCCCCACCGGCATCGATCGGTCACCAGCCTGACAGACCCCCGCCGGCACGATCCCGGGGATCCTGTCGCTGGCTCGATTCGCGCCATCACGCGGCGCTGACTATAGCTGAACTGCAGCGCCTTTCAACGGTCGGTCTCGAGAGATGGCCTGTAGGGCGGGCCTTTCAAGGCCCGCCGACGCGGGGTCTGAAGACCCCGCGCCACATCAACCGACATGAATCGGGTGTAAAGCCGGGTGGCGATCTCGCGCCGTCGACTCGTCTATAATTCCCGGTTAGTGTAGGGCATCAACCGACCTGAATCGGGGTGTAAAGCCGGCTAAAGCTGCCAGCCGGCGCACGACCGGTTCGCCGGGTCCGTGAACCATCGACCCCACACGGTAGCGCTTCTGCCGCGTGCCGCCGACCGCCGGGCGTGACACACTCTTTCGGGTTGCGGGGCGTCGTCACGCAAACGCGTCGTTCAGGCGACACCTTTTCTTCAATTCGGGAGGTTTCATATGACTGTTGCTGATTCAACGCTGCTTGGCCGCCCCCTCTGGTACGAGTTGATGACAACCGACATGAAGGCGGCCGAGACGTTCTACAGGACTGTGGTCGGCTGGACGTCGGCGCCGTTCGAGGGCTCGCCCCACCCTTACACCATGTTCAACCGGAGCGGAGAGGTGCCCGTCGGCGGCCTGATGGAGACGCCGGATGGGGTCAAGGCGCCTCCGTTCTGGGCGATGTATGTCGGCGTTCCGAACCTCGAGGCTGCGGCAGCCAACATCAAGCGGCTCGGCGGCAGCGAGTGTTCGGAGGTGATCGAGGTTCCGACCGTCGGCCGGATGCAGATGATGAAAGACCCGCAGGACGCCGCCTTCTACATCTATCAGCCCGAGACCACGGAGCGCCGGCCCGAGGCGGCGCCCGAGGTCGGCGAGGCTTCGTGGCACGAGCTGATGACGACCGATGCACCCGCGGCGATGCAGTTCTACAGCGAGGTGTTCGCCTGGCAGCCGAGCGAAGCGATGGACATGGGACCGCTCGGCAAGTACCAGATGTTCAACCGCCCACACGGGATGATCGGCGGCATGATGAACAAGTCGCCCGAGATGGCCGACGTCCCGCCCAACTGGCAGATCTATTTCCGCGTGCCCGATATCAACGCGGCGATCGAGCGCATCCAGGCGAACGGCGGCCGGATCCTCAACGGGCCGATGGAGGTTCCCGGCGGGGACTGGATCGTGAATGCCATGGATCCGCAAGGCGCCGCATTCTCTCTTCATGCGCTGAAGGCGCGGTAACGCGCCTCCTCGCTCGCACGGCGCTGCGGGCCACCGGGATCCGCAGCGCCGCCTTCCTGAAGCGAAGAGGCAGGTGCTCAGCGCCGTAGCGCGAGACGCCAGAACTGGCTGTCGTTCAGGAGCGTGATCCGATACCCCTTCTCGCGGAGTCGCTTGATCTCCATCAGCTTCAGGCCGGCGTCCCGCCCGGCCGCTTGTAGAGCGTTCGGCCGTCCTCGGACGACAACGGTGGTCCGTGCGGACGGTGCGCCGTGAACGATGGCGCCAGCGCGCCTGGCTGCGCGGACGGCTTCGCGCCGTGTCTTGCTGAGAATGCCCGTGAAGGCGAGATGTACGCCGCTCAGCGTGCGAACGACGCCGGTCTTCAGAAGCGCAGGCGGATTCCGCAGCGCGTCGATGAGCTCGGTGGCGCTCTCGTAGCGCTTGCGCCGCTCACCGATGCAGCGATAGATGATTTCCTTGAGGTGGTCGCTGCAACCGAGGCCGCGCACATCCTGCGTCCGAAGGCGGCTGCTCGCATCTCCGCGCAGCAGCATTCCGAGCAGTTGTCCCACCTGATAGACGTCGTCGCGCGCCTGCCATTTCGGTGCGGCGCCGGCGAGGATGTCGCTCGGCGCGGTCAAAGCATTCATCGTGCGCGCCGTCACGCCACGCCGATCGCTCTGCTGGCGGACGATGCCGAAGTCGCCGAGCTTGAGACGCCGCTGGTCACAGACGAAGACGTTCACGGGCGTGAGGTCCCGGTGCAGCATCTGGCCGCGATGCAGCTTGGCCAGGACTTCGAGGATGCCCGCCATCTCACGCCGCACCGTCGTCTCGCGCCAGCCTTTGCCCGAGCGCTGAAGAAACAAGCTCAGATCGCCGTGGCACGCGTACTCGAGCGCCAGGCAGTACAGCATCCGCCCATCACGGCCAATCATGGGGAACTGGTCGAACACCCGGATGGCCCGGGGATGGCTGTCGAGCAATTGTCCGAAGTACGCCTCGCGGAGCCAGCTGTCGATGCGCGAGCTGACCTTGATGCAGAGTGTGCCGGGAACGGTCGGCGAGTGGCCCATTCGCCGGGCCATGTACACCTGCCCGAAGCCGCCTTCACCGAGAAAGCGTTCGATTTGGTATTCGAGCCTGGTCTCCGGGCTCGCGACGACCTGGTCGGTCCACAGCAGCGCTTCGTGCGGAGCTGTCGAGGACGGTGCGCTCGCGGTGCGTGTCGTGAGCGCAGAGAGCTGCCTGTGCGTGAGGGGCCGTGTGGACATGACGAACAGTCAGATCAGCATAGCTGGTTCGGCGCCCTGCATCATCCGGATCCGCCGGTGTTCGTGTCGGAGCGCCCGATCCGCCATTCGGCCTGCGTCGGTCTTGAAGGACGCCCTCGCGCGCCGCAAATAAGGTGGGCGTGGCGGGAGGACGATGGGGATACGCCTGCGCGGCTGCGCCGGCCAATTGTGCCTGCGCGGGCCCTGCCGCGGAATACGCCCACGTCGTGAGTCACATGAACGCCTTTCAGGACCGAACAATGCTCGAACGATGAGAGCCCTCGGCATCGAGTACGTTGTGCTGCATGGCTCGCGCTACGCGGACGGAGCGGCAGCCATCGTGACCGTCGCGCTGGAGAGGCCTGAGTATCGGCTGGTCGGACGGATTGGATCGGATTACCTGTTCAGAGTCCGGGACAAGTAGGAGGATCTAACGGCGGGCCGGCCAGCACGAGTTGCGGCACTGCCGCAGGCGTCGCCTGCTACTTGCCGATCGCGTACACGGCATCGTCCGAACGGATGAAGAGGCGCCCGCCGGCGACCGCCGGCGAGGCCAGCTGGCGTGCGCTGAGCGTGTTGCGCGCCAGCACTTTCGGGGTCCGGCCAGCGGACAGGACGATGGTCTCTCCATCCTCGCTCACGAGATAGACCTTGCCGTCGGCCGCCACCGGCGAGGCTGTATAAACGCCGCCGAGGCGCTCCTGGAAGATGCGCTCGCCGTTGGCGGCGTCGGTTACCGTCAGCACGCCGACGTCCCCCATCATGTAGATCAGCCCGTCGTAGTAGACGAGCGACGAGATGTACGGTCCCCCGATGGCGACCGCCAGACGACGTGGCTCGTCGAGACGTCACCCGTGCCGCCCGGGCGGATCGCCATGAATGGACTGCTGCGGTAGCCGCGGCTGGCGTAGATCACGCCACCGTGATGGAGCGGCATCGGCACCGGGAAGCGATTGGCCTCGGCGATGTGCCAGAGACGCTGACCGGTGGCCAGGTCGTGGCCGCTCACGCCCTCGCTCGAGTTCACGACGACTTCACGCCGGCCGGCCGTCTCGACGACGAGCGGGGTGCTGTAGGACGTCACACCGGGGGACGCATCCACCTTCCACTTGAGCGCGCCGGTGCGGGCATCCAGCGCGAGCAGGTAAGACGATCGCTCGTGATAGCAGAGCAGCAGCAGGACGCCGTCGTGCACCGCCGGGGAGCTGCCGTGTCCCCAGTTGATCTGGAACGGCCCGTACTCGGCGCCGAGATGCTTCTTCCAGACCAGCTTCCCGGCCATGTCGATCGCGGCGACCTGCCCGGTGCCGAACCACGCGTAGATCCGTTCACCGTCGGTGACCGGGCTCGGCGAGGCGAGGTTGTGCTTCTCGTGGACGAACGGCAGCGCGCCCTCGGCCGGCAACTCGGACTCCCATGCACGCCGGCCGGTCGCGCGGTCGAGCGCGGTGACCAGGAAGGACACCTGGCCGGCGCCGGCGCCGACGGGAGCCAGCCCCCGTTCGCCAGCCTCGGCGGGATCGGCTCCCTGCACGAGCCGCGGGCCCTTGCGAACCTCGCCGGTGCCGGCCTGTGAGGTCACGATCACCGCGTCGTTCCACACGATCGGCGACGAGATCCCGAGCCCCCGGACGGACGCCTTCCAGGCGATGCCACTGGTGTCGCTCCACTCGACCGGCAGGCCGCGTTCGGCCGAGACGCCGGACGACGCGGGCCCCCGCCACGTCGGCCACTGCTGCGCGTGAAGGCTGGCGGCGAGGGCTGCCGACAGGACGACAGATATCAACGGTTTCTGCATGATGTATCAGTGTTCCGCAGGGCATTCTAGCCCAGCAGGATGCTGAAAACGCATCCTGAATTGCAAAGGCCACAGCGCAAATGGAGACCTGATTGACGGCCGCCGCGTCAGGTGAGGACGGACGGACCCAGGTACGGAGATAATGACAGCGGCCGCGGGCTCCCATACGACCACGATTGTCGGGACCACATCTCGAAAAGCGGTGATCAGATGTCCATGACACGCCGCCGGTTCTGCCGCTCGCTCGGTGCAAGCGGCCTCCTCTCGCAAGTATCGATCGCGCCGGCAGCCGGTTCCCCCCTGGTGCAGATTCCGGCAGCCGCACAGGGCGCCCCGCATATCGGCAACCTGTATCCGTTCGTTCAACAGCAGGCCGACCGCTCCCGCCTGGAGCTGTCCTTCCTGCAATCCGGGTTTCGCAATCTGGCGTCGTGGCAGAAAACCGCGCGCGCACGCGTGCTCGAACATCTCTTCTACTCTCCGCCGCGGGTCTCGCCCGCGCCCGAGCTCGTTCGCCGCACCGACAGAGGGGACTATATCGAGGAGTACCTCACCTTCCAGACGACGCCGGACGTGCGCGTGCCGGGCTATGTGCTGATTCCCAAGAACACCGCGTTGCCGGCACCGGGTCTCGTCGTCCTGCACTGTCACGGTGGCGCATATGTCTGGGGCAAGGAGAAGGTGGTCGCCGTCGAGGACGAACATCCGGTGTTGTCGGCATTCAAGCAACGGCTCTACGAGGGAACGAGCATCGCGACCGAGCTGGTGCGGCGCGGCTACGTGGTCATCACCATCGACATGTTCTATTGGGGCGAGCGGCGGATGCTGCTGGAGGAGGACCCTGCGTCGTATCGCGAGCGGCACAGCATGACGGCGGACGACATCGGTGCCTTCGATGGGCGTTCGAGCCAGAGCGAACAACTCGTCGCACGGAGCCTGATGACCGCAGGAATCACGTGGCCAGGCGTCGTGTTGTGGGATGACCTGCGTACGCTCGATTATCTCGCCAGCCGTCCTGAAGTCGATCGGCAGCGGCTGGGTTGCGTCGGCTTGTCGGTCGGTGGATACCGCAGTTTTCTCCTCGCGGCACTCGACGAGCGGATCAAGGCGGCCGTTGCCGTCGGCTGGATGACATCGTTCGCGTCGAACATCCGCCGGCACGTCGTCAACACCGTCGGGCTGACGTTCCATATCGCCGGCTTGTACCGTTACCTGGATTTTCCCGATCTGGCCGCGCTCATCGCGCCCCGCTCCCTGTTCGTCATCAATGGATCCAGGGACACGTTGTTTCCCCTCGCGGGGGTGGAAAAGGCGTTTCTGAAAATCGAGGCGTGTTTTCGCAAGGCCGGCGTCCCCGAGCGTCAGCGATGCCGCATGTACGACGCGCCGCACCAGTTCAATCTCGAGATGCAGGCCGAAGCGTGGGCCTGGCTCGCGGGGCGGATCCGTGTGAACGCTCCAGCAAGCGGCCGTTGAACTAACCGGTCGGGTACACCTGCGACCGCGGCAACCCGGTGGGTCGAGATACCCGCCGTTTGCTCATGGGGTTGGGCGCCGGCTACGGGCGCACCCAGGCCTTCTCGGCGGCGGAGCGCACCAGCGCGTCGATGACCCGCATGTTCAGGACGGAGTCTTCGAGCGGGTACGAGCCGGGCGCCCGTCGAGGGCGGCGCGCGAGAACAAATCCCCCTGAAGGGTGTACTGGTCGCACGTCTCGAACTCCTGCACCTCGATTCTGCCGCCTGCCGGATCGGACCCGTCGTCCAGGAAGAGGCGCGTCGGGTGATCCGGCGGCGCGTTGAAGGGGATGGGGATTTCGATGCGGCCGCGCGTGCCGAGCAGCTGTACCCGTTGGAACGGCACGAGCTGCGTGCTGCAGGTGCCGACTGCCTGCGCGCCATCGTAGTCGAGCACCATCGACGTGAGCCGATCGATCTGCATCGCCGGGTCGCGGTCCATCAGCGCGGCGACGCGGACCGGCTCGCGCGCGAACAGCATCCGCGACACATGCACCAGGTAGCAGCCGATGTCCATCAGGCCGCCGCCGCCGTAGCCGGCCACGTTGCGGATGTTCGCCGGGTCCTCGTTGTAGTAGCTGAAGAAGCCGGCGACCACGCGGAGATCACCGATCCGCCCCGAGCGGACCAGGTCCGTGGCGGCGATCCACTGCGGGTGGCTGCGCACCATGAAGGCTTCCTGGATCAGCACGCCCGTGCGGTCCCGGACCGGGATGAGCTGCTGCGCCGCCGCCGCGTCGAGGGCAATCGGCTTCTCGCAGAGCACGTGCTTTCCGGCCTCCGCGGCGCGGATCGTCCAGGACACGTGGAGATGGTTCGGGAGCGGGTTGTAGATGGCGTCCACCTCCGGGTCGGCGAGCAGCTCCTCGTACGAGCCATAGGCCTTGCCGATGCCGAGGTCGTGCGCCGCCTCGCGCCCTTTCGCCTCGTCCCGCGAGGCGATGGCGGCCACGTGCGACCACGTGCCGCGCTGCATCGCGGGTATCACTTTCCGGGTTGCGATACGGGCCGTGCCGAGCACGCCCCAGCGAACTGTGGTTCTCATCATCCCCACGCCGGCCTTTCAGGAATCGCGCCAGGTCAGAGCCGTCTGGCTTTCGGACCTCCCGGCCACCTCAGCAGGTGTTCCGGCAGCGACCGGCAGGGCGGCAGTTGCACGGGCCGCGCGTGCTGGTTTACTCTTCCGCTCGGCGTTTACAGGACGCCTCCAGTCCGCGGGAAGGGCGGCGCCCACCTGTCGTAGTCCCTGTTGCAGCAGTCACACCGACCTTTCTTCAGCCCACGATGCGGACGCGGGCGCCTGTTGAAGGAGGTCGTCCGTGTCCACGCCGAACGCGTCCCGTATTCCCGCCAACCTCGAACAGCAACGCAAGCTCGCGAAGGATCTGATTCGTGCCGCGCGCGACGGCGACCCGGCCGCGCTCGCGCGCATCCGGGCGGTTCGCCCCGGCGCCGCCGCGCCGCCGCGATCCCTCAAGCTGGCCGATGCGCAGCTTGCCGTGGCCCGCGAGGGAGGCTTCGAATCGTGGCCGAAGCTGGTGGCCGACCTCGCAGGACCGCGACGTCAAGGCGTTCTGCGACGCGGTGCGTGGCGGCGACATTCCCGGCGCGCAACAGCTCCTGGCGTCGGCACACGTCCGGAAACGGATCAACGATCCGATGTTCGCCTTCGGCCAGCGGGCCGCCCACATCGCCGCCACGAACGCAACGATGCTGAGGACGCTGATCGCCGCCGGCGCCGACGTGAACATGAAAAGCGACTGGGAGAACGGCCCCTACACCGTGCTCGACAACGCCAACGAGGAGACGGCGCGATTCCTCCTGGCGCACGGCGCGACACTGACGCCGAACGTGGCGGCGCGCCTCGGTTGGCTCGACGAGCTGCGGAGCCTCGTGGACGCCGATCGAGCGCTCGTTCACGCGCGGGGAGGCGACGGTCAGCAGCCGCTCCACGAGGCGAGGACCGTCGCGATTGCCGACTTCCTGCTGGACCGTGGCGCGGGCGTCGATGTGCGCTGTATCGATCACAACTCCACCCCCGCCCAGTACGCGCTGGTCGATCGCCCGGACGTCTGCCGGCGTCTGCTCGAGCGCGGCGCCATGCCCGACATCTTCATGGCGGCCCGGCTCGGGGACGTCGCTCTGGCGACCCGCCTGCTGGACGCCGATCCGTCCTGCGCCGCCGCTCGCATCAACGAGCCCGGGTATCCGCCGGTTCCGCCGTTGCACATCTACTGCTGGACGATCGGGTTCGGCATGTCGCCGCACGAGGTCGCGTTGAAGTTCGATCATCGCGATGTCCACGATCTGCTGGTGGCCCGAAGCCCGGCCCGGGTCCGATTCATCAACGCCCTCCTGACCGCGGACGAGCCCGCGGCGACCGCTCTTCTCGCCGAGGATCCCTCGCTGCTCGCGTCGCTTGCACGCCAGGATCATGGTCAGCCTGGCCCAGGCCATCTTCCACGAGCGCTTCGACGCGGCCGATCTCATGCTCGAGCCTCGGGTTCGACCCGGCCGCGCCCGGTGTAGACGGCGGGACGGCGCTGCATGCCGCCTGCTGGGTGGGCAGCGTGCGGATGGTCGAACGCCTCCTCGCGCGCGGCGGCGTGCCGCTCGACGCCAGGGATCCGACCCACCAGAGCACGCCGCTCGGATGGGCCGCGTTCGGATCCGTGCATCGCCGGTCGGCCGGCGCGGATTACCGGGCCGTTGCGGACCGGCTGGTGGCAGCCGGCGCTGACATCACAGCGGACGGGAACGGCGAGGGCCGCACGTTGCTGGCAATGGCGCAGGGCAACCCGGCGATGCAGGAGGCGCTGCGCCGTCACGGCGCCGCGTAGGGCGACGAGCACTCCGCGCTGACCGGCCCATCGAGTTGGGGTCCGGAAGCCCGCAGGTTCAGGGCAGTTCCTTGACGTAGATATTGCGGAACTGCACCAGCGCGGGGATGCCCGTATACACGCCGTCCTTCACGCCGCCATGGTGCTGGAGTCCCAGTGGACCTTCGGCAGGCAGGTCGGGCAGCTCGATCTTGTCGATGACCGTCTTGCCGTTGAGGACGACGGTCACCGTGCTCGCCTGCACGGTCACCTCGAACGTGTTCCACTTGCCGATATCGTTGTCCGCATTGATCTTTGGCGTCGCCGCAGCCTTGATGGCCGCGGGCGTGTTCGGATCCGTGCGATAGCCGTACATCTCGCCCGATCCGACCGGCCAGCACCAGATGTTCAGCTGCGCCTTGCCGGTGCCGCGAAGCATGAAGCCCGAGTCCGAGTCAGGCGCCGTGATTCTGATCGGCTGGCCGTTTTCATCGAGCTTGTCGCGTCCGTCCGGCATTACGATGCGCATGTTCTTGCTGATGTACGGCGTCGCCTTGATCCGCCAGTCGACTCTGGCGACGAAGTTCTTGTACACCTTCACCGTCCACAGGTTCTTGTCCGTCGGGGCCTCGCTGCCGGCGTCGTAGTCGATGACGCCCTCGAGGACCTTCCAGTGGCCGTTGTCCCCTTCGGGAATCTTCCAGCCCGTGAGGTCCCGGCCATTGAAAATCGCGACGAATCCAGGCGGCGGATCGCTCTGGGCCGAGGGCGTCGCGCCATTCACGCGCAGCGCGACGAGGACGATTCCCAAGAGCAAAGGTGTCGCTTTCATCGTGCCGGCCTCCTGATGCGTGCGCATTCTGACACCGCTCAGGGGCTGCCACAAGGTCGGTGACGAAAACGGGCGATCTCACGGAGAGCACCGGGCGTGGCCCGCCTCGCGCGGCTGCCGGGGCGTCAAGGGTTCTATCCCCTGTGAACTCCGGGGGGTATCGCTACGCTCCCGGCGCCGTGTAGTTCGCCCGCACCCAGCCCTCGAATCGATCGCACATTGGCGCTTCCCCGTCGCTGGTATCGGCCAGCAGCGCGTCGCCGTGCACGATCCTGATGTGCGCATCGAGGGAGGCCGGCGCGTCGCCGGGATAGCGGCGGGCGGTCGCGGCCCGCATCGACGCTTCAGCCCGCGCGCATGCTTCTTCCGCGGTGGCGTTGCAGTCTTCGGCCAGATGCCGGGCGGAAAAGCCTTCGCCGGTCAGGCCGCGGAGCATGCGGTTGTGATCGACGCTGTTGCCCGGCTCCCAGTAATGCGCGGTCAGCGTGGGTCCGATCGCCGGGTTGTCGGTCAGGTAGCCGAACTCATTCAGCAGGTGCGCGCGCGTCTGCGAGACGGCCATGTAGGCGAGCAGGTATCCCTGGTACGACGCCGCCGATTCCTGGTTGAGCAGATGGGGAATCGCCAGGAGCGGCCGCGGGCTTTCGATGCCGAGCACACGCACTTCCGTTTCCCGCGCCAGCGCGAGCACGCGCTCCGGCGTGAGGTCGTCGTCCGCCATCCGATACAACGCCGACTCGAAGTAGGGGACGACGGCAATCGAGCGGGCGTCGAAGGCGCGCATCGGTTGACTGCTGGCGATGCGCTCCAAAATGAGCGACGGTGGAATCGCCTGTCCGTCCGGCGACCGGGCGTAGCGCATCATCCAGTCGGGATCCGACACCAGCTGGTCGCAGAACATCGACTGCGTCTCCGCATAGGCCATCGACGTCGGCGGGTACTCCTGTGAAAAGCACGGCGAGTTCTGGACGACGTTGGCGAAATGCGCGGCGTGGCCGCCTTCGTGGAAGAGCGTGTTGATGGCGCGGAGGCCGCTGCCGAGCTGGTCCGGTTTCGCTTCGGCGGTGAAGTTGATCGCCGCAGGCACCCAGCGTCCGGTCTCGTTGATCCAGCTCGGCACCGGTCCATGGCAGAACCCGTTCTGATGCTTGCCCGTCCGCTCGAGCAGGTCGAGCTGCATCGTCGCACCGCGAAACTGGATGCCGAGACGGCGGAAGGTGTCAATCCAGCGACGCAGCGCGAGTCCGAAGGGCATGTACGTGTCGAGCCGGCGGATGACATCGCCCGACGCATGGAAACGCAGGTTCCACGGCGCCGTCGCGGCGTCGCCGTGACGCGCGCGAAGATCGGCGAGGGACCGGGCACTCCCGGCATCGGTCTGGCGGATGAAGTCGTCGAGGAGGCGCAGCAGCGCCGACGTGTCCATCCGCTCGTTCTTTCGCAGTTTCAGGTCGAAGTAGTTCTCGTGGCCGAGCGCACGGGCGAAACGGTTGCGAAGGCGGACCAGCTCGAGGAGCCCGTGCTCGAGCACCCAGCGCTCGATGCCGCGGAGGGCCTCGAACGAGCTCCTCCGCCGCTCTTCGACGCGGTTGGTTGCCAGGTTGGTGGCGAGCATCGGCAGTGAGGCGACTTCCCATTCCCCCTGTTCATTGAGATGACGCGGCTCGTGTGCGCGCCTGTGCTCGAACAGGACGGATTCGGCGTCGACAATCTCGCGCATGAGGGAGCGGCCGTCCGGGCTGTCGATGATGCTGGCTTCGAAGAGCGCCAGCCACCCACCCAGGCCGTGCAGGAGGGCGTCGCGCTCGGGGGTCGGCGGAGCCGCGCGCACGATCGCCAGCTCGTCGCGGGTCTTCGCAGCTTGGCAGGATCGCCGATGAATTCCTTGTACGCGCTCTCCGCGCGCACGAAGCCGGAGTGATCGTCGCTCGTGGCCATGTAGGTCGCCCAGAACAGGTCCTCCTTGGCCTTGTGGACTGCGACATACGCGTGGTTCAGGTAGTCGAAGTACTCTCGCGCGCTCTGCATGGATGCAATCGTAGCGTCATCCACGCTCGGTCCGGCAATCCGCGCACCGCTCCTGACGAATCGGCAACGCGCGTCGGACGGGACGGCATCGCCCATGCGGGCTTTGCGCCGCTGACGACCGAGGTGTCGGTGTCGAGGCCGGGCAAACTGGCCCTGGTGCGCGCCGCCGCCCGGGAGAGCGCGAATTCATCGGCGTACACCAAAAAGGGCGTAACCTCCATCGATCGGCCGCAATGTCGGTGCACTGTGGCGAACCGGCGCCTGTCGAGAGCATGGAGCGTGAGTTGGCCCGTCTTCGTGCGGCGGCCCGACGAGGAGAAGACTCATGAAGCAAGCGCTCGTCATGTTGATGGTCTGCGTCATTGCTCGCTCCGCGGAGGCGGGTGAGGCAGCGGCGCAACGCGAACGCTCCGCTGCCAGGTCGAGAATCTACCAGCTCGAAGAGCTCACCTGGCCCCAGATCGATGCCCTCGACCGTCAGCGGAGCCTGTTCATCCTTCCGATGGGCATGATCGAGCAGCACGGCCCCCATCTACCGGTTGGTGCCGACACGATCGGCGTCACCTACGAAGCGAACGAAGCGTCGAGGCGTGTCAGCCGCGCGCTCCCGGACTGGAACGTCGTCATGATGCCGGCAGTGAACTATGGCCAGGGCGGCGCGAACCAGTTGGGCGAGATGCCGGTCCATCCCGGGACCTACGCCATCCGACAGACAACGCTGCGGTCGCTGGTGGCCGATCTTGGCGCACAGATCGCACAGAACGGCTTCAAATGGATCTTCGTCATGAACGGTCACGGCGCCCCGACCCAGAGCATCGCCATCAACGAGGCCTGCGACTTCGTCAGCGAAGCGTTTGGCGTCACGATGCTGCACCTCACCGGTCTGTTTCGGGCCGATGCTGCGATCCAATCGAGCGGACAGAAGATGAACGCCAAGTACTTTTCCGCCGCCGATCTCGCCTCCTTCGGAATGGACGTTCATGCCGGTGTCGGCGAAACGTCGGGCATCCTCGCCGTGCGGCCCGACCTGGTTGCCCCCGGATACAGAACGCTCCCCAGCCGGGCGGGGCACTCCCTGGAGGAGTTGCACGACATCGCGACCGCGCCCGGCTGGGCGGGTTATCTATCGTCGCCCGCCAGGGCAACGGCGGCGCACGGCCGCGCTGTCGAGGCATGGTGGATCGACGGGTTCACCGACCTGATCCTGCGCGCCGTGCGGGGGGAGAACATGCTCGTCCATGCACGTGTGCCCGAGGCCGTGCCTGCGGGTGTGGCCCCGATCCTCGAGAAGGCACTCGCGGCCGAAGCGGCATTCGGGGCCAGGCTCGATCGATGGCTGGTGGAACGCAGCAAGCGATAGTCGGTGCGAGGCCCCGTCCCTCCTGGCGACAGGGCCTGTGCGCGGGACACTGTCGACGCCGTCGTTCTTACTGCACCGGGCCGGAGCGCTCTGCATGCCGACGGAGCAACACATCGACCTGGTCGTACCCTGAGGGAACCTCCATCGTTCCGCGCAACGCACTCCGGAGCAGCGCTCCGAGCGAGTGCCGACACACGGTAGCGGTAGCGCGTGGCTGACACCTGGTTTTCGGCTTGCGGCACCAACACCAGCCCGTTGCGAGCGGCGCTATCGCGATTCGGCGGCGGACGTCACGAGTGAAAGCCTGAATGCCACCATCTCCTCGCCATTGCGCACGAGCAGGGTGTCGCGCACCACCACCGGGTGGTTCCAGGTCTTGCCGTTCAGTGCCGGGACGCGGGCGACCTCCGTGAACTTGTCGGGCGTGGCGCTCACCAACGCGAGCTCGCCCTCTTCCGACGTGATCAGCAGCAGATCCTGATCCGCGAGCAGCAGCATCTGACCGGCGCCGTAGCGCCCGCCCTTCCACTTGCGGACACCGTCCGCAAGATCGATCGACGCGAGGATGCTGCCGTCGAAACCGTAGGCGTGACCCTTGTGCACGACGAGGTCGTTGAAGTAGGGCTTCAGCCCGCGCGAATGCCAGCGTTCTTCGACCTGCCATCCGCCGGGCCCGCGTGTCAGCGCAAGGCGGCGCATGCCGACGCCACCCATGGAATCGCCGCCCGCAATCAGCACGTCGCCCTCAGCCGTGAGCGCCGGCTGCACGATGCTGGTGGACGGCGGCCCCGCCGTGTAATCCCAGAGCAGCGTGCCGTCCGCAGGCGCGACGCTGATCGTACGCGAGCCGCGCATCAGCAGGGCCTGAGACACGCCGCCGATGGTTGCCAGGTGCGGCGAGCTGTACCCGGCACCGCCGCTCTGGCCGACCCAGCGCTGCTGTCCGGTGGCCGCATCGTAGGCAATGAGCTGGCCGGCGACGGCGAGGATCACGACATCGTTGACGACGAGCGGCGAGCTCGAGATGCCCCAGTCGGGAATCTCCTTGCCGGTGTCGGTGGCCGCATTGTGCGACCAGAGCTTTGCGCCGGTGCGCGCGTCCAGTGCGTTCACGATGCCGGTCGCACCGATCGCGTAGACGCGATCGCCGGCGATGGTCGGCGTACCGCGAGGTCCCGCGCCGGCATTCGATTCATAGAAACGCACGGCGTCGCCATGTCTCCAGACCGGATCGCCGGTCGACAGCCTGTAACAGGACACCAGCTCCTCTTCGCCGCGCTGCTCCTGGGTGTAGAGCAGGTCGCCGCTCACGGCAAAGGATGACCAGCCCGGTCCGATCGGCTTGCGCCAGATCTCCGTGGGGGGTGATGCCGACCAGTCGGTGTTGATGCGGAGGCTGTGAATGACGCTGTCGCGATGGGCCCCACGAAACCCGGGCCATTCTGCGGCGGACACCACGGCCGGTGCCGGCGCATCCGATGCAGCGTTCCGGGCCGGCGGCGCGGCGTCGACAGGCGTCTGCGCGGGTTGCGCCGCGGCCGGGGGTGCCACCGCAGGCGCGGGAGCCGGTGCGGGTGCCGGGGCTGGCGCTACAGGTGCCGCCTTCGCCTCCGTCAACAGACGTTCTTCGGGTGTCGGCGTCCAGCGCCAGTGCAGCTCGGAACCCGAGCCGATCAGGCCGCCCGTGCGGATGAGCGTGAACGGCACGCACGCAAGGACAATTGCGGCGGCCATCGTCGCGCGCCGAATCGCCTGGGGCAGCCGGTGGGTGACCACCGCCCAGATGACCAGGGCGACGGCGATAACCGGCACCGAGTACAGGACCAACATCCACCCCATGTGGCCGCCCCTGATCGACTCGTGCACGACGAGCCTGGTGACGAGCACGCCGAGGATCATCAGCACCACGGCAGCCAGCCGCTCCGGCCAGGGCGCGCGGCTGAGCAACAGCCACCAGAGGGCGATCGCCACGCTGAGGAAGAGGCCGGCGAGCATCCCGACTACCGCGAGCGGCATCTCGGCGACCTCGGCATCGGGCGCGATGGCCGGTACGAGATACCGTGCGATGACGAGCATGATCGCGAGGACTACGCCGGGCCACAGCCGGAGAGGGCGGGTGAGAGTCATGGCGACACCTTCTGCGATCGCGGTTTCCTGAGTTGGTGATGCCGGCCTCGTCCGCGAGCGCCGGCTGTCCGGGGCACAGCCACTACGCCCTGGGCGAACCCCGCGTGAGACGGTCTGGTGCCTTAGACGTAGACAGTCTACTACTTGTTCGACGAGCCCCGCCGTGAACGTGACAGGATCGACATTCCGTGAAGCAGCGAAGCCGCTGCTGCAGTCACCTCATCAATATGTTGACGCCCTGCGGCCCGACGCTTTCGCGCGGATCCGTGTCGCAGTCGCTGACGCCGTCGAGCGCTCCCGCAGGCGCAGTGCAGTCTCGCATCGAGCCGGAGCGCGCGTGGACGACCGCGGTGGCCGGTTGCGACTGGCCGCCGCCCGAACCGCCGCAGCCGCCCGGGCGTAAGTGCTGGTGATGACAAGCCTGCTCGAGTCCCTGCTTCGCGACCTGCGTTCCGCAACACGCGTGCTCGCGGCGCGCCCGGGATGGACGGCCGCGGCGATTGTCTGCCTGGCGATCGCGACCGGAGCGAATACGGCGGCCTTCACGATTGTCAATGGACTGCTGCTGCGCCCGCTGCCGTTTCACGAGCCGGACCGGCTCGTCATGGTCGCTCTCCGGGAAGCCAGGCAGACCTCCGTGCGCCCCTTCTCCCTCCGCGAGGTACCGCCAACTGGCGGACGCGTCGCAAGCGACCGGCACGCTGCTGGCGCGCACCTTCTTTCCCCTGAGCCTCGCCGCGGGGGACGGAGCCCGAATGGTGCAGACCGAGCTCGTGAGCGGCAATTATTTCGAGACGCTTCGGCAGACGCCGTTCCTGGGACGGTTCTTCGGCGCCAGTGCCGATCGCGAAGGGGCCGCTCCGCAGGCCGTGTTGAGCCATCGACTCTGGCAGGTCCGCTTCGGTGCAGATCCCGCGGTCATCGGGCAGTCCGTGCGGGTGAACGGCCGCGCGGCACTGATGGTGGCTGTCGCGCCGCCCGGCTTTGTCGGGGCGACGCAGCTGGTTGCCGCAGACCTGTGGTTGCCGGCTGCCATGTATCCTGACCTCGCCGGTTCGGCCGACGCCGCCTCGACGCCGATCTTCGGCGTGATGGGGCGCCTGGCCGACGGCATCTCGCCAGATCAAGCGCAAGCCGGACTGACAGCTGCGGGTGCAGGGCTCACGGACCTGCCCTCCGGGCAGTCATCGTCGGCCGTCGTCGTGGCGCCCGCTGCCGGATTCGGCGTTCCGGTCGCGGTCCATGGCGCCGTCTTCGCAGTCTCGGCGTTCATCTCCCTGATGATGGCGCTGCTGATCGCCGTGGCCTGTGCGAATGTCGCCGCGCTGGTGCTCGCGCGTGGCACAGGCCGGAGTCGGGAAATCGCGATTCGTCTCAGCCTCGGGGCGTCACGGCTGCACATCGCCCGGCAGCTGGCGGTCGAGAGCCTCGTGCTCGCCGCGGCGGGCTGTACGGCAGGCGCCATCGTCGCCCTGTGGCTCACGGGAGCGGCCGTCGCGAGCCTGTCCACGCCGTTTCAGTACGTGAGCTATGCGGTCGACGTGCACCCCGGCGGACGTGTCCTCGCGTACTCCCTTCTGACAACGGCTGCGGCGGCCGTGCTCTGCGGAATCGCGCCCATTCGCTCCGCGGGACGAGTCGACGTGATGGAGGTGCTCAAACAGTCTGCTGCACACGGCCGCGCGCGGAAATCGATGCGGACACTGAATGTGATGGTCGTGGTGCAGTTCGCCGTGTCGACCACCCTGCTGGTCGCCGCCGGCATGCTGGTGCGCAGCTATGTTGCCGCCCAAACGACGGAGATACGCGTCGAGACGTCAGGACTGATAGCGTCGGCCCTCGACGTCGGTCAGGCGCGGCTCGAGCGCGCCGACGGAATCCGGCTGTACCAGTCGTTGCTGGAGCGATTGTCGAACCTCCAGGGAGTCCGCGAAGTCGGGTTGACCCGTGAGACGCCCTTCACTCCGGGCCGCGCGACGGCTGTCCTTGCGGACGATCGTCCTGGCAGCGGTGGCTCCGGCGACCCGATCGCCGCGAGCGCGATCGTTGCGTCTGCTCGATACCGGCAGACACTCGGGCTGACCATCCGTCAGGGCCGATGGTTCGAGGATGCCGACCCGCCCCGACCCCCTGTGGCGGTGATCAACGAAGCCATGGCGCGTCGTTTGTGGCCGGACACGTCGCCCGTCGGGCGGACGTTCAGGGTCAATCAGGAGCGTTCCGAGCCGTTCGAGGTCGTTGGCGTCGTCGAGGATGTCGAGACGGCCTCGCGCAGCCGGCCTGCGCAGCCGGCCTTCTATGCACCATTTCCGCAGGAATACTCGCCGCGAATGACCGTCGTGATGCGGGTAGACGGCGACCCGGCGCGGTTTCAGGCGGAGATCAGGCAAGTCGTGCGCGACCTGCACCACGACCTTGCGATTGTCGATCTGCGGACGGTCGACGAACTGCTCGCGATCCGGGCCGAGCAGCAACGGGCACCGGCTTTGGCCCTGGCGCTGGCCGGTCTGCTGGGTCTCCTGCTCAGCGCCGTCGGTCTCTACGGAGTGGTCGCCTACGGCGTGCGGGTGCGTGCGCGGGAGTTTGGAATCCGGATCGCGCTGGGTGCGCGGCCGTCAGACGTCCGTCGTCTCGTCCTGGGGCAGGGATGCACGACCATGGCGGTTGGCCTCGCGCTCGGGGCAGCCGCCACCGCCGTTCTCGACCAGGTGCTCCGGGCCAGGCTGTTCGGGGTGCGTGCCGCCGATCCGCTGCTGGTAGCCGGGGTCTGCTCGGTGCTCGTGATCACGGGTGTCGCCGCGCTCTACATCCCGGCACGATGGGCATCGAACGTCGAGCCGGCAGATACGCTTCGAACCGAATAATCCAGCCGTCCTCCACGGACTGCCTCGACCGGCTCTCGGGCAATTCAGGGCCGCGGTGACCGGCCCGGACCTCGCGCCGGGACGCGGCGCACGCCAATGCGGGTAAAATGTGCGCACGCCTCCCGGCCAGCCCCGAATACAGTTGTGTTCCGCTGCCCGATTTCTCGTTCTTTTCGCGAGGACCAGGTCTGTAATGTCCATGATTCAACCCCGTTCGCTGTCGATTCGTCACCGTGTCCTGGCGGCCCTGACGCTGGCGGCGGGCGCCGCGACGTTCCTGCAGGCCCAGGTACCCTCGCGCAACGTGAACATGGTGTCCGGGCGGTCGCTTCCCGACGGCGACCCGTACCTGCAGCGCCAGAACGAGCCGACGGTCGCGGCATCCACGCGAAACCCACTGCACCTGCTGGCCGGGGCGAATGACTACAGGACGGTGGACCTGCCTGGACTGCCGAGCAGCAACGAGACGGGCGATGCCTGGATGGGCGTGTTCAAGTCCTATGACGGCGGCAGCACCTGGCGCAGCACGCTGATCCCGGGTTACCCGCAGGATGCCTCCAGCACGTCCCCCCTCAGGGCATATGCCGCTGCCGCCGACCCGGTGATCCGCGCCGGGAGCAACGGGCTGTTCTACTACTCCGGCATCGTGTTCGACCGGTCGACGCCCGCAAAGAGCGCGATGTTCGTGTCGCGCTTCATCGACAACAACAACCTGGAGACCGGCGACCCGATCGCGTTCATCGACACGAAGCTCGTTGCGACGAATGGCGGCAGCGCCTTCATCGACAAGCCGTGGTTCGTGGTCGACGTGCCGCGAGCCCGCGCGCAGGACTGCAGAATCACGACGAGCCAGAAGAGCCCGACCGCCCAGGACCCGGGGCGCATCGTGACCACCACCCAGACGTTTCCGGGCGGTGCGGCCTACGCTGCCTTCAGCCTGATTGTCGGTACCGAGCCCGACATACGCTCACAGGTCTACCTGTCGAAATCGCTCGATTGCGGTGCGACGTGGAGCGCACCGCAGCAGATCAGTTCGAATGCGGATCCCATCAACCAGGGGGCGACGATGGCCATCGATCCCCGGAACGGGACTGTGTACCTGGCGTGGCGGCGGTTCTCGGCGGATGGCACGGACGACTCGATCATGGTGACGCAGGTCGGGCGATCAGGGGCGCAAGTGGGATCCGCCAGGCCGGGCCCGCCGGTTTCCTCGCGGGCGCAAGGTTGGCCTGAACCTGGAGCTGCACGGCCGGACGTTCAAGCGGCCAAGCGTGCTGACTCAGCTGTCCGCCCTTGACCAGCCGACTCGGCCTTACCAGTTCCGGACCAACGCGTACCCCTCCATGACGGTGGACGGCGCCGGCCAGGTCTACGTGGCCTGGGCGGAACGCGGCTTCGCGCCGCTCAATATGGATCTCGACGAGGGCGATGCGCGCATCCTCGTGTCGACCTCCTCCAATGGCAGCGCCTGGACGGCTCCGGTTCCGGTGGACAACAGCGCGCCGGCCGGCCACCAGGTCATGCCGACCCTGACGTTCGCCGGGGGCAAGCTGATGGTCGCCTACTACGATTTCCGCGAGGACGTCTCCGAGGTGTTCAGCGAGTTCGTGGACGAGCGGCTGGCGATCGTCAGACGCCACACCGTGGACGTGCGCGCCGCCATGGCGGCGCCAGGCGTCGCGCCCGCGTTCGGCGCGTCGGTCCGCGTGTCGGAGTACCTGATGGGCAGCAGGCCCGGCACAGGCCCGAGACCGGTCGAGCAGCTGCAGTTCAATCCGCCCAACCTCAAACTCTTCAAGCTCGGCACAGTCCCGTTCTTCGGCGACTACATCGACCTGACGCCGTCCCCTGCTTTCGTCCCGACCGCAGCCGGCGCCTGGACGTTCAACACGGCGCCGATCAGCTCGCCGCTCTACCATGTCGTCTGGACCGACAACCGGGACATCGTCCCCCCGATGGACGGGGACTGGACCAAATACACGCCACCTGGCTCCGTAGGAGGCATCAGCACCTTCGATGGGCAGACCCGCCTCGGGGTGTGCATTCCCGGACAGGATGGCATGCGCAACCAGAACATCTACACGGCGCGCATCACCGGTGGGCTCGTCGCCGGATCGCCCGGCAACAACAAGCCGCTCGACCCCCTGCTGCAGCGCGCGTTCGTGGTCTTCGCCCAGAACGCGACGGATACCACACGGATCTTCAGGCTGACGATCGATAGCCAGCCGGCCGGCGGCCGGGCGTCCTTCCTGCAGGCGCCACTCCCGCCGTACACCTCGCAGTCGCCGGCGCCGCTCACCACTCTCGACGTCATCGTCCCACGGCGCTCCACAGTCGCGCGGAACGTGTACGCGACCTCGTCGAACCAGCACGCGCGAATCAGCGTGTCGGTGAAAGAGGTCGGCACCGTCCAGGGGCCGGTGCTCGCCGGCGGACTGGCGAGCACGGTGGTGCTGAACCCGGACATCAGCAACCCGGACATCTCGAACCCCGACATCAGCAACCCGGACATCTCGAACCCCGACATTTCGAACGCCGAGGTATCCAATCCCGATATCAGCAACCCTGACATCAGCAATCCGGATATCAGCAATCCCGACATCAGCAATCCGGATATCTCCAACCCGGACATCAGCAACCCGGATATCTCGAACATCCAGGTGGCAAATCCGGACATCAGCAATCCCGACATCAGCAACCCCGACATCAGCAACCCCGACATCAGCAACCCGGACATCAGCAACCCGGATATCAGCAACCCGGACATCTCGAATCAGTCACTCACCGACACGACGTGGACGGTCACGAACGACGGAAATACGACAGCGTCGTACTCCCTCAAGCTGCTGTTGAGCGGCGCGGCACCCACGCCCAGTCAGGTGGCACTGCAACTGATCCTCCGCAAGGTCTACACGACGCCGGTGTCCGTGGACTGCACGCTGGCGCTGCACGCCTACAACGTGCTGCTCGCCAACATCACCAACCCGGTGTTCTCGACGCCCGCCAGTGTGACCGATCCCGGGATCGTCAACCCGAGCGCGTCGAACGCCACCCTGTGGCTGGCTCCGGGCGAAACCGCGAAGGTCACGCTGCGCGTGATGGACAAGAACACCAGGGACACCGTCACCTTCAACGCAGCGCAGCAGGTGATTCCGGCCGTGATCTCTCAGGCGCGGAACGTGAGCCTGACGGGAGGAGTGCTGGTGGTCGAGCCTGAAGAAGCCGTGGCGCTTCCTCCGCTTTTGACGCTGACCGCCCAGTTCCTCCCGGTGCCGGCAACCCGGGCGGTCAGCGTGCCAATCGGTTCTGTCTCCGTCCGTGTGCTGGATCAGGGGGGCGCGCCTTTGGCTGGCGCCTCGGTAGGGCTGTCGACACATGCGGGCGGCACCGACGCTCAGGTCGGCGCGACGCTCACCAGCACGAGCAACTCGAGCGGCGTGGCGACCTTCACGCTTGGTGCGCTGCCGGCCGGGGTGTACCGCCTGCGAGCGCAGGTGACGCACTCGGGATTCTCGGCGGCCGCGATCTCGAGCACCTACATCTACGTCATTCCTGCGTCGGGCATCGTCCAGTGGCCCACGTACGCCGGCGGCAACGGTCACTACTATCAGTATGTGCAGACGCCGGGCCTGTCCTGGACGGCGGCGAGGACCGCGGCAGCGGGCCTGTCGCACCTCGGCGTCCAGGGCCACCTCGCGGCGATCGGCAGCGCTGCCGAAAACCTGTTCGTGAACAGCCTTCGCAACGGCGGCAACCTGCGGGCCTGGCTGGGCCTGTACGATCCCGACGGTAGCGGCCCACTCTCATTCCAGTGGATCACCGGCCAGCCGTTCGCCTATGCGAACTGGGTACCCGGCGAGCCGAACAACCCGACCACTGAATTCTGGGTTGAGATGTTCGCGGACACCTTCTGGAACAACAACCGGGACCTGGATCCTGTCGTGTCTTTCCGGACAACCGGCTACCTCGTGGAGTACCCAGTGGGTGGCGGCTTCTGACGTCTGGCTCCCGACGTCGTCCGGAGTCCGGCAGATGACTGCGGCGTGCCGCGGGCAATCGATGCGATGAGTTCCCAGGCCGACGAGACTGCGCCTCTGGCACCCGGCGACGAAACCGGCCGCGACGCCGGCCCGCGCGACACGGACGATCTCACCCGGCCTGCTCCGGACGACCTCACGGGGCAGGGCGGGGACGGCAGCGCGACGGACCAGACACGGGCGGCAGGCCCGTCGCGCCATCGTGACGGAAGGTCAACGAGCTTCGCGCCCGGCGACGCGTTCGGCACGCGCTACCGCATCATCAAAGAGCTCGGCGCAGGGGGCATGGGCGTCGTCTATCAGGCGTGGGACGGTGTGCTCAACGTCGTCGTCGCCCTGAAGGTGGTGCGGCCCGATCAGATTGCGGATCCGGTCTCCGCCCGTGAGATCGAGCGCCAGTTCAAGCGCGAGCTGCTGCTGGCGCGTCAGGTCACGCACAAGCACGTCGTCCGCATCCACGATCTTGGCGACGTGGACGGCACGAAGTACATCACGATGACGTTCGTCGAGGGGGAGGACCTCACGACGACGCTGACGCGCGAAGGCCGCCTGCCCGTGGGCCGCGTCCTGCGGCTGGCGCGGCAGGTTGCCTCCGGACTCGAGGCGGCGCACGACGCCGGTGTGATCCACCGCGACCTGAAACCGGCCAACGTCATGGTCGACGTCGAAGGCGACGCGCTGATCATGGACTTCGGCATCGCGCTCTCGGCCGGTACCCGCACCCGCGGCCCCTCTTCTGTCGCGGTCCCCGCCGGGCCCGGCGCTGTCGCAGCGGACGTCACGATGGCAGGCGCCACGGTCGGCGGCGACGCGCCTGCCGGGGCGATCATCGGCACCCTCGACTACATGTCTCCCGAACAGTCGCGCGGCGGCCGCGTGGACCACCGGTCGGATCTCTACAGCTTCGGATTGATCCTGACCGACCTGCTGCTCGGCCCCCGGGTGCGCCCACCGGGCACGACCGCGTGGGACGCGCTGAGCCGGCGGATCAACACGCCTCCAACGCCGGTCGCAGCGCGGGACCCCAACGTCCCCCCTGCATTCGACGAAATCATCACCCGGTGCCTGCAGCTCGATCCAGCGGAGCGGTTTCAGAGCGCCGGTGAACTGGTCGGCGCGCTGGAACGGCTGGACGACGACGGCAACGTCATCCCCGAACCGCGCCGGCTGACGCGCCCGATGATGGCGGTCGCGTCGATACTGCTCGCTGCGCTGGTGGGCGGCACGTGGTGGCTGGCCCGGGGCGAGGGGCCTGCGGTGCCCAAGGAGCCGCTGTCCGTCCTCATCGCCGACTTCGCGAACGAAGCGAAGGATCCGGTGTTCGATGGACTGATCGAGCAGGCGCTCGCGGTCGGCATCGAGAGCGCTTCATTCCTCGAGGCTTACTCCCGTCGCGACGCGATGCGACTGGCCCGCTCGATCACGCCGGAGGGCCGGCTGGATGAGGCCACCGCGCGGCTCATCTCGCTCAGGGAGGGGCTCGACGCGATCGTTGGCGGCGGCATCACCGCCAGCGGAACCGGCTACGGGCTTCGTGTGAAGGTCACCCGGCCTTCTGATGACAACACGCTGCTCGACTGGAGCACGACTGCCGAGAGCAAGGACGCCGTGCTCGGTGCCGTCGGCGAGATGGCGTCGCGCGTGCGACGGACGCTCGGCGACACGCAGACCAAAAACGCGGCGAGCGCAGCGGAGACGTTCACCGCGGGTTCGATCGAGGCGGCGAAAGCCTACGCCGAGGCGCAGGAACTGCAGTGGGCAGGCCGGGCAGACGAGGCCATAGCGGCGTACGGGAAGACCCTGCAGATCGACCCGAACTTCGGCCGGGCCCATGCCGGGCTCGCGGCGCTCTATGCGAACCAGGGGCGGGCGCAGGAAGCGGAAGGCAGCTACCAGGCCGCGCTGACGCACCTGGATCGCATGACCGAGCGCGAGAAGTACCGCACGCGCGGGGGCTACTACCTGTTCAAGCTGAATGGCGAGAACGCGATGAAGGAGTTCGAGGCGCTGGTGGCGCAGTATCCCGCCGACACCTCGGGCATGGCGAACCTGGCGTTTGCGCACTTCCTGCGAAGGGACGTGCAAAGCGCCCGCGACGTCGGCGTGAGGGCGTCCGAAGCCTACCCGCAGAACGTCCTCCGACGGAACAACGCGGCCCTCTACGCCATGTACGCCGGTGACTTCGACGAGGCCACACGCTTCGCCAACGAGGTGCTCGCGCTGAACCCGACGTACGCCAAGGCGTTCGTTGCGCTCGGCCTGTCGCAGCTCGCCGGCGGGCATCCGCAGGATGCCATCGCGACCTACGGCCGGCTGGCGGCGGTTGGCTCGGCGACCGCCCGGTCGTTTGCCGCCACCGGCCTCATCGACGTGGCGGTCTACGAGGGGCGGCAGCGGGACGCCTTGACCATGCTCGACGCGGCCATGGCCGCGGACCGGGCCTCGAATGCCGGCGGTTGGGCCGCCCAGCGGCTGGCGCTGAAGGCGGAGATCATGGCGGAACGGGGCGCCCCCGCGGCCGCTGCGCGGCTGGCGAGCGAGGCAGCGGACTCCAGCTCGCAGATTGGCACGCTGTTCAGTGCCGGTCAGGCGCTGGTCAAGGCCGGGCACGGGGCGGCTGCGCTGGGCCTGGCCGGCCGGCTGGACAACCGCCTCGAGGCAGAGCCACGGGCGTATGGTGCGCTCCTTCGCGGCGAGGCGTCGCTCGCCGGCGGCCGCGCGCGTGACGCGCTCGAGTCCTTCAAGGCCGCGCAGGCCCTCGCCGACACCTGGATGGGGCGATACGATCTCGGTCGTGCGTACCTGGCCCTGAGCGCGTTTGCCGAGGCCTCCTCGGAGTTCGATCGCTGCCTGTCGCGCCGGGGCGAGGCAACCGCCGTGTTTCTCGACGATCTGCCGTCGTATCGTGTCCTGCCTGCCGTTCACTACTACCTGGCCCGGGCGCGGGAGGGCATGCGGAGCGCATCGGCGGCGGACGAGTACCGGCGGTACCTCGAGATCAAGGCGAAGGGGGATGAGCAGGGGCTCGTCGCGGACGCGCGCAAGCGGCTCGAACGGTTGCAGGCCCCGTAGGCCCAGTCAGTACCGATCCTTCACGGCGCGGGCGCTGCCTGGCGGCTCTGGAGCGCAGACGACGTGGCGACCAGGACGCTGAGGGCCACGCCCTCGGCCGCCAGGGCGACGGTCGCAAGCTCGGGGAACGTCGGCGCGATGCGGATGTTGCGATCCCGCGGATCGCGTCCATACGGGTAGGTCGCTCCTGCCGGCGTGAGCTCGACGCCCGCTTCCTTTGCGAGCCGCACGACCTCCCGGGCGCAGCCGTCGAGCACGTCGAGGCTGATGAAGAAGCCTCCCCTGGGGGCGGTCCAGCTCGCCACACCGGCGCCGCCGAGATGCGCCGTGAAAATCCCGATCACGCTCTCGAACTTCGGGCCGATCACGGCGCGGTGCCGCTCCATCTGCGCCAGGACGCCCTGCGGGTCGCGCAGGAAGCGTGCGTGGCGGAGCTGGTTGATCTTGTCGCCGCCGATAGTGCGTTTCCCCATGCGCTCCAGGTACCACGCGACGTTGCCAGCCGACGCGGCGACGAGCGCGACGCCCGCGCCGGCGAAGGTGACCTTCGACGTTGAGCCGAAGACGAACGGCCGATTCGCGCAGCCCTCCCGGGCGCACGCGTCGATGATGCTGGCAATCTCGACCGGCTCGTCGGTCAGATGGTGCACGGCGTAGGCGTTGTCCCAGAACAGGCGGAAATCCGGAGCGGCCGTCTTCATGGCCGCGAGCCGCCGGATGACCTCCTCCGAGTAGACTGCGCCGCTCGGGTTGCTGTACTTCGGGATGCACCACATCCCCCTGACGCCATCGTCTTCGGACACCAGGCGCTCGACGATCTCCATGTCCGGTCCGTCCTCGTTCAACGGGACCGCGATCATCTCGATGCCGAACTGCTCGCAGATCGCGAAATGCCGGTCGTAGCCCGGCACCGGGCACAGGAACGCAACCCGGGGCTCCTTCGACCAGGGACGCCGACCGCCGGGCACCCCGGTGAGGAGTGCGTAAACGATCGTGTCGTGCATCAGGCCGAGGCTGGAATTCCCGCCAAGGACGACCTGGTCCGGCGAGGCGCCGAAGAGCGGCGCGAGCAGCGCGCGCAGCTCGGGCAGCCCCTGCAGCCCCCCGTAGTTCCGGCAGTCGGTCCCGTCGGCCGCCCTGTAGTCCGCCCCGCCCGGCAGCGCCAGCAGCGGCGAGGCGAGATCGAGCTGGGCAGCCGAGGGCTTGCCTCGCGTGAGATCGAGCTTGAGGCCGCGTTTCCGGAACTCGTCGTAGCGGCTTCGCTGCTGGTCGTGGAACGCGGCAAGGGCGGGTGGATCGAGCCGGGCAAGCGTTTGCATCTGGGTGATGGGATTCGACCGGCGTGTGGAGAACGTCTCGACAGGCAGCAGCGAGGCGTGGCCGATTGAACATGAGGAGACTACCATTCCGTGCGCCGGCCTGGAAGTCCGATCTCCTGCCACGGGGCGGCCGTGGATGCGGTGGGTATCGTTTGCGTGTGCTACCGTACAGATCGAGCCCCGCTGCGCGGGCTCACCGCCCCGGGTCCGGAGGAGCAGTCATGTCTCAGAAGAATGGCGACAAGTCACGTTACCAGATCAACCGGAAGCGCGCCGTGCTGCGGCGGGCGAAGATTCGCGCGCTGGTCGCGGCAGGCCAGATCGGTGCGTCCGATCGGCCGGCGCACTCCAAGCAGCGGACCGCAAAGGTCTGACCCCCGGCCCACCGTTCAGTCAGTCGCCCCCGCCGCGCGGCGGCTCAGGGCGCGCCGGCTTGCCGCGCAGGATGCCCAGCTGGATCAGCAGGCCGGTGAAATCGTAGTAGCGGCGTTCGAAAGCGATCAACCCCTCCTTCATCTCGAAGAGCCGCATCCCTTCGATCTCGAATCGGCGGCCCGAGCCGGGCAGCCCCATGAAATCTCCGGCATGCGTGGCCTGGACCCTGAACGGCTGCGCGACGCGCTCGCCGTCGATGAGCACCGCCAGCCCGGTGATGCTCCAGTCCGGGAACGTGGTGAAGAGCGACTGATAGGAGCCGAGGATCTCCTGCCGGCCATGGACCGAGCGGAAAATCGGGCTCACGATTCTGCCGTCCGGGGCATGACCGTCGGCCAGGGCCGCGGGGTCCCGATGGTCCCAGGCCTCCTGATGGCCCGCGAAGAACGCTTCCATCTCCTGCCGGTTCATGACAGCACGTACGGCGGGCGCTGCGCGCGCGTCAACTGCGCGTTCGCCTCGTCGTCGTTCCTGAAGCGTTCCTTCATGGGATCCCAGAGCAGCTTCCGCTCCGCCCGCATCGCGATGTGATGAATCAGGCATGCCGAGCATGCCCGGTGCGCGACTTCGACCGGCGCGATCGGCTGCTGGCGCGATCGCACGCATTCCAGCCAGTTGCCGTGATGATCCTTGCTCTCGTAGAGGTGGATCTCGCCGGGACCGATCACCGACGTGATGATCCGGGGGTCGCTCGCCGCGAGCGCTCGTGAGTCCTTCAGGCGTGAGACAGGATCGCTGGCCGTCACGGTTTCGTTGCCGCGTGATACGAACACCCACCCCTCGCTGCCGACGAACCTGAGACCGTTCGGGAAATCGCCGCTCACGATCATCCGCACGCCATCAGCGTAGAGTGCCTCGGTCCGGAACGGCCCGTGGACGTCCCACAACCCCTTTTTCGGAAACTCAGCCGAACCCCAGACTTCGAGAGGTCCGGTGTGCTCCGCCCCCATCGCCCAGTGGGCGCTGTCGATGTGGTGAGCGCCCCATCCCGTGATCATGCCGGCGCCGAACTGCTCGCAGCGAAGCCAGCCCGGGCGGTCGTAGCCGGCCTGGGGGTGCACGCGTTTCTCGGTGTAGGGAACCACCGGGGTCGACCCGAGCCAGCGGTCGTAATCCAGATCGGCGGGAACCGGCATCACCGGCTCCTCGTCGCCGGCGGGATCGCCTGGCAGCCCGATCTCCACGGTCTCCAGCCGCCCGATCCGGCCGTTGCGCACCAACTCGGCGGCGTAGCGGAACTGCGGCGAGGAGCGTTGCTGGCTGCCGATCTGGAAGATGCGTCCCGAGCGGTGGACCGCGTCGGCGAGGGCGCGCCCCTCGCCGATGGTCAGCGAGGCCGGCTTCTGCAGGTAGACGTCCTTCCCCGCCTGCACCGCGTGAATGGCGATGATGGCGTGCCAGTGATCGGGCGTGCTGATGACGACCGCGTCGATGTCGCGGTTCGCCAGCAGCTCGCGGTAGTCGCTGTAGGTCGCGACGCCGTCGTACGGCTTTCCCGACTTCCTGGCGTAGTGGCCGTTGACGAGCGACTTCGCGTCTGCGACGCGGGACGCGTCCAGATCGCAGACAGCCACGATCCTGGCCGTGTCGTACTTCCACAGGCCCGGCAGATCGTGCCCGCGGGAGATCCGGCCCGTGCCGATGGCGCCGATGTTGATGCGATTCCCCGGCGCCGCCGCGCCGAGCACGGAGGCCGGGACGATCGCGGGGGATGCCCCCGACGCGGCAGACGCGAGCAGCCCTGTGCCGGCCGCAGCCAGGAACTCGCGCCGGGTGGCGCCGCCCTCGATGCTCGTCATCTCGCCCTCGTCGTCACTGGTCAGGCGGTCCGTGGCCGGGCGGGAAAGCTCACGGGCTGGGCCTGCGCCTGGGCCTTGAGCATCAGCTCGGTCGCGAGGAAGCAGTGCGCCTGTGACATCGCGGTTTCCGTTCGATTGACCACATCCGAGACGAGCTGCGCACCGTATGGCAACGCCACATCCGTGCAGTCGACGTAGCGGGTCTCCTTCTTGTCGACCAGGAACAGGTGGTTTCCGCCGGCGCGGCCACCGATATCGACGTTCTTCCGAATCTCGATGAATCCCTCGGTACCGAGGATGGTCAGCCGTCCGTCTCCCCAGGTCGAGAGGCCGTCCGGGGTGAACCAGTCGACCCGGATATAGCCCGTGCCCTGGTCGCCGCGCACCAGGGCATCGCCGAAGTCTTCGAACCCTGGATGGTCGGGGTGATGGACGTTCCCGGTCTGCGAGGAGACGACATCCGCCTGGGTCGAGCCCGTGAAGTACAGGAACTGGTCGGCCTGATGCGACGCGATGTCGCACAGGATGCCGCCGAACTGTGCCTTGTCCCAGAACCATGCCGGACGTGTCGACGGGGTGATCCGGTGCGGGCCGAGCCCGATCGTCTGAATCACCCGGCCGACGGCCCCTGCCTGCACGAGTTCGCCCGCCTTGACCGTCGCGCGATTCTCCATCCGCTCGCTGTACATGATCGAGTAGATGCGCCGCGTGGCTGCCTGCACCTTGCGGACCTCGGCGAGCTGCGCGAGCGTCGTGATGCCGGGCTTGTCGGCCATGTAGTCCTTGCCGTGCTGCATCACGCGGATGCCGAGCGGCGCACGCTCGACGGGAATGGCCGCGCTCAGCACGAGCTGAATCGACTTGTCCTCGAGAATCTCCTGCTCGCTCCGGGCGCGCGTGACCTTCGGGTTCCGCTTCACGAAGGCATCGACCAGGTCGGGTTCCTTGGCGTACATGGCCACCAGCTCGCCGCCGCCGCGCTGGACGGCGCTGACCTGGCTGTTGATGTGGGAGTGGTTCAGGCCGATGACCGCGAACTTGACAGTCGGGCCAATCGCGCGAGGAGCGGCTCGCAGGGACGCGGCGTGCGGGAGCATGGAGATGGCGGCGGTGGATCCTGCGATATCCCTGAGGAACTCACGCCGGCCGACGCGCGGCTTCTTCGTCATGAACGCTCCCGTTGCACGAGCACTGCCGCCCGCCCGACGGTGCCCGACCTCGTAACCCGCGTGCCTGAAGCTGCCGGCCGCAACGTGCGCTGCGGTCGCGATTGCAGCCGGCAGGAGGCCTATGATATACGCTCATCCGCGCAAATTCGTAACGCCACACTCAGCGTCCCGCCGCCCGCTTCCAGCTGCCTGCTTGCCGCGGCTCGTAGTGGCGACACTGAAAGGGGAGGAGGCATTCTGTCTTCTACCTTCTGTCTTCCGTCTGCTATCCATGTCCATAAACTGGGGCATCATCGGCTGTGGCGACGTAACCGAGGTCAAGAGCGGTCCCGGCTTTCAGAAGGCGCAGGGCTCTGCGCTGGCGGCCGTGATGCGGCGCGACATCGCCAAGGCGCGCGACTACGCCGCGCGCCACGGCGTGGCCACCGTGCACGCGCGCGCCGAGGACCTGATCCGGGATCCGGGCGTTGACGCGGTCTACGTGGCGACCCCACCCTCCACGCACTGCGAGCTTGCGCTCGCTGCGGCCGCGGCCGGAAAGCCGTGCCTCGTCGAGAAGCCCATGGCGCTCCACCACGACGAGTGCCTGCGGATGGTCGAGGCGTTCGCGGCACGCGGCCTGCCGCTGTGGGTGGCGTACTACCGCCGGGCGCTGCCGAGGTTTCTCCTGGTGCGCGATCTGCTGACCTCGAACGCCATCGGGCGCGTGACCTCCGTCCACATGGAAGTCACCGCCCCGCTGACGACGGGCGAAGGCGCGGGAGCCTGGCGCTTCGACCCGGCCCTCTCGGGGGGCGGCCTCTTCTTCGACCTCGCCTCGCATTGCTTCGACATCCTCGACTTCCTGCTCGGACCGGTCACGGCGGTGCAGGGCCTGGCGGCCAACACCGGCGGCGCATACCTCGCGGAGGACGTGACGGCCTCCGCGTTCGCCATCGGCGAGGGCGTGCTCGGCACGGGCATGTGGAACTTCAACGCCGACCGCTCCCTGGACCAGATCACGCTGAGGGGCTCCGCCGGTGAGCTCCGCACGCCAGTCTTCAGCAACACGGATGTCATCGTCACACGCGACGGTCGACAGCAGGCGCACGCGGCGCCAAATCCGCCGCACGTGCACCAGCCGCTCATCCAGACGATTGTCGACGAGCTGCAAGGGGGGCCGCCCTGTCCGTCGACCGGCAGGAGCGCAGCGCGGACCGCATGGGTGATGGACCGATGTGTCGAGGGGTATTACAGAATAAGCTTGCCGCTCCCGGCTTCCCGCTCCCAGCTTCCCGCTTCGCGATGCGGCTCCCCCGGGCGCAGGGATCCACGATCGATCCCACGAGCCAAGCGCGGCCAATCGGGATCCCGCCTGAAGCGGGGAATAGCCCCCTGCTCCTGTGGGGCGGGGTTTTCAAAGCCCCGCCGACGCGGCTGGGTCTGAAGACCCAGCCCCACAGCACCCAAGAGTGGCACCGCCGTCTGATCAGGCGCTCCGGCTCTCGCTTGGTGCGTCGCAGGAAGCGGGCAGGAAGCTGGAAGCGGGCAGCAGGAAGCGGGAGCTGACAGCAGGCAGCGGGCAGCCGGCAGCTATGACCGCTCGATTTGCTCCAGCGCTTCCCGTACCACCTCGAACGCCGTGTTGGCGGCCGGCACCCCGCAGTAAACCGCCTGCTGCAGCAGCACTTCCTTGATTTCCTCCACCGACAGCCCGTGCTCCTGGAGCGCCGCGCGGACGTGCATCCGGAGCTCGTCGAACCGGCCGAGCGCCACCAGCGTGCCGATGACCAGCAGCCGCCGCGAGCGCACGTCGAGACCCGGGCGGGTCCAGATTTCAGCCCACGCGTATCGCGTGATGAGATCCTGGAACTCGGCGGTCAGCGGTCCGCCGCGCGCGAGCGCGCCGTCGACGTGCGCGTCTCCCAGTACTTTCCTGCGCATTTCCATGCCGGCGGCATGTCGCTCTTGCTCGTCCACGGGTCACCTCGATCCGAGAAACGCGAGCACGGCGGCCGTCAGCTCGTCCGCCCGCTCGACAGCGCACATGTGCGACGCATCGAGCGTCGTGAGACGCGCGCCGGCGATGTGATCCGCGATCTCGTGTGCGTCGGCGGGCGGCGTGACCGGGTCGTGGCGCCCGGCGATCACGAGCGTGGGTGCGACAATCCGCAGCGCTACCGAATGGAGGTCGGCGTCCCGCAGGGCCGCGCAGCACCCGGCATAGCCGTCCGTCGAACAGCCGGCCAGCGTCGTCCGGCACCAGTCCGCGACGTCGGCGTGTTCGCGCCGAAAGGCGGCGGTGAACCAGCGGCCCATGGCAACGTCCGCGATGGACGCGGTACCGCCCGACCTGACCTGGCGAATACGTTCTTCCCACATGTCGCGCGCGCCAATCTTCAGGGCCGTGCTGACCGGAACCAGCGAACGGACGCGCTCCGGCGCGTGCGCGGCGAGCCACATCCCCGTCATGCCTCCGAGAGACACGCCGCACACGGCCGCGCGCTCGGTTCCCGCCGCGTCCAGGACGCTCAACGCATCGGCTCCCAGCTCGTCGAGCGTGTAGTCTCCGGGCGGGGCGATGGACTGGCCGTGCCCGCGGGTGTCCAGGCGAATCACCCGATAGCGCCCGGCGAACGGCTCGACCTGAGGCCGCCAGATATCCGACGTCGTGCCGAGCGAGCCGAGCAGGAGGAGCGCGGGCGCGGCCGGCGCGCCGTCGGCGCGCCAGGCAATCCCGCGGCTGGTCGTCTGCGGCCCGGTCATGGAGCCGTCTTCGCGGCAGTGGCCGCGAGGACCCGCGCGACGAACTGCGTTGATACGCCGAGGTAGTCTTCGGGCCGCAGCGCGTCGTCGATCTCGCGGCGATCGAGCCACCTGGAAATCTCCGGGTCCCCCGCGAGGGAGCTGGCGAACGGCGTGCCCTCGTCGAACGCCCGCCTCGCTGCGCGCTCGACGAGCGCATGCGCCTGCGGCTTCCCAACGTGAGCCGCCAGCGCCATCATCACCGCCTCAGCCATCGAGAGCCCCTGCGTGATGGCGAGGCTGGCCTGCATGGCGTCCGGCCGCACAATCAGCCCTTCCAGCAGGTCCGCGGCGGACATCGCGGCGGCAGCGGTGACCCGCACGAGATCCGGCAGCGCCTCCCACTCTGCCTGCCAGCCGCCAAGCCCGCGTTCGTGCTCCTGCGGCATCGCGCTGAGCATCGTCGCCACCAGCCCCGGCGCCCGGACAGCCGCCGAGATCACTCGCGACGCCCGGACAGGGTTCCGCTTGTGCGGCATCGTGGACGAGCCCCCGGCGTCGGCCGCCGGCTCGGTCGCCTCCTGGACCTCGGTCTGCCCCAGGAGCGCGACGTCCCGGGCGATCTTTCCAAGGGTGCCGCATGTGACGCCAAGCGCGCACGCGAGCGCGCCCAGCCGATCCCTGTGCGCGTGCCAGGGGATCGCCGGCACGTGGAGATCCAGGAGCATGCCGAGCTTCGACGCCACGTTGAGGCCATCGGCTCCCAGCGAGGCCAGCGTCCCGGACGCACCGCCGAACTGCAGCACGAGCACGGACTTCAGCGCCGATTCGAGTCCGTCCGTCGTTCGTGCGAGCGCATCGAGCCAGCCGGCAGCCTTGAGACCGAACGTGATCGGCGTCGCCTGCTGGAGCCACGTGCGTCCGGGCATGGCCGTGCGCACGTGACGGCTGGCATGCGCGGCCGCTGCGGACCCGGCGCGGCGCAGATCGGCCACGACGATGGGGACGGCGTCCCGCAGCTGGAGGATCAGGCCGGTGTCGATGATGTCCTGGCTCGTGGCGCCCCAGTGCACGTAGCGGCCCGAGCCCGGATCGTCGGACACGACCAGGCGGGTGAGCTGCGCCACCAGCGGAATCGCCAGGTTGCCGGCGGGGCGCGCGTCGGACAACAGGGCCGGGACGTCGAGGCGGTCGACCCGCGCAGCCTTGCGGATCGCCTCGGCCGCCTGCGCCGGCACGATCCCGGCGGCCGCTTCGGCCTGTGCCAGCGCGGCCTCGACGTCCAGCATCTTCTGAAGGCGCACCGCGTCGGAGAAGACGCTCTCCACCGCGGCCTCGCTAGACATCGAAGAACACCGTCTCGCCCGGACCCTGAAGCAGGATATCGAGGACGTAGCGGCTGGCGTCGGCGCGCCGCGCGACCAGCGTGCCGCGGCGATGCGCGGGTACGAGACCCAGCACCGGATCGTCGGCGTTCGACGGCTGATCCTCGAAGTAGATCCGCGTGGCCAGACGGGTCTGGACGCCCCGTGAGAGCACGCTCACCAGCAGGTGCGGCGCCTGCCATCGTTCGTCCGGCCCGCGAACCCGTCCGGGAAGCACGGTCCTGAACGCGAACCGTCCGTCGCCGTTCGTCGCGACGCGACCGAACCCGTCGCACGCCGGATCGATCGCCGCCGGCCCGTTGTCGGCCGGATGCCGGTACCGGCCGGCCGCGTTCGCCTGCCATACCTCGACGATCGCATCCGGCACCGGATCCCCCGCGCCGTCCCGGATCACTCCTTCAACGACGATGTGCACGCCATCGGCGGCCTCGGACGCAATGAGATCGCCGTCACCGATCTCCAGGCCGAAATCGAAGAACGGCCCGATGGTCTGGAAGGGGCTCACGGTCACAGCGGGGCCTCCGTGGGCGTGCTGCCCGGACCCCTGAGCACGAGGTCGAAGGTGAAGCCGAGGGCCCATTCGGGCTCGGTCAGATCCATCGAGAACCCGGCAATCAGCCTGTCGCGGGCGCGTCCGTCGGGGATCGAGTTGAAGATAGGGTCGTGGGGCAGCAGCGGGTCTCCCGGGAAATACATCTGCGTGACCAGCCTGCTGAGAAAGCAGGTGCCGAACAGGGAGAAATGGATGTGCGCGGGGCGCCACGCGTTGTGATGGTTCCGCCACGGGTACGCGCCCGGGCGAATCGTGACGAAGCGGTAGCGCCCATCGTCGTCCGTGACCGTCCGCCCGGCGCCGGAGAAGTTCGGGTCGAGCGGCGCCGCGTGCTGATCGATCTTGTGGCGGTAGCGTCCCGCCGCATTCGCCTGCCAGATCTCCACCAGCGTCTGCGGCACCGGGCGTCCATCGTCGCCGAGGACCCGTCCCTCGACGATGATGCGCTCGCCAAGGGGCTCGCCGGCGTGCTGGCGGGTCAGATCAGTGTCGGCATGATCCATACGGCGGTAGGGAAACACCGGCCCTGTCAGCTCCGACAACGTCTGCGGGATCACCACGAGCGGCTCGTTCGGGTGACGCAGCGCCGTGCTGCGGTACCCGGGGGAATCGTTCGGCGGGTGATTGCCTTTGGAAGGCCGTCGGTAGGTCACGAGATGTTCCTTGGACAGGAGATCATGCTGTCCCGTGGGCCCTGGCTGTGGCGGCCCGCAGGCTGCGCAGGGCGTCGAGCTCCGCGGCGGCCGGCTCCGGGGTTTCGAGCAGGGTATCGCTGAAACGGACAGGCCATCCGGTTTCCCGGGCGACCTGATCCCGGCTCACACCGGGGTGCAGGCTCGTGACCGTCAGCTCCCGGCTCGCCGGGTCCGGCTCCATGATGCAGAGGTCGGTGATGACTTTTGCCGGCCCCTCGGTGCGGATTCCGAGCCGCGCGCGCGCGTTGCCGTCGGGGCCGTGTCCGAGTGTCGTGACGAAGTCGAGCCGGTCGACCATCCCGCGCGGCGAGTGCGCCATCACGATGAAGATGCGCCGGCAGCTCACCGCCATGTCGGGCGCCCCGCCGGCGCCGGGAAGCCGCACTGAAGGCGAGCCGTACGGACCGATGACGGTGGTGTTGATGTTGCCGAAGCGATCGAGCTGCGCGGCGCCGAGAAAGCCCAGGGTGATCCGACCGCTCTGCAGCCAGTACCGGAAGAACTCGGGGACCGATACCGTGGTCAGGGCGGTCGAGCACAGTTCCCCGTCGCCGATCGACAGCGGAAGGACGGTGGGGCGCACGGCGATGGTGCCCGATTCGTAGATCAGCGTGACCCCGGGCGCGTGAGTGAGCCGTGCGAGGTTGCACGCGGCGGACGGCTGTCCGATCCCCACGAAACAGATGTCATTGCTGGAGACCGCGCGCGCCGCCGCGACGATCAGCAGCTCGTCGCCGGTATAGTGCATTCCGCTCACGCGACCTGCCGCCCGCGTGCGGCGAACGCCCCGGGCCCCGATCGCACGACGTGTTCGTCCACCCATGCCGAGAAGCCGTCCCGCGTCCTCGAGATCGCGTCCCATTCGCGGTAGAACGCGTTGTCGCGCGCGTAGTAACCGAAGGCATACGAAGGAAACGCCCCGCCGGGCACGACAGCGATGGCATCGATGGTCCAGCGCGGCAGGATGCACGCGTTCGGGTGCTGCCCGTCGAGGCTGTCCACGACCTCCTCGACCGTGACGACGGCGCGACGCGCCGCGAGGACAGCCTCCTTCTGCACGCCGATGATCCCTTCGACGAGGACGTTGCCCTCCGCATCCGCCTTCTGCGCGTGGATGACCGTCACGTCCGGCCGCAAGGCTGGCACCGCCACCAGCGTCTCGCCGGTGAACGGGCACGCGACCGCCCGGTAGTGCGGATTCACCTCCGAGAGGCTTCCCGGATGCGTACGAAACATCGCGAAGGGCAGGTTCGCCGCGCCGGCGTCGTAGGCGTTGGCCAGGGCCGCGTGACTGTACTCCTCGAGCTCCAGGCGCGCCGGCCAGCCGTGCTCCACCGCGTCGCGGAGACGATGGAGGGAGCCGACACCCGGGTTGCCGCCCCACGAGAATACGAGCCGGGACGCGCAGCCCGCGCCGATGAGCTGATCGTAGATGACGTCCGGCGTCATGCGCACGAGCGTGAGATCGCGACGCCCCTGCCGGATGACCTCATGGCCGGCAGCGAACGGGATGAGGTGCGTGAAGCCCTCCATCGCCACGACGTCGCCGTCGTGGATCGCCCCGCTGATGGCATCGTGCAGCGAACAGAACAGGCTCACGGTCGGCCAGAATGGCGCGAACTTCCCGCCCCGTCAAGTCCACCGTCGCGCGGTGGCAGAGGGCGCTCCGCGGTTTCGCAGTACAGTCACGGGCGGCAGCGCTCCAGCCCGGGCCCCGGCTGCGGCAGCGGGAAGGTCGCGTCGGGGGGGCCGACGGGGAGCTGAACACCCGCGCAACAGCAGGTGCCCGCTGATGACACAACCCTCCATTCCGCTCCGCACGCAAGTCGGCATCGTCGGCGGTGGCCCGTCGGGGCTGATGCTCGGGCACCTGCTGGACCGTCGCGGGATCGCGTCGGTGGTCCTGGAGCGGCGGTCGGCCGAGCATGTCATCGAGCGCGTGCGCGCGGGAGTGCTGGAGCAAGGCACGGTGGACCTGCTCGACGGGGCCGGCCTCGGTGACCGGCTTCGGCGTGAGGGGATGCGGCACGAAGGTCTCTACATCGCCTTCGGCGGCACGCGTCACCGCATCGACCTGGCAGGGCTGACTGGCGGGCGCGCGATCACGATCTACGGGCAGAACGAGGTCGTCCGCGATCTGATCGACGCCCGGCGGGCGAGGGGAACACCCCTGCTGTTCGACGTGGAGCAGCTGAGCGTACACGACCTCGATACCGAGCGGCCGCGCATCCGGTTCGGCGATCGCGGGACGCCGCGAGAGCTGACCTGCGACGTCATCGCCGGCTGCGACGGCTTCCACGGCGCCTGCCGCGTCGCGATCCCGTCAGCGGCGCGTCAAACCTTCGATCGCAGCTATCCGTTCGGCTGGCTCGGTGTGCTCGCCGAGGCCGCGCCTACCTCCGACGAGCTGGTCTACAGCCTCCACGATCGGGGCTTCGCGCTCTTCAGCATGCGGACGCCGACCCTGACGCGCCTGTACCTCCAGTGCGCGCCCGACGAGGACATCGACGCGTGGCCGGACGATCGGATCTGGGCTGAGCTCCGGACGCGCCTGCAAACCAGCGACGGGTGGGGACCCCGCGAAGGGCCAATCCTGCAGAAGGGCGTGACCGGCATGCGCAGCTTCGTCGTCGAACCGATGCGCTACGGCCGGATGGTCCTTGCCGGTGATGCCGCGCACATCGTGCCGCCCACGGGCGCCAAGGGACTGAACCTCGCGATGGCCGACGTCACGCTGTTGTACGCAGCGCTCGAGGAGTTCCTCGCGCGCGGCAGCCCGCGCGCGCTCGACGACTACTCGGCGCGAGCACTGCGGCGCGTCTGGCGGGCGCAGCGGTTCTCCGCGTGGATGACCTCGCTGCTGCACCGCATCCCGCAACAGACGCCGTTCGAGAGCAGGCGCCAGCTTGCGGAGCTCGACTACCTGGTGAGCTCCCGGTCTGCCATGACGAGCCTGGCCGAGAGCTACGCAGGCACGCCGTTCGAGTGAGCAGACTCGCCTGAAACGAAGGGCGCCCGGGCTCCCGCGCGCCCCGGCCTCGGGCCTGTGAAAGGGCGCCGGCGCGGGCGCTCCTGCGTAGAACACACCCGGAGCGCGGCACACTTGCGCCGATGGCGGTCGCGACTAGAATAGTGCGGCGTGCCTGAGACCTCGCCGCTCGCGGCCATCTCGCGATCCACCAGCTGGTGTTCCGCCGGCATCCCTGGGCACGCGCTGGCCTGATGCTCGACCGCGACCTGCATCGTCATCGGCACACACACCTCTCCTGCCGTATGTTCGCCATCGCAGACTGCCCGCGTGGGAAGGACCGACACTCATGACGTCTTCACGCCTGCTCGTCGGAGCAGCCCTTCTTCTCGTCACGGTGCTGACGACGCAGGCACGGATGCCGCAGGGAGCGGCGCCGCCGGCGCAGGGGCCACCCGCGGCCGGCGAACGAGGTCAGGCACCCCCGGCCGGCCCTGGCCAGGGTCCCGGCGGCGGCCGGGGAAACCCGGTGGCTGCGCTCTACACGGAACGCTGCGCCGGCTGCCACGGCGTGGATTTGAGCGGGGGCCGCGCGCCCAGCCTGTTCGACGACGTCTGGGCCCGCGGCGCGGACGACGACGCGATTGCGCGGAACATCATGCACGGGGTGCCGAACACGGAGATGGCGCCGTTCAAGGACCAGCTCACCGAACCGCAGATCTGGCAAATGGTGGCGTATCTCAAGACTCATGGCGCCACCCTCAAGGAGAAGCCGACCTACGTGGCCGACCCCGACGGGCAGGTCGTCAAGTCGGAGCAGCAGACGTTCAGGATGGAGGTGGTGGCGCGCGGGCTGGAGACGCCCTGGGGTCTGGCGTTCCTGCCGGACGGGCGCCTGCTGATCACCGAGCGCCCGGGACGGCTGCGGATGGTCCAGAAAGGTCAACTGCTCGCGGAGCCGGTCTCCGGAACCCCGACCGTATGGGAGCGGCAGGACGCGGGCCTGCTCGACGTCGAGGTTCACCCGCGCATACGCGCGCACGGGCCTGCCCGACATCTGATCTCGGCCTATGTGGAACCGGGCGCGAACAGACACCGCGCCGCCGTCGGCGGCGCGCTGCCGCCGCCGCGGCGCCTGCTGCCCGGGCGGGGCGGGACGGGCGCCCCCGCCCGCCGGTGCAACACGTCGAACACCGTCATCGTCCGCGGGAAGATCAACGCGAAGAACGAGTGGGTGGATCAGCAGGTCATCCTGCGGACGAAGCCCGAGCTGTACATGGTCGACAACTCGCATTTCGGAGCGCGGTTCATCTTCGATCAGCAGTCGCACCTGTTCTTCACGATCGGCGATCGCGGCGCGATGAGCAGTGCGCAGGATCTCGTCAACCCGCTCGGCAAGATCCACCGCGTCAACGACGACGGCTCGGTTCCCAAGGACAACCCGTTCGTGAACAAGCCGGACGCCCTGCCATCGATCTGGAGCTACGGCCACCGCAATCCGCAGGGGCTCGCGTGGGATCCCGTCACGGGCAGGCTGTGGGAGTCCGAGCACGGCCCGCAAGGGGGCGACGAGATCAACATCGTCGAGCCGGGCCGGAACTACGGCTGGGGCGTCATCACGATGGGTGTCCAGGCGGGCATCACCAGAGGGCGCATGAGGGCATGGAGCAGCCGGTCGTCTACTACACGCCGAGCGATTGCGCCGAGCGGCATCACGTTTTATACCGGCGACCGGTATCCCGGCTGGAAGAACAGCCTGTTCGTGAGCGCCCTTGCCGGTCAGCAGCTCCGCCGCCTGGAGATCTTCGGGAGACAAGGTGACGCACCAGGAGGTGGTGTTCAACCAGTTCGGCCGCGTGCACGACGTCGTCGTCGGGCCGGACGGGTATCTGTACGTCACGCTGCAGCTTCCGGGGCGCGGGCTGTCGGACTCCACGCCCGGCATGGTGGCGCGGCTGGTTCCCGTGCAGCAGTAGCGGCCGCCTTGCGATGCACCATGGGCGCCCCGGGTCTTCGCGGGAGCGGCATCCGGGTGGTTGCCGCCGGCATGCTCGCGGGCCTGTCGTTCGCCGGCCTCGACGCCTTTCAGGCGCAAGCGGGCCTGGCCGCCGGCCGGGAAGCGCGGCAGGACACCCGAGAAAGCGCCGACCCTCACTGCCGAGGAAGAGCAGAAGACGTTCGTGCTGCCGCCGGGCTATCGCGCGGAGCTCGTAGCGAAGGAGCCGCTGGTCGTCGACCCGATCGCCATGGACTTCGATGCGGACGGGCGCCTGTGGGTGCTCGAGATGCAGGGCTTCATGTCGGAGCCGAACGGCGCCAACTCGCGCGAGCCGATCAACAACCTGGTGGTGCTGCAGGACACGAACGACGACGGGGTAATGGACACGCGCACGGTATTCGCCGACAAGCTGGTGCTGCCGCGCGCCATCAAGGTGCTCGACAGGGCGGTGCTGGTGGGCGAGCCGCCGAACCTGTGGCTGATGAAGGACACGGACGGCGATCTCAAGGCGGACACCAGGGATCTCGTCAGCGACAACTACGGGCGCGGCCGCCGCGAGCATCGAGCACAACGCCAACAGCCTGTTCTGGGCGATGGACAACGTCATGTACACGTCCGAAGGTGACTTCCACCTGCGGATGAAGCACGGCAAGATCGAGACGATTCCGACGCTGGCCCGCGGGCAGTGGGGCGCGATCGATGGACGACGCGGGCCGCGTGTTCCGGAACGTGAACGACGCGCCGCTCTTCGCCGACTTCGTCGCGGCGCACTACTACGCGCGGAACCCGAATCTGGTGCGGACGCGTGGGCTGTACGAGCCGCTCATCTCGCGCGAGGCCTCCACGATCTGGCCGGTGCGGGCCACGCGCGGCGTCAACCGCGGCTATCGCGACCAGTTCTTCCGTCCTGACGGCAGCTCGACGACGATTCAGGGCGTCGGGACGCCCGATGGTGTACCGCGGCGACCAGCTGCCGAAAGAGCTCTACGGAAACGTGTTCATCACCGACTCGCCGACGAACCTCGTGCATCGCTACAGGGTCCTAGACGATGGGACCGGGCGGCTGACGGCGGTGGACGGGTACACGAAGGGGGAGATCCTGGCGTCCTCGGACGAGCGGTTCCGGCCGGTGAACCTGCTCGGGGGCCCGGATGGAACGCTTTACGTCGTCGACATGTATCGCGGTATCGTCCAGGAGCAGATCTACTGGACGGACTTCCTGAAGGACTACATCAGCGGCGCACGACCTCCAGCAGCCGGTGCACCTCGGACGGATCTGGCGGATCGTCCACGATGTCGACCAGGCGGCAGGCGCGGCCGGCGCTCTCGACCGCGACGCCGCAGCAGCTCGTCAAGGTCCTCTCGCATCCGAACGGGTGGTGGCGCGACACGGCGCAGCAGCTGATGGTCCAGCGCGGCGATGTCTCCGTCGTGCCGCAGCTGGAACAGCTTGCCGCGCAGGCGGGCGACTGGCGCGTCAGGCTGCACGCGATGTGGACGCTCGACGGCCTCGACGCGCATCAAGCCGGGTCTCGTGCGGAAGCTGCTCGCCGACAGGTCGCCGGACGTCCGCGCGGCGGCAGTGCGCTGCTCGGAACGCTGGCTGACCGATCGCCGTCCGCCCGCTCGCGGCTGACGTGCTGAAGCTCGCCGACGATCGGGAGCTGGACGGTCAGGCGTCAGCTGGCGGCGACGCTGGGCGAGCTGCCGGCTGACGCGCGCGGCGGAGCCTGCGGCCAGTCTCCTGACCCGTTACGGCAGCGACCCCATCCTGGTGGACGCCGTGATCAGCGGCCTGCGCGGCAGCGAGGTGACGGTCCTGGACCGGATGCTGCGGCCGGATGCCCCGGCGGGGGCGTCGGACGCCGTGTCGATGCTCGCCGGGGCCGTGGCGCGAGGCGGGGACGTGGTGTCGGTGCAGCAGATCGTCGGCCTCGCCGTGGACAGCGGGCGCGTCGCCTGGCAGCGCACGGCGCTGCTGCAGGGGCTCGATGCCGGGCTGCCGGCCGGAGGTGGCGGACGCGGAGGCGGCGGCGCCCGGGGGCAACCGGGCGCGGCAGGGGCATGGGCGTGTCGGCCAGGATCGTCGCGCTGGCTGCTGCGCCGGCGGCACTTGTCGCGCTCGCCGAGGCAGGCGGCGAAGCAGGCACTGTGGCCAGGCGCGTGGTCGGCAAGCTGGACTGGCCAGGCAAGCCGGCGCCCGCAGTCGACGTGGCGGCGCTGACGCCTCCGGAGCAGAAGCGATACGATGCGGGCGCGGAACTGTACAAGGGCGTCTGCGTCGGCTGCCACCAGCCGGACGGGCGCGGCAAGGAGAAGCTCGCGCCGAACCTGGTCGACTCGGCCTACGTGCAGGGCCGGACCCGTCGGCGCCGATTCGCATCCTCCTGTCGGGCAAGGAGGGGGCGATCGGCTTGATGCCGCCGCTCGGCGGCGCGCTCAACGACGAGCAGGTCGCGTCAGTGCTGACTTACATCCGGCGCGAGTGGGGGCACACCGCGACGCCGGTGACGCCCGAGGAGGTGGTCGAAGTCCGGGGACTGACCAGGACGCGCACGAGACCGTGGACGGACGCGGAACTGCAACAGGAACGAGGCGGCCGCGGAGCAGCAGCCGGCCGTGGAGGGCAGCCGTGACAGATCCGACTGGAAAGACGCGGAACGTCCTGGACGCGTTCCGGCTCGATGGGCGGGTCGCCCTCGTGACCGGCGGTGCGCGCGGGCTGGGCCTGACGATGGCGACGGCGCTCGCCGAGGCGGGAGCCGACATCGCCATCTCGGGCCGGTCGCGCCAGGCATGCGAAGAGTCTGCGGAAGGAATCGCGGCGGCGACCGGGCGGCGGGCGCTCGCTTTCGAGGCGGACGTGACGAGCGCCGCCGATGTGGACCGGCTGGCCGCCGGGGTCGAGTCCGCGCTGGGCAGGATCGACATCCTGATCAACAACGCCGGCATCAACATCCGCGGTCCGATCCAGGATCTGTCGGAGGTCGGACTGGGATGCCGTGATCGACACCAACCTGAAGGGGCCGTGGCTGTGCGCACGCGCGATCGGCCCGCGCAATGGTCGGCGCGGGGCTGGGGACGCGTCATCAACATCGGCTCGATCCTGTGCGGTGATTGCCATGCCCGGCCGCACGCCTTACGCCTCCTCGAAGGCGGGCGTCGTCAGCATGACGCGCGGGCTGGCGCTCGAGTGGGCCGGCACGGGCGTAACCGTCAACGCCATCTGTCCCGGCGTCTTCGGCACCGAGCTGAACCGGCCGCTGATGAACGATCCGGTGAAGTACAAGGAGTTCGTCGCGCAGATCCCGATGGGCCGATGGGGGGAGTTGCACGAGCTCGCGGGCGCGGCGGTCTACCTGGCGTCGGAAGCGTCGTCGTACATGACGGGCAGCTCGTTGTTCGTCGACGGGCTGGACTGGACGGCGAGATGAGCGGGCAGGCTCAGAATTCAGGAGAGGATCAGGCAACGTCGCACTGAAGACAGAAGAGCGGACACAAGGAGTGCGTCATGACGATGAAGAATGGCCGATCGCGATGATGGTGGTCGGCGCGTTCGCGGCGGGGTTCGGCGTCGCACGCGCTGATGTCGCCGGCGGTGACGGCGCATGCCGCGGCGAACCGCGTGTTCGAGATCCGCACCTACACAGCGACTGCCCGGTAAGTTCGACGCGCTCAAGACGCGCTTCCGGGATCACACGCTGAAGCTCTTCCCCAAGCACGGCATGACCAACGTCGGCTACTTCGTGCCGCAGGACGCGCCGATGGCCCGACAACACCCTCATCTACGTCCTCGCGCATTCGAGCCGTGAAGAGGCCAAGAAGAGCTGGGCCGCCTTCAGCGCCGACCCGGACTGGGTCAAGGCCAAGGCTGAATCGGAGAAGGACGGCAAGATCGTCGACAAGGTGACCTCCGTGTTCGCCGGACCCGGCGGACTTCTCGCCGATCAAGTAGCCGCACATGCGCCGGTTCATCAACGTCACGGAGGATTCCGATGCCGCGCCTGTCGTTCAGCCCTGCTGCCTGGCGGCCGTGGTGTCAGGCATCGCCATCGCGCAAGGGCAGGGCGGCAGGCCGCTCGACATCTACGTCGTCGACACCGGAGGGTGGCAAGGCCGCGCTGTTCGTGTCGCCGACCGGCCAGTCGCTGCTGATCGACAGCGGCAACCCGGGCGGCCGCGACACCGACCGGATCATGGCGGCGGTGACGCGACGCAGGGCTGAAGCAGATCGACTTCCTGATCAGCACGCACTATCACGTCGACCACATCGGCGGGATGGCGGAGCTCGTGAAACGCATCCCGGTCGGCACGTTCGTCGATCACGGGCCGACGGTCGAGGAGCGCGAGCAGGTGCAGGGCTTCCAGGCCGCCTACGCCGAGATGTACGGCAAGGCGAAGCATCTCGTCGTCAAGCCGGGAGACAAGGTGCCGATCACCGGCCTCGACTGGCGCATCGTGACGGCGGCCGGGGCCGCGCTGAAGACACCGCTGCCGGGCGGCGGCAAGCCGAACCCGGCGTGCGCCTCGTTCACGCCGAAGGAGGTCACCGACGACCCGAGAACGCGCAGTCGGTAGGGAGCGTGGTCACGCTGGGGCAGTTCCGGGCGGCGGATTTCGGCGATCTGCTGTGGAACAAGGAGCACGAGCTGATGTGCCCCAACAACCCGATCGGGACGGTCGATCTCTACATGGTGACGCATCATGGCCTCGACTCAGTCCGAATCGCCGGCGCTGGTGCACGGCCTGCAGCCGCGCGTGGCGGTGATGCAGAACGGCACCCGCAAGGGGGCAGGCGCGGAGGCGATGCCGACGATGCGGTCATCGCCGGGCCTCGAGGACATCTGGCAGCTGCACTGGTCGTACGGCGCGGGCATCGAGCAGAACAGCGCCGGCGTGTTCATCGCCAACGTGGACGACAACGCGACGATTGCCGGCGTGCTGGCGCCTCCGCCCGGACAGGGCGGGCCGGGCCGCGGCAATGACGGGGCAGCGCCGCCCGCGGCGGGAGGATCGGTTGTGACCCCACCGCCTGCACCAGGCGCGGGCCCGCCTGCCCAGGGCCAGGCCGGCGCCCGTGGTGCCGGGAGCGGAAACGCCGCCGCGGCGCACTCGCCCGCCTACATGATCAGGATCTCCGCGCGTCCGGACGGCTCGTTCACTGTCACCAACACCCGGAACGGATTCACCAAGACCTATGCAGCCCGCCCGCGGTCCGGCTGACGCGTGCCTGCGGTCGCGGTCTCAGGAGCCATCATGAGCCTCACAAAGTTCCGTGTGTCCCTGCTGGCCGGTGCGGCCGCTCTGTTCACGACAGTGCTGGCACAGCAGCCGCCGCCGGCGGCCCCACCGGCCGAGGCGGCGCCCGCCCCTGGCCAGCCGGCCGGCCGCGGTCAGCTGGCGGAAGCGGCGGCAACGCCGCCGCTGCGGGTCTACATCTACGCCGGGCCGAAGACGCACGCCGAGGGGCAGCACGACTACCCGCAGTTCCTGGCGGACTGGAGCAAGATCCTGCAGAACCGGGGAGCGGACGTCGACGGAGGGCTTCACTTCCCGTCTGCGCGGGAGCTCTCCGATGTCGACGTCCTGATGATCTACAAGGGGGACGCCGGCTACGTCAGCCTCGAGGACCGCGCGAACCTCGACCAGTTCCTGCGGCGCGGCGGCGGCATCATCAGCCTGCACGACGGATTGTGCAGCGACGACACGGCGTACTTCGCCAATATCGTCGGCGGCGCCAAGAAGCACGGCGAGGTGAACTACACGCTCGAAGCGAACGTCCCGTACACGATCGTCGATACGGCGCACCCGATCACGAAGGGGATGACCGACTTCAAGATCACGGACGAGGCGTTCTTCCTCATGACATGGTCGAAGACCCCGGAGATCCACGTGCTGGCGACCGCGGTCATCGAGGGCACGCCAAGCGCCGGCACCCACAAGGGCGAGGTGGTGCCGCAGATCTGGACCTACCAGAAGCAACTGGCGCCGGCGCCGAGCGGGGCGCCCTACCGGGCCTTCGTGTGGATGCAGGGGCACAACTACTCCAACTTCGCGCTCCCGAACGTGCAGCAGATGCTGCTGCGCGCCATCGCCTGGGTCGGCAAGCGTCCGACCGACGCGTTGATGACCGAGCGGCCGCCAAGGGGGCGGGGAAGGGGCTGAAAGGGAGAATTCAGAATTCAGAATTCAGGATTCAGGAGTCAGGAGTCAGGAGTCAGGAGTCAGCCAAAGCCCAAAGCCCAAAGCCCAAAGCCCAAGAACAATCCGACAGCTGTGGGCTCGAGGCTGTCAGCTACAGAGGGGAGATCCGTGCCTGACGCGAAGCGCAAGTATCGATCGGCGGCGTGGTTCGGAAAGCTGGACAAGGACGGCTTCATACACCGCAGCTGGGTGGGGCGTGGCCTGCCGGAGGGCATCTTCGACGGCCGGCCGATCATCGGGATCTGCAACACGTGGTCCGAGCTGACGCCCTGCAACGGGCACTTCCGCGAGATCGCAGAACACGTGAAGCGCGGGGTGTGGGAAGCCGGCGGCATTCCGCTCGAGTTCCCTGTCACGTCGCTCGGCGAGACGAGCCTCCGGCCCACCGCGATGCTCTTCCGCAACCTCGCCGCGATGGATGTCGAGGAAGCCGTCCGGGGCAACCCTGTCGACGGCGTCGTCCTGCTGTGCGGGTGCGACAAGACCACGCCGGCGCTGGTCATGGGGGCGGCGAGCTGCGACCTGCCTGCCCTTGTCGTGTCAGGCGGGCCGATGCTGAACGGGCAGTACCGCGGCACCCCGATCGGATCAGGCACCGATGTGTGGCGGTTCAGCGAGGAGGTCAAGGCCGGCCAGATGAGCCTGAAGGAGTTCATGCAGGCGGAATCCTGCATGTCGCGCTCAACGGGCACCTGCAACGTGATGGGGACCGCGTCGACGATGGCGTCGATGGTGGAGTCGCTGGGTCTCGCGCTGCCGCAGAACGCGGCGATCCCGGCGGTGGATTCGCGGCGCTATGCGCAGGCGCACCTGGCCGGCCGCCGCATCATGGAGCTCGTGGAGCAGGACGTCCGGATCTCGCAGATCCTCACGCGCGAGGCGTTCGAGAACGCGATCCGCGTGAACGGCGCCGTCGGCGGCTCCACCAATGCGGTCATCCACCTGCTGGCGATTGCCGGACGGGTCGGCGTCACGCTGTCGCTGCAGGACTGGGACGACTTCGGACGCGACGTGCCGACGCTCGTGGATCTGATGCCCTCCGGCCGGTTCCTGATGGAAGACTTCTACTACGCCGGCGGGCTCCCTGCCGTGATCCGGACCCTGGGCGAGAACGGCCTGCTGAATCGTGACGCGATGACGGTCAACGGCCGGACCATCTGGGAAAACTGCAGGGACGCCCCGAATTTCAACCCCGAGGTCATCCGGCCGTTCGACAGGCCACTCGCGGCGAGCGGTGGCATCGCGGTGCTGAGGGGCAACCTCTCGCCCACCGGCGCCGTGCTGAAGCCGTCCGCCGCCTCGCCCGCCCTGATGCGGCATCGCGGTCGCGCCGTCGTGTTCGAGAACATCGAGCATTACAACGCGCGCATCAACGACCCGGCGCTCGACGTGGACGCCAGCTGCGTGCTCGTGCTGAAGAACTGCGGCCCGAAGGGCTACCCGGGGATGGCCGAGGTCGGCAACATGGGCCTGCCTCCCAAGATTCTGCAGCAGGGGGTCACCGACATGGTGCGGATATCCGACGCCCGGATGAGCGGCACCGCGTATGGCACCGCGGTGCTCCACGTCTCTCCCGAAGCGGCGGCCGGCGGGCCACTCGCACTGGTGCGGGACGGGGACATGATCGAGCTCGACGTCGAGGGCCGGTCGCTGCGGATCGACGTGAGCGACGCGGAGCTTGCCGCGCGGAGAACAGCCTGGAGGGCGCCGCAGCCGGTCGTGCCAGCCGGGGGATACGCGCAGTTGTACATCCAGCACGTGCAGCAGGCCGACCAGGGGGCCGATCTGGATTTTCTCGTGGGCTGCCGCGGTCATGCGGTGACGCGCGAGTCACACTGATCAGCTGACAGCTGATAGCTGTCAGCTGCAAGGATCAGATCCGAGGGCGAAATGAAGCTCCTGCGCTACGGGCCTGCGGGCCACGAGAAACCGGGCCTGCTCGACGCCGGCGACCGCCTGCGCGATCTCTCGGGCCTGGTGCCCGACCTCTCCGGACCGCACCTGCTGCCCGAGTCGCTCGAGCGGCTCCGCCGGCTCGATGCCGCGACGCTCCCCCTCGTTGACGGCGCGCCACGCATCGGCCCCTGCGTGGGGCAGGTCGGGAAGTTCATCTGCGTCGGACTCAACTACCTGGACCACGCGGCCGAATCCAACATGCCGGTGCCCGCGGAGCCGATCCTGTTCATGAAGGCGACCTCGTGCATCGTCGGGCCCAACGACGACATCATCCTGCCCCGCGGGTCGGAGAAGACGGACTGGGAAGTGGAGCTTGGCGTCGTGATCGGCACGCCCGGGAAGTACGTGTCCGAATCGGACGCGCTCGCCCACGTGGCGGGCTACTGCGTCGTCCACGATGTGTCCGAGCGCGCGTATCAGCTGGAAGGCACCGGTCAGTGGGTCAAGGGCAAGAGCGCCGACACGTTCGGTCCGATCGGTCCCTGGCTGGTGACGACGGACGAAGTGCCCCACCCCGGGGATCTGCGTCTCTGGCTCGAGGTGGACGGCACCCGCAGGCAGGACGGATCCACGAAAACGCTGATCTTCGGCGTCGAGTACCTGGTCAGCTACATCAGCCGCTTCATGAGCCTGCAGCCTGGGGACGTCATCACGACGGGCACGCCGCCCGGCGTCGGCCACGGGCAGAAGCCGCCCGTCTACCTGCGCGCGGGCAGTGAAGTCCGGCTCGGGGTCGAATCGCTGGGCGAGCAGCGTCAGCGGGTGGCGGCAGCAGTCTGACGGGAAACCGCGAAGGAACACTGGTCATGACACTTCCGCCTGCCTCGACTGCCGCCCGGGGGGGTGCGCCCGGTGTCGCGGCGCTCGAACCGACCCGTGCGCGTTACACGGCGATCGCCTTCTGCATCGCGCTCGCGGTGATTACCTATATCGATCGCATCTGCATCTCGCAGGCGGCGCCTGCGATCCGGAACGACCTCGGCCTCTCGGCGATCGAGATGGGCTGGGCCTTTTCGGTCTTCGGGTGGGCGTACGCGCTGTTCGAGATCCCGGGCGGCTGGCTGGGGGATCGCATGGGCGCGCGCCGCGTGCTGATGCGAATCGTGATCTGGTGGTCGTTCTTCACCGCCGCAACAGGCTGGGCCTGGAACACCGCCTCGCTCCTCGTGACCCGCACCCTGTTCGGCGCCGGGGAGGCAGGCGCGTTCCCGAACATGACCCGCATCTTCACGACCTGGCTGCCGGCGTGGGAGCGGGAGCGCGCACAGGCCATCCTGTGGCTGGCCTCGCGGTGGGGCGGGGCGCTGACGCCGCTGCTCGTCGCCTACACCCTGCAGTTCATGTCCTGGCGGCGCGCGTTCGAGTTGTTCGGCGCGCTGGGCGTGATCTGGGCGATCGTCTTCTACCGCTGGTACCGGGACGATCCCGCAACGCATCCGTCGGTGAACGCGGCGGAGCTCCAGATGCTGCCGCCCTCCGCGGAAACCGCCAACGTCGAGGGCGCCCTGCCGTGGCGGCTCCTGGTCAGGAACCGTGCGGTCTGGCTGATCTGCGCGCAGTACGCCTGCCTGGCGTACGGCTGGTGGTTCTACGTCACCTGGCTGCCGACGTATCTGCGCGACGCGCGCGGGACCGGCATCAGGATGGGCGCGCTGCTGGCCGGTCTGCCGCTGCTCCTCGGCGGGATCGGGTGCCTGATCTCAGCCGCGCTCATCCCGAGGATTGCGCGCGCCACCGGGAGCGTGGCGCTGGCCCGGCGGATCATCGCGATCATCGGGTTCCTCGGGGCGTCGGCCTGCATTTTCATCTTCACGACCGTGGACGACCCGATCAAGGCGATGTTCGTGCTGGGGATGGCCGGGCTGTTCAACGACTTCGTGATGCCCGCCGCGTGGGCCGGGTGCATGGACATCGGCGGTCGCTACGCCGGCACCGTATCAGGCGCGATGAACATGTTCGGGAGCATCGCCGGGGCGCTCTCCCCCCTGGTCGTCGGCTACCTCCTCGCCTGGACATCCCAGAACTGGACCTTGACGTTCTACGTGTCGTCGGCGATCTACAGCGCGGGGGCGATCTGCTGGCTGTTTCTCGACGCGCACACACCGCTCGAGGCGGATCGGGCAGCATGAGGGTCAGGGGGTTCATGGGTTCATGAGGTTCAGGGGAACGGTCGCCGTGAAGAGAGCTTTGCACTGGCCGGCCGGCCTGGTGAGCTGCGCGGTGATCGCCCTGGCCACGGCCTCCGGCGGGGAACCAGTGCTTCGTGCCCAGAGCACGCCGCCCTTCAACGGCTTTTACCAGCTCGTGGCGCGGCACAGCGGGAAGTGCCTCGAGGTCAACGGCGCGCTGACCGGAGATGCGGCAGAGGCGATTCAGTGGGACTGCCACGCGGGCGAGAGCCAGCAGTGGAGCTTCGAGCTGCTGCCGGACGGGTACTATCGGCTCACGGCCCGACATAGCGGGAAGGCGCTCGACGTGGCCGGTGCCTCGCTGACCGACGCGGCGCGCGTCATCCAGCTCACGCCGACCGGCGCTGAGAGCCAGCAGTGGCGTGTGGCGGACCGGTCGGAGGGGGCTACTACCAGCTCGTCGCGCGCCACAGCGGCAAGGGGCTCGACGTCTCCGGGGTGTCACAGGAGAACGGCGGGGCCGTCATTCAATGGGCGGTGCACCAGGGCGCGAACCAGCAGTGGCTGCTCCGACCGCTGACCGGAGAGCCGCCGCCACCCCCGCCGCCGGACCCCGGCGTCCCGGTCGCGGACGTCGTACGTTTTCTCGAGCAGGCCACGTTCGGCCCGACCACCGACCTCGTCGCACACGTGCAGGAGGTCGGCTTCGAGACCTTCCTCGACGAGCAGTTCGCCGCGCCGGTCTCGAGCTACCCGACGCTGCCGCTCTATCCCTGGAACCCGCGACGGCGTCGCGTGCCCGAGCAACTCGGACATGTCAGCGCGACAACTACACGATGTACCCGCTGCAGAACCGCTTCTTCGTCAACGCCCTGTACGGGCCCGATCAGCTGCGGCAGCGGGTGGCGTTCGCGCTGCACCAGATCCTCGTGGTCTCGGGCGTCGAGATCACGCAGCCAAGCTGGATGGCGCCGTACCTCCAGATGCTCGATCGCAACGCGCTCGGCAACTACCGCCAGCTGCTCTACGAGATCACGCTCAACCCGGCGATGGGCAACTACCTCGACGTCGTCAACAACACGCAAGACCAATCCCGAACGAGAACTACGCCCGCGAGGTCCTGCAGCTGTTCTCGATCGGCACCGTCAGGCTGAATCCCGACGGCACGCAGCAGCTGGATGCGCGAGGGCCAGCCCGTCCCGACCTACACGCAGGCGACGGTCAACAATTTCGCCCGCGTCTTCACCGGCTGGCGGCTGGCGACGGCGCCGGCCCCGGGCGTGCCGAACTACCTCGATCCGATGGTCGCCGAACGAGGCCCAGCACGACGTCGACGCGAAGACCCTGCTGAACGGCGTCGTCCTGCCGGCGAGACCAGAACACCACGAAGGACCTGAACGACGCGATCGACAACATCTTCAACGATCCGAACGTCGGTCCGTTCATCTCGAAGCAGCTGATTCAGCACCTGGTCACGAGCAATCCGAGCCCCGGCATATGTGGCCCGCGTGGCGTCGGCCTTCAACGGCGACGTCGACCGGCGTGCGCGGCGACCTGAAGCGCGGTGGTCAGGGCCATCCTGCTCGACCCGGAAGCGCGCGGCGACGTCAAGACCGACCCGAGACTACGGCCACCTGCGCCATCCGGCGCTGTTCATCAGCAGCCTGCTGCGCGCGTTCTCGGCGCGAGGTCGGCGAGCGGACAGCGGCGAGAGCGACGGCTACCTGAATCCGCAGAGCGTGCTCGATGGGGATGGATCTGTTCCGGCCGCCCTCGGTGTTCAGCTACTTCTCGCCGGGCAACGGTGGTGGCCGGGAACGGCGGGGGTGCGCGGTCCGGAGTTCGGGCTGTTCACGACCTCCACCTCGCTCGCGCCGGGCCAACTTCGTGAACACCATGGTGTTCTCGACCATTGCCGGTCGAGCGCCAACGCGCCGAGCGGCACGTCGCTCGATCTCGCGCCGCATGCAGGCGCTCGCCGCGACGCCGGACGCAGCTGGTCGATGCACTCGAACGCCCTGCTGATGCACGGCACGATGTCGGCGGCGATGCGCGACAGCATCATCACGGCGGTGTCCGCGGTGTCGCGCCACCAACACGCTCAAGCGCGCCCGCACCGCCGTGTACCTCGTCGCCTCATCGTCGCAGTATCAGGTGGAGAGATGACATGAAGGTCACACGCCGCGAGTTTCTGCTGCAGACGGGACATGCGTGCGTCGGCTACGCGCTCGGCGCGGCCGCGTTCACTGCCGGCGTCCGAGCGCTTCGGCCTGATCAACCTGCTGGCCCAGGGGTCGGACTACAAGGCGCTGGTCTGCGTGTTCCTGGCCGGCGGGAACGACGGCAACAACATGGTCGTCCCGATCACCACGACCGAGTACAACGCCTATGCCAGCGCCCGCAGCACCTCCGGCCTGGGCATTTCCCGCGACAGTCTGCTGCCGATCACGCCGCTCAGCATCGGCAACCCGTTCGGCCTCCATCCCAGCCTGGTCGAGCTGCAGGGGCTCTGGGCCGACCAGAAGCTCTCGGTCGTCTGCAACGTCGGCCCGCTCGTCCAGCCGATCACACGCGCAGGACTACCAGAGCGGCGCGCCGCGGCCCTACCAGTTGTTCTCGCACTCGGACCAGGTGGCGCAGTGGCAGACCTCGATCGCCGATCGGGTGGGTCAGACCGGATGGGGCGGGCGCACCGCCGACCGGTTCGCGCTTCACGGTTCAGGGTTCCCGATGATCACCGCCCTGTCCGGCGGAATCTTCACGCGCGGCCAGACGAGCTCGCCGCTGTCCATCGCGTCGGCGCCCACCGCGCTCAACCAGGTGCTCGTGCTCAACGGCTTCGGCACGGCTGCCGACGAAGTGGCGCGCAGGAGCTCGATGGACGTGCTGCGCGACGATCGACAGCGAGTCCACGCTGGTCCGCTCCGCCAGCCGGACGACGCAGCAGGCCGTCGACATCGGCCAGACGCTCAAGAGCGACGTGACGCTGGCGACGGTGTTTCCGAACACGACGCTCGGCAATCAGCTGAAGCAGGTGGCGAAGGTCATCAAGGTCAACGTCGACGCTCGCCGACTCTCGGCCTGAATCGGCAGATCTTCTTCTGCCAGCTTGGCGGGTTCGACACGCATCAGAACCAGGTGGGCACCCAGTCCAGCCTGCTCGCCCAGGTCAAGCCAGGCAATCAGGGCGTTCTACGACGCGACCATCGAGCTCGGGCTGGATCGCCAGGTCACGACATTCACCCTGTCGGACTTCGGCCGCACGCTGCAGCCGGCCGGCACCGGCGCGAACGTCGGGTCGGATCATGCGTGGGGCAATCACCACCTCGTTGTCGGCGGCGCGGTGCGGGGCGGCGACTTCTATGGCGTGCCGGGACCGAACGGCAGCGTGTTCCCGGTGCTGCAGGCTGAGCGGGCCCAACGACACGGACACCCGCGGCCGGTGGATCCCGACCGCTTCCGTCGAGCAGTATGCCGCCACGCTGGCATCGTGGTACGGCGTGAGCGGCGCCGATATCCCGATCGTCTTCCCGAACATCGGGCGTTTCCAGACGGCCGATCTCGGGTTCATGAGCTGACGCCGGATCCGGCGGACGACGGGCGCCCCACGATCGCGGGGCTTGAGAGCCCCGCGCCAGGGGCATCCACAACGGCCAGGGTATGACGGATGTTTCAGCCGGCAGAGCGAGGGGCCGCCATGATCCACACGTCCCACTGCCCCGAGAGGCGGCTGTGGTAGGCGAGCCGGCGTCCGTCCGGCGACCACGTGTACTCCTCGGCGGACGCATCGTCCAGCACCTTGCGCATCGCACCCGAGCTGACGTCGAGCACCCAGGCGCCGTCGCGCGACACCTGGAACACGATCTGGTCTCCGTCGGGCGAGACAGCGGGAGTGCGCACGAGACGGCCTGATCGTGGCGACCGATAGACGCGCCGGGATCCCCTGGCCAGATCGAGCACGACCAGCGAATCCTCGTGGCTGTACGCGATGCGCCGGCCATCCGGAAACCAGGAACCGCCCCACGGCTGCCCGTAGGCGTGCGACGTCAGCCGGCGGAGCTCGCCGGAGACGACCGAGAGCTGCCAGAGGTTCCACACTCGGCTCCGCCCGGGTTCAGCCTTGATGAACGCCAGTGTTCGGCCATCGGGCGACCAGCTCGGAACGGCGGCGTAGCCCTTGCCGCTGACGCGGCGGACCCGCTGCCCGTTTGCATCCGCGAGGTACACGCCCCGCGTCCCGCCACGGTCGGAGTCGAACGCGATGGTCTTGCCGTCGGGTGACGGCCGCACGTGGAAGTTTCGCGCGCTGTCGTCCACCACGCGCGTGACGCGCAGCACCCTGCCGTCCCCATCGGTGTCCGCCCGCAACAGCGCGCTGCGCCCGGCCGCTTGCTCGTGGTAGAACATCGCGTTTCCGATCGGGGCGAACGACGGCGAGTACACCGGCGCGTTGGCGCGGATGCCGTCCGCGCGGCGGGCCGGGGCCGACGCACTGGGAGTGGCGGCAGATGGGCCGGCCTCGGGAACGCGGGCCGTCACCGTGAGCCTGCGCACCGCGGCCGGTGCCTCCGCCGCGGCCGCAAGCGGAGGCTCGGGCTCCTGGGCAGGGGCGTCGACGGCGGGCGCAGAGCGCTTCAGCGTCGCCTGTGCGGCTGGTTCGCTCCAGAACGAGTGATCCGGCCGTCCGTTGGATGCCAGCCACACACCGGCCCCGACGATCGCGGCGGCCGCAAGGACGAGGGCTCCGAGTACCGGAGCGCCTGCGCTCGGGACCCGGCTGGGCGTCGGCCGCGGCGGCCGTCTGCGCGTGCCGGGCGGAGGCGCTCGCGTGCACGGCAGCCACCTGGCGCGTGACCACCGGCGCCGGGGCGGCGGCGGTCTCCTCAGCTGCGTCCTCCGACGCAAACAGCACTTCGTCCGGAGCAAACTCCGGCGCGACAATCGCGATCGGTCCGGGGGACCCAGGCGGCCGAGGGTCGCCGGCCGCGGCGATTGCCGGTGCCGCGGGGAGCGGCGCCGGGGGAGCGTCCGTCGCCAGCGTCGTGTCCGTGTGGTCCGCCAGCAGCGGTCGGACCGCAGCGACCACTTCGTCCGGATCCAGTGTGGCAGCTCGCGCATACCGGACGAGTTGAGTCCTGCCATACAAACCGGCCGGCCAGTCCGCCAGACGGCCCGCTTCCAGCTCCCGCAGCAGGTGTACCGGGATGCGGCTCCGCTGGGCAACCTGCTCCAGCGTCACGCCCATCGCGAGCCGTGCGCGCCGCAGATCAGACAGAGTCAACCCACCGACAGCCTCTGCCTGCTGATGCCCCGGGTTGCACATTCCTGCATGCTTTGCTACATGCTTGCCAACCCGGCCTGCCCGAACGCCCTGGGAAACGTCATCCCGCTCTCGGAAAACGTCCTCCCGATGTGACATTGTGACCCGCACCGGGGAGCCTTTGGCGTCAGACACTCAGGCGCAGGCTTCCCGCGGGCGTGTGCCTTTTGGTACATCGCCGAATTGAAGGGTCCCGGTCCAATCGCCTTGGCGAATGACGTACCAGTCCCCCGACCGGCGCTCGCGGTCCTCCCTCAGGAGTTTGCCGCGCGTTCTCACCTCTGGTGAAAGGCTCGTCCCCCGGAGCGCGGCGCTCGCCGCGGCGCTGACCGGTTGTGGGGTGCTCGCCGGCTGGACCTTCGAAGTCGAGGTCCTCAAGAGCTTTGTCCCCGGCCTGGTCGCCATGAACCCCGTGAGCGCGCTCGCGTTCATCACCCTGGGCGTCGCGCTCTGGTTCTCGGTGCTGCCGCCGACCATCCCGCGGCGCATCGTGGTTCGAGTATGCGGAGGGGTCGTCGCCCTCGTTGGAGCGGTCAAGCTCTGCGAGATCGTTCTCGGGTCCCCGGCCGGCATCGACACATGGCTCTTTCCGGACGCCGTGGAGCTGCTCAATGCCGGACTTCGAAACCGCATGGCCCCGAACACGGCCATGAACTTCCTTCTGCTCGGGTGGGCAACGGTCAACCTCGACCCACGAACCCGGCCGGCGTACGTGATCTCCCAGACGTTCCAGTTGGTCTCGGCGCTGACGGCTCTCTTTGCGGCACTCGGTCACGTGTACGGCATCTCCATCCTGTATGGCGTCGGCAACTTCAATCCCATGCCGCTGCCCACAGCCGGAGCCTTTCTCGCGCTTGGCGTCGGGTTCTGCTTCGCTCGTCCGGACAGGGGACTCGCCTCACTGATGCGGGATCAAGGGGTGGGGGGCATCACTGCGCGACGGCTGCTGCCTGCCGCCCTGCTCATCCCGGCGGGCCTGGGATGGCTCAGACTGCAGGGCCAGCACTGGGGCCTGTATGACAGCGAGCTCGGGATAGCGCTCCATGTGGTCGTCAACATCCTGGTCTTTTCCGTGCTGGTGTGGTGGAGCGCGGTCCTGCTCAAACGCGTCGACGCCGGCCGGCTCGAGCGGGCCTCCGAGCTTTCGAGCGTCAACGCCCGGCTGCGGGAGGAAGTCTCCGAACGGAGCCGGATGCAGGAGGCGTTGACGGAATCCTCGCGCAGAGAGGGCGCGATGATCGAGAACTCGCTCGACATGATCTGCACCATGGACGCACAGGGCCGGTTCGCAACCGTCAGCCCGGCGTGCGACAAGCTCCTGGGCTATCGCTCCGAGGAACTGCTCGGCCGGCCCTACATCGATCTCGTGCTGCCGGAGGATGTGCCGAAGACGATTCAAGGAGTGGCGGAGGTCATGGCCGGCCGGGAGGCGGTCGGTTTCGAGAATCGTTGCCGGCGCCGGGACGAACGGACGGTCCACCTCGTGTGGACGGCCCACTGGTCCGCGAGGGAGCAGTTGATGTTCTGCGTCGCCCGCGACAACACCGAGCGGAAACGTGCGGAAGCGCAAATGCAGGAGGCGCGCGATTACTTCGATCGCATCATCAACTCGGTTCCGGACCCGATATTCGTCAAGGATCGGCAGCACCGCTGCGTGCTGGCGAACGACGCATTCTGCCAGATGCTCGGACGCGAGCGCGGGGCGCTCGTCGGCAGGTCGGACCACGAGCTCTTTCCAGGGGCGCAGGCGGACGTCTTCGTGCGGACGGACGAGCTGATCTTCGCTTCAGGCGAGGACCACATCAACGAGGAAGCGCTCGACGACGCCCAGGGCCACCAGCGCGTGATCCTCACGCGCAAGAGGCTCTACGCCGACACGAAGGGCGATCGGTTCATCGTCGGCGTGATCCGTGACATCACCGACCGGAAGCGGATGGAATCGGAGCTCGAGGCGACCCGTGACCTGGCGCTGGAATCAGTACCGGCTGAAAGCCGAGTTCCTCGCCACCATGTCGCACGAGATCCGCACGCCGATGAACGCTGTCATCGGAATGTCGGATCTGCTGTTCGAGACCGAACTGTCGGAGAGCCAGCGCGACTACGCGGACACCATCCGCTCGAGTGCGGACGCGCTGCTCACGATCATCGACGACATCCTCGACTTCTCCAAGAGCGAGGCGGGGAAGCTGCGGTTCGAGAAAATCGACTTCGACCTGCACGACGCCATCGATGCACCCGTCGAGATGCTCGCGAACAGGGCCCACATGAAGGGCCTCGAGCTGGTTTCCTTCGTCCACAACGACGTGCCCACCGCGCTGAGGGGCGACCCCGGCCGCCTCCGGCAGGTCGTGACCAACCTGGTCGGCAACGCGATCAAGTTCACGGAGCAGGGAGAGATCGTCGTCTGCGTCACGAGGGTGGCGGCGTCGGAGGATCAGGTGACCCTGCGGTTCGAGATCACCGACACCGGCATGGGCATCCCGGAAGAGACACGCCGCCTGCTGTTCATCCCGTTCACCCAGGCCGACGGATCCACCACACGCAAGTACGGCGGCACGGGGCTGGGGCTCGCTATCTCGAGACAGCTCGTCGAGCTGATGGAGGGCGAAATCGGCGTGACAGGCGCACCGGGCGGAGGGTCGACGTTCTGGTTCACTGCAAAGCTCGAAACACAGCCGGAGGCGCTCGCCAGAGCGCTCCCCGCCAGGGGGACGTCGCTGGAGAGGGTGCGCGTGCTCATCGTCGACGACAACCCGACCAACCGCCGGATCCTGACCCACCAGACGACGTCCTGGGGGATGGTTGCCGTGGAAGCGGAATCGGGAGTGGAGGCGCTGGCGTTGCTCCGGGCAGCAGCCGGCCAGCGAGAGCCGTTCCGTGTGGCCATTCTCGACCTGACCATGCCCGGTATGGACGGCTTCCAGCTGGCCGCGGCGATCAAGGGCGATGAATCGATCGCGGCCACTCGCCTCGTCCTCATGCCGGCGATCGGCAAGCGCGGGCACGGTGAAGCGGCGCGCAGGGCCGGGATCGTGGCATACCTGGAGAAGCCGGTCCGGCAGTCGCAACTCCACGCGTGCCTGGTGGCCGTGCTGGCGGACGCCGCCGCCCAGGAGCCCGTCGGCTCCGGGCTGGTGACCCGCCACTCGTTGCGTGAAGTGTCAGCCGTGCCTGAAATCGCGTCGGCGCCCTCCAGCCTTCGCATCCTCGTGGCGGACGATCTCGCCGTGAACCGGACAGTCGCGAGCATCCAGTTGCGGCGTCTGGGGCATCAGGCCGACTGCGTCACGAACGGGACGGAGGCCATCGCGGCGCTCGCCGCCCGGCACTACGATCTGGTGCTGATGGACTGCCAGATGCCGGAGATGGACGGCTTCCAGGCGACCCAGGCGATTCGATTCCGGGAAGGCGCCCGGAAGCACACCACCATCATCGCGATGACGGCCAGCGCCCTCGCGGGGGACCGCGAGAAGTGCCTGGCGGCAGGCATGGACGACTACATCACCAAGCCGGTCAAGGCCGAGGCCCTTCGACACATGCTCCAACGCTGGCTCCAGCCCGAGCCCGAGGGGGTCCCGGCGCCCTGACGGCGATCCTACGCGCCAAGCGCGGCCAGTCAGGATCCCGCCTGAGGCGGGGAAATGTCTTTCTGCTCCTGTGGAGCGGGGCTTTCAAGCCCCGCCGACGAGGCTGGGTCTGAAGACCCAGCCTCACAGTACCCAGAAGTGGCACTGCCGTCCGGGTGCAACTCCGGGGCAGGGATGCACGATCGGTGTCCGCCGTCCTGCCAACGCTGCGGCAGCGACGCCGATGGATCGAGCCGCGCCGCACGCCGGTGGGCACCGTGCGATCCCGGATCAGAGCCCGAACAGCCGCACGGCGTTCTCCTTGAGAATCAACGGACGCACCTCGTCCTTGATTCCGATCTTGTCGAAGTCCGCCAGCCAGCGATCCGGCATGATCCACGGGTAGTCCGACCCGAACAGCACCTTGGTCTTCAGCAGGCTGTTCGCATACTGCACGAGCGTCGGCGAGAAGTACTTCGGCGACCACCCGGACAGGTCGATGTAGACCGTCGGCTTGTGCAGGCAGACTGAGATCGCCTCGTCCTGCCAGGGAAACGACGGGTGCGCCATGATGATCGGCATGTCTGGAAAATCGACAGCGACGTCGTCGATCGGCATCGGATGCCCGTATTTCAGCCGGATCCCGCCGCCGCCCGGCGCACCGCTGCCGATGCCGCTGTGGCCGGTGTGGAACAGCACCGGCAGCCGGGCACCGGCGAACACCTCGTAGAGCGGGTAGGCGATGCGATCGTTCGGGAAGAACTGCTGCAGCGGAGGGTGCAGCTTGAGCCCGCGCACCAGCCCGGTGTCCACCAGCCGGCGCGCTTCACGGACAGCCTCCCGCCCGCGCGTGGGGTCCACGCTGATGAAGGGCAGGGCGATGTCGGCATGCTCGGACGCAAACGCGAGCACCTCGTCGTTCGAGAGATAGGCGCGTCCAGAGAGACGTTCGTCCACCGTGAAGACCACGCAGGCGATCCGGCGCGACCGGTAATACTCGGCCAGGGCCGCCGGGCCGCGGCCGGCGCCGGTCTCGCCGAAGTACTTGCGCGCCGCCTCGTCTGTCGAAGAGGGTTGTCGCGCTTCCAGATGGACGTGGACGTCGAAGGCTGTCAGCGCGCCGGTGTCGATGGTCATGAGAATCTGTCACTCCACAACGCCGAGGAGGAGTCTGCGCCGCCTCGAGCGGCAGGATGTCAGGCCTGACGATCGAGGTCGCGGAACGTGCGCCCGCTGGCGGCGAGCGTGGCGAGCAGCGCCGCCGGCGCCCAGCGCTGCCCGATCTCGCGATGCAGCTGAACGATCCGTTCGTGAATCAGGGCAAGCCCGGTGCGGTCGGCGTAGAACATCGGACCGCCGCGCCAGGCCGGAAATCCATAGCCGTTGAGATAAATCACGTCGATGTCCGATGCGCGATCCGCGAAGCCCTCTTCCAGGATCCGCGCCCCCTCGTTCACCAGCGCATAGATGCAGCGCTCGACGATCTCCTGATCCGTGAAGGTCCGCTGGGGAATGCCGGCGCTGCGGGCGGTCGAGCGAATCAGCTCGACGACCTCCGGATCGGGGATCGGCTTTCTCCGATCGTCGTAGCGGAACCAGCCCCTGCCGGTTTTCTGCCCCAGGCGCCCGAGATCGTTGAGGGCGTCCGCCACGAGCGGCCGGCGCTCGCCCGGCTTCTCGAGGTGCTTCATCTCCTGCCGCACGCGCCACGCCACATCGAGCCCTGCCATGTCGTCCACGGCGAAAATGCCCATCGCCATCCCGAAGCCGGTCAGCGCGCGGTCGACCTGCTCCGGCGTCGCCCCTTCCTCGACCAGGAACTGCGCCTCGTACATGTACGGGAACATCATGCGGTTGCCCACGAACCCCGGGCAGTTTCCAACCACCACGGCGACCTTCCCGAGCCGCTTGGCGAAAGCCATGGCCGTGGCGAGCACCGCAGGGCTGGTGGCGCGGCCGCGCACGATCTCGACGAGCCGCATCACGTGCGCCGGGCTGAAGAAGTGCAGGCCGACGACGCTCCCCGGCCGCGAGGTGACATCGGCGATCGCATCGACGTCCAGGGTGGAGGTGTTCGTGGCGAGCACGGCGCCCGGCGGCGCGCTGCCGTCCAGGCGGCGGAAGACCTCCTGCTTGAGCGCCATGTTCTCGAAGACGGCCTCGATGATCAGGTCCGCGTGACTGACGCCCTCGTCATCGAGGCGGGCGGTGAGCGCCGAGAGCCGTCCTGCGGCCGCGTCCGGCGTGAGCCGCCCCCGTTTGACCGAGCTCTCGTAGTTGCGGCGGATTGTCGCAAGGCCGCGATCCAGGGCCTCCTGTGTCGCGTCGGTCATCGTCACCGGGACGCCGGCGTTCACGCAGGCCATCGAGATTCCGCCGCCCATCGTGCCGGCGCCCACGACGGCAACGCGCTCGATCGGACTCGGCCGCACGTCCGGCGGAACATCCCGCAGCTTCGCGGCTGCGCGCTCCGCGAAGAAGGCGTGGATGAGGGCGCGCGCTTCCTCGGTCCGGACGCACTCGAGAAAGAGCTCGCGCTCCCGGCGGCAGCCCTCCTCGAACGAGACGGTCGCGGCCGCTTCGATCGCATCGATCGCTCTGAGCGGAGCGGTCTGCCGCGGTCGCACCGTGGCGGCGAGCGTGCGCCCCGCCGCGAAGAGCGGCGCGTTCGACTCCGGTGTCCCAAGGCGATCGGCGCGTTCGCGCGTCTTCGCGGCTCGGCCGCGCGGCGCGGCGGACTGCGCGAAAGCCACCGCGCCGTCCACGAGTGGTCCGTCGATCAGTCCGTCCAGGAGGCCTGCCGCGAGCGCGTCCGCCGCCGTGATCGGCTTGCCCGTCACGCACATCTCGAGCGCCTTCTCGATGCCGACCAGCCGCGGGAGCCGCTGCGTGCCCTCCGCGCCGGGGATGATGCCCAGGTTGACCTCGGGCTGTCCGAGGAGCGCCTGCGGCACCGCGACCCGGTAATGTCCCGCCATCGCGAGCTCCAGCCCTCCGCCGAGAGCCGTGCCGTGGATCGCCATCACCACCGGCTTGCGCGTGTTCTCGATGAGGGCGAGCAGATGGTGAAGATCGGGGGCGGCCGAGAGGTCTCCCCACGCGGCCTCCTCGAGCCTGGTGATGTCGGCGCCTGCCACGAACGTCCTGCCGGCCCCCATCAGCACGATCGCGGTCACGTCGGCGTCCGCCTCGGCGCGCGCAACCGCGGAGACGAGGCCTTCGGGCACTCCGGGGCTCAGCGCGTTCACCGGCGGGTTGTTGATCGTCAGGATGGCGACGCTGCCACGAACGGTGAAATCGATCGGCTCAGGCATGTGTGGTGTGCGGCTGGACAGGCATGCGATTGTACCGCGTCCACCTGGAGTCCCGACCGCGTGATTCGCGGCACCACTCCCGGCGGGGCATCCCGCCTGGCCGGCGCGTGCAACACCGGAGCGGGTTCTCGCGTAAGCATGGACGAGGACTTGTCAATCCCGATTGATCTGGAGACCGTCGCGGAGGCCAGGGTGGTTGCCCAGGCGTTGGCTGGATCCCAGACCGCCTTCGAACAGATTCTGCGCCGGTATCAGCGTCCAGTCCTGAGCCTGCTCGTCCGCCTGACCGGCGACGCCGGGCTCGCGGAGGATCTGGCGCAGGAGACGTTCGTCAAGGCATTCCGGAACCTGGCCGCGTTCGACCCCCGCCGCCGGCTCTCGAGCTGGCTGTTTCGCATCGCTCACAACACCGGCATCGATGCGCTGCGCAAGACGAGGCTGCCGACGGTGCCCATGGACGACGGCCAGCTGCTCGAGGAACCGGCCGCGCCGCCGACGGGTGACCCGGCCGTTCGCCGCGCGCTCGGCCGCGCGCTGGACGGGGCGCTCCAGCAGTTGCGACCCGACCAGCGAACCGCCGTGGTGCTCCGCTACGACGCCGGCCTGTCGTTCGACGAGATCGGCCAGGTGCTCGGGATTCCCGAGCCGACGGCCAGGAGCCACGTGCACCGCGCGCGCAAGGAACTGGCCCGGCTGCTGACGGCGGCCGGATGGACACCCGACCGATGACTGCAACGCTGGGCCATCCCTTCCCGTAAGCCTTGACAGGACGATGCACGAGGATCTGAGCGCGACCTACCGCCGCTGGCGCGAAGCCGATGCGCAGAACGCGGACGACGAAGCCGACGCGGCATTCAAAGCCGTGTTTCAGGCCTGCACGGCTGCGCCGCTGCCGTCGGCCCGGTTCACCGCGCAGACAATGGCCGAGATAGCGTCCGGCACCGCCGCTGATGCACGGCGTGCGAAGGGCCTGCGCCGGGCGCTCCTCTGGTCCGGCCTGCCGGCCGGCGTGGCGGCGGCCTACTTCCTCTCGGGGACGCTGCTGTCGCTGTTCTCGAACGCGTTCGTCGCGGCGCTCAACCTGCTGGTGTCGATCGTGGTCTGGTCCGCCAGCGGTCCCGACGTGGGGAGCGGCCTGTGGTCCGTGCTCGCCGCCATGGGGCGGGCGGCCGCGGCTTTCGTGGCGGATCCGCGGGTGACCATCGCAATGCTCGTGTTCCAGGTCGTGGCTGTGGCGGCGCTCACCGCGCTCCATCGGCTGCTGGGTCCTGAAAGGGAGTGGCTCAAATGAGAAAGCTGATGACGGTGCTGGCCTTCGCGTGCGCGCTGCCGGCGCCCGGAGGTGCTGCGCAGGAACTGCGGCCGGACGATCAGGCCGTCCGGTCCGCCATCGAGGCCCGCTACGACGTCGTGCCCCTTTCCGACGCCGTGGGCCTTCGTCCGAAGACGCCCGTCGCCGACGTCCGCCTGATCGAGGTGTCGGACACGATTTCGGTGAACGGTGTCGTGGTGAGCGGCCGCGAGTTGCGGGAACGCGTCGGCGCCGATGCGGATGTCATCCTCAAGTTGTCCTACCTCGATCCGGGCGTCCGCCGCGCCCTGTTCGCCTCCCCGCCCGGGCTGTCACAACCACCGACACCACCGGAGGCTCCGAGGGAGGTCCCCGACTGGTCCGCGGAACGCCATGCCCGGCGCTCGAACGGCGATCGTGTGCGCATCTTCGGGGACGTCACGGTGCGCGAAGGGGAGGAAGTCACCGGGCAGGTGGTCGCGGTGATCGGGTCCGTGAAGATCGACGGAGAGGTCGGGGATCAGGTGGTGGCGGTGCTCGGGTCGGTCGACCTCGGTCCGCATGCGGTCGTGCGTGGCGACATCGTCAGCGTGGGCGGTCGCGTCCGCCGTGCGCCCGGGGCCCAGGTGCGTGGCGGTGTGACGGAGGTCGGCGTCGGCGAGACCGGCTGGAACCCGGGCGCGCTGCCCTGGCTGGGAGGCATCGGGCTGCTGTCGTTCTTCGACGGGTTCGGCGCGGTGCCGCGCCTGATCGGCACGACGTTCCGCCTGTTCCTGCTGCTGGTGTTCGCGTCGCTCGCGATGGTGGTGGCACGGGGCTCCGTCGAACGATCGGCGGAGCGCGTCAGCGACAATCCCATCAAGGCGGCGCTCGTCGGCCTGGCCGCCGCGGGGCTGTTCGTGCCGGTCCTGGTGCTGACCTGCATCGTGTTGTCGATCAGCATCGTGGGGATTCCGCTCCTGCTGCTGATGCCGTTCGTGGTGCTCCTGTTCCTGCTGCTCGCGCTGGTGGGGTTCACAGGCGCGGCGTTGACGATCGGACAGTGGACGCGACGACGGTTCAACCTCGGGTCGGCGTCCGGCTTTGCCGACATCTGGCTGGGAATCCTGATCGTCCTGTTCCCCGTGCTGGTCGGGCGGCTGGTCGCGCTGGGAGGGGGCCTCACCGGCCCGATCGTGTTCCTGCTCCTGGCAGCCGGCATCGGGCTGGAGTTTCTCGTGTGGTCCACCGGCCTGGGGGCGGTACTGGCCAACACGTTCTCCCGCTGGCATGCGCGCCGCGCCCCGAGCAATGTCGGCCCCCCGGTCACGCTGCCCTGAGGGCGCTGGCCACGGGTCTGGCGGCGGAGTCTGACCGACCTCCGCTGGGGCTGCGGCGGTCCACCGGAGTCCGGGCCAAGGCGGAAGACACTAGTCACGCGCCGCCAGCGCGCGCTGGAGGAAGGCCTGCTTGGCCTGGCTGTCGGCCACCGGGATCGGGTGCGGACGCGCGCTGAGCTCCATGGTCAGCCACGGCGTGTCGGTGGCGGCCGGCCAGGCAGGCAGCCCCTTGCCGTTCGGATCGCCCGAGGTCGCGAAGTTGACCCAGTAGGACGACAGGATGTCTGCGAGCCGCCGATCGACGTCCGTCACCGGCCTGCCGGTCTGGTCGAGCGTGTCGAGAACGTAGGGGACCTCGGAGGTGTGGAACGCCCCATACCTGGCCGCGTCGGGTCCTGGCAGGGCGTGATTCCAGAAGTAGGTGAAGACCTTCGTCTTCGCCCTGTTCGAGCGGCCGATCACCCACGTGGCAAGCGTCGTCCTGGCCAGATCGCGGGCGCTCCGGTTCTGCGCGACCCTGGCGCTGTCGTCGTCCGCAGCCGGATAGAGCTTGAGGAACTCGCCCGCCGCTTCCCCGTAGCGCTGCGTGGCCTGGCGCTCGAACTCCAGCGCGGTGGTCGTGGGCTGGGGCATCGCACCTCCCTCGTCTGCGTTGCTGCCGGTGATCGTGGGCACGTCGTTCTGTCTGCCCTTCGCGAAGATCTCGCTCACGGCGGCCGGCAGGGCGTAGCCGTCGACGACGACAGGGAAACGCACGCTGGCAGCGGGCGTTGGACCGCCGTCGCCAGGCGCCGCAGCTCCCGCGGGGAGGGGCCCGACAACTTCCTGCCACGGACTGGCGCGGAACTCCGCGATGGAGGCGGCCCCCTTGGCCCGGGTGAACGCCATGCCCTCGGCTTCGGCCGCGGCCAGCAGCCGTACGCTGCTGCGGGGTCCCGAGCTCTGGATGATGGCGCGGTGGAAGATTCCCTTCGCCAGCGGCGACGCGGTCAGGTTGTGCACGGCCTGACCGCCCGCCGACTGGCCGGCGATCGTGATGCGCCCCGGGTCTCCGCCGAATGCTGCGATGTTGGCGTGTACCCACTTGACCGCGGCAATCTGATCCAGCAATCCGTAGTTGCCCGACGCGTGATACGGCGCCTCGGCCGTCAGCTCGGGGTGCGCCAGGAACCCCAGCACGCCCACGCGGTAGTTGAAGGTGACGACGACGAGCCCTTTGGAGGCCAGTCCTTCACCGTTGTACACCGGCACCATGCCGGAGCCCTCGGTGTTGGCGCCGCCGTAGATGTAGACGAACACCGGACGTCGCTCCGCCGCTGACGCTGCGGGCGTCCAGACGTTCAGGGTACAGGCAGTCCTCGCTGATCTCGCCGTGCGTCATGAACTCATAGGTCCACGGCTTCTTCTCCTGGACGATTTGCTGGATGCAGCTCGGCGCGAACGCCGCGGCGGTGCGCACCTCCGTCCATGCCGGGGCGGGTTCCGGGGCACGCCATCGGCGCTCCCCGACTGGCGCCGCGGCGAACGGCACGCCCCTGAACACGGTGATGCCCGGACGGGTGCCCGCCACACCGGCGATCGAGCCGCCCTGAACCTTGACCGGCTGCGCGAACGGCGCTTCGCTGCGGGGCTGCGCCGCAGGCATGGGCGACACCGCCACCAGTGCCGCGAGCGCGGCGAGGCAGACGGCGACCCGGTGGTAGCGGTGGCGCGGGTGAATCGCTGAGGGCATCTCGGCTCGCTTTCCGCGGGGTATGGGTTGGGTGCGCTCGACGTTACACAGAGACGTTCCCATCGTCAACCCGGGCGCCCCGGCCCGGGGCTGCTGCCCGTCACGGGTGTCGTGCAGCTGCGCGCATTGTGGCGCCGTCGCTCTTGCGACAGAATCGGTCCGTCGCTGTCGCGTCGCGAAGGTGTCAGGAGGCCCCGCAGGCACACATGATCCGGAGGATTCTCGCGTCGCAACAGGCGGGCCTCGTGCTCGTCATCGTGCTCCTCGGCTCTCTCCTGGCGGCCTTTGCCGGAACCCATCCGGACCGCGCGACCGGGCTGCCGGTCAACGATTTTCTCAATTCGTACACGCTGATTCAGACCGCGACCGACGCCAGTTTCTTCGCGGTGATGGCCGTGGGCGCGACCATGGTGATCATCTCGGGAGGGATCGACCTGTCGGTGGGGTCGGTGTATGCGCTGGCGGGAGTGGCGATGGCGATGGTGCTGCGGGCCGTCGAACCGTCAGGCGCACTGGCGACGGTGGCGCTCGGCCTGGCGGTCTCGCTCGGTGTGGGCCTCGCCTGCGGCGCGCTGAACGGGTTGATGGTGGTGGGCCTGCGCGTGCACCCGTTCATCATCACCCTGGGCACGATGTGGATCCTCCGCGGTATCGCCTTCGTGATCTCCGGCGCCGAGAGCATTCTCCTGCCGTCCCCGTTGACACGGCTGGCGAAGGCGTCGCTGGGCCTTGCTCAGTCCCTCTATCCCGTGCCGATGCTCGTGATGCTCGCTGTGACGGTGTGCGGCGCCGTGTATCTGAGTCGGACAGTGATGGGCCGGCGGATCTTCGCGTTCGGCGGAAACCCCGAGGCCAGCCGGTTCTCGGGCCTGCGGCTCGCCCGGATCCAGACCAGCGTGTTCGTGATGTCCGGGCTGTCGGCGGGGATTGCGGCGTTCATGGGGGCCAGCTTCTACGGATCAGCGTCGTGCGTGGACGCGACGGGCTATGAACTGTACGTGATCGCCTCCGCGGTCGTCGGCGGCGCCAGCCTGTCCGGCGGCAGGGGCAGTGCGGTGAGTGCGATGCTGGGGGCGCTGCTCATCGTCCTGATCCGGCAGTCCATCCGCACCCTGCACTTCGACCAGAACTACGAATGGATCATCATCGGCTGCGCCATCATCGTGGCGGTGGTCCTGGATCAGGCCAGCGCGAGGTTTGCCGCCAGGCGACTGGCCAGGTCGGCCGCGCGCGCCTGACAGGTCCGGCAGCCTGCGGCTGAAGACGGCCCTGGATGACGCACGGCCTCAGGCACGGTGTGGGCGTTGCCCGCTGCGAGGGTCCGTGTCAGAGTCAGGGGGGCCTTTCAGCGGCCCGCCGGAACGACAATCACCCTCATCCCCTTCAACGAGCCGGAGACCTCAATGACCAGCAGCCTCACGCGGCCGATGATTGCGACGGCCATCCTCCTCGTTTCTGTCGCGGCTTCCGGGTGCGGGGGGCGCGAGTCGAGCGCCCCCCCTTCTGGCGCGGCTCCGGCGACTGCCCGCGGCCTCAAGATCGCGGTGATTGCCAAGAGCTCGACCAACCCGGTGTTCCTGTCGGCCCGAACGGGCGCGGAGGCGGCGGCGAAGGAGCTCTCGCAGAAACACAACATCCCGATTGAAATCGCGTGGCTGACGCCGCCGTCGGAAGACGGCCAGGTGCAGGCACAGCGGATCGCCCAGGCGGTCAACGAAGGCGCAAGCGCGGTGCTGATCTCCTGCTCGGATGCCGGCAAGGTCACCGGCGCCATCAACGACGCCGTCGCGCGCGGCGTCCCGGTGATGACGTTCGACAGCGACGCGCCGCAGTCGCAGCGATTCGCGTTCTACGGCGTGGACGACGAGAAGACCGGTCAGGCCGTGATGGACGAGCTCGCCGCGCAGATGGGCAAGAAGGGCACGGTCGCCATCCTGGCGGGCAACCAGAACGCACCGAACCTGCGCAGGCGTGTGGACGGCGTGAAGCAGGCGGCCGCGGCGCGCTACCCCGACATGAAGATTGCGGGAACGTTCCACCACATCGAGACGCCCCAGGATGCCGCCGCCGAGGTGATCCGGGTCCAGAACGCCTACCCCCAGGTGCAGGGCTGGGCCATGATCGGCGGCTGGCCGCTCTTCACGCAGACGCTCCTGAAAGATCTCGATCCGGCAAAAGTGAAGATCGTCGCCGTCGACGCCCTCCCGGCGGAGCTCGCGTATGTCGACAGGGGTCTGGCCCCGGTCCTTCTCGCCCAGCCCACCTATATGTGGGGCTACGTGGGCGTCCAGCGCATCTTCGATAAAGTGCAGCTCAAGCAGGATGTGCCCCAGATCATCCCGATGGAACTGGTCCGCGTGACCAAGCAGAACCTGGGCGAGTGGGCCCGTCAGCTGAAGGAATGGGGCTTCACGGATGTGCCTGAGGAGTATTTGAAATAGCTTCCAGCTTCGAGCTGCCAGCTGCCAGCTGCCAGCTTCCCGCACCCCGAGCGCCGCGCGCCGAACGCCGCGCGCCGAACGCCGAGCGCCGAACGCCGAGCGCCGAACGCCGAGCCCGAGCGCCGAACGCCGAACGCCGAGAGTAGCCCATGCCCTCACCAGCCGTCCGCCTGTCGCACATCGTCAAGCGCTTTCCGGGAGTGGTCGCCCTCGATGACGTGAGCGTCGAGGTCCCGGAAGGGAGCTGTCATGCCCTGTGCGGGGAGAACGGCGCCGGCAAGAGCACGCTGGGCAAGATCGTCGCCGGCGTCTACGCCCCTGATGCGGGCGGGATGGAGATCCTCGGCCGCGCGGTGCGGTTCGGTTCGCCGGCCGAGGCGCTCGCGGCAGGTATCGGGATGGTGCACCAGGAGCTCGCGTTCTGCGAGAACCTGACGGTCGCCGAAAACCTGTGCCTGGAGTCGTTGCCGCGCTCCGGCCCGTTCCTGGCCCGCGGGCGCCTGTGGCGGCGGGCCGAGCAGATGCTGGCAACGATTGGCGCCGGGATCGACGTGACGCGGACCGTCGGCGAGCTGAGCATCGGGCAGCAGCAGATGCTGCAGATCGCCGCGGCGGTGGGGCGCGGCGCCCGGATCATCGTCTTCGACGAGCCCACCAGCAGCCTGTCGCAGCACGAGGCGGACACGTTGTACCAGCTGATCGGTCGGCTGCGGCACGATGGCGTGACCTGCATCTACGTCAGCCATCGCATGGACGAGATCTTCGAACTGTGCGACGTCGTTACCGTCCTTCGCGACGGCCGCCACGTGGACACACGCCCGACGTCCGCGCTCGACCGCGCCGCGCTCGTGCAGATGATGATCGGCCGTCCGCTCGGCGAGTACTTCCCCGACCACGTGGGTGGACAGCCTGGAGGCGAGGTGCTGCGCGTGGAGAACCTGACGAGCCCTGCAGGCTTCAGCGGGATCTCTTTCACGCTGAGGGCTGGCGAGGTGCTGGGGTTTGCCGGGCTCGTGGGCGCGGGGCGATCCGAAATGGCCCAGGCCCTGTTCGGCCTGGATCCAGGGGTTACCGGCGCGGTGACCGTGCGCGGAGACCCGATGGTTCTTCGATCGACGGCCGCGGCGATGCACGCCGGGATCGGCCTGGTGCCGGAAGACCGGAAGCGCCAGGGCCTGGTGCTTCCGATGACCGCCCGCAGCAACGCGACGCTCGCGATCCTGCGGCGCGTCGCGCGCGGGCCCTTCCTGCGACGGGCCGCAGAGCGCGCGCTGGCCCTCTCGTACTTCCAGACGCTGCGCGTGCGGGTGTCGGCCCTCGAACAGCCGGCCGCCGGGCTCTCCGGAGGCAACCAGCAGAAGGTCGTGCTCGCGAAGTGGCTGGCCGCGAAGTGCAGCATCCTCATCCTCGACGAGCCCACCCGCGGCGTCGATGTCGGCGCGAAGTCGGAGATCCACGGCCTGGTCGACGCCCTCGCATCGAGCGGCAACTCGATCATCCTGATCTCGAGCGAGCTGCCCGAGGTGCTGAACCTCTCCACGCGGATCCTCGTCCTGCGCCGCGGCCGGCTGGTCGGGGAGCTGAGTCGCGCGGAAGCGACCCAGGAGACTGTCATGCGCCTGATGGCGAATGTGGCTTGAGGCTACCCGCTGCCCGCTTCCTGCTGCCCGCTGCCCGCTACTCGCTTCCTGCTGAAGGGTTCTCATCTGTAGGGCGGGCCCTCGCCCCTTCGGCGGCCCTGAAGGGCCGCGCCCCGGCGTCCGGGTTACGCCAGCCCAAGCCCCGATGACCTATAATCGCGGGCGATGCGTCCCACCGATGTGCGAAATCCGGACTACTACCACAGGGTCGTCGACTGCCAGTGGGCCTGTCCCGCCCACACGAACGTCCCCGAGTACATCCGGCTGATCGCACAGGAGCGTTTCACCGACGCGTATATGCTGAATCGCGAGTCGAACGTGTTTCCGGGCATCCTCGGGCGCACGTGCGATCGACCGTGCGAGCCGGCCTGCCGGCGCGGCCGGCTCGACGGCAAGCCGGTCGCGATCTGCCGGCTCAAGCGCGTGGCGGCCGACCATCGCGGCGAGGTGCGCCACCTGCTGCCGCACGCGCCGGCGGAGAAGAACGGCAAGCGCGTCGCGCTCATCGGCGCCGGGCCGGCATCCCTGACCGTGGCCAACGACCTCGTGCCGCTTGGCTACACCGTCACGATTCTCGAGAAGCTGCCGCGGCCGGGCGGCCTCATGCGCATCAATATCCCCGCCTTCCGCCTTCCCGAGCAGGTCCTCGACGAGGAAATCGGGTACATCGTCGACATGGGGGTGGACGTCCGGTACAACACGCCGGTCGACAGCCTCGAGAGGCTGCTGCAGGAGGGAGAGTTCGACGCGGTGTTCGTCGGAACCGGCGCGCCGAAAGGCAAGGAGCTGGAGATCCCGGGCCGCCACGACAGCGACCAGGTGTTCATCGGGATCGACTGGCTGGAGTCGATCCATTTCGGGCACGTGGACTCGGTCGGCACGCGCGTGCTGATCATCGGCGTCGGCAACACGGCGATGGACTGCTGCCGGTCTGCGAAGCGTCTCGGGGCGACGGACGTGAAGGTGATTGCCCGCAAGACGCGCAAGTACTTCAAGGCTTCCCCTGGGAGCTCGAGGACGCCGAGGAGGAAGGCATCGAGATCCTCGAGAACCTGCAGCCGGTGCGGTTTGTCATCGAGGACGGCGTGCTGACCGGCATGGAGTTCGACAGGTTCCGGTCGATCGAGACCGGGACCGGGTTGAAGCAGGAGGTCATCGGCCGCGACATCCTGCCCTGCGACAGCGTGGTGCTCGCGATCGGGCAGGACAACGCGTTCCCCTTCATCGAGCGCAACATCGGCCTCGAGTTCGGCAAATGGGACATGCCGGTCGTCGACAAGACCACGTTCATGTCGACACGGCCCGGCGTGTTTTTCGGTGGCGACGCCGCGTTCGGCCCGGCGAACATCATCTGGGCGGTCGAGCAGGGCCACCAGGCGGCGATCTCGATCCACAACTACTGTCACGGCGTGCCGCTCACGGAGCGGCCGGCGCACGGGATGACGCTCGCGAGCACCAAGATGGGGCTGCACGAGTGGGCCTACAGCAACAACTACGATCCGTCTCCGCGGCAGAGGATGGCTCACGTCGAGCTCCCGGTCCGGTTCGAGAGCATGACCACCGAAGTGGAGAAGGGGTTCACGGCCGAGCAGACGCGCGCCGAGGTCGAACGCTGCCTGAATTGCGACATCGAGACGTTCTTCACCGACTCGCTCTGCATCGAGTGCGACGCCTGCATCGACATCTGCCCGGTCGACTGCCTGACCATGACGCCGAACGCCGACGAACCGGATCTGCGCGGTGGTCTGCTGGCGCCCGCGACGAACCTGGAACAGCCGCTCTTCGTCTCCGGTCCGCTCAAGCAGACGCGGCGGGTCATGGTCAAGGACGAGAACGTCTGCCTGCACTGCGGCCTCTGTGCCGAGCGCTGTCCCACCTACGCGTGGGACATGCGCAAGTTCGCCGTGCTGATTCCGTATGCGGGCGCCCCGGTGCCCGTGCCGGCGGCAGGATAGTCAGCTCCCGCTTCAGCTGCCCCGCCTCCAGCCTGGCCGAAGGGCTGCGATGCGGATTGGCTGTCGCCGCTGAGGCGCGGAAGCTGAACTCCGAGGCGGGCACCGCATGCTCGCATGCGAGACGTGCAACGAGCGCGCGTCGGCGTCGATAGCGACCGGGAACCATGTCGCGGTCGGCCGGGGGAGCGGGTGACGTGTGGCGGGAAGCGGAAGCGAGCGGGAAGCGGGTAGCAGGAAGCGGGAAGCGGGCAGCTGGCAGCAGGAAGCTGTCATCGGCAGTTGTAGCTCATGGACCGAACCAACGATTTCGCATTCAAGATCGCGACCCCGAACGGCACCGGGTCGGCCTCTGCGAACAGCCTGCTCATGCAGGCAATCTTCCGCATGGGTGTGCCGGTCACCGGCAAGAACGTCTTTCCCTCGAACATCCAGGGCTTACCGACGTGGTACGAGATCCGGGTCAGTCACCAGGGCTACACGGCGCGCACCCCGACGTTCGACCTGATGGTGGCGCTCAACCCGGCGACATACCAGAAGGATGTGGCGGAGGTCCGCTCGGGCGGCTGGCTGCTCTACGACTCCACGTGGCCGATGGACCAGCGGCTGGTGAGACCGGACGTCACCTACCTGGGTATCCCGCTGAGCGAGCTCTGCAACACGAGATTTCCAGGCGCGCGCGAACGCATCCTGATGAAGAACATCGCGTACGTCGGGGTGCTCGCAGCGCTGCTGGAGATCGACACCGACGTGCTCGGCGCAATGCTCAAGGAGAAATTCGGCAGGAAGCCGGCGCTCATCGACTCGAATCAGGCGGCGCTGGACCTGGGCCGCGACTACGCGCGGGCCCACCTTGCGTGCCCGTTGCCCGTCAGGCTTGCGCCGATGGACGCCACGAAGGACGCCATCCTGATCGACGGGAACACCGCGGCCGCGCTCGGCTGCCTCTACGCGGGTGCGACGGTCGGGGCCTGGTACCGATCACGCCGGCGACCTCGCTGATGGAGGCCTTCAAAGGCTTCTGCCAGAGGTACCGCCGCGAGCCGGAGACGAACCTGAACCGCTTCGCAATCCTCCAGGCGGAGGACGAGATCGCGGCGATTGGCATGGTGATCGGCGCCTCCTGGGCAGGTGCCCGCGCGTTCACCCCCACCTCGGGCCCCGGCATCTCGTTGATGAACGAGTTCCTCGGGCTGGCGTACTACGCCGAGGTGCCGGCGGTAATCTTCGACGTGCAGCGGACGGGGCCGTCCACAGGCATGCCGACGCGCACCCAGCAGGGCGATCTGATGATGTGCGCGTACGCCTCGCACGGCGACACCCGCCACATCTGCCTGTATCCGTCCGATCCGCGTGAGGCGTTCGAGTTCGCCGTGCGCGCCTTCGACCTCGCCGAGCGCTTCCAGACGCCCGTCTTCGTGCTGAGCGACCTGGACATCGGCATGAACGACTGGATGGTCCCGCGGCTCACGTGGGACGATGCCTATCGTCCCGATCGGGGGAAGGTGCTGTCTCCCGCGCAGCTCGACGACGTGAAGACGTTCCATCGCTACGTCGACCCCGATGGAGACGGCATCCCGTACCGGACGTTGCCGGGCGTGCACCCGGCCGGCGCGTACTTCACCAGGGGCTCCGGTCACAACCGCTACGGCGCCTATACCGAGGACGGGGCGGAGTACGCGGAGGTGATCGACCGCATCGATCGGAAGATTCAGCGCGCCGCGAGGGCCGTTCCGGCCCCGATCGTACGCACCGTCCCGGGTGCCAGAATCGGAGTGGTGACCGTCGGCGGGTGCCACGCCGCCTGCATGGAGGCGCTCGACCTGTTCGAGGGCGAGGGGCTGGCGATCGACTACATGCGGGTTTGCGGCTTCCCCTTTTCGGACGAGATCCGCCGCTTCCTCGAGGCGCACGAGACCAACTTCATCGTCGAGCAGAACCGCGACGCGCAGCTCCGCAGCCTCCTGATGCTCGAAACCGGCGTGCCGGTGGAGAAGCTGCAGTCGATCCGCTACTACGCAGGATTCCCGCTGAGCGCCGAGCACGTCGTGACCGGGCTGAAGACCCAGCTGGAGCATGCGGCATGACCTACATCGCCAAGCCCAAGGTCCGTCACCCGTCGCTCCGGAAGAACGACATCGGCCTGACGCGGCGCGACTACGAAGGCTCGATCACGACGTTGTGCGCCGGCTGCGGGCACGATTCGATCACCGCGGCGATCATCCAGGCGTTCTGGGACCTCTCGATCCAGCCGCACCGTGTGGCCAAGCTGTCGGGGATCGGCTGCTCGTCCAAGACGCCGGCCTATTTCCTCCGCGAGGCGCACGGGTTCAACGGGGTGCACGGCCGCATGCCCCCCCTCGTCACCGGCGCCAACGCCGCCAACCGCGACGTGATCTACATCGGGATCTCCGGCGACGGCGACTCGCTCTCGATTGGCCTGGGGCACCTGTGTCACGCGATCCGGCGAAACGTCAACGTCCTGTACGTCCTCGAGAACAACGGCGTGTACGGCCTCACCAAAGGGCAGTTCTCCGCGTCGGCGGACGCCGGCTCCCTGAGCAAGAAAGGGGAGGCGAACACCATGCAGGCGATCGACGGCTGCCTGCTCGCGCTGTCGCTCGGCGCGACGTTCGTGGCACGGAGCTTCTCGGGGGACAAGGCCCAGCTCGTGCCCATCCTCAAGGCTGCGCTGTCGCACCGGGGGTTCGCGTTCGTCGACGTGATCTCCCCCTGCGTGACCTTCAACGACCACGAGGGCTCGACGAAGAGCTACGCCTATACCCGTGAGAAGAACGTCGAGCTGGTGCAGGCCGACTTCGTGCCGCCCGCGTCGGCGATCACGGCGGAGTACGATCCGGGATCGGTGCGCAACGTGATGCTGCACGACGGGAGCTGGGTCCGGCTGCGGAAGGTCGCGGCCGACTACGACCCCACGGACCGCGACCGTGCCTACACGTATATCCGCGACCGGCAGCGCGATGGGGAGATCGTCACCGGGCTGCTCCACCTGTCGCAGGACTCGAGCGACCTGCACGACCAGAGCGAGACGGTGTCCACGCCCCTCACGCAGCTGCCGTACGAGGCGCTCTGTCCAGGCAGCGAGGAGCTCGAGAAACTGCAGCGGAGATTCCGGTAGCTGACAGCTGTCAGCTGTCAGCGAAGCTTTACAACCAGGGAGTTTGCATGATCGATCCGAGACGAGCCATTGCTGCAGGATTGACCGCCGTTGCCATGCTGGCCGCGACGCCTGGCGCGTATGCGCAGGCTCCTGCGCCCCAGCCGGCCGCGGCGCCGTCGGGCAGAGGCGGGCCGCAGGCGCCCGCGGTCGTCTCGCCTGACGTTGGAGCCGACCGGCGGATCACGTTCCGGATCTTTGCTCCTCAGGCACAGGCCGTCCGGCTCTCGGCCGGGGACATTCCGGGCGTGGGCCAGACCACCGAGTTCGTCAAGGGCGGCAACGGCGTGTGGGAGGCGAGCGTCGGACCGGTTGACGGCGGCGCATACAGGTACGCCTTCACCGTCGACGGCGTCGCCACGATCGACCCGAACAGCCCGTTCACGAGCGAGTCGAATACCCGCGTGTGGAGCCTGGTGTCGTACCCGGGTCGGAGGCTGCCGACACGAAGAACGTGCCGCATGGGGCAGTTGCCGCAGTCACGTACTTCTCGAGCAGCCTGAATGCCTTCCGCCGGATGCACGTCTACACTCCGCCTGGCTACGAGAACGGCACCGCGAAGTACCCGGTGTTCTACCTGCTGCACGGCGCGGGCGACAGTGACGACTCGTGGACATCGGTCGGCCGCGCCGGGTTCATCCTCGACAACCTGATCGCGGCCAGGAAAGCCAAGCCGATGGTGGTGGTGATGCCCGCAGGACACACGAGCCGGGGCTCCGCGCCGGGCGGCGTGGTCGGCCGTTCGGCCACCGAGGCGTTCGTCGGCGATTTCACCACCGACGTCGTCCCCTATGTGGCGAAGCACTACCGGGTGCTCACCGATCGTCCGAACACGGCCATTGCGGGATTGTCGATGGGCGGGGCCCAGGCGCTGCACATCGGGATCCCGCACCTCGAGAAGTTCGCATACATCGGCGTGTACAGCTCCGGGCTGATCGGCGCGTTCCCCGGCGTTGGCCGGGGCGCCGCACCACCGGCTGTCGCTGCCACCGCCCCGGCGAGCGACCCGGCCGCGGCCCCGGCAACGGCCCCTTCAGCGGCCCCGACGGCAGCCCCTGCGACGGCTGCGCCCGCGTCGGCGCCGCAGACGCCGGCCGGAGCACCGGTCTCGGCCCCCTCCGCGGCGCCGCAGGCAGCCGACTGGGAACGTCAGCACCAGGCGAAGCTGGCTGACGCCGGCTTGAAGAAGGGTCTCAAGCTGTTCTGGTTCGGGACCGGGAAAGAGGACTTCCTGATCGGCACCACGAAGGCCACCGTCGCGCTTCTCGAGAAGCACGGATTCAAGCCGGTCTTCAAGGAGACGGCGGGGGGCCACACCTGGATCAACTGGCGCGCGTATCTGACCGAGTTCGTGCCGCAGCTCTTTCAGTAGCGGATTTCGACCGACCCTGTGCGGGGCGCGGGTTCACGTCCCGTCGTTGTTGGTGTTCAGGCGTCACGAGTCACGAGTGCTCCCTGGAGCACGGAAAGGTTGTCATGTCTGTGATGAGACACCCCCGCATCATCCTCGGTCTTGGCCTCGTCCTGGCGCTGGTGGTCACGACGCTGACCGCCTCGCAGCGTCATGCCGCGGCGATGGCGTCGGCGGCCAGCGCGTTCCTCGGCGGACTCACGCCCGAACAACGTCAGCGGGCCGCGCTGCCGTTCGACGGTGAGGAACGGCAACGCTGGAACTTCATCCCCAACGAGATGTTTCCGCGCAAAGGGCTGATGATCAAGGAGATGTCCGAGGCGCAGCGGGCGCAGGCGCACGCGCTCCTGAAGACCGGGCTGAGCCAGAAGGGCTACCTGACGGCATCCTCGATCATGGATCTCGAGAACATATTGCGGGCGATCGAGGCCGCGGCAAGCGCGGCCGCGCCGGCGGCCGGGACGGCCGCCGCAGGCACGGCGCCCCCCGCCACCGCGCCCCCCGCAGCGACGGCTCCCCCTGCCGCCACGGCGCCAGCTGCCGGCACGACGCCACCTGCCGGCACCGCCGCTGCCGGTGGAGCTGCCGCTCCCCGCCCGCGCCTCGCCCGCGATCCGCTCGAGGACTACGTCACGATCTTCGGGACCCCGGCGGCAAAGGGCGTGTGGGGCTGGCGCCTCGACGGCCACCACATCTCGCTGCACTTCACGATTGAGGACGGGGAAGGTGTCGCCAGCTCGCCGACATTCTTCGGCACGAACCCCGCGCAGGTCATGGAGGGGCCGAAGAAGGGCCTGCGCCTCCTCGGGCTGGAGGAGGATGCCGGCCGCGCCGTCGTGCTCGCGCTGGACGACACGCAGCGCGCGACGGCGACGTTTCAGGCCGCCCCGCCGAACGAGATCCTCACCGCCAACAAGCCGGTAGCCGATCCGCTCAGCCCGGCCGGCATCGCCGCGTCGGCGATGACCCCGCCGCAGCGGGAGCTGCTGATGAAGCTCCTGGACGTGTACACCTCATCGATGGCCGAGGACATCGCCGCCGACCGGATGGCCAAGGTTCGCGCGGCGGGTATCGAGAAGATCTCGTTTGCGTGGGCGGGCGAGACGCAGCCGGGCCAGAAGCACTACTACCGGGTGCAGGGACCATCGTTCCTGATCGAGTTCGACAACGTCCAGAACAACGGGAACCACATCCACTCCGTGTGGCGCGACTTCAAAGGAGACTTCGGCCGCGACCTGCTCGCAGAGCATCACGCCGCGTTCGCGCACTGAGCAGCTGTCAGCTTTCAGCTGTGGCCCGGCGTCGGTTCTCATCTGTAGGGCGGGGCCTTCACAGGCCCCGCCGCATCGGCGGCCCCCTTAAGGGCCGCCGCCACAGCGTCCGGCTCATGCCAGGTGTTCCGATCCCGATCTCGAATCCCGGATCCCGGAAGATCCCGGATCCCGGATCCGACTGTGTCCACCCTTACGGCCACTCCGATGGAGGTCTGTCCAGCGAGGCGCGATTCCATCCGCCGAGGTTCGCCGCCACGTCGTAGGTGCTCTGAAGGAACTCGAGCAGCAGGGCGTCGGGATCCGCCGCTGTTCTGACCGCATCGTAGGGCAGCACCCACTCGCGTAACGCCATCTCGTAGCGGGCAGCCGACGGCCGGATCGGCGTCTCGGCGCAGCCGGCCGGTTCAGGGTACGCGTACGCGTAGAACGCCGGCTCGGGGACGGGCGACCCCACGCTGCCCGGCCACCATCCGGCGCTGATGCACTCGTGGGAGTACGCCTCGCGGGTGACCCGATCGGGAAGGTTGAGCACACCGCCGGGGTGAGGCGGCGCGACACGTCCGGAGAACCGCGTGCACGACAAGTCGAACGCTCCCCACCAGAAATGCGATGGGCTGGACTTGCCGATGAACCGGCCGCGGAACTGCTTGAGCACGCGGTCGGCCTGCACGAGCGCGCGCCAGCATCGCTGCGCCGCGTCCCGATCGTAAGAGGCGTGCTCGCGGTCCGAGTCGAACGGCATCGTGTCCGGCATTTCCGAGGGCACCGGCCTGATGTGCGGCTCGAGCGACAGCGAACGGAGCAGGCCGACGTACTCGCTGTAGAACGCCTGGACGGTCATCGGGGCCAGTTGCATGCCCGTGGTGCGTCCATCGCTCGTCCGCAGCACGAGCTGATGGTCCACGAAGTCGAAATCCGCTTCGAACGTGCAGTTGCCGGCCGGGATGGGCGACGTGCCCAACCCGCGTGAGGTCACGTAGAGCGTGATCTGCCACCAGTGATTCTGCATGGGTGCGAAGGCGAGCCGCGTCTTGCCGACGATCTGCGTCCACCGGTGCAGCGTGGAATACGTGTCCTGCCACGCTGCGAGCGGCAGCTCCGGCCAGTCGTCCTGATGGGTTGCCCGCGCCTTCGTCGTCATCGCGCCTCCGTCCTTGCGCAGTCCCGGCCGCTGCCGGGACCTGCTGTCGCCACGTCATCCGATCGTCGCCTCCAAGCGTACCGTAATTCGTGGTAGATAGATGGCGACCGCCGGCATCCGCGCCGGCACGCGTGGTCTGCCCGGTTTGCGTCAGCCCCAGCCAAGGAAGCGTCCCGTGCCGGAGTCAGCTGCGGATGTCGAGTACCTGGTGGGCCTCGTCGGCTACGGCCTGGCCGGAGCGGTGTTCCACGCGCCGCTCATCTCCGCCGCTCCGGGTCTGCGGCTCACCGCGATCGTGACCGCCAGCGGGGAGCGCCGTGCGCAGGCGGCCCGGGAGCACCCGCAGGCGCGCCTGCTCGATGATGCCGGCGCGCTCTGGGACATGGCGGCAGACCTGGATCTCGTCGTGGTGGCATCGCCGAACCGCACCCACGTGCCGCTTGCCCTTGCGGCGGTCGAGGCAGGTCTTGCCGTGGTCGTCGACAAGCCGCTCGCGCCCGCGGCAGCGGATGCGCGCCGCCTGATCGATGCGGCGCGGCGCCGCGCGATTCCCCTCACCGTGTTCCAGAACCGCCGCTGGGATGGCGACTTCCTCACGGTTCGTCGCCTGCTGGCCGAAGGGCGCCTCGGGGACGTGGCCCGCTTCGAATCGCGGTACGAGCGCTGGCGGCCGGTCGTGAAGCCCGGGTGGCGCATGCTGGCAGCGCCCGAGGAGGCGGGTGGGCTCCTGTTCGATCTCGGAAGCCACCTGATCGACCAGGCGGTCGTGCTGTTCGGGCCCGTGACGCACGTCTACGCGGAGCTGGATCGGCGCCGCGGCGGCGTGGCGGTGGACGACGACGCGTTCGTGGCGCTGACGCATGCGTCTGGTGTGCGATCGCACCTGTGGATGTCCTCGGTTGCCGCACAGCATGGCCCCCGGTTCCGCGTGCTGGGGAGCGCGGGCGCCTTCACGAAGTCAGGATTGGACGTTCAGGAGGAGGCCTTGCGCGCCGGCGCCGATCCGCGGACACCGGGCTGGAGCGAGGAGCCGCGGGAGCGCTGGGGCGAGCTGGGCACGGGGGACGGGAGCGAGATCATCCGCACGGCGCCAGGCGGCTATGCCGAGTTCTACCGGGCCGTGGCCGACGCTCTCCGCGGCCGCGGACCGCTGCCTGTCGATCCGGAGGATGCGCTGCTGACGCTGTCCCTGATCGAGGCCGCCCGCCGGTCGGCGCTCACGTCGCAGGTCGTGGCGATCGCCGGTTGACGGCCGGCAGCCGGAAGGTGCGGAGGATCACGTGGAACGTGTCTGCTTCGTATTGCGTGTGAAGGCCGACCGCCTCGCCGAGTACACCAGCCTCCACCGGCGGGTCTGGCCGGAGATGCTCGACGCGCTGTCTCGGGCGGGGTGGCGGAACTACTCGCTGTTCCTGCGGCCGGACGGGCTGTTGATCGGCTACCTCGAGACCCCGGACTTCCAGCGCGCGCTCGCGCTGATGGCGGCGGAAGACGTCAACGCCAGGTGGCAGGCGTCGATGCAGCCGTTTTTTGCCGGGCTGGACGGCCGGCCCGACGAGGGGATGGAGAGGATCGAAGAGATCTTCCACCTGGCTTGAGGCCCGGCGGCGCGCGGCGGCCCAGCTCGATCCTACAACGATGAAGCCTGGAAGCTGGCAGGCTACGGTCTTGTCTGGCCCAATCGCGCTTATGCAAACCGGGCGCGGTCGCCAGACCGGCCAGGGCCGCGCAGGGCGCGGATCGTCGGCTCGCTCGAACGTTCCCGGCCTCAGCTGAAGGCCGAACCCAACGGCCGGAGCCCGGCGAACCGGCCCAGACTGCAAAATACCGCGTGAATTCGTGACTCTTACAAGGATGTGCGGGTCGCGACAGCCGGCCTTCGAAAACGTCGGACTAGTGGACGGCCGGTGCGCCTGCGAACCGACCCCGCGCCCGGCGGCTGCGGTCAGGTCATCTCGTCGGTCACGACTTGAAATGCGACAGCCTGGCGCTCCCGAACGACGTGGTGATGGCCACGTCGGTGGCGTCGAGGCCGGTGGCAATCAGCACGCGACCGATGCGCGCCGCATTGTGCCGGGCGTCGAACGTCCACCAGCGGTCCTCCAGGTACACCTCGAACCAGGCGCTGAAATCCATCGGCGGACGGAGACGGCGGGACGCCGATGTCGCCGAGATAGCCGGTGGCGTAGCGGGCCGGGATGTTCAGGCACCGGCAGAACGTGATTGCCAGGTGCTGGAAGTCGCGGCAGACGCCGATCCGCTCGGTGAACACGTCGAGCGCGGTCCGCGTCGGCCGGGCGTGCGGATAGCTGAAGGTCACACGCGAGTGGATCCAGTCGCAGATGGCCTGCACCCGCTCCCAGCCGCGCGGAACGCGCGCCGAACAGCTCCACCGCGGCAGGCGACAGGAGATCGACCTCGCAGAACCGGCTGGCCATCAGGAACCGGAGCGTCTCGGGCGGCAGATCCTCGACCGGCACCTCTCTGCGCGTCGGCGCTCACCGGGTCCGGCAGACCTGAATCCTCGACCACCGTTGAGCAGGTGAGCCGCAGCGTTCCGGCGGGCGCGAGGATCCGGGTACAGATGTTGCCAAAGCTGTCGACGTATTCCTGCGGCTGGATGCCCGGTTCCGCGGTCACGCGATCGGGACCCTTGAGGTCGTGCCGCCGGGACGGGTGAACCGAGAGGAGCGTCGACGATCGGCACCGGTTGCCCGATCTCGAAGCGGATATCGTAGCCAAGTCGAATCAGCATGTGCGTCTTCTTATTCATGCGCCGGGCCAGCCGCCGATGATCCCGGCCGGGCCGGCAGTCTCGCGAGGCGCTCCGGACGGCCCGTTCATTGCTACGGTGCTGCCCGACCGCCACGTGTATGATGAGTCGTATCTACTCTTTCTCTCCCGCGAGGGCCTGTGACTTATTGCCTGGGTATCGTGACGGACGAAGGTCTTGTCATGGCGTCCGACTCGCGATCCAACGCCGGCTTCGATCAGGTGAACGTCTGCCGGAAGATGTACCGGTTCGTGCAGGAGGGCGAGCGGGTCTTCGTCATCCTGACCAGCGGCAGCCTGTCGATCAGCCAGTCGATCATGTCGCTGCTGCGCCTCGACTTCGACGCCGGTCAGGGGCTGGCGCAGGCGCGCTCGATGTATCACGCCGCCCGCATCGTCGGCGAGTGCGTGCGGCAGGGTGTCGGAGATCGACCGGGCCTCGCTCGAGAGGGACAGCTTCAGCTTCAACGTCAACCTGCTGCTCGGCGGGCAGGTGCGCGGCGAGGATCCGGGGCTCTACCTGATCTATCCGCAGGGCAACCCGCTGCAGGCCACCGAGGACTCCCCCTACCTGCAGCTCGGCGAGTGCAAGTACGGCCGGCCGATCCTCGATCGCGGGATCGACATGGCGACCTCGCTCGAGGTCGCGGCCAAGTATGCGCTGCTGTCGTTCGACGCGACGATGCGGTCGAACGTCACGGTCGGCCCGCCCATCGACCTGCTGATCTACAAGAAGAACAGCTTCGAGATGACGCGCCACCGGCGGCTGGCGGCGCTCGACCAGGACTTGAACGTGATCCACGCCTCGTGGGAGCAGTCGCTGCGGCGGGCCGTCGAGCAGCTGCCCGAGATCCAGTTCGACGAGCCGGACCGCGTGCAGCATGCCGCCGGGGCCTGGCGGCCCGGCCGCCAAGCGACCGGGACCAGACGCTGACCGCGACGCGGGCCTCGCTGCTTCTGTCGCTGATCCATGGCTGTCGCTGACCACCGATCCTTTCGCCGGCTACCGCGTCGACGGCGTCTTCGACGAGATGCTGGACGGCCGCGCCGCAGCCGCGCCGTTCCTACCGCCGCCTGCACAGGGAGCTCCTGAAGCTCACGCCCGAGGAGCTGTGGCGCAGCAAGCAGCAGGCGGACCTCTCGTTCTTCAACCAGGGCATCACCTTCACCGTCTACGGCCGCACAGGAAGGGACCGAGCGGATCTTCCCGCACGACCTGCTGCCGCGCATCGTCTCGGCCGCCGACTGGGAGATGATCGAGCGCGGGCTGACGCAGCGGATCACCGCGCTCAACCTGTTCCTCAGGGACCTCTATCACGAGCAGCGGATCCTCAGCGACGGCGTGGTGCCGGCGGAAGTGATCTACACCTGCCGGCACTTCCGCCGCCAGATGACCGGCGTCAAGGTGCCGCGCGACGCCTACGTCAACGTGATGGGCACCGACCTGGTGCGGCTGCCCGACGGCCAGTTCGTGGTGCTCGAGGACAACCTGCGGGTCCCGAGCGGCGTGTCCTACATGCTCTCGAGCCGGAAGGTCATGAAGCAGATCTTCCCGGCGCTGTTCCGCAAGTACGGCGTGCGGCCGATCGAGCAGTACAGCCAGATGCTGCTCTCGACGCTGCGGTCGCTGGCGCCCGACGGGCGCGGCGACCCGACCATCGTGCTGCTGACGCCGGGGGTCTACAACTCGGCCTACTACGAGCACGCCTTCCTCGCCCGCCAGATGGGCATCGAGCTGGTCGAGGGGCGCGACCTGGTCGTCCACGACAACATCGTCTACATGCGGACGACCAAGGGCCTGCAGCGCGTCGACGTGATCTACCGGCGGGTGGACGACGACTTCCTCGATCCGCTGGCGTTCCGCGTCGACTCGCTCGCTCGGCGTCGCCGGGCTGTTCAGCGCCTACCGCGCCGGCAACGTCACGCTCGCCAACGCGCTCGGCACCGGCGTCGCCGACGACAAGGCGGTCTACGCCTACGTGCCGAAGATCATCCGCTACTACCTCGATCAGGACCCGATCCTCGCCAACGTCGAAACCATGCTGATGACCGACGACGCTCGCAGCGCCGCCACGTGACCGACCGGCTCGAGCAGTACGTCGTCAAGGCGGTGGGGGAGTCGGGCGGCTACGGCATGCTGATCGGTCCGCACAGCAGCCAGGCGCAGCGCGAGGAGATGCGGGCGCGCATCCTCGCCGACCCGCGCAACTACATCGCGCAGCCGGTGCTGAGCCTGTCGACGGCGCCCTGCTTCATCGACGGCGCGATCGAGCCGCGGCACGTCGACCTGCGGCCCGTACGTGCTGTTCGGCGAGAAGACGACCATCGTGCCGGGCGGGCTGACCCGGGTGGCGCTGCGCAAGGGCTCGCTGGTCGTCAACTCGTCGCAGGGCGGCGGGTCCAAGGACACCTGGGTCCTCCAGACCTGACCGGCCATGCTCTCACGCGTTGCCGACAGCCTCTACTGGATGAGCCGCTACTTCGAGCGGGCGGACAACTGCGCGCGGGCGATCGAGGCGACGCACGGCCTGATGCTGAGCCGCGGCGAGGTCGCCCACGACCAGCGCTGGTACCGCGCGCTGACCAGCCTGGGCCTGCCGGCCGACGCGCGCGATCAGGACCCGCAGGTGGCGATCGGCCGCCTCGCCGCGGATCGCCAGAACCGCGCGTCGATCGTGTCGTGCATCGCCGGCGCGCGCGACAACGCCTCGCAGGTGCGCGAGGAGATCAGCTCCGAGATGTGGGAGCAGCTCAACCGGCTGTATCCACGAGGTGGCGCAGTCCGAGGTGGACCCGCAGGACGCCGCCGCCGTGATGCGACTGGTGGCGCTCGTCCGCGAAGGCTCGTACACCTTCTACGGCGCGACCGAAACGACGATGAGCCACGGCGAGGGCTGGCGGTTCGTGCAGCTCGGGCAAGTTCACCGAGCGGGCGTGCGCCGATCTCGATGCTGCTCGACGCCTACTTCTCGACCACGACCAAGGCCGACGATCTCGACTGGGTGACGCTGCTCACGAGCTGCGCGGCGTTCGAGTCCTACTGCCGCGTGTTCACGGCGGACCTGCAGCCCGATCGCATCGCCACAGTTCCTGCTGGTCCACCCCGAGTTTCCCTACTCGGTGCGCTACGCCGTGGACCGGATGCACGCGTCGCTCGAAGCGATCGTCGAGAACTCGAGCGCGCGCAAGCGCGTGCGAATCGAGCGGATCATCGGCCGGCTGCGCGCCTCGCTGGCGTTCACGCCGATGTCGGAGCTGATGGCCGGCGACCTCCACGCCTTCCTCAACGGCGTGCTCGAGCAGTGCGCCGCGCTGCACCTCGCCGTCCACGAGGCCTACATCGACTACCCGATCGAAGTGGCGTTCGAAAGCTGATGTTCTACGCCATCCGGCACCTCACGCGTTACCGCTACAACCGGCCCGTCTGGCAGAGCATGATGGAGGTGCGCATGCACCCGCTCAGCGAAGCGGCACCAGCGCTGCTTCACGTTCCGGCTGTCGGTGAACCCGCGCGCGCGGATCTTCACGTTCCAGGATCACCTGGGCAACCAGGTGCATCACTTCGACCTGCCGCAGCACCACCGCGAGCTGTCGATCGTCGCCGACTCGCTGGTCAACCTCGAGCCGCGTCGCCGAGGTTCCGGCGGCGCTGCCGTTCGACGCGTGGGCCGACCTGCACCAGCTGGTCAGCGAAGGGCGATCACTGGCCGATGCTGATGCCGAGCCACTACGCCCGCAGCACTCGCCGCTGCTCGACGACCTCGTGCGCGAGCTCGAGGTCGACGCGAGCGGACGGGCGCGATCCGCTGACGCTGGTGCGCGACATCAACGTCGGCATTCACGGCGCCTTCGACTACGTCCGCAAGAGCACCGCGGTGAACTCGCCCATCGAGGCCAGCCTCGACGTCCCGTCAGGGCGTCTGCCAGGACTTCGCCCACATCATGATCGCGATCGTGCGCGGGCTGCGCATTCCGTGCCGCTACGTCAGCGGCTATCTCTATCACGGCGACGGGCACCACGATCGCTCCGCCGACGGCGCCACTCACGCATGGGTGGAGGCGCTGCTTCCCGGGCTGGGCTGGGTCGGGTTCGATCCGACCAACAACCTGATCGCCGGCAACGCGTCACATCCGCACCGCCGTCGGGCGCGACTACGCCGACGTTCCGCCCACCCTGGGCACCATGAAGGGCCGCGCCGAGACCGAGCTGCAGGTGCGCGTCCGCGTCACGCCGTCGCAGGCCCTCCTGCCGCCCGACGACGATTTCGCGGCCGACGAGGAGTGGTCGCTGTTCCTCGAAGACGACGAAGCAGGCGCAGCAGGAGTACGACCAGCAGCAGTAGCGAGGCACCGGAGAGCAGCAAAAGACATCACACGAGGCAACGGAGAGGCGGAGACCAATTGGTTTGCTCCGCTGCCCGACCCTCCGTGTTGCATTTCTCCGCTCCCCCCGCGCCTCCGACCCTCCGTGTTCGTGTCGTCCAGCCCTCCGCTCCCTCGTCGCCGGAATTACGGTAGTCTCTTTCCATGCCGCTCTATCTCGGCCTCGATTCCAGCACCCAGAGTCTCAGCGCGATCGTCATCGAGTTCGACGGGGGCCGTCCGCGGGTGGTGTTCGAGGAGCGTTGGCGTTCGACGAGACCTTCCCGGAATACGGTACCAGCCACGGCGTGCTGCCCGGCGCCGACCCGGCGGTCGCGGTGTCGTCGCCGCTGATGTGGGTGGAGGCGCTCGACGCGATGATGGCGCTGGTCGCGGCGCGATCGACGTCGGGCGCATCGCGGCGATTCCGGGTCGGCGCAGCAGCACGGCAGCGTCTATCTGAACGCCGCGGGCGGCCGGCATGCTCGCGTCGCTGGACTCGACCCGTCGCAGCCGCTGGTGGATCAGGTGGCGCCGCTGCTGTCCCGGACCGGTGTCGCCGATCTGGATGGACTCCAGCACCGGCGCCGAGTGCCGCGAGATTGCCGCGGCGGTGGGCGGCGACGGCGCGCTCGCGCAGCACACCGGGTCGCGCGCGTTCGAGCGGTTCACCGGGCCGCAGATTCGGAAGTTCGCGACGCACGAGCCGGCGGCCTACGCGGCGACCGATCGGATCCACCTCGTGAGCTCGTTCCTCGCGTCGCTGCTGGCCGGGCGCCACGCGCCGATCGATCCGGGCGACGGCTCCGGGATGAACCTGATGGACCTCGCCTCGACGACCTGGTGGGACGCGGCGATCACCGCCACCGCCCCGGACCTCGGCGCCGGCTGCCGGCGCTGGCGCCAGCGTCCTCTCTCGGTTGGCGCCGCTCGCGCGGTACTGGCAGGTGCGCTATGGGTTCCCCGCATCGAAGGTCGTCGTGTGGTCCGGGGACAACCCGTGCAGCCTGATTGGGACAGGGCTGGTCGGCGAGGGACGCATGGCGGTTTCGCTCGGCACCAGCGACACGGTCTTCGGGCTGATGCGCGAGCCGCGAGTCGATACGACCGGCACCGGCCACGTCTTCGGCTCGCCGACCGGCGAGTTCATGGGGCTGACCTGTTTCAGAGAACGGGTCGCTCGCGCGCGAGCGGGTCCGGGACACCTGGGGGCTCTCCTGGGCGGATGTTCTCGGACATCCTCCAGCCACGCCGGCCGGCAACGGCGGCCGCGTGCTGCTGCCCTGGTACGCGCCGGAGATCACGCCGCCGGTATCCGAGCCTGGCGTGCGCCGCTACGGGCTGGCCGAGGACGATCGCGACGGGCACGTGCGCGGCGTCATCGAGGCGCAGATGATCTCGATGGCGCTGCACTCGTCGTGGATGCGGATCGAGGTCGACACCATCCGGGCCACCGGCGGCGCGGCCGCCAACCGGGAGATCCTGCAGGTCATGGCCGACGTGTTCGCGGCGGACGTCTACCAGTTCGAGGTCGGCAACTCGGCGTCGCTCGGCGCGGCACTGCGCGCCGCCGAGGCGGACGCGGCGTCAAGGGGGACACCGGTGTCATGGGACGAGGTCACCCGCGACCTTGCTGCCCCCGTCGCGGCCAGCCGGATCGCCCCGATCGCGGCGAACGTCGCGCGCTATCGCGATGTCGCGCGCGTCTACCAGGCGTGTGAGGCCCATGCCCTCGGCCGCGGTCCCGCACCAGCGCACGGGCGCCCGCTGAAGGGGTCGCCCTGAGGATCCGGCTGACGGCAGAGCGTCAGCGCTGACGACGGCCGGCTGCAATTCTGAAATTCAGGATCCGTTTCAGTCTGCCAGGTGAGATCCGTGCCCCGCGCGCGGCAAGAGTTGTGGTGCGAGCCGAAAAAGAATCTGCCCGACGGATTACGCCGGGTCGGTGCGGTGCGGGTCGGCAGGCCCGCCGGCCCCGTGCTCGATCGACGCCCAGACGTTGCCGCCCGAGTCGCAGCGCAGCAGCAGTCGCGAAGGCCCGTGCGGCGTCGCGATGTCCAGGTAGAAGACAACGCTTTCCCCTGCAGCCGGATTTCCGGGCAGGGCGCCCGATTGGGCCGTCATCGGCTTTGGTTCGCGTCGACGCATGATGTTCACGAGGCTGCAAACATCCGGCCACGTCCGACGGCGCCAAACTCGTTCGGCAAACCGCCGCTGTCGTGGCCACGCGCTGCAACGTCGCCTGAAGATCTTCCACACCAGCGGCACCGGCCGGCGCAGATTGTTCACTGCGCCTATATCAGATACTCCGTGAACATCCGCTGGATCTCCGCGGCGTCGCTCGTCCGCGTCAGCGCCAGCATCAGCAGGATGCGCGCCTTGACCGGCGCGAGATCCTCGCCGGCGATGCGGCGCTCGGCGCCGGGCCGCGTCGCGACTGTCGGCCGTCGTCGTCGTTTGACGGCGCCGGCCGCGAAACGGTTCCGCGCGGGCGCGCGGCAATGCGTCCCGAGCCGGTGCGCGTGGTGGTCACGACGAACACGCCCTTCTCGAGCGCGTACTGGATCGCCCTGCGATTGGGTGCCGCTGGTCGCGCCGGCGCCGGCGCCGGCGATCACGATCCCCTTCGCGCCCTGGTCGACGATCGCCTTGATGATGTCCCCGGACGCCCCCTGATACGATCATCACCACGTCCACGCGCGGCAGGTCCTCGACTCGCTCGACGTCGAACTCGCTGGCCGCGGTGTGCCGTTTCACGAGGCTGCGGTAGAACACGACGCGGTCGCTGTCGACGACGCCGAGCACGCCGTAGCCGCGGGACTGGAAGGTGTTGAGCCGCAGCGCGTCGGTCTTGGTGACCTCGCGCGCGGCGTTGATCTCGTCGTTCAGCACGACCAGCACGCCCTTGCCGCGCGCTTCGGGGCTGGCGGCGACGCGGAACCCCTCGAGCAGGTTGGCCGCGCCTTCGTAGCCGAGCGTGCTCGGGTTGCGCATCGACCCGACCACGACCACCGGCTTGTCGGTGCGGACCGTGAGGTCGAGGAAGTAGGCGGTCTCTTCGAGCGTGTCGGTGCCGCTCGTGACGACGACGCCGGCGAGGTCCGGCGATCGGCGAACAGCGGGTTGATGCGGCGCGCCAGCTCCAGCCACTGGTCCAGCGACAGCGCCGCTGCTCGACGATGTTGGCGAACTGCTCGGCCTCGGGCTGCACGTAGCGGTCGAGACCGGGCATCGAGCGCGACCAGCTCCTCGGCGGTCAGCCGCCCGCCGCTGCGATTGGAGATCGTGCCGCCGGTGGCCACGAGCCTGACCCGCGGCAGCGCGGAGCCGCTGGGCGCCGTGGTCTGAGCTGTGCCCGACGGGGCGGCGATTGCCTGCGCGTGCAGGGACTGGGGCAGCAGCCCGAGCGTCATCGTCAGGAGCGGAAGGAGCAGCGTTGTGGGGCGCATGGCCCACTATAGTCGAGTCGCAGTTGCCGGTGTGCGATCGCCAGCCAGTCACTCAACAGCTTCGCGGCTTCGGCCGGTGTGCGGCCGTAGAACGGCATCGTCGCGGCTGAGCCGCCGGGTGTGCGCCTGATGTTGGCCCGCCATTGTCCGGCTCCACGCTCGAGACCTCGATGTGGTACTCGCGGCCGTTGATGATTTCGTCGTACGTGTGGAGCGTTCACGGGCATATGTCGCGCTGGACCCAGGAAGCTGTGTTGGACTGTCGTTGGACGAACTGAATTCTAGCCGGCTCCGTGGATCGCGGCAAGCGAAAGGACGGCCGAAGGCGCACCCACACGAGTGCACGCGGGCGCGAGTTTGCTGGGGGGAACGTGCGATAATAATATTTACGGTGTCGTCACATGCACAGCCTTGCACCGTTCTTCCACAAGATTTCCACACGCGGTTTCGCGGTGGCCACGCGCCGGCTTGACGCGTCGGGATGCGGCCACTACGCTGGAAGTCTCGATGTTCCATCCGGCGCGATCCCTGGCTTCCGCGGTGCGTCATGTTCGGCGTATTCGGCTGTGCGGCGACTGCGCTCAGCCGCACGCGGCGCGAGCGACGTGATGCTCTACCGCGTCTTCCTCCTGGATGGCACGCACAGCGGTCAGCTACGGCGAGTACGCGCGCACCGCCGGCGCGATCGTCTTCTCGATGCCGCTCGGCGGGCTTGACGACCGAGCGCCCGCAGCTGCAGCTGGTGAGCCTGCCCGAGTCGGCAGTCGACTGGCCGCGGACCGAGGCGTACGCGGAGGCGGCGCGCGCCAGGCAGTTCACCGAGACGCGCGGCGAGGCGGACTTCTCGCGACTGAGCGAAGAGGTCGCCGCGACGCTCAGCCAGATCGCGTTCACCGAGGATCCGGCGCGGCGGCTGGCGATTGCCGATCGCGCCCGGCGCACGCTCGCCGACTGGCCCGCGCGGAATTACGGCTATCGCGCCGGCCGATGTCGCGCAGCTGGCCGCGCTGCTCGACGAGGTCGTCTCGGAGCTGCGCGTCGCGGCCGGGCAGTCGCGCTTCGATCTGAGCCTCGTGGCCAATGCCGTCGCCGCCGCCCGCGGTCGCCGATGCTGCCGCCGCCGACCCTGCGCGAGAGCGTCGAGCAGGCGTTCGTGCTGGCGCGCGGCTCGCAGGACGCGGCCGAGCGCGCCGCGCTGCTGCGCGGCGATCATCGATGCGCTGGCGCAGCCGTCGCTCGACGGCGGCTGGGCCGCGGCGCTGCGGGCGCGGGCCAACGCGGAACTGATCACGACCACCAGACCGACCAGGCCTACGCCAGGCTGTCCGGCGCGGACGCTGCAAGGCGGCCGACGAGCGTGCGCGCAAGGCGGACGTCAAGGGCATGGAGGCGCTGCATCCGCGACGTGCTCGAGGCCGACGACCGGCTCGGGCGGCAGCGCCCGCAGCGAGACGGCCGCGCTGCTGGCGACGCTCGACGTGCGGCTCGACGCGGCGCGGCGGCTGCGGCTGGCGAGCGGATCGGTGGAGCGTCGCAGCAGGGGATCGTGCGCGGCTACAGCGCAAGGCGCGGCCGGCGCTCGACCTGCTCGGCCGGGCGCGCGCGTCGCTCGAGCCAGATTCGCCAGCTGGCCGGGCCCTCGGCCGGCGCCTGCTGCCGGACTGCAGAAGAGCGCCGCGATCGCGTCGCGCGAGTTCGCGCTGATCAAGCCGGCCGCCCGACGTCGAAGCGGTGCACGGCCTGCTTGACGAACGCGCTGCAGATGGCGCTGCGCGCCGCGGACTCGCGCACGGCCGCGGTCGCCGGCAACGACATGAGCCTGGCGTGGCAGGCGTCGTCGGCCGCGGCCGGCGCGCTGATGCTCCTCGATCAAGCGCCCGCGAGCGAACTGCAGCGGCTCGCCATCCCCCCGATCCAGTGATCACGCCACGCACCATCAGGCTGCTGCGCGTCCCGGACCTCCAGACTCTGCACGCGCTCCTCGCCGCCGATCGCCAGCGCGGCGACCCGCTGACGGCGCGCGCCCGTGCCGTGCTGGTGCCGACGCGCGGCGCGGCCGAATCGCTGCGCGCGGACGCTCGAGAACCGTGTGCTCGCCGGCGCGCGGACGGCGGCGGTGCTGCCGGACCTGCTGACCCGCGGGGACTTCTACGATCGTCTGCATCAGCACCTGACCGATGCGCCGCCGCTGCTGTCGGAGTTCGAGCGCGAGGTGCTGATCCGCCGCGCCGCCCGGGTCGCCAGCGAGTCCGGGTGCGCGCCGCGCCGTTCCGCCTGCGGGCCGGCCTGATCGTCGAGATCCTCGCGCTCTACGACGAGCTGCGCCGGCGCGGCCGCAGCGTCGCCGACTTCGACCGGCTGATGACCGGCAGCCTCGAGCCGATCGCCGACACCGATCGCGGCGCCGAGCGGATGCTGCGGCAGACCCGCTTCCTGTCCGCGGTCTTCGGGAGTTCGAGCGGCGGGTCGCGCGCCACCGGCGGCTCGACGAGCATGGCCTGCGCGCGCGGGCTGCTCGTCGCCGCGCGCCGGCCCGTACCGGCACGTCGATCGTCACGGTCGGCGACCAGGCGGCGGACGCCGCGCGGCCTGTGGCCCGCCGACTACGACCTGCTGGCGCGGCTCGCCGGGGCTCGAGCGGATCGACATCGTGGCCACCGAGGCGGTGCTCGCGTCCGGCCTCCACCAGCGCCTGCACGACCTCTTTCCCGGCATCGAGGAAGTCGCGTGCGTCGCGCAGCGCTGCGCTGCCGCTGCTGCTCGCGCCCGAGGTCGGCCGCCGCTCCAGCCGGACGTGCGCTGGTTCGTCTCGCGCGACCGGGAGGAGGAGCTCGTCGGACATCGCTGCGGGCGGTGAAGTCCGGCGCCGGTGTCCGAGCGGACCGCGGTCGTGTTTCAGCGGCCGCTGCCGTACCTCTATCTGGCGCGCAGCGTGTTCGCCGACGCGCAGGTCCCGTATCAGGCGCTCGATGCGCTGCCGCTCGCCGCCGAGCCGTTCGCCGCCGCGCTCGACCTGGTGTTCGAGGTGGCCATGACGGAGGCGACCCGCGCGCCGCTGGTCGACCTGCTCGGCTCGCCGCACTGGGGCTTCGACTGCCCGGTGCCGCCGCCGGCGAGGCGCGTCGAACCTCCGGCCGGCGTCGCCGCGGCCTGCGCTCGACGCCTTGCTGCGCGAGATCAAGTATCTCGGCGGCTGGGACCGGCTGGACGCGCTGGTCGCCGAGGGCGGCGCCACGGCGGGGACGCGCACCGGATCGGCTCGTCGGCAGCCGCGCCGCAGCGTGCGTTGCGCGCCGCCGCCGCGGCGGCCGCGCGAGGTCCGCGCGGCGCTTCGACGCGCCGTCGGCCTCCGGCCAGGTGCAGCGGCTGCTCGCCTTCATCGGCGTCACGAACGGCTGCCGCGACGACGGGCGAGCGGCTTCGCCGAGCACGTGCGCGCCCGCGCCGCCATCCTCGGCGCGCTGCACGCGCTGGCCGACGCGCACGCGGCCCACGACGACGAGCCGCTGCTCGTCACCGAGCTCGTCGAACACGGTGCGCCGCTGGATCGAAGGGCAGACGTTCTCGCCGCGCACCGGGACCGAGGGCGTCACGCTGCTCGACGCGCGCCGCCGCCTACGCGGACGTCGACGAGCTGCGCGCTGGTGGGGCTGGTCGACGCGCGACTGGCCGGAGCGCAGCCGGCGCAGCATCTTCTATCCGGCGTCGCTGCTCGGCCAGCTCGGCTGGCCGAACGAGATCGACCGGCTGACCGCTGCGCGCGCCCGCTTCTCACGATCTGCTGCGGCTGCCGCGGCGCCGCGTCTCGATCTCGACCTTCACGCTCGAAGACGACGCGATTGTCGCGCCGTCGGCGTTCGTCGAGGAGATGGACGCGTGCGGCCTGCCGGTCGACGCGTGTCGGCGCGAGTCCGGGCCGCCGCGTGTCTTCGTCCAGGAAGCGCTCCGCGAGTGCCCGACCGATCGAGCCGGCCGCGGCACCATGACCGTGCGTCGGAGCTCGGCTGCCGTCCGGCCGGTGGCTCGCGCTGCGCGCCACGCGGACCGCCGGACGCCGCGCTTTCACGGCGCGGCCGGGCCGCGCGCGCCAGCCGTCTATGCCGTGAGCCACGTCGAGCGCTACCTCGATTGCCCGTTCAAGTACTTCTCGAGCTATGTGCTCGGCCTCGAAGAGGAGCGCAACGAGGACGCCGGGCTGAGCCCGCGCGAGCGCGGGCAGTTCCTCCACGAGGTCTTCCAGCAGTTCTTCTGCGCTGGCAGCGGCCGGCCGGACCATCGATCGATCACGGCCGAGACGCTGCGGAGGCGCTGGCGCTGTTCGAGACGGTCGTCGAGGCGCAGCTCGCGCCGCTCTCGGAGGCCGACCGCGCGCTCGAGCGCACCTATCTGCTCGGCTCCGCCGCCGCGCCGGGCCTTGCCGAGCGCGCCTTCGCGTTCGAGATCGAACAGGGCGTCGGCGTGCGTCGAGCGGCTGCTCGAGCACGCGCTCGAAGGGCAGTTCGTGTTCGCCAGCGGAGAGCACGGGCCGCGGCGCTGCACATCCGCGGCAAGGCGGATCGCATCGACCTGCTCGAGGACGGCACGCTGCGGGTCGTGGACTACAAGCTCGGCCGCGCGCCGAAGTCCGGCAGCGCGCGCTGCAGCTGCCGGTCTACGGCGTGTGCGCGTCGCAGCAGCTCGAAGGGCGCCACGGCCGGTCCTGGCCGCTGTCGCGCGCCGGCTACGTGGCGTTCAAGCGAGAAGAACGCGTTCGTCGCCGCTGCGGGCACGCCGGCGGCGACGACGCAGGCGCTCGAGGATGGGCAGCGCCGGATGGTGGCGGCCGTCGACGGCGATCGAGCGCGGGCAGTTTCCCGGTCGATCCCGACGAGCCGTTTTTCTGCACGCGCTGCGGCTATGCCGGCGTGTGCCGGAAGGACTACGTCGGGCGATGAGTAGGGGGTCGCGCAGACCGAGGCGGCCAGCGATCGCTCTTCGATCGCGAGCCGAAGTCGCAGTCGCTGCGTCGCGGACCTGTGCCGCCTCGGACCGATTACGCCGCATGCCGCGCCGTCGCGCCGCCCTGGCCGTCCCGCAGTTGCCCTCCCGTGACAGCGACGACGCGCGGCACGCCAGTTCGCCGTCGACCCGCGCAACAACGTCGTGCTCGAGGCGTCGGCCGGCACCGGCAAGACGTCGGTGCTGGTGGCGCGCTACGTCAACCTGCTCAAGGCCGGCGTCGAGCCGGCCAACATCCTCGCGATCACGTTCACCCGCAAGGCGGCGGCCGAGATGCGCGAGCGCATCGTCCGCGAGCTGCGCGACGCGGCGTCGCGCTCGGAGATCGACCGCGCGCGCTGGACGGAGCTGCGCGATCGGCTCGGCGAGATTGCGATCAGCACGATCGACGCGTTCTGCCTGTCGCTGCTGCGCGAGTTCCCGCTCGAGGCGGACGTCGATCCCGGCGTTCGACATGGCGGACGAGACCGAGGTGCCGCGGCTCATCGAGGAGTCGCTCGACCGGTCGCTGCGCATCTGTCACCGGCGCTGGCGCGGCGCGAGCCCGACGTCGCGCTGGTCCTGGCGCAGCTCGGGCTGTCGCGGACGCGCGAAGGGCTGGCCGCGCTGCTCGACCGCCGCCTGGTCGCCTGGGGCGCGCTCGATCGGTTCCTGGCGCGCAGGCCCCGCCGATCTCACGTCCGGCGACGGTCGTGCCGCCGCGCGCTGACTCGCGCTTCAGGATGTGCTGCGAACGCGTGCCGGGCGGGCTGGCGCAGTTCCTGGCGGACGGCCCGGTCGCGCCATCCGCGGTATCCAGCTGCTGGTGCGCGAGCTGCGCCGCATCGACGGCGCTCGAGCGAGCGCGTCCGATGCCTGAGATCCGCGCGTGCGTCGACCGCGTCGCGGCGCATTTCCTGACCGGCGAAGGGCGCCCCGCGCACGGCGGCGCACATCCACCCCTACAAGGCCGAGCACTACCCGTCGCCGACGCGTCCAAGCGTCACCGCGCGGCGGTCAGCCAGCTCGGGCCGCCGATCGAGCGCGATCGTGTCCGCGTTCGCGCGCGACCTGAACGCGATCATGGCGCGCGGCATCAGGCGGATGTTCGCGATTGCGCTGTCGCAGTACCGGCGCGCGCTCGACGAGCGCTCGGTGCTGGACTTCTCCGACGTGCTCCAGCGCGCGCTCGACCTGCTGCGGCAGATGGACGAGTTCGCGCAGAGCCGCTACCGGCTCGAGTCGCGGTACCACCACGTGCTGGTCGACGAGTTCCAGGACACCAGCCGCGCGCAGTGGGAGCTGGTCTCGCTGCTGGTCGAGTCCTGGGGCGAGGGGCTCGGCCTCGCCGACCCAGCCCTCGGTCTTCATCGTCGGCGACCGCAAGCAGTCGATCTACCGCTTCCGCGACGCCGAGGTGGCGGTCCTGCAGGAGGCGGGCCGCTACATCGAGGCGCTGCGGCCGGCGGGCGAGCCCGCGTCGATCGATTGCGCGCAGCTTCCGCGCGGTGCCGGAGCTGCTGGAGTTCGTCAACGACGCGTTCACCGAGATGTCGCAGCGCGGACGCGCGGGCCGACGCAGTTCACCTACCGCGACAGCGACCGGTTTCCGGTCAACCCGTCGAGCGACGCGTTCCGCGGCCCGGTGCTGGGCATCGCGGTGGCCGACGATCCGGCTGCCTGCGCCGCCGCGGTCGCCGACGGAGATCGCGCGCCTCCTGCGCGAGGAAACGGTGCGCGATCGCCAGAACCGGCGTGCCGCGCCCGGCCGTGCCCGGGGACATCGCCATCCTGTTTCGGTCCCGCGCCAGCCACCGGGAGTTCGAGCACGAGCTCGAGCTGCTGGGCATCCCGACCTACGTCTACAAGGGGCTCGGCTTCTTCGACGCCGACGAGACGAAGGACGTCGTGGCGCTGGTCCGGTATCTGGCGCGGCCGGTGTCCGACCTGCGGGCGGCGGCGTTCCTGCGGTCGCGCTTCGTCGGCTGTCGGACGCCGGCGCTGGCGCTGCTGGCGCCGCGCCTCGCCGCTGCGCTGACCGAAACGCCTGCCGCCGGCGATCCTGCCGCAGCTCGGCGACGAGGATCGTCGCGTGCTCCTGCACGTCCGCGCGCATGTGCAGGGCTGGCTGCGAGCGGGTCGATCGGGTGCCGCCCGCCGACCTGCTGGAGGCATCTGCTGCGCGAGACCGCCTACGCCTACGAGCTGCGCGGCCCGCGCCGCGCTGCAGGCGTGGGAAAACCTGAAGAAGATGCGCGCCATGATCCGCCGGATCCAGAACCGCGGCTACGCGACGCTGCCGCGGATCGCCGAGCACATCGACGCGCTGACCGCGGGCGACGAGTCGAACGCGGTGCATCGAGGCGCTCGACGCCGTCAACCTGATGACCGTGCACGCCTCCAAGGGGCTCGAGTTCCCGATCGTCTTCGTCGTCAACATGGCCAAGGGCGCCAGCGGTCCACCCAAAGCCGATCCGCGTCATCGACCAACGGCGACGAGGCGCCGTCGGTATCGGTCGGGCCGTTCGTGTCGGAGTATGGACGAGGCGGACCGCGACCGCGAGAAGGCACGAGACCAGGCGGCTGCTCTACGTCGCGTTCACCCGTGCCCGCGATCGCCTCTATCTCGCCTCTGCGTTGAAGGCGGGCGTGCTGGCGCCCGGGTCGCGGCAGCCTGGCGGAGGTGCTGCCCGACTCGCTGCAGGAGCTGTTCGGCGCGCGGCGCGGTCCTCGTTGCCCGACTGGCCGCTTGGCGCGTGGAGCGGGCCGTCCGGCCAGCACCTTCGAATTCCGCGCTGTGCCGGCCGCCGGCCGCGGCAATGCTCTGCCGGCGTCTCTACAGGCTGCACGCCGGCTCCGCGACGCGAGTTGCGCGGCGCCGCGATGTCGCGCCGCAGCCGGTGCGGACATCAGTCTCGAGGTCTGGCTGGATGGGGGAGTGGACGAGACCGGCAGGCCCGCGGCGCCGGGCGGGCGACGTGATCGTCGGACGGCTGGTGCACCGCCTGTTCCAGTTCGAGTGCGGCCCAGCCGGGGAGGAGGCTGATCACGACCGCCTGACCGGGCGTGCCAGGTCGCGCTGCTGAGCGTACGAGGAGCGCGGCTCGCATCGACGATCCAGAGGCGACCGTCCGGGCGGCGGTGGGACCTGTGGCGGGCCATCCGGGACGCGTCGCCGAATCGCGGCGCTGCTGAAGGACGGGCGCTCCGCTACGAGGTCCCGTTCTCGTTGCATCGAGCCTGAGTCCGGCCGGATCCTGCGCGGGACGATCGACTGCGTTGTCGAGCGGCCCGACGGGTCGGTCACCGTCATCGAGTTCAAGACCGGGCACGGCGAGACCGGAGCACGAGCGGCAGCTGGCGATCTACGTCCGCGCCGCGTCCGGGCTGTTTCCTGCTGCGAAGGTCGAGGGCCTGCTCGTCTACCCGTGATTCACACCATCGGCCACTCGACGCGAAGCGCCGGGGCATTTCTCGATCTGCTCGAGGTCCACGGCATAGTCCGGCTGGCGGACGTCAGGACACTCCCCATGTCCAGGCGGCACCCTCACTTCAACCGCGAGGCGATGAGCTCGTACCTGGCGGATCGAGGGATCGAGTACCGGCATTTGCCTGGACTCGGCGGACTCCGGAAGCCGCGGTCCGATTCGCCCAACACCGGGTGGAAACACGCCGGTTTCCGCGGCTACGCCGACTACATGGAGACGGCGGCCTTTCAGGCGGCGCTCCAGGATCTCCTGATCTTTGCGGCTGCCGGCCCGGCCGCCGTAATGTGCGCCGAGGCCATGTGGTGGAAGTGCCATCGCCGGTTGCTCGCCGAGCGCTCCTGGCCCGCGGTATCCCTGTGCTCCACATCATGGCGGCGCTGTCGCGAGCCCGCACGAGATGAGCGACTTCGCCACAATCCTGGATGGGAGCGTCTCCTATCCAGCACTGCTGTAGCCTCCGGGCGACAGCGGCCCTCCCTTCGCAGTGGTGCTCCGTCAACGGTGTAAACCGCTGGCAGCCAGCTATTTGGAAACGGCCAGGAACCAAAGCGGCACCTCGCTGTCTAATAGGTTAGCTGGCGTTCAGATTGCATGCTAGGCGTCGGCACGGAGGTGCGGTATGGCAGTTCCTGCGGGTTATGTGTCGCAGACTCCGTGAAGCCGACGGCGACGGTGTTCGAGCTCGAAGCGCTCGAGGGCTCTGCCGTGCGGATGCGTGGCTGCCGCCTACCGTGCCCGTCCGTGGGACGTCGCGGTGGTTTCGCTCGAAGCCAAGGGGCCGCACTGCATTCTCGCCGGCCACGCCAGCGGTCAGATTCTGCGACTGGGCGACCCGTCGGAGTTCGAAGCGATGAAGACGACGAGACGGCGAGGAATAGAGCGCCGCTATCCTGCGTTGGTTCCGCTGCGCCCAGTCGTGCCCGCTCTTCGGCCTCCTCGCGCGTTACCCCACCAACACCACCGAATCTTCCGGCCTGCCGTTGGCATCAGGTATCCAGGCGACCCAGTGCGGGCCGCGGGCTTCGCTGCGGATCGGTCGCCGCGCCGTGGCGTCGGTCGTGCGCTCTGCCATGTGGCATCGTAGCGCACGGCATGATCGAAATTCCCCGAAGATCTTGATTGCGTATGGGAAAGCCGTACCCGTACAATTCGAAGGTTTCGAGTACGAGAGGAGTTCAGCTTAGATGGCTTTGACCTGTCCGAACTGCGGGAACGACCGGAATTTTCTGGTCAAGACCCTGCAGATGCACGTCGTGCAAGTACGCGACGATGCGCGCGTAGAGGCGAACGAAGAGGGACGCCCTGCGGTGATCGAGGTCCTGTGCGACGAGTGCGAGAAGGAGCTCGGCTTCTCGGATTTCGAGGAAAACGTCCGGAACGAACTGCTGCTGACGCTCGGCGCGCGCTGAACGCGCGACCGGTCGATCGCTAGTCCTCCGCCTGCTTCGGCCTCTTCGAAGTAATCGCACTCCGGGCAGACCCACTCGCGCACCTGCTGAACGCTCACCTGGCCGGACGGTCCCGGGGTCGTGCTCCGGATTTCGCGCGACGTCAGCCGCATGCGTCTCCCCACACAGCGGGCAGTCTTTCATGCGGCGATCTCCGGCCGTGTGCTCTGTTTTCTTGACAGACCCCGGATCGCCTCCTATCGTAGCTGAGAGGCCGGCGCGCGCGCCGGCGCCGTGCTCCGATGCCGGACCATGAGGGACTACTACGACGTTCTGGGCGTGTCGCCGGACGCGGGCGCTGACGAGATCAAGCGCGCCTACCGGCAGCTCGCCCGCCGGTACCATCCGGACATCTCGGGGGACGACCGCGGGGCGGCGTTCCTCGAAGTGTCGCGTGCCTACGAGGTCCTGAGACGACCCGGCCGGCGGCGCGCGTACAACAGCGGGCTGCCGTCCACGAGCGGCGACGAGCCGCACGGGCGCGCGGAGTGGCTCGGCCGACGAGGTCGCGATCGATTTCCCGTCCGGTCTCGAGCGTGCTCGACCGGATGCGCCATTCGTTTTTCGGCGAGGCGCTCGGTCGTGGCTTGAATGCGGAGATCGTGCTGAGCCCGCAGGAGGCGTTCTGGGGCACGACCGTGCCGCTCGACGTTCCGCTGCGCCGGACCTGCCCGCGCTGCGGCGGGCGCGGCGAGACCTGGCAGGAGTGGTGCGCGCCGTGCCGCGGCGGCGGGAGAAGTGGCGTCCACGCCACGAGCTCAAGCTGCGGGTGCCGGCCGGCGTGCGCGAGGGTGCGCGCTTCCGGTTCAGCGTGATGCCTCCGGGCGCGCCGCCACACGCTCGTCGAAGTCACGTGTCAGCATCCGCTGAGCGTCGGGCCGTGCGCTCTCACCTCCACCTGCTGAGCGTCCTCCAGCTGGCCTGGGGCGGCATCATGCTGATGCTGGGCGTGTCGACCGGCCTGCTGGCGCTCGGCGCCGCCGCCGTCGGCTGGACTTCGCCGCGGCACCGAGATCAGCGCCGCCGTCACCGCGTTGGCGTTCGCGGTCTTCGCCGCCGCGCTGCTCGCCGGCGGCGCAGCGAACTCATGGGCCGGGCGCGCGCTGCACCACGTCGAGCCCGCGGGGGCGGACCGTCACCCTCGGCCTGGCGGTGCCGAACCTGTTCGTCCTGCCGTTCGGGACCGCGCTGGGGATCTACGCGCTGTGGGTGCTGCTCAACAACGAAACCCGCACCTTTTTCGGGCCGCCATGAGCGGGCGCTGGGGCCGTTTTTTACGCATGCCTGAAAACACCGATCGCACGGCGCTCGGCTGCGACGCCAACGTCGCTGCGGCACTGGCTTATCGTGCTTGGCTGGATCTCCGGCGTGGTGCTGCTGCGTCGACGAGCGGCAGAACAGTTCGTGCGATTCCATGCCCTGCAGTCGATGCTGGTGTTCGGTGCCTTGTCGCTCGCCTGGTTCCTATGCCTCTCGATTCCCCTCCTCGGCTGGCTGGTCTCGTTCATCCTGATCCCGCCGGTCTCCGGCGTGCTCTGGCTGCTGCTGATGTTCAAGGCATACCAGGGTGAGCGCTTCAAGCTGCCGGTCGCCGGGGACATCGCCGAGCAGCGGACGTGAGCCTTTGCTGAAAGCTCTCCCTCGCCGTTCCAGTGTACAATCGAATCCTTCACCATGAGTGCACTCCAGCCGACCGAGGCGGCCGTCCTCGAGGCCCTGACGGCCGTCCGCGACCCCGACCTGCATCGCGACATCGTGTCGCTGAAGTTCGTCAAGAACCTCCTCATCGATGCCGGCCGCGTCGCGTTCACCATCGAGCTCACGACACCCGCGTGCCCGGTCAAGGATCAGATGCGGGACCAGGCGCGGGAGCTGGTCAGCCGTCTTCCCGGCGTCACCGACGTCGCCATCGAGATGACCGCGCAGGTGCGGTCCACGCTCGCGCCGGATGCCGGCAACGTCCGCGGTGCCCGGCGTCAAGAACATCATCGCGGTCGGCGCCGGCAAGGGAGGCGTCGGGAAGACGACCGTCGCCGTGAACCTCGCCGTCGCGCTCAGCCAGTGCGGCAGCCGCGTCGCCATGATCGACGGCGACATCTACGGGCCCAACGTGCCGATCATGCTGGGCCTGCAGGCCCAGCTCACGACAGACGGGGAGAAGATCATTCCCGCCGAGCAGTACGGGATCCAGGTCGTGTCGATGGCGTTCATGACCGGAGACGATGCCCCGATCATCTGGCGCGGGCCGATGCTCCACGGCGTGATCCAGCAGTTCTTCCGCGAGGTGCGCTGGGACAGCATCGACTACCTCATCGTCGACATGCCGCCGGGGACGGGGGACGTCGCCCTCAGCCTGAGCCAGACGGTGCCGGTGTCCGGCGCGGTGGTCGTCACGACGCCGCAGACGGTCTCGCTCGCGGACACCCGGCGGGCTGTCCGCATGTACCAGAAGCTGAACGTTCCGACACTGGGGCTGATCGAGAACATGAGCCACTTCATCTGCCCGAGCTGCCGGCACGAGAGCGACATTTTCGGGAAGGGGGGTGGCGAGACGCTCGCGCAGGACCTCAAAATGCCGTTCCTCGGGCGCATCCCCATTTACGAGCCGATTCGGATCGGCGGCGACACGGGCGTACCAATCGCCATCGGCGAGCCGGGCTCCCCGGCGGCGCAGGCCTTTCGCGCAGCGGCCGAACGGCTGGCGGCGCAACTGTCGATCGCCAGCTACGCGAAGAAGCCCATCCCGTTGGTGCAGGTCAGGTGACGGGGGCAAGGGGTCGAGGTTCATGGGTTTATGAGGTTCATCTGGTTCCAGGAGGGGCGATGCTGCAACGGGTGATGGTGCTGGGGTTGCTCGGCGTTCTGACGGTTGGGCTCAGGGCGGCGCCGTCCGAGGCGATGAAGGCGGTGGTTACGGCTTATCTCGACATCCAGACCCAGCTCGCGGGCGACACCATGGATACCGTCCCGGCGCGGGCGCGCACGATCGGGGAGCACGCCGCACAGATGGGCCAGCCCGGCACGGCGATCGCGGTGGCGGCTGCGGCGGTCGAGAAGGCGACAGACCTGAATGCCGCGCGGGAAGCGTTCGGCGGGCTCAGCGACGCGGTGATCGCGGCCGCCAAGGCCGACGGCTGGGCTGACGTGAAGGACCTGAAGCTGGCCTACTGCCCCATGGCCAAGCGGTCCTGGCTGCAGGCGCAGCCGACGGTGGAGAACCCGTACTACGGGAAGGCGATGTCGAACTGCGGCGAGATCAGGAAGCTGCAGTAGATGCCCCTGCCGCACTCGCGGGTCACGCTCGACAACGGCCTCGACGTGCTGGTCCACGAGGATCACGAGTGTCCGATTGTCGCCGTGAACATCTGGTATCACGTCGGCTCGAAGAACGAGACGCCGGGCCACACGGGGTTCGCCCACCTGTTCGAGCACCTGATGTTCGAGGGATCGGAGCATCACGACAAGGGCTACTTCCAGCCGCTCCAGGAGGCCGGCGGCACCTTAACGGCTCGACCAACGCCGACCGCACCAACTACTGGGAGGTCGTCCCGACGAATGCGCTGGAGCTGGCGCTGTGGATGGAGTCGGACCGCATGGGGTACCTGCTGCCGGCGCTGACCGAGCAGAAGTTCCAGAACCAGCGCGACGTCGTCCTGAACGAGCGGCGCCAGAATTACGAGAACCGGCCGTACGGCTTCGCCGGCATGGCGCATCGTCGCCGCAGCTCTATCCCGCCGCAGCATCCGTATCACTGGCTGACGATCGGGGAGTCGGCCGATCTTCGCGCGGCCGCGCTCGGCGAGGTGCACGCGTTCTTCCAGACCTACTACCGTCCGTGCAATGCGTCGCTCGCGCTGGCCGGCGACGTGGACACGCGACGAGGCGATTCCGCTCGTGGAGCGCTACTTCGGCTCGATCGATCCGGGCGAGCCTCCGCCGCCGGTCGCAGGCCGTCGCACCGGCTCCGGCCGGTCCGACGAGCGTGCGCCTGCTGCTCGAGGATCGCGTGGAGCTGCCGCGGCTGTACCTGGCCTGGCACTCGGCCGGGGCTGTTCGCCGACGGCGACGCCGAGATGGATCTGGTGGCCGAGCTCCTGGCCGGCAGCAAGACGTCGCGCCTCTACCGCGCGCTGGTCTACGAGCAGCGCATCGCGACCGAGATCGCGGCGTCTCAGAACTCGCGCGAGATGGGCGGGTTCTTCCAGGTCGTCGCGACCGCCGCCCCCGGCCGGACGCTCGCGGAGCTGGACGCCGCCATCACCCGCGAGATCGAGGCGTTCGTCGGCGTCGGGGCCGACCTCCGATGAGATGGAACGCGGCGTCGCCCAGGCCGAATCGCATTTCATCTACCGGCTCCAGACCGTCGGCGGCTTCGGCGGCAAGTCCGATCAGCTCAACGCCTACAACGTCTTCCTCGGACGACCCGGATTACTTCGACACGGATCTGGAGCGCTACCGGCTGGCCACCGCCGTCGGCGCTGCGGGTCGAGGCCGCAACGCTGGCTCCTCCCCGACAGAAGCGCGTGGCGCTCAGCGTGGTGCCGCGCGGCCGCATCGCCCTGGCGCTGCAGGACTCCGTGCCGGTCGTCGGTGTCGTGATGGCGGTGGACCGTCGAAGCTCTCCGGCCCTCGGTCCGGAGCCGACTTTCACCTTCCCCGAAATCCGTCGCGCGCGTGCTCGCCAACGGCCTGCGTGTCTGGACCGTCGAGCACCGCGACGTGCCCGGTCCTCAACGTGGTCCTGCTGCTGCCCGCCGGTGCGGCCGACGATCCTGCCGACCTGCCAGGCCTGGCCGCCATCACCGGCGACATGCTCGACGAGGGCAGCGGCACGCTGACGGCGCTGGAGTTTCACGAGGCGCTCGGTCGGCTCGGCGCCAGCCTCGACACCGAGGTCGGATCCGACGCGACGCTGCTCGGCGATCACGACTGCTGGAGCGGTTCGCCGAGCGGGGCCTCGACGCTGCTGGCCGATCTGGTCGCGCGGCCCGCGGTTCGAGCCGCGCGAGTTCGAGCGCGTCCGCGAGCTCCGCATCAACCGCCTGCACGCAGCTGCGCGACGTGCCCTCGGCCGTGGCCGAGCGGGTGTTCGTCCAGCGCGCTCTACGGGGACCATCCCTACGGGCACCTGGCCGATCGGCACGGAGGCGGCGCTCGCCGCGCTCACGCATCAGACGACGTCGTCCGGTTCCATCGCCGCGCGCTACGACCCTGGCTTCGCCACGCTGATTGTCGTCGGCGACGCCTCGCACGAGCGCCTCGCCGAGCTGGCCGACATGGCCTTCGGCCGCTGGCAGCCGGCGGCCTCACCGCCGCCGTGCCGAGCGCTCCGCGGATCGCCGCCACCCCCGACGACAGGCTGGTGCTCGTGCATCGGCCCGGCGCGGCCCAGTCGGAGCTGCGCATCGGCCACGTCGGCGGTCCCGCGCAGCACGCCCGACTATCATGCGCTGCTGACGCTGAACATGATCCTCGGCGGGCAGTTCGTCAGCCGGATCAACATGAACCTGCGCGAGAAGAAGGGCTACACGTACGGCGCGCGGACCTGCTTCGACCTGCGCCGCGGCGCCGGCCCGTTCGTCCTGCAGGCCAGCGTGCAGACGGAAGCGACGGCGGATGCGGTGGGCGAGGCCATGGGCGAGCTCCGCGCGATCCGCGGCGAGCGCCCCGTGACGCGCGACGAGCTGCTGCTCGGCCGTGCGGCGCTGACCCGGGGGTATCCGCGCAACTTCGAGACGGCCGAACAGATCGCCCGGGCGGCGGCGCAGCTGGCCCTCTACGAGCTGCCCGACGACTACTTCGCGAGGTTCGTGCCAGACCGTGCTGGCGCTGACGCCGAGGAGGTCACGCAGGCAGGCGCCACCCACATCCATCCCGACCAGCTGTTGACGGTGATCGTCGGCGACCGCGACACGATTGGACCGTCGCTCGAGACGCTGGGTAGGGTGTCCGAATCGACCGGGCTCGCCTGACCGGCCGGGAGCGTCCGCTTCGGCCGATCGGCCGGCCCCGACGTGCTGCTCTCGCTCCTGCTTACCGGAAGTGCGGCACCGATCAAGCCTCAGAGATATTTCAGGAGCCCCTGAGGGCGTCGTAGAGCACACCCGCGAGCGCGCGGGCGAGAGGCGTCACGTTGCCGCGCGCGAGGTCGGCAGCGGCATCAGCCGTCGTGACCGGCTGAGAGACGAGCAGCCACACAGTCGCCGCAGCCAGCGCAACGGCCACGACTCCGACGACCCCGGCGAGGCTGAGGCTGAGGCGGGCGAAGGTCATTGGCGATCAGGTCAGTTTATAACGGCACCGGCTAAATCTGTGTGTTGGACGAATCCGGCCGGTAGTCGGTTCCTAGGCGGGAACTCAGGCCTCTAGGCTTTGGGCTTCAGGCCGGTCTGGCTTCAGGGTTGGGCCAAACACCTGAAGCCCTAAAGCCCAAAGCCCGAAGCCACTAGAGCCCGGCCGAGGAACCGGCACAGCGCCAGTCCGTCCATCCACTTGAACGGCGTCACGCCCGTGCTGTAGTGCCCGCACGGCAGCACCAGCAGCTGGTGGGCGATGCCGCGGCGCCGGAACTCGTCGACGAGCAGCGCGGGAGAGCGCGACCGGGAACGTCAGGTCGTAGCGCGCGTACACGAGCAGCAGCGCGCGCCCGCGCACCCGTTCCAGGTAGGGCAACGGGCAGATCGGCATCCAGATCCGCCGCAGCTCGTCGAGCTCGACGCTTCCCTCCAGCGCTCTCTCGCACGTGCGTCGTCGACAGGCCGCTGCCACACGACGTCCGCGAAATACGGCGAGATGTGGTTCAGCGCCGCCGCGTTGATCAGCGGTTCGTGCGCCGCGGTCAGCATCGACAGGCACGACCCGAGGCTGGTGCCGAGGATCCCGATCGACTCGTATCCCTGCTGCGCCAGCCAGGCGATGGCCCGCCGCGCGTCGAGCACCGCCTGGCGGCAGACCTGCGCCGTGCGGCCGATGTTCGCGCTGACGATGTAGTCGGCGCGGCGTGAGCTCGGCGGGCGCCGCGCGTCGTGGTACGGCAGGCTCAGACGCAGCGCGTGATGCCGGAACGGTTCAGCAGCCGGCAGAGCCCGACGTGCCCGCCCGCATCGGCGTTCCACTGCGGCAAGGACCAGCACGGCGCGTCGGCGTCCGGCGCGGAGACGCGCTCCGGGAAGAACCGCGCGCGGACGAGGTTGTTCTCCGGGTGCGGCGTCGTCATCGCGCTCGAAAACGTCAGCGGGTCGCCGGTCAGCGGGTAGTCGTCGCAGGGCGATTGCGTAGAAGGCGTCGCTGTCGCCGCGACGGCATCCCCCCAGTGCTTCGAGGGCGCCGGTCCGCGCACTTCGCCCGCCGCCGGGATCGCAAGCCAGTCGAGGCCCCAATCGAACGGACGGGCGACGCGATCGGTGGCGGCCGAGGCGAGCCGGCGCTCCCAGCCGTGAAAGGCGCGCGCGATCACTCTGCAGCGGCTCCCGCTCGGCGACGCGTCGCGCGGAGGTCTTCGTAGCCGCGTCCGTCGTGCGCGTCCGGTCTCGATCGGCAGCGCCGCCTGCGACCCAGCCTCCGCGTGACGGCGCCCACTCAGCGCGCGCGCCGCCGCAGCCGCCCGAGCACGTTGCTCACGTCGTGGAAGCCGGCAGATCAGCGTCTCCGCCGCTTTCGCGGAGCGGCCGCCCATCTGGCAGCCGATCAGCATTGGCGTCGGGCGGGAAGTTGGCGCGCATGACGGCGAGGAACTCGCGGTTCGGCATCATCTGCCGCGTTTCGGGGTCGCGATGCATCAGCGGAACGTTGAAGGCTCCGGCGGGATGGCCCTGCTCGAACTCCGGAATCGACCGGACGTCGACGTAGGTATGGCCCGGCCGCCTGCTCGCTGATGGGCCTGCTGCACGCTGATGTTCTGAACGCCATAGTCACTCCTTTCTGGCAACACGCTGGATTCCAAGGGCATGATTGAACAACCGCCGCATAGCCGGACGTGCCGCATCCGCAGGTGCCCGTCATCAAGACGCCGCCGTCCGGTGAATCCGACCGAGCTCCACGCCGATCCCGGGAAGCTCGTCCCGAGAGTCCGGACACACCCCGGTGCCGCCGCCGACGGACCCGGGACCGCCAACCATGCTAGAAACTCTGACCGCCGGCGAGCTGAGTCCGACGGCATTCCCGCAACCGCTCCAGGGGAATGGCAGCGATCGAGAGCACTCATCTCCGGGATGCGTCGAACACGGCGACTGTGTATCCGGGACCTCGCCGGGCGACGGAGCTCCTGTTCGGCCCCGACACGACGGCGATTCACATCAGTAGAGGCTCAGCGCTCGACTGTCAGAGCCGCCCGGATGGTGTCGCGACGTCTCGCCGCGAGACGAGTTGCAGGCTGCGCGGCAGTCCGTCGTGCCCGCGCCCGGCCGGAACGGCGATCGCCGGGTGACCGGTGACATTGAAGAGCTGCGTCAGCCGGAGCATCACCGCGCGGACGGGCTCGGCCTTCCCGCTCGATGTCAACCGTCGCGGCGCCGAGGGGCGGGGCCGCCATCGGCCAGCGCCGGCAGCAGCAGTGCGTCCAGCCCTTCAGCGCCTTGTCCACGCTCGTCTGAGGACCTGGCGCAGCTGCATCGCGCGCACGTAGTCCTCGGCGAGCACATAGCGGCCCATCTCGAGCCGGATCCGCACCCCCGGTGAGTAGCTCGCCGCATGGCGCTCGAGCAACGGCGCGTGATGACATGCCGCTTCCGGCAGGACGATGTGCAGGTAGACGTGCGGCGTCCAGTCCGCATGCTCGATGTCGCACGTCCACGACGTAGTGCCCGGCTGCCTCGAGCGCGCCCGTCGCCCGCCCGAGCAGCTGCGCGACAGTCGTCGTCCAGCAGGTCGCAGAAATAGGCGCGCGGGCACGCCGAACGAGAGCGCCTTCCGTCTGGCGGCGCGCGTTCGCACGCGCGGTACACCGTCCGGGCATCGCATGGTAGAGCAGGCCGACGTCGCCGACGCGACGGGCCAGCGGCCCGACGTGGTCGAGCGTGATGCTCAGCGGGACGACGCCGTCGCACGAAATCTCGCCGGCGGCCGGTTTGAGGCCGACGATGCCGCATGCGGCGGCTGGGATGCGGACCGAGCCGCCGGTGTCGGTTCCAAGCGCGCCGAAGCCATGCCCGCGGCCAGCGCCGCGGCCGACCCGCCGCTCGATCCTCCGGCGGACCGGGATTCGTCGAGCGGGTTGCGCACCGCGCCGAACGCCGATTCCTCGCTGGTCGTCCCGAACGCGAACTCGTGCAGGTTGGTCTTTCCGATGATCATCGCGCCGGCGCTCGCGCAGCGTTCGCACCACGGGCGCGTCGTGCGGCGCTTCGGCGACGGCACAGCCGAGCCGGACGTGGTCGGGTGCCGGCGACGTCGATGAGATCCTTCACGGCGATCGGGATGCCGTGGAGCGGCCCGCGGTAGCGCGCCGTTCCCGATGTCCGCGTCCGCCCGCGCGGCCTCCTGCCGCGCCCCGTCGGCCATCAGCGTGATGAAGGCGTTGACTCGCGGGACGACGTGCGACCGCGGCCAGGCAGCCTGCGACAAGCTCCACGGAGGACAGCTCGCCCGCCCGCAGCCGCGGCGCCACCTCGCCGATCGTCGGCAGATGCGGCACGTCAGCGTTCCGCGGTTCTGCCGGGTGCGCCGGCGCCGCCGCAGGCGCTGCGACTCGTCGGCGTCGCGCAGGGCCGCGGTCGACGCGGCAGGCCCTCGAGCAGCGGCTCGAGCTCCGGAAGCCGCGCGCTTGCGCGTCTCTTTCGCCGCCGCCAGCCAGTCAGACGATCCATGCATCAGAAGCTCAGCGTGCCACGCAGCTGATCGGGATCGTGTAGGACGCGGTGCGCGACCGGCTCGTCGAACCGGTTCAAGGCGAACTTCACGGCCAGCTCGACGCCGAACGGACCGGAGTGAGCCCGCCGCCCCCTTCGGCAAAATAGCGCGTGCCCGTCACCGAGGTTGCTGCGGATGCGGCCGCCGCCCGCGACACACGAAGGCGCGGCTGCCAAGCCCCCAGCCGGCCGAACGATCGGCCACGAACGAGGCCGGCCCCGATGTCGTAGGCGCGGCCGTCCGTGAACGGGTAGTGTCGGGCGGCCGGGCCCATCGAAGTCGACGCGGATGTCCGGCAGCTCTCGATGCTGCCGCGGATCCCAGCGTGGCCCCGACGCTGATGCCGAACGGATAGACCGTGATGCCGGCGCCGGGCCCGCGCCGGCTGAACTCGAGCACGTCGATCTGCGTCAGTCTGTCGCGCGTCTCGTAGTCGTAGTCCTCGAAACTGCGACTTCGGCGACCGTCGTGCCGAGCAGATCCTCCAGCGGGTGCTCGAGCGAAGTGCAGCGGCTGCGCGTGCAGCCAGTCGATGCTGACCGTGACGAACTGCCGCCGCGGTTTGGCATCCGTGTATGGCTGAGCAGAGGCGAGGGCGGGAGCGAAAACCACTGCGCACGTGACGACGAGCACTCGTTGCAACATGAAGCTATGGACCGATCCGCCGCGTTCAGCCGCGGAGCGACCGGCGACGGCGTGGGCCGGCATCGGGCGCATACGCTGAAGTGGTAAGCTGATTCGCCTATCACCAGCCGATTGTCCAAGGGTAACGTACCGACGTGAGCGACCGCATCCTGGCCGCCGTCATGGAGGCGCCGCACCAGCCGATCGTTGTCCGCGAATTCTCCGCGCCGGAGCTGCCTCCAGGCGGCGCGCTGCTGCGCACGGCGTACTCCGAAGTGTGCGGCACCGACGTGCATCTCTGGCATGGCCGGCTGTCCGGCGTTCCCTACCCGATCATTCCGGGACATGTCATCGCCGGCGTGCTCGGAGCCGTGCGCGGGGCGGTCGAGGGGATTGACGGGTCGGGGCTGCGGGAGGGCGACCGCGCGGTCTTCTTCGACGTGCACCGGACCTGCGGCCGCTGCCGCGCCTGCACCGTCCACCGCACGCCGACGCGGTGCTCGCCCGCCGCGTCTACGGCATCACCGATTCCGCCGCGCGAGGGGCTGTTCGGCGGGTGGTCGCAGTGCGATCTATCTCGAGCCTGGCGTCGCCATCGCGCGTCTGCCCGGACGCGATCTCGTTCGAGAGTTACATCGGCGGCGGCTGCGGGCTGCTGACGGCCGTGCACATCCTCGAGCGGGCCGGCGCTCCGGCCTGGCGACGCGGTGCTGGTGCAGGGTGACGGGCGCGGTCGGGCTGAGTGCGATCGCGCTCGCGCGGCTCGGCGGCGCCTCACGGTCTATCGCGATCGGCGCCCCCGGCGGAGCGCCTCGAGCTCGCGCGGCGCGATGGGCGCCGACGTGACTTCGACCTCGACACGCACCACGCCCGACGACCGCCGGCGCAGGCCGTGCTCGACGACCCACGGCGAAGGCGTCGACGTCGTGATCGAAGCGGCGGGCGCGGCCGCGGGCCATCGAGGAGGGCCTCGATCTGGTTCGCGACGGCGGCCGCTATGTCATTGCCGGCCACTACACGGACGCCGGTTCCAGCAGCATCAACGCGCACCAGCAGATCAACCGCAAGCACCTCGAGATTCGCGGCTGCTGGGGCAGCGAGGCGGGCCATTTCCTGCGCGCGCTCAGCCTGCTCGAGCATCACGCGGCCACCGTGCCGTGCACGAGATCGGCGAGCGCCGCTACGGCCTGCACGCGCTCAACGAGGCGCTCGAGGACGCCGCAGCGATGCGCATCACCAAGGCGCTGGTGGAGCCGTGGGAGACGTAGCTTCCCGCTTCCGGCTGCCCGCTCCCGCAGAACGGTGCGCTGCGATCCGTCCGAGCCGACCAGCGGGAAGCCGGAATCTGACACCAGGAAGCGGGAAGCGGGAAGCGCGAAGCAGGAAGCTGACAATGATGCGCCACACCAAGATCATCGCCACGGTCGGGCCCGCGAGCGACACGCCCGAAACCCTCGAGGCGCTCATCGCCGCCGGCGTCAACGTCTTCCGCCTGAACTTCTCGCACGGTACGCACGAGACGCACGGCGAAGCGTTCCGAAGGATCCGGGAGGCGGCACGGCAGCGCCGGGCAGCACGTCGCCATCATGCAGGACCTGAGCGGACCGAAGATTCGCACCGGCCGCCTCCCGGCGGGCGGCCGATTCCGCTGCGGCCGGGCGACGAGCTGCGGATTGCCGAAGGCGACGAGGCTGGTGCGGCCAGGTCGCGTGTTCACGCCATATCGCCGAACTGATTCGTTCGGCGCAGCCGGGCGACCGGCTGCTGCTGGACGACGGCCGAATCGAGCTGCGGGTGACCGGGCGCGCGCCAGGCGAGCTGGGGACGGTGGTGGTGCACGGCGCCCTGCTCGGCGAGCACAAGGGCATCAACGCGCCGGGCGTTACGCTGCCCACGTCGGCGCTCACGGCGAAGGATGTGGCCGACCTGCGGTTCGGCCTGGAGTCTCGGCGTCGACCTGGTCGCGCTCAGCTTCGTGCAGACGTCCGACGACGTGCGGGCGGCGGTGTCGCACATGGCGGGCCTCGAGCGGCCGGTGCCGGTGATCGCGAAGATGGAGCGGCCGGCCGGCGCTCGAGAACCTGGCCGATATCCTCGCCGTCGCGCAGGGCGTGATGGTGGCGCGCGGCGATCTCGGGCTGGAGCTGCCGTTCGAACAGGTGCCGCGGGTGCAGAAGGAGATCATCCGGTGTGCCCGGACGATGGGGCGTCCGGTGATCGTCGCGACGCAGGTGCTCGAGTCGATGCGCGTCGAACCGCGGCCGACGCGCGCCGAGGTCAGCGATGCGGCGAAGGCGGTGGACGAGGGCGTCGATGCCATCATGCTGTCGGGCGAGACGGCGGCGGGATCGTACCCGGTCGAGGCGGTCCAGACATTGGACCTGGTGATCCGCGACGCCGAGTCCGTGCCGGCCGGCACGCGGCTCGTGCCTGCGCTCGATCCCCAGGGACTGCTGCACAGCCGCGCGCTCTGCGAATCGGCGGTCACGCTGGCGACCACCGGGCAGGCCGACGCGATCGTCGCGGTGACTCGCGGCGGCAAGACCGCCAGGCTGCTCTCGGCGCTCAGGCCGTCGGCCCCGATTTTTGCTGCGACGGCCAACCAGGCGGTCGCGTCCGCACTTGCGCTGTCCTGGGGAGTCACGCCGATCCTGACGGCCGAGCGCGACGTGGAAAAACTCGAAACGCTGGTGCTCGGCCGCAACCTGATCCGGCCGGGATCGGTGGTCGTGTTCATCAGCGTTCAGCCCGATCTCACGCGCTCGGACACCAATTTCCTCAACGTCCAGCAGCTCGCGTGAGGCGGCGCACGCACGTGCGTTGATGATCCTGTCTCGAATCGTTCCGCATCCCGCGCGCCAGTGCGTCCCGAGCGGCGCCGTTTCCGCATGCCTACTGCAGGCCGCCGCTACAATGGGGCAATGACGACTGCCCAGCAGGAGAGACCGACGCCCGCGCCCGGGTGGGACGAGCACTACCGGGACGAGCGGGATGCGGCGTTCCTGTACCGGCGGCTCGCCGCCGCCGAGACGCATCGCGAGCGGCGCGACCTGTTCGAGCGGCTGGCGGTGGTGGAGGATCGCCACGTGGTGCGGTGGGAGGAGTTGTTCCGCGAGGGCGGACGGGCGCTTCCGCCCTACCACACGGCCCTGCGCACGAGGGCGCTGGCATGGGTCGCGACGGTCTTCGGTCCCGGTGTCGTGCTGCCGCTGATCCTCGCCGAGGAAGGACGCGAGGTGCAGTCCTACCTGGGGCTGGCGCGGGATGCGACGAACCTGCGGACGCACCAGGCGGCGGTGGACATCGCGGCCGACTCCGCCGTGCACGCGCGAGAGTTGTCGGAGGTCATGGGACGCGAGGGCGAGCCCTGGCACGTCGGCAACGCCAGCGGCTTCCTCCGGAGCATCGTCTACGGATTCAACGACGGTCTGACGGCGAACTTCGGGCTCGTGGCCGGTGTCCTCGGGGCCGACGTCGCGCCGCACATCGTGATCATCAGCGGCGTGGCCGGTGCCATTGCCGACGCCCTGTCGATGGGGTCGAGCGGATACCTGGCTGCGAAGAGCGAATCCGAGGTGCAGGCCCACCAGATCGGCATGGAGCGGGACGAGATGCGGCTGATGCCGGATCTCGAGGAAGACGAGCTGGCCGTCATCTACGAAGCGAAGGGCCTGCCGGCGGCGACGGCGCGGGAGACGGCGCGCGCGATGATGCGGGATCCCGTCAAGGCGCTCGACGCCATGGTGCGGGAGGAGCTGAACATCCATCCTGCCGCGCTGGCGCCGCTCAAGGACGGTCTCGTCACCGGAGTCGCCACGGCGGTGGGCGCGTTCATCCCGATCATCCCGTTCGTGCTCATGGAGCACCGGACGGCGGTCTGGGTCTCGCTCACGCTCAGCATGCTGGCGCACTTCGCCATCGGCGCCGCACGCAGCCTGTTCACGGGCCGCGGGCTCTGGGCGAGCGGCCGCGACATGTTCCTGGTCGGGTTCGGCGTGGCGGCCGTCGGCTACGTCATCGGCGAGCTCGTCACCCGCATGCTCTAGTGGGCCTCCGGCCCAGCGAGGGCCTCGGCCCACCGCGGTCGCTCGCCGCACCGAAAAACTTGACCAGGCTGGGCAAGCTTCGGTCCGTCAAGGGTTGTAGTGTCGCGACACCAGGCGCTATTTGCGAAGGCTCTGCGCGTAGGCGACCACGGCCCAGATCTGCTCCTCGGTCAGCTGATCCTTGAAGGCCTGCATTTTCGGCTTCTTCCGTCCGTTGGTCACCTTGTAGAACATCACGCCCTCGGGGTTCTTCGAGGCGCGGCTCGCCCGCGTCAGGTCCATGTTCTCCTGGTGCTCGGGGTCCGCGTCGGGACCGTCGCCCCGCCCGCCGGGTCCGTGGCACTTCTGGCATTTGTTCTTGAAGATCGACTTGCCCTGCGCGAGCACCTTCGCGTCGACCGTGAGCGGGCTCTTCTTCTGCTCGGCATCTGGCGGCAGCGTCCAGCTTCCAGGCCCGGGCTGGTCGTGGTCGTGGTCGTGCGCTGGCTTGGCCTGAGCCCGCAGGCGGGTGTCCCCGCCCGGCACGGTGCAGAGCGAAGCGGCGAGCACGAGCACGGCGAGTGTGAACCGGTACATCGGCACTCCTTGAGGAACTAAGGGAATGATACAGTTTTTCTGTGATCGAGAACCATCAGCCGCTCGCCTATCACGACGAGGATTTCCTCGAGACTGCGGACGCGCGGCCATTGCGGATCCTTGCGGAATATCTCGAACCGCTCCGGCGTTTCCGGCAGGAAAGCATCCAGGACACCGTCGTGTTCTTCGGATCGGCGCGCGTGAAGAGCCGTGAGCACGCCGAGAGTGCGCTGCTGAAGCTGAAGTCGGTGTCCGGCCGCCGCAGGGCCGAGCACCAGGCCGCCCTCAAGCGGGCCCGCAAGGCGGTCGAGTGGTCGCGCTACTACGAGGACGCGCGCGTGCTGGCCCGCCTGCTCACCGAGTGGACGCTGTCGCTCGAAGCGCCACGGAGGCGCTTCGTGGTGTGCTCGGGCGGCGGTCCGGGGATCATGGAAGCGGCCAACCGGGGGGCGCATGAAGCCGGGGGTAAGACCATCGGCCTGAACATCAGGCTGCCGTTCGAGCAGGGCCCGAACCAGTACGTCACCGAGGACCTCCACTTCGAGTTCCACTACTTCTTCATGCGGAAGTTCTGGTTCGCCTACCTCGCGAAGTCGCTGGTGATCTTTCCGGGCGGGTTCGGCACGCTCGACGAGATGTTCGAGATCCTCACGCTGGCGCAGACGCGGAAGCTGTCGAAGAAGCTGCTCGTCATCCTCTACGGGAGCGAGTACTGGAACGAAGTGTTCGACCTGCGCCCGCTCCTCGAGTGGGGAGCGATCAGCGAGAAGGATCTGGGCCTGCTCTGCCGTGTCGATTCCCCGACGGAGGCATTCGAGGAGTTGAAGACGTTCCTGCTCACGCACCACATGGTGCCGGAAACCGTGCAGGAGAACCGCGCGCCGGGCATCGCGAAAACACGCGGGTAGAGGAGATGGCCGCTGATGGATACGAACGAGCGGGCGCAGCTGATCGCACAGTACAGAGCCGGGTATGGGGCCGTCGCCGAGGCGCTCCTCCGGATCACGCCGGAGGAGCTCGATGCGCATGCAGGCGAGGGGCGCTGGTCGGCCCGTGAGATCGTGCACCACCTGGCGGATAGCGAGATGTCCGCCGCTGTCCGGCTGCGCCTGATTCTCGCGCAGGATCGGCCGACCATCCAGGGCTACGATCAGGATGAGTTCGCGCGCCGCCTCCACTACGACCGGCCGCACGAGGCGTCCCTCGAGCTGTTCCGCTACGCCCGGGAAGCGACAGCGGAGCTCCTGGAGCTGATGTCGCCGGCCGACTGGACGCGGGAAGCGACCCACACCGAAGCGGGCGCCTTCGGAGCGGAGCGATGGCTGCAGATCTACGCTGGCCACGCGCACAAACACGCACGGCAGATCCGCGTCGCCCGGGACGGGGCGAGGAAGCAGGACGAGGCTCCGAGCTAGTACATCAAGACCCTCCGCCGCAGCCGGTGGAACGCCTCCTCGTCGGGCTCCCACGATTCAACCAGGGCGCCGACGTCGCCGCCTCGAGCGAGCGTCTGTCGCAGCTGATCAGAGCCGTAGAGGAGATCGATCGGTTCCTTGTCGTGCTCGTATTCGTAGGGTGGCGGACGCCAGGCGAATCGTGCGGGATTTTCGCGCTGGAACTCTGCAATCAGCTCGACTGCGGTTCGCACCGGCTCGAACGCGCGCCGGTGGGTCACGTGCGGCTGGCAGCCCCCGCATGTCTCACGGGCGTGCTTGTGGAACGTCGGCTCGAAGAAGACCGGCCGGAAATGGACGCCCGGCAGCCCGCGCGCGTTCATCGCGTCCGCCAGTCGCTCGCCGTCGATCCAGGGCGCTCCAACCAGCTCGAACGGCCGGGTCGTGCCGCGCCCCTCCGAAAGGGTGGTCCCCTCGAACAGCACGGCCCCCGGGTACACGATGGCGGTGTCGAGCGTCGGGACGTTCGGCGACGGGATCACCCACGGCAGGCCCGTCTCGTCGAAATACATGCTGCGCCGCCAGCCCTCGAGCGGCACGACGTCGAGCGCACAGCCGATCCCGAACTCGTCGTTGAACAGCCGCGCGAGCTCGCCGATCGTCAGGCCGTGCCTGAGCGGCATCGGGAACTGTCCGACGAACGACGTCCAGGGCTCGCGCAGGAGGGCACCTTCGACGGCCTCGCCGCCAATCGGGTTCGGACGGTCGCAGACGACGACCCGCACACCGTGCCTCGCGGCGGCGCGCATGCAGTTGGCCATCGTGTAGACGAACGTGTACACGCGGGTGCCGACGTCCTGCAGATCGATGACCAGCACGTCGACGTCCTGCAGCATCTCCCGTGTCGGTTCGCGCGTCTCGCTGTACAACGAATACACGGGCGCCTGACGCCGCGGGTCCTCGCCGTGCGGAGTCTCGATCATGTTGTCCTGCAGGTTCGACCGGAACCCGTGCTGCGGCCCGAACAGCGCCGACACCACCACGTCCGGCTCCTCACGGAGGCGGTCCGCCGTGTGCCTGAACGCGGCGTCAATCGATGCGGGGTTGCAGACAATCCCCAGACGTCTACCCGCAATCAGCTCGCGGTCCGTGGTCAGCAGCCGATCCACACCGGGAGAGACGACGCTGGTGAGCGAAACGGTGGCCATGCGGGCATTATAGCCCTGCGTTTTCATGGCCCTTCCCGTCGATGCGCGCTACGATGACCGCAAGGAGGTCGAGTGAATTCTCCCGCGCGCGCTCGCCGCGCAGCTGCCCAGACGATGACAGCGCTGCTCCTCGGCGTGTCAATGGCAACCGGGGGCCAGTCGGAGCTCGTCGTCCTCAAGAAGGACAGCACGGGGCAATCGCTCTATCACCGGGCCGCCTGTCCCGCGGTCCGGGATGGAAAGGAGGTCCTGGCGATGACCCGCGCGGAGGCCGAGGCACGCGGCGCCAAACCCCATCCCGCCTGTGAGGCCCTGCCGGCGGCGCCGGACGGGCGGGGCGGCTCCCCTGGGGCCACGCCGCAGGAGGACCAGGGGCCCGCTCCCGACACGCCCGTTTTCGTGGACGGCGGGAAGTGACTATCACCGCGAGGGTTGTACGAAGCTCGAGAAACAGCCCACCAAGGTGCTGCTGAAGGATGCGGGCAAGCGTTGGCCCTGCGCCGTGTGCCGGCCGCCCGTGCGCAAGCGGACCGCGCCGCCGCCGCTCGTCCCCCGCTGGCGGGGCTGACGGCCGGCGGACCGGACGCTAGCCAACCGATGCGCAGGCTCTCCGTCGAAGGGTAGCGTGGACACATTCCTTCGCGACGCACGCTACAGCCTCCGCGTCCTGGTCAAGGAGCCCGGCTTCACCCTGCTGGCCATCGTCACCCTCGCGCTCGGGATCGGTGCGACCACCGCCATCTTCACCGTCGTCGATTCGGTGCTGCTGCGTCCGCTGCCGTACGCGGACGCCGATCGGCTGGTGGTGGCGTTGCACGGTCCCGAGGCGTCCGCGCCGGTCTCGCCTGCTGATTTCCTCGACTATCGACGCGAGGCGAGTGGGTTCGACGGCCTGGCCGCCGCACAGGCATGGGGCGTGACGCTCGGGGGAGGCGACCGGCCCGAGCGGATTGCGGCGTTGCGGGTGTCCGCGGACCTGCTGGACCTGCTGGGTGTTCCCGCCTTGCTCGGCCGCACGTTCCTGGCGGGCGAGGATCAACGAGGCCGGGAGGCCGTTGTCGTCCTGGGGTACGGGCTGTGGCAGCGGCGTTTCGGGGGAGATCGTTCGATCGTCGGCCGGAGCGTCACCATCGACGGCGCGCCGTCCACCGTCGTCGGTGTGATGCCCGCCTCTTTCCGGTTCGCGCCCTTCTGGCAGACGCGCGCCGAGCTCTGGGCGCCGCTTCCGCTGAGCGACCGCACCGGTGACCGGGACGGCCGATCGCTGCGCGTGTTCGGCCGGCTGAAGCGGGGCGTGTCCGTCGCGCAGGCGCAGCAGGAGCTGGCCGCGATCGCCGCGCGCCTCGAGCGCGAGCACCCGCGCACGAACACCGGCCTCGCGATCACCGTTCGGCCCTTGCTCGACAAGGTCGTGTCGGGTATCCGGGGCACGCTGGTGGCCCTGATGTGGATGGTGACGTTCGTGCTGCTCATCGCATGCGCCAATGTCGCCAGCGCGATGCTGGCCCGTGCATCCGGCCGGCAGCAGGAAGTGGCCGTGCGGCTTGCGCTCGGCGCGAGCACCTGGCGCGTGATCCGGCAGCTGCTCACCGAAAGCCTGCTCCTGGCGGCAGCCGGTGCCGGTCTCGGCCTGGCGCTTGCCGCCTGGGGTGTGCGCTGGTTGATGGCCCGAGTGCCTCCGGGCAGCCTCCCGCGGCAGCAGGATGTCGGATTCGATTCCGGCGTCTTTCTCGCCGCAGCCGCTGCGACGCTGATCGCCGCCGTCGCGACCGGACTCGTCCCCGCGATCCAGATCGTCCGCCCCACCCTCCTCACCGCCTTTCAGGGCGCATCCAGGGGGTCGACCGACGGCGGCGATCGGAAGCGGGCCCGCAGTCTCCTGGTGGCCGCTGAAGTCGCGCTCGCGCTCGTGCTCCTGGTGGGTGCCGGTCTGATGGGACGCACGATGGTCGCCCTGAACCGGGTCGATCCCGGCTTTCGCGTCGATCACCTTGCTGTCGCCGGCGTCTCGCTGGCCGGGACACCGCACGGCGATCCGGGCGCGAGGTATCCGATGTACGAGCGCCTGAGCGAGCGTCTGGGGAGCTTGCCGGGCGTGATCTCCGTCAGCGCGATCAACCACCTGCCGCTTGCCGGTGACGTCTGGAACCTCGGCTACACCATAGAGGGTCGTCCCGCACCGGAGCCGGGTCGCCGCTGGTCCGCGGTGTACCGGGTTGTCGCGCCCGGTTATTTTGCAACAGCCGGGATTCCGCTGATCGCTGGCCGTGATTTCACGCTCACCGATCGCGACACGTCCATCCATGTGGCCATCGTCAGCAAGTCGCTGGCCGATCGGAGGTGGCCAGGCCAGAGTCCCATCGGCCAGCGGCTGCACCTGCCTGGCCCCGGGGACCGCCAGGCCCCCGTCACCGTCGTCGGCGTCGTGTCGAACGCGCGCCAGGGCGATTGGACCAGCGCGCCGGCAGACGAGGTGTATGTCGCGCTCGCACAGCGATCCGCCGACTTCGGGCTCGCGAGCATCGCCTACCTGTTGCGCACGTCGACCGATCCGGCGGTGGTCGCCGCAAGCGTGCCGGCCGCCATCGCCGAGCTCGATCGGGGCGTCGCCGTGTCGGCGGTGACGACGATGGCGGAGGTCGTGGCCGACGCGGTCTGGCGTCAGCGGCTGACGGCGCAGCTGACGGGAGCCTTCGCCTTCGTCGCGCTGCTGCTGGCTGCGATTGGCATTTATGCTGCGGTCGGATATGCGGCAGCACGCCGCACGCGGGAGTTCGGCGTGCGCCTCGCACTCGGCGGCACGCCGCGCCAGTTGCAGGCGCTGGCCCTCTCCGAGGGCCTGGTCCCGGTGCTCGTCGGCGCCGCCTCCGGGATCGCCATCGCAATCGGGGCCTCCCGCTTTGCCGAACACCTGCTGTTCGGAGTGGCCGCTATCGACCCGGTGTCGTTCGGCGTCTCGGTCGTGTCGCTGCTGCTCGTCGCGGCGGCGGCAGCCTGGGTGCCCGCTCGCCGGGCGAGCCGGCAGGACCCGATGGCCGCCTTGCGGCATTCGTGATTCCGGCGAACGTATCTCAGCCCGCGGACAGACCAGGCCGTCCAGCCTCGACGACGAGCGAGGCGCCGGTGCGCTCCGGAGCATCGGGGACCGACACCCGGTCGAAGATTTTGAAGTCGGCCCGCAGGTGTGCAGGCGTCGCGGTGCAGGCGATGTAGCCGCGCCTGGCGCTGTGGTACCTGATGTGCGGGTTGTCCGGGCGGATCTGCTCCCACGTCGCGGAGACGTCGGCCCCGTCGCCACCGGACGTGATCGAGGTGTTCGTGAACTCCACTCCGACAGTCTCCGAGCGGAGGTCCGCGAAGTCCAGCTTGAGGTCGGCGCCATAGTGCACGTGGACGTCTCCGGACAGCACGACGGGGTTGGGCGCCTTCGTGTCCCGCAGCCGGGTGTAGAGGCGCTGACGGGATGCCGCGTAGCCGTCCCACTTGTCCATGGAGAACTGCGCGTTCGGCGCGGCGCGCACCATGTTGCGGGCGAACGTGGGCACCTGCTGGCCGATCACCGTCCACGTCGCCTTGGCGGTGCCCAGCTGTTCGAACAGCCACCGCTCCTGCTCCGTTCCCAGGATGGTGCGCGACGGTTCGCCAGCCGCGGCGCAGCCGGTCGAGGCCACGCCGTTACACGCCTGGTCGGAACGGAACTGTCGCGTGTCGAGCGCGCTCAGGTCGACGAGGCTTCCGAAATGCAGTCGCCGGAACAGGCGCATCCCGGGCCCTGCCGGCAGCATCGACGCCCTGAGCGGCATGTTCTCGAAGTACGCCTGGTAGGCCGCGGCGCGGCGGAGCAGGAAGAGCCCGGGCGGAGTGTCCTGCTCATCGGTCTCCCCCGCGTAGTCGTTGTCCACCTCGTGGTCGTCCCATGTGCAGATGAACGGGGCGGACGCATGCGCCGCCCTCAGGTCGGGATCGCTCTTGTAGAGTGCGTACCGGTTGCGGTAGTCGACGAGCGTGTAGATCTCGTCACCACGGTGCTGGCGGACGAGGAGCGGGTTCTTTCCGCCGTCGGCGCGTCCCTCGTAGATGTAGTCGCCGGTATGGAACACGAAGTCGAACTGCTCGGCGGCGATGCGGCGGTACGCGGTGAAGTAGCCGGTCTCGTAGTGGCTGCACCCGCAGACGCCGAACCGCAGACGATCCACCGGGGCGTTCTCGGGCGGCGCGGTCCTGGTGCGGCCGACCTGGCTGACCTCGTTGCCCGCGTGGAAGCGGTACCAGGTACTCGCGGCCCGGCTCCAGCCCACGCACGTCGACATGCACGCTGTGACCGAGCTCAGGTCTGGCGACGGCGCGGCCTGTCAGGGCTACGGTTCGAAATGCACGGTCTGCTGCGACTTCCCAGCCGACCTCCACGTTCGCCATCGGCATGCCGCCGCCCTCCAGCGGATCCGGCGCGAGCCGGGTCCAGAGGACGACGCCGTCGGGCCACGGATCGCCGGAGGCGACGCCGAGCGGGAAGGGGAAACCTCGGAACAGCGGCTGGGCGAGTACCCGGCTGGACGCGGCGGGCGGCACGAGCGCGGCCAGGCCGAGCTTCCACGCGATGTTCAGGAGCTCGCGGCGGGAGAGCCGGCTCAGGGCTCGATCGTACAAACCGGATCGTGTCGGTCATCATGGCGCCTCGGGCGACGCCGGTTGCGCGGTGGTCGCGTCCGTGCGTCGCCGATGCGCAGCATTCTATCGTCGCGGCGTCACTGCATGCGAGCGCCCGAACGGAGGTTGCGGTAGGCGACGTAGGACAGCGTGCCGCCGACTGCCGCCTGTCCCCAGAAGACCAGCCGCGGGTGCTTGTCCGCCATGCGCCTGCCCACCAGCGCGTTGACCACGGCCACGCTTCCTTTGGTGAGGATGAGCCCGGTGGCGTTCCTTGGAAGGAGTCCGTTGGCTTCGGTCCTTCGTCCAGTGCGGATGCGCCAGCGTGGACATCACGTCGGCTCCCTGCGCAACCGTGGAAAAGACCAGGGCGCTCCGGGCCTGCGCCGGAGACTGCGCCGATGCGCTGGCAGCGAACAGCACGAGGCCAACGAAGACCGGAAGAACGCGTGTGCAGCTGATCATGATGGCTCCCTCAGAAAGTGCGGCTCGTCTAGTAACGGCAGCGATGCCTGGTGAGCCTGGCGCCGTGGGGGAGGGATGCATTCCACGGGAGGTGAAAACGCATCCTGGCGTCGGCGCGCAGGCTCGACCTCGATACTCCAATGGCCGTGCCGCAGCCGTCGCAACGACTTAGAGAGGAAACGGCCTGAATGTCGGCGCGGACGCCACCTTTCTACCGCGCCGTGAGCAGACGCCCCGGTTTCCGGCGCCGCGGCCGGTCGCCGGCGCCGCTCGGTTCAACGGCCCGCGTCGTTACAGCCATCCGGCGGGGTCCTTTTCCAGCCCTGTTTGACCTGCGCATGTCAGCCCGTCGTGTAGAATCCTCGTGCTTCCAGCGAGGACAATGTGACGACCGCCTGCGACCCCCTGCAGCTCCTGGCTGCGATTCCTAACGGCTCCGTGTCCGTGTTCGACCGGGAGCTCCGCTACGTCTACGCGGCAGGCCAGGGCCTCAACGACGTCGGCCTCCGGCCTGAGCATCTGGTCGGCAGGCTCCTGGCCGAGGTGTTTCCGTCGGACGCGGCCATGCTCGTGGAAGCGGAGTATCGCCGCGCGTTCAAGGGGGAGTCGGTTGTCTTCGGGCTCCACTATTTCCACCGGACCTACTCGTTGAGCGCCGCGCCGTTCCTGCAGCGGGAGGGCGGCGTGGACCAGATCATCGTCGTCGCGCAGGACATCACCGTGCTGGGCCCGATGCAGCCGCTCGCACGGCCTGCCGGCGAAGCCGATTCGACAGTCAGGCAGCGGGACAACCAGGACCGGTTGATCGCGACGCTCGGCCACGAGCTGCGCAACCCGCTCGGAGCGATGCGCGCGGCCATCGGGGTGATCGAACGGAGCGCCGACCGGGGGACGCGCGAGCGGGCGCGGGAGGTGATCGAAAGGCAGCTCGTGGCGGCGGATACGCTGATTCAGGATCTCGCCGAGCTCAGCCGCGCTCGTAGAGGCGTGCTGCGGCTCAAGTTCGCGGAGGTGTGCGTCGATGCGTTGATCGCCGAGGGGAAGGACATGCTCGCACACATGGCGGCGCCCGGCCGCCACCGCATCAGCGTGTCGCCGGTCGTTCCGGCCGGGCTGCTGGTGAGAGCGGACGCGCAGCGACTGCTGCAGGTGATTACCAACCTGCTCACGAACGCCATCCGCTACACGCCGCCGGGCGGCGAGATCGTGATCAGCGCAGAGCAGACAGCCGACGGCGTGAGCATCGAGGTCACCGACTCAGGGAGAGGAATCTCGGCCGAGGAACTGGAGACGATCTTCGAGCTGTTCCATCGTGGCGACGACGCGGACGGTCATGGCGGATTGGGGCTCGGCCTGTGGGTGGCGAGGGAGATCGTCCTGCTGCACGGCGGCCGCATCGACGTGTTCAGCGCCGGCGTCGGACATGGAGCCACTTTCACCGTGCGATTGCCGTTCAGTTTGATCATCGGGCCGTCGCCGGACTGCGAAGACATTTGATGCTCAAATCTGCACAGTGAATGACGCAAATTGGATAGCACCTGAACAATTCGGCGCAAAAGACCGCTTGCACCCCGCCAGTCTGTGATATAGCAGGCACACACTAAGTAGCTGGTCACCGACCGCACTTTCATCATGCTTCCGAGCCTGCGCGGTTCCCGCGCCAGGCCGGAGGTGACGGAGAGGTGCTGGCTGCGTTGGGTGAGGGGGCGAGGCTGTTATGAGACGACTCAAATATACGCTCGTCGCGCTGCTGATGGCAGCGCCGGCCAGCGCAGGACCAATCGGGCTGGGCCCGTGGTTCCCGACGGTCATCCCGGATCTGGAGCTCCACAAATCGGAAGACGAGTGCGGCAATGGCCCCGGCAAGTGCGCCGCTATCTGGCTGATCCCGCCCGGTACCGAGCAATTTTCCGGCGGCTTCGGCTACCTCGACTGGACTGATGCGGTCCTCATGTCGTCGCAGACCGACTTCCTCAACGCCCCCGGGCTGGCATACGACGGTCAGTCCTTCACGTATGACAACGGCCGCGGGTTCGTTTCGAGCTCATGGGGCGGGACACATCAACAGCTGTTCCGTTTGCTCCTGCCGGGCCTCACGCGCTACTGGCTGTCCGTCGAGGATCTGATAGCGCCGCCCATAATCGACTGGAACGACGCCATCTACACGTGGGACGAACTCATCCCGGGGGTGGTCCCCGTTGGGGTCCCCTTTGGGGTGGTCCCCCTTGACGTCCCGCCGGTGATCCCTCCGGTGGTCCCCCCAGTGGTCCCGCCAGTGGTCCCGCCGGTGGTCCCCCCAGTGGTCCCGCCGGTGGTCCCGCCGGTGGTCCCCCCAGTGGTCCCGCCGGTGGTCCCGCCGGTGGTTCCGCCAGTGATCCCGCCGGTGATCCCCCCAGTGGTCCCCCCTGACGTCCCTCCGGTGGTGCCCCCTGACGGCCCACCGGCGGTGATTCCTGAGCCCGCCACGGTGTCGCTGGTTGCGATAGGGCTCGCCGAGATGATCAGGCGCCGGCGGCGCGCGAAGCGTAACGAGTAGCGCAACCTCCTCGAGGCAGGCGGACGAGGCGCGCGCAGGGCACGCCGCGTCGAGTTTGTTAGCGGAGACTCCGGCGGTGGAAAGCGTGCAGGCCTTGAAGCGGGGAGAATCCGTTCTCCCCGCTCTGGCGTTGAGCGAGGCCGCCGCCGTCGCGACCACCACCCACAGCGGACCCATCGCCTGCGTCGTCAGCGGGACGACGGTCTGCGTCGAGCCCGTCCTCGTTGCCCTGCCGTCAACTGGACGGGGCGTCCTCTGGTAACGGGTTCGTGGCCGGCGGAACGTGCTCGTAGGCGAAGCGTCCGGCCATCGTGCTGCGGCCGCGCAGGTCCATGTCCATGTCCTGGACGGGAAGCCCGATTCGGAAACGACGACTGACTCCAATCTCCGCGGGCGATCCCAGCACGCGGCTCAATTTCCCGTCACTCAGCGTCATGGAGCGCCCCTCGGGGCCCTCCGTCGCGCTGCCTTCTACCTGAATGCGCCGTCCGACCGTGAGCTTCGTGACGCGCCCTTCCCGGTGAAACGTGATCGGTGCCTGTTCCACGCCGAGCAGCGCCCCCAGCAGACCGGCCAGTTCCTTCAGCGGACCACCGTAGGAACCGCTCAGCGCGCCTGCCAGCGCATCCGTCTGTTCCATCGTTGCGCCGTCATCGACGAAGATCATCACCCTCTGGTGCGCACCATCCCGGGGCCCTGCATGGTGCGACACGCTCACGGCCCGCCGGCCCGTGACGTCCACACCGTCGATGACGCCGCTTTCCACTGCCCATGCGAACACGCCCGTGCAGGTATCCTCATCGGGGCTGTCGCCCGTCCAGCACGGGCAGACCGAAAAGCAGTCGCATGCCTCGTAGAACTCTCCATCGAACCGGTAAGGCACCTCGCGAGCCTCCGGCTGCGTTGTGTCGTCGTGGTCCTGCTCGATCACGGCTTCCTCCGTTTGTTGTCGCGCGCCGGCGTTGCGCGCTTTCCCCGCGTGTCGGATGAAGGCCTCGTTTCCTGCTCGCGCCCGGCCGCCAGGTCCTGCGGGCTCAAGCCGAACTCGGACGCCCCCTGGGTCGAGCGCGCCGGGCCAGGGGCAGACGGCTTTCCGGCAGGACCGGCCGGCGGACCGTGGACCCCACGCTGGCGCGCTTCCTCCAGATCCTGGGGGCTCAGGCCGAACATCGGGCCGACCATCGGGTGATCGTCCATGGTCATGGCGCGGGTGGCCCGCGGTGGCCCCTCTTCCACCTTGGCAATCGTCGGCCGCGTCGCAGGGGCGGCGGGAACGCGCCTCGGTGCAGGGCGCTCGGCCGGCGTGCGCCGCACCCGCCGGCAGTACTCCGCCAGGCACTTCTTGACCGTCGCGGGGTCGAGCCCGATCTCTTCGAGTTTTGCATCGCTCGCGAGGCATTGGAGCAGCCGGCACAACCGCTGGTCCCGGGCGTCCTGTTCCAACTCGGCATCGCGATCCGGTGGCGTGCCCGCCGCGAGTGCCGCGGCGGACATGACCCGCTCCCGCGAGAACGGCGTCCCGTGCAGCGTCGTGCCGCGGACACGCAAGCGGATTCGGTACACGCCCGCGCCGTGCGCTCCGACCGATCCGCGGAACACCTCGTCCTCCCCCGGCGTGAGCGTCGCGCTCGGTGCTCGCCCCGGACGGGCTCCGGACATCCATCCACACTGCGGCGCGCGTGCTCACCGGCACGCCGTACTCCGTGACGCTGGCGCTGACCTCGAGCCGTTCGCCCGGCGCGACGATACCGCGAGCCAGTCCGGCCGACACCCGCAGCGTCGAGTACGCGTGCACCAGGAGGTTGTACGGCACGCTTCTGCCCCGTAGCGCCCGCACGAGGTCCGGGTTCTTCTCGCTGCCGCGCAACATCGCGGCGACCACGTTCGGGTTGAGCGACAGCAGGGCGATCCACTTGCCCGCGTGAATGGTTTTGCCCGGACCGCCGAGCGGCAATGCCGTCCGGTAGTAGCTGACGTAGCGGCGGCGGACGAACGACATCGCCGGAATCCCCGATGCCGCCCCCGGATCGATGATCGAGCCGTCCGGCGCCTGGAGGCGGAAGTCGATGAATGGCGAGAGCGGGCTCGTGAGGATCACGTCGCAGCCATAGTCGCCTGGCGCCACCGTGAACGGAATGCGATGCGTCGGGCCGAGCACCAGGTGTCCCACGGGGTCGACGACAACTTCCGCGCTGGTGATCCCTGCGAGGATCTGCAGGAAATACTTGCTGAGCCGGAACTCCTGGTCCGTGGTGAGCGCGCCGGTGACCAGCAGGTAGCCGCCGGTACCCTGGGTGAGCGTGTTGAGCGCGGCGGTGCTGATGTTGTTGGCGGTGCCGATGCCGATCGCGAACGTGTTCGCCGTGATGCTGCCACCGATCGTGTTCACCATCGGCGCGACGTTCTCGATGCCGTCCGTCAGGACGACCACCGATTGCACGTCGTACGGGATCGGGGCGCTGGCCTGCGCGTCCGAGAGCGCGTCCTGCGCCTCGACGACGGCCCCGCCAATCGCCGTCAGCCCGCGCGGATCGAGGTCGGTGCCCGCGAGGATCGCCGCGGCTTGCGCCCGGCCCGAGCCCGGCGTGGGCGGCTGCGGGCCGACGTCGGTCACATCCATCAGCCGCGCGACGATGTCGTCGAAACTGACGATGGCGAGACCGTCTCCCTCCAGCATCGTGTCGACGAAGATCTCCACCGCCTCCAGCAGCTTGGCGTGCTTGGTCACGCCGCCGGCGTCGCCCGACATGCTGCCCGAGCGATCCAGCGCCAGCGCCGCCGCTGTCCTCGGACGGGCGATGGTGTTGGCGGTGAGGGTGATTACCCACTGGTTGACCGTGCCCGTCTGCGCCACCGTGACGCTGCCGTTCGCGACATCGCCGGCATTTGTCGAGGTGTAGGAGATCCACAGCCGGCCCATCGCCGGTTGCTGTCCATGCTCGGACGGGACGTTGACCGACGTGCCGAGCGGCGTCAACCCGAACCCGGCCGTTGGTCCAGCCACGATCTCGAACGTGACCGTCTCGCACGAGCGGACTTCGAACACGATCGCGCGGTAGGTGGTGACGCCGCCGCCGCCAAGCCCCTCGGGCACGTCGGTGAACGCCAGGCTCGGCGTCGTCAGGGTGACATCCGGTTCGTCGGTGTCGTACCAATACCCGAGCGGATGGTGATCCTGCATGCTGGCAACCGTGGTGGTGCCGCCCCATGGCTGCATGGAATCAGGAAAGTTGTGGCCGACGGGGCCGGTATCACCCGCGACTCCTGCCGGATGGTAGAGCTCGGCCGGGTGCAGCTTCTGCCACTCGCTCCAGAGCCGGTCGATGTTGCAGTGGTGCAGCCAGAACACCGGATCGTTCGGCGACGTTGCATACAGCATCGTGCCATCCGTTCCGCCGACCCATACGTGCACGCGGTTGTGAATCGACCCGGCGCCGAACCACCCTTCCAGCCGGTTGCGAAAGGACTGGAGCGTCCCGGAATCGTTCCACGGGTTCTCGTCGTAAGGCAGCTCGGTGAGGCAGTTGGTGAGCTGCGTGGCGGTCGGGAGGGTGGGAGCGAAGCCGTCGCCGCCGAAGTTCCGCCGCAGGAACGGCAGACCGCCGTCGCCCGGATCGTGCACGGTGATGTCCCAGTTCCCGTCGTCGAAGGCGAACGGCCCGGTCATCACCTTGTGATTTGCCCCCGTGCCGTCGCCTCCCATTAAGTCCGCATTCCAGATCGACGACGCCCCTGGTGTTGTCCACGGTCCAGTCCCAGTACGGCAGGTTCACCGACGGATCGATCGCCTGCAGGTCCTGTTCGAACCGCCGCAGATACTCCCGGTGCCAGGGAAGAAACCCCGGCCGGCGGTGCGCCCAGGTGTTGCCGCCGGTCATCGAATCCATGTGCGTCTGCACGTAGTCGTCGTAACGGCTCGCCAGGCCGGTCTGGCTGGGGGCCTGCTTCAACGCGATGACGGCGTTGACGAACGCCGTCTTCTCGGCGCCGGTGAGGGTGGCCTGATTCTTACGACAGCCCATAGGTCCTCCTGCGGAAGAAAGCCGGCGCGTGGCCCCGTGGATCCATCTCGAGGCGTCTCTCAGGGGTGGCGCTGTCCGCGGTGAGCGGCGACAACTATCACGCGCTCATATACGTGTCAACTATTTCGGCATTCTCTCTGATTTGCCTCTATGCAGGCCGGTCAATTCCTTCTATGGGCGAGGCACCCAGTTGTGTAGGGCACGCGCCCTCTCGCCTCACCTCAACCATGAGCTATGAACATCCGGTCTTCCTCTTTCTTGATCGTGAACGGGGGGAAGAAACGTGGAGCAGATAGCCTGACGCGGGTTCCCCATGCAGGGCAGTCGATGCCCGGCCTGTCAGGGCATTTACCCGACGCTCTTATAGGGGACATCCCATCGAGTTGACCGGATGCTGAAAACCCGTCCTGAACTGCCAAGGGCCAGGCACCAATAGCGAAGTCGGCGGCGTGCTTTGCCATCTGCAGTTTGTCGATTTCGGATCAGGGCGGCCTTTTTCAGCGGGCCTGTTGAGGAAGGGGACGGTTCAATGAGTCCAGGACCGCCGTGGGGTGCGGTTTGACAGGACCCGGCATTCATGCAAGATTCTGCATCCCGATGAAGGTTGGCCCGCATGTGAGGGTCGCCAGGCCGCCTGGCTGGCCCATCCCTTGACAACACGTCGATGAGCTCGAGGTGGTCATGTACACGCTGCTCTCGTTGTTGCCGCTGAAACGACTGACCTGCGAACAGGCGCCGACGCTCGCGGGCGCGTGGCTGATGGCCGAGCTGTTCTACAAGTTCCACAGCTTTTCACTCGAGGCCGCTGCCTTCCTCGCGACCTGGTTCGCGATCGATGCTCTCGCCCAGACCGTGATCAGGCCTTTGTTCGGGCATCCGGCGGCGCAGCATGACTGACCCGACGGCCGGCGATCCGGCCGCCGATGGCGTCAGGCGTTGGATGCCGCCTCTGCGGGGAAACCGTTGCACCGCGTTGCACACGCTTCCTCTTAAGTCCTGAACCCGGCCCATGAAGGGTTACCGGCGGACACGGGTTGGAGGCCACCGTCGGCCCCGGGAGCCGTCAAGAGACCGAGCAGGCCCGGGACCCTCATCTGACGAGCCAAACCCGGGATAGATTGCCATGAGCTCGACCTTGGGCTTCAGTCCGGGTATTCAGCGAAGGATCTGTTTCAGCGCACCGATGACTTCCGCCTGGTGCGTGGCGAGTGTGAAATGGCCAGCCCCTTCGATGACGAACAAGCGCTTGTTCGGAGCTGAGACTTTGGTGAAATAGGCCTCGACGAGCGGCGTCGGCGCAAAGAGATCGTCCCGACCCTGGATGACATAGTAGGGAACCTTGAAGCGGACCGCCGTGGTGGGAAGATCCGCGAAGCCCAGTGCCGCGCCGGACGCGATCATGCCGTCGCCGATAGCCCTCATCGTCGTCTCCGTCACACCGTTAGCCGTGGCGACCTTGCGCATCTCGGCGAACCAGGCCGTATCCGACGGATTCAGGAACGTGCGGATCGGGCGCGACCAGCTGAAATACTCTTTCCCGTTTTTCGGGTCCGGCTTGCCGATCGCTTCGAGCGCGGCCAGTGCGTTCGTATCCCCCTGCTCCTTGTAGCGGCGCTTGAGGAAGTCGAACTGAAATCGCACCGTGTCGGCCCATCCGGTCACCTGGCCTGTGCCGACATACGCGTCGAACAGGTCCGGCCGCTGCCGCGCCATTTCTGTCGCGATGAGACTGCCCCACGAGTGGCCGAACAGGATCAGCTTCTGCCCGGAAAAGCGCTGGCGGAGCTGCTGGGCGAGATCGATCCCGTCGGCGGTCAGTCTTTCCAGCGTGACACCGGCCGCGCCGTGTTTCGCGAACGTCTGCCCTGCGCCGCGCTCGTCCCATTGGACCAGGACGAAATCTCTTTCGTAAGGGGCGTAGATCGAGATGAAGGGCGACTGAACGTCCCCCGGCCCGCCATGCAAGAGCAGCAGCACAGGTTTCCGGTCATCGTCGCCTCGGATGGTCATCCACTGCTCGATTCCGCCGATCCTGACGAAAGAAGCTTCCTCGACCCGCCTGCTCTGCGCCTCGACGCATTCGCTGAGGACAACGGCAACAGCCAGAAGTGGAAGGATCTGTCTCATGTTGAAGCTCCCGATCTACGCGGCGACGAGCGCACCGACAGGAACGTGATTAGCCACATTCGCCTGCTTACAAAGCACGCTGGATGCCCGGCAATCACGTCGTATACTCCCTCGCGTCAGGCGGAGAAGTCGATGACATCCGAGGACAGTGAAGAGAGCGCAACGTGGCACGCGCGGGCAGGCGCATCCGCGGCAGAGCTGCGAAAGCTGCTTGTGTCACTCGCAACGGGAAGTGTCGGCGTGTTCTTTCTGGCAACAACAGCGCAGACCGCAGCACCGCGCGGACGGGGGGAACGGGCCGCGGTGTTGACTGCGTTGCTGGCGATGACAATTGCCATCGGGTGCGGCTGTGTTGCGTGGCTATGTGATGGACGGCATGCATACGCGCGGGCTGCAAAGGAACCGCACGAGGTGTGGCATACCGCCAAGAACATATTCGACTACGGCCTCCGGGCGAGCTTTGCCTGCGGCTTACTCGCTGCGGCCGCTTACGTTGTGATCAGGTCGAGTCCGTGATGAGGTAAGCCCAGGACGAGTGCTGCCGAATGCCGCTTCCTTGCTTGGCCACCATCGGACATTCCCGCTCTCTTCTTTGGGTCTCTCGAACGCCTCTTTGAACTGTCAGACTCCTCACTGCTGCGAACGGGCGCGGCAAATCGCGGCAACCGCGATAGGCCGCCATTGTTTGCTGTAGTTATTGTGTGGTGCGAAAGGGGGGATTCGAACCCCCACGTTCTTGCGAACGCCAGCCCCTCAAGCTGGTGCGTCTGCCAGTTCCGCCACTTTCGCGAGGAGGACGCCCGCCTGGAGGCCGGGGCGAGCGTGCTTACTTCGGCTCGGGCCTTCTCCGGATCGTCGGGCGCCGGTGTCGGCGCCGGCGCCGGTGACTGCTGCGGCGGGCCGGGGTGCAGTCGGGGCCGGGGCCGGTGCCGGGCCGGACTCGGCGGCGGCCCTTGAACCCGCCCATCAACGATGTGTCGCCGCGCTTGCCGATGATCCCGAGCGCGATGGCCGCCGATCATGAACAGCACGCCGAGGACCGACGTCGCCTTGGTGAGCACCGTCGCGCCGGCGCGTGCGCCGAACGCGGTCTGGCTGCCGCCGCCGCCGAACGGCGCTCGCCATGTCGCCCCCCTTGCCCTGCTGCAGCAGCACCACGAGCAGCAGCAGCAGGCAGCTGGGGACGTACACGAACGCGATCAGGTAGTAGAGCATAACGGCCGATTATACCGCGCGTCTGGCGGCTCCGCGAAACGATATCCGCGAACGCCCGGACATCGAGGCTGGCCCCGCCGACCAGCGCGCCGTCGACGTCCGGCAGCAGGATCAGGTCGTGGATGTTGTCCGGCTTCACGCTGCCGCCGTAGATCACGTGGCAGCTGTCCGCCGCCGGCGCCGCCGAACCACTGCCGCAGCCGGCCGCGGATGTGCGCGTGGGCCTCGCCCGGCCTGCGCCGGCGTCGCGTTCCGGCCGGTCCCGATCGCCCACACCGGCTCATAGGCCACCACCAGCGCGCGCGATCTGATCGCCGGTCAGGCCGTCGAGCCCGTCCTTGATCTGCCGGTCGAGCACCGGCAGCGTCTGTTCGGCCTCGCGCTCCTCGAGCGTCTCGCCGATGCACACGATCGGGGTGAGCGAGGCGCCGAGCGCCGCCACAGCTTGCGGTTGACGATCTGATCCGTCTCCCCGAACAGCCGCCGCCGCTCCGAGTGGCCGATGATCACGTACTCGGCGCCCGCCTCCTTCAGCATCCGCGCGCTGATCTCGCCGGTGAACGCCCCCTCGCGCTCCGCAGTGCAGGTTCTGCCCCGCCACCCCGACGTTCGATGCTGCGCGCCGCTTCCGCGACGGCGTGCAGCGCGGTGAACGGCGGCGCCACCACGATCTCGACGTCCGTGACGTCCTTGACGAGGCTGCGGAACTCCTTCACGAACACGACCGCCTCGTGCACGGTCTTGTACATCTTCCAGTTCGCGGCGATGAGTGGCGTGCGCATGTGTCAGCCTGGCCCGTCAGCCCTTGAGGGCCTCAACGCCCGGCAGGCTGCGCCCGCCGAGGAACTCCAGCGACGCGCCGCCGCCGGTCGAGATGTGCGTGATGCGGTCGGTGACGCCCGGCCTTGCGCCACCGCGGCGATCGAGTCGCCGCCGCCGATGACGGTCGTGCCCTGCACCTCGGCCACCGCTTTCGCCACCTCGATGGTGCCGCTCGCGAACGCGTCGATCTCGAACACGCCCATCGGCCCGTTCCAGATCACCGTCTTCGCGCCGGCCAGAACCTCGCGGTAGATCTTGACCGTCTCGGGACCGATGTCCAGCCCCATCCGCTCGCCAATCGCCTCGTCGCCGACCTCCAGCGTTTCGGCCGGCGCGCCCGGTTCGAGCTTCGGCGCGACCACGTGATCGACCGGCAGCTCGAGCCGGCAGGTTGCGCTCCTTCGCCCGTCGCTCGATGTCGCGCGCCGCGTCGAGCAGGTCCGCCTCGACCAGCGACTTGCCGACCGCCACGCCGCGCGCCTTCAGGAACGTGTAGGCCATCGCGCCGCCGATCAGCAGCGCATCGACCCGCGGGATCAGGTTCTCGATCACCTCGAGCTTGTCCGAGACCTTCGCGCCGCCGAGCACCGCCACGAACGGCCGCGTCCGGGTGCTCGAGCACCCGGCCGAGATGGGCAATCTCGTCCGCCATCAGCAGGCCGGCCGCTGACGCCTTGACGTGGTCGACGATGCCCTCGGTCGACGCGTGCGCGCGGTGCGCCGACCCGAACGCGTCGTTGATGTAGACGTCGCCGAGCGCGGCGAGGGCCGCGGCGAAGCCGGCGTCGTTCTGCTCTTCCTCGGGATGGAAGCGCAGGTTCTCGAGCAGCACGACCCCGCCCGGGCCGGCCTGCTCGATCGCCGCCTGCGGCCTTCGGGCCGATGCAGTCCTCGGCGAACTCGCACCGGCTTGCCGAGCAGCGTCGCCAGGTGCGCGGCAATCGGCCTCAGCGAGTACTCCGGGTTCGGCTTGCCCTTCGGCCGGCCGAGGTGCGACATCAGGATCACCGTTGCGCCCTGCTCGAGCGCGTAGCGGATGGTCGGCAGCGACGAGCGTGATGCGGGTGTCCTCCTGGATCGCGGCCGTTCTTGATCGGCACGTTGAAGTCGACCCGGATCAGCGCCTTCTTGCCGCGCAGATCCAGGTCCGTGATGGTGCGTGCCGCCGCACTACAGCCCCTTCTGCACGATGAACCGCAGCAGATCCACGCAGCGGCTCGAGTAGCCCCACTCGTTGTCGTACCACGGCAGGATCTTCACGAAGTCGCCGTCCATCACGCTCGTATAGGCGGCGAGTCGAGGATGGAGGAGTGCGGGTTGCCGCGGAAGTCGACCGACACGAGCGGCGCCTCGAGGTATTCCAGGATGCCCTTGAGCGGGCCGTCGGCCGCCGCCTTGAGCGCGGCGTTCACCTCCTCGGTGGACGTCTTCTTGCCGAGCACCGCGGCCAGGTCGACGACCGAGACGTTCGGCGTCGGCACGCGCATCGCGATGCCGTCCAGCTTGCCCTTCAGCTCCGGCAGCACCTCGCCGACCGCCGAGGCCGCGCCGGTGGTGGTCGGGATGATCGACAGCGCCGCGGCGCGCGCCCGGCGCAGGTCCTTGTGCGGCAGGTCGAGCAGCTGCTGGTCGTTGGTGTAGGAGTGGACGGTCGTCATCCAGCCCTTGGTGATGCCGAACGTCTCGTGCAGCACCTTCGCGACCGGCGCCAGGCAGTTGGTCGTGCACGAGGCGTTCGAGATGATGTGGTGCTGCCCGCGTCGTACTTGTCGGTGTTGACGCCGATCACGACGGTGATGTCCGGCTTCTTCGCCGGCGCCGTGATCACGACCTTCTTCGCGCCCGCCGCCAGGTGCTTCGCCGCATCGTCGCGGTTGGTGAACAGGCCCGGTGGACTCGAACACGACGTCGACGCCGAGCGCCTTCCAGGGCAGCTGCGCCGGATCCTTGACCGACAGCACCTGGAACTCGTCCTTCCCGACGGTGATGCGATCGCCGCTCGCCGAGATGTCGGCCTTGAGATTGCCCAGGATCGAGTCGTACTTCAGCAGGTGCGCCAGCGTCTTGGCGTCCGTCAGATCGTTGACGGCGACGATGTCGATCCCGCTGTCGCCCATGGCGGCCCGCATGATGTTGCGGCCGATGCGTCCGAACCCGTTGATCCCAACTTTCACAGCCATCGCAAAACTCCTCCGCCGCGGCGCTGGCCGTCCGGATGTGCCCGGCTGCTGCGCCGAAACCGTTGATTGTAGTGAACGGCTTGCGCAGTGGTCAAACCGCGGACTACAGTACCTGCTGAATTCCCGCCCATGTACGTCGACCTACAGCATCCTCATCGTCGCGTTCTTCGTGGTGATGTCCCCGTACCTGCTCTATCAGGCGGTCCGCTACCGCAAGTACATCAGCAGCCTCAAGCAGCGCATGGGCTACCTGCCGGTGTCGTTCAATCTCGACGGCGACGAGTCGATCTGGATTCACGCGGTCTCGGTCGGCGAAGTGCTGACGGCCCGCGCGCTCCTGCCCGAGCTGCGCGACCGCTATCCGCGCCTGCGCATCTTCCTGTCGACCACCACGCTGACCGGCCAGCAGATCGCCGCCACAGAACCTCCAGTCCGTCGATCCAGGTGTTCTACTTCCCGTTCGACCTCGGCTTCGTCGTCCAGCGCACGCTGCGGCTGGTACGGCCGCGGCTGTTCATCATGATGGAAACCGAGATCTGGCCGAACCTGCTGCGCGCCTGCCATCGCGCCGGGGTCAGGACCGCGCTCGTCAACGGCCGCATTTCGACCCGTTCGTATCCCCGCTACCGGCTCGTCCGCCCGTTGTTCCGCCGCGTGCTGCAGCACGTCGACCGCTTCTGCATGCAGAGCGACGAGTCGGCCCGCCGCATCATCGATCTCGGCGCCCCCCGCGATCGGGTGCTGGTGACCGGCTCGCTGAAGTTCGACTCGCTCGAACTTCCCGACGCGAGCGGCGCGCTCGACGGCGGCTTCCGCACGCAGCGACCGCGGCCGCAACCGCGTGCTTCGCTACTTCCGGATCAGCCCCGGCCGCCCGGTGGTGATTGCCGCGAGCACGCTGAAAGGCGAGGAGGCTGCCGGTGCTCGAGGCCTTCCTGCGCATCCGCGCCTCGACTGCCGAACGCGCTGCTGGTGCTGGCGCCGCGCAAGCCGGAGCGATTCGACGAGGCCGAGCGGCTGGCCCGCGCGGCCGGCTATACCGTCGCCCGGCGGAGCGAGCTGCGCGTCGATGCCGAGCCTCGCCAGCAGGTGGTGATTCTCGACAGCATCGGCGAGCTCGCCCAGCTCTTCCAGATTGCGACCGCGGTGTTCGTCGGCGGCAGCCTCGTCGACGCTGGAGGCCACAATATCCTGGAGCCGGCCGTCGTTCGGCAAGCCAATCGTGTTTGGTCCGCACATGGAGAATTTCGCCGAGATTGCCCGCACCTTCCTCGACAACGGCGCGGCAATCCAGATTCGCGACGAGCGCGAGCTCGAGCCTGTGCTGATCGCGATTGCTCGGAGATCCGGTGAGGCGTGCGAGCCTCGGCGCAGCCGCCCGGGCGCTGGTCGAAGCCAACCGCGGTGCGCGCGGCAAGAGCCTCCGATGCCTGTCCGAGCTGCTGCCCGGCGAAGTCATCCGGCGTGGTGCGGCCTTTCCGGGTCGTGCACTGAACGGCGCCAGTGCGCTCCTGGTCTGCGTTCCGTGCGAGGCAAGCCGTGCTGACTCATGTCCTGAGCGATCTCTACGCGGCGGCCGCGCGCCGGCGCCGCGAGCGCTACGCCCGCCGTCCCGACCTGCGGCGCCGCCTGCGCCGGCCGGTGATCAGCGTCGGCAATCTCGCGGTCGGAGGCCGGGGCAAGACCCCGACGGTAGCCGCGCTCGCACGACTGCTGCGCGACTGCCGGCGAGCGTCCCGCCATCCTGACCCGCGGCTACGCCCGCACCGAGCCGGAGGACGGCGTCGTCGTGGTCAGCGGGCCGGACGGGATCCGCGCCGACCTCGCGCGTGCCGGCGACGAGCCGCTGATGCTCGCGCGACAGCTGCCCGGCGTCCCGGTGCTGGTCGCGGAGCGAGCGCTATCTGGCCGGGCGGCTCGCCGAGCATCACTTCGGCGTCGACGGTTCACCTCCTGGACGACGGCTTCCAGCACCTGCAACTGGATAGCGACATCGATCTCGTCATCGTTGCCCGCGAGGACGTCGGGTCCGGCGGCGCGGACGCTCCCTTCGGGCCGGTTGCGCGAGCTGCCCGATGCGCTGATTGCCGCCGACGCCGTGCTCGTCGGCGGATGCCGGCGGTAGGGCTGCCCGCCGGCCTGGACGTTCCCGTGTTCACGCTGCGCCGCACCATCGGCGAGGTGGTCGCAGCGGGTCCCCGCTCAGGCGAGCCCTGGCGCCTGGTGACGCGTGCTCGCGGTCGCGGGGATCGCCGATCCCGCAGCGCTTCGTCGGACGATCGCGCGTGCCGCGGGCTGGAGGATCTAGCGGCACGATGCTGTTCCGCGACCACGAGCCGTACGCACAGCGGGACGTCGCAGCGAGTCTGGGAGGAGGCCGGCGAGCGGCCGGCGCCGGCGGCGGTGATCACCACCGAGAAGGACTTCGTCCGGCTGCTGCCGTTCCGGCCGTTCCCGCTGCCGGTCGGGTACCTGCCGCTTACAATGGAGCTTGAGCCGGCGATGGAGTTCCGCCGCTGGCTCGAGGCATCGCTGCAGGCGACGCCCGCGATAATACCGTTGACTGACCGTCCTCCGTCCTTCCGTCATCGCCTCGAGTACCTGGCCGTCGTGGCGGTTGTGGCGGTGGTGCGCGTGCTGCCGATGCGGGCGGTGCTCGGGGCCGGCCGGCTGCTCGGACTGGCGTTCCACGCCTCGACGGCGCCCACCGCCGGCTCGCGCTGCGGAACCTCGAGGCGGCGTTTCCGGTGCGCAGCAGCGGCGAGCGGCGCGCGATCGCGCGCCAGATGTTCTCGCACTTCGGCCGCCTGCTGATGGTGCTGCTCAAGTTCAGCACCATGGCGCCTGCGGAGATGCTGCGGCGCGTCGAGTTCGACGGCGAGGAGCGCGTGCGGGCGGCGCACGGGCTGCAGCGCGGCGTGCTGCTGTTCACCGGGCACTTCGGGTTCTGGGAGATCAACGCACTGGTGCACGGCGTGACGCTGCGGCCGATGGCCGTGCTCGCGCGCCCGCTCGACAACCCGCTGCTCCACAATCTGCTCGAGTCGATGCGGTGCGGGACCGGCAACTCGGTGATTTACCGGCGGGGGGCGATACGGCGCGTGCTGCGCGCGCTCGCGGCGAACCAGGCGGTGGCGATCCTGATCGATCAGCACATCCAGACGGCGGACGCGGTGTACGTCGATTTCTTCAACAGGCCTGCCGCGACGACGTCTGCCCTGGCGGCGCTCGCATTGCGAACCGGGGCGCCGGTGGTGCCGGTCTTCGCGCTGCCGCTGCCGGGAGGCCGGTTCAGGATGGTGTACGAGCACGCCGTGGAGCCGCCAGCCTCCAGCGATCCGGATGCCGTCCGGGAGTTCACCCAGCGGTGCACCGACGTCCTGGAAATGTACGTTCGCCGCTACCCGGAGCTCTGGCTGTGGATGCACCGCCGGTGGCGGGATGTCGAGCCGACCGGCCAGCATGTGCCCGGCATGTTTCCCACCGCCAGCAGCGAAGAGCAGCGCGGATGATCGACCCGGCGGCCCGCAGCGGCCCGAGCGCGATCGCGCGGATTGTGGTTCGCGCGCCCAACTGGCTGGGTGATGCCGTTCTGGCGCTGCCGGCGATGGCGTCGGTGCGCGCCGGACACCCCGACGCGACCTTGACGATCGCCGCCGTGAGCTCGGTTGCGCCCCTCTTCCGGGAGCGCACCAACGTTGCGCAGGACGAGCTCCTCGTGCTCGATCCGCCGACGGAGCGGGCGCAGCTGCAGGCCGCCCGGTTCGATGCCGCCCTCCTGCTCCCGAACTCGTTTCGCACAGCGTGGACGGCGCGGCAGGCGGGCATCGGCACCAGGTGGGGCTACTCCGCCGGCTTCCGCGGCGCGCTGCTGTCGACCGGCGTGCGCCGGCCGCGCGAGCGGGTGCACCAGTCGGAGTACTACGGCCGTCTCGTGGCCGCGCTCGGTCTGCCTGCCGTCGATCCCGTGCCGAAGGTGGAGCCGTCCATCGAAACGCTCGCCCGTACGACGACGATGCTTCGCGAGCACGGCGTCGATCCGGGAGCGGCACTGGTAGGCATGGCGCCCGGCGCGGCCTATGGACACGCGAAGCGGTGGCCGCCGTCCCGCGTCGCCGAGGTGATTGTCAGGCTCGCGCGCGATCACGAAGCGCGGTGCGTCCTGGTCGGCGCGCCGGGGGATCGCGAGGCAGCCCGTGAGATAGAATCGGCGCTGCCGGCAGGCACCGGCGTGATCGACCTGGTTGGACGCACGGACCTGCGCCTGCTGGTGGGCGTGTTGAGCCGGTGCGCCGCCTTCGTCTCGAATGATTCCGGGGCCATGCACCTGGCGGCCGCCGCCGGCCTGCCGGTGACGGCCATCTTCGGGCCGACGGACGAGCGGGTGACAGCGCCGGTTGGCGACAACGATGTCCTCGTGCATCAGGTGTTCTGCCGGCCGTGCATGCTGCGTGAGTGCCCGATCGATCACCGCTGCATGAAGGGAATCACCGTCGATGCGGTCTGCGCGAGCGTAAGCGCGCGTCTGGAGAGAGCGCGATGAAGCCCGCGGTGTTCCTCGATCGCGACGGCACGCTGATCGAGGAGTCCGGCTACCTGGACCGGCTGGAACGCCTCACGTTCTTTCCGTTCAGCGTGGACGCGGTCCGCCTCCTCAACCGCGGCGGCTGGCCAGTGATCGTCGTGTCCAACCAGTCGGGGATCGGCCGGGGTCTCGTTCGCGAGGCGTTCGTGGCGGAGGCGCACGCGCACATTGCGGATCGACTCCGCGCGGGCGGGGCGCGGATCGACGCGTTCTACTACTGCCCGCACCATCCGGAGGCAACGACGGCGGAGCACCGCAGCCCCTGCGGGTGCCGGAAGCCTGCACCGGGCATGCTGCTGGCTGCGGCGTCAGAGCACGGCCTGGACCTCGCGCGGTCCGTCGTCGTGGGCGACAAGTGGGACGATGTCGCGACGGCGCGCGCGGCCGGGTCGCGCGGCGTGCTGGTGAGGACCGGCTACGGACGCCACGCGGAGTCGTCTGGACGGGCCGGCGTGCAGGCGGATGCGGTGACGGACAACCTGGCGGCGGCGGTCGCGTGGATACTGGGGCGCTCGTGAACCGGCCGCCTCATTCCTCGCCGTCATCCGAACGCCTCCTGGCGTTGATAGACGAGTTCGCCGGGATTCGGGTCGCCGTGTTCGGAGACCTGCTGGCCGACGAGTTCATCTACGGTCAGGTGGCGAGAGTCTCGCGTGAGGCGCCAGTCCTCATCCTCGACTACGACTCGACGGAAATCGTGCCCGGCGGCGCAGGGAATGCCGCCAGGAACGTGTCGGCGCTGGGCGGCGCTCCGTCGGCGATAGGGGTCACCGGGGCAGACGAAACCGGTCGGCGGCTTCTCGACGTGCTCGGCGGCAGCGTGAACCTGCGGGGCGTCGTGCAGCCGCGCACCTACCGGACGCCCACCAAGACGCGGATCCTGGCGGGAGGCGTGCACTCCGCGAAGCAGCAGGTCGTCCGGATCGACAGGTCCGTGCGCCAGGACCTGTCGGCCGGCGACCGCCGTGCGATAGAGGCGAAGCTCGTGTGGGCGGCGGCACGGTGCGACGCGCTGCTGATCTCCGACTACGGCACGGGCCTGGTCACGCCGGCCCTCGTGCGCGCCGCGATGGCGCGGTTCGCAGGGCCCGGGCGCCGCGCGCCAATACTGGTCGACTCACGCTACGCGCTGCTCCGGTTCCGGCGCATGACGACCTGCACGCCCAACGAAGCAGAGGTCGAGCAGATGTTCGGCGTGACCATCGGCGACGACGTCCGCGCGCTCGAACACGCGGGCCGCGAACTCCTGGCGCGGACCAGGGCGGAGGCGGTCCTGGTCACGCGTGGCAGCAGGGGAATGGCGCTCTTCGAGCCGGCTCGTCCCACCGAGCACATCGCGATCTCCGGCTCCGACCAGATCGCCGACGTCACGGGGGCAGGGGACACCGTGATCGCCACGATGACCCTGGCGCTCGCCGCTCGCGCGACGTTCAGCGAGGCGGCGCATCTCGCCAACTTCGCCGGCGGGCTGGTGGTCATGAAACGCGGCACGGCGACCGTATCGGCCGAGGAGCTGCGCCGCGTGGTCAGGGCAGGCGCGCCGTAACGCGGCGGTGGCCGTGGATGCCGGGCTTGCGGACCCGCAAGGAGGGACAGATGAGAGTGGCCTGGAGCCTGATCGTTCTGCTGGCACTACGCGGCCTTGCCGCCGCGGCCGACACGCCCACACCAATCCCGCTGTGGCGGGACGGGGCGCCGGGCTCGGAGGGCAGGACGGCGAAGGAAGAAGTGAGCACCTCCGCCAGCGGGGAGCTCAGCGTCTCGGGCATTCATCATCCCAGCATCACGCCGTACCTGCCGGAGCAGGGGAAGGCGACAGGGGTCGCGGTTCTGGTCATCCCCGGCGGGGGCCATCGCGTCCTCGCGATCACGCACGAGGGCTACAACGTCGCTGAATGGCTGCGGGATCACGGCATCGCGGCGTTCGTGCTGAAACACCGGCTCGCCCGCGAGGCCAACTCGACCTACAGGATAGACGTCGAGTCGCTGGCCGACACGCAGCGCGCGATCCGGCACATCCGGGCCAGGGCGGACGAGTGGCACATCGACCCCAACCGGATTGGCGCGATCGGATTCTCCGCCGGTGGCGAGCTGGTCACGCTCGCCAGTCAACGCCCCGACGAGGGGAGCGCTGAGAGCGGCGATCCGATCGATCGGCTGCCCTCGAGGCTCGCCTTTCAGGCGCTGATCTACCCGGGCCGCTCGGGCGACATCCAACCGTCGAAGGACTCGCCGCCGGCGTTCCTGGCGGCGGCGTACAACGACCGGCCGGACATCTCCGAGGGCCTCGCTGAGGCGTACCTGCGATTCAAGCGCGCGGGTGCTCCTGCAGAACTGCACATTTACAGCGCTGGCGGCCATGGGTTCGGAGTGCGCGCCACCAACAAACGGCCGGCCGGCCAGTGGCTGGTGCGGTTCGAGGAGTGGTTGCTCGAAACCGGGATTCTGCGCCGCCCGTAGGCGCAGATTCACTTCGTTAATGTGACAGGGGGTCTTCGGACCCCGCGTCGGCGGAACCTGAAAAACCCCACGATCGCAGGACGCCCCGGCACACATATATGGCACTTATCGTGAGTCGCGCCGAGCTCCTCGATCGCGTGCAGGCGGACCGGTCCGCGGGCCTGACGATCGCGCTCGCGAACGGCTGCTTCGATCTGGTGCACGCGGGACACGTCCGGTACCTGCAGGCGGCCGCAGAGGAGGCGGATCGTCTGGTAGTTGCCGTCAACGACGATCGGACCGCAGGGATGAAGGGTCCCGGCCGGCCGGTGATGAGGGCGGAGGATCGAGCGGAGCTGGTCGCCGCGCTCAGGGGGGTCGACTACGTGACGATCTTTCCGGAGCCGACCGTGACACAACTCCTCGAGCTCATTCGCCCGGACGTGCACTGCAAGGGAACCGACTACACAGTGGACACGGTCCCGGAGCGCGACACCGTCCGTGCCTACGGCGGTCGCATCGCCATCGTCGGCGACCCGAAGGACCACTCGACCCGGGATCTCATCGCGCGGATCCGCCGGTGAACCTCCGTCAGACCCGGCGTCCCCTCCACTTGCTGTAGCGCGGGGTCTTCAGACCCCGCGTCGGCGGGACTTGAAAAGGCTCGCCTGCACCGAGCACCTGAACTCTGTAGATATCGTCCCGCCCAGCGGTCACCTCCACCTCTCAGTCGAGGCCATTACCACCCCGTAAGCCGCTGTTCCCATCAACCGCCTGCGGGTTCCGATCGAGCACATATGGGTCGGCAAATCTCAGACAGATCCGTCATTGCTGTTCCTCCCACAGACGGATAGAGACTTCCAGCTGGCTTCTGCACCGAAGGTCACCGAACTCCTCTAAGCCGGCGACTCTGTTGCCGTCACGAATTATGTAATGGCTGAGGTTTGTCTGGTCGGGACCAATAGGAAGTTCTGCTACAGCCGGCTTTGACCTGCAGCGCTATATCTCCGCGGGCGTGCTCTCCGCATAAGAAACCGCGGAACTAGCGAGCAAATACACCCCGCTTCCATCACGACGTACTCCCATCACTGGGAACGGCACCGTTGTTGAGATGTGAGCGTTCGCGCCACCTCACATGCACTCGCTTCGCAGAGCGCCAGCCGCGCTCACGGTGGTGATCCGCCCGCAGCATTCCTGCGGAGGACCGGTGCAGCGCAAACAAGGCGAACGCAACGCGCGGGCGGGCCGATGACGGCGCGCTCGACTCAGAACATCAGCAACAGGACGATATGAACACCTCTTCCAATGTCACTCTCGCCCCGAGGGGCACCCGGACAGCCGCCGCGCTGCTGGTCTGTGCCGTGGTCGCCACCTCGTCGTGGCTCGTCGTGCGCGCGGACGTGCCGCGCGTCGCGAGCGGCACATGGCTCGCGGCCGGAGAGGTCGGAACGATGCCGGCGGGTGCCGCCTCGGTGGCGCTGCCCGACGGGCGGGTGCTGGTGTTCGGCGGCAGGATGGACGGCGTCCTGTCGGGTGGCGTCTCGACATACGACGTGGTGTCCGGCGCCTGGACGGCGGCGGGCAGCATGACGGTGGCGCGTGCGGGCCACGCGGCGGCCGTGTTGAAGGACGGGCGCGTGCTGATCGCCGGAGGAACCGCGGCGACCGGTCCTTCCTTCGAGATCGAAATCTACGACCCTGCCACCGGATCGTCCGTGCACGCGGGCGACATGACGCTCCCGCGCGTGGATGCCGCCGCGGCCACCCTCACGGATGGCAAGGTCCTCATCGTCGGCGGTTCCGACGGCCTGTCACCGCTGAGCAGCGCCGAGACGTTCGACACCGCGACCGGGCAGAGCGCCGGTGTTCCCGCGTCGATGGCCAGCGTTCGCGTCAGGGCGACCGCCACCACGATGCTCGACGGCCACGTGCTCGTCGCCGGCGGCAGCGACGGCGCGAACGACCTGGCGTCCGTCGAGATTTTCGACCCTGCGGCCGGCACATTCTTCGGAACGGGCGCGATGCAGACAGCGCGAAGCGGTCACGTCGCGGTGCTGCTGCCCAACAACAACCAGGTGCTGGTTGCGGGCGGAGGGTCAGGCACCGTTGCCGTCGCGTCCGCCGAGCTCTATGCGGACTGGCGTGACGGCTTCTCGCCGACGCCCAACCCGATGTCAGCGGCGCGCGCCGGCGGGATTGCCGGCGCCCTGCGGCCCTACGACCTGGCGTTCGTGGCCGGCGGCGGCGCGACGAGCGGCGAGTACTACGGGTACGCGACGGTGAAGACCGACAAAGAGGACTACTGGCCCGGAGAGCCGGTGACCGTCACGGGCTCGGGATGGCAGCCTGGCGAGACGGTGACGCTGGTGATCTCCGAGGACGCCGACACGCACTACGACTTCACCTACAGCGCGATCGCCGATGCTTCGGGCAGCATCACGAACGCCGAGTTCGCGCCTATTCAGAACGAGGTCTTTCATCATTTCGGGAAGAAGTTCTATGTGGTGGCGCGCGGCGCGGCGTCCGAGGCGTTGAACACGTTCACGACGGCAACGGCACGATCACTGGAACAGTGCGGGACTCGGTGCACCAACGCCAGTGATCGCGGGGGCCACGATCTCGTGCTCGGATACTCGGCAATCAATCCTTGCAGCAATCCGGCACGACAACAAGCCATTGCCAACGGCAGTTACTACGTTGACCTTCAATTCCCGGGCAACAGCACTGACGGTGAACATCACGGTCTCCAGCGCCCGGATACGCGCCACAGACGCAGACGCTGACCTTCACCAACGATCAGACTCAAACAGTCAACTGGACTGCTGGTTCCTATCCGTCACCGCCACAACGCTCACCGTTGCACCCGCGACGGGCACTTACGGCGGCAACACGGCGGCTGCTCTCACGGCGACGCTGACAGCCGGCGTTACTGGCGTGAGCGGCAAGACGATCAGCTTCTCACTGAACGGCACCAGTGTAGGCAGCGCTACAACAAATGCGAGCGGCGTTGCGACCCTGGCCGCGCCGAGCAGTCTCACAGGCATCAACGCGGGCAGCTACCCGGCAGGTGTGACGGCGGCCTTCACGGCGGATGCAAGCTACTCGGGCCAGACGGCCTCGAACTCGCTCACGGTGAGCAAGGCCCAGTTGAGCGTCAAGGCGGACGACAAGTCGAAGGCGTACGACGGCGCGGTGTTCACCGGGTTCACGTCGACGATCTCCGGGCTTCGTCTCGGGCCAGACCGAAGCCGGTCTGCGCGGTTCGGGAGCGCTGACGGGAGCCGCTGCGTATTCCGGCGCCGGTACGACGGCCGTGAATGCCAGCGTTACGCCCTACGTGGTGACGCCCACGCTCGGCACGCTGACTGCCACGAACTACACGTTCGCGTTCCTCGATGGCACCCTGACGATCAGCAATCGGGCGATCACCGTGACGGCAGACGCCAAGACCAAGACATACGGCGACCCGGACCCGGCGCTGACTTACCAGGTCACCAGCGGCTCGCTGAATAGCGGTGACTCGTTCAGCGGCACGCTGACTCGCGTTGCGGGCACGTCGGTCGGCACGTATGCAATCCAACAGGGCACGTTGACGGCCGGCGCGAGCTACACGCTGACGTTCGTGACAGCCAACCTGACGATCGGACAGCGTCCCGCCTCAGTTACGCCCAACGTGGCGACCAAGGCCTTCGGTGGCGCGGAACCCGCGCTCACCGGGACGCTCAGTGGCTTCCTGCCGGCGGACAACGTGACCGCGACCTACTCCCGCGTGGCGGGAGAGTCGGTCTCGGGCGGTCCCTACGCAATCAGCGCGATCCTGGCACCCGCGGGGGTCCTGGGCAACTACGCGATTACGTCGAACACGGCGAGCTTCACGATCACGAAGGCGGACGCGACGGTCAGCGTGACGGGCTACACGGGCGTGTTCGACGGGGCGGCGCACGGGGCGACCGGCACGGCGACCGGGACCGGCGGTGCGGCGCTGAGCGGCCTGGTGCTCGGAGACAGCTTCACCAGCGTGCCCGGCGGCACGGCGACCTGGACCTTCACCGACACCACCGGCAACTACAACGACGCGACCGGGACGGCTGCCATCGTGATCACCAAGGCGGACGCGGCGGTGACGGTCACAGGCTACACGGGCGTGTTCGACGGGGCGGCGCACGGCGCGACCGGCACGGCGACCGGCATCGGCGGCGTAGCGCTGAGCGGCCTGGTGCTCGGGGACAGCTTCACCAGCGTGCCCGGCGGCACGGCGACCTGGAGCTTCACCGACACCACCGGCAACTACAACAACGCGACCGGGACGGCTGCCATCGTGATTACCAAGGCGGACGCGACGGTCAGCGTGACCGGCTACACGGGCGTGTTCGACGGGGCGGCGCACGGCGCGACCGGCACGGCGACCGGGATCGGCGGCGCGGCGCTGAGCGGCCTGGTGCTCGGGGACAGCTTCACCAACGTGCCCGGCGGCACGGCGACCTGGACCTTCACCGACACCACGGGCAACTACAACAACACCAGCGGCACGGCCGCCATCGTGATCACCAAGGCGGAGGCGACGGTCACGGTCAACGGCTACACGGGCGTGTTCGACGGGGCCGCGCACGGGGCGACCGGCACGGCGACCGGCATCGGCGGCGCGGCGCTGAGCGGCCTGGTGCTCGGGGACAGCTTCACCAACGTGCCCGGCGGCACGGCGACCTGGACCTTCACCGACACCACCGGCAACTACAACAACGCCAGTGCGTCGGTCGCCATCGTGATTACGAAGGCGGACGCGACGGTCAGCGTGACGGGCTACACGGGCGTGTTCGACGGAGACGCGCACGGCGCGACCGGCACGGCGACCGGCATCGGCGGCGTAGCGCTGAGCGGACTGGTGCTCGGGGACAGCTTCACCAACGTGCCCGGCGGCACGGCGACCTGGACCTTCACCGACACCACGGGCAACTACAACAACGCCAGTGCGTCGGTCGCCATCGTGATTACCAAGGCGGACGCGACGGTGACGGTGACCGGCTTCACGGGTGTGTTCGACGGGGCGGCGCACGGCGCGACCGGCACGGCGACCGGCATCGGCGGCGGGGCGCTGAGCGGGCTCGTGCTCGGAGACAGCTTCACCAACGTGCCCGGCGGCACGGCGACCTGGGCGTTCACCGACACGACCGGCAACTACAACAACACCAGCGGCACGGCCGCCATCGTGATCACCAAGGCGGAGGCGACGGTCACGGTCAACGGCTACACCGGGGTGTTCGACGGGAACGCGCACGGCGCGACCGGCACGGCAACCGGCATCGGCGGCGCGGCGCTGAGCGGGCTGGTCCTCGGGGACAGCTTCACCAACGTGCCCGGCGGCACGGCGACCTGGACCTTCACCGACACCACCGGCAACTACAACAACGCCAGTGCGTCGGTCGCCATCGTGATTACCAAGGCGGACGCGACGGTGAGCGTGACCGGCTACACGGGCGTGTTCGACGGGGCGGCGCACGGCGCGACCGGCACGGCGACCGGCATCGGCGGCGGGGCGCTGAGCGGGCTCGTGCTCGGAGACAGCTTCACCAACGTGCCCGGCGGCACGGCGACCTGGGCGTTCACCGACACGACCGGCAACTACAACAACACCAGCGGCACGGCCGCCATCGTGATCACCAAGGCGGAGGCGACGGTCACGGTCAACGGCTACACCGGGGTGTTCGACGGGAACGCGCACGGCGCGACCGGCACGGCAACCGGCATCGGCGGCGCGGCGCTGAGCGGGCTGGTCCTCGGGGACAGCTTCACCAACGTGCCCGGCGGCACGGCGACCTGGACCTTCACCGACACGACCGGCAACTACAACAACGCGAGTGCGGCGGTCGCCATCGTGATTACGAAGGCGGACGCGACGGTCAGCGTGACGGGCTACACGGGCGTGTTCGACGGCGCCGCGCACGGCGCGACCGGCACGGCGACCGGCATCGGCGGCGCGGCGCTGAGCGGCCTGGTGCTCGGGGACAGCTTCACCAACGTGCCCGGCGGCACGGCGACCTGGACCTTCACCGACACCACCGGCAACTACAACAACGCCAGTGCGGCGGTCGCCATCGTGATTACGAAGGCGGACGCGACGGTCAGCGTGACCGGTTACACGGGCGTGTTTGACGGAAACGCGCACGGCGCGACCGGCACGGCGACCGGCATCGGCGGCGCGGCGCTGAGCGGGCTGGTGCTCGGAGACAGCTTCACCAACGTGCCGGGCGGCACGGCGACCTGGACCTTCACCGACACCACCGGCAACTACAACAACGCCAGTGCGGCGGTCGCCATCGTGATTACGAAGGCGGACGCGACGGTCAGCGTGACCGGTTACACGGGCGTGTTTGACGGCGACGCGCACGGCGCGACCGGCACGGCGACCGGCATCGGCGGCGCGGCGCTGAGCGGGCTGGTGCTCGGAGACAGCTTCACCAACGTGCCCGGCGGCACGGCGACCTGGACCTTCACCGACACGACCGGCAACTACAACAACGCCAGTGCGTCGGTCGCCATCGTTATCACGAAGGCAACCGCCGTCATCGTGGTGACGCCGTACGACGTGACGTATGACGCGGCGGCGCACACGGCCACGGGCACGGCGACCGGCGTCAGCGGCGAGCTGCTGGCCGGGCTGGACCTGAGCGCCACGACCCACACGGCGGCCGGGACGACCAGCGACCCCTGGACGTTCACCGACGTGACCGGCAACTACGCCAACGCGAGCAGCACGGTCACCGACAAGATCGACAAGGCGAACGCGGTCATCGTGGTGACGCCGTACGACGTGACGTATGACGCGGCGGCGCACACGGCCACGGGCACGGCGACCGGCGTCAGCGGCGAGCCGCTGGCCGGCCTCGACTTGAGCGGCACGACCCACACGGCGGCCGGAACGACCAGCGACCCCTGGACGTTCACCGACGTGACCGGCAACTACGCCAACGCGAACAGCACCGTCACCGACAAGATCGCCAAGGCGACCGCCACCATCGTGGTGACGCCCTACGACGTGACGTATGACGCGGCGGCGCACACCGCCACCGGGACGGCCACCGGCGTCAGCGGCGAGCCGCTGTCCGGACTGAACCTGAGCGGCACGACCCACACGGCGGCCGGAACGACCAGCGACCCCTGGACGTTCACCGACGTGACCGGCAACTACGCCAACGCGAACAGCACCGTCACCGACAAGATCGCCGAGAAGGCGGCCTCGGTGACCCCCGCAGCCGCGGGCAAGACCTACGGCAGCGCCGACCCGGCGTTCAGTGGGACGCTCAGCGGCTTCGTGGCGACCGACAACGTGACGGCAACCTACAGCCGCACGGCCGGGGAGACGGTCGGGGCGTATGTCATCAGCGCGACGCTCGCGCCGGCCGGGGTGCTCGTCAACTACCAGCTGACCTACAACACGGCCAGCTTCGCCATCGCCAAGAAAGCCGCCTCGGTGACCCCCGCAGCCGCGGGCAAGGTTTACGGCGCTGTCGACCCGACCCTGACTGGCGCCCTGGTGGGCTTCCTGGCAGCGGACAACGTGACAGCCAGCTACAGCCGCACGGCGGGTGAGCCCGTCGGCGTCTACGTCATCAGCGCGACGCTCGCGCCGGTGGCGCTGCTCGGCAACTACGACATCACCTACAGCACGGCCAGTTTCACGACTACGAAAGCGACGCTGACCGTGACCGCTCTGAACAAGAGCAAGCTGCTCAACGCGGCGAACCCGGCGCTGACGGCCACCTACAGCGGCTTCGTCAACAGCGAGACGCTCGCGACAAGCGGCGTGACCGGCGAACCTGGTCTCACGACGACGGCGGTGACGAACAGCCCCGTGGGCACGTATCCGATAACCGCCGCCGTGGGAGCACTCGTGTCGAGCAACTACACGTTTGCCTACGTGAACGGCACCCTGACCGTGCTCTACGAATGGGATGGCTTCCTCCAGCCCATCAACGACACGGCTCATGACGTGGTGACCATGAGCAAGTTCAAGGCAGGCCAGACCATCCCGGCGAAGTTCGACATCAAGGACGTCAACGGCGTTGCCGTGCAACAGTCGGTAAGTCCGTCATTCAGTTACGTGTCCATCGGCGCGTCCTGCAGCATCGCCCAAGCAGACACCGTCGACGCGGTATATCAGGCCTCGACACAAGCGGTCTACACGCTGAACGGCGGCCACTACCAGTACAACTGGAGCACGAAAGGCCTCGTCGCCGGCTTCTATCGAATCTTCGCCAAGCTGAACGACGGCACCACGCAGTTCGTTGACATCTGCCTCTCGAAGTAAGCTCGAGAAGAGGTTCGGAACAAAGAGGGGGGCGCACGGGCGCTCCCCTCTCGCACGTTCGGGCCACCTCGTCCATCCGCCAGTTCCGCCAGGCTCCTGGCGCGTCGTCCGAACCCTCCACCTCACGCGCCAGGCGGTCCGACAGACCCCCGCGCGCAGCTCGACGGACCGTTGTACACTGCCGGAATGCGGGACCTCGGCGATCTCGACCTCTACAAGCCGCAGCGGCGGGTGCCAATCCAGGAACCGCGCCGTTCCGCCGTACCCCTGATCGCGGTGCTGGTGCTGGTTGCCGGCGCAGCACTCCTGTGGACCTTCTGGCCGTTGAAGAAAGCACCTCCCGCCGCCGTCCAGACGGCAACACGGTCCGTCACGCCCCAGCCCGCAGAACGGCCGGCTCGTGTCGAAGGCGAGAACATCGTTCTTCCGCCGCTGGCCGACACCGATGCGCTGGTGCGCACGCTGGTCGGCAAGCTGTCGTCGCACCCGAAGGTGGCCGCGTGGCTGACGACCGATCAGCTGATTCGAAACTTCACCGTGTCGGTCATCAACGTCGCGGACGGCCGCACCCCGTCCAGGCATCTCCGCGCCGTCCGGCCCTCCGGCAGGTTCGCGGTGACGAACGAAGGCGGAGTTCCGGTCATCGATCCGGACGGCTATCGTCGTTACGATGACTACGCCGACGCCGTGGCTGCCCTCGACCCGGAGGGAATGGCCCGGCTCTACGTGACGCTCGGCCCGCGGATTGATGAGGCGGCCTCCGAGCTCGGTCAACCCGGCGGATTCGAGCCGGTGCTGGAACGCGCCATCCTGGAACTGCTGAAGACGCCGGTCGTGGAAGGCCGGGTGCCTCTCGCGCCCAAGGGTCTTGGGTACGAGCACGCCGATCCGCGGTTGCAATCGCTATCGGGAGCGCAGCGCCAGCTGCTGCGGATGGGACCTCGGAACGTGCAGATCATCCAGGCCAAGCTGCGCGAGATCGCCCGTCATCTGGGGATCGTCGTCCCTGCCACGGACGGACGGTCTCCTGGCTGAAGTTGCGAGGGCTCCCCAACGAGCGTGCGGGAGCCCCGCCTCCCTCACTCCGGGTGTCCTCTATCTCCCCGGCGCCCTGTACTGCACGTTCTTCTGGCCGATCTGATCGAGCTCCTCCGGAGTGATGAGCACGACCGTCTCGACGTCTACCGCGCCCGAGGCGGTGATGGCCAGCGACGCGGCCGAGGCGGTCGCGTGATCGGCCGCATCAGCTATGACGAAGGCGTCGGTCCGGCCAAATGCGAAGTAGAAGGACTCCATCGTCGCCCCGACGCTCTTCAGCGCCGCTTCTGCGGCCTGGCGGCGCTTCGTGCCGCCCTCCTGTAGCAATCCGCGCGCTCCTTCCGCCGTGTAGGACGCCTTGAGCAGGTACTTCGGCATGCGGCACCTCCGAAATTGAACACGTCCGGCGCCAGCCGGACAACTGCAGCTTCCGCGGGCATCAATTCTGGATCAGTTCACCGTAAGTTAGAATCGGGAGTTGCGCCATGCTGCGACCGCGCACGTTCCGTCCAGCTCAAAGGACCTCTTGACTCTGGTTCCCCCCGCGCGCCCCCGCGCATGAACATCCTGATCGTCCGCCTGGGCGCGCTTGGCGACATCGTGCACGCGCTGCCGGCGGCGGCCGCCTTGCGGACCGCGCTGCCCGATGCGCGGATCGACTGGCTGGTAGACGCCAGGCATCGCGCGCTGTTCGATCTCGTGACCGGTCTCGATCGGGTCGTGACACTCGAGGGGCGCTCCGTCGCGGCGTGGGTGGATGTGGTCAGGTGCCTGCGGCAGGTGGCGTACGACGCGGCGCTCGACATGCAGGGCCTGATGAAGTCCGCGGTCCTGGCGCGTGCGTCGGGCGCGACGCGCGTCGCCGGCTTTTCGCTGTGGCACTTGCGCGAGAAAACCGCGCGGCCCTTCTACTCCCAGGTCGACGCGGCCGGCGCAGGGGAGGCGGATTCGCCGGCCCACGTGATCTACAAGAACCTGCGACTGCTGCGCGTCGTCGGGGTCGACACCGATCGCGTGGTGTTCCCGCTGACGCGCGCCGACTCGGCCGCGGCGCTGGTAGTGCGTGCGGCGGGCGAGGGAAGGCCGTTTGCGTTGCTGAACCCCGGCGCAGGGTGGCCCAACAAGCGGTGGCCCGCGGAACGGTTCGGAGAAGTCGCCGTTTTCCTGCGTGACGTGCGCGGCATCCGCTCCGTGGTCGTGTGGGGCCCGGGCGAGCAGGAGCTGGCCCGCTCGGTCGTGAGCGCGTCGAACGGCGCGGCAACGGAAGCGCCGCCAACCGGCGTGGCCGACCTGGTCAGCCTGTCGCGGGCGGCGTCGTTGTGCGTGTCGGGTGATACCGGTCCGCTGCACCTCGCGGCGGCCGTCGGCACCCCGGTGGTCGGCATCTTCGGTCCGACGGATCCGGAGCGGAACGGCCCCTGGCTGGCGCAGGACGTCGTCGTGACCAGGCACGGGTCGTGTGGCTGTCACTACGAGCGCCGGTGCCGGCAGGCGCGCTGGTGCCTCGCAGACATCGGGACCGTCGAGGTGACGGCTGCCGTGCAGCGGCGCCTCGGTACAGGCCGCGTTGCCGGGTCGCATCAGGATGTCTGACTACGCGCGCCTGGTTGCCCGGTATCGGGTGCGTCTCGGGTTTCCGTCGGCAGCCGTGGCACTGTGGCTCGCCGATCCCGGACCACGTACGCTCGCAGCGGGTGCGGTTGTGGCGTGCGTCGGAGAGGCGCTCCGCATCTGGGCCGCGGGACACCTCGAGAAGGGCCGCGAGGTGACGGCATCGGGGCCTTACCGGTTCACGCGGCACCCGCTGTATCTGGGATCGGCGATCATCGGCGTCGGCTTTGCGGTTGCGTCCGCGAGCGCGAGCGCGGCGGCCGTCGTGCTGGGCTACCTCGTGGTGACGCTGACGGCCGCGATGCGGGGCGAGGAGGCGCATCTGACCGAGAAGTTCGGTGATGCCTATCCCGAGTACCGCGAGGGGCGGGCGCCTGCGGCGGTCCGCAGGTTCAGTGTGGCGCGCGCCGTGAGCAACCGTGAGCACCGTGCGGTCGCCGGGCTGGCCGTGGTGCTTGCGCTGTTGTGGTGGAAGGCTCTATAATCGACATCTTTGGGCGGCGGCCGCGGCATCGCAGGGCGGTTAGCTCAGTGGTAGAGCACCGGCCTTACACGCCGGCTGTCACAGGTTCGAAACCTGTACCGCCCACCAGCCCTTCGCGCCGCTGCCCGTAGCGCGCTGCGGTTGACGTGCTCGCCGCCTTGCGTGCGACGAGTTCCAGCGACAGACGTTCTCTTGGGGTCGTAGTTCAGTTGGTTAGAACGCCGGCCTGTCACGCCGGAGGCCGCGGGTTCGAGTCCCGTCGACCCCGCCAACTCCCTCGCTTCGCACGGTCCTTGACGGGTCGCCGTCCTCAGGCGCACCGCCGAGACCTTCGGCCTCGCCGACCGGGCTCGAGTCGCTCAGGCGCATAGCCGAGACCTTCGGCCTCGCCGACCAGGCTCGAGTCCCGTCGACCCCGCCAACTACTGACAATCAAGCACTGACAGCCGCCGTCTTTTGACGCGTCCACCGGCCACGCCCGGCTGGAGGCCGCGGCCTTCCTCAGGGCGTAATTGCATTCAGATCAGCGTGTTGCGGGCTCTGATCGTTTGAACGGCGGCTGGTTTCCCGGCCGATTGCAACGAGCCCGCAAGCCGTTCCGGCTTCCTTTTGCCGGTCGGCGCGCGAACATCCGTTCCATCCGGCGACGTGATCGATAACTGAGGCTTGTCAGCACCACTGTGCTCAGCTCGCACGTGTGGTCAACTCGCGGTCGGCGACGGCTCACCCGCGGCCTTCAGAGCCTGGTAACGCTCGATCGCCGTGCGCGCGTTGAACAGCATACGCTCGCGGCCAAGTCGCTCGTGCAGGCCGGCACGTCGTACCGTCTCGAGAACTCCAGGATTCAGCCCCACCAGCCAGACCACGCTGCCCCTTTCGGTCGCCGCGTTTGTCACCTTCCATCAGCGCCTGCAACGCCGAGTATTCGAGGTCGGGCACCCTGCTCATATCCAGCGCCAGCACACGCGGCTTGTACTGCGCGACCAGTGCGGCGATCTGCTCGGCCACGTTCTGCACATTGACGAAGAACAGGCGCCCCTCCGGCCGCACGATCAGCAGGCCCTCGAAGGTCTCGTCGTCCGGGTGTTCCGGCGACAGCGGTCGCAGCACGTCGGCTCCGCGCTTGCGGCCGATGACGTACACACGCGGGTGAGCCGTCTGGCTCGCCAGGCCAATCATCGACACGATGATCGCGACGACAATGCCCTTCAGCGTGCCGAACACCAGCACGCCGGCACAGGCGATGAGCGCCCAGCGAAACTCCATCGCGCGCACGTTGCGGATGGCGCGGAACTCTGCCGGCTGGATCAGCCCGACTGAATAGACGATCACCACCGCCGCGAGCGTGGCGTTGGGCATCAGACCCAGCATCGGCGCGAGCAGCAGCATGATGGCCACCGCGCTGCCGGCGGTCACGAGCGATGCCTTCTGTGACTGCCCGCCCGCGGCGCGCACGACCGCGGTCTGCGAGGTGCCGCCTCCCGCCGGCATCGCACCGAGCAGCGCGCCACCCAGATTCGCGGCTCCGGTGGCGACCAGCTCGCGATTCGCATTGATCGGCGGGTCGGCAGGTCGCGCAAAGGCGCGGCCCGCCGCAATCGTCTCCGTGAAGCTCATCAGCGCGATCCCGAGCGCGCCCGGCATCAATTGCTCGATCAGAGAGAGACGTCCGGCAGCGTGAGCGCCGGGAAACCGCGCGGAATCAGGCCGACCGTGGAGACGCCGAGTGCCTGCAGCCCGAAGAACCACGATGCGGCAATGCCGCCCCCCACCGCGACCAGCGGCGCCGGAGAATGCGGCCACAGCCGCTCCATGCCGATCAATATCGCGAACGTCGCCGCGGCCACGGCCAGCGTCATCAGCGACGTGTCGGGAATGTTCTGCACGACGCTGAGAGAGTCGAGAAAGAAGCCCTGCTTGGTGATGTGGATGCCCAGGAGCTTCGGCACCTGGTCCAGCACGATGACGAGACCGATGCCCGCCTTGAAGCCGGCCAACACCGGAGTGGAAATGAAGTTGGCGACAAATCCCAGGCGCATGAGCCGCGCCAGCAGCAGCATCGCGCCGACCATCGCGGTGAGCGCGGCGGTCGCCGCGACGAGCTTCGCCGCATCGCCGTCGCGGACCACCAGGCCGAGTTGCGTGCCCGTCAGGATCGCCAAGGTGGCGGTGGAGCTGACGCTGAGCACGCGCGACGAGCCGAGCAGCGCGTAAATCACCATCGGGATGAACGCGGTGTAGAGCCCCACGGCAGCGGGCAAACCGGCCACTGTCGCATAGGCCATCGCCTTGGGCAGAACGACCGCGGCGGCCACGAGGCCGGCGACCACGTCGAAGCGCAACGCCGGGGAGCTCGGCTCGTTGCCGCTCGTGGCCATCGAAGGTTGATTCATGGGGTCACTATTTCTTCTTCTCGAATGCAGCAATGTCGGCGAGGATCGGTATCGCCAAGTTGATCGTCTGCTGTCCGAAGGCCGTGGCGATCTTGAGCGTCTCCATGATCTCTTCCATGGTCGCACCTTGAGCCAAGGCGCCCTTGATATGGCGCCGCGTGCCGGGCGCCTTGCCCTCCTCGAGCAGCATCGGCGCGCCGAGACGGCACGTGCGGATCGCCATGAACGCCGCCCCCTCGATTACCAGCTGGATCTCGTTTCGGGTGGCGCCCGCCTGAAGCGCAGCCCTGATGTGACGGCGCGTGGGCTCCGGCTGGAGGTTTGTGCAGGCGGCGTTCAGGCCGACGCATATCAGTTCGATCGTCTTGATGTCGAGAACACCGTTCGTTTAGGGATTCGTGTTCACCTTCAGGTATGCGTCAGCCTTGGCGGGGTCCCATTCCCGGATCGTGTCGATGGCGTTCGTCTGCATCGACTCTCCCGCCGCTCCGGCGGGAAATTCGCGTCGTTCCACCAGAGTCCTCCTTGACCGTGTTGCGTTCTGTGAGCGGCGGATCGCGTAAGGAGCAAAATGACTGCCGCTGCTCAAGCTCATCCTTTAGTGAAGCAACCTCCCGCCCCGGCCAGCCTTGGCCGCGGCCAACCCCCTCCATCTATGAAACTCGACCTCGCCAGCATTCAGCTGACTATTGGTAAAAAAGATATCGAAGAAACGCCACGACTGCGAATTCGCGGCGGCAATCTTGACGTGCGTGCGTTCCAGGGGGCGTTCGGAACCCGGGCCACTCCCGTTTGGTGGTAAAGTCTCACGCCCGGAACACGCTGGGGCGCCTGGTCGCTGGTGAACCGGCGCGACGCTTGGGGATCGGAAACGTCTATGATCCGCGTCCTTATCGTTGCCAGTATTCGTCTGTACCGCGAAGGCCTCGCCCTCATGCTCGGACGTCGCGATGGATTCGTGATTGCCGGGAACTGGTCACAGCGCGAGCCGCTCGCCGACCTGCACGAGGTGTGCGCGGACGTCGTCCTCCTCGACGCGAACACCCCGGACAGCCAGACGATCATCCGCGAAGTGAAGCAGCAGGATCCTGAAGTGGCCGTCGTGGCGCTGGCGCTGGACGACGCGGAGCCGGAGGTGCTGGCCTGCATGGAAGCGGGTGCAACCGGGTATGTGAGCCGGGATGCGTCGCTCGACGATCTCGTCGCTGCGGTCGAGAGCGCCGCGCGCGGAGAGCTGCTGTGTTCTCCCCGAATCGCCGGCAGCCTCGCCCGGCGCGTCGCCACGCTCGCAAGAACGCACGAGCCTGCGGTCCCGGATGCACGCCTGACGGTGCGGGAGGGGGAGATTGGCAGCCTGATCGCCCTGAACCTGTCGAACAAGGAGATCGCCACGCGTCTCGGCATCGAAGTCGCGACCGTCAAGAACCACATTCACAATCTCCTCGAGAAACTCGACATCCACCGTCGCACCGATGTCGCCCGCCGGCTGCGAAGCATGACCGGCGGCGGCCCCGTCGCCATCGGGCCCCTTCCCGGAACGACGCGGAGCTGAGGGCCCGGACAGAGATCCAGTGGGCCTCCGCCCAGCGAGGGCCTCGGCACACTGTGGTCACTCGCCGCACCGAAAACTTGACCAGGCCGGGTCAAGTTTCGGTCCGTCAAGGGTTCTAGATCCGCACCCGCCGCCGGGCTGTCCCGTCTCCGCTCGGCCGCATCCACGTCGTGAACCCTTCCTGGGTCTCCGACTAGTTCCAACTTGTATCCCTTGGTCCATTCCCGGCGACGGCCGCCGCGAGGATAATCCTCGCGCCGCGCAGATCTGAGGCGTCCCAGAGCGAGCCATTGACGCGAACCCGCATTCTGATCGGTGACATGCCTCCGATGCTGCGGGACATCGTCGAAGGTATCCTGCGCTCCGAAGCGGACCTCGAGGTAATCGACGATGGCGAGGACGACTTGTCGGTCGGCGTGCGGCAGCTCGCGCCGGATGTCGTGGTGGTCGGCGACAGGCCTGCAGGGCCGCTGTCGCACGCGCGGCTGCTGCTGCTCGATCCGCGGATCACGGTGATCGTGATCTCGGCTGACGGCCGGCAGGCGCAGCTGCTGGAGCTTCACCGCCAGATCGTCGCCGACCTCTCGATCGTCAGTCTCGTGGACGCGATCAGGGGGGCGGCGGCACAAGGTGCCGGGCGATCGCGGGGGAACCCGGCCCAAGGAAACACGAACCCTGTATCGGGTGAGCTCTGATGTCGTGCGTTCTTCAGAGGAGGTAGCTGGTTATGCCAAGTGCACTGACTTACCCGGGAGTCTACGTCGAGGAGATCCCGAGCGGAGTGCGCACGATCGTCGGCGTCGCCACTTCGATCACCGCGTTCATCGGCCGGGCGCGACGTGGGCCTGTCAACGAGGCGGTGACGATCAACGGGTTTCCCGACTTCGAACGGCAGTTCGGCGGCCTCTGGCTGAACAACGCGCTGGGGTTCGCGGTCCGGGACTTCTTCCAGAATGGCGGCAGCCAGGCCATCATCGTCCGGCTGTACCGGCCGGATCCTGGCACTGCCGAGGGGGAAGCGGAACCCGTTGCGCCGGCAACGGTGGCGCCGCTCGCCGTCGGCGCCCTCGAGTTCGTCGCCGCCAGCGAGGGACGCTGGGGCGTGAACCTGCGCGCCGACATCGACCAGGACAACATCTCACAAGAGGTGGCCGCCGCGCTGGGAGTGACGGTCGCCGATCTCTTCAATCTCACCGTCCGTGACACCGGCATCGACCGCTCCGAGCGGTTCCTCAATCTCACCGTCAAGAACAGCGCAAGGCGCGTGGACAAGGTCCTGGCGGCCGAATCGCAGCTGGTCAGGTACAACGGAGAACCCGCGGCCGCCACCGCCATCGCAGCGGGGTCCGACGATCTCGGGACGAAGGAGAAGGCGCTCGCGGACGCGAAGAAGGCACTGGCCGAGAAGCAGAACGCCGGAACCGCGGCGGAGGCCGACCAGACGGCGGTCGACGAGGCGCGGACGGAGCTCGAGACAGCGCTGGGAGAGGCGCGCGACGCGGTGTCGGATGGTCTGTGGCTCACCGTCCAGCGACTTCGTCGCGGCGGGTGAGAAGAAGGGGCTGTTCGCACTCGACAACGCCGACCTCTTCAACCTCCTGTGCATCCCTCCCTACCACTCCCCGACGGACGCTCTCGACGTCGACGTCAACCTGGTCGCGGCCGCCGCGGCGTACTGCGAGAAGCGCCGGGCGATGCTCGTCCTCGACTCGCCGAAGGACTGGAACACCAAGGCCGTCGCGCGCGCGAAGTTCACCGACGCGAACACCGATTTCGTCGGCACCCGCAGCCGCAACGCCGCGCTCTACTTCCCGCGGCTCCTGCAGCAGAACCCCTTGCGCGGGAACCAGCTCGAAGTGTTCGCGGCGTGCGGCGCGGTCGCCGGGCATCTTCGCGCGCACCGACAGCAGCGCGGCGTGTGGAAGGCGCCCGCCGGGCTGACGCGGCGCATCATCGGTGCGCCGGCGCTGAGTGTTCCGCTCACGGACGAGGAGAACGGCGAGCTGAATCCGCTCGGCATCAACTGCCTGCGCGCCTTTCCCGTCACCGGCCGCGTGGTGTGGGGCGCGCGCACGCTGCGCGGCGCCGATCAGCTCGCGGACGAATACAAGTACGTGCCGGTGCGGCGCACCGCGCTGTTCATCGAGGAGAGCCTGTTCCGCGGCCTCAAGTGGGTCGTCTTCGAGCCGAACGACGAGCCGCTGTGGGCGCAGATCCGGCTGAACGTCGGCGCGTTCATGCACGACCTGTTCCGCCAGGGCGCATTCCAGGGCACCTCGCCGCGCGACGCGTACTTCGTGAAGTGCGACAAGGAGACGACGACGCAGAACGACATCAACCTCGGCATCGTGAACATCGTCGTCGGCTTCGCTCCGCTCAAGCCGGCCGAGTTCGTGGTCATCAAGCTGCAGCAGATGGCCGGCCAGATCGAGGTCTGACGGCAAGTTGCGAACAAGGAGGCGACGCCATGGCGCAGTTCACCGTCAACGCGCAGCGGTTCGATCCGTACAAGAACTTCAAGTTCCGGATCAAGTGGGACAACAAGTACGTGGCCGGCGTGAGCAAGGTCGGCGCGCTCAAGCGGACGACCGAGGTCGTCAAGCACCGCGAAGGCGGCGACCCGAGCAGCAGCCGCAAATCGCCGGGCCGCACCGAGTACGAGGCCATCACGCTGGAGCGCGGCGTCACGCACGACCAGGAGTTCGAGCAGTGGGCCAACAAGGTCTGGAACTTCGGGGCCGGCCTCGGCGCGGAAGTGTCGCTCGAAGGACTTCCGCAAGGACCTGATCATCGAGCTCTACAACGAGGCCGGCCAGCTCGCGATCGCCTACAAGGTGTTCCGCTGCTGGGTCGTCGGAGTTCCAGGCGCTGCCGGACCTCGACGCCAATGCCAACGCCGTCGCCATCCAGCACTTGAAGCTCGAGAACGAAGGGTGGGTCCGCGACGTCGAGGTCGCCGAGCCGAAGGAGCCTACGTTCACCGAACCCACGTAAGCATGGGAGGGGAAGTCCGCCGCCGCGCGCGATCGTGTCGGCGCTTCTGGCGGTATCCATGCCAACACTGGACGCTGTCACGTTACTCGCGGTCTGGGACGCTGGCGCTTCGCAGCCGGCGCTGCGCCGCGCGCTGATGCTGCTCACGGCCGCGTGGCCCGAGAGGTCCGCCAGTGAGTGGGCAGGTCTGAGCATCGGGGAACGCGACGAGCGCCTGCTGCTGCTCCGCGAGGAGTTGTTCGGTGGGCAGCTCGAAGCCACCGCTGACTGCCCCGCCTGCGGCAACCGGCTCGACGTGCCGTTCCGCACGCGCGACATCGTGGGCACCGACGCGGTCAGCTCGCACCCGCCCGCACGGCTCGACGTCGCAGGCGGCGCCTATGACGTCACCTGCCGGAAGGTCACCAGCGCCGATCTGCTGGAGATGGAGTGCGAGCCGGACGCGCGGGTTGCCCTGCTGCGCCGCTGCGTGCAGGTCGTCGATCGTCATGGAGTGGCCGTCGATCCCGCGACGCTGCCGTCCGACCTGATCGACGAGGTGGAGACGCAGATGGCGCGCTCCGACCCGCACGCCGACGTCAGCGTCCGTTTGACGTGCCCGGCTTGTTCGCACGCCTGGTCGATGCGATTCGACATCCTCGCGTACCTGTGGGGAGAGGTCGACGACTGGGCGCGGCGACTGCTGCTCGACGTGCATGCGCTCGCCTGGACATACGGCTGGCACGAGCACGACATCGTCGCCATGAGTGCCAGGCGGCGGCGGATGTACTTGGAGCTGGTCGGAGCGTAACCGATGGACTTCTTCACCGCACTCGTCGACCGGGCGTGGGAGCGCATTCCGGTGCTCCAGCGCCGGCGCGCATCGCTGTTCGAGCCCGTGCAGGTGGAGGACTTCGAGCCGCGGTGGGCGCCGACGGAGTCGTTCTCCTGCAACGAGGAGATTGACGGACCGGCTCGGGACCTGCCCGTCCCCCGTCCGGCGCTGCGCCAAGCGACCCGCCGGTCGGAACCCGGCGGCCTCGACAGCGCACCAGGCCGCATCGCGCGCCAGGAAACGGCGACGCCTGACACGATGGCGAAGCCTCACCGCGGCGAGCACGTCGAGACGGTCCAGATCTCGCCGCGCGAGACGGTCCACACCACGCATCACACCGTCGCAACCCACACGCGGTCGGTGCTGGAGCGCGTTGTGGAACAGGCGCCGCCTCCTCGATTGACAGCGGCGATCCTCCCGCAGCCTCACGCCCAGGGCACCATGGGGACGATCCGCGCCTCGAGCGACCAGCGTCCGGACGCCCGGCCTGCCGTCCCCACTCCGTTGACCGCAGCGCAGAGCCGGCCGGCGGCCGCGCAGCGCTCGAAGGTCGAGCGCGAAGTCACGGCCCCGCTCACCGCGGCGGCACAACGGCAGACGCGGGCCGGCGCCCTGCATCCGCAGCCTGCGCCCCAGCGGCGGGCCGGCCGGCGCACTGAGCCCGTGACGCCCACGTCACCGTCTGCACCGGCCGTCCACGTCACGATCGGACGGATCGAAGTGCGGGCCGTGCCCGAGGGAGTCGGGCCGCGGAAATCGGCACAGCGGCAGCGGCCCGCGCTCGGCCTGGAAGACTACCTGCGATCCCGGGCGGGAGGCGGCCGATGAGCAGCCCCCTGGCCATCGCCGCCGTGACCGCAGGGCTGAAGGATTTGTTGAACAACGGGTTCCTCGACAACGACCTGTCCAGCATCGGCAGCTTCACTGTCACGGCGCTCCCTCCCGACCGCGTGACCGTCGGCGCCACGGAGCCGAACCAGCTGAATCTCTTTCTGTATCAGGTCACAGCGAATCCGGGGTGGCGGAACGTCGATTTGCCGGCGCGAGACGGGTCCGGCGGCCGCCTGACGAATCCTCCTCTCGCACTCGATCTCCACTACCTCCTCACGGCGTACGGCTCGCAGGACTTCAACGCCGAGATTCCTCCTCGGTTATGCCATGCATCTCCTGCACGAGAACCCGGTGCTGTCGCGGGCACAGCTCAGGACCGTCCTCGGCGGCGTGGAGCCGGTCACGGGACAAGTCCTCCCTCCGGTGCCGCCGTTCAACGCGCTATCGGCTATCGACCTGGCGGACCAGGTGGAGCTGATCAAGATTACCCCGGTATTCCTTACTCCCGACGATCTGTCGAAGATGTGGACGGCGATGCAGGCCCGCTATCGGCCTACCGTGGGCTACCTCGTTTCGGTCGTGCTCATTCAGGGACGCGAGCCGACCCGCGCCGCCCCGCCGGTGCTGAAGCGAGGAACGGAGGATCGGGGCGCGGTCGCCGTCGCCGGTCCGTTCCCGAACCTCACCGGCGCGCGGAATGCCGCATCCGATCTGCTGCCGGCGATCCGCCTCGGCGACGACCTGCTCCTCTCCGGCACGAACCTCGACGCGCAGGGCACGTTCACCGTGGTGTTGACACACACGCAGCTCGACACCACGCGCGACATCACACCGCTGCCGCCGGCCGGCTCCCGCGAGCTGCGCGCGCACGTGCCTTCGATGGCGGAGCGTCCGGAGAGCGTGAACGAGTGGACGATTGGCGTTCATACGGCTACGGTGCGCGTCGGGAAGCCGGACCTGCCGGCGTGGTCGACCAACGGCGTGCCGATCGCCATCGCGCCGCAAATCACGGTCAGCCCCCTCTCCAGCGGGATCGGCGACCTCGACCTGACGGTCACGTGCTCGCCCCGCCTTCGGCCGGAGCAGGAGCCACACACGGTGCTGATCTTCGGCTCGAGAACCGTCGAACACGCGGGCGTGACCACGCCGGCGGATCCACTGCAGCCATCGACCCTGACGTTCACGATCGAGGACGTGGCCGCCGGCGACTACATCGTGCGGCTGCGCGTGGGCGGGATCGACAGTCTTCCGATCGTCATGAACGGTGAGCCGCCGAAGCCGGAGTTCGACGCGCAGCAGAGGGTCCACGTCGCATGAACACCGATCAGTGGCAGGACCAGAACAACCGGTATCTCGCGGCCTCGCTCGAGTGGCTGCGACTCCGTCTGCTCACACGGGGTCCAGAGCCCGAGATCCTGGTCACCGGGCCCGGGGCGGTGTCGCCGCCTGTCATCCCCCCGGAGCCCGCGCCCAACCGTTTATCGCGCTGGCTGGGTGGCGCCGCCAGCCCGGCGCCCTCGGCCGAACCGCGCCTGTTGTCGAGCGGAGCGCCACTGTCCCTGGAGGAGCGCATCAGGGCTGCGGCAGCCGACCGCGAGACGATCGCCGCCGCAATGGACCCCCCGCCGGCGTTGCTGCTGCTCGCCGAGCGATTGGCGTTGTCGCCATTCGAACGCGATACGTTGCTGCTCTGTGCAGCCGTGGAGTTCGACCACGCGCTTCCCGCGGAGTACGCGCGTGTACAGGGTCCAGGCGAACGCCCGTATCCGACGTTCGCCCTCGCGCTCGGGACGCTGCCGGATCCCGCGTGGGACGCTCTGTCGCCGCAGCGGCCCCTCCGTCACGCGCGGCTGATCGATGTCGCCGCCACTGGAGCCGTTCCGCTCACCGGCGCACCGCTGCGCGCGGACGAACGCGTCGTGAACTATCTGAAGGGCCTCAACGTCCTCGACGAGCGGCTGACGACGCTCCTCACCGACGTGGCACCTCGCGACGGCGACATGCTGGCGCCGTCCCAGCGAGCCGTCGTCGAGCGGATCCTGGAGCAGCTACGCGAGGCGACCTCTCAATCGCGCATCCCGCCCGTCCAGCTGGTCGGCGAGGACCCGCGCAGCAAGCTCGCGGTCGCGTCCGCCGTCGCGGGCGCTCTCGGGCGGCGGCTCTATCGGGTTCGCGCGGAGGCGCTGCCCTCGCAACTCGCCGAGATCGAGATGCTGGCGCGCCTGTGGCAGCGCGAGACGATGTTGCTGCCGGTTGCGCTCTTCCTCGAGGCCGAGAATCTCCTGAACGCCTCGCCGGACCTTCAGGCGGCTTTTCACCGGCTGGTGCTGCGAAGCCCAGGGCTGCTCGTGCTCGCCGTGCGCGACACGCCGCTGTCTCTGGCCGGTTCCCCGATTCTCGTCGACGTCCATCGGCCGACTGCGCCGGAACAGCACGACGCATGGCTGCGGCTGATGCGGGACCGCGATCCGGCGCAGAATCCTGAACCGGCCGCCGCGCGGCTCGCCGGGCAGTTCGACCTGGATCTCGCGGACATTCACGAGATCGTCGCGCAAACAGCCGTCGCGGCCGCGCCGCCGGACAACGCAGACGAACGGCTGTGGGACGCGGCGCGGAACCTGTACGCGCCCCCAGCTCGATGCACTGGCGCAGCGGCTCGACGTGAAGGCAAGCTGGCAGGACCTCGTGCTGCCGGACGAGCAGATGACGCTCATGCATCAGATCGCGCAGCAGGTGCGCGAGCGCCACACGGTGTACGGGCAGTGGGGCTTCGCGCAAAGGATGAACCGCGGGTTCGGCATCAGCGCGCTGTTCACGGGCGAGAGCGGCACCGGCAAGACGATGGCGACCGAGGTGATTGCCAACGACCTGCGGCTGGACTTGTACCGGATCGACCTCTCCGCGGTGGTCAGCAAGTACATCGGCGAGACCGAAAAGAACCTCCGGAAGCTGTTCGACGCGGCCGAGCAGGGTGGCGCGATCCTCTTCTTCGACGAGGCGGATGCCCTGTTCGGCAAGCGCAGCGAAGTAAAGGACAGCCACGATCGCTACGCGAACATCGAGATCAACTATTTGCTGCAGCGGATGGAGGGGTTCAGGGGGCTGGCGATCCTGGCGACCAACATGAAGAGCGCCCTCGACCCCGCGTTCATGCGGCGGCTCCGCTTTGTCGTCCACTTCCAGTTCCCCGGCGTGAAGGAGCGGAGACGGATCTGGGAGCGGGCGCTGCCGGGCGACACACCGCAGGAGGCCCTCGACTACGACCGGATGGCACGATTGACGGTGAACGGCGGCAACATCCACAGCATCGCGCTCAACGCCGCGTTCCTCGCGGCGGCGAACCGCACACCTGTGACGATGCCGCTGCTGCTCTCCGCCGCACGGACCGAGCTGCGGAAGCTCGAGCGGCCGATCGGCGAGGAGCTGCGATGAAGACACGACGCGGCGACGTGCTCGTGTCGATCGAGCACATGGTGCTCACCGGCCTGCCGCTCGATCGCGCACAGGCTGCGCAGTTGAAGCATGCCGTGGAGCTCGAGCTCTCGTTCCTGTTGACCAGTGACCCGCCGCTGCTGCCGCAGCACGGCGGAGCCGTCTCCGCGCTCAGCGCCCCGTCGATTGAGATCGGGTCAAAGCCGGCGACCGCGGCCGTCGGGCGCCGGATCGCCTGGAGCATCCACCGCTCGCTGGGGCATGGACAATGAGCAAGCGGACGATCGGCCCGTCGCCGCCAGCGCACAAACCGCCCAGCAGTTCGTCGCTCCTCCGTCAGGTCGTTGAGTCTCCCGGCCGGCCGCTCGATTCCGGCGCGCGCGCCGCGATGGAGCCGCGATTCGGCGATGAGGTCTCGTCGGCTCGCACCGGTGTGTCACGGCCGTCGAGCGCGTTCAGCGTGAGCAGGGTCAACGATCCGCTCGAACGCGAAGCGGACGCCGTAGCGGGTCGCGCGATGCAACACGCGTCGCGCGGCGGGTCCGGCGCGGACTTCAGCCAGGTCAGAGTGCACACCGACACGACGGCGTCCGACGCCGCGCGGTCGCTGAACGCGCGCGCGTTCACGGTCGGCGGTCACATCGGATTTGCCGAGGGTGAGTACGCGCCGTCGAGCAGCGTCGGGCAAAGCCTGCTGGCGCACGAGTTGGCGCACGTGCTCCAGCAGGGCCGCGCGCCGAGCTCGAGAGTCTTCAGACAGCCGGCGCCCGCGCCGCCCGCGCCGGTTGGTGCCGACACGCCCGCCAAGGCCGCTCCACCGGATACGCCGATACCCTCGACTACGACTCCATTGCTGCGGAGTTGAACCGGGCGATGAAAGGGTGGGGAACCGACGAGGAGGGGGTGTATTTCGCGTTGAACCGGCTGCGGCGCGACCCGGAGGCCGTCAAACGGCTGCGGCAGGTCTACCAGAGGAAATACAAGGCCGATTCGATCGACCACATCGTCGACGACTTCAGTGGCAGCGAGCTCGAATACGCGCTGCAACTGATCAACGCGGGGAAACCCGGGTCGGGCCAGGCAATCGAAGCCTCGGAGCCGAAGACAGCGCAAGAGTTCGGGAAGGCTGCGGAGCGCGTTCGGAAAGCCGTCGAACGCGCCGGCACCGACGAGGAAGCGGTCTACGCGGTGCTCACGCCCTTTCAGCGTCGGGTCGAGGTGCTGGACAAGCTCAAGGTGGCCTACGCGGCGCGGTACAAGGAGGAGCTGGAAGACCGCATCCGGAGTGAGATGAGCGGATTGGAGCGTGACTACGCTCTGTGGCTGCTCGGCCGGCAAACCCTCGAGCGAAACCTCCCCGACGCCGAAAAGCAGCTGGCGCAGGTGCACGCGTTCATCAAGAGCGAGGCGCAGAAGCGCGCCAGGACGTCAGAATCGATCGATCCCACGTCGAAGTTCTATCAGACGCTCCGGACGCGCTACCTGGCCGGCTACTTCGCGAACCCCACCGCCGGCGAGGGCCGGAAGGCGGCCGAAGAGGGTGTGGGGCGGCCGATGGAAGGCAAGATCGTGAGAGCCGGTAACCAGCACGTCGTCCACGTCCGTCCGAAGGGCGGGGCATGGCGGCCGGCGAAGAACGAGTGGGAAACGAAGGGCATCACGTGGCTGAACCAGCAGCAACTGCCATCGCAGATCGACCGTTTGAAGTCGATCCCGATGTTCAAGAACCTGCTGGCGCTGCCGCGGCAACTGGGCGCGGCCACCGACATCCTGATTACCGAGAACACGGACACGCTCCCTCTCATCGACATTCCGTTCCTCCTCGGAGCGCCAAACCCCGAGGTGTTCGACTTCGACGCGGACTGGCGCGAAGGGGGCAAGAACATCTCGCAGTTGATGCACTGGGGGACGGGCGTCAGGTACGCGGCACAGAAGCCGGAGGCACTGCGGGAGCTGTTCCTCGCCTACGAACTGTGGCACCTGGAAGGCTTCGATGTGTTCGGTCAGGACTCCTTGAATGACCTCATCGCGGAGAACCAGGGGCGCATGCTCGGGGCCGAGCTCATGAAAGGGTCGGCCGGAGCGCTCAAGACCGAGGCGGATCTCCTGCCATTCCTGAACCGCTCGTTCCGCGAATCACGAGCCTGGGTGGGAGCCCTGCTGCGGATCCGCCGCCCCGCGCTCGACGCCTGGATCCTTGCCAAGGAGCAGAAACGCGCCTCGATGCACTGGATGCAAAAGGTAGACATGTGGCACTCGCGCACGGTCTACCAGATGCTTGCTGACAAGATGCCGCTCGAAGAGGTCAAGACATCGTTCATGGTCGAATCGCAGATAGAGATTTACACACTCCTGTTCGAAGCGGACGAATGGGAGAAGGCGAACGGGCCGATCGTCCTGACGGACCTCGAGAAGTCACTCCTCCGCGGTGAGCTCGACACGATCCTCGAGGTCATGGCGAAAGCGGAGGTTGGCAAGGCCTCGTTCCCGGAGCTGTTGAAAGCCAAGAGTGCGATGGACGACCTGAAGAAATGAAGCGGCTGGCGGCGGCGCGTTGTCTGGCTCTGGCCTGGTGTGTCGCAGCCTGTGACGACAGACGGATCGATATGGTGAAGAGAAACGCGGTCTCGGTCGGCGATTTCGCATGGGGGCCACGCTGCGCCGAAGGGGTCGCGCTCGGGCTGTTCGTGCCGCAGCGAACGTTCGCACCCGACACCAGCGTGCCGTGGCAGTGGGCGCTCCGCAGCCTCACCGACTCGTTGGTCGAAGTCACGACCCGCCACCGTGACGATCCGGTGTTTCGCGCGCGGCTGGCCATCCGGCGGGCCGGTTCGTCAGAGACGTTGTTCGAATTCAGTCCGCCGCCGCCCGTCACCGCGTCGAGCATTGCAGAGAAGACCGCTGTGCTGAACGAGCCGACGATGCTCGCGGGCGGGGACGCGTCGATCGACCGCTCCTGGGGTCCCGGCGAATACGACCTGCAGCTGACGTTCGGCGGCCCGTCATTCACGTTCGAGTGCCGGAGCGGCGTGGTTCGCATCGTGGTGCGTTGACATGAGCACGTTTCCCGGCGCACCGCGGCTCCTCAAGGGGGGGCTGGTCCTCATCGACAGCGAGAGCGCGCGCGTCCTCCGCATCATCCCGCTGCAGTACAACCCGGAGACGCTGACGCGGACGCTCCAGATACGCGGGATCGGTGACGACGGCGGCGATCACATCGAGGCGCTCCGCCTGAAGGGGCCACCGACCGAGACGATCAAGCTCGAGGCCGAGATCGACGCCTCCGACCGGCTCGAAACCAGCGATCCGCAGGCGACCGGCGCGGGCATCCACCCGCAGCTGGCGGCACTGGAAACCATGGTGTATCCGGCCAGCGCGCACCTCTTGTTCAACCGCGCCCAGGCGTCGTCCGGCTCGCTGGAGATCGCGCCGCTGCAGGGCCCGCTGATGCTGTTCATCTTCGGGGCGCGGCGCATCCTGCCGGTCCGCATCACCGAGCTGACGATCACCGAAGAAGCATTCGATCCCGCACTCAATCCGATTCGCGCGAAGGTGAGCCTCGGCATGCGGGTGCTGACCGTGGACGACGTCGGGTTCGACGGGAAGGCAGGCGGCTTGTTCATGAGTTACCTGCAGGCCAAGGAGCAGCTGGCCGCGCAGAGCAAAGGCGGGGAGCTCGACGCACTGGGGATCACCGGCATTCCGTGAGGAGCAGAGCATGGCGACGTTCAACTTCCCGGCCACCAGCCGCTACGCAGGCATCGAAACCGCGACGGTGACGACACCCGGGGGAGAGGTAATCGTGTACCTGCGCCGCCGATTCGTGCCGTCGCCCGATCGCTTCTCGATCATGCGTGAGCACATCGTCGCGGAAGGAGAGCGGCTCGACACCGTCACGGCCCTGTATCTCGGCGATCCGGAGGCGTTCTGGCGCGTGGCCGACGCCAACAATGCGATGCGGCCCGAAGCGCTGACCGAGTCGACCGGACGCCGTATCAGGATCGCGCTGCCCGAAGGGATTCCGGGGCTGCCGGATGCTTAAGGGGGTCCATCTCACGCTCATGATCGGGCCGGCGGTGCCGGTCCCGGCGCCGCAGTCCGTCATCGACGCACTGCTGAACGTCCAGGTGACGAGCGGCAAGGCCAAAGCCGGCTTTCAGCTCACGTTCGCCGTGAGCAAGAGGTCGCCGCTGCTGACGAGCATGCTGCCTGCCGGCTACTTCGATCCGATCATCACGCGCGTCATCATCGTCGTCACGCTCGGCGGGTTCCCGAACGTGATCATGGATGGCATGGTGACGCGTCAGGAGCTGGCGCCCAGCAGCGAACCCGGGCAGTCCACGCTGACCATCACCGGCGAGGACTTGAGCGTGCTGATGGACGTCGTCGAGCTGCCGTTCCTGCGCTACCCGGGCGTGCCGGACATCGGCAAGGTCTACCTGATCCTCGCCAAGTATGCGGCGTTCGGGATCGTGCCGCTGGCGATCCCGCCGTTCATCACCGACGTGCCGATTCCGACCAAGAAGATCGACTGCCACGAGGGAACCGATCTGCACTATCTGAAGAAGCTCGCTCACTCGCACGGGTACGTCTTCTACGTGGAGCCGGGTCCGGCGCCCGGTCAGAGCATCGCCTACTGGGGACCCGACATCCGCATCCCGGTGCCGCAGCCGGCGCTCACGATCAACATGGACGCGCACACCAATGTGGAGTCGATGACGTTCAGCCTCGACGGGCTCGCGAAGAAGATCCTGGTCTTCGGCGTCTACGACCCGATCACGCACAAGATTCCGATCCCGCTGCCGCTGCCGAATCTGAACTTGTTCAAGCCGCCGCTCGGGCGGCGGATCACGCCGCCCGCCAAGGTGGAGTTTCCCGACTGGTCGTTCAGCGAGGAGGCGCCGGGCGTCCTCGACAGGATCCTGGGCGCCCTCGCGCGCTCGTCCGAGGCCGTCACCGTCTCGGGCTCGCTCGACGTGACGCGGTACGGCCGCGTGCTGAGGAACCGGATGCTGGTCGGCGTCCGCGGAGCTGGGCTCGCCTACGACGGCCTCTATTACGTCGACACCGTCACGCACGCGATCAAGCGCGGCGAGTACAAGCAGAACTTCCAGCTCAGTCGCGACGGGCTGATCTCGAACACTCCGCAGGTTGCAGTATGAACGATCCCGCGGAAGGAAAGCGCTTCTACGGTAAGTACCGCGGCACGGTCGTGCTCAACGCCGACCCGGAGTTCCGCGGCCGCATCACGGCCCTGGTGCCGGCCGTCCTCGGGTTGACTCCCTCGAGCTGGTGCGAGGCCTGCACGCCGCTCGCCGGCCCGACCGGACCGCCGATGGGCGTCTACATGGTCCCGCCGATCGGCGCCGGGGTGTGGGTGGAGTTCGAGAATGGAGATCCGCAGAAACCGATCTGGTCGGGATGCCGCTTGAGCAGCGGCAACGTCCCACCGCTGGCGCTGGCGGGGAACCCGGCAGACCCGAACATCTGCATCCAATCGCTGCTGCAGCACTCGATCACGGTCAGCGACATGCCGCCGACGCCGCTGACCGGCGGGATCATCCTGAGAAGCACGACGGGCGCGATGATCGTCGTGAACGACAGCGGCATCTACATCCAGAACGGCAAGGGAGCCATGATCACGATGCTGGGAACCGCGATCGATTTCAACAGCGGCGCGCTGACGATCCTGAAGTGAGGGATTGACATGCCAGGGCTGCTCATGCACGTCGGTGTGGTGATGAAGTGCACGCACGGCGCGACCGCGACGGTCGCGCCATCGCAGCCGCGGGTGGTGGTGAACGGCCAGCCCGTCGCCACGATGATGAGCCCCATCGGCGTTGCGGGCTGCCCGTTCCAGGTTCCCATCGGGACGGGCACGAAGCCGCAACCGTGCGTCACGGTCAAGTGGGGGATGGCGTCGGCACGCTTCCTCGTCAACGGCCAGCCCGCGGCGCTCCTTCCGGCACCAGGTCCCGCGCCGGCCGTCTGCCAGAGCCTGGAGCAGATCCCACAGGGACCCCCGGCCGTCTCCACGGTGCAAATGCGCGTGATTGGGAGCTGACGCGATGTTCGTTGACTATCCACTTCACTTCGACAGCCGCGGGCGGACCGCCGCCACGACAGAAGCGGACCACGTCCGGGACATGCTCGAGCAGCTGATCTTCACCAATCCCGGCGAGCGTGTGAACCGGCCCGACTTCGGAAGTGGCCTGCTCCAGCTCCTGTTCGCGCCGAACAGTCCCGAGCTCGCCGCGACGGTGCAGTTCACGCTCCAGGCGGCCGTCCAGCGCTGGCTCGGCGACGTCGTGGAGCTCAGGGGCCTGGAGGTGACGGCCGTCGATTCGGTGCTGACGCTCGACTTGAGTTACGTGATCCGGCGAACCGGCGAGGAGCGGACCGAGACGTTGACGCGAGCCCTCTGATTCGGAGCATTGTCATGGGTCTGTGTTGCCAGCAGGACGACCGGCGGGACGGCGTGCGCCGCATGCAGGGGCGTAACGGGCTTGACTACGTCGAGGTGAGCGACGATCAACGCTCGCTGCAGGCTTACTTCCTCGGCAAGCTGCCGCCGGAGTTCACGCAGGGCGACGCGCCGCCGGAGACGTACCTGCGCATCGAGGGGGGACAGCGCATCACCGGGATCGAGGTCGTGTCGGTCACCCCCGAGGTCGATCCGGATCCCGAGAAAGACGACGTGCTGAGCCTGCGGGTGAGCGCGTTCGGCGACTTCTCCACCTACACGCTGCGTCTCGTGGGCGTGAAGAACATCGATCCGCGGTACGACAGTGTCGACTTTTCGTTCAAGGTGAACTGCCCGTCCACCGAGGACTGTGCTGCCGTCTGCGCGTGTTCGCAGCCGGGCGAGACGCATCCGGCCATCAACTACCTCGCGAAGGACTACGCCTCCTTTCGACAGCTGATCCTCGACCGGCTCGCGGTGCTGATGCCGGACTGGCGCGAACGGCACGCCCCCGACCTGATGATTGCGCTCGTCGAGGTGCTCGCCTACACGGGCGACTATCTGAGTTACTACCAGGACGCTGTCGCGACCGAGGCGTATCTCGACACGGCACGACAGCGCATCTCGGTGCGGCGGCACGGACGGCTCGTCGACTACCTGCTGCACGAAGGGTGCAACGCGCGGGCATGGATCTGCGCCGAAGTCAGCGGCGACGTGACGCTGATGCCGCGCGAGATCGCCTGCATCACGGGCCTCAACGAGGCGCTGTCGACGGGCCTGCGCGTGCTCGGCTGGGAGGATCTCGTCGACGACCCTGCCGAGACCTACGAGGTCTTCGAGCCCCTCGTCGACGACCCCGCGGAGCCGATCGTGCTGCATGCATCGCACAATCGCATTCGCTTCCATACCTGGCGGAACACGCGCTGCTGTCTCGAACGGGGAAGCACGTCTGCAACGCTCGCGGACGCCGGAACCGGCGACGACCGGGCGCTCGACCTCGCGCCCGGCGATGTCCTGATCTTCGAGGAAGTCGTCGGCGTCCGCACCGGCCTTCCCGCCGACGCCGACCCGTCCCGCAGACATGCCGTACGGCTCACCGCAGTCAGCCGCAGTGAAGACCCGCTCGGCCACGGGGCGGCTCCGACGCCGGTGCTCGAGATCGAATGGGGCGTGGACGACGCGTTGCCGTTCCCGTTCTGCCTGTCGGCGATGGGTCCTGCACCGGAGTGCCGCTACATCGAGAACATCACCATCGCGCGCGGCAACGTGATCCTCGTCGATCACGGCCGGACTGTTGACGAAGAAGCGCTCGGGACGGTGCCGACAGGCGTGTCGGAGCAGTCCTGCGAGTGTGCAGGCCGCCCCGGCGAGGTGGAGCGGCGTGCCGCGATGTTCCGTCCGTCGCTGCGACATCATCCCGTCACGTTCAGCGAGGCGCTGCCGACTTCGACACAGCACGGTTCGCCCGGGATGTCGGAGCGGATCCCCTCTGCGGCCGCGCTGATGCGGCAGAATGTCCGCCGCGCGTCCGCGCAGGTGTGGCTGACCTCGGATCTGGCGCAACCGTGGACCGCCCGCGCCGACCTGATCGGCAGCACTCCTTCCGATCCCCACTTCGTCGTCGAGGTCGACAACGAGCGTATTGCCCACTTGCGGTTCGGCGACGGCGAGCTCGGGCTCGAGCCGCCGGCCGGCCTCACGATGAGCGCACGCTATCGGATCGGCAGCGGGATGGTCGGCAATGTCGGCGCTGAAGCGATTGGACGGCTGGTGGTGGCGCAGCGGCTCAGCGGCGTGTCCATCTCGATCCGTAATCCGATCGCGGCGGCCGGCGGCGCCGACCCGGAGCCGCTCGCCGAGGCGAAACTGGTTGCGCCCCACGCCTTCCGCACGGTCCTCGACCGCGCCGTGATCGCCGAGGACTACGCCGATATCGCGATGGGCGATGCTCGAATGCAGCGCGCGTCGGCCGATCTCGTGTGGAGCGGCAGCTGGTACGAGGCCGTCGTGGCCATCGACCCACGGGCGGCGACCCGGGAGGACCAGCTCGCGTTCGAGACGAAGCGGCGGCTGGCCAGGTATCGCCGTATGGGGCACGACCTCGGTGTCGTCCGCGCGCGATACGTCCCGTTGCAGCTGCGCCTGGAAGTCTGCGTGCTCCCGTACCACGAGCGCGGACGCGTCAAGGCCGCGCTGGTAGACGCCTTCAGCGCTCGCGACCTCCCGGGGGGAGGCCGCGGGTTCTTCCACCCCGACAATCTCACGTTCGGTCAGGGCATCTCGGTCAGCCGGATCGTGGCGGCGGCACAGCACGTCGCGGGGGTCGAGTGCGCGCGCGTGGCCCGGCTTCATCGCCTGTTCGAATCGCCGAACCAGGAGATCGAGAGCGGTGTGCTGCCCCTGCGCGGCTTCGAGATCGCACAGCTGGACAGCGATCCCAGCTTTCCGGAACGCGGTCTGCTCGACATCGCGGTGTCTGGAGGGAAGTGATGAGCGGTTCACACTGCCACTGCGGAAGCGCCGGCTGCGGCTGCTGCGAGGGTCTGGCGCCGCTGACGCCACTTCCGACCGCCAACCGCCCGGGGCTCCCCGCCCTGCGTTATCGCGCCGGGACGCACGGCGCCTTCTTCGAGACGATGAAGGGGCGGCTGGCAACCATGGAGGTCGACGCGATCGCCGCAGACGGGCAGACGATCGAGCGCGTCAGACCCCTCGTCGGCCTGACGACGAGAGACGCCGGCGATCCGGCAATTGCGCTCCTCGACGCGTGGGCGACAGTCGGCGACGTCCTCACCTTCTATCAGGAGCGGATCGCCAACGAAGGCTATCTCCGTACGGCCACCGAGCGGCGCTCCGTGCTCGAGCTCGCGCGCCTGGTCGGCTATGCGTTGCGGCCCGGCGTCGCGTCGACCGTGTTCCTCGCCTACCTGCTCGACGACCTCCAGCTCCTGCCCGTCCAGATCGAAGCGGGCGCCCGCGCGCAAAGCATCCCGGGACCCGGCGAGCAGCCGCAATCGTTCGAGACCGGCGATCCACTGACCGCACGGACGGAGTGGAACGACCTCCACGTGCGCCGGGCGCGCCCGCAGCGGATCAGCTTCGACAACGCGCTGTCGATTGAGCGCATCTACATCGACGGCATCTCCGCCGGCCTGAAGAAGGGGAACCTTCTGCTCCTTGCGTTCGATACCGGGCCGTCGGTCGTCCGCGCTGTGTACGATCCGATTGCCGAACCGGAAAGCGGCCGCACGAACGTGGCGCTGCAGCCGGTGCCGCCGCAGACCGCCGCGGCGCTGCCGGCGCTGTTCGAGTTCATCGAGGCAGCCGCGGCCGTTGTCACCGAGCCCGGACACGGCGCAGCCGGCCGCATGCTCGAGCGCGCGCAGGAGATCGCGGCTGGCATCCTCCTCGGCGTCTACACCTCTCCGTTGCTGTGGACCGAGTCCCTGACGAACGCGGCGGACGGCGACGTGCCGGACCTCGAGGACGCCTTCCAACGCCTGAGCGACCGGATCGAGGAGATCACCGAGGGCCCGGACCCACCACCGCCACCGCCCGTGGTGACGGATCCGTCCCTCTTCATTCCGCAGCTGCTGAAGCGCCGTCGCGTGCAGCCGGCGAGCAGTCTGCAATTGAGCCGGGACCTGGCGGCATCGTTCAGCGAGGGTGCGGACGTCCAGGCCCGGCTGCTCGTCAACCTGGCGCCCGAGCTGAAAGACACTTTGTACGTGGCGTGGGCGAACGCGGACGTGAACGCCGCTGCATCAACGCTGCAGGGTGTCTTCGTCTTCCGCACCTCCGCACCGCTCTTCGGTGCAACGGTGCAGAAGCAGCCCACGTTCTTCACCGATGACAGCGATGGCACGAATCCCCACTTCAGAGGGCAGCCGAGGCCGCAGAGCGAGTGGCTGGAGTGGACGCTCGACGGCGAGGGCAACGACACCGTGTTCCTCGACCAGCCGAACGAAGACATCCTGCCGGGAGGCTTTGCGCTCGTCCAGCGGGCCGTGCCTTTCGCGGACCAGGACGTCGCGCGGTCGGTCCACCGGATCGCTGATGTCCGAACGCTGCAGCGAACCGGGTACGGATTCAGCGGGAAGACAACCCGGCTGCGGTTCGAGGACAGCTGGTGGGACGTCGCGTCCGACCACATGGGCACGCTGCGCTCGACGCTGGTGTACGCGCAGACCGAGCGCCTCAATCTGATCGAGGAACCCGTCCAAGATGCGGTCCAGGGTCAGGAGATCGCGCTGGCGCGCCTGTACGGCGGGCTCGAGCCGGGGCGCTGGATCATCCTCTCCGGTGAACGTGCTGACATTCCAGGCGTGAGCGGCGTTACGGCGAGCGAGCTCCACATGATCTCGGGGGTGCGCCAGGATTACGACGACAGCCTGCCCGGAGATACGACCCGCACCACGCTCCTGCTCGCCACGCCTACGGCCTACGCCTACCAACGCGCCGGCCTGCGGATCTACGGCAACGTGGTCAAGGCGACGCACGGAGAGACGCGGCGTGAGACGCTCGGGAGCGGCGACGCCAGCATCGAGCTCCAGGCCTTCTCTCTCAAGCAGCCTCCTCTGACGTTCGTGCCCGCCCCCAGTGCGTCGGGTGTGGAGAGCACGCTGAGCGTGTATGTCAACGACGTGAAATGGCACGAAGCCGGCGCGCTCGCCGGGGCAGGGCCCGCCGACCGCGTCTTTACGACCCGCACGGATGATACCGGCACGACCACCGTCGTTTTTGGGAACGGGCGCCGGGGCACGCGGCTGCCGACTGGAGTGGAGAACGTGAAGGCGGTCTACCGGAGCGGGATTGGCGCGGGCGGCAACGTCCGGGCAGAACAGGTCAGTCTGCTGCAGACGCAGCCGCAGGGCGTCAAGAGCGTGATCAATCCCCTCCGCGGGTCAGGCGGCGCGGAGCGGGAGAGCCGGGACCGCGCTCGCGAGAATGCGCCGCTCGCAGTGACCGCCCTGAATCGGCTGATCTCGATCCGTGACTACGGCGATTTCACGCGGACCTTCGCCGGCATCGCCAAGTCGGACGCGTGTCCGCTGAGCGACGGCAGTCGCATGCTCGTCCACATCACCATTGCCGGGGCCGACGACATCCCGATCGATCCGGAGTCCGATCTCTATCGCAACCTCGTCGAGGCGCTGCGCCGCTACGGCGACGCGTCCGTGCCGGTGTACGTGGAGCTTCGGGAGCTGGTGACGCTCGTCCTCAGCGCGAACGTTCGCCTCCACCCGGACTACTTGTGGGATCCGGTCGCGCGAAGCATCCGCCAAGCGCTCCTGGATGTCTTCGGATTCGAGAAGCGCGCCCTCGGGCAGCCGGCGCTGCTGTGCGAGGTCATTGCCGTCATTCAGAGGGTGCCCGGTGTCGAGTTCGTGGATGTCGACGTCTTCGGCGGGATCCCGGAGAAGGTCGCGGATTCCGACGGCACGCGGCGCCTGCTCACCCTCGAGGAAATCGAAGACGCAGTGAAGGAGATGACGACCCCCAGCTCGGGGCAGGTCGATGCGTCTCAGCCTGCTCCGCGCGTCGAGGTGCGGCGGGCGGGTCTGGAGGGCGGCTCGATCCGCCCGGCGCAGCTCGGGATCTTCCCGCCTGGCGTCGACGAGACGATCACGCTCAACCAGGTCAAGTGACCGGACGGACAGCATCATGAACACCGACGCCCGGATCGATCGCCTGAATCAGCTGCTCCCGGTCATCTATCGGATGCGCGATGCCGAGCAGGGCTATCCGCTGCAGGCACTGCTTCGCGTCATCGCCGAACAGGTCCACGTCGTCGAGGAGGACATCGCAGGGCTGTACGACAACTGGTTCATCGAAACCTGTGAAGACTGGGCGGTGCCGTACATCGCCGACCTCATCGGCTATACGCCGGTGCTCGAGGCGGGAACCGGGCGGACAGCCAGCACCAGCGGGTCGCCGGCGCTCGGCCGCATGTTGGTTCCGCGACGGGAAGTCGCCAATACGATCCGCTACCGCCGCCGGAAGGGCACGATCGCGCTGCTGGAGCTGCTGGCGGCGGACGTCAGCGGCTGGCCCTCGCGAGCGGTGGAGTTCTTCAAGCGACTGGGCTGGACGCAGCATCTGGATCATCTCCACCTGGCTCGCGCGCGGACTGCCGACCTGCGGCAGGTCGCGGACCTCGACCTCCTCGACGGACCCTTCGACCGGCTGGCGCACACGGTCAACGTGCGGCGTATCAGCGCCCCGGTGGACGTCGGCCGCTACAACATCCCGTCGATCGGCCTGTTCGTCTGGCGCGTCGGCGTCTTTCCGGTGACCGGCGCGCCTGCGCACTGCGCCGAGCAGGCGGGCCCCCACTGCTACACGTTCAGTGTCCTCGGGCAGGACACACCCCTCTTCATCCGGGCCGAGCCCGAGCGCGGACCCGCGCAGATCGCGCGGGAGCTCAATCTGCCCGGACCGATTCGCCGGCTCGCGTTCGAGAGGAACGTCGAGCAGTACTACGGGGCCGACAAGAGCCTCGCGATCTGGACGGACGGCTGGGAGCAGTACGATCCGGCCGCGCCGGTCCCGCCCCAAGCGATCATCGCGGCGGATCTCTCCGGCTGGAGGTACGTGCCTCCACCCGGGCGAATCGCCGTCGATCCAGTGCTCGGCCGGTTCGCCTTCCCGCAGACGCACTTCCCGAAGAAGGGGGTGCGGGTGCTGTATCACTACGCCTTCAGCGCTCCGATGGGCGGCGGGGAGTATCCGCGCGTCATTCGCAATCCCTCGCCGCGGCCGATCCAGGAGCCGGCCGCCGTTGCGGACAGGGCGGCTGAACGCGACGCGTCGCAGCCGGTGTACTACCGCGTCGGACGCGGTCAGCCGTTCCATCGCCTCGGCGACGCGCTCAGGCAATGGAGCGCCGACCGCCCGTGGGACGCTGTCATCGAGCTCGCCGACAGCGCGGTGTTCGTCGACCCGCTGAACATCACGCTCGATGAGAACCGCACGCTTCAGATCCGCGCAGCGAATCGTGCCCGTCCCGTCATCCGACTACTCGACTGGCAGACGGACCTGCCGGATGCGCTGCGGGTCGCGATGGCGGCCGGCAGCCGCTTCACTCTGGACGGCGTGATCGTGACCGGCCGCCCGCTCAACATCACCGGACCGTATCGGGATCCGAAGCCGCAGGCGACGCCATCGACCTGCGGGTCCGAAGTCGTGATCCGTCACTGCACGCTGGTGCCCGGTTGGGCGCTGCGCGGCGACTGCGAGCCGATGCGGCCGGCGGAGCCCAGCCTCGAAGTCGTGAACCTGCGCGCGCGAGTGAGGATCGAACACAGCATCGTGGGGTCGATCGCGATCCATGAAGACGAGGTCCGGATCGATCCGATCGAGCTGCACATCAGCGACAGTATCGTCGACGCCACGAGCGCGCAGCGGGAAGCGATCGGCGCCCCCGGCTACGCCGTCGCCCACGCGGTGCTCTCGATCGAGCGCTCAACCGTGTTCGGTATCGTGGACGTGCACGCAATCGCGCTGGCGAGCGACTCGATCTTCACCAGCTGCCTGAACGTGGCCCGTCGTCAGCTCGGGTGCATGCGCTTCTGTTACGTGCCGCCGCAGTGCCGGACGCCGCGGCGGTACCGCTGCCAGCCGGACCTGGTGGAGATCGCCGTCCGCGACAGCATCACAGACGCGACGGAACGCGCCGCGATGATTGCGGCGGAGCGCGCGCGCGTCCAGCCGCAGTTCACCAGCGTCAGGTACGGCACCTCCGGTTACGCACAGCTCGCGCTCACCGGCGCGGACGAGATCCGGCGCGGGGCCGAAGACGAATCGGAGATGGGCGTCTTCCACGATCTGTTCCAGCCGCAGCGGCACGCCAACCTGCTGGCGCGGCTCCAGGAGTTCACACCGGCCGGCATGCACGTGGGAATCCTGTACGCGACCTGAACGGATGTGCCACGCCGCCAGACAACCGGCATGACGAGAGAGGGACGGCGATCATGAAAGGCGATTTCACCCGCGACACGTTCGACCAGAGGAAGCAGTTCAGCCGCGTGCTGATGCAGCAGGGGCGCGTCACGCTCGACGCGGACACGAACGAACAGACGGCGATCCTGCTCCACTACCTTCGCGCGCTCGCGCGGGACCTGATCGGTCCATACGGGGCGCCGGCGGACAATGTCGGGTTCCTCATAGGCGTGGACGATGAGGGGCGCATGCGGATCGGTACCGGCCGCTACTACGTCGACGGCCTCCTGGTCGAGAACCTCGACGACGCGTGCTTCTACGACGCACAGCCGGTACCTACAGGCCCCCGCCCGACGATCCTCTGCTGAAGGAGCTCCGTGACTCGAGCGGCAAGGTGTTCTGGCTGTATCTGGACGTCTGGGAGCGGCACGTCACCGCCGTCGAGGACGGCGCGATCCGGGAGACTGCGCTCGGTGGACCCGACACCTGCACGCGGGCGCAAGTGGTCTGGCAGGTCAAGGCTCTTGCCTCCGAGGACACCACCATCGGGGAGGACGGCACGCTCGAAGGCGCCACCTGCAACGCCGGTCTCGACGGATTGCTCCCGATCAGCACCGGGCGGCTCGCGGCACGGCTCGATCCGGGCGTGCGCGACGACAACCCGTGCGTGACGTCTCCGGACTCGAAGTTCCGAGGCGCGGAGAACCATCTGTATCGCGTCGAGGTTCACGACGGCAGCGAGTCAGGGGAGCCGACGTTCAAGTGGTCGCGCGAGAATGGCAGCGTCGTGGTGGCGTGGCTGTCCACGTCGGGCCACGACCTGCGCGTCGCGCACGTGCGGGGATTCTCGGCCGGCAGCTGGGTCGAGTTGTCGAACGACGCCATCGATGCCGCTGGCGCACCCGGCCTCCTCGTCAAGCTGTCGAAGGTGGAAGGGGACATCCTCTCGGTCGATCCGAGCAGCATCCCGTCAGGAGAGTCCGTTGCACACGACCCATCGGCCGGACACCCGAAGGTGCGACGCTGGGATCAGCGCCGCACCGACCGCTCACCGCTCGTGAACGGGGCCGTGCCGTTGGTCGAGGCGGAGGCCACGCAGCCGAAATGGCTCTCGCTCGAGAACGGGATCCAGGTGCAGTTCACGGGCGATGGCATTTACCGGACAGGGGACTACTGGCTGATCCCTGCGCGCTGGAGCACGGGGCAGATCGAATGGCCATCGACGGTCTCGAGCAGCGGGAACGTCGTACCGGAGGCGCGCGGTCCACACGGCGTGGAGCACCACTACGCGCCGCTCGGCTTCATCGCCTGGGAGGATCAGGCGCTCCGGCAGGCGTCGTGCAGTTGCCAGTTCGAGCCGTTGAGCAGTTGCGCGAACCAGGGGGATCAGGCCCGGGGAGGCGGTATGGACGCCGCACCGCGTGTCGGGTCCGGTCGCCGTCCCAGGCGGCGCAAGCGACCGTTGGAATAGGCAGCCGGCGAGCCATGTTGCCGGCGTCGGCCGTCACCAGCCGAGGGTTGTGCCGTCGTTCTGCTGGTCCCACGCCTTGAGCAGCGCGAAGTAATCGGCCATCGCTGAGGCGTCCATCAACGAGTCCGCCCGGCGCGAGCCCTGGTCGCGGCTACGAGTTGTCCTCCCAGCAGTTCGTCGCGTGACGAGACGGCCTTCGACCGTTCGCCAGTGTGGCAAGGCCGCGGTGTGCAGGACCACGACGATCTGCTGGGACGAGGCCTGTGTCCGATCGGGCACGGTCGATCCGTCCATACGCCAGACCGAAAGCCAGCCCACCCAAGGCGATGGCAAGCAGGGTCGGAACGAATGTGAGGTAGCAGTTGTCTGCCGTCGTGCTGGAAGCCGGGCGGCCGACCGCCTGTCGTGTCGCCGGCCACGGTGAGACGGCGCTTCGCGCCGGGCGCCCCGACCCCGCTTCCAGAAGTGCTGGCTCCACCGACCCGTAAGTCTGGTGTTGACAAGACGGTTGGCTCGTCACGCGAGCGGCACTGCTGAGAGACATACCGGAATCATTGGGCTCTTGCTGCCTTCGGACCCCGGCACTACCCGTGCTGTAGCGAGGCCGCGAACGGAACACTGGGGAGCCTGGGCACCCCATGTGGAGCGGCAGCAAACGAAAATTTCCCCAAAAGCGAGGACACCATGGAGAACGACAGGTCGGTGCTCATTGGCGGCAAGCGTTTTTGGCTTCGGTGACAGGGGGCCAGAGTCACACGTTCGGTCAGCGTCTCTCGCCACGGGCTGCTCTCCGGGCATGCATGCCGCGGTGCTACGCGGGGTGGAGCCGGGATATTGAAGGTCGTGCCCGTCACCAGCAGCGCCCGAGGACGCCGACCGTCGAGAGTAGCGCCGACGCGATTGCCGCGACCCGGGGGGCGGCACGCGACGAGGCGGGGAAGGACCGCCTCGTCCACCGGCGCTCAGAATCTCGTCGTCAGCGCGAACCGAACCGCCCGGGGCGAACCCGGCGTGATGTTCGTGTTGCTGTTGGCAAAGAGGTAGTAGTGCGCGTCGAACAGGTTCTCGAGGTTGACCTGCGCCCGCAACGTCGACGTGACGTTGTAGTAGGCCGCGATGTCGACTCGGGTCCAGCCGGGCAGCACGACCGTGTTGTCGGTAGACGTGAACACGCTGCCGCGGTAGATGAGACCGAGCGCGGCCGCGAGGCGCGGGGTGATGTCGTACTTGTTCCAGAGGGAGAGCGAGTGCGCCGGCAGCTGTCCGAGCGTCGCGCCAGCCTGTGCCGTGGCGGAAATCGAGCGCGTGATCTCTCCGTCCTGCCAGGCGTATCCGCCGGCGACGCTCCACGCGCGGGTGATGTTCCCGTTGACGCCCAGCTCGACACCTGTCGTGCGCTGTGCGTCGACCAGGATCGACACGGCCGGGTCGGTCGGATCGGGCACGATGACGTTGCCGCGATTGAGCCGATAGGCCGCCGCCGTCAACGAGAACGCGGACGCGAGGTCCCACTTGGCCCCGACTTCGTAGTTGCGGAACTCTTCGGGATCGAGCGCCTGATTGGTCAGCGACAGCGAGGACAACTGCTCGCCGGCACGCGGCAGGTAGGTCATGCTGTAGCTGCCGTACAGCGACAACAGCCGCAGCGGTTTGTAGATCAGACCCAGGCGCGGCGAGAGCAGGCCGTCGTCGCTCGCGAAGTCGGTCGCCGTGCGGTTGTTGGTGAAGTCGGTGTTGAAGCTGTCGAAGCGCAGTCCGACGACCGCCTCGACGCGCTCGGAGAGCGCGATCTGATCCTGCGCGTACACCGCGGCGACGGTTGAGATGCCGTGGTTGTCAGCATCGGTAGCGCTCTGCCGGAACTCGACCGGCATCGAGATCGTCGGCGCATCGAGCGGCGCGCTGACCGACGTCACGTTGGCGCCGGCCGTCGGGAAGAACCCGGTGTTGCGGAAGTTGTCGGTCTCCTGACGTCCGAGCTCCGCACCGGCCAGCAACGTGTGACCGAACCGGCCCGTCTGCGCCGCGACGATCAGGTCGGTCTGATTGAAGAGATTCTGACGCGTCGTCGCATTGTTGTAGGCGGAGATACTCACCGTCGTGGCCGCAGCGTTGACGGCACCCGGGAACACGTTCTGGTAGAACTTGTCGTAGTGGCCGTAGCTGATGCGGTTGCGCAGGGTGACTCGGGGGCCGAACCTGTGGTCCAGGACCGACGAGAGCAGGTTGACCGTGGTGTCGGTCGGGCTCTGGTGGGGGTCGCCGAAGAAAGTGCCTGGATCGGTCGCGACGGGCCGGCCGTTGAACGACGAGATGCCGCGATCGGCAACGCGCTCGTCGTGAAAGAACTCGTAACTGGCGCGCAGGGTCGTCTGCGCGCCGACGCGGACGGCGGCGGTCGGGTTGACGCCGTATCGCTCGATCCCGACGTTCTCCCGATACGAATCGGAGTTCTCGTAGAGCCCGGTGGCGCGAACCGCCGTCGTCTCACCGAGGCTGTCCCCCACGTCAGCGGTGAAGCGCTTGTTGTTCCATGAGCCGAACTGCAGCGATGCTTCGCGTGGCTGGCCCCAATCGGCCTGCCGCGTCACCCGGTTGATGACGCCGCCGATGCCGCCCCGGCCGAAGATCATGGCGTTGGGCCCCTTGAGCGCCTCGACCCGATCGACGTTGTAGACGTCCCGGAAGTACTGGACGTCGTCACGAACGCCATCGACGAAGAAGTCCGAGGTGGTGCTGTTGCCGCGCAGGATTGGCGTGTCGCGGTTGCCCTCACCCTGCGCAAAGCCGACCCCGGGCATGTAGCGCGTGACGTCGGCCATGCTCGACATGCGCTGGTCGGCGATCAGCGCGCTCGAGACGACGCTGACGGATTGCGGCACGTCGCGCAGCGGGGTGGCCGTCTTGGTGGCGGACGAGACGGCGCCGACGGTATAGCCGGCCGCCGTGCCGACGTTGACCGATTCCTGGATGCCGGCGACCTGAAGGGTGAAGTCAGCCGCCGCGGCGCCGTCCTGGCTCAGCGTGAGAGGGCGTGTGCCGTCGACGAAGCCGCTGGCGCTGACGCGCACGGTGTAGCGGCCGGGGATCGCCGCGATCTCGAACTCACCCTGCTGATTGGTGACGGCCACCGTGGGCGCGCCGGGACGGTCGGACGTGACGGTCACTTGCGCGCCGGGGATGGCGGCGTTGCTCGGGTCGACGACCCGGCCGCGCACCGTTGCCCGTGACGCGGATTGCGCTGTGCTGTCCGCGGGACCCTGGCCGGCCGCCTGTTCGGCATGCAGGGGCACTACCAACCACAAGACGGCACACACGAGCGATCGACGCATAAACAGGCTCTCCCTCTTGCGTCGACAGCGGTCCGTCCGTACTATTGGCGAGTCGGACGCGCCGGCGCGCAAGCGAATGGCAAGAAAATGGTCTGCCCAGACCTTCTGTTCCGACCGGGCCCGCTGGTGTTCACAGCACTGTCGGGCCCGTCTTTTGTGTCTCGTCGGGTGGCACGAGCCGCCTGACGTGGAAAATGAGAACAATCTCAAGTCCGCCGGTTAGTCTAAAGGCGACCAAATTGGTCGGTCAAGTGAAAACGTTCAGACCAGCCGCAGGACACTCGCCAACGGTTGCCCACGCCATCTTTGCCGCGCACGCTGATCGTGCCGCGCCGGCCTCGACTGCCCATCGGGCCATCGCCAGCCTCAGCCGCGCCACCTGCGCCGGACGGACGGGCCACATCGATCCGTTAGAAGCGCTCGAAGGTCTGATCGGCCTGCGCCGTCATGAAGTAGTCGCGAATTCCCGTTCCTGATATCCAGCTGCACATTGACCGCCCGGTCTTGACGCGTAGCCTACAATATAGGCTACATGGCTGAAGTGCTTGGCGCATTCGAGCAGGCAGTCCTGCTCGCCCTGGTCCGGCTCCGCGAGGAGGCCTACGGCAGGGCGATCCGTCGCGAGGTCGAGGTCCGCCTGGCCCGGGATGTCGCCGCCGGCGCCGTCCACGCCACGCTCGAGCGATTGCAGCGGAAGGGGCTGGTCGTATCGGACCTCGGCTCCGGCACACCGATTCGGGCCGGCCGGCCGCGACGGTTCTATCGGTTGATGCCCGACGGGCTGCGGGCGCTCAACCAGACGCGCGCGACGGTCGACAACCTGTGGCGCGGCCTGAAGCGGCCGCTGAAGGGATCCGCATGAGAACGGCACCTCCCGATTGGGCGGATGCACTGCTTCGGCTGTTTGTCACGCCGGAGAACGTCGACAACGTCTCGGGCGATCTCCTCGAAGAATACCGCGACAGCGTGCTGCCGGGGACAGGACAACGCCGCGCCGACCGCTGGTACGTGCTGCAGGTGCTGGGCTTCGTCTGGCGCAGCACGCGAGTCTGGGCACTCCTGTTCGGGGGAGCGTTCGTCGCGAGAACCGCTCTCGACTGGCTTGTCCCTCCTGTGACGTTCGATTCGCGATCGACCGTGTCGACGCTCCTGGGTGTGGCGATCCTTCTGGTGGCAGGCGCCCGAACGGCATGGCGTTCGGGTTCGTTCCTGACCGGCTCCATCGCCGGACTCACGATCGCCGCCCTCGGCGCGGTGCTCAGCATCGGCGGCGCCGCTGGTCTGCTCGCGTTCTGGCACGATCCGGCGACCCTGTCGGCGATTCAGCAGAGCGGAGGCCTCGATGAAGTCTTCCTTCTCCCGCTCATGCTGATGCTCCCCGGGGTGCTGGTCGGCACCGCCGGCGGCATGATCGGCGCGGCGATGAAGCGAGCCATCGTGGCGTGATGCTGGACCCCGCGGCAGGCCACGGTGCCGGGAAGGTCCGAGCGCTGCGGGAGACATCCTTTCGATTCACGTAGATTCATCGCGCCTCCTGCGACGCGAATCGAACGCACGCGATGCGAATGCTGCGGCCGACCACAGGAAAGGGTTCCATCGTGAACCCTGCTCAAGGCTGCGGCGGCTTTGACGTCTTCGTCCGCGGATCGTCGCCGGGGTTCGCGTACTTGACCTGGAAAGGCCCCGTCCCCGTGATCTGGACAATCGTCTCCCCCTTGGCGCGCACGTAGTGGTTCAACCCGGCCGGCATCTTGGCATAGCCGCCCGTCGTGAGCGCGTGCATGTCAGCCTCCTTCACCGTGTCGCCGATCGCCGCCATCAGCGTGCCCGACAGCACGATGACATGCTCGTCGGTCGGGTGGGAGTGCGGCGGCACGTGGTAACCGTCAGGGAACTTGAGCCGCACGACGAACAGGCCGCTGTTTGCCGGGTCCCCGTCGAGGATAGCCGCCTGGGCGCCGGCGGGAAGCGCGGCCGGCGCTGGGCCCCACTTCACCTGGTCGGCTGCGACCATGACATGCGCCGCCGGCTTGGCGGCACCGGCCGGGGCAGGGGTCTGCGCGAAGCCGGACGCCACCCCTGCGATGCACGCCCCCCCGATGAACAGTGCGAACACGTTGCGCTGCATGGAATTCCTCCTGGTTGTAGCCGAGAGGATTCTACGTCACCCGGGAAGCCGGCACGATGACTGCCTCAGCTGTCCTCAGGATTCGACGGATCTACGGATCTCCGCGGAACCGCCTCGATTCCGTCTGGAGGATTCGCACTTGTCGCCTGGCCAGCTCAGTACAGACGCGACCGGGGTCATGACGTTCATCGTCAACCAGGACGGCATCGTCCCGGAAAGGGACCTGGGCCCTCAAACTGACGCCCTGGCTCGAAAGATGACGGTCTACAATCCGGACGCATCCTGGCGACAGGTCCAGTGATTCGCGTGGTGCACCTGTCTCTCTTTTCAGATCAAGACGAACGTGAAACCCCATGTGAACGGCAGGGAGCATCATCGTTTTGTCGCCGCTCGAGGCCTGCGCGGCGACTGAACCTTTCTTGACGCCTGTGCCTTCGCGCCCACGCGCTCGGGCAGCTTCTTGCGCCCGGTCTCGCGGTTCCATTCCTCGAATGTCTGATTCGAGATCTTGCCCTCTACAAGCAGCTGTGCGAACTTCCGTCGCTGCGCCTGGCTCCTGAATGGCATGGACTTCTCCCGATCCGGTTGGCGGGTCCGTCTCTATCGATGTTCGACAGGTTGCTGCGGTGTCCGTCGGACGGCACCGATGTGACCGCTTCGCTCGAGCACTGCCAGCAACACGTGTCAGACGCTGCCGCCCAGGCTATACCAGCGCCCCCGTCCACGCACTATGCGGTACGAGTGCCTGCCGGTGGGACGGACGCGCTTGTCCTTCGCTTGACAACCCCCGGGTCCGGGCGTATCAACTACGCTGAAGAGGTCGGTCGCGCGGGCTCCGACGCCACGCATCGTTCCTTCCCGTTCTGCTCGAGCTTCCGGTAAAGGAGCCCGGTCATGATCTCCAGGCTCGCTCTCGCGGTCGCGCTCCTTTCACTCGCCTCCCCGTCGTCGGCAGCCGCCCAGCCGGACAGCGGGATCACCGGCGTTGTGCGTGACGCGACCGGGATCGGGATCGCGGGCGCCACGGTCACCGTCACCAGCCGAACGACCAAAGAGTCCAGGACCGCGACCACGGGGCCGGATGGCCGGTATTCCGTTCCCGTTGCGCCAGGCTCCTACACCGTAGCCGCGGCGTTTCCAGGTTTCCGGGGTGCGGCGCAGACGGTCGATGTCACGAGCGGCGAGCCGAAGCAGGTCGACTTCACGCTGGAAACGACGCTGATGGAGGAGATCACCGTGACAGCCAGCAAGCGCGAGCAGACGCTGCTCGACGTGCCGTTCTCCGTCGCCGCCGTGCCCGAAGAGACGCTGCGCAAGCGCGGAGTCGTGGACATCGAGGGCGTCGCGGCGAACGTCGGCGGGTTGACCGTGCAGAATCTCGGTCCAGGCCAGAGTCAGGTCGCGGTTCGCGGCGTGTCGGCCGGCCAGATCGTGCGCGATCAACCGGGAGTGAAGGAACAGGTCGGCGTCTACCTCGACGAATCAGTCGTCTCGCTCTCGCTCTTCACGCCGGACCTCGATCTGTTCGATACCAACCGCGTCGAGGTGCTGCGCGGTCCGCAGGGGACGTTGTTCGGGTCCGGCTCGTTGTCGGGGACGGTTCGTTACATCACCAACCAGCCGGAGCTGGGCGTGAGCGAGGGATTCGCCGAGCTCGGTGTCGGCGCTCTCAGCGGCGGCAGCGCCGCGGGCAACGTCAAGCTTGGGTTCAACCTGCCCCTCGGCAACAAGGCCGCCCTTCGCGTGGCCTCCTATTTCGATCGCACGCCTGGATTCATCGACGCGCGTGCAGCCGGACCTGTCTGTCGGCAAGAATGTCAACGACGGCTTCCGAACCGGCGTGCGCGGGTCGGTCAGAATCGCGACCGAAAACCTGTCCGTCACGCCGCGGCTCGTGTATCAACGCCTCCAGGCCGACGGCTGGAACCGCAACGACGTGTTCAACATCCTCGCCAATCCCTACACGACCTCGCGACCGTCGGTCACGCTCGGCGAGCGCCAGCAGTTCACGCAACTGCAGGAAGAGTACACGGACGATTTCGTGCTCGGCGACGTCAACATCGATTACAAGGTCGGCCATGGCCTGATCACGTCGATTACGTCTGTACACGTATCGTGACGTTCTGGTGATCAGGGACGCGACCGCGCTGACCGCGAGCATCTCCGGCGGCAGCAGCGGCCTGTCGGAGAGGGTCTACACGCTCGACGCGCCGTTGAACGATGCGACGACGGCGAAAGCCTGGACCGAGGAGCTGCGTTTCTCCGGCGGCCCGAGGCGCTTACCCTTCGTGGCCGGCGGCTTCTTCAGCCGTGCGGACCGCGACTACGGCCAGACCCTGCCGGTGATTGGCTTCGAGGATCTCGTCAGGGATCCCGACGCGCGGCCTTCGCGCACCCAGGGACACGCTCTTTTTCTCCGATCTCGGCTACACGCTCAACCAGTTCGCCCTCTTCGGCGAAGGCACGTTGTCGGTGACCGACGAGTTCAGTGTCACCGGCGGCCTGCGCTTCTACCACTTCAGTGAAGACAAGGAGCAGGTGTTCGACGGCCTCTTCGCCAATGACAACACCGGCTCGACACTCGTGTCGCAGCCCGGGTCTACCGACGCCAGCGGGGTGGCGCCGCGGTTCATCGCCACCTTCAAGCTGTCGGATCAGGCAAACCTGAACGGCCAGATCTCGCGCGGGTTCCGGCTCGGCGGGATCAACGATCCGCTCAACGTTCCGCTGTGCACGCCACAGGATCTCGTGACGTTCGGTGGCCGCGACACCTGGAAGGACGAGACGGTGTGGAATTACGAGGGCGGCGTCAAGTCGCGCGTGCTGAGCGGCAAAGGCGCGTTCAGCGTGTCTGGATTCTACATGGACATTCACGATCTCCAGGCAACGGTTACCGCCGGATCGTGCTCGTCACGGGTCGTCTTCAACGTGCCGAACGCGCGAAGCGCGGGGGTCGAAATCGAGTTCGACGTCGCCCCGACGCGCAACCTCGATTTCGCCATCTCGACGATCTTCAACAATTCGGCGCTTCGCTCGACGCTCACCTCGACCGACCCGAGCGGTGGCGTCTCGGTGGTCTCCGGCATCGAAAAGGGACGCCGCCTGCCGACCGTGCCACAGTTCCAGCTCGCGACAGCGGCCACGTATCAGTGGGAGGTCAAGTCGGGAACGCTGGCGTACGTGACGGGCACCTATCAGCACATGGGCTCACGCTTCACGCAGGTCGGCGATCAGGACCTCGGCACGCTGGACCTGCTGTCGTTCGGCGCCAACACGATCGGCCGGCCGCTGACAACGAGCACGTTCAGGTACGATCCGAAGCTGCCCGCCTACGACCTCCTGAATGTGCGCGCGGGCGTCCGTCGTAACGTGTGGGACGTGTCGGTGTACATCAACAACGTGACCGACGAGCGGGCGCTGCTGTCTCTCGATCAAGAGCGTGGCACGCGCGCCCGGATCGGTTATCTCACGAACCTGCCGCGCTCGTTCGGTGTCGCGACGCGGATTGACTTCTAAGCGCTTGACCCAGACTATTTCAGTCGGCCGGTCCCACCGGACGAGTTCGGGGGCTGCTCAAAGCCGGGCTCGCCGCGCCCCCATTCCATTGAGCCTCGTGGCACCGGCGGAGCCTCCAGTTCCCCGCGGACTGCGCCCGACCCCTCTTCAGGGCAGAAAACAGAGCAAGGCGACTGGAGATGGAACGTTCGAAGAAGGACGGATCGACCTGAACAAATGAGCGGGTGGCCGGCCGCGATGTCGCACGACCGAATGCCACGGTCGGCCCACTTCAGAGGCGGAGCGCCCGTTCCGCCGCTTCGTCACTCCTTCAAGCGTCGGTGTCAAACGCTTCGGCCAAGCAAGAACAGTGGTTACCCCGCGAACCAGCTGTCGGGGGAGCAGCGCTCGGACCCGTCTGACGGCACACGCTCAACGGGTCACTGCCCGACGTGACACGGTTCGCTGGCACGCATCCGGCACTCTCGGAAGAAGGCGCGAGTCGTCAGCACATGCGCACGCCCTTCAGCGACTGAGCCCCAGCCTGGCACCTTGGAGAACTTCCCGGGTTCACCACGCTTGTACTTTCGGAAGTACTCCGCAATGTCCTCGCGTTCCCTGCCTCCCAGTTGGTAGCGCGGGCTCCCGTCCGGCCTGATCGGAGACAGCACCACTTTCGAATCGATCCCTTTCTCGTCTTCCATGTACATCAACCCGACGATCACTCCGCGTACGATATCTCCGCCGGGCAACGCCGGCCCAAGCACGAGGACATCGAAGGGATCGCCATCGTACGAGACCGTCTGCGGCACGAACCCGTAGTTGACGGGATACCCGCCGATGCTCTCGGGAATCACCCGATCGATGGCACGCGCGTTCGCGCGCATGTCGAACTCCCACTTGCGGCGGTCGCCGCGCGCTATCTCGATGTAGGCATTGACAGTCCCGTCGTCGTTCAGCGGCGGTGTATCGCGCCAGATGTGCCTCGAGTGTCCGGTCGCCGCCTCGAGGCTGGCCGACAGTTGCGTGGCGGCCGATGCGGGCAACACGTGGAGGGGCGGCTGATGGGTCTGGGCCGCCAGTCCACGGGCCAGAACGACGATCGCGACGAGATGACGAATCCGCACTTGATACTCCCGCTCTGATTGTACTCAGCCACTTGCACGCCGTCTCGCCACAGGTTCAGGTGCTCCCGGGAGCCCCGCACAGCATCGCGGAACTGCGGCAGGAAGCGGTTGACTCGAGCAGCGAGATCTGTTTCACGGACCAGGCGGATCCAAGACTTGCGCCCGTTGACACCGTGCAGCGGGATCTACCGCGACGTCATCAACAGCGTCACTCCAGCGGACTGTACGCTGGGCGTGTCAGCTCCTGTCACGGCTGTCCGAGCGGCAGTGGCATGAGGCGTTCCGCGCCGCGCAGTACGACGAACCGCACGCCACCCGCTACATCAGCAAGATCAAACACAAGATCGAGCAGGGCCTTGCGTTGACCGCACCGCCGGCGTCCTGAGGATGCACGCATCGTGGCGCGGTGTCGAGAATCACCGCCGGCGCGCCCGTGCCTGTGCACCACAGATGGAGCCGGTGGCCTCCGACGTCGACGAGTCGTCCTGGAGGGGAGTCGTGCTTCGGTCCGAGCGGCCTGCTAACCCTTCGAGGGCCGTGAGGGCTTCGGCTTCGGCCGGAAGCCGGCCCTCTCCATGCGTTCAGCTCGGGACATATTGCGGGCCATGTTCTCGATGATGCCCTGGAGGTACCTCGCTCGGGTATCGGGCCGCTTGGCGCCGGCCAGGCGGTAGAGAACCCCTTTCCGCCGGCTCGCGCTGTAAGACACCCAGTTGCGGCAGGCGTCCGGGTTGGCCTCGATCGCCTTCTCCAAATCCGGGGGAATCGTCAGTTCCTCGACATGTTTCGTCGCGTCCCAAGTGCCCGAGGTCTTCGCCGCCTTGACCGCTGCAAGGCCAGCCGGGGTCATCAGCCCAGTCGCCAGCAGTCGTTCGACGCGCGTTCTGTTCAACGCGGACCAGGCGCTCTTCAGCTTCCGTGGTGTGAACATCTGCATGTACAGGGCGTCGTCAATGGGATTGATCTTGCTGTCGATCCACCCGAAGCAGAGCGCCTCTTCAACGGCGTCGCTGTACGTCAGCGACGGGAGTCGGGAGTGCTTCTTCGCATAGACGAGCCAGACACCCGTGGACGAGGCATGGTTCCTCTCGAGCCAGTCCCGCCATGCCTTGCGCGATTTCGGCCGTACTCGAGGAAGCTCGCCCATACCAGCACGAATGTCCTTCTACGGGTCCCGGAACATCAGGGGCACGAGCTGTGATCCGAAACCGGTCGCAACGTAAACGGCCCTTTGGTTGGACGAGAGCTTCGCCACCCAGTCGAAGGCGCCGCCGTCGACGAGCGGAATGTCCGTTCCGTCGCTCGCACGCGCAGCGATCTGAAACCGCAGGCCCTTGTTGTAGTACGGATGGTCGAGGAGGGCTCGCGACGATGCCGGCCGTCCGAGCTTCGCGACAATGCGATCACCGAGCGCGGCGCATTCTTCGGTTGCCAGTACGGTGATGCGTCGATCGGGGAACGCGAAGCCGTGCTGCTCGAGCTGATCCAGGCCGTCGAGCATGGTCGTCATGTGCTCGGCGGCCGCCTCCACGACGAACGCATGATTCTGCCGTTCGAGTCCCGCTGAGACGAGGCAGAAAAGCCGGAAGTTCGCCGTGAAGCCGCGCTGCTTGGGAAGCTCCTGCGCGCGAATGCAACGATGCGAGGTCGCCAGCCGAACCACCGTCGCCGAGTCGCGGCGGATCCGACGGGCACACTCGAGCGCCATGACGTTTGTGGGGTCGGACACCACTTCCGTGCCGCGAACCGTTGACAGCACCTTGTTCTGGCTCGCGTGCCCCATGCTGGAGCAGACGCCCAGAGGCGCGACGGGAGACAACTCGATCGATTCGAATGCGGAGGCTGACGCCAGCAACAGCCGATCGACTTCGAGGAGGCTGCGCTGATCGACAGGTGCGGGCTGCACGAAACGGTCACGCTCCCATTGCTGGACCAGGTCCGCCGGCCGGCGCCTGGCAGCGCGTGCGGCCGCGACATCCAGCAACAGCGACCACAGCCGCGAGGCCGGCAGCCCATCCGCCAGCGCGTCGGAGGCGCCCGGCGGCAGTCCCGCGATCACCCACGGACGTGCGGTCTTCCGTGCGCTCGGCGCCGAGACATCAGTTCGTTCGGGTTCCATACGGCGGAGCCTCGAATATTATCGCGAGCTGTCGCGTGCCCTTCAACAGCAGGGCTGAAGATCGCGTCGGCGGCGGTGCGCCGGCACCCCTCTGGAACAAGGATTCGGGCGTGGGGGAACGCGGTGACTCAGAGCCCGGCGCGAATGATTCGCATCGTCAAGGCAGATCGAAGGTGGAGTAGAACAACTGCCCCGCCCGCTCGACGAGCAGCGCCACGGCGTCGCCGGACTTCAGCGCCAGCAACGCCGCCCTCAAGTTGTCGACTGAGTACACACTGGTGCCGTTCATCTCGTGAATCAGGTCTCCTGGTCTGAGATCTGTCAAGGCTGCCTCTGGTGCAGGCACCCGCGCGATCACCACGACTCCTGAGGCCAATCGCAAAGGTCCCATCGACGAGGCAGTTCGTTCGTCCAGGGTAACCGCCATGATGCCGATCGGAGCGATCTGGCTCCTGGTGACGTCCGACAGTTTGTTGAGGCGGGCGCTTGGCTGCTCCGCCTCCACAGGCGTGACGCGCAGCTGGAGCGTCGTGGTGCCACGGAGCACCTCCAGCGTCATCGACGCACCTGCCGTGTGCTGAAACGACAGCCCCGTCCAGGCGGCGGTATTGTCCATGGCACGACCGTTGACACTGAGGAGAATATCGTTCAATTTGAGACCTGCCCCGGCTGCCGGGGAGTCGGGCAGGATGTCACTCACGATCACGCCGGAGCTGCGTGTCAGGTGGAGGGCCTTTGCCAGCTGTGGCGTGATCGTCTGCAGCCCCGCCCCGATAACCGGACGGGAGACGTGGCCGCGCGTGCGCAACTGCTCGTACACCCAACCCACGAGTACCGCGGGAACCGCGAATCCCAGACCCTCGCTGCCTCCTGATTGCGACGAGATGAAGGTGTTGAGTCCGACGAAATCGCCGTCAGTGTTCACCAGTGGACCACCGCTGTTGCCCGGATTTATCGAGGTATCGGTCTGGATGTACAGCATCGGGTTGTCAGGATCGAGCTGTCGCGCAATAGAACTGACGACGCCCATCGTGACGGAATTCTGCAGCCCGCCGGGACTTCCGAAGGCGAACACGACCTGGCCCTGCCGCAGGCTGCTGAACGGAGCCGTGCGCAGCGTGGGTAACTTCTGCGCGTTCACCTTCAGCAGGGCCAGATCGGCTTCGGCGTAGGTGCCGACGATCTCGGCCTCCAGGACCGGTGCGAACGATTGCGCCAGCACGCTCCCAATCGCTTGCGCGCCGGCGGGAACGAGCCTGACCTTGATGCTGTATGCGTCCTGCGTGACGTGCGCGTTCGTCACAATATAGCCGTCGGCCCCGACGATCACGCCGGAGGCCACTCTCTGCTCGGTCCCCGCGCTGACATTGGACCGGTCGGCCCCGCTTCCGGCACCCGACACGGTGACGACAACCTGCACGACCGCCGGCGACACGCGATCGACCATTGCCTCGACCGCACGACTGAACTGGCCGAGCACGTCCTGGTGGACGCCGTCCGCGGCGACAGGAGGTCGACGTGACGCCTGAGCTCGAGCCTCCTCAACGGTGAACGGCGTGTGCGGAACAGCAAACATCAGCCCGCAGAGCAGCGCACGCCGGGCTGTCTCACGCGGCACGCAAGTAACCAGCCGCACGTTCCGCATCGGCGCTCCTGTGAAACTGGCACCAAAGTGATCCATGGACATGACTGCGCGTTGTCCCTCACGACTTTACGGCAGATCGTCGCGCCAGATTGTGGCTGCCATGCTTTTTTCACGAATCCTCCGGGTTCGCCCTCAGCGATATCCGACGATGCGGTGCGCGCCGCCACGGGTTTGTCGCGCATTCGTCATGGAAGGTACACACATTTCGCCCGCCGCTGTCGTCTCATGGAGACGTGCCTTTTGCATTCACTGTCGGGTCGACCTCATGGCCGGCGCGGGGGCACCGCGTGTCAAGGAGTTCAAAACCGTTGGCCGGTGGTGCGAAACACGACATAGTCGTCGTTCGGGCGGGTCGGTGAGCGATCGTGGCGATGGGACGGACGGGGCGGTGCCTGGCCGCGTGTGGCAGGCGCAAGAACACGGGTACTGGGCTCCCGGATTGACGGCAGGGCAGGCGCGAGCGTGCGCCGGCTGCAGCCTGCGTTGACATGTAACAGCCCACGGGGGCAGAGCAGGATGACGACGTGACAAGACAGAACCGGATTGCGCTCGTGGCTGGCGGACTGGCGCTGACGCTCGGTTTGCTCGGAGCAGGGACACAGGCTCGAAGTCAGGTGTCCGGCGGACCGCCGCCGGCCGGCCCGCAGGGCGGTGGACGGTCGAACGTCCCGCCTCCCGATCAGACGAAGCCCGCCAGGCTCGAGATTGTTGAAGGCACCACGGCGAGGTACCGGGTGCGGGAACAGCTGGCGGGGATCAGCTTTCCGAGCGACGCGGTGGGTACGACGACCGCGGTGTCTGGTACCGTCGTCGTCAACCCGGATGGATCGATCGACGCGGGCCAGTCGAAGTTGACGGTCGACTTGCGGACGATCAAGAGCGATCAGCAGATGCGTGATGGCTACATCCAGAACCGGACTCTGGAAACCGAGAAGTTTCCGATGCTCGAGTTCGTACCCCGCCGGGCCGTGGGTCTGCCGGCTCCGCTCCCCGCAGGCATGCAGGCGCAGGCAGGTTTTCAGTTGATCGGCGACATGACCCTGCACGGCGTCACCAGCGAGTCGACCTGGAATGTGGTGGCCACCTTCGGCAACGACATGGTGGCCGGCCGGGCAACGACGACGCTCCAGTTTTCAACATTCCAGCTCACCAAGCCCTCGCTGGCACGCCTCATCAGCGTCGAGGACAAGATCGAGCTGGAGATCGAGTTCAAGTGCAAGCGCGGGGTCCTTTAGACATCTGCCATTTCGATTGCAATCGGGCCGGCCTTCTTTCAGTGGACTGCTGACGGGACGACGGCGAGCGGCCCCGCGCCCGCCAGTCGCGCGAACTGATCTGAGCGGTCTCGGTCGTTCGCCCGCGGGCTGATGGAGCCAGCCCTCGAGTTGCGACCCGCGCGTGTCCCGGCGCGGGCCGCAACCTGCCTCACCTGCGCGGCAGGCTCGCGTGGGCTTTCTGCGGACGCCCGCTCGCAGCCGGCGCCAATACCGCGACGCAAACGGTTCTTCTCCGTACCAGAAGCGTCAGGGATTCGCGCGAGAATCGCTGCAAGTCGTTCATCAACGCGCGGTACACCAATTGCTGGACGCGCAGTTGCGACCGACTTGATGTTCACGGGCAGGGAGTCGTGAATTGCTGGGGGAGCCCGGTCGCCTGTTGATCAACACAGGGCATCATCACCGGTAGCGGTGGCCTTGTTATCTGGTCCAGAACAACCATCACCAGCGCTCTCATCGTGGCATCACGGCGAGCGGGGTAGCCTCCGACAGACAACCGGTTCACGACGTCATCGGTCGCGAGCCACACGATCGCCCATCACCTTGGGATCTGACAAACACCGATCCGATCGTCTGGCCGGCTCGTTGGAGTTCGCCCAACTCTGTGGCTGGGTCCTCCGCGCACCTCGCGGCAACTCCGCAAGGTCAACTGACAAGAGGGATGCCAGCAGTCCCATCGGCCTGCATCGCAGAATCTTCTCGGCGCTGTTCCTCGCGTCCCTGTCAAACTTTGCCCCGGATCTCGTGTCCGGCCAGAGTCTGGACGTGGTGCTGAAGGGCCGGATTTCCGACGAAACCGGGGGGAGCCTCTCCGGTGCCAGCGTGACGGCCAGCAGTGACGACCTGAGCATCACGCGCTCGGCGATTTCAGACAGCGACGGCTACTACGTCCTGTTCAGTCTTCCGGCCAGCACGTACGACATTCGGGGAGAGCTCGGCGGCTTTTCACCGCAACGCCTCAGCCGTCAAACCCTCCACGTCGGCACGACCATCACCCTCGATTTCACGCTCAGGCTCACTGGTCCCGCTGAGCGGGTCGACGTCCGGCGCGAAGGGCTGTTGCTCGAAACCAACAGCAATACTCTCTGCCGCACCGTGCAGAGAGCGGAGATCGATGGCCTCCCAGTGATCAGCCGAAACTTCAACGACCTGGCGGCGCTGGCCCCCGGCGTCACCAGAACTGGCGTATATGGCGGCGTGGACATCAGCGGCAGCCGCGATTTCAGAACGCGTACCAGGTGGACGGCGTCTCGGCGGAACGCCACGCCCTTGGCGACCAGCGGATCCCGTACGCCCAGGACTGGATCGATGAGTTCCAGGTGCTGACGTCCCAGTTCGGTGCCGAGTTCGGTCAGGCTGCCGGAGGTGTCCTGAACGCGATCACCCGTTCGGGGGGAAACCGGTTCGCAGGTCGACTCTACGGGTTCCTCCGGAACGATGCCTGGGATGCGATGCCCGCATTCCTGGCGTTTAAGCCGCCTCTCCACGAACACCGCTTCGGTGCAACGGCAGGCGGCCCGATTCTGAAGGATCGTATTTTCTACTTCGGCGGAGTCGAGCGCTTCAGCGAAGACTCGAGCAGCGTCGTCAATTCCGCGTTCCTGTCGTCGAACGGATCGTTTGCTTCTACCGTCCGACAGACGCTGTCGCTCGCGAAGCTCGAGCTTGTGGCAGGTCCCACCCAGCGGGTTCGCGTGCGGTACAACGGCCAGCGCGGAGACGCAACCGGATCATCGATCGGCGGCACCAGTACGGAGGAGCACGGAAGATTCTCGGTGGTTGCAGGGAACGACCTGCTGGCCAGTTGGACGTCGATAGTGTCGCCAGTGGGCGTCAACGAAACACGGGTGGCGTGGAGCACGTCGTCCCCGACGGATGGCTGCAACTTCGCGAGGGACAACCCGCCTGGCACGTGGTTCGAGCGGGCCTATCCGGGCGCGCAGTTTGGCTGTCCCGTGAACTTCGGAGCCGTCGCCGAACACCAGCTCCAGGTCATCGAGAACCTGTCGTGGTCGCACGGACGGCACGATCTGAAGCTCGGAGCCCACGCCTTCTCGACACGCTCGTTCGGCGACTTCCGGAACTTCCGCGATGGCCGCTACTCCTTCGAGCGGGATCTGCCATTCAGCATGCAGGATCCGGGCAGCTATCCGTTCTCGTACGCGAGGATCGAGGGTCCAACCACATGGGACCTGTCGGCCTGGTCCACTGGAATGTTCCTGCAGGACAGCTGGCGACTCACGGACGACCTGTCGCTGAACCTGGGTCTTCGCTACGACCTCGACGGGGCGCTGACGGCCCTGAACCCGGTCGTTCGAACCGATAAGGGTTTTTCCCGTCTCAACACGGATCGCAACAACGTCGCTCCCCGGATCGGCGCAGCGTGGACGCCCTTCCAGCATCGGAGAGCCACTCAGCTGAGGGCTGGCGCCGGGCTCTACTACGATCAGAACCACAACAACGTTGCCACAGCGGTGCTTCTGAACAACGTGCTCGTCGACCGTGTCATCGTCGTGAACGCCAACAACTCGGCGCTGAATCCGTTCTGGCCGGACATCGACCGTGCGAAACGCTTTCTGGCCGAGGGCCTCGCCGCTGACCGTGCGCCGGACACGGTGGGGCTGAATGGTCTCGCTGCCGCCACGAACAGCGTGGATCAAGGCCTGGACATTCCGGCAACGCTACAGGCGAGCATCGGGGCCGTGCACGAGGTGCGCCGAGGCGTATCGGCGTCCGTGGATGCGGTCTACGCGAGGGGATTTGATCTCTACGTCATCCGTGACGTCAACCGCGATCCGATCACCTTCGAGGCCGTCAACCCGAACTACAGCTCGATTTTGGCGTTCGGAAATGGGGGACGGAACGCCTACCGGGCGCTGCAGGTACAGGTGAACGTGAATCCCGGCGCACAGCACATGCTGAAGCTCGCCTACACGCTGGCGGCAAACCGCAGCAGCACCGGCGCCACGCTCAGCGGGGGAATTGCGACGAATCCGTTCGACTATGCCGAAGACGAAGGTCCGACGGACAACGACGTTCGCCAGACGCTGGCGGTCAACGGTGCGACGGCGCTGCCGATCGGCATCCAGCTCTCCGGAATCGTCAACTACCGAAGCGGGCTGCCGTACAGCGCCGTGAGCCACGCGCCCCGCCCCCCCCACGTCCTCGACCTGTTCGCGGTCCCCGACAGTGTGCGTCCGCTGCGGGGCGGTCAGGGCGGCAGCGTGGTGGCCGGCGACCTCGTGCTGTCGCCCGGACGCGACGCCACCACCGCCCAGTGGCTCAACCCCGTGCTGGCACGCCTCGCCGTCGACCTGGACACCCGGGCAGCCCGAGGCGTGCGAATCGCCATGCCGATCCCGTCGCGCGACGGTCGGTGGGTGGTCGAGGGGTGGGGTGCCAGCCGCTTCGAACCCGACACCACGCACTGCCACGACCTGGACGTGCTGGTCGCGACCGGCCGGCTGGTCCACGCTGAGCTCCAGAGCGTGGTGACCGAGCGACCGAAGGGCCTGGGGCGCCGCACCGACCGCTGGGCAGCGGCGGAGCGGGCCGCCTTCGGGCCCCGCGAGGACGCGGCCGCCCTGGTCGGGGACGCGGCGGCGGGCCCGCTCGTGCAACGACTCCTCGCCGAGCGCGTCGACGCCCGGCTCGGGCCGAACCACCTGGTCCACGCCGACCTCGCCGGCAACGTGCTGCTCGACGCCCGTGGCGGGCCGGTCGTGATCGACTTCGCGCCGGCCTGGCGACCGGGTGCGTGGGCGGAGGCGGTCTGTGTGCTCGACTCCGTCCTGTGGCACGGCGCGGACCCGTCCGCCATGGCTCGCTGGGCGGAAGGGACACCCCGGCAGGCCATGGTCCGGGCGGCGCTGTTCCGGATCCTCAGCGACAGCTCACCGGACCTTGCGCACGTGCGCCGGTATGCCGAGGTGCTGGGGCTCTCGGCCTGAGTCGCCTTCGCCCGTGGAGGAAACACCGACCCCGACGCCCAGTCCTACTTCAGCGGCTCCGGATGGGGCAGCTCCGAGGTGGGCGCGGGCTCTTCGACCGGGTCCTGCTTGGGGCTGGCCCACCACGCGAGCCACGCCAGGGCGCCGAGCGGGACCTCCATGAGGTGGGTGAAGAACGAGAAGAGGACGACGCCGGCGAGCGCGTCGGTCGGGGCTGCTCCCCAGGCCACGAGGGCGGTCACCGTGCCGGTCTCGGTGATGCCCAGCCCCCCGGGTGTCAGGCCCACCGCCGTGAGCAGGCGACCGATCGCGTAGGCCGCGAACAGCTGGCCGAGGAAGAGGTCCACGCCCGTCGTGCGCATGCACGCCAGGAAGAGCACGTAGTAGACGCCGAAGAAGCCCACGAGGCCCAGGGTCATGCTGAGCCAGCCGGTGCGGACCACCTCGTTGATCCGGGCGCGCAGGTCCACGACCAGGGCCTTGACGCTCATCGACCGCCGCTTCCACAGTCGTCCGATCACCCGGTCCAGCCCCTGGCCGATGCCGATGGCCGCCCGCTCGGAGGCGAGGATCGAGACGAACGCGAGCAGGATCAGAGACCCGGTGAGGGCTCCCGCGACGGCGGCGTCCTCGAGGGCGCCCGGCACGTCGGGGTCGCGGCCGGAGAGCAGCGCGATGATCGCGATGAGCGGCAGGGCCACCCGCGAGAGCACGTTCCAGACACCGGTGACGATGGCAGAGGTCGAGATGTCGCGGCGGGAGAAGCCCCAGGAGCGGCAGATCGTGTAGGTCGCCGCCAGACCCGCAGCGCCCCCACCGGGCAGCAGGTTGCCGACCGACGAGCCGGCCACGTTGACGATGAGTGCCTGCCAGTGCCGCAGCCCGGGGAGCGACCCGGTGAGCGTGAACGTGTAGCACCAGAGCCCGACCGCGACGCCGGCGAGCAGCAGCAGGAAGGTCGACGGGTGGACGTCGGCGAGCACCAGCCACACGTCGGACCAGTTGGTCTTGGCCACCCGCGGCAGGACGTACACGAGGAGCAACCCCGCGAGCGCGAGGCCAGCGACGGCCTGCACGACCCGGCGCACCCAGGACCGCGGTGCCCGCTCCGGGGGGGACTGCGCGGCCGGGGTGCTCATCGGACCCCTTCGAAGATGTCGTGGGACACGGGCTGCCCGGCCGGTCGCGCCGGGTCGATGAACCACTCGCGGCCGAAGACCAGGTCGTAGAGCGGACGCGGAATGCGCAGGAACGCGGCCAGGGTGCGGTCGCCCTCGTCCGCGCTCGACTGCGAAGCGTGCGCCCGCATCGAAGCCCGCTTCGCCGCGGCATACCGCCACACGCTGATGCGGTGGGTGATCTCGGCTCGGGCGCTGAAGGCCCGCGTGAACGCGTGGCGGTCGAACTCGGGCGGGAAGGGGTAGACGCGAGCCGCGAGGTTCACCGCCCGGGCGATGGTGTCGCGCGGGACGGTCGCCTGCAGCACGCGAGGCGTGCCCGCGAGGTGCGCAGCGTGGGCCCCGACCTCGTGGACGCGGACGTGGTCGCGGTGGCCGTAGCCGCCGTGGCGGTCGTAGGTCAGCAGCACCGACGCCGACTCCTCACGCAGGACCGCTGCGAGCCGCTGCGCTGCCTCGTCGAGGGGGGCGTTGACGAACCGCACCCGGTCCGCCGGGTCGGGCAGCAGCTCGGGGCCCAGCCCGCTGTCGGCGTAGCCGAGGTACACGACGCGCGCGGCGCCCAGGGCCGATGCCGAGCGGCGGAGCTCCTCGAGGCGACGAGCACCGAGCCGGCCGTCGCCGGCATACTCTCGGGCCGCCAGGCCGAGGTCGCCGTCGGTGGCGACGACCACCACCACGCGGTGTCCCTCGGCGGCGGCACGTGCCAAGGTCCCGGACGTGAGCAGGGCCTCGTCGTCGGGGTGGGCGTGGAAGGCCACGAGAGTGTGGGTCATCACCGCCATCCTGTCGCATGGCAGGCTCATGCCTGTGAAGGTGGCCCTGCTGACGGACTGTTACCTGCCCCGGTTGGGCGGGATCGAGGTCCAGACGCACGACCTGGCCGCCCAGCTCACGACGCGCGGCCACCAGGTCGAGGTCTTCACGGCAACTCCCGGAGAGCGGGGCCAGCGGTTCGGCACCACCGAGGTGGTCGACGGGACCCCCGTGCACCGCATGGCGATCCGGCTCCCGTGGGACCTGCCCGTCAATCCCCTCGCCCCGCCCGAGGTGCGCCGTCGCCTCCAGGCCGGGGCCTTCGACGTCGCCCACGTGCACATGGGGGTGGTCAGCCCGTTCGCCACCGACCTGGCCGGGGTGACGCTCGGCCTCGGGCTGCCGACCGCCATCACCTGGCACTGCCTCATGGAACGGTCCAAGCCGGTGTTCCGGGCCCTCGGGCACGCCCGCCGCTGGGCTGGACGTGGGGCAGCCCTCTCCGCGGTGTCGAGCGTGGCCGCAGCGAACGTGCAGTCGGTCGTCGGGACGACCGCGACCGTGGCAGTCCTCAACAACGGCATCGACGTGGCGCGGTGGTCCTGCCCGCCGGACCGACGCGTGCGGCGGGAGGGCGCGCCGGTGCGGGTGGTGGCCGCGATGCGGTTCGCCGCCCGCAAGCGTCCGGTGGCCGTCCTCGAGATCGCCGCGGCCGCCCGAGCCCTCGTGCCGCCGAGCACTCGCATGGAGCTGACGCTCTTTGGTGAGGGGCCGGGGCGTCGGCGTCTGGAGTCGTACGTCGCGGAGCACCGCCTGGGCGACTGGGTGAGCCTGCCCGGTCGGGTCAGTCGGGACGAGCTGCGTTCCCGCTACTGGGAGTCCGACCTCTACCTCACGCCGGCCCGGCTCGAGGCCTTCGGCATCGCCGCCCTGGAGGCCCGTACCGCCGGGCTCCCCATCCTTGCTCGGCGCGACACGGGGGTCGGTGACTTCGTGGTCGACGGCGTCAACGGCGTCCTCGGTGCCGACGACGCAGCCCTCGCCCGCGGGCTCGCGATGCTCGTCGCGGACCACGACCTGCGCGGCGAGATGGCCGCGGCCAACGCGACGGCGCCGGAGCAGACCTGGGACACCGTGGCGACCCAGGCCGAGGCGGAGTACCTGCGGGCGGGCGCGTCGTGAGCACGCCCATCCACGTCGTCGCGATGGCCGGCCCCGACCGCACGGTCGCGCAGTTCGTCCTCGCGCACGGTGCCGACCCGGTGCGCGAGCTGGCGAGGCTCGGCTGGGGTCGACCACGCCTGCAGGGGGCGGACCGCGAGGTCGACAGCTCGCTGCGGCTCACCTTCGCGGTCAGCCCCTCGTCGCCGTCGAGCCCGGTCGAGCACGAGGTGCCGACCGACGTCGACCTGGTGCTGGCACCCGGTGAGCGCGCCGAGCCCTACCAACGGACTGCTGCCTACGGCGTCGTGACCAGCGAGCGGGGCCTGCTGCTCACCGAGCTGTCCGAGCTGACCTCGGCCCCGGGTCGGTGGACGCTCCCGGGTGGCGGGCTGGACCACGGGGAGGACCCGCTGGCCGCGCTGCACCGCGAGGTGTGGGAGGAGAGCGGCCAGACCATCGAGCGGGTACTCCTGCTCGAGGCCCACACCTCCCACTGGGTCGGGCGGGCGCCGAGCGGCCGGCTCGAGGACTTCCACGCGGTGCGGATCGTGTATGCCGCGTGGTGCCCGCGGCCGACCGACCCCGTCGTGCACGACGTGGGCGGGTCCACGGCCGCGGTCCGCTGGGTGCCGTTCGGCGAGGTCCGGGACTACCACCTCGGCAGGTCCTTCGCCCCCCACCTGCAGCGCTGGCTGTCGACGCCGCACGCCTGACACCCGATGGGACGTCCGGCGGGCGGGTAGCGGGGTGTTGGCGGGCGGGTGGCTGGCGGCGTTATGCCGGGGTCTGGCGTCCGGACCCCGTCGAGGGGTCGTGACACGCTGGGGAGTCCGCTGTCCGTCAGCGTGTCGCGACCCCTCGACGGGAGTGGTCGGCAGGGTGCGGGGCTCAGGCCTGCTTGCGGCGCGAGGTCAGCAGCCCGAGAAGGCCGAACAGCACGAGCATCGCCCCGGCCGCGACGATGCCGAGCGGACCCACGTCGCCCCAGTCGACCCGCAGCGAGCCGACCTCCTGGGCGATCACCAGCCCAGCCATGGCGAGGCACACGACGCCCAGGACGATCGCGGGGCCGTGTGGCCCGCTCGGACGGGGCAGCTCGGTCACCGGAGGCGGCGGCGACGTGGTGCCGGGGGCCACGGGAGGGGTCCACGGTGCGTCCGAGGCCGCCGCGGCGGGGGTGGCGGGGGAGGTCGGGCCACCGGTCTCGACCCGCTGGGTCGCGTCGTCCTCGACGACCGCCGTCGCGTCGTCCTCGACGACCGCCGTGGCGTCGGTCGTGGCGTCGCTCGTGGCGTCGCTCGTGGCGTCGGTCGTGGCGTCGGTCGCGGGCGTCGGGGCCGGCGCCCTCTCCTCGAGGGCCCGCGTCGGGTCCTGCTGGTCCTGCTGCTCCAGGGGGTTCTGCTGAGGGTTCAGTGGGGTGGTCATGGTGACTCCTTGCCGATCAGGATCTGGCCGAGGCCGACGTGGGCGTTGACGATCACGTCGGTGCTCCCGGTGCCGAAGACTTGGGTGGTGCTGATGTCGGTGCCGTCGCGGTGGGACTGCGAGTTGTCGAAGACGCCGCCGTTCCCGGGCAGCGGGGGCAACTCGCCGAGCCGGCCGCCGGGGTTGGCCTGCGAGATGTCACCGGCCCCCACCGAGCTGCGCACCTCGACCGTGAGGTTCTGGGGGATGCGGATCCGCAGCTCGCCGATACCCACGCCGGCGTCGATCTCGCGCGGCGTCGTCGGGTTGTCCGGCAGCTGGGTCAGGTCGAGCTCGCCCTGGCCGACCCCGAGGCGGTACCGCTCGGTCGTGTCGGTCGCGGTCGGCCGCCAGATGCGCTCGCCGATCCCGCCGCCGAAGGCGAGGTTGGGGACCACCGAGGCCGACCACGTGGTGATGGCGAGGATCACGGCGATGAACGCGGTGAGCGTGGCGCGGCGGCCCAGCAGGCCGATCACGAGGATGCCGGCGCCGAAGACTCCGAGGGCCGCGGCGAGCGCGACGACCTCGTCGCTGCCGGACCAGTTGTTCGCGTCGTGCAGCCACAGGGCGCTGCCGTATGCCGCGAGGGCCAGTCCGCTGACGAGCAGCGCGCCGACGAACCCGGCTCCCCGACGACGCGGGGCCCGTGGGGGGCGTGGCGCGATGGGGCGCCTCGGCGGAGCGGGGGGCACCGGTCCGGAACCGTAGGGCACGGGGGGCACCGGGCCGGGACCGTAGGGCGCCATGGGCGGCCCCGGTGCCGCGGCGGCATACCCGGTCTGTCCGGGGTTGGACGCACGGTTGGCGAGGTCGACGCTGGAGTCCGCCATGCGGTTGCTGGTCTCGGCGGTCCAGGTGCCGGCCTGGGCCGCGGCCTGCGGGACCTGGCCAGGAGTGCGGTTGCGCATCACCAGCCAGACCACGAGACCGACCGGGAGCGCCACCCACCACAGCCAGCCGATTCCGCCCCAGTCGCCCGCGACGCCGGTGCCGCCGACGAGCGAGAGCGCCACCACCACCAGCAGGATGATGCCGAGGACGTCGCCGTCGCGGATGGCCCGCTCGGCGACGATCGCCTCCTTGTCGTTGGGCAGGAACGCCCAGGCGATGAGGTAGACGGTGATGCCGACGCCGCCCATCACGACCAGGGCCACGAGGACCGCGCGGATCACGATCGGGTCCACGCCGAGGCGGGTGGCGATGCCCGAGCACACGCCGGCGAGCCACTTGTCCTCCCCGTCGCGCCGAAGGTCGATGGACCTCAGCCAGTCGAAGAACCGGTCGAGGCCGGTCGGGTGGGTGGGGGCGGTGATCTGCCCAGGGGTCTGCGTCATGTCAACCATGCTGGCCGCTGCGCAGGGCCGCTGCCATGAGGGTCGACCCTGAACCGACCCTGAAGCAGCTCCACCACACCCTGATTCCGCTCGGAATCGGGCTCCGGGTAGGTCAGGATGAGGACATGCCGACTCCCTACGAGCGGCCCGTCCCCCCAGCGGTGGCGTTGGCCGCGGACCGCCGTGCCGCGCGACCCACCCTGCACCGACCGCGCGAGGGCAAGGTGGTGGCCGGGGTGGCTGCGGGGCTGGCCGAGCACCTGGGGTGGTCCGTGCGGTGGGTCCGGCTGGGGTTCGTCCTGGCGTCGATCCCCACCGGTGCGGGCCTGGTGGCCTACATCTTCCTGTGGGCGCTCACGTCGCACCCTGACCGTGACCTGGACGGCGGACGCCGTGCTGTCGACCCCGCGGACGCGCAGGCCGTGGCCGCTGCCGGTGGCAGCCCCACCCAGGTGGCCGCCGCGACCGGGGAGCGCGACGCCACGCGGGTCCTGCTCGTCGGCGGCCTGATGCTCGGCGTCGGCCTGGTCGTCGTCGCCCAGAACGCCGGCCTCAACTCCCGCCTCGGCATCCTCATCCCGCTGCTCGTGGTGGCTGCCGGCGCGGTGCTGGCCTGGTCGCAGCTCGACGACTCCCAGCGGGGTCGGTGGCTCGGATCCGACTCGGGCGCAAGCCGGTTCAGCCTGGCGCGGCTGATCTTTGGCGGGGTGCTGGCCCTCACGGGGCTGGTCATCATGGCCACCCGTGGCCGATCGCTCGAAGCCATCTGGGACATCGGGGCCGCCGTGATCGCCGTGCTGATCGGCGTGGCGCTCATCGCCGCACCGTGGGGCCTGCGGTTCTGGTCCGACCTGCGCCACGAGCAGGCCGAGCGGGCCCGCGCCACCGAGCGCGCCGACATCGCGGCGCACCTGCACGACTCCGTGCTCCAGACGTTGGCGCTCATCCAGCGCAAGGCGGACGACCCGTCGGCGGTGACCCAGCTGGCCCGCGCCCAGGAGCGCGAGCTGCGTGCCTGGCTGTATGCCGGTCCGGCCGGTTCCCAGTCCACGTTGGCGGCCGCGGTGGCCGAGGCCGCCCACGAGGTCGAGGACCTGCACGGCACCCCGATCGACGTCGTCTCCACTGGCGACCAGGCGCTGGACGACGGCGGCACCGCCCTGGTCCGGGCCATCCGTGAGTCGCTGCTCAACGCGGTCCGGCATGGCGAGCCGCCGGTGTCTCTCTACCTCGAGGTGGGACCCTCGGGGGTGGAGGCGTTCGTCCGCGACCACGGGCCCGGCTTCGAGCTGGACGACGTGCCCGAGGACCGCCTCGGCGTGCGCCAGTCCGTTCTCGGCCGCATGTCGCGCCACGGCGGTTCGGCGCGTGTCCGCCGGCTCGAGCAGGGCACCGAGGTGTCCCTCTCACTGCCGCCCGTCCCCAGCGACCAGTCGCCCCTGAGCTCTGCCCCAGCGTCCCCGGAGGACTCCCGTGAACACGCCTGAGAAGAAGCCCGTCGCCGTCGTCCTCGTCGATGACCACCGGATGTTCCGGTCGGGCGTCAAGGCCGAGCTGGGCGGGGCCGTGTCGATCGTCGGGGAGGCTCCCGATGTGGACTCGGCCATCGTCGTCATCCGCGAGACCCGTCCACCGGTGGTGCTGCTGGATGTCCACCTCCCCGGTGGCAACGGCAACGGCGGGGTCGACGTGCTGCACGGCTGCCGGGGACTCGAGACCGCCGACGGGCAGCCCGTCCGGTTCCTCGCCCTCTCGGTCAGCGACGCCGCCGAGGACGTCATCGCGGTCATCCGTGCCGGCGCCCGGGGATACGTCACCAAGACGATCAGTGCGAACGACCTCACCCGGGCGATCCAGCGGGTGGCCGACGGAGATGCCGTCTTCTCACCCCGCCTCGCGGGCTTCGTCCTCGACGCCTTCGGGGCCTCGGCGGGCGAGATCGCCGAGGTCGACGAGGAGCTGGACCGGCTGTCGGCCCGCGAGCGTGAGGTGATGAGGCTCATCGCCAGGGGCTACCAGTACAAGGAGGTCGCCAAGGAGCTGTTCATCTCGGTCAAGACCGTCGAGACCCACGTGTCCTCGGTGCTGCGCAAGCTGCAGCTGTCATCGCGGCACGAGCTCACCGCGTGGGCCATGGGTCGACGGCTGCTCTGACCCGCGTGGCTAGGCTGCCGCCATGGACGTCGTCTACAACCTCGTCGTGGTCCTCCACCTGCTCGGGATGGCTGCCCTCGTCGGCGGCTGGGCCGCATACGTGCGCAGGGGGCTCGACACGACCGAGCTGATGTCCATCGGCGCCCGTGCGCAGATCGTCACCGGTTTCGTGCTCGTCGCCATGGCCGAGGCGATCTCGTCGCTCGACAAGGAGCTGAACCACCCCAAGATCGGGGTCAAGCTGGTCGTGGCGTTCGTCGCGGCGGCCTGCATCGAGACGGCCCGGGGTCGGGTCAAGCGCGGGGGCGAGCTCCAGCGCGGGCTGGTCATCGCCTCCGGTGGCCTCGGCGTCCTCAACGTCGTGGTCGCGGCCGTCTGGAAGTGACGCCAGCAAACCACCTGCTCGGTCGCGGCGCCCGTGCCCGCCGCGGCCGCGCCTGCACGATCGGCAGGAATGGCAGAAATCAACGCGGAGCCGCTGGCCGCGGGGTGATTCCTGACGGAAGTGGCACGAATGTGCAACTGGCCCGTCGTCACCCCTCTGGTGTGACCGCGTCGGTCGCGCCGCCCGTGCCCGCCGTGCGGGCGCTGGGCCCGCCTCGACCGGTGCTGCGGGGGTCGTCGTAGCCGCCCTCGGGCGGGACCATCTCGGCCCGGACCCCGAGCAGCCGGATCGGCCGGGCGTCGTCCAGCCCGCGGAGCAGGTCGAGCGCGGTGGTGGCGATGACGTCCGGGTCGAAGGTCGGCTCGCCCAGCTTGCGCACCCGGTTCGTCGTGAAGAACGGGGCGAACCGCACCTTGAGGAACACCCGTTGGCAGGCGCGACCCTCGCGCCGGAGGTCCTCGACGACCTGCGCTGCCAGGGAGTGGATGGCGTCCGAGATCTTGTGCGGGTCAACCAGGTTCGTCTGGTATGTCGTCTCGCGGCCGTGAGCGCGTGCGACCCAGGGAGTGTCGTCGACGGTGGCCGAGCTCGACGCCCCGCCCGAGCCGGCCGTAGTGCGGCCCCATGGTGGGCCCGAACTCCGCGACGAGGGTGGCCTCGTCGGCGTCGGCGAGGTCCTGCACCGTCTCGTAGCCGTGGGCGGCAAGCCGCTGGGAGATCTTGGGCCCGACGCCCCAGAGGGCGATCGTCGGGCGCGCACCCATGACCTCGAACCAGTTGTCCCGGGTCAGCTCGAAGACGCCGCGCGGCTTTCCGAAGTCGGTGGCGATCTTGGCGCGCACCTTGGTGTCGCCGACGCCGACGGAGCAGTGCAGGTCGGTCGCGGCCAGCACGGCTTCGCGGATCGAGTGCGCATAGCCGACCGGGTCGTCCGTCGTCACCCCGACGAACGCCTCGTCCCAGCCGAGCACCTCCACGACCGCGCCCGGCATACCGCGCAGCACCTCCATGACCTGCGCCGAGGCGGCCTCGTAAGCGGGGCCGTCCACGGCCAGCACCACGGCCGAGGGGCACTTGCGCACGGCGAGCTTGAGCGGCATCCCCGAGTGCACCCCGAACTCCCGTGCCTCGTACGACGCGGTCGACACCACGGCGCGCTCGGTCGGGTCGCCGCGACCTCCGACGATCACGGGGAGGCCGGCCAGCTCCGGCCGGCGCAGGATCTCGACCGCCGCGATGAACTGGTCGAGGTCGACGTGCAGGACCCAGGGCGCCATCGAGGGCTCAGAACGTGAGGATCAGCTTGCCCGTGGTGCGACGGGCCTCGAGGTCGTCATAGGCGGTGGCTGCGTCCTCGAGCGGGTAGCTCCCGCCGATCTCGAGCGTGAGCCGCCCCGCGGCGATGTCGCCGAGCACCGACGAGCCGCGCTCCAGGAGCTCGTCGCGGGTCGCGGTGTAGTGCCCGAGCGTCGGTCGGGTGAGGAACAGCGACCCCGCGTGGTTGAGCCGCTGGATGTCGAACGGCGGGACCTGGCCGCTGGCCCCTCCGAACAGCACCATCGTGCCCCGGGGGCGCAGTGCGGCCAGGGACGCGTCGAACGTCGACTTGCCGACGCCGTCGTAGGCGACGTCGACCCCCTTCCCGCCGTTGGCCTCTCGCACCTGCCCTGCGAGGTCGTCCGCCGTGCGGTAGTTGATCGCCGCCACGGCGCCGAGTCCGCGGGCGATCGCCAGCTTGGCGTCGGAGCCCGCCGTGGCGATGACCGAGCCCTGCTTGGCCGTGACCATCTGGACCAAGAGCTGCCCGACCCCGCCCGCCGCGGCGTGGACGAGCGCGACGGTCCCCGGGCCCACGGCATACGTGGAGTTGACCAGGTAGTGCGCGGTCATGCCCTGGAGCATGGCGGCCGCGGCGACCTCCAGGTCGAGGTCGTCCGGCACCGGCACGAGGGACTCGGCCGGGCGGTTGACGACGGACCCAGCCGACCCCAGGCCCTGGCCCCAGGCCACCCGGTCGCCCAGGGCCACCTCGGCCACGCCATCACCGAGGGCGACCACGGTTCCGGAGCCCTCGGAGCAGGAGACGAACGGTGTCTCGAGCGGGTAGACGCCCTGCCGCTGGTAGACGTCGATGAAGTTCACGCCGACCGCCGCGACCTCGACCTGCGCCTCGCCCGGCGCGGGCGGGGGGACGTCGACCTCGCGGACCTCCAGCACCGAGGAGTCGCCGTGGCGGGGGACCGTGAGTGCGCGCGCAGTCGTCATGCGCCTCACTGTATGCGGGGCCTTCGCCACGCTGTCGACCGATGACTTTTGCGCCCTGGCGGGGTCAGAATCGATGGACGAAGGAGGCGGACATGGTCGACGACCTGAACGAGGAGTTCACCGCAGAGCTGGTCAAGAGCCCCGAGAAGGGCGGCTGGACCTACGTCGTGTGGCCGAGGTCGGCCGAGTACTTCGGCACGCGCGGGCTGGTCAAGGTGCGCGGCACCGTGGACGGGGAGCCGTTCGAGAGCTCCTTCATGGCGCTCGGCGACGGCAACCACAAGCTGCCGGTCAAGGCGGTGACCCGCGCGGCCATCGGCAAGGAGGCCGGCGAGCAGGTCACGGTGGTCCTGACCGAGCGCCGCTAGGCCACTGCGTCGATCCAGTAGCGGCGCTTGCCCTGCAGCTCGCCCTCGAGCTCACCGCCGCACGCCTCGATGACGCGTGCCGACGCGAGGTTGTCGAGGTCGCACGTGACGAGCAGTCGGGTGATGCCGCGCTGCGCCGCTCGGGGCACGACCTGGCGCAGGGCGTCCGTCGCGAACCCGCGACGCCGGGCCGACGGCCGCACCGAGTAGCCGACGTGTCCACCGACCGTCGCCAGGATCGGGTGCTCGATGCTGTGCCGCAGCGAGATCGAGCCGACGAACTCGTCGGCGACGTGGGGATCCTCCAGCCACCAGTAGGTCGCCGACGTCCAGCCGGGAGGGCGCGGACCATCGGCCTTCTCGTCACCGATGCGGTTGGCCACCAGGCGGGCGAACTCCCGCAGGTCCTCCAGCCCCTCCCGGGTGAAGACGACCCCGGGGAAGTCACCCGCGGCGGGCCAGTTGACGATCCCGTCGTGCTGGCCCTGCCCGGCAGCCCGGAACTCGTCGGCAGCGGCGAGGAACGAGCCGTGGAAACGCACGTGGGGTCGGGCCAGGGTCACCACCGTCGGACTATCCCAGCCGGGCGATCGCGGCGTCGAGCATCGCCTCCGTGAGCTTGCCGGTGAAGGTGTTCTGCTGGCTCACGTGGTAGCTGCCGACCAGGAGGACCTCGCGCCCCCCGGAGGTGGTGAGGGTCGTCTCGGCGGCGTGGCCGAACCTCGGCTTGGGGCGCGGGACGTCCCAGCCGACCCGTCGGGCTGCGGCCAGGGTGGCGTCCCACGCGATCGACCCGAGGGCCAACAGCGAGCGCAGCCGGGGCTCGGCCAGCTCGAGGTCGCGGTCGAGCCACGGAGCGCAGTTCGCCCGTTCCAGCGGGGTGGGCTTGTTGGCCGGTGGCGCGCACCGCACCGACGCCACGATCCGGATCCCGTGCAGCACCAGCCCGTCACCACTGGCCCACGACTGCGGCTGGCTGGCGAACCCGGCCCGGTGCAACGCGGCATACAGCCAGTCGCCGGAGCGGTCGCCGGTGAACATGCGTCCGGTGCGGTTGGTGCCGTTCGCGGCCGGAGCCAGCCCGACGACGAGGCGCTCGGCGCCGGGGTCGCCGAAACCTGGGCCCGGTCGGCCCCAGTACGGCTGATCCGCGAACGAGGCCCGTCGCCCCTGGGTGGCCACGGTTTCGCGCCACTCGACGAGGCGGGGGCAGGCCCGGCAGACGGAGACCCGCGCGTCCAGCTCGGCCACGTCCGGTGAGGTGCAGGCCAGCACATCCGTCTGCGCGGCGTTGCGCGCGACGGGCGTGGCTGCCGTCGCCGGGTCGCCGGGCCAGCCGCTGCCCGGCGGCACCGGCGACTCGAACAGCTCACCCGTGACCGGGTGGGCGTCGGCATTCCTCACGGGATCACGGTACGGGGTGCATTCCTGCCACTTTCGCCACTCGTGCGCGTCGGCCGCGCCGTGCGGGGTGCATTCCTGCCACTTTCGCCACTCGTGCGCGGCGGCCGCGCGGTGCGGGCGCGCCGTGCGGGCCCCCGCACGCGCACGCACGGCATGTCGCCGTGGCAACGTAGGCTGGACGCAACATGAGCACGCTCTTCGACGACCTCTTCCCCAGTGAACCGCCCCCTCCCGGCACTCGACCGAGCGTGGCGGCGGCCCGCGCGACCGCGGTCGACGAGCGCGGTGTGCCCACGTGGGCGCAGGCGGCTGGCGAGGGACGCACGTCCGCTGACGCGGGCGTCCGGCACGCCGACCCCGAGACCCTGCTCGTGGGGCTCAACCCGCAGCAGCGCGAGGCCGTACTGCACGAGGGGGCCCCGCTGCTCATCGTCGCCGGCGCGGGGTCGGGCAAGACGCGGGTGCTCACGCACCGCATCGCCTACCTGCTCGCGGCCCGTGGGGTCCAGCCCGGGCAGGTCCTCGCGATCACCTTCACCAACAAGGCCGCCGCCGAGATGCGTGAGCGGGTGGCGGCCCTCGTCGGCCCGCGGGCCAGGGCGATGTGGGTCATGACCTTCCACTCCGCGTGCGTGCGCATCCTGCGGCGCGAGGCCGGCAAGGTCGGGCATGAAGTCGACCTTCTCGATCTACGACGCCGCCGACAGCCAGCGCCTCATGGCGATCGTCATGCGCGACCTCGACCTCGACCCCAAGCGCTACCCGCCGCGCGCGTTCAGCCACCAGGTCAGCAACCTCAAGAACGAGCTCATCGACGAGGAGACCTTCGCCTCGCAGGTCGCCGAGGGCAACCACCAGGAGCGGATGGTCGCCTAGGCCTACACCGGCTACCAGCGGCGACTGCGCCAGGCCAACGCGCTCGACTTCGACGACATCATCATGATGACGGTCAACATCCTGCAGGCCTTCCCCGACGTCGCCGAGTACTACCGCCGCCGGTTCCGGCACGTCCTCGTCGACGAGTACCAGGACACCAACCAGGCGCAGTACCAGCTCATCCGGGAGCTCGTGGGTGGTGCACGGGCACCGCTGGTAGCCGGAGGGCGACGGCCCCGAGTGCCGCCGGCCGAGCTCGTGGTCGTCGGCGACTCCGACCAGTCGATCTATGCCTTCCGCGGCGCGACCATCCGCAACATCCTCGAGTTCGAGCAGGACTACCCGAACGCGCGCACCATCCTGCTCGAGCAGAACTACCGCTCGACCCAGACGCATCCTGCGGGCGGCCAACGCCGTCATCGCCCGCAACCCGAGCGCCGCGGGCCAAGAACCTCTGGACCGACTCGGGCGACGGCGCGATGATCACCGGCTACGTCGGTGACAACGAGCACGACGAGGCGGCCTTCGTCGCCAAGGAGATCGACGACCTCGCCGACTCGACGGCGTGAAGCCCGGCGACGTCGCGGTCTTCTACCGCACCAACGCGCAGAGCCGCGCGATCGAGGAGGTGCTCGTGCGGGTCGGCCTGCCCTACAAGGTCGTCGGCGGCACGCGCTTCTACGAGCGGCGCGAGGTCAAGGACGCCCTCGCCTACCTGCGCGTCATCTCCAACCCGACCGACACGGTCAACCTGCGCCGCATCCTCAACACCCCCAAGCGGGGCATCGGCGACCGCGCCGAGGCCTGCGTGGCGGCGCTCGCCGAGCGCGAGCGCATCCCGTTCGTCGCCGCGCTCGGCCGCGCCGAGGACGCCCCGGGCATCGCGACCCGTTCGGTCGCCGCGATCAAGGGCTTCACCACGCTGCTCGAGCGGCTCGGCAGGTACACGCCGACGACGAGGCGGGGTCGCCGCGCTGCTCGAGGTGGTGCTCGAGGAGAGCGGCTACCTCGCCGAGCTGCGCGCCAGCCACGACCCCCAGGACGAGACCCGCGTCGAGAACCTCGCCGAGCTCGTCGCGGTCGCCCAGGAGTACGACGAGCGCCGGGCTTCGAGCCCGAGGACGTCGGCCCCGCTCGAGGAGTTCCTCGAGCAGGTCTCGCTGGTGGCCGACGCCGACGAGATCCCCGACGCCCGAGGCGGCCGGGGACCTGGGCGTCGTCACCCTGATGACCCTGCACACCGCCAAGGGCCTCGAGTTCCCCGTCGTCTTCCTCACCGGCATGGAGGACGGCACCTTCCCGCACCTGCGCGCCCTCGGCGACCCCAAGGAGCTCGAGGAGGAGCGCCGGCTCGCCTACGTCGGCATCACCCGGGCGCGCGAGCGGCTCTACCTGTCGCGGGCGGCCGTGCGGTCGGCATGGGGGGCGCCGCAGTACAACCCGGCCGTCCGCTTCCTCGACGAGATCCCGGCGACCTGCTCGACTGGCAGCGGCCGGGCCGCGTCGCGTCCCGCGGCCGCGGCTGCCCGCCGTCGCCACGCTGGCCGCCCGGCCGGGGGTGCGCAGTCGCCGGGCAAGCGCCCGGTGATCGCGCTGCACTCCGGCGACCGGGTCAGCCACGACTCCTTCGGTCTCGGCACGGTCGTGCGCGTCGAGGGCGAGGGCGACAAGTCGATGGCCCACGTCGACTTCGGCGAGGAGACCGGCACCAAGCGCCTCCTGCTGCGCTACGCGCCCCTCGTGAAGCTCTGACCAAGGCCCACCAGGCCCGCGCGCTGGGTGGGTGAGCACCCGGCATACCCCGGAACGCACGAGCCCCCGCGGAATCCGCGGGGGCTCGTGACCCGATGGGGGACGTGGTCTGGTTACTGCAGACCGCGGCCTGCAGCCACGGGCGGGGGCGACGGCCGACCCGCCGTTGGGGTGGATCTCGAGGTGCACGTGGGGTCCGGTCGAGTGGCCGGTGTTGCCGCTGTAGCCGACGGTCTGGCCGGGGGCGACCTGGTCACCCACGCGGACGAGATCCGGCTGATGTGGCCGAAGACCGAGACGGTGCCGTCCCAGTACTCGATCTTGACCATGTAGCCGTAGACCCTCGTAGCCGGCGAAGACGACCGTGCCGGTCGACAACGAGGCCAGGGGGTGCCGGACGGGGCGGCGAAGTCTTGCCGGGGTGCATCCTGCCCCAGCGGAAGCCGTAGCCGGAGGTGAACGCCGGACGACCGGCTTGACCCACGGCGGCCACGCGGGCGGCCGCGGCCTTCTCGAGGGCAGCTCGCCGCGGCCTTCTTCTTGGCGGCGGCAGCAGGCTCGGCGTTCCGGGCGATGCGCTGGGCCTCGGCGGCCCGGGCCTGCACGGCACTCGCCTGGCGGCCCGCTGCTGCGGTCTCGATGACGGCGAACTTCGCGAGCTGCGCGTCGCGCGCCTGGGCCTCCTCGGCCTGGCCGGCGCTGGTGAGGTCGGGGACGGCCGGAGCCGTCTCGGCGACCGTGGCGCCCGTGGCGGTCACGGCCAGCTCGGCCGCGGCGGCGCTGGGCAGCACGAGACCGCTGGCGAAGGGCAACCGGGAAACGGGTTGCCTACTTGGGCCCGGTGACGGCCGGGGGCCGGTGGCGGCCGACATAGCTTGTGACCACGAAAGATACCTAACGTACCGACGCGGAAGCCACAAGGGTAACGTGACCTATTCGTTACGCAAAATCACGCAGGTCAGGACCCTTGCGGCGCAGTGCGCTGACGCCGGGGTGACCGTGTGACCCGCGGTGTCGAGGTGGGCGAGCGCGGCCGAGATGCCGTGGACGACGCTGCCGGTGATCGGCAGAGCTCATGTGGCCGACCCCGTGCAGCGCGATGTTGTGGACGTTGAGGTCCTCGTGGTGCAGGGCGGCGTTGCGCTGGGGCACGACGACCTGGTCGAGGTCGGACCAGTAGACGATGAAGCGGGTCTGGCAGTCGGTGACCGGCCCGGCGAGCTCCTCCATCAGCGCGCTGCCCGGACGCAGCTGCCGGGTGAGGCCGTTGTTCCAGGAGTAGGCGAGGTAGCTGCCGCGGTGGGGGGTGCCCAGCGTCACCAGGGTGTGCACGTGGGCGTCGCCACCGAGGCGGGTCACGTAGTAGCGCGCGATCAGCCCGCCCATCGAGTGGCCGATGACGTGGATGCGCTCGTAGCCGGTCTCCTCGACGATGCGCTCGACCTCGGCGCCGAGCCGTGCGGCGGCCGAGCGGATGTCGTCGGTGAGGATGGAGTAGTTGATCGTCTCGATCTGGCCGAACCCGCGACGCACGAGTCCGCGACGCAGCACGGTGAAGATCGAGCGGTTGTCGACCATGCCGTGCACGAGCAGGATCGGGGTCTCGGCCGCCTCGACGTTGTGGATGGCGAGGCCGCGCTGGCTCGGGGGCAGGTGCTCGAGGCGGTAGCCCCGCCGGCGGTCCGTGGCCCGCGGGCCGAGCAGCCCGAGCGGGTAGAGCCCGAGGTGCAGGCCCATCCAGGTCGCCTCGAGGGCGGCTCCGGCCAGGCCGGTCGGGGTCAGCAGGGCGCCGACCACGTCGCCGATGGCGGCACGCAGGCCGCGCCGGCCGCCGGGCGCCTCGCGGCGGCGCCGCCGATCGCGGCGTCGCTGCCGCTCGTGCTGCCACTCCCACCTGCCGACCGTACCCCCCACGGTGCCGGATGCGTCACTATCGCGCGACGCGTCGTCACCGGGGCTCGGCTAGAGTGCGCCGCATGAGTGAGACCACCTCGAGCGTGATCGAGTCGTCGTCGCCAAGCCCGGTCTCGACGGTCACGACCGCGGCGCGAAGGTCGTGGCCCGGGCGCTGCGCGACGCGGGCATGGAGGTCGTCTACACGGGGCTGCACCAGACTCCGGAGCAGATCGTCGAGGCCGCGATCCAGGAGGACGCCGACGTCGTCGGACTCTCGGTGCTCTCGGGCGCGCACCTCACGCTCTTCGCCCGCGTCGTCGAGCTGCTTCGCGAGCGTGACGCGGCCGACATCATCGTCTTCGGTGGCGGCATCATCCCCGCCGACGACATCCCCAGCTCGAGGCGCTCGGGGTGGCCAAGATCTTCACGCCCGGTGCGACGACGATGGAGATCGTCGGCTGGGTGCGGGCCAACGTCACCCCGAGTAACCCCGCATCTCGAACCGACCACAGGGTTGACCGGCACAGAGCGGGACGAGGCAGCTGCTGCCTGGTCCCGCACTCCGTCCGCGCTACCGCAGTGCCGCGTGGCGCCGGACGATCCCCGTGCGCGCCCACGGCTGGCCGGAGCTCCAGGTGTCGCCGGCGAGGAGGCGTGCCAGCTGCGCCGACGCTGACGGCGCCGCGCGGGTGGTCATCGACGACGGGGTTGTTCTCCGGCGGCAGCGACGGCGCCACATGAGCGCGTAGAGCAGGGCGCCGGCGCCGCGGCATCAGCATGCCGATGCTCAGCGTGAGGCGAGCCCGATGCCGAGCAGGCCGACCATGAACAGCCGGTCGCCCAGGCCTGCGCTGGAGATGCTGCGGGGTCAGAAGCCCTTGAAGGGGCCTTCTCGGGAACACCGAACTTCAGGAACCCCGTGGTGGGGCTGGCGCCGTTGATACAGGCGGCGTCACCGAAGCGGTCCACGACACCGGCTGTTGAGCCGTTCACCCCGGGGGGCGAAGCCGAGGGCGAAGAGGATGTAGGCGAAGAAGGCCCACAGGAACGTGAGCCCGAAGTCGACGCGCAGCACGGCAAGCGCCTTGCGGGCCGTGGAGTGAGTCACGATGTCGTGCTCGACGAGCACATCGAGTTTGGGGTGGCGCTGGATAGTTGTCGTGGCCAAATCCTCCTAGGCGGGCCGAATACGCCCGGTTGACTGAACTCGCATGCTCGAACCGGGCCGTCGCCAGAGCAGCGCCGTTGGTCCCGCCGGAGGTCACCTGGACTGTCTGCTACATCGCGACGAGGAGGCGCAGGGTGGCCGTAGCCAGCGTCGAGGTATCCACGGTGACAGGCGCACGGCAGGTCTCCGTTCTGTGGGCGGCGTCGGTGAGGGTGAACACGAGTGTAGGCCGTGACAGCTCCACGGCGATGGACGACCGCCGGGGCCACGGTGTGGACGGGCTCGGTCACGGCGGCCACGCGCACCGGACTGACCAGCTTGTGCACCAAGCTCTTGGAACCGTCGGCGGCGATGTCGTGGAGCTAGACGAACAGCGGCAACTGGCCGCTGGGTGCGGACCTCTGGGTGACGGCGACGGTCGGCGAGTCCAAGCGCACTCCAGCGTGGGACCGACGACCGTCAGGGGCTTCGGCTGGCCGAGGTGGTCCAGGCGCCGAAGGTCCCCGGGGTGTCGAAGGGCGCGGTGAGGCCTGCGGCAGCGCCACCTGGCCTAGCCCGGAGACCTCGGCGCCGGACGTCGGTGCGCCGCCACCCGGATTGGCCCACGAGGTGCTGCCGCTGCCACCTGCAGGTGAGGTGACCAGCTTGTCGGCTGCCGACAGGTAGAACGTGCGGCCGGAGCTGACCAGGTAGGACGAGGCGCTCCCGTAGGCGGGGGCCGCGCTGCCCGAGTACGTCGGCCAGTCACGGAAGTCCAGCGAACTCCGGCCCGGTGTTGAGCGACGAGCCAGGGGGTGTTGGTCGAACCAGTGCTTGATGCGCCTCCCGATGATAGGTGTCCTCGAGGTCGCTCATGGGTCAGTCGAGCTCGCCGGAGGGCCGTGACGGTGGCTCCGTTCGCCCCTCCCGAGCGGCCCCACGACTGCCAGGCCATCGTGACCGGCACAGCGCGCGTGAGGCCGCGCTGAAGGTGTCGACCGTCTTGACGGAGTTGACCGGTGACATCCCCAGTCCGTCGGCGAATGTCTGCCGGCGACATGTCGTAGTAGTAGCGGAGCGGGGTGAGGCAGGTGACGCGTTGGCGTCCGAGGGAGCGCGCGGAGCGCCTCGACGACAAGTTGGGGCACCGACGTTGCGCGCGGGGTCGCTCCTGGCGGGCGCTAGGCCGAGGGCGGCCTCCTCCGCCGACGGCTCGTCGTCCGCCGGTGGGTGGCCGGTGGTGCAGCGGAAGACCAGCCCCCGGCGGTTGTGGTCGCGGGCCAGGAGTAGGCAGTCGTTCCACGTGATCAGCGGCACGAGCGTGTCCACCCGCGAGTCCATGGCGGCGGTGGCGAACTGGATCTGCCCGCATAGGAACCGCCGATCATGCCGAGGCGGGGGTCGTCGTTGATGACGTCGCAAGGACGGTGAAGTCGAGGCGTGCTGCTCGGGCCGCGCGCACGCGCGCCATGCGACTGTATGCGTGGGCCTCCGCCGCCGATGAAGGCCTCCTGCACGAGGTATCCTCCGCCGTCTCCGTCTTGTCCTCGACGTAGAAAGCGGGCCAGGTGCAGCAGCGAGGGTGCCTCCGCATTAGTGCGGCGGCCTGGCTCGAGTCCGGGACCTGGTCGTGCGTGTGTCGCGACCCCTACCGTCAGTCCGTCCATCACCTGAACGCGTGCGGTCGACGACGCGCAGTGAATGCGTTTGTAGAGGTCAGGCACGATCGTGCAGTTCTGCGCTCCCCGAGGTGGTTCGTGCCACCGGGACCATGAAGGTCAGCCCCGTGAAGGTTCCACCGAGTCGAGGACGTCGGGTTGGACGCCGCGAAAGCCGACTGGACCGGCTGCTCCCCAAGGGACTGCGTGGGGGAGCGACAGGCCGTCGAACACGACGGCGTGGGGGAGCATGTCGTGAGCACGAGTTGTGCCCGGTGCGGGTTACGCGGCGAGACTCTGTCGGGGGCGGTGGCGGCTGGCCACGGCTGGGGCACGGCTGGGGCACGGCTGGGGCAGACTTCGTGACATGAGCTTGACCCGCGAGGACCTCGACACAACGACGGCCGTCGTGCGGCGCCACTTCCCGGCGACGCCGCAGATCGCATGGCTGCTGCTCGGGCTCGATGTCGGCGCACAGGTGTGGGTCAAGCACGAGAACCAGACGCCCACGGGCGCCTTCAAGTTGCGCGGCGGGCTGGGCTACACCGACCGAGCTGTGCGTGCGAACGCCCGCAGGTCCGGGCGTCGTCTCGCGCCACCCGCGGCAACCACGGCCAGAGCTTCGCGTACGCCGACGCGCGCGGCCGGGCTGCGCGTGCGTCATCGTGATGCAGGAGGGCAACAGTCTCTGACAACAACGCCGCCATGTGAACGCTTAGGCACCGAGCTGATCGTGCACGGCCGGGACTTCCAGGATGTCGCTCGGCACGCCATCGGCGAACGCCGAGGAGCTGGGGCAGCGAGGCGGTGCCGCCGTTCGACCCCGTCTCGTGGCCGGTGTCACGACCTACGCCCAGGATCTGTTCGACGCCGCCGGCGCGCTCGACACGGTGTAGGTGCCGGTCGGCATGGGCTCTGGCACTGGCCCGCATCGCCGACGCGTGACCTGCTCGGCCTGACCCCGAGACGTCGGCGTGGTCAGCGACCGGGCACCGGCGACTGCTCTGTCGTTCCCGGCCGGAGCGGTCGTCGACACCGACTCGGCGGCGACGTTCGTCGACGGCGTGGCCTCCCGGTCACCGATCCCGGAGGCCGTGGCCCAGATCGTCGGCGGTGCCACCCGCCTCGCCGCGTCAGCGACGACGCGGTGCCCGAGGCGATGCGGGTGATGCTGCGCACCACGCACCAGCTGCCTGAGCCCTCCGGCGCCATCGCCCGCGCCGCGTTGCTGGAGGAGCCGGACGAGGTGGCCGGTCGACGCGTGGTCACTGTGCTCACGGGTTGCACTGCGACGCCGAGATCCTCACGACGGTCCTGGAGGGGAGCACGCCGGATCCGGTTGAGCCCGAGGCGTGGCCGGCCACGCGGCATACACCCGCCGCGACGGTGAGATTGGTCCCACTTGGCCGGACGCACGCGCACCCGAGGGAGCCAGCGGCGTCCGACAGGGCTAGTCTCGGCCTCGAACCAACCCATCCGTAGACGAGGACGTCAGACGTGGATCTGTTCGAGTACCAGGCCCGAGACATGTTCGAGACGCACGGCGTGCCGGTGCTCGCCGGTGCCACCGCCACCACTCCGGAGCAGGCCCGCGCGGCCGCCGAGGAGATCGGTGCCAAGAGCGGCGGAGTGACCGTCGTCAAGGCGCAGGTCAAGACCGGGGGCCGAGGCAAGGCCGGCGGCGTCAAGGTCGCCAAGACCGCCGACGAGGCGCAGCAGCACGCCGAGGCGATCCTCGGCATGGACATCAAGGGCCACACCGTGGGCACCGTGATGATCGCCCAGGGCGCGCAGATCGCCGAGGAGTACTACTTCTCCGTGCTGCTCGACCGCGCGAACCGCACCTACCTCGCGATGTGCAGCAAGGAGGGCGGCATGGACATCGAGCAGCTCGCCGTCGAGCGCCCCGAGGCCCTCGCCCGGATCGCGGTCGACCCCAACACCGGCATCGACGAGGCCAAGGCGCAGGAGATCGTCGACGCCGCCGGGTTCGACGAGGAGACCGGCGCCAAGATCGTCCCGGTCCTCCAGAAGCTGTGGACCGTCTACCGCGACGAGGACGCGACGCTGGTCGAGGTCAACCCGCTGGTCAAGACCGAGGACGGCGACATCGTCGCGCTGGACGGCAAGGTGACGCTGGACGAGAACGCCGACTTCCGCCACCCCGACCACGAGGCCCTCGAGGACAAGGCCGCGCCGACCCGCTCGAGGCGGCCGCCAAGGAGAAGGACCTCAACTACGTCAAGCTCGACGGCTCCGTCGGCATCATCGGCAACGGCGCCGGGCTGGTCATGAGCACCCTCGACGTCGTCGCCTACGCCGGTGAGGAGTTCCCGGGGCAGCCCAAGCCGGCCAACTTCCTCGACATCGGTGGCGGCGCCGCGCCGAGGTGATGGCCAACGGGCTGCACATCATCCTCGGCGACCAGCAGGTCAAGTCGGTGTTCGTCAACGTGTTCGGCGGCATCACCTCCTGCGACGCGGTGGCCAACGGCATCGTCGGCGCGCTCGACGCCCTCGGCGACGAGGAGGACCAGCCCCTCGTCGTGCGCCTCGACGGCAACAACGTCGAGGAGGGCCGCGCCATCCTCGCGGCGCGCAACCACCCCCTCGTGACCATCGAAGAGACCATGGACGGCGCGGCCCGCAGGGCCGCCGAGCTGGCTGCGAGCGACAACTGAGAAGGAACGGCACACGCACATGGCGATCTTTTTGATGTGACTCGAAGGTCATCGTCCAGGGCATGACCGGCTCGGAGGGCATGAAGCACACGCAGCGCATGCTCACGTCCGGCACCGCGATCGTCGGCGGCGTCAACCCCCGCAAGGCCGGCACCACCGTCGACTTCGAGGGCGGCGTCTCCGTCCCGGTCTACGGCACCGTCCGAGGCCATCGAGGCCACCGGCGCCAACGTGTCGGTCATCTTCGTGCCGGCCGCCTTCACCAAGGCCGCGACCGTCGAGGCGATCGACGCGGGCATCCCGCTCGCCGTCGTCATCACCGAGGGCGTCGCCGTCAAGGACACGGCCGAGTTCTACAACTACGCCAGGGCAAGGGCACGACCCGCATCGTCGGCCCCAACTGCCCCGGCCTGATCACCCCCGGCGTCTCCAACGCCGGCATCATCCCGGCCGACATCGCGGGCGCGGGCCGGATCGGCCTGGTCTCCAAGTCGGGCACCCTGACCTACCAGATGATGTACGA
>CAWBCA010000017.1:0-1183673 GCA_963787175.1 uncultured Acidobacteriota bacterium
AAAGAGAAACTCGGTCGCGGCCGAGCCCGATGGTTGTGACGGATCCCATGCTAAGCAGCCTTCACCTCCACGGCGACGCCGAGGTCGCGAGAGGCGCAGAGGCGCTTGGCGAGCTGTTCCTTGTCGCGGTCGACAAGTAGCGGCCGAGGTCATGGTATTCGACACCGTCGCGGAGCATGAAGTAGGCCGCGGTCAGCATGGAGCTGGCGACCGCGAGGATGGCTTTCTTCGCGCCGCGGCGGCTCTTGATGCGGAGGAATTGCGCGCGCAGATAGCTGTCCTTCTTGCGGGTCGCGGCCCAGGCGGCATTGACCAGCGTGGGCTTGAGCCAGGGTGCGCTCTGGCGCGTGCGGGTGGAGCGTCGTTTGCCCGGCGCTTTCATCGAGTCGGGGACAGAGCCGGCCCACGAGATCAGATGGCCCGCGGACGGGAAACCGCGTCATGTCGGTGCCGATCTCGGCGATCAGCACGCGCGCCGTCGGTCTCGCTCAGCCCGGGCATGGTCGTCAGGAGGCTGACGGCGGCACGAAAGGGGCCGAGCGCGTCTCCGATGCGCGCTTCAATCGTGCCGACGGCGCGTCTCGAGGGCGTCGATTTGGGTCAGGTGCAATTGGATCATGAACCGATGGTGGTCGGTGACGCGGCCGTGGAGCGCGTCCAGCAGATCGCGCGCGTGTCGCCTTCAGCCGCCCGCGTCGTGAGGTCGGCCAGTCGCTCGGGATCGGTTTCGCCCGCGATCAGCGCGTTCAGGATCGCCCGGCCGCTGACCCCGACGATGTCGCTCATGACCTGCGTGAGCTTCAGATTGGCATCCTCAAGCGTCTTCTGAATCCGCAGCACATGCCGGGCGACTTCGCTGCACGAGCTGTTTCCGGGTGCGCGTGAGATCGCGGAGCTCCTGAATCGGCGCCGGCGGCACGAAGCTGCTGCGGATCAGCCCGTGCGCCAGCAGGTCGGCGATCCACGTCGCATCGTTCATGTCGCTCTTGCGTCCCGGCACGTTGCGGATGTGCATCGCGTTGGCCAGGACCAGCGTGAAGGGCTCCTCGAGCACATGCCAGACGGGCTTCCAGTACACGCCGGTGGCTTCCATCGCCACGTGCGTGCAGCCGTGCGCCGTGAGCCACTCGGCCAATTCGAGCAGCCCCCGCGTGGTCGTCGGCACGGTGCGATGCTCGTACGTGACCGTGCGCGCCCGCCGCGATCCGGGCACAGGCGGTGACGCTGCCGGCATGCACATCGAGCCCGGCACACCGCGGATACAGGACTTCCATGACACGTCTCCTTCGAGAGACGCTGGCATGGAGTCCGCGGAGGCGAAATCTAAGGTGTGCGCTCACCGGTCGAGCCGGGGTCGCAATACGGGGTGCTCGCGGGACTCCGGGTCCAACTAGAGAACGGGCTCTCAGCACCAAGGACAAGCCGACCTCTGCGCCAGCGTCGCCGCACACTGTAGCGTGTTTCATGACCACGCGGGCCCGTCGCAGACGGGTGGGAAACTAGAGAGGTTTTGCCGCGCCTCAGAACGGCGTCGCCAGCATCGTCCAACGTCGGTGCAGCGATGCTGGCCGTCTCCGTGCTTGCGAACAGCCTGTTCCGGCTGGCGCCTCGTCGCAGTCGGCCCAGTCGAAGTGCCCGGCGTGGCCGTCTCGGGGACGAGTTCACGACGCGCTCAGAGTGCAAGGGCAGCCGAATTCAAGGGGGTATGCTCGCGCGGAACCTCGTTGGTCAGTTCCTAAAAACGGTGGTCGCGGTCACGATACCAGTGACATTCTGCACCCCCTGAACGGTTACCTCTCTCCCGACTTTGAGGCTGTCGCAGCTCCCCTTCTGAAAGTCGGTCGCGCTATTCGTGACGACCGTGACTCCGTTCACCCGCAAGGTGACGCTGGGACACTGGCCCGACACCGAGGCGACAGTTCCTGACAGGGTGATCGGCTTGTTGGCCGGTGGCGGCGAGGGTGTTGGCGGCGGCACCGGCGTTGGCGTTGGCGTTGGCGCCGGAGTCGGGGTCGGTGTTGGCGCAGGAGTAGGCGCGGGCGTCGGTGTTGGCGCCGGCGTCGGGTTAGGTGTCGGAGTCGGCGGCGTCGGAGCGGGAGTTGGTGCGGGAGTCGGCGTCGGTGCAGGGGCCGGCGTCGGGTCAGGTGGCGGGATGGGTGTAGGACTCGGGATCGGCGACGGGGCAGGGGTCGGCGACGGCCCCGGGACGGCACTGCTTGCGGCCGCCTGGCTGATCTCGAACCGCTCACCGCCAAGGACAAGAGCCGCGGTTCGGGCCCCGCCGGCATTCGCCGCCACGTCCACTCGCAGGGATGCCGCTCCCCGGCCGGCAGTCGGCGTTACGCGCGCCCACGGCGACGTGGTCGCCGCGGTCCAGCTGCATTCGGAGTGCGTGCTCAGTGCCACGATGATCGTCGCCGCTTCCGGGCCAGACTCGTGGGTACCGGTGAGGACGGAGACGCAAGACGCTGGCTCCTGCGCCACCGCGACGATCATCTCGGTGACCGAAACGTTGCCGCGGCGCGCCACAGGGTCTGGGTTCGAAGCGACGGTGTACCCGAGGACCGCCTCCCCTTGCCCTGTAGTCGGGCTTGTCAGGGAAATCCAGGGCGCCTGGCTCGACGCGGTCCAGGCGCAGTCACGGGGAATCCCCAGCGAGAGTGTTCCGGCTCCGCCCTGAGGTCCGAACGACGGTGCCGAGGGCGTGACCGACCCCTGACATCGGCTGGCGGCGGTTGGAGCAACGACACTTGATGTGGTGCTGGAGCCGCCACATGCCGCGAAGATTGCGGCGGCGACAGCACCGGAGAGAACAGCCCGAGTCGAACGCCTCATGGCTCGTCTGCATTCGGTAGCTGCACGTCCCACAGCTCGCCACACTTTCCACAACGGCCATAGTGACCCCGGGCGTGCGGAACGTCGGTTGGTCACCCATACTGCCGCAGCCAGAACAGGGCGTGTCGAACGCGCCTGCCGAGGAATGGTGACCCATCCGAACGGCGCGATCCAACGCAGGGAGTATCCGGCCGCATGCGCATGCTCGCCATCGGGAAAGTCCCTATCGAATCAGGCTGTTGGAAGGCGCGTTGGCTCGGTAGAAACGAACATAAGTCACCCTCCCGTTTCCCAGTCGTAAGGCACGGGCGCTCCGAAGCTCAGTTTTGCTGGGGGATCAGGGGTTTTGCGCGTTGTAAAAAATGCAGGGCCGTTGCTAGGCAAAAAAAGTTCCGCTCAATCCCGAGCGGCCGACGGGTCGGGCTGGGGGGCAACGACACGTCGCGCAGTCTTCATCGAGTGGGGGATTCTCATGTACAACACAGCCTCGAAGCTGCTCGGTACTGCTCGTGGTGCCCTTGGGCCTCTGCGCCGGAAGCGGGGTGGCCCATGCCGAGACGATTACGTTTGCGAACAACGCCGGGCAATCGGGTGGCACCTTCACGGTCGGCAACACCGTGCAAATCAGCAGCGGCCGCATCTCCGCTGTCGCGGTGATCGGCGGAGCGTCCGCTGCGGTCTCCGGTGCCTGCGGCACCTGGGGCTGCCTCGAACTCGTGACGGGCGCCTACATGGGGCCGGACACCAACACTGCGGCGAACGACTACATTTACTCGGGATCCGGCAGCTCGATCGCGATTACCGGGACGGCAATCGGAACGGGCGCGGCTGGAACGCTGTACACGGGCATGTATGACCCCAGCAGCAACATCCGGCTGACCTTCGACGACGACTGTGTGACCGGCACCTGCTTCGGCGAGCTGGAGGGCACCCTCGATGGCGGCACGCTCAACTCAGTTCTCGCGAGCTTCTTCGGAGTCCCGACGGGCCTCAATGGTGGAACCGCCACGAACCTGTTCTTCAGTTACGCAGGTTCCTTGACCGGTTCCGCGCCGCCGAACAGCCCGATTGGCGGTGGCGTTGCGAATACCAACAGCCTCCAGACGTCGACGACGACGGCTCCGATCCCGGAGCCGGGTTCGATGTTCCTGCTCGGCACGGGTTTGCTCGGCCTGGCCAAGGGCGTGCGTCGTCGTCTCCGCGCGTAACGGAACCTGCCGCTCTGAGCGAGCCCCGGCGTCGAAAGGCGTCGGGGCTCGACCGAATGACCGGAGCTGGCGATATCCTGCTCCATCTCAGTAAAGGAGCGCGTCGGGGGCCGTTCGAGTGAGCCGCTTTGGCGTGCTTACCCTGTGGGCGTTTCGTCTTGAGTGGGTATCGGCACGCTCCAGATTTCACCGCACGACTGGCACCGGCAGTAGAAGGCGCAGGGCATACGGAGGGCGACGGATGTCAGTGCGGCGTGGCAGCGTGGACACGAGGGCACGGGTCCGCGCGTCGGGCGGCGGCGGTCCGGCGATTGGTGAATCGGGTCGGCCGATGCGTGTTTCTCCATTCGGAGGCTCCCGGCGGGATGAGATGCCGCGGCACCCCGCCCCCGCCGACCGTCGGAGCACCGCGGCAGAATCAACAGTGCCGCCTCGTTGCAGGAACGCTGTCGGTTCAGAACGTGACAGCCTCGAACGATCTCCCCGCTAAAGGCGGAATTATGCGCTCTGCTTCTGGTGTGGTTCGTCTTCCTCTATAGTTCCCTGCTGGCTCCAGAGTTGGTTGCATGACTGGCACCGGCAGTACAACGCTGGCCCCGTCCGGAGGATGACGGATGTCAAAGCATCGTGGCAGCGTGGACAGGCGGGCAGGGTCATGCGGATCGGGCTGCGACGGTCGGAATCGTGGAGAATCTGCATTGGAGGACTCCGTTGCGCAGAGGGTCCGCCCCGGCGGGCTCACTCGCTAACTCGCCCTCTCCGAGAGTCATGCGGGGCCCGCGCAGCGGACCCCGCAGTGTTGGCCAGTTGGGGGAGCCGTGTCTGTCCAAAAAGAGACAGCCCCGCAAGTGAGCGGCCTGCGAATCCTTCGACGAGATCCTGCGCGTTGGCCGTCCAGCAGGGCCGCAGCCTACCGCTAGGTTTGAGCCTTTGCTTCAGTTTGGGCTATGTGTCACAATGTGCACATGAAGACGATCTCCATCCGAGAACTTCACTTGAAGACCGGGTGGTGGGTTCGCCATGCTGCTAGTCGGGGTCCGATCGTGGTCACGGATCGCGGTCGTCGAGTCGCAGCACTCCAGCCATTTGACGCATCTGTGACCGGCCGGCCTCTCCCCAACCGCGAAGCGGCGATCCGCAAACGGTCGAAGGTCCCGGTCGATTCCGCCGTCTACCAGTCCGAGCTGCGCGAGGACCGGTGATCTACTTCGACGCCGCGTACATCGCCAAATGCTACCTCAATGAGCCGGGCGCGGATCGGGTTCGCGACGTAGCCTCCGGCGCGGATGGCCTCGCGTCGTGTGAGCTGGCCCGTCTGGAGTTTGCCTCGATCCTCAAGCGCCACGTCCGGGAGCGTCACGTGACGCGCCGAGAGATGACGGCGATCCTGAAAGACTTCGAAGAGGATGAACAGAACGGTGTGTGGCAGTGGTTGGGGATGACGTCCGACCTTCTGGAGAAGACCCGCAAAGCCGTCCTCGATCTTCCGAGCACGGTCTTCGTCCGATCTGGTGACGCGCTCCACCTGGCCTGCGCCGAGGAGCATGGCTTCAAGGAAGTCTACACGAACGACCGCCACATGCTGCAGGCCGCGGAGCATTTCCACGTCACAGGCGTGAACGTCCTCAGTGAGAGCAATTGAGGCATCCCACGGGGCGAAGTCCGGTGGACGGATGGTGGACGGGTTGGAGATTACGCTCGGATCAGCGAGATCACACCACAAGCAGAAATCCCCAGGAAAAGCACACACGAGAGGGCGCCCGATCACCGGGGATTTAGGGTCCAAGCTGATTCGTAATCAGCAGGTCACCCGTTCAAGCCGGGTCGTCGGCTCCATTTCGTTGGAACCTATCCTCGATTGCGCCGCGACCGCTTGTGTTGCGTGGGTAACACACGGGTAGCAGGCGAACTGTGTGATCGGCGGATACCGTTCGAACCAGCACCGTGTGCGCTGCTGGTCGCGCGAAGCGGCATCACCGCACGGTCGCGGTTAACGTACCCTTCCGTGCACCGGCACCAGAATTTCAGGGAAACGTGAGTCGGAAGTCTTGATGCGGATCTGACCTTCGAGGGGTCCGGCGGATAACCTGTCTGGCGCAAGAGAGACACTGAATTGATGAACGGCGTCAGCCTGACCAGGAGACGTCGTGAGGACGAGGCCAGGGACATCGGTCGAGTACTCCGTGATGGCGAAGGGGCCCTGTCTGCGCTTCACGAGAAATGTCTGAGCGAGCAGCGTCAGCCGGGCGGGATTCCGATTCAGCGTAGCCAGATCGATCTCTCCGAAGTCCACGGCTTCGGGATTTGCGTAGACGTCGGCTTTGACCAGCACGTTGACGGGCACCCGGACTGTCTCGTGGCCAGGGGCGTCCGTATGGAGCGTGACCCCCTCCATGAACCGGCCGATCGCCGCGCCCTTCGGCACCACGACACGCAGCTCGAATTTCCGCCCCGGCTCAACCTCGCGAATCTTTGCATCGAAGTGGCCGCCGTCCGGTTCCAGGCGATGAATGCGCAGCGGTCGCGTTTCGTGGTTGACGATCTCAATGACGCGTTCCGCCGACTCGTCCTGGAACATGCTGAAGAAAGCGGCGGGCATGGGAAGCAACTCGATGGGCGGCTGGACGATCCCTTTCAGCGCCAGTGTGACGGACGGAACAGTGGGATCGGCCCAGCGGACGATGGCTTTTCCGCTCGTCGCTCCCTGGACCCGCGACGTGTTCCAGGTGACTTTGATCGTCGCCATCTCGCCGGCCGCGACGTCGGGCTTGAATTTCGCTGACATGCCCGGAGCAGTGACATCGACCCGCAGTACCCGGGCGGCGCCATCCGCACGGGGATTGGCAACCTGAAACTCGTGATAGACGCTCTCTCCCTGGCGCACCCGCCCGAAGTCGTGCTGTCCGGCAGCGGATCGGGAGGCGTCCTGTGCGTTCGGAGCAACCCACCAGCACGACGCCAGGAGGACTGCGGCCCCGAACATCCTGATGCCACTTGGCGATCGCGATGGCCGCTGACGGCTGATCTGTCTCATGAGAAGAAGATGGCTGAAGGAATGGAAAGATCGGGCCGCCGTCCCGGCGGCCCGGAGATGAATTCCGTTGATCAGATCTCGAGGTAGAACCGGATTTGCGCGAGCCGCAGACCCCGGTTGTGGTACTGCCAGAACCAGTCCACGAACGGATCCTGGAAGAGCGCCACGCGCTCCAGGTTGGCATCATCATCGATCTGCGCCACGAGCGAGGTCAGCTGGTTGGTCACGTTGGTAAACGTCTGTCGACCCTTGTTGCGAACCAGCAGGACGTTCTCCGCCGAACAGACAACCTCCAATGTCTCCGTATCCGTCGCACAGGTGGTCATCGTGGCTGATCCGTTCGGCTTTCCGAGAGCCCGAGCATAGACAGAGTAGGCGGCCGTATCGCCGGCATCGTCACACGGCACGATGTCCACGCCGTCCTCCTCCGCCAGATTCGTGTTGCAGGGCAGCTGGAACACGGCACCTTCCTGCTGAATCTGCTGACCCGTGCAATCGTAGGCTTCGTCGAACGCATTGCCGTCGCAGACCTCGAATTCACCACGCGTGAGATAGATCTTGCTCGTGACCTGTCCGTTCCTACCGAGCGCGACGAAGATCGTATGGCGTTGGGATCCGGTGAGTGACGACTGTTTCGGGCGCTCCACGCCGATGATGTTCAGGTTGTAGTGAGGCCCGCTCGGAGCACCGTTCCCGGTCTGTGCGACCGCCGGAACTGCTCCCACCAACCCGAGCAAGGCCACTGCAAAGACTCTTCGCATTCTGTCCTCCCTGAAACGATCCGTTGTTCTGCTGTTGTTGCTACGTGTCTCGGAGATGTCTAAAGCGCATCGCTGCAAGGAAGACCTTAGACGTCCATCGATAACGGCGGCGCAACCTTACAGCAAACCGCTGATGAACAAAATATGCAAAAAGAACGCGGTAAGAATTACTTGGTACAAACGATCGACGCCCGCCGTGTGCGCGTCGGCGCACAACCACTCGGCGCCGAGCCCATCTGCACCGACGAAGGGCGCGCATCCAGAAGGGCGCGCATCAACGCCCTACGCGCTACTACCGGGCCGCGGGCTGGCAGTCCGGGAGGGACGGGTTGTTGAGCGCATCGAGCGGATGCGGAACGGTCACGCTGCGAGAAGGATCGACCACGGCCAGCCGTTTGCTCACCAGGAGAACCTCGTACGCCCAGGTCGTGAACGGTTCGAGTCCGGCTGCGCACCCCGCGTTGTTGAAGTGGACGTGCGCGACCTCGAAGAACTGCTTCAGGCGCTGCATCGCCAGGCGGTAGCCGTCGGTCTGGAGCCATCGCGACTGCGCGTCCTGCAGCCAGTGGAACTCGACGGACATCTGGTCGATTCGTTCCAGGACTTCGTCCGGTGCGGCCATGAAAGAGGCCCACTCCGCACCCTCGACGTCGATCTTCATCACGATGCGCTTCGACCCGTCACCGTTCCTCGCCAGCTGGTTCTCGATCGTGTCGAACGCGCGCCCGTCCGTCGTCTTGGCCGCGTCGCTGACGCATTCCGCATGAAAAACGGTCTTGCCCGCCGGACAGGCCGGCTGGGTCGTGTCGAAGCAGTCGTACTGGTGCACGGTGATGTTCAACCGTGTGGAGATATCGCAGCCCCACTTGTCGTAGCCGGAGATCCCGTACCGAGTACCCGGACTGGACCCTGTCCAGCAGGTTGGCGCACATCAGGTATCCACCGTCGTTCACTTCGCCGAATCTCTCCAGCCGGCAGTTGGTCAGCGCAACCGGCCGAAGCATGTTGAAGAGTCTCTGCCGCTCCGGAAGCAGCGCCTCGCGCGCCCGCTCCGCGGCAGCCCTCGACTGGCGGGCTCTGTAGACTCTCACTTGATTGTTGACAACGGCCCCCACGATTGCCAGGGCCACGGCGACGAGAAGCCAGAACGGTCGTCGGGTCACGATCTCTCCACCACGTCAGAATCTGTTCACCGGACCGTGCCGCTGCCTACCGCCTGCCGGGACGCGCGAGCACTGGCAGTCAGCGCCGGAGGCATCACGACCTGGCTGGACGCGGCCGCGCCGACGAACGGTCCATGAAAGGCGTGGACTCCGTCCAGTCAGTCCGGCGGTCTCGTGCGAATCCGCACCGCTCAACCCGGGACCGTAGTGTAGTGGACCGCCAACACGCACCGCTACTGTTGCGTTTTCCCCCGCGAGCCGACGCGCCTCCGGAGCCCCGGGCACCCACCAGGAGATGCAGTGCGCAGCGAGCCCCTCGGGGTCGGAGCGGCCGTCGAGTCAGTGACGAGCGTTGCCGGATTGGTTGTTGGCTCGTGGGCACGAGCCGGCCGTGATGGGGTGCTTCCTGCGGTTCCCGGCCGTGTGGGGGGGTCCACTCCGGCGTCCCTGCAGGAAGAAAGCGAGTGAACGTTGATCCGAAGCGGAACGACCCGGGGAGCCGGGAGCCGCTCAGCCGGCGAAAGAGTAGACGACCGAGCCGAGCGTTCCGGCGCCCGCCCCGACGAGCATGACGGCGGTGTACCACGCCCAGGACATGCCCCCGCTGATGGTCCACTGCTCGCGAAGAATCCGCTCCATGCGCCGGCCGCGCCTCATCACGCGATCCGTGCCTCGTTCACGCAAGCGCAGCCGCCTCGCTTCGACGCGAGTGGAGGCTGAAGACGGATTGGCTGTGGTGGCCCGCGTCAGGAGATGGGTGGTGCGCATGTCGGTCAAAGGGGCAAGGATAGTGCCATCGTCAGGGGGCGCGGGACTTTGCAGGTTTGCTGAGGAATTCTCGATCTCGGGCCCCGTAATGCTCTGCGATATGTGCTCCTGAGCAGCACGATTTCTGTTGGTCGGCAGACTGTCCTGGGCGTGCGCCGGTCGGGCTTGTTGCGGCGATGCACGACGCGGCCCCCTGCGCCGCGCAACCGAGGCAACCAGACGGTTACCGGACGAGCCAGCCCACTGCGCCGCCACCCAGGATCAGCCAGGCGGAGTTGATCCGGGTCCTCACCAGAAGGACGAGGGAGGCGGCAGCCAGCGCGATCGTCAGTTTGTCGATCAGCGCCGCGCGCCCGAGCTGCCAGGTCACGACGGCCATCAGCGCCAGCGACGCGACGTTGACGCCGTCCAGGAACGCCCCTGCCGGCCGGGATCGCCGGATCCGCGGCACCAGCGGTCCGCTCAACGCCACGAACACGAAGGCGGGCAGGAAGATGCCGATGGTGGCAACCGCGGCTCCGGCCGGGCCGCCGAGCACATACCCGATGAAGGTGGCGGTCGTGAACACGGGCCCTGGCGTGACCTGGCCGATTGCAATCGCATCGAGCAACTGCGGCTCGCTCAGCCATCCGAGGCGTTCGACCAGGTCCGCCCGCAGGAATGCCAGCAGGACGTAGCCGCTTCCGAACAGCACGGCGCCGGTTTTCGCGAACACCAGGAACAGAGGCCAGAGCCCGAACGCAGCGGCAGCCGACGGAGTGCCGGCCGCGGCCACGGTCATCCCGGACGCGGCGCCGAGCGACATGATGGCAGCGCCGGCGGACCGCCGGTCCCCGGGTGCAGCGAGCCTCGTGAGGCACATCAGCGCACCCGAGGCGGCCAGCACCAGCAGCTCGTGAACCCCCGCCACCACGGCAACGATCCCGGCGAGACCCAGCATGGCAAGTCCCACTCCCCGCACAGCCGACCGCCCCAACCCCGCAACCGCCTGCGCCACGATCGCGACAACGACCGCCTTGACGCCATAGAGGAGCGCGCCAGCGTCGGGGACGGCGCCGTACCGCACGTACGCCCAGGCAGCGACAGAGACGAGGAGGGCGGCGGGGAGAATGAAGCAGACACCGGCGATCAGCAGTCCCGGCCATCCCGCTCTCGCATGCCCGACGTGTATTGCCAGCTCCGTAGAGTTCGGGCCGGGAATCAGCTGTGTGGCGCCCAGGTAGTCGAGGAACTCCGCGCGGGTGAGCCAGCGCCGACGGCGGACCACCTCCTCTTCCATCATCGCCACGTGCGCGGCGGGCCCGCCGAACGCGGTCACACTGAGCTTCAGGAAGACCCGTGCGATCTGGACGAGCCCGGAGGGTGAGGGACTGGCGCGAGCGTCAGGTGGTCGGCCGGTTGGCTCGTCGGGGGTCATGGCTCAATGTCCGGCGACCGTCCAGCAGAACGAGCCTCCGGCGCCGCAGCCCGGATCTTAGCGGACGCGCACCCTGCGGGCGCGCCGATCCACCCCACCGCTGGCGCACGCCGACGTGAAACGCCGGCGCGGATTTGACGCGGCTGGATCCAGCGAGCACAATCGTTCGTCGCAATGCAGAACGACATCTTCGACGTGGTGATCGTCGGGTCCGGTGCGTCCGGGGGCACCCTGGCAGCACACCTCGCCAGGCAAGGCGTGCGCGTGGCCATCGTGGAAGGGGGACCGCGCGTGAACACGCGCACGGACTTCAACACGCACGCCATGCCGTTCGACTTTCCCAACCGGCAGATCCCGACGATGCGTCCCGGCAAGGTGGGGTTCGAGTCGGAGCGGAGCCGCGGCGTCGGCGGCAAGACCATGCTCTGGAATGCAGTGGCGCTCCGGTTGAGTCAGCGGGACTTCAAGGGGCGCACCTTCGAAGGGGCGGGCGAAGACTGGCCCCTCGACTACAAGGACATCGCGCCCTACTACGACGCCATCGAACGGGAGGTCGGCGTCTGCGGCAGCCTGGACGGCCTGGACGATCTCCCCGACGGGATCTTTCTTCCCCCTGTGCCGCTGAAGTGCAGCGACGAGATCATGCAACGGGCGGCGCAATCGCTCGGCGGGAACGTCATTCACGTCCGGAAAGCCACGCTCACTGTCGCGACCAGCACTCGCCTCGCGTGCCACTTCTGCGGCAACTGCATGGCGGGCTGCGATGTGGTCGCGAAGTACAACTCGGCAGACGTGCACATCGCACCGGCCGAGAAGAGCGGACAGGTCACGGTGTTTCCCGACTGCATCGTGCGCGAGGTACTGGTGTCGGGCGAGAACCGCGCGACCGGTGTCCGCTACCTCCACCGCGTGCACCAGCGCGAGGGCGAAGTGCGCGGCCGGGCAGTGGTCCTGGCGTGCGCGTGCGTGCAGAGCATCGCGCTGCTGCTGATGTCCACGTCCGCCCGCTACCCGGCCGGCCTGGCCAACTCGAGCGGGCAGGTCGGGAAGCACTTCATCCCGCACTTCACCGGCGGGGTCGAGTGTGTGCTCGAGGGGCTGCGCGGCAAACCTCCGGTGAACGACGAGGGGTTCCTGGATCACGGCTACCTGCCGTCCTTCATGCACAACAACAGAAAGCGCGGGTATGCGCGCAGCTTCGGCGCACAGCTCAACTACCAGAACAGGCGATTCGCAGGCTGGGCGAAGTCGGTGAACGGCTTCGGCCGATCGTACAAGGCGTCGGTGAAAGGGGCGTATCCGGCCTTCGTCCAGTTCACGCCGTACGGCGAGATGCTGCCGAACGCCGCGTCGTACGTCGATCTCGATCGCGGGCGGACCGACAAGTTCGGGCTGCCGGAGGCGCGGCGGCACCTGCGCTGGGGCAGGAACGAAGAGGCGCTGTTCAACGACATGGTGGGTTGGAGCCTCGCGATGCTCGAGAAGGCGGGCGCCGAGATCCTGTCCGTGCCGGACGGTCCGGCGCCCAACCACGAGCTCGGGGGGTGCCGCATGGGGAGCGACCCGCGGACCTCGGTCGTCAACAGCGACTGCCGCACGCACGACGTGCCCAACCTGTATGTCGTGGACGGCAGCGTGTTCCCGTCCGCCTCGGAGAAGAACCCGACCCATACGATCATGGCGCTTGCCGCGCGCGCGGCCGCGCACATCGCCGAACGGGTGCGAAGGGGGGACTTGTGACCGAGACGCGGCGGTACGCACTCAAGATGCTGGGCACGGTCGGGCTGACCTGCGCCTTCCCGTTCTCCGGCGACGAGCTCTACGGCCAGCACGTCCACCCGACGCTGGCGCAGGTCGCGGGCTCCGGGCCGTATGCGCCGGCATTCTTCACGCCGGGCGAGTACGCCCTGCTCGCGCGGCTGACCGATGTGATCATCCCGCCGACCGATACGCCCGGCGCGGCTGCCGCCGGGGTGCCGGAGTACATCGACCGCGTGGTTTCCCTGAACGCCGAGCATCAGCCGCTGATCCGCGCCGGGCTCGCCTGGCTCGAGCGACAGGCGAAAACACGGTTCTCGCGAGACTACCTGTCGCTGGAGGAGGCCGAGCATGCCGCGATCCTGCAGCCGCTCAGCGACGAAGTCGATCGCCAGCACCGCGAGCAGCAGCGTGGACGGTTCAGGACGGGCGCCCAGGGGCGAGTTGTGTACTACGTGGCCATCACCGACAAGGACCTGTCCGCACCGCCTCCCTCGGCGGACCGTCCGGCGCTCGAAACCGATCCCGCCCTGCCGGTCCGGATGTTCCGGCTCGTCAAGAACCTGACAGCCGACGGCTACTACACCTCCCGCGCCGGATTGCTCCAGGAGCTGGGGTATGCCGGCAACACCGCGCTGGCCAGGTTCCCCGGGTGTACCGTGCGGGAGCATTGACAGGAAGCTGGGAGAGCACACACATTCCTTGGGTCGTGAACCGGCCCGGTTCCCAGCAGGGCGGGGTCTTCACAGCGGAGGCTGCTCAGACCCCGCCGGCGCCTGTGCAGCCATCAGGGCGGCCGGCGCATGCGCGGGCGCGGGTGCATGGCCGCCACCGAGGTTCATCTTGTCAAGCAGCCAGTCGCGCCAGTCCGTCATGATCTCGTAGAACGTCGGAATCACCAGCAGCGTCAGGACCGTGGACGTGATGACGCCGCCGATCACGGCGCGGCCGAGCGGCGCACGGAAGTCGGCACCCTCGCCGGCGCCGATCGCCACCGGTATCATCCCCGCGATCAGCGCGAACGTCGTCATCAGGATCGGACGCAGGCGCACCCGGCCGGCCTCGATCAGCGCATCCCGCCTGCGACTTGCCCGCTTCTTCGGCCCACTTGGCGAAGTCGATCAGCAGAGATCGCGTTCTTGGCCACGATGCCCATCAGCAGGATCACGCCGATCAGGCTCATGAGGTTCAGCGTGGAGCCGGTCACCAGCAATGCGCAGCATCACGCCGATCAGCGACAGCGGCAGCGACATCAGGATCGCCATCGGGTCGAGGAACGATCCGAACTGCACACGAGCACCAGGTACATCAGCATCACCGCGATGACCGAGCGCCGCCGATGATGCGGCCGAACACCTCCTGCTGATCCTCCGTCTCGCCTCCCTGCCGGATGGTGTAGCCGGGCGGGAGGTTGACGCCCACGAGCCGCGCGTCGATGTCCTTGATCACCTCGCTGAGCGGGCCGGTCCTGGGTGTTCGCCTGGACCGTGATCACGCGCTCGCGATCGAGATGATCGATCCGTGCCGGGCCGACCCCGGGCCGGATCGTCGCAACCTGTCCGAGCGGCACCTGCCGGACCTGACCCGTCGGGCCCCGCCACGACCAGCGGCAGCGTCGCGAGATCCGCCGTGCGCGTTCGCGACTGCGGGGCGAGCCGCACCGTGACGTCGCGCGTCTCGCCTGAGGGATCGACCCAGTCGCCGACGTCGATCCCCGCGAACGCCGGGCGCAGCGCCTGCGCGACCTGGCCCGCCATGACCCAGCGATCCGGCCAGCGCCCGATCGAGCTGCACCTCGAGCTCCGGCTTCTGCCCGCGGGTGGACAGACCGACGTCCACGGCGCCGGGCACCTGCCGCACGAGGCCGAGCACGCGGTCGGCGATCTGCTGCAGCTCGTTCGAGTCCCGTCCCAGCACCTGGATCTGGATCTGCTTCTGATCGCCGAAGCCGCTGGTCGTGATCGAGGCTGTCGCGCCGCCGAGACGGGACAGCTCCTCGCGGAGGCCGGCGGCCACGGCGTTCTGGCTGCGCTCGCGCTCGTGCTTCGGCTTCAGGCGCACGTACACGGTGCCCTCGTCCACCGATCCGGTCTGCCCCCGATCGTGGTGTAGGTGTAGATCACCTCGGACTTCGACCGCGCGATGCGCGCGACCTCCTCTGCCTTGAGCTTGGTGTATTCCAGGTTCGATCCCGGCGGCGTGTCGAGCGAGACGTTGAACTCGGACTCGTCCGTCACGGGGAAGAACTCGCCGCCGACGAACGCCCAGGGCCGGCAGCGCCAGCGCGGCGACGAACGAGGCCACCGCGAGCAGCACCATCGTCCAGCGGTGATCGAGCGCCCAGCCGATCACGCGCTTGTAGCTGTCGGCCTGCCGATCGAACCAGGCATTGAACCGGTCGAGCCAGCGCGTGATGAAGGACCGCTGTTCCGGCTCGACGTGCGGGTCCGGCCAGTACGCCGACAGCATCGGGTCGAGCGAGAAGGAGACGAACAGCGACACCAGCACCGAGCAGGCGATCGTCAGCGCGAAGGGCGCGAACCACTGCTCCGCGATGCCGCCCATGAACGCGATCGGCACGAACACGACAACGATCGAGAACGTCGTGGCGGCAACCGCCAGCCCGATCTCGTCGGTGCCTTCGTGCGCCGCCGTGTAGTGGTCCTTCCCCATCTCGACGTGGCGCACGATGTTCTCGCGCACCACGATCGCATCGTCGATCAGGATGCCGATCGCCAGCGAGAGCCCGAGCAGGGACATGGTGTTCAGCGTGAAGCCGAACGCCAGCACCGCGACGAACGAGGCGAGCACGGACACCGGCAGCGCGAGGCCCGTGATGACGGTCGATCGCCAGGAGTTCAGGAAGAGGAACACCACCAGGACGGTGAGCGCCGCGCCCTCGAGCAGCGCCTCCTGGACGTTCGCCACCGACGCCTCGACGCGCGTGCCGGCGTCGCGAACGACCCTGAAGGACACACCCTCGGGCAGTGTCGGCTGGATCCGGGTGACCTGCTCGTGAACCGCTTCCGCCACCTGGGTGGTGCTGAAGCCCTTGGCCTTCTTGACGTCGATGCCGACCGCCTCTTCGCCGTTGAACACCGCGGCGGAGCGAGGTTCTTCCGTTCCGTCCTTCGCGTCGGCAACGTCTCCGAGCCGCACGACGCGGCCCTCCGACTGCGCGATCGGCAGCACGCGCGAAATCGGCCGGTTTCTCGAGGCGACCGCAGCAGCCGGATCGTGCGCTCGTCGAACTGGCCGTTGAGGCGCCCGACAGGCGCCGCGAGGTTCTGCGCCTGGAGCGCCTCGACGACCTGCGCGACACTGAGGCCGGCCGCCTGCAGGTCGACCGGCCGCAGCTCCACCGTCAGCTCCCGCTCGACGCCGCCGACGACCTCCACCTCGGCGACGCCGGGGATGCCGCGGAGCCGGCGCGTGATAGCAGGGTCGGCCAGGCGCGTCAGCTCGGCCCCATGGAGCCGCTGCGACGACAGGACCAGCGACATGATCGGCAGGTCGGCAGGGTTGAAGCGCGTGAGGATCGGCTCCTCCATCTCCGGCGGGAGCTCGTTGCGGATCTCGGAGATCTTGTCGCGGATCTCCTGGGTGGCTTCCTGCAGGTCCTTCTCGAACTGGAAGAACGTGATGATGACGCCGTAGCCGTCGAGGGAGTTCGACTGGATCTTGTCGACCCCGCTGATCCCGGCGATACCCTCCTCGATGCGGTCGACGACCTCCCGCTCGACGCTCTCCGGCGAGGCGCCCGGGTACGGCACCGAGACGACCACCACCGGGTTCTGGACGTCGGGGAACTCGTCGGTGTGCAGCATCGCGAGCGCGAAGATCCCGAACACGCCGAGGGCGAGCATCAGGACCGTCGTGACGATCGGGCGGCGGATGGCGAAGTCGGAGATCAGCATGGTGGCACTCAGCTCTGCGGCTGGCCGGCCTCGTCCGCCAGCTTCAGCGGCGTGCCGGCAGTGATCGCCCGTGCCGATCCGACCAGCAGCCGATCGCCTTCCTTCACCCCGCTGGTGATCTCGACGCGCTCGGTCTGCTCGTCGCGGAGCCCCAGACCCACGGTCACGCGCTCGGCCTTGCCGCCGGCCGCACGCAGTACCCACGGCGCCTTCGGATCGTCCGTGTTGACGGCGGTGAGCGGTACGACCAGCGTACGGCGCGACTCCTGCGCGACCCGGCCCTCCGCGAACAGGCCCGCAACGAGCCGTCCGCCGGTGTTCGGGATGGCGACGAAGATCGACACCTGCCGTGTCACCGGGTCCGCCGCCGGTCCGATGCGCTCGATCCGTCCGTCGAACGACTGTCCGGGGTACCCGCGAACCTCGAACTTGACCGGCAGGCCGACCTTGATCATTGCCAGCGACTCCGACGGCACCGACGCCTCGAGCCGCATGCTGCGCGGATCGATGATCCGGTACAGCTCGGTACCGGGGCTGACCACATCGCCCGCGTTCACCGCGCGGGCCGCGACGACGCCGTCCAACGGGGAGCGGACGGTGAGGTTGGCCACCTGTTTCCCTGCGGAGGCCAGCCGCGAGCGCGCATCCTCGAGCTGCGCCTGCGCGGCGGTCACGGCGTTCTTCGCCGTATCGAGCTCCCGCTCCGCAAGCGCGCCTCCCTTCACCAGGTTTTCGGTCCGCTGCGCTTCCCGCTCGGCGACACCGAGCGCCTGCTCCGCCGATCGAACGGCGGACTGCCCGGACTTGTACGCATCCCCGAGCGCCTGATCCTCGATCCGTGCGAGCAGCGCACCCCGCCGCACGGCCTGGCCCTCCGCCGCGGTGACCTGCAGGACCGATCCGCTGGCCTCGGCGCGCACCGTCGCATCCCGCTCGGCCATCAGCGTGCCGGAAATGAGGGGACCCGTGCTGATCTCCTGCACCGACACGGTGGCCACGTTTTCCTTGCCGACCTGCACTGCAACCGGGACGGGCGGCGGTGCCTCGGCGCTCTCGCGCGCGCAACCTGCGGCGGCCGCGAGCAGTACTCCCGCCAGCAGGACCGGTCCGCGCCACGCCCGGACAGGCGCCGGCCTGCTGTTCACCCGCCAGCCGATGGCAGAGTGACTCCGACCGTTGCGCAGGCGCAGCCGTCCTGATGAGAAAACCGGCGTCATCGTTGTGTCGCTCCTGTCCGGCCCGGACCGGCCGTGCCCGGCGCGATCGACCCCGCGCCGGTCCCGCTCTGCCCGCCGGCGGGGGTAGCCGCGGGCGTCTGCGGGGCGGCCGGCTGTGCCTGCTGCGTCGTCACCGCGCCAGTCGTCGTCAAGGGCAGGTCCGGCAGCAGCGCCAGCCTGACGCGGCCGATCTGAACCGCGCGGGCCGCCAGCACGCGGTTCGCCTGAGCCTGCTGCAGGAGCAATCGCGCATCGGACAGCTCGAGCTGGGTCGACAGGCCTTCGCGGTAGCGCAGGTTGGCAATTTCATAGGCGCGCTCGGCCTGCTGCACGGTGCCGGCGGTGGCCTCCCAGGCGGCGCGGGCATTTGCCAGCTGCAACCGGACCGACGCATCGTCCAGCGTGGCCAGCTCGCGCGTGAGCTGGAGCCGGGCCTGCGTTTCGGTCAGATCGGCCCGGGCGGTGGTCTCCTCGGCCTTGATGCGGCCTCCCGTGAACAACGGCACCTGTGCGCTCGCTCCGATCGTCCAGTTCGTGCGGAAATCGGCCGGCAGGGGCACGCCCGACGGGTAGGCGACCCGCCCGTAGGAGGAGGTGATGGCGACGGAGGGCCGGCGCTGCGCGCGAGCGATACGGACCCCCGCCTCCCGCTGCTGGACGTCGTTGCCCGCCTGCGTGACCACCGTCCGGACGCGGTCGGCTGAACGCCCCGACTCCGCCGAGACGATGGCTTCCGCCAGACGGGCGGCCGGCGGAGGGAGCACCGCATCCTCGAGAGTGGACACCAGCCGGATGTCGGTGTCGAACGGAAGGTCGAGCAGCTGCTTCAGCCTCAGGTACGCCAGGCCGCGGGCATTGCGCTGCCGGATCACCTCGGGACGCTGGCTGTCGCGCGTGACCTGCGCCCGCACCATGTCGAACTCCGCCACCCGGCCCGCCTCGCGCTGCTGGCGGACCTGATCGGCTGTCTCTTCGGCCTGCAGCAGCGTAGCCTCCGCGATGGTCACGAGGCGATCGCTGAGCAGGGCGTCGTAGTAGGCCTCCGCCACGTCGAGCGCCAGCTGCGCGCGGGTGGAGGTCAGCGCGAGGCCGGCATTCGCGCGTCCCAGCCGCGCGCGTTCCTGCTCCGCCGCGAGGCGGCCACCGGTGTAGACGTTCTGCGAGAACGTGAGGTTCGCGCGGTAAGTGTTGGCGCGGCCGAACGGCAGCGCCAGATCCTCATCGTCTCCCGCGGCGTCTCCGAACGGACTGGCCGTCGGAGGGCAGTCCTCCAGCGCGCGCTCGATCTCCGTCACACGGGCCTCGAGTGACGCCTGCGGGTCCAGGGTGAAGGGTATGCACGCCGGGCCGGCCGCGCCGAAAACGCCTTCGAACTCCGAGGCCAGCGCGCGGTCGTAGCCGCCCGATGCGGACAGCTGCGGCAACCACTCGCTGCGGACCCGGCGTTCTTCCGCTTCAGCGCGCGTGACACCCGCCTCCGCGATCGACACCAGCTCGCTGGTCGGATCGGCGAGCGCCAGCGCGTCGTCCAGGGTCAGCACCCGGGTCGCAACTGTCGGGCCGCTCGCGGCGGTCTGTCCGGCAGCGCGCGCGGCCTCCGGCAGTGTGCCCGCCCTGGGAATCGACTGTGCCTGGAGCCCGGCGCTTGTCGAACACCAGGCAGCGAACATGCCGATCAGCAGCCCCGTGCGCGCCGACCACCGCCCCCCGGTGCGCGGCCCGGGTGTAGGAGCGGAGAGAACGTCAATCTCGAAATCCTGATCCATGATGTGCGTCATATCATTGCGGGGTAGCTGATGGAGGCCGGCGGCGGCGCGGCCGCTGCACGCCGATCGCTGCGAGGAACAGTCCGACGTACCTGTCGGATCGCATCCTGTGGCGAGACGGCAAACAGCGCCGGCATGATGTCGCGCTGCATGGCATCCTGATACACGGCGCCGAGCAGCATCGCCGTGGCGGCCCGTCCAGGCCACCGCCCGGCTGCGAGCCCCCTGGCCCGCAGACGCCGCACATACGTGTGCAGCTCGTCGGAGACCTGGATGGGGATTCTGCAGGCATGCGTGACGTGGTCCGGATGCTCGGCGAACTCCGCCATGGTGATCCGCAGCATCGACCGGTTGCGAATGATGAAGTCGTGGTGCAGACGGCACCAGCCGGTGAGCTCGCGCGCGGGATGCACTGGTTCGCCCGGGAGCCGTTTCAGGATGCTGCGGTCGTAGGTCAACTGCAGCGCGTCGCGCAGCAAGGCCTCCTTCGACCCGAATTGCCGGAACAGGGTGACCTCGTTCACGCCGGCTTCGCGCGCGATCCGCCGCGTGGTTGCTCCACGGGTGCCGGCAGTGCTGTAAACCCTCAATGCTGCCTGCAGCAGCTGCTCTCGAGCATCCACCGTCCGACCGTATCAGACAGGCCGGCGATGATGCAAGCACTTGCTTGCACTGTTCGTGCCCCCCTTTCGGAGGGTCGCGGCGGGAGCCCTCGGAGCGCGGGCCGTTCCTGGTTCTGGTCGAATGGCCGGCGACGGGATCGACAATCCGCCCCGGGCTGGCCGTGCCCACCCCGGTGACGGGGCCGGTCGGACGTCGATCCCGGCGGTCGCCGTTCGATCATCAATGGGGCGGACGGCGGATGGTCGCCGGGAAGCGCCCACGTCTGCACGGATCGCAGACATAGGAGATAGCCATGCTGTCAAATGCACCCATTCGCGCGTACATCCCGGCGTCCGACGTCTCGCGCGCACGGACTTTCTACGAGGGCACCATCGGGCTGCGGCCCAAGCTGGAATTTGCGGGGGGCGTGATCTACCAGTGCGGCGGCACTGAAGTGTTCCTGTATCCGACGGCCAACGCGGGCACCTCGCGCGCAAGCCAGGCCTTCTGGGAGGTCGAGGACGTCGCAGCCGAAGTCGCAGATCTGAAGGCCCGGGGCGTGCGGTTCGAAGAATACGACGCGCCAGGTCTGCGGACCGTCGACAGCATTGCCACCGGCGGCGGTGCGAAGACCGCCTGGTTCAAGGACACGGAGGGCAACATCCTCGCGGTGAGCCAGCGCGCCTGAACGCGCGCCACCCGACGTGTGCCGTCAGCGGCTGCGTGTGTCGTATTCGCAGAGCGCCTTGAATCGCGCGGCGCTGACCTTCGACTTGATCGTGCTGCATTCGTAGTATTCGCGCAGCAGCGCCACCTGCTCGGCCATCGGCGGAGCAATCGCTCCGCCCATGATCCCCTGGAACAGGTCGGCTTGCGTCTCTGCGACCCAGCACATCGGCCGGGTCGGCTTCGGATGGATCTTGGATACATCCTGGGACTGACCCCGCCGGTTCTTGATCCAGTGCGGCCGGCCGTCCGTCGCGCAGTATTCGAACGCCTTGGCCACATCCGGGACCTTTGCGGGATCGGGTCCGAGGAAGTTCCAGCCTCGCTGGAGCTCCACTTTTCTTCCGTCCGGCAGGTAGCCTTCCTCCCAGGCGCTCCGCGTGCGCGACACGCTTGGAAGCCGGAGCTGGAACGTGAAACAGCCGCGGATGTCGGGCGACAGGCCCGGCATGCTGCAGTAGTAGTGCTGCGCCAGCGGCGCCGCGCGGGTGCCCGCAAGGCCGCCCGTCGTTCCCAGGCAATCCGCCACCTTGACCTCGGTATAGGGACGGGCTGTGGATCGGGCCTGCTTGGCCGGATACTGCGCCGCCGGCGCTCCGGTGCTGGTCCGTGGAAGGTCGCAGGCCGCGAACGCCGCGTGCGTAGCCGGCGGCCGGCTCTCGCCGTAGCGCTTCAGGACCGCGTCCTCCTGGAACGCCTGGCGGTTCAGCCGCATCGCGGCGAGAATCCGCGCCCTGAGCTCGGGCGTCAGTGCGGCGCCCGGTTGTGCCGTGCCGGCGCGGCCGGAGGAAGGCTTGGCCTTTTGCAGGGACGAGCCCGTGTCCCCGGCACCCTGGGGAGCCGCCACGGTGAAGCCGACGAGCACACAGAACACCAGTCGTCGCGAGCAAGCCATCTGCACTCCTCGGCGGGTCGTCCCGGTCCGGCCGGTTCCTGCCAGGAAAATAGACTGTTCACCCTCGATTCAGGGCCCGCCGCTCCGCTGGCTCGCTGACCGCTCGCCAGCAGGAGGAACGGTCCGCGGCTACGCAGAGATCTTTTGCAGATCGTCGTCCGACATGCCGACGGATAGTAGAAGAGTCCGGGTGGGCGCGCAAGCGCGTGGTGCCGCCCGGCCGCCTCGCGCACCGGCGCCGTTGTTCGACCCACCGAGACGGACGCATACGCCAAGGCGGCCCCGGATCTAACCGGCAGGTCAGCCGCGCGTCACGGCTTCGGAACGAGCTTCAGGATCCGGCCGGTCGGGCTGTCGGTCAGCAGGTAGAGCGCGCCCTCGGGTCCCTGCCTGACATCACGGATCCGCTCGCGCTTCGGCTGCAGGTCGGTCAACAGCCGCTCTTCGCCGACGACGCGGTCGCCGTCGAGCGACAGGCGCACGAGGTTCGTGCTCGCCGAGTCCCGCCGATGAAGAGGCTGCCTTTCCAGGCCGGGAACAGAGCAGCCGGTGTAGAACACCATCCCGCTCGGCGCGATGACCGGATCCCAGTAGTAGAGCGGCTGCTCCATACCTTCCTTCGCGGTGATCCCGCCGGTGATCGGCGCCACCGCGGTATTCGATGCCGTACGCGATCGTCGGCCAGCCGTAGTCCTTGCCCTTCCGCGCGATATTGATCTCGTCGCCGCCGCGCGTGCCGTGCTCGACCTCCCACAGTTCGCCGGTGGTGGGATGCAGCGTCGCCGCCTGGACGTTGCGGTGGCCGATCGACCAGATCTCCGGCCGGACGCCATCCTTGCCGACGAACGGGTTGTCCTTGGGGATCGATCCGTCGGGATTGATGCGCACGATCTTGCCGATCAGGCCGTCCATCCGCTGCGCCTGCATGCGGCCCTCGGTGATCGAGCGGTCACCCTGCGTGACGAACAGCGTCCCGTCGCGTCCAAACACCAGCCGGCTGCCGATAGTGCTGCGCCGAGTTCAGCGACGGCACCTGGTGGTAGATGACCTGCACGTTTTCGACGCGCGGCGCGGCCTCGTCCATCAAGCTCCCGCGCGCTACCGCGGTGTTGTTCGTCGGCCCTCGCGCGGCTCGGCAAAACTCCAGTAAATGAGGCCGTTGTTCGCGAAGCCCGGGATCGAGCGCGATGTCGAGCAGGCCGCCCTGGCCTCGCGCGTCGACGGGGGGCAGTCCTGCGACCGGCTCCGAGAGCTTCCCGTCGGTGCCGACGAGCGAAGGCGGCCCGGGCTTCTCGGTCACGAGCATGCGGCCATCGGGCAGGAACGCGAGCCCCCACGGGTTCTGCAGCCCCTCGGCGACCGTCACCACCTCGAACGGCGACATTCGAGTCTTCCGCTCCGGCGCGCGCGTCTGGCCCGGGAACGCCGGCTGCTGGCCCGGCGGCGTTCGGCGGACGCGGATCGACGCCGGCGGCCGGGGTGGGTGCGCCACCCGCCGGTTGCTGGACGGGAGGAGCCGCCGGTGTCTGGGCGGCGGGAGCGGCCGGCTGTTGAGCGGATGGGAACGCGCATGCGGCAAGGACGGCCGCCACTACGACAAGACTCTTGATTCTCACCACGTCTCTCCTCCGCCAAAGTTAGTCCATCCCCCGGGGCCATCCGGGCCGCACCATGGACGCGCATGCGCGGAATCAGGGCCCGCCGCTCTGGCGCCCCCGCCGATGCCCGCACCGGTGCCCGGCCGGAAGAACCGCGCTCAGGTCCGGGCCCTCCGGTATTCGGGGAACTCTAGCACGACGGGATCCGCGTTTTCTCGGCCGCTGGAGCGCGCTGGTGGCATCATGGGGCTCAGTCCCCACTCCGCAACGGAACTGCAGGGGCTGCACCGCCGGAACAGGGAGAGGCCGACCCGTGATGAACAACGTGACAGTTTCCGTCAAACATGTCAGCTCGGAAAACGACCTGCCCTGCGCGGTGTGTGCCGCGCTCTTCATCCCGGCCGAAGACACCGGCTCGCGCGTGTTCTCGTTGAAGGCGCCAGATCAGGAGCCATTCGCCGCGTTGCTGTGTGGAGGCTGCTACTCGAAGTGGTCCCACGGGACCACCGTCACCTTCCACCACAGGTAGCGGCGGGCTTTAGTTGAGGAAACAGACCGCCGCAGCGGATTGAACGACGGCTCGCGGGGTCTGAAGACCCCGCGCCACATGGACCTGACGGCTTGTGTTTTTGATTGAGCAACGGCTCGCGGGTCGAAGACCCCGCGCCACATGTGACCTACACGGTCCGGCCGCCGTCGACCGGCAGTTCGATGCCGGTGATGAATGCGGCCTCATCCGAGACGAGGAACAGCGCGGCGGCGGCGATGTCCTCGGGCTGCGAGAGTCGGCCCGAGCGGGATGGTGGCGACGAAGCTGGCCCGGTTCTCCGGCGTGTCCTCGACCCCCATGAAGTCGCCGAGCAGGCCGGTCACGCCCATCACGGGGCAGAGGGCGTTGACGCGGATCTCGCCAAGGCGCCAGCTCGACGGCCAGCGACTTCGAGACGAGGTTGACCGCACCCTTCGACGCGTTGTACCAGGTCAGGCCCGGACGCGGCCTCATCCCGGCGGTCGATCCGACGTTGAGGATCACGCCGCCGCCGTTCTCCCGCATCAGCGGCACGACCGCCCGGACCATGTTGAAGATCGACTTCACGTTCACGGCGAAGATGCGGTCGAACGTCGCCTCGTCCACCTCCAGGACCGGGCGGTTCCTGTGCGTGATGCCCGCATTGTTGACGACGATGTCCGGGACGCCGAACGTCGCGGTCGCCTCGTTCGACGGCCTGCGCGACCGCCGCCGGTCGACGACACGTCGGCCTCGATGGCAATGGCGCGCTGCGCCGATGGCCTGCCGCGACGCGGCGCGCCTGGTCGAAGCGGACGTCGATCGACCGCGACGCGCGGCGCCTTCCGCTGCGAAGCGCCTGGCCATCCCCTCGCCGAACCCGCTGCCGGCGCCGGTGACGAGGGCGATCTTGCCGGGCAGCCGCATCAGACGTCCCCTCAGCCGTGGTTGATCACGAGTGTCTTCAGGCGCGAGAAGTCGTGCAGCGCCATGAAGCCTTTTTCGCGCCCATGGCCGCTCTTCCCGGTCCCTCCGAACGGCAACTCGATGCCCGAGCCCGCGCCGTATGAGTTCACGAAGACCTGTCCGCTGCGCAGCTTCCGGGCCACGCGGAGCTGACGTCCGCCGTCGCGCGTCCAGATTGCCGCGACGAGGCCGTAATCCGTGCCGTTGGCGAGCCTGATCGCGTCCGCCTCGTCGTCGAAGGGCATCACGGCGAGCACGGGACCGAACACCTCCTCGCTCGCGAGCGGGTGCTCGCGCGGGACGGCGCCGAAGAGCACCGGCGTCACGAAGAAGCCGTCAGGGGAGACGCCTTCGGCGATGCTGCCTTCCGCGAGCAGCGGAATCCCGTCTTCACGGGCGCGGTCGATGAACCCCTGGACGCGCGTCCTCTGCCTGGCGTTGATGATTGGACCGCAGTCGAGATTCATTTCGGGGCTGCCCGCGCGCAGCTTCCCGAAGGCCGCACCGAGCTTCTCGACGAGCGACGAATAGGCGCTGCGCTCCACGAGCACCCGGCTGCCGGCAGAGCAGGTCTGACCGGCGTTCTGGATGATCGCGCGGCAGATCACCGGCACCGCGGCCTCCATGTCGGCATCCGCGAACACGATCTGCGGCGACTTCCCGCCGAGCTCGAGCGTGCACGGAACGAAGTGGTCGGCCGCGAGCTTCTGGACCTGCTGGCCCACCAGGGGCGAGCCGGTGAAGGACACGAAGTCGACGCCGGGGTGTGCCGCCAGTGCAGCGCCCGCAACAGCGCCGCGGCCGGTGACGATGTTGATGGCCCCGTCCGGGAAACCTGCTTCAGCCGCGAGCCCGGCGAGACGCAGCGAGGAGTCGCACGCGTCCTCAGCCGGCTTGAGGACGACGGCGTTGCCGACCGCCAGCGACGGCGCCAGCGTACGACCGAACATCTGGGCCGGATAGTTCCAGGGCAGGATGTGCCCGGTCACGCCGTGCGGCTCGCGCAGGAGCGCGACCAGGTAGCCGTTCAGGTACGGAATCGTTTCCCCGTGCCACTTGTCGGCCGCCCCGCCGTAGAACTCGAAATACCGCGTCAGGGCAGCGACATCCGCGTCGGCGACGCCCTGGGCTTGCCCGTGTCCCGCGACTCGAGGGCCGACAGATCCGCGGCGTGATCGGCGATGAGGTTCGCGAGCCGCGTCAGCATCCGGCCCCGCTCGACCGCCGTCGTCTTTCCCCACGCGCCATCGTCGAACGCCGCGCGCGCGGCGGTCACCGCGAGGTCCACGTCGTCGCTGCCGCTGTCGGCAATTGATCCGTAGGCCCGGCCAGTGCTCGGGTCGACGGTGGGAAGCGTACCGCCGGACCGCGCCTCCTGCCAGGCCCCCCCGATGAAGTTCTTGCTCATAGTGCTGCGGTCCTCGTGAGGGGCCACGCGCCTGCCGGTAGCGGGCAGCAGCGGCGGCGCGCCGGCTACCCGATCGATCCGGGCTTGAGGATGAAGTTGTCCTCCGCGTCGGTCGCGCGGTAGACCTTGTGGCAGGCGCGGCACGCAGCACCCACCTCCTTCAGCGCTGCAGTGGCGGTGGCCGGATCGACCTTGTCGCCGGCAATCAGCTTCTCGAAGGCGTCAATCTTGGCAAGGGTGTCCTTGTTGAACTTGAGTGCGTCCTCGCGCTTGTGCTCGACCCAGAACGTCTGGGAATCGAGCACGGCCTGCTTCACCGTGGCCATCTGCGTCCTGGCGTCGGCGAAGGAACCTGCCCCCATCGCCTTCTGGGTCGCCTGCATGGCCGGACCGGATTTCTTCATCACCTTGTCCAGCTGTTCGGGCGTCGTGATCTTCTGGGCCCCGACGACGGCCGCTGACAACCCGCACAGCAATACCGCTGCATACACTCTGAAACGCACGTGTGTCTCCTCTCGTTCAATGCCTCCGCGCCCGGCCGCTGGTGGCGCCCCAACCCGTTCTGCGCCTCATTATGCCATCGCCCGCGAACGCGGCATCCGCGGCGCCGCGGAGTGAGCCGGTCTGCTCGGTGCGGCTTCGTCACGCGTCGCCCGTCCGCCCGGGCGGAGCCGCTGCGGTCATGGCCGCCTGGAGACGCTCCACAAGGCCGGACGGCAGGTCTACGGCAATCATCGCCCCGCGCGCGTCCAGGGTCACGCATGCCGCCGTGAGCAACCCGTGGCCAATCACCGTCCCGTCGCGGTGAAGGGTGCATGCCGTAGCTGCAGCGTGCGCCGCGACACCGCATTGATCCGCACCGCGACCTGAAACATCTCCTCGAATCGGAGCGGGCTCTTGTAGTCGAAGGCGGCGGCGACGCGGGGCCAGCCGACCGTCGGTTCCTGCGGCGAGATGGAGAGACCGGCGGCGCGCCAGAGGGCGTGCTCCGCCTCCTCCATGTAGCGGAAGTACCAGCTGAAATGGACGATCCCGGCGAGGTCGGTCTCGGCGAACTGCACCCGGCGGTCGTAGAGGAAGGCGGCGGTATCGCCCGGAAGGTTCGGCCGCCCCGTCAGGAGGTTCATATGAGAGAGCTACGATTCCCGCGGAGCCGCCGCAGGTCCTTGGTATTCTCCTCGGAGCATACCCGCACCGCGACCTGCTCGCGCTCGTCGTCCGGCATGCCGATCGTCCCGAGCTTCACACGAGGGTGTCGCCGCCGCGAGGACGTCGATTCCGGCCACTCCCTGGCGGGGCCGCCGGGGCCGGTCGATTCTATCAGACGAGCGACCGCGCACCCAGAACCGCATGAACCGATGACCCTCATGAACTTCTTCCGATGCGCGTCCTGATCATCGAAGACGACTTGACGATTGCGGCCTTTCTCGTGAAAGGCTTCAAGGAAGCCGGGTTCGCCGTGGACCATGCGCCGGACGGGGAGGCAGGCGCACACCTCGCCTCGACGGTGCCGTACGACGTCGCGGTCGTCGATCTGATGCTTCCGAAGCTCGATGGGCTGAGCCTGATCCAGCGGCTGCGGGACCAGCGCATCCGCACGCCGGTGATCATCCTGAGCGCGAAACACAGCGTGGACGACCGGGTCAAGGGGCTCGAGGGCGGCGGCGACGACTATCTCACGAAGCCGTTCGCCTTCTCGGAGCTCCTCGCGCGGGTTCACGCGCTCATCCGGCGATCGAGCGGCGCGGACGAAGCGGCCCGCCTGGTGGTCGGCGGCCTGATCATGGATCTGATCGCGCGGCGCGTCACGCGCGAAGGCCGCGAGATCGCGCTCCGCCCGCGCGAGCTCGCGCTGCTCGATACCTGATGCGCAACGCCGGCCGGGTGGTCTCCAAGACCATGATCCTGTCGCACGTCTGGGACTACAGCTTCGATCCCGGCACGAACGTCGTCGACGTGCTCGTCTTCCGGCTGCGCGATCGGATCGACAAGGGGTTCGAACACAAGATGCTGCATACCGTGCGCGGGATGGGCTATGTCCTCCAGCCTGCCTGAGCGGAAGCGGCCGACGCTCGGCCTCCGGCTCGCGATCTGGTACGCAGTAATCTTCGTCGTCAGCTCCCTCGCGCTGATCGCGCTTACCTACCTGCTGCTCTCGACGTCGCTGCGGCAGTACGATCGGGAGATCATCGAATCGACCCTGGTTCGTTACGCGACGGCCTACCGGGCGGCCGGAGTGGATGCCCTGGCGGCGTCGATCCGCAGGGACCAGGCCGGCTCCTCGTACGAGCCATTGTTCGTGCGTGCGGTCGGGCCGTTCAGGGACGTGATGTACCTCAGTCCGCAGACCGAGTGGCGCCGCTTCGACACCTCGCAGCTGGCGACGCCGGCCCTCAGCGGTGAGCAAAGCTGGGCGATGCTCGGCAGCGGCGACGACGGCGAGCTGCTGGAAGTGGCGTCGGTACGGCTCACCGACGGAACGCTGTTCCAGGTCGGCAAGAGCACGGCGCGCCGCGAGGCGCTGCTGCGGCGCTTCCGGTTCGTCCTGCTCGTGGACTTCGCGTCGCTCGTCGCGATCGGGCTCGCCGGCGGTGCCGCCTTTACGGCGTCCGCCCTGAGACCGCTGACGAACCTGAACGCCACGGTCCGCGAGATCATGCGCACCGGCAGGGTGCAGTCGCGGGTGCCCACCCGGCGGACCGGCGACGCGCTCGACGAGCTCGGGCTGCAGGTCAATGCGATGCTCGACCGCATCGAGTCGCTGATCGGCGGCATGCGCGGCGCCCTCGACAACGTCGCGCACGATCTGCGGACCCCGATGATGCGCCTCCGCAGCATCGCTGAAACGGCCCTGCAGTCGGGCGACGATCCGGGAGCGCTCCGCGACGCGCTTGCGGACTGTCTCGAGGAGTCCGACCGGGTGGTGGCCATGCTGAACACCCTGATGGACATCTCGGAGGCGGAAACCGGCACCATGCGCCTCCGGCGCGAGCGCGTCAACCTGACCGAGCTGGTGCGACAGGCGGTCGAGCTCTACGAGGATGCGGCGGAGGAGGCGCGTGTGACGGTCGAGAATCGCGCGTCGGGCGATCTGTGGATCGACGTCGACCGGGTGCGAATGCGTCAGGTGATCGCCAATCTGCTCGACAACGCCGTGAAATACACCCCTCCCGGCGGGCTGGTGACACTCGATGCCGAGCGCTCAGATGGTGAGGTGCGGCTGAGTGTGCGCGACACCGGCACCGGCATCCCGCAAGACGAGTTGCCACGCATCTGGGAACGACTGTACAGAGGCGACAAGAGCCGCTCGGAGCGAGGCCTCGGGCTCGGCCTGAGCCTCGTCAAGGCGATCGTGGAGGCGCACGGCGGGAGGGTCGACGTCGAGTCCGAGCCGGGCGTGGGCAGCCGGTTCGGGCTCCGCCTTCCGGCCGCCGCCGGCACACCAAAGGCGAGCTGACGCGGCAAAACGCCGATTTCTCCATTTGAGCTGTGCCATTTGCCATTGAGGAGGCGTTTTTCAGCATCCTGCCGGGTTTTGGGGCTTCGGCTGGCCGTCTTCATTTCACGGTTGTAATGCTCCGGTAAGCCGCCCGTAATGTGCGGTCCGTATGCTGAGGGTCGTAACGAGACCAGCGGACCACGGACATACAGACAGAGGAGCACTACATCATGCGTCCAGAATTCATCCAGAGTGACGGGCCCGCCCCGGTGCGGGCGCGTGTTCCCGTCAAGGCGGGGCTGGTTGCCGGAGCGCTGCTCCTGACCGGATCGCTTGCCGGGTGGGGCGCCTCGGCGATCGGGGCAGGCAGCACGGCGCCGACCCCGGCGTTGACCCCGGCCCCAGCCACGGCGATCGCCGCCCCGGCAGACGCGTCGAGCCGGACGCTTGGCGCCTCCGCCGATTCGTACGCCCCGCTCGTCGACCGGGTTGCCGCAGCCGTCGTGACGGTCCGGTCGGAGCGGCGCGCGCGCCTCACCAGCTCGCAGCTGCCGGACGACCCGCTCCTGCGGGAGTTTTTCGGCGACCCGCGGCGAAGGCCGCAGGCCCCGCGCCGGTTTCGTGAAGGCGGTCTCGGCTCAGGCGTGATCGTCCGGCCGGACGGCTACATCCTGACCAACAATCACGTCGTAGACGACTCCGAGCAGGTCACTGTCGAAATGAGCAACGGCCGCTCGTTCAGCGCGAAGGTCGTCGGCACCGATGCGCCGAGCGACCTGGCGGTGCTGAAGATCGACGGCGCCAACCTGCAGGTGCTGGCACTCGCCGATTCCGACCAGGTGCGCGTCGGAGACATCGCCCTCGCGGTGGGCAACCCGCTCGGGATCGGCCAGACGGTGACGATGGGGATCATCAGCGCCACCGGCCGCGCGACCGGCGCGGGAGACGGCAGCTACCAGGACTTCATCCAGACCGATGCACCCATCAACCAGGGGAACTCCGGGGGCGCCCTTGTCAGCACGCGTGGAGAGCTCATCGGGATCAACTCCCAGATCCTGTCGCCGTCCGGCGGCAACATCGGGATCGGCTTCGCGATCCCCGCGAACATGGCGAAGAACGTCATGACGCAGCTCATCGATCGCGGAACGGTGCGACGGGGACTGCTCGGCGTGACTGTGCAGCCGGTGACGCCGGACATCGCCCGCAGCCTCAAGATCGACAGCGCCCGCGGCGCACTGGTCAACGGGATTAGTGCCGACGGCCCCGCGGAGAAAGCGGGCGTACGGCGCGGCGACGTGATCCTCGCGATCGACGGCACCGCCGTGAAAGACAGCAACAGCCTTCGCAACGCCATCTCGCAGAAGCTGCCGGGCACCGACGTCAAGCTCACGCTCCGCCGCGAGGGGCGGGAACAGACCGTCAACGTGCGCCTCGACGAGGTCCAGGCCTCGCCAGCGGAAGCAGCCGGCTCGGAGGGAGAGGCCGAGGGCTCCGGTGTCGGGATCGCTGTCGAGCCTCTGACTCGCGACACCGCGCGACAGCTCGGCGTGCGGGCATCGAGCGGCCTGGTCATCACCGGAGTCCAGCCGTCGAGCCGAGCGGCTGATGCCGGGCTCAAACAGGGCGATGTCATCGAAGAGGTGGACGGCGTGAAGGTGACCACAGTCGAGGCGCTCCGGTCGGCGATGACCGGGACGGGCGACGCGCCGGCCCTCCTCCTCGTGCACAGGGGTGAGGTGACCGTCTACATCACGCTCGACCGCAGCCGCTGATCCTCTCGCACGACGCGGTTGCCGTCGGGCGCCGCAACCGATACTCTAGGAGTGAGCGGGTCGTCCGCCTGAATGGCGGCGGCCCGCTCGTTTCAGGATCGGTCTCCCGCCACATGACCAACATCATCAAGGGCATCCTCGTCACCGGTACCGTCCACGCCGAAGAAAGCATGCGGGTGGGAGGGGCCGTCAAGGGCGAGGTGCTCGCACCTGAAAACGACGTGACCATCGAGCAGGGCGGGCGGATCGACGGGAACATCACCGCAAAAGCAATCACCATCAAAGGCACGTTCGTCGGACGGATTATCGCCATCCAGGGTGTGCGGCTGGGACGGACGGCCTGGGTGAGGGCGAACATCGCCTCGCCCTCCCTGGCCATGGAAGATGGCGCCGTCTTCAACGGCATTCTCGAGCCGGCGCGCGTCGAGGCGGCGCTCCGCGTGGCCGCGTACCGCCGGAAGGCCTGACCCCGGAGTTCACTTGTGTTGGGGCCGTAGGGGCGGGCCTTCACAGGCCCGCCCAGGCGGGGTCTGACTAAAGACCCCGCCCTACATCAACACAAAAGAACGCAGGGCTTAGGAGAGCAACGCCGCCAGGCGCGATGCCCCGCCCGGCAGGTCAGGCCGACATTGCAACCGACTGCTGGTGTGGCTAGACCAGCAGATCGGCGACGAGCGGCAGGTGGTCGGAAGCGCTCGTCACGTCTGCTCCCGTCACGACGTCGCAGGAGAGCACGCGCGGCAGCTCCGGCGCAGGCGCGAACAGGAAATCGAGTCTGATGTGCGGATCCCACGTGGGGAACGTGTACCCGGGATCGCTCGGGTGACGATTCCGGAAGGTGTCCGCGTAGCCGGCGTCGAGCACCGCCTGGATCGTGCGCCAGCGGATCCGCCCGCCGCTGAGCCAGACGAATGCACGCAGGCGATGCGGCAGCTTGCGGATGTCCAGCAGCTCCCCCGGTGCCAGCGTGTTGAAGTCCCCGACGAGCACGTGGAATCGCCGCTCCCGCTGCTGCAGTGTCCGCAGCAGCGCACGCAGCTCCATGCCCCGCCGGCGCTCGGTCCACGCCGCGTGAACGGCGCTCAGATGCACTCCGATGACGGTCACGTCGGCGGTGGCCGGGACGACCTCCAGGAAGGCGTGTCGCGAGAGCCGCGGCCGGTGCCACGCGAAGTGCGCGACCCGGCGGCGCGAGATGAAGCCAAGTGACTGTCCCGGCTGGGCCGCCCACTGTGCCATCGATGCGCGGCGGCCGAGGTCCTCGATTACAGCCGGACGGGTCGCTTCTTGGAAGATGACCAGGTCCGGGTCGCAGGCCCGAATCACGCTCAGCAGTGCATCCTCGCGGCCGCTTCCGCCGTGGCGGATGTTGTAGCTGAGCACCCGGAACGTCACGGGTCGGCACGCTTTTCGATGAGCGTCAGGTACGGCTGCCCGAGCAGGTCGCCTCGCACCTGCATCACGAAATCGCGCGTGGCCTGGATGTTGACGGGACGCCCCACCATCGCGATCAGCTGCTGCCGCAAGGGGATCAGGTCGGGGGCGATGAGCGGATCTTCGTCGCTCAGCGGTCTCGAGTGAACGCCCGGCACGTAGAATCCCGTGATCTTGAAGAGGGCCAGCACCTCGGCGCCGACCAGCGTCAGGTCCAGGTCGCTCGTGCCCGGCCCGTCCGCGTCGAAGGGGGCACCGTCTCCCCAGCGCTCGCCCGTCACCGAGCTGCCGCGCAGCACGACGCCCGTGCCCTCCGGAATGCCCTGCCGCACATGTTCGCAGAAGGCGTCGAACAGCGCCTGCTCACCCCTGAACGCCAGCCTGATGACGTTGGTCCGCTTCTCGGCGTCGCTCAGCCCGCCCTGGACGACTTGATCGTCTGTGTGCTCCAACCTTGACTCCTCCTCCACCGCGCGCATCGAGACACGACTGTCAAGGCTAACAGATGCCGACATGTCGTGGGGCTCGGCGGTCGGGGCTCGGCGGTCGGCGCTCGGGGCTCGGCGTTCGGCGCTCGGCGGTCCGGCTCGGCGTTCGGCGGTCGGAAAGCGGGCAGCAGGTAGCAGGAAGCGGGCAGCGGTTAGCGGGAAGCGGGCAGCGGGCAGCGGGCAGCGAGCTTACAGCTCCAGATCCAGATGAGCCCGATCGAGGCATCCGGGACAGATGCCGTGGCTGAACTGCGCATCGGTGCGCGTGCTGACGTACGACTCCAGCTGCTGCCAGTAGTCGTTGTCGTCCCGGATCCTTTTGCAGTAGGAGCAGATCGGCAGGAGGCCGGCGAGCACCTTGACGGTTCCCAGCGCCTCCTGCAGCTCCTGCACGCGCAGCTTCAGGCTCTCCTGCAGGGTGACAATCCGGACGCCGACCTGGAGGCGGACGCGGAGCAGTTCCCAGTCGACCGGCTTCACCATGTACTCGTCGGCCCCGCACCCGAGACCGACCACCATGTCGTCGCGCTCCGAGTGCCCGGTGAGCAGGATGACGTAAGTGGACGCAAGGCTCGGCAGGTTCCTGATCTCGCGGCACAGCTCGATCCCGTCCGCGCCCGGCATGCCCCAGTCGAGAAGCGCCAGGAGCGGCGGGTCCGCACCCAGCAGGGTCGCGCGCGCTTCGATGCCATTGCCGCAGGGCGCCGGCTCGTACCCCCACCGCGAGAGCTGCACCGACAGCGCGTGCCTCAGCGCAGGATCATCGTCGGCGATCAGGACGCGCACGCGCGCGCCTCCCCGAACGCCCGGAGCGCATCGATGAGCTGGGCGGCATCCAGCTTCAACGTGAGGAGCACGGCCTTCGACCTGGCCAGGTCGCCAGACTTCCCGATCATTTCCAGGTCCGATGCGCCGGCGACCACCAGGGCTGCGCCGAAGTTGCCGGCTGCCCCCTTCAGCGCGTGCGCCTCATGACGGAGGCGCTCGGCGTCGCCGTTCGCCACGGCCTCGCCGATGGCTTCGAGCAGGCGAACGGCGTCAGGAATGAACAGGATGGACATCTCTCTCGCGAGCTCCACGTCGCCGCCGACCCGCGCGATGAACGCCTCGACGTCGCAGGCCCGGCCGCGCGACGCCGCGGCAACGGCGGGAAGCGCCGCGGCCGCTGGCGTAACGGTCGCAGGCGCAGCGCCGGGCGCAACGGCCGCAGGCGCAGCGCTGGGCGCAACCGACGCAGGCGCAGCGCCCGGCGCAACGGTTGCAGGCACGGCCGTGCCAACCTGCGCCACCAGGCTCAGCAGCCTGGCGCTGTCGATCGGCTTGGAGATGTAGTCGTCCATGCCGGCGTCGAGACAGCGCTCCCGGTCTCCCTTCATCGCGTGGGCCGTCATGGCGATGATCGGCGTGTGCCGGCCGGCCGACCGATCGAGCTCCCGGATCGCGCGCGTCGCCTCGAACCCGCCCATCACCGGCATCTGCACGTCCATCAGCACCACGTCGACCTCGTGCGTCCGGAGCAGCTCGAGCGCCTCCTTGCCGTTGTCCGCGACGAGCACCGCATGGCCTTTCCGTTCGAGGATGCGCAGTGCGAGGATGCGGTTCGTCGGGTTGTCTTCGGCCAGCAGGATACGTCTGGTCCCGGTGAGGCCGGGTGCGGTCGCAGCAGTCGTGGGAATCTCACGGACCGGTGAGACGTCGGTCAGCAGCCTTCCGATGGCGACCAGCAGGTCGTTCGGGTCAACAGGCTTGGTCAGGTGCATCGCAATGGCGAGCTGCCCCGAGCGCACGTCCTTCGGGACGTCCGCGGAGGACGAGAACATGATGATGGACGGGACCGACCCGGTCAGGGTCCGCATCTGCCGCGCCACTTCGTAGCCGTTCATCCCGGCCATCTGGGCGTCAAGCAGCGCGAGGACGAACGGCTCCCCGCGACGCTCCGCCTGCAGAACCGCGACCAGCGCCGCCGTGCCGGAGTCCACGATCGTCAGCCTGGTCCGCCAGCGCCGCAGCGCCTTCTCGACCATCTGCCTGCTCACCTCGTTGTCGGCGACTACGAGGACGTTCAGGCCCGCGATCGTCGCCGGGGCGCCCTCCGGCATCGAGCTGCAGACGCCGAGCCGGGCGGTGAAGTGGAAGGTGCTGCCCCGCCCCGGCGCGCTGTCGACCCGGATCCCGCCGCCCATCATCGTCACGAGCTGCTGCGAGATCGTCAGCCCCAGCCCGGTGCCGCCGAAGTACCGGGTCGTGGACCCGTCCGCCTGCCGGAACGGCTCGAACACCACGTCCTGCTTGTCCTTCGCGATGCCGATCCCCGTGTCCATGACCCGGAACTTCAGGAGCACGTCGTCGCTGGTGGGCGGCTCCGAGTCGATGGCGACCATGATGTGCCCCTGGTTGGTGAACTTGATGGCATTGCCCACCAGGTTGGCGATGACCTGCCGGAGCCGCACCGGGTCGCCCACCAGTGTCGCGGGCACGTCCGGCGAGATGTCGGTCAGGATCTCCAGCCCCTTCTCCCGCGCCCTCAGGACCAGCGGACGGACGGTATCGGCGATCAGCTCCCGGAAGGTGAACGGCACGGCCTCCAGCTCGAGTTTCCGCGACTCGATTTTCGAGAAGTCGAGGATGTCGTTGAGGATCGACAGCAGGGCGTCGGCCGAGGATTTCACCAGCGTCAGGCTCTCGCGCTGCTCGGGAGCGAGGTCCGAGTCCAGCGTGAGCTCCGTCATGCCGATGACGGCGTTCATGGGTGTCCTGATCTCATGGCTCATGTTCGCCAGGAACTCGCTCTTCGCCAGGCTGGCGTCCTCGGCGCGGTTCTTCGCCTCCATCGAGATCCACGTTCACCTGGCTCAGCTCCGCGGTCCGCCCGGTGACCTCCTCTTCGAGCTGCTCCTGATGGCGGCGGAGCATCAGATCGCGGTGCTCGATCTCGGAGAGCATGTCGTTGAAGCCCTCGATGAGGGTCCCGACCTCGTCGTCCTGATCCTTGGAGGCGCGGATGTCGTAGCGCTGTTCGCGCTTCACGGTGCGCATCGTGTCGGCGAGCCGCACGATCGGGACGGAGATCATGCCCTGCAGCGGCGTGGCCATCAGCACCACCGCAATCCCGCAGATCAGGAGGACGATGGCGGTCAGCGCTGCGTGCCAGCGCAGGCGGTCGTAGAGCGGCTGCAGGTCGGCCTCGAGATACAAGGTGCCGAACTCCCGCTCCTTGTCGACGACCTTCTGCGCGGTGGTGATGCGATTGGCGAAGAACGACCCCGAATCGCCGCTGGGCACACCCGCAGGGCAGGGGGTGCCGTCGACCTGCCGCCGGTACGCGGCAAACACGTGGCCGTCCTGGCCATAGAGGCAGCCGGCGAGCACGAGCGGTTTCGCCGACAGGGCGGACAGGATCTCGGTAGCAGCGTCCGCGTCGGCGAACGCCACGGCCACCTTCGAGTTCGCGTTCGCCATCGTGGCGGTGCTCACCAGATCCCGCTCCAGCCCACTGCGGTAGACGGGCAGATCCAGGCCGACGAAGATCCCGATGGCGAGCAGGACGGCGATGCCGCACGTGCTCAACGTAATCAGAATGAGCTTGCGCCGGATCGACAGGTTCCGGATTCGCCGCCGAAGGTTTACGGTCATCGGTTTCCTCGAGCAGTCGGTCGAGCGAGCTCACTCGGGCAGCGGCGTGCGCGGCCTCGCCGGGGAATTCCTCCCACTTCGGCGCCCCGGCACTCGCCGGCCATCAGGACCCTCGGAGCCCGGCGCACTGGATGCGCGAAGGCGGTCTCATCGCGTGCGAGTCCCGGCGGGACCGGGGCTCAGACCCAGCAGGCATGCTGATCCCTTGCCGAATAGCAAGGCAATGGCGCTGCCAAAGGGACTGACGGCCCGGTCACGGCCCGGAGGAACACGCCGGCCGCTCGTCCCGCGGTTTGACCGGGCCTGCCGCCGGGCGGCACCACGCCCGGGCCAGGCGTTGATGGTGCTGAGATTCCGGCTCAGGCTTCGAAAAAGCCGTGGGCGGGCGAGGGACGCACGCCGGGGACGCCGGACCCGGCGTGCGTCCCTCAGCGTCCTCTGACCGCGCAGCAGCGTCCTTGTCCAGGCGACCGCCGCGCGCGCCCCCGAAATCACGAGGTACGTTTTTGCAACCGAAATCACAATTTTGAAACGCCCGGCAGCAGGATCTGAAGTGCTGAACCCTGTCGGCCACGCCGGCGGACGGAGGGCGAGGCTATACTCGGTCGTTTGCATGCCTCTCCGCACGTTTCCCCTGTCACGCCTGATTGCTGCAACCGGCGCGGCAGGCCTCCTCGCGATGGTGCTCCTTGCGGCATCGCGCGCACCCCTCGGCTCCCCGCTCTTCTTCGCGCTCCTCGTGGCGTTCGCGATCGCCTATGGCGTCATGCTCGTGCGGGTGCGGCACGCGGATCCCCACGACCGGCGGGCGTTCCGGCTGGCGCTGCTGTTCGCGTTGCTGTTCAGGCTCCCGCTCGCACTCGCGCCAGTCGACGGCAACAGCGACATGGTCCGATACCTGTGGGATGGCCGGGTGCAGCAGCTCGGCTACAACCCGTACACGGTCGTGCCGTCCGATCCCGCGCTGGCTGCCACGCACACCCGCGAGTCGGCCGTGATGCCGAGCCTGCGCGCGCGCACGCCTTATCCGCCCGCCGCGCAGCTGTTCTTCCGCCTGGTCGTCGGCATCCACGACTCAACGCGCGCCATGAAGCTCGCGCTCCTGGGCTGCGACCTGCTCACCATTGCGGTCATCTGGCGGTGGCTTGTCGCCGCGGGACGAAGCAAATGGCTGACGCTCGCCTACGCCTGGAACCCGTTCGTGGTGATCGAGGTCGCCCACAGCGGCCATGTCGACGCGCTCGCCGCCCTGTGGCTCGTGGCAGCCGCGTACTGGCTGACCCGGCGCCGCACGTTGCTCGCGGCGATCGGCTACGCGCTGGCGGTCACGACCAAGCTGCTGCCGATCGTCCTGCTCCCGCTCTTCATCGGGCGGATCAGGCTGCGGGACGCCGCGGCCGGAGCGACGCTCCTCGTCCTGCTGTATCTCTCCTTCTACGACCCCGCGTCTCCTGCGCTCGGCGCGGTTCCCAACGTGGTCGACCGCATCCGCTTCAACGGGCCGGTATTCCTGCTGATCGCGTCGATGACCTCCGCGCGGGTCGCGGCTGCGGCGGCGCTGCTGGCGGGGCTCGGCGCTGCGCTCATCGCGCGGCGGCGGCTGGAGATGTCGGACCCGGCGGGCTGGGCGTGGCCCGTCGCGATTGCGCTGGCGTGCGCGCCGGTTGTTTATCCCTGGTACCTCTTGTCGCTTTCGCCGTTCCTCTGGACCCGCCGGACAGCTCCGCTGCTCGTGTGGTGCTTCACGAGCCTGAGTGCGTACATTGTCTGGGAACGGGTGCGCCACGGCGGTCCCTGGGTGGTGCCCGTCGTGGTTCAGGTGCTCGAGTTCGCGGTTCCCGTGGCCGTGGCTGTTGTGCTTACACTCGGGCGGCCGCACCAGACCAAGCTCGACAGCGGAGTTCCTGAGGGCTCAGCACCCTGAGCACGCTTCTTGCGTCCGCACCGCGCCGGAGAGTCCGATGTTGCATGAACGGCAAAGACACGGTGGGCCGGGCACCTATTCAGCGCAGCGATTCTCGCAGCGATTCTGCGTGTGTGTCGCCGCTTGCACAGTCATCGCAGCGGGAGGGTGGATTTCGGCGGACGCCACGCGTGGAGTCGAGAGGGAAATACCTGCTCTCCAGGACACCCCGGTGACGCAATATCGGGCGCTCCGACGCATGCACGCCTTGAACGAAAAGTTCAACCAGGAAGGCTGGCTCGACTGCTGGACCGAGCTCGACGAGAACGGATTCCGATACGAGATCGTTGCCGAGCGCGGTTCGGATTACATCCGCGAGAAAATCCTGAAAACCCTGTTGCGCCGCGAGCAGGAGCTGATTGCGGGCGGAAGCGCCGGCCGGGCGGAAATCAGCGACCTGAACTACGAGTTCGCAGCGGGCGCCGGACCGGCCGACACCCTCCCGGGTGAGCGCACCGTGCGGCTCAAGCCGCGGCGGAAGGACATGCTGCTGGTGGACGGCCACATGGTGATCAACCAGGACGGCACCGAACTTCTGCGGGTCGAGGGGCGCCTCTCGAAGAACCCGTCATTCTGGACCAACCTGGTCAACGTCGTTCGCGAGTTCGCCAGGCTGGACGGCGTGCGCGTGGTGGTCAACACCGCGACAGTGGCGCGCCTGAAGTTCGCCGGTACCGCGCGCATGGACGTCCAGTATCACTACGAGACCATCAACGGCCGGCCGGTGAGCGTGGCCGCTCGGCAGGCGGTGCCGGGATCGTTGACCCGCTGACGGCGAGCGCCAGGAATCTGTACACGAGCTGGCCCGCCGGGCTCACCCGCCCTGACTCGTCCGCTCATCGCCGGAACAGCAGGTTGACCTGCGCCAGCAGGGCTCGCGCCCGGCGCTGCGCAATCAGATTGGCAAGCCGCAGCGACGGCTTCTCATCCACGTCTATCGCCAGCGCCGCGCGGAGCAGCCGCTCGAACTCCGCGCGATCACGCGCGCTCACGCTCACGGTGGACGCGAGCGTGACATAGGGGAACGCCGACCGCCCCCCGGACAGGGCCACCGCCCTCTCGAAGTGCTCGCGCGCCCGCACCGCCGAGCCGCCGAGCAGCGGGCTCATGCCGTCGAGAGCAATCAGGGCCTCGTGCAGGGCACCTTCCTGCCATCCTTCATCCAGCACGAGCGTCCGCGCGAGCAGCACCCGGATCGCCACGAGCTCCTCGAGCCGCAGCAGCTGGTCGCTCGACAGGTTCAGCTCGCCTCCCCACGAAGCCGCCAGCCAGTACATGACGCGCACGTCGGCGCGCTGGAGGCTCGCGGCCGACTTCTGCGGATCGCTGCCCATTGCCGCACGAATGCCGGGATGCCGCTGCTCGAGCGCGCGCCAGCAGTAAGCGCGGGCCCGCACGTACATGGCGCTTGCGCGCGCTCGCAGCTCCTCGGTGCGCGGCGCGTCGGAGGGCGGGGCGATCTCGGCGTCCACCTGGAGGAACGCGTAGGCGTACTGGGTGAAGCCGCTGCAGGCCGTGAGCAGGAGCTCCTCGGAGCGAGGCTGCTGATCCAGCAGCATCTCGACCATCTTCAGCGTCGAAGGGGCGGCGAGCCTCACGAACTCCGGATCGCTGTCCGCCGCATAGCTGCCGGCGGTTTCCGTGAGCGCCGACGCCATGCGGTTGAGTCCCATCTGCCGCGGCGAGCAGGCCGCAACCGCCAGGCACGCGAGCACGCCGGCCACGGCTCCAGGCCGCGCAACACGCTGCATCGAGCCGTACGATAGCACGCGGCCAGCTGTCGGCTGGCCGCTCCTGTTGACAATCGACAAGAGCCCGCATATTCTCTTGTCGATATTCTACAGGAGCAGGCATGGCGTCGAAGTCGGATCTCCTCCAGGGTACTCTCGACCTGCTGATTCTCAGGACTCTCAACGCCGGCCGGGCGCACGGCTGGGGAATCGCCCTCAGCATCCAGCAGGTGTCGCGCGACGTCCTGCAGGTCAACCAGGGATCGCTCTATCCGGCGCTGCACCGGCTCGAGCAGCAGGGCCTCATCGCCGCGCGCTGGGGCAGCTCCGACAACAATCGCCAGGCCAAGTTCTACGAGCTCACCAGAACGGGTCGCAAGCGGCTGCTCGACGAAACACGCAGCTGGGAACGGCTGGCGGGTGCGGTCGCCCGCGTGCTGGCGACGTGAACCAGGATTACCGGCCATGCTCCACAAGCTGTTGACACGCCTCTCGTCGCTGTTCCGACGAGCACGCCACGAGCGCGACCTCGACACCGAGCTCTCGTTTCACCTGGACATGCTGGCGCAGCAGCACGCCCGCGCCGGCATGCCGCCCGATGCCGCGCGGCTCGCGGCAAGGCAGGCATTCGGCGCCGTGGACCGGGTCAAGGACGACGTGCGCGACACGTGGCTCTCGCGGGTCGCCGAGACGCTCGCGCAGGACGTCCGCTACGGCCTGCGATCGCTCCGCCGCAGCCCGGGATTTGCACTCGTCGTGATCGGCACGATGGGGCTCGGCGTCGGCGCGAACACCGCCATCTTCAGCGTGGTGAACGGGGTCCTGCTCAAGCCGCTCCCGTATGCGAACGGTGAGTCGCTCGTCGTCCTGCGGCAGCAGCAGCCGCTCGCGGGCGTCGAGGACATGCGGTTCTCCTACCAGGAAATCCTCGACTATCGCGCCGCGCGCAGCCTCGACGCGGTCGTCGAGTTCCACGAGATGTGGTTCATCCTGCTCGGGCTGGCCGAGCCACAGCGGGTCGGGACGGGCGTGGTCTCCGCCAACTACTTCGACGTGCTGGGCGTCACGCCGCTGCACGGGCGGGCGTTCGTGGCCGCCGACGACGACCCGGGCGCTCCGGCGGTGCTCATGCTGGGCTACGGCTACTGGCAGCGGGAACTGGGCGGCGACCCGTCGGTCGTGGGGCGCATCTTCCGCATGAACGATCGCCCCCACCAGGTCGTGGGAATCCTGCCGCCGGTCCCGCACTATCCCTCGGAGGTGGACGTCTACATGCCGACGTCCGCCTGCCCCTTCCGGTCCAGCCCCCAGACGGTCGCTTCGCGCACCGCACGCATGGTGTCGGCGTTCGGACGGTTGCGGCAAGGCGTCACGCTGGAGAAAGCGACCGCGGATCTGGCGATCGTGGCCGCGCGGAGTGAGCGCGACCATCCCGCCGAGTATCCGAAGGCGCGAGGTTATGGCGTCCGCGCAATCCCGCTTCGTGCGGACCTGGCCAGCTCGTTCCGCACCACGCTGCTGATTCTCCTCGGAACCGCGGGCTTCGTGCTCCTGATCGTCTGCGCGAGCATCGCGAACCTGATGCTCGCCCGCATGGTCCGCCGGGAGCGCGAGGTGGCGATCCGCGGGGCGCTCGGCGCGAGCCGGCTGCGGCTGCTGCGACAGCTCCTGACCGAGAGCACCCTCCTCGCGCTGGCAGGCGGCCTCGTCGGGCTCGGCCTCGCCTATTGGGGCGTCGGACTGCTCGCCGTGGTTGTCGAGCGCTTCACGCCGCGCGCCGCCGAAATCGCCATCGACCAGACGGTGCTGCTCTACACGCTCACCGTTTCCGTCGCCACCGGCGTGGTGTTCGGCTCCGTACCGGCCCTGAACGGGTCGTTGTCGGTGGCCCCCGCGCTCAGGTCAGGCGGACGGTCCACGGAGCGCCGCCAGACGCTCCGGAACGGCCTGATCGTTCTGCAGGTCGCAGCCTCCTTCATGCTGCTCATCGGCGCTGGCCTGACCATCAGAAGCCTGCTCAAGCTCCAGCAGGTGGAGCCGGGCTTCACGATCGAGAACATCCTGACGTTCCGGATCGATCTGAACTTCTCGAAGTACCGAAGGACCGAGCAGGGGCCGGTTCTGGCAGCGCGTGGCGGACGAGCTGGAGAGGGTGCCGGGCGTCGCGAGCGTCGGCGGGGCCGGCACGTTTCCGCTCAACGAGCAGGCGCCTTTCTCGCAGTCGCTCCTGGTCCGGGGGCGCGAGGACGCCGGCAACGATGCGCACGCCCGGGTCGACGTTCGTCTGGCGACCCCGGACTATTTCCACACGATCGGTCAGCCGCTCGTGAGCGGCCGCAGCTTCCGGCTCGACGAGCCGGTCGCCCGCGGCACTGCCGCCGACTCGGCATCACAAACCGGCAGCGTCATGGTCAACCAGTCCCTTGCGAAGCACTACTGGCCGGGCCGGGACCCCATCGGCCAGCTGGTGTCCGGCGACGGTGGCCGCCGGTGGTCCGCGATCGTCGGCGTCGTCGCGGACGCACGACAGCAGCTCAGGGAACCGGCCCGCGACGAGCTTCACATCCCGCTGTTCCAGAGCGGGCAGCTCTCCACCAACTGGCTCGTGCGCCACAACCTCGACCCGGCGGTCATGGAACGGCAGATCCGGGACGCCGTGCGCGCGGTCGACCCCGATCAGCCGGTCGACAACTTCCGGATGCTGGCCGACGTGCGCTCCGCATCGCTGGCCTCGCCAGCGCTGACCGCCACGCTGCTGGGGCTGTTCGGATTGCTGGCGCTGGTGATTACGGCCGCCGGCCTCGGAGGCGTGGTGGCATTCTCGGTGAACCAGCGCACGCAGGAGTTCGGGATCCGGATGGCGCTCGGTGCCGCTCGCACGAACGTCCTGGGCATGGTGTTGCGCCAGGGACTTCAGCTCGTTGCCGTCGGTCTCGCGCTCGGCGCCGGCGGCGCCTTGATCCTCACCCGGGTGCTCACGACGCTGCTGTTCGACGTCCGGCCCAACGACGGCCTGACCTACCTGGCTGTGGCGGTTGCCCTGGCGCTGGTGGCGGTGGGAGCGTGCCTGGTACCGGCCCGCCGCGCCGCATCGGTGGACCCGATCGTCGCCCTGCGCGCCCACTGACGGCAAAACCCCTCGGGGCCGAGCGATCTTTTGCTACGCTTGGGTGCAGCCGACGCCCATGCACAGCCTTGCGTTCTCCCCACGCCTGACCACGGGAATCGTCTGCCTGCTGATCGCACTGGCCGTGCCCGGCGCGGCAGGCCGGCAGCGGGGTGGGCCCGCGCCGCGCGGCGCGCCGCCCGGACGGGACGCAGTGCCGGGCGCGGACACACCAGCCGGCACCGCGAGCATCGTCGGAACGGTGAGCGTAGCGGGAACCGGTGCTCCGGCGCGGCGCGCGCGCGTCACGCTCTCCGGCGATACGCTTCGGGGCGGACGGTCGGTCACGACCGACGAGCAGGGGCGTTACGCTTTCAACGCCTTGCCGGGGGGACGCTTCACGCTGTCCGCATCGAAGACCGGGCACCTGACCGTGTCGTACGGCCAGCGCGTCCCCGGTTCGGGCCGGCCCGGCACGCCCATTCTTCTTCAGGACGACCAGCGGCTCACCATCGGGCTGCAGCTGCCCCGCGGCGGGGTGATTTCAGGAACAGTGCTCGACGAACAGGGGGAAGCGGTCCCCGGCACGCTGGTCAGGGTCTTCCGGTTCTCTCTGCAGAGCGGCTCACGGACGCTGCAGGCGGCTGGCAGCGACGCCACCGACGATCGCGGCATGTACCGCATCTACGGGCTCCAGCTTGGCGACTACCTCGTCGGCGCAAACCCGCGCCCGCCACGCATGCCCGGAGCGCCGGGATTGGAGCGGCTGCAGGAAGCGGCGGCATCCGGCCGGCTGGGTGTTCAAGGCGAGCTGGCCGCCGCCAAGCTCCTCACGTGGGTGAACGACGGCGCCGAAGAGCCCGCTCCCGCCGAGCGGGCGAGCGGATACGCCCCGGTGTACTACCCGGGAACACCGCTGAGCGGCACCGCCACCGCCATCACCCTGAACGTCGGGGAAGAGCGGCTGGGCGTCGACTTCCAGCTGCAACTCGTGCCGATGGCCCGCGTGGAAGGGATCGTCGTCTTTCCAGGAGGGCAGGAACCGGCGGGGCTGCAGCTGCGGCTCGTCAATGTCGGGGACGAGATCGAAGGCGTCGGCGACACGTCCGCGCAAGTCGAGCGAGACGGCCGCTTCCGGTTCGACAGCGTCCCGCCCGGCCAGTACTCGCTGATCGCGCGCTCCGGCGGGCCGGGGCCGATAGGCCCCATGGCAGGAGGGATCGCAGCGGGACGGGCAGGCCGCGCAATGGGGCCGGGATCGCCGGACGGACCGCTGGCGCGCGGCGGCGGGCGGATGTCGTCGGCTCCTCGCCTCTGGGCGGCGGCCGACCTCACGGTCGAAGGGCGCGACGTATCGGACGTCGTGCTGACCCTGCTGTCCGGCTTCTCGGTCTCCGGCCGCCTCGACTTCCGCGGCACGACCCTCCAGCGTCCTGCAGACCTCACGAGAATGCGCGTGACGCTCATGCCCGCGGGCATGGCCGAGGGAGGTCGCGCGCTGGCCACCGCGGCGGCCGGTCGCGTAGACGAGCAGGGAAACTTCAGCATCGACGGGGTGGTTCCCGGACGCTACCGCCTGGGGGCTGGAGGATCCGGCGGGTGGGTCCTCGAGTCGGCCGTGATCGGCGGACAGGATGCGTTGGACGTCCCGGTCGAGATCCGCACCAGCCAGAACCTGACGGGAACGGTGGTCACCTTCACGGACCAGCAGACGCTGCTGTCAGGGACGGTCACGAATGCCCAGGGCCAGGCGGTCAGCGACTACACGGTGGTCGCCTACCCAAGCGATGAGCGCTATTGGCTGCCGCAGTCGCGCCGGATCCGCGCCGTCCGTCCGGCAACCGACGGGACGTTCTCGATAGCGGCGCTGCCGCCTGGCGAGTACCGTCTGGCCCCGCTGCTCGATCCGGAACCGGGTGCCTGGTTCGACGCGGCAGTCCTGCGGCAGCTGACCGGCTCGGAGGCTGTGACGCTCGGCGACGGGGAGAAGAAGATCCAGAACGTGCGGGTGGGTTCTTGAGAGGCGCTGAAAAGCCCGGCCTGACGTGAAATCGACAATGGCAGATGGCAACACACGCCGATTTCTCCATCTGCGCTGGGACACGAGCCATTCAGGATGCGTTCTTCAGCATCCTGTTGAGGAGGCGGGAGCTCGCAGACGGAAGATGGATGGTAGCAGCGGGCAGCGGGCAGCGGGCAGACGGAAGCGGACAGCCGGCAGCGGGAAGCTGGAAGCGGGAAGCGGGAAGCGGGAAGCGGACTTGAGTCTCTTGGCCGCTGCATTGACTGGCAGGTCGAGCCTGATGGTTCGCGTCTTCGGTCTCCTGTTCGCGACGGCGTATGCCGCGCTGGTGGTCTGGCTCTATGCCACACAGCCGCAGAGCGTGGCGCAGGTGACCGGCGGGCTGGCGGCCCAGGTCAACGCATACCGGATCGGCGAGCAGGCGTTTGCCGACGGGCTTCGATTCTTCCGGCGCGATGCGTTCCTCGAGGCGCGCGCCGCCTTCGGGCGGGCGGACCCCGCTCAGCGGGACGCGCGCACCCAGTTCTACATCGCCTACAGTTTCTACCGCCAGGGCTGGGGCCGCGTCTACAACGACAACGCGCTGTTCGCCCAGGGGCTCGAGGCGGTTGACCGCTCCATCGCCCTGGCACCCGACCACCGTCTGCTCGTCAACGACGAGAACCTCGCGCTGCAGTCGGCTGACGAACTGCGCGCCGAACTGCAGCGCGGGCTGACCCGTGATGTCTCCGACCTGAACCCCCTCAAGGTTTTCCGCGCGCGCAAATGAGCTGTCCTGCGAGAAGCCCTGATCCTGCCGGGCCTGTTCCTGACGGTGACGCTGCTGGGCGGCCTGCGGTCGGATCCGGCGGTGCAGTTCGTCCCGCCACCCCTCATCGCGCTCGTGCTCGGGCTGCTCATCGATGGCGGCACTCGTCCGGTCCGGCGCGCTGGTCCCGCAGGACCTGATGCGTCAGGAGCGGCAGCCCCTGGAAAATGCCTCCGGCGCCGTCGTCCTGCTGACGCTCGCCGCTGCCTCCGGTCAGGTGTTCACCCTCCTGACGCCCGACCGCGGCCTCCTCCACGTGATGTTCGGCACGTTCTTCTTCGTCCAGTTGCTGTCGACGATCGCGGGCACGAGCGACCGCCGCGCGCTGCTCCGCAGCCTGACGGTGCTGCTCGGGTCGGCGTTCGTGCTGCGCTACATCGTGCTCGAGTCGCTCTATGCTCCCACCGGCAACACGCTCACACGCCTGCTGGCGATGATGATGGAAGGGGTGTCGCTCGGAGCGCTGCAGTACGAGCCGGGCGGGCAGGCCACCGGCTATCTGGCATTCGCCGCGGTCGCACTCTACCTGATCGCGCTGTTCCTCCTGCATGCCGGCGGGTCCACTTCCCGCGCCCTGACGGTACGCGGTCCCGCCATCAGCCAGTCGCTGCGGCTGTTGATCCTGCTGACGCTCGCCGCGGTCGCGGCGTGCGGGAGGCCAGGAGCACAGGGTGACGACTCGGCCGCCGCCGCAGCCTCGTCGAGTGCCTTCCTGCCGGCGGCCGTCCGTGAGCAGGCGCTGAGATCCGCCCGCGTCTGGCGCCCGCCGGCGATCGCTGTGGCCGATGCCGTCCTCGGGCGCAACCCGTCGGTCGCAGGGAGTTTTGCCGACGACCAGGATCTCACCTGCCGCTTCCTCGTGCGCGAGGTGGGTGGCACGACGCCGAAGTTCTACTGCACGCTGCCGGGCGGCGAGGTCGTAAAGGTGAAGTACGGCGCGGGCAACGCCGAGCTCCACGCCGAAGTTGCCGCGACCCGCCTCCTCACCGCCCTGGGCTTCAGCGCCGATCGAGATGTTCGTCGTGCGCACCGTGCGGTGCCTCGGCTGCCCCGCCATGCCCTTTCTCACGCTCCGGTGCATCGCCAGGATTGGCCTGGAGCGGGCCTGCGTGCCGGGCTGGCTCGAACTACGAGCGCGAGCGCGGGTTCCATCCCGCCGTCATCGAGCGCCGGATCGCAGGACGGGTGATCGAGTCGAAGGCCAATGAGGGGTGGGCGTGGTTCGAGCTCGATCGGGTCGATGCGCGCGAGGGTGGGTCGCCGCGTGCCGACCTCGACGCGCTGAGGCTGGTCGCCGTGCTGCTCACGCACTGGGACAACAAGTCCGAGAACCAGCGGCTGGTCTGCCCGCCCGGAGCGGACCTGCCGGACGGCGGGTGCGCCGCGCCGCTCGCCGTGATCCAGGACCTCGGCGCCACCTTCGGCCCGACGAAGCTCGATCTGCGCAACTGGCGCTCGACGCCCGTCTGGAAGGATGCCGGCGCCTGCCGCGTCAGCATGGAGCAGCTGCCCGCACGGCGGCGGCACGTTTCCGGAGTCGCTGATTTCCGAACCGGGACGGTTGCGCCTGCTGCAGCTGCTCGACGCGCTGTCGGACGCGCAGCTGACCGACCTGTTCACCGGCTCGGGCGCCACCGCGTTCGATGCCGTCAACGGCGAGGGCCGGTCGCGCGCAGGCGTGGGTCGCGGCGTTCAGGGACAAGGTCCAGCAGATCCGCGCAGGCAGGGCCCTGTCCGGGCGCAGCTAGTCCGGGGGCGGCTGACGAGAGATGACGCCCGCGTCGACGGTCGATTCCGCTGCGGCTGATCGCCTGGAAGAAGAGGTCGTCGCCCGACACTTCCATCAGGATGAAGCTGTAGTCGCTGTCGAATCCTTTCGCCGTCAGCGACGACCGCTGAATGTCTCCCGCTCTCAGCGATCCGGCGGCGCCCGACACGAAGTAGGTGATGCCGTGCTGCGGCTTGAGGCGCTCATAGAAGTGCTCGTGGCCGGACAGCACGACGTCGACGTCACCCTTGACGAGGATGGGCTCCAGCGACGCCGCGGAGCGATTTCGCGGCAGAGGTGTAGCGGCCCGAGGTGTACAGCGGGTGGTGGAAGTAACAGATCTTCCACGTGCTCCCCGACTGCGCCAGCTCGCGCTCGAGCCACTGCAGCTGTTCGGCAGTCGAAGGATCGGCTGTCGAGCGCGAAGAAGCGGATGCCGGCGCCGCCTCAGGGCCGACGAGCCGGTGCTCGGCCCGGCGGAACGTGTAATACCGCCGCCCGCCCATGTTGAAGCCGGCGTAGTTGATTTCGCCCGGGTCGTCGTGATTGCCGATCGCGGCGTGGAACGTCACGCCGGCGTCCAGCAGCGCGCGATAGGGCTCCTCGAACTTCAGCTGATAGTCGCGCGGGGTGTGCGTGCCGTAGATGTTGTCTCCGAGCATGAGCACGAAGTCGAACGGGAACTTCACCCGCCAGGACGACCATCTGACGGGCGACCGCCTTCTGCGGCCTCGTCGCCGCGGCCCGAGTCGCCGATCACCGCGAAGCGGACCGAACCTTCCCGCAGCGGAAGCGCCAGCTGCCCGGGCGCCACCGGCAGCGGCTGCGTGGCGGTCCGCGTGGCGCGCTCGACGGCCGGGTCGAGGTCCGAGCGGCGGCATCCTCCGGTGGCCAGGGACACGAACGCCATGCAGGCGGCGCTCAGCAGCCCGCACTCGCGCACGAATCACGCCGGCCTGCCTCCGTCCGCGGGAATCCAGCCGAGCGCGACGAAATGCACGGCCACCTGTCCACGCTTCGGTGTGAGCGCGACGCGCTCCAGCGGCGCATCCACCTGGAACTGCGCGGCGAGCCGCTGCGTCTCCGCAAGGATCTCGGTCGTCGAGCTCGGCGATCTGCGCACGCACAGCGTCCGCGCCCTCTCCCGCACGCTTGATGTCCTCGGACTCCTTCATGCTCCGCCCGATACCCCGCACCGTCGTCGTCGCCCGGCCGAGGGAGCCCATGTTGACCGCCTTGCGCCCGAGCAGCGCGCCAAGCAGGGTCGCGCCGCCATCGACACCCACGTCTGCAGCTTGGCCTGGGAGGCCTGCTGCTGCTCGCGGACGACAGCGCCCTCGGCGCGGCGCAGGCGATCGGCAAGCTGCGCCTGCTTGGTCGCGTATTTCCGGCGCACCGCCTCGACTGCCGCGTCCCGCGACGCACGGTGGGCATCCTGCAGGCGGATCCGGAAGTCACGTTCGCTCTCTCCGGGGGTGGACGTGAGCTTCAGTTCCCGGTGGCGGAACAGCTCGAGCGTCTCTGTCTGCGACAGCCAGCGGCCGAACGCCTTCTCCCAGGCTGCGTAGTTCCGCGGCTGCAGCGCCGGCCGACGGCACCGGCTGCTGGCGCACGGGCCGGCCGGCAGGCGCAGCAGACTTGCCGCGGGCACGTCGAGGCGCGTCGCCCCCGCCCAGTCCACCGGCACGGCGCCCTCGGAGATGTCCGCGGCATAGAGGACATCCCGCGTCTCGTCCACTCCGGTCTTCGCATCCGAGAACGACACCCTGGCGCTGGCCAGCACGACCGGGGCGTACGTCACCTCCGGCTCCTGCCCTTCGAGCGGCGGCACGAAGAACTGCTCGATGCCCGGGGGAACGATCGGCTTCTCACCGGACGCCGGGGCCGCCTGCCCTGCGCTGCCCTCGGCGGATGTCCTCGACCGCATGGGCGGTGTCGCCGGGTGCCCCGCCCCGGCGCCGGCAACCGGGGCAGCCGGCGTCCGGCCCGCCGTCAGCTTCCGGATCTGATCGCGCGAGAGCGGCCCCCGCAGGTACGACAGCGTCCAGCGGGTCTGGAAGACGGTCGGGCCGCTGGCGTGGACGTCGTGCAGCAGGAAGACGCGCTTGTCGAGCGCGGAGAGCAGCCGGTCGGCGGCGGCGCGGTCCAGCGTGCCGGCGGCCGCCCCCTCGAGCCCGTCGAGCATGCGCGCCTTGTCCCGCTCGGTCTGCAGCCGGCCGAGGAACCACGTCCCGGTGTTCGCCAGCCCCTTGTAGTCGAGGTCCACAGGGTTCTGGGTCGCGAGCAGGACGCCGACCCCGAACGCCCGTCCCTGTTTGAGCAGCGTCAGCAGCGGGCCTTTCGACGGCGGGTTCGCCACCGGCGGAAAGTAGCCCATGAATCTCGTCCATGTAGACGAGGGCGCGCAGGCTCGACGTGCCCGGTCTGCGCCGCGCATCCACGCCACGACCTGGTTCAGCAGCAGCGCCACGAAGAACATGCGCTCGGCGTCTCCAAGGTGGGCGATGGAGAATACCGACACGCGCGGCCGTCCTTCCGCCGTGTAGAGCAGCGTCGCCGGATCCAGCGGCTCGCCTTCCAGCCACTGATCGAACCCCGGCGACGCGAGCAGGCCGTTCAGCCGCATCGCCAGATCGAACCGCTCCTTCGAGGGAAAGAAAGACTCGAGGTCGACGATGCCCACCTTCTGAAAGGGCGGGGTCTGCACCTGCTGGATGAGCGATGCGAGATCGAGGTCCTGCCCGGCCCGCCACGCCGCGGCGAACAGGCGCCGACAGCAGGGTGTGCTCCCGGCTCGCGGGCCGCCGCGTCGACGCCCGCGAGCGACAGCACGCTCAGGGCCGTGCTGCCGGCCCGCTCCGCCAGTGCTTCCGCGTCGTCGCGGGCGGCGCCGCGCGGCGCGGCGAAGGAGCTGAGGATCGAAACGGGCACGCCCGCCCGGCTGCCCGGCGTGTAAGATCGTGAACTCGGCGGCGTTCCGCAACCGGGCGATGCGCGCGCCATCCTGGCCCCACGCGGCGAGCCCTTCGCGCCAGCGCTGCGCCTCGGCTGCGGCGAAGCTCGTCCGCCGTGACCCCGCGCCCGGCGGGCCTCATCCTCGTCGACCCAGGGCCGGAAGTCCTCCGGCGCCAGCTCCGGGAACGTCAGGAGCAGGTTGCCGATGTCCCCTTTCGGGTCGATGGCTATCACCGGAACGCCGTCGATGGCCGCTTCCTCGATCAGGGAGAGGCAGAGGCCGGTCTTGCCGCTGCCGGTCATGCCGACGCAGACAGCGTGGGTGACCAGGTCGCGGGAGTCGTAGAGCAGCGGTTGCTCGAGCTGCCGGCGCGCTTCGAGGTCGTACTCCCGACCGAGGTAGAAGAGACCGAGCTTCTCGAAGTCCTGCATTCCTCTATCCTAGCCCCGTGGCGTGGGGTCGACCCACAACTCTGTCGGCAGCGAAAGAAGTGGATAACGTCTGCGCAGGTCGAGCACCCGGTCGGCGTAGTCCGACCTGGGGAACCTGCCCGCCAGCAGCTCCGAGCGCAGGCGACGGATCTCGTACCGGTAGAGATCGCGCACTGCGTCTCTCAACTGCTCGGTGGTGGTGAGTGGGCCGGGCCGGAGGCCGTGACGACCGAGCTCTTCGAGGACCCCGTCACGAAACCTGCTCTTGCCTGTCACGCTGTGATCATTCTGCCTCAAGTTGATCCGCGAACAGGGAGTGGCTCTGCTACTATGCCCGTACACAGGCGCGGAGCAGCGGCATCGGAACGAATCATCGAGAGCGAGGGACGCATGGCTGAAAAGCGGGACACTTCGACCGGCCCGGCCGACACGCTGACGCAGGCGGCCGAGATGGTGGGCACGGCAATCGGGACGGCAACGCGGGCGGTTTCCGAAACAGCCGATGCGGCCAGCAACGCCGCGGCGGGCGCCGTGGATACGGCGGCCACATCCGTCGAGTCGGTGTCGTCCGCCGCGAGCGATCTCGCGAAGCGGACCGCGCCGCCCCGCCGGGCTGTCCGGCGCACGGTCAGCAAGGTCGTGGATACGGCGGCCACATCCGTCGAGTCGGTGTCGTCCGCCGCGAGCGATCTCGCGCAGCGGACCGCGTCGCCCCGCCGGGCTGTCCGGCGGACGGTCACCAAGGTCGTGAAGCAGGCGGCCCGGAGCGTGAAGGTCACCTTACGGAAGGTGAAAAAGGTGGCGGCTCGGAAGACCGCCAGCCGCAGCGCGGCATCCGGCGGCACGAAGCGCAAGGCGGCGAAGGCGAGCAGCAGAAGCGCAAGCCGGCGGCAAAGGCGAGCGGCACGAAGCGCAAGGCGGGCGGGATGAAGCGCAAGGCGGCGAAGCCGGCCGCCGCAACCCGCCGCGGCGCGGCCCGGCGTCCGGCGGCGCGCAAGCGCGCCGCGAAGACCTCCCGGCGGAGGTAGCGGATCGAAGCCGGAGTGGCGAAGCGGTGTCTCGCCCTCCGGCGCCGCCGGGCGGTGCCTATCGTGGGCTGTTGCTGGGCACGGCCGTCGTGCCGGGCGAGCGGGCGCCGAGATAAATCCCGTTGAACAGGAACTTGAAGGTGCCGTGCGGCTGCGCACGGAAGGTGATCTCCGGGCCGAACAGGTAAATCCTGCCCTTGCCGACCGCCGCTTCCGCAACCGCTACTCCACCCTTCAAATAGCCTTGACCGAAGGCCCAGCCGCTGCGCAGGGGTCCGGCGTCGGCGAACCAGGCGACCGGCCGGACACCCCGGAGGGCCGCATCCGGGTCCATCGCGAACGTGGGGCTGTTGTCGAAGAACACGTCGAGCGGGTTCGTCAGCCCGTGTGCGATGGGGACGGAAGTATCGACAGTCATCCGGAGCACCGATCCTGGAACGTAGTATTTCTCGGGCGGCAGGGCACGCACGCTCCCGTCGGCGTCCCGCTCCGCAAGGTGGTTGCGGATTGGGAGGTCGAACAGCTGGGCGAAGGTCATCGCGGAGCGGCCGACGGCCAGGATGGTGCCGCCTTCTTCGACGAACTTCCGCAGACCCGGTAGCGTCCGAGCGGCTGTGTACGAACCCAGCCTGTCCTGGTACTCGGCTGGAATGCTGCCCGCTGCGGAGCCGGGGGCAGCCCCTGCTGCGCCGCGCCCGGCTCCACCCCGGCCGCCGCCGTCCGCCGGGCCGACACCCGAGGGGAAGATGATGACGTCGAATTTCCTCGACAGGTCGCCCGAGTCGAGGGCCTTCGGGTAGACAACCTCGAACGGGAACTCGAACTGCTCGAGGATGAAGCGCGTCCAGCCGGAAGGCATCGACCCGCCGTACTGATCGGCCAGCGCAACTCGCACCGGGTGCAGCGCGATGGCCCCTTCCCTGCGTAGATCGGCAGCAGCCGGCTCGAAGCTGACGCCGGTGTCAGCGGCGATCTTCCGCAATTCCGCTTCCATGCCTGCTCCGGACGGCAGGTAGAAATAGCCAGGAACGTTGTGAATCCATCGAACCTCGCGCCCTGCGGCCAGCAACCGGTTCACCGCCAGGAACGCATTGTTGGATGTGTGGCTGAGCACCACTCCAAGGCTGGTGTCGCCTACCCGCCCGGGCGCCATGCTCTGAATGCCGCTGACCTTCTCGAAGGGGCCGTCGAACCCATCCAGCACCCGATCGAACTGCACGCCCATCTGGAAGGCCAGCGTCCATCCGGCGCTGTCGTACGGGCCGGGTGGGCGGACCTCCCGGGTACGGGATGTCGTCGGGGTGGTCCTGCGGCTCGAACATGTCGAGGACGTGCGGGCGGAACGCCTGCGCGGTTTTGACGACGTAGGACCCCTCCGGATATTGCCTGCCGGCGACGGAAAACCGGGCCGTCGCCTTGTGCACGGTAATGCCGGCCTTCAGGAGGGCGTTGACGAACCTGGTGGCTGTAGGAAAGTCCGGCTGGTCGGACGGCAGGATGAAACCACGGGGGTCTCGCGCCGCGGGGTCCCGCAGCATCTTCTGGAAGAGCGCCGCGCCGCCGGCGCTCGCAGCAGGCGCGCTCTCACTCAGACCGGCGGTGTCGCCGTCGCCGCGTCCGCTGCTGGCGGCCGCCGCCTGCGCCGCGATGACCCGGCGCGGCGCCGGCGTCCAGCTGTCCCTGCTGCCGCGCGCGATCGAATTCGTGCCCATCCGGTAGATGTTGTAGAGAAAGGTCTCCCGCTCCCGCGAGGCGATGTCGAGCACCGCCCAGTTCGCCGTGAGCGAGTAGTCGATCGACTGCCGGAAGTGCCACGGCTGTGGCTCGATCGGAAAATTGAGGCTGCCGTCGGGGAGCTGTTTGGACGGCACGAACGGGATCGTCATCGGCGTCGGGCTGCCGATGGTTTCCGTCAGGAGCCCGATGATGTTGTGAAAGTAGGCCATCGTCCGCAGCCCGCCGTTCCACCAGGTCGAGTAGTTCGAACCCTGGCGGCTCGTGACGCCCGGCTTCCCTTCGGCGTTGAACCGGGTCGCCATGGCGGCGCCAACGAGGTCCACCTGCGCCGGGACGAGCGGGATCGAAGTTGTAGTTGAAGGGGTCGCGAAATGGCGGGGCGAACATCACCGTGCCGGCCGGACCGGTCTGGTGATGGTTGTACATGATCTGCGGGAACCACTCCAGGTACATGACCCGGTTCATGTTCGTGCTCTCGGGAAGGTTCGCCATGTAGAAGTCGCGATTGTTGTCGTGGCCGGCGTACTTCTCGTAGAGCCTGGGCAGCTGCGCCGTCGAGCGGCGCGTGCGGATCCGATTCGCGCATGTACCAGTTCGAGACCAACTCCATGCCGTCGGGGTTGGCATGCACCGCCAGGATCACCAGGTCGTTGAGGAAACGGAGTATTTCCGGATCCGTCCGGCTGACCAGCTGATACACGGTCTCGATCAGCTGATGGGCCCCGAGCACCTCCGTCGCGTGCAGGCCGCCGTCTATCCAGACGACCGCCTTGCCCTCGCGCGCCAGCGCGCGGGCCTGGTCGTCCGTGAGCCCTTCGGCCAGCGCCAGCCGCTGGCGAAATGTCCTTGTAGCGATCGAGCTTCTTGAAGTTCTCGGGCGAGGTGATGATCGACATCAGCTGCGGCCGGCCTTCCGCGGTTTTGCCGATTTCGACGACCTTCAGCCTGTCCGACTGCTTGTCGAGCGTTTGCCAGTAGTCGGCCATGCGCGTGTAGGTGGCAAGCTGATAGTCGTCGCCGATGTTGAAGCCGAAGTGCTGCTTCGGCGTGGTAACGGTCTGCGCGGCGGCGGAGCCGGCGAGCAGGAGCAGACAGCCGGCAGCGCGGCACGATGCGTGGTAGGTCGGAACATGACGCCCCTCCCCGGGGAGCCCTACGATAGCATGCACAAAACAGCGGCTGCCCCTGCGCTCACAGCGTCTCCTCGTCTCCGCTCGCGGCCTTCCGTGTCCGCCCGGCATCCGCCAGGAGCGCAGCAGCGGTCACGAGGCACCCCGCCGCATCGGCAAACGGCGCGGCGTACAGCAGGAGCAGCCCGCCGGCGACCAGCCAACCGCTGCCCCGCAGAGGCGCGCGCCCGAACCCAGCCGCCGAGGCCGCCTGCCAGCGCGGCGACGCCAGCGCCGCGGTGAGGCAGGTAGCGACGATGTCCGAAGCGACCGCGGAGCAGCGCGCCGGCACCCTGCGGGCTGAGCGTGAACACGAGCGGCACCAGGAACGCCGGCAGCGTGTACTTCCACGTCAGCATCATGGTCTCGAAGGGGTTCGCGCCGGTCATCGCCGCCGCGGCAAAGGCGAGACAGCGCGGTCGGTGGGCTGACCTCCGACAGCACGGCGTAATAGAAGATGAACATGTGCGCGGCGAATGGGGGCACCCCGGATTGCACCAAGGCCGGCGCGACCATCACGGCGGCGATGATGTACAGACGCAGTCACCGGCACGGCGAGCCCGAGCAGCCACACCGCCACGGCTGAATACAGCACGGTCAGGAACAGGGTCCCGCCAGCCAGCGACACGATGATCCCGGCGACCTTCAGGCCCAGGCCGGTCAGGGTCACCACCCCGACGATGACGCCCGCCGTGGCCGTGGTCGCACACACGCCCAGCACGCCGAGCGCGCCGGCCCGCAGCGCCGCAGCAGCCGGGGTGGCGTCAGGGCGCTCTCCGCCGCAGGAAGCTCAAGCCGACCGCGAGGGCCGACGCCCAGAACACCGCCCTGAACGCCGACATGCCCGAGACCATCAACACGGCAATGGCGATCGAGCGAGTGAAGTGATAGCCGGAGCGCCTGGTCAGTTCCCACGCGGACGCGGCCCCTGCGTCGACCGGCCGGGTCTCGAGCCGGCGCGAATCCGCCTCGATCATCAGGAAGATCGACAGGTAATAGAGGAGCGTCGGCACCGTCGCCATGACCAGCACCTGCAGGTAGGAGATCTGCAGGAACTCGGCGATCAGGAACGCCGCCGCGCCCAGCGTCGGCGGCGACAGCAGCGCCCCGATGCCGGCCGCCGAGAGGATGGCGCCGCCGACCGCCGGCCGGTAGCCGGCCTGGCGCAGCAACGGCCACGACACCGACCCGAGCATCACCGTCGTCGCGACGCCGCTGCCCGACACCGTGCCGAGCAGAAAGCCGGCGAGCGTGACCGTCCGCCCCGGCCCCGCGCCCGAGCGCGACTTCCCCATCAGCGCCAGCGCCCAGTCGATGAAGAAGCGGCCGGCGCCGGACTGCTCGAGCATGGCGCCGTAGATCGTGAACAGGATGATGTAGGTGGCGGCGACGTCGAGCGGCACACCGAACAGCCCTTCGAGCGTGATGTACAGGGTGCCGATCAGCCGATCGATCGGATAGCCGCGGTGCGCGAGCAGCGGAGAGCCGACGTCGATCGAACCAGGGGCCCGCGACCGCGTAGGCCAGGAACGCCGGCCGCCGTGACCGGCAGGATCCAGCCGACGCTGCGGCGCGTCGCTTCGAGCACGAGCAGCACCTCGATGGCGCCGAGCACGACGTCGATCGGCAGCGGATCCGCGGCGCGGTAGATGAAGCGGTGGAAATCGGCCAGCGGCCAGGCCAGGGCCACGACAATCGCGAGGCGGCGAGCACCCAGTCGACCGGCGCGATGCGATCGGCTGCGCCTGCGCCGGCCGGGCACCAGCAGGAACGTCAGGACCAGCGCCATCAGCAGGAAGCTGACCCGGTAGACCTGCGGCTGGACGACGAACAGCACCCAGTACAGCGCGTAGAGCGACAGCCGATGGCCAGCGATGGACGTGAGCAGCATGGCGAACTCCGGCGATGGGACGGAGCGCCACGTCGTCCGGCGCAGGGGCGAGCGGTCGGCGGAATCCATCATCACGTCATCGGCGGCCGGATTCAGAGCGGCTTATGGAGAGGCCCTGCTCCCGGTACCAGCGCACCGCGCCGGGATGGAACGGCGCCGGCGATCCCTTGACGGCGGTGGTCAGGCGAGAGGTGCGGCGCCTCGGGGTGGATCGCCGCCAGCTCCGGCTGGTGCTCGAACAGCAACCGCGTGATGTCATAGGCGAGGGCTCGGCAAGCGCCGGTTCACGACCAGCACGTTGGCGACGCCGACCACCGGCACGGCGTCGGGAACCCCGGATATGCGACCGCGCCGGCACCTGCAGCTCGAAATAGAGAGCTCCGTAGTCGCGGCGCAGCGCGGGAAGCAGATCGGCGGTCGGCACGCAGCCGGATGGTGATTCCCGGCGTGTGCGACAGATCCGAGCAGCCGCCGTCGGCAGGTCCGCCGCTCCAGAAGAACGCGTCAATCTTGCCGTCCTTCAGCGCGTCCGCCGACTCCGACGCACCCAGTCCCTGGCGGCGGACTCCGCTTCGGGATCGAGTCCGGCGGCGCGCAGCAGCCGGAAGGCAGTGACCTCGGTGCCGCTGCCCGGCGACCCGGTCGAGATCGTCTGGCCGCGCATGTCCGCGACACGGCCGGATGCGGAGGACGTCGAGCGTCACCACCTGCGTATAGTTGCCGTAGAGGACGGCGAGGCTGACCGCCGGCACCGGCTGCCCGGCAAACGGCGCCGCGGCCGGCGACCGCGTCGGCGAGCGTGTCCGCCAGGGCGAAGGCGACATCCGCCCGCCCGTCGCGCATCAGCTTGAGGTTGTCGACCGAGGCCGCCGTGACTTCGGCGGTGGCGCGCACATCCGGCAGGTGCTCGCTGAGAATGCTTGGCGAGCCCGCCGCCGTAGGGATAGTAGACGCCGCCGGTGCCGCCGGTGGCGATCGACAGGAACCGCGGCCGCGGCGCGCATCGCCCTGCCGCAAGCGGCCCCGGAGACCACGACCGCGAGCACGGCGACGACGCGAAGCAACGGCACGCTGAGATTGTAGTGGGTTGGAGATGCGGATCGCTCACAGCTGTCTGAGAGCTGACAGCTGACAGCTATCTAGTCAACTTCCTGTACTTGATGCGGTGCGGCTGGTCGGCCTCCGCTCCGAGCCGCCGCCGCCGATCGACTTCGTAGTCCTGGTAGTTGCCCTCGAACCAGACCACCTTGCTGTCTCCCTCGAACGCGAGCATGTGGGTGGCCAGGCGATCGAGGAACCAGCGATCGTGGCTGATGACCACGGCGCATCCGGCAAACGAGAGCAGCGCCTCTTCGAGCGCGCGCAGCGTGTCGACGTCCAGGTCGTTGGTCGGCTCGTCGAGCAGCAGCAGGTTCGATCCGCGCTTGAGAAGCTTGGCCAGGTGCACTCGGTTCCGCTCGCCGCCGGAGAGGGAGCCGACCTTGCGCTGCTGGTCCCGTCCCTTGAAGTTGAACCACGAGACGTACGCGCGGGACGCGACCGCACGGTTGCCCAGCTCCACCTCGTCGAGGCCGCCGGTGATCTCTTCCCAGACGCTGGTGTCCGCGGCGAGCGCGTCGCGCGACTGATCGACGTATCCCACCTGCACCGTTTCCCCGAGCCGCAGGGTGCCGCCGTCGGGCTGCTCCTGTCCGGTGATCATCCGGAACAGCGTTGTCTTGCCCGCTCCGTTCGGACCAATCACGCCGACGATGCCTCCGCGCGGCAGCGTGAAGCTCACATCGTCCATCAGGAGCTGTTCACCGTAGGCCTTGCGGAGCCCGCGCCCTTCCACCACGATGTCGCCGAGGCGAGGGCCGGGGGCGATGTAGATTTCCACCTGGTCGATCTTCTGCGCCGTGTCCTCCCGCAGCAGATCCTCGTACGCGTTGAGCCGCGCCTTGCCCTTCGCCTGCCGCGCGCGCGGGGACATGCGAATCCACTCGAGCTCCCGCTGCAGCGTGCGCTGCCGCTTGGTCTCCTGCTTCTCCTCCTGCGCGAGACGGTGCTGCTTCTGCTCCAGCCACGACGAGTAGTTGCCTTGCCAGGGGATGCCCGAGCCGCGATCCAGCTCGAGGATCCAGCCGGCCACGTTGTCGAGGAAATACCGGTCGTGGGTGACGGCCACCACCGTGCCGGCGTAGTTCTTGAGGAACTGCTCCAGCCAGGCCACCGACTCGGCGTCGAGGTGATTGGTGGGCTCGTCGAGCAGCAGCAGGTCGGGCGAGCGCAGCAGCAGCCGGCACAGTGCGACGCGGCGGCGTTCGCCGCCCGAGAGCGTCGTGACGTCGGCATCCGGAGGCGGCAGCCGGAGCGCGTCCATGGCGAGCTCCACGCGCGAGTCGAGGTCCCAGCCGTTCGCCGCCTCGATGCGGTCCTGCACCTTGCCCTGCTCCTCGAGGATCTTCTCCATCTCGCCGGGGCCGAGGTCTTCGCCGAACTTCGCGTTGATCTCGTCGTAGCGGTCGAGGAGCGCGCGCACGTCCATCACCCCCTCCTCGACGTTCCCCAGCACCGTCTTCGACGGGTCGAGCCTGGGCTCCTGCTGAAGGAACCCGACCGTGGTGCTCTCGGCCTGGAACGCCTCGCCGAGGAACGCGCGATCCTCCCCGGCCATGATCCGCAGCAGCGTGCTCTTGCCCGAGCCGTTCAGGCCCAGCACGCCGATCTTGGCGCCGGGCAGGAACGACAGCCAGATGTCCTTGAGGACCACGTGGTCCGGCTGATGGACCTTGCCGAGGCCTTTCATCGTGTAGATGAACTGTGGGGCCATGTTGGTTCTCTGTTGCGGGATCTATCGGGATCCGGGATCCGGGGTTCGGATGAAACGCTGTGGAGCTGGGGCTTTCAAGCCCCGCCGTCGCGGCTGTGTCTAAAGACCCAGCCCTACATAAACCGGACGCTCCGGGATCCGGATCGAAACCCTGTGGGACCCTCGATCCTGAACTCCCAAAGCCAACAGCCCAAATCCCAAAGCCTGTCTATAAAGCCGCGTCGGGGCGATTCGGGACCGCAACGGCCGGAGTGCTGGCGACCGGCGTGAAGTCTTCGCCCGGATTGATGAACCGGTCGGTCTCGAGCTTGTACTGCTTGTCGTGCAGCGTCCGATAGCGGCCGCCGAGCGCCAGCAGTTCGGCGTGATTGCCGCGCTCGACGATCTCGCCGTGCTCGATGACGAGAATCTGATCGGCGCTGCGGATCGTCGACAGCCGGTGCGCGATGACGAACGTCGTGCGGCCCTGCCGCAGCTTCTGCAGGCCGTCCTGGATCAGGGCCTCGCTTTCGCTGTCGAGCGACGACGTGGCTTCGTCGAGCACGAGGATGCGCGGGTTGGCGAGAATGGCGCGGGCGATCGCGACGCGTTGACGCTGTCCGCCGGACAGCTTGACGCCGCGCTCGCCGACGACCGTATCGTACTTCTTCTCGAACCCCTCGATGAACTCGTCGGCGTGCGCCACCCGGCTGACCTCGCGCACCTGTTCCGAGCGTCGCGTCCTGCCGGCCGTACCGGATGTTGTCGCCGACCGTGCCGTCGAAGAGGAAGTTGTCCTGCAGGACCACGCCGATCTGCGATCGGTAGTCGCGCAGCCGGATGGTCGCGAGGCTGCGGCCGTCGACGCGCACGGCGCCCGAGGAGGGCCGGTTGAAGGCCATCACGAGGCTGATGAGCGTGCTCTTGCCGGAACCGCTCGATCCGACCAGCGCGGTGGTCGTGCCGGCCGGTGCCCGGAAGCTGACGTGCTTCAGCACCGGCACGCCTTCGTTGTACTCGAAGCTCACGTCGTCGAACACGATCTCGCCGCTCGATGACGTCCGAGCGGAGCCTTGCCGCTGTCTTCCTGATCCTCCGTCGGCATCCGCAGCAGCTCGCGGATCCGATCCAGGCCGGCGAAGGCCTCGCTCAGCTGGGTGCCGATCGAGGCAATCTGCACCACCGGCGCCGCCATCAGGCCGGTGAACAGGATGTAGTTGATGAAGTCGCCGAGCGTCATCGTGCCAGCCAGGATGGCGCGGCCGCCCACGACGATCATCAGGACGCCTATGACGCCGACGACCACCGTCGAGAACGCGGTGATCGCCGATACGCCGGTGATCGATTGGGCGACGTTGCGGAACAGCCGGTGGACGCCCCGCGAGAACACCAGCTCTTCACGCTTCTCGGCGGTGTAGGTCTTGACGATGCGGATCCCGCCGAGCGTTTCGTTGAGACGCCCGGTGACTTCCGCGTTGATCTTGCCGCGCTCGCGGAACAGCGGCCGCAGGCGCTTGAACGCCAGCGCCATTCCGCCACCGAACGTGGCGAGCGCCACGATGGTGATGCAGGTCAGGAACCAGTTCAGATAAAAGAGATACGCCGAGCGCCGCAATCGCGGTGACGACGCTGCCCGTCAGCTGCACGAGGCCGGTGCCGACAAGGTTCCGGATGCCGTCGGCGTCGCTCATGATGCGCGAAATGAGCACGCCGGACTGGGTGGAGTCGAAATACCGGACGGGCAGACGCGCCACGTGGGCCTCGACGCTGCCGGCGCATCTCGGTGATGGCGCGTTGGGCAGCCACGCCGAGCACCTGGGAGAGCGCAAACGAGCTCACCGCCTGGACCAGCGTGGCGGCGCCCGCCACGAACGCCAGCGGCATCAGCATCTCCGCGTGCTGTCTGCCGATCACGTCGTCGATGAGGTACTTGGAGGTCGCAGGAAGCACTAGGCCGGACAGTCGATTGACGAGCATCAGGGCCAGCCCGAGCGTCAGGCGGCCGCGCCTCGCCCACATCAGCTCGCGCGCCTGCTTCCAGGCCTCGGACGTGTCGATCTTCTTTTTCGGCGAGGGCTCCGCGGATATCCGGACCTGGTCGGCGCGCCTGCCCTGCGCACGCTCCGACCGGGGAAGGCGCATGCCCCCGATGCCTAGTGCCATACGCGTCCTGCGTGCATATCCATCTAGGACGCCTCGCCGAACACGAACGTCTCGATGGCGCGCGCCACGCCCGCCTCGTCGTTGGTGGCTGTCACCGCCCAGCCGCGGATTTTCAGCTCCTCGAGGCCGTTGCCCATGACGACGGGGCACCCCGCGAACTCGAGCATCTCGACATCGTTCAGATTGTCCCCGATCGCCATCACTTCGGCAGGCACATAGCCCTTCGCCGACGCCCAGTCGCTCAGGGTGGAGCCCTTCGAGCATCCGGCGCGGATGACATCCACGAGGGAGAAGTCGCGATGGAGGTACTCGGTCAGGGCCACGGAGAAGTCGGGGGTATCGGGGTGTGCAGGCGACGCGCGCAGTGCGTCGAACAGGGTGCGCATCTCGCCGCAGCCGCCGGTGAACATCACCTGGATCGGGTCCTCCGTCAGCGCCTCCTCGAGCGGACGCTGCTCGCCGATGAACGCGCGATTGGCACTGAAAAAGCGCCCGGTGGCGCGGGTGCTCCCAGTCGATCTGCTCGAAGACGATCTGGCGCTCCCGGAGGCGGTCGAACACGATCGCGGCAGACCCGCGGTGCGGCAGCGTCCGGCCCAGCACGTGCCGCGCCGTCTCGCGCGGCAGGAGATGCCGCATCTCGGTCATGCCCCGGCAGTTCTTGACGACGGCGCCGTTGCTGAGAATGAGGGTGAGGGGACCGGGGAGCGCCTCGAAGATCGGCCGCGCGAAGTCGTAGCGTCGTCCGGTCGCGAGCGCCACCTCGACGCCGGCGTCGAGCGCGCGGGCGATGGCCGCGCAGTTCGCAGCCGGGAGATGTCCGTCGCTGTCGAGAAGGGTGCCGTCGATATCGAGGGAGAGCAAACGGATCATTGAGGCCGTGCCAGGACGGCGGTTCAACTCGCCTGGTGCGGCGGTCAAATGACAATTGTACTGGAGATTGCCCGCTGGTGTCGCTATCGCCGGGTTTCGGTCGTGAACGGGATCCGGGATCCGACACTGTCGGCGTTCTGGGCTCGGCGTTCGGGTTCAGGGCTCCGGGCTCGGCGTCCGGGTCAGAACTGCACCCTCACCTCGCCAACCACCTGCCGCTTCAGGATGTCGCCGAACACGTGCTGCTGGACGTCCTCGTTGGCGAGATTGATCACCTTCAACGAGGTCGTGAACCGGCTGTCGGCCCAGCGCACCCCGAAGGCGCCGTTCACCAGCGTGTACGGCTCCGTCGTGCCGTGGTACGGGTCGTCCAGCACGTCCTGCCAGAATGCGCTGCTGCTGTAGTTCACCGAGAGATCGCCGAGGAACCGTCCGTGCGACACGTTGAAGCCGGCGTTGAACCGGTTCTTGGCCGGAATGTTGAGCTCGCCGATGTCGAACCCCTCCGGGTCGGGGGTTCCCTGCCAGGAATAGTTCACGAAGGCGTTGACGCTGGAGGTCACCGGGGCGTTCGCGCCGACCTCGAAACCTCGCTGGGTGCTCCGTCCGAAGTTCAGGTAGGTGAACCGCGCCGGGAAGCTGCCCCCGGGAACGGCGGCGATGACGGCCGGCGGCAGCGGCCAGCCGGGCGGCGGGTTCTGCGCCGTGTAGACGACCGATCGATCCTGGGTGAAGAGGATGTCGTTCTTGAGCTTGTTGACGTAGAACGCCGCCGAGACCGTGGCACGCTTGACCACCCCGGTGTAGCCGATCTCGTAGGCGTCGAGCGACTGCTCTTTCAGATCGGGCGTGCCCTGGATGGCGACGGGCAGGGGATATACCCGGCCCGCCAGCGCAGGGCTGAACAGGCCGAGGTCGATCGGCTGGGCGATCACCAGGTCCAGGAAGTTGTTGATGACGGACGGCGCACGGTAGGCACGATTGTAGGAGAGCCGAATCGTCTGATCCTCCCGCGGCTTCACCATGAACGTCGTCCTGGGCGACACGACGAAGTCGTTCAGGTAGTCGAAGTGATCCACGCGCGCGCCGACCACCCAGCGAAACAGCCGGGACAGGAAGATCTCGTCCTGCACGTAGCCACCGAACTCCTCGCGGTTGTCGGAGTTCGGGGCGATCGAGAGGTGAAAGCGGTTGAAGCGAACGTTGCCGCCGTAGGTCACGACGTGGCGGGCCGCGAACGTCTGGACGTTCGACGCTTCGAAGTCGTACGTGCTGGTGTCGAAGTCGAAGGCGATCTGCTGGCCCTGCGCGTCGCTGGTCAGGAGGTTGTCCGCATCGCCGTTGAGGACGTTGCTGAAGAAGCTGGCACGGAACCCCTTGTTGCGGTAGTTCGCCTTGCCGTAGCCCATCACGGTCCCGCTGGTGATGTCGAACGGTCCGATGCCGGTGTGCATGATGCCTTCCGTGCCGCTCACACCGCCCGAGAACGACAGCGCGCCCCCGTCCGCGTAGTCGTAGTCCACGCGCCCGTCGACCTTCGGCTGCGCGGCGCCCTGGTTGCCGAACGCGGGATAGGTGCCCCGCCCGCCCGGCGGGCAGACCCCTGGCCGGTCGCACGGCACGAGCCCGGTCGGGCGTGCGAGCGGGTCCTGCGAGTATCCGCCCGCGGAGATCTTGTAGGACCAGCGGTCGTTGATCGCCTGCGCATGCGTGCCGCTCGACGTACCAGAGCGTGCCGGCATCGCCGGCGCTCCCGCGGTCGAACCCGCCGAATCCGGCGATCGCCGTCGTGCCCTGCATCTCCCTGGGAGACTTCGTGATCACGTTCACGACGCCATAGAGAGCGTTCGCCCCCCACACCGCGGACGCAGGGCCGCGGATGACCTCGATCTGCTTCACCTCGTTGAAGTTGACGGGCAGGAAATCCCACATCACGAAACCGAAGAAGTCCTGATAGAGACTCCGGCCGTCGAGCAGCGCCAGCTGCCCGGTGGCCAGGGTTCCGGTGGCGCCCCGGCTGGTCACGTTGATGTCCCGCGCCGACACCTGGGTGACGTTCACGCCAGGGATGCTGCGCAGCAGCTCCGCGAAGTTCTGCGTCGGCACGTTCTCGAGCATGGCGCTGGTGATCACGCTCATCGTCGCCGGAGCATCAATCAGCTTTCCCTCCGATCGTGAGGCGCTGACGACGACCGTCTCCTCGTACTTGGCGGGCTCCTCGGCCTGTTGATCTGCGGGCGGTTGCTCTGCCGGCGGCTGCGCGGCGGCCGGGGGGGACGGAACCGCGGCCTGGGCGGAGGCCATCTTGGCGCCAGTGAGGCTGGCCAGGAACACCACGAGGAGCACGCGCGACACAGGCTTCATCAAGGGCTCCTGAACGGCGGCGGTTCGGCTGCCGGCGTAACGATATACGCAGCCATCAGGGCTGTAAAGACAGGGAAACAGGGATCGCGCAGTCCTCCGTCGGCGCCTCCCGAGACTCCGCGTACACTGGCTCGAGATGGCCACGGACGAACCGCTCGCGGCGCCAGGGGCCCCTGCAAAGCCGGTCGCGGTGCCCGCGGACGAATGGGCCTCGTGGCCGGACGAGCGCCTGCTCGACCTCCGCGTCTGCCAGCTCGGCGTGACGATTGAGGGAAGCCCGCTCGAATCGAGGATCGCCGAGGTCCAGGGGGAGCTCGACGCACGAGGGCTGACGTTCACCCCCCACTTCTGGCTGTCCGCGGAGTGGTTCTCCCCGGACAGCGTGCCGGGGGTCGCAATCCCCTTCTACCTTGCTCACGCCCGGCTCGAAAAGCTCGAGCGGGCGCAGATGCTGGAGGTCGAAGGCGGCACCCCGGAGTGGTGCCTCAAAATCCTGCGGCACGAGGTCGGGCACGCGATCGACAACGCCTACAAGCTCCGGCAGCGCCGGCGCCGTCAGCAGATCTTCGGACCCTCCTACATGCAATACCCGGAGTACTACACGCCGAAACCCTACAGCAAGAGCTTCGTGCTGCACCTCGACAGCTGGTACGCGCAGAGCCACCCCGACGAGGATTTCGCGGAGACGTTCGCCGTGTGGCTGCACCCGCAATCGGACTGGCGGGCGCGCTATGCGGACTGGCCGGCTTTGAAGAAGCTGGAATACATGGACGGCCTGATGCGCGAGATAGCCGGCAAGCCCATGGTGGTGGGCTCCAGGCGGCGGGTCGAACCGATTCAGAGCCTGCGAAACACGCTGAGGGCCCACTACCTGCGGAAGCGCCGCCACTACGGCGTCGAGCACCCGCATTTCTACGATGGCGATCTCAGGAAGCTGTTCTCAGACAAGCCCGAGCATCGGGGCAACATGAAGGCCGCCCGCTTCATCGCGCGCGTGCGCCGCGAGGTCCGGCGCATGGTCGCCTCCTGGACCGGCGAGTATCAGTACACCATCGATCAGGTGCTGGAGAACATGCTGAAGAGGAGCAGGGAGATGAACCTGCACCTCTACGGTCCAGAGGAGCAGGCCAAACTCGACTTCACGATCATGCTGACCGTGCAGACGATGAACTACCTGCACAGCGGCCGGCACCGGGTGGCGCTTTAAGACAGGACGGTCGGGGCTCGGCGCTCGGCGCTCATCCCCCCGTCGTTTTTGTCGCCGATTCGGCGACGTAGCGCTCCTTCAGGTGCACGGGATCGATCTTCCCCCTCAGGCGGAGGTTGATCATCTCGACGAACACCGAGAAGCCCATGGCGAAGTAGATGTAGCCCTTCGGGATGTGCCGGCCGAAGCCCTCGAGGAGCAGCGACATCCCGATCAGGAGCAGGAACGACAGCGCGAGCATCTTGACGGTCGGATGCCGGTGGACGAAGGCGCTGATCGACTCGGCCGAGATCATCATCAGCCCCACGGCGACGATCACGGCGGTGACCATCACCCAGAGGTGCTCCACCATGCCGACGGCGGTGATGACCGAGTCGAGCGAGAAGACGATGTCGAGCAGCATGATCTGCACGATGACGCTCATGAACGAGGCCGCCACTTTGCGCGATGCGTGCCCCTCCTCCCCTTCCAGCTTGTCGTGGATCTCGAACGTGCTCTTGGCAAGCAGGAACAGGCCGCCGAGGATCAGGATCAGGTCGCGGCCGGAGATCTCGTGGCCGACCACCGTGAACCACGGCTCGGTGAGCCCGATCACCCACGCCAGCGAGAAGAGCAGCGCGATGCGCGTGAGCATCGCGCCGAGCAGCCCGATGCGCCGCGCCCTTGGCTGCTGCTCCGCCGGCAGCTTTCCCGACAGGATGGAGATGAAGATGATGTTGTCGACCCCGAGCACGATCTCGAGGAACGTGAGCGTTGCCAGGGCAATCCAGATTTGCGGGTCGGTCAGCGCGTCCATTCAGAGCCTCGAGTTCCTGTCGATTGTTGGTGCGTCATCCTCGTGCCGCGACGCCAGAGAGCTGCACGCGGCCCCGCCTGCCCGGCATCCGCCTCATACTCCATACCGCTCCGCATTCCACTCCAGTCCGAGCTCGCTGGGAGGCCCCATGTACCCGAGCAGCGCCGACGCCGCCACGACAGCCGGGCTGGCCAGGTATCCTTCTCCGCCGAGCCCCATGCGGTTCTGCCAGTTGCGGTTGAACGACGTGATCGCGCGCTGGCCGGCCGTCAGCGCGTCCGGTCCCTGCCCGAAGCAGGGGCCGCACCACGACCGGCGAATCTCCCCGCCCACCGACCGGAAGACAGCCGCAATCGACTCTCCGCCCAGGCGAGGGTCCGCACGCTCGATCTGCGCTCCCACACCGCCCGACCCGGGAAATATCGCGAACGCACGCTCGACCTTCCGCGCCCCGCGGTCGCGCGCGTCACGCAGGACCAGCGCTGCCTGCAGCAGGTCGTCGTAGCTGCCGTTCGTGCAGGAACCGATCATGGCCTTGTCGAACGTGATGCGCTCGCGGGCGACCTCCTCGGCGGGGAACGCATTGCCCGGGCTGAACGGCTTGGCAATCATCGGGCGCACCGAGGTCAGGTCGACCGCTTCGTCGATCTCGTACACCGCGTCGGCGCCCGGACCGATACGTGGATACGGCAGCGACGTGATGCCTTTCTGCCTGAACCACTCGCAGGTGATGTCGTCCGGCGCGAAGATGCCGTTCAGCGCCTCGGCCTCCGCCATCATGTTGGCGATCGTGTTGCGGTACACAATCGGCAGCTGGCCGTCGCCGTCCACCAGCTCGACCGACATGCCCTGCGACTGTTGCGATCCCCACCGCCGCAGGAGCTCCAGCACGATGTCCTTCCCGCTCACCCACGGCTGCAGGCTGCCCCGGAACGTGACCCGGCGCTGCCGCGCCAGCGTGAAGTAGATGTAGCCGGTCGACCACCCGAATCCCAGCGTGGTCGATCCCACGCCGATCCCCACCGCGCCGTAGGCTCCGTAGGCACGGCTGTGGGAGTCGGCCCCGGGGATGAACTGCCCGGGAACCACGAGGCCCTGCTCGGGAAAGTAGAAGTGGAAGATGCCGTCTCCGGGCGTCGCGTAGTAGGGCTTCTCCAGGCCGTGCACACGAGCGAACTCGCGCCCGATGCCGGTCTGCCGGTCGTCGGCCTCCACGCCCGTGAACACGAAATGATCGTTGGCGATGGCCGCCTGCCTCGGGTAGATCGTGTCACCGCCGGTGATCTGGTTGAACGTGTGGATCGCGAACGGGGCGGTGCCGTCCGAGGCGGGAAGCAGGTCCGCGTACACGCGCAGCGTCGTGCCGGGCCGCAGCTGCTCCGGCGTCAACTCCTTGTCCACGCGGTGCGCCCATACGATCTGCTCGGTGGTCGTCATCCGCCGCGCGGAGTCCTGATCGGCCCAGTCGATCGCCGGCGCCGTCCGGGCGGCGGAGGGGAACTCCCGGCGGCCGACGGCGAAGATGCCGCCGCTGCTCCTGATCTCCTCCTCCTTGGGCGAGAGGGGCACAGGCGTGTAGGTCCGGCCTCGCGTTTCGTTGCGGAGCTCGCGCGACACCGGATCGAAGCTGAACTGATCGTCGTCGCTGGCCTCCGCGACAGCGTCCGCGCTCTGGACGACGTGGAGGCCGAGGTTGAAGGCGTTGCGGCGGAAGATGTCGCCCATGTTGTGGCCGCAGACGATGACCAGCTCGAGCCCGGCCTCCTCCGCCACGCCTTTGAGGCCGGCGGGGCTCATCTCGCGCGACGACCCGATGGCGAAACGGTCGCCTGCGATCACGAACGTCTCGCCCCGGTGCACGCGTGCGCGGAAATCCGGCATCAGATAGCGGAACGAGCCGGCCTTCCATCGCTCGTCGAGCGTGTCGAGGCTCTCGGACACGCAATCCATCGCCGGGGTGATCTGATCGGTGTCGATCGCGTCGAGCTTCTTCGCGCCGGGCGGGCTCCGGGGATCCCAGAAAATCAGTGCGCGCCCGTGAAGACGACCCGTCGAACCGCGCCCGGGTGCGGCATCCGCGGGAGTGGACGCCTCGATGGCGGCGCCCGGACGCACGCGCGCAGGTTCGATTCCGTGCATGACTGTCCATGCTAACACCGGGCTCGCACGCCTCAGTTCGCCTCTGAGGTGTAGGCAGCGCAGTGCAGCACGGGGAGCGCCGGGTAGCGGGGGTAGCGGGGATCGAGCCTGGAGACCCGGCAGAGCAGAAAGCGGGATCCCCGACTGCTGGTCACCGGCTGCGCGTGGGCGCAGGTCGCGCACAGACCGGCTGCGGCATCGTCGTCGGCTTGCCCGGATCGGCGTGGATCGTTCATCATGCTGAGATGTTCACGTCGGAAGCGTCGACGCGCGGTGTACGCGTCCACGTCCGGTCGGAGTATGCCGCCGAACGCTCCCAGCCGTCCCGCAACCAGTGGTTCTTCCTGTACACGGTCACGATCACCAACGAGGGGAACGAACCGGTGCAGCTGCTCACGCGCCACTGGGTCATCACCGACGGCGCCGGGCAGGTGGACGAGGTGAAAGGCCCCGGCGTGGTGGGTAAGCAGCCGACGCTTGCCGTCGGCGAATCGTTCGAGTACACGTCGGGGTGCCCCCTCTCGACGCCGTTCGGGATCATGGAAGGCACCTACCAGATGATCGCCGAGAGCGGTGAGCGGTTCGACGCCCGAATCGCTCCGTTCACCCTGAGCGAGCCCTATACCGTCCATTGAGCCATAGCCCGGCGCGGCTGCCGCATCAGGCGAACTCGCAGTGCAGCCGCAGCGCGCGCTCGAGATGCCGGAGGTACTGGCGCCGGGGCACGTCGATGGCGCCGAACTGCTCCAGGTGGGCGGTTGACCACTGCGTGTCGAGGAGCTGATAGCCGCGACCCCTCAGGCGCTCGACGAGCCCGACCAGCGCGACCTTGGACGCATCCGTCTCGCGGTGGAACATCGATTCCCCGAAGAACGCCCCGCCGAGGGCGACGCCGTACAGCCCTCCGGCGAGCCGCCCGTCCCGCCACGCCTCGACCGAGTGCGCCAGCCCGCGCGCGTGCAGCGCACTGTAACTCTCGATGATCTCGTTGCTGATCCACGTCCCCGGGTCGTCCGGATCGCGTTCGGCGGTCGAGCACGCGCGGATGACCTCCGCGAACGACCGGTCGACGGCAATCTCGAAGCGACCCCGGCGCCACAGGCGGCCGAGCCGCTGCGGGATCCTGAAGGCGTCCAGTGGGATGATGCCCCGCGGATCGGGCGAGAACCACCGGATCTCGCCCCCGTTGACCGCCATCGGAAACCATCCGCTGGCATAGGCCGACAGCAGCAGTTCCGGCTTGATCATGAGCGATCAGCGCAGGACCAGCACGGCACAGCGCGCACCGGACAGGATCGCGTGAGCGAGATCGGCCGACGGCCCGTCGTCCGGCGGCGCCTGGACGATCACCAGATCGATGGCATTCGCATTGGCGTAGCGCACCACCTCCTCGTCCGCCGGGCCGGTGGCCAGGGCGATGTGAACCCCCAGCCGCTCCTGCTCTTCGGCAGGGATGAACGGCGCCAGGCGGTCGCGGGCCTCGAGCTCCATCGCCTCGTGCACCTCCGGCATCCGCTCAGAGCTCATCTCTGCCGTCCAGCCGGCCGCCAGCGGATCGTCAACGGTGTAGAGCACATGGAGCCTCGCTCCGAACGATTCCGCCAGCCGGCGGGCGAACGACACCGAGCGGTCGAACGCCTCGTCGATCCCGCCGTGCAGCAGCACCTCTCTCATCACACGCACCTCACGGTTGTTCCGCCGGCGTTCGCGCGCGCGCCCGCCGGGCCTACCAGGGTTCCGCTGGCCCCGCACGGTTTCACGGCCGCGGATCGGCGCGCGCTCCACGCAGCGTTGCCCCTGCCAGTATCCCGCTTTTGCCTGCTGTCGTTCGCGGACGCGTCCACATCCGGCAGGACAAAAATGAAGGCCTCGGCCACCCGCCGGAGCCGGGCCTTCGGAAAATCTGCGCGAACCTCGCAGCCGCCCCCGAACACGTCGCGGAGATTCATCGCGCGCCGGCGGCCAGACCGGCCGGCCTGCCTGCCGTCGCGAGATCCGGCGCCGGACGTCCTGCGCGACGGCCACCGCATCGCGGTGGTCGCCGCGGCATTCCTGCGATGATGCCTTACTGCCGGGGCCTCGGGCACCGCCGGACGCCGGATCCGCGGCGGGGGTTGTAAAATGGGGCGCCTGCGGTTCCGCTGGCGCAGGACTCAACCGCCGATCAAGGAGCAGGGATGCCGAAGCTGACAGTCGAAGGGTTTCCGACCGTAGAAGTGGAGGCAGGCAAGCGCCTGGTCCTCGCCATCGAGCAGGACGCCAAGGTGGACGTGCTGCACGCCTGCGGCGGCAACGCCCGGTGCACCACCTGCCGTGTCGAGTTCATCGAAGGGGAACCGACCCGGGGGACCGTTGCGGAGCGCCAGGTCCTGGCCGCCCGCGGGGTGACGGGCGTGAGGCTCTCGTGCCAGATCCTGTGCGAGCACGACATGACGGTGCGTGCCATCTCGCGGCTCGCCGGCAGCGGCCGGCCCAATCCCGGTCCCACGCCCCTTCCCGACATCAACCCCACGCCGGAGTGGATCTCCTGAACCCGGGCTCGCCCGGCGCGGGTACTGCCGGGAGTAGCCCGCGCCTGCGCGCCTGCGTCAGCTCCGGTAGCGTTCCCGAATCCTGGGAATGAGGTAGTCCCAGAAGGCACGCGCGAAGTCGAGCCTGGGGTTGAACCCCCAATCCCGACGCGCTGCGCTGTCGTCCACGTCGGCCGGCCAGGAATCCACGATGGTCTGCCGCTTGCTGTCCTCGTGCCAGCCAATCGTCGCGGCCGGAAAGGCCTCCAGCACCACTTCCCGGATCTCCTGGGCGGACGGACTGAAGGCCGCGACGTTGTAGGCGGTTCGCGTCAGGCTCGCGCGAGGCGCTGCCGCCAGCGCGAGGAGCGCCTCGACCCCGTCGGGCATCGCCATGAAGGGAATCCGCGTGTCCGGCCGCACGAAACAGCTGTACGGGTCCCCCTTCGCAGCGGCGTGGATCATCTCGGGTGCATAGTCCGACGTCCCTCCCGATGGTGTCGTGAACGCCGAGATCAGCCCTGGAAACCTCACGCAGCGGAAATCCACCCGCCCGCTCGCGCGCTCGGCGGCCAGCTGCTTGTAGTGGCGGGCATAGTACGCGCCGAGGTGCTCGCAGTACAGCTTGTTGCACCCGTACATCGTGGTCGGCTGCATCCAGTCGTCCTCGCTGACCTTCCCGGCCCGCGACTTCGTCTCGAGATCGGGCAAGCCGAAGGCGGCAATCGACGAGGGATACATGAAGGTCACCGGTCGCCCGTGAGACTCCGCCTCGTGCTGAGCGAACTCCAGCAGGTTGAGGGTGCCCCCGACGTTCACCTCGTGCGCCGTGATCGGCGTGAACTCGGAGCGTGTCGAGAGCAGCGCCGCCAGGTGGAAGATCAGCTCCACCTGGAACTCTGCGAGGATTCGCTCGAGCGCGCCGCGGTCCAGGATGGAACCGGTGATCTCGCGGTCGACCTTCGTGGCGATCGACCGTTCGAGCGGCGCCAGGTCGAGCGTGACGATGGCGAAGTCGGGACGTCCGGCCAGACGGTCGATCAGCCCGTGGCCGATCTCGCCGTTCGCGCCGGTGATGAGGACGACCGGTTTCCGCACGCGCAGAATTATACTGAAGCGTGCTGCTGCTCCTTGCGCTGCTGGCCGCCTGGCAGGCTGCCACTGCTCCCCGTCCGCCCGCCCCGTTCTTCGACTTCTCGAAGACGATGCGGGTGGACTATCACCACGGCGGCGGTCCGGCGACGGGCGAGGTGTTCGCACTCGATCGCGTCGTGAACGACGGCGCGTGGCCAGGCAGCCGCACGCAGCTGGTCGACGGCACCAACCTCGGGAAGTACCTGTTCGAGGTGCGCCAGAAATCCTCGGCGGCAGTCGTCTACTCGAGAGGCTTTGCGTCCATCTACGGGGAGTGGGAGACGACGTCCGAGGTCAAGGCCCGGGCGCGCACGTTCCACGAGTCGGTGCGGATGCCGTGGCCGTCGGGGCCGGTGACCGTCACCCTGAGGAAGCGGCAGCGCGACAACAGCTTCAGCGATGTCTGGTCGGTCGACGTGGACCCGGCGGCGCGTTCCGTGAACCAGGCCGCGGCGACGCCGTCGCCCGGATCGGTCCGGACGATCGTGGAGAACGGACCGGCGGCGCAGAAAGTGGACCTGCTGATCATCGGCGAGGGGTATACGCGCGCCCAGTTGCCGAAATTCCACGCCGACACCACGCGGCTGCTGGCATCGCTCTTCGCGCAGGAGCCGTTCAAGAGCCGTGAGCGCGATTTCAACGTCCGCACCCTGGACCTGCCCTCGCCGGAGCCGGGCGTCAACAGGCCCAACGCCGGGATCTTCCGGCGCACGCCGATCTCCGCCGAGTACAACATCTTCGATTCCGAGCGGTACGTGCTCACGCTCGACAACCGGGCCCTCCGCGACGCCGCCTCCGCCGCGCCGTACGAGTTCATCGAGATCCTGGTCAACGACGCCACCTACGGCGGCGGCGGCATCTTCAACGATCAGGCGACGGCAGCGGTCGACAGCGCGTTCTCCGACTACGTGTTCGTCCACGAGTTCGGCCATCACTTCGCGGCGCTGGCGGACGAGTACTACACCTCCGACGTCGCGTACGAGACGGGCGCCACCGACCTCCCTGAACCCTGGGAGCCGAACGTCACCGCGCTGAAGGATCCCGCGCGGCTGAAATGGCGCGACCTCGTGACGGCGGGCACCCCGCTCCCCACACCCTGGGAGAAGGAGCGCTTCGAGGTGGAGAGCCGCGCCACCCAGGAGCGGCGGCGGGCCATCCGGGCGCGCAACGCGCCGGAGTCGGAGATGGACGCGCTGTTCCGGGCCCAGCAAACGCGCGAGGAGCAGTTGCTGGGGGGCATGCGATACGCTCGCACCGTGGGCGCGTTCGAGGGGGCCAGCTACGAAGCGCGGGGGCTCTATCGTCCCGAGGCGGACTGCATCATGTTCACCCGCAACCGGGTCGGCTTCTGCCGGGTCTGCCAGCGGGCGATCACGGGGATTATCGATCTGTATTCGAAATAGGCTTTGGGCTTTGGGCTTTGGGGGCTTGGGGTTCGAAGGAAACTGTGGGGCGCTGATCCTGAGCCCCAAAGCCCGAGGCCCAACGCCTGCCCTAACTCCCCCCGCCGATGAGCAGCGGTCCTATCTTCAGGAGCGAGGCGACGACGGCCAGCGCGGTGGCGCCGAGGCATGCGGCGGCGAGCGCCAGGTGGTCCATGCGCTCCGGCTTGAGCGGGTCCAGCCAGATACCCGCGAGATACCCGCCGAGAAATCCGCCCGCGTGGGCGTAGTTGTCGATGCCCCCCATGAACAGCCCGAAGATGAACATCACCAGCGCGTACTGCTTCGCCTGTGCGCCGATCATGCTGCTGCCGCCCCGCCTGCCGTAGTAGACCAGCGCACCCAGCAGGCCGAAGATCGGCGCGGACGCCCCCAGCGTCAGCCCTGCGCCCCGCAGGAACGGGATCGGGACGCCCTGGAACAGCTGGCCCGCGATGCTGCTGAGCAGGAAGCCCGTGGCGCTGGAGCACGTGTAGATGATGACCATCCGGCCGGCCCCGTACACGTCCGCGGTCGCCGGGCCGAGCTGGCGGACCCACAGCATGTTGAAGAGGATGTGCAGCGCGCTGCCGTGCAGCCAGCCGGCGCTGAGCACGGTCCACCACATGTTGTAGCCGAACACCGGTTCGGCGCCGCTGGCGCCGAACGCCAGCGTCACGTACGGGTTGGGCGCAAGGAAGTTCATCACGTTGCCCGGTGACATCACGGCGCCCCCGAGCGCGACAGTGGCGACCAGCGTCGCGGCATACAGCCCGGCGCACCCGTAGATCACCAGCGTGACGAAACCGAGGTCGTTGCCGAAGCGCCGCAGCATCGGGCCGAAGCCCCACAACCCGGGGTTCCTGCGTCCGCAGGAGTAACAGCGCTCGTCGTTGACGCCGACCAGCGAGCCGCACGACGCGCAGACCACGGATCCGGTCTTCTGCCGGGAGAACATTTCTGCAAGCATATCAGCCATATGCGCGCCGGACCGTCGGCGTCCCGGCCCCGGTGGCGCCTTCGCGGGGCGTGCAGGCGTCCGTCGAAGCCACCGCCCGCCCTGACCTGACCCATGAAGCCCACGCCCCGCGGCCCGTCGCGCAGGAACGGACCGGATGATCCCGGTGACCCTGCCCTCGAACCAGCACACCGGCGCGGCCCAACCGCCGCCCCGGACCCCCGTCTAAGCAATCGGATGACGCATACGGACGCTGGCACCGTCGCGCTGGCCCGCGACGGAAACAGCGATGCTTTCCGCGCCCTGGTCGAGCATCACAGCCGTGCTGTGTATCGGCTCGCGCACCGCATGACCGGAAATGCGAGCGATGCCGAGGACGTCGTGCAGGAGACGTTCCTCCGTGCCTACAAGCAGATTGGGCGGTTCGAGTCGCGCGCGAACTTCGGCACCTGGCTCCACAGAATCGCCGTGAACTGTTCGATTGACCTGATTCGGGCGCGGCCCCGCCGGGAGGCGGGCCGGGACATGGCGCGACCTCGACACGCTCGGCGCCTCCCCGGTCACCGCGCGGGCGGTGGAGGCCTCGCCGGAGCGTCTGATGCTCAGCGCCGAGGTGCAGCAGCGGATCGGCGCGCGATGGGCTCGCTCAGCCAGATGGAACGGGCGGCGTTCGTGCTGCGGCACTTCGAAGGGCACTCGATCGACGAGATCAGCCGCGCCCTCGGGCTGAAGGTGAACGCCGCCAAGCACTCGATTTTCCGGGCGGTCAAGAAGATGCGGGTGGCGCTCGAGCCGTTCGTGCCACAGGACTGAGGCTCTCTCGTCACCGGACTGATTGACATGGATTTCATGCACGCCACCGAAGACGACCTCGTCCTCCACTACTACGGCGAGCTGGCGGCAGCCGACGAAGCGCGGATGTCGGCGCACATCGGAGAGTGCCAGCGACTGCCACCGGGCGTTCCGGCGGCTGCAGCAGGTGCTGGTGGCGGTGGACGAGGCGGCGGTCGCTGCGCCGGAGCTGCCGGACGGCTTCGAACGGACGGTGTGGGCCAGGCTCGAGCCCAGCCTCGACAGCGGGCGCGGGGGATGGTTCGCCCGGCTGTTCGCGTCGCCTGCCAACCTGGGCTGGGCGACAGCCGCGCTGGTGCTCGCCGTCGGGGCGTTCTATGCCGGCCGGATGTCGCCCGGGCACGCCGCAGGTCTCTCGAGACGCCGCAACGGCCGCATCCACCCAGGTCCGCGAGCGGATCCTGCTCGTAGACCTCGGCGACCACCTGGATCGCTCGCAACGCGTGCTCGTCGAGCTCGTGAGCGCCGACCGGCGCGGGTGCGGCGATTACCCGGGCGAGCGGGACCGCGCCGAGCAGCTGGTGTCGGCCAATCGACTCTATCGCGCGACAGCAACGTCCACCGGCGACACGGCGGTCGTGGATCTGCTCGACCAGCTCGAACGCGTGCTCGTGGAGGTGGCGGCGAGCCCTCGGCGATCTCTCGTCGCGGCGAGATGGACGACATCAGGCAGCGGATCGAATCCGGCAGCCTGCTCTTCAAGGTGCGTGTGGTGTCGTCGGAACTCGCAGCAGCGGCGGACGGCCGCGATGCGGCAGGACGGGCCAGCGTTCGTCGCTGTGATTCATAGAAAGGACTGTTCATGACGACAGATATGTGATGGCGATGATGGCGGCGGCTGGCGCTGGCCGGCCTGGCCAGGCATCCGGCGCAGGGGCGCGAGGTTGAGCGGCGCGGCGGCTGCAGCCGATCGGGCCGGCAGCGCAACAGAGAGATCGCAGGAGCAGGCGATCGCGCGAGGCGTGGGGCACGCGCCCGGCGTAGCGCCGAGCGTGATTCAGCGAGGCGGAGCGCGGCGAGCGGCAGCGGGACCGAGGAGCTCGCGTTGTTCGAGCGGGCATCGGACCAGATGGACTCCGGCCAGTGGGAGCGAGCCGTCGAGGCGTTCGGCCGCGTGTCAGCGATGAAGGGACGCGCGCGGACGGCGCGCTCTACTGGAAGGCGTACTCGCAGGACCGGCTGGGCCAGCGCGCGGAGGCGCTGGCGACGATCGCCGAGCTGACGAAGGCCTACCCGGCAAGCCGCTACGTGAAGCAGGCGCAGGCGCTCGAGATGGAGGTGCGGCGGAACGTCGGCCAGCCGGTCAGCCCCGACGCGCAGGCCAACGAGGACCTGAAGCTGATGGCGGTCAACTCGCTGCTCAACTCCGATCCGGAGCGGGCCATACCGCTCCTCGAGAAGCTGCTGCAGGGCCCGAGCTCGCCGAAGCTGCGGGAACGCGCGGTCTTCGTGCTTGCGCAGAGCGACTCGCCGCGCGCCCGGCAGATGCTCAAGGAGCTCGCGCGCGGCACCTCCACGCCGGAGCTCCAGAGCAAGGCCATCCACTACCTCGGAGTGATGGGCAGCCCGGAAAGCCGGGCCACGCTTGCCGAGGTCTACGCCTCGTCCGCCGACGTGGACGTCAAGCGGCGCATCCTCAGGTCTTTCATGGTCGCCGGCGAGAAGCAGCGGCTGCTGACGGCGGCACAGACCGAACAGAGTGCCGACCTCCGGATCGAAGCCGTCCGGCAGCTGGGAGTGATGGGTGCGAACGACGAGCTCTGGCAGATGTATCAGAAGGAGTCGGCGGTCCCCGTCAAGAAGCAAATGCTCCAGGCGATGTTCGTCGAGCGGGAACGCCGCGAAAATGATCGAGCTCGCCAAGACGGAGAAGGACGCCGACCTGCGCAACACGGCCGTGCGCAACCTCGGGCTGATGGGCGGAACGAAGACCGGTGATGCGCTGGTCGAGATCTACGCGGGCGAAAAGGATCCAGGCGTCCGGAAGGCTGTGGTCAATGCGCTTTTCCTTCAGGAGAACGCGACCGCCCTGGTGGCTCTCGCGAGAAAGGAGAGCGACGCCGACGTGAAGAAAGCCATCGTCCAGAAGCTGTCGCTGATGCAGAGCAAGGTGGCCACCGACTACATGCTCGAACTGCTGAAGTAGGAGAGGACATCATGCGGCTTCATACATCACTCGTTGCCCTGATCGTCGGCGCCTGCGCGGCCGTTGCTTCAGCACAGCCGCCCCGGATCTCGAACGCCCGGATCAGCAGTCAACCTGCCGGCACGCCGATGGCGCCCGCCTTTCGTACGCTGGTCGGGGCTCAGGCCGAGGCCGCCTGGATCGGCTACTCGGTGCCGGCCGTCGGCGGCGAGCGCGTCATGTGCTGCTTCGACTCGAACGGCGGGACGTCGTCAGTTCGCGGGCGCTCCGCCTCCTCCGGCCGGGACTGCTGCGGCTCGTGCCGCCTGGAGCGTACGGACGGCAAGGACGGCAATCGGATTCCCCAGGCCGCCCCCGAATCGGCAACCGCCCAGCCCGGCCCGATCAGGCTCGAATCGTCCGGGCGCATGGCCGTGCTGTTCCGCGTGGAGGGCCGCCTCGTCGATCGCATCAGGGTCTTCTCCGAGGACTGCGACCTGGATGCCGGTGGGCGGGCGGTGATCTGGCTCAGCGGCGTGAATGCCGCCGAGAGCGTCGCGTTGCTGGAGTCCTTCGCGGCGCCATCGTCCGAGCGCCGCAGCGACGGCATCAGCGACGGAGCCGTCACCGCCATCGCCCTTCACGGCGATCCGAGTGCGGACGCCGCCCTCGACCGGCTCGTGGCGGCCGGGCAGCCGGAGTCGGTGCGCCGCAAGGTGACGTTCTGGCTGGGCAACTCACGAGGCGCCCACGGCCTCGCGACCCTCCAGCGCGTGTTGCGCGACGACCCGAGCATCGAGGTACGGAAGGGCGCGGTGTTCGGAGTGTCCCAGAGCCGTGAGGCAGGCGGGTTCGACCTGCTCTCGGGCATCGCGCGCACGGACGCGGACGCGCGGGTGAGGAGCGAGGGCATCTTCTGGCTGTCGCAGCAGGGGGACGGGCGCGCGCCGGCGATCATCCTGCAGGCGCTCGAAAAGGACCCGTCGCCCGAGGTCCGCAAGAAGGCCGTGTTCGCGCTGAGTCAGCTGAGAGAAGAGGCCGGAACCAGCGCGCTGATCCGCGTCGCGAAGAGCAGCGCCGACCCCGCCGTGCGCGGCGAAGCGATCTTCTGGCTCGCTCAGAAAGCGGGGGCCGTCGCAGCGCGGGCGATCACCGAACGGATCGATGAGGATCCCGACACGGACGTGAAAAAGCGCGCGGTCTTCGCCCTGAGCCAGCTGCCCGCCGCCGAAGGGGTTCCTCTGCTCATCAACGTCGCGCGGACGAACGCCACGCCCGCCGTACGCAAGCAGGCGATGTTCTGGCTGGGCCAGTCCAGGGACCCGCGCGCGCTGTCGTTCTTCGAGGAAATACTCGCGGGAAAGTGACAGCGGCTGTCAGTGCACACGATGACTCGTTTGCAGCGTCGACGGGTCCGCGCCCAGGCGGCGAATCGCGGTGTCCCACATCGACCCGGACTCCACGTCGAAGATGAGGTCGAGCTCCACGTCGCCCATCAGCCAGGCGGAGTCGGGCGAGCTCGGTGTCCAGTTGTCCGGGTCCCCATCCGGCATAGCCGGCCAGCACGCGCGCGCGCGGCGGGCGCGGGGTGGTCGACAGCACCCGCCGGAGCACGATCGGAGAGGTTGAAAGGTACAGCCCCTCCTGGATTTCGCGATACTCCGCCTCCTCCGGCGCGGTGCCCATCAGGATCCAGCCGCGCTCCGGTTCGACGGGTCCCCCGACACACAACGGCAGGTCGTTGCCGCCGACGATCGGCGGGTCGAGCTTCACCATCGTGGTCGCCGGCACGTCGCTCGGCCGGTTGAGGACGAGGCCGAATGCCCCCTGCGGCGTGTAGTCGCAGAGCAGCACCACGGTCCGCGCGAAATTCGGATCCTGGAGCTGAGGCATCGACAGAAGGAGGGTGGGACGAAACGTCTCCATGGTCAGCGGCTCCCCGCTCGATCGTCTCCCGCCCGCGCGCGCTCGGCGGCGACGATCCGCAAATCGGCGACGAACTGCCCCATCGCCTGGCGCCGGCTCTCGTCGTCCCGCGCGCGCAGTATCGACGATGGGTGGACGGTCGCGGTAACGCGCGGCGCAAGCGCCGAATCGACGAAGCGGCCGCGCCCGGTGGATACCTTGAAGGCGCGTCCGAGCAGCGCCTGGGCGGCCACGGCGCCGAGACAGACCAGGATGCGGGGCTTGACCAGCGCGATCTCCGTCTCGAGCCACGGCCGGCAGGCGGACACCTCGGCGGCGTTCGGCTTCATGTGGATTCGCCGCTTGCCGCGCGGCTCCCACTTGAAATGCTTGACCACATTGGTGAGATAGACCTTGCCGCGGTCAATCGACGCCTGTTCGAGCGCCAGGTCCAGCAGACGACCAGCGGGACCCACGAAGGGATGTCCCTGCACATCCTCCACGTCGCCCGGCTGCTCCCCCACCATCATGATCTCCGCCCGCCGTGGACCCTCGCCGAAGACGGTTTGCGTGGCCCGCGCGTACAGATCGCACGCCCGGCAGCCGGCTGCCGCACCCCGCACAGCAGCGAGGGACAGACGCCCGGGCAGGAGATCCGGGACGGGGGCGCCTCGCGCGGCCGCGGAGCCCGGTGCCCTCGAGGCTGTCGGCCTCGATCGGTCAGCCACGGAGTTTCTCCACCGCCCACCGCACGTGCTCCGCCACCAGCGGATCGTCGCACGTGTCGGCGCGTGCCCGGCGTCGAGCGCGGCGATACCCTCCGCGTTGGACGTGTTCCCGAGCGCCACCGCGAGATTCCGGCGAAGCCGCCTCACGCCCGCCCGCTTCATCGCACTGCCCTTCAGCATGCGCCGCAGGTCGTCATCCGATCGCCGCCAGAGGTCCAGCAGGAGCGGACGATCCAGCCCTTCCCGGGGAGCCCAGGCCGTGTCGGCCGACACGGCGGGCAGAGCGTTGTACGGGCAGACTTCCTGGCAGACGTCGCACCCGTAGGCGTGTGAGCCAATCGCCGCGCGCTGCTCCACGGGGATCGCCCCCTTGATCTCGATGGTGAGATAGGAGAGGCACTGCCGCGCGTCGAGCGATGTGCGGCGCGGTCAGCGCACCTGTCGGGCAGGCGTCGAGGCAGAGCGTGCAGTAGCCGCACTGGTCGAGCGCAGGCGCATCCGGCAGCAGCGGCAGGTTGCAGATGAATCTCCGACAGGAAGATCCAGGAGCCGTGTTCGGCGCTGATGACGCAGGTGTTCTTGCCGATCCAGCCGAGCCCGGCGCGCTGCGCGTAGACGCGCTCCTGGACCGGTCCGGTATCCACGTAGGCCTGGCCTCAGCGCATCACCCGCTTCAGCGCGCAGCCAGGCCGAGCATCCGCTCGAGTCGCGCTCCGATGACGACGTGATAGTCGTCGCCCCACGCGTAGCGCGCGATCGCGGCCTGCGATCGGTCCGGCGTGTCAGTCGAGTAGGGCGGTCGGTGTTGTAAATCGTGCCGAACACGATGACTGAACGGGCCGACGGCAACACGTTCCGGACGTCCATCCGGCGCTCGGCGGACCTCTCGAGGTAGTGCATCTCGCCGGCATGGCCGGCATCCAGCCACTCGCGCAGGAAGCCGAGCTCGGGCAGCGACTCCGCGGGCGCGATGCCGCACAGATCGAATCCGGCCCGCGCGGCCTCCCGCTTGACCTCCGCCGCCGTCAGACGCCCGTGCGCGGCCGGCATCGCGTCCACCTTCCGGCGCCCTGGATCATGACTGGGCCAGCTGGCGCAACACGTAAGGAAGCAGGCCGCCGTTGCGGAAGGCGACGACCTCCTCCGGGGTGTCGATTCGCGCGATGGCGGTGATCTCGCGGCTCGCGCCGTCGGCCGTCGTGACGCGGACGCGAACCTCCGCGCCCGGGCTTAAGCCGTCGCCGACACCAAGGATGTCGTAGATCTCGCGCCCGGTCAGCTTCAGCGAGGCGGCGGTCTCGCCGTCCTGGAAGCGCAGCGGCAGCACCCCCATGTTGACCAGGTTGCTGCGATGGATGCGCTCGAAGCTCTCCGCCAGCACCGCCTTCACGCCGAGCAGCAGCGTGCCCTTCGCGGCCCAGTCGCGTGACGATCCGGAGCCGTATTCCTTGCCGGCGATGATCATCAGCGGCACGCCGGCCTCGCGGTAGCGGACCGAGGCGTCGTAGATCGTCATCACTTCGTCCTGCGGCAGGAGCGTGGTCCAGCCACCCTCGGTGCCGGGCGCGAGCTGGTTGCGCAGGCGGATGTTGGCGAACGTCCCTCGCATCATCACTTCGTGATTTCCGCGCCGGGCCCCGTAGGAGTTGAAGTCCGCCGGACTGACGCCCTTCCCGATCAGGTACTTGCCGGCCGGGCTGTCGGCCGGAATCGATCCGGCCGGCGAGATGTGATCGGTCGTCACGCTGTCGCCGAGCACCGCCAGCACCCGGGCGCCGAGAGGATGTCGGACGGCGGCGTCGGCTCGAGCGTGAGGCCCTCGAAGAACGGCGGGTTGCGGATGTAGGTCGAGTCGTCGGTCCACTCGAAGCGCTCGCCGGTCGGGATCGGCAGCGAGCGCCAGCGCTCGTCGCCTTCGAACACGTGCGCGTACTGCTCGCGGAACATCTCGGACTTGACCGAGCTCAGCATCGTCTCCTGGATCTCGCGCTCGGTCGGCCAGATGTCGTTCAGGTAAACCGGCTGGCCGCTGCCGATCGTGCCCGAGCGGCTCGGTGGTCATGTCGATCTGCATCCGTCCGGCCAGCGCGTACGCGACGACCAGCGGCGGCGAGGCGAGGTAGTTGGCGCGGACCTGCGACTGGATGCGCCCCTCGAAGTTGCGGTTGCCGCTCAGCACCGACGCGACCACGAGGTTCTTGTCCTTGACGATCTTCGACACCGCTTCGGGCAGCGGACCGCTGTTGCCGATGCAGGTGGTGCAGCCGTAGCCGACGATGTTGAAGCCGAGCTCGGCGAGGTACTCGAGCAGCCCGGACGCCTTGTAGTACTCGGTGACGATCAGCGAGCCCGGCGCCAGGCTGGTCTTCACCCACGGCTTGACGGTCAGCCCGCGCTGCACGGCGTTGCGGGCGAGCAGCCCCGCGCCGATCATCACGCTCGGGATTCGAGGTGTTGGTGCAGCTGGTGATGGCCGCGACGACGACCGAGCCGTGGTCGAGCCCTTCGAGACCGGGCGGCACATCTGTCGGCCACCGCTACCGCGGCGCCGCCGCTGCCGGCGCCGCCGCCGCTGCGGTTTCTCCCGGCTTGCCGACGGCTGTCGGCTTCCGCTCCGACAGCATGCTGTCGAGCGCCTGCTGGAACCTGATCTTCGCCTGCCGCAGCGACACCCGGTCCTGCGGCCGCTTGGGGCCGGCGAGGCTCGGTTCGACCGTCGACAGATCGAGCTCGACGGCGGTGGTGTAGACCGGGTCCGCAGCCGTGGCAGAGCGGAACAGACCCTGCTCCTTGGCGTACGCCTCGACCAGGCTTGACGTGGGCCGCGTCGCGGCTGGTGAGGCGCAGGTAGTCGAGCGTCATCTCGTCGATCGGGCAGATGGCGATGGTCGCGCCGTACTCCGGCGACATGTTGCCGAGCGTGGCGCGATCGGCGATGGTCAGGAACTCGAGGCCCGGCCCGTAGAACTCGACGAACTTCCCCACCACGCCGAGCTTGCGCAGCCGCTCGGTGATCGTCAGCACCAGGTCGGTCGCCGTGGCGCCTTCAGGAAGTCGATCGACCAGCCGGAACCCCACCACTTCGGGGATCAGCATGGAAATCGGCTGGCCGAGCATCGCCGCCTCCGCCTCGATGCCGCCGACGCCCCAGCCCGACCACGCCGAGCCCATTGACCATCGTGGTGTGCGAGTCGGTGCCGACCAGGGTGTCCGGGTAGGCCAGCATCCGGCCGTCGGACGGCTCGCGGAAGATGACCCGCGCCAGATACTCGAGGTTGACCTGATGGACGATGCCGGTGTCGGGCGGCACGACGCGGAAATTGTCGAACGCCTCCTGGCCCCAGCGCAGGAAGGTGTAGCGCTCGCGGTTGCGTCCGAACTCGAGCGCGGCGTTCAAGTCGGCGGCATTGCGCTCGGGGTAGTGATCAACCTGCACGGAATGATCGATCACGAGCTCGACCGGCTGCAGCGGGTTGACCTTGCGCGGGTCGCCGCCGAGCATCACCATGCCGTCGCGCATCGCCGCCAGATCGACGACCGCCGGCACGCCGGTGAAATCCTGCAGCAGCACCCGCGCCGGGGTGAACGCGATCTCCTTCTGCGCGCCGGAGGTGACGTCCCAGCCGGCAAGGGCGCGGATGTCTTCCGGGTCGACGAACCGCGCGTCTTCACGGCGCAGCAGGTTCTCGAGCAGGATCTTCAGCGAAAACGGCAGGCGGGCGACCGTTGGGAAGCCGGCTTTCTCGAGCGCCGCAAGGCTGAAGATGTGAAAGGTGTCGCCTCCGACGGTCAGCGGGGTGCGGGTGTTGAACGAGTTCTGCGAGGCCATCGCTAGATATTCCTCCAGTCGAGCCATTGCGTTCAAGCCGCGGCCATGGGCTCACGGCGTCCGCGAGCGCGGCTGAAGCGAGGAACTCGCGGACCACGACGACGGGGTCGCGCCGCTCGGCATCCACGCGCGGTTCAGCCGCCTCATGTCGCTCGAGCGACACCTGGCCGGCAAGCCCGTCGAGGGCCTGCTTCGCCTCCGGGATGGGCCAGCAGCATCTCCCGACGCGCAACGGGACGGCGTCGTAGGGGGGAAATAGCGGCTGGTCGTCCGTCAGCATCGCCAGCCCGTAGGCGTCGATCAAGCCACTGGTCGCATCGCCGGCGATGAGGTCGACCTGGCGCGTCGGCCAGCGCCCGGTAGATCAGCGACAGGTCCATCGCCCGCGGCGCGCGCCGAATCGCAGCCCGTAGGGCTGCGCCAGCCCCGGATAGCCGTCGGCGCGCTGGAGGAACTCGTAGCCGAAGCCGGCCCGCCACGTCGCCGGCACTGCGGCGCGACGTCGCCGATCGTCGCGCAGGCCGAGCGCTGCCGCGTCCCGCCGCGGACCAGGATGGCGAAGGTGTTCTCGAACCCGAGCGGGTCGAGCAGCGTCAGGCCGGCCGTCCGCATAGCGGCTGCGGACCGTCTCGAGCACCTGCGCCGGATCGGTCTGCACCGGCTGGTGGAACACGGCGGTCAATGCCGTGCCCGAATACTCGACGTAGAGGTCGATGTCGCCCGAACGCAGCGCGCGGTCGCAGATGAACGTGCCGCCGAGATTGAAGCCGGCGCTCGACCGCCAGCCCCGTCTGCGTCTCGATGGTCTGCGCGAGCAGCTCGCCGAGCAGGATCTGCTCGGTGAAATTCTTCGAGCCGACGCGGATCGACGTCCCCGGCAGAGCGCGTCGCCGCGAAGATGGCCACGGCGCCGCCGAGCAGCACGACGGCGAGCAGCGCCAACGGCCGGCAGGGCGCGACCGGCGCCAGCCGCCCGACTCGAGCGGCGCTGCGGATCGCCGCGCTCAGCGAGCGTCAGCGCGCCGTCGAACGTCAGCGCGAGCAGCGCGGCCGGCACCGCGCCGGCCAGGATGACCGTCGGCTCGACCATCGACAGGCCGCGGAAGATGTACTCGCCGAGCCCGCCGGCGCCGACCGCCGCCGCAATCGTCGCGGTGCCGACCCCGATGACCGTCGCGACCCGGATGCCGGCGACGATCGAGGGCAGCGCCAGCGGGCAGCTCGACCGCCGGAACAGCTGCGCCGGCGTCATGCCCGAGCGCCATGCCCGCCTCGACCAGCGACGGGTCGACCGAGCGCATCCCGGCGACGGTGGTGCGGATGATCGGCAGCAGCGCGTAGAGCACCAGCACGGTCACGGCTACCCGCGCACCGAGACCGCCGATGAACGGCAGCGGCAGCAGGAAACCGAACATCGCCAGGCTGGGGATGGTCTGCGCGACGTTCGCGAGCCACACGATCGGCGCGCCCAGCCGCGGCCGGCGCGCCGCCAGGATGCCGATCGGCACGCCGAGCATCACCGCCGCGACCGTGGAAACGCCGACCAGGAACGACGTGCTGGCCGAGCAGGCCGCCGAGCTCCCCGGCGTGCGACCGCCAGAACTCGATCAGCCTCACTGTCCGGCGCCCCGCAGTGCTGCGGTCGCCTCGAGCAGCGGCAGCGAGCAGGCCGCGCACGCGGGGATCGGTCGAGCGCGGCGATCGGCCGCCGGCGCGTCGAGCGCGGCCAGCGCGCCGTCGGCGAGCACGCCGATCCGCGTGCGCCATCGCGAATGCCTCGCCCATGTCGTGGGTCACGATCAGAATGGTCTTGCGGACCTGCGCCTGGATGCGCCGGAGCTCCTCGTGCATCTCGCTGCGCGTCATCGGGTCGAGCGCGCCGAACGGCTCGTCCATGAGCAGGATCGGCGGGTCCGCCGCCAGGGCGCGCGCGACGCCGACCCGCTGGCGCTGGCCGCCGGACAGCTGATGCGGGACGGCGCGTGGCGAAGTCCGATCCGCCCAGGCCGGTCAGATCGAGCAGCTCCCCCACCCGCGCGGCGATCTGATCGGCGCGTCCCAGCCCAGCAGCCGCGGCACCACGGCGATGTTCTCGGCCACGCTCATGTGGGGGAACAGCGCAATCTCCTGGAGCACATAGCCGACATGCCGGCGGAGATCGAACGGATCCCACTCGGGCGCGAGCGCGCCCCGACACGCGGATCGACCCGGCGTCCGGAGTGAGCAGCCGGTTGACCAGCTTGAGGATCGTGCTCTTGCCGGCGCCGCTGCGGCCGACGAGGGCGACTGTCTCGCCGCGCTGCGACCGACAGATCGACGTTCTCGAGGATCGGCCGCCCGCCCCGCGCGACGCTGACGGCCTCGAAAGCAATTTCAGATCGGCGGTTGCGGTCTCCACGGCTGCGACTGTAGTCCACCGGCACGTCGTTTGCCACTGGCGACGGCGGAGGCAAATGATGGACAAGAACGACATTCCGAGCCGCGCACCGGACAACGACAAGGCGGAGGGCGAGAAGTGGAGCTCGGATCCGGCCACGGTGGAACGACGCGACGGCGAACGCCGGGAGAGTGGCGCGCCCGCCGATGAACCTGGCGCGGGCATCAGCAACCGCCCCAAAAAAGAGGGGCGCGAGAACCAGCCGGCGGTCCCGCCGCGCGGTACCGCAGAGGATGGCGCGAACGCCGGAAGGGGCAGCAGCGAGTGACCGCGGTGGGCCGACGTCCCGCCGGGCCGGAGGCCTACTAGAAGAGGTACGCCAACGACAGCGAGGCGATGGGAACGGTTCGTCGTCCCTCGCGAAAGTCGAACCCGCCGTCCCGGATCGACAGCCCAGCCTCGCCGCGGACGCCGAGCCGGCGCGGGCGGTCGCTGAACCACCACTTCAGGCCGGCGAGCGCATGGTACTCCGTGCCGGTCTCGACGAGCTCGCTGCCCTCGTGGAGGTCGCGAATGTACCCGGCGCCGCCGGCGACGAACGGGACGCCGAGACCGTCGTGGAACTCGCCGAAGTGCCACAACAGGGACCCCTCCACCACATACTGGGTCAGCGTCTCGCCTGCCGTGACTCCGGCGCGCTCTCCGCGTCGTCCGTCAGGTCGATTGTCAGCGTCGGCCGGGTGAGCCGTAACCCGGCTTCGACTGCGAGCTGGCTGGACAGGTATACCCCCAGCCGGCCCTGCACGCCGACACCCTGCCCGAGCCTGCTGGCCGTGCTGAAGAGCTCGGTACGTCCCGGTTCCGCCCGGCGCACTTGCGTCAGGTCCGCCTGCCCGTCTCCGAGGTCCAACCCGCCCTGCCAGAGCAATCCGCCGCTCAGCTCCCAGGATCCGGCGTGAGGGGCGGGCCGTGACGGGGGCGACAATCGTGGCGGGCTCCGTTGTGTCTGCGCGTCCGCCGGTGCGACGTCCCATACATGCACCGGCGCCGCGACGAGCGCACAGGCGACGATCCACTTGACCCGGCGAGCGACCGGGATCACTTCGGCCGCACCTTGATCTCGACGTTGCGAGTGCCGCCACCGCTCGGCACGACGACGACCTTCTCGTAGAAGGTGACCTGGAAGTCCGCGTCGATCTCCAGCGTCTCGTCGAAGAAGCTCGACACGTCCCCGTCGTCCAGGGGCTCGGCGCGCAGCACCTGCGGGCCAGGCTCCAGCCCCGCGATCACGAAGCTGCCGTCCTCCGTCAGGCTGAACCCCCCGACCAGCTTGCCCGACGCCGGGTTGAAGCGCCACCACGTGCGCTCCCAGAACGCCCCGGCCGTTCTTCGTGACCGTTCCGCTGACACTGCCGGTCTGACGCTGGAACATCTGCGTGCCGTAGATGTCGGAGATGCCGGCGATATCGTCCGCCTTGAGCGTCCGATCGTGGATGTCGCCGGCGGAAAAGGCCACCGGAAACATCACCGCCTCCGCGCCAAGCACGCGGCGGCCGCCCGACCGCAGCTCCGTCTCGCCCAGCGCCGAGTGGGACAGCCCCAGCAGGTGCCCGACCTCGTGCTGCGCGATGGACGCCACGTCGTAGCGCCCGGCGATGCCCGCGTCGGACGTGGACCAGGGGAAGCGCGAGTTGAAGAAGACGTCGGACTCGACGATCTCGCCGCTGGTGGTGTCGACGAAGAAATTCGTCGCGGCCAGCGTGAGGTCGAGGTCCGGACGATTCTGGAACCCGAGCACCGTCGCGCCGTCGCCCAGGGTCGGGTTGGCCTGCGTGAAGCCGACGAACTGTGATGATGTCTGCGTGTCCGGCACGGCGTGCCAGGTGTCGAACGCGCGCTGCACGGCGGTCCTGAACTGCTGTGCCGTCACACCGTCTATGTCGCGGTTCGTGACGAAGTAGCGGATCGGGAACTGCTTCCACTCCAGCGTCACCGTCCGGTCGCCTACCCGCGACCCGAGCTTCAGGTAACCGGAAGCGGGAACCACGCAGCCAAGCACGATGGCGGAGATGAAGGCGAGTGGGTACGCCCGTCTCAACGCGCACCCGCGCGCGCGGCCAGCACGCTCCTGATCCGGGTGCCGAAGGCGGCGAGCGGCACTGGCTGCCGGTTCAACGCCCCGCGGCGCACGATCTCGGGCTCGGCACCCTGTGCCAGCAGCGCCGGCGAGGTGACCACCCGCTCGCCCCGTTCGTCGGCGCGGACGCGGAAGACGCCCTGGTTCAGCCCGAAGACGTACGGCAGCGGCGAGCCCTCCTCCTTGAGGAACAGGAAGGCTTCGTCGCCCCGCTTGAACACCGGCGCGCCGACCAGCACATGGCGGTACCGCCCGATCTCTCCCCCGGGCACGACGAACGACAGCGTGCTGGCGGTTCCGCCCTTGAACCATGACAGCACGTTCACCGTCACGACGCTGTCGATCCGACGGCGGCCGTCCGCCCACTCGGGCTGCACGTCGATCACGCGGCCGTGGGCGATCAGCGCCGAGCCGGCGACGACTTCGCGGAACTCGGCCGGCACGACGACGGTGGCGTGAAGAGGAGTGAAGGCGGCAAGTGCGATCAGCACGAGGCCGGCGAGGTAGGCGCGCATCATGGCAGTGTAACCCATCGATCCGGGGCCTTCACGTGAGCCGGCGCGCGCGGTCGCGTGGCGGTCCTCCGCGATCGATCCCGTGCCTAGCGCCGTGGGCCGGCGGGCCGCGAACCGACGTCGATCACCGCCCGTGCCGCGCGCGCGCTCGCACCCGGTGTGCCGAGGGCCGCCTTCACGCGCCGCAGATCCGTCCGCATCCGCTCGCGACTTCCTGGATCCTGGAGCAGGCCGACGGCGAGATCGGCAACCGCGCGCGGGGTGAACGCATCTTGGATGAGCTCCGGCACGACCCGGCTGCCCGCGACCAGGTTCGCCATCGCGAACGTATCGACCCGGACGAATGGCCGCCCCAACCGGTACGTCAGGGGCGACAGCCGGTAGACGACGATCATCGGACACTCGTGGAGGGCCGCCTGCACCGTCACGGTTCCAGACGCGACCACCGCGACGTCGGCTGCGGCGAGCACGGCGTCCGCCTGGCCTTCCACGACCACCGCCCGCGACGAGGCGAGCGCCGCGAGGGGCCCGAACAGGTCGTCGTGCACATGCGGGGCGCGCGCCACCACGAACTGCACGTCCGGAACCGCGCGCGCGATCAGCAGCCCGGCATCCACGAGGCGGGGCAGAATCGCGCGGACTTCGTTCGGACGGCTTCCGGGCAGCAAGGCGACCACCGGACGGCCTGCGGCCAGGCCCAGCCGACGCACAACCGAGCCGGCCGCCTCCGGCGGCGGCATCGTCTCCAGCAGCGGGTGACCGACCCATTCGACGGGCACGCCCGAACGCTGGTAAATAGCCCGTTCGAACTCGAAGATGACGAGCACCCGGTCGGCGATTCTCTTCATCGTCTTCATACGGGCGGGACGCCAGGCCCAGAGCTGCGGGCTGATGTAGTAGACGACCGGGATGCCCAGCCGCCGCACCGCACGAGCGAGCCGGAAATTGAAGTCCGGAAAGTCGACAGCGACGAACACGTCCGGACGGTGTTCGGCAGCGTGACCTCGACGAGCCGCCGGTACATGGCGTACGTCCTGGGCAGGACGCGGACGACCTCGAGGAGGCCGGTCACGGAGATGCCGGTGAAGTGGCCGATCAGCGACGCTCCGGCGTCGCGCAGGTGATCGCCGCCGAACGCGGTGATTGACGCGGAGGGGTCGGCCCGGAGGATCTCGGTGGCGAGGAGGCCGGCGTAAAGGTCGCCTGACGGCTCGCCGCAGGAGATCATCACACGCACGACAGGCGGTCAGCTCGGGCGGGAGAAGAGCGCGGGGTCGAGCGGCACGTTGTACTCGACGCTGCGGACCCTGCGGCGAAGCGTGACGTTCCCGCCCTTGCGGACCACGGCGGTGAACGGCACCTGGAGGCCGGCCACGTCCCGGAAGTCCGAGAACGCTTCCTCGGTGTCCATCCTCGACCCATCGTCCGACTGCCCGGCGCTGTACCGCTGCAGCACGATGAGCCCGCTGGCGGGATCGAAGACAACCGTCAGTGGCTGCATGACGGGACCCGTGACCTCGATGGCCGGCATGGCCCGTCCGGTGACGTGACGTCCGGCACGCGGGATGCGCTGACCTTTCCATCGAGCAGGCCCACCAGCAACCCGATGGTGTCGCGCTGGACGTTGGCCCGGAGCTCGTCAGCGACGGCTCGGCGGCGCCTGGCGCACGCCGTTGCTGCTCTGGATCCAGAACTCACCGTTGTGGAAAACCTGCGCAACGGGCCGGCCCGGTCTCTTCACCTCGGTCCTGAACGACCCCGGATAGCGGATCGACGTCACGGTCTCCACGTCGACATCACCGCCGGGCCCCGTCAACGTCAACGTGGCCACAGCCTTGACCGTCCTGATCGAGCGCAGCTTCGCGGCGCCCCCCTTGGCCCTCACGGAGAGGGCGATGAGCTCCCCGGCGGTTGCGGCGGAGCCGGCCGGCATGGGGACGGGTGCCTGGTAGCTGGCGGCCCGGAGGCGGACGACGGATCGAATCCGCCTGCGCATCGAACGGCGCCTCGAGCCGGCCCGATGGCGTTGCGTGGCGCAGGAAATCGGCCGCCGCCAGATCCAGGTTGGCGAGGGGAATCCGTTCGAACTGCTCGAACCCTGCACCAGGCAGCTGCTTGGCGAAGATCGACGCATCCCCGACGAGCACGATCGACAGCCGATCGGGGTGGAGGTACTGGCGCGCCACGCGCTGGATGTCATCCGGCTTGACGGCATTCACGCGCTCGCGGAACGTCTGCAGCTCGTCGAGGTCGAGGCCGTAGAAAACCGCGTTCAGGACCTGCAGCGCAATCGCGCTCGGGGTTTCGATGGTCAGCGGGAAGCTGCCCGTCAGATAGGCCTGGGCGTCCGACAGCTCGCGATCGGACACCCGCTCGCGCTGGAGCCGCCAGAACTCGCTCGACGATCAGCCGCAGCGCTTCGCCGGTCGACTCCGATCGGGTGTCGGTGTCCGCGACGATATTCCCCGCGTCCTTGAGCGCGTTGGTGTCGACCGACGCGCCGTAGGTGAGCGAACGCTCCGACCGGAGCACCCGCTGCAGCCGGTTCCCGCCTTCCCCGCCAAGGACCTTGATCGCCAGGTCGAGCGCCAGGTAGTCGGGGTGCTTGCGCGGCAGGCCCACGTTGCCGACACGGATCTCCGTCTGCACCGCGCCGGGCCGGTCGATCACCACGACCCGCCGCGTGGCTGCCGGCGGCGCCTGGCCGCCCGGTGCACTGTTGGCTGCCTTCTCCCACGACCCGAAGGCGCGCTCGGCGCCAGCAAACGCCTCCTCTGCCGTCACGTCGCCGACGATCGCGAGGATCGCGTTGTTGGCGCCGAACCAGGCCTTATGGAACGCCAGGAGATCCTGCGCGGGAGATGCTGGCGATCGACGCGGGCGTGCCCGAGTCGGGGCGCCCGTAGGGATGAGCGCCGTAGACCAGCCGGTCGAACACGACGCCAGCCAGGTAGTCGGGATCGTCGTAGCTGACCTGGAGGCCGGAGAGCATCTGCTGCCGCTGCCGTTCGATTTCCTCTGCCGCGAACGCCGGATGACGCGCCAGGTCCGCCACCATGTCCAGCCCCACACCGAGGCTGTCCTTCATCACGATCGCGTTGACGAACGAGAGGTCGCTGCCGGCGCCCGTCCCGAGCGCGCCGCCGATCGAGTCGATCGTCGTGGCGATCTGCGCGGCATCCTTGGTAATGGTCCCCTGATCGAGCAGCGCCGCCGCGAGGCTCGCGACGCCCGGCTTGTCCGGCGGATCCTGCGCGCCGCCGGCCCGGACGATGAGCCGGAGGCTCACGGCCGGCTGTTCGTTGTGCGAGACCGCTACCACCTGCAGACCGTTCGGCGAGCGTGCGCACGCTGTAGGGAGGGAACTTCACGTCGCGGGCCGGCAGCGGCCGCGGCGGGCGCTCGGACGGCCAGTCGCGCACCTGGGCAGGCGCCGACAGCGGGCACACGGCGGCCAGCACGAAGGAGGCGATCGTCAGGCGCACTCAGGCTCAGCATCTCAGCGGTCCCCGCCGGACGCGGCGCCCCTCGGCATGATCGTCATCACGAGCCGGTTCTCGGCCGTGAAGTAGGTCTTCGCCACGCGCTGGACGTCGGTGACCGTGGTGTTCATGAAGATGTCGAACTCGCCGTCCGCGGTCTTGATGTCGTCGTGGATCACGACGGCGTGCGCGAGCACGCCGGCCTTCTCCCGGTTCGATTCGCGGCCCAGGATGTAGTCGCGCGAGAACTGGTTCTTCGCCTGCTGCAGCTCGTTGCCGCCGATCGGCTCGGCCTTCAACCGATCGAAGTGCGCGATGAGCGCGTCGATGCACTCCTCCGGCGTCTTGCCGGGCTGGACGATCGCGACGGCGTAGAACAGGTTGGGGTCCTCGATGAGGTTGCCGCCGCCGAACGCCGCCAGCGCGATGCGCTTGGTGTAGACGAGGTCGCGATAGATCCGCGAGCTCTGTCCGTCGGACAGCACCTTCGAGGCAATGTGCAGCGGATAGGAATCCGGGTGGCCGTCGTAGGTGACGTGATACGCCACGACCACCGCCGGCAGCGGCCAGTTCTCCGTGAGCGCGACGCGGCGCTCCTTGGTCTGCGGCGGCTCCTTCGGGATGTCGCGCGGCACCGGCTTGTCGGACTTCGGCACGCGGCCGAGGTACTGCGTCACCAGCCCGAGCGCCTCCTTCGAGTCGAAGTCCCCGACGAGGACGAGCGTCGCATTGTTCGGAACGTAGTAGGTCCGGAAGAAGTCGCGCACATCCTCGACCGACGCCGACTGCGAGGTCCGCCATGCTGCCGATCGTCGGGTGCTTGTACGGGATGCGACGCTGAACGCCTCGTTGTAGATCATCTCGTTGAGCCGGCCGTAGGGCTGGTTCTCGACGCGCATCCGGCGCTCTTCCTTCACCACCTCCCGCTCGGTATTGAGGACCTGCTCGTCGATTCGCAGCGAGGCCATCCGGTCCGCTTCGAGCCACAGCACGAGCGGCAGATACTGCGCCGGCGTGGTCTGCCAGAACACCGTCGCGTCTTCGTTCGTGGTAGGCGTTGCTCTGGCCCGCCCACGCTCGAGATGTAGGACGGGTGCCCTTCCGGCTCGACGTTCTTCGAGCCTTTGAACATCAGGTGCTCGAACAGGTGCGCGAACCCGGTGCGGCCGGGCTTCTCGTTCTTCGAGCCGACGTGATACCAGAGCTCGGTGTGGACGATCGGCGTCGAGTGGTCCTCGAGGAGCACCACCTGCAGGCCGTTGGGGAGGGTCGTCATCGTGTAATCGAGCTTGGGCGGCCGGACGGCGGCGCTGGTCCCCGGGTCCGTCGCGACGAGCAGCGCGACCGCGATGGCCGCGGCGGCAAGACGGCGGATCCGTCGCGGAGCGTGAAAGCCTGTCATGGGCGGACTCCCATTATGTCACGTCGCGCGCGGGCAGACGGGCGTCGAGCCCCCGGTTCGAGCGGCCGATCGGCTAGTCAGGCGGGCGCGGGCGTCGTCCGGCTCGCGGGCCTCGAGCTCGCCGGATGCGCGCTGCGAGCTCCGCGACCCGCTTTCGCAGCTCCGGGAGCCGGCGGAACACGGCGGACGACTTGAGCCACTCGCGGTTGGCGATGGCCGGATAGCCCGAGACGAAGGCCCCGGCGTCCACCGAGTTCGGGATGCCGGTTTGCGCGGTGGCGATCACGCCCTTGCCGATCGTGAGGTGCCCGGCCACGCCGACCTGACCCGCGAGCGTGACGCTGTCCTCGACCGTCGCGCTGCCCGCAATGCCCACCTGCGCCGCGAGCAGCACGTTGCGGCCGATCGTCACGCCGTGCGCGATCTGGACGAGGTTGTCGATCTTGCTGCCAGCGCCGATGCGCGTTTCGCCAACGGCCGGCCGGTCGATCGCCGTGTGCGCGCCGATCTCCACGTCGTCTTCGATGACGACGCCGCCGATTTGCGGGATCTTGTGGTGCGTGCCGTCCGGCCTGCGGGCGAAGCCGAACCCGTCGCTGCCGATGACGGCGCCGTCCTGCACCACGACGCGATTCCCGATCCGGACCCGCTCCCGGACGGACACCCGGACGTGCAGGACGCAGTCCTCGCCCACCTGGGCGTCGCGCCCGATCACGACGTGCGGATGCACAATCGTGCGCGCCCCGATGACTGCGCCGTCGCCGATGACAGCGAACGGTCCGACGGAAGCATCCTCGCCGAGCTGCAGGCCGTGCCCCACGACAGCGAGCGCGTGGACCCCCGGCGCCGGCCGCCACCGATCCTCGAAGAGCTCCACGGCCCTGGCGAATGCCAGGTAGGGCTGCGGGTCGCGGAGCATCGCACAGGGCGCCGGCCCGGCGTCCGGGGCGAGAGATCACCACCGACGCGCGGGTCGCGCGAAGCTCGGAGGCGTACTTGGGGTTGGTGAAGAACGTGAGGTCGCCGGGCCCGGCTTCCTCGATCCCCGACACGCGCTGAATCTCGAGCTCGCCATCCCCTTCGAAACGGCACCCGAGACGCTCGGCGAGCTCTTTAACCTTCAAGCCTGGCAGTATACGACGGCGCTCAGCGCTCGGCGCTCGGGGCTCGGCGTTCGGGGCTCGGCGCGCGGGTGCGAACCTGGCGGGCAATGCTATCGTAGACTCGGGCATGGAGGTCTATCTCGTTCCGGTCGGCCAGGACAGATACGAGTTGTACTGCGAGGTGCCGGACGAGCCGGAATCGGCGGACGACGCCGGGTCGCCGAAAGGCTTCTTTCAGCGCCTGCGTCATCGCTTCTCGCTGATGCTGGCGGAAGCCGAACGGGAGCGGCGGGAGGGTGCCAGCCCTCATCAGGCGGCCGGCTGGCTGACGCGCGGGAAGGCGCGCATCATGCGCTGGGTGGCCGAGAGCGTGGCCGAGCAGCGGCTGCTCTGGCACATGCGCCGCCAGACCGAGGCGTGCCTGTTTTTCCCCGACGACGTGACCGAACCTGCGGCCACCGCGCTGCTGCGAGCGCAACTCGGCCGCGATCGCGACAAGCACCGTCTGTGGCTGGTCATCGATTCAACCCTGTTCGTCCTTTCGGGCCTGCTCATGCTCGTGCCGGGCCCGAACGTGCTGGCGTACTACTTCGCGTTCCGCCTGGTCGGCCACTATCTGTCGATGGTCGGAGCACGACGCGGCCTCGAGGAGGTGCACTGGCGCGCCGAGCAGAGCCCGCCGCTGTCCGACCTGCGCCGCGCAATCGGGCTCGAGCCGGAGCTGCGAACGCGGCAGGTGAGCGACGTCGCGCTACGCCTGCGGCTCGAGCACCTGGCAAGCTTCTTCGAGCGGACGGCCGTGGGCGCCTCGTAGATCTGCTGCCCTGCCGGACGCTGAACCCGAACCCCGCGCGCCGAACCCCGAACACCGGAAGCTCCACGGCCGCTGCTAATATCGTCCGATGCGCAGCGGCCTGTTGCTGGCGCTCGCCCTTGGCACGGCCGGCACTGCCGGTGCCGGATCGCTGACGCTCGAAGTGCGCGTCTTCAACGGCCCCGAAGACGTGACCAGCCAGACTCGCATCGCCGTGCACCGCGCCGGCGAGCGGACCTCGCCGGTCGTGCAGCTCAGCGCCGGCGCCGCGCGCCTGACGACGCTCGTCACCCCGGGGATCTACGATGTGCAGGCTATTCAGGTGCGCGACGGGAGGGTCGTGAACATCCGCTGGGCCGAGCGGCTGGTGGTGATGGCCTACCCGGACGAAGCGGGCCGCCACCTCGAGGTGATCAACTTCCAGAACGGATTCGGCGCCCTCGAGGTCCGCCGGAGCGACCGGGCCGTGCCGGATGCCGACGTGTATCACCCCGGCGATCACAACAGGGTGGCCGGCCCGCCGATTGCCGGCGCCGATCACCTGCTGTTCATCCTCCCGGCGGGTGCGTACGACCTGCAGACCCGCGGACGCGGTGAGCCGACGTGGCACACAGGCCTCCAGGTGCCCCTGGATCGCACGCGCCTCTGGATTGTGCGCTGAAGCGTGGGCGTTGTGCCGAGCGGTGACACCACGGCTGCCCCCTCCCGACCTGACGTCGATTCTTACTGGCGCCGCACGGCGCGTGGCACGCGGCGCGCCTGCACCGGGACCGCGGGACGTCCCGCCTCGACCCACGCCGCCGAGATGAGGGAGGCAACCCCGGTGATCGCCTCGCTCACCCGCCGCTCCAGAATCGGACGGGTCCTGCTGAAGAACATGGCGTGAGTACGCATCGTCGTACACATTCCTCCCCGCCACAGCCAGGCGGTCCGCCTCCAGGATCCGTTGCACGAAGGTGAAGCTTTCGGTCAGCGTCGCGAACGTGTGCTCGCGCGCGCTCGTCACGGGCACGACGGGCCCCGGCTTCACCCTCAGGCCGGCGCGATACCGTGTGAACAGGTCGGTCTCGAAACGGCTGTGAAGGCCCCACTGACCCGTCAACTGGCCGTCGTAGTTGAGCGCGGCGTGAAACGGCACGTACGCGTCCGACACGTAGTGCGCGAGAACCGACGAGAAGAACTTGATGTTTTCGCGCGAGTACGGCGCGTCCTGCCTGAAGGCCTCGACGAGTTTGGTATACATCTCCTCGATTCGCCACGGCAGCAGTCCGTTCCTGGTCACGAAGTCGCGTCCATATCGCGCGACAGCCTCCGCCTCGCCGTGCGGAAGGTCGGCGAACGGCCAGGGGCCGTAGCGCGTCCATGTCGAGGAAATGGCGCGGCGGCTCCTGTTCCCAGCCGGCCGTCCGCCACAGGTCGGGATCGACGGCATGCTCCACAATCGACGGTACGGCTGGCCACGAAGAACGGCCGGAGCTCCGGCGGGAGCAGCGGGATGGCCGCCGCCATGATGTGCTTGTGTGCTTCGAACCCCCAGGCCCCCGTCGGCAGCGGAGCCGCCACCACCAGCGCCAGGGCGAGCAGGCCCCGCCGCAGCGTCGCCGAAATCGAGGCTGGTAAACGCATCCGTACCAACTATAGCTGCGGCCTGGGCGCACGCCGGCGGGACCTGGGCCGCGCGGGCAGCAGCCGGCGCAGCGCGCGCAGGTTGCGCATGTCCCAGGGATCCGCATCGCTCCGGCGCCGGCTCTCCGCCGTATCCAGCTTCGGTGTCTCGAGCAGCATTGGGAGGGCCGCGAAGCGGGCGTCGTTCAGCACGCGTGCAAAGGCCGGAAGCCCCAGGCACCCCTTGCCGATGTGCTCGTGGCGATCGACGCGACTGCCGCACGGCTTCTTGGAGTCGTTCAGATGGAAGGCGCGGACGCGGTCGAGCCCGACGACACGATCGAGCTCCCGGAACGTGGCCTCGTAACCCGCGTCCGAACAGATGTCGTAGCCGGCGGCGAGCAGATGGCAGGTGTCCAGGCACACTCCGACGCGCGGTGATCCGTCGACGCGGGCGAGGATCGTCGCGAGATGCTCGAACCGGTGCCCCAGGTTCGTCCCCTGGCCGGCTGTGTGCTCGAGCAGAATCATCGTCTTCGAGAAGGGCCGCGCCCGGAGCAGGTTCCCGATCGCGCGGCCAATCAGCTCGAGCCCCGTCGACTCGCTGCCGGTGGTGTACCAGCCCGGGATGCATCACCAGCCCCTGGAGGCCCAGCGCCTCCGCCCGGTCGACCTCGTCGGCGAGCGCGGAGATCGACTGGTCGCGGAGCGCCGGTGAAGCGGACGCCACGTTGATCAGATAGCTGTTGTGCGCCAGGACCGGATGGATGCCCGTCTCGTCCAGGCGCCGCCGGAACAACGCAACCTCCTCCGGCGGCAGCGGCCGCGCCCGCCACTGACCGGTCGACTTCGTGAAGATCTGAAGCGCCTCGCAGCCGGAGGCCTCCGCCCGGTCGACGGCCCGGGGCAGACCGCCGGCGATCGACATGTGGGCGCCAAGCAGGGGCATGCTCTGATCGTCGTCGGTCGGGAGTCAGTCGGGAGTCGGGAGCCGGGAGTCGGCCGGCAGCCGGGGGGCCGGAGTCTCGCCGAAGACCTCCGCCTCGAACCGGTACACCCGCGCCCCGTGCCGCCAGGCGTCCCGGGCCAGGCCGGCCTTGGTGCACGCCTGCGCCAGGAACTCCTCGGCCGTCCAACCCCACTCCGTGGCGACCTGCGGGAGCAGCAGGCCCCGCCGGCGTCCCTGCTCCACCACCAGCCCGTGCCGTCCCACGGCGACAGCACCCGGGGTGGAGGTGTCGATCGGCTCGAGCGGGCCGAGCGCCGATACCTCGATGGCGATGCCGGGCAGTTCATCGGCAGACACGGGCGTGAACCGCGGGTCGCGGCTGGCGGCATCCGCGGCGCAGCGAACCACGTCTTCCGCGAGACCGTCGCGCGACTCGAGCGTGCCAAGGCAACCCCGGAGCTCGCCGCCATTTTTCACGGTCACGAACACGCCCGAGGCCGGCGGCAGCGCCGTGGCCGGCCGGACCGGCTGCGGCACGCCTCGAACCTGCGCCTCGAGTGCGCCCCGGGCGAGGTTCAGGATTTCACGCTTCTGCGACGAGGTCAGGAGCGGCGCCCGCTCGATCGGCGCGGTCACGCGACGGCGCTCCCCATGACCGCCGCGAGATAGCCGACGACACTGGTGTGGTCGCCCGAGATCTCGCCGGAGTGGGCGTAGTGCAGCACGCGCGCGTCGCTGGCGCCGAGGCCGCGCGCGGCCAGCATGACGGCAATCGCCGCGCCTCCCCCGCACGCGACCGACCTCCCGCGCTCGTGTTCCGGATACTCCTCGAAGAGCGCGAGCAGCCCCTCCGGATCGAGCGCGGCGACGCGCCCGGCGACGCGCGCGTCGAGAGACGCCGCGGTCGCGGCGTCGAAATAGTGGGACAGATCGGTGCTCGCCACGAACAGCGGCCGGCGGCCCTCGAAGGCCGCGATGAGCACCTTCCCGAGCTCGAGGATCGTCTCGCGATCCTGGAAACCCATCAGCAGGGGCACAATCGGCACGTCGGGCAGCAGCCGGCGCAGGAAAGGAATCTGCATCTCGAGCGAGTGCTCCCGCGCGTGCGGCGGGCGGCGGCTGCTGACGATCGCCGACGATGAAAGGGCGGCGACGCCGCGGGCGTCGACGGGAGCCGGTCCGAGCGGCGAGTCGAAGGCCGCATCGGGAGAAACGGCAACTCCCTCGAAGGCGACGAAGTGTGACGGCCCGACCAGCACCGCAACGTCGTAGGGTCCCGCGGAGGCGGCCGCCTTGTACGCGTGCGCCGCTACGGGCCCCGAGAACATCATCCCGGCGTGGGGCGCGACGATCGCCCGCACCCCGAACGGCGCACCGGGCGGCACCGCCTGGAGGTATCCGTCCACTTCGCGCTCGAGCGCGCCGCGTGTGCCCGGATACCAGGTCCCCGCAACCGCCGTCGCACGGACGCTCATCGTCTTTCCACCTCGCTGGGGGACCCCAGCGGCATGCTACGGATTCCTCGTGCCCGACCGATTCACGACCGCGGATGTCGAACGCCTGGCGCAGCTCGCGCGCCTTGCGCTGACTCCTGACGAGACCTCGCTGTTCACGCGTCAGCTCGCCGACTTTCTTGCCTACGCCGAGCAGGTCCAGCAGCTCGACACCACCGGCATCCCTCCGATGTCGCATGCGAGCGGCGCGCCGACCGGGCTGCGCCCGGACACCGTCGCCCCCTCTCTGCCGCGCGACCTGGCGGTGGCGCCAGCGCCGCACGCGGCGCCCGAGGCCGGACTCTTCAAAGTACCACGAGTGATCGGGTGATGACCTCAGCCCTGGAGATTCGCGACTCCATCCGTTCAGGGCGGGTCTCAACCGTCGAGGTCTGCCGGTCCGTGCTCACGCGGATCGCCGCAGTGGACCCGATGCTCAACGCCTTCCGGACGATCGACGCGGACCGGGCGCTCGACCGCGCCGCGGCCCTCGATGCCCGGCGCAGCGACGACAGCCACCTCCCGCTGTTCGGGGTTCCTGTCGCGCTCAAGGACAACATGTGCACGCGCGGCCTCCGCACCACCGCCGGATCGCGCATCCTCGAGCACTACATCCCCCCGTACGACGCCACCGTCGTCGAGCGTCTCGAATCGGCAGGCGCGGTGATCGTGGGCAAGACGAATTGCGACGAGTTCGCGATGGGCTCGTCGACAGAGCTGTCCGCGTTCGGTCCCACACGCAATCCGTGGGCAACCGACCGCACGCCTGGCGGCTCGAGCGGCGGGTCGGCGGCCGCCGTCGCGGCGCGGCTCGTCCCGCTCGCCCTCGGTTCGGACACCGGCGGCTCGATCCGGCAGCCGGCGGCGCTCTGCGGGGTGGTCGGGCTCAAGCCGACGTACGGGCGCGTCTCCCGCTACGGCCTGCTCGCGTTCGCATCATCGCTCGATCAGATTGGGCCGATCGCGACGACGGTGGCGGATGCGGCGGCCTGCCTGGCGGTGATCGCCGGGCACGATCCACGCGATGCGACCTCGTCTGACACGCCGGTCGCGGATTACGCGGCCACGCTGACCGGCGACGTGCGCGGGCTGCGGATTGGCGTCACGCGCAGCCTGTTCGGAGAGGGGCTCGACGCCGAGGTCCTCACGGCCTGCGACTGGAGCCTGGAGCTGCTGCGGGCCGCCGGCGCAACGCTGGTGGACGTCGACCTCCCGCACAGCGCCCACGCCATCGCCGTGTACTACCTCGTCGCGATGGCCGAAGCGAGCTCGAACCTCTCCCGCTACGACGGCGTGCGCTACGGGCATCGAGCGACGGGCGTCTCGACCCTCGGCGACATGTACGACCGTACCCGCGACGAAGGCTTCGGGCCGGAGGTGAAGCGCCGCATCATCATGGGCACCTACGTCCTGAGCTCCGGCTACTACGAGGCGTACTACCTGAAAGCGCAGCAGGTGCGCACCCTGATACGCGAGGACTACGAGCGCGCGTTCGCGGCGGTCGACGTGATCGCCATGCCCACCAGTCCCACCGCCGCCTTCAAGCTGGGCGACCGCACCGCCGACCCGCTGCAGATGTACCTGTCGGATGTCTTCACCGTCGGGGTCAACCTTGCGGGGCTGCCGGCGGTGAGTGTGCCGTGCGGATTCACGGCCGGGCGATTGCCCATCGGCCTGCAGTTCATCGGGCGCGCGATGGGCGAGGTCGCGGTTCTCAAGGTCGCCGACGCCCTCGAACGCGCCACGACGTTCGCGCGCGAGTCGCCGCCGGATGTCCGGCCCGGCTGAGGAAGCCGCCCTGGCGCGGGTTCCCGACCTGCCGCAGTGGGTGGACACCCGCGGCATGCTCCTGACGGGGCGCGCGGTCCTGTCGTTTCCGCGGCCGCCGCGCTTCAGCAGTGACGGCTTCGTCGTGGAGCTTGCCTCACGCGCGCTGATGTCGGTCGTGGGCGGGCCGCCGGCGGGACTGATCGCGGAGCGCGCGCAGGGGCTGCACGGCGACGTCAACGTGCTCTGCGCCAGCGACGGAGTGGCGGTCGTCCGCGAAGCCTTGCCCCGGTGGGTGCAGCGGCGCGTGCGCCTTCAGGCGCTTCCGGGCGTGATGGGGTGGGAGGAGGCTGCTGACCCGGACGTGTCGGTCTTCACGCTCGGGAATGCACCGCCGCTCGGGCACGTCCCCGAGGCCTTGCGAGCGGAACTGGCCGATGCGCTGGAGGGCCGCCCCACCGCGCGCTTCGTCCCGGGCGTCCTGCCCCCGCCGCAGCTGTCGGACCTGTCACCCACTCCCGTTCCTGTCGCGGCGGCGTGGAGCGACGGGCGGCCTGTCGCGTTCTGCTATCCCGTCCTGCAAACCGAGACACTCTGGGACGTCTCGGTCGACACGCTGCCTGACTACCGTGGACGGGGTTTGGCCGGGCGGGCGGCGCGGGCGATGATTCGACGCATGCGAGCGTCAGGAAAGGCGCCGGTCTGGGGTGCGCTCGAGATCAACACCGCGTCGCTCAGTGTCGCGCGGCAACTCGGGTTCGAGCCCGCCGGAGAGCTTGCGGTCTTCGCTTCCGGGTGAGCTTCCACCGCCAGGTGTCGCACGCGGACACGCCGGCTTCTCCGACACCGGGCATCCGTGCCCGGCAGCCGACGATCGGTCCGGGTAAACGCCTAGACGCGCGGGATCTTGTAGCCGGCCCCCTCGTAGTTGGTCGGCAGCGTGTAGTGGATGAGGCCGGTGCGGACTTCCTCCATGGCGACCCGCTCGAGCTTGTGGGGCGCCGGCGCACTTGTCAGCGCCCGGTCCACGCGAGGGAGGGCTCCCCGCCGCAGCTGCTTGGCACGCTGGGCGGCGACGTCAACGAACAGGAACCGGCTGGTGATCGGCGCGGCGGGCTGTGAAGGCTCGGCGACAGGGTCCTCGTCGGTCGGATCGATGGTCTTGGGCATGATCATCTCAGATTAGTCGAGATCGCCCGGAAGCGCCAGTGGAAACGGTCGGGCAGCCGTCCGCGCCCGCCGTCGGTCATTCGATCCAAAAGAAAAAGGGCGAGCCCTATGAGGCCCGCCCTGGATTCACCGCGGCACTCGGCCGGGTGGCCGGTTCACTCGGCATTCACCTGGATCTGCTTCGCCCTGGACTCCTCGCGCTGAGGCAGCTTGATCGTGAGCACGCCGTCCTTGTAGGACGCGCTGATCTGACTCCCGTCCACGGTGGAGGGCAGCGTGAACGCGCGGCTGAAACTGCCATACCGCCGCTCGACGCGCTGGAAGTTCTCGCGCTTGACGTCCTGATTGAGCTTGCGCTCGCCGGTCAGCGTCAGCACGTTGTCTTCGAACGTGACGCTGATGTCTTCACGCTTCATCTCGGGAAGCTCCGCCTTGATCACGACCTCCCGCCCTTCGGTCTCATAAATGTCCACCGGCGGCGTCCAGTCGCGGTTGAAGTTGTCCTGGTAGAGCTCGTTGAACATACGGTTCAGGCGGTCGACTTCCATGCCTGCAAGCTGACCGATCGGATTCCATCGAACCAAAGCCATCGTGTCCTCCTTATTGAATACCCGGGACAGGTGCCCGGGACATCTGTCAAAAGGAACTCTATCACACTATGCGCCTGCATCAATAAGATTTTATGACTAAATAACACTCATGTATTACGATACCCAGTAGCTCGTGCATATGATCAGGCCGCCAGCGGCGAGGCGTCCAGGAAAAGTCGCAGCCGGGCGAACGGCAACCGGCTAGAATACGGTCATCGTGGCCCGCATCATCTTCGACCTTCGCAGCGCAGGCGGCAGCCTGGCACGTGGATCCGACGTGCCGGGCCGCGACCTTGCTCCCGGGGAGGGGGCGCTGGCCGACAACCCGCCCATGGACGTCCTCGAGACGGAAGCCGGGCTCGAAGTCGTCCTGGACCTTCCCGGCATCGACTCCCACGCGGTCACCGTCACCCACCGGGATGGCGCCGTTGTGATCGCCGGGTACAAACGGCCCACGCGCTGTCATCACGGGCCGGCCGCCTTCCACCTCGCGGAGCGCAGTTTCGGCCGCTTCAGCCGGGGCGTGAAGCTGGGCGGCGCCTTCGATCCCAGCCGCGCCTCGGCAACCCTCGTCGCGGGTGAGCTGCGTGTCCTGATTCCCCGCGTGGACGAGCGGCGTGGCCGGGAGATCCGCATTCGCATCGACACCCCGGAGCGCGATCAATCCGGGACCTGAATGCGGATCCTGTTCGTCGGCGACATCTTCGGCAAGCCGGGGCGTGAGATTGCCAGGCGGGCGATCCCCGCGCTGGTGCAGCGGGACGCCATCGACTTCGTCATCGCCAATGTCGAGAACTCGGCCGCCGGGTTCGGGGTCACCGGCGACCTGGCCGATGCGATTCTCAGTTACGGCGTGGACGTGATGACGACCGGGCAACCACGTCTGGGACAAGAAAGAAGTCCTCGACTACATCCCGCGTCAACCGAAGCTGCTGCGGCCCGCCAACTACCCTGCCGGCACGCCTGGACGCGGCAGCTGCATTGGACGCACGCGCGCCGGCGAACCAGTCGGCGTGCTGAACCTGATGGGCCGCATCTTCATGACCCCGCTCGACGACCCGTTCGCGCTCGCCCTCCGCGAGGTCGAGAACCTGCGGGCGAAAGCACGGGTCATCTTCGTGGACTTCCATGCCGAAGCGACGTCCGAGAAGGCGGCGATGGGGTGGCACCTGGATGGCCGCGTGACCGCGGTCGCGGGGACCCACACACACGTGCAGACGGCCGACGAGCGGCTGTTGCCCAAAGGAACTGCCTACATCACCGACGCCGGCATGACCGGCCCGCACGACTCGGTGATCGGCGTGACCGTCGACGCGGCGCTGGGACGCTTCGTCACCGGCATGCCCTCCAAGTTCGAAGCAGCGTCGGGCAACGCCCGGCTGAACGCGGTGGTCGTCACGGCCGATCCGGCTACCGGCAGGGCGCGCACGATCGAGCGACTGAACCTCTCGGCTTCGGACGTCGAGGCGCTCGCGGAATCGCAGGCCCCGGTCCCCCGCTCATGAAGGGAGACCTCTTCTCGCAGCCGTTCGAAGAAGAGCAGCCCGCACCCCGGCCTGCCCCGCCGGGTGCGCCGCGCCCGGAGCGGCGCGTGCGCACCGTCAGCGAGCTCACCACGGCCGTGCGCGACACACTCGAAACCGCATTCGGGGACGTCTGGGTCGAGGGGGAGATCTCCAACTGCCGGATCTGGAACACGGGGCACGCCTACTTCACGCTCAAGGACGACGGCGCGCAGATACGAGCCGTCATGTTCCGCTCGGCCGTGCGCTACTTGAAGTTCAAGCTCGAAGACGGCCTCCACGTGGTGGCGCGCGGCCGGCTGGGCGTGTATGAGCCGAAGGGGGAATACCAGCTTCAGTGCGAGCACATGCAGCCCCACGGCCTCGGGGCGTTGCAGCTTGCCTTCGAGCAGCTGAAGAAGAAGCTCGCGGCGGAAGGCCTCTTCGACCAGTCGAGGAAGCGCACGCTGCCGGCCCTGCCCCGGAAAATCGGCATCGTCACCTCGCTCGACGGCGCCGCGCTGCGGGACATCATCAAGGTGCTGCGTCGCAGGCACCCCAACGCGCACCTGGTGATCCGGCCGGCACGCGTGCAGGGCGAGACGGCGGCCGCCGAGGTGACGCGCGGCCTGAGGGCCATCTCGCGGGTCGAAGGGGTGGACGTGGTGATCCTCGCACGCGGAGGCGGATCGATCGAGGACCTCTGGGCGTTCAACGAAGAGGTCGTGGCGCGGGCGATTGCCGCCTGTTCGGTCCCGGTCATCTGCGCCGTCGGCCACGAGGTGGACTTCACGATCGCGGACTTCGTTGCGGACTTGCGCGCACCCACGCCATCAGCCGCCGCGGAGCTCGTGGTCTCCGCGAAAGACGAGCTCTCTACCACCGTCACCCGTCTGTCCCACCGCCTGGAGGCCGCCGTGCGGGTTGGCGTCCAGCGGCGGCGTGCAGCCGTCAATGCGCTTGCGAACCGGAGGGGCCTGGCCGGCTGGCCGGGGCGCGTCATGATGCGCGGCCGGCTCGCTGGCGAGCTCGCCTTCCGCATGCGCCGGGCGCTGGCGGCAGGTCTGCAGCGCCATGAGCGGACCATGCAGACGTTGCGGCGGCGCCTGGAAGCGCGCGAGCTCACCCGATCCTTTGCCGTGCTGCGGGGCCGCCTGCACGCGGCCGATGCAAAGCTGTCGGGACGGGATCCGGCGTCGGACCGACCGTGGCGCGGCGTCCGTCCGTGCGCTCAGCGGCCGTCTCGACACGCTCAGCCCGCTTGCCGTCCTGGCGCGGGGCTACGCGGTCTGCTGGAACGAGGACCGCACGCGGATCCTGCGCGACGCGGCCGCGCTGTCGGCCGGCGACCGCATCCGCGTGACGCTCGACCGCGGAGAGATCGCCTGCGACGTGCGGAATACACTGACTGAATCGTGATCCCGGACACCCAGCCGTGACACAGGACACCCCGACCATCAAGGACTTCGAGTCCGCCATCGCGGAGCTCGAAACCATCGTCAAGACGCTCGAGGAAGGCGACCTGGCGCTCGAGCGATCGCTCGAGCTGTTCGAGCGCGGCGTGCAGCTCTCCCGGTTCTGCCACGCGAAGCTCGAGGCGGCCGAGCGCCGCATCGAGATTCTCAACGATCGCGGCGAGGTGCGGCCCGCGCCCGCGGCGCTCGGCCTCGAACTCGACGATACGGGATCGCGGTGAGCCCACCGCGCCGGGCCGCTGGACGTGTGGCTCGACTCGCGGCGCGGGCACGTCGAGAAGGCGCTGGATCGCTACGTCGGCGCCGGGGCCGGTGTACCGCCCGCGCTGGCCGACGCCATGCGCTACAGCCTGCTCGCTGGAGGAAAGCGGCTGCGACCGCATGCTGGTGCTCGGCGCCGCGGAGGCGTGCGGCGACGCGGCTCGGCCTCGCGGCCGGGGACGTGCTGAGCCTGGCCACGCCCGCGGCCTGCGCGGTCGAGCTCGATTCACACCTATTCGCTCATCCACGACGATCTGCCGTCGATGGACAACGACACCATGCGGCGCGGCCGGCCTACCTCGCACGTGGTCCACGGCGAGGCGCTGGCGATTCTCGCCGGGGACGCGTTGCTGACGGAGGCATTCGCCCTGCTCGCGCGTGAACCGGCCGACGCCGCCGGCCTCAGCGCCGCCGCGCTCGCGACGCGCAAGCTCCAGGCCGTCCGGGTCGTCGGTGCGGCTGCCGGCGCCGGAGGGATGGTCGGCGGGCAGGTGCTGGATCTGCAGGCGACGGCACCGCAACCGGTGGCCGCCCGACGCCGGGAAGCTGCAGGAGATGCACGCGCGCAAGACCGGCGCGCTCATCCGGGGGTCGGCGGTCAGCGGCGCCGTCATGGCCGGCGCGGACGAGAGCCTGACGGGCGCCGTCGATGATTACGGCGAGAGCATCGGGCTGGCGTTTCAGATTGTCGACGACATCCTCGACGTCGAGGGCATGTCGGCCGATCTCGGGAAGACCGCCGGGAAGGATGCGGCGGCCGGCAAGCCCACCTACCCCGCGCTCTACGGCCTCGCCGAGTCGCGGCGGCTCGCGGCCACGTGCCTCGAGCGCGCGCTGGACACGCTGCTGCAGGCGGGACTGGCCGGCCAGCTGCCTGCCATCGCGCGCTGGGTCGTCTCGCGCACGCATTGAAGAACAGGATCCGGCTCGACGTGCTGCTGGTCGAGCGCGGGCTGGCCGCCTCGCGTGAGCGCGCGCGAGCGCTGATCCTCGCGGGCCAGGTCCGGGTGAACGGCCAGCCTTTCACCAAGGCGGGCGCCAGCGTGCCCGCGGACGCGGAGGTCACCGTCGCGGTCCCCGATCACCCCTACGTGAGCCGCGGCGGCGTGAAGCTCGCGCTTCGCGCTCGACGCCTTCGCCATCGACGTGAGCGACCGGCTGGCGCTCGACATCGGCGCGTCCACCGGAGGGTTTACCGACGTGCTCCTGCAGCGCGGCGCCCGCCGGGTCATCGCGCTCGACGTCGGGCACGGCCAGATCGACTGGAAACTGCGAACCGATGCCCGGGTGGTCGTCATCGAGCGGGTCAACGCGCGGCAGCTCGACCGCGCGACAGCTTCCGGCCGACGCGCGCTCCTTCGGCATCGTCACGATCGACGTGTCGTTCATCTCGCTGCGGCTGGTGCTGCCGGTGGTCCCGCCGCTGCTCGACGCCGGCGGGGACGTCGTCGCGCTGGTCAAGCCGCAGTTCGAGGCGGGCCGCACCGAGATCGGCAAGGGCGGCATCGTCCGGGACGACGCACGTGCGGCGCGCGCGTGGTGGAGGAAGTGGCGGCGGCGGCAGTTGCGCTAGGATTGGACCCGGCCGGCACGGTCGACTCGCCGCATCGCCGGGATGGAAGGCAACCGCGAGATCCTGATGCACCTGCGGCACCGTCGAGAGGAGCGCGCGCGGCTGACATGGCACACATCCAACGAGTGGGCCTGATCGCGAAGCATCACCTCGAGGCGGCGGCCGGCGTGCTGGCGGAGCTGGCCGGGTGGCTCGAGGCGCGCGGCGTGCGCCCGGTGTTCGAGACCGACACCGCCGCGCTCGTCGGCCTGCCGCACCGGGCCGCCGACCTCAGCCGCGACGAGCTCCCGACGCCTGCGACCTGGTGCTGGTGCTCGGCGGCGACGGCACGTTCATCGGCATGGCCGGCCGCATCGCGCGAGTCCGGCGCGGACGTGCCGATCCTCGGCGTCAACTTCGGCAGCCTCGGCTTCCTGACCGAGGTCACCCTCGACGAGCTGTACGACTCGCTCGAAGTCGGTGCTCGACGGCCAGGCGCACATGGAGACGCGCATGATGCTGTGCGCCCGCACGCGCCGCCACGGCGCCGCGCTCCACGAGCGCTTCGTGCTGAACGACGTGGTGATCACGAAGGGCGCGCTGTCGCGCATCATCGACCTGGCGGTCGCCATCGGCGGTCAGCCGGTGATGCGGGTCCGCGCCGACGGGCTGATCGTCGCGACGCCGACCGGCTCGTCCGCCTACAACCTCGCGGCCGGCGGCCCGGTCGTCCACCCCGCCGTCGACGCCATCCTGCTCACGCCGATCGCGCCGCACATGCTGACCAACCGGCCGGTCGTCGTGCCCGGGGACGTCGGACGTGCGGCGTCGAGCCGCTCGATGGACGGCTGCGAACGAGGAGGTCTACGTCACGTTCGACGGCCAGTCCGGTCACGCGCTGCAGGCCGACGACGTGATCGAGATCCGGCGCGCGCGAGCGAGCCGCTGCGCCTCGTGCGCGCCGGCAAGCGCACCTACTTCGAGGTGCTGCGGCAGAAGTTGAAGTGGGGAGAGAGATAGAGAGAAAACCTCGAACAGGGAGAACGCGGAAGGAATACGGAGGCGGTCCGGGCAGCTGGCGGGACTCAGTCAGCTCGCGACCGCGCACCGCGTCTGTCGAGGCAAGACGCAGGTGCGGAGCGAGCTAAGAAACTCCGTGCCGTGCTGCGGGTCTCCCGTTGTGGCTTGTTCTCTCCGGTCCTCCCCGTCCCGCCTGTGAGAGATTTTCGCGACAGGCGCCATTAGAACTTCACAGGTACTTCACCGACACCCCGCGGCCCGGTGCATCGACGCCCCAGCTGATGCCGCGGTAGTTGCGGTCGTTCAGGTTCTCGGCGTCGACGATCACCTCGTGCGGTCCGCGGCGCAGGCCGGCGCGCAGACCGACCGGTGACGTAGCCCGGAATCTCCGGGTAGAGAGACGAGGAGTTGACGCCCGGACCGAGCACGCGGTCCTGGATCTGCGCCAGCGTCTCGCCGGTCGCGCAGCAGCACGTCGTCGGCGGTGCCGAACGCCATGTCGCTGCCCGGCCCGACCCACCCACGTGCGGTCGCGCCGTTCAGGAAGAACGCCCTGATCGACGCCCGCGTGCGGCCGGCGCCCGTGCGGCGGTCGCCCAGGTCGAGCGACGGACAGGTGGGTCTGCCGCCGCGGCGACGTGCGCGTACGGCTCGACCCAGCAGCGGCGGCGACGGGGCCCAGCGCAGCGGTGACGAAGGCGTCGGGCGCCGGCGTGCCCCCCTCGATGTTCGGCGGCGAGATCGGTGCGTGGTGTCCATCGCGCGCAGGTACGTGAACGCCGTGCGCAGGGTGAGGCCGGGCCGAGCATGGCCTGCAGCGAGTGCTCGACGCCCCAAATCCGCGCGTTGTCGAAGTTGGCACGCACCAGCACGGGCACGGTCGTGACCGCTGACGAACACCGCGCCGGCGGCAGTCTGCGCCACGATCGGCTGGCCGCCGAGCGGCAGGCCGACGGCGCCTTGCGGCAGGATCAGCGCCTGCTTCTGGATGTTGTCGGCGATGTGGTTCACGAAGAACGTGACGTCGGTCCGCCAGGAGCGGCGACGGTAGCCGACGCGAGCCCTCGTACTGCAGGCTGGTCTCGGGCGTCGAGCTGCCGCGACCGGGTCCCCGGTCGAGACCGCCGACGCGTCTGCGGTCGTGCCGACGAAGCCGCCCAGCCCTGCGACATCCGGCGCCGCGACCTCGAACCCGGCGCCGGTCAGGCCCGAGCGTGCCGAGATCCGTCATGTGCGGGGCCCGGAACCCGCGGCTGACCGAGACGGATAACGTCCAGGGCTCGGACGGGGTCATCACCGCCCCGGCCCGGTACGTGACGCTCGAAGCAGGTCAGCGCGTCGTCTGGCCAGAGCGGTGCTCCGCCGACCAGCGGGCTGTCGGCGGCGCGCGCCTCGTACGAGGCGCCGCCGACCCGCAGCGCGCCGAGCAGACGCAGCCGCTCGGGACGCACGTCGAACGCGGTCTGCGCGAAGACGCCCCCCTGCGCGAAGGACGCGCCGTCGGGAACGCGCGGGCGACGACGGCGATGATCGCGCCGGTGACCGGGTTGACGTTGAAGGAGTCCGAGGTGAGCCGCTCGAGGTAGACGTCGCCGCCGACGGTCAGCGTCTGGCGCGGCGACAGCTGCTTGCGTCGCCGAGGCCTGCACGCCGTGCGCCGTCGTCCGCTCCGGCTCGTGGCCGATGGTCGCGGTCGGGTTGCCGTTTCCGCCCTGGTTGACCCGTTCCTCGCGCTGGCTGTTCACGCGAGTAGGTCGACCGTCGCGTGATCGAACAGGCCGGCGCCGAGCTGCTCGACGCGCGCCGTGAACAGATCCAGCGACAGGTCGTTCAGCTCGGAGATCAGGTTGCCGTCGCCGCCGAGCAGCTGGTCGTAGCGGCGGCCGCGGTCCTGCGTCGTGCGCGTGTAGCCGAGCACGACGCGGGTGGCGCTCGACGGCGGCCCACTGGCTGCGGATGGACTCGCCGTGCTGGTCGAACCCGGTATCAGGCAGCCGGTCGTCCATCAGGACGTCGGACTGGCAGGCCGAGGAACCGGGTGACCGCGGCATGCGAATCGATGCCCGCCGCCGGTGCGCATCAGCCCGGCCCGTCGGCCGCTGATCGACGCCGTGACGCCGAACCGGACCGGTCATCATCGACAGGAACGTCGTGGCGCTGCCGAAGCGGTGCGCGGTGCCGGCGCCGGCGCCGGCCGATCCGCCGAACACCGGGCCGCCCTGCAGCCGAAGCTGCGGCGGCACGGGACAGGAACTGGATGCTGCCGCCGAGCGCGTCGCTGCCGTACTGTGCGCTCGACGGGCCGCGCACGATCTCGATCGACTCGAGCGACTCGAGCTCGATCAGGTCCAGGAAGGTGTTGACGCCGCCGCGCTGCGCGCCGTTCGAGTAGCGCACGCCATCGATGAACACGTTCACCTTGTTGCCGGTCAGCCCGCGCACGAAAACCCCGGCCATCGTCGGGCTGGTGCGCTGCAGAGGCACGCCGGCCTCCCCTTCGACGGCCTGCGCGACCACGACGTCTTGACCCGCTCCTGCGGATTCCTCCGCATCGATCACGGTGACGGGCTGGCCGGCCAGCCGGAGGTCGTCGATCGTGCTGCGTGATGCGGTGACGGTGACCTCTTCCTGCAGCGGCCCGACGTGCAGCCGGACGTCGAGCGGCGCCGGGGCGCTGGCAGCCGCAGAACATGGCAGCCGGGATTCCCCGAGCCCTTCCGCGGTCGTCACGACGAGGAACCGCCCGCGGGCCGGGACCTCGGCAGCTGAAACGCCCCTGTGCATGTCCGAGCGCGCCGTCCCGACGGTGTGCGCTCCGGCCGTCATCAGCACCACGTGCGCGTCGGCAACCGGCGCGCCCGAGCTGTCGCGGACCATGCCGGCGACGTTCCCCGCGGCATCGAGCGGCAGGGCGGCAAGGAGCCAGAGCGCCAGCCCGAGTCCCGCCCGCAGCCGGGCCACGTGCTGCTTCTCCCCACGCACGTGCGCGGCAGACCCGGGCATGTTCGATTGCCGTGTCACGAAGACCGGACTGTATCGAGCCGGGTGAGGCTACTACCAGCCGTAGTTACCCCCAGAGTCACTTGGCTTGGGGCCGTAGGGGCGGGCCCTCAGGCCCGCCCAGGCGGGGTCTGACTAAGACTCCGCCCTACATCAACCACGTGAACGCAGGGGCTATGCTGAACGCCTTCCGTTATCGCTCCCGGCGATCGCGGAAGTACTGCACCTGGTATTGCCGCACGTTGCGGTTGTGCTCGTCGAGGTCGAGGCAAAAGCGTGCGATCCGTCGTTGCGGCTGACGAAGTACAGGAACGGTGCGTCGGCCGGAGAAGCGGCGGCGTCGAGCGACGCCGGCCCGGCGCGGCAATCGGGCCCGGCGGAAGTCCGGCGTATCGATAGGTGTTGTAGGGCGAGTCGATGCTCAGGTCCCGCTTGCGGATGTTGCCGTCGTAGCGGCCTTCCCGCTCCAGCGCGTAGATCACCGTCGGGATCGCACTGCAGGCCCATGCCTATCCGCAGCCGGTTGCTGTAGACGGCGGCGACGAGCGGCGCTCCTCCGGGGTGCCGGTCTCCTTCTCGACGATTGAGGCCAGCGTGACGAGCTCGCGGACGGACAGGCCGCGGCCTTGGCGCGCGCGCTGAAGGTCTGGGGACAAGCGCGTTGCGGGCTCCGGCCACCATGCGCGCGACGAGCGTCTCGGCGGTGGCCGCCGCGGCAGCGCATACGTGTCGGGGAACAGATAGCCCTCGAGGTCGGCGGCGGCTCGGGATCGAGCGCGCGGAATACGTCGCGGCTGGAAGCCGCGCTGAGGAAGCGCTCGCCGGTCCAAAGCCCTTCTCTTCGAACAGCGCGGCCATCTGGCGGATGGTGAGTCCCTCCCGGAAGGTGATGCTCCGCAGGTAGACGTCCCCGCGGGCGAGCCTGTCCACCACCTCGCCGGGGGCTCGCGGCGCGATCGAAGCGATACTCGCCCGCCTGGAGACGGCGGCCCGCACGGCCGGCCCACACCGCGGCGCGGAACACCGTCTCGTTCTGGACCACGCCCGCCTCGGTGAGCCGACGGGCCATGCTCGCGGTTCCGGAGCCCTCCGGAATCTCCACGAAGACTTCGGGCTCGGTGAAGCGGCGGTACGGCTGCTCGAGGGACCTGTAAATCCACAAGCCTCCCGCGAGCAGGGCCAGCAACACCAGCCCCGCGACCGCGGCTGCCAGGCGCCTCACGCCTGCTCCCCGGGCTGGTTCGCCGTCAGGGTCCGTTCGCTGGTGTCGAGGTAGTCCTGGAGGATGACCGCAGCGGAAGCGGCGTCGAGGGCGGATTTGCGCTTCCGCCAGTCTTTCTCCGTCCGCGCGAGCCGCGCTTCCGCTTCTCGGCTGCTCAGCCGCTCGTCCTGCAGGTGCAGAGGCAGGTCGATCGTGCGGCGCAGGTGATCGGCGAGGATCCGGACGGCACGCGACAGCTCGTGCTCATCGCCGTTCAGGCGTCGCGGCAGCCCCATCACGACCGCCGCCAGCCCGTCCGCCTCCGTCCGAAGCGCGGCGATTTCCGCCCCGAGCGCCACTGCGACCTGCGACGGGTTGCCCTCCCGGGCGAGGGTCTTCCACGGCCGCGCGAGCAGCCCGGTCGCATCAGACAGCGCGAGCCCAATCCGCCGCCGGCCGTAATCGATGCCCAACAACCGCATCCGAACAGCGTACAGACAGTCGACAGTCGTCGGTCGGGGCGTCAGCGAACAGTCGTCAGTCGTACGTCCAGAGCCAGTCGCGAGTCGAGCAGCGGGGAGTCGGCAGTCGGAAGGCAGGGCTCCTCGAACGTGCGACCGTCTGTCGACTCGTGCCACCGATATACTTCCAGTGAATGCGGTTGCTGCGCTGGTGCGGGCGATTGCTGGTGCTCGGCGCGTGCGTGGGCGCGGCATTGTCGTCTGCCGGCTGCCCGGCTCGCCGGGCCGACCGGCAGTTCAGCCAGAAGCTGGTCGATCCTCGGCTTCGACGGATTGGATCCGGGGCTGGTCCGCCGGTGGATCGCCAGCGGCCAGCTGCCCAACATGGCGAAGCTCGCCTCCCAGGGCGGAGTCTACCCGCTGGCTACGACGCTCTCTCCGGAGTCGCCGACCGCCTGGGCGTCGTTTGCAACCGGGGTCAACCCCGGCAAGCACAACATCTACGACTTCCTCGTCCGCGATACCGGCACGTACCTGCCCGATCTCGGGATGGTGCGGCGGGAGCCTGCCAGGTTTCTGCTGAACTACTTTCCCATCGCCAAGCCGCGGGTCGATCTCGATCCGCGGCGCCACCTCGTTCTGGGTAACGGCCGGCCGCGCCGGCGTCCGATCGAGCATCCTCACCGTGCCGGTGACCTTCCCGCCTGAAGACGTCCCGAACGGCGAGCTGCTCGCCGGCCTGCCGCTACCGGACATCCGCGGGACGATGGGTACGTTCTACTACTTCGCGACGGACCTGAGCCGCTACGAGGAAGGCAACACCGAGTTCGGCGGAATCCTGAAGCGCCTCGTCATGGAGGACGACGTGGCACGGACGGAGCTGGTGGGGCCGCCGAACCCGCTGGTCCGCCAGCGGGTGCTGGCGATCGGGGGAAGGGCACCAGCCTGAGCGAGGCGGAGCGTGTCGAGCTGGCCAGCCTGAAGGCCACCGAAGACGTCCGGCTGCCCATGACGATCGCCTGGAACCGGCCGCGCGGGACAGCAGCGGTGACGATCGGCGATCAGACAGTCGCGCTCGAGCCGGGCCGGATGAGCGGGTGGCTCGACCTCGACTTCCGGATCAACTACATGGTGCGCCTCCATGGAATGGTGCAGCTGCTGCTGATCAAGGCGGACAGCGAGGTGCAGCTCTACGTCTCCCCGGTGAACTGGAAGCCCGACAATCCCCCGCTGCCGATGTCCTCTCCCGCGTCCTTCTCCGCCGACCTCTTCGAGCAGATCGGCCACTACCGCACCCTGGGCTGGGCCGAGGCCACGTGGCCGCTCAACGAAGGCCGGATGGACGAGCAGGCGTTCATGGAGGATCTCGGCCAGGCGTTCGAGAACCGGGCCGCGGTCATCCTCTCCCGGCTGACGTCGGGCAACTGGGACGTGCTGGTCGGCGTGATCGAGTCGACCGATCGCGTGCAGCACATGATGTGGCGGCTGCTGGACGAGGCCCACCCGATGTACGACGCCGCGCTCGCCGGCCGCTATGGGGACTCGATCCTGAGCGTCTACCGGCGGGCCGATCGGTTCGTCGGCGACGTGCTCACGCGCATGCCGCAGGGCGCGCAGGTTCTCATCGTGTCCGATCATGGCTTTCACTCCTGGCGGAAAGCTGTCAATCTGAACACGTGGCTGGTGCAGCAGGACTACATGGCCCTGCAGGGGCAGCAGCCCGGGGAGAAGACGCTCGACGATCTCTTCGGCGGCGGCCAGTTCTGGGAGAACGTGGACTGGTCGCGCACGCGAGCCTATGCGATGGGTCTCGGGCAGATCTATTTCAACCTGCGGGGACGCGAGTCCAGGGGGATCGTCAGCCCGGGCGCCGAGGCCGCTGCGCTCGCCGACGAGATCCGCACGCGGCTGCTCGCGCTCACGGACCCGGACGACGGCGCTCCCATCGTTCGCGCGGTCTACAAGCGGGACGAGGTGTATTCGGGGGAGTTCCTGCGCAATGCCTCGGAGCTGCAGGTGGGGATGGAGGAAGGATACCGCGTGTCGTGGCAGACGACGCTTGGCGGCGCGCCGCCTGGCATCGTGTATCCGAACCTGAAGAAGTGGAGCGGCGACCATGGCGGGTACGACTTCGCGACAACCGCGGGTGTCCTGCTGTCCAGCAGGAGGATCTCGGCCGCGTCTCCGTCGATTGTCGACATCGCTCCGACCGTCCTCGATTTCTTCGGCCTCGCAATCCCCGGGGACATCGATGGCAAGCCGCTTTTCTGAAACGGACCAGCGGGCGTCCCTCCGCGGGCGGGCGGGCCCGTGGGCCGTCGTTGCGCTGACCGTCATGGCGGCGACGGCCGGCGGGATGCTGACACTCGCCGCCCGGCAGGCCGCAGGGCCGCAGCCTCGCCAGGATGCCGCGCAGCGTGCGGCGGAACGTATCCGGGCGTTCGAGCGCGAGGCAGACGCGCTGGTCGCCCAGGAGGGCGTGCTGATCGCGCAGCTGCGCCGCTTCGAGGTCGAGCGCCAGATCAGGATCGAGGAGCTCGGCCAGATAGCCCGGGATCGTGCGGCCACGGAGCAGGCGATCGTGGACGCGGATGCCGGCGCGGAGGCGCTGCGGCGGAGCGCGGCTGCCGAACGTCCCGAGATCGAGGGCCGGCTCGTGAGGGTCTACAAGCTGGGGCGGCTCGGATTCTGGCGGCTGCTCCTGGACGTGGACGACCTCAGGTCACTCGGGCGGGCTTACCGGACGGCGGCGGCCCTGACCCGGATCGATCGCGATCGCGTCGCGGACCACGAGCGGACCCTCGGCGCCATTGCACGCCAGCAGACGGAGCTCCGCGAGCGCATGACGCGCGTCGCTGCGTTGGAGACGCGGGCACGGGCAGCCCGGGCGGCGGCGGAACAGGCCGTCGCGTCCCGCTCGGCTCTCGTCGCGGCGATCGACGCCCGGCGCGACCTGAACGCACAGCTGGCCGGCGAGCTGCACACCGCGCAGCAACGCCTGCAGGCCTCGGTCGGGCGGCTCGACGAGCGCGGCACCCCGGTCGTCCTTCCGTTGCGGGCGTTCCAGGGGGCCCTGCCCTGGCCGGCGCACGGGGCAAGCCTGGCGTCGTTCGGCCAGAGTTCCGGCGGTGCACGGCCATCACAACCGCGGACCGGCATCGAGCTGGCGCTCCTGGAAGGCCAGCCCGTCCGGGCGGTGCACGACGGCACGGTGGCGTTTGCCGGCCCGTTCGCCGGCTACGGAAACCTGGTGATCGTCGAGCATGGCGACCGGACGCACTCGCTGTACGGCTACCTGTCGTCCGTGTCGGTGGGCAAAGGGAGACAGCATCGCCTCGCAGGTTCCGGTGGGAGCTTCAGGGGTCGATCCGGCGGGAACGCCCGCCCTGTACTTCGAGTTGCGCGTCGACGGAAAGGCGGTCGATCCCATACAATGGCTGGTACGGAAATAGGCGCGCCGCACCATCCGGCTGGGCGCCAGGCACAGGGCCACACTGCAACATGACCATCAAGACCAGGCTCTCCGTTCTTCTCATATCGACTCCCGTGCTGGCCTTCGTGCTGGTCGGCGGCCTCCTGGGCAAGGGCGCTTCGGGCGAGCAGCCCTACCAGCACCTCCGCGTGTTCGAGGATGTCGTATCGCTGGTCATGAGCAGCTACGTCGAGCCGGTCAAGGTCGACCGCGTCATGGAAGGTGCCATGCGAGGGCTTGCCGACGGGCTCGATCCGGACAGTGCGGTCCTCAGCGCGAAGCAGGTGCGGGCGATCGAGGGCGGCGAGAAACTGCCGGGCGCGGACGTGGGGATCGAGCTGACCCGCCAGTACTACCTGCGCGTGATCTCCGCACGCGACGGGTCGCCGGCTGCGAAAGCCGGCCTGCAGACGGGCGACTACGTCCGGTCGATCGATGGCACCCCGACGCGCGACATGTCCGTGTTCGAGGGCAGCCGCCTCATGCGCGGGCAGGCAGGGTCGAAGGTCGTCCTCACGGTGATTCGCGGCAACGCCGCCGAGCCGCACGAGCTGACCCTGGTACGCGAGACGCCGGCCGCCGTCGCGCCGTCGAGCCGCCTGATCGGGACCGACGTCGGCTACGTGCGGATCTCGTCCTTTCGCCAGGACGTCGCGCCCGAGCTGAAAAAGCAGCTGGACGAGCTCTCGAAGTCGGGAGCGCGGAGCTTCATTGTCGATATCCGCCGAACGGCTGAAGGGCCGGTCGAGAACGGCATCGCCGCCGCACGGCTGTTCGTGAAATCGGGCACCCTGACTGCAGGAGGCGGGCCGGGACGCCAAGGGTGGCAGGAAGGTTACGGCACAAGGCCAGGGGACGGCACGTTCGACGCGCCGGTGTGGCTGCTCGTCACGACCGGAACGTCAGGCGCGGCGGAGGTGTTCGCCGCCGCCCTCGACGGGAACAAGCGTGCCGACCTCGTGGGAGAGCACACCCTCGGCAGGGCCGGCCTGCAGAAGCTGGTCAAGCTCCCCGAGAATCGGGGCCTCTGGATCACCTACGCGCGATATCTCACGCCCGACGGCAAGCCCATTCACGGGAAGGGCCTCGAGCCCAAGGTGCAGGTGGAGGAACCGGACGTCGATTTCGGCGCCCCCGCGCCGACCGAAGATCCGATCCTTGACGCCGCCGTCGAGCGGGCCACCGCCCGACGCGCGGCATGAAACACAGTTCAGTTTGGTTTTGCCTTTCCGCCGTCCTGTCTGCTAGACTGACCCTTTCGGTAAGGCCAGTGTTATCAAGACATAGGCGCGTAGCTCAGTTGGTTAGAGCGCCTGCTTGACACGCAGGAGGTCGGCAGTTCGAGTCTGCCCGTGCCTACCAGGTTCACCCTCGCCGTCGTTCCGCCGGCGGGGGGCCCACTGCCACCGACAGCTTCCGGCATGAACGAGATCTCCGTCACGCTACCCGACGGCTCCAGCCGTCGCTTGCCTGAAGGCGCCAGTGCAGGCGACCTTGCGGCCGCGATCTCGCCGCGTCTCGGCAAGGCCGCGCTCGCATCGGTCGTCGACGGCCGCCTGGTCGACCTGTCCTGTCCCCTGCACGATGGCGCGCGCGTCCGGGTTGTCACGGGCGACAGCCCCGAAGCGCTCGGGCTCTACCGGCACAGCACGGCACACCTGCTGGCGGCGGCGGTCACGCACCTGTTCCCCGGTGTCCAGTGCGGCATCGGTCCGGCGACAGAGGAGGGATTCTTCTACGACTTCGTGGTCGAGCGGCCGTTCGTGCCGGAGGATCTCGCGGCGATCGAGAAGAAGATGAAGGAGCTCGCCACCCGCGACCTGCCGTACCGAACGGCACATGTGGCCGCGCGACGAGGCCCTGCGGTTCTTCGGCGACCGGGGCGAGCGGCTCAAGGTGCAGCTGATCGAGGAGAAGACCGCCGGGCAGGCGGCCGTCTCCTGTTACACGACCGGCGGGCCCGAGACATTTGCCGACTTCTGCGTAGGCCCGCACGTTCCCTCGTCCGGACGGTTGAAGGCGTTCAAGCTCCTCACGACCTCCAATGCGTACTGGAAGGGGGACGCGCAGAACCAGCCGATGCAGCGCGTCTACGGCACGGCGTTCGCCAGCGACGGGGAGCTCAAGGCCCACCTGCTCCGGCTGGAGGAGGCCAGGAAGCGCGACCACCGGAAGCTCGGGAAGGATCTCGGCCTCTTCATGTTCCACCAGTGGGCGCCCGGCGCGACGTTCTGGTTGAGCAAGGGCACGACGCTGTACAACCTCCTCGCCGGTTACATGCGGGAGGTCCTCTTCCCTGCCGGCTACGTGGAGATCAAGGCGCCGCTCATCTTCAACAAGGCGCTCTGGGAAACGTCCGGCCATTGGCAGCACTATCGCCAGAACATGTTTCTGGTCGAGTCCGAAGGCGAACAGATGGGCATGAAGGCCATGAACTGCCCGGGCCACATGCTCGTGTTCGCGAACGAGGTCCGCAGCTATCGCGACCTGCCGATCCGGCTGCACGAGCAGACACCGCTGCATCGCAACGAGGCATCAGGAGTGCTGTCGGGTCTGACACGCGTCCGGCAGTTCTCCCAGGACGACGCGCACTGCTTCGTCACGGAGGCGCAGATCGCCTCCGAGGTCGAGTCGCTGCTGAAGCTCGTGCAGCGCGTCTACGGCGACTTCGCGCTCCAGTACGAAGCGAAGCTCTCGACGCGTCCGGCGGAGTTCCTGGGCGAGGTCGCGACCTGGGATCAGGCCGAAGCGGGGCTGCGGAGTGCGCTGGATGCCGCGGGCCAGCCCTACACGCTGAACGAGGGGGACGGCGCGTTCTACGGTCCCAAGATCGACTTCGACATCACCGACGCGATCGGCCGCAAGTGGCAGTGCGCGACGATCCAGCTCGACTACCAGCTCCCGCAGCGCTTCGGGCTGAAGTACGTCGGCGCGGACAACGCCGAACACCAGCCGGTGGTGATCCACCGGGCGATCTTCGGCAGCTTCGAGCGGTTCATCGCCCTGCTGCATCGAGCACTACGCCGGAGCCTTCCCGCTCTGGCTCGCGCCGGTGCAGGCCGTCGTCCTGCCAATCGCGGACCGGCACTTCGAGTACGGCCGCGGTGTGCGGCCCGGCTCGCCGCGGCGGGGCTGCGGATCGAGAACGACGAGCGCCAGGAAAAGATTGGATATAAGATCCGCGCGGCGCAGCTGCAGAAGATCCCCTACATGCTGGTGATTGGCGACCGTGAGGCCGCAGAGGGCACCGTTGCCGTCAGGCATCGAACCGAGGGGGACCTCGGGTCGCGGCCGCTGGAAGAGTTCGTGCAGATCGCGGCAGACGAAGTGCGGGCCCGCCGCCGGGACACCGGGGCGCGGTCCGAGCGGGAACAGGGAGCGGCTTGATGGGGCTGACAGCTGATCGCTGATGAGGAGGTAGTTATAGCATTCGACCGAAGCCCGCGGCGGGACGACCGCACCCGGGTCAACGAACGGATCAGGGTCCGCGAGGTGCGCGTCATCGACGACACCGGGACACAGCTGGGGATCATGGCGCCGCAACAGGCGCTGGTGATTGCCCGCCAGAAAGGGCTCGACCTGGTCGAGATCGCGGCCACCGCGGTTCCGCCGGTCTGCCGGATCATGGACTTCGGGCGCTATCAGTACGCCGAGCAGAAGCGGGCACGGCAGGCCAAGAAGCACCAGAAGATCATCGAGGTCAAGGAGATCAAGTTCCGGCCCAAGGTCGACGAGCACGACTACCAGTTCAAGAAGAAGCACATCGAGCGCTTCCTGGCAGACGGCGACAAGGTCAAGGCGACGATCTTCTTCCGCGGCCGCGAGATGGCGCACCCGGAGATCGGCCGGCGCATCCTCGAGCGTCTGATCGAGGAACTGGGCGAAGTGGCCATCGCCGAGACGATGCCGCGGCAGGAAGGCAACCAGATGCACACGATCCTGTCGCAGCGGGCGGGCGCCAAGCGGACGGCACCGAAGCGGGAGCCGCCCGCCGAACGGATCACGGAGCCGGTGGCCGCGGAACGAACCCCGGAGCCCGTGCCCGAGCAGGAACCGCAATAGGACAGAAGACGCCAGACAGAAGACAGAATTCAGAAGACCAGCCGGACGTCGGTGGGAAGCTACAAGTCACCATGCCGAAACTGAAGACGCACCGAGGGGCCGCCAAGCGGTTCAAGAAGACCGCCACAGGAAAGTTCCTGCGCAGCAAGGCCTTCAAGCGCCACATCCTGACCAGCAAGAGCCGCGCGCGCAAGCGCACGCTGCGCGGCACGGTGCTGGTGTCGCCCGCCGACCAGGCGAAACTGAGGCTGATGCTGCCGGACTGATAACGCCGTGGGAATCGGGTGAGCGGTCCGACGGTGAGTCAGACAGGGATACGGATCCCGGATCGCGTCAGACAGGTCCAGAAGACAATGCCGAGAGTCAAACGTGGGAACGTGCGGCGGGCAAAGCGGAAGAAACTGCTCGCCCGCGCCAAGGGCTTCTACCAGACCAAGAGCAAGCTGTATCGCTCGGCGAAGGAGTCGGTCGACACGGCGCTGAAATATGCGTTCGTCGGCCGCCGCCGCAAGAAGCGTGACTTCCGGCGCCTGTGGGTCATGCGGATCAATGCCGCCGCGCGCGAGAACGGCTTGACCTACGGCCAGCTGATCGCCGGCCTGAAAGCGGCCGGCAATCCGATCGACCGGAAAATCCTGGCCGAGCTCGCCGTGACGCAGCCCGGCGGCATTCGCCGCGCTGGCGAAGGTCGCTGCCGAAGACGCACGGCCGTCCGCGCCGGCGCCCAGGCGGCCCAGTAGACGTCCGTTCAGCCCGCTGCAGTCGTGAAGCGGCGGCCTCCTGCCCGGCACGGCCGCACGCAGCCCATGAGCGATCCCGCCAGCCAGGTCGAAGAGCTCCGCGCCCAGTTCGAACGGGACCTCTCCGCTGCCGACCGTGAGGCCGACGTTCGTGCCGTGCGCGACCGGTATCTCTCCCGCAAGGGAGGGCTCGTGTCGGCGTTGCTGAAGGCGCTCGGCTCGGCGCCCGCCGGGGAACGCCCCCGCCTCGGCCGGCTCGCCAACCAGCTCAAACAGGACATCGAGTCGAGCTGCGTGTCGCGGCTAGCAGGAAGCCGTCGCGGCGCGCGCGTCCAGCGGGCGCCGTCGACGTCACGCTGCCCGGACGGCGTCCCGGCATCGGCCATCGTCATCCGCTCACGATTCTGCGCGAGCGTGTCGAAGCCATCTTCTCCCGCTACGGGTTCCTGGTGATCGAAGGGCCCGGAGCTCGAAGACGACTATCACAACTTCGAAGCGCTCAACATGCCGGCGGAGCACCCCGCCCGCGACATGCAGGACACCTTGTACCTGGCCGCGCCGGTGCGGTCGGCCGCCGGCTCGCCGGCGACGCTGCTGCGGACCCACACCTCCGGCATGCAGATTCGCTACATGGAGAGCTACCCGCCGCCGGTGCGGCTCATCGCGCCAGGGCGGGTGTATCGCCGTGACGATTTCGACCTGACGCATACGCCGATGTTCACGCAGGTGGAGGGCCTGGTGGTCGGCGAGCAGGTCACGCTGGCCGATCTGAAGGGCACGCTGGTGGCGTTCGTCCACGACCTCTTCGGCGCGGATCGCGGGGTCCGTTTCCGTCCGAGCTTCTTCCCGTACACCGAGCCGAGCGGCGAAGTGGACATCAGTTGCGCGGCCTGCAGCGGTAACGGTTGCGCGATGTGCAAGAGGACGGGCTGGCTGGAGATCCTGGGCAGCGGAATGGTCCACCCCGCCGTGTTCGAAGCTGTGGGATACGACCCGGAGCGCTACACCGGGTTCGCCTTCGGCATGGGCCTCGAGCGTGCGGCGCTGCTGAAATGGGGCGTCGAGGACATCCGGCTGTTCTACGAGAACGACCTGCGCTTCCTGGAGCAGTTCCCGCCGTGAAAATCGTCCATCCGTGGCTGGCCGAGATGGTGGACGTTCCCGCCGACGTGGAGGAGGTCGCGCGGGAGATCGCACTGCGCGGTTTCGAGGTGGCCTCGATCGACATGGGTGCGATGCCGGTGATCGATTTCGAGATCACCGCGAATCGCCCGGATTGCCTGAGCCATGTCGGCATCGCGCGTGAGGCGGCGACCATCTGGGGAGGGCCGCTCCGCCTTCCTGCGGGGCTCGCGCCGGAGAATCCAGGGACGCTGCCGGCCCCGGGTGCCGACCTGCTCGACGTCCGGCTGGAGGAGGACGCCCTCTGCCCGCGATACTGCGCGCAGGTCTTCGAGGTCGCGATGGGCCCGTCTCCAGGGTGGCTCGTCGAGCGGCTCGAGGCTGCGGGCGTCCGGCCGATCAGCAACGTCGTGGACGTCACCAACTACGTCATGCTGGAGCTGGGCCAGCCCATGCACGCGTTCGACCTCGGCTGCCTGCAGGGTCGGCGTGCTCGTGATCCGGCGGGCCGAAGCCGGCGAGCGACTGACGACGCTCGACGGCGTGGAGCGAGCGCTGGAGCCGGACATGCTGGTGATCGCCGACGCGGCGCGCGCGGCGGCGGTCGGCGGAGTGATGGGCGGACGCGCATCGGAGGTCGGGCCGGGCACGACCCTCATCGCGCTCGAAAGCGCCTGCTTCCTGCCGGCCTCGGTGCGGCGGACGAGCAAGCGGCTGGGCCTCAAGACCGAGGCTTCGATCCGCTTCGAGCGCGGCGGGCGACATCGAGGCGCGCGCCGGCCGGCATCGCCCGCGCCGCGGCGCTGCTGCGCGCAGATTGGCGCCGGCCGACGCCGGTCGGGCGGCTCATCGACCGCTACCCGGCGCCGCGCTCCGGCCGCGCGCGTCGTGCTCCGCGCCGCGTCGGATCCGCGCCTGCTCGGCATGGACGTGCCCGGCCGACGACGTGACGCGCATCCTGACGCCGGCTCGGGTTCGGCATCGACGGCCTCGGAACCGGCTGCGGCGTGCTGGACGCGTATCCGTGCCGCCGTTCCGCGTCGACGTGTCGCGCGAGATCGATCTGATCGAGGAGGTCGGCCGGCACTACGGCTTCGATCGGCTGCCCGGCGACCTTCCCGGCGCTCGACCTCGCCGCAAGCGCCGCCCGATGCGCGCATCGCGCGCGACCGCGGCGTCCGCCGGGTCCTGCAGGCCGCCGGCTTCTCCGAGGCGGTGACGTTTGCGTTCATCGAGCGTCAGGCCGCGCTGCCGTTCTGCGACCGGCCGGCGTGGCGCCGGCGGCGCTGGCGAACCCTCTGTCGGAGAAGTTCGCCGTGCTGCGGCCGTCGCTGCTGCCCGGGCTGCTCGATGCCTGCGTGCACAACCGGCGGCGCGAGCGGCGCGACGTCCGCCTGTTCGAGACCGGCAGCCGCGTTCACTGGACGACGGCGAGGGACGGGCGGCGGCATTCGCCTGGTGCGGCGCGCGCCGGCTCCGCACTGGTCCGCCGCGCAGCGCGCCGTGGACTTCTTCGATGCCAAGGGCATGGTCGAGGCGATCGCCGGCGGCGCGGGGGTCCCCTCGAGCTACGACACGTGGACAGCGCCGTTCCTCGCCCCGGGCCGGGCTGCGGCGTGCACCGTCTGGCGTGCCCGGCCGGGCCGGTACGCTCGGGACTGTTCGGCCAGTTGCTGCCGGCGGTCGCCGAGGCGCGCGGCTTTCCCGGACGGCGAGGAGATCTACGTCGGCGAGATCGACCTGAGCTGCTCGCGCGGTCGACGCCAGCGACGATTTCCGGGCAGCCGCGCTGCCGCGCTATCCCTCGATCGTGCGCGATATCTCGGTGCTGGTCGACGAAGCCTTGCCTGCCGCTGCGGTTCGTGGCACGATCCGTTCGGAAGCTCCCGACACGCTGGCCTCGATCGCGGAATTCGATCGCTATCAGGGCAAAGGCGTGCCGGAAGGTCGAATCAGCCTGTCGCTGCGCCTCACGTTCCGTGCGCCGGATCGCACGTTGACGGACGACGAAGCGCAGGCGGCGACCGAACGAATTGTCGACGCGCTGCGTGCCGCGCACGGCGCGGAACGACGGTAGGCTCCAGCAAGCCGGTATCAAAGAGGAGATGGTCTTTGGCAAAAGGACTTGCCACGCGATCGATCGACCTCGAACCGATCGACCGTCTGGAAGAGAAGCTCAAGCTGCTGGTGGGCGTGATCGAGCGGCTGCGCGGCGACAGCGCGCGCATGGCGGAAGAGAACACGCGCCTGGCGCGCGAGCTCGACTCGGCGCACGTCCGGCTCAACGAAGCGGAAGGCACCAGCGCCGAAATGGCGGCGCTGCGCGAGGAACGCGACCTGATCCGCGCGCGCGTCGACGAGATGCTGCAGCAGATCGAGTCGCTCAACCTCTGACCGGACACCATCGGCACCACGACCAGCTGAACGACTGGGGACATGGAACAGGAACAGGAGTCCCGCGTCATCCACGTCGAGATTCACGGGCAGCGCTACCCGATTCGCAGCGCGCTCGACGCCCAGTACGTGGCGGAGCTCGCGGCGTTCGTCGACGAGCGGATGCGGCTGGCGGCGCGCGAGTGTCCCGGCGGGCGACACGCTGAAGATTGCGGTGCTCGCCGCGCTCAACATCGCGGACGAGTACTTCAGGGCGTCCGACGCCGACCAGGATCGCCGGTCGAGTCTGAAGGACCGCGCCATCGAGCTCGAACGGATGGTGGATCTGGCCATCGGCCTTGCCGATCCGGACGACGGCCGAGGGGCAAACTAGCTCTCGACGCCCGCCTCGGGCTGAAGTAAGATCGATCCAGGAGTTTCAACGCTCCCTGCTTTGTTCGTGATGGCTCGGGGGCTCGTTTGAGCCAACGTTTCATCCCGAAGAGAATCGCGACGCCGCGTGGTGTGCATGCCTCTGTAAGAGGAAGCCTGAAGCGCAGCTTGTGCAGCGGTTCCACCTGCTTTACGCAGGTTCATTCGACCTCCCCACACGGCAAAGCGGGGCCTATCCGGTCGGTCCGGCGTGCGACTACGGTCGGGGTCGCCTGCACTGACGCGTCCCGCACTTCACGCCGCGACCTCGCACACGAGCACGACAGGACAGCCGCCTCGCCGCACCGCGCCGAGGCAGGAGTTACAGGCCGCTGCTGCGAGGCCCGACGCGCGGAAGGCGCCGGCACACCGATGGCGCCCGGTGCAGCGATCCCGGCGGGATTCACGCGGGGGACCTCCCGCCTACTGCGACGGGGACACGCATGGCTGTACCGGCGATTTATCCTCGCCAATGTCGCGATCACCGCGGCCATTGCCGGCGGGCGCCCTCGCCTACTGGCGGATCAGCGGCACCCGGCGCATGCCGCCTCCACCCTCGACCGCGCCCGCCGCGAGGCCGAGCAGGTCACCCGGCAGGCCGAGCGCGAAGCCGACAACCTGCGCAAGGAAGCGGCGCTCGAAGCGCGCGAGCGGGCTCACGAGCTCGCCGCCGCCGCCGAGGTCGCCGGCGCGAACCCGCCAGCAGGAGATCACCGCGCCTCGAGCAGTCCCTCGCCGACAAGACCCGCGCGCTCGCCGACCGGATGGCCGCGACGCGACCAGCTGGAGACAGGAGCTGCGCGCCAGGGAGCAGGCGGCCGCGAGCGCGAGCAGGCGGCCGCCGCCGCCGTGGCCCGCGCCGAGCAGCTGCGTGCGCGAGCGCCAGCGCGAGCTGCAGCGCGTCGCCGGGCTGAGCGCCGACGAGGCGCGCGAGCTGCTGCTCCGTCAGCTCGAAGCCGACGCCCGCCGACAGCGCCGCCAACATGGTCAAGCGGCTCGAGACCGAAGCGCGCGAGACCGGCGGCAGCGCGCGCGCAGGAGATCATCGCCGACGCCATCCAGCGCAGCGCCGCCGAGCACGCCATCGAGACGACCGTCTCGGTCGTCGATCTGCCGAGCGACGACATGAAGGGGCGGATCATCGGCCGCGAAGGGCGGAACATCCGGGCGCTCGAGACAGCTACCGGCGTCGAGCTGATCGTCGACGACACGCCCGGGGCGATCATCCTGTCCAGCTTCGACCCGTTCCGCCGCGAGGTCGCCCGCCAGGCCATCGAGCGACTGATCGCGGACGGCCGCATCCACCCCGCCCGCATCGAGGAGGTGGTCGAGAAGGTCAAGGGGGAGATGGACGACACCGTCCGGCGCGAGGGGGAAGCGGCCGCCTTCGAGCTCGGGCTCTACGACCTCCACCCCGAGGTGCTCCGGCTCATGGGCCGCTCGAAGTTCCGCACCAGCTACGGCCAGAACGTCCTCAACCACTCGAGGGAAGTGGCGTTCCTCGCCGGGATCATGGCGAGGGAGCTTGGACTGAACAGCCCGGTCGCGGTCCGCGCCGCGTTCCTGCACGACATCGGCAAGGCGATCGACCGCGACCTGCAGGGCACGCACCTCGAGCTCGGGCTCGACGTTCCTGCGCCAGCACGGCGAAAGCGAGCCCGTGCTGCAGGCGGTGGCCGCGCATCACATGGATATCGACTGGCCGTCGCTCGAAGCGATGATGGTGCAGGCGGCCGACGCGATCTCGGCGGCCCGGCCCGGGGCGCGCCGCGAGATCCTCGAGTCCTACGTCAAGCGGCTCGAGAAGCTCGAAGGCATCGCCGACTCGTTCCACGGCGTCTCGAAGGCCTTCGCGCTCCAGGCCGGCCGCGAGATCCGCATCGTCGTCGAGAGCGAGAAGGTCTCGGACGAGGAGACGGTGTGGCTGTCGAACGACATCGCCCGCCGCATCGAGAACGAGCTGGAATATCCCGGCCAAATCAAGGTCACGGTGATCAGGGAGACGCGGTGCTGTCGACTACGCCCGGTAGCCGGCGGGCCTCCCTGACGTCACCGGCTCGGAGAGCGCGCACTCATCGACCGCATCCGCCAGCGCTTCCCTGCACCCGCCCCTCCCCTTCATCGTCGGAATTGGCGACGATGCCGCGATCGTGCGGCCGGAGCGCGACGCGCTGCAGGTGCTGACGACCGACGCGCTGGTCGAGGGCGTTCACTTCGACCGCCGCTACTGCTCGCTGGCGGACGTCGGCTATCGCGCGCTCGCCGTCAACGTCAGCGACATCGCCGCGATGGGCGCGGCGCCGCGCCTGGCGCTGCTGTCGCTTGATGCTTCCCGGACGGATCACCGCCGGGGATGTCGACGCGCTGGCGGACGGCGTCGGCGGCGATGGCGCGCGAGGCGGGCGTCGGCATGGCCGGCGGCAACCTGACACGTACGCCCGGGCCGCTGGTCGTCGACGTCACGGTCGATCGGGGACGGTCGGTCCGCGCAAGTTCCTGACGCGCGGCGGCGGCCGGCCGGCGACTGCTGTACGTGAGCGGCGCGCTCGGTGCGGCCGCCGCGGGTCTCGACTGGCTGCGAGCGCACCGAGCCGGGGCCCACGCGATAGTCCGGACGACGAGGACGCTGGCCGGCTGCGTGGCGCGCTATCGCCGGCCCGCGCCCCGGGCCCGGCTCGGCGGCGCTCCTGGGCCGCACGCCGCGACGGCGCGGGCCTGCATGGACCTGAGCGACGGGCTGGCCGACGCCGCCCGCCAGGTCGCCGAGGCGGGCGGCACCGGCGTCGGGCATCGACGCCGCACGGCTGCCGATCGATCCGGCGCGCAGGCCTGGTTCACGCGCGCGGGATGCGACCCGGTCGCCGCCGCGCTCGAACGCGGGCGACGATTACGAGCTGCTCTTCGCCGTCCCGCCCAAGGGAGGCGGCCGGCGGCGCGGCGCCGTCCGGCTGGCCCGCGGGCTGCCCGTCACGCGCATCGGCGAGCTCACCGCCGAACCGGACGTCGTCCTGACTGCGCGACGGCCAGGCGGAGCCGCTGCCGTCCGGCTTCTCACACTTCTGACGCGCCATGCTTCCCGCCCGGCTCAAACGCTGGCTCGAGCAGCTGCTGCACACCCACGACACGCCGCGGCGCACCGCGGCGGCCTACGCGCTCGGGCGTGTTCTTCGGCTTCTCGCCGATGCTGGGGCTGCACACCGTGCTCGGGCCTCGCCGCGGCCTTCGTCTTCAACCTGAATCGGCTGGCCGTGGTCCTCGGCATCTACTCGAACCTGCCGTGGGTCGTGCCCGCCTACTACACCGTCGCCACGCTGTCGGGCGCTGCCATCCTGCGCGTGGAGGTGCCGCCCGGGCTGCTCAAGGAGCTGACCGACGCGCTGCAGGGAGCGTCGTGGGGCGAGTTCCGGCAGCTTGGCCCATGCGTTGTGGCCGCTGGCGTGGGCCTTCGTGCTCGGCTCGACCCTCGGGGCGGTGATCCTGGCGGCGTTGCCTACCGCGGGTCGCTCGCGATGATCGCGGCGCACCGCCGCCGCCAGGCGCTCGAACGGGCCGTTCCGAAGTGAACCGCCGGTGCACGCAGGCGCGTGCGCTCCACCCGACCGTGCGTCGCTCGTCCCATCGACCGGGTGGCATGGGACCATGTGGGCCGTGCATGGCGATCGGCTCTGCCCTGCGCGCTATGCCTCGTGACGGCGTCCCGGTCGCCGGCGATGACGCGCGGCTGTTCGACTCCTGATCCTTGTACTGGAGCTGATAGAGCTTGTAGTAAATCCCGCGTTGCGCCAGCAGCTCCTGGTGGCTGCCCGACTCCCGCAGCGCGCCGCGGTGCAGCACCAGGATGTTGTCCATGTCCTGGATCGTCGACAGCCGATGTGCGATGGCTATCGTCGTCCGGCCCGACATCAGCACGCGGAGCGCGTCGCGGATGAGCAGCTCGGTTTCGGTGTCGACGCTCGACGTCGCTTCGTCGAGGATCAGGACGCGCGGGATCGAAGGCGAGCGCGCGGGCGAACGACAGCAGCTGCTTCTGTCCGACCGACAGGGTGGCGCCCGCTCCGCGACCGGGCTGGCGTAGCCGAGCGGCAGCCGCTCGATGAACGCAGCTGGCGTGGACCGCGGCGGCCGCCTCCCTGACCTGCTCGTCGCGTGATCGACGTCGCGCCCCAGCCGGATGTTCGCGGCAATGGTGCCGGAGAACAGGTGGACGTCCTGCAGCACCAGGCTGAAGATCCGAGCGCAGGTCGTCGAGCGGCACCTCGCGGACATCCACCCCGTCGACCAGGATGCGTCCCTTGCTGACGTCGTAGAAGCGCAGCAGCAGGTTGATCAGCGTGGACTTGCCGGCGCCCGTGGCGCCCGACCACCCCGACCCGCTCCCCGGCCGCACCTCGAACGAGACGTCCCGCAGCACGTAGTCCTCTCCGGAGTAGGCGAACCAGACGTGGTCGAAGAGGATGTGGCCGGGCAGGACGGGCGCCCGCGGCGCCGGGCGTTCGGCGCTCGGCGTTCGCAGCCGACGCAATTGTCTGGACTCGTCCGCTCGGTTTACCGACGTGTCGTGACGCCTCAGGCAGCTGGGCTGCGGCCGGCTGCAGCCGGCTGGCCGAACGCGGTCCCGATGCCCCGCCACAGCAGGTTCCGCCATTCCGAGCGCCGAGCGCCGGGCGCCGAGCCCCGAGCTGAATGGTCGCCTCGGTGTCCAGCAGCGTGAAGATGCGCTCGGACGAGGCCATGGCTGCCTGGAGCACGTTGAACTTCTCCGACATGTCGCTGATCGGGCGGAAGAAGCGCTGCGAGTACTGCAGGAATGCGACGAGCGACCCCAGCGTCAGCGTGCCCTCCATCGTCCAGCCGCCGCCGAACCAGATGATCAGCGCCGAGGCCAGCGCGCCGATCACTTCGATGGCCGGGTAGAACACGGCGTAGTAGAAGATCGAGTCGACGTTGGCGTCGCGGTGCGCGCGGTTGATGGTCTCGAAGCGCTCGAAGCTGCGGCGCTCGCGCCGGAACAGCTGCACCGTGCCCATGCCGGTGATGTGCTCCTGCAGGAAGGCGTTGATGCGGGCAATCCAGGTGCGGACGGTCCGGTACGAGTCGCGCACGTGCCGGCGGAACCACTGCGTGACGAGGACGATCAGCGGCAGCACGGCAAAGGCGACCAGCGCCAGCCGCCAGTCCATGATCACCAGCACGATCATGATGCCGACCAGCGTGAACACGTCGCCGAAGATCGACACCACGCCGGCGGTGAACATGTCGTTCAGCACGTCCACGTCGGTGGTGACCCGGGTCATCAGGCGCCCGACCGGGTTGCGGTCGAAGAACTGGAGGTCGAGCCGCTGCAGGTGACCATAGATCTGCATGCGCAGGTCGAACATGATGCGCTGCCCGGTCATCTGCAGCACCCACGTCTGGAGGTACTCGAGCAGGAACGAGGCGGCCAGGATCACCAGGAAGACCAGCGCGATCCGGTCGAGGCCCGGCAGGTCCCCGTTCGCGATGTACCTGTCGATCGCCAGCTTCATCAGGTAGGGCTGCGCCAGCTGCAGCACCGACGCGCAGATGATCGCGCGCAGCGCAATCGCCACGTAGCGCCTTGTACGGCCGCAGGTATCGCAGCAGCCGGCGCATCAGTCGGGCGTCGTATGCCTTGCCGAGTATCTCTTCGTCGTGGATGGACATGGGCAATTCGGGACGTCACACTGGGATCCGGGATCCGGGCTCCGGGCTCCGGGATCGCGGCGCTCGGCGCTCGGCGCTCGGGGCTCGGGGCTCGGCGCTCGTGTTTCGGAAGCCTCGAGGCCTTGCGTTTGGGCCTCTGGGGCTCTACCTCCTAGCTCCTAGCTCCTACCTTCTGTCTTCTGTCTTCACGCCTCCGCCAGCTCCTCTTCCAGCTGCTGCTTCCGGAACAGCTCGCTGTAAATCCCCCCGGCGCGCACGAGCTCGTCGTGCCGCCCGCGCTCCGACGATGCTGCCGCGATCGAGCACGAAAATCTGGTCCGCGTCGCGCACCGTGGAGATGCGGTGCGAGACGATGATGGATGTCCGTTGATCGCATGACGCCGCGGAGCCGTCCGAGGATCTCCTCCTCCGTATAGGTGTCGACCGCCGACAGGGCATCGTCCAGGACGAGGATCCGCGGGTCGACCATCACCGCCCGGGCGAGCGCGGTGCGCTGCTTCTGGCCGCCCGACAGCGTGATGCCACGCTCCCCGACGACCGTGTCATACGCCTTGGGGAAGTACTCGAGGTCCTTGTCGAGCCGGGCCACGGCCGCCGCGGCCGACAGGCGCGAGGCCAGCGCTTCCGGGTCGTCCGGAACCTCCACGCCGAACGCCACGTTCTCCGCGATGCTGTCGGAAAACAGAAACGGCTCCTGCGGGACGAACGCCAATCGCGCTCCGGACGGTCGACAGCGGAATGTGGCGGACGTCCACGCCGTCGAGGAGCACCGTGCCCGGCGGCGGCTCGTGGAGCCTCGCGAGCAGGCTCAGGAGCGTCGACTTGCCGGAGCCCGTGGCCCCCACGAACGCGGCCGTCTGGCCCGCCGCGATCGCGAGTGACACGTGACGCAGGACCGGCCGCTCGGCGCCGGGATACGAGAATGTCAGGTCGCGGATCTCCACTCGGCCCCGGATGGCCAGCGCACGTCCCTCCGCTGTCGCGCCGGCGTCGTCCACGCCCGGCACCGCATCGAGGACCTCCAGCATGCGCTTCCACGAGGCCATGCCCCGCTGGAGGATGTTGGTGACCCAGCCGAACGCGATCATCGGCCACGACAGCATGACGAGATAGGCGTTGAAGGCGACGAAATCGCCGAGCGTGATGCGGCCCCTGATCACCTCGCGGCTGCCGAGCCACAGCACCAGCACCGATCCGAACCCCAGGAAGAGCGTCATGCTCGGATAGAACAGGCCCTGGAGGCGGATGAGCACGCGGTTGCGTCGGACGTACTCGGCGTTGGCCTCCCGGAAGCGCTCGATCTCGTGCGGTTCCTGGCCGTATGCGCGCACCACCCGGATCCCGGAGAGCGCCTCCTGCACCACCGCGCTGATGTCTGAGAGCTGCGCCTGAATCGCCTCGAACCGGGAGTGGATTGCGCTCCCGAAGTACTTCACGCTGATCGAGACCAGGGGGAGCGGCAGCAGCGCCATGAGCGTGAGCCGGCCGTCTATCGAGCTCATGAGGATGATCGCCACGACGAAGACGAGCAGCGTGTTCGACGTGTACATGACCGCCGGACCGATCATCATCCGCACGGCGTTGAGATCGTTCGTGGCGCGCGACATCAGGTCACCCGTGCGCCGCGCCTGGTAGTAGGCGAGCGGCATCTGCTGCAGGCGGGCGAAGAAGTCGTTACGGATGTCGAGCTCGATGTCGCGCGACGCGCCGATGAGAATCCGGCGCATCAGGAACCGGAAGACGGCACCGAGCATGGCGACCGCCAGGAGGAGCCCGGCATACAGCGCGAGCTTCCCCCGCGTGACGCCGGCGGTGAGATCGTCGATCGCGTGCTTCAGGATCCAGGGCGACAGCAGCTGGATCGAAGTCGTGACGAGCACGCATGTCAGGCCGAGCAGGAACGCGCGACGATAACGGAGGACGTACGGCAGCAGACGACGAAACGCGAAACCCATCGGCCTTGAGTATAGCGGGTGGGGAATGGAGATCGAGGGGCTCGATCGGGGGAGGCTCGATGGGGATCCGGGATCCGGGGGCTCGGCGTTCGGCGCTCGGCGTTCGGGGTTCGATTCGGGCGACTCGGCAAGCGGGCTGCCGTTTGTTCGTGTTATCCTTGCGTGCCTTTCCCAGCAGGCTCCGCTGCCCTCTCCGGGCATGACTACAACCAATCGGGGCGAGAGACGTCATGCGCATGACAGCTGCAGCGGGAGTTGTGTTTTCACTGGTAGTCTTTGCCTTTCCCTCGTCGGTTTCGGCTCAGTCCGACACACAGACCCCATCCGACCGGGCGACCGGCGAGACCTACCACGTGGAGATCGGCGGAATGTTCTGGCGGCCGGGGCCGGAGGTCACGATTACCAGTGAGTCGCTCGGGATCATCGGGTCGACGATCGACTTCGTCACCGACCTCGGCATCGAGAAGCAGTCGTTCAAACAGCTCAAGATCGTGCTGCGCCCCAGCACCAGGACGAAGTTCCGCTTCGAGTACACCCCGATCAGCTACACAACGGAGGCGATCCTCAGGCGTCCGCTGATCTTCAACGGCATCAGCTATCCGATTGCCCTGCCGGTCAACACCGAGCTCGAGTGGAAGGCGTACCGCTTCGGCTTCGAGTTCGACTTCGTGTACGGCAATCGCGGCTTCGTCGGAGTGCTGCTCGAGGCGAAGTACACCCATGTCGAGGCGACGCTCTCGAACGTGATCGACACCGAGTTCGTGCGCGCGCGGGCGCCGATTCCCGCGATCGGATTCATCGGACGCGGCTACCCGGTCTCCAACATCTCGATCACCGGCGAGTTCAGCTTCTTCAAGCTGCCGGAGAGCATCAACGAAGACTACCGCGCGAAGTACTACGACTTCGATCTGTATGGGACGCTCAACTTCACCGACAACTTCGGCGCGCAGTTCGGCTATCGCTCCTTCGACGTCTTCTATCACGTCGATTCAGACGAGGGCGAACTGCAGCTGAAGGGGCTGTACTTCGGGGGCGTCGTCAGGTTCTAAGGACACTTTGCGTCTCGGCTTTGGGCTTTGGCGCTTCCCCCCTACTCCACCCTCACCCACGCGCCCAAGAAGCGCGTGTCCCTGCTGGCCGCGTCAACGGCGCTCGGGCGGAACCCGGACGACACCTCGAAGGTCACGAGCATCGCCCCCCAGGCCGACCGCGGCGGGCCCGGGGGCAGCTCCACGCGACGCTCCTCGCCGGGCGTGAGGCGCAGCGTGTCGATCCACCCGCCGGCCCGGACCGTCACCACGTTGTCCACCGGCGCGTTCCTCAGCTCCAGCACAATCGACCCGCGCTCGTGTTCCGGCTGCAGCACGACGGCGGATTCGCGTCCACCTCCCAGCCAGAAGCCGCCTGGCTCCGGGAAGCTGCGATCGTCCATGAAGAAAGCCGTCGCCCGGCCATACCGCACCGCGCGCCTCGCCATTCCGCTCGATGCCTTCTGATCGCGCGAGCGGATCGACACCGGCCGCACGAACAACGCGCGCACCTGGGCGCGTGCGCCCTCGTCGCCCCGGACGATGAGGACGCGAAGGTCCACGGGAACACGAACCGGCACCCCGCGATCGAACGACTCCACCGGCTCGGTGACGAGCGCGAACTGGTCGCGGCCGACCCCGGCCCCCGCCATCAACCAGCCGCTCCCGCCGGCACGCTCGGCCCGCAGCCGGTACTCGCCCGCGGGCACCTGGGGCAGCGTGAAGAGGGCGCGGTCCTCCCTCGGGAACGCGGCCGATCGCGGCGCCGGCGTGAGTCGAAGCTCCATGCGCGGCACGAGGTCGCCGGACTCCAGCCGCCGCCGTCCGGTCAAATCGACGGCGACGACGTGCTCGACGTCACCCAGGAGACGCAGCAGGTCCATCGCGGCCTGCGGAGGCGTACGTCCGTCCACCTGCTCGAGCCTCCAGACAACGCTGATCGCAGCCATCAGCGCGATCGCCATGACTGCGCCCGTCACGGTGGCGGCGGTCGCGATCGATCGGTTCGGGCCACGCCGGTCGATCGCGCGGACTACCACGCACGCGAGCCCGACGACGACGATCCACACCGCGATCTCCGTGAAGAACAGCGGTCCCGGCTGCTGGCGCTGGAGGCGCGCGAAGAACGAGGGAAGCCCGTGCGCGAGGTCTGCCGTGCGGCTTGCCCACTCCGTCCAGAGCGCATGAACGTTTCCACGGTCGAAGTATGCAAGTCGACCACGCCCGACGACGACCACCAGCAGGAAAGGCAGGCGGTGAGTGCCAGCGCTCCTGACAGGGCGATGCGGAGGCTGCGCTCGCGGATCGCCGCCCACGTGACAGCGGCGGGAATGGCCAGCGCCGGCAGCAGCGGCACGAGGAATCGCGCCGGGGCGCTGAACCCTCCCCACCACATCGCGAAGTGCGTCACGGTCAGGACGTACGGCACGGCGATGAACACGAGTTGGGCCGCCAGCCGCCGTCCCGGCCCGGTATGCGCTGCCAGCAGAAGCACACCGATCGGCGCCGCCACCAGCACCGGAGCGTTGGTGAACAAGCCGTACATCTGGTCGAAGAACAGGCCGCCCAGCCCGCCGGCAATGTAGGAAGGGGATCCCAGGTCGGAGCCCCTGTAGGGAATCGACGGATCCGGAGCGCCGTAGACGGCCACGAAGAACCCGATCCACGCGAGCGCACTCGCGCTCGGCACCGCCAGGAACGCCGATGCCTTCGCGGCGGCGTTCCGGGTCCGGGCGAGATCCAGTACGACCAGCGCGCCCAGGCAGCCGGCCAGCAGGGCGAAGCGCGTGTGCAGCCATGGCAGGAGCGCCAGCGCGGCGCCGTGGAACAGCCACGGCCACGCGGACTCCGCCCCGCTGGCCTGCTCCTCGCGGGATCGGATGAGCGCCCACACGCCCGTGAGCACGAGGAGGCCGCCCGGGCCGTCGGGGTAGACGGTGAACGTGTTGACCAGCAGGGTCGGCGAGCAGACCACCGCCGCCCAGCCGAACCAGGCGGCGTCGGTCCGGCCCGTGACCCGTCGCGCGAGCTCCCACGCAAGACCCGCCGCGACGGCCGAGAGGATCAGGAGCAGGACCAGCACGCCCCGGTATCCGGCGACCGCAAAGGCAGGCGCCACGAGCGCGGGCAGCCCCGGGGCATGAATCGAGTAGATCGCGCCGTCCTGCCCACGCCGCAGGTAGTCGGGCTTCGACAGATCCCCTGGGTAGTACGATCGGTAGTCGCCCTGCGCGTGGTTGTTCTCGATCTTCAGGTCGCCATCGAGCAGCAGGCTCTGGGTGATGATCAGGTAGTGCGGCTCGTCGCCGCCCGGCCGCGACGGCGAGACCCCCCAGGCGGCTGCCGCGAATATCGCGAGCGCCGCCAGGCCGGCCCGCAGCGCCGGCGGGTATGCCGGCACCACCCCGCGCGGCCGGCGCACCGTGGCCAGCATCGCGCCGGCAACCACGACCCACAGCCCGAGCACCAGCGGTCCCGACCAGAGCAGGAAGGCGGGCGGAACGGGACCCGGCAGCCAGGGAAGGAGCGTCAGCAGCAGCAGGAGCAGCGGCTGGCGAGCAGCGCCGAAGTGCAGGAGACCCGCCGCCGCCGCCGCGGCAACGCCCACCAGTGAGAGCGCCTCGAAGCTGACCGGCAGCAAGGCGAGCCGTGCCGCGCCGCCATCACCGTAGGCGATGGCGCCCTGCGAGAGCCACGCCGCCAGGGCCGTGAACAGAACCGCCAGTGCGGAGCCGAAGCCCCTGCTCGCGCGCCGCGCGGCGGGCTCGGCGCTGCGCGACCGGCCGATCGGCTGTGGTTGAATGACCGGCATTCTACATGCTGGGGGGGAAACCGCGTGCACACCGGGAGTCTCGCGCAGGTACGGGACACGCCCGCGCCCGCCGTCGACAACAACCGCGTGCTCCAGTCGCGAACATGCCGCGGCAGGACGGCCAGCCCCGGGAGCATGCTAGGAAGAGCGCGTTTTCCTGGGCGCAGGTGCCTTCTTCGTGGATCGGGGTTTCGCCGCGGGCCGCTTCGCGGAGGGCGTTTTCGAGGGTGCAGCCTTTGGAGCCGGGACCGCGGCGACGGTGGAACGCGGCGCCGGGCGTTCGGTTCCCCCGCCAACCGGAATGGCCCGGCCGCCCCCTTGCCGTACAGCATCCTGTAGTCCTCGGCGGTGCCCAGGATCCGCTTGACGTAGTTCTGGGTTTCCGGAAACGGGATGTCGTCGATGAACTCGTCCTGATCGAGGCCCGGCCGCTCCGCGCGCCATCGCACGACGCGGCTCTCGCCGGCGTTGTAGCTGGCGAGCGCGTAGTGAGTGCCACCGAACTGCTCGACCAGCCGCGAGAAGTACACCGTTCCGAGCCGGATGTTGGTCTCCGGGTTCGTGAGCATCGGCGTGGCGAACCGCCGGATGCCGAGCGAGCGGGCAAGGCGTCGTCCGGTGGCGGGAACCACCTGCATGAGGCCCCATGCGTTCGCGGGCGAGCGAATTTTCGGGTCGAAGGTGGACTCCTGGGCAATCAGGGCTGCGACCAGGTACGGGTCGATACCTCGCGCGCTCGAGTGCTTGCGGATCAAATCCCAGTACGTCAGCGGAAAGATGACCTGGAGGATCTCCGTGGGGAGTTCCTGTCCGACGGCCGTGAGATGCTGCGGATAGGCGCGCCGCATCAGGGTGATTGCCCGCCGCAGCTCACCCTTCCGGTGGTACACCCAGGCAACGGTGGCGTCCACCTGCGTCGACGGTCCCCACGCGCGCTGCGCGAACCGCAGCTCGTTCAGCGCGTCGTCGTACAGCCCCGCTGCGAGCAGGAGGCGAATCGACTGCGCCGTCGGAACGGACGGCGTCGTGCGCTGAAGGACAGGGCGATTCACGGGCACGGCGTCGGGACGCGCCGCGTCCCGCTGCGGCGAGAGCCGGACGCTGGCCAGGCGGCCGTAATACGAGTTGCCGTAGTCGGCCTGCACCAGGCGCAGGCGCTCGTGGGCCTGGGGTCCGTTGCCGATCCGGCCGTGCGCACGCGCGGCCCAGTAGAGGAAGGACGGGCGGTAGTCGGACCGGCTGAACGCGGCCGCAGCGGTCTCGAAGACCCCGACAGTGCCGGCGTAGTCGCCGTTCCGGTATTTGTGCCAGCCGTACTTCCACGCCGCACGCTCCGCCCGCGCGCCGGCCGGGAACTTCTCGTAGAGCTCCCGGAAGGACTCCGCCGCAAGGTCGTCCTCGTTGGTCAGGATGTAGTAGGTGCCAAGGTTGTTCAGCGCTTCCTCGGACCAGGAGCTCTCGGGGAACTCGTCCACCAGTGCGCGGGTCGCCGCGATGAACTCGGCGTCCTGCCCGAGCTCCCGCTGCGCGCTCAGCCCGAAGAATCGCGCTTCGGCCTTGCGTGAGGCGGTGTCCAGGTAGGGGCGCACGCCGTCCAGCGCCGCTGCGTACCGCTTGAGGAAAAAATCGCACTCGGCGATCCGCAGGTCGACCAGCTCGCGATCGTCGCCAGAGACCTGCCGCTGGATAGCGGCAAAGGCGGCGCGCGCCTCCGGATACCGCCGTGCGCCGTAGAGGATCTGTGCGCGACCGATGTCGGCCTTGTAGCTCACGCGCACGTATGTGTCGCGCAGCGCGTCGAGCTGCGTCTCCGCCGCGATCGCCGCCTCGGTCTGGGGAAACTCGTAATAGACCCGCAAGTACGCTTCGGCTGCTTTCTTCCGGTCCTTCGCCGCCAGCGACGCGCGCGCCAGGCGTGAAAGGATGTCTTCGTTGATCGTCGCCTTGGAGCCGGCCAGGTCCTCGTAGATGGCGATCGCCGCGCCGTAATCGCCCATCGCTTCTGCGGCTTCCGCTTCACCAAGTGGCGTGCCGACCGACAGGTAGCCCTGCGGCTTTCGCTGCCGGAGGGCGTGAAACAGGGCGCGCGCCTCGGCCGAGCGCGACAGGCGCAGCTGGGAGGCCGCCGTGTAGTAGGCCGCGTAATCCTGCAAATCGGTCGCGGCAAGGGAAGGATGGCTGACGAGCGGCAGGGCGGCTCCGTAGTCGCCCGCCTCGAACGCCGCCGCGCCGTCGATGAGCGGCTTGACGACCTTCAGCGCGCGCGGGCTCACGTCGTCGGCGGTGGGTACCAGCCACAGCTCGCTGGCGCTGCCGGGAAGCGCCTGGTGCGCCGTTGGCGAGAGCTGTGCGGAGATCGGGCGCCCCGCCCCGCTCCACCCGAGGATGAGGGTGACCGTGGCGATCAGGACCGGCTTGCGCATGTCGTCAGGCCGGAACACCGAGCGCGCCCGGGTCGCCTTCTGCGAGCGTCTGCACGAGCTCCTGCTGGAACAGCGTTGCGCGATTGTCCACCGAAGCCGGTACCCGTTCCTGGTACACCCGGCGGGCGCGGTCAATCTCCGGACGGAGCCGCTCGAGGAGGTCCCGATGCTCGCGGCCAGCGCGGACGGCCAACTCGTGGTACAGCTCGATCTCCGACACCAGCAGCCGGGCGTAACGGCGCGCGCTCACATCGTGATCGCTATCCGGGGGAGGGGCCGGACGGGCGGAGCCCGTCGCCTCCAGCAGCCGCAACGCCGTCAGCCGCGACAGGCACGCCGAGGCGTGCGCGCCGAGGATGAGCATCGCTTCACGCAGGCTCGCCCCGCCCCTCTCGCCGGGACCCGGCTCCGCGTGGAGAACTGCCACGGCGCGGTCTCCCACGACGATGGGGATCGTCAGCGTGTCCGCGCCGGAGTGCGGTGCAGCCCGCGACCCTGGCAAGGCCCGCAGCCCTGGCAGAGCCGCCACCAGCGCCTCGGGTAGCCCCTTGGCCTCGCCTTCGGCGAAGCCGGCCGACCGCCAGCACTGCAGCGTGCCGCGCCCCGACGGCTGACCGTCGACCACGAGCAGAATCGCCGTGCGCGGCGTTTCCTCCGCCGCAGCGTCCGCCAGCGCGTCGAGCGCGGCGGTCAGCGACCGGGCGTCGCTCACCCTACGCAGCGATGCGGCCAGCCGATGGAGGACTGCATGGGCGGAGTCCACGCTCTCGCGCGCAGGACCGCTGTCGTTTTCTGCAGTCCCGAGCGAGGCGGTCTGGCTGTCGAGCGCGGCCCGGGTGCGCAGCGTGTCGGAGGCAACCTGCAGCTCGCTCGACATCTCTCGAATTATCGAGAGCGCCTCAGCCCAAAGTCAAGGCCGAACGGCCCGCAAGTGCCAGCGGGCCAAGTATTTGACCGATCACGTGCGATGAAGCAGTGCACAATCAGAGGATTGTCGGGCGGCCGAGCCGCCTGCAGGGGGGCGACCTAGATTCGACGGAGATATGGTTTCGCAGGATGCGTTGCCGAGGACCATCACCCTCGTAAATCAGATGGAAAAAAACATAACTGCGGACACGCAGCTCGCTCTCGCAGCCTAAACCCCTGTGAGCGTCCACCCCGGTCAGCCTGCGGGCCGGGATGTGGATGTCATTCCAGCAGGCTGGTTGTCGACGGCCGTCCCGGACGTTGACGACGAGACTTCTTCGGGGCTGGTTCCTGGCGGTTCTTCGCTGCTTCCTCACGTCAGGGGCGAGACTTTAGAAGCGGATACGCATCGTAGATTCCTGCGAGGATGTATGTTCGGACCCGGGTGCAAATCCCGGCGCCTCCACCACCAAGTCACGGCGCCTGGCTCTCTCCCCCATTGCTCGCCAGATCGCTACTCAGGAGTAGTCCGATTGTGGGGAGCGCATCGCCTGCCGTCGGTTCGATTCCTCTCCGGCTCACGAGTCCCCCCGCAGAGGGGGGCCCAACCGAGCTATTCTCTGTCCAATAACCATGCCCCGCGCGATCTGACGATCCGACAGCGCTGGAACACTCGGTGTCGGCTCCCGGAGACCTCACGGCATTGAGACGAGCGCGACTGCTGGCTCGGACAGCGGCAGCGGGCAGTCTCCCCGCTCCGCAACACTGAACGCGCCCGCACGTCGGAGCCACCCCAGGTTCCAACCCCCGAACAATTGCGGCTAGCCACTGTTCCCGAACGCACTCGCAAATTCCAAAGCTGCATCGTCGTCGAGGCGATCGAGGGCCATGCGATTGGCGCCGGGACCAGGTGTCATGCGGCTCGGGTGTACGTTGCCGGACAGCGGACAGCGGACGGCGGTAGAATCCGTGCTCTGCAAGGAGATTCCATGAGCGAGATCTCGAGACGCACGTTCCTGACCACGACCGCCGCGGGAGCAGGCTTGACCATTCTGCCGCGGCATGTGCTCGGCCGCGGATTCCAGGCGCCGAGCGACACGGTCAACATCGCCACCGTCGGATTCGGTGGCATGGGCGGCAGCAACACGCGTCGGCTCATGAGTCAGAACATCGTGGCGATCTGCGACGTCGACGACGCGCTCGTCGATGCGCAGCTCAAGCGCATGGCGGACGACGCGACGAGTGTGCCGGCCTCGCCGCAGCAACCGCAGCGGCAGCCCGCCATGTCGAAGGCGCAAGTGACGGCCAATGCCCGCAGGCCTCGAATCGACAACGCGGCTGCGCTGCGGCGCTTCACGAGCGAGCAGATCCCGCGGCTGAAGCGATACCGCGACTATCGCGAGATGCTCGACAAGCAGAAGGACATCGATGCGATCGTGGTCGCGACACCGGATCACATGCATGCAGTCATCGCGCTCGCAGCCATGGATCTGAACAAGCACGTCTACGTGCAGAAGCCCCTCTGCTGGTCGGTCGAGGAGGCGCGTGCGCTGGCGAAGAAGGCGAAGGAGAAACCCAGCGTCGTCACGCAGATGGGCAACCAGGGACACTCGAGCGACGGCTCGCGCACCGGCTACGAATACATTCGCGGCGGCGCCATCGGCGACGTGCGTGAGGTCCACGTGTGGACGAATCGACCGCTCGGCTTCTGGCCGCAGGGGATTCCGCGTCCGGCGCCGCTCGGGGCCGGCACGAGCGCGCCGCGGCCGCTGCGTTTCCCCTCAGGACGCGTCACACCGCTGATGGCCGACGCGCTGTATCGCGAGGCGGCGGCCATCCCGTCGACGCTCTCGTGGGATCTGTTCCTCGGCGTTGCGCCCGACGTCGATTACCACCCGATCTATCATCCGCATCACTGGCGCGGATGGGTGGACTGGGGCCAGGGTGCGCTCGGCGATATGGGCGCGCACCTGATCGATCATCCGTTCCAGGCGCTGAACCTCGGTCTGCCTACCGTCATCGAAACATTGTCGACGCCGTTCAACGGCGTCTGCTTTCCGCACGCGACAACGACCTACTATCAGTTCCCGGCGCGCGGCGACATGCCGGCGGTGAAGCTGACGTGGTACGACGGCGGACTCACGCCGCCGCGGCCCGAGGAGCTCGGCGACGAAAAACTGAACGGCGAAGGGCGGCATCATCTATGTGGGCAGCAAGGGCAAGATGATGCAGCTGACCTACGGCCACGAACCGCGGCTGCTGCCAAAGTCGCTGCACGATCGGATCGGCGAGCCGAAGCCCCTGCTCCCGCGCGTCGCGCACGCGCAGGACGAGCACGAGATGAACTGGATCGAGGCGATTCAGGGCAAGGCGCGGATCTCCTGCCCCTTCGAGTACGCCGCGCCGCTGACGGAGGTCATGCTCCTCGGTATCGTGTCGCTGCGCGCCGGACAGAAGACGCCGGGGGACAGCAAGATCCACTACGACGGCGCCAGTATGCGCGTCACCAATACGATCAAAGGATCGGGCGGGACAGTGACGGATCCGAACGAGTTCCTCCGGCGCGAATACCGCCAGCCATGGAAGCTGACCTAGCCGACTGTTCCTCTGCTTCAGCCCGGATGGCGTCGGCAGACAGACCGGAGCCCGGTTTTGCAGTCGCCGCCGCAGCCACGTGACGAATGCCCCGTCCACGCGAGCGGACCCCCGACCGCCCAAGCGACGGCCGTGGTCGCGCGCTCCTGATTCCGACGTCAGGCAACATTTCGACGTGCATCCACTTCCGTCAACCAGCCGGCCAGTTGGTTCCAACTGGGAACATCTGGGCCACCAGACTCCGCTCGCTTTGGCGAGCTTCCTCCAGCTTCGCCACGAATAACTCAGACACGTGGAACACTGCTACTCCGACCGGAGCGTCTGCGCCGGGCTCACCTGCACGGCATGACGCAACGGCGCGAGACTGGCGAGCATCGCGGTCAGACCGATCGCGCCCATCACGGCGGCGATCGTCAATGGATCGCCGGGCTCGACGCCGAACAGGATGCCCGACATCAACGAGCCGAGGCCGAGGCCGATCGCCGTGCCAATGCCGAGCCCCACACCCGCGAGCACGGCGACCCGGGCGAGCACCAGCGCGCCGACGTGGGTCCGCTGCGCCCCGAGCGCGAAGCGAATGCCGAACTCGCGCGTGCGCTGCGCGACAGCGTAACCGGTGACCCCGAAGATTCCGACGCCGGCGAGCAGCAGCGCCAGCGTGGAAAACGCGCTCACGAGACCCGTGGTGAATCGCGGCAGCGCGAGCGCTGCATCGTAGCGCGCGGCGACGGTCTCGGCGAAGTATATCGGGACTGACGGGTCGACGGCCGCGAGCGCAGCCCTCGCCGCCGGCACCAAGGTCTGCGGCGCACTCGTCGTTCTGATCACCGTGTACATTCCGCGCTGGTAGACCTGCGCCTGCGGCGCGTAGGCCATCGGCAACGAGGGTTTGCCGGGCTCAACATGACTCACATGGTCGCACGACGCCGACGATCGTCCGCGTTTCGGTGCGGGAGCCGGATCCGAATCGAACGCGCTGGCCGATTGCCGCAGATTCACTCGCCCACACACGACGCGCAAGCACGTCGTCCACGATCGCGACCGGCGGCGACGCCGGCCGATCGTCGGCGGAAAAGAGTCGCCCGCTGATCAGCGCTACGTCCATCGTCTCGAAGTAGCGTCCTCGAACGATCCCCCAACCGACGGCGATCTCGGAGGACGTGCTCGAACCGGCTGAATTCGCCGGGGCTGCGACGATCGACTGACCTTCACCGCTCAGCGGGAGGTATGACACGGCGCCGATCGACTCGGTGCCGGGCAGAGACTGCAAGCCTCCCGGTCAGCTGCTCGTAAAAGCGGTCGACGCGCGCCTGGTCCGGATACGCGGGCTCGGTGAGATTCGTCTTGAAACTGAAACGCCGCTCGGTCCCGAACCCGAGGTCCACGCCGACGAGCGCGTGCAGGCTACGCACGGTCAGGCCCGCACAGACCAGCAGCGACGCGGCGAGCGCGATTTCCATCACCGTCAATGCATCGCGAACGCGCGTTGTCGTTCGACTGTCAGAGGAGCGGCCGGTGGGAGAGGCTCCTTCGAAAGCATTCATGCGCAACGCCACCAGGGCGGGCGCGAGGCCCACCGTGAGCGCTACCAGCACGAGCGCCCCAGTCGCGACGAGCGCGGTGGGCATATCGATGCTGGCTTCCTGCAGGCGGGGAATGCCAGCCGGTGCAAAGGCCTTCACGATGTCGATTGCGCTCTGCGCGACTACAAGACCGGCGATTGCGCCGAGCGCAGACAGCACCGCCGCTTCGGTCATCAGCTGCCGAATCACGTCGCCGCGCGTCGCGCCGATGGCGAGCCTGATCGAGATTTCACGGCGGCGTGCGAGCGCGCGAAGCAGCGACATGATTGCGACGTTCACGCACGCGATCAGCAGGACCGCGGCCGCTGCTGCCATCAGAAGACCGAGCGGGAGCAGCATATGGCCGAACTGACTCTCGCGCAACGACTCGGCGCCGAGGCTCCACTTGGGATCTGCCGGATACGATGCTGGCGCATCCTGTTGCAGCTCGCGCGCCACTCGCTGCAGGTCGAGGCGCGCCATGTCGGCGCTCGTGCCAGCCGCACGGCGCCCTATCGCGGCGAGGTAATGGTCGCTTCGGTCGGAGGCGTCGCGGGGCCTCAGATCAATCGGTGTCCACGCGCCCATGTCCGGCTCGGGATACGCGAAGCCCGCAGGCATGACTCCCACGATCGCGTGCTCGACGCCGTTGAGGCGGACCGTGCGGGCGAGGATGTCCTCGGCGCTGCCGAAATGCGATCGCCACAGCTGGTCGCTGATGATCGCGATCGCGCCGGCCCCCTCGTCACCGGCGCGAATGCCGCGCCCACGCGCCGGAGACACGCCGAGAATCGGCAAGAGATTGGGGGTCACACGCGAGACCTTGACGCGCTCCGCGAGCGCGTTGCTTTCGCCCGTCGACGTCAGCGTCATGCGGCCCAGGTCGGACGCCGCAATGCCCTCGAAGGCGCGCTGACGCTCCTCGTAGTCGCGGAACTCCGCTCGCGAGAGCCGCCCACCGTTCGCGACTTCGCCCGCCGAAACGTTGTGGATGGTGACGAGTCGCTCGGCCGCAGGATAGGGAGGCTGCCGCAGGACCACCCCATAGAAGACGCTGAATAAGGCCGCGTTGGCGCCCATGCCCAACGCGAGGGTCAGCAGCGCCACCGCCGTGAACCCTGGCGATTTCAGGAGCTGCCGAAAGCCGTAGCGCAGGTTGAGCATGTCCATACGCGGAGCAGGTTTCGTGCCGCGCGGATCATTTTACGGGAGCCGGAAAACGGCATGATATGGCTCACTCGGCGCTGCCCATCAGCGAGCGACTGCCCGAACCTGCCACTGGCCGTCCCACAACCGGACGGTGGCGCTCTCACACTACGCGGCGCGTGACGATCTTCACGCACCGCTGATCGCTGACGTCCGTTCCGCTGTCTTGTCCGGGGTAGGCGCGAAGCGGCTAAGGCGGCCTTAACGGTCGCCGCGAGCCCGCGGGGACGCGTAGGCGGATTCCAGGCACTTCGCGGCCTACGGCCGACAGCCAGCCGAGGCTTGAGCAGCGAGGTCGGTCATCGTGGGGTCTACGGCTCGAAAGCCCTCCAGGCTCTCCGTACCCCTTCCATCAAGCGACCGAACCGCGGCTCACTCCGAAGACTCGCGAGAAACGGCTCGTACTGCCACAGCCATGGCGCGTTGATGAACCCGAATTCGACCGCGCGCTCGATGAAGTCAATCGCCGCATCAGCCTCATTCACCAGCGCGAAGCAATCGCCAGCCCACCAGGCGAAGATCTCATCCCATTCCGCCGCGGCGCGCAGCTCGGGCGTCATGATACGCAGCAGCTCGTCGCGCTCACCACGGAGCGCGCAGGCCATGGCCGGCGCCAACCTCGCCCATGCCATGGCGGATGTATCGCCTGCCACCGCATCGAGCATCGCCACGCCCTCTTCGCGACGCCCGTTCGCCGCCAGCATGAGCGCGTGCATCATACGTGGGGTGGGATTGGCCGGATCGATGTCGACCGAGCGTTGCGTCCACGTGAGCGCTTCGGGATAGTTGCCGTCGAACATCGCGACCATCCCGTACATCGTGAGGTTGATCGACGTCAGTGGATCCACCTGCTGCAGGCGATCCATGAGCGCACGCGCGAGGTCGGGTCGCCCGGACACGGCGTAGTGATAGCCAAGCCAGAGCAGCGCCTCCGGATCGTTGGGATCGAGTACCAGCGCCTTCTTGTAATCGCGAGCCGCTCCGTTCGGGTCGGCACGGTTGTGTCGGATCGCTCCGCGCAGACCGTGCCCTTTCGACGATTCCGGGTTGAGTGCGAACACCTTCGCGGCGCAGCCTTCCGCCTTCCGCAGGTACTCGTCGTACTGCGACACGGGGACGATGCCCACGTTGACATGCTGCCAGTAGATGAGCCCCTCGGCGACGAACAGCAGCTCGTTGTCACCGACAATGTCCTCCGCGCGCCGGACGAGCTGGAGCGCGTGGTCGAGCGATTGCGTATTGAAGCTCCAGATCTCCTGGCGCGCGAGCAGGTAGTACTCGGTACGCACGCAGATCCCCGATGGGACGCTGCGCCAGGCGCCGATCCTCGGTCGGCGTGAGTCTGAGCCGCAACGCGTCTACGATCTGGCGAGAGAGACGCTCCTGGATTTCGAAGACGTCCTCCAGCGCGCCGTGGAACTTGTCGGCCCAGAGCTGCGCGTCGGTCCTGGCGTCCACGAGCTGCGCCGTGATCCGGAGGCTGGAACCAGCGCGCCGGATGCTCCCGGTCAGCACGTAACGCGCGCCGAGCTCGCGCGCGATGGTACGCAGGTCCTTGTCGCTTCCCTTCAAGCGCATCGCTGATTGTCGCGAGATGACGCGCAGTGTCTTGATCATCGAGAGGTCGGTGATGACCTCGTCGGTCAGGCCATCGGCGAAGTGATCGGTCTCCTGCCCGGCCGTCACGACCACAAACGGGAGCACGGCGATCATCGGTACTTCCGTTTCGACCATCGACCCCGGGCCACGGGTATGCGCCGACACGAGGTTGTCGAGCACCTCGAGGATCTCACGCGCACTGGCTGGCCGATCGTCGGGGTCCTTCTGGAGACAACGTTCTACGAGCACGGCCAGGGCCTCGGGGACATCTGCTCGTTTTGTCACGATCGGCGGAGGCACGTCGACGATGTGGGCGCGAATCAGCGATGCGACCGAACCGGCAAAGGGCGGCTCCCCCGCGATCATCTCGTAGGCAACGCAGCCGAGCGCGTAGAGATCGACCCGGTGGTCGAGCCCTGCATCTGCGGCGGCTTGCTCGGGCGCCATGTAGAGCGGTGTTCCAATCACAATTCCCAGGTCGGTCCTCGGCGCCGAAACGGTCACTGCATGAGAAGCCAGCAGGGCCTTGGCGATTCCAAAATCCGAAACGGTGGCGGTATTGCCGGCGAGCAGGATGTTGTCTGGCTTGATGTCCCGGTGCACGACACCTTTGGCGTGCGCGAACTCCAGCGCGCGCGCGACGTCTCTGAGAATGCTGACCGCTCCGGCGATCGGCATGGCGCCCGCACGCATGAGATGCACCCGGAGCGACTCCCCTTCGACGAACGGCATCGTGTAGTAGGGCAGCCCTTGCGTCTCTCCGGTCGTGAACACCGGCAGGATGTGTGGGTGCTGCAGTTGGGCGGTGAGCAGTATCTCGTGCTTGAAACGCTCAAAATTCACGCCGGCCGCGAGATCGGGCGAAAGCACTTTCACCACGACACGACGACAGAGCGCGCGCTCCTCCGCCAGAAACACGCGACTCATTCCACCGCCGCCGAGTTCGCGTTCTACGCGATAGGCGCCGGTCAGCGTGGTTTGCAGCCGATCTCGAAAATCGGTCTCCAAGTCCTCAACCTTCGCTTTGAGCAGAGCCGAGAGGAAGGACGATACGTCCGATCGACCCTAACCACGGCTGGCCGCGCGCTGCCGAGACGGGCCCACCCAGACGTCCCGACACGCGTTCACTGGCCAGCTGTACATTGGCGACGCCGACCGAAGTCCCTAGGATGACACGCGCGCGGCCGAACTCGCGGCAATATCCCACTCCTGCTCAACGCCGTGGGTCGGAATGCCGGCACACGGCGCGCATGAGTTCAGAGACGAAGCGTCACGGGCGGCGTGAGAAGCTGTCCCGCAGATGATTGGACGGGCTTCAACACCTGTGTGGCAGCACCCGGCTGCGAGCCGCCCTGCCAGCGTCGAGCGGTCGAGGCTGGTGCCCTACGCTGCCACGCGCCGTCGGTCGACGACGTAGGGGCGACGCCATCTGGTTCCAACTCACGAACGGTGGGGTCACAACCTTCGCTCTCGTTGCCTCGAGGGGTCGGGCAAGCGCCGGTATCGAATTTCGATCCGGCACTGGAGGCGAAGGCTGAGGCCGCGAGCTCCAAGGACACGTGAATCGCCTCATAATCACGCCATGCGACCAACTCTCTTCCAGGTGGCCGTGAGCGTCTGCGCCACCCTCGCCGGTATATCGGCGCAATCGCCGGCACCCACGACGTACTGGCCGGGCGTGGAGTGGCGGACGGCGACTCCGGAATCGCAGGGTCTCGACTCACAGGCTCTGGCTTCAGCGATTGCGCAGGTCCGCGAGAAGCAGTGGGGCACCCACAGCCTGCTCGTCATCCGTCACGGATTCGTCGTCGCCGACGCGGACTTCTATCCGTACCGATCGACCGCGCCGCACGACGTCGCGTCGGTGACGAAGACCATCACCTCGACGCTGACTGGTGTCGCGGTCGCTCATGGGATTCTTCGCCTCGACCAGTCCGTGCTGTCGTTCTTTCCGAAGGAGAGCCCGGGCGAGGCCGACGAGCGCAAGCGCGCGATCACGGTTGAGAATCTGCTGCGGATGGAGTCGGGACTGGACTGCGGGTTCCTGCCCGGCGAGCAGGAACTGGAGAGGATGAAGCGATCGGCCAATTGGGTGGCGTTCGCGCTGGCGCTGCCGATGAAGTACGAGCGCGGCACCAGGCCGTCTTACTGCAGTCCGGGCTACCACCTGCTCGGCTCCGTAATCGGGGCGGCGGCGAAGACCAGCGAACTCGACTTCGGCCGCAAGTACCTGTTCGATCCGCTCGAGATCAAAGACGTCGTGTGGGGCGATGACCCGCAGGGCCGCAGCCACGGATGGGGCGACAGCCACTTCTATCCGCGGGACATCGCGAAGCTCGGATACCTGTACCTGCACGGCGGCGAATGGAGAGGACATCAGATCGTGCCGCATGACTGGGTGACGATGTCGACTACGCCGGCGACGGGGCCGCGCTCCGAGCCGGGTGGATTCGGCCTCGAGTGGAACGCGACGAACGGGCCGAACGGCCGGCAATACGGCGGCAGCGGTCGCGGCGGCCAGTCCCTGATCGTCTGGCCCGAACTCGACATGATTGTCGTCAGCACCGCCGGTGGTAACGCGGGTCAACTGACGGCGTTGGTCAGGGCAGCGGTGAAAAGCGAGCAGCCCCTTCCTCCCAATGAGCCCGGAAACGCCCAGTTGCGCGACGCGATCGTCGCGGCCACCAGGCCGCCCTCGGCGAGTCCGGCGCCGGCTCTGCCGACAACAGCGGCCGCAATCTCGGGCCAGGTCTATCAGTTTCCGATCAATCCTTCGCGGATCGACTCGCTCGCGCTGACGTTCCCGAAGGACGGTACGTCGACGGTTGAACTCGCCTACTACGGCGATCCACTGCGGATTCCGATCGGGCTGGACGGTGTCTATCGCATCGGTCCGCACGGCCCCTTTGGCCTGCCGGCAGGGGCCACTGGCGCGTGGCGCTCGCAGACGGAGTTCGTGCTCGACGTGAACTTCAACGCGAACATCAATCACTACACGCTCGCGATCACGTTCTTGCCCGATCGCACAATCGAGGTCAGCGCCGACGAGGCGTCAGGACTAATTCGCAACGCCAAGCTCGTCGGCACGCCGCGCTGAAGGGGGCAGCTCGCCCGTTTCCCATTAGGCTGGAAATCCACGAGGTGCCCCGCCTCCTCGGAAGTGAAATCATCGTGCCGGGGATGGCGGCGACGCGATGGGAACTGGCGCAGCACGAGCGGCGTGCGCCGCCGTGACCTATGGCCGTCGGTGCCAGTCGGTCAGGACTGTGAGCCGTGCCGGCTGCGGCGTGTGGCGCGACTTCAGGACGATGAGGAATTTGCTGCCATCCGGGCTCACATCTTTGGTGTGGAGGCCATCGACGATCTCGGCCTTGAACAGCTCGCGCGGTCGCTGCGCCTTGAGCTCCGGAGACATCGTCAGGGCCACCGCCATCAGGCTTGGCTGCGGCGCTCTCTGAATCAACTTCTGGTAGTAGATCTCGCGGCTGTCAAAACGCCACAGCGGCCCGCCGCCGCCATCGGAGACTTGCAGCCGTCTCCCGGTCAGCCCGATCGTGCCGTCGCCGCTGAAGGCCTGCACGTAGACCTCGATAGACTGTCCATTGAGCAGCGAGTGTAGGACAACCACTTGCTTGAGGTCGCGATGAACGACGCCCTGCTCATGAGCGCCTCTACCGCCAGGTCCGCCCCGCCACAACCCGATGCGGCGGCCCCGAGAGAGGAGCGAACCATCAGGCGACTACGACGCACGCCTCCAGTCCCCACGCAGGAACGACGTCGCTGTTTCGACAAAACGCGGCGCGGCTTCACCGAACACCGGACCATGGCCAGCGTTCGGAACCACCCATAGATACGATCGCGGGATCGCCGCCTGCAACTCGAAGGCAAGCGAAACGGGGTACAGAGGGTCGCGATCACCGAAGACAATCAGTGTGTCAGCCGCGATCGTGGCGAGGTAGGGCGGGGTGAAGTTTACATCGTCGTAGCTATCGGCCAACCCGCGGCTGTGTGCAAAGAGTTGTTGAATCTGCGACGTCCCCATGTTGGTGGCGCTTCCGCATCAGAGTCCATCTCGACCTCGCTGAACATCGATTCGGACGTCTGCCGCTGGAGCGCCCGAGCCTGTGCGGGAAAGTAGGGCGGCGCGCTCACGATGACCATCGAGCCGATGCAGGTGTTGACTGCTGTGGCCATGTGAAGCAAGGTAATAGCCACCGCCGCTGAGGCCAATGGCCTTGACCGTGTTCAGCCCGAGGTGAGGCAGCAACCCTTCGACATCACCCGCGGCTTGCCGAAATGAGAACCGGCCGGATCGATTGGTCGACGCGCCGTGGCCGCGTAGATCCGGCGCGATCAGCCGAAACCCCGCTGGGGGCTCCGTTGAAGATGTACTTCCAGTCCGCGCCAGCCCCCATGAACCCGTGCAGCCACAGGAGCGGTTCGCCGTCACCAACGATTTCGTAGTTCAACTGAACTTCGTTTACCTCGATAACCATTGCGCATCTCCTGCTGAGGAGTATGCGTTGCGTGCAGCTTCAAAAACCAGTCTGGTGCGATCGCTTGATATGATGGATAGGTCGTTGCAAGCTCGTGGCAAACGGCAAGTTTTCCCTGCTGTTCGGAGCCTCGTTCGCTTCGTTTTCGTTGCGCGCGATCGCTGTTCAACAATCCGTTGCGACTCGTCCCGAACATGAGCGGTTCCTTTGAAACGGCGTGGCTGTCTGATTTCGCGCGTTTCGGATCGGCGACGTCGCGCACACTCTCCGATCACTGTACCGACCGCAACTTCATCCGCGCGAGACACTCGTTGAACCGGGGATCGGCGCGCATGCTGTCCCACTGAGGCGCGACCAAGAGATGGACCAACGCCGGGTCGCGCACGTCGAGGGCGCCGTGGAGAAGCGTTTCAGCGGCCAGAGGTCGCTCAACAATTCCCGCGCCGACTGATAGCGACCCTCGGCAGACTTCTCGAGGCACTTGAACGTAATCCGTTCCAGCTCCGACGGCACGTCAGGGTTGAGTTCGGTCATGGATTCGGGAGCCGCGCGAAGGATGGCCTCCATCAACTCCTCGCGCGTCGATCCGGCGAACGGAAGGTGCCCGGTCGTCATTTGATAGATGACGACCCCAAGGCTGAAGACGTCGCTGCGCGGGTCAACGTCGCCGCCCGTGATTTGCTCCGGGCTCATGCACGGTCCCGAGCCGATCACGCGACCGACTGCAGTCCCGGACTCCAGGATCCACTCACCGCTTCGCGTTGACTCATCGCGGAGCTTCATTTTCGCAACGCCGAAGTCGAGCACCTTCAAATGCCCGCGCAAGGTCACCATCAGGTTGGCCGGTTTGATGTCGCGGTGCGTGATGCCTTTGGCATGCGCCACGTCCAACGCGTCGGCAGCCTGCACGGCTATGTCGACGACCGCCGCCGGCAAGAGCGACCGCCCCGCGACTCTGGCGGCAACGGTTTCTCCCTCGACATGTTCCATGACGATGAAATGCAGACCGTCGCTCTCACCGACGTCGTAGATGGTTGCGACGTTCGGATGATTCAGCGCGGAGGCCGCGCGGGCTTCGCGCTCGAACCGCTGCATCCGTTCCGGGTCTCCCGCGAGGTCGCCAGGAAGAATCTTGATCGCGACGGCTCGATCAAGCCGCGGGTCCCGCGCGAGATACACCTCACCCATGTACGGCGAGCTTCACCGGCTTGCGCGACGCTGCATGCGCCAGGAGCGACCGGATCATACGCTGCAGGCGACGGCCCTGGGTGAACGAGGCGTACCTGAGGCTGATTGACGTCAACCGCGTGGAATGGCGGAACCGGACGCACTTCCTGGCGCTGGCGGCGCAGATGATGCGAAGGATCCTGATCGAGTCTGCCCGCAGCCGGCACCGGCAGAAACGCGGCGGCGGTGCGGTTCGCGTCAATGTCGATGACCTCGGAGAGTTGCCGGAGCCGCAAGAGCGCAACCTTGTCGCTCTCAGTGATGCACTCAGCGCGTTGGCGATGTTCGACGCCCGTATGAGCCAGGTCGTCGAGTTGAGGTTCTTTGGCGGCCTCAGCGTCGAAGAGACAGCGGACGTGTTGAACGTGTCGCCGGAGACCGTCAACCGGGACTGGAAAACGGCAAAGGCCTGGCTCCTCCGCGAGCTCAGGCAGCCGACGCCAACTGCTTCGAAATAGCGCGGCGGACTCGTCGTCCCGTGCATGATCCGAGCGGCCCTCGGCGCTGTGATCGGATCGCGTCAGCGTGTAACTGAAGTCCGCGGCGCGGCCCGCCGCCGACGGAACACCGCGGCTCTCGACTCCATCGACGGTCCGCCTGCGGCCACGGTCAGAAGTAGCCGAGGACATCGATGATGCGCCCGGAGGGCGCAGGCCGGAAGGGCCCTCCGCACGACAGTGCCCGCAGCGCGACAAACGCTTGGCGTACTATTGCCAGGCGCTGGAACCGGAGCGCGATGTCCGTCGAGACAGCACCTGCTGGTTCACGGTGGGCCCCGCACTGAACATCCTGATAGCGCGTGCTCCGGTGACGAAGCGCGCCGGGACGTTGCGTCACGCTGGACCGGCAGGACACCAGACGATGAAACCGACCAGGCTGGTGCTCGCCCTGGGATTGCTCGTGCCGTTCGGCTGTGGGACGATTCCTGGACAGGACGTTCGCTACCAGCCGACGCCGATGCCCGTCGTGCGCGCACTGCTGGAACTGGCTGACGTGGGCCCGCAGGACGTCGTCTACGATCTCGGGTCCGGGGACGGGCGCATCCCGATCACCGCGGCAAAGGAGTTTGGCGCGCGTGGCGTGGGGATTGAGATCGATCCCGCACTGGTGACTCAGGCGCAGGCGAACGCGCGTGAAGCAGGTGTCGAGGACAGAGTGGAGTTCAGGCTCGCCGACATGTATGCTGCGGACGTCCGTCCCGCTACCGTCGTGACCCTCTTCCTGCACCCGGGACCGAACCTGAAGCTGCGGGAGAAGCTGCGCTCCGACCTGCGGGCCGGTTCGCGGGTCGTTTCTTACGTCTGGGACATGGGCGGGTGGACGCCGGCGGACGTTCGCCGGATCAACGAGCATCGGATTTTTCTCTGGCGGATCCCGGCGCGTGCGGGCCTGATCAACGACGCAGCTGCCGCACGCTGGGCAGTTGCCGCTCAGCATCTTGCCGATCCGGATGATTGTCGACGCGGGCGACGCCGCCATGACGGTTTCCGGCCTCCGTCCGGTTTGACGCATTCGCTGTTGTACTGCCAAGGCAGGGGCGCACGCTTATGACGAAGACCGCTGTTCGGAACGGCTTGCTCGGGGCCCTCCTGACGCCGCTGTCGATCGCCTGTTCGGAGTCGATCCAGCCCACAGCGCCGACCGTGACGGCTGCGCCGGCCCCGGCCGCCGCCCCCGCGCCCCCGGCACCGCACGTGCCGGCGTTTCCGCCGATCTCGCGGGCCGGGAGGATTTACGGAGACGTTCAGTACCACGTACACCCCGATGCACGGATCGCTGCTGTCATCGCGCTATGTGCTTTACGATGACGGCACGTTCGCACTGCAGTACTCCAGTGCCAACTACCCGTTTTTCGAGTATCGCGGCACCTACTCGGCAGACAACACCAACATCATTTTTCACTGGGAAGGCTGGAGCGTCGCCGGCCCGTGGGGAGCTACCGGCACGCTCACCGAGGATTACCTTTCTGTAAGGTACAACCTCATCATGATCCATTCCGATTTCGAGGATGGCACGTACGTCCGCCAACGGTGACCGACTCCACGGCGAGGATTCCACAACGGGCCCCTCAGCGCGGCGGCACCCGGGCGAGGACACCTGCCGCAGCTCGCGCGTCGACGGCCCGCCGATCCACACCGCGACACCCCCGCCGATCCCACTGGACACGAATCCAGGTTAGCGCCCCGCCGGCGCTGTGCCCGGGCTGAATGCACGCCATTGTCCTGATGGTCGCCGTGAGCCCCACGCAGATGGCCGGAGAACACGCGCCTCAGGCCCACCGCTGCTCGCGCAGGGTGTTCTGCTCACGCCGGTAAGAACTCTCTCCCGTCCCAGCCAGAACTCTCGCCCCTCGGCGCCCGTTGCCATCGATTGGCGGGACTATCCGCTGGCGCGCCGCTTGCGACCCAGTCCTCGACATCGATTCCCGGCAGGATGCTCAAAACGCCTCCTGAATTGCAATTCTGGCCCGGCGCCAATGGAGAAATCGGCGGGTTGCCATCCGCCATTTTCGATTTCACGTCAGGCCGGCTTGTTCAGCGGCCTGGCTGAAGGGACACCCGTCCGTGCTGATGCTCACTGCCATTGTGGTCGCCCTCAGCTGTGCGCCGCAGGCCTCCGCGCCGATTGCCATTCACGTGTTCACCAGGGTGGAATCCTCGGGACTCACAGACGCGAATCAACGACAGCGGCTCCAGTCGGTGGTGGATCTGCGAAAGGGGCTCGCGAAGAAGAAGTCGGTGAAGGTCGTGGATGCGCCGGGACCCGGGGTGCTCCTGCTCGAGGTGCTGGAAAAAGGCCGCCCGGAGACCGACAGCTCCCAGGCTGCGGGCGCGGGCCAGGCGCCGGGCACGGCCGGGGCGGCCACCCCCAAACAGAAGTGGCCCGCCGTGCACGTGGCGTTGCGAATCGGGGACTACGCCGGCGAGATCAAAGGCTCCGGCAAGCGCTGGAGGTGGGCGGCGGATGCGATCGCCGACGCCGTGGACCAGTGGGTGAAGGAGAACCGCGCGCTGCTGCCACGCTAGGCGCGCACCCGATGAGTGCTCGCACTGGACGGCACACCGCGATGTCGGGCACGATCGTTCTTACGGCCCGTGCCCGCGGGCATCCTGCACGAAGACGCGCTCCGCGCCATTTTCTCCGGAATTACCGACGATCAAATCCAGATCTCCGTCCCCATCGATGTCGCCGAAGGCGGCATCGGTCGTCGGGTCCGACACCTCTGGAAAATGCCTGCGCGTCCGATCGCTGAACCCCGCCTTGCCGTTGTTCTCGTGATAGTGATCCGGGCCGCCGCCGAAGCCATGGCCGACGGCAAAGGCGCCGGCGTTTGGCACGTACACGTCCAGGTCGCCGTCCGCGTCGAGATCGACCAGCTCGAGGCCGGTATTGGTTTCGTTCGCGAGCGGACTCGCTCCGAAATCCCCGGCCCTGAACGCGCCGCGCCGGTTGATGTACAGGGCGATCGGTTCGTTGCGGCTGTTCGCGACCACGAGATCCAGATCGCCGTCATCGTCGAGGTCCGCCAGTCCGCCGCTCCGGCTGGTGTCGACCGTCACAGGAAAACGGGTGGACGTCTCGTCGGTGAAGAACCCGGCGCCGTCGTTGATCAGCACGAAGTCCTGCCCCCGGTTCAGCACGATCACGTCCAGGTCGCCGTCTCCGTCAATGTCGCCAGGGAGCATCGCGCCTGTCTGATCGCTGGCAACCGGCAGCCGTGCGACCGTTTCATCGGTGAAGAAGCCTGTCCCGTCGTTGATCAGCAGGCGATTCTGGCCGCCGCCGGTTGGACTGGGATCGAACGGGTTCTCGTTCGATAGAAGGATGTCCAGATCGTCGTCGCCGTCCACATCGGCCAGCCGCGCGTCGGCGGTGATGTCTTGAAGGAATGAGGGCGGAGGGGGGAGCTGGCTGCTGCCATCCGTGAAGACACCCTGGCCGCCGTTGATGAGCAACTGCTCGGGGCCCAGGTTCGCCACGATCGCGTCCAGATCGCCGTCGCCATCGACGTCGCCAAAATCCGCCTTCGTGCTGTTGGCCAGCGCCGGGGGCAGATGGGTTGCGCTGAAGTCGCTGAACACGCCGGAGCCGTTATTGAACAGCAGCCGGTTGGGCCGGGGTGCGGGGCTGTCGGTGCCTTCCGCGACGAAGAGGTCCAGGTCGCCGTCGTCATCGACGTCGACAAGGTCGACGTCGGTTGAGGAGGTGCCGGGCAGCGTCGTGTCCGGCGGGAGCCTAAACGTTTCCTCGACGAAGAAGAAGTTCCGGCCGCGACCCTGCGCTGCTGTGATGTGTGCGGTGCACATCAGAACAGTGGCCAGCCCGAGCGCGAGCCTCATTGTGACGTTCATGTCCAGTCACCTCCCAACACGGACGGCAGGACGTCCTTGATGATTGCCGTCTTTCATTCGATGTGAGTCCGCTCCCAGATGCTCCTTGCCGGTCGCCCACCCGACCCCGCCGCGCCGGTGATCGCGGGGAGGACATTACTGAAGGTCTGGTTGTCGCGCAAGCGGAGGGCTCGCCCTGACGACCAGTGCGGAACGCAGCGGCGCTCCGCGCCGACTGACCGCCCCTCTCGATCGGCGTCCCCCGACCGCCGCCTGCCGAAGGTTCGCTTTGGGGCGGCGGCCCGGATGTAGTATTCGCAGAACAGATCACGCCGCGGCACCCGCTTCCGAGGACCACTTGAATGAAAGCTGCTCTGCTCCCCTGCCTCGCGCTCGTCTTGTGCGCGTCGACGACGCGGGCGCAGGAACGCCCTCAGGCGTACACCGGCGCAACGATCATTCCCATCGCCGGCCCCATCGTGACCGACGGCGTGCTCGTCGTCCACCGCGGCAAGATCGTCGCCGTCGGTGCGAAGGGCTCGACGAAGATCCCTGCCGACGCGCAAGGCCATGACGCCTCCGGCAAGTTCCTGATGCCCGGCCTGATCGATACGCACAGTCATATCGGCGGTGGCGCGGGTGGCGATGCTTCGGCGCCGATTCAGCCGGACGTGCGGATTCTCGATTCCATCAACGTTCGCGATCCAGGTCTGCAGCGCGCGCAGGCCGGCGGCATCACGACCGTCAACGTGATGCCCGGCTCCGGTCATCTGCTGAGCGGGCAGACGCTCTACCTGAAAGTCAAAGACGGCCCGGTCGTCGACGACCTGCTCATCAAAGACGCGCAGGGGATCATCGCCGGCGGCATCAAGATGGCGAACGGCACCAACGCGCTCCGCCCCGCCGCCCCCGGTCCGTTTCCGGGGACGCGGGCCAAGTCCGCGGCGCTCGTGCGCGAACAGCTCGTGAAAGCCCAGGACTACCGCGAGAAAGTCCGCCGCGCCGGCACCGACGCGAGCAAACTGCCGCCGCGCGACCTCGCGATGGAGGCGCTGGTCGAAGCCCTCGAACGCCGCCGCGCCGTCCACTTTCACACGCACCGCCATGACGATGTGTTGACGGCGCTGCGACTGGCCAAGGAATTCGGCCTCCGGGTCGTGCTCCAGCACGTCTCGGAAGCGTGGAAGGTGGCCGACGAGATCGCCAGGGCGCAGGCTCCGGCGTCGATCATCATGATCGACAGTCCGGGCGGCAAGCTCGAGGCGACCGACATCAGTTTCACCAACGGCGCGGCGCTCGAAAGCGCCGGCGCGCTGGTCGGCTTTCACACTGACGACTACATCACCGACTCGCGTTTCTTCCTGCGCTCGGCAGGGCTCGCGGTGCGTGCCGGCATGTCGCGCGACCGCGCTCTTTACGCGATGACGATGGCGGGCGCGACGATGCTCGACTTGCAGGCACGCGTCGGCACGCTCGAGGCCGGCAAGGACGCCGACTTCATCGTGCTCTCGGGCGACCCGCTCAGCGTCTACACGCAAAGTGCTGGAGACCTATGTCGAGGGCGTCAAGGTCTTCGACCGCACTAATCCCCAGGATCGGCTCTTTGCCGTCGGCGGCTACGGCGCAGGGCGCGACCAGCACGCCCACTTCGACTGCTTCGACGGCGACCACGCGGAGGGACAGCGATAATGACGTCAATCCAGGTCTTCCGACTGATGACTTTCAGCCGGTGCCCTCTGCTGCTGTCGCTGCTGCTGGTGGTGGTGGGGAATCCGGCGCGGGCATTCGCGCAGGTCGCGGTGCGCGGCGAGACGGTGCACACGATGGCCGGTGCGCCGATTCGCGACGGGGTGGTGCTGATCAACGGCGGCAAGATTGAGCGCGTCGGCGCGGCGAGTGACGTCACCATTCCGGCACACTACAAGAGAATCACCGCCCGAGTCGTCACGCCGGGATTGGTCGACGCCCACTCGGTCATCGGACTCGCCGGTTACCTCAACCAGCCGCACGACCAGATGCAGCTCGAGCGCTCGGCCGCCGATGCAGCCGGAACTGCGCGCTATCGACGCCTACAACGCGCGCGAGACCTTGATCGAGTGACGTGCGGGGTTTCGGCGTGACCACGGTTCATACCGGACACGCGCCCCGGCGCGCTGGTCTCCGGCCAGACGATGATCGTCAAGACCGTCGGCGAACAATGTGGACGAAGCGGCCATCCGCCCGGACGCCATGCTCGCCGTGACGCTCGGCGACGGCTCGCTCGGCCAGGCCGGAAAGCCGCCCGGGGACGCGCTCGAAGGCCGTCGCGATGCTGCGCGCCGAGTTGATCAAGGCGCGGGAGTACGAGACGCAAGGCAGCGACCGCGAAGGAGGATCAGAGGCCGTCGCGCGATTTGCGGATGGAGACGCTGGCGCGGGTCGTCGGCGCGAGATGCCGCTTCTGGTCAACGGCACAGCGCGCGCACGACATCGTGGCGGCGCTCCGGCTCGCGAACGAGTTCAACGTCAGAATCGTGCTTGACGGCGGCGCCGAGGCGTATCTGGTCGCGGATCAGATCAAGGCGGCGGGCGTGCCCGTCATCGTCCACGCGACGATGTACCGGGCCGCCGGCGAGACGGAGAACCTGAGCATGGAGACGGCGGCGACGTTGCGGAAGGCCGGCATCCCCGTCGCGCTGCAGAGCGGCTACGAAGGCTACGTGCCGAAGACCCGCGTCGTCCTGTTCGAGGCGGCGGTCGCGGCAGCCAACGGCCTGACGTTCGACGAGGCGCTGGCGGCGGTGACGATCGACGCGGCCCGCATCATCGGCGTCGTCGAGCGCGTCGGCTCGCTCGAAGCAGGCAAGGACGCCGACCTCGCGCTGTTCGACGGCGACCCGTTCGAGTACACCACGCACGTCACCGGCGTCATCATCAACGGGCAGGTGGTCAGCGAGACGGCACGTTAGCAGGGCCGCTGAAGAAGGCCGGCCTGACGTGACGTCGAACGTGGCAGCTGCAAACTCCATTTGCGCTGTGCCAATGCAGGAGGCGTTTTCCAGGATCCTGTGAGGCGCCTGCTGACGAGACCGTCAGCGTCCGGCTTGACCGATCACCGAACGCGCACCACGGCCACGCGCTGTTTGGCATTCCATCTATCCAGCCGCTGCTCGTCATTTCGTGACTGGCACGATTCGCAGTTGAACGTCTTGAGTTCGGCCGGCGGAGATCGTTGTCTCGGCGCTGCCGTTCCCGCCACTGTGCGCCGCGGTCACGAAGTAGCGTCCCATCGGGAGCGGGAACCGTGGGGGACCTGAGGAATCATCGCTCCGGGTGACACGCTTCCGGTTGCCTTCGGCGTCCCGCGCGGCTGTATAGACCTCATAGGCCACGCCGCGCGCGGGTTGTTCGCCACCGCCGGCGAGAACGGCGGTCAACCGGAGGATGCCCGCGCGAAGGTTGACGACCTGCTGGGTCGTTCCGGCCGGCGTGACCTCGACCTCCACGTTTGCGGATGCGCTCCCGTACGCGGCCGTTACGAAGTAGCGACCGGCCGGCAGCAGAAACCGTGCGGAAGCTTCGTACTGATGGTCGCTCCCGGTGACGCGCTTCCGGTTGCCTTCGGCGTCCCTTGCGTCGTCATAGACCTGATATGCCACGCCCGACAGCGCTTCGGCACCGTCGGCCAGGACAGCGGTCAATCGGAGGATGCCCGCCCGAAGGTTCAGGATCTGGTGAGTGGGCCCGGCCGGCGTGACCTCGACCTCCACGTTCGCAGACGCGCTTCCGTACGCGGCCGTTACGAAGTAACGTCCGGCCGGGAGCGGGAACCATGCGGAGGCGGTACTGATGACTACTCCCGGTGATGTGCTTCCGGTGGCCTTCGGCGTTCCGCTCAGCTGTATAGACGTCAAAGGTGACTCCCCGCGACAGCGGTTCGCCACCGTCGGCCAGGACCGCCGTCAGCCGGAGGCCAGTTGTCGCGGTGGGCGCAGGGGCCCCAGGAGGCTCGGCGCGATCCCCGCCAGTCTGTCCCGTCCGATAGACGACCATCGCAAGCAGAAATGCGGCAACCAATGCGAGAGCCGAGGTCAGCCTCACCCAACGTTCGCGGGATGAGTTGGGTGGGACGGCGCCGATATCGGGCCCCGGAATGACCGGCTGTAGAGCACCCGGCGGATGGACGGGCGGCAGCGGCGGCACGGTTTCTGACGCCGGGGTCCGGCTGGGTGGCGCGCCGATGAGGCGGGCGAGGTCGGCCGTCAGTTTCTGGAACGCCTCCGCCTGCGGGGCGCCATCCCACTCAATCATCGGCGCGGCCTGAATGCGGCCAAAACCGAGCGGAGGGCTGACCTCATCGATGACCACAGGGATCAGCACGCCGCGCTTCAAGCCGACGTCGGCCTCTTCGCGCACCCAACTCGAGGCGACCGAGTCCCGAGACCACACGACCACCACGCACCGCGCGTCCGCGAGCGCCTCGGCGATCACCTGGTCGAACGTCCTGCCAGCCGGGATCTGTGGATCCCACCACACGGACCAGCCGTGACCGGACAGAGCGTCGGCCAGCAACCGGACTCGGGAGAGATCCTGGCGAGCGTAGCTGATGAAGATGTCGCTCACAGGTGGGCGGGGCCGAAGTCCAGGGCCTTCACGGCGCCAACGCCGCAACTCTCGAGGATCTGGTACGGGCCGAGGCGGGCGCCGATGGTGAGGGACAAGAGCGTTGCGTGGGATTATACGGTCCGGCGTTGCCAGCCTGGACGGGATTCATCACGTGTGACGCCCGCGGCGTGAAGTAGACTTGCGCCCTCTCGCCAACGAGGATTGGGGGACCAATGCCCGAGACAACGTCCACGACAGCGGCCGTGCCGCCTCACGTGCAGCTCATCGAGATGACCACGGCCGCCTGGGCGGCAGTGCTGCTCCACGCCGCCGCCAAGTTCGGCCTGGCAGACCATCTCGCCGACGGGCCCAAGAGCGCCCAGGAGCTGGCCGGGCCGACCAGGACCCACGCGCCATCGCTCCACCGGCTGATGCGAACGCTCGCCAGCCTCGGGGTGCTGACCGAAGACGCCCAGCACCGCTTCCGGCTGACGCCGCTCGGCGAAGCGCTCAAGACGGGCGCCCCCGGCTCGGCGCGTGCGACCCTGCTGACGCTCGGCGGCGATGTCTTCTGGCGCGCGCTCGAATACTTTCCCTATTCGGTCGAAACCGGCAAGACGGGCTTCGAAAAGGCCATGGGCCAGCCTATCTTCGACTGGCTGGGGCAGCACCCCGAGAAGGCCTCTGCGTTCAGCGAAACAATGGTCGGCTTTCACGGCCGCGAACCGGCGGCCGTAGCCGAGGCCTACGATTTTGCCGGCGTCAAGGTCCTGGTGGATGTCGGCGGCGCCACGGGGAACATGATGACGACCGTTCTCGCCCGCCATCCCGACATGCGCGGAGTGCTGTTCGACCTCCCGCACGTCGAAAACGACGCGCGGGAACTTCATCCGATCGCGCGGCCTGACGGACCGCATCACGCTCCAGGCGGGCAGTTTCTTCGACACCGCTCCGGCAGGCGGTGATGCGTATCTGCTGTCTCACATCATCCACGACTGGAGCGAGGACCAGTGCATCACGATCCTGTCCAATTGCAGGAAGGCCATGAAGCCGGACGGCCGCTTACTGATCGTCGAGATGGTGCTGCCCTCTGGCGACACGCCCGCACCCGGGCAAGATGCTGGACATGATCATGCTCGCCATCCCGGGGGGCCAGGAGCGCACCGAGGAGGAGTACCGCGTGCTGCTGAGCAAGGCCGGCTTCCGGCTCACTCGTGTCGTGCCGACCGCCTCGGCCGTGAGCGTCGTCGAGGCGGTGGCAGCTTGATCGACACGGTTCTGCGACATGAGGCCCAGAGCCGCCCAACGGATTCTCGCGTGCTTGAAGGCACTCGCGATCGGCGATGCCATCGGGAAACAGACGGAGACGCTGTCCCCCGCCGCCATCGACCGGTGGTACCCGGGCGGGGTGCACGGGTTCGAGGGCCCGCCGGGAACGCCCATCCCGCGATATGTGGGCAATGCCAAGCACGAGTGGCGCATCGGCGAGACAACCGACGACACCGAGCGGACGATCGCTGTGGCGCGCGCGATTCTTCGCGACGCCGGGGTGCATCACGCGAGCGTGGGTCGTGAGCTGCTGGAGTGCACCAAGTGCGTCCACCCCGGTATCAGGTCGCTATGGGAATTTCATCAGGCGGGCGATCCCTCACGGGTCACCGGCATCCACGATGGATGCGGTGCTGCCGTTCGCGTCGCGCCCGTGGGCATCCTGTATCACTCCAACCGGCTGGACGAACTCGTTGAGGGGGCTCGAGAAGCTTCGGTCTCGACGCATGGAGGCGCCCTGGCCCTCGCGGCCGCCGCGGCGACGGCGGCTGCGGTGTCCGCTGCGGTCGATGGAGCGGCGCCACCAGCAATCATCGAGCTCGCACAGCGTGCGGCGCGGCAGGCGGAGACAGCAAGAGCTGGTGCGCCCTCGGCCACCTTCGCGAATGCGATTGCGGTCATCTATCAGGACCTCGGCCGCAGGGCGTTGCGGCACGCGGAGATTGCCGCCAGCTACTTTCCCAGCAGTCCGCTGACCATTGTGCCGCTGGCCCTCGCTCTCGGAGCGGTGGCTGGCTCGGTCCAGGAAGGCGTGTTGCTGGCCACGAATGTCGGTGGCGACAGTGATTCTGTCGCCTCCATCGCAGGTGCCATACTCGGGGCACGGCGACCCGAGACAGTGATCGATCACTGGTACGAAACCGTGGAGATCGTCAACCGGCACGATCTCCCCTCAATCGCTCGGGCCCTGAGCAAGCTGCGCGGCTAACGGGGCCAAGTGCCGCGGGATCCCCGGGCGATCTTCAGCTCACGTCCAGATGGAAGCTACGGGCCATCTGCAATTCAGGATGCGTAGTTCAAACCTGGTCGAGCCCATCGTCCTGACGCCGGCGCCACTCCGTTATGCTGTGGTGTCCATGAGATACGCCGCCCCGCTCGTCGCACTGCTGTTCGTCGCCGGAGGCACTGCGCCCAGGCCACAGCCGGCGGCGCCCGGACCCTCGTTCGACGTGTTCGAGGCCAGCATCGGCGAGCTGCAGGCGGCGATGACGGCCGGCCACACGACCTCGCACCAGATCGTGCAGCAGTACCTCACCCGCATCGCGACCTACGAAGACCTGCTCCACGCGGCGATCACGGTCAACCCCGGCGCCCTTGCCGACGCCGGCGCGCTCGACCGCGAGCGCGCGCGGGGGCGCGTTCGCGGGCCGCTCCACGGTATTCCGATCGCGCTCAAGGACAACATCCACACGACGACGATGCCGACGACGGGCGGTGCGCTGGTGTTCGTGGGCATGGTGCCGCCCTACGAGGCGACGCTGACGAGGAATCTGCGCGACGCCGGCGCGGTGATCATCGCGAAAACCGGCATGACGGAGCTCGCCAACTACGTCGCGGTGGGCATGCCCACGAACTACAACGCGGTGCACGGGTACGGCTTCAACCCCTACGATCCGCGGCGCGACCCGCGGACGATCGCGGACGGGCGTCCAGTGATGGCGCCCGGGGGATCGAGCTCCGGGATCGGCACCGCGGCGAACTTCTGGGCGGGCAACGTCGGCAGCGAAACCTCCGGATCGATCCTGAGCCCGTCGAACCAGAACATGCTCGCGGCAATCAAGCCGACGGTCGGCCGCATCAGCCGCTACGGCGTCATCCCGATCACGGCCGATCAGGATACCGCCGGTCCGATGGCGAAATACGTGATGGACGTGGCGACCATGTTCGGCGCGCTCGAGAGCGCGTCGCCCGATCCGAACGATCCAGCGACCAGAAGGTGCACGCCGCCGCCGGGTCGCGACTACACCAGGCTGCTGAGCGCCGACGGCCTCACGGGGGCGCGCATCGGCATCCCGCGGGCCAACTACTACGAGCCGATCACGCTGCCGGGGTCCGATCGGGAGCGGGGCGGCTTGAATCCCGACCAGAAAAAAGTGATGGCCGAGGCGATCGCCGCGCTGAAGGCGCAGGGCGCGATCCTCGTCGACGTCGACATCCCCAGCATCGTCTCTGCCGATCCGAAGGACAACCTGCTGCTCGCCGGGCAGTCGAGCGTCTTGAACTACGGGATGAAGCGCGACTTCAACAAGTGGCTGGCATCGCTCGGACCGGTGGCGCCGGTGAAGACGCTGACCGAGCTGCGCGAGTGGAACACCGCGAACGAGCGGAGGGGGACGATCAAGTACGGACAGTCGCAGCTCGACGCGTCGGACAGGATCGACCTCGAGAAGGATCGCGTGAAGTACGAGGAGGATCGCGCGCGCGACATCCGGCTCGGCGCCACGACCGGGATCGATGCCGGCCTGAAGGCGGACAACCTCCACGCCCTGCTCTTCCCGGGGGCCTCGAGCGCCGGCATCGCGTCGAAGCCCGGCTATCCGACCGTCCTCGTGCCGTTCGGGATGATTCCCAACACCCCCGGCAGTTTGAGCGGGGGCGGAAGCCGCGGTCGGGGCAATGCGCCTCCTGCAGCGGCCGCCACCGCTCCGGTCGGGGAGGCCCCCTCCGCCACGCCCGCCGGATCGGGCCCCGACGCGACGCCGCCCGCCCCATTTCCGCCAGGATTCGAGCCGAAGCCTCAGCCCTACGGCGTCGCCTTCACAGGCACCGCGTGCAGCGAGCCAACCCTCCTGCGCCTCGCTTATGCGTTCGAGCAGGCAACGAGGAGGCGGACCCCGCCTCCAGGCCTGCGCTGAGCGATCGCACGGGCTACTGCTGCGCGGCGCAATACGCGTCTCTGGATGCCGTGCTGCTCAGCGGTGGCGCGTACAAGGCCGACGCTTTGAGCGTCAGGGCAATTGCTGCCGCGGATTGCTCGATCTCCTCCGCCACGAGCTGCCGGAAAAAAGGGGTCGGAGCCGTTACCAGGCGTACCGCGTTGTACCAGGCGCGCTCGCGCCAGCTGACGACGAGCAGAAGGAACGCGTCTGCGTCCAGTGTGGTGCCAGGCACGTCGGAATTCCTGATGGACGGGTCGAAACGCTGAGCCGCCTCGTCGAGTGCGGGACCGTGTGCTACCCGGTACAGGATCTGGTTCACCTTGTCGTGATCAGGCTTGCGACTGGAGCCGTCCGGGTGCCTGAGTCCCAGTCGCTCGAGGACGAAGGGCAAGTCGCGGTTGATGTGGGCACTCATCCCGAGGAGCGTGTTTCCGCTTCCGGCGACTTCCCGGCGCTCGGCCGCCTCGAACGCAATGGCCCACGCCGGCGGGACTGGCCCGGAGCTGGCGTGCCACGCATCATAGGCGGTGAAGTAGTCGTCTGCGAACAACGCGTCCTCGCGGTTGACGTAGGGCGTGTCGGCGAAGAATGTCGGATCCGTGGCGACTGTGCGTCGGTACTCCTCAGTGGTTCGGAGGTACAGCAGCGCAAATACCGCGTCGTGATCGCAGCTCTGGGCCAGGTCGCGGAGCCGGTTGGTCATGTCGGTTACCACACCGTCCACGCATTGGAGGGTGCCCTTTACGCAGGGGGTGCGGGACGACCACAGCGGATCGGCAGCGCTCTGGGCCGTGTACACCGTGGAGTCCGCCCTGATGACGACCGGCGCCATGCAGATTGATGCCACGAGAACGGACGCGATTGGCGCCATCCGCCACGACCGGTGTGTCGCACATGTCATCATGTTGTCCTCCTCCCCGAGCCGCCTGGATCAGGCGCTCCATCGTGGTTCCGGCTCTCCCGCCGGCCGTGCCATGCGAGAAAGCCGGCACTGGACATCGGCTTCGCGAAATGAAAGCCCTGCGCCTGGTCGCACTCGAGATTTGTCAGCAACTCGCTGATCAGCTGACTTTCAACCCCTTCCGCCACGATGTCCAGGCTGAAGTTGTGCCCGAGCTCGATCGCCGCACGCACGATGGTGGCATCCCGTCCGTCGGTCGCCATGTCGCGGACGAACGACCGGTCGATCTTGATCGCCTGGACCTGCAGATTCTTGAGATACGCGAGGGAGGAGTAGCCTGTGCCGAAATCGTCGAGTGAGAACGCGATGCCAAGGCCATGCAGGAGGCCGATCGTCGTCATCGCACCCTCCGGGTCCTGCATGACGGCGCTCTCGGTGATTTCGAGCTCGAGCTGGCGCTCGTGAGTGCCGGACGCACGCAACGCCTGATCGATTACGTGGGGCAACTCGGCGTCGTGCAGCAGCGGCGCCGAGAGATTGACCGCCACCGGGATCTTCAGCCCCTGCGCCTGCCACGAACGGGAATCCTCGAGGGCGTGGCGGATGACCCACGATGTGAGGGGCTTCACCAGGCCGGTGCTCTCGGCGACCGGGATGAACTTGCTTGGCGGAATGAGGCCGCGACTCGGGTGTTGCCAGCGCACGAGACACTCGGCTCCCAGCGTGTCGCCGGTTCGCAGGCTGACCCGTGGCTGATAGTGCAGCACCAACTCGTCGGAGTGGATGGCGCGCTGCAATTCGGCGATGAACGTCAGAGACTCCAGCTGCTCCTGATCCATTGCTGGGTCGTACACGGCGATGCGGCCACCGAACCGTTTCGCGCGATACATCGCGATATCGGCTCTCCGCAGCAGGCTGGCCGGATCCGATCCGTGGTTGGGATGAACGGCAATCCCGACGCTGGCATTCAGCTTCAGCGGTACATGGTCGACCCGCAGCTCGTCCGCGAGCGTGGCCAGTGCCTTCCTGGTGATCTGCTCAGCCTCATCCACGTCCTTGAGGCCTGGCATGAGCAGCGCAAACTCGTCGCCGCCCAGCCGGGCGAGCGTGTCGCTCTCGCGGATCGAGGACCCAATCTGCGCCGCGACGTGACGCAGGACGCGGTCCCCTACCTCGTGCCCCAAGGTGTCGTTGACGTCCTTGAAACGGTCGAGGTCGAACAGCACAACGCCGACGAGATAGCCGTAACGGCGGGCGCCGGCCAGTGCCTGCTCGAACCTGTCCCACAACAGCGCGCGATTCGGCAGGCCGGTGAGTGGATCTTCCAGTGCCTGCCGCCGGATCCTGTCCTCGGTGTGTGCGCGGGTGATGGCGATGCTGGCGAGTCTGATACACCGTTCGATGATCTTCGGCACGCGCGTGCCGAGCGGGAAAGACTCGTCCCTGGACAGCACGAACCAGCCCAGGTCGCTGTCGGTCAGGTTCGATCGAATCGGATGCTCGAGTTGCGTGAGATTCCGCGAACCGGCGTGCCGCTGCGGCGCGGACAACTGGTCCAGCGTCGGCGACAGGGTGTGCTCGACGGTGCCGTCGGGATTCGCGTGCACCAGCATCCAGGATGCGCGGAAGTCCTGCCCGGCCGCGAGATGGTCCGCTCCACCACGGCCGACCCTCCCGGTGCTGCTCGAGTCCGGCCGGAGTGGCAGACGCCACGACTCGCGCCGGGGCGCCGCTGTGGCGGGCCAGCAACCCGGCGATCGAGCCGAGGATGTGCGGCAGGGGTGCAGCCTGTGCGATGAGCTCGAGGATTGCCGTTTGCTCGGCGAGCAGTTCCTGGGCTTCGCGACGCGCGGTGACGTCGAACATCGTGCCGGCGTTTCCGACCATCTGACCGGACTCGGCGTAGCGAACACTCGCGCGGAGTTCGAGCCAACAGAACCCTCCATCAGCCATCCGATAGCGGCCTTCGTGATGGCAATAGGTCGCGCGGCCCGATACGACGGCGGTGAAGAGGTCGATGGTTCGCTGTCGTTCGTCTGGATGCACGTACTCCATGAAATTCCTGCCGAGGCTGTCCTTCACGGGAAAGCCGGTCACCCGTGTCCATGCCTGGTTGAGGTAGGTCCAGTTACCCTCGGGATCCGTCTGGAAGACAATCTCGTTCAGGCTGTCCAGCAGGTCGGCGGGATGGAGCGGCAGGTTGGTCTGCATGATGATGAAGAAAGAGCCCCGTCGACATCAGCCACAGGACGCGCAGGCAGCCAACAGCAAACGGATAACCAACAGAAAGCGCCCACAGAATCGGCCGGTCAGGGCGGGCGGCGGAATGTCTGCGGCTCATGTCGTCGAATGACAGAGCGGGATTATGGCTCAGATGACAGAATGCTTCAGTCATCGCTCAGACCAATCACTTCAAATCACTTGCGATGGCTCAGGAATGCCGGGATTCATGGGGCGGAACCGTGACTCCCTCTGCTGCAGCATCGAGAGATCGCGACAGGAAAAAGACCGCTCCTACCGACCGCCCGCAACGGTTGGAGGTTCATAAGAGCGTCTTGCCTGAAAGCAATTGATGAATCGCTCGACCAGTCGGCGGGTTCGAGGTCGTGTATTGGATCGAATCGCACCGTGTCAGGTTCGACCCGGATGCCGGCCAACCAGCCCGGTGGCTGGACTGATTCCTCGACTAGCCCCACAGCGGACCGCGGACGCCTGATCCGCTGATCCCGGTCTCTGCCTTTGGGCTTTCGGCGGGATCCCGGCCGCAGATCACCACACATCCCGGATCCCGAAACAGTGCGCGCTTTCGTCACACGACAACTTATCCCTGCGTTCACTTGTGTTGATGTAGGGCGGGGGCTTCCGCCTCCGCCTCCGCTACGGCGGACCACCGTAGCCTTGGCGAAGGTGGTTAGACCCCTCGCTCACGTTGCGCGGCTGCACCCGTGTAGAATCGCCTGGCCACTATGCTTGCCACGATCGGCCACTACCGCTTGCTGTCGAAGCTCGGCGAAGGAGGAATGGGGGTGGTCTATGCCGCCGCCGATGAGCGACTGCACCGCCAGGTCGCCATCAAGACGGTGCGCGAGACCAGCCGGGATCCGCAGTCGCGGGAGCGCCTCTGGCGCGAGGCGCGGGCGGCCGCCAGCGTGTCTCACCCGAACGTCTGCCAGCTGTACGACGTCGGCGAGGAAAACGGGGAGCTCTTCATCGCGATGGAGCTGCTCGAGGGCGAGTCGCTCGGCACGCGGCTCGCCCGCGGGCCCATTCCGCTGGCCGAGAGCGGCGACATCACGCTCTCGATGCTCTCCGCACTCGATGCGATCCACGCGCGCGGGCTCGTGCACCGCGACTTGAAACCGTCGAACATCTTTCTTACCGCGCACGGCGTGAAGCTGCTCGACTTCGGCCTGGCCCGCGCCGTCGAGGAGGCCGGCGACCAGACTGGCGCCGGCATCACGATGGCCGGAACCGTCATGGGAACCCCACACTACATGTCGCCCGAGCAGATCACCGGCGATCCGCTGGACGGGCGATCCGATCTCTTCGCGGTCGGGGGCATCCTCTTCGAGGTCCTGGTAGGCGATCCGCCGTTCCCGGGGAAAACGACCGCTCAGGTCGTCCACGGCGTGATCTACGAGCAGCTCCCATCGCTGGGCGGCTCGCCTGCTCTGGCGGCCATCGATCGGGTCATTCATCGGGCCACGGCCAAGAGCCGGCCGACCGTTATCACGAGGCCGCCGCGATGGCACAGGACATTCGTGCGGCGCTGCGGCTGGCAGACTCCGGCGAAACCCCCACGGCCCGCAAGATGATGCGGCTCGTCGTGCTGCCGTTCCGGATGCTCCGGCCGGACCCCGAGGTCGACTTCCTCTCGTTCAGTCTCTCTGACGCGATCACCGCCTCGCTCGGCAGCCTCGAGTCGCTGGTGGTGTGCTCGAGCCTCGCCGCCGCCCGGTTCAACGCCGGTGCGCCCGACCTCAGTGCCCTCGCCACCGAGCTGGACGTCGATGCGGCGGTCACCGGCACCTTGCTCCGTGCGGGCCCGCAGGTGCGCGTGGCCGCGCAGCTCGTCGAGACGCGAGGCGGCCGGCTGCTCTGGTCCCAGACGGCGCAAGTGACCCTCAACGACGTCTTTCAGCTGCAGGACGATCTCACCCGGCAGATCGTCGAGTCGCTCTCGCTGCCGCTCTCCGCCCGCGAGCAGCGCCTGCTCTCGCATGACGCGCCGGCGAACGCCCGGTCCTACGAGTATTACCTGCGCGCGAACGAGCTGCGCCTCGGACCCGACGAGCTGGACGATCGCGCGCGATCTCTACCAGCAGGCGGTCCAGCAGGATCCGACGTATGCGCCCGCGTGGGCGCGGCTCGCGCAGCTGCACCGCCGGATCGGCAAGCTTGGCGGGGGCGGCAGCGAGGACCTGGTGCGCGCCGAAGCCGCGCTGCAGCGCGCCCTCGAGTTGAATCCGGACCTGCCGCTGGCTCACAACCTGGCTGCGCAGATGGACATCGATCGCGGACGCGCCCGCGATGCCATGACCAGGCTTCTCCGACAGGCAAGCCGCCGGAGCACCGATCCGGAGGTGTTCGCCGGACTCGTCTACACCTGCCGATACTGCGGCCTGCTCGGCCCGTCTCTACGGGCAGATGCGCGGGCGCGCCGACTCGACCCCGCCGTCAAGACATCGGTCGTCCATACGTTGTGGATGTTGCGCGACTACGAGGAGGTGGTGTCGGGACGGCATGAGGGAGCGATTGTCGTGGCCTCCTCCCTGGTGGCGCTCGGCCGGGTGCCGGCAGCCCTGGAGTTCCTCGCCGGGGCGGAACAGAAAGTGCCCCCGATGGTTCGGCGAATCGTCGGCGCCGTGCGGGCACTGCTGGAAGACCGGCCGGCCGACGCAATCGCCGCGATTCAGGCCATCGTGTCATCCGGTTTCCGCGATGCCGAAGGCCTTTACTATCTCGCACGGCAACTGGCCTATGCCGGGGCCCCCGAGGAGTGCGTCGCGGTCCTGAAGCGTGCCACAGGTGCGGGCTTCTTCTGCTATCCGGTGCTCGCGTCCGACGAGTGGCTCGATTCGGCACGCCACCTCCCGGAGTTCACCGCCGTGCTCGAGGGTGCGAAGCAGGAGCACGATCTCGCGGTGGCGGCCTTTGCTGCGGCAGGCGGCGAACAGGTCCTTGGCATCGATTGAGTCGCTCGCCGATCCATCCCATCAAGCCCCGTCTTCGAGGACTCTCTGCACTGCCCTGACGAATACCCCGAACCGCCGGGTCGGGTGCCGCCGCCCGGTCCTGGTCAGCGACTCGAACATCGTCTGGCGGACGGCGCGTGACAGTTCGAGTTGGACCCCAGCCTTCGTCGTGCCTCGATTGCACAGGTTGGTTGGCTCGAGCCCCTGCAGTTTCCTGCTGGGGTGCTTTCGCACGTCGAAACCGTGTCGAGCCAGTTCGCCCCGGATCGCGGTGCCGACGATCGCTGTCGAGGCCACCTATGAACACGCCTTCGCCGTCTTCCGTGGAGTGTTCCCCGTGAAGAGTTACGACGACGTCGGTCTGACCGATCAGCGTAAGACACATCGGCTCGTCGAAGCGAGTGCTGGTGATATGCAAGCCGCCGTTGCCTGATGATTTCAGCCCTTCGAGCGTGTAGAAGGAGAACGCTCCCGCCCCGATCGCATCGGCAATCTCGGAGGTTCCCGGTACTATGCCGCCGCCATGAGGCGCGATCAGCGCGAAGTCGCGTCTTGCCCGCCGCACTGATATTGCATAGTCGACGCCGGCCTGCTCGTTGCGCGCGAGGGCGGCGAAGTTCGGATACTTGTCGGCCATACTGCGATCAGCACGTCCACCGTGCGAGAATGCGGTCGAGATCGGAACGATTCAGCGGCTTGGTCATGTAGTCGCTCATGCCGGCGTCCAGGCACCGCTCGCGGTCGCCGGCCATCGCGTGGGCCGTCATCGCCACGATGTAGCAGGGCGGCAGATGGTGCTCGACTTCGAGCTGTCGAATCGCCCTCGTCGCCTCGAAGCCGTCCATGCCCGGCATCTGCACGTCCATGAAGATCAGTTCCAGCGCGCGGCTGAGGGCGGCGGCTGCGTAGGCGTCCACGGCCAGCTTGCCGTTGCCGACGGCAACAGGCCGCAGGCCGTGCTTGTGAAGCAGCCGCACCATGATCGTCGCATTCACGATGTTGTCTTCGGCGATCAACACCGGAGGTCCGGCGGCAGGTCCAGCGTGGGCCGAACAACCACGCTCGGCCCACGGAGCCGGGGCTGGTCGACGGGCCGGTGCCTCACCGGGATCGTGAACGAGAACGTCGTGCCGCGGCCCACCACTGACGTCACCTGCAGCGTGCCGCCCATCAGCTCGACGAGCGCGCGCGAGACGGTCAGGCCGAGGCCGGTTCCGCCGAAAGCGCGTGGTGGACGTATCGGCCTGCGAGAACGGCTGGAAGATGGCGTCCAGCTTGCCCGCGGCGATGCCGATGCCGGAGTCGGTCACGACGCAGTAGAGCGCTGTCCGCGCGCCGGCCTCGCCGGCGTTCTCGGAAGGTCACCGTGATCCGCCCGCGCTGCGGCGTGAACTTCACGGCGTTGCCAATGATGTTGAGCAGGACCTGGCCCCAGCCTGGTCTCGTCCGCAACAATCCGGCCGGACAGCCGCTCGTCCAATCATGCAGACATAGATCAGGTCTTTCTCGGCGATCTTCGGTGGAGGAGCTTGCCGAGGCGCCGGGTGAAGTCGCAGGAACTCGAAGGCACGCGGGTCGAGCACGACCCGGCCCGCCTCGATCTTCGAGAAATCCAGGATGTCGTTGATGACGACGAGCAGGCTCCGGCCGGACTGGATGATCGTTTCCAGGTCTTCGCGCTGCTCCGTCGTCAGGGCGGTCTCGCTCATCAGGTCTGCCGTGGCGATGATGCCGTTCATCGGCGTCCGGATCTCATGGCTCATGTTGGCCAGGAACTCGCCCTTGATCCGGGCGGCGGCCTCCACTTCGAGAGCCCGCTGCTCCGCCAGTTCTTCAGCCCTCTTGCGCTGGCTGATGTCCGTCCGAATCGCGATGAACTGCGACGGCGTGCCGTCGTCCCCGAGAAACGGCACGATCGTCGTGGCCACCCAGTAGATGCTCCCGTCCTTGGCGCGGTTGCGCAGCTCGCCCGACCAGATCGCTCCACCTCCGATCGTCGTCCAGAGGTCCCTCATGAAGGCCTTCGAGTGGTAGCCCGAGTTGAGGATGCGGTGATCCTGCCCGAGGAGCTCCTCCCGGGAGTATTTTGAAATGGCGCAGAACTTGTCGTTGGTGTAAGTGATCCTGCCCCGCGGATCGGTAACCGCGACGATGCTGTGCGAATCGAGTGCGAGCTGCCTGTCGGCGAGGTCCTTGAGTGCGCCGCGCAGCGCCGCCTCAGTGGCACGGCGTGCCTGAATCTCATCGCGCAGGGACGTGTTGGCCCTGATCAGATCCGTGGAGCGCTCCTCGACCAGCCGCTCGAGCTCGTCCTTCGACCGGAGCAGCACCGCCTCGGCCTGCTTCGCGTCGGTGATGTCGTACCCCAGCCCCTGCAGGAACACCGGATGCCCGGCATCGTCGCGGACCAGCGTGATCTCGCCGCGAATCCAGACCACGTTCCCGGCCTTCGCGAGGAAGCGGTACTCGCCCTTGAAGTAGTCCCCGGTCGATACCGTGCGCGCGAACTCATGGTTCCAGCGACGCTGATCCTCGGGATGGAGGCGCTGGTACCAGAGGATGGGATCCTCCACCCACTCCTTCGCGGTGTAGCCCAGCACGCGCTCGATATGCGGGTTGACGTAGATCTCACTGCGGTCGCTCCCGAGCGAGGCAAGAAACGTGATCACCGGCAGTTTCTCGACCAGCGTCTGGTAGCGGAGCTCCGCCGCCCGCATGCGGTCCTGCACCGTGGCGGCTCGTCGCGGGGCGCCGGATCGACGGGATCCGGCGGCGCCGGTGGCGGGCAAGCCGGGCAGCGTAGGCCTGCGCCAGGAGGAGGAGCGAATCGAACGCCGGCAGCTGTGCGGGCAGGAGCTCGTCAGCCGCGTCGGCGCTCATGGCAGGTTCCGCGCCGCTTCCTCGAGCTCGGCCTCACGGGGCCTCCGGCTGCGGCTGGGCCCCGAACGATCGGCGAGTGGCGGATCGTCGATCACCTTGCCGTCGCCCAGGTACATGTGGACGCCGCACGGCAGGCAGGGATCGAAGCTGCGCACCGTGCGCATGATGTCGATGCCCTTGAACGTGTCGGGGCCGTTCTCCTCGAAGATGGGCGTGTTCTGACCGCGTCCTCGTAGGGCCCGGGCACGCCGAACGAGTCCCGCGGGCTGGCGTTCCAGGGCGTCGGCGGATAGGGATGGTAGTTGGCGATCTTGCCGCCGCGAATCACGACGTGATGCGACAGCACGCCGCGCACCGCCTCGTGGAAGCCGCAGCCGATGGCCTCGTCCGGCACCTTGAACTGGTGCCATGTCGTCAGGCGGCCGGCGTGCACCTCGGCCATCGCCTGCTCGAGGAAGTACAGCGCCGCGGCCGCCGCATAGGCCTGGAAGTAGGTGCGGGCGCGGTCGCGCTCGAGCGTGTTGCTCCAGTCGCGGGATCTTCCACTCGAACTCCGTCTCGCCGTGGTTGGCGGTCTTCGGCAGGCGGATCTTGACGCTCGTGCCCGGTCGCCTTGACGTAGCCGCCGAGGTTCACCGATCCCGGCCAGCGCCGTCACCCAGAACCGGGCGAGCGGGCCGCCGCCGGTGTCGAGCGCGAGATGCTGGCCGCTGCGCGTGTCGAACCAGCGCGGCGACATGACCCAGGTGTATTTGTCCGCGAAGTCGCGCTTCTGCGGCTTCGGCAGCGTCGTCTGGTTCCACGGATGCCGCTGATCGACCGGGTTGCCGAGCGGGTCGGCCTTGACGAACATCTCGCTGCGCCTGCCAGTCGTCGTAGAACGAGCTGCCGAGCAGGATGCGGATGCCCAGGTTGATCTCGATCAGGTCGGTGGTGATCAGTTCGCCGTCCACCACGATGCCGGGCGTGACGTACATCGCGCGGCCCCACTCGGGCATCGACTCGTAGCTGAAATCGCAGACATCGGGGTTCTTGAACGAGCCCCAGCAGCCGAGCAGCACCCGCCGCCGGCCGACTTCCTCGTAGCCGGGCAGCGCCTCGTAGAAGAAGTCGAACAGATCGTCGTGCAGCGGCACGCATCGCTTCATGAAGTCGATGTACTTCAGCAGCCGCACGAGGTAGTCGTTGAAGAGCTGCACGCTCGGCGACGGTGCCGACGCCGCCCGGGTAGAGCGTCGAGGGGTGCACGTGCCGGCCTTCCATCAGGCAGAACATCTCGCGCGCCAGCCGGCTCATCTGCAGCGCTTCGAGATAGAAGGTGCCCGGTGAACGGGTTCAGCGCCCGCATGATGTCGGCGATGGTGCGGTAGCCGTGCAGCTGCCGCGTGCGGCGCCTCGGTCGTTTCGGCCTTCGCCAGCACGCCCGGGTTCGTCTCCCGCACCATCTGCTCGCAGAAGTCGACGCCGACCAGGTTGTCCTGGAACAGGTTGTGGTCGAACATGTACTCGGCGGCCTCGCCGAGGTTGATGATCCACTCGGCCAGGGGCGGCGGCTTGACGCCGAAGGCCATGTTCTGCGCGTAGACGGCGCAGGTCGCGTGGTTGTCGCCGCAGATGCCGCAGATCCGGCTGGTGATGAAGTGCGCGTCGCGCGGGTCCTTGCCCTGCATGAACACGCTGTAGCCGCGGAAGATCGACGACGTGCTGTGGCACTCGACCACGCGCCGGTTCGCGAAGTCGATCTTGGTGTGAATGCCGAGGCTGCCGACGATCCGGGTGATCGGATCCCACGACATCTCGACGAGTTGCGGGCTCGGGGCGCCATCGCGTCCGACGCTGCGCGGGTCATGGCTGGCTGGGCTTACCTCGCTCCGGCGCGCGCAGGCTCCTTGTTCATCGAAGCCTGGGTGAAGGACCGCAGCGACCGGATCGTGCTGCCATAGATCTGGATCGCGTGCGTCGAAGGTTCGCCCCCGGCGGCTCGTCCAGGAACGGCATGAACTTGTCGGGGAAGCCGGGCATCGTGCAGCCGATGCAGACGCCGCCGACATTCGGGCAGCCGCCGATGCCGCCCATCCAGCCGCGCTTCCCGACGTTGCACTGCACGACCGGCCCCCAGCAGCCCAGCTTGCACGATGCACTCGCTGCTGCCCGTAGCGCGGTCGCGAAGTCGGCCTGCTCGTAGTGGCCGCCGCGGTCGCAGCCTTCGTGCACAGTGTGCGGCGAAGAGCCACGTCGGCCGCCCAGCTCGTCCAGAGGGATCATCGGCGCGGTGCCGGCCGCCTGACGCAGGAGGTAGAGCAGCACTTCCATGAAGTTGTCGGGCTGCACCGGGCAGCCGGGCACGTTGACGATCGGCACCCGCTGCCAGCGACTTCCAGTCCAGCCCCAGGTAGTCCGCCAGCCCCATGCAGCCGGTCGGATTGCCCGCCATGGCGTGGATGCCGCCGTAGGCTGCGCAGGTCCCGGCGGCCACCACGGCCCACGCCTTCGGGGCCAGGCGGTCGATCCAGTCGCAGGTCGTGATCGGCTGCCCGGTGGCCGGGTCGATGCCGAACGCCGCCCAGAACCCCTCGCTTTGTTCTCTCGTTGGGGATCGATCCCTCCACGACCAGGATGAACGGATCGAGGCGGCCCGCCGCGGCGTCATGGCAGTAGCGCATGAACGCCTCGCCGTTCTCGTTCGCGAGCACCGGGTTGTGAAAGTGGACCGTCGGGATGCCCGGGATGATGCCCCGAACGAGGTCCTCGATGCTGGGTTGCGTGGCGGCGGTGATGGCGATCGTGTCGCCGTCGCAGCCGAGCCCGGCCGTGATCCAGAGGATGTGGACTTCCGCGAAGGGGGTCTCCATCAGCAGCTCCTCGGTAATGTTTCACAATGTCCGAGAGCGGCGCGGTCAGCCGGACCGTATTCCATCCCGGTCAGGACACCGCGGGTCGGATTGTGGAAGAAGCCGTCGGGCTGCGTGAGGGAGTGGGTACGAGTGTGGGTCCGCCGCCGGTACGAGCCCATGGTAAGCGAGCAGGCGCCGTTTGGTGCGGAAACGGGTCACATGTGACGCCGCGAGAGCGCACCTCGCGATTGATCCGCCGCACCGGCGTATTGTCCGTCGTTGCCCCTCGCCAGCGCAAGGGGAGCCGCAATCCCGCGAATGAGCCTGGCATCCTTCCTGACCGCGGTCTCGAGCGGCCGTTCGAATCGATACGATCCCGGCCGTGACCGGACAGGCTCCGGCCCCCCAGCCCGCATCCACACCTGTGCGGCGACGACGTGCAGTCGGCCCGATCGGAGTAGTATGTCGACTGATCGCCGTCCGGAAGCACTGCGATGGACGCCTTCATCAGTTACGCCTCAGCGAACGCCAGCCGCGCCGCGCGCGTCGAGCGCGCGCTTGTCGCGGCCGGGCGCACTGTCTGGCGCGATCGCTCGAAGATCCGCCTGGGTGTCCTCCTGCGGCGGCAGCTCCAGGAAGCCATTTCCGGCTCCCGCGCGCTCGTGCTCCTGTGGTCCAGGCAGGCGGCGCAATCCCGATGGGTCGCCGCCGAGATCCTCACGGCCTTTCATGTCAGGAGGTTCATCGTCCCGTGCGCGCTCGATGACACGCCGCTGCCACAGTTCCTGTCGGCGACCGTTCATCTGAATCTTTCCCGTGCCACGAGTGGCGCGCTGGATGCCTTGCAGCGAGCGCTGGTCGACGCGCCAGCCGGTGCGAACGCCATCCCGCCCGCCGAGAGCAGCCGCAGCGCGGAGCAGCGTCGCGCCATCGATGCCATCAATCGCCTTCAGCACGCGGAGCTCGACCACCTGCAGCGCCGTGCCCTCCAGGCTGCGCGGCGCGCCCACGCCAGGACCGACCGCGAGATGCGGCGCGCCCGGAGGAAGTGGCGGCTGGATCCCATCGTCCTGAACCTTGCCGGGTACCATTGCAAGAACGCATACATGCTGAAGCACTGGGAGGCGTTGCAGGCCGGGCGCGGACCCGTGGATCAGACTGCTCGGAAGGGCCGAACGCCTGTTCTTCGAGACCCTCTTCGTGGATCCGACGGACCCGTACGGGCTGGATGGCCTGGGCAGCGTGCTGAGACTCGAGCGCGAGTTCGACGCGGCGGAGTTCTTCTTTCTCGAGGCGATCGAGCAGGCCGACAGGAGGGGTATCGTCTACCTGGAGCCGCGGCAGAATCTCGAAAGCGTCCGGCGCGCTCGAGGCGAGGCGCCACGGGAGGGCCCACCGGCAGCCAGCCGCGCAACGCCGCCCCGCGACGCCGCCCCCCGTCAGCCGGGCCTCCCGCTCGACACGATAGCGGACGACCTCCGAACCGGCGAAAGGGCCCTCCGGTCGGGCAAGTGGCAAGGCGCGCTCGCCGTGTTCGATCGCGTGCTCCAGACTGCGCCCTCTTCAGGCGATGGCGCACGGGTTTCGAGCCGAGGCGTTGCTTCGGCTGGGCCGGTTCGACGACGCCCTCGAGGCGTACGACGACACTCTGGCGATCCAGCCGGGAAACGTCGCGGCGCGATCTGCCCGGGGCGCCATCCTGGTGGGTCTCGGTCGGACCGACGAAGGACTTCAGGACATCGACAGCGTGGTTGCCGCGCACCCCAGGCATCCTGAAGCTCTCTACAACAAGGCCTGCGCGCATAGCATCAAGCAGGAGGGGGGCGCAGCGCTGGTCGCCCTGGGAGAAGCCATCGCAGCCCATCCGCCACATCGCGCGACCGCGGCCTCGGATCCGCATCTCGGATACGTGCGGGACCATCCGGCGCACGGACGGGCATTTCGCGCCCTGATGAAGCGCGGAAAGGCCTCCGCCGGCAAACCCGGGCCAGTCGCACGTCCCTGATACAGCCGGTTATCCAGCGATCGCAACGTCGAGCTCCACGGCGGAGACCGAGGCGGCCGGGAACTCCCACACGCCGCTCGCGCCGAACGGTTTCTCCACCGTCTGCATCACGGCACCACTATTCAGATACGAGAGCTCCACCGCCGGGTCCGCGGTGATCTCGAACACGCGTCCGCCCCGGATACCAGAGCCCGCGATCCGGATCGTGGCGGTCACGGATCGCGTGCGGCGGGTGTTCACGACATGGAGGTACGCAGTATCGCCGCGGCGGCTCGCCACGACATCGAGGCCGTCCGGCACGCCGCCTACCTGGACCGCATGACTCCCGATGTGACGGCGGTACAGCTGCATCACCCGTGCGACGGGCTGAAGATACGCGCGGTTATTGCCCCTCGGCGTCGGGATGATCACCGCGTTGTTCTGCCACCGGGTCCCGCAGAAGTCGGCGGCCGTGGCAATCTTCAAGACATCACCGTGCCGCTGATGGTTGTTGAGGATGCGCGCGTAGGATACACCGGCCGCCCACGACGCCAGCACGTCGCCGCGGTCGCGGCCGGGCAAGGCGAAATGACACTCCGTCATCGCGAGCGGAATCTTCGGCGCACCCAGGTTCTCGCGAACGCCGCGAATCTTGGCGTCGTTGGGTTGCCACGCCTTCATCAACTGTTCCCATGCCGCTTCCGGATCGCGCCGGTATGCCTCGCCGCGGAGCACCGGCTGGAGCTGGGAATCAGGGTCGAACATGTGGTGGAACGCGAGGTACTGCACATGCTCCCCGGCCACTTCCGCCATGCGCGCCGCCCAGCCGCTGTCGCCCCACGCGATCAACTCGAATCGCGGGGTCGGCCGCGCGCATGCTTCGGGCGAACTCGACCGTCTTGCGCGCCGCCGTCTCGAGGTCGAACCCATTCTTGTCGTAGGAGGTCTCGTTGCCGATCTGCCAGTGCCGGACACCCAGCGGCGCCCGGTTCCCGTGACCCGCCCGGTCGCTGTTTTCCGGATCGTTGCAATACGCCACCCAGGCGGCAGCTTCCGCGGCGTCAGCCGTGCGCACGCTGCCTTTGGCCTGCATGTACTGCTTGCGGCCGTCCGACTCGAAGTTGACGCAGATCAGCGGATCCGCGCCCGCCCGCCGGCACAAGTCGACGAATTCGCCGGTGCCGACCTGGTTCGATTCGATCCCGCCCCACAGCAGGTTGAGCATCGGCGGGCGGGCCGCGCGCGGCCCGACGCCTTCGCGCCATCGATAGAAATCGGCGAAGATCCCGCCCCACCGCATCATGGGCGGCCCGAGCTGGCGGGTGATCTCCACCACATCTTCGCGCCACTCTTCGCGCAGGTGGTCCCAGGCCGCTTCAACCGAACCATCGGTGGCGCCCAACGGTTCCATGAACTGCATGTAGAGATAGGGTGACAGCTCGAACAGCGGCTTCAACTCAACCTGGATGGCGCCGCCGTCCTGTACACCGGGTTCACCCTGCGCGGGCGCGTCGGCGCGCAGCATTCCACCGGCGCCGAGAGCCGCCGCCGCCATGGTCGATTCCTTGAGGAACGTTCGTCGTTTCACTGTGGAATCCCGTCCGTCAGCCAGCCCCGGCCTCCCCACGCGGACGCTCCTCCGGCATCACGCGTCCGGGAGGGACCACAGCGCCTCCATGCCACCTTGCCCTGGCCCCCAGCTGGCGCCGGCGGAGCCCGGTGTCCGCCGCGCGCCGGGTCGCCCACAGGCCGCGGCGCCGGCCAGTGGCGCCGAGCAGGCCTCTCAACGACTCACCGTGCCGCGGCGCCCGGATCCGGTTTCACGTTCTGGTTGACCCGGAAGAAGTTGGTCGGGTCGTACTTGGTCTTCACCTCGACCAGCCGCGCGTAGTTCGAGCCAAAGGAGGCCCTGATGGTGTCCTCAGTCTCGTCGCCGAGAAAGTTCAGAAGGTAGTCGCCGCTGCGGAACGGCGCCATCGCATCGGCGAAGCCGCGGGTCCACTCGATGTGCCGCGCGGATTCGGCCGGGTCCGCCCACTGCGTGAGAATGCCCAGATCGTAGTCGCCATGGCGCTGCGCGAACGCCGTGTCGCCCTTCCCCACCCGGCTCGCGGCGCCGCCGTACTGCTCGACCAGCACCGCCGTCATCGGGGAAGTGGCCAGGTTCGCGTGGCTGACGATCACATCGATCGCATCATCGCTCGAGCTCGCGCAGGAAGGTGGACTTCCAGTAGTTCTGGTTGCCGTCCGGCACGGCCGCGTCGAGCAGCGTCTGCATCACTGGAAACGGCATCGGCTGGATCGCGTCCACGAGCGGCGTGCCGAACGACCGGAGCGGCGCGAGGAGTCGCTCGCCTTCCGCGAGGTCGCCGCTGTAACAGGCCGCGATCGCCGCGACCGGGTGGCCGTCGGGCGTGTGCATCAGCGCCGCATAGGCGGCGAGCTCGTCACGCTGCGGACTGCGTGAACGACCGGTAGAACTTCAGCAGATCCGTCGCGCGATCCCGCGGATGGATGACCAGCCCCCCGAGAACCATCGAGACGGGATGCAGGCGGTATTCGAACGAGGTTACGATGCCGAAGTTGCCGCCGCCACCGCGAAGGGCCCAGAACAGGTCCGGGTGCTCGTCGGCGGTGGCGCGCAGCACCTCGCCCTCCGCGGTCACCACTTCGAAGGACAGCACGTTGTCGCAGGTGAGCCCGTACTTCCGTGCAAGCCAGCCCACGCCGCCGCCCAGCGTCAAGCCTGCGATGCCGGTCTTCGAGACCACGCCTGCCGGCACGGCCAGGCCGAAGACGTGCGTCTCGCGATCCAGTTCGCCAAGCAACACGCCAGGCTGGACGCGGGCGCGGCGTGCCCTGGGGTCGACGTGAATGCCCTTCATACGGGACAGGTCGATGACGACGCCGCCGTCGCACAAGGCGCGGCCGCCCACGTTGTGTCCACCGCCGCGTATCGCCACGAGCAGCCCGTGTGTCGCGCGCGAAGCGGACCGCCGCGATGACGTCCGCCAGGCCGGAGCAGCGGGCGATCAGCCCCGGGCGCTTGTCGATGCTGGCGTTCCAGATCCTCCGCGCGGCATCGTACTCGGCGTCGCCGTCCCGGATGACTGCGCCGCGGAAGGCGGCGAGAAACGGCTCGAGCGTCGCCGGGTCAAGGGGTTGTGCCCCGGGTTCGGTTACTGAGCGGGTCGGCATCGGTCTTCCTCCTGGCGGGCGGCAACTGCCGGGTGCGCGTTGAGCCGGACGAAGGATACCCCTGTTCCTTCGTGGCCCGAAACCACGATTTACCGCTGTTCGGCCGTCCGATCGTCCTGCCGACCGGCCGCGCGACCGACGGCGATCGGCAGCGGCCAGCGTGCTCTCGTCGTTGACGTCAGCCTGGCCGGGGGGCTACCCGGAGAAGGACGCGCGTCAACCAACGGCCTCGCTGCCGGTCAGGCGGGGCCGAGCCGCCAGCAGCAGCTCGATGGCGTCGGCCAGGTGCTCGTCGGTGATGTGATGGTCACCGCGCTCGACGCGCAGCTCGTACGCCTTCATCAGCACCTCGACGGCGCTGAAGCCCTCGGGGGGTTCGAACTTGTAGCAGGCGAGTTCGATTTTGAGGCCGTTGGGATCGTGGAGATAGATGGAGTCCATGAAGCCACGGTCGCGTTGAATGAACTCGATGCCGCGGTCCTGCAGGCGGGCGGGCGCCTGCAGGAACGTCGCCCTCGAAACATTGAACGCGATGTGCTCAACGCATCCGATCTCCCGAGGAGCGTGCCGGATGGCATCCTCCCGCGATTCGTTGGTGAAGACGGTGAGCAGGCGGCCATCTCCGGGATCGAAGTACAAGTGGTTCTCATCCGGCTTCCCGAGGTTGGGCTGCTCGAAGACGAACGGCATCCCCAGCGCACCCTGCCAGAAATCCACGGCACTCTGCTTGGTAGAGCCGACGATGGTGATGTGATGAAGGCCCTGCACCTGTAGCTTTTTCACGTCCTGCTCCTGAGAATCGACGGTCCAGTCCTGGCTCGTCGAAGTATGGGAGCTCCGCGTGACGGTGGCAACCCCTCGATGGACCCGGGGCGGCTGGGAAAGTCCAGGGATCTGAAGATCTTCGAGTGAAACCGAGGATGAGGGCGCAAGCTCATCATTTTCGCATACTATGGTAGTCTGCTCGATTGGTCCGATTATTCGTCGGCCGTCGCCGGCAGGCGTCCCCCGACGCCTGCCGTTCCCTACCCGTCTCTTCAGGAGAAATGATGAAGCACGCGCTGCTCGTTGCCGCCGCGGCGGTCCTGTCCGCTTGTTCGTCGCAGCCCGCACAGACTCCGCCGGCCCAGGCCGCCGCCCCGGGGAAGACGGAGATCAGCGTCACCTCGAAGTCCCCTGAAGCGGTCGGCCACTTCAACAAGGGCCGGCTGCTGTTCGACAACCTTCGCACCGACGAGGCGGCCACGGAGTTCGCGCAGGCGCTGAAGCTCGATCCGCAGTTCGAGCAGGCTCGGGCGTACCACGGCATGGCGACGCCCGGTTCCGAGGGGTTGAAGGAGCTCGAGGCGGCGGCCGCCGCAGCCGGCGGGTTGCCCGAAACCGAGCGCGTGCTCATCGACGGGCTGGTCGCCGGCCGCCGTGGCGACCAGGCCAAAGCCAAGGCCTCCTTCGTCCGGCTCACCGAGCTCGCGCCTGACTCCTGGAGCGCACACTATGCGCTCGGGCAACAGCTGCTGGTCAACCGCCAGTATGACGAAGCGGTACCGGCATTGAAGAAGGCCACGTCGCTCAACCCGAACGCCGGAGGCGCCCAGAACATGCTCGGCTACGCGGCCCTCAGGCAGGGGGACGCGGACGGCGCGGTTGCAGCCTTCCAGGAGTACGTCCGGATCCTGCCGCAGGAGCCCAACCCGCAGGACTCCCTGGGGGAAGCGCTGCTTGCTGCGGGCCGCTTCAAGGAAGCCGAGGCCGCGTTCCAGAAGGCGCTCGAGCTGTCGCCGCAGTTCTGGAACGCGCATGAAGGCATCGCGTATGCCAGGTTCTACGCCGGCGACTGGGCCGGTGGGCGGGAAGCGCTGGCCAAGGCCAAGGCGGGCGCGCCGCGCGTGCCAGACAAGATAACCGTGGACGACGAGCTCGCCGCGGCTGCGGTCGCCCAACGCGATTCACGCACGGCGCTGAAAATCCTTGATGCCATGGAGAAAACCAGCGGCGCGGCCCCCTCTGACGTCGCGTTCGTTCCGGTTCGCCGGGCGCTGGTGCTGACAGACGCCGGTCGGGGACGCGAGGCGCTCGCGCCGATTGCCACCGCCCTGAAAACGGCCGATGCCGGCCAGCTGTCGCCCGGTGCAGCGCGGGGTCTCCGGCGCCAGGCCCTGCTGGCGCGTCTCGGCGTCGAGGCGCAGATGCGCGACGTGCCCGCCGCAACGAAGACGTCGGCGGCGCTCGATGAGGCGGCCGCCTCGGCGCCCGACGACGTCTTTGCGGCGTCGGCGATGCACAACGGCCGCGCCTTGCTCGCCGTCGCCAAGCAGGACGCTGCGGCCGCGCGCACACACTTCGATCAGTGCTCGGCCGAAGACGAGATGTGCAAGTGGCAGAGCGTGACCGCCGCCGAGAAGGCGGGAGACAAGGCCGCGGCCGAGGCGGCGCGCGCAAAGCTGCTGAAGAACTTCGCTCGTGACCCTCTGCACCTGATCATCCGGTCGCGGCTGGCAGCACCGGCGGCGAACTAGTGATGCGCCGGGGTCGGCCTTCTCCGGGCCGGCCCCGGCTCACCGCTACTTGGATGACGGCGACGAGATCGTCAACAGGAACCCGCTCGGCTCCGTGACCTCCAGTGCGCGGGTGCCCCACTCGGTATCGTGCGGTTCGCTGGTCAGCGTGATGCCGGCCGCCTTGGCACGCGCAGCGACCTCGTCGATGTCGTCGTCGACCTCGATGTAGAGCCGCAGACCAACCCCTTTGACCCGGCCGGTGCCCTTCTTGCCGTCGTCCTGCGACAGACCGAGATGTGCGTCACCAGCTTTGAGCATGACCCCGAGCAGGACGCCATCCTGCTCCCATCGATCTTCGATTTCGAAACCCAGGCCGGCGAAGAAATCCACGCTGCGCTGCAGGGTGTCCACGGTCAAGCTTGGCATCACGCTCTTGCCGCGCAGTATCTGGTTCTGTGTCTGTGTCATGACGATCTCCAGTGACCGATTCGTTCAAAGTGTGACGGAGTATAACCGAGCTGCACGCCCGGCGTGTGTCGGGAGAGCCGAAGAGTGCGACGGGCTTCCGGTTCCGCGCTATCTCCCGATCGCCCAGGCGACACAGTTCCGGAGGAGACGCCGGAATTCGGCGTTCCTGAAGTCGTCCGGGTGCCCGAGTGACGTATAGAAAATCCGCGCCTGCTTGCCGTCGTAGAGGCGCGTCCAGGCCACCGGTTCGGACGGCTGGCCCGGTATCGCGCCCATCAGCAGCGGCGTCGTGCCGCGTTCGAGCGGGCTGACTTTGTAAAGGGACCCGGCGCCCGTCAGCTTCTCGACTGAGATTCCCTGCAGGATGGCATGCCCCCCTGCGCCCGGCGCGATCGTGACAACCGTGGGAGGCCCGGCCGGGTGGTGGTTCGTGTAGTGCCCGCCGAGCACCTCCGGATCGAAGCCCTGCCATGTTGAGTGGGGCGCGGCGGCAGGCGGGTCGGCTGGACGCAGAGCAAACGCGTGGGATGCCGTGCGAAGCCCCACGAGCGGCTTGCCGGCGGCAAGATACGCCCGGACGGCGTCGAGTTGTTCGGCCCTGGGCGTGCGGCGGCGAACGCTCAGCACCAGCAGATCGGCAGTCCGCAGCGCCTCGACCAGCCCGGGAAATTGTTCTTGTCCGCGGCGTCGGCATGCACGACAGTGATCCGGTGGCCGCGAGGCTCGAGCTCGGTCCGGGCAAACTCCGGCAGCGTTTCCTCCGGTGCGGTACTCGTCCTCGCCGATCATGAAGACAACGTGCGGGGCGGGCGGCGCGGCGGCAGGCGACAGTGTCGTGACCGCCAGCGCCGCCGCGATAATCAATTTCGTCATGGTGCTATTTCAGGCTCTTGATGAACAGAACGAGGGAATCGACCTGCGGAATCGGTCAGCACACCGGCGTAGCTCGGCATGCTCCCTTCACCGCGCTCGTAGCCCGATACGACCTTCGCGGCGGGCTGCAGTATCGATTCCCGCAGGTACGCCTCGTCTACCAGCACCCTGATCACGCCGCCGGCGATCGTGCGCTCGCTTCCATACAGGTCTTTCCATGTCGGCCCGAGCCTGGTCAGCGACGAGCTGTCAACCGCGTGGCACGCGATGCAGCCGTGTGCCTGGTAGAGGCGCCGGCCTTCGTCGGCGGTCACCGGGGCGGACGCGCTGACGCGCGCGGCTCGCGGGGAGAGATCGACCGTGAGCTCGCCGAATCCTTCCGCCCGTGGATTGAAGGCCGGCAGCTCGTAGGGAGTGAAGTACGAGGTGTCCTGGAAGGCGGCGCCTGCCGCCGTCGCGAGCGACCAGCCGATGCGCATCTGCATCACCGGCTTCATTCCGGGCACCCCGACGAACACGCTGCGCCCATCGTCGGAGAGATACGCGCTGCTCGGCGCCAGCGGATCGATGCCCGGCGTGCCATCGGCCTTCAGCTGCGGCGAGCCGTACTGGTAGGTACGCTTGTAGTGCCAGCTCGCCAGCGAGTAGTTGTCGGGATTGACGGCCCGCGCAGGATCGAGCGCCGAGTCGAAGCGCAGGAGCACGCCTCTGTCCATCGGCACGATCTCGCGCGGAAGCGTGGAAGCAGCGCCCGTATAGCGGACACGGCCAAGGCCCGCGACCCGCGTGGCGGTCGTCCCCCACCCGAGGATCTGGAACCCGGCAAGATACAGCTGGCCGTCGGCGGGGTTCACCGAGCCGTTGAGCGGGGGAAATTCGAACGCGCGGGTGATGCTCACGACCGCCGCCTGCGGTTTCGCACCGCGGTTGTTGAGCAACACCCGGAGGAGCTCGGGACTGTTGAAGGAAATATGCACCAGGCCGTCGTCGAGCGGGCCCATGCGCGCGCCGAACAACCACACCTGGGACATCGCCGACGCGTTGGCCGTGTGCGGAATCCACGTGAGCGGGTCCGCGATCGGTGCGGGATACACCTCGCGGGGGCGCTTGTCGCTGAGGAACCCGTAGAACTGCCCGTCGCGCACGATGTGCAATGGCGTGCTCGGAATGTACTGGCCCTGCTGGTCGCTCGCGGTCACGAGGCCGGTGCGGATGTTGACGGCGATGTTCGGCTGGCGGAATCCGTAGCCGAGGACGGTGGCCCGCCGGCCGTCGGACGAGATGCGGAGCACGCTGCCGTTGTGCTTTCCGAGCGTCGTTGCCTCCTGCCCGCCCTTGGCGATGACGAACTCACCGCCGGGCGCCGGCCGCAGCGTGTTCGGGAACTCGCGCGTGTCGGCCGTCTGCGCGAACGCGTTGGAAAACAGTTCGTGGACGTCCGCCTCGCCATCGCCGTTCGTGTCGCGCAGGCGCCAGATGCCGTTGCGATCGAAGGCGTAGATCTGCTCGTCGCGAATGGCCAGCGTAAACGGCTCGTGCAGTCCGGACGCGAAACGCCGCCAGCGCACGACGCCGCCCGGATCGTGCAGACCGCGGATCGACCACACATCTCCGTCGATTGTCACCGCCATGCCGGTGCCGTCGCCGAGGAACTGGATGTCGCTGAGGCGCAGGTTCCGCCGCCACGGGTTGCCGAGCGGCAAGGCGATGTCGTCCACCACGTAGGCATCCCTGGCCGTCGAGCGCGTGATGGTGCTGGTGACTTCCTGCGGCCAGCGTCGGACTGGCGGGCCGGAAGGAATGGCGGCCGCGGGAGCCGGCGGAGCCGTCGGGTTGCTCTTGAAGGCGGCAGAGAATTCCACGGACTTCGCGCGGGGCGGCACGCGCACCACCCACAGGGTCGCCGCGCCTTCGTGCGTGTCCGGGTAACTCTCAAGTGAGAGATTCGCCGGCGGGGCAGCGCTGGCGCCGCCGTCGATCGCCAGGTCGATGTCTGCGGGCTTGGACCCCAGCACGAGCCAGAGCTGATGGCTCGAAGCGCCGACACGAAAATGCCGGACGAACGTCCACGCGCTGTCCGTTTCCGAGACCGCCAGCCGCTCGCGGATGTCCGCACCGCCCGCCGTGTACTCCAGCACCACGCCGTCACGAACCTGGCGTATTGCCGTGAAGCGGCCCGTCTCCTCCGCCAGCGGGCCCCGCCCGACTTCCTCAGGGCTGGGCGCCGGCTCGCGTGGATCCTCGAACGACGGGCGCTCACCCACCTGCCATCCCGGATAGATGCCGCTGGCCAGCCACACTTTCCCGCTCGGTTCGGGCAAGGCATTCTGCCCAGGGGGCGTCTTGCGATCGGGATGCTTGTAGGATCCGGGCGCCAGCGCCGTAGCGGTGACGCCGTTTCCGCGCCAGATGGCCGCCACGCGCAGCAGGTCGAGATCGAAACCGGCCCAGTGCTCGCGCCCGACCCTGAGCACCAGCGCGCGCGGTGTGAGGTTGCCGGTCGGGAATCCTGGTCCGGCCAGGCGCGCGTCGAGAACGGATGAAAAGAAAGGAAAGTCGGGTTCGATCCAGTCGGCCCAGGCCGGCGCGGGCTGCGAGGGCAGCTGAGCGCGGGCTGGGGCTCTCGTTCCTGAAAGAAGGGCCAGCAGCGCGGCAACCGCGAGAGTGATGGTTCCCGTGGACTTCAATCGCAACCGCGTCGTCCCACTTGGCGGCAGGTTCACAGTATTGCATCCTGGAAGAAGACAACCCATGACGTCGAGGTGCCGCATCGTGTCGGCAGCCCGGGGGGCACTCGACGAAAGGGGCGCTCACTCCGCACCGGACGGAAAGCGGCCCGGGAGGCACGTCTACCGGAACAGCGCCGCCGCCTTGAGCATCGAATAGTACACGCCATACAGCAGCGGGATCGTCACGACCACCCAGGCCATGGCCACTTTCAGCGCGGACGTCGGCTCGATGCTCGCGTGCTTCATGGTGGTTCAATCTCGGCGCAGCACCCTCAGGCCCGTGCGCCTTGCCGGGCCCGCTCCGTGCTCGAGTCGGGCGGCACGTGCGGCGCGGCCGCCCCATCGTGGTGATGGATGGGATCCACCGGCCGCACCATCAGGTTGCAGATGAAGCCGGCGGCCAGCAGCCCGGCCATGATGTAGATCGCCGTCGAGTAGGCGTCTCTCGGTGGAAGGCCGAGCGACTTGATCTGGTAGTCCCGCAGGTAGGTGACGATCGACGGCCCGGCAATCGCCGCGGCGGACCATGCGGTCAGCAGTCTTCCGTGGATGGCGGCCACCTGGTAGGTGCCGAACAGGTCGCGCAGGTAGGCCGGGATGGTGGCGAACCCGCCGCCATACATCGACAGGATCACCGAGAACACCAGGACGAAGAGCACCAGGTTTCCGCGCGTGCCGAGGGTTGGCACCATCGCATAGAGCAGGCCGCCGACACCCAGGTAGATCGAATAGGTGCTCTTCCGGCCGATGACATCCGACAGCGACGACCAGAAGAAACGCCCCACGAGATTGAAGAGCGACAGCAGGCCCACGAAGCCGGCTGCCGCAGCGGCGGTGACCCTGCCCGGGAACATCTCCTGGATGAGCGGCGACGCCTGCGCCAGGATGCCGATTCCGGCTGTGACGTTCAGGAACAGCACCAGCCAGAGCAGGTAGAACTGCGGTGTCCTGATGGCCTGGTCCGCCGAGACGTTGTTGCTCGAGACCAGGGCGCGCCGCTCGGTGGCGGGCGGGGTGTATCCTTCCGGACTCCAGCCGGGCGCCGGCACGCGCACCGTGAAGACCCCGAACATCATGAGCATGAAATAGAGAACGCCCATGGTGACGAAGGTTTCGAGGACCCCGATCGAGGTCGGCGTGGCGTACAGCTTCATCAGGTTGTCCGCCAGCGGCGACCCGATCATCGCGCCGCCGCCGAAGCCCATGATGGCCATGCCTGTCGCCATTCCCGGCCGGTCGGGGAACCACTTCAGCAGGGTGGACACCGGCGAGATGTACCCCAGGCCCAGCCCGATGCCGCCGATCACGCCCGAGCCGAGATACAGCAGCCAGATCGTGTGCAGGTGTATGCCAACCGCCGAGATCATGAAGCCGCCGCTGAAGCACAGCGCCGACGCGAACATCGCCTTGCGGGGGCCGACCCTCTCCAGCCACTTGCCGAACAGCGCGGCGGACAGGCCCAGGCAGACGAACGCGATGTTGAAAATCCACACCGTCGTCGTCAGATCCCAGTCGCGTCCCGGCACGGATGCCTGAATACCAACCAGCCTCGACAGGGGCAGGCTGAACACCGAGAGCGCGTAGGACTGGCCGATGCTGAGATGGATGGCGAGCGCGGCGGGCGGCACAAGCCAACGGCTGTAGCCGGGCGGTGCAACGGTGTGCTCGCGATCCAGGAATGATAACGGCACCTAACGCCTCCCGGTGGTGCGACGTCGAACCGCGCGAACCCCATGGCGGCGACTGTCGGTGCGCAGGACCCGCCGTGTCATGTCGCCTGCCGGCCCGCGACGAAGTCGTAGTCGAACCGGCCCGCGGTACCGCGCTCGCCGGCGGGCGACCGGCGCGGCGCGACCGTGATCCGGACGAACTTGGACACCGGCGTGTTGCTGCGGTCGGCCGTCGAACCGATCGCGACCAGCACGTTGCCCTCCGGAAAGTAGGTTGCGGCGCAGCCCGGCGCGATCTCGTAGGGCACGACGATGAAGTGCCGGGCGTGACGCTCGAGCCCGGCGAAATGACTGGTCAGGTCGACGACTTCGCCCGTGACCAGGCCGCGCGTGCGCATGTCCTCCGGGTTCATCAGCACCACCCGCCGCTCGCCGTGAACCCCTCGATAGCGGTCTTCCAGCCCGTAGATCGTCGTGTTGAACTGGTCGTGGCTCCGAATCGTCATCATGATCAGCTCGCCCGGCGCCAACTCGTGACGCGGCAGCCGGTGCACCGTGAAGTTCGCCTTGTTCGTGGCGGTCGGGAACAGGCCTTCACGAGGCTTGTTCGGCAGCGGAAAACCGCCGGCGATCCGGATCCTGGCGTTGTACTCGTGGAACCCGGGAATCGTTCGGCTGATGCTGGTCCGGATGTTGTCGTAGTCGGCGGCCATCGCGTCCCAGTTCACCGGTGACGCGTGTCCGACGACCGCCTTGGCCAACTGCGCGACGATCCACGGCTCGCTTCGAAGGTGAGGCGAGGCCGGCTTCAGGATGCCCGTGGACTGCTGCACCATGCCCATCGAGTTCTCGCAGGAGACGAACTGGGCGCCGCTCGCCTGGACATCCTGTTCAGAACGTCCCAGGCACGGCAGGATGATGGCCTGCTCACCGGTGATCAGGGCAGTGCGATTCAGCTTGGTGATGACCTGCGCCGTCAGCCGGCAGCGTCGCAGCGCGCTGGCGGTGTACTCCGTGTCGGGCGCCGCGCTCAGAAAATTCCCGCCCAGCGCGAAGAAGACCGTGGCCCGCCCGACCCACATGGCCTTGATGGCCTCGACCGTGTCGTAGCCGTGCCGCCGCGGCGCCGTGAAGCAGAACTCCTTGTCGAGCGCCTCGAGAAACTCCTCCCGAGGCCGTTCCCAGATGCCGACCGTCCGGTCCCCCTGCACGTTCGAGTGCCCGCGCACGGGGCACAGCCCCGCGCCGGCGCGTCCGATCTGCCCGCGCAACAGGTGCAGGTTGACGATCTCCTGGATCGTGCCGACGGCGTTCCTGTGCTGGGTCAGGCCCATGGCCCAGCAGGTGATCACGCGCTCCGACGTCATGTAGACTGCCGCCGCCTGTTCGATCGCCTCACGGCCGACGCCGCTCTGCCCGACGATGTCCTCCCAGCTCACCTCCTGGAGGCTCGCAATGAAGTCGTCGAAGCCGGCCGTGTTGCGGTCGACGAAGCCCCTGTCGAAGACCGTGCCCGGGTGTTCGCGCTCCGCTTCGGTCATGACCTTCATCATGCCCTTCAGCACGGCCATGTCGCCGTTGATCCGGATCGGCAGGTGCAGGTCGGAAAGCGGTGTGCCCCGGTTCCCCAGCACCGCGACGGCAAATTTCAGCGGGTTGCTGTACTCCTCCGGGTTTGGGTTGACGACGCTGAGGAGACCCGCTTCCGGCAGGGGATTCATCGTGAGAATCCTGGCGCCGTTGCGCTTGGCCCGCTCCAGCGACGTCAGCATTCGCGGGTGATTGCTGCCGGGATTCTGTCCGAGGATGATCACGAGGTCGCACTTGTCGAAGTCTTCGAGGGTGACGGTCCCCTTGCCGATGCCGATGCTCTCCGTCAGCGCCGTGCCGGACGACTCGTGGCACATGTTCGAGCAATCCGGCAGGTTGTTGGTGCCATATTGCCGGACGAACAACTGGTACAGATAGGCGGCCTCGTTCGAGGTCCTGCCCGACGTGTAGAAGATTGCCTCGTCCGGCGACTGGAGCCCGTGCAGCTGCGCGGCAATCACCTCGAAGGCGTCGCTCCATGCAATCGGTTCGTAGTGGCTGGCGCCGGCTCTGAGGATCATCGGGTGTGTGATCCGCCCCTGTCGCCCGAGCCAGTAGTCGGATCGCTGCGACAGGTCGGCGACGCTGTGGCGCGCGAAGAACTCGGGCGCTACCTGCTTCGTCGTGGCTTCGTCCGCCGCCGCCTGCGCGCCGTTCTCGCAGAACTCGAAGAGGTGACGCTCGCCATCCGGATCGGGCCAAGCGCACGACTGGCAATCGAAGCCGTCCTTCTGGTTCAACGCCCTGAGCGTCTGCACGCTTCGCGCAACCCCCATCTCCCGGAGCGCGTACTTCACTGTCGAGACGATGGCGGGGAATCCTGCCGCAGAGTGCGCCGGCGCCGTGACGCGGAGATTGCCGAATGCTTCCGGGTTGAGAGCGCGGAGGTGGACGCCACGACCCGGCTCCTGGTGGGAATTGCGAGCCTCGGCCGCCTCAGCGAGCGCCAGCTGATCGGCGGCGGTATCCGGCCCGTCCGGTGCCTGGACCACCTCCTCGATCAGGTCGCGCTCTGTGCGAACCAGCTCCTTGCCCGGGGTCCAGTGGCTCGGCTGCGTACAGTCGGCGGCGTTGGCGGCCTCGTGCGCCCCGTCGAGTTGCGTGCCTGCGGACGGATCGACGCGTTGAGACACCGTTCCGGACTCTCCCCCATCGGTCGAATCTCGCCCGCCGTCCCGACGTTCGCTCGCGGTCGAACGGTCCCCCTCAGTGTGTTTCATCAGCCACCCAGCACCGTCCGGCTCCCGGCGCTGCCGGCCACGCCACGTCCAACAACCCGCTCGGGACCGGTATAGATGTTGAAACGGTGGTCGCGAACGAACCCCAGCAGCGTCATGGCGTATTCCCGCGCGAGCTCCACGGTCAGGCTCGACGGCGCGCGAATGCCGCAGTGCCTGATCTGCTGGATTTGCTCCGCGGACGTGATCAACCCTTCGGTGACGAGGAAGCCTGCGGCAAGATCGAGGTCGGCGCCCGGGGTCCGCATGGTGATGGAGATGCTCTTGTGGGTCGCCTTGCCCTCTGCAACGAAGCCAAGGCGAATCTCCAGTGGCTCCTCCGCCGCCAGACCATCGATGCCGGCCACGACGTCGCCGTCGCTCGTCACGCGATGGACCGGCACGGCGGTGATGGCCGGTTCTCCTGCCATCGAATCTCCTTCACGGCACGTCCGGCCTGGTGCAGCCGGGACAGCGAGGCGCTAGCTGATGTCGGCGCGGCATCGTTACCCGACGTGAACCGCACATCGTAGCACGCCGGCGGATCGGGTGGCCGCACCCGGGAGCCCTTGGTGTTTGCGGCCGTGTCGGCGACAATCCGGGCATTCACAGGAGGAACCGCACCATGAATCGTCGCAGGTTTCTTGTCGGAACGGCGGCCGGCGCAGCCGGGTTGGCAGGGTTGACCAGCATCGGGCGTGCGCAGGGCGGACAGGGCGCGCCGCCGCCGACGGCGGGTCCGGCGCCTGGCCGCCAGGGCGGGCGGGGACGGGGAGGGCCGGCCAACGTCCCGGCCGAGAAACTGGCGCGCGTCTCCCTGATGACGCTCAACTTCGGCGGGTACCTGAAGCCGGCCGAGGGTACGCCCACGCCGGAGCAGACGCTCGACGTGTTCGACCTGCCGAAGATGTACGTGGACATGTACGGCGTCCGCAACATCGAGTATCAGCACAGCCATATCGTCAGGTCCGAAGCCGACCCGGCGTTCATCAAGGAACTGAAAGCCCGGCTCGATGAACAGAAGGTGCAGATGACCCAGATCAACCTGGAGTTCGGCGTGGAGAACATCTCCACGCCGGATGCGGGCCTGCGCCAGAAGGCGGTCGACCACACGAAGCAGTGGATCGACATCGCGGTCCAGTACGCGTGCCCCCGCGTGATGATCAACCAGAACCAGCCGCAGCTCAACAAGGAAACCAGGGAACATGCCGTCGCGGCGTTCAAGGCGGCGTCGGACTATGGCAGGACGAAAAACGTGAAGGTCTCGGCCGAAACACGCGGCGCTGTCGGGGCGAGTGAGGCAGAACTCGGGATGCTGCCGTGGCAGTTCCTTGCAGGCGTGATCGACGCGGCAGGCGCCCAGTCGAATGTCGACATCGGCAACGTCGCCGCGCCGAACCAGCAGGCGCTGCACGATGCGATCAAGGGGCTCTACCCCACTTCGTCCGGCAACATGCACATCAAGTCGAGCCCGAACTGGGACATCGGCACTGCGGTCCGGTTCACCGAAGGGCTCGGATACAAGGGGCTCTATTCGGTCGAGGTGAGCACGCACCAGGCGGTTCGCATCGTCTACAACACGATTCTGGCGAATCTGCAGTGATGCGACGGGGCCTCCGGTCTCCCTTGACCCCTCCGCCGCGCCGGGTCGCGCGTCACTTCGCGAGGTGCCTGTCGAAGAAGCGGGCGATCTCGTCGAAGGCCTCTTTCGTCTCCGGGGCGTTGCTGTCGCGCATGTACTGCGCGTGCGACTGGCCCTCGTAGACGTGGAGCTCCGCCTCCACACCAGCCCGGCGCAGGTTACGGTGCACGCGCACGGTGTTGCTCAACAGCAGGTCCCGCGTGCCGGTCGTCAGGAGCGCGGGCGGAAAGCCGTGCATGTCGCCATAAACGGGCGAGAGCAAGGGATCCTTCAGATCGTGGCCACCCGCGTACAACTTCGCCATCGCATCGCAGCGGCCGCCGCTGCCGACAAGGACGTTGTCGACCATGAAGTTGGTGCGAAAAGAATCGCCCGTGCCGGTCAGGTCCGACATGGGAGTGCCCGACGCGATCGCTGCCGGGAGAGGCAGCCCCTCCTGTTTCGCCCGCAGCACCATGGACAGCGTCAGGGCCCCGCCGGCGGACGTGCCGAAGATCCCCATCCTTGACGGCTCGCCCATCTTCAGCGCCCCCTTCCATACCGCCATCGCATCGTCCAGCGCGGCGGGGTAGGGGAACTCCGGAGGACGCCTGTAGTCGACCGACAGCACCTTGAAGCGCCCGAACCCGGCCATGTAGATCGCCTCGGTCGTGCCGGCCTCACCGCCGTTCAGCACGTAACAGCCACCGTGGACGTGGATGAGAAGGCGCTGCCGGTTCGCGGGCGGGATCTCCAGCGGAGTGATCATGTAGGCGCTCGCCCCGTTCACCGTGAGGGCCTCTGAGGTCACCTTGAACCGTTCCCGCAGCGCCGGGAGCCCGCGTCCGGCAGAAGCAGCCGCCAGAGGCTTCCATTCCTCGGCCGAGCCCGGCGCGACGTTCCAGTTCGAGCCGGGAGGCGCGCCGATGAGCGTCTGCATCTCGGGGCTCACGGTCGTCGGCACCGGCAGCGCGCGCGCCGGCGCCTGGCGCGGCGGCGGCGCCGACGGCGTGGGCGGCGATTGCAGGGAGAGGAGCGTTGCGGTCCCCGCGATCAACGCAAGCCCCAGCACATACAGCGCCGCGGCGTTCAGGTGCATCTTCATGTCGTTCTCAGACCTGTCCGGCGGCCCCCGGGCGGGCCGCCAACGCTGACGTTCACGGCTTCTGCTTCAGCCAGTCCTCGCTGAACACCACATGGTTGATCACCGAGCGCTGGTCGGACGTGTAGACCATGTGAATCGAGCCGTCGGCCGACTGAAACCCGGTCGGATAGGCGAAGGAGTTCTTCCCCTCGACGAGGTTCCGGCGGTAGGGGTAGGTCTTGTCGCCGTCGGCCGAGAGCGCCGCGGTCAGCGGCGTCCTGGTGGTCATGCTGTCGTTGTAGACCAGCAGCAGCGCCCCGCTTCGCAGCTTCAGGAACTCGATCGCGGAGTTCGGATTCGGGAAGACGGCATTCCGCCCCTGCTCCCAGGTCGTTCCCCCGTCGCGCGATTCCGAACGCACGATGAATCCGTCCTTGGTCGGCCCGTAGCCGCCGCCGCGGCGGCAGTACGCCACGAGGTGCCCCGGGCCGAGCTCGACGACCGCCGGCTGGATGTTTCCTGTCGGGGACGTGATGCGGCCGGTCGGCACCCACTGCTTGCCCTTCTGATCGTAGCGAAGGAACAAGGACGTGCTGTCCGCCCCGACCACTTCGGTGTCATGACCCGTTTCCTGGTAGACCGGCAGCAGGTAGTCGCCCCCGGCGAGCACGATCGGCCGGTTGCGCACCATCATGCCCTCGTCCAGGCTGATGACGAAGGCGTCGGACCACGTCTCGGCGTTGTCGCGCGACACCTTGGCCTGGATGCGCGAGGTGGACCACGTGCTGCCGAACCTCACCACGTAGAACAGCCACACCACCCCGTCCGGCGCCTGCCACACCACCGCGTTCCCGAGCGAACGGAACGGGTCCCTCGCGATCGGCCGGGGGGCCGGCCAGATGGTGCTGCCCTTGGTCAGCCGGGCGCCGAAAACAGCGGTGGCGGGTGCATACTCGCCGTCTCCGCCGTAGTAGACCAGATACAGGTCTCCGTTGGAGAGCTCCGTCATGCTGGCCGGGTGCTTGTAGCGCCCGGTCGGCACTTCGGGACCGAACACCCGCTCGATGCGCGGGCCCTCCGCTCCAGGGCTCTGCGCGCGCGGCTCCACGCTCCCCAGCAGCGCCACGCACGCCAGGAAGGCCGGCAGACGCCGCCATGCCGTTGTCACCATGGTCACCAACCTTGATTGTCCCCCGGCTGTTCAGTACGATGGCGCGACGGAACGAATTGGAAACGGCGTTTCAGATCCGCAACTTATGCCTCGAACCGCCCGGCCTGCGGCCGCCTCTGTGACCGGAAGAGCTGTGGGCACGCGCGAACGCTCGGACAAATACTTCTCCAAGGTCATCGGCAAGGCGCTGGACGTCATCGCCATCCTCCGCTCCGACGCGGAGCCGCTGCCGCTGATGGAGCTGGCCCTCAGGCTCGATCTCGCCAAGAGCTCCGTCTTCCGCATTCTCCACACCCTCGAGGTCTCGGGTTACGTCGAGCGCGACAGCGCAGGGCGATACAGCGTGGCGGCGGAGTTGCGGGACTGGGCGCCCGGCCGCGTGCGGGTCTCGCTCGTCTCCGCGACCATGCCGGCCCTGCGTGAGCTGAGCCGCGAGTTCTGCGAGACGGTCACGCTGGCCATGTACTTCGAGAACCGCATCGAGGTGGTCGCCACGGTGGAGAGCCCGCACCTGATCCGCATGGGCAACACGGTCGGCCGAATCGTCCCCCCCCACGCGAGCTCGCTCGGGAAGGCAATCACCGCGTTCCAGCGGGAGGACGTGCGCGACCGGCTGATTCGCGGCTACGGCATCCACCGGTTCACCGAACATACCATCACCGACGAAATGGAGCTCAAACGCGAGTTCGAGCGGATCAAGGCGCGGGGCTACAGCACCGACACAGACGAGAGCGTCGTCGAGGGCATGTGCTTCGGCGTGCCCATCCTGACGGCCCAGGGCGATGCCCTGGCGGCGATCAGCCTCTCGTCGCCGAAGATGCGCATGCGCGACGAGCAGCTCCAGAAGCGGGTCGTCGCGGCGCTTCGGCGGGCGGCCGACGGCGTGTCGAGGGCGCTCGCGCCACGCGCGCACCGCAGACCGGCGTCGTGATCCGGCGGCAGAGGCGGCCACCCGTGACTGCCACGTCAATGCCTGAAGCGCTGCTGAAACGCGCGGAGGTTCTCCACCGTCAGCCCGGCGGTCCGCACGAAGTCGAGCACCTCGCGCTCGGCGTCGCGGACGCGCTGCGCCGCCCCTGCGACCCTGTCGGCAATCGCGCCCGGGATCACCAGCACACCGTTGGCGTCCCCGTGCAACAGGTCGCCCGGGTGCACGTCCATGCCCTCGAGCGAGACCGTCACGTTGATGTCGCAGATGAAAGGCTTCCCGTGCGACACGACGAAGCCCGGGCAGAAATACTGGAAACCGAGCGCCCGGACCTCCACGACGTCCCTGAGCCCGCCGTCCGAGACGCAGCCAACCGCGCCGAGAGCCCTGGCGGTGGTTGCCATGACCTCTCCCATGTGGCACGACCGGCTGCGCTGCGGGCCGATGTCCTTGATGACCAGCACCGCGGGCTTCGGCGCGGCTTCGAGGGCTGACCACAGCTGCAGCAACCCGCGCTCCTGGGCACGCGACTCCGTCGTGCTGTCCGCGGTGCAGGTCACGGCGTAGCCGACCATCGATCCAAGCTCGGGAAAGGCGCACCGCAACTCCCACCCCGCAAACCCTTCGACGCGCGGTCTCACCTCGAGCTCTTCGATCGCGTTCGACACGGTTGGACTGTCGATGCGCCGCAGCGCATCCAGCTGTTCGGGCGTAAGAATCGGCACTGACCCTCCGCGTCGCGCGCGCCGGCGCGCGGCGCGTATTGTAATAAATAAAACGGATGTAGTAGAAATGAAACCGCGTTCGACGCCGTCGGCCTCTCTAAACAACCTGTCCGGAGCCTGACATGCGGCAAACCTTTCGCCTGACGGCGGCTATCCTGCTCGCCTGCGCCACGTCCGCTTCTGCCGGCCAGGCTCAGGCAGGTGCGCCGGTCACACCGGTGGGCAGCTCCGCCTGGCTGGACCTCACCCGTGCGGCAATCGTCACGCCCGGGACGATGAGCATCCAGGAGCGCACGGCCGTCCGGGTGCTGGTCGAGGAAGTCGAAAAGCGCACGAACGTGCGCCTGCCGGTCTCGGCCAAGTGGCCGGCGGAGGAGGTCGCCGCCATAGCCGTCGGTCCGCTCGCCACGTCGTCGGGATGGGCCGGCGCGGCGCTGCCAGGCCTGCCCGCCGCGTCGGCGCCCGGCCCCGAGGGCTACAGGCTCGTCGTCAATGCCGCCGGCCGGCGCGGCGGCACAGTCCTCGTGCTCGGGAGCGATGCCCGGGGAGTGCTGTTCGGCGTGGGGCGGCTGCTCCGCGAAATGCACATGGCGCGGGGCGCGGTCCGCGCGCCCGCCACACTCGCTATCGTGTCGACTCCACAGGTTGCCCTTCGCGGCCACCAGCTGGGCTACCGGCCGAAGACGAATGCCTACGACGCGTGGGACGTGCCGATTGGGAACAGTACATCCGGGACCTGGCGATCTTCGGCACCAACGCCATCGAGCTGATGCCGCCACGGACGGACGACGACGCCGACAGCCCGCACTTTCCGCTTCCGCAGATGGACATGATGGTCCACATGTCGCGCATCGCGGACGAGTACGGACTGGATGTGTGGGTCTGGTATCCCGCCATGGACCCGGACTACGGCGACGCCAAACAGGTGGATTCGGCGGTCAAGGAATGGGCCGACGTGCTGTCGAAGCTGCCGCGCGTGAACGCCGTCTTCGTCCCGGGCGGGGATCCCGGCCACACCCAGCCGAAGCACCTGATGGCGCTGCTCGAGCGGCAGACCGCAAGCCTGCGCAAGTTTCACCCGGCGCTCCAGATGTGGATGTCGCCCCAGGGCTTCACCGGCCCCTGGATGCACGAGTTCTACGACATCCTCCAGACCGGGCCGGCGTGGCTGAGCGGCGTCGTCTTCGGCCCCCAGGTGCGGGACAGCGCGGAGGTGTTGCGGGCGAAGGTCCCGAAACGGTACCGCCTGCGGCACTACCCCGACATCACGCACAACCTGCGCAGCCAGTATCCGGTGCAGGACTGGGATGTTGCGCACGCGCTGACGTCCCAGCGCGAGCAGATCAACCCCCGCCCCGAGGCCCAGGCCGTCATCTTCCGCGCGCTGCTGCCGTATGCGCCGGACTTCATCACCTACTCGGAAGGGGCGAACGACGACGTCAACAAGTTCGTGTGGAGCGGCCTGGGCTGGGATCCGAAGGCGGACGTCGTGAAGATCCTGCGGGACTACAGCCGGTATTTCATCGGCGATCGCTACGCCGATTCGTTTGCGCAGGGGCTGCTCGCCCTGGAGCACAACTGGCGGGGTCCGCTCGCCTCCAACGCGTCGGTCTACACCACGCTGGAGCAGTTCCAGGCCATGGAGCGAACCGCCGCGCCGGCGGACCTCCGCAACTGGCGTTTCCAGCAGGCGCTGTACCGGGCGTACTACGACGCGTACGTGCGCAGCCGTCTGCTCCACGAAACGAACATCGAGGAGCGCGCGCTCGAGCGGCTGCGGACGGCCCGCCCCGGCGATTCGCGGCAGGCGCTGGCGAACGCCGCCGCGATACTGGCCGAGGCCCAGCAGAAGCCAGCTGCCGAGTGGCGGCAGCGTGTCTACACGCTCGCGGAGGCGCTCTTCCAGAGCATCCGGCAGCAGCTGAGCGTCAGCCGCTATGCCGCCATCGGGGTCGGACGCGGTGCCACGCTCGACAGCATGGAGACACCGCTGAACAACAGCGGCTGGCTGCTCGCGCGCTTCGCGGAGGCGGCCGCGCTGGAGAAGGAAGAGGAGCGCATTGCCGCCGTCGATCGGATCCTCCGCTGGACCGACCCCGGCCCCGGCGGCTACTACGACGACCTCGGCGATCCGTTGCGGCAGCCGCACCTGGTCACCGGCCGGCCGTTTGCCGAGGACCCGCAACGTTTGCAGAGCACCCTGAGCGGCTTCGGTTACCGCCCCGACTGGCGACTCTCGTGGATGACCCATGCCGAGTCGTTCTGGGAGACCCCGCTGCGGATGCGCTACACGAACCTCGATCGCTCGGCGGCCTACCGCCTGCGGATCGTCTACGCGGGTGACGTGTTCAGCATGAACACGCTGATCAAGCTGGTCGCCAACGACAGTTATGAAGTTCACCCGCCCCTCCGGAAGCCATCGCCCCTCCAGGCGCTCGAGTTCGATGTGCCTGTGGAGGCCACACGCGGCGGGGAGCTGGCGCTGACCTTCAGCGGAACGCCGGGCATGGGCAGCGCCGGCCGGGGCAATCAGATCGCCGAAGTGTGGCTGATGCGAAAGAACTAGTGTCGCTGGAGGACTCGATGGACACTGCGTGGGAGAGCCCCATCAGGCGGCGGCTGCGCGAATCGCTGCCGGTTTTCGGCTGCACCATCACGACCGCCAGCCTCGACACGGCCGCACGGGCGGCGACCGCCGGGTTCCACTTTCTCTGGCTGGAACTGGAGCACTCGCCCCTGACGCTCGAGACGGTGCGCAACATCGTGCTCGCCACGCGCGACCTTCCCGCCGTGCCGTTTGCGCGGCTGCCGCTCACCGAGGCGTGGACGGCGAAACGCGTCCTCGATGCCGGTGTGCATGGTGTCGTGTTTCCCTTCGTCAGCTCGCCAGCCCTCGCCGGCCTGGCTGCGGCCGCCTGCCGCTACCCTCCACAGGGACGACGTGGTTCCGGCGCGAGCCTGGCAACCGCCTGCTGGCCGGATCCCGGCAGCTACTACGACTCCGCCGATCGCAACATCATGACGGTCGTGGTCGTCGAGGAGGCTGCGGCACTCGCGCACGCGGACGAGATTGCGGCCACCCCGGGGGTCGACGTGGTCTTCGTCGGGACGGGCGACCTGTCGTTCTCCCTTGGGCTGCGCGGGCAGCAGCAGCACCCGCAGGTCGAGCAGGCGGCGTCCGCCGTTCTCGCCGCGGCGCTGCGCCACGGCAAGATTGCGGGACGCCCGGCAGGCTCGACCGAAGACACCCGGCGCTACATCGACGAGGGGTTCCTCTTCCTCCAGGCGCCGTCCGACCTCGCCCTGTTCGAGGCGGGAGCGCGCGGGTTTCTCGGTCCGCACGGCATCGAGCCTGCACAGCGGCAACGCACGCTGTACTGATTCGATGCCTGCTGCGACCACCCGGACCCGGGCGCTCCCGTCCACCTACAAGTGGTGGGTGGTCGGCATGCTCTGGCTCATCTCGTTCTTCAACTACGCCGATCGCCAGGCGATCTTCTCGGTCTTCCCGCTGCTCGAGCGCGAGATGGGGCTCACGCCGGTGCAGCTCGGGCTGCTCGGGTCGTCCTTCGCGTGGGTCTACGGTCTCGGTGCGCCCCTCGCAGGAATGATTGTCGACAGGGTTCCCCGGCGGACCGCCATCCTGGGAGGGCTGCAGGCGTGGAGCATCATCTGCGTGGCGACGATGACCTCCCGCAACTTCACGCATCTGTTCTTCTGGCGTGCGGCCGAAGGTCTCGGCGAGACCTTCTATTACCCTGCTTCCATGTCGCTCATCAGCGACTATCACGGCCGCGACACGCGTTCGCGCGCGATGGGCCTGCACCAGACCAGCGTGTACCTCGGAACGATCGGCGGGGGGTTCTTCGCCGGCCTGATCGGCCAGTACTATGGATGGCGGCTGTCGTTTCTCGTGTTCGGCGGGCTCGGCATCCTCCTGGGAGTGGTGCTGAGCCGCTACCTGGTGGAACCTGTGCGCGGCGCCGCGGACGTGATCGAAGCGACCGGCGCCCACGCTCCGGCACCCCTGCGCGGTGGGCTGACGCTGCCTCAGTTCCTGCGCCTCGTCGCCCGGACGCCGACACTGCTCTGCCTGATGGGCGCGTTCATGTGCGCGAACTTCGTCGCCGTGGTGCTCCTGTCGTGGATGCCCAAGTTCCTGTATGACAAGTTCCACTTGAGCCTGGCGATGGCCGGGCTGACGGCCACGATTTTCGTGCAGCTGGCGAGCATGGCGGGCGCGCCGGTCGGCGGCTGGCTGGCAGACATGTGGCGGCGGCGTTCCGCGCGGGGCCGGCTCGCTGTGCAGATGATTGGCGTGCTGGGCGGCGCCCCGTTCGTCGCGCTCTGCGGCCTGACGCCCTCTGTCGGCACCGTGATGCTGGCCCTCACGGTCTGGGGCTTTTTCAAGGGCCTGTACGACGCGAACATCTTCGCGTCGGTGTTCGACGTGGTGCGCCCGGAGGCGCGTGGCACGGCGGCCGGGTTCATGAACGCCGTCGGCTGGCTGGCCGGTGGCGGCACTGCGCCGCTCGCGATCGGCTTCATCGCCCAGCGCCAGAGCCTGGGGCTGGCCATCGCGCTCGCGTCGAGCGTCTACGTCCTGGCTGGACTGCTGCTGCTCGTCGGGCTCGTCTTCTTCGTCAAGCGTGACGCGGCACGGATGCAGGCGGAGCTGGCCAGGGCCTGACGCGTGTCCGGCCCGGCGAACGGCGGTGCGCCTGTTCAGGGCGTCCAGATCGTCGCCGCGATGTAGCGCTCGGTCGACGTCGCGTCGTTGTAGTAGTAGACCGTCACGACCTTCCCGTCGGCACGCTGCACGCTGCGCGTGTAGCCCAGATCCCAGTCCACGGCATCGGAGCGCAGGACCACATCGTCGCCCCAGCTGCGGCCCTGGTCGGCGCTGATCCGCGCGCGGATCCCGAAGGGCGCCGCGCGGTAGCCGAACGTCACCGCCAGCCGGCCGTCGCGGAGATTGACGAGGCTCGGCGGGTTGCCGCGCCCGGTGTCGGGCACGGCGCGAACGACGTGCGTCCAGCTCGCACCGTTGTCGCCGGAGCTGTACGATTCAATCCACTGCCGGTGCCGCACCAGCGTGAGAATGGACGTCGGGGACTGGCGCACCGACGACGGCATGATGGCGAAGTCGTTGCCCTCGGGCTCAGGTCCCACCATGCCCACCAGCGTCCAGTTGAGGCCGCCGTCCGTCGTCCGCACGCAGATCACCCGCCCTTCGCGGCCGTTCGACTTCGCGGCGGTCAGGAACATCGTCAACTCGCGCGGGCCGTCCACCAGGTAGTCCGTACGCGCGGCGATGCCCTTCTGGCCGAAGTCCGGCAGCGTGTATGGACCGCTCCAGGACCGCCCCTTGTCAGTCGTGTAGAAGAACCAGGAGGGACCGACGTTGATGTCGCTCATGCGGGCGGTGAGGGCGAAACCGGGAGCGGTGAAATCGATCGGGGAAGTGAGGGCGGCCGCCGCCTTCCCACCCTTGTCGGTGGGCACCCCGGCGATGTTGCCGGGCGTGGGCGGCGGGATCAATCCCGCGGATTTCTCGTGCTTCCACGTGCGCCCGCCGTCCAGGCTCCGTGCGAGCATGTGTTCTTCCGGCTGCTCGCGGTCGATCGGGTGACCACGCTCGGCTCCGCCGCTCCGCATATGACCCCAGCTGAAGCCGACGAGAATCTCGTCGCCCCAGGACCATATGCCGTGGTTGGCCGGCCAGCCCCCGTATCGCCCCTCTGCGCGCGCGACAACCACGTGGGCGGGCGCCGCCGCAGCGGCGGTGGCCGGGGAGCCCTGGGTCGCGGGTGACTGCGCGCCCAGCGCCGCCGCCGCGCCGGCAGCCGCCAGCAGTACCCGTGGTGACGCCTCCTCTTCGCTTCATCGCAACGTCCCTCTCATTCACGGGCGCCTGCCTGCTTGACCCAGCTCTCGTCGAAGGTGACGTGCTTGATCGTCTTCAGGTTGTAGCTGTAGGTCGCGTGCAGCGCCCCATCGCGACCCTGCACCAGCGACGGATAGTCGAACCGCTGCCCGGGCGTGTTTTCGAGGTGCCGCGTCCATTGCCAGGTCTGCCCCTGATCGGTGGAAATGGACACGGCCAGGCGGTCGCGAGGGCTGCTTTCCTTGTCGTTGTAGATGATCGCCAGCCCGCCGTTCGCTAGCGTGATCGCCTCCAGCCCTCCACCGGGGTTGGGCAGGGATGTCGCCGCGACAGGCGACCACGTGATGCCATCGGCCGACTCGCTGCGCTGGATGCGGTGCGCCGACGTCGCGTCGCGGAAGAACGCGATCAGGCGCCCATCGCGCAGCTGCACGACCGACGGCTGGGTGACGCCGAGACCCGGCACGGCGCGGGAGAATGTCCACGTCTCGCCGCCGTCCCTAGTGATTGCCATCGCGGCGACGTTGAAGTTCTCGTTCGCCAGCGGCACCAGCAGCGCACCGTCCTCGAGCGACAGCGGATGCACGCGCGGCATCCATCCCAGGCGACGCGCAAACGGGTCGTCGAGGCGCTCGAGCAGCGAGCGGGCCCGCTGCAGGCCCTCGGGGCTCCGCCGTCCTGCATTTCGCCTGACGTCGTCGGCCTCCCGTGCGATGACCTCGTCCAGGCCGTCCGGCTTGGGCACCAGAATGCTCTCGCGATTCCACCTGGGCGCACCGCTACCCTCGTAGTCGACCGCGGTCTTGTACTGGAGCAGCGCGCTGCCCCACGGGCGCGACGGGACGGCCAGCAGCGTGGCATGCACGAGCCACAGGCGCTTCTGCGCGTCGATCCCCAGAGCGGGATTGTTGTCCGACACGCCGAAGGTGTCGGACATCACGAACGGCGGCTCCCATGCCTCACCGCCGCGCCGCAGCCGCGCGCCGGCGATCCGGACGTCGTCCGACTTGTCCTCGTCGCCACCCTTGAAGTAGTAGGCAGGATTTGCAGGGCCGTTCTCATACCACACGGCGAGCAGCGATCCCTCCGGAGTCTCGACGACGCTCGAGGCGTGGACGTGGCCCCAATCCCCCGTGAAGATGAATCGCTCGCGGTAGGCCGGCGCGCGGTCGGCCCGGAGACCGGCCGCGCAGAGCGCCCCGAGGCACAGGCAGGCGAATGCGCGTTGCCGCGGCCCTGGCGGTCGCATCATGCCTTCAGGACCGCGCGAGCCCCGCCACGCCGCTGGGGGCCTCCGTCACGAGGCCCGAGCGCACGAGCCAGTCCGGCAGCCACGCGGTGAACTCGGCGATTTGCCGCTGCCGCGCCGGCGTCAGGGGAAGCGGGAGCGGCCCTGTCGGGATCCCCCGGGCTGCCAGCCCGACTCGAACGCCCCATGGTGTAGGGAACGGCGCAATGTGCGCGATCAGCTCGTCGAGGAGGCCCTGAAGACGTGCCGCTTCGTCCGGCTGGCTGCCCAGGAAGCTCCGATGAATCGCGACGAGCAGCTCCGGGCAGAACCCGGCGACCCCGGAGATGCCGCCGTCCCACCCCGCCTGAAGGCCGGCCTGCAGCAGGCGGTCGTCGCCGACCAGCAGCGACCAGGCGCGGCCGGCACGCGCCTCCGCGAACGCGTCCAGGTTCTCCACCTCCCCGCTGCTGTCCTTGATCCCGACGATGAACTCCGCCGTGCGGAGGAGGTCCAGCACCGTCGCCGGGGCGAGCCCGTTGGTGAACCCCGGAAGGTCGTAGAGCAGGCATGGCGCGCGCAGCGTGTCGCTGACGCGTCGGGCGAACTCGTGCAGATCCTGCTGCTCGTAGCGGAAGAACATCGGCATTGGCAGCAGCAGCGCCCGACTGCCGGCGTCGAGCGCGGCCTGCCCGATCTCGACCGCCTGTCCCATCGACGGCGCGCCGACCCCGACCAGCAGCGCGCAGCCGGGCGGCAGCCGGGCGGCAGCCCGGCTGATGACCGCCTTGCGGTCCGCTGTGTCGAAATGCGGGTACTCGCCTGTCGCCCCTGCGATGCAGACGCCCGAAACGCCGGCGCCGCAGAGAAAGTCGACGATCCGATCGAAGGTCGGCAGGTCGAGCCGCCCATCGTCGAGAACCGGCGTCACCACCGCTGCAAAGAGGCCCGCAATCGTGTCGCCGCGGGTCGGCAGGTTCATCGCGGTCATGCTGATATCCGTGCAGCGCGTGCTAGAACCACACCCGCAACGCCCCCTGCATCACCCGCGGGGTGTCGGCGGTGAGGATGCGGCCGAAGTTCGCCGAGTTCTGGGCCGTGGTCGGCGTGAGCAGGTTCACCCAGTTGAACGCATTGAAGGCCTCGATGCGGACCTGGACGCGCGTGCCGGCGCCGGTCGAGAACGTCTTGTGAAGGCCCAGGTCGACGTTCTTGGAGCCCGGCCCGCGCATCGTGTTGCGGCCCGAGTTGCCGAACGTGCCAAGCGCGTTGGGGCTGTACACCGAGGTGTCGAACCACTGGAGAATCTTCTCGGAGTTCGACCGGTCGGACGACAGCTCGGAATCGCCGCTGCTATCGGCGCGCTGGTTGCCGGTGCCGCTTCGCGCGTTGTCGACGCCGCTCGTCACCGTGAAGCCGCCCCCGCTCTGCATCGCGAGAATGCCGGTCAGCGACCACTTGCCGAGGAGGGCCTCGGCCACGGCGCTGTCGTACGCGCCGGGGAGCTGCCAGAGAAACGAGGTGACCCAGCGGTGTCGCCGGTCGGAATTCGCGTATCCCCAGTCGAATTCCAGATCGAACGGGTTGGTCTGGGTGGTGCCCGTCTGCTTGGCCTCGCTGGCGTGATCCATGGTCTTGGACAGCGTGTAGCTGCTCAGGACCGAGAACCCCTTGCTCATGCGCTTGTCGAGCGTCAGCTGCATCGAGTGGTATTCCGACTCGCCGACCGACTCCATGGAGGTGATCGTGCTGAAGGTCGGGAACAGCGGCCGGCGCTGATTGGTGGTGGCGGTGGTCGCGCCAGTCGCGTAAATCGCGGGATTGAGCTCCCGGCCGATCGCCAGCCGGTCGCCCGTGGAGCCGGCGTAGGCAGTCCGCACCAGGTAGCTCGGCATGATCTCGCGCTCCAGGGTCACGTTCCACGACTGCAGCCGCCCGTTTTTCAGGTCCGGGTCGTAGCTGAACGCGGCGCTCGGGGTGAAGAACTGCACGTCGCGCGGCACGTCGAACGGATCGGCCGGGAACGGGTTCGTCCGGCCGGCGTACGGATCGGCCACACTGTTGACGCTGTCGCCCGTGAAGGTGACGAGGGTGCCGAACGGCGCCTGGTTGGCCGGGCTGTTGGTGGCGATCGAGTTGGGCCGGTCGTAGAACATGCCGTAGCCCGCGCGGATGCTGGTCTTGCCGTCGCCGGTCGGATCGTACGCCAAGCCCACGCGCGGGCCGAAGTCGCCCCACGACGCGTCGTAGCCACCCTTCGGGCACGCCCCCTCCCCGGGGAAGACGACCCCCACCGGTGCGTTGACGTAGACCTCGGACTCCTCACCCGGGCGGTAGCACGCGAGCCGGTCCGTGACGTCCGTGTACGGGAAGAACGGATCCCAGCGCACGCCCAGGTTCAGCGTGAGCTGCGGGTTCACCCGGTAGGTGTCCTGGATGAACGTCGCCAGGAAGTGCATCCGGGTGTTCTTGTACTCGCCGATGGCCTGCTCGAAGCCCGAGAACCGCCCGAGGTAGAAGTCCGCGAGCGCGTCGCCGGTGTAGCCCGCGGCGTTCGAGAACGTGTACCGTCCGTTCGCGCGGAAGTTGTTGACCGTATCCCCGCGGCCGTAGCTGTAATCGACGCCGGTCGCCAGCTCGTGCCTGCCCTTCGTCAGCCGGACGGTGTCGGCAATCTGGATCTCGTTGCGCAGGAACGTGTTCGTGTCGCCGCTGTTGATGGGGAAGTAGCCCGCGACGTTGAAGAACCACTGGGGCGTGTCGTCGTTGTAGACGTTGATGCCGAGCGTGGAGTAGTCGGGGGGATAGATCTGGAAGTTGCTGTTGTTGGTGCGGTTGAACGTCACCACGAGGTTGTTCAGCAGATTCGGCTTGAGGATGTAGGTGTCGTTGATCGAGCCGACCGTGTTCTGCCACGTGCGGCCGAATGCGCTGCTCAGGATGTTGCCGTCGAGGAGCACCGCCGGCGTGGATGCGCGGGAGACCCAGAACCGTCCGTAGATCCGGTGCTTGTCCGTGAAGGTGTGATCGCCCCGGCCGAGCCACTGCTGGTCGTCGTCGTCCTGGGGTTGCGCGAAGCGCAGCGTCAGCGGGTTGTCTGTGCCGACCGGGTTCGGCACGGGCAGCCACTCGTTCACGATCTTCACCGCCGCCGGGCTGAACATCGAGGTCGGAATCTGGTTGTTCGGGAACGGCTCGCCGGTGAGCGGATTGCGCAGCGGCCGGCCGATGCCGGAGAAGTCCCCGTTGCGCATCGCGGGCGTCGGCACCAGGCTGGAACGGGTGGTGGGCCGGCGCCGCTGGGTGGTGCCCTGGTACGACCCGAAGAAGAACGTCCGGTTGCGCACGACGGGCCCGCCGAAGGTGCCGCCATACTGCGACCGCTTCAACCCGTCGTCGACCCCGGGGGTGAAGAAGTTCGTCGCGTTGAACTTGTAGTGACGGAAGTAGCCGAACCCCAGGCCGTGAAACTGGTTCGTGCCCGCGCGGGTCACCGCGTTGACGATCGCGCCGACGTTCCGGCCGTACTCGGCGCTGAAGCTGTTGGTCTGGACGCTGAACTCCTGCAGCGCGTCGGGGTTCGGCATCGGGTTCGGGCCGTTCGTGTAGTGATCGTTGTTCGACCCGCCGTCGAGCACGTAGTTGGTGGTGTTGCCTCGCGCGCCGCTGGACGCCACCGGCTGCGTCCCGGGGTAGGTCGCGCCCGACGTCAGATCCGTGCGATCGGGCAGCACGCCGGCGACCAGCGTCATCAACTGCGCGACGTTGCGGCCGTTGAGCGGGAGGTTTTCGATCCGCTCCTGATCCACGATGGTCTTGAGCGTTCCGCTCGTGGTGTCCACCGTCGTCGCCATGCCGCTGACGGTGATCGTGTCGGTGACGGCACCCACTTTCAGCGCGACGTCGAGGCGGACCACCTCGTTGACACGCACGACGATGTCCGTGTTCTTGGCGCTTTGGAAGCCCCGCAGCTCGGCCACCACGGAGTACCGACCCACCGGCAGGCCGCGGACGTCGTAGAGGCCGACCTCGTTGGTGACGGCCGTCGTGACGGCGTTGGTGGCATCGTGCGTCGCCGTGACGGTGACGCCAGGCATCACGCCGCCGTCGGCGTCACGCACCACGCCGGTGAGGCCGCCCGTCGTCGTCTGGGCGGCGATCGGCAGGGCCGCAGCGACGAGCAGCCACACTGCGATGGTGAAGGTCTTGCGAACCATGAGCCTCCTCCTGACGGTTACCGGCGGGGCCGCCGCGTCGCGAATCAGAGGATCCGGGCACGGTGCCCTCTGGCAGGCCACGCACGTGTCGCGCGAACGGCGACGCAAGCCGGGGCCCTGCCGGTGCTTCAAAGGGCCAGTAGAACGCAGCCACACTCCGAAGTCAATAGATTCTGATACCTGAGCGTGGGAAATGAAACCACGTTTCGAATCTGTTGCGCTGGGGGCAAAGGCTTGCTATTTTGCATCCCGGCACGATCGGGAGTAATCGTGCAAGGAGTTGTGATGCGCAAGATCCTACTCGTCCTGACGGCGGCAGCCGCGATCTCGCCGGCGTCGCTGCCGGCCATCGCCACGCGCCAGACAGCCACGCCCTCGTTCCTGACGTCCGAGCTGATCTTTCCGCTCGAGCACTGGCACAACCATGCGTCGATGGTGGTGGAACTCCCGGGCGGGGATCTGCTGGCCTGCTGGTTTCACGGCTCCGGCGAACGCACGGCCGACGACGTGGTGGTGCTGGGGGCGCGGTTGAGCAAGGGCGGTAAGGCATGGAGCGAGCCGTTTCAGCTCGCCGACGCGCCGGGATATCCGGACACGAATGCCACGATGTTCCTCGACCCGAAACAGCGCCTGTGGCTGATGTGGCCGACCATCCTCGCCAACGAGTGGCACACGGCGCTGATGAAGTACAAAATCTCGTCCGAGTATCGGGCGCCGGGCGCGCCGCGCTGGGAGGTGAGCGAGGTCCTCCACGTCACCCCCGGCGACTCGTTCGTGGAAACCGTGAACCGTGAAGCCGACAAGTGGAGCGCGGCCGCTCCGCAGAACGAGCAGGTCAGCCGGCATGTCCAGGAGGTCAAGAAGAACGCCGCGGACAAGCTGTTCCGCCGTCTTGGGTGGATGACGCGCGCGCATCCAGTCGTCCTCGACGGAACGCGCCTGATCGTCCCGCTGTACTCCGACGGTTTCAGCTTTTCGCTGATGGCCATCACCGACGATTGGGGCGCCACGTGGACGACCAGCACGCCGCTCGTCGGACGCGGCAACATCCAGCCCTCCCTCGCCAGGAAGAAGGACGGCACGCTCGTCGCGTACATGCGGGACAACGGACCCGCTCCCAAACGGCTGATGATCAGCCGCTCGACGGACCGCGGCGAGACCTGGAGCGCGGTGGAGGATACGGAACTGCCGAACCCGGGCGCCGGCGCCGAAGTGCTCGTCCTCCGGAACGGCAGATGGGCGCTCATCTACAACGACCAGGAGCGCGGCCGCCATCGTCTGGCGGTCTCGCTGTCGGAAGACGAAGGACGAACGTGGCGATGGACCCGCCACCTCGAGCGCGACCCGGATTCGAACGATCCGGCGCAGCTCGGGCAATACCACTACCCGTCGATCATCCAGGCGGCAGACGGCACCCTGCATGCCACCTACAGCCTGTTCGCCCCGACCGGCTCGGTCACGCCGGACGCGGAGAAGCGCCTGCCGCGCAAGAGCATCAAGCACGCGCACTTCAACGAAGCGTGGGTCATGGAAGCTTCCGGCTCCCAGCCTCCGGCTCCCCGCGGGAGCTTCTGAGGCCCGGCGGCGTGCTGCCAGTGGAAACGGCAACGGAAAGCAAACTCCGGAAAGGCGGCCGCTGGGACCGGGTGCCAGTTAACCCGAGCCGCTTGAAGCGGGAAGCGGGAGCGAGGAAGCGGGAAGCGGGAAGCAGGAAGCAGGAAGCGGGAAGCGGGAAGCGGGAAGCTGATTCGAAGGAGCCCCATGCTCGAACATCTGCGACACCGGAAAGTCCGCGTCGGGGTTCTCGACTTCGGTGACGGCCGGCATTACCTGCAGCGTCCGCTCGAGCCCGTGAACCGGCAGTTCCGGCAGCAGCTCGCCGCCCGCCTGGAAGCGGGCGGCTTCGAGGTCGTAGAGGGTGACGACGTCATCTGGCAGAACGACATCGCCGTGCGCAACGGCCGGCGGATGGCCGCAGCAGAGGCCGACGCCGTCGTGTTCAATTTCTCGGTGTGGGCGTGGCCGCAGTACGCGCGGGTGGCCGCGCAGTTCTGCCCGCAGCCGATTGTCATGTTCTCGAACGTGAACCCGCAGTACCCGGGCCTCGTCGGCATGCTGGCGAACTCGGGTTCTCTCGACCAGGCCGGAATTCCCTTCACCAAGACCTTCGGGGACGTGTCGGACGACCGGGTCTTCGAACGTCTGCGGTCGCAGATTACCGCCGTCGCGGCCGGCCGGCGGCTCCGCGGTCTCACCTACTGCCTGATCGGTGGGCGCTCGCTCGGCATCGACACCACGGTGATCGATCCCGCGCAGTGGATGAAGCAGTTCGGCATCGACGTCGACCACGTCGATCAGTTCGAGCTGGTACGCCGTGCCGAAACCGAGATGAGCAGCGGAACCCGTGTCGCTCCCGCCCTCGAGTACCTGAAGAGGACGGTCGGCCGCATTCACTGGACGGCGCCCGACGCGGCGTTCAGGCTGACGGAGGAGCTGCTTCGCCGGCAGCTCGGGCTGTATTACGCCGCCATCGACCTGATCGAGGAGTTCAAGTACGACCTGTGCGGCATCAAGGGTCAGCGCGAGCTGACCGAGCATTTCGCCACCGCCGACGTCGCGGAAGCGTTCCTCAACGATCCGTACGGGCCGGATGGCGTGGCCAAGCCGTCAATCGTCTGCTCCACGGAGGCGGACTCGGACGCGGCGCTCACGATGCAGGTGCTCAAGCACCTGGCGGCAACGCCCGCGCTCTTTGCCGACGTGCGGCACTACCACGAGGAGCTCGGCGTCTGGGACCTGTGCAACAGCGGCGAACACGCGACCTACTTCGCGGGGCATAGCTTCGACCCGGCAGTGAACCTGCCGCTGACGGAGTTCCGTCCTCAGGGCTTCTACTTCCCGGCCGGCGGCGCAGCGGTGTATCACCTTGCCGCGCCGGGCCGGGTGACGCTCGCCCGTCTCACCCGCCATGACGGGCGGTACGTCATGAACGTCGTGCCTGCCGAGTTCGTCGACTTCGGCCCCCGCGGCCACGAGATCGCCGCGATCACCCAGGACAACTGGCCGCACGCCTTCGCTCGATTCGATTGCTCGGTGGACACGTTCATCGCGAATTTCCATTGCAACCACATTCACGGCGTCTACGGCGACTGGGCGGCCGAGCTCGAGCAGCTGTGCGCGATGTCGGGCATCGAATGCCGCGTGCTGCGCTGACCCGTGCGCGCCCTCCCCGCAGCATGCCGGCCTGATGGCGAGCCACCGAACGCCGAAGACGGACAACTGAACCCGCCATGAGCACCTACACGATCGGCCTGGATTTCGGTACCGAGTCGGTTCGAGCGCTGCTCGTCGCGGTGGCGACCGGCGAAGCCATCGCCACCGCGGTCGAGCCATACGCGGATGCGGTCATAGACGAGCGGCTGCCCTCGACTGGTGAGCGGCTGCCACTGGACTGGGCGCTGCAGAATCCGGCCGACTGGCTGACCGGCCTCGAGCGAACGATCGTCGCCGTACTCGCCGCGTCCAGGATAGATACCTCGGCGGTCGTCGGCATCGGCATCGATTTCACGTCCTGCACCGTGCTGCCCACAACGGCGGACGGGACCCCGCTCTGCCAGCTCGAGGCATTCGCCGCCGACCGGCACGCCTGGCCCAAGCTCTGGAAACACCACGGCGCGCAGGCCCAGGCGGATCGCGTCACCGCCGCGGCGGCGGCGCGGGGCGAACGGTGGCTCGCCCGCTATGGCGGACGCATCTCTTCTGAATGGCTGCTGCCGAAGGCCCTGCAGGTGTTCGAGGAAGCACCGCGTGTCTACGCGGCCGCGGCCTGTCTCGTCGAAGCGGCGGACTGGGTGGTGTGGCGGCTGACGGACGTGCTGGCGCGCAACGCCTGCGCCGCGGGGTACAAGGGCACGTGGCACAAGCAGGAGGGACATCCGGATCGGGAGTACTTGGCCCAGGTGCGTCCGGGCTTCGAGGATCTGTATGCGACGAAGGTTGCCGCCCCTGTCGTCGCGCCAGGCACCAACGTTGGCACGCTGACCCCGGGCTGGGCGGCCCGGCTGGGGCTGCCGCAGGCGGTTGCCGTCGCGGCGCCGATCATCGACGCGCACGCCGCGGTGCTCGGCGGGGGCGTGGCGGGGCCTGGCACGTTCGTCATGATGATGGGCACGTCCACGTGCCACCTGCTGATGGCGGACGCGGAGCGGCCGGTCGAAGGGATGGCAGGGGTCGTCGAAGACGGCATCGTGCCGGGCTACTTCGCGTACGAGTCGGGACAGGCTGCCGTCGGCGACCTCTTTGCCTGGTTCGCCAACCACGCGGTGCCACCCTCGTATCACGCGGCGGCTGCCGAAGCGGGCGTGTCCGTGCAGGCGCTGCTCACGTCGAGGGCGGAGGGCTTGCCGCCGGGCGGCAGCGGGTTGCTGGCCCTCGACTGGTGGCAGGGCAACCGTTCGACGCTCGGCCGGTCCGATCTGAGTGGACTGATCGTGGGCGCAACGCTCAGCACCCGCGCGGAAGAGATGTTTCACGCGCTGGTCGAAGCCACCGCTTTCGGCACGCGGGCGATCGTCGAGTCGTTCACCGATCAGCAGCTACCGGTGTCGTCGATCATGGCGGGCGGAGGGCTGACCCGGAACGCCATGCTGATGCAGATCTACGCCGACGTGACGGGGCGGGCCATCGCCGTGGCCGGTGCGCCGCAGGCCTCGGCCCTCGGCGCCGCGATGCTCGGCGCGGTCGCGGCGGCCGCCGGCGGAGGCGGGCACGACTCCTTCGCCGCGGCCGTCGGCCGGATGGCGCCGGCGCCGGTGCGCGTCTACGAACCGATCGACGCGAACCGGCGCCAGTACGAGCTGCTGTATGCCGAGTACAAGCGCCTGTACCGATCATTTCGGCCGCAGCGGCAACGACGTCATGCCGCTCCTGCGAAGCATGCGCCGCACGCGGTAACCGCCGCGGGAGCCGGCCCCGCGCGTCGCTTGTCCCTGCGGGGTTAGACCCCCTTCGGCACGATGAAAGGCGCGCGGTAGGCGCGGGTCAACATCTCGTTGGCTTCCGGGTCGCCGACGCACTTCATCTTCGTGGCGTCCCAGTGCAGCGTGCGACCGAGACGGTAGCTGATGTTCGCCAGGTGCATCAGGTTGCAGGACAACGCCCCCTCCTCGACCTCGGCGGTCAAGTCCTGGCGCTTGCGGCTGCGGACGGCGTTGATGAAATTGGCGTAGTGCTCGTCCCCCTTGGTCGCCGACGGGCCCGGCGCCTGCTCCTTGCCCATGAAGGAGTAGGTACTTGTTGTAGTTGTCGATGACGAGATAGCCCTTCGAGCCGTAGAACTGGTTGCCGATCGTGTTGCCCGGCTTCTCGCCGTTGATGCCCGCTTCGTGCGGCGAAATCCAGTGACGCACTTCGAAGGTCATCATCTTCTTCTTGCCCGCGACGTCGAACTCGAAGGATGCCGACAGGGTGTTCGGGGTCTCCTGGGCGTCGTCGAACATGAACTTCCCGCCGATGGCGCTCACTTTGGTGGGATGGGTGACGCCGAGGCCCCACCGCGCGATGTCGACCTCGTGGATGCCCTGGTTGCCGAGGTCGCCGTTGCCGGTGTCCCAGAACCAGTGCCAGTTGTAGTGGAAGCGGTTGCGGTTGAACGGCCGCTTCGGCGCCGGGCCGAGCCACAGGTCGTAGTCGACATTCGAGAGGTACTGGGCGTCGTAGGTCGGCTCGTGCGACGTCGCGCCGAACGTCAGCTTGAACTTCTCGCCGGGCGCCATCGGGCCGTCGGGGTACTTGCCGATTCCGTCGCGCCACTTGTAGCAGAGGCCGCGCGCCATGTAGATCTCGCCGAACTCGCCGGCCGCCATTCGATCGACCGCTTCCCGCAAGCGCGGGTGAGGAGCGGCTCTGGCTGCCCTGCTGGACGATCCGGTCGTACTTCCGCGCCGCCGCGACAATCTGCTGCGACTCGAAGACGTTGTGTGAGCACGGCTTCTCGACGTAGACATCCTTGCCTGCCTGGCACGCCCAGAATCGTCTGCAGCGCGTGCCAGTGATTGGGTGTGGCAAGCGACACGGCATCGATGGACTTGTCCTCGAGCAGCTTCCGGAAGTCGACGTAGGTGGCCGGTGTCTTCAGCCCCTTCGACTCGAGGGTTTTCAGCTTCGCGGCGATATGAGCCTGGTCGACATCGCACAGGGCGACGATCTCGACGTTCGGCACCCGCGGCCACCCGTTCACATGGCTGCCGCCGCGGCCGCCGCAGCCCACGACTGCCATCCGCACCGTGCCGTTGACGTTCGGGAGGCCCCGAACCGCCGTGCCGCCCGCCAGGACAGCCGTGCTCATCAGGAAATGCCGCCGGTTCATGTTTGTCATGTTCTCTCCGCGTTGTTCGAGCTACACACAGGCGTCCAGTATCTTGCCTGCGGGCCACAAGTCAACCGTCCCCAGAAATCTGCTGTGTACCCGACCGTTGAAGCGTATCCTTTCCTAGCCCGGTCCGCCGTGTGATCACAGCCGGTGAGACGGGATCAAAGATCCAAGAGGAGAGAACCATGAAGCGTGTGTGCTTCGTCTGTGTCGTGCTTCTGGCGGCCCTGTCGCGATGGCGTCCTCGCACAGGATTTTCGCGGCGCGGTTGCGGGGACGGTTACGGATTCCTCCGGCGGCCGCACGCCGGGCGTCACCGTGACGGCGGTCAACGTCGCCACCAATGGCACCTCGACGACCACGACGGACAATGAGGGGAGCTATACGCTTCGCTACCTCGCCCCCGGCACGTATTCGGTCACCGCGGAGCTTTCCGGGTTCAAGAAGCTCGTGCGCGAGAACATCGAGGTCAGAATCGGCGACCGCCTCGAGCTCGACCTGCACCTGGAGGTCGGGAGCATGCAGGAAACCGTGTCGGTGACCGCCGAGGCGCCGCTGCTCGACACGTCGAGCGGCTCGAACGGACAGGTGATCGACGAGAAGCGGATCTCGCTGATGCCGCTGTCGGACGGCAACCCGTTCGTGCTGGCGCGCCTCGCACCGGGGGTCTCCTTCCACGGCGACCTGAAATTCTCGCGTCCGTTCGACAACGGCGGGACGTCGGACTTCACCGCCGACGGCGGCCCGGGCAGGAACGAGTTCACGCTCGACGGGTCGCCGAACATGGCCAACGGCCGCCGCGTTGCCTTCGTCCCGCCGGCGGGCGCGGTGCAGGAATTCAAGGTCGAGACTGCGACGTTCGACGCGCAGCAGGGCCACACCGCCGGCGCGACGGTGAACGTCACGCTCAAGAGCGGCACCAACCGGTTCAAGGGGGATGCCTACTATCACTACCGGGACGAGGGCCTGTCCGCAAACGACTTCTTTCTCGAGCAGGCGGGGCTTCCCAAGAGCGCCGTCGAATACAAGCGCTACGGCTTCACGATCGGCGGGCCGGCCTGGCTCGACCAAGCTGTACGACGGGCGGGACAAGACGTTCTTCTTCGGCGCGTTCGAGTGGCTGTACGACACGTTCCCCGAACCCGGCCAGTTCACCGTGCCGACCGAAGCGCAGCGGAACGGAGACTTCTCGGGGCTGCTCGCCCAGGGGATCCGCATCTACGATCCGCTGACCGCGGTGCGACGCGCCGACGGGCGGGTCGAGCGGCTGCCGTTCCCCAACAACATCATCCCGCGGGACCGGATCAGCCCGATTGGCCAGAACTACGTCAATTACTACCCCCTGCCCAACCAGGCCGGCGACGCGCAGGGGCGCAACAACTTCATCACCGACAACCCGCGAGGCGACGACTTCTACTCGATGAACTACCGGGTCGATCAGGTGCTCAACGACAAGCAGCGCATCTTCGTCCGCTACTCGCGCAACAACCGCGTGGAGAACCGCGGCAACTGGACCAGCGAGATCAACAGCATCCGGCCCACCGGCAATTTCCTCTATCGCATCAACGACGCCGTCAACGTCGACCATGTCTGGACGATGTCGAACGACTCGCTCCTGAACATGCGCGCCAGCTATTCACGGTTCCAGGAACCGAGCATCCGTCAGCACCAGGGCATCTTCGACCCCGCCAGCCTGGGGTTCCCATCCAGCGCGTCGCAGTACCTTCGGCTCCAACCGCTACTTCCCGCGCTTCGAGATGGACGAGACCGCCTCGTACAGCGACATGGGTGATTCCTTCTCCGGCGGCACCAACGCGAGCATCTACTCCTTCCAGCCGACATGGACGTTGAATCGCGGGAAGCACAGCATCCGATCGGGCTCGGATCTCCGCGTGTACCGCGAAGAGAGCTTCCCGAGCGTGCATTCGGCGGGCCGGTACGACTTCGCACGGGGGGCCGTCCTCACGCGTCAACTCGACAACTCCCCCGCCTCCGCCATTGGCCAGGACCTTGCCGCGGTCCTGCTCGGCATTCCGAGCGGCGGGACGATCGATCGGAGCGCCGACCGTTTCAACCAGGTGTTCTACGGCGGCGTCTTCGTCCAGGACGACTGGCGGATCAGCACGAAGCTGACGATGAACCTGGGCCTGCGCTGGGAGTACGAAGGGGCGCCGACCGAGCGGGAGAACCGGAACTCGCGCGGCTTCGATCCCGATGCCGACCTGACGATTGCGGGTGCGGCGCAGGCGGCGTACGCCGCGAACCCGATCCCCGAGATCGCACCGAGCGCCTTCCGGGTCCGCGGCGGACTGCTGTTCGCCAGCGACAGCAACCGGGGGACCTACAACCCGGACCTGAACAACTTCCAGCCCCGGGTGGGATTCGCCTACCAGATCGACCCGAAAACGGTCTTCCGCGGCGGCTGGGCGATCTATGCCGTTCCGGCCTTGTTCGACGTGAGCGGCATCTACCAGCCGGGATTCTCGCAGGGCACGAGCATCGTGCCCTCGCTCGACACCGGGGTGACGGTTCGCGCCAACCTCGCCAACCCGTTTCCGGATGGCGTCGCCGACCCGCCCGGGAGCAGCAACGGCCCCAACACCTTCGTCGGAAGGACCATCGGACGCTTCAACGACGACCTCGACTACCGGAACGGCCAGTCGATGCGGTGGTCGCTGAGCATGCAGCGGGAGCTCCCGGGCCAGTGGGTCGTAGAGGGGGCGTACGTCGCCAGCCGCAGCTACGACCTGACGACCGACATCAATGCCAACGCCGTCCCGCGCCAGTACCTCTCGACCAGTAATGTCCGCGACACCGCCAACATCAACTTCCTCACGGCGAACGTCTCGAACCCGTTCGCCGGCCTGCTGCCGGGCGAAACGCTCAACGGCGGCACGACCCAGCGCCAGCAGCTGCTGCGCCCCTTCCCGCAGTTCGTCAACATCGACACGCGCCGCTACGACGGGTCGAGCTCGTTCGACTCGGCGCAGTTCCGGCTCGAGCGGCGGTTCCGGGGCGGCTACACCGTCCTCGGCGCCTACACGTGGTCCGACTTCAAGGAGAGCGTCACGCGCCTGAACGACACCGACTCCGACTACGAAGAGCGCCTGAACGACACGCAGCTGCCCCACCGCCTCGTGTTGAACGGGATCTGGGAGCTGCCGTTCGGCAAGGAGGCCCGGTGGGGCAAGGACGTCAATCCGGTCGTGAACGGGCTGATCGGAAACTGGAGCGTCTCGTTCATCATGGAACTGGCAGTCGGGCCGGCCGAACATGACGATGGGGAACGTCTACTACGACGGCGACATCACCCGGCTCGAAGACCCGGTACGGCGGCGATCCGGCACAACCGGTATTCGACACGAGCGGGTTCTACTTCCACGATGCGGCGGTTCAGACCAACGGCGTGGACGACCCGGCCAAGCAGCGCGCCGACCAGAGGATCCAGCTCCCCGCCAGCACCACGCTCCAGACCAACCTCCGGACGCTGCCCACGCGGTGGGATGGACTCCGGAGCCCGCGCTACACCAACTGGGACATGTCGTTCGTCAAGGGGCTGCAGTTCGGGGCCGTGCGCGCCGAGGTGCACATCGAGCTCTATAACGCCTTCAACGACGTGTTCTTCAACAACCCAACCTCAGCCCGACCAGCGCCGATTTCGGCAAGGTCACGACCCAGAACAACCTGCCGCGCAACATCCAGATCGGGACCAAGTTCCTGTTCTGAGCGGCACGCCGGACACCGCGAGCGCCCCGCGAAACGGAGCGCTCGCATCCTTCCCCTCGCCGCACGCTGATTGACATGCAAGCCGTTACTTGCATATCATCGGTGCATGGGTGACCTGTTCGAGGCACTCGCCGCGCCGGCGCGGCGGGCCATTCTCGACGAGCTGCACGACAGAGACGGGCAGACGCTGTTCGAGCTCTGCACGCGGCTGACCATGAAGCAGGGCCTGCAGCTCTCCCGGCAGGCGATCTCCCAGCACCTCGACATCCTCGAGTCGGCCGGGCTGGTGGTCACCAGCCGGGAGGGCCGATGCAAATTTCACTTCCTCGACGTGGGTCCGCTGAAGGCCGTCGCCGAGCGATGGCCAGGCAAACGAAGGAAACGAGCGCAGCCATGAGAATCAACGTCACCAGTGTCTACGTGGACGACCAGGACAAGGCGCTGAGGTTCTACACCGAGGTCCTCGGGTTCGTGAAGAAAACGGAGATCCCGCTGGGGGAAGCGCGCTGGCTGACCGTCGTACCGCCCGACGACCCGGGCAGCACGGAGCTGTTGCTCGAACCGGCCGGCCACCCGGCCGTCGCGCCGTTCAAGCAGGCGCTGGTGGCCGACGGCATCCCGTTCACCTCGTTCGCTGTCGACGACGTGAAAGCGGAGTACGAGCGCCTGCGCCTGCTGAAGGTTCAGTTCACGCAACCGCCCGTCACGATGGGGAATGTCACGACGGCGGTATTCGACGACACCTGCGGGAACCTGATCCAGATCGCGGCCGTGGAGTAGCAGGATGCCCATGGACGCCATCACCCACGGGCATTGCCTGAACATCCACTCCCCGGACAGGGAGGTCCAGGGGGCCGCCTACTCCGCCCTGATGGAAGCGACCCGGCAGCCGGTCGACTGGGCCTACGACCTGTGGGATCAGCTGGTGCTCGCGCTCGGCCACAAGGACGGGCGGAAACGGTCGATAGCCGTCCAGCTTCTCTGCAGCCTCGCCAAGAGCGACCCGGAGCGCCGCATCCTGCGGGATTTCGACACGCTGTTCGCCGTCACGAGGGACCCGAAGTACGTCACGGCGCGGCACGCGTTGCAGGCGACCTGGCGCATCGGCCTCGTGGGACCGAAGCACCAGGCGAGGGTCGTGAAGGCCCTGGAGTCACGCTTCGCCGGCTGTGCCGCCGAGAAGAACTGCACGCTGACGCGCTATGACATCATCCATGGCCTTCGCCTGCTCCACGACGCGGTGGACGACCGGCAGATCCGGCAGATCGCGCTGCGGCTCATCGCGACCGAACCGGACCCGAAGTACCGGCGGAAGTACGAGGCCCACTGGAGATGAGCACGATCGCTGGTACGCGGCCGCTCCGGACCGGCCTGCTTCCATGGAGTAGAATCCGCCGACAGGTCGCGGAGACGGAAACAGAACGTGTCCGCCGGCTGGCCGGCCGGGTTCGGGTGAGCGCGATGCAGGTGAACCGGGATCGCTGGGCGGCTGCCGCCGCGCTGGCGTTGGTGCTGGCGGCGCCTGCCGCGCCCGCCGCCGAGCAGCAGGCGGACGGCCGCCAGATACAGGAGCTCCATCAGCAGGGTGAACGGGCCCTGGCCCAGCGGCGTTATGGCGATGCCCAGCAGGCGTACGAGCGGTTGCGGCAGCTCCAGCCCGAGGTCGCCGAGGTGCACGCGCGGCTCGGGCTGATCGACTTCCAGCAGGGCAAGTTCGCCGACGCCATCCCATCGCTCCGCCGCGCGCTGAAACTGAAGCCGACGCTGCCCAACGTCGGCACGCTCCTGGCGATGTCGCTGTCGGAGATCGGGCGTCACGAGGAAGCGCTTCCGGGACTGGAGAAGGCGTTCAAGGAGCCGTCGACCGACGCCGCGCTCCGCCGGATGGCCGGCCTCCACCTCCAGCGGACCTACACGGACCTCGATCGCCACAGCAGCGCCGTCGCCGTCTCGCTCGAGTTGACCCGGGTCTACCCCGACGATCCGGAAGTGCTCTACCACGCCGGCCGCCTGTTCGGGAACTATGCCTACCTCCAGATGGTCAGGCTCGCGCGGATCGCCCCCGACTCGGTCTGGCGCCATCAGGCCGCCGGGGAGGCCAGCGAGAGCCAGGGTCAGCTCGATGCGGCAATCAGTGAATATCAGCAGGTGCTGGAGGTGGCGCCGAACCGGCCGGGCATCCACTTCCGCCTCGGGCGGGTGCAGCTGGCGCGGTCGAAACAGGGCAACGGCGATGCCGCGGCCGAAGCCGAGGCGATGAAGGAGTTCGAGCGGGAGCTGGCCATCGATCCCAGCAACGCCAATGCCGCTTACGAGATCGGGGAAATGCGGCGCAAGTCGGGACAGCTCGACACCGCCGCCGCATCGTTCCGCCTGGCCCTCGAGTCGTATCCCGATTTCGAGGAGGCGCTGGTCGGTCTCGGGCGCTCGCTGCTTGCCGCGGGTGACCCCGCCGCAGCGCTGCCGCACCTCCGGAAGGCGGTCGCGATGAACCCGCGCGACGAGGTGGCCTTCTACCAGATCGCGCAGGCCCACCGCGCCCTCGGCCAGGAGGCCGAACAACAGGCCGCGCTCGCCACCTTCGAGCGGCTGCGCGACGAGAAGGCGCGGGAAACCGTCGCCGTGCCCGGCGACCCCGCGACCGTCACGCGGCAGGTCATCGATCCCATCCGCCCCGACAAGTAGCGCGACGAATTACGTGGTCACCTCCGCCCTGATCAGCCGCCCTCTTGCGGTCGCCAGCCTCGCCGTCCTGGCGCTCACCGCTGGTGCGACGTCCCAGCCGCCGCCACGCTCGCCCGTCGTGTTCACCGACATCACCGCCGACACCGGCATCACGTTCGCCCACGCATCCGACCCCGACAAGAAGTACATCGTCGAGTCGATGAGCGGAGGCGTCGGCCTGTTCGACTTCGACAAGGATGGCTGGCTCGACGTCTACCTCGCGAACTCGCCGACGGTGGCCACTGCCGGGGCGCCGGCCAGCGCGCGCAGCGCGCTGTGGAGAAACCGCGGCGATGGCACGTATACCGACGTCACGGAGCGTGCGGGGGTGGGATTCCCGGGCTGGGCGATGGGGGTCGCGACAGGGGATTACGACAACGACGGATGGGAGGATCTCTACGTCACCTGTTTCGGCGCCAACCACCTGTATCGCAACAACGGCGACGGCACCTTCGCGGACGTCACCACGCGGGCCGCAGTCGGCGATCCCCGCTGGTCCACCGGCGCCGCCTTCGGCGACTTCGACAACGACGGATGGCTCGATCTGTTCGTCGCCAACTACGTCGACATGCGCCTCGATGCGCTGCCGGAGTTCGGGAAAGGCAAGAACTGCACGTTCCGCGGGCTGGCGGTCCAGTGCGGCCCGCGCGGGCTCACCGGCGCGGGCGACTCGCTCTATCGCAACAACGGCGACGGGACTTTTTCCGACGTCTCGGCCTCAGCCGGGGTGGCGGACGCGGCACGGCGATTCGGGCTGGGCGTCGCGTGGTGCGACTTCAACGAGGACGGCCGGATCGATCTCTACGTGGCCAACGACACGGGCCCGAACTACCTGTACCGCAACAACGGCAATTCCACCTTCACCGACGTCGGGCTCGCCTCCGGTACGGCGCTCAGCGAGAACGGCGCCGAGCAGGCGTCGATGGGCGTCAGCATCGGCGACTACGACCACCGCGGCCGCCGCAGCATCGTCGTGACGAACTTCTCGGACGAGTACAACGCGGTGTACCGCCACGAGAAGGACTTTCTGTTCACGGACGCCTCGTATCGGACCCTGACCGCCAAGGTTAGCCTGCCGTTCGTCGGCTGGGGCACCAAATTCTTCGACTACGACAACGACGGCTGGCTGGACCTCATGGTCGTCAACGGTCACGTCTACCCGCAGCTGGAGAAGGCCGGCTTCGAGCCGACCTACCGCCAGCGCAAGCTGGTCTACCGCAACGCGCGCGATGGCACCTTCGCGGAAGTCGCGGGCGACCTCGGCACGGCAGTCAACGCGCCGGCCGTCAGCCGGGGCGCCGCCTTCGGCGATCTCGACAACGACGGCGACGTCGACGTGGTCGTCAACAACCTGGACGGACCGCTCACCGTGCTCCGCAACGACGGCGGCAACGCCAACCGCTTCCTCGTGATCGACCTGGTCGGGCGGAAGAGCAACCGAAGCGCCTTCGGCGCTGCGGTGAAGATAGCGGCGGGCGACCTGGTGCAGACCGATGAGCGGCGGAGCGGCGGGAGCTACCTCTCACAGAACGACGTGAGGCTGCACTTCGGGCTGGAGCAGCGCGAGAAGGTGGATCGGATTGAGGTGCGCTGGCCCGCCGGCTCGGTCCAGACGCTGACGAACGTACCCGCCAACCGGTTCATCACGATCACGGAGGGCGTCGAACCGGACGCCCTCCGTGCACCGTAGCAGCCACCCGGCCGCCGTCAGAACAGGAACTTCAATCCAATCTGGTTGATGCGAGCGGGACGCGAGCCAAGAACCCGCCCGAACCTGTTGTCGGCGACGTTCACGACCGGTGCGTTGAACTGCGTGTGGTTCAAGGCGTTGAACGACTCGAAGCGGAACTGGATGCGCGTGCCGTTGCCTGTCTCGAAGTTCTTGAACAGCGCGAGGTCCATGTTGTTGATGCCAGGGCCGCGGAGCGTGTTCCGTCCGATGTTGCCGAAGCTTCCGGGCGCCGGCTGCGCAAAGGCCGCGGTGTTGAACCAGGCGCTGGTGGTCTTGTCGAAGCCGCTGGGATAGGGATCGCCGACGAGGTCCGCCCGATTGGTGCCGAAGCTGTCGTTCAACCCTCCGGAGTCATCGGCGGTGATGGTGATGGGAAATCCCCTCTGGAACGTCAGGATGCCGTTGACCTGCCAGCCGCCGACCAACACATTCTTGAGGCCTGTGGCGTCGCCGGCGATCTTCTCCCCGTTCCCGAAGGGCAGGTTGTAGACGAAGCTGCCAACGAGCCGGTGATCGACGTCGAAATCCGAGAGGCCGCGATCCAGCTCCGGCCGGCTGTTGTCCAGGAGCCCCTGCCAGCCGTTGAACCCGGACGCACCGATGCCGGCGGCGGCCGACTTTGTGTCAGTGCTCTTCGACCAGGTGTAGACGGCGGTCGCCACCAGCGAACTGGTGTGGCGTTCGAGCTTCGCGTTCATCGAGCGGTAGTTGGAACTGCCGGAGAAGTCGCTGTCGATGTACACCTCGAAATTGGGGAACGGCTTGCGCTGCGCCACTGACAGCGGGTTTGCTGCATCGTAGGGCAGCGCCTGCGCGATGTTCCGCCGCATCAGCAGGTTGGTACCCTTGGTGCCGATGTAGTTCACTTCGGCGATGGTGTTGCTGAAGATCTCGCGCTGAACGCCGAGCGACCACTGCTGCACCCATGGATTCTTCGGATCCGGCGACATGCTGACCGCCAGGAACGAGTTGGCGGCAGGTGTCGCCGGGCCGAGGTCGGCGAAGCTGGGGAACAGGTCGTTGGTCGTCTTCAGCGGCGTGACCTGATCGGCAGTCTGGCTGTAGTTACCTCGGCTCACGTACGGGTAGATGTCGGCGGCGCCGTCGATCTCACGCCCTTCGAACGAATCCCAGAACACCCCGTATCCACCGCGCAACACGGTTTTCGCATCGTCGAAGGGCCGGAACGCGAAGCCAACGCGCGGCGCAAAGACGTTCTTCGACGCGTCCCTGGGATTAGGCCGGTCGGCGAACTTGTAGTAGCTCGAGTCGCCGACGATCCCCCCGTCCACCAGCGTCTGGTCCGCCACCAGCAGCCCGCCGCGTGGGTTCGACAGATCTCGCCAGCCCATGCGGTCGTTGCTTTCGCTCGGGATGGTCCGGAAGTCCCAGCGCAGGCCCAGGTTCATCGTCAGTCGCGAGCTGACTTTCCAGTCGTCCTGGATGTAGGGGGCGAAGTACTTGAAGTTGAACTGGCGGGGGTTTCCGGATTGTCCTGCAACCCCGAAGCCTGCCGGCTGGAACACGCTCGCACCGGAGTAGTAGCCAAGCAGCATGTCGGCCACGGCGTTGCCGGTGAAAAATCCGCTGAAGGTGAACTGGCCCAGGAAATCGTTCGCCAGGTCTCGCTGCAGGGACCAACTGCGGAAGTTTGCCCCGAGGTTGAAGCTATGGCGCCCACGGATCCATGTCGTGGTGTTGCTCAAGTCCCACATCGGCTGGTAGCTGGCCTGGTAGTCGTTCACCGCGCTCCCGCCACCCGTGAGCGCCGTGCCGGTGCCGCCGAAGCCGACCGCGGGGTAGGTCCGCTGGTCGTCGCTCAGGTTGGTGAATACCCCGGTGAGGCCCGCCGCGGCAATGTCGGCCTCCGGCGCCGTGAAGCCGTGCTGATTGGCACGCGCACCAACGAACCCCACGCGGAACTGATTGACGAGATTCGATCGCACCGGCATTGAATGAGACACCTGCCAGTTCTTGGTGTCCTGCTCGAAGAACACATCCCCCAGCTCCGTGACGGTGCCAAGCGCGGTGTTGACCCAGTCCGACTGCGTGTACCGGCCGAACACGGTGCCCCAGCGGGTGCCCAGCTGCTGGTCGATCCGCACGGTCAGCTGATTCGTATCGGTCGGGAGATCCCGCTGCCGGATGTAGTTCCCGCCAGCCACGTCGGCGTTGGGCGCGGGCCAGTAGTTCTTGGAGAGCGCCAGGTTGGCGATTCGGCTGAAACGGCTGGCCGGGATGGTGTTGTTGGGGAAGGGCTGTCTCGTCACGGGGTCGATGATCGTTGTCGTGAAGCGACCTGTCAGCTCGCTCGGCAAGGGAACGTTCAGGAAGTCCTGTGACCCGACTTCCCGTCGCAAGCCTTCGTAATTCACCAGGAAGAACGTCTTGTTCCGTCCGTCGTAGGCGCCGGGAATGAACACCGGACCACCCACCACGAACCCGGATTGCTTCTGGTCCAGCTTCTGTTTCTGCTGGTCGAAGAAGCCCTGCGCATCGAGCTTGTCGTTGCGGATGAACGTGAACAGCGACCCGCTCAGCCGGTTGGTGCCGGTCTTGCTGACGATGCTGATCTGGTTGGCGCTGAAACCGTACTCCGCCGAGTAGGTGGCCGTCTGCTCCTTGAACTCCTGGATCGCGTCGATCGACAGGATTGCGGCCGGGGTGCCGAGCGCGGTGTCGGTGTTCGACGTGCCGTCGAGGAGGTAATTGTTGGACGTGGGCCTCGACCCGTTGATGCTGATGGCGTTACCGGCGCCCTGCCGCATGCCACCCTGCTCGCCGTCCGTCTCGACGGCGCCATTGCCCAGGAACAGCAGCTGGAGGAAGTTTCGGCCGTTCAGCGGCAGCTCCGTGACCTGCTTTTCGGTGATGACCTGCCCGACGCTGGAGGTCTCGCTGTCGACCGCCACCGCACGCCCGCGCACTTCGACGCTCTCGGTGAGCGCACCAACCTCCATGCTCAGATCGACACGCAGCACCTGATCGACCTTCAGCTCGTTGTCGGAGGACATGGCCAGCTTGAAGCCGTCCTTCTCGCCGGTGACCAGATAGGTTCCCACCGGCAGCAGCGGAACCGAGTAGGTGCCCCTGTCGCTCGTGGCTGTCTCGCGCGTCAACCCGGTGAGCGCGTTGGTGATGGTGACCTTGGCGCCCGACACCAGTGCCGAACTCGAGTCGGAAACGGTGCCGGTGATCTGGCCCGTGGCCGTCTGGGCGGCCGCGGTGACCGCGGTTGCAAGCAGCGCGGCCAGAACGAAGGCTGACAGCGAAACTCTTCTCATCTGTGGAATCTCCTCCTCCAAAGGCCTGTCACGACCTCGAGTGCCCGTGATCAGCCGGTTCACCGGGGACCTGGCCGGTATGCGCGCGCTGATTACGGGACGATGCACAGTCTGCGGCCGGGAGTCCAAGTCCCAAACAGCCGACGTAGCTTCTACCGACATTTCACATTGTGGAATCAGTAGCGCCGGCCGGGACGGCACTGGACACGGCCGAACGTGAGGGATTTCTCCTGCGGCTGTGGTGGCGGGCTTTACCCGGGACCGCCGTCCGGGTAGAGTGTCACTTCCACCACGTGGAAGGTACCGATGACCAACGCTTCATCCGGCTCGCCGGAGCGTCCCAGGCGCCACTTGATTCAGGCCGTCGGGCGGGCGTGCGACATCCTGTCCCTCCTGCGCAGCTCGGACCAGCCGCTCAAGCTGTCGGAGATCTGCTCGAGGCTCCACCTCACGTCGCCGACAGCCTTCCGGATCATCGACACGCTGTGCGCGAAGGGGCTGGCGGAGCATCCAGGACGCGAGGGGTACCGGCTCGCCGGTGTTGCCGCCGGCGGGAAGCGCTTCAGGCTCGGATACGCGGCGCAGAGCTCGGAGTTCGCCTTTTCGCGGACGACCGCGCACAGCATGGAGCAGGCGGCCCGCGCTGCACACGTCGAGCTGCTGGTCGTCAACAATCGCTACAGCAGGACGGTGGCGCTCAAGAACGCCGACTACTTCATCCGCCAGAGAGTGGACCTGGTCATCGAGTTCCAGACCTTCGTGGAAATCGCGCCGATCCTGGCGTCGAAGTATCACGACGCCGGCATTCCGATGATCGCCGTCGAGATCCCGCACCCGGGAGCCACCTACTACGGCGCTGACAACTACCGGGCCGGCCAGATTGGCGGCAGCTATCTGGGCAAGTGGGCGAAGCGGCACTGGGGCGGCCGCGTCGACGAGGTTCTGCTGCTGGAACAGGCAGCGGCCGGGGCGCTGCCGCAGTCGCGGCTGACAGGAACGCTGGACGGCATCATTGCCGTCCTGCCCCGGGTGGCGCACGCCCGAGTCGTCTACATCGAGGGCCACGGCCAGTTTCACTCCAGCCTGGCCGCGGTGCGCAAGCACCTGAACCACACCCCCACCGGCAACACGCTGATTGCCGCCGTGAACGACCCGAGCGCGATCGGGGCGCTCCGCGCATTCGACGAAGCCGGACGGACCTTCGAGTGCGTCGCGGTGAGCCAGAACGCGTCGGAGGAGGCTCGCGAGGACATGCGCCGGGCCGGCACCCGCCTGATCGGTTCCGTCGCGTACTTTCCGGAGAACTACGGCCCGGAGATCATCGCGCTGGCGCTCGATATCCTGAACCACAAGCCGGTTCCGCCGGCGGTGTTCACCCGCCACCATCTGATCACGCCGGAGAACGTCGCGCACTTCTACGCGAACGACACGCCCAGGGCACCGTCGTAGGGTTCTGCCGGTCGCGGCAGCGTCGCCGCCGGGCCGGCACCGCGGCCTGCTCAGAGCGTCCGCGCGATGAACTCGACGGTCGCTGTCCTTGCCTTGGCCAGCGCCGCCTTGCCGAAGCCGTGTCCCTCGCCGGGATACTCCTCCAGTTGAACGTCCGTCCCTTCCTTCTTGCCAGCCTTGGTCAGCTCTCCCAGCAGGTACTTCGACTCAGCCGGAAACACGGTCTTGTCGTCGGATCCATGGTGAATGAGCAGAGGTGGCATGTCGGCCAATCGTCCGGGCAACGGACGGGCCACGATCGGCCCGAAGAAATCCACCACGCACTTCACCGGGACGCGTGGCGGAGGGTCCATGGCGAGGCCCAGCGCATAGTGGGCTCCGAGGGAGAAGCCGATCACACCGAGACGCGCCGGATCGATCTGCCGGTGACCGGCCATGAAGATCAGCCCGTCCCGGCACGCCGTCTTCCACGTGTCGAAGTGGGTCTCGATCAGCGGCAGCCCGTCCGCATCTGGCCGCATCTTCGCTGCCGCGAAGTACTGGGGCAGCATCGCCCCGATTCCCTGCTCGGCGAGCGCTTCGCCGAATGACTCGATGTCGGCCCGGTATTGAGCGCCGAGACCGGAGCTGCCATGAATGATGAGGACCCCGGGGACACGGCCGGATCCCTGCGGCAGGAACGTCCCGACAGGGACGTCCTCTCCGCCGCTGCGGTAGCTCTCAGGTGTCTGCGTCATCTTCACTCCTTATCAGCCGCTGAAAGAGGCCGGGCTGATATTGAAATCAAAATGGCCGATGGCAAAAACGGCCTCAGGACCGCGAGGTGACCGACAGTATCGAGACGTCCGTCACGCCGGCGACGGCGGAGAATTCGAGGATCGCCCGCTGCAGATCGGCCGGCGCGGTCGCCGCGACATGCAGGATGGCGCCCTCCTTGCCGAAGCGTCCGTAAAACAGTTGCTTTGCGTTCATGAGCGACACGCTCCCGAGAGTCTCCTTCGTCACTCCGGTACCTTTCACCAGCAGAATGCCCTCAATCATGATCGCCTCCCGGCTTCACGGCATCTGGCCGGACTTCAGCCGGCCTGCCGGTTTCTTCGAAAACGGTTTCATCAGCACGAAACTGTGCGTGACGTAGACCTTGAACCAATGGGTGAAGTAATGAAACGTCCAGAGCGGACGTGCGGTCCGGTATTCCAGCAGGTACCACGGCAGGCGGGGATCCTCGTGATGATGAATGTGCTTGTTGAGATTGAACAGCGGTATGACGACGCGGTACTCATTTGCGAACGCCGGGTCGTCGGGATGACTGTGGTGTTCGACGGCACCGCGGAATGAGACCGGGATGAGGGTGTTGTAGAGCGTGAGGCAGACCACCATCACCGGCACCCAGGACTGGCCGATCGCCACCCAGGCGAGCCAGACCAGCGATGAAACAGCTGCGCCCTGGATCAGACGGGAGGGCTGGACGTAGGGATGCCGCCCGCGGAGCGACTGAATCAGGTAGATGAGATGCTGAACGCCCTCGAGCGCTGCGACCCGCCCCCATCGCGTGCTGTGGTTGTCTTTCTCGGCCGTGAACGCAGGATCCCGCTCCGTGTTCAGCCACCGGTGATGCGCCAGGTGTGTTCCCCGGAACAACTCGGTGAGGCCGAACATCAGCATCACGCCGTCGATGACGCTGATGATCCGGAGGTTGGTGCGATAGCGGCGGCACGGGATGCCGTGGATGTATTCGTGCAGAAGAACGCCAATCCGGTGCTGCAGCAGGGCGCAGGGCAGACACACCAGCCAGAAGGGGCCGGTCAGCAGCAGGACATAGAAGCCGATCGTCAGCAGGGCAATGCTGCCGTGGGTCAACAGCGCAGCGCGGGGACTGTGCAGGAACTCACGCCACGCGACTGACGGATGGATCAGGCGTTCGCCAGGTTCTCGCATACTCCCCTCAGGGCCTCGAGCAGCCGTTGGAGCTCCGGCACGCCCGGCTCCGACATGAGGCTGATCTGAATCCAGTTGCGCTTGCGCAGATACCCGCTGTGGTACGCGAGCAGATACCCGAGGCCGTCCAGCTCACGACCGACTTCGCCCGCCCGCACGGTATCCGGCAGCGCGAGCGTGACGACGCCTGGTGCGGCGTGCACGTCGTCGGCCACCACGCGGTAGCCCGACTCTTTCAGCGCCGCGCGCAGCCATGCCGTCCGCCCGGCGATCTCGCGGTACCTCTTGTCCCAATGCGTCCCTCGCATGCCGGCCCGGAGCGCGCCGAGCAGGTTGGACGAGTGCGTGAACGGTACGTCCGAGACGCCGCCATAGAGCCCGAGATCGAGGTACGGGGGAGCCTGTCACTCGGCTCGACGGGATGATCGTGCGTCACAATCGCAATGCCCGGGAACCCCCGCAGCCCTTTGCCGCTGACGCCGGAGGCAAGGTAGGCGGTGCCCAGGTCGACCGGCACCGTTCCGAGCGAGCTCACGGCATCGACGCAGAGCCGTACGCCGGACGCTGCGCAGCAGCCGGCTACGTGCGCGACATCGTTGAGCACTCCGGTGGAGGTTTCGAGATGCACCAGCCAGATCCAGGATGGCGGCGTGGGACCGAGGAGCCGGCGCTCGACCTCGCGCCGATCGAACGGCCGGCCCCACGCCCACCGGGCGACGTCGAACCGAAGCCGGCAGCGCGTCGCATGATCGACGAGGCGCTCGCCGAACTCGCCGTTGCTCAGAATCAGTCCCTTCGATCCTTCCAGCTCCAGCTGGCAGGCGACCACGTCGTTCGCCAGCGTTCCGCTGCCGAGCAGCAGCGCTGCATGCGCCGCACCGGTGAGTTCGCAGATCAGTCCGCGGACCCCGGACAGTTGCGCAGCGAAGCTGCACGAACGGTGCGACTCGGGTGTGGCGCCCATCGCCTGTCGCGCGGCGGGGCTCGGCTCGACCGGTCCGGGAAGCAGGTTCAACACGTCAGGCAGGAGGAGCCAGCAAGCGCGGCAGGAGGGTGACTGCCCGCTCGCGCGTGAGGATCATCGGCTGGAAGCGCGCGCCCGGCGAGCCGGTGCACGGACCAAAGGGCTCGAACCCGAGGCGTCGATAGAGCCTCAATTGCCGCGTGGTGCCTGAGATGAGCGCCGCATCATATCCACCCGCTACACAATGAGCCCGGACGGACGAGAGCAGACGCGGCAGTATCCTTCCTGACCTCGCCTCTCTCGCAACCGCCAGCAGGCGCAGCTCGCAGTAACGACGATCGCCCGGCACATACCGGGTGACGTCGCCCAGCTTCAGATCCAGGGAGAACGGCCTGGACCCGCGCACGGCGACCATGCCGAGGACCTGCTGCCCTTTCACAGCGATGAGGTAGGTGTTATCACCGTCGAATCTGTCTACCAGGACTCCCGACGGATCAGCTGCGTGCTGGGGAATCTCTTCTACGAAGGTGACGTAGTTCAGCCTATGGATCTGCTCGAACTCCCAGCGCTGGGTTGCTATCCGAACCTCTAATGTGTCCGTAACCATGTTCGACGTCGGCCTGCGCTCAGCTGTGCAGTATTCGAAGTTACCCGCGGAAGCGCTCGGCCGCGCATTATACTGTCGTGCCTGCAGGAGAGCCAGAACTGCCGACCGGGGGGCATCGTCTAACGAGGCGGTGCAAGTGCAATGCACGACCACACCTGTTGTAGTCGAGGGAGCTGCTGAATGACTCGCGTCATCATGCCGGCGTCGTCCGATCGCCCAGCGAGGCAGCCGGTTCGCGGTCCATGGGCGTCGCCCCGGGTCCCAGCCGAGGCTTCGGCTGAGACGTCGATGGAGTTGTTCCAGCGGGTGCGGGCCGGAGATGAGCAGGCCCTCAGCCGCCTGCTGCAGCGCTACATCCCGGCGCTCGACCGTTGGGCGCACGGCCGGCTGCCGGCCTGGGCGCGCGACGGCATGGACACACAGGACCTGGTGCAGGACACACTCCTCGTCGCTGTCCGGCACTTCGACACCTTCCGGTACGAATTCGAAGGCGCCCTCCAGGCCTACCTCCGCCAGGCCGTCATGAACCGGATTCGCGACCTGCTGCGCCGCGCACACCGCCGGCCGCCGCCCACCGCTCTGGATCCGTCGATACGGGCAGCATCGGCCTCCCCGCTGGAGGAAGCGATTGGCGCCGAGGTGCTCGAGCAATATGAACAGGCGCTGGCGGGGCTGCGGCCTGAAGACCGCGAAGCGATCATCGCTCGCATCGAGCTCGGACGGGACTACGGCGAGGTTGCCGCCGCGCTTGGGAAACCATCGAAGGATGCCGCGCGCGTGGCGGTCTCGAGAGCACTCGTGCGTCTCGCCACCGCCATGAACACGAACCGGAGCTGAGCTCAGCCTGCGGGCGAGTCCGCGTTTCCGGAGATCGCCGAGCGCGCGGCTGTGCAGAGGCGAACCACCTCCGGCCATCCGGAACCCTCGGACGCGATCGGCGGATGAACGGTGACGGAGAGGGGCGCCCGGGCCAGCAGCCATGTGTCGAGCCCGAGCACCCGTCTCGTTCCCTCGATCGTGATCGGGATCAAGGGGCGTCCGCTGCGGGCAGCCGCCGCGAACGCGCCAAGGCGGAACGACCCGAGCAGCGGGCCGGCCTCGATCGTGCCTTCCGGGAACACCAGCAGCGAGCCTCCCTCGGCAAGCACATCCAGCATCGCAGACGCCGCGCTCGATCGGCTGCTCGACGTGCGGTCCACGATCATGTACCGGGCGGCGCGGATTCCAGCCCCGAGCAACGGCGCCAGCCGGAGGCGCTCGTTAGCGACGAGAACGAGGTCGATCGGCAGCGCCGCGAGCAGGACGACAGTGTCGGCGTAGCTTTGGTGGTTGGCGACGAGCACTGCCGGCAGGTTGCCCTGCAGATGGTGGAGCCCGGCAACCGCTGGATCACAGCCGGCGCTTCGCAGCAGCGTTCGGGCGGCCCACCTGAACGCGCGTCTCGTTCGCGACGCGCCGGGGCGCCCCGCCACCAGGAGCCGCAACACCATGCTGAGGGCCGCCAGGACGACAGCGACACGGAATGTGAACGTAAGAGACCTTGGGGGCTGGTCAGGCGGAACAGCCGGCGCCTGGGCATTCGAAGGTCCCGGATCGGGCCGGCGCACGGGAGGGCGGCCGTTCGCCAGATCGATCAGGTCCTGAATGCTGGACGCCTCCCCCACCGCCGCCTCGTCCAGATGGACGCCGAGCGTGGTCTCGATCCGGAGCGCGAGCTCGAGTCGCTCGAGGCTGAAGAGGCCGAGGTCGCCCTCGAGGAGCGTGTCGGGCGTGACGGAGTCTGCGCGGGCAGGGCCGTGCAGCTCGCGCGCCACTTCCACCGCAAGCCTCAGAACGTGCGGACCTGCGTCCCCTCCAGGAGATCGCTGTCCGGCCGCCGCAGTCATCACTCGGACGCGAACACGCCGGGCGCCAGCATGGCGGCCATCCGCGACGGGTTGCGGATCGACTGCGCGGTCATCCACGCGTCCGCTTCCTGGACGAGCCTTTCACCCTCCCGACCGGTCAGCAGCTGGCCGCGTCTCCGCAGGGCGGCAGTCGCGTGCAGGCGCATGCCGAGGTCGCGGAAGCCGGCTTCGGCCGCCGCGAGCCGGGCCACCGCGCCGCCCGGATCGCCGCGCAGCGTGTCGAGTCCGGCCTCCACCAGAGCGGCAAGCGCCACGGCCCACTGGGCGCTTTCCCGCTGCAGCCGCGCAGCGTCGCGCGCCGCGGATCTCAGGAGCGCACGTCGAACTTCCGGCCGTTCGTCTGCCGTCCACGCGGCTACCGCACTCCTCGAACGCAGGTACAGCGACTCGACGCGGACCGCCTGGATGCGCAGCAGCATCGAGCGCCGCAGCGGCTTCCAGTGCTCGCACAGTCGCGCCCAGGCCTTCGCGCCGTCGCCACGATAGAGGTCGATCTCCGCGCGCGCATACAGCTCCCAGGAATGCTGCGCGTGGAAGCCCGGGTGCGCCCAGCCGGCCATCCCCTGCTGCACCTCCTGACAGGCCTGGTCGGGATTGTCTTCGGCCAGCTTCACGATGTACGTCGTTCGGGTTCGGAGGTTGGTTTCGGCGGTCAGGTCGTCCCGTTCGCGCGCCTCCTGAAGAATCGCCGGCAGGCGGGCTGCGACCTCCTTGATCTCGCCGAGATAGACCAGCGCGAGCACGTGATACAGGTGGGCGGTGTCGAGCTCCCACGTCACACCCGAGCACTCCCGCAGGAGCGGCTCGCCGGCCTCGAACAGCTCGGTGTGCCTCGGACCAATCCCCTGCGAAGAACGCGGCGGTCCCCTTGGCCAGGTTCAGGATCGCGCGGGGTTCCGTCTGGCCGAGCCGGGCGACCAGCGCCTCGGCACGGTCGATGAGCTGCTGCTGCCGTTTGCGCGCACCGGCGCCGCCCAGCGACGTGTAGGCAATCTCGACGGCCAGCGCTCGACCCACCCGCATCGATTCGCCGCTCGCGAGAGCCAGCAGCAGGTGCCTGGCCTGGAAGTCGGCGCCCCTGATGGTGTCGACGACGCCAATCACGGTCGCGACCGACCAGCAGGTGTCGACCCGCACGATCTCGGCGGCCGACAACTCCGAGCGATCGCGCTCCCGGAAGCGCATCCCGCGCAGCCGAATCCACAGCCGGCGCATGAGGAGGGACAGCAGCGCATGGCCTGGCGTCGTCGGCAGGCGCATGCCGAGAGCGGCCAGGACCTGGTTGAGGACGCGCATGCCTTCGTCGAAGTGGCCGCTGCGAAGCAGTTGTTCCGCCGCCCTGCGTTTGAGCTCCAGCTGGTCGGCTGCCAGGGCGCCGGACGCCGCAGCCAGGTACGCCTGCGCCGCGGCATGCCCTCTTCCGCGGGCCGCGAGGGCATCTCCGAGCCTGATGTGGATCTCCTTGCGCTTGACCGCGTCGAACTCCCCGTACTCCAGCGCGAGACGATAGCGCCTCGCTGCCCGATCGAACGCCAGCGCGTCACGGGCGCGATCTGCCGCCACGAGCGCGTAGCAGCGAGGCCTGGTGGCTGTCGCCCGCCCCATGGAAGTGAAGGACGAGCGCGTCGGGATCCGCATCCGGGGCCTGCTCCAGCACCGATGCGATCTTCCCGTGCAGGAGCCGACGGGAGCGCTCCGGGATCTGCGTGAGAATCGCCTCCCGGATGCGGTCGTGATAGAGCTCGATGTCTTCTCCCGTCGCGGTGAGCCTGGTTCGCGTCAGGTGCGCGGAGCGCAACTCGATGACGTCGTCCATGGAGGCCAGGCCGAGCTCCGCGATCTCGCACGCAACCGCCAGCTTGGCCGGGCGGCCGATCAGGGCCAGGACGTGGAGCAGCCGCCTGGCGCCGTCCCGGACGCGGCTGACCCGCCCGCGGATGACGGTTTCGAGCGTCAGGTCTCCGGATGATCCGTCCTGCGGGGCGCTCCTCTCCGACGAGAGATCGAGAGGACCCGGCGTGCGGGCAGAGTACTGCACGAGCTCACCGATGAAGAAGGGACTGCGGCCCGACTCCCGGACGATCGTCGCGATCGGCGCCGCGGCCCCATAGGTGCGCGAGAGTGAGCCGGCCAGCTCCTCCGCTTCGCGGTCTGAGAGCTGGTCGACGGAAACCTCGTGCACATCCACCGCCGGCTTGGCCGACGCGGGATCGAGCATGCTGACCAGCGATTGCAGGGCGGGGTTCGTCGAGAGATCCTGCGAGCGGTAGCAGGCGATGAACAACAGGGGCGGCGGCTCGTCGGCGCGCAGGAGGCTGTTCAGAAGATCGGCGCTGTCCGCATCGCCCCACTGCAGATCGTCGATCACGAGCGTCATGGAGTGGCGGTCGCTGACGCGTGCCAGCAGCTCGCGAAACGCCGCGAAGCCGCGGCGGCGCTGCTCCTGCGCGTTGCCCAGTGGAATCGGCCGCCGGTACAGCTCCGCGACCGCTTCGACGCGCCGCAGCACCGGGAAGAGGCGCGTCAGCGCGGAGACATCACGCGGGAGGACGATCTCCGCCTCCGACCGGGACAGCCTCCGCAGATAGCGGGTCAGGTGATCGACAAGGCTGTCGAGGGCCTTGTAGGGAACCGACTCGCGTTCGTAGCAGCGGCCCTCGAGGATGACGGTACCCAGGTCGCGGGCACGGAGCTCCTCGAGAAAACGGTGCACGAGCGCGGTCTTGCCCATGCCCGAGTCACCGTGAACGAAGACCGCCTGGGCGCGTCCGAGGCGCGACGCGTCGAATGCGTCGTGGAGCGTGCGCAGCTGCGCTTCGCGCCCGACGAACTCGGACACGCTCGGTACCCGCGCGGTTGGCCGCACGGCGGGCTCGGCGCGCGGCCAGATCTGCTGCAGCGCCTTGAATACCTCGGTGCCGCTCGGGCGCGCGGCCGGCTCACGCTGCAGCAGAATCGCGGCAGAGCGCACAGAGCGGCTCGGGCACGCCATCGCACAGCGGCGACAGCGGCGGCGGCTGGGAGGTCCGCTTCGCCGCGAGCACTTCTGCGGGCCTGCCCTGGAAAGGACGCCTGCCGCTCAGCGCCTCGTACAGCATCGCCCCGACGCTGTACCAGTCGCTCGCTTCCGTCGCCGGCTCACCCGAGGCCTGCTCGGGAGAAACGTAGGCGGGGGTCCCCCGCAGGCGCACCGTGTCGGCCGCATCGACCACGGCATCGACGGCGAGCCCGAAATCCAGCAGCTTCACCTGGCCGTCGGTCGTGACGAGCACGTTCGACGGCTTGATGTCCCGGTGCAGCTTGCCGTGCGAGTGGAGATACCCGAGCGCGTGCGCCAGCTGCCAGACGGTGGGGGCCAGCCGCTCGACCTGCCACCCGGCAAGCCGAGGATCGGTCGTCGCAGGCTTCGCGTCGGGTGCAACGCTGCCCCGGATGTAGCTGAGAAAGTCCTGTCCCCTCACCAGTTCCATGACGATGAACCAGTGGTCGGCGTCTCCGAAGAGGTCGTACAGGGTGACCAGGTTGGCGTGTGACAGGCCGGCGAGCGCGCGGAACTCCTTCTTCAGGTCGTAGACGCTGCCGACGTCGGTATGGAGCAGGCTCTTGATGGCCACATCCAGCTTGCGCTGCCGGTCGTACGCCTGGTAGACGACTCCGAACCCGCCTGTGCCCAGCTCCTTCAAGAGGACGAACCGGCCACCCTGAAGCGTCCCCTGCTGCGCCGCCGGGCCCGGCGGCGCGAGCTCGCGGGTCTCGGCCTCGGAGTCGATGGCCTGATGCGCGGCGCGATGGACGCCGGCGAGCTTGGCGAGCACACGGAGACGCTCGATGAGCCCCTGCTCCTCGTCCGAGTCGACGCGCGCCTCGGCCTCGCTCCAATTGACGCCTTCGCCGTCGGAGATGGCGGCGGCGAGCGATTTCAGGTAGTCCTCACCAAGTCCCACGATTGAGCTCTCCGCCATCGAGCACGATCATCGCAGCGCCGCCGGGTCGATGATCCGGACGGCCCGTCCGTCCTCCTGCCAGCGCTGCACCGCATCGCCGGTGCCGCCGATCGGTCCGTCCAGCGCGCCGTCCCAGACAGCCAGCATGGTCGGCGCCTGATCCAGCGACTCCGCGTATCGCGCGGCCTCCTCGCGGATGCGGTCGTGACACGCCCGGTACGCCGGGGCCTCTTCCTCCGCGGCGGGAGCCCCCGGCGACAATTCAGTGACCGTGACGTGCGGGTCGCCCAGTAATGTGGCGAACGAAGCCTCCAATGCGCTCCCGGCGGAGGCCTGCAGGAGCGACGCACGCGGAGATGGCACGTAGACATAGGCATGACCGCCGCGCGCGACGATCGCCTGTATGAACACCAGGTCGCTGCCCGCCGCGGCGCAGCTGAACCCGAACCCGCCATCCAGGGCGTCGACCGCCTCGCGCACCGCGCGCCGCAGTGAGGGCAGCTTGGCCGCCGGCAGGCGGCCCGCCGTTCCGTTCGCGTCGAGGGCGTCGCCCGCGAACGCGACAACGCCGGGAACAGGCAATGACGAGTCCAGCGCGTCCGGCGGCAGCTCGAGGAGGGACAGGTGCCGCCGGGCCTGTCTGCGCATCACGGCAATGTCCTGGAACAGGGACGGTTCCAACGCAACCGCCTTGCGGTACCACCGGCCGGCCTCCTCTACGTTGCCCAGCAGCAGGAACGCCTCTGCGCGCGTCGCCGCCTCGTGGTGGGTCAGCTCGCGGGACGGAGCGAGCTGTTCGATCAGGCGCTGGGCGATCGCACAGGACTCGTCGCGCCGGCGAAGCACGAGTGCGAGCGCGGCGGCGTTGATCCCGTTCCATGAATCCTGCGTCCGCGTGTACGTCTCGCCGTACAGATCATAGGCCCTGAGCAGCGGACCGCGTTGACCCGTCCGCTCCCACTTGGCCTTGTACGCGGACGCGAGCAGCCCGGATGTTTCCGCGTCGTGCGCACCGGCGGCGCTCAGCTTTTCGAGCACCTCGAGCGACTCCTCGTGGTGCCCCCGCCGTTTCAGCGCGAGCGCCCTCAGCTGCTGAGAGCGGAGGCCCGGCTCCCCCGTCTGGAGCACCTCCAAGGCCCGCTCCGGCTGGCCGGCGCCGATCAGTTTCTCCGCAACGAGCAGGTGCACCGAGCTGTCGCGCGGCCCCGCCTCGTGCCACCCCCTCCAGATCTTGTAGACCCGGTCTGGGCTGTCTTTCGCCGCCAGCCGAATCGACGAGAGCACGAGCTCGGTGGCCTGTTGCAACGACTGATTGATCTGGAAATCCGGGGACTGCGTGGGCGGCATGTGCGCCACGAGCCGCCACAGCAGCCGGACCATCTCGGGGCCGGCGGGTGCCTCGTCGTGAGCAAACTGCGGAACTGCCTGATCCCGCCAGGCCAGCGGCATGGCGGCGTCCCCGAGCCGCACCGGAATGACGAGAAAGGCAGGGTCCCGCAGCACGCGACGAACGAGCTCGTTCGCTTCGTTGTCGTACCCTCCCGACGCCACGCCGCCGGCGCTGACGATCACCACCGCCGATCGGCAGGTCGCCACCAGCCGCGAAAACGCCAGAGAGGCCTCCGCATCCGGCAGCGCTTCGTGCTGATCCAGGAGCGTCGTGACGCCGGCCTCCTCCAGCCGGGACGTGAGCTCCAGCGCAAACGCGCGATCGGCCATCCGGTAGCAGACGAGAACGTGACGCTCGCCATCCTGCAGCGCCGGCAGCAGCTCCCGCAGCTCCCTGACGGGCGGCGGAACCACGTGCTGCACGCCGAGCGGGATGCCCAGCAGGTTGGCGACGGCGGCGGAATGCGTGCCGTACATCGTGCCGAACGCCGCACGGGCCGGGCTGTCGGGATCGCCGACGATCCGCTTCAAGTGCCCGATGACATGCCCGTTCACCAGGACGGGGCTGCCGGAGAAGCCGTGCGCATCAGCGCCCGTCCCGGCAGCAATCTGCTGCGAAAACAGCACCGTCGCCGGCCGGCCGAGATCGTCCACATGATCGGGGTCGAGCACTGACCCGATCAGTGGCAGCCCCGCCGCATTCACGGACGCCACGAACCCGAAACTCTCCCACTCCGCCTTGCCCATGCACTTCCCGGCGAGAGAGAGCGGCGCCACATCCGTGACCGGAACCGGCAGTCCGAGGAGCGCGACATCTGCCTCCGGATCCCGCTCGAGCAGCGTGGCTGTCAGTGTCGATCCGCCCAGGGTGATGGCAATGGAGCCTCCCGTCTCGAGGCGACCGACCACGTGACCGGCGGTCGCCAGCCGGTCGGGTGCGATCAGGTACCCGGTTCCCTGCCCGCCGCCGCTCGGCGTGATGCGTGCGCAGGCGTCCCGGAGCCGGCGGGGGGAGCTCACGGCCGGCTCCCGTCCGGGTCGAACGGCATCCTGGACAACGTCCCGGGACCGACGGGCACGATTCGATCGGCCGCGCCGAACACGCAGAGCTCGGCGCTGTCGACCCGATCGCGTGACACCTCGATCCTCGCGAAGGTCGGAATGTGCTCGCGGTAGGCGTCGAGTCGCCCGGAGCGGAGGTCGTCGACAAACACCTCGAGCGCGGACCGTGCGGCCGCGGTGTCGGACGAGAACACCGCGTCGGGGAACCGCATCAGGTCGGCCCAGGTTCCGGTATTCAGGTAGAGCGTCGCCCCCCCTGCGCCGAGGCTGATGCGCTTCGCCAGGTGGGTATGACCGTAGCTGACAACGGTGAAGCCCCGCTCGCTCGCGGCCCGCGCCGGGGCGAGATACGTCTCGTCCTCCTGTCCGGTGTCGAAGGTGAAGGCGTGCAGCTCGGCGCGCGCGCGAAAGGCCCGGAGCAGGAGGTCGAGCTCTGCCTGCCGCCTTGCCGCGTCGGCGGCGTTCGTGAGCCGCTGCCACAGGTCGTGCACCCGCGGCACGGCGCTGATGTCTCCGGCGCTCCCGCCCGCCGCCAGGTCGGCCGCGAGCCGGAGCAATTGCCGGTCCCGCGACGTCGGTTCGGCGGCGATGTTCCGCGGATCGACGGGTCGTCCATCCGCTTCGAACCTGACCGCGCGGGCCGCCGCTGCCAGCCGGCCAATCGCGGCGACGCGCTGCACGACCGTCGGGTCGAGCACCGCCAGGATGGGCACGACGCCGGCGTTCTCCGGCTTGAGGAGGTCCACGAACGGAAACCGCGCCTTCAGCCCGTTCATGATCTCGTGGACCATGCGGCTTCCCGCCGGAGGGGGCAGCTCCGGATGCGGCTCCCGCCGGGACATCGCCGAACGGACTTCCCTCAGCTGATCGTGCGCGACCACGTTCCAGCTGTCGTAGCGGTTGCCGTGCTCGATGAGCACCGGCCCGACCGCCAGCGCCTGATTGTCGTAGAGGAACTCGAACCGTCCGCCGCCCAGCTCCTCTTCAAGCATCCGGCGCGGACCCGGAAGGCTCAGCTCGATGTCATGATTGCCGAGCAGCAGCGTCAGGCGCCCGCCCGCTTTCAACAGATCCCTGAAGCCACTCCACACGGGACCGGTCCGGTCCAGGATGCGGCGAAGCTTCTCGCGGGCCTGGTCCCCGTCCGTCGTGAACGGAGAGAATTCCTTCTCCGCGAGGAAGTCCACGACGTCGCCGTTCACAACGAGATGCACGTCGCGTGCGCCGGCCAGACCGGCGGCCCACCCGAGGAACTCCGCGAGCTTCCGTTCGCCGACATCGGTGCAGATCCTGAAGCCCGGCGCACCGCCGGGACCCGGCTCGCCGCCCAGGTGCAGGTCGGAGATGATGAGAATCGTTGTGCTCATAAGCTGCGGAGGCCTGTGCAACCACACGTGCCAGCGCGCGTCCTACTGGCGTACAAACGCTGCCTCGGGCCGAAACGTACGACTGTCCGGGCTCCGCGTGCCGGTGCGCGCAGATATCTGCACGCCGGCAGGCCTCGGAGGATGGCGACGGGAGGTCACGTGCGGCGCAGGTGGGGGCGCGCGCCGCAGGCATCCTTGCGACCATGGTGCAGCCGCCCGCCGCCGGCCCGCTCAGCCAAGCAGCTTCTCCTGCAGCCACGTCAGCTGCTGGATCATGACGTCGCGGCCCTCCTCGGGGAACTCGGTCGCCAGGAGCGACAGGAAAAAGCCGAACCGCGTCCGTATCGAGAGGCGGGCTCCCGGGCTCGCACCCCGCGACAGCGCTGCCGCGAAGCTGTCGTGAATCCGGCTGCGCGTGGCGTCGTCCAGGCGCCGGTTGAGGAGCGACTCGAGGAGCAGCCTGTCGGCGGCGGCCGACAGGTTGAATGTATCGGTCCGGTCCGTCGCCAGCTCGGTCGCCAGCTGCTCGAGCGCGGCGAGCGACGTTTTCGCCGTGCTCCTGATGGTCCTGTGCCGCCAGCTCCGCACGATGTCGGCCGCAATCTGATTGGCCAGGGGATATGCGTCCGGTGCCCCCGACTGCACCGAGCGTTCGTAAGCGGCGCGGTACGCGTCGCTCATCTTCTGCAGGGCTTCGCGGCGCGCCGCCCCGGTCAGGGCGGGCACCAGGACCCGCCGCTGCATGACGCTCCCCAGCAGTGACCACCGTTCGGACGTCTCGCCAAGGTTGAGCAGGCTTCGCAGGCGGCTCTCCGCCGCGTCGAGCAGGGTGACTGCCTTGGCGGTGTCGGCCGGAGTTTCCTGCAGCAGCGCGCCTGCCCACCGGACCTGGCAGCTGGCCAACTGCTCGAAGGCCGCAATCGGCGCCGTGCCGCGCTCCGCTTCCCGCACGCGATCGTAGTACTCGATCGCGCGCTCGAACTCACCGAGCTCGGTGAAGCAGTGGCCCGCCCGCGCGCAGAGATCCGCCGACGCCCACCAGCCGGCCGGGGATTGAGAGACGCGGGCTTCGAGGTCCGCGAGCGCGGAGCCATCCTCCCCCGCGCGCTGGCGCGCGCCTGCCGCATGTTGATCCAGCCACACGGACAGCTCGCTCGGCGAAACGAAGGACACCTCGTGAACGCGCGTGCGGCTGGCGCTCAGCGAGAACGACGGATCGCCGTAGCACTGGTAGGCGCCCCACGTGTTGGTCTCGCCGTGCATGCATGTAGGTGTTCGCGGCGGGCCTGGAGAACGGCGTCGCCGTACAGCTCGCCGTCGAGCATCAGCCGGTAGAACGAGGTGGCGAACGTCTTCGCGGCGGCGTCGTCCACGGCCCAGCCCGCGGCGACAACGGCGCGGGCGCCTATCCGGATGAACTCGGTCGCGAGGTTCGCGGCGAGCTTGTGGAACGCCACGCGCGGAGCAGCATCGCCGCGCGTCTGCCCGAGATGGCAGCAGTTGATGAACACGAGCTCCGGCACCGAGCGCAGCTGGTCGGCTTCCGCCGCCGTGAAGAACAGGCCGTTGTCGAGCACCAGACCGCTCACCGGCGGCTTGTTCTCCTCTGCCTCGAACTCGAACACGCCGTGCGCGGCGAGGTGCAGGATGCGCCAGGGCTTCTCGTGAATCGCGGACAGCACGGCCATCGGGTGCGCGGCCTCCTCCAGCAGCAGTTCGACCTCGTAGCCGCCGTCCTCGAGGAGCACGCCGCCGACCTGCCGCGCCTCTTCGGCGCGCCCCGGCCAGCGACGGGAACCGCTGGTCCGAGACGATCGGGTTTCCGATCACGAGCGCGGTGTTCTTCGTGGCTCGCAGCACCTGCGGCCGCTCGTCGGGCAGCAGCAGCTGCCGGATCATGCCGCTCGAGACCGACAGCGGCTCCGCGGTCCTGTCGAGACCGTCCCTGATCAGCTCCCAGGGGATTGCCGCGGCCCGGGATTGAGCATCAGCGCCAGCTTCCGGCGGTCGGGCGCGTAAGTCTTGAAGTCGTTGGGGACGAGCAGCTCGAACAGCGTCTGGCCAAGCTTCGGGTCGCTCGCCGTCGTTTCGATCGCCTGCTGCACGAAGCCGTCGACGAGCCCGCGCTGCGTCGGCCGGAGCCGCGACCGGCGCGCGCGCCGCCTGCGTGAGCGCCTCGAACTCGAGGCTGTCGTCCTCCAGGCTCCTGACCCGCAGGCGCTGCCACCAGCCGCTGGCCTGCTCGAACCGCGCGCGGCGTCGTCCCTCCGCCCCTGCGACGAGCAGCTCCTCGGGGAGGAACGCTTCGAACTCGGGGGCCCGCGTCAGGGCCAGGAGCGAGTGCAGCCCTTCGATCGCGCGATCCTCGTACAGCTCGAGGATGTCGACGCGATCGATCTGGGCGACCAGCGACGTGGCTGCCTCCGCTGCCGCACCCTCGAGCCCCGCCGGTCAGCCGCTGATTCGCCTGCAGCACGGCGCGCAGGAGCGCCCGCACGCTGTCGGACAACGACACGCCGCCTTCTCCCGAACCCACGAGGATGGCGGTCACCGGCGCCGCGGACCGTGCCGCCGGTCGCCATACCATCCCGCTGCTGCCGGCGCCGCTCGCGTCCGACGCGGTCGGCGCCGTACAGCGTCAGCGCGTGCGCCAGCGTGGACGTCAGCGACCCGGGCGTGAGCTCGCCGACCATCGCCCAGTCCGGCGACAATCGCGCCGGGGTGGAACGGCGCGATCGCCGGACGCCGCCTCGTTGAGCACCACCACGCCGGTATTGAGAGGCCCTGGATAGAGCTCCATCCGGAGCAGCTCGGACAGGCGCCCGCCGAGGCGCCGGTCCAGATACTCCTCCGCCGCGACGATCACGTCGTCCTTGTAGTGGCTGACGAGCACCGGCGATCTGGCGTTCGTCAGGTTGTCGTGCACCATCCGCACGCGCAATCCGCGTGTCTGCGGTTGGATGCCATCGGCCTTCTGCCGCCGGCCGCCGAGCGCCGTCGGCGACGAGCTCCGCTTCGTCGGGCAGCATCGCCGGCTGCCGGATCGCGCATCTCGAACTGCTCCGCGGCGGCGCCGCCGCTGCGGCGGCGACGTCGGGAGCTTCGACGTCGTGCCGGTGGCCAGCAGGTCGCCGATCGCGGCGAAATGCCGCTCGTCGTTGGCCAGATCGCCGTGCACGGTGTCCATGAAGAAGGTGCGGATGCCCTTGGGAATGCCGGTGTCCCACAACACGCGGCCGTCGCCGCGCGCCGTCGCCATGACGCGCACCCGCCGCCCGGGCGGCGCCTGCGGGTCCATCAGCAAATCGCACGCGGTCTCGTCCGCCGCGCCGGCGACGTAGGTGACGCGCGCCGGGTCGAGCGGGCTTTCCCGAAGCGCGCCCGGCGAGCGTCCGGGCCCGTGCGAGTGCGGCCGTCGCCGGCAGCGCCCAGCGGAACCCCGCCGACTTCGAGGTGGCGACGCCGCCGCCGAACAGGCCCCTGGACTCCGGCGCGTCGAGCTCCAGCAGCTGCGCCCACACGCTGGGGATCGAAGAGGTCGAGCGTGCCGGCATGCGGCAGCAGATTCGAGCACGCCGTCGAAGCCGGCAATCGTGCCGAGCAGCTCCGACATGGGCGTTGCGCAGGTCGACGAGCGCGAGCTTCTTCACGAGCGCGTCGCGGCCCATCAGCATCGCCGGGATGGCATGCGAGCCGCCGTTCGGCGTGCCGAGCATGATGAACCTCGCGCCCGGATGGCGGCACATGCGCGCCCACGTCGCCTGGCCCGCGGCGATCGCCAGCATGGTCCGCACGACGAGCCCGCCCATCGAATGCGCCAGCAGCCGCACAGGCTGGTTCGCCCGCTCCGGCGAGCGTGAGCATCGCGTCGATCGCGTGGCGCAGCAGATGCGCCGCGGCGCGTCCAGCGGCTGCCGCCAGTCGTAAGGGAACGGCACGACCTCGTGCGTCCGGTCCAGGTGCTTGCAGAGCGCCGCATAGCCCTCGGGAAGCGAGCCCCGTCGGCCGTCACGCCATCCGTCTTCGCCGGCGAGCAGCGACAGGCCGCCCCGCGCAAGCTCGAGCAGGTTCATCCACACCGGCCGCTCGTCGACCGTGAGCTGCGGAGCCCATGATCCCGGGCAGCACGAACACGACCGGCCGCGACAGCGCGGCGCGCTTCACGTAGTCGGCCGACGTGACGGCGGACGGCCGCGCCTCCAGCGTGCGGAAATCGCCGTCCGATCCCGTCAGGGCCGACACGAGCCGCCGCGCGGTGTCCGGCCGCGAGAAGTAGTGGAAGTGCGTGACCTGGTCGCCCGTGTCGATCCAGTACGGCACCGGACGCGTGCGCTCGATCCCGCCGAGCATCGCCGGCGTGTTGACGACCACGTCGTGATCGTCGCGATAGTAGAAGTCGGTGACCAGCGTCTTGAGACGGCCGAACAGCCCCGCCCCGGCCAGATCGCCGCCGAGCACGTGCAGGTCGGCGGCCGTGCGGCACGTCCGGGTTGTTCAGCATCCGCACGAGCGGCGACGTCGGCATCATCGCCTCGAGGCCCGGCAGCTCCTCCGGGTCGGTGCGCTTCTTCAGCACGCCGGCGAGCAGGCTGGTCAGCGCCGTCGTAGACGGGATTGCCCTTGAGCGCCGGGATCAGCGAGACCAGGTTCACCAGGACCGAGAAGTAGCGATCGAGCCGGCGGTCCGCCAGCGTCGTGCCGCGCGCCGGGCAGGCCACGCGGACGAAACGGGTGACGCGCAGGCCCGAGCATGCTGCAGCACCGCCGACAGCTTCTCGAGCGCCTCGCGATCGCGCCTGCCTCGCGTCGTCGTCGAACAGCGCGAGATCGTCGGGCGTGAACGGCGCAGCGCCGACGCGCATGCCCCGTGCGAGCAGCTCGCCGACCAGGCCGCCGCGCGAGTGCGACACGAGGTGCAACTCACTCCCGGCGGCGAGCAGACCGGCGAGCGCGCTCGGCGAGCGCCAGCGCATTCTCGATCGGGCTCTCCGTCAGCGTGCGGTGCTGGAAGGCGAGCACCCGGCCGCTCGTAGTACTTCGAAGAGCGGCTTGATCAGCGCTCCGCTTTGCGGCATCCACAGCCCGGAGAAGCTGCCCGAGGTGGAAGACGCCGTGCCGTGCAGGAAGACCAGGACCGGCCCCTTGCCGTCGATCGCGCGCACCGGCGTGAGCCGCGTGGGGTCCTCTTCGGCTGCAGCGATAGAGGCCGGGTCCAGGCTGCAGCTGCCCTTCGACGTGGGCCGCCGCGAACCCGGCGATCTCCTGCTCGATGTCGTATCCGAGCACCTTCAGCGCCTTGATCGCCCACCCGCCGGCCGACCGGCTGGCCGGGCCGATCGTGAGCTCGGCCGGCATGTGAATGGTGTCGCCGACGAGCACGCGCCCGCGCGGTCGCGCGCCCGAGATCGCGCGGAACGTCGTCGACGCGGCTCCAGATCCGCAGCCCGTCCTGCAGCTCGATCTCGACCACGTCGTCCGGCTGCAGGCCCTCGAGCGAAACCGCGGTGCCCCCGGCACGCGCCGTCTGGACCCGCGCCGCCCCCTTGAGGACAACGGATCCGGTGGGCAGCCCGCGCCCGAGCAGTGCCGGCTCGGGCGTCCGATCGCGGGTGCCGTTGACCGTCAGCGTCGCCATTCCCCGGTCTCCTTTCACGTGCTCCGGTCAGGCCTTGTGGTAGGCCTCGAGGAACGCCGCGCCAGGCCGTCTGCTTCGCGAAGTCGAGCTTTGCATACGCCTTGTTCACCGGCCCGCGCGGGAAATAGATCGACGGCGCCGCTGGCGTTGCTGACGCTCGCGCCCTTGTGCCGTTCCGCCAGCACGAACCCGCCGCGCGCCTTGAGTGACGTCGGCTGCGGCCTTGGCCGCCGCCTTGACGGCGGCAGCCTTCGATCGCTTGCCGAGCTCGCTGACAGAAGTGTCCGAGATCCACGAAGTCGGCAGTGTCGAACCGCTGCGTGGCATTGAGCGACTTCGTGACGGCCGTGTACTCCGTCGCGTCCCGGATCGCCTTCGTGAGCGCCTTCGCGAGCGCGTCGATCCTCGCCGCCGTGTCGTCCAGGCGCGACAGGTCGAACGCCGACTGCGTGACGCTCTCGTCCTGGTACGAGTCTGACGTACAAGTCGACGATGCGGGAGGCCAGCTCCGCGGCGTGCATCGCCGGGTTCGCGGCGAGCGCCTTCAGCACCCCGTCGTAGGGCCAGCCCTCGCCGGGCTCGAGCTCTTCCGAGCCGACGACGACCCTGCGCGGTGCCCTTCAGCTGGTAGCGCGACTTCGATCATGTTCATCAGGCACGCGTCGAAGCCGAGCACGTCCAGCTCGCGCCCGGTCTGGCGCTTGACCTCGGACGAGCACCCTCTTCAGCTCGAGGTTGTCGAGGAAGTCCTTCGACGTGTCGTCGAAGGCGATCGCCCGGTCGTGGGTGGCCTGCGCGATGGTCGTCCCGAACACCGCGCGCCGATGACGGCTCGAGAGCGCACGGCGCACGAGGGTCCGCTCGCCGCTGCTGCCCGGTGCAGCCGGGCCGCGCCCGATCCGCCTCGGCCCGGAGCGCGCGTAGACGTCCGTGTCGTCGATCCCGCTGCCGTGGTTCCAGATCACGCCGAGCAGGCGCTCGGCGGGATACTGCTCGATCGCCCACCTGAAGAAGTCGATCGCGACCAGCGGATCGCCGGTGTTCGTCTCGCCGAGCTCCTGGACGATGTCTCCATCGAGCATCGGCGCCGGCACTGAGGTGGTAGCGGCGCGTCCGATCGTCGCGCATGCTGTCGAACTGCACGACGACGTCGATGTCGTCCGTCGAGCCGACCCGCTTCATCTCGGTCGAGGTCGAGGTCGCCGAACGACTCGAGGTCGTTGTCGCCCGCCATCCAGACCATGACCGTCCATTTCTTCCGCGACGGCGTGCGGTGCGGCGGCTGCACCCGCGGCGGACCTGGCTGCCGCGCGGGCGGGCGCGGCTACGGCTGCGCGCCAGCGCCCACACCGGGTCGATCGAAGTCCGGCAGCGCCTCCTCGAAGTAGTCGACCACGGCGGTCGGTGTCGGGAGCGTCGAGCACCCGCCGGATGACGCTCGTCATGGTCGCACGTCGTTGTCGAACCCGCCGTGCGTGATGGAGGCGGTGCGGGCGCTCGGGCGGGGCGCCGGCCGGCGTCTTCGAGAACACGATGTCGGCGACCTTCTCGGTGCCGGCGAGGCCGAAGAACCGGATCAGCGGAAGGTCGCTCTTCAGGCTGCTCTGCATGCCCGAGCAGCGGCGTGGGCACGGCGTCCTCGAACGCGTCCGCTCACCAGGTAGAGCAGCGACTTGCCGTACGGCTTCATCGAGCTGTCGGCCCGCTCGAGCTCGTCGGTCATCGTGTAGGTCGTCAGCCGCGTGATCGGCCGGCCCGGCGCCGATCAGCTCCTTCGAGACGCTCCTTGAACAGCTCGGTGGTGATGGCGGGCGCGAGGAGGTGCAGCGCTGCGCACGTCCACCGGCGGCACGCCGGCGGGTTTCTGCGCGACCAGCACCGGCAGGAAGAAGGCATGGAGAATCGCGCCGGCGCTGTGGCCGAGCGCGTGGTACTCGACGCCCGCCGTTCGTGTCCTTCCAGAGCGCGCCCGCGAGCTCGGCGACCAGCCGGGCGCCGCCGCCGGGCGCCGAGGCGCGCTCGGCGCTCTGCTTCATCTGCGCCCAGACCGGCTTGCCGCCCGGCCGTGCGAGCTTCTCGATGGCGAGGTCGGTGACCGGGCCTCGCGCCGCACGGCTCGGGCGGATCACCCCGCCGAGAATGTCGCGTCAGGGTTTCCTTCAGCCCCGTCTCCCACACGAAGTACACGGGTAGACGCCGTTCAGGTCCCAGAACCGCTGCCGCGCGAGCACCGGGAGAAGCCCTTCGCGCTCCTCGACGAGGCCGCCGTGCGCGAAGAACATCACGCGCGGCCGGCCGTCCGAGCGCCTGCTGCGGCCTTGACGTACGCCGGGATCAGCTCGGTGAAGATCCGGCCGCACCTGCTCCGGCGTGGAGCTGAAGGTCCCCGTCGCTCGACAAGCGGCCCTGGCGCAGGTTCACGACGTGGCGGCTGAAGACCTCACGCTCCTCCGCGGTCCAGTCGCGCGCGGCCGCCGCGGGCCGCGGTCGCCGCGAGGGCCAGCGCCGCCCGCGAACGCGCGAACAGCGGCGGCGACGGCGTCCGCCGGCAGGGCCTCGGTTTCGGCGTAGCGCGCCGCAAACCGCGTCGAGATGATGGTGCTCTCGAGCCGTGCCGAGCCGCGCCGCCGCGGCATCCATCGCGAGCACATCCCAGGGATCGTCGAAGCGCGCACTCGGTGGTGGCGACGACGCCGCCGAGCGCCTCGGAGAGCTTGTTGCGCGCCTTGACGAATGCCGGATCGGCCGCGAGCGCCGCGGCGTCGCGACGGCCCAGGAACGCGCGCATCGCCGCCAGCTCGATTCCTGCGCGCTCCATCGCCCGCGCCCACCAGACCACCGTGAACACGTCGCCCCTGACCACGTTGAGACGCAGCGAGTCGTGGCGGATGTGGCCGGGCAGGGCCCGATCGATGTCCCCGCCGAGGGTCGCGGACCTGTGCCCACATCGGCGTCGGCCTCGAGCGCGCAGGCGGCGGTACGAACGGGTTGGATCGCCGGCCGGGAGCAGCGCGAGGAGCGCCTGCCGCGCGATCGGCTCGTAGTGCGCCATCGGGTGCGGGCTGCCGTCCGCCTGCGAGGAACATCGCGTCGCACGCGGCCTCGTCGAAGCGGTTCTCGATGACGAACGTCGACGTGCCGAACTCCAGGTCGCTGCCCAGCCGCGCGTCGCGCTCGGGCTCGTCGCACAGGCCGAGCGCGATCAGCGCACGGTAGTGATCCTCGAGGTCGTGGCGCTTGGTCCGGCTGCGCTGCTCGAGGTACACCTGCTCGGCCTTGAGCGACACGGTGCCGGTCAGCGCGCGGCTCGCCTGGTAGGCGGCCGTGACCATCAGCGACTCGAACAGCACCTGCCGCAGCTTTTCAGGGTCGCTCTCGAGCGGGTGACTCTTGACGCGGATGCGGCGCGAGCTCACCTTCTCGGCAGCCGTCAGCGCGCCGCTCACCGGGTCGAACGTCACGCTGCCCTCCCGCACCAGCTCGACGAAGCTGGCCACGTTCAGGATGCCGAGCAGGTTGATGCGCCAGGAGGTCTTCCGCTCGCGGAGGTGGCTGGCGGCGCTGGTGACCAGCCGGATCGCGCCGTTTCCAGACGCCGCCTGGGCGTCGATCGCCGTCAGCCGGCCGTGCAGCGCGTCTTCGACAGCGGAGTTGACCGCGGCGTCGAGCCGCGAGAGGTCGATGTCGTAGGCGAACAGCGCCTGGTTGTCGGCCAGCGCCGAGAACTGCAGCTGCGCTGCGAGCGTCAGCGACCGGTCGATGCTGGCGGCCACCGCCTGCTGGATGGCCTCGATCGCCTCGTCTTCGAGCCCGGCGTCGACCAGGGCCAGGAGATCCGCCTCCGGATTCGGGCTGAACGCGCGTCATCAGCACCTCGAGCAGGTCCCTTCCCCTGACACTGACGGCGAGGCCGGCCATCGCCGTCGCCGATACCACCAGCGACCGCCCGTGCCGGCGGTAGAACGCCAGTCGTACCCTCGACGGATCCTCCCGCGAGACCCGCAGCTCGAACTCCCCGCTGGCGGCCCAATCGGCCTTGACCGCCGCGCTGCCGCCGGCCGTCACCGTCACGGCGCCAATGAGCGGCAGGCCGGGGGTGGCGAGAAGGTTCGTGGTCGAGCTGAGCATCGCCTCGCCGCTGAACGAGAGTTCGCCTTCGCCGGCGAGCGATGCGAACGCCCCGACCGGGATCCGGGAGAGGTCGTCGGCATCCGCCGGAAACACGGCGGCCGCCAGCATCGTCTTCACCGAAGCCCCCACGGTGCTGGACCCGCCCACGAGATCGAACGGGTGGAAGTACGAGTACCCGCAGGGCTGTCCCCGCCCCGAAGCCGAAGCTGACGTGCCCGGCCGACTGCGACCCTGCAGCCTTCAATCGCGCCTCGAGCGTGATGGACGTGTACGCCGTGCCGTTCGGGACCTCTACGGGCGCCTGCAGATCCGAGCCCTCGAAGAGGCGGCCTCCGGGCTCGTGCAGCCCGATGCCGATGCTCGCGCCCGCGGTGATGTTGAGCTCGCCGCCACGGCCGACCGGCACCTCGCTCTCCAGCGTCAGCGCCAGGGTGCTCGACCCGCCGCCCTGCCCGAGCGGCTTGGAGAAGATCTGAGCCAGGGGCACGAGGGCCCTGAGCGAGGCGGCCGACTTGAAATACTTGCCCAGGCCCTTCCCGGACAGGTCCGTCGTCAGAAGTTCGGCACCTTGTTCGTCCTTGATGCTGATCGTGGCCACGGCCATGCTCCTTCGCTCAATCAAAGCGTTCGGCGACGCATCGAGAACGCGCAGGAACGGGTCTCCGGGTCCTGCCGCCGCGAGTGCGAGGCGGGCGCGAGTGTGCTGGGCTTACCGTTGGTTAAACGCACGATTGGCGGATTCCGAACAGGCTGCCGCAGGTGAGCGGCACCGACGGCTGGCCGGCGGACGCGACCGCGACCGGCGGGGCTCGAGAGGGACTAGGGTCGGGACAGTAGCAGGATCCGGAAAAACGCCGGCTTTTCGGGGGCAGCCTCTACGTCTTCACGCGCCATCCCTGGCGGTACTCGCGCGTGAGGTACTGATTCGCGGCGGGCTTTCCGGGAAACGAGAGGGCGCGAGCATCGAACGCCAGCGTCTCGCCGGGATAGCGGGCCGCGACGTTCCCGATGAGCACCGACTCGGTCAGCGGTCCCGCATAGTCGAAGCTCGCCGAGCAGGCCTGTCGCCCGCCACCGAGCACCACGTCGACGAACTCGTGGTAGTGGTTGCGGTCCGGCAGATCGAATCTGCGGCAGGGCGGCCATTTTCGACTCGGGGAGGGCGAACGCGTCCGCGCTCAAATGGGGGAGCACGATGAGACCCTCCGTGCCGACGACCACGCTGCCCTGCTCCGGGAGCCTGGCCCCGACCTGCTCGCGTATGGCGTCGGGCGGCATCTCGCCCCCGTCGTACCACCACACGTCCACCCTCGGCCCGGCGGTGTACTCGGTGCCCGGGTAGGTGAGCTTGACCCGGGCGCGTGTCGCCCAGCTCTCGGCGGTCGGGGCCGCGCCGTGCGCGGTGATTTCAACGGGTGACGTCAGCTTCAGGGCGCGATACGGCGGGCTGTAGATGTGGCAGCCCATGTCCCCGAGCGTCCCGGTTCCGAACGCCACCCGGCGGCGCCACTCGCCGGGGTGGTATACGCCGCGCTTGAACGGATGCGCCGCCGCCACGCCGAGCCAGCGATCCCAGTCGAACGGCGCGGGCACAGGGTCTGTCGCCTCCGGGACCGGCTTGTCGTCTCCCCAGCTCTTGTTCGAGAAGGTGTGCACCTCGCGAATCTTGCCGACGATCCCGCTCCGGACGAGCGCCTCGCCGTACCGTTGCGAGCGGGTGGACGAGACCTGGATGCCCATTTGCGTTGTCAGGCGGCGTTTCCGCGCCTGATCCGTGAGCAGCCGCGTTTCCCGGAGCGTGTGGCAGAGCGGCTTCTGCACGTAGACCGCCTTGCCGGCCTTCATCGCCTCGAGCGCCATCAGGCAGTGCATGTGATCCGGAACGGCGACGTTCACCGAGTCGATGCTGCCGCGTTCCTTCCGGAGCAGCTCGCGCCAGTCCTGATACACCCGTACTTTCGGAAACATCTGCTGCAGGGCCTCGAAGCGCCCGAGATCGACATCCGCCGCGGCCGCGAGCTCGAACGCCGGGTGCGTGGAGAAGGCTTTGAGGTCGGACAGCGCCTGACCGGACGCGCCGAAGCTCGCGTGGCGCAGGACGGGACCGGCGCGGAGGCTGCCGGGCAGGAACGGGAGGGCGGCCGCACCTGCGGCGACGCTCTGGAGAAAGCGCCTTCGAGAGAGGGCATCTGTCGGCATCGTGCGAGGGTACTGTCACGGTGGCGAATCTGCAACGCCCCACCCCGCTCGATCGTCGGCGCGAACGAGGGAGCCGGACCGCGTAAACTTCTTCCGGATGCACCCGCAACGAGGAGTAGGCTGTGTCACGGGCGCCATCACCGGGATCGGCGCACGTTCGATGAGGAACCCATGATCCGACCGTCTGTTCTCTGCCCGATCGACTTCTCGGAGAGCTCTCGCGGAGCCCTGCGGTATGCCGGTACCGTCGCAACTCACTTCGGATCGCGGCTGACGCTCCTTGCGGTCAACGACCCGCTGCTGCAGGAAGCGGACGAGTTCTCGGGCACGGCGCGGCTGACCGAGGACACGACCCGCGAACTCGAGCGATTCCTCACGGAGACCTTCGCCGTGGGAGGACTCCCCGGAGACGTGCGCGTGACCGTCACCACGGGGAGGGCGGCCCCCGAGATCCTGCGCGTGGCGCGAGAACACGGATGCGGCGTGATCGTCATGAGCTCGCACGGCCTGACCGGTTTCCGGAAGCTGTTCTTCGGCTCCACCACCGAACGCGTGTTGCGGGAAACCATGGTGCCGGTGCTCGTGACGCCCGGGACCGACGCCGGCCCGGAGACGTCGGAGGAGGTGCCCCGCCTGGTGCGGCGGGTGCTCGTGCCGATGGACCTCACGAGCACGGACCTGCCCCAGCTCCGGATGGCGCGCGGCCTGGCAGAAGCCCTCGGCGTCCCGCTGGTGCTGGTGCACGTCGTGGAGCCGATCCGGGCGGCGCCTACGGCGCAGGCCCGGGTGAGCTCGCGTCGACGCAGAACGCCGCCACAGGGCGGACGCGGAACTGGAAAAGGCGGTCAACGAGCTGGCGCCGTCCGTCCAGATCCGAAGGACTGGTGGCGTACGGAGAGCCCGCGGAGGAAATCGCCAAGGTGGCGGCCGACCGGGACGCCGGGATGATCGTGATGGGGCTGCACTCCTCGCCGTTGCTGGGGGCTCGCATGGGCTCGGTGACGTCCCGGGTGCTCTGCCTCGCTCATCGGCTGGTGCTGGGAGTCCCGCCCGAGCCAACCGCAGGGTGACGCGCGTCCGGCCCTCCTCACCGTGCCCCACGGCCCGGGCTCGGACGCGGCAGGGCCTTTTTCGCAGTGCAAAAAACCCCCCGCGCGCGCGAAACCGCTTGACCATCCCGCCGCCCCTGAGTATGGTCCGCCCACTCACCACTCGTGCCGCCAGGCCGGGGGAGGATTCATGGCGAGACTGCGATCGATCCCCGGGTATCTACTGCTTGCGTTTACGGTTGCGGCCACCCTGCTGCCGCGCGCCGCGGCGGCCCAGGCGGTCACGGGCACCATCTCCGGCACGATCGTCGACGCCCAGAAAGCGGTGATCCCCGGGGCGACGGTCACCATCATCAACGAAGCCAGCGCCGACTCGCGGGTGGCGACCTCCGACGAGAACGGGAACTTCCAGGTCACCAACCTGCAGCCGGGCTCCTACACGGCCCGCGTGGAGCTGATCGGCTTCCGGACGCTCGAGCGGACGAACATCGTGCTCAGCGCGGGGGAACGGCTGGCCATCGGGACGCTGGCGCTCGACGTCGGCGGTCTCGGGGAGACATTGACGGTGGAGGCCCGGGGCACGCACGTCAACACCGCGGAAACCCAGCACGCCGGCGTGATCACCGCACGTCAAATCGAGCAGGTGCAGGTCCTCGGCCGCGATGTGACCTCGATCATGCGCCTGCTGCCCGGTGTGCGCTACGAGAACACCGTCGACTCGCTCGGCATGAGCTTCGGCACCGACGTGCCGAACGTCGGCGGGGCGCGCCGCGACTGGAGCAACGTCATCGTCGACGGCGTGGTCGCGAACGAGGTCGGCGCCAGCGGGTTGATGGCCCAGCAGATCAACCTCGATGCGATTGCCGAAGTCCGGGTGCTGCTCAACTCGTACCGGGCGGAGTACGGGCGCGCCGGCGGCGGCCAGGTGCAGATCGTCAGCAAGAGCGGCAGCACGGCGTATCACGGAAACCTGTATTACTACGGCCGCCACGAGAAGCTGAACGCCACCGACTTCTTCCTGAACCGGCAGGGCGTGAAGAAGCCGCGCTACCGGTTCAACACGAGAATCGACGCCTTCTCCGAGGTGAAAGGCCGCCGAATGCTCTCGGAGTTCTACGTGCAGGACACCTGGCGGGCCAACCAGCGGCTGACGTTCGACTACGGTGTCCGGTTCCTGTGGTACAGCCCTGGCACTCGTCGCAGCCGGCGTCGGTGTTCGTGCCGGAGCGGTTCGACCCGGCCCAGACGCCCCGGATGTTCCAGCCCGCGCGTGTCAACGGCGTGAATGTCGCGTTGGATCCGGTCACCGGGCAGACACTGCCCAACGTGTTCGTGGGGACGTTCGTGCCGGGGACCGGCGACCGTGCGAACGGGATGGTCACCAACACCGGCCCCGACTACCCGCTCGGTTTCCGGGACAACCAGGGTATCGAGCCGGAACTCCGCCTCGGTGTCGCCTACGACCTGACCGGCGATTCGAAGACGGCGCTGCACGCAAGCATCGGCATGCATCACAACCCGCACGTCAACGCGAACGGGATGGATGCGATGGCGCGCAACCCTCCGGTCCAGAACACGCCCAGCATCATTTACGGCACGATGGACACGCTGCTCGCGCTGGGCGCCCAGGGGGCGTTCGCGAACCGGGCAGGGAACGTGTTCGGCCTCGAGCGGGACGCGAAGACGCCGGTCAGCTACAACTATTCGATAGGCGTGCAGCGCGAGGTCGGCTGGGGCACGGTGCTCGATCTCACCTACGCCGGATTCCAGATGAGGAACGGCGAGATGGAGTCCAACATCAACCTGGTCCCGGACAACGCGCGATACGTGGACATCAATCCGCAGAACGCGGATCCCCGCAACCCGGCAACCGCCAAGCCGGCCGAGTTCCTGCGGCCCTACCCCGGCTACCAGAACATCACGATGCGCTCGCATTTCGGCAAGGCGTCGTACAATTCGCTGCAGGCGCAGCTCAATCGTCGGTATATCAACGGCCTGCAGTTCGCTATTGCCTACACCCTCGGCAAGACCGTGAGCGACGGTTCGTTCTTCAACGTGCTGCGTCCGCAGGACTCGTGGAACAAGAGCCCGGACGGCTCGACGCAGTTCCACAACCTCGTGATCAACTACACCTGGGACGTGCCGAACGGGAGCCGGATGTGGAACAACCTGATGACCCGCGGCCTGCTCGACGGCTGGCAGCTCTCGGGTGACACCGGCATCGTGAGCGGCGACTGGGCCGGCGTGACCATCTCAACCACCGACAACTTCGACTTCACGGGAGGTGACGGCGGGACAGGTACCGACGTGGGCGGCGGCGGCCGCACCGTGCGGCCGACGATCACCGGCGACCCGGTCTGCCAGAGCGACTGCGACCCGACGCCCGGCGCGGGCGGCAGCTTCCTGAACGTCGCCGCCTTCAGCCGGCTGGCCGGCAGGGGCGACTACGGCAACGCGGCGCGCACGTTCTTCCGCCTGTCGCCGATCGTGCTGTCGAACATGTCGATCTTCAAGAATTTCCAGCTCGGCGGCGGCCGCCGGATCCAGTTCCGGTGGGAAGCGTACAACGTGTTCAACCAGGTCAACTGGTCGACCATCAACACCAACGCGCAGTTCAACCCGGCGGGCCAGCAGGTGAACGCGAACTTCGGACAGGCGACCGCGTCCCGGCCCCCCGCGCATCATGCAGGGAGCCGTCCGGTTCACGTTCTGACGCGACGAACGGAGGTGGCGTGAGGGTCCTGCTGATCGCCGGCGCGTGCGCGGCAGGCTTGTGCCTGCCCCTGCCCGCCGCCGCGCAGAACCCTCACCTCGTCGCCTACGAGGGCGAGCGCGGGCCCGGTCGCGGCAAGCACATCGTCTTTCTCGCCGGCGATCACGAGTACCGCTCGGAAGAAACACTGCCGGCGCTCGCACGCATCCTCGCGCGGCGCTACGGGTTCAGGTGCAGCGTGTTCGTCACCACCGACCCCGCGACCGGGTTCATCGAGCCCGGCAGCTCGCACATTGCCGGCCTGGAGGCCCTCGCGACAGCCGACCTCATGGTCGTCTTCCTTCGCTTCCAGGACTTCCCCGACCGCGAGATGCAGCACATCGTGGACTACCTCAATCGCGGCGGCCCGGTCGTCGGCTTCCGGACCGCGACGCATGCGTTCCAGATCAAGCGGCCGGACGCGACGTTCCTGAAGTACACGTGGCGCGGCGGCGGTGGACGTACCCCGGCGGCTTCGGCCGGCAGATCCTGGGCGAGACCTGGGTGTCGCACTACGGGACCAACCACAAGCAGAGCTCGCGCCTGCTGCCTGCAGCCCGGGCAGCGCGGCCACCCGATCCTGCGCGGTGTCGAAGGACGTGTGGGTCCAGTCCGGCGGGTACACGGCGGACGCCGATCGAGGGGAGCACCGTCCTGGCGCTCGGAGAGATCCTCGACGGGATGACCCCCGACTCGCCGGCCGCCACCGGCAAGGAGGCGAATGCCGGTCGCCTGGTACCGGTCGTACAGCCGGACGGCGGCACCACGGGCCGTGTCTTCACCACGACCCACGGCGCCTCCGAGGATCTCCTGAACGAAGGGTTCCGGCGGCTGTCCCTCAATGCGGTATCTGGGCAGTCGGCGTCGAGACGAGCATCCAGGCCGACGGACGACATCAGTTTCGTCGGGCCGTTCTCGCCCACGCCGTTCGGGTTCAACGGGTACGTCAAGGAGATGAGGCCGTCCGACATGGCGGGATGGGACGCTCCCATTCCGAGGCGGAATCAAGTAGCGTGGGCGTCTCAACCGGCCACGGTGAGGAGTCGAGCATGAGTGGAACGGGTCGTGGAAGGGCAGCGGTGTTCGCGCTCGTGCTGGCGCGCGCTCTGGACGATCCCGGGCGGCGGGCAGGGGCGCGCGCCGTTCGAGCTCCGGGCCGGAGGATCACATCAGCATCATCGGCAACACGCTCGCCGAGCGCATGCAGTACGACGGGTGGCTGGAAACGATGCTGCATGCACGGTTCCCGAAGCACGAGCTCGTCGTCCGCAATCTCGGCTTCAGCGGCGACGAGATCGCGACGCGGCTGCGGTCGAAGAACTTCGGCACGCCCGACGAGTGGCTCAGCGGCCGCGCCGCAGCCGATCGGCGGCTACAACGAGAACCGGCTCGAGGGCATCAACACCAGGGCCGACGTGATATTCGCGTTCTTCGGCTACAACGAGTCGTACGCCGGGCAGGCCGGGCCTGGAGGCGTTCAAGCAGCAGCTGGCGGAGTGGATTACGCACACGCTGGCGCAGCGCTACAACGGCAAGACGGCGCCGCGCGTCGTCGCTGTTCTCGCCGATCGCGCACGAGGATCTCGGCAATCCGGATCTCCCGGACGGCACGCGAGAACAACGAGCGGCTGGCGCTGTACACCGCGGCGCGATGGCGGAAGTCGCGCAAGGCCAGGGCGTGGTGTTCGTGGATCTGTTCGCGCCAAGCCGCGCAGCTGTATGCCGTCGAGCAAGGCGCCGCTGACGATCCAGGGCGTGCACCTGAACAGCGAGGGCGACCGCCAGATCGCCGCAGGTCATCGACCGCGCGCTGTTCGGCGGCCGCCCGTGCAGCAGGAGGCGCTGCTCACCGCGGATGCGGGAGGCGGTCGTGGACAAGGACTTCCACTGGTTTCATCGATACCGCGTGACCGATGGCTATGCGACGTACGGCGACCGCGCGTTCCTGAATTTCGTCCGCGGCAACCCGCGCAACGTCGATGCCGACGCCGCAGCGCAAGACGCCCAAGGAGGACATCCTGCCGACGCAACTACGACGTCCTGCAGCGCGAGCTGCCGGTGCTCGACGTCATGACGGCGAACCGCGATCGGCGCATCTGGGCGATCGCCGCGCGGCGCGGACGAAGTGCCGGACTCCGAAGATCGACGACGCCGACGGCGCCGCCCCTCGATCGACGCCAGGACGAACTTCCCGACGACCGCCGACCTTCCTGAGCGGCGAGGAGTCCGTGACAGACAGATGACCGTCGGCCCGGGCCTGAAGGTGGAGCTCTTCGCGTCGGAGAAGGAGTTTCCCGAGCTGGTCAATCCGGTGCAGATGGCGTTCGACACGCGGGGACGGCTGTGGGTGGCGTGCTGGAAGAACTACCCGCACTGGCAGCCGAAGACGCCGATGGACGACAAGCTGCTGATCCTCGAAGACACGAACGGCGACGGCAAGGCCGACAAGCGCACGGTGTTCGCCGGCGACCTGCACAATCCGACCGGCTTCGAGTTCTACAACGGCGGCGTGATCGTCGCGCAGCAGCCCAACCTCGTGTTCCTGAAGGACACGGACGGCGACGATCGCTATGACGTCAAGGAGATCCTCCTCCACGGCTTCGACTCCGCCGACACGCACCACGCGATCAACAGCTTCACGTTCGATCCCGGCGGCGCGCTCTACATGCAGGAAGGCATCTTCCACCGCACACAGGTGGAGACGCCGTGGGGCCCGTCCTGCGGCAGGCGGACGGCGGCGTCTACCGCTTCGAGCCGCGCACGTGGAAGGTCGAGACCTACATCCCGATGAACTTCCCGAACCCGCACGGCCACGTCTTCGACCAGTGGGGCCGCGACATCGTGTTCGACGCGACCGGCGGCCAGCCGTACTACGGCCCGTCGTTCTCGACGAAGAAGTACTACCCGGCCATGGAGACGCGCCAGGCGCCGAAGCCGGGATCGGTGCGCGATCCGGCCGGTCGGCGGCACCGACATCCTCTCGAGCCGCCACTTCCCCGACGAGATGCAGGGCAACCTGCTCGTGCTCAATACGATCGGCTTCAGGGGCCTGCTCAATTACAAGCTCAGCGAGGATGGCGCAGGGCTCAAGTCGGACCGAGGTCGATCCGATCCTGCAGTCCGCCGACGAGAACTTCCGTCCGGTCGACGCGGAGGTCGGACCTGACGGCGCCTTGTATTTCGTCGACTGGCACAACCCGATCATCGGCCACATGCAGCACAACCTGCGCGACACGACGCGCGACAGGCTGCACGGCCGGGTGTATCCGCGTGACCTACCCCGGCCGGCCGCTGCTGACGCCCGCCAGGATTGCCGGCGAGCCGATCCCCGGTTGCTGGACCTGCTGAAGGAGCCGGAGGATCGCGTGCGGTATCGCGCGAAGATCGAGCTGAGCGCGCGCGACACCAAGGAGGTCGTGGCGGCGCTTCAGGCGCTGGACGGACCGGCTCGATCCGAAGGACCCACGCTACGAGCACCACATGATGGAGGCGCTGTGGGTTCACCAGTGGCACAACCGCGTGAACGACCCAGCTGCTCGCCCGCATGCTGCGGTCGAGCGAGCCGTGGGCGCGCGCTGCGGCGACGCGCGTCCTGTGCTACTGGCGCGATCGCGTCGCCGGATGCGCTCACGCTCTTGAAGGTCCAGGCCAACGACGAGCACCCCGCGCGTCCGGCTGGAAGCCGTCAGAGCCGCGAGCTTCTTCCAGGCACCCGAGGCCGCGGAGGTGGCGCTGGAGTCGTTGAACCATCCCCAGGATCGGTTCCTCGCTACACGCTCGATCAGGCGATGAACACCTTGAAGGCATTCGTGAAGTGACCCTCGTTACCCTGACCCTCTGGGTGACGGCCGCACTGGCTGCATTGCCGCAGGCCGCCGCGCCGCAGCCGGGGGCGCCGAAAATCATGTTCGACGCGGCGCCGCGCGCGGTCGAGTATCAGCTCGGGCGGCTCACCAACGACGAGCTGACGCGCGTCGAGCGGCGGGCCGACGACGGCGGTACCGCCCCGTGTACATGGCGCTGCTGACCCGGCCGGGAATCCCGCCGCAGTATTTCGACGAGGCGCTGAAGGTGCTGTCGAAGATGGGCAACTCGAGTCCCAGCGCCGTGCTGCTCGAGGCCTCTCAAGGCGGGCGGAAAGGACGAGCAATCCGGTGAGCGCCTGTTGCGGGCGCTGCTGGCGCAGCCTGCTGAGGCGCTGCGCAGGAACGGGCGGCGTTCGCGGGCGCCGTCGAATCCCGCGGCTCGCCGTTGGTCCTGCAGGCGGCCTACGGCGCGATGATGGCCGCCGAAGGCGATTACCGCGCGGCCTGGGAGGCGGCCGCGAAACGCGAAGGCGACCTCCTGGAGCTGCTCCGCAGCGTGCCGTACCTGGGTGCCCCCGACCTGCGTGGCAGGCTGTTCGATCCGATTGCGTCGCTCCTGAAGGACACCAAGGAGCCCGCCGTTCGCGCTGCCGCGGTCTCCGCTCTGGCGTGGACGCGTGAGGACGGGGCGACGTTCAGCGTGATTCCGGCGAAGTGCTCGAGGGACCCGACGAGACGCGGGCCGCCGGCATCCGCGCGCTGCAGCGCATGCCCCGCCAGGCGTGGCCGCCGGACGCGGATCGAGCCGCTGGCGCGCGCGCTCGTGGCCTCGCTCGGCAAGCTGGCGTCCCGATCTCCGCGCCGAGGCCGCGGCAGGGGACGCGCTGCAGCTGGCCGAGAAACTCGCGGATGCGCTGCCGGACGAGCCCCGCCGCGCGATCCGGCGCGAGCTGCGCGCGCTCGGCGTGCAGGTCGTCGCATCCAGGCGGTTCCCGAGCAGATGCTGTTCGACGTGAAATGGTTTGCCGTGGAAGCCGGCAAGCCGGTGCAGATCGTCCTCGCAACCCCGACGCCATGTCGCACAACCTCCTCTGATCAAGCCAGGGCGCATTGCAGGAGGTCGGGACGCAGGCGGGCACCATGCCGGTTCCGACGGATCCCGGCGGCGAAGGCCTACGTCCCCGACACGCCGCTGGTCCTTCAAGCGACGCGCCTGCTCAACTGGGGTGAGACGGAGCGCCTCAGCTTCACGGCCCCCGCCGCCGGCGAATACCCGTTCGTCTGCACGTTTCCCGGCCACTGGGTCCGCATGTACGGCGTCATGCTCGTCGTCGACAACCTGGAGGCGTGGGAAGCGCAAGCCCTCGGTGCCGACGGATCCGATGACCAATCAGCCGTTCACATCGCAGCGCAAATAGGTCGGGGCGCTTCCTCAACCCGGAAGCGTCGAAGGCGCGTGAATCTTCACGCCTTGCGCGTCGTGGTGACCGACAGCCTGGCTTCGCAGCCGCCGCGCCGGTGTAACATCCTACTCCGCTGTTCGCCCGGCCGCCCCGGAGCCTGGCAACGCATCACGTGAATCACCGACGCGAGGTCGAGCACATGAAGATCCGATCGTCCCCTGCTGGCGCCCCGATTCGTTCAGTCCTCGCAGGTCTGCTTGCGACCGCAACGCTGGCGTTGTCCCCGATCCTCTCGGGGCAATCGCCCGGCCCGTGGAAAACGCTGTTCAACGGCAAGGACCTCACGGGCTGGACGGTGGCGGCGGGACGCGGGGGCGGCGCGAATCCCGCGAACCCGGCCGCGACAGCACCGGCGCCGGCAGCCTGGAAAGTCGAGGACGGCGTGCTGGTCGGGGGGCAGGGCGGAGGGCGCGGCAGCCTGGTGACGACGGAGACGTTCAAGGATTTCGAGCTGGAGCTGGACTTCCTGCTCACGGAACATGGCACCGGTTGCTCGGCGGAGCTGGTGGGTCCGGAACAGGCAAACGCCAGCGCCGACAAGGCGTGTCTTTACAACAGCGGGATCACCTTCCGCACGGGATACCAGGTCAACCTCGGACGCCGCGAAGCCGGCGAGTTCATCGGCATCGTGATCCACCGGAAATCGCCCAAGGCGATCCGCGGCAACGTGCTGTGGCTGGACACCGGCGACGAGAAGTTCCCGAACCTCCGCAAGAAGGCGGACTGGAACCAGCTGCGCATCGCCGCGAAGGGGACCGGCATCACCGTCCACCTCAATGGCACCAGGATCTGCGAGGTGCAGGACGATCCGACGGATCCCGCGGAGGCGAAATGGAAGGAACCGGGTCCCATCAGCCTGCAGTGGCCCCCGGCGGGCGAGTCGGGCGGCGCGGCCGGGTCGGTGAAGTACCGCAACATCCGCATCCGCGAGCTCTAGTGGGCCTCCGGCCCAGCGAGGGCCCCGGCCCACCGCGGTCGCTTGAGAGCCCCGAAAACCTGACTCGATGCGTCAGGTTCCCGGTTCTCGAGAGTTCGAGCAGGCCGCTGAAAAAAGCCGGCCTGATGTGCAATGGAAGATGGTGGATGGGTGAGGAGCGCGGAACGCCGGCATGTCGTGGGTGAACGCGCTCGGTCCGGCTCGAAGCGGCTGCCTCGCGGCGCTCCTGGCCGTTCTGTCCGGCGGCGCGCACGTCGTGAGAGCCCAGCACCACGAGCGGCCGCTCCCGGCTGATTTCGACCAGCCGATCCGGCTCTACGCGGTCGGCCTGGGGGGCTTCACGCGCCCGATCTCCTCGCCGGACCCCGCGGCGAAGGCGTATTTCACTCAGGGCTTTCAGCTGATGTACACGTTCGCGAAGGTCGAGGCGGGGCGATCGTTTCGCGAGGCGCAGCGGCGCGATCCGAACTGCGCGATCTGCTACTGGGGCGAGGCGTGGGCGTGGGGCCCGTATGTCAACGGGCGGATGACCCCGCAGCATGCGCAACGCGCCTACGCGGCCATCCAGAAGGCGCGCGCGCTCGCGCCTGCGCACGCGAACGGGCAGGAAAAGGCGTTGATCGACGCGATGGTCGCCCGGTATGCCAGGGACTTCGATCCGGCGGCCCAGGGCGAGCGCGACCGGGCCTACGCCCGCGCAATGGAGCGCGTCGCCGGCGCAGCTCCGCACGATCTCGACGCGGCCACGCTTTACGCCGAGGGCCTGTTCCTGCTGCTGCCGCGACCGCGGGCGTTCGACGTCCGGGAGGCCACGGTCGCCCGTGTGCTCGAGATCCTCGAGGACGCGCTGCGGCAGGATCCGCGGCACGTCGGCGCCTGCCATCTCTACATACATATGACCGAACTGACGGCGGAGCCCCAGCGGGCCGAGGCCTGCGCAGAGCACCTGGGCAGCTCCATCCCGGGTGCCAGCCACATCAATCACATGCCGGCGCACACCTGGACGAGGGTGGGCCGGTGGGGAGACGCCGTGCGTGCGAGCCTTCAGGCGTGGGAGTCCGATCAGAAAGCGGCGCGGGGTGAGGGCTTCGCCACCTACCCCGCCCACGACCTGCAGATGCTCGCGTTCGCGGCGGCCATGGACGGCCAGGGCGCGCTGGCCCTCCGCGCGGGACGCGGGCTGACGACCATCGCCGCCGATCCCATGTATCACGCGCTGACGCTGGTTCGCTTCGGCAGGTTCGAGGAGGCGGCCAGCCTCGGACCGCGTCCGACTACTGACATCCCTGGAGGAATGTGGGACTTCGCGCGCGGATATGCGGAGCTCCGCCGGGGGAACACGAACGCCGCGAGAGAACACCTCGCGAGAATAGCGGCCGCCGGCGCCTCCTCGCGGGCGCTCTTCAAGATGCACCCGGCGAAGAGCCTCCTCGGAATTGTGGGCGGCATCCTTGAAGGAGAGATTGAGCGAACCGGCGGCCACCCGGAAAAAGCGGTCGGCGCCTTCGAACGCGCGGTGTCCCTCCAGGACTCACTGATCGTCGACGACCCGCACCCGCTGCCGTTCACGGCTCGCCACTGGCTGGGCGCGATCCTGCTCGATGAGAAGCGGTTCGGCGACGCAGAGCGCGTGTACAACGAGGATCTCGTGCGCCATCCGGGCAACGGCTGGGCGCTCGCGGGGCTGCGGCAGGCCCTCGGCGGTCAGGGCAAAGCGACGGCTTCGGTCGAAGAAGCGTTCCGGCGGAGCTGGGTGCGTGCGGACACCCCTCTCCAGACGTCCCGGTTCTGAGATGCACGCGATGCGATCGCGCCGCGAGGTGCTCGCCGCGCTGGCCGGCTGCGCCGCGGCGCTCGTCGATCCCGGCGCCATCCTGGCGCGGCTCGCCGCGCAGCAGGCATGCGCCGGCACGCGGATGCCGGGGACACAGGCGGGCACGCTGCCGCTCTTCCGCACCGGCGCCCCCGTCCAGCCCTTCGGGGTCAAGTTCGGAGGCCCGGGCCTGGATGCGCGTCTGGTCACCGATCTGTCGGTGCTGCAGCCGGGCCGGCTGATCACGCCGACGCACCTCGCGTACGTCCGGACGGAGTGCCCGCCCCAGGTCGCGTCCCGCACCGGCACATGGGCCATCAGGACCGCGGGACCAGCCGTGGCGGCCGGGGCGCTCTCGATCGACGATCTGCGGCGCGCTGCCCGCCCGATGGGCCCCCACCTGTTCGAATGCGCCGGCAACAACAACCCCGCGAACTTCGGTCTCCTCAGCGTCGCCGAGTGGGAGGGCGTACCTCTTGCCCACGTCGTGGCGGCGTTGCAGCGGCCGCCGCGTGCCACGGGTGTGCTCGTCAGCGGCGTGGACCACGAAGGCCAGCAGTCCGGCACTTCGATCGGCGGCGCGAGCTGGGTATTCCCGCTCGCGGCGCTCGACCGTCTCGGCGCGTTCCTGGCGGTCGGAATGAATGGCGAGCCGCTAACGCCCGATCATGGGCAGCCGGTCCGCCTCGTCGTGCCGGGGTGGTACGCCTGCACGTGGATCAAGTGGGTCGAGGAGATTCGGCTGGTCGCCGAGGATGAACCGGCGACCGGCCAGATGAAGGAGTTCGCCGGCCGCACGCACCAGTCCAGACGACACGACCTCGCGGCGGACTACGCGCCGCCGGTGATCGAGGCTGCCGCCACGCCTGTTCGCGTGGAAAAGTGGCGCGCTCCAGCCGGCGTCGAGTACCGCATCGTCGGCATCGTCTGGGGCGGCAGCGAGCCGGCTGCCCGCCTCGCCATTCGCTTCGGCGCGAATGACTGGTGGAAGCCTTTCGCTGTCTGCCCTGCGCCGCAAACCCATCTGGTGTGGTCGCTCTGGGACTACCGATGGAAGCCGCCCGCGGTGGGGATGTACGAGATCGCACTCCGAATCGAGACCAGCGCCGTGGCCCAGCGACGCCTGGACGCCGGCTATTACGCACGTCAGGTGCGCATCGACGAGGTCTGACGCGGGGGGACCGCGCGGTGCTCCGAACCGCTGCACCGCCTCTTTTCCTGCAGGCGAGGTTGTGTTAGGCTCCGCGCGATGTTCGATAATCCACGGGATTTCGAAACAGCCGGCCACAGGAAAACGGCGGTTGTCCCAGTGCAGAACGCGTCTTCTCCCACGGAGCGTGACGAATGTTCAACCGTTCTCGGTCGCGAACACGAGCACTACCCTACCTGGCTTTCCTCATCTGCTTCTCGACCGCCTCCTTCGCCTCTGCGCAGGGCGCGACGGGAACGCTTGCCGGTACCGTCGTCGACGGCACGGGCGCCGCACTGCCGGGCGCCACGGTCAACGCAACAGAGGCGAATACCGGCTCGGTTCGAACCGCCGTCTCGGACGAATCAGGACTCTTTCGAATGGCGGCCCTGAACCCCGGCCGCTATTCCATCACCGTTGAGATTGCAAACTTCCGGACGCTGAACGTTGCCGACATCGATCTGGCATCGGCGGAGGTACGCGACCTGGGCAAGCTGTCGCTGGAGATCGGCGGCATCACGGACTCCGTGTCGATCACGTCCGAGGTCACGCCCGTTCAGGTCGCCGACAGCTCACGCCGGTCCACGCTCACGATGAACGACATCGCGAACATCCAGACGAAGGGGCGCGACATCTTCGGCCTCCTCGCCATCCTGCCGGGCGTCCAGGACACGAACCTGAACCGTGATTTCGCGCAGTGGCGCTCGGCCATCTCCGTCACCATCAACGGGATGCCTTCGCAGAACAAGGACGTCCGCATCGACGGCATCAACGTGGTGGACGAAGGTGGCTGCGGCACGGCGTACGTGAACCTGAACATGGACGCCATCGGCGAGGTCCAGGTCATCGCCAACGGCTACACTGCCGAGAACGGCCGGAACAACGGCGGCGTGATCAGCATGGTGACCAAGTCGGGCACCAACGAGCTCCGAGCCTCGGGCTGGTACAACGGCCGCCGGGACCGGTTCAACGAGAACGATTATTTCCGCAAGGTGGGCGGGCTCGCGAAGCCGCTCTATCGCGTCAACATCTCCGGCTACAGCGTCGGCGGTCCGGTCGTGATACCCGGGCTGATCGACAGCCGGAAATCGGGGCAGAAGGTCTACTTCTTCGGGTCGCAGGAATACACGGATGATGCGCGGCCGACGACCACCAGCCGCGCGAACATGCCGACCGCGCTCGAGTACAACGGCGACTTCTCGCAGACCAGGGTCACCGCCGGCACCGTCCAGCCGATCATCGATCCGCTCACGGGCCTTCAGTTCCCGGGCAACGTGATCCCCCAGAATCGCATCAACCAGCTCGGACAGAAGATGCTGCGGCTGCTTCCGGAGTCGAACAACATCGGCGATCCGCGTGTGGATCAGCAGTGGACGTCGAACTCGACGTACGACCTGACGCCCGTGCACGGCCGGACCAACCACGTGCTCCGGATCGACACGGTGTTCACCGAGAAGACCCGCATGGCCTTCAGGGTGGTGAAGGATCGCGACGACGACTGGAGCTGGAACCGGATCACGCCGGGAACCGGGTTCATCAACCAGAACACCCCGGGCCTGCTCGCGTCGACGACGCTGACCCAGGTGTTGCGGCCGACCGTCGTGAACGAGGCGAGCTTCGGCTACACGCACAACCGCTGGGGATTCAAGGCTGACGACGACTTCGACTACCAGAGCCTGTACCGGTCGACCCTCGGGATCGATCCTCCGCGGTTCGAGCCGTTTGGCGCGTACTCCGATCCCCCCACGCTGTCGTCGTTCGGGGGACTGCAGGTAGACGAGTGGCCCTACGTTCCCCGCTTCAGCACCACCGGCGGCAATCGCGCGAACCTCGCGAACTACCGCGTCGCCAACGGCACCATCCAGTCCGCCGACGAGCCGTTTCCCCGCCTGAACCTGAGCGGCCGGTTCTATTTCAACGACGACCTGTCGATCACGCGCGGCCGGCACAACTTCAAGATGGGCGCGGCGCTCGAGTACAACATCAAGACCGAGCCCGGTTCGGCCGACTACATGGGGAACTTCAACTTCGGCCACGATGCGAACAACCCACTGAGCACCGGGAACGGCTACGCGAACATGCTGCTCGGCAACTTCACGACCTACACCGAGTTGACCAGCCGCGTTGATCGTGACGTGCGTCACTGGCAGAACGACTTCTACATCACGGACAACTGGCGAGCCACCCCCCGGCTGACCTTCGATTTCGGGATCCGCGTGCAGCACAGCGGATCCGACTTCGAGCTCAACGAGATGAACAGCGGCTTCTTTGCCGAGGAGTGGGACCCGAGCCAGGCAGCACGCGTCTATCGGCTGGTGTGCACCGACGGCCGGCCGGGCAATCAGGCGTGTCCGGCCAACCTCCAGCGCACGATTGACCCGGCCAATCCCCGTGTCTTCCTGCCCTCGGCCTTCAATGGCAACATCGTTCAGGGCTCCGGCAGCCAGATCAACGGCATCACCACGGGCGGCATCGAAGGCCGCAAGCCCGGCACCTACTTCACGTTCCCGTACTTCGTCTACGCGCCGCGCGCCGGCTTCGCCTGGAACGTGTTCGGCGACGGCAAGACCGCGGTGCGGGGGTCCTGGGGGATCTTCTACAACTTCCCACGATCCACCGGCGATGGCGGATACCCGTTCTCCGGGGGCTGCCCGGTCTCGTGCACGCGGCAGATCCGCTGGGCGTCGTTCTCCGACATCACGACGGCGAACCCGTCCAACCTGATCGAGAACCCGGTGAACGTGACCAGGGCCGGCTACGAACAGCCGCTGTCGAAGTCACACAACTTCAACCTGGCGGTCCAGCGCGACATCGGCTTCAGCACCGTGGCGGAAATAGCCTACGTCGGCAACTTCACGTGGAACCACGGCCGGTTCGTCGATGGCAACCGGTTACCGATCAACGTGTACGGCAATCCTGCGAACCTGGTGAACAACGCGCCCGTCAATGCCAACTCGCTGCGCTACCAGTACGGCACGTACCCCGGCATGGGCTCGGTCAATGAGTACGTGCCCGATCTCTATGCCAAAACGCTGGAGTACAACGCGCTCCAGATGCAGGTGCAGCGCCGCCTGAACAAGGGGTTGCAGATGGGTCTGGCGTATACGCTCGCGAAGGGTGTGGGTTATCAGGGCTACGACCCGTATACCGACGAACTGGGCGGAGAAGCAGCGATCCGGGCTCGGTACTGGGGACCGACATCGGACGACCGGCGGCACAACCTGACGGCCAATTACAGCTACGACATCCCCTCGTTCACCGACGTGCCCGTCGTGAAGCAGCTCCTGAGCGACTGGCAGGTCTCCGGCGTCACGCGGCTGTTGAGCGGCCAGGCGGTCACACCCAGCTGCCAGTCGAACAATCCCGGCATCGCCAACACGAACCCGAGCCTGACCGAGGGCTTCTTCGTCGATGCCGCCACCCGACGCTGCGAGCTGACGGGTGAGCCGTTGTTCGTCGAGTACACCGGTGATCCCAGCGTGCCGTTCGCAGACCAGCCGCACTTCAACCTGGCCGCGTTCCGCATGCCGCAGCCGGATGGCAGCGTTGGGAACTTCGGGAACTCGGGGGTCGGCATCCTCAGGCACCCGACCTGGCACGAGTGGAACCTCACGCTCTCCCGGCGCTTCCCGATCACCCTGATGGGCCGCAAGTCGAGCGGCGTCCGCGTCCGGTACGAGGTCTACAACGTGTTCAACGAAGTACAGTTCACGAACCTGAACGCGGCATACACCTTCACCGGCGACAACAACTCGGTGATCAACAGCGCGAACACCGGCAAGTACGTCGCGACGGGTACCGGGCTGGCGGCCGGCACGACGACGCCGCGCGTCATGAGCCTGACTATCCGCATGGACTGGTAGCAGGCGACCTCGATCCGGCCGCACCAGCGGGTGCGGCCGGATGATCGTGGAAGCGCGCTCCCAAACCGGAATGGCCTTAGACTTTCGCGCTATGACGACATTCAACAGACCCCATCCACGCATGCCCGCGGCGGTTCTCGGCATCGCCATCCTCATGCTCGCGTCCGTCGAGGCCACCCGGCAGGCCGGCGGCCAGGCGGTGCCGAGCCAGACGCCTGCGGGTCAACCCGCTACGATCCAGCCGCCCGCGGGGCAGCCGCCCGCGGGACAAACGCCCGCAGGTCAGCCACCCACGGGCCAGCCGGCGGCAGGTCAGCCGCCCGCCCCCCAGTCGCCCGGCCCGACCGGTTTCACGGAGGGTCCGCTCAAGTTCCGCGAGCAGGAGATCGCCAAGGATTTCGGCGTCGGCTACGCCGTGGTGAGCGCGGACGTCGACGGCGACAAGCAGCTCGACATCCTTGCCATCAGCGGCACGGAGCTGGTCTGGTTCAAGGCGCCCGGCTGGGAAAAGACCACCATCCTGCCGGCCGGCACCACCACGGCAGACAACGTGACGCTCGCGCCGCACGACATCGACGGCGATGGCCGGATGGATGTGGCGCTCGGCGCCGGCTGGACGCGGGAGAACAGCGGCACGCTGCAGTGGGTCAGGCAGAATGCCCCCGGCGCGACCCCGGCCTGGGAGGTGTTTCCAATCTCTGCCGAGCCGACCCTGCACCGGATCAAGTGGGCCGACATCGACGGCGACAGCAAGCTCGAGCTGATCGTCGCACCGTTGCACGGCAAGGGCGCCAAGGGGGCCGAGGGCCCCAGCGCGCGCCTCCTCGTGTTCAAACCCCCTGCCCGCCCGCAGAGCGAGCCATGGCCGATGGAGGTGGCCGGCGAGGCAAACCACATCCAGCACAACTTCCTGTCGATGGACCTCGACAAGGACCCGCAGCAGGAGCTGATCACCGCAAGCCATGAAGGATTGACCGCCTGGAAGCGCGGCAAGGATGGCGCGTGGTCGCATACGGTGATCGGCCAGGGATCCCCGGGCGAGGTCAAGCTCGGACGCGTCGCCGGCCGCCGCCTGCTCGCAACGGTCGAACCCTGGCACGGCGCGGGCGTGGCGGTCTACGTCGAGAAGCCGGGCGCGCCGACGTGGGCGAAGACCACGGTTGAAACCGCCCTCACCGAAGGGCATGCGCTGGGCTGGGCCGACTTCGACGGCGACGGCAGCGAAGAGCTCGCGGTGGGGTGGCGCCGCGGCAAGCCGGGCGTGGCGATCTACTTCGTGGACGGCGAGGGTGCGCTCAAGTCCAAGATGATGGTGGACGGCGGCGGGATGGACACGGAAGACCTCATCGTCGGGGACTTCAACGGCGACAAGCGGCCGGACATCGTGGCTTCCGGGCGCGCCACGCGCAACGTCAAGATCTACTGGAACGAAACGCCGGCGAAGGGCAAATAGCGCGAGCGCAGGCGGGGCCCCGGGTCGGGGCCCCGCCTCAACTCAGAATCTCGACGACCCCGGTGCCGCCATCCACACGGATTCGCTGACCGGATTTGATCATCTGTGTCGCAACCCGGGTCCCCACGACAGCCGGGATGCCGAATTCGCGCGACACGACGGCGGGATGCGACAGCGCCCCACCCGAATCGGTGACGAGGCCGCCAATCTTGGTGAACAGCACCACCCACGCCGGGCTCGTCATCCGGCAGATCAGCAGCTCGCCTTTCTGCACCTGGTCGAACTGCTCGGCTGAATCCACCACACGCGCGATCCCCTCGACCACGCCGGCTGACGCGCCGAGGCCACGCAGCATCCCGGACGGCTGCTGGGCAGCTGCTTTCGAGCGTTCGTAGATCCCCGGCCACCCGCCCATGCTCTGCTTGTACGGCTCCTCGTGCAGCGACCAGTGCGTGATCGTGCCGGCCCACAGCCGCGGCCGCACGTTGAACGCCTCCTGCCGCGCCTGGCGGCGCGCAGCTATCAGCTGGCCGGCGTCGAACGCCGCCCGGTCCGCGCTGAGCACCCGCAGTTCGTCATAGCGCAGGAACATCACGTCGTCCGGCTCCTCGAGCACCGTGCGTTCCACAAGCGTGCGCCCGACCTGCATCAGGACCCGTCCGGACCCGGGCATAGGTGCCCTGGTCCATGTAGAAATGATGGTCGGGCGTCAGCGGCGCCATCTTCAGCGCGAGATCCAGGGCAGCCTGGAGACTGTCCTTCTCGGCCTGCGGCGTACCGCCCGGGACCAGCGCCCACATGTCGCGGATGGCAGCGTCGCGGCTCTCCCGGAGCTGCCGGACATCCTCCTCGTAGTCGTACGCGGAGGCCAGGTAGCCGCGAATGGCCTCGATGATGGGAGTGGGGTTCTCGCGCCAGGTGGGGTAGATGTATTCGTGCGCCCACATGGACTTGTGGCCGTACTCGTCCTTGTAGGCATCCAGCCGCGACAGGAAGTCACGCCCTTCGGCGGCCTGCGCCAGCGCCGCCGTGACCCTGTCGGCGCTCGCCTCCGTGAAAGCGGCCGTGACGGCCTGGCTCTCCCTGGCAATCTCCTTGAGCTTCCATAGTTCCCGTATCGAGTCCCAGTTGCGGTCCTCGTCCGACACGAGAATCCGTCCCGCCAGCTCCTCATGGCCCTGGCCGACAACCTTCGCCAGCACGCTCCCGAAATTGAGCGAGCTCTGAAACTGGGCGAGGTTCAGCATCCAGTGAAGCCGGAAGTGGCGCTCCTGGATCTCGATCGCGTCCTCCAGCAGGATCATCAGCTCCGGCAGCGACGAGCCGGCCAGGGGGAACGAGTCCAGGTACTCGAAGTTGCGCTGGATCTCCGGCAGGTACCGGCGGTGCCACCACCCCAGGAACTTGTCGGCGTAGACCGGCATTACCATGTTGTAGTATGCGCCGAGCTTTGACGCCTCCCCGGGTTCCCGGGGCACCACGGCGCTGTGGACGTATCCCTCGATGTTCTTGGCGACCCAGTCCCTGCCGAATGGGACGCCGAACCGGCGGAACATGTAGTCACACGTGAGCCACCAGCCGCCGATGTCGAAGTACATCGGCGAGATCGGCTGCGGGCAGTGGAGGTCGTCGAGCCAGAAATGAAGGCCCTTCTCCTCGTCGCTTGCCCAGTCGATCGGGGTTGTCCGGTCCCCGAAGAATCGATCGATGACGGTATCTCGGTCGGCCATGTGTGAAGGTCCTCGCTCGGACGATGGAACGTTCTACCACAAATTTTCAAACAATATAGAATGTTCGAAATTAGAGGAAACATTCGGCAAGTTCCTCGAAGCAGCCTGACATATGCCCAGAGCGCCGCGACACATGACTGTTCGAACTCAGCTGCCCGAAACGCCGCTGGTCTCCCGGCTGCCCTCCCGGACGCTGACGACTGCCCTGTTCGAGCAGCTGCGGTCCGACATTCTTCACAATCACCTGGATCCCGGCAGCCGTCTCAGGTTCCGGGACCTGCGGGAACGCTACAAGTCAGGGCTCAGCCCGCTGCGCGAAGCCCTCATGCGGCTGGTGGCGGAGGGGCTGGTCGTCCTGGAGGACCACAAGGGGTTCCGCGTGGCCCCGGTTTCACGCGAGGAGATGGTGGACATCGCGAACACGCTGCTGGAGGTGGAAGCGCTTGCGATCCGGATGGCCACCGAAAAGGGCGACGATCGCTGGGAGGCGGATATCGTCGCGCGTTTCCACGAGCTCTCGAAGCGCCAGATGTTCTCCGAGGACGGAACGCTCGACCCGGAGTGGGAAGCCCGCAACGTGGCGTTTCACGAGGCGCTCTACGCAGCGTGCGGGTCGCCGTCGCTGAAACTCGTCTGTCACGTCCTCTACGAGCGGCACTCCCGGTACCGGCGGCTGCGCACCCGGAGCTCCGGGAAGCCTGACCGGGACGTGTCCAAGGAGCACGAGGCGCTGATGCGGGCGACGATTGCGCGGGACGCTGCCCGCGCCATCGCGCTTCTCCGGAAGCATCGGGCGGCCACCCTTGAAACCGTCCTCGCGGGGTGGCCGATCCGAGCCAGCTGACGTGTTCGAATATTTACCGCTTTATCGATCACGCGTGTGATAAATTCCCGCGAGGATTCTCCCGTGCAACCCCTGACCACCCTCGGATTCGGCGGACCCCGCGCATGAGCAGTCCCGGATGCGCTCTTCCGGCTCGACGGCAAGGTCGCGCTGGTCACTGGCGGGTACGGCGGAATCGGCGGCCCGGTCTGCCAGGCCCTTGCAGCGCAGGGGGCCAGGGTAGCAGTCGCGGGACGGGATGCCGGGAAGGCCGAGAGCTGTGCCGAGTCTCTCCGCGCCGGAGGCGGCGAGGCATGGCCGGCCGTGTTCGACGCGCGTTCACAGGAAGACACCGAGCGCCTGGTGGATGCAGCGGTCGCCCGTTTCGGCCGGCTCGACATCCTGGTGAACCTCGTGGGCGGGCAGCGCGAGGAGGCGGCGACCGAGGTCACCTCCGCAAACTTCGACGAGGTGCTCGCGCTGAACCTCAAGAGCGCGATGTTCCAGGGGCAGGCGGCCGCCCGCCACATGATCCGGCAGGGGTCCGGCGGCAAGCAGCTGTTCTTCGGATCGGTGCGCAGCCAGCTGGCCTTGCGCGGCCGCGGTTTCGCCGCCTACTGCGCCGCCAAGGGGGGCCTCGCCACGCTGACCAAGCAGCTCGCTGCCGAATGGGCGGAGCACAAGGTGAACGTGAACGCGGTGGCGCCCACGTTCACGCGCACCCCGCAGGTGGCGCGCTGGCTCGAGGACCCCGAGTTCTACAGGAACCTCGTGGCGCGGATTCCGCTGGGCCGCATCGCGGAGTCGAGCGATATCGTGGGGGCCGTGCTGTTCCTCGTGTCGCCTGCCTCCGACTTCATCACCGGCCAGACGCTGTATATCGATGGCGGCATCACGGCTACCCAGTAAGCCGCCGCTGCCCCGCACAATCCGAGGTCGCTGATCCATGGCCCGAACGCTCGTCGACCTGAGCATGCGCGTCCACAACGACATGGTGGCCTTTCCGCGCGTCGTCCGGCCGTCGATGGCGATGTACGAGACGTGGCAGGAGTTCGCCCGGAACATCGGGGCTGCAAAGCACGGCGTCACGTCCCTCACGGCCAGTTACATGGTCGTGACGGGGGATCACATCGGCACCCACATCGACTCGCTGCGACACCTGCGCGAGGACGCCCCCGGCCCCGAGGGAATCCCCCTCGAATTCTGCTACGGCGACGGCGTGGTCCTCGATTTCCGGCATCTGGAGAAAGGGGCTGGCATCACGGTGGACGACATGAAGGCGGCGCTCGGGAAGATCGGCTACAGCCTGAAGCCGCTGGACATCGTGCTGATACACACGGGGGCGGGTGCCATCCAGGAAACGCCGGCCTACCTCACCGACCACTGCGGCATGACCGGCGAGGCGACGCACTGGATGCTGGACCAGGGGGTCAAGGTCGCCGGCATCGATGCCGTGACCTTCGACCCGCCGGTGTGGGCGATGTTCGAGCGGCAGCAGTTCTGGGAAGCCCATCGTGTGATGTGCGAGCGTGAGTACTATCACCTCGAGAACATGACCAACCTCGACAAGCTGCCGGGGCACGGGTTCAAGATCAGCGTGTTTCCCATCAAGTGGCAGAACACCACCGCGGCACCGGTCCGCGCCGTGGCCATCATCGAGGACTGACTCATTCCGGTGAGCGCGAGCGCCGTGGTCGTCCCGTTCGAAGGGCTTGCCGTCCGGTCGGCCGCCGTGGCCGGCGGGAAGGGCGCCAGCCTGGCGCGAATGGCTGGTGCCGGGCTGCCGGTGCCGCGCGGATTCGTGGTGTGCGCCCAGGCTTTCCAGTCCTTCCTCGAGCAGTCCGGAGGAAGCGGCCTGGTGGCCGAGCTGACCCGCGGGCTCGACGTGCACGATCCGGCCGCCCTCGATGCGGCCGCCGGCCGCCTCAGGGACCGCATCACCGGCCAGCCGCTGCCCGAGGAACTGCGCGCGTCCATTCGCCAGGCGTACGACGACCTGGGACGTCCGCATGCGGTCGCCGTCCGATCGAGCGCCGTGAGCGAGGACAGCGACGCCGCGAGCTTCGCAGGGCAGCAGGAAACGTTCCTCAACGTCCGCGGCGAGGTCGCTATCGCCCGTCAGGTGCAGGCGTGCTGGGCTTCGTTCTTCGCGCCGCGCGCCCTGTTCTACCGGGCCCGGAAGGGCTCACTCTCGGATACCGGCATGGCGGTCGTCGTCCAGGAGATGGTGCGTGCCGACACGAGCGGGGTGATGTTCACAGTTGACCCGGTACAGAAGCGCCGCCACCTCATGGTGATCGAAGCCGTGTTCGGCCTCGGCGAGGGGATCGTCTCCGGCGAGCTCACCCCCGATCACTATGTCGTCGAACGCGATACCGGGACGATCGTCGAGGAGTTCATCGCCGTGCAATCCACCGCCGTGATGTTCGACCCGGATCAGGAAGGGACGCGTCACGTCGAGCTGGCGGAAGCCCACGGAGGCGCACGAGTGCTGGAGCTCGGGAAGCTGCAGGCGCGTGCGCGCCATGGGCCTGCGCGTGGAAGCGTTCTTTGGTTCCCCGCAGGACGTCGAGTGGTCGTTTCGTGACGACGAACTGCTGCTGCTCCAGAGCCGGCCGATAACGACTCTGTAGGGTCAACCGAATGGTGGAATCAGGCTTGGTGGAAAAGGCGCGGCACTGGGTGATCGAGAACTACCCGTACAACCGCGATCATCTCCTCCGGGCGCTCGAATGGCTCGACAGGCTGGCCCCCGGCATGCCGGAAGCCGTCCGCCTGGCCGCCCTGACCCACGACATGGAGCGGGCCTTTCCGGGACCGGACTCCCCCGCCATGAGCATCCTCAGCGATCCGGTCTACGAGCGCCTCCACGCCGAGCGCAGCGCGAGGATTGTCTCGGAATGGCTGCGAAGCGAGGGGGCGGACGGAACGCTCGTGCGCGACGTCCAGGCGCTGATCCTGGCTCACGAAGTGGGCGGCGGGCACGAGGCCAATCTCGTGCAGGCGGCCGACAGGCTGAGCTTCCTCGAAACCAACGTCGACCTCTTCCTCGACTTCGCGCGCTCCGGCCGGTTCTCCGTCGCTGAAGTGCAAACCAAGTTCGACGCAGTCGTACCGGCGCATTCAGGTACCCCACGCGAAGGCACTGGCGCTTCCGCTGTACCAGCAGGCGGGCGCCAGGCTCGCGGCGCTCGAGCTGGCGCCGCCGCGCGCGTCCGCCTGATCGCGCAGCCCCGCGGACCCAGCCGTGCAGCCGTGCCGATACATCCGACCGCGCACCCTTCAGGACGCGTTCGCCGTCCTGGCGGAGCATGGGTCCGGGGCCCGCGTCCTCGCCGGTGGCACGGACCTGCTGGTCCGGATGCGGCGCGGCCACATCCGGCCGGATATCGTCGTGGACGTCAAGGGTCTCGACGCGCTGCGCGCCGATGTCGCTGACGATGGAGCGGCGCTGCAGGTCGGGGCCTCGGCGGTGATGGCGGACATCATGGCGGACGCGCGCGTGCAGCGCCGGTATCCGGCCCTGGTCGAAGCGGCCAACGTTGTCGGCTCGGTGCAGATCCGGAACCGTGCGACGCTCGCGGGCAACATCTGCAATGCATCGCCGGCGGCTGACACCGCGCCTGCGCTGCTGGCATACGGTGCGGCGGTGCACCTGCTCAGCGCCGGCGGCGCACGGCGCATTCCGCTCGACGGGTTCTTCACCGGACCCGGGCAGACGGTGCTGAGCGCCGGCGAGCTCGTTGCCTCGATCGAGCTTCCCGGTCTGCCGCAACCTGCAGGCGCCGCGTTCGGCCGGATCACGCGCCGCCGCGGCGTCGATCTCGCGACCGTGAACCTGTGCTGCCTGGTCACGGCATCCGGCGAGGCGCGCTTCGCCTATGGCGCGGTCGGGCCCAGGCCGTTCGTCGTCTCGGACGACAGCGGCACCCTGGCGGACTCCCACGCGCCGGCGGCGGAGCGGGATGCCGTGCTGGCGCGGCTCATCTCGCATGCCAGCCCCATCTCGGACGTGCGGGCGGACCGCGACTATCGGGAAGCCATGCTGCGTATCCTCAGCCGGCGGACGCTCACCACGGCTCTCGCGCGTCTGGCCGAGGCTGGAGGAGCCACCGGATGATCCCGGCCACGCTCCGGATCGAGCTGACCCTGAACGGCACGCCGGCCGTCCTTCACACGCCCCAGCACCACACGCTTCTCGAGGCGTTGCGCGATCAGGCCGGCCTGACCGGCACCAAGGAGTGTTGCAGCGAAGGCGAGTGCGGGGCGTGCACCGTGCTGCTGAACGGCCGGGCCGTCACCTCCTGCCTGGTGCTGGCGGCCGAAGCACAGGACGCGGACGTCCGGACCATCGAGGGCCTCGCCGTGGGAGGGGCGCTCGATCGCCTGCAGCAGGCGTTCCTCGACAGCGGTGCGGTGCAATGCGGGTTCTGCATACCGGGCATGATTGTCTCCGCCAGGTACCTGCTGACGACGAACCGTGCAGCCCACGGTCGCGGAGATCAAGGAAGCGCTCGCCGGCAATCTGTGCCGGTGCGGCGGCTACACCCGGATCGTCGAAGGCCGTGACCGATGCCGCCAGGGCGGAACGTGATGGCTGAGAACTGGATCGGCCGCTCCGTGCCACGCGAGGGCGGGGTGGAGCGCGTCACCGGCGCGCAGCGCTACGCGGCGGACATCCGGCTCGAGAACGTCGCTGCACGTCAAGCTCGTTCACCTGACCTGCGCGCGGGCCCGGATCGAGGGAATCGACACGCGGGAGGCGGCGCGCGTGGAGGGCGTACGCTCGGTGCTGACGGCCTCCGACCTTCCGGATCCGATGCCGCGGTGCGGGCCGGCGTACAACGATCGGCCGGTGCTGGCTGTCGGTGAAACGAAGTTCTCCGGCGAGCCGGTTGTCGCGATTGCGGCCGAAACCGAGGATGCGGCGGAGGCGGCGGCCGCCGCGATTCGTATCGACTCCGAGGAACTGCCCGCCGTGCTCAGCGTGGACCAGGCGCTGGATCCGGCAGCGCCGCTGGTCCAGGATCCGGCTATCCGCGCCGACAGCCGGCTCGCGCACACCAACATCCTCCAGGAATGGCGCTTCGGGTGGGGTGAACCTGACGTCGCGGCAGACTGCGTCGATCGAGAACGACTACACGTTTCCGATGGTCACGCACTTTGCCATCGAGCCGCACGCGTTCATGGCGGCACCGGATGCGGAAGGGGTGACCATCTGGAGTTCGATCCAGCATCCCTACGTGCTCCAGCGCGTCGTGGCGTTCGCGCTCGGGTGGCCCGTCTCGAGGGTCCGCGTCATTTCGCCGGATCCCGGCGGCGGCTTCGGCGGCAAGGGCTGGCCCAAGTTCGAGCCGCTGATGGCATTCCTCGCGCTGCGCACGGGCCGCGCCGTCCGCCTGGTGCTGACGCTGGAGGAAACATTTCAGCACGTCCGCCGGACCTCTGCCCGCACCCGCGTGCGCAGTGGATTCGACAGGACGGGTCGCATTGTCTTCCAGGACATCCACGCCGACTTCCTGATCGGCGCGTACGCGGACATGGGTGGCCGCGTCGTCAGCAAGGCCAGCTACGCGGCGTGCGGTCCCTACCGCACGCCGCATGCCCGGGTGACCGCGCGCGCGCTGCTGTCGCACACGACGCCGAGCACCGCCTTCCGCGGCTTCGGCACGCCGCAGGCGTCCTGGGCCGTCGAGTCCCAGCTCAATGCCGCGGCCGCGGAACTCGGGCCTCGATCGCGTCGACATCCGCCGACGCAATCTTCCGCGCAAGGGAGAGGCGTTCATCCCGGGCGATACGCCGGCCGACGGCGACTGGGAGAGCGCGCTCCTCAAGGCCAGTGCCGCGGTGGGATCGGCTGGCACGGGCCGCTGCCGAGCACCGCGGGCGCGGCATTTCGCTCGGGCTCAAGAGCTCGTCAACCGCATCCGCCTCGTTCGCGATCGTGCGCATGCACTACGATGGCAGCGCTCGGTGCTCTCGGGCACGTCGGACATGGGGCAGGGGGCGCGCACGGTCCTCAAGCAGATCGCCGCGCAGGAGCTTGGCATACCGCCGGAGCGCATCGCGATGGTGATGGGTGACACGTCCGTCGTGCCGTTCGACTCGTCCACGTCGGCCAGCCGATCGACGGTGTTCATGGGCAACGCCGTGGTGAAGCGCCTGCCGGGACATCAAGGACAAGCTGAGCCGGATGGCCGCCGGCACGTTCGCGGTCGGACGAAGCGGCCGTGCGCGTTGGCGAGGGGCGCGTGCGGGTGCCGGGCCGCGACATGAGCTACGAAGAGCTGCTGCACGGCGCATTTCGGCCCGCCGCGGGGCGAGGTGATCGGCGCTCGGACAGGAGTCCAACGTCTACGATCCCGGCGCATCCGCTCGGAGGCACGCCCGGCATTCTGGGAGCTGATGTGCGCGGCTGCGGAAGTCGAGGTCGATCCCGAAACCGGGATGGTCGATCTCGTCAAGCTGGTCCTCGTCAGCGACGTCGGCAAGGCGCTCAACCCGCAGACAGGTTGAAGCGCAGGATGAAGGGCGCGGCCGTGATGGGGCTGGGCCACACCTTCATGGAGCAGCTCCTGCTCGACGATCACGGGTGCATCCGCAACCTCGGCGCGCTCGACTACCGCATCCCGACGATTCAGGACGTACCGGAGGCGCTGCACTCGATCCTGATCGAGAACGAGGACGGCCCTGGACCGTACGGAGCGAAGGGGGCCGGCGAAGGCGGCATCCTCGTCGATCGCCGCCGCGGTGGGCGCGGCAGTGAACCAGGCCGCGGGCGTCAGGCTGCGCGACCTGCCGTTGACGCCGGAGCGGGTGTGGCGGGCCATCCGCGATGCCGCCGCAGTCCCAGCCGGCAGGCCGGCGGCGGTGCCCGTCCCTGCGCCGGCGCGCGCGGCAGACGACGGTGGTGCGCCCGACCAGGACGGACCGGCGGATGAGTCCAACGCCCGGCTTCCGAACGCGTAACTGAACGTTGGTCGCGAGCAGCACGGATCGAGGAGCAACAGATGGCGCACAAGTGGCGCGTGGCAATCCTGGGGCTGGGCCACTGGTACTCCGCCTACGGGCTGGCGCGGGGGCTGCGCGAATACGATCGCGCGGAGCTCGCGGCGGCGTCGTCCGGAGACCAGATCCAGCTCGACGCCTTCTCGCGGGCGTTCGGCGTGCCGGGCTATCGGACCGCGGCGGAGCTCCTGGAGCGCGAACGGGTCGACATCGTGCACATCGCCGCGCCTGTGTCGGAGCTCGCGGAGCTGACCACGCTGGCCGCAGGCGCGGGCAAGCACCTCATTCTCGGGAAGCCGATGGCCATGACGGTGGCGGAGGCCGATCGCATGGTGGAGGCGGTAGAATCCGCCGGCGTGACGTGCTTTCCCTTTCAGGGGATCATGCGGCTCCGGGGAGCCGACCTCAAGGCACGCATCGACGCCGGGGCGATCGGCGAGATTGCGGTGATGCATCAGGCCAGCCGCTGGTCGATCGCCGAGGACGGTTATAACTCCGGAACGCCCGGCTGGTTCGCCGACCCGCGCCACGTGCCCGGCGGGGCATTGATCGACGAGGGAATCTACTGGATCGATTTCTTCCAGTGGCTGGCCCGCAGCGATATCGCGGTGGTCGAGGCGAAGACGGCGAACCTCGTGCACAAGGACATCCCCGTCGAGGACTGGGGGATGGCGACCTTCACGTTCGCCAGCGGCCTCGTCTCCACGCTCGAAGCTTCGTGGACGATAAACGCGCCGCGGAAGAGCGGCCCCTCCCCGAAGCAGAACAGTGTCGTCCGGCTGGAGATCATCGGGACAAAGGGGGAGATCATCGATCAATGGTTCCGCGCGCCGGGCCGCGCGGTGCTCGCGGCCGGCGCCCTCGACTGGGTGTTCGAGCGCCAGTCGGAGCAGCCGTATGCCCTGGCGGCGCCGTTTCCACTCGGGCACCTGATCGAGTGCCTCGAGGACGACCGGGCTCCCGCCGCCTCGATCCGGGACGCCCGCCAGTCGTTCGTCGTGGCGATGGCCGCCTACGAATCAGCCCGCACGGGGCGGGCTGTCCGGGTCGCGTGACGCGCGGCCAGGCGTAACCGGGATCACGCCGATGTCTCCAGAGCTCCACGACCCCCCCGGCGCCGGCGCGGACGGCGCTGCGCAGGCCGCCCTGCCCCGCCGCTTCGGCATGCTGCAGGCCACCGCGCTCAACATGACCAACATGCTGGGCGTCGGACCCTTCATCACGATCCCGCTGCTGATGACGGCGCTCGGGGGACCGCAGGCGATGCTCGGCTGGCTCGTCGCACTGCTGATCGTCATTCCGGACGGGATGGTCTGGAGCGAGCTGGGCTCGGCGATGCCGGGCTCGGGCGGCAGCTACGTCTACCTGCGCGAGGGTTACGGCCGCGCGACCTGGGGACGGCTGGCCTCCTTCCTGTTCATCTGGCAGTTCATCCTCAGCGGCCCGCTGGAGATTGCCTCCGGCTACATCGGCTTCTCTCAGTACCTCGGCTACCTGTGGCCGTCGCTGACGGCCGTGCACTACGCGCTCGTCGCCGCTGCGGTCGGGCTGCTGAACCTGCTCCTCCTCTATCGGCCCATCGCATCGCTCGGACCGCTGACTGTCACGCTGTGGGTGGGAAGCCTCCTCTGCACGGCGGCGGTGATCGTGACCGGCGCGCGCCATTTCGACCCGGGCATCGCCTTCGATTTCCCGCCCGGCGCGTTCAACTTCTCGCTCGGGTTCCTCGTGGGGCTCGGCGCCGCCTCCCGGGTGGGCATCTACGATTACCTGGGGTATTACGACATCTGCTACATCGGCGGCGAGGTCAGGGACGCGCAGCGCGTCATCCCGCGTTCGATCCTCGTCAGCATCATCTGTGTCGCCGCCATCTACCTGGCGATCAACCTCTCCGTCATCGGCGTGGTGCCGTGGCGCGAGTTCGTCCCGGCGGACGCCCATCCGAGCTCGAAGTTCATCGTTTCGGTGTTCATGGAGCGGGTCTACGGCCGCAGCGTCGCCACCCTGTTCACCGCCGCGATCCTCTGGACGGCGTTCGGGTCGGTGTTCGCGCTGCTGCTCGGCTACTCGCGCATCCCTTATGCCGCCGCCAGGGATGGCTCGTTCTTCAAGGTCTTCGGCCGGCTGCATCCGACCGGTGCCTTCCCGTACGTGTCTCTGCTGGTGGTGGGCGCCGTGTCGATTGTGTGCAGCTTCTTTTCGCTCGGCCTGGTGATCGACGCGCTCATCACCACCCGCATCCTGGTGCAGTTCATGGGACAGATCGGTGCGCTCACGCTGCTGCGGCGCCGGCGGGGCCGCAGCCCCGGCGCCTACAGGATGTGGCTCTATCCGCTGCCGAGCCTCGTGGCGCTCGCCGGGTGGATTTTCGTGTTCGCCACCTCGGACGTGCGGGTGATCCTGTTCGGGCTCGGCACGCTGGTGCTGGGCGTCGCCGCGTTCGTCCTCTGGTCGTGGCGAGCGAAGGAGTGGCCGTTCGGCCCGGCGGCGGCCTGACGCCGGTCAGGGGATGCCGGGAAACATCTTCTTCAGCTCCTCGGGCTGCGGCTGGCGGCCGTACTGCCCGAGCTGGAACGCCTCCGCGTACTGGATCTTCTTCCCGCGCTCCGGCCCGTAGAGCGCGACCAGCCGCTCACGATACTGCTCGGCAACCGCGAGGTTCCTCTTCTTGACGACATCGACCAGATACGCCAGCCGATCGGCATCCCCAGCGGGTACGTTCGGGAGAGTGCGTCCCTGCCACGAGTCCTTGTCGCCGAACTGCGACGGCATCGCCGCGATGCACTTCCATTTCTTCTCCGCCGCATCATCGATCCCGACGACGACCGACGGCGTGAACGGCTTCGGGTCCTGGAACCCGTCCGAGTAGTACATGAACACCGGGTTGCGCGGCGTCGGCGGCGTGTCCGAAACGAAGAACGGCGCAACGACCACCACCGCCGAGTCGTCCAGCAGCACGCCCGTGTAGCGGTGGTCCGGATGGTAGTCGTACGGCCGGTGGCCCATCACGATGTCGGCCTGCCACTCGCGAATCAACCGCGACACCGTTCTCCTGTTCTCGAGGCTCGGCACCAGCTCGCCGTCGTGGATATCCAGAACCGCGCTCTCGATTCCCAGGATCTTCGCGCACTCGGCCACTTCCGCCTTCCGCCGCCGCGCCAGCGGGCCGCCCGCCTGCTCGAAGTGTCCGACATCCCCGTTGGTCATCGCCACGAACTTCACCTTGTGCCCGGCCGCTGCCCACAGGGCGGCCACCCCGCTCGCCTTGAGCTCGGCGTCGTCCGGATGGGCGCCGAACGCGATGATGCGGAGCGGCTTCTGGGCTCCCGTGCCGGTCTGCGTCGCCGGGCGCGCGGCCAGCAGCGGCGCGAGCAGCAGCGTCACACAGGTCAGTTGCTTGATCGACAGTTGCTTCATCGGGTCTCCTTCATGGCTTTGGGCTTTGGGCTTCAGGCTCTGGGCATGGCTGGCTTCAGGCTCATGTGCCGGCGCCCGGCCTGCAGCCCGACCGGGCCTGAAGCGCAAAGCCTAATGCCTAATACCCCAGCGCCAGGCCATCCTTGCGGGCATCCGACGCTCCCAGCAGCGCTCCGGTCTCCGGATCGACCATGACCGCCTGACCACCCCCCATGAGCGCCCGGTGGGTCAGTCCGGGCCCGGGCAGGATGCGCTCGTGACCCCGCGCGACCAGCGCTTCGATCAGCGGCTGTCCCAGGCCTTCCTCCAGCATCACGCCCTTGCCGCTGATGTACCGGAAGCGCGGCGCGTCGATCGCCTGCTGCAGGTTCAGCCCGCGGTCGACCAGGTTCATGAGCACCTGCACGTGCCCCTGCGCCTGGATGTCGCCTCCCATCACGCCGTACGCCATCAGCAGCTTTTCGTCCTTGAAGACCATCGCGGGGATCAGCGTGGTGAAAGGCCGCTTGCCCGGTTCGATCCGGTTCGGGTGGCCGGGGTCGAGCGAAAAGCCCGTGCCCCGGTTGTGCAGCATGATGCCGGTGTCACCCGCTACGACGCCGGAGCCGAAGGCATTGAAGATGCTGTTAATGAACGACACCGCGTTGCGATCCTTGTCGATCACGGCGAAGTAGGTGGTGTCGGTGCTGGGGCGGATGTCGCCGTAGGCGGGGGGATCGATCGCCCGGTCCGGGTTTATCAGCGCGCGCCGGCGCGCGGCGTACTCCCTGGACAGCAGTTCCTTCACCGGGATCTTCGCGAACGCCGGGTCGGCGATGAACCGGTTGCGGTCGGCGAAGGCGATCTTGGTCGCCTCGATCAGCGTGTGGTAGTAGCGCTCCGGCTGATCCCGCATCGACGAGAGATCGAGCGGCTCGATGATGTTCAGGAGCAGCAGCGCCGTCATCCCCTGTCCGTTCGGCGGCAGCTCGAACAGCGTGTGGCCGCGGTAGTCGGTCGACAGCGGTTCCACCCACTCGGCCTTGTGCGCGGCCAGGTCCTCCATGGACAGGAAGCCGCCGTGCGCCTGGCAGTAGTCCACGATGGCCTGCCCGATCTTCCCCCGGTAGAAGGCGTCGCGGCCGCCTCGAGCCAGCGTGCGGAGGGTGCGCGCGAGGTTCTTCTGCACGAAGATGGCGCCCGGACGCGGTGCCCCGCCGTCGACCAGGAAGGTCGACGCCGCGGCAGGGTTTGCCTTGAGCTTCGGCACCTCCGGCTGCCAGTCGGCAGCGATCTTCTCCATCACCGGGAAGCCGTCCTCGGCGTAGCCGATGGCAGGCGCCAGCAGGTCCGCCAGCTTCATCGAGCCGTACCTGCCGAGCAGGGTCACCCACCCGTCGAACGCTCCCGGGACGGTGATCGGCTCCATGCCGGTCAGCGGCATCTGCGTGATCCGGCGCGAGGCAAAGTGGTCGAGTGTGAGCGCGCGCGGCGCACGGCCGCTCGCGTTCAGGCCCGCGAGCTTTTTTGTCTTGGCGTCGTACACCATCATGAACGCGTCGCCGCCGACGCCCGTCATGCTCGGTTCCGTCACGTTGAGCATGGCGGCCATCGCGATCGCCGCATCCACGGCGTTGCCGCCGCGCTTCAGGACATCCAGGCCCACCTGCGAGGCCAGCGGCTGGCTCGTAGCCACCATCGCCTGGCCCGCGCGCACGATGGACCGGCCGGCCGGGACGCCCGTGAACGATGGGGTCTGGGTGGCAGGCTGCGCCGCGGATCCTGCGGCCGCCGCTCCAACGGGGCTTGACGATGCCGCTGTCATCGCCGGGGCACAGGCTGAAAACTCGAGGAACTCACGCCGGCTGAAGCTGTTGCTCATGATGGATTCCCTGGTACCCTCACGCCCGGTCGCGACGCCGTACGAGAGGTCGATTCACAGGCACGAGTTCGCGTAGCATACGTCCCATGCCGATCAGTCGCAGAGTGTTTCTTGCGGTCAGCGGGGCCGCGGCCGCCCTCAACGCAGCGCTCCGGGGGCAGACCCGCAGCTTCACGCTCGAGCCGGATGCTGCGGGCAAGGTCCTGAAGGACCCGGACGGACGGGTGGTGCTCGGCTACCTCACGGGCAAGCCGCCCGGCGTGCCGCTCGAAGGCAACAGCGCGTGCTGCATCCATCCGTTCAATACGCCCGGCGGTCAGTGCGCGACGGACATCGCTCCTCCGGATCATCGCGGACACCGCGGCATCTTCTTCGCATGGCACGACATGGCGTTCACGCGCGATGGCCAGACGCTGCGGGGCGACTTCTGGGGATGGGGGAAGTTCGCCCCGACCGAAGGCCGGGCGATCGTCAACCGCGATCTGCGGCTCGAACGCGCCGACGCCGCCTCGGCGGAAATCGCCGTCCGGAACGACTGGCTGATCGAGAGCCAGCCCGTCCTGCGGGAAGCGACGACGATTGGCGTGAGCGTGCAGCGCGGAGCACGCGTGGTCGACCTGATCTATCGCTTCACCTCGGACTACACCGTGACGCTCAACCGGATGGCGTTCACGGGCCTGTGTTTCCGGTGCCGCAAGGATGGCCGGTATTTCTACTCGGATGCACAGGGCGAGGTCACGCTCCCCGATTCGGGTCCCACCGCTCCTGAATCCGACTGGCCGGCCCGCGAATGGTACGCGCACACGGTCGTTCGCCCCGACGCCACCACCGTCGCGTCGGCGGTGATCGACCATCCCGCCAATCCGCCGGCGTTGTGGCACGGGGTCCGCCTGGTGTCGTTCCTGAACCCCTGCATCGCCGCGCCACGCGCTATCGAGATTCCTGCCGGCAAGCCCCTCACGCTTCGCTACCGCGCCGTGACGCAGGATGCGGCGTTCGAACCGGAGCTGCTCAACAGCCTGGCCGCCGAGTGGCGGGCACGCCCCTGATTCGAGCTACCCGCTTCCCGCTTCCCGCTGCCCGCTTCCTGCTACCCGCACGAGCGGCTTCCAGTTACTGGTGACCGCTGGAAGAACAAGCTGGAAGCAGGAAGCTGGAAGCGGGAAGCGTTCAAAGCGTCGCAACCAAGACGTCGTAGATCTGCTGGGTGCCCTCGTGCCCGTTGGACGCCTCGATCGTGTACAGCCCTTTGTAGCCGAGATCGTGCTCGAGAAACCTGATGGCGGTCGCCAGATCCCAGTTGGTGTTCACGCGGGTGTGCAGGGATCCTGCCGTCATCGGGAACATCAGCTTGAGGCACTGGTGCAGTTCCTCCTGGTTTGCCGCTCCGGCGCCACCGAGGTCCACGTTCGAATACGCCCCGGCGCCCTTGATGATCTCCGCCAGGAGGGCCCACACCTGCGGTTGCGGCACCGGCGGAGCAGGCGGCGGGCCCGCCACCGGCGCGGCCGGCTGTGCCTGTCCGGCAGCGGCCGGGGCGGCGGCGCCCGGGGCAGCGCCACGGCCGGCTCCGCGGCCGCGGTTTCCCCCGCCCCCGCGGGTCTCGACCGAGACGATGACCTTCCTGGACCGGCCGTAGTCGGCCATCGCCTTCAACGCGGGAATTCCGTGGACCTTGTTCTCGTGCGTGGGCGCCCCCTGGTTGATCATCACGCGCTGGGCGCCGAGCATCGCCGCGTGGTTGACCCACATCTTCGTGAGGTCGATCGCCAGCAGCCGGTCGCGCTGCTGCGGCGCCGAGATGTTCAGCCCGGAGAACTCCAGGTTGATCTGCGTCATCCTGGACTTGCTCTTCTCGATCCGGCCGCGCAGCTCCTTCAAGTAGGCCGGCTCGGTCGAGGGGATGTGGTAGTGCTGGAACTCGATCTTGTGGACGCCGTACTTGTCAGCCAGCATCTCCGGCAGGTCGAACAGCTCGAGGGTCCGCTCGGGGCTGTCCTGGACGTCGGGGACCTTCAGCAGGCGCTGGAAGTTCAGCGTCATGATGGCCATGCGATCCAGCGTGGACTGTTTGGCCTGTTTCGGCGCCTGCGCCCGGACTGCAGCGCCGTTCGCGAAACCGGCTACGGCCGCCGCACCCGCCGTGAACAGAAACTCTCTCCGCTGCATGCAGGGACTCCCATCTGAACGGCGCGTCAACGCGCCGGCGCGCTCAATGCCGGGCCGTCGGCCGCGCCGGGGCGGCCTGCGGCTTCGCTCCGCCGCGCGGCTTTCCGAAGAATGCGAACGCGCCATGCGTTCCAGAGGTGACGATATCGACGGTCCCGTCCTGATCGAGGTCCGTGGCGAGGATCTGGGAACCGGCGCCGGACTGGTTGTGAATCAGCTCGGGGACGAACTCCGCCCCGCCGGGCGCCTTGGGATTCCGCCGCGTCACGTAGGCGTACAACACCGGAGGGCCGTAGGGGTCCGGGTCGAGGAAGCCTTCGTGGTGCGCCCAATAGCGCTTGCCCACGATGAAATCGGGAATCCCGTCGCCATTCACGTCCGCCGCCGTCGACCCGTGCGGCTCGGAGAAGGTCACGCCGCCGGCGTTCTTCGTCGTGAAGTCATCCGAGATCATGTGCTGCACGAACGAGATCGCCCCCGCGCTGTCCCGCTTCTGCTCGAACCACGCCAGCCCGAACGCGTGCGCCTGGAGAGCCGTCACCACGTCCGCCAGCTGGTCGCCGTTGACGTCGTACACGCTCATCTCGGCTCCGCCTTCGGAGGCCCGTCCGGTCCAGCGCGCAAACGCCTGCGGATGGTACGTCCACAACCCCGGCTGGCCCCGCGCCGGCTGCTCCCACCACCCGTAGGCGTTGACGATGTCCGGCCGCCCGTCGCCGTTGATGTCTCCGGCGCCGAGGCCGTGACCACCGGTCGACTCCGTCTCGCTCACGGTCGTCGACAGCCAGGGGCCTGTCGGGTGAGCGGGGTCGGGCTTCGAGTAGCGCAGGGTCCCGTTGGGCCCGACGTGCACCAGGTCGGCCACGCCGTCGCCGTCCATGTCCGTCATGACGCAGATCTCGCTGACGCCGGTCACCACGTTGGGGTACATATTCCAGCGGCGACGTTCTCCCTTGGGATTCACGTACAGCCGCCCGCCGTTGGTGCTGAGAAAGTCCGGCCACCCGTCCCCGGTGAAGTCACCGGCGAATCCGACCATCACGGGCGGATACTCCGTGGAGGGATTGAGCGTCTGCGCGGCGTAGAGTTCGCGCGCGGTCAGGTAATCGGGGCCCAGGAACACGAACGGCGGAACGATGATGTCCATCTTGCCGTCGCGGTTCACGTCGGCCGCAGCCTGGGCCCACGAATACTGGAACGGCGTGAGGCGCTGCATCCGGAACCATGGCGAGGTTTCCTCCTTGACGGACCGCTTCAGGCTCACGTCCTTGTAGGACACGTCCCTGAACCGCACCTCCCCTGTCCCGCCGGCATAGAGCGCGATCGGGCCGAACTGTCCCATCGCTTCCTCGACGGCAACGCTGCCACCCGCACCCCTCGCCCCCCATTGACATGGGGCCGCAGCAGCGTGGCATCGAGGACGATGTCGAGGTCGTTCCAGTCGTCCGGCTTGAGCGTCGCCGCCGGCCGCGGCACGACGGCGGTCACGGCTGAAGGACCGCGGCCGCGCCCCGCTGCCGGCGCTGCCGGTTTAGCCTGTGCGCTGCCCCCCGCAGGGGCGCCGGCGCCAGCCGCCGCGGCGCCAGGGGGTGGATCAGGAGGCGGAGCCGCCGCGAACCGCGCCATGCCGCCGGCCAGTCTCAGCGGCACACGGGTGAGCTCCCGGCCCGACTCGTCGAGTGTCACCGCGTACGACCCGGCGTCCGGGCCGGTCAGGGAGACGAAAATCCCCTTCGTGCCCTCGGCGGTTTTCTGGGCCCGCAGCAGGACACCTGTCCGGCACCCTCCCGTGCAGCGGAAGTCAGCGCCAAACTGCAGGTCCTGAAACGAGCTGTCGAGGACCAGCCAGCCTCCCTCGGGCGCTTTCGGGGTTCCAATCAGCTCCCCGTCAACGGCCCGCCAGTCCGCCTGGCCGAGCGTTTTCCATCCCGACAAGCTCGATCCCTTGAACGTCCAGTCGGGCGCGAACGTGGGGCGCGTGCCCGCGACCGGGAGCACCATGGCCGACACCAGCACCGCGACAGCAATGGGGGTGGCTCGCGTCATCTTCGACCTACTTCTTTGCCGGGAGCGCGAATGCGATCGCGCCGATCGGCGTGTCGGGATCGACGGGCGGAGCAGCAGCTCCCCCGCGGCCGCCTCCGCGGCCTCCCTGATTGGCGGTCAACACGAAGTACTGGCGGCCCTTCGCCTCGTAGCTGACCGGCACGCCGCTGGTGCTGCCGGCGAAGCTTCCCGTCCACAGGACCTTACCGTTGTCCTCGTCGTAGGCTCGCACCTTGCCGTCGTTGCCGGCGTGAAACACCAGGCCGCCCTTCGTGACCACGATGCCGTGGCGGGCGCCCAGGCCGCCGGTATTGGCCGGACCGCCGGCGGCAATCGTCGGCGGGTGGTCGCCGTTGGGCACCTGCCACTTGATCTCTCCGCTGTTCAGGTCGTACGCCGTCAGCGTCGTATACGGCGGCTTTGTGAACGATGCGAGCACACCGTAGTCCGTCATGTACCGGTTGGGCGGCACCACGTCCTTGACCTCTTCGGGGTAGGGCGTGTTCCCGGCGTTGCCGCCCACTCCCGGATAGAAGGGGCCGATCGCCCGCGGCGGCAGGGGCGGCTGCGGCGCGCCGCCGGTGGCGACCACCGGCCCGGGCGGAAACGTCTCCGCCGGCTCCGCACCCCGGCCGCCTCGCCCTCCGCGCCCGCCAGAGGCGCCCGTGCTGGCAAGATAAACAATCACCGCCGTCAGCTCGGCCTCGGTGATGTTCGACACCGGACGCATCTGCCCCTGCCCGCCGGTGACGACAGCCTTGATTGCATCTTCCCCGCGGCGGTCCGTGATGCCGATCAGAGAGGACGCGCCCGGGTACGCGCCGCGAAGATCGGCCCCATGGCACGCGCTGCAGTGCTGCTTGTAGGCCTCGAACCCCGCCTGGAGCGCGACACCCTGAGCGCCGCCCCCGCCTCCTCCGCCGCGTCCGGGCGGGACGGTGCGCGTCGCGACGTCCTCGAGCTTGAGGATGGCCACCTGGTTCACGCCAACGACGAAGAACAGCCCCTTATCGGGGTTCGAGGCGGTCGTCCCCCAGTTGGAGCCTCCCTGGTTGCCGGGCATCGAGATCGTGTCCGTCAAACCTGGCGGCGTGAAGATGCCCTCGTTGCGCGCCTTCGCCACCCGCTCGCGCATCGCCTGATACTGTTCCGGCGTCGCCAGCCACGGATTGACATCATCCACCGTGAACGTATGACGGACGAACGGCGCCGGCCTGGTCGGGAAGGGCTGCGTCGGCCAGGCCTGCTCGCCGGGCATCTCGCTCTTGGGCACGGGCCGCTCTTCGATCGGCCACAGGGGCTTGCCGGTGACGCGATCGAACACGTACATGAAGCCGGTCTTGCCTGCGTGCGCAACGGCGTCGATGCGGCGGCCGTTGTGCCGTACGGTTACCAGCTGTGGAGCGGACACGTTGTCGAGATCCCACAGGTCGTGGTGCACGGTCTGGAAGTGCCACAACCGCTTGCCCGTGCGGGCGTCCAGCGCGAGGATGCAGTTCGCGAAGAGGTTCTCGCCGAGACGGTCGGCCCCGTAGAAGTCGTAGTTGCCCGACCCGAGCGGGATGTAGACAATGCCCCGTCCGTCGTCCACCGACATCGAGCCCCAGTTGTTCACGCCGCCGACATACTTGTAAGCGTCCTTCGGCCAGGTCTCGTAGCCGAACTCCCCCGGTTGCGGGACCGTGTGGAACTGCCACACCTTCTCGCCGGTGACCACGTCGTACGCCCGGATGTCTCCGGGCGGGTTCACGAACGCTTCACCCGGCGCCGATCCGAGGATCAGCAGGTTCTTCCACACCTTGCCCGGACTGTTCGACTGGATGCGGCCCGCATACTTCTCCGCGCGCGCGAGGCCGCGGCGCATGTCCACGACGCCGTTCTCCCCGAAGGTGGTGATGGACTTGCCCGTGCGCGCGTCGATGGCCTGGATGAAGCTGTTGATGCAGAACAGCAGCCGCCTGTCCTTGCCGTCGTCGCTCTGCCAGTAATTCACCCCGCGGCTGTTGATTCCGGCCAGCCCTTCGTGAATCCAGAGCTCCTTACCGGTCGTTGCGTCCAGCGCGATCAGCGAGCTGCCCCGCCCGAGCGTATACATCACGTCGTCGACGACGATGGGGTTGAACCCGGCGGTCGCGTACGGGTAGAACCAGGCGACCTCGAGCTGACCGACGTTGGATTTCTTGATCTTGTCGGATGCGACGAAGCTGGAGCTCTCGGGACCACCCAGGTTGTCCCACCACCACTTGCCGCTTCGTCCCGCGCCGGCGGCCCCCCCGCCGACCGCGACGATCAGTGCGCCGGCAATGCAGGCGAGGGTCCGGCGCGACGCCGGTGACGTGCGCCCGGGGGGGCGGGCGGATGGTCCGTGCTCTGCAACAGGTGTCATGTCACTCGCCTCTGACGTGGACCGACCGGATCGAATCCGAGGTTGCCCGGCTCAGGACCGCGCGATGTTGGCGGCGATGGTCTTCATCATGTCCCTGGCAGCGCCCACGACGTCCTTGGGTGGACGGTTGCTGTAGAACTCGATCGAGTAGATGCCGCGGTAGCCGGATACCTCGGTCGCCTTGATGAGCGGAACGATGTCGTAGCTGACATGGCGGTTCTGATCGTCGAACTCCAGCTGCTTTGCCGAGACGAGATCGATATGGGGGAGCAGCTTGCTCAGGCCGGCTACCCGATCTTCAGGCGAGCTGGAGGGCGTGTTGCCCCAGTCGGAGACGACCTTGCAGTTGGGATGGTTGACGGTCGTCACCAGCTGGACGACCTTGTCGATGTCCGCGCTGTAGCCGGTGTGGTTCTCGATGAGCAGCCTGACCCCGATTCCCTTGCCGTAGTCGGCGAGCTGCCGGAACGAGTCCGCTGTGCGATTGACGTCCCACGCGGCAGCGTTTCCGCCTCCGGTGTTCGCCCGCATCCGCGGGGAGCCCACGGCGGCCGCCCTGTCCATCCACTGCTTGAGCATCGCGATGGACGCCGCGCGCTTCGTCGCGTCGGGATCGGACAGGTTGTCGGAGCCGTCGACCTGGACGTCGATGATGCGGCACCCGGCGTCAGCCGCGGCGGCCTTCACCTCCCGGCAGTAGTCGACCGAGGTGTCGGCGAAGTGCGCGCTCCACACCTCCACGTTGTGCAGCCCGAGCTGGTCGGCGATCATCTTCGGCGCCGTGAGCAGCGTCAGCTCCCCTTCGGCAGGCGCCGCAGCGCCTTTCGATCGGGTGGCGGGGAAACGCTCGCGAAAGCACACCGTGGTGATGCCGATGCGGTCGAGCACCGCGGCTGGAATGGCCTGCTTCGCGGCATCGGCCGCGGCCTGTGCGGCCGCCGCGCCGGCAGCCGAGGCTGCCGCCGGATAGAGCGATGCCGCGGCGAGTGCGCGGCTGGTGTGCTGCAGAAAGGTCCGGCGGTTCATGAATCCTCCTCCGCGGATCCCGAGCGCGGGCCCGCGATGTCCGGTCAGCGAGTCTTCAGGAAGATGTACGCGCCCTTCCGCGCCGCCGTCAGCACGTCGGGCCGGCCATCGGCGTTCATGTCGGCGGTGGCAATCTGGGTGCCCAGGCCGACGTAGTTGTTGATCACGTGCGGCACGAACTCCACGACGCCGCCGGGCTTGCGCACGAGCTTCAGCCATGCAAGGAGTGGAGGATCGTCCTGGTCGTTCTCCGGGTACTCGATGCCGTGTGACCACCAGCGCTTGCCGGTCACGATGTCCTTCAGGCCATCGCCGTCCATGTCGACCAGCGAGATCGCGTGCAGCTCGGTGAACACGACCGACTTGTTCGAGATCTCCCAGGTCTTGCGCTCCTCGGGCGTCGCATCCGGGCGATCCATGACCATGTGCATCTTCCACGTGATCGGTTCCTGCCCGGTCCGCTGCTGCTCGTACCACACCAGCCCGGGCCCGTGGGCGAACAGGCTGGTGATGACGTCCGGCCGCTTGTCCCCGTTCACGTCGTAGACGAACATGTCGGCTCCGCGCACGAACGGGTCCGGTCCGCGCCCGAACGGACCGGCGTGGAACGGCCACGGCCCGCCTCCCGCGGCCGCGGGCTGCTCCCACCAGCCGCTCCCCTGAACGATGTCGATCCGCCCGTCGCCGTTCAGATCGCCGTAGCCATACGCGTGTCCGCCCCAGTCGCCCTTTTCGGACACCGGCACGAACGTCCATCGCGCGGTCGGGTCAACCCCCGGCTTGGCAAGGCCAATCACGCGGTTGGCGCCGCTGCCGGTCGACATCAGCAGCTCCGGCTTGCCGTCCCCGTCGATGTCCGCGAACTGCGTGGTCTCCGAGGAGACGCCGTCGGTGACCTGGAACATCCGCCAGTGCCGGGACTCCTCCTTCGGGTTGACGTAGAGATGTGCGCCGTTGAAGTTGATCTTCAGGTAGTCGCCCCAGCCGTCCCCGTCGAAGTCGTGCACGTAGCTCAGGAAGTTGTCGGTGTAGAGACCTGTCTGCCGTGGGCCTCCGATGCTGTAGGTCTGGGGTGGATAAATCTCCACCGCCCGTTTGAACTCCGGGCCCAGGTAACCGTAGGGCCCGGAGAGCGCGTCCAGCACGCCATCGTGATTGATGTCACCCGCGGACACCCCTTCGGCGTAGAAGCGATCGGTGAGCTGGATCTTGCGGAAGTCGGGAGAGGTTTTCTCAGCCGCCACTCCGGCGGGCGGCCGGAGGAGGTCGGTGATCTCCACGTTCCTGACGCGCACTTCTCCCTTGCCGAGGCGCAGGGCGAGCGGTCCATGGGTCGGAAGCGCCGGCTGGCCACCCTCGGTTGCCGCAGGCTTCTGGGCATTCGGCCCTCCCCCGCCGGGCACCGCGTCCCCCCGAACCTGGATGCGGACCTGTTTCCAGCCGTCCGCACGGTCCGTGACGCTCATCTGCATGTAAGGGAGGTTCTGGCGGGCCACCCACTTGAAAAGCTGCGTGCGCTCGAGCTCTTTCCTCTGCGGATCCAGCGACACCCGGAAGGCGGTGAGCAGGTCGGGGCCGGAAATGCCGGCGTAGATTGCCGTCGTGGTGCCGGGCTTCGCGGAAGAGGGCGCCTGCCGCAGCAGAACGCCTGCATCACAGTCCTGGCACTGGAACGCGAACTTGAGGATGAAGTCCTGGTAGCTGCGGTCCAGAACGAGCCACCCGGGATCGGCGGCGGACGAGCCGACGATCTCGCCGTTCGCCACCCGCCACCGCGCGCCACCCTGGGAATTCCAGCCGGCGAGGCTAATGCCGTTGAACGCCTTGGCGGTGTCCGAGTGCGGCCCCTGGGCTGCGAGGGAGAAACTCACGAGCAGGAGGATCGCGCCGCAACATCCCGCGCGCCTCGCAGGCCGGCCCGCCGCACGGGCCCGGAGCAGGCCGAAAACCTCAGAGATCATAGGGGGCAACCCTCTGCGGTGGACGGACATCGTCGCCGGACGCGTGGCTGGAACGTCAGCCGCCGGGTCGCCGCGTCCGGACTCGAAACCGTACCGAAGGCGACCGATCAAATATCATGATTTTCGATAATTGCAATAAGATTCGACATTACCAGCGCACCCGCCTGCACACCCAACCGCGGCCGGCTGGCCTGCCGCGGCAGCTCACACCTTCATCGCCTTGAGCGCTTCGACGCTCGCCTTCGTGAGCTCCATGTTCTGCTCCACAAAGTAGTTCTTCACGCCTGCCGCTTTCGCGGCCTTGAAGGTGGCGGCCCAGTCGATGCTGCCCTTGCCGACCGACGTCTGCACCCCGCGTCCCCGTCCTCCGCCGCGCCCGCCGCGCGCCGTCTGACCGGGCGCAGGCGGCGGCGGAGGCGGCGGCGTGGCGTTCAGATCCACGTCCTGAACGTGCATGGAGATGAACCGTCCCGGGTACTTCGCGAAGTACTCGTGCGCGACGAACCCCTGGCCGATCGTAGACATCTGGAACTGGAACTTGACCAGCTTCGGATCGAGCAGTCCCATCAGCACGTCGTAGGTCCGCTGGCCGTCGACCATCGAGAGCTCGAACCCTTCGTTGTGCAGCCCCTGCTGGATTCCCGCCTTGGCCGCGACCTCCGCAATCTTGTTGTACTCCTCCGCAGCGCGCTTCACGTCGTCCATGGTGGGCGTGTTGCCGGCGCCCAGCGTGGCCGTGATCATCTGGGTCATGCCGATGTCCTTCGCCCAGGCGATGCTCTTCTCCTGGGTCTCGCGAAGCTCCTTCATGCTGAAGTGCGCGCTCTCGCACGAGAGCCCTTGATCGGCCAGGACCTTGCGGACCTGCTTGCCGTCCGACAGGCTCGCGAAGTCGGTGTAGCCGAGCGCCGAGCACAACTCGATGCGCTCCACTCCGATTTCCTTCAGCGTCTTCAGCAGCCCCTCGAAGTTCCCGTCCTTGATCAGCTGCCGGTGCGGGTAGGTCTGGCTGCCGATTGGCAGCCCAAGGGGATTGGCCTTCAGGGAGATGCCCGCCGCTGCCACGAACCCGGCGATTGCTGCATCGGTCGCCGTGGTCTTGATGAACTGTCGCCTCGTTATCGCAGCCATGAAACGCCTCCAGACTCGTCAACGGTGTCAGTCGGTCCCGCTTGCGGTGTCCAGCGCTGCTGTTCGCGCCTGCCGCACACGGCGTGAGCCACGACGCGGAGGGCGGCGCGACAACCGGCAGGACTCACGAGCCGCTGCCGGACGGGCATGTGTCCGAGGCGCGCCGCGACGGCGATTATCAATCATGCCGGCCATTTTCGGAAAACAGATGCTGAGTGAGAACGTCGAAATCCCGGCTGTCCTGCCGTCCGGTTCCGGCGCGCTACTATACCGTGCAGTTGAACCACGCATGACGAGCCTGTACCTCCCGGCGGGGCGCCCTGGCAGGACTGGCCCTCGTGCTGGCCTCGGGCGCGGCCCCTTCAAGCCAGGATCCAGCGGTGCGCCTCCGAAATGTTGCCGAGGCGTCAGGCATACGCTTCGTCCATCACACGGCTGCGACGCCCGGCCGCTACTTCGTCGAGAGCGCGCCGGGTGGGCTCGCCGTTTTCGACTACAACGGCGACGGACGGCCCGACATCTTCTTCACGAACGGGGCTGACACGCCGTCGCTGGAGAAGAGCTCTCCGGCGCAGGCCAACCGCCTGTTCCGGAACGACGGGCAGATGCGGTTCACCGACGTCACCGATGCCGCGGGTGTGGCCGGCGTCGGATACGCGATGGGAGCCGCCGCCGCCGACTACGACCGCGACGGCCACGTCGACCTGTTCGTCGCGGGCGTCCGCCGGAACCAGCTGCTGCGAAACCGCGGCGACGGCCGGTTCGAGGACGAGACAACACGGGCGGGCATTGCCAGCGGCGAGTGGGCGGTGGCCGCCGGCTGGCTCGATTACGACAACGACGGCCAGCTCGACCTCATTGTGGTGAACTACGTCCAGTGGTCCCCCGGCATGAACCCGGCCTGCGGCGACGAGGCGCGCGGCATCCCGGTCTACTGCCATCCGCGCTCCTTCCAGGGATTGCCCAACCGCCTGTACCGCAACCGGGGCGACGGCACGTTCGAGGACGTGTCGGCACGGGCCGGCCTGCTGCGCCACGCCGGCAAAGGCATGAGCGTGGCGTTCGCGGATTTCGATCACGACGGAGATCTGGACATCTTCGTGCCGAACGACACCGTGCCGAACTTCCTGTTCCGCAACAGCGGGAACGGCACGTTCGAGGAGGCGGCGCTGCTCGCCGGAGTGTCGGTGCCCGACACCGGCCGGCCGGTCTCCAGCATGGGGACCGACGCTCAGGACTACGACAACGACGGATGGGAGGACATCCTCGTCACCGCGCTCACCGGCGAGACCTTCCCGCTCTTCCGCAACGACGGGGGCGGCGCGTTCGTCGAGGCGACGCAGCCCTCCGGGCTGGCGTCCGCCACCGTGAAGTCTTCCGGCTGGTGTTCAGTCCTGGCCGACGTCGACAACGACGGGTGGAAGGACATCTTCACCGCCAACTCCCACGTGAACGAGCGCATCGGCGATTTCGAAGCGATCCGCTGGAAGCAGCCCAACAGCCTGTTCGTGAACGACCGCCGCGGACGGTTCGTCGAGGCGACCGCGGAAGCCGGCCTGAGCGGCCACCCGGCCGCGCACCGCGGCTGCGGTGTGGCCGACTTCGACGCGGACGGCCGCCTGGATTTCGTCACGCTGGTGATAGGCGGGCCGGCGGAGCTGTGGAAGAACGCAACGCCGGCCGCGCACCACTGGCTCGTCGTGCGGCTCGTGGGCACCAGGAGCAACCGCGACGGCATCGGCGCGCGCGTCCTGGTCAACACGCAGGTGCGCACGATGACGACGGCGATCGGCTACGCCTCTTCGTCGCACGCCGGGCTGCACTTCGGGCTGGGTCCCGCACCGGATCCAGTCACCATCGAAGTGCACTGGCCCTCCGGCACCCGCCAGACGATCGCAAACGTGAAGACGAACCAGACGATCGAGGTGACCGAGCCCGTGACTGCCGCCGGCCACTGATGGCCGGCCTACTTCGGCGCAGCGATCGTTCTCCGGGCGGCGGTGGCCCGGCGCTCGTCGTCCGCGCGCTGGAGCTCCTGTGAACGCACGAGCAGTGCCGCGGCCTCTTCCCGCCTGCCGACCGCCGTGTACGCGCGAGCGAGCTGGACGTGGAGGCTGCCGTCCGGGTCGCGCGGAAGCTCCTCCTCGAACAGCGGAATCGCCGCGGCGAACGAGCCGGTGAGCAGGTGCGCCCGGCCGAGCTCGATGCGCAAACCCTGGTCGTCCGGATCGCGAACGTGGGCGCGCTGGAGGAGCGGCAGCGCCTCCTCGGGGCGGCGCAGGTGCAGCAGCGACTGACCGGCAAGCTCGAGCAGCCGGAGATCGTTCGGGTTGGCTTGCAGCAGTGGGGACACCGTCGCCAGCGCCTGTTCGTAATCCCGCGCCGAGTAGTACGCGGATGCCAGCTCGAACACGAGCGCGGAAACGCCCGGCGCCAACGCCAGCGCGGCCTTCAGCTCCGCGATCGCCTCGTTATGGCGCTCCTCGGCACGAGCCCGGGTCGCGCGCACTGCCCGCCGCTCCGGGGAGTCCGGCAGGTCGTCGAGCTGCCTGAAGGCGGCCAGCGCCAGCTCGGTCGCTGCGCGCACCCGCCAGTAGCGCGACTCCCGGTCGGAGCGGGAGAGGGCGGCATCGAGCGCCGCCCGATGCCGTCCCGCACGGAAGGCGCAGGCGGCCTGCCGCGCGGCACAGTCGGACGCCGTCAGTCGGCCCTTTGCTGTCTCGACCGCGGCCCACTCCGCGTGGCCCGTCCGCTCGTAGATGCGGGCGACGGAGTCGTGGATGCTGACCATGGAGGGGAGAAGTTCGAGCGTCTCCCTGTAGAGGACGAAGGCGTCCGTCAGGGGGCCGCGGCCGAACAGGACGTCCGCGGCAAGCAGCTGCCGCCACGGCCAGTCGTCCGGATTGTCGCCGAAGGTCGCCATCGCCTGCTGCCCGACCGCGTTATACGCCTGACCGAGCTCGTACCATCCAACCGGGAGACGGGGCGCAAGCTCTGTCACGCGCCGCAGCTCCGCCACGCCGTCGAGCCGCCGGTCGACGGCGCCGTAGGCGTGTGCGAGCATCCGCCGCTGCTCGAGGTCCGCCGGGCGCGCGGCCACGACACGCTCCAGGGGTTCGATGGCTTTCCCGGGCTGCCCGGCCGCGAGATACCCGGCGCCAAGGAGCGCGTGCGCAGCAACCAGCCGGGGGTTGAGCGCGATCGCGCGCTCGAGCGGCGCGAGCGCCTCGGCCGGACGCCGGCCGCGCACCAGCGCCGTCCCCAGGCCCACGAGCAGCTCAGGATCGTCGGGGCGCGCATGCAGCAGGTCGCTGTAGATCGCCGCCGCTTCGTCGAAGCGGCGGTCGCTCATCGCCCTGGCCGCTGCCGCGGACCGCGACGGAACGTCGGGCGCCTGCGAACCGGCCACGGCGGCGGCGAGCAGCACCGCGACGATCGCCGACCTCACCCGCGCCCCTGCGGCCGCGGCGCTCTGTCCAGCGTCATTCCTCGCCTCGCGTGCCGCCGCCGGGGGGCGTGGTGTCAGCGGCCCGCGGAAGATCCGCCGGGCGAGCGATTGAGGGAGAGCAGGTTCGCGAGCAGCCGATAGGCGCCCGGCACGCCGTACGGGAGCTGACGATGGAACGCATAGGCGAAATAGGTGTAGTGCCCCGCGCCGTACTTCGCGTGCAGCCAGCCGCCTTTCTGCGGCGCCTGGCCACGGTCGTGGGTGGTGATCATCGGCGTATACGCGGCGTCCCACCCCGACCAGAACTTGGAGCCCCGCTGTTCCACCCAGTTCTCGAAATCGGCTGGCGTGATCCGGTTCGGAGTATTGAACACCGGATCCGACGGCGCAAGGATCTCGACCGGAGAATCCTCCTCCGACACCTCCTCAGCGCTGCGCGGCAGTTCCCCCGGGAACGGCGCATGCTGGTTCGGCACGAGCTCCTGCGTGTTGTAGAGCACGATCAGGTTGCCGCCGTTCTTCGCGTAGTCGAGCAGCCGCCGGTTGTAGGTCTTGAGGTCGTCGCGGACCGCGTAAGCCCGCGTTCCGGTGATCACCGCGTCGAAGCGGCTCAAGTCGGCACCGGCCAGGTCCTGCGCGCCGAGCAACTGCACGTCCGCGCCGAGCTGCGCCAGCCCCGCAGGCACCTCGTCGCCGATTCCCATGACGTAGCCGACCTTCAGGCCCGGGGCGATGGTGACGTCCACGCCGCGCAGGCTCGTCGCGGCATCCCGATAGAGGTAGCGTGTCTCGAGATCCCGGTGCCTGATGACGTCGTAGCCCTCCCGGAACTGCTGCCCTCCGGAGGAGGCCACGGCGTCGATGCGGTACTCGCGGCTCTCCAGCGCGGGGATCGTCACGGTGAACGGATAGAACGCGCGCTCCCCTGCGTGCGCGAACTCGAACGGCTGCGACGCCGGCTCCACCTTCCAGCCCGGCGGCACGTTCAGCGTCAGCGTACCCTCCGATTTCCCTTCCCGGTTGTTGACGACCTCGGTGCGCAGGCGCACCTGCTTCCGGGCCATGCCGAGCGGCACGACTGCCTGCGAGGGGGTCATCGTGACCGCAACCGCCGGCAGCACGGCAAGAACGCGTGTGTCGAAGCCGAATGGCAGGTTGGCGTCGAGCCGCGTCACCGGCTTGCGGACGTCAACGCTCACCCCGTCCACCTCGTAGCTGGCAATCGCGGTCAATGCCGGCTCCGCAGCCGCGCGAAGGAGCTGCGCCTCGTCGGCCACGGCGTAGCGCGCATCCTGGATCGACTTGCGCGTGAAATACGGCCGCGTGAGCGGCGCGTTCTTCGGCACCGTCGTCGTGAACGTGTTCGACACCGGTTGGTTGCTGGCTGCATCGCGCGGTGACGCGGCAGGCTGCGCGGGCCAGTCGCCCGGCCCCTGCAGCTGCACGCGCACGCCCTTGACCGCCACCGGGCTGCGGTTGACGAACGTCGTCTTCACCTCGAAGGACTGACCCGGCACGACGGGCGGCATCGCGGTGGGACGCGCAAAGGCGGCGAAGGGGCCGGTGGGCTCCTGCGTGCCTGCGGGTTGTGCGAGCGCCGTGAAGCTGACGCCGAGGGTCGCGCCGATCGCAGCCTGCAGCTGCTGGTCCTTCGCCGCCAGCAGCGCCGCCACGTCCGGATCGCTTCCAAGCTGCCGGTGCGCGGCGCGGGTCGCCGCGAGCGCCTTCGCCAGCGCGGGCGTGGAGGACGATGGATCGACCATCTTGAAGCCGTGCAGCGCAGCTTTCACTTCCCGATCGATTGCCTGGAGCGCGGCCTCGGCGCCGGCGGGCGGCGTCCTGCGGAGCGCCCTGTAGATGCCCGGTATGGTGGTGTCGATGCCGTCGAAGAAGCCGGCTTCCTTTGCAGGGGCGTCGACGATCGACTGCAGGCGCTTGTAGTAGGACACCGAGGGTCCAGGCTGCGGCGAGAACTGACCGCCCGTCTGCGAGCGCTGGAAGCTGAGGCCGAGGCGGGCGAGCGTCTGATAGGAGTCGCCGAGCACGGGGTCGTAGGCCCCGGTGTCGACGCGGAGCGTCCAGTCCTCGTTCTCGCGCACCCCGCCCATGTACAGCTTGAGCGCCTGCCACGGCCGCAGGCCCGCGGCAACCTGCTCGGGGAACATCTTCGGATCGGCGGCGGCGGTGAACGCCTGCCGCGTGATCAGGCCGGCGGTCTGGTGGTTGCCGTGGCCGTCCCGATCGTTGCCCTGGAAGCGCGCGATCAGCACGAATGGCCGCTCCGTCCTGATGACCCGGACGACGTCCCGCAGCACGTTCTCGCGGCCCCACTTGTCGAGCGTCTCATCGAGCCGCTTGGAGAACCCGTAATCGATCATCGTGGTGAAGTACTGGTGATCGATGCCGTAGTAGCGCCCGGCAACCAGCAGCTCCTCGGTCCGGATCAGGCCCACCGCATCGAACAGCTCGGGGCCGATGGCGTTGTCACCCGACTCTCCCCGGTTGAGCGTCAGCATCGTCAGGCGCGCGCCCTGACCGCGGCTGAGCAGCGCGAGGACGCCGCCGTGTTCGTCGTCGGGATGCGCCGTGGTGTGCATCGCGCTCGCGGTGGTCTGCACCTTCAGCAGTTTCTGCCAGGCCCCCGCCGCTCCCTCGTCCTGCGCCGGCATCTGCGTGCGCACGCCGGCGGGCCACAGCATGGCGGCGGCAATCACGATGGGGGCAACGATCAATCGTCCGGCGGTCGTGGGCATTGTCGTGTCCCGCAATGTTGGGTGGGCGTACCGATTGTGTCAAGCCGCTGACGAGGGGCAGGTCTGTCGAGACCTCCGTGCGGACCCGCGAGGTGGGCTGACGGGCACTGGATCCGGGACCGGGCACCATCCGCGCGGTTCAGCGCACAGCATTTCGTCCCGCAGTTAGTCCCTCTGCAACTCGTCACAGCAACGGTCACAACTACCGTTCGCAACTCGTCACATACCCGTCACATGCGGGCTTTCGGGTCGGTAGGATGGAAGCAGATGCGTACGTGTTTATCTGCTCAAGGAGTTCATTCAAGGAGTTTATTGTCATGCGATTTCGTAGTTGTGTGGGCCTGCTGGTGGCGCTGCTCGCCGTCATGGCCAGCGCCGCCGCCAGTGCGCAGGAGCGCTCCGGCACGATCACCGGAAAGGTAACGGACCAGACCGGGCTGGCGACACCGGGCGTCAGCGTGACCGTTACGAACAAAGAGACTCAGCGTTCGACGGTCGTCGTCACGGATGCTGAGGGAATCTACTTCGCGCGCGGCATCGAACCGGGCCGCTACAGCGTCAAGTTCGAGTTGAGCGGCTTCGGCGGTCAGCAGGCGCCGGACGTCATCGTCCTGCTCGGGGCGACTGCCAACGTGGACGCGGCGCTCACCGTCGGCGGGCTCAGTGAAACCGTGCAGGTCCTGGCGGAAACGCCGCTGATCGACGTGGGGTCGACCACGCGGCAGCGAAACATTCCCGCGGAGGAGTTCGAAGCGATTCCCAAGGGACGCAGCTTCCAGGCGCTCGCTGCCGCGCTGCCGTCGGTGAACACCGGCGAGCTCGAGGGCGGGTTCCAGGTGAACGGCGCATCTGCCGGCGAGAACAACTTCACCGTGGACGGCGTCTCCGTCGTGAGCCTGGTGCACGGCAGCCAGCGGCAGGATGCCGTCTTCGAGTACCTGCAGGAAGTGCAGGTGAAGACGACCGGCCTCGAGGCCGAGCATGGCGGCGCGCTCGGGGGCGTGATCAGCGCCGTGACGAAGTCGGGCGGCAACGCGTTCCGCGGATCGCTGTTCGGCCACTACTCCGGCAGCGGGCTTCGCTCTTCCAACGGCCTGGCGGAACGCCTGGTCATCGATCCGGCGACCCAGAACGAGGCGTACTACGTGCAGGACAACGACCAGACGTTCAACCGCAACGAGATCGGCGGAACGCTGGGCGGCCCGATCGTCAGAGACCGGCTGTTCTTCTTCGGATCCGTTTCGCCAAGGATGGAGACGCTCAACAGAAATTATCTGCTGACCACCGGTGAGAGCATCGAGGTGGAACGCGATCGAACGAGCATGAGCGGGTTCGGCAAGGTCACCTATGCCCCGACCCGCCGGCTGCAGCTCAATTTCTCCGGGCTGTGGACCCCCGACAAGGCCGAAGGTCAGGTGGTGGCTTACGACGGCGCGGACGCCAACTCGAGCACCTCCTCGGCAGAAGCGCTGGCGGCCCGGCAGGCGCTGGGCTACCGCGTTCCCCAGTGGAACACCGCCTTCACCGCGGACTACACCCTGACGGATCGGACGGTCGTCTCGGTCCGCGGCAACTACATGAAGGACAACTACTACGACACCGGGGTGAACACGGCGCAGACCTTCGAGTACGCCACGTCCGCCGTCGGGCTGGCGGGCGTGCCTGCGCAATTCGCGCAGCCGGCCAGCTACACCAACCTCCCGCGCACCCAGATCAACGATCACGACATCACGACGCGCCGTTTCCTTGACGTGTCGCTCACCCGGCTGCTGTCGGCCGGCGGCCAGCACCAGCTGAAGGGCGGGTTCGGCTACTCGCGCGCGACCAACGACGTCGAGCTGGCGTATCCGAACGACGGCTACGTCACCGTGTACTGGGACTCCGTGTTCACGAGCGATGTGCCAGGTGTCGGGTCCGGCAGGGGAACATACGGCTACTACACGATCGACGACATCGGCACGAAGGGCGAGACGGGCGCCAACATCCTGAGCCTGTACGTGCAGGACAACTGGGCGGTCTCGGACCGGCTCACGCTGAACCTCGGCCTGCGCACCGAGAGCGAGGACATCCCCTCGTTCCGTCCCGACATCAAGGATGTCGGCATCCACTTCGGCTGGGGCGACAAGCTGGCGCCGCGCCTGGGCGCGTCGTACGTCCTGTTCGGCGACAACCGGATGAAGATCTCCGGTTCCTACGGCCGGTACTACGACTGGACCAAGTACGAGCTGGCCCGCGGCACGTTCGGTGGAGACGTCTGGAAGACACGCTACCGCAGTCTCGACGACCCGGATCCCACCAAGCTCAGCATGACGGCGCTGACCGGCCGGAACCTGTGGGACAGCCAGCCCGACTCCTACAAGGACAGCCGCATCCCGAGCTTCGGCTCGGACGTGGTGGATCCTGACATGAAGCCGATGGCGCAGGACACGTTCAACGTAGGAACAGAGTACCAGGTCGGGACCCACACGGTCCTCGGCCTCAACTTCGTCCGAACGAACCTGGTCCGCACGATCGAGGACATCGGCACGCTGGTGAACGGCAGCGAGGCGTACATCTACGGCAACCCGGGCTCGGGGCTGGCGACGACAGCCATCACCACCGGAGACACGCCGCCCTTCGAGCTGCCAAAGGCCAAGCGCAACTACACGGCGCTGGAGTTCACCGCCAACCGGCGGTTCAGCAACAACTGGTTCCTCGGCGGGAGCTACGTGTTCAGCCGCCTCTACGGCAACTACCCCGGCCTCGTGAACACGGACGAGGTGACAGCGCCCGGACGGGTCAACACGGGCGCGCAGGAGGCGTTCGGACAGCGCACGCGGCCGGGAACCAACGCCAGCCGGGCGTGGGATCTGGACGAGATGATGTTCGATTCACACGGCAACCTCGGTGTCGACGGCCGTCTTCCGACCGACCGGCCTCACGTCGCCAAGGTGTACGGGTCCTACCTCTTCGGGTTCGGCACCAACGTCGGCCTCAACTTCTATGGGGCCAGCGGCACGCCGGTGTCCAAGTCGGTGCAGTCGATCTACCGCTACCCGATTCTGGTCGAGGGGCGCGGGTCCCTGGGCAGGACGGATGTGATGACTCAGGCAGACCTCCTCGTGTCGCACGAGTTCAAGCTCCCGGCCGGCAAGCGGCTCCGGCTCGAGTTCAATGGCCTCAACCTGTTCAACCAGAAGCAGGTGCGACACTACTTCGACACGGTCAACCGCATCGGTGCCAACGGCCGTGTGCTCCCGAGCTCCGCACTCCAGCTCGCGCACGAGAACCTGCTGAACGGGTACGACTACGACGCACTGCTGGCAACCACTCCCGACGCCGCGAAGGCGCCCGGAACTCCGGGAGCGGGATTCGAGGATCCTCGGTACCGGATGGCGGACATCTTCAACCCCGGTTTCGACGGGCGTGTCTCGATCCGGTTCCTGTTCTGATCGGGAACGACCTGGTGGCCGGGTAGTCATCGTTGGGGGGAGCGCGGGCTCCCCTCTTTTTTGTACTGCTCGCGCCCAGGCTGAACCACTCTCAACCTCCCAACCGACAACCAATCATTTGGCGTGGTCCGACACGGCTGGTGGCCCTGACCATGGCGGTGCTGCTCCTGCTTCGCTCGGGGGTGGTCGGGTGAAAGTTCCGCGAAGGCCGGCAACGCATTTGCAGAACCGCGGAGGATGGAGAGTTGTCACAGCGATCGAGCTTGGTGGTGATGGAAGCGGACTTCAGGAGCCTGGCAGACGCCATCGAAGCCGAGCGCGGCCTGATCGTCGTGCTCACCGGGGCCGGAATCAGCCTGGCCAGCGGCATTCCGACGTTCCGGGGCAGCGACCCCGGAGCCGTGTGGGCACGCGACGTCACGGAGATGGCCACGCTGCGCTACTTCGTAGCCAACCCGGTCGGCGCCTGGTCCTGGTACCGCAAGCGATTCCTCCAGGTCCTCGCCGCGCAGCCCAACCCGGCTCACCACGCGCTTGCCGCGATCGAGCGCTGGCAGGCCGCACGGCGTGGCGACTTCCTGCTGGTGACCCAGAACATCGACACGCTCCACGAGGGCGCGAGGTCGAGGCGCGTCGTGAAAGTGCACGGCTCGGCCGATCGCTGCCGGTGCGCTGATGAATCGTGCCGGCTCGGCGCGATCGACTCGCTCCCGCTCGGCGACGTCAGCTTCGACGACTTCGATGCGTCACCCCGGCTCGACGCGATACCGCGCTGCCCCCTCTGTGGCACGCTCGTGCGGCCCCACGTCCTGTGGTTCGACGAGGTACTACACCAGCCACGCCGACTACGGCTGGCACGTCGTGGATGCGGCCGCCGCGAGGCTGCGGCTCCTGATCTCGGTCGGGACCTCGCTGTCGGTGGGCGTCACGTCGTTCCTGCAGTCTGCGGCGTCGCGCTCACGTGCGCCGGTTTTCCTGATCGATCCCGGTGCCCGTCCTGCCGACGCGCATCCCTCCAGCGTCCATCTGCGTGCCAGGGCGGAGGAGATGCTGCCGTCCGTCTTCGACGCGCTGGTGGCCTCCGGCGGGGCCTGACCACCCTCCGCTGAAGCTGCTGCGGCCCGCCGAAGCCAAGCGAAGGCGGAACCCGAAGCGCCTCCTTCTTCCTTCTGATTCCTCGGGTCTTGCCCGTTGCCGTCACGCCCCGGACAGGATAGGATGCGGGTCGGTCCGGCGAGCCACGGAAGCGACGCGCGTTACGCCGGTCCGGCGCCCCCCAACGGGCGCGGAACCGGCCGTATCATCGCGATTTCTTCTTCGCCGGAGACCACGGTAATTGCAGCTCGACCACGGCGTTTCGCTCGGGGTTCACGCTGCTCACTTCTGCCAATGAGAGGGAACACCATGCGCCTCGTTTACGGCTACGCACTCGCAGTTGCTGCCGCCATGCTCGTCCCGCCGGGTCTCGGCGCCCAGGCACAGCCGGAAGCCGCCAAGGCCGTCGCCGGCGGCGGGATCACGGCCCCGGGATGGACCGGGAAGATCGACGCGAACGAAGAGAAGGCGGGACAGACCCTGAACAACGCCAAGCTCGCGCCCGAAGGCGGCGGCCTCCACGTCACGACGGGCCCCGCCGTGACCTACTGGAACCCCGCCAACAAGGCAGCCGGCAACTACACCGTCAAGGCCACGTTCAAAGAGCCGAAGTACATGAGCATCAACGACCATCCGCATCCCTACGGGATCATGATCGCCGGCAACGATCTCGGAACGGCGACGCAGAGCTACCTGTACTGCTCGGCGTACGGCAACGGCAGTTTCATCGTGCGCGGGTTCGGTCCCGAGCCGTTCCAGGTGAACGGACGACGTGGAGAGCCGAACGCGGCTGTGGCCAAAGCCGCAGGGCCCGGCGAAGCCGTGACGCAGGAGATTGCGGTTTCAGTCGCGGGCGACAAGGTGTCCTGCTCGATCAACGGCACGGTTGTCGGGAGCTACGACAAGGCCACCCTCGTGGCTGCCGGCAAGCTCAAGTCGACGGACGGGCTCTACGGCATCCGCTTCGCCCACAACACGGACGCCATCGTCACCGGCCTGGCGATGACGAAGAACTGACCGAGCGGCATCACGGGTGAACGTCCGGACCGGTCCAGTGGATCGGTCCGGACGTCGACGTCAACGCGGCCAGCCATCCTGCGGCAGGCCCGGCGCCAGCCTGAGCGCATTCTGGTAGTACAACTTCTTCAGTACTCCATCCGGCAGGCCGATCCCATACAGCTTCCAGAAGGCGTGGTAGTGCCGGTAGTAGTCGAAGTACCTCGTCGGTCGTCTCGAACACGCGCCAGTAGTAGGGATACTCCTCCGGCTGGAATGAATCCTTGCCGAACAGAATCCGGTCCTGGTACTTCACGAAGAAGTCGTGCGCGGCCCGCGGCTGCCGCCCGATGTCGTAGAGGACCGCGCCCACCTCGACCGAGACGTTCGGCATGGCGTCGAGCAGCCGCCCCAGACGGCCGAGGTCGTTGGCATGCCACGCCATGTGCGCTGCGACGAATTTGGTGTTCGGATGCTTCCCGAACATCCGGTCCCGCTCGGCCATCAGCTGCTCGAACGCCGGGAATCGATCGGCCGGGTAGCGGCGCTCGGCGAACAGCGACAGTTCCAGCCACCGTTCGTTCTTCAGGTCTACCGGCTTGAAGAACTCCTGCGGATCCGCGGTGTGAATGAAGACCGGCACCTTCAGCCGGGCGCACGCCTGCCACACGGGATCGAGGTCCGGATCGTCTATCGCGAGGCGGGTGCCGTCCGCCTTGGTGATCGAGAGGCCCAGCCCCTTGCCGACCTCACCCACTCCGACCGCCCCTGCCGCGATGTCCGCCTCGAGCTGCTTGACCACCTTCTCGGCCCACCCTGGGCCGACACCCCGGAAGTCGACGCCCGTGAGCAACCGGACGCGATTCGTGTGGGGCGAGGCCCGGAGGCTCTCCAGCGTGCCCTGAAGGCGTTCACCGGACATGTTGTCGGCGCTCACCATCAGCCGCACGTTGAGGCTGTCGAGCGAGCCGATCAGGCTCGCCAGGCCCTCCGGGGTGGCGAACAGGCTCTGCGCGTGACCGTGAAAATCGATCGCGGGGAACTTCGCCTTCGGCACCTTGTGCTCGGCCGTCACGAGCGTGGTGGCCGGACGGTAGTCGACGATGCTGGGCGCCGGGGTGGACGGGGCCTGGCAGATGCGTGGACGGACCTCCGTCATGCCCTGCGGGCACTCCTCTCCGGCCTGGATGGGAACGCCGCCCCTGAACCCTCGTCCCCCGCGTCCGGGGCCGCCGGGCCCGGCTGGCTGGGCGCCCTGCGGCGAAGCAGGCGCTGGCGTCTGCGAGGAGGGGATCGCCGGAACGGACGCGAGGAGAAGCAGTGCTAGCAGCGTGGCGGTGCTATGTGCGGAGTCGTGCATCCCTGTGTGGCTCCTGGGCCGGATCGCCCGGTCCCCTGGCTTCGACGACCTCGAAAACGTAGCCGTTCACCGGCTCGCGGAAGAAGAAGCGCTCGAACGGAGTCTCGCGAATCGGGGCGATCAGCACCGCCCCCTGCGCGACGAGGCGTGCCTTGAGATCCGCAAACTGCGACAGCGGGTAGTAGACCGCCACGTGCCGGCCGAACTCGCGCTCGAACGGGGAGACCTCGAAGCCCTCGACGTGGAAGACGTGCATCTCCTGCCCGCGACCGATATCGAGCCACAATGCCTCGACCGGTGAATTCGAGGGAACAGGGTTGCGGAGGTAGCCCAGCGTGCCTTCGAAGAAGGAGGCGGTGCTCTCGACGTCGCGGGTCGGAAGCGTGAGGTGCGCGAGGCTCACTGCCCGATCGCCTGCCTCACCGCGGCGGTCATCTCGTCCGGATTGCACGGCTTGGCCACGAGGTCGGTGAAGCCTCTCGCCTGTAGTCGATCGCGCTGGGCAACGAGCACTTCACCGGTGAACGCAATCACGGGGATGTGCTTCGTCTGCACCTGCCGTTTGAGGTGGCGGGTCGTCTCCACGCCGTCCATCCCCGGCATCGCGAGATCCATCAGGATGACGTCGGGCTGGAGCTCGAAGGCCAGCTTGACGGCCGCAAATCCACTGCTCGCGCACGAGACCCGGAAGCCTGCGCCCTCGAGCAGGACGGAGGCCACGGTCAGGACGTCCGCGGCATCGTCTACGATGAGCACGAGCGGCGGCAGGGCGTCAGGCATGCGGTGTCCAGTATGGCTCACTCGCGCCGGGGCGAATCGCCCCGTCACGGGGAGAAAAAAAAGGCGCCGACCGAGGACGGGAGGAGGTCCGTCCTGGCCGGCGCCATCCAGCCGTCCGCACTGGACGGCTGAACATGGAAAGTCTACAGCTTATACCCCCAGGCTGCTCCTAGAAATCGAAACGCAACATCTGCAGCACCCGCGGCGGCCGCACGGACGTTACGCTGCCAAAGCCGTTGGTCCGCACCCAGGCAGTCGATACCAGCACGATCGGCCGAAGTCCCCTCCAGCGGATCCTGCACATCGCCGCCCTCCTCCTCCAGGACAGTCGTTCAAGACGATGAACTGGACGACGTTGACACAACCCGGTCCCGCGAAGCGGAGCGCTCACAAGACGCTCCGCCGTACACAGCGGAAACAGCATGCCAGCGTCATGGTGCGGTCTCGTTTTACGCCTGTTCCACAAGGGCGTCAAGATCTTTAGCCGCATATCGCGCTGCGCAATGGGTTCGCGGTTGCCATAGCGCCCCCTGCAACGGGAGCCGCGCGCCGAGGTCGTATCGCTTTTTTACTCAGCCGAAGCGGTCGTCAGTTGGCAGATCATTCCCCGCCCGCCCCCGGTGGAGTACCGCATCGGCCTCCGGGCCGGCCCTTCGAAACCCGGCTAGCTGGTATCATTGCCATCTTGAACGCCCGGTCTTTCGCGGCAACCGCTTCCCTGGCTGCCGCCCCGCTACTCGCACTGCTGGCAGGACAGGTAAGCGCGCAGGCGCCCGCCAGCGCAGCCCCTTACACCGTTCTTTCGCGTGAGGGGCGGCGTCCTCTGCCGGTCCGCACCATCGGCGGCCAGGAGATGTTCGCGCTCGACGACCTTGCGCGCCTGTTTGCGGTCACCGTGCGCGAAGATGTGGCTGCGGGCGGCCTGACCGTCTCGACGCCGAGCCAGACGATCGCCCTGAGCGCCGGCCAGCCGCTCGCCTCGGTCGGCGGCCGGTTGATCTCGCTGCCGACCGCGCCCGCACGCGATGGGCGCGCGTGGTTCGTCCCTGTCGACTTCGTTTCCCGCGCCCTCGCCCCGGCGCTCGGCACGCGGATAGACCTCCGCAAGCCTTCACGGCTCATCCTCCTCGGCGACATGCGCATGCCCCTCGTGGGAGGTCGCGTGGAGCCCGTCGGGGGGAGCGCACGCCTCACGCTGGAGGTCGCCCCCGCGACGCCGCACGCGATCACGCAGGACGGCACACGGCTGGTGATCCGGTTCGAAGCGGACGCGCTCGACGCCACGCTCCCCCCCTCGGCTGTCCCCGATCTGATCCAGGGCGTGCGGCCCGGCGAGACGCCCGCCACAGTGGTTGTCGATCTCGGCCCTCGCTTCTCGTCCTACCGGACGACCGACCTGCCGGGCGACCGCGGGGCCGGCCGCATCGTGATAGACGTGGCCGCCCAGGCGGTGGAAGTGGCGCCGCCGTCAGCTGCCACGGCGCCGCCGGCCACTGCCCCCGAGCCTCCTCCCCTGATCGATCTTGCCCCTTCCGGCGGACTCCGCACGATCGTCGTGGACGCGGGCCATGGCGGCGACGAACCCGGCGCGCGCGGCGCGCGCGGAACCTTGGAGAAGGCCATTGCCCTGAGCGTGGCACGACGGCTGAAGGGGGCGCTCGAGTCGCGCCTCGGGGTGCGCGTCATCCTGACGCGCGAGAGCGATCAGAGCGTCGGCCTCGACGAGCGTGCAGCGCTCGCCAACAACAACAAGGCGGACCTCTTCATCAGCCTCCACGCCAACGCCTCCGTGCGCCCGGCGATGTCGGGGGCCGAGGTCTTCTACCTGAGCCTGGAGGAGTACGGCGAGGCCGGCCAGCGGGTCGCCTACGGCGAGAACGAACTGGTTCCTGTGTTCGGCGGCGCCTCGCGGGACATCGAGGTCACTCCCTGGGAGATGGCGCAGGCCCGGCACATCGAGCGCTCCGCGGTCCTCGCGCGGGCGGTGGAGGCATCCCTCCGTGAGCGGGTCCCGATGAGCTCCCGCGCCATCCAACAGGCCCCTTTCCGCGTCCTGGTGGGTGCCAACATGCCGGCCGTGCTGGTCGAGATGGCGTTCCTCTCGAACCCGCAGCAGGAGCGGGACGCCGCCGGCGACGCGTTCCAGAACGCGGTCGTCCAGGCCCTGGTGAACGGCATCCTGCGTTTCCGGGACGGCCTGGCCATCCCGCCCGGGGAGCTCCGGCCGGCTCACCGCGCCCCGGCGGTTCCGGAGACCGGTGATGCCGCGCCGCATTGCGGTGCCCGCGGCGATCACCGCGCTGGCGATCGCCGCCGGGTGGGCGCTCTTCGTCGGGTTGCCGCGCAGGTATGCCCCGAAGCCGCCGGCGCCTGCCACCGTGGAGCCTCAGCCGCCGACACCGGAGCGCAAGATTACCGCAACGCTCTACTACGTGTCGGAAGAGGGCGCGGAACTGGTCGGCATCCAGCGCGAGGTGGCGTTCGCCGACGCCGTGCTGGAACAGGCGCGCGAGATCATGCAGGCGCAGCTGGCCTCGCCCGCCGCGCCGCTCGAGTCGGCCATCCCGGCCGGCACGACGCTGCGCAACCTGTACCTGACGGACCGGGGCGAAGCCTTCGTGGATGTGAGCGCCGAGGTGCGCGCGAAACATCCCGGCGGGGCACTCGACGAGTTGTTCACCGTGTACACCCTCGTCAACGTCCTGACGGTCAACCTGCCGGCCATTCAGCGCGTGCAGATCCTGATCGACGGCAAGGAAGTGGATACGCTGGCCGGACATGTGGACCTGCGTCATTCCCTGCAGAAGCAGCTGAAGTGGGTCCGGGCGAACAAGGAGCCATGATGAGTCGTAGCGACGGCCGGGCCCCCGGCGACCTGCGGGCAACCCATCTCACGCCAGGGTTCCTCGCGCACGCCGAGGGGTCGGTGCTGATTGAGGTGGGCCGCACGCGGGTGATCTGCTCGGCCAGCGTCGAGGATCGCGTGCCGCCCTTCCTGCGGAACTCCGGCAAGGGCTGGGTCACGGCCGAGTATGGGATGCTGCCGCGCGCCACGTCCACGCGCACGCAGCGCGAGGCGACCGCCGGCAAGGTGGGCGGCCGCACTCAGGAGATCCAGCGGCTCATCGGGCGTTCCCTGCGCTCGGTGACGCGCACCGCCGAGCTCGGGGAGCGCACCATCTGGATCGACTGCGACGTGATCCAGGCCGACGGCGGCACCCGGACGGCCGCCATCACGGGGGGCTTCGTCGCGCTCGTGCTCGCCTTGAAGAAGCTGAAGGACTCGGGCGTGCTCAAGACGCTGCCTGTCCAGGATCATGTCGCCGCCACCAGCGTCGGGGTCGTCTCCGGCATTCCGATGCTCGACCTCGCCTACGACGAGGACTCCCGCGCGGACGTCGACATGAACGTCGTCAAGACGGGGGACGGCCGCTTCATCGAGGTGCAGGGCACGGCCGAGGGGCCGCCGTTCGAACGGCCGGCACTGGACGCCCTGCTGGAGCTCGCGGATGCGGGCATCCGCCGGCTGGTCGAGATGCAGCGCGAGATCGTCGGCGACGTGGGAGCGCGCCGCACATGACGCTGGTCGTGGCGACCACCAACCCGGGAAAGATCCGGGAGATCGTGGGAATCCTCGAGGGAACCCCGGCCGAGCTTCGCACCCTCGCGGACTTTCCGACGGTGGCGGAGCCGGAGGAAACCGGCGCCACCTTCGCGGAAAACGCGCGCATCAAGGCGCTCTACTACGCGGGGACCACCGGGCTGCCGGCGGTGGCCGACGATTCGGGCCTCGAGATTGCGGCGCTCGGCAACCTCCCGGGGGTACAGTCCGCACGGTGGGAAGGAGCAGACTACCGGGTCAAGTTCGACCGCATCAGGGAGCGCCTCCGTGCACAGGGGCTCACCACCAGTCCGGCGCGCTTCGTGTGCCGGGTGGCGTTGGCCGACGCGGGCCGCATCCTCTTCGAGTCGCAGGGAGTGATCGAGGGGGAGATTGCGCCGGAACCACGGGGTGAGCACGGCTTCGGGTACGACCCCATCTTTTTCTATCCGCCGTTCGGCCGGACGCTCGCAGAGATTTCCGGCGACCTCAAGGCCGCTGTCAGCCACCGCGGCGCGGCGTTCGGTGCTCTCCGCGCGTACCTGCGCGATCACCCGGCATGACCGGCCGCGGCGCGGTGTAGGGCACGCTGCTCCCACTGGTACCGGATTCCACACGTGTGAAGTTCTCGCCACCGTGTGCGATCGCGTCGCGTGGACCGGGAATGCATGACAGGGCAGGGAGCAACGTGCGCTCCCTGCAGCCTTTGGTAGGCGTGGTGACGGGATGGGTTGCTCCAGCGGAACACCGGAGCGGCGGGTCGGTCGCTGTTCTGCGTCCCGACAGCCTCCATAGAGCAACCTCGATGCCAGCAGGATAAGCGTCCGAGAGCGCCCGATCGCTTGGCAAGGCACGGCGATTCAGCCATCATGGCGCCATGCACCCGAACCCGTACGCAGAAGCGCTCGGCAGCAGCGACGCGCTGACGGCGCTGGCCGAAACGCCCGACCGCATTCGCACGATGGTGGAGCGCTGGGGCGACGATCGTTTCGATCGGAGCTATGCGCCCGGCAAGTGGAGCGCGCGGCTGATCCTCGTCCATCTTGCGCAGACCGAGCTGGCGCTCAGCACGCGCGCCCGCTTCGCTTCGAGCGTTCCCGGTTACGTGGCACAGGCGTTCTCGCAGGACGAGTGGCTTCGGCTGGACGAGGCAGCCGAGGCGCGTACCGCTCTCGACGCGTACGTCGCGCTGCGAAAATTCAACATGGCGATGTGGCGCCTGCTGTCACCCGAGCAGCGCGCAGCCACATTCCAGCATCCCGAGTACGGGGAGCTGACCGTGAATTGGATCATGGAGCAGATGGCCGGCCACGACATCCATCACCTGAGGCAGATCGAGCGTATCAAGTAAGGCACGGTGCATGGCTGTGGGGCGGGGCCTTTCAGACCCCGCCGACCACACTCTCGAACCCGCCGCGCGCTACTTTTTCTGTGCCGGGGCCGGCGGCATGCTGACGGACTCCTGGTGGAACATGGCGACCCACTTGCCGTTCTTCTTCGTCCAGACCGTCGACGCCCATGCCGGACTCGGGACCGGCTGGCCTTGATGCGTCCCCGCGCCCGTCCACTTGTAAGTGTGCACCGCCGTGTTCGCGTCAATCCACTGGACCTTGCTCTCGGTGATGTCCCAGGACGACAGCTTCAGGTCCTTGGTGAGGTTTGCGAAGTCCTTGACGAGGTCGGCGACCGGCGCGCGTCCCATCATCGAATCGATGGCGTACCCCTCCACGGCAACATGTTCCTTGAACCCGGCGACGTTTCCCTTGGCGAACGCGTCGTTCACCGCGCGCTCGTTCGCGATGATCGTCTTCTCGGCCTGCGCGTCCTGGGCCCACGCCTGGCTCGTTCCGGCGGCGAGGACCGCCCCGATGGTGAAAATCCGAAGCAACTGGATCATGCGCTCTCCTTGGTGATGCGGTTTGCCGTGCGGGGAACCGGTTCAGAGATTACTCCTTCTACCGGCCCTCGTTGCAAGCAGGGAGTGTCCTCCGGGCAAGCCCGGACGCTCGACCGCCGCGGGAAGCCGAAAGCCCAAAGCCCAGAGCCTCTTTTAGAACCCCGCGGCATTTCCTGATAGACTGCGCGCCCGCGGGGCCCGGCGTTCGGGCGCTCGGGGCTCGCCGTTCCGGGCTCCCGGGGCTTGACGATCGGGAATCTGGCGTTCGGGTTCGAGCTCCGTGGAACGGGAGAGCGGGAAGCGGAAGCTGACCACCAGATATACCCAATGCGCGCGCTCTACATCGTCTTTCCAATCCTCTGTGTGCTGGCGATCGCGTATCGCTACTACAGCGCCTTCATTGCCGCCCGCATCATGGCGCTGGACGACTCGCGGATCACCCCGGCGCACGTCAGGAACGACGGCCACAACTACCATCCCACCCACCGGCTGGTCCTGTTCGGGCACCACTTCGCCGCGATCACCGGGGCCGGGCCGCTGATTGGCCCGGTGCTGGCCGCTCAGTTCGGCTACGCGCCGGGCCTGATCTGGCTGGTGGCGGGCGTGTGCCTGGCGGGCGCCGTCCACGACTTCATCATCCTGTGGGCGTCGACCCGGCGGGGAGGATGCTCGCTGTCCGAGATTGCCCGCGCCGAGATTGGTCCGGTGGCGGGCACCACGGCGGCCGTCGCCATCCTGTTCATCATCGTCATCGCGCTGGCAGGGCTCGGCCTGGCCGTCGTCAACGCCCTCCAGGAGAGCGCCTGGGGGACATTCACCATCGGGGCGTCAATCCCGCTCGCGCTCTTCATGGGCCTTTACATGTACCGGTTCAGGAAGGGCCGGATCGCGGAAGCCACCGTCATCGGGGTGGCCGGCCTCTTCCTCGCCGTCATCCTCGGAAAGCCGCTCGCGGCCTCCTCGGTGGGCGTGTGGTTCCACTTGAGCCGGGAGCAGCTCATCGTGGCGATGGCGGCGTACGGGTTCGTGGCGTCGGTGCTGCCTGTGTGGATGCTGCTCTGCCCTCGCGACTACCTCAGCTCGTTCATGAAGATCGGCACCATAGCGTTCCTGGTCCTGGCCGTGATGGTGGTCAACCCCGAGCTCCAGATGCCGGCGTTCAGCCAGTTCGTGGGCGGGGGCGGCCCGATCATCCCGGGACCGCTGTTTCCGTTCGCCTTCATCACCATTGCGTGCGGTGCGATCTCGGGGTTCCACGCGCTGATCGCGTCCGGCACCACACCCAAGATGATCGATCGCGAGTCGGACATCCGGCCAATCGGCTACGGCGCGATGCTGATCGAGGGCCTGGTGGGCATCGTCTCGCTGATCGCGGCGACGGCGATGTTTCCGGGCGACTACTTCGCGATCAACACACCGCCCGCGGTGTTCGCCGGCCTGGGAATCCCGGTGGTCAACCTGCCGGACCTGCAGGCGGCCGTCGGCGAGAACGTGGCAGGGCGGCCGGGCGGGGCGGTGTCGCTGGCCGTCGGCATCGCGCAGATCTTCAGCGCGCTGCCGGGCATGCGCGGGCTGATGGACTACTGGTACCACTTCGCGATCATGTTCGAGGCACTGTTCATCCTCACGACGATCGACACCGGCACGCGCGTCGCGCGCTTCCTCGTGCAGGAGTTCCTCGGCCGCTTCTACGCACCGATGGCCCGGCAGGACTGGATCCCCGGGACGGTGCTCTCGACGCTGCTGGTCGTCGTCTCGTGGTCGTACTTCATCTTGACGGGCAGCATCAGCACGATCTGGCCGATGTTCGGCATCGCCAACCAGCTGCTCGCGGCTGTTGCGCTCGCCGTCGGCACCACGATCATCATCAACCAGGGCAAGGCCCGCTACGCGTGGGTGACGATGGCGCCGTTGGCGTTCGTGTCGATCACGACGCTGACGGCCGGCGTGCTCAGCGTGCGTGACAACTTCTGGCCGATGGCGACCGGCCCGAATCCGGCCGCGCACGTCCAGGGCTACGTGAACACGATGCTGACCGTGGTGATGATGGTCTGCGTCGTCGTCATCCTCAGCAACGCCGCGTGGCGCTGGCTGCAGGTCCTGCGCGGGCGAATCGAGGTCGCGACGGCGACAGGCTGAGCGACGGGCGCTTCGGCGGGGTCTGAAGACCCCGGGAGCGGTTTCGCATTGCGGCGGGGTCTGAAGACCCCGTCCCACATGACGAGATTGGGTCGCTGTGGCGCGGGGTGTTCAGACCCCGCGTACGATCCGGCTGAGGGGTTTTGGACTGAGCCAGCCGAGGGATGGCTGCCCGCAGAATCCCGGTTCAACGGATGTTGATCGCCACCCGCTTCACGAAGTCGACCGGCTCACCGTTCTGCATGGCCGGGAGGTACCGCCACTGCCGTGCCGCGGTCAGCAGCAGGTTGTCGTAGACCGGTTCGATGGAGTCGATCGGCCTCACGGAATCAACCGTGCCCCCCTTGGTGACCACGATCTCGAGCACTCCGCTGAGTGGCGCGAACCGCAAGGCCTGCCGGCGCGGATCGTCAGGGAGAACCGGCCAGGGCGGCAGGTTCTGCCGGACCACAACGGGGGGAATCACCGCCTCCGACGCGGAGGTCTGAGCTGCGGGATCGGGAGCCGCCGAAGCGACCGGCTTCGAGGCGTTCGCCGAGCGCTGGGCGAGGTCGCGGAATCCGGAAGCGAGCGTCCGCAGGTCGCGAAGCTCGCGCGAGCTGTCGGGCGGCACGTCGGTGAGCTGGAGAACCAGGTCCAGTTCCTGGATGGCCTGGTCGTATTTTCTCGCCTCGAACAGTTCCTTTCCGGCCTCGTAGTGAGCCTGCGCCAGCGATGGTCTCAGGCGGGTGCGCGTGTCATCCACGAGGGTACGCAGCCGTTTGGGCAGTTCTGTGGAGGGCTCGTACAGGGGCTCTGCCTTGAGAACCGCTTCAATCTTTGCGCCTGCATCGGGCATCTTGCCCAGCGCCAGGAGGCACAGCGCCTGGTAGATACGGATGTCGCGCGCCTGCCCTGCCGTCAGCAACCGGGCCTCCTCCCCGTTCACGGAGCTGAGCGCACGCTCGTATTCCGCCGATTCGTAGAGACGCCTGATTTCCCCGAGCGGATCGATCGACTCGACAGACGGCTGTCGGGCCCGCGCGACGCCCGGGCAGACCAGAGCGGAGATCGTCAGGACGAACACCGCTATCGCCCTCGACGCCGGGGTATGCCGCGGGGCCGGTGCCTGCTGCCTCGCGCGGGTCATTTGCGCAGGTCCACGCTCACGCGGGTCGGCGTGCCTGCCCTGACCACCGCCGGCACCGCCTTCTCACCGAGCTCGGGATGACGGAACACGATCTGGTGTGTGCCGATTCGCACCGGCAGATTGCCAATCGGCGTTTCGCCCACGGACGTGCCGTCCACGAAGACCTCGGCCCATGGCTGCGCGTTCAGGTGGACCATGGCCTCAGGGAGCGTGACGCTCAATCGCGCCACCTTCCCCGGCTCGACGCGTACCTGCTGCACCGTCTCGTAGCCAAGCGCCGGGCTCACGAGACGCAGCGTGTGGAGGCCCGCGGGCATCATCACCTGAGGGCTGCGCGTGCTGCCGACGAGCACGTCTTCCTCCATGATGTCCAAATCCGCAGCCGAGGCAATCGCCACCCATCCCGAACCTGCCACTGGCGGTACGCTCGCGTTTGCGGTCGCGGGCACGGGCACGGACCTCATGGGGGCAATCACCGACGCTGTGGCCCCCGGCTCGACGCGGACCGTCTGCCTGACCTCGCGTCCCCCGAGCCTGAGGACGATGCGCCGGGCGCCGGGGGTGACGGACCCCAGCGTCAGCGGGGTCACGCCGTAGTGCCGGCCATCGATGGAGACCGTCGCGCCGGAAGGCTCGCTCTGGACGTCGAGGCGGCCGGAAGCCGCAGCCGCGTTCCCGCTCGTTCCGGTGGAGGCCGGTTCCGGCGTGGGGTTGCCGCCCGGGGCCGCTGCCACACCAGCCGGCGGAACAGCCGCCTGGCTGACGGGCGCTGTCGTCGTCGGACTGCCCGCCCGGAACCAGCCTGGCTTCAGGATGTAGACGGCCTCGCCAATCACGAGCAGGGTCAGGACAGCGAATGTGAAGGCGAGCAGGTGGGCCCGCAGCCGTGGTGCCGGGCGGGGCGCCCGTGCAGCGACCTGTGTCGCGGGTCCAGCCAGACTTCGGCGAGGCTGCGCCTCGCTGACGGCGGAAGCGCTCGTCAGGCGGGCGAGTCTTTGAGCCGTCGCGTCATGAGCCGTCTGCTGATCGGTCCTGGGAATAGTGGCAAGGCCGGCGGGTTCGCCTGTGCCGGGCCCATGCTGCACCGGTAAGGGGACCGCGGCCTTCCCCACTTCCCGCACCGGGGGCGCCTCGTTCTCGCCGGGGAACTGGAAGAGATCCTCGTCGGCGTCCTCGAGGGTGGCCCACTCGAACGAGTCGGTCCCTCCGGCGTCCATCGGGCGCACGCCATTCGAAGTCATGATCCGGCGCTCTGAATCGGCCGGGGGGCTCGACATATTTTCTCTTGTGCACAGGGCGGGGCTGCCCGGATCTGCGCGGCAGCCGAGAGCGAACGTAGCGTTTGGCGATTCTACGACATTTGGAGAGTCCCAATCAAAGCCGCCAGCGTGAATTTCCGGCGGAACTTGATTTCTGATGGCGGGCTGCTGCCGGGCAAGCGGAGCGACGGAGACACGAGAAGCCGCCGGGCGACGAAAGTCGCGCATTGGCCGCACTTTCGGACCAGTTATGGCGGTCTAAACGGGCGTCACGACAGGTCGGGTTGAAGAATGTCCGTCATTCCAGCGCATTCAGGGTCTGGCACACGGTTTGAGTCCAGGCCGGCAGTCCCCAGCTTCGAAAAGCCGCGTGCATGTCGAGCCCATCGTGGTTCGAAAACGGAACAGGCCTGATGCGGAGCTCCACTTCAGGACCGGTCGAACGGCGCGCAGAGACAGTGAAACCTGGTTGCTCGAGGCGGAGCCGGAGACCCACAGATGAAAGCCGTTGTTCGAGAGACTGATTTATCCTATCCGCAGGCCCTTGCGATCCGCGGGCAGGAAGCCCCGGCAGCCGCGCCGGGATCCCCGTCCGCGCACCTGACTTCAGGGCTCCATGTCGCTACGGCGGCGGTCATCGACGTCGATGCCGACACCACGTGGCACGCCGTCTGGACCCGGTCCCGGCACGAACACCAGGTGTGCATGGAACTGTCGGCCAAGGGCGTGGAGGCGTTCCTGCCGACGATCACGCATGAAAGCCGCTGGAGCGATCGCACGAAACGCATCGCCTGGCCGCTGTTCCCGGGGTAATGTTTCGCCCGGTTCGAGCCCGAACTGCTCCCGAGGGTCGTCAGGTGCTCAGGCGTCGTGGCGGTCCTGTCCAACGCCGGCCAGCCGACGCCCGTGCCGGGCGCCGAGATCAACGCGCTGCAGCGGCTCGTTGCGAGTGGCCTGAGCTTCGATCCCTGCGCCCTCCTGGCTCCAGGCTCGAAGGTTCGCGTGATCAACGGGCCGTTGTCCGGGGTTGTTGGCCGGCTGGTTCGCAAGGGAACGCAGGATCTGCTGATTCTTGCGGTCGAGCTCCTCAATGGCGGCGCGCGCGTGCAGGTGTCGTCGTGGGACGTAGAGCCTGTCGACGCGCCTCCATCCCGCTCGTCCAGACGCATGACCGCTGGGAGTTCACGACAGTAGAAGCCAGAGGATCGAGGGCCGGTTCGTGCGGCCGCCAGAACGCTCGAGCGTGAGAAGGTCGAAGGCGGTCTCTCCTGCAACGGGGCGCGCGTCCGGGCGGCGCGGGCGGCCTTCACACTACGACGACAGCGCCTTTCTTGCCTCGGCCGCCATCTCCGATGTGGGTTGCAGCTTCAGAGCGCGCTCCAGGCACGCACGTCCTTTCTCGTTGTCGCCAGCCTTCAGGTAGGCGAAGCCCAGATGGTACTGGAACGTCGGGTTCGCGGGGTTGGCCTTCACGCTCTGCTCGAGCGGCTCGATCGCGAGGCTTGCGAGACCCTTCTTGTAGAACACCCATCCGAGCGTATCGTTGACGTCCGGGTCATCGGGCAGACGTCCTTTCGCGACCTGCGCGAGATTGAGGGCTCGATCGAGATTGGTCCCCTCCTGCGCAAGCATGTAGGCGAGGTTGTTCGACGCGACGGCCGCCTGCGGGTAGCGGGCGACGGTGGCTTCATACGCTTTCCGGGCCTCCGCCGATCTGCCCTGGGTCTCCAGAATCATCCCGACCATCGTCTGGGCGGAGACATCGTCGGGCCGCTTCCGGGCCAGCTGCTCGTACTCCGTGCGCGCCTGATCCAGCTTGCCCTGCTTCACGTAGATACGCGCGAGCACGCCGTATGCCTCGATGGATGAGGGATCCGCCTGGATCGCGCGTTTGAGCAGTGTTTCGGCGCGTGCCGGGTCGCCTGTGTCGGCATAGGTCCGTGCCGCCAGGAGCAGCAGGGACGGGTCGTTCGGACTTTTCTCGACAACCTGGTCCACCCTGCGATGCGCCTGGTCGATCTGCTTGTCGCGCATGTCGAGCCGCACCAGACCGGTGAGCGCCTGGGTCGCACGCGGATCCAGTTCCAGCGCGCGCTCGTACGATCGGCGCGCGGCCGGCCAGTCCTTCTTCGAGTCGTGGATATAGCCCATCAGCACGTGCGCTTCCGCGCTCTCCGACGTGCGCATGGCCTGCTGCAGCTCGCCGGCAGCGCGGTCCACCTGCCCGTTCGCGAGCAGCGCCCGCGTCAACAGCAGTCGCGCGCCGGCATCCTGCGGCTGTGCCTTCGCTGCATCCTCGGCGTACCGCAGTGCCGTGTCCGCCCGGCCCGCCTGCAGCTCGAGCCCCGCAACAGCCTTCCCTGCGTCCACAGAGCGGGGATTCAGGCGCAGGACCTCGAGAAACGACTTGAGCGCCGGATCGTATTCCCGTCGCGCCATGTGGACCGACGCCACGAGATGGTGCGCGTCGGCGTATTTCGGATCTGCCTTCAGCGCCCCCTGGGCACGGGCCAGTGCATCGTCGAGCTTCTTCTCGGCCAGGAGCCAGCGGCCCTTGAGGACCAGGACCTGGGCATTGTTCGGCTCCTTGGCCAGGGCGGTGTCCAGGAGCGCGTGCGCCTGTTCGGTGCGGCCGGCGTTGTAGTCCAGGGTCGCCAGCCTTGCCGTGGCGGTCGCGAATGCCTCGGGGGTTCGCGCGAGTTCCTGGAGAAGTGGACGGGCCTCGTCCTGGCGGCTCCGACCGATGTAGTAGTCGGCCAGCGCCAGCCTGGACTGGGCATCCCCAGCGGTCTCGGCCAGTTTGCGCAGCGGCGCTTCGGCGTCGCCAGCACGGTTGGTGGCCACCAGAACGTCTGCCAGCATCCTGTTCGCGGTGACGCTGCCCGGATTGAGATCGAGGACCTTCCTCGGGTACCTGCTGGGTCTCGGCCGGACGGTTGGTGGACAGATAGAAGGTTGCCAGCGCGAGGTGCGCGTCCGCGGATCGCGGGTCCACGGCCACCGCCTGTTTGAGCGCCGCTTCGGCCTCAGCGGCCTTCCCGCGTTGTGTCTGCAAGGTCGCCAGGGCCACATAGGATTCGCTGCGCTGCGGATCGATCTCGATGGCGTCGCGAACCATGCCAATCGCGGTGTCGAGGTCGCGCAGCCCCGCGGTGGCCATCCCGCGAGCGATGTGGGCCTCAACGCTTTTCGGGTTGGATTGCAGCACGCCGTCCGCCCGGGCACGGGCGTCCGCGAACCGGCCGGCCCGCAGGAGCGCGCTCGCGGCGTCCATCTGTGCGGTTGGGTCGCCGGGGAGCAGGTCGGCCGCGCGCACGAGTTGATCGACCGCGTTCCCGGGATCGTTCGCGAGGGCGTACGCTTTCCCCAGCTGACGGCGGGCTTCGCCGAAACGCTCGTCCTCCTGGACTGCCTTGCGGTAGGCAAGGATTGCTTCCTGATACTTCTTCTGGGAGACGTAGTTGTCCCCCTGTGCCAGGTACTCGCGCTTCCTGGTCTCCGGATCACCCGCGCAAGCAACCGCCAGGACGGCAATTACCACGACGACCGAAGCGCGCAGAGTTGCCTTGCAAGGCATCATGCTCCTTCTAGCCGGAACGTCCTGTTCGGCGGACGAGCGGCAGTGTTGGACGGCGCCCAGCCTTCAAACACCTGCAAATTGAAACAACGGAAGACTTCCAGTTTAGCAAATCCGACGAGACGGGACCGTTGTCGCTGTGACCGCTCACATTGCGAAAGGCGGCGCAGGCCGCTGCTGGGCGCCCCTACGATCCAGCGCCGGATCCGCCGGTCAGCGGGTCGCCGACCGCAGCCAAGCCCCTTGAGCGGGTTCCAAACCCTCAGGTCTAACGGCTGAGCCACGTCCTCGAGAGGTCGGATTCTCTTACGGGTGCAACCTCGTAAGCTAAGTGCCGTTTTTACAATTGGTTGCGGCAAATTGCCAAGAAAACAGCGATCCGGTGACGTCGGAAAATTTTACGGTTCGCAAACGGCCTGCCGGTGGCGGATAAATTGACTGCAGACTACGAACTGATTACTCCTTTAAATACAGCGATTTACTGTGTATATAAAAACCGGCCTATCGGTCACCACCGATGTGATCTGCTGGCATGGCACCTGCATCCCTGCTTGGCACGCAGCCGGAAACCCTTGTCGTGCAACTCCGAGGATTCGAAATGAAAAGAACGCTAATCGCCATCGCCTGCGGAGCGGTACTCGCGCTGAGCGCAGTTACTGCCCAGGCCGCCACGCTCACGTTGTCGAGCTCGACCTACCTGGGAAGCATCGATCCCGGGGTGCCCGCCAGCTCTGCGGACGACGTCGCATTCATCAACGAGCTGATCTCACGGGAAGAGGGAACCTACTCCCCGGTGTCGATTGGCGGCAACGTGCAGACCTACACGGTGGTCCGCACGACCAACGAAGACAACACCGCGCTCCCCACGGCGGTCGAAGCCGGTGCGCAGCTCAATGGCACCAGCCAATCGTTCGACGTGACGAACTTCGCGTATCTGCTCGTCAAGTACGGCAACACCGCCTACGTCTGGTACGTGGCCGATATCAACGCCACCGTTCAACTCGATAGCACCCTGGGATTCCCGGGTTCTGGGCTCTCGGGTTCGCGTCTCTTCAACCCGAGCAGCACCACTCCTCCGAACGGCGTTCCGGATGGTGGGACGACGCTTGGGCTGCTGGGCCTGGCCATGCTCGGCCTGGGCTACGCCAGACAGCGCATCGCCTAGTCACGCAATCGCGTTCTTCGGGCAAAAGGGCTGAGCAATCAGCCCTTTTGCTTTTTGTGCCCGCCCACGACAACCCGTCGCTCCACCGTCGTTCGGGCGCCAACGGTTCAGCACGAACGTCTCACTCCCTGGCGATTCCGAGCTTCTCCATCAGTTCGTAGAGCGTCGGCCGGCTGATGCCGAGCTCCAGCGCGGCCGACGTGATCTTGCCGCTGTGCCGCCGCAGGGCGTCCTGGACCATCTCCCGTTCCACGCTTTCCCGCGCCTCCTTCAGCGTCTGCGGCGGCAGCGCACTCAGGGCATCGGTCAGTTCCAGGTCGCCGGCGGTGACGCGTTTGCCCTCGGCCATGATGACCGCCCGCTGCACGCGGTTCTGCAGCTCGCGGACGTTGCCCGGCCAGCGGTGAAGGTTGAGGGCGCGCAGCGCATCGGGCGCGAAGGTCAGACTCGGTTTGCCGTGCTGGGCGCCGTACCGGTCGCAGGAATTCCTTCGCCACGAGCCCGATGTCGTCGCCGCGCTCCCGCAGCGGGGGCACCTTGACGACGACCACGGCCAGGCGGAAGTAGAGGTCCTCGCGAAACGTCCCGCTCGCGACCGACTCCTGCAGGTTCACGTTCGTGGCCGCGATCACGCGGGCGTCGCTGTGAATCTCCTGCCGGCCGCCGACGCGCTGAAAGCGCTTCTCCTGGAGAAAGCGCAGCAGCTTCACCTGCACCGACGCCGGCAGTTCGCCGATTTCGTCGAGGAAGAGCGTGCCGCCGGCGGCCGATTCGATGTGCCCTTTGCGCTGCGCGTGAGCACCGGTGAAGGCGCCCTTCTCATGGCCGAACAGCTCGCTCTCGAGCAGGTTCTCCGGGATGGCGTTGCAGTTGATGGCGATGAACGGGCCGTTCTTCTGCGGGCTCCGGCGATGGAGCGCCTGCGCCACCATTTCCTTGCCGGTGCCGCTCTCGCCCAGAATCAGGACCGGCGCGCTGGTCGGCGCCACCTTGCGGATGAAGTTGAAGACGGCCTGCATCTGCGGGCTGGCGCCGAGCATGCTCCTCGAAGGCCTCGGCCCGCTGCGCTCTGCTGCATGCGCGCGGTATTCCTGCTCGAGCTCCGCCACGTAGACGCAGCGCTGCAGCACGAGCTTGAGCTCGTCCATGTCCACCGGCTTGCACAGGAAGTCGTAGGCGCCGGCGCCGACGGCGCGAAGCGCGTTCTGCTTGTCGCCCTGGCCGGAGACGATGATCACCTTGGCCAGCGGATCCAGCGCGAGCAGCGCCGGAGAGCGTCGCCAGGCCTTCGTCGGGTTCGTTGGGGCGGGGCGGCAGCCCCAGATCGAGCAGGGTCACGGCGGGACGGCTGGCCGTGAACGCCGCCACGGCTCCGGCGCGGTCCCCGGCCATGACCACCTCGTAGTCGCGTCGCGAGCGCCCACTTCATCTGCGTGCGGATGTCCTCGTCGTCCTCCACGATGAGCAGCGTCGGTTTCGTCATTGCTCGTCCTTGACCGGGAAGCTCACCAGAAACGTCGTGCCCTTGCCGACTTCGCTTTCGACGTGCATGCTGCCGCCGTGCGCCTGGACGATCGCGCGGCGACTGAAACAGGCCGATGCCGAGGCCCTTCTTCTTGGTGCTCTGAAACGGACGAAACAGCGACTCCTTCACGAACGCCTGGCTCATGCCGCAGCCGTTGTCCGCGACCGACAGAACGACGCGCCCGTCGCGATGCTCCGTGCGCACCTGAATCCGTCCGCCCGGGCCCACGCGCGTCGCGCGCGTTGAGCACCAGGTTGGTCACGACGCTCTGGATCTGCTCGCGGTCGGCGAGAATCCTCGGCAGCGGCTGAAGCTCCTTCGTCAGCTCCACGTTCGGCATCCCGTTGACTCTGTCGAGCGCCTCGCTCACGAGCTGATTCAGGTCGGCTTCGACGCGGCGTGAAGTCGGGCCGCTGCCGAAGCGCGCTCAAGCGGGCGATCATGTCGTCGATCCGCCGCGCGGTATTGCCGATGCCGCGCAGCGCGTCCTGCCGAAACGCCGGGTCGTCGAAATGCACGGGCAGGTTCTTCAGCATCAGATTCAGCGAGGCGGCCGCGTTCTTCAGATCGTGCACGAAGAACGCCGACATCGTCCGGAACGCCTCGAGCTCCCTGCGCGTGCGCCACCTCGCTCGCGAGCCGCAGATTCAACAGCACCGAGGTCATCTGATCGCCGATGCACTCAGCAGCTCCAGTTCCTCGACGGTGTAGACCGCCCCGTTGACGCGATCGGCCAGCACGATGGCGCCGAGGCTCTGTTCTCCGGCCCGCAGCGGAACACACAGACGGTTGCCGCCGTTCGCGAACGTCGTCGGATTGAGTTGCCGCAGTTCCTCCGCCCACGGCTCGTTCACCTCTTCGAGATCGAACGGCGACGACTTCGCTCCGCAGTCCGGCAGTGACGGCGCGTCGACGCGGTGTCCGGCGGATCGCGGCCGCTGGCGTCGCGGTGCCTGTCGCGCGGTCGAGGCACCGACGACGAGCTGGCCCTTCTCCTCGTCCAGCAGCCAGATGGTGACCGACAACACGTCGAAGGTTTCGGAGATCAATCTCGCGGACACCGCGCACAGGCCGGCCTGATCCTTCACGCTGGCCAGCCGCCGCGAGAACAGCGTCCAGATCCGAACGGAATCGTGCTGCGCCTTCTGAAGTGGCGGACGACGAACACATGAATCTTCTGCCGCGCGCGGTCGGACAGAAGCAGCACCGCCAGGCCGGCCATTCCCAGGAGCACGACAAAGGCCTGAAACTGGAAAATCTCCGCTCCGCCGAAGCGCCTGCACGACCTGCGCCAGCACGCCGACGATGAAGAGGTACCCGCCGACGATGAGGACCGTCAGCGACGACCGAAGGACGGCCAGCGAAGGATACACGTCGATCTCGGCCAATCCCGTTCGCGCGTAGGCCAGCGCGAGGAAGACGCACCCGATCAGGAGTGCACCCGACTCGAGGCTCGACAGCGCCGATGTCATGCGCGGAGAAGAGAATCGCCTGGCTGCGAACGTAAGAGCGGGCGCCGAAGATCACCGCCAGGGCCAGCACCACGAACTTGATCCGCCAGCGCATCGTTCCGACGGCCGCTCGGAAGGTCTGTTCCAGGTTCATCAGGATCAGCACGAGCGCAACGAGGAGGATGACGTTCAGCGCCTTGGCCGTCGCACCGAACTGCAGCGTCCAGACGTCGCCTGCGGTGCCTGCCGGCGACGACCTGAAAGCAGTTGATCGCCGGAAGCCGAGCGACAGACCGACCGGCAGCAGACCGACGAGCGGCCAGCGGAATTCTCCAGCGGGCCAGGAACTCGCGGTAATCACCGCGCGAGTAGGTCAGGCTGAAGGCACAGCCAGACCACGGGCACGAAAGACTTGACGATGAACGCCGCGCGTCAGCCAGTCGACCACGTCTCCGAGCTGAGTGGCGCGCAGGCTGAGGCCTGTGAACAGGCTGTCGATGCCGAGGGCCGCCATGCCCGGCGAAGAAGCACCATGCGGCCGGGGACGGCTTCCTGCGGAGCAGGCTGGCGACGGCCAGAAGCAGGCTGAAGACGCCGGCCGCGAAGGGAAGGAACGAAAAAAGTCACCACGTCAGTCGTGCGGGTGCCCTGCTGCTCTCCGCGCCGCAACCACGACAACAGGAGAACAGCGGCACCAGAGACAGCACGAAGAACAATGGGACCGCCCCGGTGGTGAATGACGCTGTCGATCATGTGCGGGCCGACGTGCACGCAGAGCAGCCCGATGACCAGGATCCGGAATCCGTTCCGCACGATGCCAGCGGAATCACGAACGCCACGAGCACGATCCGCCGCCACGGGCTCTCGAGAAAGAGATGGGACGCGACCAGGCTCGTGATGAAGAGCACCCAGCTGGAGCGGATCCCGCTGCACTCCTGGGCGACCTCGCAGCGACGATCCCGGGCAGCGCGAACACCGTGCCGTCGCGCACGAGCGGGGTGCCCGTCATCTTGAAGAGCAAGGCCGCGGCGTCCGCCGAAGCCGAGCACGGAAGCCGTTTCCAGCCAGTGCACCGCCGCATCCGGCAGCGGAACCATGAAGATCAGGAACGCGACGGGAAAGGCTGCGGCGGCCATCCATTTCGAGCCGAGGAACAGGAACCCGCCGGCGGCGACGAAGCTCACGTAGGCGAGCGTCATCAGGGCGAGGTCGTCGTTGACGCTCAGGCTCCCGCGCCATGCGATCGCATGCGGTGAGCGCCGCGACAGCCCACGCCGGCCAGCATCACCGTTCCGCCCAGCGACGTGCGATACGGCACCGCAGGCGCCTGGCGCTGGACATAGAGCAGGTATCCGGCAATCAACGGCACCAGCGGGATGTGGGAATGCAGGCTGTCCTGGCTGGCAAGACCGACCAACCGCCCGAGCGGCTGAACGAACAGCAGCGTGAGCAGGCCGACGTAGCCGGCCCATCCGCCGATGCGCACGCGATGCGGAAGTGGCAGGTGCGGCCACGCCGGGGTTCCCTGCGGCCGCTGACGAAAACTGGTGGTCGTCACTTGCGGATGATGAACCGGTCGAGCACGAGCATGTCCAGACCTGTGCCGAAGAACACGCGCACGGCGTCGCGGGGGGAGCACACGATGGGCTCCGAAAAGCCGTTGAACGAGGTGTTCACCAGGACGGGAACCCCCGTCGCTTCACCGAACGCCTTGTGGACCAGCCGGAACCGGCGCGACTCCTCGGAGTCCGGCACCGTCTGCACCCGCAGCGTGGTGGCCTCGTTGGCAAGGACGTGCTTGAACCGCTCGCGGTCCCGAATCTCGTAGTCGTACTCCATGAAGCGCGACACCGGCGGCCCTACGAACAAGCTCTGCGCGTCGGCCTCGGTGACCGACAGGCCATAGGTTCTGTAACGCTCGCGGTGCTTGAGGAACACATTCAGGTTGTCCAGAACGTAGGGGGACAGTGGACTGGCGAGGATGCTGCGGTTGCCGAGCGCCCGGTGGCCCCATTCCATCCTGCCCTGGAACCAGCCGACCATCTGGCCGCGCTGCAGTGCGTCTACCGTGGCCGCAATCATCTCTCCTTCGCCCAGGCACTCGTAGGACAGCTTGCAATTGTCCAGTGTGCGCTTGATCTCTTCCAGGTCGTACTCAGGCCCGAGGAACGGAGAGACGGTGACTGGTGCACCGTCGTAGCCGAGGCGGCTCTCCACCAGGGCTGCTCCCGCAGCGGCGCCGGCGTTGCCCGGGTTGGGCGCGACGAACACGTCGTCGAAAATGCCGGCTCGACGGATCACGGTGTTGAAATAGGTGTTGTAGAACAGCCCGCCACCGAGGCAGAGGTTCGGCATGCCGGTGGACGCCCGGATATCGGCGACCAGCTCCAGCAGCACGCGCCCGAGGTGCCGCTGGAAGGCGCTGGCGACCAGGCTTCGACGACGAACGGGATCGACTTCGTCATCCTCGAGCCAGTCGGCAACCACCGCTTTCCAGTCGGGCGAGACCCATACGTCCCCGTCCGCGTAGCCGATGCTCCGGTCGAACCTGTCCGTCTCGACGCCGGGATTCAGGCGGGCGAGCGCCTCGATTTGGTGCTCCTCGCCGGGCGAGAGCCCGAAGAGCTCCGTGCACGCGGAATACAGCGCAGCGACGCCCCTGCCGCCCTGCCGTGCGTGTCGCTTGATTGTCGACCCATCCCCCACCCACACGCTCAACTCCGTGGCCGAGTGGTGGTCGCACACGAGGACGGCGGCCTGCTGGAAAGGCGAGGTATGAAACGCGCTCGCGGCATGAGCCAGATGGTGCTCGACATGGACGCTCGGCACTCCAGCGACAGCCGACAGCGCCGGCTCGGCCAGCACGTACTTCTGAACGTCCGACGCGGCCCGCCCGCCAGCGAGATCCAGAACGGCCGCCAGGGCCTCGACCGGCACCGCGCCGGGCTCCAGCCGGACCCCCCGGACCCGCGTGACGCGCTCCTGCTCGCAGAAGGCGACCAGCGTGCCGTTTTCACAGGCAGCAACGGCGGCGTTGCGGCTCGCACCGCTCAGGCCCACCGTCAGCCGCGGGGCCGAGCCGTTGGAGAGCGTCGAGACGCCAGCAGCGGCGGCGCTGCGGGATGCGTTGGCATTGCCGCGGCGCGTCAGGACTTCGGCTGGGACTGGCACGGGGACCTCACAACAGCAACCTTCGGCCACTGCACCAATCGTCTGGCCGCAGCCGCATGTTTTCAGAAAGCCGCGTCGATGTCGATCGCGCGCACCTCGGGGTTGCGGCCATCGCCGCAACCGAGGTGCACGCGTAGCGCGGGCGCTTGATGGAGGTCGTCCTTCTCAGCCACCCTACGGGCCGAGGAGGATGGCGGGAGTGTAGAAGATCGCATCCCCGTTGTTGTTCGCCCCGCCCTTGTTGATCACGAAGTCGACCGTGTCGCCGGCCGCCACCGTAACCGTGAAGTCGAATCCGTAGGTGGTCCAGTCGCCAGGCGCGATCAGGGTGTTCCCTCTCTCGACGCCGTTGACGAGGACCCGGATGCGCACACCATCGGTCACCGGGTCGTCCGGGTGCAGCAGGTACGCGACACCTTCGATCCTGGCCTGGCCGGCCTGAGGCGCGGTCCACCGCCGGATCGCGTCCGAGACCGCGCCCGGATGGCCGCCGTTGGCCCACAGCAGCGCGAAGGACTCGCTGCCCATCCAGGTCGGACCGTTGAACTGGAAGATCGGCCCGGACGTGATCGTCGAGGTCCATACCGCCGCGGCGTCCCGATACGTCCACTGCCGGAACCCCTGCGTCAGCGAGAAGTCGTCGTCCGCCGCGTACAGGGTCTGTCCCCCAAGCTGCGGCATCAGGAACTGGCCGGTCGAGGTTTGAGCGTTCCCCGCCGCGTCGGTCGAACGGACCCGGAAGTAGTACGTCACCCCGGGTGTCAGGTTCGGCAGGAGGATGCCGTGGGCCGTCGACAGCCGGAGGTCGTTCCATCCCGTCTGGCCGTAGCTCGGGGACAAGCCGTACTCCAGCTCGGACGTCGCCAGTTCGTTGGTGGTCCACGTGATCGCCGCGCTCGTCACGCGCGGGGTCGGGACCAGGTTCGTGATGATCGGCGGATTCCCGTCGGGCGTCGTCGGCGTGAACACGATTGCCGGGTTGAAGTACGCCGAATCGTTGAAATTGTTGTCGCCGTACTTGTTGTGGACGAATTCGATCGTGTCCCCTGCCTGGACCGGGGCCGACGCCAGCACGACGTCCGTCGCCCAGTCGTTTGAAGCGAACAGCTTGGTGGCCAGGAGCGACCCGTTCTTTCGTACGGTCAACAACACGCCATCGGTCTCGTCCGGGTGGATGCCGTGGGCAATCGCCGCGATGTCGACCGTACCGGCCCCCGGCGAAGTCCATCGCCGCACGGCGTCCACCGCCTGGCCCGGGTGACCTCCATCGGACCACAGCGCAACGAATGCTTCACTTCCCTGCCAGGTGGGGCCGTGGAAGTCGAAGATCAGCCCCGACGTGAGCACGGTGGTCATCACCACTCCGCCGCTCTCTCGATAGCTCCACTGCCTGAATGGCTGAGTCGTGGCGAAGTCGAGCGAGGCGCCGTAAAGGGTGCTGCCCGCCGGCACCGCAGGCGTCGTGAACGTCGCGACACTCGAGATCGACGTGATGCCCGTCGCATCTGTCGACATGACGCGATACTGATAGGCCGTCGCGGGCTTCAGGCCGCCCAGGTACATGCTGTGGCTCGTCCGCAGCAGCGGATCCGCCCGGGCGGTGAGCGTCGGCCCGCCGACCTCGTTGTACTCCGCCCCCGTGTTCGCGGGGCCCGTCGTGTTCCACGTGAGCCGCGCGCTCGTCAAACGCAGCTCCGAGGCCGCGATGTTCGACAGCCCGCTCGGCGGCGGCGCCGTCGGCGTGAACACGATCGTCGGATCGAAGAACGTGGCGTCGTTGCTGTGTGTCGACCCGCCCCGGTTGATCACGAAGTCGAGCGTCGACCCCGTCGTGACCGGCACCGCCGTCAGGAACCACCCCGCCGTGCTCCAGTCGTCCGGACCGAACAGCCGCTCGTAGAGGATCGTGCTCCCCTGCTTCACCTGAACGCGGACGCCGTCCGTGAACGCGGAGGCAAAAGTATGGGCTACCCCCGAAATCTCGACCGTCCCGTCCGACGGCGCGGTCCACCGCCGCACCACGTCCCGCGCGGCGCCCGGATGCCCGCCGTCCTTCCACAGCAGCGCATATGTTTCGCAGCACTGCCAGGTTGGCCCGAAGTCGGTGACGACCTGCCCCGAGGTCAGCAGCGTCGGCATCAGCCCCGTGACGCTGTCCCGATACGTCCACTGGTTGGTGCCCTGGGTCGTCGAGAAGCCCTGCGACGCGGTGTAACGCGTGCTGCCGCCCGGCACCGCCGCCGTCGTGAACGTGCGATCCGCCGACTGCACGGTGGTCGTCCCCACCGACTTCACCCGGTAGTGATACAGCGTGTTCGGCGTCAGCCCTGACAGATGCACGCTGTGGGACGTCGTCAGCCTCGGATCCTTCCACGCGCTGGTCCCGTATCCGCCAGGCCCGTACTCCACTTCCGTCGTTCCCGGTTGGGTGGTGGTCCAGGTGATCAGGGCGCTCGTCACGCGGAGCTGGGTTGCGTTCACGCCCGCGATCCCCCCACCGCGGGGACCGTGAACACGAGGGCCGGATTGAAGTAGGTCGCGTCGTTCGTGTTGCCGGCCCCCTGCCGGTTGATCGCGAAGTCGAGCGTGTCGCCTTGCTGCACCGCCACCGTCGCGTCCAGCCCCGACGTGCTGAAGTCGCCCGCCAGGATGATCCGCTCCGACAGCTTCACGCCGTTGTGCCGCACTTCCGTCCGCACCCCGTCGATCGAATTCCGGTCCGACAGGTAGACCACGCCGCTGATCTGCACCGTCCCCGTGTCAGGCGCCGTCCACCGCCGGATCGCCTCGGTCGCCACGCCCGGGTGCCCGCCGTCATCCCACAGCAGCACCAGCGACTCGCTCCCGACCCAGTACGGCCCGACCGCCGCGTAGATCGGGCCCGAGGTCGCCCCCGGCTGCATCACCGCGCCGCTGTCCCGGTAGCTCCACTGCAACGCGCCCTGCGTCATCGAGAAATCGGCCGCCGCCGCATACAGTGCTCCCCCGGCCGGCACCGCCGCCGTCGTGAACGTCGCGTCGTTCGACATCACCGTCGTCGTTCCGTCGTTCGACTTCACCCGGTAGTGATACAGCGTGTTCGGCGTCAGCCCCCCGAGGTGCAGGCTGTGGCTCGTCGTCGGCGCCGGAATCGCCGGGGCGGTCAGCCCATAGGCGGCCGTCAGCCCGTACTCCACTTCCGTGCTCCCGGCGGTCGTCGTGTTCCACGTGATCCGCGCGCTCGTCACCCGCAGCTCTGATGCCGCGATGTTCGAGAGCCCGCCCGGCGGCGGCGCCGCCGGCGTGAACACCACCGTCGGGTCGAAGAACGTCGCATCGTAGCTGTGTGTCGACCCACCCCGGTTGATCACGAAGTCGAGCGTCGACCCCGCCGTGACCGGCACCGCCGTCAGCAGCCACCCCGCGGTGCTCCAGTCGTTCGGTCCGAACAGCCGCTCGTAGAGGATCGTGCTCCCCTGCTTCACCTGGACCCGGACGCCGTCCGTGGACGCGGCGCCATAGGTATGGGCCACCCCCGAAATCTCGACCGTTCCCACGTCGGGCGCGGTCCACCGCCGCACGACGTCCCGCGCGCCGCCCGGGTGCCCGCCGTCCTTCCACAGCAGCGCAAATGTTTCGCAGCACTGCCAGGTCGGCCCGAAGTCCGCGACCACCTGCCCCGAGGTCAGCACCGTCGGCATCAGCCCCGTGATGCTGTCCCGGTACGTCCACTGGTTGGTGCCCTGCGTCGTCGAGAAGCCCGCGGAGGCCGCATACAGGGTGCTGCCGACACCCGGCACCGCCGCCGTCGTGAACGTGCGATCCGTCGACAGCACGGTGGTCGTCCCCACCGACTTCACCCGGTAGTGATACAGCGTGTTCGGCGTCAGCCCCGACAGATGCACGCTGTGGGACGTCGTCAGCCGGGGGTCCTTCCACGCGGTCTGGCCGTAGCCGCTCGTCGGCCCGTAGTCGACCTCGGTGGTCGCCGGTTCGGTCGTCTGCCAGGTGATCAGGGCGCTCGTGACGCGGAGCTGGCTGGCCGTCACCCCCGAGATCCCTCCCGCCGGGGAGGCCGTGAGCACGAGGGCCGGATTGAAGTAGGTCGCGTCGTTCGTGTTGCCGGCCCCCTGCCGGTTGATCGCGAAGTCGAGCGTGTCGCCTTGCTGCACCGCCACCGTCGCGTCCAGCCCCGACGTGCTGAAGTCGCCCGCCAGGATGATCCGCTCCGACAGCTTCACGCCGTTGTGCCGCACTTCGGTCCGCACCCCGTCGATCGAATTCCGGTCCGACAGGTAGACCACGCCGCTGATCTGCACCGTCCCCGTGTCAGGCGCCGTCCACCGCCGGATCGCCTCGGTCGCCACGCCCGGGTGCCCGCCGTCGTCCCACAGCAGCACCAGCGACTCGCTCCCGACCCAGTACGGCCCGACCGCCGCGTAGATCGGGCCCGAGGTCGCCCCCGGCTGCATCACCGCGCCGCTGTCCCGGTAGCTCCACTGCAACGCGCCCTGCGTCATCGAGAAATCGGCCGCCGCCGCATACAGCGTTCCCCCGGCCGGCACCGCCGCCGTCGTGAACGTCGCGTCGTTCGACATCACCGTCGTCGTTCCGTCGTTCGACTTCACCCGGTAGTGATACAGCGTGTTCGGCGTCAGCCCCCCGAGGTGCAGGCTGTGGCTCGTCGTCGGCGCCGGAATCGCCGGGGCGGTCAGCCCATAGGCGGCCGTCAGCCCGTACTCCACTTCCGTGCTCCCGGCAGTCGTCGTGTTCCACGTGATCCGCGCGCTCGTCACCCGCAGCTCCGACGCCGCGATGTTCGAGAGCCCGGGCGGCGGCGGCGCCGCCGGCGTGAACACCACCGTCGGGTCGAAGAACGTCGCATCGTAGCTGTGTGTGGACCCACCCCGGTTGATCACGAAGTCGAGCGTCGACCCCGCCGTGACCGGCACCGCCGTCAGCAGCCACCCCGCGGTGCTCCAGTCGTTCGGCCCGAACAGCCGCTCGTAGAGGATCGTGCTCCCCTGCTTCACCTGGACCCGGACGCCGTCCGTGAACGCGGAGGCATAGGTATGGGCCACCCCCGAAATCTCGGCCGTCCCGTCCGACGGCGCGGTCCACCGCCGCACCACGTCCCGCGCGCCGCCCGGATGCCCGCCGTCCTTCCACAGCAGCGCATACGTCTCGCAGCATTGCCAGGTCGGCCCGAAGTCCGTGACCACCTGCCCCGTGGTCAGCAGCGTCGGCATCAGCCCCGTGACGCTGTCCCGATACGTCCACTGGTTGGTGCCCTGCGTCGTCGAGAAGTCCGCGGAGGCCGCGTACAGCGTGCTGCCCGCCGGCACCGCTGCCGTCGTGAAGCTGCCGTCCGGAGAGTTCTGCAGGTTGCCGGAAGCGTTGACCGACCGGACCCGGAAGTGGTACAGCCGGTTCGCTGTCAGCCCTGAAAGGTGGATGCTGTGGCTGGTCGTCAGCCGCGGATCCTTCCACGCGGTCTGGCCGTAGGCGCTCGTCAGCCCGAAGTCGGCCTCGGTCGTCGCCGGCTGGTCGGTGCCCCACGTGACCAGCACGCTGGTGACGTTCGTCGCCGAAATCACCACGTTGTTGATGGCGGGTGGGGTCTGGCCGGCGGCAACCCCCGGCGCGAGCAAAGATAGCCAGCCACCTGCAACCAGGCAGCGTGCGAGTCTGCTGACGGAGCGGCGAACGGCGTCACGGGTGGACATGCGATCCTTCACTTCAATATTGCCGGACACGAGTGCCCCGCACGATCGGTGCGCCTGACGGGTGGCTACAACGGAGCTATGTCTGGCTCTCTATGGGCCTCCTGAACCTCCCGAGCCTGAACACAGCCGGAGAAGCCTGACTTTCATCGCCTCGCCCGGCCTGGATCCAGCTCACGCCCCGCAGGTCGGCACGCGGGCAAACCCTGATACCCCAGCGGTCCAGGCTGCACACGCGCGCCGTAACTCTTTCAACCCGACTGCCGCGGCTGGCATTCGGAGGGTTCGGAGGGAGGGTCCCGGGAAGGTAATGTCAGCAAAGCTGGGGCCCTCCCGGCTCTACAATTCTACTCGCCTTTCCAGTTCGATTTCGTGAGCAAAAATGGGCGGTGGTGCGCACCCGGCTACCTTTGGTTGACCCGGCTGTCGAGAATCTCTCCCTTGGGGGTGACTTTCATCATTAAGGGAACAGAAACCCGTAGCTCCGGCATACGCGCCGTGCGGCAGCCGGCGGGTCGGACAGCCGCGGAGCCGCCAGCGCCTGCTCGATTCTAGCGGGGCACTTGGCTGGAGGATCTTGGCCCTGCCGGACTGAGGGAGGGAGGAAGGGAAGGACAGACGGCGGGAGGGGTGCCAGCCGTTCCGCCAGATGGCTGACGTCGGCGCCGCGCGTGCGATTGGTGAGTTCGTCCGGTCAGTCGTGCACGGTCCGTGCACAGGAGGCACAGAGGCGCCTGTCACGTTCGGCTGGCAGGCGCGTTGGCGGTCATCACCAACTGCCGGCAAAAATCGCCAATCGGATCCCTGGGAATGAGTTTCTCTGCACGGCGCCGCGCCGCCTGTCCCAGGAGGGACCATTCAGTGCGTCGATTCCAGGCTCGCTCGAGGGCGTCGTCCACCAGGGCAACCGCGGGCGCAGTCGCAACGAATCCAGTCTGCCCATCGATGCAGAGTTCCGCGCTGCCGCCGGCGTTCGTGACCACAGCGGGCCGGCCGCACCACATCGCTTCGACGAGCGCAAGGGGCAGCCCCTCGTAGCGGGAAGGCAGGACCAGCAGATGGTTTTCCTTCCAGATGTCCGCGACATCGCTCACATGACCCTGAAAGCGGATGTTCCTCAGTTGAAAATACTCGGCAAGCTGCGCCAACCCTTCCCGCGATGCGCCGCTCCCATAGAGGTTCACTTGAACGGGGCGCTCCCTCCATCTCGGTCGTGACATCGCCTCGAACAACAGGTCCTGGCCCTTTGCAAATGGATCGAGCCGGCCCACACATGCCAACTTCCAGACGCCATCTTCCTTGGGCCAGGGCAGCGGGCGGTCCGCCACGACATTCCAGGGATTCCACACCACGGATCCATTCGGCAACGCCTGGCCCACTTGATGTTCAAGCAGCTTCAGATTGTGTCGCGAGACGCAGAAGATGTTCCGGGCCGAACGATACCCCGCCAGCATCGCCGCGCGCTCTTCGTCCTCCAGCCACCATTCGTCGGCGTTGGCCTGGACGATGACGCTGTAGGCGATTCCACTGTCGCGGCAGAACTTCATCCAATCGGAGGCACCGCGATTGGCCCCCAGGGAGAAGATGACGAGATCCGGCTTCTGCTTGCGCAGCCAGAGACGATCCCACCCCGAGTCGTAATAGGCCACCCGCCAGGCCTTGGCAAGGATCCCGCTGCCCGGAGCGCTCCGAAATGAAAGCCGTATTCCGGCAGCTTTCAGTTTGTGCACTTGCTCGGACAAACGCGGCCACGACAGCACGGAAGCCGCGACGTGGTGTCCTTCCTGGCGCAGTTGCAGGGCCGCCCGGCTCCACAACTCCTCACTTCCCCCCCACGGGTACTTTTCCATCAGTGACATGAACACGAAACGCATCTTCATCGGCCTACAGATTCTGGGCCTTGGGCGAGGCCGCCTTCGAGCCGAAGACCCGGAGCCCCGTAAGCAGTCTGTTCCACCGGCCTGAAGGCCGATGGTCGTAATAACCGAACTTGGCGTTCGGCGGCGGAAGCTCCAGGCGCGCGCTCACGCGGCAGCCGGATGAAACGGTGCCCGGCCCCGCCAGCAGGAGCTGCTTCCAGCGCTCGACGCAGCGTTCGTCAGAATACCCTGCCACGATCGTCTGCCTTGCAGCGGTCGAGAGCCTCGACCACAGCGCAGGATTGCCCACGAGCTGCGCAACAGCGGCCTCGAATGATTGCCCTCTGTCGGACACCAGCATGCCGTTGGCGAGGTGTTCCAGCACCTGATTCACCCCGCTGCGTATGTCCAGGCAGACCGGGACCAGACCAGCGGCCATCGCCTCCAGCAGGGAGACGGGCAATCCCTCGTAATCGGACAGCAGGACGAAGATGTGACACTCGCGCAGGAGCTCCAGGACCCGGTCCGGCTCCACCCGGCCCCTGAGAATGACCTTCCCCTCCAGACGCTCCGCCCTGATGATGTCGCGCGCAGCGGCTTCGCCCGGGCCGCCTCCGACGATCCACGCCTCCAGTGCTGGATTCTGGTGGACGGCCCGGCACAGCGCCCGCGTCACATCCGATATCCGCTTCTGCTCTTCAACGAGGCGGCCTGTGTAGATCAGCCGCATCTGCCGGGCCGGTCCAACCGCGCCCACTGCCGGGAGCCGGACGCCGTAGGGGATTTCGTGGACCGGCATGGGTGCGCCTGCCTGAACCGCATCACGCAGAAACCTGGACACCGCAACGAGCTCGCCGACCCTCCAGCCTGCGGGCCCGTGAACGAATTCATCGACGATTCCCCAATAGAACGGGTCGTCTGAATGCAGGACGCCGATGGTTCGAACTCCGCACTTCGCGGCCGACGCGGCGGCAAAATAGGCAGGCAGAATGCAGTTGGGAACGTAAACCGACGGCAGGTCTTCCCGGAGCCAGCGCAGACATTGCCGTGTCGCCCGGCGCGTATCGTCGCGCCAGGGAGACCACCGGAAGGGAATCCCGTTGGCTCGATACCAATCGGCATTTGCGCCAGGCCTGTCGCCGAAACAGAACAGGTCGACACGGGCGTCAATTCCGGATGCGCGCAGGCAGCGAAGAGTCTTCCGCAGCCACGAGCTGACGCCGCCCACGTCCTCGGGTGAGTCGTAGCTGACAAATTGGACCACTGGCGGCACGAAGGTACCTTCCGTCTCCCGACCGCGATGCGCGGTCTCCGATCCCGTCCCTGAACGTGCACCGGGACTGCATGCGGGCCAACACGCCGTTCGTCGCCGCCGGTCCGGGATGCCCGGCGGCTGGCGGCTACGTCCTCAGCGACACAGCGGCCAGGCGCCGATTTCCAGCCAATCCTTCGGATCGGAGCTGAGTGCCTTGATCAGGTGGATCGCATTCACGTCGAATGTGGCTCGCAGAGCGGACGGGAGCGCGCGGCCGATTTCGTCCAACAGCGGCGCTGAATACTTTCCGTAGACCAGACTCAGGTGAGGCCGGTAGGGCTGAGGGCTGCACTGGAAAGCCTCGCAGGCGACACGATATGCCGACACCAGGGGCGGCGTCTTCTCCGCCCGCATGAACAGGCACTGAAAATAGGTCGACCCCTGCCCGGGCTCGGTCAGCACGACCTCGAACGGGCCGAGCTGCCGAGCGAGCAGTGCGGCCCGCTGCACGTGATCGTCCTCACCCCCTTCGAGTTGAGGGAGCAACGTCACGTGGGGTTCGAAGACGGGAGCGTCCAGCTGCCGCGCGAGATCGCGGATCGTCTGCGCGAACAGCTCGAGCGCGCGTCCCTCCGGCTTGAGCCACAGATGATACGTCGGTTCCGGCAGAGCGTCCGGCTCCGTTCGGCGAGATCGCTCATCTTCCATCGGGCTTCCCGGTCGGATCGCGACCACTGCCGCTGTCGAGACCAATGTCTGGCTTCACAGCGGCCCACGCCTCACGAGCCTCGCAGGCAGGGCCTACCCTCCAGGTCCGCACAGGCACGACGCCAGCCAAGAGGCCGCGCGGCAACGCCGCTGCGGGCGGACCAGCTGACGTCTCAGAACAGCGTGTAGATGAAGGGAGCCGCCGCGGTGCCCGACAGGAACACGAGCAGCCCCAGCAACAGCAGAACCGCGACGATCGGCATCATCCAGTATTTTTTCTGCTGGCGGAAGAAGAGCCAGAGCTCGCCCAGAAAAGTATGGCCGCGGCCGTCTGCCACGACCTGTTCGAAGCTCTCTTTAGGTGCCATGGTGGCCTGCTTTCTACGTTCCAAGATGATTCATCAGAATTGCCGCAGGTACTGCGACTTGTCTTTGGGGCCAGGCTTGAGCTGCCAGTACGTTGTCGATTGAGGTCGCGGCTTGAGGCCGAGCACGTCGCGGCCACGCGCACGGAAGAACAAGCCGATCGGCGTGAACAGCCCATAGAACAGGATGGCCAGGATGACGTGAGACACCACCCAGCCGATGGGGTAGGTGACCAGGAGGGACCCGAAAAACACCGGTCTCACGGCGCGCGGCCAGATCAGGCCGATGAGCCCGATAGCGACGGTGACCACAGCGACGGCAGCCGCGATCTGCCCGTGCTGGTGGGTCACAAGACGTGCGGCAACGATCAGAAACGCCACGATCCACAGCGCGGAGAACTGCCGCAGCATCCGGTCGGTCGGTTCGAGGTCGAAAGGCTTGGTCATGTGTGTCTCTACGCTCACGGTTTGCCGATGTCGTCAGTCGCGCTGGAACTGCGCCAGGTGCTCGGCGCGGGCTGACTCGTCGAGCGCCTTGCCGGTCAGCGTGCTCTTGAGGATGACGAAGTCCTCCATCACGAGGGCATCCATGTCCGTCGCCAGGAAACATCGATAGGCGTCGGCCGGCGTGCACACAATCGGCTCGCCTCGAACGTTGAAGCTCGTGTTCACCAGCACGGGGCAGCCGGTCCTCTTGTAGAACGCCTGCATCACCCGGTGTAGGGAAGGATTCCTCTGACCGTCCACGGTCTGAAGCCGGGCGCTGTAGTCGACGTGCGTCACAGCGGGTACCGATGACCGCACGACGTTGACACGCTGGCGCAAATCCGGCGCCGTCGACATGCTGTGGACCTCGTCGGCCGACAGCGGCACCCGGTGGCGTTCGAGCACCGGTGCGACGAGCAGCATGTAGGGGCTCGACTGTTCCTCGTAGATGTCGAACCACTCGTGTGCATGCTCCTGCAGCACGATCGGCGCAAACGGGCGGAAGCTCTCCCGGAACTTGATCTTCACGTTCATCGTCGCCTGCATCTGCGGCGACCTCGCGTCGCCGAGGATGCTCCGCGCGCCGAGTGCCCGCGGCCCGAACTCCATCCGGCCATGGAACCATCCAACGACCTTGCCCTCATCGAGGAGCCGGGCGACGTACGCGGCGTGCTCCTCCTCGTCGTCGAGACGGATGCAGTCCACGCCCTCGCGCTCGAGAAACGACTGGATCGCCGGGGCCGGGAACTGCGGCCCGAGAAAGCTGCCCTTCTGCGAGTCCTGCGGCTGCACCGTCCGCGGTTTGTCGAGGAGCTGGTGCCACGTGAACAGCGCGGCGCCCAGTGCGCCGCCCGCGTCCCCGGCGGCCGGCTGGATCCAGATGTCGTCGAACGGTCCCTCGCGCAGCAACCGGCCGTTGGCGACACAGTTCAACGCCACGCCGCCCGCCAGGACGAGGTTGCGCATGCCGGTCTGCTCGTAGACGTGGCGCGCCATCTTCAGCACGAGATCTTCCGTCACCGCCTGGATGCTCGCGGCGATGTCCATGTGCCGCTGCTGGATGTCGCTCTCCGGATCCCGGGTGGGCCGCCGAACAGGGCGTCGAAGCGCCGGTTCGTCATCGTCAGGCCCTGGCAATAGTTGAAGAACTCCATGTTGAGCCAGAAGCTGCCGTCCGGCCTCAGCTCGATCAGGTGCTTGTGGATGGTGTCGACGTAGAGCGGGGTGCCGTAGGGCGCCAGGCCCATGAGCTTGTACTCGCCGCTGTTCACCTTGAAGCCGCAGTAATAGGTGAATGCCGAGTACAGCAGCCCGAGCGAGTGGGGAAAATGCAGGTGGCGGGTCAACTCGATGGTGTTGCCGCGGCCGGTGCCCCACGCCGTCGTGGTCCACTCCCCGACGCCGTCGAGGGTCAGAATCGCTGCTTCCTCGAACGGGCTCGGGAAGAACGCGCTGGCGGCATGGCTCTCGTGGTGGTCCATGAACAGCAGCGAGGCGCGCGACTGGGCCGGCAGGCCTCCGCGGATCTTCGAACGCATCATCAGCTTGTCCTTGAGCCACACCGGGATGGCCATCGAAAAGCTGCGAAAGCCGCTCGGGGCAAAGGCCAGCTGAGTCTCGAGCAGTCGCTCGAATTTCGGCAGCGGCTTGTCATAGAACGCGATGAAATCGAGCTGGTCGGCGGCGAGGCCGCCCTCGCGCAGGCAGTATTCCACGGCATGCCTCGGAAAACCCGGGTCGTGCTTCCTGCGGCTGAATCGCTCCTCTTGTGCGGCCGCCACGATGTCGCCATCCACCACCAACGCTGCGGCGCTGTCGTGATAGAAGGCAGAGATTCCAAGGATATTCATACTGACTCGTCGCGATTACGAGGGTTGCCGCGGACGACTGGTGCCTGACGAGGCACCAGCCTGCCAGTTTCCTGGACGCACCGGCCGGCGCGCGGTGCCGGACCATTCCGTCTGCCGGGGTGCCGTTCCACCAGCGGGAGACACATCTTGATACTCACCGTGAAGCCGTCAGGCCGCCGACCGGAAAGTCCGGGTAGTCCCGGTCCCTCTCGGACATCACCCGCACCGGCTCCGGCCACTGCACACCGAACGCGGGATCGTCCCAGCGGACGCCGCGTGCCGCCTCGGGAGTGTAGAACTCGGACATCTGATAGAGAAGTTCGGTGTCGTCCTCGAGCGTCTGAAAGCCGTGGGCGAAGCCCTCGGGCACGTAGAGCATGGATGCGACCCGGCCTGGTGCCGCTCGCAGTTCCACGGCGGCCCACTGGCGAAACGTCACCGAGTCCGGCCGCAGGTCGATCGCCACGTCGTACACGGCGCCCCGCACGCAGCGAATCAGCTTCGCCTCGCCGTGAGGCGCCTCCTGATAGTGCATGCCGCGAAGCGTTCCGCGCTGCCGGGTGTACGACACGCTGCTCTGGGCCACTGTGCCGTTCAGTCCCCGGGCCTCGAACTCGCGCCGGCAGAAGGTCCGTGCGAAAAACCCCCGTTCGTCGTGGAGGGGCTCCCAGTCAATCGTGTACAGGCCGGCGAGGCGAGTCTCGTGAAACGTCATCTTCCGGCCGGAATCTGCACAGGGCCCCGCTCCTGATCGTAGTGCATGCGCCTCGCCGTCACGTCGTCACCCAGAAGAGGCCGGCGTCGACCTGTCCCGTGTCCACCAGGTGGCGGAGCTTTTTCACCCGCGTGTAGGGAGCCGATTCGAAGCATTCCCTGGTCAGGTGGATCCGCTCGAACAGCTTCTTCAGCTCGGAGGCGCCGTCCCGCGCGGTTCGCTGGCAGCGAAACTGCGGCAGGATTTTCCCGATCTTCTCGAACGAGACGCGATAGCTGCGGTTGTCCGTATCCTTCGTACCGACGGTGAGCTCACACCCCGGGAACACGCCGGCGACGATCTCGGCGATCTCACGCACGCGGTAGTTCTCTTCGGTCGTTCCCACGTTGAACACCTGGTTGTGAACGATCGCGCGATCGGTGTCGAGCACGCACGCCATCGCCTCGCAGATGTCACGGACGTGGACCAGCGGCCGCCATGGCGTGCCGTCGCTCAGCAGCTGAATTCGGCCGGTGGTCCAGGCGTTGCCGCACAGGTTGTTGAGCACCAGGTCGAACCGCATCCGGGGGGAAGGGCCGTAGGCCGTCGCGTTGCGGAGAAAGGTGGGCGAGAACCCCTCGCCGGCCAGCGCTGACACGTCGCGCTCGACATAGACCTTGCATTTGGCATAGGCGGTCTGCGGATTGGACGCCGACTCCTCCGTCTTCACGGCGTCGCCGTCTCCGACCCCATACACGCTGCAGGACGACGCGTAGACGAACCGCTTCACCCCCACGCGCCGGCAGGCTTGCGCAAGCGCGACGGTCCCTGCGTGGTTGATCTGGTACGTCACATCCGGGTTGAGTTCGCCCAGCGGATCGTTCGACAACTCGGCGAGGTGGACGATGGCGTCGAAACCGGCGAGCACTTCGTCGCCGATCTCCCGGATGTCGGCGCTCACGGTCGCCGGCCCGCGCCGGATGCCATTCTGGCAGAGCCACGCATCACGGTAGAAGCCCGTGTCCAGGCCGACCACGTCATGGCCGCGCTCGAGCAGACACGGGCCCAACACGGATCCGATATAGCCGTCCGTCCCCGTCACCAGCACCTTCATCAGCAAATCCTCGTATGGTTCGGTTTCACGCGCCGGCTGCCCGGCAGCCGCCGTCTCACGATCTCAAACTCGAGCGGGGCTAGAGCGGCAGCCGCACGTCGGACCGGCGGCTGGTCAATGGAGCAGCGAGGTCCGGGGCCACCTGCCTGACGGCCTCGAGCAGCAGCCCGGCGATTTCCGCGTGCCCGGCTTCGTCGGGATGGCACATGTCGATGAACCACTCCGGGTGAGCCTGCTGCAGCGGCCGGGCATCTACCAGCGTGACGTGGAACTCGCCGGCCACCTCGGTCATGATCGTGTTGTAGTCCGTATCCAGGTAAATCGGCGTGGCGCCGTCCATCGACTCGAAGCCATCGACGTGCGCGGCCGCCGCGGCATCCTCGGTGGCGCCCAGCTTCTCGTAGGTCTGGACCAGGTACTTGCGTGCCAGCGTGCCGGTGATGGTGTTCGCCAGCGCCCGCGTCAGCGAGCGCACGGCCGACTTGTCCTGGCCGTTCCGGTGGTACTCGATGCCGGCCGTAAGCTGTGACGTGTACGCCGGGTTGTCCCTCAGCAGCAGGAAAATCACCGGAATGCTCCTGGCGCGGCCTGTACTCGGCGATCTTGCGCAGGTTGTCGCGGTAGCTGTCGGGCGGTACACGCGCCTCGAGGTTGCGCACGTCCATCGCGAGAACCGGCTCCTCCTTGATCAGGCCGGCCTTCCGCATGACGCCACTCATGAGCCTGGCGAGATAAATCCTGTTCACCAGCCGGTAGGCACGAGCCCGGTTCATCCCATCGGCATATCTGGTGAACTTGCCTTCGCCATCGATGTTCCTGTTCAGGACGTAACGCCGGTCGTTGTAGTTGAACGATGCGATGATGGCCGCCGGCTTGAGCTCCTCGCCGTACTTGACGAGCGCGCGGTACCCCTGGAAGGAGCTGTATCCCAGCATTCCCAGGTTGATGACGCCGGCGTGCGGCAGAGCGCGGTCCAGCACCTCGGCGAATGCCGACTCGGGCGGCACGCCCCAGCCGTAGGTGTTGGAGTCGCCGATGGCAACGATGCGGGGCGTCTGCTGGTCGGCGACCTGCAAGGTGTCGTAGCTCTGAAAGCCGCGTTCGTCGTACTTCCGAACGGGCCTGCCCGAAGTCGTAGGCGAGCCGGCCCTGGAAGTTCGGAAGACGTTCCCACCCCAGCTCGGGTGATGCCACCGTCTCCGGAAGAACCGGTGGCGCGGCGCGGCTCGCCCTGGCGTCCTCCCGGAGCGTGATGATCACCCGCGCGCACGCCTCCATGCCCAGAAGCATGACGACCGGCAGCAGGATCGCGGGTAGTGCTCTTCTCATGATGTCATCAACCCTGGCCGCGCCGGGCTCCTTGTTCCTGTGTGGAGAGTCGTCTGGCAGCCCTCTGGAACACCAGTGGCCTTATCGCGTTGGACAGGATCTCGGACTTTCCTCCCGAGAGGCGCTTCAGCCACGTGCTGGCGAGAACAGCCGTGCGGAAGAGAGGCTGCCAGAACCAGGTGGGACGCCAGAACAGAATCGGAAACTCCTCCCTCACGCGGTTCCGCCACGCCCCCTCACCCGGTGCGCCCTGCGAGCACAAGCGGATCTTCCTGGCAAGATCGGGAACATCTGGCCCATGCAGGTTGAGCAGGTGCCGCAGGGAATGCCACATCAGGAAATCCGCGAGCTCGGCGGCCAGTTCCCGTGAGCAGTCCGACCGGGCGATCACCCGCGCCTGCTGGTGAAAGAACTCGAGATACCTGTCCATCCCTTCCGGGGTTGAATAGAAGTCCGCGGCGTGCGGATGCCCGCTCCGGAAACGACCGATCGTTTTCGGATGGAAGGCGACGCCGAACTCCCCGGCCATCAGCACGGCGAATGCGTAGTCGCCTGTCAGACCAGCGGTGTTGGCATAGCCGCCCAGCCGCTTCGCAGCCTCGACAGAAAACAGCTGGCTCGGCGCCCGGGCCTGCCAGTCCAGGCCGATCGCCTTCATCGCTTCCTCGCCGCGCATCTTCCCTGCGACCGGCATCCACGACCAGTGGGCGTGGCCTTCCCAGGTGATGTACTCGACGCCGCCCACGACTATGCCGACGTCGCCGCAGTCGGCGAGGACGGACTCGATCTCGGCGACCGCGCCGGGCACGATTTCGTCATCGTCGTGAAGCAGCCACACCCACGGCGTCGACGGCATGGCCAGACAGGCATTGTGGTGCTCCGTGAGGGGCACCTGCCCGGTCTGTCGGAAGTAAGTGAAGCCGTAGCGGTGACGCAAGCTGTCCATCTCGGCGTCATCCCTCGTGGAGTTGTCCGAGACGATGACCGGCGGGACCAGCGTCTGGCGCTCGTAGATCGACGCGAGCGCAAGCTTGAGCAGGTCGATTCGATCGCGGGTCGGAACGACAATGGTAAGGCGGTGATTCATGGCAATCAGCGGCTCGACGCCAGCGCCTCCGGGGCAGGGGTGAACTCGGTGGTCCACCTGAGCAGCGGCCTCACGACGCCGTTGATGGTTCCCGGGAAGTCCCCTCTCGTGCCGTCTCCATCGAAGCTGTCGACGACGCTGAACGCGACGGCATCCCGTTCATGGCAATGGAGAGTGTTGGGATTCGCGGTGGTGAGTGCCGGGCCGATGATGACGATGCCTTCCGTGAGGAAGTTGCCGGGAATCCAGCTCGTGCTCACGTAGAGCCCGGCGTCTCGCCGCCTGCCCCGCCAGGCCGGATCGCCGTCCATTCCGGAAAATATTTCGAGGCCGTCACTGTTGTGGACGCTGAAGTGCGGGATCACGATGAACCCCTCCTTGAGGACCTCGTATTCCATCTCGATCTGAACCGACTCCCGGATGTCGATCGTGTCGCTGACGCGGCCTTCCGAGGTTCTCACCCGCACCGCGCGCAGCCGTACGGTGTCGCTGCCCGGCGCATCGCGCGGGTCGGGCCACTCACGCTGGGCCGTCATCAGGACGCCCTGGTTCAGATATGCGCTCACGATCTGGTGAGGCGCGCCGTCACAGGAGATGCGGCCATTCTCGAGGAAGATCGCCCGCTTGCAGAGTCGCGTGATCGCGGGCATGTTGTGGGAGACGAAGAAGACGGTCCGGCCTTCCTTGCCGACGTCTTCCATCTTGTTCAGGCACTTCTTCTGGAACCGCGCATCGCCGACCGCCAGAACCTCGTCAACGAGCAGGATCTCCGGCTCGAGGTATGCGGCAACCGCAAACGCCAGCCTCAGGTACATCCCGCTGGAGTAATGCTTGACCGGAGTGTCGATGAAGGTATCGACCTCGGCGAATGCCACGATCTCGTCGAATCGGCGACGGATTTCTGCCCGACGCATCCCGAGAATGGCGCCGTTCAGGTAGATGTTCTCGCGCCCTGACAGTTCCATGTGAAATCCGGTCCCGACCTCCAGCAACGAGCCGACGCGGCCGAACACTTCGGCCCGGCCACGGGTCGGCTCGGTGATGCGGGACAGGATCTTGAGCAGCGTGCTTTTTCCGCTGCCGTTACGCCCGATCAGGCCGACGGTCTCCCCGGCGCGGACCTCGAAGTCGATGTCCTGCAGGGCCCAGAACAGCGACGGCTTCGCCGATTCGCCCCTGCCGGGACGACCTGCCTGGGGACGCCAGACACTCGAAACGGCTTCCGCCAGCGTTCGATAGGGCTCCGCCCGGGCCCCAAGGCGATACTGTTTTCCCAGTCCGGCAGCGTGTACAGCTATGTCGCTCATGATCGCATCGACTAAATGATGTCCGCGAAACGCCGCTCGACCCGTTTGAAGTAAAAGGCCCCGCTGATCAGCAGAACGGCCGCCACGAGCGAGGACGTCACCAGCATCGAGGCGCTCGCACCCCTGGCGCCCAGCAGGGACCAGCGAAACCCTTCGACGACTCCGACCATCGGATTCAGCGCGAACAGGATCCGCCACGGCTCCGGAACGAGACTGCTGGGATAGGCAATCGGCGTGGCGAACAGCCAGACCTGGGCGAGAAACGGCAGCGTGTGACGGACATCGCGGTACTGCACATTCAGTGCGCACAGCCACAGGCCTGCGCCAATCGACGTCGCCAGCGCCAGCAGCAGCAGCGCGGGCACCCACAGCGCCCGCAGCTCCGGAACCACGCCGTACGCCAGCATCATGGCGAGGAGCACGAGGAAGGACACCGACACATCGACGACGCTCGCGAGGGCACTCGCGACCGGAATGGCAAAGCGGGGGAAGTAGACCTTGCTGACCAGGTTCGCGTTCCCGACCATGCTGTTGGCGGACTGCGTCATGGCGTTGGCGAAGAACGTCCACGGCACCAGCCCGGCCAGGCAGAACAGCGGGTACGCGATGCCATCGGACGGCATCTTCGCCAGCCTGCCGAAGAACAGGCTGAAGATCGCCATGGTGAGCAACGGCTGGATGATCGCCCACGAGGCCCCGAGCACCGTCTGCTTGTAGCGGACCTTGATGTCGCGCCACGTGAAGAAGTAGAGCAGCTCCCTGAACTCCCACAGCTCGTGGAGATTGAGCGACACCCACCCATGGGACGGCTGGACCACGAAGTGCGGCTGCCGCGGACCATTGTCGCGCGCGACGGCGGAAGCGGTGCTGTTGGGCGTCAAGAGTGGGTTCCGGTCTGCCAGTGCCGCGTCAGGGGAATCAACAACTTCACGAGCTCGAGATCCTTCTGCGTGGTGACGTGGATGTTCCAGGAATCTCCAGGGACAGTCCCGATGACGCCCCCTCGCGCTTCGACGCCGAGCATGTCCTCCGGCGGATCCTCGCCTTCGTCCTGATAGGCGGCGCGCAGCGCCGCGGCGCGAAAGGCCGCCGGAATCTGGGTCATCCAGACGTCGTCCCGCGGGATGGTGCACACGATGCGTCCGTCGGCGACCCGCTTCAGGGGATCCGTCAGCGGCTTGATCGGGGCAACCGCGTCGAAGCCTTCCGACAGCCGCGACAGCAGCGCGCGGACGAGGGCGGCGCTGGCGAGCGGATGGGCGCCGTCGTGGATCACGATGTACTCGACGTCGGCCGGCACGGCCGCGAGGCCGCGACGGACGGACGCCGCACGGGTTGCACCGCCGGTGACCGTCGCGTCGACAGGCGAACCGTCCCAGCCGCCTTCCGGAAGCACCAACACGACCCCGCTGCACGTCTCGATCATGACGTCGACCGCGAAGTCCACGAGGCGGCGTCCTGCCGCACGCTCGAACTGCTTGCGGCGGCCCAGCCGTCGGCCCTCGCCGGCCGCGAGCACGATCCCCCAGGTTCGTGGGCTCACCGCGTCATCCCTCATCGCTCAGGTAGACGCGCGGATCCTCGAAGGGCTTCTCGCCGCGGATTCTCTCGGCCGCCCGTCGCGCGGAGATGATGCAGGCGTCGGTCATCAGGTACTTGTGCTCGCCGTAACGGCCCACGAGCTGGACGGGATGGTTCGCCAGGAATCCCCGGATTTCCTTGATGGCGGCGCCACGGCCGTGGTCGAAGATCGGATTGCCCTGCGGAACGTGCCTGCAGCTGACGCTGCGCAGGTGCTGCGGACCCTCGATCAGTCCCATCTCGAGGAGCTCGTCCACGACGGTGCGCTTCACCCACTCCTGGTCCGTCGGGCAGGCGCGGTACTCGGATTCGTAGACCTCCACCTGGAGCCCCGAGCATCCGTCAGGCGCATTGAGCTTGCTGAAGTGCTCGGTGGTGCTGATGCGCACCGATAGCTTGTCCTCGTCGTACACGTACATCCAGGCCTCGGACCGCAGCGACGGGTGGTTGACGGCAACGTCGACCCTCAGGAACTGCGTGCAGGTGAGGGTCCCCGCCGCTTCTCTGACGATCTCGGGAGCGTCCACCGATTCCGATATCAGGGCCTTCAGGGGAATCGTCGACACCAGGTGGTCGTAGGTGACCACCGACCCGTCGCTCAAGCGCAGGCTCTTCGCCGCAAAGTTGACCTGCGTCACCCGCGTGTTCAGACGGATGTCCGCCCCTCGGGCCATCTTGTGGGTGTAGGCCATGAAGCCGCCGCGGCGCGGGTAGCGCGACTCCTTGCCGTGAAGGTAGTGCGGCCCCTGAATGCCCACCGGGCCCACAGCCCCGGCCTGCACCTGTTCCACCGAGGGCTTCATGACACGATTGCCGACCCACTCGGTCGACAGCATGGACGGATCGACCGTCCAGTACTTCCGCGTGTAGGCCGCCGGAAAGGTCGCGGCGAATGTTTCGCCGAACGACACGTCGAGCCAGTCCTGGTAGTTGCGGACAGGCCGTGCGTCCTGACGGCTGGCCAGGAAGCTGTCGAGGCACTTCGTCCGCAGCGGCTCCGGCACCTGGTGAAGGCTGATCTGCGCGGGATGCGCTATCCAGTTCCCCTGGTAGTAATTGGAGGCCAGCGACGGAATCACCTCGTCGTCGCCATCCACCATGTAGCTGAGGAACTCGCGGACGTACTTGTTGACGGTGAAGCTCACGTGAGGGCCGTCGTCCCACGTGAAGCCGTCCGTCGACTCGGAGTGGACGTGCCCGGCGTAGTGATCCGTCGCCTCGAAGATCGTCACGTTCTCGTGGTCCAGGTGATACGACACGGCCAGCCCGGAGATTCCCGCCCCGATGATCGCCACCCTCGTGTGCTCGTTCGCCGTCATCATGCTCCCGGTGAAAAGGTCGTAGTGGCGCTGGCGGGCGTCACGGGTAAACCGCCACGTCCGGAATGGCCACCACGAACTGACCGCCCCACGATCGGATGTAGTCCATCTGCTGGATCACCTCGTCCTTGAGGTTCCAGGGCAGGATGAGCAGGTAGGCAGGGCGTGTTTCGGCGACGCGATCGGGCGCGAAGATGGGGATCCGGGTCCCCGGCAGGAACCGGCCCTGCTTGTGAGGGCTTCGGTCAACCGTGTACTCGACCATGTCGGAACGCACGCCGCAGTAGTTGAGCAGGGTGTTCCCCTTGGCCGGCGCGCCATAGGCGGCCACGGAGCGTCCCTCGTTCTTCGCACGGATCAGGAACTCGAGCAGCCGCCGCTTGATGCCCATGACCTCTTCGCCGAACCGGCGGTAGCGCTCCGGGCTCATCAAGCCCGCCTGACGCTCGCGCGCGATGAGCGCTGCGACGCGCGCGTGCCGATCCGGGCCTGCGGCTGGTGTGCGACGGGCGTAGACCCGGAGGGATCCGCCGTGCGTCGCGAGCTCCTCGACGTCGAAGACCTCCAGGCCGTGCCGCTCGAAGATCCTGACGACCGTGGAGAGCGAGAAGTAGGAGAAGTGCTCGTGGTAAATCGTGTCGAACTGATTTTGCTCGACGAGCTGCAGGAGGTGCGGAAACTCCAGCGTGATGACACCCTCCGGCTTCACGAGGATTGCCAGGCCGCTCACGAAGTCGTTGATGGCCGGCACATGGGCCAGGACGTTGTTCCCGACCACCAGGTCGGCGGCCAGGCCCTGCCGGACGAGATTGCGGGCGAGCGACTCGCCGAAGAACTCGACGTGGGTCGGAACCCCGCGAGCCGTCGCCGCGGCGGCGACATTGGCGGCCGGCTCGATCCCGAGGCTCCGGATCCCGCGCTCGACGAAGTACTGGAGCAGGTAGCCGTCGTTGCTGGCAATCTCGACGACCTGGCTGGAGCCGTTCAGCTGCAGCCGCGGCACGATCGCCGCGACGTAGTCTCTCGCGTGCGCCAGCCACGAGTCGGAGTACGACGCGAAGTAGGCATAGTCTCCGAAGATCTGTTCCGGCGAGGCGAATTCTCCCAGCTGCACGAGGAAGCACCCGTCGCAGACGTAGACCCGCTGCGGGTAGAACGGCTCCATCTCCCCCAGTCGATCGGCTGTCAGGTAGGAGTTCGCCAGCGGCGCCACGCCGAGGTCCACGAACAGCCGTTGCAGCGGCGCGCCGCAGAACCGGCAGCCCCCGCCCGTCAACGGAGAGCCGGGGCCATCGTCTTGCACGCGCTCACCGCCTCTCTCGTCGGCCAGATCTTCCAGGGCGCCTGGCCCGAGTTCCACAACTGTTCGAGATAGTTCTTCTCGCGCAGCGTGTCCATGCAGGACCAGAAGCCGGTGTGCTGGAATCCCATCAACTCGCCCGCCGCTGCCAGCCGCTCGACCGGCTCGCGCTCCCACGCGGTGTCGTCGCCGTCGATGACATCGATCGCGGCTTCGTTCAGGACGAAGTAGCCGCCGTTGATCCAGCCTTCGGTGTGTTCCGGTTTCTCGTAGAACGCCGTCACGCGCTCGTTTTCGAACGAGATCCGGCCGAAGCGCTCCGGCGACCGCACGGTCGTCACCGTCGCCAGCTTGCCGTGAGCGTGATGGAATGCCAGCAGATCGGTGATGTTGAGATCCGTCACGCCGTCACCGTAGGTGAGCAGGAACGTCTCTCCCGGCGTCAGCCACGGCCGCAGGCGCTTCAGCCGCCCGCCGGTCTGCGTGAGCGCACCGGTATCCACCAGGTGCACCGTCCAGTCGGGCTGGTTCCCGTCGTGCACGGTCGTCCGTCCCGTCTTGAGATCGATTGAGAGATCGTTGTGGATGGCGTAGCAGTTCAGGAAGTAATCCTTGACGACCTCGCCGCGGTACCCCAGCGCCACGATGAATTCCTTCACCCCGTGCGCGGCGTGGATGTTCATGATGTGCCAGAGGATCGGCCGATTTCCGATCTCGACCATCGGCTTGGGCCGGACTACCGTCTCCTCGCTCAGGCGGGAGCCCAGACCGCCCGCCAGAATGATGGCTTTCATTCTTCGCCTTCCCTTTCATACAGGTTGTGTCTCTGCGCGACGCCGGCCGCGCCGGTCGGGCTCACGCCAGCAACGGTTCGAGGCTCGGCAGGCTCGAGCAGCTCGTGCTCGATCAGCAGGTCGGCGGCCCGGCGGAGCAGTGAGAAGCGCACGCCCGACCGTTCCGCGATGTCGAGCAGGCTGTGCGCGCCGTCGGAGAAGTTCAGCACCCACAGCAGCGCCATGTCCATGTCGCGACGCTCGCCGTGGCCGCCCATGCCACCGTACAGGCCCCGCTTGCCGAGTTGCGGCTCGCACTTCTGATTCAGGCTGCGGTAGACGGCGTCACCTTCGAGGACCTCGATGGCGGCGAGACACCGTGTCACGGTGTCGGCAAGCGAGGCCGGATCCACGAAGTCGAGGTTGTCGCCCGACGTATGGTATTCGGGGAAACAGCCGTGAGGCGTGCGGGACAGGACACCCACGGGGAGGTTGAAGCCCGGCGAACAGTACTGCCGCTCGTCGTAGCCGTAGGGCGTGAAGTCGCGGATCTCATGATCGGCGCCTGACTGCCGCAGCACGTGCTCGACGGCGCGATCGATCACCGCTCCGCCGCGCCGGCTGCGCTTGTAGGTCAGCCTCCCGCGGTCGCCGGCGCACGTCAGGACGAGCCCGTGGCGGACGAGGCCAACGGTCTGATCGTGGAGCGCCAGCCAGGCGATGGCCCCGATGGTCCCGGGAACGAAGACAAAACGGTACGTGTAGCGGCGTTGTGCACTCTGCAGCAGCCTGGCCAGCGTGACGGCCACCGATATTCCAGACAGGTTGTCGTTGCACAGCGACGGATGACAGACGTGCGTCGAGATCAACACCTCGGCTTCTTCGCGTCCGGGGAGCACGCACTCGCCGTACGTCAGCTGGCCGTCCTCCAGCGAGGAGTCGATGCGGACCTCGTATCGATCCTCCCGCAGGCTTTCGAGCTGCCGGTGGGTGATGCAGAATCCCCAGTCATCCTTGTAATAGGAGGTCTTGTAGGGAATCCATTCGGGGTGATCGGCAATCGAGTGCAGGTGCGGGAGCAGCTCGGCGAGGGTCAGGTGTTCGTGAACAGGGCGGCTGTAGCTGACGACGTGCAGGTTGGACCGGCGGAAGTCGACGATTCTCCGGCCATCGCTGCTCTTGATGTACGCGTCGCGGATATTCCATTCCTTCGGCACCGTCCAGTCGAACACCGGAGTGCCGGACGCAACCTCGCAGGTGTCCAGCGGAATCTCCTCGCCGAGGAGACGCAGCGTTTCGCGGACGCCCGGGCCGGTGAGACTCCGGCAGATCGGGAACAGCCTCCGGATACGTTCGTGGAGCTCGGCGCCAAGCGCCGGAGCGTCGATTTCCGCGCGGACGGTGGCGATGTCCCGCGCTAGCGACGACATCGTCATCTGGTGTGTTCCATATCGTGGTGCGGCATATCCGATCTGCTGACTGCGCCGGCCTGCGTCTCAGGTGCAGCTGGATTCGCGAGCTGCATGAAGCTTCGCCCTCTCAGTCACAACCCGGCGCGCGGCTCGACTGACGCGCGTCGTCCCGCGCCACACGTGGCGACTCGAACTTGAAGGGCGGAGACATGACTGAGCAGCAAACTTGGGGCCCCGGGGGCTGCAACCATTGTGAGCGGCTAAATCATTGTCACGCAAGCCATTTATGCGCAAAAACCTGATGGGGTGTCTTCCGGGCGGCACCCACAGTCGGCTGTGGGGGAGACTTTTTGCCGGGCAGGCCAAAACTTTTGTCGGCCCAGAGGCCTCTTGACCAGCTCGGCGCGATAGCCTTAGCCTGCAATAGTTCACCCTCAGCGGTACACAGACGAACGGAACGTCACGCCGCCGGCGCGATGGACGAGCAGTCCCGGTTCGGCCCGGCGGGGTTCGACAGACCCAGCGTTGCGAATGCCGAGACGACCAGCAGGTTTCCGTCGGGAGCTCAATTGTGGCTGTGAACCTGTCGGTCGTCATCTGCACGCACAATCCGCGCGCAGAGTATCTGCGCCGCACTCTGGCAGCGCTGCGCTCGCAGACGCTGCCATTCGAGGCCTGGGAGCTGCTGTTGATCGACAACGCATCCGCCACCGCGCTTGCCGATTCCTGGGACCTGTCCTGGCAGCCGAATGCACGCCACATCCGGGAGCAGACGCCGGGGTTGACCCCCGCCCGTCTGCGGGGGATGCGTGAAGCCTCTGCTCACCTGTTGTTGTATCTGGACGACGACAATGTGGTGGCTCAGGACTACCTCGAACGGGGATTGGCCCTTCACCAGGCGCACGCAAATCTCGGGGTCATCGGGGCCGGATCGCTCGAGCCCGAGTTCGAGGTCGAGCCACCCGCCCGGCTGGGCCCGTACTTGAGCATGCTGGCATTGAGGACGGTCCGCCGTCCGCAGTGGAGCAACAATCCCGAAGACCAGCGCTGCGTGCCGTGGGGTGCGGGCCTGCTGGTGACCCGCCGGGTCGCGGCCGCCTACCGCACGGTGCTGGAGCGCCTCCAAATCGACGCGATTCTCGACCGCCGAGGCCGGCATCTCTTCTCGGGCGGCGACGACCTCTTCTCGTGGGCATCGGCGGCCGCCGGATTCGGCTTCGGGATCTTCCCGAGCTTCGCATTACGCACCTGATCTCAGGGCAACGCCTGAGTAAGGCATACTTTCTAAGGCTGATCCACGACAAGGCCTACTCCAACGGCGTGATGCACTGCCTCCTGACCGGCGTGCGAGAGCCAGGCCCGGACACCTTCACGGTCGTACGCCTGCTCCTGCACGGCATCAGAAACGGTTCGTTCTCGATGCGATGCCAGCTGGCTGAAGCCCGCGGCAGCGCCGCAGCCGCGCGGTTCGTCCGCGAGAGCAACCTCCAGCCCGTGGCCTGGGCGGACCTGAGTCTGGCCGCCTCGCGGGCCGCTGACAGCTCGAAGGAATCAGCGACGACGCCGTGAGTCGAAGCACTGGTGAAGTGCCCTGTCCCACGATCGCAGGACGAACATCTTGCGGGCGTTGTAGTGCATCTGTGCGCGCTTTGCGGCTGTGCGGCCGAAGACCCGGTCCACGAGCGCGTACCTTCCAACTCATCGTTGGTATTTCGAGTGTGCCCCCTACGCTCGCTGCGAGATCTCTCGCCTGCTGCACGACGTCCGGTCGCTCGGGATAGAAATGCGGCAGCCACGCCTGGAGGTAGCTCACGATCGCGGCCCGGGCGACGGGGCCGTCCGCCACTGCACGGAGGTAGCCGATCTGCAATTGCATGCTCCGGAACTGTGCATCCAGCTTCCGATGCGAGCGACCCACGTAACTCAATTGTCCCGTGCCGATCAGGCGGTAGAAGACTCTCGCGTCGGGGACGAACCGAATGCCGCCGCTCGCCAGGACGACGCGGGTGAAGTATTCGCCGTCGTCGTCTCCAAGCAGGTCGCTGTTCCACGGGCCCGCCGCTTCTGTGAGCTCGCGGCTGACGAGCCAGGTCGCTGTTTGCATGTGCAGGTTATGCGACCACTTCCGGATCACCCATTCCACCGGGGGCAAGTCGTCCCAGAGCGGCGTCGGCGAGAACCGTGCCGCCGCGGTGCGGTACATGAAATAGGCCCACGCGGAAGACAGCAGTCCGGATGGACCACGGTCCTGCCCAGCCTCGACCTGCTTGCGGATTTTGTCCGGACCTAGTAAATCATCCGCATCCAGCCACTGAATGTAATCACCCTGGGAGTGCGAGAGGGCCGTGTTGCGTGCCGCCGCGGCGCCGCTATTGGGCTGCGTGTGCACAGCCACTGACGTGGATGCATACCGGCGAGCGATCGCAAGTGTCTGATCGGTGGAGCCGTCGTCGACAATGAGGATCTCCCGGCGGGGCCAGGTCTGCGCCAAAGCCGATTCGATGGTGTCGGCGATCCAGTGCTCAGCGTTGTAGGCGGGGATGAGAATGGAAACGAGCGGGTTCATCTCAGATTCCGGACCGGGAAGGCAAGTCTGTAATAATTATCCGAAAACCTGGACAAGTAGGCTGGGTCTGCTCGCAATCTGGAGTGGTCTGGCCAAAGCAGGCCAGATTCGGCTGAGCCGAAGCTGGAATGAGGTTTGCTCAGCAGGGGCTCGGACTCAACGGTCGAAACCAAGATAATCCGGCTGCAAAAATCGCGCCGCGTACTGGACGCGAACGCTGTTGGTGCGGATACGTACTTCCCGCAGGCGTCGGAAGCCACGATCTTTTCGACAGCCTACCCGTTGCTCGCTTGAGAAAAATGATGACACAGAAACTGATCTTTTTCGGCTTCGTCTGCCTGGCGATGTCTGTCCCGCTCGCCGCCCAGCAAACCATCGTCTCCCCCTCGAGGAGCATCGATTGGACCAGGGCCGGCGTGAGGGACGGCATTCCCAACAGAACCACCGTGTGCACCAGCGTGCCGGCGGGAGCCTCCGCTGCGACGATCAATAGCGCCCTGGCGGGCTGCCCGGCGGGGCAGGTCGTTCAGCTCGCGGCCGGAACCTACAACCTGAACGCAGGAATTACATTCAACGGCCGGAGCAATGTCACCCTGCGCGGCGCCGGCCCGGATCGGACCTTTCTGCTGTTCACCGGATATACCTCCTGCTTCGGCCAGGGTGCCAACGTCTGCGTCGGCGGCGTCGATCTCGGCTACTACGCCGGCCAGCCGCTGCACATCGCGGAGTGGACGGGCGGCTACGCCAAGGGGAGCACGACGATCACGCTGAGCCACACCAGCGGCCTGTCTGCCGGGATGCCGATCGTCGTCGATCAGCTGAATGACACGAGCGACCCTGGTCAGGATGTCATCGTGTGTTCAGTCAGCGGTGTCTGTTCGGATGAGTGGGGCGGCGGCGGTGGACGCACCAATCGTGAACAGGCGCAGTATGCCCTGGTCACCGCCATCAATGGCCTCAACGTCACGATTTCAGCCCCGTTGCACATGCCCAACTGGCGGAGTGCCATGAACCCCCAGGCGTTCTGGGGGAACCCGAACAGCTACTCCCGCGGGAACGGCGTGGAAGACCTGTCGATGGATCATGCCGGCACCGGGAGCGGGCCCAAGACGGGGATCGACTTGAAGTTCACCTACGACTCATGGGTGAAGAACGTCCGCTCGCTGTATGCGAACCGGAATCACATCTGGTTGTTCCAGTCGTTCCGCTCCACCATCCGTGACAGCTACTTCTACGGGACCCAGAACGCCGCCTCGCAAAGCTACGGCATCGAGGAATTCATGGCGTCCGACAACCTCATCGAAAACAACATCCTGCATCACATCGCGGCTCCTCTCCAGACCAATGGAGGGTCCGGCTCCGTCTTCGCCTACAACTACACGTTCGACAATTTCTTCAGCCCGTCGCCGGCGTGGCAGCAGGCCAGCTCGTACCTGCACTCGGCCGGCACCGCGATGATTCTGCACGAGGGCAACGAGGGAACCGGGTTGACCGGCGACATCGTCCACGGCACGCACAACTTCGTCACCGCCTTTCGCAACAACTGGCACGGGCAGGAGCCCGGCAAGACATCCCAGACGGTTCCGATCCTTCTCTACAGCTTCAATCGCTACATGAACATCGTCGGCAACGTGATCGGCAGATCCGGCTACCATACCGGCTACGAGTGCGACGTCTCGTGCGGCAACTATCAAACCGTTATCTATCGGCTCGGCACCGGCTCGAACAAGGCCCCGAACGACACGCACGTGAAAACGACGTTGATGCGCTGGGGCAATTACGACACGGTCACCGCGAGCAGCCGCTTCGTCCCCGCGGAAGTGCCGACCGGCCTGGCGAAATACGCCAATGCGACTCCATCGACCTCTCTTCCCGCGTCGTTCTACCTCCAGGCAAGGCCGTCGTGGTGGGGCACGATGCCATGGCCCGCTATCGGTCCGGACGTCACCGGCGGGAACGGCGAGGGCGGTCGCGCGCACAGCATTCCGGCGCGCGTCTGCTATGACAGGACGCCGAAGACCGGCGCAATCCTCAACTTCAACGCGTTCAACTGCTACGGCACCTCTGGCACAACCAGCAGCCCCCCCGGAGCTCCAACCAACGTCCGGGTAATCAGATAACCAGGACCGCCGGCCACGGACCGATCGACCGCGGCGTGCCGGGACACGCCGGCCAAGTGCCCGTTTGTGTCCTGGCCGGCGACCGCGCGGACGGGAGTCGAGACGCTCGTCCAGGGCCGTCAGGCCAGGCACTTCAACGACAGGTCCGGAACGCGGATGACTGGCAGCACGTGGCTGGCTCCCCGCGAACGCAATCAGGCAGTGCGCGATTGCAGCAGCTCCACGTACATGTTGCGGGTCATCGCGCCGACGACATCCCAGGAGTGTCGCTCCTCTGCAAAGCCTCGGATCGCAGGCCGCCGCGCGGGCAGCTCCCTGAAGAGGTCACTGGTGAAATAGCGGCGCAACGCCATGGCCAGATCGGCCGCGTTCTGCGGCTTGCAGATGAATCCAGTCGTCCCTTCGACTATGTCCTCTTTCAGGGAGCCGACATCAGCGGCAACGACCGGAAGGCCGAAGCTGTAGCCGAGGAAGAGCACCCCGCTCTGGGAAATCTCGGTGTACGGGAGCGCCAGCACATCCGCCGCCTTGAAATAGACCTCGGTGTCGGCGTCCGGCACGTGCTCGATTCGCTCGGTTATCTGCGTTCGGGCGGCGCTGCCGTGGATGGCAGCCCGTACCCCGCGCCAGGTCCTGTCCTGATCGCCCATCCGAGCGCGGCTGCCCGGCGATGATCAGCCGGTACTTCCCGCTCGCCGCTATCTGGCTGAACGCTTCAACAAGGTATTCCAGACCTTTGTACGGCGCGATCTTGCCGAAGAACAGCACCACTCGTTCGTCGGGCTCTATGCCGAGCCGCCGCCTGGCCTCCTCTGCCGTGAGCTCCGTTACCGGAACCGCGTTGTTGATGCCGAACGGCATCACCCGGACGGCGCCCGCCGCAACGCCATACGAATGAATCAGGTCGGTCTTCATCTTGTCCGTGTGCACGACAATGCGATCGGCAAGGCGATACTGGGCTCGAAGGGTCAGGCGATCGACAAGGTTGTCGTTGCCGGATCGCGGTCCCGCGTTGACGTTGTGAGCCGTCAGCACAATCGACTTGCCGAATGCCTTGTAGTACAGCATCAGCAGCGTGCGATCGATCGTCTCGAACTTGTTGTTCCAGAGGATGTGGAATATCGGCGGTTTCGCAGCCCGCGCGTAGCGAACGAGCCGGCCGTAATAGGCCGCGACCCTGGTGACCTTGCGCGCGAGGCCCGCCCCCGGCTGCTGGTCCTTTCTGAGGTTGAACAGCACGACTCCTGGCCGGTCCCGCAGTTCGGCGCAGTCCAGATCGTCCCCGGCGATGACCTCGAGTCGGACCCCCTGGGACGCCAGCGCCGTCGCCAGCCCGAAGGCGTATGGCCGGTCGCCCCCACCGGTGAGCAGGGCCACCTCACAATGGTCCGCACGCTGCGGGTTCGGGTCCATCAAGGTCAGTCGCGGCCGTGGATGGTGCGCCAGAACACATCCACGCTTCTCTCCTCGCACGATCGCAGCCGGCCGGCAAACGCCGGCCCGTCCAGCCACTGGCCGAGTGCCATGCCGCTCCGGCAGTCTGCCGAATAGTTGAACTTCCCCGACGCCGCGAGACGCGTGAGGAGCTCGACGCATTCGAGGCCTTCCGACAGGAACTCCGGAAGATTGACCTCGAATGAAAGATACGGAACAGGACGACGCAGGCCCCGCAGGACATGCGGTTCGAACCCTTCGACATCAATCTTCAGGAAAAACGGCTCGCCGTGTTCCGTCATCAGCTGCTCCAGGGTCGTGGTCTCGACCTGGCGCAGCTCAGGGAACTCCATCACGTGACCGAACCGGCTCTGATCGGAGCCCAGAACGTCCACCCATTTCTCGGAGAGCGTGTTCTTCGCGGATCCAGGCTCCGCAATCCACATGCTGCGGCTCCCCACATCGTCGCTGACAGCCTTGCCCACGATGGTCACGCTCAGTGGCCGCAGTCTGTACTGGTGGAACCGCTGCGCGAGGAGCCTCTGGTTGGCTTCGTCCGGATCCACGGCGATCACCCTGGCGCCGAGGCGCAGGAAGATGTCCGACTTGGTGCCCTGGTTTGCGCCGACATCGAAGATGAGGCCGCCTGTCTTGAAGCCCGACAAGAGCGTCCGGTAGAACTCGACCTCGCGGGATCTCTCCCTGATCAGCCGGCGATTGACGATGCCCCAGTAGAGATCGTATACAGCCGACGATCTCAGGCGTTGGTACAGACCGCCCCGCCGGATGAACGCCGGGAGACGCAGCTCACGAGATGGCCCACGTGGATCGACAGTCATAAGCGGGTCGGATCGTTCTCAGGGGCGCCGTGACACACGCCGGATCACGCCGGAGCGAGGTGCGCCCACGCGGGGGATCACGCCGGATCGTGGTGCGCCCGCGCGGGGGGTCGCGCCGGAGCGGGGTGCGCCGGGGCGGCGGCGATGCCACACTCTCCGCGCCGCGTCCGGCGCGGCAGCGATCTCCGGAACGGCCATGATCGCCAGCAGAAAGAGAATCCACATGGGATGCCGCACCTTGAACGCGGTTTCGGTCACGTTATAGATGATCGCAGATGCAAAGACGGCGGCCCTGAACGCCCCCAGCGCCGGCTCGCTCCGCACCACACGCAGGATGTTGCGGTAGCCGACCGCCATCTGGAGAACGAGCAGGACAATCCCGATCCAGCCGAGCGTCAGGAGTATCTCGATATACCCGTTGTGCGCCTGGTTCGGCGCCCACCAGAACATGCGGTGCAGCCTTTCGGCCCTGGCCCCCAGGAAGAAGCTCTCGAATCCAGCGCCGAGAAACGGGTCGGCGTTCATCCCGAGGACCACCTCCCAGAGCTCTGTCCTGCCCGTCAGCGTTGCATCGCGTCCCAGCGCCTCGACGGCGTACCCGTAGCCATCCAGCACCAGGAACGCGAACAGGCCGGCCAGCGCAGTCCCCCCCAGAACGACGTTCACGCCCGTGGCGCGTCGGCCGCCCGCGAGGGTGACCGCCGGGATGAGCAGGCCGCCCAGGATCAGGCAGGCCAGGGATGTCGCGGACCCGGCGAGGCGTAACAGCCAGCACACCAGTGCCAGGACAACCCCGTGCACGATGAGCTGGCGAGTGCGTGAGGCCGGCTGCCGGAAGGCATCGACAAGGCGCCAGACCGACGCCAGGCCGAATACCAGGCAGATGACGCCCAGCAGATTCTTGCCCTCGGTGACCCCCAGGTTCTGGATCGACCCGGTCCAGCCGTCGTAGCCCCGCCCGACGTACGGAAAGTCCTTGATCATGCAGAGCGACAGGCCGAGCAGCGGGATGCCTGCCCCGGACAACAGCCATTTCAAGGCCACCGTCGGCTTGGAGTCCGTGAGGACGACGAGCACCACCGCGACATTCCCGAGAGCCTTCGTCCAGCGCTTGAAGGCCACGAATGAGTAGTCGGCCCAGAGCACGCTGAACGCGCAATAGACAAAGAACAGCAGGATGACCGGATTGGCCCGGACCACGTTCCAGGTGCGGTCTGCCCGGCGGGCGAGCACAAACAGCGCGGCGACGAGCAGCACCGTTGCGGCGAACCGGTCGATCGGGCTGCCGTCGGATATGTCCATCGACACGCCGCCCGGCCCGAACCACGCCAGAACGGGCCGCGATGCGCCTAGAATCACCCACGCAACGGAGATCCAGATTGCTGGCGACGGCCGTGCGGAGCCCCGGAAGTCCAGCCACAGGAGCGCGGCGATCGCCGCCACGTACACGAGCAATGCGACGTTAGCCGGCATTCACCTCGACACCCTGGTGTGCTCAGCCGGCGGGCAGCGGCACACTGCCGGGCCGGTCGATGAACAGCCGGTTGATGAACTCGAGCGTCATGATCCTGTGGATCTCACTCGTATAGTTGCCGCGTCCGCTGACGTGCGCGCCGACGATCCGTTTGACGGCGGAGGCGTCGAGGTACGGCCGCGACACGCTCCTGGGATCGAGCAGGATGTCCTGGACCTGTGACGACAGGATGTCTCGATACCACACCCGGAAATGGTAGAACTTGTGTCTCCCCAGGAAGAGACGCTCCGGCCGGAGCGGCGCCGCCAGGCGGTCGAGCTGCGCGAGCCACTGTGGCATCCCGTAGTCGTAGGCGTACTCGGCCTTGAACTCCAGCTCGAGCCACTGCCTCCGGAGCGCCGCCGGAATAGAGCCATCCCGCACCAGCCCCCTGTCGGTTGGCAGCCGGCTGAGGATCGGGTCTCCCTCTTCAATCAGCCTGAGACAGACGTCGTTGGTGACACACGCCGACGCAGGAGCCCTGAACACCGTCCGCACGAAATCGTTGTCCAGGTACGGCGTTCTCGAGGTCAGCTGGGACTGCTCCAGGGCAAGACTGCCATGATAGAACCACGGTCCCTGACGAAACACCGCGAAAGACAGTGGGTGCGTCGCAGAGATGTCGTTGTACGTATCGACCGCTGCGTTGACGTGGGGCGTCAATTCCGGGGCGAACAGTCCCGCCAGGGGCGCCTTCGGCTTGAAGGCCCTCACCCGTCGCAGCACTTCCCCGCCGTAATTGCCCGTCATCCTCACCGGCCCGATCTGCCGCGCCCGCTCGTACATGTACAAGTCCGGGCAACGACTGACGTCGGCGCAGCCGTCCGTGAGATAGACGGCGCGCTCCGCGTAGTACGGGAAACGCGACAGAAACCCGCCGCCTGCCGCGATGACGTCGTACGGCTGCCCGCAGGTTCGTGCGACGCTCCGCGCCACGCGGACGTCAGCGCACTCCCGGCGAGTGCCTCCAAAGCTATAGCACGGCAGCTCGCCCGGAGGCTGCTTGTGCCAGGCCATGACCATCCGCGTGTCCAGGCCACCGGTCAGGGACATCCCTATCCGCTGCCGGCCGCCGAAGTAGCGGGGCAGGTTTCGTGAGAATGCGGCACGCAGCTCGCTGTAGTAGGCCTCCGGCTCGAGGACAGCCTGGCCCTCCCACTCATCCGGACTGAAATACGCCTCCCGCCGCTCCAGCGACCCGCCCCTGAACAGCCATCGGGATCCGGGGGGCAGCAGGCGGACGCCTTCGAACAGCGTGCGGTCTCCAAGAACACAGCCGCACGAGATGAACTCCCCCAGGGCCTGCTGGTCGAGCTTCCGCAACTCGGGCCGCACCGCCAGGATGGCCTTCGCCTCTACCGCGAAGTAGAACCCGTCCCTGGCCTCGTGATAGTAGAGCCGGTGCATCCCGTAGCGGTCGTTGAACAGCGCCACGACCCCTTGGGCCCGGTCGACCAGCAGCCCGTGAAACCTGCCGTTCAGTCCGGCAGGAAACGTGGGATTGTCTTCAGCCAGGTGCACGAGATAGTCGGCACCCTCCACGGCACAGGTGTGGCCCTTGTCCCGCAGGCGCTGAGCTGTTCCCGGCTCGGGGTATTCCTCCCCCGAGAAGACCAGCGTCGGGTCGCCCCGTTCGCCGGCGAGCGGCATCCCGTCGGAGAATGCCTCCTTCTGAACAGACCAGCCGACGTAGACACCCTGCGACGGATCGCACCAGGTTCCCGTCCGGTAGAACTCCTCGTGACCGAGGGTGCCGACCATGCCTGCAAGCTCACGAAGCGCCCGCTCGCGCGGCATCTTCGTGACGAGGCCGACTAGCCCCGGCATCGCTTCTGAGCCCCCATTGAACAGCCTTTCAGCGGTGCCGCCACCGCAGCGCGCTAAGGCCTCTGGGGCCCGGGAGGGAGCTGCTCGAAGATCGCGTCCATGATGGTCGCTGTCAACAGCAGCTCGCGGTACGGAATCGGAACCGGCGTGTCATTGCGAATCGACTGATAGAACGACTCGATGAGATGCTTCAGGCCCGACTTCATGTGAAAATCGCGCCTGAGAAACAGCTTGGCATTTCTCACCATGTTCGCCAGGTGCTGATCGGCGAAGGACAGGTGGGGCACGAACTTCTCGCTGTAGCTCTTGAACCGCCCTCCCCGCAGCCGGATCACGCTTTCCTGATCCTGATCGAGGACGAGCCCGTTCTTCGATCCGTAGAGACGCAATTGATGCAGAGAGGGCCGCATCTGGGAAGAGAAGGTGAAATAGGCCGTCGTGCGCTGGTCCTCGGCGACAATCACCCGCAGCTCGTCGACGATGTCCTCTTCGTGGAGGCGCCTGAGCAACGGGCTCACGAAGCCGTGGGCAATCACCTGCGGCCTCTCGGTGGTCAGGAACTCCGCGATCGCCGCGATGCCGTGGCTGATGATGTTCTGCAGGAGCCGCCCGGGCAGTGCGCGCACCCAGTGCCGCTTGTCACCCAGCAGCGCCCGGGCATAGCCCGGTTCCGACAGGTCGTAGCAGTAGTAGCTCTCGATGTGCACCGGCGGGCCGCCCAGATACCCGCTCTCGACCAGCTGCCGCATCCGCCGCGCGGCGTGAGTGAACTGGCCGTCGTGCCCCGCCGTGAGCTTCAGTCCCCTGGCGGTGGCCAGCTCGATCAAGCCGCGTGCTTCGTGCGCGTACAGCGTGAAAGGCTTCTCCACGTAGACGTGGCAGCCATGCTCGAGGCACAGGCGCGCGAGCTCGAAGTGGGTGGCGGGCGGCGCCGTGATGTGTACCACGTCGGGGCTGGCATCGCTGAGAAGCGCTCGCACGTCACTGAAGCTTCGCTCGATGGAGAATCTCTCACAGAGCTGTTTCGCCATGAGCAGCTCGCTGTCGCACGCCCCGACCAGCCGGCAGCCGTCGATCCGCTGAACCTGCGCTGCGTGGGCGTCGGCGATCTTGCCACACCCGACTATGCCGACCTTAAGCACCGAGGTACTTCCCCCGGCAGCTGCGGAAGTACGTCTCGAGCCCCTGCTCGGTCGGCACGAGCTGCCGCCAGCCGAGCCGGGCCTTCAGCTTGCCGTTGCTGTAGTCCGTGCTCCTCCAGTAAGCGTGCCATACCCGCCGGTTGAACACCGGGGGCAGTTGGCCCTCCGACCACGCCGCATACTTCTCCCACAAGCCGCACAGCGCGTAACTCACCGCGTGGGGCACATACAACGATCGAAACCGCCGGACCCTTCCCTTGTAGAGCCGTAAGAACCGTCGACTCGACGGCAGATCATCGTCGACGATGTTGAAGACCTCACCTTCCACTCCGGGTGTGAGGCCGGCCCGGACGATCGCGTCGGCACAGTTGTCGACGAAGGAGAGCGGGAGGGTGTTGAAGCCACCGAGATGCAGGAACAGGCCGAATGTCCCGATACCCACCCGGCCGGGGATCGCCTCATTGCCGGGACCGTACACGTAACCGGGCCTTGCGATCACATACGGCAATCCATGTGTCCTGCCATACGTGACGACCAGCTGGTCCTGCTTCACCTTGGCGAACGAATAGGCGTCACCCCGCGACTCCGGCCTTTCCTCCACCTGGCTCGACTCGTCCAGTAAGCGGCCCACGCGCCTGTTGGTGTTCGTGTAGACCGACAGTGAACTGACGTTCACGAACCGCCTGAGCGCGCCGCCCTCCAGCGCAGCTTCGATCACGTTGCGGGTCGTCACGACGGAGTTCATGAATGCGTCCGCAAACGATTTCTCCCCGCGCCCGGCCGCCAGGTGCAGGATGACCGCCACGTCCGCGGTGGCCGCACGGCAGTCCTCGCGCGAAAGGAGGTTGCCGGTCAGGACCCTGACCGGCTGGTCGCCCCGGGGCGACACGATGGCATTCAGCGCGCTCGGATCGCCCGACGGCCGCACCAGGCAGCGGATATTGCGGAAGCCTCTTCCAACCAGATTCTCGACCACCCGGCGGCCGATGAAGCCGCTGGCGCCGGTCACCAGGATGGCATCGTCCGGCGAGATGAGTTGCGCCTCGGGGGACGGTTCGGCCTGCCCGGACGTCAACACACGCACCTCTCCCTGCGTCCCGGAGCGCGTACGAGGGGCCGGGAACCGGAACGGCAGCCCTGGTCGAGCGCCCCGGGCCATGACTGAACGAGCATTGCCTGTAAGACCTTCCGAATCGCGATCAGAGGCGCGCGGTTGAAGATCAACCGCGATCAGGGGGTGGAGCCGGCGGGGGGATTTGAACGCCCCATCTGTCGAGTACTAATCGACTGCTCTGACGTTGAGCTACACCGGCCAGCGTCGCGCCTGAGGCCGTGCCACATGGCGCGGGCCTTCAGCGCGATTGCGATCGCACGCGGCGGGAGTATTCCCAGCAGGCCGCGATGGGCATTGAGCTTCAGGGCGAGTGCTCCCCGGGGCGTCAATGGGACGTAATACCTGGGCACCAGGAGCTCCTCGAACCCGTTCCGAACCTTGAACTCGAGGAGGGAGCTCTCGCTCTTGTTCCCGTACTTGAACATGCCGTAGGTCAGGTAGGAGATGCCCTTTTCTGCGCAGAGCTCGACCGCTCTCGCCAGCAACGCGTTGGCGGGTCGCTTATCGTAGTGGGTTGCCCGTGGCAGGATTTGGAGGATTGACGCAACCTCACCCCGGTAGACAATCTTGATGAAGCCGATCAGCTCTTCCCCGACGTGTGCGCACACGAAGTCGCTTCGGCCGGCAAAAGACGACTGATCTTTCTTGACCTCGTCGAAGGGCTTCCCGAAGTGAGTGAACGGCACGTTCTGACGCAGCGGCGAATCGTTGTTCACGTCGATGATGCCGTGAATCAGCCGGTCGTCAAGCTCCCTGATCGTGACAACCACGCCCCGCTTCTGCGACCTCCGGACGTTCTTGCGGGTTTCCTGGGGGAGACCGTCCCACCACTCCTTGAAGGTCGTCACGCGGACCGCGGCGACGCTGTGCCACTCCATCGGGTAGGAGTACTTCGGCGAGGTGCATGGGATCTTCTGGACGAACGAAAAGACATCCGCAGGCAACCGCGACCGATGCGCCTTGAGCTCGCTTACACAGAGCGCCGGGTCAGCCAGTTCCCTCTCCAGCCACTCCTCCCCCTCGACGATGGCCTTCCTCAGCCATCTCCCTCTGACGACTATGGCCGTGCCGTCGACCTGCAGGGCGGGCACGCTGATCCACTGGCCCTTGACGTTGACCTCGATCGGACCGATTGTGCTCCGTGAGCCGGCGGCTGTAGGCTGCGTCGCCATTGATACCCTACGCCTCGCGCTGGCTCAACTGGGGTTCCGCCTGCGGCCGGAACACGATCACGGTGGGTCCGCCCGGGCCATGCTCTTTGCGCTCGAGCACGTCGAACTCGGTGGCCATGACGGAGACCATTGCCTTGGGTCTGCCCAGCTTGCCACCTGTTGCGTTCATCCTGACGACGAACACGCCACCCTGTCGCAGGTACTGTGCATACCTGTCCAGCAGCGTCTTTATTTTGCCCAGGGGAACATGATACATGGATTCCCTGAACAGAATCACATCGAATTGCTGCGATGGCACGTAGGTGAGAAAGTCTCCCTGCTCGAATGTATTCTTCTCGCCCCGTCCCCCGCTCGCCGAGCGCCGTCGGCCTTTTTCCAGGGCGTTTTCGGAAATGTCCACTCCAACGTACTGTACCGTAGGCATTCGAATCCAGTTCGTTGGCGGTGTTCCCGGGACCGCATCCGAGGTCCAGAATGGCGCCGTTCCGGGCATGTCGCTCGATGAATGGGTACACGCAGTCGCCGCGCGTATCGTCGATGAAGTTCCACTTACCGCGGGCGAACTCCTCGTCCCACAGCCGCTTCTTGATGCTCGAGGGACCGTAACTCTTGAGAAGCCCGCGCACGAAGTTCAACGTGCGTTCCGCAACCTGCATAAACACCTGCCTCCATCTGCCGCTGTCCGTTCACACGTGACGTGCGCTGTTGCCGCCGTTCGCCCGCCGACCGCAGTCATCAGGCCTGGCCCCGATGTATGTTCAATCTGACACACCGGGCAAGAAACTGCGTCAGCCTGCGCATCTGTTCCTGCCGCCTGAACTCGATGACATCGAGTGGCACTTTCTTCTCTACCCGGGTAACACCCGCCCACACGAAGCCGGCGAGCCGAAGCAGCCCACCGATCAGGATCGGCGGACGCGTCGTCTGGTAGGCACAGCGGAACAATTCCCAAATCGGGTGGCAGCCGAATATGTAATCGAGGCGCCCGCCCCTGAGAGGAACCAGCAGGCGGTGCTGGCTCGCAGTGCTCATGGGCCGGTGATGGAGGTACGGCTTGTCGGGGAACGTCCTCGTCTCCCAGCCCTTCATCCGGGCACTGATTACGGCAACCAGATCGACGCCGCCTTCCTCGCGCGGGAGGTATCCCCCGATAGCCTCGAAACATGCTCTTCGGAACAGCTGGCACTGCCCGGACACGTGCTCGATGCTGGTAAACCGGTAGTCGGTACTGGAACGAGCCCTCCCTGAAGGGCGTGCCGGCGACGCCGAGCCGAGGGTGCTCGACAAACTTGCGCAGCAGGAAGTCGAAGTAGTCAGTATCGAACGAGACGTCGCCGTCGAGATTGGCGATGACGTCGTACGGCAGTCCCGCCAGCCGCGCATACCCGGAGTTGAACGCGTGGACCTTGCCGGCGAAATGGCGCACGCTCCGCTCAGGCAGCCGAACCAGCTCGATCCACTGGTGGTCGCGGGCGTATCTCTGCACGATCTCGTCGGTGCCGTCCGTCGACCCGTCGCTGACGATCACCCATTTCAACGGACGGACGGTCTGCGAGACAACGGACTTCAGCGTCAGCTCGATGTACTGGGCCTCGTTCCGCGCAGGCGTGACGAGAACATAGGAAGGGAGCACTACGAGCCGGCCCCCGCAAGGTTCCGGAGATCACCGGGCTGCCCTGCGCGCTCGTGGGCCACGTCACTCACCAGGGTTGACAAGGCCAGCAGCATCCACGCCTGGGACCATCGCATGTACGACGTCCGTATGGTGCACAGCCGCAGCACCCGGTAATAGAAGAATCCACGCTCGTCCCACATGTGCTTCATCGCCCAATCCAGCACCGACCGGGCCAGCGGTGCGGCGGTGTCGTCGACGTCCTTGAATTCCAGGAGCGTGATCAGGCTCTGCGCCACGCAGTGGATGTCGATCGGATAGGTGCGGTTGTGAAAATATCGCGGCGCGCCGTCCTCCCGGAAGAAGTGCCGGCGGTAGAATTCGAACCCTTGGCTGACGTGAGCGTCGAACTCGGTCATCCCGGTCTGACGGCCGAACCAGCGAAGGCCGCACAGGTTGTAGCCGGTGTGAAAATTGTCGATCCACGCTTGCTTCGGCAGCTCGCCGTACGGCCACGACCCGTCCGGCCGCTGGGCACTCACCGAATACCTGACAGCGTTCAGCGCCGGCTGTATCAAGCCGTCCCGGCCGGTGTGCCTGGCAACACGGGCCAGGAATGCGGCGGCCAGCAGGTTGGCGTTGTGAATCCGCGTGTCGTGCGGCGCAACGGGGTAGCTGAAACCGGCTTGCGACCGGCCATCGTTCCAGTAAAGGACCTCTACGAGGTAATCCGCCGCGCTCGCGGCGATCTGGAGCAATCGGCCGTCGCCGAGCTCGTCATACGCATCGAGAACCGCGTTCGCCACGAAGGTCGTGCAGACCAGGTTGGGTGCGCCGCGCGGGACGACCAGCGTGCGCGTCTGCCAGGGAAACGAATACCCCCAGCACCAGTAGGATGCCTGCTCGGACCGCGACGCCAGCAGTGCCTCGAGCAGCGTTCCGATGACCCGCTCGTCACTCAGCGCGCCGACCCGCCGGAGCTTCAAGGTGGCCGACAGGAACAACGCGAGGGCCTTGGGGTTCTGCGTCTTGGGAACCCTCGCCAGCCGCCGCAGGTTGACCGGACTTCTCTTCATGGCCTGCGTGAGCACCAGGCGGGGCCACCGGCTATCGAGCCGCGGCACGGCCCGGAACAGCTCGCTGTTCAACGCGTCGTACGGATCGTGTCCGGCCCACCCGTTCGCCTCGCAGTACGCCAGGAGCTTCACCGCCGTCGCCCGTGCGGGCTCGAGCGAGTCGGTCTGTCTGAGGGTATCCAACTACGCTCCCGTTCCAACCGCGCCAGGCGAGCCTGCGGGCCCGGCAGCCAGCCGCCCGACCAGGTCGACGTAGCGCCGCTTCATCACGTCCCAGCCGATCGCTTCGTATTCCTTCTTCGCCTGCCAGCACAGTTGTGTGCGCAGCGACGGATCGCGGTAGAGCCGGACCATCTGCCTGCCGAGGTCGATCGGGTCGTTGGGCGCCGCATAGGCCAGCGCGTCCTCGCTGAAGTAATGCCGGATCGCCTTCAACCGCGAGACGATCACCGCCTTCTCGCTGATGATCATTTCAGGCAGCTTGTTGGGAAACGCGTAATCGAGAAAGACATCGCGCCTCAGCGGCAGGATCCCGACCGTCGCGCGCCTCAACCACGCGGGAATCTCGCCCGGTGGCACCTGACCGATCAGCTTGACCTGCTCCGACAACCCCAGCCGATCGACCATCGCCGCCAGACGCGCCGCCTCAGGGCCGCCGCCGAGGATCCACAGTTCGGCGCCGGGCATCTGGTCCCGCACGTGGCCGAATGCCTCGACAGCAATGTCGAGTCCGTAGATCTTCGTGAGGGTGCCGTGGTAGATCATGGCGAACCTGGCACTCGGGGCAGGTCCTTCGTCGTCGGCGGCGCCGACGGTCCTGGCGTGAAAACGCCCGGCGTCGGCCGAATTCATAACGATCGTCGACTTCGCCCGTCGCAGACCGCGGCCGACCAGCAGGTCCTCGATCGGCTCGTGAATCGTGACGACCGAATCCGCGAAGTTGAAGCTGGCTCGTTCCTGGAATTTCAACGTCCGAACGATCCACGAGCGCTCCGAGACACCGTACTTGGAGATGTAGAATTCCGGCGTGATCTCGTGCATGTCGAGGAGCAGCCGCGCGCCGAGCCAGCGCCCGAACACGGCGGCGAAGATCAGGAAGTCTGGCAGGGTGTTGACGTCGATCACCGCGTAGCGCCGGCGCCGCATCTGTACCGGCACCGTGACCATCGTCCACAGGAAGAACGCGGCGTATTCGAACGCATATCGCGCCAGTGTGCCCCGCTGCTTTCCGAGCGACATCGTGCGCACGTCGACGCCGTTCAGGACGAATCGCTTCCGGTCTCCCGAAACGCGCAATGCCAGCACGTCGACGGAATACCCCGCCTCCACCAGAGCCTCGGCCTTCCGGCGGACCCTGACGTCTGTTTCGTAAAACGCCTGGACGACGAGACAGATTGCGCTCATTGGAATGCAGACTGCGATTCAAGACGGCGCGCGTCGGCCCGCGGTCCCGCAACGTTTCCGGCGAGCCGCCAGCCTTCATCCGTGAAGTGGCCCGGCGTGCCATCCCAGGGCACGTCCACCCATGCGGGGGCCGAGTCACCGAGCGCTGCGGGCTTACGGGCCTGATACCATCGCACGACGAGCGGCGGGCTGATCGAGCCTTCTCCCGTATATGACACCGCCTGCGCGACGGCTCCGGTACTCACATCGTCGAATCGCACTTGCCTCCGCTTCCGGAACCATCCGACCACGTCCCGCGCTGACCCGAACCAGGCGTTCGCCGATCGCAACTCACGCAGGAGATCGACGTAGAATTCCCCCCAGAAACGCTCGGGACCGTGGCTGCGGTCGTGCCACAACACCGTCAGCACTCCGCCAGAGGCGCGCGCGTGGTCGATCAGCCGGGCGCAGCGCACTGCCGCCTGCTCCTCTGACAGGTCCAACCGGCCGGGATAGAACAGGGCGCCATCCTGGATGTGCAGCGGCAGCTCGAGCAGCGTGTGAGCGCCCAGCGGCCGGAACACCTGGCCCGTTCCGTGGCGAAACCCTACGGTGTCGTTGTAACCGGCGGTCGCATCGTACTCAAAGCCGGCCTGCTCCAGGATCGCTGGTGTCCGTGCGTCGGCCAGCAGCCAGTGCATCCGAATGCCGGACGCCGCGGTTCCCGCTGCGGTAGAGACTCTGCCCTTCTCTTCGCATGCCCGGTCCAGCCTGTGCCAGGCATCGATTCCGTGAACGCCGACCTCGCGGCTGCCGGCTGTCAACCGGCCGAGCCAGTCGGAAAGGTCCTCCACGTCGTAGGCCGTCGCACGCCGGGATGCGCCTGGTCCGCTGACGTGCTCGCCCGCCCGCCGCTTGAACGGAATCAGAAAGTACGTTGCCGGGAGGTTCTTCTCGACCTCGAGGTACCAGTCGAAGGGCTCCCAGAAGTCGCGCACCCAGCCCAGGTGCACAAGTGGAAGGGAGGCCACGGCGCGCCACATCCGGAGCAGCCGGGCCACCGAGACCCTGCCGCGGGCAACATCCCTGACGGCACCGACCGTGGAGCGATAGAGGAAGCCCCAGACCGTGTGATCGAGTCCGTGCCGACGGATTCCCACGAAATCGATGTCGTGGGTGAGGCACGCCGCAAAGCTGTAGCCCGCCGGAACAGGTGGGATCTCAACGAAGCCCAACCCCTCGCGGAGGATGAGCTCGCGCAGCATTCGGATATGCAGGTCCACCGTCGCCACGCCGGCATGCTCGGCCGGCTGGCCTGACGAAATCAGCAGCCGCAACTCATCGAAGAGCTCGTATCCGGCTCGAATGGTCGGCGGATTGGCGCCGCGGCAGCGTACGACGCAGGCGGCCGCTGCCGCAGTCGCGAGGATCTCGTGCGAGCCGCCCGCCGGGATGTCGAACGTTGCCAGCGAGCCGTAGATTGGCAGGGAGCTACCCAGGCATGTCAGCCCGCTGGTGGATTCACACCTCTTCCCCTGCAATCCGAGCGACGGATCGATGTTCTTTGCCCGGGTTCCGTAGGCGATCAGGAGACCGGCCCGGACGTCGGGCAGATCGTCCACCGTGGCAATCACGACGTTGTACGCCCGGCCTTCACGATGGAACTCCCACGGGGTCTTGAAGAGCTCGAAGAACTCCTCTACCCATGTGGACTGCTCAGGCCGTGCGAGCACGCCGATCACGCGCCGGCAACCGCGCGACTGCCTGCGACCCAGGCCTCCTTCCCGGCGGTGACACTCTCGGCTGCGACCTCCGCGATCGAATCGACGACGTACTGCACCTGCTGCTCCGTGAGGCACGGATCGATCGGAATGGCAAGCGTCTCCAGGGCCGCACGTTCGCTCTCCGGAAAACTCCCGATGCCCTGCTCCAGATACGCGAAGCACTCCTGCAAATGCATCGGGACCGGATAGTAGACCTCCGTGCCGATCCCTCGCCGCTGCAACTGCTCGCGCAGCTCGTCGCGTTGAGGAACCCGGATCACGTACTGGTTGAAGATGTGCCGGTCCGTGTCCACGACCGGAAGGCCAACGGGCAGGTCCGCTGCCTTGAACAATCGATCGTACAGCCGGGCGTTCCGCTGCCGCGCGTCGGTCCAACCGTCGAGGTGCGGGAGCTTCGCGCTGACGATGGCGGCCTGGATGGCATCGAGCCGGAAGTTCCCGCCGATCAGCCGGTGATGGTACTTCGGCTTGGCACCGTGCCCGCGCAGCACCTTCAGCTTTTCGGCGCGGGCCGAGTCGTTCGTCACAACCATTCCGCCGTCCCCGGCTGCGCCGAGGTTCTTCGATGGAAAGAATGAGAAACAGCCGTAGTGCCCGATCGAGCCGGCGCGGCGGCCGTCGTGCTCGGCGCCGATGGCCTGGGCTGCGTCCTCTATGACGAGCAGGTTGTGACGCTCGGCAATCTCCATCACGGCGCTCATGTCCGCCAGCTGGCCGTAGAGATGCACGGGAATGATCGCCCGGGTCTTCGACGTGACCTTTTCCTCGATCCGGGTGACGTCCAGGTTGTAGGTGACCGGGTCGATGTCGACCAGCACGGGGCGCGCCCCGACCCGCGCGATCGCGCCGACAGTGGCAAAGAAGGTGTAGGTCGTGGTGATCACCTCGTCGCCCGGACCGATGTCCTCGGCCATGAGGCACGCCAGCAGTGCGTCGCTGCCGGACGACATCCCTACGCCGTGTGCGCACCGGGCGTAGGCAGCGACCGCCTGCTCGCACTGGTCGACTTTCGGCCCGAGGATGAAGTGCTGCGAGTCCATTACCTCCGCGATGGCTCTGTCGACGTCCGCCTTGATCGCGGAGTACTGGGCCTTAAGATCTAGCAGTGGCACATTCATGCTTGGCTTCCTCTCTCACCTGCCGATAAGTCCTGGTCCCGACGGCCAGGCTGCCTGGCAGCGGCGCGTCTTCGTCCAGATCCAAGCATCGCAGAATTCCGGGCTCCGCCTCGGCGAATCGATAGCCGCTCTCGGGGCAGCGCATCACACCGGAGCCATCCGGGGATCCGAGGCGGTGGCCGTGCCGGCTCATCCAGCCGACTCGCCGGCCCGGATTGCCGATGACCAGCGCGTAGTCCGGAACATCCTTGGTGACGACGGAGCCGGCGCCGACGAAGGCGTAGCGCCCGACCGTGACGCCGCAGACAATGGTCGCGTTCGCGCCGATCGAGCAGCCGCGCCTGAGAACGGTCGTCTCGTAGAGCGAGTGCCGGTTCACCTGGGCCCTCGGATTGCTGACGTTCGTCAGCACGCACGACGGACCGAGGAACACGTCGTCTTCGATCATCGTGCCCGTATACACCGACACGTTGTTCTGAATCTTGACGTTGTTCCCGATGACGACGCCGCCGTCCACGTTGACGTTCTGCCCGATGTTCGTTCCCGCGCCGATGCGGGCGCCCTTCATGACGTGCGAGAAGTGCCAGATCTTCGTCCCGACGCCGACCTCGGCTCCATTGTCCACATAGGCTGACTCGTGCACGAAGTACGGCGGTTCCTTGCGGACGGGCGCTTCGACAGTGTCGACCGTCGCGGCGCCGTTCTGGAGCGCGCGCTGGCAGGCGTCCAGCACCCGCAGCACACGCAAGCCCTCGGCGCCGTCGCTGGTCGGCGAATTGCGTGTCGTCACGCACTCGAGGAAATGCGCGCACTCGGCACGCAGCGGTTCCGTGCTGTCGAGCGTGATGACTTCCCCCTTGGCCTTGATGGCTGTCGGGATGCGGTTCTTCCATTCCACCTTGTGGGGGTACAGCACCAGCTTGTGCTCAACCGTGTCGTCGAAGACCGCCATTCTCTCGGAACCCACGATGACGAGGCGCTGTTCCTTCACGGGATGCAGCCAGCTCACGAAGCTGTGCGCCTGGACGCCGCTCGGGAAGTCGAAGTGGCTCAGCGTCACGTCGACTACGCCGCCGCTCAGGTAGGCTCCGCCTTGACAGGAGACCCGGTCCGGCATCTCGTTCAGCAGCGCGAGCATGACGGAGATGTCGTGCGGCGCGAAGCTCCAGAGGATGTTCTCCTCCGTGCGTATCTTCCCGATGTTGAGCCGGTTTGAATAGAGATAGTTGATCTTGCCCAAGGCGCCGTCCTGGATGAGCTGCTGCAGCTTGAGAATGGCGGGGTGATATCTGAGAATGTGGCCGACCATGAGGATCCGGCCTGTGCGCTGCGCGACGCTGACGAGCTCTTCGCCGTGCCTGACGTCGATGGCCAGCGGTTTCTCTACCAGCACATCCTTGCCGGCCTCCAGCGCCGCCTTCGCCATCGCGTAGTGGGTCACCGCTGGCGTCGCCAGGGCCACCGCATCGATGGACGGGTCGTCGAGAACGTCGCGGTAGTCGTGGAAGAACCGGACGTCGCGGTACTCCGTGTTGCAGCGTGTCCCGACGGATCGGTCCGCGTCACACAGTGCGGCGAGAGCGCCCAACTCGTAGAAATTGCGAACCAGGTTCTTCCCCCAGTAGCCGACGCCGACGACCGCGACGCGCGTGTTTCCGGTCCGAAGTTCGGTAGGCACAAGTGACTCCATCATTCAGTTACTGAGCTGCGCGTGTGCGCCGCTATCGATCGCCAGCGTGTCGAGCAGGTCGACGCACTTCGAGGCGGCTGATCCGTCCCCGTAAAGTTCCGGATGCGAGTCGGGCGCCGTGAGGGAACGGGCGGCGTGCAGGATCCGGTCGGAGTCCGCGCCGGTCAAAGTGTTCCACCCCGCCTGGACGGTTTCCACCCATTCCGTTTCGTCGCGCAAGGTCACGCAGGGCACCCCCAGCCAGTACGCTTCCTTCTGCAGGCCGCCCGAGTCCGTGAGGATCAGGCGCGCAGAACCTGCTACCGCCACCATCTCCAGGTAACCGAGCGGGTCGACAACACGGACGTTTCCGCCGAGGGGGCAATTGGCCGCCGCGAGCGCCTTCCGCGCGCGCGGGTGGATCGGGAAGACTATCGGTTCGTCGATTGCGGAAAACGCCCGGAGAATGCCCGCCAGCCTCGCCGGGTCGTCGGTATTCTCACTGCGGTGCACGGTCGCGAGCAGATACGGCCGCCCTGCGACCCCCGCCCTGTTCAGCGCCTCGGCGCCTGCTGAGCGAGCACGGTCGCGCGCCCAGTTCAGCACGTCGAGCATGACGTCGCCCACCAGGTGCACGCCGGCCCGGATTCCCTCGGACGCGAGATTGCTGACCGCCGTTTCGCTCGGGCACAGCAACAGCGTCGACAGATGGTCTGCAACGACGCGGTTGACCTCCTCCGGCATGCGGCGATTGAAGCTCCGCAGTCCGGCCTCGACGTGGATCACGGGCAGGCACAGCTTCGACGCGGCGAGCGCACCCGCCAGCGTGGAGTTCGTGTCCCCGTAGATGAGGACCGCATCGGGCCGAACCGACAACAGCAACTCTTCCAGTCGCGACAGCATCGCGCCGGTTTGAGCGCCGTGATGGCCGGACCCGATGCCAAGGTTGGCGTGGGGGCGAGGGAGCTCCAGGCCGTCGAAGAACACGCCGGACATCTCATAGTCGTAGTGCTGTCCGGTATGCACGAGGATTTCTGAGTGCCGGGATCCGAGGGCGCGGCTGATCGCCGCCGCCTTGACGAACTGAGGACGAGCCCCGACGACCGACACGATCCTCACAGATCGCACCCCCGCGGGCAGTGATCAACGGCGCCTGCCGACCTCTGGGGCCCGGACACCTAGCGCACCGCTCCTGCGCCGGCGAAGGTGCTGACGGCGGACGCCACACGATGCTGCTGGGCCTCGGTCAATCCCGGGTACATCGGCAGCGACAGGACCTCCGACGCGACTCGCTCCGTCACGGGGAGACTGCCGGCGGCGTAGCCCCACCCGCGGTAGCATTTCTGCAGGTGAAGTGGCACGGGATAGTGCAGCCCCGTATTTACGCCACTCTCGTTCAGGTGGCGGCCCAGGTCGTCCCGCTCCGGGCTCCTGACCACGTAGAGGTGATAGGTCGACCGGCTTCGGTCAGGCTCGAACGGCGTGACCACCGTTGACAGCGCCTGGTCGTAGATGCGCGCCGCGGCGCGGCGCTGCTCGTTCCACCTGTCCAGGTGCCGCAGTTTCACCCGCAGCAGCCCCGCCTGGATGGCGTCGAGGCGACCGTTGTAGCCCTCCAGGTCGTGGTAGTACTTCTTCTGCTGCCCGTGTTCCCTCAGCATCCTGATCGTGCGCGCGACCTGTTCATCATCCGTGGTCACCGCCCCGGCTTCGCCGCAGGCGCCCAGATTCTTGCCCGGATAGAAGCTGAAACCGGCAGCCGTGCCGAAGGATCCGGCCCGGCGCCAGGCGCCGTCGCGTGCCGAGAGGTACTCCGCGCCGTGTGCCTGGCAGGCATCCTCGATCACCAGCAGGTCGTACTCGGCGGCGATGTCGCACAGCGCATCCATGTCGGCCACCTGTCCATACAGGTGTACGGGCACGAGCGCTTTGATGGGCATGTTCGTCCGCGAACCGAGAGGGCGGCCGGTGTCCGGATCCCTGCGGCACCCTCGCAGATACTCGGATAGCGCGTTCGGGCACATCGTGTAGGTGCGGTCATCGATGTCGACGAACTCGGTCCCGGCGCCCGCCTGGCTGATTGCCTCGACTGTCGCGATGAACGTGTGGGCCACGGTGACCACCGCATCTCCCGGTCCGACGCCGGCCGCCATCAACGCGAACCGCATGGCGTCCGTCCCGTTGGCCACGCCGACGCAATGGGTTGTGCCGCAGTACGCGGCGAACTCCTGCTCGAACGCCTCGACCTCCGGCCCCCCGACAAATCGAGCCGACCGGATCGCCTCTCGAAAGACCTGCACCAGGTCCTCCTCGAGCTCGCGATGGACTGTTTCAAGATCCAGGAACGGAATCGGTGTATTCGTCATATCTGTCCGCTTTGACCGGAATGGGTGAAGGTTTCGCGTTCGTGACACTTGCGCGGCGGGAATGTGAGTAAGCCGGGAAGAGCCCCGCTCGGCACGTCACCCTACGTGCCGGTAGAGGAGCCTGCCGGCTGCGGCTCGAACGCCGCCCGGCACACGCCCCAGCACCTGCCTCGCACCGGACATCGCGTAGCCGCGCCAGGCGCCGCTCGAGAAGTCAGGCGGCGGGTGTCGCCAGTAGCTCGCCTCAGAACGCCCCGCGCCCAGCCGATCCTTGAACGTCACCAGGCCGGGGTTTCCGAGGTCGGAGCGGCCAAGATCCAGCGCCACGCACCCCCGGCTACGCGCGTCCTCGATCGCCTTCCAGAAGAGATAGCGGCATGCCGCCGAGCGGATGAAAAGCCGCGTCCGACGCGCCGTATTTGTAGACCATCGTGTCCCGGTGCGTGAGCGTCATCATCGCCGCGACGGGCCGCTGCCCCGATGCGCGCGACCCGCACCGTCATCGCCGGGCCCAGGCCCGCGGCCAGGTGACGGAACCACGCGAAAGGCTGGGGCGGAAGCTGATGGCGCCGCCGTGTCAGCACGAGCAGGCGATAGAACTCCCGCAGCAGGCCCTCGTCGCGACCCTCTCGATGTCAGCTTTTCGCGCTCGGCCCGGCGGATTTTGCGCTGAATCGAGTCCTTGTGGAGAGACCGGAACAGCACGCCGGGCTCGGGACGCAGATCCAACTCGATGGAGCCAGAACTGCGCTGCGGGTCGAAAACCCTGCAGCTGGGGCCGCCCTCGCGGTCGCAGCTCGATATGCCCCCAGCCACTCGCGCGCCGCTGCTCGGCCAGGTGCCTGCAGATCGCCGCGAGCCTCCTGGCTGTTATCGACCAGCGGCTCGCAATGGTCGGAGAACGGCAGCGACACCAGCCGCCTTCCGGTCAACCAGCTCCGGACGTCGCAGAAAACCACGCCGTTCGTCAGCGCTGTTCCGGGCGCGGAGGTCGTGAACGCGACAGGTTCGTACCCGTAGGTGCGTTGCAGCGCCTCGAGCCAGCCGACCGTGTGAAAGACCGACGCATGTGGATGCCGGCCCACCAACTCCGCCCATCGCGGATCCTTGACGGATCCAGGTCGTAGACGCCGTGTGTCGGATGTCGGACGAGGTCGGGGGCGTGAGCGCTCGGTACGTCGGTCGGAGTCCGCTCAGCGCTGACCGCACTCACGGATCCCGTAGACGACGCCGGTCGAACCCGTAAAGCGCGGCATGAAGGCGTACCACGCGCGCACGTTCGCTGCCGGGACCCTGGACCGCCAGGCGTCCCCCGTTCGGCACCAGCGACATCGCTGCCGGCTGCGCCACCACTCGTTCACTTCTCCCGGGAGCGCCACCCACAGGTTGTGCTCGCGACGAAGCCCGCGACAGGTGCTCGAGCAGGTCGCGGTAGACACGCGAGCGCCCGCCGCTCGATCAGATAGTCCGGGATGCGTAATGAAGCTGATCAGCCCGTTGTCGTGCGAGGATCGCCTCGATCTGTTCCTTCCACAAGCGCGATCGAGTAATCCCCCAGGATGTGAAACAGCGAGTAGTCCTGCGTCGTCGTCAGCGGCAGCTCGAGGAGGTTACCAGGAAATACGGCATCACCGTGCAGCAGCCGCCACGCTGCGGCTCCAGGTGGGCCGCGTTCGGCACGGACATGTCGTAAGAGAACTCGAAGGCATCGAACCATCGCTGCTCGCGATACATGGAGCCGGACCGGAAGCCGTGGCAGTCGAGCTCGCGGGCGTATTGATTGATCAGCGCGGCACGACGCTGGAACTGCGCCCGGTCTTGAAGAGCTCGCCATCGTGATTGAGGTCGTGGAGGTTGACCTCGAAGCCTCTCCGGCGAATCTCACCGATCAGCCCGGTCGAGGTCCTGCGTCTCCGGTATGACCTGAAAGGCGGACTTCATGCCGAAGGACTCGTCGAGATCCATCAGCGCCGGACAGAACCTGCGTCCGGCCGTGCCTTCGACGTCGTGCGTCATCATGACGCAGCGCCGGCGCGCCGTCGGGCCAGAACCAGATGAACGGAAGCCGCTCGATTCCCCGCACTTCGCAGGACGTGCGCCATCGTCGGCCTGCATCAGCGTCTCGACGCTCAAGTCGACCGGCCAGCTGCGGGAACGGGATGTCGTTCCAACCGGTCAGGCGCATCTTCTGCAGGTGCTTCCTCACCGGCACCGGCAGCACGGGCCGCAGGAAGTAATAGAGCCGGCGCAGCAGCCTTCGCCGACGCCATTCGCCCGACCGGATTGTGCGAGCTCTGGCGATATCGTTCCTGCTGCAGGTTGGCGATCACCTCGGCCAGGTTGAACGGAAGGCGCGGCCGGCCGGCTTCGTGCTCGACTTCCCGGGATACATCGGGCAGCGGGTCCGTGATCTGCGCTGCCGGGGGGCCGCCGGAGCGTGCGACCGTAGCAGGTCGTTTCGTCGAATGTGAAGTAGCCCTCGTCCTCGGACAGCTCCGCCTGGGTGTCGAAGGCACCGGCGCCGGCCGGGCAGCGGAAATAGGCCAGGAACGCCCGGCTGGGCGCGCCTGGATCGACGACTCGAGCCGCCGCCGACACGCCGGACACCGCGGTGCGCGCAGCCAGCCGACCGGAGTCGGGCAGGCGGCGGGCTCGTTGAAGGGCAATGTCCATGGTCTGGGCTCTGTTGCTTTTTCACCGCAAGGGAACCGCGTCGGCAGCGCATGCCGGCGGAGGCTCCCGATACGATCTACAGGGTCACGAGCCGTCCCCGGTTTTTCAGGGAGGTGTCAGCCGCCTCGAGCATCCTGACGACCCGGAGGCCGGCAGCGCCGTCGTTGGCCGGCGTTCGATCGGTCAGAATGCATTCGATGAAGTACTCGAGCTCCATTTTCAAGGCTTCGGTCTGGTCGCATTTCGGCGCCCACACATCCCCCGAGCGGTAGCTGACCAGCAGGTCGTACAGGCCTTCGCCGCTGGTGATCTGGACCCCTCTGTCGTAGATCTTGATTTTCTCGTCTGCCTCGAGATCGTTCCAGACCAGCATCTTGTCCCGGCCGCCGATCAGCGTGGTCCGGACCTTGACGGGCGACAGCCAGTTGACGTTGATGTGCGCGACGATGCTGCTCTGAAAGTAGATCGTGATGAACGCCATGTCCGCAAGCCCGTTCAGGTGGCTCCCTCCCGTCGCCACCACCGCTTCCGGACGCTCCCCGATGATGTGGTCCATGATCGAGAGATCGTGGGGCGCAAGATCCCACAGGACGCTCACGTCGTGCTGAAACAGGCCAAGGTTCACGCGAGTGGAGTCGAAGTAGTACAGCGGGCCGAGCGTGCCCGCGTCGACGACGTCGCGGATCTTGCGGACGGCGCCGCTGAACAGGAAGGTGTGGTCCACCATGATCTTCAGGTTCTTGCGTTCCGCGAGCTCGATCAGCTGCTCTGCCTGCTGCGACGTCGACGTGAAGGGCTTCTCGACGAACACGTGCTTGCCGTTCTCGAGAGCCGTCCTGGCGAGCTCGTAGTGGGTCCACACCGGCGTGACGACAGCCACGGCGTCGATGTCGGGCGACCGCAGCACCGCGGCAAAATCGGTGGTCAACTCCAGGCCGGGATAGCTCCGTCCCGCCCGCGCCAGCGCGGCCGGGCTCCTGTCGCACACCGCCACGACCCTGGCCGTCTCGAGGCTGTGGAGGTTGCGGACGATGTTGGGGCCCCAGTATCCGTAGCCGACGACGGCAACACGGACGACATTCTCGGACGCGAACTGCGTCGCCGGACCGGCGCGGCGTGTCAGCCGGGCCGCCTCCGCGTCGTCCTGCAACAGTTGAACGTTGTGGGTGGTCATAGGGGGCTCGATTCGCTCATCATCCGCAACACACGCGCAGGGTTTCCGGCCACGATGGCATGCGCGGGCACATCACGGGTAACGACGCTGCCGGCACCGACAATGGCCTGCTCGCCGATGACGACGTTGGAGAGGATCGTGGCGCCTGATCCGATCGATGCGCCCGTGCGCACCACGGTCGGCTCGACGGTCCAGTCCTGGGCGCTCTGCAGCTCCCCGCCGGGCGTCGTGGCGCGGGGAAACGAGTCGTTGATGAACATCACGCCATGACCGATGAACACACGGTCCTCGATGGTGACGCCCTCGCAGATGAACGTATGGCTCGAAATCTTGCACCGGCGGCCGACGGTCGCGTTCTTCTGGATCTCCACGAACGCTCCGATCCTGGTTTCGTCCCCGATCGAGCAGCCGTACAGGTTGAGGAATCGACCGAGCCTGACGTCGGTTCCCAGCCTGACGTCCGGCGCGATCGCCACGTATTCGTCCGCACTGTCAGCCATTGGCACCCCTGATACCCCGCCGCCTACGCCGCGCCCTTGCCGGAGATGACGGCACGGGGCGTGGCGAGCAGAATCTTGATGTCCGTCCAGAGCGAATACGTCCTGGCGTACTGCAGGTCCAGGCGCACCATCTCGTCGAATGTCGTGCGGCTGCGCCCCTTCACCTGCCAGAGCCCCGTGATCCCGGGCTTCGCGTCGATCACCCGCCGGCGGTGCCACGGCCGATACTGATCGACCTCGTAGGGGAGCGGAGGCCGCGGTCCCACCAGCGACATCTCTCCGCGGAGCACGTTCCAGAGCTGCGGGAGCTCGTCGAGGCTGGTCTTTCGCAGGATGCGGCCGAGCGGGGTGACGCGCGGGTCGCTGGTCAGCTTGAATATCGCCTCCCGGCCCGCGGAGTGGATCTGCACGCTGGCCTTGATGAACTTGGTGACGAACTCCTGATGGAGCGCGTGATCGGCATCGACGCGCATGGTTCGAAATTTCAGCATCGTGAACGGCCTGGCCATCCGGCCGACTCGAGGCTGGCGGAACAGTACCGGACCGGGCGAGCTCAACTTGAGCAACGCGGCAATCACGAGCAACACCGGAGACAGCAACAGGAGGAGTGTCAGACTGCCGGCCACATCGAGCGCGCGCTTGACGGCGTCGCGCGTGACGGCGGCGCGACCCGACGCCGGCTCGTCGCCGGCAATGCCGGCGGACCACCCGTCGTTCGGCTCCAGCGCGCTCTCAGGAGAGTAGACGCGCGAGCGGATGCCCAGCCTCGCCACGACGTCCGGCGCGAGGCGCCGTGCGAGCTCTTCCCGGACGAGCGCCTCGGGCTGGGATTCCGCCGACCACCGGCACGATGCTGCCGAGCACGGATTGACCCTCGAACCACCCGAGCACGCCCGTGTCCCCGGATGCCGCCGCGAGAGCGTCGATCACGCTGGCCCAGCCCGGAAATATCTCCGCCGGGGACGTGCCGGCATCGTCGATGCCGACCAGGAGGAGAACGAGGACCTGATCGTAGCGTTCGGCACGCTTCTGCTCCCGCGCAAGCACGTCCCGGAACACGGCCTGCGGCAGCACGTGGAGAGTGCTGCCCGAGTGAAGACGCGGCCGCACCCTGGCGCGGCGGGCCTGGCGCGTCGGCGCGGCCGGTGTCGAAAGGGAGCCGAACCGGAGAGAGGCGACGGTCAGCCTCCTGGCCATCGCGTCGCGCGGCCGGATCCTGGAGCGCCGTCGCTGCAGGTCGGGCAAGGCATTCGCGTCGCGCGGCGGCAGATCCGAGGAGAACGCCGTGATCCATGTCTGCCCGAACTCGTCGTTTGTCATGGTGTTCGACGCCTCTTCGCCGCCCGCAGCTGCAGCACCCGCACATGCAGGCGATCGGCGACCGTGGAAGGAACGTGTTGCAGGAGCACGTGCGCGGTCCGCTGCCCGATGCGGCTGGGAACGTCCGGAAGCAGCGGTTGGGCCCCTTGCGTCAGGATGACCCCGGCGATGCGATCCTCACGAAACCAGCCGATGAAATCGACTTCGCGCACGGAGGCCCACAGACCGCAGAAGATGTTGGGCGCGACGGCGCCGGGGATGTGATCCCTCGTCAGGGGTTGCTTCTTCACGCTGACCAGCAGGAGCAGGATGGCGCGACTCGAACGTTCGGCGCGCCTTCTCTCCGTGTCCAGAAGGTACCGGAAGGCTTCCTCGTTATAGGCCTGACCAGGCTGGCCCTGAAGGGCCACTCCGCAGCAGCAACGGACCGATGTCACACTCATATGCGTCCCTGCTGGCTGACGATGGCTGTCCGGTCTCGAGCGGTCCGATGGGCGCAGCTTCGCCCTCTCAGTCACAGTCTGAGGATTGCTGCGGCACAGGCTCGGCCCGCGCCCCCCATCAATTTGTTACTAGAGCGCCGGAGTTATAGACGGTAGCAAGAACTCATCCACTCTACGGGTAAGCTGCGATCTCGTTGAAGGCGTGGAAGTTGGCCGGATTTTACCGGCCCCCGTAGAGCTGAATTGGCGTCAGGGATGCTGATAGTCTGAGAGTTAGTAGACTTTAATCATCAGTTTGGCCCAGAACGTCGCCGGCGCCCGCCGACGCAGTCGAACGTTCGGACAGGCGAGGGCTCGAGTAGTAGTCCATGTAGTATCCGGTCGACGGAATGTCGCGCTCCTCAACCCGGTTGAGCACGGTGCCCACCACGGAGTCGGGGTCGAACTCGGACAGCGCACGACTGACGACCTGATGCGGGGTGGAACGGGCCGCGATGACGAACAGCACGGCACGGGTCAGTCCCGCCAGCAGCCTCGCATCGGGCATCATCCCGACCGGCGGGGCGTCGAGCAGGACCCAATCGTAGGTGGCGGCGCAGCGCTCCAGCAGCGTCCGCATCGCATCGGAGGTCAACCCTTCCATCGGCTGGTCCGCCCGACCGGCGGGCAGCACCGTCAGGTTGTCGGAGATCTGGCGGAATGGAACATCCCCCCCACCCGACTGGAGCACATCGCCGAGCCCCCGCTCGTTCCCCATCCGGAACACCTCGTGAACGGTCGGGCGCCGCAGATCGGCATCGATCAGGAGCACCTGCCGGCCATACGACGCACTGAGGGTCAGGGCCAGGTTCGAAACGGTGAGGGTTTTCCCCTCATGGGGGATCGAGCTCGTGACCATCAGCGTCTTGAGGCCGCGTTCGAGCTGGATCTCGTGCATCGTGCCCGCGAGCCGGCGGTACTGCTCGACAGCCAGCGGCGCGGCCCGTTCGCTCAACACCAGCTTTCCGGCGAACTCCGGCGGGAGTGCGACCAGCCGGCGCCGGCGGACCGCGGGCTCCACGGCGACGCTGGGTCGTGGCAGGGGAGCGGGTCCGACCGGGCGGATCTGGCGAATGCCGCTCTCCTGCGGGTAATCGTGCAGGACAGTGTCCTGCACCTGTCTCGGACGCGCGGCACGCGCGGCAGGCTCCGCGGCTTCGATTGCTACCCCGGACGCCCGCTTGAACGCTTCGTCAATTCTGCTCATGACAACCCTGTGGACACCCTGTGGACCCGTGTTACTTACCGCGCCGACCACCCAGCAGGCGGAACCTGCCATCGGCAGGAGCGTCCGGCTGGCCTTCGTCATCGTCATCACGGCCCGGTGGCCGGCCCTCGAATTCCCGGTCGTCGTCGCCGGACGCGTCGGAGGGCACGTCCGTTCGGCCCTCCGTCACCCGATCGGGTCGGACCAGCCGGAAATCAGCACCGACCTCCCGCACGACGTTCTGGTCCACCGGCTGCCTGCCGAGCGCGAACGCGCTGGCAAGCGAGTTGTCGCAGATCACGCTGATGACCCGGGGGATGCCCTGCGCGTACTCGTGAATGAGCATCACCGCCTCGCGCGTGAACAGGCGCGCCGCGGCCCCTCCAGCTGCCTTGATCCGCGTCGCAATGTAGGCGGCGGTTTCGGGAAGCGTGAGCGCCGTGATCTCGCAGCGCAGCGCTACGCGCTGCTTCAGCTGCCGGAGGTCAGGGTCCTCGAGCCGCACGCCAAGCTCCGGCTGCCCGGCCAGCACCAGCGGCAACAGTTTCTCGTTGGGTGTCTCGATGTTCGCCAGGAGCCGGATCTCCTCGAGGATTTCGGCGCTGAGGCTCTGCGCCTCGTCCACGACGAGCGCGGTGATCTCTCCACGCGATCGCCGTTCGAGCAGCGCGCTCTCCAGTTCCTCGAGCAGCACGGTTTTCGACTGGCGGGCCAGCGGGCTGAGGCCGAAACTGCGCGCCAGCATCTCGACGAACTCGGCGCGCACCAGCGTAGGATTGTTCACACACACCGCACGAACGTGGATGCAGCGCTCCGATCCGAGCGCTGTCTTCAGCAGCGTGGTCTTCCCGGTCCCCGCTTCCCCTATCAACAGCGTGACGGCCTTCGCGCCCGCCAGGCCGTATTGCAGGTTGCTCAGGGCTTCCCGGTGGCGGGGTGTCAGGTAGAGATACGCCGGATTGGCGGTCAGCTGGAACGGCAGCTCACGAAGACCAAAGAATTCCTGGTACATGATGGGGACTCAGGACGGGAGTTTGACTGAACCGCCGAGGCGGGGAACGTCTCGTCGTTTCGAACGCCGCCCAGCATCGGCGTCCGCCATCTCCGGGATCAGCGCCAGGACCGGAATCGACAGCACACGCAGGATATCGTCTTCAGTCCTGAAGCCGGAGTCGCGGTATTCCAGGAACGCTACGAGAAACAAGCCGAGCGCCAGCCCGGACAGCGGTCCGCCCGCCAGCAACCCCAGCTGCTGCTTCCGGTTATACGGTCGCTCCGGAAGAGACGCCGGGTCGAGGACCCTGAACTGCTCGCCAATCTGGCGCCGCTCCAGGTTCGCGGCCAGCTTCGAGTCCTCGCGTTTCAGGAGCAGGCTCGAGTAGGTCTCCTGCAGCGTGCTGTAGTCTCGAGTCAGCTCCACCAGCTCCGACTCCCGGGTCGGCACGCCTTCAATCCTCGCCTGATATTCGCCCATGGTTCTCTTGAGCCGGACGTCATCGAGCTGCGCCGCCGCGAGCTGCCGATCGATCATCTGGAGGTCGGCCTGCAGATCGGCGATCCGTTTGTTCCGGGCCAGTTCGGTCCGCGACAGCGGCTTCTCCTCGTCGGACGGGCGATTGGCTTCCTCGTCCACTTGCCCCTGCAGATCGCGGATCACCCCTTCGAGCGCGACAACGTCCGGGTGATCCGGCGTATACCGGCGCTTGAATGATTCGAGCCGTGAACGGGCAGCCTCGAGCCGCTGCGCGAGGGGCGCCGAGGCCGCCCCCTCGGGGCTCGCCCCCGCTGGTGCCGGCGCGACCATGTCGGCCGGCAGCGTCCGGGCGTCGGCGAGCTGCCGCTCGACCAGCAGGCGCCGCTCGCGCGACCGGTTCATGGACTCGGCGAGCGACTGCATCTGCATCTGAAGGGCCTGTATCGCCTGCAGGTTGCCGGTGAGCTGTGACGGAAGCTGCCCGGAATAGCGGCGGCTGTACGCTTCGAGCTTCTTCTCCTGCGCGATCAGGAGGCGCTTGGCATCCTGAAGCTGGGAGTCCAGGAACTGATTCGTGCTGTCCGCGAGGTTTCCACGCTCCCGCAGGTTCTCCTCGATGAACAGCGACGCCAGCCGTTCCGTCACGTTCTGGGCCACCTTGGCGTCCGAGCTGCTGTAGGTGACTCGAAACGAGGACTCCCTTCCTGCCCTGCCCTCGAGGGCGATGTCGATGTCGTCGCGCATTCGCTGCACGACGTCCTCCATCACGCCGACCGCCCGGAGTTCCTTGTAGAGGTCGAAGTCCTGGATGATGCGCTCCAGTCGTGAACGACTCATGATCTGCTCGCTGATCGAGCGCAGACGATCACCCACGTCCGTGGTGACGGTCGGTTTGACGTAGTTGTCGGGGATCCGCTGCGGAACCACCATGATCAGCGTCTCGGATCGGTACTGCGCGGGCACCCGCGTGTAGGCCACCACGCCGGCCCCCGTGCCGATCGCAAACGGCAACAGAACGAGCCACCACCGCCGCATGAGAATGCGGCCGATTTCCGCGAGCGAATACGTCCTGCCTGGCAGCACAATTACCTCCGCAACGCGGGCACCCACAACGTGAGACCCGCACGCACGCCGTTCCGCTCCAGCGCCCTGGGAACGCCGGGCCCGAACTCCGCTGCTCCCCGGAAATCATAGAAGTAGTAGAGATACTCGCCATACGCGGCGAGCGTGCTCGTGAGCGCGTATCGGACGCGCACGTCGGCGCTGTAGGTGTCCAGCGTCATGGCGTCCAGCGACAGAACCGAGCCGCCGCCCGAGTACCGCCCGCCCGCGGTGACGTCCAGCCGGGCGCTCGCGAGCGCCGTCACGTCAGCGGAAAATCCAGTCACGTACACAGGCTGCCGCAACTGGGGAACGTATTCCATTCCCCGGTAGAACCCGCCGCGGAGCTGCCACGTCTTCAACTCGTAGCCGAGCGTCATCGAGGTGGAAGCTCGATAAACCTTGCCGCTGTCGGTCCCGTCGGGCAGGAACCCGGGGGCGCTCACCACCGAGGGGCCGACGGTGGTGCCGAGCACCAACCGGCGGGTCGCGGACAGCCGGCGCGTGTAATCCAGCCCGAAATCCAGGCCGTGCTCCGAAGTAGAGAGGTCGTCGCGAGTGGCGACTTCCGACGGCGGCGCCCCGAACGTGGCCGTCCGGTAGCGGTAGCCCAGCCGCATCACCACATTCCGGGCCAGGTTGCGTAGAAAGTCGGCGCGCGCCACACCGGTGCTCAGGTCCGGCTGCCCGTTCGTATCGTCCACATAAGTGGTGGACCCGAAATCGACGCCTGCCGTCAGCCTGCTGCGGCGCGTCAGGCCCTGCGTGAGCGTCAGGGTGGTGCCGTATGCATACGAAACGAAGTCGTCGATGTCGTAATCGGGCGCCGCCGGCAGCGTATCCCCGGACTCACAACGGAATCGCTCGGGAAAAGACTGTACAAATCTGACGGCGAATAGGCGACTGTCTGGTTGAGGAGGACACTCGTCCGGGAGCCGAGATTCGCCGACACTCCCGCCGCCGCCGTATGGCTCACGACCCGGAGCTCCCCGGCGTCATTCAGGTAGCGGACGGCAGATGCCTCCCCGACGCGGAACTGCACGCGCGATCCATCCCACCGGTAATCGACGTTGCCGGTCAGCATCGTCGAGTAACCGTCGAAGGGGGTCGCCGCGGGGGAATCGGCACCAGCTTCCGTCGGAGAGTCGCTGTCGTGCGCCTCTGCGAGAGAGAATGTCAGGTCGAGATTATGCCGCGCGGGACGCGTGGCCCCGCCGCCGAACATCGCACCCCGCGGCCCTGGCGCTGCCTGCGAAAATACCGGTGCTGCCGCGCCAAGGCACAGCAGCAGTACGAAACACGCGACGGCGCGAGGGGACGGTCTCCCGTGTCGCGCCCGAAAGCACTGTGAATCGCCAGGCGGATGACCAGGCCTCACGGGACAATCACGGTGTCGCCGGGCTTCAGCAGGATGTTCTGATCGACGTTCTTGCCCTTGAGCACATCCTTGTAGTTGAAGTCGAACCGGCGCTCGCGCCCCTCCTCTTTCCTGACAATCACAATGTCCTTGGGCTTGGCGTATTCGAGGACATCCCCGGCCTGAGCGATGAGCTGCAGGACGCTGAGGTCCCCGACCAGGGGAAACGACCCCGGCTTCGCCACCTGGCCGACGATGAAGACCTTGCGGCTGTTGATCTCCTTCACGATAACCGTGGCGTTCGGCTGCGCGACATACTTGGTAGCCGCTTTTGCGACGATGTCAGTCAACTGCTCGGGCGTGTAGCCGGCGGCCTGCACGTCTTTGATCAGGGGCAGCGAGATCTTGCCGTCAGGGCGGACCACCACCTCGGTGGACAGCTCCTTCTCCCCCCAGAACACGATCGACAACACGTCCTCCGGACCGATCACGTATCCGGCCGGCACGGCTGCGGCAACGGCCGATGACGCCTTCGACGGTCCCGGAGCCTGGGCCGGATCCTGGGCGTTCGCCGAACCGCACAGCGCTCCCCAGACCGCCAAGACCCAGCCCGAGCGGATGAACAGACGTGTCATGTGTTTACCTTGAGTTTCTCGTCAACGAGCAAAACGAGCGCCAGCGTACAAGGACACGGTTGGGCTCTGGCTCCGGCCGGTGAAACAACGCGAGCCCGGACCGGCGCGCGGACCGGGCAACCGCGAGCGGGGCTGCGCCACGACCGAGCCCTTGCGGCGCAAATTCCCTCGTTTTCAGCGAATCCGGTCCATTGATTCTATCTCAGCTCTATACGAGGACAAAGGATCCCGCAGCCTCCTTCGGGGCGGCCCTGGCGGGACACTCCTGAGGGGACGCAGGAGGCACGCGAGCGGCCCCCCGACAAAGTCGGCGCGGCGCATGCCTTTAATCTCGTCCAGGTAACAGACATCGGCACGACTCGATGACTTCGTCGCACGACCCGGATGGACCTCGTCCGCGAGCAACTTCTTCACGCCCCGGATAGCTCATCGTGAACATCCTTCCCGGCATCCGCGCACATCCGCTGATCCGCGTCAAAGATCTACAAAAATGCCAGTAAAATTACAAATTCTGTAGCTCGCCTGCCCGGCATGCCCCTTGCTCAGCTGCAGCCCGGTTCCGCGAACTGGCGGTAGCCGTGTGGGCTGCGAATTGGTTTTCGGCCCTGTCTTCGCGCAATACCACACTGTCGGGAGAAAAATATTGTTACTGCTCAACCGGGAGGGCGGAGCTCTGTTCATCGGATTCATGAGCGCGCCCGGCCGTCTGCTCGAGGCCTGCCGGCGCGCAGAATTTCCGCGCGCCCTCGACAAACCCACGTCTGAACCGGCTTCGTCCGGCGGATGCGGCGTGACGACTCACCTTCGACCACGCCAGGCGGTCTCCGGGCCGGATGCCCGTGAGGCGAACCGCCGTCCCGTGACGCTCTCCCAGCGCAGCGCAGCGACGTGCGCGGCGAGCCAGTACCTCAAGGAGTAAGAAAGTTGCTGATCCTCAGCCGCCGTGGCGGAGCCCTGCTTGTCGCATTCTGGTGCGCGTTTCTGGCCGCACCCACTGCCGCCTCCGGCCAGACGTCATCCTTGCCCTTCGGCTGGTCGAATCGTGACGTGGGTAGTCCGGCCGTCGCGGGGAGCGCGAATCAGAGCGGCGGAACGTTCACCGTGACAGGTGCCGGCGCGGATATCTGGAGCACGTCGGACCAGTTCCATTTCGTCTATCAGCCGATCACCGGCGACACCGAGATCGTCGCCCGGGTTGCGAACCTGCAGGCTGCCGATGCATGGTCCAAGGCCGGCATCATGATCCGCGAGAACCTGACTGCACCGGCGGCGCATGCGTCCCTGTTCGCGAGCGGAGCACACGGGTGGACGTTCCAGCAGCGTCTGTCGGCGGGAGCGGCCAGCTACTCGACCGCCGGCAGCGCCGGGCCGGCGCCCGGCTGGGTGAGGCTCGTCCGGGAAGCCCACCTGTTCAGCGCATACCAATCGCAGGATGGCAGCGTGTGGACCCTCGTCGGCACCGACACCATCACGATGCCGGCCACCATCTACGTCGGCCTCGCCGTCACCAGCCACGCGGCAGGTGCTGCCGCCACCGCAACGATCAGCAACGTGACGATCAGCGCACCGACCGCCGGTAACAAGCCGCCCACGGTGGCGATCTCCGCCCCGGCGACCGGGACGAGCTACGCAGCACCTGCCGACATTCCGATTCTCGCGACGACGGGCGATGTGGACGGCACCGTGACGCGCGTCGATTTCTATGCCGGCGCCACCCTGCTCGGGTCGGACACCGCGAGCCCATTCAGCACGACCTGGGTAGGCGTCGGTGCAGGCAGTTACACCCTGACGGCGGTCGCCACCGACAACGAGGGCGAGCCTGCCGCATCCCAGCCAGTAAGCGTGACGGTTGCCGCGGCCGGCGACAGTCCGCTCACCTCGGGCCCGGCGACCCAATCAACATCAACTTCCATGGCGGCCGCCGCCGCCGCCCACCCGGATCCCTGCCGACCCCGTGGGCAGCAGGCGACATCGGCAGCCCGAGCCCGGCGGGCAGCGCGAGTGAGAGTGGGGGCACCTTCACTGTGACAGGCGCCGGCGTGGACATCTGGAACACGTCGGATCAATTTCATTTCGCATATCGGCCGATCACCGGCGACACCCAGATCGTCGCACGGGTCGCGAGCCTGCAGGCGGCGGATGCCTGGACCAAGGCCGGCATCATGATCCGCGAGAACCTGACCGCATCGGCGGCGTATGCGGCCCTCTTCGCCACGGGATCCGGCGGGTGGTCGCTCCAGCAGCGCCTGGCGTCGGGCGGGATCAGCTATTACACGTGGGCCGGTGCCGGCGCCGCCCCCGGCTGGGTGCGGCTCGTGCGGACCGGCAGCCTGTTCAGCGCGTACAAATCGGCGGATGGCAGCGTGTGGACCCTCGTCGGCACGAAGACCATCACGATGGGAGCCACCGTCTACGTCGGGCTCGCCATCACCAGCCACAAGGCGGCAGTTGCGGCCACGGCCACGTTCAGTAACGTGACGGTCAGCGGAACGACCAGCGGCGGCAACCAGGCGCCCACGGTAGCGATCACCGCCCCGGCGGGCGGCGCGAGCTACACGGCGCCAGCCACCGTCGCCATCTCCGCGTCGGCCGGCGATACGGACGGCACCGTGGCGCGCGTCGACTTCTACGCAAGCGGCACGCTCGTCGGTTCGGACACCGGCAGCCCGTTCGCCGCCTCCTGGAGCAACGTCGCGGCCGGGACCTACAGTCTCACCGCCGTTGCGACCGACAACGCGGGCGGCATCTCCATATCCTCGGCGGTGTCGATCACCGTGGCGGGGGGCATCATCAAACCGCCGACCGTCTCGATCTCGTCACCGTCGACGGGCGCCACCTTCACGGCGCCTGCCAGCATCCCGATCAGTGCCACGGCCGCCGACACCGACGGCACCGTGACCCGCGTCGACTTCTACGCGGGCGCCACGCTCGTCGGCTCCGACACCGCCAGCCCGTTCAGCGTCACCTGGAGCGGTGTCGCCGCCGGATCGTACGTCCTCGCGGCCGTCGCGACCGACAATGGCGGCGCGCAAACGACGTCAGCCGGAGTACCGGTGACCGTCTCGGCGTCGAACCTGCCAGCCGCGTGGGCAGCAGGCGACATCGGCAGCCCGAGCCCGGCGGGCAGCGCGCGTGAGAGTGGCGGCACCTTCACGGTGACAGGCGCCGGCGTGGACATCTGGAACACGTCGGATCAATTTCATTTCGCATATCGGCCGATCACCGGCGACACCCAGATCGTCGCACGGGTCGCGAGCCTGCAGGCGGCGGATGCCTGGACCAAGGCCGGCATCATGATCCGCGAGAACCTGACCGCATCGGCGGCGTATGCGGCCCTCTTCGCCACGGGATCCGGCGGGTGGTCGCTCCAGCAGCGCCTGGTGTCGGGCGGGATCAGCTATTACACGATGGCCGGCGCCGGCGCCGCCCCCGGCTGGGTGCGGCTCGTGCGTACCGGCAGCCTGTTCAGCGCGTACAAATCGGCGGATGGCAACGTGTGGACCCTCGTCGGCACGAAGACCATCGCGATGGGAGCCACCGCCTATGTCGGGCTCGCCATCACCAGCCACAAGGCGGCGGTTGCCGCCACGGCGACGTTCACCAACGTGACGATCAGCGGAACGACCAGCGGCGGCGGCAACCAGGCGCCCACGGTAGCGATCACCGCCCCGGCGGGCGGCGCGAGCTACACGGCGCCAGCCACCGTCGCCATCTCCGCGTCGGCCGGCGATACGGACGGCACCGTGGCGCGCGTCGACTTCTACGCAAGCGGCGCGTTCGTCGGTTCGGACACCGCCAGCCCGTTCGCCGCCTCCTGGAGCAACGTCGCGGCCGGGACCTACAGTCTCACCGCGATTGCCACCGACAACGCGGGGGGCATCACGATATCCTCGCCGGTGTCGATCACCGTGGCGGGTACCCTGCTTCCGATCATCCAGACGAAACTCATCTTCACGGTCCCCGCCGACTACGCGACCAACGTCACGTCAGGCATAGTCCAGTTGCGGCGTTCTGTCGACGCGCCAACCGCAACGCCGGTCGCGGCGAGGGATATCGGCAAGCCTCCAGTCGTCTCCGGCGAAGTGACAGTCGATATCTCCACCCTCGTCGATCCGCTGCCTTCAGGTTCCTATTACGGCGTCGTCGTGGTGACGGGACCTGGCGGCTCGACGCCGAGCAGCCCGTCCGCGGCGTTCTCGAAATGATTGCTGCGGAGGACTGTCGGGAACGCTCCTGCTGAGATGATGGCCGTCGGGCTGGCCCCGGAGGGGGCCTCCCGAACCGGTCTGGTACGTCGCGGCTCGCTTCTGTAACGGATTTCCCTGCCTTTCAGCCGGACTGATCGTCCGAATCCCTAACGTACCCGCCGGTTTATCAGCGCAGCTGCCTCTGGCAGCACAGTTGCCCTTAGAGTCCCCGTCGTCTTAACAGCCCCGGCGTGACTCACGTTCGACCACGCCGAGAGCTGCCGCCAGGCCGGACATGCCGGTGAGGCAAATCGCCCCGTCACGCTCCCCCAGGCAGCGCAGCGACCTGCGCACCGAGTATTCCAAGGAGTAAGAAAGTGCTGACACTAAGCCGCCAGGGCGGAGCCCTGCTCGTAGCGTTCTCGTGTGCGTTTCTCGCCGGATCCACCGTCTCCGGCCAGACGTCATCCATGCCCGTTGGCTGGTCGAATCGTGACGTCGGCACTCCGGCCGTCGCCGGGAGCGCGACGATCGTCGGCGACACGATCACGGTGCGCGGCGCGGGCACCGATGTGGGCGGCACGTCCGATCAATTCCAGTTCCTGTCCCGCGAAATCTCCGGCGATCTCGACATCCGCGTGCGGGTCGCGGATCTCCAGTATTCGCATACCGGCGCCAAGGCGGGGCTGATGATCCGCGAGTCGTTCGCAGGGTCTGCGAGCAACGCCTTCATCTTCGTGTCGGCCGATCAGGAGCTGGCGTTTCAGTGGCGTTCCGCAGCGAACGGCCAGACTGCGCAGGCCGGCGGCTTCGAAGCCGGGGCGCCCATCTGGCTGCGGCTCGTACGCCGGGGCAACGTGTTCGAGGCGTTCGGTTCACCCACAGGCGACGCATGGACGCTGGTCGGCAGCACTCCCATCAACATGGGCGCAACCGTTTCCGTCGGCCTCGCGGTGACGAGCCACGACGTGTCTCAGACCGCCTCATCCAGCTTTACCAACCTGGCGCTGGCCTCGACGCCGTCGACGGCCCTGCCGGCCCCGTGGACATCAGGCGACATCGGCAGCCCGAGCGTGGGTGGCAGCGCGAGTCAGAGTGGGGGAACGTTCACGATGCGAGGCGCCGGCGTGGATATCTGGAACACGTCGGATCAATTCCAATTCGCACGTCAGGCGATTACCGGCGACACCGAGATCGTCGCACGTGTCGCGAACCTGCAGGCGGCCGATGCCTGGTCCAAGGCCGGGATCATGATCCGCGCGAGCCTGGCCCCAACGGCCGCGTATGCGTCCATCTTCGCCACGGGATCCGGCGGGTGGTCGCTCCAGCAGCGCCTGTCGTCGGGCGGGGTCAGCTTTTACGACTGGGGCGGCGCCGGGGCGGCCCCCGGGTGGGTGCGGCTCGTGCGTGAAGGCAACCTGTTCAGCGTGTACAAATCGCCGGATGGCAGCGCGTGGACCCTCGTCGGCACGGACACCATCCCGATGCCGGCCACCGTCTACGTCGGCCTCGCGGTCACCAGCCACAAGGCGGCCGCTGCTGCCACGGCAACGTTCAGCAACGTGACGATCAGCTCGCCGACCTCCGGCAACAAGCCGCCCACGGTGGCGATCTCCTCCCCGTCGGGCGGAGCGAGCTATACGGCCCCTGCTGGCATCGCGATTTCCGCGACGGCGGGTGATGTGGACGGCACGGTGACGCGCGTCGATTTCTACGCCGGCGCCACCCTGCTCGGATCGGACACCGCGACCCCGTTCAGCACGACATTCAGCAGCGTCGGCGCAGGAAGTTACAGCCTGACGGCGATCGCCACTGACAACGAGGGGGAGACTGCCGCGTCGCAACCGGTGACCGTGACGGTTGTCGCGGCTGTCAACAAACCGCCGACCGTGTCGATCTCGGCCCCGGCGACCGGCGCGAGCTACGCTGCGCCAGCCACCATCTCGATCACGGCTTCGGCCGTCGATACGGACGGCACCGTGGCGCGCGTCGACTTCTACTCGGGCGCCACGCTCGTCGGTTCCGCGACTGCCAGCCCGTTCGCCGCCACCTGGAGCAGCGTCGCCGCCGGATCGTACAGCCTGACCGCCCGCGCCACGGATAACACCGGCGCAAGCATGACGTCCTCGCCGATCAACGTCGTGGTGGCGGCAGCGCCTGCGGTGCCCGGAGCCCTGCCGAGCCCGTGGTTGACGACCGATATCGGCAACCCCGGCCTGGCCGGCAGCGCGAGCCACAGCGGGGGAACGTTCACGGTGCGAGGCGCCGGCGCGGACATCTGGGGCACGTCGGATCAATTCCACTTCGCACATCAGCCGATCACCGGCGACACCGAGGTCGTCGCACGGGTCGCGAACCTGCAGGCGGCCGATGCCTGGTCTAAGGCCGGGATCATGATCCGCGCGAACCTGACGGCAACGGCCGCCTACACGTCCATCTTCGCCACGGGATCCGGCGGATGGTCGCTCCAGCAGCGCCTGGCCTCGGCCGGGGGCAGCACTTACAAGTGGGGCGGCGCCGGTGCAGCGCCCGGCTGGGTGCGGCTCGTGCGTAAAGCCAACCTGTTCAGCGTATACAAGTCGCCGGATGGCAGCGTGTGGACCCTCGTCGGCACGGACACCATCACGATGCCGGCCACCGTCTACGTCGGTTTCGCCGTCACCAGCCACAAAGCGGCCGCTGCCGCCACGGCAACGTTCAGCAACGTGACGGTCAGCGGACCGACCGCCGGCAACAAGCCGCCCACGGTGGCGATCTCCGCTCCGGCGGGCGGCGCGAGCTACACGGCGCCAGCCACCATCTCCATCACGGCCTCGGCCGCCGACACGGACGGAACAGTGGCGCGCGTCGACTTCTACGCGGGCGCCACGCTGGTCGGTTCCGCCACCGCCAGCCCGTTCACCGCAACCTGGAGCAGTGTCGCTACCGGATCGCACAGCCTCACGGCAGTCGCGACCGACAATGGCGGCGCGAAGACGACGTCAGCCGCAGTAGCGGTCACCGTCGCGGGGACGGCCAACAACTCGCCGACCGTTTCGATCTCGGCACCGGCGACCGGCGCCACCTACATGGCGCCGGCGAGCGTCTCCATCAGCGCCACGGCCGCCGACACCGACGGCACCGTGGCCCGCGTCGACTTCTACGCGGGCGCCACGCTCGTGGGCTCCGACACTGCCAGCCCGTTCAGCGCCACCTGGAGCAGTGTCGCCGCCGGTTCTTACAGCCTCACCGCCGTCGCGACTGACAACGCCGGCGCCAAGACCACGTCACCCGCGGTAACGGTCTCCGTTTCCGCGGCCCCGACCAATCAGTCGAGCCTCATGTTCCGCGTCCCCGCGGACTACGCGGGCAACGTGACGTCCGGCACGATCGAGCTGCGGCGTTCGGGCGATGCGGCAACCGCAACGCCGGTGGCGACGAGGAATCTCGGCAAGCCGGCAGTCGTCAGCGGAGAAGTGACAGTCGATATCTCCAGCCTCGTCGATCCGCTGTCGTCGGGTTCCTACTACGGCGTGGTCGTGATGACCGGCCCTGGCGGCTCGACGCCGAGCAGCCCGTCGGCGGAGTTCTCGAGGTAAGTGTCCTCCGCCGGCCTGCCTCGGGCAGCCGGCGGATCCATTCGCGCGCACGAACAACCATGCAGGGGCCCCGGCGGCTCCGCATGGCCGGCGCCTGCGAGTCGACCTGAAGCTCATTAATTCACTCCTGACGACCGGCCGTGTAGAACTTTCACCATTCGGACTCTTTTCCGCCCACCTCGCCTCATCCAAACACGCGGAATCCCCTTTAAATCATCGATCGTGGCGCTGGAACGTGATGGCATCGCCATTGCGCATACGGCTCAGTTGATGCTTGGGGCACCGACGTGCTCGCGCGACATCGTTAAGCCAGACCCAAATTCATAACTGCTTTGTGGAGTATAGTTTGCCCAGACAACCTGGCCTCGGTGGCGGTGTGTTTCGTTCCCTGTTCGCCGGTGCACTCGTGGCTGCGGCCAGTCTTCTCGCGTTCAGCGCAAGCGCCGCACCCGCGCCGCTGACTGCGGACGCGCCGATGCCGGCGCCGACTTCGGCGCCGCCCGAACCACCCGCCGCCCAGTGGCCTTCCCCGCCGCCGCATCCCTGGGCATCCGCCGATCTTGGCGGTCCCGCTCTTCAGGGCAGCGCCGCCGGTGAGGGTGACATGTTCGAAGTGATCGGATCGGGCTCCGACATCTGGGGCGGTTCCGACCAGTTCCACTTCATGTTCCAGCCGATCACCGGCGACGTCGAGATCGTCGCGAGAGTCGCGGGATTACAGCAGGCTCATGACTGGTCGAAAGCCGGCGTGATGATCCGCGAATCGCTCACGCCCGAATCGTCGCACGCATTCCTGCTCGTGTCGGCGGGAAACGGCGCCCACTATCAACGGAGACCGTACGCAGGCGGGGGAACCGACAACACGGCAGGCTGCGCATGCTCCGCGCCCGCCTGGGTGCGTCTCGTCCGCTCAGGCAACATCGTTACCGCCTACGAATCGTCTGACGGTGGTGATTGGCATCAGGTGGGCAGTGAGTTCGTCGCCATGTCCCCGACGGTCTACGTCGGTCTGGCAGTCACCAGCCACAACGCCGACGCGACAGCCTCGGCCACGTTCACGAACGTGATGGTTGGTGGCGCACAGGCGGTTGTCGAGCAGGCCAACCACGCGCCGTCCGTCGCGCTCGTGGAGCCGTGGTCGGGCGCCGTGTTCGCGTCCCCAGCCACAATCACGTTGAGCGCGGACGCCAGTGACGCCGACGGCACCATCGCGCGCGTGGACTTCTTTGGCGGCCACCAGTTCATCGGATCGGTCGCGGCATGGCCGTTCTGGATGACGTGGTACGACGTCCCGGCCGGCATTCATGGCCTCACCGCCGTTGCGACAGACAACGCCGGAGCCACCGTGACCTCCTCGCCCGTGACCGTCACCATCGGGGCCACCCTCGAGGATGCGCTTCAGGTCCGTCCCAGCACGCTGCTGTTCGGTCCCAGTGTCGATCACGACACGCTGGCAGATTTCTACGTGCTGCAGTTGCGGCGCGCCGGCGAGGACACGTCGGTGGAACCCGTGGCCACGCGGAATCTGGGCAAGCCGGCTGTCGCCGACGGTGAGGTCTCCGTCGACGTCTCCGAGATGATCCACGCCCTGCCCGACGGCTCGTACTACGCGGTCGTCGTCAGCGTCGGCCCGGGTGGCGCAATGCCGAGCGCGCCATCACAGGAGTTTGCGAAGTAGCGCTGTAGTGCGGGGTCTTCGCGACCCCGCCGCACCATCGAAGCACTCTACGTCCAACCGGCCCGACAAACCGGCGCTTGATTCGGACTTCCAGCTGCGAATCCGACGTGCGGACGCCGCTGCCTGGCACTCCTGACGAGGCTGTCCGGCGTCGGGCTGCCACGACCATCCTGACGTGGGCAGAGACATCTCATCCCACGCGTATCGCGACCAGCGCCTCCGCGCGCTCGGACCCACGCGACGCCTCGACGGCGATCACGTACTCGCCGGGCGCGACCGATGAGAGCGGCAGGTCGATCTGATAGGTCCCGGCGCGGCCGGCAAGCGGCGCAACGGGCAACGCGACGAGTTGCCGGCCGGTGCGGCCCATCAGGCGGCTCGAGACTGCCGCGTCGCCGCCTGCGCCGGCCAGCAACGACACGCGCACGAGCAATCGGTCGGTTCGAGTGAACACATTGCCGGCGAATGGCGGCGCATCGGGGTCGGCCATCAGCGTGCGCAGTTCGAGCGGCGTGCGCGCGCGCAGCAGGACGGGAGACGTCATGGCGAGCGCCGCCTGGTCCGCCGACGGCACCGTCAGCATCCTGGTCTCCGTGTCGATGACGCGTTCATCCTGGTCCCGGACCGTGAGCACGACCTTCACCGGTCCGGCCTTCACGTCGAACGTCGGTCCTGGACCATCGACCCGGCCGGTGAAGTTGAACACCTGCACGGCGTTGGTGGCGGTCACCGAGACGCTGTCCGGGCGGTCGGCAGGCCCGGCGCCGCTGCGCGGAGCCCAGGCCACCGTGAGCGCCGGGCGTCCGTCCGCCGCGCGCGACACACCGGCCCACACGTCGAGCGCATGACGCGCGGTGGACGGGCTCAGCGCCGCAAGTGCCAGCGACACCGCATCGGGGGGCCGTGCCGCGGCTGCCACCCGCTTCGCGTCGTCGACAACCCTGGCGCTCGGCGCCCAGTATCCGTGCCGGGCCCGAACATCGAGCCCGGGCCGATCCACGCGGACCTTGATCTGGTGGAACCTGCCGTCCGCCGGGTTGCGCACGGACGAGTAGCCGAGCAGGTAGAAGGCGCTCGATTCCCGCACGACCTGGCGCAGCGCCGAGTCGAGCCCGTTCGTGTTCGCAATCGTCCGCCCGCCGGTGCTGTCCGCCAGGACGAACAGCGAATCGGACGCGCCGCGGGTCGTCAGCCCCCGGGGATCGACGGAATAGATCGCCGTGTTGCTCTCGTTCGCCGCCCGGACCACGTCCGCCATGACCCCGCCGCCATCGCGGCCCAGCCCGCGGACCCCCTCGCTGACGAAGATCAGCGCTTTCCGTCCCTCACGGATCGCGCCGAGATGAACGACGGCAGACTTGAGCGCCGAGAGCGTGACCTCGGCGCGGAGCCGCCGGACGTCACCCCCGGCCGCGAGCTGCGCGTCCTCCACGGCGCTTCGCGTTGGAAAGAAGATCCCGAGCCTTCCACGGAGCTTTCCCACGTCGATCCCGAGATCCTGGAAATCGCGCGTGAACCGGATGGCATCCGTCGGCGTCAACTGGTCCATCAAGCCCACCAGGTCGGTCGGCTGGAATGCTTTCGTGACCAGCCGCGTCAGCGCCTCACGCGCGCGGAGCGCGCTTCCGAACTGGTCGATGCTGTACTCGTCCCAGAAAATCAGGAAAACGCGCACGTCGTCTCGCGCGGCCTCGAGCGCGGCGTGCTCCCGGGAGCGGATCGCCAGCGAGACATCGTCCGTGGGCTGGCCCGTCGCCTCGACGAACTTCATCGAGGTGACCTTCTGCGGAATGCCGTCTTCCTCGATCAGGAAATCCTCGGGCGCCAGCGACGGCACCGGATTGCCACGATGGTCCAGAACTGTCACGTCGACACGCACCAGATTGGCGCCGGTGCGAAAGGTGGGAAGCTGCGGCTGGTCGGCAGGCGCCGCCCCGGTGGGCGACGCCTGTTGTCGTGCGGCGCCAGGAACGAGCGCCAGTGCAGTCAGCATCGCCGCTATGCCCGGGGTGCGGATCTTCACGGCTTTGGGCTTGGGGCTTTAGTTGGCTTTGGGCTTTGGGCTTTGGGCTTTGGACTTCGGGCGGCTTCGCGCCGAAAACGTCGGCACCCTTCCCTCTCTGAGCCCTGTCAACCCGGCTGTCGTCCAGGCCCAAAGCCCAAAGCCCAAAGCCCAAAGCCCGTGTTACATCGTCAGCGACCAGCCCTGCGCGTACTCGCGGCCCAGGAACGCGTTGGCGCTCGCCGGCGTGGTCACCTTCATGTTGGCGGCGTCGTAGTGGATCTTCCCGCCCGCGCGCAGCGACACGATGCCGAGCAGCATGACCTCGGTGAGCCGCGTGGCATAGTCGAACGGCGCCGAGATCTCCGCCTTCCCCTTGATCGCCTCGACCCAGTTCATCTCGTGCTCCTGGTGCGCGATGCGGGGGAGCTTGCTCGCCGGCTGCGGCGTCGAGTCGTGCAGCGATTTCGGCAGCAGGCGCGGATTGATGCCGTAGGTGTCCTGCAGCATCTTTCCCTTGCTCCCGATGTAGAGAACACCGCCGGTGGGACTCAGCTTCTCCTCGCCCATCTCCGCCGGACGCGGGGGCAGCAGGCCGCCGTCGTACCACGTCAGCTTCACCGGAGGCATCGCGCCGCGCGCCGGAAAGTCGTAGTACGTGGTCGTGGCGTTCGGGAAGCACACGCCGTTGAAGGGGGTCGAAATCGTCTCGATCACGGTCGGCAGCCCGAGGTCCAGCGACCAGAACGGGTGGTCGATCAGGTGCGCTCCCATGTCGCCGAGCGCACCCTGGCCCCAGTCGACCCATCCGCGCCAGTTGAATGGATGGTAGAGCGGGTGGTAATCGACCGGCGGCGCGACGCCGAGGAACAGGTCCCACGACAAATCCTTCGGAGCCGTATAGCCGGCGCCGAGCGCCGCGGCGAGGCGCGCGTCCACGCCTTTCCCGTCCCACCGGAGCTGCGTATCGGGCAGCGGCGCCGGCCGCGGCACGCCCTGCGGCCAGTATCCCAGCGGCCGGTTGGTCCACACGTGGACCTCGCGGACCTCGCCAATTGCGCCCGAGGTGATGTACTCGTAGCCCAGGCGGGCTTCGTCCATCGAATGCCCCTGGTTGCCCATCTGCGTGACGACCTTGGTCGTCTTGGCCTTCTGGGCCAGGTGCCGCGCTTCCTGCACCGACCAGCAGAGCGGCTTCTGCACGTACACGTGCCTGCCCATGTCCATCGCCGACGAGGCGATGATCGCGTGCATGTGATCGGGGGTCGCGACGACGATGCCGTCGAGATCCTTCTGCTTGTCGAGCATCTGGCGGTAGTCGCGATACCGCTGTGCCTTTGGCAGCTGCTGGTCCATGAAGCGGCGCAGGTCCGCGAGCTCGTTGATGGGGGCGCGCCGCTGGTTCGCGGCGACCTGCGCGGCGGTGCTGCGCGGCTCCTTCTGGGGAGCCGATCCTCCAGCCCCACGGCCGGTCGCGGGTGGGTTGAGCGAAGTCTTGAAGGCGTCGAGGCGCTTGGCGAGGTAGGCGTCGTCCACGTCGCAGATGGCCACGATGTTCTGGCTCATCAGGGCGCGCGCGTTGCTGCCCCCCATGCCGCCCATCCCGACGATCGCCACGTTGAGCGTGTCGCTCGGCGCCTGCATGCCGCGGCCGAGCACGTGACGTGGCACGATGACGATGCCGGCCCCGGCAGCGGCCGCAGTCGTCACGAACGAGCGGCGGGTGATCCCTGCTCGCGCGGCAGCCTCGGCCGACGTCTTCTGATCTGATTCGTCCATCGCGTCCCCCTTGCGGGCATTCTAACGCAGGTGAGTCGGGGGCTTTGGGCTTTTGCCTGGTTCCGGCTCACGGCGCCTCGGCGCCCAGCACACCCCGGGCGGCGACAGGCTCCAAGGGTCGGCGCTCGCGCCCTCTGGCCAGCAGCGCGCCGAGGTAGCACGCGGCGATCAGGAACAGCAGCATACGGAAACCGGTGACGAGCGACAGGTACTCCCCCACCCCGCCCAGCATGGCGCCCAGCAGGTTGGTGCCGTAGTCCCGCGCGAGGGCTGTCGATCGCTTGATGGCCGATCCGAACAACAGACCGGCACAGAGGATGGGACTGAAGACGAGCACCGCGTAGAAGAGCGACTCGACGACGCGGCTCTCGAAGCCGACCCGCCCGATCGGAATCAGATAATTCGCGACGAGCAGCGCGATCAGCGCGCCGCCCACGAGCCAGGGACGCCTGATCTCGGTGGACGCGACGATGAAGTTCGCGACCAGCGCCATGCCCAGCACCGACGCAATCGCCACCGAGGCGACCACCCACGTCGATCCCCACAACAGCGCGAACTGGATGATCGACTTCGACTCGAGCAGCATGAACCCGGCGCCGAGCAGGAAGAACTGCCACGACCACCCGCCGCCCTGTCCGCGCGTCGTCCAGAGGACGCTGACCGTCGACACAATCAGCACGAGCGCGAGCGTGATGCTGTAGTGGCTGGGGAGTTGACGGTCACGCAGATAGAGGAACGGCCAGTCGTCGCTCGCCGGCTCGATGCCCGGATCGCGCCGATGGATGCGTGCCGGTGCCGGAGCATGCGACTGGTTGAACGCGGTGACGCGCCCCGGGACGAATGGCTCCGAGGTCAGGGTTTTCAGCCGCGGGCCGGCGAGCATGACGCCGAGGTAGGCCCGGGCTTCGTGCACGTGAACCCGCGGCTCCTCGCCGAACGCCGCAGCCGCGGTGTTCGCCAGGCGGTCCACGAGCCACTGCTCGCGGAAGTAGTTGTAGACGACCAGCAGCCCGTCCGGCTTCAGATGATCTCGGACCGCCCTGAACGACTCGGTCGTGAACATGTAGCTCTCCAGCCGCACGCCCGAAAAGCTCGACTGCATCGTCAGCGAATCGATCAGCGCGAACACCACGAGGTCGTACTTCTTCGTGCTCGTCCTCAGAAAATGCCGCGCGTCGTCATTGACGAGGGTGACCCTCGGATCCGAGTACGGGCGATCGGGGTGCCGCTCGCGTCCGAGGCGGAGAATCGCCGGGTCGATCTCGACGGCATCGACGTGCCTGGCGCCGTGGCGCAGCGCCGCTGCGACGTCCGTCCCGGAACCTGCGCCGAGAATCAGCACGTCCTCGAACGAGTCCCCGAACACCTCGTAGGGCCACTGGTAGAAGTATTCCTTCTGCTCCACCGGCGCCATCGACTGGTGGAAGATGTTGTTCACCTCCACGACCGTGTCGGCGCCTTCGTTCCCGACCGTGATCTTGTAGTAAGGCGACCAGATGGCGCCGCGTGCCATCACCTGGACCACGACCAGTGCGATGGCGAGCATGCCGAGATGGAGCGCCACCGCTGCCGTGGAGAACCGCCTGGTCCGTGCAGGCGCCGGTAGAGCCGGCGCGCCTGCCGACGGATCGCCCGTCAGGAGCAGCGGCACGGCGGCCGCGAAGGCGAGCCCGAACCACCACACGGGGGACAACTCCAGCCACGAGATCAGGCCGAACGCCGCCACGCCTGCCAGGCTGCCGGCGATATTCAGCGTGTAGCCGCGGAGCGGCGGGAGGGCCGCCATCTCACGTCCCATCCGCTGCGCCAGCGTGGCGAACAGCGCCGCCACCGCGAGGAACAGGACTGGCAGCAGCATGGTGCTCTCGACGAGCACCACGCTCTTGTCCGAGGTGCCGCTCGAGAAGTAGATGCTGCCGGCGGTCGGGACCGATATCTCGAGCCGGAAGGAATACACCGCGAGGATCACCGCGCCCTGCAGCGCCGGAAACCACCGGAACAGCCGAAAGCGGGACGAGGCGAGCAGGCAGCCGATGCCGATGCCGAGAAAGCTGGCCAGCAGGATGAAGTTCGAGAAGTAGGCCAGCAGCCGGATGTACGCCGGCATCCAGCGGATCAGCGCGACTTCGAGGAACAGGACGAGAAAAGAGGAAAGAAACGTCATCGGCGCGACGGCGCCGTCGGATGCGGTGCGAGGGACCGGCGGCCGAGCGTGCCGGATCTGAAGAGTACCCTGGCCGCGCCGGTCATGCTGCAGGATTTCGTTTCACTCACCATGTTTCCCAGCTCCGAGTCCAGTCCCACGCCCGGGACGAAATTGCCGTTGCGGACCGACCGGATGAAGGTGCTGGACTCGTCCAGCGGCATCGTGGCGACATTTCCGCAGAAGTGCCCCCACGTTCCGTTGCGGCCCAGGTACTGTTCCACGTTCGAGAGGTAGAACGCTGAAATCGTTGCGCCGTGCGCGCGAACGTAGTCGCCCACGCCGCGCAGCGCCTTGGGACCTCCGAAGTCGCCGACCACAGGCACCACGAGATTCCTGGCCTCGAGCCCCTTCACGAAGGAGAAGCTTTCCTCTGTCGCGAGGAAGCTGCGCGCCCGGCCGGCGCCGTCGTCGCCCATCATCAGGTCCGCGAACGTCGGTGCCGTGCGGCCGCCCCGCCCGTTCGCACCTGTCGACCAGTATTGTATCGACGGGCCGTACCAGAAGAATTGATAGTAGACGTATTCGATCCCCTTGAGGTCCGCTTCGGGGAGGTGAAGCCCGCGGGTCTTGACGAGGTGGTCGGTGATCGCGGCAACGTTGGACTTGTAGAGCTCCTCGTTCGTCTCCACCTTCTCGAACGCGGCAAAGATGTCCTGCGCTGAAGACCGCGGGGTCAGGCCGTCCGGCCGCTTCTTCGAGAAGAGCCGCGACACGAGCTCGGCGCGGTCCGCCGACAGCTCGAACAGCGCCTTGTACATCAGGTGCAGGTGCAGGTTGCCGCGCCGCACGTCCACGATGAACACCATCGCCGGTTCCAGCGCCGCGATGTAGCTGAAATTCTGTTCAGGACCGACGCCGAGGTACACACGGCCCGGCCGCGCGACCTTGGCGAGCTCCGGCATCACGTGCTGAAACTGTGTCTCGTTCGAGACCAGGTTGTCCGACTGGAAATAGCCGTTGGGCTCTGAAAGGTCGCCGCTGAGGGCCAGGAACGCCGTGCTCGACAGGGTCTCGGGCAGCACCCCGGCGCCCGCGCGCGCGCTGGGGCCGAATGATGCCGCCATCACGCACGCAATCAGGACTGCGCTCATGACCATGACGAGGCGGCGTCCGGTCGTGGTCAGCATGGTCGCCCTCGACTAGTCGGTGGTGCGCAAGACGGCCGCAGGGTCGACTCGCGGTCAAAAGAATATCACGCTGCAGGCGGCATCCTTGCGGCTCGGAGTTCTTCCGCGAGCACCAGGAGTGGCGGGGGCGAGAGGTGGAACGGGGCGGCGACGGATGAAGCGGGCGGACGCAGTGGGCGCGCGCGATGGTGCGGACGTTGAAAGGCCGGCGGCGCGGGTCGAAGCCCGCGCGCCAACCTCGAAACCGCTACTGCTGCTGTGACTACGAGACGGGCTGCCGCGGCTTGCGTTCCGACAGCCGCGCCAGAGCCAGCGCGACTCCGACAGTTCCGGCGCCCAGGGTCAAGAGCAGCGCAGCAGACGGATCGCCGTCGGGAACGGCCACGGCTCCTGCCTGCCTGAGGGTCTGTTCGTTCGTACCCTGCCGCCTGAGCGTCTGGCCGTTCGTACCCTTCTTGTCCTTGTCCTTGTTCTTGTGTTCCTTGTGAACCTTGATGCTCGAGCCTTCCTTCTTCTGGTTCGGTCCGGATGCGCTCGCCGCTGCCGAACACCCACAGAGGACGATCACAGCGAACAGAAAGACTTGCGTGGTCATGCTGCCCGGTTAGCAGGTGTAATGCCAATCCAGGGCGCCATGAAAACGGCCCAATTTTGCTGATTCTGGAAAAAGGTCATCCCCGGCGGCGAGTTTTATATACCCAAGGCGTTATAAGCATATTTACTGAAGCGCAAGGGTATTCCCTCAGTCGGATCTAACGGCTGAACTCGATCGACACCACCGGTCCGGTGAGCATGCGGACCCCCGGAATGTCCTTCAGCATCTTCGGGTCGGTGATCTGCTGCAGTTTCTGCAGCGCGCCATCCGTCGCATTGACCTTGTCGAAGTCGAACTGCAGCAGCGTCAGCCGCGATCCGGTGACGTCCGGCGCGTTCGTCTTGATGATCCGGCCGTCCACTTCGAGCGAGACGTCCACGAACAGGCCCCTCAACATCGGCAGAATCATCGCCATGGCCTGCGCGTTCTCCTGCGGCGACCCGCCCGCGCCCGGCATCTTCGGCAGCATTCCCGGGGCGCCGGGCTTCTGCTCCGCGATCCTGATCGTCAGCACCGAGGCGCTCTCGCCTTTCGAGAAACCGAAGGCAAACGGCTGCTCGACCGTCGGATCGCTGGCTCCCGCCGCCGGCACCTGGTTCACGTTCAACCGCACGGCCGTCACGTCGTCGAAAGCGAAGTGCGCGCGGTAGCCGTCCAGGTCCGCCGTCTTGACGGGCTCGCCCGAGACGAAGCGGACGCCCATGGCCGCGGCAGCCGCCCGTGCCTGCTCGGGGCCGAACATCTGCACGTCGGCAGGCTTCTGGTCGCCCCCGCCGGAGGAGAAGTTGCGGAGCAGCGCCAGCGCCTGCGGGCTGGCGCCCGCCTCGTGGTCGATCACCCCGCTGCCATCCTGCTTCACGGTGATGGTCGTCGTCGAACGGAAGCAGGCCGAACAGACGACGACCGCAAGTAGCGTCACACAGAGACGTCGCATAGCCCCCCCGGAATGCTGAACCTCGATTCTGTCAGAACTGCTGGGCGACCGGAGCATCGGCCGCCGCCCACGCCTTCTCGAACCGTTGTCGCACCTGTGCCGCCTCGTCACGCCGGCCCTGAGCCGTGAGCGCCCGCTCGAGGCCGAACAGGGACCAGCCGTTCTCGGGATTGCGCTTCAGATCGTCCCAGTACACGGCTTCCGCCTCCACGGGACGATTTGCCTCGAGGAGAACGGCGCCCAGCGTCTGCCGCACGGGCTCGGGCCAATCAGCCGGTTCCGTGTAGTACAGCGCGTCCTCGAAGCGGATCGCGCGGTCGAGGTGCAGGAGGGCCTTGTCGAAGTCCTTCCGTCCCGCAGCGATTTGGCCCCCCAGCACTTCCGGAGCAACCCGGAGAATCATGTCCGGCGTGTTCAGCGGGGAGGACGCCGGGATCTTCGCCAGCGCCGGATCCCGGACGATGGCCTCCAGCGCAGACAGTTCGGTGGCGGCCTCGTCCAGCCGCCCCTTGGCGGCCAGTGCCCGGCCGCGCGCGTAGTGCCAGAGCCCGCGCGTGAAGATCGTATCGTGTGCAGGCTTGGGTTCGGCCAGGATGTCGTCCCACTTGCTGAAGCGCACGAGCGCGTAGGTACGGAACCACGAGGAAGCTCTGAAGCGACGGGCTCACCGCGAGCGCCTCGTGTGGAATCGCCGCCGCGACCTTCCGGGCCGATGCAATCGCCAGCTCCCCCTGGCCGGACATCGTTGCCCCGATCCAGATGAAGTGGATGTTGTGGGGGTAATAGCCGAGCGGGTAGATGCCCTGCGCGCGGCACTGCGCGATGTAATCCTCGTCGGCGGCAACTGCCTGCTGGTTCGCCTTTACCGCGTCCGCGTACCGGCCGACGCGCAGATAGATGTGCGCCGGCATGTGGACGATGTGGCCTGCCCCGGGCATCAGCGGCAGGAGGCGATCGGCTTCCTTCTCCGCGCGCTCGGGAGTCTTGGTCGGCTCCCAGAGGTGAATCCAGTAATGGAGCGCCCCCGGGTGCTTTGCATTGCTCGCCAGCACGCGTTCGAGCGCGGCAATGGCCTCACTCGTGCCGTCGTTGGGCAGCCCGTCCCTCGTCCAGTAGTTCCACGGACGCAGGTCCATCAACGATTCCGCGAAGAGCGTGGCGGCATCCAGATCTCGCGGATAGGCTTTCTGCAGGCCGCGCATCGCCTCGGCGTAGGCGCGATCCGCCCCTGCGCGGTCGTCCGCCTTCCCTGTATAGCGGGTGCTCAGGGCGTCGATGTAGGCCCGCTCGCGAGGTGTGGCGCGTGCCTTCAGCGCGAGCGCCTGCTTCACCAGCTCCAGCGCTTTCGGCTCGTCGTCCGGAGACATCGGCGCGTTGATGTTGGGCCCGAGGACGAGCGCCTGCCCCCAGTACGCCATGGCGCACGAGGGGTCCAGGCGGGCCGCTTCGGCGAAGGCACGGCCGGCCTCCGCGTGATTGAAGCCGTAGGTCAGGTTCACACCCTGGTTGATGAACTGTTGCGCGCGGGGGGAGCGGGTCGTGACCTTGAAGGCGTGCGTCCCCAGTTTCTGCAGCCGGGGCGCGAGCACGCCTCCAGGGCCGGCCTGGGGCGGTGCCTCCATCCGTCTGTAGTGCTGATGGCTGGGCGACTGCGCGGAGGCTGTCGCGGCGGAGAAAGCGAACAGGGTGCAGATAGCGAGCCTGAAGGGAGGCATGAGCCCTCTCTTTCCGGTTGCAGGTCCACCAGGCCTCCGCTTCGGACAGCCGCAGGGCCGGTGATGAACGGGATGGGGAATTATCGATCGGAACCGGCGTTTTGCGGCACGCCTGGCCTGCGGCGGCTGAGTACCTGCTCGGGTGATTTGCAGTATCGTGTGCCCGTGATTGACGACATCACTACGGCGGCGTCTGCGCCGCGGGGAGGCTGGATGACCAGGAAGCTACGCGTCGCAGAGATGGCGGCTGCTGCGGGCGCACTCGCAGTCATTGTCAACGTCTCGGGTGTGGCGAGTGCCCGGCAATCGCCAGCCGCTCCGCAGGCGCAAGGCGCCCCCGCCCAGACGCCCCAGGCCGGACGGGGCGGAGAGGCGGCAGACCCGACGGCGAAATGCGGCGGGCGGAGCGCGACGCCGGAAGTGGCCTGTCCGGAGGACGTCACGAAAATGCTGGCGGCGCTGCCCGCGAAGGCACCGGCCTCTCCCGCCAGGCCGAGAAAGATCCTCGTGTTCGGCCGGGCTGCCGGCTACCCGCACTCCTCGCGGCCGCTTGCCGCCAGGATGGTCGAAGAGATGGGCAAGAAGACCCGCGCCTGGACCACGGACGTCACCTACGAGGCCGGTGGTTTCACAGCCGGGAACCTGAAGCAGTACGACGCCATTTTCCTCGCGAGCACCACCGGGGAGTTCCTCGACGACCCGAACGATCAATCAGCCACGGATGCACGGCGCAAGGCCCTCCTGGACTTCGTGCGCGGCGGCAAGGGGCTTGCGGGCATCCACGCCGCCTCGGACTCCTATCACGGCCGCGGCGGCGGCGGACCGGGACGCGGCGGCGAGAGAGCAGGCGCAGCCGGCGCCGCGCCCGCTGCCGGTGCTGCGCCTGCGCCTGCGCCCGGCGCGGGTCGCGGGGGCGGCGGCGGGGATCCGCTCTGGCCCGACTTCAACAAGATGATCGGAGGCTACTTCAAGCACCACTGGAACTACCCGACGGCCATCACCGTGAAGATCGACGACCCGCAAAACCCCATCAACGCCACCTTCAAGGGACGCTCGTTCAACATCAACGACGAGGTCTACACCTTCAACCAGGACTCCTGGTCGCGCGACAACGTCCACGTCCTCACCAGCATCGACTACTCCCTGATGAGCGACGCGGACAAGAAGAAGGAAGGCTCCCCCAGGACGGACCAGGATTTCGGTCTGAGCTGGATCCGGCGCGAAGGCCAGGGGCGCGTCTTCTACGAGGCGCTCGGCCATCATGAGTCGGTCTACTACGACAACCCGCAGATCCTCGAGCACGTCCTCGCGGGGATCCAGTATGCGCTGGGCGACCTGAAAGCAGACGATTCGCCGAGCGGGAAGGCGAAACGCTAGGGGCTGACGGCCTTCAGATTTGCGAGTACCCGGAGGGGCGCAGATACACGGACGTGATGTTGGACACGATCTCCGCATCGCTGAAGCCCGGCGTCGAGGAAACCTTCTTCCACTCCGGATCGGTACGGAAGGCATCCCACGCCTTTTCCCGCCCGGCCATGTTGTCGTACACGAGCAGGTAGACCAGGTTCGGCATCCGCTGGCCCGCGACCGTTCGTGAGAAGAACACCGGCGTGAGCCCCACTCGCTTGAAGATCTCGATTTCTCCGAGCTCCTCGAACATCCTGACCTTCGCGAGATGCGCCTTCTCGCCCGGGCTCTCGTAGGTGCGCAGCTCGAAGAGCCGCGGGCCTTTCGTCGCGGTCGCGGCAGGCACGACAACGCGCGGGAACTTCGGGAACGCGGCGAGCACCGAGTTCTCCTGCCGGACGTAAGCCGGATCCGCCGCGGTGGCGTCCAGGTACGGCGCCGCGGCGCGCCTGTACTGTTCGTCGGCCTGGAGCTTGGCGTCCATGGCGCCCAGCGCGTCCAGCGTCGGCAGCGGCGTGAGAACGAACACGGTCGGACCAGGCACGCCCGCCACCACCTCGAAGACGCCGACCGGAGTGTGCCCGATGCGGTTCAGCGCCGGGATGGCGGCATTCTGCAGGTAATCGGCCAGTCGGCGCGGCGCCGCGCCGTTCCGCAGGATGTACTGACGCCACAGGTAGTATTCAGGCGACGAGGCCTGGGTGCCCTGGTTCCTGCCGGCCGCTTCACCGGGCGCGGTTCCGGCGCCGACCGCTCCGGCGAACATCGTTGTCATGAAGCTGCGTCTCTCCACGTAGGCCTTTCTGTGCGGTTGAGGGACCCCCCCGTGCAACCGGGATGTCCCGCGTATATTACAGGACGGGTGCCGCTCGGGAGATGAGCGCTCGCCGAGCGCGCTCGAGCTCGCTTTGGGCTCTGGGCTTTCGGCTTTCGGCTCTGGCGCTGGCTTCGGGCGGGGCTGAACTGTGCGCTCCGGCCGCCGGCCCGCTCGGACGAGCCGTCCAACGCGAAAAGTTCACGGGACGACATGCGGCGCGGACAGGCCGAGGGCACCGAGCAGCCCGCAGAGGTCGTCCGGTATCGGCGCCTCGACCAGGAACCGGCCGCCAGTAGCCGGGTGCGCGAACGACAGCCGCCACGCATGCAGCGCCTGCCTGGGAAAGGCGCGGAGCATGGCCGCCAGGGCCGGGTCGGCGACCGCCGACCACCGCGCCTCGCCGTAGACGGGATCACCGACGATCGGCCAGCCGCGTGCGGCGAGATGCACGCGGATCTGATGGGTCCGCCCCGTCGCGAGGCGGCACCGCAGCAGGCTGGCGCCTGCCTTCGGGAGAGCCACACTCGCGAGCCGCTGGAAGCCCGTGAGGCTGGGAGCGCCCGACGATGGCGATGCCGTCATCCTCCGGCGGTCCGTCGTGTCGCGGGCCAGACGCAAGCCGATCTCGCCGCGGGAGGGCCGGACGCGCCCGTACACGACAGCCAGGTAGTCCTTCTCGCACGCCGGGCCGGCCAGCGCGCGTTGCAGCGCGGCATGCATGGCCGCCGATTTGGCCACGAGCACGACGCCCGATGTCAGCTTGTCGAGCCGTCCGACGATTGAGGGCCGCTGCGCGCTGGACCACGCGCGAGCGTGCCACAGCAGCGCGTTGAGGAGCGTGCCCGCCGCATGCGCGTGGGTGGGGTGCACGACGACGCCGGCGGGCTTGTGGAGCGCCAGCAGGTGGTCGTCCTCGGCGAGGATGTCGAGCGCGGCATCCTCCGCCGCCGCTGCGCGCGGCAGCGCCGCCGCTGGCAGATCGATGGCAAGCCTGTCCCCCGCCGCGACCCGGGCCGAGCGGCGCCGGACCGGCGTGCCGTTCACGGTGACGCGCCCGCCGTCAATCCATGCCTGAATGCGCGTGCGCGTGGCGGCGCCGACGTCGGCCAGGTGCCGGCGCAGCACCAGATCGAGACGCTGGGCTGCGTCCCCGCGATCCGCGGTCAGTATGCGGCGGTGCACTTGTCGTATTGTTGTCCCTGAACGCTCGCGGGTTCCGGCGATGTCCTGGCCGGTCTTACGAGGAGGGAGGAACCAGATGGTGACGATGACACGGGAGCAGCAGCAGGAGCTGGACGACACGGGCTGCGTCGTGCTCCGCGGCTGCATGCCCGACGATCTGCTCCAGGGCCTGCGCGACAGGATTCACCAGCTGTTCGCCGAGGAGGGCGACAAGGCCGGGAGCGAGTTCCTGCAGGAAGCGCACGCGCATCGTCTTGCGAACCTCGTCAACAAGGGCGAGATCTTCCAGCGCGCGATCGTGCTGCCCGAGGTGCTTGCCTGCGTGCGTCACGTGCTTGGTCCCGGGCTCAAGTTGAGCAGCCTGAACGCGCGTTCCGCCGACCCGAACAGCGAGGACGGGCAGCCGCTCCACGTGGACATGGGTGCGATTCCCGACGACAAGGGCTACTGGGTCTGCAACACCGTGTGGATGCTGGACGACTTCACGGCGGACAACGGCGCCACGCGCATGGTGCCCGGATCGCACCGTTGGGGGACGCGGCCGAACGACGTGCTCACGGATCCGCTCGCGCCGCATCCGGACCAGATCCTGCTGACGGGCCCTGCGGGCAGCGTCGCCGTCATGAACGCGCACATGTGGCACGGAGGTACCGCGAACAGGACGGCTGCGCCGCGGCTGGCGATGCATGGCTTCTACTGCCGGAGCGACAAGCCGCAGCAGCAGTATCAGAAGCGCTTGCTGCGGCCCGAGGTCCAGGCCGGCTTGAACAGCGAGGTGCGCAGGATCCTGGCGCTGGACGACCCGCTGAACGACGAGCTCAGCTCGGCCGTCGTCACCCGCAGCGGCTTCCTGAAGTAGGCCGGCGGAGGTCCGGCAATCCGGCCGTGGCGCGGGGCCTTCATAGGCCCCGCGAACGCCGGCTCGAGCTCGGAACCCGGCTGTTGCGCAGACCATCCGGCGGGCCGTCACCTGCCGGGTCGAGGCGCCCGTTCGATCGGGTCTGAAGCCGGGCCGGGCCCGGTCTGACCCCGGTCCGGCCCGCTGCGCCGGACGGGCTGGCCTCTCCTGCGACGCCTGCCGATGTCGCGCGATTTCATACATAATCAGAGTGCCGTTCAACCGAGCCTTGACGCTGGCATCGGATAGACGACATCTGCGCAGGCCTTGACACCGCTGTGAATCGGGTCCGCCCGAAGCACGGCCGGTTCCTCGTATCTGCCTCCGCCAACTCGCCACACTGACCGAGGGACACGCATGCGAGTTTTCGCTCTTCCTTTCTCGATATTGTTCGCGGCACTGAGCCTCGTCCTCAACCCCGTCTGGCTTGCGGCCGCTTTCTCGGAAGACGGGCATCTCGCCGCGAACACCCGTTTCAAGCTCTACATCTGCGAAGGGTTTCTCGGTGCCGCCTCGGTGGCTCTCTTCTTCATGAGGGAACGAAAACAGACAGCCCGGGAGACGCTACGAGCCGTTGCGGCGCTGGTGATCATGGGGACGATCGCGTGGGGAACCGTGGAAACCGCGTGCTACGTGTGGAATCGTCTCAACCCGGATCTGCGGAGCACCCGAATCGAGGCTCAATATCACAACCACGTTCGCCCGCACACCGTCCGGGACGAGACGATGGGCTACAAGGCCGCGCCCGGCGGACACGTCACGGCGTCAACATGGCTTGGGAACACGCTGGTCAGCCGCGCCACCTACGCGACCGACCTTTTGAGCCGGCGGCTCAACCCGCGCGACACCAGCGACCGGAACAAGGCGGCCATCTTCTTCGGCTGCTCGTTCACCTTCGGCAGCGGAGTCGAGAACCACGAAACCCTTCCCTCGCACTTCTCGGAGTTCGCTGACGAGTACCGGTCTGTACAACTACGGATTCGGAGCCTACGGGCCACAGCAGATGCTGGCCAAGCTCGAGACCGGCACTCTGCCCTCTGAGATTCCGGAACCGCAGGTCGTGGGCATATACACGTTCATCGACGATCACATCCACCGCGCGGTTGGCTCCCTGACGACACACAATCAGCGTGTGCAATCCGGAATGCCGATGCCTCTCTACGATTCTTGACCCGCATGGGAACGTCGTGAGGAAGGGTACCTACGAGTCCGCGCGGCCGTTGACCGCCGCGGCCTACCGGGCCCTGGGTTGGAGCGAGGCGCTTCATGCGTTCAAAGTCAACCTCCCGGTCCGGCTGGGGCAGCGGCATTTTCGCCTCGTGAGCCGGAAGATCGAGCGGTCGCGCGAGTTGTTTCAACGACAATTTCCCAACGGGGAGTTCTTCGTGGTGTTTTATCCGGGCGCCGACTTCGCCGACGAGTTGATTCCGTCGCTGAAGGCCGGCGGTGTCCAGACTCTGGACTACTCCGCCTGGTTCGACTGGAACGAAGAGGATATGTGGATCCCGGGATATCACCATCCGACGAGCGCAGCTTACCGAAGAGTCGCGGAGCGCCTGGCGAGCGATGTCAATCGGGCCGGGGACAATCAGGCGGACGTCAGCCCGGGCGTGCAGGCCGACTGACCGCCTCGTAGGTGGCGGGCGGCCGGCACCACGGACCGCTAACCGAGAACTTGCACGAGTGCCGCGTCGGCGTGGGCGCCAAGAGCCTCGAAGGCATGAGCGAGGCGATCGCGGTCCGCGGCGCTGAACCGATCGAAGCCGAGCCGGACGCGGATCCCCTCGATCCTCAGCGCGATCCCGCCGCCGCGCTGGTAGCCGGCAATCCAGGGCCCGCGGCCGATCTGGGTGAACAGCCGCCGCATCCCGGCGTCGAACGCCGTGCGCTCCGACGCCGTACGGCCGACGCGATCGAAGTGGTGCAGCGATGCGGCCCGGTCGGCCGGCTCGCCGCTTGCGGCGGCAAACCCTTCGCGCAGCGAGCGGAGCGTGGACTCCAGGCCTTCACGCCGGAGCAGCGCGCCGTCGAGCAGGATCTCCCACGCGACGTGCGCGAACAGGCCGACCTTCGGTGCGTCCAGGCGGCTCGCGCGCAGCCTGGCCAGCGTGAGCCGCTCGCCCTCGACGAGGAGGTCCGACGCGTGGAACCAGCGGTCGGCGTGAAGGTGGTGATCGATGCCGGCGAGCAGCGCGGAGACCTCGTCATGGTCGGCCCGGCGCTCCGCGGCACCGACCGTCGCCGGGCGGACGCGCCGGTCGGCCATGCGCCACAGGTCGGGAAGCATCGCGCCGATTCCTGCGGTGGCGGAGCCGAGATCGCGCGACGCGAGGTAGCGGTGGAGCAGGAAATTCACGGACGGCCCGGGCTGCCGCGGTGGTGTCCAGGAGCTATCATAGCCAGCGCCGCCCGCCGGCGCGTGACTCGGCCGGCGCGGGTCCGAAGATCCATGGCAACGGGAAACGCGGGTGGAGCGGCGGGCCGGGGTTTCCCCCGACCCGCCACTCGATCCTGGAGCGCATACGGGCGGTGGCGACGAGGTGCGCCGTCAGGCTTTCGGCGACCTCGTTCGACGGCTACTGGAAGCCGGTGTACACGCACCTCCGACTTACGTGGCGGCTCGAGCCGGAGGATGCCCAGGACACGACTCAGGCGTTCTTCGCGGAGGCGTATCGAAAAAAATGGCTGGAGCGCTTCGAGCCGCGAAGGCGCGGTTCCGTACGTTCGTCCGTCTTTGCGCCGACCGCTTCCTGCAGCATCGCCGGCAAGCCGCCTCGCGCGCCAAACGCGGCGGCGGCGTCCAGCTCGTCCGCTGGACTTCGAGGGCGCGGAACGGGCAGCGGCCGGCAGGCTGGCCTGCGCCGGCTACCGATCCCGAGGCGGTCTTCCATCAGGAGTTCGTCCGGGCGCTGTTCGAGCGCGCCGTGCGCGCCGTCCGGGAAGAGTGCGAGGCTGGCCGGAAAGGCGCTGCCCTTCGCCGCTGTTCGAGCGATACGATCTCGCGCCCCGTGACGGTGAGAGTTATGCGGCGCTCGCGGCGGAGCTCGAGCTGACCACGGCGCAGGTCACCAACGCGCTGGCGCTCGGCCCGGCGCCGCTTCCGCGAGCACGCCGTCGAGGGCCTCCGCGCCTGTCGGGCACGACGACGAGTTCCGGCGCGACGCACGGGAGATCTTCGGCGTGGAGGTCGAGTGAGCGGCCTCTCGGACGCGGCGGTCGCGCCGGCTCCGATCCGCCGCGACGTGGCCCGAATTCGAGGGATCGCGCTACCTGGCGGCCGAGGAGATCGGGCGCGGAGGCATGGGCACTGTCTACCGGGTCTTCGATCGGCTCCTCGACCGCGACGTCGCCGTCAAGATCCCGAACGGCTTCGGACACGCCGCCGTCGCGGCGCGCCTGAAGCTCGAGGCGGCGGTGCTCGCGCGCCTCGAGCACCCGGGCATCGTACCGATCCACGACGCGGGCCACCTCGCGGACGGCCGGCTGTATCTACGTCATGAAGCTGGTCCAGGGTCGCGACGCTCCGCTCCGCGCTCGGCGATTCTGCGACGCTTCGCGGAGCGGCTCGGCGTGTTCGAGCGCGTCTGCGAGCCCGTCGCGTTCGCGCACGCGCGCGGCTTCGTGCACCGCGACCTCAAGCCCGACAACATCATGCTGGGCCCGTTCGGCGAGGTTCTGGTCATGGACTGGGGGGCCGCCCTGCTGACGGGCCCCGATCATCGGCAACGCGCCCGGGCCTGCAGGTGCCGGGGACGACCCCGACGTCCGGATGGCCGTCGGGACGCGCGGCTTCATGGCGCCCGAACAGGATCGGGGGACGAAGGCCCTGTCGACGCCAGGGCCGACGTGTTCGGCCTCGGTGCGATCCTGTTCCTCCTGCTGACCGGAGAGGCGCCCGCTCCGGGCGGCGTCGCCGCTGGACGGCTCGAGTCCCGCCGTGACGTGCCGGCCGCGTTGCGCGCCATCTGCGCACGCGCGATGGCCTCCGCAGCCGGCCAACCGTTACCCGACGTCCTGTCCCTGGTCACGACGTGCGTCGCTACAGCGCCGGCCTGGCTGTGCGGGCGTACCCTGAAACGCTGCTCGAACGGACAGGCCGGTTCGTTCGGACCTACCGAACGGCTATCGTGCTGGTGGCGGCATACCTCATCATGCGCATCGTTGTCGCGGTCACCGCCGGCAGGTGAGGGGTCGGCGTTCGGCGCTCGGGCGCTCGGCGCTCGGGCGTTCGGGGCTCGGCGCTCGAGGTTTCGGGTGTTCCGGCGCCTTGAGCGGACACCGGGCCGAGCGCACAGAATCCGCACCCGACGCGTAATAGAGCCTGTGGAGGCTCAGAAAACGATGAACAAGCCAGTGCTCGGACTCATGCTCGGCGGATTTCTCGGCATCTTCGACGGGCTCAGCGCCCTGGTGTCCGCCCCCGAAACGGCACCCGGGATCGTCGGGATCGTGATCGGATCGACGTTCAAAGGGGTGCTGGTCGGCGCGCTGGCCGGCTGGTTCGCACGGCGGGTGCATTCGGTTCGGACCGGAGTGCTCTTCGGGCTGTTGTGCGGTGCGTTCTTCGCCTTCCTGGTCGCCGCCGATGCCGCAGCCGTCCGGCGTGCACTACTACTGGGAGATCATGCTGCCCGGCAGCGTCCTCGGGATGATCGTCGGCTACGCCACGCAGCGATACGGCCGCCAATCCGGCCCGTCAGTGCTGCAAAAGGTATAGGGAAGCTTCCCGCTTCCCGCTTCTTCCCGCCTAGGCTTCATCTCCGTCACGAGCTGGATCGCGAGAGCTGGTAGCTGGAAGCGGGCAGCGGGAAGCGGGAAGCAGGAAGCTGAAGCGAGCTCAACCCCTATACCCGAGAAACAGCCGCGGCAGGATCAGGGTGAGCACTGGAAAGGCGGCGATCAGCCCGAGACCGACCAGCAGCGCGATCAGGTAGGGCAAATACGCCCGGCTGACGTCGTCGATGTCGACCCGCGCGATGCCGGCCGCGATCGAGAGGCCGACGCCGACCGGCGGCAGGAAAAAGGCGATGCCCATCGCCGCGATGATGACGATGCCGTAGTGCACCGGGTCGAGACCGACGGTGCGGCTGATGGGAAAGAGGATCGGGCCCGAAGATCAGCAGCGCCGGCAGCCCCTCGAGCAGCGCGCCAATCACCACGAAGAGCACGACCGTCATCGCCAGCAGGCCCGACGCTTGCCGGCGCCGACCCCGGCGATCCATTCGCCGAGCGTCTGCGGGACCCACTCGCGCACGAGAATCCAGGCGAACGCGGACGCCGCCGCGAGCACCCACAACGTCGTCGCGGTGACCACGACCGCTGCCGGCGAGCTGACCGAGCACGCTGGTCGCGGCGGATGCCGCCCGAGCGCAATGCCGGCGACGAGCGCGTAGACCACCGCCAGGAGCGCTGCCTCGGTGACGGTCGTCGAGGCCGGTGAAGATGCCGCCGAAGAGCAGTCACCGGCAGGCCGGTCGGAACCGCCGCGCGGCGGATCGCCCGGCAGCAGGTCGGCGCTCGCGTCGCGGGCGGGCTGACCGGCCAGCCCTGGCGCCGCGCGCGGATCGGCGATGAGCACGAGCAGCACCGCCGCCAGCAGGAACGCCGGCACGAAGCCGGCGAGAAACAGCGTGACGATCGAGAGGTTCACCAGCGACCCGAGCACCACCATGGTCAGGCACGGCGGCACGAGGATGCCCATGGCGGAAGCGGCGGCGACGACGCTCACCGCCTCGGCCCCGAGTAGCCGGACTTGCGCATCGACGGCACGAGCAGCGAGCTGATGGCCGACACGTCGGCGGCGGTCGAGCCCGAGATGCCCGAGAACAGCACCTCGGCGACGACGACGACCATCGCGAGCCCGCCGCGGACCCGGCCGACAATCGCCATGGCGAGGTCGACGATGCGCTCGGAGATCCCGCCGGACTCCATCAAGGCGCCGGCGAGGATGAACAGCGGGATCGCCAGCAGCACGAAAGAATCCACGCCGCCGAGAATCTTGATCGGCAGGATGATCAGATCGACCCCGCCGATCCCGAGGAGGTATGTCAGCGAGGTGAGCGCCAGAGTGAAGGCGAGCGGCACGCCGAGCGCAGCCGTCACGAGAAAGCCCGTGACGCAGCACGACCAGCGGCGCCGCGTCGGCGAGGAGCGGGAGAGCACCAGACGGAAGGCCACGCCAGCCCGGCCGCCGCGAGCGACCAGACAGCGACGAGCGGTCGCGCCAGGGGACGAGGCCCTCCTGCCGCAGCTGATCGGGCAACCACCGCCGCCATCAGCAGCAGGGCGGCCGGCAGCACGACGGAGATCGCCGCGCCGGAGAGTCCGCTCGCCGGCAGGCGCTCGCCGGCGCTGGCTACGGTCAGCCGCCAGGCAGGCACCACCAGCCAGCAGGAGGAACCCCAGCAGCACCAGCCGCAGGCCGCGCTCGATCGCGGCTGCGGCGCGGCGGCGAAAAGAGCCGGACGCAGCGCGGTGACGCGCGGGTGCTGCCCGTGCTGCAGCGCGGCCACGCCGCCGGCGCACATCAGCCACACCAGCAGGAGGCTGCGCGACCTCCTCGGTCCAGGGAACGGCTGGCGCAGGACGTGCCGTCCCACGACCTGCAGGCCGACCACGCCGGCCTGCGCGACGACCAGAACGGCGATCGACCGTTCGAGGCGCGCGCGATCGCGGTCGAGGGATCCGGCGCGTGCGCTGGCGTGGCGCCCGTCACGCGCGTATCGCCTCGAGCCAGCGCATCGACGCCGAGCGCCCGCGCCTTCGCTGACGTCCACAGCCGATCGGCGCCGGGCCTGAACCCGGCGGGGTCGATGTCGCGGATGGTCATGCCGCGCGCCGCCAGCTCCGCGGTCGCGGCGGCATCCTCGGGGCCCGCCCATCGCCCGTTGCTCCGCTGCCGCGTCGAGGGCGCGCCTGCTGGATGCGCACGGATGCTCTCCGGGAGCCGGCCGAGACCGACCGACGACCCGAACAGGCCGAGCACGCCCGCGATGTGGCTGCGTGCGGGCCATGTGCGCGGCAACCTCGTAGAAGCGTTGCTGCAGCGTCGTGCTCGCGTCGTGCTCGTAGCCGTCGATCACGCCTGTCTGAAGCGACGTATAGACCTCGCCGAAGGCCATCGGCGTCGGGCTCGCGCCCATCAGCTCGACCGCTTTCAGATAGATCGGCGACTGGATGGTGCGAATCTTGAGGCCGTTCAGAGCTGGCCGGCCTCGCTCACGTCCCGGGACCGCGTGACCACCTGCCGGAAGCCGAATGAGTCGCCCCACGCCAGCGGCCGCATGCGCACGGCCGCTTCGAGGTAGCCGGCTGCCTCGCGTCCGACCTGTCCGTCCACCATGCCGTGCACGTGGGCCCAGTCGCGCCACAGGAACGGAAAGTCGAAGACCTGCAGTTTCGGCGCGACGCTGCCCCAGATGGCGGTGCCCGAGACCATGAAGTCGACGAGCCCTTCCTGGAGCTGCTGCACCACCTCCCGCTCCTGGCCGAGGGTGCCGCTCGCGAAGATCCGCACCCTGACTGGCCCGCCGGTTGCCGCCTCCGCACGCTGGCGGAATTTCTGCGGCGAAGACGTGCAGCGCCGTGTTGCCGGCCGACATCGAGTGCGAGAGGCGGAGCACGATCCGGCCCCGATCGGATCGCGACCGGCAGCCGGCCAGTGCCGCCGCGCCGATGCACGTGAGAAACTCGCGACGGCCATGTGACGTGGGCACGAAGGCTGGACCTCGCCGCGATTATGCCGCAGGGCGGGCCGCACGCCGCAGTTGCCCGCCGAAGTGGACCGCGAGGACAATAGCCGCATGCAACCTTACTTCGACCTGACCGGCACCGTCGCGCTCGTCTCAGGTGCTTCCTCCGGCATCGGAGCCGCCACGGCCATCACGCTCGCGGACCTCGGCGCCCGCGTCGCGATCGGGTATCACAACAACACCACGGGCGCGGAAGAGACGCGCGATCGAATCGTGGCTTCGGGCGGCACCGCCGATCGCCATCCGGTCCGACGTTCGACGCGCCTCGGAGGTTCAGGCGCTGGTCGACCGCACGGTCTCGGAGCTCGGGCCGATCGACATCCTGGTCAACAATGCCGGATCCCTGATCGGCCGGCTCACGATCCAGGAGGTCACGGAGCAGCATCTGGACGACGTGTACGCGCTCAACCTGAAAAGCGCCGTGCTCGCTTCCCAGGCGGTCGTCGGATCGATGGTGAAGCGGCGCCGCGGCGCGATCGTGAACGTGGTATCAATCGCCGGGCATTCCGGGGGCGGACCCGGGGCGGGGGCCTACGCGTCGTCCAAAGCCGCGCTGACCTGCTACACCAAGTCGATGGCCAGGGAGCTCGCGCCCCACGGCGTGCGTGTGAACGCTGTCGCACCCGGGGTGATCGATACGCCGTTTCACGAGGAGTTCTCGACGCCCGAGATGCTGCGGACGTTCGTCTCGGCGATCCCGCTGGGGCGCCTCGGCACGGCTGAAGAGTGCGCGACGGCTATCGCCTTTCTCGCCTCCCCCGCAGCCAGCTACATCGTCGGCGAGACGATCGAGATCAACGGCGGCCAGTTGATGCGGTAGCGGGGCTCGGCGTCGGGATTCGTTCGCTCGGGGTTCGGTCGGTTCGGCGCTCGGGGTTCGGCGCTCGGGGCTCGCGCTCGGGCTCGGGGCGGCGGGCCGGGCCAGGCGGTCGGGGCACGTTCTGGCGCACGGCCTCCGCCCGGAATGGCAAAAGGCTCATCGGCGGGATACGATCAGGGGATGATCTCGTTCGGTAAACGCGTCACGCTCGCGATCAGCGCCTGGTTCTCCATCATCGGCAGCGGCGAGCTTCCGGACGATGTGATGGCCGCGCTCGTCAAACCGGCGGCGGCCCCGCCGCCCGCGCCGGCGATGCCCGCGGCGGCCGTTGCGCCCGATCCCGGCCATCGCGCCACCCAGCTGCTCGCGCTCCTCCAGCGGGATGGCCGGCTGATCGATTTCCTGATGGAGGATCTCTCGGGCTACGCCGACGCGCAGATTGGCGCCGCCGTCCGCGATGTGCACGCCGGTTCCCGGCAGGCCCTCCAGCGCTACTTCACGCTGCAGCCCGTCCTGGACGACGAGGAGGGGGGCGCGGTTTCGCTGGAGGAGGAGCTCGACGCCGCGCGGATCAAGGTCGTCGGCAACGTGACCGGGCGGCCGCCGATCCGCGGCATCCTCCGGCATCGCGGCTGGGAAGCCACGCGCGTGGCGCTGCCGCCCCTCGCCGCGTCCGGACAGAGCGTCGTGGCCCCCGCCGAAGTCGAAGTTTCCTGATCGGACCCACGCCTGTGACATCACGTTTCGTTGTCGGCATCGATCTCGGTACCACCAACTGCGCTCTGGCCTGGGTGGACACGGCGGCCGACGAGCCGGGAGCCGATCCATATGCAGGAGGTCCCGCAGCTCGTGAATGCGGGTGAGGCAGGGCTGGCGGCCGCTGCTGCCGTCGTTCCTCTACATTCCCGGCGAGGTCGACTTTCCGCCAGGCAGCCTCGCGCTGCCGTGGGATCCGTCACCCAGGCACGTCGTCGGGGATGTCGCCCGGCGCCGCGGCGCGGAGAACCCGTCGCGGCTTGTCGCAAGCGCGAAGTCCTGGCTGTCGCACGCCGGCGCCGACCGCAAGGGCGCAATCCTGCCCTGGGGCGCGCCCGCCGAGATCGCGCACGTCTCGCCCGTCGACGCGTCGGCCGCGTACCTCCGGCACCTCGCCGCCGCGTTCGATCAGGAGGTCGCGGCTGGCAAGCGCACGCTCGCGCTCGTCGCAGCAGGACGTGCTGCTCACGGTGCCGGCATCCTTCGACGAGGAGGCCCGCGAGCTGACCGTGCAGGCCGCGGCAAGCGCCGGGCTGAAGCACGTCACGCTGCTCGAGGAGCCGCAGGCGGCGTTCTACGCCTGGATCGACGGCCTCGGCGATAGCTGGCGCCGGCGGGTCGGCGTCGGCGACCTGATCCTGGTCTGCGACGTCGGCGGCGGCACGACCGACTTCAGCCTGATTGCGGTGGCGGAGCGCGACGGCGAGCTCGCGCTCGAGCGCGTCGCGGTCGGCGAGCACATCCTGCTCGGCGGCGACAACATGGATCTCGCGCTCGCGCGGCTGCTGCAGCAGCGGCTGGAAGGCCGCGGGCACAAGGTCGACACCTGGCAGCTGCACGGGCTGTGGCACCAGTGCCGCCTCGCGAAGGAAGCGCTGCTGACCGACCCGTCGCAGCGCGAGCGTCCGGTGACGCTGCTCGGCCGCGGCTCCCGGCTGGTCGGCGGGTCGATCAGGACCACGCTGACGATCGACGACGTGAACCAGGTGCTGCTCGACGGGTTCTTTCCCGCCGTGCGAGCAGCGCGAGATGCCGGCGCGGCCAGCGGCGCGTCGGGCTCCAGGAGCTCGGCCTGCCCTATGCCGCCGATCCCGCGGTCACGCGCCACCTCGCCCGCTTCCTGTCGCGGCAGACCGGCGACGCCGCCGGCGCGGCGCCGATCCGGCGCGGCCCGGCGGGCATGGCCTGCCCGACGCACATCCTCTTCAACGGCGGCGTCATGAAGGCCGACGCGCTCCGCGCGCGCATCGTCGAGGTGCTGAGCGGCTGGCTGGTGCAGGAAGGCTTCGCGGCGCTCGATCCGCGCCACGTGCTCGAGGCGCCCGATCTGGACCGCGCGGTCGCGCGCGGCGCCGCCTACTACGGCCTGGCGCGGCGCGGGCGCGGCATCCGCATCCGCAGCGGCGCCGCGCGGACCTACTACGTCGGCATCGAGAGCGCGATGCCGGCGGTGCCGGGCATGCCGGCGCCGATCAAGGCGCTCTGCGTCGTGCCGTTCGGGATGGAGGAAGGATCGGGCGCGACGATCGCTCCGCTCGAGTTCGCGCTCACCGTCGGCGAGCCGGCCGAGTTCCGGTTCTTCAGCTCCACGGTCCGCAAGAACGATCCGGTCGGCACGATGATCGAGGACTGGGGCGACGACCTCGAGGAGCTGAGCGCCCTCGACGTCACGCTGCAGCGTCGACGGACGCGAAGGGGCGACCGTGCCGGTCACGCTCGAGAGCAGGATGACCGAAGTCGGCACGATCGAGCTGTGGTGCGTGGCGCGCGACCGCGCCCAGCGCTGGAAGCTCGAGCTGAGCATTCGTGAACCCGATGCCGACTGACACGCACTCGGGAGATTCGTCGGGATCGATCTCGGCACCACCAACTCGGCGCTCGCCTGGAGCGGTCCCGCGCGGCGCCATGCGCATCTGTCGACGTGCCGCAGATCTCGGCGCGCCGGGCGAGATCGCGCGCTTCCCGACACTGCCCTCGTTCCTCTATTTCCCCACCGCCGCGGAGCAGCAGGCCAGGCTTGCCGCGCCTGCCGTGGGCCGACGCGCCGCGAGACGGTGGCGGGCGTGTTCGCGCGCGATCAGGGCGCGCTCGTGCCCGGCGCGTCAGATCGCGTCGGCCAAGTCGTGGCTCGCCAACCCGTCGGTCGATCGCACCGCGGCGTTGCCTGCCGTGGGGGGCCGACGAGGGCCCGCGGCTGTCGCCGGTGGACGCTTCGCGCGCGTCTGCTCGGTCACTCTGCGCGACGCGTGGAATCACGAGGTGGCACGGACCCGGGCAGGCCACCGCTGCCCCTCGAACAGCAGTCGGTCGTGCTCACCGTGCCGGCCTCGTTCGACGAAGAAGCGCGCGAGCTCACCGTGCAGGCGGCGCGGTCCGCGGGGCTCGACCGCGTGGTCACGCTCCTCGAAGAGCCGATCGCCGCGCTCTACGCGTGGATTGCCGCGCATCGCCGTGACGTCGTCGCGCAACTGCCCGATGCCGGTCGCTCGTGCTGGTGTGCGACGTCGGCGGGGGAACGACCGACTTCAGCCTGATGCAGGCGACATGGAAGGCGCCGAGCCTGCGGTTCGAGCGCGTTGCGATCGGCGAGCACCTCCTGCTCGGCGGCGACAACCTGGATCTGGCGCTGGCCGCGCTGGTCGAGCAGAAACTGCTCGACCAGGGCGCGCCCAGGCTCTGCGCTGGCGCAGCGGCTCATGCTCCGGCGCAAGTGCAGCGCTGCAAAGGAGCACCTGCTGTCGGATGCTGCCGCGGAACGCGTGGCGATCACGATCCTCGGCGCCGGCCGCGGCGTCGTGGCCGGCGGCATGAGCGCGGATCTGACCCGTGACGAGACCGTGCGCACGCTGCTCGACGGGTTCCTGCCGATGACGCCCCGCGGACGACCTGCCCGCCCGCGACCGGCGCGTGGGCCTGCGCGAGCTCGGCCTGCCGTACGAGACCGAGCCGGCTATCACGCGGCACCTCGCCGCGTTTCTCCCGCGCGCAACTCACGACCAGGCGGCCGGCATGGCGCAGCCGGCCGCTGTGTTGTTCAACGGAGGATTCTTCGCACCGGCGCTGGCGCGGAAGCGCGTGCTCGACGCGCTCGAGTCCTGGTCGGGCACGCGTCCGGCGGTTCTCGAGAACGCGCGGCCGGAGGCGGCCGTGGCGATCGGGCGCGGCGTTCTACGCACGCCTGCGCGACAACCCCGACGCTGCGCGGCGGCTGCTCATCCGGGCAGGGAGCGCGCGGGCCTATTACATCGGCGTGCGGTCATCGGCCGCCTCGCCGGCCGCGACTGCAGTCTGTGTGATGCCGCGTGGCACGCAGGAGGGCACCACGCTCGAACTCGATCACGCGTTCACGGTAACCACCAACCAGCCGGTCGCCTTTACGCTCTACAGCTCCACGCAACGGGATGACGCGCTGGATGCGATCGTGACCTTCTCGGAAGCGGACCTGATCGCACCAGCACGCGCCCCTGGTCACGGTGCATGCGGTACGGCAAGCGGTCGAAGCAGGTCCCGCTGGCTGTTCGCCTGCGCGTCGTGTTCACGGAGACGGGAACCATGGAGCTCTGGTGCGAGTCGCTGAGCACGGACCATCGCTGGCGACTGGCGTTCAACCTGCGTGCGGTGGAGCCTGAACCGCTCGACGTGGCCGCGGACGAGGCCGTTGCCGGCCAGGACGAAGCCGTCGTGGGGGCGGAGGCGATCCGGGAGGCGGTGCGGCTCATCGAGGCGGTCTTCGCTCCGTCTGCAGACGCCCGGCCCGGAGTTCAGGCGTCGCCTGAAGCGCTGGTCGGGGAGCTGGAGGCGACGCTCGGCTTCGGCAAGCACGCGTGGCCGCTCGGCGTCATCCGTCAACTCGCGGACGCACTCCTCGATGTGAGAGAGAGTCGTGGGCGCGGTCCGGGCTACGAAGTGAGGTGGCTCAATCTCACCGGCTTCTGCGTGCGGCCGGGGTTCGGCAGCGCCACCGATGGCGTGGCGCATCGGCGAGCTCCGCAAGGTCTACGCGGCGGGACTTGCGTTTCCCAGGGATGTCCAGTGCCAGGCGGAGTGGCTCGTGCTGTGGCAGCGTGTGGCGGCCGGCTTCACCGCCGGGCACCAGCGTGAGCTCGCGCAGCGCGTCGGCGCGCAGCTGGGCCTTGGCCAGAAGAAGCCGCCCCGCCTGAACGCCCAGATCGTGCGTGAGTCCTGGCGCCTGCTCGCCAGCCTCGAGCGGCTCGACGCGGCGCGGCGCGTGAAGCTCGGAGAGGAGCTGATGCCCCTCATCCGGCGCGACCCCAGGGATCGATCCTGGCTGTGGGCGATCGGACGGCTCGGCGCGCGCGTGCCGCTTTACGGGCCGCTCAGTTCGACCGTGCCTCCGGACGTCGCGGAGCGCTGGATCGATCGCCTGCTCGCCAGGCCGGTAACCCCCGACATCGCGGGCGCCGTTGTGCAGATCGGCGCGAGAACGGACGATCCGGCGCGCGATATCGCGCAGGCGGTGCGGTCCCGTGTCAGCGCGACTCTTGCGGATGCAGGCATCGGCGGGGATGCGCTGAAACCGCTCGTCGAAGTGGTGTCGGGCACGGGTCTCGATCTGACGCAGGCATTCGGGGAGTCGTTGCCGGAGGGTTTGACACTCGATGCCGGGGGGCCCACGTCGGAGGCGCACCCTCGAGGCGGGACCTGAGACGGCCCGCCCTGCAGTCGAGGGAGCGCCGTTCGGACATGGCCTCGCTGTGGTGCGGACCCTTCAGGGTCCGCGTGGCGCGGCCTTTCACGGTCCGCGTGGCGGAGCCGACACCACCTCGCTGTGGCGCGGCCCTTCACGGTCCGCGTGGCGGAGCCGACACCACCTCGCTGTGGCGCGGACCCTTCAGGGTCCGCGTGGCGGAGCCTGAAAAGATCGCCCTAGGACGAAGTGGCGCCCACCCTTCTGGTCGGGTAACGTGCCAGGGCACCCGTCCGCGCGGCATACCCCGCACCAACAGCCAGCCCGCAGGTGAGAACAAGGGCGACGGCCGACGACGGGAATTACCAGGCGCCGGTGTCGAACGTCCACGGCGTCGCGGATATCACGAAGCTTGCCAGGAAGCAGGCGGCTGTCGCCAGCAGCCCGACGTGGATCGCAACCAGCGCCACGATGCTCACCACCGCCACCGCAACGGTGATGTTGATCCAGGCGAAGCCCGGGCCCTCGACGAACAGGTCGCGTCCGGCCAGGAACGTGAACACCAGCACCGCGGCGACGCCCACGAGCCACATGCGCGTCAGCAGCCGTTTCAAACCGACGATGGTGAAGATGCACCACATCGCGTTGAAGATCGCCTGGACCGCGATCAGGGAGGAGAAGAAGCCGAGCACGTAGCCCACGCCCTCGAAGTAACGGGTGTTGCCGAAGGAGGCTGCCGGGTAGTGTGCGCCCGCCGCCCACTGGAGCGGATCGCGCGCGGCAGTCATCAGCTGCATGATTGCGCCGGCAGCCAGACCCACGAGCACGTCCCGTCCGACCCGCGCATCGACGAAGCGCCCCTGTAACAGGCGGGTCCAGCCCAGGAGGCTGTCGGGCCAGTAGTGTCGCACGGCCGGCTCGAGGGCCAGATACATCACCAGCAGAAGCGCGCCGGCGAAGAGCGCTTCACCGACCGAGGCGAAGAAGCGCGCCATCTCCACACCAGGATTGCCCACGTGCGGATCGTTGAAGCCCCACGTGATCATCTGGCCGACGACGGCAACCGCCGCCAGCCGCCACGCGCCCCGCCAGTCGCCGCGACCGGCGCGCAGGTTCATCCGCGCGACGAACGCCGCGGCAGCAATCAGGAAGATCGTCGCCAGGACGGCCACCGCGTTCAGCACCCGCGCACCGCGGCTCACCGGCACCTCGTCCATCCGGTCGGGACGCGTCCACGGGCCGATGATCTGGAAGTAGATCGGACGGCCGCGCCAGGCGGCGGCTTCGACACGCACGGGCACCGCGCCATCAGGGATGGTGCCTTCCCAGGCAGCACGCGCGTCCGCTTCCCCCCTCGGGAGCCATTCCGGCGTAACCGGCGTGAACGCTGCCTGGTCCAGCCCGGCGAGCCGGAACAGCGCGGCATAGTCCGCGGGCGCCGCTTCGCCCGCCGTGTCTCTCTGAGGCGGAACCGCGTGACAGCTCCAGCAGCCGTCCCGCATCGTCGAGCACCACCTGCGTCATGCCGGACACCTCGAAGGGCGGGTCCGACATCGTGACGGCTCCCAGAGGGTTCAGCGGCGCGAGCATCCGCGGGCTGGTCCGCAGCTTGAAACGCAGGACACCCGGCCCCGACGTGAACACATCACCTCCCGCCGCCGTCTCCGGGTGTTGGCTCGAGTAGCGGACGAGATCCCGATCGAGCGAGAATTCCCATCGGCTGCTGGTGGCGCGGGCCGGATACCCGGAGGCCTCCAACATCTGCTGCGCGCGATCGAGCAGCACGGCGGGAGGCTTGTCCAGACCGGCCCGGCTCAGCGTGCGCCGCTGCACGGACGCAAACGCCGCGACGATCACCAGCAGGATCACGCACAGCGTGCCGGCCACCGCGTATGCGGACGGGAGACCGGACCGCGCGCCCGCTTCCGCCACCATTTCCGGCGACGGCGTCTCGCCGGCCGCGAGCGCGGCGGCCAGCGGATCGCCGCCGGGCAGACCCGCCGCCACGGCGAACGCGCTGGTCGGCCGCATCGCGGGATCCCGCTCGAGACTCCTCAGGATGGTGCGCTCGACTGCAACGTCAAGGTCCCTGACAATCGTCGAGGGGGGCGTGAGGCGCGAGTCGTTCTGCAGCCGCACCAGCTCGGCGATCGACTGCGCCGCGAAGGCGCGGCGTCCGGTGAACAGCTCGTAGAGCACGAGGCCGAGCGCGTAGATGTCGCTCTGCACCGTGGCGTCCTCCCCCGCGAGAAGCTCGGGGGCCATGTAGCCCGGAGTGCCGGCGCGGGACTGACCGCTCGCCCCCGCCACGGCCGCAAGGCCGAAATCGGTGACGCGCACCTGACCCTGCCCGTCGATCATGACGTTGGCGGGCTTGAGGTCGCGATGAAGAATGCCCCGCTCGTGGGCAGCGGCGAGCCCGGCGCACAGCTGCCGCGCGACATCGAGCGCCTTGTCCTCCGGCAGCCGGCCGATTCGCCTCAGTAGCGACGACAGGTCCTCGCCGTCCACGTACTCCATCGTGAGGAACGGCAGCCCGTCCACCTCTCCGACGTCGTACATCCGGCAGACGTTCTTGTGCGCAACCTGGCGCGCCAGCCGCACTTCGGAGTGAAACTGCGCGAGACGCACGGGATCGGTTTCGATGGAGGGCGGCAGGAACTTCAGGGCGACCGTCTGGCCGAGCCTGAGGTCATCGGCCCGGTAGACCTCGCCCATGCCGCCCTGCCCCTTCCGATCCACGATGCGATACCGCCCCGCGAGCACCATCCCCGGTGCGAAGCGGCCATGGCTGCTGCCCGTCGAGGAGAGCAACGACGATGACGGCGGGGCGGACGGGGAGGAAGCGGGCTCGTGTTGCGGCTGTTGACGCGGAGCGCTCAGGGCCGTGACCGTCGGATCGTCGCTGAACGTCGAGAGCACCGGCGCCGGCTGCGCTGCCGCACCGCACGCGCCGCAGAACCTCGCGGCGTCCGGGACCGGCTGGCCGCAGGAACGGCAGATATGCACAAGGAATTCTATGCCGGGCGTCAGGAGAAAGGCCGTTGTCTGCCCGATGACTCTGTGCCATGCTGCCTGCCGGTGGCGAGTGCGCCGCAGAGCCTGCCCATGCAAATCATCAAGGCCTCGAAGGTCTACCCTGTCATCATCGTCGGCAGCGGCGCGTCGGGCGGCATGGCGGCCTGGAACCTGACCCGCAAGGGAATTGACGTGGTGGTGCTCGACGCCGGCCAGAGATTCGATCGATCCAAGTACTGGACGCACGTGCGACCGTGGCAGGCGCGCGAGCGGAGCGCCCGCGGAGAGGCGCCGCCGCGCTTCTATCTCGATACGAAAGAGCAGCCGTACCTGACGCCGCAGGGCCGTCAGTTCGACCTGACCCGCGTGTGGGGGCACGGCGGCAAGACGAACGTCTGGGGACGCGTGAGCCTCCGTCTGTCCGACCTCGATTTCAAGGGGGCGGAAACCGACGGCTGGGAGATTCCCTGGCCAATCGCCTACCAGGACATCTCGCCGTACTACGATCAGGTCGAACAGCTGATCGGCGTGTGCGGCGGGACCGACGATTCCGATTCGCTGCCGGGCAGCAGGTTCCTGCAGCCGCCGCCGGCGCCGCGCTGCGGCGAACGGCTGCTGCAGAAGGCGGCCGGCAGCGTCGGCATTCCCATCGTCGCGGGACGCCGGGCCAACATGACGAAGCCGACCCTGGGCTTCCCGGCCTGCCACTACTGCGGCGCGTGCGGCTCGGGCTGCGACACCGCCTCTTTCTTCAACTCGGCGGATCACCTGCTGCCGCTGGCCCTCGCCACCGGGCATCTCGAGTTGCGATCGAACGCCGTCGCGGCGCGCATCCTCGTGGACGACAAGGGGCTCGCCAGGGGCGTGCAGTACTTCGATCGGCTGACCGGCCGCGAACAGCAGGTGCTGGGCAAGGTGATCGTTCTCGGCGCGAGCACGGTCGACTCCACACGCATTCTCCTGAACTCCGTGTCGCGCGCGCATCCCAACGGCATCGGCAACGGCTCCGACGTGATCGGCCGTTACCTGTGCGAGCAGATCCGTCTCCATGCGCGGGGGATCCTGCCGGAGCTCGTGGGCACCCCGACCCGCAACGATCGCGGAATCGGTGGCGAGCACATTTACATGCCGCGATTCAACCACCGGCCCGGTCGCAAGCGCGACTACCTGCGGGGCTTCGGTGCGCAGTTCTGGAACACCGGCGCCAGCGTCGACGGCGCGCATGGCGGCAGCGAGCTGATTCCCGGCTTCGGCGCGTCCCTCAAGAAAGCGATCAAGGAGCGCCATCCCGCCTGGTTCGAGATCCATCCCTACGGCGAGGTGCTGCCCTACGCGCACAACCGGATCACTGTCGATCCCACGCGCAAGGACAGGTATGGTGTGCCGCTGCCGGCGATCGACTACCGCATCGGCGAGAACGAGCGGAAGATGGCCGTGCACATGGACGACACGATCGAGGAGATCGTGAAGGCGGCCGGCGGCGAGCTGGTCGGGTACACGCGCGGAGATCTCGACCGCAACGGCTCCGTCATCCACGAGCACGGCACGTGCCGGATGGGCGCCGACCCGAAGCGTTCGGCGCTCAACGGGTTCAACCAGATGCACGAAGTGAAGAATCTGTTCGTGGTGGATGGATCCGCCTTCCCGACCGCGACCGAGAAGAACCCGACGCTCACCATCCTCGCGCTGTCGTGGCGCGCCACGGACTATCTTGCTGAGCAGGTGAAGCGGGGAGAGCTTTGATGGAGGTGAAGGGCCGGGTCCGCGGCATCGGCAGGCGCGACGCGCTGCGCAGGCTCGCGGCGGGGTGGCCTCGGGTCCGCCGCCTCGCGCTGTGGGTGAACCAGCTCAGCGCCCTGGCGCAGCAGCGCGCCATGCACGCGCACGCGGCCGTCACTGCACAGGCCGGCCAGAAGGACACCGGATGGGCCCCCAAGGGTACTCAACCGGCAACAGCTCCAGACAGTGGCCACGCTGAGCGACCTGATCATTCCCGAGACCGACACGCCCGGCGCGAGAGGCGCCCTCGTCGATCGTTTCATCGACGCTGTCCTGGCCGAGGCTCCGCGGGCGGACCGCAATCGCTTCCTGAAAGGCCTGGCCTGGATCGACGCGCGCAGCAAGGCGCTCACCGGCAGCGCCGTCGTGTCTGCGACTGCGGCGCAGCAGACGGACCTCCTCACCCGGCTGTCCGCCGCCGACAGTCGCGAGGAGCGCGGCGGGATCGAGTTCTTCAGCGCGATCAAGGCGATGACGATCACCGGCTATTACACGAGCGAGATTGGGCTCCGGCAGGAGCTCGGCGACGACGGCGTCCTCGCGCGGGCGTCGTTCGAGGGCTGCGCGCACGCTGAACATCAGGGTTCATGAGATGCATGAACCTCATGACCCCACGAACCTTGTGAACCCCATGAACTCCACGACCCCCTTGAACCCCATGAACCCCACGAGCCTTGCCCCCGCCTCCTTCGCGGGCGTGCGGCGCGTCCCCGAGCCCGTCAACGACGCCAATCGCACGTACGCACCGGGCACGCCCGAGCGCGCCGAGCTGAAGGCGCGGTTGACGGCGATGGCGGGCGAGACGATCGAGATCCCGCTCATCATCAGCGGCGCGCGAGATCCGCACGGGGCGGACGGAGAAGGCCGTCATGCCGCACGATCACCGGCACGTCCTGGCCGAGTACCACCTGGCCGGGCCGGAGCACGTGCAGCAGGCGATCGCAGCCTCCGCAGAAGCCCGTCGCGAGTGGGCCAGCTGGCCATGGGAGGACCGGGCGGCAGTCCTGCTGCGCGCGGCGGAGCTGCTCGCCACGACCTGGCGGCCGACCATCAACGCCGCGACGATGCTCGGACAGTCGAAGACCGCGATGCAGGCGGAGATCGACGCCGCATCCGAGATGATCGACTTCTGGAGGTTCAACACCTACTTCGCGCAGGAGCTGTACAACGAACAGCCGAAGAGCAGCCCCGGCATGTGGAACCAGATGGAGTACCGCGCCCTGGAGGGCTTCGTCTACGCGGTCACGCCGTTCAATTTCACGGCCATCGGCGGCAACCTCACGACCGCCCCGGCGCTCATGGGCAACACCGTTATCTGGAAGCCGGCCTCCAGCGCGATGCTGAGCAGCTACTACACGATGCGGTTGCTGGAGACCGCCGGCATGCCGCCAGGGGTAATCAACTTCCTGCCAGGCGACGCCGCGGAGATCAGCCGGCAACTGCTCGACTCACCCGATCTCGGGGGCGTGCACTTCACCGGCAGCACCGCCGTCTTCAACGGCATGTGGAAGAAGGTCGGCGAGAACATCGGGCGCTATCGCGGCTATCCGCGGCTGGTGGGAGAAACCGGCGGCAAGGACTTCATCGTCGTGCACGCGTCGGCCGATCCGCAGGAGGTGGCGGTCGCCATCACGCGGGGCGGCTTCGAGTACCAGGGGCAGAAGTGCTCCGCCGCGAGCCGGGTCTACGTCCCGCAGTCGCTCTGGGGCGGGATCCGCGACCGCACCATCGCGATGATGAAGGACATCAGGATGGGCGACGTCCGCGACTTCCGGAACTTCATGGGAGCGGTCATCGACAGGAAGGCATTCACCCGAATCAGCGAGTACCTGGACGACGCGAAGAAGAACGCGGCGGTGCTGCAGGGCGGAACGGCGACAGCGGAAAGACGGGATACTTCATCGAGCCCACGCTCGTCGAAACGTCGGACCCGGCGTACCGGCTGCTCTGCGAAGAGATCTTCGGGCCCGTCGTCACCGCGCACGTGTATCCCGACAGCCAGTGGGAGGACACGCTCGCGACGGTGGACCGGACGTCTCCCTACGCGCTGACGGGCGCGGTGTTCGCGCGCGACAGGGCGGCGGTGCGGCAGGCGGCGAGCGCGCTGCGCAACGCCGCCGGCAACTTCTACATCAACGACAAGCCGACCGGCGCCGTCGTCGGACAGCAGCCCTTCGGGGGTGCCCGCGGGTCGGGCACCAACGACAAGGCCGGTTCGAAGCTGAACCTGGTCCGCTGGGTGAGTGCACGCACGGTCAAGGAGACATTCTCGCCGCCGCGCGATTACAAGTATCCGTTCATGGGCGAAGAGTAGCCGGCCGGCTCTCGCGGTCTGCGTGGGGCCGCCGCTCCGGATCGAGTTGTTGATATCCTCGCCGGAATCCCGATCTCGGATCCAGATCCCGGATCCCGGCTTCCGGATTCCGGATTACGGTTCGAGTCCCGGCTTCCCCCGCAACGTGAGTCTCCTGGAGGGTCTGTCTTGAATCAAATCGACCTGCGCGGCCGCTGCGCCGTGATCACGGGCGGAGCCGAAGGGTTCGGCCGGGCGATTGCCGAGCGGTTTCTGGCGTCGGGAGCCACGGTCTCCCTGTGGGACGTGAATCCGGACCTGGTGGAGGCGACCAGCCGCACACTGGCGCAGGGCGGACATGTCCATTCGGTCGTCGTGGATGTGTCCAACGCCGATGATGTCGAGGCGGCCGCCGCCGCCACCGCCCGGGAGCTGTCCGGGATCGACATCCTCGTGGGCAACGCCGGCATCGCCGGGTCGAACCACACGCTGTGGGAGTATCCCCTCGACGAGTGGCGCCGCGTCATCGACGTGAACCTGACCGGCGTCTTCAACTGCTGCCGCAGTGTCGTTCCCTACATGCGGAGCCGGCAGTACGGGCGGATCGTCCTGATGTCGTCGGTGGCCGGCAAGGAAGGCAACCCGACCGCCTGCGCCTACAGTGCCTCGAAAGCCGGGGTGATGGCGTTGACCAAGTCACTCGGCAAGGAGCTCGCCGGCGAGAAGATCGCTGTGAACTGCGTGACGCCAACCGCGGCCCGCACGCGCATCCTCGACCAGCTGACCGAGGCCCACGTCGCGTTCATGCTGTCGAAGATCCCGCGCGGGCGGTTCCTCGAGGTCTCGGAGCTCGCTTCGCTGGTGGCCTGGCTCTGTTCGGAAGAGAACTCCTTCTCGACCGGCGCCGTGTGGGATCTGAGCGGAGGGCGGTCGACGTACTGACGAATCCGGGCTTTGGGCTTTGGGCTTTGGGCTTTTGGGGGCTACTGCGGGGAGCGCGACGCCGCGTTGAGCCGTTCGAAGATCTCGAGCTCGGATGCTGCCAGGGTGGCCTGGCCGGTCCGCTGGTAGGCCTGCGCCAGCCGGTAATGCGCCTGCGCCTGATCCGGGTCCAGGCGCGTCGCGCGGCGCAGCTCCGGGATCGCCTCCTTGTATCGCTTCTGATCCGACAACAGGATTCCGAGCTCCAGAAAGCCTTTCGACAGGCTGGGATCGAGGGCGACCGCCCGCCTGAGCAGCGCCTCGACCGTTCGCAGGGCCGCAGGTTCCGGCGCAGCCGACCGGCCCTTCCAGAGGCTCATGGCGTAGTAGAGGTGCGCCAGCGCGTTCCGCGGCCGCGCTTTCACGAACCGGGCAAGGCGGTCGGTGATCTCGGGGAGAGCTCCGGAGCCACGCCGTACATCTCGCCGAGGAACTGGTACGGGCGTGGATCCGACGGCGCGAGGTCCACGGCCTGGCAGAACGACTTGACCGCCTCCTGATAGAGGCCGCGCGAGTACCGGGAGATGCCCAGGCCGATATGCAGTCCGGGCCGATTGCGGGTGGCGCTCGATGGCGGCAGTGAAGACCTGGGCCGCCGGTTCGAACGCGCGCAGCTGCACCAGGTTGTTGCCCCAGTCGAACAGGTGCTCTTCGCTCCCATCCATCTCCGCAGCGCGCCGGTACTCCTCGGCGGCCGCGACGAGATTTCCCGCACGCTCCTCGATGTCGCCCAGAAGGTTGTGGAGCTCACCGCTGTCCTTCAGGGCCCGCACGTGCGCGACCTGCTTGCGGGCGCGGTCCAGGCTGCCCGTCTCGAGCAAGGCGACGGCTAGGTCGTAGGCGTTCGCGTAGTGGGTCGGGTCGATCGTCTGAGCCTGTTCGAGGTGGGCGACGGCGGCGTCGAGCCTGCCGTTGTGCAGGTAGAAGGCGGCCAGGGCCTGGTGCGCGTCGAAGCTGCGGGGATTGCGGCGCACCGCATCCTGCAGCCGTCTTTCGATGGCCGGGAGCTCTGCCTGCGCAGCCTTGCCCGGCCTCGCCGGCGGTGCGGATGACTGCGCGGCCGCAGACAGCGCATGGGCCGACGTGGAGAGCACCGCCACGAGCAGGCCAGCGGCGAGGGAGGTCACGTGTCGGTCAAAGGGCTGCAGGCGGCGGGAAGTTCCGCCGCCTGCAGCCCTCCGTGCGGTTGGACGGACTTACCAGTAGAGCTTGGCGCCCAGCTGGAACTGGCGCGGATTGTTGCGCATGGCCGTGATGCTCGCGAAGTTCCTCGCATCCCTGAAATCCATCGAGCCGGGCAGGTTGAACGACGGCGTGTTCGTGACGTTGAAACACTCGGCACGGACTCTCGAACTGCCGCTGGCCCCAGACCCTGAACTGCTTGGCCAGGCCCAGGTCGAGCTGCCGCATCGGTGGTCCCGTCACCTGGGTGCGCTTGCCTCCCAGCGGGCTGAAGTCGGTCTGGCCAACCGTGCTCACCGGACTCGGGTTGGCGAAAGCGGCCGGGTTGTAGAACTGGTTCACGTCGTGGCTGCCCGCGTACGGATCACCCACCACCAGCGCGTAGCAGCCGGTACCCTCTCCGGTCGCCGGCTGGCAGTTGACGGTCTGTGCCTGACCGCTGTAAACGAACATGCTCCAGTTGCCGCGCCAGCCGCCGAGGAACGCCCCGTCACCAGGGAGATCGTAGCTGCCGCTGAAGACGAGGGCATGTTTCGTGTGGAAGCCGGAGAGGCCGATGTCGTTTTTCAGGTCCCACCCGGCCACATCCGGGGCGCGCAAGCCCGCCGACTTCGCCGCCGGACAGCGAGTCACCCGCATTGGTCTTGGACTCGCTCAACGTGTAACTCACCAGGAACTGCAATCCATTGTGCAGCCGGCGCCGGAACTTCGTCTGGAGCGAGTCTGTACCAGCTCACGCCGACGGTCCGGATGAGCAGGGAACCGCGCTGGAAATCCGGCCATTCCACGAAATTCTGCGCCGTGGAGCCGGGCGGCAGCAGCACCTTCACGTTGTTCATGCCGGTGAAGACCTCGAGATTCCGCCCCCTGGTGCCCACGTACCCGACCTCGATGGAGTGATTCTGGACCAGTTCCGTCTGGTAAGTGACGTTGTAGTTGTGGTATCGCGGGGTCCTGTAGTCGAACTCGACCCCCCGCATGTTCAATCCGTTCGCGTTGACGTTCACCGGGTCGAGGACGATCCGCTCCCGGGCGTCGAGCCCCACCAGCGATCCGTCGCTGAGCCGGGCCGGCTGCGCGTTGTCTGGCGACAGGTAGGCAAGCGTGAACTGGAAGGGGTAGTTGTAGCCCAGACTCGGATTGCCGCCGCGGTTCTCGAACGCGCCATAGTACAGACCGTAGCCCGCGCGCACGACGTGGCTCTGGCCAAGCTGATAGGCCGCATCGACGCGAGGCGCGAAGTTGTTCTTCGGCATCTTGCCGAGGCCGCTGCCGAACTCGTCGGTGTAAACCAGCTGGATGTTGTCCTTCGCCAGATTGCTCGCGAAGCTCGGCGACAACGGCAAGGACTGCCATTCCGAAGGAATCAGATACCTCGCGGGCGGACCCGGGACCATGTTGGCCTGTTCCCCCTCCCGCTCCTGCTCGCGGCTGAAGTAGTCCCAGCGCACGCCGGCGTTCAGCGTCAACGCGGACGACACGCGCCAGCTGTCCTGCAGGTAGGCGCCATGGTAGGTCTTGAAGGCATCCACGTCGCCGAACGGCGAGACCCGGATGGCGTTCATCCCGCCGGCGTAATCGACTCCGCCGGGCACGATAGCTGGGATTTGTGAGAGCAGGAAATGCGCTCTGCCAGTCGTGCCATCGGTCTGGTTGACCAGCGACGTGTAGCGGCCGTCCCAGTTGTACTCGCCGCGCGCATACGGCGGCTGGGTCGAGCCGAAGAAGATGTCCTGGTACATGTAGCCGGTCTTGAAGGTGTGCGACTTGTACAGCTTCGTCAGGTTGTCGCTGAACTGCAGCGTGTTGCTGAACCGCTCGCTGACCACCCAGCCGTCGTGGCCGAGCTGATTGAGGCCCGTGGGACGCAGGGCCGGGAAGCCACCGTTGCCCTCCAGCTGCGGCACGCCCGGGATGCCGTAGCGAGCCGGCAGGTTGCTGATGTCGTCGCCGCCCGGCTGCAGCCGGTTGGTGTGCTCACGGCTGAGGCCGAAGCGGGCCTCGTTGATCAGGCTGCTCGAGAACATGTGCGTGTGGCTCGCGGCGAAGCCGTTGACGCGGACCTTCTCGTCACCCTCGTTGAAACCGCCGCCGTCCGCATCGCCGTCGAACGGGGACGGGCGTACTTTGTGGTTGTCCGAGAAGCTGTACCTCGCGAAGAACCGATCGTTGGCGCTGAAGTTGTGGTCCACCCGGACGTCGAAGGAGTGCGTGTCGTCGGTGTTGAGGCGGTTCACCACGTAGTTGTTGTTCAACCCGGCCAGCGTCGGCTCCGGATAGAGCCGCATCAGGCCTAGCGCGTTGGGGTCGATGCGGCTCACGGGAATCTGGTTGCCGGCGAACGGATCGCGCACATAGCAGGCCCCGGTGGCCGGGCAGCCCGAGGCAGCCATTCCCGTGACCGGATCGACCTGGCCCCGCTGCAGCTGCCGCGTGGTGGCCGGGTCGAAGACCGTGCCGCGTGGAAACGTCCGCCCGAGGACGTCGGCACCGACGGTTCCACTCTGCAGCGTGATCAGGTCCGCGTAGTTGGTGAAGCCGCTGGCCCGCTGGAGTGCCGTCGGCACCGTCCGGACCCACGTGCGCGCCTGCTTGATCAGGCTCCCCTCGTAATCGGCGAACCAGAACGTCTTGGTGCCAACCGCCGGTCCGCCGGCCGTGAAGCCGTACTGGTTCGACAGGTACTCACCCTTCTTGAGGTTGGCGCGGTTGGCGAAGAAGTCGTTGGCATTCATCGCGTCGTTGCGGTAGAACTCCCACACCGCCCCGCGCAGCTGGTTCGTCCCTGACTTGAGCGTCGTGTTGAGCACCGCCCCGCCGGCGCGTCCGTACTCGGCGCTGAAGGCGCTCGTCATGATCTTGATCTCGTCGACCGCGTCGATCGGCGGCTTGACGATGTACGCCACGCCGCTGAGGAAGTCGACGTTGCTGGTGTTGTTGTCAATCCCGTCCAGCAGATAGTTGTTCTGCGCGGGCCTGACGCCGTTGGCGGCGAACATCAGCGGCGCGCGTGCGCCCTGCTGGGGAGGCGCGACCCCGGTGACCAGGCGCGCAAGGACGGTGTAGTCGCGGCCGCTCACCGGCATGTTCTCGATGGTCTTCGACCCCATGGTCTCGCCCACCGTTCCGGTGCCGGTCTGGAGCAGCGGGGACTCGCCGGTGACGACCACCTCCTCGGCCACGCCGCCTGCCTGCAGGGTGAAATCAACGACCGCCTGATCCTGAATGGCCACCGTGATCCCGCGCCGTACCCCTTTCTTGAAGCCCGGGAACTCGCTCTCGACCGAGTAGGCGCCCGATCGGATGGGGGTGAAGATATAGGTGCCGTCCGCGCGCGTGACGCTCGTCAGCGTGAGCCCCTGCCCTTCGTGGGTGATGACGACCGTAGCCCCGGGAAGCACGGCGCCCGACTCGTCTTTCACCGTGCCGAGAATCGTGCCGGTATCAACCTGGGCGCTGGCCGGACGGGCCAGCAGGGTTGAGACCGTGAGAGCCAACCACAGACCGTTCCCGAGCATTCGCTGAACGCGCATCGTGCCCCCTCTGACCGACGGGGCGCGACAGCGCCCGTCGTTTTCACGGAGATTTCCCTGCAGATCCTTCGGGAGGGAGCCTAGCTCTACCCCGGCTACTTTGCAAGCCTATCTTTCGCCGCTTGTCAAGCTATGCTCGTGGTTTCGACCCGAGTGCCTCGTATGACAAACCCCTCGGCTCTCGTGTGTGCCGGAAGCCTGCTCCTCGGCCTGCTGAGCGCGGGCGCGCAGTCGCCGCGCCGGGCGCAAATCGGCTCGGGAGACCGCCCGCGGGCCGCCGGCCTCGCAGACTTCAGGGATGTCGCGCCGGCCGCCGGGCTGACAGCACGCACCGTGATCGGCGGGGAACGTACGAAGGAGTACATCCTCGAAACGACCGGCGGCGGGCTGGCCATCGTGGATTACGACAACGACGGACGTCCGGACATCTTCCTGGTCAACGGCGCGCGCCTGCCGGCGTCACCGCCGGACGACGACGCGCCGGCCAGCCACCTGTACCGGAACAATGGCGATGGTACTTTTGCAGACGTCACGGCGAAAGCGGGCGTGGCGGGCCGCGGCTGGGGACAGGCGGTCTGCGCCGGTGACTACGACAACGACGGGCACGTCGACCTGTTCGTCACCTATTACGGCCACCAGGTGCTCTATCGGAACAATGGCGACGGCACCTTCAGCGACGTGACGCGCCCGAGCGGGCTGTCCCTCCCGGAACCCCGCTGGAACACCGGTGCCGCATTTCTCGACTTCGATCGCGATGGCCGGCTCGACCTGTTCGTCTCGGCGTACGTCGCCTATGCCGACGCGACCCGCTACTCCCCCGGGAAGCCGCAAGGACTGTTTCTGGAAGGGGCTGCCGGTGATGTGCGGGCCGCACGGCCTGGGCGGATCCCACAACGCCCTGTTCCGCGGCAACGGAGACGGCACGTTCAGTGACGTGTCCGGCCAGGCCGGGCTCCTGAAGCCGCGCGGGGCCTACGGGTTCACGCCGCTGGTCCTCGACTACAACAACGACCGGTGGCCCGACGTCTATGTCGCCAACGATTCGACGGCATCGTTGCTCTTTCACAACAACGGCAACGGGACGTTCAAGGACCTCGGCCTGCCGGCGGGTGTCGCGCTGACCGCGGACGGCCGGGCCCAGGCCGGCATGGGCCTCGGCGCCGCCGACTACGATCGTGACGGCTGGCTGGATCTCCTCAAGACCAACTTCGACGACGACACGCCGTCGCTCTACCGGAACCTGGGGGACGGGACGTTCGACGATGCAACGGTGGCGGCAGGGCTGGGGGTCAACACCCGCTACCTTGGCTGGGGCACCGGGTTCGTCGACTTCGACGCGGACAGCTGGCCCGACATCTTCATCGTGAACGGGCATGTCTACCCGGAGGCGGATCGCGTCGGCAACCGTTACAGCTACGCCCAGGGAAAACTGCTGTACCGGAACCTCGGAAACGGCCGGTTCCAGGACGTGTCGGCGCAGGCCGGCCCCGGCGTGATCGAAAAGACCGCTGCCCGCGGCGCGGCATCTGGCGATCTCTTCAACACCGGCCGCCAGGACATCGTCGATCAACAACATGCACGGCCTGCCGAGCCTGCTCCACAACTGCGCCTCCACCGCCGGGCACAGCCTGCTGCTGCAGCTGGCCGGGGCCACGTCCAATCGCAGCGCGCTCGGCGCGCGTGTGACGATCCATCTTGGAGCCCGCCGACTGGTGGACGAGGTCCGCAGCGGCGGGAGCTTCGGATCGCAGAACGACCTGCGGCTTCACGTGGGGCTGGGCCGACACACCAGGGTCGATCGTGTGGAGGTCATCTGGCCGAACGGTGCCGCCGAGACGTTGCCTGGCCTCGACGCGGACCAGATCGTCGTCATCCGGGAGGGGGCCGGAGTGGTCCGGCGGGAGCCGCTGTCGGAGCGTCCGGCAGCCCTCTGCGGGACAGCTGGGCCCGCCCTTGTTGCGCCCTCCAAACGGGAGTAAGCTCAGCCCTGCAGGCTCACAACCACGCCATGACCCGCCGGGACTTCATCCAGCTCGTCGCGCTCGCAGCCGGAACGGCTGGCGCGGGCGTCCCGCTGTTCGCGCAGGCACAGGCCGAACGCCGTCGCGCGGGCTGGATCATTCCCACCAACAAGCCGGACCGCTTCGGCCTCAAGGTCATGGCCTTCAACCCGATTCCCGCACCGGATCCGAAGACGTGGACGCTCACGGTGGAGGGCCTGGCGGAGGAGCCGCTCCGGTTGACTGCGGCGGACCTGGAACGGCTGCCGCGGGTCGAGCAAAGCAGCCGGTTGAAGTGCGTACAATGCTGGTCCGGGCGGATCAACTGGGAAGGTTTCCGCTGTCAGGAGCTGCGTGCGGCTGGCGCGACCGACGTCGGAGGCGAAGTGACGTCCGCGTCGACTGCGCGGATAAATACTACGACTTCGTGAAGATGGAGGATCTGCTGCATCCGCGCACGCTGTTCGGCCTCGGCATGAATGGCGAAGCGCTCTCGCCCGAGCACGGCGCGCCGTTGCGCCTCGTCATGCCGGCAAAGTACGGCTACAAGTCCTCCAAGCTGATCACGAAGCTGACGTTCGTCGACCAGGGCGGGATGGGCCTGGTCGCGGACGGCTGGCCGTACTACTCCGCCAGCGGCGACATCCTGCCGGGCGTCGATCGCCCGTTCGACTTCCCGGACGAAGTGCGCAAGATCACGGGCGGCGAGATCGTTGAGTACTCAGTGGTGCCTGACATCGGGGCCCTCCGCCGCCGGGATGCGCTCCGCGTGATGGCCGCCTGCATGGCCGACTGGTGGCTGCCGCGCCGGCTTCTCGCGCAGGCCGCGCGACCCTCGAGGAAACCCGAGCGCCGCGTCATCGTCGTGACATTCGGCGGCGGCGCACGCTACGAGGACACGCTGGCTCCGGAAGGCTGGGTCAATATCCCGCACCTGGCGTCGGAGATCGTTCCCCAGGGTCTCGTCTACCCCGTCGCCCACTACGACGGCATCACCGGTCACTTCAACTCGACGGGCGCCCTGGTCACCGGCTGCCGGCAGGATGTCGATGCCTACGGGAGCGAGGCGCCGGTTACGCCGACGATCTTCGAGCTGTTCCGGAAGGAGCACGCCCTTCCTGCCGAGGAAGCCTGGGTGATTGCGACCAACAAGAGCTTCGGCCTGATGGGAGGCAGCAAGCTCCGGTCGTTCGGCGATCCGTACTCGGCGAACGTCGTCCTGCCGAAGCAGCTCCTGATCGAAACCATCAAGTCTGCGGTGAGCACCGACGGGGGACCTGGCGTGGAAGACCGTCAGGCCCTGGCCGAGCGGATGATGTCGGCGCTCGACGAAGGATACGAAGGATTCGGCTGGAAGGTCTTCGAGTCCGGACGGACGCTCGGGCGGGAGCTCAAGTCGAGCCTGGCGAAGTCGCTTCTCGATTATTTCAACGATCCGACAGTTCCCACCAGCGGCGACGAGCTGACCTTCTTCATGACGAAGGAGATCATGAACCGTCTCGCGCCGTCCCTGCTGGTCGTGAACTTCTGGGACATCGACATTGCGCACTACGGCGCATACTCCCTGTATCTCGAGGCGATCAAACGGACTGACCGCCTCGTGCACGAGCTGTGGCAGCACGTGCAGTCGCTGCCGCAGTACCGCGACCGCACGACGCTCCTCGTGGTCCCGGAGCTCGGGCGGGACAGCGACGTGGCCGGCAACGGTTTCGCGAACCACCGCAGCGGCGACGAGTCGTGCCGGCGGGTGTGGCTCGTCGCGGCTGGAGCGGGCGTACCGAAGGGCGCCGGGACGGAGCGTCCAATCCGGACCACGGACGTGGCGCCTACCGTGGCGCGCATCCTCGGGTTCAAGATGCCGGAGTGCGAAGGCAAGCCGCTCGCGGAGCTGGCGTTCTAATCTTCTGTGACGATGCAGTTCGACCCCGGGTTGACCGGAGACGCGGCCACGCTGGCGCGAGCGCACGCGCCGCTGCTCCAGGGTCTGCCCGCCACGCTCCACGCGTTCATCCTCGTGGAGCTCCAGAAATGGGCAACGCTCTTCACGCCTGAACAACGTTACCAGCGGGCCCTGCTCGAACAGCTCTCCCGCTTCTCCAGCCCCGGGCTGCTGCAGGCGATGGCGGGGATCGGGAAGGTGGAGACGGAGGCCGGCTGCGACCGGATCTCGCGCGGGAACCCCGCGCGCTTCCAGGACGAAGCGCAGGCGCTGCTGCGGAAGAAGCGGCTGCTCCCGGCATGGCGGAAAGAGGTCGATCAGTTCTTCCAGATCCTGGACCCGGAGATCGAGTCACGGCTGTACCCTCCGGACGCCCCGCGTCGCCTTGTCGTCCAGCTCTATGGTGGCGACATCGCCGTCCAGCCGGAGAAACTGTGGGGTCGCTTCAAGGGAGTGGGCGTCCGTGTCCCCCTGAACCTGGCGGGCACGGGCGGGTCCGAGGCATTCCTGCCGGCGTTGTTCGGAACGAACGCGACGGGCGGAACGCTCTTCACGGCGCCGCCGGCAGGCGCAGCTCCGCTGGACACCTGGATCATCGAGTCGCACGAAGCGATTCACAGGTTGTGTGACGAGGCGAGCGCACGGCAGCCACCCGGCGCGCCGGCGCCGGCTTCGGCCGGCCCGGCTCAGGGCTCGATCACCGGCCTGAGCTACGAGCGTCTGCGGACCTACCGCGACGAGCTGACGCGAGCGCTCTACAGCAAGATCCAGAGCGGGGTCGAGAGCCCGCAGGCGTTCGCCGCGTACGCCCGGAGTCTGAGTATTTCTCCTGGTGCCGGGGGGCTGCTGCGACCGGACGCGGTGCTCCAGGCGTTCGTCCGCGACGTCCTGCTCACGGGGAACGGTACGCTGTTCGTCAACAACACTTTCGTCGAGTGGGCCGCCGTGCAGGCGCTCCGGCGTGCCCAGCCCCGCGTGCTGGTGACGCGCTACGGCGTCCGCGACCGGCTGAAACCGTTCAGCAGCCTCCTCCTTTTTTCGCAGCCGCGGGCCGCCGACCAGATCCCGATGATCGAGGATCCCGTGGGATCGTTCGTCGACGTCGAGCAGCTGTCCTATTACGTCTGGCTGAACGCGGAGAAGAGTCCCGCGTACCGGACAAAGACGCTCTATCTCTTCCTCGCGGAAGGGATCGACAGCATGCTGGCCATCCGGTCCGACATGGCCGGCGCCCCCGCAGCGGAACCGGCGGCCGCGAGTCTCTCCGACGTCCGTGCAACGATGGCGAACTGGCTGGGCGCCGCGGTGGATGGGCTGCCGGGTCGCCCGATTGCGGTGCTGGCGGGCTGAGCCGCGTCAGCGTTGCCAGCCCGCACCTGACGCGCCGGTTCTGACCGGACTCTTACCGAGTCCTGACCCTTCCCTCATGACCGCGCCGGAACCTCCGCCTAGGATGGGCTCATGACGTCACGAATGTGCCCCGGCGCCGGTTCGACGGCCGCCCCGCTGAATCCGCACCGGCACGGCCTCGTGGACCGCCGCGCTTCGCAGGCGGGGGGAGTATCGGCTAGTATGATGCACGCCCAGCGCGCGCCACCGGCTGGCCTCCATGCACCCGACCCCGGACCACCGGCTCGTCTTCGAAGAGTTCGAGCTCGATCATGCCGCCGGGCGGCTGATTGGTCGTGGCGGTCCCGTTGCGCTCACACCGAAGTCGCTGGCGCTCCTCGAGTACCCTGGTGGCCCGTCCCGGACGCCTCATCACCAAGCAGGAGCTGCTCGAGGCAATCTGGCCGGCCGTGTACGTGGCGGACGGCGCGCTGAAAGTGTGTGTCCGCGAGATCCGGCGGGCGCTGCACGACGACGCCCATGCGCCTCGGTTCGTGGAGACGGCGCATCGCCGGGGTTACCGGTTCATCGCGCCGGTGCGCCGCGTGCCTGCTGACACTGCCGCCCCGGCCCCGGAGAACGTCGATGGGCCGGCTGTCGGCCCCGTGCGATACGCGCGGAACGGCGAGGTCAACATCGCCTATCAGGTGGTCGGCACCGGTCCCATCGACCTGGTCTTCGTGATGGGCTGGGTCTCGCATCTCGAGTACTACTGGCGCGAGCCTGCCTTCGCGCGTTTCCTGCGCCGGCTCGCCGGGTTCTCCCGGCTCATCCTGTTCGACAAGCGCGGCACCGGCCTGTCGGACCCGGTGACGCAGATGCCGACGCTCGAGCAGCGCATGGACGACGTGCGCGCGGTGCTCGACGCGGTCGGGATCGCGGCGAGCGGCGCTGCTGGGGGTCTCGGAGGGGGGGCCGATGTGCGCGCTGTTCGCGGCCACCTACCCGAACCGGACCGAAGCGCTGGTGATGATCGGCACCTACGCGCGGCGGACCTGCGGCGCCCGACTACCCCTGGGCGCCGACGCTCGAGCAGCGCGAAGCGTTCTGCCAGGAGATCGTCGAGGGATGGGGCGGTCCGGTCGGCATCGAGGACCGGGCGCCGAGCAAGGCGGCCGACCCCGCATTCCGCGACTGGTGGGCGACCTACCTCCGGATGGGCGCCAGCCCGGCCGCGGCCGTGGCGCTCACGCGGCATGAACGCCGAGATCGACATCCGGCACATCCTGCCGACCGTGCGCGTTCCGGCGCTGGTGCTGCATCGCACCGGGGATCAGTGCCTGCGGGTCGAGGAGGGGCGCTACGTCGCCAGCCTGATTCCGGGTGCGCGATTCGTCGAGCTGCCCGGCCAGGACCACCTGCCGTTCGTCGGCGATCAGTCGGTCATGCTCGACACCATCGAACAGTTCCTGGGCGGACTGCGATCGTCCTCGGAGTCCAACCGCATGCTTGCCACGATCCTCTGCGCAGCCTCGCGCACCGCAAAACGGGCGGCGGCCCCCTCGGTCGATCGGGTGCAGGCGACTGTCGCGGCGGAAGCGGCCCGCTTCGGCGGGACGTCGGTTCAGCAGGCCGGCGATCGGGTCTTCGCCGTCTTCGATGGGCCCGCGCGGGCCATCCGGTGCGCCTGCGCCATCAGCGCGGAGGCCCGTCACGCCGGTATGCCGCTCAGCGTTGGACTGCACACCGGGGAGTGCGATCGCCTCGCCGGCGCCGCGAACGGCTTCGTCGCCGACATCGGCGCGCGCGTGGCGTCCCTCGGCAGGACCGGTGACGTGCTGGTCTCCCGGACCGTCGTCGATCTCGTCGCCGGATCGGGACTGAGCTTCGTGGACCGCGGGTCGCATCAGCTCGCGGACGGCCTGCAGGAGTGGCGGGTGTTCGCGGTGCAGCAGGCGCAGGACCGCTGCTGACCGGGCCCCGCCGGAACGCGCCGGCCGAACCCGGCAAGCCGGGCTTGCACGCTGAGGCTGCCTGCCCGCGTCAGCCCGCCGCCCTGGCCGGACGCCGCTCGACCCCGCGCTCGGTCAACCTCCGGATCGCGGGCAGGCCCCGCGCGCGCATCGACGGCTGCTCGACGAAGAGATACAGCAGGGCCGCGCCCGCGAACGACATCGCGATCGCGATCACGCTCGCCGCGGCCATCGTGCCGTGCGCCCCCAGCGCCGGTCCGAACATCTGCGCCGTCTTCGGAAAGAGCCACAGCATGAACATCTCGTGGACAAGGTAGAGCGAGTAGGAGATCTGCGCGATCGGAAAGAGCCCCTTCGAGGCCAGCAGGCGCCGGATCTGCTGCCCTGCCAGGCCGGCCGAATGCATGGCCGCCAGCACCAGGAACATGGCGCAGACGGCGAACAGGTCGCGGTGGTGGGAGTAGTACAGCTTGCGCGCCGCGGCCGGCACCTCGTTGAAGAGCGGCGAGGACATCGCAAAATACCCGGTCGTCACGATGATCGCGACCGACACGGCAGCCAGCCCGTTCACCAGGCGCGTGCGCAGGAAGAACCGGGCGACGCGCTCGCGGTGGAAGACCATCAGGTACGCGCCGATGACCCCCGCCAGCAGTGCCCCGTAGCGCGTGTACAGGTTCTGGTACTCGATCGTGAAGCGATCGACCCAGGACTGCATGTTCGGCAGGTCCAGGAACGGAGGCACGAAGCCGTGCCGATCGATCACCACCCACCGGATGAGGCCGGCGAGCAGCATCAGCCCGCCCAGAATGCGCAGCGGCCGCGCCGACCGCATCACGATCAGGATGAAGCCCGGCAGAATCAGATAGAACTGCTCCTCGATGGCCAGCGACCAGCACCACCCCATGTACTGCCGGTTGACCGGGATGAAGTTGTTCACGTAGAGGAAGTTCGCCCACATGTTGTCGGCGTTCATGAACGGCGGAAACTCCATCAGGACCGCTTCGCGTGGAATGTCGTGCACGAAGTACAGCCCCACCATCATCGCGACGACGTACACCGGCATCAGCCGCAGGAAACGCCGCGCGTAGAAGCGTCCGACCTGAAGCCGGCCGGTCTTCCGGTATTCGCTCAGCAGGATCGTCCCGATCAGATAGCCGCTGATCACGAAGAACAGATCGACGCCCATGTCGCCGCGGCTGGTCCACTGGGTCCATCGGCCGGTGGCGATGCCGAGCGCGGCCTCCGTGAACGAGCCGAGGTGGAACAGCACGAGGTGATACGACATGACCCACAGAATTGCGAGGGCGCGCACGCCGTCGACCACGGGATCGTGAAAGGCGGGCCGTTCCGTCAGCGCCTTCCAGTTGCGTCGCAGATCGAACAGACGGCCGTCGTCCGCCGGCACGGCGGGAATGCTGTGAACCATGTTGTGCGGCCCGAAGGCTGATTATACGGTCGACCTTGGCCAGCGCGGAACGCTGAGCACCTGTCGAACCCTGTCGATCTGCTTATCGGCGGCGCCCGGCGCACACCTCAGCCGCTGGCATGTGGATGTATATTGCTGAGAGAGCTGCCCGGGTCTCCGCCGGAACAATGACCACCACTTACGGACACTACCGCGTCGAAACCCCGATCGGCAGCGGCGGCATGGGCGAGGTGTTCCGCGCGGTGGACACGCGGTTGAACCGCAGGGTTGCCATCAAGCTGCTGCGGAGCGGCCATGCCGGCGAACGCCGCCATGTCCAGCGTTTCATGCGCGAGGCGCGCGCCGCCTCCGCGCTCAACCACCCCAACATCGTCACGATCCACGAAGTCGGGCGAGACGCCGGAAGGCGAGCTCTTCATCGTGCAGGAGTTCGTCGAGGGCAGGACCCTGCGGTCGGTGATCGAGCAGCGCCAGCCGCTGCCGACCATCGTCGACATCGGCCGGCAGGTGGCCCGCGCGCTCGGCGCCGCGCACGACGCGGGCATCGTCCACCGCGACGTCAAGCCCGAGAACGTCATGGTCCGCGCCGACGGCTACGTGAAGGTCCTGGACTTCGGCCTGGCGCGCGTCATCGATGCGGAGGCGTCCGAGAAGTCCACCCGGGTCAACCTCGACACCGTGCCCGGAACGGTGCTCGGGACCGCTGCCTACATGGCGCCGGAGCAGGCGACGGGGCCGCAGGCGCGGGCCGCCGGCGGACGTCTTCGCCCTGGGCGTCGATGCTCTACGAGATGGCCGGCGGGCGGCGGCCGTTCGTCGGCGCCCTCGACCGTCGGCGTGCATGGCGGCCATCCTGTCGGAGCAGCCTGTTCCGCTCATGCAGGCTCAGTCCCGGCGTCCCTCCGGCGCTCGACGCGCTGGTTCACCGGATGCTGGCCAAGGAACCGGAGCGGCGGCCGTACCGCGCGTGAAGTCGACGAGGAGCTGGCGGCGTTGAGCGGCCGCTCGACGCTCGGCCGATGCCGTGCCGGTCGCGGCCGCCGCGGTGCGCAAGACCGTCGGGCGCGAGTCGGAACGGGCGGAGCTGCGCCGCGCCTTCGAGCGCGTCAGGAACGGCCACAGCCTGATACTCGGCGTCTCCGGGCGAAGCCGGGGATGGGCAAGACCAGCCTCGTCGAGGACTTCATCCCGAGCTGAAGAACCGGCCGGAGCGGCCGACCGTGGCACGCGGCCGTTGCTCGGAACGGCTGGCCGGCGCCGAGGCCTACCTGCCGATTCTCGAAGCGCTCGACAGCCTGCTGCACCGCGTCAGCGGCGAATCGCTGCAGAGCCTGATGAAGACGGTCGCGCCCACCTGGTACCTGCAGGTGGCGACGCGGTCTGTCGAGGAGTCCTCGATGACGGAGCTCCGCGTCGATGCGCTGCGCGGCCTCGCAGGAGCGGATGAAGCGGGAGCTCGGCGCGCTGTTCCACGACATCTCGCGGCTCACGCCCGCTCGTGCTGTTTCTCGACGACCTTCACTGGGCCGACGTGTCGACGGTCGACATCCTCAACTATCTCGCCGGCCGCTTCGCCGACATGCGCGTGCTCGTCGCTGACGACCTACAGGACAGCGGAGATGGCGCTCGCGCAGCACCCGTTCCTGCAGATCACCAACAACCTGCAGTCGCGCGGCCTGCTTCGAGGAGATCGCCCTCGCGTTCCTCGGGTCGGCCGACGTGGATCGCTACCTGGCGCTGGAGTTTCCCGAGCACCGGCTGCCCCCCGATTTCTCCGCGCTGATTCACGCCCGGACCGAGGGCAGCCCGCTGTTCATGGCCGACCTCGTGCGCTACCTGAGCGACTCCGGCGGAATCGTCGAGGAGAACGGCATCTGGAGGTTGGCGCGGTCGATGTCCGAGCTGCCGCGCGATCTGCCGGGTTCGGTGCGCAGCATGATCGCGAGGAAGATCGAGCAGGTCGACGAGCGGGACCGCGCCTTGCTGCTGGCGGCCAGCGTGCAGGGGCCGGTGTTCGATTCGGCCGTGGTGAGCGAGGCCATCGAGATGGACCCCGCCGAGGTCGAGGAGCGGCTCGACGTGCTCGAGCGCGTCCACGTCTTCGTCAAACGGGGCAGCGAGTACGAGTTCCCGGACCTGACCCTGACGCTGCGCTACCAGTTCGTGCACGTGCTCTACCAGAACGTGCTGTATGCGTCGCTGCAGCCGACGCGGCGCGCCACGCTGAGCGGGCGGGTGGCGAAGGCGCTCGTCGCCCATGGCGATGATGCGCCGGCCGGCGCGGCACCGCTCGCCCTCCTCTTCGAGGCCGCGCGCGACTTCGCGGCGAGCGCCAGGTACTATTTCGCCGCGGCTCAACACTCCGCCGGGCTGTTCGGGTTTCGCGAGGCGCTGTCGCTCGCCGAACGCGGGGTGAAGGCGCTGCGCGGCATGCCGGACGGCCCCGAGCGCATCCAGCACGAGCTCGGCCTGCAGATGATTCGCGGCCACGCGTTGCGCATGATGAAAGGCTGGGCGGCGCCGGAGCTGGAGCCCGTCTTCGCGCGGGCGTGGACGCTCTGCCAGGCGCTGGACCACCCGCCCGAGGTGTTCCCCGTCCGGTGGGCGCTCACGCTGTTCCACGCCATCCGGGGCGATCTCCGCGTCTATCGCGACCGCGCCGGGGAGCTGATGATTCAGGCCGAGCAGTCCGGAAACCCTGCATACCTGATGGCTGCCCACCACCTCGTGGGCGTCTCGCTCGAGTTCCTCGGCAACATGATCGAATCCAGGGAAGTGCTCGATCGCGCCCGCGACCTGCACCGGCCAGCGGAGCACGCGACCTACACCGCGATGTATGGTCTCGACCCGGGCATGATCGCCCGTGCGATGTCGAGCCGGCCGCTGTGGGCGCTCGGGTATCCCGACGCCGCCGACCAGCGCGCCCGTGAAACGCTGGCGCTCGCGCGATCGCAGCATCAGCCGGTGACGCTGGCCTTTGCCCTCATCGTGGCGCAGGGGATCCACCTGTATCGCGGCGAGGCGCAGCAGGCGGTCAGCATGGGCGACGAGATCGTCGCGCTCTCGCGCGAGTACGAGCTGAAACAGGAATCCGAATGGGGCCGCTCCTTCCAGGGCGCCGCCTTCGCGGCCCTGGGACGGCGCACGGAGGGTATCGAACAGCTCGAGGACAGCCTCGCCGTGCAGCAGTCCATCGGAGCCGGGCTGGTCCGCACCGCCTTCCTCGCGCTGCTCGCGCAGATGCTCGCGAGCGCGGGCAGGATCGACGATGGGCTGCGGGCTGTCGAGGAAGGGTTCGCACACGCCGAGGCGACGCTCGAAGGCGGGTATCTGGCCGAACTCCATCGCATGCGGGGAGAGCTGCTGCGCCTCCAGGGGGACAGTGGCGCGGCCGAAGACAGTCTTCGCCAGGCGGTGCAGGTTGCGATCGGGCAGCGGGCGAAGTCGTTCGAGCTGCGCGCCGCGACGGGCCTCGCCAGGCTGCTGATCGACCGCGGGCGGCGGGAGGAGGCGCGCGCGGCCCTCGCGCCGGTGTACGAGTGGTTCGTGGAAGGGCGGACGACCCGGGACCTGATCGAGGCGCACCAGACGCTGACGGAGGTGGGCGCGTGAGGAACCCGCTCGTGCCTGTGACCCTGACATCCGGGCCGGGAGGCATGGAATGAGGAAGCGGCGATTGATGGCTGTCGCGGGGATTGTCGTGCTCGCGCTGCTGGTGACACTCGCGTGGCTCAGCCGGCCCGCGGCCCAGCAGGCTCGCGGGTCCGAGGCGGCGGACATCGCCGCAATCGTGGACGGCATCCTGAAGCTGCAGGCGCAGCAGGCTGCCAGTGGCCACCGCCCGCTGGCCAGGGGCACACATGCCAAGGGCGTCTGCGCAGCCGCCGACCTCGAAGTGCTCGACGTGAAGACGACGGTTCCAGACCCGGCGACGGCAGCGCGGCTGGCGCGTGGGCTGTTCGCCACGGCCGGCACCTATCCTGCCACCGTGCGGTTCGCGAACGCCGACTCGGGTTTCAACGCCGACTCGAAGGCTGACGTGCGGGCGCTCTCCTTCGCAATCGAGCCGGCAGGCGCGAGCCCCCGGTTGGACTTCTCGGCCAACGACAGACCCACGTTCCCGATCAACGACGCCCACGCCTTCGCCACGACGGTCAAGGTGGTGACGGCGCCGTCGATCAGCAGCGGATTCCGGTCGTTGCCGCTCAGCGACAAGGCGTCGTTTGCGAGAACGGTTGTCCTGGGACAGATCCAGAAGCGCCAGGCGCTGCGCCCCTACCAGCAGCGGCGCTACTGGAGCACCGTTCCCTTCCGCCACGGCCCGACCGACGTCGTCAAGTATTCCGCGACGCCGTGTACCGGGGAATCCGGCGGGCGACCTCAATCCCGACGATCCCGATACGCTGTCGAAGGAACTGGTCCGGCACCTGGACAGCGACACCCGTATGAGCTGCTTCGACTTCGGGCTTCAGTTCCTGGACACACAGGAGATGACCTACTGGGGGCAGCGCCGGGATGCGGATTTCTGGATCGAGAATGCCAGCGTCGAGTGGGACGAAGGGCAGGCGCCGTTTCACACCGTTGCGCGGCTCACCTTGAAGGCGAAGTCACAGGTCGCGCCCGCAACCTGCGAAGCGTGGCACATCGACGTCACCGAGTACCTCGACGCCCGAGACAGCGCCGGTCGGCAGCATCAACCGCGCCCGGTGGCAGGCAGAGGCGGCCAGCCGCAAAGCGAGGCTCGGGAAGTAGGCCGGAAGGCCCGCCGGCTGGAGTTCGGCGCGCAGCACTCAGTCGAGGAGGTGCTTGAGTTCCCAATCCGGATCGGTGGCGATGACGTCGTATTCCTCCCGGGTGATCGACCTGTTCGCGTACTGACAGGACACCACGAACAACCCACGCTCCTCGTGCCAGTCGGCTCGCGACACCTTCGCCGAGACGGTCCTGCCCGAGCGCGTCGCGAGCTCGAGCGTTTCCGCCGGTTTGGGAATCTTGGGTACGGTGATCACCTTTCTGAACCGTCCTGAGCTGTGATCAATCGGATAACCGTGCTCGTCCAGGGCGCGCACTTTCATGTTGGGGAGCCTGAGGCGCACTTCTACTTCCATCGACATGACCGCTATTGTACTTGCCTTGCGGCAGGGCCGCGTGCCGTCGGATCGGCCCGCCGGACGGCACGACGGCATGTCCATTGCGAGCCTGACTCCGTACCTAGATGATCTACCTCGACGCAGCTCTCTTGCACGTGACCGAGTGGTTCTGCCACCGGTTTCAGCGGCTGACCGGCCGGACGAACGTCTGGCTCGCGGTCCAGCTGACGAACCTCAGCATCATCGTCTACTTCGTCGGTGCGGGCGTGAACCTCTGGGACAGCAGCCTGGGAGTGCGGATTGCGCTGGGCCTGTTCTGCGGCGGCCTGTTGTATGTCCTGATCCAGACCGTCTTCAAGGTGCCGATCGAGACGTACGAGAACAATGTCTATCGCAGAGTGGCCAAGGGTATCAGGAACCCCCGACGGGTTCGCGACGTGCTCCTGCGGATCTCGTTCCTGACCCTCTCGCTCGTGTTCTATCCCCTTCTGTTCGTTTACCTCAACCTCCGGCTGCCCGTCCCCCTTCTCCTCAGCTACTCGCTGATCGTTCTGACCACGCTCGTGCTGTACCTTGCTGGCCTGCGATCCGCTGCCGCCCAGCCCCGGGAGATTGCGCTCGTGGCTCCGGGGATCGCTCCCCTCACAACTGTCCCCGGAGAAGCCCGTCGTCGACCCTTCGGCAACGACATCCTTCGGATACCGGGACAGGTAACCGGGGTCGGGACCGGGCTTCGGGGACGCGACACTAGTCCTGTGCGGAAGACTCACGGTCCACGTCATACTGCAGGAAGAGGGTGCCGGTGGCGGCGTAGACACGGTGCGACCGCAGGCGCAGCCGCAGTCTGGGTCCCGGCGTCGCGAGCAGCGGAAGACCGCCCCCGAGAAGCACCGGAACGATCGCCACGTCGACAGCGTCGACGAGGTCCGCTTGTGCAAGCTGCCGGCACAGGTCGCCTCCGCCCCAGAGCCACAGCGGCTTGCCGTCTCCCGCCGCCTTGAGCTCCCTGACGTGCGACACCGCATCTCCCTTGAACGTCAGGCCGTCTCGGACGCCTTCGGGGAGAGTGCGCGAGTATACGTAAGCGGGAAGCGCCGGCCCGGCGCCTCCGCCGGTCGTGGCGAACACTTCGTATGAGCGGCGTCCCATCACCAGGCCGCTGAAGCCCGCGTACATCGCGGCAAAATCAATCTCTGGATCGATGACAATCCAGTCGAATTCTCCGTTCGGCCCTGCGATGTACCCATCCAGGCTGCAGGCGACCGAGTATCGAAGCTCTCTCATCGGTGAACCTCCGAACATGCCGGCGCATCATCCCACGCCGGCGGCAGTCGGCGCGGCCTGAAGGTCGCGCCCCACAGCGATAGCGACCCATGTGGGCCGGGGCTTCAGCCCCGAGCAGACGGCGCGGCCTGAAGGCGGCGCCCCACAGCGACAGCGGCCCATGTGGGCCCGGGGCTTCAGCCCCGGGCAGTCGGCGCGGCCTGAAGGCGGCGCCCCACAGCGACAGCGGCCGATGTGGGCCGGGGCTTCAGCCCCGAGCAGTCGGCGCGGCCTGAAGGCCGCGCCCCACAGCGTGTGGCCTGAGCGGCCCGCCGCGGCCAGAGCGGCAACTCAGCACGAATGCCTGCGGTGTCGCGCGGCGCCACCGGCCTCTGTCCACAGGCGATCGGCGACCTCGACGCCCGTGCGAAAACCGTGCTCGCCGGTGCGGCTCGCCTCCTCGATGCTGATCCAGCCGTCGAAGCCGCCGCGCCGGAGACGCTCGACGAGGGAGCGCAGCGGCGCTGCGCCGGTGCCAATCACGGTTGGCTCAAAGTCGCCGTGCCCTGCGATGTCGCTCACGTGGACGGCGCCGACGCGGTCGAGGACCTGTTCCAGGACGGCCGAGGGATCGTCCTGCAGCACCAGGCAGTTCGCGGTGTCGAAGAGAACCTCCAGCCCCGTTCCGCGCGTGCGGCTGACCACCTCGAGAAAGCGGGCGGCCGGCTGGGTGAAGTCGTCGAGTGTCCAGATCGATCCCCGCCTGTGGTTCTCGTAGACAAGCCGCACGCCCGCGGATCGTGCCTCTGCCAGGCACGCCGTCAGGCCCTCGACAGCCCACTGCAGGCCATCCGGTTCTGCGACTCCGGGATGCGCCTGCCCCGCGGTTACCCGCAGGAACGTCGCGTGCAGCCGGGCGGCGACCTCGACCCATGCGCGAAGGTCGTCCACCTGCTGCGCGCGGTGGCGCGAATCGGGATGGGTGAAATCCGAGTACGTCACGACCATCGCCAGAGCAACGCCGGCATCCGTCGCTTCCCGATGCAGGTTCCGCACGAACGCCGGCTCGCGGCTGGTGACGTGTGCGACGCTGAGATCCGCGCCGTCCAACCCGAGCCTCGCCGCCATGCGAAACCACTCGCCGAGCGACATCCGTCCCGACGCGAGCGCTGGATACAGCGAAACGGGAAGGCAACTCAGCTTCACGCGTGTGCTTCTACACCGTCACCGCCCACGGGCACAAGCGACTGCCGGCCGCCGGCCGGACGCCCCGATGCCCGGAGCGGAGATGACCGGCTTTGGCATAATGACTCCGCGGTGAAGCGGTCCGCGGCACCGGGAGGACCGATGATGCGTTTTCTGACCAGGCTGGCGCTCGTCGCATCGCTGTCGGGAACCGGCGCGACGGCGGTCCTTGCCGCCGATCGCCCGAACATCGTCTTCATCATGACGGACGATCACGCCGCCCATGCGATTGGCGCGTACGGATCCCGGGTCAATCGGACCCCGAACCTCGACAGGCTGGCGCGCGAAGGCGCGCTTCTACGGAATGTCTTCGCCACGAACGCCATCTGCACCCCGAGCCGGGCCGCGATCCTGACGGGGCAGTACTCCCACGTCAACGGCGTCACCGTCTTCAATCGCTTCGACAGCACGCGGACGACCGTCGCCCGGCTGCTCCAGCAGGGCGGCTACTACACCGCGATGGTGGGGAAATGGCACCTTGGAAGTGATCCTGCCGGCTTCGATCGCTGGGAGATCCTCCCCGGCCAGGGCGCCTACGAAAACCCGGTGCTCTACACGGCGGAGGGCGAGAAGACCTATGCGGGCCGCTACGTCACCGACGTGATCACCGACCTCGCCCTCGACGTCCTCGAACGGCGTCCGCGCCAGAAACCCTTCTTCCTGATGGTTCATCACAAGGCGCCGCACCGGCCCTGGCAGCCCGACGCCTCGCACGCCGCGCAGTTCGCCCGCCTGCGCATACCCGAGCCCGCGACGTTCTGGGACTGGTACGCCACTCGCACCGATGCCCTGCGCGAGAACCAGCAGCGCGTCGCTGCCGATCTCACGCGGCGCGACCTGAAGTTGAAGCCGCCGCCGGAGCTCGCGGGCCCGGAGCTCGCTGCATGGCTGGGCACGAAACCCGAGACAGTCGCCGTCGTGCAGGACGGCAGGACCGTCACGCTGACGGGTGAACCACTCGCGCGCTGGAAATACCAGCGTTACATGCAGGACTACCTCGCGACCGTGCAGTCGGTCGACGACAACGTCGGGCGCCTGCTCACCTATCTCGATCGCAGCGGCCTCGCCCGGAACACCATCGTGGTCTACACGAGCGACCAGGGGTTCTTCCTCGGTGACCACGGGCTGTTCGACAAGCGCTTCATGTACGACGAGTCGCTGCGGATGCCGTTCCTCGTCCGCTGGCCGGCCGGGATCAAACGGGGCACCACGAGCAACGCCATCGCGCTGAACGTGGATTTCGCGCCGACGTTTCTCGACGCCGCGGGGGTTGCCGTGCCGGCCGAGATGCAAGGCAGGAGCCTGCTGCCGGTCCTCCGCTCCCGGCCACCCGCGGACTGGCGCACCTCGATGTACTACCGCTACTACCACGATCCCGGCGACCACAACACGCGGGCGCATTACGGCGTGCGCACGCTGACGCACAAGCTCATTCACTACTGGAAGAAGGATCAGTGGGAGCTCTTCGATCTCGCCGCCGATCCCTCCGAGCTCCACAACCTGTACCTGAGCCGGGGCACGACGCGCTGATCTCGACGCTGAAAGCCGAGCTCGGCCGTCTGAAACAGTCGCTCGGCGACAGCGATCAGCTGGCGAACGACCAGTTCCCCAACGGTGTGGACGGCCCGATCGCGAAGCTCCGCGGAAAGTAAGCGATACGCGAAGTCGCTGACCGCGGCGGCCTGCGGCATGTCAGAATACCGCCCATCCCTTCCATGCCCGACGGCGCCGCCGCTCCTCCCCCGCCCGCACCGGTCCCGCACTCGTTTCTCGAGTACGTCCGATCCTTCGGGCCCGGGATCGTCATCGTGCTCACCTGGCTTGGCGCCGGGGACGTGGTCGACATGGCCACCGCAGGCGCCAACTACGGCTACGCCCTCCTCTGGGTGTTCGTGTTCGCCGTGCTGTTCCGGTTCCTGTTCGTCTCGCTGATCGCACGCTACCAACTCTGCAACCAGCACGGCGAAGGCGTCCTCGACGGGCTCGCGCGGCTCCATCGCGCGTACCCGCCCATCCTGTTCTTCGCCAGCATCGTCATGGGACACGTCTACGGGTCGTACATGACACGGGGCGTCGGCGAGATCTGCCGCAACGTCTTCGGGTTCGGCGCGATCTGGCAGTGGGCGGTCCTTTGCAACGCCACCGCGTTCTACCTGGTGTTCCAGCCCGCGTTCCGCCGCCTGGAGATTGTGTTCTTCGTGTTTCTGGGTGTGCTCTCGGCGTCGTTCCTGGGATCCGCGATCTGGGTCGGATTCGATCCCGGTGAGGTTGCGCGCGGTCTCTGGCGCGTCGAGATGCCGGGCAAGCTGGGAGCCTACGAACCGGGCCAGGTGGCTCTGGCCATGGTTGGCGCCGTCGGAGGATCGCTGATGAACCTGGTCTATCCGTACTTTCTCGACGCGAAGGGCTGGCGCGGACCGCAGTACCGGCGCGTGCAGATGTACGACTTCGCCATCGGGATGGCCGCCATGCTGGTGCTCAACCTTGCCGTCTGGGTGCTCGGCGCCGAGCTGCTCTTCCCCGACCGGCACATCGAGAACCTCGATGACCTCCCGAAGCTGTTGAGCGGCCTCCTTGGCGAGACCGGGCGGCTGTTGTTCTATGCCGGCATCTTCGCCGCGGTTTACACCTCCATCGTCGGGCATGCGGCGGGGCTGGGCCGGCTGGGCACCCACGCGTGGCTGCGATGGCACGCGGGCTCAGGTCCGATCTCGCCGGAGTTCCGCGACCACGCCTGCTTCCGCTGGATCGCCGTGTCGTGCCTCGTGACGCCGCTGATCTGGACGCTGCCCGGCATGCCCGGCTTCGTCGCCCTCACGCTGGCCGCCAACAGCGCGCAGGTCATCCTCCTGCCGGTGCTGGCCGGGGGGCTCTGGTGCATCACCGCCAGCGCGCGGCTGATCGGTCGCGAGCACCGGAACCGATGGTGGGAGAACATCCTGATGGCTGGGCTGTTCTCGCTGGCCACCTACTTCGCCGTCCGCGCGTTCATCAGCCTGGCGGAGCTCGCACTCGGCCGGACGGCTCACCCGTGAGATCCGGCACGCCGGGCACGCCCCGGCTGGGCCCGTGGTGCGAGGCGGGCGACCCGGGTCCCCGCCGGGCCCGCCCTGTCAGCGCGGGCAGGAGGTCCCGCAGGCTGGATTGCCATCAGGCAGCAACGCACTCACTGTCGACCGCTGCTCGGCCGACATCATGATCTCCTCACGTGCGTCGATTGAGGGTCGACTGCGCCTTCGAGAACGTAACCGGCAGGAACCGCCTCCCCAGCTGCCTGGGCCGCCTTCACGTCGCGGGCATGGCGGCACTGGCCCCGGTACTCGAACCCCGCGCAACTGCAGGTAACGTCCGTGCCGTCATCGGTGACGATGTAGTCCACGCCGGGCTGTGACGCGCTCGCAATGCGGTATCGGCTCACCGACGGACCGGACAGGACTCGCGCGAGCGCCTCCAGTGCGCGTCGGAGCGCGTCGATCTCCTCGCGAGGCCGCGTCCCGGCAACCTTCCGCAGCGCCGTGTCCTGGTCGGCCCGCAGGACGGTGGATGCTTCCCGGAGCAGCTGCTCGATGGTCTCTTGATCCACGGCTCCGGGCGGGGTGTCCGCAAGCCCGGGAGACATCGCGCGAAGCGCCCGCTCCAGTTCATCGAGGACGCTCCCCGGCAGATCGCCAGCCAGCGCCTCGCCATTCACGACCGCGCTCACCAGCGCACTCTTCGTCTCGAGCACGGCCTGCACGAAATCGTCCACCGTGTTGCGTCCCACCAGGTAGGTCACGTTGACGGTGCGTGTCTGGCCGATCCGGTACGCACGGTCCTCCGCCTGCCAGTGGTTGGCGGGCACCCAGTCGAGGTCGTTGAAGAGGACCTGGCTGGCAGCCGTCAGGTTCAGGCCGACGCCGCCGGCGACGAGGTTGGCGAGGAACACGCGGACGCTTGCGTCCTGCTGGAATCGGTCCACGAGGCCCTGTCGTTATGCGCAGGGGTCCGCCCGGTGACGAGCACGGCCGCGTTTCCGAACTGTCTCGCGAGCGTTTGCAGCGGCTCGTCGAAGCAGGAGAAGACGATCACCTTCTCGCCCTGTTCGACTGCGCCGCCGAGGAAGTCGCTCGCGGCAGCAACCTTGGCCACCGCGAGCTTCTGGCGCGCCCTCGTCAGCAGGGCCAGCAGATGCGTACGGGTGCGGCCATCCTCTCCGGCACGAGAGCCTGCGGCCCCGTTGCTCCGCCCGGCCAGCAGGTCGACGACCTCACGGATTTCGCGCCCGCCGGTGCCTGGCGGGACATCGACGGGAAGCCAGGTGCGGAGCTTCGGCGGAAGCGACAGCACCTGGTCCTTGGACCGTCGGAGCATCACGCCGTGAAGCTGCACGGTCAGCTCCTCGAGGTTCGACGCGCCGTCTGTCCGCCAGCCGTAATCGGTCTTTTCCGCCGCGCAATAGCGCTTCGCAAAGGACAGGAAGCTGCGTCGCAGCGAGTGCCCGACCAGTTGCAGGAGCACGAACAGGTCGCGAGGCCGGTTCGTCAGCGGCGTGCCGGTGAGCAGGTACACGGCCGGCTCCCGCGGCGCGCTCTCTGCGGCCCGGTCCGCCAGCTGCCGCGCGAGACGGCTCCGCACGCTCCTGTGGTTCTTCAGGTAGTGCGCCTCGTCGAAGACGAGGCCGGCCCACGGCACCACCCCCAGCGCACCGACGTGCTTCGCGAGGATGTCGTAGTTCACGACGGTCCATTCCGAACCGCCGAGGGCCGTCGTGGCGCTCCCTTCGACGATCTGTACGGACGTACCGGGCGCCGCGGTCTCGATCTCGCGGTCCCAGTTGCGCTTCACGGATGCGGGGCAGACGACGAGAAAGGGGCCGCCGGGGGCGGCGTGCCGCATGGAAACGATCGCCTGACGGGTCTTGCCCAGCCCCATGTCGTCGGCGAGGATGGCGCGGCGGCGGCCGAGCAGGAACGCGACGCCTTCGATCTGGTGCGGGAACAGGTCTGCGCCGAGGGCGAGCGCCTGCCTGTATGCGCGATCGGGGTCGTCCGGCGAAAGCCCGAGCAGGTGAGCGAACGCCGTCGCCTGCGCGCTGAGCCGGTCGGTGTCAGGGCGAACCGGCAGGGATCGATCCATGGGACTGTCCTTTCGAGAGGTTCCGCAACGGCGGAACCGACTCCGTCCGATCGCGCATGTCTCCCGGCGTCTTGCCTGGCCGGCTGGTCCACCGCGGCGTCTCCCCTTGGGAAACAGGACGACCGGCTCTCCACGACCTTTCGTGTACGCTGACCCCAGTGCCTCTGGTTGCCCTTGCGGTTTTCATTGTTCTCGCGTGCATCGCCCTGATCCCGTTCTCGATTATCTGGCGCTTTCGCAGCGGTACCATGCGCCGGCAGGCTCGTGGCTGGGTGGCGACGCTGAACCTGATCGGCGTGACGATCTCCGCAGCAGTCCTGCTGGCGGGAGCCTTTATCGCCAGCCGCTGGGTTCCTGAGACCCTCTCCTATACCCTCTGGGGCCTTGCGTCGGGATGTCTGCTCGGCCTGCTCGGGACGGCTCTCGCTCGCTGGGAATACATCGGCGGCAGGCTGCAGTGACGTGCCGAACCGCTGGCTCGTGCTGATCATCACCCTGCTGGTGACCGGGCGGGTGGCCTACGGCTTCTGGCGCAGCTGGGAGGCGTGGCGGGCGAGCGTCGAGGGCATGGCCTGGGTCGCCGCCTCAGGGATGGCTGCCTCGATGTCGGCCGGCTCGGTGGTTCTTGGCTACTACCTGATCTTCTGGGCTGGCGTGCGCAGCCGTGTTGCCCGCGCCAGGCGCGGATAACTCCGTAGCGCCTGCAGCTCCCGCCGGGTCGCCTCGTACGTGAAAGGGCCCGAGGCCATCAGGGCACACGTCTGATACCTTCTCGGCATGCTCCGGAAGCTGCTCGCCGGCACAGCCGCTCTCATCGTGGTGGCGGCTGTCGGAATCGCGCTCTTCGCGCGCGGCATCATCGGCGGGGACGCGGTGCGGCGGGCGCTCGAGGCGCAGTTGTCGGCGCGCCTGCATCAGCCGGTCACGATTGGCTCGCTCAGCGCGTCGTTCGTGCCTCGCGTGGCCGTGGACCTCCACGAGGTCACGATCGGCCAGCCGCCCGGCACGACGATCGCCGAGGTCTCCGTCGCCACCGGCCTGCGCGGGCTCCTGTCCCGGCGCGTGGAAGATGCCGAGGTGCTCATCTCCAGCAGCCGGATACCCGTCGAGATGGCCGCCGGCATCGCCGGCGCGGTCGCGTCCGGCGGACCTTCCTCGGGTTCGAGCGCGCTGACAATCGTGTCCGTCAAGACCCTCGCGTTCCGGCAGGTCGACATCGTCGCCGGAACGCAATCCCTGAGGGTCGACCTGCTGTCGTCTCTCGCAGGCGACCGGATGGACGTCACGCGGCTCACGGCGGAGTCTTCGGGCACGCGCCTTCAGGCCACCGGAGAGCTGAGCAGCATCGCGGGTCGCAAGGGGCGATTCACCGCTACGGCCGGGCGGCTCAACCTCGACGAGTTACTCGCGGTCGCCGGAAGCCTCGCAAGCGACGCCTCGGCTGCGACGGCCGCCTCGTCTGACTTGGATTTGGAGGTGGCGCTGACGTCCCCCGGGGGTGCGCTCGGCGGCTATGCCTTCGACGACCTGTCGACGACGATGCGGATAGCGTCGGGGGGACTTGTGCTCGAGCCGCTGCGCTTCGGCATGTTCGGCGGCGGCTACGACGGTGTGCTGCACGTCGTCGCAAAAAAGAGCGCGCCCGTGCTGGAGCTCAACGGCCGCGTGCAGGGCATGGACGTGGCGACGCTGCTCCGACAGATCCGGGGATCGAACAGCCTGTCGGGCACGATGGCCGGGACCCTGGCCCTCGCTGCCCACGGGCTGGCCGCCGACGATCTGCTGCGTACGGCGCGCGGCAGCGGCCGTCTGGCCATCACGAATGGCGTCGTTCCCGGCCTCGAGATGGTGCGGTCGGTGGTGCTCGCGTTCGGCAAGCCATCCGGCGCCCCCCCGGCAGGCTCCGGGTCTGCGTTCACGCGCCTCGAAGCCTCTTTCACGCTGGCCGATCGAATGCTGCGCGCGACGGACGTCGACTTCGCGTCGCGCGACTTCGACATGGCCGGCAACGCGGTCGTGCGGCTGCCCGAGGGGGCGATCGACATGCGCGCGAACGTCGTGCTGTCGCGCGATCTCACGGCCCAGGCCGGCACCGACCTCCGGCGCTACGCACAGGAGGATGGCCGGGTCGTCGTGCCGGCTGTGATCTCGGGCACTGTCGCGGCGCCCGGCGTGACCATCGACGTGGCGGCCGCCGCGCGGCGCGCGCTCGAGAACGAGGTCCAGCGAAAGGTCCGCGGCCTGCTGGACCGGTTCATCAGGTAACAGCGCGTGGATCGCGCGCCCTCGCGTTTCCCGATCGCGGCTCCTCCCTCCGGGCTGACGCCAGCCGCAATCAGAACGGCAGGTTCCGGCCGTCGTTGACGCTGTCGGCGATATCGTCTCCGGGCGCCTCGAGGAGCGCAATCGGCGGCAGCGGCACCAGGCCCTGCAGGTCGCCGTACATCCCGGCGATGTTGAACGTGACCGTCTCGATCTGTCTCGCGCGGCGCGCCCACTGCCGCTCGGCCGCCCGCCGTTCCTGTTCGAGCTCCTGCCGCATCCCGGCGAACGCCTCGACCACCGCCTCGACCCGCTGCCGGAACCCGATGCCGGACAGGTAGCGATAGAGCAGCTCCAGCCGTTCTTCCTTGTGCAGCACTGCCGTCCGCGCTTGTGCCAGCTGCACCAGGTTCTGTCGCAGGACGGTTGCCAGCGCCGTGGCGCAGGCGAAGTCGGTGATTACCACACCATCGGTCAGCGTGAAGCGTGAACAGCCCTTCGGCAGCATCGCGGAGACGAGCACCGCCACGTCGGCGTGAAGCGCGCGCTGATCCTGCTTCAGCTTGGCCAGCCAGCCGTCGCTCCAGTTCCGCGCGTTCTTGCACTCCCAGAGAATCGCCCCGCAGCGGCGCCCGCGGCCGTCCACGACGACCTGGTGGATGTCGGCCCCGCGCACGCCCTGTCCGATGGCGGTGATCTCGTCCGACGGAAACGCGGCCCGCAGCAGCGAGTCGAGCTCCTCCTCGCCTGCCTCCCCCTGCAGCTGCTGGGAACCCTGGTCCGCCTTCCGCTTCAGGTCCTCTATCTGGCGCCGCATGTCCGTGAGCTGGCGCTCCTTCTCGACATCTTTGAGCCGCTGCGCGTCGGCCAGCCGTTCGTGGGTATCGGCGATGATGCGCTGGCGCTCCTCGTCGACCTGACGGGCGACCGTCACCTCGAGGTCCTGGTGCTGCCGATCCAGCTCGCGTTCGCGCTTCCGCAGCGCGAGCTCGATCTCCCTGGCTTCAGCGATCCGGGCCTGCTGCTCGGCGTTCTGCTCGCGCAGCGCGTTCAGCTCGTCGGCGACCTGGCGCTCGGCAATCGCGGCCGCTTCCTTCCAGACCCGCTGGACCTCTTCGTCGCGCCTGCTGTCGAACGCTTTCTCGAGCTCGCGTTCGCGGTCGCCCACCTTCTGGTTCACCGACAGCTCTATCTGCTCCCGCAACGCCTGGGTGAGTGGGATCTTCGTGTTGCACGAAGGGCAGGAGATTGACTCGTCGATCATGCGGCACCCCCGGTTGTCGGCCGGGCGCTGCCCCGGTGCCGACAAGTCTAGGTGCAGGGTGTGACAGGGTAGGTCACGGCAGACGGGTCCTAGCATTGAGGTTCCTTGCCGTGGTGCCGCGTCTGGCTGCATGGACATCGGTGCCCCCGCCGGCTGGTGACGACGGGGCACAGGGAGAATGACCCCTGACGGTGCGCCCCGCCCTGGCAGCAGACGAGTGCCGGCGGTGGTAAGTCCAGTGTGACCAGACCCACCGCGGGCTCCGGTCACACGTCCGGCCTGCGCCCTCAAATCATCGGGAATGTGCACAAAAGACCTCCGTCTGTGGAAGAATCTCCCGTTGTTCGTTCGGTCGGGGACCTCGACAGACGCGAGGGATGGCAGCGCGCGACCGATCGATCGTGTTCAGCGCTGCGGTAAGATGGCAGTTCGGCGCCGGTCCAGGTCCCGCCCGGACAGCTCGGCAGGTCGGCTGGGGATGGGCCCGCACTTCTGCACCTTCTCCGTGCCGCACAGGAGCTCGTGCTCGGACCGGACGGTCGGTGATGGATGTCGGAAGCGGCAAATGTGAGCGCATTGGAGGCATGATGACGGGAACGATTCGAACGCTGCGAGTGGACAAGGGGTTCGGTTTCATCAAGGATGGTGCGGGCAAGGAGGTACTTCTTCCACCAGAGTGCGGTGCAGGGCGAGAGACTCGAGGATCTGCGTGAAGGCGACAGCGTCGAATTCGACATGGGCGAGGGGCCGAAGGGACCCCGGGCCGAAAACGTCCGTCGCACGTCCACCTAGCGGCCGGCCGACGAGCGGGAACGCTTCGCGGGTGGTGCCGTGGCTGCGTAGCGTTCGCACGGTGCTCACGCTCTGTGTCGCGGTGATGGCGCTCGGGCTGACCACCCCCTCGGCCCAGTCCATCCCGCAGGGCCGGACCTCCCGGCTGCCCAACGTCATCGTCATCTTCGCCGACGACCTCGGCTACGGCGACATCGGGAGCTTCAGCGGGAGAACGGGCAAGGCGAGGCCGAGCACGCCCAACCTGGACCGCATGGCCTCGGAAGGTGTTCGCCTCACCAACTTCTATGTGGCGCAGGCGGTCTGCTCCGCATCGCGTGCGGCATTGTTGACCGGAGCCTACTCCAATCGAGTGGGCATCACCGGCGCCCTGAACCCCAGCTCCACCCACGGCATCAACCCTGGCGAGACCACGATTGCCGAAATGCTCAGGGAGCGGAGCTACGCCACGGCCATCTTCGGAAAGTGGCACCTGGGGCACGAGACGCCGTTCCTGCCGCTGCAGCACGGCTTCGACGAGTACTTCGGCCTGCCGTACTCCAACGACATGTGGCCCCGCCACCCGACGCAGAAGGATGTCTTCCCCGAGTTGCCGCTCATCGACCGCAGCGCAATCGTGGAGCGCAATCCCGACCAGGCTCTGTTGACGACGCGGTACACGGAGCGGGCGGTCTCGTTCGTGGAGCGTCATCGCGACAGGCCGTTCTTTCTCTACCTGGCCACCGCGATGCCGCACGTCCCGTTGTTCGTCGCTGACCGCTTCAAGGAGAGCACCGGGCAGGGTCTCTACGCCGATGTCCTCGCCGAGATCGACGCGACCGTCGGGCGCGTGCTCGACTCGGTGAAGCGCGCCGGCCTCGATGAGGACACGCTCGTCGTCTTCACCTCTGACAATGGCCCGTGGCTGTCGTACGGGAATCACGCCGGCTCGGCGGCACACTTCCGGGAGGGTAAGGGCACCACTTTCGAGGGCGGGGTGCGTGTGCCCTTCATAGCCCGGTGGCCCGGCCGCATCCCGAAGGGCACGGTCTCTCACGAACCGGCGATGACGATCGACATGCTGCCGACCCTGGCGCGGCTGGCGGGCGCAACGGCGCCCCGCGACCGGCTCATCGACGGATTGGACATCTGGCCTCTGCTGTCCGACCCCCGCCGAGCGAAGTCGCCGCACGACGCGCTGTATTTCTACTGGGGCACCGAGCTGCATGCCGTCCGCAGCGGCCGCTGGAAGCTGCATCTGGCCCATCCCTACCAGGCGCTCGATCAGGCCGGCGCCGATGGCACGCCCGGGAAATACGCGCGGCGGGAGATCGGGCTGTCGCTCTTCGACATGGATCGAGATCCCGGCGAGTCGACCAACGTGGCCGATCGACACGCCGATGTCGTCGCCAGGCTCATGCAGTACGTCGAACGCGCGCGCGAGGATCTGGGCGACTCGCTGACCGAGCGTACCGGCGCCAACGTGCGGACGCCCGGGCGCGGGCACTGATCACGGGCCTGGCACGATCCGCCGGGCTGCTCACGCGCAAACGACGCCTCCGGTTCGGGCGCGCCACGCTGTTACCAATCCACGACAGAACCGTCGTCGGTATCGAACTGAGGCAGGTAAGGCCTCGGCTCGCCCACCTGCCCCATCAGTTTGTTCTCGTCGATTGTGATCCCGAGGCCCGGTTCGGTCAGCAGCGGCCGGTGACCCTCCACGACCGGCGGCAGCGGTTTCGCCAGCAGGTCTGTGTACTCGTTGTCGCCGCGCTCCTGGATGAGGAAGTTCGGGACGGACGCCGCCACCTGCAGGCTGGCGGCCAGAGAGCATGGGCCCTGCGGGTTGTGAGGGGCAATCGGCGTGTAGTAGGCCTCCGCCATCCCCGCAATGATCTTCAGCTCTGTGATCCCCCCGGCGTAGCACACGTCTGGCTGCAGGATCATCGCCGCGCGCTTCTCCAGGATGTCCTTGAACCCCCACTTCGTGAAGATCCGTTCGCCGGTCGCGAGCGGGATGTGGGTTTTCCTGGCGAGCTCCGCCATGAGCTCGATGTTCAACGCCTGGACGACCTCCTCGTAGAACCACGGGTCGTAGGGCTCGAGCGCCTTCATGAGGACCATCGCCGTCGGCGGCTGTACGGCGCCGTGGAACTCGACGCCGATGTCCACCCCTGACCCCTGTTTCTCGCGGAGCGCCTTGAAGCGCTCCGTGACCTCGTCCACCATCTTCTGGCCTTCGTTGTACTTGAAGGGCGACCGCGTGCTGCCGCGGAGCTGCACCTTCATGGCGTTCACCCCGGTCGCGGCGTTGACGGTGCCGTAGACCCGCACGCGATCCCGCGTGGGACCGCCCATGAGTTTATAGACAGGCACGCCATAGGCTTTGCCGGTGATGTCCCACAGCGCCTGGTCGATCCCGCTGGAGATTGCGGTCTTGATCGGCCCGCCCCGGTAGAAGGCGCCGCGATGAATGGCCTGCCAGTGGAACACGACCCTGCGCGGATCCTGGCCGATGAGATAGTCGCCGACCTCCAATGCCCCGGCAGCGCAGGCCTTGGCGTCGTCCTTGAGCATCTCCCCCCAGCCGGTGATCCCGGCGTCGGTGGACACCTTCACGAAGACCCAGGAGTTCTTGAGGACGAACGACTCGATCTTGGTGACCTTGATGTTGTCCTTCGGCCCGGCCTGCGCGGCATCGGTCCGTTTCGCGCCCCAGGCCGCATGCAGACCGAGCGCTGCCGATCCCCCGAACAATCCGCGAAACCACGTCCGGCGATCGATCGGCGAGCTTGACATGAGATATCTCCTGAAAGGGCTGAAGGAGTTGTCTGATGGCGCGGCAGGGCGCCCGCGGAACCGTCCGGGATGCCTCTCGTCGTGAGAGTGCGCGGCAGTATACCTGAAGGACACCGCCAGCCATTGGTTTGTTGCGGCTGCGGATGGCAGCGACCGCGGGCAGCCCCTCAGTTCGTGAAGAGCCTTCGTCGCGACCGCGCGGATCCGAACGTCGTGTGGCCTCGAACGTGCCGATACTGCCTCGCACGCCAGCGGTTCTGTCACATTTCGGACGTTCGATCCGTCATTGCTATGGGAACGCTGACAGGACACGGTGACTGATGGCGAAAGCTGAGTGGCTCGCTGATCAATTCGAGGAACACCGGGCGCATCTGCGCACGATGGCGTATCGCATGCTCGGGTCGGCGAGCGAAGCGGAGGATGCAGTCCAGGAAACCTGGATACGGTTGGGCCGGACCGATGTGGGCGACATCGCGAGTCTCCGCCGCTGGCTGACGACCGTCGTCGCGCGCGTCTGCCTCGACATGCTGCGAGCGCGGACGTCGCGACGCGAGGATCCGCTGGACGTGCGTCTGCCCGATCCGATCATCTCTCGCGGTGAGTGGGAACCCGAGTCCGAAGCAATCCTCGCCGATTCGGCAGGCCTCGCGCTCCTCATCGTGCTGGACACGCTCGAGCCGGCCGAGCGGCTCGCCTTCGTGCTCCACGACGTCTTCGGCATGACGTTCGACGAGATCGCGCCGATCGTCGACCGCTCCCCGGTTGCCGCGCGCCAGCTCGCCAGCCGGGCGCGCCGGCGCGTCCAGAGCAAAGCCCCAAGCTCGGACCGCGATTTGCGACGGCAGCGACGCGTCGTCGATGCGTTCCTGGCTGCCGTCCGCGAAGGCAACTTCGAGCGTGTGGTTGCCCTGCTCGATCCCGATATCGTGCTGCGAGCCGATGGCGGTGCGCTGGCCACCGCGTCACGAGTCGTGCGAGGCGCCAGGGCCGTCGCCGGACAGGCGGCGGCGTTCTCGAAGGTGGGTCTGTCCAATCAGATCGTGCTGGTGAATGGCAACGTCGGCGTCCTGGCACGACGGCCCGACGGTCGGCTGTTCGCCGTGATCGGCTTCACGATCGTCAACGGAAGCATCGCCGAGATGAACATCCTCGCGGACCCGGATCGACTCGGCAGGCTCGATCTCGCGGCGGTCGAACCCTGAGCGCCATCCCTGTCGGTCGCTGGAGTTGCTCGGCGGGTAGCGCGGCAGCACCCGCGAACGTGAATCAGGAAGGAACCGATGAAAATAAAACTGACCACCGTGTACGTCGCCGACCAGGAGAAGGCCCTGCGCTTCTATACCGAGGTGCTGGGCTTCGTGAAGAAGGCCGACTTCAGCCAGGGTCCGTTTCGCTGGCTCACCGTGGCCTCACCAGAGGACCCGGACGGCACCGAGCTGCAGCTGGCGCTGAACGACAACCCGGCGGCCAAAGCCTATCAGCAGGCGATGTTCCAGCAAGGCCAGCCCGCCGTCATGTTCTTCACCGACGACGTGCAGGCCGATTACGAGCGTATGAAAGGGCGCGGCGCCGAGTTCACCATGCCACCAACGGACGTGACAGGCTCCAAGATCGCCAGGCTGAACGACACCTGCGGCAATCTCATCCAGGTCACGCAGCTGATGCGCTGGTAGGGCGGACGTTGAGCGCCCGATCCGCTTCGGGCTCGCCTTCAGAGGAGGTCCCATTGGATTGGAACAAGTGGGTTCGGCAGATCCACCGCTGGCTGTCCATTGCCTTTACAATGGCCGTCATCGTCAACAGCGTTGTTGTGGGACAGGGGGAGTATGTCCCCTGGGTGGGCTTCTTGGCGCTGATCCCGCTCGCCTTGCTCCTGTTCACCGGTCTGTACTTGTTCGTGCTGCCGTACGCCACCAAGTGGCGCCGCGGGTTACGCACCGGCGGAGCATCCCTGGAGTGAACACAATGGCTGGCAGGAAGACCCCGAGGGCCGCGGCGAAGAAGACGAAGAACACGGTGAAGAAGCCGGCGACGATCGCAAAGCACGCGTCCGCCCGGCGGGCCGCTGCGAAGCCGACCCTGCTCGCAGGGGGCAACCCTCAGATCGCGAAGGCCGACGGCGACGCCCCCGTGCAGGCCTACATCGCGGCCATGCCGGGCTGGAAACGCGACGTCGGGCGCCGCCTCGACGCGCTCATCGTGCGCACGGTCCCCGGCGTGCGCAAGGCGGTCAAATGGAACTCCCCCTTCTACGGAGTCGAGGGCCAGGACTGGTTCCTCAACTTCCATACCTTCACGAACTACGTCAAGGTGGCTTTCTTCCGCGGCGCGTCGCTGCGTCCTGTCCCTCCTGGCGAGTCCAAGCACAAGGACGTGCGCTACCTCGACATCCGCCAGGACGACCGGCTCGACGAGGCGCAGATGGCGACCTGGATCCGGCAGGCGGCCGCCCTGCCCGGCTGGGTCCCGTAGCGCCGGGAGGCCCTGGGGCCAAAGGTCTACCACGGCTTCAGGCCGAGGCCGGAATGCTGCTGGTTCACGAAGTCGAACGTTTGATGCGCAGAACAAGGAGGCGTCGATGTTCAGCGAAACCATCGACGCGTGGCACAATGGTCTGGCTCGCACGCTGGCAACTCGGGACGTGACGCAGGTTCGAGTTGTATACCGGCTTGGCTCCGAGACCGTCGAGATCGCGACGGTCTTCAGAGGGTCGCAAGAGTTTCCCGGGCAATTCTGAGCAGCTCTGCTCAGCAGCCTCGTGACCACAGGATTGATGCGCGTCGTGGCGGTTGTTCGAGCCGCGGAGGGCACCGTGTGCACCCCGTGTTGTTCCCATTCGCGTCAGGCGCGACTATCCGCAGCCCGAGCAGGGATCTTCAGGCTTCAGGACGTTGCTCGGTCTTTGCTGCCAACGTCCAGTCCACGTGCGCGAACCGGCCGGCCTCCATCATCGGCGCCAGGTACGTTTTCTTTGCCTGCTCGACAGCCTCGGCCAGGAGCGCATGGTTCGGCGGGTTGCCATCGATGTCGGTGAATCCGTACTGTTCCGACAGCGCCCGGGCTGTATAGATGCCACCGTTCTTCCTTCGCAACGTCCGCGTCGGCGGCAAGCGCGGCAACAGCGCGACCGACGAAGCACGGCGTCTCGGATCCTCCCACCCCATCCCAGCGGCCTGCGGATTCGTCAGCGCGGCGCGCCATGTGGCCTCGGTCACGCCGAAGCCCTCGAGGATCGCCTCGGTGCGCATGAAGCCGGGACCCACCGCCACCGCGGTCACGCCCTCCTTCCCCAGGTCGTTCGCCAGGCCGAAGACGAGCCGCTTCAGCAGTATCTCCATCACGTCGAAGTAGAACGCGCCGTGGTACCCGACGTTGTCCTGCTCGACGAGCTCGACGATCAGGCCCGACCGCTGCTTCACCATCAGCTTCGCCGCGTGCCAGGCCGTCACGATGTGCGGCCAGATCCAGCTCTCGACGAAAGCCCGTCCCGCGGTCGGAGTTTCGGTCAGGAAACTCTTCCAGGAGGCGGGCCGCCCCGTCATGGCGATGGCCAGCACGTCCAGCCGCTGCTGTTCGCGGCGCACTCGCCTGAACAACCCAGCGACCTCCTTCTCCACGCCATGATCGACGCGCACGGAAATGCCGTTGCCGCCGGCCGTGGTGACCATGTCGGCGGTATCCTCGATCGTCTCAGGGCGACCGGCGTTGACGTGGTCCGACGTATTGGGCCGCGTCCGGCTGCTGCGCCCCGTGCAGTACACGGTTGCCCCGGCTTCCCCCAGCATCCTGGCGATGCCCCGCCCTGCTCCGCGAGTCGCGCCAGCGACAACCGCCACGCGTCCGATCAACGGCTTCGACATGGTGGCGGCACTATAAGTAAACCGCCATTTCTAAATCAAGCCAAAAAGTGAAGGCCTCTTTATAATGCTCCCCGATGAGCCCGCGACCCCGGTCGATCAGCGACGCCGCCATCCTGACCGCGACCCACCGTGCCGTTATCCGCGTCGGCCCGATGCGCCTGACGCTCGCCGATGTGGCGCGCGAGGCCGGCGTCTCGCCGGCGACCCTCGTCAAGCGCTTCGGTTCGAAACGGCAGTTGCTGCTCGCGCTGGTCGCCGCCGGCAACGGTGAGATCGGGGACGAATGGGCCCGCATTCTGGAGCTGGCCAGGCGGTCGCCGCTCGAAGCCCTCTACGCTGTACGCGGAGTGCATGGCCGGCATGGCGCCGACGCCCGACGTGCTGGCGAACCACCTGTCGTTCCTGCAGATGGATCTGGTCGATCCTGAATTTCACCGGCACGCGCTGGCGCACGCGCGCGACACGCTGGCTTTGCTGAACGAGTGGCTCGACGACGCGGTCGCGAGAAACGAACTGATGCCGTGCAACACGACGCGCCTCGCGAGGACGGTGCAGGCGACTGTCGGCGGCTCGCTCATGCAGTGGGCAATCGATCGGAAAGGCAGGCTCCGCAGGCGCCTCCGGGAGGATCTCGAGACGTTGCTCTCGCCCCGCTACCCGGGACGTCCGGAACCCCCGGGATCGCAGCGCCGTCCGCCACGTACGGCACGCCTCGGCTGAGCCGGCACATGGACCTGCCGGGCGCCGCCGCAAGTGGAACTTTGTTCGAACCGACATGAGTGATCCAAGGAGATCAGCGCGATGAACTGCCCGTACTGTCCCGTCCGCGAGCCGGAGCAGAAGATCGTGTTCGAAGGGGACCTCGTGCTGTTCATGCAGGACGAGCGATACCAGGGGGCCCTGAAGCACTCGGGGGTCATCATCCCCATCCGTCACAGGGAGACCGTGTTCGACATGAACGACGCCGAGCTCGCAGCGACGTTCCGGCTCCTGTCGCGGGTCAGGAGGTGGATGGACGACAGCTTCTCACCGGATGGATACAACATCGGCTGGAATTGTGGGCCGGTCGCCGGGCAGGAAATCCTGCACGCTCACCTGCACGTGATCCCGAGGTTTCGGCAGGAGCCGCTTGCGGGGAAGGGAATCAGGTCGCTGCTCAAGTCGGACGCGAACCGGTGGGACTGATCAGGTCTCGCAGCATCCGCCGCGAAAAACCCCCGGCACACGCCAATCAGTGCCACGTTCCGGCAGGAGCGTCGGTCCGCGCCGCACGACCTTCCGCTCACTGACCCGACCGGGGTTATCCTGCCTTGATCGACGGAACGCAGCAGGTGGATTCAACGTCCAACCGCCTACCTGCCTTGGACGTGGTCGCCGCGGGCTTCAACAGGATGCTGAAAAACGCATCCTGAATGGCATATGGCGCAGTGCAAATGGAGAACTTCGGCCTGTTTTGCCATTTGGCATTTTCGATTTCACATCAGGCCGGGCTTTTTTCAGCGGCCTGTCAAGGGCGTCCTCGCGGCTGAGACGAGCTTCCGGAAGCGTAGGGCATGCTGATGCGCCAGTGGATCGTTGTCTGCCTGCTTGGGCCTGCGGCTCTCGTCGCCACGCCAATCGCGCGGTCCTTGCAAAGTCCGGCTATTCGTACTATGGACGAAGCGAGCCTGCGTGAGTACGCAGGCACGTATCAGTGGGATCGACAGGCCTTTCTGTATCTCCAGCTGTGGCCGGAGCTCGCAGGAACCAATCAGCTCGTCGCGTTCGACGAAAGCGGCGACGTCCGGACCTTGTACCCCACGGCGCCAGACCGTTTCTTCACGGGCCCCGGCACGGCGGTTCCGTCTCCTGTCGAGTCGACGATTGAGGTTCAGCGGGAGGCAAGCGGCAGGATCCGCTCGCTGACATGGTCCCGCGAGGGCGCGCCTGCGCGAACCGCACGGCGGGTGGACATCGAGCGGCGCGAAGATGTTCGCTTCTCGAACGGCGGGGTCCAGCTGGCCGGCACCCTGATCAGCCCCACGACGCGCGGTCCCCACCCCGCCGTGATTCTCGTTCACGCGTCGGGCGCCGAAGATCGTGAATACCTTCTGCCGTACGCCCGCTTTCTCATTCGACACGGGATGGCTGTTCTGGGGTACGACAAGCGAGGCGTTGGCGCCTCGACGGGCGACTGGAACAAGGCGTCGTTCGACGACCTGGCCGGAGACGTCGTGGCCGCGGTCGAGTACCTGAAGACCCGCAGCGATATCCGGCGTGACGGGATCGGCATGCTGGGATGGAGCCAGGCCGGCTGGGTGATGCCCCTGGCCGCCGCGCAGGCGCAGGATCTGGCCTTTCTCGTCAGCATCTCCGGCGCGGGTGTCTCCGGCGCCGAGACCACGATCGACCAAGCGCGAAACGAGATGACGGCAGGCGGCATGCGGCCTCAGATGATCGATCAGATCGTCGAGTTGATGACGCTGCAGTACCAATACCTGCGTACTGGCCGAGGGTGGGACGATTACGCGGCGGCGCGTGAGAAAATCGCCGCCCGGATGGGAGGCAATCCGCCAGAGGCATTCCCTGCGACACCGGATCATCCCTATCTGCAGTTCATTCGACCGCTGATCCTGCACGATCCCGCACCGGCCATTCGCCGGATCCAACTGCCGGTTCTCGCTCTGTTTGGCGAGCTCGACAACAACATCATGGCCGAAAAGAACCGGGCTGCCTGGGAGGTGGCCCTCCGGGCGGGCGGCCATCGCGACTACACGCTGCGCATCCTGCCGAAGGCGAATCACGGGCTTCTTGAGGCGAAGGTCGGCAACAACGCGGAAGTGAAATCGCTGCAGCGCTTCGTCCCTGGGTACTCAGCGACAGTCCTGGACTGGTTGTCGAAGCGTGTCAAGGGGCTCGACACCACGAAGTAGCCGACCGATCGCCAGACTCCGGTCCGCCGACGCGGCCACGTCCGGTCTGGTCTCCCGACAACGCTCAGTAGCGCGGGACGGACGTATCGACGAGCAACGACCAGGCGTCGATGCCGCCTTCCAGGTTGTAGAGATTCCGGAATCCTTCACGCCGGAAGGACTCGGCGGCCTGCTGACTGCGTATGCCGTGGTGGCACTGGAAAACGATGGGCGTCTCCCGATCGCGGAGCAGCAGCGCATCGTAATACGACCGATCGAGCAGGCGAGAGCCGTCGATCGCGGCTATCGTGCGCTCCTCCTCGGTGCGCACGTCGACCAATTCGACTGCGGCGCCGCTCTCGAGCAACGCCTTCAGATCAGGCGCCGACAACTGACGAATCGGCGGCGGCTCCGGTGCCGGAAGTGTGATGGCTCAACGACCATCATTCTCATGTGCCGGATCTCCTGTCGTCAAATCGGCGCGGGTCAGCCGAAGCCGAGACGGACACCCGCACATGGCCAGATCTCGGTGCTTGCAGGCACGAGCCAGCGAGCGTCGCCGGCAGGCTGCTCGTGATCAGCCGCCGTACAGATTGCGGCCCTTCACGAGCGCGTCGATTTTCCGGTCGGCGACAGACCGCTTGAGCATCCAGAACCCGCAGTCCGGATGCACGTAGCGCACCCGACCCCGGCCCAGCACCCGCTCGGCACGCTCGATGGCGGCGAGCAATTTCGTTCGGGCGTCTCGACGTGATTCACTTTGATGTCGACGACGCCGATCCCGACGCCGCACTCCGGACGCAGCCCGCGGAGCGCGTCCAGGTCGGACGCCGGGCGGTGCGCCAGTTCGAGAACGAGCTGGTCGGTGCGGAGCGAGTTGAGAAACGCGATCAACTCCTGCCAGCGGCCGTGCTGAATCGTCTGGCCGCCATAATTGCCGAAACAGAAGTGCACGGCCTTCTGCCCCTGACGGCATCGAGCACACGGTTGATGCCCTCGGCAGCAATCGGACCATCCGCCGGATTGCCAGGGATATTCGCCTCGTCCACCTGCACGGAGGCGCAGTCCAGGAGCCGCGCCTGCGCCGCCAGCGCATCGGCAATCGCGAGTGTGAGCACCCGAAATCGTGATAGTGCTCGTCGAGCAGCGTCCGCGCGAGCATGTACGGGCTGGTCAGCGTGAACTTGAAGGGGCCGCTCGCGACGGCGGCGGCGCGCCCGCAGTCGTCTGGAAGGTTCAGCGACCCTTCGGTGACCGGACCGATGACGACACCCGCCGGCTTGCTGCGGAAGCGCATCTCCGCTTTCGCCCGGAACGCGTCGGCCTCGCGCCGCCCGACGTCCTACCGGATGCCGCCCGAGCCGGCGGACGAAGTAATCAATCATGCCGTTGGTGTCCGGGTGATTCACGTCGAATCGATACAACTCGCCATCCGTCGGCAGATCGATGCCGGCCTGACGCTGAAGATCGAAGACGACGCGGGTGGCGTCTAGGAGCGACTGCTCGCTCGGCAGTGCGGCGAGCCAATCCGGGATCGGGTAGGACCCTACGGTGGTGGTGAGGATTCTGTGCGCGCGGGCGCCCGGCGCGAGGCTCACTTGCGAAGTTCCGTCAGCGCGACCTCCGCACCGTTCCTCTCCTTGCTCAGTTGGGCGGCGGTCATGAACTCGAACACCTCGATTGTCTGCGCGACATCGACCGGCGAGCGGCCGGTGTGGAAGAACTCGGCGATGGCCCGGGCCAGCTCCTCGTACCTGCCGCGCCGGCGGTCGTTCGGCGTCCCGTTCTCGCCCCATACCGTGATCAGCGGCTGCGCCGGCGTCCGCCTTGGGCAGGCCGTTGTACACACCCGTGCGGCCATCCTTCCATCGGCACGTCGTGATGTCGGCTCCCCCTCGATTTTCCGCGCCAGCGCGACACAGCCCGTGCCCATCACCGCATACAGGGCTTCCACGCCGTGGATGCCGTAGTAGAACAGGTCCGGATGGAACTCGATCTTGTTCAGCGAGGTAGTTCGCCTGGACCTTTTTCACCTTGCCGCTCGACGCGTGCTCCCGCATCTGGGGAATGTCGCCATGGAACCGTACCGACGACGCGCTGAAGAAAGGCGTCCTCGTCTGCTTCGAGAGCTCCACGATCCGCCGCGACATCGTCAAGGCTGGCGGCCAGCGGCTTGTCGATGAAGACCCGCTTGCCGGCCTTGAAGACCGGGGTCACTTGCGCGAGGTGCGGCCGCCCATCGACGCTCGTGAGCAGGACGACGTCGACCTTGGCGAGGAGGGCATCGATGCTGTCGACGAGCTCGACGCCATGCTCCTGCTGGATGGTCGCCGCGAACTTGTCGACACGGTCGCGCTCAACGGCAGATCCGGGCTGCCGCCCTTGAACGCCGCCACCACCTTGATCCTTCCATTCAGGGTGCGAGCTGAAGATGTTCGTGAACTGAGGGACGTGTGACGTGTCGGTGCCGATGATGCCCGCGCGAAGCTCTCCGGTCGCCCAACCGGGCGGCCCGCCGCCCTGTCGCGGCGCCTGGTCGCCGGCTGGCAGTCCGGAGCTCACGACTCGCAGGCTCGTGAAGCCACAGGTTGCTGCCACCAGCACCGCCAGCACGAGAGGACGGATTGGAACCATGCGAAGCCAGACCTCGCTGAAAGAGAGAACAGGCGCGAGTGGACTACGTTCGCCCGCGCCTGTCAACCCGTCGAAGCGACCGGTCGTCCGCGTCCCGACCGGCCTGTCATCAGAGGACTGACGCGACGCAGCTTGACGGCACAGTCTTGCAAGTACGCCCGACGGCCCAATAGACTGCGTCGTGGGCATCAGCGCGCTACTCTCGGCCGTTCACGTCCTTACGCTCGCCCTGGGGCTGGGGGCCGTCTTCGCTCGCGGCCGCGCGCTCTCCCGTCCCCTGGACGATGCCGGCTGGCAGCGGTTGCTCGCTGCCGACAGCCTGTGGGGCGCAGCCGCGGGCCTGTGGATCGCCTCGGGCCTGGCACGGGTGTTCTACGGCGGGAAAGAGCCGGCCTTCTACTGGCACAACGGCCTCTTCTGGGTGAAGCTCGGGTTGTTCCTGCTGATCTTCGTGCTGGAGGTGAAGCCCATGATGACGTTCGTCCAGGTGCGCTCCGCACGGAGGCGCGGCACGACGCTGCCGGCCTTCCCGGCCGAGGCGTACCGCCGGATCAACTCAGCGCAGATGGCGCTGGTCGTGGGCATCGTGTTCGTTGCGGCGTTCATGGCCCGCGGCGCCTGGCTCTTCTAACCGGCAGATCTCGCCAGGCTTCAGGGCTGTGTCACTGGCCATAGTGCTGCCGCTTGTGTCGGTTCCCTCCCGTGTCGCCATCTGCCAGCCAGGCGAGCACCGCGAGTCTCGAGAACCTCCACTCGTCGCCAAAACGGCGCCCGGGCAAGTCCCCGCGCTCGGCGCGCGCCTGGATCGCGTCCGGAGCCAGCTTGAGCATGGCGGCAACTTCAGCGAGCGTCAGCACCTCGTCCTCGCGCATCTCAGTCGCGCTGGACACCTCGACGCGTCCCATCGACAGTTGCGGCGGCGCTGCACGCAGCGCCTGCGCCACGAGCTCGCTCACGACATGCTGTTTCGCGCGCCCGCTCCGGGCCGCCAGCCTGTCCAGGACGGCGGCCTGCTGTTTGGGTAAACGCATGAACACGGGGGTCAGATCGGCTGCCATGCCCGGATGATATCTCTTGATAGCCCTGAATATCAAGTTGTGGGCCGTGTGGTGGCGGAAGGGAAAAACTCATGCGAAGGATGGATCCGGCAGGAGCAGGTGGGGCCACCCCGGCTGCCGACCCTTTCAACCTTGATCGGTTCGTGCGGGCCCAAGACGACTGCTACGAGCGGGCCCTTGCGGAGATCACGAAGGGCCTGAAGCAGTCGCATTGGATGTGGTACAGTCTTCCCGCAGCTCGAGGGCCTGGGTTTCAGCGAGACCTCGCGGCGCTACTCGGTGAAGAGCCTGGCGGAAGCCGAGGCGTACCTGGCCCACCCGGTGCTCGGGCCACGGTTACTGGAGTGCGCCGATGCCGCCCTCCGAGTCGAAGGCTCCTCGGCGGTGGAGATTTTCGGCTCGCCCGACGACATGAAGCTGAGGTCGTGCGCAACCCTGTTCGGGCTCGTCTCGCCGCCGGGCTCAGTGTTTCACCGGGTCATCGAGAGGTATTTCAGGGCGAACAGGACGCCCGAACGCTGCGCCTGGTTGCCGATGCTCACGAGGACCGCTCAGCGGATCGTCCTCCTCGCGACAGCCGGGGCTGAGCGTCGACCACCTGCTTCCGATTTTTCTTCCGCCGGATCCTGCCGCCGTCGGTCAGGGAAAGAACCGGCGATCTCACTTCTGGGGTGGCTTGAGGGCGCCCCGGAGCTGGTCGGCGAGCAATCCGAACTGCTCCGGGAGCGTGGCCTCCGCGCGGTCGGCGTACTCGCGCACTTCGTCTGCCTCGTGCGCGTCCAGAACCGCCTTGGCGCTCAGACGGATGCGGCGGCCGGACGGATCGACTTCCAGCACGACGACCTCCACGTCGGCGCCGACGGGAAACGTGCGTGTGACGTCCGCTTCCCTGGCCACGCCGGTTTCGCTCATCGGAATGAGACCGCTGCGTCCCGGGGCAAGAAACACGAACACGCCGAATTTCTCGTGGCGCTCGACCTTGCCGGTCACGCGCGCTCCAGGCACGATCCCGGCCTGCCCCGGGCCGCGGTGTCAGCGCGCCCGATCCCTCCGGCAGGAGGGCGACGCCGATCCGCTTTTTCTCCAGGTCGATGCTCAGGATCTCGAACGCCGCCGTCATCTCCGGGGCGACCTGGCCGGACCATCCGTTCGATCTCCCGGTCGGAGGGAACGTGGAGGCGTGCGCCAGCGCTTCGACCCCCGGCTCGAGCTCCACGAACGCCCCGAATTCCGCGACGCGCGTCACGCGCCCGGTGCACACCTGGCCAACCTGGTATGTTTCGTGGACCCTGGACCACGGGTCTGCCGTGAGCTGTTTCAACCCGAGAGAAATCCTCTGCCTGTCGTCGTCGACGGCCAGCACCTTGACGGTGATCTGCTCTCCGGCCGCGACGACCCGCGATACGTCCGACACGCGGGACCATCCCATCTCGGACACGTGCAGCAAGCCCTGGACGCCGCCGCCCAGGTCGACGAACGCGCCGAACTCGCGAACCGAGACGACGCGGCCGGTCATCACCGCTCCGGGGGCAATGGACAGACGGACCTCGGCAGCCGTGGCGCGCTGCTCTTCCTCGAGAAGCGCCCGACGGGAAACCACGAGGTTCTGGCCGCCTTCCTTGTACTCCGTGATGCGAAACGTGTAGACATGTCCCTCGTGAGACGACGGTTCGGTCCGCGCGGTGTCGATCTGCGACATCGGGCAGAAGGCGCGCTGGCGCCCGATGCGCACCTCGTAGCCCCCCTTGACGACCCGCTCGACCTTTCCTTCCACCGGCAGCCCGGAGCGGAACGCGTTTTCGAGCTGCCGCTCGGTGGCGGCTCCCCGGGCCAGCTTCCGGGAGAGTGTCAGCCCGCCGACTGTCGACACCACTGTCGCCTGGATCCGGTCGCCCACCGAGACCTCGAGATCCCCCTCGGCATCTTTCAGCTCGGCGACTTCAATCATGGCTTCGCCCTTGGCGCCGACGTCGACGAACGCCACTTCCGGGCCGATCGCGACGACCGTTCCCTCGAGCGTCTGGCCGTTCTGGAAGCGCTTGGCCTGGAACGAAGCCTCGAACATCGCAGCGAAGTCTTCGTCGGGCTCGCTCACGGCACACTCCTCCTCCGGTCATCGTCGGCGAACGCTGCCGGCAACCGGTTGCTCACGGGTGGTCGGATGGGAGGCAAGAGATGTTGTGGTGTGACGGATTCGAAGAGGATTGGTCGGGGCGACTGGATTCGAACCAGCGACTTCTCGCTCCCAAAGCGAGCGCTCCACCAGGCTGAGCTACGCCCCGACTCGCTTGGATTATCCCACAGACGGCGCTCCTCTTCCGCTTTCCGATCCCGGCTTCATCGACAATCCGGTTCCCTGACCAGCCGCTGCGGATGGCGCGCCGTGCCCGGCAGGACACGGACGCCAACGGTGTCGTTCGTGAAGGGACCTTGGAGCGGGTGACTATCGACCGCAGCCTAGGGCACTCACTCCCCGAGCAGCCGCTCGACAATCACCACGTCCTTCCACACCTCTCCGAGCCGGGCGTGCCGCTCGTAAATGCCTACCTCGCGGAAGCCGAGGTCGCTCAGCAGCGCCCTGCTCGCGAGATTCTCGACGAAGACGCGCGACACCAGCTTCCAGAACCCGGCGCGCCGTGCGGCCTCGCCAAGCGTCTCCATCGCGGCACGTCCTGCCCCGCGGCCGCGGTGCTGGCGCGCAACATAGACCGAGAACTCTGCGATGCCCGCGTAACACTCGCGCGGCCGGTACTCGGAGGTGCTGGCAAACGCAATCACCTCACCGTCCGCCTCGACGACGACGATCGGAAACCTGCGCCCGAACCACTCGATCACGTCGTCGTCTTCCCGCAGCCGCGTCTCGAAGGTGGCGGTGCCTTCGGCGATGCCCTGGTTGTAGATCCGGGTGATCGCGGCAGCGTCGGACAGGATTGCCAGGCGACCCCGCAGCGACGGCCCGGCGCTCATGCCGCACCCTCGACGAGGACGATGACACTGCTGTGAATCGGTCTGCGCAAGATAGCGGACCTCTGGCGTGGTGCGAGTGCGCGGGACGGCGCCCCGGCTCGAGTGGGCGCTTCGCTTCCTGCTTCCCGCTTCGGTCGAGGCCTGCGGCATCTCGTTATCATTGCCGCGAAACCTTTCCTCCATCGCCAACTGTGGCTCGGGGCCTTCAGGCCTTGAGCGTCGCGGGCTGAAGCCCGCGACCCGCCGGTCGTTGCACGCTTGTAGCGAGCAGCAACGCGCAGGGCGGTTGGGAGGAGAGCCGGAAGCGGGCAGGGAGACCAGGCAGCTATACTCGCAGAAGATGCGCATTGCGGCCGCACTGGCCCTGTTGCTGCTCGCTGTCGCCTGCGGACGCGCTCCGCAGCAGGAAGCCGCGGCGCCGGCCGCCGCGGCCCCAGCCGCGCAGAGTCTTCTCCTCATCACTATCGACACCCTCCGGGCGGATCGCGTGGGGGCCTACGGCTATCGCCCGGCGCGGACCCCGGCCATCGACGCCCTCGCCGCGCGGGGCGTGCGTTTCGAGCGCGCCTACAGCCCGGCGCCAATCACGCTCCCGGCCCACGCCACCATCATGACGGGCCGCAACCCACCCGGGCACGGCTCCCGCCACAACGGCATGCGAATCGATCTGTCCGTTCCGACGGTCGCGGACACGATGAGACGAGCGGGATTCGTGACGGCTGGGTTCGTGGGTGCCTTTCCGCTGGACCGCCGGTTCGGCACGATCAAGGGGTTCCAGACCTATGGCGACCGGATGCCTCGCGGACCGCAGGGTCGCCCGGCGAGCGAGCGGCCCGGACGTGAGGTCGCCGACGAAGCGGTGGCCTGGCTGAGCGCCCATCAGGCCGAGCGCTTCTTCCTGTGGGTTCATCTGTTCGAACCGCATGCGCCGTACGGCGACGCCGCGGATCGCCGTCCGGTCGCCTCACGATACGACGACGAGGTGGCCGAGTCGGACCGGCAGGTGGGCCGCGTGATCGAGGCACTCGGGAGCGCGGGCGCGGCCACCCTGATCACCGTCGCATCGGACCATGGCGAAGCGTTCGGGGAGCACGGCGAGAACAGTCACAGCGTGTTCGTCTACGACACGACGCTGCGCGTTCCGCTGGTCATCGCCGGGCCGGGGGTCAGGAAATCGGTGGTGGGCACCGCCGTCGGGCTCGTGGATCTCGCGCCGACGTGGCTGGCGCATCTCGGGGTACGCCGGTTCGATGCCGATGGCATCGACTTGAGCGTCGCGCTGGCCGGCCGCGAACCGCCCGCGCGCGAGCTGTACGCCGAGTCCTATGCGCCACTGCTCGACTTCGGGTGGAGCCCGCTCCGCTCCGTACGGAAAGGGGAATTCAAGTACATCGCGGCCCCGAAGCCCGAGCTCTTTCGAGTCGCCTCTGATGCCGGCGAGACACGCAACCTGGTCGACACCGACCGCGCGCAGGCGTCCGCCCTGAGAGAGCGAGTGGACCGCCTCTCGTCAGCCGCGATCGCCGTGACGACCGCGCAGGATCCGGAAGCCGCCGCGCGGCTTCAGGCGCTCGGGTATACGTCTGGTCACGAACCCGCAGGCGCGGGCGGGCGGCCGGATCCCAAAGACCGGCGCAAGCTCGCCGCTCAACTCGCGCAGGTCACTTCCGGGGAGCTCGCAGGGACGGCGCTGCGGCGCGCGCTCGAACGTATCCTGCGCGAGGACCCGGTCAACCCGCAGGCGCACCTGCGGCTGGGCTTCGTCCAGCTCGAGGCGCGCCAGTGCGTGGAAGCCGAGCGTCATTTCCGGGCGGCGATCGCCGGGCACATCCCTGGCGCCGATGCGTTGCTGGGGCTCGCGTCGTGCCAGGCGTCCGCCCGCCAGTTCGATGCTGCGGGTGCAACGCTCGAGCAGGCGGAAGCTGTCGAACCCGACAACGCCGTCGTGGTTGCCAACCGCGGCGTCCTGCTGTCGGATGCTGGCCGTCCCGCCGAAGCGGTGCCCCTCCTCCGGCGCGCGCTGACGCTGGACCCCGGCTTCGACGAGGCGCGCTTCAACCTCGCGCTGGCGCACCTGCGAGCCGGCCAGCGGGAAGATGCGGCGATTGAGGCGACCGAGCTCCTGAAACGGCTCCCGCCTGACGCGCCGCAGCGCGGCGAGGTGACGCGTATGCTCTCGAGCCTGAAGTAGTCGCCTGCTGGCCAGGATCCTGAGCCCTTCTGACGTGGCAGCCGCGAGCTCGCATGGCTGGCGGCGTGGCTTCCAGCCCCCGCCGCCACCGTTCCGCGGGCATGGCATCGGGCCGTTTCTGTCGCCGGGTCCGAGAGACAGCAGTTGCTCGAGAGGCGGCGCCAACCGTCCCACCATTCGTCACAATCCAAAGCGGGCTCCAATCGCCTCCAATCTATTGGATATGAGTCGGTTGATCCATTGGGCCCAACCAGTAATTGGCCCTGAATATCCGCATTCCGGAGCTGTTTACCGGTCTCCCGTCCCATTTCCTGTGGTGCAGATGTTGCTCAGGTCCGGGTGGCGCGCTCGCGCCACACATCGACACTCAGACGGAGGCTAGAGGAATGCGAAGAATTATCGTCGCGATCATGCTGATCGTGATCGGGCTCGCGGGGCCTGCGCTGGCTCAGCAGACCACGGGCAACATCACCGGCCGCATGGTAGACGACCAGGGAGCGGCGGTCCCCGGCGTGAGTGTCACGGCCCGGAATGCCGACACCGGTCTGGTCCGGACCGACACCACGGACGGCGAGGGCGTGTACCGGCTCACGGCGCTGCCGGTCGGCGTGTACGACATCACCGCGGAGCTGCAGGGCTTCAGCAAGGTGGAGAACAAGGGCATCACGGTGAACATCGGGCAGACGCTCGACGTGAACGTGACGCTCAAGATGGCGAGCCTCGCGGAGACCGTGACCGTCACCGGTGGGACGCCTCTCATCGAGACCTCCTCGTCCTCGGTCGGCGGCGTCGTGGACATCGGGCGCATCGAGAGCCTGCCCCTCAACGGCCGGCAGTTCGCGAACCTCGCGGCGACGATCCCCGGCGTGGGTCTCGGCTTCCACTCCGACCCGACCAAGAGCACGCAGTACACGCCGCAGATCAACGGCGGCGCTGGCCGGAACGTGAACTACCAGATTGACGGCGGGGACAACAACGACGACACGGTCGGCGGTCTGCTGCAGCAGTTTCCGCTGGAGGCGATCCAGGAGTTCAACTTCGTCACGCAGCGGTTCAAGGCGGAATACGGCCGCAGCAACGGCGGCGTCATGAACATCGTCACCAAGAGCGGGACCAACAGGATTCAGGGCAGCTTCTTCGAGATGTTCCGGGACAAGTCCATGAACGCCCGGACCGAGACCGAGAAAATCGCGGACGTGGGCAAGCAGGACTACCGGCGCAACCAGTTCGGCGGGAGCTTCGGCGGGCCGATCGCGAAAGACCGGATGCACTTCTTCGCCGCGATGGAGCGCACCCAGCAGGACACGTCGCAGACCGTCAACACGCTGGGTCTGCTGCCGTCGCTCGACGGGACCTACGCCGTTCCCTACCGCGAGAACCTGATTACCGGCAAGGTCACGGCGAACCTGCGCGGGGACCAGTACCTGTCGGTGCGATACGGCTACAACAGCAACACGCAGCCGTACGATGCCGCCCCGAATCACACGTTCGACAACTGGGGCGACAGCGAGAACAAGTTCAACTCCATCAACCTGAACCACAACTGGGTGCTGCCCGGTCAGCGCTTGAACGAGTTCATCTTCCAGTATGCCGATTTCAGCAACAACATCGCTTCGCGCTCATCGGCGCCGAACGAGCTGTTTCCGAACGGCGTGCAGACCGGCGCCAACGTCAACACACCCCAGACGACCGAGCAGAAGAAGTATCAGCTCCGGAACGACTTCTCGTGGCGGGTGTCGGGCATGGGCGGGCTGGGCCACGACTTCAAGGCAGGGGTGAACTTCATCAACGAGCCGCGCCTGTTCATCACGTTCAACACCGGTAAAGGGGCGATCTTCAACACCCACCTCACCAACGACGTCAACGGCGCGATCCAGACCGTCACCGTCAGCGACGGCAACTCCGCGGCCAACATCCCGACCAAGCAGTTCGGCACCTACATACAGGACGACTGGCGGCCCAGCAGCCGCCTGACGGTGAACCTCGGCCTGCGCTGGGATCTCGTGTCCGGCTACCAGTTCGACCAGTCGAAGAACCCGAACTACGTGGCCGTGGTCAACGCGGCCAAGGCCGGCCTGCTGAACGGCATCGTTGGAATGGAGAACTTCGCGCTGGACCCCGAGAACGACAAGAACAACTTCCAGCCGCGGATCGGCGCGGCGTACGACGTGCGCGGCGACGGCAAGGATGTCCTCCGCGGCGGTTGGGGCATCTACACGGATTTCGGGTATTCGAACTCGAACGTCCTGTTCGCCGCCTCCGATGCGACCGGCAGCGGCTTCGGGCAGATCTTCAGCGTGGACCAGCCCGCCGGCATCCGCAACGCCGACGGCAGCTTCTATCGTGCCGGCCAGCCGCTCTCGAACATCCAGAACCAGAACCAGGTCGTAGCCGGTGGGTTCCCGCTGTTTGGACAGTTCGTCGATCCACGGCTGCAGCAGCCGTACACCAAGCAGACGAACCTCGGCTGGTCGCACGAGCTGATGCCCAACACGATCGTCACGGTCGATTACGTGCACTCGGTCGGCGGTGACTTGAACTTCCGCCCGCGCGTGAACCAGCGCATTGCCGGCACGGCGATCCGCCGGCTCGCCGCAGTGGTGCCAACGCTCAACCCGGACGTCACCGGGACGCGTCCCGCGGTCAGCCGCGGACGCAGCGAGTACAACGCGCTGATCATGTCGGGTCGCCGGCGGCTCACCAACGGCATCGACTTCACCGTGTCCTACACGCTGTCGAGCGGCAAGAGCACCATCGGCAACGCGACCGACGAGCTGAACACCGCGAACATCCAGGATCCAAACAACCCGTTCGACGATCCGCGTCAGTTCGCGCCGAACCTCACGACGGACGCGCGTCACCGGCTGGGGTTTTCAGCGGTGTTCCAGGCTGCCGCTCGGCTTCCGCGTCTCGCCGTTCTTCGTGTTCCGGTCGTCGCTCCCCGTCTACCTGATCGACGGTCGTGACCTGAACCTCGATGGCGACATCAACGACATCCCGTCTACCGCGTACAGGGCGACCGGCTACGACAAGGACACCCATCGCGCGACCTTCGAGGAGGATGGGCCCTGCGAGACCGTCAATTGCGGACGCTTCCTGCCGCAGTCGCAGCTCAACCTGCGCGTCTCGAAGGGCTTCGCCATCCGCGGCAGCATGCGGATCGAGGCGATTGGCGAGGTGTTCAACCTGCTGAACGCGCTCAACCCCGGGTTCACCGCAACGACCTCCAATCGGCGCGTGACGCTCCCGACAGGCGCCAACGCCGGCCAGCAGGATCCCACGCTGCTGCAGCCGAATGCCTTCTCGGGGGATTTCCAGCGGCCCGAGCAACGGGTCGGCCAGATCGGGTTCCGGTTTACGTTCTGAATAGCTGACAGCTATCAGCTGTCCAGCTGTCAGCTTGACGGGGCGCCTCACGGCGCCCCTTTTTTTTCGTTCGAGCCAGTCGCCGGGACGTGTGCTGTAGAATCCGCCCGTGAAGCGGCAGACCATGCCGCCCAGGGCCGGTCGCAACCCAAAGCCGAAAGCCCGAAGCCCAAGCCTTCTGACCCCCGGGAGAGTCCTTCCATGAATCCTGACACGCTTGCCACGGCCCCCCCGATGACAGGTCCAGAGATGGTGGCTCTCACCGGGCGCACACCCTGTTCGAGTGGTCGGCCCAGTCCAGGGTCGATCCGATCCCCGTCGCGGGCGCGAAGGGCTGCTGGTTCTGGACTCCGGAGGGCAAGCGATACCTCGACTTCAACAGTCAGCTGATGTGCGTGAACATCGGGCACGGCGATCCGCGCGTCGATCAAAGCCATCCAGGATCAGGCGGCCACGCTGGCCTACGCCAATCCTTTCATGGCCACCGAGCCGCGGGCGCGGCTTGGGGCCAAGCTCGCGTCGATCGCGCCGGGCGACATCGACGTGTTCTTCTTCACCAACGGCGGCGCCGAGGCGAACGAGAACGCGATCAAGGTCGCGCGGATGTACACCGGGCGCCACAAAATTCTGGCGCGCTACCGCTCGTATCACGGCGGCACCGCCGGGGCGATTACGCTCACCGGCGATCCGCGCCGCTGGGCGGCCGAGCCCGGGCATGCCGGGCGTGGTGCACGTTCCCGATCCGTATCACGGCATCCAGCGCGGCTGGGACGACGTCGAGGCTCGCGCTGGCGAACCTCGAAGAGATGATCCAGCTCGAAGGAGCCACAGACGATCGCCGCCTTCTTCCTGGAGACGGTGACCGGCACCAACGGCATCCTGGTGCCGCCCGACGGCTACCTCCAGGGCGTCCGCGACCTGTGCACGCAGCTACGGCATCCTCATGGTCGCAGACGAGGTCATGGCCGGCTTCGGCCGGACCGGCGAGTGGTTCGCCGTCAACCACTGGCAGGTCGTCCCCGACCTGCTGACGATGGCCAAGGGGCTGACCAGCGCCTACGTGCCGCTCGGCGCGGTCGGGATGCGGCGCGGCATCGCCGATCACTTCACGAACAAGGTGTTCTACGGCGGCCTGACCTACAACAGCCATCCGCTCGGCTGCGCCGCGGCGCTGGCGACGATTGCCGTCTACGAGGAGGACGGCCTGATCGCGCGCGCCCGGATGATGGGCGAGGTCATGAAGACGCCACATGCGGACGCTCGAGGCACGCCACCCGATCGTCGGCGCGGCGCGCTCGCTCGGGCTGTTCGGGATCGTCGAGCTCGTCGAAGGACCGGAAGTCGATGGAGCCGCTGGCGCCGTTCAACGGCTCGTCGGAGCCGATGCGGCGCTGGGCCGGTTCTTCCGTGAGGAAGGGCTCTACACGTTCGTGCGCTGGAACACGATCATGACGAACCCGCCGCTGACGATCTCGGAAGAGGAGCTCGCGCACGGGTTCGACATCATCGACAGGGGGCTTGCGGAGATCGGGGAGGCCAAGGTCGGGATCGGGGATCCGGGGCTCGGGGTTCGGCGTTCGGGGTTCGGCGTTGGAAAGAGGGTCTGTGGGCCCGGGGCTTCAGCCCGGGCGAGTCGGCGCGGCCTGAAGGCCGCGCCCCACAGCGCCGATCCCCCCAAGCCAAGAGCCCAACGCCGCCCAACGCCGGAAGCCCGCGTCAGAGCGCTGCTGCGACGGCGGCCGCGACTTCCTTCGTGGTGGCCTTTCCGCCGAGATCCGGCGTTCTCGGCCCGCTCTCACCCAGCACTCGCTCGATGGCGCGCAGAATCCGGTCGTGCTCGTCGTCGTGGCCGAGATGGGCAAGCATCAGGGCGCCCGCCCAGATCGCGCCGATGGGGTTGGCGATGCCTTTGCCGGCGATGTCGGGTGCCGAGCCGTGGATCGGCTCGAACATCGACGGAAACTGCCGCTCGGGGTTCAGGTTGGCGCCAGGCGCCACGCCGAGGCTGCCCGAGACCGCCGCACCAAGGTCTGTGAGGATGTCGCCGAAGAGGTTCGACGCGAGGATCACGTCGATGCTGCCGGGATCGGTGATCATGCGCGCGGCCAGCGCGTCGACGTGGTACTTGCGCCACTCCACGCCCGGGTAGTCCTTCGCGACCGCTTCCACGACCGTGTCCCAGAGCACCATCGAATGCTGGAGCGCGTTCGACTTGGTGGCGCTGGCCAGCTTGCGGCGGGGGCGCTCGATGGCCAGCCTCGAAGGCATAGCGGGCGATGCGTTCGATGCCGCGGCGGGTGAAGATGCCGGTCTGCTCGGCGACCTCGTGGGGCGTGCCGACGTGCAGCCGGCCGCCGAGCCCGGCGTACTCCCCTTCCGAGTTCTCGCGCACGCAGACCATGTCGATGTCTGCGGAGGTGCGGCCCGCCAGCGGACCGGTCACCCCGGGCATCAGGCGCATCGGCCGGAGGTTCACGTACTGGTCGAAGCGCTGCCGGAGCGGCAGGATCAGCTCCCACACCGAGATGTGATCGGGGACGCGCGGATCCCCGATGGCGCCAAGGAAGATCGCGTCGAACTTCTGCAGCTGGTCGAGGCCGTCAGCCTCCATCATCCGCCCCTCGCGGTGATAGAACTCGCAGCCCCACGGGAACTCGGTGCTCGACAGCAGCCCGGGCGCGGCGCGCTCGATGACCTCCAGTGCTGCGGGCACGACTTCCTGTCCGATACCGTCGCCGGGAATGATGGCAATCTTGTGCATAGAGAGACTCGACTCCTGCTTCCTGCTTCCTGCTTCCGCGCTTCGGCGCTTCGGCCCGGCTGCCTAGCTCCTACCTTCGGTCCTCTATCCTTCTGCCTCTACCTTCTGCCTTGACCTTCTGTCTTCTACCCTCTGTCTCCCTTGCTGCTCCCCGCAACCCCGCCGCCGCGGCATACGCGCCGAACGCGCCGAGCAGCCCGAGCATGGCCGGCGTGAAGCCCGCGATACTGGCGCCGCCGGTCGCAATCTGCAGTCCGCCGACGATGAGGACGCCGGTGACGATGGCGGCGAGGGCGCCGGCGGGCGCTGGCGCGCCGGGTGAAGAGCCCTGCGAGGATCGGCACGAACAGGCCCACCGCCATCAGCGTGTAGAAGATGCTGAGCGCGTTCACGACAGTCGGCGGCGATGATCGCGACGATCACCCCGAGGGCACCGGCGATCACCGCCGTGATGCGAGTGACGCGCAGCACCTGCGCATCCGCGCCGCCGGCGTTCACGAAGCGCTTGTAGAAATCCTGCGACAGCGAGGTCGTCAGCATGAACAGGACTGCGTCAGCCGCGCTCAGCTCCGCAGAGAATACCGCCGCCAGCCCGATGCCGCCGACAGCCGCCGGGACGCCGTGCAGCAGCAGGGTCGGCAGCGCCAGCTGCGGGCTTGGCCAGATCGGGGAACCGCAGCCGGGCGACCATCCCCATCACGATCGGCACCATCGCATACAGCGCCAGGCCGAGCGGCGTTGGCGCCCACCCCGAGACGGACGGCCCGATCGTCGCGCGCGCCGTAAATCTTCTGCAGCAGGCCGGGCGAGATGACGAACGCCGGGCCGAGCATCGCAAGGTAGATCAGCCCGAACGGCCACCCTGCCACACGTTCCAGTAGTCGGCCGTCGGCTGCATCGCGCGCACCGCGTCCCACCCGCCGGCTGCCGCAGCGCGAGCGGGAGCGCCACCGCGAATCCGGCCAGCTTGACCGTGAGCTGCACCACGTTCACCCACGCCGACGTCAGCAGGCCCCCGGCAGTGAAGTAGATGGTGATGAGCAGCCCGCCGACGGCGCAGCCGGCCGCAGGCGGCACGCCGGCAATGGCGTGCGAGGATGGTGGCGATCGCGATGAGCTGGCCGGCGAGGATGAAGACGGCGCCGACCCACAGCAGCGCGGCGATCGCGGTGCGGACCGGCAACGCCGAAGCGGAACTCGAGGAAATCCCCGACCGTGCGGAAGTCGCGCTCCGCCGCAACACGCCGGATGGCCGGCCCGATCCACAGTGCCAGCGCAATCGAGCCCGAGCGCCGCCGACCCGACCCACCACACGCCCGCAAGGCCGTCGCTGTAGCCGAGCGCAGTCGCGCCCACGGTCGATCCCGCGCCGATGTTCGCCGCCAGCATGGTCGAGAAGATCAGACCCGGCCCGAGCCGGCGGCCGGCGACGAAGAAGTCCGCGGATGTCGTGGACACGCCGGCCGATCCAGAGCCCAAGCGCGATCTGAGCAGCCGAGTAGACGACGAGCAGCGCGAGGTAGGACATTCAACGGGACAGCGGAGTCGCGGTGCGGGGCGCGGACGGCGGCAGCCGGGCCGCGGGCCGGGCACGCGGCTGTCGGGCACGGCGCGTTCATCGAGGCGGGCCGATCGTATCCGATGGCCCGCATGTTTGACAACGGCGCACCGTTCCAGTAGAAGTCGTGCACACATCTCTCCTCCATGGCTTCAGCTCCGCTCGACCGCGTTGTCGCCGAAATCGAAGCGGCGGCAGACGAGGCCGTTGCATTCACCACCGATCTGATCCGCGTTCCCACGGTCAACCCGCCCGGCGAAGCCTATGCGGAGTGCGCACGCCTGATCGGCCAGCAGCCTCGAACGCTGCGCCTTCGAAGTCCGAGTACTTCGCGGCCGAGGGGCGTCCCGAGCACACCCCCACCCATCCACGCGTCAACGTCGTCGGCACACGGCCTGGCCGTGCGCTGCACCCTGTCGTGCATCTGAACGGACACTTCGACGTGGTGCCGGCGGGCGATGGCTGGACGCGCGAACCGTTCGGCGGAGAGGTCGATCGACGGGCGGATTTACGGCAGCGGGTTCGTGCGACATGAAGGCGGGGCTGGCGGCCGCGCTGTTTGCCGTCGAAGGCATCCGCCGGGCAGGGATCGAGCTGAACGGCACAGTCGAGGTCAGCGGAACGGTCGACGAGGAGAGCGGCGGCTTCGCGGGTGTCGCCTGGCTTGCCGAGCAGGGACGCCTGAGCGCCGCGCGGACGGACTACGTCATCATCCCGGAGCCGTTGTGCGTCGATCGAATCTGCATCGGCCACCGCGGCGTGTACTGGTTCGAGGTGCTGACGCGCGGACGCATCGCCCATGGCAGCATGCCGTTTCTCGGCAGCAGCGCGATCGACCACATGGGGCTCGTGCTGGATCGCATCCAGCGCGAGCTGCACCCGCGCCTCGCCTCCAGGACGACCGCCGTGCCGGTCATCCCTCCTGGCGCACGCCACGCCGACCCTCAACGTCAACGGGATCGACGGCGGCCAGCCGGTGCTGCGGGATTCAGACACCCTGCGTGGCTGACACCTGCCGCGCGGTGTTCGATCGGCGCTTCCTCCTGGAGGAAGGTTTCGACGTCGACCAAGTCGGAGATCGTCGAGATGCTGGAGGCCCTTACGGCCGAAATGCCGGAGTTCCGCTACGAGCTGAAAGACCTGATGGTGGTTCACCCGGTGTGCACGCCGGAGGGGTCGCCCGTGGTCGCGGCGCTCGAGCGTGCGCTCTACCGGGTGCTCGGCCGCAGCGGCGTTCTCGTGGCCAGCCCGGGCACCTACGACCAGAAGCACATCGCACGCATCGCGGGCGTGCCGCACTGCGTCGCGTACGGTCCGGGCATCCTGGATCTGGCGCACCAGCCGGACGAATACTGCAGCGTCGAGGACCTGACGAACGCCACGAAGGTCATCGCCCTGGCGGTCATGGAGCTGACCGGAACAGCCTGAACTACCGGTGGATGGGTCTCAGGAGAGGAGGCTCGGCATGCGAAGGTTGCTGCTTCTCGCTTCGTTCCTTGCCGCGTTCGCGCTGGCGGTCCCTGCGAAGGCGCCGGCGCAGGCCACCGGCACGATCACCGGCGTCGTCACCGACGAGAGCGGCGCGGTGATGCCCGGCGCCACGATCACGGTCAGGAGTGCCGCGACGAACCAGACCCGCACGGCTGCGTCCGGCCCCGACGGCTACTATTCCGTGCTGCTGCTTCCGCCCGGCCAGTTCGAGGTCAGGGCAACGCTGCCAGGGCTTCAAGACGTTCACCCGCGACGACATCACCGTGTCCGTGGAATCGACATCGCGCGTCGACATGAAGCTCGCCGTGGGCGCAGTCGAAGAGAACATCACGGTTTCCACGGAAGCGCCGCTGGTCGAAACGTCGAGCGCCACGCTCGGCATCGTCATGGACCAGAAGCAGATCGCGGAGCTGCCGTTGAACGGCCGCAACTTCACGCAGCTCGCGATGGGCTCTGCCGGGCGTCATCGCGGCGCCGGCCGGCCTGGGCGGCGCCTCAGGCGAAGCGACGCCGGGCGGCTTCGGCGCAGCGACCGCCGGCTTCAGCGTGAACGGCCAGCGCAACCAGTCGAACAACTTCCTGCTCGACGGCACGAGCAACAACGACACGTTCAACACCGGGTTCGTCCTGCGGCCGCCGCCCGACGCCATCCAGGAGTTCAAGATCCTGACGCACTCCTACAACGCGGAGTACGGGCCGCAACTCCGGGTCGGTGGTCAATGTCGTCACCAGGTCGGGGAGCAACGCCGTGCACGGCGCCGCGTGGGAATTCAATCGCGACGAGGCGCTGCAGGCCCGCAACTACTTCGCGCGTCCGACCCAGGCGAACCCGAATCCGGTCAAGCCCAGGCTCGAACAGAACCAGTTCGGCGCCAGCCTCGGCGGGCCACTGCGTCCGCAACAGGATGTTCGGGTTCGGCTACTACGAGGGTCACCGCAACATCAGCGGCCAGTCGCAGAACATCGTGGTCGCCAGCTGACGCCCAGCGCACCGGGAACTTCGGCGTCGACGGCGATCCGCGATCCCCTGACGGGCCTGCCGTTCCCCAACAACGCCATCCCAGCGGACCGCATCAGCCCCACCGCGCGCCGCCTGCTGGACGAGTTCGTGCCGCGCGCGAACGACGGCGGCACGCGGTTCATCGCCTTCCCGGACGCGACCGACGACCGGGATCAGGTGGGCGTGCGCTTCGATTACACGCTCTCGCAGAAGAACTCGGTGCTGGTGCGCTACCTGCGAAGCAACACGACCTCCGTGACGCCGCCGACCACCCGCCCGATCGGCACCGTCGCCAAGGCGACGCTGCAGGACGTGATGCTGTCGGACACGCACCTCTTCACGCCCAGGATGATCAACGTGGCCCGGTTCGCCTACAACGAGATCACGGCGCAGCCGCAGGCAACCAGCGGATTGTCGAGCGCGGACTACGGCATCAACGTCCCGCAGAACGTCACCCGCGGCCGCGGGCCTCCCCAACATCACGGTCACCGGCTTCTTCAGCGTCGGCGATGCGGCGCAGCCGTTCGTCAGCCGGCTGAACGAGGTGGCGCAGTTCACCGACGACGTGACGTGGGTGACGGGTCGGCACTCGACCAAGTTCGGCGCTGGACATCCGGCGGGAGCACATGGTCATCGACTTCGTGAATCGTCCCAACGGCGACTTCACCTTCAGCGGAGCGACGACGGGGCGGACCGGCAACGCGCTCGCGGACTTCATGCTCGGCCTGCCCAACCAGTTCCGGCGGGCAACCCAGAACACCCCACAGGACGGCCGCGGGCTGGCTCTACTCCGCCTACGTCGCAGGACGAGTTCCGGCCCTTTTCGCGGGTGACGGTCAATGCGGGCCTGCGCTACGAGCTGCCGATTCCGTTCGAGGACAGGAACGGCGCGCTCAATTCCTTCCGGCCGGGACAGCAGTCGACCCGGTTCCCGGCCGCGCCGCTCGGCCTCGTGTATCCGGGCGACGAGCGGCGTGCCGGCCGGCACCTACGACACCGACAAGAACAACTTTGCGCCGCGCCTGGGAGTCGTCTGGGATCCGACCGGAACCGGCCGCTCGAGCCTGCGCGGCGCGTGGGGCATCTTCTACGACGCGCTCGCCGGCCAGGGGGACTTCTTCCAGAACGGCGTGCTCGCGCCGCCATTCACGCCCCTGCTGGAGATCAACGCGCCGCCGGCGGCGCTGACGCTCGCCAACCCGCTCTCCGCGGTGAGCGGCGGCGCCGTGGACTTCCCGCCCGGACTGATCTTCATCGGCTGGGGCACCGACTTCAGACCCCGTACGCGCAGCACTTCAACCTGAACTGGCAGCAGCAGATCGGCGAGCACTTCGGCGCCGAGATCGGCTACGTCGGGTCGCGCGGGCTACAACATGCCGATCTTCATCGAGGTCAACCCGGGCCTCTACTCGCCGGGCAGACACGGCCCCCGGCGCGCGGCTGTTCCCCGCCTTCTCGCTGGTGCGCCCGACCTTCTCGGTGGCGCGCTCCTGGTACGACTCGCTGCAGGCCAGCCTGCGGATGCGTCCGGTGCACGGCATCAACTTCCTGGCCTCCTACACGCTGGCACACGCCATCGATCACGTCTCCGGGCTGAACATCGGCGGCGAGTCAGCGCCCGGTGCTGCCGGTCGACGATCGGCGACCGGAGTCGATCGAGCGAGGCGCTCGCGTTGGAGAAGGGGGATGCGCTCTTCGACGTGAGACATCGCCTCGTCGTCAGCTTTGCGGCGGAGCTGCCAACGCCCGACCGGGCTGGGTCCGGTCGTCCGGCACGTTGTCGGCGGCTGGCAGGTCAACGGCATCGTGCAGGCGCAGACCGGGTTCCCGACTCAGCGCGACCGACGCAGTCACCGACATCCGCTACCTGACGAACCGGCCGGACGTAACGTGCGATCCCAACGACGGATGCGCCGCATACCGTGGAACAGTGGTTCAACACCGCTGCTTCGCGCGCCGCGGCCGTGCCGGACACCGGCACCCGCCCCGGCAACGCCGGACGCGAACACCGTCCGCGGTCCCGGCTTCGCGCGCACGGACCTGTCGCTGTTCAAGAACATCGACCTGCGCGTCGAGCCACCGGATCCAGCTGCGGGTCGAAGGCGTTCAACCTGTTCAACCAGCGCGCTTCGGCCAGCCCGGCGGACCAGATCGGCACCGCCAACTTCGGCCGGATCACGGCGTCCGACGATGGGCGGATCGTGCAACTGGCGGCGAAATACAGTTTCTAGGAGATCACTCTTGGGATCCGGGATCCGGGATCCGGGATCGGCGTTCGGGGCTCGGGGCTCGGCGTTCGGGGCTCAGGGTGGAGGCTCCGGGCTTTGCCGGCCTGCCCCACCGGCTCTGGGCCGTTGCACAACGTATCCTTGTAGGGGGATCTGGAACCGGGGTCTTTGAAGACCCCGCGCCACCGCGGAGGATTTTATTCACAGGGTCTTAGACTCGGCGCTGCAGGGCTCCGTCGGACGTAACGCGATGCGTGGGACTGAAGGCCAACCATGAAACGAATTCTCCTCGGGGTGTGCGGCTGTGCAGTCGCGGCGCTGACCGCGATGCCCCTGGCCCGTGCGCGCGTGCAGACCGCCCCGGCGGCGCCGGACCAGACGACAACCGCGGCCGCCGCCGGCGCGGCCGCAACAAAGCGGAGCAAGGGGCTGACCGACGTCCAGGGGATCAAGGTCGGCCACCACACCTTGACCGAGCGTCCGACCGGCTGCACGGCAATCCTCGTGCAGGACGGCACGACCGGCGGCGTCGACGTGCGTGGAGGCGCGCCGGGGACGCGGGAAACCGACCTGCTCGATCCCGTCAACAACGTGCAGATCGTCAACGCGATCACGCTGGCGGGCGGGAGTGCCTACGGGCTGGACGCGGCGCAGGGCGTCATGCGCTACCTGGAAGAGCAGAACATCGGCTACAAGGTGGCCGCGGGGTGGTGCCGATCGTGCCGGCGGCCATCCTGTTCGACCTGGGGTTCGGCGGCAACTGGAAGATCCGGCCGACGGCAGACTGCGGCTACAGGGCGGCGCAGGCGGCGACTGACGGCCGGTCGCGGAAGGGAACGTCGGCGCCGGCGCCGGCGCGACGGTCGGCAAGATGGGCCAGGGGCGTTCGATGAAAGGCGGTCTCGGGTCGGCCTCGATCACGCTCCCGGACGGCCTGGTCGTGGCCGCGCTGGTCGCGGTCAACGCTGTCGGCGACGTGATCGATCCGGCGACGGGCCGGTGGTCGCCGGCGTGCGGACGGAGGATGGCAAGGGCCTGGCCGACGTGCGAAAGCTGCTCCGCGTCAGGCGCGCTGATCCGCCGTGCCCAGCCGCGTGCCGGCGAGAACACCACGATCGGCGTCGTCGCCACCAACGCCAAGCTGACCAAGGTGCAGGCCCAGAAGATCGCGCAGATGGCCCACGACGGCTACGCGCGCGCCATCTCCCCGGTCCACACGCCGGGGACGGCGACACGATCTTCTCGCTCGCGACCGGCGCCTGGACCAGCGAGCCCGAACCTGTCGATGATCGGCGCGCTGGCCGCCGAAGCGATGGCCGATGCCATCGTCCGGGCAGTGACGCAGAACCAGAGCCTCGGCGGGTCGCCGTCTGCGCGTGAGCTGAACACCGTGCCCGCGCGGTTCAAGTAAGCCGCATGGCAGCGCGCCGATCGATCGCCGCACGTTCGTCCGGCAGTCGGCCGCCGGCGCCACTGCGGGCTCCTGTCGTCGCGCCAGGTGGTCTCGGGCCGTGCGCCTGCCATCATCCAGTCCGAGGGCTCGCTGCCAGGCATGCCCCAGGGCGTGGCTGCGGGCGTCGCGGGCCCGGACCGGTTCGTGGTGTGGAGCCGGTGCGACCGGCCGGCGCGGATGGTGGTCGAGTACGCGACCACCGATCGGTTCACCGACGTGCGGCGGATCCCGGGCCGGCAGCCCTCGAGGACCACCGATTCACCGCCAGACGGTGCTGCAGGGCGCTGCCGAGGGGCCAGCGCGATGTTCTACCGCGTGCTGTTCCAGGACCTCGCCGATCTGCGCCGCTTCAGCCGGCCCGAGGCCGGCGCAGTTTCGTGACCGCGCCCGGCGACGCCGGCCGCACGTGACATCACCATCGCGTGGTCCGGTGACACGGTCGGCCAGGGCTGGGGCATCAATCCTGAATGGGGCGGGCTGCGCCTCTACGAAACGATGCAGCAGGCGGAGCCGGACATCTTCATCAACTCCGGCGACACCATCTACGCCGATCAGCCAGTGCTGGCCGAGGTCAAGCTGGACGACGGGACGCTCTGGAAGAACGTGGTGACCGAGGCGAAGTCGAAGGCCGCGCAGAGCGTCGCCGACTTTCGAGGCGCTTACCAGTACAACCTGCGCGGACCAGCACATGCGGCGGTTCAACAGCTCCACCTCGCAGATCGTGCAGTGGGACGATCACGAGGTGCGGGACAACTGGTATCCGACGCGCGACCTCTCGAAGGACGAACGGTATTCGGATCAAGAGCATGGCGCTCATCGCGGAGCGCGCGCGGCAGGCGTTCCTCGAATACAACCCGGTCCCGGTGGATGCCGACGAGAGCGGGCGGGTTTACCGGACGGTGGGTTACGGCCCGCTGTGGAGATGTTCGCGCTCGACCTGCGCAGCTACCGTGGCCCGAACACGCCCGAACCGGCAGACCGACGCTCGACCGAGGAGTCGGCGCTGGCGGGGCCACGCCAGCTCGCGTGGCTCAAGGCGCGGCTGCAGGCGTCGCGCGCGACATGGAAGGTGATCGCCAGCGACATGCCGATTGGGGTGCCGGTCCGGACGACGCCCCTCGAACTTCGACGCGTTCGCCAACGGCGACAACGGCCCGCCCAGCGGCCGCGAGCTGGAAATCGCCGGCCTGCTAGCATTCATGAAAGACCGCCGCGTCCGCAACGTGGTGTGGGTCACGGCCGACATTCACTACTGCGCAGCGCACCATTACCAGCCCGCGCGCGCGACGTTCACGGAGTTCGATCCGTTCTGGGAGTTCGTCGCCGGCCCGCTGAACGCGGGAACGTTCGGACCGAGCAGGATGGATGGCACGTTCGGGCCGGAAGTGGTGTTCACGGGAATCCCGCCGGGCATGAAGCCGAACCGTCCGCCAAGCGAAGGGTTTCAGTTCTTCGGAAAGCTGCGCATCGACCGGCGCACGAGGGCGCTGACGGTCACACTGCACGATCTGAAAGGGACTGTTTTGTATACGAAGGAGCTGGAAGATGGAAGCAGGAGTCAGAAGCCAGGAGCCAGGAGCTAGGAGCTAGGAGGCAGCGCCGAGCGCCGAACCCCCAGGGCCGACCGCCGAACGCCCAGCGCCGACCGCCGACAATATTCCCCATGCCCAACCCCCGCTTCACACCAGCGACGCTTTCGTTCCTGCGCGCCCTCAAGCGCAACAACGACCGCGACTGGTTCAGGTCGCGACGGGAGCGATACGAGCGGGACGTCCGCGAGCCGATGATCCGCGTCATCGAGCGGCTGGCGGTGGACTTCAGGTCGTTCGCGCCGGAGCTCGTGGCGTCACCGAAAGCGTCCCTCTATCGGATCTACCGCGACACGCGCTTCAGCAGCGACAAGACGCCGCTCAAGACCAACGTCGCCGCGAGCTTTCCGTGGCGCGGGCTGCACCGGCATCAGGGGGCGGGGCTGTACTTCGAGATCGCGCCGACGTGGGTGTGGATCGGCGGAGGCATGTACGCGCCGGAGCCGGCGCAGCTCGTCAAAGTCCGTCAGCACATCGCGGAGACGTACCCGGAGGTCCGGACGCTGACCCGCGACGAGGGCATTCGTCACGCGGTTCGGCGCCCTCGCGGGCGACAGGTTGAGCCGCATCCCACGCGGCTACGCCGCCGACGATCCGGCGGCAGACTACCTGCGGCACAAGCAGTTCCTGGCAGGAGCCGAGCTTCCGCCGGAGTTCGCGGTCAGCGAAGACTTCTACAAGGAACTGCTCGGCACATTCAGAGCCGTCGTCCCGCTGGTGCGGTTTCTCAACGAACCGCTTACCGGGTGACGGGAGCGGATCCGGGATCCGGGATCCGTCCCGTATCCCGACCCCGGATCCCTCGGACCTTCAGTACCGGTAGTGCTCCGGCTTGTAGGGCCCGTCGACCGGCACGCCGAGGTACTCGGCCTGTTCCTTCGCGAGCGTGGTCAGCTTCACGCCGAGATGATCGAGGTGGAGCCGGGCAACCTCTTCGTCGAGGTGCTTCGGCAGGATGTAGACCTTCTTCTCGTACTTGTCGTTGTTCTGGTGCAGCTCGAGCTGTGCGATGACCTGGTTGGAGAACGACGCCGACATCACGAAGCTGGGATGACCGGTCGCGCAGCCCAGGTTCATCAGCCGCCCCTCGGCGAGCACCATGACGCTGTGGCCGTCCGGGAACCGGTACTCGTCGTACTGCGGCTTGATGTTGATCCGCTCGATCCCCTTGGTCTTCTTGAGGCCCGGCCATGTCGATCTCGTTGTCGAAGTGGCCGATGTTGCCGACGATCGCCTTGTCCTTCATCCGCGCCATGTGGTCGGCGGTGATGATGTTCAGGTTGCCGGTCGCGGTGATGAAGATGTCCGCGCGATCGACCACGTCCTCGATGGTCTTGACCTCGTAGCCTTCCATCGCCGCCTGCAGCGCGCAGATCGGATCGATCTCGGTCACGATGACGCGCGCGCCCTGGCCGCGCAGCGCCTGCGCGCATCCCTTGCCGACTTCGCCGAAACCGAAGACGACCGCGACCTTGCCGCCGAGCATGACGTCAGTCGCCCGGTTGAGGCCGTCGATCACCGAGTGGCGGCAGCCGTAGATGTTGTCGAACTTGCTCTTCGTCACGGAGTCGTTGACGTTGATCGCCGGGAACAGCAGCGTGCCGGCCTCCATCATCTGGTAGAGCCGATGCACGCCGGTCGTGGTCTCTTCGCTCACGCCGCGGAGGTCCGCCGCGACTTTCGTCCAGCGCGACGGGCTCGTCCGCGATCTCCTTGCGGAGCAGCTCGAGGATGACGCCCCACTCTTCGGGGTCGGCCTCCGCGTTGAACGCCGGCACCTTCTTCGCCTTCTCGAACTCGACGCCCTTGTGCACCAGCAGCGTCGCGTCGCCGCCGTCGTCCACGATCAAATTGGGACCGCTGCCGTCGGGCCACATCAGCGCTTCGCTCGTGCACCACCAGTACTCGTCGAGCGTCTCCCCCTTCCACGCGAACACCGGAATGCCCCTGGGGTTCTGCTGCGTGCCGTCGGTTTCAGGACGGCCGACGACTACCGCCGCGGCCGCATGATCCTGGGTCGAGAAGATGTTGCACGAGACCCAGCGGACGTCGGCCCCCAGCTCGTCGAGCGTCTCGATCAGGACGGCGGTCTGAATGGTCATGTGCAGGCTGCCCATGACCTTCGCGCCGGCCAGCGGCTTCCTGCCCTCGTGGCGCTCGCGGAGCGCCATCAACCCGGGCATCTCCTGCTCCGCCAGGCGGATCTCCTTGCGCCCGAACTCCGCCAGGCTGAGGTCCTTCACCTTGAAGGGTTCACGGCCCGCCTTCACGGCCGCCTCGAACGCGTGCATCTCTCGTAGTGCTGTGCTCATGTGTGTCCTCTCGTTTCCTTTCGTTATAGCAGTCAGCTGTCGGCTGCTGGCTGTCAGCTCCCGGTTGAGAGCCGACAAATCGCACTCGCAACGAACAACGGCGGCCCCTTCGCGCCACGGGTCCACGGGGAGGGCGCCGATCCGCGCCTTCTCGAAGCCCGCACCGGCGAGCAGCTTCCGCATCTGGTCCTCGCCGAAGCCGAGCCAGACATGCCCCATCTGCACCCGATACTCTTCTCGATCGTGCGCAAGCATGTCGCAGATCAGCAGGCGTCCTCCCGGCACCAGGACCCGGGCGGCTTCGCGCAAGCGCCGCTGCAGGATCCGGGACGTGATGCAGAACGAGCAGCAGGGTTGCCGCATCGAGCGTCCGATCGTGGAGGGGAAGCGCTTCGAGCTCGCCCTGCCGGATCTCGACGTTCGCTGCATCTGCGAGTCGTCTTCGCGCCGCCTGCAGCATGTCCTCCGAGCCGATCCACGGCGATGACCTTCGAGACGAACGGCGCAAGCGCCGCTGTCACGGCGCCGGTCCCGCAGCCCAGGTCGCCGATCACCCATTGGTCGTCCAGCAGGCCGGGAAGCGCCTGGAGATACGATGCCGGGCCGAACATCTCGGAACGCAACCGGTCCCAGCGCCCGGCCGCCGATGCGAAGAACTCCTGCGACGCCGTCTGACGCCGGGCGAGCACCCCTTTCAGCCGCCGCGCATCGTGGTCCGCGCCGCTCGTCAGGCTCACCTGCTCGCGCAACAGGGTCCAGAGGCGCCGGGTGGCGGGCCGGCGCTCGTCGAACGCGAGCGTATAGAAGCGACTGGTGCCATCGCGGCGCGACGTCACCCACTCGGCGTCGGCCAGCGTCTTCAAGTGCCTGCTGACCGTGGACTGAGGCAACTGCAGCACCGCGCACAACTCACCGACTGTCAACTCCTGCCGCTCCAGGACGAGCAGCATCCGGCTGCGCGTGGCGTCGGCAAGCGCCGTCAGGTCGTCGAAGATAGCGGCGGTATCCATCCGTATATCCGGATTTATAGTTACACATCGGAGTTGTGACGTCAACAGCTGGTTTAATAATCGGTCGGGGCTAGTGGCGATTCCTGAGGTCAGGCTCCTTTCACCTGATGGCGTGGGCAGAACCTGCCCGCCATGATGGATCCATGGCAACCTCCCTCAGTCTTCCCCCACTTTCCTCCTCCCTCCAGGATGATCGCAGGCATCTCATCCAGGGCGTGATGGCCCTCAGCCACAGGATGGAAATCGCCCATGCCGAGCTGGCGGAGCATGGGAGACCTGGTCGCCGCCGACCGCTCGACGGGCCCCGGAGGCAGCGGAAGGCCGTGAACAGGCGCCGCCCGACGCGTAACGTATAAGGCACTTTGGTCCACTCCCCCGTGCCGGGTTCCCGAATCCGGCACCTGAACGAGCGCAGCATCAATCCCCGCGGCGCGTTCGTTGTGTATTGGATGACCACGGCCCGGAGGACCCGGTGGAACTTCGGCCTCCAGCGTGCTGTTGAACGCTGCCTGGAACTCGGAAAACCGCTGGTCCTCTTCGAGGCTCTCCGCACCGACTATCCCTGGGCCAGCGACCGCTTCCACCAGTTCATCCTGGAGGGCATGGTGGACAATGGTCGCGAGCTGGCTGCCTCACACGCGCTCTACTATCCCTACGTCGAACCGGCCCGGGGCCACGGGAAGGGGTTGATCGCCGCGCTCGGCGAGCACGCCTGCGCCATCGTGGCCGACTGGTACCCGGCGTTCTTCCTCCCCCGCATGCTCGAGTCTGCCGCCGCGCAGGCCGGGGTCAGCATGGAGGCCATCGACTCCAACGGGCTCATCCCGCTGACCGCTGCGGGGAAGGCTTTTCCGGTGGCCCGAACACAACGGGCGTTCGTCCAGCGAACGCTGACCGAGCATCTCCGCGCTGTGCCGGATGAGACCCCGCTCGCTCGTCTGCGCAGCCTGCCGCGCCTGCGACGGATGCCCGCCGACATCCTCGCGCGCTGGCCACCTGCAGATGCTGCACTGCTCGCCGGAGGGCCGTCGCGCCTCGCGGCGCTCCCCATCGACCACGGCGTCGGTGCCGTGAACATTCCTGGTGGTTCCCGCGCGGGCCGAAAACGGCTCCTCGGCTTCCTCGACACCCGGCTCGGGCGGTATGCCGACGACCACAATCACCCCGATCTCGACGCCACGAGCCGGCTCTCACCGTACCTGCATTTCGGTCATCTCGCCGCGCACGAGACTTTTGCGGCGCTCGCCACTCACCAGCGCTGGACGACGCGAAGGATTCGGAGGGGCGCGCGGCCGGCGCGCGTGAAGGCTGGTGGGGCATGTCTCCCTCGGCCGAGGCCTTCGTCGACCAGCTGGTCGTCTGGCGCGAGCTCGCCTTCAACACCTGCGAGTACGTCGCCGACTACCACACCTACGAGTCACTGCCCGGATGGGCGCGGCAGACGCTCGGGGCCCATGAGTCAGATCCCCGGCCGCAGAACTACACGCTTCGGCAGCTGGATCAGGCCGGAACCCACGACCCGGTGTGGAACGCGGTACAGCGTCAGCTCGTGCAGGACGGCTGGTTCCACGGCTACCTGCGGATGCTCTGGGGAAAGAAGATCCTCGAGTGGAGCGCGGTGCCCGCGGACGCTTTGTCGCATATGGAGGCGCTCATGAACCGCTATTCCCTCGACGGCCGTGACCCGAATTCGTGGGCCGGATATGCGTGGGTGCTGGGGCGATACGACCGGCCGTGGCCCGAACGGCCGGTGTTCGGAACCGTGCGCTACATGACCTCCGCCAGCGCGCAGCGCAAGCTGAAGATGAAGGCGTTCCTGGCGCAGTTCGCCGGACCAGCGCCCTCGCCCCCGGCGCCGGCACGCCGCAACGCCCGTCGCGCTTCCCGGCGCGGCGCGCCGTCGTAGAGATCGACGCATCACGCGAAGCGCGCGCCCCACCTCATCATTCAACCTCATGCATGAACCCAGCACCCCTCGACCCGAACCCATGCACCAATGAACCTTCCGGCCTCAGCGGCATCCTTGGGCACGCGGTGTGCACGTTGGATTCCGTCGCACCGCCCACGTAACAGCCGTGATGGACGGTGCCTCTGGAAAGGACAGCAACTATGGACGATGGCTCGATGAACCTGAGTGTGCAGCGTGGTGACAAGAGCGTGTGGGATGCGCCCGGCCTTGCCGACAAATTGTCGGCCTACGATCGGGAGCGCTGGCTGGCGGCGGCATGGGGGTCGGCGCTCACGGTCCTCGGCGCGCGCCGCGGCGGGTTCGGAGGCGGGCTGCTCGCAACCCTCGGCTCCGCGATAGTCATCCGCGCGGCGATGGGCCGCCGCGATCTGCACGTGGCCCGGCAATGGGTCGAGAGTTCATTGATGGAACGGGGATGGCGCGCGAAGGACATCGTCAGCGAGAGCTCTGCGGATTCGTTCCCGGCGAGCGATGCTCCATCCTGGACGGCCGATTCCGGGGCGACGATCAACCGGTGACGGGAACAGGAGCGTCCGGAATGGCGATGGAGACCAGAGGTCGCGGGAACGCGCGAGATGCACGCCCGCGCCGCAATATCAGCGATGTCGAGCGCTGGACCTCGATAACGGCGGGGGTCGGGCTCGCGCTGTACGGGGTCGCCCGGCGGTCGCCGGGCGCGCTTGGCCTCGCGGTCGTCGGGGGCTTGCTGGTTCGGCGGGGAGCAAGCGGACATTGCGACGTGTACCAGGCCCTGGACCTGACCACCGCGTCACCTTTGCAAGACACGCGCAAGGCGCTCGGCGGCCGTCGTGGGAACCACGTCGAGGAAGCCGTGACGGTCAACAAGCCGGCGGCCGAGCTCTACCAGTTCTGGCGTCGTCTCGAGAACCTTCCGCGGTTCATGCAGCACCTCGAGTCGGTGGAACAGGTATCCGACACGGTCACGCGCTGGCGCGCCCGGGGGCCGGGCGGCGCGGCCATCGAGTGGAACGCGGAGATCATCAACGACCTGCCCGGCCAGCTGATCGCCTGGCGTTCCGTCGAGGGCTCCGACGTGGTCAGCGCCGGATCCGTGCACTTCGACGAGTCCCTCGGCGATCGTGGGACGCGCATCAGGGTCCGCCTGCAGGTACAGTCCACGGGGCGGGAAGGCGGGGGTGGCGGTGGCCAGGCTGCTGGGCCGGGATGCCGCAACCGAGATACGTGAGGATCTCCGGCGCCTGAAGCAACTGCTCGAGGCCGGCGAGGTCCCGACGACCAAAGGCCAGCCCAGGGGGGCATGGTGAAGGCCGTCTGCTGGTATGGAACCGCCGACGTCAGGGTGGTGCGGGTTCCGGATCCCAGTATCCTGAACCCGCGCGACGCCATCATCAAGGTCACGCTCAGCGCCATCTGCGGGTCGGATCTGCACCTTTACGACGGCTTCATCCCGACCATGAAGCGCGGCGACATCCTCGGGCACGAGTTCATGGGCGAAGTGGTCGAGGTCGGCTCGGCGAACCACAGCCTCAAGGTCGGTGACCGTGTGGTCGTACCCTTCACGATCGCGTGCGGCGGCTGTTTCTTCTGCGTGCGGGACCTCTGGGCTGCCTGCGACAACTCCAACCCGAACGCCTGGATGGTCGAGAAGCTTTACGGCTACTCACCGTCCGGCCTGTTCGGATACTCGCACATGCTCGGCGGCTATGCCGGCGGCCAGGCGGAGTATGTCCGCGTGCCGTTCGCAGACGTCGGGCCGATCAAGGTGCCCAGCCACCTGTCCGACGAGCAGGTGCTGTTCCTGTCGGACATCTTCCCCACCGGGTACATGGCGGCGGAGAACTGCAACATCCGGCCGGGGGACACCGTTGCCGTGTGGGGCTGCGGCCCGGTCGGACAGTTCGCGATCCGGAGCGCGTGGATGCTGGGCGCGGGTCGCGTGATTGCCATCGATCGCGAGCCGGAACGGCTGCGGATGGCCGCGCAGCACGGCAAGGCGGAAACGCTCAACTTCGACTACACCAATGTGTTCGACGCGTTGAAGGAGTCCACCGGGGGCCAGGGTCCGGATGCCTGCATCGACGCGGTCGGCCTCGAGGCCCATGGCGGCGGCTCGATCGACGCATGGTACGACAACGTCAAGACATCGGTGTACATGGCGACCGATCGCGCGTCCGCGCTGCGCCAGGCAATCCACGCGTGCCGCAAGGGCGGAACGGTCTCCATTCCCGGCGTTTACGGCGGCTTCGTCGACAAGGTCCCCCTCGGCGCGGCGTTCGGCAAGGGGCTGACACTGCGCATGGGACAGACGCACGTCCACCGCTACCTGGCGATGCTCCTCGAGCGGATCGACCGCGCGGAGATCGACCCCTCGTTCGTCATCACGCACCGCATCAGGCTGGAGGATGTGCCGGCCGCTTACGAGACGTTCAAGCGCAAGCAGGACGAGTGCATCAAGGTCGTGATCAAGCCGTAGGATCGGCTGAGCGCTGATAGCTGTCAGCGCCCAGCCTACAGCTCGTTGTTCTCTTCGGCTGCGCGGTCGCTCAGCGTCGTCAGCACCGACGGAGCCCAGTCGGATCGTGCGTCGCGGCCTGTTTTCAGCGTATCCCCTGTCCCGTCTGCCGGCCCGGGCAGGCATCCGACGGTCAACGCCATCGCGCGGGCGATCGCGGCGGGCGCGATGGCGGCGGCGAAGATGGCCGCCTTGGCCGGGGAGCCGACGGTCAGCTCCGGATCCCCGTAACGGCAGGCGTCCAGCACCTGTGCAGCCGCGCGCTCGGCCGACACGGAGATGCCTGGCAGGGCATCGGCGATCGCGAACCAGGTGAACTCGGCGTCGTGGTGACCCTTGAATTGCGCGTTGACGGGAGAGCCGGTGCGCATCAGGCCGGGGGATACGGTCGTCACCCGAATGCCGTGGCGTGCGACTTCCGCCCGCACCGCGTCAGACAACCCGATCAGCGCGAACTTGCTGGCGGAGTACGGGCCGAGGTGAGGCACCGCGAGCCTGCCGCCGATGGAGGAAATGTTGACGATGCGACCGAAGCCCCTGCGGCGCATCGACGGCACACACGCCTGCATCAGGTAGAGGGGTCCCCAGAAGTGAGTGGCCATCGCGTTCTCGAAGTCGTCGGTGGTCATGTGCTCGAGCGGTCCGACCTGGATGATCCCGGCGTTGTTGATCAGCACGTCGATCGCGCCACGTTCGTCGAGGATCGACGTGACAGCACGCGCGACCGCCTCCTTCGAGCGCACATCGCACGGCACCGCCATGACGTCCGTCCCGCCGCACGCAGTCACCTGCGCCCTGGCGCGCTCGAGCTCGTCGACATCACGGGCCAGCAGGCAGACACGCGCACCGGCTTCCGCAAGCTGCCGCGCCATCACGAGCCCGAGTCCGCGGGACCCACCCGTGATCACGACCGTGCGCCCCTTGAAATCGATGGCGTGCCGGCTCCGTGCGACCTGGCGTACGCCCAGGACGCCGGCCAGTCCAGCGGCGAAGCCGATCGCGAACTTGTGTTCTCTGGTCATCGGGACTGCTCCAGCAGGCTTCGTAGCGTCAACGCGTCGCGCGGCGCGTGTCCGCCGACGTCGTTGTTGAAATAGGCGTACACATCGGCCCCGTCCTGCTGCTGGATCGCCAGCCAGCCGGCCCACGCTCGCAGGCGTTCGTCCGAATAGCCGCCGCTGTACTGCCCGGTCGGTCCGTGGAATCGAACATACACGAAGGAACCCGTCCGCCGCCGCTCCGTCGCCGACCCGCGCATGTCGTGCAGGCACAACGCCACATCGTGCGCCTGCAGCATGTCGAGCACGTCGTCGGCGTACCAGGACGGATCCCGGAACTCCACCACGTGACTGTACGCCCGGCGGCAGCGCCTGCACGAACTGCTCCAGCCGAGGCCGGTCAGCCTTCCAGCCGGTCGGCAGCTGATAGAGGACCGGCCCGAGGTGCGCACCGAGGTGGGGTATGCGGTCGAAGATCCGCTGGAGAGGTGCTTCTGGATCCTTCAGCTTCTTCATGTGGGTGAGGAAGCGGCTGGCCTTCACCGCGAATGTGAAGCCGTCGGGCGCCCGCTCCGCCCAGCGCGCGAACGTGGTCGCCTCGGGCAGCCGGTAGAAGCTGTTGTTGATTTCGACCGTGTCGAAGACCGAGGCATAGTGATCGAACCACCGGGCCAGGGGACCGGCATTCGCGTAGAAGTTCTCGCGCCAGTGCCGGTACTGCCAGCCGGAGCAACCGACCCGCGCGCGTCCTGAGGTCATCAGCCCCAGGCAACGCAAGGAGGGTGCCGCAAATAGCTTCCCGCTACTTTCCTTTCGCGTGCATGGCGAACATGGCGCCTTGTGGATCGAGGGCCTGCACGATCCAGTCGCCTCCGGGCACTTCCATCGGGCCGTTGATGATCTGACCTCCGGCGGCTTTTGCGGCATCGGCGGCACGCTGGACGTCGTCCACCATGATGTAGTGCGTCCACGCCGGTGGCCCTGGCATCTCGGCGGGCTTGTTGAACATGCCGCCGAGCTCGAGGCCGTTGCGCCCGAACATCTGATACTGGCCGACCGGGCCCATGTCCATCACCGTTGTCCTGGTCCACCCGAACAGCATTTCGTAGAACCGGAAGGCGGCTGGATGGTCGTGCGTGGCAAGCTCCTGCCACGAGAACTCGCCGATCACCGGCGGGCCTTCATGCCCCGGCACATGTGAGGACGACGAAAAGACCGCGAACGCGGCGCCCTGCGGATCGGTCATGACTGCGAAACGGCCGACTGTCGGTATGTCAGCCGGACCGACCAGTGTCCTGGCGCCGAGCGCCTCAGCCTGGCGCACGGTGGGATTCACGTCGGGCGAGGAGATGTAGGCGAGCCAGTGCGGTCCCGACCCTGCCTCCGGCGCCAACTGCATCACGCCCCCGAGCGGCACGCTTGCATTGGTCCACATGGTGTAGGGCGAGCCCCCTTCCCACTGCGTGGTGCCCCATCCGACCACCTGGGTGTAGAACTCGACGGCTCTCGCGGGGTCGGTGGTGATCAGATCGAACCACACGAATCTGCCACGGGGTTTCGCTTCGGGCATGTCAGGCCTCCGGGATCAAACCACGCACGGGCATTATCCGTCCGGAGCACGAGGGTTGCGGCACCGCTGTGACGAAATATGTGATGGCGTCGCGCCGTGCCCGGGATCAATGCGGGACCAGGACCGTCCGTCGTCCGACTCGAGCGCCGAAACGCAGGTCGGCGAACGTCACCTGAGTGCCGCCGGGCACCGCCGAGACCTCGAAGTACGGGAACCGGGCCCAGCCGAGCACAGCGCGGAGGGCCGGATCCTCGCGGGCCCGGCGCACCTCGATGTCCTCCAGGCGATTGGGCAGCCTGGCCGGTTCAAGGCGGACATGCGGAGCAATCCACGAGAATGTGCCCGTCCTGAAGTGATCCCCCGCATCGACGATGACCGTCCTGGTGATCGGGGTGAGGGCACGTGGTCCGACCATCAAACCCGCCGGCGCGCTGCCCTGGGCCGCCACCCACGCCTCGAGAACGATCTGTCTGGAGGTTCGGGCGGACACCGTCATCGCCACGACGTAGATCGCCGCCACCACCAGGGCCCGCCGTGCATACCAGGTCGGCTTGCGTGTGACTGTTCCCGGACGGCGCCGCGCCAGGTAGACGCCGGCTCCAAGGATTACCCACAGCCAGACGTCCACGATGAACAGCGAGTCGCCATAGAACCAGCGCGAGGAAAACGGCATCAGCAGGCGGACGCCATAATTGTTCAGATAGTCCAGCAGCACGTGCGAGAGGACGCCCGCATAGCCGATCAGCACCAGCGTTCCGCCACGCGCCGGTGGGCCCTCTCCGTCAGCCTGCGGGCGCCACCGATCCCAGAGCAGCAGCACGCCGGCGAACGCCAGCGGGAGGAGCGCCTGCGCCAGGACGCCGTGCGTCCATCCCCTCCGAAACGAGACCGGCACGATCTCGGTCGCGAACACCAGCACGTCGATGTCGGGCAGGTTCGCGGCAACCATCAGGGCGGGGTTGGCAAATCTCGATTGGCCCTTCAACCCGGCTTCGGCGATCGCGGCCCCCGCGAGCGTGTGGCAGACGTTGTCCATTGGGGGATTATGGAACGGGCTTTGGGCTTTGGGCGTAGGCGGGGCTCGAACTGCGTCACGCCGGCAGAACATGTTAGACTGCGCGCCCTATGACTACATTCATGCGGTTGGGCACGGTCATGCTGCTCGCGGCGATGGTTCAGGCCCCTGCAGTCGAGCCTGGATGGACGTCGCTGTTCAACGGCAAGGACTGGACCGACTGGAAGGTTTCGAACCCGTCGTCGTTCCGGATCGAGGATGGTGCCATCGTCGCCAACGGTTCGGCGGGGCACGCGTTCTACGACGGACCGTTCCGGAACCACGCCTTCCGGAATTTCGAGCTCAAGGTCGACGTGATGACGCGCGCGAACTCGAACGGCGGGGTCTACGTCCTCACGGAATTCCAGGAGAAGGGGTTCCCGGGCAAAGGGTTCGAGGTGCAGGTGAACAACACCTACGCGCGCGATCCGGTGAAGAGTGGAAGCCTGTACCACGTGTCCGACGTCAAGGAGGCGCCCGCGAAAGACGACGAGTGGTTCACGGAGCACATCATCGTCAAGGGGGATGCGATCACCATCAACGTGAATGGCAAGCAGCTCGTCCAGTGGACGCAGCCTCCGGAATGGAAGGACAACCCGGAGTTCGCGAAACGCCAGCTGAACGCCACGGGCGGAACGATCGCCCTGCAGGCACACGACCCGGGCAGCACGGTCTACTACAAGAACATTCGCATCAAGCCGCTGGACTGAGCGTTCCTCCGCCCGTACCGCCCGGGCCGCGGCGCCGGGGCCGTGGTGCCGCTGTGGCGCGGGGCTGCGTGCGTCGCTGTGGCGTGCCTTCGTCTGTTGCTGTGGCGCGGGGTTCGTCTGTCGCTGTGGCGCGGGCCTTCAGGCCCCGCGAGTCAGCGAAGCTTCGGCCAGCTGCCACTGTGCGGTGCGTGTCGGCGGGGTCTGACCCCGCCCCCCAAGCCACAGAACCCTGGCCCTAACTTCTCCGGGTCCACAACCACTCAGCTCATCCTGCAAGCGCGGCCCACCCGCTACTTCATGGCAAGCGCCTTGTCGATCGCCGCCTGCGCCAGCGGTGCCATCAACGCATAACCGGCCGCGGTCGGGTGCAGGTCGTCTGCACTGAGCTCCGCCTTCAGCATGCCCTGCGCATCGATCATCGCGGAGTAGTAATCGAGGTACACGTGCTTGTGGGCTGCCGCGTAGGACTTCATCCAGTCGTTGACCGCGCGGATGCGCGCCAGAGGGCGCAGTGACGTCTGCGGGGCGGCATTGGGATTGGCGAGATGATACGCGCTGGTCGGCAGGATGCTCGACAGCACGACCTTCACGCCGCTCGCGGCTGCGAGCTCGCTCATGGACTGCAGGTTGGCCTCGATCTCCTCGTCGGTCATCGGTCCCGTGTTGCCGGAGATGTCGTTCGTGCCGGCGAGGATGACGACCGCCTTCGGCTTCAGGTTCAGCACGTCCTGGCGGAATCGCAGCAGCATCTGCGGAGTGGTCTGGCCACTGATGCCGCGTCCGGCGTAGCGCTTGTCGGGGAAGAAGGCGCCGAACCTCGGTTGAACCCATGCATCCGTAATCGAATCGCCCATCAGGACGACGTCGACCTGACCGGCGGTGTGGTTCGCTTCCCGGTAGCGCGTCAGGTTCGGCCAGTCGCGCAGGCGCGCGTCATTGGCAGCCACTGTTCGCACGACGGCAGCAAGCTCGGGGCAACTCGTCAGCGCGGGAGGCAGCGCGGCCGGTATCGCCTCTTGCGGTGCGGCGGACGCCGGGACAGGCGGCGCGGTGGAGGCCGGTGGCGGGGCGGAGGCGGGCGGGGCGGTGGAGGCCGGCGGTTGGGTGGCTGCCGGGGTCTGCGCGATGCCCGCCGCAGCGCTGAGCACGGCGAGGCTCAGGCAGGCGGCGAGAACGTGGGATTTCGTCATGAGATGCTCCTGTGAAGGTGAATGTGCGTGTCGCTGCGCGTCAGGACGCGCGGCGCCTGGTGGTGTACTCGAGCAGCCGATACCGGTGCAGCCTCGGCAGCCGTCGCGCAAGCGGCCGAGACGCGGATGGCTTCCTGTCCGACGATCGCGCCCGCGACCCAGCCCGCACGGGCGTCACATTACACGCGTGCGCGCGGTCGGGGCAAGGCGAACGCCGTCGGGTACACTATGGGGCGCGCCGAGGCCGTGCGGGCTCTGCGCTGATACGCGCCCGTAGCTCAGTTGGATAGAGCACCGGCCTTCTAAGCCGGGGGTCGCAGGTTCGAGTCCTGCCGGGCGCGCCAATTATCCTTCAGTGGTCAGCCCTTCGATCCCTTACGTGCGTGTTGCGACAAACGTGATCGAGCGTGCACTGCGCGTCCAGGGCTCCACCGGTTCGACAGTGAAGCCGGCGCCTTCGATCAACTGGACCAGTTCTCTGTAGCTGTACGCGCGGTGCGACCCGCTGCGCGTCTCCATGCGGCCGTTCGAGATGAACGTGTACTCGATCTCGAGCCGGCTCCGCGTGTGATCATACTGATTGACCACCAGCAGGTACAGGTCGCCCACCTTCCACCACGCGCGGTCCTGCAGGTGTCCGAGCAGGTTCTCGATCACCATGGGTGTCTCCAGGACGAATCGCGCCCCTGGCTTCAGCGCCGCACCCACTGCCCGGAGAAACGCGACGTTTCCCTCGTCGTCGAGATAACCGAAGCTGTTGCCGACGCAGAACGCTCCATCGAATCGAGATGGCCAGGGCAGGTCGCGCATGTCCCGCTGTTCCCACCTCACCAGGTGCGACGGGTCACGAGACCTGGCGTGTTGCAGGAAGTCGGCCGACCAGTCCACCGCCGTCAGCCGGTAGCCGCGCTCGGCGAGCGGCTGCGAGAGCCGGCCGCCGCCACACGGCACGTCGAGCAGCTCCGCTCCGGAGGGAACCGCCAACGCCGCGATGAGGGATTCGGCTTCACGCTCCGTGTGCTCGGGCGGCAGCGCCCGCAGCCACAGGTCCACCGCGACGCCCTCGAAAAAGCTCTCCCACCAGTTTGATTGAACGTCCACGATAGATCTCCATTCGCAAGGTCCGCTCGTGCGGACACAGATAACCTGCTATGGCGGTGAATTGAGCGAGGCGGGCGGCTAGGAGCGACCGGCGGTAGTCAGAGGCGTTCCAGCGCCACCTTACCACAGAACCGATGCCTTGCCTCCCGGCGCGCGCGTGTGTATGCTCATCTCGGTAACCGAGGAGAGTACGTGAGCAAGCCACCCGACCTGGTCCAGGGGACGCTGGATCTCCTGCTGTTGAAGATTCTCGCGCTCGGGCCGCTCCATGGCGTGGCGATCGGCCAGCGCCTGAAGCAGGTCTCCCGCGACGTGCTGCAAGTCAGCGACGGGTCGCTCTATCCCGCCCTGCACAAGCTCGAGCAGGAGGGCTGGATCAGCGCCGAATGGAAGGTCAGCGAGAACAATCGCCGCGCGAAGTACTACGCCTTGACCCGGTTCGGGCGTCGCGTGCTCGAACGGGAAGCGCGGCAGTGGAATCGCCTCTCCACGGCGATTGCGCGTGTGCTGAAGCTCGAGGAGGCCTGAGGGATGCATCCCCAGCGCTGGCTTCAGACGGCACCGCTGTGGCTTCGCTCGATCTTCCGACGACACCGGGTCGAGCAGGAGCTGGACGAGGAGGTCGCCTACCACCTGGAGTGGAAGATGGAGGAGCTCATGAGGGAGGGGCTTTCGTCGCCGGACGCACGCGAAGCCGCCCTGCGTGATCTCGGCGGGCTCACCCGGTTGAAGGAGCAATGTCGCGACACGCGGCGGGGAAGCTGGATCGAGGTGTCGCTCCAGGACGTGGCGTTTGGAGCCCGCGTCCTGCGAAAGAGCCCCGGCTTCACCCTCGTCGCGGTGATCACGCTGGCGCTCGGCATCGGCGCGAACACGGCGATGTTCAGCCTGGTGAACGGCATCCTCTTTCGATCGCTCCCGTTTCCGGAGCCCGATCGTTTGGTTCGTGTAACCGGCGCCTATCCTCAAGGCGGACTCGTCGCGCTCCGTGGACAGGCCAGAACCATGGACGTGGCCAGTTATGCCGAGGGCCACGATTTCAACATCACCGGCTGGGGCGAACCGGTCCGCGTGACCGGCACGCTGGTGTCGGCCGAGCTGTTCTCGGTCCTCGGCGCGCGGGCCGCGATGGGGCGGACGTTTCTTTCGGGCGAGGATCGCATCGGGCAGGACCAGACGGTGATCCTGAGCCACGCGCTGTGGCAGCAGCGGTTCGGGGGCGATCGAGCCATCGTCGGCCGTACGATGACGCTCGACGGCGTCGGTCGCCAGATCATCGGCGTGATGCCGGACGATTTTCGCTTTCCCTCGTCGCGAACCGAGCTGTGGACGCCCCTGCAGATCGACGCGCAGCGTATCGAGACGTATTGGGCCGGCGACTACATGCCGGTGGTCGGACGGCTTCGACCGGGCGCATCGCTCGATGACGCGCGGAGCGAGGCTCGACTGCTGCAATCGCGATTGCCGGCGTTGTTTCCCTGGCCGATGCCGAAAGAATGGAATGCGGACGTGACCGCCGTTCCGTTGCAGGAAGCCATGGTCGGTGACGTGCGGGCGCGTCTGCTCCTGCTGCTCGGGGCGGTGGCGCTCGTGCTCGGGATCGCGTGCGCCAACGTCGCCAACCTCCTGCTGTCGCGCGGCGCCACGCGGGAAGGAGAGATCGCGGTTCGCCTCGCCCTTGGCGCGGCACGCCTGCGCATCATCCGTCAACTGCTCACCGAGAGCGTGCTCCTGGCCTGTGCCGGCGCCGCATTGGGCGTCGGCCTTGCCGCCTTCGGCCTCCAGGTGCTCAAGGGGGCGCTTCCCGCCGATACGCCGCGGCTGGCCGAGGTCTCGCTCGATTGGCGCGTGCTTGCCTTCACCGGCGCGCTGGCCATCACCGCGGCGATGGCGTTCGGCCTCGCGCCGGCGGTCCACGCGGCACGCGTCACCTTGACCGAGTCGCTGAAGTCGCGGGCGCGTGGCGGCTCGTCGTCGGGCGCGCAGCGCGTGCGCGGCACGCTGGTGGTCGGCGAGGTGGCTCTGGCGGCGATGCTCGTCGTGGCCTGCGGCGTCCTGATCCGCAGTTTCTGGCACCTGTCGCACGTCAACCCGGGGTTCCGGACCGAGCGCGTCCTGACGATGCGCGTGAGCCCGAACGACACGTTTTGCGCCAATGCGGATCGGTGCCTGAGCTTTCATCGAGCCGTGCTCGATCGCGTCCGCGCTCTTCCGGGAATGAGCAGCGCTGGCCTCATCAACACGCTGCCGCTCGGGGGCCGGATCGACAAGCGCTCGATTACGTTGCAGGACCGTGGGACGACGCCCGGCCGATCGCAGCCGCTGTTCTGGCTCAACGTCATCTCGCCGGACTACTTCCGCGTCATGGACATCGCCTTGCGGCGCGGCCGGCCGTTTGCCGAGGCGGATGGGTCGGGGAATCCGCCCGTCGCGATTGTCACGGCCGCCACCGCGCGTCGCTTCTGGCCAGACAAGGATCCGGTGGGCAGGCAAATCAGGCTGGCGGGCCAGGAGGAGTGGCACACGATCGTCGGCGTGGTTGGCGACGTGCGTGCCTACGATCTCCAGAGGGACGTGCCCGAGTGGATTGGTGGAACGGTGTACGTGCCGCACAGTCAGAAGGCCATCCTCGAGAACGGGCGCCTGCCGGCGGCGATGACACTGGTCGCCCGCACGACGCTGGACGAGGCTCGCGCCGGCGCCATGGTCCGCCAGGCCGTCGTCAGCTTGAACCAGGAAACGTCGGTGAGTGAGCTGCGAACGATGGCCGCCGTGGTCGCGCAATCGATTTCGACGCCGCGATCCACCACCCTGCTGTTCGTCGTCTTCGCGGGGGTTGCCGTCGCGCTCGGCATGATTGGCGTCTATGGCGTGCTGTCGTTTTTCGTCTCGAAGCGCGCTCGGGAGATCGGCATCCGGATCGCGCTCGGCGCGCAACGGCGGGACGTCTTGCGACTGGTCGTTGGCGAAGGCGCCGAGTACGCCGTGGTCGGCATCACCATCGGAATGGTCGGCGCGCTCATGGTCACCCGGATGATGTCGAGCGAGTTGTACGGCGTGAGCCCGGCGGATCCGCTGGCCTTTGGCGCCGTGGCGAGCCTGCTATTCGTGGTGACGTTGCTGGCGTGCTACATCCCGGCGCAACGTGCGATGCGGGTCGATCCGCTCATCGCCCTGCGTGCCGAATGATTCTGCTGGTGAGCTCAGCAGTCAGAAGGGCGGTCGAACCTCGAGCTCAGTCGCCTACTTCGACGAGCTGGAGATCAGGCAGGCGAATGGACGGGCTCCGCGACGCTGCGGACCAGCTGGATCCGCGGAAGAAGGCCTGGATGGCCCCAATAAGACCCACCGCTGACCACTTCGGCCCGATGGCGGCGCGTGCGCAGCCGACTAGACTGGTGGTGCGCCGCTCTTCCCCGCTAGTCAGTGAGGCACCACTCGGTGGCGCTTTGATTGCAGTGCATTCCGCATCGCTTCACCCATCGGTCGGACAGAAAGAGCAGCAGCGTTTGTCGACACAATTCGACAGCACGGCTTTCTGGCTTCAGCTCTCTGCCGCCGCCTCGAGCGTGGCCCTCTGGGCGCAGGCCCGGGCCGAGCCGTCACTGAATCGGGTCGCAGTGCTCACGTTTCGATTGCAGCATCCTGTTCGGGCCGCCGCACGCCACCCGCTCGCCACGTTCTCGCGCGTGTGGCGCAGACGGTGACGGCGATCGCGGCCGCGACGCAGGCCCCCTCCCCCGGCAGCAGGGCTTCGCGCCGAAGCGCTGTGACCTGACAAGCTCGGCCCCCACCACGCTGTATACTCGGCGCAATTGGTCGGCGACATCATCTGCGCTCGGCCCGGCGAACCTTCGGGTACGGTGGCGGAGCCACCGCCACGAATACGAGATGCGAACACTTCACGGGCTCGTGGCGATTTGCCAGCTGACGCGTCCGACGGCCTGCGCGGCGCCGCTAAACGCGCCGTTCGGCTCGGCATTCTTGGGTCCGGCGTCTGCCGATCTACTCCCGGTACACAACGCGGTGTCTCGAGCTGATCGCGTCCCCTCGCTGAGATGACGTGAGCGCCGTCGAGCCACACAGCCGCCCGAGTGCTGCCGCGCAGAATCCGTTGCGCGCAGCGATACCGGCACGGACGCCGTACGGCTCCCTGCTGCTCGTCGGTCTGGGCGGTCTCTTTCTCGGCGTCACGGGCCCGCTCCTCAGCGCGTTCGTCCCGCTGCTCGTGCGCGATGCGCTGGGCGAGCATCGCGCCGCCATCGGCGCTGTCATGGCGATCGACAACGCCCTGCTGCTGTTGCTCGTGCCCCTGGCCGGCGCGGCCTCGGACCGGGCCACCGCACGCGGCGGCGGCCGCCTGCCGCTCGTGCTCTGCGGGCTGATCCTCGCGGCGTGCGGCATGGCGCTGTTCCCCTCGTCCGCCGGTTTCGGCATCACCGGCCTGATAGGCGCAATCGTGGTGCTGTACTCCGGGATCAACATCCAGCGATCGCCATTCCAGGCACTGGTGGCCGACCTCGCACCGTCGCGCTACCGACCGCTCGCGACAGGATCCGTCACGTTCCAGATGTGCGTCGGCGCCATCGTCTTCCTGATGCTCGGACGGATGCTCGGGATGCGGCCCGCGTTCCTGATCGGGGCGGGCACCGTGCTCGCCATCGCCGTGGCCTTCGCCATGGGACTGCGCGAACCGCCGGTGTCGAGGTCGGCGGCAGCCGAGGCCACCTACAAGTCGCTGCTCGATGCAGCACGTTCCGCCCTGCGCGGGCTGATACCGGGGATGCGGGCCGTCTTCGCGGCCACCTTCCTCCTGCAGTTGACGTTCCAGACGTTCTCCACGTGGTACGCGCTGCACGGCACCGAGCGCTTCGGCGGCCGACCCGAAGACGTCACCACCGGGTTCATTGCATGGGCGGTAGGTGGTGTGATCGGTGCGCTGCCTGCCGGAATGCTCGGCGTGCGCATCGGCCGGCGGAACGCGATGCTGCTGGGGTTCGGGCTGATGGCCGCCTGCCTTGTCGCGCTGCACAGGGTCACCGACGCGTCGCAAGCCGTACCGCTTCTCGCGCTTGCGTCGGCCAGCTGGACGCTCCCGCAGGTGAACGCCTATCCGCTGTTCGTCGAGCCGGTTCCCCGCCATCGGCGCGGCGTGCTCGCAGCACTGTTCCTGCTGTGCATGGCCCTCGGCGGCGTGATTGGCGATCCGCTGAACGGCACGCTGTTCGACCTCGTCGGAAGCTACCGGCCGCTCTTTCTTCTGATGGCTGCGTACACGGCACTGGCGTTCGTGGCGGTGCTGTTCGTTCCGGTGGGCACCGGAGAGGCCGGCACCGGCCCCGACGCCGTCCGGCCGTCGCCTGCGCCGGGCTGACGCGGACGACGGCCCGCCTGGGGATCTCCGATAGGATGGACGACATGTTCCTGGAAGGAGGCTTCGCGAAGATCGAAGCGCCGGTCCGGACCGTGCTCGGGGAGCAGCTGCGCCGCCTCAAGGCCTTCATCGAGACGGGAAAGCCGACCGGCGACACGGGTCGTCCGGGAAAAGGCGCAGGGTGATCGAGCGGGACCAGCCGCGCGGGAGGATCCGGCGCCCCGTTTACGAGGCGCGGCTGTTCGAGGTGGAGCGCGTGGCGCACACGCGCGAATTCCGCTTCGAGCCTGGCGACCAGCGGGAGGATTCCGTCGAACGCCGCCCCGCGTGCGAGCGTCTCGAGTTCGCCGCAGATGCCCGCCAGCCTCGCCGCCCCGACCGTGCCGGACGCTCGCTTCAGGATGTGTGTCGCGAGTCTGAGCGCGGGGGCATCCTGTCCCTCCACCGCGGCCTTCAACGCCGACAGCTGCGACGATGCCTCGACGAGGTACTGTTCGATGAGCTGACTCACGAACAGGTCGTCATCGTCGCTCTGGCCCGCGCCTTTGAACTGGTCGAACACGCTTCGGTCGATCGCGCTCGCCTCGTGCGCAGGGGCTGCCGCGCCCGCTACGCGGTCACGCGGCTGCGAACCCCGCGCCCACCGCTCGATCGCCTCGCCAAGCTGCGCCGCCGTGAAGGGCTTCGACAGGTAGTCATTCATGCCGGCTGCGAGGCATGCCTCGCGGTCGTCGTGCGTCGCGGCGGCTGTCAACGCGATGATAGGGACCGGCGGCTTCCCGTGATCCTGCTCGAACAGCCGGACCTCTCGCGCGGCCGTGACACCATCCATCTCCGGCATCTGGTTGTCCATGAGGACGATCGCGTAGGCAACCCGACGGCAGGCCTTGACCGCCTCGATCCCGTTGACGACCACGTCCACCCGATAGCCGAGCATCTCCAGCATCCGGACGGATGCAACCTGGTCGGTGCGATTGTCTTCGGCAACCAGGACGCGGGTGCGGCGCATGTCGTCCGCTTCCCGGAGCGAGTGCGCCGTGACGAGCCTGGGCGCCCCTCCCGTCGCCTCCAGACCGCCCGCCGGCGGCGCGCCCATCACTGTCCTGAGGCAGTCGTACAGCTGGGACTGGCGTACGGGCTTCTTCAAATAGCCGGCGATGCCTGCCTGCTCGGACCGCACGGCATGCCCGCGCTGGGTCGTGGAGGTCATCAGCACCAGCTTCAGGCGGTCATTGGAGGGGCTCTGCTTGATGGCGTGGGCCAGCTCGAGCCCATCCATCTCGGGCATCTGCATATCCAGCATCGCGAGATCGTAGGGCCGCTGGCTCGAAGCGGCGGCGATCATCGACAGCGCCATCGACACTCTCGTGGTGATGTCGCACTCCATGCCCCAGGCGCGGGTCTGCTCGCGCAGGAGGTGCAGGTTGGTCTGGTTGTCGTCCACGGCCAGGGCGCGCAGCCCGCGCAGGTCGCCGCGCGGCGTGGGCACCGCGATCTGGTCCGCCTTGCCCAGCTTCACGGTGAACCAGAAGTTGCTGCCCTTGCCTTCCTCGCTCTCCACGCCTATGTCGCCTCCCATCAGCTCGGTGAGGCTCTTCGAGATGGCCAGTCCGAGACCGGTGCCGCCGAACTTGCGCGTGGTGGAGCCGTCGGCCTGCGAGAACGACTGAAACAGCCGGGTCCTGGCGTCTGGTGAAATGCCGATGCCGGTGTCGGTGATGTCGAAGCGAACCGTCACGTCCTCACCCGCATCGGATTCCAGCCGCGCCCGCAGGACGACCTCTCCCTCCTGCGTGAACTTGATGGAATTGCCGAGCAGGTTCGTGAGGATCTGCCGCAGCCGTCCGGGATCGCCGCGCACGACTCCCGGCAGATCGTGGTGAATCAGACACGCCATCTCCACGCCCTTGGACTGGGCGCTCTCGGCCAGCAGATCGGCGACCTCCTCGATCGCGGTGCGGAGCACGAAGTCGATCGTCTCGAGGCGCATCATCCCCGATTCGACTTTCGAGAAGTCGAGAATGTCGTTGATGATCGACGAGCAGCGAGTCCGCCGACCGCAACACGAGATTGGCAAACTCGCGCTGCTCCGTGTTCAGGTCGGTGAGCAGGAGGAGCTGGGTCATGCCAAGGACGCCGTTCATCGGCGTTCGGATCTCATGGCTCATGTTCGCGAGGAACTCGCTCTTGGCCTGGTTGGCGCTCTCGGCCGCCTGCTTCGCCCGCTGCAGTTCCTGCTCTGCCAGCTTGCGGGACGTGATGTCGATCAACGTCCCTTCGATGACCGGCACTCCTGGCTGATCGTAGAGCAGCGTCGTGCTCTCGAGCACCCACACCGGGCTGCCGTCCTTGCGCTTGTAGCAGCATTCCGAATTCGCAAAGCTCTTCACCCGCATCAGCTCCGCGACGAATCTGTCCCGGGAGCCCGGCTCGTGGTACGCGTCCGCCGCGTCGTGGGACAGGTGTTCCTCCCGCGAGGCATAGCCGAAAATCCGGAAGCACGCATCGTTGACGTCCAGGATCCGTCCCTCGATGGTGCTCCTGTAGACGCCGGCGAGGCTGCGCTCGAAGAGCAGCCTGTAGCGACTCTCGCTGGAGACGAGCTCGAGCTTCTGAGACGAGAACCGGCGGTCGATGATCGACGTGAGGATGGCAAAGGCGAGAACCACCATCGTGATGCTCACAATGCCGGCCACTCCCAGTCCGGAGACGCTGACGGCCCGGGATATGTCGGCCGGCGCCGGCGCGGGTGTGAAGGTCACAGCTGCCATGCCGGTGTAGTGCAGGACCGGGACGGCGAGCCCGAGCAGAACGGCAGTGCCTGGCTTGCGCCAGCTGGGCAACCCGACCTCGTCCCGGAACAGGAACGTCAACCTCAGGCCGATCAGTGAGATGACGACGGCCAGCGCGACGGATGCTGCAACGAGCCGACCGTCGTAGTGATGCACAGCGGGCAGCCGCATGGCCGCCATGCCCAGGTAGTGCATCGCGGCAAGCGCGCTGCCCAGGACGAGGCTGCCGGCTGCCGCGCTCGACACGGTCAACGTGTTCCGGGTCACGGCGAACAGCGCCACGCCGGACGCGGCGATACCGGTCAGGAGCGACAGGACGACCGTGGGCACGTCGTAGAGGATCGCGACGGGCAGTTGAAAGGCCAGCATCCCGATGCAGTGGGCAGGCCCAGACACCGAGACCCATCGCCGTGGTCCCGCAAGCCAGCCACATCCAGCGGCGAGCACCGCGGGCGGCCGTCGTCCGCCCTGCCAGGTCGAGCGCGGCGTACGAGGCGACGATTGCAATCGAGGCCGACAGGGCCACCAGCCGGTAGTCGTAAGAACCGATCATCTGCGCAGCACTCGTTCCCACCTGCTGCTCAAGATGGCCCTACTGGGCTCAGTGGCACCTGGTTCTCCCTTCACGCCGGGAACGGCAGTCCGGCAGCTCTTCCGTTCGGGCCCGGAGATCTGCGGGTTCACTATACGGAGAGGCTCGAAGACGCGCTGTACACAAACGCACAGCCTTGCGTGCTCGGGCGGCCGAAAGGCGGTCCGTGGTGCGACGCGGCGATCGCCGCGTCCGATGCCAGCCACCGGGTGGCACCGGGCGACAGCCGGTGCCTGGGTAAGACCTGCGGGACCTTGCTATCATGCCGGGATGCAAGTGGCGCGGCTGACAGGTGTGCTCGCCTGGTCGCTCATCGTGTGCGGTTGCGGCGGTTCGCCGGCGCCCAGCCCTGGCGACGGCGGGGGCTCCGCACCGATCCCCGTCCTGCCGTCCTCGCGACTGGGGTGGGACCAGCAGGCCGCTGACGTGGCGGAGCTCAACAACCTGCGTTTCGTCATCTACATCGACAACACGCGGGCCGAGCTCGCGGGTGCCTCGTGCTCAACGACAGCGGGGAGCGCGGGCTACCCGTGTACCGCACCGCTGCCGGCGATATCCGCCGGACAACACACGCTGGAACTGGCGTCCTATATCGTGGTTGGATCCCTCCTCGAGAGCCCCAGGTCTGCACCGCTCACGATCACGGTCAGCGCGTCCACCGGCGCAACCGCGGTCACCGCACCGCAAGCTGCGTCAGGTCCGGCGCTGTCCGTGCGCTCCCCGCGCTCGCCGTCCAGGGAGCTCACGACGCCGGATGGCGTACGCCTGCAGATCGACGTGGTCACGGCCGCGGAGATGGCCTCAGCCCTCGCGGTTTCCGACGACGGCACGGTCTTCGTCGGGTACGGCCAGGGACGGATTCGAGTGGTCCGGCATCGGCAGGTGATCGGCGACGAGGCGCTTTCGGGCCAGGAATCCGCAGGCGCGAGCCCGGCAATCCTCGATCTGGCGCTCGATCCCCAGTTCGCCCGCAATCATCTCCTGTATGTGCTCGAGGTCTTCCCGGGGGAGTCCTCGACGTTCCGGCTTTCACGCTTCCGGGAGGCGGACGGCCGGCTGGGGGAACGTGCAGTGCTGCTCGATCGGGTTCCTGCAGCGCGACCGGACCCGGCCGGATCCGTGACATTCGGGACCGACGACCGACTCTACATCGGCTTCGACGACGCCGACGATCCGAGCGAGGCCCAGCGGGTTGCGTCATACAACGGCAAGGTCCTCCGGCTGAATGCCGATGCCACCGTGCCGGCCGATGAACCGAACGCAAACCCGGTTTACGCGTCAGGGTTCCGTTCTCCCGGCAGCCTGTCCTGGGACGCCCTGAGCGCGTCCCTCTGGGTGGCGGATCAGAAGAGCGGGCTGGTGCGACGCCTGCGGCGGATCTCCGGGCGCCAACGGGCGGAAGCCGCGTACACCCTGCCGGAATCCGGGAAACCTGCGTCGATTGCCATGTATCGAAACGCTCGCATTCCAGGTTTGCGGGGAGACCTCCTGGTGATCCCGGCCGGACAGCAGGACTACCTGCTTCGTGCGCGGCTGGCTCCCGACGAGAGCACCCTGTCCGGCACCGGGCACCTGACGATCCCTGGCGGGTCGCCGGTCCGGCTGGTCGAGACCGCTGCGGACGGCGCAATCTATGTGGCCACCGAGCGCGAAGTGCTACGCCTGACGCCCCGGTAGCGACGGTCGGTCGATTGCTACGGCGTATCCCAACGCCCGTCGCCCGCGACACCCTCACGGCACTCCGAATCGCCCCAGCATGGTAGTGAATCGCGCGAGGATTGCCCCTCGCCGCGAGGGCTCCGACGTAACCGGGCACCGCCGGCAGCTCGGTGAGCGTCCAGCCGCGGGCTTCGGATGCCATCGTGCCGGCGTGGACTATCCGCGCCGGCTCATCAGGCCTCAACGTCACTTCGAACGAGCGCAGGGCGTGCCTCAAACCGCTGCCGACCGCCTTGACGAACGCTTCCTTCCGGGTCCAGCAGCTGAAAAACGCCCGCTCGCGTTCCGCAAGCGCAACCGAGCGAAACGCTTCGATCTCGCCCGGGGCGAAGAACCGGGCTGCGATACGCTCCGCCTCCGCCACCGGGCGGATCGCCTCGATGTCGATGCCCACCTCACCCCCAAGACTGATGGCGACCACCACCGCGTCCTGCGAGTGCGAGAGGTTGAACGATGGGGGGTGCGCGTAGCCGGACAGTGTCGGCTTGCCGTTCCGGTCAGAGGAAAAACACACCTCGGCAGGTGTGGTGCCCAGATGACGGGCCAGCAGCCGTCGCAGCAGCAGGTGCGCAGCAACGAAGCGCTGCCGATCGCGCGCGAACACGAATCTTGCCGCGCGCTCCTGCTCGTCGGGTGAGAGTACGGAGGAGGATTGGTCCTGGTCCAGGCGATCCAGCATGGCGAGCCAGACGCGGATCTCCCCAACGACAATCCCACCATCGAACGCTGCCGTGGACCACGCCGCCGACTCGCTCATGATGATGTCGCTACCCGGGCGGATGCGGATGATCCCGATCCGCCGGTGCATCTCTCGAGGCCGGCGCCAGGCACAGCCTGGCGGGCGCTCCCGCCCGGCTCGATGACCGGCCGCCGCGTGCGAGCGAAAGTGTAACCTGATGGGCCTCGGAACCTTCTCGGCACCCCGTTCGTTTACTGCTTCGACCGCCCATCCGGCGCGTCATGTCGGGAGGCCATGATGATTGCATTCGGAGCTCTCTTGCTGATGTTGATGTCGGGTCAGGCCGCGGACGTGAAGGGCAAGTGGAATGGAACGCTCAGCGGCCAGAGGCCCGACGGAACCTCCTTCGAAGACCCCGCGCTGCTCGTCCTCGATCAGAAGGACGCGACCGTGACCGGAACGGTCGGCAACGACGAGGCAGACCAGCACCCGATCACCAGCGGCAAGATCGAGGGAAACAAGGTCGTCCTGCTCGCCACGCACACCCGGAACGGGCGGAGGTACCGCCTCGAGCTCACCGTCGAGGCGGACGTCATGAAGGGGACGGTCACCAGCGGCGACATCCAGATGCAGCTCGTCGTCAAAAGACGCAAGCAATGATCACCCGCGCGCGCGTGTCCGGGCTCAATCCGCGCGAGGCGATCGGCGTCAGCGTGCGTTGCGTGGCAGGGCGTACACCACGATGCCTGTCGTAGCAGCGGGGGCAGCGGGATTGGCGTCGCCACCCGGGCCCCCGGCCCTCCCGCCGACCGCCGGCATGGACGCAGTCACCAGCAGATACTGCCGTCCGCCGAGCTCGTACATCGACGGCGACCCGCTGGTGGGCCGCCGAGCGGCAGCTCCCACAACTGCTTGCCGGTGGTGCTGTCGTAGACGTGGACCTTGCGGTCGGCGGCGGTGACGAACAGCGAGTCCGGTCGCGGTGGGGATGATCCCGCCCTTGGTCGTCGCCCGCGGTGCCCGTTCCCTTGATGCCCTGACCGACCAGTCGCAGATCGTCGCCGAGCCCGATCTGCCACTTGATCGTGCCCTTGTTGAGATCGTAGGCCGTCAACGTGGTGTACGGCGGATTGACGATCGTCGGGTAGAGGCCGAAGCCGTCCGTCACGTAGCGGCCCTCCTTGACCACCTCCGCGGCGCGCCGCCGCGTCCCGCGCGCATCTCGCCCGGCTTTCAGCAGCCGGATGATCGTCGGCACGTTGAAGCCGATGACATAGACGCTGCCGTCGGACGGGTTCGCCCGCGGTGCTGCCCCAGTTCGATCCGCCCTGATTGCCGGGCATGTGGATCACGTCCTCGAAGCCGATCGGCGTGAACGGTCCCTCGTTTCTGCGCCTTGAGGATCCGCTGCCTGAACTGCTCGCGCTCCTCCGGCGTCAGGATGTGCGGGTTCAGATCGTCGGCCGTGAACTTCTGCCGGGAGAACGGCGGCGGGCTCGTCGGGAACGGCTGCGTCGGCCACAGCGCTTCACCCGGGCACCGTCGGTCTTCTGCGGCACGGGACGCTCCTCGATCGGCCAGATCGGCTTCGCCGGTCACGCGATCGAACACATAGAGGTAGCCGGTCTTGCTCGGCCACGGCGACGACGTCGATGCGTCCGGCCGTTCTGGCGGATGGTCGTCAGCTGCGGGGCGGAGTTGTTGTCGAGGTCCCAGATGTCGTGGTGGACGGTCTGGAAATGCCAGAGCCGCTTGCCGGTCCTGGCATCGAGCGCGATGATGCAGTCGCCGAAGAGATTGGCGCCTTTCCGGTTGCCGCCATAGAAGTTGTACTTGGGGCTGCCGGTCGGGACGTAGATGATGCCGCGCTTCTCGTCGATCGACTGCTCGCCCCAGTTGTTGGCGCCGCCGACGGTCTTCCACGCGTCCTCCGGCCAGGTGTCGTAGCCGAACTCGCCGGGCCGCGGCACGGTGTGAAACGTCCAGACCAGCGCGCCCGTCCGCACGTCGAACGCGCGGATGTCGCCGGGCGCCGACGCGTACTCCTGGTTCGTCGCCGAGCCGAGGATGATGAGGTTCTCGAAGACCCGTCCGGGCGTGCGGCTCTGCTGGTTGACCGTCGCCGGATCCCGGTCCAGCCCGACCCGCAGGTCGACCCGCCCGTTCACGCCGAACGAGGTAATGGCTCCGTCCGGTCTGCGCGTCGATCTCCTGGAGGAAGTTGTTCGCGCTGAAGATGCAGCCGGCGGTCCTTGCCGTCCTTGCTCTCCCAGTAGTTCACGCCGCGGCCGTTGAAGCCCTGGACGCCTTCGTGGGTCCAGATCTGCTTTCCGGTCGCGGCGTCGAGCGCCACGAACGAGCTGTTCGGCCCGCGGCCGTAGACCGACGCCCGCGCACGACGAGCGGATTGAAGTCGGTCTGGCCCGGCCGGGATAGGTCCAGGCGACCTCGAGCTGGTGGACATTGGCCTTGGTGATCTGCGGTCGCCGCGACGAACCGCGAGCTGTCCGGGCCGCCGGCGTAGTCGCGCCATTCGCGCCCGTGCTGGGCGTCGACCGACAGGCCCGCCAGCACAGCGAGCGCCACCGCCATCCCGGCGTTCACAACCATTCGCGATGCAGTCACGGCTGTGCTCCCCCCATTCACCCGACCTCCCTCTCACCCGCGCGACGTCGAAACGAGCGCAGCGCAACACTACACCAGCTGAGGGTATTCGCCCGCACGGATGGGAACAGCCGCTGCCCGTGCAGGCCGCGGCATCGACAGGGCAAGGGGCGGCGAGGAACACGAGCGTTTCCGGCCAACGCTTGCGTGCGGGCGCAGTCAGCGGGTGCCGGAACGCTCGACGACAGGGCCCAGCACGTGATCCTCGATGAAATCGAACAGCCGCCGCCTGTGCCCGCGCCGTTCTTCGCTCACCGTTGTCGACGACGTCGCGGTGACGACGAGGTCGAGATCGCGGAAAACGAAGATGTACTGGCCGCCGTATCCCCAGGCGAAGCAGGCCGTGCCGCCGCGGAACGTCCTGGATCCACCAGCCATACCCGTACCGCCGGTCGGCGTCCCACGCGGAGGTCGTGCGCGGCACGCACGACGCGGCCACCCACGGCCGCGGGACGATCTGGCGGCCGTTGCGCGCCCGCTGCTGCGAGTACAGCTCGCCGATCGCCACCATCTGCTTGGGCGTCAGCAGCATCTCGTTGCCGCCGAAGTAGATGCCCTGCGGATCGCGCGGCCAGCGCGCCAGGCTGATACCGAGCGGCCGGCCAGCGTGTCCTGCGCGAACTGCCAGGTGCTCGTGCCGGTCGCCTTCGTGAGGATGGCCGACAGCAGATGCGAGCTCCCGGTGCTGTACTCCATCGCCGTGCCCGGCTCGCTCACGATCGGCTGCGCCGAGCGCGTAGCGCACCCAGTTCGCGGCTCCGCACCCAGGCGCCATAGTTGCGGCCGCTCGTCGACTCGAGCCCCGACCGCATCGTCAGCAGGTGCTCGACGGTGATCGCCTGCTTGCGGCGGTCAGGATCGCGGCGGAGCTCGGGAAAGTAGGTCGCGATCGGTTCCTCGCACACTCCTGATCAGGCGTCGTTCGATCGCGATGCCGACGAGCGCGGCGATGATGCTCTTCGACGCCGACTTGACGTTGGCCAGGCGAGCCGGGGCGCACCCCGCTGGCGTAGTGCTCGGCGACGAGCTCGCCGCGCCAGCTCACGAGCAGGCTCCGCAGTTCCGGCAGCGCGGACGCCGACGCCGCAAGGTCGAGCGCCAGTGGGACCGGCGCCGATCCTTGCACCGGAACGCGCGGCAACGAGGCGGGCGGAGCCGGCGCCGTCAGCAGCAGGCAGAGAGTGAGCGAGGGCACGACGCGACCACCGAAGACCCTCAGGCTCATGAATGGTCGGCTCCCGGTTGCACCTGCAGCGTCAATTGAGACTCTTGTGGCCCTGGCCAATAATACGGGTACTGCTTGAACAGGCTTTTTTGGCACCGCCCGGCGTGCCACAGCCGATGGAGAATCGGCGCCAACCGTGAAAGGGCAGGCGGATGGCAGGACAACCAGGCTTGCTCGTTCGACGTGCCTCTGGCAGGCGGCGGGCCCTCGTGTTCGTCCTAATGGCAGCGCTGTCTGGCGTGGCGATGCCGGTCGCGCCGGCTGAGCAGGGTCTGGCCGCACAGGTGGCTGCCGCGCAGGGCTACCACGAAACGATCCCGGATACTGTGGTCGGCTTCGAGATGGTCCCGGTGCCGGCCGGCACGATCCAGATGGAGGGGCTCAGCGTTGCTGTCGGTCCCTTCCTGATCGCGCGCACCGAGGTAACGTGGGAGCTGTACGACCTGTTCGCGGTCGGGCTCGGCCCCCCCGCGCGAGGGGCGGCGGCCGCAACCGCGCGTCCGTCTCAGCCCTACGGGGCTCCCGATTACGGCTGGGGGCACGCCGGTTATCCGGTGATCAGCGTCACGCGCGACGCTGCGGAGGCATTCTGCAAGTGGCTCTCGGCCAGAACCGGCAAGAGCTACCGCCTGCCCACCGAGGCGGAGTGGATCCGCGTGGCAGGCGTGGCGGCCCCGTCCGGGGACTCTGCGGGGTCTCGCGAGGCCATCACCTGGCATCGCGGCAACGCCGGCGGCACGACGCATCCAGTGGGGACCCGGAAGCCGGACGCGCACGGCCTGTCGGACCTCTTCGGGAACGCCGCGGAATGGATCACGACCGGAGACGGCGTGCGTGCGACCCGGGGCGGCTCTTTCCGGGACACGCTGGAGCGGACGGGTCCCGCCGCACGGGCGGTGCAGGATCCCTCCTGGAACGAGCGCGACCCGCAGCTGCCGAAGAGCGTCTGGTGGCTTTCGGACGGACCCTTCGTCGGATTCCGCGTCGTCACGTCAGGGTAAGCAGACGGTTCACCAATCGAGAGCACAGCTGACAGGAGAGCAGGCCATGAGCGACACCCACACGACGCGCGTCACACGCCGGACGTTCGTGCACACGACGGGCGCGGCGGCCGCGGCGATGATGTTTCCGAGCGGTGTCCACGTGTCCGGCGCCGACGTCATTCGAATCGGCGTGATCGGGACGGGTGGAAGGGGGACGGGGGCCATCTCGAACGTCCTGATGGCCGCAGACGGCCTGGAGATCACCGCGCTGGCAGACCTGACAGCGGACCGGCTCGAACAGTGCCGGGCGCAGCTCGAGACGGAGGCCGGCGGCAACCCCGCCTTCGGCGCGCAAGGTACAAGGCGGGATTCAAGGTTGCCGCCGAGCATCGCTATACCGGTTTCGACGCGTACAAGAAGGTGCTCGCCGCGCCGGTGGACCTCGTGATCCTGGCGACCCCGCCCGGATTCCGACCTGGCCACCTCGAGGCGGCGGTTGCGGCGGGCAAGCACGTGTTCACGGAGAAGCCTGTGGCGGTAGACGCCCGCGGCATCCGCTCGGTTCTGGCGACCTACGAGGCGGCCCGCAAGAAGAACCTCGGAATCGGCGCCGGCACCCAGCGCCGGCATCAAGCCGAGTACCTCGGCGACGATCACGCGGCTTCAGGACGGCGCGATTGGCGACATCGTGAGCGGCCAGGTCTTCTGGAACCAGGGCGGACTGTGGAACCACAAGCGCCAGCCCGACTGGTCCGACACCGAGTGGCAGATCCGCAACTGGCTCTATTTCACGTGGCTGTCAGGCGACCACATCGTCGAGCAGCACGTCCACAACCTCGACGTGGCGAACTGGGTGATGGGCGGGCCGCCTGTCAAGGCAATCGGGGCGGGCGGACGGCAGCAGCGCACCGACCCGATCTACGGCCACATCTACGATCACTTCGCCGTTGATTTCGAGTACGCGAGCGGCGCGCGCGTGATGAGCATGTGCCGTCAAATCGAGGGCACGCGCAACCGCATCGGCGAGAACTTCATCGGCACCAGGGGCAGCTCCGACGCGTCGACCAGGATCACCGGGCCCGGCGCGTGGACCTACGCCGGCCCGGAGAAACCGGTCAACCCATACGTGCAGGAACACACCGACCTCATCGCCAGCATCCGCGCAGGCAGCCCGATCAACGAGCTGAAGACCGTGGCCGAGAGCACGCTCACGGCGATCATGGGCCGGGAGGCCGCCTACACCGGTCAGGAGCTCACCTGGGAGGAAATCGTGAACGCCAAGCTCGATCTCACGCCGCCCACTGTCTCGTTCGGGCCGCTGCCCGTGCCGGCGGTACCGACCCCGGGTGTCACGAAGCTGAATCGGAGCTGGAACGACGAGGTGGCCGCGCACCTGAGTGCCGGCCGGCGCCGCTGAGAGGGGTCCGTCGGCGGCCGGCCGCCGGCACTACTCGGCGCCCACGCCCAGATACGTCCGCAGCTTCTCGTCGTCGAACTTCGCTTCCGCCGCGGGCTCGCGCGTGAGCAGCGAGGCCACGATGCCGAAGAAAAGCTCAGCGGCATCGACACGATCGCGGGGTTGCGCAGCGGGAAGATTGCGGCCGGCTTGTGCAGCAGGTCGACCCAGATCGTCGGGCTGAGCACGATCAGCATGACCGAAATCAACGCGCCGGCGACGATCGACGCGACCGCGCCGGCCGTGTTGAAGCGCCGCCACACGATCGACAGCAGCAGCGGCGGGAAGTTTGCGCTGCACGCCACCGCGAACGCGAGGCCGACCATGAAGGCGACGTTCTGGCCCTTGAACAGGATGCCCAGCACGACCGCGACGAGCGCCGAAGGCAACGGTCGAGATCCGCGCGACCCGAACCTGCTCGGCCTCGGTCGCGTGCCCCTTGCGAACCACGTGCGTGAAGATGTCGTGCGACAGCGCGCTCGCGCCCGCCAGCGTCAGGCCGGCGACGACCGCGAGAATCGTCGCGAACGCGACCGCCGCGATGAAGCCGAGGAACGGGGTGCCGCCGAGCAGCTCCGCGACGAGCGGCGCCGCCATGTTGCCGCCCGGGTCGACCTGCGCGAATCAGCGTCGCGGCCGACGAGCGCCGAGGCGCCGAAACCGACGATCGGAATGATCAGGTAGAAGTAGCCGATGAAGCCGGTGGCGTAGAGCACCGACGACGCGCGCCGCGCGGGCGTCCGGCACCGTGTAGAACCGCATCAGGATGTGCGGCAGGCCGAGCAGGCCCGAGCATCAACGCCAGGCCCAGCGACACGGCGTCGATCGGATCGGTCACGAGCCCGCCCGGCTCGAGCGCGGCCTGCCCGTCCCGCGCGGCGACCGCGCTGTACAGCTCGCCCAGCGAGAAGTCGAACTGCGCCAGGACCAGCACGGTCAGCAGCGTCACGCCGAACAGCAGCAGCATCGCCTTGATGATCTGCACCCAGGTCGTCGCGATCATGCCGCCGAACAGCACGTACACCAGCATCACCGCGCCGACCAGCACCACCGCCCATTCGTACGGCATGCCGAACATCAGCGCGATGAGGTTGCCGGCGCCGACCATCTGCGCGAGCGACGTAGAACAGCAGCGTCAGGATGCCGCCGAACGCCGAGGCGATCCGCACCGGCACCTGCCGCAGCCGGAACGCGACGACGTCGGCGAAGGTGTACTTGCCGAGGTTGCGCAGCGGCTCGGCGATCAGGAACATCAGCGCCGGCCAGCCGACCAGCCATCCGGTGGCGTAGATCATCCCGTCGTAGCCGCGCAGCGCGACCAGCCCGGCAATGCCGAGGAACGACGCCGCGCTCATGTAGTCGCCGGCGAGCGCCAGGCCGTTCTGGAGCGGGCTGATCGAGCGTCCCGGCGGCATAGAACTCGCTTCGTCGAGCGGGTGCGGCGCGCTGCCCAGTAGGTGACCGCCAGCGTCAGCGCGACGATCACGAGGAAGAACACGACGGCCGAGGCCGTCGGGCGTGCCGAGCGTGGTTTGCATCGGCTCAGGCTTTCCGCAGGCGCTCGCGCAGCCGCGCGACTTCGGGGTCGTAGTGGCGGTTGGCCCAGACGACGTAGATCGCCGTGAGCACCCAGGCGCCGACGATCACCGCGGCACCGAGCGGAATCCCAACCGTCGTCGCGTCGCCGATGCGGCGCGATACGAACGGCCTGTTGACGGCAATCAGGATGATGTAGCCGTAGTAGAGGACGAACAGGCAGGGCGGTCAGCAACAGCGACATGCGCCAACGCCTGGCCAGGAGCCGGTGAAAATCCTTCGAAGCGAGCAACTCGCGATGACCCGCCGGCAGATGTTCCGTGACTGGCATGCTTCCCACACTCCTCGCACGAGGAGTCATTCTAGTGCAACCGCCACGCTCGAGTGCCAGACCCGCCCCGTCTCCGGCTGCTGCTCCGCAGAAGCAGGGCTGGAGCACGCAGTATCCCGGTCTTCGAACGCCGTCGTGAAGATGAGCTGAGGTTTGGCATTTGGACGCTCCCCGCCACAGCTGATTCGGTCCTCTCGAGTCCCTGAAACGTTCGGGGATCATCCTTATGGCAGCGTCGAAATTCTGGTGCTAGAATACGAGCGGCCCGCGTTTTGCCATATCGGCTGACTCAGCCTCCCAAAGGATCTTTTGCGCGTACATCTGATCAATCCAAGCCACATCTCCTTCGGTGTGGGCGTCATCACCCCGCGGTGGCTTTACGTCCTTGCCGGTGCCACCCCCCGCTGCTACGGCGATCCGCTCATCACCGACGAGACGCTCGAGACACTCGATCCCGGGCAGATCCAACCGGGAGACGCCGTCGGCATCGGGATTCACAGCGGAAACGCGCTGCGCGGCTATGAGGTAGGTACTGCAGCGCGCCAGGCGGGCGCCTTCGTCGTGTTTGGAGGGATTCACGCGACGCTCTACCCTGCCGAGGCTCAGGAACTGGGCGGCGCGCACGCGGTCGTGAAAGGGGACGGCGACGTCGTCTGGGCGCGGGTGCTCGAGGACTGCGCGCTGGGTGCGCCGAAGGCGCTGTACGAAGGGGGCCGCATCGAGGCGGACCAGTTCGAGAAGGCCCGCTGGGACCTGCTGCCGCCGTCCAGCTATATGTGGGCCTCGGTCCAGACGGTGCGGGGCTGCCCGAAGCACTGCTCGTTCTGCTCGGTCTGGCGCACCGATGGGCAGAAGCCGAGGCAGCGCACGGCGGATGCCGTCATCGAGGAAGTCGTCGAGCTCCGCCGGCGCGGTTTTCGTTTCGTGGCACTCGCCGACGACAACTTCTATCCCGTCACGCTCACGGATTTGAAGATGGCCGGACGCAAGAGCGATCAGCAGCACCTGCAGAACCTCACCGCGATCCGCCGCGAACGCTTCGAGCTCATGGCACGGCTCGCACAGCTGCCCTCAGACATGGTGTTCTTCACCCAGATCACGATGGAGGCCTCGGAAGACCCCGAGTTCCTCGATGCGATGCGACGGGCCCGGATCAAGGGGGCGCTGGTCGGCGTGGAGGCAGTGACCGCCGAGGGCCTCAAGGACGTCTACAAGGATTTCAACGCGGTGGGCGAAGAACTGGTGACGCGTCTGCGCGCGTTCAAGGACCACGGGGTCCACGTGCTCGGGTCGTTCATCTTCGGCCTGCCGAGCGACACGCCTGCAACCTTCGACGCGACGGCTGCGCTGGCGCAGCGCGCGAACCTGACGTTCGCGCAGTTCGTCATGCTGACGCCCTTTCCCGGCACCCTCGACTTTGCCACCTGGGAAAAAACGATCGACCCCGCAACCAACTCGATTGGCGGCGTCCCGGTGACCCGTCACTGGCTCATTCCGCAGGCGCTGCGGCCGAAGGTCTACGTGCCGCATCCCACGATGGCGGCCGACGAGATCCGGCAGCGCACCCAGGCGGTCTGGGATCGTTTCTACAGCCTGCCGCAGGTCTGGCGGCGCTCGCGGTGCGTCCGGTCGCTGAAGTCCCGGCTGGCGTTCGTGATGCTCTCGAAGCTGTACCGGCAGATGTACGCCAACACCGGGATCGCGACCGACAGCGCGCGCGTCTCCCGTTCGGCGCAATGGGCCCGCCTGATCGCGCGACCCTGCCGCAAGGTGTTCATCGGGGCGCCGATGCCCGACCTCCAGGTGCCGCGGGGGTGATGTGATGGACCGCTGGCTCCCGGCCGCGTTCCTCGCTGCGCTCCTTGGCCTGCTGCCGATGCCGGCGGCGCAGCAGGCCGCACCGCTCAAACTCGCGATCGCGGGCCTCGTGCACGGGCATGTCAGCGGGTTCCTGCGCGCCGCCCAGGCGCGTCCGGACGTGCAGATCGTTGCGGTCTTCGAGCCGGATGCGGCGCTGCTGCGCAGCTATGCCGGCCGCTACAACCTTCCCGACACGGCGCTGTTCAGCGATCTCGCGCAGATGCTCGACCGCGCCAAGCCCGAGGCGGTGGCCTCGTTCACGAACACCCGCGACCACCCCGCCGTCGTCGAGGCGGCCGCGAAGCGTCGTGTCCACGTGATGATGGAGAAGCCGCTGGCCGTCAGCTCGTCGGATGGCGAGCGCATCCGTCGCGCCGCCGCGGCAGGTGGCATCCACGTGCTGGTGAACTACGAAACCACGTGGTATCCGAGCCACGGCGCGATCTGGACGCTCGTGAAGCAGCGGCGCGCCGCGGGGGAGATCCGGAAGATGGTCGCACTGGACGGCCACAGCGGTCCCAAGGCCATCAACGTCCAGCCTGAGTTTCTCGACTGGCTGTCCGATCCGGTACGGAACGGCGCCGGCGCGCTGTTCGATTTCGGCTGCTACGGCGCCAACCTGATGACGTGGCTCATGGACAATCAGCGTCCGGTGTCGGTGACCGCGCTCACGCAGCAGCTGCAGCCCACGGTCTACCCGCGCGTGGACGACGAGGCCACCATCCTGCTGGAGTATCCAACGGCGCAGGGGATCATCCAGGCGTCCTGGAACTGGCCGTCCAACCGCAAGGACTTCGAAGTCTACGGCGAACGTGGCTCCGCGATTGCCACCGGCGGCACGGGCCTGCGTGTGGCGCTCGGCAAGGAGCCCGTCCAGTCGGTCACGCCTGATCCCCTTGCGCCCGACGAGCAGGACTCGATTTCACATCTGACCGCCGTCGTGCGCGGCGCCCGCAAGCCCAACGCGCTGTCGTCACTGGAGAACAACCTGATCGCGACGGAGATACTCGAGGCGGCGCGCCAGTCGGCGCAGACCCGCACACGGGTGGTACTGACCCCGGCCAGCCGCTGACCGCGCTGGCAAGTCCGCCGGCAACCCTTTCCAGCCCCGCCTCCGTCTAAGCGCACATGCCCGGAGTGTCTGGTTCCGTGGGGCGAGTTGTGTGGGAGACTCTGCGGCGGTGCTGAGGGAACTGAAGCTCGCCGCCAGAACAAGCGCATCACGGTTCCCGGGCACACACCCCCTCAGGGGACCCCGATGATCGTCAACACGAACGGCCTGGCCCCCAACTTCTTCGACGTGATGGAGCTGCCGCTGGCTCTCGGCCGCGCGTTCACCAGCCGCGACGACAATACGGCGCCGGGAGTGGCGATCGTCAACCAGGCGTTCGTGCGCATCTACCACGGCGGCGAGAACCCGCTCGGCAAGTCGATCAGCATCGGCCCGAGCCCCGAGGACACCGTCGATGTCGTCGGTGTCGCCGCGAACGCGATGTACACGGACCTGCGTGGCGGCGCGCCGGCCACCATTTACCTGCCTGCGCTGCAACGGCTGGACAGCGACGCACACTTCGCGCTGCGTGTGGCCGGACAGGGCCATGCCGGGGGGAGCGGCGATCAGGTGGCCGTGTTCTCGGCCATCAGGAACGCGGTGCGGAGTGTCGACCCGGCACTCCCCGTGCTGAACCTGCGCACGCAGGACGAGCAGATCGATCGACTGCACGGACAGGAACACCTGTTCGCACGGCTTTCCGGCTTCTTCGGCCTGCTCTCGCTCGCACTCGCCTGTGTCGGGCTGTACGGCCTCGTGTCGCACGCGATCGTGCGGCGCACGAGCGAGATCGGACTGCGCGTGGCGCTCGGTGCGCTGCCGGGGCACGTGCTGCGGCTGATCCTGCGGGAGTCCCTGACGCTCGTCGTTCTCGGTGTGCTCGCCGGCGCGGCGGCCGCCTACGCGAGCGGCCGGCTGCTCTCCAGCATGCTGTTCGGCCTCTCCTTCACCGATCCGGTCACCTACGGCAGCGTCGCGCTCATCCTCGTCGCCCTGTCGATGGCCGCGGCTCTGCTTCCCGCGCGCCGCGCGAGCCGCATCGATCCGATCGTGGCGCTGCGCACCGAGTAAGGACCTGCCCTCATGCTGTCCAACGTCAAGCTCGCCGTCCGCCAACTGGTCAAGTCTCCCGGCTTTGCCGTCGTCGCCCTCCTCACCCTCGCGCTCGGCATCGGCGCCTGCACGGCGATGTTCAGCATCGTCGCATGCCGTGCTGCTGCGCCCCCTTCCCTTTCGCGAGCCGGGTCGCCTCGTCTGGATCGAGAACGTGGGAACCGGGGGGATGTCGGCCCGCACGACCCGCGCCGACACGTTCAAGGCGTGGCGCGAGGAGAACGAGAGCTTCGAGGCGCTCGCCGGCTACTTCGCGTTCTTCGACTTCGGTCGGCGCCAGACGCTGACGGGCACCGGCGAGCCCGAGCGGCTCCGCAGCGTCCAGGTGTCGGACAACTTCCTCGACGTGCTGGGCGTCACTCTCGCAGCCGGCCGTAACTTCACCGCCGAGGAGTGCCGGTTCAACGGGCCGAGCGTGAGCATCCTGAGCCACGCCTTGTGGCAGCGGCGCTTCGCCGGCGACCCCGGTGTCGTCGGACGCACGCTGACGCTCAACAACGTGACGGCGACAATCGTCGGCGTGATGCCGGCGACGTTCGACTTCGACTCGATCTTCGCCCCGGGCAGCGAGATCGACCTGATCACGCCCTTCCCGATCGCCCCGGAGACGGCCCGCTGGGGCAATACGCTCTTCGGGATTGGGCCGGCTGAAGCCAGGCGCCACCGCAGAGGGAGCGCAGGCCGACCTCGAGGTGATCAGCGGGCGCTTCAAGCAATCGATCAACTATCCCGGAACGCTCGGCGCGAGGGTCAGGCCGCTGAGCGACGCGCTGCGCGGCGGCTTCCGGCAGGCCTTCTACGTGCTGGCCGGCGCTGTCGCGTGCGTCCTGGCGATTGCGTGCGTGAACCTGTCCAACCTGCTGCTCGCGCGAATCAACGTGCGCCGGCAGGAGTTCGCGGTGCGCGTGGCCCTCGGGGCACGCCGGGGCCACCTGATCCAGCAGGCGGTCGCCGAGAGTCTCGTGCTGGCTGTCGCCGGCTCGCTCATCGGGGTGCCGCTGGCCGTGTGGGCGACCCACCGGCTGGCCGGACTTCAGACGTTCGGCGTGCCGCTGCTGCAGAATGCGTCCGTCGATCCGACGGCTCTGGCCGTGACCATCGGGCTGACGGCCCTGGCCGGCATCGCCTGCGCGGTGCTGCCTGCCTGGCACCTCTCGCGCGGCCACGCGGCGCAGCAGAACGCCACGCACCAGCGCAGCGCCGGCCGCTCCTCCGTGTTCGCTCGCAGCGCCCTCGTCGTGGTGGAGGTGGCGCTCGCCTGTGTGCTGCTGGTCGGGGCGGGCCTGCTGTTCCGGAGCTTCAGCGCGCTCCTCCAGGTCGACCTCGGGTTCGAGCCGGACCATGCGATGGCGTGGCGGGTCGATGCGCCCCGCGTGTTTGCGAGCCCGGCCGAGGCCAGCCAGTACCTGGACGGCGCGGTCCGCGCGGTGGCGGCTCTCCCCGGCGTCGATGCTGTCGGGCTGAGCGACGTGCTGCCGCTCGGCCGCAACCGCACGTGGGGAGTACGGGCAAAGGGGGTCGAGTACCCGCCCGGAAAGGGCCCGAGCGTTTTTCCCCGCATCGTCGATCAGCAGTACCTGCAGGCCCTGAAGGTCCCGCTGCGGGCGGGACGGTTTTTCGACGACCGCGACACGCCGACCAGCATGAAGGCGGTGATCATCAACGAGCGGCTCGCCCGCGAGCTTTGGCCCGATCAGGACCCCGTCGGCCGGATGATCACGCAGGACGGTGGAACCACCGTCGTCGGAGTGGTCGGCGACGTCCGTCACGGATCGCTCGAGGAATCGGGGGGCAACGAGATGTACCTCCACTACCGGCAGACCCGCGACTGGCAGGGTATGGAAATGGTGGTGCGCAGCACGCGCCCGCCGGCGTCCCTGGTGCCCGCCGTGCGCTCCACCCTGGCCGCCTACGATCCAAGCCTGCCAACAGGGGAGTTCTACGAGCTCGCCCGGCTCATCGAGAACGCGGTGGCGCCACGCAGGCTGACGACCCAGCTGCTGGGCCTGTTCTCGGCGCTGGCGCTGACGCTGGCCGCGATCGGGCTGTACGCGGTGATCGCCCAGTCCGTCGTGCAGCGAACCCAGGAGATCGGGATCCGCATGGCGATCGGTGCGCAGCGGCGTGACGTCCTCGCGCTGGTTCTCCGGGGCGGCCTCACGCTCGTGGCGATCGGGGTCGCGCTGGGCCTTGCGGGCGCCTTCGCCCTCACCCGCGTCCTGCAGACGCTGCTCTTCGAAGTGACGGCGCACGATCCCCTCACGTTCGCCGGCAACGCGGCGCTGCTCCTTGCCGTCGCGACAGCCGCATGCGTGCTGCCGGCGTTGCGTGCCACCCGCGTCGACCCGATCGTCGCCCTGCGTGTAGAGTAGGCGGGTGGCTGTGTCGGCCGGCGGCCCTGCGCTTCCACCGCTGCATCGTTGGGACGCAGTCGCGCAGCCGCGTGCCGCGGTGCAGATCATCCACGGGATGGCGGAGCACGGCGGACGTTATGGGCGGCTCGCGGGCGCGCTGAACACGGCCGGTTTCGTCGCGTGGGCGCACGACCACCGTGGACACGGACTCAATCCAACGCCGCCGGTTGGCCTGGGCCACTTCGCAGACGTCGATGGCTGGCGCGCGCTCGTGGACGACACGTGGGCGGTCTCCGGGCACATGCTGGCCACGTTCAGCGGCGTGCCACTCGTGCTGTTCGCGCACTCCATGGGCTCGTTCGTCGCCCAGCGCCTGATGGCCGAGCACGGCTCCGCCTATCGCGGGGTGGTGCTGTGCGGAACGAACGGGCCGCCCGGCGCGCAGGAAGCCATCGTCCGCGGCCTTGCGCGGGCGCAGCGCATGGCGCACGGCGGCCGCCATCCGGGCACCTGGCCGGAGCGAGTGGTGCTGTCGCTCTTCAACCGCCCCTTCGCGCCGAACCGCACCAGGTCCGACTGGCTGTCGAGAGACGACCACGAGGTCGATGCCTTCCTGTCCGATCCCCTGTGCGGATTCACGCTGACGGCGCAGTCGTGGCTCGACTTCCTGGTGGGCAAGCAGGCGGTCGGGAGCGGCCGGCTCCTCCAGCAGATTCCCAAGTCGCTGCCCATTCACGTGATCGCCGGAACACGCGATCCCGTCGGGGAGGAGTCCCGGGGCGTGCAGCGCCTGCTGGACAACTACGGCCAGGCGGGCCTCGCCAGGGTCACCCACTGCTTCTACGAGGACGCGCGCCACGAGCTCGTGAACGAAACGAATCGCGACGAGGTGACGTCCGACCTGATCGCGTGGGTCGACGGCCTCGACGGTTGACCACCGTCGCCGGGCCGGACCGGCCGGTGTGAAGACGCTGAATGCGCTACCGGCACATCGCCGGGTTGGCCTTGACGAAATAGCTCCTGAAGGCCGGCGAATTGGAATCCATGCAGCCCTCGAGGTTGAGGAGCTCCACCTTGCGGAAGTCGGTCGGCGCGGTCTCCGCCTGCAGCGAGATGAAGCCGCCCGTGAGCGGCGTGCCGTCGACCTTGACGGCCGGGTCCGTCGGGCTCGCCGCGCCGCCCCCTATCTGCGGTTTCGTGTACTCCAGGACCGTCTGCCCCTCGACCATGTGCCGTATCAGCTCGTCGCCGTGCACCAGCACTTCGACCCTGACCCACTGGTCTCCCTCGTAGGTCTTGGACTTCGAGTTCGTGCAGTGCGGCGTGTGGAGCACGCCGTTCATGACCACGTTCGTCCCGGGGGTACAGAGGTTCGCCGTGGTGCGCGGCTTGCCGTTCCCGAGCCCGCCGAGCAGCTGCACCTCTATTGAAATCGGAAAATCCTGATCCTTGAGCATGGTCTTCGGATCGGGCGACTGGATCATCAACCCGTTGTTCCGAAGCGCCCAGGCGAGATCGGTCCGGGTCGTCTTCACCTGCTCGCCGACGAACCGGTACTCGGCCGCCAGCAGATAGTAGGAGAACTTGTCCTTGTAGAAGAGGTGACCGAACTCGTCGTTGAAGGTGGTCCACTTGTCGTAGCGCACCTTCAGCAGGCCATCTTCGACCCGGAAGGTGTCGCGGACGTTCTCGCCGAGATCGTGGTGAGCGAACTTGGGGGTCCACCCGGACAGATCGCGGCCGTTGAACAGTTGCAGCCACTCCTTCCGATCGGCGGCGCTCTGCGCGGCACCCGCGAGAGCCGCGCCTCCCACGCCCGTGAGCGCGGCGCACGCGAGAACGACGATGGCCGCTGCCCCCAGGAGGGGCCTGCGGGCCGAACCCTGCGCCTTGAAGCTTGCCATGGCGCGGATCATAACCGGAATCTGCTCGGCTTTGGGCCTCGCGCTGGGGACCGGCTGGCGTCTTCAGACCCGACCACATGTTCGCGCGGGCTGAAGCCCGCGCGCCACAGCACATTTCTGTGGGGCCGGGTCTTCAGACCCGGCCGAGATGGCTGCGCCTTCAGCTCGTGATCGCCACGAGACGGGCGGCGGAAGGATGGCATGCACGACGCCGCAATGGTAGAAATACGGCCCATGCACAAGGCCGTCCGGCCCGCGCTCGCCGTCCTGCTCGTGACGGCGGCGCTTGCCGTCCTCTACGCCACGAAGATCGAGAGCCGCATGCCCGACTACGAAGTGTACCGGCGCGCGGCAGCGCGGGCTGCTCGCGGTGAGCCGCTCTACCGTGCGTCCGACGGTCACTTCCAGTTCAAGTACCTGCCGGCGTTCGCCGTCGCGACGCTGCCCGTCGGCGTGGCGCCCGAGCGTATCGTGCGCGCCTGCTGGTTCGCGGGGTCGGTCCTGCTGCTCGTGGTGCTCCTGCGCGCCAGCGCGTCCGCCATGCCCGAGTCGCGACGCAGCCGTGCGCTGTTGATCGGCGCCACGTTCGTGCTCCTGGCAAAGTTCTACGCCCACGAGATCGAGCTCGGACAGGTCAACATCCTCATGACCGCCCTCGTCGTCGGTGCGGTCCTGCAGATGCGCGCCGGCCGCGAGCTGCCCGCCGGCCTGCTCGTCGCGGCGGCGGTGGTCGTCAAGCCCTACGCGGTGCTGCTCGTTCCCTACCTGGCGGCACGGCGCAGGATACGCTCCGTGGCCGGCGTCGCGCTCGGCCTCGCCATCGCATTGCTGCTGCCGGTGCTGGTGTACGGCTTCGAAGGGAACCTGCGACTGCTCGGCGAGTGGTGGAGAACCGTCACCGAGACGACGGCGCCGAACCTGCTGGACTTCAACAACGTGTCAGCGGCTTCGGTGTTCACAAGGTGGCTCGGCCCGGGTCCGACCGCCCAGGCGCTCGCCGCCGGCCTGGTGCTCGCCCTCTTCTGCATCGCCGCCCTGGTCTTCGCGCAGCGGGCGGCAGTGGCGCGCCCCGAAGTGCTCGAGGTCGGGCTGCTGCTCACGATGATCCCGATCGTCTCTCCCCAGGGGTGGGACTACGTGTTCGTGCTCTCGACCCTGTCCGTGATGACGCTCGTCAACTACTCCGACCAGTTGCCGCGCTACGTCCGCCCTGCCGTGGTCGCGGCGCTGCTGGTGGTGGCATTCAGCATCTTCGACCTGATGGGCCGCGCGGCGTACCAGCGCTTCATGCGGCTGTCGATCATCACGATCTGCTACCTCGTGATCATCGGAGGGCTTGCAGCGCTGCGCGCTCGACGGATCGCATGAAGGCCAGCGTCGGGATCCGGGATCCGGGATCCGGAGTGCGGATGGCACACGCCAGACGTTCTGCCCGGCGCCACCACGTGCGAGCTGACGGCTGGAAGCGGGAAGCTGAGACCTACCCTCCCGGCATCTCCGGCACCATCCACGGGAACACGTAGGCCTGCAGCATGACGATGACGCCCATGATCGCGACCAGCGCGATGCTGTGCCAGAACACGAACCGGAGGATCTGGCCTTCCTGCCCCTGCTGGTTGGTCGCGGCGGTGGCGACGACGATGCTCTGAGCGTCGATCATCTTGCCCATCACGCCGCCGGTGCTGTTCGCCGTGGTGATGAGCACGGGATTCAGGCCGAGCTGCTGGGCGGTGATCTTCTGAAGGCTGCCGAACAGGACGTTCGAGCTGGTGTCGGACCCGTCAGCGCCACCCCCAGCCACCCGAGCATGGCCGCGAAGAACGGATAGAGCACTCCGGTGTGCGTGAAGGCGAGGCCGAGCGTCGCGTCGGTGCCGCCGTAGCGGGTCACGAAGCCGAGCGACAGCATCAAGGCGATGGTGACGAGCGACCAGCGCATGCGGCGCCAGCGTCGAGCGCGACCATCTGACAAGACCACGCGCCCGGGAATGCGCAGATAGAGCGCCGTGGCGAGCGCGGCAGCAGGATCGCGGTGCCGGTGGCCGACAGCCAGTTCAAGGTGAAGCGTGCGCGCCTCGGCGTGGCTCGCCTTGTAGGCGGGCTCGCTGCAGCCGCGCCGGATCGACCGCGCAGGCACGACCGGAAAGTCGCGGAACACCATCTGATGGAGCGCCGGCACCTCGAACGCCGGCGACAGCACGGGGTGCGGCGCTGGCGCGCGTCCAGTGGCACGGTAGTGCGCGGCGCCCGCCGGCCCCGCGCTGAGGAAGGCCTTGACGGTCCCGGCGCCCCAGGCAGTGACGAAGATCGACAGGAAGATCCACGGCATCCAGGCGCGAACGACCGAGGCGCGCGTCATCACGAGGTCCGGACCGCGGGGCTCGCTCGACGCGGGACCTGAAAGCGCCGCACCACGGCTCGAAGCGTGCCCCGGCCTGAGATTTGCGGCAGGTCGGGACGCGTCGCCAGACCCTGCCGACCGCGCACTCCCGGCGCTGCCCGCGACAGCCGTCCCGGTGAAGTCCCAGGCTTCACGCGGCTTCCACCACACGGCAGAACAGCCCAAGGCTGCGCCAGCGACACCAGGCCGCCGACGATGTCGACCAGCTCGGGGCCGACGAAGTTGCTCCAGAGGTACTGGACGATCGCAAACGAGCCGCCGCTCACCAGCACGGCGGGCCAGACCCCCGCCAGCCCGCGCCAGCCGCTCATCGTCGCGACCAGCCACGCCGGGATGATCAGCGAGACAATCGGCAGCTGCCGTCCGGCCATCGCGCTCAGCACGCCCGCCGGGATGTCGGTGATGGCGGCGAGCGTGAGGATGGGCGTGCCGATCGCCCCGAATGCGACGGGCGCCGTGTTCGCGATCAACGACAGCCCGGCCGAGTAGAGCGGCGTGAAGCCGAGACCGCTGAGGAGCGCCGCCGTAATCGCGACGGGCGTGCCGAAGCCGGCCGCCCCCTCGATGAAGGCGCCGAACGAGAACGCGACGAGCAGCGCCTGGATCCGCCGGTCGCTGGACAGGCGGGCCACCGAGGCCTTGACGATCTCGAACTGCCCCGAAGCGACGGTCAGATTGTAGAGAAAGACAGCGTTGAGGACGATCCAGCCGATTGGGAAGAGGCCATAGGCCGCGCCGTTGAACGCCGAGCCGAGCGCGGTCGCGACCGGCATGCCGTAGATCGCCACCGACACGAGCAGCGCGGTGACGAGCCCCGTGAGCGCCGCCCAGTGCGCCTTCCACTCGAACACCCCGAGCGTCACGAGCAGCAGCACGATCGGCACCGCGGCAGCGAGCGTGCTCAGCCACGCGTTCTGGAGCGGATCGTAGGCCTGAATCCATTCCATCAGGCTGCCCTCGGCCATCGTGATGTTTTTGTCATGCGAAACGCTCGGCCTCCTGGGACGCGGCCGCATCGTAACGGACGCGGCACGCGACTGCGACGATATACTGTCGCCCGCCCGTCGTTAGCACAATTCAGCAACCACACGGGGTTTGCCTCATGCGAACAGACCGCACCGAAGCCGCGTACGCGCTCGCCCGGCAGGTGTACGCCGATCACGGGGTCGATACCGGTACCGCCCTGACCGCTCTCGCCCGGATCCCGATCTCGCTGCACTGCTGGCAGGGAGACGACGTGGGCGGGTTCGAGACCTTCGGCCAGACGCTCGGGGGAGGCATCGCGGCGACAGGCAACTATCCGGGACGCGCGCGCACGCCAGAAGAACTCCGCACGGATGCGGCCAAGGCGCTGTCGTTGATTCCCGGGACTCACCGCTTCAACCTGCACGCCTTCTACGGCGACTTCGCGGGCACTCGAGTCGACCGCGACGAGATCGAACCGGAGCACTTCGCGGTGTGGATCGACTGGGCGAAGTCGCTGGGCATCGCGCTCGACTTCAACCCGACGTTCTTCTCGCACCCCAAGGCGGCCGACAACTTCACGCTGGCGCACCAGGACCGCTCGGTGCGCGCGTTCTGGATCCGCCACGCGATCGCGTGCCGCCGGGTCGGCGCGGCCATGGGTGCCGCGCTCGGGAGCGCGTGCGTGACGAACCACTGGATCCCGGACGGAATGAAGGACACACCCGTGGACAGGGCGGGGCCGCGCGAGCGCCTGGTCGCGTCACTCGACGAGATCTTCAAGGTCCCGGTCGACCGGCAGCACAACCTGGATTCGCTCGAGGGCAAGCTGTTCGGGCTCGGCATCGAAAGCTACACGGTAGGCTCGCACGAGCTGTACTTCGGCTACGCCCTGTCGCGCCAGTTGCTCTACACCCTCGATACCGGGCACTACCACCCGACCGAGACCATCGCGGACAAGATCAGCGCGGTGATGCTGTTCGTCCCCGAGATCCTGCTGCACGTGAGCCGGGGCGTCCGCTGGGACAGCGATCACGTCGTGCTCCTGAACGACGACATCACGGCGATCGGCCAGGAGCTCGTGCGGGGCGGCTTCCTGCCACGCACGCACATCGGGCTCGACTATTTCGACGCCAGCATCAACCGCGTGGCGGCGTGGGTGATCGGGACGCGCAACATGCTGAAGTCGCTGCTGGCGGCGATGATCGAGCCGACCGACAAGCTCCGCGCCGCGGAAGCCTCCGGCGATTACACGTCGCGGCTGGCGCTCCAGGAAGAGTTCAAGACGCTGCCCTTCGGCGCGGTCTGGGACTACTACTGCGCAACCAAGGAGACACCGACAGGAGCCTGCTGGCTGGCCGAGGTGAAGCAGTACGAGTCGAAGGTATTGTCGCTGCGCCCGTGAAACCGGGGCTCACCCTGGTCCGGTGCCTACCGGCGCGCGCGGCCGATTCGCTCCGTCTTCTCGGCGCGCTCGTCCGACCACAGCCGGAACGTCAAGGCCGCCGCGCCCAGCTCGATCTGGTCTCCGTCGGCAAGCGCCCGGGCGCGCGCGATCCTCCGCCCCTGGACGAACGTGCCGTTGCTGCTGCCCAGATCCTCGATCGACGCCTGCTCGGCCGTCACGACAATCCGCGCGTGGCGGCGCGAGACACCTGACGCATCCACCCACACCGCGCACCGGGGGTCCCGCCCGATCACGTTCTCGCCGCCCGCCAGGGGCAGCGCCTGGTCGTTCAGCACCAGCCAGCAGCTGCAACCGGGCGGCTGGGTTGCCGAGGGTTGTTCGGGAGCATCCGCGACGGTCCCGCTGAACGCGTAGCCCACCCCGTGCACGGTGCGGATGAATCGAGCCGCTTTCGAGTCGTCGCCCAGCACCTGCCGGATCTCGGCGACGACGACGCTGAGGTTGGCGTCGCCGACGAACGCATCGGGCCAGACGCGATCATGAAGCTCCGCCTTTCCGACCACGTTCGGGCGCCGCTCGAGCAGCAGCCTCAGCATGTCGAAGGCCTTCGGCGAGACGTGCACCCGCCGGCCGTCGTCGAGCAGCTCCCGCGTGTCCGAGTCGAACGTGAAGCTGCCGAATGCTCACCCTCATGCCAGGCCTGCGAAATCCTTGGGAATTCCTTGAGACTTATCGGGACGAACGCTTCATAGTATCGATCGGCGCGGGTCAGAGGTCACGCCACGGAGGGCGGCAATGGCAGCGGGCGTCAAGGCACCCAGCGGCAGAAAAATCTGGAAGGCGGTCAGGGACGAGCTGATGCTCAACCTCTATCCCCTGCCTTTCAGCACGATCGCCCCGGCCATCTACCACGTCTATCTTCACCCCGACGACTTCAACGCCATCGACGGCGTCGCCCCCCGCATCGTCGCCCAGATCCAGCAGGCGTTGACGGCGGAAGTGGAGAAGGTCAACCACGGGCTGGCGCGATCGACCCGGCGCGTGCTGACGCGACTGCTGGATCGCGAGGAATTGCAGCCCATCGAGCTGCCGTCCGCCGGCTGGGAGATCCATTTGTGCGCCGATCGAAACGGCGAGCTCGAGCGCGGCCAGCTCGGGATCGTGTCGACGCTCGCGATGCCCGCTCCGGCGGAGTACGCGGGCACGCCGACGACCCGCATCGTCCGCAGCGTGGTGGGCAGCGGACGCCGGACGACGAGCGTCACCGAAGGGGCGCAGCTCCGGCGCCGCCTGCCGGTGCCGGCGACAGCGCCGAGGCGGCGCGCGGCGATGGACCCCAGGGACACGCGCGAACGCGCGCGGCTCACCTACGAGGACGAACAGGGGCCGCACGTCTTCGTGATGCGCAAGGACGCGGTGTCGATCGGCCGCGGCGGGAGCTCCGCCTGGGTGGACGTGCAGATCGCCGCAAGCTCGAAGGTGTCGCGCGAGCACCTGCGGCTGCGCCTCGACGCGAGCGGCCGGTTCTTCATCCAGGACGTCAGCCTGTGGGGCACGCACGGTCGACGGCGCAGCCGATTCCGCCGGCGGTGAAGAGCGCCGAAGGCGTGGCGCAGCCTGGCCCGGAACAACCGCTGCCGGCCAAGGCGCGCATCGGCCTCGCCGATGCGATCATGATCGAGTTCGAGGCAGTGGCGTCCCGATGAACTGGCTCTACTGGCTCGATGGGCTGTTCCTGGCGACGCTCGGTGTCGGCGCTGGCGTGGCTTGGCTATCTCGCCCGGGTGTTCGATCGTGAGTGACACGACCACCGCTGCCCAGCCGCTGCGCGGCGGCATTCCGCAGCGACCCCGGGCCGCGTCAGGACCAACAACGAGGACCTGGCGCTCGCTCGACGCCGAGCGCGGCATCTTCGGCGTGATCGACGGCGTCGGCGGCCAGGCAGCCGGTGAGCTCGCAGCGGCCATCGCCCACGACGTGATCCTCCAGCGCCTGGCCCGCCCGCTCGGGACGCCCGTCGGAGCGCGTCCGCGAAGCGATCGCGATCGCCAACAACGAGATCTTCCGCCGCGCCGGCAGCCTCCCCGGAACTGGCCGGCATGACGTGCGTCGTCACGCTCGCGGTCGTCAACGACGGGCGTGTCACGATCGGCCACGTCGGCGACAGCCGTCTCTACAAGCTGCGGCCCGACGGGATCCAGCAAGCTCACGCACGACCACTCTCCGGTCGGCGAGCGGGAGGATGCGCACGGGAGATCACCGAGGTGGACGCGATGCGCCACCCGCGGCGCAACGAGGTCTTCCGTGACGTCGGCGGTGCGCTGCGCGACAAGGACGAGGAGGACTACGTCGAGGTCATCGACCAGCCCCTGGAGCGGGACGCCGCCATTCTGCTCTGCAGCGACGGCTGACGGACATGGTGCCGTCGACGACGATCGAACACCTGGTGCGCGAACATGCCGGGAGCCCCGAGGCCGTCGTGCGATGCGCTGGTTGCTGCGGCGAACGAGGCGGGCGGGCGCGACAACGTCACGGTCGTCTATGCCGAGGGCCCGGAGTTCGCGCGGGCGGTGCGCGGCCGTGCGCCAGGCGGAGGCCCTGCGACGGCTCCGGACGCGGCGCCCCCCGGAGCGACGGCGACCGGCACGTGGGCCCAGCCGTTCGCCGAGCCCGTCGAGAACGGCCTGCCGCGCTCAGCGGGCAATCGCAGTCGCGCGCTTCTTCTGGTGGTTCGTGCGCAGCCGCACGACCTGGTTCGTACTGGGAGCCGTCGCCGGCGTCGTCGGCGGCCCTGCTGCTCGTGTGGCGCGCGTCCGGAGACCCAGCCGCCCGGCTCGCGTACCATTGCCGTGCGCCCGAGTGCGTCGGAGACGTTCGGCACGCTCGTGCGGCGGCCGCCGCAGCCGCCAGCGCCGGGCGACGTGCTCCGGCTCGAGCCCGGCACCTATGCCGGAGCGGGTCGACGCTCGACCGACGGTGTCAGCCTGACGGCCCGCGTGCCCGGCAGCGTGACGTTCGTCCGGCCGCCGGTTTCGGGCGACGACTGGGTGGCCGTCGCGGCAGACGGAGAGCTCGGCGGACACATATCCGGCATACGCATCGAATCCACCGCCGGAGCCTCCCGATGGATGTCGGGCATCCGCGTCACCGGTCAGAGCCGGTCGCTCGAGCTGATTGCAGGTCGACGGGACCGCATGCGCGCGGCCGTCGGAGCTCGGCGCCCGCGAGAGCATCTGCGGCGCTCGACACGGCGGGCACTTCACCGTCTCGCGCCGCCGCGCTCGTCCTGGGCTGAGCGGCGCCCAGCGTCTCGGCGGTCAGCAACGTCTTCCGTGCGCTCCGCGCGCGCCGCTCGCCGCGCCGATACACGTCGGACCCGGCGGCGCAGGCCTCGCCTCCGGCACAACGTCTTCGCCGGCTACGGCGCGGACGTCGTGAAGGGGCTCGACCGCGGCCGACCGGCAACAAATGCGTCGCCGCCAACGTCATAGTCTCTGCAGAGCCATCCCCGGCTCGCTGAAGGGCTGAGCACCATCGATGCCGTGGCAGGTGGGCGGATACGCGACCGAAGGAGAGAAGCCCTTCGACCAGGGCAGCTTCGGCACCGTGTGGCGGGCGCGGCGGCTGAGCGACGACGCCCGGGTCGCGCTGAAGCTGGTGCTGCTCACCGATGCGGCTGACGCGCGCGAGCGGATCGCCGCCGAGCGTCACGGCGCGATGCTGCAGCAGCGCTTCCAGCAGGCGCACGGCATGGTGCCGGCCGTCTACGACTTCGGCTACGACAGGGACGGCCACCTGTTCATCGCGATGGAGCTGATCGAGGGCGGCGCGCTCTCGGATCTCATCAAGGCCGGCCCCGTCGATCCGCAGGTTGCGGCCGGGCACGCGATCCGTATCTGCGAGTTCCTCGACAAGGCGCACAGCTTCGCGACCACGGTCGAAGGCGAGCGGTACGACCGGCTCGTGCACGCCGACCTCAAGCCGGGGCACCTGCTCGTCGGCCCCTCCGGCGACATCAAGGTGCTCGACTTCGGCATCGCCAAGGCGCTGGCCAAGACCACGCAGGTCACGACCAACAACTGGGGCACCTCCGCGTACGCGTCGCCCGAGCGCCTCGAGCACGGACACGTCAACGAGCACGTCGACTTCTGGTCGCTCGGCGTGATCCTGTACGAGATGCTGGCGGGCCATCGGCCCTACCCGAGCGTCGATCGGCAACCGCAGCCAGCTCGAACAGGCGATCCGCACGCAACGCGCCGCGCGCGCCGCTGCCCGGCTGACCGTCCGCGCCGCTGGCCGCCGATCGTCAGCAAGCTGCTCGCCTACCAGCCCGAGCGCCGGTATCCAACGGCAGCGGCGATCCGAGCCGATCTGCAGCTCTTCCTGGAAGACCGGCCGCCGCTGGCACTCACGGAGTACGTCACGGCGGAGACGATGCCCATGCTGCGGCCGGCGCCGGCAACGACGAGCCGCGTCGTGCCGCCTCCGCTGGAGATCGTGCCGCCGACCGATCCGCTGCCGGCTTCCCTGCCGGCGGCTTCTCCCGCGGCGGCAGCGCCACACCCTCCGCCGCCCGGTCGCCGCAATGCGCTCCGTCCCCTTGTTCGCGTCGCGGCCTGGGCGGCGATGCTGCTGGTGCTGGTGGCAACGGTCGCCAGCGAGGGAGTGGCGTGGGTGGCAGCGGAGCGGTTCCGCCGCTCGCTCGAGGCGATCGACGGCGGCACGCTCACGGACGCGAAAGACGAGCTACGACGCCATCCGGGCCCGGAGCGCGCTCGGGACCGGCCTGCGCCTGCGAGTCAACAAGCCACTCCGCTCCCGGCTGGTCGCGCTCGCCGAGAGCGTGATCGTCGACTACCGCCGCGAGGAGCCGACCATGGCGGCGGCCAGTGGAAGCAGGCGCAGCAGGCGATGCGCTGGGCCGCACAGCTCGGACCGGTGAGCCGCAGGCAGCAGGCCAACCTTGCCGACCTGCGACGCCCATGTCATCCGGCTGACTGCCAGGGGCGCAGGCAGCCCCGAGCGCCCGCGCCACGTATCGCCGCGCCATCGAGCGGTTTCGCGCCGCCGCCGCTCTCGACGAGGCGTCCTTCGATCCCTATCTCGGAATCAGCCGGATCGCGGTGTACGGTCTCGGCGACGTCGAACAGGCCGCGATCCGCGATCCAGGAGGCGGAGAAGCGCGGCTACGTCTCGGGCCGTCGCGAGCGCGCGCTGCTCGGCGACGGCTACCTGCGGCGGGCGACGGCCACTCGGGTCACGGCGCGGAACGCTCTCGGGCGAGCTCGCGCCGGCGTGAGCTCGAGAAGGCGCGCGCAGACTATCAAGGCTGCATCGAGGCGTTCGATCCCATCGTGGGCTTCGGCTACGCGGCCAAGAACATCGAAGTCTGCAAGGCCAGGTCGCGCAGGTCGACGAGGAGCTCGGCGCCGCGATGGCCAAGGTGCAGGGCCTCTGATGCGCGTCATCGAGGCCACCGCCGAACGGACGATCGCGGCCGCCCGCGGCTCCGGCCAGCCGTGTGCGCACTGCGAACGTCGAGGCGCTCGGCCTGGTCGCCTGCTCGATCGTGATTCTGTTCGGGCTGTGGCTGGCGGCCTGGGGCAGGCTTTCGCAGCTCCAGACGGACGGCCGCGCTGCTGGCGCCGCCGTTGCATCTGCGTCTCCTGGCGCGCCGGGGAGCTCGCGGCACTGCTGACGATGTTCGACGAGCCCGCGGCGAGCGGCAGGCCGCCGCCGAACCGCTGTATCGGCGTGCGGTCGAGCAAGGCGCCGGTTGTCGATCACGTCGGCGCGATTGGCGGAAGTGACCCTGCCGGCGGCCGAGGTGCAAGGCGGACCGACGCGCTTCGTGCAGCTGCGCGCGCGGCTCGAGCGGCGGCCCGCGGCGGCGCAGGTGCCGATCCTGACGCCCGCGGACATCGCCGCGCTGAAGCCGCGCGTCGTCGTGCGCAGCCGCGCCGAGTTCGTCGCGGCGCTCACGCGGGCGGCGATCTGGCTCGTCGGCGCGTTCTGGCTCGCGCACGTCGTGCGCCGGTGGCGGCGGGCCGAGGACGATCCGCTGGTGCTTGCCGGTCCTGCTGATGCTCTCCGGCATCGGCTTGATGAGCATGATCGCGCTGCGCGATCCGCTGCGGGACACGCTCACCGCGTCGGCGTTCGTGACCGGTGTCGTCTGCGGGCTGGCGGTTCTGCTGGCGATCTCGGAAATGGACTTCGAGGCGTCGCCGCTGCGCCGGGCCGTGCTCGCCCCGCTCGGCGCTGGCGCTCGCCCTGGCGGCGCTGCTGCTCGTGTTCGGCAGCGGCCCCGGGACGAGCGGGGTCAAAGTGAACCTGTTCGGCGTGCAGCCGGTGGAAGCCATCCGTCTGCTGGTGGTCGTTCGCGCTCGCCGCCTACTTCGCGCGGCGGCTCGAGGTGCTTCGCGAGCTGTCGGAGCCGCCCACGCCGTCGCTCCCGTGGCTGCGCGCCGTGCAGGTCCGCCGCGTTGGAAGGACGTCCGGCCCGTGGTCGTCGAGCATGGCCTGGTGCTGGCGTTCTTCTTCCTGCAGAAGGACCTCGGCCCGGCGCTCGTGCTGTCATGCGTCGTGATGGCCCTCTACGCGATCGCGCGCGGGCGTGCCGCCTTCGTCTTCGTCGGTTTCGCCATGCTGCTCGCCGGCTTCGCGTTCGCATACTGGATTGGTTATCCCGCAACCGTCGGCCAGCGCGTGGCGATCTGGCTCGAATCCCTGGAACAACGGCGTGCCCGGCGGCAACCAGATCGCGCACGGGCTGTGGGCGATGTCGACGGGCGCTTCTGGGGCAGCGGACCCGGGCTCGGCAGCCCGCAGTCGATTCCGGCGGGCCACACCGACTTCGTGCTCGCGGCGCTCGGCGAGGAGCTCGGGTTCGTCGGCGTCGCTGCGGTGGTCGCGCTCTACGCGATTCTGAGCTGGCGGTGCCTGCGCATAGCCGCGCGCGCCCCGGGCGACTACAGCGCGTTTCTCGCGACCGGCGTCGCGCTGGCCCTGGTCGTTCAGGCCTTCGTGATCGGCAGCGGTCTGCTCGGGCTGTTTCCGCTGGCGGGCGTGGTGACGCCGTTTCTCAGCTACGGGCGCTCGTCGATGCTTGCGAACTGCCTGGCCGTCGGCGTGGTGCTGGCAGTGGCGACGACGGCGTGGTCCGGTCCGCGACTCACCTCCATCGGCCGCTCCAGGTGCTGTCGGCGGTGCTCGCGGCGTGCACCCTGTGCTGGTCGCGCGCGCCGCGTGGGTCCAGGTGGTGCAGGCCGATGCGTTCGCGACGGCATCCAGCCTCAGCGAGCAGGCTGACGGCGGCTACCGCTTCGAGTACAACCCGCGGCTCATCGCCGCCGCGCGGCAGATTGAACGCGGCACGATCTACGACCGCAACGGCCTGGTGCTGGCCACGAGCCGGCCGGCAGGAGATTGCGAGGCTGGAACGGCGCCTACCAGGAGGCCGGCGTCGCAATCGTGAAGCGGTGCGCGCCGGCGGACGCCCGCTGCTATCCGCTCGGCGGCGTCATGTTCAGCGTGCTCGGCGACTGGACCCGCCAGACGAACTGGGGGGCGCGGAACTCCTCCTTCCTGGAACGCGACAGCGACGCGCGGCTAAAGGGCTTCGACGATCGGCAGCGGGTGGTCGAGATCGTGAACCCACGGACCGGCGCGCACGGCGCGGACCATCAGAACGGGACTATCGCGAGCTGCTGCCCGTGGCGCGGTACGGGCTCGACTCCAGCCGGGCAGGGGTCGCCACGCTGCGGACCCGTGCCGCGCGATCTGCGGTCGTCCATCGACGCGCGGCTCCAGAGCCGGGTCTCCGCCATCCTTCGTGCCGGCATCGAGCGAGGCGGGCACGCGCGCGGCGCGGCCACCGTGCTCGACGTGGAGACGGGCGAGGTGCTGGCCTCGGTGAGCTATCCCTGGCCGGAGCTGGAGGCCACGAGGTTCCGTCGCGCAGCCGGCGGGCCCGAGGCGAATGCCGATGCGCTGCTCGACCGCGCGCGGTACGGGCTGTATCCGCCGGGATCCGCCTTCAAGCTGCTCGTGGCCGGCGCCGCACTTCGCGCGGGCCCGGCGATCCGGAACGCAGACGTTCGCGTGCGTGCGACTGCCAGACGGCCGGGTGGGCAACTCCGTCAGGGCTGGACCCGGCCGGTGCGCGACGATCCGATGGACACGGCGCCGCACGGCGACGTCGGCCTGCAGACACGGGCTGGTCGTTTCGTGCAACGCGTACTTCGCGCAGCTCGCCGATGCGCCTCGGCCCGCAGCCGATCCTGGACGCCGCAGCGCTGTTCCAGATCGAGCCGGCGCGGCCGGCGACCGCCGCGGCCCTGCGGCGAACGCTGCCGCACGCCGGATACGGTCAGGCCGACGTGCTCGTCTCGCCGCTCAAGATGGCGCGCGTCGCCGCCGTCCATCGCGGGGCGCGGGCTGGTCGCTCCCCGCGCGGTGGACTGCCGGCGTGCCGCCGTCGGACGAGCCGCACGCAGCGGTTCCTCTCGGAGGCGGACGCCGCCGCCCTGTCGCAGCTACATGCGCGAGGCGGTCACTTCCGGCACCGGCCGGACGCTGGCGGCCAACGCCACGCCGATCGCCGGCAAGACCGGGACCGCCGAAGTCGACAATGGCCGGGCGCACTCGTGGTTCGCCGGCTTCGCGCCGTTCGGCGGCACCCGCCAGATCGCGTTCGCCGTGATCGTGGAGAACGCCGGGCTACGGGGCGCGCGCGGCGGCGCCGATCGCCGGCGAGATCGTCAACGCGGCGCGCGAACTGGGCCTGCTGAAATGATTCGAGCGCATCGAAGCGGAGCGTCGGCGGGCGGGGGCTGCGGCACACATTGGAGAGATCGAGCATGTCCGGACGGCTCTGGTACATCGGCTGGGACCTGCACTCGCGGCTGAAGAAGTTCTTCGATACGCCGCTGGAGGCGCGGCGCAACACCGCTGGAGCTCTGCCAGGCCGTGCTGGACGACGTCGAGCGCCGGATCCAGCCGGTCGGACGCGGGCAGGAGAGTCTTCCCGTATGACCGGATCACGGTCCGGGTCCGCCAGAACCCTGCCGATCGCGCGTCTTTCGAGTCCGTCTTCGGAGAAGAGCTGCTCGACGAATCCGTGAGCGCCTCGGGGAGGTTCGGTGCGAGCCGCCGCGGGCACTCGACGTGACGCGTAACGTGCCTGACGGACACGCCGGCTCACTGGGCGCCGGACCAGCTGTTCGCGGTCGAGTACGTGCGGGAACCGCCAGGCGCCACGGTCGACCGCGGCAGCGGGGGCGCTGCCGCCTGCGGTGCACGTCGACGGTGCTGAGAGGCGCCACCACGGCGAACACGTATACCTTCACGGATTCGACGATCTCGATAGGGCGGAGCACCGATCCGACCGACGAGCTCGGTCGCGTCCGGCGCAACCGCGTCGCATTCCTCGACACCGTCGACGGCGTGACCGAAACGGTGGGGCGCGCCCATGCGCGCCTGCGGTTCGACGGCCCGACCGAGGGCTACCGGCTGTTCGACGAGGGCAGCAGCAACGGCACCTCGATCATCCGCGCGGGAACGACCATCGCGGTGCCCCCCCGGGATCCGCGGGGCGTGCGCGTCCAGTCCGGCGACGAAGTGGTGATCGGCCGCGCCGTCATCCGGGTCACGCTCGGAGCGTGACGGCTGGCTATTTCACCACGCCGAACCGGAAGACGGTCTGCGAGTCGTAGGCACTGCCGGGCCGCACGATCGTCGACGGGAACTTCGGCTGGTTCGGCGAGTCCGGAAAGTGCTGCGTCTCGAGGCAGAAACCGGTCCGGCGCTGGTAGACCCGCCCCCCCTTACCGGTGATCGTCCCGTCGAGAAAATTCCCCGTGTAGAACTGGACTCCCGGCTCCGTGGTGGAGACCTCCAGGGTGCGCCCGGTTGTCGGCTCGACGACGCGCGCCGCAAGTTGTCGTCCGGCGCCGCTGCGCTTCAACACCCAGTTGTGATCGTAGCCGCCGCCGTTCTTGAGCTGCTCGTCCGACTGGCCGATCCGCGCGCCGATTGCCGTCGGGGTCCGGAAATCGAAGGGGGTCCCCTGCACCGCCGCCAGCTCGCCGGTCGGGAATCAGCGTGCTGTCCACGGGCGTGTAGCGGTCGGCCTCGATCATCAGCTGGTGGCCGAGGATGTCGCCGGCGCCAGCCAGGTTGAAGTAGCTGTGCTGGGTGAGGTTGACCGGCGTCGCCTTGTCGGTCGTGGCGTGGTAGTCGACGACGAGCTCGTCCCGATCCGTGAGCTCGTAGACAATCCGGACGTCGAGGTTGCCTGGATATCCCTCTTCCCCGTCCGGGCTCCGCCTGGAGAACGCGACGCCCATCCGGCCGCTCAACGGTTCCGCCGTCCAGACGACCTTGTCGAACCCCTTGAGACCGCCGTGCAGATGGTTCGGGCCGTTGTTGGTCGCCAGCGGGTACGTCTGTCCGTCCAGCGTGAATCGTCCCCCGGCAATACGGTTCCCGTAGCGCCCGACGACGGCGCCGAAATACGGAGAGGTTTTCAGGTACCCGTCGACCGTCTCGTACCCGAGCACGATGTCGGCCGGGCGTCCGGAGCGGTCCGGGGTCACGATCGACGTGATGATGGCACCGTAGTTGGTCGCCTTGATCTCGATGCCGTTTGCGTTGCGGAGTGTGAAGATGTCCACGGGCTGTCCTGATACTGTACCGAATGACGACCGGGTCACCCCCGCCTTCGGTGCTCCCTGCCTGATTCCGCCGTCCCCGGCTCGCGGCGCCTGCGCAGCTCCCGGCTGCGGTCTGCGGGGGGCCGCGGTTGAAGCTGGTGCCGGCGCCACCTGCCACGGCGGCAGTACCAGGAGGACGGATGCGAGCAACCACACAGTTCGGCTCATGACGATCGCATCATCCCGAGTCCGCGCACCGGCGTCAAGCGCGGGCGTAGCGTGAAGCGCATCGGCGGGCCGGGTGACCAGTGCGTTCCTTGGTATGCTGCGAAGTTCAGGAGGCGATCATGGAGAAGCGCGTGCTGATCATCACCGGCGACGGCGGTGAAAGCTACGAAACGTGGTACGCGGTGCACCGGTTCCAGGAGGCGGGTACGAAGCGCGCGTCGCGGCGCCATCGAGGAAGCGGCTGCACCTCGTGATGCACGACTTCGAGCCCGGCTGGGACACCTACAAGGAGAGTCCCGGCTACGCCATGGACGCGGATCTCGCGTTCGCCGACGTCGGCGTCGCGGACTACGACGCCGTCCTGTGCATCGGCGGGCGGGCACCTGAATACCTGCGCAACGATCCGCGCGTGCTGACCATCCTCGAGGAGTTCGATACGGCCGGCAAGTGGATTTTTGCCGTCTGTCACGGCGTGCAGCTGGTGGCGGCCGCCGGCCTGCTCAGCGGCAGGAAGGTCACGTGTTACGAGCACGTGCGGCTGGACGCCGAGGCCGCGGGAGGCCGGTATGTGGCCGCCGAGTGCGTTCGGGATGGCCGCCTCGTGTCGTCCCCGACGTGGCGCGAGCACCCGGCGTTCTACAGGGAGGTCTTCGCGTGCCTTCAGGAGCCGGTGACCGTGTAGAGCTGAAGCTGTCAGCTGTCAGCCTTCAGCTCCTGCTGCGCCATCGATCCAGCGACGCCGCCGCGAGCAGCACCACGCCTTTCACGATCAGCTGCTCGTATGGGCTCACTCGGTACAGGTTCAGCCCGTTGTTCAGGATTCCGATGAAGAACGCGCCCGCCAGGGCGCTCCACACCGAACCGCTCCCGCCGAACAGGCTGGTGCCGCCAACGACGACGGCGGCAATCGCGTCGAGCTCGTAGTACTCCCCGGCTCGGGGGTAGCCCGCGTTGAGGCGCGACGCCACGAGCACACCCGCGAGCCCCGCCGACAGGCCGCACACGGCGTACACGGCAAGCCGGACGCGCGCGACCCTGATCCCCGACAGCCACGCCGCGCTCTCGTTCCCGCCGACCGCGTACACGTGCCGGCCGAATGGCGTGCGGGTGAGGGCAAACCACGACAGCAGGAAGATCACGCCGACGGCGGCTGCTGTCACCGCGCCGTTGCTGAGAACCGCGAACCCGGCGGGCAGGCCCGAGATCGTGCGTGCGTCGGTGTACTTGTAGGCCAGCCCCCGCACGATCAGCATGGTCGCCAGCGTGGCGATGAACGCCGGCACCCGCAGCAGCGTGACCGCCGCTCCGTTCACCGTTCCGGTGACCAGGCCGACCAGGAGACCGGCGGCGACAGCCAGCGGCAGCGGAACGCCGCGCACCAGCAGGTCCGCGCACAGGACGCCCGAGAGCGCGACAACCGAGCCGACCGACAGATCGATTCCGGCGGTCAGGATGACGAACGTCATCCCTGCGGCGAGGATCGCGGTGAACGCGTTCTGGCGCAGGACGTTCGACAGGTTCGCGGCTGTGAAGAACGTGTCGGTGGCCAGCGCGAGGATGAGGCACTCGACGGCGAGGGCCGCGACGATCGCATAGCGCGACAGCCAGCGGATCATGCCGGCGCCGCCGCGAGCGCCATCACGCGTTCCGCGGTCGCCTCCTCCCGTACGAGCTCCCCCGTCGTTCGCCCGTCGCGCATCACGACCACCCGGTCGGACATGCCGAGGATCTCCGGCAGGTCCGACGAGATCATCAGGATCGCCATGCCGCTGGCGGTCAGCTGGTTGAGGATCCGGTAGATTTCCACCCGCGCGCCGACGTCCACGCCGCGGGTGGGCTCGTCGATGATGAGCACTCTGGGCGGCCTCTTCGGCCCGTGCCGGCCGAGGACGAAGCGCGCGAGGAGCACCTTCTGCTGGTTGCCGCCGGACAGCGTTCCCGCCGGCTGTGCGAGCCGGGCGGCCCGGACGTCGAACCGCTGCGCTGCGGCGGCGGCCGCGGCGCGGTCGCGCGAGATGGACAGCACCCCGCGCCGCACCACGCTCGACAGGCAGGTGATCGTCATGTTCTCGCCCGTGCCCATCCGAAGGAACATCCCGTGCTGCTTGCGATCCTCGGTCACGTAGGTCACCCCGGCCGCGATGGCGGCGGCGGGCGACTCGAACCGCGCGGCGCGGCCATCGAGGCGGAGGCCGCCGCCCCTGCGGATCGCGCCGATGATCGCCAGGGCCACCGACGTCCGACCGGCGCCGACCAGGCCGGCAAGCCCCACGATCTCTCCCGCCCGCACGGAGAACGACACATCCGTGAACCGCGGAGGCGAGGCCACGCGTTCGAGCTCGAGGAGCACCGGCCCGGGAGACGGAGCACGCGGCGGATACTCCTCCGCAACATCCCGCCCCACCATCGCCCGGATCAGCGTGTTGCGCGTCCAGGACGCGATCGGTGCGGTCTCCACGAGCCTTCCGTCGCGGAGCACGGTCACGCGATCGGCCAGCGCGAAGATCTCGTCGAGCCGATGGGAGACGTACAGGACCGCAAGACCCTGCTCGCGCAGGCGGCGCAGGACCGTGAACAGGACCGCCACTTCGACGTCGGTCAGCGCCGCTGACGGCTCGTCCAGGATGATCACGCGGGCGTCGGTGGAGAGCGCCCGGGCTATCTCGACCATCTGCTGGTGGGCGACGCTGAGGCTCCCCGCCGGAGACGACGGGTCGATGTGCACGCCCAGGCTGTCGAGCAGCGCCCCCACCGCCTGACGCATCTCGGCGGAGCGCAGGAGAAAGCGGCCACGCTCGCGGCCGAGGAAGACATTGTCGGTGACGCTCAGGTCGCGGACCAGCGTGAACTCCTGGTGGACCGTGCTGATCCCGAGGTCCCGCGCCGCGAGCGGATCCCCGGCCGGGACGGGCAGGCCGTCGAGGAGCACCTCCCCCTCGTCCGGCGCGACAGCGCCACTCAGGATCTTGATGAACGTGGACTTGCCGGCGCCGTTCTCGCCGACCAGCGCGTGAATCTCGCCGCCGGTCAGCTCGAGGTCGAGTCCCTGCAGCACACGGACAGGGCCGTACGATTTTCCCAGCCGCGAGGCCGTGAGGCGGGTCACCGCGGCTCGGCGGCCGTTGAGGCGAGGGTGGCCGCCGTTACCACGTTGACCTCGACAGGGACCGAGGACGGCACCTGTTCACCGGCCAGGTGCTTCGCGATGATGTCGATGGCTGTGGTTCCGAGCTTCGTCGGGTACTGCATGACGTCCGCCTTCAGGGCGCCCCCCTTGCGAATGGCCTCCTGCGCTTCCTGCGTGGCGTCGAAGCCGACGATCACGACGTCCTTCCGCCCGGCGGCGTCGAGCACCGAGAGCGCGCCCAGGGCGGAATCGTCGTTGATCGCGAACACCCCGCGCAGATTCCCGTGGGCCTGCAGCATGTCTTCCATCACGGCCATGGCCCTCGCCCGCTGGCCACTGGCCGAGGGGCGGCCGACGACGGTGATGCCCGGATGTTTCTTGATCTCCTCGTCGAAGCCGCGGGTGCGATCCTGCACCGACGCCACCTCGGGGTGGTCGATCACGATGACCGCACCCGTGCCGTTGAGCATCTCGGCGAGCGTGCGCGCCGCCAGGCGCCCGCCCTGCGTGTTGTCGCTGGCGATGTGGGACACCACGGTGCCGCCCCGGGCGGCGATGTCGACCGTGAAGACCGGAATCCCCGCCGCCTGCGGGCTGGCCAGTTGCGCGGCTATCGCGTCCGAGTCGCACGGCGCGGCCAGGATGGCGTCGACGCGCTGCGCCACGAAGTTCTCGATCTGGGCGGCCTGCTTCGTCGGATCCATCTCGCAAGCGTCGACGATGAGATCCAGGTTGCGCGACGCCGCCTCCTTCCGGAGCGCGTCCTCCAGATCCTTGTAGAACGTGTGGGTCTGGGTGAGGAGCGTCACGCCGACGAGCGGACGCTCCCGGCGTGCCGGCACGCGGCTGCCGCGGCACCCGGCGACCGCGAGGGCCGACGCAATCATCGCCGCCAGCACGAAGGGTGCAGAGCCCTTTACCATCGAACGGGCGCCTGTCGTCAGGCGGGTCGGGGCACATCCGGTCATCGAAACACCTCGGAAGTCACAAGCGCCATGCGCACGGGCCCGCCGGCCTGGACCAGCTCGATCTCCCGAGCCGCGTCTGCGCCAGGCCTGTCGAAATCCTAACGCAATTGCCCGGGCGCTTGTTCCGACGCTGATTTCACGCTAGTCTCGCCACGCCTTGACCACATCCCACATCCCCGTTGCTTCCTCTACGAGCCAGCCGGCCACCCGCGTCCGTATCAAAGTGCTCGTCATGGCCGTGCTGCTGGCCGCGGTAACGTACCTGGACCGCGTGTGCATCTCCGTGTTCGCGCCGGACATGCGGCGCGATCTCGGGCTGTCCGTCGTGGAGATGAGCTTCGTCTTCAGCGCCTTCACCCTCGCATACGGGTTATTCGAGATCCCCACCGGATGGTGGGGCGATCGTATCGGCACCCGGCGTGTCCTCACCCGCATCGTGGCGTGGTGGTCGACTTTCACGATCCTGACCGGGGCGGTCTTCAACTATCCGTCGCTCCTGATCACCCGGTTCCTGTTCGGCGCGGGGGAGGCGGGCGCGTGGCCGAACGTTGCGAGCACATTCTCGCGATGGTTCCCGCTGACCGAGCGCGGCCGGGCGCAGGGCGTCTTCTTCATGGGGGCGCACCTCGCCGGCGGTCTGACGCCGCTGCTGGTCACGGGCCTCAGCACCTGGTTCCACTGGCGCATGCTCTTTGTCCTGTTCGGATCGACGGGATTCATCTGGGCGTTCGTCTGGTACCGCTGGTACCGCGACACCCCGGCCGAGCATCCCGCGGTGAATGCCGCCGAGCGTACGTACATCGAGGCCGGACGCGTCGTAACGCACGCACACGGCGGGCAGACGCAGTGGAAGCTGATCCTGACCAACAAGACCGTGGTGTTCCTGTGCCTGATGTACTTCACGCAGGTGTACGGCTTCTTCCTGTTCATCACGTGGATGCCGACCTACCTCCACGAGTCGCGCGGGTTCTCGTCGATCCAGCTCGGCGTGCTGGCCGGCCTCCCGCTCACCCTCAGCGCCATCGCCGACGTGCTCGGCGGCTTCACCACCGACGCCATGACCAAGCGTTTCGGGCTGCGCATCGGCCGGTGCGCCGTCGGCGGCGGGTCGCTCACCCTGGCCGGGCTGTTCATGATCTCCGGCACGTTCGTCGCCAACCCGATCGCGGCAGCCGTGCTCCTGTCGCTCGCCGCCGCCTCCTCCAACTTCCTGCTCGGCGCCGCGTGGGCCACCTGCCTCGACATCGCCGGCCCGGCGTCGGGGGTCGTCGGGGCCGCGATGAACACCGCAGGGCAGGTGGGCGGATTCCTGAGCCCGATCGTGGTCGCGTCGGTCGTGCAGTATTCCGGGAACTGGAACTCGCCGCTCTACGTGACCGGGCTGCTGTACCTGCTCGGCGCGCTGTGCTGGCTGGTCATCGATCCGCGCAAGCCGATCGTGGCCGTCGAGAGCGCCGCCCCGGCGACGTAGCGCCGACGCGCGCGGCGGTGATGCTTCCGGCAGGACGCCCGGTTCGGCGGGGTCTGAAGACCCCCACAGCGATCCAGCTCGAAGCACTGTGCCCCGATGTGGCGCGGGGTCTTCAGACCCCGCGACTGGCCTCGGACGATGGACTGCGGCAGGCGGGTTCGAGTGGCTTCGGTCTCGCGCTACCGTTGTTTCCGGCCGATCGCCAACAGGCTCGAAACCGATCGGACGTACATCACTCCCTCGGACAGCGCCGGGGTCGCCATCAGGAGCTCGCCGATCGGGTTGGTTCCGATGTGGGCGAACGCCTCACCCGCGCGGATCACCAGCATGTCGCCATCCTCGGTCGACAAGTAGATCCTGCCGTCGGCCGCTATCGGCGACGCGCTGTACCCGCTCCCGACCAGCGGGAGCCGCTCGCGATAGATCTCCCGCCCTGTCTTGAGGTCGTATGCATCGAGGACGCCGTTGTTGGCGAGCACGTAGAGCAGGCCCCGGTAGATGAGCGGCGTCGGCATGTACGGCCCGCGGCCGCTGCGGCTCCACGCGACGCCGGTGCTGTTCGTCCGGCCCTCAGGCAGGGACAGGTCGCCGCGCGCTCCGGCCCGGACGACGAACAGCGGGCGCTCCGGGGCACGGCCGCTCGCAACGACGATCAGGTCCTCGACGGCCACCGGCGTGGGCGCGGTGATCTTGGAGCTTCCGCCGAGCCGCCACAGCTCCTTTCCGTTCCGCGGGTCGTAGGCCCGGATGAAGTTCGACGCGTTGGTGACGAGCTCCGGTCCGGCGCTCGTCGATACCACGGTCGGAGTGCCCCACGACGGCAGCTCCTCGCGCGCCGTCTTCCACACCGTTTCGCCCGTGGCGGCGTCGAGTGCGATCACGAACGAGTCGGTTTGCGTGTCGCACTGAACGATCACCAGCCCGTTCCACAGGATTGGCGAGCTCGCCGGCCCCCACTCGTACGACGGAATGTCGTAGGCACCGACATCGACCGGCCCGATGTCCACCGTCCACAGCGGGTGCCCTGCGACGTCGTAGGCGTGGATACCCTGCGAGCCGAACCATGCCACAACGATACGGCCGTCGGTCGCGGGTGTGGCGCTGGCGTAGGTGGACTTGATGTGACGCTTCTCGGCGGGCGGACCTTCGTGCGCCACGCGCTCCCACTCGACGGTGCCCGTGCGCTTGTCGATCGCCATGAGCATCCACTTGTGGACGGAGCGGTCCTCCGACGCGTCCCCGTCGCCGTAAAGCCCCGGCTTGAAGGTCGCCATGCCGCGGCTGCTCACCGCCGTCGTCACGAAGACGCGGTTCCCCCACACCACCGGACTCGAATGCGCCAACCCGGGGATCGGGGTCCGCCACAGGACGCCCTCCCCTGCCGGTGCGTTCCACCGGTCGGGGAGCCGTTGCCCGTCCGCCACGCCCGAGGCCAGCGGACCGCGGAACGACGGCCAGCTTCCGGCTGCCGGCGCCGGCTCCGGCAGGGCACGCCGCCCCGGCGCCGTGGTCCGCGACAGGCGGCGCTCCGGCACCGCGCGCACCGTCCCCCGCGGCATCCAGTCGCTTCGATCCAGGATCATCCGCCGCGGCCTGCAGTCGTCCGACACGACGGCGAACCTCACCCGCTGTCCATCGACGGAGAACCGATACCGGCCGGAACCGCCGCAGCCTTCAGGACCATCAGCCGTGAGCAGCGACACCTCTCCGGCGTCGACGCGCCACGTCCCCCTCATCGACGGCCGGCCCGCGCTATCGACCGAGAACGTCCCGTCCGTGCGGAAGGTGACATCGAACGCGCCAAACGTCAGGGGCGTGTCAGGGAGCGTGACTGTCTGGCCGTCGGACCCCGGCACGATCGCCGGCGATGCCGGCACCGCTGCCAGCAGCACCGAGATGAGCAGGGCACGCCGACAACCGAAAGAGGTCATGGCATCGTTCCCATGAACGCCTGCGCGGACCGCCCACCGCAGACGCCGGCAAGCACACGGCGCAAGGGCTGTATTACGCCACTCTCGCCTTCTTCATGACCGCAAGCGTCGTCTCGAGCCCGAGCCTGGCGCTCTCTTCCGGCGACATGTCGGCTGGGATCCGGCCGAGCGGCTCCGGGCTCACGCCGTCCTCGTAGCCGATCTTGCGCAGCGCCTGCAGGAACGCGACCAGATCGAGGCTGCCCTCGCCGGGCATGAAGCGCTGGTTGTCGCGCACGTCTTCAGGCGCCGCCGGCTTCGCATCGGAGATGTGCACGTGAACAATTCGTGACTTCTCGGCGGCCAGGATCTCTGCAACGGTTCCGCCCGAGTGATGCCAGTGCCACACGTCCAGGATGACACCGACGTTGGGCCCGCATTCCCGGGCGAGCGCCAGCGTCTCCGGAAGGGTCCAGATGAACGGCACCCGCGGCGGGCCATCGGGGCTCGGCTGTCGCATGTAGAGCGGTCCGAGAAACTCGAGCCCGAGTCGCACGTTGGCTTTCTGCAGCACCTCCGCAACGGCAGACAGCCGCTGGACGACGATCTTCCGGTACTCATCCCTGGCGGTCGGTCCCGCCGGGGAGAGCACCAGCATCATCCTCGAGCACCCTACCCCCGACACGAACGCCGCATCGTCTGCCAGGCTCTTCAGGGCATCCTGGAAGGCCGCCGGCTCCCCGCCAAAGGGCAACGGCCTGGCCATTGGAAGGCCGACAATGGTCGGCTTGATCTTCAGCTCGGAGAAGAGCGCCCTGGTGGATTCCAGACCTGCCGTCCTGGCCGGTCCGAGGTCCCAGTCCACGCCGCCGTATCCCAGCCTGGCAGCGAGACGGGCCTTCTCCGCGCCGCTCACGCCGCGAGTCAGGGAGCCGTTGAGCGACACGAACATTGCGCCTGTCCCTGTCGCTGCCTGGCCGGCGGCCGGGGAGCGTCGTGCGAGGGCAAGCAACCCTCCTGCACAGGCGGCTCGTGCGACGAAGGCTCGGCGAGTCAATTCGGAGATCATGAGAGGCTCCTGGAAAAGCTACCAGTTACCCGCTGCCCGCGCCCGCTACCCGCTACCCTCTGCCCGCTACCAGCTTCCCGCTACCCGCTATCCGCTGCCAGTTACCCTTCGACCAAATCTGAGCGGCAAGCGGGAAGCCGGAAGCGGGTAGCGGGCAGCCTTTTTCACATCCCGCTCTTTTTCAACGCGTACGCAATCGCCTCGGTGGGCGCAGGGTACGACGCCAGCTCGGTGTTGCCGCGGAAGTCGATGTCCTTGATGCCGATCGCGCTCGTGTAGAACGCGTCGACGGTCATCCGGCGCGCCCAGCTGAAGAACTCGATGCCCGTGTGCAAGCTCCGGGCTCTGGTTGCGGCGGTAGGCAATCAGGTCGAGGAGTTCACCCTGGCGCGCCGGGGTCGGCGGTCAGGAAGTCCTTCGCTCCGCGCTGCGCCATGGTGGCGTCGAGCCAGGCCAGTCCCTGTCGTGTAGATGCTCCTTCAACTGCTCGTTCTCGCTGGCCATCATGTCGATCCACGCGGCCGCGCCCGCGGCGGCCGCGCCCGGTGCGCCGTTTTCCACCGGGATGATCAGGTCGGTCAGCCGCTCGAGCGTCCGGTAGGCGTGCGGTGACAGCGCTTTCGGCGTGTATGCGCCGCCGGAGGCCGATCGGGCCTCCCCCGCCATGTGATGGATCTCCTGCGCGGCGACGCGATCCACGAATCCGGTCGCCATCAGGACGAGTCCCAGCCTGCGCAGGGCGTCGCGGCGCGAGATGTCAGACATTGCCCTTCCTCATTTCCTCCGCCAGGTACTCGGCGGTGCGCCAGGCGAGCGCCACGATGGTGTGGGTGGGGTTCTTGTCGGCGTTGCTGACGAAGGGAGCGGCATCGGCGACGAACAGGTTCTTCACCTCGTGTGCCTGGCAGAACCTGTTCAGCGGGCTGCGTCTGCGGGTCGTCGCCCATGCGGACGGTGCCGACTTCGTGGATGATGGCGCCGCCGCGTGAGATCGGGACGCGACGAGCCGCGGCTCTGGGCGGCCGGCTGCCCGCCCGCCGCCCGGTTGTCGGGCTGTCCGGCCGGTGCGTTGGTCTGGCCGGTTTGCGGACCGGCCTGGCCGGTCTGCGGCGCCTGCTGCCCGGGCTGCGCGCCCAGCCCGGTGGTCTGGGCGCCTCCCGCGGCCGCCGCGTCCGCCCACCTGCGGCGCCGCGATCCGGCCGCCCATCCCCTCGAGAATCTGCCGGAAGGTCGCCTGCATGTGGCGGACCTGGTTCAGCTCGTGGTCGCTCCACGCCCAGTGGAAGCGCAGCACCGGAATGCCCCAGCGATCGCTCACCTCCGGATCGATCTCGCAGTACGACTGCTCGTTCGGAATCATCTCGCCGCGGCCCGCCAGGCCGATCGACGTGCCGTACTCGTCGCGAATCGCCTGCTTCATCCCGATCCCGTACCCCTCGGCGCGGTTGACGATGCCGGCGAAGGAGCCGATGCCGGGCATGCCGTAGCCGCCACCGCACCTCGATGTGGTAGCCGCGCGGGAAAGTTCAGCTCCTTGTGGCGGTCCCACATCCACCAGGGGACGTAGAGGTGGTTGCGAGTAGCCGTCCGAGTTGTAGTGCGGCATGCCGGAGAGCGCCGGCACCATCGCGGACATGCTCGAAGCCGACGGTGTCCATCAGGTAGCGGCCGACCTTGCCGGAGGCGTTCGCCAGCCCCTGCGGATGGCCCGTTGCCCTTCGAGTTCAGCAGCAGGCGCGCCGACTCGCAGGCGCTCGCCGCGAGCACGACGGTCCGGCACGCACCTGCTGCTCGGCGCCGGTCGTCTTGTCGATGTAGGAGACGGCCGTGACCTTGCCGCGTGTCGTCGGTGATCAGCTCGCGCGCCATCGCGTTGGCGATGACCTGCACGCGGCCGGTCGCCATCGCCGGAAAAATCTGCACGTAGCTGGCGGCGTAGTTCGAGGCCGTCCTGCAGCCGCGGCCGCACTGGCCGCAGTAGTGGCAGGCCGGCCGGCCGTTGCGCGCCACCGTCGTGACAGCCTGGCGTGCCGGCGACCGCCCGGATGCCGAGCTTCGCGCAGGAGCGCTGGACCAGCGTGTCGTGCGCGCGGAGCGCCGCCGGCGGGTTGAAGATGCCGTCCGGCGCGCTGCGAATTCCTTCGGTCGTGCCGGTGACGCCGATGAAGCGCTCGGCCTTGTCGTAGTACGGCGCGAGATCCTCGTACGCAGATCGGCCAGTCGAATCCGAGGCCGTCGGTCGGTCTTCGGCTTGAAGTCGTAGTCCGCCATGCGCAGCGTGACGCGGCCGTAGTGGTTGGTGCGGCCGCCGAGCACGCGCGACCGGAACCAGGAGAAGTCGCTGCCGGGCGCCACCGTGTAGGGCTCGCCTTCGAGCTGCGCGCCGCCGAAGGTCGCGCTGTAGGTGAAGCCGGTCGGTCCGCCGGTGTACGCCTGCCCCTTCGGCCCGGCGCCGCGATGCGGGCACCTGATAGGGCCAGAGGTGCTCCTTGAAATCGGCCGGGCCCGACCATCGGTCCGGCCTCGAGCAGCAGGACCGAGACGCCCAGGTCCGCCAGCACCTTGGTGGCGGTTCCCCCGCCCGCGCCGGAACCGATTACCACCACGTCGTGGACGGCCGTGCCCGTCCTGATCTGCGCCATCTCCTGCTCCTCTCACCCGGTCGAAGCGCCGCCACCAGGCATCGTAACTCTACGCCAAGTGGCGACCCGGGGCCGAGCCGGCAATGGACGCCCGGCGCGCTCTCATCTTGATCCGGCCGCCGAAGCCACCTACGCTGACGGATGGGGGCGCACACGGTTCGCGCTCGCGCCACATTCTCGAGGAACCTCCATGTCTGAGCTTGATGTGCACGAGATTGCTTTCCCTGAGCTGAGTGCTGCACAAATCGCGGAGATCGCGGAATGCTCCTGCGTGGCCCGCCGCCATTACGATGCCGGCGAGATTCTTTTCAGCGTCGGCGAGCGGGACTTTCCATTTTTCATCATCGAGTCGGGGGACGTGGACATCCTCGATACGTCGGGCGACGGCGACCAGCCCAGGCGCGTGCGGCTGCACAAGCCGGGCGAGTTCACCGGCGACGTCTCGCATCTGACAGGGCGGCCTTCGATCGTACAGGCCGTGGCGCTGACGTCCTGCGAGGTGTTCGCCGTTCCTACCACGGCGCTTCGGGAGCTGCTCAACGTCTGCCCCGATCTGAGCGACATCATCCTGAAGGCGTTCATCGCGCGGAGGGAGCTCGTCCGGCGGTCCGGAACGTTCACAGGTGCGCGCGTCATAGGCTCCCGCTACAGCCACGACACGTCACGCATCACGGAGTTTCTCGCGGGCAACCGCATCCTGTACACGTGGCTCGACCTCGAGAAGGAGCACGAGGAGGAGGTCGCGCTGCTGCTGAACAAGTTCGGGCTGCACACCTCGGACACGCCGGTCGTGATGACCGGCGGCAGGCTGCTCCGCAACCCGACGAACACGGAGCTCGCCGGGGAGATGGGCATCCGGCGTCCCCTGGAACAGAGCACCTACGACCTCGCCGTGATCGGTGCAGGGCCCGCCGGGCTTGCTGCCGCGGTCTATGCCGCCTCGGAGGGGCTGAAAACGGTGGTGCTCGAGGGGGCCGCGCCCGGCGGGCAGGCCGGGCGCAGCATGCGCATCGAGAACTACCTCGGGTTTCCCGCCGGCATCAGCGGCGCGGAGCTCATCGACAACGCGACGCTGCAGGCGAACAAGTTCGGCGCGGCCCTGTCGGTTCCCTCGGGCGTCACATCGCTGGCCTTCGACAACGGGTACGGGCTGCTGAGCGTCGACACCGGCGAGTCAGTGGCTGCGAGATGCGTGCTGATCGCCAGCGGGGCCGAGTACCCTGCGCCTCGAGGCGGAAGGATGTGCGGAGTTCGAAGGGTCGGGGGTGTACTACGCGGCCACACCTAACGAGCAGCGGCTCTGCTCGGGGCAGGAGGTCGTGGTCGTGGGGGGCGGGAATTCGGCGGGGCAGGCGGCCGTCTACCTCGCGGGGGTCGCACGCAGGGTTCTGGTACTCGTGCGGGGCGAGAGCCTCGGCAGGAGCATGTCCAGCTATCTCGAACACCGCATCCGGCTGACGCCGAACATCGAGCTGCTTTTCGAGACCGAGGTGGTCCGGATGCGGGGGGATGCCGGCCACCTCCGGTCGGTGGAAGTCGTCAACCGGCGAACCGGCGAGAAACGCATCGTCGCGACGTCGGCGGTTTTCAGCTTCATCGGCGCGGTACCGCGCACCGACTGGATGCTCGGACAGCTCGAAACCGACGCGCGCGGTTTCATTCGCACCGGTTCGGCGGTCACCAGGCAGGAGGCGGCCGACGCCACCCGTGCGCGATTTCTGCTGGAAACGAGCCGCCCCGGTGTCTTCGCGGCAGGCGACGTCCGTGCGGGATCGGTCAAGCGCGTGGCCTCAGCCGTGGGGGAAGGCGCCATGTGCGTCCAGTTCGTTCACGAGCACCTGAAGGGGGCGTGAGAGATCAAACTTCGGACGTTAGCAGGATGCTAAAACGCATCCTGACTTGCAAATGGCATAGCGCAAATGGAGAAATCGGCGTGTTTGCCATTTGCTATTTTCGATTTCAGATCGGTCCGGCTTCTTCAGCGGCCTCCGTCGCCCCTAAGTCGTGGGAGTCGTCCGCGCCAAGTGTCCGCAGGGCTCTTCCTCGTACTATGGAATAAGCGTTGCCTCTGCTTTCCGCGAGCTCGGGGTAAGCGGTTAGAATCTCTCGCATCTGGCTCTCAATCTCGCGCAGACGCCCCGCAGCGCCGGGCAGGCGGGTTATGCGCACGAATCTACCTGGGAATCTGGCCATGTGTCCTCGCCCGTGTTAGGAGACCCGACTGGTAAAACGCCCAGGGCGTTGGAATGCAACATAACAATCGGCAGGAGTGTCAATTAACTTGCACCTCAGCCGGTCGTTGGATACCCTACTCACAGACACGCTCTCTTCATAATCAATTCAGGCGGAGGTTGAATGGCAGCGACACTGGATCGGCAGGAGATGTACAGGCTCGCGCGACTCGGCGCGGAGGCGAGGCTCCGTACGCTGGAGCTCGAGCGGTCTCAGATTCTACGGAGTTTTCCCGGATTGACGGCCCAGACCGTGGAAAACGGGGCGTCCGCTCCATCTCCAGTACGCCGGCGCCGACAAATGTCTGCCGCTGAGCGTAAGTCGGTGTCGGCCAGGATGAAAAAATACTGGGCCGAACGCCGCAAGGCGAACGCCAAGAAGGATTAGTTCGAACTTCGGTGATTCGCAGGCGTGTAATAACACCTTACTCGCGTCGCGTCCTGCGACAGTAGCAGAACCTGATGTCCCGACCGCCGGCGGGACATCAGGTTCTCATGTCACGCGTAAGACACGCTTACCCGGCAGGTCCATCGCCGACGCACCCGCACCCCTACGCACCCGCACCGATTGAGCACAACTGCAACTGGTGCAAGGAGGGCGATAGCAGCGCGGAACCAGCAATCGTTGTGCTGTCCGTCGCACCAGCGCACTTAGTGCGGCGCGTCAGATGCTTCACGGTTCGACCCGGGTAGGGCCGAGATCGAACCTCGCTGGTTCGATCCGGCGCAGCACGAGGAAAAGGCTCAGCATCGCCATGAACGGGAGCAGGCCCGCGCCGAAGAACACGGGCGTCCATCCATAGTTGTCGACAATCACCCCCGTATACAGCACTGCCAGCAGCGCCGCGCCGTTGTCCCCGAGGCCGGCTATGCCGTTGACGCGTCCGGCGATCTGCTGAGGAACCACGTCCCCGACGGTCCCGATGTACGTCGGCAGACACCCACTGGTTGCCGAATAGCGCAAGGCCCATCAGCAACACCGCCAGGTAGTCGTTCGACACGAACGGCATGGTCATGCTCAGCGCGCCCAGGCTGAAGGCGCACGCGAAGGCAATTTTCCGTCCGCGGTCGACCGACCCTGTCACCTTCACCAGCCGATCGGTGATCAGCCCGCCGACGACGTTGCCGCCCATGCCGATCAGATTGGGCACGGAGGCGAAGAATCCGACGGCCAGGAACGACATGCCCCGGCCGGTGCGCAGGTAGAGCGGCAGCCACGTCCAATAGAAGGTCGTGATCGGCCCGGTGAACACCCTGATGAGGAACAGCCCCAGCACCTTGTGGTTGCCGATCAACTGGCCGAGGGTCAGCGGGAGAGCCCTGGCGGAGGACGCGCCGGCCGGCTTGGTGGCCACGGCGGTCATCGTGGCCTTGTCCGGAAACATGGTGAGCCACGGGATCAGCCACAGCAGGCCCAGCAGCGCGGGGATCACGAAGGCCATCCGCCACCCGAACTGGCTGGCGAGGAAGACCACGATCGGGGGCGCGATGACGGATCCCAACTGGGCTCCGGCGTTGAAGACGCCGCCCGCCCGCGAGCGGGTGGCCGCGGGAAAGAGCCCGGCGAGCGCCTTGATGCCGGCCGAGTAGTTGCCACACTGGCTGATGCCCATCAGGAAACGCAGGAGGATGAAACCGGCCAGTCCGGCGCCGAGCGTCGCCATTCCCGGCAACCAGGGGATGGCCCGCGACCCGACCGACTCGACGACCGTGCCGGGGCCCGCAAGCGCGTGCGCCGCGCAAGCAGCGACCACGCCACGAAGATGATGGCCAGCCCGACCCGCGCGCCGACCCGATCCATCAGCGTGCCCATCGGGATCTGCCCGCACATCATCCCGAAGTTGAACGCGACCGCGACATAGCCGGTACTGCGCGTTGCTCCACTGATACTGGCTGCGAAGCTCTGACGCCAGCACGGAGAGCATCTGACGGTCGAGCAGGTTGATGGTGATCGACGCAGAGAGCAGCCCGACAATGGTCCAGCGCGCGCCTGGCGTTCAGGGGGCCGTCGGTTGCCGGGCCTACTCGTGCGCCCGGCGGCCGCACGGCAGCCTGCGGGGGGCGGTATGTGTCTATGGCGTCCAGGGGGCGTCAGGCCGCCACGTCGGTCCACTGCCGGGTTCTCGAGGACTGCAGCAGCGCGTCGAGCGCCTGCTGCGTGACGAGCGCGTCGGCGAAACTCGGATGGAAGTCGGCGTCGCCCGCGCGAGGCAGTCGAGGAACTCGGCCAGCGTTGCGATGAAGGTGTGCTCGTAGCCGATGATGTGGCCGGGACGCCAGAAATTGCCGAAGATCGGGTGCTTGAGGTCGGTCACCAGCAGGTCGCGCGGCCCCTGCTCCGTGGACGGGCCGGTCGCGTCCACGAACTCGAGGTGATTCAGCCGCTCGAGGTCGAAGCGCAGCAGCCCGCCGGCGCCGTGGATCGTCGAAGCTGAATTCTGGTTCTTGCAGCCGATCGCGAAGCGGGTCGCCTCGAACGTGCCGGCGCTGCCGTTCTCGAACTTCACCAGCGCCATCACCGCATCGTCCATCTGACGATCGCGGCGCGATGGTCCGGGCGTCGGCCATGACTGCGTGATCTGTCCGTTCAGATAGAGCGCGGTGTCGAGCAGGTGGGTCATGCAGGTCGTCGGCGACGCCCGGATCCCGCCTGGGCCGGATCCATGCGCCAGGTCGCGGCGCGCGACGTGTCGGCCCCCCACTGCTGCCGGTATGCGGCGTTGTAGTGGAAAACCTGCCCGAGCCGACCGTCGGCGATCAGCTGGCGCGCGTAGGCGATCGCCGGGACGCGGCGGTAGTTGAACCAGACCGAGGGTCGGCTGCGCCGCGCCGCAGCGACCATGGCGCGGCCTTCCTCGACGCGACAGCGCGAGCGGCTTCTCGCAGAAGCACGATCTTGCCCGCCTCCGCTGCGGCGATCGCCGCCGGGCGCGTGCAGGTGATTCGGCAGCGCGATGTCGACGACGTCGATGTCAGGGCGGTCGATCGCGGCGCGCCAGTCGGTGGCCGTCTCCTCCCAGCCCCAGCGATCGGCCATCTGTCGCAGCGAGGCGGCGTCGCGGCCGCACAGCAGCGTGCGCCGCAGGCGATACGGCAGGTCGTAGAAATGGCCCGCCTGGCAGTAGGCGTTCGAGTGGGCCTTGCCCATGAAGCCCTGCCCGAGGAGAGCGACGCGCAGTTCGGGTTTCATCGATGGTGTATCAGGCGCGCGATCAGAGCACCTTGCTGGCGCGCGCGCCTGCGCGATCCCAGCCGAGCGGCTTCCCTTTTGCAGCGACTCGAGCGCGAGCAGGCAGGGCAGCGCCGCGTAGTAGCCGATCTCGAACTCGGCGTTCGGCTTCTGGCGCGACTTGATGCAGTCGAGGAAATTGCGCGTGTGGGCGTCGAGCGGATAGTCCTCCTCGACGCCCCCCTCGGGATTGACGTAGACCTGGCCTCGACCGGAGGAAGGTTGGCGTCGCGCCCGCCCGGGCCGCCGCGCCCGGCCGCCGGGCGCGATCGCCGGCACCGCCCGCGCCCCGAGCGTCACGCCGCCGGCGGTCGGCGGCGGCGGTGGCCCGACCTTGTTGCGCACCGGCGGCCACCACCGGACGCAGCGCGTAGCCCTGCCGGTTGATCTGCAGCGAGGCGCGGTTGCCGACGAAGAAGACGCCCCAGTTCTCGATAGGATTGTCGGTGTAGGACTGGCCGTTGGCGAACGTCATCAGGAAGTTGTCGTACTGCCACGAAATCGAGAACGTGTCGGGCACCATGCTCCGGATCGGCGTCCGGCACCGCCAGGAACGCGCCGTTGGCCATCGTCCTGATCGGCACCTTGCGGTCGGCGTTCATGAACCAGTGCGCGACGTCGACGTGGTGTGCCCCCCAGTCGGCGACCAGGCCTGCCGCCGTACTGGTACCACGGCGCGAAACCCCAGGCGGGTCGGCTTGAACGGCTTCTTCGGCGCGGGCCCCTGCCACATGTCCCAGTCGAGACCGGGCGGCACAGGCGCTTCCGCTTCCTTCGGCCGCGCATACGAGCCGGGCTGCACGATCACGACCTGCGTGATGTTGCCGAGCACGCCGGTGTCGAGCAGTTCTTGGCCTCGATGAAGTGGTCCCAGCTGCGCTGCTGAGTGCCCACCTGGACCACCTGCTTGCCCTTCTGGTAGATGTCGAGCATCGCGTTTACGCGCGCGACGGTGTTCGACGCGGGCTTCTCGACGTAGCACGTCCTTCCCCGCCGAGATGGCGTCGATCATCTGCTGGGCGTGCCAGTGATCGGGCGTGGCGATGAGGACGGCATCGATGTCCTTGCGCTCGAGGATCCGGCGGTAGTCGCCGACGACCTCGAGCTTGAAGGTCTGGCGGGCAGGGGTCATCCATTGGTCGAGCCGCGCCTTGTTGACTTCTGCTGCCGCCAGGAACTGGCAGTCCTTCTGCCGCATGAAGGAGTCGAACACGCGGCCGCCGCGGTTGCCGGCGCCGATGATGGCCATGCGGACCCGGTCGTTGGCGCCCTGCGCCCCCGCACCGAACAGCGGGCGCGCCGCGGCGACGGTCAGTGCCGCCGCCGATGCCTTCAGGAAGTTCCTTCTGCTGTCCATCGAGCTCTCCCTCATGTGCGGCGCCGGCCGTCCGGACGCGGACCGGCGCCGGACGACCCTGCGAGCCGGCCGGGTACAAATCGCGCGCCGACCGCGTATACGGCAGACGCAGCGGCCGGTAGCCTACACCTCAAGACATACCCGCGCAAGAAACGGCCGGCGGGGCTCGGGGCGAGGCTCGGCGCTCGCCTGATCCGGGATCCGGGATGGAGGTCGGACGAAACGCTGTGGGGCGCTCGGCGCTCGGCGCTCACGTGATCCGGGATGGGTCTGAAAGACCCAGCCCTACATGGGCCGGGCTCGGCGCGCGATCCTGGGACAGCCAACGCCCGAAGCCCGACAGCCGTGACTGTCCAGAGCGGACGAGCATGACCCCGTGCCGACCGCAATGCCTGTTAACATCGCCGGGTCGCCTGCGTCCTTCAGCACAGGAGGCTCACATGACACGATGGTTTCGCCCGGCTCTCACGGCCCTTGCCACCTCGGCCTTGGTCCTCGCCAGCACCCCTGCATTCGCCGGCCCGCCCCTGCTCTGCCACCCGTACGATATCGGCGCCGCGCAATCGCTCCCATGGTCGGGTGCGCGCGGCTGGTCCGACATGGATGCCAAGTACCAGATCGAAAACGTCGTCCGCGACACGGAAGCGCTGCTCACGCCCGCAACCCCGATTGTCGTCCGGATGGAAACGCTCCGCCGCGCGTCCATCTACGCGAGCGCTGACGCCGCCATCGCGGCGCGTCTCCTCGACCGCCTGGTGAAGCGAGCCGAGGCGTCGGCGGCGAGCGGACAGCCCGACGCCCTCCACTGGCTGGATGCGGCCTACGTCGCCGGGGCCTTCCGCGAGCTGGCCTCCACCTCTCGCGAGTCCGAATTCGCACCTAGAGTCGCCGGGCTGCGCACCGCTCTCGGGAGCACCAAGGATGCGGCGCTCATCGGCCGCAGCCTTGCGCTCATGCCGGATGACCCGGGAATCAGGTTCGCCGCGGCGCTGATCCTGGTGGACACCGACAAACAGGCGTACCGCGAGCACGCGGAGAAGGCCCGCGCGGGCGCCACACGCGACGCGCTCCTCGCGCGGAACATCCATCACGTCTCGTAAGTGGAGCACACGGGGGATCGGACAACCGGCAGCGATGCCGGATCCGGTCCCCCGGACTACACTTGCGGCTGATCCCGCGCTGGAGGCTGCGGCAGCCCCTTGATCGCAAGGTTCCGCTACCTCCGACAGCCGCTCTGCACCCATCGCCCGCCGCCGTGGATCTGCGCTCATGAGATCACGTTCGACAAACCCACAGCAGCGGCCGGACGATGTTCGCTGACTTGGGGCTCGCGCGGCGCATCGACAATGCGGAAGGATCGCTGTCTGCCGACATCGCGGATGCCGTGATCCGGCGCGGCGCCGTGGCTGGCGCGTTCAGTCGCGCGTTCGCGGGCGGTGTGGCCGTATTCACGGGGGCGGATTCCCCCATCAACAAGGTCATCGGCGCCGGCTTCGACGGTGCTCCGGAGCCCCGGGACCTCGCGGCGCTGGAAACCGACTACTTCTCCCTGAACAGCAGCATTCGCGCGGAGGTGTCGACACTCGCCGATCCGGCGTTCGCCCGGGATCTGACGGCCCACGGCTACGTGCTGCACGGATTCGAGAACGTGTTCGCGCGCGCCCCGCGCGATCTGCGGGACGCTCCCGCACGCGTGCCTGACGGCGTGACGGTCGAAGAAGCCATGGACCCGCAGGTCTGGATGCGCATCCTGCTGGACGGCTTCGCGTCGCCTGACACCGGTGTCGTGTCGGCGCCTGGCGAGCCGTTCGATCGGACCGCTGTCGAGCGCCTGTTCGAGGACATGGCCGGTGCGCGCGGGTTCACCCGCTACGTGGCGCGCATCGACGGGGAGGTCGCCGGCGCCGGCAGCATGCGGCTGTTCGAGGGGGTCGCGCAACTGTGCGGCGCAGCGACCCTGCCGCCATTCAGGCGACGCGGCCTGCAGACGGCGTTGCTGCATGCGCGGCTGGCGGATGCCGCGGCGGCGGACTGCGACGTGGCGGTGGTCACGACCGAGCCGGGTTCCAGGTCGCAGCAGAACGTGCAGGGTGCGGGGTTCGCCCTGCTCTACTCGCGCGCAGTGCTGATCAAGGCGGCCGCTGCGCCGGACGCGTGAACCGGCAGGCTCAGTCCTGCTGTTTCGGCGCGCTCGGCAGCACGCCCCCGAAGTACAACCGATCCTTCTGTGCCTCGATTTTCTTGACGTCGATGCCCGGCACCTTCTTCAGGTCCTCCACCGACTTGAACAGCCCGTTCTTCTCGCGGTAGGCAATCAGGGCGGCTGCCTCCTTGCGGAGCAGCAGCAGCACGCTCTCGAGATCGATCGCGGCGGCAGTGTTGACGTTGAGCGGACGCGCGGCTTCGCCCAGGAAATGGGTGGACAGGTAATCGAGTATCGCCGCGAAGTCCTCGTCCGTGCCCCTGGCGCCACGGGCAATCATGTCGCCGATCGTCGCCTCCCACCCCTCGCGCGTCAGCCGGATCGACGCCGCCCGCTGCGGCTCGTGGCACAGGCCGCAGACCTTGATCATCTGCTCCTTGCCGGCGCCGTCCGGGAGCGAGACCTGCGCGTGTGCGGGCGGCGCGGCCAGGAGCGCCGTTACCAGCGCCGCGAGCCGAAGCAGTCCCTGCGCCCTCCGCGGTGTCGGGTCGATCGTGATTCCCATGCCCACATGATACTCAAGGTGCGGGCCGGCATCGGCCGCGGCATCGTCGAGCGCGTCCGCGGCCGATCTTCGCGGGTCCCCGGCCGGCCGGGTTGGTCTCGTCGCACTCGCCGAGCGTCCAGCTCGATGCCGCGCTGAACCAGGAGCGGCTCCTCGCCACGCTGTACGTCTTCTTCGGATAGGCCGTGACTGGGATTTAGAGTTTGGGATCGGGGATCCGGGATCCGAGACGCTCGAGCCTGTGATGCTTGAACGCAACCGTCTCACTGTGGCCGGGCTCGAGCCCCGCGCGACGGATCCCGGATCCCAGATCGGATCCCGGTTCCCGGATCGCCGATCCCGGTTCCCGGCCCCCCGGCCTCCACCCATCCGCAGGACGTCCGCAATGCTGGTAAAATGCTGATTCTGAACGCCCGCAGCTCCGGATCTCCATTACGTCCTGTGGTTCAGACGGTCATTTCCCACTACCGCGTGCTCCACAAGCTCGGCGAGGGCGGCATGGGCGTCGTCTATCGCGGAGAAGACCTCCGTCTGTCCCGCGAGGTCGCGATCAAGTTCCTGCGCACGGAGGATGACGCGAATGCCCCCTGGCTGAGCCGCTTCGAGCGCGAAGCGCGCCTCGCCTCTGCTCTGACGCACCCGCACATCTGCACCATCCACGAGCTCGGTCAGGAAGACGGCCGCCCGTTCATCGTCATGGAACTGCTCGAGGGGCGGACCATGAAGCAGCGTGATCGAGGCGGGCGCGCTGCCGGTCGAGAAGGTCGTGCACTTCGGCGTACAGATAGCGATGGCGCTGGAGGCCGCCCACGCGCGCGGCATCATCCACCGCGACATCAAGCCGGCGAACCTGTTCGTCACGCTACGACGACCACCTGAAGGTGCTCGACTTCGGGCTGGCGAAGCTGACCAGCCACCAGTCGCCCGCCAGCGCCGTCCGGAGCCAGTCGGCCGTTCTCACGAGAACGCAGGTGGACGTGACGGTCACCGGGGCGGCGGTCGGCACCGCCGCCTACATGTCGCCCGAGCAGGCCACGGGCGGCAGGCTGGACGCGCGCACCGACCTCTTCTCCTTCGGCAGCGTGCTGTACGAGATGGCCACGGGCCGGCGCGCATTCCCGGGAGACAACAGCGGGCACCGTGATCATGCGGCTGCTGAAAGGCGAGTTCATCCCGCCCCGGGCGCTGAATCCCGCGCTCCCCGAGCGGCTCGACACGATCATCCTCCGCGCCATGGAGGTGGACCCCAACCGGAGGTATCAGACCTCAGCCGGGATGCTGGAGGACCTCCGGTCGCTGTCGAAGCTGCATGGCCCCGGACGGCTCGGCGACGCACGCGGCGATGCCGGCCGCACAGGCGCCGCCAGCCGCGCGCAGCCGATTCGCGTCCGGACGATTGCTGGCCGGGGCGCTGGCAATCGCGCTCGTGGCGGCCGTCGGCGCCTGGCGATGGATGGCGGAACCGGCGATCGCGCTCACCAATCGCGACAGCATCCTGGTCGGCGGCTTCGCGAACGCCACGGGCGACGCGGTCTTCGACGAGACCCTGTCGATGGCGCTCAAGGTCCAGCTCGGTCAGTCGCCGTTCCTGACATCATGCCGGACGACCGGATCGCCGAGGAGCTGCGGCTGATGCAGCGGCCCGAGGAGGAGCGGCTCACGCACGACACCGCGCGCGAGGTGTGCGAGCGGCTCGGCCTGAAGGCGATGCTCGACGGCACGATCGCCGCGCTCGGGCACGAACTACGTGCTGACCCTCAACGCGACCAACTGCCAGTCAGCGGCGAGATCGTCGGCAGCGAGCAGAGCGGAGGCGACCCGCAAGGAAGACGTCCTCAAGGTGCTCGGGCCGCATGGCCTCCGGCGATGCGGACGAGGCTCGGCGAATCGCTGCCCTCAATCAAGCAGTTCGACGTGCCGATCGAGCAGGCGACCACGCCGTCGCTGCCGGCGCTCAAGGCGTACGCCCTCGGCGTCGCCGAGCGGCGGCGCGGGCGCGAGCTGGAATCGGTGGCGTTCTTCAACCGCGCCATCGAGCTCGATCCGGAGTTCGCCGCCGCCTACACCACGCTCTCGACCGTCTACGGCGGCCTCGGCGAGTGGCGGCGCAGCGAGGAATACGCGCAACTGGCCTACGCGCGGCAGAAGCGGGTCAGCGAGCGCGAGCGCCTGTTCATCACTCACCAGTACCACGACCGCGTCACCGGCAACCAGGACGAGGCCGCGCGCACGCTGGAGCTGTGGAAGACGGCGTATCCCCGCGATCACCGGCCGGCCAACGCGCTGGCGCTGATCTACAACCGCTTCGGCCGCTACGAGAACGCGATCGTCGAGGCGAACGAAGCGCTGCGGCGCAGCCCCGGCAATCCGTTCCCGATGTCGAACATGGCGTTCGCCTATCGCGGTCTGGGGCGCTACGCGGAGGCGCGCCAGGATCGGCGAAGAAGCGGTCAGGCTCGGGGTGGCGACGACACCGACCCGGCGGCTGCTGTACCAGCTCGGGAATCCTGATGAACGACGGCTCGGCTGCGGCCCACCTGGAGTGGGCGAGGTCGCAGCCGCGGGAGTTCGACCTGATCTCCGCGCAGGCGCAGGTCGCCGCATTCGGCGGCCGGCTGCGTGAGGCGGGCGCGCTCTACGGTCGGGCGGCCGACATGGCCACGGCGCGCAGCCTGACCGGGACGGCGTCGGGCTACTGGGCGCATCTGGCGCTCACCGAAGCGCTCTATCGGCGAGCCGCGGCGGGCCGCTGTCGCAAGTGCGCGAGATCGTCGCGCGCACCGCGAGCGCGGCGGAGAGCCCGGGCACGATCCCGCGCTTCCGCGCAGCGGTCGCGCTCGGCATGGTCGGGCCTCGGCGTCGGATGCCCGCGAGCTGGTGACGCCCGCCCAGCAGCGGTATCCCGAGTCGACCTTGACGCGCACCGTGCTCGTGCCGAGCGTCGAGGCGGCCATCGCCCTCGGCGCGGCGCGCCCGGGCGATGGCCATCAGCGCGCCTCGAAGCGGCGTCCCGACCGAGTTCGGAACGGTGGCGGGGCTGGTGCCCACCTTCCTGCGCGGCGAGGCGTATCTCGCGCGCGGCGACGCGACGGCGGCGCGCGCCGAGTATCAGAAAGTGCTCGACCATCGCGGCACGCGACCCGTTCGCGCCGGTCGATCCCGCTGGCGCGGCTGGGACTGGCGCGGGCGTGGCAGCCTGGTGCGGCGACGCCGCGAAGAGCCGCCCGGAGTACGACGAGCTGCTGCGAATCTGGAAGGAGGCCGATCCCGATCTGCTCCCGCTGCAGCGCGCGCGCGCGGAGCGCGACGGCGCTCGGGACCGCAACGTCGTCAGGATCCGCGGCGCCGGTGACCACGAGACGGGCCCGGACCACGCCGCGCCGCAGCCCGGCGACACGATCGCGCACTATCGACTGCTCGAGCGGCTCGGCCGCGACAACGACACGACCATCTACCGCGCCACGGGACCTGACGCTCGAGCGCGACGTCGCGGTCAAGCTGCTGGCCCCGGAGCACGCCGCCAGCGCCACGGCGCGAGAGCGCTTCAGGCGCGAGGCGCACATCGCCTCGCTCGTCAGCCACCCGCACATCTGCGCCGTCCACGACTCCGGCGAGGAGAACGGCCAGGCGTTCATCGTGTGCGAGCTGCTCGAAGGGCCGTGCGCTGGACGAGCTGCTCCAGGCAGGCCCGCTTGCACGCCGGACCGCCTCCTGGATCTCGCCCTTCAACTCGTCGACGGCGTCGCGGCGGTGCACCGCCGCGGCCTGGTGCACGGCAACATCAAGCCCTCGAACGTCTTCGTCACCGACGATGGACACGTGAAGCTGCTGGAGCTCGGGCTGATGAGCGCCTGGTGGGAAACCTACGGACGGCCGGACAGAGTCGACAGCTCGTCGCCGACCGCCTCGGCAACCGCGTCTCGCTCCGGCGGACGCCGACGTGGAGGGTTTCCACTCGTATCGTTCGCCGGAGCACCTCGCCGGTGAGCAGCTGGACCACCGCAGCGACATCTTCTCGGTCGGTGCGGTGCTCTTCGAGATGGCGGCCGGCGAGCAGGCCTTTCCGGGCGACAGCCCGTCGCGGATTGCGGCGGCGATCGTGTCGGGCACCCCCGTTGCCGCGTCGGACCGCGCACCCCGGCGATCGCGGCAATCGAGCCGATCCTTCACAAGGCGCTCGAAAAGGCGCCGGAACATCGCTATCAGAGCGCCGCCGATCATGATGGCCGACCTGCGTCGCGCGCGCCGCCGCGTCGAGTCGTCTGCGAGCAGCGGGGTCACACTCCCTGCGGCCGCCGGCGTGGGCTGATCGGATCGGGCGCAGCGCTCGCTCGCGGCAGCGGCCGTGGCGGCAGTGGTGGTGGTGGTGGCAGTCCCGCCCGCTGCCGCCGGTCGCGCGTCATGCGGTGCTCATCGGCAGCGTGGCGAACGGAACCAACGATCCCGACTTCGATGGCACGCTCCGCCAGGCCCTGACGGTTCATCTCGGGCAGTCGCCGTTCCTCGACATCGTGTCGGAGGAGCGTGTGCGGCAGATGCTCCAGATGATGGGCAGGCCGGCGGGCACGGCATTGTCGCACCAGTCGCGCGCGAAGCGTGCGAGCGGCTGCAGGCGGGCGCGCTGATCGAGGGGAGCGTGTCGGCGGTAGGGCGGGCGACGGTCGTGGCGCTCGTCGCATCCGACTGCCACACCGGCGACACGATCGCCCGCGATCAGGTGGAGGTGGAACGCAAGGAGGACGTGCTGAAGGCGGTCGGACGCATCGCCTCCTCCATGCGCCGCTCGCTCGGCGAGTCCGGGCGATCGCTCGAGCGGCTACAACGTGCCGATCCAGGAGGCGACGACGCCGTCGCTCGAGGCCTTGAAAGCGTTCACCGCAGGCATCGAGAAGCGTGCCGCCGGATCCGAGCTCCAGTCGATTCCGTTCTTCGAACGCGCCATGGAGCTCGACCCCAAGTTCGCGCTGGCGTACACCACGCTCTCCGCATCTATGGGGGCCTGGGTGAAACGCGGCGAAGCGAGGAATACGCACGCCTTGCGTACGAGCACAGCACCACCGTGAGCGAGCGCGAACGCCTCTACATCGTTTACCAGTACCACGACCGCTTCACCGGCGACCAGCTCGAGGCCCGCGCCGCGCTGGCGCTCTGGAAGCAGGCGTACCCGCTCGATTACCGTCCCCCTAACGCGCTGGCTGTGCTGTTGAACCGGCTCGGCGACTACGACCGGGCGATAGCGGAGGCGCAGGATGCCCTGCGATTGAACCCCTCGCATGCCTTCCCGTACTCGAACCTGTCGCACGCCTTCCGGGGCGCCGGCCGGTTCGACGAGGCGAAAAAAACGGCGGAGCGAGCGGTGGAGCTCGGAATCGAGACGCTGCCTACACGCCGGCTCCTCTATCAGCTCGCCGAGCTGGAGGGCGATCAGGAGGCCGCGCAGCGGCATCTCGACTGGGCGCGAGGCCGGCCGCGCGGGTTCGACCTGGTCGGCGCCCAGGCACAGGTGGCCGCATTCCGCGGCCGGATGGGCGACGCCCGCCGGCTCTTCGAGCAGACCATCGAGGAAGCGGATCGCAACCAGCTGGTCCAGATCGGCGGCCGGCTACTCCTCGCAGCTCGCGCTCACGGATGCGCTGTACGGCTATCCCGACGTGGCCGCGGGGCGCGCACGCCGAATCCCGGCCGACGCCAGCTTCGAGCCGCAGCTGCGGGGCGCGGCTGCGCTCGCCCTCGCCGGTTTCCCGGCAGATGCCGAAAGTGGGTTGCGCGCATGCGCGAGCTGCGGCGGTCCGGACACCCTGCTGCACGCCGCGTATCTGCCGGTCGCGGACGCCGCCACTCAGCTTGCCCGGGACCGCCCGGACGCCGCGCTCGAAGCACTTCGTCCAGCCGCGCCATATGAGCGCGGCACCGTGGCTGCCCTGCTGCCCATCTACCTTCGCGCCGAAGCCCGCCGCCGCACTCGCGCGTTCGGCGAGGCCGCGCGGGAGTTTCGCGCCGTCATCGCGAACCGTGGCGCGGATCCATTCTCCCCGAGCATTCCTCTCGCGTACTGGGGCCTGGCCCGCTCGCTGGCCGCCGTCAGGCGACCCGGAGGGGAGCCGGCGCGCGTATGGCGATCTCTTCACGATCTGGAAGGACGCCGATCCCGAACTGCCGGCGCTCATGCAGGCGCAGGCGGAAGCGGGGGCGCTGGGGCGGTAGGGGGGTCTCCAGGCTTTGGGCTTTGGGCTTTGGGGGGCTTTGGCGCCGGCAATTGGAAGAGGTGAACGTAGGCGCGGCCTGAAGGCCGCGCCCCACAGCTCCCCGAGCGCCGAGCGCCGAACGTATACTCCTCGGTCATGACGGCTTCGCGCCTCGACACGGAGATCGCCGCCCTGTACACGCTGCCGTTGGCGGACTTCACGGCGGCACGGAATGCGCTGGTCAAGCAGGCGGGTGCGCGCGCGGCGGAGGTGCGCGCGCCTCCAGAAGCCGCCGGTCGCCGCCTGGGCCATCAATCAGTTGTTCTGGCAGCAGCGCGAGGTCTACGATCGGCTCACCGGATCGGCCGGCGACCTGCGCGCGGCGCACGCCGCGGTCCTTGCCGGCAAGCCGGGCGACGTGCGGTCGGCCGGCAAGTCCCACGAAGAGTCCATCGAGGTTGCGCTCAAGGCGACGCTGGCGCTTCTCCGCGATGCGGGGCAGCCGGCGACGGATGCGACGCGCCAGGCCGTGGCCACCACGCTCCGCGCACTGCCGGGCGCCGAAGCGCCGGGACAGCTGACGACGACATTGCAGCCGGGAGGCTTCGAGATGCTCGCCGGCCTCCCCGTTTCCGGCAAGGCTGCGAGGCCCGTTCCGGCCGCGCGTGCCGTACTGCCGACGCCCGAGACGGATCGATCGCGGCACAAACCTGACGCTGCCGCCCTGCGCCGCGCGAAGGAAGCTGCCGCCGATGCGGAGCGGGAAGCTCGCCTGGCTGAGCATGCGGCGCAGCGCGAGGGGTTCGAGGCTGCGCGCGCGGGGCGCGAGGCAGAAAAAGCGCAGAAGGCTGTCGTGAGCGCCCGAGCAGCGGTCAAGGAAGCGGAAGAGGCGCTCGCCGAAGCCGAGCGCGCGGCCGGACGCGCCGCCGAGGCCAAGGAGGCGGCCGAGGAACGCGCCAGCGCGGCGACCGACGCGCTCGAAGCGGCGCGCGAGCGCGCGAAGGCACTCCGGGCGGATCGCTGACGCCGCGGGCGCTTCACCTCGACCGCGGCGGGACTCCAGCGGCCGCAGATCCAGTGGGAGGCTGCCGGCAACGATGCGGGACACCTCAAGGATGTCCGATATCAGCTGCGCCTCCAGGAAATCCTCCCTCGCTCTGATGGTAACGCCAGGTCGTCCGTGCTGCGCTGGAGATCGTGTTCGAGGCGCTTGCGTTCCGTGGTGGCCTGCCGGAGCCGCTCCGCTTGATCGTCAAGGCCCGCGTAGAGGGCGACGACAACTGCGGTTGAGGCGTGCAACTCGATGTAACTCCGCTCGAGGGCGTCACGATTCGCTGCGTCGGGCTCGGGGACCCTGTGGAGGCAGAGTCCTCGGGCGGCGAGTCCTCGGAGGGGCAGATATTTCGTCCTGGTCCGACTCCCGCACCATCCGGCGCCACCATGCCGAGCGCCACCACAGCGCCCTGATTTGACGCCGTGACCTCGAGCTGCGATACGAAGCTCCGCAGTGGAGCAGCGAGTGCGTTCAGCGCCCCCGCGCCGCTCAGCGTTCGCGACATCGAACCGCAGCCGGGGCCGGCCGTAGCGTCACCCGCTGCAAGATGAGGACCGCCGGACACTCTGGCAAGAGTGCAGATGAGCGGGCGAACCGGCCACGGCGCTTCAGGGCGCCATACAGGGCACCAAGATTGCTTCGCTGGATTCGGTCTGGTCCCGAACTCGTGGTTCAGGAAAGCGGACGGCAGACCAGTACGGCCCGGCCGGGCCGCGGTTACTAGCTTTAAGCCCCAGGATTCCCTCGATGTTGCGCCGATGACCCACCCTCCCCACCTTGAGTCCGACGTTCGGCAGGGGAATGCCGGCACGGGCCTCCCTCGGACGACGGTGGAGCTGCGGCTGTGGCTGCGCGGGCGGTTCTCACTGAGTGCTCAGCGGCAGATCGAGCTGATGAAGGCGGTCGAGCTGGTCCTGGCCAACCAGCGCCAGCTCATCGAGGAATCAAAGCACGAGGCTATCCGCGCGCTCTCCCAGGGGTTTGCCGGCAAGCTGGAGAAGCTCAAGCAACAGCTCTCCGAGAAGGATGTCACGGTCAGCAACATCGCACGGTATTTCGAGGACGTCGTGGCGGAGCTGACCGAGAAGGCCCACCGCGACCCCAAGACGAAGCTCCTGAACTTCGACTGGTTCATGGACCGGCTGGAGTCGTTTCTCTCCGTCGAACAGCGCGGCCGGTGGTGCTCCGTCGGGGTCGTCGACATCACCAGTTTCAAGTGGTACAACGACACGCTGGGACACGCACTGGGGGACCGCATCATCAACCGCGTGGCGCAGATCCTCGCGGACCAGATCCGATCGAAGGACCTGCTCGCGGTCGAGCGGTCGAGCGGGCCGGCCGACCTTCACGCGCGTTTCGGCGGAGACGAGTTCTGTTTTCTGATTCCCGACCTGCCAGGGTGCCCGGAGGCGGCGATCATCGCTGACCGGTTCAAGCAGGCGGTTGCGCGCCACGACTGGGCCGGCGACGACGAGCGGCTCCGCGACCAGCCGGTCGGGGTTGATGTCGGAATGGTCTGCCTGCGGCTCGGGCCGGTGTCGGAGCATCGCGCCGTCGCGCGCCAGGTTGCGACGCAGTTGATCCACCGCGCAGACACGCTGATGTACAAAGCCAAGAGTCGACGCTCGCCACACGTGCACTCGACGACGGTCCGGGTCGAAAACGGGAGCCTGGTCGACGCCGGGCCCATAGCGCATCCGGACGGCGACACCATGTGAGGTTTGCCGGCCCCCTTTTTGGGATGCTACACTGGGCGTTCCGCACGCTCAGAGGCTGCCGACGTCCGGCCGCCGGCCGTGGTGGGTGTAGCTCAGTGGTAGAGCGCCGGACTGTGGCTCCGGAAGTCGCGGGTTCGAACCCCGTCATCCACCCCAAACTTCACCGTGCGGCTGCGCGTTTCCTCGGCGCGGCTGCCTTCTCCGGCTTCTCGAACTCCGCCTTCGCCGCTTTCTTCTTTCCTGTGCTGACCCGATCCAGGCTCTGACGCAGGGCATCCATCAGGTTCACCACCTTCGGCGGCGCTTCCTCCGTTGTCGCGATGACCTCCTGCCCGGCAACCTTCGCGTCGATGATGCGCTGCAGCTCTTCCTGGTACTCGTCGCGGTACTCGGCCAGGTCCAGCTCGCCTTCGAAGTTCCCGATCACCTGCTTGGCCAGCTTGATCTCGTCCGGCTTGATCTTCGACGGGACGCCTTCGAGCTCCTCGATCTGGTCCATGCTGCGCACTTCCTTCGCGTGGCGCATCGTGTACATCACCAGCCCCTTCTCACGCGCCTGCACCGCGACGAGGTACTCGCGCCCGTACAGCGCCAGCTTCCCGATCCCCGCCTTCCCCACCATCCCTTCGCGCATCACCGCGAACGCTTCCCGGGCCATTGCGCCGTCCGGCGCCAGGTAATACGGCCGCTCGATGTAGATCGGGTCGATCGCCGTCGCATCGGCGAACTGCACCAGATCGATGACCCGGGTGGACTCGGGGCGCACCTTGGCCATGTCGTCCTCCTCCATGACGACGTAGCGCCCCTTCTCGAACTCGTAACCCTTGGCCACCTCCGACATCGGCACCTCCCGGTCGCAAGTCGGGCACCAGCGCTTCTGCTGGATGCGGGTCTGACATTCCGCGTGCAGCTGGTTGAAGCTGATGGTGGCAGCCGAATCGGTCGCCGGAAACACCCGGACCGGGATGTTCACCAGGCTGATCTTCAGAAAGCCTTTCCAGGTCGGTCTCGCGGCCATTCGTGTCTCCTTGCTGCCTCCATTATCGACGGTTCCGGCGCCAGGCGTGAATGGCCTGCGGCGGGCGGGTCCGGCCCGGCGGATCACCGGCGCCGTTTGTGGCAGAGTATCCCGAGTGGCAGCAATTCCTTCGCGCTGGCGCGATGCGCCCCAATCCGTGCGCCCGATGCTGGCCACCCTGGCAGACCCGCCGTTGACCGGCCCGGGTCTCGTCTACGAGCCGAAATACGACGGCATCCGTGCCCTGGTGGAGTTGCTGCCGGCGCGCAGCGGTGCCGCCGTTCGCATCTGGTCCCGCCTCGGCAACGAGAAAACCGCCCAGTTCCCGTCGCTGGTCCGAGCGCTCCAGAAGACCGTGCCCGGGCTGCGCACACCGCTGATGCTGGACGGGGAGATCGTCGCGCTCCACGCCGACGGCCGCCCTGCCGGGTTCCAGCGGCTGCAGGGAGGATCCACCTCACCGGCCAGTCGGACGTGCAGCGGGTCGACGACGCACAGCCGGTGGCGTTGATCCTCTTCGACCTGCTGCGCGAGGGCGACGACGACCTGCGCGGCCTGCCGCTGACCGAGCGTCGAGCGCGCCTGGAGGCTCGTTTCGGGCCACGGCTCTCGAGCACCATCCGCCTGAGCGAGCAGGCGCACGCCGATGGCCGTGCCATGCACAGCCGGGCGACGGGGGAGGGCTGGGAGGGCCTGATCGTCAAGAACGCGTCCTCCCCCTATCACTCCGGCAAGCGCAGTCCGGCATGGAGAAAGCTCAAGCTTCACCACGAGCAGGAGTTCGTCGTCGGCGGCTGGACCGAGCCGCGGCAGACGCGCCAGTACTTCGGAGCGCTGCTGCTGGGCGTCTACGCGTCCGCGAACGAGACGACCGGGCCCGTCAACAAAGGCGCCTCGAAGGTTCCCGGCGCTGACTCCCGGCTCGAGACCGCCGAACCCCGGCTGACGTACGTCGGCCACACCGGCACCGGCTTCAACGGAGCGGAGCTGACGCGGCTCTGGCCGCTGCTGAAGGCGCGCGAGACCGCCGCCTCCCCTTTCTCCGCCCGCATCCTCACCAACGAACGCGCGCACTGGGTGCGCCCGGAGCTCGTCGCGCAAGTCCGCTTCACCGAGTGGACCGACGACCGGAAGCTGCGACACCCGGTCTACCTCGGGCTGCGCGATGACAAGAACCCCAGGGCCGTCGTGATGGAGGAGCCGTCCCCGGCACCGGCGCCGGAGAACCGCGGCGGCGTGACGGACGGACCGAAGGAGCGCGCCGCTCCAAAGCGAACCGGCGCGCGCTACGCGAAACCGAAGCCTCGTCCCGCTGCACGCCCGCCCGCGGTCAAGCCGCCGCAACCGGACCTGGCGCAGGTCGTGGAACAGCTGCGGATCCTCGAGGATGCCCGGAAGGACGGCTCGATCGAGCTGCCGGGCGGCGAGCGGCTCGCGGTCACGAACCTGGCGAAGCCGTTCTGGCCGGCGCTGAAGCTCACCAAGGGCGATCTCCTGCGTTACTACGCAACCGTTGCCCCGTTGATCCTTCCGGCCGTCGCCGACCGCCCGCTGGTGATGAAGCGCTTTCCCAACGGGATCGACGGACCCGCCTTTTACCAGCAGCGATCCCGGCTGGAACGCCCGCCCGCCGGCGTGCGCATCGAAACGCTCGCACCCGAGCACGAGCCGATCTCCGAGCCCGATGCGCGGCGGCTGATCGGCGGAACGGCAATCACGCTGCTGTACATGACGCAGATTGCCGCCATCTCCCAGGATCCGTGGTTCTCCCGCGTACAGTCGCCGCTCGACGCCGACTACGTCGCCCTCGACCTCGATCCGGACGACGACGCGCCGTTCGAGCGGGTGCTGGACGTCGCGCGATGGATCCGCGACGAGCTGCATTCGCTGAAAGTGCCGGCGGTCGCGAAGACCTCCGGTTCATCAGGCCTGCACATCTACATCCCGCTTCCCCCGGGCACGTCCTACGAGTCGGGCATGCTCTTCTGTCAGATCGTGGCCACCGTCGTCGCCACGCGGCACCCGAAGGTCGCCACGATCGAGCGCAAGGTCAAGGCTCGAAGGCGCGGGACCGTGTATGTGGACTACCTGCAGAACATCCTGGGAAAGACCCTCGCAACGGCCTACAGCGCCCGGGCCAGCACGTTCGCGGGCGTTTCCACTCCGCTGGACTGGGGCGAAATCGACGAGCGGATCGACCCGCGCGACTACACGATCACGTCGGCGCCCGGCGCGCTTCGCCAGGACGGGCGATCTGTGGGCGCGGCTGCGCACGGCGAAACCCGCCAATCTCGAAGCTGTATTCAAGAGTACTCGGCGGGCTGATCAGCCTGCCAGGGGCCGCGGCCTTCGCAGGCGCGACAGCGAAGGGTGAAGCGTCGTAGTGCGCGAGGAGCTCTGCCGCATCGGCGTACACGGCCACTGCCCCTCGAAGGTCGGCGCGGGCCCAGCCACCGGACTCCACCGCCACCATGCGGACGGCCGCACGCGCCGCGGCAGCGATGTCGCACGGTGTGTCTCCCAGCATTTCGCGGAGCCTGAGGATCTCCGCCCGCCGCTCTTCGATGCGGCGTCCGCGCGCCGAGTCGCTGGCGATGCCGGACAGGTCCGGCATCAGCTTGTCGCCGCCCATGCCGATCGCGCGCCGGACCGCGTCGAAGGCGACCGTAATCCCCTCCGCGGCGAACGCCCCGACCCACGCACGCGCGTGCGCGTCGTTGGAGTCGACGAGCGTTCCGTCCACGTCGAGAATCACGGCCGCGGCCATCTTAGCGGCCCGCTTCCTCGTCTTCTTCGGACTCGTCCATTTCCTCGTCGTCGTCGTCGAAGTCGTCGTCTTCGTCGCTCGCTATGCCGCGGATGTCGTCGTCATCCGCGCCGGGCGCCCGCTGCGCAGGGTTGGTACGCTCGCTGTCCCGCTGCGGATTCAGATCGGCTGGTTTCTTGGCCATGATGCCTCCTGCCGGTTGGCCAGCAATCCAGGTGCCACGACCGCCCGGGTTATCATCGCGCGATGGGCAAGAGGAACCAGCCACCCGCCGAGTCCGCCCTCGTGTTCGGCATCGGCAAGCTCACGCGGCACCTCTTCGTCTGCATCGGTCCGGACTGCATCGATCCCGCGGAAGGCGAGCGCACCTGGGAATACGTGAAGAAGCGGATGAAGGAGTTGAACATCGCCGGGTCCGACGGCCCATGCTACCGCACCAAGTGCTCGTGCCTGCGGATGTGCTCGAGCGGCCCGATCGCGGTGGTCTACCCGGAGGGCGCGTGGTACCAGGGTGTCACGCCTGAGAACGCCGAACGCATCATCCAGGAACACCTGATCGGCGGCCGGGTCGTCGCGGACTTGTGCTTTGCGAGGAACGCGCTCAGTTGAAGACGGCCGGGTGGGCGCGCGGGACGTCGAGCATCTCCCCTATGGCCTGCACGAGCACATCGGGAAGCACCGGTTTCTGCATGACGCGCTGGAAGCCCCGGGCCCGGGCGGTGTCGATCTCCGAGGGGGTCAGGGTGACGCCGGTGACCGCCAGCAACCCCGTCCGCCGGCAGACACCCGCGACCGCGTCAGCCAGCTCGAACCCGTTGCCGTCCGGGAGGCGCCAGTCCGAGACCGCGATCGCCGGATGCTCGGTGCGGCTGAGCCGAACCGCGTCGGCAATCGAACCTGCGTCCAGCACGCGGTACTGGGCCATCTCCAGGACCAGTCGATACAGCTCGCGGGTGTCTCGATCGTCGTCGACGACAAGCACGAGCGGACGAGCGGGGCTCGACATCCAGTCCTCCTTGTCGCGTGGTAAAGGGAAGGACTCCACTATACAAAACTGCACAGCGGAGCGCCAGCGGCATCGGCGGTTTTTTGAGGGATCCTGCTCCGGGGACGGCCGTGCGGCGCATCCCGGCCGTCCGGCCGCTTCTGAAGCGAACCGCTGAGGATCGTCTTGCAACCCGATCGTGCTGGCCGGTATCATGGGCAGTCGTATGGTCACCTGGACTGCGCGGGTGCGCATGCGACAGGACGCGCCCGTAGCTCAGATGGATAGAGCGCCGGGCTTCGAACCCGTAGGTCGGGGGTTCAAATCCCTCCGGGCGCGCCACTTGCTCGCGGCAGTTCCCTTCCTCGGCGCCCGTAGCTCAGCTGGATAGAGCGTTGGCCTCCGAAGCCAAAGGTCGCAAGTTCGAACCTTGCCGGGCGCACCACCGCAACTACAGACGCTTTCTGATGTCGCACCATGGCGATTGCTGGGCGACCTCCTCCGTTTCGTAGCCGCCGTCGCCCGCGGACGGGGAGAGCACGACCAGGAGCTTCGCATCCGCGGACCCTGTGTTGAACGACGCATGCACGGTTCCGCGATCGACGAACATGGCGTCCCCGGCGGTCAACGTGCGCTTCTCGCCTTCAATCCACTGCTCGATTGTCCCTGAAAGCACATAAAGGACTTCCTCCTGGCGGGGATGCTTGTGGAAGTCGTGGCCGTGGCCCGGCGCCAGGGTCACGAGCGCCTCGGTGATCTGCTGTGACCCCGTGCTCGAGGGACGGCTGATCCAGGCCAGCTCACCCCAGTCGAGGCGATCGGACGTGATGTCTGTCGAGGCAATGAATTGAGACATATCGGTTGATCCAGCTCCGGTCAGTAAGTAGCAGCTCCCGCGGCGTCGCCAACAGCGGCCAGAATCCCGCGCAGACCTGACATGTTCTTTCGAAATCCGACTGCTGCGTCCAGCGTGCGCTGGTGATGCAGCAGGCCGACCGGCCCGCGATATCCGGCCCGATGAATGATGCCGATCATGTCCTGTTCGCGGTCCCCTTCCCCGATCGGCAGAATCATGGGGCCGTCGGCCTTCATGCCGTTCAGATTCACGGCAACCAGGTGCGGAAGCAGCTTCGGGAAGACTTCCGCGAAACGATCCAGGTGGGAGTGGGCATGGTGGAAGTTGTAGACAATGCCCACCGGCTGGCCCTGCCCGGGCGATCGAAACTGCTCGGCGATCGCAATCAGGTGTTCCGGCTGCGTAAACCAGGCGTCCCGTCCGTGACCGTAGATTGCCAGTTCCAGGCCGCGCCTGGACGCTTCCGCCTGCAACGGCCGAAGCGTCGCCACCGCGCCGGCCAGCCGCTGGTCCTCCGGCACGCGGTCCCACTGCTCGAGCGTGACCCACCACTGCGGCCTGATCCGGTGCCTGTCCACCCCGTCGAGGAAGCTGCGGATGTGCGGTTCCTCGAGCGGCGCCGCGGTATTGACTGGAGTCCAGACGGCAATCAGTTGAATCTGCTGCTCCCGATACGCTGTGACGTATGCGTCGAACTCCTTCATCCGTTCGACGTTCCGGCCCACATATCCGGCACGCGTGAAACCGAGGCTCGTGAGCAGCCTGGCCCGCTCAGCAGGCGTGCGCTGGATTGCATCGTACTCTTCGAACGCCCAGGCGTGCAGGTTGTTCTTCGCGAACGCGCTCACTGGAGCCGCCTGCGCGGCTCGGGCAGCCTTCAGCATCCCAGCGCCCGGCCCGCCGGCCAGGAGAACGACGCAACCCAGCGAGACGATCGGAATCCACGTCGTGGTGCTCATGGTCCTGCCGCTCACTTCAGCGATTCCAGATAGGCGACCAGATCGCGGAACTCTTCTATCGCCATGCCGGCAGGCAGGCCTACGGGCATGAGCGAGGTGTCCATCGCACCCCACAATGCGATCTCGTCACGAGGAATGTCGTGCTCCTTCCCGTCGAGCATGATCAACTGGATGTCACGAACTGCCTGATCCAGCTGGCGTCCCGTGAGAACCTCGCCCGACTTCTTCTTCACCATCCATCCCTGCATCTCGGGTGCGATGCTGTTCGAGGGCGCTACGATGGACTCGATCAGTTGTTTGCGGTCGGCCGTCCGCCCGATCACCGACAAATCGGGCCCGAACGGCATCGTCGAGAAGCCCGTTCCGAGCACGCCTCCCCGGCCTTCGGCGACATGGCAGGCATTGCAGGCCGAGTTGGTGGAGAAGAACACCCGCCGGCCGGCGTCGATGTCGCCGCCCGTCGCGAGGAGCTGTTGCCAGCCCTCGACGCTCGCCGGCCGATTCGCCGACTCCTTTCCAAGCACGAATTCGACCTGGCTGCCGACCTTGGCGTCGCCCGCCCCGCCGCGACCGGCCGTCGCGAGCTTCTTCGACAGGGCCGCACGCACCTCGGGCTGCCTGGCCGCCACGCGCAGCGTCCGGACGGCTTCCAGGCGCACCGAAGGGACCGGATCGTCGAGCAGCGGCAGCAGCGAGGCGTCGGCCTTGGGCGCGAGCGACAGCAGCGCCTCGGCCCGCGACGCCTCCCCTTGACTGGCATCGAAGGCCACTTCGCGCAGGGCGGCGGTCGACTCGGGCCGCGTGCTCGCCGCGAGCCGGCGGAGCGCCTCGAGCTGGAGCGCCGAGTCGCCCTTTCGCGCAAGCTGCAGCAGCTGTCCGAAATTCGGTGATGTGTCGATGTCGGACAGCCACCGCAGCGCGAGGGCGCGCAGCATCGCGGGGCGCTCGTCGTCCATGACCAGGCGCTCGATGAACTCCGGGCTGAGATCGCGGCTGATGGAGTTCGGCGATGCGCGCTTCGCATACAGATCCTTGAGGCCCTCGTGCTTCAGGATCTGCATGGTGGCGAGCCATGTCTCGAACAGCCGTTTGTTCAGCGTGGGATTCGACGCCGCCGCCTCGACCTCGGGCAGGAGCGCAGGGATCACCTGTTCTCCCGCCCAGATCATGGCCACCTGAATCACGTCAACGCTCGAGTCGCGGAGACGTGCCTTGATGACGCCTTCAGGATTCGGAAGGTCTGCGCGCCGCAGCGCCAGCAGCGCTCCCAGGCGGACGCGGTCGGCAGGGTGCTCGAGATCCTGCGTGACCGCGCTGCGAAACACCGGCTTGCTCAACATCGTGACCGCGGCGCTGCGGATGAACGGATCGTCATCCGCCAGCGCGTCCCTCAGGACCGGGTAGTCGCTCGCAGCAGCCAGGGTGTAGAGCCGGTCCAGACGCGCCACCGCCGCGGACGGCTCGGCGGGCGCGAAGGCGGGACGCGGGGCAACCGACGCGACGGCTTCGCGGGTCGCGACCTTCCATATCCGCCCCTTCTTGTGCGTCGTATAGTCGATCAACATCCAGTCGCTGATGTAGATCGACCCGTCCGGAGCCGTCGCCAGGCCTGATGGCCGGAACGGCGACTCCTTCGTGTCGTGCCCTACACCCTGAAGGAAGATTTCGCGCCTGCCTCGAAGGGAGGAGCCTGCGGGGGTCGTCCGGTAGAGAGCGAGGTTGTGCTCACCCCAGACCGACACCAGGATGGAATCCTTGTAGTCCGCTGGCAGCCGGGCCATGGCAGCGTCGATGACGCCGGTCGGTGCCTCTCCGACGCCGTAAATCATCGGGAGGGTACCCGGCAGATCGCCTTCCCAGGCCAGATACGGATGGAGCCCGAACCGCCCGAACAGGGTCTTGTAGCCGTAGTCGCCTCCCCGAATGATGTGGAGCAGCCGATTGGGGCCGCGCGCGTCCGGATCGTTGTCGATCGCGATCAGCCGGCCCTCGCGATCAGTGGTCAGGGCAAAGGGGTTCCAGAAGCCCGTGGCCACCCGCTCCAGTTGGCTTCCATCCGGACGGATACGAACGATGTCCCCGCCGTCGTAGCCACCTGAAAGCCGGGTGCCGTCCGCTCCGACCCAGGCATACTCCCCGCCCACGTGCGCTCCGCGCCCCACGTAGACCCATCCATCGGTGGAGAACGCGATGCCCTGCATCTGCCCGTGCGGGTTCGCCCTTTTCGCGTACGGTTCAATCGTGAGGACCCTGGTTCGTGCCTCGGACCGCCCGTCGCCATCCCGATCGTGCAGGACGTCCAGCGCACGCGTCGAGACCACGTAGAGAGCTCCTTGCGGGTCGAACGCGATGCTCTGCGCCTGGAAGAGACCATCGGCGAACACGCTGATCCGTTCCGCGCGGCCATCCGGCCGGGCGCCCTCGAAGACTTTGATCAGGTCGCTCTTCGGGCCGTCGTAGTCCGGCGGGGGTGTGTGCGTATGAGACTCGACGACAAAGAGGCGGCCCCGGGAGTCGACCGCCGCCCCGATCGGCGTCACGATGTCGGGATGCTCGGCATAGAGCGTGATCTGAAGACGCTGATCGGCGAGCCTGGGATAGGTGGGGCCCGCCTGCCCGGCAACACCGAACGGCAGCGCGAGCGCGCCGGCGAGCAGGAGCGCGCCCAGGCACAGCACGGTCTTGTGAGTCATGTCGTCTCCAGACGCTTTCGGATCGTTCTCCAACCGGGCCGATGCGCAGGCGCCTGCCGCCTCAGCCCCGGCCGGCGCGTTCCAGCGCCGGCCGGTCGACGTTCGTTCGTGGACCGACTGTCAGCTTGGCGAATGCCATCACCTCCGCCGTCAGGGCCTTCTCGGTCGGCAGCCGCTCGAGCGAGCTCGCTCCGTAGAATCCGTCCAGGCCCGGGCACCGGTCGAGCATGAACTGGGCGTCCTCGGGACTCGAGATCGGTCCCCCGTGACAGAGCACGAGTATCTCCGGACGCATGGCCTTGCAGACGTCGATGATCGCCTGCACCTCGCGGACAGATCCCTCCAGTGACTTTGCGGTTCGGGCCCCGATGGCCCCGCCCGTCGTCAGGCCCATGTGCGCCACGATGATGTCGGCACCCACATCCGCCATCTGGCGGGCCTCGGTTGGATTGAACACATACGGGGTGGTCAATAGATCCATCTCCCGTGCGGCGCCGACACACTCCACCTCGAGGTCGTAGCCCATCCCCGTCTCCTCGAGGTTCTCGCGAAACGTGCCATCGATCAGGCCGACGGTCGGGAAGTTCTGGATGCCGTCGAACCCCATTGACTTCAGCTCCCGCAGGAAGTGATCCCTGAGCATGAAGGGATCCGTGCCGTTCACGCCGGCCAGCACGGGTGTACGGCGCACCGCTGTGAGGACCTCGTGGGCCATTTCCTTGACAATCTCATTGGCATTGCCATAAGCCAACAGGCCGCTCAGCGAACCGCGGCCCGCCATCCGGTACCGCCCGGAATTGTAAATGACGATGAGGTCGACTCCGCCCGCCTCCTCGCACTTGGCCGACAAACCGGTGCCCGCACCGGCGCCGATGAGAACGCGCCCTTCCGCGAGTTTCTCGCGCAGGCGCGCCAGGATCGCGACCCGTCCCGCTGAGGCCTTCACCACTCCCGGTCTCCTCCGGCGTCTCCGCCTCGACGCCCGCGCAGTCGGGAGCCGGCCTCCCTCTGCCCTGCCGTCCTGATCCTGCTGCGCCGGCTGCACGTCCGGCGATGTCCATGAATTCCGCCCGCCGTCATCCCCCTCGCCGCCGCCACTGACTACCAGCGCACCCGGAGCACCAGCTGCAGGTAGCGCGCATCATCGGCCGAGGTGATGACGCCGACGTTCGAGCTGGAGATGTTCGCGGCAGGGTTTCCAAGGTTCGTCGTGTTGAACAGGTTGAACAGCTCACCGCGGAAATCGAGGTTGGCCGCGCCCAACCGCACGCGCCTCGAGACCGCCAGATCGGCACGGCGAAATGCCGGACCGATCAGGGTGTTGCGTCCGGCCGTGCCCTGGAAACCTGCCGGCGGCAGCTGGTACACCGTCGGGTCGAACCATCGTTCCGCCGTGGGGTCGTCCAGCTTCCCCTTGTCATCCTCCCGGCCAGGTGCGAAGTTCACGCGATTGGGCACGAAGCCGCCCAGGTTCTGGAGCGCGCTGCCGGACACCGTGAACGGCACGCCGCTCTGCATCCTGAACGCGCCGGCGAGCTGCCATCCGCCGAGCACGGCTGCCAGGACACCGCCGTCCCCGAGCCAGCGTTTTCCCGGGCCGAACGGCAGCTCGTAGCCGAACGTCACGTTGGTGCGATGCCGCCGGTGATAACGGGAGTAGCTGAAATCCGCATCCTTGTTCCAGCGGAACGCCGTGTCGTTGGACTCCGCCTGCCCGGAGTTGTTGTCGGTCATCTTGGAGATCTGGTAATTGCTCCCGAAGAACAGCCCCGCCGAGTAGCGCTTGTCCAGACGTACCGACAGACCGTCGAAGTCGCTATACGCATCGTTCGAAGAGGTGAGGATCACGGGGTCGAAGTGCGGAAAGGGCGACCGCTCCTGCAACGGCGTCGTGCCTTCCGTCGGCTGATTCATGTTGAAGCGTTTCCAGAGCTTCCGGCCGGCGCTGCCGGTGTACGCCACCTCGAACAGGTAATCACGCAGGAAGTTCCGCTGCGCATTGACGTTCCACTGCGTGGTGTAGGGAGTCACGTTGTCGGGATTCAGGGAAAACGGCGCGGGGAAGCGTTGCAGCGTCGTCAGATCGGGAAAGAGGGTATCGACATTGACCCGCTGGCCCGACTGGGGCGACGCGTCGAACCAGGCTGCATACGGCAGCACCATCCTCGAGAACTGCAACTCGTTGGCCTCGAGGTTGTGGTAGTAGACGCCGAATCCCGATCGGATGACCGTCCGGTCGGACAGGCTGTAGACGACGCCCAGCCGCGGTGCCCAGTTGTTCACGTCCTTCTGAACGATGCCTGCCGGGAAGAAGTCGTCCTCGGCGACGATGAGCGGCGCAAATGCCGGTGGAATGTCCGCCGGTACCCGGTGATACGCAATCCGTCCGGTATTCGGCTCGACCGAGCCGGCGCGGTCATCGAGCTCGCGCCATGGAGAGAGGTACATCCCATCGTATGCCTGCCTGGATTGTCAGTTTGTTGCTCACCTGCCAGACATCATCGAGAAACAGCGCCACGGTCGGCGAGACGTAGTTGGAATCCATGGTGCCGTACTGGCCACGGCAGATCGAGCAGTAGCCGAGCAGGAAGTCGGCGACCGCGTTGGCGCGGTTGTTGGCAGCACCCGTCGCGGCGCCATTGAAGGAGAACGAGCCCTGCGGGTTGACGGGGGTGTTCATGAACAACTCGCGGTACTGCGCCTGGACGCCAAACCGCAGATTGTGCCGTCCCGCGACCTTGCTGGTGGCGTTCGACATGCTGAAGACTTCATCGGTCGCACCCTGATCGACACCGGTCTGAGAGACCGCCCCGCCGTAGCCGACGATGCTGGCGCCCGGACGACCGAAATACCGCGGGTCCGTACCACCTTGCAGGTTCCGGATACCGCTTTCGGCTATGAAGTTCCGTGCCAGGTAGTCCTCGCCCGGGAGCGAACGGTCGAACAGGTGGGATGTGTAGTTGTAGCCGAATCGAAGCTCATTGACGACGTTCTCGGCGAGAACCCAGGTGTGTCCCATGGCGAGGTTCTTGCCAACCTGCGGCCGGCCGCTGAAGCCGACTTCGGTGGGAATCTGCTGTTCGCTGTCGAACCACAGATAGCGCTGGAACAGCGTGTGACTGCTGTTCAGCACCTCGTCGAACCGCGTGCTGAGCGCGTCCGTGTCGTCCGTGAACGGCTTGACCGCACGGTAGTTGTTCGGCCCGGAGATGTTCGGCGTGGGGATATCCGGCACCTGGAGCGAAGCGAACGGCACGATCCGCGACTGCGGAATGATGTTCCCCGGAAATGGCTGCCCGGTCAGCGGGTCGCGGATGGGAGTGCCGACGCTCGAGAAATCACCTCGCAGGAAGGCCGGCTCCGGCACGTTCGCGAACTGCACTTCGCCCTCGGTTGCCCGCAGCCGCTCGGTACGAATCCGAAGGCGAACACCTTGTCGCGCAAGACCGGGACGCCCACGCTGAAGCCGAACCGGTTGCGCTCGAACTCCGGCTCCGGCTCGTTGCTCGGCGCGAAATAGTTCCGGGCATTCAGGCTGTGGTGCCGGAAGTTCTCGAAGGCCGAACCGGTGAACCGATTGGAGCCGGACTTAGTGACCATCGAGACGACCGCCTGGCTCTGACCGAACTCGGTCGAGAACGAGCTGCGCAGGAGGCTGGCTTCCTGCAGGCTGTCGCCGGGAGGGTTCAGCGCCATGTTGTTGAACAGCAGCGAGCCGAGGAAGATGCCGTCCGCCGCATAGGACGTGTCGCTGTCGCGGCCGCCATCCACCGTCACGTACTGGTCCCTGCGGCCGTAGTCCAGCGCACCGCGGATGAAGCTCTTGCCGGTCACACCGGCAGCCGTCGCGACCACGTTGAGAACGTTGCGGTCGGCGATCGGCAGCTCCTCGAGCTGCTTCTCCGCAATCACCTGGCCGACCGACGCACTCTGCGACTGCAGAAGCGGCGCTTCCGCCTGCACGTTGACGGCTTCCGCCACACCAACCAGGCCGAGCGTGATGGTGCGGCGCGCGGCTTCACCGAACCGCAGAGGGAATGGTTCGAGCACGACCTCGGCAAAGCCGTCGAGCCTGGCCCGGATCTGGTACGTCGCGGGTAGCAGGTTCTGGATCGAGAACCGGCCCTCCGCATCCGTGACCGCCGTTCGCTGCGCGTTGGTACCGACATTGGTCACCGTCACGGTCACGCCGGGGAGCGCGGCCTGCGTCGAGTCCGTGACCTCACCAACGATGCCGGAAGAGGCGGATTGTTGCGCCCGCAGGTCCGTGTACCCGGTGAGGAGCCACATGCAGGCAAGGCTTACTAATGCGCGGCCCATAAATTCCTCCCGTCACAAGAGACACACCGTCCGGCTGTCCGTCCCCACATTCTGGGCGCCGGTATAGGCCGGTTCAACAGCCAATACGCAGGTAGTGGCGCGGGGTGGCGGCTCGTGATGCGTTTTCGGCAGCACCGGCGCACCGGGGCACACGCCGCCGCCCGCAGGCGGCCGGGCCGGCGATGGCGTATGCTTTCGAGCGAGCCCTGCCGTATGTTCGGTACGCCTGGGGCGCGGCCTGCCGGGCGTCGGGCTCGCGCTCAGCGCTTGTGCGACGACGCGGGGCCCGCCCGCAAACCGCGGCGGCCCGGCGGCGCCGGTTTTCGTCGAATGAGCGCGCAGCAAAAGGGGGGACGGTGCATGCCAGGGGTTTGCTTCAGCGCGGCGCGTTTCGCGAGGCTCCTCGACCACTGGTCGGATGGCTCAGGCCCGGTGAGCACCCGGCTCCTCGGGGCGATACGCGACCACATCAGGTCCGGGCAACTTCCGGCCGGCGCCCGCCTGCCATCTGAACGACAGGTCGCGGCCACGCTCGGCATCGCGCGGACCACGGTGACCAATGCGTTCGACGCCCTGCGGACCGACGGCCTGCTGGTGAGCCGGACCGGGGTCGGGACGTTCGTGTCGGCAGCGGGCCGCCACGCGACCGCCCGGGGCGACGATCGGCTTGGTTCCTTCGCACACGAGCACAGCGAAGCACGTATCGATCTGCGAAGTGCCGCGCTGCCGGCCATCCCGCTGGTCGGGAAGATGCTCGCCCGGCAGTCGGAGGATGACTTTGCGGAAATCCTGACCACGCATGGCTATGTGCCGGCAGGGCTGCCGATCCTGCGTTCGGCGATCGCCGAGTACTACACGAACCTGGGGCTCCCAACCGACCCGGGGCAGATCGTCGTCACGTCAGGAGCGCAACAGGCTGTTCGTTTGGTCGCGCAGGCCGTGGTCGAGCCCGGCGACCCGGTGCTCGTCGAGGAGCCGACGTATCGAGGGGCGATCGAAGTCATCGAGATCGGCGGGAGCCCGGCTCTACGGTGTTCCGAGTGGCGCTCACGGCATCGATGTCGACGCGCTCGTGGACGCCGCCGGGCGCCACAAGGCCAGGCTCGTCTTCCTCCAGTCAACGGTTCACAACCCGACTGGCGCGGTGTTGCCGGAGGAAGGGCGGGCGGCGGTGGCTGAGTTGTCTGCGGCGCTCGGCCTCACCGTTGTGGACCACCTCGCGGGAATGGACGCGCTCATCGACGGAAGCCTTCCGCGCCCGGTCGCGGCGTACGGGGGAAACGTCCTGACGATCGGCTCCGCCAGCAAGGCGTTCTGGGGTGGGCTGCGAGTCGGCTGGATTCGCGCCGAGCCCAACACCATCGCGCACTTCACGGCGGTGAAGAGCGCAGAGGATCTCGGCACCTCGATTCCCCCGCAGGTCGTGACCGCACGGCTGCTCTACCAGGTGAATGAGGCGCGCACCTACCGGCGAACGACCCTGGGGATCGCCCGGCAGCTGATGCTGGGGATCCTGGCGGAGCGCCTGCCCGACTGGCGGCCGCTCGTGCCGGCGGGTGGCGCATCGATGTGGATCGCGCTGCCCAGCGGCCATTCAGCGACGACCCTGGCCGACAGGGCAGGGCGGGCAGGCATCGATGTCCTGCCTGGAACGACCTTCAGCTCCGAGAATGCCCTGGACGGTTGGCTGCGCGTCGCCTTCGCGGCACCAGCCGACGTGCTGGTGACCGCCATCGATCGCCTGACCAATGTGTGGCATACCCCGATGGGCTTTTCCTCCCGCAGGTAACCGCTTCATCCTGGCAGCGCCGCGAGTCAGCTCCACCCCATCGCCTGCAGGTTCTGGACGCTGCGGCGGATGCCGGCCAGCTCGTACTCGGTGATCGCGGGGCCTGATGCCTCTCTCTCCCAAGGCGTGCGCCACTCGGCATCGTCGGGCATCTTCTGTCGTTGAAGCCGGCCGAGCGCCGAGGCGAGCTCGCCCGCCTCGCGCGGGGGGTAGCCGCGCCACCAGTCCGGCGTGAAGAGGCGGATGTGCCGCGCTTCGAGCGCGCCAGGCTCGATCGACGCGGTGAGGCCACGCGGGAGCGCGGCCGCCAGCTCGGGAAAGGGGACGCACCCGTCTCCAATGGCACAGCGCACCAGGCGGAAGCCCTCGGGTGTGAACTGCGCGACGTAGTCCTTCAGGTGGACGTGACGGATGCGATCCCCGGCGCGCCGCACGAATGCCAGCGGATCTTCGCCCACGGCGAACGGATTGCCGGTATCCAGCACGAGCCCGACGCCGCCGGCTTCATCGGTGATGGCGAGCAACTCCTCGCTCGTGAAGTCCTGATGGTTCTCGACTGCCAGCGGGAGTCCTATGCCGGCCGCCGACCGCGCGGCCTCCTTCAACGTCTCGCGCGCGTGCAGGACCATCTCGCCCCACCGGGGCCCCCAGCTGGCCCGTGCGCCCTCGAGGACGGGCGTGAGGTGGAGGCGAAGGAGGGACGCACCCAGGGCCTTGGCACACCGAATCGGTCCGTTCAGCGTCTCGCCCGGGACCTGCGTCAGCCAGTCGCTGGTTATCACGGTGACCCCGGAGCCATTCAGCTCCTCGCCCAGTTGCCTCAACTCGCCGTCGGCCCGGCCATTCAGCCACCGGCCGTCCAGCTCCACGCATCTCGCCCCTGCCGACAACGCCAGGCTGATGAAGGCCGCCATCCCCATCGGGGTGGGGTTCGCCCGCGGCGACCCGGCGCCCTGCAGACCAATCGTGTAACTCAGGCCGTACGGGTTCAGCCCGACTCGGAGCATGCGGTGGGCGCCTCCACGGCCCGTGTTCTACCACGAGACGAACGCCCTGCGCATGCCGTGCGCGGCCGCGGGGCTGATCGCTCGATGACCGCAGCGACCCCGGAGCGCGTCGATCGCCGACGCCCACGCAATGCCGGCGAGCCGCAACAAGGCCCAGGCACTTCGAGACCGGCCGGCGAAACGGTCTAGCCCCGGACTTCACTTGTGTTGCGGCCGTAGGGGCGGGCCCTTCAGGCCCGCCCAGGCGGGGTCTAAAGACCCCGCCCTACATCAACACAAGTGAACGCAGGGGATAATATCTGTGAGGCTCCAATCGTCTACGAGCCGCCTTGCTCTCCATGCCGTTACTCTTCTCCTATGGCACTCTCCAGCAGGACGCCGTGCAGCTGTCTACGTTCGGGCGGCCGCTCGCCGGGCACCCTGATGCGCTCCCGGGGTTCGAGCAGTCGTTCGTGCCCGTCGAAGACCCGCAGATCCTGGCTGCAGGCGGCAGGACGCAGCATGCGAACGTCACCTTCACCGGCAGCAGCGACAGCCGCGTGAACGGGACGGTCTTCGAGATCACCGACGCCGAGCTCGCGGCTGCCGACCGCTACGAGCAGCTCGCCGCTTACGAACGGATCGCCGCCGTGCTGGCTTCAGGGAAACAGGCATGGGTGTACATCGACGGCCGCTCACGGCCGGGTGCCGCGTGAGCTCCAGAGAGCCTCGTGGATCCGGTCGGCGCTCGGCGTTCGGGGCTCGGGGCTCGGCGCTCGGCCTTCGGCGCTCGGGGCTCGGGGCTCGGGGCTCGGGTCGGGGCTCGGATCACTGGTGCGGGGAAAACCGCGCAAAGGGCCTTGCGCGGGCGCGGGCGGGGGTGCAACACTTTCCGCGAGTCAGCAGAGTCAGCAGCCAGGCTTTGGGCTTGGGATTGAGGCCTTGGCGGCTTTGGGCTTCGGCAGCTTCGGGCCGTTGAACCGCATCCAGGAAGTGCAGTCATGAGACACGGTGCGCATGCGTTGCTGGTCATCCTCCTTACGCTGTGCGCGTCCAGCCGCACGACGTCCGCGCTCCAGACCCAGCACGAGCATGGGGCTCCGGCCGGCAGGCTTGGCGCGGTGCACCTGGCGACCTCCTGCGACAAGGCTGTCGCGCCGGAGTTCGATCGCGGCGTCGCGATGCTCCACTCGTTCTGGTTTTCTGCCGCCATCGAGACGTTCAACGGCGTGCTGAAGAAGGACCCGGCCTGCGCGATGGCGCAATGGGGGATTGCCATGAGCTGGTGGGGCAATCCGTTCGCCGGCTTCCGCACGCCGCAGGCTCTGCAGGCCGGCCTGGCCGCCGTGGAGAAGGCGGAGGCCGCGGGGGCTGCCACCGAGCGCGAGCAGGGTTACATCGCAGCGGTCGGGATGCTGTTCAAGGACGCGGCCACGGTCCCGCCGCGGACCAGGACGCTCGGCTACGAAAAGCAGATGGCCGACCTGGCGACGAAGTTCACCGATGATCCGGAAGCGCGGATCTTCTATGCGCTGGCGCTGGGTCAAACCGCCCTGCCGACGGACAAGTCCTACAGCAATCAGCTGCGGGCGGCCGACATCCTGGAGAAGGAGTTCGCGCGGCAACCCGACCACCCGGGCCTCGCCCACTACATCATCCACAGCTTCGACGTTCCGTCGCTGGCGCCCCGGGCGCTCGATGCGGCCCGCCGCTACGCGAAGATCGCACCGGCTGCGCCGCATGCGCTGCACATGCCGTCCCACACCTTCACTCGCGTGGGCGCGTGGCAGGAATCGATCGACACCAACCTCGCGTCGGCTGCGGCCGCGCGCAAGGACAACGCGGCGGCCGAAGAGCTCCACGCGCTCGACTACCAGGTGTACGCCTACCTCCAGACCGCCCAGGACGCGGCGGCGCGCAAGACGCTCGACGGGATCGCCGCGATCGGCTCCCGCATCCAGATGAACGCACCGGGCGCCGCCGCGCCGCCGACCGCCGGCTACTATGCGCTGGCGGCAATCCCCGCCCGATACATGCTCGAGCGGAATGCATGGCAGGAAGCTTCGGCGCTGGAGCCGCGCAAGACGCCCTTCGCGTTCCCCGATGCCGTCACCCACTTCGCTCGCGCGCTCGGGGCCGCCAGGAGCGGCAATCCGGCTGCCGCCGCGACAGACGTCGACACGCTCGTCACGCTGCGCGACGCGCTCCAGAAGGCGGACGACACGTACTGGGCCGGACAGGTGGACATCCAGCGACGCGTCGCGGCCGCCTGGATCCACTTTGCCGAAGGGCGACACTCCGAAGCGGTCTCGATGCTCAGCGAGGCGGCCGACATGGAGGACCTCGTGGAGAAGAGCGCCATCTCGCCCGGCCCGATCAAGCCCGCCCGCGAGCTCCTCGGCGAGATGTTCCTGGAGCTGAAACGGACGACCGAAGCCTTGAAGGCCTTCGAGACGACGATGGCGAAGGAACCGAACCGGTTCCGGGGCGTCTACGGCGCCGCACGGGCGGCGACGGAGGCCGGCGATCGCGACAAGGCACGCAGCTACTACGCCAGGCTCATCGAGATCTGCACGCGGGCCGACACACCTCCCCGGCCCGAATTACAAGAGGCACGGAAGGCGTCCCGGAGCCAGTAGGGCCCACCAGGCCACTGAAGTGCAGCGTTCCGCTCACGATGGCGACCGGAGCCGACGCCCACAGCGATAGGGACCGATGTGGGTCCGGGCTTCAGCCCCGGACAGTCGGCGCGGCCTGAAGGCCGCGTCTCAGAACCGGATTCTCAAGCCGAATTGCACCGATCGCGGCTCGTGCACGGCCGTGATCTGGTTGAATGTGGGCAACGGTTCACCCGGGTACGCTCCCGGGCCGAAGTTGGTGTTTCGCGTCAGCGCATTCGTACGGTTCGTCAGGTTGAACGCCTCGATCAGCGCCTCGACGTGCAGGCGGCCCGCCACCCGGAACGCGCGGCTCAGCCGGAGGCTCAGGCTCAGGAAGTCGCTGCCGACGCCGGCGTTGCGGGTGATGAAAGCCCGATCGACCACCGGCCGGCCCGCTGTACCCTGGATGGTCGTGACGCCGGAGGTCGGGTTGAGCGGCAACGCCGAATACGCCTGCAGCATCCCGCTCAACTGAAAACCGTGGGTGACGCGCTGCCATGCGGTCGCAGCCGGGCCCGACGGCGACTGCACGGCGCCACTGATCGCGAGCCGATGGCGCTGGTCGTCATCCGACCGCCCCCAGTCCTTCGAGAGATCGGTGGGGTCGATCGGGGAGCTGAAGAAGAACTCCCCCACGTTGTTCATCGATTTCGACAACGTGTACGACACCCTGTAGCTGCCCCATCTGGCGGGCCGCTGCACGAACGACACCTGCATCCCGTGGTAGTTGGAATGGCCCGCCGACGAGTACTGTCCGTTGTTCGCGTAGGCCGGGTTCGGCCGGCATCCATTGTTGGTGCCCGCAGCCAGGCAGGTCGGCACGTTCTGATTGACCGACATGAGCAGGTGAAGGCCGCGCAGGTACTGGTACCCCACGCTCACGGTCGCCCGCTCCCCTACTTGCCGATCGACCTCCACGCTCGCCTGCCGCGCGTAGGCATTCTCGAGGGAGCGGTCCATCGTGGCCAGGTTCACCAGCGTCACGGAGGGCACGACGCCGTCGAGGATGCCCGGAAACGTCGGCGCCCCCTGCTGCGCCGGCGACAGCGTCACACCCACCTGGCGGAGTTCGGCCAGGTCGGTGGTGTTTCCAGCCGACAGGAGCGCATTCGCCAGCGCCCGCAGTGGCACGCGGTCGTAGAAGATGCCGGCGCTGCCGCGGACCACGGTGCGGCGGGCGGCGAACGGCGACCACGCGACTCCTATCCGCGGCGAGATGTTGTTCGTGTCGGTCGCGATGGTTTCGAGGAACTGCAGGTCGTAGCGCACCCCCAGGTTGAGGGTGACGTCCGAGTTGAGCTTCCACTCGTCCTGCGCGTAGATGCCGAGGTTGGGATTGGTCTGCGACACGTCGGTGGCGCCGAACGTCTGGCTGAAGCCGGCGTTGTTGTACACGCCGGCGAGGAAGTTCGCCGTCGACGAAAAGGCGTAGCTGCCCCGGATCGCGCGCGGGTAGGTGATGCGGTCGTTGTTGTACAGGAAATCGGCGCCCACCCGGTAGGCATGGGCCCCCGCCTGGTGCGAGAGATTGTTCACCACCTGATACAGCTCGTTGACGCGCGCCGTGGGAGACCCCGAGCTGGTCCCGAACGAGGCGACCCCGGCGATGCTGACAAAAGGGCCAACCAGGTCGGCGGGTGGGGCCCTCAGGTCGCTTCGGGCGACCTGGGCGCGCGTTTCGAGCACGGTCCGGGCGGACAGGGTCAACCGGTTGCTGACCGCCAGCGTCTGGTCGATGTTGTCCAGGCCCGCCGACGCGCTCGGCGCGGCGAGTCCCCCGGCGCCGCGCGAGTTCCGCGAGCTCACGTCGTAGAGGCTGTATCGAACGCCGAGCTGGTCGCGCCCGCCTGCCTGGTGGTCCACTTTGGCGAGAACGTTGGTCGAATCCACGGGGTTCGAGTACACGCCGGTGGCTACCGGCGGCCCCTGGTAGCCGACGGCCGCCAGCCTGGCATTCAGGACCGGAACGATCTCCGGTGCGATTGTGGTCAGGCCGGACTGATCCAGCCTGCGCTGTTCCGCGTTCGTGAAGTAGAACGCCCGGTTCGCAACGATAGGGCCGCCCACGCTGCCTCCGTATTGCGCCTGGCTCATCGGCAGCCTGGCGCCCGACAGCGGGTTCCTGGCATTCAACCGATCGTCGCGAACGTAGGTGTAAAGACCCCCGTGCAGGACGTTCGTGCCGCTCCTGGTGACAACGCTGACGTGGCCGCCGAGTGCCCGCCCGAGCTCCGCCTGCCCGCCCGACGTGACCACCTGCAGCTGCTCCACCGCGTCGACGCCATAGGTGATGCCGCTCAGGCCGGCGGCATCGTCGTTCGCCGACAAGCCGTCGACGACGAAGTTGTTCGAGAAGTTGCGCTGGCTGCCCACCGACAGCGTGACGCCGGGAACCGCGGATGTCTCCGGAAAGAGGTTCGTGCTCGCGACGTTCGCCACGGACACGCCCGGCACGAGCAGGGCCAGGTCGAGGAAGTTGCGGCCGTTGAGCGGCACGCTCTGGACTTCTGCCGCCGAGATCGTGCCGGCAATCTGGCTCCGCGCCGCCTCGAGGACCGTCGCCTCTCCGGTGACCGTGACGCTCGTGTCCAGCACGCCCACCGAGAGCGAGATTGGAAGCTCGAACGCGGCGCCCACTTCCAGCGTGATGAGCCGGCGCGCGTCCCTGAACCCGGGATGGGCGACGGACAGCTCGTACTGGCCAACCGTGAGGTACGGCAGCCGGAACCGGCCGTCGGAGCCGGTCAGCGTGACAGAGGCGAGGTTGGTCTGGGTCTGGCGGGCGGTGACCTGCGCCCCCGCCACCACCTCGCCCGACGGGTCTGTCACACGCCCGCCGACGCTGGCATAACCGACCGACTGCTGGGCGGGCAAACCTTCGGCGCACGCGAATACGGCAATTGCAAGAGCCACGACTCTCGACTTCACGGAAACACCTCCACGGCGATCGACCACGGACCCGAGGCACGGCGCTCGTGCGCTCAGGCTGAAGCGGACGTGGACCGGTTACGCGCGCGGAGGTGGAAGGTCGGGAGCCGTGAGACGGCGGAGCGGCGTGTCGAGTGGACGAGCGGCGGCCGAAGGCGCGCCGGCATCGGGCGGCAGGGCAAGCGGTTCGCTCAGGACACCATGCTCGGGCAGCAGTCGGAGCAGCGCGGCGATCGGACCCTCGCACGATCCGCGCATCGAGCATGTTTCGTCCGGCGTCGCCCTGTCGCTGGCCGGGCTTTCCTGCTCGTGGCACGCCTGGACCTTGTCGCTCGCCGCACGCCGATGGGCGGCGCAGCAGTCGTTCGGCACCAGGGCCGAGAGGGACGCGACCTGGAAAACGAGCCAGGCAGCCGCCCAGGAGCGCAGGTGCTGACGCAGGGAGTTCATGGTCGAGCCGCCAGCTTACCGGAGGTGTCGCGTCGTGGCAATGCCGATACCGCGGGCTGCCTCAGGCGGCGACCCGGTTCCGTCCGGCCGCCTTCGCGCGGTACAAGGCCTGATCGGCGGCCCTGATCAGCGCGTCCGACTCCGCCGCGACGGCGGCGGTGGAGGCAACGCCGAGGCTGATGCTCAAGGGGAGGTCTACTTCTCCGAGGCGCACGGGCGCCGCGACAGCGGCGCGCGCGCGCTCGGCGACCATCATCGCCAGCTCGGTGGTGCAGTCGGGAAGCACGATCAGGAACTCCTCTCCCCCGTAGCGGCCGATGGAATCGTACGCACGGAGGGCGCTGCGCATCCGCAGGGCCGCCTCGCGCAGAACCACGTCGCCCGCCGAATGGCCATGCGTGTCGTTGACCTTCTTGAAATGATCCACATCGGCGAGAAGAACGGCGACCGGCCTGGCCCCGCGCTTGGCACGACTGAGCTCCGCGTCGAGTTGTTTCCGGACGGTGGGACGGTTCCACAGGCCGGTCAGGTCGTCGTGCGTGGCCTGATATCGCAGCTTCTCCTGCGTCTCCAGCAGGCTCTCCTGCAGGGTGAGGAGACGCTCGCCCGATCGCAGGCGTGCCTGCAGCTCGCTGGCATCGAGCGGCTTCGTCAGGAAGTCGTCTACGTCAGCGGCCAGGGCCGCCACCATGTCCTCGTGTCGATCCCGCGCCGTCAGCAGAATCACGTAGACGTAGGGACCTTCCCGGCGGCGCACCGCCCGGCACACGGCCAGCCCGTCCGCACCGGGCATCATCCAGTCCAGAATGGCCAGGCGCGGACCCTCGGGGTTGAGGAGGAGCTCCTGTGCGTCCGTGCCGTTGGTCACGCTGGTCGGCTCGTGACCGAGCCGGACGAGCGCCAGCTCGAGGATCCGGCGGGAAAGCGCGTCGTCTTCGGCGATGAGAATCTTCACTGAGCTCCCTCGAGGCGGATGCCGGCCGCGCAGGCCCTTCGCGGCAACCTTTCACCCAACGTCTACTGTGCCGTACTTCAGGGAGTCCGCGGTGCAGAAAAGCGCGTCGTGCGCGGCTGGTCGCCGCTCCAGGCCCCGTGCTGCGCCCATTCGGTGCGGCTGAGCCAAGCGGCGGCCCCGGAGGCCGTCCCGCGTTCAGAGATCGGCGCAGCAGGCCGAGCACCGGCCGGCGGCCACGGGAATCGCCGAGAGACACTTCGGGCATGCTTTCGTTGCGGCCGCGACCGGCCCCTTGAACCGGTTCGCCTGCTTCACCACCATGAAGATGGCGAACGCGATGATCAGGAAGTTGACCACGTCGTTCAGGAACGCGCCGTAAGCGATCACGGGGATGCCTGCGGTCTTGGCCTGGGCGAGCGAGGCCGGGATGCCCTTGCTGCGGTCGAGCACCACGAACAGGCTGGAGAAGTCCACGTTGCCGAGGATGAGCCCGAGCGGGGGCATCAGCACACCTTCCACGAGGGACGTCACGATCTTCCCGAACGCGGCGCCGATGATGACTGCGACAGCCAAATCGAGCACGTTCCCCCTGGCAATGAAGTCGCGGAATTCTTTGAGCATCACAATCCTCATCGTTGCAGTTGACGGTGCAGCGCGGCCGGACCGCGCCCATTCTACCCAGATCGCACCGGCCTGGCCGAAGCGACCGGTGCGAAGCTTGCAAAGAGTCGTTTAAGGAGGGAGGAAATCTGATGGCAAAGTATGGTCGGGCGGCGTCGAAGACGGTTGAATCGGTGATGCGCCGCAAGAAGAAGGGCACGCTGAAGAGCGGGTCGGGCCGGAAGGTCACGAGCCGGAAGCAGGCGATCGCGATCGCGTTGAGCGAGGCGCGTGAGAAAGGGGCCAAGGTGCCGGCCCGCAAGAAGGCCGGCACCAGGACCACCAAGGCGGCCCGCAAGACCGCCCGGAAGAGCACGGCCGGAAAGAAAAAGTAGGCATGGGACGGGTGCCCCGCAGCGGAGCGTCGGACGCCCGGATGAAGCCGTGCCCTGTCGCACTGCTGCTCATCGACGTCATCAACGACATGCGCTTCGAAGGGTCCGAGGGGCTGGTCACCCACGCGCACCCGATGGCGCGCCGAATCGCCAGGCTCAAGGCGCGCACGGCCCGGGCCGGCATCCCGGCGATCTACGTCAACGACAACTTCGGCCGCTGGCGTTCGGACTTCCGCCGGCTCGTCGAGTACTGCACCACCGCCGACGTGCCCGGCCGGGAGATCGCCCAGGCGCTTCGTCCGGCGACGGACGACTATTTCGTCCTCAAGCCGATGCACTCCGCCTTCTACGGCACCACCCTCGACATGCTGCTGGAACAGCTCCAGGTTTCCACGCTGATCATCACGGGGGTGGCGGCGAACATCTGCGTCCTGTTCACGGCAAGCGATGCGTACATGCGTCACTTCAAGCTGTACGTTCCTTCCGACTGCGTCGCGTCCAACACCACGCGCGAGAACCGCTATGCGCTGGCCCAGATGGAATCGGTGCTGAAGGCGGTGATGACACCCGCTGCGCGGGTCCCGCTCGGCAGGCTGCTGTCCGGCAGTAGACGGTCGATCCGAGCCGGAACCGGCCGTCGTGCCGACGGTGTCGAAATGGAATGAGTGGCCGCCGTACCGGAAGGCCGGTCCGGCGGCCACTGCTTGGACCGTCGAACAGGTTCAGCGACGCGAGCTGGACTTCGCGGCGGCAGCCCGGGTGCCCTTCCGGGCCGCGGGGGCGGGCTCCTGTCCTCGTCCTGCGGATGCGCCGCATCTGCGGCGCGCTGGTTGATTCCGCCCTCGGCAAGGCCGGTCAGCTTCTGGTCGGCTGACTTCTCCTCGTCGAGCGTCGCCTGCAGCAGTTCCGCCGCGTCGGTGTGGCCCATCGCCTCGGCCCAGGCGACCAGCGTGCCGTACGCTGCCATCTCGTAGTGCTCGACCCGCTGCCCCGACGCAATCAGCGCGGCGTCCATCGTCGCATCGTCGAAGTCCTCCGCCATCGCGGCCTGGCCCTCTTCGATGATGCCGGCGACGCCGTCGCACTTCTTACCCCGGACCTTTTCGTCGAGCGTGCCGAACACCTCGACCAGCCGGGCCACCTGCGCCTTGGTCTCCTCGAGATGGGCGGTGAACGCCTGCTTGAGATCGGGCGAGGTCGCTGCCTTGACCATTTTAGGCAGAGCCCTGGTAATCTGCTGCTCCGCGTTGTAGACGTCCCGCAACTCGTCGATGAAGGCGTCGTGCAAAGTTCCCGGTGAAGCCATGAAAAATCCTCCTGAACGTATCCGTTGATCGCGTGTGATTCTCGCGTCCAGAAAGACAGCAAGCCACATGCCGCTCAGGAGGTGTGTGCCACGGGATGAATCGATAAGCGCGCCGCCGACTACAACACTAACGGTTGGGGCACCATGATGCCTGGCGACTGACCGGTGGCGCGCCGATAGCCGGAGGCAGCCACTTCGGCAGCTCTCGACGCCTGCGCCCGCTCGGCCAGCGCCACGATGGACCCGCCGAAGCCACCCCCCGTCAGCCTGGCGCCGTACACGCCCGGCAGGCTGCCGGTCAGTTCCACGAGCGCGTCCACCTCCGGAACAGACACTTCGTAGTCATCGCGCAGCGACGCGTGGGATTCGCGGAACAGGCGGCCTGCAAGCGTCAGGTCGCCTGTCTGCAGCGCGGCCGCCGTCGCCCTCACGCGGGCGTTCTCATTGACCACGTGCCGCACCCGCCTGTCCAGGGGTGCAGGCAGCCGGGCGGCCGCCTCCGCACCGGCCTCGCCGAGCTCCCGTAACGTCGTCACGCCCAGCAGCGCAGCAGCGTCGGCGCACTCTCGACGACGCGTCGCGTAGCCCCCGGTTGCGTGCCGGTGCGACAGTCCCGAGTGAATGACCACCAGCGCCGCCCCCGCGGGCAGCGCCACCCGCTCGAATCGCAGGTCCCTGGTGTCGAGGAAGAGTGCCGCGCGCTCGTCTGCCAGGCTGCACGCCATCTGGTCCATGATCCCGACCGGAGCGCCCACCAGCTCGTTTTCGGCGCGCCGTCCGGCCAGGGCCAGCCCGACGTCGTCTATCGCGAGAGAGTAGAGGTCCCGCAACGCCCGGCCGATCGCGATCTCCAGCGACGCGCTGGAGGACAACCCGCTGCCGAGCGGAATGGTGGAGGCGATCCGCGCGTCGAACCCCCGCACGAGGCCCGCGGGGGCGAGCGCCATGGTCATCCCCCGGACGTAGTCCGCCCAACCGTGATCGGCTGCTTCGTCTCCGAGCAGATATTCAACGGCACACTCGGCCGGGAACTGATCGCTCCAGACCCGTATGCGCCGGCCCTCGCCGGGCGCGATCTCCACGTCCGTCCGCTGCGGGATGGCGATCGGCAGGACCAGGCCACCGTTGTAATCGGTGTGATCCCCCATGAGGTTCACTCGTCCCGGGGCGGTGGCGCGAGCGGAGGGTTCCCGTCCGAACAGCCCGGCGAAACTCGGCAGCGGCATCCTCAGGCAACCTCGCTCGAGACGTCTACGGCGCGGAGCCCGTCGGCCGTGTCTTCGGGGAACGTCGCGGCAGTATCCCCACGGGCCCGGGCGTCCGCTCGGCGCAATGCCGCCGAACCCGGGCGGCGCCACCGGCAGTTCCGTCCGCTGCTCCGCATCCAGGAGGAGGACTTGATCGGGCGCTGCAATTCATACGAGGACGAGTTGTCGCACCGCTGCGGCCAGTTGGCCGGGCGCGAGGGGCTTGAACAGCACCGCACGGCAACCATCCCGGATGGCGCGCTGGACATCGGCGGCCGCGCAGAAAGTGCCGGTGATGGCGATGACCGGAATGTGGCTCAGCCCAGCCCGGTGAAGACGCCGGCAGACCTCGTAGCCGTCGATGCCTGGAAGCCCGAGATCCGTGACGATGGCGTCGGGCATGAGTTCCAGTGCCTTGTCGACTGCCTGCAGGCCGTTGTGCGCCTCTATCACCCGGAACCCGGCTTCCCGGAGCGCGTCGGCATAACCGCGGCGCAGCTCGCGGTCGTTCTCGACGACGAGGACACAGGGTGAATGGGTCTGGTCGTGCATCTCAGCCAACCGCACCCGCGCGCAGCAGGTGCTGCACCCGCCGGGCAGGCTCTGCGAGAATGTGCGCCAGGCCGAGGCCGTCGCGCCGCGGGGGCGTGTCAGTCGGTCTCAGAGCGTCAACCCCCTCGACGCGAGCTCGTGGCTCGCCTCGGGCACCCGGTCTTCCGCCGCCTGGTCGCGCAGCCACTCCGAGAGCTCCACCAGGCCGTCCTCGAGCGTGACGGCAGGCGTATAGCCGAGGCGCTCGCGCGCCAGCGTGATGTCGGCCACACAGTGCCGGATGTCGCCCACCCGATACTTGCCGGCAATCTCGGGCGGAATGGATATTCCGAGTACGCCGCTCATCAGCTCGGCGACTTCACGGACCGTGAACGCCTGCCCGCTCCCGATGTTGAAGACGCTCCCGGCAGCCCCGGGGGCTTCCAGCGCGAGGCGGCACGCCTGCACGACGTCGTATACGCTGACGAAGTCTCTCAATTGCCGGCCGTCCTCGAAGATCATCGGCGGGTTGCCGTTCATCAGGCGCGACGCAAAAATCGCGAGCACTCCGGTATAGGGATTCGACAACGCCTGTCGTGTTCCGAAGACGTTGAACAGCCGCAGCGCGACGGTGGGAATGGCGTACGCCCGGCCGACCATGAGGCACAGCCTCTCCTGACCGAACTTCGACAGGGCGTAGACCGACGAGAGTGCGGGCGGCTTGGTCTCCGGCGTAGGCAGCGGTTGCAGTGGCCGGCCGTCCGCGTCGAGCGGTTCCCACTCCCCGCGACGCAACTGCGCCTCGCTCCGCTCCGCGTCGGTGACGAGCGCACCGGCTGCCGTGCGGTAGAGGCCTTCGCCATAGAGACTCATGCTCGACGCCACGATCAGCCGCTGGACCGGCGTTCGCGACAGCGCCTGGAGCAGCACGGCCGTGCCCAGGGTATTGGTGGACGTGTAGTGCTCGATCTCGTACATGCTCTGGCCGACACCGACGGCCGATGCGAGGTGGTAGACGGCGTCTACCCCCACCAGCGCGCGGACGACCGCCGCCTGGTCGCGTACGTCCCCATGGATCAGCTCGACATCGGGATCAAGGTAGGGTGGCCGGACCGGATCCGGCCCGTGAACCTGCGGCAGGAGGAGGTCCAGCGCCCGCACGCGATGTCCCCGACTCAGCAGGTCGTCGGCGAGATGGGAACCGATGAACCCTGCGCCTCCGGTGATCAGTATCTGCATACGCTCGAGTCATCCTCTGCCAGGCCCATCCTGGTCGCGGCGGATCCGGTGCCCTGCCTGGGCCGGGTGGCGGTCTGACGCTCTGGCCTGCTGATGCTGCAGAGTAACAGAGGTTTGTGTACAGGCACTCGAACCGGGGACTGGGGTCGAGTGATCGATACCCTGCGAGCTGAGCTGGGCTGCAGCGCCACTCGGCAGGCGCCGGCGCGGGGGACTCCAGCGGTGAAGGTCGTGAGCAGCGGAGCCTGTGATCCCTGGTCTCCGGCCGGTGTCGGTGATGCCGCCCCGCGAGCCCGCACCCATTCCGACCCGAGGGTCAGGACGTGCGGGCGTCGGCCGCCTCGTGCTCGTTGGCGCCAACTTCGCCTGGCGCCTCCGGCGGAAGCAGCATCACCAGGATCCGGTCCTGCGAATCGACGGAGGCGGCAAAGGTGACCTGCAGCGATCCGCGCTCGCGAGGACGGATGGTGAGCGGCCACTTCGTGACCCATTCGGAGTTCCCGAGAGTCTGGAGCCGGCTCAAGAAGTCCGCGCGTTCCGATCCGACGAACAGCTGAAAGGACTTCCCCACGAGGTGCCTGTGCGACAGGTTGACCTTCCGGGTGGCCGCCGGGTTGGCGTCTACGACAACGGCACTGCGATCCAGAACGAGGCATGGAACCGGTGAGAGCAGGAACAGCAGGTCGGCACGCTGGCTCGAGCGGGCCGCCGACGAGCGCAGATGCTCGTACGACACGGCTGCCTCCTGGACGTCCACGAACGCTCGCTGCAGGTCGCTGTTGATCCGGCGGAGCTCGACGCCCAGCCGTTCCGCGCCTCTACGGGGTTCGGTCGAGGAAACGGTCTCTTCCAGCGATGCCAGCCTGTGCAGGGCCGAGCCGAGTCGATCCTGCACCTGCTGTCCGTATCCGTTGCGGGAGTAGTCTTTGGATGTTTCCATGAAGGTCTCAAGCACCGAGAAGGAGGAGAGGCAACCATCGCACGTTCGGACGAATGCCGATATCGGGAGGGAGCCGCGAGCACTCAGGGTTTTCCCTGAGCCATAAGGGGCCCATCCGCTGATTTAGGTGTCTTCGAGCCACCCCTGGAGGACGGCAAAGCGGACGATATCGATTCGGCTGCGCATCTGGAGCTTGTGCATGGCGTTCGACTTGTGCGTCTCCACCGTCTTCACGCTCAGGTCGAGACGGACAGCAATGTCCTTGTTGCTGTAGCCCCAGGCAATCAGCCGCAGCACTTCTCCCTCCCTGCTGCTCAGGGTGGCCGCACCCTGGGTCGTCGGAAGCGGCTGGCGGCGCCGGCCGTAATCGCCAATGACGCGGCCGGCCACGGCCGGATCCAGGTAGCTGCCTCCCGCAGCGATGGCGCGGATGGCCTGCAGCAGCTCCGCCGGACGGCTCTGCTTCAGCACGTAGCCGGCTGCGCCGGCCCGCAGCAGTTGCTGCAGGTATCCATCATCCTGGTGCCGGGTCAGCGCGAGGACCCTGACCGTCGGGCAGGACTGGGTGATCGTTTCCGTCGCCTTGAGGCCGTTGACGCGCGGCATCGAGACGTCCATCACCACCACGTCGGGCTTGAGGGCCTCGGTCTCTTCGATTGCGCTGCGGCCATCCGCCGCTTCGGCGATCACTTCCATGTCGCTCTGCGCGTTGATGATCAACTTGACGCCCTCGCGGACCGTGGCGTGATCGTCTGCCAAGAGGATGCGAAGCTTCTTCACGCGGACTCCCTTCCCGCAAGGCCTATACTACGTCGTGAGGGAGCGCGATGAGGAGCCCGCCTCGTCGCGGCAACGAATGACTGCCGACGATTTCCTGATAGTGGGTCTGGGCGCTTCCGCCGGGGGGATCAAGGCCTTCCGCACGTTCTTCGAACACGTGCCGGCCGACAGCGGGCTCGCCTATGTCGTCGTCCTCCACCTGTCCCCGGAATACGAGAGCCGCCTGCCGGAGGTGCTGCAGCGGTCCGCCTTGATCCCGGTCACCCAGGTCGTCGACCGCGTCCGGGTCGAGCCCAACCACGTGTATGTGCTGCCACCCAACCAGAGCCTGTCGATGGTGGACGGACACCTCGCGCTGTCCCCCGTCACCCGGGTCGAGGAGCGCCGGGCGCCAATCGACATCTTCTTCCGGACCCTCGCCGAGTGCCAGGGCCCCCGTGCCGCCAGCGTCGTCCTGTCGGGCACCGGCGCCGATGGCTCGATGGGAATGAAGCGTATCAAGGAACGCGGCGGTGTGTGCTTCGTGCAGGACCCGCAGGAGGCGGATCACGAGGACATGCCACGTCACTCGATCGCCACCGGCCTGGTCGATTGCGTGTTGCCGGTCGCCGAGATCCCAGCCAGGCTGCTGGCGTACAGCTCCCACCGCGGCGCCCTGCCAATCCCCCCGGATACCGCCGACAGCCCGGTCGGCGACGAAGACGCGCTGCGGGCCATCTTCACACACCTGCGGGTGCGGACCGGACACGATTTTTCCAGCTACAAGCCTGCCACGATCATGCGCAGGCTCGATCGTCGAATGGGAGTGCACGAGATTCGCACCCTCGGCGGCTACGCGGATTACCTTCGATCGAATCCGGACGAGCCGCAGGCGCTCCTCAAGGACCTGCTCATCAGCGTGACCAATTTCTTCCGCGACCGAACGGCGTTCGACGCGCTGGAACGTCTGGTCCCGGCGATCGTCGCGGGGAAAGGTCCGGACGACGAGATCAGGGTGTGGATCGCCGCCTGCGCGACCGGCGAGGAGGCGTACTCGATCGCCATGATCCTCGCTGAACACACCTGGGACGCTCCCGGTGCCCCTCGCGTGCAGATCTTCGCCACCGACATCGATGCGGAAGCCATCGCGACGGCGCGCGACGGCATCTACACGGTCAACGACGCCGCCGACGTCTCCCCCGAACGGCTGGCCCGGTTCTTCGTGGAGACACCCGGCGGCTACCAGGTTCGCAAGGAGCTCCGGGCCCAGGTGCTGTTCGCGCACCACAATCTGATCAAGGACCCTCCGTTCTCGCACCTCGCCCTGATCTCCTGCCGGAACCTGCTGATCTATCTCAATCGCACGGTGCAGCGGCGGGTGATGGAAATCCTGCACTTCGCGCTGGAACCCGGCGGCCTGCTGTTTCTGGGGTCCTCGGAATCGATGGACGGGTCGGGCGACCTGTTCGTGACGCTCGACAAGGACGCCCGGCTGTTCGAGAGCCGCGGCATGGCGTCGCGGCCGATACTGGCGAGCCCGGAGATGAGCCGGCAGGTGCCCGTCCCGAGAGGGGGGGACACCTGGCGGGCGGCGCAGCCCAGGCGCACCGACCGTGTGTCGTATGCCGAGCTCCACGAGGAGCTGCTCGAGCAATATGCGCCGCCGTCGGCGCTCGTCGACGAGGAATATGAGATCGTCCACCTCTCGGCGCGTGCCGGCCACTACCTCCAGTTCGTCGGCGGAGAGCCGTCGCACAACCTCCTTCGCGCGATCCGGCCCGAGCTGCGGCTCGAGCTGAGATCGGCCCTCTACCAGGCGGCGCAGCGGCGGACCAGCGTGGTAGCCGAGTCGCTCGCGTTCGGGCCGGACGACGACGCGCAGACCGTGACGATCACCGTCAAGCCGGTGCTGCGCCCGGGCGACCCGGCCCGGGGGTTCTTCCTCGTGCTCTTCGAGGAGGGTCCTCCCGCCCTTCACGATCCGGCGCGCGACGCGGAGTCGGTGGAGCCGGCCGCCACGGCGGCCCGCCAGATCGAAGAAGAGCTGCTGAAGGTCAAGGCGCAGCTGCGATCCACCGTGGAGCAGTACGAGACGCAGACCGAGGAGCTCAAGGCCTCCAACGAGGAGCTGCAGGCGATCAACGAGGAGCTCCGCTCCTCTGCCGAAGAGCTCGAGATCAGCAAGGAGGAGCTCCAGTCGGTCAACGAAGAGCTCACGACGGTCAACGAGGAGCTCAAGATCAAGATCGAGGAGGAAACGCAGTCGACGAACGACATCCTCAATCTCGTCAACTCCACCGAGATCGGCACGCTCTTCATCGATCGCGAGTCGCGGATCAAGCTGTTTACGCCGAGCGTGCGGGACGTCTTCAGCCTCATCGCGTCGGACCTGGGGCGGCCGCTCTCCGACATCGCGAGCAACCTCGAAGAGGCGGACCTCCGGGGCGATATCGCACGCGTGCTCGACAACCTCCAGTCGCTCGAGCGCGAGGTCCGCGCCCGGAACGATCGCTGGTATCTCATGCGGCTCATTCCCTATCGCACGGCGGACAACCGCATCGACGGCGTGGTGCTGACCTTTGTCGACATCACCGGCCGGAAGCGGGGCGAGCAGGAGCTCACGGCCGGGGTCGAGCGCCTGCGCATGGCGTCAGCCGCCGCCGGGGTCTTCTCGTGGGAGCTGGACCTCGATTCGCAGACCTTCAAGTACTTCACGAGCGTGGATCCCGTCCTCGGCTTCGGGCTTCCGGCGGCCGCAGGCGACGTTTCGAAGCTGGTGCACCCTGAGGATTGCGCCGCCGGCCCGGCAGCGCTGGCCGCCGCAATCGACGCCGGTGAAGACCTCGTCTTCGAGCAGCGGTTCGTCAGCCCCGCAGGGGTCAGCGTGTGGACGCGGACGGCCGGGGTGGTGCTCCGCGACTCCCTCGGGCGGGCGGTCCGCGCCGTGGGAACGACGCAGAACATAGCCGAGCGCAAGCAGCACGAGCAGACGCTCCGCAGCGCCCACGACGAACTGGAGATCCGCGTGAAGGAGCGGACCCACGAGCTGGCGAACGCCAACTCGGCGCTGGAGCTCGAGGTGGACGAGCGGCGCGCCGGCGAGGAACGGGTCAAGAGCCTGCTGAAACGCCTCGTCACGATCCAGGAGGACGAACGGCGGCGGATCGCCCGCGATCTGCATGACCATCTTGGCCAGCAGACCACGGCGCTCCGCCTCAACCTGGACGCCCTGAAGACGATGGACGCTTCGCCCGGACTGCGCGATCGGGTGGAACAGGCAGACAGCATTGCCGAGCGCCTCGATGCGGACGTCGAGTTCCTGGCGTGGGAGCTGCGCCCGGCAGGTCTCGACGACATCGGCCTGCCGGGCACCCTCAGCAGGTTCCTCCGGGAGTGGTCGGAGCACTACAGCATCGCGGCCGACTTCCATGTCTCCGGTCTCGATCACGAACGACTCGGGCAGGAGGTCGAGACCAGCCTGTACCGCATCGCACAGGAAGCCCTGAACAACGTCTTCAAGCACGCCAAGGCGGCGCGGGCGGACGTGCTGCTGGAGCGCCGGAACGGCGAGGTCGTCCTCATCATCGAAGACGACGGCGTGGGGTTCGACCCGTCCGCCATGCTGCGGCGCCCGGATGAGCGCGGCATGGGGGTGATCGGGATGCGCGAACGCGCCGCGCTCGCCGGCGGCAAGCTGGAGATCGAGAGTGAGACGGGGAAAGGCACGACGATCTTCGTCAGGGTGCCGCTGCGCGACGGCCCCGCGGCCTAGCCCGGCCGTCAGCCCGGATTGGGGGCGCTGAGGTCGCGATCCTTCGTCTCCTCCATGGAGAACAGGCCCGCCAGCGTCAGGAGCGCCGCCAGCGACAGGTAGTAGCCGACGAACTGCAGGCCATACCCGCGGGCCAGCCAGGTCGCCACGTAGGGCGCCAGCGACGCCCCGAAAATCCCGGCCAGGTTGAAGGTCAGCGAGCTTCCTGTATAGCGCACTTCCGACGGGAAGAGCTCGGACAGCACGGTGCCCAGAGGCCCGTAGGTCATCCCCATCAGGGAGAGTCCCACCGCCATCGCCAGCAGCGCACCCGCCGTGCCGGAGGAGAACAGCGGCGCCATCACCAGCCCGAAGCCGAAGATCGCCAGGGTGGTCCCGATCAGCGCCCGGCGGCGCCCGTGTTCGGCGACGATGGCGGCGAGCGGGATGGTGAGGGCGAAGCACACCACGCCGACGAGCTGCATCAGCAGGAACGTCTGGCGGCTGTAGCCCAGCGCCGTGGTGCCCCAGGACAGCGCGAACACCGTCATGAGGTAGAACAGCACGAAGGTCGCGAGCGAGCTGAGCACGCCGACGAGCAGCGCTCGCCGGTGGTCGCGGAACACGACGAACATCGGGACCTTCACGCGCTCGCGGCGCGTCAGCAACTCGCGGAAGACCGGCGTCTCGGTGATGGTGAGCCGTACGTAGAGACCCACCAGCACGAGCACGGCGCTCGCCAGGAACGGGATGCGCCATCCGAAGGCGAAGAACTGGTCGTCGGTGAGCCAGGCCGACAGGGCCAGGAAGACCGTGGCGGAGAAGAAGAACCCGATCGGCGCCCCGAGCTGCGGGAACATCCCGTACCAGGCGCGCCTGCCTGGCGGGGCGTTCTCGATGGCCAGCAGCACCGCACCGCCCCACTCGCCGCCCAGGCCCAGGCCCTGGCCGAAGCGGCAAAGCGCCAGCAGCAGGGGGGCCGCTATGCCGATGACCTCGTAGGTCGGGAGCGCGCCTATCGCCACTGTCGACAGGCCCATCGTTAGCAGCGCCGCCACCAGCGTCGTCTTCCGGCCGACGCGGTCGCCGAAGTGGCCGAACAGCGCCGAGCCGATCGGCCTGGCGAGAAATGCAATCGCAAAGGTTGCAAGCGACGCGAGGGTCGCCGAGGCGGGGTCGGTGGACGGAAAGAACAGGCGCGGGAACACCAGCACCGCCGCTGTCGCGTAGATGTAGAAGTCGAAGAACTCGATGGTGGTCCCGATCAGGCTGGCGAAGAGCACCTGCCGGGGGGTGTTGAGAGGCGCCGGTGATGCCGGGCGCGCAGCCTGCAGCGGAACGGCCGGGCCGGCCCGGTTCAGAGAGGTGTCCGGCATGGCGAGTCGCGGGGGGCCTGGCTGAAGCAGGCGTCAGCCACGGCCGATGAACGGCATCGCGGTGGCCATCACGGTGAGGAACTGCACATTGGCGTCGAGCGGGAGGCCCGCCATGTAGCGCACGGCGCCGACCACGTGATCGACGCCGAGCAGCGGCTCCGCCGCGATCTGTCCGTTCGCCTGCGGCACCCCGGTCGCCATCCTCGCCGCCATCTCGGTCGCCGCGTTGCCGATGTCGATCTGTCCGCACGCGATGTTGTACTTGCGGCCGTCGAGCGAGGTGGACTTCGTCAAGCCGGTGATGGCGTGCTTGCTGGCGGTGTAGGGGGCGGAGTTCGGGCGCGGCGCCGATGCGGAGATCGAACCGTTGTTGATGATCCGGCCGCCCCTCGGATCCTGACGCTTCATGAGCGCGAACGCCGCGCGCGTGCACAGGAACGCCCCTGTCAGGTTGGTGTCCACGACGCTGCGCCACTGCGCGAGGGTCAGATCCTCGAGCGGAACGCCCGGTGCGCTCACGCCGGCGTTGTTGAAGAGAAGGTCGAGCCGGCCGAACGTGTCGACCGTCCGCGCGAACAGTGCCTGGACGGCATCGGCGTCGGTGACATCGGTGGCGACGGCAAGCAGGCGCGAAGGCAGGGCACCGGCCAGGCGGGCCGTTTCATCCAGTTGCGCCTGGCGGCGGCCGGCGATCACGAGGGACCAGCCATCCTGCACGAGGCCGAGGGCAACGGCACGTCCGATCCCGCTGCCCGCGCCCGTCACGATTCCGATGCGCCCTTGAGGCATGCTGCAGTCTACTCGAACGTGCGGCGGCCGCCGGATCAGGCGGTCCAGCCGCCGTCGATGATATGGACGTGGCCGGTCGTGTAGGTGGCGGCCGCCAGGTAGACGACGAGATCGGCGATCTCCTCAGGGGTTCCGATCCGGCCGATCGGCTGCCGGCCGACGAACGCCGCGCGCGCCGTGTCGTAGTCGCCCTGGGCGCGCAGACGCTCCTGCAGCGACGGGGAGTCCACGGTGCCCGGGCAGACGGCGTTGCAGCGGATGCCCCGAGCGACGTAGTCGGCAGCGATGGCCTTGGTGAGGCCCACCACGGCGGCCTTCGTCGTGCCGTAGACGAACCGGTTCGGCACGCCCTTCACGCTGCCCGCCACCGACGACATGTTGATGATGGCGCCATCACCCCTCGCCAGCATCCCGGGCAGGACCGCCTTGATCGTCCGGACCATCGAGCATCACGTTCAGGTCGAACGCGAAGCCGCCAGCTCCTCGAAGCGTGGCCTCGAGCATCGTCCCGCCATGGACGACGCCGGCGCAGTTGAACAGGATGTCGATCTCGCCGACGTCGTCGGCCAGCGCCTGGACCGCGGCGTTGTCGAGCACGTCGAGGCGCCGGGTCTTCGATCCCGGGGCTGGAGGACAGGCCGCGGAGCGCCGCGTCGTTGATGTCGGTGGCGATCACGCGGGCGCCACGCTGCGCCAGCCGCTCGGCTGCGGCCCGGCCGATACCCTGAGCCGCCGCCGTGACCAGCGCGGTCTTGCCCCGAAGCGTGTCTGCCTCTCCCACCGTCGCGTGCCTCCCGCGGCACTATATCGCAGGTCATCCGGGACGAGCCGTTGTCGGCGGAGAGCGGCTCCGCGTCGAGTCGTGCGCCCCGGCGCGGGTGGTCGCATTGCAGACCATGCAGCCGGCGTGTAGGATGTTACCTCCGCGATTGACCTCCTCCATGCCCGTCTCCCTCGTCGGTGATTTCGGCCAGCTGATTGGCGCCCGGATGAGAGCGGAGCATGCCTCCCTTGCGGGCCGCTGGCTCGACCGGCTGAACGAGCTCGTGACGGTGACCCCGAACGAGGTCTTTCCGACCGAGGCGCTGCTCGATCACATCCCGGCGCTGATCCAGGAAATTGCGGAGTACCTGGCGGACCCGGAGGCGGACGAGTTCACCGCCAACACCTTCGTGATCGACAAGGCGAGCGAGCTCGGGGAGCTGCGGCTACGAGCAGCGCGCGTCGGTGCACCAGTTGCTGCGCGAGTACCGGGTGCTCGCCGCCATCCTGGTCACGTTCGTCGAGCAGGAGACGCGGCGGCTGGAGGCCGCGATTCCCGCGCGAGGTCATCGCGGTGCTCGGGCGCGTGGCGCAGGCCGTCAGCGTGCTCCAGCAGACGACCGTCGAGACCTTCATCGCGAAATACACCGCGCAGCTGGACGAGCAGACGCGGCGGCTCGAGAACTTCAACCGGATGGTGAGCCACGAGCTGCGCCAGCCGATCGGTGCGCTGCAGTTCGCCCTCAAGCTGGCGGACACGAGCGACGATCCGGCGGCGCGGGCCGGCTACCGTGAGGTGATCGACAGGAACCTGACCCGGCTCGTGCGGCTGACCGACCAGCTGGCGATGATGTCCCGGCTGAAGCCGACCACCGACACGGCACAGACGCAGCATCTGCCGCTCGGGATTGTGGCCCGGGAAGTCGCCCGGCAGCTGCGGGACATGGCGCAGCGGCGCGACGTGGACATCCGGATCTCGGAGCAGCTTCCGACCATCGAGGTGGACGTCGCGGCCGTCGAGCTGATCCTGGTGAACCTGATCTCGAACGCGATCAAGTACTCCGATCCTGCCAAGCCCGAGCGCGTGGTGGAAGTGCTGGGCGAAGCCACCCCGGACGCCTGCGCGATCGTGGTGAAGGACAACGGGATGGGCATCGCGCCCGAGCACCTGCCGCGGATTTTCGAGCGGGCCTATCGGGCGCACGCGGACCGCGACGAGGAGCTCGGGACCGATGGGTTCGGCCTCGGCCTGTCGATCGTCCAGGACTGCGCCCACGATCAGGGCGGACACATCCAGGTCGAATCGCGGCTGGGCGAGGGGGCGACATTCCGCATCACGCTGCCGCGGCCCGGCCTCCGGCGCCCGTAGCGTGTCTCGCCTCTTGCGCGACCGCGCACGAGCCCGCTATAATCCCTTGTTTGCCGTGCACCGCGTGGCGCCGGCAGTGCTTGCCTCGACGGGCCGGTAGCTCAATTGGCAGAGCAGCAGACTCTTAATCTGCGGGTTTCGGTTCGATTCCGAGGCGGCTCACCACTCTTTCCGAACAATTCTTCCATTTCGGCGACGGTCGGCGGCGTCGTCGAACGGCTCTGGTTGCGCCTGGGTTGCGGAGGGTTGCACTCGGGCGTCGTCAAGGCGGTCGACCGCGGCGCGATTCGCGCCCGGCATCAAGTGACCGTAGGTGTCGACGGTGATCTGGATCGACGCGTGCCCAAGCTGCTCTTTCACGTAGACGATCGACTCCCCTTGCTGCAACAGCAGGGACGCGTAGGTGTGTCGGAGGTCGTGAATGCGGACCTGCCGAAGTTCGGCCCGCTCGAGCAGCCGCGTGAAGACGTGCCGCACGTTGCGTTCCTCGAGCGGCGTTCCTTCTAGGGAGGGGAAGACCCAAGCCGGCATCTCTTCGCCCTTCGCCAGGCAGCGAGCGCGCCGAGCGCGCCGGAGCGCCAGCAGGGTCGCCGCCAGCTGCGCCGACATGTCCACCCGCCGACGCTGATGTGACTTCGGCGAGGTCAGCACGCCGCGCACCAGGTTCCGCTGCACGACGATGAAGCCGCCGTACCAGTCGATGTCGCCCCACTGCAACGCGAGCAGCTCCCCCGCGCGCATGCCCGTGCGGAGCGCGCAGAGGACCCAGGGGTGCCAGCGCGAGAACTCCGCCGCGGCGACGGCGACCAGGTGTGCGGCTTCCTCGCGGGACAGCGGTTGGATGACCCGCTTCGGTTCGTCGCCGCGCCGCAGGTACCTGCCCATCCGCAGGCAAGGATTGACCGGCAGCTTCTCGTCCTCCATGGCCTGTGACAGCAGCGAGCTCAGAGTCCGCGAAATGCCTTTGACCGTCGCGAGCTTCAGTCCCTTCTCGCGGCTCACGGTGATGAGGAGGCGGCCATCGGCGCGCGAGATGCTCGACAGGGGTCGACCGCCCAGCAGGGGAAGGACGTGGCGGGTGAGGTTGTCCGTGTAGAAGCGAACCGTGCTGGCCTTCAGATTGGCGTTCAACCCACGGACCCACTGCTCAGCGTACGCGCGAAGCGTCGCCTCGGCAGTCGGTTGCACTACGCGAAGGTCCCCCGCCGCCAGCGCCTGCCGGATCTGCTGTGCCACGCGCTTGGCGGTCTCGCGATCACCAATCTTCTTCGCCCGCCGGCGGCCCTGGTGATCGATGAAGATCCACCAGGCGCCGTTGCGAAATCGCAGCTTTACGCCCATGTCGCTGGTGGGCATTCTACAGGCTCCTCAGCACGTCGGCCACGATGCTGTCGAGGCGCGGCGGTGCGGTGGTGCGGAATCCGCGCATCCAGTCGTCGAACTCGGACCGCTTGACGAGCAGTTTCCCACCGACGCGGTAGTGCGGCAGCGGATGCGCTGTGTGGGTGAGGTAGCCCCGTAGGGTTCGTACGCTGAGCCCCGGATACCCAGCGAGCCCCTTCAGTGACAAGTATTCGCCGGCCCCACGCGTGGTACCAGATCGTTCGGACTGATCTTGACTCCGATGATGTGGCCTCCTGGCCGACTCGCTCGGCGAATGGTGGGAGGCGACGAGGGAGTTCCGCGACGCACGCCGCCCCGGGGTATCGTGCGGGCGACTGCAGACCGTCGGAATCCCCGCCGCTCCGATCAGAGCCTCCGAAGGAGGTGTGCAGGGCGCGTCAAGGCCGCTGCGCGGCGAGCGCAGCGAGCGAAGCCTTGACACGCCCGAGCACCTCCCAGAATCGCTACCGGAGCGGCGAGTCTGTGATCTCATCGGGCGGATCGAGTGCCTCCGATCAGTCCCGCTTTGAACGCTAAGACCGCTCATGCCTTGTGCCGGTTCGTGAGGGTCGAACAGACGGCCGTGTCTCGCCAGCGTCTCGTGCGCGGTCGTTCCTCGTCCTGGTGTCGCTCCCTTGCGCATGGCCGACCTCCGGTCAAGAGCAGCCTGGCTCTGAGAGCGGAGGCGCCCGCATCGCGACCGCGAGTCGCGTGCGTCGATAGACGGACGTGGCGGGTGCCGAGGCTTGGCGACGGCGAAGGAGCCGCGGGGCTGGGCCCGAGCGGCGAGGACCAGGGTCTGGTGGACCGAGGTCAGGCCGTCGCCGAGCGGTTGCTCGCGTTCGCGACGTTGCCAGCGGAGTCCGTTACTGATCGCGTGTCACGCGATCGCAGGCGGACAGCGTGCGGAGCTGTTTCGGCGGCGCGACGGCAAAACGGGCGAACTGCTCGAAGCTCCCGTGCCCCGGACTGGCAACCCGAGGCCTCGCGTAACGTAAGCGCGTCCGGGGCCACCACTTCTGTCCTGAGTGCGACGGTGTCGATGGTGCGCTCTTCGGTACGGCCGCGCCGGGCGCGCGCTGCATCGGAGAGGTCGTAGGCGCTGGCGTACCGCTCCATCGGGCGGGCGCGAGCCCCCTTCTCCTGGCGGTGTACGCAGTCACAGCAGACACCAATACCGTTCATGCAGTGATCCTTCATGCGTGCCCTGAGGGCGACGTTGTGGAACTGGCTCCACGTCGGGCGACGGGGAGGGGTGGCCAGGACAGCCACGGCGAAGATGGCGAATACGATACCCAACACCATCGCCGCCGTCAAGCGAAACATCGTTCGTGTGTCACACGTGCGTCAAAGCTACCGGACACTGCGACCACCATCGTCTTCAGCAACGAATGCCGGGTGAGCCACTGCCGAACTTCCACGACGCGTAGCTTTGGACAGCGCTAAGGCGCACGGCATCAAGCCGCGGTGGGCGGCCAGGCTGAAGTACAAGGGTCTCTCCAGCGAATCGAAGAACGCGTTCCGCAAGATCGACCTGCGCTGGCACGACCTCCGGCCCGGGTACGCCTCACGCCTGGCCGAGCCTGGCGTCCCGCCGATGCAGACGGCTTCGTGCCAACCTTCTCTCCTGCGTCCAGCCCTTCGTCTTCCAGCGCCCGATAACGTGCGAGGAACGCAGCGCAACCGCGTTCCTTCAAAAGCAGCCGCAGTCGAGCGCGTACCCCCGGCTCGCGTTGTGTCCTTGACGCCCGATGATTCGGCAGATGTGACAAGATCCGGGCCTCGTGGATGCTGTGCTGTCCAATGCTCGAGCCTTCCTGCGGCGGGTTGCCGCGCAGGGCGCCGTCGGACCGATTCTCGTCTCCGCGGCCTACTATCTCGGGGCGCAGATCGGGTTCGTGCTGCAGTCGCCGAACGCGCCGCAGTCCGTACTGTGGCTGCCCAATTCGATCCTGCTCGCGGTGCTGCTGATCGTGCCGTTCAGGAGGTGGCCCGTGTACCTGGCCGCCGCGTTCCCGGCGCAGATGCTGGTTTCGGTGGGGACCGGGGCGCCGCCGCTGACGATGGCGCTGCTGTTCTTGACCAATTGCGCCGACGCCTCGCTCGGTGCGTTTCTCGTCCGACGCATCACACGCTCGCACCGTCCGTTCGTGTTCGACGGTCTGGCCGCCACGATGATCTTCGTCGCGTTCGGCGCCACGCTTCCGACCGTGCTGCTCTCCTTCGCGGACGCGGGCATCTCCGTCGCGACCGGGTGGAGCCACAGCTACTATGCCGCGTTCGTCACGCGCGCGAGATCCAACGTGCTGACGCACCTGATCGTCGTGCCGGCCATCGTCGACATGGCGGCGCGCGACTGGCGGCACATTCGCGCGGCAGGGGTTGTCGAAGGGGCCGCGTTGACCGGGCTGCTGCTCGTCACCTGCGGCATCGCCTTCTCGCGATCGGCGGGATCCCAGGCCTTTGCCGCCGTGTTGTACATGCCGCTGCCGCTGTTCCTGTGGGCGGCGTTCAGGTTCGGACCGGGAGGTGTCGGCTGGGCCGCGCTGATCGTCTCGACGGTCGCGAGCTGGAATGTCCTCCACCACCGCGGTCCCTTCTCCTCACTTTCCCCGCTCGAGGAAGTCGTGTCCCTGCAGCTGTTCCTGCTGGCGAGCACGCTCCCGCTGCTGTGTCTGTCGGCGGTGATCCGGGAACGGGACCGCGCATCGCTCGCCGTGCGCGAGAGCGAATCGGCGCTCCGCGAGAGCTACGGTCGCGTTCGCGAGCTGGCCGGTAAATTGATCACCGCGCAGGAGCTGGAGCGCTCCCGCATCGCGCGCGACATGCACGACGATCTCGGCCAGCAGCTCGCCGCCTTGTCGATCTCGATCAGCGCGCTTCGCCGCCGCGCGCCCCAGCCGCTCGGAACTGAATGACGCCCTTCTCGCCCTGCAGGAGCGGACCGGCGCAGTGGTCGACTACGTCCGCGACTTATCTCACGATCTGCATCCCGCAACGCTCGAACACGTCGGGCTCATCCCGGCGCTGCGCACGTACTGCGCCGATTTCGCCCGGCAGAATCGGCTCGACATCCGCTTCAGCGCGGACGGAGCGCTCGCGCCGCTTCCTCGCGATGTCGCCGTGTGCCTGTATCGCATCGTGCAGGAAGGACTGCGAAACTTCGCCAGTCACGCCGGGGTCCGAGATGCCAGCGTGTCGCTGACGCAGACACCGGATCTCGTCGAGCTGACAATTGTCGACCGCGGCCGTGGATTCGATCAGGACGTTGCGGCGGCGCGCGGTGGTCTCGGCCTGCTGAGCATCGAGGAACGCGCCCGGCTCATCGGCGGGATTTTCAAGGTCACCTCGACGCCCGACCGTGGTACAGCTCTTCACGTGCAGGTACCGGCTCGCACACTGGACTTGGCCGGATCGGTGTAGGGGAACTCCTGCGCATTCTCGAAGAACGCACGGTGTCACGGCAGCCGAGATCAGACCTCCCGGTGATCAGCGTCGGACACGATGATAACTTCGGGAGGCTCCTTGAGGACGGCCGTGAGCTGGTGTTCCGCTCAATCAGCGATTTTCCTAGGCCGGACCGGATACACGTCGCCCAGCGTCTTGTATCCGTCTGTGATGCGGCGCAGGAGATTCACGAACTTGGGCAGTCGGTGCACGCGTGCTGCAAAACGGTTCCTTGGATTTGCCGGACAGGTTGTTCAGCAGTGAGGCGATTGCGTATGCACGGCCGTAGGGCTCCAAATCGTTGCAATGGCTTTCTGCGACGTCAGGATAAAGGTCGACCTTCAGGTAGTCGCACTCGCGGCCGGCCCCGCGCAGGATGCTACGTTGAAATTCAGCTCTCACCTCGAGCACGAGGCTACGGATCTGTAGTCAGAATCGCCTGAACGCCATCGCGGCTATCGGTCGGCGTACGGTGCATGTAAGCAGAGGTTTGCCAGCGCCCAGACCGCCGACGAACATCACCCCTCTGTAGAGCCCGCGTCTCCGGATCAACAGCGACTACGGATACGGTGACCGGCCCGACGTTGTATCGAAATGCCGGTCGCCGAGCACAAGTGTCGGAGCTGCCGATCTTCAGGATGGATGTAGGCAGGCAACGGCCGGAACTTACGGTCGGCGCCTGACGAACGGCACGATGGCGAACAGCGAGAGGACGAGCGAAGCACCGAAGAACGGCGCGCGGAGCCACATCGCGACATACCCGTACGCGAGCAGCGCGAACACCCCAGGACTGCGCGCCTCGATCAAACCCAGGAACGGGTCGGTGACATCGACCGGATGGACATGGAGACCGCCGTGCCAATAGCCGCAGCAGCGCTGTTGCCGGCAGCCCGCGCATCGCTACAGTTGCGTGCAACATCGCCCCCGTCTCCTCGCGCGCTCGCGGTTCGCCATCAGCGGGCTAACGTTGCGGGTTCCGAAAATTCTGACCACCTCCTTTCCGGAAATTCTGGCCACCTGCCGGTAGCCCTACCGGGCCAGACAATCGTCGGAGATTCCGTCTCCGGCGAGGGAAAGGATGATCGAGATGCTCAAGCGACACGAGGTGCAGGTGCTTCGGCGGGCGGGGCACACGTGGAAGGAGATCGCCGCGCTGAGCGGCGTGTCCGTGCGGACCGTGCGGCGCATCGCCGCGGAAACCGCGATCACGACGATCGATAACGCCGCGGAGCGCGCCCGTCGGGAGGTCGGGCGGCCGTCGAAGGCGGAGGCGTTATCGGGATGTGCTCGTGCAGGCGCTGACCGAGGAGCCGACGTTGCGGACGGTGGAATTGCTCCATCGCGCGCGCCAGGCGGGCTACACCGGCGGGAAGAGCGCGGTCTATGCCTTGGCGCAGACGCTGCGGACGCGGGTCGTGACGCCGCTGGTCCGATTCGAAGGGCTCCCGGGCGAATTCTCGCAGCACGATTTCGGCGAAGTGCGCGTGCGCTATCAGGACGGGACCGAGGAGGTCGTGCACTTCTTCGCCTCGCGACTGAAGTACTCGCGCTGGGCCGAGGTGACGCTGGTGCCCGACGAGCAGGTCGAGACCCTGGTGCGCGCGCTCGTCGATCACGTCGCCGCCTTCGGCGGCATTCCGCTTGGTGGCGGTCTTCGATCGGCCGAAAACGGTGGCGCTGAAGTGGGGCCGCGATGGCGTGGTCACCGAGTGGAATCCGACGTTTGCCGGCGTCGCGCTCGATCTCGGGATCGGCGTGGAAGTGTGCTGGCCGTATCGCCCGCAAGAGAAAGGGCAGCGTCGAGAATCTGGTCGGGTGGGTGAAGGGCTCGTTCTTCAAGCAGCGGCGCTTTCTGGATCGGGCCGATCTGGAGCAGCAGCTGCGCGAGTGGCTCACCGAGGCGAATACCGTCCGGCCGTCGCGGGCCACGGGCGTGCCACCGGCGGCGCGGATCGCGGAGGAGCGGGCCCGGTTGCGGCCGCTGAGGATCGCGCCGGCGGACCTCGCGCTGCGGATCCCGGTGAGCGTCAGCCCGATGGGCGTGGTCATGCACGACGGGCATCCGTACTCGATGCCGCCCGACGCCATCGGCTTGCCGGGCACGTTGTATCTCTATCGCGAGCGCGTGCGGATTGTCGCCGGCCGCTTCAGTGCCGACCATGAGCGGAAATTCGCAGCCCGGCGACGGCTCGATCTTGCCCGAGCATCGCGCCCAGCGTGTCGCCGCGGTCTCGGGCAAACGCGCGCGGCGCTATCTGCAGCGCCAGCACCTGCTCGATCTCGGCGCGGCCGCCCTGGCCTATCTCACCGAGCTCACCCATCGTCGCCCGCAGATCTGGATTCACGATGTCGAGCGGCTGCACGAGTCTGCTGCAGACGCACGGCGATGCGGCGCTGCGCCGCGCCTTCGAGCGCGGACTCGCCGAGCAGGCGATCGGCGCCGAGTACATCGCGCACTATCTCGGCGACGCCAGCCCCGGCCTGCCCTTCGATCCGGGCGCAGACCGGCCGCCGACGATAGCGGCCACCGCACTGCCGCGCGCAGGCCGGGTCCAGGTCGCCGAAGGCGCCCGCAGGGGCGGAGCGCAGCGGAGCACCTGGACGCGGCCGAGCACGGCGGTACGATCTCGCCGCGTCGGAGGCCGGTCATGATCGCGCCCGATCAGGATCTCGATGCGCTCTTCAAGCGGCTGCATCTCGCCAATGCCCGGCGCGTCTGGCGCGACCTCGTGCAACGCGCCGAGCGGGATGCCGTGGTCGTACCGCGATTTCCTGACCCTCTTGGTCACCGAGGAGATCGCCCATCGGCAGCAGACGCGCCTGGGACGACTCACGCGACGCGCCCACTTTCCGTTTCTGAAGACGATCGACGATTTCAACTTCACGTATCAGTCGACGCTGCGACTGCACATGCTCGGCTCGGCGCTCGCGCCCGACTTCGTCACCGAAGGGCGATCGCTGATCTTCTCCGGCAAACCAGGCCGTGGGAAGACGCACCTGGCGATCGCCGTCGCGTACCGGGCCATCCAGAACGGCTTCGATGCGTTCTTCACGACCGCCGCCACGCTGATCGATGATCTGTCCGCCGCGTTTCGCGACGGGCAGCTCGCGCAGGCGCTGCAGGCCTATACGCATCCGGCCGTCTTGGTCGTCGACGAGGTGGGCTATCTCACCTACGGCACCGATGCGGCGAACATGCTCTTTCACGTCGTCAACGAGCGGCATCGCCGTCACCGCTCGATGATCTTCACGACCAACAAAGCGCTGAAGGCGTGGGGCCGCGTCCTGCACGACGAGGACCTCGGGCAGGCGATCATCGATCGTGTCCTCGAGCGCGGCCGCCTCATACGGCTCGATGGGCCCTCGATCCGAACGCTGCATCTCAAGCTTGACGAGGCGCTGAAGGACGAGTCAGATCAGGATGACGAGGTGGCCAGAATTTCCGGAAATAAGTGGCCAGAATTTCCGGAACCCACAAACGTCAGTCCGTTGCCCGCCAATCCGGCAACATGCCCGTATGTTATCGGCCGTCCCGATCGCTTCGCCGAAGTTCGTCGCTTGTATCAACGCCGCGGCGTGTTCGGCGCGGCACGAATGACTTCGCATGTTGACGCCCGCCGCCAGGAACCTCTGTCCCTGCCCGGCATCGTGACGACGAGTTGGTTGAGCACGTTCTCGGTCGGCTCGCCAAGGGTGCGCTTTGCGTACGCAGGTTCGCTGTCTCCCGATCGAGTCGGGTGATGCCTGACAAATTGCTCCCCGCGAGTGCGCGCTTTGGTGAGTGGCATCGTTCCGCCCTGTGAATGCAAAAGCAGTGGACTTCTGCGTGCCGATCGAAGCGCGTGGCGCGATGAACAACGGCAGTTCTCGGCCGCGATCCCGCCGCGTTCGGCAGTGCGAATAGGCTCGCTTTCTGGGACGATTTCGGGCCCGGTCAGCAGGGGCGTGAGCGACCCCCGGGGTCGCCCCCGGGGCGACCGAGGCTCGAAACAGGGGGGGTCGCTCACGCCCCCTTCCCCCTGCCACTGTTGGTCACCGGGGGTCCAAGGGGCCGGCGGAGAGCGCCGTCCGTGGTGGCGTCGCGGCGGGGCCCGCATCGATACAACGCGCTGAGACACGCGCACTTCCAGACACCAGGGGCTGCGGCATCTGGTCCGAGATGACCGTCATCCGCTGCTGCTGACGTGCCACGAGCGCCACGCCAACTACCCCGTAAGGTCGCGGCCCCCCTCGCGGCGTCAGCCGTTCCGCGTTAGACCGTGCCAACCAAGGGCGAGAGATGGGCATACTGACGTTGCAGAACATGACGTTCCACCCGTCCCGTGCCGCGTTTCAGGGCCTCGCTCAGGAGCCGTAATCCCTGGATTCGAGCACGCCATCACCCAGGTCGCTCCACTGCCGATAGAGCGCCCGGAACCGGGGCATCGAGAACTTCACCTGGGCCGGCTGATACCGGTCTTGCTGCGAGTCCGCCGCGGCTTCGCCAAGCTCCCGACGGCGTTCGAAATACCACTGCAGTTCGTACAGCGTGTCCGACTCAAGTGGCGTCGCGAGCTCGTCCAGCACGTGGTTGATTACTCCGCCTCGGCAGCCGCAAACTGGTGGCAGGACCAGGCGACTGGCCACTCCCAGGGCTCGCAGAAGCGGGCCGTGACCAGAAGGATAGCCGAACGTCGAACGAGTCCAGGCGGACGAGATATACGAAGGCGGGCGGCGCCCCCCACAACGCTCGAGTCCAGTCACTTCCTGGTGATGGGCGACACCGGCACCGGCAAATCGGCGCTCATTCGCCAGCTCCTCCTGCAGGTGCAGGCCCGCGGCGAGACCGCCATCGTGTACGACCCCCGCCTTGGAATACACGCCGCAGTTCTTCGACCCCGACCGCGGCGACGCGATTCTTAATCCGCTCGACGCACACCCCGTTCTGGACGCCGGCCGACGAGCTCCGGCTCGATGCGGAGGCGTTGACGCTGGCGGAATCCTCTTTCCGGAGCGCCCGAACGAGAACTCTTTTTCAGTGATGCGCCGCGCCGCATCATGGCGTTCCTGCTGACCCATCGTCCCGACGCCGCGCAGATTGTGGCCTGGCTCTCGGACCCGGCGGCCCTGGATCGCCTGCTCGCGGGCACGCCATACGCCGTGATGATCGACCCGGCGGCCGGCCCGCAACGGGCCGGCGTCCTGGCTCGCTGAACATGGTGGCCGACGCCCTGCACGAACCGGCTGGTTCCGCTGACGAGCGTCTGGCTGGACACGCTCGTGCTGCGCCTGAATGAACCAGAATCAGCCGACCAGCCGGGCGTAGCCGCCACTACCGGAGAGAGAGGGGCCGGAGCGGCAAGAGGCGGGCTCGCAAGAGTTCGACGCCGGCGCGGCCGTACATTTGGCGTCGCAGCGTCTTCAGGCGATTGATGTGGCCTTCGACCGGGCCGTTGCTCCACGGCTCCGTGACCGCGCCTTCGACCGCGCCCAGGTCTTGCTGCAGGGTCCGGACGAACCGTTGCAAAGGCAGAATGTTGGTCGCGGCGGCGCGTGCCAGCCAGTCGTGCAGCGTCGCCACCGTGCCGACGCGCAGGATGGTCCGGAAGCTCAAGACGAGCCGTCGCATCGTCGTGAAACCCGGACATTGCCCTTTCAAGCGCATCCACCATCTCGGCTTGGCGGGCCGTCAGGAGCGGCCGCGGTTGACTGAGCAGGGCCGCGGCAATCTGCGGCGAGACGTGTCGGACCGGCACGGTCGCGATCAGGTCGTCGCACACGACCGGCGCCTCGCTGGCGAGTCGGCGCGGTGGCGAGGGGCGTGTCGGGTCGGACGGGAGCCGGCGTCCGCCACGGCGGCCAAGAGTTTCGCCAAGCCGGTGTAACAGCCCACATAGCCGCGGGCCTGGATTTCGGCCATCAACAGCCGGCCACTCTGGCACCCGGCCGTCCAACGCCGCCCACAGATACTCGCGGTAGAAGTCCGGCATGCCGGCCCGCGGGGCCATGCGGTTGCGCGGGGGGAGCTCGTCAAGCCGCATCCATTTCCGCACCGACGCCCGGCCGATGCCGGTCTCACTGCATGATCGCCTGGCCGCGTGCGGCCGGCGGCCTGCAGCCGTTTGACGAGCTGAAAGCGTTCGAGCTGGAGCGTCCGCCGTTCCTGCATGACCCGGTGCTGATGATCCACGACGCGCGATCGGCGACGGCGAGCGGCGCGACCACGACAGGGTCGGACCCACGTCGTGGCCACGGCCGGCGGGATCGTACGACACGCCGAGGAAGGGGCGCAGCCGACTGAGTTCCTGTTGCACGGCGCCGCGCAGGTTGAGCACGAGATGGAAGCGATCGGCGACCTGGGTGGCCTGCGGCGCGCCGCGGCGAACCGCCTCGGCATACGGGCCGTGCCGATCGCGGCTGATGATCACGATGTCGGGATGGGCGGCCAGCCACGCCGCCACCGCATCGGCCGTGCGCACCGCGAGGACGTCCACGACCCGCCGCCGCTCCAAATCCACGAGGATCGTCCCGTAGTGGTGCTGGCCCTTCTGCCACGCCCAGTCATCGATGCCGACGACGTGGAGGACGTCCGGTGCAGCGGCACGTCGACGGCGCGTCGCTTCAGGAAGCGCAGAATCGTGTCATCGCTGATGGCCATGCCGAGCCGCGCGAGCAGTCGCTCACCGCCCCGTCCGCCCAACGCATGGCCGACCAGATGCGCGACCGCCCCGAACCGCTGCGTGTGGTGCACGCGCGGCGCCGAGACGCCGGCTAACCGATCAGCAAACAGCACGGTGTCGCACTGTGCGGTTTCCGCAACGCCAGCGACTGACGTGCACGCGCAGCGTGACGGATCGGCCTTGCGCCGCCAAATCTTTCAACGTACGCCAGTAGCGGCTATGGCGAGTTTGGGACGGTCGGGCGCAAGCGGGACACCGGGCGGACGACGGACCGTTCGCCTCGACCACCACACTCGCCGGCGTGGTCGTCACCCCGATCAACGTCAATGTCGCCGCATTCGGGAGCCACTCGCGCGCCGACCAGGACCGTTTCATCGCAACGAGCGTACCCCGATCGGGTGCTTCATCGAGGATGAGACAGAACCGATTTGATGTCACCAATTCGGGCCTGTTCTACGAAATGAAGTCAGCCCGCAGCCAGAAACCATTACTGCGTTGATGACGAGATCGTGGACGCCATCCGAGCCGGCGGCATGCGCGAGGCCTACCGCGCCAGTACAACCGCGAACGTCACGCTGACGTCAGGGGCCTCACCGACTCCGTCCCACGCGCCGACCTTCGGCGAAGAGGGTCCGTGACAGCGGCCGCAGTTCCTCAGGATGATCCCGAAGATACGTGAGGAGCCGGCGCCGCCTCTCCTTTCCCCGTTCGCCAGTGTGCGCATCTATGCGCGTGGTGTCTTCGAATAGATCGGGCAAGCGGGTGCCCGCGCGACTGAAAATCGTCCGCCATGTACTCTTGACGGCAGGGACCGTGGTGCCGAGGTCTCGACACAGCTCCTCGTCGGTCCGCCCTGACAGTGCGGCCATCAGCAACCGCTGTTCGCCGGGGCTGAATCCCACTCGGGGTGTGTGGTAGTCAAAGAGCGGACCGATCCACGACCCGAGCCGGCTGGCCTCGACCTGGGGAGTGGTGCCGACAAGGTGCGGCTCGGAACAGATCTCAGCGAGGTCTCGACCGAGCGGGTTGACATACCGGCCACTGACCGGGTCCCACAGCAGGCCGCCGGCGTCAATGGTCCACTGCAGTTTCTCAGCGCTTTCCGCCTGGCCAGTGATCGCTTCTTTGATGCGGAAGCCGCGGTAGGAATCGACGAACGTGGACACCCTCAAACGATTGGCGTCCGGCCGCTTCGTAAATTCAGGAATGGACCAGTTCTCCCACACTAGCAGATTGAGGCCGTCGGTCGAGTTTGCTTCACGGACTTCTGCATCCGACAGAATCGGCGAATCGCCTTGCGACCCCCGTTGTGCCAGCTCGGGACCGAACCAGCGCATCGGAGGTGTCTTGAGCGCATGCAGAAACGCGTCGTGAACGAACACGCCGACGCCGACGCCCCATATGCGGGTCCGCACGCCTTCAAGCGCTTCGAAGACAGCCGTGCGCATCGCTTCGCGACCGGTCAGGTCGCGCCACACCAGACGGAGAGACGCGAGAGCCGGTCCATAGCGGCGGGCGATCTCGGGAATTCCTTCCAGAACAGCAACGCAGGCGTCCACGTCCGTCGCCTGCATCGGCCGACTGCGCAGATCCAATTCTTTATGTCCTTTCGGTCCTTTTAGGTGGGGTTCGCGTCCGGTCCGGTCCCCTACGATGCCGAATGTGACGAGGCCTAGGGCAGTTCCGTCACCGGACCGAACTGGTAACGTCTCGTGGAGCCCGTCAGGCACAGCAGTAATCGGAATCGAAAAGCAATACGGAATTCAGGGTGCCCGAAGGACGTGGCCCCTCGACGACATCAGAATCGTCCCGACGAGGAGGCGGTGCATTGGGGCCCAGCGTGCTCAAGTCTAGCGCCGGTACACGTAGTCACGCAACGCCGCTACGGTGCGACACGGGGAGCGGAGAACGCCGCCTGTGAGCGACGCCGACTCGGCAACAGGAGACGCGCCATGCACGGACATCCCTCACGACTCATCGTCAGCCTCGCAGTCGGCGCGGTACTCACCGTCGCCGCCGTTGCCTACGCCGCTATCGTTACGTTCAGGCAAGACGCCGTCAGTGACTACATCGGACTGCGGGGCGGACCGGCGCAGCTCACGGCGAGAACGCTCACGACCCCGGTCGGTGAAACCACCGGCCTCTGGCACTACCACCCCGGCTACGTCTACAACGTCGTCACAGAAGGCACGATCACGATCGAGGATGGGTGCGGCCAGGTCAGCCAGTATTCCGCGGGACAGGGGTTCGAGACCTCCGAAGGCCGCGTCCATCGCGCCTACAACCTCGGGAGTGTGGATGCGAAGGAATATAACATGTTCGTCGGCCCGCCGAACAGGCCCATCGGCGTCAATATCCCTAGCAACGAGCACCGGTGCGGCCCGCCGAGCGGTGTCGCAGAGTGCGAGAACGGCGGCTGGACCACGTTCAATCATCCGGCGCCGTTCGCCGATCAGGGTGCATGCGTCGCGTATGTCAACCAACGGCGGCGGATCACGTTGCTCGTTCCGGAAGACCCGGAAGACCCGACTCGAACGCCCGGTGGCGCGTGTCCGGTGGCTCCGCCGTCGCCCAAGCCAGGCGCGACTTGGCTGCCGACATTGGACTGCTTGGGATGGGTCCCTGCGGATCACCCGTTGGCGAGAAGACCGCAGTAGGGCTCTGCTGCCTCATCCTCGGGTCACAGGCAACCCCGGCATCACCGGTCGGGCCGAGCATAGACTATAGCCTAGCCTTAGCCTAAGCCTATAGCCGGAGACTAGGCAGCGGTGAACGTCGACCGTTCCGCATGTCTGACCGATTTCAGCTTCACGCAAGCGGAACGTGCTAGCCTGAGGCTCTTGCTTTCCTGAGCCTGTCCGCCACTGGCGCGCGATTTGGTCGCCGCCATAGATTTTCGAGGCCAGATGTCACGGTTTCGAGGAGGCCGCCAGTGTTCAGAAAAAGCCGGTGGTCCGTCGTCCTGCTCCTGATGTTTGTAGCGGCCTGCGGCGGCAGCGGAACGCCGACGGGACCGTCGTCCCGTTCTCCCACTATTCCTCCGGCACCGGCGGTCGGTTCTCCCCCGCCGGTCGGTTCTGTCCCTATTCCTCCGTTACCGGGTAACGAGGTGCTCACCGGGCGAGTGACAGACCGCACCACCTCAGCACCGCTTCCCGGCGCGACTGTTGTTTTCTCGCAACCTCATCCTTCGCCAAATGCCAGGACTGACGGTTCGGGGAATTACAGTTTGACCGGCTTACCAGGCCCGGGCGGGGGGGCCTTGCTCTGGGCTACCGCTGACAGTTACGAAGAGGACCTTCACTACTACCGTGGGGCGTCTCAGGATTTTCGTTTATATCCCGTTGAACGGATCCCGGCAGGTGGCTCCACAATGGTCATCGTGAAACCGGATGATTCGCTGTGCTGGAACAACAATATCGAGCCGGGATACGGTAACGACTTTGTGTGCCGAAAGGTGCGCATCGTGCCCACCGACGGCCTCATGACAGTGGAAGCACTCCCCATCGGCCCAGGGTCTCGCCCTCCTCTTGTCGTTGCGGTTAGTGCCGGCAATCGTTTGCTTGTTGAGCGCATGGGAAATCCGGTGTCAGTCGAGATGGCGGGCGGAACAGAGGTCATCGCATTCATCGCAATGGTCTCCGGTTCCCCGACGGCGCAATCGTTCTCGTTGACGACGTCGGTGACCCCACGATGACCGGCGAAGCAGTTATGACGTGGGTTGAACCAGCATGAAGTTCGGAGTTGTCGGCGAACCGCCCGCCAATTCCGCCCGCCTGTAGTTCCTCCTTAATCCCCTGTCCACTGTCGCGAACGCTCACCCTCGGCATGGCTTCCGATTCTCTCGAGGATGACGACGATCTTGCTTCCCTTTGGAGTGAACTGCCAGTTCTTCACCCACCGGGCAGAATGACCGCCGGACGGTGCGGCGGTCGCTCGAGGGCGGCCTGCGCGCGGCCCTCGGCGCACAGGAGTTCGTGCTGCACTACCAGCCGAAGTTCACGCTGGAGACGCCGCGCATGACCGGGATGGAGGCCCTTATCCGGTGGCGGCATCCGGGGGAGGGCCTGTTGGCTCCAGGCGCTTTCATCCCGGTCGCCGAAGCATACGGGCTGATCGTGCCGATTGGTCGGTGGGTGCTGCACGAGGCCTGCCGTCAGGCGCGTACCTGGCAGGACGCCGGCTTACCCGCAATCCCGGTCGCCGTTAACGTCTCCGCCATCGAGTTCCGCGCCAGGGGCTTCCTTGAGAGCGTGACCACGGTGCTGCACGAGACCGCCCTCGACCCCAACCTCTTGGAGCTCGAAGTCACGGAAAGCGTCCTGATGGGGGATACCGATGCGACGCGCGTCGCGCTCTTCGCCTTGCGGAACCTCGGCGTCCGGCTGGCCATCGACGACTTCGGGACCGGCTATTCGAGCCTGAGCTATCTGAGCCGGTTTCCCATCGACAGCCTGAAAATCGATCGCTCGTGCATGGCATGACGACGGCCGCGCACGACATGACCATCATCACGGCGGTCATCGGGATGGGCCGCAATCTGAAGCACTGCGTGGTCGCCGAAGGGGTGGAGACCGCGGAACAACTGGCCCTGCTGCGCGAACTGTCGTGTGACGAGGGCCAGGGTTACCACTTAAGCCGGCCGATGGAGGCTGACCAGTTCGCACAACTCCTCCAGACCAGTCCGTTCGCGCCGTCGACCCCGGTGTGAAGTACCTGTAAACGTAAGGGCGGTCAAACTTGGCGGGGCGCTCCCACTGCAGATGCACAGGACGCCTGTGGCTCGGCCGCTGTACTACTCAGCTGAACACGCCGCCATTCGTGGTTGTTCCTTCGCGCGGACTGAGACTGACGGCGTACGTGGTTGCACACTGGGTGGATCGACGAGCCGGGGCAGCTCCTTGCCGCGAATCCCGCGCTCCTCCACGCCCAACCGAGTGGCGTGCTCAGATGAGTAAGATCCCGCCTTTCGATCGCCACGCGGCCGCGCTGGAGGATCGCCGCTACAAGCTCGACAGGGCCATCCAGCTTGCTGCGTGAAGCGCCCTGCCGATCAATCCCACCCGGCGGTTCCGCCGAAACCGAGGCAGAGCCTTGAGGAGCGCCGCCTATGGGTAGGCCGTGTCGAGCTGAAACGGGCATATAGCGGCCGTTGGCCGCGGTCCAGATCTGGCCGGGCCCAGCTCCTCACGCTGGGCGCTGGTCAGCCCGGTGCGGCCCTTCGTGCGGCGGCTCCCCTCCGTGGAACGCGCGCCCGCTCCATGGGTTTGCTGCTCATCGCTCCCGTCCTTTCTGAGTGAACACACGGATGAGCCGACGATTGACGCTCCGGAGCCCCGTCGGGCTTCACGGCCCATCCCTTGCGAATTAACGCGGCGCGCCAGTGCTCCACTGTGTTCCTCATGTCGCCGAGGGATTCAATGACCGACCTCGCCTGCCACCTGTGCTCGTCGATCGTGAGTCGCACCTCCCAGCCAACAGCATGGCTCCAGGTTTCACACACAGCCGCCAGCGTGCGGCCACCCTTCCGCTTTGTCAGGCGGAAGGCGTCGGGGAGGCGCTCAGGTGCGCCCGTCCAATCGGCGCGGTGAGGCGTGTCGTCCATTCGGAGTGGCCGCTACTTCGCGCGTGTTCGTCGGCTCTGTGATGTCCCCCGCCGCCCAGGGCGCTGTTCTTCCTCTTCAAGTGCACGAACGCGCTCAGCCAATTCGGCGTGCGCAATCTCCATCTGCGCGTGGAGCGCCAACGCGCCGGCGACGAGACGATGCTGATCATCCTGCAAGGGGCTGGGGAGGTCTGTCCGGCGGGTGGACGGGTGCATGGCTGATGATCGCTGAGGGGACTTGGCGCGTCCATCAGGACAACGTGCGCTCTCTCAGGAGAACGGACTCAGTCCGGCATCAGCCGAGGTGATGTCGGGCGGTGGAATCCGCGACATGGGCGTATCGCGTCATCGGGCCTACAACGCCCGCCCGCATTCGTGCCGCCGATGGCGGTTGAGGGAGATGGCTCGCAAAGGAACGGCCCGTGTTGCCGAGAGCGGAGGCGCAGCCGCTCAGTCACCCGGAGGGATCAGGGAGGGTCGCCACGCGGCGCAGTTCTTGTCCTCGTATTTGAACAGGCAACGGCCGTCCCCGGCGCTCATCCACCTCGAGCGGCTGGATCAAGCGCGGTGTGCCCTCGCTGGCGCCGCCGCATCTTTCGAAGCGGCCGTCAGGTCCCTCACTTGCCCGTGCATCGCACTTGCAGATCGAGACGCTCCAGGTGTCCACGCACGACGGCATCGGCAGTAGAAGGCGCACGGTGCCCGGACTGTGATCGCCGGCAATAGCAGGAGACTCGTCCGTTGCAGATAGATCCAATTCTTGACCGCCTAAGTGACCGGCACCGCCGGTCTGTGGCGCAGCGGTGCGGGCAGCGCCCCGGCGCTGGACTCCCATCGTGAAAGCCGTTGGTGTCCGAGGATCGCCGACGTGAATCCGCCCGGCCACTACGCGCGCCGCTTCTGTTGTGGTTTGTCTGCGCTCGTGATTCTTTGCTCGCTCCAGACCTCGCCGCACGGACAGCGCCAGTACAGGGCGGATGCCGTGCGAAAGCTGACGGCGGTCAACGTATCGTGGCAGCGTGGACACACCGGTAGGGCCATGCGAAGCGGGCTCCGCCGGTCGATGTCGTGACGGAGCCGCATTGGAGGACTCCTTTGCGTCGAGGGTCCGCCGCGGCGCGCTGACTCACCCCCAAAACCATGAGGCCTCCGCAGCGGATGCCGCAGTCTTGGCCATCAGGTGGAGTGGTGTCTGTTCAAAAAGAGACAGGCGGGTCAACGGATTAAGCTGAAGCGCAGGCCCAAAGGCGGACCATGGATTGCACGCGTTGACAACGTGCAAATTCTTCAAGACGAGAATCCGGGAGTCCCGATCAACTGCCCCTGGTGCGGGGTGCCACTGCTGTATCTCGGATCAGGAGAGAGCGAGGACGGGCATTCACACGGCGTACATGTGTACGAGTGCGGCGCGGACGGTCGCGTGTACCTTGCGCAAGCAGGGCTGACCCGCAGAAAGCCAAACGGCTGGATGTCGGCCTAGCGCGAATTCCCTGCGTGGATGGGCTAGAGAGCGCTCCTGTTAATTCACAGTCACTCTTGGTTGCTCCGACCTTGGCGCCTCGCGCTGGACGGCTACTCTCGGGCGATGGCGCCGGCATGTGGATCGTGAACTGTGCGTAGCAGTCGTCGCAGCGACAGACGATGAGCAGGTGGGTGATATCGGAGCAACGGACGGCCTCTGAGCGGCAGACCGGGCACGTGAGGGTCATGTCTCACGGTATCGTCACCACACCCCCAAACAACCTCGGGAGAACACGACGAACCCTCAGGAGAACGTGCTAGCGTGGCGTTGCTACCGAAGCCGACCCTACGTAAATTGTGCGGATGCGACACACTGCCCAGCCGTTGTCGCTGGCGAAGCTCCTGAAGGAAGTGGACGGGCTGATTTTCCTCGTGCAACGGCTCGACGGTCGCGTGGTAGCCGCCGAGCAGAGCACTCGGGAAGAGATTGAAGCCAAGCTGCTACAAGCTCGCCATCAACTCGCCGAGATCATCATCCAGCGCACCGACTGACACGCAACCCCCGCTGGTGGGTGTCGCGGGCGTATCCTGCCCTGTCGAGGCGCCGCACTCGCGGTGCGCGCTTGCAACGCGCGGGGGCGAGCGGTCAAGTACACTCAGGCGCCTGACACATCAACGAAGGAGCTCGATGTCGCTGAGCCGCTTCATCCACGACCATCACGAGGAGATCATCCGCGAGTTCGCCACCTTCGCCGGCACGCTGATGCCAGCGGGCGCCTCGATGAGCGACGCGGAGCTGCGCGACCACGCCGAAGAGCTCCTGACGGCCATCGTCGTCGACATGGGGACGGCCCAGACAGTTGGTGAAGAGTCGGAAAAGTCGATGGGATTGGGGACGGCTCACCGGATGGCCGCCTCCGGGCAGCTACATGCCAATGCTCGGATTCAGCACGGTTTCGACCTGGCTGCCGTCCTCGCGGAGTTTCGCGCGCTTCGCGCCACGGTGCTGCGATTGTACAAAGGAGCGGTGCGTCAGACCTTGCTGAGGTGCGACGGTTCAATGAATCCATCGACGAAGCTCTGACGGCGTCGATGACGCGGTATGCGGATCGAGTGGAGTTGCTGAGGGGTCAGTTCATCGGCATCTTGAGTCACGACCTGCGGACCCCGCTCGGCGCCATTGTGACGGGCGCCGCCTTGCTGGCAGCACCCGAAGATCACCCGGAGCGACGCCTACGTGTCACGTCCCGCATCTTGAGCAGCGCCCAGCGCATGCAGCGCATGATCGCTGATCTCCTGGACCTGACGCAGGCCAGGCTCGGTGAAGGGATCCCGCTGACGCTCAGGTCCATCGACCTTCAACAAGTGTGCGAAGAGGCGATCAGCGAGATGCAGGAAGCACATCCCGCGGTGGTGCTGCGGTTCCACAGCACGGGAAATCTCGCTGGTGAGTGGGATGCTGATCGCCTGTCGCAAACCGTGTCGAACCTCGTGCTGAATGCCATCCAGCACGGAGACGGAACGCCCGTGTCCCTGACCGCCCGCGCGGAAGGTGACGTGGTGACGTTCGCCGTGCACAATGGCGGCGCGCCGATCTCGCCGGAGGCGATCCCGTTCATCTTCGAGCCGCTCGCTCGTGGTATCCGGCGGCGCAGAACGCGGCGCGCAGTATCGGGCTGGGCTTGTTCATCGTGCGTGCCATCGTGCTAGCACACCAGGGCGAAATCGACGTGAGTTCGTCTCCGGAACTGGGCACGACGTTCACAGTACCGTCTGCCGCGGACTTCTGGCTCGCAATTGAGGCATTGACCGGAACGCACTCGCTGTGTCGTTACGGAGCTTCGATGTTGCGCGTGTCGAGAGGGTAGGAGATCGAGGTTTCAGACGAGCAGGCGTTCAGGGATGAAAGGCCCTGTCGATTGGCAGAGCGCGAATTGCGGGGTGGGTCGTGGGTTCCGTCCACGCCCGTTCACAGGGGATGCAGAACATCGCGGCAACGGTGTGGTTGCGAAACGTCACGATCGACCGGTCATGCTTCCGGGCGGGGCATGGAACGTCCACGTAGCGGTGCACTAGTGTGACGGCAGGTGTGCCGCCTCTGGCGCCCAGCACGATCGACATCTCTGGTCGCTGTAGTTCCTGTCCGCCGGCGTATCCGGAATGCGGCGCACCGGTATGATTGATGATGGTCCCCTCAGTGGAAGCCATTCTCCAATAGTCAGTGGTCCGAAGAACCCGGGCACGTCACCGAGACGTTGACGGCTACTGGAGTCGGGAGTAATCCGGCGTCCTGCCAGGCGCGTGCCTGCTGGCACGCCTCGCGCAGCACCCACCGCCCCATCGGCACGATCAGCCCGCATTCTTCGGCGACCGCGATAAATGCTCCAGGGGCCATGAGCCCCCGGGGTCGGGTGCTGCCACCGGATGAGCGCCTCGACACCGGTCATGCGCGGCGTCGCCAGCGTGAACTTCGGCTGATAATGCAGCACGAATTCCTGCGAGCTCAAGGCATCGCGCAGCCCGCCCTCGAGCGAGCGCCGCGCGACCCGGCGAGCATTCATCTGACTCGTGAAGAACTGGCAGTTGTTGCGGCCGCCCTCCTTCGCATGATAGAGCGCCGCGTCGGCGGCGCCGATGAGCCCGGCGGCATCCTCCCCGTCGTCGGGGTAGAGGCTGATCCCAACGCTCGCCGTGATGTGCAGCACGTGCTCGGCAATCTCGTGCGGCGCGGCTAGAGCGCGGAGGATTTTCTCGGCGATGACGCCGACGATATCGTCGAGGTGGAGATGCGAGAGGAGCACGACGAACTCGTCGCCACCGTGACGGCTGACCGTGTCGGAGGCCCGCACAGAGCGCAGCACCGCGCCGTGACCGACTGAAGCAGCGCGTCGCCGACCGCATGGCCCAGGGAATCGTTAATCTGCTTGAAGCGATCCAGGTCCACGAATAGCACCGCCGCCTGCATCCCCTGCCGATGCGCCAGGGCGATCGCCTGGGTAATGCGGTCGTCGAACAGCGTCCGGTTCGGCAGGTCGGTGAGCACGTCGTAGTGAGCGAAGTGAGCCATCTTCATCGACAGCGCGTGCGCGACCTCGAGCTCGCGCCGCCGCTGGAACTCGAGCTCGTCGCCGAGCCGCTTCCAGCTCGGCCTCGGCGCCCTTCCTGCCGCTGATGTTCCCGTCCGACCTGCGACACGCTCGTCACCCGGCCGGTGGCATCCGTCATCGGCGAGATCACAAGCGAGATGTCCACGACCGATCCATCCTTGCGCAGACGCTGCGTTTCGACGTGCTCGCCGGCGCGTCCGCGCGCGGCGCGCTCCATGATCGAGCGCAGCTCCGCGTGCCTGTCAGCCGGCACCAGTAAGGCGTGGCTGCCGCCGATCACCTCGGCCGCAGCGTACCGTTCAATCGTTCAGCCCCGGCGTGCCAGGAGAGAATGGTGTCATCGAGCGTCATGCCGAAGATGGCATCATCGGACAAGTCGACAATCGCCGCGAGGCGCGCGCGCGTCGCGTCGGCCTGCTGGCGCGCCGTGATGCCGCGCAACCCGCCGGTGAAAATTACGGCGGCTCCGCAGCGAATCGCGGTGATCGGCAGCTCTACGGGAATCTCCGAGCCGTCCGCTTTCATCGCCACGATCTCGATGACCTTCCCGATCAATGGACCGTCACCCGCGGCCACCCGAATGTTAGCTGCACTCACACGGCTTTTGTGGGGCTCCCCGCTGCCGCTCTGCGCCTTGCCGGACGGTGCTTCAGTCTGAGTACCCCACATTCAAGAAAACCTTCCCAGCTCGACAAAAGTCCCCGTGCGGTCTACCTAAGACGATATACGCGCAACGCTGAAGCTCAATTTACGGTCATTTCTGGGACTTTCAGTCTGGCAGACGTGTTGCTTTAGCTGAGCATTGGGCCTCGCGCCGGCCTGCGGATATGCCGAGCCGCGATACCTGCGCAGTTTTCAGTTGTGGGGGTCACATGAACAGCAAGAGTTCCAAGCTGCTCGTTCTGCTCGCAGTGCCAATGGCACTGTTGGCGGGCAGCCGCGCGGTCCAGGCAGAGATGATTACGTTCGCCAACACCGCCGGTCAATCGGGCGGGACCTTCACGATCGGGAACACCGTTCAGATCAGCGGAGGTCCTGTCTCGGCCGTCGCGGTGACTGGCGGAGCGTCCGCCGCCGTGTCCGGCGCATGCGGCACCTGGGGTTGCCTGGAGCTCGTCACCGGCGCCTACATCGGTCCGGACGACGGTACGGATGCGAACGACTACGTCTACTCGGGCTCCGGCAGTTCGATCACCATTACCGGAACGGCCACCGGCACAGGCGCATCGGGAACTCTCTACTCGGGCGTCTATGATCCCACCACGAACATCCGGCTCACCTTCGACAACAACTGCGTGTCGGGGACCTGCCTCGGCAGCCTGGCGGGGACACTCGATGGGGGTACGCTCGACACGGTGCTCGCGAACTTCTTCGGAGTGCCTACCGCGCTCAATGGCGGGAGCGTCACGAGCCTGTTCTTCAATTACTCCGGCTCCCTGACCGGTTCAACTCGGCGGAACAGCCCGGTCGGCGGCGGCGTGGCGAACACGAGTAGCCTCCAGACGCGGACCACCTCGCCTGTTCCGGTTTCCGTGCCGGACGGCGACCCCTCCACCGCGCTCTTGATGGCGCTTGGCACAGTTGGCCTCGGAGCCTTTGTGCGGAGACAGCGGACCGCGTAGACCAGTGGCGCGATTTGCCACACGCCGGGGTGTGGCAAATCGCGCGAATACCGAGTATCACTCCCGGCGATGCTGCCCCGCGGCGACGTCGCTCGTGCCTCCAGGGCCCAGACATCGCATCGGGACACTCCCGGACCATTCGGCGGCGTCTGCCTGACTCCTACACGGGCACGAAGGGGGAACCCCAGATACAGCCAAGAAGCAGCCTACGCGTCACCGCGCCAGTTCCCGACCCTACCAGGCCTAACTGTGGCCCCTTTTCGATCGTGGATCGAGCGCGCTCAAATCTACCCAGTTTTCGAGCCGGACGACGTTTTTGCGGACCACAGAGGGGACAATCATGCCTCATGGCTCCTGGCATGGGTCGCGCGCTCGCGTCCGATTGAGGTGAGATTGACAGTGGCAAAACGAAGCGCCTCGCCAATGCGGACCGCGCGGGCGCGTCGATCAGGACCCCGATCGAACAGCGAGCCGCCGCCGTGACACGAATGCCAGGAGGCCCGACCCGAGAAGCAGCAAGGTCGAGGGCTCGGGGATCTTGGTCACGTCGACCACTGCGGTGCCAACGACATCGGCCGTCAACGGATTGCCCCCGGCATCGCCGAGCGCGCTCACCGTAAAGGTCAGCGGGCTCTGACCGGCACCGATGGCATCGAACAGCAGCGTCGCCAGCATGAACTGTCCGGCCTGCAACTGATTCAGTTCCGCCGGCGTATCCAGCGAGAGCTGGAACAGGTGCACCACGCCGTCGCCGGGACGCACGCTTTCAATACTGCCCAGCCCGGAGAGATCCAGTTGATCGCCCAGCACTGGATCCCCAAGGTCAGCGCCGCGAACATCAGGACGGTCGGCTCGAAGTGCACGTCCAAATCGAAGCTGGACAACGAGGGCGCGCCGGCGTCCGTCAAGCCGCCGATCCTGACGTCGACCGCGAGTTGTTCCTCGGTGAAGACGGAGAAGGAGGACGGCACGAAGTCCAGCGTGATTGCCTGGGCGGTGGCGCTCACCAGCAGCAGCGCGGCGCCCGCGATCCAGTGGCATGGGTATGCGCGTGTCATCTCGCACCTCCTTCGTCGGCGCGGTGGTCTCCGAGGGCTACGGCGTGGTGGCGCAGCGTGGCCGGGTGCACACGAGCGTCAACCGTCGTGCATCCAGCACCGTAATGGTGCCATCGGCGTCGAGATCGCAGGCCCGGCCACACGCACTGCCGCTCACCGCGCGACCGAGATCGGCGAGCAGGATCGCAATGTCGTCCAGATCGACGTCGCCGTCGGCGTCGCGATCACCGCGTGTGCCGGTCGTCGTGTCACAGGCGTCGCCCAAGCCGTCGAGATCGGCATCCGCCTGGTCAGGGTTGATCATCAGCGGACAGTTGTCGGTCGGATCCGGGATCGCGTCGGTGTCGCAATCGCCCGGCGACGTGACGAAGCCGATGCCGAGGCGATCCACGCGATCGACCGATGTGTCGAAGAGGCCGTTGCGGTTCACGTCCCCAATCATGTTGAACTCACCACAGGACGGGATCGCGTTCCACAACAGGGCGGGCGCGAAGTTTCCGCTCCCGTCGGTCTGGAGGGTGTTGACGCCGTCCGTGCTCACATCGGACAGCAAGGAACCGTCGGCGAGCCGGGCATGTACGATGACGTAGAGATCGATCGCGCTCCCCGGGGCGAGACCCCGTCCGAACGCGAAGACGCTCTGGCCCGGAGCGAAGACCCGCGTCCCGACGCCTTGCGACGTCGACGGGAAGAGATTCGTCGCTTCCGTCTTGAACGACCACCTGAACGCGCTTCTCTCCACGCCGTTGTCATCGCCATCGAGCGGCGTGCCCACGCGGTCGGTGGCGGTTTCCGTGAGGGTGATGCGGTACTCGGTGAACGCGTCGAGCGAGGTGGCCGGCGTGAAGACGAGACGCGTCCCCTCCCATGAGAATGCGCCCGGCACCGCCGGCACAATCGAGAAGGCTTCTTCCGCACTCGCGCGGTTCATCGTCTTGTTGAAGTCCACCTCAATTGTGGACGAGCGTGGTAAGTCGACGTCGTTGGGGTTCGGCACGACCGACGTCACGTAGGGGACGGACCCGGAGAACGCGTAGGTGGGCGTGACCGCCGCGATCGGCATCGTCTCGGGTTGATCCGGTATCACGTCAAGCGGCGCGGACGCGCTCTTAACGGCGGCCCACGAGGCCACTAGCGTCGTCGGGCTGTCGATGGACTGCGCCTCGACGGAGACGGTAATGGCCTCCCTGGCGAGGTCGAGCCCCAGGTCGAAGATGGCGTCCGGCACGATTTCGAACTCTCCGGCCGCGCCGCTCCACACCAGGAGTTGCGCGGACGGTCCGGCCGCCTCCGCGAAGGACACGCGGACGGCGAACTCCGCGCCGCGGTCGGGGAACGCGGTGGCCCCGGTCGAGAAGTTGTTGTCCGTGTTCAGCAGCCACCAGTATTCGAGAATCGAGGGCCTGGCCCTCGGGAATCGCCGCGGCGACTTCCATCACGCCCGTGAACAGCACCTCGTCCGGCTGACCGATGTCGAACCGGAGCAGGTCGGTGTGTGTTCTTGGATCGCGATCCGTGGTGGCGGAACTCTTCTGGATGAGATGCCGGACCTTGAGCTTGTATTCGAGCCAGCCATTCAGCGCCGGCCGGCCAGCGGCCCAGGCGGCCGCCGGGGAGGTATTCGTGAGGTCCACGCGCCTGGTCACGTCCAGCACCGGGCCCTTCGGCGCGTTGCACGGATCGTCGATGTCGACGAAGCCGCTGAACCGGCCGAGCGGCGTCGCGGTGTCGGCGAGGATGCCGTCGAGGATCTTCCGGTATTCCTTCTGAATCTCGGCAGACGTGAGCGCGCTCGCCAGAGCCCCCTCCCTGGCTGCCGCCGCCGCGATGGCCATCAACAGCAGGTTGCCGATGTCCCGGGCGGTCTTGCTGCTGTCGTCGTCCCAGACGGTCCATTCGACGTTGATGTTGTTTTCGACCGGGCAGTCCCGCTTCTGGAAGTAGACGCGACCTCCCTTCGCGAATCCTTGCGTGTCGCCATCGGCAAAGTCTTCGATGGGACCGAGCACGCGCGTCTGCGGATCGTTGCCCTGCAACTGGCTCTTGTCCTCGTCCTTGTGCGTGATCTCCCCCGCGTCCAGGACATCCAGGACCCCAGCATGAGCTCGCCGTCCAGCCCACGAATCGCAATCCCGAGAAGTCTGTCGGCGCTGTCACCCGCATAGTCGAGGTGGATCTGCTCAATCTCGACGGTCACCTCGACCTTTTGCGTCTCCGGCTGTTGTTGCGGTGGCTGCGCGTGCAGCGTCACGTGAGAAGGTGCGGCGACGCCCAGCGCGATGGTGAGGATGATGGCGCAGGTCGGCAGGGCGAAAAGACGGCCGGGAATGACGTGCACGGAGAGCCTCGATTCGATATTTCCGATTCGACGCCCACGCTCGGCATCATCCTACACCTTTACACGGCACTCGCCCGAAAATTCCCGCGCCCTCTGTTGCACCGGTGTGCCGTAGTAGACCCGTCGGCCGCTTTGGGCCGCCGCGATGGCGAGGCTGATGGCCAGTTGCGTCTTCCAGACACTGGGCGGGCCGAGGAAAATCACATTCTCGCGGCGCTCCACGAAGCCGAGCTCGTGCAGGCTCTCGATCCGGTCCCGACGCCAGCTTCGACCCCGGCACCGACTCCGGCTCCAGCACCGCCGACTCCGACGCCAAACCCGACGGCACCACCGGGGACAACGACGCCTAACCCGACACCGCGCCAACGTTGACCCCGGCACCGACTCGGGCGCCAAACCCGACGCCGACACGGCCGACAAGCCGAGCCCCTGTCAGGAACTGTCGCCTCGGTTTCGGGCCAGTGTCCAGCGTCCCCTTGAGGGTGAACGGATTGTTTTCGTCACGAATACCGCGACCGACTTTCAGAAACGCGACCATGTCGTTAAAATTGGACTCGAGGTCGGCGCGAGCACCTGCGCTGAACTCGCTGCGGATCGTCGGTTGCCAGCTGGATTGGTCGGTGGCGACGAGGGAGACGATGTAGCCGGGCCTCAGGAAAGGGGAGGCCCTTGACCAGTCCGCCGTTGTCGACACAGAAGACGGTGGTGGTCAGGCCGATTCCCAGTCCAAGCGTCACCACCGACACAATCGACAGCGTCGGATACTTGATCAACATCCGTACGCCCGAACGGATATCGCTCCACAGCTGCTGCATGAGGGTCCCGACACGCACAGTGTGCCACGAACCGCAGGGTCTGTCAGGCCGCCCGCGGGGCTGCGCCTGCGGTCTGAACCCCCGACCTACCGGACTTGCGAGCGTCTTCGCAGGTTGAGGTATCCCAGGGCTGTGAGCCCGAGTGCGAGCATCAGGAGGAACACGTTCGGCAGCGTTGGCACCGGTCCGGGTCCGGGTCCGGGTCCTGGGCCCGGTCCCGGCGACCCACCGCCGCAGGAGGCTGCCGTGACGCTGTTCGTATCCAGGGTCACGGCGGCGCTGCGGGCCAGGGCCCGGCCCGTCAGGCTGGCGCCGGTCGTCATCGTGATGCTCGCCATTGCCAGGATGTTTCCGACAAAGGAGGTGCTCGTACCGAGCGTGGCGGAACTGCCCACCTGCCAGAACACGTTGCACGGCGACCCGCCGTTGAGGATGAGGACCGACGAGCCACTGGCGGTGGTGACCGTGCTGCCGGCCCGGAAGATGAACACAGCATCCGGGTTTGCCTGGGCGTCGAGCCGCAGGATGCCGGTGAGCTGAGCCGACGAGGAGAAACAGTACACCCCGGGGGTGAGAGTCAGCCCTCCCAGATTGTCGCCGGTCAGGTCCTCCGTACACCCCTGGCTGCCGAGCGCGTTGTACGCTGTGGTGACCGCATTCTGGCCCGCCAGCGCCACCGCATCGGCGGCGTGTGTCTCGCCCGTCACCAGTCCTGGAGGAAACCCGGTGATGGCACTGCCGGGGCTCACGCCGATGTCGCCCGTAATGGTGCTCGAGCCGGTGTTGGTGAGCGTGGTGCCGGCGAGCACCGCGAAACGCTCCGCTGAACCGAGCGACGGCGCCGTCTGGGCTCCCGCATGCGACGCTCCGAAGAGAGTCGCAGCAAGACCGATGCTCGCCACCAGGCGCAGACGATTGTGGAACATGTCGATCTCCTGTTCGGCTGACCGCAGGCAGTCTACGTGTGCGTCCTCCACACGGCTGTTCTGTTTTGGACACTCGGCCAGCGCCAAGGTTCGCTATAGTAGCCGCATCGTGGCCAGAAATCTCTTCCCGGCGTCGTTCTCCGCCGATCTCTGGGGGTGTGCGGCGCTACCACTCCTCGCCGCCGACGAGGTCGCCGATCTCTTCGTGGCGGCGCTCGATCGCGCGGGCGCCACGATCGTCCAGGCGGTGTCCCATGCGTTTCCCGCGACCGGACTGACGTGCGTGCTGATCCTGCGTGAATCGCACGCGGTCCTGCACACGTGGCCGGAGACCGGCACGATCAACATCGACATTTTTTCCTGCTCGCCGCGCCTCCGGAGCGTGCAGGCCATCGAGGAACTCGGGCGGTCCTTCGGCGCAGCGCGTCTATCGGTACAGGAGATCGCCCGTGCCGACGGACACGGCCCCCGCAGACCAGCCCGCTTAGGTTCCCTCTTGGGTCGTCGCCTGGTGGCTGGCGCTGTTCGGCCTGCTCCGGCTGCCGTGGATTGCCGTACACGTCCTGCTGCCGCTCACGCGCTGGCAGGGCGCGCCGCGATCGGCCTGCTCGGTCCACCGTCGAGCCTGTCGAAGTGACGCTGGCATGCAGCGGCGCTGACGCGCTGGCCCTGTGCCTCGCGGCGATCGCGGCATACCCGGTGGGCTGGCGGAACCGGGCGGCCGGCGTGGCCGGGGGCGTCGGCATGATCCTGGTCCTGAACACGATGCGCATCGGCACGCTCGGGCGCGCGGCCGCGTTCCCGCGCTGGTTCGATGCGCTGCACCTCTACATCTGGCCGGCGCTGCTCACGCTTGCGATTGCCGGGTACGTGTTCGCGTGGATAGGGTTCGTCGAGCGGCAGCACACGCCAGGGTCGCCACGGTGTTCCGCCGCGGCCCGGCGCTGGTCGGCGCACCGCGCTCGTGGCGGCGCTTCGCTGTCCTCACGCTGGTCTTTCTGCTGGTGTTCTCCGCCGCCTCCCCGCTCTACCTCGAGAGCGCCGGCATCCTTGCAGTCGCCGGGTTCATCGCGGCGCGGCGGGGGGCATCCTGGCCGCGCCGGCGTCAGCGCGCACACCGCGGGCAACGTGCTGTGGACTTCGAGCGGCGGCTATCTCGTCACGCAGGAGTGCATCGTGACCCCGCTGATTCCGATCTACCTGGCCGCCGTGTGCGCCTACGCGTCGACGTGGCGTCGCCTCGCACTGGGGGGCCTCGCCGCGGCGCCGATCTTCTTCGTGCTGGGCATCGTGCGCCTGCTGGTGGTCGCTCTGCCCGAAGCGGTGGCGACTCCCGATGTTCCTCGTGCACGCCTTCTATCAGCTGCTCCTCGGGGCGGTGGCCGTGTACGCAGCCGCGTTGTGGCGTCACGGCAGCCGGCGGGCGCTGCCTCGCGCTCTGGCAGGCGTCGCGCTCGGCATCCTCTTCATCCATGCGCTCGGGCCTCTCTTCGTGCGTCTTGTCACCTACCCGTCGGCAACGCCCCTTGCCGATCCGCAGGGCGCGATTGCCTTCCTCCCGCCGTTCCAGTTCGGGCTCTATCTTGCAGTCTGGATTGCCGCCTTCACAGCGGTCGGCTGGTGGCGGTTCCTGGCCGGGTTCGGCGTGCTGGCGCTGACGCAGGCGGCAGGCCTGATGGTTCTGCAGGCCCTCAGCGCGCACGCGGGCCTGACGGCAAACGTGCGCGACGTTCGCGGCTGGGCGATTGCCGCTCCGCTGTTGATTGTCGCTGCGGTCGTCCACAGTGCGGGCGCGCGTCGCTGAGCTGTCGGCGATCATCGGGCTGGCCACGATCGTCACGGCCGCGATCGCTGCTCCGGTTCTGCGCGCATCGTCCGAGCGCGTCTTCGGCATGCCGATCGTCGGGCGGCATCACGATCCGTTCACCGTGATGGAGCAGTTCCGCGGTCCGGTCATCGCCGGCGTATACCTGCAGCCGGTGACCGACATCCCGGGCGCGCTGCTCGCGCGCGCCGTCGGGCCGGTCGCCGCGTACAACCTGCTCGTTCTCCTGAGCTTTCCGCTCTCCGCCCTCGCCGCCTACCTCCTGGCGCGCCACCTCTCGATCGCTGCGGCGGGTGCGTCGGTCGCGGCGCTCGCCTACGCCTTCTCGCCGTTCCACCTGGCACAGGCCGCGTATCACCCTCACATCGCGCAGACACAGTGGCTGCCGCTCTACCTGCTGGCGCTGTGGCGCTGTCTCGACAGGGCGTCGCCGGGCGCCGTCGCGCTGCTGGCCGGCGCGACCGCCGCGGTGACGCTGTCGAACTTCTACGGGGGACTGATTGCGGCGGTGATGACCCCGGTAGCGTTGCTCGCCTACTGGCTCGTCACCGCACGCGATCGGCAAGCCACGGGCAGGCTGGCGGTGACGATCTTCACCCTCACGATCCTCGCGGCCGGCGGCCTGCTGTACACCTGGCGCGCGGCGGCTCCTGTCGTCATCAACAGCGCCGCCTTCTCGTTCCCACGTGCCGACCTGTTCCGCTACAGCGCCAGGTGGTGGGGCTACCTGGTCCCCCCGTGGGACACCCACTGCTGGGCGCGACCGCCAGCCGCATCTGGGAAGCGGTCGGGGTGGGCGACGGTCTGCTCGAACAGCAAGTGAGCCTGGGCTGGGGACTTGTCGCGTTGGGGCTGGTCGCAGGCACGCGGTGGCTGGTGCGCAGCGGCGGCGCGGGGCAGGTGCCGTCGCTCGCGTATGTTCCGGCGCTGGCGCTGATCGCGTTCGCCGCGCTCCTCTGCTCGCTCTCACCGGAGCGGACGATCGGACAGTTCAACTTCGTCCGGCCCTCCGCATTGCTGTACGCGATGCTCCCGATGTTCAGGTCGTACGCACGATTCGGTCTGGTCGTGCAGCTGATGGCGGCGCTGCTCGCCGGCATTGGAGTCGACTGTCTGCGGCGGCGCGGTACCAGGCGGACCCAGGTGCTGTGCGCCGGGCTGGTCGGGGTCTGTGTCTTCGAGTATGCGGTGGCGCCCCCCTCACTGTGGCGGGACGTGTTGCCCACGGCCGCACACCGGTGGATCATGCGCCAGCCCGCCGGCGTGCGCGCACTGGACTGCGCGCGGCCCGATCAGGAGTCGCGGTCGGTGGAGTGGCTGACGGGCAACCGCGTGACGCTGCTGCCCCGCGCGGCAGGCGACTGCACCGAACCCCACCTCCCTGCGAAGCTGGCTGCGACAGGCTTCACACACCTCGTGGTGCGCGCGGCCACCGCGCCGGAAAGGCAGTTCGCCGCGATGGACGGACTGCGACTGGCGGCGAGCTTTCCCGATGGCCAGGTGCTCGCGGTCGTCGCTGAACCGCCGGCCCTCTACATCGCCGCCCGCCGGGGTTTTTCGCCACGCGAGCACCACGCCGGAGCGTCGTGGCAGTGGATGGGCTCCGAGGCGGCCTGGACGATCGTCAATCCCGCGCCGCATCCGGTCGTTGCGACGCTCGAGCTCGAGGTGTCGGCATTCCACCGGGATCGCCGCATGGACCTGCTGCTCGACGGCCGCAAGGTGCAGACGCTGGCGATCGGTCCGCGTCGCCGCACCTACCCGGTCGGACCGCTCACGGTATCGCCCGGGCATCACGCGTTCGTGTTCCGGGCCGTGGAAGCCCCCACCGTGGCTGCCGACGTCATCGACAACGGCGACAGGCGCGCCCTGTCGTTCGCGCTCGGCATGTGGAATTGGTCCGTCAAGGACGAACGGCCTTGACTGCGCATGCCTACCGGGATTTCTGGGCGCGTGTAGGCGAGCGGTTCCCGGACCTCGGGGGAGCCGCGTCCACGCGCTACTACGCCGACAACGAACGGCGCCTGTTCGCCGAACACCTTCCGCCGCTCCAAGGCTTGCGGATCCTCAAGACCGATCTCTGGGACGAGGCGAAGAACACGCGCATCCTCGCCTGGGCCGCGCGGCGGGGCGCCCGCGCATTCGGCGTGGACATCTCCGAGCCGACGGTGATGCAGGCGCGCGCGGCCTTCGACACCGGCCCGAGCACCCGCCTGCGGGGCGCCGTCGCGGACGTGCGGGATCTGCCGTTCACCGACGCGAGCTTCGATGCCGTCTATTCGATGGGAACAATCGAGCACTTCGACGAGACCGAGCGTGCGGTCGGCGAAATCGCCCGCGTGCTCGCCCCCGGGGGCCGCGCGATCGTCGGCGTTCCCAACCGCCACGATCCCTTTCTCCGGCCCCTGCTCGCGACGGTGCTCCAGGGCGTGGGGCTGTACGCCTATGGGTATGAGAAGTCCTATTCGCGCCGGGCGCTCAGGGCGATGCTCGAGCGGGCGGGACTCGTCGTGGTGGCCGAGACCGCCATTCTGTTCGTCCCCGGATGGCTCAGGATGATCGATCTCGCGTGCCACGCGTGGTGCCGGCCGCTGAGCGTCTTGACGGGCGCAGCGGTCCGGCCGTTCGTGCTGCTCGACCGGTATGTCCCATCCGTCCGCAGGCACGGCTACCTCCTCGCGACAGTCGTCCGCAAGCCGTAACAGTGCAGCCGCCTTGCAAGGGCTGGACGCCCACGCGCGAGGCTGTCTAAGGCCCAGCCGGCGTGGAGAAAATGGCGCCGAATCTTTCAGACCCCGAGTGCATCCAGCGTGAACGTCCAGGGCCTGTCCCGGTCCGCAGCATAGCATCGGATCGATATAAACCGCGACGAGCCGCTTACCGGTTGCAACAGCTGGTAGCTGACCCAGCGATCCCCGATGCGCACACTGTTCGGTCGCCATCTCGTCGTCGGCCGGTCGCTGTTCGGCGGTCATCAATGGACCCCAGACGCGAACTTGCGCGTGGCGGTGCGCAGGTTCGCCACGATCGTTTCTAAGGGATAGATCCGAGGCTCGTCAGGCTGTGCGGCTGCCTCGGCGTCCAGCCCGTCGAGGTCCGCGAGAAGCTGCGGGCCCTGCTCCGGATGAGTCATCACGTAGTCGCACATTTGCCTGTTGATGCTCTCGACGAGCAGCTGGTTGGCTGGGACACCGAGCCGGCGACTGAACGCGCCCATCGTGCGCTCCAGCTTGACCCAGCACTGGGTTCTCACGGCCGCGCGCACGAAGGCGTCGAGCTCCGCGAGGGACGGAGCCTTCGTGCGGGTGCTTCGTCGTGTGGATAGTCGCCTCGTCATAGCGTCACCGCCGACCCGCAGCGATCTCGTCCCTGCACACATCCTTGCTGTCGAGGATGTACTGGGTCGGCAGATCGGGCGGTGCCAACCGCAGCGGGCCGCTGGCCTGGACGGTGCTCACGGGATACTCCGGCCGAGGCACGAGCAGGTTCACTACGCAGGCGTTCTCCGGCGTGCCCGGCGCGACGAGCGAGTCAACCGGTAGGCTGATCAGTCCCATCACGCGCCCAAACGTCTCGAGCTCCTTCGGGTCACCCGTCATGATTACGCGATAGCCGGCCGCGACCGTGCCGCGCGCGAAAAGTCGAACGGCGACATGACGCAACTCTCGAGTCATCCAGTCGTCGTACCCGGTAACGTCATGCCACCGGGACGCTTGAGATTCGGAGACTGTGGCCGCTTCCGCAACCTGTTTCTGCGTGTAGGGTCGCCGTCTCGCTAAAAGCTCCAGCTCCACGCGAAGGAACCGTTGCATCCCGGCAGTCGGTCTGAACCGTCGCGGTTGCGGTTTGTTGCGGCCGCGGGCTCTCTTCTGGACCCGCCGTCCCGGACTGTTCTTCATGGAGCCCTCGATCCGAAACATGATGTCGGTTTACGGACGCTCGGCGGTTGCGTCTGGGTTGCGTCGCGCTGCCGCGTTCTGCCGCGTTCTGCACACCCAGCCCGCGAAATCCTTCAGAAATACAGCTATTTCGCACGCCTAGAGCGACTCTTAATCTGCGGGTTCTCGGTTCGATTCCGAGGCGGCTCACCACTCTTTCATCAGCACTCTCGGACGGCGCCAAGTCGTTGAAAAGTGGTGCCGTTGCGGCGGTTCGATTGAACCGATTTCCGCGCTCTCGGTGCGCTGTGGGAAGGCCTGACTGCCGGCAGACGGCCGCTGCCGCGATGTCCGCTCATTCGACGGTCAATGCCGTCGTCGGCGCGATTCGCGCGGCGCGCTGTGCCGGCAAGACGGCAGCGACCGCGCACGCCAGCAGCAGACAGATCAGCGGCGCCGCGAGGCTCCACATGTCCGACGGTGTGACGTCGAACAACAGCGTCGTCATGAATCGGCCGGTGAGGGCAGCACCGACTCCTCCAACGACGAGACCGATCAACGTCAGTCCCCCTACCCCCCACAGAACCAGGGCCACAATCTGCGCCGGCTGTGCGCCGAGGGCGAGACGAATTCCGATTTCTCGTGTCCGTTGGAGCACGGTGTAGCTGAGGAGCCCGTAGACTCCGACAACTACCAGCACGATCGCCACCAGGGAGAAGAACGCGGACAACACCGCGAGTGCGCGGTCTCGCACGAGGTGGTTGTGCACGATCGTGGACTGCGGCGTGACGTCGCCGACGCGAAACGCGGCATGCGCGCGGGGAACTTCTGCCAGCAGCGTCGCCACGAGCGCGCCCATGTCCAGCCGCGTTCGCACTTGAATCGCTGCCACGTTCTGCGGCCGGTAGGGGTCGTACACCGTTGGCGGCACCGGCTCACGAAGGTCGGTGTACTTCGCGTCCTTTGCCACGCCGATGACTTCCTGGGCAACCAGCGTGGCGCCTCCATCGATGCGGAAGAATCGCTTGCCGATCGGGGATTCACCAGGAAAGTACCGCCTGGCGAAGCTCTCGTTGATGATCACCGCGGTCGGCAATTCAGGCACTGAATCCTGCCACTCCAAATCTCTTCCAGCAACGAGGGGAATCCGCATCGTGCGCAGGAACCCCGGCGACGCCGGCAGGTACCATGGAGTATAGGCATCCACCGGGCAACCCGGGATCCGCACGCTCTTGTTACGTCCGGAACCCGTGAACAACCCCCAGCGAGAAAGGCTCGCGGAGTCGATCCCCGGTGTGTGTTCGAGGCGTTCCAACAAGGAGATCCACGCGGCCAGGGCCGGCTCTTGGTTCTGTCCTGTCGACGAGGCCGTGACATTCACGAGCACCACGTTGCTCGCGTCGAACCCGAGATCGGTCCGAAGCAGCTTCACGAAGCTCGTCAGGCACAGACCGCCCACGAACAGCACGACGAAGCTAAATGCGATCTGCGCGGCAACGAGAGGCCGGAAAGAGCCGACGGCTGTCGCGTGCCGTCCTCCTCCCAATCGCAGCGCGTCTGCTGGCATGGCGGCGGCGGCACGGAGGGCGGGAGCCAGCCCGAAGACGAACGTCACGAAGATGCTCATGGCGCCGAGGAATGCGAGGATTCGCCAGTCCGGCTGAACATCGAGGCGCACGGTCGTCCACGACGTCGAAATCATCGCTACGAGCTTCGGCGTCGCGACGACGGAGAGCACCGCGCCGAGCGCGCATGACGTGAGCGCCAACAGTCCGCTCTCGATCACTGCCTGCTGAATCAGGCGGCCACGTCCGGCGCCAATCGATGTCCGCAACGCCATCTCGCGCTGCCGCGCCGCCGCGCGTGCCACCAGCAGGCTCGCGACATTCATGGCGGCGATGAGCAGCACCAATGCGGCGATGGCGCCGAGGACCCACAATGCGCGCGCGAAGTCCTGGCGCAGTCCGGATGGACCCGTCGCGGCGGACCGCAGATGGACACGAGTGTTGAGCAACTGATTGAGCCGGTCGGGGGATTCCTCGGGCCGGCTGGCGGTCTGCTCGCGGGCGAAACCGGTGAAGACCGTCTGCAGGACGGTACGCACCTGCTCCTCCGCGACGCCGGCCTGCATCCGTCCCCAGATCCGGAACCAGCGGGTACCGGAGTCCGCGATCGCGCGATCGTCCCACATCATCGTCGGAGCCCAGACGTCGGTCATGATGCCCGGCTCGACGCCGGTGAAGCCATTCGCAGCCACTCCAACTATCAGAAGCGGCTTCTCCCGGATGGTGACCCGACGACCAAGAACATCCGGGTTCCTGCCAAATCGACGCGTCCAGAAGTCGTAGCTCAGGACCGCGACCGGATGCCGACCTGGATTGATATCGTCGGTCGAGGCCAGCACCCTGCCGAGCGCCGGCTTCACACCGAGGATCGCGAAGGCCTCGCCTGAGACCCACTGCGCATAAACCTTCTCGGCATGCCCGCGGTCGTCGAACACGGCGTCGCGCTTCGCCTGGTCGCTCAGGGCGAACAGTCGGACCTGCCGGCTGCTCGCGGCGCGCATCTCGCGGAACAGCGGGTAGTTGAAGGCGAGGCCATCGCGGTCCTCCGTCGGGACTCGCAAGGCGACGTAGATCAGCGACTGCGGATCATCGACAGGCAGCATCCGGAGGATGAGGGCGTCGATCAGAGAGAACGCCGCGGTACAGGCCCCGAGGGCAAGCGAGAGAGACACCAGCGCCGCGCCTGTGACCAGCTTGTTGCGTCGCCACAGCCGCGTCGCGAACGAGACGTCGCGGAGGATCGATTCGAGGCGCGGCAACAGCTTGATGTCACGGCTGGCGTCACGCAGGAGCGCGGGGCTGCCGAATTGGCGGCGAGCCCGGGCGCGGGCTTCCTCGATAGACAGACCCGCTCTCGTGTACTCCTCGGTTCGCGCGTCCAGGTGGAACCGCATCTCGTCGTCGAGATCGCGATTCAGGCGGTCGCTGCGGATCACGCTGACGACACGCGAGAGCCAGGACATGGCGATTGCTCCTAGGCGTTCTTCAGGGCCCGCAAGACGGCGGCGTTGACGGCGATCCAGCGTTTCTCATCCACCCCGAGTCGCTCGCGTCCTTGGCTCGTGATTTCGTAGACACGGGCGCGCCGCTTGTTGCCGGTGACCGTCCACGTGGCGGTGATCCACCCTGCTTCTTCCATCCGGTGGAGTGCCGGGTAGAGCGATCCTTCTTCGACGCGGAGCGCGTCGTCTGTGACCTCGTGAATCCGCACGGTGATGCCGTACCCGTGCAGAGGGCCGCGGCGAGAAAGGATTTTCAGCACGAGGAGCGGCAGCGAGCCTTGAAAGGCTTCATGACGCGGCATCCTCAGCACTGGTACTCAGTTGTCGATGCTTGTCAAGGGGTCAATGTCTGTACCGATGGACAACTTCAGGCGCGCGCGACCCTCGGAGATGGCCTTCACATTTCGCGGCCGCAGAATGAACGTCACGCCGCAGGTTGACCCCACTCGTCGGGTTGAAGCCGAGAAAGGTGACACACGCAGCCCGAGGGTGTCCGCGCCAGCGCCGCGTGATGCGATGGCAGAGCCCCTCGACGTACCGATCGAAGTGCTCCTCGTCGAGGATCTGATTCAGCCGGGTGTAGAAGTGATGCGCGGCAGGTCCTGGGTCGCGACCCACATCGATGCCTGCTTCGCGTGCCGCCGTCGTTTGCCCAGCGCCATCGGCGGCAGTGTAGTACACGGGATCTATCGTGTCGATCCTTAATTCAGGAGTGGGTCAGTTTGAAGACAGCCGACGGTGACGCAAGGGCGGCACGGTGTACGATGATGGGCATGCCTTGCCGAGCGAGTAAAAGGAAACCGAAGAGCATCGAACACCACGCCGCAGCCGTGGCCTAAGGAGCTCACTGTTAGTCAACGAAGGGATGTTTCGATGACGACCATCGCGATGAAGCCGCGGGTAACATCCTTCGCGCCGCAGTTCCTTGTCGATGACCTTGAACGCTCGATCGCGTACTACAACAAGCTCGGTTTTGCGTTCGGCGAACCATGGGATGGTTTTTACGCCATCGGCAAGTTGAACGGACTGGAACTCCACCTGAAGGAAGCGCCCAAAAACCAAGCGGAGCGCCGGTGGCGGCGCGACAACGAGCATCTTGACGCCTCGGCGGGCGTCGACGGCGTCGAAGCGTTTTACGAACAGTGCGTCGCCAACGGCGTAGCCATCATGAAACCGCTTGCAGCCACGGCCTGGGGGACGAAGGATTTCTATATCGAGGACCCCGACGGCTACATCATCTCCTTTGGCGGCGGCCCAGCGGCGGGAGCGTTGGAACCACCCAAGGACTCAAACTGATGACCCACTGCCTTATTTCACCGTTTCACCACGTCACGAGTCGCCTGTTCTCCATTGGCTACGGACAGCTTCGCTTGGAGAATTGGTGGCCCTCGAAAGTCAGCGCACGGCCCTGTCCGTCTTCCATGGCGAATGTCATCACCATTGGGCCACCTGTGAGATCGACCTCGACCCGATTCATTGGGCCGTCCGTCACGTCGATGTCGCCTTCGGCGACGCCCATCGTGGCACGCAGGCGATCCCGCGCGACCTGCACTTCGAGGCAGCCCGCTGCCTCGTTGTAGTAGCTTCCGGCGTATGTGCCAAGTGGATGCGGAAGCGACTGCCGGCGCGCAATGCGTTCCGCGAGATCTCGCGTCTGCTCGACCGCCGCGGGAAACACCTGGCGTCCGTCAACTCGTCCCCGGTTCAGATGTGCTTCGATCCACCGGGTGAGATCTCGAGCCGTCGTGACGTGACCACCTGCCGCGTGCATCGTGGAATCGGCCTTCGACCGCAACTGGCGATACCCTGCGCCTGCCGCGGCATGTGGGAGAGCGAGCCTGGCCCGGTCGGCTCTGGAGATGTACGCGCTGGTGTCCTTCATGTCCAGAGGTCGCAATACGAGGTCCGAGACAATCTCCTGCCACGATTTGCCAAGGCGGGCTTCGAGCGCCATGCCGGCAACGTTGTAACCGGGATTGCCGTACGCGAAGGCGCGCCCACGGGAAGCCGGGTCATATTCTGAAAGCAGTCGAAGCAACAACGCCGGACTGTGATCGCCCGTATGCGCGGTGCGCAGCGTGATGGGGCCGGCGTTGCTGATGCCATGCGTGTGCGTCAGCAGGTCGCGTACGGTGATCTCGGCGGCGGACAACGGCGGCTTGAGCGTCAACCCCCGGAAAATACGTGGCGAGAGACCCGTCAAGGTCGATTGTTTTCGAATGGTGCAGGAGCGCCGCAGCGAATGCGGTCAGCGATTTGGTTGTCGAGGCGATGTAGAAAATCGAATCAGGTGTCACCGGGCGCCGCGTCTCGACGTCAAGAACACCGAGACCTCTGGCAAACACCACGTCGGCGCCGGGCACCGCAGCAATGGTCATTCCCGGCGTGAGATCCAGCGCGAACAGGCGCTCCACGGCGGAATCAAGCGCACGCTGTTCAGTCAGCGCCTCACGGCCAGCCTGTCGGGCAATCAAGCCGCTGGCGGAGGCCGCGATGGTTGCCGTGATCGCGAGGACTCTGAAGACTGTCATGCAGGCATCCTAATGCGCTGCCTTGCGGCGCTCTTGAACGATCTAAGCCTTCGTCTGGAGTCGCCTCAAGGCTGCAGGCGTGACGCCGGCTTCCCGCCGGCAAAGGCGGGACAGATGGCTCTGGTCCGCCAGCCCGGCCTCCAGCCCCACAACCGGGAGAGGGAGTTGAGTCTCGCCCAGGAGCCGGGCCGCGCGCAGAAGTCGTGCACGCCGGACCCATTCAGAAATCGATTCGCCGTAGTGCCGATCGGCCCGTCCCGGGTCGGGCGCACAAGCCTTTCTGAAGTTCTGAACTCCACTCAGCCGTCTAAGGCGCGAGCAGCATGCGTCAGGTCCTAACTGGTCAGTTCGAGACGGGACAGCTGTCGCGCAACGGCTCGCCGCTTCGAGTCGGTCCGCTCGCCGCAGACGTTCCCGCCTTGAGGAGCAGCACCGCCGCCAGGATCAATCCGGTCGCGAAGACGATCCGGGTGGTGAGCGGCTCGCCGGCGAACAGCCAGCCGAGGAGCACGGCGACGACCGGGTTGACGTAGGTGTGCGTGGCGACGAGCGTCGCGGAGCAGCGCTCGAGGAGCCATGTGTAGGCCGAGAAGGCGACGACAGAGCCGAACAGGATCAGATAACCCAGACCGAGCAGCGAGCCTCCGGTGATGGCGCCGGGATCGACGCGTCCGACCTCGCCGGTGAGTGCGCTCGCGGTGAGCAGGAGCGCGGCGCCGCAGAGCAGCGTCGTCGCGGCGCGGAGGAACGGATCGCGGGGCAGGCGAGCTGTCGCCGAATAGCGCACCCCCAGGGCCCAGGACATCGCGCCGATGAGGATGGCGCCGGAGCCCCACAGTTGTCCGGTACGGCTGGTGAACGCGTCGAGCGGCGCCAGCAGCCCGACGCCGAGCAGTCCCGCTGCGAGCCCGCCGATCGTGCGCAGGCTCCACCTCGGTCCGGTCTCGGCCGGCATCAGCATCGCAATCCACAGCGGCTCGGTGGCCACGAGCAGCGCGGCAATGCCTGACGGCACGATCTGTTCGGCCCAGTGCAGCGTGCCGTGGCCGATGAGGAAGAACAGCGCCGCCACGACCAGGCTGGCGCGCCATTCGGTGGCGGTAATCTTTGCAGAGAAGCCGCGTGACCAGACGAAGAGGATGGCGCCGGCGAACAGGTGCCGGACACCGGCCGTCGCGAGCGGCGGAATGGTCTCGACGGCGACCTTGATCGCCAGGTAGGTCGATCCCCAGACAACGTAGATGGCGAAGAAAGCGAGGGCAAGTCGGACGTTGAGAGTCATGTGGTACCAGAGGCGGCCCTGCACGGATCCCTGTGGCGAGCGAACCCGGAGCGTGGCTTCCTTGGAACTTTGAAGCAAGGGACGTGCCCCGAGAGAGTCGGTTCATGCTGCGGAAGTGCCCTCCGCCGCGGCCCAAAAGTAGAGATCGAGCGCGTAACGAAGCGCGTAATTTGACAGGCCGTCGATTTGAACTACAATGCAGTTCAAATGGCGATGGCAGTGAATCTCGGCGAGTTCGAGCAACTGGTCCTCCTGGCGATTCTGCGGCTCCGCGAGAATGCCTACGGTGTGACGATTCGTGCGGAACTGGCGGATCGTGCCGGACGCACCGTCGCGCCCGGTGCGCTGTACACCGCGCTCGAACGTCTCGAGACCAAGGGCCTGATCACATCACACATGAGCGACCCGACTCCCCAACGAGGCGGTAGAGCGAAGCGCCATGTAACGGTCACTGCTGCAGGGGTGGAGGCGCTCACGCGCGCCTTGCAGGCGTACGAACGGCTGCTGGACGGGCTGAACCTTCTGCGAGGCGCCCATGCATGACGACGCCGTCGAACGGCTGTTCTCGCTGTTTACATCCTCGGATCGTGCAGTCGCGATGGCCGGCGATCTCGCTGAAGAACGCGGGCAACGCAGATGGACCTGGTTCTGGTTACACGTCGTGCGCATCACGTTCGCGCTCTGGCGGAACGCCGCGATGGAGGCACCGCTGCGAGTGCTTGCGCTCACGCTGGCAGGCGGAGCGCTCTTCGCGGCGTCAGCATTGGGAGGAGTCGCCGTCGTTTTTCTTGTTCCCCAGTCGACCGGTTCGCCGGCGGGTTGGATCGCACTCCCGTTCTTCTGGTGGAGTGGAGCGCTCTGGACCGGCGCCTCTCTGGTCGCGCTTGCGCCGCGTCGCGGCATGGCGGCGTGCGCGATGCTCGCCGTGACGAGTGAGGCTTTGCTGATCGGGTTCGCTGGTCCCGCGGTGTGGCGCGACCCGGGGAACACCGACTTTGTCGTCTTCTGCGCGACCGGGTTCATCGCGGCGATGCCGCTGCTCACTGGCGCCGCAGTCGCTCGCCGGCGGCTCGTCGACTGCGCCGTTCTTCCACAGGAACAGCGTCGATGACTGTCCGTTTCAAGTACGTGCTGTGCGGCCTCCTCGCTGTCGCCACGCCCGCTTCGCCACAGCAGACAGAGTGGAAAGACCCGTCGCCGCATACGCTGACGCGGGTGACCGTGGACACGGATGTGCAGCTCGAGATGCTGGACTGGGGTGGCTCCGGTCAGGCGCTCGTTCTCCTGGCGGGGGGTGGTGATACGGCGCACGTGTTCGACGATTTTGCGCCGACACTGGCCACGCGGTACCGCGTCATCGGCGTGACGCGACGCGGTCATCCGGGCTCATCTGCACCCGCCACCGGCTACGGAGTCGCACGTCTGGCCGAGGACCTTGTGCGCGTCATGGATGCAGTCGGCGTGAAGACTCCGGTCGTTGTCGGCCATTCGTTCGCTGGCGAAGAAATGCACGTGTTGGGCGCGCGGCATGCCACTCGTATCGCAGGGCTGGTGTACGTCGACGCGTCGTTCGATCGTGGAGACGACGCTGACAGCGATGCCTTCAACGCGGTGGCGCGAACGCTGCCCGCAGCTCCCAGTCCAAAGGCGGATGACCTGGTGTCGTTCACGGCTCTGCGTGCGTATCTGGAGAAATACGGCGGGGCCGGACCCGAAGCACACCTGCGGGCTCGGTGGGCGGCAAACCCTGACGGAACCGTTCGCTGGCTTGTGGGCCCGGACCTGCCGATCGTCAGGCGATGACACAGGAAATGCGGGCTGCCTACAAGCCCTACAACCCTGAACGTATCCGTGTGCCGGCGCTTGCCATCTATGCCGTCCCGAAATCGGCGGATGACCTGATGCGTCGGGGCAGTTCCGATCGACTCCCGTTCCCGGAGCTCGTCGCCAGAGCAGCTGACGATCCGGCGATTCGCGAACGGGTTGAGAAGCTCTATCTCTTGACTCGCGAGCGCGTTCGAAATCACGAGAAATGGTTCGAGGCGTTTGCCGAGCGAGGGCGTGTGGTGGAACTCTCCGGCACACACGATCTGATCATCAGCAATCCCGCGCGAGGTCCTCCAGCAGATCGAGGCATTCGTGTCGTCCCTCCCGCCCAGGCCTTGACGTCCGGACCCGATTCCGAGGGACGCGAGGGTTGCCCTGTCTCTTTTTGCACAGACATCGCTGGAGATTTGGCCGACACTGCGGGTTCGCTGCGGCGCTCCATCGGTTGGCGGGGGGTAGCGGAGCGCCGCGGCGTCTCACTCGCAGGAGCCTGCCATGGAGATTGCCCAGCCTGCTGAACGCCGCAGCCCGATCCGATCCAATGTCCTCCCCTGTCCACGTTGTCAAGAAGCCCGGACAGCCGTCAGACTCCGCACGTGGTGCGCCCTATACTGCCGGTGCGAGTCGTGCGGCGAAATCTGGAGCGTGCACCGAACTGACGACGAACCCCTTGGTTCGCAGTTTCGCCCTCGGCGCGACTGACCCAGGCTTCGGCGCGGGCTGCGCAGTCGACGCCCGCGAGGCCACGCACCGGCTGTCGAGCGCGAGTCGTGACCCTCGTCCCCGAGGGCCGGGCGTCGCGCTGGCACGCGGTGCCAACATTCGAGCACCGGGTCGGAGGCGAGCTGCGCGCCGCCGCGGGTACGGCTGGTCGCGCGGGGCGCGGTCGCGGCATGGGTTTGCTCGACGCCAGTGGCCCCGTGACAGTCCCACCAGTCCCCACAGATCGACCGGCCGGCTGAGCAATTCCTGAGCAGGGCCGGGGGCTGCGTGCGAGAATACCCCCACGATACAGACCGATCTGCGAGACTACGTCGGCAGATGGCTCGCGACGACTGGTCCGATGACTTCCTCGACGACATGCGCGGACAGGGCGACCTGGCCGCGGACGCAGCCGTACGAGCGATCTTCGAAGAGGGCGATGTAGATGCAGTCAATCGCCTTCTCGGTGCGCTCCTCTCGGGACAGACTCGTGACGTCGCGCCCGCCCCACTCGCCCGCTATCTGGAGCAGACTTCATCGCTGCCGTCCTGGACCGATCTGCGCAAGATCGCCATCGCCGAGCAGCTCGCGGTCGACTACGGCTTTCTCTGCGCCGGTGTGCTCTACACGGCGGGCCTCCCCACGTCCTACGCAAGCCGTGGGACTGCCGTCGTCCTCGGGGCAACCCTCCGCCTCGAACAGCGCGACCTGATCCTTCGTCGTCTGATCGAAACCGGTCAGTTCGTCTTCAACGTGAGCGACCGGGGCGGCATGCGCGCCAACGGCGTTGGCGTGCGGACGACGCAGCAGGTGCGGCTGATGCACGCCGCAATACGCCATCTCATCGTTACCCCGCCGGCGGGGGCCGGCAGCGTTGGCGGGCCCACCCTCGGACGCTCGCTGCTTGCGACACAGTGGGACACGGCGCTCGGCGTCCCGGTGAATCAACTGGAGCTGGCGTGGACGCTGCTCACCTTCTCCTTCAACGTGCTCCGCGCGCTCGAACAGCTGGGTGCGGTGCTCAGCGCAGCGCAGAAGGACGCGTACATTCACCTGTGGAGTGTCGTGGGTCATGTGCTCGGCGTGGACGCGCGGCTCCTGTGCGCGGACTTCGCCGACGCGCAGGCGCTGTTCGACGCGCTTGCGCCGCGCGTAACGGCAGACACGGCGGCCGGTCGCGCGCTGGTCGCGGCACTGGTGAACTTCGCCGAACCGGTGTTGTTGCCCTCACTCACACGGGCGCTCATTCGTTATCACGTGGGGGATCACCTGGCGACGCTGATCGGTGCACGGGCCGACGGGGCCGGGCGGGTGCTGCAGACTGCGACCGTCGTCGGCACCCGCTTCATCATCGAGCGAACGACATTTCTCTATCGCGAGTCGTATGTGATCAAGCGGCTTGGCCAATACGCGTCGCGTCGCATCGTGGCACACATCGTCAGCCTGTCGCGCGCGCACGGCCGCGCGCCATTTCAGCTGCCGACGCACCTCGCGGCGCAGCTCGGGACGCCGACCGCGGCGCGGTGAGGGCGCTCGCCACCAGGGATCCCCTCGCGAAGGGTATCCTCGTCAAAAGCCGACCTTCACCGCGAGCTGAATCTGCCGCGGCGAACCGGCTTGCGTGAAGTGGCCGAACGCCGGCAGCGGCGACGTCGGGTACGGGCCGGTGCCCCAGATGAACGCCGGGCTCAGATTGTTGGTCTCGATGTAGTTGGTGCGGTTGAAGAGATTGAACACCTCGAAGATCGGCTCGACGATCAAGGGGCTGCCGAAGGAGAACCGGCGGCTGACGCGCAGATCGATGATCGCCTGCCCCGGCATCGTCCCCGAATTGCGGCCCACGCTCGACGCCTCGCTGGCCGGATCGCGGCGGGCGCGATCGGGCGGGAACGCGCCGCCGTTGCCGTCGCCGTTCAGGTCGGCGCCAGCGAGAATCGTGTACGGCCGGCCCGACGCGATCGTGACGATGGACGCGAGGTGCAGGCCGCCCACCGTCTCGACCGCTCCGCTCGTGACGAAACGATGGCGCTGGTCCTGCACCGACGGACCGCGCTCGCTCCGCGGATCGAAGCCGAGCGGCAGCCCGGCCACGTCGTCCGGGTTGCGGCCCCGGCCGTTCTGCTGAGGAATGAACGCGCTCTGAAAGTCGGTCGACGTGTCTTCCGCCTTGGACAGCGTGTAGCTCACCATCAGCTGGAAACGTTTCGCGTATCGCCGCGAGAGCGATGCCGTGAGCCCCCGGTACCAGGTCTCGCCGAACGTGGTCAACTGCAGAATCGAGGCCGAGGTGCCGGCGACCGCGTTGACGTCCTGGGGCCGGCGTCCGGCGCCCAGCGCCGGCACGATCGGGTTGTAGTCGATAGTGCCTACCTGATTGAACCCGCGCGCGAAGACGGCAGCGACCGACACAGCCATTTCTCCCGGCAATTCGCGATCGACGCCGACCGACGCATGTCGCGCGTACGGCGTCTCCAGGCCGGGATCGAGCAGGAATTTGAGCGAGGTGAACGGGCCCGCGGCCGCTTCCGGCAGCTGACGGCCGGGCGCGTTCCATGCCTGCAATGAGCCGGGGAACGTCCGCACCAGCGTGCGCACGTGATCGTCGCCATCGAGCAGGTCGGTGACCGAGGGCAGTGCGGTGAGCGATTGATCGAAGTAGAGGCCGAACGCACCGTGCACCGATGTCGTGCGGTCGCCGGTGACGTCCCACGAGGCCCCGAGGCGAGGCGCCCAGTTGTTCGTGTCGGATGGTACGCCGAACGTGCCGGGGTAGCCGGGGGCGCTGTACGCGAGGTCCTTCCAGAACTGTGTCTGATAGCGAAGACCGTATTTCACCGTGATCCGGTCGGTCAGCCGCCAGTCGTCCTGAACGAAGAACGCCAGACTGCCATTGCTGTACCTGTCGGTCGCCAGGCCGTACCCCTGGACGTATGCCGCCGGCAGGCCCAGCGCCACCGCCTGAATCGGATTCACCGGCGCCGGAAGTACGCCGGGCACGGCGGGCAGCCCCTGAAAGATATAGCGTCCGCCGAAGTGCAGCGGCAGCGCGGGAGCTTCGACCAGGTCCTGCGTCCACTGGAAATCGAAGCCCGACTTGAACAGGTGGTCGCCCCTGGTCACGCTCGCCGTATCGAGCACCTGCCACAGCACCGTCTTCCGGTTCTGGGGCGTGAAGCGCTGCCGGCCGAGGCTGGCGTAACCGGTCACTTCGAGTGTCGGACCACCCTGATCGACAGCGAGGCATTCTCCTCCGCATGCCGGATCGAGCGAGCGCACGAGCTGATCGCGAGACGCGCGCTGAAACCGCAGCTCGTTCACCCACGACGATCTGATCACCGCCATGTAGGATGCCGCGGCGACGACATCCCGCGACTCCAGCGCCGCGGCGCGGCTGCGCGCAGTGATGCCGCCGAACGGCTCGATGTTCTCGTTGAGCTCGTGGCCCGTGTTGAAGCGAATCGCCAGGCTCTGCGCCGGCCGCAGCTGGTGATCGAGCTTCACCAGCGTCTGGGTATTGCGGGCGTCGAACGGAACGTTGCCCGTTTCGACCGGAAAGCCGGCGGTTCGCAGGATCTGCGCGGGCGTGCCGAGAGGCGTGCCGAGAAAGGGATGGAGAACGATGGTGCGGTCGTCAATGGTCACGAGGTTGGCGGCGCTGATGCTCAGTCTCTCGGCTGAGACGAAGAAGAAGGTCTTGTCGCGACGGATCGGGCCGCCGAAGACGCCGCCGAACTGCGATTGGCCGTACGGCGCCTTGTCGAGATCCACCGGCTGCCCGAACGGATCGACTTGCTCGAAATGTCCCTTCGCATTCAACGCATCGTCCCGGAAGAAGACGAAGCCGTTGCCGGAAAACCGGTTCGTGCCGCTCCGCGTCACGATGTTCAGCACGCCGCCGGTGGCGTTGCCGAACTCCGCGGTGTAGGAATTGGTGAGCACCTGGAACTCGCGGACCGCTTCCTGACTGAAGCTCGCCCGCACCGAACCGACAGCCGGGTCGTTGTTGCTCAGCCCGTCGACGGTGATGTTGTTGGATCGCGCACGCTGCCCCGCGAACGTCAGGCCCGAGGTCGCCGAGGCGCCCTGCTGCGGCGTGCGATCGGTGGACACCGCGGGCGTGATGACGGCGAACGAGATGAAATTGCGGCCGTCGATCGGCAGCTGCCCGATCTGCTGCTGAGAGACGACCGTTGCGACCGTGGTCTTCTGCACGTCCACGACCGGCCGGTCGGCGATCACCTGCACCGATTCGGTGGCGCCCGCGAGGCCGAGCGTGAGGTCCAGCTCGACGAGCGAGCCGAGGGACAACTGGATGTTCTCCCGCCGCTCCTCCTTGAACCCCTGCAGCACCGCGGACACGCGATACACGCCGGGCGGCAATGCCGGACTCGCATAACGGCCATCCGCGCTGGACACGGTCGATCGCGCCTGGTTGGTGTCGATGTTCGTGACAGTAACCATGGCGCCGGGCAGCACGGCGCCGGTGCTGTCCTTGATGACGCCGACAAGGTCAGCCGTCGTAGCGCGCGTCTGAGCGGATACCTGATCGACCACCCCGACGGTGAGCAGCAACAGCATCAGGCTCGATGCGCACGGAGGGCGACGTATCCTGAGCATGCAATCGGTCTCCACGAACTCGCCACGCATTCTACATGCGTGACGCGCGGGGCGCGCGGGGCCCCGGTGCGCCGCGTCAGCTACCGATCGATCACTCGTCGCGGAATCCCGGTGCGAGCAGAGCCGTCATCCGTTCCGGCGAGACGATGCCCTGCCGGTTCATCCACGCGTCGGCGGCCTCGATGACCGCACGTCCGGCGTCGCCGCCAAGGAGCACGCCATGACGCCGGCGCGCCGCGGCCGCATACAGCCCGAGACCGCACGCCTGGAGACGCTCGCAGGCGCGCGCCGCCAGCCCGACCGACGAGGCCTGACCCGATCGGGCCGCAACGGCTGCGCCGACCAGATCCGCCAGGGCCTCCGCCCACGGCACCCGCTCGCCGCGCAGGCGGCGGGAAGCTCGCCCCGCCTCCTGCAGAAGGTCGCGACCGTTCGCGGCCCCGCCGGCTGCCGCCAGCGCGCAACGCGCGCGCAGATGCACCGCCTCGATCCGCGTGCTCTGCACGAGCGCGATCGTCGTGCGCGCGAGGCTCGACGATCCAGCCTGAATGCGCTCCCAGGCGCTTGCCGGCGCGCCTGCATAGAGATCGACCTGCGTCTCCGCGAACAGTCGCAGGTAGTCGGGCCAGTCGAGTTGACGCGCCGAGTCGGGTTGCCGGATGTCGACCAGCGCGGCGCGGGCTCCAGCGACATCGTCCCGGGCCAGCCAGAGGATGCTCGGACGTCCAATCGCGTCGGCGGCGGCATAGCGATCGTCGTGATCGCGCGCCTCCATCAACCGGTGTGGGACGAGCCGGCCCAACTCTCCCAGCTCACCCAGGTAGTAGAGCGACAGCAGCGTGTAGGCCTGCGCGAGGTCGATGTCGCGCCAGACGCCCACGCAGCGGCTCCGGAAAATGTCCTCGGCGCGTTGCGCCTCAGGGCGCGCGGCGGTGAACTGCCCCGCGTGCGCGTAGGCCATGCACCTGACCAGATGGATCAGGCCGTCGAGGTGAGGCTTCTGGAGACGGCCGGCGGACGTCGCCGCCCGGTCGATGAGACGCAGTGTGGCTGGAAGCGTGCGTCCATCACGCAGGCATCCGAACGCTGCTTCACCCAGCATGGCGTGCGTCACCCGCACCGGCTCGCCCGCCGCGAGCGCGTGCCGTGCGGCGAGCGCGTGGTAATCCGCGGCGCGCAGACCGTCGACGCGCGCCAGGCCGGCTCCGATCGTGATGCCGAGGTCGATGCGCATCAGTTGCGACTGGTCGATCTCGTTCTCGGCGCGCTCGGTGAAGCGCCAGTCCTTGAGACGCAGCACGCCGCGGCTCACGATGACACGCGCGAGCGTAGCCATCCGGCTGCGTTGTACGCCGAGACCGGCATCCGCCGCCAGCCGATCGACCACCGCGAGCCCCTCCTGCACGTGGCCACAGCGCAGCAGATGATCCGCCGCCGCCCGATGCATCGCCGCCGCGTCCACGCCAGGGATCGTCGCTGCATGCAGATAGGCGCGGGCGGCTTCGACGCCCCGCCCGGCATTGGCGAGCGTGTCGGCCAGGCCCACCTCCCATGCGGCATGCGCGGTGGCGTCCGGCGTGAGCTCGAGAGCACGCCTGTAGAGCGTGGCGGCACGTTCAAATGCCAGCTTGCGGGAGGCCGCCGACGCGGCTCGCGCCGAGTGCATCGCCGCGAGCCCGCGCTCGCCACCTTTCAGGTAATGCTCGCTGAGCGTCTCGGGCTCGTCGGTGCCGCGCGATTCCATCGCTCTGGCGAGCCGCAGGTGGATTTCCGACAGACGCGACGCCGGCAGCTTGCTGACGACTGCCTCGCGGAGGCGATCGTGGTACGGCTCCACCGTGGCAGCCGAGCCGGCGGGACGCAGGAGATATGCGCCCTGGAGCGCACCCACGAGCCGTCGCTCGTTGCCGGCCACGCCTGCGGCCTCGCGAACGACCATCGTGTCGATCGGCCTTCCAGCCACCATCACCGCTTCGAGCAGGTCGCGGCAGCCGTCCGGCAGATGCGTCAGCGCGGCCGTGACCATATCGTCGACGGCGACGCCGCCTCGGGTCGCGCCATGAGCCGTGCTCGAGTAGCGCGACAGCAGCTCCAGGAGAAAGGGGGCGCCTCGTGACTCGCCGACGATGTCGTCGATTTCGACCGTCCGGTCGGAGCGGTCGGGCAGGAGGCGCTCGGCGAGGGCGCGGCTGGCGTCGTCGGAGAGCGGGCCGAGCTCGAATCTCGCGCACGTCCAGGGCCGGATCGACCGTGCGGGCCCGCTCGACCAGCGATCGGATGAAGTGGTCGAGGAAGATGTCTTCGGTGCGGAAGGTCGCGATGAGCAGTGCGCCCGGTTGCCCCGGCTGCCGCAGCAGTTCCTGAAGCGCGAGTGCGCTCTCGGCGTCGCCCCACTGCAAATCGTCGACGACGAGCACGACCGGACGCTCCGCCGCCAGGCGCCGCAACAGCTCGCGCAGCGCATCGAAGGCTTCCCGCCGGACCTGGATCGGGTCGAGGCGGGACACCGCGCCCTCCACGTAGGTCTCGACGAGGTACCCGAGCACGGGGAACACGTGCACGAGCGCGTTGACATGCTTCGGCACGAAGCGCCGACGCTCGTTCGGCAGAAGCGAGTGCAGGTGCCAGCCCAGTTGCTCGATGATGCCGTCGAGCGCCTTGTACGGAACCGATTCCCGCACGTAACAACGGCTCTGCAGGAGCAGCGTGCGGTCGGGAAGGCGATTGCGGGTGAACCACTGCGTCAGCGCCGTCTTGCCGAAGCCGCTCGATCCATGAAGACAGACGAGAACGGCGTGGTCGCGCCTGACGTCGCCAACTGCCGCTTCCAGGGCGGCGACCTGCGATTCCCGGCCCAGCGCTGCGGTCTCGCTCACGGCCGACGCGCCCGCCGCCCCGGCCGGCCGCGGCTGGCGGCCAAGACGCGCCAACACGTCGGTGCCACCCGGGCGGCTTGCGGGGTCGCGTGAAAGGAGCGCCATCGACAGCGCAACCAGCGCCCCCGGAATGCCCAGCGCCGTCGCATCGGGCCAGTCGGGATCACGCGTGCTCTTGTCCGCGATGACCTGAAACGGCGTGCCGGTGTAGGGCAGCCGGCCGGTCAACGCCTGGTACAGCATCACCCCGACCGCGTACCAGTCGCTCGCCGCCTCCGCCCGGCCGTTCCCCTGCTCGGGCGCCATGTAGGCGACGGTGCCGACCAGGCCGTCGTCGACGCCCTGCGTCGCCTGTAACTGCGCGGCGATGCCGAAGTCGAGCAACACGGCGCGACTGTCCGGCGTCACGAGCACGTTCGACGGCTTCAAGTCGCGATGCAGCTTTCCCGCCTGGTGAATCGCGAGCACCCCATCGGCAATCTGCGCGAGCACGTGCATCAGGCGAGGAACGTCGAGCTCAGGGCCGCGGACGGCGCGCAGAAAGTCGACACCTTCAACGAGCTCCATCGTGTAGAACCACTCGTCGCGCTCGGCCACGAGCTCGTACAACCCGACCAGATTGGGATGCGTCACATCGGCCAGGATCCGGAACTCGCGTTTGAGGCGCGACACGGCATCAGGGCTGGTGTGAAAGAGGGTCTTGAGGGCGACCAGCTCGCGCCGCTGCCGATCGAACGCGGCGAACACCACGCCCATGCCCCCCGCCCCGAGCTTGCGCTCGAGCCTGAACCTGGCCGTTCCCTGAAACTGAACGTCACCGCCGCTGTTGCCCAGACCGGCCGTGGTCGACGCGGAGGTTTCCTGACTCGCGGTGACGACGGCGCTGCCGCACTCGGCACAGGAGTCGTGGCCATGTGCCAGGCGGGTGCCACACGAAGGGCAGAACAGGGCCGAGGAGACCATCGGGGAGATTGTAGTGGCGGGTTGAGCCGTGGCGGCCGCAGAAAGAGCAACTGCCTCGCTAATGGTTGTCGTTTTCTGCGGCTGATCCCTTCCGTGCTCTCTGTGGCTGGTCGTCCCGGTCGCCGATCGATGGCCCCGGCTTCCTCGCCACAAACACCCCGAACCGGCAGACGTTCCTGTTCACGAGGCTGACGACCCGCCGGCACGCGACGGCGTGGCCGACCTGTGATTGCGACGCGAGGCCGACTGCGCGGAGCGCCCGGAAGACGGGCGCACCCACCGCCCCCCACACGAAGACGCGTCGCGCGGACGGCACGATGTACGACGTCAAATCGCGAGATTCCACCCGCTCGAAGCCGGCGGCCCTGAGCGCCGCGTCGAATGCGTTCGCCGATGCAAGGCCCGGGACCGCCCAGCCTTCGCACCACTCGGCCAGCAGCTCCTGCTCGCGATCGTCGAGACGCGTGCCGGTGAGAAACGCGTCAATCACCACGAGCCGTCCCCCCGGGCGAAGCAGGCGGAACGTCTCCGCGATGAAGAGCTCCTTGCGCTCCGCGTGGCAGACACTCTCGCTCGCGAAGATCCCCGTGAACGACTGGTCGCGGAATGCGCAACAGGTGAAGTCGGCGACGGTGAAGCGCACCCGGTCGGCGACGCCACGGGCGCGTGCGTACCGGGCGGCGATCGCCGCCTGACGCTCGCAGAGCGTGATGCCGCACACTTGCGATCCGAAGCGTTGACTCAACCAGATGCTGCTGCCGCCGGTGCCGCAGCCGGCCTCGAGCAGCCGATCGCCAGGCGTCGGCTCGAGCAACTCCGCGACCAGCTTGTTCTGATTCTCCAGCGCTTCCACGCGCGTTCGCGTGCTGGGTGTCCAGAGGCCGACGTTCATCGAAAGCGCCCGCCGCTCGGTCCAGAACAGCGTGTAGAGAAACTGATTGTCCCGATAGTACCTGGCGAACGCGTTCGACGGAGGATGTGTGGGGCACGGATGTCGCGGCGAGCGGAACATATCACGGACGCCGGCCGAATGGCCGGCGTCTGGGGGCCACGGATCTGCGGATCACGATAACAGCTCCAGATGCCCGCGTGGAGCCTGCGTCTGCTGACAGGGGCCGCGCGCCGCAGGGTGTCGCGCTCGACCTTCGAGCGGTGGCGCTCTCCTCGCCTGCGGTTGTTCCTCAGCTCGATTCAGAGTCGGCTCGCGGCAGATGACGCCTGCGAGGAGTCCCGAATCCTCCCAGGAACCAGACCTTCAGGAGATGCGCGCTGCAATCGTGACGGTGACGTCCCTGAAACCGGCGATGCCGCCACGTCGGCCGGCCACCTTCTTCAATGTCCAGGTGACCAGGCGATCTGCGCCGGGCGCTGACTGCTGCGCGGCCTGGATCGCGGCGTCGAGTGCCTTCTGGAGGTTTCCGGCTTTCGAAGTTCCCTGGAATGTCTTCAGTGTCGCCATGCTGGTCCTCCTTCTCTGAGTGATCGACTCGCACGCCACCACGCGGCAATGGCGAGGGATTCACGACGCCCAGATCGCGGTCACCCGCGGCGTGACGTTCGCATTCTACTCGCGTGGAACATGGTGAACCTGAGCGCGCCTCGTTGCGAGCTCTACAATACGGGCTCGACCAGCCACGAGTGGTTGCCCTGACGTTCTGGCGCGTCGTCCCGACCGACCGCGAGGAGGTCGGCGCAGCGCCAAGGCAAACCTGGAAGGACAATCCGGAGATTGTTCAAGGGCAGCGGCCATCGGGACTTCCTACTCCAGCCGTCTACCTTCCGTTCGCCGGCACACGCTGTTTCATCTCCACGAGCCAGTTGATCACGACGACCATACTCGTCGTCGCATCGGATCGATGACTTCGTCGTCATTCTTAATCATCAGAAAGCGTCGGCCATCGAGCGACACGTCGTCCGTCCGGCCGAATGGTAGGCCTCAACGCCTGATCCGTTCTGGCACGCGGCCTGAACCTTGTGCACGTGTGCCCAGCCCGTTGGAGATCGACAGCGGATGCCCGAGTGAGTTGAGGATGTAGACTACGGAGCGCCGTCGCCATGGAGGACCACGATGCTCCAGCGGGCGCTCTCATTCGCTCTGACTCTGATGACTGCTGGCGTCTGGTTATCACCAGAAACTGCCACAGCGCAGTCCCGGCAAGGCCAATCAGCGTGGCTGAGGACCGATACCCGACGCTTCGAGATCCACTACTTGCCGGCGCTCACACGTGAACTCGGCCGTGTCGTTCGAAGTGCCGAGCGTGCGTACGACCGCATCAGCGGACGTATGGAGTTCGTCCTCGCCACCAAAGTGCCGCTGGTGATATTTGCGCCGGCGGGCCCAATGACGCGAGAACAGGCAATTGCCTACGGAATGAGCGATCAAGTCGCACCATCGCGACCGCACCGAAGCCGCATCACGCTTCCCCTGCCCGAAAGCGATGCGGAACTCGACCCGATGATCGTGCACGAGCTGACCCATCTTCTCGTGAGCGAAATCATTCTGCCTGGGAGGGGCGGAAACGGCGGCGTGCCACGGTGGGTTCAGGAAGGCATCGCGAACTACATGGTGGGTATCTGGCCTGACGACGACGAGCGTCTGATGCGCGAGCTCGTAGCCTCTGATGACGTTCCGGCCCTCTCGCTCCTGACCGGCAACGGCAATTTCGCGAACGCGCGTCTGAACGACGCCGTCGGACACGCGGCGTTCGACTACATCGAAAGCCGGTGGGGTCCCACCAGCATCCGTCGCTTTCTGAACGCACTCATCGTCCCGCGTGTGGACAAGACCTACGACTCTGTTTTCGATCTGACGCCGGCGGAATTCGACGCGGCGTTCCGGCAATACATGGAACGCCGATTCAGGCCGGTCGTTCGCTGACCTTCGGGTTCGGAAGAACCACAGCTTGCTGCAAGCGCTGCTTGTCATCGAGCGACGCGCGTTCTGCACACGCGGTGAAGCGTTTCGAGGTGTCGTCGGCGTTACGACGGGATCTTGGCCCTGAACTTTCTCGTCCGGGCCGCGAGCGTCGTCAACCACCTGCTCTCAAGGTCAGCACCCGTGCGGAACAGATCGATCCACGTTGGCGGGAGGGTGGAGAAGTCGATCTTGTGACGGCCCCAGTCGGGACGACGGCCGTCGTAGTCGGACAATCCATAGTCGCGTCCCAGGTCCCAGGAGCCGAAGAGCATGCCGGTGCGCGCCCGCACCTTCGGGTCGGCCGCAAGCGCGGCGATCGCGCGTCCGACGAACAAGGGTGATTCCGACTGCAGGAAGTTCGGATCCTTCTTGCCCGCCTCCCGCCAGTTCTCCTCGGTGACGCCGAAGTGCTGCAGCATGGATTCCGATCGCAGGAAACCTGGCGTGACGGCCATGGCTATGATGCCATGCGGCGCGAGTTCCGCGGCCCAGAGCAGCGGCAGCACCTTCTGCGCCATCTTGACGGCCTGCGACATCGGATTGCCGCCGCCGCCGATCATGTCGTTTTCGGTCACTTCCACGATGAGGCCGCGCCTGGCGGGCATCATGGTCAGTGCGGCATGCTTCGCCGTGATGATCCGTGATATCAGACCCTGCCGAAAGATCGCATCTGCCGAGTCGAGATCAGCCTGCCAGAGGAAGCCGTACACGCCCATCAGCGGGTCTTCGCCCGCCACGCTGTCGACGACGACGTCGACTCGCTTGTGAGCGCGCACGATGCGCCGGAACAGCGCTTTGACCTCCGCCTCGTTCGTGTGATCGACGCGGATGGCGATGGCCTTGCCACCGGCGGCCGTGATCATCGCCGCGGTTTCGTCGATCGTCTCGGGCCGGCGATACGGCGATGGCTTTCCCTTCACACTGCGACCGGTGCAATAGACCGTCGCACCGGCTTCGCTCAGCGCACGTGCGATGCCGCGGCCGGCTCCCCGCGTTGCGCCGGCGACAACCGCGACGCGTCCAGTCAGCGGCTTTGGGGAGGATCTCGTCTTCGTCATCTTCATGAGGCGTGTTGCGATAAAGCTAAACTTACGTTTAGCTTGGGTCAAGCACGATGAGCCCACGACGGCGTGGCTCTCGCGATCTGCAGGCCCCCGTTGGCCGGGCTCCTGGAACCGTTGCAGCGGTGCGGCAATCGGATCGGCTGCGATTCGCCGCTCAACCTGCGGTCCGTCCTTCGTGCGGCATCACGCGTGCTGACCGGGGATAGTCATCGTCTGTTGTGATGAGGCCCGGTGATGCCGTTGGAGTGAAAGCTGATGACATTCGAGCAATGGCGGCAGGATCTCCAGTTGGCGTGGCGCGGGCTGCGGCGAGCGAAGGGCTTCACGGCGACCGCGGTGCTCACGCTGGCGATGGGCATTGCCGGTGCCTCCGTGATGTTCGCTCTGATTCAAGGCGTGCTGCTGCGGCCACTGCCTGTGCACGAGCAGGATCGGTTGATTGTCGCCTGGAAGGAACTGCGCTCGGCGGGCTTCGCCCACTATCCGTTCCGCATGGCCGAGATCGACACACTCAGCAGGGAGAGCCGCCTCTTCGAGAGGACTGCGGGGGTCGACTACAACGGGGCTCAGCCGTGGGTCGTCGTCGAGAAGGGCGTTGGCACGTTTGTGCAGAGCGCCGCCATCACAGGGGATTTCTTCGGCGTGCTCGGCGTCGAGCCTCTTCTGGGCCGCGCGCTGAATCGCGCCGACGACGTGTTCGGCGCGGAGAACGTGATCGTCATCAGTCACGGGCTCTGGCAACGACGCTACGGCGCAACGCGCGACGTCATCGGACGTGCGCTGACCCTGCGGGAGCGGCGGTTCACGATCGTCGGCGTGATGCCGGCCGGATTCGAGTACCCGCGCGGCTCCGAGGCGTGGGTCAGCATGACGGCGTTGACGTCGACCATCATCGACCCGAACTACACGCCGCTGGTCGACTTGATCGCCAGGCTGCACCGGAAGGCGACGATTGAGCAAGCCGCGAGCGAGCTCGGTGGTTTGACCGCGCGGCTCGAGTCCGAGGCTCCGCCGGACGCCACGCGAGGGCTGACACCGGTCGTGCGGTCCTACGAGGAGGTCGTTGTCGGTGATGTTCGGCTGACCTTGTTCGTGCTCTTCGCGGCGGTCGGACTCGTGCTCCTCATCGCCAGCGCCAACGTCGCGAATCTGTTGCTCATGCGCGGAGAGGGACGCCGAGCGGAAATGGCGATCCGCACCACGCTTGGCGCCTCTCGCAGCCGGCTGGCGCGCCAGATGCTCGCCGAGAGCCTGGTGCTCGCGCTCGCATCAGGCGCGGCCGGACTCGCGGTGACCTGGTGGAGCCTGTCCGCATTGATCGCACTGGTGCCGGACGGCTTGCCACGGGTCGACTCCATACGGCTCGATGCGGGCGTCCTCGGTTTCGCGATGGCGATAGCGTTCACCACGTCGGCGTTGGCTGGGATGGTCACCCGCCTTGTCGGCCAGTCGCATCGATCTTGTCTCGCAGTCACGCAGCGGAGGCGGGATGCGGGGATCAGGCGCCAGCATGGTCGTCGAACGCTCGTCGTGGTCCAGGTTGCTCTTGCCATCACCGTCGTCGCCGCGGCAGGCTTGCTGACGCGGAGCGTGCTCCAGCTCGAGGCGGCGGACATGGGGCTGACGGCGGAAGAACTGGTTCTCGTGCAATTGGCGTTGCCTCAGGCGAAATACGTCGAGCGTGATCGACGGCTGCAATTCCTCGATGACGTCGTGAAGGAGCTCGAAGCCACGCCCGGCATCGCCGGGGCGACACCCGTCAATACCCCTCCGTTCGCGGGAACCGGCGGGTGGGATGCATCGACGTTCACCGTGGAGGGACAGAGCGCCGATCGTCGCCGGCGCAAACTCGTCACTCAACCTGGAGTCGATTCATCCGAACTACTTCGCCACTGTCGGTGTGTCGCTCATCCGTGGACGCGGTTTCGGACCGGCAGATCGGGAAGGGGCACCCAACGTCGTCATCGTGAGTGAGGACGTTGCGGCACGTACGTGGCCGGGTGAGGAGCCCATCGGCAAGCGTCTGAAGCTTGGCGGCGCGACCTCAGAAGAACCATGGAGGACCGTGGTTGGCGTGGCGCGCATGACACGGTACCGTGAGCTCAGGGAGCCCCGCGCGACGGCATACCTTCCGGCGGCTCAGTTCATGTTCGCAGCGGACGCGATCGTGCTGCGGTCGACGGCTCCGGCCCGTGTGGTCGCAGGAGCGGCGCGCGAACGTATCCGGGCCGTCGATCCAGCCGTTCAGGTGATGCGGGTCACGCCCTTCGCGGACTTGCTGGACCGCCCCCTGGCTCGACCGCGCTTCGACGCATTCGTGCTCGGTGTGTTTGGCATCGCGGCGCTGATGTTGGCGGCGATCGGACTGTATGCGGTGATGGGGGCCTACGTGCGCCAGCGCCACACCGAGATCGGCATTCGCGTCGCGCTCGGCGCGACGGCGTTGGATGTGCGCCGTCTGGTCGTCGGAGAAGGACTGTGGCTCGCCGGACTCGGTGCGGTCATCGGACTCGCCGGCGCCGTGGCGACAACCCGGCTGTTGCGCGGCCTGCTGTTCGGCGTGCACCCACTGGATGCGGTGTCGATGCTCGCGGCGGTGCTGCTGGTCGTCGGCGTGTCGGTGCTGGCGTCATATCTGCCCGCGTCGCGCGCCGCGCGTGTCGATCCCCTCACTCTGCTCAGAGCCGGTTGAGTGTACGGGCGGTGACGCCGGCGTGGCGACGCGCCATACCGTGTGCGACGGCAGTACTGAAGTGATTTTGCTCGATCCCCGGTTCATCAGATAACGAGAGCCAATCAGTCGGAGAAGCCATTGTCGGACTCCCTGTTGAATCGTCGCGAGGCCATCGCCGCACTCGCGTACAGCACCACGTTCCCGCTGATGAGCGCGTGTGCTCGCGAACCGAGGGGGGCGTCGACGGCCGCGTCGACGAACACCGAGGCCGACGCGCGCGCGTTGCTGGACGACATCGGTAACAGCCTGCTGCGGCTGGTGCCCGAGACCGCCACGTCGCTCGGCATCGACACCGGCACGAGAGCGGAGCTTCGTTCGCAGCTCATGGATCGGTCGGCGGAGGGACAGCAACGGATCGCCAGCCAGCTGCGGCAGGACCTGGAGCGGGCGAACGTGCTGGACGCTTCCGGCCTCCCCCATGCGACGCGCACCAGCAGAGAGGTCGTGCGCAGTGCCTACGCCACAGCGCTCGAGGGCTTCGCGATGCCGTACGGCGACGTCCCCGTTGGGGGATGGCGCATCACGCCGTACGTGGTCATCCAGAACGTCGGGGCCTATCTCGATGTTCCGCGGTTTCTCGATGCCGAGCACCGAATCGAACAGGCCGCGGACGCTGACGCGTACCTGGCCAGATTGCAGTCCTACTCGAAGCAGGTCGAGGGGGAGCTTGGCCGCATTCGAGCGGCACGCGCGAAAGGGCTCGTGCCGCCGGCGTTCTTGCTCGACAAGGCGCTGGCGCAGCTCAGTCTCTCGATCAAGAACGCGCGCGAGGGCGGCACGCTCGTGGAGTCAATCGAGCGGCGCACGAAGAATATGCCCGGCACCTGGGCGGAGCGCGCCCGGGGGATCGCGGTGAAAGAGGTCGCGCCGGCGCTCGATCGGCAACTGGCGGAACTGCAGGCGCAGCGCGCGATCGCGACGGGCGATGCCGGGATGTGGGCCCGACCGCACGGCGAGGAGTACTACCGGTGGGCGTTGAAGGCATCGACGACGACCTCCATGTCGCCCGACGAAATCCACGAGATGGGCCGTCGCGAGCTGCAGCAACTGCACGCGCGAATGGACGAGATCCTGAAGAGCGAGGGCTACACACAGGGTAGCGTCGGTGCACGCATGCAGGCGCTGGCGAAGGACCCGCGCCACCAGTTCCCCGAGGGCGACCGCGGACGCGCCGAAATCACGGCGTTCATCCAGAATCGCCTCGACTGGATCCGCGCGCAGATGCCACGCGCCTTCAACACCGTCGTCAATCCGAACATGGAAGTGAAACGGTTGCCGCCCGAAGAAGAGCCGGGCGCTCCCGGGGCCTACGGCGGCGCCGGCTCCATCGACGGCAAGATCCCGGGACGCTTCTGGATCAACCTGCGGACGACCGACCTGCACAGCAAGTACAGCCTCGCCGACCTGACGTTTCATGAAGCGATTCCCGGCCACATCTGGCAGGGCGAATACACGCACGAGATGCCGCTGATCCGGCAGATGCTCGCCTTCAATGCCTACTCGGAGGGATGGGCGCTCTACGCCGAGCAGCTCGCCGACGAGCTCGGCGCGTTCGAGAACGATCCCGTCGGGCGGCTCGGGTATCTGCAGTCGATTGCCTTCCGCGCCTGCCGTCTCGTCGTCGACACCGGCCTCCACGCCAAGCGCTGGACGCGCGAGCAGGGCGTGCAGTTCTTCGTCGACGTGAACGGGTCGAATCCACTCGAAGTGGCCAGCGAGGTCGATCGGTATTGTTCGTGGCCCGGGCAGGCGTGCGGCTACAAGGTCGGGCACAGCGAGATCAACCGCCAGCGCGAGAGGGCGAGGACGGCGCTGGGATCGACGTTCGTCGACAAGGCCTTCAACGACACGGTGGTGCTCGGCGGGAACGTTCCGCTCGACGTCCTGGCAAAGAACGTCGACGAGTACATCCGCGGCGCGAAGACGGCGTGACCGGCCATTCTAAAAACGATACTGCAGGATGGATTGCATCGTCCGACTTCCTGTCTTGCCGGTCACGAGCCCTGCCTGCGCGCTCTATCCCGCGACGACAATCACCTCGTGGTCGAGGATGCTGTCGATGTCGATCACGCCCATGTCGTCCTCTACGGCTATCCGTCGTTCGGCTCCGGATACCAGCAGGCGAGCAGCAGGCCTGCTCAATTGTTTTGGGAGACGGACTCTTACTTTGAAAGGTCCCACGCGGATCAGCTCGTTCAGTGGAGCGCGCCAGGTGGCCTCACTGGTCAAATTGACCATGTGGAGAATCATCCGGTCGGATTGTCGATAGAGATGGCAGTCGACCAGACCGGGACCATCGACAGTGAGTGGTCCGCCCTGCCCGCACGCCCACCGGACGACGTTCGCCAGGAGCGCGGCATGATCGGGCAGATGCTCCGACGCGTAGCGTCGATCGAGATCCGCAGGCATGTATGCGACGCGAGAACCGCCATGCTGGGACAGAATCAGCCCGGGAACATCACTCTTCGGCTGACGCATCCAGGATGTTTCCGGGGGATACGTCGGGAAGGCAGGAACCAGCGTCAGGGGGACCGTCGCGTTGGCATCGACCGTCAACGCTGCGAGTATCCCCCCGAACGGCAGAATGTCAGTCTCCTCGAATCCGCGCAACACCGCGTGCCGCTCGCCGGCCGGCGCAGGTTCATCCCCGGCCTTCGGTCCATCGACGCTCGCCCGCCACTCGGGGCTCAGCCGCAGGTAGGTGTGGCTGGCGGCACTGGGCGCAAACGTTCCAGAACCATCGGCATCCTGCCGGCGGCCGGCTCCACGCAACGCCGGAACGCCGCCAGGCCTGTGGCAGGCGAACAGATCCGCAAGCGCGAAATCACGCCTGGGCTCTCCCCACTCGTTGTACAAGCCGGTATCGCCGGTCGCGACCAACGATCCGCCAGCCTGGACAAACCGCCGGATTGACTCCGCCTGCGCATCGGACAGCGCGCCGATATTCGGAAGGATCAGCAGCTTCACATTCGCGGTGTGGGCCGCGAGATCATCGAGATGAACCGGCAGATACGGGATCCGTGCGCGCACCAGCGCGTGCATGAAGCCGGTGTACGGCGCGTCGACCCGTTCCGCCGCATCCTCGCGCCCGTAGAAGTCGGTGTTGCGCTGCGACCACGCCACGCCCACGTCCGCGACGGGCGTTCGGTTGATGAGGTACTGCTCGTTTGCCTTCCACCATCGCATGACCGGCTCCGCGCTGCCATACATACGGCGATCCTCATGGTAGGCCCCCACATAGTGCCACCATGGCTGGATTCCTCCGGCCACACCCGCGATCATCCACATCCGCGCCTCGGCAGCCGGCTTGCTGGCGACCCGGTAGTAGCCAGGCCCAGACTGATACATCGCCATGGATTCCGGCGCGAGCTTCTCCCAGCCGAGCAAGCCGTGCACGCGTTTGCCGGTGTCGCCATTCTGCTGAAAGCCGGTGTCGTCGTCGCGGCGCTGATGGTCCAGCATCATGATCTCGGCACGCTGGCAAATCTCCTTCAGATCGCGGAAGGAACGCGCCTGCGACGTGACGGATCCGCTGTTCATGCCGGACCAGATACAGTCCGGACCGCCTGCGGCTCGCGTCGTGCGGTCGTTCAACTCCCACACCTGGATCCGGCGCTCGTAGTTCCACATGATCCAGGCCCGGTAGGCCGGATCGTCCCAATTCGCCACGCGGGGAAGCGGCTGTCCGGTCTTCGCCCGGAACTTCCGGTCGCAGTGTGTGCAGAAGCAGATATTCGCCCGTCCCATCCCAGCCCAGCTGTTGTCTGTAAACCCATCGGGATGTGACCGGTCGATGATCTCGCGAAGGACGCCTGGCAGGTATTCGTCGTAGTACGGACTGTTGATGCAGGCGATGTACTTGTCGGCAGCTCGATAAGGCTGGCCCTGGCCATCACGAGCAAACCAGTCGGGATGCGCCTGAAAAAAATCGCCGGCGGTCCGGTTGGAATCCATTCGTGCCATCACGAACAGCCCGTCGTCGTGCGCGGCCTTCGTCAGCTCGCCGAAGAGATCGCGCTCTCCCAAGAACTCCGCCCGGTGGTGCAATGGAAACTTGCTCGGATAGTACGCCACGATGCCGCCGGCATTGATGATGACGGCCTGCACCTGTGTGCGTTTCCAGTGCTCGCGCCACCACGGGATGTCGTAGCGCACGGGATCCTTCTCGGTGATGTTCGTCTGGCCCCACAGATATGCGCGCCGATACCATGGCGCGCTGGACGCGGGCGTTTGCGCCTGTGCGTCCGCAGGCCTGACGACGGTCGTGCCGCCGCTGGCCACGAGGGCGGTCGCCAGGGTATCGCGCATGAAGCGACGGCGGGTCATGTCACTGGTGGATGTCGTCATGGCTGCTTTCAGTGTTGCTCACGAATGACGCAGCAGGTACTGCCCGCGCAGTGGCAGGGTCGAAGATTGGCGTCCGCCGTTGGTGGCCGGCTCGCCGCGCCCATCGCTCTCATCGTTGTCCAGCCTGAGGGTGGCATCGGGCGGCTGGAACGGCGACCCAACGACGGCTGAGCCAATCTGGCCAGTCTCCGAATGTGCCGCAGCAATCCCGAGCCAGGAGAGAACACCGCATGGAGGGGTCACGATGGAACGCCTGTTGCGCCGTGCTCCGAACTCGGTCGCGCACACTGAATACGCCTGCCCGAGGATGCTGTCAAGGTTCTGATGCCGCTCGCGCTGCGGCTGTCGCAGGTGGCACCTCGTGGTCTGGAGGAAATCGTCGGATTGCTGTGAGGGGAACATGGACCAAGCATCGGTCGAGGCAATCGCACGGGAGATTTTGCAGTCGTCGGGCAGCACCTTAGACAGCGTCAGCGGCTTTGCCCGTCTAGTCTGTCCTGCACAAAAATCGGCACCTCCTGCCCAATAAAGCCGGTAGACTTCAGCTGAGAGGTTGAGGAGTTTCATGAACAGCAAATACGTACGCATGGGCATCAGCAGCAGTTTGGGTCTCTGTTTCGGAGCAGCACTAGGGACGGCCCTGCACAATCTAGGCGTGGGGAACGCTCTTGGTGTCAATGTAGGCGTGGGAATCGCTCTTGGCGTCTCCCTTGGCACGGTTTTCGGTGCGGCATTGGGTATAGCACCCGACGCGGCATCGATCCCCAAGAGGCCGGCCGCTGACAAGCCGCTGCCACATCCGTTGGGTTTGTGAGGGGATGGCCACTCACCAGACTGATGTCACTGCCAGGATGCTGAAAAACGCATCCTGAATGGCAGCCTCCGCTCTCGCTTGTCGCCGAGGTTGTCCGCCGGAGCGGGCACGCGTTCACCCGCCGCTACCCTACTTCCCCATACCCCTGTCGTGCGGGACGATGCAGGTGGCCGTCCCGGTCACCTCGTTGCCGGCGAGGTCCTGCGCCGTGACCGTCAGGTGATAGACCCGGCCTGACTTGCTGCCACCCGACCGTTCGGCACGCAGCTCGACGACCAGTCCGCCGTTCTCGTCCTCGGTGACGGCCACGTCGCCCGGGTCCATCGGCTCGTTGCTGGTTGCGTTCACCTGGAAGGAACCGCTGGCGATGCCGGACACGGCGTCGCTGGCGCGCAGGACCGCGACCCGTTGGAGCTTGTGGTTCTGGGGCCAGAGCGTGCACTCCTCCGAGGGCAGCCCGCTCAGGACCGGGGGCGCACCATCGATCTTGACGTCGAGCGTGCGCGCCGTCTCCTCGTTGCCCGCGGCGTCGGTCGCGAAGTAACTGACCGTCGTGACGCCCTCCGGGGCGACTCCGAACGAAGCGGAGTGTCCGGGCACGACCGTCTCAGCGACCGTTTGCGCACCGGCCAGCGAGTACCGGAGCAGGTCGACCCATCCGGCCGGGGTGTCATTCAGACCGCTCGCGAGGTCGGTCGCTTCGAGGCTCACGCTGACGGCGGCCTGGTTCCAGCCGTTCGCGTTCGGCAACGGGTCGACGATGGCCGTGGTGACCGGATCGATGGCGTCCGAGTATACGGCGAGGTTGGTCGCCTCCAGGCGCGGCGGGTTGTCGGCGGGCACGTTCACGAGCTGCCGCACGTGCGTCACGGGATCTTCGACCGCCATGGTGGTGGAGCCGCCGCCGTCCAGATTGAGGGCGTTCCAGACGCGGTAGTCGTTCTTGAGCAGGTCGGCGACTTCGCCCACCTGCATGCCGTGGCCGCCGTTGGTGCCGTCGACGGTGAACAGCACCAGCGTCCCGCCGTCCTCGGTCACGCCGATGGCCGTGCGCGCGTTGCTCAGGTCGTACCAGTGCCGCCCGGCGCGCGTGTACGTGAGCGGCAGCGGGCCGAGCGGAGGCACCGGGCCGGGGGTGAGGAGCTCGTCTGGGTGGGTGGCGTCCGTGTACTCCGGGATCGTCTTGACCCCGTTCGTGAGGATCTGGCCGGATCCGGCGAGGGCGTTCCACAGCTCCACGTCCTCGAGGACGTCCATCCCATCGGCGGAGGCGGGATCACGATGGACGATGCTGGCGTTGTTGGACCTGTCGATGTTGAAGCCGGGGGAGTTGGTGACGATCGCGTAGCTCTGGATGGGCGACTCGAAGCCCGAGTAGACCTTCCCGCGCGAGGCGGCAAGGCCGATCACATACGCATACGCGCCCTGGGTCGACCCGCCGGGCACCGGGAACGGCGCGAAGAAATGGGCGTTGATCGCCGCCTGCGCGTGCGAGGTGTCGAGGAAGTCGAGGGTTCGCTGCCGGACGACCTCGAAGGGGACGACTGGCCAGTTCGGTGTGGTCGTCCCAGGCGCCACTGCCGGCAGGTTCTCTCCGGGCGGCGTCAGCTTGAAGCGGACCCCGGGCGACGTCAGGTCGACGAGCAGGATGTTCATCCGCGCCAGGCGCGGGTTGGGCGTCGGCGCCGGGCACCCGGGACACTGGAACGGCGGGTACTGCTCCGTTCGCTTGATGTGCGTGATGCCGGGAAACAGCGGAGTGACGACGGTCTGCGCCTCGACTCCAGTCGAGCCCCAGAGGGCCAGACCCGAAGCGATGATCAAACGGGCAGCTCGGTAGGACATCACACCTCCCTCGGCCATCGAATACGCCGGTTCTCAATCGACTGGAGCGGAAACGGACGACGTGGTGCCGGCATCGTAGCCGATCGCGGTTCCGCGATCCTACATCGGCCTGAAAGGTGACTACGGTCAGTCTGACAAGCGCTGGATCCGTTTCCATATTCCCGCTCCGATCGCCTCGTCAACGTCGTCCTGCGCGACGGCTCCGGCCGCATCATCCGCGGCCCGTATTTCCGCTCCGAGGAGTTCCTCGACTATCAGGAGCAAACCACGGCGTTCGAGGACGTCGTCGGCACGAGCCAGTTCGGCGCGCACTGGGTGACCGACAGCGGCGCCGAGCGCCTCGCGCTCAACTGGATGACGCCGAACGGCTTCGAATTCCTTGGCGTCCCGCCGCTCATCGGCCGCGCCTTCGATCATCGCGACGTGGCGCCCGGCGCGCCGCCGGTCGCCGTCATGAACCACCGCGCGTGGACGACACGCTTCGGTGCCGATCCGGGCGTGATCGGCCGCACATTGGTGCTGGACGGGCAGCCCTACATCGTGATCGGGGTGATGCCACCGCGCTTCGAGTGGAACATCGCCGACCTGTGGCTGCCGGCGGCAATGCAGCGCAGCGACGATCCGCAGACACCAAGGGGGATGCGTGCGTTCCAGGCCCACCTCCGACCCGGTGTGACCGCCGCCGAAGCCGAAGCGCAGTTGAACGTGGTCGGCGCGCGGCGCGCCGCCGAGCGGCCGAACGACTACCCGTCCGGCTTCCGCTTCGGCATCATTCCCGTCGTCGACTGGGTGGTGCGCGAGTTCCGCGGCACGCTCTACGCGCTGTTCGGCGCGGTCAGCCTCCTGCTGGTCATCGCGTGCTGCAACGTCGCGAACAGCCTGCTGGCGCGCGCGACGATCCGTGAGCGCGAACTCACGATTCGCGCCGCCACTGGCGCCAGCCGCGGCCGCATCGTCCGGCAGCTGCTCGTCGAGAGCACGGTGCTCGCGTGCGGCGGGCTCGTCGCCGGATGCCTGATGGCGTACGGCGGCATCGTCGCGCTGGCGTGCTGCTCGTAGCGCTGGGCGTGTACGGTGTGCTTGTGTACACGGCCACACAGCAGACGCGCGAAATCGCCATCCGTCTCGCGCTCGGCGGCGATCGGGGTCACGTGGTGCGGATGGTGCTGAAGCTGTGTATGCGGATGGTGGCGGTGGGCCTGATCATCGGTGTCGCCTTGAGCATCGCCACGAACCGCCTGCTGCAGAGCGAGCTGTGGGGAACGACGCCGACCGATCCGATGACGTTCGCGGCGGCGATCCTGGTTACGCTGGCGATCGGCGCCATCGCGTGCCTCGTGCCTGCGCGTCGCGCGGTGCGGGTCGAACCAATGGTCGCCCTGCGGCACGAGTAATCAGGAACTGCCGGACGTCCACAGGGATTCGCCGGTTCACCAGGAGACCGTTCGCAGGCCTGCGCTATACTGCGGGCGCTGAGAGAATTCCTGACAACCCTCAGGCTATCGTAGATGGCGCTGCCAGCAGGAACCAGATTCGGGCCCTTCGAAATCGTCACCCTGATCGGCGCCGGCGGCATGGGCGAGGTCTATCGCGCGCGCGATACAAAGCTCGACCGCGACGTGGCGCTCAAGGTACTGCCGGCCGACCTCACGAACGACCGCGATCGGATCGTGCGATTCGAGCGCGAGGCCAAGACCCTGGCATCGCTCAATCATCCGCATATCGCCCACGTCTACGGCCTCGAAGATGCGGCGTCGACAGGCGCGCCGGCCGGATCCGCGCGCGCCCTCGTGATGGAACTCGTCGACGGCGAGGATCTGTCACAGCGAGTCGCGCGTGGGCCGATGTCCGTCGCGGACGTCCTTGCCGTCGCTCGACAGATCGCGGACGCGATCGGTTCCGCTCATGACAACGGCATCATCCACCGCGATCTGAAACCGTCGAACATCAGGGTCGCGCCGGACGGCACCGTCAAAGTACTCGACTTCGGTCTTGCCAAAGCGTTGGGCTCGGCCTCCGCAGGCTCAGGATCGGCGCCGACGACGACGGGCGCTGACACGATTGAAGGAACCATCCTCGGCACGGCCGCCTACATGAGCCCCGAACAGGCGCGCGGACAAGCGGTCGACGCCAGAAGCGACATCTGGGCGTTCGGCTGCATCCTGTACGAGCTCCTGGTGGGCCGCCGGGCGTTTGTCGGCGCCACGGCGTCGGACACCATCGCGAAAATCCTCGAACGCGAGCCGGACTGGGCAGTCCTGCCTTCATCTGCGCCGCCCAGCCTGCGCCGGCTGCTCGCCCGATGCCTCGAGAAAGACTCGAAACGCCGGTTGCATGCGCTCGCGGACGCCCAGTTCGAGATCGACGAGGCGCTCATCGAGAGCAGGTCGGCCGCCACTCGCCACGGCCGGCCGCCGGCCGGCATCGGACGAAGATCAATCGTCGTGGCGGTAGTCGTGGCCGCCGCGATGGCGGCGGGCGCCGCGTGGCAATTCCTCCAGCGGGTGGGTCCGGCGCCGGCGCCGCGCGTGATGTTTCTGACCTCCTACCCGGGCGTCGAAGCCACGCCGACGCTTTCGCCCGACGGCAGGCAGGTGGCGTTTTCGTGGGATGGCGACAGCGGCGACAACGAGGACATCTACGTCGTGACCGTCGGCTCGGATTCGCCGCTGCGCCTTACGAGCGCCGCGGCGCGGGACGTCTCGCCGGTGTGGAAGCCCGACGGGAGCCAGATCGCATTTGCTCGTCTGGATGGCAGCCGAGCGGTTATCTCCGTCGTCGGACCGCTCGGCGACTCGGAGCAGAAGCTCGCGGAATTCCCGGCCCGGGCGGCACCACGCGAGCCTCGGGGAGCCAATGACCCGTTCTTGTCCTGGTCCCCTGATGGTCGCTGGCTCGCGGTGAGCCGTGTGACTCCGGACGAGCAGAACGACATCTTTCTACTCGCGCACGACGGGAGCGAGCGGCGGGTTCTGCTGGCAGCCAAAGCGGGCGCGAGTTACACCGCCGCTGCCTTTTCGCCGAAGGGGGATACCCTGGCCTTCGTCGAGTCCGGCCATCTCGGCATCGTCGATGTCGACCCGGCCAATCCTGCTGACATCCGACCACCCGCGCGGCGGCTGACATCGTACCTTGGGTACATCGGCGGTCTGGCGTGGACGGCCGATGGGAAGGAGTTGTTGTTCGGGCGGGCCGCGTACGCCTCCCCGACGCCCTCCACCATGTGGCGCGTCGCGGCGTCCGGCGCCAGCCCTCCGGAGCGCCTCGACCTCGCCGGCGTCGGAAGCTTTCCCACGGTGTCGGCGTCAGGACAGCGGATCGCGTATAGCCGACGCGACCTCAACGTCGACATGATGACGCTCCAGGAGGGGCGCGAGCGCGAGACGATCGCGGCCTCGACGTTCAACGAATTCGACGCCAGCTTTTCACCGGACGGATCGAAGGTGGCGTTCGCATCGGACCGGACCGGCGAGGGCAACGAGATATGGGTCGCAAACAAGGACGGCTCCGGGCGGCGACCCGTCACGAAGGGCGTTCACAGACCGGAAGGGAGTCCCCGGTGGTCGCCCGATGGTCGGCGTCTCGCTTATGACGGTCTCGGCGAAGACGGGAAGCGCCACGTGTTCACCATCGACGAAGCCGGTGGCCAAATCCGGGCGCTCTCATCCGCGCGCGGCTCTCTATGACCAGCTTCCCAGCTGGTCGCGCGACGGCAAGTGGGTGTACTTCGGAATCAGACCGGACGGGCAGGAGCGAGGTCTGGCGGGCGCCGGCGGACGGCGGCAGCGCGCAGCAGATCACGACAACCGGCGGAGGAGGCCCGTTCGAATCATGGGACGGCCGCACGATCTATTTTTCGCGGCCGGGAACGGACGGACTGACCGTCCTGGCGATGCCGGTGGCGGGAGGGCCCGAGCGGCGACTCGACGTCACGGTGACGTTCTGGAACTATGTCCCCGGAGAGCATGGCCTGTACTACACGTCGGCGGCAGCCGGACGAAAGCGCCCCTTTACGTACGACATACGGCTGCTCGACGACACAGGGACAACGCATGTGCTCACCACTGTCAGCCTGGCCAGTATGTCGCCCGGCTTGAGTGTTCTGGCTGATGGCAAGACGGTGCTAATCGCCGGCGTGGCTGAAATCGGCCAGGATCTTGTGCGAATCGAGAACTTTCGCTGAGGAGAGAGCGATCAGTCTCCCGCTCGGCGTGAGTGACCCGTTTGGGCTGCAGGTAGTTCCGTCGTCCAGACGCCAGTGATGGTGTCGATGTCGAAGACCCTGCAACGGCACTCGCGTGCGAGGGTAACAGCGAGTCCATGGGCCACCGATCGTCTCGTCGCGGTGGAGATGTGGCTGTCCCGGCGAGGCCTCTGCTGGCCGTCCTTGACAACGTGCCACACCGCGTAGTGGGGCTCGGTTGAGTACTTCCGTTCAACCACGATGTCCCCATCTCTCGTCGGCATCGGGCCAGTGTGTTTCTTTGTCAACTCTCTTATTGGACCGCAAACAGCCGCCGCACGCTGTTCGGTTGTGCACAGGCTATTGAGCGCCGCACGCCGGCAGAGAGACGGCCAGCCGCGGTCGCCATAGGAGGATGACAAAGCCTGCGGGGGAACGGTCGAGACGGCAGCTGTCGTACCGCACGTCATGCCAGCGGCACGATGAGCGACAGCAGCGCGGCAACCGGCCGCCGTGCGTTCACGGTTTCTGCTGGTCGTCGTTGCTTCTTGGCAGACTCCAGATTTCCCCGCACGACTGGCACCGGCAGTAAACGGCGTAGGCCGTCCGGAGGGCGACTGACGTCAACGCACCGTCGCATCGCGGACAGGCGATCACGGCCGAGGCGACAGGACTGGGTGGGGTGGAAGCCGGGTGAACCTGCATTGTAAGACTCCCTGATGAACGGCGGGATCGGAGTGTGACGGACCCGCGGAATCGTGTCTGTATAGAAAGAGACACCGCACGATCCCTGCCGCGATGATTGACGGCGTCGCGTGCGAACGACCTCTCGTGCGATCTGAAGACGCCATGCTGGCGACGACCGGGCACTGGCGCGCCACGATGCGCGTGATGGGTTGAGTCGAGACCGGGATTCGTGTTCAGAGGGGGCCGACCGAGGCGTCTGAGGCAGCCGGAGTTTCGACTCGATCCCGGAAGATGAAAACTGTGCAAAAGTGAACAGCCCCGCAGACGCCGACTGTGAGATCGTCCCTTCCCGAGCAGACGTCGGGGGATGATCGAATGTCGACACAGAGACACGGTGATGTGGCGCGGGCACCCTTCAGGCGAACGCCCGCCGATCCGCACGGACAATCACTGAATGAGCAGCGAGACTTGAAATCAGCGGTCGACGGCGGCGGCCCCACCCGCCAGTGCGCGCCTGCCTCTCCACGGCGGAATGCGCTGACATCCGTGAGCCTTCCCTACGCCGAGCGCCTTGTACCGCGGGTGCCAGTCGTGCATCAGGATGCCGATGGCAGCCATGGCAAGGACGAACCACCAACCACGGACGCTGCGGACCGAGGGTAGGGCCGGCCCGTCGTCAATCGGCGGATTGAAGGCTCCGCGGCTGTGTGTCTTTTTGGACAGACAGACGTCCGCAGACAGCCGAAACTTTTCGAGTGATTCCAGTAGGAGCCAGGCGGATAGAGCACGCGACCTGCCGGAAGTGTTCGTCGCCGCGGGCGGTCCTCCCCCTCGAGCGGTTCGGCATCAACACGTACTTCTGTCCTCAATGCAACGAAGTCTGGGATAACCGTCCGCCGGACGCATCCGGCACCCGGACATCGTCGTCGGCCCTGTCCAAGCGAACCTCGGGGTAGCCACTGCTTCGCACGCGGCCGGATGCGCCTCCTGCGGCACGCGCAGTCTACTGAAACCGGCCGCATCGCTTCCTGCTACACATCTCCCTCGCTGGCACCCTCCAGGGCGCGGCCCCACATCTGACGGGCAAATCCTTGACAGGATGCTGAAAAACGCCTCCTGAATGGCAGTGGCACGGCGCAAATGGCGTGTTTTCGCCATCTGCCATCTCCGATTTCACATCAGGGCGGCCGGGCGGCCTGTCACGCTCGACGCCCAGGCCGGGTGGCATCCCCGTCTTCCGGTCACTCACCTCGCCGAAGCTTCGCTCAGGGACACAGCGGCTCCAAGGACCCGCCGCCGCTGAATGGTTGTGAACCCGGAAGTTGGGCACAGGCGTTGTGTGCACAGTGCGATCCCGGCCTGCAGAGACCACCCGGGAATGCTGGGTCCCTGGTGACGCAAGTCTGGGAGCCACCAGACCCGAGCGGCGTCGACCCCGGTCCGACGGGCGCTTCCTAGGCGCCGCTGCTGGTACGCCTCCTGCTGTGAGTTCAGTCGGTATGCCCGACGACAATCGACCGCAGCATCCCGAAGCACGACTTCTGAGCCGCCCCGGGCGGCAGGCGCAGGACGCGTTGGCGACGCCTCAGTGCGCCCGCTGTGGCTGCGAGGCGATCGATCTCGGGTGGATCTGCCCTGAGATTCGCGGGCTGTGCTGCCGCCAGTGTCTGCGCACCTGGGTCGCTGCAACTGCGAACGCAACCCCGTAACCAGGAGAGACGTCCGTGGACAACGAATCAGATGCACCACCGCTGGAGTCGCTCAGTGCCCGGGAACAGTGGCTCGCGGAGAGGGAGATCGACAAGCTGCACGAGATGTACGAGCTCGAGCAGCCCGCGCCTGTTCCGGTGGTCGTCAAGTACCCTGCCGAGCCCGAGCTGACCGGGCCGGGCGTTCCGCTGCCGGCGCCCTTTGCCGTCCCGACCGCGCGCTGCGCTGGTCCGGGCGGCGGAGCGTCCCGAGTGTCAGCGGGAGCCCTTCAACGACCATCCTCCCTGCAAGCCACTGCTCCGCCAGGCGCCAGTGACTTGTGTCTGCAGCGTGCGTTGGAGCATCTCCTCGAGGGTCTTGGCGTCCGATCCGTCCAGATCCGCGCGAAAGGTTCCGGACACCACGCGGCCTGACGGCGAAGCGGCGCGCCCCGATGGGACGATCCGTGCCGACCACGTGCCATTCCAGCTCCTCTGGGACTTCAACGCGGACCACGTGCCCTCGAGCACGATCTGGCTCGCCTCGTTGAGGAGCGTCCATGAGCCCTGCGCCACGTTCGGTGAGGCCGGCAGCGTCTGGGCGGACCAGGTCCCGTACAGCATCCGCTTCGCGTCAGTGCTGGCCGCCCAGGAGCCGCGGAGCGCAGGGGGCGCCTGACCCGCTCCGCCGGAGACGGTCAGCAGCAGGAACGCCAGGACGCCGGCGCCGAAGGTTGACAATGGTGTCCTCATCTCCGTGTGACGTACGCCTGTCGTTCGTGTTCCCGGCCGGCTCTCCACCCGGCGGATCTGCCGCCAGGTGGACCGGAATCCCTCTCAGCGCACACGAAGCACGACGAGCGCGAGAGTCCGGCATTGCTTCATTTCTGCTCCACCGAGAGCCAAGCGCCATCAGCCGCACTTGAACAGCCCACGGTAGGCCGGGTCGCGCAAAGCCGTCTGTTCAATACTGTTCACATCGGGATTTCGCCGGCGCTGCGGTGGCAGATGTGCCCCAGCTCGTGTTCCCGGGGCCGCGAGCGGAGGGCATCCCGGGTCGCCGATGGCGCGATGTCCGTCCGGGACCCGTCGAAGGGCCTGTCGGCAGATTGTCCTGTTTGCGACAGTCAGGGATGCAGCCGCGTGCGAGACTCGGGTTATGGCGTTAATCATCGCCCGGATCATCGAACAGGACAGGCGTCTGTCCGACTCGGAACGGCCGTATTCACGACGGTCCTGGTCCATCCTCCGACTCGTGCAATGGGATCGCCGGCGCATCTGGGGTCGACGCGCGCTGTCGATCATTGCACCATCGTGGTGGGCGAAGGGGCGACGGCACTGACCTTCGCCACTGTCCGGCCCTGCTCACTCGTGCCGCAGCGCGGCGAGCGGGTCGACCTTCAGCGCTTCCCTGGTCGGTAGAAGACTCGCTGCCGCGGCGACGGACAGCAGAACGAGCGCCGCGGCGAGGAACGCGACAGGATCGAAGGGGCTGATGCCGAACAGCCGGCTCTCGAGCCACTGTGAGGCGGTAGCCGCGCCCGCCATCCCGGCCAGCACGACCACGCCGACGGGGCGGAGTGTTTCGCGCAGTATCAACCTGCACGGCCCGCGGGCTGGCACCTAACGCCATCCGGATTCCAACCTCGCGGCGCCGGTGAGTCACCAGACAGGACAACCCACCGTTCCTTTCCGAGTTGTCCTCGCACGCACTGGCGCCGTGAAATACTTCATGAAGGACACGGTCGGCGCGCCGGCGCCGATGGTCGTGATGACGCGTCCGATGTGCGTGTCTGGTGTTGCCTGAATTTCCCGAGAGGACGTCAGCATCTGGGATGGGCTCTTCATCGAGACCAGGAACCTGCTCGAACTGGAGTGACTGCCGGCCCGGAGGACGAACATGAAAGCCAGTGTGGAACTTCTCAATCAGCTGAAGGACATCAGCCGGCATCTCCTGGAGCTGGCAGAGGCGCCTGAGCAACATGACCTGGATACCGACGCCATCGTCGAGCTGAACCTCGCTCGTGATTCCGTCGACAAGCTGGTTCGCAGGGTCGAGAACATCCTGTCGTGAAGGCATTTGCCAGGGAGTTGCGGCAGGACCGCCGCGCGGGAAGGCGCCTCTCCCGGCGTCTGTGCACGCGCCGGCTCATCCTGCTACGATGCAGGTCTGTCGATGGTGAGGAGGGCGGATGACAATCGGGGACCCGTTCGGCAAGCACGACCACGAGGACGACTACTTCCGCAAGCAGGACCGTGAGCTGATCGAGAGAATGCGGCAGGCTGCCGCGGCCGATCAAGCGCAGCGGGCGCTGCGCGAGAAAAGCGGTGTTCAGGACCCGGAACTGCTTCGCGAGTTCGCCCAGCTCGGTTTCAGCGCTGAAACGGTCGGTCTCCTGCCGCTGGTGCCAATCCTCCAGGTCGCGTGGGCTGACGCCGGCATCACGCCGGCCGAGCGCGCGCTGATCGTCGAAGTCGCCCGCAGTCGCGGCATCGCCGACGGCAGCGCCGCCGACCGGCAGCTCTCCGAATGGCTGACCCGTCGTCCGGCGCCGGACGTGTTCTCGCGCGCCGGCCGCCTGATCTCGGCGATGCTGACGGCTCACGACGGCACTGCCGAGGGTTGGTCATCCGACGATCTCCTGCAGCAGTGCGAGCGCATCGCTGCAGCGTCCGGCGGCATTCTGGGAGTCGGCAAGGTCTCGGCCACCGAGCGTGCGGCAATCGAGCAGGTGCAGAGCGCTCTCCGGTCGCGGTGAACGACGACGGCCGGTCTTCCTGATGCTCGCAACGGGGCTCACGGCCCTGGGATACTTCAACCTGCGAAAACGGTCCCAGGTCCAGTAGTTCGGGTCGCCCCCGGGCTGAACGCGGGGCGGCGGACAGACCCCGCGGTTCGTGCCACACTGTGCGTGTCGAGGACCATCATGCAGCAGCTGTGGAGCGATATCCGGTCGGGTGTTCGGATGCTGATCAAGTATCCGACGCTGTCGATTGTGTCGGTCGTGACGCTTGGACTTGGTATCGGCCTGAGCACCACGGTCTTTTGCGTCGTCAACGGCGGACTGTTCAAGGGCCTCCCCTTTCCCGACGCCGGCCGCATCGTCTCCCTCGTCGCCACCGACCCGGCCAGGAAACAGGACCAGGAGCCCGTGGCCGTGCAGGACCTGGCCGTGTTCCTGGAGCGGCAGACGTCGTTCGACCGCATCGGTGCGTTCGCGCAGACCGCCATGAACCTGTCGGCTGAGGAAGGCCGGCCCGAGCGCTTCAGCGCCGGTCAGCTGACGGTCGCGGCATTCAACACGGTCGGCGTGCAGCCGATCCTGGGCCGAGGGCTCCGGGAAGGGGACGACAGTCCTGGCGCCGAGCCGGTGATCATCCTCGGCTACGACATCTGGCAGGGAAAGTACGGCGCTTCCCCGGATGTGGTTGGAACGACGCTGCGCGCCAACGGCGCGCAGCGCCTGGTGATCGGTGTCATGCCCGAGCACTTCGCGTTTCCCATCCGGGAGTCGGTCTGGATCCCCCTCAGCATCGATCCGCTGGAGAAGCCGCGCGGCCAGGGCCCGAAGCACCGGGTGCTGGCCCGACTGAAGCCGGGCGTGAGCATCGCTCAGGCGAAAGCCCAGGCGGCCACCATTGCCGGGCAGCTCGAGTCGCAGTTCCCGGACACGAACCGGGGTATCGGCGCCGACGTGATGCCCTACGCGCGAAGCGTCCTCGGCCCGGAGATCTACAGCCTGCTCTACACGATGCTCGGCGCCGGCATCGGCGTGCTGCTGATCGCCTGCGTGAACGTCTCGAACCTGCTCGTGGCCCGGGCGTCGCTGCGCCGCAGGGAAGTGGCGGTCCGCATGTCGCTGGGCGCCGGGCGCGGCCGCGTGGTGCGCCAGCACCTGACGGAGGTCCTCGTCCTCGCGCTCGTCGGCGGCGGACTTGGCGTGCTGCTCAGCCTGCTGGGCATGCGGTGGTTCACCCGCGCGATGTCCGCCAATCCGCCGCCGTTCTGGATGACGTTCGATCTGGACTACCGGGTCATGCTCTTCGTCTTCGGTCTCGTGCTGCTCGCGAGCCTCCTCGCCGGTGCGCTGCCCGCGCTCCACGCGTCGCGCGTCACGGCGGGATCGGCCCTCAAGGACGACAATCGCTCGTCCACCAGCGCGACGCTCGGACGGTTCAGCAGCGGCCTCGTTGTCGCGGAACTGGCCGTGTCGTGCGGGCTCCTGATCGCCGCCGGCCTGATGGTCAAGAGCGTGGCACAACTGAAGACCGTTCAGATGCCGTTCACCGTCGACGGCGTGCTGACGGCGCGCGTCGACCTCCCGCCGGCGCGCTACCCCGACTCACCGGCCAGCATCCGCTTCTTCGACCGGCTCCTCCCGGCCCTGCAGGCCCTCCCGGGCGTCGAGGCCGCGACCCTCTCCGACGGCCTGCCTGCGGCCGGGAACGGCTCGATCACGGTCCAAATCGAGGGGAAGTCGTACCCGCACGCGCGCGACTACCCGCTCGCGCGTGAAGGGATCGTGACGGCAGGCTACTTCGAGACCTTCCAGACACGGCTGATCGGCGGACGGGAGTTCACGCCTGCCGACCAGGCGTCGAGCCTGCCCGTCGCCATCGTCAACCAGTCCTTCGCCGAGCAGCACTTCCCCGGCACCGATCCGATCGGCCACCAGTTCAAGCGCATCAGGCCCTCTACCCAGGAGCCATGGCTGACGGTCGTCGGCGTCGTCCCGAACCTGCTGATGGAAGGGATCGGGAACAACGACGCCAGCCCGGTCGGCTATTACATCCCCATCGCCCAGAGCGACGTGGCGAACGGCGTACGCATCGCCGTGCGCTCGCGGGGCGAGCCGTCCGGCATGACCTCTTTCCTGCGATCGGCCGTCGCCTCGCTCGACGCGGACCTCGCCCTCTACGAGATCAGCCCGATGCGGCTCGTCATCGACGGCCAGACGATGTTCTACACGGTGTTCGGCACGTTCTTCATGGTGTTCGGGGCCTGCGCGCTGTTCCTGGCGGCCGCCGGCTTGTACGGCGTCATGTCCTTTGCAGTCACCCAGCGCACCCGCGAGATGGGGGTGCGGTCGGCGCTGGGCGCCCAGGGCCGTTCGCTCGTCCTGCTGGTCATGCGGAAAAGCGTGATCCAGCTGGCAATCGGTCTGACACTGGGCCTGGTGCTGGCGCTCGTGGCCTCCGGTGCTCTCGCGCCCGTGTTGTACCGCGTCAACCCGCGGGACACCGGCGTCTTTCTCGCTGTCGTGGCGACGCTGGCAATCTCCAGTCTCGTGGCGAGCTTCCTCCCGGCGCGGCGCGTCACGAAGATCGATCCCCTGGTGGCGCTCGCCAGCGAGTAGACGCTCGTCCCGGAGAGTCTTGCGCACGCTGACACGACCGGAGTGGCAGGCCCGCAGGAAAGCGAGCCGCTGAACTCCCGCGGCACGGCGCCGAACCGGACCCCGGCTACCGGACAGGACTCGTGGACGAGCCGGAGGCTACCGGCGCCGGCGCCGCGCGGCCGTCGCGGCCAGCCCGAGCACCACCATCGTCAGCGTTGCGGGTTCCGGAACGACCGTCGCGGCGAACCCATCCCCGAGCACCGCGTGGACGGCGGTCGTCGGGTGGACGGTATCCCAGAACAGGTAAGAGCCAGGGTCTGCGCAGACCGAAAACCCGATCACCTGGTTGCCGGTAACGCACGGGGCAGACGTGTTGCTGAACCCGAACGCGCCGGGGTTGGCCAGAACCGCGTTGAACAACGCGAACGTGTTGAACGGCGTGAGCTCGATGCCCGGCAGACCCGACAGGCTGTTCAACAACCCGGCCAGGCCGTTGTTGAACCCGATCGTCAGTGCCTGCAGTCCGGCCTGCTGCTGGGGTGTGAGCGCCTGACCGGCGGGTGTTCGCGACAGGTCCGGGAGATTCGGCACGAAGAACTGCCTGGCGCCGGCGCCATAGAGGGAAGTGATGACGGTCCCCACGTTGCCAACCGCGGCCGCCGCCGTCGCCGGACTCTGGTTGAGGAAGAGATCGTTCGCCCCGCCCCACACGAAGAACAGCGCACTATCCGGGCTGGCGAGAGGCCCGGCCTGCACGAGGTCGGACGCCTGGCTGAGAAGACTCGTGCCTTCCAGCACCGGCAGGCCGAACTGGATGGCGCTGATGTTCTCCGTCGTTGCCGGCGGAGCCGACGGTATCAGCACGGGGCCGGTCATCGCGCCAACCACCGCGTAGTTGGTGCCGCCAAGCTCCGACGGCGCCAGCGGGACGCCCAGCGCAGTGGCCAGCCGCTCGACGGCGACGGGGCCGTTCGACGCACGCTCCGCGTACGGGGGTGGCGGGAACAACCCGCCGGTGAGTGCGAACGCGTTCCCCTGGTCCGAGAGGCTGTCGCCAATCACATACAAGGTGGTGATCGGGCCGGCACCCGCAATCGCCGGCACGAGCGACAGCACGAACAGCAGCGCGCAACACTTCCTGAGCATGACACTTCTCCCAAATGGCTGAGTAAGACGGCGGGCGCAAGCCTATCACCAATCCGCAGAACCTGAGCCGTACGCGCAGAGCGCGCTATTGAATCTTCCGGTACAGCACATTCCGGTACTGCACCTTGAAGGGCGGGCCCACGTGCATCTGGAACCCGAGCACCCCTTCGGCGTCGAAGTTCTTGGTGTCCTCATCGATCGCCACGGCCATGAGCTGCCCGTTGATCAACTGCATCAGAACGGGCCCGCGCGCGATGATGTGGTACTGGTTCCATCCGTTGACGTTCAGGACGCCGCGGAGCAGCGTGCTGTCAGCGATCGTCCCCACGACCTTGTACTTCGGCCCGTCGACGAGGCGTGTCACCTGCCCCCGTTTCGACAGGACCACATGACCCTGGCCGGTCGGGGCACGGCCGCGCTCGTCGTGTACGTTGCCGACAAAGCCCTGCGTGAAATCGATGTCGGCCTGGTAGCCCTTCAGCACCCACTTGCCGACGTCGGGCAGCTCCGTGCTGCGGTACTGGATGCCGCTGTTGGTGCCGTTCAACCGGAACTCCACCTTCAGCTCGAAGTCCTTGACCGTGCCGCCACGCCAGATGAGGAAGTTGTTGAGCTTGACAACCTTCTCCGGCGTCGTCTCCCCGACGATCTCGCCGTTCTCCGCGCGCCAGAACTGTGGATCACCATCCCAGCCGGCCAGCGTCTTCCCGTCGAAGATGGGAACGAAGCCGGCGTTGTCGTCCGGTTCCGTCTCGGGAATGATGCCGCCGAGTCGGCCACGGCCTCCCTGCCCTGCGGGAGCCGCGGCTTGACCCGCACGTCCATCCGGCGCAGGCTGCGCGGCAGGCGGCGGCGGGGTCTGTCCCCAGGCGGTCGTGTGACCGAAGCCGGCCGGCGGGAGTGTCGCCAGCAGGCCCACCAGGGCGGTACGCGCCACCGCGCGAACGCCAAGAGCAGTCAATGCATTTTCCAAAGCAGTCCTCCCCGATGTCCTGTGGCTGTGCGTCAGGAGCGGGCGCTACGTGTCGGCTTGCCGGGCGGTTCGCCGCCACATCTTATAGTCTCCCCGCGCGTCGAGCCATTCATTTGCCTCCGCTGGCCTTCGGCGGCACGCTGCGCAGGTACAGCCACAGCGCATGCAGCTCGAGGTCGTTCATGCCGGCGTACGACCGCCACGGCATGAAGTCGTTGACCGTTGTCCCGTCCGGACGGCGCCCCTCGCGCAGGGCGCGAACGAAATCAGCCTCGCTCCATCCGCCCAGCCCGGTTGGCGTGAGGTTGGACGCCGGCGGCAGATCGGCGGGCCCGGCCACTCTTCCACCCGACAGCCCGAACCCATGACAGCCGTGGCAGCCGCTGATGTCCGCCAGGTACCGGCCGTAGCCGGCCGTCCCTGCCGGCTCGGCGGAGTCCGGCGTCCGCTCGTGCAGCGTCTTCGGGGCGGTCAGAATCTTCATCCTGCCCAGGGCGAGCAGCGCACGCCCCATCAGGTAGAACCGGGTGTCGGGCACCTCGCGATCCACCGGCGGCAGCTGTTTCAGGTAGGCGATCACCGCACCGAGATCCGCATCCGTCAGCTTGGTGTAAACCTCGCTGGGCATCGCGATGAGCGTGGTGCCGTCACGCCTGACACCGTACCGGATTGCGCGGACCCAGTCGGCGTCCTCCAGCTCGCCGCCAATCCCGCCACGTCCCCGGGTCAGGTTCCGGCCGGCAACGACGCCCACGGGGCCCATCTCCGCGTAGACTTTCCCGCCCAGGTCGCTGCCGTGACAGGTCGTGCACGCCCCGGCGGCCTGCACCAGGTGCTCTCCGCGGGAGACCGCGGCGGCGTCCGTCGGGATGACCACCCGGGTATCGGGCGCCGGGTAGATCTTGCCGAGCATGGACTCGCTGGCGGCGTATACCCAGACGGCCAGGCCGCAGACGATGAGCAGCACCGCTCCGAGCGCCCGGAGCGCAAACCAGCCAAGTGAACGTGCCCTCATCCGTCGCCCCAATCTACTGTCGAGCTGGCTGCCTGAAGATCCCTGATGACGCAGGGGCGGAAAGTCGAAATAATAGAGGGAACGATCCTTTTCGTCCGCGACGGCGTCCTACCAGGTGAGCCGCCCGACGCACTGACGACCGCCCAGGAGTGGGCGATAGTCCGCTGAAGGCTTCAGATTGCAAGAGAGGTCTATGAGAACCCAGGCAAGCCGAGCAATCTCCGAATTGCTCGAGGATGACGACTTCCAGCAGCTCATTACGGACAGGCTGGAGGAGGATCCGACCTTCTGGACCGGCAGCGGCAAACGCCGCACGGTCATCACCGTGGAGGTGGATGACGGGCATGTCACGCTGAACGGGGTCGTCCGCACGCGGATGGACCGGCGGCGCGCCGACATTCTCGTCCGCGCCCTGGGCGCCATGGGCGTGGACAACCGGCTGCGCGTCCTCAACGAAGACAAGGACGACACCAAGCGCAGCGTGGCATAGGGCGGATCCGCCGGGACAGGCTGCCGGAGCCGCATCCTGAATGGCACACGGCAGGCGGCACAGCGGAGTGTTCCGCCCGCTGCCATGTCCAGATCGGGCCGGCGTCTTTCACCGGCCTGCCGAGCCCGGCGCTTTCCGGAGGCGTACCACCTCCGCGTCGATCACGTCCAGTTTCTTCTTCAGCACCGCATAGCGCTCCAGCGCGTCGCGCCCCACTCTCTGGTCCGCCCGGGTCGTCATGCCCGCAAGATAGGTGATGTGCGCCTGCAGGCCGGGCTTTCCATACCGCACGGGTTCGCCGACAAGCCTTGCCTCCAGGGAGTCGAGCGCCGCCGCCGTGGAGGCGTCCCGGGCCGGCGCACTCTTCAACATGGCCTGCGCCTCGCGCACACGGGTGATTGTCTCGGACACTCTCGTGACGAGCTCCCGTGCCCGCAGGTTGTGGTCGAACTGCCCTTTCAGATCCGCTTCCGTCACGCCGTCTGCCGCCACGTTCGGATCGATCAGCACGAGGAACGGCTGGGTGTGCAGCTTCCCGCCGGCCGACAGGCGGACCTGATAGGCGCCCGGAGGCACCGGCAAGCCGGACTCGTGACGGACATCCCAGGTGAAGCGATTCACGCCCGCGTTCCGCGTCACCCGTCCGGGCACAGCGGTGCTCCGGGCGGCGGGCCCAGCCCCCATCGTGGTGTCCGGATCGTCCGGGTCCGCTTCGGCCGCACCCCGGCCGGCGCGTGCGGCGCCGGGGGGAGTCTCGCTGCTGTAGGTGTTCACCACCGTGCCGTGGGCGTCGGCGATCTCGATCGTCACGGCACCTGCCGCCGCCGCAGGAAGGTAGTAGTCGATCATCGGCCCGAGCGCGCCGACCGTCGTCCGGTAGCCATCGCGCGGCTTGTACAGGACGACCTCCTCCCCGGTCATCGGTCGCGCGCCGATCTGGTGAAGCGCGCTGACGTTGTCCAGGATCCAGAACGCCCGCCCCTGTGTCGCCACGATCAGATCCTTGCGGTGAACCCTGATGTCCGTGATGGGGGTAACCGGCAGGTTGAGCTGGAGCGACTGCCAGTGTGCGCCGTTGTCGAACGAGACGAACATCCCGAACTCCGTCCCGGCGTAGAGCAGGCCCTCGCGATCCGGGTCCTCCCGGACGACGCGCGTCGGGAAGTCGTCGGGGATGCCGTTGCTGCCCGTCGTCAGGCGCGTCCAGGACGTGCCGTAGTCTTCCGTGCGATAGAGATACGGCTGGTAGTCGCCGAGCAGGTAACGATAGACCGCGAAGTACGCCGATCCCCGGCGATGCGGTGACACGTCGATCCACTGGACACGGCCGCCGGGCGGCAGGTCGTTGGGGGTCACGGTGCTCCACGTTCTGCCGTCGTCGCGCGTCACGTGGAACGGGCCGTCGTTCGACCCCGCCCAGATGACGCCGCGCTCGAGAGGCGACTCGGCGAGCGCGTAGAGCGTGCTGTAGAACTCCTCCCCCGTCACGTCCCGCGTGATCGGTTCGCCGCTCACGCCCTGGCAGCACGCCGGCCTGGCGGTGAGGTCCGGCGAAATCGTCTCCCAGGTCACTCCCCGGTCGCGCGTGCGGTGCACGAATTGCGAGCCGTAATACAGGACGTCCGGGTCGTGCGGCGAGAGCGCCATCGGCGAGACCCGCTGCATCCGGTAGACGAGATCGCTCGCGGGATTGCCGTAGAGCGACTGCGCGCCAATCCAGTAGTGTTTCTCCTGCCCCGTATCCAGGTTCATCACGCTGTACTGACCCTTGCACGACCCGTAGCACGATGCGCGGGTCCGCGGGGTGCGGGATGATCGGGCCGGTCTCGCAGCCGGGCCCGGCTCGCCAGTCCTCATGCGCGTACGGCTCGGCCTGGCTCGTGATGATCACGGTCGTGCTGTCCTGCTGCGCGCCGTACAGACGGTAGGGAAACCTGTCGTCGACCCACACTCCGTAGAACTCGGCGGTCGGCTGATTGAGCTGCGACGACCATGTCCGGCCTCCGTCCGTCGAGACGTTCGCCCCGCCGTCGTTCGCCTGGATCATGGTGCGGCCGTCGTTCGGGTTGATCCAGATGTCGTGGTTGTCGGCGTGCGGGGTGCGCAGGGCCGCGAACGCCTTGCCGCCGTCCACCGACTTGAAAAAGCCTTCGGCGCCCGCGTACACGACGTCGGCGTTCGTCGGGTCGGCCCCGAGCGTCGTGTAGTAGAAGGGCCGCTGCAGCAACGAGGGCTGCGTGTTGACGAGGGTCCACGTCCTGCCGCTGTCGTCCGAGCGGTACAAGCCGCCGCCCGGGAGCGCCTCGATCAGGCCATAGATGCGATCGGGCTGGGCGGCGGTCACCGCCAGGTTGCCCTTCCCAATCAGGCCTGAAGGCAGGCCCGCGGTGATCTTCGCGAAGCTGTCCCCGCCGTCCGTGCTCCTGTAGAAACCTCCGTCCTTCGAGCCGCTGATGATCGTCCAGGGCTTGCGTTCGAGCCGCGACATCCACGCATACACGAGCATCGGGTTGCCCGGGTGGACCTCCACGTCCATCGCCCCGACCCCGTCGTCGACGAACAGGGCCTTTTTCCAGGTCTTCCCGCCGTCCACGGTCTTGAAGACCCCGCGCTGGTCGTTGCGCTTGAAGGCATCCCCGGTTGCCGCGGCCCACACGATGTCGGGGTTGGTGGGATGGATGCGAACGGCGGCAATCTGCCCCGCGTTGTACAGCCCTGCGAAATGCCACGTCTCCCCGGCGTCGGTGGTCTTGTAGACGCCCCGCCCCGTCGACACGTTGCTGCGCAGGCCGTCCGAGCCGGTGCCGACGAAGATGATCCTCGGGATCCGAGTCAGCCACGGCGATGGATCCCATCGACCCGACCGGAATCTTGCCGTCGGAGATCGGCACCCAGTTCAGCCCCGCGTCTACCGTGCGGAACAGGCCGCCGCTGGCCACGCCCATGTAAAACGTCTTCGGCTGGGAAGGCACGCCGGCCACCGCCGTGACCCTGCCGCCACGCGACGGCCCGACGAGCCGGTACTGCGCGCCCCTGAAGAGCGCCGGGTTCACGTGGCTCACCATCGGCGCCGCGCTGGCGGCCGCTCGCGGGTGTGCGGGCGTCAGCCCCTGTCGCGCGGGCGGCTGGCCAGACGCAACCGCGGCCAGGACGATCAGCACGAGGGCCGGGTGGTGGGGCATCGGGGGATTATGGTCGTAGCTGTCAGCTATCAGCTGTCAGCTGCGCGGAGCGCTAAGGCAGCTCCGAGTGGCCCATCAGGTAGGTGTCCACCGCACGTGCAGCATTCCGTCCGTCGGCGATCGCCCACACGATGAGCGACTGGCCGCGCTGCATGTCCCCCGCCGCGAACACGCCTTTCTCACTCGTCATCCAGTCGTCGTTCCGCCAGACGTTGCCGCGATCGGTCAGTTGGACGCCGAGCTCGGCGACCAGCCCGTTCCGTTCGGGGCCGAGGAAGCCCATCGCCAGCAGCACGAGATCCGCCTGCAGCTCGAAGCGCGAGCCGGGGCGCGGCACGAACTGGAGCTTCCCGTTCTCGCGCACAATCTCGACTTCGACCGCTTCGAGACCGCGCACGTTGCCGGTCTCGTCGCTGGTGAAGCGCTCCGTGGAAACGGAGTACACGCGGTCGCCCCCCTCTTCGTGGGCAGCTGACGTGCGGAAGACGTTGGGCCAGAGTGGCCACGGATTGTCCGACGCGCGGGTGTCGGGCGGCTTCGAGAGGAGCTCGAACTGGTGGACCGAGCGGGCGCCCTGACGATGCACCGTGCCGAGGCAGTCGGCGCCCGTATCACCGCCCCCGATGATCACGACGTGCTTGCCTTCCGCCGAGATGATCTCGTCGGAGGGCACTTCGTCCTTGGCGCAGCGGCGGTTCTGCTGCGTCAGGTAGTCCACCGCGAAGTGGATGCCGGCGAGATCGCGACCCGGGACGGGCAGGTCACGCGGGGCCGTGGCGCCGCAGCACAACACGAGCGCGTCGAAGTCCCGCCGGAGCGCCGAGACCGGCACGTCGACGCCGATGTGGCTGCCCGGGCGGAAAACGACGCCTTCCTCCTCCATCAGCGTCAACCGCCGCTCGAGATGACGCTTCTCGAGCTTGAACTCGGGAATGCCATACCGGAGGAGCCCGCCGACGCGGTCGGCGCGCTCGAACACCGTCACCTTGTGCCCGGCGCGGTTGAGCTGATCGGCGGCCGCGAGCCCGGCCGGCCCGGAGCCAACCACGGCCACCGCCTTGCCGGTCCGCCGTGCCGGCGGACGGGCCACAATCCATCCCTCCAGAAAGGCGCGCTCCACGATCGACAGCTCGATGCGCTTGATGGTGACCGGGTCGTCGTTGATGCCGAGCACGCACGACCCCTCGCACGGCGCCGGGCAGAGTCGGCCCGTGAGCTCCGGAAAGTTGTTGGTGGCGTGCAGCCTGTCGATCGCGGCGTGCCACTGGTCCCGTGACGAGAGATCGTTCCAGTCCGGAATCAGGTTGCCGAGCGGGCAGCCCTGGTGGCAGAAGGGAATGCCGCAGTCCATGCAGCGCGCGCCCTGGTCGCGGATCTGCTCGACCGGATCGAGCAGGTAGACCTCTTTCCAGTCGCGCAGCCGTTCCTCGATCGGACGGCTGAGCGGCTTGACGCGCTTGAACTCCAGGAACCCGGTCGGCTTACCCATTCGCCACCGCCAGCAGGCCGTCGACGTCCGCCGCGCGGCTCTCGGCCAGCGCGCGCGCCTGCGCGAGCATCACCCGCTTGTAGTCGCGCGGAATGACCTTGACGAAGCGCGAGGGCGTCCACTCGGCGAGCAGGTCGGCCGCGAGCGTGCTCTTCGTGTAGCGGAGGTGATCGCCGAGCATCTGCAGCACGAGCGCCACGTCCTCCGCCTCCTCGAGCGGCTCGACGTCGACCAGCCCGGGATTGCAGCGCCGTTCGAACGTGCCGTCGCCGTTCATCACGTACGCCACTCCCCCGCTCATGCCCGCCGCGAAGTTGCGGCCGGTGCGTCCCAGGACGAGCACGCGGCCGGCGGTCATGTACTCGCATCCGTGGTCGCCGACGCCCTCGACCACCGCGCGGGCGCCGCTGTTGCGGACGGCGAACCGCTCACCCGCAATCCCGCGGATGTAGGCCTCGCCGCTGGTGGCGCCATACAGCGCGACGTTGCCGATGATGATGTTGTCCTCGGCCGCGAAGCTGGCCGCGCGCGGCGGATACACGACCAGGCGCGCGCCGGAGAGGCCCTTCCCGACGAAGTCGTTCGCGTCCCCTTCGAGCGTCATCGTCACCCCGGCGGGCACGAACGCGCCGAAGCTCTGGCCGGCCGACCCGGTGAACTGCAGGCGCAGCGTGTCGTCGGGCAGGCCGTCTGCGCCGTGCCTGCGCGTGACCTCGAAGCCGAGCCGCGTGCCGACGGTGCGATTGACGTTCCGGATGGGAAACCGGAGCTCCACGCGCGCCTTCCGCTCGAGCGCGTCGGCTGCGCGCGCGATGATCTCGTTGTCGAGCGACTGCTCCAGACCGTGATCCTGCGCCCGGATCCGCCGCCGCACGGCGGACTCGTCGACGTCGGGCACGTGGAGCACCTGGGACAGGTCGACCCCTGCCGCCTTCCAGTGGGCCAGGGCGCTTCGCATCTCGAGGCGATCGACGCGGCCGACCATCTCGTCGATGGTCCGGAAGCCGAGATCGGCCATCAGCTCCCGCACCTCCTCCGCCACGAACCGGAAGAAGTTCTCCACGAACTCGGGCTTGCCGGTGAACAGCTTCCGCAGCTCCGGGTCCTGCGTCGCGATGCCCACCGGGCAGGTGTTGAGGTGGCAGACGCGCATCATCACGCAGCCGGACACGACGAGCGCGGCCGTCGCGAAGCCGAACTCCTCGGCGCCGAGGAGCGCCGCAACCACCACGTCGCGTCCGGTCTTGAGCTGTCCGTCCACCTGCACCGTGATCCGGTCGCGGAGGCTGTTCAGCATCAGGACCTGCTGGGTCTCGGCCAGCCCGAGCTCCCATGGGATGCCGCTGTGCTTGATCGAGGTGAGGGGCGACGCACCCGTGCCGCCATCGTGCCCCGATATCAGGACCACGTCGGCATGCGCCTTCGCGACGCCTGCCGAGATCGTGCCGACCCCGACCTCGGCCACGAGCTTCACGTGGATGCGCGCCAGCGGGTTCGCGTTCTTGAGGTCGTGAATCAGCTGGGCGAGATCCTCGATCGAGTAGATGTCGTGGTGCGGCGGCGGCGAGATCAGGGTCACGCCGGGCGTCGAATTCCGGACTTTCGCGATCCACGGGTAGACCTTCGGGCCAGGCAACTGCCCTCCCTCGCCTGGCTTGGCGCCCTGCGCCATCTTGATCTGGAGGTCGTCGGCGTTCACCAGATACTCGCTCGTGACGCCGAACCGGGCCGACGCGACCTGCTTCACGGCGCTGCGCCGCCAGTCGCCGTTCGGGTCGCGAGGGTAGCGGGCGGAGTCCTCGCCTCCCTCACCGGAGTTGGACTTGCCGCCCATCCGGTTCATCGCAATCGCCAGCGTCTCGTGCGCTTCCAGGCTGATCGAACCGTAGGACATCGCCCCCGTGGCGAAGCGCCTGACGATCGTCTCCACGCTCTCGACCTCGTCGATCGGCACCGGGGGCTGCGTGCCGGGTGAACTCGAGCAGCCCGCGCAGCGTCCCGAGCTTGCGGCTCTGGTCGTTGACGAGCGTCGTGTACTCCTTGAAGATGCGGTACTGGCCGCTGCGCGTCGCGTGCTGCAGCTTGAAAACGGTGTCCGGGTTGAAGAGGTGGAACTCGCCGTCCCGCCGCCACTGATACTCGCCGCCCGGTCAGGAGCTCCGCCGGCGCCGGGGTCGCGGCATCGGGAACGCGTGTGCGTGCCGCTCGCAGCACCTCCCGCGCCACGACGTCGAGGCCGACGCCGCTGATGCGCGACGCCGTGATGCGTGAAATACCGATCCACGAACCGGGACTCGAGGCCGATCGCCTCGAAGATCTGCGCGCCGCAGTAGCTCTGCAGCGTCGAGATCCCCATCTTGGACATCACCTTGAGCACGCCCTTGTTGAGCGCGCGGATGTAGTTGATCACCGCCGCGTCGTGCGAGATACCCTCGAGCAGGCGATGCCGGATCATGTCGTCGAGGCTCTCGAACGCCAGATACGGATTCACGGCGCCCGCCCCGTAGCCGATCAGCAGCGCGACGTGGTGGACCTCGCGCGCGTCCCCCGACTCGACGACCAGCGCGCAACGCGTGCGCGCCCCCTGCCGCACCAGGTGGTGGTGGACGCCGGCGGTCGCGAGCAGGCTCGGGATCGGGGCCAGCTCCTGGCCGACGCCGCGGTCCGACAGGATCAGGATGGTGTAGCCGGCCTTGACCGCCTCGGTGGCCTGGGTGTTGAGCTCCTCGAGCGCGTGGGCGAGGCCGGCCGCGCCGTCCGCCGCGCGGAACAGCATCGGCAGCGTCATCGCGCTGAAACCCTGCAGCCGGATGTGGCGCAGCTTGGCGAGCTGGCTGTTGTCGATGATCGGGTAGCGGACGCTGATCTGACGGCAGCTTTCCGGCTCGGGCTTCAGCAGGTTGCGCTCGGGACCGATCGTCGATTCCATCGAAGTGATCAGCTCTTCCCGGATGGCGTCGAGCGGGGGGTTGGTGACCTGCGCGAACAGCTGCTTGAAGTAGTCGTAGAGCAGCCGCGGCCGGTCGGACAGCACCGCGAGCGGGGTGTCGGTGCCCATCGAGCCGGTCGGCCTCCTCACCGGTGCGGGCCATCGGCTCGAGCAGCTGCCTGACGTCCTCGCGCGTGTAACCGAACGCCTGCTGCCGGCGCAGCACGGTCTCGTGATCCGGCTCGGGCAGGTAGGGCGCCGCCGGGACCGCCTCGATCGGTATCAGGTGCTTCTTCAGCCAGTCCGCGTACGGGTGCTCGCGCGCGAGCTGATCCTTGATCTCGTCGTCCGAGATGATGCGCCCCTGTTCCGTGTCCACGAGGAACATCCGTCCGGGGTGGAGCCGCTCCTTGACGATCACGTCCCCGGGCGGAATGTCGAGCACGCCGACCTCCGACGCGAGGATGACCAGGTCGTCCTTCGTCACGTAGTAGCGCGAGGGACGCAGGCCGTTGCGGTCCAGCACGGCGCCGATCAGGCGGCCGTCGGTGAACGCGATCGACGCGGGGCCGTCCCACGGCTCCATCAGCGAGGAGTGATACTCGTAGAACGCACGGCGCTCCGGGCTGATGCTCTCGTGGTTCTGCCACGGTTCCGGGATCATCATGAGCAGGGCGTGCGGAAGCGTGCGGCCCGCCATCACCAGGAACTCGAGCACGTTGTCGAACGTCGCGGTATCGCTGCCCCCTTCGCGGATGATCGGCAGGACTTTCTGCAGGTCCTCGCCGAGCACGTCCGAGCGCAGCAGCGCCTCCCGCGCCTTCATCCAGTTGATGTTGCCGCGCAGGGTGTTGATCTCGCCGTTGTGGGCGACGTAGCGGTAGGGGTGCGCCAGCGGCCAGGACGGGAAGGTGTTGGTGCTGAACCGCTGGTGCACGAGGGCCAGCGCCGACTCGACCGCCGGGTCGGCAAGGTCCAGGAACAGCGGCGCAATCTGCGCCGCCGTCAACATGCCCTTGTAGATCAGCGTGCGCGACGACAGGCTGACCACGTAGGCCGACTGCCGGGCATCGGGCGACAACTCCAGCGCGTCCACGGCGTGCTCGATGCGCTTCCGAATCACGTAGAGCTTCCGCTCGAAGCCATCGTCGGTCTCGACCGACGGCGCCCGGCCGACGAAGAGCTGCCGGAAGACGGGCTCCGCGGCGACCGCGCGGGCACCCAGGCGGCTGTCGTCGGTCGGCACGTCGCGCCAGCCGAGCAACCGCTGTCCCTCTTCGGAGACAATGTGCGCAATGGTGGCTTCCACCAGCCGCCGCGCCTCATCGTCGCGCGGGAGGAACACCAGCCCGGCGCCATAGGAGCGCTCGGGAGGCAGGTCGATGTCGAGGCGGGCTGCCTCCCGGCGGAAGAACCGGTCCGGGATCTGAATCAGGATGCCGGCGCCGTCTCCCGTGTTGGCTTCGCAGCCGCAGGCGCCGCGGTGCTCGAGGTTGATGAGCACCTGGAGCGCGTGCCGGACAATCGCGTGCGAGCGATGGCCCTTCACGTGCACGACGAAGCCGACGCCGCAGGCGTCATGCTCGTGCCGGGGGTCGTAGAGGCCGCGGGCGGAGGGTGTCAGGGAGTGAGCCACAGCCTGTTATGAGGCATGTTGCGCCAGAAGGAAAACGGATTCTACGCATCGGATCCATGCGTTCTGCTTGTGGTGCCGATATGCGTACGGCTGATGGCGGCCATCCCGACCGCGAGCACCTCTGGCCCGGGGCCTTGAACTGGATGGGGTCTCCGTGCTACGGTGCAGAAGTTCATGGCGTTTGTCACCCTCGGCCTCCGGTCCGCCGCTTCGAGCGCGTGTTGTTGCTCGTGTACGGTGCCGGCGCCCGGCCGGTGAGAAGCCTCGAACTGCCACCCCGTTGACCTCGGGTTTTCCGGTTCGTTCCGGCTCCTGCTTCTCCCCCCGCTGAGCCCGGCCCTTCCTACAGACATCCTGCTCCTGTCGCGTGCACCGCTGTGCGGCGCGGCGGGATTGGAGCGCTGCACCGTCGCGGCGCTCCGCGGAAACTGTTCGACGCGCAAGGGACCCGTATGCTGACCTCGACCATCGCGGAACCTCCGACCACGACCATACCGGCCATACCGGCAAGGCGCCTCGACCACCTCCGCGCGCTCGAGGCCGAGAGCATCCACATCATCCGGGAGGTGGCGGCCGAGTTCGAACGACCGGTGATGCTCTACTCGATCGGCAAGGACTCATCGGTGCTGCTCCGGCTGGCCCAGAAGGCGTTCCATCCGGGGCCGATTCCCTTTCCGCTGCTGCACATCGACACGACCTACAAGTTCCGGGAGATGATCGAGTTTCGCGACTGGTACGCCGACCACGTCGGCGCGCGCCTGATCGTCCACACGAACGAGGCGGCGATCGCCGACGGAACCCAGCCGTTCGCGGTCGGCACCCAGCGCTGCTGCGGGCTGCTCAAGACCCGCTCGCTGCTCGACGCGCTGTAGGCCGGCGGCTTCGACGCCGCATTCGGCGGGGCGCGACGCGACGAGGAACGATCCCGCGCCAAGGAGCGGATCTTCTCGCTGCGCGACCCGCAGGGGCAGTGGGATCCCAAGCGGCAGCGCCCGGAGCTGTGGCACCACCTCAACAGCCGGCTCGGCCCGGGAGAGAGCATCCGGGTCTTCCCGCTGTCGAACTGGACCGAGCTCGACGTCTGGCAGTACATCCAGGAAGAGGACATCCCGATCGTCCCGCTCTACTTCGCCCGCGAGCGCGAGGTGATCGTGCGGGGGCACTCGCTCCTGCTGCTCGAGCAGCCGTTCGTCCCGCTGCACGCGGGGGAGCGGCCCCAGCGCGTGATGTGCCGCATGCGGTCGCTCGGCTGCTCGCCGTGCACGGGCGCGGTGCGATCCGAGGCGGACACGGTCGAGAAGATCATCGCCGAGCTCGTCACGGTGCGGCAGTCGGAGCGGCAGCTGCGCGTCATCGACCACGACCAGGACGGCTCGATGGAAGTGAAAAAGCGCGAGGGCTACTTTTGAGGTCAGGACTGCTGCGGATCTGCACGGCCGGGAGCGTGGACGATGGAAAGAGCACGCTCATCGGACGGCTCCTGTACGACTCGCGAGGCGTCTACGAGGATCAGATCAGCTCGGTGGAGAAGGCGTCACGGAACCGCTCGGCCGGGCCGATCGATTTCTCGCTGTTCACGGACGGGTTGAGAGCCGAGCGGGAGCAGGGGATCACCATCGACGTCGCGTATCGCTACTTCGCGACCGCGCGCCGCAAGTTCATCCTGGCGGACACCCCGGGCCACGAACAGTACACCCGCAACATGGCGACGGGCGCATCAACCGCCGATGTGGCGATCCTGCTCGTCGACGCGCGCCACGGTGTGCGCGAGCAGACCGAGCGGCATGCGCGCATCGCGCGGCTGCTCGGCATCACGCACTTCGTGCTCGCGGTCAACAAGATGGACCTGGTCGGCTTCGATCGGCAGGTTTTCGAAGCGATCTGCGAGGACTTCACGAAGCTGCTGCCCGACGCGGTGACCCACGCCATCCCGATCAGCGCGCTCGAGGGGGACAACGTGATCGCCGCCAGCGAGCGCACGCCCTGGTTCGACGGTCTGGCGCTGCTTCCGTACCTCGAGTGCGTCGAGGTCGAGCGGTGAACGCACCACGGGCGCGTTCCGCCTGCCGGTGCAGCTCGTGGTCCGGCCCGACCAGACGTTCCGCGGATACGCCGGCCAGGCGGTTTCCGGATATGTCCGCGTCGGGGACCAGCTGACCGTCTGGCCGTCCGGCGTCCAGAGCCGTGTCAGGCGAATCGTCACCTTCGACGGCGACATCGAGGAAGCCTATGCGCCGATGTCGGTGACGATCGTGCTCGAAGACGAGGTCGACGTGAGCCGGGGAGACGTTCTGGCGCATGGGCCCGTGCAGATGGCCGGCCGGCTCGAAGCGGACGTCGTGTGGATGGACGAGCGGGCGCTCGACCCGGCCCGCATGTATCTGCTCAAGCACAACGGGCGAACGACCGCGGCCGAAGTCAGCCGCGGCCTCGCCTTGAATGAAATCGGACGGCTGATCCTCACGACGGCGCGGCCGCTGCTCTTCGACCCCTACTCGCACAACCGCGAGACGGGCAGCTTCATCCTCATCGATCCCGCGACGAACTTCACTGCCGGCGCCGGCATGATCGTGCGCGCGGTGCACGAGGCGGCTGCCCGCGGTCCGCGGCCAGCCGCCGCCGAACGCCTCGCGGTCGCCGCCCGGACGGCTGCGAGCGAGGCCGACGCCGTCGAAGCGGTCCGCCGGCTGCTCGAAGAGGTCCTCGTATGAGCCAGGCCGTCAAGATCTCTCCCGTCGATGCCCTCGACCTTGTCGCAGCCGAGGCGGCGCGGGCGGCGAAGCCCTGCGTGACCGCCAGTTTCCAGGCTGAGTGCGTCGTGCTCGTGCACATGCTGATCCAGGTCCGCCCCGACATCCCCGTGCTGTTCCTGGACACGGTGCATCACTTCCCGCTCACGCTCACCTACCGGGACGAGCTGACGGCCCGGTGGGGGCTGAACCTGGTCACGCTCCGGGCAGCGGCACCCCGACCCGGTCTCTGGAAGCAGGATCTCGAAGGCCTGCTGTGGCGTACACAAGGTGGAGCCCCTGTTCGGGGCGCTCGAGCACCACGACACGTGGTTCACGGGCCTTCGTCGCGACCAGTCGCCCACGCGCGCGGCGCTCGAGCCGGTCGAGCCCTTCACGCTGCCGACGGGAACGGTCCTGAGGAAGGTCAGTCCGCTCGCGTTCTGGTCCACGAAAGAGGTCTGGGCCTACGCCAAGCAGCACGAGATCCCGCTCCTCCCGCTGTACGACCTGGGCTACACGAGCATCGGCTGCGAGCCCTGCACGACGCTTCCGGCCGATCCATCCAACGAGCGCTCGGGACGATGGCAGGGACAGAAGCTGGAATGCGGGATCCACCTGCAGGAGAAACACTGATCCGCGGGAAGCGGAGATTTCAAGAGGAGGGCGTTACAGCCTCCGGCCTGAATCGCTGCCGCACTGCAGCCGCCAGGCGCTTGGCCGTCAGCCTTGTCATTCACACGGAGCATTTGAGGCTCGGAGGCATCGTGACGGCTTGCGGCTGGCTGCCAGCGGTCAGCCGACACTGCTCGCGCGCCGGCCGGCGGCCGGCGCTGGCGTGACAGTTCTCCTCCCCTCCTCCCCTCCTCCCTGTAAACAGCCTTCGACGGCGCTGCGGATAACCCGGATCCTCCGCTACTCCGCCCCTCCGTGTTGCCCTCGCCGCGCCGGCTCCCCCACGCTGATCGCCAGCTGGTGAAGGAACAGGCCGACATCCGTGACGAGGCCAATCGTCTGAGAGGATCCGCGGTCCGCGAGCTTGGTGACCACAGCGGGGTTGATGTCCACGCACACCACCGGAACCCAGGCGGGCAGCATGTTCCCCACGCCGATTCCGTGCAGCATCGTCGAGAGCACGACGACGAGGCCCACCCCCGCAAGGGCCTCCCCGTACTGGTCCTGTGCATCGACGATGTCCGTTACGGTGTCCAGGATCGGCCCATCGTCTCGAATGCTGCCGGCGAGGACGTAGTGGACGCCGGCCCGGACGCACTCGACCATCACGCCGCTCTGGAGCACGCCCGATTCCACCGCCCCCCGGATCCCGCCCGCGCCGTTGATGGCATTGATCGCCCGCATGTGGTGCCGGTGTCCCCCGCGCACCGGCGTGCCGGCTTCGAGATCGACCCCGAGCGAGGTACCGAACAGCGCCTGTTCGGCGTCGTGAACGGCGAGGGCGTTCCCGGACAGGAGCACGTCGACGTAGCCACGGCGTATGAGCTCGATGAAGTAGGCCCCGCCGCCCGTGTGGACGACCACCGGGCCCGCGACGAACGCAATCTTCAGTCCTTCCCGCCGGGTGCGCTGCATCATGGCAGCGATGCGCCTTACTCTCGGCCTCCACGCGCCGTTCGGACGAGATTTCGTTGGTCATGAACCCGAAGTCGGCGCGGGTGCGATCGCGGAACTCCGGCGTCACGCGGATGCCCTCGAGCCCGCACACGACCCGGTCGCCGGCCCGGACCTCGCGCAGCTTGCGGCAGACCGCGCGCCCGTCGGCCAGGATCACGACAGCGTCCATGCGCTGGCCCTCGACGACCACCCACTGCCCCTCGACCCGCACCTGCGTCCGCTGGTTCGTGGTGGAATAGAAGTCGTCCGCCACGCAGCCGTCCTTGTCGGCCACCCGCACCGTCGCGTCCTGCACGTCCGCCACGTGACAGCCGAACGGAAGCAGCTCCTCGAGCAGGTCGTCGAGCGCGGGCGCACTCGGGGCCTCCACCTTGAGCGCCAGCCGCGAGAACTCGTCGTTGGTGCGGCCCAGCTGGAAGTGCAGGACCTCGAATGCCCCCCCGCGCTCGATCACCTTGTCGAAAATCGCCTTGAGCTGCTGGGAGTCGACGAGGTGCCCCTCGGCGGCGACGACGGCGGAATGGGACGATGGGTCGGTCATGATGAGCGGCCTGGCTGCCAGTTGGTACCGCTCGACGGCGGCGCGTGATGTCCGGGCTCCCGGGATTATAGCGGCAGCGCGTGGGCGGCGGTCACTTTCGATAAATTGTACTTATTGTATTCGATAAATAATTGATTTCACTTATCCAACAGGGTGCAGGACAATAACCGCTCGTCCACCCGCACCCTGACGTGCGGCGCGGGCGCGGAGAACCCCAGACCGATGTCCACCCATCCGCTGAAGTGGCGCAGCGGCGCCCTCACCGACGGCGCCAGCCGGGCGCCGGCGCGCGCGATGCTGCGCGCAGTCGGCCTGACAGACGACGACTTCACGCGGCCGCTCGTGGGAATCGCGAACACCTGGATCGAGATCGGCCCCTGCAACTATCACCTGCGCGAGCTGGCCGTCCACGTGAAGCAGGGCGTGCGCGAGGCCGGGGGCACGCCGCTCGAGTTCAACACCGTCTCGATCTCCGACGGCATCACCATGGGCTCCGAGGGCATGCGGGCGTCGCTCGTGAGCCGCGAGGTCATGACCGACTCGATCGAGCTCGTGGCGCGGGGCAACCTGTTCGATGCGCTCGTGGTGCTGGTCGGCTGCGACAAGACGATCCCCGCGGCCGTCATGGCGCTCGCGCGGCTCGACATTCCCGGCCTGGTGCTCTACGGTGGATCGATCGCCCCGGGGCGCTTCAAGGGCCGCGACGTCACCATCCAGGACGTGTTCGAGGCGGTGGGCGCGCACGACGCCGGGACCATGTCGGACGCGGACTTCGACGAGCTGGAGCGTCACGCGTGCCCCGGGGCCGGGGCCTGCGGCGGCCAGTTCACGGCCAACACGATGGCCACCGTCTGCGAGACGCTCGGCATCGCGCCGTTCGGCAGCGCGAGCGTGCCGGCGGAAGACGGCGCCAAGGCGGAGGTGGCGCGGCAGGCGGGCGCGCTGGTGATCGACCTGCTCCGGCGCGGGCTGCGGCCGCGGCAGATCCTGACCCGCGATGCCCTCGAGAACGCCATCGCCGCGGTTGCCGCAACGGGCGGATCCACCAACGCGGTGCTGCACCTGCTCGCGATTGCGCACGAGGCGGGTGTGCCGCTCGAGATCGAGGACTTCGACCGGATCAGCAGCGAAGGTGCCGCTGCTGGCCGACCTGAAGCCCGGCGGACGGTTCGTGGCCACGGACCTGCACCAGGCCGGGGGCATTCCGCTGGTGATCCAGCGGCTGGCCGCTGCGGGGATGCTGCACGAGGACGCCATCACCGTCACCGGCCGAACGATCGGCGAGCACGCCCGCGACGCAGTGGAAACCGCCGGCCAGCAGGTGGTCCGGCCGGTGTCGAACCCGATCAAGCCGACAGGCGGCCTGGTCATCCTCAAGGGCAACCTCGCTCCCGAGGGGGCCGTCGTGAAGGTCGCCGGGTACGACGTCACCGAGTTCGCGGGCCCCGCGCGGGTCTTCGACAGCGAAGAGGAGGCGTTCGCGGCCGTCCGCTCGGGCGGAATCCGGCCGGGCGACGTGGTGGCGATCCGCTACGAGGGTCCGCGCGGCGGACCGGGCATGCGGGAGATGCTGGGCGTCACGGCGGCGCTGATGGGCGCCGGGCTCGGCGACTCGGTCGCGCTCATCACGGACGGCCGCTTCTCCGGCGCGACCCGCGGCCTGATGGCCGGGCACGTCGCACCGGAGGCGGCGCACGGCGGGCCGATCGCCGCCCTCCGCGAGGGGGACATCGTCCGGTTCGACATCCCCCGGCGGAAGCTCAGCGTGGAGTTGAGCGACGAGGAGCTTGCGTCACGGATGAGTGCCCTGACGCCCGTGCCGCTGCGCGTCGCGAGCGGGGTGATGGGCAAGTACGCGCGGCTCGTCTCGTCCGCGTCTCGAGGGGCGATTACCGAGTGAGGACCCTATGAAACGAACCGGAGCGCAAGTTCTGTGGGAATGCCTGGTGCGCGAGGGCGTGTCGACGGTGTTCGGCTACCCTGGCGGGGCCATTCTTCCCGCCTACGACGCGATGCTCGACTACCCGATCCGGCACGTGCTGGTGCGCCACGAACAGGGCGCGACCCACATGGCGGACGGCTACGCCCGGGCGAGCGGCAAGGTGGGGGTCGCCATTGCGACCTCCGGCCCCGGCGCGACCAACATGGTCACCGGCCTCGCCACCGCCATGATGGATTCCTCTCCCATCGTCTGCATCACCGGGCAGGTCGGGAGCAAGCTGATTGGCAGCGACGGGTTCCAGGAGACGGACATCACCGGCGTCACGCTGCCGGTGACGAAGCACAACTACCTCGTGACGCGCGCGCAGGATCTGGCGCGCGCGATCCGGGAAGCCTTCCACATCGCCGCGAGCGGACGGCCGGGTCCCGTGCTGATCGACATCACCAAGGACGCGCAGCAGGGCTCGTGCGAGTTCGACTGGGACGCCGCGGCGCCACGGCCGCACGCCCGGCCGGAGCGCGTGCTGGATCAGGCGGGGCTCTCGGCAGCGCTCGAGATGATCAACAGCGCCAAACGGCCCATCATCCTGGCCGGGCACGGCATCATCCTGTCGGGTGCGACGGACATCGTCCGGCACTTCGCCGAGCGCGCGCAGATTCCCATCTCGATGACGCTGCTGGGCATCGGGGGCATCCCGGCTTCCCACCCGCTGAACCTCGGGATGATGGGCATGCACGGCGAGTCCTGGGTCAACACCGCCATCCAGGAGGCCGACCTGCTCCTGGCCTTCGGCATGCGGTTCGATGACCGCGTCACGGGCAACCTGAAGACCTACGCGCCGAACGCGAAGAAGGTCCACATCGACATCGACCCGGCGGAGATTGGCAAGAACGTGAAGGTGGAGGTCGGACTGGTCGGCGATCTGCGGACGATGCTCGAAGCGCTGCTGCCGGGAGTCGTGGCGGGCCGCCGGCGCGAGTGGCTGGAGCACATCACGGAGCTCAAGGGAGATTCCGCGGTGCGCGACATCCAGAACCTGCCGGACGACGGGCACCTCTATGCGGCGCACGTGATCAACGACATCTGGCGCATCACCGAGGGGCGCGCCATCGTCGTCACCGACGTCGGCCAGCACCAGATGTGGGAAGCGCAGTACTACCATCACGACGAGCCGCGCTCGCTGATCACGTCGGGCGGCCTCGGCACGATGGGCTTCGCGCTGCCGGCGGCGATCGGCGCCAAGATGGCCTGCCCCGACAAGGAGGTGTGGGTGGTGGCCGGCGACGGCGGCTTCCAGATGACGATGCCGGAACTGGCGACCATCGCGCAGGAACGGCTGAACGTGAAGGTCGCGATCATCAACAACGGCTACCTCGGCATGGTGCGCCAGTGGCAGGAGTTCTTCTACGAGCGGCGGTATGCCGCGACGCCGCTGTACAGCCCGGACTTCGTGAAGATTGCGGAGGCCTACGGCCTTGACGCGCGGGCGGTGACGACCCGTCCCGAGGTCGTGCCGGCCGTGGAGGCGGCTCGCGCGCACGACGGCACGTCCATCCTGGAGTTCCGGGTCGAACAGGAGGACACCGTGTATCCGATGGTGCCTGCCGGCGCCGACCTGCACGCGATGATCCGCCGGCCCAGCCCGCTCGTCGAGACAGCGGAGGACGCGTGATGACGCCGCATACGTTCGTGGTGACCGTCGAGGACGAGCCCGGCGTGCTCAATCGTGTCGCGTCGCTCTTCCGGCGGCGCAACTACAACATCGACTCGCTGACCGTGGGACGCACGGAGCAGGCCGGTGTCTCCCGGATGACGATCGTGGTGCCGACCGACGAAGCGGGCGCGCAGCGCGTCGCAGCGAACCTCTACAAGCTGGTGAACGTGATCTCCGTGAGGGACATCACCGACGCGCCCGCGGTGTTCCGCGACCTGGCGATGATCAAGGTGGCCGCGACACCCGCCGAACGCCCGGGACTCGTCCACCTCGTGGACGTCTTCCGTGCGCGGATCATCGACCTGGCGCCCGACTCGCTGACAATCGAAATCACCGGCACCGAGGACAAGATCGACGGCTTGCTCGAGGTGTTGAAGCCCTACGGGGTGCTCGAAATGGCACGAACCGGGCGCGTCGCGATGGCCCGCGGCGTCAAGGCGGCCGGGCCGGGACTCGGCGCCCCGCTGCCGGATGCGCCGGATTCCAGCGTTTCCTATTCAGTCTGATCGCCGACCGGCGGGAGAACCCATGACCCAGATGTTTTACGACAAGGACGCGGACCTCGCACTGATCCAGTCGAAGAAGGTCGCCGTTCTCGGATACGGATCGCAGGGGCATGCGCATGCCCTCAACCTCAAGGACAGCGGGGTGGACGTCCGGGTCGGCCTGCCGTCCACGAGCCGGTCGGTCGAGAAGGCGAGGGCGGCGGGGCTGGCCGTCAACTCGGTGGCCGAGGCGGCGCGCTGGGCCGACGTGATGATGATGCTGGTGCCCGACACCACGCAGGCGGCGCTCTATCAGGCGGAGATTGCTCCAGGTCTGACCGCCGGCAAGACGCTGATGTTCGCCCACGGGTTCAACATCCGCTTCGGCTGGATCGCGCCGCCGGCCGACGTGGACGTGACGATGATCGCGCCGAAGGCGCCGGGGCACCGGGTGCGGGAGCTCTACGTCGAGGGAGGCGGCACGCCGGCGCTGCTCGCGATTCACCAGGACGCGACCGGGAATGCCCGTTCGCTGGCCCTCTGGTACGGCAAGGGCATCGGCGTGACCCGCGCGGGCGTGATCGAGACCACCTTTGCCGAGGAGACGGAAACCGACCTGTTCGGCGAACAGGTCGTGCTGTGCGGGGGCGTGAGCGCCCTCGTCAAGGCGGCCTTCGAGACGCTGACCCAGGCCGGCTACCAGCCGGAGGTCGCGTATTTCGAGTGCCTGCACGAGCTGAAGCTGATCGTCGACCTGATGTACCGCGGCGGTTTGAACTACATGCGCTACTCCGTCAGCGACACCGCCGAGCGCGGCGACTACACCGCGGGGCCGAGGATCATCACCGACGACACACGGAGCGAGATGAAGCGCATCCTCGCCGAGATCCAGGACGGGACCTTTGCGAAAGCCTGGATCGCCGAGCACGAAGCGGGGCGGCCCAACTTCAATGCGACGCGGATCAAAGAGCAGGATCAGCCGCTCGAGCAGGTCGGCGCCAAACTCCGGTCGATGATGCCCTTTCTGGACCCGGTCACCGTGCGGCCGGGCGGCACTGCGTGAATGGCAGATGGTAGACGTGAAGCACACATTTGCCATTTACCCTTTACCATTTACCATTCTGCTCTGGGCGGTCAGCACCGCCTCGGCGACCTCCCTCGTCCCGATCCCGTTCGTCACCTGCGCGAACACCAGCGGGCCGTCGCCGCGCATCCGTCTCGCATCACGGTCCATGACCGCCAGGTCGGCGCCGACGAGCGGGGCGAGGTCGGTCTTGTTGATCACCAGCAGATCGGACTGGGTGATGCCCGGGCCTCCCTTCCTCGGGATCTTGTCTCCTCCTGACACGTCGATCACGTAAATCGTGTAGTCGGCCAGCTCGCGGCTGAACTGCGCCGCGAGGTTGTCGCCGCCACTCTCGACGAACAGCAGCTCCGGCCGGAACTTCACCATCAGGCGGTCGAGCGCCTCGAGGTTCTGGCTGATGTCGTCGCGCACCGCGGTGTGCGGACAACCGCCGGTCTCCACGGCCGCTATCCGCTCGGCCGGGCAGCGCCTGGTGCCGCGTCAGGAACTCGGCATCCTCCCTCGTGAAGATGTCGTTGGTCACGACCGCAAGCTGATGGTCGTCGCGCAGCAGGCGGCAAAGCGCCAGCAGCAGCGCGGTCTTGCCGCTGCCGACCGGCCCGCCGATGCCGATCGTGAACGCACGGCTGGTGAAGTCGCGATCGGCAGCCGCCGCGCGGTCACGAAACACGCCGGGACCGTGTGCGTGCGGGTGGTTCGGGTCGTGGTGGAAGCGGGGTTTCATGGGTTCATGAGGTGCATGGGTTCAGGTCACGACTGGAACAGGCGCGAGTACAGGCGATCGTGGCCGGCCTGCAGCAGGTCGAGGATTGGTGCGGTCTGCGCGAGATCCGGATCCCGCAGCGCGGCGCAGCGCACGAGGACGGCGTCGATGTCCTCCGCGCAGCCGACCTGCATCCGCTGCGCGACGTACGTCCCGACGATGCCGAGCCTGACGGCGGCCGACAGGATGCCCCTGGCGCAGACGTAGAGCAGCAGCCGCTGAGCGTCCACGAGCGGCACCTCGAGGCTCGCGAGCATGGCGCCGGCAACCGGCGCGTAGTGACCGTGGAGTTCCCGGGCGCGGGCGTGGACGCCACGCACAGGCTCTTCCGGCCAGACCCGCGCGCAGCTGGCCGCGAACGCCCGCCCCTGCACGGCGCTGGCGCGGTTCGCCACGACGTTCGTCAGGAACGCGTGGCAGCGCGCGTCGAGCTCGGAGAGGCGCGCCGGATCCTCATGAGCCGCCGAGGCAAGCGGCAGCACGGCGCGCCCGGCCTGCGACAGCGCGTCGCGCACGAACCACCGGAGCTCACCGGGCGAAGCGACCTCCCCGCCTTGCCAGGCCGCTTCGAGCCCGCCGGAGTGCGCAAACCCGCCGGCCGGGAAAGACGAGTCGGCAAGCTGCCACAGTTTCATGGTTCATGACGTTCATGGTTCATGGGGTTCACGGGGTTCATGAGGTGCATGGGGTTCAGAAGAGCCAGTAGCGCTGGGCGAGCGGCAGGACGCGGGCGGGGGCGGCCGTGAGCACCTCGCCGTCCGCCGTCACCGTGTAGGTCTCCGGATCCACCGTGATGCGGGGCAGCGCGTCGTTCAGCTTCATGTCGCGCTTGCCGATGCCGCGGCAGCCGCGCACGGCCGCCAGCCGCTTGCCCAGCCCATAGCGCCGCGGCACGGACGCATCGATCGAGGCCTGCGACACGAACGCCAGGGAGGTTGCCCCGGTTGCCCGTCCGTACGCCCCGAACATCGGCCGCATCATCAACGGCTGCGGCGTCGGGATCGACGCGTTGGCATCCCCCATCTGCGCCCAGGCGATGAACCCGCCCTTGATCACCAGCTCCGGCTTCACGCCGAAGAATGCCGGCCTCCAGAGCACCAGGTCGGCCAGCTTGCCGGCCTCGACCGAGCCGACCTCGTGGGCCACGCCGTGGGCGATCGCCGGGTTGATGGTGTACTTCGCGATGTAGCGGCGGATGCGCAGGTTGTCGTTGCTCGCCCTGCTCCCCCGCAGCCGGCCCGCGCTCCGCGCTTCATCTTGTGCGCGGTCTGCCAGGTGCGGCAGATCACCTCGCCGACCCGCCCCATCGCCTGGCTGTCGCTGGACATCATGCTGATCGCCCCGAGGTCGTGCAGCACGTCCTCGGCCGCGATCGTCTCGCCGCGGATCCGGCTCTCCGCGAACGCGACGTCCTCCGGGATGTTGCGGTCGAGGTGATGGCAGACCATCAGCATGTCGAGATGCTCGTCGAGCGTGTTGGCCGTGTAACGGCCGCGTCGGGTTGGTCGAGCTGGGGAGCACGTTCGGCTCGCCGCACACGCGGATGATGTCCGGCGCATGACCGCCCCCGGCCCCCTCCGTGTGGTAGGTGTGGATGGTCCGGCCCTTGAACGCGGCGATGGAGTCGTCCACGTAGCCCGACTCGTTCAGCGTGTCGGTGTGGATCGCGACCTGCACGTCATAAGGCGTCGGCGAGCGCCGAGGCAGGCGTCGATCGTCGCCGGCGTCGTGCCCCAGTCCTCGTGCAGCTTGAGACCGATCGGCGCCGGCTGCGATCTGCTCGGCGAGCCCCTCGGTGCGAGACGTGTTGCCCTTGCCGAGGAAGCCGAAGTTCATCGGCAGCGCATCGGTCGCCTGTAGCATCAGCTCGATGTGGCGCGGCCCGGGCGTGCAGGTCGTCGCCTTCGTCCCGGTCGCCGGGCCGGTGCCGCCGCCGATGAACGTCGTGACGCCGCTGGCGAGCGCCTCGTGCGACCTGCTGCGGGCAGATGAAATGGATGTGAGCGTCGATGCCGCCGGCGGTGAGGATCAGCCCTTCGCCGGCGATCGCCTCGGTCGTGACGCCGACGATCATCCCGTCGCTGACGCCGGCCATCACGTCGGGGTTGCCGGCCTTGCCGATACCGGCGATCCGCCCGCCCTTGATGCCGACGTCGGCCTTGCGGATGCCGGTCCAGTCGACGATCAGCGCGTTGGTGATGACGCAGTCGAGGGCACGTCCGTCCGGGACGCCGGCCGCCTGGCCCATGCCGTCGCGCAGCACCTTGCCGCCGCCGAACTTGCATTCGTCGCCGTAGACGGTGGCGTCCGCTTCGACCTCCAGCGACGAGGTTGGTGTCGCCGAGCCTGGACCCGGTCGCCGGTGGTCGGGCCGTAGATGTCCGCGTAGTGGCGCCGGTCGATGCTGATGGCTCATCGTTGCTCCTGACGGTCGCCGAACTGGCGCTCGCGCACCGCGGTCATGGCCGCCGCGCGACCCTGCGTCGCTGACACCGCGCCGTCGGCGAGGTTGTTGCCGCCCTGGATGACGCGGTTGACCGGCGATGGCGACGAGCGCGACCGTGCGGGTCTCGCCCGGCTCGAACCGCACGGCAGTGCCGGCCGGGATGTCGAGCCGCATGCCGTACGCGTGGCGCGGTCGAACTGGAGCGCGCGGTTGGTCTCGATGAAGTGGTAGTGGCTGCCGACCTGGATCGGGCGGTCGCCGCGGTTGGTCACCGCCAGCTGGCGCGTCTCCCGGCCTTCGTTGCAGGGCGATCGCGCCCTGCACGGGCGGCAATCGACCGCACCGGCCGGCGCCTCGAGCCGGCCGCGCGGCATGCCGACCTGCGCGAGCGCCGGCGGCGACAGGAAGCTGCCGTAGAGCGCCAGCGTCAGGTCGCCGTGCGCGGCGGCGATCGGGTGGTGCACGGTGACGAGCTTCGTGCCGTCCGGGAACGTGCCCTCGACCTGCACCTCGTCGATCATCTCGGCGACGCCGTCGAGCACATCTGCCGCGGCCGAGCAGGCGGCGGCCGAGGTCCATCAACTCGGCGACGCTGCGGCCGTCACGGATGAACTCGAGCAGCTGGGTCGCGATCAGCGCCACCGCTTCCGGATAGTTGAGCCGGAGCCCGCGCGCGAGCCGCTTCTGCGCGAGGAAGCCGGCCTGGTGCAGGATCAGCTTGTCGATGTCTCTGGGTGTCAGGTGCATGGATCACCATTTCCTCGCCCAGGGCTCGTCGCCCAGGAGCGCAGGAACGAAACTGAGATGCGCTGCGGGCGGCACGGCCGACTTCTTCGACCGAGACGCCCGCCAGCCGAATCAGGCAGCCGGCGTCGTCCAGCGGCGCGCCTGGAGCCAGCAGGTCGGCGCGCGGCAGAGCGGCTGCGCCGCGGGGACATCGGCGAGCGCGCGCCGGGCATGAGCCTGAACCGCCGGCCCGCACGAGCACGACGAGTGCACAGGCAGTCGAACCGTCCCATGCGCCCCGCAATGGGCCCGTCGGCCGGACAGGCGGAGGGCGTCGACGAGCACAGCCGCCCGCCTGCGCTGATTGTCAGCCGGCCGGCGTAGCGATCGAAAGCCAGCGCTCCCCGGCAGCGCGCCGCCCGGCGGTCAGCCAGTCGACCAGCACCAGCGAGGCGCCCGCCGCCAGCGTCACGTGCTGGTCCTGCTGGTAGGACGCCCCTCGAAACAGACGGTGGGATCGGGCAGCACCAGCAGCCCCCGCCCTCGACGACCCGCGCCTCGAGCCGGAAGACGCGCCGAGGCGGCGAGCGATAGACTTTGGTGGAGGCCTGCGTCTGGAGCAGCGCGACCGCGCCGGCCTCGACGTCGACGCTCAGGCGGATGGCGTCGCCGCCGACGAGACCGCCCCCGTAGGTGCTGGTGAAGATCCAGGCCGCGTCGGCCGTGATTCGACGGCGTCAGCAGCCGCAGCGGGCTGTGGCCAAGTGCCCGGGTGACGACGCTGCGCGAGCCGTCCCGGCGACGCACAGGCGCCCCACGCCCGCGCTGTCCGCCACGCATGGCCGCGCGTCACGTCCGCCGCAGGCGCTGCACGATCACCGGCCATGATCCTACCTCCGGCGCGACGCCGACACCCGGAACAGGCGCGGCGGTTGTGTGTTGACAGCCGTTGCCGGCGTGCTCGCACTGTGAGGCCGTCGCGGCGAATACCGTCGCCCGCGATCGCGTTCAGCTGAAAGGGACATCGCCATGACCGCCCGCTTTCGCTTCGTAACACTCGCGCTCCTCGTTCCGGCGCCGCCGCGCTGGCTGCTCCGCCCGGCAGGACATCAGCGGCACGTGGAAGGCCAGCTTCGACACCCAGATCGGCCAGCAGAACTACACCTACCGTTCCAGGTCAAGGACGGCACGCTCACCGGCACCGCGAAGTCGGAGAACGGCGAATCGGCGCTCAAGGATGGCAAGGTCGAGGGGACGAGCGGTCACGTTCGTCGAGAACCTGACCTTCCAGGGCATGGAGATCCGCATCGAATACAGCGGCAAGATCGCTGTCGGCCGACGAGATCCGCTTCACCCGTAAGGTCGGCGACTTCGCGACCGAGGAACTGGTCGCCGAACGGCGCCAAGTGACCGGGGCCTTACAGTGCGATAAGTTTCGTGAATGGGTTGACGCTGCGGCTGCGCTGTTCTTATACTGGGCGTCGATGCGCACAGCGACCATGGCCATGCGCGACGATTATATCGGGGAGCCGGATGAATCCGGGCCCCCGCGGTCGGTGGCGTTCGCGCGCAGGCTTGATAGTCGGGACACAGCCACGAGCTTCGCAGAACCCGCCGGCCCTTCAGGAGCCGGCGGGTTTTGTTTTTCAGGGACGCTCTCGGGACACGGGAATGACCGACATGGACTGTCGCGGATCGGCGGAGGCAGCTGACGAAGTGAGGGCGTGCGGAGCCTTGCTCGCGCCCGCCGCTTCCTCCCGCCGGGACGGCGTGGCCCCGCCCCGCGAGGACCCGGGACATCGGGCCCGGGCCTGGAGAGCGAGCGTGAGCCGCGGGCCGGGACCCTGGTCGGCGGCGAGCTGGTGGTTCCCGGATCGGTCAGCAACCTCGGTCCGGGCTTCGATGCACTGTCGGTCGCGGTGGAGCTGTACCTTCGCGTTCGATCGTCGGAGGTCCGCGACTGATGCGCCGGACACGATCGAGACGGAGTTCCGGGGGGCACCCGGCCGGAGGGCGAGAACCGGATAGAAACGGCCTTCCGCCACGCGCGCGGACGCGGATCGGGTTGGCCGCGCCGGGGTGTCAGATCGAGGCTGCGCTGCGACATCCCCGACCGGGGCCGGCCTCGGCAGCAGCGGCGCCGCGACGGTCGCCGGGTTGCGGCTCTACCAGCTGCTGACGTCGCCGATGGAGCAGGCGGATCTGCTGTCGCTCGCGGCGGACGTCGAGGGGCATCCGGACAATGCCGCCGCTTCGCTGCTCGGCGGCCTGACCGTCAGCTGCCAGTGCGACGACGGCCGGGTGACGGCGCGGGCGTGGCGATGGCCGCCGGAGGTGCAGATTGTGGTGGCCACGCCTGACGCCGAGCTCGCCACTGCGCACGCCCGGCGAGTGCTGCCGGACACCGTGCCGATGCGCGACGCCATCTTCAACCTGCAGCGGGCGCTGCTGCTCGTTCATGCCCTGCAATCGGGCACCCACGGCGACCTTCGCGAGGCGCTGCGGGACCGCTGGCACCAGCCGACGCGGGAGACCCTGGTGCCCGGACTGGCCGAGGCGCTGGCCCTGCAGGACGACGCGATTCTGGGCGCCTGCCTCAGCGGGGCCGGGCCCTCGATCGTTCTGTTCACCAACGGACGTGCTCACGAAGCGCAGTCCCGGCTGCGCGAGATTTACTGCGCCCTTGGAATGCCGAGTACGATCAGGGTGCTTGCCGCACATCAACCTGTGAGTCTGTGACATGAATGCATCTATGCCGTTCACGCTTCGCTGCCATCTCTGCCAGACCCTTTACCCTGCCGAAGCGCTCTGGGTCTGCAGCCAGTGCCTCGGGCCCCTTGAAGTCACCTACGACTACGGCGCCATCGCACCCCGGTTGTCGCGCGAGCTGATCGCGAGCCGGCCCCGGAATCTGTGGCGCTATCGCGAGCTGCTGCCCATTGCCGGGGAGCCGCGCACCGGTCTGCACTCCGGGTTCACCCCGCTCGTCCGGGCCGACCGGCTCGCGGCGAAGCTGGGCGTGAAGGAGCTGTACGTCAAGGACGACTCGGTGAACCATCCCACCTGCTCGTACAAGGACAGGGTGGTCTCGGTCGCCGCGACCCGCGCCGTGGAGCTTGGCTTCGGGATGTTCGCGTGCGCCTCCACGGGCAACCTCGCCGGCAGCGTGTCCGCGCATGCCGCCAGGCTCGGGCTGTCGTGCGCGGTGTTCATCCCGGACGATCTCGGAGCCCGCCAAGGTGGCCGGCGCCAGCGTGTATCGGCCGCAGATCATCTCGGTCCGGGGCAATTACGACGACGTGAACCGGTTGTGCACGCAGGTGGCGGACCGTTACGGGTGGGGGTTCGCCAACATCAACCTGCGCGCCTATTACGCCGAAGGGGCGAAGACCTACGGCTTCGAGATCGCCGAGCAACTCGGGTGGCGCTTCCCGCGCCACGTGGTCTCGCCGGTCGCCGGCGGGACGTTGCTGCCGCGGATCCTGAAGGGCTTCGAGGAGTTGCGCACCGTCGGCCTGGTGGACGGCGAGCTGCCGGCGATCTACGCGGCGCAGGCGTCCGGCTGCGCGCCGGTCGTGCGGGCGCTCGAGGCGGGGCTCGAGTATCCGGAACCGGTGAAGCCGCAGACGATCGCGAAGTCGGTGGCCATCGGCAACCCGGCCGACGGGTTTCAAGTGATTCGTGCCGTGCGCCAGACGGGCGGCGGCGGCGCCATGGTCACCGACGAGGAGATCATCGCGGGAATCCAGCTGCTCGCGGAAACGGAAGGCATCTTCACGGAGCCGGCCGGCGGGGTCACGGTTGCGGCCACGCGGAAGCTGGTCGAGCGCGGCACGCTGCCACGCGACGAATCGATCGTGATCTGCATCACCGGCAACGGCTACAAGACCGTCGAGGTGTTGAACGGACGCGGCGTGACGCCGGTGCACATCGGGCGATCGCTGGCGGAGTTCGAGGCCAGCGCCGCCGCGCCGGCCTCATCCGCCGCCGTGTAGGCAGCGGTCAGGCCGGCGTCTTCAGACCGCAGCAGAGTGACGCGCAGGACAGGAAGCAGGTTCAACATGAGCAGCTATCACGCGGTCTTTCGTTGCGCCGCCGGGTGCCCCGGCGACCACTCGATCTGGCAGCCGCTCTACCTGTGCCCGAGCTGCGGCGGGCTGCTGCAGGTCGTCCACGACCTCGACGCCCTGCGCGACCGTGACGGCCGCGCCTGGATGCGCACCTTCGACGAGCGGTACAAGCGGACGACCTGGCCGTACGGATCAGGCGTCTGGGGCAAGAAGGAATGGGTCTGCCCCGAGCTCCGCGACGAGAACATCGTGTCGATGGACGAGGGCGGCACCAACATGTTCTGGGCCGAGCGGTTCGGCCACGAGATCGGGCTCGAGGACCTCTGGGTGAAGCAGTGCGGCAACTCGCACACCGGATCCTTCAAGGACCTCGGCATGACTGTGCTGGTGTCGGTCGTGAAGCAGATGGTGGCGAACGGCTCGGGCGTTCGCGCGATTGCCTGTGCGTCCACCGGAGACACGTCGGCCTCTCTGGCGGCGTATGCGGCGGCGGCCGGCCTGCCGGCGGTCGTGATTCTTCCGCGCGGCAAGGTCACCGCGGCCCAGCTGGTGCAGCCGCTCGCCAACGGGGCGCGGGTGCTGGCGCTCGACACCGACTTCGACGGCTGCATGGCCATCGTCAAGCGGCTGGTCGAGGCGGATGGCGTCTACCTCGCCAACTCGATGAACAGCCTGCGCATCGAGGGACAGAAGACGCTGTCGATCGAGATCGTCCAGCAGTTCGACTGGGAGGTGCCGGACGTCGTGGTGATCCCCGGCGGCAATCTGGGGAACGTCAGCGCGCTGGGGGCCGGGTTCGAGATGATGCTCGACCTCGGCCTCGTCACCAGGCGCCCGCGCATCGTGGTCGCTCAGGCAGCTGCCGCGAACCCGTTGTACCGGGCGTTCCGGAATCACTGGACGTTCGAGCCGCAGCCGGCACAGCCGACGATTGCCTCGGCGATCCAGATTGGCAACCCGGTGTCCTTCGACAAGGCGGTCCGGACCCTCGTGCGGTACGACGGGATCGTCGAACAGGCCACGGAGCACGAGATCGCCGACGCAGCGGCCCGGGCGGATCGCACCGGGATGTTCAGCTGCCCGCACACCGGCGTCGCGCTCGCGGCGCTCGAGAAGCTGCTGGCGCGCGGCGAGGTGAAACGGTCCGACCGCGTGATCGTGATCTCGACCGCCAACGGGCTGAAGTTCACCGAGTTCAAGGTCGCGTATCACACGCGCCAGCTTGCCGGGGTGACGCCGCGCTTCCCCAATCCCCCCGTGGAGCTGCCCGACAGCTACGACGCAGTGCGCCGGGCGATAGACGAGCTGGCCACGCCTGTGGGCCGGGCATGACGGAAAGGCAGATGTGAGAGGCGTACAGCCTACCGGTCTGGAAGTGTGGAAGTTCGGCGGCGCCTCGCTGGCGGATGCGCGCGCCGTCCAGCGCGCAGCCGGCCTCATCGCAAGGCATCCAGGACCGCTGGTGGTCGTTGCCTCCGCCCTGGCGGGGGTCACCGACCAGTTGCTGGCGGGTGCCGCGCAGGCCGCCGCCGGCAGGGCCAAGGAGGCGACCAGGATCGCCGCCGGACTGCTGCGACGGCATCGCGACATTGCGCGGGACCTGCTTCCAGCCGGTCCGGCCCGCCGAACGCTGCACGCCACGATCGATGCCTCCGCCCGGGAATACCGGGAGCTGTGCGGCGCGATCGCCGTGCTCGGACACATCCCGCCGCGCGCCAGCGACATCCTGGTCTCGCGCGGCGAGCGCATGTCGGCCACCCTCCTGGCCGCCGTGCTGTCGAAAAGCGGCCGGCGCGCGCAGTACGTGGACGCGGGACCGATCGTCGCCACCGATGGACAGCATGGGGGCGCCGCCCCGAACCTCGCCGAAACGGGTCGCCGGGCGCGTCGCGCGCTCGCTCCGCTGCTCGCGGCGGGCATCACGCCGGTGGTGCCCGGGTTCATCGGACAGGCGCCGGACGGCAGCCCTACCACGCTGGGGCGCGGTGGATCGGACCTGACGGCGACGCTCCTGGCCGGTCCGCTGCGGGCGCGCAAGGTCGTCCTCTGGAAGGACGTCCGGGGCATCCTCACGGCCGATCCGCGATCTGGTCACCGACGCGCGGCTGATTCCGCAGCTGCATCACCGCGAGGCAGCGGAGGTGGCGCACTACGGGGCGAAGGTGCTGCATCCGCGCGCGCTGATTCCGATCGCCGGTTCGCGGATCGTGCTGCACGTCCGGTCCTTCCTGGAACCGGAAGCCCCCGGCACGGAAGTCTCCGCACGGCGTTCGATGGTGAAGTATCCGGTGAAGGCGCTGGCGATCGTGCGGGGCCAGGCGATTGTCACGGTGGCGGGCAAGGGAATGGTCGGCGTTCATGGCATCGCCGCTCGCACCTTCGGCGCGATCGAGTCCGAGCGGTTGTCCGTGTCGACGATCTTCCAGGCTTCGTCGGAAAGCTCGATCGGTTTCACGCTGGCGGAGTCGGAGGCGCCCCGCGCGGTGAGCAGCCTGCGGCAGGCGTTCCGCGACGAGCTGGCGAGCGGCCTGATCGACAACGTGACCGCCCGCCCCGGCATGGCGGTGATCGCGGTGGTCGGGGACGGCATGGCCGGCAGCCCCGGCATCGCCGCGCGCGTCTTCTCGGCGCTCGCGGGCGGCGGGATCAACGTGGTGGCCATCGCGCAGGGGTCGTCAGAGCGCAATATCTCGTTCGCGGTCACGGCGGATCAAGCCGCAGAGGCCGCACGACGTGTGCACACGGCGTTTCAACTGTCGAAAATCGGCGGCGGGCGGCCGCCGTCTGCGCCGCGGACGGACGTGGTGTTCCTCGGCTTCGGACGCGTCGGCCGCGCCCTCGCCGACCAGATTGCCGCCCCGTCCAACGGGCAGGCGGCCGTCCGTGTGGTCGGCCTGCTCGATCGCTCCGGCTACGTCTTCGAACCCCGGGGCCTCTCGAACCGCCGGCTGCTGCAGTTGACGCGCGAGAAGGATGCCGGCGCGTTCCTGTCGGCGCTGGGCGGCCGTGCGGCGTCGGCGTCGGAGGCGCTCACGCTGATGGCCGGCCATGCGGTGTCCCGTCCTGTCATCGTGGACGTGACGAGCGACGAGACCGATGACCTGCTCCGGGCCGCGGTCGGCCACGGGTTCAACCTGGTGCTCGCCAACAAGAAGCCGCTCGCCGGGTCCTGGGCCAGCTACGAGCGCCTCCTGGGAAGCGTCGAGCGGGCCGGGCGCCTGATGCGCTACGAAGCCACCGTCGGCGCGGGTCTTCCGATCATCGACACGTTCCACAAGCTGGTGGAAACGGGCGACCGGGTGTTGCGGATCGAAGGATCGGTGAGCGGCACGCTGATGTACGTCATGTCGGCCGTCTCCGCCGGCAAACCGTTCTCCCAGGCGGTGCGGGAAGCGGTGAATCTGGGCTACGCCGAGCCCGACCCCCGCGACGATCTCACGGGGCGCGACGCGGCGCGAAAGGCGCTGATCCTCGCCCGGCTGCTGGGTTACCGCGGACCCGCGCCGGTGCCGCAGGATCTCGTGCCGCGATCGCTCAAGAAAGTACCGGCCGGGGAGTTCCTCGACCGGCTCGCGGCATTCGACGACGAGTGGGCGGCGCGGGTGTCGGCCGAGACCGCGCGCGGGCGCGTGCTCCGCTACCTGGTGACGGCGACACAGCGGACCGTTTCGGCGAGGTTGTCGGCCGTTGCCGACGTCGAGCCCGGCCGGCTCGCTCGAAGGAACCCGCAACCTGGTTGCGTTCACGACTCGCCGATACCGCACCGAGCCGCTGGTCATCAGCGGACCGGGCGCCGGCGCCGAGGTCACGGCGGCGGGCATCCTGAACGACATCTACTCGCTCTCGGCACGCTGGTGACGGAACACGAACGCACGGTCGAGGCGCCGATGGTCGAGGCTCTGACCAGCCCCGGCACGATGCTCCGGCTGATCCTCAACAGCCGCGTCTACGACGTCGCGCACGAGACGCCGCTGGAGCCCGCCCTGCGTCTGTCGCGCCGGCTGCGGAACGACATCCTGCTCAAGCGCGAGGACCTGCAGCCGATCTTCAGCTACAAGCTGCGCGGCGCCTACAACCGCGTCGCGCATCTCAGCGAGCCGGAGCGGGCGCGGGGTGTCATTGCCGCCAGCGCCGGCAACCACGCGCAGGGGGTCGCGTTCGCGGCACGACACCTCGGTCTCCGCGCGCTGATCGTGATGCCGCAGACCACCCCGGAGATCAAGGTGGACGCGGTGCGCGAGATGGGCGCCGAGGTGGTGCTGCACGGCGACAGCTACGCCGACGCGCAGCGCCCGCTGCGACGAGCTGGCCGCCTCCACCGGGATGACGTTCGTCCACCCGTTCGACGATCCGCACGTCATCGCCGGGCCAGGGCACGGTCGGCCAGGAGATCCTGCGGCACACGCTCGGCGACGTGGCGGCGATCTTCGTTCCGGTCGGCGGCGGCGGACTGATCGCCGGGATCGCGAGCTATGTGAAAGCGGTGCGGCCGGAGGTGAGGATCATCGGCGTCGAGCCGTACGAGGCGGATGCGATGCACCAGTCGCTGGCCGCCGGACGGCGGGTGACCCTCGATCGCGTCGGCATCTTCGCCGACGGCGTCGCCGTGCGCGAGGTCGGGGAGCTGACGTTTCCGATCGTGCAGCAGACGGTCGAGGAGATCGTCCGGGTGTCGAACGACGCGATCTGCGCAGCGATCAAGGACATCTTCGACGATACCCGGTCCGTGATGGAGCCGGCCGGAGCGCTCGCCGTGGCCGGCATCCGCGCCTGGGTGGAGCGCACGGGCACGACAGGGGCGCGGCTCGTGGCGGTGCTGAGCGGCGCCAACATGAACTTCGATCGGCTTCGGTTCGTCGCGGAGCGCGCGGAGGTCGGCGAGGCACGCGAGGCGCTGTTCGGCGTCACGATCCCGGAGCGCGCCGGGCGCCTTCCGCGAGTTCTGCGCGACCATCGGCCGACGCGTCGTGACCGAGTTCAACTACCGTCTGAACGGCCGCGAGCGCGCGCACATCTTCGTCGGGATCGCGACCCAGTCACGCGAGGATGCCGCAGGGCTCACCGCGACGCTCACCGGACGCGGCTACGAGACCGTCGAGCTGACCGACAACGAGGTGGCAAAGCTTCACGTCCGTCACATGGTCGGCGGCCCGAGCGCGGACGTGCGGCACGAGCAGCTGTGCCGGTTCGAGTTCCCGGAACGCCCCGGCGCGCTCGTCGCGTTCCTCGACACCCTCGGCGGCCGGTGGAACATCAGCCTGTTCCACTACCGCAACCACGGCGCCGACTTCGGCCGCGTCCTCGCCGGCTTCGAAGTCCCGCCGGAGGAGATGGACGGCTTCGAGGCGTTCCTCGACGCGCTCGGCTATCAGCATCAGCGGGAAGAGCACAATCAGGCATATAGACTGTTTCTGACTTAAGATCGCTGTCCGTTCACTGCTTCCGGCTGCCCGCTTCCTGCTTCCGGCTTTCAGCCACCAGCTTCAGAGTGCGCCATATCGGGTAGAAGGAAGCGGGCAGCTGGTAGCTGGAAGCAGGTAGCTGGCAACGGGTAGCTGGCAGCGGGGAGCGGGAAGCTTCAACCCACCTCCACCCAGTTCAACGTCCGCTCGACCGCCTTCTGCCAGCCGCGGTACGTCGACTCCCGCTGATCGCTGGTCCAGCGCGGTTCCCACTGCCGATCGGCCTTCCAGTTCTGCCGCAGCTGGGCGAGATCCTTCCAGAACCCGGTGGCGAGGCCGGCGGCGTAGGCGGCGCCGAGTGCGGTGGTTTCCGGCACGACGGGCCGGACGACCGGCACGCCGAGGATGTCCGCTTGCAGCTGCATCAACGTGTCGTTGACGGTGGCCCCCCCGTCCACCTTCAGGATTTCCAGGCGCGCGCCCGAGTCCGAGACCATGGCGTCGAGCACGGCGCGGGTCTGGAAGCAGATCGCCTCGAGCGTCGCCCGCGCGAGGTGCGCCCGGGTGTGGAACCTCGAGAGGCCGACAATGGCGCCGCGCGCATCGGACCGCCAGTACGGCGCGAAGAGCCCCGAGAAAGCCGGCACGAAATACGCGCCGCCGGCATCCTCGACGGTGAGCGCGAGTGCCTCGATCTCCCCCGCCGACTTGATGATGCCGAGCTGATCCCGCAGCCACTGCACGGCCGACCCGGTGACCGCAACGGATCCCTCGAGCGCATAGACCGCCCCGGTGTCGCCCAGCTTGTAGCACGGCGTCGTGAGGAGGCCCGCCTTCGACGGCACGACCTCGGTGCCCGTGTTGAGCAGCATGAAGTTGCCGGTGCCGTAGGTGTTCTTCGCTTCCCCCCGGTTGGTGCACACCTGCCCGAGGGTCGCCGCCTGCTGATCGCCGAGAGCGCCGCAGACCGGCACCTCGCCCCGCACGGGTCCCTGCCGCCGCGTGCTGCCGTACGTCGCGGGGTCGGACGACGCGCGGATGGCGGGCAGCATCTCGCGCGGAACCTCGAACAGCTGCAGCAGCTCGTCGTCCCAGGTGAGTGTCCGCAGATCCATCAGCATGGTACGGCTCGCGTTGGTGACGTCCGTCACGTGCGACCCGCCGTCGGCCCCCCCGGTCAGGTTCCAGATCACCCACGAGTCAATCGTGCCGAAGACCGCCTCGCCGCGCGCCGCCGCCTCGCGCACGCCGTCGACGTGCTGGAGGATCCACTGCAGCTTGGCGCCCGAGAAATAAGTGGCCGGGGGAAGGCCGGTGCGCTCGCGAATCAAGCGTCCGGCGGGGCCGCGATCGAGCGCGCTGACGATCCGGTCGGTGCGCGTGTCCTGCCACACAATCGCGTTGTACCAGGGCTCGCCCGTCTTCGGGTTCCAGACCACCGTTGTCTCGCGCTGGTTGGCGACGCCAATCGCGTTCAGGGCCGCCGCCTCCAGGCCCGCACTCCTGAGCGCCCCCGCGATCACCGTGTTCGTGCGCTCGGCGATCTCACGCGGGTCGTGCTCGACCCACCCCGGCTGGGTCATGATCTGCTCGTGCTCCAGTTGATGCCGGGCAATCTCGTTCCCGCCGGCATCGAACACCATGAACCGCGTGCTGGTGGTGCCCTGGTCGAGCGCGCCTACGTAAGTGGACATGAATGCTCCGTTTATCAAGCTTCACGCTGCCCGCTTCCTGCTACCCGCTGATCACAATCCGATGACCGCCGCATACAGCACCGCCCCGATGACTCCGCCCAGAATCGGCCCCACGACAGGGATCCAGGCGTAGGACCAGTCGGAATCGCCCTTGCCGGGAATCGGGAGCACGGCGTGCGCGAGGCGCGGCCCGAGGTCGCGCGCGGGGTTGATGGCGTATCCGGTGGGGCCGCCCAGCGACACGCCGATGCCGAGGACGAGGATGCCCACGAGCAGCGGCTGCAGTCCCCTGCGGAAGACCACCGACAGGTCGATGTCGCCCGCCAAGGTCAGCTCCTGCGCGTTGCCGGCGATGGCCCCGATGCCGAACAACAGCGCCGCCGTGCCGATGATCTCCGTTGCCAGGTTGCCGCCGGTGTGGCGGATGGCGGGGCCGGTCGCGAAGACCGCCAGCTTCGCGCCCGGATCGGCGGTGACGCGCCAGTGCGGCCAGTACGCGAGCCAGACGATGACGGCGCCGGCAAATGCGCCGACCAGCTGGGCGGCGATATACCCCGGCACGTCAGCCCAGGGAAAGCTTCCGATCGTGGCGAGCGCGACCGTGACCGCCGGGTTCAGGTGCGCCCCGCTGATCCGCCCGACGGCATACACCGCGATCGCCACCGCGACCCCCCAGCCGGTGGCGATCACCATCCACCCGGACTTCTCGCCTTTCGTACCGCTGAGGACCACGTTGGCCACCACGCCGTCGCCCAGCACGATCAGCATCATCGTGCCGATGGCCTCCGCCAGGAGTGTCTGCATCAATCGCCTCCCACGCGCACACCGTTCGCGCGCCCGCGGATGCTATCACCGGATCGGGATCCGGGATCCGGGATCCGGATCCGCCGTTCGGGCGGTCGGAGCCTGCCGCGCGGAGTCCACCGGACCTGAAGGTCCGGTGCCACAGCGTCCACACGTCCAACGAAATCCATCTTCGCTCGAGGGTGCCACAGGGTCTACGGCCATCGTCCGGGGTTCGGCGCCGGGAGTTCGGATCCCGGATCCCGGATCCCGACCGCGTGCCATCAGCAGCGACAGTGTGCCCGCTTTCATTCACGGGGCTCCGCCGTTCCGGTGCCGCGCCGCAGGACCACTTCCCGATCGGACGGCGGGTCAGCCCAGGTACTCGCGGAGGCCGTCGGGCCATTCGACGACGACCCGATCGATGCGCGCCTCCGATCCGAGGCCGAAGTGCGGGCGGCAGTCCGCCGCGGAGAGGTAGCTGCCATCAGTGCCGACCCGGCGCCACAGCGTGGGCTGCTTCTGCCGCACGACGCCGACGCGAGCCCCGAACCCGAAGCGGTTGCCTGCAGGTGAGTCGAGGCGGACGGTGAGCCAGTGCGCCTGAGCCGACTCATTCAAGAGCAGGCGGACCGGGCCGCCGTTGGATGAGATCAGCACATCGACGTCGCCGTCGTTGTCCACGTCGCCGGTTGCCAGGCCGCGGCCGACCAGCGCGTTCTCGAATGCCGGGCCACTGGAGCTCGTCACATCGACGAGGCGGCCACCGCCGGCGTTGTGGAAAAGCTGGTTTCGCTGGGCATAAGGCGCCGCGGAACTGCGCAGCCCCGCCGCCACGTTGACGGCCCCGTTGGCGGCGATCAGGTCGAGCAGACCGTCCCGGTCGTAGTCGAGCCACGCGGTGCCGAAACCGGTCATCGGGGCGGTGGTCTGCGAGACCCCGGCCGCGGCGCGGCGATCTTCGAAGTTCCCGTTCGCCTCGTTGACGTAGAGCACGAAGGTCTCGCGAGTCAGGTTCGTCACGAACAGATCTTCATCGCCGTCGGCATCATAGTCGCCCGACGCAATCCCCATGCTGCCTTCCGGCCGCCCGGCGGCGTTCACGGCCGATCCGGACAGCCATCCCTGGTCCTCGAATGTGCCCTGCCGGGTGTTGATCCACAGCTGATTCGGCGTGGCGTCGTTCGCCACGTAGAGATCGAGCCAGCCGTCACCGTTGTAGTCGCCGACCGCGACACCCAGCCCGGCACCGTACGCACGCGCGATCGCCGCGGTTTCGGTGGCATCGCTGAACGTGCCATTCCCCTCGTTCCGGAACAGCCGCGCCGGCACCGGGCGGTATGCGGTCGGGGGGCAGTAATCGGGCGCGCCGACAGGATCGGTGCACGCCTTACCGCTCTTCACCGTGAAGTCGACGTAGTTGGCCACGAACAGGTCCAGGTCGCCGTCCCGGTCGTAGTCGATGAACGCCGCGCTGGTGCTCCACCGCGGATCATTGACGCGGGCCGTTCCGGTCACGTCCGTGAACGTGCCATTGCCGTCGTTGCGATAGAGGACGTTGGAACCATACGCGGTGACGTACAGGTCGAGGTCGCCGTCGTTGTCGTAGTCGCCCGTCGCGGCCCCCATCCCAACCCCGCTGAAGCCGACGCCTGCAGCGTCGGTCACGTCGGTGAAGCGCAGTTGCCGCTTGCCGGAGGGGTCTTTCGAGAGGTCGTTGCGAAGGAGCCGGCACGTCGGCGTGCTCCACCCGGAGAGCCACGCCGGATCGGCGGCTCCGCCTCGAGCGGCCCCCCCTGGACGAGATACACATCGAGGTCCCCGTCACCGTCGTAGTCGAACAGCGCCACGCCCGATCCCATGATCTCCGGCAGGTGCAGCTTTCCCCGGGCGCCGTTGTCGTGCACGAACGTGAGCCCGGCCTGCGAGTCGGGCTCGCGAAACGGCGGGGGCTGCGACGCCTGTCCGGGAGTGTCCCGGGCACTCACGACCACGACCAGCAGAGCAGCAAGCACCAGGAAGATCGACGCACCGGATCGCGCGCGGGAAGCGGGAAGCGGGAAGCGGGGAGCGTTCATTTCAGCTTCGCGAGGTCCCGCTCGATCGTCGCGGCCAGGTCCGCCTGCCCATAGCGGCGCGCCATCGCGAGCGCGTCTAGGGCTTGTGCGCGGCCGCCGGCAGTGTCGCCGGCCCGCACCCGGGCAGCGGACAGTGCGAAGAGGTAACGCGGCGTCTCTTCGTCCTGGGGCTGCTGCAGCTTTCCAAATTCAGCGATCGCCTCCTGCAGCCGCCCCGCCGCCACCAGGGCCCGGCCGTAGTTGAAGCGGGCAGCACGCCAGGCCGGGGCATCGGACACGGCCCGTTGATAGGCCGCGAGGGCGGCCGGCGCATCGCCGGTCATTTCCAGCGCTAGTCCCAACCCGTTCTGTGCCGCGGCGTCGGCTGGATTCGAGGCCAGGGCTTCGCGGAACAGCGGTATGGCATCAGCGGCCCGCCGCTGGGCGAGCAGCACCTGTGCATAGTTCGCGTGCGCTTCACCGACGCTCCGCTCCCCGTCCACCAGGTGCCGGTATTGCGCCTCGGCGTCCGCCCACCGGGCTGCCCGTCCGTACAGCGTGATCAGGTTCGCCCTGGCCTGCGCGAGTGAGGGCGAGAGCGCCAGGGCTCTCTCGTGTGCCTCAATGGCCCCAGGCACGTCACCGCTCGACGCGAGCTGAATGCCGCGCTTCAGGAGCGCGCCCCCATCGTCGCGCGCAGCGGGAATCAGTGCTGCCACCGGATCCTCTACCGCCGGCCAGCACGCCAGGCACTTCTGCTGCCGCTCCAGCGCCCGGGCTGCGTCGGTTGGTCGCTCCAGCCTTCGGTACGCCAGCGCCAGGGCGTATTGTGCCGCGCCGAAGTCGGGGAACGTTGCGACGGCGCGTTCAAGGTGGGCGATGGCCGCCGGATAATCACCGCGCGCCGCCGCGACCCGGCCCAGCCCGTACTCTGCCGGAACGGCGGTCCGCGGCTCCCGCGCAAGCTCCCTGAGAAGCGCTTCGCCGCCTGCGAAATCCCCTGTCTCCAGCCGCGCCTCCGCCACCCTCAGGCGTCCCGCGGGATCTTCGGGGGCGAGTGCGGCCGCGCGCTCCAGCAACGGCAGCGCGTCCACATGTCGCCCTCGGGCGGTCTCCAGCAGCCCTGCCAGATACCACCATCGACGATCGCCGGGCGCCCGCTGCCGGGCGGCTCCATAGGCGCTGGCGCCCGCGTCCCACTGTTCCCAGGCGTGGAGGGTGATGGCAAGGCGTCCGACCGCCTGGACGTCCTCCGGATGCGCTCGAGCGGAGTCGTAGGCCTCACCAATTGCTTTCCCTGCGGCGGCGGGGAGTTCGGCAACGTCGATGACCGGCAGCGTGGTCTTGATCTCGGCTGCCGGCTTCTGAGCGGGAAGCGCGAGCCCTGCGGCAACGGCCAGGGCGAGCGGAAGCGGAGCCATCTGAACGATTGTACCGGCGCGGGAAGAGAGAAAAAAAGGCCGGGAGGCAAGTGCCCCCCGGCCTTTCACGAACGCCCGTCAGATCAGAACTGGAAGCGCAGTCCCAGATTCACACGGCGCGGATCACCGATGCTCGTGCTGCCACGGAACTTCAGGAAGTTCGCATTCGTGAAGTCGGTGATGGGGTTGCCGACAAACCTCGTGTGGTTCAGCACGTTGGACGCCTGCGCGCGGAACTCGACGCGGTACCGGCCGACCGGGAATATGCGGAACAATCCGAGGTCGAAGTTGTACTGGCCCGGGTTCCTGAACTGATTGCGTCCAGTATTGCCCCACTTGTTGCCCGGCTGCGCGAACGATGCCGGGTCCGTATACGGTTCGTCCGGACCTGCATCTCCCATGCGACGGAGCGGTGCGATCAGGTCGATCGTCTGACGGCCCTGCCGCATCCCGAGCGCAGTATTGTCCCCGTCGATGCGGAACGTCGTGCCGGAGTAGACGCTGAATACGCCGTTGACCTGCCAGTTCTTCACGATGACCGCCATCACGCCCTCGCTGTTACGGGCGATGGGCAGCTCGTAGAGGAAGCCCATCTGGAAGTTGTGCGGGCGGTCGTATGTGGCCAGCGCGTAATTCCGGTGTATCTGCGACGGCTGGCTCCAGTCCAGCGTGACGTAGCCGTCGTCGTCCGTTTCGTTCTTTGCCTGGCTCCAGGTGTACGCGCCCTTCAGCAGCAGACCGGCCTTGAAGGGCCGGTTGATCGCCATCTGGAGCGCTTTGTAGCGGCTCTTCGTTCGTGAGGCCCAGTTCAGAATGTCGGCGGTACCGGCCTGCGTGAAGAAGTTGCGATTGGCGTCGCCGCCACCCTCTGAGTAGTTCAGGTTCTGATCGGCATACCCGCCATCCGTCCGGGTGCCGATATAACCCACGCTCACGGAGACGTCCATCGGCAGCTGCCGTTCGACGATGGCGTTCCACTGCTGCGTGCGTCCGCGTTCGATGTCGTCGGGAACCGGTGTACGCATCGTGACGTTGCGCGGCAGCGTGACCAGCCCCGTGCTGACGTCCGGAAGGGGTATCTCGGGAATGCCCGCTGCGAGCGGCATCGACGCGAACTCACTTCCCGCAGCGGTCTCGCTGAACGCAATCGTCAGCGGATAGAACCCGCGGAGTGGCCGCGACCACGGAATTGGATTGAACGTCTGCCCGTAGCCGGCTCGGAAGACGGTCTTGTCATCGAACCGGTAGGCGACGCCCAGGCGAGGGGCGAACAACGTTTTGCTCGGCTTGATCCCGAGATCTTCCGGCACGCCTCCGACACCCCCCAGCAGCACCTGGAACGTGGAGTAGTCGAGACGCTCGATCCCGCGCTCTGCGCGGGTCATGAGCGGGTAGTACTCGTAGCGAAGGCCGAGGTTCACCGTCAGCTTCGGGGACGCGTTCCAGCGGTCGCTCAGGAACAGGCCGTACTGGTTTTCCCGTCCCGACATCTCTTCGAACTGAAGGCTCTTCGACACGGTCCGCGCCCCGCCCAGAAGGAAGGCGGCGTACCGGTTCCAGTCGTTCGCCGTGTAACCCGGCGCCCCGGTCGTGTTGCCCGTGAACGCGAAGTTCCCGCGTGGACCAGCCCGATCTCGGGCTGCCAGTGATCGAGCTGGTAGCGGATGAAGTCGAATCCGGCACGCAGTTCGTGGGCGCCCATGAGCCTGGTGAGGTTCGATGTAACGGTGTAACTGGTTTCATGCCGCTCCAGGGGCGTCCAGTTGAGGTCATTCCCGATGCCCTGAGGGTTGGCAGTGATCAGCCCCAGTCCCGTCCCGAAGTAGGGGAAACCGCTTTGCCGCGGGTCCGGTCCGTTGCTTCCAGGAAGGCCGAAGGTTTCAGACCCGAAGTTCGTGCCGAAGTCCGAACCGGCGGCCGTCTGGTTCTGTTTGTTCATCCCGATGCTCGTATCCCACACCATGGTCGGCCCCAGCGTCCAGGTCTGCCCCACCGTGCCCACGTAGACAGCGGTGTCGCCGAGTCCGCCGCCCTCGACGCCCAACCTGTACAGATTTGCGACCTCCGCCTGCATCGTCGAGAACTTGACGAACACCTGATGTGCGCTGGTTCGATTCCAGTTCAGCTTCACGTCGTAGTTGTCGCGGTCCGCTGTTGGAGTGCGGGCGAGAACCAGGTTCTCCTGCAACCCGTTATCCGTGCCCGCACTGTTCGGCTCGGGGTAGAGCGCCTGAACCTCACGCGCAATGCTGCTGATGCGGTTCGCCGGGATGATCGCGCCCGGGAACTCCGTGCGGCCTGTGCCGTCTGGATTTCCGGTCGCAGGATCGAACAGGCGGAAGGTCGGATGCGCGGCCAGATACTCGCTGAAATCGCCGTTGCGCATCTTGGCGGTCGGCACGTTGTACTTGTCGAACCGGCTGTTGCGCTCGTAGTTGCCTTCCCACGAGGCGAAGTAGAAGAACTTGTTCTTCTTGATCGGACCGCCGACCGTGCCCCCCACGATCGTCACGCTCGAATCGAGCTTCGACGGATCGAGGAACTTCGTCGCGTTCAGTTCATCCTGGTTCCGGGAATAGAAGGCGGACCCGCGGAGGTTGTTCGTTCCCGACTTCGTGACGAGCGTGATCGCGGCGCCGCCCGCCATTCCCTGTGAGGCGTCGAAGTTGTTCGTGCTGACGTTGACCGTTTCGATGGTCTCGGCAGGCGCCACGTACGCCGTGTGGTGCGGCAGCCAGATGTTGACGCTGCTCGCGCCGTCGATGCGGGTGTTGTTGCTGTTCCGGTTCGTTCCGTTAGACGTTCGTGGTCGACGCGCGTCCCGGCGTGTCCGTCTGGTCGTTCTGGAATGCTGCGGGCGTTGCGCCAGGAACCAGGTTGATGAGCGCCTGGTAGTTACGATACTGGTTCAACGGCAGGCTGCTGATTTCCTTCGATCCTCAGCACGGTGTGGACGTCGCTCTTGTCGGTCTGGAGCAGTTGGGCGGCGGACTCAACAGTGACCGACTCGCTGATGGCTCCGATCTCGAGCTTCGGCTTCGACGCGGCTGATCTGGCCCGCGGTGACCGGCACATTCGTCTTGATGAATTCGCGGAAGCCCTGAAGGCCGATCTTGACGTCGTAGCGGCCGGGCAGCACGTTCGGCAGGGTGTACTCGCCATTCTCGTTGCTGACGGTCTCACGGGTGAGATTCGTTTCCTTGTTCACGATCGTCACGGTAGCGGCAGGAACCGACGATCCCTGGGCGTCCTGAACGACGCCGACGATGCTTCCGTAAAGGACCTGTGCTTGAAGAGGGACGGCCAAGAGGCCGAGGGTAAGAAGTGCGAACGAGGCAGCGAACACGCGCCGGCCAGACCAGAGACGACGGACTGGCGTCCAACCACAAGGCAGACTCACAAACTCCTCCTCTCGAACAAACCACAGGACTCCGTGGGGAACGGAGCCGCCACAAGAGTGGTGTGCCCGGAAGTATACATCCGGCGTGGTACGAACACACCATTAAACTGATGAGCTCGGCGCGATCGAGAGGGGCTGTTTCTGCCCCAGGTTGCCCGGCTGAGGCGCCGAGGCGATCCGCTATGCGTGTCTGTTGACGTGCGGGACTGGCGAGCACATGATGCGAACGTCGAGGACACGCGTCGCCGGGGCGTGAGTTCAGCGGGCCGGCGCCCGGTTCCTGGGAGGGTTTGATATGCACCGCACCCGCCGTGAGTTCCTGAAGGTTGCCGCGGCCGGCGGCGCCGCCGCATCCACCACGACCGTCCTCCGGGCTCAGGCCCCGGCCGCGCCAGGCCCGGTCTCGCCGGGCGATCGGCTCCAGATTGCGCTCATCGGCGCCGGCGGTCAGGGTATGGGCGACACCCGTGTGGCCCTGCGGGTGCCGGGCGTCGAGCTGGTCGCCGTTGCCGACATCTACGATGGCCGGCTGACCCGGTCGAAGGAGCTGTGGGGGCCGAACATCTTCACGTCCCGGGACCACCGCGAGGTGCTCGCCCGGCCGGACGTGGACGCGGTGATCATCGCGACGCCGGACCACTGGCACGCCCGGATCGCGACCGACGCCATGAAGGCGGGCAAGGACGTGTACGTCGAGAAGCCGATGGTGCAGCACGTGGACGAGGGGCTCCCGCTGATCGCGACCGAGCGCGACACCAAGCGCATCGTCATGGTAGGCAGCCAGCGGATCAGCTCGATCATCTATGCCAAGGCCCGCGAGCTCTATCGATCAGGGGTCATCGGGCAGCTCAACCTGGTGGAGGCGTGGATCAACCGCAACTCGGCGCTGGGCGCCTGGCAGTACTCGATCCCGCCGGACGCCTCCCCCCAGACGGTCGACTGGGACCGCTTCATCGGGCACGCGCCGAAGCGTCCCTTCGAGCCTGTCCGGCTGTTCAGGTGGCGTAACTACCGCGATTACGGCACCGGCATCCCCGGCGATCTGTTCGTTCATCTCTTCTCCGGCATCCACTTCGTTCTCAGCTCGGACGGACCGACTCGCGTCTTCTCGACCGGCGGACTGCGCCACTGGAACGACGGCCGGGACGTCCCCGACGTGATGATGGGGTTGTACGACTACCCGAAGACGGCGTCGCATCCCGCCTTCACGCTGGCGCTCCGCGTGAATTTCGCGGAAGGCGCTGGGGAGAGTCAGGCGTTCAGGTTCGTGGGGCCGGAGGGGGTGATCACGATCGGCGGCAGCGGCGTCACGCTGGCTCGCCGGGCGGCGGCCAAGGAGCCGGGCTACTCGATCGACACCTTCCCGATGTCTACACAGGAGGCGTATCTGAAGGAATATCGCGCGAAGTACGCCGACAAGCAGGAGCTGCGGGCAGGTGCCGAGGAGGTGTTCAACGCGCCGTCTGGCTACATCGACACCTACGATCACTTCGTCAATTTCTTCGAGTCCGTCCGCACCCGGAAGCCCTCGGTGGAGGATGCGACGTTCGGGCTTCGCGCGGCAGGTCCCGCGCTGCTCACCAACGACAGCTATTTCGAGGGGCGCCCCGTCGCGTGGGATCCTGCCGCGATGAAGCGCACCGATCGCCCGAGCGGCGACGCGCGGCGATGACCGCTCCGGCGTGAGGGCGCCTGGTCGCTGCGGCGCGGGGCCTTGGTCGCTGTGGCGGAGCTGGGTCGCTGTGTCGCGGGGCCTTGGTCGCTGTGGCGCGGGGCCTTCAGGCCCCGCGATCATCGCGGCACAATCTTCAGTATCTCGGAAGTGTCGGATCGACGCGATTGATCCACTCGATGATGCCGCCCTTGACGTTCCGGGCCTCGATGCCGTTCTCCCTCAGCAGCCGAACCGCCCTGGCGCTCCGTACCCCCGTCTTGCAATGGACGAGGACCTCCCGTCCTGCGGCAGCCTCGGCCACCTCGTCGAGGCGCGAGCCGACCTGCCCGACCGGAATCAGGGTCGAGCCCGGGATACGGCAGATCTGGAACTCGTTCGGCTCGCGCACGTCGAGCAGGAACACCGGCCGCCCGCTGGTGAGCCGTTCGTTCAGCTCCTGCACCGTGACCTCTGAACCCCGAGCCTCCGCGGCCGCCGGGGTGCTCGCGGCCGGCTGCGGCGCGATGCCACAGAACTGGTCGTAGTCGATCAGCTCGCGGACGGTCGGATGATCGCCGCAGACCGGGCAGTCCGGGTCGCGGCGCAGCTTCAGCTCGCGGAACCGCATGTTCCAGGCGTCGTAGAGCAGCAGCCGCCCGATCAACGTTCCCCCGCCCCCGAGCAGCAGCTTGATCGTCTCGGTTGCCTGAATCGTGCCGATGACGCCGGGCAGCACCCCCAGCACGCCTCCCTCCGCGCAGCTCGGCACGAGGCCGGGCGGCGGCGGTTCGGGATACAGGCAGCGATAGCACGGACCGTCCTTCGTGGCGAACACGGACGCCTGCCCCTCGAACCGGAAGATGCTCCCGTAGGCGTTCGGCTTGCCCAGAATCACGCAGGCGTCGTTCACGAGGTAACGGGTCGAGAAGTTGTCGGTGCCGTCGAGGATCACGTCGTAGTCGCGGAAGAGGGCCAGCGCGTTGGCGGACGTCAGGGCCGCGTCGTGCGTCTCGATCGTCACGCCGGGATTCAACGCCGACAGGCGGTCGCGCGCAGACTGCAGCTTCGACCGGCCGACGTCCGCCGTGCTGTGGAGAATCTGCCGCTGCAGGTTGCTCGCGTCGACGGTGTCGAAGTCGATGATGCCGACGGTGCCGACGCCTGCTGCTGCCAGGTACAGCGCCGCTGGCGACCCGAGCCCTCCGGCGCCGACACAGAGCACCCGTCCCGCCTTGAGCTTGCGCTGCCCCTCGACGCCGACCTCGGGAAGCAGCAGATGCCGGCTGTAGCGCTGAATTTCGTCGTTGGTGAGCTCGGGCAGCGCCGGCGGGGCCTCTACCGGAGCACCGCCCGCGACCGACGGCACGATGCTGATGACGTCTCCCGTCTTGAGCGTGGTCGCGTCCTTCTCGAGATACCGGATGTCGTCGTCGTTGACGTAGATGTTCACGAAGTGCCGCAGTTTCCCGTCGTCTCCGTACAGGTGCCGGCGGAGCTCGCCGTACTTCGACACGAGCGAGGCGAGCACGTCCCCGACGGTCGCACCGTCCGCCTCGACCGCATCCTGCTGGCCGGTGAACGGACGCAGGGGCGTCGGGATCAGGACTCGGTGTGACATATCAATTCTCCTTGCGCGAACGCCGATCGGTCGTCCTCGAGATGCCAGCACGTGATGTCGCCGGGGACCGCCTCGTTCACCGAAATGATCACGTAACTGAAATTCGGCCACGCCTGCTCGAGGTCGTGCGCCGAGGGCCGGGCCGGATGGTTCGGGTGCGAATGGTAGAAGCCGGCCAGCGAGCCCTTCAACTCCGCCGCGCGCGACTCCGCCGCGCGATAGTCGCGCGGGCCGACCTGGAACCGTCGTGCCGCGCCGCTGCTCGTGGTGTTCGGCAGCCTGAAGGCGTCGATGATCACGCCGCCGACGTCGATCAGCGCTCCGCAGCACTCGTCCGGGAACGTCTCGGCGCCGTGGGCGCGGATCGCATCGAGCGCGCTCCCGGTGATGCTGGTGCCCGTCCGCACGCCTGACGTCATCGACCCTGCTCTTCCTCTTCCCAGAAGGGCTCGGTGAGATAGCGGGTGCCGCTGTCGGGGAACACCGTGACGATCACACCTTCGCGGACACGCTCGGCGAGGTCGAGACAGGCGGCGAGCGCGGCGCCGCTCGACACGCCGGCGAGGATCCCCTCCTCGGTCGCGAGCCGGCGCGTCAGCGCCTGCGACCGCTCGGTCGACACCCGCACGTCCTCGTCGGCCAGCAGCGGATCGTAGATGCCCGGGCGGATCGCCGTCTCCATGTGCTTCAGTCCCTCGACCCCGTGCAACGGCGAGTCGGGCTGAACGGAAATCAGCCGGATGTCCCGGCGATGCTCGCGGAGGCGCCGGCCCACGCCGATGAAGGTGCCGCTGGTGCCGAGGCCGGCCACGAAGTGCGTCACGCGCCCGTCGGTCTGCGCCAGTATCTCCGCCGCCGTGGTGTCGTAGTGCGACGCGCCAGTTGGCGTCGTTGTTGTACTGGTCGGCGTAGAAGTACCGCTCCGGGTCCTCCTCGTAGAGCCGGCGCGCCTCGCGGATGGCGCCGTCGGAGCCCTCCATCGGGCTGGTCAGCACCAGCTCGGCGCCGTACGCCCGCAGCGTCCGCTTCCGCTCGGTCGTGACGTTCTCGCGGCACGCACAGCTTCAGCTTGTAGCCGCGCGCAGCGGCAATCATGGCGTAGGCGATGCCGGTGTTGCCGGAGGTCGCGTCCAGGATCGTGACGCCGGCGTGCAGGCGGCCGGTGCGCCTCCCCATCGGCGAGGATCGCCGCCGCCGCGCGGTCCTTCACCGACCCGCCCGGGTTCAGGTACTCCGCCTTGGCGTAGATCTCGACACGCGTCTCCGGCGGCAGGATCCGCTCGAGGCGCAGCAACGGCGTGCGCCCGATCATCTCCAGTACCGACGTCGACGCGATGGCGGGTGTCAGCATGGCGCTCACGCGCTGCATTCCCCTTCCTGCACCTCGGGCCGGAAGGCGTGATCCTCTGCAAGGTCGGTGAAGTCCTCGACAGCTGGCCGTCGCCGGATCCAGCTTGTCGAGCCCGGCGAGGACGCCCTTCACCGCCGCCACGTCCACGCGGCGGAAGAACGCCACGGCCGATTCCTCCTCGGACCGCTGATCTCTGTAGAGCGCAATCAGCCGTTCGATCGCCTCGTCGCACCGTCGCGCGGGAATCGTTGCCGCATGACGGCCGAACGTCGTCGTCCCGTCGGCGACGCCGCCGCCCACCATCACGAAGTAGTGGGGCGCCGGGCGGCCTCCGACCTTGCGCAGGCTGCCCTGGAAGCCGATGCCGGCGATGTGGTGCTGGCCGCATCCGTTCGGGCAGCCGCTGATCTTGATGTCGAGCCCGGGTACCGCCGCGACGAGGTCGGGCCGCTGCTGCAGGCGATCGCCGAGCAGCCGGCCCAGGCCGCGCGACTGCGTGACGGCGAGCTTGCACGATTCGGCGCCCGGGCAGCTGGTGACGTCCGCCAGCGTCCCGGCGCCGCCGCGCGAGAGCCCGGCGGCGTGCAGGCTTCGATAGAGCAGCTCCACGTCGCGGCTGCGCACCCAACGGAACACCAGGTTCTGGTCGGCGGTCACGCGGACGGTGCCGTCGCCATACGCGGACGCGAGCTCGCCGACGAGCCGCATCTGCGACGACGTCAGGTCCCCCAGGATCGTCTTGACCGTGACGATCGTCCAGCCTGCCTGCTTCTGCGGCCGGACGTTGGTGCGGGACCAGTCCCTGAACTCCTGCGGCGAGGCGTTGGCGCGGGGCTCCACCAGAGGCACGATGCCCGGGCCGATCACGTCGGTGGCGCCCGCGCGAGTGAGGATCTCCGGGATCGTCGGCGCTCTGCGGTCCGACGGCACCGGCGGTCCTTCCACCGGCGCCCGTTCGGGATCGAACGGCAGCGGCGCACCGCCGGTCGCGCGGAAGGCTTCGAGCTCGTAATCGAATGCCTCCCGGAACCCGTCCCAGCCGAGCGATTTCACCAGGAACTTCAGGCGGTTGCGCTGCTTGTGCTGGTAGTCGCCGAGGCGGTGGAACACACGAACGATGGCCTCGGCGACGTTGAACATCTCGCCCGCCGGAAGGAACTCGAAGAGCACGTGCCCGGCGCGGACCATCGTCGCCGTGCCGCCGGCGACGGTCACGGTGAAGCCCCGGCGTGGCCTGCCCGTCCACGGTCCGGATGCGCGCGAGCCAGCCGATGTCGTTGATCGCGCTCGCAATGTGATCCCGTGCGCACCCTTCGAACGCGATCTTGAACTTGCGGGGCAGCGACGAGCTGAGCGGGTGGCGCAGCAGATACCGGGTGAGCGCCTCGGAATACGGGGTGACGTCGAACGGTTCGTCCTCGGCGACGCCCGAATACGGGCACGCGGTGATGTTCCGCACCGAGTTGCCGCACGCCTCCCGCGTCGTCAGGCCCGCCTCGGCGAGGCGGCGCATGGCCGGTTCGGCGTCGTGAAGCTTCAGGAAGTGGAGCTGGATGTTCTGGCGGGTCGTGATGTGGCCGAAGCCGCGCGAGTACCGCTCGGCAACCTCCGCGAGCGCGTTGAGCTGCGGCTCGCTCAGGATGCCCTGCGGAACCTTCACACGCAGCATCTGCGCATCGTCCAGCTGGCGCTGGCCGTAGGTGCCCCGCAGCAACCGGAACGCCCGCCACTCGTCCGGGCCGATGTCGCCGCTCTCGAAGCGGCCCAGCAGGGACACGAACTGATCGATGTCCGCCTCGTCTGCAAACGACAGGCGGGCACGTCCGAGCGTTTCGCGGTCTTCAGTTGCAGCCATCGGTCTCCTCACTGCGTGATCGGCCAAACCCGAATCCGCTTCCGTGCACGGTCCCACTTTGGCGCGCGAGCCTCAGCCGCGCCTCGCAGGCGGGCTGAAGCCCCGCCTCCACATTCACCGAAAAGCCCGCCCCAGTTCCGCCACGGCGCGCTGTGGCGCGCGGGGCTGAAGCCCCGCCTCCACATTTCCCCAAGAAGAGCGGTGCCGCGGCATACCCGCAACCGTCCCGCGCTGTGGAGGCTTCACACCGCCTGCGCCCTCACCCACCCGAATGCGCCACCCGCAGCGCCGGCCCCTCGGCACTTCCGGGCAAAGCGGAGGACAGCGCGGCATGCAGCCGGACGACCTCCCCGACGACCACCGTGCCGGGTTGGCGCGCGGGTCCAACGTCGAGCCCGCGCTCGAGGTCTGCCAGCGTGACCACGGTCGTCGAGGCATCCGGCGTTGCCGCACTCAGTAGGACCGCGGCCGGCGTCGAGCGGTTCCAACCGCTCGCGATCAGCAGGCGTGCGATGTCTCCGATTCTCCCCAGCCCCATCAGCACGACGATCGTCGCGGACTGCGGCGCCAGGCTCTCGAGGATCGGCCTGTAGGCCTCCTCTGCATGCCCCGAGACCACCACGAACCCGGAGGCCATGCCCCTGTGAGTAACCGGGATGCCTGCCAGCGCCGGCGCTGCTATCGCCGAGCTGACGCCCGGAACCACCTCGAACGGAATGCCCGCCGCTGTCAGCGCGAGCGCCTCTTCGCCGCCGCGGCCGAACACGAACGGATCGCCCCCCTTCAGCCGGACCACCCGGCGACCGCGCCGCGCCGCACGAATCAGCAGTCGCCCGATCAGCTCCTGGCTGACCGCCGGGCGACCGGCGCGCTTGCCGACGAACACTCGCTGCGCCGACGATGCCAGATCGAGCATCGCCGGATCCACGAGCGCGTCGTAGAACACCACGTCCGCCTCGGCCAGCCGCCGGGCCGCCCGACGCGTCAGCAGCTCCGGATCGCCGGGCCCGGCGCCCACGAGCGACACGAACCCGCGCCGGGGCGCGACTGGTGGCCGCGGTTCGGTATCGACAGGACGGCTCACGCGCGCACCGCCTCCTCTTCTCCGGTCTTGTTTGCGTACAGCGCCACGAGCGCTTCGAGAAGCAGCGGCCGGCGTTCCGCCATCGGCACTCCTCGCGCCAGCCAATCGCGGCGGGCGTCGCGCGCGCACGACATCCAGGCGTCGAGGTCGTCCGGCAGGAGCGCTTCGAGCGCCTCCCGCATCAGCCCGGCCAGCGCGGGCGCTTCCCCGTCGGTTGACAGCGCCATCGTCACGCCCGCGCGGCGGACGATCGCGCCCAGGTAGGCGCTGGCGCTCTCCATGTCGTCCACAGCGTTGACGAACAGCCCGCGCGCATGCGCGGCAGCCGAAACGGCCCGGTTCACCTCGGCCGGTGCGGCGGCGACGACGAACGAGACACCGTCCAGGTCCTCGACGGCGAACGGCCGCTGCCGCACCGTCACCGGCGCGGCGGCAATCGCGTCGACGATGTCGGGCGCCACGACCGTGATGATGGCGTCCGCATCGATCAGCGCGCGGAGCTTGCTGGCCGCGACCGGGCCACCGCCAACGACCAGGACACGACGGCCGGCGAGCTTCAGAAAAACCGGAAAGACTGACACCTGACCTCCGCGCAACCGTTGAAACGCCGGGAGTGAACCGCCCGTAAAACACAAAAGCCCGGGAGGCGCAGGGCCTGCCGGGCTGTGGTCTTTGCTCTTTGCTGGCGACTATGTCAGTTCAGCATCATCGTGGCAGCAGGACCTCGGCCGCGGCGGCCTCCCGGACTCCCGGGCAACAACAGATGCAGGTGCTCGCCGCCGCAGTGGTCACCGGTGAAGAGTACCGGCCACCCCGCGGTATGTCAAGCGCAGCCGCCCGGGCCATGACCGGAACTGATGCGCCGCGTGCGCGAAAAGGATGGCAGGCCGGGCCCGGGTCAGCCGCCGGTCTCCGGAGCCCGGGCCGCCGCTCCGGCCGTTTTCGGGGCGCGCGGCGAGCCGCCGGGCGAGAGCTTCAGGTGCGGACGGATGCGCTCGAGCGTCCGCATCATCTCCTGCACGGCCCTGGGCACCCGGTTGAGCCGGAGATGAACCCACCCCGTCTCGCGCACGAGCTGCTGCCCCGCGATGCGGGCGCAGAACAGGGTGCCTGCCCTGACCTCCCGCGCCACCGCCTGATACGGAATGATGGTCACGCCCATCCCGACCCTGACGAACGCCTTGATGATCTCGACGTTCTCCGTCTCGGTCACCACCTTTGGCGCGATCTGCTCCTTCACGAAGAACGCCTCGATGGCGCGCCGGCTGCCCGAGCCCTGCTCGAAGAGGACGAACGGCTGCCGCACCAGATCCTGCGGGGTGATGTGCTTGCGACGCGCGAGGGGGTGCTGGGGCGCCGTGACAAGGAGCAGCTCTTCCCGCATCACGGGCACGCTGACCAAATTCGGGTCGATCACCGGCAGCGTCAGCAGGCCCAGGTCCGCCGCTCCGGCGCGCAACTGCCGGATCAGCCGCGGGGTCGCGCCGGCAGCGACCTTCACGTCCACGTCCGGGTAGTCCTTGCGGAACGCCTTGAGCAGCGGCGGGAACACGTACAGGCACACCGTCATGCCGCCGACGAGCCGCAGCGTGCCCGTGACCCGCTGCTGGCTTTCCACGATCGACGCCCTCGTCTGCTCGAGGTCGCCGAACAGCCGCTGACTGAGCCCGAGAAGGGTCGTGCCGGTCGGCGTGATCCGGACCTTGCGCCCCAGCCTGAGAAACAGCTGCTCCTTCATCTCCTCCTCGAGCAGCAGGATCTGGCGGCTGACAGCGGACTGCGAGAGGTGCAGCCGCTGGCCGGCTCCCGTGAAGGAGCCGGTTTCGGCTACCGCGCGCAGTATCTCGAGCTGACGCAGGTCCACGCGGTAGGATTGAATCCCGGCGCCCGACGAGGGTCAAGCGGTTATTTGGGCACGCGGGTCGACTCCGGCGTGTCATCGCCTGCGAGCACGCGTTCGAGCGCCACGTGCAGCGCGTGCTGTTCCGGTTCGCTCAGCCGCCGCTTCCCCCGGGTGATGTGCAGCACGTCCACGGCCTTGCCCTGTTCGGTCGAGACGAGCGCGAGACCGACAGCGCAGCCGGCGAGCGCGATCACCCGCGCGATGCGATACAGGAACCCCGGCGCGTCGCTGGCCACGATCTCGAGCACCGTCGCGTCGTCTGATTGCGCGTTGTCGAGGTGAATCGACGCGCCCGGCGGGACGCGCCGCTCCTCCGGAGTGGACCGCGTCTGCTCGCGCATCAGGTCCGCCATGTCGACGGACCCGGCCACCACCGCTTCGAGCATGCGGTGGATCTGGCGCGGCGCGCCGCGGTGCTCGGCGAGGTAGCGTTCCGCGTCGGTGAACTCGAACACCGCCAGCACCAGACCCTCCGGCGTGGTCATCACCTGGCCGCGGTGGATGTCCATGCCGAAGTACGACAGCACGCCGGCGATGTTGCAGAAGAGGAACGGCTTGTCCAGCGTGACGACCGTCAGCCCGCAGACGTCGCCGTGCTGCTCGAGCGATGCGTGCACTTCGTGCGGCAGAATGCCGCGCGCGAGGCGCAGGTGGCCGTAGATTGTCGACAGGCCGAAGACCGAGAGGTAGGCGCGGGGCAGACCCGTCACGAAGCGCGCGAGCTCCATCTCCGAGATGTCGTCCGGGCGCCCCGCCATCGCCACGGCCAGCCCGGCGTCGTGCTGGCCGGCGCCGTTCGCCGGGCCGAGCGCGAGCCGTATGCTCGTATCGGTGTACAGGCGCCAGAGGCGATCTTCCTTCCAGGGTGTCAGCGCATCCGGGCTGATGGCCTCGATGTCGATGAGCGTCAGCAGGCAGAGCAGCTTGAGCAGTTCCTCGCTGCCGACCAGTGCCGCAAACCGGGCGACCACGTCGGGGTTCCCGGCGTCGCGCCGGAACGCGACGCGCGCCATCTGGCGGTGGTGCCGGATCAGGAACCGGAGGGTCTCGGCGGACGCCGGCTGCAGCTGCAACCGGTCGATCGCCGGCTGCGCCAGCCGAAGGCTCTCGCGCGCGTGGCCGTGCTCGCGCCGCGTGCCGACGGCATGGAGCAGCAGCGACAGGGTGAGGCGCCCGGGCGCCCGCAGCTCCTCGAGGAGACCGGTGAACCGCGCCCGGGCAGGACTCGCCGGCGTGCGCAGCAGCTCGAGCCGCCGCACCGGGTGCACGGCGTGCACGGCGGCGGCATGACGTCCATCCGGTTCGACAGGCGCGCGCCGGTGAATCTGCCCAAGCTCGGGAAACAGCCGCTCCAGCAGCCCGCACTCCGCCATCTCCATCAGCCGCGCCGAGAGTCCCGGCCGCGGCTCGAGCAACTCGAGCACCGCCTGCCGGTGTTCGTCCGTCACCAGGAAGTCCTCGGGCTCGCTCCGTTCCAGGTTGTCCTGAATCAGGGCAAGGGCCCCGGGCGACACGGGTTGCCCCGCGACGACCGCCAGCCGGAACAGGTCCACCCACACGGGCGGCTGCGATGCAGCGGCCGCCGGGTCGGTGAACCGGACCCCATCGAGCGCCACCGACAGGTGCGTCGGGGTGCACCCGTCAACCGACTCACGTGCTGTGCTGTGCGTGGACATTGATGTATCCGGCCCTTCCTGTTGACCGATCGATGTGGAGCGCGGCCTTCAGGCGGCGCCTCGCGGAGCCTGACCAGCCCCAGTTGAACTGCGGCGGTCCGCCGGGGCCAACGCGAAGGGGAAGACCCCGCGCACAGCAGACCGGCGTGGCACATCGCGGATGTCACGCTGGGAGCAAGGGTCGCGCCACGAGAGATCGGCAGGAGACGCGCGCGCGAATGTCCGGCATTCATTGGACGAATGCGGACATCGCCGGCCGGAATCGGCGAGCTGAGCGGGCGACGAGCGCGTAGGGCGAGGGACGGAAAGCTACGAACGCGTAGCCTTCCGTCCTGCAACTCAGTGCGCCGCCGCCGCAGTCTTCTTCGTGTACGCCTTGACGCCGTCGTCCACCGCTGACATGTAAGCACGTCCCGAGACGTCGCTCTCGTGGATGTACGCTTCCTCGCCGTGCTGCGTGACGTCGAGGCCGGTGGCCTCGTCATCCGCGCTCGGCGCGGAGCGGCACCACCAGCGCAGATCAGCTTGAGCAGCACGAAGCTCATGACACCGCTGTAGACGATCGCCGCGGCCACCGCGACCGCCTGGATCCCCAACTGGCGCGGATTGCCGAACAGCAGGCCGTCGGCAACGCCGTTCAGCGCCTTCTGCGCGAACACGCCGGTCAGCAGGGCACCCACCGTGCCGCCCACGCCGTGCGCCGCCACCACGTCGAGCGAGTCGTCCAGCCTGGTCGACGTCCGCCAGATCAGGGCGAAGTAGCTCGGCACCGCCGCAATCCCGCCGAGCGCAATCGCGCTCATCGGTCCGATGAAGCCGGCGGCGGGTGTCACCGCCACGAGGCCGACGACGATCGCGGTAGCGGCGCCGACGGCTGTCGATTTCTTCTGGCGCATCAGATCCAGCAGCGTCCAGACGACCAGCGTGCCCGCGGGCGCCAGCATCGTGGTGGTGAACGCGAGCGCTGCCGATCCGGTGGCACCCAGCGCGCTGCCGGCATTGAACCCGAACCAGCCGAACCACAGCAGCCCGGCGCCGAGCAGCGTGAACGGCACGTTGTGCGGGAGGAGGGCCGAGGACGGATAGTCGCTCCGCTTGCCGACGCAGAGTGCGGCGACGAGCGCCGCGACACCGGCATTCACGTGGACGACGGTGCCGCCGGCGAAGTCCAGCGCACCCATGTCGGCGAGCCAGCCGCCGCCCCACACCCAGTGCGCCACCGGGCTGTAGACCACCAGCGCCCACAAGCAGATGAACGCGAGGTAGGCCGAGAAGCGCATGCGCTCGACGATCGCCCCCGAGATCAGCGCCGCGGTGATGATGGCGAACGTTCCCTGGTAGCACATGAACAGCAGGTGCGGAATCGTCCCCTGCGGCTCCACCCCGACACCGCGCAGGAACACCCGCGAGGTGTCGCCGATCCAGTTGTTGCCCGGCGCGAAGGCCAGCGAGTAGCCGATCACCGCCCACAGCACACCGATGAACCCCAGCGCGATGAAGCTCATCATCATCGTGTTCAGCGCGTTCTTGGACCGCACCAGTCCGCCATAGAAGAACGCCAGCGCAGGCGTCATGAGCAGCACCAGCGCCGCCGAAACCAGCATGAATGCGGTATCCGCCTTATCCATGTCCATCACCCCTCAATCAAAATCACGTCATCCGGTACATGCCGCGCCGCCCGGCCGGCGCGACGACACCCTCCTTGACCCGACGTTCAGATCACGTTTCTCTCTCCCGTGCGGATGTTGTAGGCCTGTTCGACCGGGACCACGAACACGCGGCCGTCCCCGATCTCGCCGGTGCGGGCGGCCCGGACGATCACGGCGATCACCTCCTCCAGAACGCTGTCCGCCACGACCACCATCGATCTCGACCTTCGGCAGCAGGCTGACCTCGTACTCCTTGCCCCGGTAGACCGCGGTGTGCCCTTTCTGCCGGCCGTGTCCCCGCACGTCGGTGACCGTCATCCCCGACAGGTTCAGCGTCTCCAGCGCTTCCCGCACCTCGTCGACCTTGTTGGGCCGGACGATGGCCTTGACCAGCTTCATGCGCTCCCTCCCACGCCCTGTGACTCCGGCGTCATATAACGTCCCTCTCGCCCGTCCTGATGTTGTAGCCGGAGTCGACCGGCAGCACGAACACGCGGCCGTCTCCGATCTCTCCGGTCCGCGCCGCCTGAACCACCGCCTGAATGACCTCTTCCACCACGTCGTTGGAGACCACCACCTCGATCTCGACCTTGGGCAACAGGCTGACCGCGTATTCCTTGCCGCGGTAGACGGCGGTGTGGCCCTTCTGCCGGCCGTGCCCGCGGACGTCGGTGACCGTCATGCCCGAGAGGTTCAGCCGCTCGAGCGCCTCGCGCACCTCGTCCACCTTGTTCGGGCCGGACCACGCTCTTAATCAGCTTCATCGGTTCCCTCCAACATGCGTCCCAGCTCCTGTCGAATCGCCGCTTCGTCCGAGAATGAGAGCTTGTTCCCTCCTTTGGTGACGTGCAGCACGTCGATCGCCTTCTTGCCTTCCGTGCTGATCAGCGCCAGATCGAGGTCGCAGCCCAGGCGCGACAGCCCGCGGCTGATCCGGTACAGCAGCCCGATCGCGTCGTCGGCGACGATTTCGAGGACGGTGTACTTCTCGCGAGTGCTCGTGGTCGACGTGGATGACCGGCGGCAGCGGCTCGGCGCCGGCGGTAGAGCACGCTGCGCTCCTTGCCGCGCAGCAGGTCGGTGACGTCCGACGCGCACCCGGCACGACCGCCTGGAGCACGCGGTAGATCTCCGCGGCGCCGGCGGCGTTCTGTGCCAGGAACTGCTCGACGTCCGAGAACTCGAACACGTCGAGGACGAGCCCGGTCGGGCGTCGTCATCGCCTGGCCGCGGTGGATGTCCATGCCGAAGTAGGACAGCACGCCCGGAGATGTTCGAGAACAGGAACGGCTTGTCGAGCGTGACGACCGACAGCTCCCAGATGTCGTCGTGCTTCTCGAGCGAAGCGTGCACGTCGTCGGGCCGGATGTCGCGGGCAAGCCGCACGTGCCGGTAGATGGTCGCCAGGCCGAACAGGGCCAGGTAGCGGCGCGGCAGGCCGTCGAGGAACGCCCAGAGCTCCGACTCGGAGATGTCCGCGGGACGGCCGGCGACCACGACCTCGAGACCGGCGTGATCCATCTGGATCAGGTCGTCGGCGTAGCCGTAGGTCAGGCGGTTGTAGGTGTCGACGTACAGCCGCCAGAGCAGCTCTTCCTTCCACGGCGTCAGCGTGTCCGGGCTCACCGCGCCGATGTCCGCCCAGCGTCATCAGGCAGAGCATCTTCAGCTGGTCTTCGCTGCGGACGACGGCCGCGAAGCGCGACACGACGTCCGGATCCTCGGAGTCGCGCAGGAACGCCACGCCGGGACATCGCGAGGTGCTGCTTGATCAGGAAGCTCGACGGTCTGGCGCGCCTCGGGCGCCAGCTGCAGGCGCTCCATCATCGGCTGCGCCATGACGCACGCTTTCGGCGGCGTGCTCCTCGTCGCGCCACTTGCCGACGTCGTGGTAGAGGAGCGCCAGCGCCAGCAGCTCCGGGGCATGCACCTCCGTGAGCATGGTCGCGAAGCGCTCGCGTCCGGCTGCACGTCGGCGCCGCACAGGCCCTCGATGTTCCGGATCGTCAGGAGGGTGTGCTCGTCGACGGTGAACCGATGGTAGAAATCGCGGATCACGCGGGACTGAATCCTGCGCGAACTCCGGGAAGATGCAGCCGAGCAGCCCGCTGTCGTGCATTTCCGAGAGCCTGGCGTAGAGCCCCGGGCGGGGCGCGAGCAGGGCGAGCAGCTGCTGGCGGTCCCCCTCGGTGGCGACGAAGTCGTCCGGCGGTGTAGCGGCCGACGTTCTCCTCGATGCAGGTGCGTGCCTGCTCAGACAGGCCGCAGCCTTCGACCAGCGCGATCCGGAAGGCTTCGAGCCACATCGCCGGCATCGCGGCCATGCGATCCGGATCCACGAAGCGGACCCCGTCGTCCGCGATCTCGAGGTACCTGCCCAGGGCCCTCGGTGCGATCTGGCCGGCGGCGGGTGCGAGCGCCGCGCGGGACCGCGCGAGGCTGCGCGCGACCGGCCGCGCCCAGCGGAAGTAGTCGGACATCAGCGCTTCCACGCGCTGCTGCGCGGACGCCCCGTCGGAGCCGATGGCCTCCGCGACGACCTCCTGGAGCGCATGGGTGAGCAGGTTGGAGTTGCGGCCGCTGGTCGCGTGGAGGACCGAACGCACGCGGAACAGAAAGTCCTCCGCGTCCAGTGCGCGCCCGCCCAGCGCAACCGCATCGCCCTGGAACGCTTCCGGACGCAGCAGCCGCAGCAGCCTGAGCGCGTCCAGATCGCGGAGCGCGCCGGGGGCATCCTTCACGTCAGGCTCGAGCTGGTAGATCGTGTGATTGAAGCGGGCATGACGGACGTCGGTCAGGTTGAGCAGCGCCGCCAGGCTGTGCGGCAGCCGGGCCTGTCGCCCGGCGTCGAGCCGCGCGACCACCTCCTCGTACAGCGGGACGTCGCCTGCCACGTAGCGCAGATCGAGCAGCGCCAGCAGCAGCTCCGGATTGTCGACCTCGACCTCGTCGAGGTCGGCCAGCTCGCGCACGTGCTGACCGACCGACAGCCGCAGGTCCCAGAGCGGCTGCAGCAGGGCGTTGATGAATCGCTCGGCCGCGGTATCGATGGGGCCCGCCGTCACGATGAGGATGTCGACGTCGGAATGGAGGCAAAGGGCCCGCCGTCCATAGCCGCCGACGGCGCAGACCACCGCCGCTATGGGGGCCTGCCGCCCGGCGGCTTCCGCGATGTCGCGCACGAGGCCGTCCATGCGATCGGCATGGAGTCCGAGAACCTCACGGCCGGCCCGGCCGCGGCGAGCATCGGCGGCGTAGGCCTCGCGCGCCGCGCGCAGGCGACCGGCGAGCTGCGCCCGGAGGTCGGCCGGCTCCTGCGGGCCGGCCATCCGGGAGTCACCTGTGCCGCGCGCGCCTGTGGAGGCCGTCATCATCAACCGTCTGTGTCAGTCAGTAAGTGAGCGTGAACCCGAACACTCCGACAGGCTTGAACCCGTCGTCGCCGTTCAGAATCTTCGTGTTGTCCCCGAGCCAGAGGAGGTCGACGCCGCCGTGCAGTTCCCAGCTGACGTCTCCCGTCGAAGGAAGCGGCACGCTGGCAATCAGCCCCGTGTCGAAGTAGCCGAACGTGTTGCTGCCCGTCGCGCCCTCGTAGTAGTCGTTCAGGCTGAGCCCGAGCTTCACCGGGATGGCGAGGCTCAGCGGCGCCGCGACCTTGACGACCGGCCTGATGCCGAGCTCGAGGTAGGTGCCCTTCCCGTCGCCGCCGTCGGCCTGTCCGTCCAGCTCGAACGCCAGAATGGCTTTGGGATTCAGCGGAAACACGTTGGCACTGTCGTCGTAGGCGAACACGCCAGCCAGCTCGTGGACGGAGTTGAAGCCGTCGTTCGGGCTGAGATACGACGTGAAGAGCACCCCTGGCTTGAACTTGCCGAACGCGAAGGTCACCGACCCGTACAAGTCCGCCTCGTACCACGACCCGTCGTTGAGATCGCCGCCGGTCGGACCCCCGTGCATGCTGTTCCAGTTGCCGACGTTCGCAGTGACAGCCGTGAGCGCCCCGGATCCCTCATAGAGGGCGATTCCCAGATCGACAGCCGGCTGGAAGATGAAGTCCTCGTCTTCCTGGAGGAGCCCCCGGAACACGTAAGCCGTCGGCACGTCGGCACCGGCGGTCAGCGTCAGGCGCTTGGCAGGCGCGGGCGGGGCCGCGGCCTGGGCCGGAGCCGAGGCGGACCCGCCGGCGGGGGCCTGGCCCGCAGCCTGTCCGGACGGAGCCGCCACATCGAACCTCGCCGCCTCCTGGGCGGACGCCCCGGTTGATATCGAAGCCGCGACGAGTGCACACCACACAATCTTTCGCATACCGCTCCTCTGCAGTGACGCATCCATCCGGCGCAGGTCCGCCGCAGGCGCGCGCGCCCCAATCGGGCGCTTCAGCCACTGACTCCCCGCAGCGGGGGCGTGCTATCCTGAGCCCGCTGCGCAGAGACGTTTCGTCGTCCCACTGCCGGCGACAGGGGCTCCTCTGGTCCGGTCCTCAACCTTCCTGAGAAGTCCCTGCCCTTCTTCTCCGCTCCTCCCCCGACCTCCGGATTCCACCGTACGCGGGCGATGGCCTTGCCCGCTCCGGTGAGCCGGACGTCCGGCGAGGAAGCCCGGAGAGTGCACCCGGCCTCCTCGGCGCGGCCGGCCGCTGCGAACGGGTTGAGCAAGCGGGACGCCAGCCGAATGGGTCGATCGAACGCGGCGACGTGCAGATTCAGGCCTGATTCCGCAAAGTCTGTTTGGCAGCAGACACCCTGGCAGGCTACATAAATGTGCGTCTGCTACTTGAGCCTGACAATGTGGTAGCTGTGCCCCGCGATGCAAGGGGCCGCCGGACGTGCGATCGCGGGCGGCGTACGGTAGAGTCCCGGGGGAATCCTGTAACGGCTGAGGCCGCCCGGTCTGCTTGGATACAAATTTGTCGCAGCGCGCGGCCTCCCGACAAGGTTGTAGCGCCGAGAAAAGGTAATACGAAACGTGGCCATGGGCTGGAGCCGCGGCCAGGCGCGCGCCTACCTGGAACTGCTCCGCCCGGCGAACGTCACGACCGCGCTGGGCGACGTGCTGGCGGGATACGCGGTCGCGGGCCTCGGCAACCTGCGGGCGCTTCCCTGGCTGCTCGGGTCGACGGTCTGCCTCTACGCCGGCGGCGTCGTGCTGAACGACGTGTTCGACCTCGCGATCGACCGGCGCGAGCGCCCCGAGCGGCCGCTGCCAAGCGGGCGGATCCGGCGGGGCCCGGCCGCGACGCTCGGCGGCAGCCTGTTGGGCGCCGGCGTGTGCTTCGGGCTGATGGTAACCGGGGCGGCCGGATCGGTCGCCGCCGCCACGGCCGGGTGCATTCTTCTGTATGATTCGTGGGGCAAACGCCGCACCTGGTTCGGTCCCGTGAACATGGGCCTCTGCCGCGCCGGAAACCTGATGCTCGGCGTGGCCGCGGTGCCGCCCGCGCTCGGCTGGGCGTGGCCCCTGGGGGGGCTGCCGCTGGTCTACATCTCCGCCGTGACGGCGGTGAGCCGGGGAGAAGTACACGGAGGAAAGCGACCGGTAGCTGGGCTGGCTCTGATATCCTTGGCGCTCGTTCTGGCCGCGCTCCTGGGCCTGAGCTCGTGGCCTCGCCTCTCGCCCGCTGGCCTGGTACTGACGGCAGCCCTCGCGGCGCGACTGCTGCCAGCCTACCTCAGCGTCTGGCGCCGGCCCGAGCCCATGATCATCAGGAGTGCCGTGCGAACCGGCGTGCTGTCGCTGGTGCTGCTGGACGCGGTGCTGGGCGCCGTGTTCGCCGGTCCGCTCTATAGCGCGGCGATCCTGGTGACCGGTTTGACTGCCGGCTGGCTCGCGCGGCGGTTTGCGGTCACGTGATGGGTGACATGGACCTTATCCCTCCTCAGGCGACGCAGGTCACGTTCAGCTACCCGGTCGCGTTCACGACCGGCGTGTTCTCCTCCGCCGACACGACCTTCCGGGATGTGCTCGGGCCCGGCGCGGGTGGACCGGCTCGCGTCCTGTTCGTCGTCGATCGCGGGGTCGCCGACGCGCCGCCCGGCCTGCTCGACGCCATCGACGGTTACTGTGCCCGGCACGCGGAAGCGATCGAGTGTTGCGGCCCGCCCACGGTGATCGAGGGCGGCGAGCAAGCCAAGAACGACCCGCGCGTTCTGCAGCGCGTGCAGGCCGCCATCCACGATGCGCGGCTGTGCCGCCACTCGTACGTGGCGGCGATCGGAGGGGGCGCGGTCCTCGACGTCGTCGGCTACGCGGCGGCAACGGCGCACCGCGGCATCAGGCTGATCCGGATTCCGACCACTGTGCTGGCGCAGGACGACTCGGCAGTCGGCGTGAAGAACGGCGTCAACGCCTTCGGCAAGAAGAACTATTTCGGCACCTTCGCGCCGCCGCATGCCGTGATCATCGACTTCGCGTTCCTCTCGACGCTGTCCGACCGCGACTGGCGGTCCGGGATTGCCGAGGCCATCAAGGTGGCCCTCGTTCGAGACCCCGGGTTCTTCGTGCGCCTCGAGCAGGACGCCCCCCTCCTTGCGGGGCGTGATGCGGCCGCGATGGAGCGCCTCGTGCGGCGATCGGCGGCGCTCCACCTCGCGCACATCACCGGCGGCGGGGATCCGTTCGAGCTCGGATCGTCGCGTCCGCTCGACTTCGGGCACTGGGCCGCCCACAAGCTCGAGCAGTTGACCGACCATCGCCTGCGCCATGGAGAGGCGGTCGCCATTGGCATCGCGCTCGACAGCACGTACGCCCGGCTGCTGGGTGCCCTTCCCGAGCTCGAGTGGCGCCGGATCATCGACCTGCTCGTCGCGGTCGGCTTCGACCTGTGGGCGCCGGAGCTCGCGCGCCATCACGACACGCCCGATGCCGACGGCTGCGTGCTGCGCGGGCTCGAGGAATTCCGCGAGCACCTCGGCGGGAGCCTGACGATCATGCTGCTCGGGGGTATCGGGCAGCCCTTCGACGTGCACGAGATCGACCGGAACGTTATGATGCAGAGCATCGAGGTGGTCGCCCGCGCGCAGAACGACTCGCAGCCGCGACGCATCGCCCGGCGCGCCTCCTGAGAAGCCATCGCCACGACGTCATGAGACCCGATGCACACACCTCGCCGTTGAGCGCGACCGAGCTGGTCGACGAGTACTTCATCGAGAACCGGACGAAGCTGCTCGACATCGCCGCGTTCCTCGACCGCGTGGATCGCGCCGATCCGGCCTGCGCGTCCACCGATTTCCGCATGCGCGCCTTCACCGAGGCGGTGGCCGCGCTGGCCTCGGCCGATCGCATCGCAACGGTGCAGATGCTGTTCAGCGATCCGACGAGCGAGCCGCTCGAGATGCTCGACCGCAAGGGCGCGGTCGGCGCGTTCGACCAGGCCGGCAGCCGCGCCGGCGCGAAACAGGACGGCAGCAGCGCCGGAGCGGGCCGTCCGCCGAAGACCGGAGGTCCATCGTGAGGTACATCGATCACCACGCGCACATGGTCTCGCGGACGACCGACGACTACCAGCAGATGGCCCTGAGCGGGTGCGTCGCGGTCACCGAGCCGGCGTTCTGGGCCGGATGGGACCGCAGCAGCGTGCACGGCTTCGAGGACTACTTCCGGCAGCTCACGGAGTTCGAGCCGCGCCGCGCCGCGCAGTACCGGCATCCGTCACTACGCCTGGGTCGGCATGAATCCCAAGGAGGCGGACAACCGGGACGTGTCCCGCCAGGTCCTCCAGCGGCTGCCCGCGTTTCTCGACCACCCGACCGTGCTCGGCATCGGCGAGATCGGGCTGAACCGCGTGACGTGCAACGAAATTGCGACCTACACCGAGCAGATCGAGATGGCCGCCGGACTCCGCCAGCTGGTCCTGATTCACACCCCGCACCTGGAAGACAAGTACAAGGGCACGCGGATCTCGGTGGACGTTCTCAGGCGGTATCCGGAGCTGAAGCCCGATCGCGTGCTGATCGACCACGCCGAGGAGCACACCATCGAGGCCATACTGGAGCACGGCTACTGGGCCGGGCTGACCCTGTATCCGCAGACCAAGATCTCACCGCAGCGCGCCGTGGATCTCATCGAGCGATACGGTCCGGACCGCATCTGCGTCGCCGGAGCGTGCGACTGGGGGCCGAGTGATCCGATCGCCGTTCCGCGCTTTGTCATGGAGATGCGGCGCCGGCGCCACGCCGACGCGCTGATCGATCGGGTGGTCTTTCAGAACCCGGTCGCGTTCCTGAGCCAGTCGCCGAAGTTCGTCCTCCCCGCCGGGGTCGCGGAGGACGTGCCGGCGCGCGTCGGCTAGCTGGTGCAGCCGTGCGGCTCGATCGGGACAGCGGCCTGCACCTCACGTACTGCACCAACATTCATCCAGGCAACGGCTGGCGTGAAGTCGAGGCGAACCTCCGCCGCTACGGCCCCGCGCTCAAGGCGCGCCTCTCGCCGGCCCAGCCTTTCGGACTCGGCCTGCGACTCTCCGCCCGCGACGCCCGCGAGCTGCTCGAGGGCACCGGCCTTGGCGATCTCCGCGCCTGGCTGGACGACGCCGGGCTCTACGTTGCGCTGATCAATGGCTTTCCCTACGGCCCGTTCCACGGCACGCCTGTCAAGGCGTCGGTGTACGCACCGGACTGGCGCGACGAGGCCCGCGTCGAGTACACGCGCGACCTGATCCGCATCCTCGCGGCGCTGCTGCCACCCGGCGTGGAGGGCGGGGTTTCCACCGCCCCGCTCACCTACAAGCCATGGATGGACAACGCGCCGGCCGGCGCGATGGAGGTCATGACCGGTAACATCGCGCGCGTTGCCGCTGTGCTGGTCGAGGCGCGCGAGCAGCATGGCGCCTTCATCCACCTCGACATCGAGCCGGAGCCCGATTGCCTGCTCGAGACCAGCGGCGAAACGGTCGACTTCTTCGAACGGTGGCTGCTGCCTCTCGGGGGACCGGTGCTCGCCTCACATTTCGGGGTGACGATGGAGGAGGCGCAACGCGCGCTTCTCGATCACGTGCAGGTCTGCTTCGACTGCTGTCACTTCGCGGTCGAGTACGAAGAGCCGGCCGCGGCGCTCCAGCGGCTGCAGCAGGCGGGGATCAAGGTCGGGCGAGTGCAGCTCAGCTCCGCCATCGACGTCGCGGTTCCCCCGGCGGGCGCCGAGCGCGCGCGTGTCCTCGAGAGGCTCCGGCCCTTCGCCGACGCCACCTACCTTCACCAGGTGATCGAGCGGCGCGGCGGCAACCTGCGGCATTTTCCGGACCTGCAGGACGCGCTCGTCGACACCGCGGCGCACGAGGGCCACGACTGGCGGATCCACTTCCACGTGCCGCTCTTCACTGCCGACTACGACGGCCTGGGCTCCACGCAGGATTACGTGAGACGGGTCCTCGACCAGTCGTCGCTCATGCCGTTCACCAACCACCTCGAGATCGAAACCTACACGTGGGACGTGCTGCCCGGGCCCCTCAAGATCGACCTGCTCGAATCGATCCGCCGCGAGTACCAGTGGGTGCTGTCCACATACCGTGCGGCCGCCGGTCTGCACCGGTAGCCTCCCCCATGCACAAGACCGTCGTGCTCTGCGTTGTCGGGCTCACCCCGAAGCTGCTGGGGCCGGCCATGCCGAAGCTGACGGCGTGGGCACGGCAGGGTACGCTGGCGCGCGTGAAGCCGGCGTTCCCGGCGGTTACCTGCACTGCGCAGTCCGACTACCTCACGGGGCAGTATCCCGACACGCACGGAGTGGTGGGCAACGGCTGGTACTCGCGCGAGGACTGCGAGGTCCGGTTCTGGAAGCAGTCGAACCGGCTGGTGCACGCGCCGAAGATCTGGGAGACCGCCCGCTCGCGTGATCCGGCCTTCACGTGCGCGAACCTGTTCTGGTGGTTCAACATGTACTCCACCGCGGACTACTCGGTCACGCCACGTCCGATGTATCCCGCGGACGGACGGAAGATCCCTGACGTCTACACGTCGCCGGGAGGGCTGCGCGACGAACTGCAGGCGGAGCTCGGCGCGTTCCCCCTCTTCGAGTTCTGGGGGCCGCGCGCCTCGATCAATTCCACACGGTGGATTGCCGACGCGTCGATGCGCGTCGATCAGAAGGTACAACCCGACGCTGACACTCGTCTACCTGCCCCATCTCGACTACAGCCTCCAGAAGCTGGGGCCCGACCCCGCACGCGTGGAATCGGACCTGCGGGCGGCTGACGACGTCGCTGCCGATCTCATCCGGTTCTACGAGGGCCGCGGCGCCCACGTGCTGGTGGTCTCGGAGTACGGGATCGTGCCTGTCTCGACCCCTGTGCACATCAACCGGGTGCTGCGCGAGCACGGAATGATTTCGGTGCGCGAGGAGCTCGGCCTGGAGGTCTTCGACCCCGGAGCCAGCGCCGCGTTTGCGGTAGCCGATCATCAGGTCGCGCACGTCTACGTGAACGACCCGCGCCGTCTCGACGAGGCGCGGGCGCTGCTGGAGGCGACGCCCGGCATCGACGTCGTGCTGGACCACGACGGCCAGCGCGACTATCGGGTGAGGCACGAGCGATCGGGCGACCTGATCGCCGTTGCCCTGGCCGACGCGTGGTTCACGTATTACTACTGGCTCGACGACAGGCGCGCACCCGACTACGCCCGCACGGTCGACATCCATCGCAAGCCGGGCTACGACCCCGTGGAGCTCGTGCTCGATCCCGGCATCAGGCTCCCGGCCCTGAACGTCGGATGGAAGCTCGCGAGACGCAAAGCGGGCTTCCGGACGCTGCTCGACGTGATTCCGCTGGACGCCACGCTCGTGAAGGGGTCCCACGGCAGGGTCGAGGAGTGGACCGACGATGGCCCCTGCGCGGTCAGCCGCCAGACATCCCTGTTCCGGAGCGACGAGATGCTGTCCGTCGAGGTGCACGCACTCATCCTCCGGCACCTCGGGATCTGAGGCCTGGCAGATCCCTACACGGAGGATCGGAGGAACGGAGTGGCCTGGTACAGCCTGGCGCGAAGGCGCGCGGCGGAGTAACCGTCAGGCGCCTCCGACGAGCACGAACCAAAGAAGATCTCCGCTGCTCCGCTCCTCGTGTTCGGGAGGTTCCCGTTCGGGAGGTTTCGTTACATCTCCCCGCGCCTCCCGCTCCCGCCCAGCCATAACCGGGCGGCGAGCATCGTCAGCCCGGGCAGCGCCAGGGCGCCGACGAACGTGAGCAGGAACGAGCCGATGCTCATGGAGAAGGCACCGATCGCGGCGTAGGCCGCGGCAATACCGACGTTGGCGGCCGCCGTCAGCAGGAAGAACCGCGGCCAGGGGGTCTGAACGAGCCCCGCGAGGATCACGCTGGCTTCCGCCAGCACCGGCACGGGCCTGCACACCACGAGCGCCCAGTCGCCGTGTTCGGCCGACACCCGTTCGGCACGGTCGAGCCCGTCCCGCCCCACGAAGCGCCGCGCCATCGCTGTGGCGCGCGACCCCAGCAGGTAGCCCAGCACGCAGCCGGCCGTCATCCCGACCCAGATCACCGCCATTCCGCGTGCGAACCCGAGCACGGCGCCGGCGGCGGTGGACACCATGCTGGAAGGGACCGGCAGGAACACGTCCAGCGCCAGAAACCCGCCGATCATCACGGCCGCCGGCCAGCCCGCCAGATCCCCGCGCATGATCTCCAGCCCGAGCCGCTCGAAGCGCTCTTCGAACATCAGGAACGGCACGATGATGAGCGCCAGGAGGAGAGTTGTGAGCAGGAACCAGCGCATGGTGTTTGGGGTGAGGGGTCAGGGATGTCGGGAGCCGGGGTCCGAGATTGTCCGGGATCAGGGATCCGAAACCGGCGCTCGGCGCTCGGATCGCGGATCCCGGATCCCGGATCCCGATCTCCATCAGAAATCATACTTGTCGATATTCGCCTTGTTCATCAAGAGCGGCGCGCCGAGCACGATCTCGGTACCCCTGATGTTGATGGCGCCCAGGCGGCCGGCCTGGATGGACGCCGTTCCGCCCTGCAGCTTGTTCTCGGCGGCCAGCGCGGACGCGAGCACGGTCAGATACCCGAGGTCCCTGGTGTTCCACAGCACCACGGCCTGGACGACGCCGCCGTGCACGTAGGGCTTGTTGATGTTCGGCAGCGACAGCCCTATGACGTTGACGTCCTTCCGGCCGGCCTGCCGCACCGCCTCCGCCGCACCGGGCACCGCGGGTGCGGAGATGGCCATCACCAGCTTCACGTTCGAATGGACGCGCATGATCGTCTGGGTCTCGGCGAACGCCTTGTCGCGATCGTCGTCGCTCGGCCGGATCGTGGCGAGCGTCAGCGACGGGTGCTTCTCCGCCAGGCGCTTCTTGATGAAAGCGATCCACTCGTTCTGGTTCGCGGCGCTGAGCGCGCCCGTGATGATCGCGAACTCCCCGGCGCCGTTCAGGAGTCGGGCCGCCTCATCCGTCAGCGTGTTGGCAATCCCTTCCGGTGTCGCCTGGTTCACGAAGTAATCGCGCGCGTCGGGCTCCGCGTCCGCGTCCCAGGTCAGCACCTTGATGCCGCGCTCCCGCGCTTTCCGCAGCACTGTCGAAATCCCTGCCCGGTTCTCGACGGCGACCGCAATCGCGTCGACCTTCCGGGTGATCCAGTTCTCGACGAGCTCGTTCTGGCGGGCCGCGTCGAGGCCGGTCGGGCCGTCCCAGATCAGTTCGACCCCCAGCTCCTGCGCCGCCTCCTCCGCCCCGGCGCGACAGCTGATGAAGTACGGATCGCCCTTGGCCTTGGGCATCATCGCGATGACCGGACGCCGCACCCGGGGTGATGCCCCCGCTGCCGTGCCCGCCGGTGCCGCCCGATCGGCCGGCGGCCCGAGTGAACGCACCAGCCACACGTTCGTGGTTGCCACGATCAGCGACCCGGCAACGATGGTGGCGCACAACACCGCGACCTGACTGTTCTTCACGGTTTCCTCCGGAACGGCCTGCGCGGACGGCTGTTTGCGCAGGCGCAGACGATCGATGGCTATCGTGACCAGCAGCAGGGTCCCCGTCAGCACACCCGCCAGCTCCGACGGGAGGGCTGCCAGCTGCAGGCCGTTGCGCAGCACCGAGATGGCGAAGAGCCCGAGCACGGTGCCCAGCAGCGTTCCCCGGCCGCCGAAGACCGACGTCCCGCCCAGGACCACCGCCGTGATCGCATCGAGCTCGTAGCCGTTGCCCGCATCGGATCGCGCCTGCCCCAGGTGCGCGACGTAGACGATGGCCGCGAGGCTGGACACCAGGCCCGAGAGCAGATACACCAGCGCCACGCGGCGCCGCACGGGTATCCCGGCATAGCGCGCTCCGGCAGGGGAGAAACCGATGGCGTAGAGCGCGCGCCCGACGACGGACCGGTGCAGCAGTATGCCGTAGGCGATCAGCACCGCCACGAAGAGCGGCAGCTGGGACGGAATGATCCCCCACAGGTATCCCTGGCCAAGCGCGAGAAAGCCGCGTGGAAAGTCGGTGTAGTTGACCGCGGCGTGGGTGATGCCTTCGGCGACCCCGCGAAAGAGCGACAGCGATCCGAGCGTCACGATGAGCGGCGGGATCTGGAGCCGCGCAATCAGCAGGGCATTGAGCGCCCCGCCGGCGGTGCCCACGAGGAGCGTGACCAGTGCCGCCAGCGGCAGCGGCAGCCCGAAGTCCTTGCTGGCCGCCCCGAAGACCACGGCCGACAGGCCGAGCATCGCGCCGACCGACAGGTCGATGCCGCCGCTGATGATCACCGGCGTGAGGGCGACCGCCAGCAGCCCGAGCTCGACGCTGAGCCTGGTGATCTCGAAGAAGTTGCCGACCGTGAAGAAGTTCTGTGCGACAGCGGCGAACAGCGCGACTTCCGCCGCCAGCGCAATCGCGAGGCGCGCCTCACCGTTGGGCGACCAGCGACGCCGCCACGTCATCGCCGTCAGGCGCCCGCTCCCATGGCGGCCGGGCGCGCACTCGTGGTGGGCCGCCGCTCGCGCCACGCGTCGGCGGCCACCGCCGTGAGGATGATGGCACCCTGGATGGCCCGCTCCCAGTAGGCGTTGACGCCGATGAACGTCAGCGCCGGCCCGATGGCTCCCAGGAGGATCACGCCAAGGACGGTGCCGGCGAAGGTGCCCCGGCCCCCGCGAATCGCCGTGCCGCCGACAACGACCGCCGCGATCACCTTCATCTCCAGGCCGAGACCCGCGTTGCTGGGGATCTGGTTGAACCGCACGGCGTTGAGCACCGCCGCAAGGCCCGTGAGCGCGCCCGCGGTGGTGAAGACCGCCCACTTGACGAACGCGGTGTCGAAGCCCGCCAGCCGTGCGGCATCGGGGTTCGACCCTGTCGCATAGATCGCCCGGCCCGCGGCCACGTTGGAAGCGGCCCATGCCATGGCGCTCAGGAGTCCTGCCGCAGCAAGGAACGCCAGGACGGGGTAGGCGGCCTGCGAGAGGCCGAACCACTGGAACGCTGCCGGCAGGTCCTGCACCCACGCCCCCTCCGTCGTCCAGCGCAGGGCGTCGCGCAGCGCCACCATGGTCGCCAGCGTGACGACAATGGAGGGCAGGCGCAGGTAGGCGACGAGGGACCCGTTGAGCGCCCCAAGCAGGCCGCCCGCGGCGCAGGCCACGATGATCACGCCGGCCATGGGCACGCCCGCCTTGGCGGTGACACCGGCCAGCACGCCGCAGATGGCGAAGACCGACCCGACGGAGATGTCGATTTCACCGGTGAGGATCACCAGCGTCGCGCCGAGCGCGACGATCAGGACCGGGAGGCTGGCGAGGAACAGGTCGCTGAGGTTCCCGCGCGAGAAGTAACCGGGCGCGACCAGCGCCAGGACCACGCCGAGCAGCACGATCGCGGCGGCGACCGACACCTCGCGGCGGTGACGGGTCAACGTGGGCAGCGGCATCTGAGGAGTGCGAGATTATCCGATCACAGGCGGATGGGTCGACGTAGGGCCGGATTCGCGAACCCGGCCCTACCCCTGGGAAGATTCGTGGGAGCGACGGAGTGCGCCGCACAACGGCGTCCCACCGGCCGTGTGCCCCTTCAGCCGCCGCCCGCCAATCCGGCGGGTCTGCACCATGCGTGCGTGCGACGAATCAGAACATCAGCCGGATGCCAAGCTGGATGTTGCGCGGATCGTTGGCCTGGGTCGGCGGGACGGTGCCGAACCCAGTCGCGGTGACGTTCGTAACCGGCGCACCGAACCACGGCGTGTTGAGCAGGTTGAACGACTCGAAGCGCGCCTGCAGCCGCATGTTCGCGGGCAACGTGAAGGTCTTGAAGAACGAGAAGTCCACCAGCGCCGGCCGCTTGGTCCGGATGTCCTCGAACCGGGTGGGCAGCGTTCTGAGCGTGAATGGCGCCTGGACGCGCCACGCCACCGGCTCGTCGGCGCTCGCGCAGTTCTGCCGCGCACCGGATAACGCCTCCGTGCACGTGTTGAACCAGCGATCGAGGGTTCGCTCGCCGATCGTCGTATCGCCGACGAGCTCGGCTCCGGCGGTCGCCGCGACAGGCAGACCGGATTGCGCCGTCACGATCGCATTCACCTGCCACCCGCCGAACAACGAACCCAGGAGATCCTGCCGGCCGGCGAAGAAGGGCAACTGATACGTGGTGCTGAACAGCATGCGGTGCGGTGCGTCGGCCGTTGTGACGACGCGCAGCAGCTGATTCCAGTCGTCCTGCGGGTTCAGGTAGGCGACTTCTTCGTCGGTCTTCGAGTAGGTGTAGCTGACGAGGAACTGCAGGCCTTTGGCCATCCGCTTGTTGAGGCTCAACTGGATCGAGTTGTAGTCGTTGACCCCGAGGCTGCGGCGATCCTGCGTGATCGACGCGAACTGGGGGTGAGCACGCAGCAGCTGCTGGAGGGGCACCGTCGCGCCGTTGAAAGGTGTGCCTGGAAGGACACCCTGGAACGGGTTGGCAACCGGGGCCAGCAGGCCGTTGCCAAGTGCCAGCTGCGCCGCTGTGACCTCGTTGATCCCCTTCGACACGACCAGCCCGCGGGTCCGGCTCCCGACATAGGACGCCTCGGCAACCATCCGTCCGGGCAGCTCACGCTGCGCCCCGACCGAGAACTGGTGCACGTATGGAATCGTCCGGCCGGGATCCGAGAAGGTGAAGGTCCGCCCGGCGAGCGTGGCCAGCCCCTGCGAGGATCCGACCGGTTGATCGGCCCCGTTCGGATACGGGTTGCTCAGGCGCGCGGAAGGCGTGATGCCGCCGTCCGTAGAGGCAACGAGCGTCGTGGTTACGCTGAAACCGTTGTTGTAGCCGTTGTCGAAGGTCGGCAGATAGCTGATGCCATAGCCACTCCGCAGCACCGTGTGCTGGTCGAGCCTGAAGGTCGCCCCCACCCGGGGCTGGAAGTTGTTCAGATCGCGCTTGAACGGCCGCCGGTTGTCGTCGCTCGCGAACAGCAGGCCGCCGGTGAGCTGCCGGCCCGGCACCTGGATCGGGCTGACCGCGTCCGCATCGAAGCCGATGTTCTGCTGGTCCACTGCCTCGGTGACTGGCGACTCGTAATCCCACCGCAGGCCCGCGTTCAAGGTCAGGCGCGGTCTCACGCGCCAGTCGTCCTGAATGAAGAACCCGTAGTAATTGCCCCGATAATTGAGCTGCGGGTTGATCTGCAGGATGCTCGGGTTGGTGGTCGTGTCGGCCGGATACCCGAGCAGCAGGGATGCCACCGCGTTCCCCGAGGCGGCGTCCGCGCGGAGCGGATCGGCCTGCGTGAAGCCCCGATTGAAGTTGAAGCGCCCGAACGAGGAGGTCGGATTCTGCTGGTCGTTGAGCATCGTCCGGTACTCGCCACCGAACTTGACCGAATGGTTGCCGGCAACCTTGCTGAAGGTCTCCGACCAGGACCAGGTGTCGCTCACCGTGAAGATGCTGCCGGTGTTCCCGCCGAAGGTGCTGCCGAATGTGGTGTAACCCTCCCATTGGACCTGCGGAAACGTCTTGCGCGGAAGCTGCGAGACGAGAGAGGCGGGAAGCCCCAGCTGGGTGGGGTCGAAATTGTCACCATGGGTGGCAATGTAGAAATCGTGACGGATGAAGCCAACGCGGGAGCTCAGGACCAGCGACGGGCTGAGCACCGAGGTCAGCTCGCCGGCAACCCCCACGTTCATGCGTCCGTGCTGGTACCAGGGTGAAGCCTCCGGCGGAAACGCCGCATAGTCGTTGATCTCGGTGCGCTTGTTTCTCGCGAACCGCACGAAGAAACGATTGTTGGAGTTCACCACCTGGTCCACTTTCCCGACGTGCTGATCGGTACTTGTCCTGGCGGGCGTTCTCCGGAACCAGCAGGTTGTTCACCTGGCCGGCAGCGTTCGGCAGGGGGACCCGCTGCAGGAGCGCGAGCGCCACGGGATCGATGCGGCTGGCAGGGATGACCTGGCCCGGGAAGGCATCGCGGACGAACTGGCCATTGACGGAACGGGTCGTGAGGGGATCGTAAACCGTAATCGGCCGGCCGTCCGAGGTGCGGCTCTGAGAGAAGTCGCCGGCGCGCTCCAGAGCGGTGGGAACCGTGTAAACCTGCGGAAACGGCACCTCGCTGCGGATCTGCTCCCAGTTGTACATGAAGAACGTCTTGTCACGGCCGTCGTAGAGGCCGGGCACCTTGACCGGACCGTCGAGCGCCAGGCCGGGCTGGTTCCAGTAGAGCCCCGCCTTGGACTGACCTCCACGATTCGCGTCGAAGGTGTTCGCGTTGAGCTTCTCGTCGCGGTAATACTCGTAGGCCGCGCCGTGGAACTGGTTCGTGCCGCTCTTTACCACGACGTTGACCACTCCGCCGCCGGTCCGCCCGGTACTGGGCGTCGTAGATGCTCGTCTGGACCTTGAACTCCGCCGTGGCATCGGGTGACGGCACGAAGCTCAGGTTATTGGGCTGGTTGGTTTCGGTCCCGGTGTTGGGCACGCCGTCGAGCAGGAACTCGTTCGTGAATCCACGGCTGCCGCTGATCTGGAAGTTGTCCATCCCGCCGTTGTCGAACGGCCTGTTCGAGCGGCTGGCCAGTGCGGGCGTGTACTGCACGCCGGGCGACAGCTGGGCGAGGGAGAAGGGGTTGCGTCCGAGCAGGGGGAGATCCTGCACCTGATCCCTGTTGATGACCTGACCCCGCAGCGCTGACGCCGTTTCGAGGAGGGGGGTCCCGCCCGCGACCGTGACCTCCTCCGTCAGCGCACCGACCTGCAAGCTCACGTCGATCCGGTGCCTGTCCCCGACATTGACTTCGATGTCGGCGCGCTTGTGGGTGGCAAATCCCTGCAGGGCCGCGATCAGCGTGTAGCGCCCGATCGGAACGAACGGGAGGACGAATGCCCCCTCCTCGTTCGTGACGCTCGAGATCTCCTCATTCGTGCCCTCGTTGCGCAGCGTGACAGTCACTCCTGGAAGGGCGGCCTTCTGCTGGTCGAGGACCGTTCCGGCGACCGAGCCCCCCGTTTCCTGCGCACCCGCGGGTGCGCTCAGCCAGCCGAGCGCCACGAGCACTGCGACCGACCGGATCAAGCCGCTGTTCACCCTCATCGTGCTCCTCCTCTCGGGCAACGCCATCCGGGCGATGATCCGAGCCCCGCAAGCGGACGGGTGCCGCAGGATCCCGGTGCGTGCCCCGCACAAATCGAGAGTTGTAGGCTGTAGTGCCCGTTCCGGTCAATGTAATTCGCGGCAGGTGTCCCGGTATGACAATACGAAACGCCAGGGGGAGGGCGAAACGCCAGAGCGGTAGCGATTGCCTTGAAAACGGACCCGGAGGTGCGGGACCGTCCCGCCGTTCACCCGAGCGCAAGCCCGAGGATGGCCTCCTGGGTGCACTCGCCGCGCCCGAGGGTGCCTGCGAGCCGGCCGGTCTTCATGACGCCGATCCGGTCGCTCATCCCCAGAATCTCCGGCATCTCGGACGAGATCATCAGGATGGCGACGCCTCCCTCGGCAAGCCTCCCCATCAGCGCGTGAATCTCGGCCTTGGACCCGACGTCGACCCCCTGGGTCGGCTCGTCGAGGATCAGGACCGTCGGGTTGGTCCTCAGCCAGCGCGCCAGCGCGACCTTCTGCTGGTTGCCGCCCGACAGCGAACCCACCTCCTCGTCTATCGAGGCCGCCTTGATGCGCAGATCGCCCATGTAGCCCTGGGCGGCGCTGCGCTCGGCCCCGGCGTCGATCATCCCGTGCCGGGAGACCGCGGCAAGGCTCGCAAGACTGATGTTGACGGTCAGCGACATCTCGAGCAGGACGCCGTGCTGCCGCCGGTCTTCCGGCACGTAGCCGATGCCTGCGTCGATCGCCTGTTGCGGCGACGCGGGCCTCACGTGCCGGCCACCGCGGAGCAGTTCTCCCTCGTCGGCCGGCCGCAGGCCGAAGATCACTTCCGCCAGCTCGGTGCGCCCGGATCCGACCAGCCCCGCCAGCCCGAAGATCTCGCCGCGCCGGACCGAGAGCGAAACATCCCGGATGCCGGAGGCATGGTGCGTGAGGCCGCGCAGTTCGAGGGCGACCTCGCCAGGCTCGATCTCACGCTTCGGGAACACGGAAGAGAGCTCGCGTCCGACCATCAGCCGGATCAGCTCGGCGCGCCCCACCTCCCGGGCGGTGGTCGCCACTGTCGCGCCGTCGCGCAACACGGTGATGCGATCGGCGATCTTGAAGATCTCCTCGAGACGGTGCGAGATGTAGATGACCCCCGCCCCTTCCGCCCGCAGCCCCGCGATGACCTCGAACAGGCGCGAGGCCTCGCGGTCGGTGAGCGAGGCCGTCGGCTCGTCCATGATCAGGATTCTGGCGTGCGCGCCGAGCGCCTTGGCAATCTCGACCATCTGCTGTTCCGGCATGCTCAGGGTCTCGGCGCTCCGGTCCGGCGCGATCGAGCTGCCTACCCGGGCCAGGAGCTCGGCCGCCGTTCGCCGACGCGCCCGCCAGTCCACCCGGCGCCACGGGTGACCGCTCTCGAGCGCGAGCGCGATGTTCTCGGCGACGGTGAGCTGCGGGAAAAGGGCCGGTTGCTGGTAGATCGCCGCGATGCCCAGGGCGCGCGAACCGGTCGGGGTCATGCGGGGGACCGGCTGCCCGGCCACCGTCAGCACGCCGCCATCGGCCCTGACCGCTCCGGTCATGACCTTGATCAGCGTGCTCTTGCCCGCGCCGTTTTCGCCCACCAGGGCGTGCACTTCCCCTTCGCGCAGGTCGAAGGAGGCATGCCGGAGCGCGCGCACACCGTCGTACGACTTGGTGATCGATTCAGCCGCCAGGAGCACGCGCGACACTGGCGGGGATGATAGCGCACCGCGCGGCGCCATTCCTCCCAGGTACCGTGGCGCGGGGGCGCGCCCGACCCGCCGCAGCGGCACGCACCGGTCGCCGGCGGGGGGCAGGCATCCAGCAGCCTTGAGAGGTCCGGCGCTTCTTTCTGGCACCTGCCCGCGAAAACCCGTGACGCGTCTACCTGACACTGCTACTCTCATCGGTGGTCTGACGGACGCCGCCCCGCGCAGTGTCCGCCGGGCGTTGCCAGAGGGCATGTGCGCCTGCATACCTGCGGCTTTGCGGATGTTTGCCGCTGCCGGAGCGGCTTTCAAGAGGGGGATCCAGTGAAGATGCGGATTGGTTCGTGCCTGCTGGCCGTGGCAGCAGTGCTTGCCTTGGCTTGCAATACGGTCAGTGCCCAGGGCTTGACAGGACAGCTCTCGGGCACCGTCGTGGACTCCTCGGGCGCCTCGGTGCCCGGGGCATCCGTCAGCGTCCGCAACGTCGGCACCCAGGTCACACGCGAGGTCGTGACGGATGCTGAAGGCGCGTTCGTCATCGCCGAACTGCTGGCCGGCAACTACGATGTCACCGTCAGCCTCACCGGCTTCAAGACTCACGTCCAGAGCAACGTCGCGCTCTCCGCCAACGAGCGCGTGGCGCTCCGGCCGATCCCGCTGCAGGTCGGAGAGCTGTCCGAAACAATCTCCGTGACGGGTGAGGCCGCCCGCGTCCAGACGCAGAGCTCCGAGCGATCGGGTCTCATCACCCAGGAGCAGCTCAAGGAAGTGACCTTGAAGGGGCGCGACTACATGGGCATGCTCAAGCTCCTGCCGGGGGTCGTCGACACCGGGAACCGCGAGGCTCCGGGGTGGAACAACATCAACGGGCTGGCCATCAACGGTGGCCGCAACAACACCATCAACCTGACCTACGACGGCGTGACGAACCTCGACACGGGGTCGAACACCGGGCCTTTCCTGGCGCCCGGCCTGGACTCCATCGCGGAGATCAAGGTGCTGACCTCGAACTATCAGGCGGAGTACGGTCGAAGCTCCGGGGGCACGATCAACGTGGTCACGAAGAGCGGCAGCCGCGACTTTCACGGCGGCGGTTTCTATTCGAAGCGGTCCGAAGACTTCAACGCCAACGAATGGCAGAACAACAAGAACGGCGCCCCGAAGCCGCCGTACCAGTTCGACTACACCGGCTACAACATCGGCGGCCCGATCATGCTGCCCTCGTTCAACAAGGGACGGAACAAGCTGTTCTTCTTCTGGAATCAGGAGTTCCTGCCCAGGACCGACCCCGGAACCCTCCAGCTCCGGAACGTGCCGTCGGACCTGGAACGGCGCGGTGATTTCTCCCGAAGCCTCGACATCAACGGCAACCTGATGATCATCCGCGATCCGTCGACGGGACTGCCTTTTCCCAACAACGTGATCCCTTCGAACCGGATCGATCCGAATGGCCAGGCGCTGCTGAACCTGTTCCCGCAGGCGAATGCCAGCGACCCGCAACGGCAGTACAACTACACGTTCCAGAGCTCGTACGAGCACCCCAGGAACGACCAGGTGCTCCGCGTGGACTGGAACGTGGCGAACAACACGACGTTCTACTCGCGGCTCAACTTCGGATACGAAGCCTACAAGGGCGGTTGGGGCTTCGTGCTGAACAATGCCAACTGGCCCCAGCTGCCGATTGCGTACGAAATCCACAGCTACGGAGTCGTCAACACGCTGCTCCACACGTTCAGCCCGACGTTGATCGCCGAGGTGACGGTCGGGCTCAACCACGGCAAGCAGACGGTCGAACCGCTCACCCAGAACGACCTGGAGCGCAACGATCGGAACAGCGCGGGACTGGCGGGCCTGCCCCAGTTCTTCCCGGAAGCGAACCCGTCCCGCATCGTGCCCAACGCGAGCTTCGCAGCTTCCGGCCTGGCGTTCGGCACCACGAGCAACCCCATTGCGTCGCTCGGCGTCGAAGGACGCTACCCGTTCTTCGGGGAGAACGACATCTGGAACAGCTCCATGAACCTGACCAAGGTGCTGGGGTCCCACAACCTGAAGACGGGCGTGTTCTTCGAACACACGACGCGGCCGGCCGCCCGGTCCACCCAGTTCAATGGCAACTTCAACTTCGATCGCAACACCGCCAACCCGCTCGATACGAACCACCCCTATTCCAATGCGCTGCTCGGGTCCGTCAACAGCTACTCGGAAGCCACGCTGCATCCGGACGCCAGCGCGAAGTTCACGAACATCGAGTGGTACGTCCAGGACAACTGGCGCATCAGGAAGAACTTCACGATTGACGCGGGCCTCCGCTTCTATCGCATCGGACCCACGGTGAGCCGCGAGGATCAGCTGGCGGTGTTCCTCCCCGAGCAGTTCGACGCCAGCCAGGCGCCGCTGCTGATTCAGCCGGTCAACACCGCGAGCGGACGGCGTGGCGTGAACCCGCTGACCGGCGAGATCCTGCCGGCGGTCAAGATCGGCACGTACGTGCCGAACTCGGGCAATCCGGCGAACGGCGTCCAGGTCTTCGACGAGAAGGTGCTCGAGACCCCAGCCATCCAGGTGGCGCCGCGAATCGGGTTCTCCTGGGATGTGACCGGCGACAGCAAGACGGCCGTCCGCGGCGGATTCGGCGTCTTCCCGGACCGCTTCAACGACGACATCGTCCTGCAGTTCGTCGAGCTGCCTCCGATCGTGAACACACCCAGTGCCAATTACACGACGATCAGCGAGCTGCTCTCGACGCCGCTCAGCCTGAGCCCGGCCACCGCGCGGTCGATCAACCCGGACTACAAACCGCAGTACACCTACAACTACAGCGTTGGCGTGCAGCGCGACCTCGGGTGGAAGCTGCTGGCGGACGTCGCCTACGTCGGCTCGAAAGGGCGCCGCCTGCTCCAGACCCGCAACATCAACGCCGTTCCTTACGGCACGAGCTTCCTTCCATCCAGCATCGATCCGACCACGAACGGACCGCTCCCCGCCAACTTCCTCCGACCGTACAGGGGCTACGGTGACATCCTGGTCAGCGAGTTCGCCGGCTTCTCGGACTACGACGGGCTGCAGACCCAGGTGAACCGGCGGTACTCGGCCGGCCTCCGTTTCGGTGTCGCCTACACCCTGTCCAAGGCCAAGAACGTCGGTGGCACGACCGGTACCGTCAATCCGACGGTGAACCCGTTCCTGGACATTCGCTCGCGCAATTACGCAGACGTCGGCCGGCGCCACAACCTGACCGTCAACTACGCGTACGACGTGCCGCGGCTGAGCGCTGTCTGGGACAATGCCCTGGTGCGAGGCGTCTTCGACAACTGGCAGATATCCGGAATCACCTCTGCGCTGAGCGGTGCGACGCTGCCGGTCTCGTATTCCATCTCCGGCGTGACGGACCTGACAGGCGGCGCCGGCAACGGTCTCGACTCGCGGGTGGACATCACCTGCGACCCGAACCTTTCGCGGGGCGAGCGCAGTCCGACGCGTGCGTTCAACACCGACTGCATCGCCGCGCCTCCGTTGTCCACCAACCGGGTGGGAACGGCTGTCGGCGACGAGATCATCGGGCCCGGCTATCTGAACTGGGACCTCACGTTCGCGAAGTACGTCCCGTTCGGGGGAAACCGCCGGTTCACGTTCCGATGTGAGCTCTACAACGCGTTCAACAACGTCCAGTTCTCGACTGTGAACACCGGCGCGATTTTCAACGCGGCCGGCGTGCAGACCAACGCGCAGTTCGGGCAGTACACGGCCGCGCGCGACGCGCGCCGGATCCAGTTGACCGCCCGGGTCGACTTCTGACCGAGGTCCGCGAACAGCCGCGACATGGGGCTCCGACACGCGAGGGCGAGTCGGGGCCCACTCCTGGCGCCGGACGGAAGCGGCGCCTGGCGCCCCTCCTGAGAATCGAGCAACAGGGTTCCGCCTTTCGCCCTGGACCCGGCGGACCGCCGTTTCAGCACAGGCTGGTCAGACCCCGGTCCGGCCCTGGGTCGGAACGCCTGAAGGCCGGGTACCACTGTTCTTCGATGCGAAACATGGCGTAGCTTCCTCTGAACGGCTCAGCCAATCGCCCGCGAGCTGTTCTCCGGCTAGCCACTTCTCGGCCTCGCTCCTGTCCGCTCCGCCGCTGGAACTGTCGACGTTGCGCTGCGCGAAACGTTCGGTGATAATGCGCAGACGCCCGTCGCCAGCCATTTCGTCGAAGTTCACGCCCGAGGTCATCATGAGCGGCAAAGAAGGCAAAGAGGGAAAGGAACAGGGCCGGGACCCCTACCTCGTCAAGTCGGTCGTCCACTCCTCGCAGTTGCTCTCGGCCTTCCGCTCGTCGGGCGAGGCCCTGCCGCTCCGCGAGATCGCCGCCCGGAGCGGCCTGCCCAAGAGCATGGCCTTCCGTCTGCTGTACACGCTCGAGCGCTGCGCGATGATCGAGAAGGTCGGGGAAAACCTCTACCGCTCGTACATCCGGCCCCTCCGGCAGCGCCTGCATCGCCTGGGTTACGCGGCGCAGGGAACCGACTACCAGTTCTCGAAGGAAATCTCGACCGGACTCCAGCGGGCCGCTGCGGCTCAGGGGATCGAGCTCATCTGCGTCGACAATCGCTACAACCCGAAGGTCGCCCAGCGCAACGCCGACATCCTCGTGCGCGAGAAGGTCGACCTGGTGATCGAGTTCCAGACCGACGAGCACGTCGCGCCGATCGTTGCGGCGAAATACCGCGAGGCCAACATCCCGCTCATCGCGATCGAGGTACCGCATCCCGGCGCCACCTACTTCGGCGCCAACAACTACGAGGCGGGTCTCATCGGCGGACGGCACCTGGGACGATGGGCCAAGCAGCACTGGCACAGCGACATCGACGAGATCATCCTGCTCGCCCTCGAGCGCGCGGGGAGCCTGCCCAAGATGCGCCTGACCGGCATGCTGGTCGGGATGAAGGAAGTGTTTCCGCAGCTCGAGAACTGCCGGGTGACCTATCTCGAGGGGGATGGAAAGCTGGGCGAGAGCTTCGAAGCCATGCGCCGGCACCTGCGCGTCACGAAGTCGCGCCGGCTGCTGGTCGGCGCCATCAACGACCCCAGCGCGCTCGGCGCGCTCCGGGCGTTCCAGGAAGCCGGGCGGGCCGAGAGCTGCGCGATCATGGGACAGAACGCATCACCGGAAGGGCGCGACGAGCTCCGGCAGCTCGACACGCGGCTGATCGGGTCGGTTGCCTACTTCCCGGAGAAATACGGCCCCGAGATCGTCGCGGTTGCCCTGGACATCCTGCACCGGAGGCCGGTGCCGCCGGCGGTGTTCGTCAAGCACCAGCTCGTCACGCCGGACACGGTCAACCACATCTACCCGAACGACCAGTTGATGCAGATCTCGAACCTGGCCGTCTGAAACCGGCGGGGTCTGACCGGCCTCCGCCGAAGCTACGGCGGTCCGCCGACGCCAAGGCGAGGGCGGACGCCCCCGGCGCTGCAGCCCCACACCCCGCCGCGCAGGCCGCTGGATTTTTCAGTGCGCCCGGCCTCAGGGCAGCCGTTCCGGCCATTCCGCATCCGGACTCGCCGGCTGCGCCTGCTCCGCGCCAAGCTGATTGCGGTCTATCGCGGCCGCAATGAAGTTCTCCGGCGGAACCGGCGCGCCCGACAGGCGCCGGAGCAGCGCGAGCTGGCCGGCGTGCGTCATGGCGTCGGCGAGCGGCCCCTGCAGCAGCTGCTCGATCGTGATGCCGCGAAGCGGCACGCCGGCTGCCAGCAGGGCCGCGAGCTCCTGGACCATCCCGTGGAAGCGTTCGACCTCGTCGCCAAGTGTCTCGAGCGGAGCGGGCCGGTACGTGCCGCCGAGGAAGAACGTGCGGGCGTAGCCGAGGACGCTGGTCATGTGCCGTACCAGCTCCTGCGGGGTGCGCACACGATGTCCCGCGTCGAAGCGCGCGAACCCGGCCGGCGCGCCGCGCAGCGCCTTCTGCGTACGATATGCCAGCGCCGCAAGGAAGTGCGCGAGCAGGCCGCGCCCGGGATCCTCAACGATCGCCATGGCTGTCCGTGAACTCGACCCAGGCTCGTGACATCCGCTTCACCCCGATACGATGACCACGTCGAGCGTCCGCGGGCCGTGCACGCCGCGGACCCGGATCATCTCGATATCGGCGGTAGCCGACGGGCCGGAGATCGTCGTCACCAGCGCCGGATCCAGGGCCTGGAGCTGCCTCACCGCCTCCGGCACGGTTTCGACGACCTGCTCGGCGCGCACGACGCAGACGTGATAGTCCGGGATCAGGGTGAGCGCGCGCCTGCCCTCCCCCTCGCGATGCGTCAGCACGATCGTTCCGGTCACCGCAATCGCCACCGTCGCCATCGTCAGCACACCGTCGCAGCGATCGAGCGCGTCGTACGAAAGGTCGTCGTCCGGGACGACCTCGATGCTGTCGGGCACCGCTGCCGCAGGGACGCCTGACGGCACGAGCATGCGGCGCCTGCCGCGCGCGGTGCAGGCCCCGCCGATTGCCGCCGCGAGGGAATCGAGCCGTGCACGACGGACCCCGACGTCGTAGTGCTGAAGGCGGCTGGCGAACAGCGCCAGCCGACCCTCGGCGTCAAGCTGGCCCGCGCGGGCGTAATCCCGCGCAATGGTGTCGTACTCCGCCACACGGTCGCCATGGGGACCGCCTACCGCCCGCCGGATTGCCGTGAGCACGTCGGCCCGCGCGCCGGAAAGTTCACTCACGCCAGCACCCCCATCGAGCCCACGAACCTCATGAACCCCCCGCTCCCCTGCTCCTCCACCACTGCCTGAAGGACTGCGGCGGGATGGCCGGCAGGTCGCGCGTGGCAGTCCATCCGGCCGCCGGGCCGGGCAGCCACCTGATCGCGCCGTCCTTCGCAAACGGCCACTGCCCCAGCCTGCCCAGCCGCTGCGCCATCGCCAGCCATCCGGCGCCCGAGAAGGCGGTGGCTGCCGCCTTCATCGCGAGCCCTTCTCCACGCGGCGGATCGGTTTCGACCATGCGCCGCCGGAGATGGATGAGGATCTCGGGGATGTTGATCTTGACAGGGCAGACTTCGTAGCACGCACCACACAGGGAAGAGGCATAGGGCAGCGACCTGGAATGCTCCATCGACTGGAGCTGCGGCGTCAGGATGGCGCCAATCGGACCGCTGTAGATCGAGCCGTATGCGTGACCGCCGGTCTGACGGTAGACGGGACAGGCGTTCAAGCACGCGGCGCAGCGGATGCAGTGGAGCGTCTCGCGAGCCTCGGGATCGGCCAGCACGGCTGTCCGTCCGTTGTCCAGGAGGACGACGTGGAACTCTTCGAGCCCCTCCGCTCCGCGGGTGCCGGTCCAGATCGAGTTGTACGGGTTCATCCGCTCTCCCGTCGCCGAGCGCGGCAGGAGCTGGAGGAACACCTCCAGGTCGGCCAGCGAGGGGACGATTTTCTCGATCCCTACCAGCGTCACGAGCACGCGCGGCAGCGTCACGCACATCCGGCCGTTTCCCTCGGATTCGACGACGCAGATGCCGCCGGTGTCGGCGAGCGCGAAGTTGGCCCCGCTGAAGCCCACCTTCACGCGAAGGAACTTCTCCCTCAGGAACTGCCGCGCGGCGCGCGCGAGATCCTCGGGTTCCCCGCCCAGCTCTCCGAGCTGCATGGTGCGCTGGAACAGCTCGCGGATCTCGACCCGGTTGCGGTGCAGGGCCGGCACCACGATGTGCGACGGCCTGTCGTGACCCAGCTGGATGATCAGATCGGCCAGGTCGGTCTCGAACGGCGTGATGCCGGCGGCTTCCAGTGCGGTGTTGAGGCGGGTCTCGTCCGAGGTCATCGTCTTGACCTTGATGACCTCCGTCTCGCCGTGCGACTGGATGATCCGGACGATCAGGCGGTTGGCCTCGTCGGCGTCGCGCGCCCAGTGCACGTGACCGCCTGCGCGCGTGCAGCGCTCCTCGAACTGCTCGAGGTATTCGTCGAGATGCCGGAGCACGTGCGCCTTGATCTGGCGGCCCGACTCGCGCAGCTGCTGCCAGTCGGCGGTCTCGCCGACCACCATCGCGCGCTTCCCGCGGATGACGTCGGTGGCGTGCCGCACGTTGGTGCGAAGCTGCTGATTGGACAGCGCCTCCCTGGCGGCGTCCGGAAACGCCGGTGCCTCTTCCGACCGGCCGACATGGATCATCGGGCGCTGCCTTCGACCGGGTCGGTCGCAGCCAGGATCTCGGCGAGGTGGACGCAGCGCTTCCCGGGGTCGACACGGGCGAGGAGGCCGCCAATCTGCATCAGGCAGGAGTTGTCGGCTGCCGTGCAGACCTCGGCGCCGGTCTCGACGATCGCGGCAACCTTGTCGGCCGCCATGGCGGTGGACACCGCGGCATTCTTGACGGCGAACGTGCCGCCGAAGCCGCAGCACTCGTCGTACCGGGGGAGAGCCGTGAGCTGCAGGCCCCGGACGGCCCGCAGGAGTTGCGCCGGGCGCTCGCCGAGCTGCAGCGACCGCAGCGAGTGACAGGAGGTGTGCAGCGTCACGTGATGCGGGTAAGACGCCCCCACGTCCGTGACGCCCAGCTTGTCCACCAGCAGCTCGGTGAGCTCGAACACCCGGGGCAGCAGCGCCGCGACACCGTCAATCAGGGCTGATTCGCCGGTCTCGGCAGCCATCTTGGGGTAGTGGTCCCGCATCATCGCGACGCAGGAGGCCGACGGCACGCAGATCACCTCGACGCCCGCGAAGACTGCCAGCATGCGGCGCATCAGCGGCAGGGCGTCAGCCGCGTAGCCGGTGTTGTAGTGCATCTGTCCGCAGCACGTCTGCGCCTCGCGGAACTCGACGGTGTGTCCCAGGCGCTCGAGGAGCGTGACGACCGCACGGCCGGTCTGCGGAAAGAGCGTGTCGTTGTAGCAGCCGATGAACAGGGAGATGAGCATGGATGGTCAAGGGACGCGGACACGGACACGGGATCCGGGATAATCCGGGATCCGGGATCCGCCACTTCACGGGATCCGGGATCCGATTCGCCGGGTTCAAGACGGCGCGGATACGTCCCGAGCTACGGATCCCGGGCTACCGATCCCGGACTGCGGATCCCTGATCCCGTCGTGATCACCTCAAGAACGCCTCCGGCAACCCGCCGTCCACCGGGATGATGTGGCCGGTCGTCTTGGCGCTCTGGTCGCCTGCCAGCCAGCAGATCGCGTTGGCGTTGTCCTCCGGCAGGATCGGACGGCGCGTGATGGTCCGGCGCGCGTAGAACTCCGCCAGCTTGGAGCGCAGCTCCTCGGTGGTCTCCGACTGATCGAAGTCGATCGCATACTTCCTGAGCGCCACCATCACGCGGTCGCGCGGGAACATGGAGGAGCCGGCAATGACGGTCGCCGGCGCAATCGCGTTCACGCGGACCAGCGGTCCAAGCCCGAGCGCCAGTTCCCGCACGAGGTGGTTGACCGCCGCCTTGCTGACGTCGTATGCCTCGCTGCCGGCCTTCGGCACGAGCGCGTTCGCCGAGCTCGTGAGCACGATTGCGCCGGGCAGGTTCTGCGCGGAGAACACCTTGGCCGCTTCCTGCGCCAGCACGTAGTTGGATGTCACGTTGATCTGCAGCGTGCGCGCCCACAGGTCCTCGGGCGGCGTGGCAGGGTCGGGTGTCGGATAGATGGCGGCGGTGTTCACCACGATATCGACGCCGCCGAACCGCCGGACGGCTTCGCGGAAGGCCGCCGCGATCGTCTCCCGCTTCGTGAGATCCATCGAAGACGAGGCGACCATGTCGGCATTCGACAGCTTGGTGGCCTCCTGCGCCGCTTCTTCGGCGCCGGACGAGTTGGCGTCGGCGACGACGACGTGTCCGCCGCGCCTGGCAACCTGCAGCACGACCTCGCGTCCGATGCCGCTGCCCCCGCCGACGACGACCGCAATCCGACGGCTCAACTCGCGCTCGGGCGGCATCCGCTGCAGCTTCGCCTCTTCGAGCGCCCAGTACTCGATTCGGAACGCCTCGAGCCGGGGAAGCGCCACGTAGTTCCTGAAGGTCTTGAACTGCTCGGCCTGGTCGGGGCGCCGCACCTGTGGCAGGGCCGCCGCCGAGGCGCCGCCGGGCGGGTCGTCGGCCAATCCGCCGAGCGCGTTGGCGCCCGCCATCACGTGGATCGCGTTGACGAAGAACTCGGTCGTGATGCGCGCCTCGCGCTTGTCCTTGCCGAACCCGAACAGCCCGAGGCCCGGGATGACCACCACGGACGGGTTGCTGTCGCGGAGCTTCGGTGAACCCGGCTCGGCGAACGCCTGGTAGTAGGCGGCGTAATCAGCACGGTATTTCGTGATGCGCTCGGCGATCCGGTCCTTCACGTCCGTGAGGCTCTCCGACCCCGGATCCCAGGGGATGAACATCGGCGAGATGCGTGTCCGCAGGAAGTGGTCGGGGCAGCTCGTGCCCATCTGGCAGAGATCCTCCGCCCAGTGCGCGTTCGCGAACGTGAGCGCGTCCTCGCTCCCGTCGTAGTGGCCGATCACGCGGCGGTTCGATGACACCGCGCCGCGCAACGACGGAAACAGATCGACCGCCGTCGCCTCCCGCTCCGCAACCGTGGCGGTGACCCTGGGGCCGCCGAACAGCGGGGCGCCGGAACGATCCCGGTGCTCCTGCACGAACGCCCCCATCTGATCGATCGTGCGGACGCTGTTGAGATAGCACTCTTTCTGGGTCCGGCCCCACGTGAACAGCCCGTGGCCGCCGAGAATGAGACCGTCGCTGTCGGGATTCGCCTCGACCGCCCGCTTCAGCATCAGGGCCAGCTCGAACCCAGGCCTCTGCCAGGGCACCCAGATGATGTTCCGGCCGTACCTTCTTGTTGAACTCCTCCAGCTTGGCGCCGCCGTTGGCGCTTGCCGCCAGCGCAATGGCCCAGTCGGGATGCAGGTGATCGACATGATCGTACGGAAGGAACGCGTGCAGCGGGGTATCGATCGACGCGGCGACGCGGTTCTCCCCGAACGCACAGAGCGGGTAGAAGCCGACCATCTCGTCCTCGAACGCCTCGCCGCGGTAGCGGCCAATGAGGCGTTCCAGCCTGTCGAGATACAGCAGGGCGAACCCGCTGGTGCCCATCGACCGCAGGTCCCCGCCGCTGCCTTTCACGGCCATGACGCGCTGGGGCTCCCCTGTGAGCGGGTCGGGCAGGTCGAACTTCGAGCTGGTGTTGCCGCCGCCGAAGTTGGTGATGCGCAGGTCGGCGCCGAGCAGGTTGGACCGATACCGGAGCAGCTCCAGCGGACGGGACTCCAGCCTGGCTGCCTCGTCGTCGTCCCACAGGTTCTTGAGAAATGTCGTCTCGATTGTCGTTGTCTCAGACACAGGTCAACTCCACGTACTCGTGAAAACGCCGGTAGTGCGTTTCCCATTGATCCACTTCGGAGGGCTCGAACCGATCGACCGGGAACGAGCGACCGATGACCGCCCGCGCCTCGCGCAGCGAGGAGACCGCGCCGGTTGCCATCATCTGCATGGCGATGTTGCCGAGCGCCGTGGCCTCGACCGGCCCGGCGACCACGGTGCGTCCGGTTGCGTTCGCGGTGAACTGGTTCAGCAGCCGGTTGCGCGAGCCGCCCCCGACGATCCGGATCTCCTCGAACCTGGTGCCGGTGACCTCCTCGAGCGATTCCAGCACGCGCCGGTACTTGAACGCGAGGCTCTCGAGAATGGCACGGGCGTAGCCGGCAGGGCTTTGCGGCTCCGCCTGACCCGTCTGGCGGCAGTAGCCCGCAATCGCGGCCACCATGTCGTCCGGATGCAGGAAGCCGCGGTGGTCCGGATCGAAGAGCGCGGCGAAGCGCGGCGCCTGCTCGCTCGCCCCGAGCAGCTCGTCGTACCCATACGCCCGGCCCTCGCGCGCCCAGGTCACGACGGCAGGACTGCAGGAGCCACAGGCCGCCGATGTTCTTCAGCAGGCGCGTCGTGCCGCCGACCCCCCCTTCGTTGGTGAAGTTCAGCTCGCACGTGCGATCGGTGACGATCGGCGCCGGGAGCTCGGTGCCGAGCAGGGACCAGGTGCCTGAACTGAGGAAAGCGCTGGTGCCGCCAGCCTCGACCGACGCCACGGCCGACGCGGTGTCGTGGCACGCCGGCGCGATCACCGGGGTGCCGGCCCGTGCGGCGAAGCCTTCGGCGGTGACCTCGCCGAGCGCCGTGCCCGGCTCGACCAGCGGCTGGAGCAGCCTCGCCGGCAGGTCGAGCGACTCGAGGAGGCCGGTCGCCCAGGTTCGCGTCCGCGCGTCGACCATCGCGGTGGTCGTCGCGTTGGTGTACTCGGCTTGCAGGCGGCCGCACAGCCAGAAGTTGAGCAGGTCCGGGATGGTCGCGAGGGCGCGCGCGCCGCTGATCAGCCCCGGCGTCGATCGGCAGGCAGCGTAAAGCTGGTAGAGCGTGTTGAAGGGCAGGAACTGGATTCCGGTCGCGCCGTAGACGGCCTGGGGGCCCAGCCGCTCGTTGACCGCCTGCATCACGCCGTCGGTACGCGAATCCCGGTAGCTGAACGGGTTCTCCAGCAGGTTTCCCCGCTCGCCGAGGAGCGCGTAGTCACAGCCCCAGGTATCCACCCCGATGCTGTCGAGCGCGGGGCCGTCGAGCCGATCGAGCCCGCGCTGCATCTCCAGCCACAACCGCGGCACGTCCCAGTGCAGCTCGCCGCCGTAGCGCACCGGCTCGTTCGGGAAGCGGTAGATCTCTGAGATGGTGAGCGCGCCGCGGGACAGTTCCCCGAGAATGGCGCGGCCGCTTTCGGCACCCAGATCGAACGCGAGAAAACGATTGGTCACGCGCCTCCGCCTTGGTCAGCCAGCTGGCCGCCGGTGGCTCATGAAGCAGCGGAGCGTCACCTTCGGCCGCATCAGCATACGCTTGCCCACCCGGAAAGCAATGGGTGGAATTCAACCGTCGTGAACGTTTGACCGTGCAAAACGCCGGGGATGGTCCGCCCTGCCCGGTGCGCTCCCGTGCCGTGCGACGCCCGCGGGTTCAGCGTTCGTGATGCCGGCAGGCACGGGCCGCGCCGGGATCGCCTTTGACTCCGCGCGATGACGCGCATAGGCTGCAACTGCGCGTTACACCCCGAGCCTGGAGCCTTCGGTCATGATCATGCGACTCGCCGCCCTGCTGTTGTTCGCCGCCGCCGCGCTCTCCGTGTCGGCGGTCAGGCCGCCCGACGTGCCATTCGTGATGCGGATGCTGGATGGCGGCGCGAGCGAAACCGCCGCCGTCGCCGACATCAACCGCGACGGCCGGCCCGACATCATCTCCGGGGAGAACTGGTACGAAGGTCCGGGGTGGACCCGTCATCCGTTCCGCGAGCTGAACTTCATGAGCCACTACGTGGACGGCTTCAGCGACCTGCCGATCGACGTGAACGGGGACGGCTACCCCGACATCGTGTCGGTGACCTGGTTCGCCAAAAAGATCTCGTGGTGGAGGAATCCCGGCAAGTCGGCGGGCCCCTGGACGGAATCGGAGATCGATTCGGGCTTCCCGATCGAGTTCGCGCTGCTCGTCGATCTCGACAACGATGGCAAGGCGCTGGAACTGCTGCCCCAGGCGGGCACCACGGAGGCGCCGCTCGCGTGGTACGAAGTCAAGGCCGGCGCGTGGATCAAGCATGCGGTCAGCACGAGGAGCTACGGTCACGGCATCGGCGCCGGGGATGTCAACAAGGACGGACGCCGCGACATCCTGACGCCGCGCGGGTGGGCCGAGGCGCCGCCGGATCCGCGATCCGGCCCGTGGACGTTTCATGCCGGCTGGGAATCCATCAACGTACCGCTTACCCCACCCTCGACCGGAACCGCCAGCCAGCCGCCGGCTGCGGGCGCACCGCCGCGGGTGGCCGACCTGGGCTTCATGCACGTCGCGGACATCAACGGCGACGGCCGCAACGACGTGGTGACCGCCGCCGGTCACGACTTCGGCGTGTTCTGGTTCGAACAGGGAGAAGGCGGCAAGTGGGTGCGCCGGACGATCGACGCCGCGTGGTCGCAGGGGCACGCGTCGACACTGGTCGACCTGAACGGCGACGGCCAACTGGACTTCGTCACGGGCAAGCGCTTCATGGCGCACAACGGGAGCGACCCGGGGGAACGCGAACCGCTCGGCGTCTACTGGTTCGAACATCGTCCGTCCAAGCCCGCGCCCGGCGGCGCCGACGCCGGTCCCGAGTGGGTGCGCCACATCATCGACTTCGGCGGGCGCATGGGGGCCGGCATGCAGATCCCCGTCGTGGATCTTGACGGCGACGGCGACCTGGATGTCGTTTGTGCTGGAAAGAGCGGCTTGTTCCTGGCCGAGAACATGACGAAAAAGCCCGCGCGCCGGTAGGCCTCGGGATCCGGGATCCTATGCCCCACCCACCTTTGCCCACTGTCCCGAGCGGGCGGACGACAGAATCGCGTCGGTGACGTAGTCGGTCTGGAGGGCGTCCCGGAAGCTGGGCGCCACGCCGTGCCCCTGCGCCAGGGCCTCGACGAAGTCCGCGAAGTGGTGAATGAACGTGTGCTCGTACCCGATCTGGAGCCCCGGCACCCACCATCGCTTCATGTAGGGCTGGTCGCCGTCGGTGACATGGATGCTGCGCCAGCCACGCAGGCGGCCCTCGTCGCCGTGGTCGAAGAACTGGAGGCGGTGCAGGTCATGAAGGTCCCAGAACGCGGACGCGTGCTCGCCGTTGATCTCGAGGGTGTATAGCGCCTTGTGCCCGCGGGCGTACCGGGTGGCCTCGAACATGGCCAGCGATCCGTTTGCGAAGCGGCTCAACACGGCGCTCGCGTCGTCGATGCCGACCGGCTCGAGTTTCCCGGTGAGGCTGTGCTTGCGCTCCTTCACGAACGTTTCGGTCATTGCCGTGACGTCGGTGATCGACCCGTTCAGCCACAGGGCGGTGTCGATGCAGTGGGCGAGCAGGTCGCCGGTGACGCCGCTGCCCGCCACCTTCACGTCCAGCCGCCAGAGGCCCTCACCGCCCTGCGGAAGGTCCTGCGGAGATCGTCCAGTCCTGCAGGAACTTCGCGCGGTAGTGGAAGATGCGCCCCATCCGCCCCTCGTCCAGGAGCTGCTTGATCATCGTGACGGCCGGCACCCGCCGGTAGTTGTACCAGACGGTGTTCGCCACGCCCGCCGACTCGACGGCCGCCACCATCGCCTCGGCTTCCTTCGCGTTACGGCCGAGAGGCTTCTCGCACATGACGATCTTGCCGGCCTGCGCCGCCGCAATCGCAATCTCGTGGTGGGTGTCGTTCGTGCTGGCGATGTCGATCAAGTCGATGTCCTTGCGCTCGACCAGCTTCCGCCAGTCTGTCTCGATCGACTCGTAGCCCCAGTTGTTCGCGAACGCCTGGGCGCGATCGCTGTTGCGCGCACAAATCGCCTTGAGCACGGGCCTGCACGGCAGGTCGAAGAACTGAGGTGCCTGGTGAAACGCATTCGAGTGCGTCCGGCCCATGAAACCGTACCCGACAAGCCCGATGTTGAGATTTTTCATAGAGCAGCTTCCCGCTTCCTACCAGCTTCCCGCTTCCCGCTACCAGCTGCCCGCTACCAGCTTCCTGCTGACCGGCATAGTTCCCGCGGTCGAGCGAAAGCCGCGCGTGGCCGCTCCCATCGATCGCGGGGTCTGAAGACCCCGCGCCACAGCGACACGGTGCCGAGGGTCTCGACACTCCGCTCTCAGCGCAGACGCCGCTGTCAGCGCAGAGCCCAGCGCTGTGGGGCGGGGTCTTCAGACCCCGCCGCAGCCGACCCCGACCTCCGTTCGAACGCCGAGCCCCGACCCCCGAACGCCGAGCCCCGGATCCCCGATCCCGGATCCCGCTCAGTCCCACCCATGCGCGTTCCGGACGTCGATCATCACGCGGAGGACGTCGCTCCATGTTCCGGGCTGCGTCATGACGGCGTTCGGGAACATGCACCCATCCCAGCAGATGTGCTCGACGGCCCGGGTGGGCGCGCCGCTCTCGTCGCGCAGCCAGAAGCCGGCATGCTTGACGATGTCGAGCTTGCCGTTGGGGTCGAGCGCAAGACAATGGCGTCCTGTCTTGTCGTGTGAGCCGGAGCCCTTCACCGTCGCGTCGTTCTGGGCGATATGGAAATCGATGGTCCACGGACGCAGCGTTCGCGTCATGGTGCGCAGCGCATCGTCCAGCACGGCGGGATCTGACCAGTCGTACCCTTCCGGGAGGAGCCGATCCTCCGGCGCATTGGCGCCGAGCAGGAACAGCAGGGTGTGCGCCATGTCGGTCTGCATCCCCACCGTCTGCGGCCGGCCGACGGCCTCGAGCAACTCGGCGATCCGCCTCCAGCTGTGCATGCCGCCCCAGCAGATCTCCCCCTCGGCGGCGAGCCGCTCACCGTATCCCTCGGCAATGTCCGCGGCATCACGGAAGGTCTCGGCGATACGCCGGGTATTGGCCGCGGGATCCGCCGCCCAGTCACCGGGGCTGGCGGAAGAGTCGATGCGGATCACGCCGTACTTGCGGATGCCGAGGTCGTGGAGGCTGCGCCCGATCGCGCAGGCCTTGCGCACCTGCGTCAGGAATTTTTTCCGGTCCGCCTCGTCGCCCATCGCCGAACCGCCGCCCGTGGGCGGCCAGACGGGGGCGACCAGCGACCCGACGACGAGGCTGCGCCTGGCGACGCCCTCTGCGAGCTGCTTCAGATCGTCACCGCTGGCATCGATGCTGGTGTGCGGCTCCGACAGGAACAGGTCGACGCCATCGAACTTGACGCCATCCACCTCGGTGGCCGCGGTCAGGTCCAGCATCGTGTCGAGGTCGATCGGGGGCTCGCTGTCGGGCCCCTTGCCGACCAGGCCCGGCCACATGGCGTTGTGAAGGGCGGGATATCTGTGCTGCGCTCCGGTGTTCATGGGTTCTCCGATGGTTCGTTGACCTTGGTGCTGAATTCGATGACCACGTCCTCAGACGGCATCGAGGCACAGCCGGACGCGCTGGCGCCAGCGCACGCCTGCCGTGCCGTGGAGCCGGCCGCAGCCGCAGCACGGCCGCGGACGTTCGCCTACTTACGCGACGGGTTGCGCAACGGCTCGGCATCCGGGTTTCCGGGACCGAAGTGTTTGAGCATCACCAGCGAATCCGTCGCGCTGAGGTTCTCGACCTGCACGCCTGCCTGCGCCGCCGCCGCCGTCACGAACAGCTCGTCTTCCGTCATCTGTCCGAATCGGATCATGGCTGGCGTCGACACGCGCAGCGAGTTCATCGTCCCGTAGCCCTGGGTGAGGATGATGCCGTACGCGGCGTTGTCGCTGATGGTGACGCTGCGACCCGGGAGCACCGTCAATTCCTTGGCCGAGTAGTAGCGCGTCCCGTAGCAGATCCATTGTTCCCGGTAGCCCTCCGGCTCGGTCTCGCTGAACGGCCGGACCGGCCGCGGAAACACACGGTTGCTCGCACCGAAATTCGGGTTCACGTTCGCGTCCCAGTCGAGCATCTCGACCAGGTAGTCGAGATCCTGGTGCTTGTCGGCAGGCACGTCCTTCGTGAGCAGGCTCCAGTCGATGATCCGTCCCTCGACCTCTGACTGGTACATCGCGAAGACGTCACTGTTCACCTGCGGCTCGTAGGTGCAGAGCGACCCCGGAGCGTGCAGGATGCCGGGATCGATCTGCCAGCCCGTGCCAGGCTGGAGCCGGTAGGCTCGGGACAAAAAGGTGATCCCGTTGTCTCCCTTGTTCCAGTTCTCGAGGCACCGTCGGACATCCTCCTTGGTGGTGCCCGGCTCGAGGCCCATGAACGTGTGCGGGAAGTTGTTGTCGGTCTGGTTGTACTCGAGGCGGGAAGTAGTACGCCTCCGGTTTGCCGCGGCGCCCCACCAGCTTCGCCTGGGCATCGCTCTGGTGCATGTGATGGGGGATCGGGCCCATGTTGTCGAAGAACTTGCAGAGCAGGTTCCACCCGTGCTCGCGTCCCATCACGGCGGCGCCGATGCAGATCGTCTCCGGCGGTCTCTACCGCGTCCTTCAGGAGAAACCGCTGGCCGCTGTCGAGGCGCACGTAGCTGAGGCCCTCGTCGGCCGGCGTGCCGGGGCCGTTGTCCGCGTTGGTGGTCGACGAGAACCACCGCTCGTTGATGCCCCCGCGATGCGCGCCGCACGCGTACAGGTCGTCGGGGTGCAACTTGAGACGGCGTCCCGGGATCATGAAGGACCGAGGCACCCACGCAGGCTCGAGCCGGAGCAGTCCGCCGCCGCCAATCGCATCATCAACCAGTGCTCGGTCCATTCCAGGTCTTCTTCCTTTGTTGAGTAAGCGCACACGTCCGGAGCAGCGCCCGGCGCCGCGCTGGAGGCCGTCCGGCAGCGACCGGCGAACACGGACGATACAACCTGTGCCACAACGCTGGCAAGCGTGAACGAGGCGTTTCGCTGCGTAAACGGGCGGGCTGGGTGCGGGTTCGAAAAAGCTCCACAGGCCGGGTGGCGGAAGTCATGGTCTCCCGCCAGGGAGTGCGCCCGCGCTCCCGCCTCGAGCCCGCTGGTTCGCTCTGCGAAACATCCCGGCACACCCTCGTGATCGGCCGTGGTGCCTTGGCGGGTCGGACCTCGCCAAAGCCAGCCCTTGCACTCCGGATCCCGGATCCCGAATCCCTGATCCCGGCGGCGTCAGCTCCCGCCACCGTCGACGGTGCGGGCCGCGCGTGGATAATAGCTGCCATGGTCGACATCCAGATGTTCAACGGACGACGTGCCGCCATCCTGGAGAACGCTGATTTGCGTCTGGCGGTCCTGGAGGGCGGCGGGCACATCGCAGCGGTCGTCGACAAGGCGTCGGGAATCAGCCCGCTGTGGGTGCCGCCGTGGCCCTCCATCGAGCCGGCGGCCTTCGGCCCCGGGCACCGTGAGGTGTACGGCGACGGCGCCGACGGCCGGCTGCTGGCCGGCATCATGGGTCACAACCTCTGCGTGGATATCTTCGGCGGTCCTTCAGACGAGGAGGCGGCGGCCGGGCTCACGCCGCACGGGGAAGGCTCCGTGGCGACGTACACCTTCGACGGCGGCGGCTCTCGCCTGACGATGCAGGCGGATTTCCCGCTCGCGCAGCTCCGCTTCGAGCGGGAGCTGGAGCTCGAGGGCCGAACCGTTCGCGTCCGCGAGGTCCTCGAGAACGTCGCCGGAACGGACAGGCCGATTGCCTGGACCGAGCACGTCACGCTCGGGCCGCCATTTCTCGAGCGGGGCGTGACCGAGGTGCGCGCGTCCGCCACCAGGTCGTGCGTGTTCGACCGGCAGTTCGGGACCGGCGACTACCTTCAGCCCGGTGCGGTGTTCGACTGGCCGCACGCGCCGCGCGCTGACGGGGGCACCGCCGATCTCCAGCGCTACACCGGTGCCTCGTCTTCCAGCGCCTACACGGCCCACCTCATGGACCAGGCGCGGCAGGACGCCTTCTTCCTCGCGTATTCTCCTCGCGCGCGCCTCGTTTTCGGATACGTGTGGCGCACGGCTGACTTTCCCTGGATGGGCCTCTGGGAAGAGAATCACAGCCGCACACAGCCGCCCTGGAACGGCGGGACCATGACCCGCGGGCTCGAGTTCGGGGTGTCGCCCATCCCGGAGTCCCGCCGCGAGATGATCGATCGCGGCCGGATGTTCGGCGTGCCGACCTTCCGGTGGGTGCCGGCGCGTGCGCGGGTAGCGGTCGAGTACCTGGATCCTCTGCAACCGGGCATCGTCCCTGCCGGAGGAACTCGAACGCCCGGCGTAGCGGGGCTCCCGGACCGCCTCTGCGGCGATGATAGAATGTGGTGAGCGCCGGTATGTGCCGTGTGCGGCGCGGGGATCACTGAACGTTGAACTGGACTTTTGAGTATTCATCCATCGAGGACCATGAAAATGAAACGATCCTGCCTTGTAGCATTGCTGGCGCTGAGCGTGCCGGTCGCCACGTCACAGCTGTCGGCCCAGACGCCGGCACCTGCCAAACCAGCCGCTGCCAAACCAGCCACAGCGAAGCCGGCAGCCGGGGCGGCGCGGACGATTGAGCTGACAGGCGGCGACGACATGAAGTTCAACACGGCCGACATCACCGCCAAGCGCGGCGAGACCATCCGGATCCAGCTCAAGAACGTGGGCACGCTGCCCAAGATGGCCATGGCGCACAACGTCGTGGTCCTGACTCCGACCGCGAAGGTCGTCGAGTTCGCAACCGCGGCGGCAATGGCGAGGGATACCGAGTTCGTTCCCGCCGCCATGAAGGCGGACGTCGTCGCGTCCACGGCCCTGGCGGGCCCTGGGGAGACAGTCGAAGTGACGTTCAAGGTTCCCGCGGCCGCTGGCTCTTATCCGTTCATCTGTTCCTTTCCCGGCCATTTCACGGCCGGTATGAAGGGCACGCTCGCCGTCAAGTAACCGGCCGGGGATGTGGTGCTGCCACCTGCTGGCGGCACCACATCACGGACCCCGGAGCCCCGTTCCCTCCCGCCCTCTCCTGCGAATCCGCGACAATCAAGACGCCGTACCGGGTTCACCGATCCGTTGCCGCCGACCAGCCGTGGGCGCGCGGATGCCTTCAAACCGGACACTGACGAGGCCGGATCTGACAGTGCCTCTTACATAAACGTCGCTTTATCGGGCGCTACAGTGCTAAATTGCCGAGCCGTCCGGAGGCAGGCATCTTGCTGGGGGGTCCACTTCCGGACTGCGCCTGTCCGGAGGGCGACTCCGATCGGAGGCACGCGTGAGCTCGACAGATCAGACACCGACAGATCAGGACTCCATGCTCTGGACGCTCGAGGAAATCGGGCGACTGGTGTCCCAGAGCGGCGACCCCGCAGAGACCCTCAACAACCTCGTTCACCTGATCAAGCAGCGTTTCGAGACTGACGTGTGCTCGGTGTACCTGCTCGAGGCCGATCGCGCCAGCCTGGTGCTTGCCGCGACCGTCGGGCTCAGGCCGGAGGGGGTCGGCCGCATCCGGATGCGCGTCACGGAAGGGCTGGCCGGGCTCGTCGCCGAACAGATGCGGCCCCAGGTCGTTGCCGACGCGCCGAGCCATCCGAGGTTCAAGTACTTCCAGGAGGCCGGCGAGGACCCGTTGCAGTCTTTCCTGGGCGTGCCGATCGTCGACCGCACGCTGCTGCTGGGCGTGCTGGTCGTTCAGACAATCGAGCGGCGGACCTTCAGCCAGGACGACGTTCGGATGCTGGTCATGGCGGGGAGCCAGGTGGCGCCGATCGTCAGCGAAGCCCGCGCCCTGGGCCAGACGGTCGCGCCCGTGCACCAGCGGCTCTCCGCCCTTGCCCGCAACCTGTGGTGGAGCTGGGACAACGACACCACGGCTGTCTTCCGCGAGCTGGAACCGGTCCTGTGGCGGGAGCTCGATCACAACCCGATTGCCCTCCTGCAGCAGATCTCGATCGAGACGCTGGAGGAGCGGGTGCAGCAACTGCTGCTCCACAGCCGGATCAACTACGCCTACCGCCGCATGCAGGAGTACCTGAAGTCCGATCGCACGTGGGGCGCGCGACACGCAGGGGTGCTGTGGGCGCGGCCGGTCGCATATTTCTCGGCGGAGTTCGGGCTCCATGAATCGCTGCCGATCTACTCGGGGGGCCTCGGGATACTCGCCGGCGATCACATCAAGAGCGCATCCGACCTCGGGATCCCGCTGGTCGGGATCGGTCTCTATTACGACCAGGGCTACTTCAAGCAGCGCCTCGATCCGGACGGCCGGCAGCACGAAGACTACCTGGACGTGGACAGCGCGCTCCTCCCGATCCAGCCGGCCGCCAGAAACGGGTTGCCGATCACGGTCTCAATCGAGACCCGCACGGGCACCATCGCCGCCCGGGTGTGGTCGCTGGCCGTCGGGCGCAACACGCTGCTGCTGCTCGACTCGAACGTCGAGGGAAACCTGCCGGAGGACCGTGAGCTGACGGCGCGCCTGTACGGCGGCGACGCGCGGGTGCGCATCCGTCAGGAGCTGCTGCTCGGGGTGGGCGGCATGCGGGCGCTGCTCGCCATGGGGATCTCTCCGGGCGCGGTGCACCTCAACGAAGGACACAGCGCATTCGCAGCCCTGGAGCTGATGCGCCATCGCATGGAGACCGAGGGAATCGATGCCTGGGAGGCAATCCGGCGCGTGTCGTCTCAGGTGGTCTTCACCACGCACACGCCCGTCCCGGCAGGCCACGACCGTTTCTCGACCGACCTCGTCGACGAGCACCTGGGCCCGCTGCGCGAAGCACTCGGCCTCGCCTACGACGACCTGATGGGCCTCGGCCGGGTGAACCCCGTGGATCACGGCGAGACCTTCTGCATGACCGTCCTCGCGCTCAAGCTGTGCCGGCGCGCGAACGCCGTTTCGTCGGTGCACGGACAGGTCTCACGTGCGATGTGGTCCTCCCTCTATCCGGCCGGTAGCGAGCAGCAGGTCCCGATCGGCCACATCACCAACGGGGTCCACGTCCCGAGCTGGCTGGCCGATCAGATGCGACAGGTCTACGACCGGCACCTCGGCCCGGACTGGCCGGCGCGGTGCGCCCAGCCCGGCTTCTGGGAGGCGATCGACGGAATAGACGACGGCGAGCTGTGGGAGACGCACCAGACGCTGAAGACCCAGCTGATCGAGATCGCGCGGCGGCGCGCAGTCAAGTACGCCACTGCCCGCGACGAGTCGCCGGAGATGCTCTCGCTCCTGCAGCGGGCGCTCAGCCCGGACGCGCTGACGATCGGGTTCGCGCGTCGCTTTGCCACCTACAAGCGCGCCAACCTCCTCCTGCAGGACCTCGAGGCGATCGTTGCGCTTGTCAATCATCCGCAGCGGCCGGTGCAGTTCATCTTCGCCGGCAAGGCGCACCCTCACGACAGCGCGGGCAAGGAGCTGCTGCAGCAGCTCGCGCGGCTGATGAGGGATCCCAGCTTTGCGGGCAAGCTGCTGTTCCTCGAGGACTACGACATCAACGTCGGGCGGCACTTGGTGCAGGGTGTGGACCTCTGGCTCAACAACCCCCGCCGCCCGCTCGAAGCCTGCGGCACCAGCGGGCAGAAGGTCGTGCTGAACGGCGGGCTGAACCTCTCGGTGCTGGACGGCTGGTGGGCCGAGGCGTATGACGGCCTGAATGGCTTCGCGATCGGCGGCGGCGAGACCCACGAGTCGATCGACGTCCACGATCGGCGGGACGGCGCGGCCCTCCTGTCCGCGCTGACGGACGAGGTCGTGCCGTTGTACTACGAGCGCGACAGCGACGGGCTGCCGCGCCGCTGGATTGCCCGGATGAAGCGCGCGATCCGGACGCTCGGCTGGCGCTTCAGCGCCGACCGGATGGTCATGGACTACGTGCTGAAGACGTACATCCCGGCCGCGGGGGGAACGAGCAGCGAGGTGGTTCTCTAGCTCGTTCAGAACGCCGGAATGGCGATCTTCTCGCCGTTCTGCAGCGCCGACTGGTGCGCGCAGATCCCGACCAGGGTCCAGTTGACCGAGGTCTCGGCGTCCGGCATGGCCGGCTCCTCGCCGAGGCATGCGCGGAGGAAGTGGTGCACCAGGTGCGGGTGCGACCCGCCGTGGCCCCCGCCCTGGAGGAACGAGAGGTGCTCCGCATCCTGAATCGCCGCAGGCTGCGTGAAGCGGCGAATGGGCTCGGGGAGCACGTGTGCGTAATCCGGGATGCTCACGCGCTGCGGAATCTGCGCTTCGGTCAGCGGCGTCTCGGCGGTGCTCCTGGTGTGGATGACGGGCTCCTCGTGCTCCACGTGCTGCCACTCGAATGATTTCTTCGAGCCGTAGACGTCGAAGCTCTCGCGGTACTGTCGCGCGGTGTTGAAGAGGCTGCGGGTCACCTCGGCGCTCACATCCGAGTCGCGCAGCTTGAACGTGGCTGTCTCGATGGCGAACGGGCTGCCATATTTCGGGATCAGCCGCTCGTCTATCCGTCCCGACCCGTGGCACACCACGTGCTCGGCGTGCTTGCCCAGGAGCGCCAGGCAGGGGCTGACGCAATGCGTGGCGTAGTGCATCGGCGGGAACCCTTCCCAGTACCCGGGCCACCCCTCCATGTCCTGCTGGTGGCTGCCGCGCAGGAACTGGATCCGCCCGAGCTCGCCCTTGTCGTACAGCTCCTTCACGAAGAGATACTCGCGGCTGTAGACCACCGTTTCCATCATCATGTAGACAGTGCCGCTTCGACGCTGCGCCTCGACGATGGCGCGGCATTCGTCGAGGGTGGTGGCGGCGGGAACCGTGCTGGCCACGTGCTTGCCCGCCCGGAGCGCCGCGATCGACTGCGGCGCGTGGTCGGAGATCGGCGAGTTGATGTGCACGGCGTCGACGTTCGGATCGCGCAGCATCGCGTCGAAATCGGTGTACCTCGTGCCGATCCCGAACCGGTGGCCGCAGGCGTCGAGCTCCTTCCTGTCGCGGCGGCAGATGGCGTACATCTCCGCGTCGGGATGGTGCTGATAGATCGGGATGAACTCGGCGCCGAACCCAAGCCCGACGATGCCGACGCGTACCTTCTTTTCAGTGCTCATGCGGTTCAACCAGATGGAGGGAAAGGCTACTGCCCGCCCCGGCCCCGGCCGGCCGGCGCCACGACGTTCAACACGCCGTTCATCGTCTTCCAGTGCGCCGGGAAGGTACAGACGTAGGGGTATTGACCGGGATCCGACGGCGCCTTGAACTGGAACGTTACCGTCTGGCCCGGTTCGAGCAGCCGGGTGGCGAAGAGCACCTGCGGAACGTCCGGCACGTACTGCTGCGTCAGGGCGTCGGGCGAGCGCGCAAGGACGTCGGCGGCCGCGCCGATCGTCTCGAGGGACCCCTGCGCGCCCAGCACGAAGTTGTGTTGCATGCCGTCCGGGTTCGCCAGCACGACCTCCACGAGCTGGCCGGGAGCCACCGTCAGCGCCGCCAGGTCGAATTGCATCTGGCCCGGAAGCACGTTGAGCCGCAGCACGACGTCGGGTGCCGCGGCGGCGATCTTCGGGAGGGCGGCGCCCGCCGCCCCCGCCAGGCCCCCCTCAGCGGCGAAGGCGACATGAGCCGCGAGCTCGCCAGTCTTCGAGTAGAGCGCTCCCGCGTTGGTCTGCCGCTCGACACGGTAGCGCCACTGGCCGGCGAGCGGTGCGCGGGAGACGCCGGTATCCACGTACATCTGCTCGGGCGTGCCGAGGAAGCCGCCGTCGTTGCGATTGTTCTGAATCCGCACCGTGACGACGTTGGCGCCCGGCCGCATGGCGCCCGCAATCAACGGGTACACCGGAGGGCCGCCACGCCCTCCACCCGGGGCCGGCGCGCCGCCTCCTCGCCCCGCGTCGGGCGCGAGCGTCGCGGACAGCCCGTTCACCCAGACCTCGGCGTTGTTGCTGACCCGTCCGAGGGAGAGCGCCGTCGGCGTGGCACCGGCGGGCAGGTCGACGGTGCGCGTGAACCAGACGACGCCGTCGAAATCGGGGAGCCCGCGCGTTTCCCATGCGCCCGGTACGGCGATTTCCTTCCACTCCGCGCCAAGGTCGGCTGGCGAGGGAGCGCGCCAGTCAGGCTTGGTGTCGCCGAGCCGCAGGGCCGGCGGAATCGCCGTGAACGGGACGGCCTTGGGATCCGCCTTGTAGTGCGACAGGAAGGTGTCGCGGTGTTTGGTCGCCGCGATGTAGAACGCGCGGCTGAGCCACCGGTCGGTGAAGTTCTCGGGCTTGCCCGATTCGTCGTAGAGCGCCCGGCCGATCTCGGGCGACGGCGGCATCTCCGCCGCGGCCAGGACGGCCGCGAGCCGCGTGTGGAGATCCGGATCCCTGAGCAGGCCGGCACTGACGACCGCAGAGGCCGCCTCAGGCGTCCTTGGCAGCACCATGGCGGCCGCCTTTCGGACGCCAGCCGCCGGGTGCTTCAGCGCTTCGATTGCCGCCCGGTACCCCTCCCCGGCGGTAGACGACGTCTCGCCGAGCCCCTGGAGGGTCCACAAGGCGTGCAGCGCCCCGCCGTTGGTCCCCACCTCGTCCAGGCTCTTGTTCCGCACGAGCGCGACCAGCTGCGGCACGACGTCCTTCTGCCCGCGCTCGACCAGCAGGCGCTGCGCGTGAAGCCGCCAGAACATGTTGTCGGATTGCAGCGCGTCGAGCAGCCCGGCGCGATCGCTCAGCGAAAGCGTCCGCTTCTTCGCCGGCGCCGCGTGCTTGTAGGCCACACGGTAGATGCGTCCGCGGCTGCGGTCGCGCAACGGCTGCTCGTAGGCGTTCCCCCGCCCGTTCACGTAGCCCATGGGCGTGGGGTTGTGCTGCGAGATGAAGTTGTACCAGTCCGAGACCCAGACCGCGCCATCCGGACCGACCTGGGCGTGCACCGGCGCCACCCACTCCTCCGCTCCCGAGAGCAGGTTCCAGCCATCGCGCGTGACGAACCCGGCGCCGCGCGACTCGATGATCCCCTGGCCGACGATGTGCACGGTCGGCTCGGTGATGAACGCGACACGGTTCCAGTAGTCCTTCGGAAATGATCGCGCCGTGTAGAGGTAGTGCCCGGCCGCGGCCGTGTAGCCGCTCCACACGTCCACCTGCCGGATGTACGGCGTGGTGTGGTGCGCCGCGTAGAACTGCGCCGCGCTCTGGTAGCCCGGACCGCTGCCGCGTGCCGCCGGCAGGCCCTGGACCCCTTCGAAGAAGCGGTTCGGAATGGCGACGAAGAAACTCGGATCGTTGTTGGCCGTCGATCCGAACACGTCGAAGTTCTCGGAGAACCCCAGCCCCCAGGTGTTGTTGGTCGACATCGTTACGTACTCGAAGCCGCTGCCGTCAGGCTTGAAGCGGAACGAACCCTGGGTGAACTGCAGCTTCTTCCCGTTCATCTCCCCTTCGTAACCGGAGTAGCCGACCGATCCCCAGACGTGGTTGTCGGGACCGTACTGCAGGTTGGACGGCCCGGCGTGCGTGTCGCGAACGCCCCACCCGGTGCTGAGGACGGTCCGCACGTCAGCCTTGTCGTCGCCGTTGGTGTCCTTCAGGAAGAGCATGTGCGGGGCGGCGGAAACGATCACCCCGCCGTTGGCGAACGTGAGGCTGGTCGGTATGTTGAGCTGCTCGGCGAACACCGTGAACTTGTCCGCCTTGCCATCGCCGTTGGTGTCCTCGACGATCTTGATCCGGTCGTCTCCCTTGCCGTCGCTCCTCACGTCGTTCGGATAGTTCACCGACTCGATCACCCAGAGGCGTCCGCGCTCGTCGAAGCTGAACGAGATGGGCTTCACGATGTCGGGCTCCGAGGCGAACAGCTCGAGGGAAAAGCCGGCCGGCACCTGGATGAACTTCATCGACTCTTCGGTCGACAGGGGCAGCTGGTACTTCGGCGCAGGGTGGCGGTTCTCGTAATTCGGGACGTTGTGGCCGTCCTCGAACTGGAGCTCGGGCATCTTCAGCGCGTCCCAGGACTTCCGGGCCTCCTGCGGGACGGCGTAGAGAGCGCCCTGCTGCACCAGTTGGCGGAAGCCCGGGAGCGCCCACGTCTTCTCGTCGCCGCCATAGGCGGCGTAGAACACGCGCCCCTTGCCGTGGGTGCGAAGCCAGGCCTGGGGCGTCCGGACGCCGTTCTCGATGCGCTCCAGCAGCACCGTGCGCCCGCCGGTGCTCGCCGGCGTGAACGTGTACGTGTCGTCGGTCGCTGCGAACGGCTCCACGCCCGACATGACGGCGCCCGCCCCCTCGGCGCGCGCCGCGGTGAACTCGCCGGATCCCTTGCGCTCGCCGCGGGCTCCGAGCAGGCCGGCGTAAGCTGTCGAGGAAGGGAACATCTCCGCGGCGGCGTTGAGGGCCACGAGCCCCTTGCCGCCGTCCACGAAGCTGACCAGCGCGCGTTCCTGTGCCGGCGTGATGGCCTGATGATCGCCGTAGACCAGCAGCGCGTCGTAGTCACGGAGCATCTCGGTGGTCAGGGCCTCGGCCGGCGTCCAGACATGTGTCAGCTGGATGCCGCGAAGCGCGAGCGCCGGCGCGAGCGCGGCGAACAGTCCTGGAGACTGGCGCGCGCCCTCGCCGTCGCCCAGGAACAGCAGCTTCAGCGGACGCGGCGCACCGGACGCAGGCTGCTGCACGCCCTGCGCCGAGTAGGCGTCCGCCAAAGCCAGGAGCAGCGTCGCTCCGGCAGCCGCGAACAGCGCCCGGCGTGCGCTGCGAGCGCGCGACCACCGCACGCCTGAGTTCGTCGTCGATGAAGCAGAGTGACTGACCATGGCGTGACGGCTCCTCGCGGTTGCTGCTTTCGGCCGGCTCGAGGCGTCACCTCGTCCGCCCTGTGGCGAATCGGGCGGTTCAGGACCGATAGGCCTCCCGGCCGATACCCTGCACCGGGATGTCCTGCGCGCCGAGCACGTCGTGCTGCAGGGCATACATGCAGGCGGCTGCCTCGTCTATGCGCCGTACGAACGCAATGGACCCTTCCAGGATGGGCTTCAGGCGCTCGCGATCCTGGAAGCGGGCTTTCGGGTATTCGTGCTCGACCACCAGGTGCGTGTTCGCGACGTCCAGCTGCAGGAGCTCACGGGCGGCGAGCTGATGATCGAGCCAGTCCACCGTGCGGTTCTGCAGGTAAGCGAGCGGATCGTGCCGCGCGGTGCCGGGCAGCTCGTGCTCGCAGAGCATTGTCTGTTTCTTCCAGGCGTTGAGCTGCTCGGACGGGTTCTCGGACGGCCGGGCGTCGACCCAGTCGCCCCGCTCCACTGTCTGGCCGCCATAGCCCCAGGCAGAGACCCCCCTGGCGTCGATGACCTGCCCCTTCACGTGGAAACCGCCGATGAGGAAGTCGTAGCCGCTGTCCTTGAGATACTTGAAGATCGACCGGGTGTCCTGCCCCATGAGGATGGCGTGCGACGGGTCGTAGTGGATCCGGAACTGATCCCCGACGCCATGCTTCTCGCAGATCCGGTGGAGTGCGATCCACGTGCCGGGAGTGTAGGCGATGTTGTTGTGGAAGTTGTCGCCGGTCACCCAGCCGGGCATCGGACACTGCTCCACGCGGTAGGTCAGGCCGCGCGCCTTGGCGTCCTTCAGCAGGGGGATGAACTGCTGCTCGAAGTCGAGCAGGTTCTGATCCATGCTCTGCTGCTGATTCCGGCCGACGAACCCGCAGACGGCGTTCACCCCCAGCAGCGCGGCGGCATCGAACACCCGGTGCATGAAATCGTGCTTTCTGGCGCGGATCGCAGGGTCGTGGTGCAGCAGGTTGTCGAAGTACCCGAGGTCCGACAGCCCCACCCCGGTTGCCTTCATCGCCGCTTCGACCCGCTTCGCCCGCGCCTTGTCGAACGGCTGGCGCAGGTCCATCGTGTTGGCCACCGGATCGAGCATGGCCTCGACCGGCACGTCGGACTCGCTCGGGTGGAGCGCCGCCGAGAGCTGGATGTGGTTCGCCCCGAGGTCCCGCGCGAACTCGAGCCACTCCTCGATGGCCCTGTCCGGATCCGGGTCCCGGACGTCGCGCGGCGTGAGCTCCTGCAGCGCCGCCGTGAGGACGCCGACTTTCATGAACTGTGGTTCGAACGCTCGGATGGGCATGGTTCCAGCTTCCTGCTTCCCGCTTCCTGCTTCCCGCTCTCGGCTTCCGGCCTGGCTCCCAGCTCCTGCCTCCTGACCCCGCAGTTCACTTGTGTTGGGGCCGTAGGGGCGGGCCTTCAGGCCCGCCCAGGCGGGGTCTAAAGACCCCGCCCTGCATCAACACAAGTGAACGCAGGGACTAGTAAGCCACCTCTGTCCATGAGCTCCCCCGCTTCGCGCTCTCGAGAATCGCCTCGACGATGCAGTTGGCGCGGTAGCCGTCTTCGAAGGTCGCGAAAGCCGGCGGGTGCGCATCGTCCGGCTTCCGGCCTTCGGCGATGAACCCGTAGATGTCGCGCATCAGGTTGCGGAACGCATCCGCCCATGACTCCTGGTGCCCGCCGGGCAGATGCGCGTACCCGCGGACCGCGGCGTCGAGCAGCGACGGGTCCTTCTGCAGGAGCTCATTGGCCCTGTCGCGGTGCCCGATCCAGAGATCGTTCTGCTGTTCCTGCGTCCAGCGCAGCGACGAGGTGGAGCCGCAGATCTCGAGGATCAGGTCGTTCTTGTGTCCCGCGCACACCTGTCCCACCGAGAAGGCGCCCTTCGCGCCGTTGTCGAAGCGCAGCAGCACGGACGCCAGATCCTCGACCTCGATGTCCACCAGATCGAACTCCTCGCCGCCGCTACCCGCCTGGAACGCTTCGCGCGACCCCTTCGGGCGCTTGCGCTTCGGAATGACGGTCGTGATGTCGCCGAGCACGTGCGTGATGTGCAGCCCGCTGACGTGCTGCGCCAGATCGCACCAGTGCGATCCGATGTCGCCGAGCGCCGACGACGCCCCGCCCTTGTCCGGCTCCAGCCTCCACGAGTAATCGGTGTCCTTCAGCAGCCAGTCCTGGAGATACTGGCCGACGACGAACTGCGGCCGGCCGATGTCGCCGCGCGCGATGGCGTGCCGCGCCTGCTGCACGAGCGGATTGCCCCGGTAGTTGAACGTCACGGCGTGCACCACGCCCGCTTTCGTCGCCTGGTCGAGCAACGTGCGCGACTCGGCGGCGGTCATCGCGAGCGGCTTGTCGGACACCACGTGCTTGCCACGTGCGAGCGCGGCGGCGTTCACCGGGTAGTGGAGGTAGTTCGGCGTCGCGTTGTGGACGACCTGCACGGCCGGATCGTCGAGCAGGGCTTCATAGGTCCCGTACGATCGTTCGATCGCGAGCGCGTCCGCTTTCTTCCGCGCGGATGCGTCGCTGCTCCCCGCGATCGCCACGACGTCGACGTAGCCGAGGCGGCGCACCGCGTCCACGTGATGCGGCCCCACGAACCCCGCGCCGACAATGCCCATTCCGATCCGTTTCACTGCCTGTCTCCTCGTACCCCGCGTGCGTTCGCCACGGCCGGCGACCCTGGCGCCTCAGTCAACCTTGACCGCGTGCCCGGCCGACCGGGTCCATGCAGGCGATGCTCGGGGACCCTGGCGCGACGTTCACCCGGCGCCGCGCGATCATAGTTCATCCCACCCGCGCCAGCGTGACGCGCCCGGCGCCGGCTCCCGCCTGGCGCCGGCAGGCCGGAGGGCCGGCGGACATGCCCGCATCGGCGCCCTTCCGTGCTACGCCTGCGCCAGCAGCGCGCGCAGGTGTGTCAGGCCATTCTGCGCCAGCGCGTCCTGGCTCGCTGCCAGCGGCCGCCAGATCGCCGCAGCCCGGGCAATCGACTTCACCTGGCTCGTGAACGATTCAATCACGACCCCCTCGTCGTAGTTTATGTCGCGGAGGGCCTGGGCAACCTCCTGCCACGGCACGTGCCCCGAGCCCGGGGCGCCGCGATCGTTCTCGCACGCGTGGAGGTGGCGCAGCCGGGGGCCTGCGGCGCGGATCGCGTCGCCGATCGACTGCTCCTCGATGTTCATGTGAAACGTGTCGAGCAGGAGGCCGCACGACGGGTGGCCGACACGGTCCACCACCGCGATGGCGTCGGCGGTCAGGTTCAGCACGCTCGTCTCGAACCGGTTCAGTGGTTCGACCCCCAGCACGACCCCGTGATCGGACGCGTGCGCCGACAGTTCCTTCAGCTGACCCACCAGCAGATCCGTGTACGCGGCACGCTCGTCGGCGGTGGCCTGCCAGGCGCGGCCGACCGCGCTGTAGAGCGGCCCGACGAGGATCGGAGAGCCCATGGCCTGGGCCGCCTCGATGCAGTGCCGGACGTAGGCCATGCCGCTCGCACGAATGCTGCCGTCCGGATGAATCAGGTCGCGTTCCGGAGACATCGCCGCACAGACGGAGACGGCCAGGCCGCTTTCGCGCGCGAGCACGCCGATGCGGGCGTAATCGAACTCCCCGGGGTTTTCGATGGGGACCTCGATGAGGCCAAAACCCATTCCGGCGACGTGCGGAGCCAGCCTCGCGAATTCCTCGGTTGTCAACGGCGACAACCACACCCAGGTGTTGACCCCAATTTTCATCGACATCCTCCGTCACCGGGACGACACGCCGGCTGCCGGCCGGTGCTCTTGCCCCGTGCGCAGCCGGAACCGCCAGGCGCGGATGCGCTTGTACGCTGCTCGTGACCCGCCTGTCAACCCGTGGGCGCGTGCGCACGCCGGCCGACCCGGCCTGTGAAGCATCGATTTGGTCCGGCTGCTCCCGGCGCACAGGCCGTCCGGCGCTGCACGTCGTCTCTCACTGCCGACCGCCGACCGCCGACCGCCGACCGCCGACCGCCGACCGCCGACCGCCGACCGCCGACCGCCGACCGCCGACCGCCGAACGCCGAACGCCGAACGCCGAACGCCGAACGCCGAACGCCGAGAGGGATGATATCCCACAGCCGCGCGGCGGTTTGCGCTTGCCGGTCAGATGTGCTCTGATTCCGCCGCGCGATGACGCGCGCCGGAGACGCCATGGCCGATCGCTACACCCCCCGCCCCGAAGACAAGTTCTCGTTCGGTCTCTGGACCGTCAGCAACAGAGGCCGCGACCCGTTCGGCGATGCCGTTCGGGCACCTCTCCCGCCGGTGGATGCCGCCGCGCTGCTCGGGGAGGTCGGCGCGTGGGGCGTGAACCTGCACGACAACGACCTCGTTCCGATTGACGCCTCGCCGGCCGAGCGCGACGGCATCGTCCGGGACTTCAGGGCCGCCTGCGAACGACATCATCTGGCCGTGCCGATGGCGACGGTCAATCTCTTCTTCGACCCTGTCTTCCGCGATGGCGCGTTCACGGCCAACGACCCGCGCGTCCGCGCCTACGCACTGCAGAAAACCCTGCGCGCGATGGATTTCGGCGCCGACCTCGGCGCCGAGACGTTCGTGTTGTGGGGCGGGCGCGAAGGCACCGAGACCGATGCCTGCCGCCGGCCGGACGAGGCGCTGAAGCGCCTGCGCGAGGCGGTCGACTATCTCTGCGAGTACCCGATCGACCAGAAGTACGGCTACCGGTTCGCGCTCGAGGCCAAGCCGAACGAGCCGCGGGGCGACATCTACATGGCCACGACCGGCGCGTATCTTGGGTTCATCGCAACGCTCGCGCACCCCGAGCTGGTCGGCGTGAACCCGGAGGTCGCACACGAGCAGATGGCCGGACTCAACTTCCTCCACGCCGTGGCCCAGGCCTGGGAGGCGGGCAAGCTCTTTCACATCGACCTGAACGACCAGGCTCCGGGACGGTACGACCAGGACTTCCGGTTCGGCGCCGCCAACGTGAAGTCCAATTTCTTCCTGGTCAAGTTCCTGGAGGATGTGGGCTACCCGGGCCCGCGCCACTTCGACGCGCACGCGTACCGCACGGAGGACTACGAGGGGGTCAAGGACTTCGCCCGGGGGTGCATGCGCACGTACCTCATCCTGAAGGAGCGCGCGGCACGGTGGAACGCCGACAGCGAGATCCAGGCGCTTCTCCGCGCCGCGGAGTCGGGCGCGGGAGCTCCGGCAATCGGCGCGTATTCAGCAGGACACAAGGACGCCCTGCTCGCGGCCCACTTCGATCGAACGGACATCGCGAGCCGGGGGCTCGCCTACGAAAAGCTCGACCAGCTCACCATTGAAGTCCTGCTCGGCGTGCGTTGAGAGCGGCAGGCGACCACGCGCGGTTCGATCCGGTTACACTGGCCGTCCGCCGGGTCAACAGGCATCAGACGGATCCGCGTCCCGCTCCGACCAGATCCCTGCTACCGAGCTCCCTGCACAACTCCGCCGCACGCTGCCACGCCGCCTCGGCCGAATCGACGACATCCTCAGCCATCAGGAAGCGGCCGTAATACACGCACAGCTTCATGCCGTGCCCCGTGCCTGCACACTCGAGCCGGTAGGGACCGTCGCGCCAGACGATCCGCGCACGCGTCGGTTCCCGCCGTGTCACCGTGGATCTGCGTCGATTCATCTGCTCATCCGTTCGCATTCGTGGACAGGCCCCGAGCACCCCCAGGTTGCAATTTCGTGACCACCGCGCCAGCGGTTTCTTGCGGCCGTTTGGCGAGATTGTTCCGGAGAACTGTATGAAGCCTGTCGGGCTGGGCCACCGGCCGTCGGGATTCCCTGCCGTGCTGCCACGGCGATCCTCACATCCGGTTGCATCCGACAGCGAGGCGGAATGTACGATTTTCCGGCTGAGCTGCGCGCCTGCTGCCGTCCATCGGACCGCGCGTGCCACGGAGGACCCGCAGCCGTATCGATTCGGATCCGAGCTCCACGATCGCTGGAAGGCGGACGCCGTGGTCCTCAACGTGGCCGCGGTCTACTCGCTCTTCTGAGCGCAGGGCCCGCACCACTGGCCCGCCGAGTTGCGATAGGCTGAACCCGATGGAGCCTGCCCGCATAACCGTGCTCCGCCAGTCCCCGGACGACGTGAAGACCCGGCAGTTGGTGGTGTCGATCGACGGCTCGAGCGTTGCCACGCTGCTGTATGGCGAGTCGGTGACCAGGGAATTCGAGCCCGGGCTCCACCGGCTTCGCGTCCACAACACCCTCGTCTGGAAGACGGTGCACGTCGAGCTCTCCGCAGGCGAGCATGCGCGGTTCACCGCCGTGAACCGGGCCGGCTTCGGCACCTACTCGATGCTGGGACTGCTCGGTGTCGGGCCGCTCTACGTCACCGTTGTGCGGGACGCGTGAGCCGGGGATGGGGAGACGCCACATGCGAGATGCGAGACGTGTTGGACCATGTGCCTGACCGCGCGCCGTGAACGCTGAACAGCGGCGGCTGGATGCTTCGGCTGCGCGCACGGCGCACTGGAAGCGGTGGGGACCGTACGTCAGCGAGCGTGCGTGGGGCACGGTCCGCGAAGACTACAGCGCTTCGGGCGAGGCGTGGGGTTCCTTCCCGCACGACCATGCGCGGTCGCGCGCGTATCGCTGGAACGAGGACGGTCTCGCCGGCATCTGCGACCGCCATCAGATCACCTGCTTTGCCATCGCGCTGTGGAACGGCCGCGATCCCATCCTGAAGGAGCGCGCGTTCGGTCTGTCCGGCCCGGAAGGCAACCACGGGGAGGACGTCAAGGAGTACGACTTCTACCTGGACAGCACGCCGACCCACTCGTACATGAAGTATCTCTACAAGTATCCGCAGCGGGCGTTCCCGTATGCGGATCTCGTGGAGCAGAACCGCCGCCGCGGCCGCAGCCAGCCGGAGTACGAGCTGCTCGACACGCGGCGCCTTCGCAGGGGATCGCTACTTCGATGTGTTCGTCGAGTACGCCAAGGCGTCGCCCGAGGACATCCTGTGCCGCATCTCGGCCGTCAATCGCGGAGACGAGCCGGCGCCCATCCACCTTCTCCCGACCGTGTGGTTCCGGAACACGTGGTCGTGGGGGCGCGACAACGGAAACCGGCGCGCCCCGTCTTCGTCGCGGGACCGCCGTCGAGGGCGCCTCGTGCATCGAGCTCGAGAGCAGCGAGCTCGGGCGGCGGACGCTGGTGGCCGCGGGTGAGCCACGGCTGCTGTTCGCCGAGAACGAGAGCAACGCCGCCAGGCTGTTCGGGGCGCCGCCGAACGGACGCTACGTCAAGGACGGCATCAACGACTTCGTCGTGCACGGGCGGGTCGACGCGGTCAACCCGGCGGAGGAGGGCACGAAGGCCTCCGCCCTCTATCACGCGGTCGTCGGACCGGGCGCGACGTTCGTCGTCCAGGTCCGGCTCACCGATGCGGCGCCGGTCCGCGGGATCGGGACCGACTTCGACGCGGTGTTCCGGACCCGCCTATCCGAGGCAGACGAGTTCTACGCCTCGGTGATCCCCGCTTCGCTCAGCGACGACGAACGCTCGATCATGCGCCAGTCGCTGGCCGGGCTGCTGTGGTCGAAGCAGTACTACCACTACGTCGTGCGCGACTGGCTCCAGGGAGACCCCGCGTTCCCGCCGCCGCCCGTCGAGCGCTACGAGGGCCGGAACGCTGCCTGGCCGCAGGTGTTCAACTCGGACGTCCTGTCCATGCCCGACAAGTGGGAGTACCCGTGGTACGCGTCCTGGGATCTGGCGTTCCACTGCATCCCTCTCGCGATTGTCGATCCGGAGCTCGCGAAGGAGCAGCTCGTGCTGCTGCTGCGCGAATGGTACATGCACCCCAACGGTCAGCTTCCCGCCTACGAGTGGGCGTTCGGGGACGCCAACCCGCCGGTGCACGCGTGGGCGGCGTGGCGCGTCTACAAGATCGACAAGAAGCGGACGGCGTACCGGCGATCGGCTGTTCCTCGAGCGGGTGTTCCAGAAGCTGCTCCTCAACTTCACCTGGTGGGTCAACCGGAAGGACGCCGAAGGAAGCAACGTGTTCGAGGGCGGCTTCCTCGGCCTCGACAACATCGGGGTCTTCGACCGCAGTGCGCCGCTGCCGAACGGCGGTCGGCTCGAGCAGTCGGACGGCACCAGCTGGATGGGCATGTATTCGCTGAACATGCTCGCGATCGCCATGGAGCTCGCCTACGAGAACCCTGCCTACGAGGATGTCGCCAGCAAGTTCTGGGAGCACTTCCTCTACATCGCCCGCGCGATGACGGACATCGGGCCGGACGAGTGTCGGCCTGTGGGACGAAGAGGACGGATTCTTCTACGACGTGCTCCACAGCCCGTCCGGCGCGCATCTGCCGCTGAAGGTGCGGTCGATGGTCGGGCTGATTCCCCTGTTCGCCGTGGAAACGCTGGAACCGGAACTGCTCGAACGGCTGCCCTCGTTCAGGAAACGACTCGACTGGTTCATCGAGCACCGGCCCGACCTCACGAGCACGGTCGCGTGCATGCGACGCGCCGGGCCGGGCCGCCCGGCGCCTGCTCTCGATCGTCGATCGCGATCGCCTCGTGCGCGTGCTGAGGGTGATGCTGGACGAGCAGGAGTTCCTGTCGCCCTACGGAATCCGTTCGCTGTCGCGGCTGCACCGCGACCAGCCGTACGTCCTGCACCTCGACGGGGCGGATCATCGGGTCGACTACGAGCCGGCAGACGCTTCGAGCGGCCTGTTCGGCGGCAACTCCAACTGGCGCGGACCGGTGTGGTTCCCGGTCAATTACCTGCTGATCGAAGCCCTGCAGCGGTTCCATCACTATTTCGGCGACGCGCTCACCGTCGAGTGCCCGACCGGGTCGGGTGTGTTCATGACGCTGAAGGAGGTCGCGACCGAGCTGTCGCTGCGGCTCTCGCGGCTCTTCCTCGAAGATCCGCAGGGCCGCCGGCCCGTCTGGGGCAATGCGCAGCGTTTTCAGAGCGATCCGCACTGGCGCGGCCATTTGCTCTTCTACGAGTGCTTCGATGGCGACACGGGCGCAGGTGTCGGCGCCAGCCACCAGACCGGCTGGACCGGGCTGGTCGCGAAGTTGCTGCAGCAGGCTTCATCAGGTTCATGAGGTTCATGAACCCCTTGAACCTCGTGAACCCCTGACCCCGCCCGATGCGCTTCAGGCTCCTCATCGAATACGCCGGGACCCGCTACAGCGGCTGGCAGATTCAGCAGAACGCCCGGACGGTGCAGGGGGAGATCGGCCGCGCGGTGGTCACGGCGACCGGCCGGCGCGACTTCGAGCTGTACGGATCCGGACGCACCGACGCGGGCGTGCACGCGCTCGCCCAGGTGGCCCACCTCGACGTCTACACCACGCTGACGCCGGAGATCCTCCGCCGCAAGATCAACGACGAACTGCCGGCCGACATCCACATCCGGTCGGTGGACAAGGCGCCCCATAAGTTCCATGCGCGCTACGACGCGCGCTCGCGCAGCTACCTCTATCAGATCGCGCGCCGCCGGACGGCGTTCGCAAAGCCATTCGTCTGGTGGGTCCGTGATCCGCTCGATGTCGACGCCATGCGCGAGGCGGCCCGGCGATTCACGGGACTGCGCGACTTCGCGGCCTTCACCGACGACGACCCGGGTGAGAAATCGACGCGGGTCCTGCTCGAGCGCCTCGAACTGGCTGAGAGCGGTGCGCTGATCCTGGTGCGAGTGCAGGGCTCCCACTTCCTCTGGAAGATGGTCCGGCGCATCGTCGGGGTGCTGGCGGCCGTGGGCCGCGGCGACATCGCGCCGTCGCGGGCCGAGGCGCTGCTGGGTGGCCGGGGGAGCCCGCCGGCGGCGTCACGCCGGCGGCGCTGACGGCGCCGGCCGCGGGGCTGTTCCTCGAAGGGGTCTACTACGAGGGCGACGAAGGCCCCGGACCGCTGAAGGGTGTGTTCCTCCTCGAGTGAGTGAATCCGTCCGCCGGGAATCGCGGCAGCCGCTCTATCTGAACACTCGCGGGTTGAGCGGCGCAGCCGGGGGTGGGGCCTGGCCCCAGCCGGTACTGGACGACCTCGAAGTCATCTGCAGTGAGCGCCGCAAACGCCGGGTTGAGGACATCGTTGTTCCACCGCGCGTCCATCGTGCCGCCGATGTACATGTCGGAGCCGTTGTCCGCGACGAGAAGGCCGTGCCGCTTCATCGCACGGAAGATTTTCTGGACGTGCGGCGCGAAACCCGAGATGTCGCGCCCGCCCTTGAGCCGCAGCCGCGCCCCCATGGGCGGCGCGCTCGCGTTGGAACCGGCGCTGTGCGATGCGGGCCAGACGTGGCCGTTGGTCGCCCTCGTCGTGACGCGCAGCGCGTGGGTGATCTCGCCGGCGCCCGCCATCTCGTCGTAGCGCAGCAGCCCTGGAAACACCGCCAGACCGGCGGCATCCGCGGACGTCCAGCCTTCGGGCCGTCGTGCGTTCGTGGACAGATCGAACACCGCCCCCGATCCCGCTTCCCACCGCAACAGCGCGGCGTTCCACCTGGTTGCCCACGTCTCGTACAGCAGCGACCGATCGCGATCGATGACCAGCAGGTGCCGGTCGCCCGCTCCGCCGCCGCCGGCGACGTCCCCTTCGATGTAGTGCGCCCCGCCCTGCGCCTCGACAGGGATCGGATAGCCGGGCAGCGCCGCCGTCCCCTGGTCGCTCTCGTCCCCGTAGTCCACGAACGTCACCGGCACGCGCGGCTGGTCGCCGGAGACGACGACGTAGGGGATGCCGTACGGGGTGGGCCGAAGTCCGGATGGAGCCGCCGGATCGCCGTCGAGCCGGCGGTCGTGCGGCCGCTGATCCACCCGATCAGTTGGGAGGACCGCGCGTCCACCGGCGCACGGCTGATGTCAAGGTTCCACCAGTTCGTCGTCGGAAATACCTGTGCGCCGGTGAGGGGATCGTTCAGCACCGGCGACGCGCTCAGCACGGCCACGGTCACGGCAAGCGGCAGGAAAACGGCGGCGGCCGGGTTGAGGCGCATGCCACGGCCTGTTCACAGGCCGTACCGTCCCGGCTCGTCCGTAAGTCACTGCGCGACGTCGCGCCCGGCTGTTTCCCGCCCGGCCAGGGTCACCGATCCCGTCATCGAGCTTTCAATTCGGACCGGGCCCGATGAACCTCTTAGAGCGCCAACCGTTCGCCTTCGCTCGCGGTCTCCGTCGCGCTGAACACCCGGCGCGCGTCGGCGCGGATGCGCACCAGTTGCTCGTCGGTCCGGCCCGGCTTGTGATGAAACAGCCACAGCCCTCCGGCATTGCACGCGTGCGCGAACTCTGCGCACTGGCGCCAGTCGCTGTGTCCCCAGCCGTGGTGTCGCGGGAGCTCCTCGGGAGTGAAGTGCGCGTCGAGGACGACCGCCGCCGCATCGCGGCAGAAGTCCGCCAGCGCCTCGTCGAACTCAGGATCCCCGAACTCGTGGTCGGTGGCGTAGACCAGGTCGCCGGTCATCCCGCGGATCCGGTACGCGAAGGCACCGCCAGGGTGATTGAGCGGCATGGCGGCAATCTCGAGCCCGCCCAGCCGGAACTCCCCCTGCTCGATCAGATCGACCACCGGCGGATTGGGGAGACGCTCGTGAGGCACCGGAAAGAACGGCGACCGGAAGATGGTGCTCACCCACTCCGGATCGTGCGACTGGAACGCGGGGGCGAACACGCTCACGCGCGAGCCCGGCACGTAGAGCGGGTTGAAGAAGGGCAGCCCCTGGAGGTGGTCCCAGTGGTAGTGCGTCAGCACCACGGTGACGTCGCGGGGCCCCGGGCCCAGCGTTTCGCCGAGCCCGACGATGCCCGACCCGGCGTCGAACACCACGACTGCGCCCGTCAGCTCGTCCTCGACCGCGAGGCAGGGCGTGTTGCAGCCATGTCCGATTGCAGCCGGGATGGTCCACGGCACCGATCCACGCACGCCCCAGAAACGCACACGCATCGCGACCGCTCCCGCCTATGGCTGCTTCTTCTCGGGTACCAGCGTGATCAGCGTGTACCGGTTCATGGGAAAGTACTTCCTGAACGTTTCCTGCAGGAGCGCCGGCGTGACCGCGTCGATTCGCTCGAGCCTGCTCAACACCAGCGTCGGATCGCGGCCGAGCAGCTTCGCCGACTGCAGCCGTCCGAGCCAGAAGCCGTTCTGCTTCACCGAGGTCTCGAACGATCGGCGGGCGCTCTCTTTCGCGCGGTCCGTCAAGTCCGGCGAGGGCCCCTCGTCCTGCAGACGGCGCACCTCCTGCATGACGCGCTCGATCATCCTGTCGACGTTTTCGGGAGCCGAACCGAAGCTGATGCCGATCGAGCCGCCGGTCGCCTGCGGCAGGCGCTGCGACAACCCCACCGAGACGCTGTAGGTCTCCCCCAGTTCCTCCCGGAGGATGTCCCGCAGCGCAATCTGGAGCACCTCCGTCGCCGCCTCGACGCGGCCCTGCTCGTTCTCCTCCAGCGGAGGGTCAGCCGAGAAGCTCAGCACCGTGATCCCCTTGGGCTCCCGGCCTCGCTCGACGAGCGCTTTCTCGACAGTCGTGGGAAACGTGATGCCGACATCCTTGAACCGGCTCGACGGGGTTCCGGTTGACGGCAGCGACCCTACATAGCGGGCGACGAGCGGCAGCGCTTCGTCCACCTTGAAGGCACCCACCATCAAGAACGTGAAATCGGCAGCGTTGGCGAACCGCGCCCGGAAAAACGCGGACATCGCGGTGCGATCCAGCGCGCCGATCCTCGAGAGCGTGAGCGGCCGCGAGGTGTAGTGATTCGACGTGTTGACCGCGGCAATCTTCTCCCCGAAGACCGCGTTCGGGTTGCTCTCGCGGTTGGCGTACGCCGCCTCGAGCTGCCGCTTGATGAGGCCGAACGCCTCCTGGTCGTCGCCCGGCGCGGTGAACGTGAGGTTCAGGAGCTGCAGGCCTGTTTCGAGGTTTGCCGGCGTGCTCGAACCGGAGATGCCGTGCGTCGACAGCGTGAAGAAGGGAGACGCGCTGGCGATTTTTCCGGCGAGGAGCTTCTGGAGGTCGACGGCCCGGTGGCCGCCCACGCCCGACAACCCCACCAGTGAGGAGGCCAGCTGAGCTTCGGGATAGTGGTCAGCCTCCGCCAGCGACGTCCCGCCCAGCCCTGCCAGCGAGAAGAGCACCTGATCGTTCTTGAAGTCCGTGGGCTTCAACCACGCCTCGACGCCGTTCGAGAACCGTACCACCGTGACGCCCAGCTCCGGGACCTCCCGACGCGTCGTCATCGTGCCGGGCTCCGGCACGTGCTCCATCAGGGTCGTGCTGGTCGCGGCGTCGTTCCAGGCGGTCACGGCGACGGCGTCGGTGGCCGCGAGTGCGGCCCGCAGCTGCGCCTCGCTGGGCACGACCACGTTCGCCTTCTGCGGCGACACGGCGAGGATGACACGGCTGGGAGACGAAAAGAGCGCGGCGGCCGCGGCGTTCACGTCGGCGACGGTGATCGCCGGGATCATCGCGGTTGCCAGCCGGTGCTCGTAGGCGATGCCCGGGCTCGGCTCACCTTCGAGGAAATGATTGAGGTATTCCTGGACGTACGAGCCGCTCTCCGCCTTGTCGCGCTCGCTGTAGGCGCGGTCGTAGCCGGCCAGCGTCCACTTCCGGGCGCGTTCCAGCTCGGACGGCCCGAACCCGTGCTCCCTGACGCGCCTGGCCTCGATCCCGAGCGCCGCGAGCCCCTCGGCGATCTTTCCGTCCTGGACCTGCGCACCGACCGATACCGTTTCGACCGTCGGGCTCAGGCCGCCGCCGTACGCTCCGGCGTCCAGGAATGCAGCGTCCGGCTTGCGGGACAGCTCGTCGAAGCGGTCGTTCAGCATCTGGAACACGAGCCGGTTGACGAGCGACCGGCGGAAGTCCGCGACGCGGTCCTGTGGCTGACGCGGACGCTTCTGCACGATCGACACCGAGGACTGCGTGGCCTCCGGGTCGGTCGCAATCCGGTAGAGCACGTCCGACGACAGCGGAACCGGGTACGTGCGGTCGGCGGCAGGCGCGTCCGGGTTGGCCATCGTGCCGAACTCGGCGCGGATCAGCGCCTCCATCTTCGACGGTTCGAGGTCGCCCACCACCACCACGGCCATTCGATCCGGGCGGTACCACTTGGTGTAGAAGGCACGAAGCCGATCGGGTGTGAACGCCTTCAGGATCTCGGGCTTGCCGATCGGCAGCCGCTCGGCATACTTCGACTGGTGGTAGAGCGCGGGGATCTGCTGGTCGCGCAGGCGTGAGCCGGCGCCCAGCCCACCGCGCCACTCCTCGACGACAACACCCCGCTCCTTGTCGATCTCGGAAGGCGCCAGCAGCATGCCGCCGCCGAAATCGGCGAGCGCCTGCAGGCCCTTCTGGACGATCCCCTCGCGGTTGGTCGGCAACTCGAACATGTAAACCGTCTCGTCGAACGAGGTGTAGGCGTTCACGTGCGGGCCCATGCGTGCACCGGACGACTCGAGCGTGGCGATCAGCTCCCCCGCCTTGAAGTGCCGGGTGCCGTTGAACGCCATGTGCTCGAGGAAGTGCGCCAGGCCCTGCTGATCGTCTTCCTCGTCTATCGATCCCGCCCGGACCGCCAGGCGCATGACGACCCGGCTCTCGGGACGACCGTTGCGGCGGATGTAGTAGCGCAGGCCGTTGGGCAGCGCGCCGGTGGTGACGGCGGGGTCGAACGGAAGCTCGTCGGTCAACGCCGGCGCGGAGGATGCTGCCGGCGCCGCGGCCGCCGCCTGCGCATGCACCTGGTGAGGCGGCAGGGCCGCCGACCACAGGAGCATCCCGCAGAGCAGCCGAATCGGCGTGATGGTCATGAAACGACTTTATCGCAAGCCCGCTCGCGCCGCATGCACGGCGGGCGACGCCCGGCAGGCCGCCGGCCGCGGCGTATCCGATTGCCTCGCGGCGGCTCCGCAGGATACGCTGGCGCGCCGGGAGAAAGGTAACGCATGAACCCAATCGGCGGGCTGCTGACGGCGCTGGGCGCCTTGACCGTGGTATTCGTCGGCGGCTGGGCCAGGGCGGTCATGCCGCTTCGTCATGCCCCGGACGGGGCCGCGTCGCCCGCGACCGACGCGCGACTGCCCTCCCCGCTGGAGATCGGGATCGGCGCCGTCACGAACTTCTTCGACACGCTGGGAATCGGGTCGTTCGCCACGACCACGGCCATCTTCCGTCTTCGCCGGCTGGTGCCCGACCGCATCATCCCCGGCACGCTCAACGTGGGTCACACGCTCCCGACCGTCGCACAGGCGTTCATCTACACCTCGGTGATCCCGGTGGACGTGCTCACGCTGTTCTCGATGATCACTGCCGCCGTCCTCGGGGCCTGGCTCGGAGCGGGGGTCGTTGCGCACTGGCCGAAGCGCACCATCCAGATCGGGATGGGCACGGCGCTGCTCGTCGCCGCCGCGCTCATGCTCACCACCCAGCTGCAAACCACGACCGGCCGCCAGATCCTGCCGCTCGGCGGCACCGCGCTCGGTGTCCGGGGCGCCCTCCTCGTCGTGGCGGTTGCGGGCAACTTCATGCTCGGAGCGCTCATGACCCTCGGCATCGGCCTCTACGCCCCTTGCATGATCCTCATCAGCCTGCTCGGGATGAATCCGATCACGGCCTTCCCCGTCATGATGGGCTCGTGCGCGTTCCTGATGGGGGTGGGGAGCCTGCGGTTCATCCGCGAGCGAGCTTACAGCCTGCCCGCCGCGCTCGGGCTCGCCCTGGGCGGCGTCCCCGGCGTGCTGGTGGCCGCCTACATCGTGAAGTCGCTGGACGTCGGTACCGTGCGCTGGCTGGTGATTGGGGTCGTGACCTACACCGCGGTCACGATGCTCCTGGCCGCGGCGAGCGACAGGAAGGCGGCGAGCAGCTGACAGGTGTCAGCTGTCAGCTGTCAGCAACGTACGCACCAGCGCCACGTACGTGTCGATAGACGACGACAACTCCGCGAGCTCCAGGTGCTCCTCGTCGGTGTGCGCCAACAGGAACGAGCCGGGGCCGAAGAGAAGAGGCGTACCCCAGCTGTCGAGGAACGGAACATCCGTGGTGAACCGGAAGACCCCCGATGGGATACCGTCCACCGTGTGCAGCTTCACCGGCGGGACCCGAAGCACCTCCTCGATATCGACAGCGGACGCCAGGGGGGCAACGGCCTCACGTACCGCGTCCGGCGAACAGCCGATGCGGAAGAGGACCTCCGCCGAGGCGTGCGCGGAGACGACGTTGGGCGCCACCCCGCCTTCGATCAGGCCGACGGTGTAGTAGGTCGCCCCGAGATCGGGGTCGGCCGGCAGCGGCATCGTCCGCAGCCGCACGAGCGCGTCGATCAGGATGTCGATCGCCGACACCCCGTGCTCCGGCGCTGCCGAGTGGCACGCCCGTCCGTGCGCGTGCAGCCTCAGGCGGAGCACCCCGCGGGTCGCCGTCGCCAGGGTGCTGTCGGTCGGCTCGCCGTTGACCAGGTAGCGCGACCCCGCGGGGCGGCTGTTCGCGAGCGCGGCACCGTCGCTGCCGCGCTCTTCGCCGACCACGAACAGGAGGCCGACGCGGCGCTCTCCGCTCGCGCGAAGCCGTTCGGCGGCAGCCACCTGCGCGGCAAGGATGCCCTTTGCATCACACGCGCCGCGTCCGTACAGCCGGCCGTCCCGGACGCTCGCGGGGATGAACGGGGGCACGCAGTCGAAATGGGTGGACAGCACCACGTCCGGGTCGTCCAGCGTCGCGATCACGTTGGCGCACCCGCGGGGCAGCTCCTGCTCGACCACCGAGTAGCCGCGCCCGCGAAGCACACCTGCCAGCCAGTCGCCCGCGGCACGCTCGCGTCCCGTCGTGGAATCGATGTCGATGAGGGCTCGCGGCGAAGCTCGATGGTTTCTAGCGAATCCATGCTTCCAGCGCCGTTCGGGCATCGGTCCTGCGCGTCGCGGGTACTTGACGATGACCGGGGTGGCCACGCGAGAGGTTCCACGTCTGTCCCACGCCCTTCGAGATGGGGCGCGAACCGGGCACCACGACCGCTCCCTCCGGGACGATCAGCGGCTGGCCGGCAACCGGCTCGAGGATCCGTTCGTTGGGCAGATCGTAAATCGGCGTGGAGCCGGTCAGGATGGTTCCGGCAGCGAGCACCGCCCGCCGCTTCACGACGGTGCCCTCGTAGACCCCGCAGTTGCCGCCGATCATCACGTCGTCTTCGATCACCACCGGGAGCGCACCGACGGGTTCGAGCACGCCGCCAATCTGGGCGGCCGCGCTCACGTGCACGCGTGCGCCGACCTGCGCGCACGAGCCCACCAGCGCGTGCGAATCGACCAGCGTCCCTTCCCCGACGTACGCGCCGATGTTGATGTACATCGGGGGCATGCAGATCACGCCCGGGCCGAATGTAGGCGCCATCGCGAATCGACGAGCCGCCGGGCACGATGCGTACGCGGCTGTCCGTCGAGAAACGCCTGAGCGGCAGCGTGTCCTTGTCGAAGAACGGCCAGCGGCCATGGTCGGAGGAGACGTCGGCGATTTCGCCGTGGCGGAAGCCAAGCAGGATCCCCTGCTTGACCCAGGTGTTCACCCGCCAGCCGGCGGGAGAATCCGCATCGGGCTCCGCCGCGCGAGCCTCGCCGCTCGACAACGCGGCGCGCAACTGCGCGAAGACCGCCCGCGCCCGCGTCCGGTCGGCCGAGGGGCCTGCAGCGGCGAGCGCCGTCACCTCCTCGGCCAGCGCGCTGGTCATCGTGCGGCCGTTTCCGCGAGCAGCCCCATCGTCTCGAGCACCGCCCGCATGCGCGCCCGCGACGCGTCGCGCGGGGGCACCATCGGCAGCCGGAAGACTTCCTCGAGCAGGCCCATCGCTGCCATCGCGCTCTTCACCGGGCCGGGGTTCGATTCGATGAAGTTCACCTGCATCAGCGGGAAGAGCCGCGCGTGAATCTTCCGCGCCGAGGCGTAGTCGTTCTGGGCGGCGTAGGCCACCATGCGGACCATGTCAGCCGGCACCTCGTTCGATGCCACCGAGATGATCCCCTGGCCGCCGACGGCCATGACCGGCAGCGTCAACGCGTCGTCGCCGGACAGCACGACGAAATCGGCCGGGACGGCACTGCAGGCGTCGGCGATCTGCGAGAGGTTGCCCGACGCCTCCTTCACGGCCACGATGCCGGGAACGCCGCTCAGCCGCACCAGCGTCGGGACTTCGACGTTGCAGCCGGTCCGCCCCGGCACGTTGTACACGACGATCGGGAGGCCGACCTCGCCGGCGATCGCGGCGTAGTGCTGGAAGAGCCCTTCCTGCGTCGGCTTGTTGTAGTACGGGGTGACGGAGAGAATGCCCGCGGCGCCCGCGCGCTTCATCCGGAGGGCACTGGCGATGACGGCACGCGTGTCGTAGCCGCCTGCTCCTGCCAGCACCGGCACGCGCCCGTCCGCGGCCTCCACCACGAGCTCGACCACCCGCGGACGCTCGTCGTCCGACAGGGTGGGGCTTTCGCCGGTGGTACCGCAGGGCACGAGGAACTGCACGCCTGCGTCGACCTGCCTTCGCGCGAGCTGCCGCACCGCGCGCTCGTCTATCGAGCCGTCGCGCGCGAATGGCGTCACCAGCGCCGTTCCACAGCCGGTCCATGCTGCTGTCATGAATACTCCTTGCTGCCTGCGGGCGGCCTCAGCGCTCGCGGGCACTTCCCGGCAACCGGCTCATCCCGGAGCCTGACCCAGGTGAACACAGCTGACGGCAAACACCCACGTTTGCCACCTGCCTTTGCCATCGAACAGCGTCCTCTGTGCGCTCACAGCCCCAATACGTCCTGCATCGTGAACCAGCCCCGCCGGCCCTGCACCCACCGCGCGGCTTCGAGTGCGCCGCGCGCGAAGATGGCCCTGTCGCGGGCGCTGTGGGTCAGCGTGATGGTTTCGCCGCCGCCGTCGAACCCGATCGTGTGCGTGCCGGGGATGGCCCCGGCCCGGGTGGACGCCACGTCGATTGTCGCAGTGTATCCCGCGGCGCGCATGGTCTCCAGCAGGGCGAGCGCCGTGCCCGACGGCGCATCCCGCTTCGCGGCATGGTGGAGCTCGTGCAGCCACGCGCCGAGCTCATCGCGCCGCGCCATCAACTCGGCGGCACGCGCGACAATCGCGCCGAACAGGCTGACACCCAGCGCGAAGTTCGGTGCGGCCACCACGCCGATGCCTCGCGCCTCCGCTTCCCGGCGAATCGCCGGCTCGTGCTCGGCCCATCCGGTCGTGCCAATCACGACATCGAGCCCCCGCGCGGCGAGATTCCCGAAATTCTCCGGAACCGCGTCGCCGGTCGAGAAGTCGATCGCGACGTCGGCGGCGGGCCACTCCGCCGCGAGCCGGGCACTCTGCCGATCGATGGCGCCCGCGACCTCGAAGCCGTAGTCGCCGCTCAGCGACTCGACGAGGGGCCCCATCCGTCCGCGCCCGAGCAGCAGCACGCGGCGGCGGGCCGGCGAGGCGGTCACCGCACCGTGCCCAGCCGGCCGGCGGCATCGAAGGCTGCCTCGTGCAGCCGCGACATGGCCGCGGCCACATCCCTGTCGCTCAACACGACCGTTACGTTCCGGCGCGAAGCGGCCTGCGAGACCATCCGGAGGGGCACCCCTTCGAGCACGGAGAGCAGGCGGATCGCCAGCCGCGGATCGTTGCGCAGGCGGTCGCCGACGGCGCACAGGATCGCCATGTCCCTGTCGACGATCACCTCGGCGAACTGCTCGAGTGCGGTCACGATCTCGGGCAGCCGCCGGTCGTCGTCCACCGTGACCGACACGCTGACCTCGGACGTCGTGACGACGTCCACCGGCGGTGCGGTAGGTCTCGAACACCTGGAACAGCCGCCGCAGGAACCCGTGCGCCATCAGCATCCGCGTGGAGGTGATCTCCACCACCGTGACGCGGCGCTTGCAGGCGAGTGCCGCGACGCCGCGCCGCTCCGGCGGACGAGTCCGCCGTGATGCGCGTGCCCGGCCGGTCCGGGCGGCGGCTGTTGAGGATCCGGACCGGAATGTCCGCCGAGACCGCAGGCAGGATCGTGCTCGGGTGCAGCACCTTCGCGCCGAAGTACGCCAGCTCCGACGCCTCGCCGAACGACAATCGTTCGACAACCGCAGTGTTCTCGACGACGCGCGGGTCCGCGGTCAGCATGCCGTCGACGTCGGTCCAGATCTGAATCTCCCGGCAGGCGAACCGCCCTCCGTCCGCTGCCGGCAGGCCGTGCAGCGCCGCGCCCATGAGGGCCGCCGAGTAATCGGAGCCGCCGCGCCCGAGCGTGGTCGTGGCCCCGGTCGCCGAGGCGCCGACGAACCCTCCCAGCACCGGCACCATCCCGTCGCGCAGGTGAGGCACGACCTCGCGCTCGACCGCGATACGCGTCTCGGCAGCGAGCGGCAGGGCCGCCGTGTGCTGGTCGTCGGTCACGAGCGCGCGTCTGGCATCCACCCACGCCGATGGCACGCCGGCTTCCTCGAACGCCGCGGCCACGATGCGGCTGCTGACGATCTCGCCCACTGCGGCGACAGCGTCCAGCGATCGCGGAGAGGACTCGCGAAGAATCGAAACAGCGGTGAGGACGGCGCGCAGATCCTCGAGCTCGCGCTCGATCAGCGCGCAGAGCGTCGCGGCGCGCTCACCGCTCGTGAGCGCCCGTGCAAGATCCAGGTGTCGCGCGAGGACGCGGTCGAGGCCGGCGTTCGCGCCCGGCAGGCCCCGCTGGGCGTCCGCGGCGAGCGCGAGCAGCTGGTCGGTCGTGCCGGATGTCGCCGAGACCACCACCACCGGGGGCGCGTCGCCGCTGCCGAGTCCCCCCTTGACGATCGAGACCAGCCGGCCGATGGCGTCGGCGTCCGCCACCGACGTGCCGCCGAACTTCATCACGACCGTCGTCACCGTTCCCGTTCCAGTGCTCATCTCAGTCCACCCAGCCGTCCGCCAGCATCAGCTCGGCGTTGAGCAGCGCTGCGCCCGCAGCGCCCCGAATCGTGTTGTGGCCCATCGCCACGAACTTCGTGCCCAGTATCGGGCACGGCCGCACGCGGCCGACCGTGACCGTCATGCCGCCACCCTTCCCGGCATCCAGCCTCGGCTGCGGACGGTCGGGCGCCAGCGGTCACATCGATCGGCGACGGCGGCGCGCTGGGAAGCCCGAGCGCCTGGGGCTTGCCGCTGAACGATCGCAGCGCGGCCCGCACGTCGTCTGCCGTGGGGCGCGCGTCGAGGGCGACCGACATCGACGCGGTGTGCCCGTCGATGACGGCCACGCGGGTCGTCTGGGCGCTGACGGTCACGACGTGCGCCGTGCACGGCTTCCTCGGCATACGCCCCGAGAATCTTCTGCGTCTCGCTTTCGATCTTCTCTTCCTCGCCGGAGATCGCAGGGATGACGTTGCCGAGGATGTCGAGCGACGGCACGCCGGGGTAACCGGCGCCCGACACCGCCTGCAGGGTGGTCACCATGACCGAGCGCGAGGCCGAACACGCCGCAGCGGGGCGAGCACCATCGCGATCACGACGGTCGAGCAGTTGGGATTGGTGACGATGGCGCCCGACCAGCCGCGCTCGCGCCGCTGCCGCCGGATCAGCCCAGGTGGTCGGGGTTGACCTCGGGAATCACCAGCGGCACCGCGGGATCCATGCGCGAGGTGCGGGTGTTGCTGATCACCAGATGGCCGGCCGCGGCGAAGGCGGGCTCGAGCTCGGCGGCAACGGAGGCATCGAGCGCCGAGAACACGAGACGCGGACCCTTGCCAGGCGTGCAGCCGTGAACCTGCATGCCGAGCACGTCGTCCGGGGGCGGCGTTTCGAGCCGCCAGGTCGCAGCGTTGCCGTAGGCCTTACCTTCCGAGCGCTCGCTCGCCGCCAGCCAGGTCGGCTTGAACCATGGGTGCCCGGCCAGGAGGCGGATGAATTGCTGGCCCACCATGCCGGTGGCGCCCGAGGATGCCGACCTCGATCGGCTGCTGCGGCGATCGATCCGCTGTGCTGCTCATGATGCCTGATCGCTCCGGAAAGTGACTCGAGCCAAAAAAAACCCGCCGACCGGGTTCTCGGTCGGCGGGTTCGTATGGTCCTTGTCGTGAAGCTCACGTCACGGGCGCGCATACACCACCGACCTGAGGAGTCGCTTGACTCGCTTCGTGTCGGTAGTCTTGCGCGTCGTGAACATCCTGAAAAGGATAGACGCTTCCAGCGGAACGCGTCAAGCGCTTTGTGATTTCGTGTCGTCGATCGTCTCAGGATCGCCTGGTCCCCTGAGCCCCGCCCACCGCATTCACGCCTTGGCGCGTGTCGTCGGGCTCGGCAAGTGCAACCGCAGAACCTCTGCCGCCAGGAGTGCTCGTTCGCGGCACGCGGACACCGGTGCGCGGATCGGCAGAATGACCGCCGCCGTCGAACGGGAACCACCAGAACAGTCGGGCGATCGAGTGCCGAAATCGCGAGACCAGTCGCAACAGCATGGGCCCCCTCGCAACTCCTGTCCCGGCAACCCGACGATGTGCTCGAGGGACCGGCCCGCGGCGGGCTCCCCTGATCAATGGCTGATCCGACGTGGTGGCACGCCTGGCGCGGCACAGGAGCAGCAGGCGCCATCGTGCACTCAGTGGGTCAGCGAATAGAGCACGACGTTGATTCCGACCGCGTAGCCCTTCGGCGAGAACTCATAGAAGAAGCGCGGGTCCTCGCCCTCCCGTTCCCAGGCATCCGAGATGTCGGTGTTGTGCGTCATCAGCACCATCAGCCGGCCGTGCACGTCGGCGATGCCCTCGCAGGTCGACCTGCGCGCTGTCGTGGCCGCGCTCCGATGTGTCCCCGCCGCTCCGCCGCCAGTGCTGGATCGAGGGAATCTGCGGAATCTCGGTGAGAGGGAACATCGTCCGGAAGATCGGATGGTCCGGGCGTGATGTCCCGGATCGGGTAGTCGAGCGGGCGGCAGGACGCGGGCCAGCTCCGACTCGAACGACTGGAGCGCGGGCGTGCCCCAGAAATCGTCCGACCACAGGAAGCCGCCCTTCAGCAGGTACTCGCGCAGCCGCCCGACTTCCTCGTCGCTGAACGACGGCGGTGCCGGCATCCTCGATCTCGACGAACGGGCACTGGAACAGGGCGTCGTCGGTGGCGCCGGACCACCAGGTGGTTGGGCTCGCCGCCGCGCTGGCGGCTGATGCGGGTCTTGGTCAGCTCCGACAGCCGCACCGAGAAGTTGATGTCCGCGTCGGGATAGTCGGTCCACCAGCCCTGCCCGCCGTCCTCCCAGCGGACCTGATCGTACTGACAGCCGGCAGAAGGTGAAGCCGCCGTCGAAGCTCTCGGGGGTGGCAAACCGCGCCGGGATGCGCCGCTGGCCCGCCGCCGCGGAGCCCCTGGAACTGGCCGTGGAGCAGCGCCGAGGCTGCCAGGACGCAGCACCGCGACCGCGGCGAACCGGGTCACTTCCTGTCCGGCGCTTTCTCGGTTGCGCCTTCTCGCGCGGCCTGCTCGGGAGCCTTCGACAGCGACCGGTAATACTGCTCGACCAGCTTGCGGAACTGTTCGGGCACCTCGTCGCTGCCCGACAGCAGCACCTGGTTGGCATCCCCTTCGACCTTGCGCCGGAGCGCGTACTCGAACCGCTTCATCGAGTCGGCGACCTGGCTCTGGAGGCGGGCCAGCTCGCTCGCATCCTGGTAGACGCGGTCGTCTTCCAGCCGGCGCAGGCCGCGCAGGACCTCGTCCAGCTCGCGGGCGTCGACGCGCTGCCCCTGCAGCGCGCGGCGCAGACTGCTCGACCTGCCCGGTGTACTGACGCGCTTCGCCGCGGAACTGCCGGACGTCACCCGGCGTGAACGTCCGCCGTTATACCGCCGATCGCCGGTGCCGCCGGGGCGCCATGGTGGACGCGCGCCGGCATGCGTGTCGCCGTCGCCGTTGCGGCCGCCGGCGGTCGGCGCGCCGGTGTTGCGTCCGCCGTTGCCGCCCTGCTGGCCGCCCTGGCCTTCCTGCTGCCCCTGTGCCCTCTGACCCTGCTGGCCTTGCTGCCCCTGCTGGCCTTGCTGCCCTGGCTGACCCTGCTGGCCCTGCTGGCCCTGCTGGCCCTGCTGGCCCTGCTGGCCTCTGCCTGGCCCTGCTGGCCCTGGCCTTGCTGTCCCTGACCTTGCTGGCCGCTGACCCTGCTGTCCCTGGCCCTGCTGGCCTGGCCCTGCTGGCCCTGGCCGCCCCTGCTGGCCCGTGCGCTCGCGCATGCGCTCGTCGAGCGACTGCAGCCCGCGCGCGACCTGCTGCGCTTTGTCGAGCGCCTGGCCCATCGCGTCGGGCCGCGCGTTGCCGGCCGACGAGGCCGCGCGCCGAGGCGCTTGCTGGAGGTCGTCGATGCTGCTGCCGATGCGTTGCTCGAGGATCGTTGACCTCCGCGCCCTGCAGGCCGGCGCGGATCTGCGACCGCGTGTAGCGGATGGTGTCGCGCAGCCGGCTGTCGCGCATGCCGCGCGCGGCATCGGCCAGCTTGCGCGCAGCGTCCGGATCGGTGCGGCGCATCTCCGAGGCGCTCTTGTCGAGCTGGCTCTCGAGCGCCGTCGCCTTGGACTCGAGCGTTTCCTTTCGATCGCTGAGCTGCTGGATCCTGTCGGCGCGGCCCTCCGCGGCGGTGCCTCGAGCCCCTTGACGCCCTCCGCAATCTGCTGCTGCTCGCGGGCCATCTCGTCGGCCTGCTTCTGCGCGTCCGCGACGTCCCTGGTCCCGCGGGCGCCCTGCGCCTGCTGGAGCTTGCGCTGGGCGTCCTGCAGCCGCTGCAGGGCGGACGTGGCCTGCGCCGCGCTCATCTGGCCGCCGTTGGCCGCCGCCTGCCGCATCTGGTCCGCCGCTTCGCGCATGCGGCGTGCGGAGTCCATCAGGTCGGGGCGGTTCTCGTCGCGGGACAACTGCTCGAGCCGCCGCGCGGCTTCCTCCACCTGTTCGGCGAGCTGCCGCTGGCTGGCGCCGTTGCCGGACGCCTGCTGTCCCGCCGCCGCACGCTGGCGGAGCCGTTCGGCCTCCTGCTCCTGCCGGCGGGCCAGCTCCTTCAGCTTCTCGGCGAGCTCGTCGATCTTCTGATCCGACTGCTGCTGCTGCGCGCGCTGGGCGGTCTGGTACTGGTTCGCCATCTTGTCCATCTCGAGCTCGAACAGGTCGGCGAGATCTTCCGCCATCTGGCTCCCGCCGCCGCCCCCGCCGCCCTGCTGGCGCTGCATGCTGACCTGGACCTCGTACTCCTCCTCCGCTTTCTGAAGGAACTGCAGCGCCTTCTGCTCGAAGGGAATGGCGCCGTCCGGGCTGGCCTGCTGCAGCTTCGCCTCGGCCTTCTTCATCTCCTCCGCCGCCTGCGGCAGCAGCTCGGCTACCTTCTTGAACGCCGGGTCCTGCTGGACCAGACGGCTGTTCATCCGGGTCACGAGGGCATCCACCTGCTCCCGCAGCCTGGCCTGCGACAACCCGATCACGGTCGTGCCCTCACGCAGCTTGGCCGCCGCCGTCGTCTTGCGGTCGCGATTGACGTTGAACGTGGCGGCGATGATCTGACGCTGCTGCTGCGACAGCGCCCCCACCTGCTGGTTGCCGCCGCCTCCGCCGCCGCCCCCGGCATTCGACTCGGCCCGCTTGAACTCCTTGCGGAGCGGGCGAATCTGGAGGAAGTACAGATCGCTCGTCGCCCGCTTGGCGCCGGCCACCGCGTCGTTGTCGGCGGCGCGCGCATAGTACGACACGAAGTCTCCGGGCTCGACGCTGAGCTCCTCGAGGTAGAACGTGTGACCGGCGGTCACCTCGGTGAGCCGGTTCTTCCCGTCGAACAGCCGGAGGGTCTTCTCTGCCCCGCCGTTCACCGAGTACACCAGCTCGAGGTCCTTCACCCCGAAGTCGTCTTCCGCCCGTGCCTCGACGAACACCTCCTCGATCGGCGACGCCGAGGTGTCGCGACCCGGCTTCGCGATCGAGATCGTGGGCGACTGATCCGCCAGCACGTCGATCGTGTACTGCGGAGAGGCGGTGACGCGCTCACCGGTCGGCGCATCGAGCTCGACCCGGTAGAACCCATCCCGGTCGGCCATGAACCGGCCGTCCAGGCCAGCCTCGCGCGCGGGCGGCGCCGTCAACGCGATCGTGTCCTTGTCGTGCAGCAGGATCTGGCCGCCGGGCGCCGTCATCGTCGGCACCACGTGCACGCGCACCTCGGTGCCCTTCAGCACCGCGATGTCGCCGCCATCTTCCACCTTGCGCGGCTCCAGCCCGGTGTACGCCGGGAAGTGATACTCGAGCTGAAGGGTCTGCACGTACGGGAGATCCACGACCTTCAGCGTGAAGATCGGCGACCTGACGCCGGCTGCTTCGACGAAGTAATCGACCGGTCCTGCGAGGTCGAACAGCATCCCCTGGTACTGCTGGCCGTCCGCAACCCCTTCCGACCGGAGCAGGGTCATCCGCTCGAACGGCGCGTCGGGCGACTTGCGGACCATCAGCGCCGCCTGGTCCGTGTCGAAGCCTTCGAGCTTCGCCTTGACCGTCTGGTCGATTCCGCGCGGAACGGTCGCGTTGCCGGGCATGACCTCGATCCGATACGGCGCGGCGGCCTCGACGCTGCGCGACACGTTGACCAGCGCCGACAGAGCGTGACGCAGGTAGGCGGGTCCGAGCAGGAACACCGCGACGGTGACGGCCGCGATTGCGAGGATGGTGCCCGTGTAGCGCCGCACCGGCACGCGTTCCACGGCGCGCCCGCGTTCGATCCCCTGGCACTGCTCCACCGCCGACTCCACCAGGCGCCGCACCAGCGCCGCGGAGTGGGGCGATTCCGCGCCCGATGTCCGGGCCGCCGCCTCCATCTGCACAGCGCTGACGATCGCCGTCTGCAGCGACGGTTCGTGCTCTTCGAGGTAGAGCGCGACCTGCTGGTCGGTGACGCGCTTCAGCATCGGACGGACCAGGAACCATCCCACCAGCGCGGTCAGCGTCACGCCCAGCGCGATGCGGAACGTCACAATCGAGCCGGCGCTGAAGCGCCACGACTCCAGGGCGAACGCCGCCAGCAGGAGCACGGCCGCTCCCACGCCCAGGACGCCGACCGCCCCCCGCAGCGCAAGCTTGTAGCGCCAGCGCCGCCGGACGTCGTGAATGATGTCCACCAGGCTGTCGGACGCGTCGGCTCGCGGCATCGAATTCCACATGGGTCTGTCTCCTCGACCAGCTTACACTGTCGACCGATTGCTCACGACGGTCTCGGCTGTCAGCAACAACAGTCCGGCGAACAGCAGATACCACCAGATCCGCTGCGCGCCTTCCTGCGCGTCGTCGCCCGGCGGCGTGAGAGGCATGGCCGCGGCGCCGTCGATGCTGCCGGCGCGTCCCATCGCCGAAGCCGCGACCTCTTTCGTGTCGAGCGCCGTCATGTCCGACTCGGCGAGATCGACATTGCTGGCGAGAACGACCGACGGCTCCGGGTCCCGTACCTGCGACGCGGACTTCGTAGAACCCCTGCTCGGTCAATTCCAGCACTTCGGGCCCCTCGCCGTCGAGCGCCACCCGCTGGCCGGACGGCGTCAGCGCGACGCGGCTCTCCTGCGTACGCGGCGAGCGCGACGCCACAGGGGTGTCCACGACTTCCCCGACCGTCCGCCACGGCGCGGGCTCGCTGTAATCGCCCAGGTACCGCATCAGGCGGTGCATCAGCGGCAGGTACACGGGACGGACCGCGAGGTCGTTCCAGAACGTGTCGATCGACGAGGTCCACAACAACACCCGGCCGGCGCCACTGCGCCGCTCCAGCAGCGCCGGCGCACCGTCGTCGTAACGCGCCAGGACCTGTGAGCCGGGGCTCGCGGTCACGGCCCGGTAGCCGAAGAACCGCGCCGCGGCGAAATCACCGCTGCGGGGCGCACGAAACACCTCGAGTGCCGGGTGTCCGTACTCGAGCGCGCCGATCCTGGCCGGGTTGCCCGCGCTGCGGTCGACAGCGTTGCCGACGACGCCAGGCAGCAGCGTGGCAGGCCCGGACCAGGCGGCCCGCTCGGCGGCGATGACGAACAACCCTCCGCCCTCTTCCACGAACGTCGCCAGGCGCTGTGCCGTGGACGACGCCACGGCGGCATCGTTCAGGACGATCACCGACGCGCGGGAGAGATCCTCGGTCGACAGGGAGTCGGCGCTCCGGGTCGTGACGTCGAAGCGGGGGACTCGCCGACTGCCAGCGCACGCGACAGGTACAGGCTTCCGCCCCGGGCCGCGCCGGCGCGCTCCGCGAGAATCACGCGCACCGGGTCGTCCGGCGACACCACGAAGTGAAACACGTTGTCGCGATCGAGAGGATCCTTCGGCAGCCGTACGGATGCACGCAGATGGCGCTCGGCGACGGTCACCGGCTCGAACGTTACTGACGACGACCCGCCTGGCTCCACGTTGACGCGCACTGTCTGCACGGGGCGGCCGCCGAGCTCCAGCGCCACCTCGACTCCGCGCACGGGTGCGGTGCCGTGATTCACCACGCCGGCAGTCACCGTCACCCGCTGCTGGTCGGAGAACGTGGAGCGCTGCAGCGCGACAGGAGTGACGGCCAGGTTGGGCGCGTCTCCTTCCGCGACGGGCACCGGCGTCAACTCCGATCCATCCGGCAGACGCACGCCTTCCGCCCCCTGCCACCCGGTGCGCTGGAAGTCGGTGATCAGGATCGCTTCCCGGCGCGGCAGCGCCGACTCGCTGAGAATGCTGCCGGCGAGCTTGAGCGCCGGACCGTATCGCGTGGCGCCCGCGCCCGGGGTGAGACCCGCGATCGAGGCCAGCAGCCGGCTGCGGTCCGCCGTCGAGCGCAACGCGACTTCCGCGTTCGAGGCGAACAGCACGACCGTCCCGCGATCGGACGGCTTCAGCCCCTCGATCGCGCGCTGCGCGGCCGACAGCGCCTTCTGCCACCGGTCGCCGTATCCCATGCTGTACGACCGGTCCAGCAGCACCACCACCTCGCGGGCCCCGGAGCCGGCCGCCGCCGCCACATCGGTCTGGCGGAAGAACGGCCGCCCGAAGGCGAACACCAGCAGCGCCAGCGCCGCCAGGCGCAGCGCGAGCAGCAGCCAGTGGCGGATGCGCCGTCGCTGGACCGACTGGTAGGGGATGCGCCTGATGAACATCAGCGACGGGAACTGCACGACGTTCCGCCGCTCCTTCTGGATCAGGTGGAGCAGCACCGGAATCGCGAGGGCAGCCAGGCCGACGAGGAAGAGCGGTGCCAGGAACGACATCAGCGGACCCGCGCGAGTCGCTCGCGCGCAGACAGGTAGCTGAACAGCGCGTGGTCGAGCGGCGACGACGTGTTCACGAGGGTGTAGTCGATGCGGTTGGTGGAAAAACGCTCCGTCAGCGCGCTGGTATGCGCCTTGACCAGCTCACGATACTGCTCCGCCAGCACATCCGGCACGACCGGCAGCTGCTCGCCGCTCTCGAGGTCCTCGAACGCCGACGGGGTCGAGAAGGTGAAGTTCAGCTCCGCGTCGTCCAGGAGGTGGAACACGATGATGTCGTTGCCCCGGAAGCGCAACGGCCCGATCGCCTCGAGGACGGCGTCCGGCTCTTCGTACAGGTCGGACACCAGCACCAGCAGACCGCGGCGGCCGAAATGCTCGGCCATCTTGTGCAGCGGGGCGCGGAGGCTGCCGGGCCTCGACGGCTTGAGGCGATCGAGCACGTGCAGCACCGTCTCCATGTGCTTCGCCGACGGCGGCACGTGCTCCACGATGTCGTCGTCGAACGCGACGAGCCCGACGCGGTCGCGCTGCCGGTGCACGAGGTAGGTGAGGCAGCCGGCGAGCATGCGCCCGTAGTCCAGCTTCGTCATCGTCGAGCTGCCGTAGCCCATCGACTTCGACACGTCGAGCAGGACCGAAAAGTTGGAGTTGGAGTCCGCCTCGTATTCCTTGATGTAGAAGCGATCCGTCCGCGCGTAGAGCCGCCAGTCCACCCGCCGGATGTCGTCGCCCGCCACGTAGCCGCGGTGCTCGGCGAAGTCGACCGACGCGCCGAAGAACGGCGACCGGTGCATGCCGTTGATGAACCCGTCGACGACCGAGCGCGCCACGAGCTCGAGGTTGCCGATACGAGCCAGCACCTTGGGATCGACGAACCGCGCGCCGGGGAGGGCGGCCGAATCAATCATGTGACGTCACATTCCGGATCGCGGCACGGCGACGCTCTCGAGCAGCCGGTCGATCAGCGTGTCGCTCGTGATTCCCTCGGACTGAGCGTGGAAGTTGGTGAGCACGCGGTGCCTCAGGACCGGGTGGGCCAGCGCGCGGATGTCCTCGAAGCTCACGTGGTAGCGCCCCTCGGTCAGGGCGCGCGCCTTGGCGCCCAGGACCAGGTACTGGGCGGCACGCACGCTCGCGCCGAACGCCACCCACTTCTTCACGTTCTCGGGCGCGGTGGGCGATTTCGGCCGGCTCGCACGCACCAGGCTCAGCGCGTAGCGCATCACCGGATCCGCCACCGGCACCCGCCGCACCAGCCGCTGGAAGGCGACCAGATCGGCGCCGCTCACGGGCCGCTCGAACTGCGGATCCTGGATCGCGGTCGTCGTCCGGACCACGTCGAACTCCTCGTCCTCGGGCGGATGGTCGATCACGATGTGGAACATGAACCGGTCGAGCTGCGCTTCGGGGAGCGGATACGTGCCTTCGAGCTCGATGGGGTTCTGCGTCGCGAAGACGTAGAAGGGCTCTTCCAGCTTGTAGGTCCGGCCCTGGATCGTGACCCTGTGCTCCTGCATCGCCTCGAGCAGCGCCGACTGGGTCTTGGGGGGCGTGCGGTTGATCTCGTCGGCCAGCACGATGTTGGCGAAGATCGGGCCCGGTGCGAACACCATCTGCCGCCGGCCGGTCGTGGTGTCTTCCTGGATGATGTCGGTGCCGGTGATGTCCGACGGCATCAGGTCGGGCGTGAACTGAATCCGGCTGAACTTCAAGTCGAGCACGCGCGCGAGCGTGTGTATCAGCAGCGTCTTGGCCAGGCCCGGGACGCCGACGATCAGGCTGTTGCCGCCGACGAACAGCGAGAGCAGCACTTCGTGGACCGTATCCCCCTGCCCGATGATCAGCTTGCGGAGCTCCGTGACGATCTGATCGCGACCGGTCTTCATCCGGTCCGCGAGCGCGATGTCATCAGCCGACTCCAGGTTCACGACTTCCTCCGCCACACGATTCACAGGGCCTCACTTTCGAAAAAGCTTCCCGCTGTCCGCTTCCAGCTTCCAGCTACCCGCTCGACTGCTTCGACCTTCCGGCTGGAAGCCGGAAGCGGGCAGCCGGAAGCGGGAAGCACTTTAATGCGTCATCCCATACATCACGTAGTTCACGCCGAACTTGTAGGCCTCGTTGGCCAGATCGACGACGAAGAGCCCGGTGTCCGAGAACTCCCAGTACTCGCTCATGTCGTTGTTCACGTTGGCAATCACCATCAGCCGCCCGGCCGGGTTGTTGCCCTCGAACAGGCCCCAATAGGTGGGGACCAGGTTCTGGTCGTAGATGGAGGGAGGCGCCAGCGTCTCGGGATTGTCGATTTCGAAGAACGAGTGAAATACCGAGCTCGTTCCGTCGAGCTGAAGCCATTGCGCCTCCGGCAGGACCCGGCGCATCTGATCCTGGAGGTTGTTCCAATCGTATCCGCGGAAGTCGTCGAAAATCGCAAAACCGCCCTTCAACAGGTACTGCCGGAAGTTCGCCGCTTCGGTGTCGGAAACGGCCCAGAAGCCCGGCTCGGCCATGTAGGCGATCGGGTAGTTGAACAGCTCCGGATCCTCGAGCGACAGGATGTTCGACCCGTCGGTCCGCACGCGAAGGAAGGTCAGCTCCTCGAGGATCCTGGTGAAGTGCACCTCGCCGTCCGGATAGTCGTGCGACCACGCGGGCCCGCGGCCGCCGAACCCGCCCTCGAACCCGGCCGCGTATTTCAGGCGCACGAACACGAACCGCCCGTCGGTACCGGCGTTTCCCTGCACCTCGTACTGCGGCCCCGACCGGCGGTTCCGGCCGGACCCCTGGCGCGTACACGGCGACGCTCGCGGCGGCAATCGCCAGGACCGAGGCGGCGAACGCCACGCGTGCCGGCGATCTCACGGACGCTTGCCCTCGCTCTCGCGTATCTGCCGCGTCTTGCGGGCCAGTTCGGTGGCGAGCCGCTCGAGCTCACCGACGTATCGCGCGGCCTCCATGCTGTCTTTCAGGATCTTCAGGCCTTCGATCCGGCGCTCGATATCGCGCCGCTCGAGGTGCAGCGCGCGCAGCGCCGGATCCGCCGGCAGCGGGTCGCCGGGCGCAGCCGAGCCCAGCGTGATGACCGACGCCACCCGCCCCTGTTTGCCATCCGCGGCAGGTGTCTGCGTCCCGGTCTTCTCGCCGTTGTCGCTCAGGATCGGATGCTCCGTCACCATGATCCCTTCGCGCTCGTACGCGACGCCCACCTCCCGCTTGGCGAAGTTGAAGGCCTCGAGAATCGACGTCCGGCTGTTCTTGTCGCTGTCGGCTTCGGTGCCCGCCAGCGCATCGACGAAGTAGCCGCCGAAGAGTGTCGCGAACCGCTCCGCCCCATTCCGCGTGGCTGCCACGATCGTGCGTCCCGGGGCGGCGAGCGCCTCGACGAACGGCCCGCTCGCGCTCGACGTGTTCACGAGCACCACGTGCCGCGACTTCAGCCGCCCGAGCAGCGGCGCGAAGTCCTCCGCCGTGATGTCCGGACCGGGCAGGTTGAACTTCGCCGCCTTCCCGTCGAACGTGCCGTGGCCGATGAGCAGCACCACCACCACATCCTCCGGCCCGGCCTGCGCGAGCGTGTCGAACGTCCTGGCGATCTCCTCCTTCGTCGACTTCGCCGTGATGCGCTTCGCGTCCGCTTCAGGCTTCTCCGAGAGGTAGACGATGTGCTCGGGCGCGATTCCCATCTTCGCGGAGCCGTCCACCAGCGTCGTGGCCCAGCGCTGAAACAGCTCCCCGTGCTCGGGACTGCCCGCCAGCCCGACGACGATCGCTACACGGGTCGCCTGGGCCCCGGCCGCCGGCGCGAACGCGAGCACGAAGAGAATCGCGGCAATGCTTCTCATTCGTTGTTCGGGCTTTGGGCTTCGGGCCTCGTCTGGCTTTCGGCCCAGCTCCTGACTCCTACCTTCTGTCTTCTGTCCTACGCCATCCCGACCGCGCGGCGGTAGCCCCATTCCCCGACCATGAGGCCCACGATTGCGAGCAGCACGATCGGCATGTGCCAGAGGTCGCGCTCTTCGACCGTGGTCACGCCGCGCCCCGCGTACTTCAAATCTTCAGGGAGGGCGCCGACGGTCTCCGGCGTGTAGAACCGTCCGCCTGTCTCGCTGGCGATCCGCCGGAGCCGGGCGGCCTGCATTGCCGCGTCGAAGTACTCGCCGTCGCCCGGCGCCGCACGCACGTGCACTGCGTCGGTGCCGAGGGACTTGCCCTCGCGGGATGCCTCCACGTCGGCCGTGTACATGCCCTCGGTCGCGGCCGTGAAGGTGGCCCGGTATTCTCCGCTCCGCTCCCCGGTCCACTGCATCGGGACCTCGACCGTGTTGCCCGACGGGTCCTTGACGCGCCCCACCACGCGGGCGTCGTTCAGCTCCACGAACGATTTGTCGACGACGCCCGCCGTCACCGTGACCGGGTCGCCCGCTTCGACCCGCTCGGAGCTCGTGTGGACGTCCACGGGGCCCGGCACCCCGTCCACCACCCAGCGCAACAACTGGCGCCACAGGTTCTCGTGCGTCATGTCCTCGAGCGGCATGCTCGCGTGCATCTGGTAGAGCCAGGAATCCTGGACCGCAAGCGCGAGCGTTTTCCCACGCCCGTACCGCTGGAACGCCAGCACCGGCTGGCTGCGCCGCTGCGCATCGGCGCCGCTCAGGAGCAACGTCGCACCAGGCTTGAGGGTGCGCAGCGGGTTCACGCTCGTCAGCGAGGGGAGATCGTTCCAGCGCTCGCTCGACAGCTTTTCGGTCCCGGCAATCTGCGTGATCGCGTGCGCCTCGCCGGCGCGGGTCGGACGCACCTTGAGCCGCGCGAGGGGCAGGTCGTCACTCGAACGCGCCACCCGCTCGAGCACCACAGGCAGTGCGTCTGCGACCGGCGTGCCGGCGTAGCCGCCTTCACTGAACGAGCGCGCGCCACCGAGCATGAGCAGCCCGCCGCCCCTCCGCTCCACGAACTCGCCGATCATCCTCAGCTGATCGGCGGTGAACGCCCCCGCCTCGATGCTGCCGAGAATCAGGCCGTCGGTACGCGAACAGCTCGTCGCGGGTCTTGGGGAACCCGCCCGCGAGCTCGTCGCTGCTCTTCGGGTCCGACACGAACAGGCGCAGGAACTTGTTGTCCGCCGGTACGCTGGAGCGTGATGACTTCCAGGTTCTTGTCGTCGGCAACCGCACGACGAAGGAACTTCATCTCGGGCCGCGGCTCCCCCTCGTAATACAGCAGCTTCTGCACGCCGTCGCGGACGTCGATCAGCGCTTCCCGTTGATTGTTCTGCCCGACGATCTCGCCGGGCCGGGGGGAGATCCGGAACCTGAAGACACGCGGGCCCGATTCGGCCGCAATGAAGCGCACGCGCACGGCCGCCGGCTCCCTGTCGACCGGGAGCTTCAGCGCCTGCGAGCCGACGATGCGCCCGCCGTCCTCGACGTCCAGCGTCACCGCCTCTCCGGCGAACCCCGTCTGCGTCACCACGACATCGACCATCAGCGAGGTGCCCTTCAGCGCCGATCTCGGCGCCGACACCCGGTCGATCTGGATGTCCTTCGCCAGCGCCTCGCGCCCCACGCCCACGGTGAACACGGGCACCGACGCGGCTTTCATCGCGAGCAGCGCATCCGTGAGCGACCCGTCCGTGGTGTCCGCACCGTCGCTGACGACGACGAGGCCTGCGAGCGGAAGTCCGGCGAGCTCCTGCCTGGCGCCGTCGAGCGAGCTGCCGATGCGGGTCTGGGCGCCCGCAAACGTCAAGTCGGACGGCGCACCGATCCGGGACGCAATGGACGAGAACCTGAACGTGCGAATGACGAATCGATCCGACAGCGCGTCGAGGATTGCGGCGTCCGGGGATGCGAACTGCTGCCGCGCGAAGTCGGCGCGTGGTGCCTCGTTCCAGTCGGCGATCTGCATGCTCCGCGAGTCGTCTATCAGGACGCCGAGGAAGTTCTGCTGCGGGACCGCCGCCTTGACCACGAGCACGGGCCGGAACAGGCAGAGCAGGACGAGCAGGAGGATCGCCGTCCGCATCACCGCCAGGATGATCAGGTCGCGCGCGGCCCCCTTCGATCGCGCAGCCCGGTAGGTCAGAAAGGTGGCGACGATCGCCGCCGCCACCAGCACGGCCGCGACGTACGATCCGCCCGACGGAACGAGCCGGAACTCTCCCTGCTGGAAAATAACCGGCCGGTAGCCGAAGAGCAGCCGAAAGATCGACTCGAGCAATGCTCGTCTCCCAGGGAGATGGTGGGCTGATTGTACGCCGCTGTACTTGGATGGCGAGAAGCGACCCACTCCTAAAGACGTCGAGAGCAGCCCTTCAGCTTCATCGGATCAACGCCCATTCGTGACATTAGCGTGGCAGCGGAACGACGGCAAATGTCTGCGCCTGGCCGATCGGGGTCACGGTGCCTCCCACCTCCTTGGCAATCGTCGCACGATAGCGGCCCGGCTGCACCGGGGGCCCTTGTACAGGGCCGCCGCGGCCGGAAACAGCCGCCGCCAACTGCGGCTCGACGCCCGCCCCGCCCCCACGACCCTCGCGGCCCGCGGCGTCGCCGGCGGCGGGCGGCGGATCGGCTCGAAGATTCCACGCCACCCGGCGCAGCCCGACATCGCCGGGCAGATCCATTCGTCTCACCGTTCGTCCCGAGCTGTCGGTGATGCTCAGCACGAGCGTGACGCCGGCGGCCGGCCTCTGCCCCACGCTGTAGGTCAGCAGCGCGCCGTAAGGCGGGTTGGGTGTGGCCGTGTTTCCCCAGGCCGCTTGCACCTGCGGCAGCTCGTCGAACATATAGGCGTCGCGAAGGGGGAACAGGCGCGCCTCCTCGGCGAGGGTCTGAGGGGTCACGTCGCGGAGCGCGGCGTAGTCGTCGAGAATGAAGGCGCCGCGGCCGAAAGTGCCCACCACGAGATCTCCCTCGCGGCGCTGGATCGTCAGGTCCCGCGCCTGGGTCGTGGGTAATCCGCCGCCGAGCGGCATCCAGCTCCCGGCCGCCGTCCACGCTGACCCACACCCCGAACTCCAGCCCGACGAACAGCAGGTTGCCGTTGACGTGATCCTGCACGATGCTCCACGCCCCCGACCGTTCCGGCAGGTCGCCGCTGAGCGACTCCCACGTGCGCCCGCGGTCCACGCTCCTCACGACGTAAGGCTTGAAATCCCCTTGCTGATAGTTGTTGAAGGTCGCAAAGACGAGGCCCGCTTCGCGCGGCGACGCGAACAGATCCGTCACGTAGGCATGCGCGGGCACGCCGGGGAACGATACCTCCTTCCGCCATGTCCGCCCGCCATCCTCACTCACCTGCACGAGCCCATCATCGGTTCCCACGTAGAGCAGGCCTTCGAGCAGAGGAGACTCGTCGAGCGCTGTGGCGGTGCTCAGCTGCGTTGTTGCCTGATTGAATGCGACCGAGTCGCGGGGCCAGACCTTGCCCATGATCGGAATCGCCCGGGGATCGAGCGCGCGCGTGAGGTCCGGGCTGATCACCGTCCAGGAGTCTCCCCGATCCTCACTGCGGTACAACCGGTCGCCGGCAAAGTAGAGACGCCGGGCGGAATGCGGACTGATCACGAGGGGCGCGTCCCAGTTCCAGCGCCCGAGCGCGCCCCTTCCCCGGCCGGCGTTGATTGGCCCGCTACGCCCGCCCCCGGGCGCCTGCTCCGCCGGCGCGGGTACGGGGGGAGGCTGTGGCTCCAGCCCGGTGGTGTTCTGCCGTGTCGGACGAATGGGCACGCGCGTGCCGGTTCGCAGATCGAGCCGGCCGAGCGCACCTTCCTGCGTCTCGGAGTAGACGATGCCGGGATCCTCGGGATCGACCCGCGGCTGGAACCCGTCCCCGCCCCCGATGCTGTACCAGTCGCTGGTCCGGATGCCGGCGCGGTTGACGGTGCGTGAGGGACCGCAGATCGTCCCGTTGTCCTGTGAGCCGCCACAGACGTGATAGAACGGCCGCGCGTTGTCGGTCGTGATGCGGTAGAACTGCGACAGCGGCAGGTTCGTGAAGTGCCGCCACGTCTTCATGCCGTCGTACGGTCTCGTAGAGTCCCCCGTCGTTTCCAATCAACACGTGATGACGGTCGGCCGCGTCGAAGACAATCTCGTGATGGTCGATGTGCACGCCGGGCAGCGGCACCATCGCCCATGTCCTGCCGCCGTCGCCACTGCGGAACAGGTTCGTCTGCGGAGACCAGATCGTCTCGGGATCGTGACCGTCAACGAAGATCTCGTTGTAGTAGCCCGGATCGCCGCCGCGGTAGCAGTCGTCTGTCGGAACGCCGGGGTCGTCCGTCTGGGCGGCAACGCCCGGTGGCGCCGCCGCGGCAGTCGGACCGGATTCCCGGGACGGCGCAGCGGGCGCCGTGGTTGCCGGAGCGCCCAGCGGGCCGCACGTCGCCGTTTCGGGATCTCGCCCGGCCGCGCTCGCTGCTGCCGCCATCCGCCCTGTTCGGGTCCAGCTCGCGCCGCCGTCCTCCGACCGGAAGAACCCGCCCTGGTTTCGCTGGGCGGTGACCAGGGCGTACACCACATCCGGATTCTTCCAGCTGAGGCCGAGCCCGATGCGGCCGACATCAACCGAGGGCAGCCCTTTCGTCAGCTTCGTCCACGTCTGTCCGCCGTTGGCCGATTTGTAGATCCCGCTTTCCGGGCCGCCGCCAACCAGCTGCCCGACATGGCGGCGGCGTTGATAGGCCGCGGCATAAAGGACGTCGGGCCTTCGCGGATCCATGATCAGATCGGTCACGCCCGTGTCGGCGCTCACGGCGAGCACCGGCCTCCAGGTTTCCCCCCCGTCGGTCGTCTTGTAAAGACCGCGGTCCCCACCCGGCGCCCACAGCGGCCCGATTGCGGTCACGTAGACCACGCGCGAGTTGCGCGGGTCCACCACGATGTTCTGGATGTGCTCTGACCGCTCGAGCCCCATGCGCTTCCACGACCTGCCGGCGTCCGTCGACTTGTAGACCCCGTCGCCGTAGCTGACGCTCCGCTGGTTGTTGTTCTCTCCCGTTCCGAGCCAGACGACGTTCGAGTCGCGCGGATCGACCGTCACGGCGCCCAGCGAGTACCAATCCGTAGTCCTCGAAGACCGCCGCCCACGTATTGCCGCGGTTCTCGGTTTTCCACAGATTGCCCGAGGCGGACGCGACATACCAGACGCTCGGGTTCTTCGGGTCGACGGCAATGTCGGATATGCGGCCGGGGGTCAGGCTCGGCCCGACACTGCGAAAGGCGAGCTGGTCGAGCGTGCCGACATCAGGGGTCGACGGGCCTTGCGCCAGCGCCGCCACTACCAGGAGGGCGGAGATCGAAGTTGCGAACAAGAAGGTGAACGGCATGGGGGGAAGGGGCAGCATATCAGTCGGAAGTCGGCAGTCGGGAGTCAGTCTCGAGTCGCTCGCGGAACCGCGGGCGCGGCTGCTCCGTCTACAGCAACCAGGCCTGCCAGCCGACTCGGAGGGGGTATCGTGCGTCATCTCGTTGCCGGCGCAGGCCGTCTGATCACGCCCGGGCGTGCCGCGCTGGCGCTGGCGCTCGTGTGCGTGTCCGCCTCTATCCTCCACGCCCAGGCCTCCCCTCCCGCCCCGTCCAACGACCTGGATGCCTTCATGGCCAAGGTGCTGGCGCGGCGGGACGTCAATCGCGCAGACCCTTCAGCAGTACATCCTCGACGATGTCGAGATGTTCGAGATCCTCGGGTCCCGGGCGTGTCCCTTGCACCGCGGCACGGCGCGAGTTCACCTGGTACGTCCGCGACGGCCTGCACGTCCGCAGCCCGGTGCGCTTCGACGGGCGTCGGCGTCGGGGAGGAGGACCGCCGCAAGTACCGAAGAGGACTGGATCCGTCGCGAGCGGGCGCGGCTCGAACGGCGCAGCCACGCCGGGCACGCCGGGAGGGCGACGCACCGGACGCCGACGCCGAACCGGCCGGTCGCCGGTCAGACGGCGACACGCCGGTCGCAACGCCGCGATTCGTCTCGGAAGCCTACTTCATGGACTTCAAGTTCGAGCCGGGCAACTACTACCTCGCCGGGCGCGAGAAGCTCGAAGGCCACGACGTCCTGCGGATCGAGTACTACCCGACGCGGATGTTCAGACGACGACGATCGCGATCGACGACGACAGCCGCAAAGCGGGAAGCGGCCGGCCGAAGGACCCGGGACGCGGAGCGCCAGCGCGCAGCAGGAGGAAGACATCAACCGCAAGATGAACAAGACCGCGCTCGTCACCCTCTGGGTCGATCCGGCCGAGCACCAGATCGTCAAGTACACCTTCGACAACGTCTGGATGGACTTCCTGCCCGGCGCCTGGCTGGTGCGGGTCGACGACATCCACGCGTCGATGTCGATGGGCCAGCCGTTCGCGGGCATGTGGCTGCCGCGCGAGATGGACGTGCACGCCGGCGTGTCACTCGCCACGGGCCCGTTCGAGGCGAGCTACTCACGGCAGTTCGCCAACTACCGCCTGGCCGAGGTCAAGTCGATCATCAGAGCTGCCGAAGCTGGCCGAGGTTCATGGGGTTCAGAGGTTCATGAGGTTCATGGGGTTCAGGCGGTTCGTGCAGGTTCAGGGTTCGGCGGTTCAAGGTTCGGGGTTCAGCGACAAGGTCCGGGGTTCAAGGTTCAAGGTCCGGGCTTCGCAGCGGAGCGTTCCATGACCTCGATGAGCCCGGATGAACTCGATCGAACGCAATGAGCCTCCGGCGAACCTCATGAACCTCATGAACCTCATGAACCCTATGAACCATCTCAGGCCGAGGTCGTGCGCGAAATCCGGGTCCACGGCAACGCGGCGGTGCTCCGACGACGACGTGCTCGACGCTGGCCGGGCTGGCGCTCGGGCAGGAACTGGGGGCCGACGCGCTCGAGGCGATCGAGCAGCGGTTGAAGCAGAGCGGAAAGTTCGAGAGCGTCGAGGTGCGGAAGCGCTATCGGTCGCTGACCGACGCCAGCGATGTGGCGATCGTGCTGCTGGTGCACGAGCGGCCGGGCGCGTCTCCTCGGGCGGGGCGATTCAGTGCGCGGTCGCGGCCGCTTCGGGCCGGGTCGGCGACCGCCTGATGTTCCTGCCGATCGTCAACTACGCCGACGGCTACGGCCTGACCTACGGCGCACGCATGAGCACGCTTGACCTGCTCGGCGCCGGCGAGCGCCTGTCGGTACCGTTGACCTGGGGCGGAACCCGCCGTGCGGCGCTCGAGCTCGGTCGCACCTTCAAGCGCGGTCCGCTGACCCGCGTGGAGTCGAGCGTCGGCCATCTGGCAGCGCGAGAACCCGCGCTTCGGGCTCGACGACCGGCGGGTGGAGCTGAAAGGCCGCGCCGAACGACGGCTTGCGGCGCTTCGTCCGGACCGGCGTCGCAGGCGTCACGCAGCTCGGTCGACTTCGGCGGCATCGACGACCGGCTCTGGACATTGGCGCCGACGCCGCGCTCGACACGCGGGCCGACCCGGCCTTCCCGCGCAACGCCTTCGTTCTGGGCGCCGGGTGGACCGGGCTGCACGTGCGCAGTCGCGCCGGCCCGCATCGACCTGTACACCACCGACGCGCGCGGCTATGTCGGCGTCATCGGACAGGCCGTGGCGGCCGGCCGCGTGCAGTACACCGCCGCCTCGGCGCCGCTGCCCGCCTTCGAACGGCTGCTGCTCGGGCGGCGCCTCGACGCTGCGCGGATTTCGCGCCGGTCACTTCGACGGCGATCGCACGCTCGTGACCTCCGGCGAACTGCGCGTGCCAATCACGCTCGATCCTGAGCAGCGGCCCGGCTCGGCGTACTCGGCTTCGTCGACGCGGCCAAGGCCTGGGATGCAGGGACACGCGTCGCCGACTGCGCCGCTGGCACACCGGTGTCGGCGGCGGCGTGTTCCTGATGGCGCCGCTCGTCAAGCTCAATCTCGACGTCGCGCACGGGCTCGACGACGGCGACACGCGCCTCCATCTGTCGGCGGGGTTCGCGTTCTAGCGAGGAAGCCGGGCTACCCGGCGTCCCGCTACGGCCGCATGCCGGCCTGTGTCCGGGACGTCGGGTAGCAACGCTTCGAACGCTCCACCCCGGTTCTCCCGGACTTGCGCGGGTCCTTGCTCGTGATCGATCAGCGCTCACCGATCGGCGCACGCATCGGGATCGCCGTAGCGAGTTTGGCCAGCTGGAAGCGGGAAAAGGGGAAAGTTAGCTCCTCGAGATTCCGAGACACGAACCACACGTTGGCCGGGCGTTCGGCCAGGCGCCGCATGTACCACGGGAACCAGTATTCGCCGTAGCTGATGAGCACGCGCAGGCGCTTGCCCTGGCGCGCCAGCCGCAGCTGCTGCTGGCGCTGGATGCCGTAGAGCATGGCGAACTCGTAGGCGGACGTCGGGACGTTGTGCTCGCGCGATCCACGCGTTCAGCCGGTCGGGGAGCGCGACGTCATGGGTGGCGATGTGCAGCAGCACGCCGGCCTGCTGCGCCTCCGGCGACATCAGCCGCGTGCACAGCTTGAAGAAGTTCTCGTCGGTGTCTTCCTTCGCGCAAACGCGATGTCCGGTGGCTCGAGGTAGGCGCCCTTGACGATCGCGGATCGCGGCCGCCAATCGGGATGAGGGATTCGACGTCGTGCCGCCGTGCGGTACAGATAGGCCTGGAGCGCGATGCCAATGCGGGTGGTCTGCGCGCGCGCCTGGCGGTAGAGATCGAGGGTCGGATCGACGTACGGCCGAGCCCTCCATGTCGATCCAGAGAAAGTTGTCCGCGCTGCTCGACCCGCTCGATGATGCGCTGCAGGTTGCGCTCGCACAGCGCCCGATCGAGATCGAGCCCAAGTTGAGTGGGCTTGATCGAAATGTGCGCGTCGAGGCCGCTCGCCGCAACCTTGTCGAGCACCTCCAGGTAGTGCTGCGTGACCTCCTCGGCTTCCGCCGGCGTCGTCAGGTTCTCGCCGAGTTGAGTCAGGATGGTCGTGATGCCATGCGGCGCGACAACTCGCGCGCGGCGCGCAGCGCGTCCTCGATCCGCTCGCCAGGCATGAACCGTGATACCGACCGCCGCACGAACCCATACCGGGTGGCATGGTCGCGCAGCCAGGCGTTCGTCGACCCCGCGAGCAGCGTTTTCCGCATCAAGCTCATTGAGTGATTCCTGTCGGGTCCGGGATCGGGATCCGGATCTCCGGATCGGCCTCAGGACGCGGGCTTCGAGCCCCGCGAGCGGTCCGAACCCCGCCCCGTCGGCTCGCGGATCAGCGAGCGTTCGGCGTCCGGTCCACCCCAGCTCCCAAGCCCAAGCCCGAGCCGCCTAGAGCACACACTTGATCATGCCCGCCGTCGACCTGAACGGTCGCGCCGGTCATGTAGGAGGCGGCGTCCGACAGCAGGAACGCGCCGACCCGGCCGAACTCGTCAGGCTCGCCATAGCGGCCCATCGGAATCGCGGCGGCCGACTTGGCCTTCGCCTCCGCCGGCCGGGATGCCCTGCTTCCTGGCCGTTGATCTCGTCCAGCTCGCGCACCCGGTCGGTGTCGAGCCGCCCGGGCACGATCTGGTTGACGCGGATCTTCGACGCCGCGAGCTCGAGCGCCAGGGTCTTGGCCAGCGCGGACACCGAGGCCCGCAGCACGGTCGACAGCCCGAGGTTGGGGATCGGCTCCTTCACCGAAGACGAGGTGGAGACCAGGATGGCGCCGCCGCCGCGCGCGGTCATCGACGGCACGACCGCGCGCACCATCCTGAGCGTGCTGAACAACAGCAGGTTCGCCGCGTCCTGCCACGCCGCGTCGTCGAACGACAGCGCCGGGCCGGCCGGTGGTCCGCCGCCGTTCGCAAACAGCAGATCGACGCCGCCGAACCGCTCGATCGTGGCATCGGCCCAGCGCTGGATGTCGTCCGCCGACTTGACGTCGACCGCCGTGCCGAACGCCGATCCCGCCCAGCCGCTGCCACAGCCGCGTGGATCGGCGCTTTCGTTCCGCGACGCGATCGACACAATGCGCCCCTTCGGCCGCGAGCGCCTCGCGCCACCGCGAAGCCCGAGCCCGCGGCTCGCCCCCGCGACCATCGCGACTTTGCCCGTCAGCCCGAGATCCATGCGTGCTCAGCTCCTCAGTCCAGTTCCGATCCGGCATCAGCGTCCGTATCCAGCGCCGGCCCTGTGGTTCGGCCTCAGCTTGTGCGTTCGTCGATTCAGCTCCGAATCCTGACTCCTGATCCGGCTCCTAACTCCTACCCATCTCCACGCAGCACCCGATCGAGTGCCGCGCGGGTCGTCGGGTCGAGGCCGCGGCCGGCGCCCGGGTCGCCGGGCTCGCCAGCGCACCGCGCCGGTGCAGCACCTCCTTGCGGATGGCCATGCCAATGCCTTCCTGGAACTCGAAGCGCATCAGCGGCACCGCCCGGTAGAACACCTCGGCCGCTTCGTCGATCTGCCCGGCACGGTAGAGCGAGACGATGCGGACGAGCATCTCCGGGTAGGCGAAGCCGGTCATCGCCCCGGTCGCGCCGGCCATCAGCTCCTCGAGCAGGAACACGCCGCCGAGGCCGCCGAAGATCCGCACGTCGAGGCCGGACGCCTGCTCGAGGATGCGCGACGGTCTTGAACGGCGTCGGCGGATCCTCGAGCTTGATGGTGCGCGCGCGCGGAATCTCCCTGGCGATCCGCGCCAGCAGCCACGGCTCCATCGCATAGCCGGAGATCGGCGGGAAGTCCTGCACGACAATCTCGACGTCGACAGCCTCCGCCAGCGCGTGGTAGTGCCGCACGCACCGCGTCGGAGTTCAGCTTCGGCATGCGCGGCGGGCTGACCATCACCGCGGTGGCGCCGGCCGCCCTGGCCGCGCGGCTGTAGCCGATGCACGTCCGCGTGCCTTCCGCGGTGGTGCCCGCGACCACGCCAATCCGGCCGTTGACGTGCGCCGTGACGATCTCCAGCACCCGCTGCCGCTCGCCATCGTCGAGGCGCGCCACCTCGCCGGTGACGCCGAGCACGGTGACGCCGTTGACCCCGGCGCCGATGAACAGATCGACGACCCGCCGAAGGCTGTCGTCGTCTACGTCACCCGGCGGCCGTGAACGGCGTCGGCAGCACCGAGTACACCCCTTCGAGCTGCACGCGTCCTCCTCCGTGTGTTGTCCGGGCCGGACCTGATTGTGATCATGTGGAACGCGCGCAGGCGCAGGGGTGAGGGACAGACGGTCCTCACCGTCTGTATCGAGCGCCCTCGCGTCTGCGGCAGGCGACGCAGGAGTGTCGAGCAGTGAACGCGTGAGCGTCCGGACTCGCGTGCCGGATTGGAACCGCGAAGGCCACGGGGCCTTCGCGGTCCCGGAAGTCACTTTGGCGCTTTGGTGGTAATGCGCACCTCCGCGGCGTGCTTTGCGCCGCCCGTCTCGTGGAAGGTGACCGTCACGGCGTCGCCCACCCCAACCATGTCCCCAATTGTCTGGGTCTTCCCGGTGGCGGCGCTGGCTCGCGCCTGCGTGCTGAGGCCGCGACCAATCACGGTGGTTTTCGGGTCCACGACGAACCTGGACTCGCCGGTGCTGCCCTTGACCGTCAAGGATGCGCCGGTCACAGCGGTGACCGTTCCCGAGAGCGTCGACGCGGGCTTCTCGCTGGTTGCCCCCGCACCGGCAGGCTTCTGGCTGGGTGCCCCCGCACCTGCCGCCGTTCCCCCCGCGGCCGCAGTCCCCGCCGGCAGCACCCGGATGGAGGCGGCATGCATGCCCGCTTCGTGATATCGCACCTCAACCGTCTGACCCGCCTTGACGAGGCTCCCGAGAGGCGGACCGCCTTTTCCCTCCGCCTGCGCGCTGCGCATCTGGGTCCCGCCTCCAGTGGCCACGACCTCGGTCTTGCCGTCGACGCTGAACTTCATTTCCTGGCCATTCACGGACACGCTGACCGAGTCCGGGCCGACAGCGCTGACCGCCCCCCGCGCCGACTTGGTCGCCTGTCCCGCCTCGCTCGCGACGCCTGCGCCGAGCAGAACCAGCCCCGCCACCGCCCACACCAACGGATGTTTCATACAGCCTCCCTCACCGCGGGGCCGGATCGACCGGCCGGACGCGCTGGCACATCTTACGCAAAACCGCACGATCGGCGTTCACAAGTTCGGGCGATCGGCGGGCGGGGCTTTCGGCGCGCTCCCGACGGAAAACGCGGAAGGGCTCGTGAGACATGCCGCGACGCGAACGTCAATGAACCGTGACGCGGCGGATGATCGTTTCGGCCTGCATTCCAGGCTCTCCCGCCAGTGCCGCCGACAGGTAGAAGAAGGAGTCGCCGCTCAGCGCGGCGGCGGTCGGGTCGCGCATCCGCAGCGACTGGTCGAGCACTTCGACGCCGGTCACGCGGAGGCCGGACGTGTTGAGCTTCATGCGGACGATCCGGTGGGTGCCGTCTTCAGCCGCCTGGACGCCGATCAGCGTACGACGATGCCACCGGACCCGGGTGAAGCCCGCAAGGTTGACGTTCGCCGCTCCGGACAGCGGCCGTGTCCGGCGCGCGCCGAGGTCCGCGCGGAGCACACCGTCCCGATGCGCGATATAGACGACGCGATCGGACTCGGGCGCGAGGCTGGAGGGGTCCGATACCTCGAGTTGCAGCGCGAGCGCGAGCCGGCGCGACCGTGGAGGAGCGACGAAGACCCGCCGTCCGGCCGAGTCGAGCACCAGCGCCGAGCTGCTCGGCGTCATGGCAATGTCGGTGAAGCGCGCCTGCCCGAACTCCGGCTCGAGCGGAACCGCGTACAGCACCCGGCCGGAAATCAGCTGCAGCTTGTGCAGGATCGCCGCTGGTTGGGCGTCGTCGCCGGCCGGTGGTGTCGCGTCCGCCATCGGTGAGCTGACGACCCACAGGTCGCCTTCACGCGCGTCAATCTCGAGCGCCGCAATCGACCCGAAGCCGGCCGACTGCGCACCCGCGAGGTTCGCCACGCGGTGCGAGGCCTCGTCGACGACCGTGAGCTTCCGCGCGTCGTAGTCGCCGACGATGAAGCGGTTCGACACACGGTCGTACGCGAGCCCGGCGGGAGTGAACGACAGCGTCGTGAAGCGCAGCGCGTCCGCCGCGCCTCCGACGCCTGGATTCGCCGCACTTGAAGGATTTCCGGCGTTCGCCGGAACTTCGGCCCTGGCCGCGCTTCGGGGAGTCGAATCGGGGGCGGGGCGCACGGACCCGGGCGCAGGATCCGACGGAGGTGTCGGGGCAGCCGCCAATCCGGCCCGCCCCGCGAAGTCCGCCCACCCGGGCAGCGCCCGGACCCGGCGGAAGTCCTCGTTTGTCGCAGCGTCAGTCGTGACGCCGAGGTCGAGCAGCCGCTGCAGCATCACGAGCGCGTCGAGAGGCCGCCCGCTGAGGCTCTGGGCGCGCGCCAGCATCTGCATCAGTTCGGTGTCCCGCGGCGACCCCTTTCGCACCGCCCGCCACGCCAGATCGTGGAACGCTTCGAAGTCCTGGCGTTCGACAGCCTGAAGCGCCATCTCACGGCACTCCTGGAGGGTGGCACAACCGGGTTGCTCCTGGGGAGCGGCGGGCAACGTGGCGGCAAGGAGCAGGAAAACGTGGATGGCCGTCACGGCTGCGCCCGGGCGAAGCTGTTCACGGCCTCTTCTTCCGTGTCGAACGTTTCGAACACCGTCAGCAGGTGCGTGATCTCGAGCGCGTGGTGCGTGCGCGAGGACAGCCGGAGGAGCTTCAAGTCGCCGCCTTTCCGCCGGACGCTCAGGTACTTGGCAATCAGCACGCCGATGCCCGCGCTGTCGACGTAATCGAGGTCGGTGAGATCGACGATGAGTCGCACGTGCCCGCTCGCGACGAGATCATCCACCCGCTGGCGCAGGAGTCCGTCGCCATCCTCGAAAACGAGCCGCCCGCTCAGCGCGAGGATGGTCACCGGTCCGGTGCGGCGTTCCTGGATCGTCATCACTGGTGAGCCCCAATTCTCATTTCACCACGGTGCGTTCCAGATTATAGCCGCGCGGTCGCCGGCGCCCACGCCGGGCATCCGGCCGGTCAGATGTCGCGCAGCGCCGTCATCGGGTTGACGCGCGTCGCACGCCTTGCCGGGAGGTAGCAGGCGGCCGCCGCCACGACCAGCAGCAAGGCCGGTACGCCTGAGAACACCGCCAGGTCGCGCGAGCCGATGCCGAACAGCAGGGTCTGCAGATAGCGGGTCAGCAGCGCAGCGGCCAGCAGGCCGATGCCGATCCCGACGGACGCCGTGCGCAGGCCCTGCCTCAGCACGAGTCCGAGGATGTTCCGGCGTCGGCGCCGAGCGCCTGGCGGATCCCGAACTCGCGCACCCGCTGGGCGACGCCGAAGGCCAGCACGCCGTAGATGCCGATGGCTGACAGGACCATCGCGACAGCGCCGAACAGCGCCAGCAGCACCATCGGTGTCCGCCGGTTCTCCAGGGATCGGGCGACCCACTGGTCCATCGTCCGCACGTCGGCGATCGGCTGCTCCGGATCGATCGACTGGACGGCGTCCCGGACCTGCGACACGAGCGTCTGCGGATCGAGCCCGGTCTGGAGCACCAGCGCCATCGACGATCGCGGCGCCTGAGCGAGCGGCCGGTAAATCCGCTCCTTCGCCACCGGCTCGTCCCAGGTCGATGCTGTTGATCGTGCCGACCACGCCGACGATGGTCACCTTCGGGCTGCTCGTGCTGCCTCGCTGTAACTGCTGTCCGAGCGGGTTCCGGTCGGCGAAGTAGCGCTTCACGAGATACTCGTCGATCACCGCAACCGGGGGGCTCGCCGCGGTGTCGCCGTCGTTGAACACCCGCCCCTGCAGCAGCGGGATGTGCATGGCCGTGAAGTAGTCGGCGCCGACAACTTCCTGGCGCCCGTGCGGGGACGGCTGCCCGGGCCCCGGCGTGTAGCCGACGATCGAGTACGAGCCGGAGCTCACGTTGCCGTTGAACGGGACGTTCGATGTCAGGCCGACGGTGGTCACCCCGGGCAGTTCCCGCGCCCTGGCGGCGAGACGCGACCAGAACATGCCCGTCCGCGTCGCGTCGGCGTAACGGCTCGGCGGCAGTGCGAACTGCGCGGTCAGGACGTTCGCCGGGGAGAAGCCGGGATCGACCTGCTGGAGCCGTGCGAAGCTGCTGATGAGGAGGCCGGCGCCGATCAGCAGCACGACCGCAAGCGCCATTTCCGCGACGACGAGCCTCGAGCGCATCAGGTTCGTGCCCCTGCTGGCGGATCCGCGCGTGCTGTCGTCCTTCAGCATCGCTGCGGTGTTGCCGCGGATCACGGCGAGCGCCGGCACGAGGCCGAATACGATGCCGGTGGCGACCGCAAGCGCCATCGTGAAAGCGAGCACCGGTCCGTGCACTGCGGCCTCGGGACCACCCGGCAGCTGGCGCGCGCTCATCGCAATCAGCGCACGCACACCGGCCAGCCCGAGCGCCAGCCCGCCGGCCCCGCCCAGGGCCGCGAGCACGATGGCTTCGGTGACCAGCTGCCGCACGAGCCGCCACCGCCCCGCACCAAGCGTCGTGCGGATGGCCAGCTCACGGTAGCGTCCGGTGGCGCGCATCAGCAGCAGGTTGGCAACGTTGACGCACGCGATGAGCAGCACCACCAGCACCCCCGCCTGCAGCACGTAGAGCGGGGTTCGGACGTCGCCGACCAGCTGCTCCCGCATGCTCACCGCGTAGCCGCCGAAGCCGCTCGTAGTCGCGAACGCCTGGTACTGCGGCAGCCGTTCGACGTTCCGCTGCACGATGACCTTCATCTGCGCGTCGAGCTGCTCGATCGTCGCGCCCGGGCGAAGCCGCGCAATCATCGAGCTGAACTCGTTGCCACGCCCCTGGTCGGACATCTGCTGCGGGGTGAACGCGAACGGGACGAGCGCCGCAATCTCGCGCGACGGCAGGTCGAAGTCCGCCGGCAGGATCCCGACCAACCGATACGACTCGCCGTTGAGCCGCACGTCACGTCCGACCAGTCCCCGGTCGGCGCCGAACCGCGAGGCCCAGATGCCGTAGGTGAGGATGACGAAACGGTCCGCGTCCGGCGTTGCCTCCGCGTCGGTGAACCCTCGACCGAGCATTGGCTGCCGGCCGAGCGTGCTGAAGAAAGAGGGGGTCACCGCCAGCGCGCGCAGCTGCTCGGGCTGGCTGCCTGCCACCAGGCTGATGGAGCGCATCGTGAAGAGCGCGGCCTCTTCGATTGCCGCCGCCTGGGTCCGGCGGTCGATGTAATCCGGAATCGACACGCTGGCCTGCGCCAGCCCGGTCAGTGGATAGGTGTTCCAGATGAAGACGAGCCGATCAGCCTGGGCGTAGGGCAGCGGTTTGAGCAGGGTCTGGTAGACCAGGCTGAAAATGGCTGTGTTCGCGCCGATCCCGAGCGTCAGGGTCAGGATGGCGACGATGGCAAAAACGGGCTGACGGCGGAGCGTGCGCAGCGCGAAGCGGATGTCCTGCATGGGTGCTTGGACGTGTCGGCAGCCCGGATCGTTTGGTGGAAAACGGGCCCTACGGAACGATCCTGCCGAACCCCTTGACCTGCTCCTCGATGGCCTTCCGGTCGCCGACGATGACGATGGTGGCGAGGTCGTCCTGGAGGTACCGCCTGGCGACCTCGCTGACCTTCTGCGGCGTCACCGCGTAGACCCGCTTGACGAACTCGTTGGCGTAGCCGGCAGGCAGGCCGTGCAGATCGATGTACTGCAGCTGGCTGGTGATGCCGGCGCGGCTCGAGTTCGTGAGGACGTAGGTGCCGGCCAGGAAGTTCTGGGTGCCCTGCAGCTCCTCCGGCGTGGGCGGATCCTTCTGCAGGCGATCGATTTCGGCCAGGATCTCCTTGATCGACGCGCCCGTGACGGCCGTGGTGACGTCGGCGTTCTGCGCCCAGTAGGTGTCGCGGTACCGGGTGGACAGCTCGCTATAGGGCGAGTAGGTGTAGCCCTTGTCCTCGCGGATGTTCTTGGTGATCCGCGAACCGAAGGCGCCGCCCAGCAGGGCGTCCATCACCCTCATGGCGATGAAGTCGTCGTTGCTGGGATCGATCGAGGGAACCCCGATGATCACGGTCGACTGGACAGCCCCGGGCCGGTCGATCAAGTAGATCGAGCGCTCGGACTTCGGCTTCGCGGGCTCTGCTGCAGGGAGCGCGCCCTTCGGCCATCCGCCGAACGCGCGCCTCACCGCCGCTTCCGCGGCGGCGGCGTCGAAGCGCCCGACAACGTACAGGTGGGTGCGGCCGGCCCCGTACGTGCTCTGGTAGAAGCTGCGGACCTGGTCGAGCGTGAATCCCTTGATCATCGCCTCGGTCGGAAACACGCGGCCGTGCGGGTGGTTCCCGTAGATGACGGTGCGGAGCTTCTGGAGCGCCAGTTGTTGCGGCTGGCTCAAGGCCACTGAGAGCTGCCTGGCCAGGTTGGCCTTGAGGCGGGGGACCTCCGTTTCCGGGAATCGGGGGTTCTGCGCAACATCTGCGACCAGATCGATCATCTGCGGCCCGAACTCCGAGAGGACGTCGCCGCCGATGACGGTCCGGTCCGCGCCGACGCTCACGCTCAGCGCTCCCCCCATCCGGGCTGCCTGCGCCGAGATTTCGGTTCCGCTCCGCGTCGTCGTGCCCTCGCGCAGCAGGTCGCCTGTGAGATCGGCGAGCCAGACTTCGTCGGCCTTTTCGAAGGCATTGCCGGTACGCACGTCGACCGTGACGCGCACTTTCGGCATGCTGCCCCATGGCACGAGCGCGACCTGGAGGCCGTTGTCGAGGGTGAACCGCTTCGCTTCGGGCACGCGGAAGTCGCGGGGTGCGCCTGGTTTCGGGGGGGTGGACGGAAACTCCGGGGCAGGCGCGGGTGCCCCGGTCGGGGCCTGCGCGCGTACGGACGCCGGGAGTGCGGCGCCCGCGAGCGCAATCAGCGCGGCCAGGGCCGGAATCAATGAACTGCTTCCCATCAGCTGATCCTCAGAACGGCCGTTCGCCCGTGGCGGCCGCCTTGGGCGTGATCGTGAGGACGGTCCGGTTGGTCGACCGCAGGAATTCCTTTGCGGTGGTCAGGATGAGCTGCGGGGTGACCTTCCGGAACTCCTCCTCGAGGCGGTTGATCTGCGCCGGGTCGTTGTCGAACAGCGCGAAGCTGGCCAGCAGGTTCGCGCGGCCGAACCCGACGAAGCTCTCGTACTCCGCATACAGCGCGGAGCGCTGCTTCACGAGCGCGAGATCGAGATCCTCTTTCGTCACCGGCGTGGCCTGCAGGCGGGCGATCTCCTCGTCTACCGCCTTGATGATCTCGTCGGCCGGCTTGTCGGCATCGTGGACGAGCGACAGGGCCCAGAGCGCCGGGCCCTTGATGTCGAACATGTTGCCGAGCTCCGCGTTGATGCCCCCCGACACGGCGCCCGTCAGCCCGCGCTTGCGCACCAGCGCCTCGTACAGCCGGCTGTCCTGCCCCTGCAGGAGCAGTTGATCGATCAGCCCCATCGCGTAGAACTCCAGGGTGAGGCGCGCAGGCGCGTGATAGCCGAGCGCGAGCGCCGGGCGGGTCGCCAGCGGATCGACCTTGTTCGAGCGCTTCTCCTGCTCCTGGCGCGGCTCGACGATGTCGGGCTGCGGCCGGGCCGGGGCCGAGGCGATGCCGCCGAAGTATTGACGGATCCACTGGAGCGTCCGCGCGGAGTCGATGTCGCCGGTGACCACCAGCACGGCGTTCGCCGGCGTGTAATACGCCGTGAAGAACTCCTTCACGTCGGCGAGCGTTGCCGCGTCGAGGTGCTCGAGGTCCCCGTAGAAGTTGTGGGCGTTGTGCCAGTTCGAGTTGGCGATCTGGGGAAGATCGAGCCAGGGAAACCCTCCGTACGGCTGGTTGAGGACGTTGACCTTAACCTCGTTCTTGACGACACCCTGCTGGTTGGTGAGGTTCTCCTGGGTGATGTCCAGGCCGCGCATGCGATCGGCCTCGGCCCAGAGCACCGTCTCGAGCGTGTGGGCGGGGACGACCTCGAAGTAGTTGGTGAAGTCGAAGCGGGTCGAGCCGTTGAGCGTGCCGCCGTTCGACTCGACGAGACCGATGAACGCGTTCTTCCCGAGGTGCTGCGAGCCCTGGAACATCATGTGCTCGAACAGGTGCGCGAAGCCGGTGCGGTCGCGCGGCTCGATGCGGAACCCGATACCGTAGTAGACGCCGACGATCGCGGTCGGCGAGGAGGTGTCGCGGGACAGCACGACTTTGAGGCCGTTCGGCAGGGTGTGGTACTCGATCGGAACGTTCACGCTCACCGGCGCGCCCTGCTGCGCCGCGGGGGCGGCCGCGAGATACAGGGCGGCGGCGATCGTGAGCATGTAGAGCCGACGCGTGTGCCGGAACATCAATGTGCGCTCCTGCGGCGGGAGGGTATCACAGCGAGAAAACGGGCCCGGGCCGGCCGCTGGGCCGGATCGGGCTCGCCCGGGGTTCGAGCGTGCGGCACGAGGGGTGGCTGGGTGCGATACCGGGATGTGTGTCCGTCACTCGAGGCGGCGACGCTCGCGCCCGGCGTCAGTTCCGTATGACGCGGAGCCCGGTGGGTGTCGCCGGAGCCCCGGCGGCCCCAAGCACCCTGATGATCATGCCGCGTCCGTGGCTCACGACGTACAGCTCGCCGTCCGCGTCGAGTCCGAACGCGCTCACGTTCCCGATTGGGCCGGCAGCCGACAGCTCCGCGGTGTGCTCGAGCAGCCCGGAGGCCCTGGCTTCGCCTGTCTGCGCGTCGATCGACAGGCCGAGGGACCATATCCGGCCCCGCACGAAGTCGGCGAAGAAGTAGCGCCCCGTGTAGGCCGCGCCGAGGGAGCGGCCCCGATAGACGTAGCCGCCGGTGATCGACTGACCGGTAGCTCGATCGTACTCGTGGATGGGGTCGACCAGGGGGAGGAACGCGGGCGGCCGGGAGGTGACGTTGTCGTGCGCACCTTCCCGGTTCCGCCAGCCGTAGTTGCGCCCTCGGCGGCCAGGCGGCTCGTAGTCGACCTCTTCGAAGCGGTCCTGGCCGACATCCCCGATGACGAGCGCTCCGGTCCCTCCCCGCGCGGGGTCGTCGAACGAGAAACGCCACGGGTTCCGCAGCCCGACGCTCCAGATCTCCGGCCGCCCGCCCCCGCCGGCATACGGGTTGTCGCCCGGGACCTGGTAGCCGGCCGGGTGCGTGTCGGACACACCGACGTCGATCCGCAGCATCTTGCCCAGCAGGTCCGACAGGTTCTGCGCACGATGGTCGGGGTCGTTCCCGGATCCTCCGTCGCCCATTCCGATGTACAGGTAGCCGTCGGGCCCGAAGACGAGGTTCCCGCCGTTGTGATTCGAGAAGGGCTGCGCGATGAACGCGTCCGCGCCGCCCCACCGCAGGTCGAATCGCGACGCCGGGTCGGCCACGAGCGGGTCCGCCGAGCGGCTGAACCGCGCCACGACGGTGTGCCCTGCCTGGTTGGTGAAGTTGACGAAGACCCGCCCGCTGACGCCCGGCGCGATGGCCATCCCCAGCAGGCCGCGTTCTCCGCCCGTGGAGACCGCGCTGCGCAGGTCGAGAAAGTCGGTGCCCAGGACGGCGGCGTCCTTGATGACGCGGACGCGGCCGCCCTGCTCCACCACGAATTGCACCGTGCGATCGGCCGGATCCTGGAGGAACAGGACGGGCGCCGCGAAGCCTTCCGCATGGACCCGCGTGCGCAGGGGCGCCTGTGCATGGAGCGCGCTGGCCGTGACGGCCAGCAGGAGGATCAGTTGTGCTCCGTGGCGTTTCACGACTGCCCGGCCGCGGCGACGACTCACCCGTGCGCGGCCTGGCGATCCTTCGGGTCGATGGCCATCAACTCGGGGTGCGCGTCGGCGTGCGTCTTCACGATGGCTTCCGCCTTCGCCATCGCCTCCGCATCGCCGTTGCGATAGACGTCGTTGGCGGCAATCAGGGCCTTCTGGCTCTCAGGCGTCGTATCGTGGCTGTCGTAGATGGCCGACACCGGACATGCCGGAACGCACGCGCCGCAGTCGATGCACTCCTCCGGGTGGATATAGAGCATCGTCATCGACTCGAATTCCGGTTCGTCCTTGCGGGGATGAATGCAATCCACCGGGCAGACATCCACGCAGGAGGAGTCCTTGGTTCCGATGCAGGGGTCGGTGATGACGAACGGCATGCACGCTCCTTTTGCCCCGGGCCGCGGGTGGGCCGGACGCGACGGCTCATCCTATCGTGACTGGCCTGCCCCGGGCCAGCCCCGAAGCGAAAAGAGCTCGCCGTCAGGTGCGATCCAGGTCGGGCATCCAGCTCTTGACGGCGCGCTTGATCTGGTCCGGGGTGAGGGAATCGCGCACCGTCCGATCGAGCAGGGCCGGGAGCTCCTCGTCCGACGCGAATCGAAGCGCCGCCGTCCGCCGGAGGTCGAGGCCCTGAAGCGTCCGTTGCTGTCCGGGAGTGAGAAAAGCGGCGCAGCGGACGCGCATTTCGAGGCGGATGATCCGATCCTGCAGGCGTGTGATGTAGAGCCGGCTGATGTAGATGAGAACCAGCACCGCACCGACCAGTCCCGTAAGGCCGACCGCCGAGGTCCACGCCCCTCCAACGGTGCGCCACCTCAACACGAACCCGGCGACGGAAACGAGCACACAGGCGAACGCGACCACCGTCCACACGGGGCGATGCGCATGGTTCGCGTAGCTTTGCGGCGCCATCGGCAGATTATAGTCGGCCGCCCGCGGTGCACGTGCGGGTTGTGCGGGTGCCCGCCACCCGACATACTCGCTGTTGAGCCGCGTCGCGCGCTGGAGCGCGCCGCCTTTCCGGTTGGGAGAAAAAACCCGTGGTGCCTGCGCGACCGTCCGTCCACTTCCGCTCGATCCTTGCCACTCTCGCTGGTTTCGTCCTGTTCGCGGTCACGGCCGCGTGCGGCAGCAATGGCAGCAGCAGCGGCAGTCCATCAGCGCCTTCCGCAAACGTTCCGTTCTCACAATCCGATCTGCGCGTAGGCACGGGTGCAGACGCCGTCGCGGGAAGGACCCTCACCGTCAACTACACGGGGTGGCTCTACGACGCGTCGAGGACCGAACAGAAGGGTGCACAGTTCGATACCACCACCGGCCGCGGGAGCTATACGTTCCTGCTGGGCGCCGGCCGGGTGATCGCGGGGTGGGACCAGGGCGTGCCCGGCATGAAGGTCGGAGGCGTGCGGCGGCTGGTCATTCCGCCCACCCTCGGTTACGGGAGTAGCGCCAACGGCCCGATACCCGGGAACTCGACGCTGGTGTTCGAAGTGGAGCTGCTGGGCGTGCAGTGACGCGGCGGTGGAGCGAAGGGGTGAGCGGAGCTGTCCCGCTCACTCTCCAGCGTTACCGTCGTCCGGCGTCCGCGAGTTGCAGCGACTGGCGGACGCGGTTGAAGGTGTTCAGGTAGGTGCGCGCCTCCTCCTCCGGCGCGACGCCGATCAGGAACAGCATGCTGCCGTCCTGGAGCTGCACCGTGGACAGGTTGACGGCCTCCTGCTGGCCGGTGACTTCCGACACGTTGGTCAGGGTCGTCGTCAGGCCCTGGCGTCCGCCGATTGTCGCCCGCGAGTAGCCGCCCTGCCGGCGCAGGTCCGGGTTGGTCCGCGCGAAGCTCTGAAGCAGCTGGTCCGTGCTCTGCTGCAGGCTGCCGCCGTTGCCCTGCGTGACGCCCACTTCCATCCCGTGGGTGAAAGCCGAGTGGCCGTCCTGGGTCTGCACGTAGCCTCCCTCCGGCGCATAGGTCACGGTGTTGCCGCTGCCGATCTGCTGCCAGTTCGCCGGCACGCTGATCCGCATGAACTCTCCGGGCTGGTAGCTGCGCCACTGCGAGGCGGGCGGCTCGGCGTTGCCGATCTCGCCCGGGCGGACCATACCGCCGTTCTGACCCGTGCGCTGCCGCTGCTGCGCCTGGCGCGCCGCCTGCTCGCTGCTGATCGCGGGCTTCATGCGGCTCAGCCGCGCGTGCACGTCTGCCGATGCCGCCGGCGGGGGCCGCGGACTTGCGCGACGCTCAGCGCCTCCGCCTCGCTGTTGATGGCCTCGTAGCGGTTACCGGGATCGGGGTGGCTGCTCAGCCATTCCGGGCCCTGTGAGTTGCCCTGCTTCTCGATGGTCTGGAACATGTTGGCCATCTGGCGCGGATCGTAGCCGGCCCGCGCCATGATCTGGGCGCCCAGCAGGTCCGCTTCGCGCTGGTACTCGCGGCCGAACTTCAGGAAATATGCGCCGAGCCCGAACTGCGAGCCCTGGGCGATGACGCTGCCGGTACGGCCCCCGACGATGGCGCCGAGCACCTGGCCGGCGATGGCGCCTATCTGGAACTTCTGGCCCTTCGTCGCCTGCGCGGTGCCGTGCCGCAGGACGACGTGGCTCATCTCGTGCGCCATGACGCCCGCGACTTCCCCATCCGTCCTGGCTGCCTCCAGCATGCCGCGATTGAGGAACATCGGCCCGCCCGGCAGCGCGAAGGCGTTGATCTCCTTGAGGTTGACCACCTCGAAGCTGTAGCGGAATTTCGGCTGGCGCAGTTCCTCCGGGATGTTGTCGACGAGCTGATCGCCGAGCCGCTCGACGTACGACTCGACCTGCTCGTCGTTCAGCAGCGGCATCTGCTGGCGCACTTCTTCAGCGGCCTGCTGTCCCAGCTCGACGTCCTGCTCCGGGCTTGTAGCTGTTCTTATGAGGCTCGATTCGCGTCTGTGCCCCTGACGAAAGCGTCATCGCCACGGCGAGTGTGGAGGCAACGAACGCTGTCGTGCGGGGTCCACGAGATTGAAATCGCATCATGGCATCGTCTGGTGCAAACCCTTTACCATCCGTGCCAGCCTCGATCGTGAACCATCGCGTGCAAAACAGGTCCTTGGCGCCCGCCCACCCAGGCTGGTGTCTACATTTGTGGACAGCTGCGGCACCGTGGCCGCCCTGGACCTGCTGCCATCAATCGACGATGGCCTGGTACACAAGGGCGCGCAGCTTGGCCTGATCGTCGAGCGTGCCGGCGGGAAGCAACTGCGTCATGTACACCACGACGAGCTTCTCGGCCGGATCGACCCAGTACGTGGAGTGATAGGCGCCTCCCCACCCGAACTCGCCCACGGACCCCGGCAGTCCGCGCTCGCCCACGTCCTGGACCACCCCGAACCCCAGGCCGAATCCCTGGCCGGGATTGAACTCGATCCCCCGGTATGCGAGACGGTCATCAACTTCACGGATGGCCGGCTGAGGATCCGCTTGCCGTCGAGTTCGCCCCCGTTGAGGAGCATCTGGAGGAACCGGCCGTAGTCGCTGGCCGTTGAGAGCAGCCCGGCGCCGCCCGAGTAGCTCTTGCGCGGGCCTTTCAGATACGCCCCTTGACTGATCATCCCTCCCGTATCGGGCGCCCTCGTCAACGGTCCGGCGGAAGCCGGCGGAGTACACGGTCGTCAGGCGTCCAGCCTTGCTGTCGGGGAGATAGAAGTGCGTGTCGCGCATGGCCAGCGGCGCGAAGATGCGTGCGCTCAGGAACATTTCCAGCGACTGCCCGGAGACACGCTCGACGAGCGCCCCCAGGATGTCGGTGCCGTAGCCGTAAACCCACTTCTCGCCTGGATGCGCGTCGAACGGCAGCGCGGCGAGGCGTGCGATGGTCGGCCGCAATCGGCTCGTCACGATCGGCGAAGTACCAACCGGTGATGCCTGCGGCTTTCCACTGGTCGCTCGCGGGGCCGTCGCCGTAGCCGATCCCGGCGGTGTGGGTGAGCAGATCGCGTATGGTGATCGGCCGCTTGGCGAGCACCGCGTCGTAGCCGCCGGTGGCGCGCGGAACGGCCACGGTGGTCTTCGCGAACTCGGGCAGGTACTTGCCGACCGGATCGCCGATCAGCAGCTTGCCGTCTTCCTGCAGGATCATCACCGCGACGCTCACGACCGCCTTGCTCTGGGAGGCAATCCGGAAGATGGAATCCTCGCGCATCGGCGCGGACGTCTCCCGGTCGCGCGCTCCGAAGGCGGTGAGGTACGCCACCTTCCCCCGGCGCGCGACGAGCACGACGGCGCCCGGCAGGCGATTCTGGCTGACGTACTCGTTGAAGACGGCGGTCAGCCGCTGGAGCCGCTCGGACGACAGCCCGACGTCCTCAGGTTTCGAGGCGCGCGGCAGGCTCTGGGCGCCGAGCGACGAAGGCAGCACTGTCCAGAGGAGCATGGCTGCCAGGGTGCGCCTGACGCGTGAACGGCGCGGGCGATGCGGACATGGGAGCCGGTACATGGTGGAAACTCTACGCCAGGTTTGCACGCCCCGCAGCGACGCACGGACGATTTTCTCCGCTGCACACCCATCATCGACGGCTGCGGAGTTGCTATGCTTTCAGCATGGCGCGCAAACGCACCCCTCGCTCTTCACGTCCACCCGCCAACCCCGCAGAGGCGGGCTCGCTCATCGACTGGCGCGAACCGGGGCCGAACGCCGACGTGCTCGACTGGCGGCGGCGTGCGCAGGAGTTCGGCCTCGGCACGGGCGATGGGGCGGAGGAGGCAGCCGGCCACAGCAACGAGCCGCCCGATCGCCTGCTGCGCGAGGAGGACGCCGAGGCGTTCGACGAGCAACCCATCCGCGACGCTGAAGGCGAGGATCCCAATCGCGAGGAGGGCGAGGGGGCTGTCGATTCGGGTGTCTCGCGCGAGGACCTGGATCTCGTGCGGGTCTACCTCCGGCACGTCGGCAAGCGGCGGCTGCTCAAGGCGCGTGAGGAGCAGGAGCTGGGTCGGCGCATGGAGGACGCGCGCGGCGAGTTGCAGGCAGCGCTCGCCCCCCTGCGTGTGTGCCGTGAAGACCCTCGTCAGCCTCGCCGAACGCGTTCGCGCCGGGACGGCGCCGGCCGCCGAGCTGATCCTGCTGTCGATGGAGGCGAGCTGAAGCCGGAGAACGTCGAGCCCATTCTGAACGCGTTCACGCAGATCAAGCGCGCCGGCGCGCGTATCTGGGACTGCCAACGCCGCGCGTCCGACAAGCGGTCCTCGGCGGCGACACGCGCGGCGTTCCGCAGGGCAATGACCGAGTCGCACGCCGAGATTGCCGCCAGCCTGCGCAAGCTGCCGCTCCGCCCGTCGCTGATCGATCAGATCGTCGCCGAGCTGCGCGACGTCGAACGCGGCTTCGACGGTCTGGACGGGATGCCGCGGGAGGGCCGGAGTGCCGCACGGCGCGCGCTCGAAGACCGTGCGTGCCTGCCGCGGCTCCGCTTCTGCCGGGCGTTCGCGCTGGTGCGCAGCCACGAGGCGGCGGTCGCCGAGGCCAAGCGGGAGCTCCTCGAAGCCAACCTGCGGCTCGTCGTTTCGATCGCGAAGCGCTACATGAACCGGGGCCTGTCGCTGCTCGACCTGATTCAGGAGGGCAACATCGGGCTGATGAAGGCGGTCGACCGCTTCCAGTTCCAGCGCGGCTTCAAGTTCTCGACCTACGCGACCTGGTGGGTGCGGCAGGGCGTCACCCGCGCGATTGCCGATTACGGACGGACCATCCGCCTGCCCGTTCACGTCTTCGATGCGCTCGGACGGCTGACCCGCGAGCGGCGCAACGCTGACCGAGGAGCTCGGCCGCTCGCCCACGGCGCAGGAGAACTCGCGGCGCGGCTCGATCTGCCGGTTGGAAAAGTCGAGCTGCTTCTCGAGGCGGCCAGGCAGCCCACGTCGCTCGAAACGCCCGTCGGAGACTCCGACGACACGCGGGTCGCCGACCTCGTGCGCGACGCGACCTCCCGCACTCCGGAGGAAGCGGCGATCCGCAGCGAGATGGCGGAGGAAGTCGAACGGGCGCTGGCGCCGCTCAGCGCCAGGGAGCGCGAGATCGTGCGCCTGCGATACGGACTCGGCACCGACCGCGAGTACACGCTGGAGGAGATCGGCCGCCGGCTGTCGCTCACGCGGGAGCGCGTCCGGCAGATCGAGACCAAGGCGCTGTCCAGGATGCGCGCGGCGCGGGGCCGCGCGGCCTGAGCACCGCGGCCGGAGGTCGCCGGGCACTCAGCGCACACAAAAAAAGGGCGGCCTTCGCAGGCCGCCGCCTTCCACTGTTCGTCGTCGGCTGGCCTACCAGCGCGGTTCGGACCGCCGGCGGCTGTTGTTGCCGAAGCCGCCACCGCCGCCCGAGCCCTGGGGCTTGGGACGAGCCTCGTTCACGGTAAGATTGCGCCCGCCGTAGTTGTAGTTGTTCAGCGTGGTAATCGCATTCTGTGCGTCTTCCTCGGTTGCCATCTCGACGAACGCGAATCCACGCGCCCGGCCGGTGGCCATGTCGCGCATCACATTGACGCTTTCGACAGCGCCGGCGCCGGCAAACAGTTCCTGGAGATCCTGTTCGACGGTCTGGTAAGGCAGGTTGCCGACGTAGAGTTTTCGAGCCATCTGTCTGTTCTCACTTTCGCCTCGCTGCGCGAGGCCCCTGACATATTGATGATCCTGACAGGATCTCGGATGGATTCGGCTGGTGCTTAGCGTACACGTAGCAGGAAGCGAGACTCAGGAAGGCTCGTATTCGTCGCGGCGCGGGCTAGAGCAGAGGGCTGACGTCCACCTGACCGCAACATTGTAGCACACTCGAGCTCGCGGCGCTGTCCCGCGCTATAGTAACCGCCTGCCTGACCTCTCTCCATTTCAATGGTTGCTGGCGGTGGTCGCGGCCGTCGGCATGGGCGTCAGCAAGGCGGGCCTCGCCGGCGTCAGCCTGCTGCACGTCGTCATCTTCGCCTTCCTGTTCGGCGCCCGGAGCTCCACCGGCGTCGTCCTCCCGATGCTGCTGGCCGGGGACGTCACCGCCGTCGCGGCGTTTCACCAGCACGCACGCTGGGACTACATCCGGCGGATGATGCCGCCCTCCTGTGCGGGCGTGATCCTGGCGGCGCTGGTGATGCACCTGCTGGACGAGGCGGTGTTCAAACCGGTGATCGGCTGGATCATCCTCGCGCTCACCGTGATGCAGCTCGTCCGGATGCGCCACCCGGCAGTGTTCGGGAGCGTGCCGCACGCCCGCGCGTTCGCGTGGAGCGCGGGGCTGCTCGTCGGCGTGGCTACGATGATGGCCAACGCGGCGGGGCCGATCTTCGCCCTGTATGCCGTCGCCGTTGCGCTGCCGAAACTCGAAATCGTCGGCACGGGCGCGTGGTTCTTCCTGATGCTGAACGCCTTCAAGGTTCCGTTCAGCGTCGCGCTGGGCCTGATTCACGGTCAGACGCTGCTCCTCAACCTCGCCCTCCTTCCGCCGCTGCTGGTGGGCGTCCTGATGGGCCGCCAGATCGTCCATCGGCTGCCGCAGCGGGCGTTCGAGATCCTCCTGCTCGGGTTCGCCGCCGTCGCCTCGTTGCGCTTGATCGGCCTGTTCTGAGCGCGGCAGCACCGGTTCGAATTGCTGCCAACGCGGACACGCCGTTTTGATACAATGACTGGTTCCCGTTTCCCGTATCCAGCTGTGCAGAGCCATCCCGATGATCTCAGTGTCCAGTGTGTCCATGCGCTACGGGTCGAAGGTCCTCTTCGACGAGGTGACCACGACCTTCTCCACCGGCCGGCGCTACGGCCTCACCGGGCCGAACGGCGCCGGTAAGTCGACGTTCATGAAGCTGCTGACCGGTGAGCTGCAGCCCCAGAAGGGCACCGTCAGCCGGCCGGCCAAGCTGGGCGTGCTCCGCCAGGACCAGTTCGCCTTCGACACGTTCCGCGTGCTCGACACGGTCGTCATGGGGAACCAGCGCCTCTGGTCGGCGCTCGAGGAGCGGGAGCGCCTGTATGCGAAGCCCGACATGACCGACGACGACGGCATGCGTCTCGGGGAGCTCGAGGCGGTGGTGGGGGAAGAAGACGGCTACACAGCGGAGACCGAAGCAGCCATCCTCCTCCAGGGTCTCGACATCCCCGAAGCCGTGCACGACCGGACGATGGCGGAGCTGCAGGGTGGTCAGAAGGTGCGGGTGCTGCTGGCGCAGGCGCTCTTCGGCAACCCGCAGGCGCTGCTGCTCGACGAGCCGACGAACCACCTGGATCTCGACTCCATCCACTGGCTCCGCGAGTTCCTGGTGCGCTACGCCGGCACGCTCATGGTGATTTCCCACGATCGCCACTTCCTCAACGGGGTGTGCACGCACACCGCCGACATCGACTACCAGACGATCATCACCTACACGGGCGGGTACGACGAGATGGTGATGGCCAAGACACAGATCCGGTCGCGGGTCGAGTCCGACAACGCCCAGCGCGAGAAGAAGATCGCCCAGCTGAACGACTTCATCGCGCGGTTCTCGGCCGGCACCCGCTCGAGCCAGGTCCAGTCGCGGAGGAAAGAGGTGGAGCGGCTCCAGACGACCGAGCTCGCCCGCTCGAACATCCAGCGCCCCTACATCAAGTTCCAGATGGCGCGGCCGTCGGGCCGCTTTGCGATCGAGTTCTCCGATATCGCGAAGAGCTTCGGGGCGACGGCCGTCATCAAGGGCTTCAGCGGGATCGTGAACCGCGGCGAGAAGGTCGTGATCGTCGGGCGCAACGGGCAGGGGAAGACGACGCTGCTCAAGGCGCTGATGTCGGACGCGCCGGGCGTGAACGGGTCTCCCGGGGACCTCGACCGGGGCAGCGTCCGGTGGGGCCACGAAGTGTCGGTGGGGTACTTCCCGCAGGACCACACCGGGGCGATCGAGAAGGGCCTGACGGCGGTCGAGTGGCTCCACCAGTTCGATCCCGACGCGTCACGCCAGGATCTGCACGGGCTGCTGGGCCAGATGCTGTTCAGCGGAGAGGACGGGTTCAAGCCGACGCACGCCCTGTCGGGCGGGGAGACCGCGCGCCTGCTGTTCTGCCGGATCATGCTGCAGAAGCCCAACGTCCTGGTGCTCGACGAGCCGACCAACCACCTGGATCTCGAGTCGATCAACGCGCTGAACGTCGCGCTGCAGAAGTTCGACGGCACCGTGCTGCTGGTGACCCACGATCAGGACGTGATGGAGGAGGTCGGCACGCGGATCTGGCACCTGGAGGGCGGGACCGTCCGCGACTTCAAGGGGTCGTACCAGCAGTACGAAGCGTCGTTGGTCTAGTGGGCGGACCGGCGCGGACTAAGCTGAGCCGCGCCGGGATTTGGCTTTGGGCTTTGGGCTTCAGGCCTGCCCGGACGGCGCGGCCTGAAGGCCGCGCCCCACAGCGACGGTGCACCCCGATAGCTGCGATACGACGTTAGAGGCGATGTAGGCCCGGGGCTTCAGCCCCGGGCCGGCCCAAGCCCAAATCCCAAAGCCCCAGCCCAAAGCCCAAAGCCCAAAGCCCAAAGCCCGAGACCTACTTCGCCGCGAAGCAGTAGAACAGCCCCGAGCCGCCGGTCGCGACCAGGTCCGCCTGGCTGCAGCCTTTCGAGTCGTGCGCCGAGTTCCACGACGTGGGGGCGTCGCCGCCGCCCTGCTTGTCGTGGTGGCCCACCCGCGCGCTGCCCGTCCCGGCGCCGGTGTTCTTCGTCCAGTTCCCGCACGTGTTGTCAGCCTTGCTCGAGAGGGTGCCGTCCGCGTTCGACCCCGTCAGGATGTCGTGCGTGTTCGGCGTATCGCCGCGGCCGTTGACCACCGCGCCCTTCTCGGTCAGCGAGCCTTCCTTGCCCAGCTTGTTGGCATCGCTGTGCAGGTCGGCCACGCTGCTCGCGACCTGGACCCCCTTCGCGTTGACCCAGGGGCCGCTGCCGATGCGATCGCGCGCGTTGACCGCCGGCTGACCGTCGGCGGCAGCCGCGCTCAGGTAGGCGCGCCACGTGCGGCTTCCCGCCCCGGCACCGGTGGCCAGCGTCTGGCAGATCTTGTCGGCGCCTGCGAGGCCACCCAGGTTGGCGCCGTCGCCGGACCCGGCGCTCGTCAGGAAAAAGCTCATCGCCGGCGGATTCTGCGCGCTCGTCGTTAGGTACATGCTGCTGCCCGCCACGAAAACCGCGGCTGTCACCAGCGTCCGCATCTGCCTGGATTGCAGGTTCATCGTCACGCTCCTGAAGTTTGCCGAGCCGGCCGGCCCGGAAGAGGGCCCGGCCGCCGCCATTCTAGTGGCGTGCATCGACCCTTTTCAACAGCGCCGGCCGGGGTCGGTCCGCGGCGCCCTGTCACGCCCCGGTTCACTCCTTCTCGGCGAGCAGCAGATCCCGCGCCTGCCGCAGCTCGGCCAGCTTGTCGGCCGACACCACGGGGTATTGCAGGTCGAGGTCGTGCAGCGTCTGGTGCATGATCGCGGCGACAGCAAGCCGCATGAACCACTTGTGATCGGCCGGAATGATGTACCAGGGCGCGTGCGCCGTGCTCGTGTGCGTGAACGCCTCTTCGTAGGCCCGCATGTACTCGTTCCAGTGCGAGCGCTCCCGGACGTCGCCCACCGAAAACTTCCAGTTCTTCCCGGGCTCCTCGATGCGCGCGAGAAACCGGCGCTTCTGCTCCGCCTTCGACACGTGCAGGAAGAACTTCAGCACGACGATCCCGTTGTCCACGAGGTGGCGTTCCAGGTGGTTGATGGCCTGGAACCGCCGCTTCCAGACGCCGCGCCGCCTGCTGGCCGGCGGCAGCTGCTGCGCCTCGAAGATCTCCGGGTGGACGCGCGCGACCAGCACCTCCTCGTAGTACGACCGGTTGTGGATGCCGATCCGGCCCCGCTCCGGCAGCGCCTTGACGGACCGCCAGAGGTAGTCGTGGTCGCGCTCCTCGGAGGAGGGCGCCTTGAAGCTGAACACCTGGCACCCCTGCGGGTTCAGGCCGCTCATGACATGCCGGATCGTCCCGTCCTTCCCCGCGGCATCCATCGCCTGGAAGATCACGAGCAGCGCGTAGGTGTCCTGCGCGTAGAGCCGGTCCTGGTATTTCGCGAGCTGAAGGAGCCCATCACGCAGGCTCCCGGCCGCCTGCGTCTTGTCGATCCGCCCGGTCCAGGACGGGTCGTGGTCCGCCAGCGAGATTTTCCTGCCCGCGGGCGCTGCCAGGCGCTTCATCAGGTACGCCGCCTCTTTCATCCGGAGCCCTCCGTGTCCACGAGATCATGTGTCGCCTCAGCCCGGAAGGATCTGCTCGCGCACCGGGTCGAACTGGATCCGCCGTTTCTGGAGGTAGGCGATGTTCCCGAGATGCGACGCCTGCGCGGAGCGGTGTCCCACCTGCACGTCCCCGTTCGGCGTCTTGCGCGACACGACGCAGTCCAGGAAGTTCTGCATGTGATCGCGATCGAGGCTTCCCGACGCCTGCACCACGATCGGCGGCGGCCCCGCAGTCGGTCCGGCGCCCCGCCCCGTCGGCGGGGCGGCGGGGGTGCCGGGTGCCGGGACCGGGTAGTACTCGTAGCGGGCCCGCGAGATCCAGAGGCGGCCTTCGGTCCCGCAGAACTCGATCCCTTCGCCCTTGATCCCGGGCGCCAGCGTCGCCTCGAACGTTGCCGTGAAGGGTGCCGGGTATCCAGCAGCACGTTGATCGTGTCGGGCGCCGTGCGATCCTGCTTGTAGTGATAGATGCCGCCCGCCGCAGTGGCGGCGACGGGCACGTCCTGGCCGGTGAACATGTGGACGACGTCTATCCAGTGCGTGAACAGGTCGGTGATCTGCCCGCCGCCGTAGTCCAGGTATGCCCGCCAGTTGTAGTACTGCTGCGGATCGTAGTCGCGCCAGGTGAGCGGTCCGACGAATTTCGCCCAGTCCATGTCGGCCGGCTGGGTCTGGAGCGCGTCCGGCGCACGCCGCAGGTGGTAGGTGTTGCCGTGCCACCAGGTGCGCGCGAGCGTGATCTTGCCGATCTTCCCGGTGTCGAAATACTCCTGCTTGGCCTGCAGGTAGTGCTTCCCTGACCGCTGCTGCATCCCGACCTGGCACACCCGCTTGTTCAGCCGCGCGGCCTTGACGATCGCCGGCCCTTCCTCGATGCTGAGCGTTAGCGGCTTCTCCACGTAGACGTCCTTGCCCGCATTGAGCGCGTCAACCGTGATCGGCAGGTGCCAGTGATCGGGCACGGCAATCAGGACGGCATCCACGTCCTTGCGGTCCAGGAGCTGCCGATGGTCCTTGAGCGGAACGGCGTTCGTCGCGGTCTTCCTGGCGATGTCGATCTGCGCACCATAGACATCACAGAGGGCCGTCACATCGACGTTCCCGAGCGCGAGGAAATTGTTCATGTCCCCCACGCCGCGGCCGCCGCAGCCAATCACGCCAAGACGCACCCTGTCGGCGGCGCCGAGAATCCGGGAGTACGACAGCGCGGTCGAGGCCGCGGCCGCCCCGGACACCGCGCGAATGAAATCCCGCCGGGCAACTGATCCGTCCATCACCACCTCCTGAGCCCGGACACGATATCGCAGACAGAAGGCAGAAGACAGAAGGCAGAAAGACAGAAGACAGGAGGTAGGAGCTAGGAGCTCAAGCGCGGGTAGCGGGCAGCGGGCAGCGGGAGGCGGGCAGCGGGTCGCGGGAAGCGGGAAGCGGGCAGCGGGAAGCGGGCAGCTGACGTCCGACGTTTTTCGACGCGCGCTTACGCTACGCGGGAGAGGCAGGAACGGGGCGCTTCGAGCTCAGCGCGGGAAGCGGGTAGCGGGAAGCGGGTAGCGGATAGCCGCCAAAAAACAAAAGGCTCGCGACGAATCGCGAGCCTTCCGTCCGCGACTTCGATAGTGGGAACCGGAATACCCGGGCCGCGCAACCCATCAAGTCGCGAAACTCGCTGCGCGCACACTGTTAGAGTGCAGGCTGCGTGCCATCCAACCGGGTCAGCGAAAGCAGGCTCTTTTCGAATCTGTCCGAATCTGCCCGCGCGGAAGTGTAGCCCGGCTGTGACGTTCGTCTTCCGCGCGGGAGACAACGCGCTCACGGCACCTGGCGCACGACAGGGCGGCTCACTTGAAGTACTTGTCCAGGAACGTGAGATACGCGGACCAGTCAGCGGGGGTCGCTGTGTGAGCGCCGGTGTGGTAGTGCCAGCCGAGATCCCCGGCTGTGATGGGCGTGTCGAGCGGCGGCAGGGTCGTGACGCCGAGATCCTTTTTGCCCAGCAGCCGATAGACGGGACCCGCCGCGACGGTCGCCAGGAACTCGCCCACCGGGTCCGCCCACTGGTCGGCGGTTCCGCCGGTGACGAAGACCGGCCGTGGCGCGCTGAGGGCGATCAGCATGTGAGCGTCGACCGGCATCTCGTTCCACCGGCCCGCCCACTGCTGGAAGTTGCCGGCAAACCACCAGGGGAAGTTCTGCGTCATGTCGTCGACGGTCTCTCCCCAATCGCGCCGTGAGAGGGCCGCCCCCATCTCTCCCGAGCAACTGGCGAAGACGGCGGCAATCCGCTCATCGGTCGCCGACGCCCAGAGTGCCGCCTTGCCAAGCCGCGAATGCCCCTGGAGCGCGATGCGTCTGGCATCGACCGAGGCATCGGACGCGAGATAGTCCACCGCGCGGCTGATCCCCCACGCCCACGCCGTAATCGCTCCCCACCCCTCGGGGCCGGGCCGCGCCTGACCGGACTCCAGCGTCAGGCCGATGATTCCTTCGTTCAGCGAGTTGGCGCGGTCCGGCTGGATGTCCTGGTACTGCAGCGTGGCGTAACCCCACCCCCGGCCCAGGATCTCCGCAGCCACGGACGCGGCAGGGGGAGGCGGAGGCGCAGGTCCACGTCCGGCCGGCGGCGCTGCCGTCCCGCCTCCGAAGTTGGCCAGCAGAATCACCGGAACGCCCTTGCCGGCGCCGGCCGGCGTGTGCACCTCCAGGTTGATCCGCACCGCACGGTCGCCGACGCCGGCCGTCCCGGACACCCGCTTCCTGACCGCCTGTCCGCCGCCGGTCTCGCCGGTTTCGGTGACGCGCCACTCGACCTTCGGGAGTCCTGCCGGCGCCCGGCCGAAAATCTGCGACTCATACAGCTTGATGATCTCCGGACGCCGGCGGGTCTGCCACGTTCCGGCATCGCGCACAGGCGTTCCATCGGATAGCCGGAGCAGCTCGGGAAGGGTATACGGCGCGACTTTGGCCTCGTCGTAGTTCGACACGTGGCCCGTCTTCAGCGCCCGCCTGCAGCGGGTTGCCGTTCGCGTCGGAACCCAGGTTCGTACTGTGTCGTTCCCTGCGCAGGCTGAGCGGCCGCGGGGGCCGGAGACGCCGGCTGGGCTGACGCCGCCGGCGGCTGCGCCCTCACCGGCAAGCTCCCGCAGACAATCGCCGTGGCCAGGAGAATCAGCTGCCGTGTCATTTGAACTCCGTTCCGCTACCCGCTGCCAGCTACCCGCTGCCCGCTACCTGCTACCCGCTACCAGCTACCGCTGACCGCCGCACTATACTCCGGCCTCCCCTACGAGAGCAGCCACTCCACGTCCTCCGCCCTCAACCCGCGGATCAGACCCGCGTCGGCGGACAGGATGGCATCCGCGAGCTCCCGCTTGGACTGCTGCAGCTCCGCCACCTTCTCTTCGACCGTATCCTTCGCGATCAGGCGGTAGGCGAAGACGTGCCGCGCCTGCCCGATCCGGTGCGCGCGGTCGATCGCCTGCGCTTCCACGGCCGGGTTCCACCACGGGTCGAGCAGGAAGACATACTCCGCCGCGGTCAGGTTGAGGCCCAGGCCTCCTGCCTTGAGGCTGATCAGGAACACCGGGCACGCCGGATCCTCCTGGAAGCGGGCCACCGGGGTCGCCCTGTCGCGCGTCTGCCCGTCCAGGTACTCGTAGACGATGCCCTCGGCGTCGAGGCGCGCACGCACCAGCGCGAGGAAGCTGGTGAACTGCGAGAACACCAGCGCCTTGTGGCCCTCAGCCACCACTTCCGTCAGGCGTGGCAGCAGCACGTCCAGCTTCGCGGACGGGTCGTCGCGCCGCGTTTCGTCCACCAGTGCAGGATGGCAGGCCGCCTGGCGCAGGCGCAGCAGGGCTTCGAGCACCTGGATCTTCGAGCGGTTGATGCCGCTCCTCGAGATGCGGGCGAGGAGCGATTGCCGGTAATGCGCGCGGAGCTGTTCGTACAGCCGCCGCTGCGGACCCTCGAGCTCGCACTGGATCGTCTGCTCGCTCCGCTCCGGCAGCTCCGGCGCGACCTGCTCTTTCGTGCGCCGCAGGATGAACGGGCGGACGGCGCGCGCCAGAACCGCCATGTCCTGCGGCTCGGCCTGCGGCCGTCCGATTGCGGTCGCCTTGAAGGCTGCCGCCGAACCGAGAAAGCCGGGATTGAGGAACTCCAGAAGGCTCCAGAGCTCTCCCAGATGGTTTTCGATCGGCGTGCCGCTCAGCGCCAGCCGGTGACGGCCCGTGAGCAGGCGCACCGATTTCGAGGCCGCGGTGGACGGGTTCTTGACGGCCTGGGCCTCGTCCAGGATCGCGTAGTCGAACTCGATGTCCTTGAGGGCGGCGATGTCCCGCCTGAGCGTGCCATAGGTCGCGAGCACCAGATCGTGCTCCTGCACCCGCGTCAGATCCCGCGTCGCCCCGGTGGCGTCGAGCACTTTCAGCTCGGGCGCGAAGCGGCGCGCCTCTTCCATCCAGTTGAAGACCAGCGAGCGCGGAAGCACCGCCAGCGACGGCTGCCGCCGGCCGGCCTCGGCATGCGCGAGCCGTCGCCCTTCGAGCAGCGCAATCACCATGACCGTCTTGCCGAGGCCCATGTCGTCGGCCAGGCAGCCCCCGAACCCGAACTCGCGCAGGAACCCGAACCAGCCGAGCGCGTCGCGCTGGTAGTCCCGAAGCGTCCCGATGAACGTGGGCGGCGGATCGATCGGGACGACACCGTTGAACGAGTGCAGCGCGGCCCGCGCGCGGGTGAACGCCTCGTCTACGGCGACTGCCGGCTGGCTGGCGAGCAGCGCATCGAGCAGCGCCGTCTGCGACGGCTTGAACCGCACGTGGTCTTCCTGCGCCTGCCCGAAGCGCGCCACGCCTGCATAGCGCCTCAGCCACTCTTCCGGGACGAGGCCGCGGGTGCCGTCCCCCAGCAGGACGGTTCCGTCGCCCCTTCTCAGTGCCGCCAGCAAATCCTGCAGGTTCGCGCTCACGTCGTCGCCGAAGTCGACGCGTGCATGGAGCTCGAACCAGTCGACGCCCGAGGAGACGCGCATCTGCATGTCCCGGGGCGACCGGAACAGGCGGCCTTCGGCCTCGACCCTCCAGCCTTCCGCCACGAGCGACCGGACTGCCCGGGGAAAGTGCTCGACGGCGATGCCAAGCGTCGGCTTGCTGCTGGCGTAGTCCCATCCGTGGTGGAACCCGAGCTGGCGCAGCCGGTTCATGGCGCGCTGCTCCGCGGCAAGATCCCGCCGGACCAGGCGGCGATGCGTGGCGTCGAAGAGGCCCGCGCCGCCGCCAGGCTCCACGGAGGTTCCGCCGTAATTGAAGCGCAGCACGGCGGCGAGCGTGTCCCGGAATCCGTCCGCATAGTGGCCCCCGGTTCGCGCGAGCGTCACCGAGGGCTCAGGGGTCGGGGTACTGGACCTCGTACTGCAGCTGTTCGGGAAGCCGGTCCGGCCTGACACCGGCCCGGGCCAGCGCCTCGGCCAGCGAGTCCGCTGCGGCGGCCGGGAACGTCACGGTGGTCGATCTCCGCAGCTCCGTGACCCAGGCGAACGCCTCCCCGGGCTCGAAGCGCGCGACCGCGACCCGCGTGATCAGGAATCCCGCCTCGAGCAGCAGCACGGGCTCTGCGAGGGTCATGACACCACCCTCGCGCTTCAGACTGCCGTCCACGCGGATGCTGCCGCCGGGCTCCATGACGATTGCCATGTCGAAGCGCCAGGCTGGCCCGTCGTCCCACGCCAGGGCAGCTGGCTGTGGCTGCCCACGCTCGAGTGTCAGGTGCAGCCGCCCCGTTTGCGCCAGGGACGGGAGCAGCCGCGAGGCGGCCGACGCCACCAGCAGGTAGGTGGCCCGATCGGCCTGCACCTGTCCGTAATAGCTCGACTGGAGCGTCGATTGATCGACAGCGCCCAGGAGCCGGGCATGGATTTCGCGGTCAACGGGGTCGGGCAGGTCGTCGACTTCATGCGTCGACACAGCCGCCGGCTTCGGCTTCGCCCAGTCGCCGTTCTTCTTGCGCTGCCGATGCAGGACCTGCACGACCAGCCCGCGGCCCGCGTTCGTCTGGGCAACGTCGAGCGTGTAGATGAGCTCACCCTCCGCGAAGCGGCGGCTGGACGTCAACCGGTCGCCGGCATCGAGGCGCTGGTTCAGGTCCGTCAGAAACCGCTGCCAGGGCGGCGGTTGCGCTTTCTGCAGCGGCATCGGAACGTTGGGCCGCTTGCGAGTGCTCGCGCGGCTGACGTCCGCCTCCAGGAAGGCGTCGGAGGTGAGGTTCCCGGATCCCGACAGCAACGACCGCTCGTCCGCCTCGATGATCGCGGCCCAGATGTGCTTGCAGATCTGGTCCCGGTCGGTGAAGTACCGGGCAGTCGCAGGAGGCCCGGAATCCGTCGCGATCGCGGCTGATCTCGACCCGGTAGTTCCGCCCGCCCCGGACCACGGCGTGCGCCGTCCACTCCCCGCCGCTGATCGCGACGACGGCGCCCATCCGATGGTAGCGGAAGCCTTTAGCGCGAACCGCCTGGGGAACGGAGCTGGTGAGGTACCGGGCGAGCATCGAATGAACCAGTATGACTGATTCGTCGCCAGGAGTACCTGCGTGCTGCCCGCCCGCTCGACTGATGTGCTCGCAGGACGCCGCGGGTGGCGCGGGGGCCTTTGGCCCCGCGAGTCCCACCATTGACGTGCGTTAGAATCGGCTCGTGACCGACGGCCCACCCGCGAACGCGTCGATCGATCGCGTCGCGTACCCGTTCGAGAGCCGCTGGGCAACGCTGCCCGCAGGACGCATGCACTACGTGGACGAGGGCCGCGGCGAGCCGATTGTGTTCGTGCACGGCACGCCTTCGTGGTCGTTCGAGTGGCGCCACCTGATCGCCGGGCTCTCCGGCACCCACCGGTGCATCGCGCCGGATCATCTTGGCTTCGGGCTCTCCGAACGGCCGCGGCGCTTCGCCTATACACCGGAAGCACACGCCGAGGCCTTTGGCTCGTTCGTGGCGCGCCTGGATCCTCCGCCGTTCACGCTGGTCGTGCACGACTACGGCGGCCCTATCGCCCTGCCGTTGTGCCTGAGCCATCCCGACCGCGTTGCGCGGCTCGTCATCGTGAACACCTGGATGTGGACCTTTGCCGGCGACCGCGAGATGGCGCGCAACGCGCGGCTCGCCGGCGGGATGCTCGGACGGCTGCTCTACCGCTACCTGAACCTGTCGCTTCGCGTGCTCATGCCTTTCGCCTTCGGCGATCGGAAGAAGCTCACGCCTGAGATCCATCGGCAGTACCTGGACCGGTTCCCCGATCGCTGGTCGCGTGGTGCGGTGCTCTGGCCGCTGGCCCACGCGTTGCTCGGGTCCAGCGCCCATTACGACGCGTTGTGGCGGAAGCGGCAGGGCCTCCGGGGGCGTCCCGCGCTGATTGTCTGGGGGATGAAGGATGCCGCGTTCGCTCCCCGGCTGCTCGAGCGGTGGCGGGAGGCGCTGCCCGACGCGCAGCTCGTCGAGATCGGCAACGCCGGACACTGGCCGCAGGAGGAAGCGCCAGACGAGGTGCTGCGGAGCCTTCGCGCCTTCCTGGCCGGCTCGTCTGCCGCGCCGGAATCGGACCCCGCCCTGATCCCCGTCTGACCCTGCCTGACCCCGGCGCCGGGTAAACGCGACATAATCATCCGTGCCATTCACTCAGCTCAAGCTTCATCCCTCGCTCGCCGCGGCGATCAAGGATCTCGGCTACGTCAGGCCCACTCCGATCCAGGCTGAAGCCATCCCGCCCGCCATGCAGGGCCGCGACGTCATTGCCACCGCGCAGACCGGCAGCGGCAAGACCGCGGCGTTCCTGCTGCCCATCGTTCATCACCTCGTCGACAAGCCGCGGCGCACGACGCGCGCCCTGGTGCTGGCGCCGACACGCGAGCTCGCAGCGCAGATCCTCGAGGATCTGAACACGCTCGCGGTGCACACGCCGGTGTCCGGGGCGGCCGTGTTCGGCGGGGTCGGCATGGGCCCGCAGGAGCATGCCTTTCGAAGCGGCGTGGACGTAATCATTGCGACGCCGGGACGGCTGCTGGACCACCTGCGCAACCGCTACGTCAAGCTCAATCAGATCGAGTACGTGGTGCTGGACGAGGCCGACCGGATGCTCGACATGGGTTTCCTGCCGGAGATCCGTCGCATCCTCGGCTTCCTGCCGGCGCGCAGGCAGACGCTCCTGTTCAGCGCGACCATGCCGCCGCCCATCGCGGCGCTCGCCAGGGAGATGCTGCGCGATCCGGTTTCGATACAGATGCAGCGCCACGTCGCGCCCGCCGGCGGCATCACCCAGGCCGTGTATCCCGTCGTGCAGGGGCTCAAGGCCTCGCTGGTCGCCCACCTGCTCACGAAGGGCAGCATGACGCAGGCGCTCGTCTTCACGCGAACCAAGCACCGTGCGAACCGCCTCGCGGAATCGCTCGTGAAGAGCGGCATCAAGGCCGAGCGCATCCACGGCAACCGGTCGCAGTCGCAGCGCACCGCCGCGCTCGCAGGTTTTCGCAACGGCACGTTTCCGGTGCTCGTCGCCACCGATATCGCGGCCCGCGGCATCGACGTGAACGCCCTCGGCCATGTCGTGAACTTCGATGTGCCGCTCGCGCCGGACGACTACATCCATCGGGTCGGCCGCACGGGCCGGGCCGAGGCGACGGGCGAGGCCTTCACCCTGGTGGCGCCTGACGAGGAAGGAGCGCTGCAGGACATCGAGCGCGCGCTCGGCCGTCGGTTGCCGCGGGTGATGGTCCCCGATTTCGACTACACCGCTCAGCCGAAGGGAAAGCTCGAGATTCCGCTCGCCGAGCGGATCGCGCAGATCCGCACCCGCAAGCGCGAAGACCGCGCCCGGCAGGACGCCAACGCGGCGCGGCGGGGCGCGGCGCAGCGCGGACATGCGGTGCCCCCGCGTTCGGCGCATCCGCCCGCGGCCGGTCGGACGGCAGGCCAATCCGGCGGCGGCCGGCCGGCAGGGCCCCGCGGCCGCAGCCAGCGCTGAGGCGGGCCCGCGCACGAGCACATCGAAGCCCTCTTCAACAGTCGAGCTGCCAGACCCGCAGTGACGGCGGGGCATCACTCGGACCCGTCCGCGCGGCTCACGCTCAACCAGCGGTCTCCGTCCTCGTGCGCCACCCGCACCGCCCATGGGTTGCAGCAGACCTCGCAGTCCTGCACAAAGCTGCCCTGCACGTCCGATTCGACGCGAATCTGCACCTCTTCGCCACAGTACGGACACACGACCAGGAACTCTTCGTCCACCTCTACACTGTGCCCCTTCACGGCCGGGGATGGAAGTCGATCGTGTCAGCAGGAGCAGGCGCACACTACCCTTGCGCCAGCTCGACCTGCGGCCGGACCACCGGCACACAGGACTGATTGACACACAGGACCGATGGCGCTTGACATCACATGCCCGTCGGACGGAGATTGAGCGCTACTGCGAGCGTCTCACCGCGTGACCACAAAGGGGGGGATATGCGTTCCCGGTTCCCGACACTCAACACACGCGTCCTGACAGCTGTTCTCCTTGTCGCGATTCCCGTGTTGCTCACCGGCGCGGCCGTAGTCCTGAGCATCGGCCAGTCGCGCCTGCACGAGACCGCCGCCGCGCGGCTTGCTCAGAACGCCGAGTACACCGCGGCAACCGTGGATGCGTACGTCTTCCGCCGAATCCTCGACGCTTCGGTCCTGGGACGCGTGCCGGACGTCCGTCGCGCTGCTGCGCTGGGCAACGCCACGCCCTTCGACCGCGCCGCTGCACAGGACCACGACAAGAAGTGGCAGGCGGACCGCTCCGCTGCGGGCCGGAACGCGCTGCTCCAGTCGTCTGCTTCCCTGTTCCTCGCCGACATCGTCGGGCACGATCCGATTTACCGCGAGATCCTCGTGACCGACCGGCAGGGCCGCCTGGTCGCCGCTTCGAACGTCACGTCCGATTACTTTCAGGCCGACGAGGACTGGTGGACCGCGTCGTTCGACAAAGGCCGCGGACGGGTGATCGTCACCGACGTCCGTCGCGACGAGAGCGCCGGCGTGTACGCCTTCGAAATTGCCGTGCCGGTTCCGGCGCCCGCTGGCGAAGAGATCGTCGGCGTGATGAAGATCGTGGCGGACAGCCGCGAGATGCTCGTCGGGATAGCCGGCCTCGATCTCGGCAACACGGGGGAGGCGATGCTGGTACGGCCGGACGGATCGATTGTGTTCAGCCGCCGATCCTACGATCCCAAGGATCGATTCTTCGCGGCGGAGCTTCTCAGCCAGCGTCTCGAGAACCGGCAGCAGCGGAAGGAGGAGCCGGGGCCGTTGACGTTCACGGCCCGCACCGACAACGGGCCCGACAGGGTGGTCGCCGTGGCGCCGGGCCAGCTGGTACGCAGCTACCCCAACCTGAACTGGCTGGTGGCTCTCTCGGTGGATCGCAACGAGATCGCGGCGCCCTTCCGCTCGCTCGTCTGGTATCTGGTCATCGTCTTCGCGCTGACGGCCATCGCCGTGCTCGCGATCGCGCTCTGGCTGTCGCTCCGTCTCGCGGCCCCGGTGCTGGATCCCGCGGTGGACCTGCACCTCGTGGAGCACGGGTCGGGGTTCCAGGATGCCAGCGACTCGCGGTGAACCCGCCCGGCGATGATGCCCGGCCGGCAGCTCCGGGTGCGGGTGCTGGAGGCGCTCGAGCGTGAGGTGAAACAGTTCCGGACCCGCGAGGAGTTGTACCCCTTGCGTGTCCCGCCCGAGCCGGTGGCGCTGGACGAGGTGATCGCGCAGGTGCTCGGAGAAGAGCACCGGCAGTTCGACACTCGCACGCTGCGTTCGCGCACGGTGCTGCAGCTGGAGTGGGCCGACGGCAGCGCCTGGGACCTCTGGGCCATCGTGCTTCCGTCAGGACTGAAGCTGTTCTGCGACACGGGCGAGGAGGAGACGCGGATCCTGGCGTCGGGCGGCCGGAATCTCGGGGACGAAACCGATCGGCTGGTTCTCGGATTGCTCGCCGAGTCCGCCGGCGGCCATTTCGGCATCGAGATGTCCGGCGGCGCGCCGGCGCGCGTGCGATCGTCCATCCCCGATCGACTCTTCCTCGTCGACATGTTCGTCACCCTGTTCGAGGGCACCGGGATCGAGGACTCGATTCGGGATGCCTGGGGAACGGCGGGATCCGCGCTGGCCGCGGACCGGCAGGACGGCCGCGACTTCCAGGCGGAGGTATCGGCGTGGCTCGGCGACGTGCTCGCTTGACGGCAGGCTGTTCGATGGCAACGAACGAGGTCGGCACCGCACCCTGGAAGCGGGAGACGTAGGCGTCAGCGCCCGCGGGCGCAACGAAGGCGGCGTCCCTCGTCTGCTACCATCTGGCCCATGCAGCTCAAACGGGCGCTCGTCGCGATCGCCGCCGCGTGTGGCCTGTCGACCACGGTGGTCGTGCGGTCCGCGGGTCCGGACGACTGGTCGCGCTTCAGGGGCCCGAACGGCACGGGGATCTCGTCTGCGACCGGTCTTCCTGCCGAATTCGGCCCTGCCAGGAACGTCGTGTGGAAGACGGCGGTGCCGCAGGGGCACTCCTCTCCGGTGCTGACCGACACGCAGATCTTCCTCACCGCCGTCGAGGGCGACAAGCTCCTGGTTCTTGCCTACGACCGTGCGACCGGCCGGGAGCGATGGCGGCGCGAGGTCCCCGCAGGGGCAAGGGGCCACCTGGACGGCCCGAATTCCCCGGCGTCCCCGTCAGCGGTGACCGACGGCGAACGGTCTACACGTTCTTCCAGGACGCCGGGCTGACCGCCTTCACGGCCGAGGGGCAAGGAGCTGTGGCACCTGCCGCTCGGCCCCTTCAACATCGCCTACGGCTTCGGCGCCTCGCCCATCCTGGTGGACGACACGGTGCTGCTGCCGGTCGACCAGAACATCGGCTCGTACCTGCTCGCCGTGGACGCGCGCACGGGCAAGGACGCGCTACCGGATCGAGCGGCCCGGCGTGATCTCCGGCTACTCGACGCCGACGGTCTATCGGCCGGCGGGCGGGCCGGCGCAGATTCTGGTTCCCGAGAGCTTCCAGCTCTCAGCCTACGCCGTGGCCGACGGCCGGCGCGTCTGGTGGGTGCGCGGGCTGGCGTGCGAGATGAAGTCGGTGCTGAGCATTCGAGGGCGACGTCGCCTACGTCAACGGCTGGGGGTTTCCGCAGAACCAGGCCGGGTCGCAGGTGCCGACCGTGCCGTTCGACGAGGGCCTGGCGCAGGTACGACGCCAACAACGACGGGCGTGATCGCGGCGGCGGAGATCATCGGCGACACGCCGATGGACAAGATGCTGGGCCCGAAGTACGGCTTCCCGGCCTTCGATCTCGATCGCGACGGCATAGCTGGACGCGCCGGAATGGGAGGTGTTCCGCGCGATGCTCGCGTCGGAGAACGGCCTGCTCGCCGATCACGCCTGGGCGGCGAAGGCGACATGACGGCCAGCGCGGTGAAGTGGCGCTACCAGCGCCCGGTCCCGCAGGTGCCGTCGACGCTGCTCTACAAGGACGTGCTGTTCATGGTGAACGACAGCGGCATCCTGATCTCCTTCGACCCGGCGACCGGCGCCGTGCTGAAGCAGGGACGCCTGAAGGGCGCGATCGACAAGTACTTCGCCTCGCCGGTCGGCGCCGACGGCCGGGTGTTCCTGGTCAGCCAGGACGGCACGGTGTCGGTCGTCGAGGCGAAGGGCGCCTGGGAGATGCTCGCCGTCAACGCGCTGGACGACGAGGTGTTGCCACGCCCGCAATCGGCGGCGGCCGGCATCTACGTCCGGACCGCGAGCGCCTCTACGCGTTCGGGTCCGTGCCCTGCGCCGCGCATTGAGTCGGCGCGGCATGAAGGCGCCGCTGCCACTCCGGTCCGACGGCTGTGTGGTGCCGCGTGCTACGATCGACGCTGCGACCTCAAAAGGAGCTACTGTGCCCGAATATCAGATCACGCCCGACAACGCCTTCACCAGGCCGTATTCCGCAGAGGAGCGGGTCACCAGCGTTCCTGCGATCCGTGTACGGCTGGATGTGTGCCGGCCTGGCGATCACCGCGGCGGTCGCCTTCTTCGTCGCCTCGTCACCGACGCTCGTCGCAGACACTCGTGCGCACGCCGTTTGCTGATGATCGGGCTGATGATCGCGCAGCTCGGCCTCGTGTTCACGCTGTCGCTGCGCGTGCGAGAAGATGGCGCCGGCGACCGCCTCGGCGCTGTTCGTCGCTCTACTCGGCGCTGACCGGCGTCACGATGTCGCTCGTGCTGCTCGCGTACACCGTCGGAGTCGGTCGCCTCGACCTTCGCTGATCTCGGCCGGGATGTTCGGCGCGATGGCGCTCTACGGGACGGTCACGAAGCGCAGCCTCGCCGGCTGGGGCCAGTTCCTGTTCATGGGCCTGATCGGGGTGGTGCTCGCGTCGGTCGTCGGGATGTTCTGGCAGAACGAGGGCTTCCAGTTCGTGCTCGGCTTCATCGGCGTGATCGTGTTCACGGGCCTGACGGCCTACGACGCGCAGCGGCTCAAGGCGATGGCGCTCGCGCTGCCGTCCGGCGGCGACGGCAGCCTATGCGGTGGTCGGCGCGCTGACGCTCTACCTCGACTTCATCAACCTGTTCCTGATGCTGCTCCGGCTCACCGGGGACAGGAGGCGGTAGAGCGGTTATAGGGTTCAGCGGGCCCACGCGTTAGCGCGGGAGGCGGGCCGCCTGGGCCCGCCAGGCGGCGCCATCAGGGAAGCCGTGCTCCTCCAGGGATGCGGCGTGCATCTCGCTGCTGTAGCCGGGGCGCTCCGGCGCGATGTAGCGGCCGTTCCGGATCGACGACCGGATCGACGAAATGCTCGTGCAGGTGATCGACGAACTCGGTGACGCGATCGTCCATCCGGCCCGACACGCAGAGTAATCGAACATCGACAGGTGCTGCACCAGCTCGCACAGCCCGACGCCGCCGGCATGCGGGCAGAGCGGCACGCCGAACTTCGCCGCCATCAGGATCACCGCGAGGTTCTCGTTGACCCCGCCGAGCCGGCAGCTGTCGATCTGGCAGAAGCTGATCGCCGAGGCCTGGAGCAGCTGCTTGAACATCACGCGGTTGGCGGCATGCTCGCCGGTCGCCACGCCGATCGGCGCGACGCCCGCGGCGATCGCCGCGTGGCCGAGCACGTCGTCCGGGCTGGTCGGCTCCTCGATCCACCACAGGTCGAAGCTGCGCGAGCGCCCGCACCCGCGCGATCGCCTCGCCGACGTCCCAGCGCTGGTTGGCGTCGATCATCAGCTTGCGGTCCGGGCCGATCGTCTCGCGCACCAGGCCGACCCGCCGCGCGTCGTCGTCCGGCGCGCCGCCGACCTTGACCTTGAAGTGCCGCCAGCCCTCGGCGAGCGCTTCGCGGCACAGCCGCCGCACCTCGTCGTCCGGGTAGCCAATCCAGCCGGCCGACGTCGTGTAGCGCCGGGTAGCCGTCGCGCCGCAGGATGGCTTCGCGCTCGCCGCGCGTGGCGTGCTGCCGCTCGAGCATCGCGAGCGCTTCCTCGGGCGTCAGCGCGTCGGTGATGTAGCGGAAGTCGATGCACGCGACGATCTCCGCGCGGCGTCATGTCGGCCAGCAGCTTCCACACGCGGCTTGCCCGCCGACTTGGCCTGCAGATCCCACACGGCGTTGACGATCGCCGCCAGCGCGAGGTGGATGACCCCCTTCTCCGGCCCCAGCCAGCGCAGCTGCGAGTCGCTCGCCAGCATCCGCCAGAACTCCGCCGGGTCGGCCGTGATCTCGTCCAGCGTCTTCCCGACCACCAGCGGCTCGAGCGCGCGGATCGCCGCGACGACCACTTCGTTGCCGCGGCCGATCGTGAACGTGAAGCCGTGGCCGTGGTGGTGGCCGTCGGTCTTCAGGATCACGTAGGCGGCCGAGTAGTCGGGATCCTTGTGCACCGCGTCGGTGCCGGCGCTGACCAGCGAGGTCGGGAAAGCGGAGGTCGAGGACGTCGAACCAGGTGATGTGCATTTCTTCAGCTGCCCGCTTCAGCTTCCAGCTGCCCGCTACCTGCTGCCCGCTGCCCGCTGCCCGAATCCCGCTTTCAGCTGCCCGCTACCAGCTGCCAGCTACTCGCCGCGGGCCAACGAGCTGAAAGTCGAATGGATACAGCGGGCAGCGGGAAGCGGGCGGCAGGCAGTCAGCTACCCCTCCCCGACCCGCACCCGATCGATCGCGACGGCGACGACGATGATGCCGCCGGTGACGATCTGCTGCACCCAGTTGGCGAGCCCGAGCTGCGAGCAGCCGACCTGGATCACGGTCATGATGCCGGCGCCGATGACGGTGCCGAGGATGGTGCCGCGGCCGCCGAGCAGGCTGCCGCCGCCGATGATCACCGCGGCGATGACGTCGAGCTCGAGGCCGACCGCCACGGTCGGATCGCCGACCGCCAGCCTCGAGAACTGCAGCAGGCCGGCCAGGCCGGCGAGCGCGGCGTTCAGCGTGTAGACGATGACCTTGGTGCGATCGATCGCCACGCCGCACAGCCGGGCCATCCGCTCGTTCGATCCGACCGCGAACACGTGGCGGCCGAAGCGCGTGTATTGCAGCAGCACGCGACACGGCGAGCCCGACAACCACGACCAGCCAGATGCCCGACGGCAGCGACCACGATGCCCGCTGGCGAGCGCAGCAGGTCGTTCAGCCACGTGATCGGCGCCTCGACGCGGCGCTCGTCCGCCGACGCCCTTCGCCGCGCCGCGCACGATCAGCATCGTCCCCAGCGTGACGATGAAGGGGACGACGCGGAGGCGGGTGATGAGCAGGCCGTTGACCAGCCCGCAGACGGCGGCGGCCGCCGACGCCGGCCAGCCGCGGCGACGAGCGGCGGACGCGCCGTCGCGCAGCAGCACGCGCGATCACGACGGTGGTCAGCGCGATGACCGAGCCGACCGACAGGTCGATGCCGCCGGCGACGATCACGGCGGTCATGCCGAGCGCCGCCATGCAGACAATCGCCGTCTGCCGCGCCATCAGCTCGAGGTTGCCGGGCGCGAAGAACTGGGTGCCGGCCAGCGCGGTGAAGACCAGCGCGACGAGCAGCAGGCCGATCAGCGCGCCGGTCCGGTCGAGCAGGGCGCGGGCGGTCATGCCCGGCCCGCTCCGCCGGTCATCGTCGCCACCATCAGGTCGTGACTCGGTGAGCTCCGCCACCGGGCGGGCCGGCTGCAGCCGGCCGCGGAACATCACCGCGACGCGATCGCAGACGCCGAGCAGCTCGGGCAGATAGCTGCTGACGAGCAGCACGGCTTTCGGCGGCGGCTGACGCGCAGACAGCCGACCAGCGCGTCGATCAGCGCGTAGATCTGCGCCTTGCTGGAGACGTCGATGCCGCGGGTCGGCTCGTCGAGCACGAGCACGTCCACGTCGTGATAGAGCAGGCGCGCGATCGCGACCTTCTGCTGGTTGCCGCCCGACAGCTCCGCGACCGGCCTGCGCCGGGCCCGGCGCAGCGGATCGCCAGCGTGCTCGATCCAGCGCGCCGCGGCGTGGCGCTGGCGCGCCGGCGCAGACAGTACCGGCCGGGCCGAACGGCGCCAGGTTGGTGATCGTCAGGTTGTCGGCGATGCTGAGCGCCGGCGCGAGCCCCTCGCTCTTGCGATCCTCGCTGAGCATGCCCATGCCCTGCTGCCAGCGCTCGTGCGGCGTGCCGCGGCCGCTGTGCACGCCGAGCGTGATGCGGCCGCTGCGTGACCGGCTCGAGGCCGAACAGCGTGCGCAGCAGCCGCGTGCGGCCCGCGCCGATCAAGCCCGCGATGCCGAACACCTCGCCGCGGTGCAGCGTGAACGTGGCGTCGCCAGGCTGCAGCGGCTCGACGGTGAGGATCGGCTCCGCCGGCTGCGCGCGGCCCGCGCGGAAACATCGCCCGGCGCCGACCCGCCGATCATCATCGCGACGATGCTGTCGTGCGTGGCGCGCTGGCGGTCGGGCCCTCGCCCGCGTTCCGGCCGTCGCGCAGCACGACGAAGCGATCGGCGATCTCGGTCACTTCCTCGAGGAAGTGCGAGATGTAGACGATGGCGTGGCCCTGGTCGCGCAGCCGTCGCGAGCATGGCGAACAGCCGGCGCGCGTCGTCGCGGCCGAGGCTGCTGGTCGGCTCGTCGAGCACCAGCACGCGGCAGCCGACGGCGATCGCCCGGGCGATCTCGACGATCTGCTGGACCGGGATCGGTCAGCGTGCCGACGAGGCGTGTCGGGCCGCAGGTCTGCCGTGCCCGAGCTCGGCCAGCGCGCGCGTCGCGATCTCCGCCATCCGGCTGCGCTCGAGGAAGCCGAACGGCGTCGGCTCGACGCCGAGCAGGATGTTCTCCATCACGGACAGGTGCGGCGCGAGCGACAGCTCCTGGTGGATCATCGCGACGCCCGGCGCGGCGCGCCTCGATCGGGCTGCGCGGCGCGTAGGGCTGGCCGTCGATGGCCATCGCGCCCTGCGTCCGGCTGCAGCGCGCCGGCCAGGATGGCCATCAGCGTGCTCTTGCCGGCGCCGTTCTCGCCGACCAGGCCGCAGATCTCGCCGGGCGCGACCGAGAGATCGACGCCGTCGAGCGCAACCGTCGCGCCGAACCGCTTGCGGATCCCGCGCATCTCGAGGAGCGCGCGAGGCGTGGCCGCTCACTTCAGCCACTGCGACAGGTCGGGCTCGAGCAGCGCCTTCATCTCCGGCTGATCCATGTTGTCCTGCGTCGCGAGGTGCACGCCGGTGTCGATCCGACCGCTCGACCGGCTCCCCCTTCAGGTGCGCGACCATCGTCTTGACGCCGAGGTAGCCCATCTGCACGGGATCCTGGACGATCAGCCCGTCGAGCGCGCCGTCGCGCAGCCCCTTCACCAGGTTCGGTGAGGCGTCGAAGCCGACGAACTTGACCTTGCCCGCCCAGCCGTTCTCCTGCAGCACGCGCATCACGCGCGAAGGTGGACGACTCGTTCGCGCAGAAGATGCCGTCGATGCCCAGCGAGCCGTCCGGGTTCTTGTAGGCTGGTGAGCAGCGACTTCCGCCTTCTTGTAGGCGCCCTCGACGTCGGCGCCGGCGTACTGGTTCGAGCTGACGACCTCGATGCCAGGATGCGCCGGCATCGCCTCGAGGAAGCCCTGCTCGCGCTTGCCGGTGCTGTCGTGCCCCTCGGCGTAGCGCAGCAGCACGACCTTCCCCTTGCCGCCGAGCGACTGCGCGATCCGCTCGCCGGCCATCCGGCCGCCCTTGATGTTGTCGGTGGCGACGAAGCTCACGTAGTTGTCGCCCTTCAGCCCGGAGTCGAAGATCACCACCGGGATCTTCCGGCTCATCGCGTCGGCCACCGGGCCGACGAGCGCGCTCTCGTCGAGCGGCGCCAGGACGATGCCGGAGACGCCGCGGCTGATGAAGCCCTCGACCTCGGACACCTGCGCGTCGCGATCGTCTTCGCGCAGCGGGCCGCGCCAGATCACCTCGACCCCCAGCTCTGCCGGCCTTGTTCGCGCCGGCGTGGATGCTCTGCCAGAACTCGTGCGTCGTCCCCTTGGGGATCACCGCGATGGTGATTGCAGACGATGAGGAGGAAGTTCCCGGCCCGGCCGCGAGCAGCCGGGGCTCGCCCCGGCGGCCGCGGCAGCGACGAGGATCAGTCCGGTCCAGTGCGTCAGAGTGCGGTTCATGCTGTGTCTCCTGGGAGCTCGGGGCGCCGGCACGTGCTCTGTGGTTCGACGGAATGGCCAGCCCTTCACGCACCGGCGAGCCGAGTGTAGACCCGAATGCTGGTGCGGGTTCGTCCTCATGCAGGGTGTGATCGCCGGATGTCAGGACCGTGCGTCGGGAATCGGCGTACCGCCGGCGTCGCTCGACTGGTAGCACGCCTCGACCAGGGCCATCGTCTTCACCGTGTCTTCGACGGGGCTCACGAGGTGGCTGTCCTCGCCGGCAATGAAGCGCTGGAGGTTGGACATCGGCCCTTCGAAGGCTTCGGTGAACCAGGACCCGCGCAGCGGCACACGCTCCCAGTCGTGCCCGCAGGCGACCTCCATTTCGTCAGGAGAGCCGGTGGGATAGTCCAGGTTGACGCCGAGCACCAGCCGGGCCGCGCCGCGTGTACCCTCGACCATCAGCTCGGAGTTCCGGTGCCTGGGCCCGGCGCGATGGGTGTGATTCATCACGAGCGAGCAGCGGAGCTGGTCGCCGAAATCGAGGATGATCGAGCTGCGGGTATCACGGAGCTGCGGCGTGTCCGGGTGCCCCACCGCCTTGCAGTAGGCGCCGCGCGGTTCGCCCGCGAGCAGGCGGATGGCGTCGAGATAGTGGATGGAGTGATACACGAGCTCCAGCCGCGGCGCACCGATGATGAACGGCCACAGCTGCCATGGCTGCTCGATCACGAGGCGCAGGTCGACGTCGGTCAGCGTGCCGAGCGCGCCGCTCTCGAGGAGCGCCTGCAGCGCGAGCATCGCCGGGCTGAATCGCAGCTGCAGGTTCACGGCGGCTGTCATGCGCCGCTCCTGACAGCACCGGACGATCCGGCGGGCGCCCTCGAGATCGCGGCCCATCGGCTTCTGCATCAGGACGGGCGAACCGGCAGGCAGCCGCTCGACGACGTCCAGGGTCTGCTCGCCCGGGACGGCGAGGTCGAATACAACATCGCTCGCCGTCGCGGCCTGCGCGAGCGAGCCGTAGACCTGCGGAATCCGGAACATCCGCGCGGTCTCCCGCGCCGCGTCGGGATCGATGTCGAAGATGCCGGCGACGTGATATCCCATCCGGCCGATACGCCGGCAGATGCGCGCTCCGAACGATCCCGCCGGCCCCGATGATGACGATCGGTCGCGGCTTCGAGGGTCGTGGCCACGCCTGCGGCAGGTCGAGCATGCGGCTGCAATGCTAATACAGACGGCGGCGGGAGCAGGGGGACGGGAAGTCGGGATCGGGGATCGGGATCGGATCGGGGTCGGCGTTCGGCGCTCGGGGTCGGCGTTCGGGGCTCGGGGCGGGGCTCGGGGCTCGGGGCTCGGGGCTCGGGGCTCGGGGCTCGGGGCTCAGCTCGGAAGAATGTGGGGCGCGGGCTTCAGCCCGCGCCTTCACCTGCATTCGCGGGGCCTGAAAGGCCCCGCGCCACAGGGGCTTGGGTTCGGCGCTCGGCGGATCGCCGGATCCCGGATCCCCGATCCCGATATGCCGTATCGCCGGATCGCCGATTTCCCGCCCGCCCCATGCTACTGTTCCGGCCGCGAGGTTCGAGACATGACGCTGACGCAGCAGGTCGTTGGACGGGCGGTGGCGGTGGTGGTGACGATGACCGGCTCAACCGGGGTGGCGCAATCACCCGTGCCACGGCCGTTGCCGCCGACAACGCAGGCTCCGCCAGCCGCCGGCCGGGGCGTACAGGGGGCGCTGAACACCGTGCCCGTGGAATTGCCGCTCTGGGAGGCGGGCGCGCCGGGAGCGCTGGGCTCTGCCGACGGCGACAAGCCCACCCTGACGGTCTACCGCGCCAGCCGGCGCGCATCGGGTACCGGCGTGGTCGTCGCGCCGGGCGGCGGGTACGGCGCGCTCGCGATGGACCACGAAGGCCGGCAGGTTGCCTCATTCTTCAACGCGATGGGCGTGAGCGCGTTCATCCTCAAGTACCGCCTGGGTCCGCGATATCGACACCCGATCGAGCTCGGCGACGCCCAGCGGGCACTGCGGATGGTCCGGGGACGCGCGCAGGAGTTCGGTGTCCTGCCCGACCGGATCGGGATGATGGGCTTCTCGGCCGGGGGCCACCTCGCCTCGACCGCCGCCACGCACTTCGACAGCGGAGAGAGCGCCGCCTCCGATGCGATCGACCGCGCCAGCAGCCGTCCCGATTTCCTGATTCTCGGCTATCCGGTGATCTCGACCGATCCGGCCATCGCCCACGCGGGCTCCGTGCGCAACCTGCTCGGCGACAACCCCGATCCGAAGCTCCTGGAAGATCTGTCGAACGACCTCCGGGTGACCGCGCAGACGCCGCCGACATTCCTCTTCCACACGAACGCCGACACCGGCGTGCCCCCCGAGAACAGCGTGCGCTTCTATCTCGCGCTCAGAAAAGCAAAGGTCCCCGCGGAAATGCACGTCTTCGAGAACGGGCCGCACGGCGTCGGCCTCGCGCTCGACGATCCGGCGCTGAGCCTCTGGCCGACCCTGCTCACGAACTGGCTGCGGGGGCGAGGGCTGTTGACGAAGCCCTAGGTAGGGTTCATGGGGTGAAACCTGCCTGTCACCGAGTCTGACTCGGCACTCCGGGGTCCGGGGAGTGGCGCCGGACCCTGACGACAGCCACATAGACCGGCAGGCCTGCGAGCAGCAGCAGGAATCCCCAGTACACCGTCTCGGCTCCTGCGCCGCCGATCGCCCACAGCGCGTAGACGAACGCCACGCCAGCCGTCGCCGCCGACCCTGCCCGCAGGCGTGCGGTGCGGCCCGCTGATTCGTCCGGGATCAGGAAGACCGCGAGCGATGAGAACACGTACGGCACGAGCGTGCTCAGCGTCGACAGCAGGATGATGAAGGTGAAGAGACCGACCAGATCGCGCGTGTAGTTCATGGCCACGAGCCCGGTCGTGAGCGTCCCGGCGATCAGCATCCCGCCAACGGGAGCGCCGCGAGGCGACAGGCGGCCGAACACCGCGGGGAACAGGCCGTCGCGCGCGACCGCCAGCGGCAGCTGACCGGCCAGGAGCACCCACCCGTTCAGCGCCCCGAAGCACGACACGGCTGCGCCGAGCGCCACCAGCCGCGCCGCGGTGTCCCCCGCGAGGAGGCGCGCCGCATCGGAGTACGGCGCCGTCGAGCGCGCGAGCGCATCGGGCGGCAGCAGGCTCATCACCCCAACCGTGCTCAGGATGTAAATCACGGCAGTCACCAGCGTCCCGACCAGCGTCGCCCTCGGGATCGTCCGCCGGGGATCGGCAATGCTGCCGCTTGGAACCGTCGCCGCTTCGAGCCCGAGAAACGCCCATAACGTCAGCGCTGCCGTCGCGGAGACTCCGCCGGCGACCGCTCTCGCGTCTGTCCGGGCGATGGCGAAGTGAGACGGCTCGAAGGCGGTCAGGCCAGCCACCCCGATGACCAGCAGCGGCACGATCTTGAGGGCGGTGGTCACGCTCTGCACCCACCCCGCGGAACGTACCCCCATCACGTTGACGCCGATCAGCAACCACACGGCGCCCACTGCTGTACCGGCCGCGCCCACTGGGGAGCGGACCAGCGCCGGAAAGAACGGGTCCAGATAGCCGACGAACGCAACGGCCAGGGCTCCAAGGCTGGACCACATCGATACCCAGTAGCCCCACGCGACGAAGAACCCGGCAAAATCTCCGAACGCCTTTCGCGTGTAGGCGTACGGCCCCCCGGCGGATGGATCGATCCGCGCAAGGCGGGCGAACACGAGGGCCAGCGCGACAGCGCCGGCGCCCGAGACGATCCAACCCACCAGGCTGAGACCGCCGAACGATGCGAGCGAGGATGGAAGAAGAAAGATCCCCGACCCGATCATGTTGCCCATGACCAGCGCGACCGCCATCCAGAATCCGATCGGCCGTCCGGGATCAGGGCTCGACGTCACCGGCGCTACCGTCCCCCTCTGAACGTCTCCGCGCTGCCGGGCGCGGTGAAGTCGACGGCCTGGTCGCCAGCCTGGCCGGCCACCTGGTAGCTGGCGCGCAGCTGCAGGAAGTCCAGGCCGCCGCCGAACAGTCCCTCCCGCATCCTCGTGCTCGTCTGCTGCTCGATCGCCAGGGTCCATCGTCATCGACAACGTCTCGCTGCGGCCGCGCACCATGATCCGCCGGGGTCGCCGAGTGAGCCGGATCGTTGGTCTCCTCGATGGTCACGTCGGTGGCATAGCCGACGGGACCGTCCGGGCCGAGCGCGGCGAGAAAACCGGGGATGCGGTTGGCGTCGGCGGCGTCGGCGGGCGGGTAGACCCGCCCGTAGACGAACGACAGGCCGTCTCCCTGGACCTGGCCCCACTGCCAGCGCACGCCTTCCCAGAACCCCCAGTTGTGATCGTGATAGCCGGTGCCGCCAGACGAGATCGATCCGGTCGGCGCCGACGCGAATCGAACCTTCGAGCGCACCGGACATCACCGGCACGGTGTAACCCGACAGCCAGCCGCGCGCGCCGCTTGATGACGATCGGCGGCAGCGACCGTCCGGGCGTGGCGTGGACCGACAGGTCCCGCTGGCACGGCCGGTGCCCGCCTGCGCGGGCAGGTCGAGAGCGATCCGGTAGACCTGGCCCTCGAGCCGGACGCTGTTGGCGCCCCACGGTCAGATCCGGTGCGGCGGCGAGCAGATCGCCCTCGTCGACCTCCGACGACGTCGCGTACGAGATCATCCTGCCGCCGCGATTCGAGCTGCAGCCGGACGCCGATCGCGCGCCGGCCCGAGGCGGCGCGCGGACCGGCCAGGAACGTCAGGTAGAAGCGGGCGTCGCCGGCGTGGCCGTTGAAGTACAGCCACTCCGCCCAGGAGGCGGCGCGCGCCGGCACGTCGGGGATCGGGTGAAAGCGATCCATCGCGCGGAGCACCGCTCCGGCGTCGGCGCGGCCCACGCGCGGTCGCGGGTCGGTGTCGGTCCACGCGGCGACGCCGCGGGTCTCCTGAGTCGCCGAGCGCGCGCTCTCGAGGCTCGGGATGCCGCCCGCGAGCCCTGGACCGGCGTGCTGCCGCTGCCGTCGATCAGGTAGAGGCTGGCGCGGGGCGACGGTGCCGCGACCGCGACCTTCGGAGCCAGCGGTCCCGCGCCCAGCACCCCGGACAGCACGAACCGGGCGCTGGTCAGCTTGCCGGTCGCGCCGCCGACCACCACGTCGCCGCCGCCCGCAAGCTGCGGCGCACGCGCCTGCTCGAGAATCACGCCGCCGATGCCCGAGCAGCGCGGCCATGACCCCCACGCCGAGGCCGAACCCGCCCGCCAGCACGGCGCTGCGCACCGGGTGCGACAGCAGCGACCGCAGCGCGAGGCGTGACGATCATCGCGTCGCGTCCTCGACGATCTCGCCCGTCGCGCATCCTGACCAGGCGATGGGCGCGCGCCGCGACCGCGGGATCGTGCGTGACGACCACAACCGCCGTGCCGTGCGCGTGCAGCTGGTCGAGCAGCGCGCACAATCTGCTCGCCGGTCGCCTGATCCAGCTCGCCGGTCGGCTCGTCCGCGAGCAGCAGCCGCGGCCGGTTGGCCAGCGCCCGGGCGATGGCGACGCGCTGCATCTCGCCGCCCGACAGCTCCGACGGGCCGATGGCCGGCCCGTCGGCGAGGCCGACATACTCGAGCAGCTCCTGGTGCGCGCGCGCCGCTCGGCGCGGCTGACGCCCGCCTCGGCCTGCGGCAGCTCGACGTTCTCGAACGCCGTCAGCATCGGCAGGAGGAAGAACCGCTGGAACACGAAGCCGATCTCGCGCAGCCGCAGCCGGCTGCGTTCCGCGTCCGGCAACGAGCCCACCTCGCGACCCTGGAACCGCACCTCCCCGCTGGTCGGCACGTCCACGCAGCCCGAGCACGTGCAGCAGCGTCGACTTGCCGCAGCCGGACGGCCCGACCACGCCGAGATACTCGCCGGCGCGATGCCGAGCGACACGTCGCGCAGCGCGGCAACCGGGCCGGCCGCCATCGGGAACACCCGCGACACGTTGCGCGCCTCGACGATCGGCGGGGTCACGACACCACCTCGCGGCGCAGCGTGGCGGCAATCGGCAGCGTCGCGACGATGCGCATCGGATACGCGGCCGCCGCCAGCGCGCGCAGCGCCAGCAGGCCGGCGTGGAGGACGAGCGCCCGCGGCTCGAACACGAAGAAGTGCAGCTCGGCGGGCACGCCGGGCATGGCGCGCAGGATGCCGTCCAGCCACAGCGACAGCAGGCCGCCCGAGCGGCACCGCGAGCGCGCCGCCGCGTGAGCACCAGCATGACCGACTCGAGCAGCACGCCGCCGATCACCCGCGACCGCGAGAGGCCGAGCGCGCGCAGCGCAGCAATCTCGCCGAGCCGCTGGTTCACGGACACCGTCAGCAGCACGCCGATCAGCAGGAACCCGAAGAACAGCGTCACCGTCGCCAGGACGACCGAGATCTGGCGGAAGTAGGAGAACTCGACACGGCTGAATCGCTCGACCAGATCCTCGTTGGTAATCGACGTAGAGCTCCGGCCGGGCGCGACCTGGATGGCGGCCGCCGCGGCGCTCGCGCCGGCGCCGGCGCGCGATCGCACCAGCAGCATCTCGGCTCTTCCGCCGTCCATCTCCGCACAGGCGGCTCCACGTCGCCAAGCGTTCCAGCCGTCGTCATCCAGGCTCCGGATCGTCGAACGGGAAGTCTGCGATCGCCGCGCACGACGAAGGTGACGGATGGAAGAGCGGCGCTCTCACCGCGCACACCGCAGCGCGAGCCGGGCCGCCCGGGCGCGAGCTGCGGTGGCCCTGCGCCACGTTCGGATTGATGATGAGGGCGGGCGCCCGCCGGCGGCACTCGGCAGGTCGCGCCCCTCGATCGACCGTCCACATGGGTCGCGCGACCGGGATCGACGCCGATGAAGTCGAAACGCTCGCGGCCGATCGCCGCCGGCGGTCGATCGCGGCGTCGTCTCGGGGCGCCGCCGGGAGCCGGTGCCGCTCGCCAGTTCGCCGTCCCGCATGCGGAGCTGGAGCACCGCCTCCATCTTCCGGCAGACGCGCGATGGTGCGGCTGGCGGCGGTCGCGCCCGCGATGCGCGGCCCGGTGAACGGCGGCGCGTCGCTCGCCAGGACGCGCACGTCGAAACCGGCGCGGTCCAGGAGGTCGCGGAACGAGAGCACCAGCCCGTTGGACAGCAGCAGCATGTCGAACAGCAGCGCGCCGACCGCGGCAACGCCCAGGATCGCCAGCGCGGCGCGCGCCGGCTGCCGGACGATGCGTCAGCCAGGACGAGGCGGAGCATTCAGAGGGTCGGGAGGATCAAGAGGTGTCGGATTGGCCAGGTTCAGCGGCGGATCAGCGTCAGCAGCTCACGCCGCAGCAGCGTCCAGGACGCGATGATGCTGGCCAGGATGCCGAGCGGCACGGCCATCGCGACCGACTGGAGCCACGACGTGCGGCGTGATCCGCACGAACACCAGCGAGGTGTCGTAGCGCCACTGGAAGAAGCGGTTGAAGACGCCTTGCGATGCCAGCGCGAACAGCACGCCGAAGGCGGCGCCGCGCCACGGCGATGAGCGCCCCCTCGGAGAATACCTGGAGCAGGATGCGGCGCCGGGTGAAGCCGATCAGTCGCAGGATGCCGACGCGTGCCGCGCCGCTCCTCCACGAGCATCACCATCAGCGCCAGCAGGAACACGGCGCTGCCGAGGACGGTCACGATGGCGATGGCGAGATGGAAGCGCTCGAGCACGACGAACGTGCTCGGTGCGGTCGTCGGGCGCCGTCGTCGGCCGCGCGACCGCGCCCGGCACCCGGGCCGCGACGTCCCGCGCGAACGCCGCCGCCTCGGCGCGGCTGCTTCAGCGCGACGTTGATCGACGTGACGCGTCTCGAGCGAGCCCGGGTCGTACGGGGCCGCGCGTCATGGTCGACCAGGTCGGGGAGATGCAGTCGCGCTTCGAACCGGGGCTGCGCGAAGCGCATCGGGTCGGGCGCCGGCTCGTAGGTTCCGGCAATCCGGTAGGTCCGCGCGTCTGCGCCGGAGGGCTCCGTCGACAGCCGGACGGTGTCTCCCACCTGCAGCTGCCGCGCCTCCATCAGCTGACGGGTGAGCAGAATGTCCGGACTCGCCGTGGGATCCTGAGCGCGCGCGCGGGCGGGCGGCAGGAGCACGAACATGCCGACTGCCAGACCGAGCGCGGCCGCCGCACTGACAGGGCGCATGCACATCCCTGTAGTCGTATCACGCTTCCCGCGCCGGACGGCCACCGGCCAGCGACTCACATCGAGCGTCTCGAGCGCCGAGCGCCGGGTTTGCTGCGTTCCCCCACTTCAGCGGTTTCCGGGCAGCTCCTCCGACAGCTCGCTGTCCCGGGGGCTAGAATTGGTATCATCACCGCCCCGACCAACACATGAGCGAAACCGAGCGGCTTGCCACGCTTCACAGCTACCGGATCCTGGACACGCAGCCGGAGCAGGCCTTCGACGACCTCACCTTGCTGGCCTCCTACATCTGCGAAACGCCGATGGCGCTCATCACGCTGGTCGATGCGGACCGCCAGTGGTTCAAGTCACGAATCGGCGTGTCGCAGTCGGAAACCTCGCGCAGCATCTCCTTCTGCTCGCACGCTATTGCCCAGATGGGCCTCTACATCGTGGCGGACGCCGCGAATCACGAGACCTTCCGCGACAACCCGCTCGTCACCGGCGAGCCGAACATCCGCTTCTACGCCGGCGCGCCGCTCGTCGCCCCGAACGGCCTCGCGCTCGGAACGCTGTGCGTCGTCGACCGGGTCCCGCGCACCCTGACGCCCGCGCAGATCGAGGCGCTCGACGCCCTGCGCCGTCAGGTCCAGGCCCAGCTCGAGCTGCGGGTCAACCTGATCGATCTGCACCACGCGCTGGCCCGCCGGGACGAAGCGGAAGCCAGGCAGCAGCAGCTGATCACCGGCCTGCAGGCCTCGATCGACGGTCTCAACAAGCTGGGCAGCCTGATTCCGTACTGCTCGGTCTGCGAGCTGAACCTCGTCATCCCGGCCGATCCCCGCGCCATCCCGACAATCACCGACGGGGTGAAGCAGATCCTGGAGCGCAAGAACTGGAAGGACGAGGAGATCATGGCCGTGGAGCTCGCCGTGCAGGAGGCGCTCGCCAACGGCATCCGGCACGGCTGCAAAGGCGATCGGACCCGGCAGATTCAGTGCTGCGTTGCCGTCGATCAGGCGGGCGCAGTCACGGTCGTCGTTCGCGACCCCGGCGCCGGCTTCGACACGGCCGCCGTCCCAGACCCCCTCGACCCTGCAAACGTCCTGAAACCGGGCGGGCGCGGGGTGTTCCTCATCAACCGCCTCATGGACGACGTGAGCTTCAGCGACGGCGGACGCGCGGTGCAGATGCGCAAGCGGCCGTCCACGGACCCTCCCGCATAGCCCGATGAGCGCCGAGCAATCCACGCCGTTCCCGCAGTCAGCCTCCTCGCTCAACCGGGCGAAGGCCGGTGCGACGTGGGACAACCGCGATGTCGCGCCGGCGCCCTGGAGGGATCAGTCATGAAGTGGCTGTTTCGAATCGCGGTCCTTCTCCTCCTTGCCGGGCTCGCGCTGGTGGCGGCGTTCCGGGTGAGCGCGGCACGAGCGCCTCAGCCCGTGGACGCAGCCCCGCTCCCGGCGGCCATCGTGGCCGAAGGGCACAACGGCCTGCCCGACGCGGATCGCGCGGCTTTCTATCACCTGTCGGAAGGCGGCGAGCTGTTTCCTCTCGACTGGGTGCTCGCCCTCGAGACGCAGGTGGGCACGCGCGACGGCCGTCCCGAGCTGCGCCCGTTCCTCGAGAACATCGAGCGATACGGGCTGATCCCCGACCCGAAGGGTCCAGGGAATCCGTTCGGACTGCCGGTCGGCATGTCGCTCGCGCCGTCGAAGATTTCCGGCGTCCAGATGATCGGGCTGAACTGCACCGCCTGTCACGTCGGCCAGCTCCAGTATCGGGGCCGCGCCATGCGCCTGGACGGCGGCCCGAACATGGCGCTCATCAACAGCTTCCTCGAGGGTCTCGGGACCGAGACACAGGCCACGATGTCGAGCCCGGCGCGGCTCTCCAGGTTCTGGCGGAAGGTGCGCGAGATCCGGGCCGCGCGGCGTGCCGCCGATCCGGATCCGGCGTCGGACGCGCCGCTCTGGAGGCGCGCGATGATCATGCTGACCCAGGAGCGGGGCCTGCTGCAGGCCCGGGTCAATCTGCTGCGCGCGCTTCCGACACTGAAGCAGTCGCTGGCAATCAGCACGAAGGAAGGGTACGGCCGTCTCGACGCCTTCGGCATCGGTCGCGACGAGCTGTTTGGATCCGGCCCTGGAAACAGCCTGCCGGCCAACGCGCCGGTGAGCCTCCCTCACATCTGGGGCATCAAGGTCACCGGCTGGCTGCAATGGGGCGCGAACACGAATTCGGTCATCGAACGGAACATCGGCCAGGCGCTGGGCGTCGGCGCGTTGTTCGATCCGGTCACCTTCAAGAGCACCGTCCGTCTGGACAACCTGCACCAGCTCGAGAGCCTCGCCTACCGGCTGCAGCCGCCGTCATGGCCCGCGTTCCTTCCCGGCATCGATCCGGGCAAGTCGGGGCGGGGACAGCAGCACTTCACGAAATACTGCGCCGGCTGCCACGAGACATGGACCACCGACGGTGAGATGCGCGAGTACAAGCTCTTCTCCCTGGCGGAGATCGGCACCGATCCCATGACGGCGATCAACTACGAGCTGCTCGTGCGCGAGACGAACGGCGACGTGAAGCCCTTTCCGTACGCGGCAATGGACCTGATCAAGCGGGTGAAAACGGCCGCTTACCAGGAGAGCGGGACCGACCAGCGCACGATAGACGACTGGGAAGCGCGCTACGTTCGTGCGGGACCGCGCTGGGATCCCACGTTCCGCGCGCCGCTCCTCGATTCGGAGAAATGGCCCGACACGAAGGGCCGCAAGGTGTACCCAGCGAAGACGCTGGTCGGGATCTGGGCGACCGCACCGTACCTGCACAACGGCTCCGTTCCGACGCTCTACGACCTGCTGAAGCCGGCGACCGAGCGCCCCGTTTCGTTCGCGCTCGGCACCCGGGAGTACGACCCTGTCCGTGTCGGCTACGAGACCGATCCGTCCCGGTTCCCCCTGCCGCCCGGCGCACAGCCCTTCACGTTCGACACGCGCATCACCGGCAACTGGAACACCGGCCACGAATGGGCCTTCTACTCGGAGCTGACCGACGAGATCCGTTACGAAATCATCGAGTTCCTGAAGTCGTATACCAAGGAGCTGCAGCCCTCCGGGGCGCCTGCCGGAGTGCTGTCCGGCGGTGGATAGATCGGTCCAACCCGGACCGGCCGCTGAAGGAGGCCGTCCTGAATGAAAAGCCAGCGGCCGTCGCAACCTGCCACCCGCACCGCCACGTGCCGGTAACGGCCGCCCATGCTGGTAGTCTGTCGCCATGTCACTCGAGAAGCTGACCGCCTCGCTCGGCTCCGAACTCGGCGCGCTCCAACAGGAAGGCCGCTCCAAGGCGCCCGAACGCATCATCGTCGGGTACGTGGCGCCGTCGGGGGCGCGCGGGCCGCGCTACCGTCTCGACGGCAGCGATCGCGACTACCTCCGGATGAACAGCAACAGCTACCTCTCGCTGTCGTTTCATCCCGCGGTCCTCGCCGCGGCGGACGACGCTTCGCACAGGTTCGGTGCCGGTCCGGGCGCCGTACGCTTCATCGACGGCACTCACGCGCCGCACCTGGAGCTCGAAGCGCGGATCGCGGCTTTCGTGGGCCGGCCGGCCGCCCGCGTCTTCAACTCGGCGTACACGACGGTGCTCGGAGTGGCGACCACGCTGTCGGGGCCGGACACCTTCTGGGTGGGCGACGCGCTCAATCACAACTGCATCATCCGGGCGATGCGGATGGCCAACGTGCCGTCCGCACAGCGCGCGATCTTCAGGCACAACGACGCCGACGATCTGGATCGGCAGCTGTCGGCTGTTCCCGACAGCGCAGGACGGGTGCTGGTGATTTTCGACGGCATCTTCTCGATGCGCGGCGACCACGCGCCGCTGCCGGCGATCGCCGAGGCCGTCGCGCGTCACGAGCCGCGTTTCCGCGACGGGATCGTGACGATCATGGACGATTCGCACGGTGTGGGCGCCTACGGCGCTACGGGGCGCGGCACCGAAGAGCACTGCGGCGCTCGCGTCGACATCTTCATCGGCACGTTCGGGAAGGCGTTCGGCGTGAATGGCGGGTTCGTCGCCGGCCCTTCGACCCTGGTCGAAGCGGTACGGCAGAAGGCGGACACCTACACGTATACGAATCCGCTCGGCGCGGCCGACTGCGCCGCGGCGGTCCGGGCGGTCGACATCGCAGCCAGCAGCGAGGGACGCGAGCGGCTCGCCAGCCTCGCGGCACGCACCACCCAGTTTCGCGAGGGTCTCCGAACCCTCGGGTTCGAGTCGATCGCCGGTCCACACCCGGTCGTTCCCCTGCTGGTGCGCGACACCGGCCGGACGCGTGCGATGGTCAGCGGCCTCTTCGACCGAGGCATTCTCGCGGTCGGTCTCACCTACCCGGTCGTCCCCCGGGGGGACGACACGATCCGCTTCCAGGTGAACGCCGCGCACACGAGCGATGACATGGACGAGGCGCTCGCCGCTCTGGACTCGTTGAGGCAGCAGTAGCCGCAGTTCGGGGTCGGACCGGGTCGGGCCCCGGAGGGTATGATCGCGCCATGCGCAGGTTTCTCTACAGGGCCGTCGGTCCCGTCGGCCTCGTGCTGGCCGCCGTAACGATTACGCCGGCTGCGGCCGCGGCCAAGACCTACTCCGCCGAGCGCTTCGACTCGCGGGTGCGCCTGATGGCCGGTGGAACGCTCGAAGTCACCGAGACTGTCGTGTTCCGCTTCGAGAGCGGCACGTTCGACCACGTCTTCCGCGAGATTCCAGCCCGGCGCACCGACGGCATCGAGATCGTCAGCGCCAGCCTGGACGGACGGCCCTTCCCGATCGGCAACGCTGTCAACGAGATCGAGGTCACCGGCGGATCGAAGGTCCGAGTACGGTGGCGCTTTCACCCGCTCGCAGACTCGACGCACGTGTTCACCCTCACCTACCTCGCGCGCGGAGTGGTCACCCAGACCGACGATGCGGATGTGTTGGCGTGGCGCGCGCTACCGACCCAGCACCAGTACCGGATCGCATCCTCCACGGTCGAGTTCGAGTGGCCCTCGACGATCGCCGGGGAAAGCAACCCCGCGCCCACGATGGAGTGGCATCGGATCGACGGGCCCGTCGCCGCCGGCACGGGGAACAACGCAGAGGCGGCGCCCGGGCGCGCCGCCCGCGCGACGGCGCAGCAGATCCGCGCGAATGGCTGGATAGAGGCAACGTTCGCGTTTCCGCGCGGCAGCATCCTCACCACGCCCCCGGCCTGGCAGCGCGCCCGCCTGCAGGCTCAGTCGTTCGCGCCACGCTGGGTGACCGCCGCGGCCCTCATTGCGCTCGCCGGGGTGATCATGCTGCTGGGCCTGCGCCAGCACTACGACCCCCCACCCCGCGACCAGTCCACGATGGCCGGATCCCCGGCGACACCGGATTCGCTCGCGCCGGGGCTCGTCGGACCGCTGCTGTCGAACGGACGCGCAGGGCTCGAGCACGCATTCGCGGCCCTCGTCTCGCTCGCCGATCGCGGGATTCTCTCGGTCGAAGAGCGGCCGCGCGGCCGGTTCGGCCAGCAGAGCTTCGATCTGCGCCGGCGGGACACCCGAACAGCGCTTGCGGGACACGAAAATGCCCTGCTCGCAATCGGATTCCAGGACGGGAAGGGCGGAGATACGGTCCCGCTCAGCAGCGCGCGCCGGCAGCTGAGCCGACGTTTCCGGCAGTTCAGGGCCGCCGTGCAGGACGACCTGATGAAGGAGGGGCTGATCGACCCGGATCGGAAGAGGATCCGCGACCGCTACGTGCGGGTTTCGGTAGCTTTCTTCATCCTCGCCGCGCTCGGGCTGCCAGCCGCGGGGCTGTTCGTCAGCCGATTCGGCGGGTGGCCGATGCTCCTCCCGGCGACGTTCGCGCTGCTCGGCATGGCAGGGCTCGTTTTCTCAGCAGCGACGACATCGCTGTCGAACGAGGGCGCCCGCCGGGCGGCGCGATGGCGGGGCTTCCGCACATACCTCAAGTCGCTGAGCCAGAGCCGTGAGCACACAAGCGTGGCCGGAGTGGGAACACTCCTCCCCTTCGCGATTGCAACCGGACTTGGGGCCGCCTGGGCCAAGTACCTGAAGCGTCACCCTGGCAGCGTCCCACCCTGGTTCCGGGCGCTGTCGACCGCGTCCCAGGACGGCGCATTCGCCTCGTTCGTGACGACGAGCGCCGCGGCGGGCGGCGGCGGTGCCTCCGGCGGCGGCGCCGCAGGCGGTGGGTCGTCCGGCGCCGGGTAGGCCGCCCTGATTCAGGCCCGGCGCGCAGCCTGGGCGAGGTGGGCCAGCATCTGCTCCCGGTGCGCGATCTCACGGGTCGTCAGCTCCGGCTGAACCGCCTCGAAGGGCAGCGACCGCTGGGCCCACGCTTCCCGGCGCGCCCGGGTCCGGTCGGCGCCAGCCTTGAAGCACTGAAAGCAGATCGCGTGCGTCGCGCAGATGTGCTCGATGGTCCTCATGACGATGTCTCCTCTGCCTGCTCCAGGGCCCGGCGAGCCTTGATCTGTGCCTGGCGCCGGCGATGATCGAGGACCCTGTACTTCTGCGGCCCTCGCAGCTCGCCGTGCGAACGTGCCAGCCGGAGAACCGGCTGCTCGCTCCCCGACCCCCGCATGTCGCCGAAATCAAGCTTTCGCGCCAGCGATCCTTCTACACGTCCGCTCACGGGTTCCTCCTGATTCCTCGGAACGAACGGGGTGGCTGGCCCGTCCTTCATCCTGCGATCGAGTCTACGAGAGGGGTGTGACAAGGTAGGTCACGCTGCACAGAACCGATGAAACCCACCCTCCGGATGTCGATGCTCCTCATGGCTGTGCTCGCCGCCTCCAGCGCGCCGCACGCGGTGAGCCCCGACGTCGTGGTCAGCCAGGTCTACGGCGGCGGGGGGAACAGCGGCTCGACGTTCACGCACGATTTCGTCGAGCTCTACAACCGCGGCAGCCTGCCGGTGGATGTAACCGGGTGGACCGTGCAGTACGCATCGGCTGCGGGCGACTCATGGCAGACCACCACCCTGTCGGGCACGATTCAGCCCGGGCACTACTACCTGGTGCAGCAGGCGCCAGGCAGCGGCGGGACCGCACCGCTTCCACTCCCCGAGACGGTGGGCACGATCGCGATGAGCGCAACGGCGGGAAAGGTCGCCCTCGTCAGGGACGCCCTTGCGCTGGCCGGCGCATGCCCGGCCGGCGGTTCGCTCGCGGATCTCGTGGGATACGGAGCGGCGAGCTGCGCGGAGACCAGCCCCACTCCCCCGCTCTCCAGTTCCACCGCGGCGCTTCGTTTACAGGGTGGCGCCACGGACAGCGACAGCAACCTGGAGGATTTCGCTGTCGGACCGCCCGCGCCGCGCAACGGTGCGACAGCGACAGCGGCGCTGTCGGGTGTGGGCGCGGCAATCCCGCAAGCAGTCAACCCTGGCGACCCGGCGCTGCTCACCGTAACGGTCTCGCCTGCCGGCAGCCCGTCGAGCACCGGCATCACGGTCACGGCCGACCTGACGGCTATCGGCGGGAGCGGCAGCCAGGTACTGGAGGACTCCGGCTCGGGTGGGGACGGGATCGCGGGCGACAACGTCTTCTCGTTTGTCCTGACGCCGACCACCGGTTCCGGCGCGTTCCTGCTGCCCGTCTCCATCGCCGATGCCGAGGGCCGCACCGCGGGAGCCAGCATCGCCCTCACCATCCTCGCCCCGGCGGGCGACGTCGTCATCAGCCAGGTGTACGGAGGGGGCGGCAACACCGGAGCCGAATATCGGAACGACTTCATCGAGCTGCGCAATCGCGAGCCCTTCGACGTCAGCGTTGCGGGCTGGTCGGTGCAGGTACTCGCCGGCGGGGGGTACGTCGTGGGCGTCCACCGTGCTGACCGGCATCATCCCCGCCGGTGGGTACTATCTCGTCCAGGAAGCAGCGGGCGCCGGCGGCATCACGCCTCTGCCGGCCCCCGACGCGGTCGGGACGCTGGCTCTGGCTGCTGGGAGCGGGAAGGTGGCGCTGGTCGCAGGGCCTGCGCTCCTGACAGGCGCGTGCCCGGATACCGCGGTGCTGGACCTGGTCGGGTACGGCAGCGCCAACTGCTTCGAAGGCACGGCGGCCGCGCCCGGGCTGTCGAGCACGCTGGCTGCCGTTCGTCTCGAGGGCGGCCTCGCCGACACGAACGACAATGCCGCCGACTTCGCCAGCGGCGTTCCCTCGCCCAAGAGCACCGTCGGGGTGTCCCCGACCGGCAGCGGCGCGGCCACACCCGCGTCCGTGCCCGGCGGTGGGACGACGCTCCTCACGATCCGGGCGGCGGCCGGCGCATTTCCGCCGAGCCTTGTCACCGACGTCACAGTGGACCTCTCGCCCATCGGCGGCGGCTCCCAACCGTTCTTCGACGACGCGACGCACGGAGATCTCCAGGCGGGCGACGGCATCTACTCCTACCGGGTCGTGGTGAGCGGAGCGCCTGGCTTCAGGGTCCTCGACGCCTCGATCGTCGACGCACGGGGCCGGTCCGGCACCACGGGGATCCGCCTTGCCATCGAGGCGAACACCGCCACCGCGATCGCCGTCATCCAGGGCAGCGGTCCGACGTCGCCGCTCGCCGGACAGTTGGTGACGACCACGGGCGTCGTCACCGCCCTTCGGAGCAACGGGTTCCACCTGCAGACGCCCGACGGAGCCGACGACCTCGATCCGGCCACCTCGGAGGGCCTGTTCGTCTTCACCGGCGCGGCGGCGGCGAAGCCCTCCGTCGGTCGGCTGGTCCGCGTGACGGGGCTGGTGTCGGAGTTCGGGCCCGCGCCGCCAAACCCGCCGGTAACGGAGCTTACAGGGCCACCCGCCTTCGCCGATGTCGGTGCGGGCCTGCCCCTCCCGGGGCCGGTCGTCCTCGATGCGGCCGACACTCCGCCCAGGGGCAACCCGGATCAGCTGGAGCGGTTGGAGGGGATGCGCGTGCAGGCGGATCTTCGCGTGATTGCGCCGACTGACGGCACGGTCTTCGAGTCAACGGCCACGGCGCAGTCCAGCGGGGAGTTCTACGCGGTGGTGCTCGGCCTGGGACGACCGGTGCGGGAGCCGGGGCTCGACCCGGCCTTCCCCCCGCCGCCTGCGCTTCCGTGCTGTGTTCCGCGGTTCGACGGAAACCCCGAGCGGCTGCACATCGACAGCGGCGCACAGCCTGGCAGCGCAATTTTCGACGTGGCCGCGGGCCAGCGAATCCTCGGACTGACCGGCGTGCTGGACTTCGCCTTCGGGAGCTACACCATCGTGCCCGATCCAGGCGCCGGCACGATCGTCGGTGCGCAGCAGGCGACGCCGGTCGCCCCAGCCGAGGCCGGCGAGTTCACCGTGGCTTCGGCGAACCTCGAACGCTTTTTCGACGAGCACGACGATCCGGGCCATGACGACGCCGTGCTGACAGGGGAGGCGGTCGAGTTGCGCATGCAGAAGGCGTCGCTGCTGGTGCGGCGGGTGCTGCTCTCGCCCGACGTTCTCGGGGTCGTCGAGGTCGAGAACCTGTCGATCCTGCAGAGGCTGGCTGCGCGGATCAACGCGGATGCCGTGGCCGACGGGGAAAGCGACCCGGTCTACGTCGCGTATCTCGAAGAGGGGAACGACATCGGCGGCATCGATTCAGGCTTCCTCGTCAAGACGTCGCGCGTCGACGTGATCGGCATCGAGCAGCCAGGCAAGGACACGACGTACACGCCCCCGGGCGTCGCGCCGGGCGAGCCACTGCCGCTTCTGAACGATCGGCCGCCGCTCGTGCTGACGGCGGCGGTCCGTGCGCCGACGCCGCTGCCGATCACCGTCATCGTCAACCACCTGCGGTCGCTGAGTGGAATCGACGGGCCGGACGGCGGGCGGATTCGCGCGAAGCGCCGCGCGCAGGCGGAGTTCCTGGCGTCGCTGATCCAGGCACGCCAGGGAACCGAGCGCGTGATCTCGGTCGGCGACTACAATGCGTTCCCCTTCAACGACGGCCTGGTCGACGTCGCCGGCACGATCAGGGGGGCGCCGGCTGCCGCGGAGCAGGTCGCCCTCGCCAGCCCGGACCTGGTGGAACCGGATCTGACGAACCTCGGCGACTCGCTGGGACCCGCGGAGCAGTACTCGTTCGTGTTCGAGGGCAACGCTCAGGCGCTGGACCACATCCTCGTGAACCGCCTGGCGCTGGAGCTCGTGACTCGCACGGGGTACGCCCGCAGCAACGCCGATTTCCCCGAATCGCTCCGGAGCGATCCGTCGCGCCCCGAGCGCGTTTCCGATCACGACGCGGCGATCGCGTATTTCAGGTTTCCCGCCGCGCCGGTCGTGACGCTCGCCGGCCCGTCCGTCCTGGAGGTGGAGGCCTACACCAGCTTCGAGGATCCGGGCGCGATTGCGCATGACGATCAGGGACCGCTGCTGGTGACCACAACGGGCATCGTCGACCTGCACAGCCCTGGCGACTACACGCTGACGTACAGCGCGACCACCGGGTATCTGACCACGACGATCGCACGCGTAGTGCGGGTGCGCGACACGATTCCACCGCAGGTCATCGGGTTCCGGGTCACGCCGGCCCTCCTGAAGCCGCCCGATCACCGCTTCGTGGAGGTGACCGCGAGTTACGGGGTGGCGGACGCCGGCGGTGCGGCCGCCTGCAGCCTGTCGGTGACGAGCAACGAGCCCGCGAACCGTCCGGGTCACGGCCACACCGATGTCGACTGGATCATCGCCGACGCGGAGCACCTGCTGCTGCGCGCCGAGCGTTCGGCGCGAGGTACGGGGCGTATCTACCGGGTTGTTGTGACGTGCCTGGACCGTGCCGGAAATTCGGCACAGGATGCCGCGACGGTGGCGGTCCCCAGGTGAGCCTGCTGCCGACGCGGCGGCACGAGTGTCGCTAGAACTCCTAGCTCCTGGCTTCTGTCCCTGTCTACTATCTTCTGTCTACTATCTTCTGCCTTCTGTCTTCTGTCTTCTGAACTCCGATGCCCCGTAACGCCGAAGTCATCCGTCAGTGGTCGATTCTGCGGGATCTCGAGTCGGCACGGCGGCTGACGATCGACGACCTCGCGGAGCGGACCGGCGTCTCCACGAGGACGATCCGCCGTGACCTGGAGGCGCTGCAGGCGTCGGGGTTTCCGCTCTACGACGACCTGCACGACGGCAGGCGGTACTGGATGCTCGAGCAGCGTCCGTTCCGCCGCCTCGACGAGACCGGCTTCACGGTCGCGGAGCTCAGCGCGCTGTATTTCAGCCGGACGCTGGTGGAAGCGCTGTCCGCCACGCCGTTCCAGCGGGATGTCCGCAGCGCGTTCGAGAAGCTCTCCGGCGCGCTCACGCCCGGCATGCGCCAGTTCCTGGACCGGCTGCCGCTCGTGCTGCAGGCCAAGCCGGAGCCGGGCGCGCTCGCCGCCGGCGAGGGCGGCGCCGAGGGCCTCACCGTCAGGGATGCAGCAGCGCGCAGCGCGCGGGCGTCGCAACTGGTAGACGCGACCCTTCACCACCGGCGGGTGTCCATGCGCTATCACTCGCTGTCGAGCAATCGCGAGAAGGTCTATCTCGTCGAGCCGTACAGGCTGGTGTTCGCACAGGGCGGGCTGTACGTGGTGGCCTTCGTGCCGGAATACGAGGAGTTGCGGACATTCGCCGTCGACCGCATTCTCGGACTGTCGGTCACCGAAGAGCGGTTCGAGCCCTCCGACGCGCCTGAACAGCTGTTCGCCCATTCGCTCGGCGTCAATCAGGGGACCCCCCCTCAACGGGTCGAGGTTTCCTTCGCTCCCCAGATCGCGCGCTACGTCCGGGAACGCCTGTGGCACTCCTCGCAGCAGGCCGAAGACCAGGCGGACGGCGGCGTCACGCTGATCCTGCACGTCTCGAACGACTGGTCGCTGCGCAGCTGGATACTCGGCTTCGGACCGCTCGCCCGGGTGGTGGGCCCCGGCGAGCTCGTGATCCAGATCAGAGAGGAGATAGAGAAGGCACTGGCGAGGTATGAATAAGCTTCCCGCTTCCCGCTTCCCGCCTTTTCTTCGAGCGGAGCGGGTAGCGGGTAGCGGGTAGCGGGAAGCTGCTTCACACCGCAGTGAACATCGTGAGCGCGAAGCGCGCCTCGTCGTCGATCCACTGGTCGCGGGCCGCCAGGCCGGCGGCCGCGCCCATCCCGACAACCTGGTCGGGCGTGTACCTGTAGGAGCTCTCGGTCCAGATCCACTCGCCGGAACTGAATCGGATGCTGGCATCGGCGCCGGAGATCCGGACGAGCTGATCCTTGAGGCTCACCAGGTGCATCTCAATCCGTTGCGCATCGGCGTCCCACACGGCGCGATGCGCGAAGGCGGACAGGTCGAAGGTGCCACCCAGCTCGTTGTTGATGCGAACCAGCAGGTTGCGGTTGAACGCGGCCGTCACGCCGAGCGGATCATCATAGGCAAGCAGCAGGTCTTCTTCGCTCTTCACGAGATCGGTCCCGAGCAGCAGCAGGTCGCCCGGCGAGAGCGCGCGCCTGATCCTGAGCAGGAACGCGGCGGCCGCCGGCGTATCGAAGTTGCCGAGGTTCGACCCGAGGAAGAGCACGAGCATCGGGCTGCCCGCCCTGCGCTGTGCGACGGCGCCGTGGAGGCCGACCTCGTAGGTGGACTGATGGCCGACCACGGGGAAGTGGCGCAGGCGCCCCAGGCGCTGCTCCGTCTGTTCGAGCGCCTGAGACGAGACGTCAATCAGGTGCACACGCGCCGAGCCTCCCCTCGCGTGCAGCGCTTCCGCCAGCAGCACCAGCTTCTCACCGCTCCCGCACCCGAGCTCGACGATCGTGCCGTCGTCGTCGCCGATGGTAGCGACAATCGCCTCCGCCTGCCGCGACAGCAGCCGGCTCTCGGCTCGCGTGATCCGGTACCAGGGCAGCCGGCAGATCGCGTCGAAGAGGCTGGAGCCGAGCGGATCGTACAGATACTTCGACTGCAACTGCTTGGGATGGAGCGCCAGGTCCCGGCGGACGTCGGCCGCGAACTCGGCAACCAGCGTGGCGTTGGTCACTGCCATTACGATCTCGACGCCGCGGTGCGGAATGTCGCGTACACGAACGGGTAATTGGGCCTGAACCAGTTGCGGAAGCTTGCACGCACGAGCTCCCGGGCCGTGCCCGGCGAGGCTCCCTTCATGACGTAGTGCTGGCCGTCGAAGAACTCGGCCGAGTATTCCGGGTACGAGGCCATCGGGCGGAACCCTGGGAACGGCGCGAACACCGTGGACGTCCACTCCCAGCCGTTGCCCACCAGAATCCTGGACTCCCCAGGCGCTGGCGCCCGCCGGGCGCGCGCCGGCCGGCACGGGCTCCCAGCTGGAAAAATCGAAGTTCCCCCGGGAGGCATCCGCCGGCTCGCTGCCCCACGGGTTCGGCCGGTCCCCCTCCCCGGCGGTTCCGAATGCCGCCCGGTGGTACTCGGCCTCGGTCGGCAGGCGCCGCCCCTTCCAGCGCGCGAACGCGCTCGCTTCAGCCTGGCTCACGTACACCGGCCACGCCAGCGGCAGGGAGAGATCCTCGAACATCCCGTGCCACAGCCAGCGGTCGCCGTCCTTCAACCAGAAGGTCGGGAACTCGACACGTTCAGCCTGCAGCCATGCCCAGTCCGCGTCGGACCACAACTCGCGCCGGCGGTAGCCGCCGGCCTCTACGAACTCGAGATAGTTCCCGTTGGACACGTTGTGCACGTCGATGTCGAACCCGGGCACGCCGACGCGCACGGAACCGAACTCGTTGTCCCATCCGAACGCGCCGCGGGCCCGATCCCCGCCGAGCGACGCCTCACCGGCCGGAATGTGCACGACGTCCCGGGGCACTGCAGCGCCGCCAATCTCGTAGGCCAGATCCTCCGGCCGGTGCTTGTGCTCGTGGGGGAGTCGATGCCACATGTACAGCAGCGTTTCCTGGTGCATCGCCTCGTGTTCGAGAGCCGTGAAGATGGCTTCGCCGTGCTGCATGGCCGGGCGATCCTCGACGAACGGCGCCTCACGCAGCGCCGTCAGCACCGCCTGATCGGCTGCCCGCCCGAACGCCAGGACCTCCTCTCGATCCGGCCACTCGGTGGCAGCCCCGCTGCGCGGGACGGCTGCTTCGACACTGTCGGGATCGATTCCGCGCGCGAACAACCGTTCGAGCCGCTCGTCCACGCCCGGCCTGCCGAGCCCCCGGTTCAGCAGCGAGATGATGCTGAACGCGGGCAGGTGGCCTTCGTAAAAGACGATCGGGTTCCGGAGCGCGATGGGACGCGTGTAATACACGTCGGCATCGATGAGGTCGAACAGGCGGCGCGAGCGCTCACGATTGCGCACGTACCACTCGGCGAGCGACGTGCGATCGAGCGCAAGAACCCGGTCGCTGACAGGCATGGGCACTCCTTGTCGAACGTTCGACGCGGCCTGCGCAGGTCAGGTCCCCGCCGCTCGGCCAGCCTGCACCCGGCCGCCTCGGCCGTCCGGGCGGGGCCCGGAATCATCCAGTGCAAGGCGAGTCCTGCTATGCAGAAACCGATCCAGCGCAGCAGTATAAGCTGTCCAGCTGTCGGGGTCATCTTGCGGACCGCCAGTGCGTTCACAGTCCAGGGTGTGGGGGCCTGAATGTCGAGACGATCCGCCGGCGCACCCACCGGGTGCCGTGAAGCGTCTCACCACGCACAGGCAGTGAATCGAGCATTTCCGGGACGGAAGAGCTGTGGTGGCACCGTGTTACCCTATTCCGTCGGAGGGCCCTCGCGAAAGTGGCGGAACTGGCAGACGCGCCGGACTTAGGATCCGGTAGCCGAAAGGCTTTGGGGGTTCGACTCCCCCCTTTCGCATCCGCGCCGCTCGCGACGGCAGCTCCCATCTCGAAACATTCCGCATGAAAACCGATCTCATCGACGTCAGCGACACCAAGAAGGACCTGGTCATCGAAATCCCCAGCGACGTGGTCGACGCGGAATTCGACAAGGTCGCCCGGGAATACGGCCGCGCCGCGCGCATCCCCGGCTTCCGCCCGGGTAAGGTCCCCGCCAAGGTCGTGCGCCGGCGGTTCCGCGACCAGATTCTCCACGACGTGGCGCACGGCCTCATCCCCCGGGCCGTGGACGACGCGCTGCGCGAGCGCCGGGTGGAGCCGGTCGACACGCCGGATATCCGCGACGTTGTCGTGGAAGAGGGGCAGCCGCTGAAGTTCACGGCGACATTCGACACCGTTCCGCCGATCGACACGGGAGACTACGCGAGCGTCACGCTGCGCCGGAAGGCTGTGCACGTGGCCGATGCCGCTGTCGAGGAGGCGCTTGAGCGTCTCCGCGACCGCACGGCGCGCTACGAGCCGGTGGAGGGACGGGGGGTCGAGACTGGAGACTCGGTGCTCCTGGACATGAAGCGTACCGCCGCACCCGCACCGGCGTCGGAGGCCGACGCATCCCCGGCCGAGCCCGTGACGGATCACAGCGACAACGTCACCGTGGAGATTGGCGCGCCGGGCAATCCGCCCGGCTTCGACGACCAGCTGCTCGCCCTGCTGCCAGGCGAGTCGAAGTCATTCGAGGTCACCTACCCCGACCACTTCGAGGTCGCGGAGCTGGCCGGCACGACGGTCACCTATCAGGTCGAAGTGAAAGCCATCCGGAGCCGCATCCTGCCCCAGCTGGACGACGAGTTCGCCAAGGATCTGGGGGCGTTCGAGTCGCTGGAGGCGCTGCGCGCGCGGGTCCGCGAGGATCTCGAGCACGAGATGCGGCACGAGGTGGAGCGCGACACCCGGGCAGATCTCTTCCGTCAGCTCGCGGCCCGCGTGGAGTTCGAGGTTCCGTCCGCGTTGCTGGAGCGCGAGATGGACCGCCGGGTCGAAGACTTCGTCCGCCGACTGATCGAACAGCAGATCGACCCGACGAAGGCCCACATCAACTGGCAGGAGTTCCGCGAGCGCCAGCGCGAGGGGGCGGTCGAGGCGGTGAAGAGCGCCCTGGTGCTCGACGAGGTCGCGCGGCGTGAGCAAGTCGACGTGGCCGAGGAGGAAGTCGAGGCGGAGGTCGCCCGCTACGCCGAGCGCACCGGACGGACGCCGGCAGCCGTCCGGGCCCGCCTCGAAAAGGAAGGCGGCCTCTCGCGCCTGTACTCGGGGCTGCGCCGCGAGAAGTCGGTCGACCTGCTCATGGGGAAGGCCACCGTCATCCAGGAGGGATAACGTAACCCTCCGCCTCCTCCAGCCGATATACTACAAAGGAGCCGACCGACGGCTCCCTTCAATCCACGCTCGCTCATACACCACAGCCGGAACCGGACTTTGTATGTCAGAACGCATGCAGCTCATCCCGATGGTGGTCGAACAGACCAACCGGGGGGAACGCGCCTACGACATCTTCTCGCGCCTGCTCAAGGACAGCATCGTCTTCCTGGGCACGCCTATTGACGACGGGATTGCCAATCTCGTGATTGCCCAGATGCTGTTCCTCGAGGCGGAGGACCCGGATCGAGACATCCTGCTCTACATCAACAGCCCGGGCGGCGTGGTCACCGCCGGGATGGCAATCTACGACACGATGCAGTTCATCAGGCCGGATGTGCAGACCTACTGCATCGGTCAGGCGGCGTCGGTGGCGGCGGTGCTCCTCGCCGCAGGGGCGAAGGGCAAGCGGTTCTCGCTGCCGAACTCCCGGATCCTGATCCACCAGCCATGGGTGCAGGGCCTGGGCGGCCAGACGACCGACATCGACATCCATGCCCGGGAGCTGCTCCGTACCCGCGAGCGTCTCAACCAGATCCTGGCCCAGCACACCGGGCAGCCTTTGAAGCGCATTCAGGACGATACGGAGCGCGACTACATCATGGGCCCCGATCAGGGCAAGGAATACGGTATTATTGATGATGTCATCAGGAAGAGAGCATGAAGCTGCCCGCTTTCAGCTCCCTGCTTCCGGCACGGTTACGGCGGGGGGCATGCGGAAGCGGGTGTCTGCCGGCTCTTTAGCGGGAAGCCGGTAGCGGGAAGCCGCAAGCTTCAGAGTTCATCCCAATGGTCAAGAAAACCGGCGACGGCGAGGTCCTGCGCTGCTCCTTCTGCAACAAGGACCAGAACGACGTCCGCAAGCTCATCGCGGGTCCGACGGTGTTCATCTGTGATGAGTGCGTCGAGGTCTGCAACGACATCATCGCCGACGACAACCGGTTCGAGGCGCGGGGCGGCACGCGGTCGTCCCTGCCGGTGCCCCAGGAGATCAAGAAGTTCCTCGACGAGTACGTGATCGGCCAGGAACAGACCAAGAAGAAGCTTGCGGTGGCGGTCTACAACCACTACAAGCGCATCGAGATCCAGAAGCAGTCACGCAGCCGCAACGAGATCGAGCTCTCCAAGTCGAACATCCTGCTGATCGGCCCGACCGGGACGGGCAAGACGCTGCTGGCCCAGACGCTCGCCAAGCTGCTCTCGGTCCCCTTCACCATCGTCGACGCCACGACGCTCACCGAAGCGGGCTACGTGGGAGAGGACGTCGAGAACATCATCCTCAAGCTGCTGCAGGCGGCGGGTGGCGACATCGAGAAGTGCCAGCAGGGGATCATCTACGTCGACGAGGTCGACAAGATCTGCCGGAAGGACGAGAACCCGTCGATCACGCGCGACGTGTCGGGCGAAGGCGTCCAGCAGGCGCTGCTCAAGATCCTCGAGGGAACGGTGGCGAACGTCCCGCCCCAGGGCGGCCGCAAGCACCCGCACCAGGAGTTCTTCCAGGTCGACACCACCAACATCCTGTTCATCTGCGGCGGCGCGTTCGTGGGCCTCGACAAGCAGATCGACCGCCGGATCGGCAAGAAGACGCTCGGGTTCAAGGCGGACGTGAAGTCGGTGTCCAACCGGGACATCGGCACCACGCTGGAGATGGTCGAACCTGAAGACCTGATCAAGTACGGCCTGATACCGGAGTTCGTCGGCCGCCTGCCGGTTGTCGGCACGCTGCACGAGCTCGACCGCGCGGCACTCGTGCAGATCCTCACGCAGCCCCGGAACGCCATCACGCGTCAGTACCAGAAGCTGTTCGAGTACCAGAACGTCAAGCTGCGCTTCACGGACGACTCGCTCGAGGCGATCGCGGAAGCCGCCCTGCAGCGCAAGATCGGCGCGCGGGGCCTGCGCATGATCATCGAAGACCTCATGCTCGACCTGATGTACACGCTGCCGGGTCAGAAGAAGATCCGCGAGTGCGTCATCACTCGCGAGGTGGTGCAGAGCAAGGAAAAGCCGATTACGCTGATTGAGAAGGCAGGTTAGCTTCCAGCTCCCTGCTTCCCGCTTCCCGCCCGGCGAACGCGGGGGGTCGGGGGTCGAATCGGCATTCCCAGCTGGCAGCAATGCAGTGCGGGAAGCTGGCAGCTGAAAGCTGGAAGCTTCAGAACTCACCCAAACCATGGAACTCTACGAAACCCTTCCGATCGTCCCGCTCCGCGACGTCGTCGTCTTTCCGCACATGATGATGCCGTTCGTGATCGGGAGGCCCTCGTCCACCCGTGCGCTCGAGCACGCGCTGCTGAAGGACAAGCGGATCTTCCTGGCGGCGCAGCACGACGCGGCGGTAGACGACCCGCAGCCGGCGGACATCTACACGATGGGCTGTGTGGCCAACATCGTCCAGAGCCTGAAGCTGCCGGACGGCAACATCAAGGTGCTGGTGGAGGGCATCGAGCGGGCCCGCGCGGTCGAGTGGAAGGAAGACAAGGGCTTCTACCGGGTCGTGGTCAAGGTGATTCCCAGGCCCAAGGAGGCTGGCGGCGACGCGGAGAGCACGATGAGCCGCGTGGTCTCGCTGTTCGAACAGTACGTCAAGCTCTCGAACAACCTGCACTACGACGCGATGATTGCCGCCGTCCGCGTCGACGATCCCGGCAAGCTCGCGGACACGATTGCCGCGCACCTGCTGGTCGGCGTGGACGAGAAGCAGAACCTGCTCGAGATCATCTCCCCCGTCGAGCGGCTGAACCGCATCGCCGGCATCCTCGAAGCCGAGGTGGACAAGCTCCAGGTGGACCGCCGCATCCAGTCTCGCGTGAAGAAGCAGATGGAGAAGGCGCAGAAGGAGTACTACCTCAACGAGAAGATGAAGGCGATCCAGAAGGAACTGGGCCGCAAGGACGACAAGGGCAACGAAGTCGAGGAGCTCAAGAAGAAGATCGACCAGTCCAAGATGCCCGCGGAGGTCGAGGAAAAGGCGATCCAGGAGCTCAAGCGGCTGGAAGCGATGCCCCCGATGTCCGCGGAGGCGACCGTCTCGCGCAACTACCTGGACTGGCTGATCGCGGTGCCCTGGTTCAAGAAGACCAAGGAGAGCCGCGACCTGAAGCGCGCGGAGCAGATCCTCAACGAGGATCACTACGGCCTGGAGAAGATCAAGGATCGCATCCTCGAGTTCCTGGCAGTTCGCGCGCTGATCAAGAAGCCGAAGGCGACGATCCTGACGTTCTCGGGCCCTCCGGGCGTGGGCAAGACCTCGCTCGCGAAGTCGATCGCGCGCGCGATGAACCGCAAGTTCGTCCGGCTGTCGCTCGGCGGCGTCCGCGACGAGGCGGAGATCCGCGGCCATCGCCGGACCTACATCGGCGCGTTCCCGGGCCAGATCATCCAGATGATGAAGAAGGCCGGGACGATGAACCCGGTGTTCCTGCTGGACGAAGTGGACAAGATGTCCATGGACTTCCGCGGCGACCCCTCGGCGGCGCTGCTCGAGGTGCTCGACCCCGAGCAGAACAACGCGTTCCTCGACCACTACCTCGACGTCGAGTACGACCTCTCGAACGTGATGTTCATCTGCACGGCCAACGTGCTGCACACCATCCCGCAGGCGCTGCGCGACCGCATGGAAGTGCTGCAGCTGGCCGGCTATACGGAGCAGGAGAAGGTCGAGATTGCCAAGAAGTTCCTCTCGCGCAAGTCCATCGAAGGCGCAGGGCTGACGACCGCGAACATCACCTTCCTGGACGAGGCATTCCAGGCGATCATCCAGCGCTACACACGGGAGGCGGGGGTTCGCAACCTCGAGCGCGAGATCTCCTCGATCTGCCGTAAGATCGCCCGCAAGGTCGTCATCGCGGGCAAGGAGTTCGGCGAAGAGATCACCGCGGCCAAGGTCACCGAATACCTGGGCGTGCCGCGCTTCCGCCCGACGCTTGCCGAGCAGACCAACGAGATCGGCGTGGCAACGGGGCTGGCGTGGACCGAGGTCGGCGGGGAGATCCTGGTCACCGAGGCCACCGTGATGCCGGGCAAGGGTCACCTGACCCTGACCGGCAAGCTGGGCGACGTGATGCGGGAGTCGGCGCAGGCGGCCATGAGCTACGTGCGCTCGCGGTCAGACGACTTCGGCATTCCCAAGGACTTCAACCGGAAGATGGACGTGCACGTGCACGTGCCGGAGGGGGCCATCCCGAAGGACGGGCCGTCGGCCGGCATCACGCTGGCGACGGCGCTCGTCTCCGCCATCGCCCGGATTCCGGCGCGCAAGGACGTCGCCATGACAGGCGAGATCACGCTGCGCGGCAAGGTGCTGCCGATCGGCGGCGTGAAAGAAAAAGTGCTGGCAGCGCACCGGGCGGGCCTGAAGACGATCATCGTGCCCAAGGACAACGAGAAGGACCTGGCGGACATTCCGAAGAGCGTCCTGGATTCGCTCGACATCTACATGGTCGAGACCATGGACGAGGTGCTCAAGATCGCGCTGGCCGAGCCGCTCCCGGCGCTCGCGGCGGCGGCAGCCCCGGCCGATGCGGAAGTCGAGCCCGCCGTGTCCGACGACACCATCACTCATTGATGCTTGACGGCGCTCGGCCCTCGGGACTCGGCGATCGGATCTCACAGCTCGCCGGCCGGCGCGCCGGCGCAAGGGTCGTTGCCGATCAGGTTCCGAGCGCCGAACACCGACCGCCGTCTTCCGTGAAGCTCCTCTCCGCTGACTTCGTGACGAGCGCCGCCGCTGGAGGCCGTGCCGACGGCATCCCGCACGATGGCCTCGCCCAGGTCGCCCTCGCCGGACGATCCAATGTCGGCAAGTCGAGCCTGATCAACGCCCTCGGCCGTGCGAAGATTGCCCGCACCAGCGCGGCGCCCGGCAAGACGCGGCTGGCGAACATCTATCGGGTGCGCCTCGAGGGGGGCGCAGGCGGGCCCGGCCGGTGGGCGGCGTACTTCGTCGACCTGCCCGGCTACGGCTACGCGCGCGGCGGAGCAGCTCGGCGGACGAGCTGCGCGCGGTCGCGGAGGCCTACTTCAGGGAAGGCGGGCGACCCGGCGCCGCCGCGTTCCTGCTGGTGGACTCGCGGCACCCCGAGCTCGACAGCGACGTTGCCGCCGCGCGGTGGCTCGACGGGCTGCACGTCGACGCGGCACGTCGTCGCCACCAAGATCGACAAGCTGTCGCGCAGCCGAGCGCGTGCGGAACCTGCAGGACGATCGGAGAACGTGTTTGGAATGGCCGCCGTGCCGGTATCGGTCACGAGCGGCGAAGGATTGGATGCACTGTGGACAATGATCGCGAAAATCGCCAGGGACGTGGAGCCGCGCGGGTGACCGAGCCCGCGCCGGGGGCCGCCGCCGCCGCTACAACCGAAGCCCCGGTCGTCGAGCTCGCGACGCTCAAGGACATGAGCGTGACCGAGCTGACGCACATCGCCCGGCAGCTCGACGTGCCGGGCGCGACCGGCATGCGCAAGCAGGAGCTCATCTTCGAGATCCTGCAAGTCGCGGGCCGAGAAGAGCGGACTGCTCTTCTCCGAAGGCGTGCTCGAGACGCTGCCGGACGGCTTCGGGTTCCTGCGCGCGCCGGACTACAACTACCTGCCCGGACCGGACGACATCTACGTCTCTCCTTCGCAGATCCGCAAGTTCGACCTGCACACCGGCGACACGGTGTCCGGGCAGATCCGCCAGCCCAAGGAAGGCGAGCGGTATTTCGCGCTGATCAAGGTCGAGGCGGTGAACTTCGAGCCGCCGGACCGCGCCCGCGAGAAGATCTTCTTCGAGAACCTGACGCCGCTCTATCCCCAGGAACGCGTCCGCCTCGAGACTGCCCCCGACAACCTGTCCGCGCGCGTGATGGACCTGATGGTGCCGATCGGCAAGGGTCAGCGCGGCCTGATCGTCGCGCCGCCGCGCACCGGCAAGACCATGCTGCTGCAGAACATCGCCAACAGCATCACCGCCAACCATCCCGAGGTGTACCTGATCGTGCTGCTCATCGACGAGCGGCCCGAGGAGGTCACCGACATGCAGCGCTCGGTCAAGGGGGAGGTCATCTCCTCCACCTTCGACGAGCCGGCCACCAGCCACGTGCAGGTCGCGGAGATGGTCATCGAGAAGGCCAAGCGCCTCGTCGAGCACAAGAAGGACGTGGTGATCCTGCTGGACTCGGTGACGCGTCTCGCCCGCGCGTACAACACCATCGTTCCTCCCTCGGGAAAGGTCCTCTCCGGCGGCGTGGACAGCAACGCGCTCCAGCGGCCCAAGCGCTTCTTCGGCGCCGCGCGCAACATCGAGGAGGGCGGGTCCCTGACGATCATCGCCACGGCGCTCATCGACACCGGCTCGCGGATGGACGAAGTGATCTTCGAGGAGTTCAAGGGTACCGGCAACCTCGAGATTCACCTGGACCGCAAGCTGGCCGACCGCCGGGTCTTCCCGGCGATCGACATCCAGAAGAGCGGCACGCGCAAGGAAGAGCTGTTGATCCAGAAGGAGGATCTCAACCGCGTGTGGGTGTTGCGCAAGGTGTTGACCCCCCTGTCGCCGGTCGAGGCGATGGAGCTCCTGCTGTCGAAAATGGGCAAGACAAAGAACAATGCCGAGTTCCTCGGCGCGATGGCCAACGGCAAATAGCCGTCTCACTTGACGGGACCGTGCCCCGCGGTCTGAGATAGAGGGATGCTGACAACCGCCGTTCTGCTGGTCGGGCTGACCCTCGCCCAGCTGCCTGCCGAGAAGCCGCCCCAGGCGCAGCCGCCCGCGCCCGCCCAAGTACCCGCGCCAGCACCCGCGCCGCGCGCGCCCGTGGCCCGTCCCAGCATCTCCGTCATGGTCACCGATCGTCAGGGAAAGCCGCTGGCCGACGTGGTGGTGCGGGCGACCGGGCCGGCGGAACGCGAGGGTAAGACCGACGCGGACGGAATGGTGCTCCTGCGCAACGTGGCGTCCGGAACCTACCGGCTCCGGTTCGAGAGCCCGGGCACGATCACGTTCGAGCGGGAGGTGTCGGTGGCCGTGGGGCGCCCGGTGAAAACGACCGCCGAGCTGACCCCCGCGCCGCCTCCGCCTCCACCGCCGAAGCCCGAGCCACCGCCCCCGGCCCCGCCTCCGCCTGCGCCGCCCGTCCGGCCGTCGGGTCCGCCGAGCTCGGTGGCGCTGCCCGACTTCATCGAAAAAAACTACATCGGCCGCGGGGCGCCATCGAAGAGCTCGCCGGTCGGGTGCACGGCCAGCTCCACGGCGACGCTGCTTCAGCTGCGCGAACCCCTCCAGGAGCACTCCCACAACGATCCGACGAGATGATCTACGTGATCGCCGGAGAAGGCGTGCAGCGGATCGGCGGGATGGAAACGAAGCTGGTGGCCGGCACGTTCGCGACCCTGCCGCGGGGCACGCCGCACACCATCACGCGGCGCGGGGGCAAGCCGATGCATCGTGCTCTCGATCATGAGCGGCCCGCCCTGCGAGCCAGGCAAATAGGAGGGTAGACCTGATGCGCTATCGAACGTTCGGGCGGACTGGCTGGCAGGTCTCAGAAGTCGGCTACGGGATGTGGGGGATGGCGGGGTGGACCGGCAGCGACGACGAGGAGTCGCACAGCGTCGCTCGATCGCGCCATCGAACTGGGCTGCAACTTCTTCGACACGGCATGGGCCTACGGCGACGGCAGGAGCGAGCGGATTCTCGGGCGAGACGCTGCGGCGGCACCCCGGCAAGACCGCTCTACGTCGCGACGAAGGTTCCCCCGAAGAACCGCCAATGGCCGGCCCGGAGCGGACGCCCGCTCGACGAGGTCTTCCCCGCCGACTACATCCGCGAGTACACGGAGAAGAGCCTCGCGAACATCGGCGTGCCGTCACTCGACCTGCAGCAGTTCCACGTCTGGAACGACGCGTGGGCGCCGGACGAACGGTGGCAGCGGGCAGTCCGGGCGCTTGAAGGACGAAGGGCTCGTCAAGGCGTTCGGCATCAGCGTCAACCGGTTCGAGCCGGCCAACGTGCTGCGGGCGCTCGAGACCGGCCTGGTCGACTCGGTGCAGGTCGTCTACAACGTCCTCGACCAGAACCCGGAAGACGAGCTGTTTCCCGGCGTGCCAGCGCAGCGAACATCGCCGTCATCGCGCGCGTGCCGTTCGACGAGGGGAGCCTGACCGGCACGCTGACCGCCGACGCGCGCTGGCCGGAGGGCGACTTCCGCAACCGCTACTTCACCCCCGAGAACCTCGCGGCGACGCTGCCCGCGGGTCGACGGCGCTGTCGGCACGTCGTCCCGGCCGGCATGACGCTGCCGGAGCTCGCGCTGCGGCACATCCTGCAGCACCCGGCGGTCACGACCGTGATTCCCGGCATGCGCAAGATCGCGCACGTCGAGCAGAACCTCGGCGCGAGCGACGGCCGTCCGGCTTCCGCGGCGCTAATGGCAGAGCTGAGGGGCCACCGCTGGAACCGGACGATGGACTGGGAGTAGCGACAACGTACGCCTGCTGCGGCAGATATATTCTGGTAAACTAATCCTTTGCCTCAAGCCCCGAAGGAGCCAGCAGTGAAGGAAGGGATCCACCCCAAGTACCACGAGATCGAGGCGCGCTGTGCGTGCGGCGCGACCTGGCAGACCCGGTCCACGAAGCCGGAGCTGCACCTCGAGATCTGCAACAACTGCCACCCGTTCTTCACCGGCCGCCAGAAACTGGTGGACACGGAAGGCCGCGTCGAGCGTTTCACGAAGCGCTTCGGCGCACAGACATCCGAGAGCCCGGAAGCAGGCCGCGCAGGCCACGAAAGCCAAGAAGGTCCGGTCGCCGCCAAGTAACGGCCAGCCGCTGGTCAGCCGGGAACAAGCCTGGCGTCCCGGCGTTTCGAGAGCTTCCGTTCCAGCCTCGCCAGCCGGTGGCGCAACCCGTCCCGGCGCGCGGCCGGCGGCGTCGCCGACTCCTCCGAGCGCGAACATCGCCAGCTCGCGCGCCGCGACATAGTCGCGGGCGCGGTGCTCCTGGTGGATCGCCAGCGCCTCGGCGGCGAACTGCCGCAGCGCTCTCACAGCCCGCGCCTGCCGTGGCCGCCGCGTGACTCCACCAGCGCGAGCAGTTCCCGCCAGATGCGCGGCGGCCTTCTCGAACGGCGCTCCCGGCGGTAGCGCAGGCCCAGCCGGTAGAGCGCTTCCGCCCGCACCTCGGCCATCTCCGATACCGCGGCCCGCGCGGTAGCAGCTGTCCGCGCGCGCCAGGGCCCCGCCGCGCTCGTAGACGCGGCCGAGCGCGAGCGCCTCCGCAGCGTCGCGGCACGCCACAACGCCCGTCCTCGGCCAGCCGCACGGCCCGCGCCGTGACGGCGGCGAGCGACACCAGGTCGAGGCGATTGTGCTCGAGCACCGGCTCGAGCGGGCGCGGATCGCCGCTGCGCAGGAACTGGAAGAAGCGGCCGGGGATCTCGGAGCCGGCACGTCTCCCACCCGCCGCACGTCGAACAGCGGCCGCTCGAGCGTCGACAGCCGGCACCCCCCGTCGTCCAGATCGCCCGGGCCGGACGCGCTGCCGCTTCCACAGCCGGCGCGCCGGGTGCAGCATGTCGAAATGCGGGATGCCGTCGAGCGGGACGATCCATGCGGTGGAAGACCCAGCGCGTCTCCATCACCGGCACGTCGAACGTCTTGCCGTTGTAGGTGACGATCAGGTCCACGCCTCGAAGCACTCGGAGACGGCGGCGAGCAGCGCCCGCTCGGCCGCATGGCTGGTCAGCAGGAACTGGCGGACCTGAAACGCGCCGAGGTCGAAGAAGCCCAGCCCGACGAGGAACGCGACCGTGCCGGCTCCCCCGCTCAGCCCGGTGGTTTCGAGATCGATGAAGATCGTGCGCGACAGCACCTGCGCCACCGATCGCTCGCCCGCGCCCGCGGCTGCAGCCCTGCGCGGGCGGCCGGCGCCAGCGCCGGGTCGAGCATCGCGAGCCCCTCGCCGTCCGCGCAGCTCGCAGTCGCCGATCCGGATGTCGCCGTGCCAGCGATCCGACTCGTAGCGGCGATCGACGACCAGGCACTGGCCGAACGGCGTGCTGACGACGGTCCGCCGAGCAGCTCGCTCAGGCGGTCGACATCCGGTGGGCGGCCGTGCCCGCACTTCGAACCCGGCAAGGTCGGGCTCGTAGGTCAGCTCCCGCGGTAGCGCCGGTTTCGGCGGTCCCGGCCGGACGATCGCCCGCAGGCGTGCAGACAGATCCATCAGGCCGCCTCCGCCTGGATCAGGCGCTGAGGATGTGCAGCGCCACGCGCTTGGCGTGCGGCCCGGTGTTGCCCTTCCGGCCCGACGCACGAGGGACAGCCGGATTCGCACGGACAGCCGGCGATCAGGTCGCGCGTTCGCGCGAGCAGCAGCGCGTGCATCTCGAAAAGCGGACGGCTGAAGCCAATCCCGCCTGGATAGTTGTCGTAGATGAAGATGTTCGGCTCGGTGGCCAGCGCCTCCGGCAGCCGCCGAGTCGCGGGCGACGCGGGTGGACCGCTCGAGCGCGCCGCCGTCCACCGAGAGACCGATGTCGTGGCCGTCGCACATCAGCAGCAGCTGCGCGACGTTGCTTCATCGCGAACGCCAGGCCGACGATGCCGTCGCGGCGATCGTCGCCGCGATACGGGAGCGCGGCCATGACGCCGGCCGACACCGTCAGCCAGTACGCCGACGTGTGCATCTGCTGCTCGGGCAGGTCGAGATCGCCCGAGCCGACGTTCTCGTTGGTGTAGAACTTGATCTTCTTGAAGCCGACCACGCGCGACACGACGTGGACTTCGCCGTGCGAACTGTCGCGGCCAGGCCGGACGAGGTCCGGGTCCGGCGCGCCGGGGCCGGGCCATCGTCATCGGGATTGCCCCGGACATCCGGACGTCCGGGGTCGGATCGTCGGACCGTCGGCCGCGGACCCCGGAGCCTCGAGTCGAACGTCTCGAGGATCGTCACCTTGGTGTAGTTGATCGCCGTCGTGTAGTAGTCGCAGTCCACGGAGCGCACGTACGCCTTGCGGCCGTCGAAGTCCAGCCGCTCGACCTGGAACAGCGCGCCCTTCGACGAGGTAGATGGCCTTTTCGTGCAGCGTGGACGGGCCGCTCGTGAAGTCGGTCTCGCCGATCACGCGCTCGCCGTGCGTGGTGTCGACGACCACGAAGTTGTCCGACGAGACGGACCGCAGGCTGACGGCATCCGCCGGGTACGATTCGTTGGTCCAGTTCCACTGCCCGTCGGCGTGGTGCACGAACCCCTCTTCGCCGAGCACGCCGAGGATGTCCTGGACGTTCTCCCGGCCGAACCGCTCGTCGTCTCGGAACGGCAGCTCGAAGGCCGCGCACTTCACGTGATCGAGCAGGATGTGGAGGTTGTCCGGGTTGATCAGCGCGTGCTCGGGCGACGCGTCGAAGAAGTACGACGGATTGCGCACGATGAACTGGTCGATCGGCGCGCTGCTGGCGACGAGCACGGCCGCCGAACGCGTCGTCCGGCGGCCCGCGCGACCGGCGCGCTGCCAGGTGGCGGCAATCGTGCCGGGGTAGCCGGCCATGACCGACACGTCGAGCGCGCCGATGTCGATGCCAAGCTCGAGCGCATTGGTCGAGACGACGGCGCGCACCACGCCGTCGCGCAGTCCGCGTTCGATCTCGCGCCGGCGGTTCGGCAGGTATCCGCCGCGGTAGCCGCGCACGACATCCGCGGCGCCGGGGGGACCGTGAAACGCATCCTTCAGATAGGTCGTCAGAATCTCGACCGCCAGGCGGCTCTGCGCGAAGAGAATCAGCTGCAGGTTGTGCTTGAGGAACTCGAGCGACACCCGGCGCGCTTCCGACGAGGTACGAGCGGCGGATGCCCAGCTGCGCGTTGACGACCGGCGGGTTCACGAACAGGAAGAACTTCTCGCCGCGCGGCGCGCCGCTCCTGTCCACCAGCTCGAACGGGCGGCCGGTGAGCCCTTCGGCCAGCTCGCGCGGGTTGGCGATCGTCGCCGATGAGCAGATGAACACCGGGTCCGATCCGTAGTGCCGGCACACCCGCCGCAGGCGCCGGAGGATGTTCGAGAGGTGGCTGCCGAAGACGCCGCGATAGGCGTGCAGCTCGTCGATCATGACGAACCGCAGGTTCTCGAACAGCTTGGCCCAGCGCGGGTGGTGCGGCAGGATGCCCGAGTGCAGCATGTCCGGGTTGCTGAGCACGACGTGCGCCTTGCCGCGGATGGCGCGCCGGGCATCCGACGGCGTGTCGCCGTCGTAGGTGAAGACGCCGATCTCCACACCGGCGTCGCCGCGACACCAGCTCCGAGAGCGCGTGCAGCTCCGCGAGCTGATCCTGCGCGAGCGCCTTCGTCGGAAACAGGTACAGCGCCCGCGTCGGCCGGGTCCTGGAGGATCGCGTTCAGCACCGGCGCGTTGTAGCAGAGGGTCTTTCCCGACGCGGTCGGCGTGATCGTGACGACGTTGCGTCCGGCCAGCACGTGCCCGAACGCTTCCGCCTGGTGCGTGTAGAGCTGGTCGACGCCGCGTGCCGCCAGCGCCGCGCGGAGCCGCGGGTCGGTCCCTCCGGGTACGGCGCCGAAGGAGGCCGCGGCAGCCGGCAGCCGATGCGCAGCCGTGACGATCGGGTCCGCGTCCGGGCCCAAAGGGGCGCGCGAGGCCGTCAGGCCGCTGAGGGCGTCCTGGAGCGAACGGTCCTTGTCGCCCGCAACCACGGGCAGCGTCGGAGAAGACATCGCGAAAGCTGGTGAAAAGTCAGAGGGTTGCGCAGCCATCGTAGCAGCGGGCGCACGGGCGATCAAGGGGCGAAAATTCCAGCGGGAAGCGAAAGCGGGAAGCTGGAAGCCGTCAGCGATCAGCGCTTCAGCTTCGCATGCGCTGCCGCCGCGGCCACGCCGCTCAGCCCGAGGATCCCGATGAGATTGGGAAAGACCTGCAGCACGTTCATCAGGTCGCCCCACGCCCACACGACATCCACCCTGGAGATCGCGCCCAGCGGAATCAGCAGGCAGTAGATCCAGCGGTACGGGACGGTGACGGCCCGCCCGAGGATGTACTCGAAGAACTGCTCGCCGTAGTAAGCCCAGCCGATCAGCGTGGTGTATCCGAACAGGAACGTGCAGAACGCGACGATCCATCCGCCGACGATCGGCATGACGGTGTTGAAGCCCGCCGCGACTGCCGCTGTGCTGGTCAGGCCGGACTGGGACACGCCGGTCAGCAGGATCGTCATCGCGCTGATGGTCGACGTGACGAACGACACGATGAACACCTCGACGACGGCGTTGAGCCCCTGCATCGCCGGCTGGGTGCTGCGCGCCGTGCCGTATGCGACAGCCGCGGTGCCGTAACCCGCTTCGTTTGCGTAGATGCCGCGCGCGATCCCGTAGCGCATGGCCGCGAACATGCCGAAGCCGAGCGCCGAGCGCGTGGTGAACGCCTCCGAGACGACCAGCGACAGCACGGCCGGAATGCGCGCCGGCGTTGAAGAGGATGACGATCAGGCCGCCCGCCAGGTACAACCCCACCTTCAGCGGCGACAGTCTTTCCGCCGCACGCCCAATCGACCCGATGCCGCCGATGATCACCAGCCACGTGAGGACGGCGATGACGATCCCCGCCACGAGGCGCGGGATCCCGAACACGCTGTCGAGCACCAGCGCCATCGAGTTCGGCTGCGTGAACGGCGTGGTCGTCAGCGCCGCCACCGCGGCGACCAGCGCGAACAGCCACGCCAGCGCGGGCGAACGGAGGCCATCCCGGAGGTAGTACATCGGCCCCGAGAGCACGGTCTCACCGCGCGCGCCGCGATAGGTGATGCCCAGCACGGCCTCACTGAACTTGATGGCCATGGCGAGGAAGCCATAGACCCAGATCCAGAAGAGCGCGCCCGGACCGCCCGACACGATGGCGGTCGCGACGCCCGCGATGTTGCCGGTGCCGATGGACGCCGCCAGCGCCGTCATGAAGGCCTGGAACGGCGTCAGGGCCCCGCGGGCGCCGCTCGGGCGACGGACGAACGCCAACCGGCACGCCTCGCCGAACCGGCGCACCTGCACGAAGGATGTCCTGATCGTGAGAAACGCGCCCGCCCCCAGGAGCAGGAGGACCACCCACGGCATGAAGAGCGCATCTGCCAGGGACTGGATCAGGGAAGCCAAGGGGGGTATATATCAGCTTCCGGCTTCCAGCTTCCAGCTCGGGTAGCGGGAAGCAGGAAGCGGGTAGCGGATAGCGGGTAGCGGGAAGCGGGAAGCTTTCTAGATATTCGACCTCGACTGGCAGCCGTCGACGGGCAGGCAGACCCCGCTGATCCAGCTCGCACGCGGGGAGGCCAGGAACGCCACGGCGGCTCCGACTTCCTCGGAGCGGCCGAACCGGCCGAACGGCAGCTCGCGCGACACGAAGGCAGCGATGGCTTCCGGCTCGGCCTGCTGGCGCCGGTCCCACGAGCCGCCTGGAAAGAGGATGGAGCCGGGCGCCACGCTGTTCACGCGGATGTTGTCGGGCGCAAGCTGCTGGGCGAGCGACTTGGCGAGGCTGATCTCGGCGGCTTTCACGGCGTTGTAGGTCATGCGGCCGCCCGACTCGCGTCCCCAGATGGACGCGATCATGACGATCGCCCCCCCGCCGCGGCGCACCATCTCGGGCACGGCCAGGCGCGAGGCGCGGATAGCGGGAAACAGGGTCTCGTCGAACGCCGCCTGCCATTCCCCGTCGCTCGTTCCCACCAGGTCGGTGCCCGCGGCACGCCCGACGTTGTTGACCAGGATATCCAGTCCGCCAAAGCGCGCCACGGCGCTCTCCATCACGCGCTGGACGCCGGCGGCGGTGGAGACGTCGGCCTGCACGCCGAGCACCCGCTCCGGAGCACCGGCGGACGCGGTCAACTCGCTGACCGCCGCGTGCAGCCGCTCTTCACCGCGCGCGCAGATGCACACCCGGCACCCCTCCGCCGCGAGCGCATGCGCGCTGGCCAGGCCCAGCCCGCGGCTGCCGCCGGTGACGACAGCGATTCTGTCAGAGAGATCGAGGTTCATTCCAGCTTCCCGCTTCCCGCTTCCCGCTGCCCGCTGCCCGGCTCCTGGCTCCTAGCTCCTAGCTCCTGAATTCTGTCTTCTACCTTCTGTCTTCTGTCCTATTCGCTCCTCCCCGTCAGGTCGTTGAGCCGCCAGTCGAAGGCCCGGAACGTCACCCTGAACTCGTTCTTCTGCAGCAGTTCCTTTTCGAGCGGCAGAATGTGGGGCAGCACGAAGGCGACCAGCGCACGCTCGATGGGCGACCGCTGCGCGAACGCTCCGGTGGCGCCCGGGTCGTAGCCGGCGATGAACTCGGCTTCCCGCCAGCTGACGATCGGGGTCACCGACACCTGGTTCGCCGAGCGGTCGATCTGAATCATCTGCTCCTCGGCCACGAACTCGGACTGCACGGCCGCGAGCTGCCGCGCCAGGCGCTGCGCGGTGTAGGCCTCGCTGCGGAGCCGGCCGCTGCCCATGGCGCCCCGACCGAGTGCCAGATACAGGCGCGCGTCCTTGAACTCCGGCAGGATGCCCTTCTCGATCTCGTCGAGCGTGACCGTGCGGCCCGCCGCCCGGTGCTTCCGCCCCTCGAACGCGCCCGGCACCTGCTTGACGCTCGATGCCGGAAAGGTGGCGCTCCGTCCGGCGATCGGATAGTGGTCGATCACGGTCTCGAGCACGAACGCGTCGTAGGCGTTCAGCCAGAACGCGGCCTGCTGATCACGCGTCCAGCGGGCATAGCCGTCCGCCGGCACGTTCAAGGAGGCGATGTATCGATCGAGCCTTCCGCGGTCCGATTTCAGCGCGCGGTAGTAGACGAGGCCGTCTCGCACGTTCACGTCGAGGATCTGATCGAGCGGAGCGTGAAGGGGGTCGGCACCCTCGGCGGGATTGAAGCGGGGCTGCGCCGGCAGTGCCGCAAGACCGGTTGTGAGTGCAAGAACTGCTGCGAGAACGAGGATTCGACGCATCATTTCATTCTACAGCCCCCGTGTGCGCCATTGGCTGAGACACCTGTCCCTGGAAAGCAGGCCGCACCGGGCTCATGCGACGCGCCGATGAGTGAGTCACAGGGAAGACGTCAGGAAGTCGGCGAGCGCCGTCGAAAACGCTTCGGGAGCCTCGAGGTTGGACAGGTGCCCGGCGGCCGGCAGGACAACCAGCTGCGATCGCTCCACCGCGGCCTGAATTCGTTCGCTGTCCGCGCGTGGCGTCAGGGCATCGTCCTCGCCCACGATGACGAGCGTCGGTACGCTGAGGCGTGGAAGATCGGGCGTCGAGTCCGGGCGGTCCATCAGCGCGTGAATCGCGAGATCGATCCCCTCCGCGGTGTTCGTCTCGATCAGCGCGCACACCTCGGAGCTCAGGTCCGCATTGTCGCGGGACGAGCGGCTCAGCAGCATAGGCAGCATCCGGTCCGCGATCGCGCGGACGCCGGACGACCGCACGAGCGCCGACATCGTGCGCCGACCCTCCCGGCCCTGTGGGGTGTCCGCCTCGGCTTTCGTGTCTGCGAGCAGGATGCCGGTGAAGCGCTCCGCCGCACGACGATGGAGGGCGAAGGTGATGTAGCCGCCCATCGAGAGGCCGCCGACGACAGCGGTCTCGATCGCCAGCGTATCCATGACCGACTCGACGTCCGCCGCATAGTCGTCCATGCCGGGCCGCACCGACCCCGCCGGCGATCCACCGAACCCCCGCAGGTCCGGCGCCAGATAGCGCCACCCTGGCGCCACCCGCTCGAGCTGCGGGCGCCACATGTCCGCTGTGAGCGGAAAGGCGTGAATCAGAATGACCGGCCACCCCGCGCCTGCGTCGAGACAGCGAAACAAACCGCGCGGGGTGTCGAGCCGGTGTTCGTGGATCATCGACGCATCATAGTGCCGTGCCGAGGTTCCCGGCCAGCGCCGGGGGGACTTCGTCTGGGACGCCGGGACGCCAGCGCGCGCGGCTGCCCTGGAGCCTGCCGGACGCCGATCAGACGAAGCGGGTCAGTGTGACGTCCAGCACGCGTGCCTGCTGCTGCGCGCGGTGCCATTGCACCAGGATGGGGCTCTGGTAGGTGCCCTCCACGATCGCACCCTGACCCTGGACCGCGCGGTCGGAGACGAGCAGGCTGACCGAGCGCTTCATGCGGAGAAAGCGCGAGGCTGGCATCGCAATCGCCCGGGACAGCACGCTTTCGACGACGGAATCACGGAGGCCGAGGGCCTCGACCAGCTGGTTGAAGACGCGCACGAGGTCGTACTTGGCGTAATCGAGGGTCTTCGCGGGAATCGCGCGGGGGTTGCCGAGGATGTGACCCGCCTTCTCCGCCATGAACCGCAGCGGATCGCGCAGGACCTCGGAGAGATCGTGACGCATCAAAAGCGTCTGGTACTCGTTGACGGTAAGGCCGGCGTGCCGTTCGCCCGGCGCGAGCGTGATGCGGATGCGTCCTTTCGTGACGCCGTGCGCCGCCACGAGCGCTGAGCACTCATCGTAGATCCCCAGGGTGGGCGCCTTGAGGTTGACGGAGTCGACGGCGAACCGGGAGACCGGCACCGTGAGGCGCGTCTGCGCGACGGTTTCCTCGTGGGAGTAACCGATGACGCTCGTCAGGCGCCGGCGGGGCCGGCCGGCGTGCACGCCATCGAGGTCGATGAAGCACATCGGCTCCTCGACGCGGTTGGTGTAGGACACACACGTGCGCAGCGCGCCGGCCATGACCGCGAGGTGGGAGTCCGCGTTCTGGGGCTCCTCCGGGCGTTGAGCGTCCGTGAGCTCGGTGCGCCGTTCCATCTTGTCGTGCTCGTAGCCCGCACCCTCCGGAAACATGGTCCGGAACAGGTCGATGTACGGCATCACGCCGGTGCGGCTCTGGTGGAGGCGCAGGGCCAGGCTCTGGTCGAGGTAGCCGGCGGTGGTGTGAAAGGAACAGCAGAGGACGCGCTTGTAGGCGTCGAGCGCGCCGCCGAAACGGTCGCTGAGGCCCCGCCGCACGTCGATGACGTCGACACGCGCCCTGGGGGTCAGCTCGAGCGTGAATTCCGAAGGTGCCAGGGGCATCGACAATGGGTAACCGGCGGCCTCATCCAGCATAACACTTCCGCATCCCCAGGCGGTGTTCAGGGCGCCGATGAGACCCCGGCCGGAGATTATGGCACAGCCCGAATCAGCAGAGCACGCGGATGATGTCGGAGCGCGTGATGATGAAGGTCTTTTCGGTCTTGAAGTCGCGCACCAGCACCGCGGGGCTCTCGGGGGTCAGCATGGTCGCCAGGAGGTCGACCGGCGTCGAGATGTCGACGAAGGGGAAAGCCGGCTGCATGATGCGGTCGACAGGCTGCTGCTTGATCTCGGGGTCGGCGACCAGCTGCGCATAGAGGTGGGTTTCGTTGAGCGACCCGACGATGCGCTTGTCGTGGGTGATCGAGATCTGGGAGAAGTCGTGCGCGCTCATCAGCTTGACCGCGGTCTCGACAGGCTCCGAGCCTTCAATCGCCAGCAGCTCGCCCGAGAGGCCGGAGGCCACGAGGTCCCGGGCGGTCATGCCGTGCTTCTCCAGGAAGCCCTTCTCGCGCATCCAGTCGTCGTTGAACATCTTCCCGAGATACCGCGACCCGTGGTCGGGGAAGATCACGACCACCACATCCTCCCTCGTGAAGTGGTCTCTGAGCTGCAGGAGTCCGGCCATCGCGGAACCCGCGGAGTTGCCTGCGAAGATCCCTTCCTCCCGGGCAATACGCCGCGTCATCACCGCGGCATCCTTGTCGGTCACTTTCTCGAAGTGATCGATCACGTCGAAGTCGACGTTCTTCGGCAGGAAGTCCTCGCCGATGCCCTCGGTGATGTACGGGTAGATCTCGTTCTTGTCGAAGATGCCGGTTTCCTTGTATTTCTTGAACACCGAACCGTAGGTGTCGATGCCCCAGACCTTGATCGAACCGTTGCGCTCCTTCAGGAAGCGGCCGGCGCCGGAGATGGTGCCGCCGGTCCCCACACCCACGACGAGGTGAGTGATCCGGCCATCGGTCTGATCCCAGATCTCCGGCCCGGTCTGCTCGTAGTGGGCGGCGGAGTTCGACAGGTTGTCGTACTGGTTCGCCTTCCAGCTGTCCGGGACCTCTGCCTCCAGCCGTGACGAGACCGAGTAGTAGGACCGCGGGTCCTCCGGATCCACGTTGGTCGGGCAGACGATCACCTCGGCGCCGAACGCCTTCAGCGCGTCCACCTTTTCCTTGGATTGTTTGTCGGTGGTGGTGAAGACGCACTTGTAGCCCTTGATCACCGCGGCCATCGCCAGGCCCATGCCGGTGTTGCCGGACGTGCCCTCGACGATCGTGCCCCCCGGCTTCAGCACGCCCCGGCGTTCGGCGTCCTCGATCATCCGGATCGCCATGCGGTCCTTGATGGAGTTGCCGGGGTTGAACGTCTCGAGCTTCGCCAGCACCGTGGCGTCCACGACCCCCTGGGTAATCCGGTTGATGCGCACCATGGGCGTGTGCCCCATGGTGTCGAGAATGGTCCGGCTGATCTTCGCCACACGTCATTATCGCCCAGAGTCCCTGTGGCCACCGGCCGGCGACGCCCCGATTTGCCGCCTGCGCAGGGGTAGTGATGCAGAACCGGAGGGCCAGCGGACAGGGAGGCTGCGCGCGCCCTCGGGCCCTCGTTGCGGTTGCAGATCCACTCTGGAGGTCCGCCCTGGAGTGCCCCCCGGGAGTCTTGACACGGTCGGGGCCGCGTTGTACAAACGGCTGCCTTCCCATCCGTCAAATCCGTCCGGTGCGGCAGGCACGCGGCGTGCCCGTGACCGGGTACGACCCTCTCATCGCCAGCAGGCAACATCTGATCTCGGTCGCGGCTTCTTACGGAGGCTTTGATGATACGTCCAGCACCGCTCGTGCAGGCCTTTGCGGCAACATGGCTGATCGCGGCCACCGCGTGGGCCCAGAGCGCCCAGATCCAGGGGCGGGTCGTCGACGATCAGGGAGCAGCCGTTCCTGGGGCTGCGGTGGCGGCACTCGACGAGGACAAGGGGATCGTCGTGCGCGAGGGAACGTCCGCCAACGACGGCTTCTTCACGATCCCCTCGCTGCTCCGCGGGCGCTACACGGTCCGCGTGGAGCTCCCGGGATTCAAGACGCTGGAACAGCGCGGCCTGGTCCTCGACCCGGGGCAGGTGCTCGACATGCGCGACCTGAAGCTGACGGTCGGCGGCCTGACCGAAACCGTCGAGGTCAGTGTCGGCACGCCGATCATCGAGCTCGGCACGAGCCAGAAGTCGTACACCATCTCGGACACGCAGATCAGGGAGCTGAGCCTGAACGGGCGCGACTTCACCTCGCTCCTGAAGACCCTGCCCGGCGTGGCCACCAACGACACCGGGTTCCGCCTCGCGTTCAACAGCACTGAAGGGTTCATGGTCAACGGCCTGCGCGCGAGCATGAACAACGTCGTGCTCGACGGCACGCCGAACACCGATACCGGCGCGAACGACGGCCAGTACACGCAGTTGAGCCTCGACGCCGTCGGCGAGTTCAAGCTGCAGAACTCCGCCTTCAACGCCGAGTTCGGCCGCAACGCCGGCGTGCTGATCACCTCGACGACACGCAGCGGCGGCCAGCAGTTCCGCGGCACGCTCTATGGCTTCATGCGGGACGGCAAGTGGGATGCCGCACCGCACGCCGCCCTGAACGGCGCCAAGGCGCCGCTCGACTACAAGCAGGTCGGCGGCAACATCGGCGGCTGGCTGCCGATCCCGGGAGTATCGAGCTCGGCCAACAAGAAGCTGTTCTTCTTCTTCAACCACGAGTCGACCCGGGCCGAGCGCCCGACCGACACATTTCTCGACGTCTTCCATCCCGACCTGTTGACCGGCGACTTCCGGCGCCTGCTGCGCTTCAACGCGGACGGCACACCGGTCAACATCGCCGGCACCAACCTGAATGTCGGCACGGTGTTCAGGCCGGGGACGATCACGCGCAATGCCGCCAACGCCATCACCGGCGGCGTGCCGTACGCGAACAACATGGTCCCGCAGTCGGAGTGGAACCGGAACGCCCAGGGTTACCTGAACGTGCTGCGGCAGATTTACGGCCAGGTCGACATGTCGCTGGCGCAGCCGGTGCCCGGCAACGCTCCGGAGTTCATCCGCGTGCCCTCGAACGTCCTCTACGACTTCAAGAAAGACCAGGAGGTCGTGCGCGTCGACTACCAGCTCTCGGCGAGCACCAACATGTTCTTTCGAGCGGTCACCGACGCCCAGCGGGAAGGCCAACCGCGCGGCATCTTCTCCACGCAGACCTTCCCCGTCATCCCCATGTTCCGGGAAAAGCCGGGGCAGAGCTACTCGTTCAACCTCTACAACGTCGTCTCACCGAAGATCACCAACGAGGTGATCGTCGGCTTCACCAACCTGGACCAGATCGTGGACAAGGAGGAAGACCTGTCGGCGGACCGCTACGATCGCGATCAGCTCGGCTTCCTGATGGGGGATCTGTATCCGACCGGCAGCCACGGCGCGCCGGTGAACATCGCCAACAAGTTCCCCAACTTCAACTGCGGCGGCAACTGCGCCTTCCAGCCGTTCCCGCTGACGTGGCGATCGGAGGCGCCCGAGATTGCGATCACCGACAACCTGACGTGGCAGCGCGACCAGCACACGCTCAAGACGGGCGTGTTCTTCAACATGGCGTTCAAGGCGCAGCAGCCCTCCTGGGACATGGGCACTGTCAATTTCAGCCCGAGCGCGCTCGTGACCAACGAGACGAACTACGGTCTCGCGAACCTGCTCCTCGGGAACTACCAGACGTACACGCAGTCGGACGGCATCTACTACGGCGACTTCCGCTACATGGGCCTCGAGGGCTACGTGCAGGATACGTGGCGCCCGTCTTCCCGCCTGACCCTCGACTACGGCCTCCGCGTGGCCTACCTGGGCCCGACCTACTCGACCGGCAGGTTCCTCCAGAACTACTTCGTGCCGGATGCCTACGACCCCGCCGAAGCGGTGTCGATTTCGACAGCGACGGGCATCCAGCGCGGCAGTATCGTCCCCAACAGCGGCAACTTCTTCAACGGCATGGTGGAGGAGGGATCGGCTGACCTGCCGAAGGGGGCGATCGACGGCAGCGTGAACCTCGCGCCGCGGTTCGGGTTCTCCTGGGACGTGACGGGCAGCGGCACGACCGCCCTCCGCGGGGGATTCGGCATCTTCCACGAGCGGTACCGCCAGAACAACCTGAACTTCGACGGCCTCGGCAACCCTCCGCTCAGCTACACGCCGCGCCTGTTCGGGGGCAACGTCGATGACATCTCTCCCGCGCGCGTGAACTCGGGCGTGCGGTTCCCCGTCACCGCCGTCGGCGTCAACGGCGACGGTCACCCGCCGAAGGTCTATTCCTGGTACGCCGGCATACAGCGTCAGCTGCCCTGGAGGTTCGCGATCGATGCGGCCTACGTCGGCAACCGCGGCATCAACTTCGCGTACATCCGCAACATCAACCAGCTGCCGCTTGGCTACACGATCTCCAATCCGCCGCCGAACAACACACCGGACGCGGTGCGGCCCTACCTGGGATACACCGGGGTCAACATCATCGAGTTCGGCGCTGAAAGCGAGTACCACGGCCTCCAGACGCGGCTCACCCGGCGCTTCGGCGAGCGCTTCACGGCCAACGTCGGCTACACGCTCTCGAAGGCGCTGGACCACGTGGACAGCGACGCCAACGCGATTGGCTACGCCTTCGACCTCGATCGCGAGTGGGGGCTGTCCGGGCTCGATCGCCGTCATCAGCTGAGCATCGATTACGTCTACGAGCTGCCGGACGCGGGCACCCGGTGGTTCAACAACGCGTTCGGCCGCGTCCTGCTCAACGGCTGGCAGATCGCCGGCATCAGCCGGTTCTGGAGCGGTCAGCCGCTCACGATCACGTCGAACGGCAACCCGGGCACCACCGGTGGCGGCGTGCGCGCGGATTACGTCGGCGGCGACCTGTACCCCGACGAAAAGACCCGCGTCCAGTGGTTCAACCCGCTCGCGTTCGGGCGTCCCGCAGACGGCACGCTCGGCTCGACGCCGAAGGGGTTTCTCCGGGGACCGGGCATCAACCAGTGGGACATCTCGCTCTACAAGAACACGCGCGTCGGCGATCGGGTGACGGTCCAGTTCCGCCTCGAGACCTTCAACACGTTCAACCACGTGCAGTTCAACGGCATCAACATCGGCGTGAACGTGCCCAACGCGGGCCAGCCGGTCACGGCGGCGACGCAGGGCCAGCTTGGCCAGGTCACGAGCTACCGCGACCCGCGGCAGATCCAGGCGGGGCTCAAGCTGTATTTCTAGTGGGCCTCCGGCCCTGCGAGGGCCTCGGCCCACTGCGGTCGCTGGTCCAGGGGGATGCCGAACAGCGGGGAGGTTGGTTGTCTCGTCCGATCCCGCTGTTCGCTGCGGCGCGCCAGGCCTCGGGCGTCGTGGCGCGCCGCCTGATATTGCTGCTCGCCTGCATTGGAGGGGGCGTGCTCGGGGTGGGCCACGCCCAGGGTCCCCCGGCTCCCCCGGCCGGCGGTTCCAGCACGGCGGGCGTCTTCGCCCCCGTCAAGGACGCACGGGCGCGTCCCATCACGGCGGGCGGGTTCGTCGACGGCGCGCCGGTCGTCTTCGAAGACCGGACGGCCGGGTCCGGTCTCGACACCTTCCGCCACCGATCCGGAACGCCTGAGAAAGCCCGCATCCTGGACACGCCGTCCGGCGGCGTCGCACTCGTCGACGTCGACAACGACGGGTGGCTCGACGTCTATCTGGTCAACGGCTCGACAGCCGCTGCGCGGCAGGGCTCGGAGCCCTCCCCCCGCGCGGCGCTCTTCCGCAACGATCGCAACCTCAAGTTCACCGACATCACCGATCGCGCCGGCGTGGCCAACGAACGATGGGGCTTCGGGGTCGCGGCCGGGGACATCGACAACGACGGCTGGACGGACCTCTACGTCACGAACGACGGCGCCAACCGCCTCTATCGCAACAATGGCAACGGCACGTTCACCGACGTGGCCGAGCGCATGGGCGTCGTCGCGGGCGGCTGGTCGACCGGCGCGAGCTTCGGCGACTACGATGGCGATGGACGGCTCGACCTGTTCGTCGCCGGCTACGTGGACATGGATCCGGCGCAACAGCCGGCGGGTGGCCTGCCCTGCCTGTACCGCGGCGAGCGGGTGATGTGCGGCCCGCGCGGGCTGGCAGGGGCACCCGACCGGTTGTTCCGGAACGAGGGCGGGCGGTTCGCCGACGTCACGGCGAAAGCGGGTGTCCGCGACGGCGCCGGCTACTACGGGTTCGCGGCGGCCTGGGTGGACGTGGACGACGACAGCGATGCCGACCTGCTCGTCGTCAACGATTCAACGCCCAATTTCCTGTACCGGAACACGGGCAAGGGCACGTTCGAGGAGGTCGGCTTCTCCGCCGGCTTCGCGGTCAACGAGGAAGGCCGCGAACAGGCCGGCATGGGGCTGGCGCTGGGCGACTACGACAACGACGGCCGGCTCGACAACTTCATCACCAACTTCTCGGACGATTCCAACACGATGCGGCGCAATCTCGGCGAGGGGCTGTTCGAGGACGTCACCGGGCGGCTCGGCCTGCGGACGCCCTCGCTGCCGTTTCTCGGGTGGGGCACCGGCTTTCTCGATTTCGACAACGACGGGTGGCTCGATCTGTTCGTCGCCAACGGCCACGTCTATCCGCAGGTGGACCGCTTCGACTGGGGAATGACGTGGGCGCAGCGCCCGCTGCTGTTCCGCAATCGCGACGGGGCGCGGTTCGAAGAGGTTCCGGCGGCGCCGGGAAGCGGGCTGGCGGTCGTCCAATCGGCCCGCGGCGCCGCCTTCGGAGATCTCGATCACGACGGCCGCATCGACATCGTCGTCAACAATCAGGACCACGGCCCGACGCTGCTCAGGAACGCCGCACCGGGTGGACACTGGATTTCCATCGGCCTGGTCGGGGACGCCGGCGGGCCGCGAGATGCGATTGGCGCCGTCGTGACGGTGGAGTCGGCCGGGCGCCGGCTGAGGCAGGATGTCGTCAGCGGCGGCAGCTATTGCTCCCAGAACGATCTGCGCGCGCATTTCGGGCTGGGCGCAACAGGCCGGGTGGACCGCATCATCGTCCGATGGCCGGGTGGCAGCCGGGAAGCGTTCACCGCTCCCGGCGTGGACCGGAGGCTGACGTTGACGAAAGGACAGGGCGTATCCAGAAGCCGTGAGCAGGCCAGCCCGGAACGTCGCGGCGATATTCCTGTGTCTGCTGCTCCATGCCGCTGGATCGTCGGCGCTGGCGCCGCAGGGAGCGGCGGCGGCCGCGGCGTTCCGGGAGGGGGCCGCCGCGCAGCAGCGCGGCGAGCTCGAGCGCGCCGCCGAAGCCTACCGCCGGGCCATCGCGCTCGAACCGCAGTTCGCAGCAGCCTATGCCAACCTCGGCGCGGTGCTGGCGCGCGCGGGACGCTACGAGGAGGCTGTCGCCGCCTATCGGCGCGCGCTCGCAATCGACCCGAAGCTCACAGCCGCGCGGCTCAATCTCGGGCTCGCACACTACCGTGCGGGCATGCTCTCCGCCGCCGCCGACGCGTTCAGGGCGGTGTTCGATGCCGACCCGTCACTGCTGCAGGGGCGGCAGCTCCTCGGCCTGGTCCTCGTCGAGCTCGGCCGCGATGCCGAGGCCATCCCCCACCTCGAAGCGAGCACCCAGGCGGGGGCCGACGAGCCCGCGGTGCTGTTCGCCCTTGGACGCGCGTACTCGCGGCAGGGCGATGTCCGAGCCGATCAGGTCGCCGAGCGCCTCGCACGGATCCCCGAAGGGCGGCCGTTGTGGCACCAGCTTCGCGGGCTCGTGCTGCAGCGCGACGATCGCCATCAGCAGGCGCTCGAAGCGTTCGAGGCGGCCGCCGCGCTGAACGCCGGCTTGCCGCAACTCCCGGTCAACATCGGCGTGAGCCGCCTGGCGCTTGGCAATCGCGCCGGCGCCCGCGAGGCATTCGAAGACGCGATCCGTCAGTCCGATCGCGACGCGGCGGCCCACGTTTTTCTGGCGTGGATGGACGAGCAGGAGGACCGTCTGCCTGACGCGCGACGGCACGCGGAGCGGGCCGTGGCCATCGAGGGGGACCTGGCCGAGTCGCGCGGCCTCCTCGGACGGATCCTGTTGAAGCAGGGCCATCCGGACATTGCCGCCCGGCACCTGGAAGCGGCGGCGGCGGCGGAACCACGCAACGCCTCGTGGCGGTTCCTGCTCGGACAGGCCTACCAGCGTCTCGGCCAGTCCGCTCCCGCGGCACGGGAGTTTGCCGAAGCGCGCCGGCTGAAGGAAGAGGAGGTTGCCCGCGAACGTAAAGGAGACGACGGCCGGATCCGGTGATCCGGATTCAGCCGTCAGACCGATCCGGCTTATTGGAGCGCCAGTCCTGAGTTGCCGCGTGCCGGGAACGTTCATCAGGGACGAACGGGCGCCCATCCCGTCCACAGCGCAACTCGTCACCGATTCCAGCCCCCTGCCGACAGAACTCCCTCTCCGCTGTTCGGGCACTGTGGTTGCTGTCCGTGTGGCGCGGGGTCGTCAGACCCCGCGGAAGCGTCGGCTGAAGCGCGCTGCACATTCGGTCTGCATCCGACGACGCCCTGCAGGTGTGGCGGGATCTTCAGAGACGGCGCCGGGAAGGGAGCGACACGAATCATGATGGCAAGACGAGCGATCTGTGCGTTTCTGATGAGCCTGGCGGCGGCGCCATGCGCCTTCGCTCAGGGAAGCCCCACGGGGACGATCTCCGGTCGGGTCAGCTCCAGCACCGGCGCGCTGCCGGGGGTCACGGTGACGGCGACGTCACCCGCGCTGCAGGGCAGCCGTGTCGCGGTGAGCTCGGACAATGGCGACTTCATCCTGCCGGTGCTGCCGCCCGGCACCTACAAGGTGGCGTTCGAGCTGCAGGGCTTCCGCACAGCCGAGCACAGCGCCAATCTCGGCGCGGGCCAGACGGTGCCGCTCGATATCGCCATGACGGTGGCGGGCGCGGCGGAGACCGTCACGGTCACCGGCACCCTCGAGAACTTCGCACAGCTGGCGGCGGTCTCGACGAGCTACAAGGCAGCCGACATCGCGGCGCTGCCGTCGGACCGCACGCTGAACGCCACGGTGCTGCTGGCCCCGGGCGTCTCCAACACGGGCCCGAGCACCAACAGCCAGGACTCGTCGACACAGGCCATCACCATCGCCGGGGCCATGTCCTTCGAGAACCTCTTCCTCGTGAACGGCGTCGTGCTCAACGAGAACCTGCGCGGACAGGCCGTGCCGCTCTTCATCGAGGATGCGGTCCAGGAGACGACGGTCACGAGCGGCGCTGTCTCGGCCGAGTTCGGCCGGTTTTCGGGCGGGCTCGTGAACGCGGTGACGAAATCGGGCGGCAACGACTTCAGCGGCTCGTTCCGGACCACCTTCACGAACGACAGCTGGCGCGAGCTGACGCCGCATCCGAACGACATCAAGGTGGACGATGTGGTGCCCGCCTACGAGTTCACGGCGGGCGGCCCGATCGCCCGCGATCGTGTCTGGTTCTTCGGCGCCGGCCGCATCGTCGATCGGGTCGAGGCGCGGCAGACCACTACGACGAACATCCCGTATACGCTGGAAGAGCAGGAGCGGAGATACGAAGGCAAGCTGACCTTCTCGCTGAACCCCCGGCACACGGTCCGCGGCAGCTACATCTACCGCAATCGCGACCAGGTCAACACGTCGTCCTTCACGATCCTGGATCTGCGGAGCCTCTACAACAGGTCGCTGCCGGACGACCTGCGTTCGGTCAATTACACCGGCGTGTTGTCTCCGCGCTTCTTCGTGGAAGGCACGTTCTCGAACCGCAACCTGAAGTTCGTCAACAGCGGGGCGTCCACCACGGACGTCGTAGACGGAACACTGGTGGTCGACCAGGCGCGCGCGTCCCGATACTGGTCCCCGACCTTCTGCGGTGTCTGCGGGCTCGACGAGGAACGCAACAACGAGAACATCGTCGTCAAGGGGACCTATTTCGCGTCCACCCGCAGGACCGGATCCCATAACGTCGTGTTCGGGTACGACACCTTCAGCGACGTGCGGCTGGCCGAGAACCATCAGTCGGGCAGCGACTACCGCATCCTGGGCACGACGTCGATCATCCGTGGCAGCGAGGTGTACCCGAGCTGGACGCCCGGGAACTCCACGCTGATCCAGTGGAACCCCATCACCGCCGCGAGCCAGGGGACGGACTTCCGCACGCACTCGCTGTTCGTGAACGATCAGTGGCGCGTCAACGACCGGCTGACCGTGAACCTGGGCGTGCGCTGGGACAAGAACGACGGCGTCGACAGTGCGGGCAACGCGGTGGCGAACGACAGCGGCGTGTCGCCCCGGCTGGCGCTGACGTTCGACCCGACAGCCACGGGCCGGTGGACGGTGAATGCGAGCTACGGCACCTATATCGCCGGACTCGCCAACGGGGTGGCCGACAGCGGGTCCAACGGCGGCGTCGCCTCCACGTTCCAGGACCAGTACCCTCGGCCCGCCGATCAACACCGACATCAACGCGCCGACCGGCAGCCTGATCCAGACGGGCGACGCGCTGCAGACGCTCTGGGCCTGGTTCCTCCCCAACGGGGGAACGAGCCGACCGGTGGTGGCCGTCGACATCCCCGGGGTGAACACACGGATCGGGGACGCGCTGAGCTCGCCGAGCGTGCAGGAGCTCACGACCGGCGTGACGCGCCAGCTCGGGGCGCGCGGGATGGTGCGCGTGGACGGCATCTACCGCGCCTGGACGGACTTCTATTTCTCCCGCCGCGATACTTCGACAGGCACCGTGCTGGATCCCGCGGGCATCGCGCGCGACCTGACCGTGATCGGGAACAGCGCGGAGCCCGAACGCCAGTACGGGGCAATGAACATGCAGGCCGCGTATCGCCTCGGCACGGCGCTGAGCCTGAACGCGGTCTACACGCTCTCGCGCACCTGGGGGAACTTCGACGGCGAGACGGCCAACAACGGGCCGATCACCGCGGGCACGGTGAGCGCCGGCAGCGCGACGACCGGCCGGACCGGCTGGGGGATGTACCCCAGGTACTACCTGGCCTCGTGGAACGCTCCGGTGGGAGATCTCGCCACCGACCAGCGGCACCGGGCCAGGTTCTGGGGGGTGTGGCGCGTGCCCGTCGCGGAGCGCTACGGAAGCCTCAGCCTGAGCGTGCTGCAGCAGGTCAACACCGGCAGCCCGTACTTCGCCGCCGGTCCGGTGAACCCCAACCCGTTCGTGACGAACACGATGGGATACCAGACGCCGCCGACCCAGGCTGCCTATTTCTTCACGGATCGGGACGCCTTCCGGACCGACACGGTGCACCGCACCGACCTGGCGGTGAACTACGGCTTCCGTCTGCGCGGCCTCGCAAACGGGGAGCTGTTCTTCCAGACCCAGGTCTGGAACCTCTTCAACCAGGACGCGATTGCGGACGTGAACAACATCGACATCACGACCCGTACCCGCGATGGCGGGACGACGTCGCTGTCGGCCTTCAACCCGTTCAGCACGTCGCCGGAGCGGGGCGTCCACTGGGAGCCCGGGCCGAGCTTCGGGACGGCCCGCAACAAGAACGCCTACCAGCTGCCACGGCAGATCCGGTTCTCGGCAGGCGTGCGGTTCTGAGCGCTCCGCGGGGCCTGAAGGCCCCGCGCCACAGCGCACTGTTCCTGGGATGCGGGGCGCGGGCTTCGGCCGGGCCACTGACTCCAGGGCACCGGAGGTTCTGTTGCTGTGGGGGGGTCTTCAGACCCCGCCGACACGCGGTGCACGTACCACCTCGCCGGAGGGTCGCTCAGGGATTCCGCGGGGCCTGAAGGCCCCGCGCCACGTTCGTGAATGTGGCGCGCGGGCTTCGGCCCGCGCCATGACTGCCCCGGGGCTCGGGCCCGCTACTTGGGTGGCGCCGCGATCACCGGGTCGGGCACCTTGTTCTTCATGGCGGGGATGGTCTTCAGGTACGCGAACATCGCCTTGAGGTCGCCGTCATCGAGGTTCCTGAAAGCCGGCCACGGCATCGGCGGCAGGATCTCGCGGCCGCGCCCCTGCCGCCGCCCGCTGCGGATTGTGTCGACGAACTGCTGCTCGGTCCACTGCCCGAGGCCGGTGTCGGGGTCGGGTGTCAGGTTCGCCGTATAGCTCATACCCCAGGGTCCGGCCCACACGGTATTCGAGGCGGTGAAGGAGCCGAACCAGGGACCGCTGGGGGCCGGCGGCGCCGGAAGCGTCATGCTCGAGGGGTGGCCCGACAGCATCAAGGACATGTCCGGCTCCGGCCCGTTCGCGCCCATCTTCCAGGGGGTGTGGCAGTCGTTGCATCCCATGGCGGTCACCAGGTACTTGCCGCGTGCGAGGGAGCCGTCAGCGCCTCGAGGCGGCCGCGTCAAGGGCTGTCCCTGAGCCGAGGGCCGAACGAACAGCAGCCCGCCGGCGCACAGTCCGAGCGCTGCCGCCGATGCCACCCTCCTGATCCACTTCGAATCCATCCCAGCCTCCACTCGATTCCCGCGGCCGCGAGCTGCCGCTACTTGTTCAAGTCCTCGGCGATCCACCGCCTGATCAACTGGACCGCTTCCTCGTCGACGATTCTGCTGGCGAGGGGCGGCATCTGGACCAGCGGGTTCCGGGAGGCCATCCGTGCCACGAGCACGCTCTTGTCCGGCTGGCCGGCGCACACGCGCTCCACCATGTCGGAAGGCGCGGGCATCTGGAAGCGGCTCGGCCGTCCGAGCGTCGTCAGCACCGCCGGAGGCTGCCCGGCGGCAGCTCCGAGAAGCAGGTAATTGAGCGCGAAGGCGAGCGACTTGAGCTCGCCCGCGCCGGTGTGGCACCCGCCGCAGTTGGCGTGGAGGTAGCCGAGCGCGGCGCGCCCTGTGGGCGTGGCCGCCTGGATCCTCGGCGGGCTGGCCAGCATCGCCCGCGGTATGCCGCGGAGGAGGCCCCGGTCGACGAGCACAGCCAGATCGACGGCGCCGGGAGGTGGGGTTTCGGCGTGAGGCGCGTTCGGGTCGCGGTCGGGCGACAACTGCAGCGCCGTGAGCCCCAGCACGCGGACGGGACCCGCCTCGTGGCACGCGCGGCAGTCGCTCTGCGACGGAATGGCGTGCCGGATGTCATCCTGGATCGCGACGCTCCGGCGGATCCCCCACTCCGGCGCCAGCACCGCCTCGCTCTCGTCGTCGTTCCACACGTAGGTCGCGAACTGCCAGCCGCCGCCCGTGAGCTCCATGAAGCGCGTTTCGGCACGGCGGCCGAAGCGAAACTCCTTCCAGAGCCGCGTTCCCACGGGGAACCGCCAGACATCGGGGTTCGAGGCGTCGATGAATTTACCGCGCGGGATCTGCACCCACCGAGACTTCGTGGCGCCATCGGACCATAGAGGGTACTGCGGTGCGAATGGCAGGCTGGTACGCGCCACACTCCGGGCGGTCCAGTCCTCGTAGAGACCGGTGTCGCGGAGGCGCTCGGGCGGCCAGTGGCGCGCAGACTGACTCGTGCCGACCGTCGCGGTCAGAACGGTGGCCGCCAGCATGGCGGCCGCGCTGCGGATCAACCGAGCCGGGCGCGAGAGCATCGTTCACACCATCACTGTTGGGGGCGTGGCCAGGCGAAATCGAAAAACCGGTCTGGCCGATCACGCCCCCGTTTACGAGACGCTGACGCGAAAAGGCTCGCTCACGGGGCCTGCCGGGCACTCGACGGCGGAACGAGCCCCTTGATGCGGAAGTAGGTCACCAGGTTCCCGTAGTGCTCCTGCAGGTGGCCGATGTTCATGATGAGCGCCGACGCCCTTGGTGCACTTCCCATGTCGAAGGGCATGGCGATCGGCGCGGCGGCGGTCGTGTCGGTCAGCCCGCCGTACGCCGCGTCGCAATAGGCGATCGCGTCGCTCACCGCCTTGACAATCGCTGCCTTGGCCGTCGCGTTCTTCTCGAAATGATCCTCGCTGAACGGGGATTTCTCCCCCTTCGCGGCGGAGCAGAACACGTAGCTCGCACCCGCGACGTGGGCAAGGATCTGCCCGAAAGTGCGCACCGAATCGACAGGTTTGAACGCGTAGTTCGCCTCGTCCATCTTTTCCGCCGATTCGCGCAGGTTCCGCTTGGCGCCATCCCAGTTCTGCCGGATGGCTCCGCTCACGTCGGCGGCTGCCGGCTTCTGCGCCGCGGCGCTGGCGGCCGCCAGCATCGCGAGCAGCCACACGAGTGCTGTCTTCGCCTGCATCGAGTTCCTCCTTTGAGAGAGATAGCAGAGTCTAACTCCGATCGGTGCGCCGTGAAACGGCGATGATGAAAAGAGGGGCGGGGCCGGGTGTCGCGACAGTCACCGACCGGATGGCGGGCTGCCGCCTGGGAGGCGGGCTCCGCCGTCCGTCAGCACCGCCTCGATCGCGTCACACGCGGTCCGGACGCCCTGCTCGGACCGAATCTGCGCGCCGACCTCCGCCGCCCGTGACGCGTACAGATGGGTCCTCGAGCAGCCGCGAGACCTCGCGCGCGATGCGCGACGCCGTGTACGCGGGGCGGGTCACCGTTCGCCCCACGCCCAGCCTGACACACCGACGCGCGTTGTCCGGTTGATCCTGTCCGAACGGCACGACCAGCATCGGACGCCCGGCCCGGAGCGCCTGCCCGGTCGTCCCCACGCCGCCCTGATGGACGATGGCGGCTGAACGAGGCATCACCAGGCTGTGAGGCGCGTACTCGAACGCCGCGATGCCGTCGGGGAGCCCGTTCTCCCGGAGCCGCGCGCTGTCTTCTCCTGCCAGCAGCAGCGCCCGGCGTCCCACAGCGCCGGCGGCTTCAATGCTCGCGCGGTAGAAGTCCCCGGCAATCCACACCGCTGACGATCCCAGGGTGAACAGCACCGGAGGCTTGCCGTCTTCGAGAAACCGCAACAACTCCCCGGACACCGGACGCTCCTCGGCGGCGTCGTAAAAAGGGAAGCCCGTGACGAGCGTCTGCGGCGGGTAGTCCCGCTGCTTCTCGCCCAGCAACGGCGAGAACAGCGCGAGCACCAGCCGCGGCGAGTGCTGTCCTTCGAAAATCGGGCTCTGCCCCGCCGGCAGCCCGAGATCCGCGCGAAGCTTCACGATGGGCTCCATCCAGCGAGTTGTGGCACGCCGCCCGAGGCCGGTCAGCAGCCGGGCGATGGACGGATGCAGCGCCAGGAGCGGACGCAGCCACGGCGCCTGCGGCGGTGTCGGCGGATCGAAGGCAGACAGAAACGCCAGCGGCTGTACCACGCCGGAGACCCATGGAATACCGGTGACCTCGGCGACGACCGGTGCGGTGAGCGGGATCTGGTGCGACACCAGCAGGTCCGCGCCGCCGTCGGCGCGCACCGCAGCCAGCAGCGCGTCGTACGACTCGCGTGTGCTCGGTCCCAGGACCTGCTCGAAGAGGTACTGTGGTCCGTCGCGGCCGTCGAGGACGCGCCGGATCATCTCGCGCGCAGCGGTGTCGTTGTCCGGAACATCCGGGCCCACCGGCTGGAAGCCTACCCCGGTGGTCTCGACGTGGTCCCGCCAGTTCGCAAGCGTCGCCACGGTCACCCGGTGCCCGCGGCGCCGGAGTTCGACGGCGAGTGCGAGATACGGGTGGAGATCTCCCAGCGATCCCCAGGTTGAAAACAGGATGCGCGCGGCTGCCACGCCGCCTATTGTGGACCAGGCTGCTGTGGCCCCGGTCTTCCGCCGGGGGGAAGCGCGGACCGAAGGCCGCGCTCCGCATCGAATCTGAATCCTCCCTGGCCGCTGTGGCCGCGGGGTCTTCCGCCTTCGCCTTGGCTTCGGCGGACCGCCATAGCTTCAGCGGAGGCTGGTCAGACCCCGCGGAAAGCATCGGCCTCAATCGACGCTCAGTAGGTGACCCTGACGCGGTACTTGACCGTCGCCTCGCCGCCGGCCGGGACTGGCACCGTGAACTGTGTCGCCCACGCATCGGTCTTGGTCCATGGATGCGACGCGCTGAGCATCCGCCACGTGCCGCCGATCGGCTCGTTCACCTGCACGCTGATGGCGGCTTCCTTGTGGTTCCGCAGCACGACCACGTGTTCCACCTCGTAGGTGGACGGCCCGATTTTCTCGAAGTCGGTCTGCGTGCGCTCGCACACGACGTCGAACGCGGTCCCGATCCGCAGCTTCAGGATCTCGTCCTTCGGCGTGTGATCGATGCGGTCCTCGCCGGCAAACTGTGTTCTGCCTTCCGAGTCCGCCTGATAGACGCGCACGATGCCCGCCGGCAGCGGCATGCCGAGGCCGGACCCCTTGTCGTTCCTGAGCTCGTAGTAGACCGCCACGTCGTCCTTCAGCGGCGTGCCCGGGTGACGCGCGTCGCGATAGTAGGAGGACTGGCCGTCGACCACGTAGCGTTTCGTGACAGGAATCGACGTGCCGGCCAGCATGCTGACCTGCTTGGTCTGGCTGTTGTTGATGGTCGTTTTGTGAGCGAGGGTGTAGAGATGGAACTCCGAGAAGGCCTGCTCGGTCATCTGCGGAAGCGTCTCGGCGGCCGCCATCCTGCGATCGCTTCGCTCCATCAGGTCGGCCATTGCGTTCTTCACCCGGTTCAGGTTGCCCGCCACGAGCTGGAGCGCGGCCCGCGGAAACGAGGTGCCGCTGTTGTTCGTGAGCGTGACCCACCCGTCGAGATCGGCCGAGGCGTCGTTGCGCCCGACGGTGAGCACGTAGTCCGCGCTCCAGGACAGTTTGCCGGCCAGGTATGCCGCCTCGATGCGGTGCTTCGGTCCGCCGCCGTTGTCGAGGGTCCATATCAGCGTCGGCCGGGTGTAAAGGTTGCCGGGCAGTTCCGGAAACCGGATGTGGTCGGCGTGCAGGCCGGTGACGATCTCGGTGCCGATCCTCCAGACCGGCGCGGTGTTGTAGCTGACGAGGTGCGCCGTGACGGTTTCCTCGCGAGTGGTGCCCCCCTCCTGCACCCTCCTCACGAGCGTCACGTCGCGCCCGATGTACTTTCGAAGCAGCTTGTCGGGTTCCAGCAGGTCGTACTCGTAGTTCTGCTCCACGACGCGCACGCGCTGCGGCTGGGTGAGCGATCGGAAGTGCACGGTCGCAGGGTTGACCGTGGCCGCGATGTCCATGAAGCGCAAGTCGGAGGTGCCCGTCGGCAGCGTGACGTTCCGCACGTCGCGGACCAGCGCGAGGTCCGAGTTGTAGACAGTCAAGGCGAGCTCCGCCTGGTCGTCGAGAGTGGACGTGTGCTGCGCCGGGACGGCCTCGCGCGCCGCACTCGTGTCGCAGGTGCTTGCTGCCATCAACGCCAACGCTGTACAGGCTGCCAGGGTTTTTCTTGACCGCATCGCGTGACTCCCGGGTGTAAGGGTTCCGTCAGCGGCCATCTGCCGCTTGCACCCTTAGAACGGAGCCGCGCGGATCTCTTGCACGAGCAGCTATCGGCTATCGGCTTTCAGCTGTGAGCTGTCGGCTGTGTACTGAGAGCTGATGGCTGCGAGCTGATAGCTACCGACCAACCCATGTCCGGCCGCGGTCGGTCGTGGCGAACGTCCGGCCGTCGCTCGCGGTGACGGTCGCGGCGTCCGCGCTCGTCGCGGCCACCGAGACCAGGGAGGCGTCAATCGGGGATTTCACTCGCTGCCAGGAGAGGCCGTCGGTGCTCACCAGCACCGTGCCCTGCTCGCCCACCACCCAGCAGATGTCCGGCTGTGGCGCGGAACCAGCGGTGAGGCGCGCGGTCGTGCCGGTTGCCTGCGGCGTCCAGGTCACACCGCCGTCCACGGACCGCAGCAGGGCGGCGCCGATGATCCTCCAGCGCGCGCGCGGGTCGGAGGAACTGATCTCGTGGACGGCCAGCCTCACCTCAGCCACGGCGCCCGTTGTGACACTGTCGGCGAGGGCGCCTGTGCGATCCGGCTTGCTCGCCGCCGCCCGGCTCATCTCAGCGGACGCAGGCGCGTCCGGCACGCTCGAACGGGCGGGTGACTGCGGCGGTGGAGGTGGTGCTGCTGCTGCATAGGGTGGCTCACCGGGCGCCGCATCTTCCCTCCGCTTCGCGCTCGCGAACGTGTCGGCGCCCACCTGTTCCGCTTTTTGCCGCTCTGACGATCGGTTCGCCGGCGCCGCCGCCGGGGTGGGCGCCGCTCGCGCGCGGTGGGCGCCGCCGCGGCTGGCGCCTGGGCCGGCGAGGCCGTCAATCGATCCTGCGAGTCCGGCGCGGGCGAAGGCGGCTTCTCCTGCGGCTCCGTTACCGTGACGGTGGCTACCGTTACCCGTGGCAGCCGCATGTCCACGGCTATCCACACGGCGACCGCCAGGCCTGCCGACACCGCCGGCACCAGCCACTGGACCCGGTGAATGCGCCACCAGGCGCGCCCGGGCGCCGGCGCGGGAGCGCTCCTTACGACAGCGGCGAGCAGCTGCTGGCACCGGAAGCAGTCGGAAGCGTGGGCCTCGGCGCTCGCCTGCTCGTGCGGCAGCAGGCCGCCGTCAGCCATCGCCGCGACCGTCTCGGCGTCCAGGCAGCTCGCCGGCGCCGTCGGGTCCTGCGCCGCGGCGGAGTGCCGCAGGATCCGGTCGAGCGCCGCGTCCCTGTCGGCTTGCTGCCTCAAGTCCATGTCTCCCTGCCCGCGGTGCGGTGTGTGCCTCTCATGTAGAACGCTCCGCGCCGGCATTCTTGCGCACGAACACGCCACCGAGGTCGAGCGTGCCCACGTCGGTGACCGCCGCGTCGAAGCATTCCCCAATCTCCGCGTCGGAAACGCCGTCCGCCCGCAGGCTCGCGGTGACGACGTCCCGAAGCACGCGGCGGGTGCGCGCCAGCTGACGCGATACGGTAGCCTCGTGCTCGCCGAGCAGTCGTCCCGTTTGCGCCAGGGTGAGCTGCTGGTGGTAGTAACAGCCCAGCCGCCAGCGGTCGCGGGGGGCCAGCTTCGCCACGGCGTCCGTCAGGGCGCGGCCGACCAGCTCTGCGCGGCGCGGCTGCTCGGGATCCGGGCCGGAGGATCCTTGCTCGGACGCTGCCGTTTCGTCCGGGAGCGGCGCCAGCCGCCTCTGAGCTCGTGCCCGGTCCACGACGCGCTGCGCGAGCACCGCGCGGAGCCAGGTGCCAAGCGCGCTCCGGCCGTGATAGCAGGCCAGCAGCGACCGCCTCTCTCCGTCGCGCCCCTGCAACCCGAAGAGGTCCCCGTAGAGCGCGTCCGCGAGCTCGCGCGCCCCGCCACCCGGGTCGAGCGCGTCGGCGGCGCGGTAGAGGGCCGGGCGGTATTCGCGGATGAAGTGTTCCCACGCCGGTTCGTGTCCGTCCACGCAGGCCGTGGCCAGCGCCAGGTCTTCGAGATGCAGCGACGACGCCTGCCGGACGACGGCGCCGGGATCGGGTTCTGCGCCGCGGAAGGCGTGCTCGACACTCGCCTCGAGCGCCGCCTCGAACCGCCCGGCGGCAAGCCCCCACCGATCGGCATGGCTCCGGCGATGGAGCCGCTTCAGATCGGCGTCAGGCAGGCGTGGCGGTTGACCGTGAGCTGACACTGCCTCCATCCCACGGCCGCGCGGCCCGTGGCCGTTGTCTGCCAGGTGCTGCGAACGATTGTGACACCATCCGGGAGATCGCACCGCCTGGCGGCAGTCGCGGCACGGAGCGGACGATCAGTGGCCTCCGAACACCTGGTACCCCCGCTTGCGCAGGCTGCCCGCGAGCTCCCCTTCCATGCGAACGGCCTGGGCATAGCTCATGGGGTTGAGGTGCTCGTAGAGCACGGGCACCAGGCGCACGCCGCACTTCCTGACAATGCGCGCGGCCTTTACACCCGCGAGATGGTTCGCGAGCCGCGCTTCCGGGCTCAGGCCCGTCATGCCGACGTAGTAGCCCGCCTTGCCGTCCCCCTTCGGGTTCCGGAGGAATACGACGTACACGCAGTGCCGTTTGGGACGGCCGGCCTTCCTGGGCATGGATGCGCGTCCTCTCCTGCTCACCGCCCCGTTGTCGCAGGTCCGGGATCAACTCGAGCACGACCTGCACCCGGGTGGCCGACTGCTGCGTCCTGACAAGTGCCATCACCAGGAAGCGCTGACCGTCAGGCGAGACCCCGAAGGCGTTTCGTAAAGGGACGGCCCTTGCGGCTCACCGCGGTTGCGGCAGGTGTCGCTTCGGGAACTTTGCGACGACGGTGTAGTTCGGGTCCACCATGTTGGCGACGCGCACGACCCCGGCTTGCGACGCAATCTGGTAGGCGTCCATGCGGTCGAAGCCGTAGTCGGCGACCAGCCAGTCGATGAGCTCCACGTAGGCGATCCGCAACGCGTCGCTGAGCGGCCGGACACTCCCGGCCACCATGATGTACTCCTCGTTCTCCAGGCGCGGCCAGCGAATCCGTTTGCCCTTGATGACGTCGAACTGGAAGGTGACGTCCGCGGTCGACTCGAGGCCCGAGCCGGCAATCTCGCCGTCCCCCTGCAGGGCGTGGAAATCGCCGAAGTAGAAGAGCGCGCCGGGATGGAACACGGGGAGGAAAATGGTGGCCCCTTGTCCCACGTCGGAGGCGTCGAGGTTCCCGCCGAAGTCTCCCGGCCAGAGGCCGCCCCATGCCTCTTCGCCCGCCGGCGCCACCGCGACCCGCCCCAGCATGGGCCTCAGCGGCAACTCGATCCGCTTGCTGGCAGAGTTGGGGAGATCGAGGATGCCGACCATCCGTGCCCGATCGAGCTGCCAGACGAACCGGCGGCCGGGCAGCGGGTCGTTCAGCATCCGGGTGCGGCTGTCGCCGGCAACGGCGCTGATGCCGTTCGGCGTCACGTTCGAAATCGCGACATCCCGGTTGGGCGCCAGCTTCAGGATGCGCACGACCAGCGTGTCTCCCGGCGCCGCGCCCTCGATGTGAAACGGCCCGACCTCGCCCGGCCACGGCCCGGCGGTCTTCACGTCGTAGTAGTCGCCCGGCCGCGAGAACGTCTGCGTCTCGACGGTGTCCCCGGGCTGAATCCTCAGGACGGGAGGGCGAACCGCGTAGGTCGGGACGCCCGCGGTCGGAGTGAACCTGTGAGCCTCTGCGCCGGCGAGCACAGGCAGCAGCACCAGCGGGCCGGCCATGACAAGAAATCTCATACCGGATGATAGCCTGCCGCCCGATCGGCGGTTCGTCGCCGGCGGCCCGGCAGAATATAATGCCCGGCGTCAAAGAGACCCCTGGCGAGTGCGGGCAATCGGGCCCCGGTCCTGGCGTGCGTGCCTCGCCGCCGGGCTCTCCAAGCGGAACGGAGATGAGCATGGGCGGTCGGGAAAGAGCGCGCCATACGCTATGGCCATCGTCGTGTGCGCGGATGGCGCCGGTACTGGGAGTCCTGGGCAGCATGCTCCTGTCGGGGAGCGCGATGGCACAGGAAACCCGGGCGGCGGAAATCGCCGCAAAGCAGTCGGAGAAGGCGGCGGCATCGGCGCCGTACCGGCCGTCGCGATTCGAGGCGACGATGGTTCGGCTGGAGGAGAGCTTCGCCAGCCCGCCAAACGGCTTCTTCCCGGAGGTGGGCAGCATCTATGCGGGCGGAGGCTTCAGCGGCGGGGTCGGGTATCGTCATTTCTACGGACGGGACGCGGTCTGGGATGTCCGCGGGCTCTACTCGGTCAAGAACTACAAGCAGGTGGAGGTCGGCACGCGAACCCCCTGGGACGGCCGCGGCAAGTGGTCCTTCGCCGCGCGGGCCGGCTGGCTCGACGCTCCCCAGGTCGGATACTTCGGGCAGGGCATGCCGGACGAGTCCGTGCGCGCCAGCTTCCAGCTGACGCAGAGCTACGCCGCAGTCACCGCGGGGCTGCGGCCAACCAGGTGGACCCGCCTCCAGGGGGAAGTCGGCTACGACGATTACGAGACGGACCAGGGCAGCGGAAAGTACCCCTCGATCGAGACCATCTACGACCCGATCACGGCGCCCGGGCTGTTCTCTTCTCCCGCGTTCCTGCGAACGACGGCCATGGCCGCCATCGACTGGCGCACGTCGCCCGGCTACTCGCGGAAGGGCGGCTTCTACGGCGTCACGCTGACCAGTCACGCCGATTCCGACGACACCTACAGCTTCCAGCGGGTCGACGGCGAGCTGATTCAGCATCTGCCGATCCTGCGCGAGAACTGGGTGCTCTCGCTCCGCGGCCGTGTCCAGACCACCCTGGACGAGGACGACAACGTGCCGTACTTCCTGCTGGCGCAGCTGGGCAGCGGCAGGACGCTCCGAGGCTACGAGAGCGGCCGGTTCCGCGACTTCCACAGCATCCTGACCTCCGTCGAGTTCCGGTGGATACCCAGCCGGCTCGCCCTGGACATGGCGCTGTTCTATGACGCCGGCAAGGTCACCAGGCGTCGTGCGGATCTCGACTTCAAGGGCTTCAAGAGCGACTACGGCATCGGCGCCAGGTTCCACGGGCCCACCACCACCGTGCTGCGTATCGAAGGGGCCCGGGGTTCAGACGGCTGGAGGCTGGTGGTTGCGACAAGTGCGGCGTTTTGAGCAAGGGGTCAACCCATGATTCGTTCACGGATACACCGGACAGGGGCCTTCCTGGCGCCCGCAGTTGTCGCGCTCACGGTCGTCGGCTCCAGCCTGGGGCTCCAGGCCCAGAAGCCGAAGTTCTTCCCGGACGACCCGCTCCAGCGCGAGCCCGAGACCCAGGACGCCTCGAAGGTCCAGGCATGGGACGTCGGCTTGACGCCCAATCTCCTCCAGAACCTCTTCGGCCGGCCGGGGGATCCGACGCCTGACGTCCGGGCGCAGAACATCAACACGATAGACGAGGTGCCTGACTCCGGCTGGTTCACGAACCGCATCTACTCCAGGCCGGTCTCGCCTGAGGAGCTCGAGAAGGGACCCAACACCACGGACGGTCCCGCCCCTGGACGCTGGGCGGTGATCCGGGGGAAGGGCGCGGGGGTGGCGCCCGGGTTCACGGTCCGCGATGAAAAGGGAACCGTCTGGTTCCTGAACTTCGACGGGCGTGACAACCCTGTCGCGCCCACGGCCGCTGTCGCCGTTGCGACACGCCTCTTCTGGGCACTCGGCTACAACCAGGTCGAGAGCCACCTCACGACCGTCCGCCCCGAAGATATCGTCGTCGACGACAAGGCGACGATCCGGGCGCATGGGAAGCGCCGACGCCTCACGCGCGCGGACGTGGACGACGTGCTGGATCGCGCCGCGAAGAACGCTGACGGGGCGTACCGGGTGATTGCCGGACGCGCGGTGCCGGGCCTGTACGCTCGGAAGCTTCCGCTACCAGGGCACCCGACCGGACGACCCCAACGACATCGTTCCCCACGAACACCGCCGCGAGCTGCGGGCGCTCCAGGTGTTCGGGGCCTGGACGAACCTCGTCGACATGAAGGCCGGCAACACCCTCGACACGCTCGTGACGGAGAACGGCCGGGGTGTCGTGCGGCACTACCTGCAGGACGTCGGGTCCACGTTCGGGACCGGCGCGCTGGCGCCGCGCGACGGCGATGAAGGGCACGAGGACCTGTACGAAGGGGGCCCTACGGCGGCACGCCTCCTCACGCTGGGCCTTTACGTCCGGGACTGGCAGACGCTCGACTACCCGGAGCACCCGGAGATCGGCAAGTTCGACGGCGACGAATTCGAGCCGGAACGGTGGAAGCCGCGGGTTCCGGTCGCTGCCCTTCGCCACGCGCGGCCCGACGACACGCTCTGGGCAGCGCTGCGGGTCATGGCGTTCACCGACGCGCACATCCAGTCGGCGGTGAAGCAGGGCGGCTATACCGATCCTGCCGCGGAGAAACTGCTGGCCGACGTGCTGATCAAGCGGCGCGACACGATCGGCCGGGTGTACTTCTCGCGTATCAACCCGCTCGTTCGCTTTGCCCTCTCCGAGTCAGGCGCGCTGACCTTCGAGAACCCGTCCGTGCGCGCCGGCTTCGAGCCGAAGCAGCGGTACGAGGCCGTGTGGGCCAGCTTCGACAACGGCACGGGGGAGGCGCGGCAGATCGGCACGGCGGCGGGCTCGGACGACGAGCGGCTGCAGGGGCCGGCTGGCCTCCCGGCGGGCAGCCAGTCGTTCGTCAAGGTCTCGATCCGCGCGACCGATCCGCCGCATGCGCCGTGGGCGGCACCGGTCGACGTGTATTTCCGCCGGGAGGGCAGCGGCTGGAAGCTGGTCGGGGTCGAGCGCACCACCGCTGGGCCGTCCAGCGCCGAGCCCCGTAAGCCCACGAAGTGACCTGCGGTGGGGCGCGGCCTTCAGGCCGCGCCTCCGCGCGGGGTCTGACCAGCCTCCGCTGAAGCTACGGCCCCGCGCCACACCTGCAGGACCCTCGCCGGATTCAGCGGCCCTGATCGCTCACCGCGCTCCCGCGATTTGCGCCAGCCGCTTGTCGATCTCCGCTTGCGGCAGCCACCGCCCGCCGACCATGACCCCCGAGCGCTTCTGCATGTTGTCGAGATTTTGCAGCGGGTTGGCATCGGCAAGGATCAGGTCGGCCCGCTTGCCCACGGCAATCGTGCCGAAGGCATCCTTCGACTTGAAGTGCTCCCCCACATTCGCCGTCCCCGACTTGACGATCTCGTAGGTGCTCATTCCCGCGTCCGCCATGCGCTTCATTTCGCTGTGGATGGAGAAGCCGGGCACGTTGAACTGCTGCGGCGCGTCGCTGCCGAGCAGCACCGGCACTCCCCCGGCGTGCAGCGCCTTCAGGATCTTCATCCGGTTCTCGATGTGGACCCGCGAGCGCTCGCGGTCGTACTGCGGGCTGCCGAGCCGCGTCTGGAGGCCCTTCGTCCAGGCGTCGATCTGCTCCGCGGGCAGGTACTTCAGCTCCGGCAGCTGCGTTCTGGACTCGAGCGTGACGGGCCCCTGGAGCGTTTCCCACACCACCAGCGTGGGCACCATCCACGCGCCCGCCCGCTTGGTACGTGCCACGAGATCGGCCAGCGCCTTGTCGTCGACCGGCTTGTCGAGCCCATCGAGGTGCTGCGCGTAGCCATCCAGGTGGTCCACGGTGAGCTGCCCCATCTCGAGCGCGTGGACGATCCCGACATCCGCAGGCACGTGACCGGCGAAGGGGATGCCGACCTCCTTGGCCGTCCGGGCCATTGCGTCGTACACGTCCGGCGTGAGGCCTCCCAGCACTTTGAGCAGGTCCCACCCCTCGGACTGCTGCTGGCGCACCATCCTCACGGCGTCGTCGGCGGTCTTCGCGGAGCTGCCGTTGAATGGCGGGCCGGCGAGGTAGAGGTGAGGCGCGATCATCTCCCCCTTTTTCGCCGCCGCGCGCAGGTCGAGCTGGCCTTGTACACCCGCCATGCCACGCACCGTGGTCACTCCGTTCGCAACGTAGAGGAACAGGATGTCGTCGATCTGCTGCCGGGGAGTCTTCGGGCCGGGAATGTGGCCGTGCATCTCGGCGAGGCCCGGCATCAGGTACTTGTTCCGCCCCTCGACCCGGGTTGCGCCGTCGGGCACTTTTGTGGATCCGGCCGGTCCCACCGCGGTGATGCGGTCCCCGGTCACGACGACCGTGTGATCGTTGAGCACACGCGTCGAGTCCATCGCCACCACGCCGACGTTCGTGAACGCCACCACCGGCTTCGGTTGCGCGGCGGCACCCTGCAGCCACACCGCCATTGCCACGATCACCAGCCCTGGAAACAGACGTCTCTGCATCGAGCCTCCTTGGGAGAGTCATTCTAACGCCTGCACCCGCCCGGAGTCGCTGTTCCAGCCGCACCTCCGGCGACGCCGCCACGCGTTGGGGTTCCACCATGATTCGGCGATAATGCGGTCGAACGATGGCGCCGATGCGACGGCCGGTCGAATCTCTTCCTGCCGATGACACCCTCCGTGCCGCCTGAAGCCCCGGCTGCCCCTGCTTCGATCGATCCCGCCCACCGATCCTCCTGGGATGCCGCGCGCTGGACCTTCCTCGCGATTGCGGCAGCGCTGCTGCCGATCATGATCTTCTCGTCCTTCGACTTCGGCGTCTCGTGGGACGAGAAGGATCGCCATCGAAACGGTGAGCTGGTCTGGGAGTTCCTGCGAGGCCAGCGGAGCCGTTCGTCCTTCGCTGAAACCGGGGGGCACCTCTACCCGGGCTTCTTCGACGTGGTGTGCGCGGCTCTCGAAACGTGGGTGCCGGTGAACCGCTACGTGCTGCGGCACATGGTCAACGCCACGTTCGGTTGGGTCGGGGTGGTGTACTGCGGGCGGCTCGCCGGGCGGCTGTTCGGCTCATGGGCCGGGCCGCTGGCGATGATCCTGCTGGCGCTGTCGCCGCGGTATTTCGCCAACTCGATGAACAACCCCAAGGACCTGCCGTTCGCCGCGATGACGATGGTGGCGCTGTTCTATATCTCGGCGCTCTCGCCGCGGTGGCCCTACCTCTCGTGGCCGGCAGCGATCAAGATCGTCGCTCTCGCTCGCGCTGGCGCTGAACATCCGGGTGGGCGGGCTGCTGTACGTCGGTTACTTCGGGCTGCTCGTCGCGGGCTTCGTCGTTGCCGAGCGCTGCACCAACTGGCGTCGCCTTGCAGTCACGGCAGCCTGCATGGCGGGGGTCCTCCTGGGGGTGCTGCTGCTCGGCACCGTGTTCTGGCCCTGGGCTGGCGGGGCGCCGCTGACACGCCCGTTTCAGGCACTGCGTGGCGCCGCCAGCTATGGTTGGACCGGTGTGATCCTGTTCAATGGCCACGAGTATCGGGCAGAAGGGCTCCCTTGGTATTATGCGCCGTGGTGGTTCCTGATCGCGACCCCGCCGGCCGTCCTTGCCGGGGCGAGTCTCTCGCTGCTGTTCGTTCCCGGCCGGGCGGACGCCTGGCGCAAGGTGGCCTTGTGGTCCGTCGCCGTGTTTCCCGTCGCTGCCTCGATCGTCATGGGCTCCACGCTGTACGATGGCGTGCGGCACCTGGAGTTCATCTATCCCGTCCTCGTCCTCCTTGCGGCCGGCGGGTGGACAGGACTGCTCAGCGCCCCGGGCGCTCCGTGGCGGCGGCGGATCGCCGCCTCCGGGCTGGCGGCAGGCATCGCGAGCATGCTGATCTTCAACGTCCGGTTTCACCCGAACCAGGGCGTGTACTTCAACGCGCTGGTTGGCGGTCCGCGCGGTGCGTTCGCGCGTTACGACATGGACTACTGGGGCAACTGCGTGCTGCAGGGCGTTCAGTGGGGGGTGGAGATGGCGCGGTCGTCCGGCGTCACGGTTGCGATGTCGGGCAACCCGTGGCATCTCGTCCAGCTCGACACCGAGCGCTTCCGCGAGGTGTACTTCACCCCCCTGGCGCAGAACAGGCACTACCTGCACGTGTCGCTGGCGCGCGGTCCGATCGACGGGGTCCGGGAGCTTGCCGCGCGGCCGGCGCTGCACCAGGTGCGCACGCCGGACGGGGTCGTGCTGTGCACGGTGACGCCCGGCCCGGCCTACGGCGAGCTCGAGGCGCTGCGATCCCGCAAGGTTTCGCGGCAGGCGGATAGGCAGGCGAGCCCCCCGTGACGACCCCTCCCGGCCGGGATGGCGCGATGCCGACGTTCTCGATCGTTATCCCTGTCCTCAACGAGGCCGACAGCCTGCCGGAGCTCCTCGCGTCCATCGCAGTGGCGATCGCGCCGTCGGGCGAGAGCTACGAAGTCGTGTTCGTGGACGACGGGTCGACGGACGGGAGCCTGGAGAGGCTGAAGGCCCTCGCCGAGACGGACGAACGCGTCAGGGTCTTCTCCTTCAGGCGGAACCTCGGGAAGTCCCCGGCGCTCCTCTGCGGCATCAGCCAGGCGGCCGGGCGGTACATCCTGACCATGGACGCCGACCTGCAGGACGATCCCGGCAACCTCCCACGGCTCTACGAGCAGCTGATTGCCGGGCCCGCCGACATCGTGAGCGGGTGGAGAAAGGAGCGACAGGACAACCTGCTGAAGCTCGTGTCGTCCAGGATTTTCAACCGGCTGATGATCCGCCTGCTGTTCGGTTCCTCCTTCAAGGACATGAACAGCGGCCTCAAGCTGTATCGGGCGGAGGTCGCCAGGGAGTTGCCGCTCTATGGCGGCATGCACCGCTTCATCCCTCTCATCGCGAGCGAGATGGGCTACCGCGTCGCCGAGTGCCCGGTCAGCCACAACGAGAGAAAGTACGGACGGTCGAAGTTCTCGCCGGTGAAGATCCTCACCGAGATGCCGGACCTCCTCACGGTGTTCTTCCTGATCAAGTACACGACGAGGCCGCTGCACTTCTTCGCGAGGATCGGGTCGGCGCTGATCGCGATCGGCGTCGCGTGCCTCGCGTACCTGACGATCCTCTGGACGCAGAGCATCCCCATCGGCACCAGGCCGCTCCTGACCTTCGGCGTGCTGCTGGTCGTGATCGGCGGGCAGACGGTGTTCACCGGCCTGCTGGCTGACCTGATCGTCAACATGAGCCGCGACAAGAGCCAGGAGTTTCCGCTGAAGTACTCGTCGGACACGGCCAGGCAGACGCGAACGCCCGTGTAAGCGGAGTGAGAGCCACCGATGGAAGCGTGCGGCCTCCCCTGTTCCGCCGGCGTGGATCCGCCCGGCAGCGGCCGTAGATGATGTGGTAGACGACAATCCCATTGCCCCGCCGAGGCGGCCGTCTGCCCGGCGATGGGTGACGGCTGGTGTCGTGGTCGCCCTGCTGGCGGCCATGGCCGTCTATCTCTCGAGAACGCACGAGGAGCTTTCCTCCCTGCAGCGCCTGTCGGTGCGGGTGCTCGCCGGCGCGTGCCTGCTGCAGGTCGCTTCCCAGCTCGCCCTCAACGGATCGTTGCTGCTGCCCCTCCGGACGTCTGTGACGGGGCTCGGCTTCTGGGAGCTGTACCTGGTGCGGACCGGCGGGTTCCTGGTCGGGTCGCTCATGCCTGTCGCCGGCGGCATCGCCGTTCGGCTGGCCTACCTCAGAAATCGCGGCGTGACCTACCTGGACTTCACGTGGGCGACCATGTTGAGCAACGTGCTCGCGCTGGCCGCTGCCGCTGTCGTGGCCGTCGCCGCGACAGGAGCGCTCTGGAGCCTGGCGGGGCGCCCGCCGGCCCCCGTGCTCGCCGTCTCGACGGGGGTGCTGACGCTGAGCGTCGCGGCGCTTGCGGTGTTCGAGTACCTTCCGCGCCTCACCCGCCGGCGCAGGTTTCAGCGCTGGCGCTGGCTGTCCGGGATGAACAGCCTTCGCGGCAGTCGCGCCGTGACGATCCGGGTGTTCGGGCTCTGCCTGCTTCGCCACGTCATCAACTTCGTGACGTTCGGCGTGCTGTCGCGGGCACTGTCAGGCGACCCGGCGGACTTTCTGGCCGGCGGCCTTCTCTACGCCCTGACGAGCCCCGTCCGGATGGTGAACATCACTCCGGGCAACGTCGGGATCACCGAGTGGGTCGTGGCGGTGGTCGGCAAGGTCCTCGCCTTCGATCTCGCGATTGGGCTGGTCGTCGCCCTCGCGTTCAGGGGCGTTTCGCTTGTCGCCCAGGCGGCGGGCGCCCTGCTCGGATCGGCCTGGCTCGCGGTCGGGAAAAGGCCGTGAACGACTGCCCGGCGCGCCGTGCTGTCCCGTCGAATGGCTCGGGTATGATTACACCAGCCGCATGAGAATTCTCGTTCTTCATGCATGGCTGAAGGGGAACCTCGGGGATGTGCTGCAGCTCTCGGTGCTCCTTTCCGCCCTGCGGGAGCTGCAGCCCGATGCACTGGATCTGGCGGGATTCCCCGGCCGCCCCCCGAGGAGACCGCGGAGGTATTGAGGCTCACGGATCGATATGTGCCCGACGTCTTCCCCTGGTACTGGAGCCTGGCCCCGTCCATCGTCGGGACCGTGGTGTTCGAGCCCTGGTGGAAAAGGCGGCGCCGGGCGCTCTTCTCACGCTACGACGCGATCGTCTGTGCGCCCGGGCCCTACCTTGCCGACTACGATCCCCGCGTGACCAGTGCCCTGTCGGACATTGCCGTCGCAGCGGAGCTGGGCCTGCCGGTCGTGCTGTCGAGCCACTCCATCGGTCCGCTGGCCCCGCGGAGGCTCGCCGTGGTCGCCCGGGCGACCGCGCGCGTCGCCCGCGAGTCCTCGACCTATCAATATCTCCGGGAGCGAGGCCTGTCGGCCGTGCTGTCCGCCGATCTGGCGTTCCTCTATCCGTACGCGGGATCCCCGCACGGGAGCGCACTGAGGCGCCGTACCGGTTGATCTTCCTGCGCTCGAACAATCTCGACGCGAGCAGCCTCAGGCTCGAAGGCGGTGCGCTGTACGAGCGGTCGCACCTGATTGCAGCGGCGTCGCGCGACCGGACCGTGCTGGCCACGAGCGATTACCGCCGCGACGGACGTTTCCTGTCCAGGGCGGCACGGCGACTCAGGGTCCCCTGGATCGCCTGCCGCAGCGTGACCGAACTGGTGCAGGCCGTCGCGGGCTCGTCGGGTGTGGTGTCGGACCGGTATCATCCCGCCATCTGCGCCGCCGCGCTCGGCAGGCCGGCACAGGTTCTCACGAACCGCGAGCCGCACAAGATGCAGGGGCTGCAGAACCTGCTCGCCGACCACAGCCTGGAGGAGTTGCAGGCGCTCGCCCGGGCGGGCTTGCGGACCGTGCACGACGCGCTGCGATCATGAGAGACAACCCGCTGGGACGACCGATCCGGCTGCTGTCCGTGTACCCGACGTTCTGGCCGAGACAGGGCGGCGGACAGATGGTGCTCGCCGCCATCGCGCAGGGGCTATCGCCACAGATCTCCAATACGGTGCTGACGCGGCGGCTCCACGACACGCCGGCGCGTGAGGAGTACCAGTACCTCTCCGTGCAGCGGTTCTGGAACCCGTCGCCGGCCGTCTGGAAGGATTACGCCACCGGCGTTCACCACGTCTCCTTCTGGAAGCGCTGCATCGTCACGGGCATCGACGTCGTCTGCTCGCTCGAGCCGCTGCGGAGGCTGATGCGCGAAGTCCGACCTCGTGCACCTGCACTTCCCACTGCCGCTCGGCCTGAGCGTGCTGATCGTGCGCACGCTGGTCAGGCGGCCGCTGGTGGTCACGGTTCACGGCAACGCGGACGTCTACGAGCTGCCGCGTGCCCTGGAGCCGGTCACCCGCGCCGTGCTCACGCGCGCCGACGCGGTCGTCAGCGTCAGCGAGGATCTCGGCGACTACCTGCGGAACGGGATGGGCGTGCCCCGCGTCACGGTGATCCCGAACGGCGTCGACGTGGACGAATTCCACCCTGTGCCCGCTTCGCGCGCGGTGCTCACGCTGTTCTCGATCTCGCGGCTGGTCCCGCGCAAGAACATCCCCGTGCTCATCACCGCCGTGGAGCAGCTGGTGAAGGAGGGTCTTCCGCTGTCCCTGGTGATTGCCGGCACTGGCCCGGAAGAGGAACGGATCAGGCGCCGCGCCGAGGACTCGGGCGGGGCGGTGCGCTTCGTCGGCTTCATCGATGAGGCACGCAAGCGCGCGATCCTGTCGGAGACCGACGTGTTCGTGCAGCTCTCCACGCGCGAAGGCCTGTCGATCGCGACGCTCGAGGCGCTCGCATCCGGCGTTCCGTGTGTCGTCTCCAACCTGCCCGGGGTTCGGGAGCCGATTGCGCCCGGACGGACGGGATGGTACGTCGACGATCCCGAGGACGTGGCGAGCGTGGTGGCAACGCTGCGGCAGGTGGTGGGCGATCGCGGACTGCTCGCAGCGATGAAAGAGGCCTGCCGCGCGGTGGCCGAACAGCGCTATTCTCTGCAGGCGATGTGCGACAGCTACTGGAACGTGTTCACGGATCTGCTGAAGACGCGGGCATGACGGGCGCGAGCGATCCGCGGCGGACCGTTCTCGTCACCGGCGCTGCCGGCTTCATCGGATCTGCACTCTGCGCGCGGATCGGGTCGATGGGTCATCGGGTGGTCGCCTACGACAACCTGTCGCGCGGCCGCCGCGACCTGCTGCCGCAGGACAAAGACACGGTTGTCGTCGAGGCCGACATCCGGGACGCCCGCCGGCTGCAGGAAGCCGTGGCGGCGTTCAGGCCCGATTGCGTGGTGCACCTGGCGGCCATGCACTTCATCCCGGACTGTGTCGCGCGCCCGCAGGAGACCATGGATGTGAACGTGTCGGGCACGCGACTGTTGCTGGACGCGTGCCGCGGCAGTTCCGTCCGCAGCTTCGTCTTCGCGTCCAGCGGCGCTGTCTACGCGCCGTCGGACGGGCCATGCCTGGAGGACGGAACCCCGATCGGGCCGCTCGAAGTGTACGGGGAGTCCAAGGTGGCCGCCGAGGCACTGGTCGGCGGGTTTCACGAGGAGACCGGCATCTCGACGAGGATTCTGCGGCTCTTCAACGCCATCGGACGGAACGAGACCAACCCGCACGTCGTGCCGCACATTCTCGAGTCCCTCCAGACGTCGGATGTGGTCCGGCTGGGAGACGTGACGCCGCGCCGTGATTACATCGACACGCGGGACGTCGCCGAGGCGATCCTCGCGGCGACGGGTGGCCCGCCTGGATTGCGTGTGTGGAACGTCGGCACGGGCATCGCGTGGTCGGTGAACGATGTCGTGGAAGCGCTCGGGCGGATCCTCGGACGCGCGATCAGGGTCGTGAAGGAGCCTTCCAGGGTGCGGGCTTCGGAGCGGATGCTCCTTGTCGCGGACATCCGGAAGATCCGTGCTGCGACGGAGTGGGCTCCGCGGGTTTCCCTGGAAGACTCGCTGAAGGACCTGATCGCGTCATATGGGCTGCACACCGAACCATCCTCCGCCGTCTGACTCGCGGTCCCCCGCCACGGCCGCGTGGAAACGGTAGCCTCCCATGCTGACCCTGGCGGCTGCAGAGGACGGTGCGCCCGCGAGCGGCCGGGCTGTCGCGACAGCGTGGGAGGGAGCGCAGGGCCGGAAGGCGGCTCGCATGTCCACGGCCGGGCTGATCCTGCTCTGTGCAGCAACGCTGTTCCTGCTGTTCCGGCACATCGAGGGCACCATGCCCTATCCGTACCATGCCGACGAGGGGTTCATCTCGGGGCCCGCATACAACGTCGTGGTCAAGGGTCAGCTCCATCCTCACAGGTTCAACTACCCGTCGCTGCCGACCTACATCGCGGCGGCATCGATGGCCTTGGGGTTCGTTCGCGGGGCTGCGCATCTGGAGATCAGGGAAGTCAACCAGATCGGCCGCGTGACGTATCCGTACTACGAGACCCCCAGGGTGATGAAGACGGCCAGGCAGGCGTTTGCGCTGCTGGGTGTCGTCTGCCTGGGAACGACTGGCCTGTCGGCGTTGCTGGCGTTCCAGCGGCCGCCGACCATGGTCGTGGCGCCACTCATCCTGATTGCCTCGCCCCTCTACTTCCGCGATTCATGGGTCTACCTCAACGTCGACATCGTCGGTGCGAGCTTCGCGATGCTGACCGTCGCGGCCGGCCTGGCCGGCGCCCGGCGACCGTCGATCGGCCGCTCCGCGCTCCTGCCGGGCCTGTTCGCGGGACTGGCCGCCGGCAGCAAGTACACGCTGGCGCTTGCCATCCTGCCGGTGCTCGTGTCAATCGGGCTCTACTACCCGCGGGCGCGTGTCGTCGCGGCATGGGCGGCCGCTGTCGGGGCGATGATTGCCGCCTTTCTCGCTGTCGTGCCCTACAGCCTGATCGACATTCCGGGCTTCCTGAACGGTGTCGGGTACGAGGCGTTCCACTACGCGTCAGGTCACGCCGGCTCCGCGGGAGAGCCCGGCTGGCCTCAGCTGCTGTTCTACTCGCGACACTTTGTCAGTGAGTTCGGGCCCGTGGCGTGCGCGCTGGCAGTCGTCGGGCTGGTGCGGTTGGCCGCCGCCGATTGGCGCCTGGCCGCCGTGTTGGGGATCTTCCCCGCTGCGCTCCTCTGGCTTTTGACCACCCAGCGCGTGCACTTCACGCGGAACGCGCTGGCCATCCATCCGTTCGTCGTAATGTGGGCCGCATACGGGCTCGTGACCCTGCACAGCTGGATCGTCCAGGCGGCGGCGCACCGGGGCTGGGCACGTGCCGGAATCCCGATTCCCGCGCTGACCGCCGTGGTCCTGCTGATCGCCACCGTGCCGGTGTGGCATCTTGCCGATCATCTGAGGGTTCGGACGGATTCGCGCACCCTGGCGCGCGACTGGGTCGGCGAGCATCTTCCCCCCAACTGGGCGGTCGTGCTCCCGACCGAGCTCGGGTTCGATGCACGCGGGCTCGGTGCGACAGGCCGTCACGTCAAGGTCGTCGACCTCCTCTGGGCCCGCGATCGCGCCGGGCTCAACGCGCTCCTGCACGATGTGCCCTCGCCGGCGGTGCTGATGGTGCCGCGGTGGGGAGCGGACAGGCGCTCGCCCGGGCAGAAGACTGCGGATGCCCTGAACGCCGCCGCCCAGGGACGGCGCGTCATCAAGTCCTTCGGCACCAACGACGTGCTGGTCAACTACTCCTCCACGACCGCATATGGCGATCCCGCTTTTGCGATTGCGGTCGTGAAGTAAGTGGCTGCCAGTCACGCGCCACGTCTTGCCATGGTGGCCGGCCTGGTGCTGCTGGCGATCGCCCACACATGGCCGCTCGCCGAGCGTCCGGCGCTGCACTCGCGCGTGGACAACGGCGATTACAACCTGAACGTCTGGGCCGTGGACTGGGTGGCGCGGACGCTGCCGACCGACCCGGCGCACCTCTTCGACGCCAACATCTTCCACCCCGCCCGGTTGACGCTCGCCTACTCCGAGCCGCTCATCCTGCAGGGGGCGCTGGCGATTCCAGCCGTGTGGCTCGGCGTGCCTCCCGTCGCCACGTTCAACCTGATCCTGATTGCCGGCCTGGCCCTCTCGGGCTGCGCGTTCGGGCTGCTCGTGCACCGCGACACGGGTAGCTGGATCGCCGGCCTCGTGGCGGGGTCGGCGGTCGCGTTCAACGCGCATCACCTGGTGCGCCTCGTGCACGTCCAGGCGCTGCACCTCGAGCTGGTGCCGCTCGTCTTCCTTGCGCTCGACCGGCTGCTCGTCACCGGCCGGAGGCGCTATGCCGCCCTGCTCGGCGCCTCGCTGGCGGTGCAGGCGACGGCCTCCATCTACCTGCTCCTCTTCACGGGCTGGGCGGTCGCGTGTGCGTGGATTGCCCGGCTGCCGGAATGGCGCAATCGGCTCGGCACCACCGCCGTGTGGACCCTGATGGCCGCCGCGACGTGCGCGCTGCTGCTGCTGCCGGTGCTCTGGCCGTTCGCCGAGCTGGCGCGAACGCAGGGCATGGTGCGCGGGCTCGAGGAGACCCGGAGGTGCTCGGCCACCTGGACCGACTATCTGTACACGGGCTCGCGCGTTCACTTCGAGGCGTGGAGCCATCGTTTCCGGGACAGCGCGGATGCGAACTTCCCCGGGGTCATCGTCACGGCGCTGGCGCTGATCGGGCTGACGGGTGCCGGCGGCCCCTCCCCGCGTGCCCGCATGTGGCTCGGTGTCGTGCTCGGCTCGGTCCTGTTCTCCGCCCTTCCGAGGTTGCCGGGATTCGCATGGCTGCACGAGCACATCTCCGCGTTGGGCGCCATCCGCTGCTACTCACGGGCGGGACAGCTGGCGCTCGTCGGCATGGGGGTGCTCGCCGGGTACGGCGCCGCGCGGCTGCTGGCACTGGTGGGAACGGCGCGGGCCGCGGCGCTCACGGGCGCGGTGCTCGTAGCGGCTGTCAACCTCGAAGCGCTCCGCGCGCCGATGTGGTATCGGGATTTTCCGGGGATTCCTCCCGTTTACGATCGTTTGCGGGACGAGCCGGATGCGGTGGTGGTCGAACTGCCCTTTTACGGGCGGCGCACCTTCTTCGGCAACGCCGGCTACATGATCAACGCCACCCGGCACCGTCACCCGATCGTCAACGGCTACAGTGGCTTCGCCCCGCCCGACTTCGACGCCACGGCGGCCGCGATCAGCACCTTCCCCGGAGATGCCGCCCTCGAGTTGATGCACAAGCTCGGCGTCACCCACGTCGTCGTGCACCTTGGCGGCGGCCTGGAACAGCGCCGCTCGGACATCGATGCCAGCTCATCGCTCCAGCTGCTCACGGAGGAGAATGGCATTGCGATCTATCGCCTCCGGCGTTACTGACCGACCCTCTGCGGCGCGGGCCTGAAGCGGTAGAGCCTGGGCCCCTGTCCGGAAGCCGTCGCGACGAGTTCGATATCGGGCCGCCGGGCGAGGATGTCGATCGTCTCCTGGGCCCGGTCCCCGAACCGGCCCGGGTGGACCGTGAAGTGTGTGACGCCGGCGTCCCGCATCGCGTCGATCGCGTGCGGCCTCGGAAAAAACCAGAACGTCAGCGCGAACTGGCGGTACGAGGCCGGCGTGTGCCCGCTGTAGCCGTTCATCAGAGGGCGCCAGTGTGCCGTCGAGTTCAGCACGTACTCCGCGCCCAGGAACGCCGCGTGGCCCGGATAGAACGGTGTTTCGGCCAGCACCACGGGCGACGGCTCCGTCGCGAGCAGCGCGTAGATCCTCGGGATCCCGTCGAAGCGGCGGTACGCGATGGGCGCCCGCAGCGCTTCGATGCTCACCAGCAGGAGCAGCGCCACGGCCCACGCACCGCTCCAGCGGCCCTTGACGTATGCCTGTCGAAGACCGGCAAGACCCATCCCCGCGAGCAGCGCAACTGCGAGGAGGAACAGGTTGCCGAATCGTGCGGCAGCGCGGAGGCCCTGCATCGGCGGAAATATCGCATACAGCCAGCCATAGGCAGGTGTCTGCAACCCGAGCGACAGCACGAAGCCCGTGGCCCCGATAGAGACCAGCATCGCCACGAGCGCCGCCTGCCCTCCCTTCCGGAGCGTCAACCACACGCCGAGGGCTGCGAGGAGGGTCGCCACGACGCCCGGGAAGAACGTGTCCACGGGATTCCTGTAGAAACGTTCGCTCCACGTCGAAGCATGCAGCCGCCCTGTGGCGGCCAGGTAGCCGGAGGCTGTCGCCGAGAACTGCCGGACGCTCTCCACCGAGCGCACCATGCCCTGCTCGATGGCCACCCTGCGGTATGGAATGGCGACAGGCAGTGCCACGGCCGCGGTCGTGACCGCTGCCAGCGCGAGCCCGGTGAGGACGGCGCGGCGACGGCCCCACCACTCGCCGATGCGCGCGAGGAGCGCGACGGCAATCGCGACGATTGCGAAGACGACCAGATAGCCGGAGGTGTAGACCATCAGGCTCATCGCGAAGGCCAGGCACAACGCATCGCTCACGCGCGGCTGACGCATGAGCCTGTCGGTGAAGAGCAGCGCCAGGGGGAGCCCGTAGGCATGGATGGCCTGCAGGTGCGGCAGCCGCGTCAGGGTGTGCGTGTTGAAGGCGAACAGGCAGCCGGCGACGAGAGCCGACGGCCGATCCGCCGTCCATGACAGCACCAGTGCGTAGGTCGCCAGGGCGGTCAGGGTGAACCCCGCCAGCAGGAGGAGGTTGTAGGCGAGCACGGGAGAGCCGCCGAGCCAGAAAACCGGCGCGGCCATGATCGCCGGCACGATCAGCGGCTCCGAGAACGCCAGCGTATCTTTTGCGGGGTAGAAGATGTTGCCGCTGAACAGACCTGCGGGATCACGCGGGAGCTGGTGGACTACCCACGCGAGAATCCACTCGTTCAGCTGCGCGTCCCCGTTGTCGTTCAGCGACAGCGCCGCCGGGTTGGTGGCCAGCGGCCAGGTGTGGAGGACCGAGAGCGCCAGGAACACGGCCACGGCGAGCCAGTGCCCGCGCAGGCGCCCGAGCGTCGCCGCCGGCACGGTCATTGACGGATCGGATCCCGGCTCGACGTCGTCGGCATCGCAGCGTGTCGTCCTCGAGGGTTGCCTGCCGCCCGCGCGGCCGCAGCGCCGGATCCGCCCAGGCGTTGCTGTGACGCGGGGTCTTCAGTCCCCGCGACAGAGATTGACATCCCAGCGACTTATCATGTCTACACCGGGGCGCGGACACAACTGCGACGCGCGGAGCGGAAGAGGAGGACATCCATGAAACTGGTCGTGGCGGCACTCATGGCGGCCGGTGCGTATACGCACGGCCCTGAGGCACGGCAGGGCGTGCCGCAGCAGGGACGGGTGTTCCCTTTCCCCTACGAGACCGTGCAACTCGACAACGGACTCCGCGCCTACCTGATCAAGGCGGGCACTCCCGGCCAGCTTGCCTACATCTCCATCGTGCGTACCGGGAGCCGCGACGAAGTGGAGCCGGGGCGCAGCGGGTTCGCCCACTTCTTCGAGCACATGATGTTCCGCGGCACCGAGAAATACCCGCACTACGACGAGGAAACCACCAGGCTGGGCGCGTTCCGGAACGCCTCCACCTGGTCCGACCAGACGGCCTACTACATCGTCGCCAACACCGAGTACCTGGAGAAGATCGTGGACATCGAGTCGGATCGATTCCAGAACCTGCGGTACTCCGAGCCGGACTTCCGCACCGAGGCCGGCGCCATCCTGGGCGAGTACCAGCAGGGTGCGCGCGAGCCGCAGCGGTTCCTGGGCGAGAAGGTTCGCGAGACCGCCTTCGACCGGCACACCTACCGGCACACGACCATCGGATACGAAAAGGACGTGCGCGCGATGCCGGACGGCTACGCGTACAGCCGGAGCTTCTACGAGCGCCACTACCGGCCCGAGAACGTCGTCCTCGTCCTGGCCGGCGACTTCGACACCGGCGCGGCGAAGGCCCTGATTCGCAAGTACTACGCCGGCTGGAAACCGGGCTACAAGGCGCCGGACATCGTGCCGGAACCGCAGCAGCAGGGCGCGCGAGAGCTCACCGTTCGATACCCGGGCCGGACGCTCCCGATCCTCTCGATCAACTACAAGGCGCCCGCCTGGAACCCGGCCGACCGCACGGCCGTCGCGCTCGAAGTGCTCGGCCAGGTCGCCTTCGGCGCCAACTCGCCGCTCTACCGCAAGCTCGTGCTCAAGGAGCGGCGGGCCCAGACGCTGGTTCCTTCGTTCGACCTCCTGCGGGATCCCTACCTCGCCAGCGTCCAGGCGATGGTGAGCAACCCGGAGGACGTGAAAGCGATCGAAGCCGAGATCATGACGGAGATCCGGCGCTTCCACCAGGACCTGGTGGACTCGAAGCAGCTCGCCGACACGAAGAGCAATATCAAATACGGCTACCTGATGGGGATGGAAGCCGCGCTCGACATCGCGTTCGGCGTCATGCAGCCGATCGTCAGCACCGGACGGCTGGAAGCGATCGAAGAGTATTACCGGACGCTCGACGCGGTCACGCCCGAGGACCTGCGCGAGGCCGCGCGCAGGTACCTGGCGGACACCGGGAGAACGACGATCACCATGGTGCAGGAGGGCTGAGATGCGGGCATTGACACGACTGGCTGTCGCTCCGCTTGCACTGGCTATCTCCGTCGCCGGCGGATCCGTGATGGCGCAGCGCGGGGAGGGAAGCGCCGCCGGCCGGCCCGGCATCATCGCCCTGCACGAGCGGGAATCGCCGTTCATCGCCTTCAACATCTGGGTGAGGAGCGGCGCCGCCTCCGACCCGAAAGGGAAGGAAGGGCTGGCGTCGCTGACGGCGAGCCTGGTGGCCGACGGCGCGACGAAGGCCGACTCGCTCGAGCAGATCCTCGAGAAGCTCTATCCGCTCGCCGCGTCCTACAGCGCCTCGGTGGACAAGGAGATGACCAACTTCGTCGGCAGCGTGCATCGCGACAACCTCGACGCGTTCTACGCACTGCTCCGCAACGCCATCACGGCGCCGGCCCTGGACGAGGCAGACTTCACCCGGATCAAGGCGCAGCGCATGAACGTGCTCGAGCGCGGAAGGCGCTACTCGCGCGACGAGGAGCTGAGCAAGCAGCTCCTGTTCTGGATGGCCTACGAGGGCACACCCTACCAGCATCCGGAGGAGGGATACGTGGAGTCGGTCCGGGCAATCACGCTCGATGACGTCCGGTCGTTCCACAAAGAGCACTACGTCCGCAACAACATCGTGGTGGCGATGGGCGGCGGCTATCCGGACGGCTTCCCCGCGCAGGTCCGAAAGGACGTCGCTGGCTTGCCCGAAGGGACGGTTCGCCTTGTGCCGGCACCCGCACCCAGGCCGCCGGACGGAATCAAGGTCCTGATCGTGGGCAAGGAAACCGACGCCTCGTCGGTCTCGTTCGGGTACCCGATTGCCCTGCTCCGCAACCAGCCCGATTTCGTTCCCCTGCTCGTGGCCAACTCCTATCTCGGTGAGCACCGCAACTCGGTGGGGCGGCTCTACCAGGCCATCCGCGAGAGCCGCGGGATGAACTACGGCAACTACTCCTACATCGAGGCGTTCCCGGCAGGCTTTGCCACCCAGCAGCCCCGCGTGAACGTCGCCCGGCGCAGCCAGCTGTTCGAGATCTGGATCCGGCCGGTGTCCTCGACGGCGCCTGGCAACCTGCACGACCGAACGCTGTTTGCGACCCGCGCCGCCCTCTGGGAGCTGCAGCGCCTGGCCGACAAGGGGATGTCGCCCGAAGCGGTCGCCGCGTCCACCCGGTTCCTGCGGAACTTCGTGAGCACCTGGGGCACGACGGCCACCCGCCGCGTCGGCTACGCCGTGGACGATGCGTTCTACGGAATGCCGCAGCCCGGTTACCTTCAGTCGCTGCGGGCCGCCATCGACAAGGTGACGCCGGCGCAGGTGAACGCCGCCGTCCGCACGCACCTGCACACCGGCAACATGTACCTGGTGATCATCACCGCCGACGCGGCAGGGATGAAGGCGAAGCTGCTCGGCGGCCAGCCTACCGGGATTACCTATTCGGGTGAGCGCCAGGCGGAGCTGCTCGCCGAGGACAAGGCCATCGCGAGCCTTCCCATCACGGTTCGCGAGCAGGACATCACGCTTCTGCCGATCGACAAGGTCTTTCAGTAGGCCGGGCCCGGCGGGGGTCGCCTGCCATTTTCGATTTCACATCAGGCCGGCTTTCCTCAGCGGCCTCCTAATCGAAGTCCCCGCCGGCGATGGCTGCGACCAGGCCGGCCAGCGATCGAACCCGTGGACAATCCGCTTCTTCATAGAGGCCTGCCTCGTCGAGGAGCACGCCCCGCAGACCGGCCGCTCGTGCGCCCACGACGTCGACGTAATACAGGTCACCCACGTGAATCGTGGTCTCGCGCCGCGCACTGCTCCGCTCGAGCGCCATTTCGAAGAACCGCGGATCCGGCTTCTCGACGCCCACGTCGCAGGAATCGAGCACGCAGTCGAACCAGCGGTCGAGCCCGAGCCGCTGGAGGTGGGCGCACAGCGTGCCGTTGGCGTTGGACACGACGGTGAGGCCGAGGCCCGCGGATCGGAGCGCGTCGAGGGCGGCCCACACCCCGTCCGGCACCAGCTCCCACAGGTTGCGCTGGCGATGATACGCGTTCAGCTCCAGGAGCGCGGCCCGGGTCGCGTCGGACAGCGGCACCCCCGCCTCGGTCAGGATCAGAATCGAAGTAGAGCCAGGCGCGGCTCGCGTCGGTGGTGGCGTCAATCGTCCCGCCCACGTCCAGCCTCCGCTTGGCGGGGTGCTCGGCGCGCGCCAGCTCGTCCGCGCTGACGTCCACACCGTGCTGCGCCAGCGTGGCGCTGATCAGCAGCCAGTTCGGGAACAGCAGCACCCCACCTGCGTCGAGGAACACGGTTTCGAGAGCCATACGCCATCTTACAGTCCGCCTGTGGGCCGTCCCGGCGTGAACGTCCGGTCCACGGCTCCGGGGCCCGCGCAGAAAACACTGGACCGCGCCGCGGCTTGGGCGTAAAAGGACAGCGTCACTCGAACAGGAGATTTTCCATGAGGACAATGGTGGCAGCCCTGAACGGTGGTCGCGGCCCGGTCATCTCGTGGCTGGTGGTATTGACGCTGGCCGGCGCTCTGCAGGCGGACGCCCAGATCATCTCCGGAGACCTGGTCGTACGCGTGGCGGACCCGACCGATCTGATCGTCCCCGGTGCGACGCTGTCGCTCACGGAGGTAGAGACCGGGATCGCGCACTCGGCCACCACCGACGCGCAGGGCACGTATCTGTTCGGACAGCTCAAGCCGGGCTTGTACAAGCTGGAAGCGCGGGCGCCGGGGTTCCGGACGACCAACGTCCAGGACATCCGCATCCAGGTCGGGCAGCGTGCCCGCGTGGACGTGAAGCTCGTCGTGACCGTCGCCGAAGAGGTGAACGTGTCGGCGGCGGCCGCGACGCTGCTCAACGCGGAGAGCGCAGCGATCGGCCAGGTCATGGACAGCCGGACGATCGTCGAACTGCCGCTCAACGGACGGAACTTCATCCAGATCGCACAGCTCTCGGCCGGCGCGGCGCCGATCGGGATCGGCGTGTCGCCCGCCTCGTCCTGGACCGGCCGCAGCGACACCACGCTCTCGATCGCCGGAGGCCGTGAATCGAACAACAGCTTTCTGGTGAATGGCATCGAGACGCGGAACGCCCGCTTCGGCAACGCCGGCATCCGGCCCAGCGTGGACGCGATTCAGGAGTTCAAGATCCAGCGCTCCACCTTCGGCGCCGAGTTCGGCCGCAGCGCGGCGGTCATCAACACGACCATCAAGTCGGGAACGAACCAGTTCCATGGCAGCGTTTTCGAGTTCAACCGTGACGAGCGGTTCGACGCCAACGACTTCTTCCTGAACCGGACGGACCGTCCCAAGCCTCCCTTCAAGCAGAACAATTTCGGCACGGCCGTCGGAGGTCCCCTGACCGTGCCCGGCATGTACGACGGCCGGAACCGGACGTTCTGGTTCTTCAACTACGAGGGGTTCCGCCAGGACGTCACGTCGAGCGCAACGGGGCTGTATCCCTCGGCGGCGCAGCTCAGAGGCAATCTGGCGGACGACAGCGCCGGAACCGGTCTCTTCCCGAGGTCCTCCGCATTCTGCCAGGACAACGCCTCGTCCCGGAAGTGCGTCGACGTGATCGACCCGGCCACTGGCGCGCCGTTCCCGGGCAACGTCATCCCCGGGAGCCGGCTGGACCCCACCACACAGCTCGCCACGCAGTACACGGTGCTGCCGAACGTCGATGTGGCGGTCGGAACGGGCGCGTTTCCCAGCTTCAATTCGATCGCCACGCCCCTCACGGTCAACAATTTCGATCAGTACAACGCGCGGATCGATCATCAGCTGGGGACGAACGACCAGCTGTACGGCACGTTCTCGTTCGCGGACGAGACGCGGGACGTCAAGGTGCTCCGCCCGTACGGCGGCGAGGGATTTCCGCTCAGCAACCGGCTCCTGACGCTGACCCACGCGCATACCTTCACGCCCAACGTCCTGAACGAGTTCCGCTTCGGCTACAACCGGAGCAAGACCTACCGGCTCGCGGAGACCTCCTACGGGACCGACTTCGCCCGCGAGGTGTTCGAGCTGGAGAACACCACCGATCAGGCCATCATGTTCGGGATTCCGGCCTTCAACATGACTGGATTCGGGGGAATCGGCTCGATCTCCCAGGCGATCGGCGCGCTCGACGAGAACCTTCAGTTCACCGACAACCTCAGCATCGTCAAGGGCAGCCACAACCTTCGCGCGGGATTCCAGATCAGCCGGCAGAACTATTTCCAGATCACCAACTTCAGCGGCAATCCGACGTTCACCTTCGACGGCCGCTACAGCGGGATGCAGGCCAACGGCATCGGCCTCGCGGACTTCCTGCTCGGCATCCCGTCGCGGGCGGGCGGCGCGATCGGCGACTCCATCCAGAACCTCCGCACGACCTACTGGGCGGGCTACCTGCAGGACGACTGGCGCATCGGCTCCGACGTGACGCTGAACTACGGGTTGCGCTACGAGTTCGCCCGTTCACCGGTCGAGCGCGACGACAAGAGCCTGGTCTTCGCGCCGGACGTCGGACAGATCCTGCTGGCGGGCCAGGGCGTCCGCCGCGACATCGTCGATCCCGACTGGAACAACTTCGCGCCGCGGCTCGGCTTCGCGTGGCGGCCGCCGGCGCTGACGGACTTCGTCGTGCGCGGTGGCGCCGGCATCTACTACGCGACCGACAACTTCAACGAGGAGCAGTTCAAGGGCACCGGTCCGCCGTTCTTCCAGGCGCAGACCATCGAGGGCAACCCGCAGGTTCCGAACCTGTTCATGCGCGACATGATGCCGTCGTTCACGAATTCGCCCAACGTCAACCCGTTCACCTTCGACCGGGTCAACCGCACGCCGTATCTGACGCAGTGGAGCCTGGGCGGCCAGAAAAGCTTTGCTTCGGACTACCTGTTGGAAGTCGAGTACACCGGCAGCCGGGGCGCGAAGCTTCCGCAACGCCGCAACCTGAACATCGCCAGCCTCGATCCGACCGGCACGATCCCCATCGTCCAGCGGGTTCCCTATCCGCAGTACGGATTCATCCTGATGACGTACAACGGCGGCTGGTCGAGCTACAACGCGCTGACCACGAAGCTGGAGAAACGCTGGTCGCGCGGCCTGTACTTCCTCGGGTCGTACACCTGGCAGGAGAGCCTCGACCTCGGCGCGACCGACGAGTTCTCCGCCTTGTCGACGGAGTTCAAGACGTGGGACAAGGGACACAGCACGTTCGACGTTCCGCATCGCTTCGTCGGAACGTGGGTGTACGAGCTTCCGGTCGGACGGGGACGGGCCGCCCTCGCGAACATGCCGGCTGTGCTCGACGCAGTGATCGGCGGCTGGCAGGTGAGCGGCATCGCGACCTTCGCGCAGGGACAGTTCCAGACGCCGAACCTCGGCACCGACTGGCTGATCATCGGATCCTTCACGCAGTCGCGGCCCGACATCGTGAGCGACCCCGCAGCCGGGCGCGAGCTGCCGGATGCGTACCTGAATCCCGCCGCGTTCGCCTTCCCCGTTGACGCCCAGGGCAACCGGACCCGCGTCCAGGGGAACGCCGGGCGCAACAGCATCCAGCAGCCCGGTATCAACAACTGGGATATCGGTGTGTCGAAGAACTTCCGCGTCGGGAACCGGCTCAACCTGCAGTTCCGCTGGGAAACGTTCAACACGTGGAACCACACGCAGTTCGGCTCCGCGAACCTGAACACCAGCAGCCCGACCTTCGGACGCATCACGAGCACACGCGTCGGACCGCGCCGCATGCAGTTCGGCCTGAGGGCGACGTTCTGATGTGCGGTGAGCGCAGCCAGGGCACCGATCGCGTCACCGCGCAGCCGGCCGTTTCGGCCGGGCACTGGTACGAACGCCGCGTGGAAGCGAGCGGCAGCTGACGTCAGTCGCGCAGCGAACGCGCCCGGGCCGAATCCCGGGCTAGATCCGGGTGCCGACCAGGGCAGCCAGGAGTGCGAGCGCCGCGGCGGCAAGCAGCACTAGGCGGAAGGCCGAGACGAACGCGCTCTTGATGGCCTCCCCCACTGCCGCTCGCTGGGTGGGGGCAATCGAGACCATCGACGCCACGTCGGCGCCCGCCATCCTCGGGAGCTCGCCCTCGACCGTGCGGCTCGCCGCCGGGGTCAGCTGGAGACCGTCGAGAGTGCGGCGCACCTGCACGTCGAACGTCCGCGCCAGCACCACGCTGAAGACCGCAATCGCCAGGAGGCCGGCCACGCGCGACACGGCATTGTTGACGCCGGACGCGACGCCTGCCTGATGGCTGTCAACCGCGCCCATCACCGTGGTGGTGAGGGGGGCGACTGTGAGAGCCAGCCCGAATCCGAGCACGGCCGCAGCAGGAAAGAACGTCGTCCAGTAGGAGCCGCCAATCCCCGGGCGCGCGTACAACGCGATCCCGAGTGCGGCAATCAGCGGGCCCGCGGTGAGCGGCAGCCTGCTCCCGACGCGCGCCACCAGGCCGCCTGACCATCGGGACATTGCGGCGATCACCAGCGGCAGCGGCAGAAGCGCCGCTCCCGCCTCGGTCGGCGTGTAGCCCTGGACCTGAATCAGGTTCATCGGGACGAGAAAGAAGATGACCGGCAGCGCCGCGTACAGGAGCAGCGTGAGCAGGTTGGCGAGCGTGAAGGCACGCGACTTGAAAAGGCCAAGCGGCAGCATCGGATTCGAGACGCCGCGCTCGACGGCCACGAACAGGGCGAGCGACACCGTGCCGATGATCAGCGCGGACACGACCAGCGGATGGCGGCCGCCAAGCGGCGGCCATTCGAGCAGGCCGACCACCAGCCCGCCGAGCCCGAGGATGGCCAGCCCTGCCCCGAGCCAGTCGACCCGCGCCGTCCTGCCAGGATCGCGGCTCTCGTCCATGAAGCGCAACGACAAGGCTGCGACGGTGGCCGCCAGGGGCAGGTTGAGGAAGAACACGGCGCGCCAGCCGACGTGCTCGATCACCCAGCCGCCGAGCACGGGGCCGATCGCCGCCGTCATCGCGCTGAAGCCGGACCAGGTGCCGATCGCCCGTCCGCGATGCGCCTCGTCGAACGTTGCGGTGATGATCGCCAGGCTGCCGGGCACGAGGAACGCCGCGCCGACGCCCTGCAGCGCGCGCCCGACGATCAGCGCCGGAGCGGATGTCGCGACCCCACAGACGATCGACGCAGCCGTGAAGAAAGCCACGCCGGCCAGGAACACGCGCCTGCGCCCGAACTGGTCGCCCATCGAGCCGCCCACCAGGATGAGCCCCCCCAGGAACAGGGCATAGGCCTCGATCACCCACTGCACTTCGGTGATCGTCGCGTGAAGGTCCGCCTGGAGCGCAGGCAGCGCCACGTTGACCACCGTGGCGTCGAGAAACGCCATGCTCGATGCGAGGATGGTCGCCGCAAGGATCCAGCCGGGGCGTGGCGGCATGCGTATTGGTCTTCCAGTCGAACAGTTGTGGCGCACCCCGGTGATGCAGGGACGCACCAGTGGCAGCGGCGGACGAACATACCGGTCGACGGGCATTCTCCCGTACCAGCGCCAGCGATTCAGCCGTTCGATGTGCTCTGGTCCTGCGGGGTGTCTTCTTGAGGCACTTTGAAGGGAGCCAGCCACCGCAACACGCAGAAATTGGCGAGGCTCAGGACGATGGCGATGTCGTAGTTGCCGTAGGCGACCGCGGCGCCAACGGCGGCCGTGCTCCAGATGCTGGCGGCCGTGGCCGTGCCGCGCACGGAGCTCCCCGTTTTCAGGATCGCGCCGCTGCCGATGAATCCTATCCCGGTGAGGAGACCTTGCCAGACACGCGACTCCGCGTCGGCGTTCGGCGACGGCCCGAATGAACTGCGGGCGGCAATCAGGAACCCGCACGTGGAGATCGCGACGATGGTGAAGGTGCGCAGGCCGGCGGTTCGCTCGTTCTGCTCCCGATCCCAGGCGATCGGCAGCGCCAGCACGAAAGCCACGGCGAGCTGCCCGAGATGACCAGCGCTATCGATCAGGGTGTCCATCGTCTCTGTTCCAGTGGGTTGGCCGACGGGCCCATTCTACAGCGCGAGTGACTGCAACCGCGTCCGCCGGATCCCGCGTGGCGTAGCGACCCGCGAGCTCGCGGCGGGCCGGCACCACCTGGTAGCGCGATCAGGGACGACGAACCGGGAGCTCGAGGAATGTGTCGAACGATCGAGCTCCCGGTCGCAGTGCGGCAGCGGATGTCCCATCGAAGGTGCAGCATCCTTGTGTTCGTCGAATGCAGTCGTCCTTCGCCGGCGCCGGTCTGTCGACGACCTCCAGCTGGGGGTAGAGCGGAAAGGCCATCCTCGCATTCTCCAGCGCGGTGCCCGATCTGAAGTGGCGCCGTACTAGCTGGGCACCACCATGCGACCCGCGTGGCGGTGAAGTCCGTGTCGCCTGGCTCTGGTTCAGCCTGACCCTTGCCACACGCAGCGGGATCACCTGCGGCCAGGCCGTGTATTGTCGTCGGTGCGAAGCAGCACGACAACGAGCACCCAGATCGTTCGGCGAGCGAGATCGAATGGCGGACGGATTCCACGCGCGCACGCTCGTCAGGAGGGCCCTGACGGCTGGGTGCCGCTCCGCTGAAGAGATAGGATGGCGAGAAGACCTGCCCTACATACGCGTGGCCCGCTTCACCGTCACGCGGAATCGGGATTCAGCGCCTACGGCAAAAACATCAAGGTCATGTTCGAGCTTTCAAGGTAAGGACGACTGCCTCGTAATCGCGGTTGAGGCCGTCACATTCATCGTCGCGTCATGGCTCGGTATGTGCCCGCCGCTCAAGCCGGCGTCCGTCGCGCAGGCTGAATGTGCGCACCGGCCATCGCGAGCCGGCCCTCGATGTAGGTGGTGAACCGTTCGAACGGATCGAAGCCGACGATGCGGGGCGCGTCGGTCACGAAGTTGGACAGCGCGTTGATGTCGTAGACATACGGCGCGCCGTCACGTTCGTCCACCAGGTACTCGATCCCGCAGATATCCAGCCCGGCGGCTCGCGCGATGCGCCGTCCGGCATCCACCATGTCGGCACGCGGCGCCGCCGCCGCAATGGTCATCGCCGGCCGGGTCGGGCAGAGTGCAAGGTCAGCGGCGGGGACATCCTCCTCGGTCCGGCAGATGTCTGCCGGGCAGAGATTGAACCCGTGTCCGGCGGGCGGCGTGATGTCTATGCCGTAGAGCAACTCGCCCCCGAGGAACTCCAGTCGCGTGATCGTCCCCTCCCGCGCGGGCAGAAACTCCTGCACGAGCGCTGTCGCATCGATCCCCAGATCGATTGTCCGGCGGCCGGCGGCATCCGCCAGTTCCGCAGCGGTGTCGAACCTCAGGATTCCGGCCCCGCTCCCGCCGACGTTCGGCTTGACGATCACGGGAAACCGGAGTCCGTGCGCCGCCGCCGCAGCATCGAGGCTGTTGTTGATGACGCGGGACCTGGGGTACGGGAGATTCAGCCGGACCAGCAGATCCAGCTGTGCGGCCTTCGACAGCTCGAGCCGGTACGGTCCCGAGCCGTTGACGACCGGAACCTCGTGCGCCTCGACCCAGCCGATAAAGGCCGCAGCGGCATGGATGGCGCCGGCGTGGCCGCGGGTGTGCGCCGATGGGCTCATGCGGTTCAGCAGGAGCGAAAAATCAGGACGCCCGGCCGGATCCCAACGGAGCGAGGTGGCGTCTATACGGACGACGTCAATCCCTCGACCCTCCAACGCGGCGAACAGCGGAACGAACCATTCCGGGTGCTCGTACAAGACGCCGAGACACATGAAGGACTCCTGTGGGGGACGCCGCAGGAAGGCATCGACAGCTACGCGGTCGGCGCGTCCCCCCACCGGCATTCTACGAGGGGGCACCAGGGGCCGCAACGATGGCGGTCAACCTCGCACCGACCTCGTGGTTGATGGTTGACCAATTTCTCCAGCGCCTGTCCGGAGCTGATGCTGCCGGGAAACGTGCGCTGCAGCAGAGCTCACACGCACAGGTTCCGCACGTCCCGCCCGGCCGTGGCGATCCCCCGATGCGTCGTCGGCATCCCAGCCTGAGCTCACCCGAAGCAGAGGCCCGCTGTGGACGCCGGACGGGCGCTACGGTGTAATGCACAGGAGCCGGCCGCCGAAAAGGCTGGAGGCCACGAATGTCACCCCACTCGCACCATCACGCTGCTGTTGCTCCCGTCGAGGTGTTGGACCCTGTCTGCGGGATGACGATCTCCCCGGAAGATGCGGTCGGCCACCTCGACCACAAGGGACACATCTACTACTTCTGCAACCAGAGCTGCCTGGAGCAGTTCCGGGCGGACCCTGACGCGTTCCTGGGCGAGCGCTCGCCGACGCCGGCGAAGCCGGCCGACATGGAGCGCCGAGTACACGTGTCCAATGGATCCGGAGGTGCGCCAGAGCGGGCCCGGTGCGTGCCCCAGGTGTGGGATGGCCCTCGAACCCGTTGATGTCGCGCCGGGCACGAAAGTCGAGTGGACGTGCCCGATGCACCCCGAGATCGTCCGCGACGAGCCCGGCTCCTGCCCGATCTGCGGCATGTCGCTCGAGCCGCGGACCGTCACGCTCGAGGACAGCAACCCTGAACTGGAGGACATGACCCGCCGGTTCGGGTTGTCGCTGGCGATCACCGTGCCGATTCTCGCGTTCATGGTCTCGGAGTTCCTGCCGGGCCACCCGCTGCAACGGCTGCTGCCGCACGTGTGGATGAACTGGCTGCTGCTTGCGCTCGCCACCCCGGTCGTGCTCTGGGGCGGCTGGCCGTTCTTCGTTCGGGGCTGGGCGTCGGTGGTGAACCGTCACCTGAACATGTTCACGCTGATCGCGCTCGGCGTCGGTGCCGGGTACACCTACAGCGTCGTGGCGACGCTCGTCCCGGGCATCTTTCCCGACTCGTCCCGCATCATGGGCGAGGTCGCCGTCTACTTCGAGCCGGCGGCGGTGATCGTCGTTCTCGTGCTGCTCGGGCAGGTGCTCGAACTGCGGGCCCGTTCGCAGACCAGCTCCGCCATCCGGAACCTGTTGAGACTCGCGCCGACGACCGCCCGGCTGATCGGCCCGGATGGGACCGAACGGGACGTCCTCCTGGAGTCGGTCAAGGTTGGCGACTGCGTGCGCGTCAGGCCCGGTGAGCGGGTACCGGTGGACGGCATCGTCACGGACGGGACGACGACGATCGACGAATCGATGGTGAGCGGAGAGCCGATCCCGGTGGAGAAGACGCCGGGCGCAACCATCACGGGAGGCACCGTCAACGGCACGGGCTCCTTCGTGATGGAGGCACGGCGCGTCGGCAGCGAGACGCTCCTTGCGCAGATCGTGCGGATGGTGAGCGAGGCGCAGCAATCGCGGGCGCCCATTCAGCGCCTGGCCGACACCGTCTCCGCGTGGTTCGTCCCGATCGTCATCGCGGTTGCGGCCGTCACCTTCATCGTCTGGTCGCAGTACGGCCCGGAGCCGCGGCTGTCGCACGCGCTCGTGAACGCCGTGGCCGTGCTCATCATCGCGTGCCCGTGCGCGCTCGGCCTGGCAACTCCGATGTCCATCATGGTAGGCACCGGCCGAGGCGCCGAAGCCGGTGTGCTCATCCGGAATGCCGAAGCGCTGGAAGTCTTCGAGAAGATCACCACGCTCGTCGTCGACAAGACAGGCACGCTGACGGAAGGCAAGCCGCAGCTGGTGACTGTGGAGTCCCGTGCCGACCTGGATGCCGCGACGCTGCTGCGACTCACTGCCAGCCTGGAGAACGTGAGCGAACATCCGCTGGCGGCCGCGATCGTTGCCGGTGCGCGGGATCGCAACGGGGACCTCGCCGAGGTCCGCGACTTCGAGTCGGTGACCGGAAAGGGGGTCAGCGGCACCGTCGACGGGCGCGCCGTGGCGATTGGCAACCTCCGGCACCTGGAAGCCCTCGGCATCGATCCCGGGTTACTGCGCGATCGTGCCGAGGCGCTCCGGCGGGAAGGCCAGACCGTGATGTTCGTGGCGGTGGATCGGCAGCCGGCGGGTCTCGTCGGCGTGGCGGATCCGATCAAGGGGACAACCGCCGAGGCGATACAGGCACTGCACCGCGAAGGTATCAAGGTCGTCATGCTCACCGGCGACAACCGCACGACCGCGGAAGCCGTGGCACGTGCGGTCGGCATCGATCAGGTCGAAGCGGACGTGCTGCCGGATCAGAAGGCCGCCGTGGTCAGGCGCCTGCAGGAGCGTGGCGAACGGGTGGCGATGGCCGGGGACGGCATCAACGACGCGCCGGCGCTCGCCGCAGCGGACGTCGGGATTGCGATGGGAACCGGCACCGACGTGGCCATGGAGAGCGCGGGGGTGACGCTCCTGAAGGGCGACCTGCGCGGCATCGTCCGGGCGCGCCGCCTCAGCCGCTCAACCATGAGAAACATCCGCCAGAACCTGTTTTTCGCGTTCGTCTACAACGTGCTTGGAGTCCCGATCGCAGCCGGGGTGCTGTACCCCTTTGTCGGCCTGCTGCTCAGCCCGATGATTGCGAGCGCCGCAATGACGTTCAGCTCCGTGTCGGTCATCGGCAACGCGCTGCGGCTCCGGCGCGCCGATCTATGAGTGCCTGGTCAGGGAGGGCAACGCGGCCCTCGCGACGTAGCTTCGTGAAGGGGCTGACCGTGGGCGGCGGAGCGCGATTCGAACACGGGCGTGCGCCTGTGGTTCAGACGGCATAGCGATGCGTCCGGCGCGGTGCAGCCGACCGGACGAGGAACAGTGTGCAGGCCCCTCGCCCGGTCTCAACGCGGGCTCAGTGCCCCGCGACCCACGTGACGAACGTAACGTGGCGTGTGCCATCCTGGTCGATGCGGAGGAACTTCTCCTTGCCGCCCTTGCGCCCGAGGGACAGCCCCCACTCAGACCGCGAGTTTCCGTGTCCAACGTCCGCCTTGTTGCAGCCCTTTCCGGGAGGGGCGTTGCAGGTGCCGCCTCCGCCCCCGCCGCCTCCGCCCCCGCCGCTGTATGAGTTGTACGAGTCTGTATGGCCATAAATGGCCAGGAGCTGATCGTAGTCGTGAGCGTTGGGGTACTGGAAAGGGGGGAACCTGATAGTCCATGCACGACTGCAGGGAAGTGTTGTTGAAGTCCTCGTCCTGATGGTCGAGACCTATATTGTGCCCGAGCTCCTGGCAGGTCACGCTCTGCTTCCAGGCGCGCGTTTTGTAGTAGTCCTGGCTGAAGTACCAGTCGTTCAGCTTCGTGTAGCCCGTCACGATGTGACCGTTGCCGTCGATGGAAATGCCGGCAATCCCCAGCCAGCCGGTGTTGCCATACGCCTGGTTGCAGATTCGGACCGCCCCCGCGGGCGAGCCGCACTGGCGCCTGTCCCGGTCGGAATCCGAGCCGTCCGCTAGGACCATGTCGAGCTTGGGGGAGTCCGACCAGTCACGAGTCGCACGGTCCACGTACTCTGCCCAGTCGGCCGTGGTGCTATCCACCACGATCAGCTTGAAGTCATCCGTCGTCCGCGCCCAGTGGTAGTTCTCCCAGGAATGGTCTGCCAGGACCACCCCGCCGACCGCTGAGGCCACACACAGCCCGATGACTGCAGAATGCGCTTTCCGGCGTCCGTACCTTGAACATAGGTTTCAACCTCCGAGGCTTGTCTTGCGGACCGTGGCAGTCTCGAATCCCGACCCGCTGGATCATCGCGGATAGCGCCGTGCGGCCGGTGCCGGAGCGCGACAGCCGATTCTACGTGCCGCGCAGGATGGCTCATTCGGGAGACAGACGCAAGGGGTTCGTCCCGGGATGGACTGATGAGGTCTGCAGACGGGGCACGCGAAGAGGCGGTCAGGAGTCGAAGCCAGCTATCAGCCGCAACCCAAATCAAAAAAAAGCCCCGTTGTCTTTCGACAACGGGGCTGACTGAGGAGCGGTGTATTCGATCAGGCGCGGAAGCGGCGGCGCACGGCCTTGGCCGCGCCGAGCAGACCCGTGCCGAGCAGCAGCATCGACCCGGGCTCCGGGATGGGAGCGGTCGTCTGCGTCGTCTGCGTCTGGAGGCTGTTGGTGTTCGCCACGCCGCCGCCCACCGGGCTGTTCGGCGGAGCGGAGCCGGTCAAGGAACCCGCGTAGTTGAAGAACAGGTTCGTGGCGCTTCCGCCATTGAGGCCGGTCGGGACTCCGAAGAAGCTCGCGAGCACCGAGTTGAGCGTGCCGCCGTCGATGGTGCCGCCCAGGCTGCCGAAGCAGGTGCCGGTCACACAATCGTTGTCGAAGGTCAGCCGGATGTTGCTGCTGGCGTCGTAGCTGCCCGTGTAGAGCGTCCCTGAGGCACCCGTGCCGGTGGCGGTCCCGGTAATGATGATCGAGCTGCCGGAGCCCGAGTAGATGTAGTCGTTCGCCGCCGTGCTGGCGTCCGGACCCATGTAGGCTCCGGTCACGAGCTCGAGGCAGCCCCAGGTGCCGCACGCGCCGGAAACGGCGGCAGACGCTCCGCCGGTCACCGCGACGGCCGAGATACGGCCTCCGCTGATCTGGACGGTGTTGCCGATCGTGAACGTGCCGCCGGACTGGCCGGCGGTGTTGGCGAAGGTAATCTGCTCCGCCTGTGCCGAGCCGGTGGTCGCGATGACGAACGCGAGCGGCAACGCCAGCCCGACGAGCAATCTGTAACTACTGTTGTGCATTGAACTCCCCAGAGAACGAAACGAAAGCACCCCGACGTGTCGCCCGCCCCTAAGCCATACGAGCGCCGCTCGTCATTGAGCGGCCGGAGCCAGAAAAGCAAAACTCGTGCCACGTAAAACATCAGTAGGTAAACGGCGTATCATCTCATCAGCAAGACAAAAAGACTGAGCAATACGGCCCCGCTGCCGACGCCCTCGCGTCAGCAGCCGTGACTCCACGCACCGTCATGCGGACCAGCTGTCTACCAGCGTGGGTATCTTAAGTCTCCCTGAGGCAGCCCTTCTTGCAGCTCCGGCGCCCTTGCTTCCGGCCATCCTTCACCCCCCGGATCCTCAGAATCCGGGCGCTGGATCCTGCGTCCGGACCCGCAGCCCGCCGCACCTCAGGGCGCCTGATGGCCAGCCCCTCAGAACAGGAATCGCGCCCCCAGCTGGATCTCACGCGACGGGAACCGCGTGCTGCTGATCCGGCCGAAATTCTGGTTTCCGAGCCGATCGTTCGGATTGGAGAAGTGGGCCTTGTTGAACACGTTGAACGCCTCCAGCCGGAACTCGACGGAGCGGTTCCCGCCAAGCGGCGTTCGCTTGAACAGCGAGATGTCGGTGTTGATGAATTTGGGTCCGCGCACCTGGCCGATCTCGTAGTTCCCGAACTCGAAATTGGGCGGCGTCGCGAAACAGCTGGTGTCGAACCATTGCGTCACGAGCTCGGGCGTGCCGATGTCATCACACGTCACATTGGCGAAGTTGTCGGTGCCGGTATTGAGCTGCGACGAGTTCAGCCTGATGTTCAATGGCTGGCCGCTCTGGTACATCGTGATGCCATTCACCGCCCAGCCGTCGATCAACGTCTGCACCACGCCCGAGGCATCGGACAGGAACCGCCGGCCGGATCCGAATGGAAGCTCGTACGACCAGCTCAACACGAAGTTGTGCGGAACGTCGATGGCCTTTCCGGTAGACGGGGCCCTCGTCTCGATCGCGGGATGCAGGATGAACGCGGTGTCCTCGGTCTTGGAGAAGGTATAGGCGAGCAGCGCCTGCAGGCCCCGCGAAAAGCGCTTGTCTACCTTCACCTGAAGCGCGTTGTACCAGGATTCCGCATCGCCGGAGCGCTGATTGATGAACGGGATGTTCGGCGCCAGTCCGAAATACGGCCGGCGCTGGTCGAGATTGCCAGGGCCCGGCAGCGGCACGTTGACGTTGCGGCTGACGAAGATGTTCTTGCCGCGGGTTCCCACGTACAGACACGTCGAGCACGGAGGTCCAGGGGAGCTGGCGCTGAACGCCGGCGTTGAACATGTGGGCCATGTTCGGCTTGTCGCCCGCGGGGAAGAAGAACACCGCGAACCCCGGCGGCGGAGCGATCGTCGGCGTGAGCGGTATCGGGGTGAACCCGGGCAATCCGTCGCTGACGCTGCGGAACGGCGTGAACTGGTTCTGCGTCTGCAGGTCGACCTGCTGGAACAGCGGATGATTGCGTTCGAGTGTCCCGCCGTTGGCCCCGAAGTTGTCGCGATAGTAGCTGATGCCATACGCCCCGCGAAACGCGGTACGTCCATCGTCGGGCGAATACGCCAGGCCCAGGCGAGGCGCCCAGCCACCGTAGAAGTTCGTCGTCAGCGGACCGCGATCGTCGTCCGAGGCGACGTGAATCAAGCCATCCTCCAGGCTGAAGTTGCTTTGCCGGTTGCTCCTCTCGATCGGCGTCGTGAGCAGGTCCCAGCGCAGGCCGAGGTTGAGCGTCAGGTTGCGGGTGACGCGGAAGTCGTCCTGCACGAAGAATCCGACGAAGTTGATGAGGACCTCCGGGTAGGTGTCCACGAAGCTGCGCTGGACGCGGTTGGGGAAGCCGAGCAGGAAGCTCGCCCACGGCTGGCCCGTGTTCGCCGCGCCGAGGTTGCTCGTGTAGTTGCGATCGAAGGTGAAGAGTCCGCGCGGCTGCGTCTCAGGATTGGTCAGCGTCGACTGGATGAAGCGGACGTCGCCGCCGAACTTCACCGAATGTTTCTCGAGTACCCAGGTGAAATTGTCCGAGAGCTGCACGGTCCTTCCAATCCGCGCCGAGTTCGTGAAGCCGGGAGAGCCGGTGCGCAGGTAGCCGGCGACGTTGAAGTCGGCGATGCCGAACGTGTACGGCTGACCCTCGATGTTGCCGTTGGGAATACCGAGCTCGTTGTTCTTCGGGATGCCGAAGTCGGAGCCGAACTGCGCGAGGTCGTACTTGTTGATGCCGACCCTGAGCTCGTTGAGCCGGGTCGACGACAACGTGAGCGTGTGTCCCAGCACGAGGTTGTAATTGCCCGACTCGGACCGGTTTCCTCCGGCCATGAAGATGTTGGCCGTGGGCGGCTCCACGAAGTCGCGATCGGCTCTGGAGTAACGGCCGAAGACCGACCCCCATCGACCCAGGTTCACGTCGCTGCGGATGTCGAACGCGTCCTGCTCCTGCTCGACCACGTTGTTTTCGATGTAGTTGTCGACCAGGCCCGACCGGTTCGGCAGCGGCCAGATGTCGGCGACCTGCCGCGTGATCGGGTTGATGCGCTCGCCGGGGATGATGCCGCCGGCGAACGGCTGCCCGCTCAACGGATCGAAGATCGCTGTGCCGAGGGCGCTCAGATCACCGCGCCGCAGCTCGGCCGTGGGGACGGTGGCAACGACCGTGCGGCCCTGGTCCTGGCGGAGCCGCTGGTAATCTCCGAAGAAGAAGGCCTTGTTGCGCACGATCGGTCCGCCGAACGTCCCCCCGAACTGGTGCGAATTGAACGGCGCCTTGGTGGCCGCGAAGAAGTTGCGCGCGTTGAGCGAGTCGTCGCGGTAGTACTCGAACACCGAGCCGTTGAACTGGTTCGTGCCGGACCGGATGCTCAAGTTGACGACGGCGCCGCCGAACACGCCGAACTCGGCGGTCGGGTTGTTCGTCTGGACCTTGAATTCCTGCAGCGCCTCGAGCGGCGGCGTGATGTTCACGAACGCGTTGAGCGGCTCGTTGTTCGCAACGCCATCGAGCAGGTAGTTGTTGCCCGACCACGGCAGGCCGTTCACGCTGTGGTGCACGGCGCTCCGCGCGCCCGCCCCGGCGGGATTCTCGGCGAAGTCGGCAAACCCCGCAGGGATCGCGCCGGGGGTCAGCGTAATCAGCTGCTGAAAGAGTCGTCCGTTGAGCGGCAGCGACTGAATCTGCTTGTAGTCGATGACGTGCCCCTGCTCGCTCGACGTGCTCCGGACGAGTGGTGCCTCGCTGACCACGCGGACCTCTTCGGTCACCGCGCCGACTTCGAGCGGAATGTCCAGCCTGGAGGTTTCCGCAATCCGCAGGATGATGCCGGTCTGGACGTTGCGCTTGAAGCCGGAGACCTCGACGGCGACGGCGTACTCGCCGGGCGGCAGCGCCGTGAACGTGTAGGTGCCTTCCTGGTTCGTCTTGGTGCTGCTGGCGATGTTCGTCGCGATGTTCGTGGCGCTCACCGACGCGCCCGGCACGACCGCGCCGTTCGGGTCGGTCACCGTGCCGGTCAGGGTGCCACGGGTCGTCTGGCCGAGCGCTGCCGGGACCACGCACAGGGACACGAGTATCGCCACCGCGCCTGCGCGTGCACAGCGCCGGATCTGAACGCATCGCATCGGACACCTCGTTTCGCACCGGAAACAGGACCTCAGCGTGCCAGGGCGGCCCGGCCCCGGCGCTCGTTGAAACGGCCGGTGAAGACGGATCGCTGCGGGAAACCTGCCGGCGAAAGTGGAGCGCCTGCAGCACAATGCACGCTCTGACGGGTGGAGTCAACCGGTTCGGGCCCGGGGGCGGATGGCGGGGGCGGATCGTCGATGGGGCGGCCCCAGCGGAGTACGCGCGGCAGGACGACGCCGGGCTGGGGATCCTCGTGGGACAGCGGAGCCGCTCTGTCCGACGGCCTGGCGCCCAAGGGTCGCTCCCGAGTGAGGAGTCCGTGCGTTGCGGTTGACACCCTGGCCCGGAGGGTTCAACCGGTTCGTAGATCCGGACGGGTCTCGTCGTTGTCTGAATACCCGATCGTGTCACTGGCCGTCGTGGCGCCGGCCATGCCCTCCACCGGTGAGCGTATGCTCGCCCACCAGTTCTTCGCCTGGCTGGCGGTCCACCGTTCGAGACCCAGGGCCTCGAGTTGTCGCGCGAGCTCCGCCGCGCTCTGTGGCCTGTCCTCCGGTTTCTTTGCCAGGCACGCCATCACGAGCTGCTCGAGACCAGCAGGGATGGTAAGGGGCGCACGCTGCGACGGCGGCACCGGAACACCTTCGAGATGCTTGGAAATGACCTGCATCACGGTAGCGCCCTCGAACACCTGGTGACCCGTGAGGAGGTAGTAGGCGACGCAGCCCAGGGCGTACAGGTCCGCCCGTCCGTCCACCGTGTCGCCCAGCGCCATTTCGGGTGCCATATAGCCGGGCGTTCCGACAATCAGCCCCGCCTGAGTGGTCAGCACCGTTTCGACGGCACTCTCAGCCACAGGCTTCACGAGGCCGAAATCGAGGACCTTGACGAAGTCCTCGATGAGTCCCAGCCGCCCCAGATAGATATTGGCGGGCTTGATGTCCCGATGCACCAGGCCGGCCGCGTGCGCCTCCTCCAGCGATTCACACGTCTGTTGAAGGATGTGCACCACGCGGGCCGGCGGCGCTGGACCGTGCCTTCGCACGAGCAACTCGAGATCCAGGCCTTCCAGCAGCTCCATCACGAAATACAGTGTTCCGTCGTCCGTTACGCCGAAGTCATAGAGCTCCACCGTGTGGGGCGACCGCAGGTTGGCCGCCGACTCTGCCTCGCGCCGGAACCGCTGGACCGCCAGTTGGGCGCCCGCGGGATCCTTCGCGCCCAACGTCTCCGGCCGGATCAGCTTGATCGCGGCGGGCCGCGCCAGCAGGCGATGGGTCGCCTTGTAGACCTCCCCCATCCCTCCACGTCCGAGCAATTCACCGAGACGGTAGCTGCCCATCTCCCGGGCCTTGGCGACCTGCTGGCCGAGGGACGTCATCACATGTGCGATCACCACTGCCACGCCGGCGAGCAGGTAGTCGGGGTAGTGCATCAGCAGCGCACCCGTGGCCGGATCGAACATCCAGGTCCCCCTGGCTCTCGCGAGCAGCATGGCGGCCGGATTCATCGACACCGCGATCAGCCCGGCGAGCGCCGTCTTGACGGGAGTGCTTGGCAGGATCGCAGCGAACATCAGCACGACGGCGCCGATCCAGGAGATCTGCGGGTAGATCCGCCGGTCCAGGGGCATCACCTCCCAATGGAAGGTCAGCGCCAGGGCGAGGGCCGTGAGGACCATGTAGACGAGCCCGAGGTCCAGGATGCGCCTGGGATCCTGCCCGGGCCGGCGCGCGTGGAAAAACAGCAGCACGGATGCGAACACGCTCACCGCGGCGATCGCGTCGGGAACGCCCAGGTGGAGCCATTGGGGATCCCCGTGGCTCATCGATCGGACCGCGAGGTGGCCCAGCACCGAGCCGAACGTCCACAGCCCGCCGGCCACGAGCGCCATGATCCCCAGGCGTCGTGACGCGTCCCTCAGCAGATCCTTCGGGAGTGGGCGCTGATGGCCCCGGGACGTCGTCGCTGTCGAGGGCGTCGCGCCCGCGACCGGCCCAATCACGCGAGGATCGGTCATGAAGTCTTTCTGTCGGCGCGGCCCGGGTTGCCCACGAATGCGTCCTGCGGGCAGGCGGCTGGGCCGAAGCGGATGTCACCGCGCGAGTGCGCGCGCGGCGAGTCCAGCAGCGCCAGCGTGAACGACGAGCGGACGGCTGAGCGCGGCTCTTTCAGCGCGGCGGCGCGTTCGGCGGCTGCACGGCTGTCGATCCGGCAGGCACATGCGCACGAACGGCCCGGAGCACATGCTCGGCAGCATCGCCGGCGTCCAGGCCGCCGAAATCCGACGGGAGCTCGACGACCGCACGCGCGCTCGCCAGCCGCTGGAATGCCTCGACGGTGGCAATCCCGCTGGTCGCCCGGAGCTCCGGGCCCATGACCACGACACTGGGGCGTGTAGCAATCAGCAGAATCAACGCGTCCGGAAGGTTGGCGGCGGTCAGCGCCCCGTAGCCGGCTCCCTTGAGCATTTCGCGAAGGTAGCTCAATACATCCGGAGACTTGTCGACGCACAGAATGTCGGGGTTGACGAACGACGGATCCTGATGTCTGCCGGGGCGATGGGCGTCGGCGATCGCGTCAGCCTCCGTTTCGTAGGTCTGGAACACCGCGCCGAGACGCGTGATCCTGAGGACTTCCACAACTTTGGAGGACAGGGCACAGAATGCCAGGGTGCCACGCGCGTTCCGCGTGCGCATGAAGTAGCGTACCAGCAGGCCGAGGCCGGCGCTGTCGATGAACTCGACGTCGGCGAGGTGAAGCACGATACGAGGGTTGATGAGCATGAGGTCGTCGACGAACCGCTGAAAGGCGGCCGTCTCCTCGCCACCGACCAATCGGCCGGCACAGGTGACGACCGTCACGTCTCCCACCCGACGACTCTCTAACCGGAGAGACATGAAACCTCCTCCTTCGACCACCTGTTCCACGCCGCTGTGCTGGAGTTCTCTCGAGCTCCCTGCAGCGGCCTCTGCAGCTCGCGCAACGCGCACGGGTCGGCGAGCATCGTACCCCAACTTGTCCTCCTGCCACGCGCGTTCCGTCGCCTGAATCGGAGCGTGCCGCCGCTCTGTTGATTTATGATGGCGAAGCCCGCTCGCAGCCGCCAGCGCGACGAGCGCGCGTCGAGGTCGCGAGCGGTTCGAGAGCCCCCGATATGGCCGATTCACGCGCCCTCCCTTCCACCGCTCTCATCACGGGTGCCGCAGGTGGCATCGGCCGTGCGCTTCTCGTGGCCTTCCGGCAGGCCGGCTATCGAACCGTCGGCGTCGACTCCGCAGACGCAGAGGGAGTGGCGAGGCTGGACGTTACCGACACGGGAGCCGTCACGGCATTTGCCGCGAACCTCGATGCGCTGGCCGTGCTGGTCAACGCCGCCGGCGTGCTCAGATCCCGTGAGGAGTACCGACCCGTCGGAGTTCGCGCGCGTGGTAGACGTCAACCTGACCGGCACCATGCGCATGTCGGTCGCCTGCCGCGCGGCGCTGGCGAACGCGAAGGGCGCCATCATCAACCTGGCCTCGATGCACGCGATCTTCGGCGCGCCGCTGTCGCCTGGATATGCCGCGTCGAAGGCGGGCGTCGTCCAGCTGACGAAGTCGCTCGCCGTCGCCTGGGCGGAGGACGGCATCCGCGTCAACGCGATTGCGCCGGGCTGGATCGAGACGCCGATGACCGTGCCCGCCCGCTCCGACGCCGGGCGCAATCGCGCGATTCTGGACCGCACCCCGCTCGGCCGGTGGGGCACGCCGGAAGACATCGTCGGGCCGGCGCTGTTCCTGGCCAGCGACGCCGCCAGCTTCATCACCGGCACGGTTCTCGTGGTCGACGGCGGCTACTCGGCGAAATGAGGAGAACAGGCATGCCGGTTCCTGAAGCGGACTCCAATGCGCGCGTTGCCTACCGCCAGCCGCAGCCCGCGGAGATGGCACCCGATCTGCTGGTCGCGTCCGTGGTGCCTGCGGACCAGCGCATCTGGGTGCCGCAGGCGCCGAACGTCTGGTTCCGCCCGCTCTGCCTGTCCGTGTCCCAGGGGTACTGGGTCAATCTTCTGAAGGTGACGCGGGCCGGCGTGCTGTCCCGTCATCGCCATACCAATCCTGTCCACGGCTACGTGCTGAAGGGCCGCTGGCGGTATCTGGAGCACGACTGGGTGGCGGAGGAGGGAGGCTATGTGTACGAACCGCCCGGCGAGACGCATACGCTGGTGATTCCCGAGGACGTGGAGGAGATGATCACGCTGTTCCAGGTGAACGGCATCATGCTCTACGTCGATCCGGACGGGAACGCGCTGGGCTACGAGGACGTGTTCACCAAGATCACCATGTGTCGCAAGCACTACCAGCAGTGCGGCCTCGGAGCCGATTACGTGGAGCGATTCATTCGCTGACATCCCCGCGACGTCCGATCTCGAACCGCACGCTGACCGGGCGCGACGTGGCGACGGATCCCGGTTCTGGCGAGCGACTGGGGTCCGGTGCGGCCCGAGTGGCTATTTCACGCCGAAGAGTCGTTCCGCCTTGCCGAAGCGCCGGGCGTTGAGATCCCGTACGGTGGCGACCACCTTGTACACGCCGGTCGCATCCGCGGCTGCGAGTTTCAGCGACGCCATTCCACGTCCCTCGTTGAGAGACACACTCTTCATCTCGCTGTGCACCTCGCCATTGGGCGTATACGCGACGATGTCGGCTGCCGCGTTGCAAGTGCCCTGGGAGTCTTTCTGACAGGCCGGGAGAAGGACAACGACCGTCACCGCCTCGTCCCTTGCCACCTCAGCATCGTGCTCGAGGGTTTTGGCGGCTTTGACATCGGCCGCGGGCAGGGTCGTGATGAGGATTTCCGGTTTCAGCACGGCGGCTTTCTCGGGCGCATCCTGACCGGCAGGCTCGAGCGGAGCCGCGACCATCAGACCGAGAGCAAGACTCAACAGCAGTTTCATGATCGCCATTGTACGAACCGGAATCTGGCGCTGCCAATGAGCTCGGTTTCGAGAGCCGCCGATCGACCGACTCCGTAGCGTGGAAAACGGAACAGTGTACTGACGCGGCGGCTTCGAGCGGGTCGCTCCACAGGGCGCATCATTCTGCGTGCGGCCGCCGGACATCGAGCTCGTCGGTGACGCCGCTTTCGAGCCTGATCAACTCGCGATCCGAGCGGCGTAGTGCCGAGATCAAACCCGTGTTGAAGACGTTCAGCAGCTTGAGCGCAATCGGAGACCGGCGGCCCAACAGACGCGCGCACGCCTGACGCGTCCACTCGACGAGGATCGCCCGGCGGCTGACCGTACACGTGGCCGAGCGCGGCTGCCCGTCGAAAACGCTCACCTGGCCGAACACACTCCCGGTCCGCAGCCGCGCGAGCAGTTGATCCTGGCCGTTCACTCTGACCGTGATCGCGATTTCGCCTTCGAGGATTGCGTAGCAGGTGCCTCCAGCGCTGCCCTCGGCGAACACCTCGGTTCCGGCGTCGAGCGTCCAGTGCCGGGCAAACCGCAGGAGGTGGCGGATGTCCGCATTGCTGAACTCCGCAAACAGCGGGAGGGCGGCGAACGTCCTCGGATCGACAGCGGTGGCGGCCTTCCGCGGTGTCCCCTGCTTCGTCCCGCCGCCGCGGGCGGCCGGCCTCACTCCGGCAATGTCACTGAGGGTGACCACTTCGGCGATTCGCTGGTTCACGACCCTGAGCTGCCGGCAGAGCAGGTTGCCGATGCGCCACAGGCTGTCTTGCCTCGTCATGAACATCGGCTCGGAGGTCGTCAGCCTCCTTGGCGAGAAGACATCCTCGGGCACCCAGTCGGGAACTTCGGCGGTCAGGGCCATGATCGCGGCGGCGGATCCTGCCGCGGTGGTATAGCTCCCGCCGTATCCGTTGTAGCCGGCGGCGATGATGACCCCGGGGCGGAGGAATCCAATCGCGGGCAGTTGATCGGGTGTGAATGCCATCGGTCCGACCCATTCCGCGGTCGGCGCCGTGCCGTGCAGCTCGGGATAGAAGCGGTCGCGCAGCGACAGGAGCAGGCGGTGCACCTGTGGCGATCGGCGCCGCGACGAGGGGTTGCGCATCGGACGGTCTGCGCCCCCGCCCATGAGCAGCGGCGCGAAACCGTTGCCGACGCCGGCGCGTGGCTGGTTGAAGAAGACCGGCCCGTCGTTGCACGTGACGGCACGGCCTCGCGTCCGATCCCGCGCCCGCTCGGTCAACTGGATCTGGCTCTGTCGCGCGCGTATCAGCCGCAACTCGGGAAGCAGAGCCGCCGTGAACGCATTGGTCGCGACAATCACGCGGCGGGCGACGATCGTGCCGCGCGCGGTGACGACGCAGTGATGATTGGCGCGCTTGGAGACCAGGCGGCGGACCGGGAGACGGGTATAGAGCTGGACGCCGCGCGCCAGCGCGCTCCGCAGCAGGCCGCAAGCGTACTTGAAGGGATGGTAGGTGCCGTCCTGCGGCACGAACCGCCCGATCAGTTGATGATCGAATCCCGTCTCGTTGCGGATTCTCTGCCGCGACCACAACTCGATACGCTGGCCATGCTGGGCGGCGAGCGTCACCTCGTCGCACAGACCCTGTTCCTCGCTTTCGGCGCTCGCCAGGTGCAGCCATCCGCGCGGTGAGAAGTCACAGTCGATACGCTCGCGGAGAACTATGGCCTTGAACAGGTCGCGATTGCGCAACGCGAATCCGAGCACCGCAGACGCCTGGCGTTCGCTCTCCGCGCGCAGGACCTCGATCGGGAGATCGTGATAGAGCCGCGACAGGAACGAGAGCCGGACGCGCGCCAGCCCCTCGTAGACGCCCAGCGAGTTCTCGGGGATCAGCTCGAAGCTCCCGCCGTTGCGGCCGCTGGCCTCGCCGGCCGGATCGCCCTTGTCGATCACCACGACCCGCCCCGGCCGCTCCGCCGCCGTCGCGAGATGGTAGGCGGCTGAGGCGCCCGTCAACCCTGCACCGATGATGACGACGGCCGCGCGATCCGGCAGCACCGGGGAGGATTGGTAGCCGGCGAGCGGGTGCACGCCGCGCAACCAGTAGGACTCGCGGCTCACCGGCATGGCCTGGCGTCGAATGTGAGCCGAGGTCCTGCGGCGGGTTTCCAGAGCCGATTTCACTCGCTGACTATGCACCGTCCGTGCGCATGCGGCAAGGCCGCCGAGGGGGCTTTCAGCTCTATCGAACCGGCTCCTGCCATTTCGCCCGTGCCAGAGCCCAGACCCCGATAGTGAGCAGGCCCACACAGCGCGACCGCACCGCTTCCAAAGCGCCTGACGGTCCGCCCGACCGATGGCGTGATCTCTTTATGCGTGCGGAAGCCACGGGCGTTGGCGTATAAAACCCCATGCGGTGCTGGTCTGGGACAACCCTGGTGCGGTGCATTCTGATCGCCGCAACCGGCGGATGCGCGAGCCACGGCGCGCGTCACACCGCCCAGGACGAATCACGTCCTCACATCACGTGGGATATCCGTTCGGGCGGCAGAGGAGAACGCCGCGAGGTGTGCGCGTCGGCTCAGCCGGCGTCGGCATGCGTCCTGACGGCCAGTACGGATCAACGGTCTTCGGCCGCGACACCTCGAGTGAGGTGTGTGACGAGGAAATGCCGCGCCGCGCGCGGGCTCACCCCGCAGACGCGGCGCCGACAATTGGCTTGGCCGTTGGGTGGTTCGATCGGCGTGGGCGCGCGAGCAGACCGCGCTAGCCCTGGAGGCCCTTGATCTGTTCGTCGATCAACTTGCCCACCTGCTTGAGCTGCTGGACCTGGGACTCGAGCGACGTGACCTGGGACTCGAGCAGACGGCCCATCAGCTGGAGCGACGCGCGATCTCTAATCGTCGGGAGAATGGTGATCCAAGGGTCGGCCGGCGTAGTCATTGAAGCGACTCCTTTTCAAGCGCCACTGTTGATCGGCTCGCATGCCACGATCCCCTGGGGGGTCACCAGGGCTCGTGCCAGCGAGACACCAGGTTCGACCCGCGCGCCCGCGAAGACGACAACGTCGGTCAACCGCACGTGGCCACCGACGACGGCGCCCGGTCCAACCAGGGTCGAATCCAGTGTGGCGGTTCGCTCCACGCGAGCATCAGGGGCAACCAGGTTGTGATGCCCGTGTTCGGCGAGCCAGTGAAGGTTGCATATTAACAGATCTTCAGGGCGCGTCAGGTTTGCGTCCCACACGACGAGCTCCTCGGCGAAGACGGCCCCTCCGGCGCTGATGTAGAGCTCGATCGAGACGGTGATCTCGTATTCATCGCGCAGCGCCGTCCGTGGCGTCCGCCCCAGCGCGTCGAAGAAATCACCGGGCCAGCCGTAGATGCCGCACCCTTTCAGACGTTCGCCCGGATCGGCCGGCTTCTCGACGATTCCGAGCAGCCGGCCGGCAGCATCGACCTCGAGGGCACACGCTTCGGAGACCAGCCGCCGGTCGGGCTCACGCTTCGCGGCGATGAAGCCCTGGCCCGCCCGGAGCCGTTCCCTGACGCGGAGCGGATCCGACAGTCGAAAGAAATAGTCGCCCAGCAGGACGACGAAGGGGCCGCGCACCAGTGGCCGGACACGGGCGAGCGCGTGCGCGCTGCCGAGCACCTGTTCCTGCTCGACCAACCGGATGCGGGCGCCGGGGACGGCGATCGAGTCGAGGGCGGCGGCGATGGCGTCCCGCTGCTGGCCGACAACCACGATCACGTCCGTGATGCCCAGGCCGAGCAGGAACCGCAGGTGATGTCCGATCAGCGGAAGGTTGCCGACCGGCAGTACCCGGCTTCGGGTAGGCGTCGCCGAGCGCGCCCATGCGCCGGCCCCGGCCCGCCGCGAGAATCACGCCGACACACTCGTTCACGATCACTCCTCATTCACCGCTGCGTGGCTAGCCGGCCGACCGTGTCGGCGACGTCCTCGAGCCCCGCCAGCCGGTCTATGTAGCCCTGCTGCCGCTCGATGAGATCGCTGCGCGCGCGGTCATCGGTCAGCAGTTGCTCGAGCGCCGCGGCGGTGTGGCTGCCACCGAACACCTCGAGCCGCGCAAAGGCCTGCGCCAGCGAATTGCCGGCATAGAGCCCGATCGCCGCCAGGTCACGGGGCGTGACCGTCGGAAACGCCTCGTATGGATACACCGACCCGAGCATCTGCGCTTCCATCCGCGCCAGGACCTGCTGCACGGCGGGGTCGGCGTCCGCCATGAGGGCCGACAGCGTGAAGCTGTTCCTCAGCACGGCGGCGACCTGCCTGCCGCACACCGCCTTCCCGACCGAGATCGACAGGCCGTTCTCGGTCAGCACGAGATCAGCTGAGAACAACAGCGCCTCGAACTCCTCCTTCGACACCGACGCCAGGTTCTCGATCCGGAGCGTCGGGCCGGCGGCACGCAGGAGGCTGCCGTTGTTGACTGACACGATCCTCACACGTCCACCGAGCGGCGCCAAATACAACTCGAGCAGCTGGGGAAGGAAGTCGTAGAAAGGCAGTCCGAGCTTCCCGGCGTGCTGCGCGGCCCAGTTCGGCACGAAATGGAACACCAGCAGCGCCGAGGCAGCGCCGTTCAGCCATCGCCTCCGCGTCGCGGCCCGCCGCTCGGCGCTGACCCCCATCGGCACGGGCCAGTACCCTGAACGGAACGCCGATCCGCTCCGGCACGTCGCCCGGCTCGTGCATCGGGCAGGGCAGCAGCACCTGCATACCCTCGGGCAGCGGCGGGAACTCCTGGAAGACGATCCCGAAATGCGGCGGTCCGAGAAACAGGCCCTCGCCTGCCCGGGTGAACCCGAAATGGTCCATCGTGATCAACCCGGCGTCCACGTGCGCCAGGCTGTCGCTCCAGCCGGGCTCCCGCGCCAGCGGGGCGCTCCCCCGCCGGAAGAACATCAGGGGATAGTCCGCAAACAGGATGACGTCGGGACGAAACGCGCGGAGCGTGGCGTCCCACACGGCGCGGTTGAGGCGGCCCTCGCCGCCGAGTGTCCAGGCCTGCGCCTTCAGCGCGGGCGGCACGAAACCGAGCGCGAACGACGAACCGAGGAAACCGATGCTCCATCCGCGGGCTGCCAGTCGCTCGGCGACGTGAATGCTGGTGATCGTCTCACCGGAACCTTCTTCGACCGGGGTCACGAACAGCGCCCGCACACCATGCTCCCGTTCTCGGCCTCAGGCGCGCGGGGCGCGGGGCCGGTCAGCCAGTACCTGCCCGGCTGGCGGCAGCCGCTGCAGGGATGACACGTAGGCGCGCTGGCGATCGGCGAGCCTGCGCCGCCGCCCGTCGTCAGTGAGCAGCGCCACGAGCTCGCGCCGCGTCGTCTCGCCGCCGAACAGCTCCACGCACGTGATCGCGTCCGCGTAGTCGTTGCCGGAGAACAGTCCCAGCTCGTCGAGATCGGCCGGCGACCAGATCGGAAATACCTCGTGCGGAAACACGCTGCCCGATCGCGCCCACTCCATCGCCTCGATCACCTCGACAATCGCCGGCTCCGACGACGTCATGAGCGCACCCAGCCGGCACGAGTTGCGCAACACCACGGCCGGGATGATCCCGCACGCCGCCTTCGCGAGGGCGACCGAGACCTTGTTGTCCGTCAGCACGAGATCGGCCGAGAGGATCAGCGCGTCGAACGACGCGGGTGGCATCGGCGCGGCGTTCACGATCCGGAACGCCGGCAGGTGTCGCTCGGGCAGCAGCGCGCCATCGTTGACGGAGACGATCGTCACCGGCCGCGGCAGCCCGGCGAGGTACCGTTCGAGCAGCCTCGGCAGCATCTGGTAGTGCGGCAACCCCAGGCGCGCAGCCATCCGCACGGCCCAGCCGGGAGTCGAATGCACGACCAGGAAATCGTCGTTCGACGCGAGGTATGCGCCGCGCGTCCGGCGCCGCTGGGCATCGTCGAGCCGCAGCGGCGGATCCCAGTAGCGCACCCGCTCGCCTCGGCGTCCGGCGATTGCGGTGGTGGCCTGGACGGGGCAGGGGATCAGGATCTCCATCGACGCCGGCAGCGCGGGAAACGTTTCCGCGTGCAGCCCGAGGTGCGGCGGGCCGAAGTAGCACCGATTCTCGGGCCCTGGGCGTATCCGAGGTGGTCGAGCGTGACGAGCCGCGCTGCGATGTCCGCAAGCTCGCCGACCCATGCGGCCGACGCGAGAGGCACGACGCCGGAGGTCAGGAAGAGCAGCGGGTAGTCGGCAAACACGACGAGATCCGGCGCGCTCCGGCGCAGCGTGCCCTTCCAGAGCGCCTGGTTGACATCGCGGTTGTCGGTGAAGTCCGTGACGGCGTCGGGGAACTCCGTTCTGAGCAGACCGGCCGTCAGCCGGGAGGCCAGAAACCAGATACCATGTCCGAGCGCCTTCAGCTGCTCGGCCATGTAGCGTGTCGTGATCGCTTCGCCGGTGCCGCTCTCGCTCGGAGTGATGAACAATGCGTTCATGAGGCCCGGACCGGTGCACGGGGCGGCATCGGACCATACGCCCAGCCGCGACACGCCATGAGGCGATACTACATAGGCCTTGCGTCCACGTTCCACGATCCGGCGCTGGCCATCCTCGACGACAGCCGCACCGTCCTCTTCGCTGAATCGACGGACCGCTACCTGCAGATCAAGCGCGCCTACAATGCGCCGCCCGACGATCTGCTCCGCGTACCGGCGCTGCTCCGCGAGCACTGTGCCGCGGACGCGGAGTTCGTGGCGGCCCTGACCTGGAGCGGCGCGTTTCTCGAGCACCTCGGTGTCCTGGCGGCCACCGCGATCCGGCAGCCGACCGAGAGCGAACGCAATCCTCCGCTCGCCTGGCCGGCCATGGACCCGCGTGCGCTCACGCTCGCGCTTCGCAACAGCCTGAGCCAGGCGGGGCTGAACCTCGCCGGGTCGTGGCACGTCCCGGGCCACGTGCGCATCAAGCGATACGATCATCACCTGACCCACGCCGCCGTGGCGGCGTTCTCGGGCCCATTCGAGGAATGCGTCGTTTGTGTCGTCGATGGCTACGGCGAGACCGGCTCGACGGCGTGCTACCACTTCGAGCGCGGCCGCCTGACCCGACTCGACGCGCCGGCTCTCCCGCCCGCGGCGGGCGCCGTGGCCAGCCTCGGCCACCTCTATTCGCTGGTCTGCGCCGGCTGCGGATTCGATCCGTGGAAAGGCGAAGAGTGGAAGGTCATGGGCCTTGCCGGATACGGGCGTCGGGACGACGAGCTCTACGCTCTCCTCCGCCCGCTCGTCGTGGTATCCGGTCTGTCGCTGACGAGCGGCTGCTCGATGCGCGAGGCCAGCGACCGGGCGGACAGGCTGCGCCGGCTCCAGCGGCGCGACGACAGCTCGCCGCTCGAGGCGGCCGACCTCGCACATACCGGGCAGCTGGTGTTCGAGGAGCTGATGACCGAGCTGCTGCACAATCTCGCCAGCCTCGGCCTTTCGCAGAACCTGGCGCTCGGCGGCGGCTGCGCCCTCAACTCGTCGTTCAACGGCAAGATCGTCGAGCGCACGCCGTTTCGGGCCGTACACGTGCCGCCCGCTCCTGCCGACGACGGCAACGCGGTTGGCGCCGCGTATCTCGCCTGGTCAGACGACCACGATCCGGCGGAGCGGGAACCGCACCACCTGACGGCATATCTCGGATCCACGATGTCGGAGCTGACCCTGACGCACCTGCGCCGCTATGGCGGCTGGGGGCGACACAGCCGGCACCCGGGCACGATTCACCAGGTCGCCGCGCGGCTGCTCGCCGAGGGCCGCATCGTCGGCTGGATTCAGGGGCGTGCCGAGTTCGGTCCACGGGCGCTCGGCAACCGCTCCATCCTGGCGGACCCGCGACTGCCGGATGTGCACGCCCGCATCAACGAACAGGTCAAATACCGCGAGGGCTTCCGTCCGTTGGCGCCGGCTGTGCTCGACGAGCTCGGCGCCGAGTGGTTCGAGTCCTACCAGGCGTCACCATACATGGAGCGCGCGCTGCGCTTCCGACCCGCAGCGGCCGGACTCGTGCCCGCCGTCGTCCACGTGGACGGCACCGGCCGCGTGCAATCGGTCAGGCGCGCGTGGAATCCCCTGTTCCACGACTTGATCACCGAGTTCCACCGCCTCACCGCCGTCCCTCTGGTGCTGAACACCAGCTACAACGTCATGGGGAAGCCGATCGTGCACACTGTCGAGGATGCGGTCGGCGTGTTCATGACGAGCGGCATCGACGCGCTCGTGATCGGCGACGACCTCTGGCGCAAGCCGGCATGAGGGCTGGCCTTCCATAGATCCCGCGCCTGAACAGATCCGGATCGTGTCGTTCCCTGGCGCCCAGCTCGAGGGATGACGAGTATCATACCGGTCCGATGCACTGTCAGGCTTGCCGGCGCGACATTCCGGAATCAAGCCTCTACTGCCCTGGATGCGGCGCCCGCCGTGACGGGTCGCAAGGGCCCACCTTCACCGGTACCGCGGCCGATCGGCTGCCGTCGTCTGACTCGTTGGACGGTGCGCAGTTCATTCCCGGGACGATGCTGGCCGGTCGCTATCGAATCGTCGGCCTACTCGGCCGCGGCGGCATGGGCGAAGTCTATCGAGCCGAAGACCTGAAGCTCGGGCAAGCCGTCGCTCTCAAGTTCCTGCCGCGGGAGGTCATGCACCGCGCCGACCGGCTGGCCCGCTTCCATCAGGAAGTCCGGCTCGCCCGGCAGGTCTCGCATCCGAACGTGTGCCGCGTCCACGACATCGGCGACATCAACGGGCAGCACTTCCTCTCGATGGAGTACATCGACGGCGAGGATCTCGCCTCGTTGCTCCGGCGGATCGGCCGCTTGCCGTCGGACAAGGCACTCGAGCTCGCGCGCCAACTCTGTGCCGGCCTTGCCGCGGCACACGACCGCGGCGTGTTGCACCGCGATCTCAAGCCGGCGAACGTGCTGATCGACGGACGGGGTCATGCGCACCTCGCGGACTTCGGCCTCGCGGATCTCACCGACCGGCGGCGCGGCACGCTCGAGATCGCGGGCACACCCGGCTACATGGCGCCCGAACAGCTGGCGGGGCGCGAAGTCACCACGCGGACCGATGTGTACGCCCTGGGTCTCGTGTTGTACGAGATGTTCACCGGCCGGACCGCCATCCCGGCTGTCGGCGCCGCGGCCGGGTGGCGCGCCCAGGACACCACGCCTCCGGCGAGCCCGTCGACACACGTGTCCGATCTGGACCTGTCGATCGAACGCGTCATCCTGCGCTGTCTCGAACGCGACCCGGCGCGGCGCCCGCCATCCGCGATAGCCGTGGCGGCGGCGCTGCCCGGCGGGAACCCCCTCGCTGCGGCACTGGCCGCCGGCACGACGCCGTCACCTGACATGGTCGCCGCGGCCGGAGAACCGGGCACGTTGTCGCCCGCGATCGGCGCCTTGTGTTTCGCGGCTGTGCTGATCGGCCTGATCCTCCTCGCGCCGCTCACGCGCGACGTCAGCTTGATCGGGTTGTCGGGAATCGAGCTCGGCCCGCAGGCACTGATCGAACGGGCGCATACGGTCCTGCGAAATGTCGGCTACGCGGACCCGGCTGGGGACGAAGCGGTCGGATACGCGACCGATATCGACTATCTGCGGCACATCGACGAGCAGGATCGATCGCCCGCGCGCTGGCGCGCGCTGGCCAGCCCCCAACCGCCTGCGCTCCTGTTCTGGCACCGCCAGAGTCCGCGGCGATTGGTGCCAATCGGCGGCGCCAACATCATTACGCAGGTGAATCCGCCCGCCACGCGCTCCGGGATGGTCTCGCTGACGCTGGATCGAACAGGGCGGCTCGTCAGCCTGCTGGCCGTCCCGGCACAGGTCGACGCGCCGCAGGCAGTTCCCGGAGCGCGCGCCTCTGCACCGGCGGCTGATTGGACGGCACTCCTTGCGGAGGCTGGTTTTGCGATCGAGCAGGTCTCGCCGGTGACGCCGCGGTGGATGCCGCCGGTTTTCGCGGACGCGCGGGCTGCATGGGAGGGCGCCTATCCTGAACGGCCCGACGTGCCGATCCGGATCGAATCGGCAGCCGTCCTGGGGCGGCCCGTGGTACTTCGAAATCGTCGCTCCGTGGACCCGGCCCAGGAACGAAGACCTTCGGCAGAGCAACACCTCGGGAGAACGCGTCGGTCTCTACATGCGCACAGCGGTGGCGCCGCTGGCCATTACCGTCGCCGTGCTGCTGGCGCTCCGCAATCTGCGTCTGGGGCGCGGCGATCGCCGCGGTGCGATGCGGTTGAGCATGTTCCTCCTCGCCGCCGGTGCTGTGAGCAACGCGCTCGCAACGGGCGACCTGCAGGTGCTCAACAGGGGGCCGGCGCTCATGTTGTTCGTCCCGGCGTTCGTATGGCTGCTGTATATCGCGCTCGAACCACATATCCGCCGGGTCTGGCCTGAAACCATGATCGGATGGAGCCGGCTCCTCGCCGGCAGCGTTCGCGATCCGCTCGTTGGACGCGACGTGCTGGTCGGCGTGCTGGTGGCGATCGGCAACGGGCTGGGCCTGGCGTTGCACATCGCGCTGCGGCGCTGGTCGGACCTGCCGGTGCAGTTTCCGGTTGGTGCCTCGAGCAGTCCGTTCGACGGTATGGCCGCCTCGAGCGACCTGCTCCTCGGGGGCCGTCACGCGCTCTCGCGGATCATCGGGTCGGTGATGAGCATTCCGGTGTGGAGTGGGACGATGCTGACGTTTCTGCTGTTGTTCGCGCTGTACATGCTGCTGCGGCGGCGCTCGTTCGCGGTGGCGGCACTGATCCTGGGACTGACCCTGACCTACATCGTCACCCACGGAGGCTGGCTGCTCGCCAACGCTCCGGCCGATCACCTCGCTCCGTCGGCGGCAGATGTGGCGTTGTTCGCGGTGGTCCAGACGGCGGTCGTGCTCGTCGCCGTCCGGTTCGGTCTGCTCACGATACTCGTTGCCTCTTTTGTCAGCGTGCTGTTGACGCTGCTGCCGATTGCCATCGACTCGTCCGTGCCCTACGCCTCGTCGTCTCGCCTCGTTGTGGCGACCGTGATCGCACTCGCCGCGTATGGCTGGCATACCGCGCTGGCCGGCCGGCCGCTGCTCGGCGGCATTTTCTTCAGGGACGAACCCGCCCGGCATTGAGGACTGGCCGGCGGCGACGTCGTTCAGTTCCATCGGTGTGTCGTGCGCAGTAGCATGCACCAGTGACCGCGTTCTTCATTCTTTCGCCGTTCGTCGTGGCGCTGCCGGCGGCGTGGCTCGTGAGCCGCTTCCCCGGCACCGCGCGGGCCCTGGCGGTCTGGCCGGCGATTCTGACGATGGTCCTGCTTACGGAGCTTCGTTCCACGCTCGAGGCAGGGAGCCGTCTGACCGGGCTGTCCTGGGCGCCGTCCCTGGGATTGTCACTCTCGTTCAACCTCGATGGGCTCGGGCTGCTGTTCGCGCTGCTCATCACCGGCATCGGGACACTGGTCGTCCTGTATGCGAGCCACTACTTGGCAGGTCATCCTCAGGCAAGTCGCTTCTACGCGTCGTTCTTCGCCTTCATGGGCGCGATGCTCGGCATCGCGCTCAGCGACAACATCCTGACGCTGTTCGCCTTCTGGGAGCTGACAGGCTTCACGTCATTCCTGCTCATCGGCTTCGAGCACGAGCGGGACGACGCACGATCGGCCGCTTTACAGGCATTGATCGTGACCGGGGCCGGCGGTCTCGCCCTGCTTGCCGCCGGCGTACTGCTCCTCGACGTGTCTGCCACCACGAGCCTGTCGGCGATGGCGTCGAGCCGTACGGCGATAGTGGAGCATCGGTTCTACGCCGCGATCGTGACCTTGACTCTGCTCGCCGCCTTTACGAAGTCCGCCCAGGTGCCGTTTCATTTCTGGTTGCCGAACGCGATGGCTGCCCCGACCCCGGTCAGCGCCTATCTTCACTCGGCGACCATGGTCAAGGCGGGTGTGTATCTCGTGGCGAGGATGACGCCGATTCTCGGCGCGACCGCGCTGTGGACGACCGCCGTCACTGCCGCCGGCGCCGCGACCATGGTGGTTGGCGCCTACCGCTCCGTACAAGAGACGGATCTCAAACGCATCCTCGCGTACTCGACGGTGAGCGCGCTCGGCGTCTTGACGATGCTCCTCGGCGTGGGTACCCGCGCGGCGATCGCCGCTGCGCTGGCGTACCTGGTCGCACACGCGTGCTACAAAGGCGCGCTGTTCCTGGTAGCCGGTGCCATCGACCACGAGACGGGCACACGTGAGATCACCGCCCTTGGGGGGTTACGCCGCGCAATGCCGATGACGGCGGTCGCCGGCGGCACGGCGGCGCTGTCGATGGCCGGCGTACCGTTGACGGTCGGCTTCGTGGGCAAGGACGCCGCGTATGAGGCATTGCTTCATGGCGGCGTGTGGCCGGCGTGCTTGTTGATCCTCACGGTGCTCGTGAGCATTTTCCTCGGACTGGCCGGACTTCTGGCTGGTGTCTTGCCGTTTCGAGGCACTCCGGCGATGGGCAACGTTCACGAACCGGCCTGGCCTCTGTGGATGCCGCCGCTCACATTGGCTGCCGGCGGGCTGTTGGCTGGTGTCGTCCCCTGGGTCCTGGACGCACCGCTCGCCTCTGCGGCGGCCTCCATCCTGCATGCACCCCCTGACGTCTCGCTGGCAGTGTGGCACGGGCTGTCGCCGGCCCTGGGGCTCAGCGCGCTGACCTTGCTGGGCGCGGCTGTGGCGTACAACTTCCGCGACGTCATCCGGGGCCTGGCGTGGCGCCCCGCACGGGGCACCGAGCAGCTGTACACCGGCACCCTCTCTGCGCTGAACGCGATCAGCCGCGCCATCGCTCCGCCGCTGCACAGTGCCTCGCTGCGCTCGTACGTGATGGTGATTGTCGTCACCACGATCGTCGTGGTGGGAACCGCGCTCGTCGGGGTTTCCGGAGTTGGCGCGTTCGCCCCCGGCATGAACCTGCGGCTGCACGAGCTGCTCATCGTCGTCGTGCTCGTCGCCGGGGCGATCGCGGCGACGCTCGCCAGCTCCACGATGGCGGCGGTGCTCTCGCTCGGCGTGGTGGGTTACGGCGTGGCGACGACGTTCCTGCTCTTCGGAGCCCCGGACCTCGCGATGACCCAGTTCTCGGTCGAGACGCTCACGGTGCTGATCTACGTGCTGGTGTTCAAGCGCTTCAGAAGTCTGGGGGCGCTCTCACCCCGGCTCGTCCGCTACCGGGACGCGTTGATTGCCGCCGGGATTGGCGTGCTGATCTTCGGAGTGGTGCTCTCGGTGTCCACGACCGAGACGGCGCCGCGGCTCCGGGAGTACTTCGTCGGCTTCGGTCCCACGCTGGGCCACGGCCGCAACATCGTCAACGTCATCCTGGTGGACTTCCGCGCCTTCGACACGATGGGCGAGATCACGGTGCTGGCGACCGCCGCGATTGGCGTCCGCGCGCTCCTTGGGCTGGCGGTGGTGGAGAGATCCGAAGCGGAATCAGCACGAGAAGCGCCGCTGACGTCACCGATATTCCGCACCGCCGTTCGCGTCCTGATGCCGCTGCTCCTGCTCTTTGCCGTCTTCCTGCTGCTGCGGGGCCACAACGAACCGGGCGGTGGCTTCGTGGGCGGGCTCGTGGCGGCCGCGGCATTCGCACTCTACGCGATCGCGTACGGGGTCGCGCGAGCTCGACACGCACTGCTGGTCAATCCGTTGACGCTGCTTGGCGCCGGCCTCTTGATCGCGCTCGCCAGTGGTGTGCCCGCGACACTGGGCGGTCAGCCGTACATGACGGCGCAATGGGCGCTCGAGCCCGTCGCCGTCGGTACCCCCGCGCTGTTCGACATCGGGGTGTTTCTCGTGGTGACGGGTGTGGTGCTGATGATGATCTTCAGTCTTGCCGAGGAATCCTGAGTGGAAGTCCTTCTGGCGCTCGCGTCGGGCGTGCTCTACGCCGCCGGCATCTACCTGATGCTCCGCCGCCAGCTGGCTCAGCTGATCATCGGCCTTGGTTTGCTGTCGAACGGTACCAATCTGCTGATCTTCACCGCCGGCGGGCTCACGCGCGCGCAGCCGCCGGTTGTGCCGGAAGGTGCAGAACGGCTGGTGCCGCCGTACGCCGACCCGGTTCCTCAGGCGCTCGTCCTCACGGCGATCGTCATCGGTTTCGGGTTGCTCGCCTTCTCGCTCGTGCTGGCCCAGCGTGTTCACGCAATGACCGGGACCGACGATGTGGACGAAGTGGGCAGGGAACGGTGAGCGGCCTGGTGCTCCCGATTCTGGTGCCACTCAGTACGGCGGCGATTCTGCTGCTGGCCCCGAAGCGGCCGCTGCTGCAGCGGTGGATCGCGCTGATCGGGTCGATTCTCCTGCTGGGCAGTGCGGTGGCGTTGTTCCAACGCGTCGAGGGCGAGGGAATCCAGGTGCTGCAGCCGGGCGGGTGGCCGGCGCCCTTCGGCATCACGCTGGTCGCCGATCTGCTCGCGGCCATGCTCGTGCTGGCAGTCGGCGTCGTCGGCGTGACGATCACGGTGGCGGCATTCGCCGGCGTGGATCCCAGGCGCGAAGCGTTCGGTTACCATCCGCTGGTCCAGATCCTGTTGATGGGCGTGGCCGGCGCCTTCCTGGCCGGCGACCTCTTCAACCTGTACGTGTGGTTCGAGGTGATGCTGGTGGCGTCGTTCGTGTTGATGGCGCTCCATCGCACGAGCGCGCAGGTGGAGGCAGCATTCAAGTACGTCACGATCAACCTGATCGCCTCCTCAATCTTTCTCACCGCGCTCGGGTTGTTGTACGGTGCGGCCGGCACGCTCAACATGGCGGATCTCGCGAGGGTCTGGCCGACGATCCGCACGCCCGGAATCGACATGGTGCTGGCCGCGCTGTTCGTGATTGCGTTCAGCATCAAAGCCGGACTGTTCCCCCTGTTCTTCTGGCTGCCGGCGTCGTACCACACACCGCCGGCGGCGATCGGGGCGGCGTTCGCCGGACTGCTGACGAAGGTCGGTGTCTACGCGCTGATACGGGTCTTCACGCTGCTGTTTCAGGGCGCCCCGCCGGCCCTGTTCACCCTGCTGCTGGTGATGTCGGCCGCGACGATGGTGATCGGCCTGATTGCGGCCCTCAGCGAGCGTGATTTCCGCAGGATTCTCTCCTTCAACCTGGTCGGGCACATCGGCTACACCACCGCGAGCCTCACCCTCATGACGCCAGCCGCGCTCGCCGGTTCCATCTTCTACGTCCTCCACCATATCGTTGTCATCACGAACCTCTTCCTGGTCAGCGGAGTACTGCTGCGGCTGCGCCGTACGACGGACCTGACGGCACTTGGTGGACTGTACCGGAACCAACCGCTGTTCTCGGCCCTGGCGATGGTGCCGGTCTTCTCGCTGGCAGGTGTTCCGCCGCTGTCCGGTTTTCTCGCCAAGCTCGCGATCCTGGAAGGCACGTTTGCGGCGGGAGCGTACTGGGTTGGAGGCGTCATTCTGGCGGTTGGACTGCTGACCCTGCTGTCGATGGGGCAGACCTGGTCGGAGGGATTCTGGAGACCGGCGGCGGCGGAGGGCGACCTGGCCACACCCGGCGGGCCGCTCCTGATCGCGATCTCGGGCCTGAGCCTGGTGACGCTCGCCTTCACATTCGGCGCAGGACCGCTGTTCGACCTCTCGTCACGCGCGGCGCATCAGTTGCTGCAACGAGAGCCCTACATCCGGGCGGTGCTGGGAGGTACTCCGTAGCATGCTCCTCGGAAGCATCCTCCTCGCGCTTGCCTGGGCGGCGTTGCAAGGGGAGATCACGCTCGCAAACCTCCTGGCCGGCTACGTCTTCGGCTACGTCATCCTCGTATCCTGGCCAGGGGTGGCGTGATGCCATCGACGTTGACGTCGAGAACGGCGCACGCGGCCGGCCTCGCCGGGTTCTTCATGTGGGAACTGGTGGTGGCCAACATGAGAGTGGCCGCCGATGTCCTGCGGCCGCGCACGACGATCCAACCGGCGGTGCTGGCAATCCCGCTCGATGTAACGACGGACGGCGAGATTCTGATGCTGTCGATGCTGATCAACATCACGCCGGGCAGCGTGACAATAGACTTGTCGGAGGATCGGCGCACCTCGCGCCGCCAGCGCTCCAGCACCGTGATCCCGTCCATCAGCGGCAGGCCGAGATCGAGCACCACCGCGTCATAGGGCTCGTTGGCGCCGAGCCAGTGACCTTCCTCGCCGTCGGGCGCGACGTCGATCACGTAGCCGGCATCGATCAGGCAGTCGCGAAGCTGCCGGGCGAGATCGTCGTCGTCCTCAACCACCAGAACCCGCATCGCCCGCTGCCCTCCGGTTCGCCTTCATACCGGTGTGATCGGTGTTCAGACAATCACGAGCAACATGAACGACTGGTGAACCGCCGACGGCAGGCGCCGGTGCCCGTCCGCCAAGGTGCTTGCCCCAAAGTGTCGCTGTCCCTTAAATGTGACGCGTCGATTGCTGGAGACATGCGTCCAGGCAGGGCCGGGCTCCAGAGTGGTCGAAGTGACGGATCACGGCGCTACGGTTTGCCAGGGAGAGGGGATCGATGAGAGCAAAGTCGGTGGTGATCGCGCTGGGTGTCGCATTGGCGCCGTGGACCGCGTGGGCGCAGACGGATGGCTATACGCTCGAAGACTATCAGTTGCGGACGACCGCCGATCTGCTCGACATCTGCGCGCTGGACAGCTCCGATGCGCACTACGTGGAAGCGCGGGGCTTCTGCCTGGGCTATTTCGCCGGCGGGATCGATCTCCACGATGCGCTCGCGGTGTCGCCCGAGTTTCCGCGGATCGCCTGCGCGCCCGAAGGCACGACCCGCGACGATGTCGTCGCCGTGTTCGTCGCTTATGCTCAGGCGCATCCGGAGCATCTGAACGAGCGGCCGATGGATACAGTTTTCCGGGCGGTGAACTCCCAGTGGTCCTGCCCGTGAACATGTGGCTTGGCGAGAGGTAGGCGGATGGTGAAGCCCGGTATGGTCCTAGTGTGTGCAGCTATCGCGCTGGGTGGTTGCACGATGACCGAAGGCCAGCAGCGCACGGCGAGCGGCGCCGGCATCGGCGCAGGCGTCGGGGCGGCAGGCGGCGCGTTGATCGGGGCGCTGACCGGCAACGTCGGCGCAGGCGCGGCGATCGGCGCGCTTTCGGGCGCGGCAGTCGGCGGCGCCGGCGGGTACATCAGCGATCAGCAGGCGCAGCGCCAGCAGGCTCAGGACGACTCGGCCCAGCTGCGCCAGCAGAACGAGATGCTGCGCCTCCAACTGGAGAACGAGCAGCTGCGAGCGCAGCAGCAACAGCAGGCGCAGTGAGAGGCCCGGTCCGGCCTGGCAATAGCCGTGACTTCCGAACCGGTGAGCTGCGGCCGGGCGAAATCGGGCTGGCGTTCGATCCCGGAGACGAGGCGGACGCCACCGTAGCGTTCATCGGCCGGATCCGTTCGCCCTGGAAGAAGGATGCCTGCCCCAAGAACGTGCGGGAGGCGCGCGCGCAGGCTCCCCACGTCGTCATCGAGCTCGACCCACGCTATCGGGCCGGGCTCGATGGGCTGAGCGCGGGCGACCACTTGGTCGTGCTGTACTGGATGAATGCGTCGCGACGCGACGTGGTGGTGCAGCGCCCGCGCCATCTCGACCGGCTGGTCGGCGTGTTCGCACTCCGCTCGCCCGCGCGGCCCAACCCGATCGCGCTGGCGGTGGTCGGCATCCAGGCGGTCGATCGTCGCGGCCGGCACGCTCACAGTCGATCCGATCGACTGCTTCGACGGCACGCCGCTCCTGGACATCAAGCCGTGGCTGCCGTCGGTCGACGTCCCCGACGGCTATCGTCCTGCCGAGGAGTGACCGCGGGTCGCGGCCAGGCTAACGCACATCGATGATCTGGCCGGTCGTGGCATCTGCGGTGATGTCGCGAACCTTGCCGTCCTCGCCGAGCCACCTCACCCGGTAGCGGGGCTCGCCCTGCTGGACCAGCTCCGCATCGAGCGCACGGCCGGGAAAGCGCTGTCCGATGGTCTGCAGGATCTCGGCCAGCGGCTTCACGTCGCCCGCCTGCGCCAGCCACAGCGTGACTGCCGGCTCGGCCAGTGCGGGCCCCGGCAGGCAGACGAGGAGGAGCAGGACGAGGACCCAGCGCATTCTATCGCCCTCTACCTCCCGGGCCATGAATGCGGTGTGAACACCACGCTCATGTCAGACCCAAAGATCACAATTCAAGGCCATGAAATCATTGCGCATACAGCCTCCGAGAGGACATCGGATGTCCGCCGGACGCGTGGTGCGCTTTCCCCTGGCGCCAGTCTCGTCAACGGCAGCGCCGAAGTCTACAGCCCAGGCGCCCTCACGCCACGATTCGCTCACGCGGCGCCGGGCGCGGGCAGCAGCCCGTGCTTGCGCAGCTGGTGCCGGAGTTGGTCGTAGCTCAGGCCGAGATCGGCCGCGGTCGCCCGCTGGCGATGGCGGTTTCGGCCCAGGGCCGCCTCCAGCAGGGCCCGCTCGTAGGCGGCCGTCGCGGCCCGAAAGTCGCGGGGCGCCAGCCCGGAGCCGGGCGGGGTGGACGCTTCCGGCGGCAACGGCTCGTGGCGCGGTCCCGGCGCCGCGCCGCGCCGGGCTGCGGGTCGATACGGCGAGGCGAACGGATCGAGCTGTATCTCGGCGATCGGCCGATCCGGACGAGGCGCCCGACAGACCGCCCGCTCGACCACGTTCTTGAGCTCGCGCACATTGCCGGGCCAGGGATGGGCGAGCAGCGTCTGCGAGCGCGTCGCGCTCGAAGCCGGGAAAGTCCGCCCAGGCGAGATCGTGCGCCATGGCCCGGCCGAAATGCTCGGCCAGCAGCGGCACGTCCTCGCGCCTCGCGCGAAGCGGCGGCACGGTCAGCACGTCGAAGGCCAGGCGGTCGAGCAGATCGTCGCGGAACCGGCCGGCGGCGGCCTCGGACGGCAGGTCGACATTGGTCGCGCCGATCAGGCGCACGTCGACCTGGATCGTGGCGCTGCCGCCCAGGCGCTCGAAGCCGCCGTACTCGACCACGCGCAGCAGCCGCTCCTGCACCGCGAGCGTGGTGCTGGCGATCTCGTCGAGGAACAGGCTGCCGGTGTCGGCGAGCTCGAACCGGCCGGCGCGCCGGCGCACCGCGCCGGTGAAGGCGCCGGCCTCGTGGCCGAACAGCTCGCTCTCGAGCAGGGTCTCCGGCAGGGCCGCGGCATTCAGCTTGACCAGCGGCCGGTCCCAGCGGGTCGAGAGGAAGTGCAGGCGCGCGGCGATCAGCTCCTTGCCGGTGCCGCGTTCGCCGATCACGAGGATCGGCCGGTCGAGCGGCGCGACCCGCGAGACCGCCTCCATGAGATCGAGGAACGGCTGGGCCTGCCCGAGCAGGGGCGGTAGATCGGGGGGATCAGGAGCCATGTGGTGCAATATACGACTAATCGGGAGTTTATGCGAGTAGATGGCGTGATTCTACATCTCGCCGTCCGGCTATGGGATTAGGAAAGTTCAATGATTGTCAGTCGGTTAGGGCAGGTCCATGAGCTTGGCACGGCTCGTGCAACAAGGTGCCTGCAAAACACATCGTGAGGGAAGGCCCATGCATCGCGGCGAGTTCGATCGAGATTCCTACGGCCGGCGCGGCCGAGCCGACGGTTTCGAGCGGGCCGGGAGCCGCATCCTGGACTTTCTGCGCAGCCGCAGCGCCGACCATTGGCTCATGTTCCTGGCCGGCATCGTGATTGGCATGATCGTCGGCTGAGCACCGGCGCCGTCGACTGGAGGAGCAGCAATGGGGATCTTTTCCCGCCTTACCGACATCGTCAACGCGAACCTCAACGCGGTGCTCGACCGTGCCGAGGATCCGGAGAAGATGATCCGGCAGATGATCCACGAGATGGAGGACACGCTCGTCGAGGTGCGCTCGCATGCGGCCCGGCTGATCGCCGACCGCAAGGGCATCGAGCGGCGCCGGGTCCGTCTCGGCGAAGCGCAGAACGAGTGGCAGGCCAAGGCCGAACTCGCGCTCTCGAAGGGCCGCGAGGACCTGGCGCGCGCCGCGCTGGTCGAGAAGGCGAGGCTCGCCGCCGACCTCGAGGCGCTCGACGAGGAGCTCGTGCATCTCGACGAGGGCCTCGCCAAGTACGAGGAGGACATCGCCAAGCTCGAGGAGAAGCTGCGCGAGGCCAAGGCCAAGCAGAAGGTCATCCTGGCTCGCCAGGCGACCGCCGTCTCGCGCCTGCGGGTGCGCCGCCAGGTGCACGACCGGCGCATCGAGGACGCCTTCGTCCGCTTCGAGCAGATGGAGCGTCGCCTGGACGGCGCCGAGGGCGAGGTCGAGGCGTTCGATCTCGGCCAGGGCAAGCAGGATCGCTGGCCGAGGAGATCGACGATCTCGCCACCGAGAGCGCGATCGACCAGGAGCTGGCGGCGCTCAAGCAGCGCATGGCGAAGGGTGAGGAGCGGTCCGAGGGCCGCTGAGGATGATGTCGATGCTCGAGGTCCCGCTGATCCTGTTCCTGACCATCGTCGCGCCGATCTGGATCATCGCGCATTACGTCACCCGCTGGCGCATGGCCAAGTCCCTGTCGCCCGAGGATGAGAAGCAGTTCGGCGAGCTCTGGCAGATCGCCGAGCGCATGGAGGAGCGTATCCACAACATCGAGCGTATCCTCGACCGCGAGATGCCGGGCGAGGACACCGGCGCGACGAAGTCACGAGCGCAGCTGCGGAGGGCGGCCGATGACGAGCGAACATATGCCGGGCGAGCCGAGCTGGCGCCGGCTCTACCGCAACCCCAAGCGCGGCTGGATCGCCGGCGTCTGCGCGGGCATCGCCGACTATTTCGGCCTGTCGGCCGGGCCTGGTCCGGTCTGGTGCTGGTGGTGCTGCTGATCGCGTTCACCGTGCCGACCTTCATCGCCTACGTGATCGCCGCCATGGTCCTGGAGCGGCGGCCCGGAGGCGATGCACGCGAGCCGCGAGGAGGAGGCGTTCTGGCGCTCGGTCCGGCTCGAGCCCAGCCGCACCGCGCGCGACCTCGCGCGCAAGTTCCAGGACATGGAGCGCCGCCTGCGCGTCGCCGAGGCCAAGGTCACCTCGAGCGAGTTCAAGCTGCGCCGCCAGTTCCGCGACCTCGAGCGCCAGGCCTGAGAGCCTGGCGCCCCGCGGTACGCTCGACCGGGCGTGGCGGGCGATAGTGGGTGGCAACCGGGCCCTGCCGATGGCATCTCTTGAAGGCGCCAAGAGACGGTTCGGGGAGCCGAGAGCCGCGCCACCATGATCTATGTCTGCAATCTGCGCGAGCTGCCCGACGCACGTCCGGGCGGTGAACCCCAGCCATCTCGTCTCGCTGGTGTCGGAGGAGGAGCAGCCGGCGACGCCGGATCGGCATGCTCGTCGAGCGCCATCTGCGGGTGGTGATCCACGACATCAACGAGCCGCTCGTTCGGCCACATCCTGGCCGACGAGCAGCATGTCGCAGGGCTGATCGCCTTCGTGCGGTCGTGGCCGCACGAAGAGGCGCCGCTGCTCGATCCACTGCATGGCCGGGATCAGCCGCTCGACGGCGGCCGCCCTGATCGCGCTCGTCACCAAGGCGGGCGGCCGTGAGACTGGAGGCGGCCGAGCAGCTCCGCCGCGTCGCGCCGCACGCCTACCCGAACCGCCGCATGGTCGCGCTCGCCGACACGCTTCTCGCGTGCGAGGGCCGCCTGATCGAGGCGCGCGAGGCCATGGGGCCACCGCGCCTGCCCCTGACCTTCATCGGTCCCTTGGTCGAGCTGCCCCTGCTGCGCTAGGTCGGGCCTTCGTTTCGCGCCGCTGGACCGACGCCGGCGGCAGCCGGTATCCCTGGATCGCGCGGGAACCCAGGCGGAGGGCCGGAGATGGCCAAGGCGATTCATATGATGGTGCGGGTGCTCGACGAGGCGCGCTCACTCGATTTCTACCGCAGGGCCTTCGGGCTCGAGATCGCCGACCGCTTCGACTTCGACGACTTCACCCTGATCTATCTGCGCAATCCCGAGAACGACTTCGAGGTCGAGCTGACCGTCAACAAGGGGCGCAAGGAGCCCTATCGGCACGGCGACGGCTACGGCCATGTCGCCTTCGCGGTCGACGATCTCGACGCCGAGCACCGCCGCTTCCGCGAGGCCGGCCTGCAGCCTGCCGACATCAAGGAGTTCTTTCGCGACGGCGGCCTGATGGCGCGCTTCTTCTTCGTGCAGGATCCGGACGGCTACAAGATCGAGGTGCTGCAGCGCCACGGTCGCTATCGGTAGCGGCGACCGGCCGGGCTAGCCTCGTCGCGGGCCGCCGTGTATAGAGGCGCCAGTCTGGGAGGACTTCGGCGCGCCAAAGGCGGGCCGGCAGGGAGCAGGGACTGCCCATGTGCAGCGTCCGGCCTTCGGAGCGGCCACCGGCCAGGGCTCGAACGGCACCGATGGCTCGCGTCGTCGGCCTGGGCGTGAGCGCCGCCCTGCATCGCCATGCAGCTGCCCGATCTCTCGACGCTCGACACCACTCCTAAGCTCCTGCTCCACAACGCCGCCCATTGGGGCGCCGAGGTGGCTTTGCGGGAGAAGGAGTACGGCATCTGGAACAGCTACAGCTGGGCGGATTCGCGCGACCGGGTGCAGGCGCTGGCGCTCGGCCTGCTGGCGCTCGGCATCGGCCGCGGCGAGCGTCGTCGCGATCATCGGCCGCAACCGGCCGCACTGGCTGTGGGCCGAACTGGCCGCGCACAGCGTCGGCGCGATGTCGCTCGGCATCTACGAGGATGCGCTCGGCACGGAGGTCGCCTACCTGCTCGACTACGCGGAGGCGAGGCTTATCTTCGTCGAGGACGAGGAGCAGGCCGACAAGCTGCTGGAGATCGCAGACCAGCTGCCGCAGCTGCGCTGGATCGTCTACAACGATCCGCGCGGCATGCGCAAATATCGTCGACGACCGGCTGGTCTCGCGCGAGCAGTTGATCGAGCGCGGCGCGAGCCTGCCGTGCCGAGCGTTCGCCGAGGAGGGTCGCCGAGGGTCGGGGCGAGGACGTTGCGGTGCTCTGCACCACCTCGGGCACCACTTCGCATCCCAAGCTCGCGATGCTGCAGCACCGTGCCGTTTCTCGAGCACAGCGCGGCCTATCTGCGCGCCGATCCGCGCGAGCCGACCGACGAGTACGTCTCGATCCTGCCGATGCCCTGGATCGTCGAGCAGGTCTACGTCGTCGCGATGTCGCTGCTCTGCCGCATCCGGGTCAATTTCCCCGAGAGCGAGCGGACGGCGATGCGCGACCTGCGCGAGATCGGCCCGACCCACCTGCTGCTGGCGCCGCGGGTCTGGGAGCAGCTCTCGGCCGACATCCATGCGCGCATGCTGGACGCCAACCCGGTCAACCGCAGGGTCTTCGCCTGGGGCGTCAGGCGCGGCCTCGCGGCCCTCGACGCCGGCGGCGCTCGCGGCTCGCCGACTGGCTGCTGTTCGGCGCGCTGCGCGACCGGCTCGGCTTCTCGCGGGTGAAGTCGGCGGCGACCGGCGGCTCGGCGCTCGGACCCGACACCTTCCGCTTCTTCCTCGCGATGGGCGTGCCGCTGCGCCAGCTCTACGGCCAGACCGAGACGATCGGCGCCTATACGCTGCAGCGCGGCGGCGAGGTCGATTTCGACAGCTCCGGGCCGCCGTTCGACAACACCGAGATCCGCATCGATCGAGCCCGACGCCAACGGCGTCGGCCAGATCGTCACGCGCCACCCGCACCTGTTCCGGGCTATTTCCGGCAGCCGGAGGAGACCCGCAGACGCTCACGCGCGGACGGCTGGATCCTGACCGGCGATGCCGGCTATCTCGACGCGCGGGCCGGCTGGTCGTGATCGACCGGGTCAGGGATCTCGCGGCCACCGCGCAGGGCGTGCGCTTCTCGCCGCAGTTCATCGAGAACAAGCTGAAGTTCTCGCCATATATCGGCGAGTGCGTGGTGCTCGGCAACGGCCGGCCGGCGATCGCGGCGATCCTGTGCGTGCGCTATTCGATGGTCGCGAAATGGGCCGAAAGCCGAAGGGCTTGTCTACACGACCTACACCACGCTCTCGGCTCTTCCCGAGGTCTACGACCTGATCGAGCGCGAGGTCCTGAAGGTCAATGCCTCGCTGCCGCCCGGGCCAGCAGATCACGCGCTTCTTGCTGCTCTACAAGGAGCTCGATGCCGACGACGGCGAGCTGACCCGGACCCGCAAGGTGCGGCGTCGGTGATCGACGAGCGCTATCGCGCCCTGATCGAGGCGCTGTATGCCGGCGCCGACCAGGTCGCGGTCGAGACAGTGGTGACCTTCGAGGACGGCCGACCGGCACGATCAAGGCCGAGATGGCGATCCGCGACCTCGCGACCCGCGGCGCCGGTCTCGCAGGCGGCGGAATAGCCGATGGCGGGCGGCTGGAGCCGGTCGCGCGAGCGCCGCTCGCGCCGCTTCGACGAGGTGCTGCTGGAGGTGCGCGGCATCACGCCTTCGCTTCGGCGGCGTCAGCGCGCTGAGCGACGTGAGCTTCGACATCAGGAAGGGCGAGATCCGCTCGATCATCGGCCCGAACGGTGCCGGCAAGTCCTCGATGCTGAACGTGATCAACGGCTTCTATCGGGCGCAGCAGGGCGCCATCGTCCACAAGGGCAGGGTGGTCGGGCGCATGCGGCCTTATGATGCCGCGGTCGCCGGCATCGGCCGCACCTTCCAGAACATCGCCCTGTTCCGCGGCATGACGACGCTCGACAACCTGATGACCGGCCGCATCCTCAAGATGCGCGCGAGCATTCTCGAGCAGGCGATCTGGATCGGGCCGGCGCCGGCGCGAGGAGCTCGCCCATCGCGAGCGGGTCGAGCGCGTGATCGACTTCCTCGAGATCCAGGAGATCCGCAACACGCCCGTCGGAAGGCTTCCCTACGGCCTGCAGAAGCGGGTCGAGCTCGGCCGTGCGCTCGCCACCGAGCCCGAGCTTCTGCTGCTCGACGAGCCGATGGCCGGCATGAACCTCGAGGAGAAGGAGGACATGTGCCGCTTCATTCTCGACGTCAACGAGGAGTTCGGGACGACGATCGCCCTGATCGAGCACGACATGAGCGTCGTGATGGACATCTCGGATCGGGTCGTGGTGCTCGACTATGGCCGCAAGCTCTCCGACGGCACGCCCGACGAGGTCCGCAACGATCCCGCCGTGATCGACGCCTATCTCGGCGTCCGGCACGACTAGGGCAGGCGTGGCTATGGGCATCATCGAGACCTACCTGATCGGGCCGTTCGCCGAGATGGCGGCGTACCCCGCGGGGGTGCTCGAGACGGTGATCGCCGGGCTCGGCAACGGCTTTCTCTACGCCCTGGTGGCGATCGGCTTCGTGATCATCTTCAAGAGCTCGGGCGTGTTCAACTACGCCCAGGGCGCCATGGTGTTCTTCGCGGCGCTGAACTTCGCGGGGCTGCTCAAGGTCGGGCTGCCCTGGTACCTCGCCGGCGTGATCACGCTGCTGCTGATGGTCGCGATCGCCTTCGTCGTCGAGCGGGCCGTGCTGCGCTCGCTGGTCGGCCAGTCGCCGCTCACTCTGTTCATGGCGACCATCGGCGTCAGCTTCTTCGTCGAGGGGCTGGTCGAGGCGGTGTGGGGCGGCAACCCGCACATGCTCAAGGTCGGCCTGCCGGAAAGCTCGCTGTTCACGATCGACTACGCCTGGGGCGAGAGCGCCGGACTCGACATCATCGTGCAGGAATCCGACCTTCTCGCGATCGCGGCGGGTCTCGTGCTGGTGGGAGGCCTGTTCCTGTTCTTCCACTACTCCAGGATCGGCCAGGCGCTGCGTGCGGTCGCCGACGACCATACGGCGTCGATGTCGGTCGGCATTCCGCTGAACCGCATGTGGGTGATCGTCTGGGCGCTCTCGGGCCTCGCCGCGTTCGTCGCTGCGACCGTCTGGGGCACCAAGATCCAGATCGAGCCGACCATGATCGCGCTTGCGCTCAAGGCGCTGCCGGTGCTGATCCTGGGCGGGCTCACCTCGATCCCGGGCGCCCTGGTCGGCGGCTGCATCATCGGCGTCAGCGAGCTGATGTTCGAGACCTACTGGGGCCAGCCCCTGCTGGGCGGCGCCACCACCGAGTGGTTCGCCTTCGTGCTCGCGCTGGTCTTCCTGCTGTTCCGGCCGCAGGGCCTGTTCGGCGAGCCGATCATCGAGCGGGTGTAGGGGCAGGCGCGATGCTGTACCGCGAGACCGGCGTCTTCCGCACCAGCTACGGCGAGGATCAGGCGATCTTCCGCATCCCGCTCGACCGCTATGCGATCGCCGTCTGGCTGCTCCTCGCGTTCGTGGTCGTGCCCGCAACGGTTTCGAACTACGTCCTCACCGACCTGCTGACGCCGTTCCTGATCATGTCGATCGCGGCGCTCGGCCTGAACGTGCTGACCGGCTATTGCGGCCAGCTCAGCCTCGGCACCGGCGCCTTCATGGCGCTCGGCGGCTTCATGACCTACAAGCTCGTGACGGGCTTGCCGACCGCGTCCGCGTTCGTCGCGACGCTCACCGGCCTTGAGATGTCGCTGCCGGATCCGGCCTTCGGCAGCCTTCCGTCCGTTCGATCTCTGGTTCCTCGCGGTTCTGATCATGGCTGGCGCGATCACCGCCGTCGTCGGCCTCGTGTTCGGCCTGCCGAGCCTCAAGATCAAGGGCCTTTACCTCGCGGTCACGACGCTCGCCGCGCAGTTCTTCCTGATCTGGCTGTTCATCAAGGTGCCGTGGTTCACCAACTACTCGCCGGCCGGGATCGCGCCGGCTCCGCCCCGGACGCTGCTGGGCTTCCAGGTGACGGGCGCGGCGTCGCCGGTGGTCTACCGCTACCTGTTCGTGCTGACCCTGACCGTGCTGATCGCACTCGCGGTCAAGAACGTCACGCGCTGCCATACCGGCCGGTCCTGGATGGCGATCCGCGACATGGACATCGCCGCCGAGATGATCGGCGTGCATCCGACCGCCGCCAAGCTCAGCGCCTTCGCCTTCAGCTCGTTCCTGATCGGCATCGCCGGCGCGCTGTGGGCTTTCGTCAAGATCAACTCGGTGCAGACCGACGCCTACGGCGTGCTGCTGAGCTTCCAGGTGCTGTTCATGGTGATCATCGGCGGGCTCGGCTCGGTGCTCGGCTCGTTCCTCGGCGCCGCCTTCGTCACCTTCTCGCCGATCCTCCTCAATATCGGCCTCAGCGCCCTCAACCCCTATCTGCTGGCGTTCGGGATCGGCCGCATCGAGGTGGCGATGATCAAGCACATCGAGTTCATGGTGTTCGGCTTCCTGATCATCTTCTTTCTGATCGTGGAGCCGAACGGCCTGGCGCGGCTGTGGCAGATCGCCAAGCAGAAGCTGCGGACCTGGCCGTTCCCCTATTGAGCGGACGGGCCGGCGTCCAGCTTGCCTGCGACCGGCCTTGTGCTAACGTGCTTGGCAAGCCTCGAAAAGAGCGACAAAAAGCTGGGAGACGGACATGAACATGAGCAAGGCGCGCGTCGGCTGGCTCGGCGCCGTGGTCGTCGGCTTGAGCGTGACCAGCCTCGCCCCGCCGGCCGAGGCGCAGTCCGAGGAGACGCAGTACTTCCCCATGCTGGTCTATCGCACCGGGCCGTACGCGGCCAACGGCGCGCAGCTGGCCAACGGCCAGATGGACTACCTCAAGCTCGTCAACGCCAATGGCGGGGTCAACGGCGTGATGTTGAGCTGGGAGGAGTGCGAGACGGAATATCAGACCGACGCCGGGGTCGAGTGCTACGAGCGCCTCAAGGGCAACGGCGCCGTCGCGGCGGTATCGCCGTTCTCGACCGGCATCGCCTATGCGCTGCTCGAGAAGGCCGCGGCCGACGAGATCGTGCTGTTCTCGATGGGCTACGGCCGCACCTCGTCGGCGGACGGCACAGTGTTTCCCTGGGTGTTCAACTTTCCCGCGACCTACTGGTCGCAGGCCACCTCGATCATGAAGTACATCGCCGAGCAGGAAGGCGGCTTCGACCAGCTCGCCGGCAAGAAGATCGGCCTCGTCCATCTCGACCATCCCTATGGCCGCGAGCCGATCCCGACCCTGCAGCGGATGGCCGAGGACAACGGGTTCGAGCTGCTGCTCTATCCGGTGCCGACCGGCTCGATGACCGATCAGAAGTCGATCTGGCTCGACATCCGCCGCGCCCAGCCGGACTGGATGGTGATGTGGGGCTGGGGTGCCATGAACCCGACCGCCATCAAGGAGGCCTCGCTGATCCGCTATCCGATGGATCACTTCATCGGCAACTGGTGGTCGGCGGCTGAGGTCGACGTGCGCGGCTCGGGCGTGCCAGCCGAGGGCTATATCGGCGCCAACTTCCACGATGTCGGCGATGGCGCGCCGGTGTTCGCCGAGATCCGCGAGAAGGTCTACGCCGCCGGCGACGGCACTGGGCCGGAAGGCGAGATCGGCGAGGTGCTCTACAATCGCGGCGTGGCGAACTCGGCCTTCGTCGTCGAGGCGATGTACACGGCGATGCAGGAGTTCGGCAACAAGGTGCTCACCGGCGAGGAGATCCGCTGGGGCTTCGAGAACCTCGAGATCACGCCCGAGCGGATCGAGGAGCTGGGCCTGACCGGCATCGTGCCGCCGACCAAGGTCACCTGCAGCAACCACGAGGGATCGCCCGCCATCAAGCTGCAGCGCTGGGACGGCGAGAAGTGGACCGTGTTCACCGACTGGATCCCGGCGATGACCGACCTGGTGCGGCCGATGATCGAGGCCGACGCCGAGCAGTATGCCAAGGAGAACGGCATCACGCCGCGCGACTGCACCAGCTGAGCGTGACGGCGCGATGGCCGCGGCGCTCGCCGAGCGGAGCCTTCCCCTGGGCCGGAGACGGCCCAGGGCATCCTGGTCGTCAACAACATCGAGGTTGTGTACGACCATGTGATCCTGGTGCTGAAGGGCGTCTCGCTCAGCGTGCCGGACGGCGGCGTGGTGGCGCTGCTCGGCGCCAACGGCGCCGGCAAGACCACCACGCTGAAGGCGATCTCCAACCTGCTGCGCGCCGAGCGCGGCGAGATCACCAAGGGGACGATCACGCTCGCCGGCCAGGACGTGTCGGCGCTCGGCACCGACGAGCTTGTGCGGCGCGGCGTCGTCCAGGTCATGGAGGGGCGGCACTGCTTCGAGCATCTGACCATCGAGGAGAACCTGCTGACCGGCGCGTTCACCCGCAAGGATGGCAGGGCGGCGGTCCAGCAGGACCTCGCGATGGTCTACGGCTATTTCCCGCGGCTCGCGGAGCGCCGCCGGACGCGGGCCGGCTACACCTCCGGCGGCGAGCAGCAGATGACCGCGATCGGCCGCGCGCTGATGGCGAGGCCCAAGGTCATCCTGCTCGACGAGCCCTCGATGGGCCTGGCGCCTCAGCTGGTCGAGGAGATCTTCGGCATCGTCGCGCGCCTCAACCGTGAGGCCGGGGTGACGTTCCTTCTGGCCGAGCAGAACACCAATGTGGCGTTGCGTTACGCCCGCTACGGCTACATTCTGGAGAACGGCCGGGTGGTGCTCGACGGCGATGCCGCGGCTCTGCGCGACAACGAGGACGTGAAGGAGTTCTATCTCGGCCTGTCGACCTCGGGCCGCCGTAGCTTTCGCGCCATCAAGAGCTACAAGCGTCGCAAACGGTGGCTCTGACCATGCCCATGCATCTGCAGGCGTCTTCCAACCTGGCGCAGCGCACGGGTTTCGCGCTTGCCCAGGCGCTACGCCACGACTGCCGCACGGAACCGCTGCACGCCGATGGCCGCATCCGCCGGATGAGCGATCTGCTGATCGACGGCGTCGAGCAGGATCGCCTGCCCGACGCGCTCGACCGGGCGAGGCTGCGGCAGCCGCAATCGGCGGCCGCACTGGCGATCAACAGCTTCATGCCATGGCAGGCAGAGCCCGAGCAGCTGGCGCTCGACCGCTGGGTCGGGTTCGACGCGATCCAGCTCGTCGTCCGCTGCCCGACCGGCCTGCGCGGCACGCCGCCGCATCTGGATGTGCTGGCGCTGCGCGACAATGCCGCGGTGGCGGTGACGGTTCGCTGCACCGAGTATCTGAGCCGCCGCAAGTCGCCGGTCGCGGCTTCCTACGATCGCCTGCTCGCGGCGACGCCCGGGCTCGAGCCGTGGCTCGACCAGCTCGAGCAGCTCCGCGCTTCACCCGACGAGCGGCAGTACATCGACCTCGGCGCCCTCGTGAAGCATGCGCTGGCGCTCGGGCGGACCTTCCCGGATCGCCCCACCGGCCTGCTCTACCTCTACTGGGAGCCGCTCGACGCAACCGGGTTCGCCGAGTTCGGCGCGCATCGCCACGAGCTCCGGGAACTTGGCCAGGCGGTCGCGGGCGCCCGCGTAACCTTCGCCTCGCGCAGCATCAATTCGCTCTGGCGGGACTGGGACGCCCAGGCGTCGCCATCCTGGCTGCGGCGCCATGTCGCCCGTCTGCGTGCGCGCTACGGCGTCACGCTCGCGGCCTCCGACCATTCGACCTGACGGCCCGATCGACCAAGCGCCGGGAATTGCCCCATGGCCAGCATCGACGATCGTTTCTACGACTCGCTGGAGGTGCGCGGCGCCGAGGAGCGCGACGCGGCGCAGCTCGCTGCGCTGCCGGGGCTGGTGCGGCATGCGCTCGGGCAGGCGCCGGGGCTCGCCGCCGATCTGGCCGGAGTCGACCCCGACGGGCTGACGAGCTTCGCGGCGCTCGCCGACCTTCCGGTGCTGCGCAAGAGCGACCTGATCGAGCGCCAGCGGGCCGACCCGCCGTTCGGCGGGCTGAACGCGGCGCCGCTCTCGCGGATCGCCAAGGTATTCGCATCGCCCGGGCCGATCTTCGAGCCTGAGCTTGCGAGGCCTGACTATTGGCGCTTCGCTCGGGCGATGTTTGCCGCCGGCTTCCGGCCGGGCGATCTGGTGCACAACAGCTTCGCCTATCATCTGACGCCCGGCGGCTCGATGATGGAGAACGGCGCGCATGGCGCTCGGCTGCCCGGTGATTCCGGCCGGCACCGGCCAGACCGACCTGCAGGTCCAGGTGATCGACCGGCTGCAGCCCGCGGCGTTCGCCGGCACGCCGTCGTTCCTGCGTATCCTGCTCGAGCGCGGTCGCGCCGAGGGGCTGCGGATGGGCTGCCTGCTCCATGCCCTGGTCTCCGGCGAGGCCTTTCCGCGCGCGCTCGCCGAGGAGCTGCAGACGCAGCACGGCATCGGCGCATATCAGTGCTACGCGACCTCCGACATCGGCCTGATCGCCTACGAGAGCCGAGGCGCGCGACGGCCTCGTGATCGACGAGGGGGTGCTGGTCGAGGTGGTGCGGCCCGGCACCGGCGAGCCCGTGCCGGCAGGCGAGGTCGGCGAGGTGGTGGTGACCACCTTCAATCCGGACTATCCGCTGATCCGCTTTGCGACCGGCGATCTTTCCGCCATCATGCCGGGCATGAGCGCCTGCGGACGGACCAACCGGCGGCTGCGCGGCTGGCTCGGCCGCGCCGATCAGAGCACCAAGGTCAAGGGCATGTTCGTGCATCCCGCCCAGGTCGCCAGGATCAGCCAGCGTCACGGCGGGATCGGCCGCATGCGCCTCGTGGTCGAGCGCTTCGACGGCCTCGATCGGATGACCTTGTTCTGCGAGACGGAGGCGCAGGGCGACGGCCTCGCCGCGGCGATCGAGGACAGCCTGCGATCGGTCACGGGCCTGCGCGGCAGCGTCACGCTGGCCGCCCCGGGCACGCTTGCCAACGACGGCAAGGTGATCGACGACCGCCGTCCGGTCGACTGAGCGCACCCTGTTCGTCGCCGATCAGCTCGCCTGCATCCGCGCCGGTCGGCGCGTCTTCGCGGGCGTGTCGTTCGCGCTCGATCGGGGCGACGCGCTGTTGTTGCGCGGCGCCAACGGCAGCGGCAAGTCGAGCCTGTTGCGGATCATGGCGGGTTTTCTCGCGCCGGCCGCCGGCCGGCTCGCATGGGACGGCGCCGCGGTCGAGCTCGATCTCGCCCGCCATCGCCGCCAGCTCAGCTATCTCGGCCACGCCGATGCGGTGAAGGGGCTGCTGACGGTACGCGAGAACCTGGCCTTCGCGGTGGCGCTGAGCCGCGGCGGCGCCGATCGCATCGATGCGGCGCTCGAGCGCTTCGACCTCGCGCATCTGGCAGGCGCGCCGGGACGGCACCTCTCGGCCGGGCAGCGGCGGCGCCTGGCGCTTGCGCGGCTGCTGGTCGCCGACCGGCGGCTCTGGCTGCTCGACGAGCCGGGCGTCGGGCTCGATGCGGCCAGCCGTGCGCGCCTCGAGGCGGTGATCGCCGAGCATCGGGCGGAGGGCGGCATGGTCGTGCTCGCGACGCACGGCGACACGACGATCGCCGATGCGCTGGAGCTGGAACTGGGCGAGGCGACGGCGGCCGCATGAGCGCCTTCCTCGCCATTCTCCGCCGCGACCTGCGCCTCGGCCTGCGCCGGCTCGGCGAGGCGGCGCAGCCGCTGCTGTTCTTCGTCCTGGCGCTGATGCTGTTTCCGCTGGGCGTCGGCCCGGCGCCCGAGATCCTCGAGCGGATCGGCGTCGGCGTCATCTGGGTCCTGGCGCTGCTCGCCGTGATGCTGAGCCTGGATCGGCTCTGGCTGGGGGATGCCGAGGACGGCTCGCTCGAGCTGCTGGCGCTGGCGGATCTGCCGCTCGAGCTGGTGGTGCTCGCCAAGGCTGCGGCGCACTGGCTGACCAGCGCGCTGCCGCTGGTGATCGCCTCGCCGCTGCTCGCGGTCCTGCTGCACCTGCCGTTCGAGGCGTTCGGCATCCTGGCGGCAGCGCTGCTGCTCGGCACGCCGACCCTGACGCTGATCGGCGGCATCGGCGCGGCGCTGCTGCTCGGCGCGCGCCGCGGCAGCGCGCTGACCGGGCTGCTGGTGCTGCCGCTCTACGTTCCGGTGCTGATCTTCGGGGTCGGCGCGGTCGAGGGCGAGATCATGGGCCTGTCGGGCCGGCCGCAGCTCTTGATCCTCGGCGCCATGCAACTCGCCGCCCTGGCGCTCGCGCCGTTCGCCACGGCCGCGGCGCTGCGCCTGGCGCTCGAGTGACCCAGGGTCCGGTCGATCCGCGGCGCGGCGCCTCAGGACACCGCGACGAGGGCGGCCTGCCGGGCCTGCTCGTCGAGCCGCCGCTTGACGGCATCGACGTCGACCCCGGCGGCGCGCATCTTGGCCTCGGCCTGCTCCTTCACCGCGTCGCAGAACGCGGCGAGGAAGGGATCGTGGGCGCAGGCGCGGTCCATCTTGGTGTAGACCAGGTCGTACTCGACCGGCGTCCAGGTGCCGATGTCGGCGAGATTGTGCTGCACCTGCACCTCGAGATGGTCGAGCGCGCCCGCGAACTTCGCCTCCGGCGTCTCCTTGGCCTCGTACTCGTACCAGAGGTCGTGGATCTCCTGGCCCGTCTGCCCGCCCAGGCGCGAGCGGATCAGCTCGATCGCGGCGCGCTCGCGCTCGGCCTTGCGCGCGCGGCGCTCGCTGCGCTCGAAGAAGGGCACGTCGCCGACCTCGGCCTCGACCAGGTCGTGGGTCAGGATCATCCTCAGCGCCTTGCCGAGATCGACCGGCTGCTCGAGATGGCGGTGCATGAGCATCGCCATCAGCGCCATCTGCCAGCTGTGCTCGGCGACGCTCTCCCGCCGCCCGTCCGAGAGCCAGCTATGGCGCAGCTCGCATTTCAGCCGCTCGGCGAGCGCCAGGAAGTCGAGGATGATGGCGGTCTCGGACATGTCGTCGGGTCCTTGCTGCACGGCTCGCCGGCGGCGATGGTCTGACGTCCATGTTACCAGCGCCGTCAAGAGCGGAAGGTTAACAGCACCGGCGACCGAGCCGGCCCGCTACCGCCGCCGGCCAACTTGCGGCCACATCGATATGGCGACGGATCGTCGCGGCAAAAGGGGGATGCGCCACCCTCGAAATCAAGCCGCTTCGGGACAGGTTGTCGGTCAGGCACGATTGGAGCGCTTGTCGCGGGGTGCGGCAGGCGTGCGTTCGAACAGTCGTCGTGGTCCTCGAGCACGGTTGGGCAAGTTGTGCGGAAGATCGCCAGGGCCGCGGGGGCGGCGATCGGGAAGATCGCGTCGCGCCAATGCTGGAAAGAGTTCGGATCGTCAGGACCGGTCAATGTCGTGCCTACGCCTTTGATCGCCGCACGCGAACATGCGGGTAGCCGAGGGCAAAGTCTCGTGCTGCCCTGTCGCTGCGCCTGTGCTATGCGGCGAAGATGCAGGCAATCGGCGCGTCGCCGCCATATTAGCGCCGTAGGCTGTGGCCCTGCGTTGTTGCATGCACTTCAGTCGCCACCTGGAAAAAATGCTCCTCAGTAGACTTTGAGTTGCAAAATCTGCCCGGAGCTGCCACTTCTTCGTTCACAATCACGGATCCAAGAGGTGACAGGCGTGAGCGAACAGTTGGAGCACTCCACTTTGGCCGAGATGACAGCTGAGATTGTCTCCGCTTATGTCTCGCATCATCAGATCTTGCCGGCCGAAGTACCGAGCCTGATCGGGTCGGTGGCTGGAAAGCTGGCCTCGCTGGGAACCGAGCAGGCCGAGCCCGCGCCCGCCAAGCCGCAGCCCGTGGTCCCGGTGCGGCGGTCGATCGGCCGCGACCACATCACGTGCCTGATCTGCGGCAAGAACCAGAAGCTGCTGAAGCGCCATCTGGCGGCGGCGCACGGACTGTCGCCGAGCGAGTATCGCGAGATGTTCGCTCTCAAGAGCGACTACCCGATGACGGCGCCGAGCTATGTCGAGATGCGCTCGGAGATCGCGCGGCGGACCGGCCTCGGCAAGCCGAAGAAGGCCCCGGCCAAGCGGGCCCGGGCCAAGCGGTCCGCCGGCAGCTACCCGGTCGTTCACCTCGGACGCAACGTCGTTTGGGGTTGCGTCTGGCCGTCGCTCCGGCTGTGATGGCCCGTCCACACGGCCGGAGGCGACGCGATGTATCCCAGTCTGGCATTCAACCAAAGTCTGCTCGGCCAGGCCGGGTCGCGCCGGCGCATCGACACGCCGGCCTTGGTTCTCGATCTCGACGCCTTCGAGCACAATCTGGCGACCATGGCAGCGCTGGCGCGCGATCGTGCCATCGGCCTGCGCCCGCATGCCAAGACTCACAAATCGGTCGCGATCGGCCGGCGGCAGATGGAGGCCGGCGCGGTGGGCCTGTGCTGCGCCAAGCTGGGCGAGGCCGAGGCGCTCGCCGATGGCGGGCTCGACCATCTGCTGCTGACCTCGCCGGTTCTCGGGCGACAAGGTGAAGCGCCTCCTGGCGCTCAACGCGCGGCTTCGCGATTTCGCGGTCGTCCTGGATGCGCCGGACAACGCCCGCGAGCTCGCCGATGCCGCCGAGGCTGCCGGACAGGTGCTCTCGGTGCTGGTCGACGTCGACGTCGGCACCCAGCGCTTCGGGGTCGCGAACGACGCCGCAGCGGTCGTGATCGGCCAGGCTGATCGCCGAGCGGCCGTCGTTGCGCTTTCGCGGCGTGCAGGGCTACGCCGGGCAGGTCCAGCACATGGCCGACTACGCCGAGCGGCGGGCGGCAGTCGCATCAGGCGCTCGGCAGGCTGCGCGAGGTGCGCGACGCGCTCGCCGCGATCGGCCTTGCCTCCGAAATCGTCACCGGCGGCGGCACCGGGACCCACGACTTCGATCACGAGATCGGCCTCATGACCGACCTTCAGGTCGGCTCGTACATGTTCTGCGACGTCGAGTACGATCGCGTGGCCATGGCGCCCGCTGCGCCCCGGCGGTTCCGCAACTCGCTGTTCGTGCACACCCGGATCGTCAGCGCCAACCATCCCGGCTTCGCGACCACCGATGCCGGCTCGAAGAGCTTCGCGATGGACGGGCCGCCGCCGGAGATTTTCGCGGGCGCGCCGGAAGGCTCGACCTACGGCCGCTTCGGCGACGAGTTCGGCCGCGTCGGTCCTGCCGGAGGGCGCGAGCCTGCGGCTGCGGCGACCTCGTCGTCTGCATCGTGCCGCACTGCGATCCGACGGTGAACCTGTACGACCACTATCACTGCGTGCGCGGCGACGTGCTGGTCGACCTGTGGCCGGTCGATGCGCGCGGTCGCGCCGGCTGAGCGGAGCTACTGCGCCCGGCGTCACGGGCGTCGCTTGCGCCCGGCCGCTTGGTCGGGCGGCGGCCCGCATCTCGCGATGCGTGATATAGGCGGTCGAGGCGAAGATCACGGCGCCGCCGATCCAGGTCCACAGGGTCGGCACCTCGGCGAACAGCAGGTACGCGGCGAGCGCCGATCAGCGGCAGCCGGGCGAACTCGAACGGCATCACGATCGATGCATCGACCAGGGCGAACGCGCGCGCCATGCACAGCCAGCTGACGGTGCCGAGCGCGCCGATCGCGGCGAGCAGGGCAGCTCTGACGAGCGTTGGCGTGCGCCAGTAGAGCGCGCGCGAGCGGCACCGAGAGACGGTCATGAAGCATGGCCTGATAGAGGACGATCGTGGTGGCGCTCTCGGTCGCGGTCAGGCGCTTGACCATCAGGTGACGCCTGCCAGCGAACGAGCGCCGAGAACAGGATCAGGACGGCGAAGAGCGAGACCGTCTCGGTGCCGGGCCGAGCACGATCAGGACGCCGACGAAGCCCACCAGCACCGCGATCCAGCGGCGCGCGCGGACCGCCTCGGCAGCATCAGCGCGGCGCCGAGCGTGGCGAACAGGGGCTTGGTGAACGACAGCGCCATGAGCTCTGCGAGCGGCATTTCGGCGACCGCGCGAAGAAGCAGAGCATGGAGGCGAGCACGACCGAGGCTCGACAGGCCGAGCCGGCCGGGCTGGTTGATGCGCAGGGTGTGCAGGCCGAGCCTGCCGAAGAACGGCAGAATCACCAGGAAGCCGACGAGATTGCGGAACAGCACGATCTCGAACGAATGCAGGGTTGCCGACGCAATGCGGATCGCGCTGAGCTGCATGGCGACGCAGCTCGCGCCGAGCAGCATGATCAGCGCGGCGCGGACCAGGGGCGACAGCATCGCCCCACCAGCGCATGATCCTCACGGCGCGGGACCAAGCCGCCGCCGGGATGGCGGGCAGCGGCGGACAGCGGGGTGGGCGCACGAACAGGGAGATCGTCATGAGCCTGTTGGGCAAGGGTGCACTGGTAGTCTGGCACGACATCGCGGCCGGCGGCGAGAGCGATTACAACGAGTGGCATTCGCGCGAGCACATGCCCGAGCGGCTCGGCGTGCCCGGCTTCCGCCGCGGCCAGCGCGGCGCGGCGATCTCCGGGGCGCCGAAGTTCCTGAATTTCTACGAGGTCGAGGATGTCGCCGTCCTGACCTCGCAGCCCTATCTCGACCGCCTCAACGATCCTACGCCCTGGACCCGTAAGGCCTTGGCCTACTACCGCAACAGCAACCGGACCCTTTGCCGGGTGGTCGCGAGTGTCGGCAGAGGGGTCTGCGCCGATCTGCTGACGCTCCAGCTCGCCGCGGTGCCCGGGCGCGGCGATGCGCTGGGACACTGGCTCGCCGAGACGATGCCGGCGCTGGCGGAGCGGCCGGGCGTGCTCGGCGCCCACTATCTGGAGGGCGACCAGGCGGCGAGCAGCATGGCGACCGAGGAGAAGCGGCTGCGCGACGGCGGCGATGCGATCGCCGACCGGGTGGTGCTGGTCGGCGGCTACGACGCCGACGCGCTGCATGCGGTGCGCGCCAGCATGCTGGCGCCGGCCGCGCTGGTCGCGCAAGGCGCCGAGGAAGCGCAGACCGCGGCCGTCTACCGCCTGCTGCACGTCGTCACCGCGGCCGACTTCGGCACATAGCGCCGGGCCGGCTGACCACGGCCGGCCATTCCTCTATGAACATCGTGCGCGGCTCGCCCGCCGCGCGGGGCGGGTCGACGCTCACCCGACCAACTACAGGATCGAGGGACCCATGACCAGCACCACCAACCACGCCCAAGCCCAACGTTCTGCTGGTTCTGGTCGATCAGTGGCCCGGCAGGCTGCTGGGCGCTGCGGGCCATCCTGTGATCCAGACGCCCACGATCGATGCGATCGCCCGCAACGGCGTGCGCTTCACGCGCGCCTATCGGAATGCCCGATCTGCATTCCGGCGCGCCGCACGCTGATGACCGGCACGACCACACGCACCCATGGCGATCGGATCTTCGGCACGGTCAACCGGATGCCCCAGGTGCCCACCCTCGCGCACTGCTTTCGCGATGCCGGCTACCAGACCTTCGCGGTCGGCAAGCTGCACGTCTATCCGCCGCGCGACCGCATCGGCTTCGACGACGTGCTGCTGTCCGAGGAGGGCCGGCCGCATCTCGGCGCCCTCGACGACTACGAGATCTTCCTCGCCGATCGTGGCTATCCGGGCCAGCAGTACCTGCATGGCATGAACAACAACAACTACATGCACCGGCCCTGGCATCTGCCGGAAGACTGCCACGTCACCAACTGGACCTCGATGCAGATGGCGCGCACGATCAAGCGGCGCGATCCGACGCGGCCCGCCTTCTGGTGCGTATCCTACACGCCGCCGCATCCGCCGCTCGTGCCGCTCGCAAAGCTATTCGATTACTATCGCGACGTTCGACATCCCCGCAGCCCTGCAGCGGCGACTGGTCCGAGGACGACGCGGCGTTGCCTGTGCCGCTGCGCATGAACCGCTCCTACTACGGCGGCTATCGCGGGCCAAGTGCTGACCGAGGTGCGCCGCGCGTTCTATGCGCTCTGCACCCACATCGACCATCAGTTGCGCATCGTGATCGGCACGCTGCGCGAGGAGGGCATCCTCGACGACACGATCGTGCTGATCGCTGCCGACCACGGCGAGATGCTGGGCGACTTCGGCCTGTTCGCCAAGCGGACCTACTACGAGGGCTCGGGCTGCGTGCCGATGGTCCTGATGGGCCGCGCCGGCGACCAGAGGGTCGGCCATCACCGGGTCGACGACCGCCTGGTAGGGCTGCAGGACCTGATGCCGACCCTGCTGGACCTCGCCGGCATCCCCGTGCCGCAGAGCTGCGACGGCCTCTCGATGGTCGGCGAGCGGCGGCGCCAGACCCTGTACGGCGACTGCCTGGAGAACGTCAGCGCGACCCGCATGATGCATGACGGCCGCCACAAGATGATCTGGTATCCGGCCGGCAACCACCTCCAGCTGTTCGACCTCGAGGACGATCCGGGCGAGCTGCGCAATCGGGCGGAGGATCCCGACTATGCGAGCGTGCGGCAGCGCTTGACCGACGCCCTGATCGACCAGCTCTACGGAATCGACATCGAACAGGGCTGGGCGAAGGACGGCAAGCTCACGGGTTTCGAGGCGCCAGCGTACGAGGAGCACCCGACCGCGGCCTGAACGGCCAGCGTGGGCTGCACTTCCCGCAGCCGCCGCAGGTGGCCCAGGACGTGATGGTGGGCTTCCCGACCTAGACCGCATCGCGCGGCGGGATCCTCCAGGTTCAGGGCGGCGTCCGGATGGCGGATCCGGGCTTCGTTCTGTCGCGGCGTGCTTGGCGCATTCAAAGATATCGGTAATATCGGTTGAAAATGAACTCAAAGTTGATAAAACACGTTTAGCCAGTGAAGATACGCCAAGCGCTGCCGTTCTGCAGACCGCTTAGCCGAGGGGAGCTCGACCCTTGCAAGCACCCAAGCCGACCGCCGCCCGCAGGCCGACGACCAATCCTTGCGCCTGCTGCTCGTCCGCTCCCGCCCGGGTGAGCTGCCATGGCTCGCGACGACGATCGCCAAGACCATGGCGCCGGTCGAGATCGTCGAGGTGATCGGGTTCGCCAACGCGATCTGGCGGCTCGGCAACGAGCTCTTCGATACGGTGCTGCTCGACGTCGAGATCCGCGATCCTGCCGCCATGGCCTATTTCCGCGAACAGATCGCCGAAGTCGCCGCCGTGCCGGTGCTCGATCTGCGCGAGCCGGCCGGTGCCGCCAGCGTCGTGGCTGCGTCAGCGCGCGACACAAGACGATCCGGCGAAGGGACCGGCCGAGACGCGGGCTCGCGCAGGGGGTTGCGCGTGCCCTGGCAACGACGGGCGCGGCGGCCGGCGCAGCCCGAGCCCCTGCCGGCCGCCGGCTGAGCCGCCAGCGGTCGGGTCGGACCGCTCGCTAGGATCGGCGCTGGGCGTCGGCGGCCGATCTCGCCTCGACCAGCTGTCCGTCGCGCAGCATCAAGGCTCTGGCGCCGCTGCCCCGAGGGGCAGCAGCTCGCGTCGCCCGGCTCGAGGATGGTGAGCCGCAGGGAGATCACGCCATTCTCGATCAATTCGATGTCGGCGGAGTGCACGTTGTCCTCGCTGCCCGCCAGCGGCTTCGTGGCGGCCAGCGCGTAGCTGTCGCCGTCGAACAGATAGGCGGCGACGAAGCGGGCCTTTTCTAGGCGCTGCAACTCGTAGGTGAAGAACACCAGACCGTCCTCGAGCCCGTCGCCATCGAGGTCGCCATACTCGGCGACCTCGGCTTCGAACTTGCCGTCGACGCCATCGTTCAGGCGCGATGAGGTTCTGCTGCGATGATCGCATCGAGAGCGGTGGCGCTGGGCGGGTCGTCGCTTGGCGCGCCGCCGGCTGCCGCGGCCTCGCCTGCTCCGGCGCCAGGGCCGCCCGCAGCGGTGGCGAGGTCTCGGCGGCTCGTCTCCCGGCGGCGAGATGGCGGCGACGGAGATGCCGGAGGCTCGGTCCTCCGCGACCTCCGGCCGGGCATCTCAGGCGGCGAACTCGGCTCGGCCTCGACCGCGGGTGCGCTCGGCTCGGCCTCGATCGAGCGGGGAGTTTGGCTCTGCGGTCTCCGTGGGCGGCGCAACCGGCGGCGGCGCCTCCACGGCGCGCGGAACGCGGCTGCTCATCGGTGCTGGTGCAGGACCAGCCGCCGGATTTCAGCGTGCCGACCAGTTCCTCGGCCTTCGCCGCGCAGTAGGCGGCGTCAGTCTGCGCGCGCCACAGCACGTTGCGTACGCCAGGCTCCTCGCTGTCCTTCCAGTACACGACCTCGCACGGCGCGCCCTGGCTAGGGTCCTGGACCTCGATCGCAACGCGCCGGACTGCATCGTCGCCGCGCACACACCGCGCCTCGGTCGCCGCGGCGGTATCCGCCAAGCCGATCAGCAGCAGTGCCGGCGCGGCGCAGACTAGGAAGAAAAATCTCGTCATCGACCTCATCCCCTTCTCGGGGTGCTCATCCTGGGGACCTCCGACCCGGGCGCGCGAAGGGGAAAGGTAACCGAAGAAGTGGCGACAGGGAAGTTCATAGGGGGCCCACGATCTGCTCCTGAAGTTGCGCCGATGCGGCCGGCTCAGGCTGTCTCATCGCACGAGCCGATAAGGGTTCCATCGGCGCGAGGTCGAGGATAGCCTGATCGGCAACTGCCACGCAAAGAAACCGCAAGGCGACGCAATGCCCCAGACGCTTCCGTGGCTCCTGAGCTGCACCCTTCGCCGGTCGCCGCGATCGTGCTCGGCGCGGGTGTGGCGCTCGCGCGCACGCAGGGCAGGCTGCTGATCAGCGCCTTCCAGCATTTCGCCGCGGGCGTCGTGTTCTCGGCCGTGGCGATCGAACTGCTGCCGAGGCTGCACGAGATCGACCGGCCCGTGCCGATGGTCGCGGGCTTCGTTGCGGGGTGATGACGATGATGGCGAGCCGGCGCTGGTTCGAGGCGGCCGGAGCGCTCGTGCCGATGGCGGTCGATCTGTTCATCGACGGCCTGCTGATCGCCATCGGTCTGGCGGCCGGCGTCTTCGGCGGCATGCTGCTGCTCGACCGGGCTCACGATCGAGGCGCTCTCGCTCGGGCTCGCGAGCACGCCCGGCCTGGTCCGGCAAGGCGCCGGCAAGCTACGCGCTGATCGCGACGATGGCGGGGCTTGGCATGATGATCATGGTCGGCGCTGCGGCGGGCTATGCCAGCATCGGCGCGTCGCCGCCGTTCTCGCCGCGATTCTCGGCTTCGGCGTGGCGGCACTGCTCTATCTGGTGACCGAGGACTTGCTGCTCGAGGCGCATGCCACCAGCGACACGCCGGCGATCACCGCGACGTTTTTCCTCGGCTTCTTGATTCCGCTCGTTCTGGCCCACCTTTGAGGAGGCGGCTGCGTTGACGGACATCAAACCGTCACGCGCCGGCCGAGAATAGGCTAGCATCGCCCTTGCCCAACCGAACCGATCTGGAGGAAACCATGGCCGACGTGCTTTCCAAGGAAGAGTGTGGACGCCATCCATGCGTACTGGCGCGCGGCGAACTATCTCTCGGTCGGTCAGATCTATCTCCTCGACAATCCGCTGCTCGAAGCAGCCGCTCGCGCTCGAGCACATCAAGCCGCGTCTGCTCGGCCACTGGGGCACCACGCCCGGGCTCAACTTCATCTATGTCCATCTGAACCGGCTGATCCGGCAGCACGACCTCGATGTGATCTATATCGCCGGACCCGGGCATGGCGGGCCCGGGCTGGTCGCCAATACTTGTCTGGAGGGCACCTACAGCGAGGTCTATCCGAACATTGCCGCAGGACGTCGAAGGCATGCGGCGCCTGTTCAGGCAGTTCTCGTTTCCCGGCGGCATCCCGAGCCACGTCGCACCGGAGACGCCAGGCTCGATCCACGAAGGCGGCGAGCTCGGTTACTCGATCTCGCATGCCTTCGGCGCCGCCTTCGACAACCCCGAACTGATCGTCGCCTGCGTCGTCGGTGACGGCGAGGCCGAGACCGGCCCGCTCGCCACCGCCTGGCATTCCAACAAATTCCTCGATCCGGTGCGCGACGGCGCGGTCCTGCCGATCCTGCACCTGAACGGCTACAAGATCGCCAACCCGACGGTGCTGGCGCGCATCAGCCACGAGGAGCTGGAGAGCCTGCTCGAGAGGCTACGGCTGGAAACCTCTACTTCGTCGAGGGCGAGGAGCCCGCGGCCATGCACCAGAAGATGGCGGCGACCCTCGATACGGTGCTCGCCGAGATCCAGGCCATCCAGAAGCATGCCCGCGAGCAGCGGCGATGCCGAGCCGGCCGCGCTGGCCGATGATCGTGCTGCGCTCGCCCAAGGGCTGGACCGGGCCCAAGGAGGTCGACGGCCAGAAGACCGAAGGCTACTGGCGCTCGCACCAGGTGCCGCTCTCCGGGCTCGCCGAGAAGCCCGAGCACCTCAAGCTGCTCGAGCAGTGGATGCGCAGCTACCGGCCCGGAGGAGCTGTTCGACGAGCAGGGCAGGCTGGTGCCGAGCCGCTGCGCGCGCTGGCGCCGACCGGAACGCGCCGCATGGGCGCCAATCCGCATGCCAATGGCGGGCTGCTGCTGAAGAACCTGCGCATCCCCGACTTTCGCGACTATGCGGTCGACGTGCCGGCTCCCGGCGCGGCGACCGGCGAGGCGACGCGTGTCCTGGGCGGGTTCCTGCGCGACATCATGAAGCTCAACATGGATCACGCCAATTTCCGGGTCTTCGGTCCGGACGAGACGGCCTCGAACCGGCTGGACGCGCTCTTCGAGACGACCGACCGCACCTGGGTCGCCGACAAGCTGCCGGAGGACGACCACCTCGCCGCCGACGGCCGGGTCATGGAGATCCTCAGCGAGCATACCTGCCAGGGCTGGCTCGAGGGCTACCTCCTGACCGGTCGGCACGGCTTCTTCTCGTGCTACGAGGCCTTCATCCACATCATCGATTCGATGTTCAACCAGCACGCCAAGTGGCTGAAGACCACCACCACCGAGATCCCCTGGCGGCGGCCGATCGCCTCGCTCAACTACCTCCTGACCTCGCATGTCTGGCGCCAGGACCACAACGGCTTCAGCCATCAGGACCCGGGCTTCATCGATCACGTCATGAACAAGAAGGCGAGCGTGATCCGCGTCTATCTGCCGCCCGACGCCAACACGCTGCTGTCGGTCGCCGACCACTGCCTGCGCTCGCGCGACTTCATCAACGTGATCGTCGCCGGCAAGCAGCCGCAGCCGCAATGGCTCGACATGGACGCCGCGGTCAAGCACTGCACGGCGGGCATCGGCATCTGGGAGTGGGCGAGCAACGATCGCGGCGGCGAGCCGGACGTGGTCATGGCGGCGGCCGGCGACGTGCCGACCATGGAGGTGCTGGCGGCGATCAGCATCCTGCGCGAGCAGGTGCCGGATCTGAAGATCCGCATGATCAACGTCGTCGACCTGATGCGCCTGCAGCCGGCCGAGGAGCATCCGCACGGCCTGTCGCATCGCGAGTTCGACGTGCTGTTCACCACCGACAAGCCGATCATCTTCGCCTATCACGGCTATCCGTGGCTGATCCACCGCCTGACCTATCGCCGCACCAATCACGGCAACCTGCATGTCCGCGGCTACAAGGAGGAGGGCACCACGACCACGCCGTTCGACATGCTGGTGCGCAACGACATGGACCGCTTCCACCTGGTCGACGACGTGATCGAGCGGGTGCCCAAGCTCGGGCCGGTCGCCGCCTACACCCGCCAGGCGGTGCGCGACAAGCTGATCGAGCACAAGCAATACATCCAGCAGTACGGCCAGGACATGCCCGAGATCCGCAACTGGACCTGGGCGGGCGAGAAGCCGGCCTCGGACTGAACCGGCGGTGGCGGGCAGCGGGCCGGCCACGCGGCTCGGCCTGATCGGGGCGCGACATGCGTAGCTGATCGCGGACGGCGCCGATCTGCTGCTCGCCGGCATCGCCCATTCCTCGGACGCGGCGCGTGCGATCGCTTGCCGCGACGCTGGCGGGAACGAATCGGCGCGCGTTGGCCATGCCGTGAGGCCGCGCGCGCTCGACTGAACGCGTGCCGGGCATCTCGGGATTGCCTGCTTGACAGTCTTTCGATCGGTCCCCTAGCGTGCCATCGGAGTAAGAAAGGGCCGGACGGGCGCCTGGATGTGCGCGTGGCCGGGCCGGAAGCAAACGATCTCAGGGTTTTTGGGGCGCAGGAGCCTGCGACCTGAAGGGAGGCTATGATGAGCATTCGCGTCTTCGATCGGCACGCGCTGCCGAAACTTGCTGTGGTCGCCGCCGTCGCGCTGTCCGTACCGCTCGCAGCCGGCAGCGCCGCTGCGCAGGACTATCCCAGCGAGCGGCTCGACTGGACCATCGCGTTCGGTCCCGGCGGCGGCAACGACATCATGTCGCGCACGCTGATCGAGATCCTCAACAAGCACGAGTTGTACCCCGGCGAGATCGTCGCCGAGAACCGTCAGGGCGGCAGCGGCGCGGTGGGCTGGGGCTATCTTTACGGCCAGGCCGGCAATCCGTACGCGATTTCCAGCACCAGCGGCAGCTACATCACGACCCCGCTCCAGGCCGACACGCCCTGGGACCCGACCACCTTCACGCCGATCGCGCTGCTGGCCACCGACGACCTCGTGCTGCTCGTGAATGGCACTTCCGAGATCGACAGCTTCGAGGAGTTCATCGAGAGCGCCAAGGCCGAACTCGCCGACGATCGGCGGCATCGGCGCGGTGAACGTCGACTTCATCGTGCCGACCCTGCTCGCCGAGAAGGCCGGCTTCGAGTTCGACTACGTCTCCTTCAACGCCGCCGGCGAACTCAACACGGCGCTCCTGTCCGACGCCCTCGATGCGATCATGTCGAACCCCGGCGAGGTCCTGGGCCTGATCGAATCCGGCGACATGAAGGCGCTCGCCTATAGCGGCCAGCAGACGCCGGCATCGCTCGGCGACATCCCGACCTTCACCGACGCCGGCTATCCGGTGAATGTCTCCATGCCGCGCGGCCTGATCCTGGCGCCCGACGTGCCCGCGGAAGCCCAGGAGTGGTGGATCGAGGTCATGAAGAAGGTGGTCGAGACGCCTGAATGGCAGGAGTACATCGAGAGCAACAACCTCACCGAGAACATCCGCTACGGCGAGGACTTCCGCACCTATCTGGGAGAGACGAGCGGCGCTTTCGAGGAGATCCTGCGGGAGCAGGGCGCGATCGACTGATCGGCGCCCTCGGTTCATTCGGCCTGCGGCCGTGCGGAGCCCGCACGGCCGTGCCGACGAGGCGGCCATGCGACTGGCGTTCACCGCAGCGATCCTGGCCCTGGCGCTGTTCTACACCTATTGGGCGTTCGCCGAGCTCAGCTTCTGGTCCTCGGCCGGGCGACTGGGGCCGGGCTTCTTTCCGCGCATCATCGGTGTGGCGCTGATCGTCGTCTGCGTGCTCACGCTGGCCGGCGACCTCAGGAAGCACGAGGGCGCCGCCGTCTCGAGCTACTGGGGCATCACGCTGGTCGTCGCCGGTCTCTGCGGGGCGTTCGTTCTGGTCCTGAACGTGCTCGGCGGAGCGCTCGCGATGGTCGCGTTCATGCTCGTGAGCCTCTCGGTCCTGAACCGCGGCAAGACGCTGCAGAACGTCGCCATCAGCATCGGCTTTCCGCTCGCGCTGTTCCTGCTGTTCGACCGCTGGCTGAACGCGTCTCTGCCACCCGATTCGCTCGGGCTGCCGTGGTGAAGGGAACGCTTCCTTGACCGCGCCAGCAGGGCGCCGGGGCGGGTAGCAGGCGGCGCTGATGGAACTGTTCGACAATCTCTGGCTCGGGATGTCGGTCGTCCTGACGCCGAGCAACCTCATGTTCCTGATGATCGGTGCGATGGTCGGCATGGTGGTCGGCATCATCCCCGGCTTCGGGCCGTCGGCCGGCATTGCGATCCTGATGCCGCTCACCTTCGGCATGGACCCGATCGCCGCCGTGGTCATGCTGGCGGCGATCTACTACGCCGCGATGTATGGCGGCACGATCACCTCGATCCTGCTCAACACGCCCGGCGAATCGGCGACGGTCGCCAGCACCTTCGACGGCTATCCCCTGGCCCAGCAGGGCCGCGCCGGGCCAGCGCTGGTGATGCAGGCGGTCGCCTCCTTCGTCGGCGGCACGGTCGGCGTCGTCCTGATCACCCTGCTGGCGCCGCTGTTCAGCCAGGTCGCCCGGGGCTTCGGCCCGCCCGAGTACTTCCTGCTCGCGATGATGGGCATGCTGTGCCTGGTCGTCATGGTGGGCAGCGACTGGCGCTACGGCGTCATCTCGGGGCTGATCGGCTTTGCCCTCGGCACGGTCGGCATCGACCTCGAGACCGGCCAGTCACGCTTCACCTTCGGCTCGGCCGAGATGATTGGCGGTATCGACTTCATCCCGGTCGCGATCGGCCTGTTCGGCCTGGGCGAGCTGTTCTACGCCTTCTACGAGGGCCGGCACGCCTCCGGCTCGGGCGGCATCATCCGGTACCAGAGCGAGCGGCGCTTCTGGCCGGAGCTGCGCGACTGGGTCGAGACGCGGGTGACGATGGTCCGGTGCTCGCTGCTCGGCTTCGTGATCGGGGTCATTCCGGGCGCCGGAGCGACGATCGCCTCGCTGATGGCGTACTCGATCGAGAAGTCGGCGTCCAAGGAGCCCGAGCGCTTCGGCAAGGGCGCGATGGCCGGGCTGGTCGGACCGGAGACCGCCAACAATGCCGCGTCGGCCGGCGCGATGGTGCCGCTGCTGACGCTCGGCATTCCGGGCTCGGCCTCGACCGCCGTGCTGCTCGCCGCCTTCCTGCTCTGGGGACTGCGCCCCGGCCCGCTCCTGATGGACCAGAACCCCGAGTTCGCCTGGGGGTTGATCGCCAGTATGTACCTCGGCAACATCGCCCTGGTGCTGCTCAACATCTTCGCGATTCCCGCTCTTCGTGCTGATGCTGCGCGTGCCGTACCGCATCCTGGCGCCGGCCGTGATCGTGCTCTGCACGATCGGCACCTACAGCGTGAACGGCAGCATCGTCGAGACCTGGATCATGTTCATCGCGGGCATCGCCGGCTTCTTCATGAAGCTGTTCGGCTTCTCGCCGGCCGCCGTGGTCCTGGCGCTGGTCCTCGGTCCGCTCGCTGAGGAAGCGCTGCGCCAGACGCTCACGATCTCGCGCGGCTCGTTCTGGATCTTCGTCGAACGGCCGATGTCGGTCTGGATCGTCGGCATCACGCTCGCGATCCTCCTGGCGGCGCCGGCGTTGCGCCGGTTCCAGTCCAGGGCGGCGTGAGCTCGAGCCCACCCGTTCGTCGCGAGGTCGATCTGCTGATCGTCGGCGCCGGTGCCGGCGGCATGAGCGCAGCCCTTGCAGGCGCGGTGCTGGGCCTCGACGTGCTGCTGGTCGAGAAGGCGGCGGTGGTCGGCGGCACCACCGCGCTCTCGGCGGGCTCGGTCTGGGTGCCGGGCTCGCATCATGGCCCGCCCGGCAGTGACGATCCCGGCAACGCCCGCCGCTATCTGCAGGCCGCGATCGGCGGTCGCTTGCGCCCGGCACTCCTCGATGCCTTTCTCGCCGGCGGGCCGGAGATGGTGCGCTTCTTCGAAGAGCACACGGCTGTCCGGTTGCGCGCCTACGCCTACCACCCGGACTACCTGGCCGATCTTCCCGGCGCCACCCTCAGCGGCCGCGTCCTGGAGCCCCTGCCGTTCGACGCCAGGGTGCTCGGTCGGGAGTTCGCGAGGCTGCGGCCGCCCATGCCGGAGTTCACGCTGCTCGGCGGCATGATGGTCGACCGCACCGACATCGGCCATTTGCTGGGCGCGACCCGCTCGCTCGCATCGCTGCGCCACACGGCGGGGCTGCTGCTGCGCCACGGCGCCGATCGCCTTCGCCATCCGCGCGGCACCCGGCTGGTAATGGGCAACGCGCTTGCCGGCCGGCTGTTTCACTCCCTCCTGCAGCGCGGCGTGCCGGTCCGGACCTCGGCATCGGTGACCGCGCTCGACCTCGCGGACGGCGCCGTGCTCGGCGCGCTGCTGGGTCGTCGGACGGCGAGATACAAGTACGGGCGCGCCGGGGCGTGGTGCTCGCCGACGGGCGGCTTCTCGCGCCATCCCGAGCTGCGCAGGCGGCTTCTGCCCGAGCCGCTCTGCGAGCATTCGCCGCTGGTCGAGACCGCGATGGGCGACGGGGTGATGCTCGGCCAGAAAGCAGGCGGCCATCTCGGCACGGGCCACGCCAACAACAGTTTCTGGGCGCCGGTCTCGATCCGCCGCCGCGCCGACGGCAGCACCGCGGTGTTCCCGCACTTCGTGCTCGATCGCGGCAAGCCAGGCCTGATCGCGGTGGATCGCGCGGGCCGCCGCTTCGTCAACGAGGCGACCACCTACCAGCGCTTCGCCGAGACGATGTACGCCGCGCACGCACGGACGCCGACCATTCCCTGCCGCTTCATCTGCGACGACCGTTTCATCGCCCGCTATGGCCTCGGGATGGTCCGGCCCCGGCGGCTGGGTCTGCGCCGCGCGATCGCCGATGGCTACGTGTTGCGCGCCGACGCGATTGCCGATCTTGCACGCCAGCTTGGAATCGAGCCGGCGACCCTTGAGGATACGGTCTGGCGCCACAACGGTTTTGCCGCAACCGGCGTCGATCCCGATTTTGCCAAGGGCGGCGATGCCTATCAGCGCAATCTCGGCGACCCGAAGCACGGCCCCAATCCCTGCATCGGCCCGATCGAGGCGCGCGCCTTTCTACGCGATCACGGTCTGGCCCGGCGACATCGGTGCCAGCTGCGGCCTCGTTACCGACGGATGCGCCCGCGTTCTGCGCGCCGACGGCACGCCGATCGAAGGCCTCTACGCGGTCGGCAACGACATGGATTCGCTGATGGCCGGGATCTATCCTGCGCCGGGCATTACGCTCGGCCCGGCGATGACCTTCGGCTATCTCGCCGCCAGCCATGCGGCGAGGCGGACTTAGGACCTAGCGGACCTCGACATCCTGCCAGAAGCCGAACCGGCCGCCGACATGCGCCATGCGCGGTTGCGGCGATTCGTACGACCAGGCGGCGCGCTCGCGGCGGTCGCCGTCGATCACGACATCGTAGAACTGGACGCCATGCGGGCATTCCAGGTCGTCCGCGGTCTGCTCGGTCTTCTCGAGCCACTCCATGCGCACATCGGCGCTCGGAAAATACTGGTAACCATGAGCTTCGACCATGTCGTCGCTCTCGGCGACCACGTGTCCGTCCACAACGGCCTTCATCGCCAAACCCTCCACACGCCATCGCGTGTCGAAGAAGTGAGGCGCGGCTGCACCGAGGACAACCGCCCGCCGCTCAGCCGCCGCTGATCGCGGTCATGACGATGACCTCGGTGCCGGCGGTGAGCGGCGTGTCGAGCGTCGCCTTGTGGCCGTCGACGAAGACGTTGATGTGGCGCCGGATCGCCGGGCGCGAATTGCAGATCCGGTCGCGCATGCCGGGCCAGCGCGCGTTCACCGCGTCGATCGCCTCGCGGACCGTGGCGGCCGACACCTCCACCTCGCGCAGCGCGCCGGGGAACAGCCGCACGAGGATTGCCGGCAGGACGACGAGGACCGGCACCGGACGTGGGGACTGGGCCACGACGGCGTCCCTCAACCCTCGACCACCAGAGTTTCGACCGAAGTGATCAGTGGCAGGTGCTGCGCGATGCAGCTCCAGCTGTCGCCCTCGTCGGCGCTGGCGAACAGCGCGCCCGAGTTGGTGCCGAAGTAGACCCCGGCGGGCTCGAGCCGGTCGGTCGCCATCGCCTGGCGCAGCACGCCGAAGAACACGTTCTGCTGCGGCAGCCCCTCGCGCAGGTCCTGCCAGCTCTCGCCGCCATCGCGCGTGCGCCAGACCGCGGCCTTGGCGTCCGGCACGTAGCGGCCGGCGATGTCGCCGTTCAGCGGCAGCAGGTAGAGCGTGTCCGGGTCGCGCGGGTGCGCCGCCGCAGGGAACCCGAAGCTCGACGGCAGCCCCGCCTCGATGCTGCGCCACTGCCGGCCGCCGTCGTCGCTGCGATACATGCCGCAGTGGTTCTGTTGGTACAGGCGATCGGGCTTGCCTGCGGCCCGCACGATGCAGTGCACGCACTGGCCGACCTCCGGGTAGCGCTGGTCCTCCGGCAGGTAGTCGGCGCGCGTGCCGCGGTTGCGCGGCTCCCAGGTCATGCCGCCATCCGCGGTATGGAACACCCCGGCCGATGAGATCCCGACCCAGATCTGCTCGCCATCGGCGAGATGCGGCACCAGCGAATGCAGGATCAGTCCGGCCCCGCCCGGCTGCCAGTGCGGCCGCGTCGGGTGGTTGCGCAGGCCGGCGACATGACGCCAGCTCTGGCCGGCATCGTCGCTGCGGAACAGGCCGGCTGGCTCGACGCCGGCATAGAGGCTGCCGCCGGCCGCTGCCAGGCTCCAGGCCGACTTGATCGGCTCCTCGCCCTCGGCATAGGCGAGCCCTTCGCTCGAATGCGTCCAGGTCGCGCCGAGGTCGGTCGAGCGCCAGACCGCCGGGCCGAACCACGCGTCGCCGCCCGCGCCATAGATCGTGCCGGTCGCAGGATCGCCGACCACGTGGTTCAGCGGCCAGGTCTCGCAGAACGGCCCGCGCAGCGCCCAGGAGCGCCGCGAAGCGTCGCTGTCGAGGATGAAAGCACCCTTTTTGGTGCCGAGCAGGACCAGCACTTTCGTCATGTCAGTCTCCGTAAGCCACCGATCCGAGGTTTGCGTTCGAGCGGAAAGAGCGGGAAGTAGGGCTCGGCCTCCTGCAGCACGCGCGCGAAGGACGGCCGCGCCATCAGCCGATCCAGATAGGCCGCGAGCCTTGGCTGCATGGCGTCGAAGGGCTCGACCGTGTCGGCATAGAACAAGGCTGGCGCTGCCGAGCAGTCGGCGAGCGTGAAGGCGTCGCCGGTCATCCAGGTCCGGTCGCCGATCTCGTGCTCGAGCACTGCGCAGGCCGCCCGCAGATCCGCTCGGGCATGCTCGACGCCGAAGGCATCGCCGCTGCCGGGGGGCCGCAGACGGTCGGTCACGATCTTCTGCATCGGCTGCTGGACGTAGTGATCGAAGAACCGATCCCACATGCGGACCTGCCAGGCGCGATCCGGATCGTCGGGCACGAGCCGCGTCGTTCCCGGATACCACGCGTCCAGATATTCGATCACGACCGTCGAATTCGGCGACGGTGCAGTCCCGAGCGGGATCGCGCAGCACCGGCATCTTCGCCATCGGCGAGAGCGCGCGGAAAGCCGTGCGCGAGGCCTCGTCGCCGAGATCGACGATCACCGGGTCGAAGGACGTGCCGTTCTCGTACAGCGCGATCAGCGCCTTGTGGCAGAACGAGGCGAGCGGGTGGAAGTGGAGCTGGAGCGACATGATCGTATCCGGTGCCTGGTTCAGGCCGAGACCCGTGCACCGATGCGCACGACCGACATGGGCTGCGCGATGCCGCGGAACTCGGCGGTGCGCTGCTCGGTCGGATATCCCTCGAGATGCTTCTGCACGCCGGGATAGCGCCACGCCGCCTCGGTGATCCAGATTTCCTCGGCGTCGGCCAGCTCCTGGACGCGCGAGGCGATGTTCACGGTCTGGCCGAAATAGTCGAGCTCCTCGTTGAGCGTGACCGCGATCGCGGCGCCGTGATGGATGCCGATCTTGAGCGACACCGAGCGCTCGGGCAGGTCGCGGTTGAAGCGCTCGATAGCGCCCAGCATGTCGAGCGCCGCGCCGACCGCAAGGGCCGCATCCGGATAGGCCGCCATCACAGCGTCGCCGATGGTCTTCACGATCGCCCCGCGATGGCGCACCGTCGTTTCGCGCAGCAGGTCGAAATGCTGCTGAACGAGCTGGAAGGCGTTCAGATCGCCGATCCGCTGGTAGAGCGCGGTCGATCCGCGGATGTCGGTGAACAGAAGGGCGATGTCGCGGATCGCGATGCCCTCGGCGCCGCCTACCACCTCGGACCGGAACAGGCTCCGGAACGTCTGGCTCGTGAGCAGGTGCTTGCCGGTGAGATAGGGATCGAACGTCAGAAACGCGCCCTCCTCGTCCGGCGAAACCTGGGTGATCGCGAGCACGCCGCGAATCGATGTCGGGTTGTCGATCTCCAGGGTGACCTGCCCCGGGGCCAGGGAAGCCTCGTTCGGTTGGTAACCGGTGCCGAGAAAGGTCAGGCGCACCTGCTGCGGCTCGCTCATCGGCTCCTGGCCGACGTGCAGCTCGAAACCCGCCGCCGAATCAGAGCTGAACCCCCAGAGCGCGCCCGGTGCGGCCTCGAGCGCGAACCGGGTGCTCTCGCCGGGCTCGAGATACGCCACCCCGCGCAGCGCCGAGCGTGCCGCTTCGAGAAAGGGCCCGCCGTCGGGCATGCGCCCCTCGCGGACGCCCTTGAAGCCGTAGATGTAGTCGAACGGGTCGAGGGTCTCCGGGCGGTGGTAGCGGATCGTGCGGATCTGCGGCGAGACGCTGAAATAGATCGCGATGAGGTCGTCCATCGCCGCTTCGTACTCGTTGCGGCATTCCGGGCAGCGGAAGCGGCGCTGCACCGCGCGCAGGCCGGCAAAGCTTTCCACCGCGCAGGCGCATCTCGGGCAGATCAGGAGCCAGTCCATCTCGAACAGGCCGAGTGCCGCGGCGTGCAGGAAGAGGTCGATCGCCTCGTCCTCGCCGAGCCCGCGCTCGCCCGCGAAGGTGAACGGGTTGATGCGGAACAGCGCGTCGTCGTCGCCGGTGCGGATCAGCGCCTCCAGCCGCGAGACGACGCGTGGGCTCCAGGCCCGCGCCGCTTCGAGGCGGGCGAGCCGCTCGTCCAGTGCCCGCTCGTGCCAATGTCGCCATCGCGCCTTCCTCCCTGCACGCGCCGGCGTGCCGCGGTCGCCTTCCGCTACGGCTCGAGGCCGAGCAGCGCCTTGCTGCTCTCCGGATCGAACGGCACCGAGAAGTGCTCGTGCGCGATCAGCCACCTGCCGCCTTGCCGTCGGCAGCCGAAGGTGCCGCGCATATAGCTTGCATCCTCCTTGCCGTCCTCGCCGACCATGCCGCAGCGCATAAGGTGGTGGCCGAAGGCGAGATCGTCGCCGGCCTCGATCACGAGGTCGTGGACCTCGAAGATCATCTGGCCGGGGCACATCTCGGCGCAGGCCTTCCAGTGCGCGCGATAGGCCTCCGCACCCTCGAACCGCAGCTTGCCGACTGCGTCGAAAGCGACGATGTCGGGTGTGTAGCTCGCCATGATGGCGTCGAGGTCGAACCCCTGCGCGGCCTTCGCCCAGCCCTCGATCAGCTTGCGGATCTCGGCCTTTGCGGAGCGCTCGATCGTCGTGGTCGCCATGGTCCTTCTCCCAGTGCTGTGTCGTGCCGGCGCTACAGGCTGGCGCCGTCGAACGGTGTGATCTTGATGCTGCCGAGGTCGACGTCGGCGCAGCGAAGGTTGATCGCCACCATGCTCCTGCCGTCGGGATCGGTGCCTTCGGCGAATGGGGCGCAGCCGCAGGTCTTGCAGAACTGATGGCGGATGACGTGCCGGCCGAATGTGTAGACCGCGATGTCGTCGCGCGAGGTCTCCAGGTGGAACTGCTCGGGCGCGAAGGCCGCAAGCACGGCGCCCTTGCGCCGGCAGATCGAGCAGTTGCATTCGATCGCCTCGGTCGGATCGGCGTCGAGCCGATAGGCGATCCTGCCGCAATGGCAGCTTCCGGTGATGGCCATGGTCTCAATCCTTCAGGGGCACCCAGACCTCGATCACGCCCTCGAGGCGGACCGGGTCGAAGTCATCGCCATAAACCTCGACGAAGTCGGGATCGCCACCCGCTTCATGTCCCGAGCGCGGCAGCCAGTCGTGGAAGATCGCATCGACGAGCGGCCGCAATCCCGACGGCTTGCCGCGATGCGAGAAGACCGCATGGCGGCGTGCCGGCAGCCTCCGCTCGACGAGGCCCGCCGGCACGCGGCGCGTCCTCGCCGACCATCACGGCCGTCAGGTACTCGAACGCGAAAGGCTTCGCGCGTTCCCGGTAGAAGATGCCGAACTGCGCCGGGTCGATCCGGCCGCGCACGTCGCCCAGCCGCTGCTGAAAGTGCGCCCACTGCTCGGTGATGCGGTTCATCGTCACCGCATCGTAGCGCTCGGCGAGACCGATCACCCGCATCACGTCGCCATCCGCGAAACGCGGCTCGAGACTAACCTTGGCGTCGATCATGGTTCCCCTCCCTCCGGCGGTGGCGCGTCCGGCATCGTCGCGAAGCTCGGCAACGCCGGGTCGACGAGGTCCCACGCGTGGCCCCGGCTCACGTAGCAGACGAACTCCGGCTTGAAGATGCTTGGATCGTCCAGTCCGCCGACGCTGATCATCGTCAGGTCCGGCAGCCCGCTCGTGACGGCGACGACGGTGCAGCCGCAGCTCGGGCAGAAGCCGCGCCCGATCGTGTTGCCGCTGTCGGCCTTGAACTCGTAGACCGTCGGCGTTCCTTCCAGCCTGACCGCCGCGGCCGGGAAGGCCATGAAGCTGGAGTGGCCGCCGCCGGTCTCGTGCTGGCAGTCGCGGCACTGGCATTGGCCGCCGAACAGCGGCTCGGCGCCGATCTCGTAGCGGATCGCGCCGCACATGCATCCGCCGCGATAGGGCATGGACATGGATTCTCTCCGTGATGCAACTGCGAGGCTGGCTAGGCCGCGCACTCGTCGTGGCGGCGCGGCCAGTCCGGGTAGTCGCCGTCGCGCCGTCCCTCCGGCGTGCTCATGCTGTCTCTCCTCTACGCTCGTCCTGCGCCATCACGCCTCGCCGCGACGGGCGCGCTCGAGCGCCTCGATGTCGAACTTGTGCATCTGCAGGAACGCCTTCGTGACCCGCGCGGTCTCGCTGCGGATCCGGGTCCGTCAGCATGTCGAGCAGGATCGTCGGCACGATCTGCCAGGACAGGCCGAACCGGTCCTTCAGCCAGCCGCAGGGGCCCTCCTCGCCGTCCTCGGCTGAGCTTTGCCCAGTAGTAGTCGATCTCCTCCTGCGTCCCGCAGTGCACCTGGAACGAGATGGCCTCGTTGAACTTGAAATGCGGACCGCCGTTCAGGCCGACGAACCGTTGCCCTTCGATCTCGAACTCGACGGTCATGACCGATCCCGCCTTGCGCCCGTGGATCTCGTGGCCCTCCTTGCCGTAGTGGCTGATGCTCAGGATCCTCGAATTCTCGAAGATCGCCACGTAGAGCGTTCGCCGCCTCCTCGGCCTCGGTGTCGAACCAAAGGCAAGGCGTGATCTTCTGAGCGTGATCGGCATGGCTTCCTCCTGCGTCCGCCCGATGCCGTCAAGCCGCGCTGGTCTGCTGGGGCCCGCCCTCGTACTCGTCGTGGCGGCGCACCCAGTCCATGATCTCGCGCTCGTTGCGGCCCTTGGGCGTGATGTCGAGATAGATGAAGGCGCCGATCACCTCCTCGTTGCCGCGCGCGTAGCTCGAGTAGGTGTGGAAGACGTCGCCCTTCTCGTCCTTGTAGAAGACGCTGAGGCCGGGCAGCTCGTCGTAGCCTTCGACCAGGCCGTAGTTGTAGTCGACCTTGCCCGCGGCGAGCTGCTCCTTGGTGAACGAGACGTGGAAGTCGTAGTTGAAGTCGCTGCCGTAGCGACGACACCCACGGCGACTTCCAGCCCATGCGCTCTCGATACGCCTGGATCTTGTCGAGCGGCGCGCGCGACACGCGCACATAGCTCACGTCGTGATGCTCCAGATGCACGATCGCGCCTTCGGCATGGTCGGCCTCGAGCGAGCAGCTCGGGCAGCCCGCCTCCCAGTCGGGCGCGAACATGAAGTGGTGGATGACGAGCTGGCTGTTCTCGCCGAACAGCTCGGCGAGCGTCTTCTTCCCTTCGGGCGTGTCGAAGACGTACGCCTTGTCGACCTTGACCCAGGGCAGCGCGCGCCGCTCGGCGGCGACGAGGTCGCGCATGCGGGTCAGCGCCTTCTCGTTCCGCAGATGCGCCTTGCGCGCGGCGAGCCATTCGTCGCGGGACACGATCTGGTGTTGCATCGTCCGATCTCCGTCGATCTGGTTGCGGGTCGAGTGCCGTTCAAGCCGAGCGCGCCGTCCGCGCCGGCTCCAGCTCCTGGACCGGCCGGACCTCGACGGTGCCGACAGACGCCATGGGGATCTTCGCCGCCAGTCGAACGGCCTCGTCGAGGTCGCGGGCGTCGATCAGGATGAAGCCGAGCAGCTGCTCCTTGGTCTCGGCAAACGGGCCGTCGGTGACGAACGTCTCGCCATGGCGGGCTCGCACCGTTTTCGCGCGCCCAATCCCCTGGAGGGCCGCCGAACTCGAGATAGTGGCCGCCGCTGCGCAGCTCGTCGTCGTAGGCGAGGGATCGGTCGACCAGGACCTGCATGGCGTCCTTGGAAAGGACATCCAGCGCCCTCTCTTCGCCATAGACGAGGCACAGAAACTTCATGATGCGGCCTCCCTCGAACTGGCCATCCGTTCCGTCGCATCGTCCCTTAGGAACGTATCGGCGCCGGCCGCGATCCGACAGCGGCGCCAATTTTTTTGCCGCCAGGGACTATCCGGCAGCCTGGCCGGCTCGCGCCGTGCCGTCCTTCATCAGGCGGTCGAGATGCAGGCGGATGTGCGCGGCCTCCGCCGGCGTGTTGGCGAGCGCGATCGCCCGGTCGAACGCGACGCGCGCCTCGTCGGCGCGGCCGAGCTGCATGCAGCAGCGCGCCCTTGACGCCGAAGAAGTGGAAATAGCCGGCGAGCGGCTCGGCCAGCGGCTCGATCATGCGCCAGCGCCGCCTGCGGGCCCGCGCACCTTGGCGACCGCCACCGCGCGGTTGAGGGTGACGACCGGCGAGGGCTGCATGCGCTCGAGCGCGGCGTAGAGCTGGTCGATCTCGGCCCAGTCCGTGTCCTCGGCGCGCGCCGCACTGGGCATGCACGCGGCGATCGCCGCCTGCACCTGGTAGGGGCCGGGCCGGCGGTGGCGCAGCGCCTTCGTCGACCAGCGCCAGGCCCTCGGCGATCAGTCGCCTGGTCCCAGAGGCCGCGGTCCTGGTCCTCCAGCAGCACGATGCAGCCGTCGGCGTCGAGCCGCGCCGGCGCGCGCGCATGCTGCAGCAGCAGCAGCGCCGCGAGCCCCATGATCTCGGGCTCGGCCGGGAACAGCCGCAGCAGCAGCCGCGCCAGCCGGATCGCCTCCTCGCACAGCGGCACGCGGATATGCGCCATCGCCGCCGCTCGCCGAATAGCCCTCGTTGAACAGCAGGTAGATCATGGCCGCGACGGCGCCGACGCCGCTCGGCCCGCTCGACCGCGCCCGGCGTCTCGAACGGCACCTCGGCCGCGGCGACGCGGCGCTTGGCCCGCGTGATGCGCTGCTCCATGGCGCTCTCGCTGACCAGGAAGGCGCGCGCGATCTCCTTGACCGAGAGGCCCGAGACGATGCGCAGCGCGAGCGCGATCTGCTGCGTCGCCGGCAGGTCGGGATGGCAGCAGATGAACAGCAGCCGCAGCACGTCGTCGCGGTAGTGCGAGCTGTCGAGCCGCTCGGCGAGCGCCGCTTCGGCGTCGTCGAGATCGGAGATCAGCTCCTCGGGCGGCAGCGGCCTGCTGCGCGCTCTGGCGGCGCACCTCGTCGAGCGCGGCGTTGCGGCCGACGAAGATCAGCCAGGCGGCCGGATCGCGCGGCGGGCCGTTGCTGCGGCCAGTTCTCAGCGCCCGCAGGCAGGCCTCCTGGAACGCCTCCTCGGCCGTGTCGAGATCGCGGAAATAGCGCAGCAGCGCGCCCAGCGCCTGGGGGCGCGCCGACGGTCAGCGCCGCGTCGATCCAGGCGAGATCGCTCACGTCACGCGGCTTCCCGGCTGGAAGAGCGAGATCGGGCGGATCTCGTAGCGTCGCCGCCCGGCTTGCTGCGCGCGCCAGGTCGCGCGCGACGCTCGATCGCCTCCTCGAGCGATCGCGCAGTCGACGATGTAGAAGCCGAGCAGCTGCTCCTTGGTCTCGGCGAACGGGCCGTCGATGACCAGCGGCTCGTCGCCGGCGCGCAAGGTGGTCGCCGCGGTGGTCGGCATCAGCCGGGCGACCGGGCCGAGCTTGCCGTCTGCGCAGCTTGCGGCGCACGACCTCGAGGTCGGCCATCAGCGCGTCGTCCTGCTCCTTGGTCAGCGCGTTGACCGTCGCTTCGTCGTGGTAGCAGAGGATGGCGTAGCGCTGCATGGCGTCGTCCTTGTCCGCTTCGGCTCATCCTCGGTCCTCCCCACGAGATCGAGTTGGATTCGTGACACGATATGCCTCGGTCCGTCGGGCAGGCGAGAGATGCTCGTCCCAAAGGACGAATTCGGCAGATCGCGATTCCGACAACGCCATGCGCGCGACATTATTCCTGCGCGCGGCTCGACGTCGTAGCGGTCGTGGTGGCGCACCCAGGCCATGGTCCACGGCAGCGCCGCCTCGTCGCGGCCCTTGGGCGCGAGGTCGAGCCAGTTGTAGGTGCCGACCAGCATGTCGAGCCCGCGCGCATAGGCGGAATAGGTGTGGAAGACCGCGCCGTCCTCGTCCTTGTAGAACACGCTGGCGCCGGGCGCCTCCTCGCTCGGGAACTCGGTCATGCCGTAGTTGTAGTACACCTTGCCGCGCGGCCAGCTCGCTCCTTGCGTGAACGAGACGTGGAAGTCGGCGTTGAAGTCGCTGCCGTAGCGAAGAGACCCACGGGAAGCGCCAGCCCATGCGCTGCTTGAACGCCTCGATCTCGGCCAGCGGCGCGCGCGAGACCGCGACCAGCGTGACGTCGCGATGCGCGAGATGCACGAGCGCGCCGTCGAAGTGGTCGGCGACGAACGAGCAGCTCGTTGCAGCCCTCGCTCCCAGCCCGGACCGAGCATGAAGTGGTAGACGATCAGCTGGCTGCGGCCGTCGAACAGCTCGGGCAGCGTCCTGCGCCCGTCCGGCCCGTCGAACGCGTAGCCGCTTGTCGACCCGTGTCCAGGGCAGCTGCGCGCCGCTCGGCGACTGAGCTGGTCGCGCAGCCGGGTGAACTCCTTCTCCTTCGCCAGATGTGCCTTGCGTGCCGCAAGCCACGCCTCCGGCGACACGATCTCGTGCTGCATCACTTCCTCCATCGTCAAAGGCTTGCCAGGTAGTCGGCGAGGCGATCGAAGCTCGAGCTCCAGCCGCCATGGTGGCCGTCGCGCGATTCGACGGTCGCGAACGTCGCCTGGTGGAACGTGAACAGGGTCTTGCCGGCCTGCTCGGCGAAGGTCACCGTCACCAGCGTCTCGTGGCCGGGCACGCCGTCCTCCTCCCAGGCGAAGGTGAAGACGAGACGCTCGGGCGCGACGATCTCGCGATAGACGCCCTGCATCCAGTGGTCCTTGCCCTCGGGCGAGCGGATGCAGGCGCGCCAGGCGCCGCCGGGCCGCAGGTCCATCTCGCAGGACGGCGCGGTGAAGCCCTTCGGGCCCAGCCAGCGGACCATGTGCTCGGGCTGCGTCCAGACCTTGAAGACCAGGCTTCGCGGCGCATCGAGCAGGCGGGTGATGGTGAGCTCGCGGCCCGGCCGTGTGCGCGGCGGCCTCAGTGCTCGCGGCCATGATCGGCATCCTTCCCTTGCAGCTCGCCCAGATACGCCTCGAGGCGATCGAGGCTCTCCTCCCAGAAGCGGCGGTAGCGCTCGAGCCAGTCGGCGACGTCCTTGAGCCTTGCCGCCTCGAGCCGGCAGGGCCGCCACTGCGCCTCGCGCGAGCGCGCGATCAGGCCGGCCCGCTCCAGCACCTTCAGGTGCTTGGAGATCGCCGGCAGGCTCATGTCGAACGGCTCGGCCAGCTCGGCCGACCGAAGCCTCGCCCGCGGCGAGGCGCGCCAGGATCGCCCGCCGGGTCGGGTCGGCGAGCGCGGCGAAGGTCGTGCTCAGGTCGTCGCTGCATATTTTCGAACCGAATGGTTACCGAACCATACTGGTTAAATAATCTGCCGCGCCTCGTCAAGTGCCATCCGCGCCGGCTAAGGCTACAGGGATTCGCGGATCGCCTGGTCGAGGATGGTCAGGCCCTCGTCGATCTGCGCCTCGCTGCAGGTGAGCGGCGGCGCGATCCGCCAGACGCTGGCCAGCCGCGGCAGGGCGACGATGTTCATCGACAGGCCGAGCTGCAGACAGCGCTGCGTGATCTTCGTGCCGAGCGCGGCGTTCGGCATCCGGCTGTGGCGGTCGGTCACCAGTTCGACGCCCCACAGCAGGCCGCGGCCGCGCACGTCGCCGATCACCTCGTAGCGCTGCTGCAGCTCGCGCAGGCCCGCTTCGAGCCGTTCGCCCAGCACCACGGCGCGCTCCGCCAGCCGCTCGCGCCTCAGCACCTCGAGCACGGCGAGGCCCACGGCGGCGGGCAGCGGATCCGAGACGTGCGAGGTCACGTGCACGAAGCCCTTGCGGTAGCAGTCCTCCTCGATCTCGGCGCTGGTGATCGCCGCGGCGAGCGGGATGCCGCCGCCCAGCGTCTTGGACACCGCGAGAAAATCCGGCACGACGCCGTCCTGCTCGAAGCAGAAGTTGGCGCCGACCCGGCCGAACGCGGTCTGCGCCTCGTCGAGGATCAGCAGCATGCCGCGCGCCTCGCACAGCTCTTTCATGCGCGGAAAGTAGCCCGGCGGCGGCACGATCACGCCGCCCGTGCTGAGGATCGGCTCGGCGATCGCCGCGGCGAGCGCGCCCGTGCTCTGCTGGTCGACCTGCTCGAAGCCGACCTCGAGGCAGGCGAGATCGCATGTGCCGGCGCAATGCCGGATCGGGCAGCGATAGGCGTTCGGCGCCGGGATCGACAGGCTGCCGGGCAGGGCCGGCCCGGTGCCGCTGCGGCCGACCGAGTAGGTCACCGCGCCAGCACCGCCGGTCAGGCCATGGAACGACGCGCTGAGTCCGACGATCTCGTAGCCGCCGGTCGTGAGCTTGGCCATGCGCAGCGCCGCCTCGTTGGCCTCGCTGCCGGTGTTCAAGAGGATCACCTTCTGCAGCTGCGGCGGCAGCAGGCCCGCGAGCTCGCGGCAGAGGTCCACGACCTCGGGCGCCAGCAGCCAGCTGAACAGGTGGATCGCGCGATCGCAGCTCGCCTGGATCGCCGCTACGACCTCGGGATGGTTGTGGCCGAGCGTCGCGCACATCTGGCCCGAGGTGAAGTCGAGCATCCTGCGGCCGCGGTCGTCGTAGACGTAGGCGCCCTCCGCCCGCTCGATGAAGAAGCCCGGAAAGTCGCCGATGTAGCGGATCATGTGCCGCTCGACGGCGTCCTGCAGGGCCTGCCGCCGCTCGCTCGTTTCGCTCAGCCCGGTGTCCGGCACGGCCTCTCTCCCTTGCGAGATCGAACAAGTCTAGGACAGGGCAGGGCTGATTGACAGGGACCGTGCGGGCCGCACAATGGGGCAGTCTCACGGGAGGCCCAGCATGGAACTTCGTCTCGATGGCCAGCGCGCGGTCATCACCGCGGCGGCCGCCGGCATCGGCCGCGCGACCCTCGAAAGCTTCGTCGCAGCCGGCGCGCGCGTGTACGTCTGCGACGTCGACGAGACGGGCCTCGAGGACCTGCGTGCCGCCCTGCCCGGCGTCGGAGGCGATGGTCGCCGACGTGTCCGATCCGGCGGCGGTCGACGCGCTGTTCGAGATGGCGGTGGCGCGGCTCGGCGGCCTCGACATCCTGGTCAACAACGCCGGCATCGCCGGGCCGACCGCGCGAATCGAGGAGATCGAGCCCGAGGACTGGGCGCGCACGCTCGAGGTCAACCTCACCGGCCAGTATCTCTGCGCGCGCCGCGCCGTGCCGCACATCCGCGCCGCCGGCGGCGGCTCGATCGTCAACCTGTCGTCGGCCGCCGGCCGTTTCGGCTTTCCGCTTCGCACGCCCTATGCCGCCTCGAAATGGGCCGTGGTCGGGCTGTCCAAGAGCCTCGCGATCGAGCTCGGCCCCGACCAGATCCGCGTCAACGCGATCTGTCCCGGGGCGGTCGAGGGCGCGCGCATCGATCGCGTGATCGCCGCCAAGGCGGAAGCGCTCGGCATCACCTTCGAGGCGATGCGCGCCGAGCTCGTCGACAAGGCCTCGATGAAGCGCATGGTCACTGCCCAGGACATCGCCAACATGATCCTCTATCTCTGCTCCGACGCGGGCCGGCTGGTGTCCGGCCAGGTGATCGGCGTCGACGGCAACGCCGAGTACCTGCGATGACGGCCGCCTTCGATAGGGGCGCGGTGGTCGGCGCTGGCACGATCGGCGCGAGCTGGGCAACCCTGTTCCTCGCGCACGGCCTCGAGGTCGCGGTCTACGATCCGGCGCCGGACATCGAGATCCGCGTCCGCCGTTTCGTCGCTCATGCCTGGCCCGCGATGACGCGCCTCGGCTTGGCGCCGGGCGCCGATCCGGAGCGCGTGCGCTTTCACGCCGACCCGGCGGCGGCGGTCGAGGGCGCGCCGATCGTCCAGGAGAGCGGGCCCGAGAACCTCGAGGCGAAGCGCGAGCTGTTCGCGCGCATGGAGCAGGGGCTGGGCGCCGATGCGATCGTCGCCTCGAGCACGTCCGGCCTGCTGCCGAGCGACCTGCAGGCCGGCCGCAGCGGCCCCGGGCGCTACCTTGTCGCGCACCCGTTCAACCCGCCGCACCTGATGCCGCTGGTCGAGCTGGTCGGCGGGCGCGATACCGACCCGGCTGTCGTCGAGCGGGCCGCCGCCTTCTACCGCTCGGTCGGCAAGCGGCCGATCACGATCCGCCGCGAGATGCTTGGGCCACGTCGCCAACCGCATGCAGGTGGCACTCTATCGCGAGGCGATCCATCTGGCGCTCGAGGGCGTCGCCAGCATCGAGGACATCGACGCGGCGATCGCCTACGGGCCGGGGCTGCGCTGGGCGATCCTGGGGCCGCACATGCTGCACCACCTCGCGGGCGGCGAGGGCGGCCTGCGGCACCTGCTCGGACATATCGGCCCCGGCATCGAGACCTGGTGGAACGATCTCGGCCGTCCCGACCTCACGCCCGAGGTGGTCGACCGGCTGGTCGGGATGTTCGAGGCGGGCGAGCAGCGGCCGATCGGACAGATCGCCGCCGAGCGCGACGTCCTGCTGTTGGGGCTGCTGGAGAGCCTGGCGGAGACGCGCCGCGCGCTCGCGGCCGGCAAAGTCGGAAGGGTCCTAGGCCGGCGCCGGGCCGGTCGGGATCGTCGCTGCCGTCCCCTGGGTCAGGCGGATCAGCGCATCCTGCGGCTCGCGCAGCTGCAGCACCTGGTCGGGCGGCAGCCCGAGGTAGATGCCGCGCAGGACACGGCCCAGAGCGCCGTGGCTCACCACGATCAGGCGCGGCTCGTCGCGGACGCTCGCGAGCCAGTCGCCGACCCGCTCGGTCAGCACCCGGTAGCACTCGCCGCCCGGCGCGCCGACGTTCCAGCGGTCCTCGATATGGGCCTGCCAGAGAGCCGGATAGCGCCGTTTGATCTCCTCGATCGTCAGGCCATCCCAGTCGCCCCAGCTCACCTCGCGCAGGCGCGCGTCGCTCTGCTCCTTGTGGACGTAGGGCCGGGTCTCCTCGGCGACGATCTTCGCGGTCTCGCGCGTGCGGCCCGAGCGGGCTGAAGACCAGCGTGTACGGCTCCTCGCCCTCGATCAGGCTGCGCAGGGCCGCGCCGTCGCGGCGTGCCTCGCGCAGGCCCCGGGTCGTCAGCGGCGCGTCGAGGTGGCCCTGCATGCGGCCCTCGAGGTTCCAGGTGGTCTCGCCGTGCCGGACGAAATAGATGATCTGGTCCGCGCTCATCGACGACCCTCGGCGTGCGGCTTCAGCGCGGTCGCGATCAGCCCGTGCATCGGCGTCGCGACGCCGAGATCGCGGCCCATGCGCGCGATCGTGCCCGACAGCCAGGCGAGCTCGAGCCGGCGGCCCGCCTCGAGGTCCTGCAGCATCGACGATTTCATCTCCGCCGGCAGCCGGTCGACCCGTCCGAGAATCCGGTCGGCGAGGTCCTCCGGCAGATCGGATCCGGAGGCGCGGGCGACCGCCAGGGCCTCGGCGAGCCCGTCGCGCAGCAGGCCGCGGGTTCCCGGATCGCTGCGGATCGGCCCGATCGGCAGGCGGATCAGCGAGGTGAGGCCGGCGAAGGTCGAGAGGAACACCATCTTGTCCCAGATCTCGCGCCGGATGTCGTCGCTCACCACATGGTCGACGCCCGCCGCATCGAGCGCCCTGGCGAGCGCCGCGACCCGCGCCGAGCTGCTGCCGTCCAACTCGCCGAACACCAGCCGGGCCATCGTTCCGGTATGGCCGATCAGGCCCGGTTCGGCGACCACCGCGCCGATCTGGGCGACGCCGCCGACCACATGACCGGCGCCGAGCCGGTCGGCGAGCACCTGGGTCCCGGTGATGCCGTTCTGGAAGGTGACGACGCCGGTCGCCGGCCCGACCAGCGGCCCGATCGCCTCGGCGGCCGCCTCGGTGTCGTACAGCTTGACCGTGAAGATCACGAGGTCGACCGGGCCGATCGTCGCCGGATCGTCGGTCGCCTTGGCCGGCGTGATGGTCGCATCGCCCAGCGCGCTCGCGATCCGCAGCCCGCCCCGCCGGATCGCCTCGAGATGGGCGCCGCGCGCGATGAAGCACACGTCCTCGCCCGCCGCGGCGAGCCTGCCGCCGAAATAGCCGCCGACCCCGCCGGTTCCCATCACCGCGATCCGCATCTGTCCTCCGTGCGCCGTTGCGCCGGCAATCTAGCCCGGCCGGCGATCGCGGTCACTTGCCGACTGCAGCCTCGCCGGGCTTGCCTGCCGCGCCGCGCCACGGCAGGGTGCGGCAAAAGTCGCATCACAGCCCGATGAGGAGGCCATGGCCAGATTCCCGACCGCTTCAGGATCAGGTCGCGCTGGTTACCGGCGCCGGACGCGGTCTCGGCCGCGCATTCGCCGAGCGGCTCGCAGCCCTCGGCTGCCCGGTGGGCGTGCATGGCATGCGCGAGCACGGGCCCGCCGAGTACGGCGAGGGCGCGAGCCTGTCCGAGACGGCGCGCGCGATCGGCGAGGAGCACGGCGTACGGACCTGCCGGGCGCTGGCCGACCTGACCCAGGCCGACCAGGTCGAGCGCGTCGTCGCGGAGGTCGAGGCCGCGCTCGGGCCGATCGACATCCTGGTGCACAATGCCGGCGGCGACATCGCCGCGGCCGGCGGCAAGCCCGACCCGAACGACGCCGTGATGATCAAGGCGGCGGACGTGCGCGCCGTGCTCGACCGCAACCTGGTGTCGACGATCCTGGTCTGCCAGAGCGTCGCGCGCGGCATGATGCAGCGCCGGCGCGGCCGCATCCTGACGATCAGCTCGATCGCGGCCTTCCAGCCGCGCGCGCACGGCGTGATCTACGCCACCGCCAAAGCGGGCGTCGTGCACTACACCCAGTGCCTCGCCAAGCAGCTGCGGCCCTACGACATCGCGGTCAACAGCCTGGCGCCCGGCGACACGCGCACCGCGCGCTTCCTCGCCACCCGCGAGGTCGATCCGGCCCGACTCGCCGAGGGCGGCACCCTCGAGCGGATCGCCACGATCGACGAGGTCGCCCGGGTGGTCGAGATGTTCGCGGGGCCCCTGGGCGCGTTCGTCTCGGGCCAGGTGCTGCGGGTCGACGGCGGCGCCAGCTAGACCCGGACCGGTCTCCGTCGGGACCAGCCTGCCGGGATGGAGCCGCATCGGTGCCTGGAACGGCGGCTGTCCGCCGCGCAGCTTGGGGCGAGGCTGCGCCCGCCGTTTCCTTGCGTTCCGCCTATGTCGCGTGCGCCATCGCGCGCGCGCCGGCCTCGGCGAAGACCCCCTCGACCACGTCGGCGGTGCGCTCCATGTCGGCGTCGCCGAAGGTCGGGTCGACCAGGAACATCAGGGCGGTCTCGCCGAGCCTGCGGGCGACCGGGCAGGCGCTCGGCCGGCACCATGTCGGTCCGCTCGAACGCCTTCTCGCGATAGATCTCCGAGCAGGAGCCGGCAAGGCAGGTGACGCCCCTTGCCGTGATCGCGGCCATCAGGCGATCGCGGTCCCAGCCCTCGGCGAGCCGCTCCGGGCGCACGAACGCATAGTACTTGTACCAGGCGTGGCCGGCCTGCACGGGCGGCCGCGTCACCCGCAGCGCGGGGATCGCCTCGAACCGCTCGGTCAGGATCGCCGCATTGCGCCGCCGCCGCTCCAGCCACGCCGGCAGGCGGCGCAGCTGCACGCGACCGATCGCGGCCTGCATCTCGGTCATCCGCCAGTTGGTGCCGAAGCTCTCGTGCAGCCAGCGGAAGCCCGGCGGATGCGCCCGCTCGTAGACCGCCTCGAAGCTCTTGCCGTGGTCCTTGTACGACCACGCCCGCGACCACAGGCGCTTTGTCGTCGGTGACCAGCATGCCGCCCTCGCCGCCGGTGGTCATGATCTTGTCCTGGCAGAAGGAGAACGCGGCGACGTCGCCGAACGAGCCGACCGGGCGGCCGCGCGCAGGTGGCGCCGTGCGCCTGGGCGCAGTCCTCGATCAGCTTGAGCCTGCGCTCGCGGCACAGCGCCGCCAGCCGGTCCATGTCGCAGGGCCAGCCGGCGAGATGCACCGCGATGACCGCCTTGGTGCGCGGCGTGAGCACGGCGCGCACGGTCTCGGCGGTGATGTTCTGGCTGTCCGGATCGACGTCGGCGAACACCGGCCTTGGCGCCGCACGTCGACGACGCAGCTGGCGCTCGCCATGAAGCTGCGCGGCGTGACCACGACCTCGTCGCCGGGACCGATGTCGAACGCGCGCAGCGCGAGCTCGAGCGCCAGCGTGCCGTTGGCGAGCGCGATGCCGTAGCGGCAGCCGACCGCCTCGGCGAACTCCGCCTCGAACGCCCGCCCCTCCTCGCCGGTCCAGTAGTTGACCTTGCCGGATCGCAGGACCGCCGCCGCCACCGCGATCTGCTCCTCGTCGAACACCGGCCAGCCCGTCATGTCAGCGCCCCGCCACCATGGTGGTCATCCACCGACATCTAGCCGCAACTTGGTTGATAAAGTCTTAACGCGGCCGCGCGATCGCGCCCCCGTCACGCCGCCGGCGCGGCGCCGTCAGCGCGGCGCGGCGCCAGCCCCATCGCCTCGAGCATCGTGGCGTTGACGCGGTGGACGTCGAAGCGCTGCTCGGCGATCTTGCGGCTGCGCGCGCCCATCGCGACCGCGAGCTCCGGCTGGACGATGAACCGGCGCATCGCTCCGGCCAGGGCCTCGGCGTCGCGCGCCGGCACGAGAAAGCCATTGTCGCCCCCGACCACGGTCTCCCGGCAGCCCGGCACGTCGGCCGTGACGATCGCGCGGCCGGTGGCCATCGCCTCCAGCACGGTGCGCGGCATGCCCTCGCGATAGGAAGGCAGCACGTAGACCGAGCAGGCCTGCAGATGCGGCCGCACATCGTCCGTCTCGCCGAGATACTCGATCACGCCCTCCGCGTGCCAGCCCTCGACCATCGCCGCGCTGAGCCCGGCGGGGTTGGGGTCGACCGGGCCGAGCAGGCGAAAGCGCGCCTGCGGGTGCGCGGCGCGCAGGCAGCGCGCGGCCTCGACATACTCGACGATGCCCTTGTCGCGCAGCAGCCGGGCGATCAGCAGGAAGGTCGGCGGCTCCGGCACGACCGGCGCAAAGCCGTAGTGGACGGTGTCGACGCCGGAGCCGTCCACCCGGATCAGCGGCTTGCCCTCGCCGACGATGCCTGCGCCGCGAAAGTCCTCGAGGTCGTCGCCGTTCTGGAACAGGATCGCCTCGCAGCCGGCGAGGCTGGCGCGATAGAGCCGCGCCGTCACCTCGCGCAGGATGCGGCGCTTCAGCTCGCGGCCCTCGATGAAGGCGTAGCCGAGCCCGGTGATCATCGCGAAGATGTGCGGCACGCCCGCGAGCCGCGCGGCCCCGGCGCCGTAGATCACGGCCTTGGCGGTGTAGGCGAGCACGAGATCGGGCTCGAGGCTGCGGAAGAGCCGGCGCAGGGCGAGCAGGCTCGAAAGGTCGGCGATCGGGTTCATCCCAGCCCGATCGAACGGTACGGGCAAATAGCGGGCGCCGCGCGCGCGCATGCCTTCGGCCACCTCGGGATGCTCGCCCGGGGCGCAGGCGATCACCTCGTGGCCGGCACGCGCCATCGCGGCGATCAGCTCGCCGCGAAAGCTGATCAGCGCCGGCGCATTGCCGCCGATGACCACGATGCGCATCGGCTTGACGGCCGTCGGCCGCCTGCTCCCTCGCCTGCAGGACGGAGCCGTCCGGGCGGCGGCGGTCGCGCGGGGCGATCGCGGCAGGTACGGTGGAGACGGTATCGAGCAGCGAAGCGGTCACGGCGCGGGCCCCCTGGTCGACCGCCCCCTCGAACGCCGCGGGGACGCGTCGCCTCCACCTGTCTAGCGGGGGCTTCGTGAGCTTACGGTTAACGCAACGCCGAAGTGGTCGTCCCGAAGGACGCTAGGCGCCGAACTTGGCGAGCCGGCCGGCGTGCGCCAGGGCGAGCGGCATCAGGTACTTGGCCTCGATCTGGCCGAGGCCGCCCTGCAGGCAGGCGCGCTCGCCGAAGGTCGTCGCCATGTCGGGCCGGCAGGTCTTCGCCGCCAGCAGGACCGGCACCGGATGCCAGCTGTGGCTGCGCAGCGCGGCGGGCGTGCTGTGGTCGCCGGTGACGATCAGCACGTCCGGCGCGAGATCGACGATGCCCGGGATCGCCGCGTCGAGCTCCTCGATGCAGGCGACCTTGCGCGCGAAGTCGCCGTCCTCGCCGGCCGCGTCGGTGTACTTGTAGTGCAGGAAGAAGAAGTCGGCCTCGTCCCAGTGCCGGCGCAGCGCCGCGACCTGGCCGGCGAGCTCGGCGCCCGGATCGAGGATCGTCATGCCGACCAGCCGCGCCAGGCCGCGATACATCGGATAGACCGCGATCGCGCCGGCGCGCAGCCGGTAGACCTCCTCGAACTGCGGGACCGGCGGCCGTTTGGCGATGCCGCGCAGCGTGATCATGTTGGCCGGATGGTCGTCCTTCAGGATCTCCGCCGCCTGCTCGACGAAGCTCGCGATGAGGCGGGCGGTGCGCTGCGAGGCGGGGTCGTGCGCCCTCGGGCCTGCGCGGCGGAACGTCCTCCATTCCGGGGTCCGTGTCGCCGATGTCGTCGCCGAGGTCCGGTGCCCGGATCGACCAGCACGAAGCGATAGTCCTTGACCGGCTCGACGAAGATCTCGGCGCCCTCGATGCGCACGCCGCGCAGCTTCTCGACCAGCCTGCGGCCGACCGCGCTGTCGATCCGGCCGGCGCGCCGGTCGGTGATCCTGCCCTCGGCATCGACGGTGCAGAAATTGCCGCGCGCGGCGACATCGTCGGGCCCGAGGTCGAAGTCGATGCCGAGCGCCTCGAGCACGCCGCGGCCGATCGTGTAGGCGAGCGGGTCGTAGCCGAACAGGCCGAGATGGCCGGGGCCGCTGCCGGGCGTGATGCCGGGCGCGACGGGGATGCAGAGGCCGCAGACGTTGCGCGCGACCAGGCCGTCCAGGTTGGGCGTGGCGGCGGCCTCGAGCTCGGTCGGGCCGCCCGGCTCGCGCGGCAGGCCGCCCAGCCCGTCGGCGACCAGCAGCACGATCTTCGACCTGCCGTCGGTCGCGAGCTCGCGCATCAGATCGAACATCGGGCTCTCCGCTTCGCTCGGCCTTCGGTGGTGCCGGGCGCCAGTCATAGCGCTCCGAGCGCGCCTCGCGCTAGAGATAGCGCTGGCGGATGGCGGTCTTGGCGCTGTCGAGCAGGACAGCGAGCAGCATCAGGCCGCCGCGGATCACCTGCATGTAGTACGGCTCGACGCCCATGACGTTGATCGCGGTGTCGATCGCGCTCAGCAGCAGCACGCCGGCGAACACGCCAGACAGCTGGCCGACCCCGCCGCGCAGGCTGACGCCGCCGATCACCACCGCGGCGAACGCCTCGAACAGCATGCCGAGCCCGAGATTGGCCGTCGCGCCGTTGGTGCGCGCCGCGAGCAGCCAGCCGGCGATCGCCGCGAGCACGCCGGACATGATGAAGACCGTGTAGAGCACGCGGTTGACGTCGATGCCGGCGCGGAACGGCGCGACGACGTTGCCGCCGACCAGATAGACGTAGCGGCCGAAGCGGGTGCGCGACAGCAGGATGCTGAACACCACGTAGGCCGCCACCAGGATCACCACGAGAAGGGGCAGGCCCAGCAGGTTCGGTGGTGGCGACGGCGCGAAAGCCGTCGGGCAGGCCGTACATCGAGCGGCCGCCGGTCAGCACGAGGCCCAGGCCGCGGATCGCGATGAAGGTCGCCAGCGTGACGATGAAGGCGTTGATGCGAAAGCGGATCACCAGGACGCCGTTGAAGGCGCCGGCGACGCGCGCCGAAGCCGATCGCGATCAGGAGCGTCAGCCAGGGCGCGATCTCGAGTCCGGAGGCCGAGCCGCGGCTCGCCGCGAGCCAGGCCGCCAGCATCGCGCTGAACGCCATGACCGACTTCGACCGAAAGGTCCATGTGGCCGGCGATGATGCAGAACGACAGGCCGATCGCGATGATGCCGACGAAGGTCGCGTGCTGCAGGATGTTGATGAAGATGCCGATCTGGAAGAAGCGGTCGATGGTCAGCGACAGGACGATCAGCAGGATCGCGAGGATCAGCCAGACCAGGTGGTCGAGCAGGGAGTTGAGCAGCGCGGCGCGGCTCGGGGCGAGGGTGGAAGCGTACGCCGCTCGTGCGCGCCGCCATGCGCTTCTCCCGTGCTCGCCCCGACCGTGCGCGGGCTGGCCCCGGCTGAGCGAATCCAGGCTTAGTCAGGCGCGCCGGCAATTCGGCAAGGGGCCGATAGACCGGGCGATCGGAGCGGCGCGGAAACGCGACGGGACGCGGCGGCCGAGTGCGACCGCCGCGCGATGGGTAGACCCGGGAGGGCTCAGTTCCGCTCGCGGAAGGTCTCGTGGCAGGCGCCGCAGCCCTCCTTGCCGACGACGCCGAGCTGCTGCCCGATAGCCGCCATGTCGCCGCCTTGGGCGACCTCGGCGAGCTTGGCGGTCTCCTCCTGAAAGCGCATCGCCACCTGCTCGAATTCGCCCCAGTCCTCCCAGATCGCAGGCAGCGCCGAGGTCTCCAGGCCGGCCGCCTTGTCGGAACCCTCCGGAAACAGCTGTTGCAGATTGGCGCTCATCATCTCGCCCATCTGGGCCAGGGCCGCGGCATTGGGCGCGACCTCGTCGGTGAGGCTCACCTCGCCCTTGACGATCGAGGCGATCATGCCGATGTGGGCACTGTTTGCCTTCATGAAGGTCTGGCGATATTTGGTCACGTTGGCGGGCTCGTCGGCGGCAAAGACCGACATGCTGCCAGCGGCCATCACCACAAGTGCGGCGCCGGCGGCAAGAATCCTCGAGCGTGGCGACATATGCGGGCTCCTCCCTGGAATCAGCGCGGTCGCGATGGTTGCAGAGAACTACCGTCTTGGGAACTGTTCTTGGTGTAGTTCCGATCTGCGGGTCGGCGTGCGCGCCGGGCCTGGCAGCAGGCTTGCAGTTGGCGGCAAAGCGAGGCTATGGGGGCGCCACACGGCTCCCGCCTGCCGGGCGCCTCACGAAAGGCTCGCGCATTGGTGAACCGACGAACCGGGGTTAAGCGCGGATCCGGCCTGGGCCGGGCGCAGGGTGCGCTGGTCGGCGTGGCGCTGCTGCTGGCGAGCGCGGCCCACGGCGATACCCGCCGTCCCCGGCCCGACCCGGGATGTGCTGGAGCTCGACCAGTTCCTGGCGGCGAGCACGCCGGTCTGCCTCGATCGGCCGGCCGAGGCATGCGTCGAGGCGGGGTGGGGTTTCGCCGATCGCGATCGCGACCAGGGGCTCTCGGTCGACGAGCTCGCGGCGGTACGCGACGAGCTGCGAGCCTGGGCGCAATGGCGCGGCGACGATCTCCAGCCGAGGGAGCGCTCGGCGCTGGCACTCGGCTTCATCCTGGTCGACGGGGTCGGCGTCGAGCGCCTGCACGCGGTCTTCGATCAGGACGGCGACGGCATGGTCGACCGCGAGGAGCTGCTCGCCGACGTGCGGCTCGACGAGCGGCCGCTTGGCGAGATCCTGCTGGATCCCGACGCGGTGGACCGCGCCGCGATCGCCGCACGCCTGGGCCTGCCGCCGGCTCTGCTCGAACGCCTGGAGCCGTAGCGGTCCCCGCGACCGATACGCACGATTTCCCCGCTTTGCGACGCGAGCATCAGAGCCGGAGGCGCGCGCGCAGCACGTCGATCACGTCGATCTCCGGAAAATCCACCCACGCAGCAACGCCAATGGGGCAATCGTTGGCGTCCTCCATGCCATCCTCGAGGCGCACGATCGCCTGTCCGCGGCCGCCCCCATGACCCTTCGCGAGCGCCGCGAGATCCTCTGCGCCGAGGACGGAGGCTGCGCCGCGGGTCAGCAGGACGCTCCCCTGGCGCACCTCCGTGTCCCCCTCCAAGATGACATCGGCGCGCATTCCGTGGCGCAGGAGTCCAATCTCGACATCGGAGACCGGGACGTCGACCAGGATCACGCTGCAGTCGATCCATTCGATCACAGGCGTGCCAGGCTCGACCGCAGCGCCTGCGCCGGCGATGACACTCCACACCAAACTTCCGGGCGGCGCTGTGATCGGGCTCGCGCTGATCAGCTCGAACGCCTGGCGCGCGGCCACGGCGGCGGCACGCGCCTCGATCAGTGCCGCCTCGGCATCGGCGAGCGCGCGCTTCGCTTGCGCAATTTCGAGTTGCACCTGGTCCTCGCTGTCGAATGCCCACTCCGGGCTTCGACCATCGCTCGCCAGGAACACGCCGCGATCGGCCGCCCGGCGACGCTCCTCGGCATGCGCGACCGCCATCTCGCGCTCGGCGCGCATGCGCTCGAGCTCCATGACTTCGGCCAGAGCGTCGTCGGCCTCGCTCTTCGACGTATTGCCGTGGCGGGCGAGCGCCTGCTTGCGCTCGGCCACGGCGCGCTCCAGCGCCAGCCGCTCGGTGATGTAGGCCAGCTCCTGTCTGGCGCCATCGATCTCGATCTCGAGGTTCCGCTTGAAGGTGTCGGCGTAGTTGGCGGTGCGCCCTCGCCAGTTCGCGTCGAGACTCTGCATGTGCGCGACGAAGGCGCGAAGGTCGGCGACGTTGGTTTCGGCGCGCGCGACCTCCGCCGCCGAGCGCTCCATCCAGCTGGGGTCGGCCTGAAGGTTGCGCACACCGACGATCTCACCGTCCGCGCCCAGCCTTTGGCCGACAGCCATCGGCGGCCCATCCAGACTGCCGCGGATAGGCGCCGTCGCGATGTGGACCCAGGTCGTCACCGCGGCATCGCGAGAGACCACGGAAGTCAGATAGGGCGCGAACAGCCAGCCCGCATAGGACGCCGCCGCTACGCCTATGCATGCCCAGCCGATGCGGATCCAAATGGTCTTGCGGCCGCCCGGCCCGGGCGCCGCCCGCGTGTCGCTCATCGGGTAGGGTGGTTCCCCGCCAGGATCGTGTGCGCGCAGGCCCAATTCGGGAGGTTCCTGTTTCGAAAGCAACGCTTCGTAGTTCTCGATCAGTCGACGCGTGATCAACCGCACCACGTAGAAGCCGAACCTCGGATTCTGATGATAGAGCCGCAGGACCTGGTCGTCGCTCATTTGCATCAGTTCGCCGCCCGTCTCGCATACCGCGGTGACGGTGCGCTTGTGGCTGGGCGAGAACACGCTGATCTCGCCCATCACGTCGCCTTCGCCGAGCGTCCTGCCGATCTCGTCGAGCCGGATCACGCCGCTTCGGACGTAGAACATCTCGTGTGAAGGATCGCCTTTGCGAAACAGGATCTCCCCGGCTCTGAACCGGCGCCGGGTCATGAACGGCAGCAGCGGGTCGAGGGCAAGTTCGTCCGTGCTCGCCTTGCGCATGTCCTGCACGAGCTTGAGGATCTCGTGCAGTCGGAACAGGTTGAGGGGAAGAAGGGTGCTGTGCAGGACGAGAATTGGGACCAGCCCTTCGATGAGGGCATAACTGATGAACGCGACGTTGCTGGAAATTCCCACGAGGCGCAGCGGCACCATCGTCCTCATGTAAAACGTGGTGAACGTCAGAAGAGCCGCAGCGAAGCCAATAAACTCCCCGAGGGCCATGGCCCGCGTCCCTGCTGTCAATGGCTGAATTGCGACGGGAAAGCTTCAGTCGGATGGACTGGCATCCACCGGTGCTTTTTGCTTGAGCCGTCGTTTGTGCCGCTGCGGGATATGCAACGAGTCAGCAGCGCGGGACAAGAGCCAGCGATCACTCGGCAAGGGGGCTCGACCGCAGCGTTGCTCCGACCCGCGCCGGCGCGCTCATGGTGTCAATGGCGGTCCGATGAAGGCGTGGCCGTGGCTGGCCGCCAGCTCCATGAGCTGCTGGATGTCCTGCGGGATCTTGAAGGCCTTGCTCTCGATCTCGGCCATGAAGTCGTCGAGCCCGCCCGGCACGACGGTCGTCAGCATGCGGCCGTGGTCCGGGCCGAGGCACAGGAAGGCGTGCGGCATGCCCTTCGGAATCATGGCCACGCCGCCCGGCTCGAGGTCGTAGGTACGGCCGTCGCACCAGATGCGGTAGCGGCCTTCGAGGATCTGGAAAGCCTCGTCGACATAGTGGTGGACATGGCGCGGCGGGCCGACGTTCGGCGGCGAGCGCTCCTCCCAGATCGCGAAGTCGCCGCCGGTGTCCATCGAGGCGATGCGAACCGTCAGCACGACGCCGAACACGTGGATCTGGCGGCCTTCGCCCGGGCCGCGCGCGATTTCCTGCAGCGCTCGTTCCATATCGGTCTCCCTGATCTGCACGGGATCCTAGCCCGCGGTGGACGGGTTGCGCCATACCGTGGCGAGCCAGGGCTGCTGGCGGCGCGGCTTGCCGGGCGGCCGGAAATAGTGGTCGAGAAGGACGAAGCCCGCCGCCTCGACCGTGCGCCGCCAGGTCGGCAGGTCCCAGAAGCAGGCATAGCGCTCGTCGGCGAGGCCTTCCTCGTTGCTGCCGCGCGGGTTCGAGCAGAACAGCACGCCGCCCGGCCGCAGCGCCGAGCGCAGGCCGCCAAGCACCCGCGGCAGCTCCCGGCTCGGCACGTGGAACAGCACGGCATTGGCGAACACGCCGTCGAACTGCGCCTCGGGCAGGTCGAGCGCCAGCATGTCCTGCAGCCAGACGTCGCAGATCCCAAGGCCGCGCGCCATGCCGACGAACTCGGGGCACGCGTCGAGGCCGGTCGGCGCATGGCCCAGATCGCGAAAGGCGACCAGGTCGCGGCCCGGGCCGCAGCCGAGATCGAGGATGCGAAAGGGCGGCACGCCCTCGATCGCCGCGATCAGGGCGGCGATGTTCTGGCTCACGTCGTGGTGCCAGGTGCCCGCGCGGTAAGCCTCCGCGAAACGGCGGTAGTGCGCGATCGTGCCGTCGCTCGCCGGTTCGAGCATCACGCGATCCGCGCCTCCAGCGCCCGGGCGTGGCGTGCGAGCCGCTCGGCGCTGCGCTGCTGGAAGCGGTCGAGCGGCGCCACCTGCGGCCGGCAGCGATCGGTCGAGAAGAGCCCCTGCGTCACACGCAGATGCTTGAGAAAGCGGATGCTGACGTCGATGTGCTGGTTGGCGAACACCAGCACTGGCAGGAGCGCCTCGAACAGCTCCCGCGCGGCCTCGGTGCGGCCGTCGAGGAAAGCGCGGTGGATCGCGCAGTACACGGGCTCCATGCCGGACGGCATGAAGGCGTGCACGCCGCGCTCGAGCGCCTCCAGCATCTGCATCACGGCCCAGCCGCCGCTGACATGCAGCCGTCCGCCGGTCGCCTCGAGCACGGCGGTGTATTTCGGCCCGGCCTGGACCGTCTCGATCTTGATCGCGCGAAAGGCCGGGACGCGCTCGTGCAGGCGCGCGATCACCTCGACCGGCAGACCCTGGCCCTGCCAGTCGAGATCCTGCAGCATGACCGCGCCGGGTCCCGCCTCGCCAAGCTCGCAAAGCGCGCCTTCGAGCCGCTCCTCGCCGAGGCCCGCCGGCGGCTGCCAGAGCACGGCGAGGGCGCCCGCCCGTTCCGCCAGCCCCGCGCGCTCGAGGCTCGCCTCGCGGTCGGCCGCGCTGACGCCGACCACGACCGGCAGGCGGCCGGCGCAGCGCGTCATCACCGTGTCGAGCACGCGGGCATGCTCGTCGCCAGACAGGCTGCCGACCTCGCCCGCGACGGCGAGCACCAGCAGCCCGCCGCAGCCGGCCTCGACGCAGGCGTCGACCAGCCGGCCGATGGCGGGCGTGTCGATCCGGTCTTCCGCCGTGAACGGCGTATGCAGGCTCGGCACGATGCCCGACAGCGGCAGCATGCTCTCAGCCCGCGGCGGCCGGCACGTCGAGCACCGAGCGAACCTCCTCGCCGTCGGCCAGCGCGAACACCTCGCGCGGCTCGCCGAAGCCGCGCAGCTGGTAGTGGCCGAGCGACTGCCAGACCCGTGGCAGACAACGCGCGAAAGCGCCGGTCGCCAGCACCTGCCGGCCCAGCGTCTTGGCCAGCCCCTCGAGCCGCACGACCTCGTTGACCGCCGGGCCGATCACGTCGAACTGCAGCCGCTCGGGCACGCCGATGTTGCCGTACTTGACGCTGCCGGTGTGGAGCCCGATGCCGAGCCGCAGCAGATCCCGGCCCGCCTCGGCGCGCTCGGCATTGAAGCGCTCGAGATCTTGTCTCGCCCGCCTTGCGGCCGCGAGCGCCGCGGCGCAGGCGTCCGGCTCGGCGCCCTGGTCGACGGGAAAGATCCCCAGCACCGCATCGCCTACGAACCGCACGACCCGTCCGCCTTCCGCCAGAACGGCACCGGCGGTGCACTCGAAATAGCGGTTCAGCACCGCGAAGAAGGCCTCGACCGGCATCGCCTCGGACAGCTTCGTGGAATCGCGCAGATCGCTGTACCAAAGCACGGTCGGCACGGTGCGGCCGTCGCCGCGCTGGATCTGACCGTTCAGCACCGACTCGCTCGCTTCGCGGCCGAGATAGGCCGCGAGCACGTGGTGCGCGGTCTGGTCCTTGATCGTGACCTTGCAGGCGACGGCGAGGCGGCGCTGGATGCGCAGCAGCGTGCCGACGTCCTCGTCGCTGAAGCCGGATTCGCGATCTGTCGACCACGAGCCCAGGATGCCATCGGCACCCTTGTCCACGAACGGCCCGATGAACCCGAGATAATCGGTGGCGCCCTGGTTGCGCAGCTCGGTGAGCACCGGAAAATCCAGGAGCGCATCGGGCCCGGTCAACCGGCGCCGCAGGTAGGACACGCCTGCGCCCAGCATCCAGCCGTGCGGACCGCGCTTGAACGCAGCCGCCGCTTCGGGCTGACGCTCGTCATGACGCTCGGTGATCAACGCCGCGTCGCGGTGCCAGACGTAGCTGAACGCCGTGAACAGCGGATGCAGCGTGTGGTAGCCGATCATCACGCGATAGAGCGGCACGCCGGCTGCCCAAAGGCGCGCGCAGCAGCCCTCGATCAAGCGCTCGATGCACGTGTCGCCGAGCGCCTCGTCCATCAGCCAGTCGGCCGTGGCGTCGATCAGGCCGCTGCCACGGCTCGGGTATCGTGTGGCGGCATCGGCTGCGTCCCGGGGTCGAGAGGCGGCGAACATGCCACGCCGAGGCACAAAAGGCGAGCCGGCGGCGGGCCTCCGCCGCGCGGCGCCCCGGCAGCCGCGCTCGCTAGGCGCGCTGCTTCAACAGGTCGCGGATCTCCGCGAGCAGAACCTCCTGACGCGGTGGTGGCGGCGGCCTCCGCCGGCTTCTCCTCGGCGCGTCGCTTCAGCCGGTTCATGCCCTTGATCACCATGAAGATGGCGAAGGCGACGATCACGAAGTTGATCACCGCGTTGATGAACAGGCCGATGTAGATCGCAGGCGCGCCGGCCGCCTTGGCCGCCGCCGCGGACGGATAGTCCTGACCGGACAGGTTGACGTAAAGGTCGGAGAAGTCGACGCTGCCCAGCAGCATGCCGATCGGCGGCATGACGACGTCGTTCACGAGCGAGGTGACGATGGCGCCGAAGGCGACGCCGATGACGATGCCGACCGCCATGTCGACGACGTTGCCGCGCATCGCGAATTCTTTGAACTCTTGGAGGAATCCCGACATTGCGTTGTCTCCCTTAAACGATCGTATGGGTGACTTTGGCGCGCGCGGCGAAAGCCTGCAACTGCGGCGTGCGCATAGGAGCATATATCACAAGCAGCCGTTCTTCCGTCGGCCCCGGCGGGCGCGATCATCACCTTCAGGGCACTGCGATCGAGGTTGCCATGACCCGTTTTCCCAGCCGTCACGTTTTCCGGGCCGCCGTGCTCGCGGCATCGCTCGCGCCAATCTGCTGGGCAATGTCCGCAGGCCATGCGCAGGACGGGCTGCTCGAGCAGGGCAAGGGCATGCTCGAGGGGTTGATGCAGGACGAGCCGGGCGGCGGCCTCGGCGACGCCGAGGTCGGCGCCGGCCTGCGCGAGGCGCTGCAGGTCGGTACCGAGCGGGTCACCGCGAGCCTCGGCCAGGTCGACGGCTTCAACGGCAATCCGGACATCCGCATCCCCTTGCCTTCGACCCTGCAGAGCGTTCAGGCGGCGCTCGCGATGGCCGGCCTTTCCGGCGTCACCGACGACCTCGAGCTGCGCATGAACCGCGCCGCCGAGGCCGCCGTGCCGGAGGCGAGGGATCTTTTCTTCCAGGCCGTCTCGGAGATGACGCTCGAGGATGCGCAGGCGATCCTGAGCGGGCCGGACGATGCCGCGACCCTCTACTTCCAGGACAGGATGAGCGAGCCGCTTGCCGAGCGGTTCACGCCCGTGGTCGATCGGGAGCTGGCGGGCGCGGGCGCGTTCCAGGTCTACGACCAGATGATGGGCGACTACGATGCGCTGCCGTTCGCGCCCGACGTCCAGGCGAGCCTCACGCCCTACGTCGTCGAGCAGGCGCTCGACGGCATGTTCCTGATGCTGGCGCGCGAGGAGGCGGCGATCCGCGAGGATCCGGCGGCGCGGACCACCGAACTGCTGCGGACGGTGTTCGGCTCCTAGCTCAAGAGCGCCAGGGAGGGCGACGGCCGCGAACCGCGAGGCGTGGTGCAGGGCCGGCGGCATCCGCGGCTCGCGCGGTGCCGGGCCCGGCGGCGCTTCGCCGAGCATGGCGCCGACCGGGCGCCAGAACGGCTTGTGGACCTCGTGCGCGACCAACTCGGGCACCAGTCCGATGTCCCGCAGCTGCCACGCCGTCAGGGCGGCGAGCCGGTCGCGGGTCGCGACGCGCTGCCGCCAGGTCCGGGGGCGGGAGAGCAGGGCCAAGGTCGTCATATCGGGTCTCCATGACCGAAGCTGAATGCATTCAGCATGCCTTATATGTGTCGACGTTCTGGATCGATCAAGAAGATTCTGGATCGATCCAGCAGAATCCTCTTGATCTCGCCCGCGGGCTTGGGGACGGATGGCCGATGAAATCGCCGACCCTCCTGGACGTCGCACGTGTGGCCGGGGTATCGCGCACCACGGCCTCCAATGCCTTCAACCGCCCGGACCAGCTTTCCTCAGCGCTGCGCGGCAAGGTGCTCGAGGTCGCGCGCGACCTCGGCTATGCCGGACCGAACCCGATGGCGCGCATGCTGCGCACCGGTCGCGCCGGCGCGATCGGCGTGGTGTTCCCCGAGCCCGTCACCTACGCCTTCACCGATCCGGTCGCGATCGCGCTGCTGCAGGGAATCGGTGCGGTCTGCGAACTCGAGGAGGCGGGCGTGCTGGTCCTCTCGGCCACCGACGTCGAGGCGGTCCGGCGGACCGTCTACCAGGTCGCCGTCGACGGTTTCATCATGGAGTGCCTGGCCGCCGACAGCGAGGTGATCGGCGCGGTCCTCGAGCGTGGCCTGCCGGCGGTCGCGGTCGACCATCCGGGCTTTACCGGCGCTCCTTCGGTCGAGATCGAGGAGCGGGCCGGCGCCCGGATGGCAGCCGCTCATCTCCTGCAGCTGGGCCATCGGCGGATCGGCGTGATCGCGCTGGAGACCCGGCCCGACGGCTATGCCGGCCCACTGCATGCCGGGCGCCGGACGGGCGCGGCCTACGGCATCACGATGGAGCGCCTGGCGGGCTACGAGGAGGCGATGCGCCAGGCGGGCCTCGATCCGGCAACCCTGCTGCTCGAGGAGCAGCGCGGTTATGCCCGCGTTGGCGGGGTCGCGGCGGCGCATCGCCTGCTCGCCGCGCACCTGCGGCCGAGCGCGATCCTGGCGATGAGCGACGAGTTCGCGCTCGGCGCGATCGAGGCGGCGCACGAGCTGGGCCTTCGGGTGCCGCAGGATCTCTCGGTGGTGGGCTTCGACGACGCCCCGCTCGCGGCGGGCTCGCGACCGCCGCTCACGACCGTGCACCAGCCCCTGGTCGAGAAGGGGCGGATCGCGGCCGAGATGCTGTTCGGCCGGCGCGAGGCGGGCGGTCCGATCGTGTTGCCGACCCGTCTCGTGGTCCGCGGCAGCACCGCGCCGCCGCCCGCCTGAGGGCCGCCTCGCGTGCCCGCGCCCGGCGCCTCCGGCTCACGGCCTTGACGATTGACAAGGTATTGGGTTGGCTGCGTACTAGCGCCCAGCGGCCACCCGGAGTGGCCAGATTTGAGGCCCGGCGAACGGGCCAAGAGGGAGTGACACGGATGCGTTATCGTCTCGCCGCGGGTAGTCTCGGCCTGGCCATCGCCACCGCTTTGACGACGCCGGCGCTTGCCAAGACCCTCGTCTACTGTTCCGAGGGCAGCCCCGAGGGCTTCAGCCCGGCGCTCTACACCGCAGGCACCACGTTCGACGCCAGCTCGCGCCAGATCTATAATCGTCTGGTCGAGTTCGAGCCCGGCACCACCGACATCGCGCCGGCGCTGGCCGAGAGCTGGGACGTCTCCGACGATGGGCTGGAGTACACGTTCCATCTGCGCGAGAACGTGCCGTTCCAGACCACCGACCACTTCACGCCGAGCCGGCCGTTCAACGCCGACGACGTGATCTACACCTTCGAGCGGCAGTGGAAGCCCGATCATCCCTATCATTCGGTCGGCGGCGCGACCTACGAGTACTTCAACAGCATGGGGCTGCAGGACCTGCTGAGCTCGATCGAGAAGGTCGACGACCAGACCGTCAAGTTCGTGCTCAACGAGCCCGAGGCGCCGTTCATCGCCAATATGGGCATGGACTTCGCCTCGATCATGTCGGCCGAATACGCCGATCAGATGATGGAGGCCGGCACGCCCGAGCAGGTCGACCTGCAGCCGGTCGGCACCGGGCCCTTCCAGCTCCAGGCCTACCAGAAGGATGCGATCATCCGCTACCAGGCGCATCCGGACTACTGGAACGGCAAGGCGCCGCTCGACACGCTGGTGTTCGCGATCACGCCCGACGCCTCGGTGCGCTGGCAGAAGCTGCAGGCCGGCGAATGCCACGTCATGCCCTATCCGAACCCGGCCGACATCGCGACGATGCAGCAGAATCCGGACGTCACCGTGCTCGAGCAGGAGGGCCTGAACGTCGGCTATCTGGCGTTCAACAACGAGAAGCCGCCGTTCGACGACGTCAAGGTCCGCCAGGCACTCAACATGGCGATCAACAAGCAGGCGATCATCGACGTCGTGTTCCAGGGCGCCGGCACGATCGCCAAGAACCCGATCCCGCCGACCATCTGGTCGTACAACGACGCGATTGAGGACTATCCCTACGACCCCGAGCAGGCCAAGGCCCTGCTCCAGGAGGCGGGCGTCACGGATCTCAAGACCAACATCTGGGCGATGCCGGTGCAGCGGCCGTATAATCCGAATGCGCGGCGGATGGCCGAACTGATCCAGGCCGACTGGGCCAATGTCGGCGTCGAGGCGGAGATCGTGAGCTTCGAGTGGGGCGAGTATCTCAAGCGCTCGCTCGAGGGCGAGCATCAGACCCTGCTGCTGGGCTGGACCGGCGACAACGGCGATCCCGACAACTTCCTCTATGTGCTGCTGAGCTGCGACGCGGCGCAGGACGGCGCCAATCGCGCCCGCTGGTGCTACGAGCCGTTCGACGATCTGCTGATCGAGGCCAAGCGGACGGCGGACAAGGCCGAGCGCACCAGGCTCTACGAGGAGGCGCAGGTCATCTTCAAGGAGCAGGCGCCCTGGGTCACGATCGCGCATTCGGTCGTGTTCAAGCCGGTGCGCAACGAGGTGGTGGGCTTCAAGATCGATCCGTTCGGCGGCCACTACTTCTACGGCGTCGACCTCAACGAGGGCTGATGCCCGGGCGCGGCGGTCCCCGACCTGCCGCGCGCCATTCTGAACCGGGGGGCGGCGTCGCAGGCGCGGCGCCGCCCCTTTTTGTTTCAAAGGTCGGATCAGGGACGACGGAGGGGAGACGGAACCATGGCGGATCGGTACGACGCGATCGTGGTCGGCGCTGGCCACAACGGGCTGACCTGCGCCTGCTACCTTGCGAAAGCCGGTCTGAAGGTTCTCGTGCTCGAGCAGTACCGCACGCCGGGCGGCATGACGGTCTCGGAGGAGCTTGCCGCACCCGGCTTCCTCTCCGACGTCCATGCCAGCGGCTATCTGGTGGCCAAGCTCACGCCGGCGCCGGACGAGCTGAACCTCGCCGCGCATGGCCTCGCGCCGATCACGCCCGACCCGAACTGGGCGCAGGTGTTTCCCGACGGCGGCTTCCTCACGATCGGCCGCGACCTGGAAGCGACCTGTCGCAGCATCGCCCACTTCTCCCAGCGGGACGCCGACGCCTGGCGGCGCCTGTACGGCCGCTATCTCGAGGCCAAGCCGCACATCCTCGCCGGCATGAACGCGCCGCCGCCGACGCTCGCCGCCGAGTTCGGCCGGCCCGAGGCGGTCGACGGCTACCGCTTCGAGTTCCAGAGCGCGCGCTCCTGGGTCGAGGAGACGTTCGAGTCCGAGCCGGTCAAGGGCTTCTTCGCGTCCTGCGCGCTGCATGCCGCGCTCGCTCCCGACGACGCGCTCGGCGCCCAGTTCGCCTGGCTGTTCGCCTGCGCCGTGCAGGATTTCGGCGTGAGCATCGTCGCGGGCGGCATGCATCGGGTGTCGCTCGCGCTGACCGAGGTGATCGAGGCGCATGGCGGCGCCGTCCGCAGCAACGCCAAGGTCGCGAAGATCCTGGTCGAGGACGGCAGGGCGAGCGGCGTGCGGCTCGAGGACGGCGAGACGATCCTGGTCGACGGCATCGTCGCGTCCGGCGCCGATCCGGCCCATCTGGTCCTCGATCTGCTGGGCGAGCAGCACGCCGGCGCGTCGTTGGCGGACGCGATGCGCCGCTACGAGTGGGGCGATTCGTTCTTCACCATCTACGCCGCGCTCGACCGCCCGGTGGCCTACGCCGCCGGCCCCGAACCCGGACTTGCGGGCTACGTCCATGCCGGTGCCTCCGCCGTCGACGATCTCGCCCAGGCGATGCTGGAGTGCCGCAGCGGCCGTCTGCCTGCCGCGCCGATGCTGGGCATCATCAACGAGGCCGGGATCGACCCTGGTCGCGCGCCGGCCGGCAAGGGGCTCATGAAGCTCGTCGTGCACTTCGTGCCGTATCGCGTCACGGGCGACGCCAGCGGCCGCGTGCGCGGCCCCGACTGGAGCTGGGACGCGATCAAGGAGGCCTATGCCGACCACATCGTCGACTGGCTGTCGGACACCTGCCTGCCGGGCCTGCGCGACCGGATCGTCGGCCGCGCCGTAGCTCGCCCGTCGACCTCGAGCGGCAGATCAGCAGCTCGGTGCACGGCACCCACCAGCACGGCGCCTTCCTGCCCTACCAGGTCGGCATCATGCGGCCTGTCCCCGCGCTCGGCCGCTATCGCACGCCGGTCGGCAACGTCTATCTGTGCAGCGCCGGCAGCCATCCGGGCGCGGGCGTCAGCATGGCGCCCGGGCCGCAACGCGGCGCAGGTCATCTGCGGCGATCTGGGGTTGGCTTTCCCGGCCGGATCCTGAGGACGATCGGGCACCGCCGCTTCGATGACCGGCGCCTGCGCCGTCCTGGCGGGTGGCAGGGTGGGGTAATCGCGAGGATTTGCGCGGCTTTCGGGTTCGTCCGGCAGTCTCGTGCGCGCGCTCGGCCGGTCGCCTGGTGGCGCGGCAGGCGCCGGCGCAGCGGGCTGCGCCAGCCGGGGAACCGAGCCGGCTCCAGCCGGTCGGCTGCCATCACGAGGATTTCCGCGGGCTTCGGGTTCGATCGGCGCTTCGCGCGGCTCGCGGACGAGCGGTGGCTCGGGTGGCGCGGCCGACTCGCGCGCAACCTCCCGTGCCTCGCGCTGCTCGGCCTGGAGGGCCTTGAGGGTGCGCAGCGCCCGCCACAATTCGGCGCTCGCGCTGCCGCGATAGCGCAGCAGCGTGGCGAAGGCGCCGGCGCCGTGGCCGTCGCGGATCACGGCGAGGGCGAGCGCCAGGCCCGGGCTCGCGCCGTCGAGCCGGGCCTCGACGAACAGCTCGGCCTCGAGGCGCTCGGCGCGCGCCAGGCGCCAGCTCGCGGCGACGATCCGCTGCGCCAGCACCGTCTGCAGCGCGCCCACAGGCGCCAGGTCCGCGAGCAGCGCCGTCTCGAAGGCCTCGAACGCCGAGTGGCGCTCGTTCGGCAGCACGATGCATCGCTGCGCCCGCATGCCGTGCCTCAGCGCGTTGCGCGCCGAGCGCGCCTTGCCCTCGGGGGTTTTCGGACCGCGCGACCTGGCGCCGTTGCGGCGGCTCGCCGCGGCGCGCGCGGGCGAGAGGCAGATGTCCATGGGATGTCCTCGAATTCGGGGGAAGGCCGAGCGGCCACCCGGCAATTCAAGTCTAGGCAATAATAGGAATAATGTCAAGATCGCCATGATTTGCCGGCGCCGGCGCTCCGGCGCGTCACGTTCAGAATCTGTGAATTTTGTGACGGATCACTGCCCGTTTGCTGACCGATGGCCGTCCGTTTGCCGGCGTATCACTGTCTGTTTGCCACGCCCGGGCGAGGGCGATGTTGTAACTGTGCCGTGCACACATCGATGCCAGGCGATTGGGAAGCAATCGCTGCCAGGTCGGACGGTTTCAGCTGAGCCATGCCGGCGAATTCGCGAAATCGATTGGATACTTAGCCGGCTACGGATCTATGTGAATTCGCGGATGGGGTCTGTGGTTGGCGAGGGTTTGATGGATAAATCGCGGCGCTCACGCGTGACTCTCCCAGTACTCACTGTTGGCGCGGTTCGGGCAAGACCGAGCGTCTGGAGATGGGCAAAGGACTCGAACATTGCCAGACGATAGAGTTTCCATCAGGATCCGACTGCCAATCGCCTGATGGCGAATACAAAGGATGGTCTGGTACGCAACTGACGCTTACGTGACAGGGCATGGCCTCCCTGTATCTCAGAACAATCAGCTGCCTCACGTCTCGTCGCCGTCCTGCGTCGGCACCTCCGCAATAGGCGGAGCTCGTGCAGACTCCTAGCTGCAGTCCTCAGCGCGCGATGCAGCCCGAGAGGCCTGCAGGCGCTCCGCGAGCGTTCGATGGGATACCTTACGCGCTTGTATGCCATTTCCCTGACCAGTCCGGGGCTGCCTCTGAGCCGGTCGAGGCGCAGCGATTCGAAAAAACGTTGAAGTGCGGATCGTTTGGACCCACTGGTCGAGAGTCGCCCTGGCGGCCACGTGCGCGGCAAGATTGGCGTACGCCGCATTGCTACGAATATGAACGACGGCTTAGGACGATCGCAAGGACTTCAATCACATGAGGCACGACGCTTGACGCGAAGGAAAGGTATCGACAAAGCCTTAAGAGCAATAGCGTCCGCAAGGAAGGCACTTATCGTCAGCGGCTCTGCAATCCGCAGGCACGGAATTGCAACTCTTGGACAGGCCAAGGGGATGCAGAGCGGCCTGATCGGATCCACCGCTAAGCGAAGCGGACTGATACACACCTGCCGTGCCACCACGGCATACGAGGTAAGCTGACCGGACCGCTGAACGGAGGGGATTGCAGTACCTGGGCGGGAATTTCATCTGGGCCCTGCCGAACAGGTGACCGGCCACCCTAAGGAAGCGGATGAGACTCGCATACCGTCACGCCTCCGCCTATTGGGCGTGCCTCCGTGCTACCGTGAAGGAAGCGGACTGCGACGCGGGGCTCTCTCCTTCGCTACGTCCTGAGCAACAAGCCGGACCGGCTACCGCTGAAGGAAGCGGATCGAGACTCCGCGACGTCGCCGGCGAGCTGGGAGCCGAGCGGTCTACCCTGAAGGAAGCGGATCGAGACACGCGCCGCTCGTCGCCGTCTCCGGGCCGCAGCCTGACCGGCGTACGCTAAGGAAGCGATTTGACTCCCATGGTCCGGAGAGCTGCGGCCGGCGGCAACCTCGCTGACGCCCGTTCATAGGCGCGCACCCACTCATCAGGGCTAATGGTTAACGGGTCGTGCCCGGCGAATTGCCGGCCGATGCGAGGATAGTCGGGAGCTCCATCGGTCATCAGCCGACTTTCGCAATCGACGTTGGCCCGCACCATCTTCTCGACGACAGGCTGCGAGACGGACTCGACGAGCATCGAACGCACACGACCGCCGCGCTCTACCAAGCCTCAGAACCTTCATCTTGTGGCCGGCTGCCGCCCCTTCTTGCTCCACGGCCTGTCGCCATGCAATGAGCGGACCTTGCCACGTCAAGTCTCACACGCCGGCGAGCGTGGGATTCGGTGCGACACGCATCGATCTGCGGTTGCCGGCCGCCGCCGAGCCGGCAGCGCCGCACGCGGCTCGCCGTCAGGCGTTGCTGCCGGCGAGCAGGGCGCAGACCCGGGCGGTGACCTCGGCCGTGGTCGCGCGGCCGCCGAGATCGGGCGGCAGCAGGTCGCCGGCGGCGAGCATGCGCTCGATCGCGCCCATCAGGCGCGTGCGCGGCCGCCGGCTCGCCCAGATGGTCGAGCATCAGCGAGGCGCTCCAGAACGAGGCGATCGGGTTGGCGATGCCCTTGCCGGTGATGTCGAAGGCCGAGCCGTGGATCGGCTCGAACATCGAGGGAAGCGCCGCTCGGGGTCGAGGTTGGCGGTCGGGCCGAGGCCGAGCGAGCCGGTGAGCGCGCTCGCGAGGTCGCTGAGGATGTCGGCGTGCAGGTTGGTCGCGACGACGACGTCCAGGCTCCTCGGCTTCAGCACCATGCGGGTCGTCATGGCGTCGACCAGCTCCTTGTCGGTCGTGACGTCGGGAAACTCCTCTGCGGTCTCGGCAAAGACCTCGTCCCACAGCACCATGCCGTGGCGCTGGGCGTTCGACTTGGTGACCAGCGTGAGGTGCCGCTTGGGCCGGCTCTTCGCCAGGCCGAAGGCGAAGCGCATGATCCGCCGGCAGCCGGCGCGGGTGAACACCGCGGTCTCGATGCCGACCTCCTCGGGCATGCCGCGATGGGCGCGGCCGCCGGTGCCGGCATATTCGCCCTCGGTGTTCTCGCGCACCACGATCCAGTCGAGATCGCCCGCCTCGACGCCGCGCAGCGGGCTCACCACGCCCGGCAGCAGCCGCGCCGGCCGGACGTTGGCGTACTGGTCGAAGCCCTGGCAGATCGCCAGGCGCAGGCCCCACAGCGTCACGTCGTCCGGGATGTCGGGCGCGCCGACCGCGCCGAAATAGATCGCATCGAAGCCGCGCAGCTGATCCAGCCCGTCGTCCGGCATCATCCGGCCATGGGCGCGGTAGTACGCCGAGCCCCAGTCGAAGCTCGGCGATCTCGATCTCGAGGCCCGGCTCGCGCCCGGCGAGCGCGCGCAGCACCTCGACGCCCGCGGCGATCACCTCCTGGCCGATGCCGTCGCCCGGCAGCACGGCGATACGATGACTGGCCAATGCGCTTCCTCCTTCCGTGGCCTGCGCCCGATCGGCCTAGCCTGGAGAGCGGCGCGCCGGCCGTCAATGGCGCGACCCATGGCGCGGGTCGCATGTCGCCCCGCAAAGCCGCATTGCGGCAGACTTGACAAGAGGAGTAGGCTTACCTCTAACCCACGATCTGCCGATCGTGGACAGGGGCGACCGGGCCCCGTCGCACCGTCGCCCGGAGGCTCCGCATGTCTGCGCCACCTGAAGCCAAGGGTGAGCCGATCACCGACCGCCACCAGCTGGTCGCGTTCCTCGAGGCCGGCTGCAAGCCCAAGGTCGACTGGCGGATCGGCACCGAGCACGAGAAGTTCGGCTACACCCACGGCGACCTGCGGCCGCTCGCCTACGAGGGCGAGCGCAGCGTGCGGGCGCTGCTGGAGGGCCTCGCCCGCTGCTACGGCTGGAAGCTCGTCAGCGAGGCGGGCCGCCCGATCGCCCTGCAGAAGGGCAAGGCGAACGTGACCCTCGAGCCCGGCGGGCAGTTCGAGCTGTCGGGCGCGCCGGTCAAGACCCTGCACGAGACCTGCTCGGAGGTGCACGAGCATCTCGACCAGGTGCGCACGGTCGCCGAGCCGCTCGGCATCGGCATGCTCGGCCTCGGCTTCCAGCCCAAATGGCGGCGCGAGGACATTCCCTGGATGCCCAAGGGCCGCTACCGCATCATGCGCGACTACATGCCGAAGAAGGGCACGCTCGGCCTCGACATGATGCTGCGCAGCTGCACCATCCAGGTCAACCTCGACTTCGCCACCGAAGCCGACATGGTGCAGAAGTTCCGGGTCGGACTGGCGCTGCAGCCGGTCGCCACGGCGATGTTCGCCAACTCGCCGTTCACCAACGGCGCGCCGAACGGCTATCCTCAGCTACCGCAGCCACATCTGGACCGACACCGATCCCGACCGCTGCGGCATGCTGCCGTTCGTGTTCGAGGACGGCATGGGCTTCGAGCGCTACGTCGACTACGCGCTCGACGTGCCGATGTACTTCGTCTATCGCGACGGCAGCTACATCGACGCGAGCGGTCAGAGCTTTCGCGACTTCCTCGACGGCAGGCTGCCGGCGCTGCCGGGCGAGCTGCCGACGCTCAGCGACTGGAACGACCACCTGACCACGCTCTTCCCGGAGGTCCGCCTCAAGCGGTTCCTCGAGATGCGCGGCGCCGACGGCGGGCCGTGGCGCTCGCTCTGCGCCCTGCCGGCGCTGTGGGTCGGCCTCCTCTACCACCAGGGCACGCTGGACGCGGCCTGGGACCTCGTGAAGGACTGGACGATCGAGGAGATCGAGGGGCTGCGCGCGGGGGTGCCGCGCACCGGGCTCAAGACGCCGTTTCGCGGCTACCTGTTGCACGATGTCGCGCGCGAGGTGCTGGAGCTCGCGACGGCGGGGCTCGGGGCGCGCGCCGAGGAGGACTGGGCGGGCCAGGACGAGCGCCAGTTCCTCACCGCGCTGCGGACCGTGGTCGAGAGCGGCCGCACCCCCGCCGAGGAGAAGCTCGATCTGTTCAACGGCCGTTGGCGTGGCAGCGTCGATCCGATCTTCGCCGAGTTCGCGTACTGAGCCGGCACGCCGGCGCCGGCGCCGGTGGCGCGACAGCGCGCGGCGGCCGCTCGGGGTAGCCGGGCATGGTGAGCCTGGCGCACGTGCTGTTCACGATCGCCGGCCTGCTGGTTCTGGTCGGCGTGCTGCAGCCGTTCGCGGCGCGTCTCAATCTGCCCGGCACGGTGCTGCTCGCCGTGGTCGGCATCCTGATCGGCGTGGGCGCGGGCTTTCTGCTGCGCACCAATCTCACGGACGCCTTCAACGGCATCGCCGAGCTGATCCTCGACTTCCCGATCAGCTCGACCGAGTTCCTCTACATCTTCCTGCCGATCCTGCTGTTCGAGGCCGCACTGATGATCGACGTGCGGCGGATCGCCGAGGACGCCGCCGCGATCTTGGTGCTCGCGGTGATCGCGGTGCTGGTGACCACCGCCGTCGTCGGGCTGGCGCTGGCGCCGCTGGCCTCGGTGCCGCTCGCCGCCTGCCTGCTGTTCGCCTCGATCATCGCCACCACCGATCCGTCGGCGGTGGTCGGCATCTTTCGCGACATCGGCGCGCCCGGACGGCTCAGCCGGCTGGTGGAAGGCGAGAGCCTGCTGAACGACGCGACGGCGATCGCGATCTTCACGGTGCTGCTCGAGGTCATCCTGACCCATCAGGAGGTCGGCGTCGGCGAGGGCATCCTGATCTTCGTGAGCGAGGCGGTCGGCGGCGCCCTGGTCGGCTTCGTCGCCGCCCGCATCCTGATGTGGATCATGCCGCTGCTGCGCGATCTGCGCCTCGCCGAGATGACGCTGACCCTTGCCCTGCCGTATCTCGTCTACATCTTCTGCGAGCTCTACACCGATTTCTCGGGCGTCGTCGCCGTGGTGGCGGCCGGCCTCGTGGTGAGCGCGCTCGGACGCTCGCGGCTGTCGCCGGAGAGCCGCGAGTTCCTGCATTCGGTCTGGGCCCAGCTCGCATTCTGGGCGAGCTCGCTGGTCTTCATCCTCGCCTCCATGCTCGTGCCGCGCTTGCTGATCGGCATCGAGCCCTACGACCTTCTGCTGATCGCGGTGGCGTCGGTCGCGGCCCTGGTCGCCCGCGGCATGGTGCTGTTCGGCCTGCTGCCGATCCTGTCCGCCGCGCGGCTCGGGCAGCGGGTCAGCAACCGCTACAAGCTCGTCATCATGTGGGGCGCGATGCGCGGCGCCGTGACCCTGGCGCTCGCGCTCGCGGTCACCGAGAACCGCTCGATCGACGCCGAGATCCAGCGCTTCGTCGCGATCATGGCGACGGGCTTCGTGCTGGTCACGCTGCTGATCAACGCGACGACCATGGGCTTCCTGATCCGGCTGCTGAAGCTGGACCGCCTCTCGCCGCTCGACGAGGCGCTGCGCCAGCAGGTCCTGGCGCTCTCGCTCGCCAATGTGCGCGACGGCATCGCCGCCACCTCGGACGAGTATCAGATCGGCGCGGGACCGATCAAGGACGTGCAGGAGCCCTACGAGCAGCGCATCGCCGACGCCGCGGGCCACAACACCTTCGACAGCGACATCGCCGATCGCGACCGCATCAAGCTCGGCGTCATCGCGCTGGCCAACCGCGAGCGCGAGCTGATCACCGGCCATTTCCGCGAGCGCTCGGTGTCGCGCCGCACGCTCGAGCAGCTGCTGATCAATGTCGAGGGCATCATCGAGGCGGCGCGCGCGCACGGCCGCGTCGGCTACAACCGCGCGGTCCGGCGGCAGCTCGCCTTCGGCGGCCTGTTCCGCCTCGCCCATCTGGCGCATCGCCGCTGGGGCATCGACCGGCCGCTGGCGCTGCGCCTGGCCGATCGCTTCGAGCGCATCCTGGTCCTGCGCATGATCGTCGACGAGCTGTCGCTCTTCATCGATCAGAAGATGACCGTCGTGCTGGGGCCGCGGGTCGCCGAGCTGTTGCGCGAGATCGCGGGCCAGCGCCGCGAGGCCGTCGCCAAGTCGCTCGACGCCCTGCGTCTGCAGTATCCGTCCTATGCCGACGACCTCGAGCGGCGCTTCCTGCTGCGCTCGGCGCTGCGCATGGAGGAGCGCGAGTACCAGACGATGTTCGAGGAGGGCCTGATCGGCCAGGAGCTGTACAACGACCTGCGCCGCGACGTGAGCGCGCGCAGCAGCCGGGCGCTGGGCCGGCCGCGCCTCGACCTCGGCCTCAACACCGCCGAACTGGTCCAGCAGGTGCCGATCTTCGCCGAGCTGTCGACCGAGCAGCTCGACAGGATCGCCGCCCTGCTGCGGCCGCGCGTCGCGGTGCCGGGCGAGGTGCTGGTGCGCCGCGGCGAGCGCGGCAACGTGATGTTCTTCCTGTCGTCGGGCGCTGCCGAGGTCGACCTCACCGACCACAAGATCCGGCTCGGCCGCGGCGACTTCTTCGGGGAGATGGCGCTGCTCGACCCGCGCCGCCGGCGCGGCGCCGACGTCACGGCGCTCAGCTACTGCCAGCTTCTGCTGCTGCGCAGCGAGGATCTGCGCACGCTGTTCGCCACCCAGCCGGCGATCCGCGAGAAGATCTCGAAGATCGCCCAGGACCGTCAGACGATGAACCAGGCGGTGCCGGCCAAGCAGGGCGTCTAGGGCGCGAGGAAGCCCGGATCGAGGCTCGCCGGGTCGATGCGCTGCGCGAAGGAGACGATCGGGATCAGGTCGCCGCCGTCCTCGCCGCGGCCCTCGGCGCGCACCGGATTGACGAACTCCCAGACGACCTCGCCCTCGGGCGTGACCTCGATGACGCGCCCGCCGGTCTCCTCGGTGATCAGCGTGTTGCCGTTCGCCAGCCGCTCCTGCGAGGCGCGCACGTCGCTCTCGAACGGCTCCTCGGGCGTGCCTGCGAACTGCCAGACGATTTCCGCGGTCGCCGGGTCGAACGCGATGATCCGCGAGCGCCCGCCCGCGCCTTCGGCATCGGCGCCGTCGGGCTGCAGGAACCGGCCGAGATTGTCGAACATCAGGATCGTGCCGTCCTCCAGGACGTCGGGGTCGTGCTGGGCGAGCCAGGGGCCGCGCAGGGCCCAGACGATCCGCTCCTCATCGAGATCGAGCAGCGCCACCGTGTCGATCTCGCGGAACGACAGCAGCACCTGGCCCTGCTTGACGAACGGGCCGAGCCCGAGGGCGGCCACGTCCTCGGCCTCGATCACGTCGACGGCGTTGGTGTGCAGGTAGTCGCCCTTGGTGTACCACACCACGCGCGTCAGCAGGCGGGCGTAGGGCGAGTTGATCAGCGCGTCGGTGATCGAGACCTTCTGGAGCTCCTCGCCGTCCGGCGACAGCACCACCACGAAATCGTCGATCCGCGGCGCGGCGAGCTGGGGAAAGTCGCGGTATTCGTTCTGCCGGATCTCGTGCGTCAGCGTGTAGATCCGGCCGTCGTCGCCGACGTTCACGTCGTGATGGGTCTGGCCCAGATACTTCCAGATCAGGTTGGAATCCTTGTCGAGCCGCACGAGGCCGTAGCCCCAGGGCGAATCGCCCGAGGCGACGTAGACCGCGAGCAGGTCGCCGTTCGGGTAGACCATCGCCTTGCGCCAGTAGATGAACGCGTCGGGCTGCGGGTCGGCGACCGGCGACGTCTCGTCCCAGACCTCGCTGAACGGCAGCTGCCAGCTGTGCACCACCTCGCCGTCCATCGTCACGAGATCGGCGCGCGCCTCGTGGCCCGAGGTGTACAGCGTCAGGCCCTGCTGCGTCCTTGCCGGATCGTGCCGCAGGACCCCCTTGGCGTCGGTCCGCTCGGGCTTCCAGAAGTCGGTCTGATACGGATCGCGATACTGGGTCTCCTTCTCGAGCAGCGCGCGGCCGCCTTCATAGGCATGCGCAAGCCAGGAGTAAGGAAACACCTGGGCCAGCACCACCCAGGCGCCGACCAGGAAGCAGAGGAACAGGGCGGCGAGCAGCGATACGGCGAGCGCGGCCCGGTCGAGACGCGAGCCCGGCTCGCTCGATGGCCGCTCAGGGGCCGCGTTGCGTGGTTGGGTAGCCATGTCGGGGACCATGCTGGAGACGGAGGAACGATGGTGCGCAGGCGCGCGCCTTTCAAGCGCTGCGGCTCGAGGTCACAGCACGGGCAGAATGCGGCGCAGGACGATCGCCGAGTTTTTCGCGACCTCGTCGACGAAGGCCGCGAAGTCGAAATGGGATTGGTGGCCGGCGAGATCGGACAGGGCGCGGATCTCGAGCCAGGGCAGGCCGAGGCGCTCGGCGACCTGGGCGAGCGCGCCGCCCTCCATCGCGACCGCGCGGCCGCCGAACTCGCGGTGCAGGCGCTCGCGCGTGGCCTCGCAATTGATGAACTGGTCGCCGGCCAGGATCGTGCCGTGGACGAGCTTGGGCGCGCGGCCCTCGCCGCCGGCCCGCGCCGAGAGCGGGATGAGATCGCCGCCCTCGAGCGCGTGCGGACCCGCGCCAGCAGCGCCGGCTCGACGTCGTAGCCGAACCGGCTCGGTCGGGTTGAAGAACGGCATATGGCCCGCTTGATAGGGCTGCAGACCTGCGCTCTCGATCACGCCGAAGTCGTGCTGGATGGCGTGGTCGGCGACCACCACGTCACCGATCGCGAGATCGGGATCGAGGCCGCCGGCGACGCCGGTGAACACCAGCATGCCGGCGTCGAAGCGTAGCGCTAGGATGGTCGCGACGGTCGCCGTGTTGACCTTGCCGATGCCGGCTTCGGCAAGGATCACCGGCCGGCCGTCGAGGCGGCCCCGGTCGAAGGCGAAGCCGCCGATCTCGTGTCGCGGAGGTCGTGGTCCAGCGCCGCGCGCAGCTCGGCCAGCTCCTGAGGAATTGCGCAGATCAGGCCGATTGCCGGCGGTTCCGCCATGATCGCTGCTCCCTTCCGGCGCTGCTCGCCGCACTGCGAGGTTTACGCGCGCCCGCCCTAGCCGGTATCTTTAGGCGCAGATCGGGCCGCAGACAAAGGCCGGTTCGAGATCCGGGCCGATGCGCGGCCCGTCCCGCTGGATTGGGGAGCCCGAAGGTGAGGCACATCGTGGGCATCGACCACGCCGTCGTCGGCGTGCGCGACCTCGAGCATGCCAGGAGCGGCTACGAGCGACTGGGCTTTCGGCTGACGCCGCTCGGGCACCATGTCGGCCGGGGCACTGCCGACCACTGCCTGATGTTCGCCACGGATCACGTCGAGCTGCTGGGGCTGGTCGACCCGGCCAAGCCGACCCACGACCTCGACCGCTTCCTCGAGCAGCGCGAGGGCATGATGGCGCTGGCGCTGCTCAGCACCGATGCCGACGCCACGCGTACGGCATGGCAGGAGGCCGGGCTGGCGTCGGATCTGTGCGACCTCGGCCGCGTGCTCGAGCCCGAGACCGAACTGCGCGTCAAGAACGTCAAGCTGCCGCCCGAGGCGACCGGCGGGGTGCCCCTGTTCGCCTGCGCCCATCTGACGCCGGAGCACGATGCGTCAGCCCGCCTGGCTCGCCCATCCGAACGGCGCGGTCGGGATCGCCTCGGTCACCGTTGCGGTCGAGGAGCCGGGCTCCCTGGTCGAGCCGATGGCGCAGGTGTTCGGCAGCACCAACCTCACCGAGACCGACGACACGCTCGCGGTGCACACGGGCCACGGCGTTGTGCTGTTCGCGACGCACGACGACCTCGACATGCTCCACCCGCATCTCGAGACCCTCGCGGTGGACGATTCAAGTCCGACGCTTGCGACGCTGAGCCTCGAGGTGCGCGACCTGGATCGACCGCGGCCTGGCTCGACGAGCACGACGATTCCTTACTGCCGCGGTCGCAGGGGCGCGATCGGCGTCGGTCCCGACCTCACCCATGGGGTCATGCTCGAGTTCGTCTCGGGACACATTTTGGTTTAGGACGGGCGCCGACGCATTCACGTGCGGTTGACAGTCCGGCCATCGGCCTCCTAACGTCGGCCGAAGCGAAACTGTGAATAGTTCTTCAGAGGAGAATGGCGATGCGCTCGGTTGGGATCACGACGGCGCTGGTATTGGTTCTGGGTGCGCATGGTGTCGCAGCGCAGCAGTCGCAGGAGACGGCGAGCAGCTCGGGCTGCGGCGTCGGGACGATCCTGTTCGAGGGGCAGAAGGGGCCGGCGCCGCAGATCCTGGCGGCCACCACCAACGGCAGCTTCGGCAACCAGACCTTCGGCATCACGCAGCGGCACGCTCGGCTGCGAGAGCGACGCCGTGGTCCGCTCGCCGACCGAGGTGCGCATGCTGATGATCTCGAGCCTCGACAATCTCGCGACCGACGTCGCGCGCGGTCAGGGCGAGACGCTCGAATTCGCTGGCTGCGCTGCTGGCGGTCGAGCCCGAGGACCAGGAGCGCTTCTACGTCTCCTTGCAGAGCGATTTCGGCCGCATCTTCCCGAGCGAGAACGTGACGGTCGACGAGGTCATCGTCTCGATCAACGCGGTGCTGGCCGAGGATCCGGTGCTGCAGCGCTACGTCATCGCCTGAGCGTCCGTCATCCGATCAAAGGGCGCGCGCGCCTCGCGCACGTCATCGTCGCGCTGGCCGGCCTTCTCGGGCCGGCCTCCGCGGCGCACGCCGGCTATCTCGAGGAGCTGGTCGAGAGCGCCCGCAGCGAGCGCCTCGCCGAGCAGCGCGCGTGGCTCGACCTCGGCCACTACCGCCCGGACCTGCTGGGACCGGGCCATACCAGCCTGATCGACAGCCCGGGCTTCTTCAACGCCGAGCGCGGCAAGACCGATCCGCAGGCCGAGCTCGAGGCGACGCTCGCGGCGTTCTTCGCTCCGCCCGACGCCGCGCAGGGTCAGCATCCGCAATGCGCGTTCGTCGCGCGCTACCGATGGCTGCGCTCGGCGCTCGACTTCGATCCGGCGCGCCTGCCCGAGCAGCCCTGTCCGCAGTTCGATGCGTGGCTCGAGGAGATCGCGCCCGAGCGGGTCACGCTGGTGTTCCCGTCCGCCTATCTCAACAACCCGTCCTCGATGTTCGGCCACACGCTGCTGCGTCTGGATCGGGAAGGCCAGACGGAGCGGACGCGGCTCCTGGCCTACGCCGTCAACTACGGCGCCGTCACCGGCGAGGACGCCGGAATCATGTTCGCGGTCCACGGCCTCACGGGCGGTTATCGCGGCACCTACGCGGTGCTGCCCTATCATGCGATGGTGCGGCAGTACACGGACTACGAGAACCGCGACATCTGGGAATACGAGCTGAGCCTGAGCCCGGCCGAGACGCTGCGCCTCACCGAGCATCTGTGGGAGCTGCGCGACCAGTACGCCAACTACTTCTTCTTCGACGAGAACTGCTCGTATCAGCTGCTGTTCCTGCTCGACGTCGCCCGGCCCGGCATGCGGCTGACCGACAGCTTCCCGCTGCATGCGATCCCGGCCGACACGGTGCGCGCCGTGGTCGCCCAGGACGGCATGGTCGAGCGCACGGTGTTCCGGCCTTCCAGCCGGACCGTGATCGAGCATCGTCTGGGCCAGCTCGGCGCCGGCGAGCGCACCCTGGTCGACGACCTGGCGAACGGCCGTCGCCCGCTCGACGATCCGGCCGTCGAGGCGCTTGCGCCGGCGCGGCGCGCCGCCGTGCTGGAGCTGGCGGCCGAGTTCGTGAGCTACCAGATGCGCACCGGCGAGCGGTCGCGCGACGAGGCGGCGCCGCTCGCATTGCAGCTGCTCGCGGCGCGCAGCAGGATCGCGGCCGTCCCGGCTCCGGCCCGGTGCCCGAGCCGGCCGCACGCCCGGACCAGGGGCACGGCTCGGCGCGGCTCGCCGGCGGCGTGGGCGCGCGCGGCGGCCGGTTCTTCCAGCTTCTCCAGGCGCGCCCCGCCTATCACGACCTTCTCGACGACGAGGATGGCTATGTGCGCGGCGCCGAGATCGAGTTCCTCGACGTCGAGCTGCGCCACTACGAGGGCGATGCGGGCGTCACGCTGGAGGATCTGACCGTCGTCGGCATCCGCTCGCTGTCGCCCCGCAACGACCTCATCGCGCCGGTCTCCTGGCAGGTCGGCGGCGGCCTGCAGCGCTATCGCCAGAGCGCGCGGGACGAGAAGGGCACGCTGGTCGCAGCGCTCACCGGCGGCGTCGGCCCGACCTACGAGATCGGCGCCGGAAACGGGGGTGGTGCGCTGCTGACGGTCATGGCCGAGGCGAGCGCGGTCGCCGGCACCGACTGTCCCGACGCGTGCTTCGTCGCGTTCGGTCCCGCCGCGAGCGTGATCTGGCCGGTCACCGAGCGCTGGACGGTGCAGCTCGAAGGGCGCGGCGGGGCGCTGATCGGCGATCGCGTGCGCGGCGCGTACGGCGCCGAGCTGGGCCAGAACCTGGCGCTCACCCCCAACCTCGCGCTGCGCCTCGACCTCCTGATCGAGAACGAGGGCGGCGGCTCCCAGACCGAGTGGGCGACCTCGCTGCACTGGTATTTCTGAGGCCCTAAGGCGTCGGACCGCGCAAGAAATCGCGCACCAGCTCCAGGCGCCGCAGCGTCGTCTCGGCGTCGTCGATCCCGGGGTGCGAGAATCCCTCGACCACGCGGCTCTGCATGCCGAGCTCCTCCGCGCGCGCCCGCAGCGGCGCCATCTGCGCGGCCGGCACCACGGGATCGGCGGTGCCGGAGATCACGAGCGTGCGCTCGGGCGCGTGCGCGACGGACGAGACCGGGTCGACCCAGGCGGGGCAGAACGCGTACCAGGGCAGGGTCGAGGGCACGCCGTCCAGCACCAGGGCGTCGGGTGGGCTCGCATCGGCGAGTGCCGCGAGCGAGATCACGCCGCCGAACGACATCGCATAGACAGCGAGCTCGGAGTGGTCCTGGGCGGCGACGCGGCCGAGGATCTCGCGAAAGTCCTTGATCAGCGCGTTGGAGCGCGGCGTGCCCAGCGAGCCGCCATAGCCGCGATGGTCGAAGACATAGGCCGTGAAGCCCTGCAGCGCGAACCAGGCGGCGAAGCCGTGCAGCTGGTCGGCGAGCATCGCGTTGCCGAGCACGATCACCACCGCGGGCCGCTGCGGCGGCGGCTCTCCCTCGGCGAGCGCCCGATAGCCGTAGATCCGCGTGCCGTCCGCGGCCGCGAAGCTCTGGTCCTCGAAGGCGACCCCGGGCCAGCGCTTCTCGGGCCGTCCGCCCCGGTTGGCGGCGCTGCGGTAGGAGTCGAACAGCATGCCCTCGATCCAGTCGGGGCAGAGCGGCTCGTCCAGGCCCGAAGAGGCCTGGGTGGCACCGGGCGTCGGCGACGCCAGCGACAGCAAGGCGGCAAGCAGGCCGGTCGGCAGACGCGCAGCTCGCATGGGCATTCCGATGGCGTTTGGCGGGTTGGCCATTGATGCTGCAGGTTGGTCCGGTTTGACACAAGTCCGCACGCATCTCAGGATCGCACCGCCCGGAGGGCAGGGACAACCGTCATGAAGCTCACCCGTCGAAGCCTCGTCGGCGCGACTGTTCTCACACCTCTGGCGGCGATGCCGGCTCTGAGGCCAGCGCCGTCGACGGCCGCCGGATCCGCCGAGCCCGCGGGTGCATGGGAGATCGGCGCCAAGCCGGACAACAAGCTCATCGTCCGCGCCGAGGAGGTCGAGCTGTTCGGCCGCAAAATCGAGGGCCTGCTCGTGAACGGCGCCTGGCCGGGCACGGCGATCCGGTACAACAGGGGCGAGCGGTTCCGGGTGCTGGTCGAGAACCGCCTGCGACGAGCCGACCAGCCTGCACTGGCACGGGCTCGTCGTGCCCAATCTCGAAGACGGCGTCCCCGCGGTGACCCAGGCGCCGATCGCACCGGGCGATGCCCTCTACTACGAGTTCGACCTCAGGCAGGCTGGCACCTTCTGGTACCACTCGCATTTCGGCCTGCAGGAGCAGCAGGGCCTTGCCGGTCCGCTGATCATCGAGGACCCGAACGAGCCGCATGCCTACGACGAAGATCTCGTGGTCATGCTCAGCGACGTCACCGACATGCCGGTTGCCGATGTGATCCCCGCGATCAGGACCGGCACGCTCCAGGTGGCCCCGAGCGACCCCTACGCCATGCCCGATGGCGCGCCGTTTCGGATCGACGTGCCCTATGCCGGCTATCTCCTCAACGGCAGGACGCCGGACGACGCCCTGGATCCACGCCCTCAAGGCGGGCTCGCGCGCGCGGCTTCGGCTGATCAACGGCTCGGGCTCGAGCTTCTTTCGGATCGCGATCGATGGCCTGCCGCTGACGGTGATCGCGGCCGACGGCGACCCGGTCGAGCCGCTCGTGGTCGACAACCTGGTGATCGGCACCGCCCAGCGCTACGACGTGCTGGTCACGCTGCCCGAGAGCGGCAGCTACACGCTCCACGCCGCGGCGCTGGGCGACGACAAGCAGGCGATCGGCGTGCTGCACACGCCGGACGTCGCACCCGCCGTCAACCGCGGCGTGCCGGGTTCGCCGGCAAGGCGCTGAACCTCGCGGAGCTGAGATCACCCTACGTCACGACGCCGCCGGACGGCCCGCACAGGTCGTTCGAGGTCGTGCTGGGCGGCGACATGCAGAACTATCTGTGGACGATGAACGGGCAAATCTGGCCGGAGCCATTTGCCGCGTTCGCCGGCGATCATGCCGAAGAGTCGTATTACGACGTGGCGTTCGGCGAGATCGTGCGGTTCGATCTGGTCAACCGGACGCCGATGGCGCACCCGATGCACCTGCACGGCCACAGCTTCCGTGTACTGGTCGATGGCACGGACCCGGCGCGCGCCCCAATTCGCGACACGTTCGTCGCCTGGCCGCATGGCAAGGTGTCGATCGAGGTCGTCGCCTACAATCCCGGCAAGTGGTTCTTCCACTGCCACAACGCCTGGCATCTCGCGGTCGGCATGGCCCAGGCCGTGCGCTACAGGGTTTCGGCCTGACTTCAGGGCAGCGCTCCGAGGCTCTCCAGCACGCTCGCGACCTCGGCCCGGCCGGCGGCATCGAGCGCCGCCTGCGGCGGCAGCGGCGCGCCGACCGCGAAGCCCTGGATCTCGAGCCCGCCCTTGATGCAGGCGGCGAGCGCGTGCTTGGCGAACAGCTGGTTCAGCCGCCACAGCCCGCGCTGCAGCGCCATCGCCTCGGTCCACTGCCCGGCGCGGCAGAGGTCGTAGAGCCGTACGCTCTGGCGCGGGATCAGGCAGGCCGGCCCCGCCATCCAGCCGCGCCCGCCGAGCAGCATGACGCAGGCCGGGATGTGCGCCGAGGCGCTGAAGATGCCGAGTTCCGGCACTTGGTTCATGATCGACAACAGGCGCCCGGTGTTGGTCGAGGCGTCCTTCAGGTAGCGGATGTTGCCGTGTCCGCCCGCGAGCCGCTCGATCGCCGCGAGCGACAGGTCGCTGCGCTGGAACTGCGGATTGGTGTAGAGCACGACCGGGCAGTCGACCGCATCGGCGATCGCGCCGAAATAGCGCACCACGCCGTCGTCCGGCAGCGGGAAATAGGCCTCCAGGATCGCGAGCAGGCCGGTGCAGCCGAGGTTCTGCCATTCGACCGCCTGGCGCAAGGCGTCCGCCGTCGTGGTCGCGGCGACACCTGCGACCACCGGCACGCGGCCGGCCGCGGCCTCGACCGTGACCTCGACGATGCGGCGCTTCTGCTCGTAGGAGAGGTAGGCGAACTCGCCGGTGGAGCCCAGCGGCGTCAGGCCGTGCACGCCTTCGGCGATCAGGTGCTCGACCAGCCGCGCCAGCACCTCGTCCTCGACCCGACCGTCATCGTCGACCGGCGAGACCAGATACGGAAAGACGCCGTGCAGCTCGATCATGCGACCTCGGCAAGGATCTGCTCGGCGACGCGCGTGGCGTCCTCGCCGAAGGTGACGAAGCGCACCTCCTCGATTGCGGGCATCTCCGCCAGGCATGCCGCGACCGTGGTGATCGCGATGCGGGTCGCGTCCTCGAGCGGGTAGCCGTAGATGCCGGTGCTGATGCCCGGAAAGGCGATGGTCTTCAGGCCGTGCTCGGTCGCGAGCTGGAGCGCATGCCGGTAGCAGCCTGCCAGCTTCTCCGCCTCGCCCTTGCCGCCGCCCTGCCAGCGCGGCCCGACGGCGTGGATCACGTGCTGCGCCTTCAGGCGGAAGCCCGGCGTGATGCGCGCCTCGCCGGTCGGGCAGCCGCCGATCCTGTCGCATGCTTCCTGCAGCTCGGGACCCGCGGCGCGGTGGATCGCGCCATCGACCCCGCCGCCGCGCTGGAGGTGCTGGTTGGCGGCGTTGACGATCGCATCGACCGCCTGGGTCGTGATGTCGCCCTGAACGATGCGCATGCGCCCGGCCATCGTCTTCTCCCCTCTGGGGCGCCGACCCGACGCACGACCCTGCCGGTGCTGCGGCGCGCCAGCAGCAGCGAACATCCGACCCTCCGGACAGCGGCCGCGCTCGATCTTAGTCGGCTGACACCGTGGCCGGAACCCGTGGCGGCGCATCGGCCGCGGCCGGCTCGTCGAGCAGCTCGCGATAGACCGCGATGGTGCTCTCGGCCATGCGCCCGACCGAGAAACGCAGCTCGACGAGGCGGCGCGCGCGGGCCGCAAGCCTGTCGCGCGCGTCCTCGGGCATCGCCAGCGCAAGCTCGAGCGCGCGGGCCAGCTCGTCGGGATCGTCGGGCGGCACCAGCCAGCCGGTCGATGCCGGCATGAGCGTCTCGCCGAGGCCGCCGATGTCGGTCGCGACCACCGGCCGGCCGAGCGCCTGGGCCTCGATCGAGACCCGGCCGAACGCTTCGTGGCCGATCGAGGGCACCACCACGACATCGGCGAGCGCCAAGCGCCGCCGGCATGTCGGCGCAGCCGCCGACCAGCCGCACGACCTGCGTCAGGTCGCGCGCCTCGATCTGGCGCTCGATCTCGCGCACATAGCCGCTCTTGCGCGGCAGGCGAGCCGACCAGCAGGCAGACGAGGTTGCGCCGGCTCATCCGCCCGATCGCCTCGAGCAGCAGCAGATGGCCTTTGATCCGCGTGATGCGGCCCGGCAGCATCAGGACCTTGACGTGTCTCTCGGGCCGCGTTTCGGGACCTGCCAGCGCCGGGCCAGGGCGTCGATCCGCTCGCGGGCGATCGCCTCGATCGCGAACGCGTCGAGGTCGATGCCGCGCGGGATGATCCGGACGCGATCGGTCGCGACGCCATAGCGCTCGCGGATGTGGTCGGCGACATGCTCCGAGACCGCGATCACACGCTCGCCGCGCGCCATGATGCGGTTGTAGCGGCGCTTGAGGAAGTGCGTGCTGCCGCGATAGACGCCGTGAAAAGTGGTGACGAACGGGATGCCGCAGCGCTTGGCGGCGTACCGGCTGCTCCAGGCGGCGGCGCGCGAGTGCGCATGGATCAGCTGCACGCCCTGCTCCTGCGATGAGGCGCTGCAGCCGCCCGATATTGGTGCGGATCAGAGCGGGTTCTTGCGTGCAGCGGCAGGCGGAAGGTCGCGATGCCGTGGTCGCGAAGCTCGCTCTCGCCGCGCCCGCCGCCCGATGCGACCAGCGGCGCCCAGCCATGCGTCGACGAGGTAGCGCGCGAGGTCGATCGTGTCGCGCTCGGCACCGCCGTCGCCCAGCACCGGCAGGACATGCAGGACGCGGCGGCGCGCGCTCCGCTCTCGCTTTGCTTCGTGGCCGGCTCGATCCGTCGCTCATCGTGCCGATGCTGCTAGCATGAAGCCGTCGACCACGCAAAACCGGAATTGCCCCTTTGCCCGAGCCGAGCTTTCTCGAGATCGCTCCGGACCGGATGGCTGGCCTACCAGCGCGTCGAGGGCCGCGGCCCCGACGGTGCTGTTCTGCGGCGGCTACACCTCCGACATGACCGGCACCAAGGCGCTGGCGCTGGAGCGCTGGTGTCGCGCGCAGGGCCGGGCTTACGTGCGCTTCGACTACAGCGGCCACGGCCAGTCGGGCGGCCGTTTCGCGGACGGCACGATCGGCGCCTGGGCCGAGGACGCGCTGGCGATCGTCGACCGGGTGACGGCCGGCCCGCTGATCGTGGTCGGCTCCAGCATGGGCGGCTGGATCATGCTGCTGGTGGCGCTCGCCCGGCCCGAGCGGGTCCGGGCCCTGCTCGGCATCGCCGCGGCGCCCGACTTCACCGAGGACCTGCTGCTGCCGGAGGCGAGCGAGGCGCAGCGCCGCGATCTCGACCGCCAGGGGTTTTGGATGCAGCCATCGGCCTACGGCCCGCCCTATCCGGTGACCGCGAAGCTGATCGAGGATGGCCGCCGACACCTCGTGCTGCGCGCGCCGATCGCGATCGGCTGCCCGGTGCATCTGCTGCATGGCCAGCGCGACCCGGACGTGCCCTGGCAGACGGCACTGCGCCTGGCCGAGCGGCTGCAGTCGGAGGACGTCACGGTCGAGCTGGTGAAGGCGGGCGACCACCGGCTCTCGAGCGAGGCCGACCTCGCGCGGCATCACCGCGGCGCTGGAGCGGCTCTCAGCCTGAGGCTTCCTCGTCGAGCAGGGCGCGCAGACCCTCGCGGTAGCTCGGGTAGCGCAGGCGGACGCCCAGCTCCTCCTTGATCCGCGCGTTGTCGACGCGCCGGCTGTCGGCGTAGAAGCTGCGCGCCATCGGCGACAGCTCGGCCGCCTCGAAGGGCATCTCGGGCGGCGGCTCGACGCCCAGCAGATCGCAGGCGAAGGTCACGACGTCCTGCGGCGGCGCCGGCTCGTCGTCGGCGACGTTGTAGATCGCGCCCGGGTTCGGCCGCGCCATCGAGGCGCGCAGCACCTGCACGATGTCGTCGACATGGATGCGGCAGAAGACCTGGCCCGGCTTGACGATGCGGCGCGCGGTGCCGGCGCGCGCGGCGGCGAGCGCGCTGCGCCCAGGGCCCGGGCCGTAGATCCCCGCGAGGCGGAACAGATGCACGGGCAGGCCGCTTGCCAGCCAGTGCCTCTCGGCCCGCGCCCGGCGCGCGGTCCGCGGCATGGTCGGGGCCACCGGATCGGCCTCGCTCACCCATTCGCCGCCACGATCGCCGTAGACGCCGGTCGTGCCGAGATAGCCCGCCCAGGCGATCGAGCCGGCAGCGCAGGAGGTCGCGCGCATGATGGCCCAGCACGGGATCGCCCGCCTCGTCGGGCGCGATCGAGGACAGCAGATGCGTCGTGCCGGCGAGCGCCCGTTCCACGTCGTCGAGCGGCTCGTCGCGCGCAAACGGCCAGACCTCGATGCCTTGCCGCTCCAGAAGCACCCGCTTGTCCGGATCGCGCGTCGTGCCGGCGATCGTCCAGCCTTCGGCGGCGAGCGCGCGCGCGAGCGCCAGCGCCGTGTAGCCGAGCCCGAAGCAGAACAGCCTCATGCCGCGCGCCGCCATTCCGCGGCGACCGCCTCGTCCGGCTCGTCGTGCGCATGCCGCCCGGCGAGCTGGATGAGCTCGGCACGCTCCAGGAGGCGGCCGAGCGCCCAGACCGCCATCGCCCGCACCAGGGGCGAGGCGTCGGCGAGGCGCTCGCGGGCGATCCCGGCAAGCGCCGGCTCGCCGCTGTTGCCGATCGCGATCAGCACGTTGCGCAGGAAGCGGTCGCGGCCGATGCGCTTGATCGGCGAGCCGGCGAAGCGGGCGCGGAAGGCGGCATCGTCGAGCCGGCCGAGTTCGGCGAGCGCAGGGGCCCGCAGGTCGTCGCGCGCCCGGAGCTTCGCCTCGCTCGCGGTGCGGGCGAACTTGTTCCACGGACAGACCGCCAGGCAGTCGTCGCAGCCGTAGACGCGGTTGCCGATCGCGGCGCGGAACTCCTCGGCGATGTGCCCCTTGTGCTCGATCGTGAGGTACGAGATGCAGCGCCGCGCATCGAGCTGATAGGGTGCTGGGAAGGCGTCGGTCGGGCAGACGTCGAGGCAGGCCCGGCACGAGCCGCAATGGTCCGCCTCGGGCGGGTCCGGCTCGAGCGCCAGGTCGCAGAAGATCTCGCCGAGGAACAGCCAGGAGCCGATAGGTTCGCGAGACCAGGTTGCTGTGCTTGCCCTGCCAGCCGATCGCGGCTTGCTGGGCGAGCGGCTTCTCGAGCACGGGTGCTGTGTCGACGAACACCTTGACCCCGGCGCCGAGGTCGCTGTGCAGGCGGGCGGCGAGCTGCTTGAGGCGGCCCTTGATCAGGTCGTGGTAGTCGCGATGGCGGGCATAGACCGAGATGGTCGCGCGATCGGGCCGGGCGAGGCTTGCGAGCGGATCGTCGTCGGGCCCGTAGTTCATGCCGAGCACGATCACGCTTCGCGCCTCGGGCCAGAGCCCGCGGGGGCTCTGCCGACGCTCGGGATCGCGGGCGAGCCAGGCCATGTCACCCTCGCGGCCCTCGGCGATGTACTGCCGGTAGGCCGCCTGCAGATGGCGCGGCAGATCGGGGGCGGCGAAGCCCACCGCATCGAACCCCAGCGCATGCGCCTGCGCCCGGATCTGTCCCCGCAGATCCGGATCGCCGCGTCGCCGCTGCGCTACGCTCGCCATGACGATCATATGGGGTGGGTCGGGGGAAGAAGCTGCGGCGGCTCAGAAGTCGAGGTCGTCGTAGTGGTCGGGCGGGCGGAGGCCCGGCAGGCGGTCGGCGAGCAGCGGCCGGAAGCTCGGCCGCGACTTGATGCGCGAGTACCAGAGCTTGGCGCCCGGATGGCGGTCCCACGGCACATCGCCGAGATAGTCGAGCACGGAGAGCTGCGCGGCCGCTGCGATGTCGGCCAGGCTCAGCGCCTCGCCGGCCAGCCAGTTCCGCCGCTCGAAGAGATAGGCGATGTATTCGAGGTGGAGGTGGATGTTGGCGAGCCCGGCGCGCACAACGTGGGATTCCGGCGTCTCCTTGTGCTTGATCCGCTTGATCAGCTTCTCGCGCCAGATCAGGTCGGTGACGTCGCGCACGAACTTGCCGTCGAACCAGGCGACCAGGCGCCTGGTCTCGACGCGCTCGGCGACCGTCTTGCCGAGCAGGCCGGGCTCCGGCCGCACCTCGTCGAGATACTCGCAGATCACGCCGCTGTCGGCGACCACCTGCTCGCCGTCCTCGATCACGGGGACTTCGCCCGCGGGATTGAGCGCCAGCAGGCCGTCGTCGCAGCGCCACGGCTCGATCGGCACCAGCTCCGCCGGAATCTCCTTTTCACGAAGGGCGACGCGGACCTTCCGGGAGAAGGGGCAGAGGGGAAAATGGAGAACCCGCAGCATGGCGTTATTTAGCAAAACCAAGTCCTTGGCGGCAAGTCTTTAATTCGTGCCTGCGGGACCGGGAGAGGGAGTGGACCGGGTTTCGCTTGGCGCGCCGATCGCATCGAGCAGCGCCTTCTCGAGGGCACCCGTCGAGCGGCAGGACGACATCGATCGGCAGGTTCTTGAAGCTGTTGACCTGCCGTTCGGTGAAGCTGGCATCGGGCGCCACCAGCACGGCGTCGCCGACCGTCCGCAGATCGACCCTCAGCATCAGGCTGCGGTCCAGAAAGACCTGGGTGCGGCGCTGCCGCCGCGTGTCGCTGGCGTGGTCGGTGACGAGGGCCGGCTCGCAGTACGCCCAGCCGGCGTCCTGAAAGTTGTCACGATAGGCGTCGATCTCGCCGCTCGCGACATCGGCGCTGCGCACGCTGATGTCGTTGGCCCTGAGGAAGGCGAGGGCGTCGTTCCACACCGTCTCGCGCGGCAGATCGTACGTCCGGCTCTCCTCGACCTGAAACTGCGGCGTCGGCCGCTGCTGGCAGTCGCGAGGACGAGGGCGGCCATCGCGGCCAGGAGGATCGCAGGCCTCATCGGCATTTTGCCGGCGGCGGCGATGTGGCGCCGCCCGTTGCGCACGGGCGGCCGGCTGGCTCAGACGTCGCGGTACATTCGACCCGGATTGAGGATGTGCTGGGGATCGAAGCTCTCCTTCACCCTCGCGCTCAAGCGCGCGAGCGGCTCGGCCTGCGGCTGGAACACGTCGACACTAGCACGAAGCCCTGCGGGGGCGCGGATCAACGTCGCGTGACCGCCATGCGCCGCGAGCGCGCCGCGAATCGCGGCGGCTCCGCCATCGGCAGGCCTCGGGATCGCCGGGTGCGACCCAGATCAGCCCGCCCGCCCAGTCCGCGAGCCATTGCGGCTGCAAGCGGCGCCAGCGCCTCGAGCAGCGCGGCGCCGGACGCCGGCGGCGCGGAGATCCGCCAGAGCAGCGGCCCGGAGGGCAGCAGCGCGACGTCGCGCACCTCGCGCCAGAAGGCCCGCGACCCCGGCGTATCCAGCTCGGCGAACCCGGCCGCGGGCCGCGCGAGCAGCCCGGTCAGCGCATCGGCGCGATGGCGAAGCGACGGACCCGGCCCCTCCAGGCGCAGCGCCGCGATGCTGTTCGCGGGGCTGTTCGCGGGCGCGGGGAGCACGGCCGAGCGCGCCGCCGCCGCCGCGGGCAGGTAGGCCGCGCCGGAAACGTCGTAGGCGCTCGCCATGCCCGCACGCAGGGCCGCAAGCCCGTCGGCCGGCGCCAGGCCGGCGAGCAGCAGGGTCAGCGTCTCCTCGGCCGCCGGCAGGACCTTGACCGAGACTTCGGTCATCACCGCGAGCGTGCCGAAGCTGCCGGCCAGCAGCTTGCAGAGGTCGTAGCCGGTGACGTTCTTGACCACCCGGCCGCCGGCCTTGATCAGCTCGCCGCGGCCGGTCACCGCCTGGAACCCGAGGAAATGGTCGCGTGCGGCGCCGGCCTTGATCCGCCTGGGGCCGGCGAGGTTGCAGGCCAGCATCCCGCCGAGCGTGGCGCGGCCCGGCTCGCCGCCGAGCAGGGCGCCATAATCGGCGGGCTCGAAGGCGAATTCCTGGCGGTTGTCGGCGAGCCTCGCCTCGATCTCGCGCATCGGCGTGCCGGCCGCCGCGGTCAGCACCAGCTCCTCGGGCTCGTACGAGGTGATCCCGGTGAGGCCGTCGACCCTTAGCCGGGGCAGGTCGAGCGGCCGCCCGAGCGCCTCCTTCGAGCCGGCGCCGATCACCTGCAAGGGCGTGCCCTGGGCGAGCGCGCCGGCGACGACGTCCCTCAGCGCCTCGGCGCTCTCCGGTCGAAACTCCTGGGCCACGGGCGATCCGTTGGTGCAGCTTGGATGCCTGACGCTATCACGAAACGGCGCATCGGGGTCAATCGAAGGGTGCCTGCGGAGTGACCAAGGGGAGGAGCCCCTTGCATTTTCGCCGCGAGAGCGCAGATTACCGGTTTGAGCTGGGGTGCTGGCCCATCCGCGCGGTGCCGGCTGAGAACACACCCATCGAACGTGAGCTGGGTAATGCCAGCGTACGGAGGCTCCGATCGACAGGCCCCCAAACTTCTGCTCCATCGCATCCGGCAAGCGCATCGCGATCGTCGGCGGCGGCGTCGTCGGCCTGGGCGTCGGCTGGCGGCTCGCGGCCGCGGGCTGCACGGTCGACCTGTTCGATCGCGGCGAGGCGGGGCGCGGCGCCAGCTGGGCCGCGGCCGGCATGCTTGCGGCCGGCGTCGAGACCGAGCCCAGCGAGGAGGCCCTGCTCGCGCTGAACCGGCAGGCGCAGCGCGCGTGGCCGGACTTTCGCCGCCGAGCTCGAGCGCGCGACCGGCATCGATGTCGGCCTGCGCCAGGAAGGCACGCTCGTGGTCGGCCTGACCCGCGACGACGTCGAGCACCTGCGCTTCTCCTTCGAGTTCCAGCGCCGCCTCGGCATCGAGCTCGCCTGGCTGTCCGGCCGCGAGGCGCGCGCCCGCGAGCCGCATCTGCATCCGGGCACGGTCGCGGCGATCTACAGCCCGAACGATCATCAGGTCGACAATCGCCGCCTGGTGCTGGCCCTGAAGCACGCCTTCGTCGCCGCCGGCGGCAGGCTGCACGAGCACAGCGCCGTGCGCGGCGATCGACAGCGCCGGCGGCAGGGTGCGCGGCGTCGAGGTCGGCGATCGGACCCATCCGGCCGATGCCGTGCTGCTCGCGGCCGGCGCCTGGTCGCGCACGATCGACGGCGTGCCGCCGCCAGGCCTGCCCGCCGGTGCGGCCGATCAAGGGCCAGATGCTGGCCCTGCGCATGGACCCCGCGCAGCCGCTGCTGCGCCACGTGCTCTGGGCGCCCAAGATCTATCTCGTGCCGCGCCGCGACGGCCGGCTGCTGATCGGCGCGACCGTCGAGGAGCGCGGCTTCGACCCCGACCTCACGGCCGGCGGCGTGCTGTCGCTGCTGGAGGCGGCCTGGCGGGCGGTGCCGACCATCGAGGAGCTGCCGATCGACGAGATGTGGGTCGGCTTCCGGCCCGGCTCGCGCGACGACGCGCCGATCCTCGGACCGACCCCGGTCGAGGGCCTCGCGGTCGCGACCGGCCATCATCGCAACGGCATCCTGCTGGCGCCGATCACGATCGACACCATCGCCCGGCACATGCTGACCGGCGAGGTCGACCCGGCGATCCGCGCCTTCGGCATCGGCCGCTTCGCGCCCGCGGCCGAGCCGGCCGCGCCATCAGAAGACGGAGCTCGCATGAGCAGGACGATCGAGATCAAGGTCAACGGCGAGACGACCGCGGTCGCGGCCGCGACGCTCGCCGAGCTGCTGGCCGGCCGCAGCCTGCCGGCCAACGGGCGCGGCATCGCCGTCGCGCTGAACGACGCCGTCGTGCCGCGCGCGCGCTGGCCCGAGACCCGGCTCGAGCCCGGCGATCGGGTCGAGATCGTGCGGCCGATCGTGGGGGGATGAGCATCATGGACAACGCCGGAGCCCCGGACCACCGACGCGCTGGTCATCGCCGGCGAGCGGATCGCCTCGCGCCTGTTCATCGGCACCGCGGGCTATCCGAACCAGCAGGCCATGCTCGCCGCGATCGAGGCGAGCGGCGCCGAGATCGTCACCATGTCGATCCGCCGCGCCAGCATGGAGGGCTATGCCGAGAGCCTGATCGATCTGCTGGGCGACCGCTTCCGCGTGCTGCCCAACACGTCTGGCTGCGTCACGGTGAAGGACGCGGTGCTGACCGCGCAGCTGGCGCGCGAGGCGCTCGGGACCGACTGGGTCAAGCTCGAGCTGATCGGCGATCGCGAGACCCTCTATCCGGACGTCGAGCAGCTCGTCCAGGCCGCCGAGGAGCTGGTCAAGGACGGCTTCACGGTGCTGCCCTACTGCAACGACGATCCCGTGACCTGCCGCAAGCTCGCCGATGTCGGCTGCGCCGCGGTAATGCCGCTCGGCTCGCCGATCGGCTCCGGCATGGGCATCTGCAACCCCTACAACATCGAGCTGATCTGCGCGCGCAGCCCCGTGCCGGTGATCCTCGATGCCGGCATCGGCACGGCTTCGGACGCCGTGCTGGCGCTCGAGCTCGGCTGCGACGGCGTCCTGCTCAACACCGCGATCGCCAAGGCGCACGATCCGGTCCGCATGGCCCGGGCGATGCGCGCCGCGGTCGATGCCGGCATCGGCGCCCGCCAGGCCGGCCGCATCCCCAAGCGCCGCTACGCCGAGGCGTCCAGCCCGCAGCTCGGCCTCATCGGTTGAGCCTGCCGGCGCCGCTGCTGGTCATCACCGATCGAAAGGCTGCGGCGCGACCGCTCGAGGAGGTCGTGGCGGCGGCGCTGCGCGGCGGCTGCCGCTGGCTCAGCCTGCGCGAGAAGGATCTGGCGCCGGACGAGCGGCTGGTCGCGCTGCTTGAGCGGATCGTGGCGCTGGCGCGACCGTTCGCCGCCACCGTCATCGTGCATGGCGATGTCGAGGCCGCGAGGCGCTGCGGCGTCGGCGTGCATCTGCCGGGCGGCGGCTCGCCCGAGGAGGCGCGCGCGCGGCTCGGCAAGGGCGCGCTGATCGGCCTCTCGGTGCACAGCGCCGATGAGGCCGGAGCCGCGCACCCCGCTGCCGACTACGTCACCTTCAGCCCGATCTTCGCCTCGATCAGCAAGCCCGGCTATGGACCGGCATTCGGCATACGCGGGCTCGCCGCCGCGATCGCGCGCGCCCGGTGCCGATCGTCGCGCTGGGCGGCATCAGCGCGGCCAATCTCGGCGAAGTGCCTCACCGCGGGCGCCGGCGGCGGTCGCCGTGATGGGTGCGGTGATGGCTGCGGCCGACCCCGAGGCGGCGACCGCCGCGCTGCTCCGGGCCGCTGCGCCTCAGGCCTGAGCAGGCTTCGCGCCGGCCGCGAGCGCCTGCGGCCCGCCCTGCGCGTGCAGCCACTGCTCCCACTGCCAGGCGCTGCGCACGATCTCGTCGAGATCGTCGTGCCGGGGCTGCCAGCCGAACGCCTCGCGGATCTTGGCGTTGCTCGCAACAGTTCCGCCGGATCGCCGGGCCGCCTCGGACCCTCCTCGACCCGGAGTCGACACCGCGACACCCGCACAACGGCGTCGATCACCTCGCGCACGCTGAAGCCGTGGCCGTAGCCGCAGTTGAAGGCCTCGGATCTGCCGCCCTGCTCGAGATAGCGCAGCGCCTCGATATGGGCGGTCGCGAGGTCCTCGACATGGATGTAGTCGCGCACGCAGGTGCCATCCGGCGTCGGATAGTCGACGCCGTTGATCGACATGCCGGGCCGGAGCCCGAGCGCCGCCTCGCAGGCGACCTTGACCAGATGGCTGTTGTTGGGCGTGGCCTCGCCGATTCGCGCCTCGACGTCGGCGCCGGCGACGTTGAAGTAGCGAAGGACCACGTAGCGCATGCCGGCGGCGCCCGCCACGTCGGCGAGGATGCGCTCGGCCATCATCTTCGACGCGCCGTACGGATTGATCGGTGCGAGCGGCAGCGACTCGTCGATCAGGGCGACGCCCGGCTCGCCATAGACCGCCGCGGTCGACGACAGCACCAGGTGCGACACCCCGTGACGTGCCGCGGCGTCGAACAGGTTCAGCGCGTTGACGACGTTGTTGCGATAGTACCGGGCCGGCTCGCGCACCAATTCGCCGACCCAGATGTTCGCGGCGAAATGCAGAACGGCACCAAATCGCGTGCCGGCCAGGACGGTCTCGAGTCGCTCGCGGTCGGCCAGGTCGCCGACCACCAGGTCGGCGTCGAGCACGGCCCACGGGTAGCCGGTCGAGAGGTTGTCGTAGGCCACCACGGGATAGCCCTGCGCGCTCAGCTGGCGCACGACGTGACTGCCGATGTAGCCCGCGCCGCCGGTCACCAGAACCGGCTGCCGAGATGCCATGCTTCTTCCTCCCGATCGCTGCGAGCGTTTGCTCGGTAGAGGCGCCTCTGCCGAGGGTCAAGCGGCCAAAAGGACGCGCCGGCGGATCTCGCGGATGTCTTGGGAACCTCGGCGCCGATATTGTTGTTCACCAATTCGATGTTAAAAGAGGCGCTGTAGCCGAGATGCCGAGGCGGGAGCCATCGCCCTTGCGTGGCCGGCTGTGTCGCGTCGCCTTCGCGCTGTCCGGGCTGGTCTGGCTTGCGGGATGCGCCGGGCCGCAGTCGGCGCTCGATCCGGCCGGCACGGGCGCCGAGCGGATCGCCGTGCTGTTCTGGGTGATGCTGGCCGGCGCGGCGCTGATCTGGGTGCTGGTGATCGGCGGGGTCATCTACGCCACGCGCATCAGGCCGCACCGGCATCCCGAGCGGACCGCGAGCGCCGTGCTGCTGTGGGGCGGCCTCGTCGTGCCGACGGTGGTGCTGACGGCGCTGCTTGTCTGGGGCCTCGCGCTGATGCCCGACCTGCGTGCGCCGGGCGATGGCCGCCTCGAGATCGCGGTCTCGGGCGAGCAGTGGTGGTGGCGCGTCGACTATCACATGGCCGGCGCGCGAGCGCGCCGGTCGCGAGCGCCAACGAGGTCCGCCTGCCGCGCGGCCAGCGGATCGAGATCGAGCTCGACCAGCCCGGACGTGATCCACTCGTTCTGGATTCCCGCGATCGCCGGCAAGATGGACATGATCCCGGGCCGCGTCGACGCGGCTGGTCGTCGAGCCGACCCGCACCGGCATCTTCCGCGGCGTCTGCGCCGAGTTCTGCGGCGCCAGTCCACGCGCTGATGGCGTTCTCGGTCGAGGTCATGGAGCCCGACGCCTTCGAGCGATGGCTTGCGCAGCAGGCCGAAGGCGCGGCCCCGCCGGCGACGCCCGAAGCCGCGCGCGGCGAGCGAGCTGTTCGCGCAGGTCGGCTGCGGCGCCTGCCACGCGGTGCGCGGCACGCCGGCCGACGGCGCAATCGGCCCGGACCTCACCCATCTCGCCGGCCGCGCCACGCTCGCAGCCGGCATCCTGCCGAACGATCGCGCCGCGACTGATGCGCTGGATCACGCAGGCCGAGACCATCAAGCCCGGCTCGCGCATGCCCGTCGTTCGGCGCCCTGCCGCAAGGCCGAGCTCGCGGCGATCGCCGCCTATCTCGAGGGCCTCGAATGACCGCCGGCACGCCCGCGGACGACGACCGCGCCCGGCAGGAGGCGCAGGCCGAGCGGCTGCTCGAGGCCTGGGCGACGCCCAAGGGCTGGCGCTACTGGTCGGCCGTCAACAACTCCGAGGTCGGCATCTGGTACACCGCCGACCGCCTTCGTCTTCATGCTGTTCGCGGGCGTGCTGGCGCTGCTGATGCGCGCCCAGCTCGCGGTGCCCGGACAACGACCTCCTCTCGGCCGACTTCTACAACCAGCTCTTCACCCTGCACGGCACCGTGATGATGTTCCTGTTCGCGGTGCCGCTGTTCGAGGCGGTCTCGATCGTGATCCTGCCCGCAGATGCTGGGCGCGCGCGACCTGCCGTTCCCGCGGCTGTCGGCCTTCGGCTACTGGTGCTTCCTGATCGGCGGCGTCTTCGTCGTCGGGCTCGATCCTGTTCGGCGCGGCGCCGACCGGCGGCTGGTTCATGTATCCGCCGCTCACCACCGACACGGAGCAGTCGGGGATCGGCGCCGACATCTGGCTGCTCGGCCTGTCGTTCATCGAGGTCGCCTCGATCGCGGCCGCCGTCGAGCTGATCGTCGGCGTGCTGAAATGCCGCCCGCCGGGCATGCGGATCAACCTGATGCCGCTCTACGCCTGGTACATCCTGGTCGTCGGCGGGATGATCCTGTTCGCCTTCCCGCCGCTGATCGCGGGCGACATCCTGTTCGAGCTGGAGCGCGCTCTTCGACTGGCCGTTCTTCGACCCGGCGCGCGGCGGCGATCCGCTGCTCTGGCAGCACCTGTTCTGGATCTTCGGCCATCCCGAGGTCTACATCGTCTTCCTGCCGGCGATCGCGCTCGTCGCGATGATCGTGCCGACCTTCGCGCAGCGGCCGATCTTCGGCTATTCCTGGATCGTGCTGGCGGCCGTCGGCACCGGGCTTCCTGAGCTTCGGCCTGTGGGTCCACCACATGTTCGCGACCGGGCTGCCGGCGATCTCGCTCGGCTTCTTCTCGGCCGCCTCCGAGGCGGTGGCGATCCCGACCGGGCGTGCAGATCTTCGCCTTCATCGCCACGCTGCTGGTCGGCCGCGTGATCCACGTCGGTGCCGATGCTGTTCGTCGCCGGCGCGCTCGCGATCTTCGTCGTCGGCGGGCTGACCGGCGTCATGGTGGCGCTGGCGCCGTTCGACTGGCAGGCGCACGACACCTACTTCATCGTCGCCCACCTGCACTACACGCTGATCGGCGGCATGCTGTTCCCGGTGGTCGCGGGCATCTACTACTTCTACCCGGCGATCACCGGCCGCAGGCTGTCCGACCGGCTCGGCCGCACCGCCTTCTGGCTGATGCTTCGCCGGCTTCAACGTCACCTTCGTGCCGATGCACCTGACCGGCCTGCTCGGCATGCCGCGGCGCGTCTTCACCTATCCCGAGCGGGCTCGGGCTGGGACTGGCTGAACCTGATCTCGACGGTCGGCGCCTTCGTCTTCGCGGCCGGCTTCCTGGTCGTCGTCTGGGACGTGCTGCGGCCGAAGGGCCGCGAGCCCTACGCGCCGCGCAACCCCTGGAACGCCGGCACGCTGGAATGGCTCGCCGAGATTCCCGGCAAGCCCTGGGGCGTGCGCTCGGTGCCGGTCATCGAGAGCCGCTACCCGCTGTGGGAGCAGCAGGGCTTCGTCGCGCAAGGTCGACCAGGGCCGCTTCTACCTGCCCGACGCCGAGGAGGGCAAGCGCGAGACGCTGGTCACCAGCGAGCATCGACGCCGAGCCCGATGCAGTGCCTGCGCGTGCCGGGGCCGAGCTTCCTGCCGATGATCGCCGCGGTCTTCACGGGCGGCGCGTTCATCTTCCCGACCTTCCACATGTACGCCGGCGGCCTCGTCAGCGGCGCGCTGGCGATCTGCCGCGATCCTGGCCTGGCTGTGGACCGGCACCGCGATGATCCCCGAGAAGCCGGAGAAGGACGTCGGCCTCGGCCTGCGCCTGCCGCTCTACGCCTCCGGGCCCGCGCTCGGTCGGCTGGTGGGCGATGTTCATCACCATGCTCGGCGACGCGACCGCGTTCCTGAGCCTGGTGTTCGCCTACTTCTTCTACTGGACGGTCCACGCCGACTTCCCGCCCGCCGATTCGCCCGGGCCCGGCCTGGTCTGGCCGCTGCTCGGCCTTCTGCTGCTGCTTGCGTCCTGGTCGCTGACCCTGCTGGCGCGCGGCCTGAACCGGCGCGGCGGCGTACCGGCGATGCGCGGCGCGCTCGTCGGCTGCGCTGGCGCTCGCCGGCGCGGCGGCGCTGCGATCCTCGCCGGCCCCTGGAGCAACGGCCTCGACCCGACCGCCCATGTCTATCCGGCGATCGTGTGGGTGCATCCTCATCTGGACCGTGCTGCATGTCGGCGCCGGCATCGTCATGCAGCTCTACTGCCTCGCCGGCAGCCTCGCCGGCCGCCTGACGCCGGCGCACGACATCGACATCTGCAACGTCACGCTGTTCTGGCACTTCGTCGCCGCGACCGCGTCGATCTCGGTGGCGGTGGTCGCCCTGTTCCCGATGGTGGCGTGATGGCCGAGCCGCGCAGCTTCTCCGATGCCGGCGTGCCGGGCGAGAGCCTGTGGGCGATGATCATCGCGCCGACCATCTGGGCGGTCCACTTCCTCGCCTGCTACATCCTGGCGGCGGTCTTCTGCGCCAAGGCCGGCGCGCCCTCCGCCGACCTCGCCACCGTGCGCTGGTGGATCGCGGGCCTCACCGTCCTGGCGCTTGGCGGCATCGCCGTCTGCGGCATCCAGGCCTACCGGCTCGGCCATTTCATGGAGGGCAAGGCCGCCGCCGCACGATGCCGACACGATCCACGACCGGCGACGCTTCCTCGCCTATGCGACCCTGATGCTGAGCGGGCTCAGCTTCGTCGCGACGCTGTTCGTGGCGCTGCCGGCCGTGTTCGTGGCGACCTGCCGATGAGACGGAGAATGGCGGCTGGTCTCCGGCTGTCTCGTCCTGGCGCTCGCCTGGCTGATCTGGCCGATGCTCGGCCTGGGAGGCTTTGCGCACCACATGACGATGCACGTCGCGGTGGTCGCGGTCGCCGCGCCGCTGCTCGCGGTGGGGCTCGCGGGCTCGCGCCTCGATCCGACGCCGGCGGCGCCGCTGCTGTTCGCGCCGCTGCTGGCGATGGGGCTCGAGTTCGTCGTGGTGTGGGGCTGGCACGCGCCGGTCCTGCACGCCGCCGCCCGCCATTCGGCGGCCGTCATGGCGCTCGAGCAGGCCTCGTTCCTCGCCGTCGGCCTGCTGGTCTGGCTCGCCGCCTTCGGCAGCGGCCGCGGGCCGCCGCGCGCCGCCTGGGGGGCGGGCATCCTCGCGCTGTTCCTCACCTCGATGCACATGACCCTGCTCGGCGCGCTGCTGGCGCTGAGCCCGCGCCCGCTCTACGAGCACGCCCATCACGGCGGCGCGGGCGGCCTGTCGCCGCTCGACGACCAGCATCTCGGCGGCGCCATCATGCTGCTGGTCGGCGGGGCCAGCTACCTGCTCGGCGGGCTCGTGCTGCTGGCCCGCCTGCTGCGCGAGCCCGGCCCGCGCATCGCCGCGACGCACGAGCGGAGCCGGTGATGCGCCTGACCTGGCGGCGTCTCCTTGCGCTTGCCGTGCGTGGGGCTGCTCGGCGGCCTGCTGTTCGCGTGGTCCGGCCTGCTCAACGTCGGCGCCAGCACCGGGCACTGGGCGATCACCGACTGGTTCCTGCACTACGCGATGCGCAAGTCGGTCGAGCACCATGCCGACGGGATCGAGGCGCCGCCGCTCGACGATCCGGCGCTGATCCATCGCGGCGCCGGCCACTACGCCAGCGGCTGCGCGCCCTGCCACGGCGCGCCGGGCCTGCCGCCATCGCCGGTCGCCCAGGCGATGACCCCGCCGCCGCCCTATCTGCCCGACAAGGTGCCCGAATGGCGGCCGAACGAGCTGTTCTGGATCGTCCGCCACGGCGTCAAGTTCACCGGGCATGCCGGCCTGGCCGGCGCTCGATCGCACCGACGAGGTCTGGGCGATGGCGGCGTTCCTGCAGCAATTGCCGGACATGCAGCCGGAGCAGTATCGCGCGCTCGCCCTGGGCGAGAACGCCGAGGAGCGCGACTACGATGCCGGGCTCGAGGCCTGGCCGACCCGTTCGAGCCGGTGCTGGCCGAATGCGCCCGTTGCCACGGCCGCGACGGCTCCGGCCGCGGCGTCGGCGCCTTCCCGATCCTTGCCGGCCAGAGCGAGGCCTATCTCCTGGCCTCGCTGCAGGCCTACGCGGCTGGACAGCGCCGCAGCGGCATCATGCAGCCGGCCGCCGCACCGCTCGACGAGGCGCAGATGCAGGCGCTCGCCCGCCACTACGCGCAGGCTGCGCCGCCGGCGGCGGAGGAGGGCGACGAGGGGCCCGGCGCGCGAGATCGCGCGGCGCGGCGTGCCGGCGGACGGCATCCCGGCCTGCGTCTCCTGCCACGAGCCGGAGGGCGGCCGCTACCCCGCCTATCCGGCGCTGCGCGGCCAGACGGCCGACTACATCGCGCAGCAGCTGCGCCTGTTCAAGGACGGCATCCGCGGCGGCACGCCCTACGCCCACATCATGGAGACCGTCGCGCGCCGCATGAGCGACGCCCAGATCGAAGCCGTCGCCGCGTATTTCGGCACGAGCCTGGACCGCCCCGTCCGCCGATTGACCATGCGGGCACCACACCTAGCGTGGCTTCGTGCCGCAGGGGAGTGGTGGTGAGCGGACTGCTCGAGATCGAGGATCTGAAGGTCGAGTTCCCGAGCGCGCAGGGCCTCGTCAAGGCGGTCGACGGCATCTCCTACGCCGTCGACGCCGGCGAGACCGTGGCGGTGGTCGGCGAATCCGGCTGCGGCAAGTCGATGAGCGCGCTCGCCGTGCTGCGCCTCGTGCCCGAGCCCGGCCGCATCGCCGGCGGCCGCATCCGCTTCGCCGGCCGCGACCTGCTGGGCCTTGCCGAGGCGGAGATCGAGCGGGTGCGCGGCCGCGAGATCGCGATGATCTTTCAGGAGCCGATGACCTCGCTGAACCCGGTGCTCAGCATCGGCGTGCAGCTTGGCGAGGGCATGCGCCGCCATCTCGGCCTTTCGCGCGCGGCTGCCGAGGCGCGTGCGGTGGAGCTTTTGCGCCTGGTCGGCATCGGCGATCCCGAGCGCCGCCTGCGGCAGTATCCGCACCACCTCTCGGGCGGCATGCGCCAGCGCGTGATGATCGCCGTGGCGCTCGCCTGCGAGCCCAAGGTGATCGTCGCCGACGAGCCCACCACGGCGCTCGACGTCACGATCCAGGCGCAGATCCTCGAGCTGATGAAGGACCTGAGCCGCCGGCTCGGCGTCGCCCTGGTGCTGATCACCCACAATCTCGGCGTGGTCGCGCGCTACGCCGATCGCGTCAACGTGATGTATGCCGGCCGCATCGTCGAGACCGGCACGACCGCGGAAATCTTCACCCGGCCGGGCCATCCCTACACGATCGGCCTGATGGCCTCGGTGCCGCGCCTCGATCTGCCGCGCGAGGCGCGCCTCGTGCCGATCGAGGGCCAGCCGCCCGATCTCGCGCGGCTCGACGGCGCCTGCTCCTACCGGCCGCGCTGCCGCTTCGCGATTGCGCGCTGCGCCGCGAGCTTCCCGCCGCTCGAGCCGATCGGCGAGGGCGGGGGCCACCGCGCCGCCTGCTTCCGCAAGCACGAGCTGCCGGCGCTCGCCGAGCGGCACGCCGATGGCACGTCCCGTCTGCGTGCTTGATCGCCGCCGCTCCCGTAGTAGGGTGGCGGCGACGGCGGCTGTAGAACGAGGGAGAGGGCCATGCTTCGCGATCGCTTCGCCAGTCTCACCGCACGCAGAAGGCGCGGATCGGGAACGAGCTGAAGGACGCCTACGACTTCGATCCGCGCGATCCCCTGTTCGGCCTGTCGCGCGAGCAGCTGTCGGGGCCGCGGCTCGAGCGGCGCGCGGTGCTGCGCCTGATGGCCGCCGCCGGCACGCTCACGGCGATGCATCTGGTGCCCGGCGTCGGCCCGCGCCGCGCCGCGGCGCAGGAGCGCGGCGGCAGCTGCGCGCCGGCTGGTCCGGCGTCAGCCAGATCACCACCCTCGATCCGGCGCGCATCGACCAGGTCGCACAGTTCCAGATCAGCTCCAACGTGCTTCGGCGCGCTGACCCACATCGACGGCCAGTTCGTGGCGCAGCCCGATCTCGCCGAGGACTGGGAAGTCTCCGACGACGGCACCGAGTACACCTTCCACCTGCGCGAGGGGGTGACCTTCCACAACGGCGACCCGTTCACCGCCGACGACGTCGGTCTACACCTACAACCGCTCCAAGGATCCGGCGCAGTCGATCCACAGCCAGGTCCTGGTCAACGTGGTGGACGTCGCGAAGGTCGACCCGTACACCGTGCGCTTCAAGCTCGCCCGGCCGCAGGCCTCGTTCCTGGTCAAGACCACGGAGCGGGCGAGCGGCCGCGCGCTGACCATCGTCAGCGGCCGCGCGATCGACGAGCTCGGCGAGGCGCAATACGGCCTGACGCCGGTCGGCACCGGCCCGTTCCGGGTCGCCGAGCACACCCTCGGCCAGCCCGTGCGTCCTCGAGGCGTTCGAGAACTACTACGACCCCGAGCGGCCCAAGCTCGAGCAAGGTCGACGATCATCGCCGATCGTCGAGGCCGAGCCGCTCGCGGCGGCGATCGAGGCGGGCGACGTCCAGCTCGATCGGCGGCGATCCGGTGCCCGCCGAGCTGCTCGAGCGCTTCGCGCTCGAACCCGGAGCTGGTGGTCGACATCGCTCCGCGGCCGGGCTTCTACGCCATCTACCTGAACCCCTGGCGCGAGCCGATGCAGGTCGCCGGACTTCAACAAGCCGCTCGAGGAGCTGCTCAAGGAGCCGGGCTTCCAGGTGCGCATGGCGCTGCCCCGCGCGCTCGATCGCGACCGCTTCATCGAGATCGGCAACCTCGGCTTCGGCGTGCCGTCGTTCGGCTCGATCAACCCGGCGTCGGCCGCGATGTACGATCCGAGCCATCGCCGAGACGAGCCAGCAGCGCTACCAGCCGGACTCGGCGCGCGAGCTGATCGCCGCCGCCGGCTACCCGAATGGCGAGGGCATGCGGCCCCTGGTGCTCACCCTGCCGATCGACGAGCGCCGCCGCGGCCAGGTGCTGGCCGACATCATGAAGCGCGAGATCGGCGTCGAGATCCAGGTCGACGCGGTCGACAACACGGTTCTCGGCCAGCGCCGCGACACCATGGACTTCGACCTCCTGGTGCAGAACAGCGGCGGCGACTTCGATCCCGACGACGGCCTGGTCGACTTCATGACCAGCCAATCGAAGTTCAACGGCAACGCGCGCGACAAGGACAAGTACCCGTTCGGCTACTTCTCCGAGGCCGAGGTCGACCGCCTGGTCGCCGAGCAGAGCGTGACGCCCGATCCGGCGAAGCGCAAGCGAGGTCGTGCAGAAGGCGAACGTCCTGACCTCGGACAAGGTCGGCGGCGATGTTCGTCTTCCACCCGGTCAGCCCCTGGTCACCCGCCAGGAGGTCAACTACCCGGCCCGAAAGCCGGATCCCGGACCTGGTGGACCTGGATCTGGTGACGGTGGAGGGGTAGGCGGCGGCTCGATCGGGCGTCACGGGTGGAAAGCCCCCGGGCTAGGGCGAGGTGCGGCGGGTGAAGGGGAGCGCCGTCCCGGCCAGAAGTGCTGCGGCGGCTGGTCCCCGCGCGCGCTCGATGGGCAGGCGCGGTGCAGGTCCGGCCTGGCGCGCCTGGCCGCGCTCGGGCACGGCTCGATCGTCCGGTCGGGCGGAATTGCCGGGGTTTGCGTGGCGCTCGGGTTCGTCTGGCAGCCTCGTGCGCGTAGCCGCCCGGCTGCATGGCAGCGCCGCAGGCACGCTCGCGGCCGGGGGCCGGCGCGCGACCGGGCCGTCAAGGTTTCCGCGGCTCTCGGGTTCGCTCGGTATTTCACGGGGCTCGGCGGGCAGCGGTGGCTCGGGTGGCGCGGCGGGCTGCCGCGCACCTTCGCGCGCCGCGGCGCGGCCGCCTGCTCGGCCTGCAGCGCCTTCAGGGTGCGCAGCGCGCGCCACAGCTCGGCGAGCGTGCCGCCGCGATAGCGCAGCAGGGTGTCGAACGCGCGCGCGCCGTTGCAGTCGCGGATCAGGGCGCGGCCGAGGCCGCCGCCGTCGAGCATGTTCCGGGCGAACAGCTCGGCCTCGAGCCGCTCGGCGCGCGCGAGCCGCCAGCTCGCGGCGACGACCCGCTGCGCGAGCACGGCCTGCAGCGCGCCTTGCGGCGCCAATTCCTCCAGCAGCGCCGCCTCGAACGCTTCGAAGGCGGAAGCGCGCTCGCCCGGCAGCACGATGCATTGCTGGGCCCGCATGCCGTGCCTGAGCGCGTTGCGGGCCGAGCGCGCCTTGCCCTCGGGGTCTTCGGTCCGCGGGACTTCGCGCCGTTCGTCGGCTCGCCGCGGCGCGCGCGGGCGACAGACAGATGTCCATGGAAATGTCCTCGAAGATGGGGGGATGTCCGAGCGCGACCACCCGGCAACGCCAGTGTACGCGACAACAGGAATAAAATCAAATACGAAGGCTGTCGTCGGGGGCTACAGCGTCAAGGAATCGTTAACCCTGGGCCGATAGGGTTGCTGCGGCTGGTCCATGCGACCGTGGGAATCCGTGCCCGCGCCAGAAACCGGCTGCTTAGGACCGGGGTGACTTGTCGGGAGGCATCGGGATCGGGCAAGGGTGATGGCCATGATCTGCGGAGCCCTCGTTCGGCGTGGGAGATGGCCGGCGGGGTCGTTTTCGGTGTCCGATGCCAGTCGTTTCGCTGTCCGATCCACGTCGTTTCGCTGTCCGGTTGCTGTCCGGTTGCTGTCCGATTGCCGTCCGATGCCGGAAGGCGGCGCCTGCCGCTGGGCGGGGCGTGCCGCGGCGGGCTCGCAGGGACGGGGCGACCACGGTGGGTCGCCCGGCTCCTCAGAAGGTGTAGGCCCAGCTCCGACCCGGCAGGTGAAACCGCGCATCTTGCCTTGCATGGCCAGCGCCCAGGCGCGCATGTGGACCGTGTCGCTCAGCTCCGGCATCTGCTCGGTGCCGTCGAGCATCGGGCCGCCGACGCTGGTCTCCTGAACAAGCTGCCGACACGCCGTGTGCAGCTCGCCGTACGAGGCTGGGATGACGGGAGGCGGCAGGTCCCCGCCTCCCAGGCCTCGCTCGCGACCAGCAGGTCCGCGAAGGTCCCGGTGCCGTCGACCCGGATCTGCTCGTCGACCTTGGCGCAGATTCCGCCTTGCCATAGACGGAATTGCTTCCGGCCACCCAGCCGCCGGCCGTCGCGCCAGCCGGCTCGGCGGCCCGCGGACCCGCCCGCTCGCCTGGTTCGTGTCGACACAACCGGTCAGCATCGTCGCGACCAGCGCCGCCAGCGCCAACATGCTCATTCTGGCCATCGTCACAATATCCTTCTCTGCCATGTAAATCACGATCGACCGGCTCCGCAGGCAATGTCGCCGCCTTCCGCCGGGCCATCGCCGGCCCAAATCAAACGCCATCTAAATCTACCACAAGTTGGCATGTGTGGATAGCTTGCGGTCTGCGGATGCCCGTCGGCCACAGGAAAAGGTTGGCAACGCACGGCGCGCCGCCGCGCGGCAGGTTCGGAACGCGCGTCCTTTTCGTGCCCGTATCTGTCCGTTTGCCGACCGGTCGATGTCCGTTTGCTAGCCATGCGGGGTGGGGAACACAGGCCTCGGCGCACGCCCCGCATCATCTGAGCGCGGCGGCGGCGGTTGCGAAGGTTCCACGTGTCTCGGTAGGGTGAAACGGGCGCGGTACGGTTCGGAAAAAGGTTCCTGACACCTTTCCCTCCCTGACACTCTTTGGAGCCGTAGATGTTTCTACAATCTAGGGTTGCCCGTTTCTGAAGCGGGTGTAGAATATGGGCAAGCTACGTTCGGGGAATTTGCTATGGCCGACGGAACAGGGAGCGAATGTTTGTTCGAGGCCGACCTCGGCGCAAACCGTAAACGTATTCGAATTCGCGATGTTGATGCATTCCAGCAATGGGTAGGTCACGAGGTCCAATTTTGGAATTGGCTGCAAAGTAAGGATTTTCCAGCTAACTATCGATTTCTAACAAATCATTTCAATAATGCGTTTAATGAAGCATCACCAATCGTCACTCAAGCAGATAATTTGTCGCGAGAAGATATAAAACAAAAACTCAAATCATTTCTCGCCAAGTACAAAAATGATAGTTTGCTTCATTCAAGCGACCCCGAAGCGTGCTTTGTATCTAACATGTTTGAGACTGGAGCAGCGCTAGAGGCTGCGGTCGCCCTAAGTATGATATTAAAAAATGTAGCTGTGCCGCCTAGACACACCCTAGACGTTAACAACTTTCGGATCTGGCAAGGTATCGTCTCGCTTGTGTTATACCGCGAGGGGATATCAGAGCGTGCAGCCACATCTCATCGGAACTCTCTTGAAAAGATAGCACAAGAATACAGTATGCGCCTGAGCGCGGACAGTGCCGCAGCAGATGAACTGAGGGCTCGCCTCGATGAACTGGTTATACAATATCGTGCTATGCACGAACGCGATGAGGCGGATCGAGTACGGTTTGGAAAGGTTGTCCGTAGACTAGTGAGACGACGACAAACTGCTATCGGAAAAGATCTTAATGAATTCAAGGCCTTGCTTGCGGATGGTTTATCCCTGGATGCACCGGTGAAATATTGGCATGAGAAGTCGGTTAAACATCAGAAGAGTATGAGATGGCTGTTTGGTGCTTTTGGCGTCTACGTTGTGGGGGTAGCATTGGTTGGAGAAGGCTTTATTGGCCGGGACCAGATTGGTTGATCCGACCTTTTGGAAAGACGCGGGCTTCGAGTTGGTCGCACTCACGCTTGCCAGCCTCGGTGTGGTGGCGGCCGGCGCTCGGACGCTGTACAAGCTCGCGATTAGTCAGTTGCATCGACAGCAACGATGCCGATGAGCGCGTTACGATGGTGCAAGCGTATTTGGCCCTCCGAGAGCGAAAACACGCTGACGAAAGTCACATGGAAATCGTGCTAAGACGTTCTATTCGCGCCGGCGAGCGATGGCGCGTTCAAGGACGATTTTGTTGTGACATTGCCCGACGCACTTAAGTCGGCCTTCACGAGGAAGTAGTGGGGAGGACGCGGGCTACAGCGCCTACAGCCCGAGTTTGCCGGGCTGGTTCGGCAACGGCCGCACGATCGAGGAGGCCAGCCGCAACATGCGCGAGGCGATCCAGCAGAACGCCGCGTCGCTGGTCGCCCATGGCGAGCCGGTGCCGCAGAACGAGCGTCGCGGCGCTACTGCGGAACCAGGTGACCCACCAGCGTGACGATCAACGAGGTGTGCTGGGTCGTGTTCGGCGCGAAGATGCGGGCGGTCGGCGTGCTGCCCGCGCTGTAGTAGACGGTGACCGGCGCGGCCAGGTAGCCGAGGTCCGGATGGGCCTTCGGCACGAAGTAGCTGACGCCGCTGCCTTCCAGGACGAGCTGGTTCGAGGCCGGGCCGAGCTGGGCCGAGACGCTCTCGACGACCAGCCGCTTGCCGCGCGGCACCGCCGGAAAGCTGAGGATGCACTGCGCGCTCGGGCAGGTCGTCGAATTGCCGATGCTGGCCATCGCCTGATAGGGCTCCAGCGTCTGGGCGGAGGCGGGCAGGTCGTGCAGCGGCAGGATGAACGCGCCGATGGCGCAGATGCGCATGGCGATCGAATTCATGACGTTCCCCCAGCGTCGGACGGGCGGCCCGCAGCTTGCGGGTCCAACCCCTGCCGCACCATAGCACAGGCGGTTGCCGAGGGCCGCACGTCGAGGGGGACCCGGGAGGCCGAGGTCTGCCGATCCGGGCGGCGCTTGACAGGGCGGGAACGGGAGGGGACACCCTGAGCTTGGCCGGGCGTCGAACGCTCCGGTCCACGTGCGGGAAACACACGGGAGCGATCAGCATGGCTGCAGCGGAGCCCAAGCCCGCGCCGGGGCATGCCACCGGCTACGACCTGCTGCGCAACCCGCGGCTCAACAAGGGGACGGCGTTCACCGAGGCCGAGCGCCGCGCGCTGGGGCTCGAAGGCCTGCTGCCGCCGGCGGTCAGCAATATCGGGCTGCAGGTCGCGCGCCGGCGCGCCGAGATCGCCGAGCTGGCCGACGACCTGCAGAAATACCTCGTGCTGTCGGACCTGCAGGCGCGCAACGAGACGCTCTACTACGCGGTGCTGATGTCGGACCCGGCGACCTACATGCCGCTCGTCTACACGCCGACCGTCGGCGAGGCGTGCCAGAAGTTCGGCCACATCTTCCGCCGGCGCACGCGGCATGTACCTGCCGATCAGCGCGCGCGGCCGGCTGCACGGAGCTGCTCGCGCAACTGGCCGGAGCAGGACGTGCGCTTCATCGTCGTCACCGACGGCGAGCGCATCCTCGGGCTGGGCGATCTCGGCGCCGGCGGCATGGGCATCCCGATCGGCAAGCTGGCGCTGTACACCGCCTGCGCCGGCGTGCCGCCGCAATACTGCCTGCCCGTCGTGCTCGACGTCGGCACCAACAACCAGGCCCTGCTCGACGACCCGCTCTATCTCGGCCTGCGCCAGCAGCGCGTGCGCGGCGACGGAGTACCTGGCCTTCGTCGACGAGTTCGTCGCGGCGGTGCAGCAGCTCTTCCCGAAATGCTGCATCCAGTGGGAGGACTTCGCCAACTTCAACGCCGTGCCGATCCTGGCGCGCTACCGCGACAGGATCTGCACCTTCAACGACGACATCCAGGGCACCGCCGGCGTCGCGCTGGCCGGCATCCTCGCCGCGCTGCGCATCACCGGGCAGAAGCTCGCCGAGCAGCGCTTCCTGTTCCTCGGCGCCGGCTCGGCGGCGACCGGCATCGCCGAGCTGATCAGCCTCGCGATGGCGCAGGACGGCATGGACCTCGAGGCGGCGCGGCGCCGCAACTGCGCTGTTCGACGTCAACGGCCTGCTGGTGAGCTCGCGCACCGACCTCGCCGACTTCCAGAAGCCGTTCGCCCAGGACCGCGCGCCGGTCGCGACCTTCGTCGAGGCGGTCGAGGCGATGCGGCCGACCGGCATCATCGGCGTCAGCACCGTGCCGAAGCTGTTCAGCCGCGAGGTGATCGAGGCGATGGCGCGGATCAACCAGCGGCCGATCATCTTCCCCTACTCGAACCCGACCTCGCGCTCGGAATGCACGGCCGAGGAGGCTTATCGCTGGTCCGAGGGCCGCGCGGTGTTCGCCAGCGGCAGCCCGTTCCCGCCGGTCGAGATCGGCGGGCGGCGCTTCGTGCCGGGCCAGGGCAACAACGTCTACATCTTCCCGGCGGTGGGCATGGCGGTGTTCGCCACCGAGGCGACGCTGCGTGACCGACGGAGATGTTGATCGTCGCGGCGCGCGCCGTGGCCGAGCAGGTGACCGACGAGGACCTGGCGCAGGGGCTGATCTACCCGCCGCAGAGCCGGATCTTCGAGGCCTCGCTGCACGTCGCCGGGCGGATCGCCGACCTGCATCTTCGACCAGGGGCTCGCGCGCGTGCCGCGGCCGGACGACGTCGACGCGCTGGTGCGCGCCCGCGCCTACCGGCCGGATTATCCGGCGTGAGACCGATGGGCAGCATGCTCGCGCTCGTGGCGATCGCAGCCGGCGGCGCGGCGCAGGCGGAGCAGGACATGCCGCGCGCGGGCGCCTACCGGGTCGAGGTGCGCCTCGATCTGCCGAACGTGCTGCGCCGGGGAGCGGACAGCATCGCGACGGTCTGCCTGCCCTATGAAGGCGCCAACGGCGCGCCGTTCCCGGTGCTCAGCGCCAACAACCCGCTCGCGGACTGTCGCGGCCGGCGAGGTCGAGCGCGACGGCGACGCGCTGCGCTTCGCGATCGCGTGCGAGGGGCGCGGCGCGGCGCGGGCGAGCGCGGTCTACCGGCTCCTGCCCGAGGCGTTCGAGGGCCGCATCGCGATGGTCATGGGCGGCAAGAACATGACCATGACGGAGGTGCAGTCCGGCCGCCGCATCGGTCCCTGTAGCTAGAACCGCGCGGGCACGGTGTGGGCGAACAGGGGCTCGACGGGCGCGCCCTTGGGCTTGGCGCGCTTGCCCAGCTCGTGGCTCGGCTCGGGCACCGGCTCGTAGGGGATCAGGCTCAGCATGTGCGAGATGCAGTTCAGCCGGGCGCGCCGCTTGTCGTCCGCCACGACCTTGTGCCAGGGCGCGAACTCGCTGTCGGTGGCGTCGATCATGTCCTTGTAGGCGGCGCTGTACTGCCACCAGCGGCGATAGGATTCGAGGTCCATCGGGCTCAGCTTCCACTGCTTGCGCGGGTCCTCGATGCGGTCGCGGAAGCGCCGCTCCTGCTCCTCCTGGCTGACGTCGAAGAAGTACTTGATGAGCTGGATGCCCGAGCGCACCAGCTCGCGCTCGAAGCCCGGGCAGACCCGCAGGAAGGCCTGCGCCTGCTCCTCGGTGCAAAAGCCCATGACGCGCTCGACGCCGGCGCGGTTGTACCAGCTGCGGTCGAACAGGATGACCTCGCCGGCGGCCGGCATCTGGCCGATGTAGCGCTGGATGTAGAGCTGCGTCCGCTCGCGCTCGCTCGGCGCCGGCAGGGCGACGACGCGGAACACGCGGGGGCTGACGCGCTCGGTGATGCGCTTGATCACGCCGCCCTTGCCGGCGGCGTCGCGGCCCTCGAACACCACCACCGCGCGGTGCCCGGTGTGCTTGACCCAGTCCTGCAGGCGGCAGAGCTCGGCATGCAGCTTGTACAGCTCGGCCTCGAAGGTCTTGCGGCCGAGCTTGCGCGCCGCGTCGGCCTGCGGTTCCTCGTGCTTCGCCCGCACCTCCGCTTCCGACGCCTTCTTCTTGCGCTTCGCCATTGGTCCGTTCCCCGATCCGGCGCCGCGAGAGGTCGCTCCGCGGGCATGCCCGCCGACCCGGATAGCAGAGCGATCGCCGGCAGCTCAATCGGCGCCTTCAGTCGTCCGCCTCGGTGCCGATCGCGGCGCCGCCCGCGGCGGGCTCGCGCAGACGCCGCATCTCGGGCCACAGCAGCAGCGTGGCGGCGAGCGCCACGAGGCCCTCGACCGCCATCAGCTGGACCGCCGCCGCGGCGCCGAGCCAGTCGGCCAGCACGCCGACATGCAGCATGCCGCCGAGCTGCCCCGCGCCGATCGCGACCGCGAGCAGGCCCATCACGCGCGAGCGCACCTCCGGGCGCGCCGCGAGGATCAGGATCGAGCTCTGCAGCACCGAGAAGCCGCCGATGCTGAGCCCGCAGATCAGGTTGAGCCCGAGCGACAGCGCGAACGAGGTCGACAGGCCGAAGGCGAGGACGCCGAGCAGGAAGATCGCGGTGCTGGCGACGAAGATCCGGGCGTAGGTGCGCGGCGCGCTCGCGCGGCTGACGACGATCGCGCCGGTCAGCGCGCCGAAGCCCTGGACCGAGAGGATCAGGCCGGTCGCGAACGCCGAGAGCCGCAGCACCTGCTCGCCGATCACCGGCACCATGGTCAGGTAGGCGAAGCCCCAGAAGTTGGCGACGAAGGAGACCGCGAGCACGCCGACCACCAGCCGCCGCGCCCGCACGTAGCGCCAGCCGTCACGCAGCGCGCCGAGGATCGCGCCGCCGGCAGCGCCGGACCCCTTGCCGCGATAGCGGCTGCGCAGGATCAGCACGATGCCCAGCAGGTACAGCAGCGAGCCGAGCAGGTAGACGCCGAACAGGCCGAGGGTCTGCAGCAGCAGGCCGCCGAGCGCCGGCCCGAGCATGCGGGTCGCGTGGTTGCAGGCCGAATCGAGCGCCATCGCCTGGGCGAGCCGTTGCGGCCCGGCGAGCTCGGCGCTGATGATGCGGCGCAGCGTCATGTCGCCGGCGAGGAAGCCGCCGCTGATGATCGTGCCGAGGGTGACCTGCCAGAGCGTGATCGCGCCGCCGAGCGCCAGGCCGGCGAGCACGACCGACGTCGCGGCGACGATCGCGAGGCCGATCAGCAGCACGCGGCTGCGCTCGTAGCGGTCGCCGAGCGCGCCGATCAGCGGGCCGCAGAGGAACATCGGCGCGAGCCGCAGCGCCGTGATCAGCGCCACGAGCGAGGGCGAGCCGGTCTGCTGCAGCACATAGACGCCGATCGCCAGCAGCTCGAGCCAGCGCAGCACGCCGGCGATCGCGCCGACCAGCCAGATGCGGCGGAACTCCGCGCTGCGCAGCAGCTCGATCATGCTTCGGCGGCGATCGGCTGCGCCTCAGTCCCGCAGCGGCATCGCGATCGGACGCATCGGCGCGCCGGTCGCGCCGCGCAGCTTGATGCAGGCGCCGAGAAAGGCGTACTCGTGGACCTTCTCGCCGGCCAGCTCCTCGAGGTCGACGATCTCCATCATCGGGATGCCGGCCTCGGCCAGCAGGTAGGTGTGCACCACCTGCCAGTTCTCGGGGTCGGCCGACGGGCGCCTGCTCGACGCAGTGATTGTCGGCGCCGATGATGATCGCCCCGCCCTTGGCGAGGAATTCGGCACCTTCGCGATTGAGGCCCGGCGGATTGGTCATGTAGGCGCCAGGATCGGGCCAGGCGCGCATCCGCCCGGTGCGCACCATCACCACGTCGCCCGGATGCAGCTCGGTGCCCTGGTGCTTGAGGCAACCCGCCAGGTCGTCGGCACCGATGCCGTGGCTCGGCGGCAGCATGTCGACGCCGTGCAGGCCGGCGACGTCGAGCAGGATGCCGCGCGCGATCACCGGCGGATGCCGTTCGGCGCCCGACACCCGCCAGTGCCGGCTGCCGAGATGGTCCTGCGCGGCGAAGCCGTTGAAGATCCTACCGTGGTAGCCGAAGTGGTTCAGCGCATCGACGTGCGTGCCGCAGTGGGTGTACATCGAGACCGCGTCGCCGGAATAGGACACGAGGCGGTTCTGCTCCTCGTCGACCTGCATCGCGTTGGCGAGCTGCTCGCCGCGCGGCGTATGCGTCATCCAGATCTGGTAGCCGGGATCGTTGGCGGCGATCCAGCCCGGCATGCCGATGAAGTGATCGACCGCGAGATCGAACACCTTGCCTGCATCGGCCCGGCTCATGATCGCATCGCGCGAGCGCGCGTCGATCAGGTTCAGCATGCCGATCTGGTCGTCGTCGCCGAACGGGCTTTGCGACACCTCGCGGAACGCGGCGTTGTAGGCGGCGATCCTTCGCTTCATCGCCTCGTCCACGAAATACGGCGTGCACATCGTTTCCCTCCCTGACTGCTCCCCGCCGCTTTGCGGCGACTGCGGGGCTTGCCAGTGTGGGACGGCGGCACTCTGAGGACAACGGCTGTCGAGCCTCGGCCGACACCGGGTCTTGATCCGTTCCCGCCGCGCGAGAAGTCCGCGGCGGCTTCGCTGCAAAGAAAAGGGCCGGCGGGTTTCCCCGCCGGCCCCCGGGTCTCCCTCCCTCGGGCGACCGCTCAGGCGCGCTCGAGCCGGACCGCGACGAACCGGTCCTGACCCTCGCGCTTGATCAGCAGCAGGATGGTCTGGTCGCCACGCTCGGTGGCCTCGCGCACCGCATCGGCGACCTGCTCGGGCTGGGTCACCTTCTGGTGGCCGGCCTCGACGATGACGTCGCCGCGCTGCAGACCCTTTTCGGCGGCCGGGCTGCCGGGCTGCACGTCGGTCACCATCGCGCCCTCGAGGTCCTCGGGCAGGTCCATCGAACGCTTGGCATCGGGCGTCAGCTCGGCCAGCGCGACGCCGAGCCGCGGCGTGTCGGCATCCGGCTGCTCGGCGTTCGCGGCGACCACCTCGCGGTCGGCCGACATCTCGCCGATCTCGACCGGCAGGGTCATCTCCTTGCCGTCGCGCCAGACGACCAGGTCGGCGTCGGTGCCGGGGGCGGTGTCGGCGACCATGCTGGTGAGGTCGCGCACCTCGTCGATCTGCTGGCCGTTGTAGGACAGCACGACGTCGCCCTGCTCGACGCCGGCCGCGGCCGCCGGGCTGCCCGGCGCGACCTGCGCCACCATCGCACCCTTGGCCTCGCCGAGGTCCAGGGTCGAGGCGATGTCGTCGTCGAGGCCCTGGATGTGCACGCCGAGCCAGCCGCGCTCGACCTCGCCGTCGTCCTGCAGGTCGGCGACGATCTTGTGGGCCAGCGTGGACGGAATCGCGAAGCCGATGCCGACATTGCCGCCGGTCGGGCTCTGGATCGCCGTGTTGACGCCGATCACCTCGCCCGCGAGGTTGAAGGTCGGGCCGCCGGAGTTGCCGTGGTTGATCGGCGCATCGATCTGCATGAAGTCGTCGAACCGGCCAGCGCCGATCACCCGGTTCTGCGCCGAGACGATGCCGGCCGTCACGGTGCTGCCGAGGCCGAACGGGTTGCCGATCGCGATGACCGGATCGCCGACCCGCACGTCGTCGGAGTCCGCGAAGGTCAGGTAGGGGAGATCCTTGCCGGCGTCGATCTTCAGGACCGCAAGATCGGTGTCGGGGTCGGTGCCGACCACCTCGGCCGAGAACTCCTGGCCGTCATACATCGTGACCGTCACCTCGTCGGCACCGGAGACCACGTGGTTGTTGGTCGCAACGTAGCCGGCGGCATCGAAGATGAAGCCGGTGCCGGCGGCCGCCATCGGCATGCCGCGCGGCGCCTCCGGCATCCGTGGCATCTGGAACCGCTCCATGCCACCCTCGCCGAAGAAGCGCTCCATGAAGCGTTCGAACATCTCGTTGTCAGGCCCGCCCTGGGGGCCGCGGAACTCCTGCGGGCCGGTGGCCATCTCGGGGCTGGCCGACCGCTTGACCGTCACGCTCACCACCGCGGGCATCACGCGCTCGATCAGGTCGGCGTAGCCCGGCGAGACGGCGCCGGCGGCCGGTGCGGCCGGAGCAGGCGTGGTCGCCGTGCTGGTATGGATGCCGGTCAGGAGCGCGACCGCTGCAGCCGAGGACATCGCGATTGCGGCGATGCGCAGGGGCCGCCGGCGGCGCCCGTTGGTCGTATTGGCTGTCTTGAACTCGTCCATCAAAGTCTCCTCGTCTCGGGGGCAGCCGGGAATTCGGGGCGTCGCAGCCGAGTCCGACGATGGGTTGCTTCACCTCGAAGGATTTAATGCCGCGAGATGACGGCGCTCTTTCGGCAAGATGAAATGTTCGTCATGTTCGGAACAGACCATGCCGGCTGGCGCGCCTGCGCTGACGCCTAAGATTGGGGCTCGAGCTCGATCTCCAGCTCCAGCCAGCGCTGCTCGGCGCTCTCCAGCTCGGCCTGCAGCGCGACGAGCTGCGCGCTCGCGGCGGCGAACCCCGCGGCGTCGCGCCGGAACAGGTCGGCATCGGACAGGCGCTGCTCGGTCTCGCGGATGCCGGCCTGCAGCTTCTCGATCCGCGCCACGACGCGGGCCAGCTCGCGCTGGGCGCCCCGATCGGGCGCGCTCCGACGCGCGGCCGGGGTCGCCGGCGCCGGTTTCGCGGGCGGGCGCTTGACGGCCTTCGGCACCGGGCGCTGGGGCGCCGGGCGCTGGCGGCGATAGTCGCTGTAGCCGCCGGCATACTCGCCCAGGCGGCCGCCGCCCTCGAAGGCGATCACGCTGGTCACCAGCCGGTCGAGGAAGTCGCGGTCGTGGCTGACCAGCAAAAGGGTGCCCTCGAAGTCGGCCACGACCTCCTGCAGCAGGTCGAGCGTGTCCATGTCGAGATCGTTGGTCGGCTCGTCCAGCACCATGAGGTTGCAGGGCTGGGCGAGCTGGCGGGCCAGCAGCAGGCGGTTGCGCTCGCCGCCCGAGAGCGCGCGCAGCGGCGTGCGGAACTGCTCGGGGCGGAACAGGAAGTCGCGCAGATAGCCCGCGACGTGGCGCGGCCGGCCCTGGACCCAGACCTGGTCGCCACCGTCCGGGCAGAGCGTCTGCCAGGGCGTCCAGTCGGGATCCAGGCTCTCGCGGCGCTGGTCGACGAACGCGACCTGCAGGTTGGTGCCGAGCCGCACGCTGCCCGTATCCGGCGCAAGGCTGCCGGTCAGCAGGCGCAGCAGCGTGGTCTTGCCGGCGCCGCTCGGACCGATGACGCCGACCCGGTCGCCGCGCAGGATGCGGGTCGAGAAGTCGTCGACCACGACGCGCTCGCCGAACCGCTTGCCGATGCCGACCGCCTCGATCACCTGCTTGCCGCCCGCCGCCACGCCGGGGCCCGCGAGCTTCACGCTGCCCGACGCGGCGGGCCGCTCAGCACGCTCGCGCCGCAGCGCCTCGAGCCGGCGCATGCGGCCCTGGTTGCGCGTGCGCCGCGCCGTGATGCCCTCGTGCGACCACGCGGTCTCGACGGCGATCGTCTTTTCGAGCTGGGCGAGTTCGGCCGCCTCCTGCTCGAGCACCTGCTCCGACCACCCCTCGAACGCGGCAAAGCCTGCGTCCAGCACGCGCAGCCGGCCGCGATCGAGCCACCACAGCGTGCGGCCGAGCCGGGTCAGGAAGGCGCGGTCGTGGCTCACCATCACGAGCCCGCCGCGAAAGCCTTCGAGCTCCTCCTCGAGCCGCTCGATCGCGGCGAGGTCGAGATGGTTGGTCGGCTCGTCGAGCAGCAGGACCTCGGGCGCGCCGACCAGGGCCGCGGCCAGCGCGGCCCGGCGCGCCTCGCCGCCCGAGAGCGTCGCGGTTACGCGCTCGGGATCGAGATCGAAGCGTGCAAGCGCCGCTTCGGCGCGATGTGGGCCGTCCTCGCTCGCCGGCAGGCCGGCCAGCACCACGTCCAGCACCGTGCGATGGCCGGCAAAATCCGGCTCCTGCGCCAGATAGGCGACGCGCGTGCGCGGCTGCACGAAGCGCTCGCCGACGTCCAGCTCGACCAGGCCGGCGAGCGCCTTGAGCAGCGTGGACTTGCCGGCGCCGTTGCGGCCGATCAGGGAGATCCGGTCGCCGCGGCCGACCGCGAGCGCGAGCTCGCTGAACAGCGCATCTGGGCCGATCCGTACGGTGGCGTTGCGCAGGGAGAGCAGAGGCGTCATGCGCTGCAAGCTGGTGATGGGAAGAATGCCGGCCAAGGGCCGGGCGCGCTTCTAGCATGGACGGCGCGACCGCAGAAAGGGCCGAGACGTGAGACCGCATGGCCGGGCGATCTTCGACAGCCATCTGGCGCGCTGGAGCCTTGTGCCCGACGGCGAGCCGATCGTTACCGCGACCTCCCGCCTGCTTGCGGTCCGCACGGCCGGAGCGCCCGCCATGCTCAAGGTCGCGATGGTGCCGGAGGAGAGGCGCGGCGCGGCGCTGATGGCGTGGTGGAACGGGCATGGCGCCGCCCGCGTCCTGGCGGCAGACGGCGGCGCGCTCCTGCTGGAGCGCGCTTGCGGCCGATATGCACTTGCGGATCTCGCCCGCCACAGCCGTGACGACGAGGCCACCGGCATCATCTGTGACGTGATCGCGGGGCTGCACGCGCCGCGCGCGGGGCCGTTGCCCGAGCTCGTCCCGCTGCCGGTCTGGTTCCGCGACCTAGCGCCCGCCGCCGTCCGTGGCGGCGTCTTCGCGCGCGCCGCGCAGGTCGCCCGGTCGCTGCTCGCCGAGCCGCGCCAGGTGCGGGCCCTGCACGGCGACGTGCATCACGGCAATGTCCTCGACTTCGCGGCCCGCGGCTGGCTCGCCATCGATCCCAAGGGGCTTTGTGGTGAGCGCGGCTTCGACTACGCGAACCTGTTCTGCAATCCCGACCTCGCCGACCCATCGCAGCCGGTTGCCGTGTCGCCCGCGCGCTTTGCGCGGCGGCTGGAAATCGTCGTCGCGCGCTCGGGCATCGGGCGCCGCCGCCTGCTGCAATGGATCGTCGCCTGGAGCGGGCTTTCGGCCGCCTGGTCGATCGCCGGGCGCGAGAGCCCGGAGGTCGCGCTTCGGATCGCAGGGCTCGCGATCTCCGCGCTCGACGGCTGACCCACGGCGGCGGGCCGCCGGCTACGTGGTGGTCTGCAGCAGGATCTCGACCCGGCGGTTCTGCTCGCGGCCGGCCGCGGTCTCGTTGCTGGCGCGCGGCTCGTTCTCGCCCTCGCCGACCGCCTGCAGGCGCGAGAACGGCACGCCGAGCTGGTTGAGCTCGAACAGCACGGCGTCCGCACGTCGTTGCGAGAGGGTCTCGTTGTAGGCCGACGAGCCCGTCGAATCGGTGTGGCCGACGATCGTCACGCGGTTGTCCGGGTAGCGCGTCAGCACCTCCGCGACCTTGGCGAGGGTCGGCTCGAAGGCCGGCTTCACCGAGGCGCTGTCGACGTCGAACGAGACCTCGTTGGCGACCGTCAGCCGCAGCAGGTCGTCGCGCACGCGCTCGACCTCGATCTGGTGCTGGGCGCGCTCGCTGGCGAGCTGCTCGCGCAGCTCGGCCTCCTGGCGGTCCATCATGTAGCCGATGCCGCCGCCGACCGCGGCGCCTGCCGCGGCGCCGATCACCGTGCCGCCGACGCGGCTGCCCTTGCCGGCCACGCGGTTGCCGAGCACGCCGCCGGCGACCGAGCCGACCACCGCGCCGATCGCGGTCTTGTTGGCCGATTGGGTGCCGTCCGCATGGGTCGTGCAGCCGGCCAGCAGCACACCGAGCGCGAAATATGCCGTGCTTCGCATGAAGGCTCTCCGCCATCCCGACCTTTGCCGAAATTGCATCCTTCATACGCCGGCCACCGTTAGCGCCGGGCTAACGGGACGTTTCGGGTTGCACTAGCAATCGCAATAGTATAACATTGCGTTGCGCGACGCGGGAGGAACGAATGGTGTCTCGATCTGCTGGTGCGGCGCTGCTGCTCGCCGGGGTCGGACTGATCGGAGGCTTCGCAGACGTACGGGCCGACAGCCCCGAGGCGCCGGCCGTGGTGGTCAGCATCAAGCCGATCCATTCGCTGGTCGCGGGCGTGATGCAGGGCGTCGGCACGCCGACCCTGCTGATCGAGGGAGCGGGCTCCCCGCACAGCTACGCCCTGCGTCCCTCCGAGGCGCGCGCCCTCGACGAGGCCGACGTCGTGTTCTGGGTCGGCGACGGCCTGGAGACGTTTCTCGAGCGACCGCTCGTAGCCCTCTCGAGCGATGCGACGGTCGTGGCACTCGGCGATGCGCAAGGCCTGCGGCTGCTGCCGACCCGGGCCGGCGGCACCTGGGCCGAGCGACGAAGGGAAATCACGCCGACGAGGATGAGCATGCGCACGACGAGGACCACGACCATGCGCATGACCACGGCGCGGTCGACCTGCATCTGTGGCTCGATCCGAACAACGCCGCGGCGATGGTCGACGCGATCGCGCAGGCGCTGAGCGCGGCCGATCCGGCGAACGCGGCGGCCTACGCCGGCAATGCCGACAAGGTGCGCGCCGATCTCGACCGGCTCGACGCCGAGCTTGCGGAGACGCTCGAACCGGTCCGCGACCGGCCGTTCGTCGTGTTCCATGACGCCTATCAGTACTTCGAGGACCGCTACGGCCTGGCCGCGGTCGGCGCGATCGCGGTCGATCCGCAGCGCTCGCCGGGTGCTGCCCGCCTGCAGGACATCCGCGCCGAGCTGCAGGAGCGCGATGCCGCCTGCGTGTTCGCCGAGCCGCAGTTCCGGCCGGCGCTGGTGGAGACGGTGGTCGAGGGGACGGGCGCCGGCACGGGCGTGCTCGACCCGCTCGGCGCCGACCTGGAGGCAGGCCCGGACCAGTACGGCATGCTGCTGCGCGGCCTCGCGCGCTCGCTGGCCGACTGTCTCGGCTCGCCGCGCTCGGGCTGAGCGCACCGGGCCGCCAGCCGAGCCGCTTTGCAATTGTTGAGGCGGTTGGGCTAGGCTGCCGGCGTGGTCGCTGCGCGGAGAGTCTCGCGATGCGTGCGCCCTGGCCTTTGGCCCTGCTCCCTCTCCTGCTGCTCGGCAAGGCCGACCCGGCGGCCGCGCATCCGCATGTGTGGATCACGAACGTGAGCACGTTCGTGTTCGAGGACCGGCAGGTCGTCGGCGTGCGGCAGCGCTGGACCTTCGACGAGTTCTTCGGCTCGTTCGTGATCGAGGAGCACGACCAGGACGGCGACGGGACGTTCGACCCGGCCGAGACGGCGGCGCTGCGCGAGGGCGCCTTCGACAATCTCCGGGAGTTCGACTACTTCACCCATCTGCGGGTCGACGGCGCGTCGTTGCCGCTGCGCGAGATCGAAGCCTTCGAAGCGCGGATCGAGGACGGCGTGCTCGTCTACGAGTTCATGCTGCCCCTGCCGGCCCCGGTCGATCCGGCCAGGTCCGACCTCGCGCTCGGCGTCTACGACGCCGAATACTATGTCGAGCTGCTGCTCGACGAGCACGATCCGGTCCGCTTCGCCGGCCTGCCCGACGGCGCCTGCACCTTCGACATCCGCGAGGACACCGAGCGGCCGATCTACTACGGCATGGTCTTCCCCCTGACGATCACCCTCGCCTGCGCGACCAGCTGAGCATGCTGCGCTGCGGACTGCTGGCGTGTGTGCTGCTCTGCCTCTGCGCGGCCGTGCCGGCGCTCGCGAACCCCTTTGCGCCGGGAGGCGAGGCAACGGGCGTGACGGACGAGGCGCAATCGGCGCCCGGGCCGCTCGCGGCGGTCGGACGGGCGATGCTCGCCTTCCAGCGCGAGGCCAACCGGCAGATCGCGCAGCACATGCGGGCGATCCGCGAGGGCGAGGGCACCTTGCCGCTGCTGATCGGCGCCGGGCTCGCCTTCCTCTACGGCGTGCTGCACGCGCTCGGGCCCGGCCACGGCAAGCTCGTGGTGGTCTCGTACTTCCTCTCGCGCGACGCGCAGGTCGGCCGCGGCCTGCTGATGGGACTGCAGATCGCGGTGTTCCACGTCATCTCCGCGATCGTCGTGGTGGCGCTCGCCGACCTCCTGCTGCGCCAGGCGTTCGGCGGCGCGCCCGCCGAGGTCGCAGGCGTGCGCCTGTTCAGCTACGGCCTGATCGCGGTGATCGGCGCGCTCATGCTGGCGCAGGCGGTGCGGCGCTCGCGCCAGCGGCGCGCCGGCATCGAGGTCGCCGAGGCCTGCTGCGGCGGCCATGCCGGCCACCACCATCACGGGGCCAGCGCCGCGGGCGAGCGCATCCAGCAGGGCGGCCTGTCGCTCGGCGTCGGGCTCGTGCCGTGCACCGGTGCTGTGCTGATCCTGCTGTACGCCATGGCGAACGACATCCTGCTCGCGGGCGTGCTGCTGGCGGTCGCGATCGCCGCCGGCATGGCGATCACCATGGGCGGGCTCGGCCTGCTCGCCGTGGTCGCGCGCCAGGCGGTGGCGCGCCGGCTCGAGACCCAGGGCGGCGGCAATGGGCGGCTCGCCGCGGCCAGCGACTATGGCGGCGCGCTCGCGATCATGCTCATCGGCGCCGGCCTGTTCTGGGCGGCGCTGCACGCAAGCTGAGGAAGGCGCTCAGGCGGGAGCCGGCCTCGCGCCGAGCAGCAGGCGCGTCGCCAGGCGAAGCAGCCGCGCCCTGGCTCCCTGCCCGGCATCGAGCAGCCAGGCGCGCCGTTCGGCGGGGGAGCCGGGCGCCAGCGCGGCCTGGCCCTCGCGCAGCAGCGCCGCGACCAGATCGCGATCCGTGCTTCCGTCCGCGAGCAGGACCACGGGCTTCTCGCCGAGATGCGCGCCGAGGCGGGTCAGCTCGTACCGGCAGCCGAGCCGCTCCGCATCGAAGCCGCGCAGGTCCATCAGGACCGCGGCCGACCGCCGGACCAGCGCGTCGAGCACGGCCTTCCAGGTGTCCTGGTGGCAGAAGAACTGGTTGATCCGATAGCGGCCGTCCGGATCGGGGGCGCGGTCGAGCGCGTCCAGCCGCGCCGCGAGGTCGCCGCCGTGCTTGACGAAGGCGCGGCTCAGCCGGCCGCTGAGAAAGCTGTAGAAGTCCTGCGGGTCGATCGTGCGCAGCGCCACGTCGGGCCCGGCGATCAGATAGACCGGGCCGATCTGCCGCCAGCGCCGTGTGATGCCGTCGAGCAGCCGCTCGGTGCGGCGGTCGTGCCCGAACACGCGCAGCAGCAGCAGCGCCACCGGCTGCGCGGGCTCGCCGGCGCGCATCAGGCGCAGCAGCACGCGCCGGGTCAGGTAGTAGGCCGGGAAGGCGGCAAGGCTCAGCAGCATGAGCGCGCTCACCGTCGGATCCTCCGGCCGGATCATGAAGATCGCGGTCTGGATCACCGTGAAGACCGCCCACCAGCCATCGAGGAACAATTCCTGGTCGCTCGTCGCCTTGGCCCGGTAGCGCGCGCCGATCATCCGCACGGCATAGAGCGCGAGGCCGCAGCCGAGCGCGAAGCCGCCGAGCCGGAACAGCCAGATCGCCGGCGAGTCGACGCCGACCAGGGTCCTGCCGAGCTGCAGCCCGAGCAGCCAGGCGAGGCTGCCGCCGGCCGCGAGCGTGAGCACCAGCGGCGCGATGCCGCGCCAGAAGCGGAGGCTGAAGAGCAGGAAGACGAGCGCCGGGATCAGCAGGTGCAGCTCTGCGACCGAGACGATCAAGGCCGCTGGCGTCGCCGGCGAGCAGCAGGGCCACAAGCAGACCCGCGATCGTCCAGCCGACCAGGGCCGCAGGGCGCAGGCCCATGACATAGGCCACCGTCGGCACGGCCGGCAGCGCCATGACGAGGAAGACCGGCAGGTACAGGGCCGGGCTGTGAAGAAAGTCGGAGCCGAACGAGACGAGGAAGAAGAAAGTGCAGACGACGGCATGGGCGAGCCCGCCGGCGGCGTAGGCGGCGGCCGCACGCCGCACCTTGCGGCCGGCGAGCGCCATGAGGTCGTCGGCGCCGGCTGCCGCGGCGAGACCGGCCGAAGAACCGACGGCGACCAGCAGGTCCCGCGTGCCCGTCGCGTCGGGCAGCGCTTCGGCGACGGCAGGCTCGGCATGCTGCGCGCCAGGCGAGGCCTCGTTCATCGACCGCGTGACGCGGCGGCGGAACGCCGCGACCAGGAGCGGCGAGACCAGGATGGTGAGCACGAGGGCGAAAGTCGCCGTCAGCAGGACCAGACCTTGCAGCGTGCCGCTCGGGGCCGTCATGGGCCGCCTCCTCGCGCCTTGCGGGGATCGCGTGGCCTCGCCCCGATTGTGCTAGGATGAGCCATGCTCGAGCCGCAACAGCCGATGTACGATCCCCGCTGCGATGTCTTCGCCGCGCTCGGCGTGCGCGATCCGCACGCGTTCACCGACGCCGATGCCGCGGTCGCGCGCATCATGCAGATTTACGACCGCGGCGTGTCGATTGTCGCCGAAGCCTTCGCCCGCTTCAAGGCCGGCGCCAAGCCCGAGCGGGTCGGGCTGGTCGAGGCGTTCTATCCGTTCATCGGCATCGCGCTGGAGCGCGGCGAGCTCAACCTCGACGCAAGGCTCTCCTTCGGCGCCCTGCACGACCCCGGCATCTACGGCACCACGCTGACCCGGCCGACGCTGTTCGACGAATATTACCGGCGCCAGATCGGACTGCTGATCGAGCACCACCAGGTGCCGGTGGTGGTCGGCATCAGCGACCGGCGCATGCCGCTGCCGTTCGTGATCGAGGACGCCACCGAGGACATCCGCCACGACCGGATCGCCGCGCTCGAGGCGGCCTTCGCGCTGCCCGACATGCGGTTCATCGACGACGCGATCGCGAACGGCACCTTCCGCCCGGCGGCCGGGGAGGCCAAGCCGCTGGCGCTGTTCACCGCCGAGCGGGTCGACTACTCGCTGCAACGCGTGCAGCACTACACCGCGACCTCGCCCGAGCACGTCCAGCGCTTCATCCTGCTGACCAACTACCAGCGCTACGTCGAGCACTTCATCGACTATGCGCGCGAGCAGATCGCGCACGGCGAGGCGTTCGACAGCTTCGTCGAGCCGGGCGACGTGATCACCTCGCGTCCGGGCCTGCCGCCGGCGTCCTCGGCCGGCCGGCCGCCGCGCCACCTGCCGCAGATGCCGGCCTACCATCTGACGCGCGAGGACCGCACCGGCATCACGATGGTCAACATCGGCATCGGGCCGTCGAACGCGCGCACGATCACCGACCACCTGGCGGTGCTGCGGCCGCATTGCTGGCTCATGCTCGGCCATTGCGCCGGCCTGCGGCGCAGCCAGCGGCTCGGCGACTACGTGCTGGCGCACGGCTACGCCCGCGAGGACCACGTGCTCGACCAGGATCTGCCGCTGTTCGTGACCGTGCCGCCGATCGCCGAGGTCCAGGTCGCGCTCGAGCAGGCGGTGATGAACATCACGGGCCTGCGCGGGCCGGAGCTCAAGACCAGGATGCGCACGGGCACGGTCGCGACCACCGACAACCGCAATTGGGAGCTGCGCTACGACGAGCTGTTCGAGCGGCTGAACCAGCAGCGCGCGATCGCGGTCGACATGGAGAGTGCGACGATCGCGGCCAACGGCTTTCGCCTGCGCGTACCCTACGGCACGCTGCTCTGCGTCTCGGACAAGCCGCTGCATGGCGAACTGAAGCTGCGCGGCATGGCGAACCACTTCTATCGCGAGCGGATCAACCAGCACCTCCAGATCGGCCTCGAGGCGATCCGCATCCTGCACGACGAGGTCGGCCCGGACCACCTGCACTCGCGCAAGCTGCGCAGCTTCGACGAGCCGGCGTTCCGGTAGAGGGCAGTAGGATCTCCAGCGATGGCGACCAGGATCAAGGCAAGGCCCGGCAAGCTCTACGACACCGATTTCGTCCTGTGGACCAGGGAGCAGGCGGCGGCGCTGCGGGCTGGGCGGCTCGATGCGCTGGACCGGGACAACCTCGCCGAGGAGGTCGAGAGCTTGGGCAGAAAGGACCGCCGCGAGCTGGAATCGCGCCTCACCGTTCTAGTCATGCATCTCCTCAAATGGCGCCATCAGCCTGACCAGAGAGGCGGAAGCTGGGATTCGACCATCCGCACGCAGCGGCGCGAGATCGAGAAGCTCCTGAACGACAGCCCGAGCCTGCGTGCCGCCGTCGCGGAGGCCCTCGGGAAGGCTACGACACTGCTCGTCGCAACGCTTCGGCCGAGACCGGCCTCGCCCTCGACGTCTGCCGCCGGCCTGTCCTTTCGAGCCTCGCGCAGATCCTGGCCGAGGAATGGCTGCCCTAACCCGCGCTGAGGCGATGCGAGCCGTCAGCGCCGGTCTTCTCGGGCGCGATCGCAGGTTGCACGGCCGGGCCGTCGCGCCTCGCTGTGCCAGGTGGCGGCGAGGCCGTCGACGGGCGACACCTCGAGCTCCAGCCAGTTGCGGGCGCGCAGGAAGCGCCCGCCATGGCCGGGAAGCGGCAGCAGGCGCGCGCTGAGGTCGGCGGCGAGCCGCCGCTCGCGTGCGCCGATCCACTCGAGCACCCGGACCGCCTTGGCCGACGGCGGCGGGTGCACGATGCCGGACGAGGTGAGCTGGTAGATCTTGGTGCCGCGGCTCTCGATCAGGCCGAGCGCGCCGAGATGGATCTCGCCCGAGACCGAGGTGACGCAGGCGCCGGAACTCGCGGAGAACGCCGTCAACTCGCGCAGCAGGCGCGCCATTCCGCACCATGCGCATGGCTCGACCACTGGTCGACCAGGTCGTCCTGCCAGGTCTGGTGGCCGGGCAGGACGTTGAACAGCCGCTCCAACGGACGCAGGTCGCGGGTGACCAGCGGCATGCTGGACACGAGCAGGACGTGCCGGCAGTCCCGCATGCCTTCCAGCGCGGCCGTGAGATGCCGCCAGCCGGCCTCGCCCATCACGCGCTCGCGGTTGCGCTCGGAGCGCAGGTCCGGCGCCACGATGCCGATGTCGCCGATCCGATACGCCCAGCCGAAGTGGCCGCCGCGAAAATCGCCGAAGCCGTCCGGCAGGTCGTCCGGCACCGCGCCGAGCTGGAACAGCGCGAAGTGGTCGCGCGCGCCGCCCACAAGCCCTGAAAGACCGGGCATTGCTGCCATTTGTCGCGCCCAGCTGCCCCAGCCGTCGAAGATGTCGTGGTCGTCCCACATCATCAGCGAGGGAACGGCCGCGAGGACGGGGCCGAGCTGCGGCTGGCCCCAATGCCACCAGTAGCGCTCGAAGTAGTCGTCTGCGACCGCCTCGGCCGTCGCCGGGCGTAAAGCCGGCTTGCGCCGCTGCCACCAGTACAGCCGCTTCCAGGCCGCGAGCGCCGGCACGTCCTGCCAGATCGGATCGGCATAGAGCTGGTCGCCGCCCTGCAGCAGGAGGTGGAACGGTCTTTCCGCATGCACCGAGGCGAGATGCAGCCAGCGCTCGTTGCGCTCCTCCAGGCGGTCCCAGGCGTTGCCCTGCTCGCTGCCGTTGCAGGCCGTAAAGGCGAGCCTGAGGGGGCCAGGCCGGCGCCCGGCGGATGCACCCGCCAGCGCTGCCCCCGATGCGGTACTCGCAGCCTTGCGCGGCCTCGCCCGAGGGCAGGGCGAAATCGTAGCGCCACAGGCTGCGGCCGCGGCGCACGGCCAGCCGGCGCGGTGCCGTGCGCGCCGCGGCCGTCTCGAGCGGCGGCGGCACGTCCTCTGCGGCGACGCCGACGAGCGCGCTCAGCTTGGCCGATCGGTCCCGCGCACCACGGAAGATGAGCACGGGCCCCAGAAGAAGCGCCATGCTCCGCTCCAGATCGAGGCTTGCCCGGCTATAGCAGGGATGAGGAACGCCGTCGAAGGGCGGAGGGTTTCGCCGACGCGTGCGTCACGCTGACGCCGTCCGGCCAGCGCAGCCGCCTGGTCCCGGCCGTGGGACGCCGGGACCAGGCGGGCTTCAGCGCGTCGCCGTCACGATCCGTGGTGCGCTCGGATCGTGCCGGCCGCTACTGATCGACGACCGAGCCGTCGTAGTGCAGGCGGGTCACGGTCTCGCGCGTCACCTTCGAGACGTGCTCGCTCGCATCGGGCCGCAGGTTGATGCCGATGCCCGGGCCCGTCGGGATCATGAGGTAGCCCTTGCCGTCGTGCTGGACCGGCGAATCGACGAGCAGCGACTTGGGCGGGACGTGCTCCTTGCCCGGATATTCCTGCAGGGCGAAGTTCGGCATGCAGCCGGCGATCTGCAGGCCCGTGGCGGTCGAGACGGGGCTCAGCGGATTGTGCGGGACGACGCCGACATGGTGCGCTTCGGCCAGCGCGGCGATCTTCTTCGTGCCCGAGATGCCGCCGACGAGGCCGACGTTCGGGCGGACGTACTGCACGGCGTTCCGCGCGCCAGCAGCATCTGGAACTCCCAGAGCGAGGTCATGCGCTCGCCGGTGGCGATCGGGATGCCGATCTTCGAGGCGACGTAGGCCATCTCGTCGAAGTTGTCGGGCGTCACCGGGTCTTCGTAGAAGAACGGGTGATATGGCTCGATCGCCCGGCCGAACGTGACCGCCTCCGCCGGGGTCAGCCGGCGATGGATCTCGATGCAGAGGTCGACCTCCTCGCCGACCGCCTCGCGATACGCCGCCACGGCGCGGATCGCATCGTTGATCTTGGTCGCGTAGGTCTGGCGATGGAATTCTTGTCGCGCGCCTCGTCGAGGAACGGCGTCAGATGGCCGACGGCCGTGATACCCTTCGGCCTTGGCCTTGAGGATGCCGTCGATCAGCTCCTGGCGGGTCTCGCCGAAGACGTGGTGGTAGCAGCGCGCCCGGTCGCGCACGGGCCCGCCGAGCAGCCGGTGCACCGGCTCGCCATAGTGCTTGCCGGCGATGTCCCAGAGCGCGACGTCGATCGCGCTGATCGCGCCCATCACGGCGCGTGCCGCGGAAATGGCTCGCGCGGTACATGTACTGCCAGTGATGCTCGATGCGGAGCGGATCCTGGCCGATCAGGTAGCGGGCGAACTTCTCGATCGCCGCGGCGGTCGATTCGAGATAGCCCCAGGCGCCCGATTCGCCGATTCCGGAGATCCCGGCATCGGTCTCGACTTCGACATAGAGGTACCGGTGCAGCATATGCACGTTGATCGCCGGTGATCTTGAGCGTCATTCCTTCACACCTCTTCGAGGATCATTCTTTCACGCCGCCGGATGCCAGCCCGTCCACGAGGAACCGCTGGGCGAAGGCGAAGGCCGCCACGACCGGCAGCGTGATCACCACGCAGCCGGCCATGAGCACCGTCTCGGGCGACCCCTGGAGATCGCTGAGCTGGCGGATGCCGAGGGTTACGGTCCACAGCTCGCGCCGGTCGATCAGGATCAGCAGCGCGAACAGGAACTCGTCCCAGATCGAGATGAAGACGTAGATCGCGACCGCCGCGAGCGCCGGCAAGGCAAGCGGAACGGTGATGAATCGGATGATCTGCAGCCGGCTCGCGCCGTCGATGCGCGCGGCGTCGTCGATCTCTTCCGGAATGCTCTCCAGGTAGTTCCGCAGCACGAACAGGGCGAGCGGGAGCGTAATCGCGACATAGACGATCACCGCACCGGTGAGCGAGGGCCGCAGTCCCGCCTGCGTCAGGAAGAGGAACATCGGCACCGCGATCAGGATACCCGGGAAGAGATAGACGACGATGATGAGGAAGTTGATCGCGCCGCGGCCGGGGAACTTCAGTCGTCCGGCGGCGTAGCCTCCGAGCACGCCCAGCAACAGGACGACCACCACCGTCGCGGCCGACAGGACCACGCTGTTCTGCATGAAGACCAGGAAGCCGGCGCCGCCCTGCTCGAGCGGCGTCAGGACCTTCACGTAGCTCAGGAACGAGAACTCCTCCCACGTCGGGAACGGATTGGCCGGATTGCGCAGCAGCGACGAGATCGGCTTGAACGAGAGCGCCATCATGTACACGAGCGGAAAGCCCGTGATGATGATGAAGACGATGACGCTCGCGACCTGGAAGATCCGGAAGAACTTGTCCTCGAAGGCGTGGCGGCTCATGGCGTCGGCCCTCCGGCGCATGGCGACGCGGAAGTAGAGCGTGATGGTGACCGCCAGGACGGCGGCGAGCACGAGGGCCAGCGCCGCGGCCGCGCCCGGATCGCCGCGGCCGACGAGCCACTGGTACATCTGCACCGAGACCACCTCGGTGCCGGCGGTGCCGCCGGTCAGCAGGTAGATGTTGCTGAACTCGTTGAAGCTCGACATGAACCGGATCAGGAAGACGAGGACCAGCACGCCCCGGAGCTCCGGCGCGATCACGTAGCGGAAGCGCTGGCTCACGGTGGCGCCATCCAGGATGCGCCGCCTCCTCGAGCGAATCCGGCACGGCCTGGAGCCGCGCCAGGATGAACAGGTAGGCGAACGGGAAGTAGCGCCAGGCCTCGAACAGGATCACCATGGTCAGCGCCATGGGGATGCTCAGGCTCAGGCCGAACAACTCGAACGTGTACGAGCGGGCGCCCAGGAAGTCGATGCGCGTGGTGCCGAAAAGCTCGGTGAGCCAGGCGTTCACGCTGCCGTACTGCGGCGCGAGAATCGTCCGCCACAGGAACGTCGCGGCGATCAGCGGAACGACGTAGGGGACGAAGATCAGCGCGCGCACGAGCGAGCGTCCGGGGAACGGGCGGCGCATCGCGAGCGCGGCCCAGAGCCCGACCAGGGTCGCCAGCCCCGCCCCGAAGGTCGCATAGGCGAAGGTCCGCAGGACGAGCGGCCAGAAGTCGCTGCGGCCCGTCACCCGCGTGAAGTTGCGCAGCGTGAACTCGATCTCGAACGGATTGAAGATGTTCATCGTTCGAAGGTCGAGCAGGGTCACGCGCTGAACCGCGATCGCCAGGTTCCAGCCGATCGGCAGCACGATGAGGAACGCCATCGCGAACACGGCCGGAGCGAGCAGGGCATAGGCGAATCGCATGTCGGAGCGAGCGTTGGCTCCGCGATCTTGCCCGTAAGGAGCTGAGCGCATTACTGCTCTTTTCGTCGTGGCTGGCTGAGGTGCTGAGGACCGGGACGACACGGCTCGCGAGCTCATCGAACGTCGTCCCGGTCCTCTCGGGACTAACCGTCGAGATCCTCGATGAGGATGGTCAGCTCCTCGTTGATGCGCTCGGCGGCTTCCTCGGGCGTGAGGAGGCCCTCGTGCATCTCGGCGACGACCTGCGGCACGAGCAGCGCCTCGTAGACCGCACCCGTCAGCGCCGGCTCACGGAGCGCCCAGGAGTCGAACTTCTTGGGCGAGCCCTCGAGCAGCTCGTCGACCACCTCCGTCTCGTAGAAGTCGTCGAGCAGGCCTCTGCGCTCGACGCCGATCTCCAGCTTGCGCCACTCCTTGAGGAAGTGCTCCGGATCCTCCTTGGTGCCCGGCCGGGCCGGCAGGAGGATGTTCGGCGCCTGCGCCAGCCACTCGGTGTAGCCGTCGGTCAGCAGGTAGCGGACGAACTCCTGCGCAGGCTCGACGTTCGCGTCCGCCGAGATGCCGACGGTCATCAGCGCGCCGAGCTGGACCGGCTCGCCGCTCGGTCCGGACCAGGCCGGGATCAGGCTGGTGTTCTCGGCGAGGTAGGCGGGGTTCTCGGTGCACTCGTCGCAGGTCGCGAGCTGGGAGTCGTCGAGGCCGGCCATCCTGTGCAGGGTGGCGGTGCCGCCGATGTACATGGCGGCCTGGCCCGACAGGTACAGCGCGCGCGACGCCACGCTGTCGAAAAGCCCCTCCGGGGCGTACTGGCGCAGCTCCTTCTCGAACTCGAGGAACTCGATGCAGTTGGGCGAGTCGAAGCTCGCCTCGCCGGAGTCGTCGACGAGATAGCAGCCGTTCGCGAGCGCCATGGATTCCAGCCTGGTCTGCATGGCCTCGTTGCCGGGATCCGTCGACAGGCCGATGCCGTAGCGCTGGTTGTCCGGATCGTGCAGGGCCTTGGCCGCCGCGAGCACCTCGTCGTAGGTCCGAGGCGGCGGCAGCCCGGCCTCCTCGAACCGGTCGCTGCGGTAGTGCACCACGGGCCCCGACCCGTCGGTCGGGATGGCCGCATACTTGCCGTCGACCTCCACCGCCTTCAGCGAGGCCGGATAGAAGGTCTCCTCGCCCAGCTCGGCGAGCACCTCCGCGGACGCGTCCGCGTTCAGGATTCCCTGCTCGACCCAGCGCGACGTCAGGGCCGCCGGATGATGAACGACGTCGGGCAGGGTGCCCGCTGCCGCGTTGACGAGGATCAGCGTGAACTGCGCCGTCTCGTCGACGACCACCAGCTCGACCTCGATCCCGGTCTTGGCCGTGAAGGCGTCGATGCTCCTCTGCGTCCTGGCGGCGCGCTCCGGGTTGCCCTCCCGGCTCCAGAACACGATCTTCTCGCCTTCCTGCGCGCTCGCCGGGCCGCCCGTGGCGACGATCGGCGCGGCCATCAGCGCCGCTGCGGCACAGCTCAGGAGTTCGCGAACGTAGCATGCGTGAGGGCGCCATGGCCGGGCGCCTATCGCGGTACGCGGTATTCATCGAGTGCCTCCTTTCTTGGCTCGAACCCGAATCCCGGCTGGTCTGGCACCGGGACGTAGCCGTCTTTGTTGGTTGGGACGTTCTCGAACAGAAGGTTCATGGTCTCCCAGGCGGCGAGGTGGAACTCGATGAAGCCGCCGTTGGACACGGCACCGTGCAGGTGGACGTTGTGATACGGCCAGCGCCCGCCGTGCCCGATGTCGAGGTTGAACGCCTGCGCCACGTTCGCGACCCGCAGCGCCTCGGTCAGCCCGCCGACGTGGCATACGTTGGGCTGCGGGATGTCGACCGCGCGGTTGACCATCAGATCGCGGTGGATCCAGAGGCTGCCGATGTTCTGGCCGGCGGCGATCGGGATGCTGGTGTGCTGCCGCAGCTCGGCCATGGCGAACGGATCGTTGCGCCGGATCGGCTCCTCGATCCACTTGATGTTGTAGGGCTCGACGAGCTTGGCGAGGTGCTTGGCCTCGGACAGGGTGAACAGGCAGTTGGCGTCGAGCATCAGGCCGATGCTCGGACCCACCTCCTCCCGGACCAGGCGGACGCGCTCGGCATCCTCCTCGGCCTGCTCCCACATGGTGCGGGCGCGCGACGAGCTGGCCGGTCCTGTGTCGGCCGAGCTGTGCGGCACCGCGACGACCATCTTCAGGGTCTTGTGACCCTGGTCGACCATCATGCGGGCGACCTTCACGAGCTGATTTCGGTCGTACTCGGGACCCCGAACGTCACGTAGGCCGGAACCGCCTCGTAGCGGCCGCCCAGGAACTCGCTGATCGAAACGCCGTGCTGCTTGCCCTTGAGATCCCACAGCGCGAGGTCGATCGCGCTGACGCCCATGCTCCAGACCCCGCCGAGCGCCCGGCGGTTGAACTTCTCGAGCAGCGTGGCCCAGATCATCTCGTGGCGGCGCGCGTCCATGCCGATCAGGGCGGGCGCCAGCTGCTGGTTGATGAACTCGCGCGTGGCGATCGCCATGCCCGGCGCGCCGGCGAGCCCGTAGCCCACCAGATCGTCGCCCGCATCGACGCGGGCGATCACGATCGTCTGCACGGTCGGATGGTCCAGCAACGGGAGCTGCACCGGCACCCTGTAGCAATCGGCCGAAACCGCTGTGATCTTCATCGCTCGCCAGCCCGCTTCGAGTGCCGCGCGCGGCGTGGGTTCGTTCTTTCAACCATCGATTGTTACTTCCTCCCTGCAAGCGCTCTGCGATGCCAGCGAGCCTGGCGCGGAATGATCCCGCACCCTGTCCGCAAGGCACCGTCCGTCGAGCTATGCCGAAAAAACCGGTGTGGCGTCCCCAGCGCGCCCGGCCGTCACGGTCCGATGAGCGCTGCGCTGCTGCCTCTTGACGCGAGCATGCGCATGGGGTCTCGTATAGTGCAAATTGAATGTTGATATGAGGAGTATCACGGCTGTGAATTTGGCTGCGGTCGACCTCAAGTTGCTCGTCGTGTTCGACGTGGTGATGTCCGAGGGCAGCGTGACGCGGGCGGGCGCCCGGCTGGGCATGACCCAGCCGGCGGTGAGCAACGCGCTCGGCCGGCTGCGCCATCTGCTGAAGGACGATCTGTTCGTCCGCTCGCAGGGCAGCATGCGGCCGACGCCCCGCGCGCTCGAGCTCACCGGGCCGCTGCGGCAGGCGCTCGGCCAGATCGAGGCGGTGCTCGATCCCTCGGACTTCGATCCTGCGCGCGACGCCCGGGTCTTCAAGCTCGCGATGTCGGATCACGCCACCATCACCATGCTGCCTCAGCTGATGCAACGGCTGGAGGCGCTCGCCCCCAACGTCGCGCTCGAGGTCCGCCCGAAGCTGGACTGGTGCGTGGCCGATCTACTGGACGGGCACGAGATCGACTTCGCGCTCGGCGTCATCCCCGACGCGCCCGTGCGCTACAGCCGCATCAAGCTGTTCGAGGACGTCTATATGTGCGCCATGCAGCGAAGCCACCCGCTGGCGCGCGGTGAGCTCACGCTGGCGAACTTCGCGGCGGCGAAGAATCTCGCGGTGCGATCGCCGGACAGGAACGCGAACCTGATCGACGACATGCTGGAGAGCAGGGGGCTGCGGCGGCGCATGGCGCTCACCGTGGATCAGTTCTGCGTCGTCCCCGCGATCCTCGCCAATACCCAGCTCGTCGCGACGGTGCTGCGCCGCAAGGCGCAGAGCCTGGGTCTCTTCGAGAGATCGGATCTGGTCCTGCGACAGCTCCCCCTGCCGCCGGTCGAGGCGATCCTGCTGTGGCATCCCACCATGACGCATCACAAGGCGCACCGCTGGATGCGCGAGGTGCTGGTCGACACCTGCCGCGAATACAGCGAGGCCGACGCACGGCAGTGCGCCGAGGGCGCGCGATCGCGCCAGCCGCTGTGGCCGCGGCCCGACTCTCAGCGGCTGGCCACCGCCGTCACCGAGCGTGCGGCCGACCTCGCCCTGTTTGCCGCCGCGCCGCCCGCCACCCTGCGGTAGTCCTTCGGGCTGAAGCCGACCTTGGTCTTGAAGAACCGGGAGAAATGGCTCTGCGCCGGAAAGCCCAGGTCGAGCGAGATGTCGCCGAGGCGGCGGTCGGTGCGGATCAGCGTCTCGATCGCCGCCTCGAGCCGGAGCCCGTCGGCATAGAGCCCGGGCGGCAGGCCGACCGAGGCCCGGAACCGCTCGTAGAAATGCGAGCGTGACAGGCCCACGGCGCGCGCGACGGCATTGGCATCCGCGAGATATCCGGCGCGCCGCATCAGCCCGATCGCATTGCGGATGCGATGGTCCGGCGCGCGCTCCGGCACGGGCAGCCGCGTGCCGTCGGCGCATTCGCCGAGCACCTCCATCATCAGCTCGTAGAGCAGGGTCTCCATGCCGGCCGCGCCGATCTGCGGGCCGTCGCAGAGCGCCAGCGACAGGCGCCCCGCCAGCCGGCGGATCGTGCCGGTCATGCGGCCTTCCGGCGTGGCGAACACCTGAATCGGCAGGCTGCCGCTGCCGAGATCGAGCCAGCTCGGCTCGACATAGAGCGCCAGGATCGTGGCCGGCTCGCCGCCCGGAGGCCGCCAGTTGGCGTGCGCGAGCCACGGATTGATCACCACCAGGCGATCGTCGGTGACCGGCGACGGGCCGTGGCCGGCGACGTCGTAGGCGCCGTCCTCGCCGTCGATCTTGATCAGGACGTGGACCTGGGGGTGGGCGTGGTCGCGGACCGGCTGGTCGGTGCGGAACAGCGTGACCCGGCCGAAGCGGCCCTGGAAGACACCAAGCAGCCCCGTCATCGACGTTCCCCGCGCATCCCTTGCTTTCCGATTCCCGCCGGCATCCTACCCCAAGAGCGCCGGTGCAGGCCAGACGGCGCCCTCCGGCGGCGCGTCGGCCGATGCGCGCGAGGAAAGAATCGGACTTCCTGGTAAATCGCTGGACCGCCCGGCAAGCATCGCGCGCCGGATGCGCTACATAGGAGCAGGGCGGTGCCGGCGGCGCCCCAGCCTGGGGAGCGGGAAATGCGCTACGTCGACGCCTACAACCACTTCTTCCCGCCGCGCTACTTCGAGGCGCTGTGCCAGACCGGCTTTCCGGGCATCGGCAAGCGCGTGCGCGAGATCCCCTGCATCTACGACCTCGACCTGCGCTTCCGGGTGATGGACCAGTTCGACGACTACGCGCAGGTCATCTCGCTCGGCCAGCCGCCGATCGAGGCGCTGGCGCCGCCGGCCGAGGCGGCGAAGCTCGCGCGGCTCGCCAATGACGGGCTCGCCGAGCTGGTCGCGAGCCATCCCGACCGCTTCGTCGGCCATACCGCGACGCTCGCGATGAACGACCCGGACGCCGCGCGCGAGCTCGAGCGGGCGGTGCGCGACAACGGCGCCAACGGCGTGCAGATCTGCAGCAACGTCAACGGCAAGCCGCTCGACGCGCCGGAATTCCTGCCGGTGTTCGAGGCGGCCGCGGCGCTCGGCGTGCCGGTCCTGCTGCACCCGGCGCGCGGCGTCAGCTTCCCGGACTACCTGACCGAGGAAAAGTCCAAGTACGAGATCTGGTGGACCTTCGGCTGGCCCTACGAGACCAGCGCTGCGATGGCGCGCCTGGTGTTCTCGGGCCTGCTCGACCGCCTGCCGGACCTCAAGATCGTGGTGCACCACCTCGGCGCCATGGTGCCGTACTTCGAGGGCCGGGTCGGGCCCGGCTGGGACCAGCTCGGCGCGCGCACCTCGGACGAGGACCTGGGGGCGGTGCTGAAGCGCCTGAAGAAGCGCCCGCTTGACTACTTCAAGGATTTCTATGCCGACAGCGCGGTGTTCGGCTCGCGCGCGGCGACCGTCTGCGGCCTCGAGTTCTACGGCGCCGACCGCGTGCTGTTCGCCTCCGACTGCCCGTTCGATCCCGAGAAGGGGCCGGGCTACATCCGCGACACGATCGCGGTGCTGGAGTTGCTCGATCTCGCCGACGCCGACCGGGCGAGCATCTGTCACGGCAACGCGGCGCGCCTGTTCAAGCTCGGGGGAGAGCTTCGTGAGCGATCGGGTCGAGCTTCGCCTGATCGAGGACGTCCTGGGCGCCGGGGTCGTGCTCGACCTGCCCGACGACCGCGTGCATCGCGTCGCCTACGTCGTGCATGGCAGTCTCGATGCCGACGGCGAGGCGCTCGGCGACGACCAGGCCTGGCACGGCCGCGGCGCCGCGCGGCTGGCGGCCGGACCGGGCGGCGCCACGCTGTGGCGCTGGGAGCTGGCGCCGGAGGGCTCGCTGCCGGTGAGCCTCGGCGGCGCCGCCGGCAGCTCGGCGCTGCGGCTGCGCTGCCCGCTCGCCTGGCCGGTCGCCGACGAGATGCTGATGCGCGCCGACAGCGTCGCCTTTCCGCCCGGCGGCTGCGCCTACCTCCACACCCACCAGGGGCCCGGCATCCGCTGCCTGATCGAGGGCGGCATCCGGATCGACTGCGAGGGCCGCTCGACCAGCTACGGCCCGGGCGGCGCCTGGTTCGAGAGCGGCCCCGAGCCCGTGTTCGCCCAGGCCGCCGCCGACCGGCCGAGCCGGTTCATCCGGGTCATGATCCTGCCGGCGCATCTGCGCGGCCGCAGCTCGATCGCCTATGTCCGCCCGGAAGACCGCGACAAGCCCAAGTCCCAGACCTACAAGCAGTTCGTCGATGCCCCGCTTGCTCTCTAGAGCCGGGCCTGCGGCGAACCCACCCGCCCACCGGGCCGGCGCTTCCGAGCTCCGAGCCCGGAAGCAGAGAGGGAGAAGCTGATGTCCGTATCGTCCCCGATCCTTCGAGCCGCCGCCGGGGCGGCCCTGCTCGCCGCCACCATGGCAGCCACCGCCGCCCAGGCCGATCCGATCCGGATCGCCTATCGGCGACATCGCCAGCATGGAGGCGGTGCCGGTGCTCGCCGCCTTCGAGCGCGCCAAGGAGCGCGGCGTCGACGTGGAGGTTATTTACTTCCAGTCGAAGGAGATGGCTGCCCAGGCGGTGGTCGGCGGCCAGGCCGATATCGGCGTCGGCATCCCCTATGCGCTGATCCAGAAGGTGAACGCCGACCCGCATGTTCTGCAGATGACGAATCTGCAGCTTCTATCCGATCGTCAGCGCCGAGGACTACAAGAGCTGGAAGGACCTGGACGGCCAGGAGATCGCGGTGCATTCGCGCGGCTCGGGCACCGAGGCGATCATGCAGCTGATGGCCGAGAAGCACGGCATCAAGTACTCGAACGTCAGCTACGTGCCGGGCTCCGAAGTGCGCGCCGGCGCGCTGCTGCAGGGCAGTGTGAAGGCCTCGATCGTCGATTCGGCCAACAGGCGCATGATCATGGAGAAGGCGCCCGGCAAGTTCATCGTGCTGCCGATGGAAGGCGTCAGCGCCACCGACGAGGCGCTGTTCGCGAACACGGAGTTCCTGAGGCCGAGGCCGCGGCAGTCGACATCCTGGTCGAGGAGGTGCTGACAACCCTGCGCGAGGTCGACGCCAATCCCGAGCGTCGTCGCCGAGCTGCGCGAGCAGTACGACCTGCTGCCCGACTTGCCGGAGGACATGGAAGAGCGAGATGGTGCAGTACTTCACCGAGCTGGCCGATCGCAACGCGATCCCCGCCAATGGCGGCGGCGACGAGCGCGGCGCAGGACGACTTCGCGCTTCTACGCCCTGGCGGGCCAGCTCGAGGGCGATCCGGCGAGCCTGAAGGTCGAGGAGTTCTGGGACCTCGACCGCTCGAACGCGCGCTGGCGCAAGGCTCGGCACCAGCTAGATCGAATGCGTAAGCGGCATGCGCCGATCACGCGCAGGCTGGACTGGCCGCCGGTTCGCCGCCGAGCCGGACGTGCCGGCGCGCAGCCGCAGCAGATCCGCTGGTCTGGCGGCTGGCCTCGATCGTCCTGGTGTTCGGCGCGTGGGAGATCGCCGGCCGGGTGCCGATCAGTCTCGCTGTTCCCGACTTTCTTCGCGACCTTCGCTCGCGTTCGTCGAGCTGCTCGCCGACGGCAGCTTCGCCGCCGCCTATGTCCTCGACCCTGCAGCCGCTCGCCATCGGCATCGCTGATCTCGGCCGTGCCGGCGTCGGCGATCGGCGTCGCCATGGGGCTGTCGCAAGCGCGTCGAATGGCCCGCGGCGCCAGTCTTCATCGTCCTGCAGGCGGCGCCGATGGCGGCGCTGGTCCCGCTGATGACCTTCATCTACGGCATCGGCCTGGCCGCCAAGATGATCTCGCCGTCGGTCATGCTGGCGCTGCCGGTGATCGCCCTGAACAGCTACAAGGCGGTGCGCAACGTGAGCCCGTCGTTGCTCGCCATGTGCCGTTCGTTTCTCGGCAGCCGCCGGCAGCAGATCCTCAAGGTCATCCTGCCCGATGCCAGCCCGATGATCTTCGCCGGGCTGCGGCTCGGCGTCGCGCGCCGGCTTCATCGGCATCATGCTGGCGGAGCTGCTGATCACGCCGACCGGCATCGGCGACCTCATCACCTATCATCGCTCGGTCGCCAACTATGCCCAGATGTATGCGGCGATCGCATCGATCATGTCGTTCTCGGCGCTGACCCTGGCGGCGCTGCAGGCGCTCGAGGTCGAGGTGCTCCGGCCGGAGAAGCGCAGGCGATGAGATACGGTCGCGATGACCGCGCAAGCCCTGGACGCCGTCGCGGATGCAGGCGCGCCTTGAGCGCGTCGTCGAGGTGCGCGGCATCGCCAAGCTATACGGCGAGGTCGATGCGCTGCGCGACGATCGATCTCGATTTCCCGCGCGGCGGCTTGACTACGCTGCTCGGCCCGTCGGCTGCGGCAAGACGACGCTGCTGAAGATCATCGCCGGCCTGATCGAGCCGACGACGGGCGAGGTGCCGGGTGAAGGGCCGACGGTCGACGGCCCGGGGCCGGAGCGCGCTTTCGTGTTCCAGGATTTCGCGCTGATGCCCTGGGCGACTGTTTTACGCAACGTGGCCTTCGGGCTGGAATTGCGCGGCGTGGCGCAGAAGCGAGCGCGACACGATATCGCCCGGCGCTACATCACCCAGGTCGGCCTTGTCGGCTTCGAGGAGAAATATCCGCACGAACTCTCCGGCGGAATGCGCCAGCGCGTCGGCCTCGCGCGTGCGTTCGCGGTCGATGCGGACGTGCTGCTGCTGGACGAGCCGTTCTCGGCCGTCGACGAGCAGAACGCGGCGCAAGTTCCAGGAGGATCTGCTGCGCTTGCAGCGAGATCGAGCGCAAGACCTTCATCTTCGTCACCCACTCGATCGAAGAGGCGGTCTATCTCTCCGACCGGATCGTGCTGCTGTCGCGCCGGCCGGGCCGCATCGAGCAGATCATCGAGCCGAAGATCGACCGCTGCGCCCGCCCGACGAAATCCGCCGCGATCAGGCCTACCTCGATATCGTCGAGGAGATCTGGCAGGGCCTGCGGCACTTCGTGGATTGAGGCGAGGCGATGACTCTGTTCGGGATACCGCCTGCCGATGATGAGCTCCCTGATCCTCTGGATCCTGGTGTGGGAGCTGATCGGCCGGCCTGGAACTGGTGCTGCTGTCTCCCGCCCTTCAGCGGCGTGGTGGCGGCGTTGTTCGGGCTGGTGACATTGCGGATTCTGGACCGCGACCTGGACTACGCTCAGCACCTTCTGCTCGGCATACGCTGGCCATCGTCGTCGGCATGCCGCTGGGCATCTTGATGGGCCGTGTGCAGGCGGTCGAGAACCTGCTCGGCATGTGGGTCAACATCTTCGTCAGTGCGCCTTTGTCGGCGCTGGTGCCCGTGCTGATGATCCTGTTCGGCATGGGCGAGCAGACCATCATCGTCAGCGTCTTCCTGTTCGCGGTGTGGATCATCGTGCTCGACACTCGAGCCGGCGTGCGGCACATCCGCCCTCGCTGGTCGAGATGGCGGAGAGCTATGGCGCCAAGCGTCCGGCGCTCTACGCCAAGATCATTCTGTGGGCTGCACTACCCGAGATCCTGGCCGGCATCCGCCTGGGCTTCATCCGCGGCGTCAAGGGCGTCGTCATCGGCCAGTTGCTGGTCTCGATCATCGGCTATGGCGAGCTGTTCGAGCTTTATTCGCGCAGCTTCCTGATGGAGGAGTTCTGGGCTCTGACCATCGTGCTGTTCGGCGTGGCGCTCGCCCTCTCGGCCGGCGTCGAGACGCTCGAGAAGCGCTGCGAATACTTCGCCCGCATGCGCTGAGATGTCCGCTGCGCAGGCCGAACGCTTGCCGACCGGCCCTCACGCGCCAATATGATGGGCCTGACATCGGCCGGGGCATGAGCGGACCATTCGGGTGACGGGCAGCGGGAGCGCAAAGGCGAGGTCGTGGGCCAGCGCGTCTTTCTGGCTGCTGGCGACGCTCGTCCTGGCCGGCTGGACGTCGCTCCCCGAGATCCGCCCGCAGCCGTCCGGCAGCGGGCAGAACGTCGCGACGCAGGTCCCGCCCGGCTCGCCGTCGGTCCTGCCGCGCGGTCCGGGATCGCTGGTCGCAGCGGAAGCGCATCGCCAGAAGGCGACCCGCGGCCAGCAGGGCGCGGGCTTCGCGATCGTTCCGCAAGAAGCATCGTCGCTGCCTTCGGCCGGGCCAGGTGTCGCGCCGGTCCTCCGCAGCGACGCGCTGCTGCCGGCGCCGGCCCGCGCCTTCGAGCAGCGGGCTCCGCCTGTCCGCCTGGTGTGATTCCGGCCGCCGCCGACGCGGCGGCTCCCGCCGACCTTCACACCAGCGGCCCGTCCCGATTCCGCGATCGAGAGCGGAGCGGGTGCGGCGCCTGTCCGGACAGAGACCATGCGTACCTCCCGCTGGCTGCTCGCGACCTACACCGCGATCGTCCTTTTCGGCATCGTCACGGCGCTGCCGAACCTCTTTCCGCAATCGACCCTCGACCGGTTGCCTGACTGGCTTCCCAAGCACCAGGTGACCCTCGGCCTCGACCTCAGGGGGGATCCCACCTGGTGCTCGAGGTGGATGCCCGGGCCCTCGTCCAGGAGCGGGTGCAGAGCCTGTTCGGCGAGGTGCGCCGGACGCTGCGCGATGCCGGCATCGCCACCGCCTCGGTCCAGCGCCAGGGCGAAGGGATCGACATCGTGCTCGAGGACGGCGGGCAGCAGACGGCCGCGGTTCAGGCGCTGCAGCAGCTCGGCACGCCGGTCGGCCTCGTATCGCTCGGCGCCGGCACCTCCGACCTTGCGATCACGCGGGAATTGCCCGATTCGATCCGTCTCTCGCTGACCGAGCAGGGCGTGCGCGACCGGATCGACGCCGCGGTCGAGCAGAGCCTCGAGATCATCCGCCAGCGCATCGACCAGGTCGGCGTCGCCGAGCCGACGATCCAGCGCGTCGGCGCCGACCGCATCCTGGTCCAGCTGCCGGGCGTGCAGGACCCCGGCCGCATCCGCGACCTGCTCGGCAGCACGGCCAAGCTCAGCTTCCACATGCTGGCGCCGGTCGATCCGCCGGCCACGTGCCGCCGGGCGTCGATATGCTGCCCGGCGACCGATGGCCGCGAAGCCTATCCGGTCGACGAGCGCGTTGGCGCTGGCGGGCGAGCGGCTGACGCGACGCGCGCGCCTGCTTCGACCAGCGCACCAACCAGCCGATCGTACCTTCCGGTTCGACAGCGTCGGCGCCAGCGCCATTCGGCGACGATCACCCGAGCGAATGTCGGCAAGCCGTTCGCCATCGTGCTCGACGGCAAGGTGCTGAGCGCGCCGGTCATCCGCGAGCCGATCACCGGCGGCGCCGGCCAGATCAGCGGCAGCTTCACGGTGCGAGCAGACCACCGACCTCGCCGCCCTGCTGCGCGCCGGCGCGCTGCCGGCGCCGCTGACCGTGATCGAGGAGCGCACCGTCGGCGCCGACCTCGGCAGCGACGCCATCCAGATGGGCGTGATGCACCGGCCTCGTCGGCTTCGTCCTGGTCGTCGCCTTCATGTTCGTGCTCTACGGGCCGTGGGGACTGATCGCCAATCTCGCGCTGGCGCTGAACGTCATCGCTGACCTTCGGCGCGCTGAGTCTGCTTGGGCGCGACGCTGACGCTTGCCGGGCATCGCCGGCATCGTGCTCGGCATCGGGCTCGCGGTCGACGCCAACGTGCTGATCAACGAGCGCATCCGCGAGGAAGGCGCGCAAGGGCTCGAGCGCCATCGCCGCGCTCGACGCCGGCTTCAAGCGCGCCTACGCGACCATCGTCGACTCCAACGTCACGGCGCTGATCGCGACCGCGCTGCTGTTCATGTTCGGCTCGGGACCGGTGCGCGGCTTCGCCGTCACGATGGGCCTCGGCATCGCCATCTCGATGTTCACCGCGGTCTCGATCGTGCGCGGCGATCATGATCGCGATCGTGCACGGCGCTGGCAGCTCAAGGTGCTGCGCATCGAGCCGCTGTTCGGGATCAAGCTCGATTCCGGACGGAACGACGATCCGCTTCATGCGGCGCCCGCTATCTCGGCATCGCCGTTCTCGGCGGTGCTGTCGCTCGCCTCGATCGGGCTGTTCATCTACGCCCGGCCTCAACTACGGCGTCGACTTCAGGGGCGGCATCCAGATGGAGGTGCATGACCAGCGGGCCGGCCGATCTGGCCGGCCTGCGCGCCGAGCCTGGAGAGCCTCGGGCTGGGCGAGATCGCCCTGCAGGAGTTCGGCGAGGCCTCGCGCGTGCTGGTGCGTGCCGAGCGTCAGCCGGGCGGCGAAGAGGCGCAGTCGCAGGCCGTCGCAGGCGATCCGCGGCGACGATCGCCGAGATCGCACCCGGATCGCACGATCGAGCGGACCGAGGTGGTCGGGCCCGAAGGTCAGCGGCGAGCTCGCGTATGCCGGCGTGCTCTCGGTCGTGCTGGCGAGCCTTGGCGATGCTCGCTCTACATCTGGTTCCGCTTCGAATGGCCGTTCGCCGTGGGCGCGATCGCGACGCTGGTCCTCGACGTCACGAAGATGGTCGGGCTTCTTCGCGCTGACCGGCCTCGACTTCAACCTGACGGCCATCGCGGCGCTGCTGACGCTGATCGGCTACTCGGTCAACGACAAGGTCGTGGTGTACGACCGCATGCGCGAGAACATGCGGCTGTACAAGGCGATGCCGCTTGCGCGACATGATCGACCAGAGCATCAACGAGACGCTGGCGCGAAGCCTCTACACCTCGGTCACCGCGTTCCTCGCCATGCTGCCGATGGCGATCTGGGGCGGCAGCGCGGTCGAGAGCTTCGCCGTGCCGATGGTGTTCGGCATCGTGATCGCGGCGAGCTCGTCGGTGTTCATCGCGGCGCCGATCCTGCTGTTCCTCGGCGACTGGCGGAAACGCCGGCGCGCAGGCGATGCCCGCGCCGGAGCCCGCCCAGGCGGCGGCTTGAGCGGCGTCAGGTGCCTCGGGCGATGTCGTTGGCGAGATGGGCGAGGCAGTCGCCGCGCTCGACCCGGCTCGGGTGGCGCTGGCAGACGAACAGCCCGTCGCTCTTGAAATGGCACCGGCGCGGCTCGGCCGCGCCGGGTCGTCGACGAAGTGGATGCGGCCCAGGAGATCGCCCTTGCGCACCTGATCGCCGAGCCGCACACCGGCTCGAACAGGCCGGGGCAGGGGGCGTAGACGTAGTCGTCGCGGCCGCGGATCTCGACCAGGCGCACGGGCTCCGGCGGCTCCGCCTCGGGGCCGGCGCCCGGACGCAGCACGCCGGGGTGGCGCAGCAGCGCGGCGGATGCTGCCGTGCCGGCTCATGCGCACCACGCGGGATCGACCGCGGCCGCGAGCCGCCGAACTCGCCGCCGAGGTAGACCACGCCGCGACGCAGCGCCGCGCCGACCGCCAAGTGCGGCTCGGGCAAGAAGCCCCACGACGAAGCAGCGGCGCGTTGAACGCCTGGAGCGCCGCCATCGCTCGCCGTCGAGCTCGGCGTCGCCCGAGCGGCGGCTCGAGGCGAACGGCAGGTAGTCGAGCGACGAGCCGCCGGAATGCAGGTCGAGGTGGTGCCGCAGCGCGGAGAGCACGGTGTCGACGTAGTAGGCGATCGCTGGGTCGGCGTCCGCGAGCGGGTCGCCGGGGAAGGCAGCGGTTCAGGTTGCCGCCGTCGATCGGCGAGGTGCGCTGCCGGCCATCGCCGCGGGGAGGTTGAGCCGCCGGCAGGACGATGACCCGGCCGCTGATGTCGCTCGGCCTGCAGCGCGCGGATCAGCGTCGGCGAGCACGATCTGGCCCTCGTACTCGTCGCCGTGGTTGCCGGCGGTGAGAAGCACGGTCGGGCCGTCGCCGTTGCGCGATCACCGCGACCGGGATCGCGATGCGTGCCATAGGCCGAGCGGTGCACCGAATGCGGCAGATGCAGCCAGCCGACCTGCTTGCCCTCGCCGTCGAGGTCGACGTCCGACCAGATCTGGGTAGCGCTCTTCGCCATGCCGCCGCCTCAGCCTCCCTGCCTGCGGTTTCGCCGCGTCGTCTCGATGTCGACCTGCCCGTCCGGGCCGATCGCGGCGCCGTAGTGCCGTTCCGCCGCCGCGGCGGAGACGTAGTTTTCGCGCACGTCTTGCGCGATGCGCTCGGCCGGGCGCGCGAGCGGGTCGCCGTAGCCGCCGCCGCCGGCGATCTCGAGCACGATGCGATCGCCTGCGGGAATCGTCTGATGGCCCTTGGGCCGCAGCTTCTTGCCCGACTTCAGCCTCGCATCCGCGGCGCCGCCGGCGAGGCCGCCCTTCAGGCCCTTGGGCGGGTTGGCGATGCGGTCGGAGGTGAGCTGGATGCTGAACGGCGCCTCGTCGACCGTGCCGATCTCGAGCCGGTGGCCGAGGCCGCCGCGCGAGCGGCCGGGGCCGCCCGTGTCCTGGCGCAGCTCCTTGCGCCAGAAGACCAGCGGCGAGATGCTCTCGGTCACCTCGATCGGCATGGTCCTGACGCCGCTCGGGAACGCGGTCGCCGACAGCCCGTCCTTGGCCGGCCGCGCGCCCATGCCGCCGGCATGGAAGCTCAGCACGGTGAATCGCGCAGATTGTGGGTCGAGGCGCCGCCGCTTCGGCGTCGACCGCGAAGCTGCCGCCCGAGAACTGCGGGTTCCAGAGCGCCGCCGAGCCCTGCGCCGGCACGCGCCCCGGCATCGCCTGGTCGAGGCAGCCGAACAGCACGTCCGGCACGGTGTGGCCGATGCCGTGGCGCATCGCGACCGGCGCCGGCCGCAGGGCGTTGACGATGCAGCCCTCGGGCGCGGTGACGTCACGACCGACAGCGAGCCGTGGTTGTTCGGCACGTCGCCGCCGCCGATGATGCAGTTGACGGCGAAAGTGGCGTAGGCCTGGGTGTAGTTCAGGACCACGTTGATGCCGTACTGGCTGGGCGGCGAGGTGCCGTCGAAGTCGACGTGGATGCCCTCGTCCGAGATGGTCAGCGCCGCGACCAGGTCGACCGGCTTCTCGTAGCCGTCGACCCGCACGCTGTTGCGGTAGGTGCCGGCCGGCAGCGCGCGGATCGCGCTCGAGCATCGCCGCGCGCGAGGTGTCGATGACGTAGTCGGACAGCGCCTCGATGTCGTCGAGGTCGTACTCCTCGAGCAGCTCGACCAGCACGCGGCTGCCCTCGTCGTTCGAGGTGGCGCAGGCGATGATGTCGCCGACCACCTGGGCGGGCTCGCGCACGTTCTCGCGGATCACCTCGAGCAGCATCCCGTTCAGCTCGCCGCGCCTGGCGAGCGGCAGGATCGGGATCGCGATGCCCTCCTCGAACACCTGCCTGCCGTCCGGGCCGAAGCCGCGCCCGCCGATGTCGACCACGTGGATCGTGCAGGCGAACAGCGCGACCGCGCGGCCGCGGTGGAAGGTCGGCGAGACCACCGTCACGTCGTGCAGATGGCCCGAGGTCAGCCACGGGTCGTTGGTGATGTAGTGGTCGCCGGGCTCCATGCCGTCGATCGGGTACTTCTTGAGGAAGTGGACGACGCCGTTGGCCATCGAGTTGACGTGGCCGGGCGTGCCGGTCACCGCCTGCGCCACCATGCGGCCGCGGCGGTCGAACACGCCGGCCGAGAGGTCGCCCGGACTCGCGCACCGAGGTGCTGAACGCGGTGCGCACCAGGGCCTGGGCCTGCTCCTCGACCACCGAGATCAGCCGGTTCCACAGCACCTGGTCATGGATCTTGGCGAGGCCCTCGCGGGTGGTGCCGGCGTCCATCTGCTGCTCTCCTCGCACTAGGTCCTGGTGATCTCGAGATGGCCGAAGGCGTCGACCGTGGCTGAAAAGCCTGCCGGGATCAGCGACGAGGTCTGATCCTCGACCACCACCGCCGGCCCGTCCAGCCGCGCGCCCGGCGCCAGGCGCTGGCGCGAGTAGACGTCGAGATCGATCGTCGCCCCGGTCTGCGGATCGACGATCTGCCGCCGGCTCTCCGGCTCCGCTTCATGCGGCGTCGCCTCGGCAGGCGCCGCCGGCGCCGCGACCGCCGGGGCGCTGACCGTGACGCTCCAGCTCACCACCTCGACCCCGGCGTTCGGGATCTTGTGGGTGTACTGCGCCGCGTAGATCTCCTCGAAGGCGCGCAGCAGCAGCGCGGCGGCGTCGTCCGGCAGGTCGCCCTCCGGCAGCGGCACCACGACCTCGCTGCCCTGGCCGGCATAGCGCATGTAGGCGAGGCGCTTCTCGACCAGCGCCGTGCCGGGCGCCGCGGCGCGCACCTCGGCGGCGGCCTGGTCGCGGATCTCCTGCAGCACCTCGTTGACCGCGCCGAGATTGAAGCTGGCGAGATGCTGGTAGAAGCTGCGCACGATCTCGAACGCGACCGGCGCCTTCAGGAAGCCGACGCACGAGCCGACCCCGGCGGCGGCCGGGATCAGGATGCGCCGGATGCCGAGCTTCTCGGCGACCCGCGCGACGTGCAGCGGCGCGGCACCGCCGAACGCCACGAGTGTCCGGCTGGTCAGCTCCTTGCCGCTCTCGATCGCGTGCACGCGGCCCGCGTTCGCCATGTTGCTGTCGACCATCTCGGCGATGCCGTAGGCGCGCCTCGCTGCGCCGCAGGCCGAGCGGCTGGGCCACGGCCCGGTCGATCGCCTCGCCCGCCGCCTGCGCGTCGAGCGCGATGCGCGATCCCGCGAAGCGCTCCGGATCGATCCGGCCGAGCACGACGTCGGCATCGGTCACGGTCGGCCGCTCGCCGCCGCGGCCGTAGCAGGCGGGGCCAGGCTCCGAGCCGGCGCTCGCCGGCCCGACCTGGAGGCGGCCGAGGTCGTCGACCGCGGCGATCGAGCCGCCGCCCGCGCCGATCTCGATCATCTCGATGGACGGGGATGCGCAGCGGCAGGCCGCTGCCCTTCTTGAAGCGCCACACCCGCGCGACCTCGAAGGCGCGCGCGGTCTGGCTCTCGCCGTGGTCGACCAGGCAGACCTTGGCGGTGGTGCCGCCCATGTCGAACGACAGCACGCGGTCGAGGCCGCGCTGTTTCGCGATGTGGCCGGCGAAGATCGCGCCGCCGGCCGGGCCGGATTCGACAAGCCGCACCGGGAAGCGGATCGCCGTCTCGAGCGTCGTCAGGCCGCCGCCCGAGGTCATCAGGAACAGCGGGCAGCCCGCGCCGAGCCGGTTGAGCTGGTCGCGCAGCCGGATCAGGTAGCGGCTCATCAGCGGCTGCACGTAGGCGTTCGCGGCCGTCGTCGAGAAGCGCTCGTACTCGCGCATCTCGGGCGACACCTCGTGCGACAGGCTGATCGCGACGTCGGGCAGTTCGCGCTGCAGGATGTCGCGCACCCGCAGCTCGTGGACCGGGTTGGCATAGCCGTGGATGAACGCCGACGGCGACGCTCTCGATGCCCTGGGGCCCGAGCCGCTCGCGCGCGAGCCTTGCGACCGCCGCCTCGTCGAGCTCGAGCAGCACGTCGCCGCGCGCGCTGATGCGCTCTTGTACCTCGAGGCGCAGGTCGCGCGGCACCAGCGGCTCGGGCAGGTCGAGCTCGACGTCGTACACCTCGAAGCGGCTCTCGCTCGCGATCTGCAGGGTGTCGCGGAAGCCGTCGGTGGTGAGCAGCGCGGTCCTCGCGCCCTTGCGCTCGATCAGGGCGTTGGTCGCGAGCGTCGTGCCGTGGATGATGACGCCGAGCCCCTCGGGGCGCCATGCAGGCGTCGTCGAGCACGCGCCGGATCGCCTCGATGACGCCCTTCTCCGGCGCGCTCGCCGTGGTGAGCACCTTGGCGGTGAACAGGCCGTCCGCCGTCTCGAGCGCCACGTCGGTGAACGTGCCGCCGATGTCGACGCCGAGCCGTCCCTTGCGTCCGCTTGCCAAACCTACCTCCAAAGCAGCCAATGCCCGTCCCTGCGCAAGCTCAGCCCCTGAGCGTCACGGCGTCCGGCAGCCAGGTCACGATGCCCGGCACCAGGGTGATCAGCATGGCGAGCAGGAACATGATGACGAAGAACGGGAAGGCCGCAACCGCGATGCGCATGAGCGACTCGCCGGTCAGGCCCTGGATGACGAACAGGTTGAAGCCGACCGGCGGCGTGATCTGCGCCATCTCGACCACGATCACGATGAAGATGCCGAACCAGACCTTGTCGAAGCCGGCCTGGAGTGCCAGCGGCAGCGTGATCGGCAGCGTCATGACGATGCTCGAGATGCCGTCCAGCACGGTGCCGAGCAGGGCGTAGAACACCAGCAGCAGCAGGATCAGCGCGAACGGCGTCAGCTCGAGCGCGGCGATCGCGTTGGCGATCTCGCGCGGGATGCCGAGATAGCCCATCGCGACCGAGAGGAACACCGCGCCGCAGATGATCAGGCCGATCATGCTGGTGGTGCGCACCGTGCTGAACGCCGCGGCCCGGATGTTGTCGAGCGTCAGCGTGCCCTGCAGGATGCTCACGACGAGGGCGCCGAGCACGCCGACCGCGGCCGCCTCGGTCGGCGTGGCGTAGCCCGCATACATCGAGCCCAGCACCAGGGCGATCAGCGCCAGCGACGGCCCGAGGTCGACGATGCCGCGCAGCCGGTCGGCCCAGGAGGGCCGCTCGTCCTGATGCGCCACCAGCTCCGGGCGCAGCGCCGCGCGGGTGCCGAGGAACACCATGTAGGCGAGCGCCATCATCAGGCCCGGGACGATGCCGGCCATGAACAGCTTGAGGATCGATTCCTCGGCGAGCACGCCGTAGATGATGAGGATGCTGCTCGGCGGGATCAGGAAGCCGAGGGTGCCGGCGCCGGCGAGCGACCCCATCGTGATGCTGCGGTCGTAGCCGCGCGCGAACAGCTCCGAGAGCGTGATCCGCCCGACCGTCGCCGTGGTCGCGGCCGAGCTGCCCGAGATCGCCGCGAACATCGTGCAGGCCAGCACGTTGATGTGCAGCAGGCGGCCCGGCAGGTTGGTGACCCAGGGGGCGAGGCCGCGGAACAGCATCGCCGAGGTGGTTGGTCGGCGTGAAGTGGGTCATGAACTCCCAGAACTTGCCGTCGACGCCCGACGAGGAGGACGTGGTGACGGCGTCGATCGTGCCTGCGGCGAGCCCCGGCACGACCTCGCCCCAGGGCAGCTGGACCGAGACCATGCCGAGCCGGTTGAACATGTCGGAGACCGACTTCTGGGTGGTGCGCACCTTGACGCCCTGGATGTCGTCGATCGACTGCACGTTGACCTTGCTGTGCAGGTACTGGCGCGGCCAGGGCACGACGTAGAGGACCTTCTGGTTGTGCTTCTCCGCCATGATCCGGTCGACCACCGGCCGGAAGTATGTGTGGAAGACCTCGAGGTCCTCGTAGTCGGAGATCAGGAAGGGCTGGCCCTCGAGGCCGAACAGCGGCTCCTCGCCGATCGCGATGTTGAAGGCGGTGTTGCCGATCGGCACCAGGCCGTCGCGCACCGCGGCGAGCATGTCGGGTCCCTTGAAGCCGAGCGAGCCGGCGGGGTGGACGTTGATGACCACCTCGCCGTCGGTGGCTGCGTTCACCTCGTCGGCGAAGGCTGCATGCCTTCGACGTGGAAGTTGCCTGCGGGATAGTGCGAGGGCATGTCCCACTCGACCGCCGACGCCGTCGGAGCCATGGCCATCAGGAGCGCGAGGCCGATCGCGGCCGTGCTGGTCTTCGGGATGTCGGGCATGCGGTGCTCCTCGTCGCTATCGTGGGCTTGGCCGGCAGAACGTCGCCGGCCGCGAAGGCGTCGTGCAAGTCACGTGCCAGCAAACGACGAAACCCGACGGCCTGGCAATGCCGGACCCGGCCTCGCGACGGCTTTTTTTGGCGCATGCTGTGCGGTGTCGCGCCGCCGCGCGCCGGCAGGCTGGTTGCGCGGCGTCCGGCCCGATTGCCGCAGGATGCCCTCGATCGAGGGCCCGGCACCGGCTTCGCGCCTTAGGCGGCCCAGAACGCCAGGGCGAGCGGGCGCTGGCGGAAGTGAAGGCGCTGCTTGACTGAAGTCTGGCGCAAGCGGTCCTGCAGGAGTTGCTCGAGGCCGTCGAACATCACCCGCATACCATGACCTCGCTCGTCCTGCGCTTGCGCAGAACCTTCCGCACACGACCGCTCCGGGACTTCCTGCGGCCGCGGCGCGGGCTGGCTATCGCAGCGCTACTACGATCGCACGCTGGTGTGCCGGGTCGGCAAGCTGGAGCTGCGGGTGCCGCAGGACCGCCACGGCCGGTTCTCGACCGTGCGCGCCCATGAGATCTATCGTCTGAGTACTGCTTGCGCCGGGCGAGCGCCGCCGAATTGCCAGACGATCCGCCACTTTGGAGCGACGCAACGGCGCCGATGAATTTGCGGGCCCGATCGGTCCCGGGAGGGCATGCCGGCCGGCAAATGGTTCTTCCGTTCCAGGGGAGCAGGTCAAGACCGGACCGGCCTGCCTCGAGGTGGTGGAGGGTCACTCGCGGGATCTCGGTAGGGTTGGGTTGCGACCAGCAACCAGTGCCGGAGACCACCACGATGACCGACGACAGGATCGCCCTTGGCCAGCTCGTTGAGAAGAGCAGCGACGCCGATCTCTTGCGCGAGATGATCGGCTTCGCCGCCGAGCGCGTGATGGAGCTCGAGGTGCAGGCGCTGACCGGCGCCGCCTATGCTCGAGCAGAACGACGAATGGTCGGTCCAGCGGGCCTGCCACATGACCCTCGAAACGATCGCGCCGTTGCGCGATGATCTCCATCTCATGTTGCCCACCGCGGCCGCATGAGCCCAAGCGGCCCGACCCGCCACAAAGATCCCGGCCCCCCCCAATCTCCTACACCACGTCCGGGGACACGACCTTCCGCGGCGCCTACGCTCTTCTCGCTGGATCATCGAGGACGGCGACGCGATGTGACGCCATCGAAAACTCGTGGACACTCTGAAACGGCGCCCATAAACATTCTGACCAGGAGCCGAGAAAATGGCCCGCGAGCACGTCGGTGCGCGCTGGCTGCGATGGGAGGCGATTGCGTATGCCGGGCGCCGCGCCGCCTGCTTTGGCGCCTATTCGAGCCGGCGGCTCTCAGCGCGCATCGGTGCTGGGGTTCCGGGGCATAACCAAGCGCTTTGGCGGCACGCTCGCGCTTGATGACGTTCACCTCGAGGTCCGCGCCGGCGAGATCCTGGCGCTGCTCGGCGAGAACGGCGCCGGCAAGTCCACGCTCATCAAGATCCTCGCCAGCGTCTACACGCTGGATACGGGCAGCATAGCGTTCTGCGGGCGCGATGCGACCAGCACGCTCCGCCACCTGCCGATTTCGTTCATCCATCAGGATCTCGGATTGATCGACTGGATGACCGTTGCGGAGAACATCTGCCTCACCCTTGGCTATCCGCGGCGTTTCGGCGTGGTGAATTGGCGCGCGGCACGGGAGCGCGCGCGCACGGCGCTCGACATCGTTGGCGCGGACATCGATCCGGACGTGCGCATTCAGAGCCTCAGCAGGACCGAGAAATCGCTGGTGGCGATCGCGCGCGCGCTGGCGGCCGCAGCGGAGATCCTCGTTCTCGACGAGCCGACCGCGAGCCTGCCGGCCGACGAGGTGGGCCGGCTGTTCTCGACCCTGCGCCGGCTGCGCGACCGTGGCGTGGGAATGATCTACGTCTCGCACCGGCTGGACGAGGTCTTCGAGATCGCGGACCGGATGGTGGTGCTGCGTGACGGCCGCGTCGCCGGCGAGCGCCTCGTGGCGGAGACGACCCCGGAAGAGACGATCCTGCTGATCGTCGGCCGCGAGCCATCGCAGGTGTTTCGCCGGCCGCCGCGCCGGGAAGGCATGGCGCGTCTCCGGCTGCAGGCGATGACCGTGGAGGACGTCGGCCCGGTCGACTGCTGCGCTGCACGCCGGCGAGGTCGTCGGCCTCGTCGGACTGCGCGGCGCCGGGCAGGAGAGCATCGGCCGCGCCCTGTTCGGGCTGCTTCCCATCACCTCGGGCAAGGCGACGCTCGACGGCGAGGCGATTGCCGCCGGGTCGCCCCGGGAGGCGATGGCAGACGGCATCAACCTGGTCGGGGCCGACCGGGTCGGCGAATCGGTCGTGCCCAATCTCAGCGTCAAGGAAAACCTGTTCCTCAATCCGCTGGCGGCGGGGCTGGGCCTGCTTTCCTTCCTGCCGCCCCGCCGCGAGCACCACGCGGCGCAGGATCTCGGGCGGCGGGTCGGGCTGCGGCCGAACGATCCGAACCTGCCCATCGAGCTCCTGTCCGGCGGCAACCAGCAGAAGGTCGTCGTCGGACGCTGGCTGCATCTCGCGAGCAAGGTCTATATCTTCGAGGACCCGACCGCGGGCGTCGACGTCGGCGCGAAGGCCGAGATCTACCGGCTGTTCGATGTCGCGCTGCAGGCGGGCGCGGCGATCGTCATCGTCTCCACCGATTTCGAGGAAGTGGCCAAGGTCTGCCATCGCGCGCTGGTCTTCGACCGCGGCCGGGTCGTCGCCGAGCTCGGCGCCGCCGATCTCTCGGTCGAGAACCTGCTCGCCGCGGCCTCGGCCCGCGTGGGGCGGCTGGGCGCGCACGCGGATCGCAGCGCATCGGCCGGCGACCGCCATGCCATCTATTAAATCGAGCGCGCTCGAGCCGACCCGCTCGGAACTCGCCGGGTTGTCGCGGGCGCGGCAGGTGGTGCGCCTGGTTCCAGTCTACGGACTGCCGGTCCTGACGGTGCTGCTGATCATCTTCTTCTCGCTGCTCCTGCCGCGCACCTTTCCGACCTATCTGAACTTCCGCTCGATCCTCGCCGACAAGGCGATCATCGCGATGCTGTCGCTCGCCGCAACGGTGCCGATGATGGCCGGCCGCATCGATCTCAATGTGGGTTTCGGCATCGTCATGTGGCACATCCTGGCGATCGGCCTGCAGGTCATGTACGGCGTGCCCTGGCCGCTCGCGATCCTGATCGTGCTCGTCTGCGCTGGGCTGGTCGGCCTCTTCAACGGCATCCTGGTCGAGATCGCGCAAATCAACTCGTTCATCGCGACGCTTGGAACCGGCACCGTCCTCTACGCGCTGGCGCTGTGGTTCACCGACGGACGTCAGCTCGTCGGCTCGCTTTCGCCGGGCTTCATCGCGATCAACACCACCGCGATCCTCGGCATTCCGATCCCGGCTCTTTACGTTCTCGCGCTTGCCATAGGGCTCTGGATCATCAGCGAGCGGCTGCCGCTCGGCCGCCATGTCTACGCGATCGGCGCCAACGAGAAGGCGGCGGCGCTGAATGGTATTCCGGTGCGCTACTACATTGTCGGCGTCTTCGTCGCCTCGGCGCTGATCGCGGGCTTCGCCGGCTGCGTGCTCGCTGCGAAGCTCAGGATCGGGCAAGCGAACGTGGGCCTCGACTACCTGCTGCCTGCGCTGGTCGGCGCCTTCCTCGGCTCGACGACCATCAAGCCGGGCCGGGTCAACGTCTGGGGCACCATGTTCGGGGTCGCGATCCTGGCCGTCGGCATCTCGGGGATTCAGCAGCTCGGCGGCCAGTTCTTCGTCGAACCGCTGTTCAACGGCGCGACGCTGGTGGTCTCGATCGCCCTGGCGGGCTTCGCCCAGCGCCGCCGGTCGGCGGCGCGCGCGGCGCCGTCGCGGCCAGCCGTTCAGGAAGGGAATCCGGGCAGGGTCTCCGTGGCGGCCGGCCACGAGGAAAGAGCCGGCGATTGATCAGAGCCCGCCCTTGTGTGCATATCGGAAGCGGTCTGTTCGGCCCAAAAGGGAGGAATCAAGATGGGAGCAAGAACCTTCGGCGGAGCGTTGCTCGTCTCCACCGCAATCGCAACGCTCGGGGCAAGCGCTAGCTTCGCGCAAGACGCCTTCATGGACGAGGCGAGAGCCTACATCGAAACCGTCACCGCGCCGGTGACGGAGTGGACCGGCCCGACGACCGGCCCCGAGGCGCAACCCGGCAAGCTGGTCATCTACGTCTCCGACGATCAGCGGAACGGCGGTGCGCGCGGCGTCGGCGATGGCGCCAAGGAGGCGGCCGAGGCGATCGGCTGGGACTTCCGGCTGCTCGACGGACAGGGTGCACCCGCGACGCGCGCTTCCGCACTGACCCAGGCCATGGCGCTGCAGCCCGACGGCATCATCCTCGGCACGATCGACGCTCGCGAGCAGGCGCCACTGATCGAGCAGGCCGTCGCACAGGGCATCAAGGTCGTCGGCTGGCATTCCGGCGGCGCTCCGGGGCCGATCGAAGGCGTACCCGGCGTCATCACCAACATCACCACTGATCCGCTCGAAGTCGCCAAGGCCTCGGGCCTTTTTGCGGTGGTGGATTCCGGTGGCACGGCCGGCGTGATCATCTTCACCGAATTCGATCTACGCGATCGCGATTGCGAAGAGCGATGCGACCGCCGAGGCGGTGAAGGGCTGCTCGGGCTGCACGGTGCTGGAGACGGTGGATACGCCGATCGGCGATCTGCAGAACCGCATGGGGCAACTCACCACGTCGCTTGCTCTCCAAGTACGGCGACCAATGGACCTATTCGGTCGCAGTGAACGACCTCTACTATGACTTCGCCGCGCCGTCGCTGCAGAACGCGGGCATCGACCCGGCCGAGGGCTATCCGCGCAACATCTCGGCCGGCGACGGCTCCGTCCCGGCGTTCCAGCGCATCCGCGACGGCCAGTACCAGGTCGCCACGGTCGCCGAGCCGCTCTACCTGCATGGCTGGCAGACGATCGACGAGCTGAACCGCGCCTTCGCCGACGAAGAGCCGAGCGACTACGTCGCTCCGCCCCACCTCTTCATCCAGTCGAACATCGACGCCGATGGCGGCGACCAGAACATCTTCGACCCGGGCAACGGCTACCGGGACGAGTACAGGAAGATCTGGGGCGTCCAGTAAGCCCAAAGCCTGCGACGCCGAGCTGACCAGAGAAGGAGACGCCGCCGCGAGCGGCGTCTCCACGCGCGGAGACGACGATGGCCGACATCCCGAAGCCTGCCTACGCCAACAACATGCGCGCCATCGGCCACAGCGATCAGGGTGGCCGCCCGGACGCGGTGCAGGTCATGGTCAACAAGGGACACGCCTTCGTCAGCCATCTGTTCTCCAACGGCTTCAGCGTCATCGACGTGCGCGATCCGCGGAACCCGCAAACGCTCGGCTACTACCCCTGCCCGGACAATACCTGGAACCTGCACTGTCAGGCCTATGAGGACCTGTTCCTCGTCATCCACGCCAAGAACATGTGGGCGCAACCGGAGCTCGCCGACGAGCGCAACTACTACAAGGGCAAGACCGACTTCCACGGGCAATCGGAGGCGCGGGGCGAGCGCAACTGGTCGGCCGGCATGGCCGTCTACGACATCTCAAGGCCCGGGCAGCCGAAGCAGATCGGCTTCCTGCCGATCAACGGCGGCGGCATTCACCGCATCTGGTACGTGGGCGGCCGCTGGGCCTACGCCTCGGCGCTGATCGAAGGTTTCAGCGACTACATCTTCATCACCATCGACCTCGCCGATCCGACCAGGCCGCGCGAGGCCGGCCGCTTCTGGCTGCCGGGGATGAACCTCGCTGCCGGCGAGACGACCAACTGGCCGACCGAGACGGGGCGCTACGGCTGCCACCATGGCATCGTCCACGACGACACCGCCTATTGCGCCTGGCGCGACGCCAACCTCGTCGTCGTCGACGTCAAGGATCGCGCGAATCCGACGCTCATCACCCACAAGAGCTGGTCGCCGCCGTTCCAGGGCGGCACCCACAACTGTCTGCCGCTTCCTGAGCGCGACCTGCTTCTGGTCCTCGACGAGGCCGTCCTCGACAGGATGGAGGACGGGATGAAACCGATCTGGGTGTTCGACAACCGCGAGCCGACCAACCCGGTCTCGATCGCCACGTTCCCGCTCGCAACCGACGCCGACTACCTGGAGGTCGGCGGGCATTACGGCCCGCACAACCTGTACGAGAACCGGCCGGACGCGTTCGTGAGCGACACGACGATCTTCACCACCTATCAGAACGCCGGCGTGCGCGTGTTCGACATCAGCAACGAATACCAGCCGAAGGAGGTCGGCGCCTTCGTGCCGGCACCGCCGACCAAGCTCGTCGATCCGCGCCCGAACCGGCCGCTGGTGCTGCACTCCGCCGATGTCTTCGTCGACAAGTCCGGCCTCGTTTACACGACGGATTTCAGTGTCGGGCTCTACATTCTCGAATTCAACGGCTGAGGGACGCTGCGCGGCCGGGAGATCCGGGCTGGCAGGCTCGCTGGGGCGCCCTCGGCGCCGCCTGGCCTTCAGCCTTCGTACTGAACGATGTAGAGGCCGGCGTTGAAGTCGGTCGCGTAGCATAGGCCGTCGCGGTCGACGTAAACGTCGGCCGAATGCAGCACTCTCGGCCGATTGGGCCGTGGATCGACCCAGCGCGCCGGCGGCGTCGGCGGAACGAAGCCCGCCACCTCCTCCGGCCGGAGCTGGTTGCGGATGTCATAGACCCGGACCCCGGCATTCTGATAGGTCGCGAAGATCAGCTCCTCGCTTTGAAAGCTGCCCGGTCGGTTCTCGTGGATGTTGTGCGGCCCGAAGTGGCCGCCAACCTTCAGATAGTCCTTGTCGGTCGGCTGCGGGAAGGTCGCGATGCTGATCGGGTTGGACTTCACTTGGTTGTCGAACACCCAGATCGGCTTGAACCCGTCCTCCTGGTCGTCGAGCACGGTCTCGTCGACGACGATCAGGAGGTCACGCTTCGGCAGAGGCAGCGCGTTGTGGGTGCCGCCGCCGAACGGCGGCGCCCAGACCTTGTGGACGATCAGCTTCGGGTGCTCGCGATCCTTGACGTCGACGACCGCGAGGCAGGCGTCGCGCCAGCTGCAATAGGCGATGTCCTCGTGAACGATCGCGTGATGGAGCCCGAAGCGGCCGTTCGGCGTCGGCCAGTTCGCCTGTTCCCCGGCGGCGACGTTCATGCCGGGTAGCCAATACTTGCCGGCGAGCCGCGGCTTGGTCGGGTCGGCCATGTCGATGGTGATCAGGATGTAGTCGGAGAACCCGTTGATCAGCGCCGAGGCGTAGGCCCAGCGCCCGCCTACGTACCAGAGCCGGTGCAGGCCCGTCCCCTCGACCGGCATGAAGCCGATCTGCTTGGGCTCGTCGGGCCGGGAAATATCGTAGACCGCGAGCCCCGCCGACCAGTCGCGTGCCGTCGCCTCGGCCTGCGCGTGCTTGTCGACCGCGCCCTTGTAGTAGGCCTTCTCGTCGGCGAGGTCGGGCTGGGCGAACATGTCCTTGTTGTTGATGACGAGGAGCAGATCGTCGTGCGTCTGCAGATGCAGGCTCCAGGTGTTGTGCGGGGCGGCGACGTAGTTCACCGTCTTCGGGTGCCTGGGATCGCGCACGTCGACCACCGAAAAGCCCTTCGAGAAGATATGCCCGATGTAGGCATAGCCGCGATGAACCATGATCTGCACGCCATCCGAGCGGCCGCCCTGGTCGCAGTATCCGACCAGACGCATGTTCTTGGCATAGTCGGGCTCCGGGAGATCGTGGTTGGTCATGGGCCTTCCTCCAAGTGTCGATGCTCGGTTTCTCCGGGAGACCTCTGGATGCGGTGAGGCGCTATTGATGGTCGCAAGAACTGGTTCTTACCTCCAGACCGCTTTGTAGCAGATGCCGCGGGCTCCAGCTAGCGTCCGACGGCGTGTCACTGAATTCACAGCCTACTTCGCGTCCGCCGAAACCAGCAGATTTGCTCGGGGATCGCGGGAGCTGGCAGGACGCAGCAAGCGGCAAAAAGGGCGCACGACCTCCTGGCCGATCTGCAGCCGGTTCTCCGGGGGCTTCGACACCGCCGACCTCAGGGAGGCCAAGGCGTTGCTCTAGGTCCTGACCCGAGAATGACCGTTCCGAGCTAACTTTCACCGTTCAGGGCCGGCCGGTCCTTGGTCCGGAATAGGTACCACATCGGACGCCACATCCTGGCCTGAAGACCCCACCATGCCAGCCGCAACCACCGGATCTCAGTACGCAGGCTGACCAATGCCCCGACGCACGAACACCTACGCCATCCCCATGGCGGTCGAGGGCGGCGGGCAGGTCAAGGCCGAACTGGTCACGGTCGGCCAGAGTGGCGAGCAGAGCCTGAAGCGCATCGAGAGCGCGGGCGATCGTGAATCCGGTGGGTTGAAGGGCCTCGGGCCCCCGGACGGAGTCGCTGCGCACCGGCATTCGCACGCTGGGCAGCGCGCTCCTCGGCGCTGCAACGGTCGGTGGTCTTGGCGCGCTGATCGACCGCTCGATCTCGGCGGCGGATGCCATCGACAAGACCCCCGGCAAGGTCGGGGTCGAGGCGCTGCAGGAACTCCGCTTCGCGGCCAAGGCCTCCGGCGTCGAGCGGCAGACGCTCGA
>CAWBCA010000018.1:0-15625 GCA_963787175.1 uncultured Acidobacteriota bacterium
TTCCGAAGCTCAGCAGCGGCCTCCATTTCAGCCTTCCTATTCCGCGGATTTCTGCGGCCTGTTCGATCTCAGCGGGCCGGTCGTTGTCTCTCTCAGACCCCAGAAACAGCTTCCAGCAGACGTGGGCTGGGGCGGAGTGTCGGGAGGGCAGAATGCCGGACAAGCGGCTGAGGTCGTCGCACGCGCTTGGTGTGTCGGTGCTTCTCATGGCGCTGACCGCCGGTGGTTCGTCTCTGCTCGCGCAGCGAGCATCACTGACGCCGGTGCTGCCTTCACCGGCTGCGTATGTGAGCGTGTCTGGCATGGTCGTCTTCGGCTTCTCGCCGTACCGGGAGACGCCGTCAACGCGGTCTCTTGATCTCGTCGACATGCTGCCACCCGAGTCCGACATTCCCGCGATGTCCCATTCCTTCCTCGACGACATGTGGCGGGGCTCCGCGACGTTCCGCAGGCAGTGGACCCGAGTGGCGGCCGCCCGGGTCCGGATCGCCATCGCCTTCGACAAGTCGTCGTCCGCCGACTCAATCCATGCGCGGTCGGAGATCATCCGGAAGCCTGACCTGCGTGTGCGCATTTCGTTGCGGCTCGCCGACCGGGCGGCAACCGAATACCTCGCCCACGAGCTCGAGCACGTGCTCGAGCAGCTCGATGAAGTCGATCTGGCGCACGCCGTGGCAAGCCACGTCCATGGCGCCTCGTCGAATGGAACGCCGCCCGTCTTCGAGACTCGCCGGGCGATCGTGGTCGGAAAACTGGTTGCGGCCGAACTGCAGGCGTACCGCGATCGGAGGTAGCAATGCTTCGTTTAAGTCTCGTGCTGGCGGCCGTCACGCTGGTTGGCGGCTCGCCCCGCGAGGGACAGCCAGGCCGGATTGTGTTGCGACAGGGATGGCCGGAGGCGCCACCGAACAGCCCGTCGAGTGCCGTGAGTGGAGACGGACGCTATGTCGCATTCGTGTCGGCAGCGCGCCTGCTGCCCCTCGATACCAACACGCTGGATGACATCTACATCCTCGAGCGTGAATCAGGGCGGTTGACGCTGGCAACGCCGCCGTACTCGGGTGTCGCGTCCGATGGCACCGCGTTGAACCCTCAGCTGAACGCCAACGGCCGGTATCTCGCTTTCAACTCGCTCGCGACCGTCCTGACCGGCGCACCCGACCGGAACGAAGCGGACGACGTCTTCGTGCGCGATGGCGTGACCGGCGTCATCAGTCGTGTGAGCGTCGGCCTCGGCCGGCAGGAGGCGAATGGCCGGAGTGCCCACGCGTCGATCAGCGACGACGGCCGATGGGTCGTGTTCGAGTCGACTGCGACAAACCTGGTTCCACACGGCGACGCGAACGGCACGGGCTATGACGTGTATCTGGCGGATCTCGGCAACTCAACGGTGACGAGGATTGGCGTCGACGAAGGCGGCCGTCAATTCGGGCGCTCGTTCGCACCCGGATCTCCGGCAACGGACGCTTCGTCGCGTTCGCGGCCACCACCGGTCAGTCCGACCCGTCCCGGACCGACCCGGCCGCCATTCCGCAGGTCTATCTTCGCGACATCTCCGCCGGCAGGACCGTGTGCGTCAGCTGCGACAGCCCGTCTGGAGGAGCGCGCCTGGGTGCGTTCGCACCGGACCTGAGTGCCGACGGAAGCGTCGTGGCTTTCGCGATTCAGAGCACCGTGGCACGCTCCCACATCGCGCTTTATGACGTGGCTTCCGAGACCATCACGGTGATCACCCGGCGCGGCAACGCGCGAAGTACCAACCCCCGGCTGTCCGGCGACGGGCGGGTGGTCGCCTTCGAGTCCTGGGCGTCGAATCTGCTCTGCAAACGGCGCTGCCGCGATGCGGACATCGACGAAAACCTGCTCCCCGACGTATACCTGTTTGAAAGGACAACAGAGCGTTTCCGGCGGGCGAGCGGCGCAACTGCACCGTGGTGGACGCCGAGCCTCGGACCGGGCATCGACAGGACCGGCGGGGTCGTCGTCTTCTCGTCTCGCGAGCCGTTCGGACCGGAAGACCTGACCGCCGACTTCGATCTGTTCGTCTGTTCGCCGGTGTGTCTGTGAGCCGGCGGGGGCGGCGAGGGTGATTCAGGGCGCCACTCTCGCAGAGGGTAGAAACCCGCACTAACTATCGGTTTGCAGGCCAGCACAGGTGTTAGGATTGCCGCCTCCCGACGTTTATTGAACACGACACCGGCTCTGGCGAGCCGGCGGAAGGAGCATGCCGTGGCGAAGAAGGCCAAAAGATCGCGCAAGACCGGGCGAACCCCCAAGGCGTGGACTGTGATGGTCTACATGGCGGCGGGACAGAGCCACGAGCTCGACACAGTGGCCGTGCGGGATCTCAAGGAAATGGAGCGAGGCGTTCGCGGTAACGAGAACGTCAATGTGCTTGTCCAGATCAACCGTCACTGGCCCCAGTCGGCACAGCTTTATCTAATCAAGGATCCAGACACCGGGAGCGAGCTGTTGGAACAACTCAACGGCCCGACAAACATGGGCGCTTCCAAGACGCTCACGACGTTTCTCGAGTCCGTCGCCGGCAACGACTCTTTCGCTGCCAAACACTTCTGCCTTGTGCTTTGGGGGCACGCCTTCGGGCTCGGATTCGGAAGGGACCACAACGATCCGCTGCACCTGATGGAATTGCAGGCAGCGCTCCTGGCGTTCCAGAAGGCCCGAGCCAAATCCGGGCAGGACGACAGGCCACTCGAGATTCTCGGAGCCAACGCGTGCGCGATGAGCTACATCGAAGCCCTATATCAGCTGCGCGATGTCGCGCAGTACATGGTGACCTCGCAGATCACCGTCCCGTTTGCCGGGTGGCCATACGACTCGATTCTTGGCAGGATCGGCCCCGATACGCCTCCTGAGGAGTTCGCAGGTCAGATCGTCGACGCCTACGTCAGCCAGTTCGATGATCTACCCGACGGCGGCAGGCTGGAAATGTCCGCGTTCAACCTGAAATACGCTACGGATTTGAATACGCTAGTCGAGGGGCTCGCCAAGGCCATCGACACCGACATCCGCGCCGAGCGCTTCAACAGTGGCAAAATGTCCTTCTATCGTGATGTCTTCACGGGAGCCACAGCGGGAGACGTGCGCCCGCTCATTGACGCGCAGCGCCTGTGCGACGGCCTGGCCGACGCAGACACAGAGTCGGCGTCGCCGGGGGTGCAGGATGCGGCACGGACCTTCCGCGAGATCCTGCACCCCAGGCCTCCTGGGGGGGATCCCGCCCTTATCGAACTCCACCGCCGCCACCCGACGCTCGATGATCTCAATGGCCTGGGGATCTTCGCGCCATTCGTGACGGACGACGATGTGTCTGCGCGGCTCGGGTTGAATGATGTGGATGCGGACAGGATGGTGGTGATCGACCGGAAAAACAAAGGGCGCAAGCTCTACAGGAGCTTGGACCTGTTCAAGGTCCTCGGGCGGCCGGGGACGTGGCCGACGCTCGTGTTCGACACGCTTCGCCGGACAATCCCCGCCGACCTCATGGCCACAATCGACGGCGTCACGGAAATGCGGCGGGGTGACCGGGCGGACGTCGCCCAGATCATCATGGCCATCGAGAGCTCACTGAACCAGCTGGATCGCGCGTCGGACACCGCCAGCCGTGGCATCGCCGCGATGCTGAATCCCAGCGATGCGACAGCGACAGACGCGGGGGCCGGCGACAAGGCGAATGTCCCCGGAAAAACCGGAGACAAGGGTGGCCCGTCCCCGTCGTTCGGCCGGCCATGCCTCCAGTTGATCCCTCCGCCGGTCAAGCGTAAGAATGGCGCGGCCGAGGCGAGCCCGATGAAATCGACGTCGGACGTCAGTGTCGATCGCGCCCTCGTGAGCGCGTCGATCGAGAGCCTCCAGCGCGTGGAGCGCGCACTCGCGGAGGTGGAGCGGACCGCGAAGAGGGGCTTTACCCACGCGCGCTTCGGTCTGGGATTGATGAGCCCTGGGAAGCCTGGTCTCGGCGCCGAAGGTCCAAAATCGGGCGGAGGTGCGGAAGGTCCAAAGTCGGGTGGCGGCGACGAAGGTCCGAAGTCGGGTGGCGGCGACGAAGGTCCAAAGTCGGGCGGCGGCGCGCCGGCCGGCGGCAGAAGCGGCACCGCGAGCGGCAATCTCCGGAGCGACCTCGCGCTGGCGCGCGTGGCGGATCTGTTCAGCAACGTGGGTGAGTCTCTCAGGCAGCTCGAAGCGGCCTTGACCGACGTGGAGATCGTGACGCGAGCGATGCTTGAGCCCTCCGACGGCGACACGCGCGTCGAAACGCCGGCAGGAAAGGCACAGGCGATCGCGTACGCATTCGATCTTCTTCAGGAGGCGTCGGCCAGTGCCAGGCGGACCGTAAGATACGTGCTGTCGCACCCCGTCTATGGTCTGGGGCCGGCCGAGGGCGATCTGACGTTTGACGTCCGTCAGGAGCTCGCACGGGCGGGAGGACTCAACAAACGCCAGCTGAGGCTGCTGTGAGAGGCTGATCGCATGTCCCGCCGTCGGCGCCACTGGGCGACGTCCCTCGCGCTACTCATGCTGGCGATGCTCGCCAGCATGGAAGGGGGATCGGGTGCCCGTGCGCAGGCGGTCGACGCGTCGAATCTGGCGACGGTCGCCGCCCTGATCGACGCCGGTCACTACGCCGAAGCCCAGGAGCAGGCCGAACGTCTCTATCGACAAGCCGGCTCGGGCCCGGATGCCTCGCCGGCAGCGGAGACACTCGTTGCCGCGCTCGTGCGTAACGGTCGCGGCGCCGAGCCGGGGACGCGCGAGCTTGCAGAATCAGTGGTTCGCGCGCGAGCGGCGGCCAATCCTCCGCAGCGGCAGCTGCTGGCCACCGCGCTGGACGCCCTCGCCGAAGTGCTGTTCCAGGCCGGCGAGTACCGTCTGGCCGTCTCGAAGTTCAGAGAAGCGCTTGCAGTGAGAGAGAAGGCCGGCGACACCGCCTCATCGGACCTCGCCACCATTCTCGAGCATCTTGCCCAGGCGCTGACCGACGTTCTCGTCGCCGACGCCGCCGCGACGGGCGAGGGCCTTCGACTCATCAATCACGCCCTCGCGATCAGGGAGAAGAGCGGGACGCCCGCAGCCATCGCACGCGCGCGCCGCATCCGTGGCCTGGTCTGGCAGAACAGCAGTGACCACGGGCGCGCCCGCGCCGATCTCGAAGAAGCCTTGAGGCTCCAACAAGCCGCGCACGAAACACACCCCGAAATCGCTGCGACGCTCGTCCACCTCGGCGAACAGCTCGCGTTCGAGGGCGCGCTGGGGCGGGCCCATGCCACGCTCGAGCGCGCCTGCACGATGGCGGAGGCCACACTTCGAACGGGACATCCCGAGCTCGCGACCTGCCTCCGCAGTTTCGCCATGGTGGACGAGGAGCTGGGAGAGCTCTCCGCGGCGAAATCGCGCCGCGAGCGGGGCTTGGCGATTACCGAAGCCTCTCTGGGCCCGAATCACCCCAGATTCGCGGTTCAGCTGAACGATCTGGCCAACAACTTTCTGCTCCAGGGCGAGTTCTCCGAGGCCCGGACGTCTTACGAACGCGCCCGATCGATCTACGAGCGACGCCTTGGCGTCGATGGCAACGCTGCCACCGTCGTGACATTCAACCTCGGCCTGCTCTATACACGGATGGGCGCCTACGTTGATGCCCGGCGGGCGTTCGACAGGGTGATCGCGAACTGGACCCGGATTCTTGGCCCGCAGCATCCGAATGTGGCGCGCGCGCTTTCGGCCGTCGCGGAGCTGTTGGCGGAACAGAAACGCTACGCCGAGGCCCGCCTCTTCTATACACGCGCACTGAGGATCCGTGAACGTGCCCTTGGCGCCGAGCATCCGTACGTCGCGCGCACGCTCTCATCCCTTGCGTGGACCGTGGCCCAACTGCGGCAGCCGCGTGAGGCGCTGGCGCTGTCGAATCGGGCGCTGCGCATCCGGGAGCAGAGCGGCGCCCGTAGAGGGCTGTCCGAAGCGCTGGGCACACATGCGCAGATTCTGTCGCGCACGGGAAACGGTGCCGGCGCGGAACTGGCGTATCGGCGAGCGCTCGACATCCGGCTCGAGCTGTTCGGTCCATCCCACCCGCTCATCGGCGAGACCGAAGTGGCGCTGGCGTCGGTCGAGATGCGCCTTGGCAAGCCGATCGACGCCCTGGATCGAGCGTTGCGCGGCGAACGGATCGGACGCGAGCACGCGCGCCTGACGCTGGGCTATCTCGCCGAACGCGAGGCACTGGATTACGTCGCGAAGCGGCAGAGCGGTCTCGATGTTGCGCTCTCGCTGGCCGCCACCGAAGCGGCTCGCCGCGCTGTCTTCGACGAGCTCGTTCGCGGACGCTCGCTCGCCCTCGACGAGATCGGCGCTCGCAGACGCGTCATCGCCGAATCGCAGGGTAGTGAGGCGAGCGACCTTTGGACGCGCCTGCGCGTCGCGCGCCAGCGGCTCGCGAACCTTCTGGTGCGCGGCCCCGGCAACGGCACCCCCGAGCAGTACGCAGCACTGGTCGAAGAGGCGCGCGCGCAGAAGGAAGCCGCCGAACGTGCGCTCGCGGCGCGGAGTGCCACGTTCAGAACCAACGCCCGGAACGCGGAAGCGGGCCTCGAGGACGTTCGCCGCGCGCTTCCTGAACGAGCCGCGCTCGTCTCTTTCGTGCGCTACAACCACTCCGCGCTCGTTGCCCGCACGGCCGGCCAGTCACTCAATCGCGCGCTGACGACCTCACCGTCATACATGGCGTTCGTGTTGCGCAGCGACGACCCTGAACCGATCATCGTCCCTCTCGGAAGTGCACCGCAGATCGAGGCCGCCATCTCGGCATGGCGCCGAGACCTGATGGCGGGACTCTCCGCACAGCGCGGCGAACTCGTGCAGTCGGAGCGCTCGCTGCGCGTGCCCGGTACTCGTCTGCGACGCCGCATATGGGATCCGGTATCCACGCACCTGAAGGGCGTCACGCACGTGTTCGTCGTGCCGGATTCGGCGATCAACCTGGTGCCCTTCGCCGCGCTGCCAGACGCAACCGGCGGTTATCTACTTGAACATGGGCCGGTCATTCACTATCTCTCCGCCGAACGCGATGTCGCGTTGTTGTTCCAGGGTGCCGGTGGCGCCGCCGCGGGCGGACTGCTCGTCGTGGGCGGTCCGGCGTTTACCGCTCGCACGCCCTTTGCGGCGTTCCGCCCCACGCCGAACGGCCGCCCCGACCGCGAGGTCGCTGCCACAGCCAACTCTCCGGGCGCTACGCCTGCGGTCTCGGCTTTTCGCGGCACCTCCTCGCAATGTGTGACCTTCCAGAACATGCGGTTTTCGGCACTTCCTGCCGCCGCGCGCGAGGCTGAGGATGTGGCCGCCCTGTGGAAGACACTCGGGTCGGTCACCGGCAACGCGGCCGCGGAGACGCTGATCGGCCGCGCCGCTACTGAGAGCGCCGTCAAGCAGCTCGGGCCGGGCCGCCGCATCCTGCATTTCGCCACGCACGGGTTCTTCCTGGGGGACGAGTGCGCGTCACCACTCGACGGCACACGGGCGGTGGGCGCCCTCGCGTCCGGCCCTGCATCGGCGACGAACGCGACGCGGCGTACGGTGGGCCCGCCGGAGAACCCGCTCGTCCTCTCGGGTCTCGCGTTTGCCGGCGCCAATCTGCGCGCCGCAGCGGGGGCGGACGAAGACGACGGCATCCTGACGGCCGAAGAGGTCGCGTCTCTGAATCTGACCGGCGTCGAATGGGCCGTGCTCTCTGCCTGCGATACCGGGCTGGGACTCATTCGCGCAGGCGAAGGCGTGCTCGGTCTGCGCCGCGCGTTCCACGTGGCCGGCGCGCGCACGGTCATCATGAGCCTGTGGTCGGTCGAGGATCGCGCCACCCGAACGTGGATGCATGCGCTCTACGAGGGCAGGCTCAGCAAGGGGCTGAGCACCGCGGATTCCGTCCGTGCCGCCAGTCTCGCCGTCCTGCAGGCCCGACGGGCCCGAGGCGAGAGCACACACCCCTTCTATTGGGCTGCCTTTGTTGCGGCCGGCGACTGGCGCTGACTGTGTTAGCCCGCACGCCCGGCGACGTTGATCTCCTCTTGGTGGCCCTGCGAGAGGGAGGCCCTTCCCGACCGCGGCTTTAGGGTATCGCGAGCGAAGAGACTATGATGAGCGCCGCAACGGCTCTACCCGAGCTTCGCCTCCCCATGAGCGACGGCGCACACGACCGCGACGGCGGGCCTGTCCCTTCGGCGGACGAATCGCACAGCGCCTCGTCTTCGTTCGACCTGGTGCTCCGAGCCAATCGGGGCGAAGGGCCGGCGCTCGAGGCCCTGCTCGCCCGCTACCTGCCGCGGCTGCAGCGATGGGCGCACGGCCGGCTGCCTCCCGCGGCACGGGGGGCCCTGCAGACCCAGGACCTCGTCCAGGACACGCTCATGCACGTCCTCGAGCGTCTGCCCGCCTTCAACCCGCGCCATGAAGGCGCGTTTCAGGGCTACGTGCGCACGGCGCTGTTGAACCGCATCCGCGATCTCGCACGCCAGTACCAGAGAAGAGGACCTGCCGTCCCCCTCGACGACGACCTCGCCGGCGAGGAGCACTCGCCCCTGGATCTGGCCGTCGGCCAGGAGACGCTCGATCGCTACGAGGCCGCGCTCGATCGCCTGCGGCCCGACGACAAGGCCCTGATCGTCGCGCGCATCGAGCTGGGTCTGCCGTACGCGGAAATCGCCGCCATGTTCGAGAAGCCGAGCGTGGCAGCGGCACACATGGCGCTCAGCCGGGCGCTGTTCAAACTGGCCGAGGAGATGGCTCATGAACCTCGACGCTGAGGATCCCCTGCTCGCGGCAGCCGCGCGCATCTGTGACGGCGTGCCCGTGGACTGGCGAAACGTCCGGCAATTACTCGCCAACCCCGCCCTGGAAACGATCGCGTCTGAGCTCGAGTGGATCGAGCACTTCGCACGGGTCAGCGGTGCGCCCTCGGCCTGGGGCCGCTTCAGCATTGTCCGGGAGCTCGGACGCGGGGTGTTTGGCACGGTCTATCGGGCGGTGGATTCCAGCCTGCAGATCGAAGTGGCGCTGAAAATCATCCGGCCGCGTCCAGGCGTGCCGTTCGACTACGAGCGCGCGATGCAGGAGGCGCGACGGCTGGCCCGCGTCCGCCATCCCGCGGTCGTCCGGGTCTTCGGCGTGGAGCGAATCGGCGGCGAAGTCGGGTTGTCGATGGAACTGGTCGAGGGTAAAACGCTCGACGAGATCGTTCGGGATCAGGGTCCGTTCAGTGCCAGCGAGGCGTCGCTCATCGGGATGGACTTGTGTCGCGCGCTGGCCGCGGTGCACGGCGCCGGGCTCCTGCACGGGGACGTCAAGGCACACAACGTGATGCGGGCAAACGGCGGCCGCACCATGCTGATGGATTTCGGAGCCGGCCGTGAGCTGAGCATCGAACCGGCCGCGCCCGGAAGCGATTTTGCCGGCACGCCCATTTACCTCGCGCCCGAGGTCTTCGCGGGCGCGAGCCGCACGACGGCATCCGACATCTACAGCCTCGGCGTGCTGCTCTATTTCCTGGTGACCGGGTCTTACCCCGTCGAGGGGGCAACCCGGACCGAAATCCGGCGATTCCACGATCAGCGCGGTTCGCGCCGGCCGCTGCGGGACCTTCGTCCGGATCTGCCGGACGGTTTCATTCGCGTGGTCGAGCGCGCGCTGGCTGAGGACCCGCGCCAGCGATTCGGGAGCGCCGGGTCGCTGGAGGCGGCGCTGGCCAGCCCGATCGCACCCCCATCCGCCGGTCCAGGCGCGTCGCCGAGCCGCAGCCTGGCACGGCTGGTCGGCATCGCCGCCGCAATCGTGACTGTCGTCGGGCTGGGGGCTGCCCTCGCCCTCATCGATTGGAACTCGCCGGGGTCAGGGACACGCGGCATCGCGCCCACGACGGCTGCCGCGACGCCGGATCCCGCGCTTGCCGTGACGCCTGCCGACGAGTACCGCATCGATGCCTCCTTCTATAAGGAGGGGAATCGTTCGGAAGAGCCTCTGGCGCCGGGTGACCGCGTTCGTCCGGGCGATCAGCTCTCCTTCCAGATGCAGGTCTCGGTCCCAACCTATGTGTACGTGGTCAACGAAGACGAGGAGGGCGCGTCGTTTCTGATGTTTCCGCTTCCCGGTCAGTCCGTCGTGAATCCGCTGACACCGGGGCGGCGCCATCGCATTCCTGGTAACAGCGAGGGCAAGCAACTGTCCTGGCGGGTCTCGACCCCCGGACGCCGGGAACATTTCCTGCTGTTCGCGAGTCGCGAGCGCTCGCCCGAGTTCGAGAACATCGTGAGTACGCTGCCCGCCCCGCTCTTGAACAAACCCGTCGCGCTCCGCACCGCTCTCGCCTGACGCGTTGAGCCTCCTGAGGGGAGTGGGCGGCCTTGCGGTTTCATCCCTTCCCCCGGGCGGCGACGCCAAGTGCTTCCCGGCAGCTGCACCGGCTGCCGGAATTCGAGACGTTCGTTCCCGGCGAACAGACCGCCCGCGGCATCTGGAGGCGTCGTGCGACGTTCGAGAACCCCATCGAGCGGGGCAACGAGTCGCGACAGCCGAAGAAATAGGGCATGGCAAAAGGACGAGCTCAATACCGCCGCTGCCAGTGCGCCTCGGTCGCAGCGCGTTTCTGCTGGATGTCGGCGAGGAATTGCTTCAGGAGCGCCGCCGGATCCTTGGTGATCTTCAGATTCATCGACAGCGTGCTCCCCGCCGCTCGTGCATCGGTCGTCTGAAACTCCTTGTCGGTGATCGCGGCCAGCGCCGACGCGATTCGCTCGAGCACGGCCCGCGGCTCGGCTCCCTCAGCCATGGCGGCGGCCACGATGGTCTCGACCCGCGGCCATGTCCGCTGATTCGCCGCCCGGCGCGCGAACAGGAACTCAATCTCCCGCTCGTCTCCCACCGCGGTGTCGTCCTCGAAGATAACCGCCGTCACGCGCGCGCCAATCGAGACCGGCACATCGGCCGTGCCCACACGCGTGGAATAGCCCGAATGAAACGGCCTCCGCCCGCCGACGACGATCGGCCCGCCTCTGCCATCTTCTCGAACGGGATACGCGTGGCCGTCCGACCCGGCCCCGCCGTACGAGGTATGACCGTCGGCAAACGTCGCCATGGTCTGAACCGACCAGCCGTGGACCACCTTCGGCCCGGGATTGAACAACGTGACGTTCAACCCGCGCGGGGGCTCCCCCGCCCGCAACGGATCGGCCAACTCCGTACGCTCCACGACCAGCTGCAACGGAGAAAACGGGGGTGTCGAAGAAGGAACCTGCGCGAGGGCGCCAGCCACGAGGATTCGAAGCACCGACGTCGGCATAGAGCGGCCTCCTGCGAAGTGTCGGTACAGAAAGACGGCCGGACAGGGATTCTGGTCCTGCCCGGCCGTGTCGCTCGCCGCGACTTCCTAGAAGACGATCTTCGTCCCGATCTGGAAGTTCCTCGGCAGGTTGTTCTGGCTGGTCACCAGGCCGAAGTTGGCGCTGGTCGGGTCCACGTTCGGGTTGTTGTAGAACACGTCGTTGAACGCGTTGTAGAGCTCGAGGTGCAGCTGCGCCCGCACGCGGCCGAGCTCGAAGCCCTTCACGAACGACATGTCCCAGTTGGTATAGCGCGGACCGCGCAGGCCGTTCCACCGGCTCGGGATCACGCGGACGTTGTTGGCGAGCCGGATCCGCTGATCGGCGCGCTGCTTGACCGGATCGTCCACGCCGTTGGTCTGGACCGCCGCGTCGTGGAAGTAGAAGCCGCTGGTGTCGAACATCGGCTGGCTCGGATCGTTGGTATAGGACGTCTTCAACTGCGTGATATCGCCGTCGTAGTAGACGTTGCCCATGCTGATGTTCGGCCGTCCCGACTGCCAGTTCCAGATCGCCGACACGCTCCAGTTGCCGATGATCGCGTTGGTCAACTGATTGGTGCCGCTGCCATAGCGCCGGCCGTGGCCGAAGGGCAGCTCCCAGATGCCGTTCATCACCAGGCGGTGCGGCAGGTGGGTGTCCTGGTAGCGCTCTTCGTAGTCGGTGTCAGTGTCGTTGAGCTTGGTCACCTGCTCCTTGAAGTTCGACCAGGTGTAGCTGGTGAGCACGGTGTAGCCGCCGCTGAAGCGCCGCTCGAGCCGGAACTGCGCCGAATCGAACGCGCTCGAGCCGTCATACCGGCGCACGTCGATGTTGCCGAACTGCGGATACGGCCGGAGCAGGTTCTGGCGCTGCGTCGTGGCATTGTTCAGCGTCTCTCCGGGAATCAGGCCGGCAAACGGATTGGTCACGTTCGCGGTGAGCGAGTTGATCACCGTGTTGTCGCGGACGGTGCTGGTCGAGAGGTACTGCCGCGGCACGCCGTTGATGTTGACGTCGGTGCTCAGGTCGTAGCTGCGGCTCGCCACATAGGCGCCCTCGACCACCCACTGCCCCGGCAGCTCGCGCTGCATGCCCACGGACCACCGCATCGACTGGCCATTGCTGTAATCGAGGATGTCGTTGAAGCGGCCGATGCCGCGTCCCAGGAACGTGTTGACGCCGTTGCTGTTCCCCGGCGGCGAAAGCACTCCGTCCGGGAACGGGGTGGCCAGCGTGGAGCGAATCGTCAGGCCGACGTCGTTGCTCGGGACGATGTTGGTCGCCTGCGAGAAGCCCGGCTGGTAGATACCGCTGATGTCGAAGAGCGCCGGCACGGCATAGATCGCCCAGCCGCCGCGCAGCACCGTCTTCTCGTTCAGCTGATACGCAAACCCGACACGGGGCTGGAAGTTGTTCTTGTCCGGGTTGTAGGTCCCGGGCTGGCTGTCGGACGCGAACAGCAGGCCGCCCCTGACGCGGAAATCGCTCGCGGGGACCTCCGGGATCGGATTGCGCGCGTAGGACGCCTGCGCCGCCGAGGTGATCGCCAGCTCCGCGTTCGGATCCCAGCCGCGCACGTTGCGGTTGTCGCGCTCGGTCGGCGCTCCCTCGTATCCCAGCGGAGGCCGAGGTTCAGCGTCAGCTTGTTGTTCACCTTCCAGTCATCCTGGATGAACACGCCGCCGTAGACGACCTGGTTGAAGCGGTCGGTGCTGCGGTCGATGATGCCTCCGCTCGGCAACCCGAGCAGCATGGCCGCAAGGTCCTGGCCGATCGCCGCCTGCGGCGAGTTGTCCAGCTGTTTGGTGAACAGCGAGCTGCTGTCTCGAGAGAAGTCGTAGCGTCCGGCCGAGTGCGGACTGGGGAAGCTCTCCTCGCGATAGGCGCGGAAATCGCCGCCGGACCGGAAGCTGTGGCTGCCGCGGATCAGCGTCCAGGTCGGCTGGAACGAGTAGATGCTCGCGTTGGTGCCGCCGGCGAACGAATCCCCGAGATCGGCGAACGATCCGTCCTGGAACTCGAAGCGCGGGAAGTACTTGTTGGCGCCGAAGTACTGGGTCGTCGCGGCCGGGAAGCCGAGCGAGGCGGGATCGAAAATCCCCTGGTGCTGCCGGATACTCGGCTCCTGGAAGCGCGAGTAGCTGGCGCGGACGTTGAGCAGCGACGTCGACGACATGTTCCAGACATGGTCAACGTTGACGGCGTCGTTGATGCGATAGAGGAAATTGCCGGTCGGCAGGATGCCGTTGACCTCGTCTGTCCAGTTGCCGCGGTTCTCGACGCGGTTGTTGCGCGAATAGCGGACGAAAAACCGCTGCTTGTCGGTCAGCACGTGATCGACGCGGTAGTTCATCGAATAGAAGTCGTCACCGCGCGGGTTCGTGCTGAAGTAGTTGTTGAGGCCGGTGGCGGTGCCGGCCTGGTTCGCCTGCGGCCAGTACTTCAGGTACTCGCGGGCGATCGGGCTGATCCGTCCGGACGGGATGACGTTGTTGGGAAACGGCTGACGCTCGATGCGGCCGTCGGCGCGGCGCACGGCGGTATTCGGATCGTAGATGACGATGCCCTGCGAGAGCAGGGCCGAGAAGTCGCCGTTGCGCTGCGCATCGCTCGGGACTGTGAACGGACCGGGCTCGGGGAACGTGTCGTAGAGCCACTCCCAGCCGGTGAAGAAGAACGTCTTGTTGCGGCCGTGGTACAGCTTGCCGAGGAACACCGGGCCGCCGGCGTTGAAGCCGTATCGCTTGTAGTCCATCCCCGCCTTCGGCTGGCCAGCGCGCTCGAGGAAGAAGTCGTTGCCGCCGAGCGCCTCGTCCCGGTAGTGGTAGTACGCGTCGCCCTTGATCCTGTTGGTGCCGCTCTTGAGCGTCACGTTTACGGTCGCGCCGGCGGTGTGTCCCTGCTGCGCGTCGAAGGTTGCAGTCTCGACCTTGAACTCCTGCACCGCACCGGCGGGCGGGACGAAGGCCACGCGGCGGCCGTTGGCCATGTTCGGCGAGCCGTCGAGCGTGAACTCGTTGCGGCCCGGGCCGCCGTCGGCGGTGAAGTCGGACGTGCCGCCGTTGTCGAACGGACGCGAGAACTTGAGGTCGCCGTGATAGGCGACGCCGGGGGCCAGCCGGGCGAGCACGAACGGGTTGCCGTCAGAGAGAGGCATCAGGGCGATGCGCTTCTCGTCGATGACCTGCCCGGCCAATCCGCTTCGCGTCTCGAGAAGTGGCGTCTCCGCCGAGACGTTGACCACCTCGGTCAGCCCGCCCACTTCCATCTTGAAATCGATCTGCAGCCGATCGCCGACCCGGACTTCCACGTTCTCCCGGTTCAGCTTCTTGAAGCCTTGCAATTCTGCGCCGACCCGATAGGCTCCCGGCGCCAGATAAAGCAGCGTGTAGTCGCCCGTCCCGTTGGTGACGGTCTGGTTGCTCACGTTGGTATCACGGTGGGTCGCCGTGATCGTCACGCCTGGCAGCAGGCCACCCGAATCGTCGGTCACCCGGCCGACGATTCCGCCGCGAAAGTCCTGCGCCCGCGCGAGCATTGGCGCAGAAAAGAGCGTGAGCGCCAGCAGGCCGACGACGGTGCCCCAGCCGCGGCTCCGCACTCGTGACACGTTCATAGACTCCCCCTCCTCGTTGTGCCGTGAAGCGGGCCATACGCTATCACAGAGCCCCGCCGAGCGCGTTTACTTTACCGTTAAAGTTTGTTATCATTGCGCCGGCCGCGAGCCCGGTCCGCTCACCCTTGAGGCATATCAATGTCCACTGCCACTTTCCGAATTCCCGTTCGCTACACATGGCGCGGCGCCCTGGTCCTTTTCGCTGTCACCGCTGCGCTGGCGGCACCCGGGTCGTCACGCCGGCTGCCTCGAAATCACTGCTCGAGCCCGCTCAACAGGGCGCCTCGCCGGCGAAGCCGCGGGGCGGCTACGTCCTCGAGCGCGACGCCGAGGTCGCGCGCGAAGAACCGGGCACGCACAAAGGCGGCGGGCAGACGATCGGCTACTCGTTCTTCAAGGACACGCCGGACCTCGGGATGGTTTCCGCAAGCGCGCGCTCAAGCCGGGATCGGCGATCGGCTATCACGAACAGAAGGAGGACGATCGATTACGTGCTCAGCGGCCGCGGGCTCATGACAATCGACGGCAAGGATATGGAGGTCGGTCCCGGCACCGCGTTCCTCACACGGCCTGGCAGCTCGCACGGCCTGAAACAGGTCGGCACGGAAGACCTCGTCATCATGATCAACTACCTCCAGCCGGCCGCCCG
>CAWBCA010000019.1:0-152856 GCA_963787175.1 uncultured Acidobacteriota bacterium
GGTCGAATCGTTGGGCTCGGCGCCGCCTGAGCTGTTTGCCGAGATCGGCGTGTCGCCAGGCTGCGCTGCGGAGGTGCCCCAGCGAACCGCGGATTGAGGACGGACGCCAGGAACGGGCATGCGGATGGATTTCTGCTATAAAAGCCGCGGGTGCCCACCGTCTTCATCAGCTATCGACACGTCCAGCCCGATGCGGATCTGGCTGCGCAGCTTGCGAGTGCCCTGACAAGAGAAAGGCATCACGTCTTCATCGATACCCTCATCCCGCTCGGTCGACTGTGGGGCGAGGTCGTCGAGTCGGAGCTAGCGAAAGCTGATTTCCTGATTGCCGTCATCTCCAAGGAGTCAGCGGTCAGTCCGATGGTCGTGACAGAGCTCGCGGAGGCTCACCGCCTGAACCTGGAGCGGGGCCGGCCCCGGATTCTGCCGTTGCGCCTGGGGGGCGAGTTTCAGCTGCGATATCCGCTTAGTGCTTACGTCTCGCGCTTTCAGCACGCTCAATGGCTCGGGCCGAGGCAGACCGAGGCGGTGATAAGCCAAGTCACCTCAGCGGTTAGGGACTTGCCGCCCGCACGAAGCCGGGTCGCCTCGCAGCGGCTCGAACTGATCCGGCGCGTTCAGAACGATTGGATCAAGGGTGTCCTCGAGACCTCACTGTATCGAGTTGCACGCCTGGAACTTGGTTTGAAGCTGGATCACACACGTGTCTCCCGGGGTCTCGACGCCATCATCCAGCGGCCACTCGAGGCTGCGCAGCTGCTGTCTCCTGATACGGCTCTTGTCCAGGTCTTCGACGACCAACAAGGCCAACTCCTGATCCTCGGCCAGCCTGGGGGCGGCAAGACAACAATGCTGCTGGAGCTCGCCCGCGACCTCCTTGAGCGCGCGGAGCAAGATGAGGTTTACCCGATTCCCGTCGTGTTCAACCTGTCTTCATGGGCGGTCCACCGTAAGCCGCTTAGTGAGTGGCTGATTGATGAACTCCATCTCCGCAGCGATGCTCCTCAAAAGCTTGCCCGGGAGTGGGTCGCGAACGACCAGATCCTTCCGCTGTTGGACGGTCTTGACGAGGTCGTCCGCCGGCACCGGCCAGCGTGCGTTGAAGCCATCAACGCGTATCGCAGAACACATGGGTGGGTACCAATTGTGGTCTGCAGCCGCACTGCCGAATACGAGGCCCTGTCTAATGCGCTGGCACTCCCCGGCGCTGTCGTCGTCCAGCCGCTGACCCGCAATGAGATCGAAAGATATCTCATGGCCGTGGACGATTCACTGCATCGCATCACGATCACGCTGCAGTCTTCATCACACCTGTGCGAAATGCTACAAGTTCCGCTGATGGTGAGTGTGTTCGCGCTCGCGTTCCAGAATGCGACAAACCTACCTTCAATGATGGACGAAGATCAGCTACTGGAGCGATACGTCGAAGCAATGTTCCATCGTCGCGCTCCAGAGCGAAGATATGCAGAGAGGGACATGCGAAGGTGGATCGGCTGGCTCGCATCGCAGCAGGTCGATCATGCGCAGTCGATTTTTTTCCTTGAAGATATAGTTCCCGAATGGCTGTCGATGCCACGCGCCGCGTTCGTCGCCGACCTGCTCTTGATAGCGATGGCGACGATGCTGTCCTCCATGTGGTTTTACATCTTGCTAGTAGCCCAGACATCAAGCGTGATGCAGAGTGTTCCTCTTGATTTGTTTCTGTGGACCGTCCTCTCCGCCCCGGTGGCCATCTTGCTCGCCACAGCGTACGGCCGGAGGTCAGGACCAGTGGAAGCGTTACGCCTAAGTTTCCCGGGTTGGTCGGTATTCATCGGCGAAACAATCCTAGGCGTGGTACTCGGTTACATAATGGGCGGTGCGCTTGGTTATGCCTACGAAGTCAGCACTAATTTGTCTTCGCACATTGCACGCTACATAGCCGCTAGTTTTGGCGCGGCGACCATTGGCATTACTTTCGCATTGCGATCGTTTCTGGGCGCCAGAATGGTAGGTCTCCCTAGCGCGCCGGGCGCGCTAGTGAAGCGCTCCGCTCGGAGCTCGGCCCTCACGCTGGTCTTCACTTCAGTCTTGTCCGTATTAGTGAGTCGAATATTACTCAAGTCGCTGAGCGTCATAGCCTTTGGTGACACGCTGCCGGTCCTCCTATTGTATTTGATGCTGGCGTCTGTAGCCGTCGGTGTTGCACTCCTCGGCTGGTCTAGCGTTTTTCTCGCGCTCGAGCGCGGTGGATATTTCCTTATTCGGCACTACATCGCGCGTCTTGTGGTGTTGTTGACCCACCGCGGCCCTTGGCGGTACACGAGATTTCTTGAGGTTGCAACCGACCGCCTTTTACTCCGTAAAGTAGGGGGGGGTATATATTCGTCCACAGGGTGCTGATGGAGCATTTGGCCCGAACGTATTCACGCACTGGCTCGGTGACTAAGGCTGACTATCACGAGCCTCGTGCTTAGGGCACCGGCCGGTTGTCCCGAATGGGCACGATTACGAGCTCACATCGATACGGGAGCGCACGACCAGATTACACCCGCACCCGCCCTTGTCACCAGCTGTCCTTCGCCAAAACCTGGCGAGAGCGACTTGGCGAGATCTAATTGAACCGTTTTGCATCATCGGCGCAGCAAGTGGGGTGTCGGCACGGGGACCATGGCGGGAGTTTGCCTGACCGGCGGCCTCTGTTCAACCGGTGCGAGATTTTGGGGATTCTGCGTCGTCACGCCGGGCTGAGATTCATGAGGCCAAGGCGTCTCCGTCAGGTCGATAGGCCCGTTTCCGGAGATCCGCACTCGGCCGGCGTTTTCGCACGCCACGGGGTCGGAGGAAGAGGCTCAGCGTTAGGTCGCCGCGCCAGCCACTTACCTCCGAGCAGCCGCTCCTATGTCGACGCGAGGACGCCAGATGGCGAACATCACTTCAGAAAACGGAGCAGGCCTCGAGAATTACTGTACGCGCACAAACTGAGGCCGGGCCTTGCGGAACAATTTCACGAGACATGGATCGTACAATCTTGCTGGCCAGTGACTCCCGCAGCATCCCTGGCCTCGATGGTCACAGTGAAGCCGCCGGGCGCCGTTGGAATCCCACCGACGACGCCGCTAGACGTAATTGTTAGACCTGGCGGCCCGTGGCCAGTTGAAAGGGAGAAGGTCGTCGGAGGCGTGCCAAGGATCGTCGTCAACTGTTGCGCGTAAGTCGTTCCGACGGCCCCATCGGGCAGCTGACTAGGTGACGTAAGATACGGCACCAAAAGTTCTTACCAGCGAAATCAGCGTTGTAAATGCCGAGGACTTCAGCCGCGCTAAGTGACCTGTTGTAGATCGCGACTTCATCAACGAGCCCGCTGAATAGCGCAACCGGCGCACCACCCCCAACTCAAAGCGGCCATCCAAGCGTTCATCGACGCTCATCAAGCCGATCCGAAGCCGTTCGTCTGGACCAAGAGCGCCGATGAGATCCTGGCCAGCATCGCTCGATTCGCTCAACGGACGTCGATGCGCGGGCGACACGACAAATGTCACGAACCACGGTTACAGGACACTAGTGCTTCCCGCCACCGAGGCCACAACCACCGCAACAACAGCCAAAACAGACGGTCAGCTGGGCGAAAGGGCCTCTTCGAACGAGCGAGGACGCCGAGTTGGTGGCGCAGGGCAAGAGTCTCGAGCAGGAGGTCTCGACGCGTCGGCCGGGCCGACCGGACCGCAGCACCAGTCCTAATGACGGCTCGCATCGCCTGTAGAGTGCCGGCCGGCAACCAGGAGGTCGCAGGTTCGAGTCCTGCAGGGCGCACCATTATTTTCAACGACTTACAGCGCCGACCCCGTGGTGTGCGAAAACTCGGGCGGCGTCTACGCGGCGCCACGATAATAGAACTTGAGCAGGCCACCGAGGCGCTCACTGCACTGGATCGGACCTAGTCCCGTCGACGCTGTCATGGGCGATGCGCCCATTGTCCAACCCTTGGTGCGGCCGTTCTTCGTGATAATGAGCCACGAACGCGCGGACGGCTGCCCGGAGATGCGTTTCGCCGAGTGGCACGATGCGGTCCAAGCACTCCGACTTGACGGACAAGACAAACCGCTCGGCAAACGCGTTCAAGTTCGGACTCCGCGCGGGCAGCAGGAGGGGCTTCACGCCGCCATCCCGCAGCAGGCGCCGAAACGCCGTGGAGTAGAGCGGATCCCGGTCCAGAATGAGGCACTGCAGGCCGCGGAGGAAACCGTCCCGAGTGTCGAGCAGGTTCCGTGCGAGTTGCGTCATCCAGATTTCGTTCGGGTGACGGGTGATGCCGGCGATCGCCACGGCGCGCGTCTTGAGCTTCATGACGAAGAAGACGCTGTACCGGACCAGGCCGCCGAGGGTCAGCACTTCGACGGTGAACGAGTCGGCGGCCGCGAGACCGTCCCAATGCGCGGCGAGAAACGTCTTCCACGGCGTGTGCGTGCCGCGCTCCGGGGCCGGCGCGATGCCACGGTCCTTGAGGATCGCCTTGATCGTGTTCCGGGCGACCTCGTGGCCGAGGCTCTTGAGCCCACCGCGGATGCGGGTGTAGCCCCAGGTCGGATTCTCGTTCGCCATACATACCACAAGCGCAGCGATGTCTGACTTGGTAGACGGGCGACCGGGGCGTCGCGTGCGGGAACCGTCGTATTTCTGAGCCACGAGCCGCCGGTACCAGCGCAGGATGGTGTCTGGTGTCACGATTCCGGACACATCCGCCAGGCGGCGTCGGCCGAGAACCCTGCCTTTCAAGGCCAGGCGGCGGCGCTGGTCGTCGGTGAGGCGCAGCCGTCGGGGAGCGTGCGCGGCGCGGAGGATCCGGTTCTCCTCGAGCAGGTAGTCAATGACCGCCTGCTGCTGTCGGTTAACCCAGCCCGAGACCAGCAGGATAGGAAGAAGAGCGGGCGAGACAGCGAGTTCATGGCGGGAGCGTCTCGCAGCGAGGCGTCTTGCTTCAAGTGTGCGCAGGTACTTCCTGGCGGTCAGATCCGATGGCACCGCTCTCTCGGCCGAGTATTCGCACAGCACGCCATCGTCGAGCTCAAGTCGCGCAATCCTCGGTTCGGCTGCCCACGGATCGCGCTGATCATCTCGGAGACGTTTGGGGTCGACATCGACAAGAACGTCGTGTACCGCGTGTTGGCGAAACTGAATCGTACCGGGAATATCGGAGGGACATTGGTGTGAGTCAGGCCACGGCTGCCTGCTCATAGTAGCGTGCCTCGTACTCGGCCGGCGGGACGTAGCCGATCGGCTCGAGCAGACGGCGCGTGTTGAACCAGTCCACCCATTCGAGCGTGGCAAATTCCACGGCCTCCACGGTTCGCCAGGGCCCGCGGCGTCGAATCACCTCCGTCTTGAAGAGCCCAATCACCGATTCTGCGAGCGCGGTGTCGTAGGAGTCCCCGCGACTCCCGACCGAGGGCTCGATGCCCGCGTCGACGAGCCGTTGTGAACCCATAGAGTTGCGTACCCCGATCGCTGTGATGCACCAGCGCTGCCGCGGTCGTTCCACAGCGGTCGTAGATGGCCTGCTCCAGGGCATCGAGCACGAAGTCCGTCCGGAGCGACGCCGAGACGCGCCAGCCCACCAGGCGCCGCGCAAAGACGTCGATGACGAACGCCACATACACGAAGCCGCGCCACGTCGCGACGTAGGTGAAGTCGGACACCCAGAGCTGGTTCGGCCGATCGGCGCTGAAGTGGCGCGCGACCAAGTCACGCCGCCGGTCCTCCGGTGCCGCCTCGGTGGTCGTTGTCCACGCCCGCCCCCGGACCGCGCCGCGCAGCCCCAGATCGCGCATCACGCGTTCGACGGTGCAGCGCGCCACCTGGACGTCCTCACGCTGGAGCTGACGCCACACCTTGCGAGGCCCATACACCTGATGGTGGGCGTCCCACACGCGCTGAATGTCCACGCGCAGGTCGGCATCCCGGCGTGCCCGTGCCGAGCGGCGGCTCGGATCGCGCTGCGCGGCGCGGCGCCGAAAGTACAGTCGATGGAGCGATCGGCAACACCGCGCAGATCGGCTCGACTCCATACGTCGCCCGGTGGTCGTCGATAAAACGGACCATCACTTCACGCGGCGGTCGAGCTCCGCCTGGGCAAAATACGCGGACGCCTTCCGAAGAATCTCGTTGGCACGCTTCAACTCGACGTTCTCGCGCTCCAATTGCGTCAATCGGGTGCGTTCATCGGTGGTGAGGCCAGGACGGTGGCCCGCGTCTCGCTCCGCCTGACGGACCCACCGTCGGAGCGTCTCGGTCGTGCATCCAACCTTCTCGGCCACTGAGCGCATCGCCGCCCACTGCGACGGATGCTCCGCCGTGTGATCGAACACCAGCCGGACCGCGCGCTCACGCAGCTCGGGGGAATGCTTGCTGGGTCGGGCCATCGGGTTCATCCTCTCTCGGAATAAACCCTCCGACAAACCCGGGGCGGTTCAGACAGGGTTGCGGCCCCGCGAGTCTCGGTTCGTATCGCTGGCAGTCGCACTGCCGGGGGCTGCATCAGACACCGATGGCGGCGTAACGTGCTCGCCGGCCGTATCTGGCCGAATTCCGAAACGCACGGTGTCGACCCGTGGTACGTCCGCGTGCGCCAAGTGCGTGCGTGAAGCCGAGCGGGCACCTGGCTTCGGCCAAAACTGCGGCCATGCGAGCTCTTCTGAGCGATGGCTAAGCACGAATTGCGAATTCGCCACCGACACGTGATTTCGCTACTCTGATCTGGCCCACTTTGATACCGAAATTTGGCCCCCCTGCTACGCTGACTGACCCGTGTCGATCCCAACGGGATCGAGGAGGGTTGGTTGGACAGGAGAGCCCGCGTGGAGTTGTTTGCCGAGATTCGACGGGAGTATCAGTTCGGCATCGGGACGATTAAAGGGGTGGCCCGCAAGCTGGGCGTGCATCGACGGGTCGTGCGCCAGGCGTTGGCCGATGCGGTGCCGCCGGCGCGCGTCTACCTGGCGCGGGCGAAGCCGACGCTGACGCCGGTGCAGGACTTCATCGATCGGATACTGGAGGCGGATCGCCTGGCGCCGCGCAAGCAGCGGCACACGGCGCGCCGCATCTACGATCGGCTGTGTCGCGAGCGGCCGGAGGCGCCGGTGGCGGCCTCGACGGTCCGGAAGTACGTGCGGGGCTGGAAGCGCGCGCAGGGCCTGAGCGGCCGGGTGGTGTGTGTGCCGCAGACGTACGGCTGGGGCCAGGAGGCGCAGGTCGATTGGTACGAAGCGGTCGCGATCCTGGGCGACGAGGAGGTCCTGCTGCAGGTGTTCTGTGTGCGCAGCATGGCGAGTGGCGCGGCGTTTCACCGCGCCTATCCGCGTGCCACGCAGCAAGCGTTTCTCGAAGCGCACGAGGGCGCGTTCCGGTACTTCGGGGGCCTGTTCGCGACCTTGCGGTACGACAATCTGTCCAGCGCGGTCCGCAAGATCCTGCGCGGGTTCCGACGCGAGGAGACGACGCGGTTCATCGCCTTTCGGTCGCACTGGCAATTTGACGCGCAGTTTTGCACGCCGGGCGAAGGCCACGAGAAGGGCGGCGTGGAAGGCGAGGCGGGGTACTTCCGGCGCAATCACTGGGTGCCGCTGCCCGCAGGCCGCTGACCTCGATGCGCTGAATGCGCAGTTGCTCGCCGGGAGTCGCGCCGACGAGGCGCGCGTGATCCAGGGGCGGACGCAACCGTCGGTGAGGCGATGACGATCGAGCGCGCGTCCCTGCGGCCGTTGGCGCCCGAGCCGTTTGACCTGCAGGAAGTGAGCTTCCCGCAAGGTGGACGGGGCGGGATGCGTGCGGGTGAAGACCAATCCGTACTCGGTGCCCGCGGCGGTGGGCACCTGTGTCGAGGCGAAGCTGGGCTCGGCTCACGTCGAGCTGTGGGCCGACGGCCAGTGTCTCGCGCGCCACGAGCGGTCGTATGTGCGGTTCGAGCCGGTGCTGGATCTGGAGCATTACCTCGACGTGCTGGAGCGCAAGCCCGGCGCGTTGGCCGGCTCGACGCCGTTGGCGCAATGCCGTGCGCGGGGCCTGTGGCCGGCGAGTTACGACGCGCTGTGGGCGCACTTGATCCGCCGGCATGGGAAACAGGCGGGGACGCGCCAGATGATCGGCGTGTTGCAGCTGGCGCGCATCTACGGGCGGGCCGCCCTGCAGACCACGGTCACGACCGCGCTCACGCTGGGCTGCAGCGACCAGGCGGCCGTGCGGCATCTGCTCCTGACCGCGACGCTCGAGCGGCCGCCGGCGGCGCCGCTGGCGATCGGCGCGGTGCTGGCGCAGTATGACCGTCCGCTGCCCAGTGTGGCGGCGTACGACACGCTGGTGTCGCAGGAGGCGGCCCGATGAGCGCCACGCCGCTCGCGGTGCAGCAGGCCACGATCCTCCAGCACTGCAAAGTGCTCCACTTACCGACGGTCGGCGGGCAGTGTGGCCCGCTCGCCGAGCAAGCCGTGCGCGAACGGCACACGCACCTCGGCTACTTGGACGCCCTGCTCGCGGCCGAGGTCGACGAGCGCGAGCGGCACGCCATCGCGCGGCGGCTGAAGGACGCGCATCTGCCGCGCGTCAAGACGCTCGACGAGTTCGACTTCGGCCAGGCGCCGAAGGTCTCGGCGACGCAGCTCCGCGAGCTCGCCGACGGTGGCTACATTACGCGCACCGAGCCCGTCGTGTTGATCGGCGACTGTGGGACCGGCAAGACCCATCTCCTGACCGGTCTGTGTGTGGCGGCCTGTCGGCAGAAACGGCGGGTGCGGTTCACGACCGCCGCGGCGCTCGTCAACGAGCTGGTCGAAGCGAAGCATGCGCTGCAACTCGCCCGCGTGCTCGCGCGGTACGGACGCTATGACCTGATCGCCATTGACGAGGTCGGCTACGTCCCGCTCGCCGACGTCGGCGCCGAGCTCCTGTTCCAAATCATCGCGGACCGGACCGAACGCGCCGCGCTCATTCTGACGACGAATTTGCCCTTCTCGGAATGGACCCAGGTGATCCCGAACGCCCGGTTGTGCAAAGCGGTCCTGGATCGGATCACCGACCGCGCGCACATCATTGACACCGGCCACGAATCCTATCGGTTTCGCCGCACGCTCGAGAAGCGGCAAAAGAAAGGCTGATCCGCAGAAGAGGCCGTGGACGCTGTCGGACCCGTGGACGCCAAGAGCGCGCCCACCGGTCCTTGCAAAACCGAAGACGGTTTTGCACAAGCGCCCACCGCCATCACTGGGGACCCGGAGCCATCGAAGAACGTCCGTCAACCGCAGGGGGGCCAAATTTCGGTATCACTGGGGGGCCAGATTTCGTTGACAAAAGCAACACGGGCCCACTCTACGCATCCGCCCTCAACGTTGCTCGATCACCGTGACGCCATGCCGGCACTGAGCGGACTCAGATTCTTGCACCCTTCAGGCTGGACTTACGTGCGGTCGGAGCGGAGGAGGCGTCTCGGGCTCGAGCTCCATCCGGAGACGACGAGAATGGTCGACCTCTCGCGAGGGCGCGAGGGCTTCGATTTTCTCGGGTGTCACCTGCGCAAGCGCATGAGCGGTCCCGTGTGGGAGCGGTCGCGGCGATGCGTCTATTTTCCTGCAGCGGGGCCTCTCAGCGGGCCATGACGCTGGTGCGGGCGCGGGTCAACGCGAGAATCGCCCCTTACGACAACGGGACGAGCAGAAAGACCGACCGCACTGCACGAGTGGATGGGGACTTCTTGGGATCGCGGTCTGCCGCATCCAACACGAGGTGCTCGCTAACGAACGACAGTCGGCGCGCGGTCATGGCACGAGAGCGGGTAGCCTCTACACTCAGGTCACTCAGCCGCTTTGTTCCACACTCGCGTGCTCGTTCACTGAAGCCACGACCACCGGAACGCCGAGAAGGGCGCTGCGAATCTCCTCGATGAATTGCGGGTTCGCCTGCGCGTCGACGAAGTTGAGATGCGCGTAGATCTCCGGGATCGGCTGGACGCAGCAGGCGACCGGCAGGATGATGATCTTCTTCTCGATCGATCGCTTATACGCCATGTCCATCTCGTTGCGGGTGTGAACCCTGACGTAGTAGTCGTCCGAGAAGATGGGAATGAAGACGCGGGAGTCGACGATCGCCCACATGTACTTCGCGGTAAACGCCTCGCCGAGCCTGACCTCCCGGCGATCGAAGAACACGGCCAGCTCACTGCCGTCGGCCTTACGGATCCGCTTGAGCGGCTCGTAAACGTTCTTGAGCACCCACTCGCTGTGCTGGTGCGAGTAGCTGATGAACGCGTCGTACTTCGCGCACCCTTCGGCCAGCCCTGTCACCAGGAAGGTGAGCCCGAAGCGCCAACTGAGGATGCCGGCGAGCACGACTGCAAACAACGTCAGGCCGACCGGCGTGACGTAGCCGAGCGTCAAGGCCGCCTGCCCCACCATCGCCAGCGCGCCCGCAGACACACCCACAGAGACGCACGCCAGCAGCATGGGCCTGGTCTGCAGCCGCCTCACATACTTGAACAGCAAGGCGAACACGAGCACCGTGAATGCGCCGAAGAACAGCGTTTGGCCCAGGATAAGCCCCGGGTGGTTCAGCGGCTGCTTCGCCTGGCTATCGCGCCTCAACTGGTCGCTGATCGCCCAGGCAATCAACTTCGGTCCCGCCTGCGGTGCCTCTCTGGTACCGATCCTCGGCGAGGCTGCCGATAACGATGATCTTCTTGTCCAGCTTCGGCTCGGTGCGCGCGGTGGCCGTCCGTGATGTAACGAACGCGCCGGGGGTGGTGCTGTTCCCGGCATGGACGAACGCGACAGTGTGGTCACCCATGTGGTTCTCGCTGCCGACGGGCAGTACCACGGAATCACTACTCGACTGCTCGTCCAACCGCCCCATGTCGATGGCGACCCGTGTCGGCAGGGCCCACATCAACTCTGTCGTTCCGGCGCCGCCGGGGATCTGCAGCTCACGCTTGTAGCTGAGCACGCCCATGAACAGGTCCAGCGAGCTGTGGCCATAACCCGTCAAGGCGGATCTGTAGACATCCTGCGCGTGCTCCCTCCACAGCTGCTCGGCGTTCTGCTTTCCGTCCGCGTCAGGATTGAACGATGCGTAGACATCGACCGCACCCCGGGGACGCACCCGAAGACCCTTGATGGCATTAGTCAGTTCCGGGAGACCACGGGCGTCATTCGAAAACCACACGTCCAGGATCACCGCTTGAGGTCGCTCGCCCTCGCGGGCGGCAATCTGACGCCAGCAGATCCGCCAGGCGAAGGCGGTACTCGGTTGGATCATTGTCGCTGTCGTTGGCCCGGTAGGGCAGATCGATGAGCAGGATGTTCTCGGTTAGCGCGGATTGTCCGGGCGGGTCCAGGTAGAGCGTCCGGTAGACGAAGTAGTCCAGGGAGTGCGACAGGGGAGTCGCACCGAATCCGCTCAGCAGGATCACGAAGACGAGCAAATATGCGCTCAGGCGCTTGAGCGTGGTCATTCAGACAGCCTCATCTCTTGCCCTAGTCCGGCGTGGTGCTTTGTGCGCGAACAGCGAAGCGGCGCACCAGCGCGACGATGCGCCTTGAGAGAGGCACGACGACGCGGTCCCAGCGCGCTTCGTGGTGAATCAGCGCTTGAGCTTTGCCTCGATCTCCTGCTGTTTTCTCGCGTAGCCGTCTGCACGCGCTCCATCCCCGCGGGCACGCCAGGCGCTGGCGAGATTCTTATAACACGAGCGCAATCGACGGATGCACGTCGTCAGGGTAGAGCTGGAGGAGGAGCGCTAGGGCCCGGTCGTAGGCGTCAATGGCCCTGGCGGCGTCGCCCAGCTGCAGGTACTGGACGCCTAGATTGTTATAGTCCGCCGCGACCTCCGGATGCCGACCATCCGGATACAGCTTCAAGTGGAGCGCCAGCGCCCTATCGAAGTACTCGATCGCCCGGCGCGGTTCTTTCAATCTGCCGTATTCACCGCCCACATTGCCCAGGTTGGCCGCAATCCCCGCATCCATGATCGACACCCGGATGGACAGCGTCAGGACCGGAATACAGCCGGGGGAGGAGCGCGAGCGACTGCTCGAAGTACGCGATGGCCGTGCGGGGATCTCCCGCCTTGGCGTAGGCGACGCCCAGGTTGGTGTAGGTCACTGCAATGTCCGGATGTTCGCCGTCTGGATACAGTCGGCGAAGGAGCCCGAGCGCCCGCTCAAGGTAGTCGATGGCCTTGCGGGCATCGACCGAATCTGAATAGGCTACCCCCAGCCTGGCGTAGTCCGCAGCGATCGCCGGATGAAAGGCGTCGGGATACATCTGGAGATGGCGTGCGAGCGACCGCTCGAAGTAGACGATCGCTTCTGTGGGTTTTGCTATCGTGATCAGCGCGGTCCCGAGGTTGGCCCAGGCTTCCAGAAGGCGGGCCTGGTCGCCGCTCCGTTCCTCCTCCTGCGCCTGGCTACGGAAGTACTCCTCGACGTCCCTGTAGGTCCTGAAGTCTCTGAGATACTCGTCGACGTTCAGCTGGTAGCGGACCCGCGGGCGTTCGGCCGACACTTCGTCGGTCACCGTGACAGGCTGCTCCTGTGGTGCTCCCCCGATCCTCACCTTGACCTCACGCGAAACTTTGATCTGCCCGGCAATCCATGCGACCTGAATCTGTCCTCCCTCCACCCCTACCTTGAACTCGGTGCCCTTCACGGCCGCGAGAAAACGGTCGTGCGCGACTTCGAAGAAGTTGAGCGCACGTGTCACTTTGAACCACGCTTCACCCAGGATCTGCGTGATGCTCTCGCCGTCGGCGCTGATGGCGTTGAGTTTGGTTCGGCTGTTCGCGAGAAGAGTGATTTCGGTGCCATTGGAGGTCAGCAGCTTCACCACGGTGCGATCTGGAAGCTGGATTACCACACCTGGCGCGAACGAATCACCTACCCCGAGACCCTTCTCCGCCGTCGCTCTGCCCGGAGCGGTCACGCGCACGTCGCGGGCCGTCTCGACCGAGTGGCCGTCGACCAGGATGGATTGGACGACCGCGGGCCGGTCCGCCTGGGCGGCCGCCTGCGCCGGCACAGAAGACATCGTCAGGGCTAATACCCCGAGCGTCCCAATGAGCGGAACCGTCAAGCGAGCTCTGCTCATTCCAATCACCCTCAGCTAAGGGCATGGCTCGTGGCCCCTAGGCCCTGACTAGGCGGCGCGAGGCGGTTACGGACAGGGTCCGGTCGCACACGCAAACCGGAACACCCGAATGAATCACCATCTATGAGACACCTCGGCGGCCGATGTCAAAGGCGATTCCCGCTTGGGCCCGGTTCATCGGGCGGCCGCGGTGCGGGCGCGCGTGCCGCGGCGGGCACATGCGTGTGAAAGGCAACCGTTCCAAAAGCTTGCTGCCTATCATCATGCGCAACTCTGCAGCGGTCAAGGGTCCCGCCTAGGGCGCGGGTTTAAGGGTGAGACACATCGAGTGTCCACGCGTAGCGCTTTCTGCCGCGCACGCTACGCACGCGCCCCGTAGAAGCACTCCGCAGAATGGCCGAGCTACTCGGCTGAGTGCGCCCTCTGCCACCATGCGTCTGCCTTCGCGCTGGCTTGTGCGTTGATCTGTTGGCATGCCCTGCGAAAAAACTGGATGCCAGTGAAGCAGGTGGCGCCGTCGTGCCTTTGCCCGTAGTCACTTCGTGGCTAGAATCAGTCGCGACGACGTATGCCGCTGACAGCCGGCGCTCACCTGGGTCCCTACGAGATTCTCGCTGCCATCGGTGCGGGCGGGATGGGCGAGGTGTATCGCGCGCGCGACGCGAAGCTGAATCGCGACGTCGCGCTCAAGGTCCCGCCAGACACCTTCACCGCCGATCCGGACCGCCGGCCTCGCTTCACGCGTGAGGAACAGGTCCTCGCGTCCCTCAATCATCCCAACATCGCGCACATCCACGGGTTCGAGGACGCTGGTCCGATGTCAGCGCTCGTCATGGAGCTGGTCGAAGGTCCCACTCTCGCGGAAATGATTCAGGCGCGTCGCGGTCTACCGCTCGATGAAGTGCTCGCGATCGCGCGGCAGATCGCCGAGGCGCTCGAAACGGCGCACGAACGCGGGATCGTGCATCGCGATCTGAAGCCGGCCAACGTCAAGGTGCGCGACGACGGTACGGTCAAGGTGCTGGACTTCGGGCTTGCCAAGGCACTCAGTCCTGAACGTGCGTCGTCATCGATCGACCAGATGAACTCGCCGACACACCGCGGAGGCGACGCAGCTCCGGCATCATTCTCGGTACAGCCGCATACATGGCGCCCGACGCAGGCCCGGGGCAGATACGTCGATCGCCGCGCGGACATCTGGGCGTTCGGCGTCGTGCTCTACGAAATGCTCACAGGCCGGCGCGGGTACGAAGCCGAAGATGTGTCGGACACGCTCGCCGCAGTGCTGACGCGCGACGTCGACTGGAAAGCGCTGCCCACGGATGCGCCGCCGAGACTGCTCGCGCTGCTCCGCGACTGCCTCGTGCGCGATCCCAAGCAGCGACTCCGCGATATCGGCGACGCACGTCGCGTGCTCGATCAGATCATCGCCGGCGTGCCGGATCCAGTGGCAGACATTGCGTCGGCCCAATCGCAGACGCGACCATCGAGTGCTCGAGCGCTTCCGTGGGGCGTGGCGGCTGTTGCGCTGGCGGGCGCCGCGGCGCTCGCATTCGTTCACTTCGGCCAGACGCCGCCGACCCAGCAAGGCGTCCGATTCGAGGTATCTGCTCCGAAGGGGAGAGCCCGAGCGATTGACGACAACTCGCTCGGGAAAGTGCAGAATGTTCAGACGGGCAGCTCCGCGGGCCGCCGACTCGCTTCCCCGCCCGTCGGTTTTCCTTGCCATGCCCCGCCGATCAGCCGAGAATCGCAGCAGACAACAGCCCTATCCGCGCTGCCGAACGGTCAAGGGCTGACGCGGGACTGTCATGTGAACTTCCAGCGAGCCCTAACACGGCCTAACGTCCTGTGACGCGAAGAACGCGGACGCCAGCATTTTGCGGTCATCGTGACCGCCACGCCCCCGGTCTTCAGGCCGACGCACAGGTTCGACAGTGAGGTGACATGACTCCGGTTGTTGCGCGCCTTTTCCGGGGGTCCGCCATGCCCGCACCCATTTGCTTTCCGACCGCCGACGAGCTCCCCGCCGAGCTGCGCGTCGACGCGTCCACGTACGAGAACCGCTGGCTGTGCGACGGCCAGGTGCGCACGTGGGCCGGCGAGAGTATGGCCATCGAGGCCGCGGTGTGCGTGCGCGACGGCGACCGGGTGACGCGCCCCGTGCTCGGGCGCGTGCCGGCGCTCGGTGAGGCCGAGGCGATGGCGGCCCTGGCGGCGGCGAAGCGCGCGTACGACCTGGGCCGCGGCGCGTGGCCTCGCGCGACCATGGCCGAGCGCCTGAAGGCGGTGGAGACGTTCCTCGCGAAGCTGAAGCCACTGCGCGCCGAGGTCGTGAAGCTCCTCATGTGGGAGATCGGCAAACCGAAGGGCGACGCGGAGAAGGAGTTCGATCGCACCGTCGAGTACGTGCGCGACACCGTGCACGCCGTAAAGGATCTCGACCGGCAGTCGTCGCGCTTCGTCATCGAGCAGGGCGTCTTCGGGCAGATCCGGCGCTCGCCGCTCGGCGTCGTGCTGTGCATGGGGCCCTACAACTACCCGCTGAACGAGACGTGGACGACGCTGATCCCCGCGCTGATCATGGGCAATACGATCGTCGCGAAGCTCCCGCGCTTCGGACAGCTCCTGCACCTGCCGATCTACTCCGCGTTCGCCGAGAGCTTCCCGCCGGGCGTCGTGAACTTCGTCTCAGGCGACGGCCGGTACATCTCAGGGCCGCTCATGGCGTCGGGCGACGTGGACGTGCTCGCGTTCATCGGTTCGCAGCGTGTGGGCGACTTGCTGAAGAAAAGCCACCCGGCGCCGCATCGGCTGCGGTGCGTGCTCGGTCTCGGCGCGAAGAACGCCGGCATCGTCCTCGCCGATGCGGACCTCGACGTCGCGGTGCCCGAGGCGGTCACGGGCGCGCTCAGCTTCAGCGGCCAGCGCTGCACGGCGCTCAAGCTCCTGCTCGTCGAGCGCGCCGTGGCCGACGAGTTCACGCGCCGCTTCGCCGACGCCGTCTCCGCGCTGAAGGCTGGCCTGCCCTGGGAGCCGGGAGTGAAGCTCACCGCGCTCCCCGAGGACGGCAAGTGCGACTACCTCGCCGGCCTCGTCGCCGAGGCCACTGGGAAGGGCGCCCGCGTCGTGAACGCAAACGGCGGCGACTCGACCGGCACCTACTTTCATCCGGCCGTACTCTATCCGTGCAATATGTCCATGCGCGCGTGCCTGGAGGAACAGTTCGGTCCGGTCGTCCCCATCGTCCCATTCGACGATGAGCGCGATGCCATCGACGCGGTGGTGTCGAGTCCGTTCGGGCAGCAGGCGGCGATCTTCGGGCGCGACGAGGAGCGCGTCGGGCGCCTCGTGGATGCGCTCGTACCGCAGGTGTCGCGCATCAATCTGAACAGCCAGTGCCAGCGCGGACCCGATACCTTCCCGTTCACCGGCCGCAAGGCGAGCGCCGAGGGCACGCTGTCGGTGACGGACGCGCTGCGGGTCTTCAGCATCCGCACCATGGTCGCGGCGCGCGACGACGTCGCGAACCGGGCGCTCGTGGCATCCATCGTCCGCGGCCGCACGAGCAGCTTCGTCTCCACGGATTTCCTGTTCTGATGGAAGCCCGCGTGCGCGTCGCCACGCGCGCAGAGACGACCCTTCGTCGTGTTCAACGACCGAACAAGTTTGAACGTGCCCGGCTCATCCGCGACCGTGGCGTTGAACTGCCCTAGAGGCGATGGCAAGTGTTCAACCGATATGTCTATTACGTACGGTACAACTCGCTTTGGGGATCCATACCGGCCTGCTAGTGTGCTGTCTCTAACGCTTCTTTACAATGACGCACTTTCCGCAGAATCGTCGCCGCGGTGGCCGTCCAGATGAACGGTTCGGCATGGCGATTGTGGTGCGCCACGTACTCTTCGATCGCGCGAATGAGATCGGCGACGCTGCGGAACGTGCCCCGACGGATCCGCTTGCGGGTGATCTCGGCGAACCACCGTTCGATCAGGTTGAGCCACGACGCGCTCGTTGGAACGACGTGTCGGTGATAGCGCGGATGGGCAGCGAACCAGGCTTCGACGGTCGGGTGCGTGTGGGTGCCGTAGGTGTCCAGGATCAGATGAATGTCGCCCCGCTTCGGGACCGCGCGATCGAGCTGCTGCAGGAAGGCCAGGAACTCGGTGTGCCGCTTGCGGGAGGCACACCGCGCGAGGACCGTCCCGTCCAGGACATTCAACGCCGCAAACAGGTTCGTCGTGCCATGTCGGATGTGGTCGTGCGTCTGGCGCGCGGGAATGCCCGGGCGCAGCGGCAGGACGGGCTCAGTCCGGTCGAGCGCCTGGACCTGCGGTTTCTCGTCGACACAGAAGACGAGCGCCTCGTCCGGTGGGTGCAAATACACGCCGACCACGTCGCGCAGTTTCTTGACGAATTCGGGATCGCGACTCAGCTTGAAGGTCTCGACGCGATGGGGTTGCAGCCCGTGCGCGCGCCAGATCCGATGCACCACGGCGTGGCTCAACCCCTGCGCCTTGGCCATCGTCCGAACGCTCCAGTGCGTGGCCTCGGACGGGGTCGTGTGCAGCGTGGCGTCGACGACCTTTGCGATCGCCTCGGGCGCCAACGCCGGCCGCCGCCCTGGGCGCGGCGCATCTTTCATCAGGCCGACCAGCCCGGCCTGTTGAAAGCGCTCCCGCCACAAATAGACCGTGGGCCGACTGACCCCGAATTCCTGCGCGATGGCGTTGATCGGCGTGCCGTCCGCCGCCGCCAGGATGATCAGCGCGCGGGCGACGACCCGCTGCGGCGTCTTTCCACTGCGAACCAGCGCGTCCAGGTCCGCGCGTTGCGCCGGACTGAGTCCGAGCGCCGCGGCGGGTGTCCACATGCCGCTGAGGATAGCGCTGTGCGCCAGCATTGTAAAGTTATATGCGTGACACTACACTAGGACTCCAGCCTCGAAGAGTAGCCACGGCGAAGCGAGCGAGCGTTTAGTGACGCATAGAATGCCGAAATCTGAGGTCGCCCGCTCGCTGTCGTTCGCCGAAACCTGTGTGATTCTCAACGCCGGACGAGTCGTGCGTGCAGACGGCATCGAGAGCAGCAAAGATCGGGCACCGTGCACATTCTGAGGTCGCTTTTCCACACGGCGCCGACGCCGCTCTTGTGCGTTGACCCCGATAGGTCACGCTTAGACGCACATGCTTCGTGGAGCGCTAATGTGCAGCGGGGACTGACGACGGCGCGCTACGCAGCGCGTCGTTCGTAGCGGTGGTGCAGCCCGCCCACTTCAGGCACGGCGATGATGGGTCCGACGGATGTCTGAGCGACCGGCCGACGATCCGGGGTCTCCTTTTCCAGCCCGAGATGCGTCCGGCTGCGGTGATAGTAGAGAAGGTACGACGTGACGACCCGTCGAAGATGCGACTCGTTCACGACGATGACGTGATCGAGACACTCCCGGCGGATCGAGCCAATCACGCGCTCGACGAACGGATTCTGCCAGGGACTCGTCGGCGCGGACAGGACCTCGGCGATGCTCAGGCCCGCCAAGCGGCGCTGGAAGGCCGCGCCGTAGATGCGGTCGCGATCCCGGTGAAGCCAACGCGGTGCCGTGTCGTCCGGAAAGGCTTCCACCAACTGTTGCGCAGCCCACTCGGCGGTGGGATGCGCTGTCGTGTTGATATGGAGGATGCGCCGTCGATGGTGGGAGAGCAGCACGACGACGAACAGCACTCGTCCCGTGAGCGTCGATACGGTAAAGAAGTCCATCGCCGCGGCCGACGCGAGGTGATTCGTCAGGAAGGTCCGCCACGTCTGCGATGGCGGACATGTCACTCGTGTCAGCAGACGCGACACGGTGCGTTCCGACACGTCGACGCCGAGGGTCCGCAACTCGCCGTGGATCCGCGGCGCTCCCCACAAGGGATTCGCCGTGGCCATCTCACGGACGAGGGCGCGGATCTCACATGCGACGCGCGGACGGCCGTTCGCTCGACGTCTTGAGCGCCGGGTCCATCGCCGGCTGAGCCACGTGCGGTGCCAGCCCACGACGGTTTCTGGTCGAACCAGTACGAGCGCCGCGCGCCAGTTCGTCCAGATGCGCCGAAAAGCGATCCAAAACAGCCGGTCACGGGCCTGCAAGCGGGGCCGACTGTTCGCACGCTTCATCGCCATCAGCTGCTGGCGCAGCGCCAGGTTCTCCAAGACTAGTTCGCGATGTCCACGGAGTGCCAACGCCAGCGCACGGCAGACGACCATCCACAGCTGGAGCATGTCTCGATCCTGGCTGGCGCGGGCGCCAGAATCAACTCGGACGAGTTTTGACGAGGGTCAACCGTGGCGGGCGTCACGATCTGCACCGCCTGCCGCCAGTTTGGCCAGAGGTCGAGAGCAGTGTCCAGAGCAGCCGATCGATCGGACGGAGGCGCGGTCGCTTCGAGGTGGTGCGTTGCATACGGCAAGCTGATGCCGAAGCGCGAGAATTTCGGCCGCGAGCTCGAGGCGAGAGCGGGTCGCGGCCCGAAACGAGGCCACCAGGGCGATGAACAGCGCAGTCATCCTGCCAGAGAACGGTAGCAGTCTCTGGGCCGCAACCGCAACCGCCACAACAGGTACGGGATATTCAGCAGGGACAGGATAACCTTCGCGCGATCAAAGAGTTCGGTGGGTTGCCGGGCGAAGTTCGCTCACTTGGTAGACGAGCGCAGGTTGGCGGTGAGGGAGGGATTCGAACTCTCGGGCATCCTTTAGAATCTGTAATCTACAGGTTCTAGAACGCCAGGGTTGCCGTAAATGCCAGCGATGCCGTCGACCCTAGAGCACGCTGTTGCACGCACAGATGAGGTATCAAGTAGTCCGACACGCGATCACCGGACCACGGGGATGTCTTACCTCTCTGCGCGGTCGGTCCGCGGGACGGGCCAGCCACTTGCTGCCGACCACACGGCACTATGACCACGACGGGGAGCAGCGCCAATTCGGTGCACGCCAACGCTGTCACTGGTCTCGGTCTTGCCGGAGTCGTGAGGTTCGGGGACGGTGGCTAGTTCCGATCTGATCAATCTGGGGCGGCGTTCTTGGTCAAGGTACATCACCGGGAGGTTGTCATGAGCAACGTCGCTGCGGTGAAGAACGGCACTCTGTTGCATCCGGCCGCGCGCGCGGAAATCCTACGACGGATTGAGGCACTTACGCCGGAAAGCAAACGCAGGTGGGGCAGGATGACTGCGCATCAGATGGTGTGTCATCTGAGCGATGCGTGTCGCGCGGCCTTGGGCGAGCGCCGGGTTCCGGTCATTGGTACGCTTTGGGAGCGCACAGTGATCAGGTGGCTTGCAATACACACGAACGTAAAATGGCCGCAAGGCGTAAGGACAGTGCCGGAGGCCGACCAGGAAATCACGGGCACGCGTCCAACGGCGTTTGCGCGCGACGTCGATGAATTGCGACGTCTGATTCAGCGGTTCAATGGCGGGGAAGCGCAGCTCTCAGGACACCACCCGTTATTTGGCGCCCTGTCGGCGGCGGAATGGGGCATATTCAGCTACCGTCATGCGGATCATCATCTTCGTCAATTCGGCATCTCGAGGTCGGGGATCGTCTACCCGCGATTCGTGTCAACCCCTTGTGCATCCAAAGAGATGTTTGTTGCTAAGCAATTCTAGATTCTTCAAAGTAGCCCTTCCAGAAGACGGGTTCCTGCCGTCCTGATCCGGCGCAGCCACAGGCAACTCGCGAGGCGCACGCCTGTCAGGGCCGGTGGTTGGAACGCCGATCAGCCCCCCGGCGGTCATGCGGCCGCGTTGAGAGAAGGGCACGTCTCGCATGACGCCGATCGGTCCGGCGAGGACGATCGCGACAGGCGCCACGCCGCCTGCACCAACAGCGACTGCACCTGCGGATGGGTGCTCCGCAGATACTGCCGCTCACCCGAGCTGTACTCCCGTGGCACGAGCCCAAGAAAACTGGTCACGTGTCCAGCCCCCGTGAAGCGGCTGACGTCATCGAGTGCTGCGACAAAGGCGGTGGCGGTGATCGGACCGATGCTCGGCACTGTCCATGCCTCGATCATGGAATTCGAGAACGTCAGCTCGGTGAAGGCCAGCAGCCGGCGTAGGACGCCTGTCTCGATCAAGGCGTCGACCTGGGCGTTGACGTTCTCTACGCCCGCATCCGACAGTACGACCGGGGTGCTGTCAGAGGGCGCCACGGCCTGACTGGCGTCGAGCAGGACGGTCACGCTGTTGACCGGGCTGAATGTGTCGGCGACTCGCCAAGCCAAGATGCGTCGCGAGAAATTGTCGATCACGGCATGGAGATCGGCGCGGATCCCGTCGAGCAGGCGGATGACTGTCGTGTCGATGTGCCACATCTCGTTCGCGCGCGTCGTGCGAAGCCCTATCTTGGGTTTCGCGGGATGCACGCGCAGCCGGGGACGGCGCCAGCCGTTCTTCCGGACGAGGCGGTACCAGGTTGAGGGCGAGGCGCAGACCGTGCCGAGCCGCTTGGGCGAGCACGGCGAGCGTGCCGGTCGGGACGTGACGATACTCGGGCGACGTGACCATATCGTGGATCGCGCGGATCTCGGTGGCGATCAATCGAGACGGTGATCTGCGAGGACAGGAGGACTGGTCATCGAGCGCACACGCGCGCTGTCGACGACGCCAGGCATGGAACCGACTGGGCGAGATACGTAGGAACCGCAGGACCGCTGGCAATGGGAGGTACTCGCGGGCCCCATTGACAGCACGCAAGATCCGCATCTTGGCGTGTCCCTCCGGTAGACGCTGTTCAGTGAGGCGAAACCCGGACGTTCGTAGCAGGGCCAGCACGAGCCGGAGCAACGCCGTGAGCTTCTGGACGCGTCGCCGCAGCCGGAGGACCTCCCGTCGGAGCTCGGGCTCCGTGAGCTCCGCCACATCCAGACAAACCACGACCGCCGGCGTCGCACCCAACCAGCCACGCGCCGTCGAGCGAGGGACTCCGAGCGCCGTGGCGACGGTCACATCTCCGGTGCGTTGGACGAGATGGCGAAGGCGGTGGTCGTACCGCTGCTGCGAGCGGCCCGTGGGCATGGCACCGATCATCGACCCTTTCCTCGCGCCGCTCAACCCCCAGGACGGATCGGGAGCCTCTAACCCGACGTGACGACAACTCGCGCGGCAAAGTGCAGAATGTCCGTGGGGACAGCTCGGCTGTCACTCATGTCGGAGGGACACGCCAGACCCATTGCGCCGAAGTGCATGAAGACCTCGCGGCCGGTCCTTTTCACGGCCGCATCAGCGGTTGCAGTAATGAGAGACGGTCGAAGGTATTTCGGGAAAACGCGTCCGGCGAGCGGTCGCGCTTTTACCTTATTCGAACATTGTCAACGACCATCAAATTGGCTCCGGCGCTTTCGACCAAGGAGACCAGCACCGAATCTTGGCGCGGCGATAGGGCCATGCCGTAGAACCACCGTTTTCCCAAACTCGCCAATGTCGTCCGTTGGTTCGTGCTGAAGTCGAAGAAATCGATCGAGGTCTGCTCCGGAGCATGACCGACGGCGACAAAGTGACAGTCCGCGGTCGGCGACGACGAAGTTCAGCGGATAGCTCAAGCCGTCCACGACCTCGGTTTCCTCGCCGCCACCCACGGACACACGCCAGATCGTCGTCGGCGAGAGCGTGCGCTTCGCGTAGTACAGGAACCGTCGATCCGGAGATTCGGTAGCGGTCAGACCTCCCTGCCGGGTGATTTGTGTCGCCGTGCCTCCCGCGCTCGGCATCCGCCAGACTTCGTAGCGGCCTGTCCTGTTCGACCCGAAGTAAATCCATTGCCCGTCGCGCGACCAGCGGGGCTCGATTTCGTCGGAACCGGCGGCGTCAGTGATGCGACGGACTTCTCCGGAATCAGGTCGCAGGACGTACAGATCCGCCGTGCCCTCCAGGCGCGAGTTGAACACGATCGTCAGGCCGTCGGGCGACCAGCGCGGGTTCGAACACTGCCGTCCGCCGACCGTGGTCCTCTGCTGCGCGTTCGTCCCGTCTCTGTTTGCGATCCAGATTTCTTCCGTGCCGGATCGGGTAGATGCGAAGGCCAGACGCGCTCCATCCGGTGAATAATCGGGCGTGTGTTCGTCGAACGTTGACGAAAACCCCGCCAGGATCCTCCCTGGTAACGTGCCCGACAGTGGGATCTCGAACAGTTCGACATCTCGCGACTGAGCCGAATAGACGACGCGGCCAGTTCGCGAGATGCTCAGTGCGGCTGCCTGGTCGCCAAACGGCAGGAATTCGGAGGCAGCGATTCCGCTCGGCCTTGGCGACATTGAGGTCTGTCTGAGCCGGGTAGGTGCTCCGTGGCCGCCCCACGAGAACAGCAGGCCGCGTGCGTCGGGCAGCCATGCCAGGGCCAGCACACCCGAGCTCTCAGAACTGACCTGAGTTGGAGGGCCGTTCGGCCTCCAGTCAGATGTCAGCGGCAGGACGAACACCGCGGCGCCATGGATGGTTTGTTTGTTCCCTCAGGAACGCCATCTGGCGGCCGTCGGGTGACCACACGGGATTGAAGTCGCCGACGCCTCCTCCTACCGGCGCTTCGGTGAGCCGTCGCGTTTCCACCCCGTCAGCGGCAATGAGCCAGATGCCCCGAGCGCCGCCGTCTGGCGACAGTGCGCCGCCGAACGTCAGCCATTTGCCGTCGGGCGTCCAGGACAGATTATTGAACGATCGATTACGTCCGTATTCCGGACTGATCGTGGCGATCCTGTTTTCGGCGCCGCGAAGCGCTGGTACGGTGAACAGTGCGGCGCTGTTCTCGGAGGCGCGCCTTAGGAATGCGATGCGATCGCCATTGGGTGACCACGCGGGATTCTCATCAGGAGCGGCGTTCTGCGTCAGCTGCACGGGTTCACCAGGTCCGACGAGCTTGACGTAAATGTCGTAGTTATCCTGTCGCGGACCGTTCCACGAGAATGCGACCTGGCTCCCATCCGGCGAGAGGCTGGGAGCCTGCTCGAACCCTGGATAGGCGGTGAGCGGCACGGCCATCCCCGCCGTGATCGTTATTGCGGCGTCGTTGCTTCCAAACGGCCGGTACCAACCGAGCGCCAGCAACGCAGCGAAACCTATCGCGGCGCCGACCTGCCACGTTCGTGCGTTGGTCACGCCACGAATCAACTGCTTCCCAGTTGGCTCCTGCACGGGCAGCATGTTCGAAATTGACGCCGCCCGCACCTCGGCGGATAAGCGGTAACCGTGCTTCGGAATCGTCTCGATCCACTCGGCATCACCTCCGAGCGCCTTCCGCAGAACAGAAATCTGAAACGAGAGGTTCGCCTCCTCGACGTGAGTATCTGCCCAGAGAGCACTCATCAGCTCTCGTTTTGAGAACGCCCGACCTGGACTCTGTACCAGCACCAGGAGCAACTCGAAGGCCTTCGGTGGAAGCGGCAGTGACTGCCCAGCGCGACTCAGCAGGTGGCGCTCCAGGTCCAGTCTGAAAGGCCCGAACTCGTACAACCCGCTGGGGGTGCTCGACATAGCGGCTTTTGCAATTTCCTCGGAAATTCCTGTGCCGCTCCTGGCGGTTTCAAAGGACTTGCTCATGAGTTGTTGCCGACCCTGGCCTCGTGCACTCCTGCAGCTCTCCTTCGACGTGCGGAAACCAGCGCCAGTCTACGCCGATTTCACCGGTTCGCCGCGGCGGTCGTCGCCGCGCTGGGAACCGTGCTGCCGCCGGACGCTCGCGCGCAAAGCCCGGGGATTTCGAGTCCTCGCGACATCATCGCAGGTGACCCGTTGGCCTTCGTCCGCTTGCTGGCAACAACCCGTCCCCCGGCGATGTCGGCTGAGCATAAGGCGCTCGTGATGAGGTCGCTCCCGTCGGAGGGAGAGGTCGAGCGCCTCGACGCATCGGCGACGGCAAAGCTCGCCGCTCTACGTCCCCTCCTGCAGGCGACTGAACGCGAATCTGTGTACGCGATCAAGGTCATCGATGTGCCACAGGCGGCCATCGGCATTCACGGGCGGACCGTAGTCCTGATTTCCGCGAGGGCCCTCCTCATGCTCACTGTCGAAGAATTGCGGGCGGTGGTCGCTCACGAAGTGGGCCATGAATACGTCTGGGCCGAATACGAAGGCGCGCGCCTCCGCGAGGACCGTGAGCGGTTGCGGAAACTCGAGCTCGTGTGTGATGCGATCGCGATTGCCACCTTGCGCCGACTCGGGATGTCTACCGCGGCGCTGGTCAGCGGGCTCGAGCACATAATCCAATTCAACCGCACACATTTCGGGGCGTCGCTCAAGGAGGAGATGTATCCAACCATGGCTGAGCGTCGGACGTTCGCTCGAGAGGTCGAAACATGGCTGGGACGTGCGACGCCTGGGCAGTGACCTTCCGTGAGCTGTTGCGGCGCGGACTGCTTGGCGTCCGCTTCGCCGGCCTCGTTCTGGCGCAGACCGGTCGACCTCAGAGAAAACGAGGTCGCCAGCGGACCACTCTCGAGAAAGGTCACGCGCGAAGAGCGCCAAGGCATCGAGGCGTTGGTCGTGGCGAAAGGCAGACTCGCACGCGCTGATCACGCTGTATGACCTTCCCATCTACGCCGGCACGGACAACTGGTCGGTACGCATCACGGTGCCAGGCCGTGACACCGTATTGTCAGCCTCCGTCAGCGGACGAATCGCTCAACGTCGTCCGTCACGAGAGCAGCTGACCGGCATTTCCTGCCTGGGTGACGTATAGGGATCGCAGCTGAGCGGAAGGAGCTCTCCGATGGACCATCTTCTCACGGGACCTTTATCGAGAAAGATCACCAATGCGGATCGGCAGGGCATCGAGGCGTTGTTCAACGCTGCGGACGATGCCTGGGGGCAGCGAGACCTGCAGGCGCTGACGACGCTCTACGACTTTCCCATCTACGTGGGCACGGACGACTCAGGCGGCACTTACCAGGGGGCCGAGTGGGATGCCGATCAGTTTCGCGCGGCGATGACGGCCGCGCTGCAGGCCGACAGCAACCGCGTGGACCGCAGACAGGAGCGCACGCAGCATTTCCTGAGCGATTCGATGGCCATAATCCTCGTCGAGACGTCCGTGAGCGTGAGCGCAACAGAGCTGGGCTCGTACACGTCGGCCATGCTCGTGATCAAGTTGGGCACGCGGTGGTGCTTCAAGGGCGGTGCCGCTCGCCGAGCACGATGACATGATCCAGACGCTCCCGCCTGATGGAACCGATCACGCGCTCGGCGTATGGGTTCTGCCAAGGGCTTGCCGGACTTGAAACGACTTCGTTGATCCCCAAGCCGGCGACTCGGCGTCGGAATGCGTCTCCGTAGATGGCGTCGCGATCGCGTACTACCCAGCGCGGCGCCGTGTCATCAGGAAACGCCTCAACCAGTTGCTGTGCGGTCCAGGCTGCGGTTGGGTGCTCCGTCACAATGAAATGCACCATCCGTCGGCGGTGGTGCATCAGCACGACGAAGACGAACCAGGATGCGACCAGTAATGGTGGGGACAGTAAAGAAGTCGACCGAGGTTATCGTCCCGACATGATTCGTGAGAAAGGTTCGCCAGGTCTGCGACGGCGGCTGTAGCGGCCGCCGACCAGCCTGGAGACCGTTCGTTCTGAGACCGCCACGCCCAGTTTGCCAAGTGCGCCGTGAATCCGAGGGGCGCCCCAGAGCGGATTCGCGGCAGCGACTTTCATGACGAGGGCACGGAGGGCCGCATCCGTGCGCGGGCGGCCTGGACGCGCCCGCCGTGAGCGTCGGGTCCAGCGGCGTCGGAGCCATTGGCGATGCCAACGCACGACGGTGTCGGGGTGCACGCGCGCGTCTTGAGCTTCATGACGAAGAAGACGCTGTACCGGACCAGGCCGCCGAGGGTCAGCACCTCGACGGTGAACGAGTCGGCTGCCGCGGACTGTCCCAATGAGCGGCGAGAGACGTCTTCCACGGCGTGTGCGTGCCGCGCTCGGATGCAGGCGCGATGCCATGGTCCTTGAGAATGGCCTTGATCGTGTTCCGGGCCACCTCGTGGCCGAGGGTCTTGAGCCCCCCGCGGATCCGCGTGTAGCCCCAGGTCGGATTCTCCTTCGCCATGCGCACCACCAGCGCAGCGATATCGGGCCTTGTAGACGGGCGACCGGGCCGTCGCATGTGGGAACCGTCGTATTTCTGAGCGACGAGCCTCCGTACCAACGCAGGATCGTGTCGGGTGTCACGATCCAGGACACATCCGTTAGGCGGCGTCGGCCGAGAACGACGCCTTTCACGGCCAGGCGGCGGCCCTGGTCGTCGGTGAGGCGCACCCGTCGGGAAGCGTGCGCGGCGCGGAGCATCCGGTTCTCCTCGCCGCAGGTAGTCGATGACTGCCTGCTGCTGCCGGTGAACCCAGCCCGAGACCAGTAGGAGCAGGCAGGCGAGCGGGTGACGCAGCGAGTCCCTGGCCGGAAGCGTCTCGCAGGGGGCGAATCAAGGTGCGCAGGCTGATTCCTGGCGGTCAGCTGCGAGTTTTCGCACAGCACGCCATCACCCGACGGATGGTCAGCCAGCGCACGACTCACTGCTGCGAGGAATGATGCCCATCACGACGATTCTCGGTCACGCTCCTGAAGCCTCCGGCGAGGGCGCCGACGCTGCTGTCGGTTACTCTGTGCCGACCGGGATCCGCCGTCGTGAATTGTCTGACGTAGGCGCTGACAACAGCGTCGCTGTTTATGCTATCGAAGATAGCAATCCATTTGATGAAGCAGTCGCTAACGCCCACTTGGGGGCTAAGGGCCCCGGTGACAGGGCCGCGCCCCAAGTTGCTTTCGTTTGTCGGCACCTCACGCCAATCGGCTGGCAAGTCCATCCATACATTGTTCGGGAGCGGATAACGAGAGCCGGTCTCCGGTGACGCCGAACACCCGCTGGGGTTTTGGGCGAAGAGCGCATCCTCGGAGCTGGAGTTGCTGCCGCCGCGGTCAGCGTCATCACGACAGCCACGACCATCGCGGTAGAGCGAATTTAGCAACCCTCATGGCACCTTCCTCGCAAGCCCGGCGCGAGCAATGGCTATGCTCGCCATCCCTGGGCCTTTTGCGTCAAACTCGACGACTTCCAATTCCAGAACTATCCCCAAAGTGTCGGATCCGGCCAGTACCGAACGGGCCGGCTGCGACGCAGGTTGGCAGGGCAGTTCAGGCCCGCGAGAGCTGGGCTGGGCGAAGCTCCGTGACGACAGACCGAACCTGTCCAAACGCCTCCGTCCAAGCGGCTTCTCGACGAGTCGTTCCGGCGTTAGGCGTAGCAGTCTGAGCTCAAGTCCCACCAAGCCCGCCCGCGGACACCACTGCACCGAGCTCAGCAGGTATTCGAGCATCCGCGTCATCCCGTAGAACGCTGTGGCCAGACGGCGACGAAAAGCCATCGCGCCGCTTGTGGACCCGACGGTGACGATGGGCTGTCAGATCAGTTGCGGCGCGCGGTGCGCCGCGCGACGCCGGAGACGCTGACGGGCGTCAGCGGACGCCCGACCTCAGCCTTCACCCTCGGGGCGAGACCGGCGAGGGCCGGGATCGAGATCCGGTCGCCTAGCCCGATGACACCCAAGGTGACGATCACGAGCAGCAGCAGCGCGCGCAGTGTTCTGGTGGTGCTCATCACTTGTCTCCGAGGATGAAATGGCTCGGTAACTCGCCCGCGTCCTTTACCTTCTTGAGCTCGTCGATGCTTATCTGCTTCGCCCCAGCCGGTGGCTTGAATGCGAAGTCCGGCGTGGCAACCTCACTGCCGGTCTTCCAGTTCCGAAGCTGGACGGTGTACTGCGGCCCGTCGGCGATTCCCGTGGACGTGATGACGTACCGGCACGGACGCGGTTTCGCGCCCTGCGTCACCCAGATCTGCCAATCCACGTCTTTGGCGCGAAAGGCGAAGTAGTCGCACTCGACGCCGCCGACGACGCCGCTGCCGAGGTCCTTGACGTCTGTCACGTCGGCCGTAATCTCGTCGTAGGCATGGGTGAGGAACAGATCGGCAGCGGGTAGGGGCCGGTCGTACTTCTTTTGCAGTTCGTTCACCAGGTTGTCCAGCGAGCCGGGTACCTCGACGCGCGTGTAGACGTTTTTGTTCTTGCCGAACAAGGTGAGCGTCTTGCCATCGAACACGGTCTCCATGTCCACGAACCCACCCGATCGAGTGGTGCGGATCTTGTCGGGCCGCGCCAGCGACACCATTCCCGATGAGGCCAGCTGGAGCTTCTGCCGGTCCTTGGTGACGACTTCGAGGGTCGCGTCGTAGTCGAACGCGATGGACTGCTGCGCCCCGACATAGTCGGTCATGGCTTTGAAGAGACTCCTGGCCTGTGCCTGATCGGCCACCGCGGGCGGCGAACTCGCCATCCCCGCTGTCAGCACCAGCACCAATGCCGACGCTGCCGAGAACGTAAGTTTCGGTTGTCCTGCCATACGGTCCTCCAGCTTCATGTTTCTCACGAGGAACGAGCGCGTCGTGGTCCCTTACTCCGTCCGACTCGGCGAATCGTCGGCCCCATCCAGCCCGTAGCTCTACTGTCCAGCCCTACAGGCTTGAGTTGACGGCGGGAAGACCCAGTCGGCTGGCGCCATGTTACCCGACGCGCAGGGTGGCCGAGTGCTATCTCGGGTAAAGCCGGCCGGGCACTTTGCTGATGACAGCGAACGCCGGCCGGCGATGCCGACAATCGAGCCCTCCCTGAGTCCGAATCGATCAGCTGGGCGGCTGTGTTATCCGAGACGCAGTGAACAATGAGTGAACAATCGGGCCCCGAACAGGAAGGAACAGGAGGTAATGAGGAGCTCCACCAGGGAAACCGTGAACAATATGAGAACAATTTTCTGCCGAATACCGGGCATCAAGGGCGTTCCTGTCCGAGCTACAGGCACGAAGAACCCACCAGCCCAGGCACCTGCATTAGCCTACGAAACAGGAGGTCGCAGGTTCGAGTCCTGCAAGGCGCACCATTATTTTCAACAACTTACAGCCAGCTATTTCGAAGCAGCGAACGGTTGTAAACAATTCGTCCGCGACTGCGCGCAGCACGCCGCTTCCGTTGATGCCGCTCGGTTCGGAACCGGCCGATTTCTGAGCGAGGCGCCGAGCGAACGCGCTTGAGCACCTGGTTCGAAAACGGGTCATCACGAGTCTTGTCCGGCCGCAACCTCAGGCCGTTCAATGAGAGCCCGTAGTGTCCACCCACCCGGTCGACCGCTCCAAGCCAGGTCCAGCCAAAGGCCGGAATCCCGCGATGTGGAGGTGCACCACTGATTCTTGCCGTCGCATTACTCAGGAACCGTCGCGCGCATCGATCACCCTTGGATGAACGGGAAGTCGAGCCACGGGACGCGCGTCACGGCTGGCGGCCTCCCGTGCCCAGGTCACGGGACGCCCGCGAGTCCGCTCTACGCGGCGGTCGGTGGTAGTAGTTCAAAAGTCCGCCCAACCGCGGACGACAGGCAACCGCGTTGTGTCCAAACTCAGATCGACGACTCCGAATCAGGATTCAGTCGACGCCGGAGTGCGACGATTTCAAGGTGCACCACCCAGGCACTATCCGGCTCAGGGAGGATGGCGGCGATCTCCACGCGTCGCGTCGCGAGGCCGATCACGAACAGGACCCCGAAGCGCGTGAGCCTTCCGGCGGTCCAGAGTCGTCCGTGAAGAAATCCGCGGCCGCCAGGACGTCTCGGTGCATGCTCAGGAACTCCTGCCAGGGTCGTCCGCTTCTTCCGCTGAGGAGCGGGTTCAATCCCGTGCTCCCTCAGGATGTTGGCGATGGTCCCTCGGCTGACGTCATGATGCAGGTTGGCGAGCGCGCCTTGAATCCGCGTATAGCCCCACGAGCGATTCTCTGTCGCCATCCGGACAACCGACTCGCGGATCTCCGCCGTGGCCGTGCCAGGCCGCGGCACAGGTAACCGTCGTACTTCCGGGCGATCAGCGCCGGATGCCACGCGAGCAAGGTGTCGGGTGTCACGACGGACCTGATCTCCATCAGCGCGCGCCGACCGAGCGGTTTGGCTTTCGCCGCAACCGAAGTCGCTGATCGTTGGTGAACTGAAGCCGCCGAAGTCCTAGCTGCTCCCGTAAGACGCGGTTTTCCTCCTGCAGATAGTCGATGACGTCCCGCTGCTGTTGATTGACCCAGCCGGCCAACGCAACAAGAAGAAACCGAAGCGGAGACAGACCAAAAACATGCGCCGCAGGGTATCAGAGCTCCGCGCACAACCTTCTTGGAGCCCGAAAACTATCGACGGGGGTCACCCATCGCTCAGGCCGGGGCAGTGTCGCCGGACCCGATCGAGTTGTTGACACTACGGGGTGCCAGAGCGGAACCATGGCCGGAGCCTATCAGAGCCATGGAACGGCTCTCGTCGAGACCGAGAACAGACGCAGACTGCCGACCGCCCCGGGTCGCAGTGTCGTCGGCCTTGATCGAGTTGTTGGACACAACGCGGTCCAGAATCCGTGGGAGCGAAGCGCCGCAGCGAGGTCATTGCCTTGCAGTCACGCGAACGATGCTGTACGGAGTGCTCGGCGTAGGCGGAGTGGTAAACCGCGCGTTGACCGCATAGATGGCATTTCCAAATGCCGCAATGGTCGTGGGCACGTCGAAGGCCGGATGGGTGAGTGTGTCGACCAGGGCGCCACTTGTCAGATCCGGCGCTAGCTCGATGACCGCGATCTGGTTCAACCGGTTGCGAACGACGTAAATCGTCCGGCCGAGGAGCAGCAACCCGTCGCCAAAGGAGACGGACTCACCACCGAGGTCGATCTGCGTCGCGATCCCGGTCAGCGGATCGACGCGATACAACGCGCCTGCGGCCGTGTTGACGATGATCAGATCCGTGCCGCTCGGCGTGGCTTCGACGCCGTTCGCGTTGGTCCCCGGCAGCTGTTGCCAGTCGCCGCTCAGGGCGATGGTGTCGAAGTCGGCCGGGCCGCCGGGTTCACCGCCGGCACCGAGCGGAACCCGATAGTACTCGGCCCGCGCCGACTGGGTGAAATAAGCCGCGTCGCGAGTGACGATGACGTCGTTGACGAAGCCTCCAGGCGTTGTCAGCGCATACTCCTGGACGAGGGCACCGGTGCCCGCATCGTACACAAAGCCCTTTCCCGTAGCTCCGCCAGCCGCGAAGATGTAGTTGCTCCGGCGATCGAAGCTCAGTCCAACCGCAACGCGGCCGGCAGCGCCAGGAACGACGATACCGCCTTCGCCTGTCCGGAGATTCGCGGCATAGATTGCTCCGTTGGCTCGCGACCCGGAGTAAATCACCGGAGTGTGACCGATGACGACGCCCTCGGGCAGCCATCCATTCGGCAGAGCTATTACCTCGGGCCAGTCTCCGGCCGCGCGAAGATCGGCGGGAGACTCCGCCAGGAGTGCCGCCATCATCACGAAACCGGCCACGGTCAAGGGTGTTCGTCGCATAGCTCCAACTCCAATCTTACAAGCGGCGGTTATTCGGTTTCTTCAGTATCGCAACGTCAGATGCAGCAGCGCTCGGCGCCGCAGCCAGTCAATCAGCCAAGAATCAGGAAAGCCGATCGAACGCCGGATCCTGTGCTGCAGAACGATCGCACTCGCGCGCCTGTCGGTGCGATGGACAAACTCGCAAGGCCCCGAGTCTACACGGTGATTGCAGCGAGGCGAAGGATTCCGAGTCGTCGAGATAGGTCGAGGGTTTCGGCAGGCTGGTGCCATCCCCCAGTTGGGTGTTCAGAATCTCGCCGTACGAGCGTCCCCGGCGCACCGATGCCCCGTCGCTTCACGGCCGGCCTCGTCGACGCATTGTCCCGGATCCCGCGATCCATCCACTCCGCGACTCCTGCCACTTCGCGCCTGACGCGCTCACGTTGGCGCTCGACCTGATTCAGACCTCTGCGCCTTGTACCCATGCCGGTGAGTTCTCTCATGACGAATCCCAGTCGGCCGCGACGGAACCTGCCAGCTCCAAGATACGCTCCCGGAGCTCGCCAGTGGCCGCCCAGTCGCCCGGACCCGCCAAGCCCTCAGCGAAGCCCCCGCGGCTGCCGAAAGCTGACGGTGTGCTCCGCGCCGCCGAGCGTGTCCCCGTCCTATACCTCCTTCCTGAGCGCCTACATAGCGGTCATCGACGAGGGGAAAGCCCCAACGGATACGGTCCTCGGCAAGGCGCTCGGGGTCACAAAGCAGACAGTCTGGGGGCTTGTGGCGCGGCACCCCGACCTGATCCCCGTGGTCAACCGTATCGTGAGTGAAGCAAACGGTGGGTATCAGAGTCCGGTCGCCGTCGAATGGGAATGCTGGGGGCGGCCGGCAGCCGGGAACGCCGGAGCTCTATCTGAAGTTCATTACTGGCGACTACGCCTGTGCATGGCAAATTGCAAATTCGTGACCACTTCTTGGCATTCGCCATGCACAGGTGTCACGCTGGACCGCATCTCCTCCAACGCGTCGACCGAGTGTGTGGGCTTGGCGGCCATACGCTGATCGTCGGTGAACCGCAGCCGCCGAGGTCCGGGCTGCTCCCGTAAGACGCGATTCTCCTCTCGCAGATAGTCGATGACGTCACGCTGCTGCTGGTTGATCCAGCCGGCCAGCGCGACCAGACGAGCCGTAGCGGATGCCGGAGCGGAACCACGGCCGCAGAGTATCAGAGCCGCAGAATGGCCCGCGTCGAGTCCGAGCATCCCAGCTGTTAAGCCCCCGCCTCCAGGCGTGCAGTGTCGGTGCCCTCAATCGAGTTGTTGGATACTACGACCTCAGACTTCGACGGCGTCGCTCAATACGGCCTTCACGTCCTTGATTCCCACGCCCGGTCCGCCAGGCACCGACATCTTGCCGTTCTTCACCGTAATCGGCGGGTCGATCCATGTGCCGTACTCACCGAGCCCGAGTTTGTATTCCTGGTACCGGCCGATGTCGGGCACGCACGATGCGAAGTGCAGCATGTAGACGAACCCGAATCCGCCCGAAATGTGCACGGTCGTCGGCATCTTTGCCAATGCCGCCATTCTCGCCACTCGCACGGAGCGAATCATACCGCCGTAGTAGAAAAGATCCGGCTGGACGATGTCGGTGCCGCGGTTGGCGATGGTCCAGGGGAAGCGCCAGTCGCGGTATTCCTGCTCTCCGCCTCGATTAAACGCGGCTGGGACCAGAGACGCTGTGAACAATCAGTGAACAATCGGCTCCCGAACAGGAGGGAACAGGAAGTACTGAGGGGAGCACCAGGAAAGCCGTGAACAATCAGCGAACCATTTTCTCCCGAATACCGGGCATCAAGAGGGTTCTTGTCCGAGCTACAGACACGAAGCACCCACGAGTCCAGGCACCGCATTAGCCTACGACCAGGAGGTCGCAGGTTCGAGTCCTGAGAGGGACGTCCGTGTTATCTCCGCGGACACTGTGAACTTCCCGGCGCGAGGTCTCGTCGTCCAGGCGCAAGGGGCTGCTATCGAACGGCGACCCTGATGCCGGACACGGTTCTGGTCACCACTCGTGGGACGTTCGGTCCCGGTTCTCCTCCTTCCACGCCAGACGCCCGGGGTTCCGGGCGTCCCACGTCGAACGATGGTCACGCGGCTGCATCGACTGACGGGCACGTCGCGCACGACGCCGATCGGTTTGCGTCAACGCGTACCCGGCGCGCGGCGTCCGCGCGTGATCTCATGTCCGCCGGCATCGCGTCTCATGTTCTCAAGGCACCATCTCGTCAGGTGTCTGTCCGGTCGCGCGGTGTAGGCCGTGCGCCGAGGCGAGCGCCATCGCGAAAGGGTAGCATGTCCCTGTGCGCTGGATCGTCCGCGGTGACATCGACGGGTTCTTCGGCCTCGCCCTCGACAATCTCGTTCAGCTGCTGCTGATCGACACCCTCTGTCGCACCGTCCTCGGATTCCCGCCCGAGCTCCTCTACGGGCAAGTGCTGCCAGCCGCGGCGATCTCCATCCTCGTCGGCAACGTGGCGTACGCCTTCCAGGCGCGCGCGCTCGCCGCGCGCACGGGACGTACGGACGTGTGCGCGCTGCCGTACGGCATCAACACGGTGTCGCTGTTTGCCCATGTGTTCCTGGTGATGCTACCGGCGAAGGCCCTGGCCGAAAGGGCCGGCGCGGTCGACCCCGTGCGCGTCGCGTGGCAGGCGGGCCTGCTGGCGACATTCGCGACCGGAGTGATCGAGCTTGGGTGTGCCTTCGTCGCCGAGCGCGTGCGCAAGGCGACCCCGCGGGCGGCGCTCCTCTCGACCCTCGCGGGCATCGCCCTGGGGTTCATCTCGCTGGGCTTTCTCTTCCGCACCTTCGCGCATCCGGTCGTGGGGCTGACAACGCTGGCGATCGTGATGCTGACCTACTTTGGTCGCGTGCGCTTCAAGGGGCACCTTCCCGGTGGTGTCGTGGCAGTGACGCTTGGAACACTCCTGTGCTGGATCACCGGCATAGCGCCGGTCGGCGCATTGCCCTCTCCTGCCGCCATCCACACTCCCGTCCCCGTCGTCGGCGAGCTGATTGCCGCCATCGGTGGGGGACACGTGCTGCCGTATCTATCGGTCATCATCGCGATGGGTCTGTTCAACGTGCTGGGCTCGCTCCAGAACATCGAGTCGGCGGAAGCGGCCGGCGACTCCTACGACACCAGGTACTCGTTGACGGTCAACGGCGTCGGGAGCGTCACGGCCGCGCTTCTTGGCTCCGCTTTCCCGACGACGATCTACATCGGGCATCCCGGGTGGAAGGCCGTGGGCGCGCGGGCCGGGTATTCGATCCTGAACGGCGCCTTCGTGACGACGATCTGCTTCACGGGGACACTGGCCTGGATCGCGTGGGCGATCCCCATCGATGCCGGGATGGCGATTGTCCTCTGGATCGGCATGATGATCGTCGCGCAGGCATTTCAGGCCACGCCGCGCGAGCATGCGCCCGCGGTCGTTGTCGGCCTCCTGCCGGGGATCGGCGCCTGGGGTGCGCTCATGGCGAAGAACGGGCTGCGTGCCGCCGGACTCGGAGGTGCGGCGGGCCCGTTCACCGAATCACTCGTCGTCGAGTTCCAGCGGACCGATACGTGGATTGCCGGCGCTTTCGCACTCGAGCAGGGATTCCTCTTCACCGCGATGGTGCTCTCGGCGGCGGTGGTCGGCGTGATCGAACGGCGCTGGCGGCGAGCGGCGGCCTGGTCGTCGTTCGCCGCGCTGCTGTCAGCCTGCGGGCTCATGCACTCCTACCAATGGACCTTTGGCGACACTGCGCTGAAGCTCGCGCCGGCATGGCCGTTCGTGATTGGCTACGCCGCCATGTCGCTGCTCTTTCTCAGCGCACAGTGGACGACCGAGGAGGGAGGCGAATAGTTGTCGTAGATGACGCCCGTCAGCCAACTTCTCTCGACAAGGCACGTCGGGATGAACGTGACGACACAGCCATTCTTGTCGTCATCCCACCCCCCGACCTGGTCAGCGTCATCGGCACCTTCACGGGCTTCCAGCAAGTGGGGAATATTTGAGAAGAGCCGTCGAGATCTGGTCGGGGCGCGAGCAGTTTGCCGTGCGCACGGTCGCCGGCGATCCGTTGGTGTTGGCCAACGCCGTTCACGACGCCGTGCGGGCCGTCGATCGCGAGCTGCCGACCACCAAGGTTCAGTCGATGGCGACGACGCTGGAGGATTCGATTGCCAACAAGTGCTCGATGACCTTGGCTGCTGTTCGGCTTCGCCGTCATCGCGCAGGTGATGGCCAGCTCAGGCCTGTACCGGGTGATCTCTTACCCGTTGCCCAGCGCACGTGCGAGATCGCCAGGCGGGTGGCGCTTGGCGCCGAGCCGGCGCGGTGGTCAGGCTGGTGGCCGCAGAGGGCCTGCAACTGACCGCCCGCCGGCACGATCGTCGGCACCGTCGCGGCAGTTACGGTCAGCCGGGTCATGACGAATGTTGTTCGCGGTGTCGCCGTCGGACCCGATCACATACGCTGCGGTACTCGTGCTGCTCACGGCCACCGCATGCGCGGCGCTCATTGTCCCGGCCCGGCGGGCGCTCTCCGTGGATCCGCCGATCGCCCTCCGCTCTGACTGATCGAAGGCATCTGAGATCTACCGCGCGACCACTGCCTGAGCTCCCCGGCTACGAACACGGCAGCGGCGGCTAGCATCCCCGTGTTATCATTTACAACCATATGGTTGTAAGTTCCCAGCCGTCGGCCGACGATCTGGACAACTTGTTCGGGGCGTTGGCCGATGCCACGCGGCGGGACATCCTGGCGCGCGTGATGGACGCCGACGCGTCGGTCACCGAGTTGGCCGCGCGATACGCGATGTCGTTTGCAGCCGTGCAGAAGCACGTGGCCGTGCTGGAACGTGCGCAGCTGGTGACCAAGCGGAAGGACGGTCGCGCGCAGCGCGTGGCCGGCAACCCCGATGCCGTGCGCCGTGCCAATCGCCTGCTGGCGCAGTTCGAGCAACGCTGGCGCGCGCGGGTCGGCCGCCTGGACGAATTGTTGACGCCTTCATACCAAGGAGATCCGCATGCCGGTCGTCGAGATTCGCAAGAACCCCGAAGCGTTGACGATGACAGTCGTCGCCCAGTTCGCCGCGCCCGTCGCGCGCGTGTGGGCCGCGTACGCTGACCCCCGTCAACTCGAGCGCTTCTGGGGCCCGCCGGAGTGGCCCGCGACGTTCGTGCGGCACGACTTCGTCGTCGGGGGCCGCTCCGAGTACCGCATGACCGGGCCGAACGGCGACCAGTCGCGAGGTTTCTTCGAGTTCCTGTCCATCGATGAGCCCCATGCGTTCGAGGTACTGGATGGCTTCCTCGGGCCGGACGGTACGCCGGCGGAGGGGATGCCGACAATGCGGATGCGGTTCGTCTTCGAGCCGCACGACGGCGGCACGCGTATGGTGACCTTCACGACGTTCCCGTCACTCGAGGCAATGGAGCAAGTGCTCGGGATGGGCATGGAAGAGGGCCTGCGGGCCGCGATGGGACAGATCGACAGCGTGCTGGCTGGCGACTGACACCCTGTCCCACCGGCATGGCGCCATCAGCATGTCCATGGATCGCGTCGTGACGGCGCAACGTCCGTCCCGATGAACCGACGAGCCTGCGGTTTACACTTGCCCTATTGGCGTTCGGTCGGGACGAGCGGAGCAACGCGATCTTACTAGAAGGGATGGACGTGGCCGAGGGACTCGCACTCGCAGCGCTGGTCGTCGCGGCGGCCTTCACTGGCGCTGCGGTCTATGTGAACCTCGTCGAGCATCCTGCACGGCGCACGCTGGACGCTCGCGCGGCGCTCCAGGAATGGCAGCCCGCCTACAAGCGGGGTGCCGCGATGCAGTCGTCGCTGGCACTCGTGGGATTTGTTCTGGCGGGTATGGCGGCATTCCTGGGCGCCGGCGCGCTGGTGGCCACCGGTGCCGCCCTGATGATCGCTCCCTGGCCCTGGACGTATCTCGCCATCATGCCGCTGAACAAGCAGTTGCTGGCGATGACGCCCGACACCGCCGGGCCGGATATCCATCCGATGCTGGAGCGGTGGGAGACCCTGCATCGGGTCCGCACGCTCCTCGGCGCCGCTGCGACGGCGTGCCTGTTCTGGGCGGCGCTCATCAACTAGCGGCTTGTGGTGCTGGGCGAGGTGCTAGCGATATGCCGAACAATGGGTAAACCGAACGAGATTCACGATCTGGACTATCCGTTGGATTGAGTCATCACCTCGTGCGCCAGACGCGAGTACCGGGTGGCACGTAGGTCAACGCGCTGCCGAGGCGCTTCGAGTCCCGAGGCAGGGGCAGCTTCCGATGGATCAGGATGAACGATGACAAGAGGGGCCTGAATTGGCATTTCGCGTGTTGATCATCGGTGGCACGGGGCAGGTCGGAGCTGCGGTCGTGCGTGCGCTCGGTGCAGAGCCGTCCTGCGCTGAAGTCGTGATGGTCACTCGCAAAGCGATTTCCCTGACCGCAGGTTTTCGCTTGCGCCAGGTGATTCTGGATACGGCTGCTGCTCCGTTTCCGGCAGAAGTGACCAGGCTTGCGCAGGGCATGGTTGCACAAGGCGATCCTGTCTACGGGGCATCCTGTGTTGGCGTCGGTAAAGGCAGCGTGAAGTGGAGCGAGGAGGAATTGAGGGCTCTCGAAATCGGGGTCGTCGGTGGTTTTGCCCGTGGCTGTCACGCCGGAGGTATCACGCGGTTCGCTCTGCTCTCGGCCGTGGGAAGCAACGCAAACAGCAGGATCCGCTATGTGCGGGTCATGGGGTTGAAAGAACAAGCTGTGCAAGGGATAGGCTTCAGAAGCCTGGCGATTGTCCGCCCCGGCATCATTGGAGGCAATGCCCATACGCCGGGCTATGTTGCCTGGTTGGGGCGTTTGATTCCTGGTCGATTCGGGACGATTGAGCAAGACGATATCGCCCGCGCCTTTGTCGCCGAATTCATCAACAGCGCGGCCCCGAACGGGGTTGTTCATCTCGAGAACGGGGCGATGAGACAGCGGTCTCGTGCGTTAATGAGCGCCGCAGGACGGGATGATCGTTCTGCCGGGCGGCGAACTCCAGAACTGCGGTGATGTCGTCGATTTCAAGGCAGGGATAGTCGGCAAGGATTTCCTCCTGCGTCGCACCAGCGGCAAGTAGCTCGAGCACGTCCTTGACGCGAATGCGGAGGTCACGAATACACGGGCAGCTGCCACACACATCCGCAGATACCGTGATTCGGTCCATTGCAGTCACTTCACTTTCAGACCTTCGGGTTGTCCCTGAGAACATCGTAGCGCTCCATGCGCCTATCGCCGTCGAGACCAGCGGCGGTACGCCGCGATCCACTCGGCGCCCTTCGGTCGGGGGACAGGCAGTTCCAGATCCAACAGTCGCAGCTTCTGACGCTTCCCGCCGCGTCGACAGATGGCGATCAGTTCATCCGCGTCGCTGAGATCGAGCTTCTCGACGACCACGGCCTCGCCAAGAACGGTCGCACCAAATGGCAGCGCCAGATGCTCCTCGAGCATGGTCAGGAAGGCGGTCGCCTGCTCGGATTCGCCGTAGGCATCCACCGTCGCCTCCTCGATCAACGCGTCGAGCCGACGCGGACTCGGAGGCCATGCGCGGGTTGGACTTCCGCCGTTTGGCAGCCGTTCGATTCGAGGCTGCCGGGCCTGACAACCAGCGCGGGCATGGCGGGCGCCGACTCACGCGAGGCCTGGCTCCCGAGTCGACCATCGGCAAGCGGGCCGCCGACGACCTCGATGGTGTCCTGCACGATCGCGTTCAGCGTGAAGCCCTCGAACGTCATCAGCATGCGGCCGATCTGATCCCAGGTGAACGGTCGGCCATCGACGATGAGACAGCGGGAGCGCACCGTCTGTCTCGGGGTCCCACTCGATGACGCCACTGAGCCGGTGCGCCTGCGTGAGCTGCCACCCGTGCTCGGTCTGCTGGACGTGTCGAACGCTGAGCCCCTGGCGGATTCGCTCGCGCAAGAGCTTGAGCAAGTCCTGGGCGTCGGCCTCGAGATCGCCGAGGATCTGCGAACCGATAGCCGCCTTCCGCGTCGCGATTCCTGACTTCACGCGCGTACATGGCGTGTCCGGTGCCAACCAGCATCGATCGAATCTCGAACCGGTGCCGCACGCCATCGACATCGGTGACCACGATGGGCGCAATGGGCGTGTTGTCGAAGTCGATGCCGAGGCGGTCAGCCAACTCCTCGTTGAAACAGCGGTAGCAGCGTTCACCCACCTCGGCTACCGAGATTGAATCGTTGGGTCGCAGGATCTTCCCGCACAGGCCGCATCGGCGCGTTCTCGTTCCGTCGTTCTTCATGGCTTCACCCAATGCTCCACCGGCCTCTCGAGGAACTCCTCGACCGCGATCCCGTCGCCGCCGACGAGGAGCACCGGCTCGTCGGCGCTGGCGAGGCACGGCCGTCCCGCGGTGTCGGCAACCTACGTGACCGGCGTCGTCGTGCCGACCGACCCGGACCGGCGACGATCTGGATGAAGCGCCGCGGCTCTTGGAGGCGTCGACGTAGCGCTGCGCCTGTGGCCGGGCGCAATCCTGAATACTCATCGCGTTGAGTAATTTTACTCAATGCATTGAGTAATTCGGGACACCTCTCGCGACTTCGAGGCCACGAAGATGACGGGCCGACCATCCGCATTGGAGGCCGCTCACGATGCGGTGAGTGCGCGCCCTTCCCGATGAGTCGATGGGCCCGCTCGCGCAAGATCGCCTCGACCGCAGCACGAAAACCTGCGGGAGTGGCGTACTCACGCACGTGTGCCGGCCTCCTCAATTGCTCGTTCGACAAGCTGTCGAACACGCGCCGAGCGGCCACTCACGGCTGTGCACAGCTCGTTCGCCGACACAGACCGGCGGCGAGTGCGTGAGCCGTGGCTTCAACGACCATACTGGGATCGGTTCCGAGGTCGGCCACGTCGGCAATGGTCCGAGTCGGAGACGTGAGCTGAACGCCGAAGCGACGGAGTCCCCGCATGCATCATCCGTCGCCGGGCCGCTCTTGAACGCCTGATGGTGCGGCTCAGCGACGTTGCACCGGATCGATGGGCACTCAAAGGAGGACCGGCTCTGGAGACCAGACCCGGTGAGCGGCGCTCGCGTGTCGGTCGATCTGGATGCGGGATCACGTGCACGGCGTCGGACACACCCTCAGCCGAATGCCTGCCTTGAATATGATCATACTTTTCGGCATACTTAGTCGATGGGGTCAACAGAACGCGTCACCGTGACGCTCGCCGCCGAACTCGTCGAAGGGATCGACCGTCTGGAACGGAACCGCAGCCGGTTCATCGCGCAGGCTGTCGAGCGGGAACTGAGTCGGCGGCGCCATGACGCCCTCTTGCGTTCAGTGGAGAATCCGCATCCCGACACGACCGGATTGGTCGATACCGGCCTCGGCGACTGGACCGCCGATCTGCCGGATGACGAGGGACTCGTCGACATGGCGGGTGGAACGTCGGTGCGCTGGATTGAAGGCCAGGGGTGGATGAAGGATCCGGCGTGACGTTTGATCGAGGGACGGTTCTCCTGGTGGAGCTCGACCCGACCATTGGGCATGAGCAACGGGGCGTTCGGCCCTGTATTGCGGTGAGCGATCCAGCGGTGAACGCCGACCAACGGTTTCCGCTCATTGCGGTGGTTCCGGTGACCGGAACGGCGGGTCAGGGTGCGCTGTACCCGGAGCTGCTACCGGGGGGAAGCGGTCTGACGAAACTCTCGTACGCGCTGATTGATCACCTGCGATCGATCGACAAACGTCGGATTCGCAAAATCTTCGGGACCCTTGCCACAAGCGAAATGACGGCTATCGATCAAGGGCTCGAGCTGTTTCTCGGGCTTCGGCCTGGCGTGTAGCGGTCCTCAGGCAAGCACTGTCCACGCGATCCCGGCACGGTTGTACCTCAGAGATACCGCGATTGGACGAACGGTAATGCCACGAAGATCCGCGCGTGGCGCGCCGCGTTCTTGATCGTCAAACTGCATAGTTGTCGAAGCGGCGCTGAGACTCCGACAAAGACCCCGCGGCAAACTTGCGGCCGGTTCTCTTGGCTCACTGATTAATGGCCACCAGCTGCCGACGGCGCTCCCACACCTCAGTCAGCGCCTGCCGCAGCTCCTCGTCTGTGATGTTGTGGTAACGCTGCGTCGTCTTGATGTCGGAGTGCCCAGCATCAACTGGATGACTCGGATGTCGACGCCGTCCGCCAGCAGACGGGAGGCGCCTTCGTGCCGAAGGTCGTGCCAGTGCAGGTCGACCTGCGCGAGCTTGGCTCAGTCCACCTGGCTGCCCGGCGTCACGCGCTTCGTGTCGTGCCCATTCGCGACCAGCACGAGTGACTCCCAGGCCGTCTTGAAGCTGTCCTGGAACTCGCCTCCGGTGACCCGAACACGAACGCGTTCGGGCCGAGCGTTGCCCGACGCTTCAGGATCGGCGCGACCCGGCCCTTCGCGTCGAACGGGATGCGCCGGTTGCTTGTGGTCATGGACCAGTTCACGCGTCGTCTCGTCGACATCGGCGTGCATTGTGGCGCCACCACCGGCGCCGACGTCTGCCGCATGTCCAACGCCGCCATCCATGGTCAGTGCACACCGCGGCATCTCAGCACCAATCAGGACCCGCTCCTCGAGGCGCACTGGTGGAGGGCGAACCTTCGGATTCTCGAGATCGATGAGGTCAAGACCGTGCCACGTCGGCGAGGCGCGTTCGGCCGACGGCTTTACCTTTTGCGGCCAGGCGGCGTCGCTGGTCGTCGGTGAGGTGAACCCGGTGGGGACCGTGCGGCGCGCGGAGGACCCGGTTCTCCTCGCGGAGGTAGTCAATGACGGCCTGCGGCTGTCGATTTATCCAGCCTGAACAGAACAAGAGGAAAAAGGCGGGCGGCGGCGGCAGCGGATCCATGAGCGGAACTTGACTCAGGTGCGCATCGGTTCAACGGTGGCGTGTCGACCGCTGGAAGCTGACGGACGCCGAAAAGGCCGCGCTTCCCTCTATGTGACCCGGCGGTCATCGGCACCGGCCTCCGCTATGTCCCCGTCGCCATCACTGTCGTTGGGGTCGCCGCCGTTCCCGGTATCCAGCGTGAGGCGCACGTGCGCGCATTGCACGGGCACGGTTACGGCGTTGTGAATTCGGCAGGCGTTGCTTTAGCATCCGGAGGCGGCACGAGCGCCGCATCCACACAAGGAGATACCAACGTGACCCTGTTCATCCTGAGTGTTCGTCGTGTGCCCCTGCTGGTGCTCGCCCTTGGGTCAGCGCTGTCTGTCTCACCGGCCGTCGATCTTCGATCCGAAGAACGAGCCGACCTGTCGCGCCTGGTGGTGGTCGGTGACTCGCTCGCGGCCGGGTACATGAACGACTCGTTGCTCGCGGCGCAACAGGTCGGAAGCTTCGCCAGCCTCATTGCCGCGCAGGCCGCCGTCGATCTTCCCCTTCCGCTGATCGCTGCTCCAGGGGTCCCGAATGTGATCGTCAGCGTCGATCCTGGTCCGCCGCCGAGCATCATCCGCGCGCCTGGGGTATCGACCGGACGGCTGAACCCGATGGTTCAGGCGATGAATCTCGCCGTGCCGGGTCACACGGTGCACGACGCGCTGGTCAGGCGTCCATCACTACCGATTGACGGCGTCGGCAGTCAGGTTGAGATCCTGACCGATCTGGTGCTCGGCTTGCCGGGCCTGCTCGGCGGGGTCGCGAAGAGCCAGGTCGAGTGGGCCGAGGCGCTCGCGCCCTCGACCATCCTGCTGTGGCTCGGGTCGAACGACGTGCTCGGCGCCATATTCGAGGCGACGCCTCTCCTCGTTACGCCGCCGGCCGATTTTGACGACGATTATGCGGAAGTCATCACTCGGCTTGCGTCAACCGGTGCCCAGCTCGTCGTGGCAACGTCACGGACGTAACGCGTGTGCCGTTTCTCACGCCCGCCGAGCAAGTGGCGGTGTTGATCGGACAGCCGCTCGCCCTGATTGGACCGGTGATCGGCATCGGCGCCGGCGATGCCGTCACGCCGGAGGGTCTCGCCCTCGTCCCGGCCATCCTCGCGAATCCCGCCCTCGGGCCGCTGCCTGGCAACGTCGTCCTGACGTTCGCGGAGGCGGAGACGATTCGCGGCGCGATCGCCGCCTACAACAACATCATCGCGGCACGCGCCGAGCAGGTCGGTGCGACCCTCGTCGATGTTCACAGCCTGGTCGAGTCGCTCGATGCAAAGGGTTACGTCGTGAACGGCCGCAGGTTGACCACGGCGTTTCTCGGGGGATTGTTCTCACTCGATGGCGGGCATCCGTCGCTGACGGGTCACGCGATCATCGCGAACGAGGTGATCAAGACCATGAACCGCCAGACCGGCGCAGCGATCCCGCCGCTCTCCGTCTCGCGGGTGGCCGCTGCGGATCCGCTCGTGCAACTGCTGACGCCCAACCCGGACGGCCTGACAATCCAGGCACGATGACGGGAACGGGCCGACGCCAGGTAAACGCCCGTGCGTTGGACTGAATCGAGACGCAGGCGCGTGCGGAACCGATCGTGGTCGGAGTGGTGATCGTTGTCATTGCGATCGCCAAGATCATCTCGAAGCTGATCTGACGATCCCGCTGGTTGAAGAACGACAGCTCCACTGAATGACTTGAATTTCGAAGAATTGGCTGGCTGTTAGGGACGATTTCCGCAACTGGCTGGTCACGGCGGCATGACCTCGGCTGCGGCGCAAGTCCTTACCCGTGCGTGCGTTGTCGCTGACAACGCCGGTGGGACGCGTCCGCGATTTGCATACAGATTTCGGACAACCGATCGCGCGACGAACTCTACCGAGCGATCGGCCCTTGGCGCACCGCTTCGTGGGTCACCAGCGCGGCGTCCAGCGCCTTGGGCTGAGTGCGAACATGGGCGCGACAGAACGTGTCGATGTCCTGAAACGCGCTGAGCGCGGCCGCCGGCCACGATGCCGGCGCGGCCATGCCGCCAGGCCGTGGTTGTCCGCTCGCTGAACAGAAACAGTGAGCTTGCTCGTGGTAAATCTTGACGGCGAACTGCCGGCCTGTCGCGCGAAGTTCAGGAATCAGCACATCAGCGTTGAATCGGTTTCGGCCGGGGCCGTCGACATTGACCGGGCCCTCGCCGACATCTCCCTGGACGATCAGGATAGGGGCATTGAGCTTCCCGAGTTTCGCCCGAAAGGACTTCTGCAATTCGGCGGTGTAATAGCGTCGGCCGTCCTCCATCAGAAAGAACCCGTCTTCCGGTGTGTATCGTTCGCCTCGCTTTGCGACGGTGTTGTTGAAGACACCCGACATTACGAGACTTGCCGGTTCTTCGGCGACCACCGCGCAGACGCCTGAGCGCGAAGCGACGTGAAGCGCCAAATCCCCGCCGCCGCTGCATCCTCCAACGACGACGCTCTGTTGATCGACGAACGGAAGCTTACGCAGGTATTCGACCACAGCGATTGCGTCGTCCACCGACACGGGGGTCTGGAGGTCGACGTCACGACTGCGGTAGGTTGGCGCAACGAAGACGTAACCTGCTGCCAGAAAGCGGCAACCGGTGGCGAGATCGCGCGCGCTGGCTTGCAGACGTGCGAGCGGCACTGTGGTAATGCCACCGTGAAACCAAACCATGACCGGGAAGGGACCGGCACCCGGAGGCTTTCGCAGCACAGCTAGCCCGCGATGGCCGTCGGCGGCGACCGGCATGATAGTTTCCAGCGGACACGCGGTCTCCGACACGATCGGACGAGTGACGGCCGGCTGAGCCTGCGACACTCGGCTCGATACGAGGCCGGCGACTGTCGTTAGCAAGAACGCGCGTCGGTTACACCGCCCCGTCACAAAGTGTTCTCGCATGCTCGCTCCCAGCGCAAGAAGTCTTTGATGGTGTGGATAGTCCGTCGTGGTGGCTGCAGAACGATACCACCTCGGACGGACGGATGTTCATCCACACCACCTGGTCGTGCATCCCTGCGCGCGACATGAATTCTCGGCGCCAATGCTGGCTCGCGCGCCAGATTCACTCAGCAGCGGGAAGACCTGTCTGGGATTCGAACCCCGCCGTTTCCAGCGAAAGACCTTGAGAGTGTGGAGGTTAGCCCAACGCCTTGACCCAACCAGTCCCAACGAGTCGCAGCGGACGACCTGGAATCGAACCAAGCAACTCGCTGTACTGGAAGACCTTGAGCGTTCGGCAGCAATTTGGCTGGGAGGCGAGGATTCGAACCCCGATAACGTGGTCCAAAACCGCAGGACGCGCCTGGCCCCGATTTCGATGGTGTTCTCTCTGCGGTCCGTCAGCTCCTAAATGGCCACTCTGATACTGCTGCATGCGGTCTTCAGAACCTTGAGCCGCGCAAAGTACTTGTCGTTGCCTTCGACGAGCGTCCACGGCGCCAGGCGGGTGCTCGTCCGCTCCACCATGTCATTTACCGCGCGTTCGTAGTCGGGCCACTTCGCCCGGTTGCGCCAGTCTTCGTCCGTGAGCTTCCATTGCTTGTATCGGGCCTTCCCGCGCTCCTTGAAGCGGCGCAATTGTTCGTCCTGCGAGATGTGGACCCAGTACTTCACCAGGACGATACCGTGGTCGACAAGCTGCTCCTCGAACTCATTGATCTCAGAGTACGCGCGCATCCATTCCCGCTCGGTCGCGAACCCCTCAACCCGCTCCACCAACACGCGCCCGTACCAGCTTCGATCGAAGATCGTCAGTCGCCCCGCTCGCGACAGGTGACGCCAGAAGCGCCAGAGATAGTGATGGGCTCGTTCTTCGTCGGTTGGCGCAGCGATGGGGATGACCTGGTACGACCGCGCGTCCAGCGCCCCAGTGACCCGCCTGATCGCGCCACCCTTGCCGGCTGCGTCCAACCCTTCGAACACCAGGATCGTCGAGACGCCCTTCTGCTCTGCCTTGCGCTGCAGGAGATTCAGCCGGCCCTGATATTTCTCGAGATCAGCTGCGAAGGCCTTCTTGGAGACCGCCTGCGACATGTCGAGGCTGCTCAGGATCGTCAGCGCCGCTGCTGCGGATCCGCGCATCCGGGCTGCGGCCGCCGGCCGCGACCCTGATTGCCCCGTGGTCGCGCGTGGCGCTCGACGTCCTGAACCGTCCCCGAGGTTCATGGCCTGGCGCTCTCCGCGACCTTGTGCGAGCGCTTTGCGAATCGCGTCCCTGATCGACTTCGCGACGGTGAGACTCCGGTAGGCTTCGTCGACCCCTTCGACAATCGCCCAGGGTGCCTCAACGGTGCTCGTTCGCCGCAGGGCGCGTTCAGCCGCCGCCACGAACTTGTCGTACAAGCGCCAGTGCTGCCATTGGCGCTTGGTGACCCGCCACCTGGTGATCGGATCCTTCGCCAACGTCCGAAGCCGATTCTTCTGAGCGCTCTTCCCAAGATGCATCCAGAACTTCAGAACGAGCGCGCCATCATCGGTCAGAGTCCGTTCAAAGCCGGCGATCCGCTCGAGCTCCCTGTCGAAGTCGGCCGTCCGGCTTCGGCCATAGACGCGATCGAGCACCGGACGTGAATACCAGGAGCTGAGGAACAAGCCGATTCGGCCCGTTGGCGGCAAATCCCGCCAGTACCGCCAGGTACCTCGGGGCGCTCCCCTTCCTCATCTGACCGCTCCCCATAGGCGCGCGCGACGATCCAGCGCGGATCCATCCATTCGTTCAGCAGGTTGACGGTCTCTCCCTTGCCCGCTCCATCGACCCCCGCAAACACGACAATCACTGGGAACTTCGCACTGGTCAACTGCCGCTGCATCTCGAGAAGTTCCGTACGAAGTGTCGGGATGCGCGCTTTGTACTCATCCTTCGGGATCGTCCGGCCGAGCTCGGCAGCTTCAAACATCGTTCGTCCTTGATGATCGTCGCGAATGTTCTCGCTCCGTAAAAGGTCGTTCAGGCTGATGGCTTGTCGACATCGAGGCGCCGGATGACGTCGAGGGTCGCTCGTTTGACCTCATCGACCGACCCGTGTCCTGGCACCGTGACCAGCAGGTTGATCAGGCCGTAGTAGTCAATGACTGGCGCCGTCTGACGGTGGAACGTCATGAGCCGCGCCCGGACCGTATCCGGCGCATCGTCGGACCGCTGGTAGAGCTGTTCTCCCGTGCAGCGGCCGTGCGGACACGTGCCGAACGGATTGGCGATGCGGTGGAAAGGGACTTGACATTCACGGCAGACCAGACGCCCAGACAGCCGATCCACCAACTCCTCGTCGGGAACCTCGACATAGAGGACGGCGTCGATCTTCCGGCCGAGTGTTTCCATCATCTCGCTGAGCGCAATGGCCTGCTCCATGGTCCGCGGGAACCCATCGAAGAGGACGCCTTTCACCGCCTCAGGGTGGCTGACGCGTTCGCGCAGCATGGCGATCGTGATGGGGTCTGGCACCAGGGCGCCGCGCGCCATGTATTCGCTTGCCCGCAACCCGAGGTCCGTTTTGCGCTGGACGTGGTCGCGAAACAAGTCGCCCGAGGCGATGTGCATCACGCCGAGGGCACGGTGTAGATGATCCGCCTGGGTCCCCTTGCCCGATCCCGGTGCGCCGAGGAGAACGAGATCCATGCTGCGAGGTCCCTCCTCTATCGCCTGCGAGCGCGCGCCACCCGCACCAGACGCTCAACCGCTGCGCTCTCGCCCGACGGAGGGAAAGTGGCGTTTTCTTGCGCGCGGCGCCGACGGCAGGCAGTGCGTGGCGACGCGACTCCTTGAACAGGCCCAGACGGATGGCTCCGACGAGCCGCAGATCTCGTCGAAAGCAAAGACGACTGCATCCGTCGTCGGTCTCGTCGGATGCCACATACGTGGCAATTCATCGGCGCAGCGCTGAAACGCTCGACGAGCATCTGGATGCTGCCCTTATTGCACTGATCCGGAGCGTCAGAAGCCTGGGGCGCTCGAAGTGTCTCTGCGCAGTCCCTTGAAAAGAGTGGGCGCAGTGTTCTCGCCCGACGGCCGGTGACTGGCATACTACTAGACATCTCCTAAAGGTGACACCCTGATGAAGCGCCAAGAGTGTCGAGGGGCGTAATGGCCGCAGGGTATCAGAGCCGGGGGATGGCGCTTGTCGGGCCCGGGAATCCGAGCCGCAGGTCGTGGATCACCAGACCGTGCTCGGGCGGGCTCGATCGAGTTGTTGGACATTACGGCGTGGCGGTCCAGTCGAGTCCGCTATGACCATGAATGCGGCGGCAGCCAGCGTCATCTGGCATTACCATCTGGCCATGTCGCGCCTCCTCTCCGCACTCTGCACCGCCGCCTTTGTGCTTCTACTCAGCGTCCATGCCCGCGCCGAGGTCGTCAAGCTCGTCGTCGAGCAGCGGCAACCGCTGCCCAATCAAACGCAGCCGTACGAAAAGCTGACCGGTCGCTTCTACGGTGAGCTCGATCCGACACATCCTCTCAACGCCGTCATCACCGACCTTGAGCTGGCGCCCCGCAACGCGCGCGGCATGGTCGAGTACTCGGCTACCTTCACGATCCTGAAGCCAGCGGACATGAGCAGGGCTACCGGCGTGCTCGTCTATCAAGTGCCTAATCGCGGCCAGGCCAACGATCGGCGGGCGGCGGCTACTACGCGGACTTCCGGGCCAACGGGCATGTGCTCGTCTCCAGTGGCTGGCAGGCCGACATCCCCGCGGGTGCCGGTGTCGAGACGCTGATGACGCCGATCGCGAAGAACCTGGACGGGTCGAGCATCACGGGTCCGGTGATGGCGCGATTTGCCGACATGCCGGTCGGGTCGACCACGCTGCCGATCATTCGCGGCCGTATGACCGGCACGGCCATGCCTGCAAGCCTGGACACGTCGAAGGCGACGCTCACGCAGCGCGCCTCCGAGGGTGGCAGTCGCGTGCCGATCGCCGCGTCCAACTGGGCGTTTGCCGACTGCACGCGGACGCCCTTTCCGGGACATCCCGACCCGGAGAAGCTGTGTCTCAAAAGCGCGTTCGATCCCGCTTTTCTCTACGAGTTGGCGTACATCGCGAAGGATCCGCCTGTGCACGGCATCGGCTTCGCCGCGACGCGCGATCTGCTCGCGTTCCTTCGCAGGGCTCACGCGGCCAATCCTCTCGGCGCCAGCATCCGGCACACCATCGCGCAGGGCAATTCTCAGTCGGGCAACTACCTGCGCAGCTTCCTGCACCTGGGTTTCAACCAGGACGAGCGCGGTCGGCAGCGTGTTCGACGGCATGAACCCCAATATCGCCGCGCGGCAGCTGGCGATGAACATCCGGTTCGCCGCGCCCAAGCGGCGCAGCCGAGTATGTTCGAGCCGGGGAGCGAAGGCGTGCTGTGGTGGGACGATACACCGACACCGCGCGGGGGCGTGCCACGTCGAGCCTGCTGACACGCTGCCGAGCCAGCGAGACGTGCCCGAAAATCGTCGAGACCTTCGGCTCGGCAGAGTTCTATTCGCTCCGTGCCTCACCCAACCTGGTCGGCACGCGCGCGGACCACGACATCCCGCTGCCGTCGAACGTCCGCCGCTACTATATGGCTGGCGTCCGTCACGGCGGCGGCCCCGGCGGCTTCGTGGTCGAGGCCAAGTCCGAAGCCTGCTGCCTGCTCGCGGCGAACCTCAACTCGTCGGCCGAAGCCAATCGTGCACTGATGAAGGCGCTCGTCGATTGGGTGGTGAGCGATGCGCCGCCGCCTCCCAGCCGATATCCCAGGCTCGATCGCGGCGATTTGGTGCCGCCCACGCAATCTGCGACCGGTTTCCCCCTTATTCCGGGCCAGCCGCTTCCTGACGGTATGCCGGTCCCTTTCTACGAGTACGATTTCGGACCGGGGTTTCGGAGTCCCGACGTGTCCGGCATCGTGTCGCTGCAGCCACCCGTGGTGCGGCAGACGCTGCCGACGCTCGTGCCGCGCGTCGACGAGGACGGCAACGAACTGGCCGGCGTGCGCAGCGTCCTGCTCGAGGCGCCGCTCGGCACGCTACACCGGCTGGAACCCCGTGGCCGGCGGTTTCTTCAAAGGCCAGATCCAGCCGCTGGGCGGCGGCTACATTCCATTCGCCCGGACGAAAGCCGAACGTCTGCTCTCCGGCGATCCACGCCTCTCGCTCGAAGAGCGGTACGCGAGCCACGACGGATACGTCGCGCGGGTGCGCACGGCGGCCAAGCGGCTCGTCGAGCAGGGGTTCCTGTTGCAGGACGACGCCGACCGGCTCATCGGACAGGCCGAGAACAGCCGCGTGTTGCGCTGAGGCAGCAACCTCGCTGCCCTGATTCGCGAATTCGCGAAGTTTTCGTCAAGGGCACCCGGATCGGGTGACGATGGCTGGGGGCGACCGCTACAATGACGCGTCGCTGTGTCTGGTGCGCGGTCACGACGCGGCGGATTACACTGCCGTCGAAGCGTGAAACCCGAACCGCTTACCCCGAGCAGGAGGGTCAATGAAGATCCGTTCCTCCCGTCGTCAGTTCCTCCAGGCCGGCGCCGCCGTCGTCGGCGCAACCCTTGCCGTGAAGAGAATCCCGCTCGAGGCGGAGCCGTTGGGCGGATCCGCGCAGCAGGTGTCCGCCAGCGACCGCGTGCGCTTCGGGATGGTCGGTGTGGGGATGCAGGGGTCCGGCCTCCTCGCAACTGCCATCGCCCTGCCAGGCGTCGAGTGCGCAGCCGCGTGCGACCTCTACGACGGGCGGCACGTCCGTGCGCGTGAAATCGCTGGCGCCAGCCTGCGCACGACGCGCCGTTACCAGGAGTTGCTCGAGGACAAGGGCATCGACTGCATCCTTGCCGCGGTGCCCGATCACTGGCATCGAAAAATCGTGGTGGACGCCGTGAGCGCGGGCAAGGACATCTACTGCGAGAAGCCCATGTCGCACAGCGTTGCCGACGGGCGCGCGATGGTCGCCGCGGCGACGAAGAGCCGGCGGATTGTCCAGATCGGCTCGCAACGTACAAGCTCCGTCCTCTGCGCGAAGGCTCGGGAACTGGTCGCAAAGGGCGTCCTCGGCGATCTGCAACTCGTGGAGGGATCGCTCGGCCGCAACAGTCCCAACGGGGCGTGGGTGTATCCGCCCCCGCCCGACCTCTCCCCCGCGACGCTGGACTGGGACACCTGGCAGGGGGATGTCCCGAAGCGCCCCCTTGACCCGAAGATCTTCGCGCGCTGGCGCTGCTGGAAGGAGTACGGCACGGGAGTGGCCGGCGACCTCATGGTGCACCTGATCAGCGGGATGCTCTACACCTGGGGACTCAACGAGGCGCCCACGCGCGTCGTTGCGATGGGGGGCATCCGGAGATTCAAGGATGGGCGCAACATGCCGGACGTGCACATGTCGCTCTTCGAGTACGGCGACGTACCGGTTTATATACGCCTGAACCTGGCTTCGGAGACGCCGGAGGTGCTCCGCTTCCTCGGCTCGAAGGGGATCCTCGAGCTCACGGAGACCAGCTTGACATTCACGAGCCAGGCTGGCGTCGATACCGCACCCAGTTACTACGCCGCCAGCTTTCCGCAGGCCATGCGGAACGAGTACGTCGAGAAGTGGCACACCGAGAACGGTCCCAGGCCCGGCGAGGAACCGCTCCACGACGGTGTGACCTATCAGGGCGATTCGTACGACGACACCAGGCCTCACTTGTGGAAGTTTTTCCAGGCCGTGAAGACGCGCCAACCCGTGGTACAGGACGCCGTCTTCGGACATCACGCGGCGATCGCCTGCCACATGGCAAATGAGTCGCACTTCCAGCGGAGGGCGATGTTGTTCGATCGCGCGACCGAGACCTTGAAGAGTTGACGAACGCTTGCCGGGCTCTTCGTTAGAGATTCTCGAGGGCATGCCGTTCACTGCGCGCCATCGTCATCGTTGTCCTGTCGCATACCTGGGTGGTCTACGGCACGTTGCGCCAGTTTCGCCCAAGCCATTCGAGCTGGTTCCGCAGCACGTAGGAGTGCAATGCCCGATCGTGGACTAGTTCTGATCTTCGCGCTGGCCGCACTGCTCACAGGACTGCCGGCGGCCCAGGTTCCTTCAGGCGCGCCCGCTTCCGCGATTGCGCTCCATCCCGACAACCCGCATTACTTCCAGTGGCGCGGCCGGCCGACGATCCTGATCACGTCAGCCGAGCACTACGGCGCGGTGATCAACCTGGACTTCGACTACCGCAGGTACCTGGACACGCTCGCCGCCGACGGGATGAACTACACGCGCGTCTTCAGCGGTGCGTACGTCGAGCCGCAGGGCGCATTCAAGATCGCCCGCAACACGCTGGCGCCGCGGCCCGGACGGTTCCTCGCCCCCTGGCCGCGCGGCAGCCAGCCCGGTCACCCTGACGGTGGCAACAAGTTCGATCTCTCGCGGTGGGACGACGCCTACTTCGCCAGGCTGAAGGACTTCGTCACGCACGCCGCGGCCCGCAATATCGTCGTCGAGCTCACGCTGTTCTGCCCGATGTATGAAGAGGTGCAGTGGAGCCTCAGCCCCATGAACGCCGCCAACAACGTCAACGGCGCAGGCAGCGTCGGCCGCAACGAGGTCTACACGCTCGACCGCGATCCGGCGCTCCTGGCGGTGCAGGAAGCGCTCACCCGTAAGCTCGTCACCGAGCTCAACTCGTTTCCGAACCTGTTCTTCGAGATCGCCAACGAACCGTATTTCGGGGGCGTAACGGTGCCATGGCAGCACCGCATCGCCGACGTCATCGTGGCAACGGAGCGGGCGCTCCCCGCGAAGCACCTGATCGCGCAGAACATCGCCAACAAGGCCGCGAGGATCGCGGACCCGCATCCGGCGGTCTCGATTTTCAACTTCCATTACGCCACCCCGCCCGACACGGTCGGGATGAACTACGCGCTCAACAAAGTGATCGGCGATGACGAGACGGGCTTCCGCGGCGTGAGCGATGAGGTCTACCGGACGGAAGGCTGGGACTTCATCGTCGCGGGCGGCGGCCTCTACAACAATCTCGACTACTCGTTCGCCGCCGGTTACGAGGACGGGACTTTTCAGTATCCGGAGTCGCAGCCCGGCGGCGGGAGCCGCACGCTGCGCCGCCAGCTGAAGATCCTGAGCGAGTTCGTCAACAGCTTCGACTTCGTTCGGATGACGCCGGACAACGCGGTCATCAAAGGCACCCCGCCCGACGGTACCGCCCGCGCGCTGGTCGAGCGCGGCCGGGCGATGGCGATCTATCTGCGTCGGAACAGCGCGGCCGGCGGATCAGCGAACCTGGCGGCGGTGCCGAGGGAATCCGCCGCGACATCGCCGTTGCACGTCGACCTCTCCGACGGCACGTGGCGCGCGGAGTGGCTGAACCCGACGACAGGATCTGTCGTCCAGACCCTCGAGGTAGCCGGCGGCGGCGTGCGTGCGCTCCCACTGCCGGCCTACGGCGCCGACATCGCGCTTCGTCTGCGGCGGCACTGACCGGCACGACACCGGCGCCAGCGGCACCCGTCCCACGCACCTTCGTCGAATACGTCCGCTCGTTCGTGCCGGGCATCGTCATCGTATTACCTGGTTGGAGCGGGCGATGTCGTCGAGGCGGGGACGGCCGGCTCCAACTACGGGTACTCGCTGTTGTGGGTATTCGTCGTCGCGGTCGTGATGCGATTCCTGTTCGCTGATCGCGCGCCATCAGCTGTGCAATCAGCATCGCGAAGGCGTGCTCGACGTGCTGGTCCGACTGCACCCGGTGTCGCTAGTGGAATACTCCGAACGTGTTGTAGTCCTGAGATTTGCACCCTCGGGCCTCTCCGGCCCGCGAGCATGAGGACCGCCCGTTGGTCGTTTCCGCCTGTCTCCCTTCGGCCGCCTGTGGAGGTTTACGGTTCAGGTCGGCCCTCATCAAGCGCTAGTAGCCAGACCGACTTTTGCCTTGATCAGCTCAATCTGGCTCGTTTTTGATCGGATGAGTTTAGGCGCAGGACCGAATCTTTGCTGATCACAGCAGGTTCCGAGTCCTCGCTGGCCGCGCTCAACCTCCCTCGACCGGGTGTATACTCCCAGCCCGCTCGAGCAGGGCTCGAGGAATCCGCGGTTCGGTCTGGCCCTCTACTTCTCCGGGCCATACGAGTGCCACGATGACTGAAACTCGCGTGTAAGTGAAGGAGGCACCATGAGTGTATCTGGCAACTGGATCGGTCATTTCAGTTGGGGTTGTTCGAACTCTTACAGTCAATTCAACATCACCTTCAACGCCAATGGAACATTCGGTGGAACCTTTCCAGGCAAGTGGGTGCAGCAGGATGGCACGCTCCTACTGAGTTTTGACAACGGCCCGGCCAAGTATGGCGGGACCATCGACGGGAGCGTTGGATCGGGGGCGATGTCCACCTTCAGCGGCTTGAATGGCTGCTGGTATCTGACCAAGCAAGGGGTTGTCGGGATAATGGCCGGGGCAGCCGCAGACACGAAGCAGTCTCATGATGCGACGGGCACTGCTTCCTGACGGTTGGTGAGTTCCTGCCGCCGATCCCCCGTTTGGGCTTTCGGCTTTCAGACCCTCGGCACGAACCAGCCGCCTGGGCGACTGGCCGTGCCGGGTGTCACCAGGTGACGCAAGACCAGCACCTCCAAGTGCCGGACAGCCTGCGACGTTGCCATTCCGCGGGCCGCCGGTACTCGTCGCCCGTCGACATGACCACATCCGCCTCCCCGAGACGGGCTGCCTACCAGCTGAGGCCGCGCTTTTTGAGCTCGTCCTGCGCAGCGCCGATTCCCTGCTTGGCAGCGCTGCGAAACCACTTGATTGCCTCGTCGTCGTCCTGGTCCACGCCGATTCCGTGAGCGTACCGGCGGCCCAACTCGTACGCCGCGAACGGAGAACTGCCTTCCGCGCCCTTGCGATACCATTTCGCGGCTTCGGTCTGGTTTGCCGGCACGCCTCGTCCCTCGGCGTATATAGCGGCGAGGGAGTCGACGGCCATCACATTCCCCTGCTCCGCGGCTCTCAGGTACCACTTGAAGGCTTCGGCATCGTTCCTTTGTACTCCGCCGCTTCCGCCTGTCTGGTACCAGGATGCAAGCCAGGCCTGGGCATTCGAGTGCCCTCCTTCGGCGGCTTTGCGGAGCCAGGCGAAAGCTTCGGCTTCGTCCAGCCCGCCGCGGCCCATTGCATATGACTGCGCCAGCCCGTACATGCCCTCGCGGCTTCCCTGATCCGCGGCCTTCCGATACCAGCCGATCGCCTCTTGAGCATCGGTTCGTACACCGAGGCCCTGGGTGTACATCTCTCCGAGTCTGACCTGCGCCCCAACGTGCCCCACTTCGGCCGCCTTGAAGTACCACTGAGCGGCTTCAACGTAGTTCCTCGTGTCGAAGTGTATCTTCGCCCGCTGATAGTGTTTCTCCGCGTCCTGCGGTCGGTCGGACCCCGCGGAGTTCGAAGCGAGGGAGGACTTTGGTCGATCCTGTTTCTGCCCGCCCGTCTGCGGCGGAGGCTCCCCGGCGCGCTTCCCGGGCTGTGAAACAGGCGCATTTGGGACGGGTGTGGGAACCGTGCTCCCGCTGGTAACGCCAGCCGGCGGTTGCTTGGTGTCACGTTGAAGCACTGAAAACACGCCGTAGCCAGCGACGAGCACCGCCAGGACGATCGCCGCTGCGGCGGCAAGACGAGACCTTCCGCTTGACTGCGGGCGCACGACGCGCCGCAATGCATCGATCAGCCTCTCACAGTCACTCGGCCACCGGTTGTCGGCCATCTCGGTACGCCTGCCGGCGCGCAAGCGACTTGATGTCGTCCGGAAGATTGTCCGCGGGAGGCAGGGTTGCGCCGCCCACGAGCACAGGGATTACACGGATATCCCTTCGAAGCGCAGCGGCGATCTCGATTCTCGTGAAATCTTCAGGATCGTTCAGGCGTCGTCCGCCCAGCGCGTCGGCTGCCGTCAACCACCGGGGACCGATTAAGGCGATCAGAACATCACACGACCCTACCGCATCCGAGATGTGCTGTTCGAAGTTGGCACCCGGTGGAACGGTGTCGATGTCCATGAAGACATCGACGTTCAAGGAAGAAAAAACCCTCCGCAGATCAGCGGTCAAACGCCCTGCCCATCCGGCGGAGTCCTCGCGGCGATAACTGATGAAGATCGCGCCCATTCGTGGCTCCCACGCGATTAACCAGACGCTGGATCGGGGTGCTCGCCTTAAATGAGTGACGCTACACGGTGAGATTGTAGCGATTCATCCGAAGAAACGTACCGCGTCTTTCATTGCTGAAACAGGATATCGAAACGCAGTCCGCTGGGGTCTTCGACACGATGCCTTCGGCTCAGTGAAAGAGTGTCGCCGACTCCTGTGCTCGAACGGGCCGTCTGAAGATGGAAAGCCCCAGGCCGCGGCTCCTTCAGGGCCACTCCTGCGGCGACCTTCCGACGTTCGACCGGCGAACGATGGGGACCTGCTCGCGGGCGCCGACTTCGAGCGAGCGATACAAAACGCCCTCGACCATGCCCGGTGCGTGATCGTTCTCTGTCCTGGGTCCGGAAGGAAGCGAACGAAGCGGTGGTTGTCCCCTCTTCGTGGACAACGGCTGACAGCCAACAACGTGTTTGCCATCTGCCGTTTTTTCGATTTCAGATCAGGACGGTCCTTTTTCAGCGGTCCCGCACGACAGTAACTACTGTTCCACCAGCTCCACCCGCCGGTTTTTCGCGCGTCCGTCGTCGGTCCGGTTCGTGGCCACCGGCGCGAGCGGACCAAGGCCGCGCGGCGTCATGCGTTTCGCATCGATCCGGTGCGTTCCGGCGAGCGCCTTGACCACAGCGTCGGCGCGGCGGCCGGACAGCCCCAGGTTGTAATCGAGCGTACCCTTGTTGTCGGTGTGACCGATGACGAATACCTGGGTCTGCGGATTGGCCTGCAGGTACTTCGCCATCTCGGCCAGCTGCGGCTCTGATTCCGGCTTGATGTCGGCTTTGTCGAAGTCGAACTCGATGCCGTAGAACACCGCCTTGCCTTCGGAGGCCACCTTGCCGCCGATCTCGGATGCGCTGACGACGACCATCTTCCGATCCATCGCCCGCGGCTCGACGATTTCGACCAGCACGCCGACGCGGCCACCCAGCGCCCGCTGAAATTCATTCTGCGTGCCGCTGTGCACCGCCCCATAGATGGCGACATAGCTGTCGCCTTCGGGCGCCGGCTTCTTGTACAGCGCGTAGCGGATGTCGGTCAGATGAATGAACAGGTTGCTCCGGATGAATAGTGCCCGCAGGTGCTCGTAGCCCTGGCCGAGCACATGGGTCTCCGGCTTGTCCACTGAGTACTTCAACATTTCGAAGCTTTCCCCGCAGGCATTGGCGGTGCACCGAAACACCGGGGCGAAACCCTTGGCGGTGAGCGCGTCGACGAAGTTGGCAGTCACCTCCAGCGGGGAGCGACCCGCTGGCGCGATGTAGATTGATCGCGTCACGCGGCCCTGCGCCGTGACGGTCGCCGCGAACTTCTGCTCGGCCGGTTTATACGTCTTACCTTGCGCCGGGCCGCTCGGCAGCGTGATCTCGTCGAAAGCCTTCGTCGTCTGTGCGAACAACACCGAACCCTCGTAGCGCCCAGTGAGGGGATTGTCTACGGCGCCGCGCACGTCGCGCGTGAGCAGAACCTCGACATCGGGCCTCTGTGCAGCGATAGGCGGGGTGTGGGCCAGCATTCCGGCAAGGGCGGCGACTGGCAATGCGTGCCGAATATCGATCGTCATCATCGGCCTCCGGTTCGAACAGGGTGCCGCCGTCGGAATGGCGTTCACGCCGGATACGAGCAGGTCAGCGTGACTCGCTTCGCGGCCGCCAGTGTTGAGAGGCATCTCGACAGCTGCGTTTCCGATCGACGTAGCGCTGTTCGTCTACAATGCGAACGAAATCGCTGACACCTGGCATATTCACTTCCTACCGGAAGTAAACGACGTGCAGCGGTCTTTCGAACATCACGACGACCCTCGTCGCGCTGCTACCTCCTCTCCTGGGTCGAGAACTCTCACGCAGATTCTCAGGACTGGTAGGACGAAGGGCTGGACCCCCGACGAACTGTGCCAGCAGGTCGACGGCGCGCCGTGGAACTGGACCCCGTCCATCGCCTTGGACGCGTGGCTTCGACTCGCACGTGGTTCCCGCGCAGACCGACGGCGTTCGAGGTCGCAGCTCGGCTATATTCTGGAGCGTCGGGTCGGAACGGGTTGGCCACGATGGTGCGCGCAGGCATGACGCCGCTGGCAGCGCTCCAGACGGCCACCGTCAATCCGCGCGCTATCTTGGTCGCGAGACGACGCTCGGAACCATCGCGCCAGGCAGATCGGCCGACCTCGTGCTGCTGGACGGGAACCCGCTCGACGATATCGCGAACGTTCGCCGCATTCGGGCCGTGGTCGCGGCCGGACGATTGTTGGACAGGAGTTCGCTCGATCAGCTGCTCACCCAGGCGAGGGCTGCCGCCCAGCAGTAGCAGTCATCGCGAGGTTCGGAGCAGCCCGAACCCTTGTCGCCCGCCGGTCTCGGTGTATCGTTCATGCCGGAGGCCGTTCACAAAGCACCCCTCGGGCGTCACTTTCCGGCCGTTGCAACCCGCATCGGCTGCGAAGGCGAGGCTTCCCCCATGTCGTGAGGAACCGCGCCCCCAGGATGAAAGTGTTCCGGTGCGATTCGTGAGCACGGTCAGATAATTCCGATCAAGGAGAACGAATGCAGGCAGTTGGACCCCTACGGGTGAGAGACCGGCTACTGGACAGCTATCGCGACGTCCTCACACCGGAGGCGCTCGAGAGCATCGCGGCGCTGGCTCCGTTTGATGCGGATCGGCGCGAGCTCATGCGAGCGCGTATCGACCGTCGTGCGCGCCGACTGCGCGAGCACGAGCGCATCTCGTTCCTGCCTGAGGACGCGACGATCGGTCGGAACGAGCATTCACGGTGAGCGACGCCAGGGCCGGACGGTTCGACGGCGGCGAGATCCCGGCCGATCTTCAGCGGCAGTGGATCCAGGGGACCGGCCCCGCCGCCAGGCCCCGTGCTCGCCCTGGCAGAGAGCATACGCAACGTCGCCTACGCGCTCCTCTCGGGCGCCGACGGCTGGATGTTCGACGGGGAGGACGCGCTCGGGCAGGTCGACAGCATGTCGCTCGACAATCAGCGTAACCTCAAGCTGGCGTTCGCGCGGGCCGATGTGTTCATGGACGTAGCGGAGCAAGTCGCGGGTGAGATGAATGCCTGGGCGGCGACGTTCCTCGGCCGGCCGATCATCGCGGACTGGCGAGCGCAGCTGGACTTCACGACGCGGATCTTCCGCCCGCGTGGGCTCCATCTCGACGACCGGCACGATCCGGCTCGCCGGCGGCGAGGCCCTGTCGGCGTCCATCGTCGACATGGCACTCTACGTCAACAACCACGCTCGTCCTGCGCGGCGAGGGCCGCAGCGTCGTCCTGTACCTTCCCAAGATTCAGACCGCCGAGGAGGCGGCGCTGTGGAACGACATGCTCGACGCGACTGGAGCGCTATTTCGGCCTGCCGCGCGGCGCGATCAAGGTCTACGTGCTGGTCGAGCAGGTAGAAGCCTCCTTCCAGCTCATGGAGATTCGCGCGGCGCTCAGTCCGCACTTCGTCGGCTTCAACACGGGCCGATGGGACTACATCAACAGCGTCTCGGACGCCGCTTCATGGGATCCGGCGGTCGTCAACCCGAATATCGACGCGATCACGATGACCTACGGCTACATGCGCGTCTACGAGGACCGCGTCCGCCGGGCTGTCAATACGCCCGATCGCCAGGGCCGCTTCGCGCTCTGGCAGGGCGGGATGGAGCCGAACATCCCGGTGGGATCACCGGCGGGCGTGCAGGCGAGCATGGCGCGGGCATTGGCCGGCGCGGAGCGCGAGCAGCGCGAGGGGGCGAGCGGCAAATGGGTCGCACACTGGAAGATGGTCCACATCGTCCGGCCGGTCTGGGAGAAGGCGGGACAGGCGAATCAGCTCGGCCGCGCGTTTCCGAGGCTGACGTACGATGCGGCGGACGCCGACGGGCTGTTTGTCATCGAGGCGCGACCCGGACGATCCGCGGCGCCCGCGATCTGATCAGCGTTGCCCTGCAGTACGGCAACGCTTTCGGGCGCGGCTTTCAGGCGGCCGCGCTGAAGCCCGCCGATTTCTTCGGCAACGACGACGTGCTCTATCTGATGGAGGACATGGCGACCGGCGAGATCCGGTTGAGCATCCTGTGGGAGTGGGTGCACAAGGGGGCGCGCCTGACCGCGGCCGATCGCGGCCGCCGGTGCCCAGCGAGGGGGATCCGTTCACGCTCGAACTGTGCCGGCGGCTGATCGCGGAGGAGTACGAAAAGCTGCAAGCGGCCGAGCAACCGCGACGTGCACGACGACTCGAAGCACACGACGCTGCCGATCGCGCGCGAGATCGTCGAGACCTACGTCGCGCAGCCGGTCAAGTTGCCGTGGTACGTCGACCTGCTGAACATCAACCTGAACGTGCAGGACGTCGAGACTGCACGGTTGCGCATTGCCCGCTACACGAAGGCGTTCGCGGCCGATGGCACACGGTTGACGGAAAATCTGGACTTCCAGTGACCTCAGGCAGGACGTGACGAGTCGCGGTCCGAGCGAATTCGAGCTCGCGGTGTCGTTTCCGGTCGAGGCCGACGCGATCGACGAGGCGCCGGATGCCGTCGTCGGCGCCACCGACATCCACGAGATCGGTGGCACCGTCGTGGAGAACGCGCACATCGACAGCATCCAGCGAGCCCTTGTGTGGGTGCTCGTGGGCTACCACCAGGACCCACAGTCAGCCGCCACAGGTACGGCGCGTCCCTGATCTCATTCCGCACGGGTCTGGAGGCGTTCACCGACCTCGCGCGAGTCCAAACCGGCCTGGTCGGTGCCCTGGGGCAGCGACGCTGAGCCTGTACCGAGGGCAACGCGCTCCTTCACACCGGACGGCCGGAGCCCGCGCGCGACGCCTTTGCACGAGCGGAGAGGCTCTCTCCGCTGTTCATCGAATCGGCCAACAATCAGGCCTACGTTCTGCGGCTGTCGGGTCGTTCGTTCCCGCCGCCCGTCGGCGGCGATGGTCAGACGGCGCGTGAGAAGCTGGAAGCGGTCGTCGTGCAGTGCGCCGGGCAGGCAACCCGTAAGCCATGCGCGTACGGTGTGGTACAACCTCGCCGCCACCTTCATCGACCAAGCGGACCTCGAGGAGACGGACAGCAGGGCAACGGCACTGTACGAGGAGGCGCGGACCCGCCTCGTGCAGGCGATTGCCCTGCTGCGCGCCTGCGATAGCGATCCGAGCCATGATGCCACCGACTGCCGGTTGCTGGCGGAAGCGCATCAAAGTGTCGCCTACGTCATGGCCAAACACGTCGAATTGAGTCAGGCCGCATCATCCGACCGAATTGCCGCCGTGGCCGCCCAGAGTCAGCGCGCGATGGATGCCATGCGGCGCCTGGGGTTGAACGTCCCTTCCCACTACGGGCTGACGACCGCTCGGGTCACGATGATGCGCCGAGAGTGGCGGAAGGCGGTCGCCGAGTTGACGGAACTTCGTGACAGAGCCGTCGGCGATCTGACCTTCCGGCCGCCGGCGGCGGCCGAACTGCACCTGCTGCTCGGCGGCGGCCCAAGACTGTGTTGGCGACACCAAGCGCAGTCAGGAATCGCTGGCCGTGTTCAGAAGACTGTCGGGACAATTGCCTCAGCCTCAGAAGGCTCAGTTTCGAGAAATCGTAGAGATGAACCGGTTCCGACAACGTTGCGCCGCGTAGAAGGAGGTTCTACCCATGACACCGCATCGGTCGAGTGTGCCGGCGTTGATCCTGGCGGCGGCTCTCCTCGTCGCGCCCGCGGGTCTTGCAGAGACAGACCCGCAATACGCTGTCGTCGAGGGCGTATTGGGCACCCTCGTGTGGGTCGACGGTGTGCCGCGGCAACTGCAGCGATCCGAGCAGGTTCTCTTTGGCGTCACCATCTCGGCCGGTGCAGGAACCGTCGTATTTCTTCACGAGACCTGGGAAACGTCCCGCGGGCAATGCGTGTATTGGCGGGTTCTGAACGAGCGCCAGTGGTCGGTCGCAAGCCTCAAGACGCGTCCCGATCACTGCCCCGTCATCAATACGCACTTGTCCCTATGGGAAGCCAGCCAGGTTCCCGGGATTATGGACTTCTAGCACGTGCATCCTCCGCCGGATCCGACATCTGCACTCCAGGCAGGCGGGATCCCCAGCGCGGATTCCCGTGGACTCGGACAACAACGCCTCGGCGAGAGGCTGTCGACCGAGCTCGACTCGTTGTACCTGAGGCGCGGGCAGACGCGCCCGGGTCCCATTCCCTCGCCTCCGGGCGGCCTGCGCACTGCACGAGGCGCGGCGAGCGGTGTCACGGGGTGGCAACCGATTCCTGGGGGTGGTAGCTCGGCCGTCTCGGATGCCGCGGTGGAGTATCGTGACCGCCTGCTACGTGTTTGCGATCGGCGATCGCGCTGATTACATGAACGCCTACGATGGGGCGAGCTGGAACGGCTGGCGACCCGTCCCCGAAGTGGGAACGGCTGCTGTCCTTGCCGACAGCTCGGTCGTTTACCGGGACAAGGCTGTACCTGTTCGGCATCGGCGTCGGCGACCGTGGACACTACATGAACGTCTTCGATGGCGCCGGTTGGACGGGATGGCAGCCGGTCCCGGGCGAGCACACGACGGACGTCACCGATGCGGCGGTTGTGCACGACGATCGGCTGTACCTGTTCAGCGTCAGGATCGGGGATCGAACTCATTACGGAAATGTGTTCGACGGAATCAGATGGGACGGGTTGGAAGGTCGGTACCGGGAGGTGAACGCACCAAGCTCGCGACGACGGCCGCATCGGTACAACGGGCGTCTGTATCTCTTCGCCGTCGGACCAGACGACGGGGGCTTCTTGGTCAACAGCCTCGGCGACTCCGGATGGAGCGGTTGGCAGCCGGTTTTCGGCGGGCAGGACCACGAGTCTGGCGCCGCTGGCCGTTGCCGATGAGGGAAGGTTGTACTTGTTCGGGATCGGCCCGAACGACCGGGCCCGGTATGTCAACGTCTTCGACGGATCTCAGTGGACCGGCTGGTCACTCGCGGCGGATGGGATCACCAACGTGAGGGACACGGCGGCGTCGTATTGGGGACAGCTGTATCTCGTCGGCATCGGCCCCGACGACCACAGACACTATTTCCGGGTGCTTCGCTGAGGCGCTGTCGAGTCTGTTCAAACGTCGTTGGTCACGGGCTACTAGCCCAGGAGACCAGCGTATCGAGCGCCCGGCGTCACTATCACCTCATCAGTGAACAAGCGGTTCAGCGCGCACGTCCAGCCTGTCCGGAGTGCTTGACCGGCTGATCTAACGACCGCGTGCTGGCGGTTGGCGTATGCTGCAAGGGCCGAAGGGCCGACATGCTATTAGCCCACTATTCGTCAGCCAGCCTATCGTCGTGACACCGGAGCAACGCCATGGCGACCCCAGAGCTGGTCATGGGAACGGATCCGACGCCGGCAGAGATCGACTTTCTCGAGCACCGTCTCTACGAGTTCAACGCCCAGGCGACTGGGATTAGCGATGCGCAGGGTATTGCAGTTTTCGGTCGCGATGCTCAGGGTGAGGTCGTCGCCGGACTGTGTGGGCACACCTGGGGCGGGTGCTGCGAGATTCGTCAGGTCTGGGTGCACGAGAAGCATCGCGGGCAGGGGATGGGTCGCCGTCTTCTCGAACTGGCGGAGAAGGAGGCGCGGCGCCGGCGGTGTGTTCAGATTGTGCTTGCAACCCACAGCTTCCAGGCGCCAGGGTTCTATAGGAAACTGGGGTTCGAGATCGTCGACAGCCTTGCTGACTATCCCCGTGGTCATCAACATTTGCGTCTGCGGAAACGACTGGACGGGAGCGCGTGAGCAGTGGCTCGCAGCATCTGGCTGACCCGCCGCGCCTCAACGGAACGGTCGCGAAAGCGCCATGACACTAACCGGATACCTCCGGGCGGTTCGGCAGGATGTGGGACACGCGTGGCGCCTGCTGCGGCGCACGCCCGGTTTTACCGCCGTCGCGGTTACCACGCTCGCGCTGGGCATCGGGGCGACCACCTCCATGTTCACCATCGTCGATGCCGTTCTCTTACGTCCGCTCCGATTCGTTGAACCGCAGCGGCTGGTGGTGATTCAGCCCACGTCCGGGTCGCGTCTCTCCCCGGCATATCTGCATCATTGGCGTCTCGAGAGCCGGACCTTTCGCGATATGGCCGGGTGGCAGGATGTGCGCGTCATCCTGACGGGGCATGGTGAGCCGGTCGAAGTGCTTGCCGACCAGGTCACAGCGAATTTCTTTGCCATGCTTGGCACTCCCGCCGTCGTCGGTCGCACCTTCACCGCCGGAGCGACCCTCAGCCACGTCGAACCGGAGATCGTATTGAGCCACGGACTCTGGCAGCGGCGATTCGCGGGCGATCCAGGCGTCGTCGGCAAAGCGATCGCGCTGGACGGCGAGAGCCTTACGGTCGTAGGGGTCATGCCTGAGGGCTTCACCATACGCACCACCGAGCTGTCCGAATCACGGGCGGAACTCTGGATCCCCATGCGATTGGTCCCGGACGATCGGGCCGGGATGGGTGGCATGCTCCATGTCGTCGGCCGACTTGCTCCAGGCGTCACGCTGGACCAGGCGCACGACGAACTCACCCTGATCGCCGGGCAGCTTGCAAAGGCGCATCCCTCCTACAGTGAGGGGTGGGGCGTTGGCGTTGTTCCTCTTCTGTCGGCCACGGTGAAGGACGTGCGCCTGGCACTTCTGGTGCTGTTCGGCGCGGTCGGGATCCTGCTGCTGATCACGTGCACCAACGTAGCGAACCTGGTCCTGAGTCAGGCCGCCCGACGGCAGACAGAGCTGGCGATCCGGTCCGCGCTCGGCGCGTCACGCGGACGGCTGGCTCGGCAGTTGCTGACCGAGAGCCTCGTTATCGCAGGTGCCGGCGGCATGTTCGGCGTGACGTTGGCGGTCTGGGGACGCAGCTGCTCACGTCAGCCATTCCCGCAGGGCTGGATCTTCCACGGACGCGCGAGATCGGTGTCGACCTGCGAATCCTCGCCTTCGCATTCCTCGTCACGATCCTCACGGCAGTCGTCTTCGGACTGGTGCCGTCGATCGCCTCAGCGCAATCGGCATCGCATCCGGCCCTCCGCGAGGCACCGCGCGGCTCTTCAGCGAGTCGCCGCCGCAACCGGCTTGGAGACCTCGCCATCGTGTCGCAGGTAGCGCTGGCGGTGATCCTTCTCGTCGGTGCCGGCCTTCTCGGACGCAGCTTCTGGAAACTGACCCGCGTGCAGCCGGGATTCCAGCCGGACGGGGTCCTGACGATGCGGACCACGCTCCCCGTTTCCAGGTACGACTCCGATAGTCGCATCCGTGTCTTCGGCAGCGAGCTCCTGGAGCGCATCGAGAATCTGCCGGGCGTCCGCGCGGTCGGGTCTATCAACTACCTGCCCATGAGCAACGTTGGTCGCGCAGCCTTTTTCGATATCGAGGGACGTCCGCAGGTCCGTACTGGAGACCGGCCCGGCTCATGGACCAATGTCGTTGGAGGGCGCTATTTTGAAGCCATGGGAATTCCACTCCTGCGCGGGCGTGTCCCTGGTGCCACGGATACCGAGACGACCGAGCCAGTCTTTGTCATCGACCAGAGGCTCGCGCGCCTCTACTGGCCGGGTCAGGATCCGATCGGCGCCCGTCTCGTCTGGCGCAGCGACGGAGGTGGAGGGCTGTCAGGCGAGATCGTCGGCGTCGTGGGGAGCGTGCGATGGATTGGCGCGGCTACGAACCCCCCACCGACAACGTATTTCTGGTTCCCCCAGAAGCCCGGCCGCGAGCTCACGATCGTCGCGCACACTGTCGGGAGTCCCGTTGACATGGCCGCTGCCATCGCGGCCCAGGTCAAGGCGATCGATCCCCAACAGCCGGTTGCAGAGATTCGGCCGATGCGTGATTTCGTGTCCGACGACCTTGCGCGCCCGCGGTTCACGATGCTGCTGCTCGGTGCCTTCGCCGTTGCGGCCCTCCTTCTGGCGGCTATTGGCGTCTACGGCGTCATCGCCTTCGGGGTAACGCAGCGCACGCGGGAGATCGGCGTCCGTATCGCTCTCGGTGCGCAACGTGGTGATGTGCTCCGACTGGTCATGCAGCGCACCGCGCTGCTGATTGGAACCGGCCTCGCAGTCGGGATGGTGTCGGTGTTTGCGCTGAGCCGTGTCGTGGCGGGACTCATTCATGAAATCAAGCCGACCGATCCCGCGACGCTGCTGGCAGCGGCACTCTTGTTCGCGGTGATCGCCATGCTGGCGACCTACTTACCCGCCCGGCGCGCCACGCGGGTTGACCCGATAGTAGCGCTCAGGGCCGAGTAGCCCTGGCGGCCCGGTCGATCGGGCTCCCCTCAAGCCGCTCAACAGGCCGGCCCGATGGGAAATCGAAAATGGCAGATGGCAAAAACACGCCGATCTCTCCATTTGCGCCGGGCCATTTGCAATTCAGGATGCGTCTCTCAGCATCCTGTTGAACGGGGCCACTGGGGTGGCGATGAAGCACCGAACCAGCATGCGGCTGCCGGCCGAGCGGCCCGCCGGCGTGCTCACCGATCGGCGCTGGCGACGGCAGCCGCAGTCGTGATCTCGACTCCGAGTCGTGGACCTACCGGCACCCGGGATGGTTACACCCGCAGCGCAGTTCCGTCAGGTCCTTCGCTTCCTTGCAGTGCTCGCTGCAGTACTTGCCGAACTGCCCTCCGGGAGCGACGGTGCAGGAACAACTCGGATGCGCGCATGGTGCTGGCTCGGCCATTGTTGCCTCCATGGTGAATGAAGCGATACGGAACCTGTGCGAGCGCCCTAGAGGCGGGCCCCGTCCCGCAGCAGCTGCCCGATCAACGAGCACATCATACGATAGGAGTCGCCACCCCACAGTGCGCCGCTATCAGTAACGGGAACTGAGACAGCGCGACTCCAGGACATTCGTGTACAACCGCATTGGCGAGCTGGAAATCGGCCTTGGTGATCGGGGAGTCGAGGCTGATCTGTCATGCCCGTTCCCTTCTGCGGGGACTGGGTGAGCGCCTGATGGCGGCAGCCCTCGCGATCCAGGTGCGGTCGGGTCAGCGCGCGCCGGCGATGCCGCGAGGCAGGTCGGAGACGAGCACCTCGCGCGTGGCTCGCTGGATTGAGTAAATCGCACCGGTCGCCCGATCGACCGCGACACCCTGGCCCTTGCTCTCGATCGGCACGATCGCTCGGAGCGCCAGCGTGCCGCCGCCCGGCGGCACCTCGACGACGTAGATCTCCGGTGCGTCGTGGCCGGTCGTGAGGAACACGCCGGGCGAAACGATAACGCCGCCGGAACTGCTCATCGCGCCCCATCGCTCGACGACCGCGGGAGGAAAACCGAACGATTCCTCCACCTTCCAGCCGTCGCTGAAGCGAACCAGGCGCGTCGCTTGCGGTCCCTTGCCGGGCACTCCGCCCTTGCCCGCATAGTGCGCGAACGCGATCCACCACTTGTCCCCACGGCGATCGACCCACGTCGCAGAGCCGAAGCCATCGGGCAGCGCGATCGATTTGAGGTGGGACATGCGAGCCGTATCGAACACCTCGATGGAGCTCACCATCGGCGTCTCAGGGTAGTTCGAGTGGGCGCAGGACAACGCCCCGTCCACGATGATCCCGCTATTGAGATGCGCAACGTGCCGGCCCGCGTCGGGCTTCCAGACGGCGATTCGGTTCCCGGTGGCTTTGTCTGTACTTCGCGATGACCGCGCTGCCGATCGCGTAGAAGAAGCGGTCGTCCACGGCAACGGCCTGCGACGCTTCGGGCGCCGGAAAGCGCCGCACCGTGCGAGCGGGCGCCACCGGCACCTCCGGGAGCGTCACCAGGCCCGGGGCGCAGGCGGCACCACCTGCACCGAGTGTGGTCACGAGACACGTGTAGCCGGCGAGCCGCTTGATGCTCATGAACGTCGTAGTAGGATTCACGCACAGTCCGTTACGAATGGAGGCCACTGATGCGTCCGTCCGCCGCCCACAGCCTTGCCGCCGCGATCGCCGCCTGCGCGCTGCTCGCGTCGAACCCCTCGGCGCAGCGCGGCCCCGCGCCTGATCCGCTCGTCAAGGAGAACGCTGTCGTCAAGCTGGGCGACCACACCTACGTGATTCCCGACGGCAACGTGCCGCTGGTACCGAACGTCGGCATCGTCGTCGGATCGCGCGCGACGCTGGTCATCGATCCGGGCCTGGGCCGGCGCAACGGCGAAACCATCCTGCGTGAAGCGGGAAAGCTCAGCAAGAACACCGAGCTCTTCATCGCCTCGACGCACTTTCATCCCGAACACACGACAGGGTACGTCGCCTTCCCCGCAACGGCGAAATACGTCAACTCCAAGGTGCAGGAATCGGAGTTCGAGGAGAGCGGGGCGCAGATGATCAAGACGTTCTCGGGCCGCTCGCCCCTCACGGCCGAGCTGCTGTCGGACGCCGTGAGGCGGCCCGCCGACGTCTCCTTCGATCGCGAGCACGTGCTCGATCTCGGAGGCGTCCGCGTCCGCCTCCTCGTCGTCGGGCCGACGCATACGCGAGGAGACACCGGGCTGTTCGTCGAAGGCGACGGCATCCTGTTCGCTGGTGACGTCGTGATGAACGAATCGTTCCTGGCCGCGGGCGCCGGCTCGAGCGTGAAGGCGTGGCTGGCCGCGTTTGACGCGTTCGGCGCCCTCAAGCCGCGCACGGTCGTGCCCGCTCACGGAGCGGTCGGACCGGGAACGCTGGTCGCCGCCAACCGCGCGCTCGTGGAAGGCGTACGCGACCGCGCCCTCGCGCTCAAAGCGCAAGGCCGCACGATTGACGAGACGGCCACGGCGGTGCAGTCGGAGTTCCAGGCGCAGCACGCCGGCTGGCCGCGCGCGAACGGTCTCGCCGCCCTCGCGCGATCGGCCTACGAAGGGCGGTAGCCGGACTGCGGAGAGACGCTTACTTCGCCGCAAACGCCGCCGGGATTGCGGTGATCGGCCGGAACTGGATGTCGCGGTAGAAAATCTCTGCCCCCTCCGACTGAAGAATGATCGGGCCGGAGGTGACGGGCGTCGGCAGCTCGGCATCGATGCGCACCGGGCCATGCAGGCGCATCACTACCTTGCCATTCACGATGTGAATGGCATCGTCGCGGAAAGCAATCAGCTCGACGGTGTTCCACTCGCCAGTGGGCAGTTCGTTATCGGGCTGCTTGATGCAACGGCCGGGCGCGCCCTGGCTTTGAGAAAAGAAGGTCCACTCGCCGCCCGGATCGTAGTCGTACAACGTCGGCTTGGTCCCGGGGCGCGCCTTGGCCCTGACGGCGATTGCTGATCCGACCGCGTACAGATCGCCGACATCGTGTTCCTGTATCTGCAACTCGACCGAGCGCGCCCAGGTGCGGCCGCCGGCGCCTGGCGCGGCGTGAACGTGGTACAGCAGGCCGCTGTCGCGCGGAGTCTCGGCCCTGTCGCGCGGAGGCCACTTCTTTTCCCCCCACTTGAACTGAAGCTTCAGGTGGTAGTCCTTGAACGACTGCCTGGTCCGGAGCTCGCCGAAGACCTCCCCGGAAATCCGGATAGCGGGCCGCCCGTCGACGTCCTTGACTACGGCGAACACCTGAAGCGGATCTCGACCCGATCCGATCGGCTCCGAATACTTCCCGTCCGCGTCACGCTGCAGCCCTGCGACCTCCGAGCTCGGCGCCGGCTGCTGCATCCACGTGGTCCAGCCGTCGAGATCGGTGCCGTTCCAGAGCGGAACCCAATCGCCCTGGGCCCCGATTCCGGTGACGCCCAGCAACACCCCGACAAGGATCAATCGAACGACATGCATGACATCGAACCTTTCCCGCAGCCGCCGTCGTCTCACGCCTGGGTGTTCGACGGCCCACCGAGATTCAGTGGGCTGATTATCCTTGAAGGGGAAGCATCATTCAGGGCTTTTGCGCCAACAGCCGGACCGCCCGGCTGAGTTGACCTCTCGGACCAAAGTCCGGTTCGGCCTCCTGGTCTTCATAGCGCAGAATTCTCAGTCCGTCGAACATGCGCACCAACTCGTTCGAGTCGTACACGACGCCGCCACCAATCGGTCCGGTCTTCAGCGCGTCGCGATGGAAGGCTTCGAGCACGACAACGCCCCCGGGAGCCAGAGCATCGATGATCTGGCGCACATACGGGCGGACGGTGACGTAGCTGAGGACAATCACGTCCCATCGACCGGTGCCCCAGTCGAAGTCTTCCGCACCCACGACCTGGACCGCAACCTTCAGGTTTTGCCGTCTGGCTGCCGCCTGCGCCGCCGCGACCGCCTGTTCCGCCGGATCGAAGCCGGTGACGTCCCATCCCTGTTCCGCGAGATAGAGCGCGTTCCTGCCCTGGCCCATGCCGACATCGAGCGCGCGACCCTTCTGACGCCCTTTGAGCACCTCGACCAGGAAAGCGTTCGGTCGTGTGTTGAACGCTGGCTGCTCGGCCGTCAGGATGCGGTTCCAGCGATCGACCTCCAGACGGCGGCCTTGAGTTTCGATGGTCCCGAGGCGACTTGCGCGTTCAGCCGGTGAAACACCGAGCTGCACCAGAAAGGCGTCGTAGTGGCGTAACGGATCGGCGAGTTCCGGGGACTGAAAGCTTCGCCAATAGCGGAACTCCTCGTAGACCCGGACGTCGGTGGGCAGTGCGGCGAGCGACTTCAGCTGCGTCGCGGTCATCGGCGGTGGGGCGACCGGCGTGGCGTTGGCTGGCTGTTGCGCAGCCGCGGAGGTGACGAACCCTCCACAGGCAGTGACCAATGTCAACACTACAGCTGCTCTCATACGAGAACCCCTGTCCATCCATCAACTGGCCGTTGAAAGAGCCCGGCAACACCTTGATTTCAATTTTGCGCCGTGCCATTTGCATCGGGACGCTGACCGGAATCCGCCCCAGCCTCAGGCAGCGGCGGCGAGCGCTGCCGGCTCCAGCGCCCGCTCCAGGACCTCGTCGACCGTTCCGACAATGTGGAAGGTCATGTGCTCGCGCACCTCGCGCGGCACGTCGTCCAGATCGGCGGCGTTGCGCTCCGGGACGATGACCTCGGTGAGTCCGGCGGCATGTGCGGCCAGCACCTTCTGCTTCAAGCCGCCGATCGGCAGCACCCGGCCCTGCAGGGTGACCTCGCCCGTCATCCCGATCGTGCTCTTGACGGCACGGCCGGTGAGCAGCGACGCAATCGCCGTGACCATCGTCACGCCCGCGCTCGGGCCGTCCTTCGGGAATGGCGCCGGCCGGCACGTGCACGTGCAGCTCACGATCGTCGAGCGCGCCTGACGGAATGCCCAGCTCGGTCGCGTGGCTCTTCACGTAGGTGAGCGCGATGCGCGCCGACTCCTTCATGACATCGCCCAGCTGACCCGTCAGCACCAGGCCCTTGCCGGGCATCGAGGCGGCTTCGACGAACAGCACGTCGCCGCCGGCGCCGGTGACCGCAAGACCGGTGGCGACACCCGGCACCGATGTGCGGATGGCCGCTTCCTGAAAGACCTTGGGCCGGCCCAGCGCTTCGCGCACCGCCGGCGTCGTCGATCGCAATCGGCGCCTGCCGGCTGGCCGACGCGATCTGCGTCGCGGTCTTGCGGAGGAGCGTCCCGAGCTCGCGCTCCAGCTGCCGCACGCCCGCTTCCCGGGTGTAGCGGGTCACGATCAGGCGCAGAACGTCGTCGGTCACCGTCGCTTCTTCCGTGCGCAGCCCGTTCCGCTCGATCTGGCGCGGCCACAGGTGCCCGCGCGCAATCGCGACTTTCTCTTCGGTGGTGTAGCCGTCGAACCGGATGACCTCCATGCGATCCAGCAGCGGACCGGGAATGGTATCGGCCACGTTGGCGGTGGCGATGAACAGCACGTGCGACAGGTCGAGCTCGACGTCGAGGTAGTGATCGCGGAACGAATGATTCTGCGCCGGGTCGAGCACCTCGAGCAGCGCCGCCGACGGATCGCCCCGCCAGTCCGCGCCGATCTTGTCGACTTCGTCGAGCATGATCACCGGATTCATGGTGCCCGCATCGCGCAGCGCGCGCACCAGCCGCCCGGGCAGTGCGCCGATGTAGGTGCGGCGATGGCCGCGGATCTCCGCCTCGTCCCGGAGCCCGCCGAGCGACATGCGCACGAACTGTCGGCCGGTCGCCTTGGCGATCGACTCGCCAATCGACGTCTTGCCGGTTCCGGGTGGCCCAATCAACGTGAGCATGACGCCCGACCGGCGGGTGTCCACCATGCCGCGCTCGCGTGCGCAGCTTGCGGACCGCCAGGTACTCGGTGATGCGCTTCTTCACCTCGTCCAGGCCTTCGTGATCGCGCGTCGAGCACTTCGCGCGCGTAGACCGGATCGAGACGTTCTTCGGAACGCCTCGACCAGGGCACCGCGAGCAGCCAGTCGAGATAGGTGCGGATGGTCGCCGATTCGGCGTTCGCGTCGCCGACCCGCTCGAGCCGCGACAGCTCGCGCTCGGCCTGCTGCCGGACGCGCGTCCGGCATGCCCGCCGAGGCAATCTTCTCGCGGTAATCGACCGAGGCGGTGGCGTCGTCTTCCCCGAGCTCCTTGCGGATCGAGTCCATCTGCTTGCGCAGGAAGTACTCGCGCTGCTGCTTCTGGGCGCCGCCTTCGACGTCTTCCCGGATCCGCTTCCGGACCACCAGCTCGGTCAGACCGTTCCTGCTGCAGCCGCAGCGCCAGCTTCAGCCGCTCGACCACGTCGAGGGTCTCGAGGAGCTGGATCTTCTGCGCCACGTTGAGGTCCGGCGAATAGCCGGACGTGTCCGCCAGCGCGCCAGGATGGGTGATCGAGCGCAGGAACCCGCTGATTCGCCCGTCGTCGCCGCGCAGCTCGAGGATTTCCTCGACCACCGCCCGATACTCGCGCTCGAGCTCGCGCGTGAGGTGAGCGGGCGGCACCTCGTCGGGCCGTTCGTCGACCAGGACGCGCAGCACGCCCTCCCTGTCAGCCTCCGCCGCGCCTGGAACGCCGCGATGAAGCCCGAGCAGCGACAGCGCCGCGCTGTGACCCGGCAGCCGGACCCGGTTCGAGACCTCGGCGACCACGCCGACCCGGGCGAAGCCCGTGCCCCTGCCGCGGCACCAGCAGCACACGGGCGTCGCTGCCGGAGTCCTCCAGCGGCAAGGTGACCGTCATGCCGGGGAATATCACCGCGTCGTCTAACGGAACGATTCTGAGTCTGCTCATGGTGCGCGCACGCCTGTTTTGAAAGTCAGGAGAGAAAAGGACGTCTGCCTGTAAGACGCTGTGTCGAGGCGGGAGGATACGGCTCTCCTGGCCGCGGGATCTGACGTCCGAGGCGGTCGGTTGCTCGAGGAACAGCAGGCTTGAGCCAGGATGCTGAAAAACGCACCCTGCATCGCACATGGCACAGCGCAAATGGAGAAATCGACGTCCGCGAGAGCCCGGGTTCAGGGGCGGCTGGGTGAACCAGGCCATTTCCGACCCCGGCTCATCCATACAGCGGACGGCCATCCAATCAGAAGTTCGGGCAGGTCTTGTGGTACGGCACTTCGGCGCCCACGTACTGTGCCCATTCGTTCTCTGCAAGATTGCGGGTGAGGAGCGAGCAGACGTCCTGGGCGAGATCCTGGCGACGCAGGCGGTGACGCGTCACGATGCCTTCGGACGCCGTGAGCCCAATCGTCGAGATCGTCAGGAGGCTGCGTCCATCCTCGACGAAGGCGACGGCCAGCACCCTCCCGGGCAAGTTGAGCCGGGCAACCAGCGCCCCGGTCGCCGGGTCGAACACATGCGCCGCATCGCCGGCCGTCGCGACCCGCCGGCCGTCCGGGCTGAACGACGCAGCCCTGAACCAGCCGCGCTGTTCGAGGCGAGATACTTCCTTGCCGGTTGCCGCCTCGAAGACCCCGCCGTCGGATCCCCCCAGGTCTTTACTGCTATGGCCGCCGCCGGCTATAACCCAGCGGCCGTCCGGACTGAACGCCACCGCTTCGACCGGGACGCTGAAGGCGCGGCGAGCGATCTCCGTTCCGCTCGCCGCTTCGAATACCCGCGCGTTCTTGTCCTCGCAGCCCGTCGCCACCCGGCGGCCATCGGCGCTGAATGCCACGCTCAGCACATGGCCGTCGTGCGTCAGCCGCGCCATTTCCTTGCCGGTCGCCGTCTCGAACACCCTTGCGGTCTTGTCGAAGCTGGCGGTTGCCACGTAGCGGCCGTCCGGGGCGAACGCGACGTCCACGACGAAGTCGCCGTGTGTGAGATGCGAGACCTCTTTCCTTCCCGCCCTCGCGATCACCCTGGCGACATTGTCGTAGCCGCCGATCGCGACCGAGCGTGCGTCCCCGCTGATGGCGACCGCGCTGACACCGATCGGGTTTTTCAACCGCTCCACCTCTGCGCCGGTTCCCGTCTCGTAGACAACGGCCTCCTGCTTCAGGCGATCGGCGTCGGTGGTGGCGATCAAGCGTCCATCCGCGCTGACCGTTACCTCGTCGCCGACCTCGCGAATGACGGTGCCCAGATGAACGACCTTTCGTACACGGTCGTCGTCTTCGTCGTCGTCGGGGTTGTTCCGCCGGTAGAACAGGGTGCGGTGAAATGTCCGCACCGCGGCGTCGGACTCAGGTATCTCCAGCCGTTGCAGCGCTTCGAGCGCCAGCAGCGCCCCTACCTCGTAGTCTCGAACCACTTCTGTCTCGGCGACCAGCCGGCGAGCGACTGCGATGTTCCGTTGAACGACCGCCTGGTGCCAGTAGAACAGGGCGACGGCAAGCGCCGTGGACAGGGCCGCGATGATGCCGCCGATGATGCCGTTCTTCACCCGGCGCGCATGGGCCAGCCTTTTCTTGTCGCGCTCTTCGATCTCGCTGCGCGGCACCGAGTACAGGTTTGCGAGCACCGTGTACCACGGCCCGTAGAACACGCCCCTGTTGACCTTGTCCCGATGAAGGTCGAATCCCCTGTAGTCGGCCCCCAGCGGCATTCCCATGACTGCGCTCAGCGCGTCGGGGAACGCCTGTTCACCATCCTGTCCGGCCTGAGCCTCGTTGTTGGGAATTCCAGCGACGAGAACCGGGATGATGTGCGCCGCCCCGTTGGTTGCCGCGAACCGGCGGATCTCCTCGTCGACATAGGGGCTCTTACGTGCGTGAGGTGAGCAGAGAACAACGAGGTGCGCCGAATCCTTGAGATGCCTGCCGATCGACTCGTCGTAATCCACTCCCGTGAAGTCGTCTTCGTCACGGAACACGTCGAGACTGCGTTGGGGAACGGGAAGGTCTCTTGGCGGCCGATAACTCTCCAGCGCCTGCTCGAGCGCCCTGGCGAAATCCCGATCCTTGCGTGAATAGCTGATGAAGACGTCGTGCGCAGGCGCCGGTAACTGCTGGGCGCCGCTCTCCATCTCCTGAGCTGGAATCTGCATGTGAGGGGTGGTGACAATCGCCGTTATACACCCGCAGCCACTGCGGGCGGGGAGGCATGATCGGACCTCCGGCGCGCCGGAGCCACGCGCCCGGACGTTCGGGGCTCCCGAAGATCGCATGCGCGCTGGAAGAGGTGAGGACCAGCGGCGTGCCGGAACGGCATTTTCGTGCTGCCCCGCCTGGCCTGGCGCGCCGGCCGATCTGTACCCATCCCGGGAACAGAATCTGTCACTGTAATCATCTGCCCGGTTGCTCTACAGTTGACCCATGCTCGAACAGAACAGCCCGAAATACCTGCGGCTCGCGAGGGACTTCGAGCGGCAGTTGAGGACCGGAGTGTTGCGCGTGGGGGATCGCCTGCCGTCCGTCCGCCAGCTGAGCGACGAACACCGGGTCAGCGCAGCCACGGCGGTCGGGTGCTACATGTGGCTGGAGCGGCAGGGGTACGTGCGCGCACGACCGAAGTCCGGGTTCTACGTCAGCCGGACTCCTCTCGGCCGCGGTCTCGAGCCGGCGGTCGGCCAGCAGATGCAGGGTCCGATGCCCATCGCCGTCCGGCCTCCCGGCCCGGATGAATGCCCGGCAGGCGATCGAACGGGCGCGATCGAGATGGGCTCCGCGATCGTGGGCGCCGCGTTCCTTCCCATGAACCGGCTGAACCGCTCGATCAGGACGGCCCTCTCGGCGTTCTCCGACCATGCGGTCCGCTACGAGGATCCACGCGGAAACGTGCGGCTGCGCCGGCAGATCGCGCGCCTGCTGTTCCGCCAGGGTGCGTCCTGCTCGCCGGACGACCTGATCGTCACCTCGGGATCGACCGAGGCATTGCACTTGAGTGTTCGGGCGGTCACGAAGCCCGGGGACATCGTGGCCGTCGAAAGCCCCTGCTGCTTCGAGATGCTGAACACGCTGGAGGCGCTCCACCTCCGCGTCCTCGAGGTGCCGCACATCCGGCACCTCGGGATCGACCTGACGCTGCTCGAGTCGGCCGTGACGCAGCATCGCGTCACCGCCGTGATCATGAACGCCACCTGCCACAATCCGCTCGGCGACTGTGTCCCGGATCCGGCGAAAGCCGCGATCGTGGCGTTCGCCACCAGCCACGACATCGCGGTCATCGAGGGGGACACCTTCGGCGAGCTCGTGTTCAGCGGCGAGCGGCCACGTCCGCTCAAGGCGTTCGACACCAGCGGGCAGGTGCTGCAGTGCGGGTCGCTCGCGCACTACGTTGCTCCCGGTTTCAACCTCGGATGGTCCAATGCCGGCCGCTGGCAGGCGGAGGTCCAGCGGCTCAAGGCTCTGACGAACATCTCCAGCGCACGGCTCCCGCAGCTCGCGCTCGCGGAGTTCCTGGAGTCCGGAGGCTTCGAGAAGCACGTCAAGCAGCTGCGGGTGGCGCTCAGCCAATCCGTCGAATCGTCGCGCGAGGAGGTGCTCCGCACGTTCCCCGACGGCACGCGCGTGAGTCGTCCGGAAGGAGGGTTCGTGCTCTGGATCCAGCTGCCGGCCGGACACGACGGCGCAGACGTGCAGCGCCGCGCCGCAGAACGGGGCGTTCACATCCTGGCCGGCGAGCTCTTCTCCGCCAGCGGCCAGTACAAGGACTGCATCCGGATCTCGTGCGGGCACCCGTTCGAGGTGCTGCGGCCCGGCATCCGCACGCTCGCGGCCTTGCTCGGATGACGTCTGCGTCTGTACTGCCCCAGGTGCATTGCGTCTGCCTCTACCGGTGGTTGCGGGTGACGGGTAATGTCCGGAGACGCACCATTTCGCTCCGACAGACTCTGAACCATCCTGCAACGGAGCTCACCCATGAGCGGCTGGCCATACACGCTGACCGTCGACTCGGCAGACGCGACACCCCTGTTCCTCCAGATCGCCCGGCGAATCTCCGACGACGCCCGGCGCGGCCGGCTGCGGCCCGGTGAACGGCTGCCCGGCAGCCGCAAGCTCGCCGAGTCGGTCGGCGTGCATCGCAACACGGTGCTTGCCGCGTACGACGAGCTCCAGGCCGAGGGCTGGCTCACGACATCGGCGGCGAACGGGACGTTCGTCTCTCCCACGCTGCCGGACCCGCAACCGCGCCGGTTCGCCAGGACGATGACCGCACGGCAGGAGGTGCCCGGCCGAACGGGATTCCAGCTCCGCCGCGCAGACGGGGCGGTGCACTCGCCGCTACCGCCTGCGGGGTCCCTGGTCTTTCGCGCGTCGACGCCCGACTCGCGATTGATCCCGTTCACCGAGCTGGCACGCGCATACCGCCGCGCCCTTCGGCTCCACGGGCCAGCGCTGCTGACCTATCGCGAGGCCGAGGGCCATCCTCGCCTCCGCGGCGCCCTGGCGGAGATGCTGACCAAGTCCCGGGGCCTGGCCGCGACACCAGAGACCGTGTTCATCACGCGCGGCAGTCAGATGGCGCTGCATCTCACGGCTCGCGCGCTGATCACGCCGGGCGACGTCGTGGCCGTCGAGTCGCTCGGCTACCGGAACGCTCGCGAGGCCTTTGCAGCCGCCGGCGCGCGGCTCACGCCGGTCGCCGTCGACAGGCACGGGCTGGACGTCTCCGATCTGGAGGCGCAGCACGCCGCCGCCCCCATCCGCGCCGTCTATCTCACCCCTCATCACCAGTACCCGACCACCGTGAGCCTGTCGCCAGCCCGGCGGCTCCAACTGCTGACATTCGCCCGGCGTGAGCAGATCGCCATTGTCGAGGACGACTACGATCACGACTTCCATTACGACGGCCGCCCGGTGCTCCCGTTGGCGAGCGCGGATCAGGGCGGTGTGGTCATCTACATCGGCACGCTCTCGAAGGTTCTCGCGCCCGGGCTTCGCATCGGCTACGTGGTCGCGCCCGTGCCGCTGGTCGAACAGCTGGCGGCCGATCGGGCCTCGATCGACATGCATGGCGATCATGCGATGGAGTATGCAGTCGCCGAGCTGATCGACGACGGCGAGCTGCAGCGCCACGTCCGCCGGACGCGGCGCGAGTACGCGGCAAGACGGCTCGCCCTGGTGGAGGCGCTCTCGACCGAGCTGCACGGCGCGGTGGACTTCGAGATCCCTTCGGGGGGGACCGGAATCTGGGTACGGGCGCTCGGTGGACTGGATGTGGAGGACTGGCTCGTGCGCGCCCGGGCCGAGGGTGTCGGCTTCGAGACCGCGAAGTCGTTCACGTTCGATCGGTCATCGCAGCCTTTCGTCCGCCTCGGCTTCGCCTCGCTCACGGTCGCCGAGATCAACGAGGCCGCGAGGCGGCTGGCCCGCGCCCTTCCGACGAGCTCTCGCTGACCCCGCCAGGCCGCGCCGGGGCGCCGGCCGCCGGCGCCTCCCTGCCGCCGACGGGAGCCGCCGCTCCGGCCGCGCGTCTGATCCCCTGGCACAACAAGGCGACCTGTTCTCCATTGAGCCGCAGGGATCGAAGGTTGGCGTCCATGAGCTGGGAGGTCGGGATGTTGGGCCGGAGCAGGCCCTGCCCCGAATGGCTCCTGGCATTCAACAGGTAGTGCCCCAGTTCGTGTGCGACAGCCACACCCAGCATGCGGGCAATCAGCTCGGCCTGCAGCGGCGGCGGCAGCGTGACGAACGGGCGATCGTTGAGGCGGGCACGAGCGGCCAGTATCCGGGCGTTCCCGTGCGACACGCGGATCAGCGAGGTGACCGTGCCGTCGACGAAATCGATCGAAGCCACCGGAAGTGAGCCCGAGCCCCGGACCGGCGGCACCGTCCGGCGCTCGAGCAACACCTCGACCGCACCCGGCGCCCCGCCCCGCCAGTCGAACCGAACGCCATAGGATGCCCAGATCGCATCGACGATGCCGGTCATGATCCGGAGGTGCCGATCGTTCAGTGTCGCTTCATTGGACAATCGCACGGGCAGCGGCTGGCCCGTCTCATGGCACGAACTGGCCGAGCCCGCCGGGGCGGTGTGGGCCGGCGCTGACGGCCCGAGCGTCCGGAGTTGAGTGACCGGGAGTGTTAGCGCTGCAGCGACGATCAGTTCCTGGAGAGCCACGTGACACCTCTCCGCCGAGTCTGTCCGGCGAAGCGTGGCGTGGTAAGTACCAGTTCCAGGAAATGGAGTGGACCGCTGGGGAGCGAAAGAGCCGCGGATCCTGCGGCAGTGCCGCCCGGGCGTTCCCAACCGTCCGCCATACGCTTACAATCCCCAAACCGTGCCGGCGGACGGCCGCTGGCCGGATCCCGGTTGGGAGATCCGCACGATCGGGACTACAACCGAGCCCGAGCGCCGACCGTTGCGGCGGGGCTTGAAGCCCCGCCCTACAGCGAGCGTCCCTGGGAGGTTGGAGAATGTGGCGCCGACGTGTAGCTGGGTGGGTGACTCGTGGATGCCGGGTATCAATGTCATGAGAACCGTTCGTGTTGGCCTCTTCGCGATTGGCCTCGACGCGTACTGGCCGCAGTTCGACGGCTTGAAAGCGCGCCTGGAGGGCTACGTCGCGACGCTGGCGTCAAGGTTGCAGCGGCCCGGCGTGGACCTCGTGAACCTGGGGCTGATCGATACGCCTGTCAAGGCCCTCGAGTCGGGACACCGGTTCCGCCGGGAGGACGTTGATCTCATCTTCCTGTACGCCACCACTTATGCGCTGTCGTCGACAGTGCTGCCGGTCGTTCAGCGGGCGCGGGTGCCGGTCGTGGTGTTGAACCTGCAGCCTGCGGCGGCGATCGACTACCAGGCCTTCAGCCGCATGAACGACCGGACCGCCATGACGGGCGAGTGGCTCGCGCATTGCGGCGCCTGCCCGGTTCCCGAGGTTGCCAACGTCTTTCGCCGCGCAGGCGTGGCCTTTCACCAGGTCACCGGCATGCTGGAGAGCGATCCCATTTGCTGGGCCGAGATCGACGCGTGGATCGACGCCGCGCGCGTGGCCGACGTGATGTTTCACAACCGCCTCGGACTGATGGGCCACTACTACGGAGGAATGCTGGACATCTATTCCGACCTGACCCTCCACTGCGCCACGTTCGGCGGACACATCGAGATCCTCGAGGTGGACGAGCTGGCGGCGCTCCGGCGCGAAGTGGCCAGTGCGTCGATCGCGGACCGCGTGACGGAGTTCCGCGATTGCTTCGACGTGCAATCGGACTGCGCCGACGCCGAGCTCGAACGGGCGGCGCGGACATCGATCGCCCTCGACCGCCTGATCGGGCTCCACGATCTGGGGTCCCTGGCCTACTACTACGCCGGCGTTGGTGTCGACGAGAACGAGGACGCCATCAGCTCGATGATCCTCGGCAGCTCGCTGCTGACCGCGCGCGGCGTGCCGGTCGCCGGCGAATACGAGATCAAGAACGTGCAAGCGATGAAGATTCTGGACGCCCTCGGTGCGGGCGGATCGTTCACCGAGTACTACGCGATGGACTTCACAGACGATGTCGTGTTGATGGGCCACGACGGCCCCGGGCACACGGCGATCGCCGACGGCAGGACCCGAGTGCGCCCGCTGCAGGTCTATCACGGCAAGGTCGGCAGCGGGCTGTCCGTCGAGATGAGCGTCAAGCACGGCCCGGTGACCCTGCTGTCGGTCGTCGAAAACGGATCGGGACGATTGAGCCTGCTGGTAGCGGAGGGAGCGTCCGTCCCCGGCCCCATCATGGAGATCGGCAATACGAACAGCCGCTACCGGTTCCCGATTGGCGCCAGGCGATTCGTGACCGACTGGAACAGCCATGGTCCGGCGCATCACTGCGCGGTCGGAGTGGGCCACTTGGCCGGGACACTCGACAAACTCGGCAAGCTGCTGAGCGTTGACGTCCACAACGTTTGCTGAATGGTCCCCAATCCCTTCGTTGGCGTCCTGTATCACTGGACCGGCGGCCTTGCAGCAGCGAGCTTCTACATCCCGTTCCGGGGAGTGCAGGGGTGGGCGTGGGAAACGTACTGGCTCGTGGGGGGAGTATTCAGCTGGATCGTGGCGCCGTGGGTGATGGCCTGGCTGCTGGTTCCAGATCCATGGGGCGTCCTTCAGGCTGCTCCGCGCACGGCGATCGTCTGGTCGTACGCGTTCGGCGTGCTCTGGGGGCTCGGCGGGTTGACGTTCGGGCTGACCGTGCGCTACCTCGGCATTGCGCTCGGCGTGGCGGTTGCGTTGGGACTGTGCAACGCGTTCGGCACCCTGGTGCCGCCAATCATCGGAGGACAGCTCGCAGAGATCGCCGGCAGCGGCGCCGGGAAGGTCATCCTGTTGGGGGTTGCTGTCTCACTGGCGGGGATCACGGTGAGCGGTCTGGCAGGAGTCTCGAAGGAACGCGAGCTGTCGTTCGAGGAGAAACAGGCGGCGGTCCCGGAGTTCGACTTCGGCAGGGGAATCCTGGTGGCCGCCTTCTGCGGCGTCATGAGCGCCTGTTTCGCGTATGGACTCGCGGCAGGCGCTCCGGTTGCGCAGGCCACACGCGCACAGCTGCTGGCATCGAACAGGAGCGAGCTCTGGCAGAGCCTCCCCGTTCTCGTCGTGGTCCTGGCGGGCGGGTTCACCACGAACTTCGTGTGGTGCGTGGTTCTGAGCATCAGGAACCGCACGGCGAAGCAGGACCTGAGCCGGCGAAGGGCCGGCGCGGCTGACGTCAGCCTGCACGGCGGCACTGCGGAGGTGTCGCAGCCCGTTCCGCTGCTGAAGAACTACGCGTTCTCGGCAATCGCGGGCGTCGTCTGGTACCTACAGTTCTTCTTCTACAGCATGGGGGAGACGCAGATGGGGCAGTACCGGCTTCTCGAGCTGGACCCTCCACATGGCCAGCATCATCATCTTCAGCACCCTATGGGGAATCGCGCTGAAGGAGTGGAGGGGGACGAGCCGCCGCACGCGATCGCTGCTGGCCGTCGGCCTGGCCGTTCTCATCGGCTCCACGCTGATCGTCGGATACGGCAACTTCCTGAAGACCGCCTCCGCGCAATCGTCGGCGCGTGCGGAACTGTCTGGCCGCCCTGAGCGGAACGGTGATGCCGCTCGTCACGTCCTCGCTCAGCCCGGCGGTGGCGCGGCTCAGCGCACGCTCAGCAGGAAAATCCCGTAGCCGACGCCGGCCGGGTCGCTGCTCCGTGCCGATTGGAAAGCGACAGTCCGTCCGTTCGGGCTCACCACCGGGTTCGACGCCTTGTAGTTGGGGTAGTCTCCCCAGCGTGTCAGCCGGACGAAGTCCTTGCTGTCCGGCTCCAGCTTCAGCCTCCAGATGTCTATGTAGTTCGAGTTCTGCTGGCTCTGCTCGCGGCTCGATTCCACGAGCGTGTGTTCGCCGTCTGGGAATATCCCTTCGACCTCGTTGTACTCGCCGGGAAGCTTCCGGTACGTGGTCACCTTGCCGGTGTTGAGGTCGATTCCGAACACGTCCGCAAACGGCGACCGATAACACGTGTAAATGAGCTCCGTGTCGTTGTTCCGGAAGTCCTGCGCCTCGAGCGTGCACTCCGGGGTTCTGGCTCTCAGAATCTCTTTCTTGTTGGCGAGCCGCGGCGGGCCACCCACCTCGACGATGTCCGCCGTGTAGATGACCGACTCGCCTTCGGCGAGCAGCTCGGGGAACTGCCCCCGCGTGTTCGACCACGCAATCTTCGGCGCCTTGCGCGAGATCGCCACGCCCTCCGAGATCTTGTGCTCGAGGGGCAGGGGCAGTCCCTGGCCGCCGGCCTTCAGGACCCACATCTCCTGATCCCGTGCGCGCGTCGTCTTGATGTCGGTGAACGTCCGCGCCCCGATCAGGAAGAAGTCGCCGTTGGGCAGGTACTGGACCCTGAGGAAGCCCGGGTTCGGGTAATGCGTCAGCAGCCGGATCATCTTCGTGCGCACGTCCACGACGAACGCATCGCCGAAGCTCTTGGCCATGAAGGCGATGCGCTCGCCGTCGGGCGACCAGGAAGCGCGCTCACCGAACGCCGTGAGCCGGGTGATGTTCGCCGGCAGGCGCTCCTCCGGACCGGCGCCTTTGTCCTGCGCCATTGGAACGGCGACCACGGCCATGAGCGCAGCCACCAGCCGGATGGTGCCGGGCCATGCTCTCGAGCCCGCCACCCTCGTTCGAGCGCCGACGACGGTCCGGATGTCCATAGTGGAACCGGATTCAATCCCCGAAGGGCTGCCGGTGTCAAGCTGCAGGCGCGAAGATGCGGGCCGGTGAAGATGCGGGCCGGTTGACGAGCCGGAGCGGGATGCCGAGAATGTGGACAGCGCCCGCACGCCGGCGAGCCGTCTGCGATCTCACTGAGGTGGAGCCGTCATGTTTCCCAGAATGACCAGCGGAGTTCTTGCGCTGTCCGTCTTCATGAGCCCGTTCGGCCGGGCGGCGGCCCGGCAGCCGCAGTCGCCGAAGGAGCCCAGCCACATGGAGCACCGCTTCGACGACCCGGTGAAGCTCGCCGCATCGTTCGATGACCCTGCACGGGATGCCTGGCAGATGCCGTCGAGAGTCATCGAGACGATTGGGCTGAAGAGCGGCATGCGCGTGGCGGACGTCGGCGCCGGAACGGGCTACTTCAGCATACACCTGGCGAGAGTCGCGTCAGATCTCACGGTGTACGCGGTCGACATCGAGCCGGCGATGGTGGAGGTACTTGAGGAAACGGGCGGCCTCCGAGCAGTTGAAGAACGTCGTTCCGGTCCTGGCCGGCGCCGCGAACGCCAATCTGCCGGCGCCTGTCGACGTCATCCTGATCGTTGACACGTACCATCACATCCCCAACCGCGTCGAGTACCTCCAGCGTTTGAAGAAGTCGTTGGCACAATCCGGCCGCGTCGCGATCATCGACTTCCGGAAAGACTCACCGGAGGGACCGCCGGTGGAGTTCCGGTTCACGGCCGAACAGATCGAGGACGAGATGCGGCGAGCCGGCTTCCGGCTCGACGAGAAGCATGATTTCCTGCCGCGCCAGCATTTTCTGGTGTTCCGTGAACAGTGATCCGCGACGGCGGTAGCCTATCGGAGGTCGATCTCGATCCACTGGCGTTGTTCCCATCGCGGCTCCAGCCGGGGGAGTTGGGACTGCGCCTCACGTTTCACGAACGGCGCGTCGTTTCTGCTCGGGGCGGGGAACCAGCGCACCGCCTGCCGGGGCGCGCCTGTGACGGCGCTGACGGGCGCGTGCGAGGACGTGCTCAGTGGCTGCCGTGCCCGGGCATATGCCCGGCTGATTCTGATCAGCTCGCGCCGCGATTCGTCGGCCTGTTTCTCAAGAGGGCCAGCCGCTTGTCCAGGCACGGGCGCCTTCGTCGCGACGCTGCTCGTGTGTCCGCGAGCCATATGAGCCTTCCTGCCGGCGGCCACGTGTTCAGCGCCGCGCTGACGCACCGGACACCGTCAGCACGGGCCAGGCAATGGGAGTGCCAGCCCCGCCCGAAGGTGACGCGTGCAGGATCTGCTCAGGGCAGCAGCAAATGGAGCACGCCGAGCCCCGGGAGTGGTGCCTCGAGAAGCACAATTCTGTGCTTCAGCACACAGTCTTAGCCGTGCAGCCCGTCGTCGGGGTTCCGGCTTCAGGAAGGCTTGTTGAATTCGGCGATGCGCAGGGATGCGCACGCGGGAGCACCGGTTGCGGGTCCCCGCGTTCCTACATCGTGTCGCGGAACTGCACGTGCGGGTTGCGCTCCACCACGTAGCGCAGTTCCCATGGCGACTCGAACAGGATGACGTCGCGACCCAGGCGATCCTTTACCGTCAGGGTCCCGGACGTCGTCAAGGTCAGAGCCGTCGTGTCGGCAGGGTCCCGGACGGGCCACCGGGCCGCCACGTGCGGGAGCGTGTCGATGACGCACGGGATCCCGTACTCGGACTGCAGTCGGGCTTCAACGACATCGAACTGGAGTGGACCCACGACCCCGATGATCGGGTGCCGCAGGCCGCTCTGCGGGGCGAATACCTGCATCAACCCCTCTTCCTCGAGCTGCCGGACCGCTTCGTCGAAGCGTTTGTGACGCACGTCGGCAGGCCGGAGGTAGGCGAAGCGCTCGGCGGGAAACTGGGGAATCGCCGCGTATCGTACCGGCGTACCTGCGTACAGCGTGTCTCCGATCGCCAGGCGGCCGGGGTTGACGAGCCCGATGACATCCCCCGGATACGCCTCCGGGACCGTCTCGCGTTCGCGGCCGAAGAAGCGGTAGACACGCGACAGGCGGAGGGTCGTGCCCAGGCGTTCGTTGACAGCCGACATGTCCTTGGTGAGGCGGCCCGAGCAGATGCGCACGAAGGCCACGCGATCCCGATGCCGGGGATTCATGTTCGCCTGGATCTTGAAGACGAAGCCGGAAAACTCCGGATGGGTCGGGGAGATGAGGCCGTTCTCGCTGAGACGCGGCGCCGGACTCGGTGCGAGCGTCAGGAGCGCGCGAAGGAACGGCTCGACCCCGAAGTCGCTCAGCGCGCTGCCGAAGAACACCGGCGTCTGGCGCTCCCGGCGGTACGCCTCCATGTCGAAGCGCGTGCCGGCCCCCGAGATCATCGCGGCGGCGTCGATCAAATCCTTCTGGCGCCGCGGTCCGATCAACCGCTCGAGGGCAGAATCGTGCGGATCGGCGACCGTGATCGGCGTGGTCCGCTGGCCGCGCGCGGCGCGCTCGTACAGCAGCACGGCGTTCGCTTCCAGGTCGTACACGCCAGCGAACGACAGGCCGTCGCCGAGCGGCCAGTTCATGGGTGCGGCCGAGATGCCCAGCACGCGCTCGATCTGGTCGAGCAGCTCGAAGGGGTCCAGCGCGGGCTGGTCCAGCTTGTTGATGAACGTCAGCACGGGCAGGCCGCGGGCGCGGCACACCTCGAACAGCTTGCGCGTCTGCGGTTCGACACCCTTGGCCGCGTCGAGCACCATCACGACGCTGTCGACTGCCAGCAGCGTCCGGTAGGTGTCCTCGCTGAAGTCCTGATGGCCAGGCGTATCGAGCAGCGTGACGTGATGCCCGTCCAGCTCGAACTCGAGCGCGGCCGCACTGATCGAGATCCCGCGCTGCTGCTCCATCTCCATCCAGTCGGAGACCGCATGACGCTGCGTCTTCCGGCCACGAACCGCGCCGGCCAGGTCGATGGCCCCGGCGTACAGCAGCAGCTTCTCGGTGAGCGTTGTCTTCCCGGCGTCCGGGTGGGAGATGATCGCGAACGTCCGGCGGCGGGCGACCTCGCGCGCCAGGGTCTCGGCCTCGCCCGGCGTGTCGCCGCATGCGGTGAGAGGTACAGCGCTATCCACGTTCATGGCAGGATCGTTCCGAGACGCTGAGGAGACAGGGCGACCAGGTTCCTGGGCGGACGTCAACTGGTGCGGCTGCCGGGCCCGCGAGAAGTGAGAGGAGCCGGAGAACCCACTCTACAGGCGGAAATCACATTGTACCCCGTGAGCCCGAGGCTGTCGTCTCGAAGAGTCTGAGCAGGCCGGAGCCCGGCGTCGCGCGGGGCTCAGCGGGGGACTCACGCGTCACGGAACCGCGTCAGTCACACCGCAGTGCGGTGACCGGATCGATGCGCACCGCCCGCCTCGCAGGACCCCAGACCGCAGCGAGGCTGACGAGCCCGAGCAGTGCGGCGGCGCCGGCGAACGCCAGCGGATCGCCGCCGACACCCGCCACCAGGAACATCGCCAGCGGCTGCGTGACAAACCATGCGGCGGCGAGGCCCAGCAAGGCGCCAACCGCTGTCAGCGTCGCGGCGTCGCGCAGCACGAGCCGGAGGACCCGGCCTCCGCTTGCGCCGAGCGCCATCCGGATACCGATCTCGCCGGTCCGCCTGCTGACCGAGTACGACACCACCGCGAACAGGCCCATCATCGCCAGCAGCAGCCCCAACCCGCCCAACGCACCGAGCAGTGCCGCGCCCAACCGGCTTGGCATGAACGCGAACGCCAGCGTGTCGCGCATCGTGCTCACCTCGACAGCCGTTGATGCGTCCATGGCCGCGAGCGCCCGGGTGATCTCGCGCAGGTTCTGGGCGACGCCCGGTGCTGTTCGCATGAACAGGTGAGCCGTGCGCTGTCCGTGCGACCGCTGCGCATACGCCTCGTAGATCGCCGGCCGCTGCTCCTCGCCGAGCGATCGGAACTTGTGGTTGCCGACGACGCCGACGATCTCGACCGGATAGGTGACGTCCCGGGGGCCCGGCAGGCGCAGACGCTGGCCGATCGGGTCGACACCGGCCAGGTAGCGGCGAGCGAACTCCTCGTTGATCAGGGCGACGGCCGGGGAGCCCGGCCTGTCGTTCCGATCGACCGCGCGGCCCTTCACGAGCCGGATGCCCATCGCCTCGAAGAAGCCCGGCCCCACGAAGTTGACCTGATAGCCTGCCTGGAACCTCGCACCGGTCGCCTCGACTGTGAGCTGGGCGCCGGTGCTCATGCCATTCCGTACCGTGAGCGGCGCGCCGTAGGCGTAACCCGCGGCCGCGACGCCCGGCAGCCCGCGTGCCCGTTCGGCAGCGCGCTCCAGCCATGCTGTTCGCGTCTCGTCGCTGTAGCGGCCCTCGACGAAGCCCACGAGGCCCACGAGCGTGTTCTCGGTGTCGAAGCCCGGGTCCAGACGCTGCGCGTGCGCGAGATTCCTGACGAAGAGCGAGGCCGTGACCAGCAGGACCAGCGCCACCGCCAGTTGACAGACGACGAGGGCGTTGCGGAGCGACCACCGCCCGGTGCTGCGTCCATCGCCCTGCCGGAGCGCCGACCACTGCGCGTTCTTCGTGGCCTGCAGCGCCGGTGCCAGCGCGCAGAGCACCGTTGTCGCCATGGTCAGCAGCACGGTGTAGGCGAGCAGGCGGCCGTCCATGCGGGCGTCCAGCTCGAGCGGCAACGGCAGCGGAAGCGACAGCCTGGCCAGCATGCTCGTGAGCAGCTGCATCAGCAGGAGTCCACCACACGCGCCGGCCGCGGCGATCCAGAACCCTTCGGTGAGCAGCTGCTGAACCAGCCGCCGCCGGGTGGCGCCGAGTGACACGCGGATTGCGATCTCGCGCACGCGCACGGTGGCGCGCGCGAGCAGGAGGCCAGCGACGTTGGCGCACGCGATCGCGAGCACGAGCCCCACGGCCACCAGCAGCACTCCGAAGAACACGCCGACGGTCGCGAGGCTCCCGAGCTGCTCCATCGACCCGGCGGCCGCGAACTGGTCCACCCTGCCGAAATGCTCCTGGCCGTACTGCGCCGCGAGCCTCTGTCCGACAGTTGCCAGCGCCGCCCGTCCTTCCTCGAGCGACTGGCCCTCGCGCAGGCGACCCACGAGCTGGATGGCGCCGGCGTCGAGGCGCTCGAGATCGGGCGCGAGGCTTCGGCCGAGCGGCAGGTAGACCTCGGGCGCAAGGCCGAACCCGAGGATGGATCGCAGGCCGTCCGGCAGCACGCCGAGCACCGTGCAGGGCCGTCCGTTCAGCACCAGGGTGCGTCCGATCACTGCCGGATCGCTGCCCAGCCGCGTCCGCCAGAACCGATGGCTGATCACGGCGACAGCGGGATCGCGCTCGGCTCGAGCCTCGGCCGCCGTGAACCCCCGGCCGATCGCGATCGGCACGCCCAGCACGTCGAAGAAGTTCGCGGCGACGATGAGCGGCACCAGGCTCGTAGAAGTCTCGCCGTTTCGCCAGTTGAGGCTGGTCTCGACGTTGAAGCCCGTGAGGCCGGCGAGCACGCCGCTGTCGGACAGGTCGCGCCACTGCCGGTGCGAGACGTGGCTGCCGCCGCCGAGCCGGATGTGCACCAGCTGTTCCGGCGCGCGGGCGCTGGGCATCGCAAACATCAGCGAGGTCGCGACGCTGAAGATCGTGGTGTTCGCGCCGATCGCCACCGAGATCGAGAGCAGCGACGCCGCCATGAGCATCGGCTGCCCCGCCAGCGACCTGAACGAGTAGCGCAGATCCTGAACCAGGTGCTCGACGAGTGCGACGCGCCGTGTGTCGCGGCACTGCTCCTCCACGACGGCTACCGGCCCGAAATCGCGCAGCGCCGCGGTGCGCGCCTCGGCCGGGTTCATGCCGCGGCCGATGAGCTCGTCCATGTGCTCCTCGAGGTGCACCTGCAGCTCGTTCTTCAGTGCCGCCTCTACCTCTGTTCCCCGGAAGAGGGAGCGGATCCGCAGCCACATGCGATCGCGCAGGCGTCTCATGGCTATTCAGCCTCCCGGACGACGAGTCCGATAGCGGCGGAGAGCCGGTCCCAGCTCTCGAGCTCCCGTTCCAATTGCTTCTGGCCGGCCGTGGTGAGCGCGTAGAACTTCGCGTCGCGCCCGGTGGCGGTCCGCCCAGCCTGCGCCTGGAGCCACCCCTGCTGCTCGAGGCGATGGAGCGCCGGATAGAGCGAGCCCTGATTGATTTGCAGGACGTCCCCGCTGACCTGCTGGATGCGCTTCGCGATGGCCCAACCGTGCGTCGGTTCGAGCGCCACGGTCTTCAGGATCAGCAGGTCGAGCGTTCCCTGGATCGAGATCAGATGGCCGGCTCATGCACCCTCCAGCGCCATACCCAGGTAACCTACAACAACGCCTAGGTTACCTACAATACGGGCCCGGCCGCAGAATCGTTCCGTTGGACGTGGGGCACTACTCGACGCGGCGGGTTCCGGCCGGACTCACGACAAATCAGGGCCGCGTCACACTGCCGGTTTGGTCGCCACGAACACCTCGTGGGACCCCGGCGTCAACTCGGAATGCTCGAGAGGCACGCTGCGCGCTTCGAACCCGGCGTCCGCGAGCAGGCGGAGCCAGGTTCGGCGGCTGAACAGCCCTTCGACGTGACGGTCGTGCTCGACCCGCACCGAGCCGTCCGGCAACCGGAGCAGGTAGGCGTAGTCGACGAGGTAGGTGGTGTCTGCGGGATCCGGGTCCCACGTCCACTCGAGATACCTGATCCCACGGGTCGGGCTGTCGCTCCCGCCGTGATCGGTTGAATCCCTGAAGTTCTCCCGAACGTAGTCGGGCGCGAAGAGCGCGGCGCCTCCGGCCCTGCAGTGCACGAACGCGGTGTCGATGGCGAGGCGCAGATCCGCTTCGGTCGTCATGTAGCACACCGCGTCCTGGACGAACACCGCATCGAACTCGCGGCCGAGCCTGACGGTCCGCATGTCCCCGGCGAGATGCTCGCACTCGGGGTTCAACGCGGAGCTGAGCTCCCGCATCGCCGTCGAGGGCTCGACGAGAACCAGGCTGAAGGACGCCTTGAGATGTGACGCGTTGTTGCCGCCGCCGCTGCCCAGCTCCAGCACCGTGCGCGGAGGCCGCGTGCAGGCGGCCGCAAGCGTCCGGCCGTAGAACGCCGCCTCTTCTTCGTAATCGGCGGGCGGGGAGAGGAGCGGCCACCAGGCAGCGAGCTGGTCGTACATTTTCTGCATGGACGTTCAATCCGAAACGCTGCAGCACACGAGGACTGACGGCAGCGTGGCCAGGACAATCGCCGCGTACAGGCGGAAGGATCGCACGCGGGCAGCAGGCCGCATGACGGCGATTATCCCGCAACGGAACGGTCGTCCGATCGCGGGCCGACGGCCGCGCGCCTGCAACCGTCAGCGGGAGATGCTCGGCCCAGGGTAAACGGCAGTCGCCGACCGCTGCGGGTGCGATTCGACGTGGCTTCAGGTCTCGCGGAGCAGCTTCGCCGGATCGAGTCTCGCGGCGCGCTGGGCCGGGACGAGGCAAGCGACGACTGCGATCGTCATCAGGGCCGCCGGCACCGCCAGCAGCGTCGGTAAGTCCGTCGGGCTCACTTCGAACAGCAGGGTTGCCATCAGCCGTGCGGTGAGCAACGAAGCGCCGGTGCCCAGGGCGACCCCCACCGCCACGAACTGCAGGCCCTGCACGACGACCATGCGCCTCATCGCCGACGGCTCGCCGCCGAGGGCGAGACGGATGCCGATCTCCCGCGTGTGCTGCTCGACGAAGTACGCCATCACGCCGTAGATGCCGACGACCGACAGCGCCACCGCCGTCAGCGCGAACATGCCGATCAGCACCGTGACGTACCTCGGGGCAGTCAACGAATCCGACACGAGCTCGTCACCGGTCGCGATCTCCGACAACGCGAGGCCCGGATCCAGCTCGTGCACTGCCTGGCGGAGCGCCTGCGTCACCGCGGAGGGATCTCCGGGCGTGCGCAGGACGACGTATCCGTTGGAGAGGTCGACGAACGGGTAGTACACGGTTCCGCTGTCCGGCGCGTCGAGGCCTGCGAACTTCACCGTGCTCACGACGCCCACGACGGTGGTCCAGGAACAGCTCGCGCAGCCTCCGCCCTTGAGACGCCTGCCGATCACCTCTTCCCCTGGAAAGAAGCGGTCTGCCCACGCCCGGTCCACGACCACGACGTCGTCCCGGAGCGAGAACTCGTCCAGCAGGCGGCCCCGTTCGAGTGCAATGCCGACTGCCTTGAAGAAGCCAGGCGAGGCGCCCACCCACGGGCAGACGGGCTGATCCTGGCCGGGCGGCGTTGGGCGGGCCTCCAGGTCGAAGTTGTTCGTGTTCGGGGCGTCTCTGGGCGGACGGCTGTCTGCGAGCGCCACGGTCTCGACCCCGGGCAGGGACGCCAGGCGCTGCAGGGCGCGTTCCCAGAACAGCTGCCGGTCCGCACTCCGTGCATAACGCGTCGAGGGCAGCGAGACGGCCGCCGTGAGCACATGCCCGGTATCGATGCCGACGCGAACGTCCGCCAGCCGATCGAGGCTCATCATCACCAGCAGGGAGGCAGCGATCAGCGGCGTCGCGAGCGCAAACTCCGCGGCCACGAGTACCCGGCGCAGCCGCCTGGAGGGCGGGCCGTCGGTCGAGGAGCGCCCGCCCGATCCGAGCGCCCCGGTCGCGCGCAGCCGTCCGCCGTGAACAGCCGGCACCAGGCTGAGCGCGAGGCCGCTGGCGACTGCCAGCATGGCCAGCCATCCAAGATCCGCACCGGAGAGGCGCACCTCGTCGAGTCGAGGCACGTAGCCCACGGCGTAGGTCGTGACGAGCGCGATGGCACCCTGCGCAACCGCCAGGCCGACAGCGGCGGCGCCGACGGTGAGGACGCCAGGCTCCACGAGCAGATGCTGCAGCAGCCGGCCGCGCGAGGCGCCGAGCGCCCCCCGATGGCCAGTTCACGGGTCCGGTTGAGGGCACGGCCAATCAGCAGGTTGACCGCATTCGCGCAGGCGATGAGCAGCACGCATGCCACGGCGGCGAAGATGGCCAGCAGCGTCGAGGACACGTCGCCGACGACGCGGTCCTTCAACGGCTGCATGCCCCAGGTAGCCTTCTCGCTCTGGTATGACGTCCGCCACAACGGAAAGAGCCGCGCGTTCGTGGCCCGCAACGTCTGGCCGGCCGCATCGATGGAGACTCCCTCGCGCAGCCGTCCCAGGACTCTCAGGAAGAAAGGTCCCTTGCGCGTCGGGGTCGGCCAGCGGCCCACCGTGAAGAGCGCCACGCCCTGCTCGAGCGGCCCGTCCGTCCTCTGGAGCACGCCGACGATCGTGTAGCCCGCCCCATCGACCGTCAGGGTGCGCCCGAGCACGCCGGGGTCGCTGCCGAAGCGGCGTGCCCAGTAGGCTGCCGTCAACACGGCGGTGCGATCGCCGGCCCGGTCGTCGGCTACTTCGAAGAGGCGCCCTGTGGCGGCGGCCTGGCCCAGCAGGCGGAAATACGATCCGGTCACCGCTCTTGACGTCACCCGCTCCGCCACGACGCCGTCGGTTACGGTTACGCTCCGCGTCTGATAGGCGGCCACCGAGCTGAAGGCGGGATGGTCGGCTTCGAGCGCACGGTAATCCACCACCGACAGCGGAAATCGATGCGGCGAACTGTCGGTGTGGATGACGAAGATGTCGTCTGACCCCGCATAGGGGAGCGGATTCAGCAGGACTGTGCGCACGACGCTCAGCATGGCGGTGGTGGCACCCAGCCCGACTCCCACGGTGAGCACGAGCGTCGCTGCGAGGGCCGGTGTGCGCCCGAGGCTGCGCAAGCTGTAGAGAAGGTCCTGCCAGAGATGGGGGACGAGCACCCGGCCGTTGTCGATCGCCGCACGCCAGCCGTCCGCGGCGAAGAGGATCGGATAGAGCAGGCGCTGCCGGCGACGCCACCCTGCTGCGGCCCGGTCGCCGTCGCGGTGGCGCCGGAGCTCGTAGAGCTCGGCGAGGTCGCTTTCGATCGCCTGCCGATCGACGTCCTTCACGAGGAACCGCAGCAGCCAGCGCATCACACCCTGGGCGTGCCGAGGAGCGGCCCGAGCCCCCGCCAGAGCCGCACATGCTCGCTGCGCTGATCCCGGAGAGCCTCGAGGCCGCGGCGGTGCAACCTGAGGTACCGGCGCGGCCGGCCGCCGTCCCGCTCGTCGAGCCGCGATGTGACGAGCCCCTTCTTCTCGAGCCGGCTCAGCGCGATGTAGACGGCAGCAGGGGCCACCGCGCGGCCCGTGCGCTTCTCCAGCGCGAGGACGAGGGGAACGCTGTAGGTCTCGCGCCTGGCCCGGAGCATGGCCAGGAGGACCTGCAGTTCGAAGTGCTGGAGCATCTGTGTCGCCATCTGCGAGACTGCCAGTTGACTAACAGCGTAAGTCGAATGCTGTGCCGAAGCGGCGGCCGATGTCAATAGCAGCGTTAGTCTGGGCGATCGGGTCGGAGCCGCCGTCGCGACCCGGCTGCGGCGCGGGACGGGCTCCGCGGGCTGCCGGCGGCGGGGTCCGGCTGGACTCCGCCTGCCCGCGCGGGCACAATCACCCTGCCGCGGCCATCGCAGCCGACGGATCGCCGTTGGCGCGCGGCACGCGCAATGAAGAAGGCTGCGACCATGACCGCAGCCCAGTGACACGCAGGAGTCTTCCCAATGATGGAAACAGTGCAGGCACCCTGGCCCTGGTACGTCGCCGGGCCCCTCATCGGCTCGATGGTACCGTTGCTCCTCCTGCTGGGCGGCAAGGCATTCGGCATATCGTCTTCGTTGCGGCACCTCTGTGCGGCGACGGTGCCCGGCCGGATCCCGCTCTTCGCTTACGACTGGCGCCGCGAGGGCGGATGGAACCTGCTGTTCGCGCTCGGCATCCTGATCGGCGGGTTCATCGCCGGGGTCCTGATGCTGCCGGCGGGCTATTCCGTGGCGATCTCCGAGGCCACTCAACGGGATCTGCGGGCCCTCGGCCTGCATGATCTGTCGGGGCTGCTGCCGCGGGAGCTGACCGGGTGGCAGGCGCTGGCATCGGGCCGCGGGTGGCTCACGCTGGGCGCCGGCGGCTTTCTCGTCGGGTTCGGCTCCCGGTGGGCCGGCGGGTGCACGTCCGGTCACGCCATCTCCGGCCTCGCGACGTTCCAGCGGCCGTCGTTGCTCGCGGTGCTCGGCTTCTTCGCCGGCGGCCTGCTGATGACGCACGTCATCATGCCCTTCCTGCTGGGACCATCATGACCAGCCGGCCCACCGCACACATGCTCCATCCGGAGATGGCTCAGACGACAGCGGCCGCTGGGTACGTTGTCCGGGCCCGTCTGCTGTACCTGACTGCAGGCGCCCTCCTCGGCGTGCTGTTCGTGAAGTCCGAAGTGCTCTCCTGGTATCGGATCCAGGAGATGTTCCGATTGCAGTCTCTTCACATGTACCTGGTGATCGCCAGCGCACTGGTTGTGGCGGCGGGCAGCGTCCAGCTGATCCAGCGGTTCGGGCTCCGGACCCTCGAAGGGCAGGTGGTAGCGATACCGCAGAAGGAGATGACTCCCAGGGGGACGCGCTACTGGCTGGGGGGCACCGTCTTCGGACTCGGGTGGGCTCTGCTGGGCGCCTGTCCCGGCCCGATCTTCGCGCTGATTGGCGCCGGCGTGACGTCGATGAGCGTCGCGCTCTTCAGCGCGCTGGCAGGAACGTGGTGCTATGGGGCGCTGCAGTCGCGGCTTCCGCACTGACTCGTGACGAGTGCCCGCGGCGTGGAGTGGGCGCTCGAGATCCCGGCCGGCGCGCGTGCACTACGATCGCTTCGAGCGCTGGCGCTCATGGGCACGCCGGTTCTTCCAGCTCTGAGGCAGGAAAGGAGAGTTCAGATGTCGATGTACTCGGTCGCCGCCGGTTGTCTCGGGGCCCTGGCCGTGCTTTCCACCGGCAGCACGGCCTGGGGCTGCGACCAGCCGAAAATCAGCACCGCCTCGACGGTCGAGCAGCTGAAGGCATTCTTTCAGAAGCAGCCCAAGAAGGTGGTGACCTTCCTCGGATACTCGGCCGCCGGCTACGAAGACACCGCCGCGATGAAGGCGCGAGCGGCAGCCGTCCTTGACGCGCTGGATCCAAAGCAGACGATCGTGAACATCGGCGCCACGGCCGACGGAATCGGCGCGGTTTACGAGATGGCGAAGCAGAGGGGTTTCGAGACCACCGGGATCGTCTCCACCCAGGCGCGCGACACCAAGGCCACCCTCGCGACGTGCGTCGACACCGTCTTCTTCGTCGAGGACGCGTTGTGGGGCGGACTGATCGCGGGAACCAGCCGCCTCTCTCCCACCTCGTCCGCGATGGTAGAGGTCAGCGATGAGCTGATCGCGATCGGCGGCGGCGAGGTGGCGCGCGACGAGCTGCAGGCCGCGATCCGATCGGGCAAGAAAACGCAGGTCTTCCCGGCCGACATGAACCACGCCGTGGCGCGCGACCGCGCCGCGAAGAGAGGGCAGCCTCCACCGACGGACTTCGGCGGAGCGGTCGGCGCGATGACCGGCGCGGCTGGTTCACGACGGCCGCCGGGCGCCTGATGGAGAAGTTTCAGCGACAGTCGATCCGCGAGCGTCTCATGTTTGCAACATGGGTGGGCACGGCGCGTCTCGGAGTGAGCGGTTCGAGCCTGTTTGGCGCGAGAAGGTCTGGCTGCGGGAGGCTATCAGCGGCGTGGTCGCGCGGCTAGCCTCGCTTCGCGTCGATCGCGGCCGGTGACATCGTTCATCGCGCGAGAATAGTGGCGGCGAAAGCGGTTGGGAATCACGCGCCGGCCCGTATACTGGATCGGCGGCGACCGATTCACACTTTGACAATTCAGCCACCGACAGCCCGTTGGAAGGTGCCCCGCCCGGGGAGAGCCGGCGGGTTCCGGGTGGACAGGTTGATTCTCTGTGGAGCCGTCCTGGCCGCGGTAGCGAGCGGCGTCACGTCGTACCGCGTGCAGGGTCCTTACGGCGATCGTCACGCTTCCGACCTCACAGTTCGCAAGGGATACGACGCCCAGACCGGGCAGTTGACGCTGGTCGTCTTCGACGCCGACGGCAACCAGCGGCTCGACACGTGGAGTTACATGAGCGGCGACCGGCTGGTCCGGATGGACGTGGACGATGACGAGGACGGGACGCTCGACCGCCGATCGTTCTACGAAGCTGGGGAGAAGCTGGCGCGCACCGAGCATCTCGACCCGGCCGGCCGGGTGGTCCGGACCGAGTACTTCAAGGACGGTGCGCCGGCCCGTTCTGATTCGAGGGTGCCGCGCACGCCCTGAATGCGATTCTTTTTCGCGCACTGGAATGAGTAAATAGAAATGAGAGATGCCTGATGAAGTCGACACTGTTTGCCGCACTACTGTCCGTTGTCATGCTTGGCGTCGCCCTGACGGCGTCGGCGCGCCACGATTCGGTCCTCCTCTGCCACAAGGCCGGTAACAAGAAAGGCGGGGTCACGCTGCAGGTCCCTCAGCCTGCCGCCGGCGCCCACTTCGGCCATGGCGACACCGCCGGCGCGTGCACGGCCAGTCCTTCACGCTAGACCGCCGCCGCGTTTCGTAGCGCTCGTTTCACGCTCGCGACCCATGGCCGACGCTCCCCCGGCCATCCTTCCTCCCGCCCCCTGCGCAGATCGCGATATCCTCGAGCCGGTTCCGGATGACGGGCGACAGGAGACCGTGTGGACGAGACGTATATGCGGCGCTGCCTGGCGCTGGCGCTGTCGGCTGCCGACGGCGGCGAGACGGCCGTCGGTGCCGTTGTCGTTCGCGACGGCGTGATCATCGGCGAAGGCGCCGAGAGCACACGGCGGCTCAGCGATCCGAGTGCGCACGCGGAAGTGATGGCGCTCCGGGCAGCCTGCGGCCGCGGGCGCACCCTCGACCTGTCCGGCTGTGAGCTCCATACAACCGTTGAGCCGTGCCTGCTCTGCTCGTATGCCATCAGGCGAACGGGCGTCACCCGTGTCGTGTACGGCGCCCCCGCCGGTCAGTTGGGCGGCGTCACGTCCGATTATGCGGTTCTCGTCGATCCTGCACTGGGCGGGTGCCCGCCCCCGCCCGAGGTGGTGTCCGGTGTCCTTGCCCAGGAGTGTCTCGAAATGCTCCAGAGGCGAGGCCGCGATCGCATCCTTGACGAGGGCCGATGATGCCCAGGGGCTGGCGCCTGGAGCGGCGCACCCGCGTGGTTCCCCGATCTGGTGTCCTACCGGTTTGATTTTCCAGAGGCGGGCACACACACGCGGACTGCGTCGACGAAGCTGTCGATGTCGGCTGTGTCGTTCCAGATCCCGGGGGAGAGGCGCAGCCGGCCGGCTCGCAGCGACACGTCGATGTGGCGCTCCGACAGGCTCGCCTGCAGCAGTCCGAGGTCCACGCCTTCCTGCCCGGCCAGCATGAGCATCGGGCTGCGATGGCTGGCGCGGAGGTTCGTCACCGGCCGGAGCGGGCCGTCGGCCAGTCCGTCGATCGCCCTGTCCTGCAGGGCGCGGTGCAGCCGTTCGACGGGCGCGACTCCCACGTCGAGCAGCAGATCGAGCCCGGCCCGGAACGCCGACAGGTTGAAGTACGACGCGACTTCCCCCGCGTCGAACACCCGGCCGTGACGCTGGTAGGTGCGCGGGTACTCGCTCATGAGGCTCGTGAGATCGCGCGAGCCCTCGACGGCGAGCCAGTTGCCGTTCACGTTGGCCATCCGGTCCCGCACGTCGGAGCGCACCCACAGGATGCCGGTGCCGTAAGGCCCGAACAGCCATTTGTAGCTGCTCGCCACCAGCGCGTCGACGCCAGTCGTGCTCCAGTCGAGGGCGATCGCTCCGGCCGCCTGCGAGGCGTCGGTGATCAGGATGGCGCCGCGCGCGTGCAGCACGTCGGCGAACTCATGGAGCGGATGCACGTCACCGGTGGGGTAGTGCACCGCGGCAACACTCAGCGCCCGCACGACACCGCCGGCGTCCAGCGCGGCGAGCAGGGTGTCGGCCGTCAGCGGCACCCCTGCCCGGCCGATCGTCTCGATCTGCACCCCGCGCTCCTCGAGCGGGAACCAGGGGTAGGCGTTGCTCGGAAACTCGTCCGGTCCCAGCAGCAGCCGGTCGCCCGCGCGCCAGCGCAGGCCCTGCGCGAGCAGCATCATCCCGAAGCCGGTGCTCGTGGTCACCGCGATCTCGTCAGCAGGAAGGCCCAGCGCCGCACCGGCCCGTTCGCGGATGGCGTCGGGATAGGAGAAGAACGCCTCGAACGGTATCCGGGAGGGAGTCGCCTGAAGCGTCCAGGCCTCCTCCAGCGCGTGGCGGGCGGCACGCGGCAGCGGCGACTGCGCGCCGCCGTTCAGGTAGACCTCCCCCGCCGCGATCTCGAAGTCATCACGCCGCGATCCGTTCATGGCCGACCTGTCCTTCGCGCCGTTCGGGCTACCGCCGTGGACGAACTGCTCATGCGAGCTGTAGGCTACCGCATTTGTGCTTCGACAGCCGTCTGCGTGGCCGTTCCGTCGCGGCTCCGCTGTCGAGAGGAGTCGAGCTGATGTACTCGAGAGACGAGCTCGCGGCCGGGTTCAGGCGCCTCGGCATCGCTGCCGGCGCCACACTCATGGTGCACGCGTCGGTGCGGGCGATTGGCGGGATTGCCGGCGGGCCCGACCAGATTCACCTCGCCCTCAAGGACGCCCTCACGGCAGACGGCACGCTGATGATGTATGCCAGCTGTCCGACCCACTCCGACGAGGTCGGCCGGGGACACCTGAGCGCGGACCAGGAGCGCGAGCTTCTGGAGAAGCTGCCGGCCTTCGATCCGTTCACCGCCCGGTCGGACCGCAGCAACGGGACGCTCGTCGAGTTCCTGCGCACGTCCCCGGGGTCGAAGGTCAACCCGCACGTCGCCCGGTTCGTCGTGTGGGGCAGGCACGCCGATCACCTGATTTCGCGCCAGCCCTGGGACTACGCGTTCGGGCGGGACTCGGCGCTCGAGCGCTTCGTCGAGCTCGGCGGCCTCATCCTGCTGCTCGGCTGCGACCACGACACCGTCACCTTCCTCCACTACGCCGAGCACATCGTCGACATCCCCGGCAAGCGCGTGGCGCGCTACCAGGTGCCCGTCGCGGCGGCGGGCGGACGGCTGTGGCGCGGGATGGAGGAATTCGACACCAGCGATGCCGGTGCGCACGCGAACTGGCCGCCCCGGTTCTTCGCCCGGATCGCCGACACCTACCTCGCGCAGACCGGCAATCGCGGCGGACTGGTTGGCGACGCCCCCTGCTATCTGCTGGACGCCCGCGGGCTACTGGGATTGGCGCTCGGCGTGATGGAAGCCGTTGCCGCAGACCCGACCGCGGCGGACCGGCTCCTGCGCGCCTGATCCCTGCGGTTCCGCGGCCAGGTTCAATCCCCTTTGTAGAAATCACCCTGGTCCCCTCGGGGCCTGAAAGGCCCCGCTCCACACAGCAGGGCGCTCGACCGCGGCAGTGGCGTCGCTCTTGCTTCCGGATGCGAGTGCTCCCTCGATGCCCCACGAATGGAGAAAGAGATGCGTAACGCACAACTGCTCTGCCTCGCGATGGGTACCGCCGTGCTGATGAGTGCCGGGTGCACCAAATCGGAGCCGCCCCCTCGTGAAGCCGCTCGCCCCGAGCCGACCCGTGCAGAGGCGGCTGCCGCGGAGCTCCAGCGCAAGCGCGCCGATGAAGGCGCCAACTTAGAGAAGCGCATAGCCGAACTCCAGCAGAAGTGGACGGATACAGAAACCAGGATCGCCGACAAGACACTGACGGCTACAGCCGGCATACGGGAAGAGGTCAAGGAAGACATCAAGAACGTGCGCCAGGCGGCGGCCGAGCTGCAGACCACCACGGCCGAGAACTGGTGGGAGCGCCACGAGCGGGTGATGGAGCGCACCGCGGACGATATCGAGGAGGACGTCCGGCGGCTCGCCAGGGCCAAGCCGGCGCCGGCTCCCGCAAAGGAGGCGGTTCCTTCACCAGCGGCGGCTCCGTTCGAGTCACGGCGAGACCAGCTCGTCGCCCGGCTCAAAGCCCGGGCGCAGGCGATGGAGGATCGGCTCAAGAACGTACGCGCCAAGGGCGCCCAGGAAACAGAGCTGCACGACACGCGCGCGCGCATCAGCAAGCTGCAGGAAGACCTCGACAAGCTCGGGAGTGCGTCTGCGGACGAATGGTGGGATATCAGCGCGGAGCGCGTTCGCGACTACATTGCCCGCGTCAACGAGTCGATTGGCCGGCTCGACGACAACAAGATCCGGCGGTGAGCGCGCGGGGCGGGAGATGGTAAGCTCCCCGAACCATGGCCTTCACCGTCACCGATAACCGGATTCTGCCGAGCACCGTTACCGGTTCGTGGCCGCGCCCGCGCTGGTTCGACGTCAGCATGTGGGCGAAGCCGCTCGACACCTGCATGCTGGACATCCGCTTCCGCGAGAAGTTCCAGGACGCGATGGCCGTCGTCATCAGCGATGAGGAGCGCGCCGGGCTCGACATCCTGACGCACGGGGACTTCCACTGCGACGAGGACTTCGCCGGCCGGAGCTGGCACCACTATCCGCTCCAGCGCTGGACCGGGCTGGACGGCGATTACCTGCAGTCGGAGCAGACGCGGAGCCCCTGGCTCCGCTACCCGCCCGGCACGCTGCTCAACGAGATCTACACGGCGTGGCGCTGGCCACGCGTGACCGGCAAGATCGAGCATCGTCCGCTCGACTACGCCAAGATCTGGCGGATCGCCCAGAGCAAGTCGCGGAAGCCCGTCAGGTTCGGGACCTGCTGCTCGCAGGTGATGGGGCTGTTCCTCGACATCCACACCCCGACCTACAAGGACGAGCGGGAAGTCGTGTGGGACATGGCGGTCGCCATGAACACGGAACTGCTCGCCCTGAGGGCCGCCGGCTGCCGCTGCATCCAGATCGAGGAGCCCACCATCCATTTCATGGCCAACACCTTCGGCGCCGGGCACGAGAAGGTGAAGTTCATGATCGAGTGCTACAACCGGGAAGTGCAGGGACTCGACGACGTCGAGATCTGGATTCACACCTGCTGGGGCAACCCGAACATGCAGCGCGTCATGGAGGATACGAGCTACAAGGCGTCCTTCGACCTCTATCTGAACGAGCTCCGGGGGGACGTCTGGACGATCGAGACCAAGGACCGCGACTTCAAGGATGTCGAGCTGTTCGGGGCACTCAAGGGCAGGCTGCCGAAGAAAATCTGCATCGGCGCCGTCAGCCATCGCACGCTGCAGGCGGATCGTCCGGAGGAGGTGGCGCATTCGATCCGGCGGGCGCTGGAACACATCGCCCCCGAGCAGCTCATCGTGTCGAGCGACTGCGGCTTCGGGCGTCAGGGGTGCAATCGCGAGATCGCGTTCCACAAGGCGAGCGCCATCGCGCAAGGCTGCAACATCGTCCGGCAGGAGCTCGGTCTCGAAGCGGAGTACATCCCGGCCGCCGATCCGGTGCTTCAGCTCGACATCGTTCCAAAGACGGCCGCGCCCTGATCGGTTCGCGGTCGCGATCGACGATAGATTGCGGCGGGGTCTGACTGTCGCGCCTGCCGGCAGGAATCGGGCGGCGGCGCAAGCCTCCGTCAGGTACGCAGGCCGCCTGTGACAGCCGTTCGTCTAATCGCACGGAGGGCCGAAGATGAGGAAACGCGCGATGGCGGCCGTGCTGGCCGCATCTCTCGGCATTCCGGCTGCGGCGGCGGCCCGCCAGGCGGCGGACACCACCATGCCGGTGATCGTCAAGGAGGTGAAGCCCGACTACCCCGCGGACGCGAAGCGCGAGAAGCGGCAGGGGAGCGTGATGCTCGCGGTTATGGTAAATGCCGATGGATCGGTCGGCGACGTCCGCGTGAAGCAGCCGCTTTCGCCAAAGCTCGACGCATCGGCGGTGAAGGCGATGAAGCAGTGGCGCTTCAAGCCGGCCACCCGGAACGGCAAGCCTGTCCCTGTCGAAACCGACGTGGAAATGACCTTCACCCTGCGGTAGTCCATCGCGGTCAGCCCGCGGAGTGCGGGCTGCCCCGGGGTCAGCTACCGGCCCGAAGCCTGCCCGCCCGCCAGCCGCTGCCGAACGCAGTCGAGACCAGGACCGCCGCAACCGCGAGCCCGAGCACCTTCCTGCCGTTCGACATGCATCATCCTCGAAGGCCTGGCCGCACCCGGCCGCCGAACTCCCCGCGCGGCCCGGCCTTCAACAGATCGCGGGTCACAGAACTGTCAGAAAAGCGCCTGTTCGACACAAATACGTGCCGCAGTAGCGCCGGTGGCCGCTTCAAGAAGTGTCGCCGTTTCGTTACAGGCTGACGCTATACTGAAGCCTCCGGAGCCTGCGGCCGATCCGGACGTTCATTCCTTGTTGGCAACCTCACACTGGAGCAGTTCATGAGGTGTAACAGCCCCTGGCTATTCGTCCTCGTCATCCTCGCCTGTCTGTGTTCTCCCGTACGCGCCAGCGCCCAGGGCGTGACCACCAGCGCCATCACCGGCATAGTCACCGACGACCAGGGCGGCGTGATTCCGGGCGCCACGGTGACCGCCGTGCACCAGCCGTCCGGCACGACCTACGAAGCGACCACGCAGGCAGACGGACGATACTCGATCGAGGGCATGAGGATCGGCGGACCCTACACCATCACCACCTCGCTTCCGGGATTCCAGTCAGCCGCGCAGAACGGCATCTCGCTGACGCTCGGCGTTGTCCAGGACATGCCGTTCAAGCTGGCCGTGGCGACCGTCGCCGAAACGGTGACGGTCGTCGGCGAGACCAGCGCCGTGTTCAGCTCGACGCGCACGGGCGCCGCCACGGCCGTGAACCGCAGCGAGATGGCGGTCCTGCCGACCGTGTCGGGGCGGATCAACGACATCACCCGGTTGACCCCGCAGTATGGCAGTTCGGGCACGTTTGCGGGGCAGGACAACCGGATGAACAACATCACGGTGGACGGCTCCTATTTCAACAACTCGTTCGGGCTGGGCGGGCAGCCGGGCGACAGGACGGGTGTTGCACCGATCTCGCTGGAGGCCGTCGAGCAGGTCCAGGTGAGCGTCGCGCCGTTCGACGTGCGCCAGGGCAACTTCGTCGGCGCCGGCGTGAACACCGTCACCCGCAGCGGCACCAACCGCCTGACCGGCTCGATCTACCATCGCGTCCGCAACGAGTCGTTCGTGGGCACCGAGGCGAAGGGGCTCGAATTCAACCCGGGGGTGTTCAACACCAAGAACACCGGCGGCTGGATGGGCGGCCCGATCATCAGGAACCGAGCTGTTTGCCTTCGGCAGCTTCGAGAAGCAGGAAGACACGCGGCCGCTGTCGACCTTCAGGGCGAACACGGGCGGCGAGACCGCCGGGGGCAGCATCACGCGGGTGCTGGCGTCCGACCTGAACCGCATCAGCGCCCTGCTCTCCTCGGGGTTCGGCTACGACACGGGACCATACGAGAACGTCGACAAGCTGACCCCCGCCAAGCCGTTCCTCGTGAAGGGCGACTACAACCTGAACAACAGCAACAAGATCAGCTTCCGTTACAGCCGACTCGACTCGAGCTCCGATCAGATCCTCAACACGTCGGCGTCGCTCGGGTTTGGCCGCGATTCCAACCGAAACACGAATTTTCTCGGTTTCCAGTCTTCCAACTACTCCATTCTGGAAGACTACCGATCGGGCATCGGCGAGTGGAACTCGACAATCGGCAGCAGCATGTCGAACTCACTCCTGATCGGATATACGACCAACGACGAGAGCCGGGCCGACTCCGGCACGCTGTTCCCGTTCGTCGACATCCTCGACGGCGCGAGCCTCGCGTATACCTCGATCGGCACCGAGCCGTTCACGCCGAACAACGAGCTGCGATACAAGACGTTCCAGCTGCAGGACAGCTTCACCAAGCTGAGCAACCGCCACACGCTGACGTTCGGCGGGAGCCTAGAGAAGTACAACGCGGAGAACGTCTTTTTCTCGGGCAAGCAGAGCGTGTACGTCTACAACTCGCTGGACGACTTCTTCACGGACGTCAACGGCTACCTCGCGAACCCGGGCCGGACGACGTCGCCGGTGACGCTTCGCCGCTTCCAGGTGCGATACAGCAACATTCCCGGCCAGGACAAGCCGATCCAGCCGCTGGAGGTGTGGTACACCGGTGGTTACGCGCAGGATGTGTGGCGCCCCAAGTCGAACGTGACGTTGACGGCCGGGATCCGGATGGACGTGCCGTTCTTCGGGGACACCGCCTACCCCAACGCCAACGTCGATGCGCTGACGTTCCGGGACGAGACCGGCGCGGCGGTTCAATACGAGTCCGGGAAGCTTCCCGATCCCAAGCCGTTGTGGTCGCCCCGTGTCGGCTTCAACTGGGACGTTGCCAGCGACCAGCGCACGCAGGTCCGGGGCGGCACGGGGGTATTCACAGGAAAGCCGGCGTACGTCTGGATCTCGAACCAGATTGGCAACACGGGTGTGCTGACGGGGTTCATCCAGGATGAGAACGTCACCACCCGTCCGTTCAACCCCAACCCGGACTTCTACAAGCCTGCGACGGTCACGGGCGCCCCGGCAAGCAGCGTGGACCTGGCGGTCACCGACGCCGACTTCAAGTTTCCCCAGACATGGCGCAGCAACATCGCGGTGGACCGCAAGCTGCCGTGGGGGATCATCGGGACCGCCGAATACATCTACAACCGCGACGTGAATGGCGTCTACTACATCAACGCCAACCTGCCCGCCGCGCAGTCGGCCTTCGCCGGCGCCGACGACCGGATGCGCTGGACCGGGACGTCCTGCGCAACCGCGACATCCGGCCCGTGCGTGACACGCATCAACAACGCGCCGGGCAATCAGATCACCAACGCAATCGTGCTGAAGAACCAGAATATCGGCCGATCGTGGAATGCGTCGGGCAGCCTCATGAAGACGTTGCAGGCGGGCCTCAGCATCCGGGGGGCGTACAGCTACGGCGTGGCCAGGAACACGATCGACCCGGGCTCCGTGGCGTCCGGCTCGTGGACCACCAACGCGATCAGCGGCGATCCCAACAACCCCGGCCTTGGCTACTCCAGCAATTCACCGGGCCACCGCGTATTCGTCGCGACCTCCTACTCGAAGGAGTACTTCGGCTTCGGCGCCACGACGGTGTCGGCGTTCTGGGAAGCACGCACCATCAGCAACACCAGCTACGTGTTCTCCGGCGACATGAACGGCGACACGGCAACCAGCAACGACCTGATCTACATCCCACGCGATCAGACCGAGATGAACTTCCAGCAGTTCACCGGGACGGGTGGGCGCGTGTTCACTGCTGCAGAGCAGTCCGCGGCCTGGGATGCCTACATCTCGCAGGATCAGTATCTGAGCAAGCACCGCGGCGAGTATGCCGAGCGGAACGCCGTGTTCCTGCCGATGGTGAAGCGCATGGACCTGAGCCTCAGCCAGGATCTGTTCCACACGATCTCCGGAAAGCGGCACTCCGGGCAGATCCGCCTCGACATCACCAACTTCGGCAACCTGCTGAACAGCAACTGGGGTGTGGGGCAGCGTCTCATACAGAACCAGATCCTGACCAACGCGCCGGCCGACGCCCAGGGGAGGGCCAGTTACCGCCTGGCGGTCGTGAACAACGCACTGCCAACCACGTCGCTGCAGACGACCACTTTCGCTGCGGACGTTTACCAGCTGATGCTCAGCTTCCGCTACAACTTCAACTGACGGGCCGCCCGGAACGCCGGTTGCAGTGTTCGTCCCGCGGCCGTGAGAACGGCCTCGAGAGGACGTAAACGAACCAAGGCTCAGCGGAGCCAGCAGGAGTGTCGATGGACGAACGAAGAAATACGCTCGGAGAAGAGCTCAAAGCGACAGGCGAACGGGTCAAGGGCGCGACGAAAGACGCTTTTGGCGCGGTCACTGGCAATGAATCGCTCGAGCGTGAAGGCGAGCGGGAGAACGCTGAGGGCCGTCAGCGTCAAGCGACGAACGATGTTATGTCGCCGTCCACCACAGATCGGAACTTCGGGAGCCACGGCTCGGACCGGAACACGCTCGGTGAGGAGATCAGCGCCACGGGCGAGCGGGTCAAGGGGGCGGCCAAGGACGCGTTCGGCTCGGTCACCGGCAACAGGTCTCTTGAGCGCGAAGGAGAGCTCGAGAACGCCGAGGGCCGCCAGCGCCAGGCCGCAAACGACGTGACAGGGTCATCGACGACCGGCCGGAACTCGGGGTACATCACCGGTCTGTACAAGACGCCGGACGAAGCAAGCCGGGCCTACGACACGCTCACCAGCAAGCACGGCTACAAGGCCGACGACGTGGACGTGTTGATGTCGGACGAGACCCGGGAGCGGCACTTCAGCGGCACCAAGCCGGGTGCCGAGCTCTCATCGGGCACCAAGGCTGCTGAGGGGTTCGCGGCCGGCGGCGCCATCGGCGGCGGGGTCGGCGCGGCCCTCGGGGCGCTCTTCGCAGTCGGCTCCAACCTGGTCATCCCCGGCCTCGGCCTCGTCGTGGCCGGGCCCATCGCGGCCGCCCTGGCGGGCGCCGGAGCGGGTGGCGCGACCGGTAGGTTGATCGGCGCGCTGGTCGGCGCCGGGATCCCCGAGGATCGCGCGCGCGAGTACCGACGAGGGTGTCCGGCAGGGTGGCATCGTGATCGGCACCCGTGCGCGCGACGAGGCGCACGCGGCCGAGCTCGAGCGCGAGTAAACACCTTCGGCGGCTCCAGCATCATCAGGTAACACCACCAGGCACGCGTCAGGTGTCCGGCATCCGGACCCTGGCGCGTGCGCCTTCCCGTCCGTTCCCCGACACCAGTAAGTCACGGCCCTCCACGCCCTTGCGTGCACGGCACCGGTCTGGGATCATCTCGCAACCTGACGCGCCCATCCGTTACTCGCCTGCAGCCGGGGCGTGGCCGGCCCGTTGCCGGGGACGGATCCGACGCCGCGGGTGGAATTCCATGCCCGATGTTCGAACCGGCGGGAACCGGCGTTACATCGAGCAGCGAAGTGCCACGCGTGCTTTACGGCAGGCGGGCGGCCGCCTTAAGATGCGCTCGGTTCCCAACTTGGCGGTCCATCAGGTCCTTCCTCCACACCCAAGGGAGAGACGATGCCGACAGCGGACACGATCAGCAAGACCGTAGGCCAGGTGACCGAGACTGACCGTCATCGCGCCGTTGAAGCCCGACTGCCGCCGGCGTCGCTGCGGAAGGTCTGAACGCACTGCAGATCAGCCCCGACAGCCCGATCAAGAAGATCAACACCATCCATTTCGCGCGCTGGGTGATCTTCGACAACGACAGGCGGCTGCTGTTCACGAGCAACTTCGACGGCGACTGGGTGGACTACCTGCGGGATTTCTCCCAGATCACACCCGAGGGCATGGACCGGATCTTCGGGCACTGCGACGGGTATCCGGAGGGTGGCTGCGCCGACTTCGAGGCGTTCCGGGCCTACGTCCGCAAGTTCCAGGTGCCGACGGACCTGTTCTACGCCGCTTACCCGGAGCACTCCGTCAAGGCCGTGCTGCAGGCGCTCGAGGTCAAGGCGCTGACCGACGACTTCGTGCGCAAGCTGCCTTGACGCTGGTACCGGCCATGGGATCCATCGCGGATCAGCTGCACGACATCCAGGGCAACATCCTGCGGGCCTACGGGTTCCCGTTTGCCCGCTACGAGGTCATCCGCATCGTGGATCGCGGCTGGCGCCCGGCGGCTGCTGAGGAGCGTGCTCGATCAGCAGCTCGTCACGACCGCGCAGACCTGGGATCCCCAACTGCAAGCCTGGAGCGGCGCTGAACGTGTTCTTCTCGTGGTCGGGGCTTGCCGCGCTCGGCCTCGACGCAGGCGTCGCTCGACAGCTTTCCCGAGGAGTTCCGCCAGGGGATGAGCGGCGCGGGCGGCGCGGCTGGGCGACACCGGCCGGAACGCGCCGGCGACATGGGAGTTCGGCCACGACCCCGAGCGCAATCACGTGTTCTTCGCGCTCTACGGCCGCACCAGGGAGGAACGCGACCGGATGCTCGAGCAGCTTGCGCAGCGAGCTCGCCGTCGGCGGGGAACGGCCGTCGAAGTGACGCACGTCAGCTCGACGCGGAGAGGCTCGCAACGCATCGCGAGCATTTCGGTTACGCGGACGGCATCGGTCAGCCATCGATCAAGGACAGCGGCGCCGCGGAGTATCCGGGCGAGGGCACCCTCGTGGACGGCCAGTGGGTGCCGCTGGCTGCGGGAGAGTTCGTGCTCGGCTGCGAGGGAGAGACGGGCTTCGCGCATCCCGACGCCGCAGCCCGAGGTGCTCGGGCCGCAACGGCAGCTTCATCGATCTACCGGAAGCTGGAGCAGCACGTGGCGCGTTCCGGGCTTTCCTGAAGGAGCAGGCGCAGCGTGTCTACCAGAAAGAGCGATGCGCAGGAGCTGCTCGCGGCAAAGCTGGTCGGACGCTGGCGAAGCGGCTGTCCACTCGCGCTCCGGCCGGACAAAGACGACGAGGTCCTGGCCACCGGACTGGGCGGAGAACAACGCCTTCGGCTACGCGAGCGATCCAGCCGGGACCGCCTGTCCGCGCGGCTCGCACATCCGGCGCATGAACCCGCGCGACGCCGCATCCCCGACACGCTGGCCCGGACCCACCGGATCGTCCGGCGCGGCCTGCCCTATGGCCCGCCGTTGGCGCCGATGGCGCTCCGGGCGACGGGCAGAAGCGCGGCGTGGCGTTCATGGCCATCAACGCCAGCATCCGCTACCAGTTCGAGTTCCTGCAGAGCGAGTGGATCAACAACGGCGAGTTCGCCGGGCTGTCGAAGGGAGATGTCGATCCCATCTCGGCGGCGAGCCGCGCGCCGGCTCCCGTTTCCGGATCCCGCTCGCCAACGGCAGCCCAGGAACATCTTCGATCTCCCCGCGTTCGTCACGCTCAAAGGGGGCGGCTATTACTTCATCCCGAGCCTCGGCGCGTTGCGGTTCATCGCGGAACAGACCTCATGACCAGCCTCCTCCCGTCACGAGCCCGGGCTTTCTTGCCGAAGTCGCCGCGATCGAGCAGCAGACTCCGGTGCCGCCCCCCGGCGATCCGGCGTTCCCGGCAGCCGCGAAGGTGCGCGGCGGGGCGGTGGGCCAGCTCATCGCGCGCTGGCTCTCGACCCGGCCGTACGACATGCTCCAGGAGCTGCTCGATCAGCCGGCGGACACCATGCCGATCTTCAAGCCCGCCATCGGGCCGGTCGTCGTCATGCGGCACGCCCACGTCATGCGGTGTTTCGAGCGCACGGACCTGTTCACGGTTGATCCGTACGCCGCGGAAATGGCCCGCGCGACCGACGACAAGGCCAGGAACCCTCACGCGTTCTCCCACTTCATGCTCGGCACGGATCGCGACGAGCTGTACCGGCTGGACGACGTCATCCTGCGCCGCGTGGTGTCGCGCGACGATGCGCCGCTGCTGGCAGCGCTGATCAGGGCCGAGGCGGAACGCTGGACCGCCCAGGCCAGGGCGGCGGGTGCGGGCGAGATCGACGTGGTCGCGACGCTGGCGAAGTTCGTCCCGCTCCGCATCGTCGCCGACTACCTGGGAGTGCCGTCTCACGAGGCGGGTGAGCCGTCGGAGCTGCCCGGGCTGCGCGGCGGTGACCCGTTTCCGATCCCGGACAGCCTCACGCAGGTGTTCTCGTTCACGAAGATCCAGAACGGCATCGTGCCGACTGGGGCCGAGCTGTTCACGTGGATCAAGGATGCGTTCCGCAACACTTTCAACAACTTCGACCCGACCAAGCCGGGGTTCCAGGACTTTCGGGAGCGCGGCCTGATTGCGACCGAGTACCTCGCGGCCTACATCCACGAGTTGATCTCGGCCCATAAGGGTCGCTTGGAGCGCGGCGAGGCGGTTCCAGACACGATGCTCACGCGGCTGGTGCGATTGCAGCTGCGCGCGCAGGGACCGGGCGGTACAGCACTCGAGCAGGAGTGCGCAGCGATGCTCGGTGCGCCGCTGCCGGCCGGCGAAGTGTCGAAGCGGGTGTCGGACTCGATGATTCGCTCGAACGTGTTCGGCACAGCTGTCGGCGCCGTCGTGAACCCCCAGGAGGGGACGGCCCGGCTGGTGGATTCCATCCTCCGCTTGAAGGACGGGGAGTATGAGGTGCTGAACGGCTCGACCTACGACCGCGCGGTCCGGATGGCGCGCATCGGGGAGGCCGATCCGGACTACGCGCGGAGCCTCGAGGTGCTGAACAGGTACGCGCTGGAAGCGCTTCGGCTCAGGCCGCAGGGCGAGGTCCTGCTCCGTGCCTGTGTGGAGGACAACACCGAGCTCGGAGGCGTGCCGATTCGGAAAGGCACTCCGGTGTTCGTGGCGTTTGCCGCAGCCATGCGCGACCCGGCGTTCGTCACCCACCCGCTTGCGTTCGATGTCGAGCGCGACGAGCGGGCCGTCGAGTACCTCCACGATCGGGAACGCGCCCGGGAGGCGCCGCAGAGCATGGTCTACCTGCAGCACGGGTTCGGGCGGCACAAGTGCCTGGGACGGTATGCCTCGGAGCTCACGATGCGCGAGTCGCTGCGGGCGCTGCTGCGGCTGGGCCGGCTGGAGAGACGAGGCGAGCTCGAGATGGACGAACAGGGATTGTACGCCGTCAGCCTGCGTGTCGGTTTTGGAGAGGATGCAGCCTCGTGAGCACAATGCTGGTGACCGGCGCCTCGAGCTTCCTCGGCTATCACGTCGCGAAGCGGCTCAACGAGCTCGGCACGCGCCCTCGTGTGCTGGAGCTGCGGGGCAGCCGGCCGGAACCTCTCGACCGGCTGAACGTGGAGCGCGTTCAGGGGGACCTCGAGAGCGACGAGGCCATCTCCAGGGCGTGTGCCGGCGTCGATACGATCCTGCACCTGGCGTTCAAGGTGAGCGTCGGCGGGGGTCAGGAAACGCTCGACGAGATGGATCGCATCAACGTCAAGGGTACCGAGCGGCTGCTCGATCTCGCAGCGGCCCAGGGGGTCTCCCGCGCGGTGGTCGCGGGCAGTGCGCTCGCGGTCGGAGTGAACCGGGAACCGGCAGCGCTCGACGAGAACGCGAGCTGGTCGGACCACGGCTTCGACTTTCCGTATGCGCTCAATCGACGGAAGGCGGAGCAGTCGGCGCTCGGCCGTGCCAAGCCCGGGTTTGCCGTGATGGTGGTCTGCCCGGCCTTCACGCTGGGGCCGGACGACCCGGTCGGGGCGCCGGCGAACGCGCTCATCAAGGCACTGATCAACAAGAAGCTTTTTTTCACGCTGCCGGTGGGCTTCGGGGTTCTCGACGTTCGTGATTTTGCCAACGCGGCGATCCTTGCGGCGGAGCGCGGGACGTCGGGCCAGCGCTACCTGATCAGCGGTCACAACGTGACGACCAGTCAACTGCTCCAGGAGGCGGCCGGCGTGGCCGGCGTTCGCGCTCCGCGGATCGTCCCGCCGATGATGCTCCTCAGCGCGGCCGTGCGGGCGCTCGGGCTGTTCAGCAGGCTGAAGGGCAAGCCGGCCCCCGTCACGCCGAGCGTTCTGCAGATCGTCAATCGCTTTGCGTGGTACGACACGACGCGAGCTCGCACGGAGCTGGGGTGGGAGCCGCGGCCGCTGAGGCAGACGCTCGAAGATACGATCCGGTCGCTGCGTGCACAACCGCCCGCACCGGGCACGGCAGCGGTGTCCTGACGACGGAGTGCAACGCGATGGATGCTCACCTGCTGCAGACTCGCCACACGGCATTTGCGTTGTGGCGTCCGCACGACACCACCGTCCCGCCTGCGCTCAGGATCGGGCGTTTCAAGTCCGGCGAACCGCCATCGCTCATAGACATCCGCGAGATCGCGCTCGCGCCCGCGCCCGGCCATCCCGATCTCTGGATCGTCGCGGCGTCCGCCTGCGGCCTCGTCGACGGAGAGGTGTATCACTACTGGTTCGAGGTCACCGACAGCAGCCCCGGCGGCACGGGACAGCGGATGCTGTGCACGGATCCCGCCGCCTTCACGGTGGACTGGCGCCTCACGGCCGGCCGACTGCCGCCGCTCGGCGGCGGCGGGCAGCAGTCACCGGCGGCCGTCATCAAGTTCCTGAACGGCCGGCTCGTACCCTGCGACCCGGAGGGCCAGACGTTCGAGGCGGCCCCGCCGCTCGCGCCGCATCGGGCGCCGCCCAACAACCGGATCGTCATCTACGAGCTGCCCACCTCGTGGACGCGGATGGACGCGGGCGGCGATCCGGAGATCGGGGTCGGCTCCTACAGGGACGTCCTGGCACTCCTCGTCTCACGGGAGGGTGGTCACAATTTCCGCGGCATGGCGGCGCTCAACGTCGGCCGCAGCCACCTGCGCGAGCTCGGCATCAACGCGCTCGAGCTGCTGCCGCCTGCCGACAGCTTCGTGCAGCGCGAGTGGGGCTACGCGACGAGCAACTACTTCGCGCCGGATCACGACCTCGGCTTTCCTGCCGGACAGCCCGGCCCGACGCCCAACACCGACCTGATCGCGCTGATCACCGCCTGCCACCAGCACGGCATCCGCTTCTTCATCGACGTCGTGATGGCGTTCGGCACCGAGGACGCGCTCGAGCACATCAACTTTGCCGACTTTCACATCGACCCGTCGCGGTCCCCGGGCGATCCGGACGCCGAGCAGTCGGGAGGGCAGGGCACACGCAACGGCTTCGGCGGGTCGTTGTGGCGCTATGGACGTGTCGTGGCGGGGTACGATCCCCTGAGCGGCGCCCGCGCAAGCCTGGTCCCCGCGCGACAGTTCATGAAAGCCTGTCTGCTCCGCTGGATGGCCGACTTCGCCGTCGACGGCATCCGCATGGACAGCGTGAACAACGTGGCGAACTGGGATTTCGTCGAGGAGTTCAAGGACCTCGCCCGGAGCACGTGGCTGGCGAGCGGCGGAACGCCCGGGACATTCACCGTGGTGGGCGAGGAGTTGTCGGTGCCACTCGCGCTGCTCAGCCAGCGGCGGCTCGACGGCCTGTGGAACGAAGACTTCAAGCGAATGGTCCGGAACGCGGTGCTGGGCCGGAACGACGACGAGGAGCCCAGCTTCGAGTGGTCGGTGCGACGGATGATCGACTGCCGCCTTGTCGGCTTCACGGACGGGGCCCAGGCGGTCAACTACGTCGGGAGCCACGACGTCGAGGGCTACCGGAACGAGCGGCTGTTCAATTTCCTGCGGAACAACGGCGTCTTCGCGACCGAGGAGCGGATCAAGCTGGCGTTCGTCTGCCTCCTGACCGCGGTGGGCATCCCGATGATCCTTGCCGGCGACGAGTTCGCCGACCAGCACGATCTCAGCGTGGGCCATCCCCCCAAGCAGCGCGACGCCGTGAACTTCGAACGTGTCGACGAACCGTTCAGGCGCCGCGTGTTCGACTACGTCTCCAGGCTCGTCAAGCTCCGGACCAGCGAGCCCGCCCTCAGCGTCAACGACACCGACTTCCTCCACGCGGACTTCAACGGCAAGCGCGTGATGGTCTGGCGCCGCGGTACACCGGGCAGCGCGAGCCAGGTCGTCGTCGTGGCCAACTTTTCCGATTTCGTCACGGCCGACGCGACCAGCCCCGGCGCCGAGTACCGCGTGGCCAACTGGCCGGCGACGCCGGCGGGGAAGCGATGGCGCGAGGTCACGCAGAGCCGCGACGTGCCGGGCGAGTGGGTCGCGCGGGAGCCGATCTTCGCGTGGGAGGCCAAGGTGTATACGTTGACCGATGCCGCGTGATCGCCGCCCACGGGGCGCCCCCCTTCAGGATTCCGCGTGGATCGCATAGACTCCCGCCTCATCCATGAGACTCACAGTCCTCGACTGGTCAATCGTCGTCGCGTCGCTGCTGATCTGCTTCGGGCCGGCGCTGTTCTTCGGCCGGCGTGCCGGCCGCAGCACGTCCGAGTTCTTCGGGTCCGGCCGGGCGGTGCCGTGGTGGCTGGCGGGACTGTCGATGGTCGCGACGACGTTCAGCGCCGACACCCCCAACCTGGTGACCGACATCGTACGGCGGAACGGCGTGGCCGGGAACTGGGTGTGGTGGGCCTTCGTGCTGACCGGCGTTGCGACGGTCTTCTTCTACGCCCGTCTCTGGCGGCGATCCGGGGTCCTGACCGATCTCGAGTTCTACGAGCTGCGCTATTCGGGAAACGCGGCGTCGGCGCTGCGCGGCTTCCGCGCCCTCTACCTGGGCCTGTTCTTCAACTGCCTGATCATGGCCGCGGTGAACCTGGCGACCTGCAAGATTGCCGGGATCCTGTTCGGCCTCGATCGCTGGCAGACGCTGCTGCTGGTCGGCACGCTCAACGTGACGTTCGCGGCATTCGCCGGGCTGTGGGGTGTGCTCGTCATCGACATGATCCAGTTCTTCATGAAGATGGCGGCGGTGATCGCGGCCGCCTATTTCGCGGTGACGTCGCCGCAGGTCGGGGGGTTGCACTCGCTGATTTCCAGGGTCTCGGCGATGGAGGGTCCGGGCGGGGTCGACTACCTCGGCCTGCTGCCCGACTTCACCAGCAACTGGGACCTGGCGGTCGCCGTGTTCATCATGCCGATCGCCGTGCAGTGGTGGGCGGTGTGGTACCCGGGGTCGGAGCCCGGCGGCGGAAGCTACATCGCCCAGCGGATGCTGGCCTCACGATCGGAGAAGGACGCGCTCAGCGCCGTGCTCTTCTTCAACATCGCGCACTACGTGTTCCGCCCGTGGCCATGGATTCTGGTGGCACTGTGCTCCCTGATCGTCTACCCGGAGCTCTCGGACATCCAGCGGGCGTTCCCGAACCTCGACCCGGCGCTGCTCGGCCACGACATCGCCTACCCGGCGATGCTGACGTTCATGCCGGCCGGCTTTCTCGGCCTGATGGTCGGCGGGCTGATCGCCGCGAGCTCCTCCACGATCCTGACGCACCTCAACTGGGGGGCGTCCTATCTCGTGCACGATTTCTACAGGCGCTTCGTCAAGCGCGACGCGGACGAGCGCCACTATGTCCGCGCGGGACGGATCGTGACAGCGGGCCTTTTCGTGGGCGCCGCGGCCGCGGTCTACCTCCTCGACACGGCAAAGGACATCTTCGACGTGATCCTGCAGGTCGGGGCGGGAACCGGTCTCCTCTACCTGGTGCGTTGGTTCTGGTGGCGGGTCACGGCCTGGTGCGAGATCGTGGCGATGGCCAGCTCATTCGCCGTGTCGATTGCGCTCCTCGTGCTCAAGGCCCAGGGCACCGTCTTCAGCACGCACGCGGCGCTGTTGTTCACCGTGGCGACCACCACGGTGTGCTGGGTGGCCACTGCCTATCTCGGACCCCAGACAGATCGGGACGTCCTCATCAACTTCTACCGCAAGGTCCGGCCTGCCGGCCCGGGATGGACGCCCATCCGCGAGGCGGCCGGTCCAAGTCTCGAGCCGGGCCCGGCAGACAACATTCCGCTTGCGCTCCTGGGATGGGTCGCCGGGTGCACGGCCATCTGGGCCGCGCTCTTCGCGGAGGGCAACTTCCTCTACGGCCGTATTCCGCAGGCACTCTTCCTGACGGTGGTCTTCGTCATCGCGGGCGGCGTGCTGGTCGCCGTGGTCAGGCGGACGTGGGCGGAGGGGGAGCAGTAAGCGGTTCATGAGGTTCATGGGGTCATGAAGGTTCATGGGGTTCAGGGGCGCCGGGCGTTTCTGGCGGCGTGTGGAAGCGTCGGCGCCGCTGCGGCAGCGCCGCAGGCGCTCGGGCAGTGGCAGGAGAGCCAGCGCTACCCCGATCCGCGGATCGAGATCATCGATCCGCTGTTTGCGCCGTACCGGATCAACAGCGCCAAGGTCGAGCGCCTCGCCACCGGCATGCGCTGGTGCGAGGGCCCGGTCTGGTTCGGCGACGGCCGCTATCTGCTGTTCAGCGACATCCCGAACGACCGCCTCATGAAGTGGGAAGAAGCCACCGGGGCGGTCAGCGTGTTCCGTTCACCCGCGCACAACGCCAATGGCAACACGCGGGATCGACAGGGACGCCTGGTGACCTGCGAACATGAGACACGGCGCGTCACCCGCACCGAGTACGACGGCTCCGTCACCGTGCTGGCCGACAGCTTCGACGGCAAGCCGCTCAACTCCCCCAACGACGTCGTCTGCAAGGCCGACGGATCGATCTGGTTCACGGACCCGCCGTTCGGCATCCTGGGCTACTACGAGGGGCGCGCCGCGAAGTCCGAGCTGCCGACGCAGGTGTACCGCATCGATGGGGGCACCGGCCGACTCACCATGATCGCCGCCGACATCAAGCGTCCCAACGGCCTGTGCTTCTCCCCGGACGAGACGAAGCTCTACGTGATCGAGGCGGGCGTTTCGCCCAGGGTGATACGCGCCTACGACGTCACGGACGACGGGACGCGGATCGCGAACGCACGGGCGTTGATCACGGCCGAGGCGAGCGGAACGCCCGACGGTATGCGGGTGGACGTGGACGGCAACCTCTGGGTGGGCTGGGGCATGGGCACGGAGGAGCTCGACGGGGTCGCCATCTTCACTCCCGCCGGGAAACTGATCGGCCGGGTTCACACGCCGGAGCGTGTCGCCAACGTCTGTTTCGGCGGCCGCCACCGCAACCGCCTCTTCATGGCCGCGAGCACCTCCCTCTACTCCCTCTATGTGAACACGCAGGGCGCCCACTGAGCCGCCGCGTCAAACAGTGTGGGCGTCCGCCCGTCTCATCCCGGTTTCTGCGCCGGCGGGATCGGGAGCTGGCTGAATCGCTGAAAGTACGCGAGGATGCCGTCCCGCCACTTTGCGGCATCCGCCACTTGAATGGCCAGGCGCTCCGCGACCTCCTTGTGACGTTGCGGGTCGATCAGGCCGGAGAGCGAGTGCCAGGTGGCCTGCATGATCGCCGCCTGCCTGGCGCCGTCCGAATACTTTCGGCACAGCGCGTCCCAGAGCGTCTCGCCGGACTTCATCCGGTAATCCCACCGGCAGCGATGGAACCAGAGCAGCAACGCCTCGGGACAGGTCGCGATGTTGTCGAACCGGTCGCGGACAGGCGGGAAATACTGGCCGACGGCCTGGTTTCCCCTCATCGTCCGGTCGAACCCGACGCCTCCGGCGGATGCCTGGTGGTAGTAGGTGGCCGTCCAGTCTGCGCGCGGCGCCTTGCTGTTCTCCGGCATGGGTGCGTAGTGGTCGCCGCCGATGAGATGATGCAGGCCCAGCGGCATCGTGTAGCTCACGAATGCTTCATGGGACGACATCATCAGGCCGGTGATCGCCTCCACGACGCGGCGGTCGTTCGAGAAGGTCATGCGCGTCCACTCCTCCGCGACCCGGAGGGCCGTGAGCTCCGGGTTCCACGCCAGGCGTCCTGAGGCGTACCAGTTCGACTGCGAGAAGTGATGGCCGCACCAGTTGCGGTCGAGTCCGGGGTTGACCACCGACACCATTGCCGTCACGCGATACGGCTGCACGGCCCCCTGGATGGCCCTGGCCACCGTGGAGCCCGTACCCTTCGCGTAGGTGTCGGCGCTCAGGAACTCTTCCCACATCGGGCCGAGATACACCAGGTGCCGGGCCTGTCCCAGGGTACTCCTGGGTGGCCTGGATCTCCGCCGCGACCGGTGTCTTCGTCAACGCGCCGAAGAGCGGATGGAATGGTTCCCGGGGCTGGAAATCAATCGCGCCGTTCTTCACCTGCACGAGAACGTTCGGGCGGAACAGGCCGTCGAGCCTCGTGAACTCGAGGTACGCGCGCTTGGCGCGGTCCGGGTCCACGTCTTCGTCGTAGACGAACGCCCGCCAGATCACCTGCCCGCCGTGCGGCGCGAGCGCGTCCGCCAGCACGTTGGCGCCCTCGGCATGCGAGCGCCCGTAGTCCTTGGGCCCCGGCTGCCCTTCGGAGTTCGCCTTGACGGTGAATCCGCCGAAGTCCGGAATCAGCCTGTAGATCTCCTCGACCTTGGCCTTCCACCAGTCCGCGACGCCTCGGTCGAGCGGGTCCGCTGTGGTGAGCCCGCCGACGCGCAGCGGCGCCGCAACGTTCGCAGCGAGGTGCATCCGGAGGCCGTAGGGCCGCCAGACGTCGGCTATCGCCGCGACCTTCGCGAGATACTCCGGCGTCAAGATCAACGCGTTGGCGTTGACGCTGTTGATCACCGATCCGTTGATCCCGACGGAAGCGTTCGCCCTGGCGTAGTCGGTGTAGCGCGGATCGACCTTGCCCGGCAGGTCCGACCACTGCCAGAGCGAGCGTCCTGCGTAACCCCGCTCGATCGAGCCGTCCATGTTGTCCCAGTGATTGAGCAGCCGGAGCTGCACTTTCGGCCGTTCCGACACGTTCAGCCTCTCGAGGGGCTGTCCCGTCTGCAGGAGGCGGAGGAAGTGGAACGCCCCATACAGGGCGCCGATCTCCCCTTCGGAGGCGATGACCACGACGGGGCGCCCCGTGATGTCGGCAGCGCGGAGGATGTACCCCTCGTTCCCCAGGGCAGCCAGGTCGCCCCTCCACGACAGCGCGCGTATTGCCGCGGAGTTGTCCGGTGTCCCGATCACCACGGCGCCATCGCCGGCGATCTGGCGGGAAGCAGGCAAGTCGGAGCCGAGCAGCGCGGCCAGCGCCGCGGCGACCTCGCGCTGGATGATCAGCGCGGTTGGTGAGGTGCCCTGCACGACGAGTTGGCGAATCGTGCCGCGATACGCCGCGACGGCGGCATCTCCAGGAGGGGCATTGCGGAGCCAGAGGCGGTAGCCGTCTTCGGGCGGTCCGGCGCGCTGCGTGGCCGGTGTCGCGTGCGCCTGCGAGCCGAGCGCGCCCGTTGCACACAGTCCCGCCACACCGGCGAGGCCCGTGGCGACGAAGTCCCTTCGCGATCTGGTCATCGGTGCTCCATCGCGCGTGGCTGGCCCGCGCGGTATTCAGTCCCAGCCATCAGTTGTCCAGTGTAGGGCTGGGTCTTCAGACCCAGCCAGGCCGGGCTTGAAAGCCCGCCCCCACAGCCTCGGTGGAGTGCCGGGACTTCAGACCCTGCGGTTGATGCAGGGCAGGATCCCTACAGCTCCGGTGCGCCGGTGCTCACCGGTGCTCCCCGGATCGACCTCTTGGCCTCATCGATCAGATCGTTGTTGCGCTGGTACGACAGCTCCTCGTCCCGCCGGTCAACCAGGGCCGGCGGATACACGTGCGTTCCGTAGACCGGGTAGGCTTCCGTGCGCAGGTGCGCGAGCATGTGGTGTCCCCGGCGCGTCTCCCGCTCGTGCCGCAGCGCACCGATGTCTATGGGTGCCACGACAATCCGTTCGCCCGGACCAGGCGAGGCTTCGGCGAGCATCCGTCCGTCGAAGTCCACCACCTGGCTGCCACCCGGCCACGAGTACGGCGGGTAATGCCGCAGGCTGGCGCCCTGGTTCGACGCGACCACGAACGCGGTGTTCTCGATGGCCCGGCAGCGGTTCACGATCGACCACCAGTTCATCGGCTCGGTGGCGCCCCAGGGATCCATGTAAGCCGAGACCCGCACCAGCACTTCCGCGCCATTGGCGGCGAGCTGGCGGATGGCCTCAGGGAACATCCAGTCGTAGCAGGTCGCGCAGCCAATCCGCCCGATTGGCGTGTCGGCCACCGGGAACAGCGGCTCGTCGTAGCCCTCCAGGTCGTGCGGGCTCGAGTGCACTTCGTAGGGGATCCAGGTGTTGACCTTCCGGTACTTGTAGAGCAGCCCCCCGGGGCCGATCAGGCACGTGGTGTTGAACACGGCCCGCGGCCACTTCGGGTCCGACTCGAGCATCGATCCACTCTGGATGTACACGTCGTGCTCTCGCGCCTTCGCGGCGAGCCGGTCGGTGTGCTCGTTCGGAATCGGCACCGCCAGCCTGGCCAGCAGCTCGGTCACGGTCGGGAACACGGGCGCAGCGTGCGCGAACTCCGGAAACACCACCAGCCGCACCGGCAGGAACGGAGCGCTGCCGGCGACGGCCGCATCGATCATCGACAGCATGCGGTCGGTGTTGGCCGGCATCTGCCGGCGATCCAGCGGATTCGCCAGATCGGTCTGGCAGGCGGCGGCGGAGTAGCGGAGGGGCGACGACAGGCTTTGGGCTTTTGGCTTTGGGCCTTCGGCCGGGCTCGGGCTTTGGGCTTTAGGCTCGAGGCTGTTCGAAGCGGCTTTCGGCTTCAGGCTTTGGGCTTTAGGCACTGTTGTTCTCGAGAGAGTTCAGGAGTCGCACGAGGCTCTTGGCGAGCACGGTGTACCTAGCGGCGAGATCGCCGGCCGTCTGCGCCGGCATGAAAGCCAGGCGTGCGGAAAGCTCGAACGAGATATCGCGTTTCAAACGCCGACCCGACGGCAATGTTGACGAAATGCAGATACTCTCGCGTTGATCGACGCGCAGATCCTTCCACGATGTTTGCAGCGGTAGACACGGCCGCCCGCCGAAGCTGTGCCCGTAAAGCGAAGCGTTCTTCCCTCGGAAAAGCCCTGGTTGCCTGATAGATATCGAGAACCAAGGCATCGGCCTGCACGAAGGATCGGAGCTTGGAAGGATCTCTGCTCTTGGCCCGGTCCGAGCAATCCGTGGACCACGGCCAAAGCCAACGTTTCCGACCCGCGGCCCACCAAAGCCCAAGGCCGCCCAAAGCCCAAAGCCTAAGGCCTGAGGCCTAAAACCCCGTCCGGCCAAGGCCCGACCCCAAAGCCCAAAGCCGGAACTCGGATCCCGGATCACGAGTCAATACCCCCTTGCGACCACCCGCGTGTTGTATTCGTCCAGGTACGCCCGGTGCGCGCGGGTGCCGGGATACTGCTCTCCCGGGCCGTACGGGTAGGCGCTCATCCCGTGGAAGGGCAGCGGCCCGACGTGGTCCGGGCTGGCCGAGTTGATGTCCATCTCCTTGCTGTAGCCGTCCGCGTAGAGCAGGAATGTCCGCGTGGTGCCAGCGCCGAGCGCCGGCAGCGCCGAGGCGTCGAACGACAGGGCGATCTGGTCTCCTGGCCGCGAGATGACGAACAGATCGTCCACCTCTGTGAGCAACCGCCGGACGTCCCCCTCGCGCGTATACCGCCCGGTCATCTGCTTCCACGGCGATCGGGCGGATACCCGCGTGTAGTCGTAGGCATACGGCTCGCGACCGTCGGGGGTGTACTCGGCGGAGAATCCCCTCCACTGCAGGTCCGCGACGACCGGGTCGAGGCGCGTCAGCGCGGTCGGAAACCGGCCGCCAGACGAGTCGACCAGCACCTGGTCCCAGTAGATGCGCATGTTCGTCACGATGCGCACTTCCCTGGTTCCGCCCGGCAGCTTGCCGCGGAGATCGACGACCACTGTCTGGGGGCGGCCGATGGGAATGCCCAGGTCTTCGATCACCGTGCGCCAGCCGCCCACCGGATCCTTCACCTGCAGCAGCGGCGCGCTCAGGGTCCGGCCGCTGTGGCTCGCCGCGACGTTGTCGCCGGAAAACGCGTAATCGGTCCAGCCGGTCAGCAGCAGGACGGCCCGATCGGCGTCCACTCCCAGGTCCAGCGTCAGCGTGTGCAGCTCGGCGTAACCCCTGATCCGCGAGAGGGGGAAACCCTCGGCATACTTCCGGTCGATTGACGCCAGTTGCGCCCCGACGTCGCTGCCGTCGTCGTCTATCGCGCGCGCGACCGGCCGTGCAGCCCGCGTGGCGGACAGACCGAAGGGCGGCGCGCCAGCCTTGAGCCCCTCGTTCGGATAGACGTCGATGCCCACCGGATGATCCACCGCGACGAGCTGGAAACGGTCCAGGAACGTCACTTCCTCCAGCTCGTTGGTGACGCGGAGCTCGTAGCGGCCGTCGCGCGGCTTCAGCTGGTCGCCCCCGATGCGCACGTACTCATCGGGATCCGGTTGGTGCCACTCGTGCGGCCCGGCCCAGTAGCCGAGCTCTCCGCCACCCAGGAAGTCCGTGACGAACTCGAAACGGGTGCCGTTCCAGGTATAGAGGTAAGGACAGGACGAGGGCTTGCGATCGAGCTCGGTAACGGTCAGCACGCTCGCCGCGCGAGGAGCAGCGCCGGCCGCCGGTCGCGGGAGCTCAACTTCCGTCTGCAGCGTGCCCGATGGCCAGAGCACCCGGACGGCGTCCGCCGCGGCGCGGGTTCCCAGCCCGAAGCGAAGATCCGCCGGCGCGACGGCGGGCGTCGCTGCCGACCACTCCAGACGTTGACGCAGGCTGCCCGCACGGAGGTCGATTCTTGGACCCGACTCCGCCCCGGTTGCTGACGCGCCCCGTGAGCTTGACCTGGAGGGAGTGGCTGGCGCTCCCCGCGTCGTTGCGCCATGCACGCAGCTCCCCGTTTCGCAAGCTGACGACGGCATCCTCGTCGCCATCTCCGTCGAGGTCTCCTACTGCCATCGATTGATAGGCGGCCGCGCCGGACTCGAGCCCGTTGATCGCGACCTCGGCCCACCGTCCGCCAAGGTTGCGGAACAGGTGCGGGGAACGTTCCGCGACCACCACGAGATCCAGGAGGCCGTCGTTGTCGTAGTCCACGAACTGCGACGCAATCGCACCCGCCGATCCGGCCGGCGCCGGGCTGGAAGCGAACCGCCCGCTGCCATCGCTCAGCGCGAGGGTCCCGGGGCCGTCCGACCGGCCGAAAAAAAAGTCGGTATAGCCGTCCTTGTTCACGTCGCCGGCGGCGACGGAGGAGTACGACGCCGCGGGCGGCAGCCGCACGTCCGGAGCGGCGTCGCGAAAGGAGCCGTCCCGGACGTTCTGAAACAGCGTCGGCGCCCGTCCGCGCTGCACCACGAGCAGGTCCATGTCGCGCCGATTGTCGAAATCGGTCGGAACCACGGCGATGCCCGGTCCGCCGGCGCCCGACACGCCAGACGGTGCGGTTACGTCGGCGAACGTGCCGTCGCCGTTGTTCCGCAGCAACTGGTTCAGTGCCGGTCCCGTCTGCTCCTGCCCGGCGCCCCCTGCTGAGGCGCCCTCCTGGTAGCCGACGATGAAGATGTCAAGGTCGCCGTCGTGGTCCACATCCACCAACGCGGCGGACCTGGCGAGGCGGGGAGAGCCGGCGATCCCTGCCGCGGCGGTCACGTCCTCGAACCGCCCGTCAGCCTGCTGTCGCAGCAGCCGGTTGCCCCCATAGCGCAGGAGGAACAGGTCGATCCTGCCGTCGTTGTCGTGATCCGCGGCGACCGCCGCGATCGGCACGCCCCCGCCGTCGGTCTGCGGCGGCGCGAGTCCCGCTTCCTCCTTCAGCAGGCCGGCCGCGTTCCTGTACAGCCGGAGTCCCGCTGCGCCGGCTTCCGCCAAGTCCAGATCACCGTCGCCGTCTGCGTCGAAAAGTGTGACGTGACCGGAGAGCGCAGCAGCGGCGGCTGCGCCTGCGGCGGGGACGAATTCGCCCGCGCGTCTCCCGGGCAGAAACGTCGAAGTGGCGTCGACAAACGAGGCAGCCGGCGCCGCCTGATTCACCAGCTCCGCTTCCGCACCCGTCGATGCCAGCGCCTCGGCGTACTTCCCCTGGGCGAGGTACGTTTGCGAGTATGTGAAGCCGTACGAGCTGTCACGGAGCTTCTGGAAGCGCTCCATTGCGGTGCGGGCCTCCTGCTGCGCGCCGGAGCGGCCGAGGGCGGTTGCGAGGTTGTAGGCGGCCGTCACGTTGAATGGCTCCGACGCGAACGCTTCGCGGAGGAGCTTGAGCGCTTCGTCGTACTTCCGCTCCTGCAGATACACCTGCCCGAGGTTGACCTTCGCTCCCACATCGTCGGGGTCGCGCTCGAGCACCCGGGTGAACTCGCCGACGGCATCCTCAGCGCGGTTCTGGGAGCGGGCGAGCAGCCCCAGGAGATAGTGCGGCTGCGGGCTGTCAGGTATCCGCTCGGCCGCGGCGCGCGCCTCGACCAGCGAGGCGTCAGCGTTGTTGGCGTAGAAGAGCGCCAGGGCCAGGTTGAAACGGGCGATGCCGAGCGAGTCATCCACCTTCAGCGCCTGCGTGAACGAGGCCGCCGCCGCGTCGTAATCGAACTGCTCGAGAAACGCGATCCCGACGTTGTTCGCACGATAAGCGGATTCCCGATCGCCGGACGCCTGCCGGGCGGCCGGCTGCAGGCCGGATCCGTGGAGAACCAGCAGACCCGTGAAAACAAGGCTGGCGAGAACGCGGGCGATCATCGCGCGCCCGCCGCAAGCGGCACGGTCCGGACGATGCCCCGGCCTTCGCGGACGGTGACCGCGTGGTTGGCGGCCACTCCCGCGAGCTTCTCAACGCGGCCGTTAGGCCAGGTCACTTCCATCGAGGTGACCTTCGTGGCGCGGCCCAGCCCGAAGGTGAGCGGCAACTCGCTCTGCGAGCAATAGCTGGATCCCGTCTTCACCATGCTCCACGCCTTGCGGCCGTCCTCCACCTGGATGCGCACGCGGGCGCCAACGGCGTCGTGGTTCGAGGTGACGCCCTCGAGCTTGACGCGCACGGCGCCGTTCTGTCCGCCGCGGTCGTTCCGCAGGAGCCGCGCCGGGCCGTTGTTTGCCGTGATTGCCACGTCCAGGTCTCCATCGTTGTCGAAATCCCCGTAGGCGGCGCCGCGCGCGACGACCGCCTGCTGGAACGCGGCGCCCACCCGCGTCGTGATCGCCTCGAACTTCTTCGCGCCCAGGTTCCTGAACAGGTGCGGCCGTTGCGCATAGGAGAGTTTCGGCTGCACGGTGGCGATGTCGTCGGATACGTGGCCGTTGGCCGCGAAGATGTCGAGCAGGCCGTCGAGGTCCACGTCGAAGAAGAAACAGGCGAAGGTCAGCGTGAGCAGGGACTCCCTTCCCACGGTGGACGCCGGCGCATCGTCCGTGAAGAGGCCCGTGCCCTCGTTGGAGTAGAGCGCGATCATCTCGTTGGAGAAGTTGCCGATGACGAGACTCTGGCGGCCGGAGCCGTCGTAGTCGCCCGCGTCTACGCCCATGCCGGCGCGCGCCACGCCCGCCTCGTTGAACGCGACCCCCGCCATCATGGCGACGTCGACGAACGTGCCGTCCTTCCTGTTCCGGTAGAGCCGATTGGGCTGCGTGTCGTTGGCCACGAACAGATCCAGCGCGCCGTCGTTGTCGTAGTCGAGGAGGGCGACCCCCATTGACTTGTCTGTCGGGTCGTACACGCCGGCCTTGCGTGTGACGTCCTCGAACGTGCCGTCCCCCTTGTTGCGGTAGAGAGTCGAGCTCTGGCCCTTGTACGATTCTGGCGTGCAGTAGGACTTGTTGCGGCCGTCCAGCGTGCACGTGCGATCGGTCTCGATCGACCACTGTACGTAATTCGCGACGAACAGGTCGAGGCGCCCGTCGCTGTCGTAGTCGAACCACGCTGCGCTGGTCGAGAAGCCGGGGTCGCCCACGCCGGCGCGCTTCGTGACATCGGAGAACCTGCCGCCGCCGAGGTTGCTGAACAGGCGATTCGGCCCGAGGCAGGTGACGTAGATGTCCGTGTCGCCGTCGTTGTCGAAGTCGGCGGCACTGACGCCCAGACCATACATCTGAACGTTGAGCCCCGCCTGCTGCGTGATGTCGGTGAATGTTCCGTCGTGGTTGTTGCGGTAGAGCGCCGGCAGTGAAGGGGTGGAGGTCCGGCCCGGCCAGTTCATCGAGTTGATGAACAGCAGGTCCTGCCATCCGTCGCCATCCGCGTCGAGGAACGCGACGCCCGATCCGAGTGTCTCGGGGAGGTACTTCTTGCCGAAGGCGCCGTTGTTGTGACGGAAGCGGATGCCCGAAGCGGTGGTGACATCGGCAAAGCTGAGCGCTCCACCCTTCGGGTCTGGCGCGGGCTTCGCCTGGACCGGCTGCCCGGCGCGCTGCGCCTGCTGTCGCAGCACCAGGCCGGACGATGCCGAGAGGAAATGTGGGAGGCCTCCACCGAAAGCGATCAGGCAGACCACACCCCACGCCGACATCCTCAGCCTCGACATTTCAGTGCCCGCCTCCAGCCTCGTTGTGCTGGCTGGCTCCGCCAGCCCATCGCACCAGGGATCTCCATCGCACCCAGGGATCTGATTGTAGTGTGTTGGTGAAGATCCAGGATCGATGGTGGGTGCCCCCTGATCAGGCCCGGCGTCGATGGGGAACGCCGCGAGGAACGCCGTCAGATACGCCCTTGGCCGCGGGCCGGTCTTCAGGCCAGGCCGGGAGTCAGCGAGCGGTTGCGCGGCAGCGCGAAACACGCCCGCGAATGCCCGCTTGGGAACCGTGAGCAAGGCGGGTCGAGGCGGAAAGCGCCAGTCCGGCGTCAGGCGGAAGCCCAACGCCGGACCGACCTAAGCTCAAAGCCCAAAGCCCTCTAGAACACGAACCTCAACCCGAACTGGAAGTTGCGCTGCGGATCGCCGTTGCCGAAGGCGGTTTCGGAGATCCGGCCGGCATTCGGGTTCGGCGTGCCTGGCACCCCGACCTCCGAGTCGGGGAAGCCCAGGTTCACGTGGTTGAAGATGTTGACTGCCTCGATGCGGATCTCGAGGCGGCTCGTCCCGACGAACGCGATGTTCTTGAACAGGGAGGCGTCGGTTCGCCAGTACCCCGGCGCCCGCAGCGCGTTGCGCTCCAGGTTGCCGAACGTTCCGCGCGCGGGTCTGCCGAATGCACTGCCGGACTCGCCGATGGCCGTGGCGTTGAACCACATCTGCCGCGTCTGCGGTCCGGTGGGGTCTCCAATCAGGTCCGCGCGATTCGGACCGGTATCGCGGTCCTGGCCGGCGTTCCGATAGTTCACGTTGAACGGGAAGCCGCTCTGAATCTGCGTGCTCTGGTTGAACTGCCAGCCGCCGACGATCAAGTCGACGACACGCGAGACGTCCGACATGATGGCCTTGCCACGGCCCACGGGAATCTCCAACACCGTCGACACAGCGAATGTGTGGGTCCGATTGGAGTCACTGACACCCCGGTTCACGTCGGGATCGATGAAGTAGTAACTGCCGTCGTTGTTTTCCGACCGCTGCAACGTGTACTGCGCGAGGAGCGAGTAGCCCCCGCCGAAGCGCTTCGTGGCCTTTGTCTGAAGCGAGTTGTACAAATTGGTCGCACAGTTGCAGAAGTAGTCGAAGCTCTGCGTCCAGCCATAGGCTCCTCCGAAGCCCTGATCGTTGACCACGTTGCCCGCGAAGAAGGGTCGACGAAGGTTGGTCGACACCCCCTCCGCGAACCCGACGATTGACGGCTGGTTCGCGTCGGCCGCAGGGCCGCCTCCTATGAAACCATGCGACCCCCGGTTGGCCACATAGGCGGCTTCGACCGACAACGTGTCGGTGAGCTGGTGCTGCACGGTCACGTTCCACGCATCGACGGTCGGGAGCCGCTGCTTCAGGTTCAGGGCCCGCGCGCCTGATCCGTTCGGCAGCGGGAAACGCCCGTTCGACGGAACGGCTGGGAAGACCGGTGCGGGCGGCCCCTGCGCCAGGTTGAACACGGCGTCGAAATTGTTCGGCGCGTTGATGCTCTGATTCGAGAGCACCGGGAGGTTCTGGGTCACGGCGTGGCCGAACAGGGATCCGAACACGCCGATGTCGTAGCTCCGGCCGAACCCCGCCCTCAGCACGGTTTTCTGGGTCAGCTGATACGTTGCGCCAAGGCGGGGCGCCCAGTTGAGCGTGTTCTCGACGTCACCGTTCAGTCCGATGCCGCCCACCCCGGCAACCAGGATCTCTCCTGTGGTCAGGTCCAGGAAGCCGCCGTTGCCCGCCTCGTTCACCGTCTGCGGGTTGATGATGTCGAGCCGCACGCCGTAGTTCAGCGTCAGCTTCGGGCTGGCACGCCACGTGTCCTGGGCGTAATAGAAGTGCCGCCACTGTTGCTCGCGTGCATCGGTGCTCGTGCTGACGAACCGGCCGAAGCTTGTGACGTCACCCAGCAGGAAGGTCGCAATGCCGAGGCCGCCGTCGGCGCCGCGCGTCCGGTTCGGCGAGAAGGTGAGCTGGCCTGAGCGGTGCGCATCGCTCGGCACGCGAAGGTTGTGCGCGCGCCGCACGTCGGCGCCGAACTTGAACGTGTGCCCGCCGGCGAGCTTCGTCACGTTCCCGACGATCTGGATCTGGTGCTCGTCCTGTTCCAGCGGACAGTTGCAGCGGTTGGCGTCGAGGCTGGATCCGAAGATGAACCCCCGGTCCCCGTCGCGATCGACGTCCCCGGCCGGCAGGCCCGACGTGAACGTGTTGTCGAAATTGAGCCCCGGGATGCCCGCATCCGCAGCCGGTGTCGTCCCGAAATCGAACGGGAGCACGTTGACGTTGTAGCGGAAGAAGCCGAAGCGGAAGTCTGTGAGGAGTGTGCTCGACAACGCGTAGTCGACGCCGTAAGCGAGGCTCTGGTTCTTGACGTCCGAGACGCCGCCCAGGCTCACCAGCTCCCGTCCGCCGGCAGGCCCCAGGGCGGTGGGACCATCCCGCAGGAACTTGCCGCGGCTGTAACGGCCGAACGTGTTCGCGCTGGCGCCGAGCCGCCCGTCGACCCTGACGTTGAACGAGTCCTCGTTGAAGGTCTCCGAGTCGGACGCAACGAAGTTCTCACGCGTGCCGTTGTCCCGGCCGGGGGCGTTCGGCAACGGGATGAGCGCCAGGATTCTCTGCGCCTGTGGCGACAGCCGTGAGGCCGGGATGACGTTGTTGGCGAACTGACTGCGCACGGCCGGGGTGCCGGTGAGCGGATCGTAGATGTTGACGCCGTAAGCACTGAGATCCCCGGTGCGGGCCGCTGCTGTCGGTACGCTCAGCAGCCGTGATCCACCCTCGGTGTTGCGACGTCCCTGATAGTCGCTGAAGAAAAACACTTTGTTCTGAACGATCGGGCCGCCGACAGACCCCCCGAACTGCTTCTTCTTCGTGTCGGGCAGGAACTTTCCCGTCAGCGCGTTCCGCTGTGCCTGCGTGAAGGGGTTGCGGGCCTGGAATCGGTCGCTCAGGTAGAACCCGAAGCCGCTGCCGTGGAACTGGTTGCCGCCCGACTTCGTCTGCACGGACACCACGCCGGCCGACGCCTGTCCGAACTCCGCGTCGTAGTTCTGCGACGTAATCTTCGCCTCGCCGATGGACTCCAGTGTCGGGTTGACGACGATGATCCCCAGAATGGGATCGCGGTTGTCGGTCCCATCGAGCTGGTAGCTGGTCCCGGCGAACGACTGGCCGTTGACGACGGTCTGCGTGGAGCCCTGCGGGTTCTCGCTTGCCGCGTGTCCCCATTGTTGCTGCTGGGCGCCCGGCGTCAGCAGGATGAACTTGGTGAAGTTCCGGTCGAGCGCCGGAGCGTCTGTCAGCTGCTTGGACTCGAAGGTGGTGGCGACGTCCGCCCGATCGGTCTTCAGCAGCGGGCTGGTGGCGGTGACCTCGACGCTCTCGGTGATTGCTCCGGGAGCCAGGCTGAAATCGGCATTCGATTGCGCGTCGACGCCGACCACCACGCTCGGCACGACCGCCTGCTTGAAGCCCTGCAGGTCCGCCTTCACCTCGTAGACACCGGGGAGGAGGCGCTCCTTTCTGGTACACCCCGTCCGAGTCGGTGACGACGGTGTCCGAGGTGTTGCGTTCCTTGCTCGTCACGGTCACCGAGACCCCGGGCAGCACGCCGCCCGAGGAGTCCGTGATGGTGCCGCGAATACTGCCGTAAACGGCTTGGGGGGCAGCCTGCGCGCCGGACGCGGCGAGCAGGCACGCGAGGGTGACGACTGAGCAACAGACCAGAGATCGAGCGGCGGTTGAAGTCGCGTAACGGCGGGTCATGAGGAGCCTCCCCGGCTCGCTTCCGTGATCACGGAAGCGCCTACCTCATCAGCGTCCCGGGACCTCGGATGAGGCTGGGCGCGGACCTCCGGATGCTAGCACCTATTCAGGGTCCGGCAAACGTTAAAGAGGTGTGAGTGGCTGGCAGGCTGTGTCCTTTTGACACGGACTCCGCGGCAGCTTGAGAGCGCGCTCGAGCGACCCGCCGCTACTTGCTGGACCCCTCTTTGATCGCCACCACGCGCCCGCCCTCGACGTTCGCCAGCGTGTCGACCGCGCCGCCCGGCCAACGGACCTCGATCCGATTCCGCCTTCTGCGCGCCCCCCAACCCGAAGTGGAGCCGGACGTCATCGTGCGAGTAGTAGCTGGACTGGCTGAGGACGGTGCGCGCCTGCCTCGATCCGCCGGCTTCCACGATGACGATGGCGCCGATGGCCAGCCGGTTGGATGTCGTGCCCTCGAGCGCGACGGCTATCCACCCGTGGCCGCCCGTGTAGTCGTTCCTGAGGAGGGTCGGTGGCTCGTTCATGTTCATGACGAGCACGTCCGTATCGCCGTCGTTGTCGATGTCCCCGAAGGCAGCACCGCGGCTCGAGTGGGCGGCCGCCGCGTCTCCGCTGCCGGCGGTGACGTGCTCGAAGTTTCTTCCCCCCGTGTTTCGGAACACCAGCCTCGGGCTCCTCTGCGGATACTGCGGCAACACCCGCTCGACCTCCGGGTACACGCTGCCCGTGACATAGAACAGGTCCTGCAGCCCGTCGTTGTCCAGATCCGGCATCCCGACTCCCCACTGGACATGCCGGTTCTCCACGGCAAGTCCGGCCGCCGCGGCCACGTCTTCGAACAGGCCTCTCCCGAGATTGCGGTAGAGCGACGGCATGTCGTCGGCGAAGTGCGTCTTGATCAGATCCAGGAGCCCGTCGCGGTTGTAGTCGCCTACGGCCACACCCATCCCTGCCTGCGCGTTGCCGTTCTCGCTGTACGCCGCGCCACTCTCCACCGCGACGTCGGTGAGCGTGCCGTTACGGTTGTTTCGATACAGGATCGCCGCTGTCGAATCGGACGCCACGTAGATGTCCGTCCAGCCATCCCCATCGAGGTCGGTCGCGACGGCCGTCATGGAATACCGGCCCGTGACCTTCGAGACCCCCGACAGGTCGGACACATCGGCAAACGTTCCATCGCCGCGGTTGCGATACAGCAGGTTGGTCTCCGGTGGAAGACCCTTCGGGCCGCAGTTGACCGGCACGCCCTTCCACAGGCAGTTGGCGCCGGCCCCGGGCTCCGCCGCGGCCGCGAGGTCGAACCGCAGGTAGTTGGCCACGAACAGATCCACCAGGCCGTCCCGGTCGTAGTCCACGAACGTGCACCCGGCTCCCCATCGATCCCTGTCGCGGCGAGCCCCGCCTTCCCGGTCTCGTCGTCGAAACGCCCGCCGCGGTTGCGGTAAAGCACGTTCCGCCCGTAGTAGGTGACGAACAGGTCCGTCCACCCGTCATTGTCGACATCGCCGGCGCAGACGCTCGAGGCCCAGCCCGTTCGGCGCAGGCCGGCCGCGTCGGTGACATCCTGGAAGGTGCCGTCGCGGCGGTTCCGGTACAGCCGGTTCGTCGGGGCGGATCCCGGCGCATACGTCGCCTCCCGCCGCGTGCCGTCCTCGAGCGCGGTTCCGCTGAGCAGCAGCGCGTCCAGCCAGCCGTCGCGGTCGTAGTCGACGAGCGCCACTCCGGGGCCGTTGGTCTCGAGGATGAACCGCTTGCGGTCCGCTGCGCCGTACACGACGCGGTCGCGCAGGCCGGCCTGGACCGCGATGTCGGTGAACGTCACGCGCCAGGGCCCACCAGGCGTAACCTGCGCGACGCCCGTCGTGAATGCGACACCCGCGGTGCAGAGGAGCAGGATGGGGGTCCAGGCTGCACGCCCGGAGGGCGCCCGCAATTCAGCGGCCCGCCTGGGTCTGCAGCCGCTCGGCGATTGCAAACTCCCGCTTCGCCTCCTCCAGCTTGCCCAGCCGCTGAAAGAGCTGCCCGAGCAGGTAGTGGGCGGACCGGTTGTTCGGGTCGTACTCGATCGCGCGCGTCAGCATGCCTTGCGCAGTCCCGGGCTGTCCCTTCTGCATGTAGGCCTTGCCCAGCACGATGTAGGGAGCGCTGTAGAAGGGGTTGAGCCAGATCGATTTCTGCAGGGCGGTGATCCCCTCGTCCCACCGGCCCTGACGCACTCGCGCATCGCCGAGCTGGTAGAAAGCCATGGCGTTGGTCGGGCTCAGCGCGATCTCCTTCTCCGTGAGCGCAACCGCCTGGTCCAGGCGGCCCCGGAACAGGGCCATCTGGCCCAGCAGCGCGTGCGCCTGGGGCACCCGCGGATCCTTCTCGATCGCCCGGGTCAGCTCCGCCTCGGCCAGCGCCTCGAACTCGAGCCGGATCATCATCTGCGCGGTCAACAGGTGCGCGGCGGCGGAGTCCTCCGCCACGCCGAATGTGCGGGCGAACGCCTTGCGCGCACCCTCCGGCTGCCGGCTCTGGATGTAGGCCTGCCCCAGGACATATCCGAGCTCCGCATTGCCGGCCGCCCACGACCGCGTGGCTTCGAGCCGCGGGATCGCGTCCGCGAACCGGCCCGCCAGGAAGTAGGACAGGCCAAGCACCTGTGTGGCTTCCCTCTGCTCGACCGAGTCACTCGCCAGCCTGTCGACGATCGGCTCGAGCCGCGCTATCGCGCCTGCATGGTCGTTGGCATGGTAGAACGCCACGCCCATCAGCAGCGCCACGTCGAGCCGTCCCGGCTCGTCGACGGAACGGAGCTTCTCGATGGCCGCGGCCGGCTGGTCCTGATTGATGAGCGCGCGGGCCTCGGCCAGCGTCGCGGCCGGCGCCACGGCGCGCGCCTCGGTCTGCGCAGCCGCACGAGGAACGGACGGCGGCGCCAGCGCAAGGCACGCGAACGTCAGCGCACATGTTGGCCAGGCGCCCGGAGCCGTCACTTGTCCGTCCCGGGCCTGGTCCCCGATCCCTCTTCCAGGGACACGATCCGATTGGTGGGCAGTCGGCTCCAGTGTTCCTCCAGCCCGTTGGGCCACCGGACTTCGACCCGCTCGATCGACGCCGACCGGCCCAGCCCGAAGTGCACGCGCAGATCGTTCTGCGAGTAGTAGCTTCCGCCGCCGCGGACCTCCTGGACCTGCGTGCCGTCCGACCCCACGAGCCGCACCCGCGCTCCGATCGCACTACGGTTCGACCGTGTTCCGACGAGCTTCAAGGTCAGCCACTGGCTGGTAGCCGGCGAGTCCAGGCGAAACAGATCCGGCGCCGCATGGACGTTGTTGACGACGATATCGGTGTCGCCGTCGTTGTCGAGATCCGCGAACGCCGCGCCGCGGCCGGCGGCGGGAGTGGTGACGGGCGCTCCCATCCGTTCCGTCACGTCGTCGAAGCGCCCGTTCCCGAGGTTGCGATAGACGACCTTCCGCTGCCGGTATCCGGCCTCGGTCTTGATCCGTTCCACCTCCGGGTAGACGTGCCCGTTCACGATGAAGATGTCGAGCCAGCCGTCGTTGTCGAGATCGATGAAGCCCACGCCCCATCCCAGCCAGCGCGTGTTGAGGCCGATTCCCGCCGCGAACGTCCGATCGTCGCAGAAACCCTTGCCGCCGTTGGCATACAGCGTCGAGGTGTCGCCTGCGAAGTTGGTCTTGAAGAGATCGAGCGTGCCGTTGCGGTCGTAGTCGCCGACCGCAACCCCCATGCCTGCCTGTGGCTTGCCATCCTGGCTGTAGGCGCAGCCCGCCTCGATTCCGACGTCCTTGAACGTGCCGTCCCTGTTGTTCAGGTACAGCGCACTCGGGTTCGAGTCGTTCGCGACATATAGATCCACCCACCCGTCGTCGTTGAAGTCGAGCGTGCTGACGCCCAGGCCGTACGTCCCGCTCGCACGCGTGATGCCGGTTCGATCGGACACATCCTCGAACGCGCCTGTTCCAGTGTTCTTGTAGAGGACGTTCTTGCCGCCGGTCAGGCCGGGCGGACCGCATGCGACGGGGATCCCCTTGTACCGGCACAGCCCCGACTCCGGGACCGGAGCGGATGCGAGGTCGAAGTCGATGTAGTTGGCCGCGAAGAGATCCAGGTGGCCGTCGCGATCGTAGTCGAGGAACGCGCAGCCGGCGCCCCACCGCGGTTTCTTCGTCGACAGGCCGGCAGCAGCCGTGACGTCCTCGAAGGTGCCGTAGCCGCGGTTGCGGTAGAGCCGATTCTGCCCCCACGACGTCACGAAGAGATCTTCATCCCCGTCGTTGTCGTAATCGGCGCTGCAGGCGGCCTGACCCCACCCGGTCTGGGTGATGCCGGACTTCGCGGTGACGTCTTCGAAGGTGCCGTCGCGCCGGTTCCGATACAGGTGCCCCGTCGGTGCCCGTCCCGCCGGAAAGCCTTCGAGAACCGAGCCGTTGACGATGAAGAGGTCGAGCCAGCCGTCGTTGTCGATGTCGATGACCGCGACGCCGCAGCCGGTCGTCTCCAGCAGGTATTGTTGCTCTCCTTGCCGCCGTACACGGTGATGGAGACAGGCCCGCCTCGGCCGCGGTGTTCGTAAAAGAGAAATCGACGGGCGAGCCGGGGTTCTGCGGGCCATCCGCCGCGAGGCCGGCGGCGGCGACCACCGCACAGGCCGCGAGCAGGCCGCCGAGCCGCGATCGGCTCCTGGACGCCGCGGTGTTTCGCTCAGGGCAGAGCCGGCCGGTCAGCGTCATGGCCTGTCGCCCGGCGTCGTCAGGTATGGCGCGAGCCTGCGCGCTGTGGCGAAGTGGGAGCGCGCTTCCGCTCGCGCACCCGTCTGCTGAAGCGCGAGGGCCAGTTGGTAGTGTGCCTGTGGGTTGTCCTCTGCGAGGCGAATGGCCTCGCGGAACTGCGCGATGCCGCCCTGGATGTCCTTCGCCTTGACCTTCTGGACGCCCACGCCGACCGCGAACGTCGACGCCTGCGCGTCGGCGGTCTTCTTGTTCAGCCTGTCGGCTTCGGCCAGCGACGCGGCGGCGCTTTCCTTCTCGCCGAGCTGGTTCAGCGCCTGGCCGAGGCTGAGGTGTGCTTCCGCGGACAACGGCCGGCGCTTGACGGCTTCTTTGAACTGCGTCACCGCCTCCGCCAGCGCTCCCTGCTGCTTCAGCACCGTACCGATCATGTAGAAGGCGTCGGCGTAGTCCGGTTTGCGCACGAGCGTCTCGCGGAACTGCTGCAGCGCCTCCTCCGGCCGGCCGGTCTGCCAGAGGACGACGCCCAGCGTGAACGGCGCCTCGGGCAGGGTGGCATCCAGGCTCGCAGCCTTGCGAAGCTCCGTCTCCGCGCCGGCGAAGTCGTCCTGCTGCTTGAGCGCCAGGCCGAGGTTGTACGCCGCCTCCGCGTTGTCCGGGGCGAGCGCGATGAGCCCGCGGAGCTCGACCACGGCTTCCGCCAGCTTTCCCTGCTGCATCAGGGCCGTTCCGAGGTTGAGCCTTGCCGGATGGTAGGCAGGTTGATCGGCAATCAGGCCACGGAGCACCGCGACAGCTTCGTCACCTTCACCTTTGTGTGAGAGCGCCAGCGCGAGGCTGTTCCGCGCGTCGCCGAGCGTCGGGTCGAGGCGAACCGCCGCCCGCAGATGCGTGATGGCACCGTCGACGTCGCCAAAGGCCTGGAGTGCGACGCCGAGCCGCGTCCGCGCAATCGCCAGCGACGGGTTCAAGCGGACCGCGGCCCGCAGGGCTTCGACTGCCGGTTCGATTCGTCCGGCGCCCTCGAGCGTGAGGCCGAGGTAGTAGTGCGCCTCCGCGTGATCGGGCCGGAGCTTCACGGCCGATTCGAGCGCAGGAAGCGCACCGGCCGCATCGCCTGTCCACCACCTCGTGGCGCCGAGATGGTACTGCGCGTCGAACAGCCCGGGATTGAGTTGCACCGCTCGTTCGAATTCGGCGATTGCGTCGGCCGTCCGTCCCAGCTTGCCCAGCACGAACCCGAGCCGGTCGTGCGCCTCGGCGAACCCCGGTGTGTGGCGGACAGCGCTCGCATACGACGAGGCCGCGGCGGGAAGGTTGTTCTGGCGCTCCTCCACCATCCCGAGCAGGTAGTGCGCCTCGCCGGATGCCGGATCCCGTGCGAGCACCGTCTGGACGGTGGCCCTGGCCTGCTCGAGGTCGTTCGCCTTCAGGAAGGCGCGCGTCCGGGTGAGAAGCGCGGCGGGCGAGTCGGGCGTCGGCGCCCGTGACTGGGCCACGGCGTCCGCCGGGACGCACAGCAGGGCTGATCCAAGCGCGAGGGCGCGCAGGATCCCGGGGTGCCGCATGCTGCAATTCTAGATCGTCCGGTCGGCGTCGCCGGTGCGCCGATGCGGCGGTTGACAGCCGATGCGCCACCCGGGTATCAATCGAAGCATCAGCCAACGGGAGAACGATGACGTTGAATCCTCGAGATCCACACGCCGGCCAGCCGGTGCTGCGGCACGGCCCGCCGGTGCCGGATGCGCGGCTCGTCGCGATCATGATCCATGGGCGCGGCGCATCGGCGGAGGACATCCTCGCCCTCACCCGGGAGCTGCACGCCACGGACGTCGCCTATCTTGCCCCTCAGGCCGCCGGGCACACCTGGTATCCCTCTTCGTTCCTGGCGCCGCTGTCGCAGAACGAACCGGGCATCACCTCCGCCCTCGGCGTCGTCTCCGGGTTGATCCAGGACGCGGCACGGCAGGGTGTGCCAGCCGACCGGATCGTGCTGCTGGGATTCTCGCAGGGGGCCTGCCTGGCGCTGGAGTTCGCGGCGCGCAACGCGCGCCGCTACGCGGGCATCGCCGGGCTGAGCGGAGGGCTGATCGGCCCGCCCGGCACGCCGCGCACGTACCCCGGGACGTTCGAGGGAACGCCAGTGCTTCTCGGCTGCAGCGACATCGATGCCCACATTCCGCTCGACCGCGTCCACGAGTCGGCCGACGCCTTCCGCCGCATGAACGCCCTCGTGGACGAGCGCATCTACCCGCGGATGGGCCACACGGTCAACCCGGACGAGATCGAGGCGGTCGACGCCATGCTCCGGATCGCCCCGTAGGTCCCTGCGGGCGTTCGTCTGCCTGGGCACCGGACACTCGCTGCAAGGGATGGCGAGAGCGCCAGCCAGCCCGAAAGGCTATCATCCCAGCCGTGACGCCCAACCAGTTCGACTCGAACGATCCCTCGCTGTTCGAGGTCGCGACCCACGCGCCCGGTCCTGCCGGCTCGCTGCCGTTGACGGAGGAGATGCTCCGGGAGCGCCCTTCGGGCGATCTCTTCGGATGGACGCAGAACGCCGGCATGGGGTGGTCCCCCTCGGCTCTCGGCCGGCGCGAGTTCCTGATCCTGTCGACGCACGGTGGCATACGTTCCCCGGACGGGACCCCCGTCGCGCTCGGGTATCACACGGGCCACTGGGAAGTCGGCCTGCTGATGGAGGCAGCGGCCGCCGAGATCTCGCGCGCCGGCGGGATTCCGTTCGCCGCTTCGTGCACGGATCCGTGCGACGGCCGCTCCCAGGGCACCACGGCCATGTTCGACAGCCTGCCGTTCCGCAATGACGCCGCGACGGTGTTCCGCCGCCTGATCCGATCGCTGCCGACCCGCAGCGGCGTGCTGGGCATCGCCACCTGCGACAAGGGGCTGCCCGCGATGATGATGGCGCTGGCCGCAAGCCGCGATCTGCCGTGCGTGCTGGTGCCGGGGGGCGTCACGCTGCTGCCCGTCGCGGCCGAGGATGCCGGCCGTGTGCAGAGCATCGGCGTGCGCTTCGTGCACGGCGACATCACCCTGGACCAGGCGGCGGACCTCGGCTGCCGCGCCTGCGCATCGCCAGGAGGCGGCTGCCAGTTCCTCGGCACCGCGGCGACGTCGCAGGTGGTCGGCGAAGCGCTCGGTCTCGCGCTCGGCCACTCGGCGCTCTCGCCTTCCGGCCAGCCGATCTGGCTGGACCTCGCCCGCCGCTCGGCAGGCGCGCTGATGACGATGGAGCAGCGGGGCATCCGCGTCCGGGACATCCTCACGGAAGCGTCCCTGCGGAACGCGATGGTGACCCACGCGGCGTTCGGCGGATCGACGAACCTGCTGCTGCACGTGCCGGCGATCGCCCACGCCGCGGGCCTGCCGCGGCCCTCCGCACAGGACTGGGCGGAGACCAGCCGGAGCGTTCCGCGTCTGGTGGACGCCCTGCCGAACGGCCCGCGCAATCACCCGACGGTGCAGGTGTTCCTCGCCGGCGGGGTACCGGAAGTCATGCTTCACCTGCGCGACGCCGGGCTGCTCGACACCTCCGTGCTGACCGCGGCCGGCGTGACCCTTGACGCACAGCTCGACGCCTGGGCGTCCTCCGGGCGCCGGACGATGCTGCGGCAGCGGCTGCGGGACCTGGACCACGTCGATCCGGACGATGTGATCATGTCGCCGGAGGCAGCGTCGGCCCGCGGCCTGGCGTCCACCATGTGCCTGCCCACCGGCAACCTCGCGCCCGAAGGCGCCGTGATCAAGAGCACCGCGATCGATCCGTCCGTGGTCGATGCGGACGGCGTGTATCGCTTCACCGGCCCCGCCAGGGTGTTCGTCAGCGAGCCGGCGGCGATCGCCGCGATCAAGGGCGGCCACATCCACGCCGGCGACGTGCTGGTGTTGATCTGCCGCGGCCCGATGGGCGCAGGGATGGAAGAGACCTACCAGCTCACGTCCGCGCTCAAGTACCTGGACTACGGCAAGCACGTGGCGCTCCTGACGGATGCGCGGTTCAGCGGCGTATCGACCGGCGCGTGCATCGGCCACGTTTCGCCCGAGGCGCTCGCGGGCGGGCCGGTGGGCAAGCTCCGCGACGGCGACCTCATCCGCATCGTCATCGACACCGGGCGGCTCGAGGGAACGGTGGATTTCGTCGGCGAGCACGGCGGGACGCTGTCGCCGGCGGAAGGGGCGCGGCTGCTGCGCGAGCGCGAGGTTCGTCCGGATCTTGCCGCGGACCGGGGACTGCCGGATGATACGCGGCTGTGGGCGGCCCTGCAGGGCGTCAGCGGCGGCACGTGGGGAGGGAGCGTGTTCGACGTGGATGCCATCCTGGCGACGCTCGCGGCAGGCAGGAAGGCGCTCAACGGATGATGGGAGGGGCAGCCTCACAGCCGTCTGCTTGCAGCCGTCAGCTCTCAGCCGATGTTCGGCACTTTGGCGAAATCCTGGACCTCAGCCTGACAGCTGACAGCTGACAGCGGTAAGTATCGATTTGACTAACCCAAGCCCACCTACCGGCTGAAGGGTCCAATCGGTAGTCTGGGCGCGAACGGCGTATCGAATGACGTACCGTTTACGACATCAATGGTCGTGGTGTTAGCCGTGAAGGCCCCAGGGACACCCAAAAACGTCAGTGTAACTGAGCCCGACAGCACATGGGCGCACTCCACAAGTTCCTTGATGCCAAATACGGCATTGCCGTTGAAAGGTATGCGGACGTCCAGGGTGGCGCATGCCAGGCCATTGCTGTCGAAGATGCTCACACGCACAGGGAACGAGGATGTCGCCCCCGCATTACTCCGAATCACAATGTAGGACTGATTCGTGCCGCCGCTAAACCACCAGGGAGAAACCAGGGTGGTTTCCATCGCCAGGACGTGAACCTCGGTCGCCGGTCGAAAGTTTTGAATCCGGACGTGCACAGTCCCGTCGGAGGTCGCGATGAATGAGCTGAACCCGCCGGAGTGTCTCGTGCCCCTGACGACCTCGTCACTCACGCCGGGTCCGGTTCCTATTACCTCTGTCTGGCAGTCCGCCGCGGTGTAGGCGAAAGCCCGCAACGTCGCGTCTGGCTGGTACGGAGCCAATGCCGACCGCTTCGAGATCGACCATCACCTGATTGCTGTGATAGCCCTTGTCCCCGACGACCTCCTGCACGCCCTCACCCTCGGGCGTGACCGTCTCGACCTGCTCCGCGGCTTCGATCAGCGTCTCGATGCTCGTCGTCGTGTCGCCGGCATCTGCATCCTGGACCGTCACGGCCACGACGGCCCCGGTCTCCAAATCGACCGCATGCTCCGCTTTGTGGGCCAAGTGGGTGCGATGATTCTTCATCTTCGTGATCTTCGCGTCGGGATCCTCCGGATGCGTCCAGTCGTCGTTCGATCCCTTCTTCTTCCGCTTCCGATCGATCCGCGCCAGGTCGTCGCGCGTCGGTGTCTCGATGCCCGAGGCCTTGGCGAGCTCCGTCAAGAACGCCTGATAGGTCTCGCCCGTGTCGCGCCGCACAATGCTGCGCAACGCCGCGTTGGCTTCGAGGGTCGTCGCGTCGATGCCGATCGTCGCGCCCTTGACCAGCCCGGCATCGGCCAGGCGTTGCAGCACCCACGTGAAGACCGCGCGATGGGTCTCCAGATCGATCCGCCGACGCGTGCGCGAAATCGTCGAGTGGTCCGGCGTCGGTTCCTGCAGCTCCAGTTCCAGGAAGCTCCGGATGCTCAACGAATCGGCGGCGCGCCAGGCGATCGCGCGTTCCGAGTCGAGGCCCTCAAAATAGCCGAGCAGCAGCAGGCGAAAGTACCGACCTGGTGCGAGGCTGGGCCGTCCCATGACCTCGGCGTAGAACGTGGCGCACGCGCCTTCGACGAAGGCGTCGAACTGCGCCTCGTCGAGCACACGGTTCAAGCGTCGGTAGAACGGGTGGGCGGCACTGCGCGGGAGATCCTGCGTGGCCACCCACATCGATGCTTGGCGCGCTCGCCGTTTGCGTTTGCCCATCGACATGCGCAGAGTTTAGTACACGCGATCGACGCTGTCGATCCCTATTCACCTACTTGCGCCACCAGGCCATGACCGCATACGACCGGCCGTGGAGCACTTGGAACTTGTAGTAGAGATTCGCTTCCGTGGCGGGTATCGTGCCCTTCGCGCTCTGGCCTAAGAAGAGAAATTCTGCATCAGCACAAGTGATGTTTGTCCCTTGCGCGAGGCTGAACTGTGGAAATCCAACGACGACAATCAGCAGAAACAGGATCTGACGACAGCGATTGACCATGTTGCGGCACCCCTGTTGACCAGCTCGGGGAGTACCGATGAGGTTGTGAGCCGTGTGCAGATTCGCCACCGCTGGCGGCATCCCGGCTCCACTCAGGAACCGCAATCCTCGCGTGGACGCTCGAGCGGCGGATATGCAATACAGCACACCCTTCGCACCGAGGGGCAGGCGCGGAAACGGCTGGATTGCGACTGGTTGGACCCTGATCAGCCGTTCTGAGGGGATGACCGTAGCGAGAACTGCGGGCTGACCTGCTTGTCGCAGCTTCCACCGACGCACGCGGGCCAGCCATACGACGCGCTCTGAGCCGCACGTCGGGCAGGCAACCTTGCCGTCCGACCATCGCAGGTCCATGAGAAACTGTCGGCAGTGCTCGAAGTCCGCGAAGTAGACGATGGCTTCCTGAAGCGTGCGCGGCGCGCCCCATGTCCGCGGAGCTATCCCGGACGTACGAGAAAGGCATTCACCATGCGACGACGAGAGTTCCTGGCCGCGGCGGCGGCGGCGATCGGGATGCCGGCGTTCAGGCTGTCGGCCGTTGCGCCGGAGCGGCACCTCCTCTACATTGCGGAGCCGGGAATCCGCAATTACGTCGAGTACGGCGGTGTAGGGGTCCTCGTCTACGACATCGGCGACTCGTACAAGTTTCTCAAGCGCATTCCGACGTGGAGCGTCGCTACCGATCACGACCCGGAGAACGTCAAGGGGGTCGCCGCCAGCGCGAAGACCGGGCGGCTCTACGTCAGCACGATCCGGCGCATCGGGTGCATCGATCTCACGACCGACACGATGGTCTGGGAGCGGGCGCTCGAGGGAGGATGCGACCGCATGGCGCTGTCGCCCGACGGGGAGACGATGTACGTGCCGTCCCTGGAAGGGCCGCACTGGAACGTGGTGAACGCGCGTGACGGGAGCGTGATTGCGAAGATTGTCACGGACTCGGGCGCGCACAACACGGTGTATGGGATCGACGGCCGGTACGCGTACCTCGCGGGGTTGCGTTCCCCGCTGCTGTCCGTGGCCGACACCCGCACGCATACCGTCGTCAAGACCGTGGGGCCGTTCGGGAGTGCGATCCGTCCGTTCACCGTGAACGGGGCGCAGACGCTCTGCTACGTGAACGTGAACGGCCTGCTTGGATTCGAGGTCGGCGACATCAGCTCCGGAAAGAAGCTGCACAGGGTCGAGGTGGCGGGGTACCCGGTGGGGCCGGTCAAGCGGCACGGCTGCCCGAGCCATGGCGTCGGGCTCACGCCCGACGAGAGCGAGTTGTGGCTGTGCGACGGTCACAACAACGCGGTTCACGTCTTCGACAACACCGTGATGCCGCCGAAGCAGATGACGACGGTAACCGTGCGCGATCAGCCGGGGTGGGTGACGTTCAGCATCGACGGCCGTCATGCCTATCCCTCGTCAGGGGAGGTGTTCGACACCCGGAGCAAGAAGCTGGTCGCCGCGCTGAAGGACGAGGAGGGGCGTGAGGTCGGGAGCGAGAAGCTGCTCGAGGAATCGTGTTCGAGGGGAACAAGCCGGTCAGGAACGGGGATCAGTTCGGGCTGGGAATGCGGGCGGCAGGCGCGTGAGCTTCCGCCTGCCGGACGCCTGCCGGTGCCGCGGAGCGTGTGTTAACCTAGCTGATTGGGGCGGGCGGCGAATCCCGTGCTGCCGGGAGTGACCGTGTGATGGCGCAGGCGGACCGCGATGCCGACGAGCGGTTCATGCGTGCGGCGCTCGTGCTGGCGGAAGCGGGCAGGCAGGGTGGCGAAGTTCCCGTCGGCGCCGTGGTGGTGCGGGACGGCGTGGTGATCGGCGAAGGGTTCAACCAGCCGATCAGCGCGCACGATCCGACGGCGCACGCGGAGGTCGTCGCGATCCGGGATGCCGCGAGCAGGACCCGCAACTACCGGCTGACCGGCTCGACCATGTACGTGACCATCGAGCCGTGTCAGATGTGCGTGGGGGCGCTGGTGCACGCGCGGGTCGAGCGGGTCGTCTATGGCGCGCCCGAGCCCAAGTCGGGTGCGATGGAGTCGGTGATGCGTGCGCACGAGCATCCGTCGCTGAATCACCGGATCGAGGCTGCCGGCGGGGTGCTCGAGGGCGAGTGCCGCGCGGTGATGCAAGGGTTCTTCGAGGAGCGGCGTCTGCGGGTGTAAGACCGGCTGCCAGGCCGGCGCGACAGTGCGGAGAGGTACCGAAGTGGTCGTAACGGGGGCGCCTCGAAAGCGTCTTGTCCGTAAGGGCACGTGGGTTCGAATCCCACCCTCTCCGCCATCAATAGAATCAACAACTTACAGCGATACAGCGACCGCTGCCGGTGCAATCGCGGTGCAACGCGTGCTAGACTCGTCTCGCGAGCGATGGCGCTGAATCTCTATCGTCGGCACCGGCCGGACTGCGAAGCGGGAACGGCCGAGCGAGTCCCGGTCGAGCGAGTTCGAGGAGCGCCGCAAGGGCTGGGGACGAAGTGCGCGTGCCAGATCCACGTGTCGGGCACGCTCGACGGCAAGTTCTCCCGCAAGACGCACCGACACGGCTGATTGGGCTGAAGCGCGACGCATCGCCGAGGTGTACGAGAAGGCCGACTCCTGGACCGGCAAGCCGAAGCCCGCTGCCGCCGCGCCCGAGCCTGCCGCCGGAGAAGCCGCGCATCACAATCGCCGACGCCTGCAGGGTGTTCATCACGAACCGCGAGTCGGCGGGCTTGCGCCGGCGACCCTCCGGAAGTACCGCACGTTCACCAAGCAGATTCGGCCTACGCCGACAGCCGCGGCTACGTCATGCTCGACCAGTTCACGCCGGCCGACATCGATCTCTTCTGGGCCAACTGGAAGCTGGGTCCGCGCGCGAAGGGCAAGCGCCTCACCACGCTGCGGGCGTTCTTCCGCTTCTGCGTCAACCGCAAGTGGATCCCCGAGTCGCCCGTCAGCTCGGACATCAAGGCGCCGGTCGGTTCGAGCAGGGCCGCCAACAAGGCGCCGTTCACGGACGACGAGCTGAAGCGGATCATCAAGGCCTGCGACGACGTGAAGGTCGAGTGGAAGAACGAGACCGGCTCGGCGTCTGGACCGGCGAGGATCTGAAGGACCTGATCTGGCTGATGCTCTACACGGGCTTCCGGATCTCCGACGCGACGCTGTTCAGACATGAAGCGTCTGCACGGCGATCAGGTGTTCATCCGCGCCAAGAAGAACGGCGGCGACGTGTTCGCCTATGTGCCCGACTGGCTGCGCGACCGTCTGCACGCCCGCGCGGAGCACGTTCGGCGAACGGCCGTTCATCGTCGCGCAGGTCCGACCGCCTCGAGACCGTCACCAACATCTGGCGTCGGCGGATCGCGAAGGCGTTCGAAGCGGCGGGGCCGTTCGAGGAACCTGCCACGCCCCATCGATTCCGGCACACCTTCGCCCGCATCCTCCTGCAGAAGGGCGTGCCCGTCGCCGACGTGGCCGACCTGCTCGGCGACGACGAGAAGACGGTGCGCGAGCACTACGCGCGCTGGGTGCCGGAGCGGCAGGCGCGGCTGACGAGGATCCTGAAGGACGCCTTTCACGGCCAGCCGAGGCCCAGCGTTGACCGTTCTGCCCGGTGGGCGCTGCATTAGCGGCTGTTCAGCAGGCGGGTATGGATTCGTACCGCCACGGATTCTGGGACCGAATAGATCGTGTGCGCTTTCTTGCGTCCGAGGCGGATCTTGATCACGCCCTGTTCATCCTTCACGAGCAGCCGCACCGTTTCCCGACCCAGCTTCCACATCTCGGCGAGTTCTCCGATTCGGTAGTGACGCTCGAAGGTCGGATGCTCCAGGGCCGGTGACGCCTTGCCCCTCGGCTGCTGCGCGGCGTCCTCGATGCTCTCGTGGCCGAAATAACCGCGGTCTGTGGATGACATCGGACTTCCCCTCGCACTTGAATTCGGACCTGGCCCCATCTCTCCGTCTGCCCGGATGCCGCCCGAAGGCGGTACCTGGGAAGAACAATCACCTACCAAGCGGTTTCGATTGCCGTCTGCTCGTACGTCGGCGTACGCGTGAAGCACCAGCTCTCGCACGCGTTCCTGTGCGCGTGCGTCGGCGATCGGCCGCAGCAGCGCGAACTCGCGTCCCTCACCGTCGACGACCCACTGTCGCGCCGGGAACGTGACGTTGCGCCCTCTGCCAGGGCGGCGCTCCCAGACCGCGAAGCCGATCAACTTCAAGCCCTCGAGCTCTCCGTCGGTGAAGTGCAGCTCGGCATCCGCGAGTTTGCCGGGCGGGTTGCTGCGATCGTTCGGCGTGATTCTGACGACGATGCTCATAGCGTGACCTCCAGGAACACGCTGATCTTCGAGTGGCGGACGATGGCGACTGCGCTCTGGTGTTCATGCGTGCGCCTCCGTCGCCGTTGGGCCCTGCAGGCGTTGCCACAGCCAGTGCTGCAGGGTGTTGAGGCCGACGAGTCCGGGGTCGGCCGGCAGCAAGGCGTGCTGACTCGCGCGATACCGCGCCTGCTGCCAGGTGAGCTCGGTCGCGTCGACGAGGACGAGCCGGGCCGCGACGTCGTCCGCGCGTCTGGTCGAGCGTGACGGGGTCGGCGGCGAATCCGGCGACCTCCGAGAGCGCGTGCCGCGTGCAGCGTGACCGTGGCGGGGGCATCCAGGTCGACCGGTGCGGTGGTGACGAATGCCGAGTACACCCGGGTGTGCCGGCCGATGGCCACCGTGATGCTCGGCGTGGGCAATGTGCGCAACATCGTGTCTCTCCCTTCTCCGAGAATTCCCGCCGCTTCGATAGAAGCCTCCGGAGGAAGTGCGGAAGGGCGGGTCAAGGCCGCCGTGCGGCGAGCGCAGCGAGCGAAGCCTTGACGCGACCGAGCACTTCCCCAGAATCCCGATACCGGAGCGGCGGGCCGTGATCTCACGGCGTTGACTGAGCGGCTTCGATCAGCCCCGCTTCGCGGAAGCTGTAGTACCGCTGCTCGTCACTGACGATCAGGTGATCGAGCAGCGCGATGTCGAGCACGTCGGCCGCCGCGCACAATCGCAGCGTCAGTCGCGCGTCGTCCGCACTCGGCGTCGGGTCGCCGCTGGGATGGTTGTGGACCACCATCAGGCCGGTCGTGCCCGGTGTCAGACACGCGGGGACGAAGACCTCCGGGATCGAGACCGGCGTGCTGGTCGCGTGTCCCGCGCGACAGCACGTGCCACGCGAGCAGGCGGTTCTTGGTCGACAGGCACGCCACCGCGAAGACCTCGACGGGCTGGTCTGCGAGCAGCGGCGCCAGCATCATGGCCGCCGTGCGTGGGTCGTTGAGGACGGACGTCGAGAGGGCGACGACCCGTCCATCGTGGTCACGCAGCGGTCGGTAGGTGCACACGAGTTCGCGGACACGATGGCCGCGACCGGGTGATGGCTGTGGGGGTGAGGCATTCGACATGGGCAGTCTCCTTTCAGCGGGTGTGCGTACGTGGCCCTGGCCGCCGCGCACCTCGAGGTACGCGACGGCGGGGTCCGCGGTCGCCAGATGTGTTCGTGTTCAGGGTGGGGTGTTCAGGTGCCGACGCATTCGGGCTGGGCAGCCCGAGCCTCGCCGCGGTCCGTGCGAGATCCTGCGGGGACCAGCTGTGTCGCAGGAGCACGGCGATGGCGAGCAGCCGTGGGTATTCGCTGGTCGGGCAGGCCGGCCAGCAGGGCCGGCGAGCGTGTCGAAGTCGTCGCTGACGTGCAGCTCCTCGAGCAACGCCGCCAGCAGCTGACGCGACAGGATGAGGCCGCTCGCGCCCTCGGCCAGTTGCCGAAGGTCGAACAGGCGGCTGTGTCGGCGCCAGTGGGCGACCTGGATGCCCGAGCGGCATCCAGGTCGTGTGCGGGGTGGGTCGTCGTGTCGTTCCGTCGCGCATGGCACACCTCCGGTCAAGAGCAGCCTGGCTCTGAGAGCGGAGGCGCCCGCATGCGCGACGGGGTCGCGAGCGGTCGATGAAGGACGTGGCCTGGGGCCGACGTCCGCTGTGGTGAGGGAGCCGTGGGGCTGAGCCCGGACGGCGAGGACCAGGGCCTAGTGGACCGAGGTCAGGAGGCGGCTGGCGGCACGATCGAGGGCGAACCGTCCGTCTTGCCAGGGCGTGCGCTGGCTCAGTCGCGTGAGCCCTTGCACGTAGCCCCAGATGGACCGGGGATTCGTCTCGTGTACCTCCGCCAGGTCATACGCCTCCGCGGCATGCTTCTGCGACAACTCCAGTCGCTGCACGACCGCATCGACGACTGCGTCACGCGTTCGGCCCGAGCTCCTGGGACGTAGCCCGCAGGAGGACGTGGCGATCGTGCGCAGGATCGGCGTCCAGGGCCCCGCGGACCTGCTCGAGGGAGCTGGTCCAGGCGTCCTGAATCGTCGCACCCACGTGTCGGCGCCGGAAGCCGCTCACGTGATGCAAGCCCCAGATGATGTGGTTCCCGCACACGGCGCGGAACAGGAACACATCCAGGGTGAGGGCGGCGGCACCGACGTCGCTGTTCCGGAGGATGAACCCGCGGAACAACCCAGCATGCGTCGCGTCGGTGGGGTCGTCGAGGTCACGGTTGCCGTCCACGAGGAACAGGAACATGTCTCGATCTCCCAGGTAGGCGCCGGACGGAACCCGTTCAGCGCCGAACACGCCGTCCTTGTAGCCGAGCGGCAGAGACCAGGCCGGATGCAGGGCCATGAGGTCGAGCACCCGGCCGGCCAGCTCGTCGTGGTGGACCCGCGCGTACCTCTGAGAGGTGATCGCGTGGACGGTCCACGGGTCGGCGCGGTCGGACAGCAGGAGCTGCTGGTCGCGACGTTGCCGGCGCAGCCCGTGATTGATCGCGTCGGACGCGATCGCGGCGGGCAGCGTGCGGAGGTATTTCGGCGGCGCGGCGGCGATGCCGGCGAGCTGCTCGAAGCTCCAGTGCGTGAGCGCGGACTGGCGACCCGACGCGTCGCGTAACGCGAGCGCGTCGGGGGCCACCGCTTCGGTCCTGAGTGCGACGGTGTCGATGGTGCGCTCTTCGGTGCGGCGGCGCCGGGCGCGCGCCGCATCGTAGAGGTCTTGAACGCTGGCGTAGCGCTCATCAGGTGGGCGCGAGGCCCATTCCTGGTGGGCGGTGTACGCAGTCACAGCAGACACACCAATCCCGTTCATGGGGTGCTCCTTCGTGCGTGCCCTGAGGGCGACGTTGTGGAACTAGCTCCGCGTCGGGCGACGTGGAGGGGTGGCCAGGACGGCCACGGCGAAGATGAAAGAAATCTAGACTTCTTTTTTCTGGCTGTCAAGGCCTGTTAACTTCTGTGCAGGGAGTACATGATCTGACCGGTCCCGAGAGCAGTGACCTGACCGCTTCATGGTGGTCGTCGGAGAGACACTCGAGCCGGGAGCCTCGATGACGTATCCGGCGGCCGCGTGGGAGCGGGTGATGACGGTCAGGAAGTGATGTTGAAGGCGCTCAGTGGGGAGCTGCATTGGTTCCAAGCGGCGGAGATTCTGGGCTGGTCGCCCCGGACGCTGCGGCGGTGGCGGGACCGATTTGCGACGCACGGGCAGAGCGGCTTACTCGATCGTGCGCGTCGTGCACGCCGCCGACGACATTACTCGTCATCTGAAGAGCGACGATACGGAATAAGGCCTTCTCGTTGCCCCGACGGTTGACCGCCCGGACACCTTGGTGCGAAAGCACTGCATCAGCGTGCGCCAGCTCTCGTCACCGGGCAGGGCGGAACGCAGGGAGCTGATGCTCTGCGTGGCCACGATGGGGATCAGGCGAGCCGGCCGCGACAAAGCGAAAACGTGCGCTCGTCGCCAGTCGGGTCGGTCTCACCGACTGTTGCAAAGCCGTGATACTCGTCGCAGATGAACACGAGGTCGCGCCAGATGCGCTGCGGATTCGCCGCGATCTTCGGAATACGTTTCAGCACCGCGCGTTGAAAATCGAGCTTCAGCATCACGCCCAGAGCCCGCGCGAGACCAGGGTTCTGACGACGGGGAAGTTCAGCGCAAGAACAGTTCCGGTCTCGAGCAGTTCCTCGAGCGTTCGGAGAGGGCGTCGCTGACCTGGCTCGAGGTCGCCGGCGTATGCCGAGCGGGGCGGACAGAACGTGTCGTGCACCAGCGGGTTGTCGTCGAACAGTGACAGGAACACCACGACACCCTCGGTCATCGAAGACCGGAGTCGGTTGTCCAAGCGGCTCCATCCGTGCTTGTACCAGCGATGGATCGCCTGAAGCTGGTGCCTCCGCGCAATCCACGCATTGCTGTTCGTCTTGGCGACGCGGTACGAAACCTCGTGCGCCGCGAGATGCCCCTCGAGCTCCGCCGTGAACGGGTCCGCAAACTCCTTCACATTTCGCGGAACCACAGCGTCCATGGCAGCCGAGAACATGACTGCCAGTAGTCCGTCTCGGACACGATGATGACGTTGGGTGGTTCCTTGAGCGCGGCCGTGAGCTGTGTGATGTTCTGCTCGATCATGCGAATCTTCAGAGCACGTAGCGATACACCCACCCAACGTCGTGTCGCCGTCGGTGATAGGAGAATACGCGAGAGGCGGTGAGTGTGCAGAAGGTTCCGATTTGAAAGGTTGAGAGGGAGAAGGGACCAGCGCATAGGGTTCTAGATCGTTGTGAAGCGGGTTGTAGGCGACACCGGAATCGAGGCCGATCTCCAGGTAGTCGCTTTCGCGCCCGGTTTCGCGCAGAATGCCGCGCACCTGGTTGCAGAAGTCCCGCTTTACTTCGAGCACGAGCCCACCGATCTTGTGGTCGGATCGCGCGAGCGCCACCGAAGCAGTTGGTCGCATACGGGTACATCAGGCAGACGTTGTGCCGGTGCCGACCGCGCCGAGGACGATCACCCCCGTGTAGAGCCCTCGTCGTGGGATCGTCAGCCAGTCCGGACGGGGCGATCGGCCTGACGTGGTCTCGAAATGGCACTCTCCGAGCACAAGCGTCGGGGCTGCTCGGTCCTCTGGTTGCACGTAGGTCGGCAGCGGTCGGGAGCGCACGTGCGGCTCCCGACGAGACTCGATGATTGCGAACAGGGACAGCACGAGGGACGCGCCGAAGAATGGCGTGCTGAACCACAAGCGTGACGTAGCCGCATACGAGGGCCGTGAACACCCCAGGACTGCGCGCCTCAATCAGGCCAAGAAAAGGATCGGTGATGTCGATCGGATGGACGTTGAGGCCCCACGTTCCGACCGCCGCAGCGAGCCCATCGCCAACACCCCGCGCATCGCCACAATTGCGTGCAGCATGAACCCGTCTCGGCGCTACCGTCAGCCATTCCGCTGGCTTAGGTCAGTCCCTCTCCGCTCGAACCGGCAACACGCGCATGTGCTGTTGCCGGCGTGGATCACTTGTCGGAAGTTCGCCCCGTTGTGGTTGGCCGGGGCGTCGCCCGACGCGGCACGTACGACTCAGTATGCTTGGCTCGCCACGCCAGGAACTCCTTGTCCCTGCCCAGCATCATGTCGACCAGTTGGTTGGCACTGTACTCGGTCGGCTCTCCAAGGAAGTGCGCATATGCGTACAGGGTCTCGTTTGTCTCCCGATCGAGTCGCGTGATGTGTCTGATAAATTGCTTCCCGCGGGTGCGCGCTTTGATGAGTGGCATGGTGCCTCCTTGCGAAGACCAATTGCGGTGGATAGTTGCGCGTTTCGATGCGCGTACCGCGACGAAACTCCGGCCGTTCTCGGCCGCGATCGCGCGGCATCTGCAGTGCAAATGCGCGCCGGTTTCGCGGACGATTGCGGGCAGGGTCAGCAGGGGCGTGAGCGACCCCCGGGTCGCCCCCGGGGCGACCGAGGCTCGAAACAGGGGGGGTCGCTCACGCCCCCTCCCCCCTGCCACTGGCGGTGACCCGGCTCCAACCGGCCGGCGCAGACCGCCGTCCGCGCGTGCGTCGGCAGCGAGCCTGCGTCGTCGCAACGTGCTGACACACAGGCGCTTCCAGGCACCAGCGGCTGACGCACCTGCAGCGAGATCAGCCACGTCGGCTCCTGCTGACGTTCCGCGCCGGCCACGACAACTGTCCCGCAAGGTCGCGGCCCCCCTCGCGGCGTCAGCCG
>CAWBCA010000020.1:0-927751 GCA_963787175.1 uncultured Acidobacteriota bacterium
GGGATCACCGCCGCCGTCATGATCTGGCTCGTCACGGCCTTCCACGTGGTCGCCCGCCCGCCGGACGCGCTCTCGATCGAGATGCTGTCCCAGATGTTCTACGGCTACGACATCAGGTGGCGCGGCGCATTCATCGGCGCGTGGTGGGCGTTCGTGGCCGCATTCGTTGCCGGGTGGTTCGCGGCCTTCCTCCGCAACCTGGTGCTGGCCATCTGGCTGGCGATCGTGCGGGTGCGCGCAACCTCGCGAGACCCGCGATTTCCTCGATCAGATCTGACCGCCCCATGGGCGACCAACTCACGCCGGTAGAAGAACGGATTCTGCGGAAGACGCTGGCGCGCGCCCACGAGCAGGGGTGGGGCATCGCGTGCGGTCTGCTGTCCGGCCTCGGCCTGTTCCTGGCCACGGTGGTGCTGCTGGTGAGGGGGGGGCCAACGTAGGCGCGCACCTGGGCCTGCTCAGGGTGTATTTCCCCGGCTATAGCGTGACGTGGCCGGGAAGCCTGATCGTCTTCGTGTATGCCTTCGTCGCGGGTACGCCTTCGGGCGGTGCGTCGCCGCGATCTACAACCGCCTCACCCGGATTGAGCCGGCTCTCGCGGCCTCCCGAGCGCCTGGGTCTCGTCGAATCGAACCGCCTGCATGGAGCCCCGTCCTCAGACGCCGAGTGAGTTCCTGCTCGCCGGCGATCCCTCCCGTTCATGGCCATGACGGCGGCGTTCGCCGCCGCGGCGCTGTTTTTCTTCCGGGGCCTGGTCACCGGGGAAGCCTTCCGCAGCCAGCCTTTCACCACGACGCTGGTGCTGGGAATGGCGCTGACCTTCGTGGCGAACCCGTTCGCCCGCTGGCCGCTCCTGCTCCGGATGAAGCGGCCGGTTGCCCCCCCGACGACGATCAACTGGCGCGCCGCCGTGGTGACGACGTTCGTGCCGGAATCCGAGCCAATCGGCATGATCGAGCGAACACTGGCGGCGCTCGTGGACTTCGCTATCCGCACGACACCTGGCTGCTGGACGAGGGGGACGACGCCGAGGTCAAGGGGCTGTGCGCGAGGCTCGGCGTGTCGCATTTCAGCCGCAGGCACCGTCCGAGTATCAGACGCCAGGAGCGTTCGCGGCGGGCAGCAAGCATGGCAACTACAACGCATGGCTGACGGAGATCGGGTTCGATCGGTACGACAGCGTGACCGCCTTCGATCCCGACCATGTGCCCGGCCCGGACTTCCTCGATGCGGTGCTCGGTACTTCGAGGATCCCGCAATCGGCTACGTGCAGGCGCCTCAGGCGTACTACAACCAGCGGGCGAGCTTCGTCGCTGCGGGAGCTGCGGAGGAAACCTACGACTTCAACTCGACCATCCAGATGGCCAGCTACGGGATGGGGTATCCGATCGTCATAGGCTGCCACAACAGTCACCGGATGATGGCGCTGCGGGAGGTCGGCGGCTTCGCCGCCCACGATGCGGACGACCTGCTGATCACCATCCTCTACAGGAGCAGGGGGTGGCAGGGGTGTACGTGCCCCGCATTCTGGCTCGCGGCCTCACGCCGGTGGACTGGCGCGGGTATCTGAAGCAGCAGAGGCGGTGGGCGCGGTCCGTGCTGGATCTGAAGCTGCGCGCGCGGGCCAGGCTCACTCCGGTGAGTCCCTGGCCCACCCGCGTCATGAACGCGCTGCACGGGTTGAACTACCTGCAGCCGGCGTTCTTCCTCGTCGTCGGGCTCTCGGTGATGCTGCACGTGCTGGCGACCGGCGTGGTTCCCGCAACGCTCTCCGGGCTCTCCCCGGCGCATGTCCTGTTCCTGCTGCTCGCGCTGACCGCCGGGCACTTCTACCGCCAGAGGTTCTTTCTCGATCCGCCGCGCGAAGGAGGCACGCACTGGCGGGCACGGATCCTGCGCGTGGCGAAGGCGCCGTTCCTGCTGCTGGCGCTCCTGGACGTCATGGTCGGGCGGAAGCGCGCCTACGAGATGACGCCGAAGGTCACGGGAACGCCGAAGCCGCTGCTCGCCGTGGCGTTCACTCCCATTGCGGCGCTCATCGCCGCGGCATGGATAATCGGGGCCGCCGGCGCCGATGCGTACCCTCCGGCCTGCCACGCCGCGGCCCTGGCGGGCATCGCATCATGCCTCGGCCTCGTGGCTATGGAGCGTGTCCCCGCCCCCCGCCCTTCGATGCCCGGTTGCTGCCGCGTGGCCACTGAGCACCGGGCAGGCTGCCGAAGAGGTCCCCGGCGCTGTCCGGGCGTGAGACGGGCAGCAGCGGGATGACAGGCGCCCTCGAGCTCCGACGCCTCGGGCACCTGGGAGACCTGATTTTCGAGCTGGTTCTCCGGGAGATCCGCATCCGTTACCAGCGGTCCGTTCTCGGGATCGGCTGGTCGCTGCTGAATCCGCTGCTGCAGCTGCTGGTGTTCTCCTTCGTGTTCGGCTGGATCGTTCCGGTCCGCGTCGCCAACTTTGCCGTGTTCCTGTTCATCGGGATACTGGTGTGGAACTGGTTCCAGGGCTGCCTGCACGCCGGCAGCAGCGTGATCACGGACAACCCGATGCTGATCCGCCAGCCCGGTTTTCCCACCACGATCCTGCCGGTGGTGACGGTGACATCCCAGCTGGTGAACTTCGTGCTGGCGCTGCCGATTCTCCTCGGAGTGCTCCTGTGGTCAGGAGTCCCGTTGTCCGCCTGGTCCCTGCTCCTGCCGCTCATCATCGCGCTGCAATTCGTGGTGACGCTGTCACTCGTCTACGTGACTGCCGCCGTTCAGGTCTCGTTCCGCGACACGCAGTATCTTCTCAGCGTCGCCCTGCTGCTGGGGTTCTACCTCTCGCCGGTGTTCTACGACGTGTCGGCCGTCCCGCAGAGATTCGCAGGCATCTATCGACTCAACCCGCTCGTGTCCCTGCTGGATGCGTATCGGGCGGTCCTGCTGCGAGGTGAAGCGCCCGACTTCGCCGCGCTCGCGGTCATCCTGGTCGTCTCGTCGGGGCTGCTCGTGGCGGCCTACCGGTTTTTCGCCAGGGCGAGCCATCGGTTCGTGGAGGAGCTGTAGTGCAGGACGCGATTATCGTTCGCGGCCTGGGCAAGCGCTACCGGCGCGCGGATCGCAACCGGACCTGGACGCTGCAGCAGGCGGTGCTCGCGGGCTTCACGACGCTGTGGCGGAAGGAGTATTTCTGGAGCCTTCGCGACGTCAGCTTCACTGTCGCGAGGGGCCGCATGTGCGGGATCGTCGGGAGGAACGGGGCCGGCAAGTCGACCCTTCTCCGGCTGCTCGGGGGCGTGGGGGTGCCCGACGAGGGCACGCTCGCGGTGCGCGGGCGCGTGGGCGGCCTGCTCGAGCTCACGGCCGGCTTCCACGGCGACCTGACGGGCCGCGAGAACGTGATGGTCGGCGGCGTGGTGCGCGGGCTGCGGCGTCGCGACGTGCTGGCTCGCTTCGGCTCGATCGTCGACTTCGCCGAGCTGGCGCCCGTGATCGATCACCCGTTGCGCACGTACAGCAGCGGCATGCAGATGCGGCTCGCCTTCGCGGTCGCCATCCACTGCGAACCGGACGTGCTGCTGGTCGACGAGGTGCTCGCGGTCGGCGACCTGGCCTTCCAGGAAAAGTGCCTGCAGGCAACCGGCCGTCTTCGCGCCCGGGGCGCCGCCATCGTCGTCGTCTCACACGACCTGTCGATGATCGCGACGATGTGCGACGACGCCGTGTACCTTCGGGCGGGGCGCGTCGCCGGGTTCGGACCGGCAGGAGCGATCGCGGACGCGTACCGGGCGGCCGTACACGAGGAGACTGTTCCGACCCTGCTGGCAGAGACCGGAAAGCGGGAAACCACGCCACCGCTCGTGCTGGGCAAGACCCGTTTCGGGTCCATGGAGGCAGTGCTCGAGCAGGTGAGGATCGTGTGGCTCGACCCGGACGATCGTCACGGTCACGGCCGGCTCCGCGTCACCCTGTCCTGCCGTTCGGACGGCGCCGTCGAGGCCGCCATCGCAGCCGTGACAATCCTGCGGCAGGACGGCCGCATCTGCTACGAAACGAGCACGGAGGCGGCTCGAATCATCGTGCCGACGCTCCAGGGCAGCCTGACCGTGTCGGTGGAGATTACCGGGATGGCCCTGGATCCAGGCCGCTACTACGTGGACGTCGGGCTGTACGAGCGAGCCTGGAGGCGCGCCTACGATCACCACTCCTGGGTGTATCCGCTGATCGTGGAGAGCGCCATCGGCGATCGGACCGAGCCGGAACAGTGGACCGCATCCTGGTCGATGGATTCCGGTCCGCTTCCATCGCAGCCGGAGACCTGACCCGGTCCGGGGAAACCCGGCGACCGGGGTACAATTCCGGGTTCGGGCCGGGCGCACGGCGGGCGCGTCGCGCGAGAGACGCCTTTCACGTTCCGGGTCCGTCCCGGCGGTTCCGGTGCGCTCGTTCCGTCGGAGGCTCATGTCCACTGTCCTGATCACCGGCTCGGCCGGGCTCATCGGTTCTGAAGCAGTCGATTTCTTCTGCGGGCGCGGCTACCAGACGGTCGGTATCGACAACAACCTGCGCCGGGCGTTCTTCGGCGACGAAGCGTCGACGAGCCTGACCCGCGACAGGCTGCGGGAGACGCATGCCGGCCGTTACGTGCACCACGACGTCGACATTCGAGACGACGGAGGGGTGCGGCGGGTATTCGAGACGCACGGCGGGGAGGTCACGCTGATCATCCACACCGCTGCGCAGCCCTCGCACGAGTGGGCCGCCCGCGATCCGTATCACGGACTTCACGGTCAACGCCAACGGCACCCTGGTGATGCTGGAGAACGCCCGCCGCTTCTGCCCCGAGGCGGCCTTCATCTTCTGCTCGACGAACAAGGTGTACGGCGACCGGCCCAACTCGCTGCCGCTGGTGGAAGAGAACCTCCGCTGGGAGATCGAGGAGGACCACCCGTACCTACCCGGGCATCGATGAAACGATGAGCATCGACGCGTGCACGCACACCCTGTTCGGTGCATCCAAAGCTGGCAGCCGACGTGCTGGTCCAGGAGTACGGCCGATATTTCGGCATGAGAACGGCTGTCTTCAGGAGCGGGTGCCTGACGGGCCCGAGTCATGCCGGCACGCAGTTGCACGGGTTCCTGTCCTACCTGATGAAGTGCACCATCAGCGGCACACCGTACCGCGTACTCGGATACAAGGGCAAGCAGGTTCGCGACAACATCCACAGCTACGATCTGGTTGAGCGCCTTCCATCAGTTCCATTCAGCGCCACGGCCGGGAGAGGTGTACAACCTCGGCGGCAGCCGGTTAATTCCTGCTCGGTGCTGGAGGCGATCGACGCCTGCGAGGAGATTGCCGGCCGGAGAACTGAAGTGGAGCTACGAAGAGACCAACCGCATCGGCGATCACATCTGGTGGATTTCCGACGTGCGCAAGTTCCAGGACCACTATCCGGACTGGAAGCTCACCTACACGGTCCAGGACATCCTGCGGGACATCTACACGACCAACTCGGCCCGGTGGTCCCTAGCGTGACGATCGCGGGGACACCGGGAGCCCGAAGTGGACGAAGCCCTTGCCTCGTCCGGGCCTGTGAAGAGCCCGGCCGGCGGTCCGCATGGCAACCGGCGCCGGACTGCGGTAGTCTCGGCTGGCAGGGCGGCGGTCCGGCCGACGCGACCCGACATTCCCGGGGCACTTGCGTGGACAATCCGTATTCCAAGGCGTTCTTCGCATCGCACCGCGACGGCGCCTGGCGATCGGCGCGGGTCATCGCACCGCTGCTGATGGACCTGGTGCAGCCGCGCTCGGTGGTGGACGTCGGGTGCGGCACCGGAACCTGGCTGGCGGTCTTCCGTGAGTGCGGTGTCGAGGATCAGATCGGGATCGACGGCCCCTATGTCGATGCGGGCTCGCTCGAGATTCCGGTAGCAACGTTCGTCGCAGCCGATCTCACCCGCACGGTGGTGCTCGGGCGGACGTTCGACCTCGTGATCTCGGTGGAAGTGGCCGAGCATCTTCCGCCGCAGAGCGCGACCGCCTTCGTCGGATCGCTGGTCGCGCTCGGTCCGGTGATCCTGTTCTCGGCAGCGGTGCCCGGCCAGGGCGGCGATGGGCACCTCAACGAGCAGTGGCCGGAATACTGGATACACCTGTTCGAGGAACACGGGTATCGCCCCGCCGACCCGCTGCGTCCGTTGATCTGGAATTCAGCGGACGTCGAGCCCTGGTACGCGCAGAACGTCCTGTTGTTCATCTCGGCGGTTGCAGCGGCCGCGAACCCCAGACTGGCGGCCGCGGTGGCGGCGACGCGGCGCGAGCAGATCGGCATGGTGCACCCGCGCATGTTCGCGGAGGTGCGCCGCCAGCAGGAGCAGCGCCTGGAGCGGTTGGTCGCGGAGGCGGAGACCCTGTCGGCCGAGCTCGACTGTCTGAAGATGGTCGCCACCGCCGCTCGCGAGCGGGATGGCCTCCTCGCCGGAAAGGAAACGCGGCGCGCGACGCAGACGGACGATGGCCACGAGCCTGCCGGAAACGCCAGCCGGGTGGCGGATGCGCAGCCGAGGCGGGCGGATGGTTCGGTCAGCACCATCCTGGTGGTTTCCGCGTTTCCGCCGGAAGCGGCCCCTGAAGCGAACCACGCGCTGCACATCTGCGAGCACCTGGTCGGGGCAGGACTGCGGGTGCACGTCCTCTGCAGGCGCGGCAGCGTCACACCGGCGGCGTCGGCGGGGGAGATCGTGACGCACGCGGTCGTAGACGACTGGAGCTGGCGGGATCTCCCGCGGGTGATCACCTGCCTGCGCGAGGTTCGTCCCGACGTGGTGCTGCTTCTTTACATCGGCTGGGTGTACCGCCATCACCCGATGATCACGCTCCTGCCGACGGTCTGCGACAGCGTGATCCCGGGAGTGCCGTGCGTCACCCAGTTCGAGAACATCGACGATTTCCCCTACCCGCACTCGCTCCTGGGACGGCGGTTGCGAACCGTGATGGGCCTGTGGGCCGGCCGCAAGCGCCTCCATTACGTCTTCGGCACCCTTCTGCGCGACAGCACACGCATCATCGTCCTCAGCAGCCCGCATCGCGAAAGGCTCCTCCAGCAGGATCCGAACGTTGCAGACAAGACGGCCATCCTCCCACCCCCGCCGTTGATCCGGTTCTCCAAGGATCCGCCGCTCGAAGTCCGAAAGCAGGTTCGCGAGTCTCTCGGCATCGCGGAGACGGAGCTGGTGCTCCTCTACTGGGGTTACATCTATCCCGGCAAGGGGCTGGACACCCTCATCGAGGCCTTCCACGCGGCGTGCCAGCGGTACCCGAACGTGCGGCTGCTGATTGTCGGCGGAAGCCTCGATTTCCCGACCGAACCGATCAGCTGCGCCGACTACTTCCGGTTCGTGCGCCGCCTCCCCGACATGCTCGGCATCGCCGACAGGGTGACGTGGACCGGCCCCTTCGACTGGGACAGCGACATCGGGTCGAGGTACCTGGTACGCGGGCGACATCTGCGTGCTCCCGTTCGACTACGGCGTGACGCTGAACAACAGCACCCTTGCAGCCGCGGCCACCCACGACCTGCCGGTGATCGGAACCGAGCTCCCCGCCGGCGAAGACGAAGGGCTCCGGCACCGGCAGAACATCTTCCTGTGTCCGCCGCACGATGCGCAGGCGCTGGCGGCGGCGATCCGGATGGTCATCGAGTCCCCCGCGCTCCGTCACACGCTGCGGCTCGGTGCTTCGGCGCTCGCGCGCGACTGGCACGGGTGGGACCGCACGACCGGGCGCCTGCGGTCGCTCCTGGAGGAGGCTGTGGCGTCGCGGCGGGCGATTCGTGCGTCCATCCCGCAGGCCCGACACAACGAAGAGGACGCACGCTCAGTGGAGCCGGTTCCTGCAGCGCCGCCGACACGTGTGTGGTCCGAGCAGAACCGTCACGGTCCTCCCGACGCGCCGCTCGTCTCCGTGGTGGTTGCCGTGTACAACGTCGAGCAGTATCTCAGCCAGTGCCTGGACTCGCTGGTCAACCAGACCCTCGCGAACGTCGAGATCGTCATCATCGATGACGCGTCGCAGGACGGCAGCGCCGCCATCATCGAACACTATCGGGCGCGTCACTCGAACATCCGGGCGATCGCCTGCGATCGGAACCTGGGCCTGGCCTCGGTGCGCAATCTGGGGATGAAGGCCGCACGAGGCCGTTACGTCGCCTTCCTGGATGGCGACGACTGGGCCGACATCGCGATGTGCGAGGTCCTCCACCGGCGCGCCATCGAGCATCAATCCGACGTGGTGATTGCCGACACGAACGTCTTCTACGACGACGTGAAAGTGTTCACGAGATTCTTCGATCAGGTGCTCCGGACGACACTCGATCCCCGTGTATGGACGCTGCCGTTCGAGGTCCTGAGCTTTCCACGGGTGCTGCTCGTCGAGCCGGTCGCGTGGACGAAACTGTACAGGCGGGCGTTCCTGCACGAGCACCGCCTGCAGTTCGAGGAGGGCATGAACTCGTACGAGGACATGATTTTCCACTTCTCCGCGCTGCTGAAGGCCTCGAGGGTTTCCCTCATCGACAAGCGGATCTCGTTCTATCGGCAGAACAGGCCGGGGCAGATCTCCGGGCGCACAAGCCGGAAGGTCTTCGAAGTCTTCGACGTGTTCGACAGGATCCACGCCAACCTCGCCCGCTGGGAGGTTCCGGCCGCCGTCTGGGCCATGCTCGTGAAGGTCGAGCTGCGCCAGTTCGACTGGCTGATGAAGGATCGTGTGCAGGACGGCGACAAGCCGGAGTTCCTGCGCCTCGCCTCGCAACAACTGAACCGGATTCCAGGGGCCGGCTTCGAGGCGTTTCTGCGGCAGGCTGATCCGGACGACCTGCCGCGCCTGTTCTGTCTGCGACGGAACTGGCTGCCCGCGTACGAGCGGGTGCTGCGACTTCACCGGGGAGTGTTCCCCCCGTTGTTCCTCGCGCTCAACTGGCGGCGGCGGCCGGACGCCGTCAGCGCCGCGGTGTGGCGAAACATCGCGATGTTCCGCGACCGCGCGACGGCACCGCTACGGTCGTTCGCCGGCAGGGTGCTTCGCGCCGCCGCGCTCGAGCAGGAGGCGAGCGCGGTCGCCCGGACACCGGCGCGGCCGGTTGGACTCGCGTCACCCGACGAAAAGCCGGTCGTCCGGTCGTTCGACATCGGGGGCCGCCGGCTGCTGTTCGGCGACACGCTGGAGCGCTCGGGCCTCGATGAGGCAGTAGCCCGGATGGCGACGGACCACTACCTGTCGCAAACGGCGGTGTTTCGCGACGGTGACACGGTCGTGGACATCGGCGCGCATGTCGGGGTCTTCTCCATCTGCCTGGCTACCAGGTATCCGTTCCTGCGCGTCTACGCCGTCGAGCCCGACCCGAGGAACTACGCGTTCCTGCTCCAGAACATCGCGCTGAACGACGCCGGCAACGTCATCCCGATCAACAAGGCGATCGCGGCCGAAGCCGGGGCCGGCACGCTGTACGGCGATGCCCGCGACAGCGGCCGATCGACGCTCGACAGGGGACTGGCGTTGTCCTACGACCTCGTCGTGACCGGGCAGACAGAGACAATCCCGCTGGACGACCTCTTTCGAGCGTGGGAGATCCGGCACTGCCGGCTGCTGAAGATCACCGCGGCGGGTGCGATTCGCGCCGTGCTGGAACGCCTGCCGCCCGCGGGGTCTGTCGATTTGGTCTGCGGAGAGGTGGACCTTCGGGAATGCAGCCGGACGGATCTGGAGATGTCCAGCTCGCAGCTCGCGCGGCACCACTTCTGGAGAACGATCCGGCACCTGCCAGGTCGAACGGTTCATGGGTGGATTCACCAGCTGCCACGCGACATCGAGGAAGCCGGACAGGGAACCGCGGTCCCGGCGGTGGGCGCCGCGGGCGAGCGCACTCTCCTGGCTGCGCCGCCGACCTGACGCTGCCGGCAACGTCCTGTGTCACTCCGCGCATACTTCCGTTCGCTCGGCGCGCCGTCCGGCCGTGCCCCCGCCTTCGCCGGCGCCTCCGGCGAGCAACGGCGGCCGGCAGATGGCGTCCGCGATCTGGAGCTGACGTCCCTCGAGCCCCGGCTCTCGATCGCCGCCTCCACGCTCCAGGCCGTCGTCCGTCTGCACGGGTTTCCGATAGGGGAGATCGCGCTTCCGGCAGTCGCCGGCACGGTGACCGCAGTCGACATGGCAGGCGCGATCGTCACGACGCTGCTCCAGCCGGCGTTTGTCCGCCTGGCTGTGAGCCGTCTCGCGCGAGGCCCGCTGGAGCAGCATACGACCAGCGGCCCTGAGTCGCGCGATGCCTCGTGGGACCAGGCGGTCCGGCGCGCGGACATCGCGTCGCTGATCTCGGAGCTCGATCTCGATCCGTCCGTCGCGCTGCGCGGGCTGCCGACACCCCGCGGCGCCGGGCTCCATGCGGAAAAACAAGGCGGCCGCCCGTCAGCCGAGCGGAAGCGCACGCGACTCCCGAGCAACGGCGTGGCGGTCCGCACGGTGGCAGTCGATCAGCCGCTCCAGCCGCTCGGTGGTCTGGCCGGCTACCCACGCGTCCGTCTCGTGATGACGCGGCAAGGGCGGCCTTTCGCGCACGCCGAGGCCTTTCCTGAGGGTGACGCGTTGAGCGTGCCGGAACTGCGCGGTGCGGCGGCGCAGGCGTGGGCCGCGACGCTGCTCGCCGCGGACGGACGCGTCGACGCGCGCGCGGCGTTCAGCCACTGGATCGGCCGGCGCGTCAATCCGGCCGGCACGCCGGCCGTCAGCGTCGTGGTCGCCACGCTGGACCGGCCGGACGACCTCCGCATCTGTCTCACCGCGCTGACCGCTCAACGTTACGACGGGCCGCTCGAGATCGTTGTCGTCGACAACGCACCCGGCTCCGGGCTGACACCACCGGTGGTCGCCGGGTTTCCGGGCGTACGGCTCGTCGCCGAGTCCCGCCGCGGCCTGTCGTATGCACGCAACGCCGGCCTGCGCGCTGCGTGCGGCGACATCCTCGCCACGACGGACGACGACGTGAGCATGGCCCCCGACTGGGTGGCCCAGCTCGCGGCGCCGTTCGCACGGCCGGACGTAGCCCTGGTCACCGGCAACATCCTGGCGGGCGAGCTCGAGACGACGGCACAGCAGCGGTTCGAGACCTATGGCGGTCTCGGCCGCGGCTACGCGCGGCGCGAGTTCGACCGCGCCTGGCTGCTCGGCAGCTGGGCCGCTGCCCCGACCTGGGAGCTTGGGGCGACGGCAAACGCGGCGGTCCGCGCCCGCGCTGTAGGGCGACCCGACATCGGGCTGCTGCCGGAATGGCTTGGCCCCGGCACGCCCACCGGGGTGGGGGAGGACACCTACCTCTTCTACAGAATCCTGCTGGCCGGTTCGACTGCCGTGTATGAGCCGTCGGCCTTCGTATGGCACAGGCACCGGCGGGACGCACGCGCGCTGCAGCGGCAGCTGTACGCATACAGCAGCGGCCACGTGGCATACCTGTTGTCGTTGTGGCTGTTCGACCGTGACCCGCGGGGCCTCGCCAGAGCCGCCGTCCATCTGCCCGTTCATCACCTGCGCAGCGCCGCCCGCTGGCTGCGCGGCAACCGGGACTGGCCCGCATCACTGATCGCCACGGAGATCGCCGGCAACCTCGCCGCGCCCTGGCTCCTGTGGCGCTCGTTGCGGCGCGCGCGCCGCCTTGCTGCGCCTCACCACGAGGCCTGAGCCGCATCGCCCGACCCACCTGTTCGAGCGGAATCGAGAGTGGAGGCCTCGCGTCGGCGGATGTCTCCGGCCTGGCCGGCAGGTGCTATGATCTCGGCCCACAAGGAGTGCCATGATCTGCGATCGCCGGACATTCTTCGCCACCGCATCGGGACTGACGCTCGGCGTACGCATGGCGGGCGCCGCCGCGCAGGGCGCAAACGACCGCGTCCGCATCGGCGTGATCGGGACGGGTGGACGCGCACGCGATCTGATGAACCAGCTCAAGAAGCTGCCGGGCAACCAGCTGACGGCAGTCTGCGACGTCTACGAGCCGCGCATGCTGCAGGCCGCGGAGATTGCCGGCGCCGGCGTGCTGCAGGTCGCCGACTACCGCCGCATCCTCGACAGCCGCGACATCGACGCGGTCGTCATCGGCTCGCCGGATCACTGGCACAAGACGATGACGCTCGATGCGATTGCGGCAGGGAAGGATGTCTACGTCGAGAAGCCCGTGTCGCACAGCATCGAAGAAGGCGTCGAACTGGTGAAGGCGGTCGAAGCGTCGAAGCAGGTCGTGCAGACAGGCACCCAGCAGCGAAGCTGGGAACACTGGATGCTGGGCAAGCAGCTGATCGACTCGGGAAAGCTCGGCCAGATCACGTTCATCGAGACCTACTGGTACCAGCACGCCCGCGCCGGCACCTACCAGCCCGTCACGCTCGACAAGCTCGATTGGAAGCGCTGGCTCGGGCCTGCGCCGGACCAGCCGTTCCGGCCCGAGCGCTTCTACCAGTGGCGGCACTTCTGGGATTTCGGCGGCGGCTGCCTCACCGACCTCATGACTCACTGGATCGACGTCGTCCACTGGTACATGAATGTCGACGCGCCGCTCTCGGCTGCGACGACCGCGCGCAGCTACAACATCAAGCTGTGGGAAGCGCCCGACACGGTGAGCACGACGCTCGAGTTCCCGAAGGACTTCATGGTGGCCTATCTGGGCACCTACGTCAGCCGCGTGGACGATGGCGGGCTGGAGTTCCGCGGCGAGGGCGGCACCCTGAAGATCGACCGATCCCGGCTGGCGTTCTACCGCGATGACGCGCCGAACGTTCCCGGCACGAACCTGTCGGAACCGGAGATCTTCATCCGGTCGAGCGGCGACGGGACGCTCTCGCATCTGCAGAACTGGCTGGACTGCATCCGCAGCCGCAAGAGTCCGAACGCCAACATCCGCGTGGCGCACCAGGCGGCGCGGACCTCGCACATTGCCAACGCCGCGCTCCGCGCCGGCAGAACCGTGCGCTGGAACAGCGCAGCGGAGCGCATCGACTCCTGACAACGTTCAGGCCGTAGAGACGCCGCCACGTATCGGCGCAACCTGGTCCGCTCCTTCACAGGATCTTCTGGCCGAGAGCAGACGACGCGAGCTCGGCGCCGAGCACGGCCGTCATGTTGCGGTCGTCGAGAATAGGATTGACCTCCACGAGATCGAGCGCAAGCAGCAGCCCGGAGTCGGCGACCATCTCCATGAGCATGTGGGCTTCCCGATAGTCCAACCCTCCCTTGACCGGTGTCCCGACACCCGGTGCGATGAGCGGGTCGCAGACATCCATGTCGAACGACACGTGCACGCCCGCCGTCCCGTTGCCGGCAATCGCCAGGGCTTCCTCCACGACGGCGGCGATGCCGGTGCGGTCGACGTCCTTGATCGTGAAAACCTTCACGCGCGAGCCCCGGACTGTTTCGCGCTCCCGTTCGTCGAGGTTCCGGATGCCGATGAGGACGGTATGGTCGGGCAGGACTTTCGGACAGAACCCGCCGATGCGTGAGAGCTCCGCCGGCTCGCCCCCGAGCAGCGCCGCCAGGGGCATCCCGTGGACGTTGCCGCTTGCCGACGTCGCGGGCGTATTCATGTCCCCGTGGGCGTCCACCCAGATGAGGCCGAGCGGCTTGCGCTCGCGCCGGACGAAGTCGGCGGTTGCCGCGACCGAGCCCGCCGCCAGGCTGTGATCGCCTCCGAGCACAATGGGAATCGCGTCGCGCTCGAGGACCGCACGCGCCGTGGCGTAGAGCCGCTCGCACACCTCGGCTATCTCCCGCATGTACTTTTTTGCCGGATCTCCCAGCGCCTTGACTTCAGGGATGGGCGCGACGAGATCACCCTCGTCGACGACGGGGAACCCGAGGGCCGACAGGCGCTCCGAGAGGCCCGCGATGCGGAACGCCGAAGGCCCCATGTCGACGCCGCGGCGGTTGCCACCGAGGTCGAGTGACACGCCAATGATGTGCGCTGCTCGCATGGATGTCGGCCCCCGGTCCGGGCCGGTTGGCGCGGCCCACTGTACTACAGCAATACGCGGGGAGTGTTGACGGAACCGGTAAATGTAGAGTACCTGTGTAAGTTGCGGCGGCGACGGGGCTGCCGCGAGCCGGTCAAGGAGTCCGTGATGAAGCGGTTCGACGTCGGGGCACGGGTCGTGGAGCCAACCTACGGTCTCGGGTCCGTGGTTGCGGTGGAAGATGCCTACACCCGCGTGCAGTTCGACGAGCACGGATTGAAGAAGTTCCTCACCAGCATGTCTCATCTGGAGCCGAGCGACGAGCCGGTGCCCGCGGGACTCCGCGGCGGCAAGCCCCGCAAGAAGCGGGTGACCAAGAAGGCAGCCGCGGCGGCTGCGGCCGCGACGGAGGCCGAGGAGTAGCCGGCAGCCTCAGCGCTTCAGCGACACCGACATCCCCTCCCCCGAGGGCGACACGATGGTGGTCCAGAGCGACGGGTTCTTCTGGATCGCGTCGAGATAGTCTCCCATCTCGCTCTTCTTGTTGACCACGTTGTGCGCGACGAACAGTCCGCCCTTGTCGAGTCGCGGGAACACCAGGTCCAGGAACCGCTTGTAGTCCTTCTTCCACGCGTCCAGGAACACGAAGTCGAAGGTGCCCGAGACCTTCGGAATCTGCTGGAAGGCATCTCCCTGTACAGACCTGCACGACGCTGCTCAGCCCGGCGCGGCGGATGTTGTTGGCCAGCTCCTTGGCCCGCACAGGGTCGTACTCGATCGACACCAGGGTGCCGCCCGTTTCCTTGAGCGCCATGCCCATCCAGATGGCGCTGTACCCGCTGGCCCCGCCGATTTCGAGTGCGCGCCGTGCCCCCGTCGATGCCACGAGCAACCGGAGAAAGCGGCCATCCTCTTCGGACACGGCGAGCTGCCCGGTATCGTGCGCCTTGATCTCGGTCAGGATGCGCTGGTGTTCGGGGGACTGGGCGGACACCGGTACCAACAGCGCTGCGGCAACAGCGACACTCCATCCGACCCATAACACACGCCTCTGGAACACACGTACCTCGATTGAATGGGTCGCCTGTGCCGCCGAGCCTTCAGGCCCTGCGTCGTCCGGCGGGGTCTGACCAGCCTCCGCTCAGCTACTGCGGTCCGCCGAAGCCAGGGCAAAGGCGGAAGACCCCGCCCCACAGCAAATCATTCCGCAATCCCAACCAGCCCGTACAGAGGCGCTGTGGCGCCGAGATTTCAGCCCGCTCTGCATGCATTCGCTGTGGCGCAGGGCCTTCAGGCCCTGCGGTCTCTCGATCTTACACCGCCCGCCTGCGACGGCCGGGTGCCCGAACCCACACCTCTGTCATTCGCCCGTCCCGGGATTCATGAACGCCGCCGCGGCGGCTGCGGCGGCACGGCCATCCCTGACGCAATCGGGAATGCCGATCGCCCGAAAGCCGCTGCCGGCCACGAACAGTCCGGGATGCCGGGAGAGCCGCGCCTCGAGCCGCGCCAGCCGCGCAAGGTGGCCGACGTTGTGCTGCGGACTGCCATCCCTCCAGCGGTGAGCCCGGGTGAACAGCGGCGTGCCGGACAGGCCCAGCAGGCCGGCGAGCTCGCCGGTCACGACTGCGACCAGGTCGGCATCCGGCAGGTCGACGGCGGACGGATCGCTGGCGCCACCGAGAAAGGCGCGCAGCAGCACGAACCCGTCCGGCGCGCGTCCGGCCCATTTCGATGAGACCCAGGTGCAGGCTGTGACCCGTTCGCGCTGCGACTCACGTGCAACCACGAAGCCGGAGCCCCGCAGCGGGTGCGCGACCTGGTGACCCGGGTAGGCCAGCGTGACGCCCGCCGTGGAGACATACTGCACGCTGGCGCACAACGCCGACGCCTCCCCGTCCACGGAGCTGAAGAGCCGGGCGGCATCGTACGCGGGGGCGGCGAGGATCACGGTTCGGGCGTCGAGGTCACCCTGCGGCGTGCCGATCCTCCAGCCGCTCGCCGTTCGGGACAGCGTGGCGGCGCCCGCCGAGAGACGCACCCGGCCTGGCGGGAGGCGGCGACCCAGCGCCGCCACGAGCTCGCCCATGCCCGACTCCAGGGAGCGGAACGCGCCGGCTGTCCCTGAGCCCGCATTGCGCCGGAACGCTCGGCGCACGCTGCCATGGCTCTGCTCCGCCTCGACGAATCTCGGATACAGCGACCGCATCGACAGCGCCTCGACCCGCCCCGCGTGGATCCCGCCGAGCAGCGGCGCCGCGATGAGCGCCACGGTCGCATGCCCGAAGCGCCGGCGGAAAAACGATCCCACCGACTCGTCGGCGGACGGATCGACCGCCCGTGGCACGAGCGGTTCGATCGCCAGTCGTGCGCGTGAGAACGCCGGCAGCAGGTCGTACCCGAGCAGGCCCTTCCAGGTCAGCGGAATGCCCAGCACCGACGGCGACGGGATGGGAACCAGCCGTGCGCCCTTCTTGACGAACGCGACGCGCGGTGGAAGCGATGAGATGATCCGCGCAGCGAGGCCAAGCTCCTGACAGAGCTGCAGCGCTGCCGGCTTCTGCGCGAGCACCGACTCGGGCCCGGCTTCGACGATGAAGCCGTCGATGTAGTCCGTTCTGATCAGGCCGCCAAGGCGCGGCGAGGCCTCGAGCAGCGTGAACGGCAGACCTCGGCGGTCCAGCTCGTAGGCCGCCGACAGCCCGCTGATTCCGCCGCCGACGATGACGCACGCGGGCGGGCCGGCCTGGCTCACTGGATGGCGCGCAGCGGGGAAGGGGAGTCGGTGAGCTCGAACGCGTGCACGCGCCGGGCCAGCGCCTGCACCTGTGCCAGCGGCGTCTCGGGCAGGATCCCGTGTCCGAGGTTGAACACGTGCCCGGGCCGCCCGCCGGCGCGACGCAGCACGTCGTCGGCGGCGGTCATGAGCCGGTCCTCCGGTCCGAGGAGCAGCGTCGGATCCAGGTTGCCCTGGATGGCCCGGTCGGGCCCGAGGATGTCCCAGGCCTCGTCGAGCGGCAGCCGCCAGTCCACGCCGACGACATCACCGCCGGCTGCCGCCAGGTCGCGCAGGATTGCCGCCGTTCCCACGCCGAAGTGGATGAGCGGGACGCCGCACCCGCGGAGACCGTCGAACAGGCGCGCGGTATGCGGCATCGCGAACTCGCGGTAGTCCGAGCGGCCGAGCGCGCCCGCCCACGAGTCGAAAATCTGCACGGCCTGGACGCCGGCGTCGACCTGCGCCGCAAGGTAGTCGGCCATCATCGCTGCGAAGCGGTCGCAGAGCCGGTGCCAGGCATCGGGCTGCGCGTACATGAACGCCTTGGTGCGCGCGTAGTTCGTGGAAGGTCCGCCTTCGATCGCATACGCCGCAAGCGTGAACGGCGCACCGCCGAAGCCAATCAGCGGCACCCGATCGTCGAGCGCACGCCGAAGGAGACGGATGGTCTCCAGGACGTGCCCGAGCGCCTCGCGCGGCTCGAACCGGCGAAGCCGGTCGACGTCGGCCGCGGCGCCGATCGGGCGCGCGATCGACGGCCCCTCACCCTTGACGAAGTCGAAGTCCAGGCCCATCGGCGTGAACGGCACGAGCAGATCGGAGAACAGGATGGCGGCGTCGACCTCGATCGCATCGACCGGCTGCAGCGAGACGGCGACGGCGAGATCCGGCTGCGCGACAATCTCCAGCAGCGTGTGCTTCTGGCGAAGCGCGCGATACTCCGGCATGTAGCGGCCGGCCTGGCGCATGAACCACACGGGTGTGCGGTCGACCGGCTGTCGGCGGCAGGCGCGAAGGAAGCGGGTGTTCACGAAATGAGCGTGCGGGCGAGCGCGACCAGATCTTCGAGCCAGAGCGGCTTGAAGCGGATCGACGCGCCGAGTGCTTTGAGCTCGTTCTGAACGGGCTCCGACAGGAAGTAGTCGCCTGTCACGATGGCTACCGGCACGCCGGCCAGATACGGACGCTCCCGAACGAGCCTGAGGAACTGCAGGCCGTTGGTGATCGGCATCCGCATGTCGAGGATGATCGCGTCCGGGTGGACGGTGTCCGCCACCTCGAGGCCCGCCTCCGCTGACAGCGCGGTCGCCACGCGGAAGCCCTCCAGCTTCAGCATCCGCGCGAACGTGTCGGCGACGGAACGGTCGTCGTCCACGATCAGGATCTGTACGAGCGATGGATTCCACAGGGGAGCTCTCGGCCGGAGAGATCACCGCATGATTCTGAGGCGTAACGACATGCGCCGTCAAATAGGGAGCGCGGGCGGCACGACGCATACCGGGGGCGGTATATAATCCGCGCGGGTCCCGCCGTGGCTGCCAATTGGCCGGTTTCCGGGATCCGAGACAGCTGGGCGGCCGCTTCCGGAGGTCCCGTGAGTCCCATCCTCGTTCGCCCCGTGCGGGAGCAGCTCGAGCACGACCGGGTGATCAGGCTCCTCCTGGTGCGCCTGAAGCGCAAGGCGGACGTCGTGGCCAACATCGGCGAATCGCAGACCGTGCCCGTGCGCGTGGGTCAGGTCCAGGTGTTCCCGGATCTGGTGCTGACCTCGGCGGACCGCTCCCGCAAGCTGATCGGAACCGTCGAGGTCGAGACAGCGGAATCGGTCAACCACCTGGAGGCGATGGCCCAGTGGGCGCATCTCGGCCGGGCCCGCGCGCCGTTCCATCTGTACGTCCCCGCCGGCTCGGTGGAGATCGCGCGCAGGCTGGCGGCGGAGAACCAGGTCAACGTCGCAGAAATCTGGAGCTTCCACACCGTCGGCGATCAGACCCGCTTCACCCTCGTGCAGCGGAACGCGCCCGAGGCCAAGCGTGTGGCGGCTGAACCCCGGCCGGCCAGGCGGCCCGCGGCCGGACCGGCAGCGGCGAAGCGGCCGGCTGCCGGCGCAAGGAAGGCAGCAGCCGCCGGCCGCCCCGCGGCGTCCCGTTCCGCACGCGCGGCAGGGTCGACCGTGAAGACCACTCCGGCACAGAAGAGGAAATAATCCTGCCGTACCTGCGGTTCAGTCGCGACAAGCGCGGCTACGAGCACACGTTCGTCATCCACGCCGACCGTCGTCGGGGCGTGTCGCGCACGCGCATCCTGTACTGGTTCCGGACCCCGCCGGGCGTCACTGTCGGTCGATCGGCCCTTGACGAAAGCGCCATCCGGTCGCTCGAAGACAACAACCCGGACGTGGAATTCGACTGGACGAGGATTCTCAAGGAGCACCCGGCCCAGGAGCCTGGAGGCGCTCCGCCGCGTCCCGCCGGCCAGGAGCGGGCAGGCTCCCGGCGGTCGCTCGAACCCCGGACCGGGCGAGGCCCCGCGACGCCGGGGCCCCGCCGGGCGCCCCCTGCGCCTCCACTCCCCCCAACCCCGCCGGCTCAGGGCGTTTCATTTGCGCCGGCGGCGCCGGCGGCGCCCGAGCCTGGTGGAGGAGGCCCCGCCGGAGATGCCGCTCACGCCTGCCCACGCCCGTTTCGGCGCCGAGGGCGTCCTGCGGCTCAGAGCCCGCCACGCCGAAATCCTCGCCAGGATCTCCGAGCGCGTCGAGGATGCCGTCCGGCGCGACGAACTGAAATCGCAGGCCGAGCGTCTGAATCCCGATACCTGGGTCACGGACGACGAGGTGCGCGCCGGCATAGACGAATACGAGGCGGTGCTCGGCGCCCTTCGGGCGATCGTCGGCCAGGGACGTCGCCGGCCCCGGAGCGGCGCGATGCCACCTGCGGGTTCGGAGGCAGGCGGCGCCGGCCCGCCGCGCACCCTGCCCGGGGCCGGACACGACGCCCACCATCATCAGCGCGCGGATGGCAGCCCGCAGCCGGACGAGGAGCCGGTATAATCAACGCTATGCAGGTTACAAATCCCGGCAGAAGTGCAGCCTTGGCGGTGTCCCTGCTGGCATGTGCGTCCGGCATCGGGATGCACGCGCAGAATCAGCAGCCGCCATCCGAGACCAAGCCGGCAGCTGCCGGCGCCGCGGCTCAGGATCCTCAGCGCGACGTCTTCCGCAGCCGCGTCGACGTGGTCACGACGGATGTCATCGTTCGGGACTCGCAAGGCCAGTTCATTCCCGACCTCAAGAAAGAGGAGTTCTCCGTCATGGAGGACGGCGTGGCGCAGGAGATCGTCTCCTTTACGCTCGTGCACGGGGGCCGCACGACGAACCTCGCGGCGCCGCCGCCCGCGCCGGTTCAGGAAGGCATCATCCTGCCGCCCAGCCGGCCGACGACCGACGCGTCGGGCCGCATCTTCCTGATCTTCGTCGACGACCTTCACCTCGACTTCCGCAACACCGGCCGGATCCGGGAGCTCTTCAAGAAGATCGCGAAGGACCTGATTCACGACGGCGACATGTTCGGCATCGTGTCGACCGGTCCGTCGTCGCTGTCGGTCGACCTGACCTACGATCGCAAGCGCCTCGATCAGGCGATCGAGCGGATTTCGGGATCGGGCCTGAGCCCGAAGGACATCCTCGAGACCCCGGAAGGCAGCCAGGGGCCGCCGGAGGTACGGTATCGCGCGCACGTCGCCTTCTCGACCGCTTACGACATCATGGGAAACCTGGAGCAGGTCCACAACCGGCGCAAGGCGTTCATCTACGTGAGCAACGGCTACGACTTCAACCCGTTCTCCGACACGCGGCTCAAGAACGATCAGAAGCGCGCCCAGGAGATCAACGGCGGCGGCAGCAGCAGCGACGGGTCGAGCAGCTCGTCACAGGACGACATCAACCCGTTCGGCCGGCAGGGTAATCAGTTCGCGGAGGCGGACCTTGCGTCCGAGCTCGGATACCTGACGCGCGCCGCGAACCGCGCGAACGCCACGATCTACACCATCGACCCACGTGGTCTCGTCGGCGGTCCCGACATCGACCAGGAAGTCGACATGATGGACTAGCAGAACTACGTGACGGAATCGCAGAACAGCCTGCGCGTCCTTGCGGAGCTGACCGGCGGCTATGCAGCCGTCAACCAGAACGACTTCACGAAGGCGCTGAAGCGGATCGACAACGAGACCAGCGACTACTACGTGGTCGGTTACTACTCGAGCAATCCGGATCCGATGAAGAAGCGCCGGAGGCTCGACGTCGATGTGACCCGCCCTGGCCTCAGCGTCCTGCACCGCACCGAGTACACGTTGAAGGCGCCGCCCGTGGAGAAGACAGCGAAGTAGCGCCGTTCACAGCTGACCGCGATCCGAAGCCTGGCGCTCTCGCGAGAGTGCCGGGCTTTTGTTTTTGTGTGGGAGCGGAGATGAACGATCGCGCGGGGCGTGAGGCCGGAGATTCGTCGGGTTCGTCGGAGACCGGACGACGCGCTACGATGCCCTCGCGGTAACGGAAGCGCTTCCGAAGCGCGCCGGTGCGAGCGTGTGATTGCGGCGATGAGCGTGCTGGTCGCAGGAAACGCCCTTCTCTTCCACGTAGGTGATCTCGCGAGTGGTGGCGATCTCGCGGTAGTGACCTGTGACGCACCCGCAGGCGAGCGAGGTGTAACCGAGCACGCGAACCAGACTCATCATGTGGCGCTCCGAAGCGAACGGGAGCAATAGATGTACCGAGCCTTTTCGGCCGCTTTCCTCAACGCGCTGCACCGAGCCGCGATGAATTGTCGCGGAATTGCTGGAGTTTCATCTGTCCCGAGCCAGTAAATGTGCCGCGTCGCGGCGAGGACCACACGTCGCGGCGACCGACGCCGACCGGCCGCGCCGCGGCGTTGAATCGGCGCGCCAAGCGATTGGATCTGGTGTCGGGATGCTGCTACTGACGGCCGTGCTCGAAGCCGACAAGTTAAGCAGGCTGTTGGGCCGCTTTCGGACTGAGGTCATCCGCACGCGCGACTGTAGGGTTTCAGGTCAGGAAAATCGCTGGTTTCGCGCCTGGTATGTGTCTTGTATCGATACTCGCTGGCCGTGTAAAGATGGCCCGTTTTCCGCTTCTCCACGCCCTGAATCCGCCGCTCGGTTACATAAGTGGTTGATGGCCATAGGTTTTCTTGGTAGACTAGGGTCATTCCAATTTTACATCGGTGGCTCGACGCCGCCGGGTGTCGTCCGGGAGGACTCTTGCGCTTGCTCCGCACACGGAACGTGATGAGATTGGCCGTGCTTGTGCTGGCGGCAGCTGCCGTCGGGAGCGCCGCGCCAGCCGCGGTAGAGGCGTCGGCCGCCACCGCGGCGAGTACCCAGACCCGCCCGCGCTCGACCGTGCAGTCCCGCCCGACGAAGAAGCCCACGTACTCTGCCAGGGCGTCCAGCGCGCGGAAGGCGCGCCTGGAAAGAGCCCGGTCGGCATCCAGGGTGAGAGAACAGAGGCGCGTGCGCGCGCTGCAGGCGGCGCTCCAGATCGCCATGACGCCCCGCTACAAGACCGACGCCTCGGGCGCACTGGTCCCGGACGTGAGGGCCGCCGCCGCAATCATCTTCAACCCCGAAACCGGCAAGGTGCTGTGGGAAGAAAACGCCCAGGACAAGCGCTCGATCGCGAGCATCACCAAGGTGATGACGGCGGTGGTGTTCCTCGAGGACAACCCCGACCTGACCCAGCAGGTCACGATCGAGAAGAGTGATGTTTACGCGGCGTCGACGACGTATCTCAGGGCGAACGAGCGCATCTCCCTCGACCAGTTGCTGCACCTGACGCTGATCGCGTCCGACAACGCCGCCGCCCGCGCGCTCGCCCGGCTGTCACATGGCGGCACTGCGGCGTTCATCGAGCGGATGAACGAAAAATCGCTGGAGCTCGGGCTCGAGAGCACTACCTTCGTGGACTCCTCCGGCCTGAACCCCGACAACATCTCTTCTGCTTACGACCTCTCCCGCCTCATCTCCTTCGCGGCCGCAGACTCGCGCATCTCCCCGATCATGCGGACCGCCGAGTACCAGGTGTCCACGAGCCGACGGACCTTCAACATCCACAGCACGAACCGCCTGGTGCGGGGCGGGGAAGTGGAGGTCATGGGCGGCAAGACCGGCTTCATCAGCAAGGCAGGCTACTGCCTCGCAACGCTGCTCCGGATTCCCGACGGCAATCACAACGTCGCCGTCGTCGTCCTTGGCGCCAGCTCGAACAATGGCCGGTTCTGGGAGACGCGGCATCTGTTCAACTGGCTGTCGGAGAAGGCCGTCGACGTCTTCGCGAAAGAGCCCCAGTAACTTCCCGCGCGACCGCGCCGGCTCCTACTTGTAGCCCTTCTGAATGGCTGCCGCATCCAGCGGCAGCGTGGCCACTCCATCGACAGCGGGCAGCACCGGGCGTAACGCCTGCCGCGCGTCGTACGCCTTGATGTACCGCTCGCAGACGTCACAGGCGTACAGACGATAGCGGCCGTCACGGCTGGCGAACGACGTGATCTTGCGGCGATCCGCGTTCGAGCAGAACGGACAGGCGAGCTGGTGGAACCGCCAGCGGGCGTTGCAGCGGCCGCAGATCAGGATGCGCTCGGCCGCGGGCGTGATGACACACAGGTCCGGCTCTCCTGAGCAGAGCGGGCACGACCCCTTCAGCCAGCCGGCAAAGTCGATCCGCGCCATGATGGCCTCGGCGGCGCGGGTCAGGAAAGGCCGCATGGTCTGCAACAGGACGTTGTCGAGTCCGACCATGTCCTGCCCGACCGGCGCAGACCCGGGCCGTACCGCCTCGTACCAGCCCCTGGCCGCACGCAGGAGCCCATCCGCGTCCCGTGCCAGCGCCTCCGCCCGCCGGCAATCCTCGTCGTCCAGTGCGTCGTGGTTGCGCATGGCTGCGGCCGTGGCCCGCAGCAGGAACCGCAGGTCGCCCCAGTCGAGCGGGATCTGCTCGAAGTCCAGGATTGGGGCGCGCGCGAGCCGGGCGTTCAGGTAGTCGGCGTCCAGTGGAATCGACGGCAGCGACACGCGCGACTGCACCCGACGCTGGAGCTGGAGGAGCTGAATCTGGAGGTCGACGGCGCTGGCGAGATCGGGGTGCTCCTCGCGAAGGCGCCGCAGCTCGGCAATCTCCCGGGGATCGGAGCGTGTAGGCGGGCTCTGATTCGGCGGCGGCACGCCAGAATTCTAGCACCCCCCTTCCGCGGGCTCCCCGCGGTCTGCGGCGGGCCTGCCGGCGCCAGGACCGCCCGGAACGCGCGTTCAGCGTGCCTTTCGGCGTGTCCGCCGGAGGCTGCATCCGGCCACCATCGCGCGCCGGAAGAACCCGTGATCGACGGGGCGCGTTCGCGCCGGCTGCCGCGTGGTAAACTGACGTTTTTCGCCAAGCCCTTTTTCACCGCATATAGGTCGATGTCACAGAAGAAACGCCAATCATCCAAGCCAGTCACCAGCCCGACACCCGGAAACAGCGAACCTCAGCCCTCCGCGTCCAGCGTCCCGGCCCAGCCGGCGTTGCGCCGGAAGGCCCAGCCGAAGCGGAGCTCGGGCGAGTCCGGCGCTGCGAGCACGGATCCTCTGCAGCCGGCAGCAGCTGGCAGCAGCCTGCCGCCTGACGCGTCGCGCAGCACGGCGCCCGTTGCGCCGGGCAGCGAAACGCCCGAGCAGCGCAGCCCTTCGCCGGAGTCCTCCGAGAGGCGGGTGCCCGCGCAGGCGGGTCCGCCTGCGGAGCCCGGTGCAAGCCTTCCGGCTGCGGCGAGCGGTCCCGCACCACCGAGCCAGAAAGCTCCTCGATCCCGGGCGCCCCGGAAACCCGGGCGGGGGTCCAAGACATCCGGCGCGCAGAGCCCTGCCGTTTCTCCGGTGACGCCTCATGCCGAAGTGCCGGCCGCCACCGCGCCAGCACCCGAGCCACAGGTCCTGACACCGGTAACGAGGCCCATAACAGCGCAGGCGCAGCCTTCACAGCCGGCCCCAGCGGTTGCCGGCGTCGTGGAGACGACTGCCGATCGGCGCGTCGAGGCTGCCCGCGACGTTCTTTCGATAGTGGTGGTGACGCCCGAGGCGCACCCCTTCGCCACGACCGGCGGCCTGGCGGAGGTTGCTGCCGCGCTGCCGCAGGCGCTCGCGGCCGGCGGTCATGAAGTCACGCTCGTGCTCCCGCGCTACCGCGGCGTCGATGCCGAGGGAGCGACCGCCGTGCCCCTCACGTTCCGCCTCGGAAGGCGCGATGTCGCCGTTTCGGTGCTGGAGCGGCGGCTGCCCGACGGCATCCTGCTCGCCCTGGTGGATGCCCCCGACCTGTTCGACAGGAGCGGCCTGTACGGGGATGCCGCGGGCGACTACCCCGACAACGCCTGGCGGTTTGCGGTGTTCAGCCGCGCGGCGATCGAGTACATCCGGGCACGCAAGGTCCGTCCCTCCGTCATCCATGCGCATGACTGGCAGGCCGGGCTCGTGCCCGTCTACCAGAAGATGGCGTATCCGCCGACCCGGTCGTGGGCGGCGTTCCCGTGGTGTTCACGATCCACAACCTGGCGTTCCAGGGGTTGTTCCCGGCGGCAACGGTGGAGGCGATTGGTCTCGACTGGAACGTCATGGACATCCAGGCGATGGAGTACTGGGGACAGGCCAGCTACCTGAAGGCCGGCATCAACTTCAGCGAGCGGATCACCACGGTGAGCCCCACGTACGCGACGGAAATCACCGGTCCGGAGCTCGGTTTCGGCTTCGACGGGATCCTCCGCCGGCGCGCCGACGATCTCGTCGGCATCGTGAACGGCATCGACACGACCCGCTGGAGCCCCGAACAAGACGAGTTCGTGCCTGCCGCGTTCACGGCGGACGACCTCGCCGGTAAGAAGGCGGCCAAGCTCGCCCTCCTCGATGCGGCCGGCCTTACGGTGGACGAAGCGGCGCTCGCCCGGCCACTCGTTGGCCTGGTGTCGCGTCTGACCGGCCAGAAAGGGTTCGACCTCATCGCCGCGAGTGTGGACGAGCTGATGGAGCTGGACGCGTCATGGGTGCTGCTCGGGAGCGGCGAGGAGCGCTACGAGGAATTGTGGCGCAGCCTCGCGGAGCGACACCCGGGACGGGTCTCGGTCACCATCGGGTTCGAGGAGAGGCTCACCCACCTCATCGAGGCGGGGGCGGACATGTTCCTCATGCCGTCGCGTTTCGAGCCCTGCGGGCTGAACCAGCTGTACAGCCTCCGCTACGGGACGTTGCCCATCGTACGGGCGACCGGCGGGCTGAAGGATACCGTGGAGGACGCTCGATCCAACGGCGCAGGCACCGGCTTCACGTTCAGCAACTACACGCCCGACGCCCTCGTCTCGACCATGCGCAGGGCCCTGTCGGCGTTCGCCGCACCGGACGCGTGGCGCGCCATGCAGGTTCGGGCGATGCAGCAGGACCATTCCTGGGACGCTTCGGCGCGAGAGTATGTCAAAGTGTACAGAGCGTTGACGGGCGAACCGCCGGCCGGTGCACCAGACCCGGCCGTCGGCGCTGCGGCGGCGCAGATCGATGACCCGGCGGACTGTCGGCATGACCCTTGCCGAACGGAGACGAGCGCACATGGCATCTGAGAAGGTACAGACCCTGACGGACGCGAACTTCGAGCAGACCGTGAACCAGCCCACGCCGGTCCTTGTCGACTTCTGGGCGGAGTGGTGCGGGCCCTGCCGTCGTCTCGCCCCGACGGTCGAAGAGCTCGCCGGCGACTACGACGGCCGGGTCGTGGTCGGAAAAATGAACGTCGACGAGAACCCCGCGACGCCGATGCGCTTCAGCATCCGCGGAATTCCCACGCTGATGTTGTTCAAGAGCGGCCAGATCGTCGAGCAGGTCGTCGGCCTCGCCGACAAGGACAAGCTGAAGAAGCTGATCGACAAGCACGTCTAATCGCCTTCCAGACGCCTGTCGCCCCTTCCATGATTCGCAACGTCATCATCATCGGCTCGGGCCCGGCCGGGCTGACCGCCGGCCTGTATACGGCGCGGGCGAACCTGAAGCCCCTGTTGATCGAGGGGCTCGAAGCCGGCGGGCAGCTGATGCTCACGACGCTCGTCGAGAACTGGCCGGGACATCGCGACGGGATCATGGGGCCCGAGTTGATGGCGGAGATGCGAGCGCAGGCGGAGCGCTTCGGCGCCGAGGTCGTCGGCGGCGACGGTGACCTCGGTTGACCTCAGCAACCGGCCGTTCGTCGTCAAGACGGCGGACGCCGAATTCCACACCCGCAGCCTGATCATCGCCACCGGCGCCACGGCGAGGCTGCTGGGCCTGCCGTCGGAGCGGGCGCTCATCGGCCACGGCGTGTCCACCTGCGCAACCTGCGACGGCTATTTCTTCCGCGGCCGTCCGATCGCGGTTGTCGGGGGGGAGATTCGGCGCTCGAAGAAGCCCTGTTCCTCACCAGGTTTGCCTCCAGCGTCACGCTGATCCACCGGCGCGACACCCTGAAAGCGTCGAAGATCATGCAGGACAAGGCGCGGGCAAACAGCAAGATTGCCTTCGAGTGGAACAGCGAAGTCGAAGACGTCAAGGATCTCGGGAAAGGCGAAGTGACGGCAGTCGTCGTCCGCAACAACCGCACCAAGGAACTGAAGGAGATCCCGGTCGACGGCATGTTCGTCGCGATCGGCCACACCCCGAACACGCCGTTGTTCCGGGATCAGCTCGAGATGGATCAGAACGGATATCTCTGCACGCACAGCGGCACCCGCACCAGCGTCCCGGGGGTGTTCGCCTGCGGTGACGTGCAGGATCACATCTACAGGCAGGCCATCACCGCCGCCGGAAGCGGCTGCATGGCGGCGCTCGACGCGGAGCACTACGTCGACGGCCTGCCACAGCACCTCGGCGAACCGCAGCTGGCGGTGTAGAGGGACGTGGGGGGGAGCCGGAGTTCACGAGCTGGGATCCGTGGTCCGAGATCCGGGATCCGGCAAAGAATTCTCAACTGACCGTTCCAGCTCGGAGCGGACGCCCTACGCCGAGTTCCGACGCCAGCCGATCCCCCCGGTCCCGTATCCCGTTGTCTATCCCCTAGCTGCACTAGTCTATCCACCCGCCTCCGAGGACGATGTCGCCGTCGTACATGACCAGAGCCTGGCCGGGCGCCACAGCGGACTGCGGGCGATCGAATGTCAGGCTGACGCGTGAGCCGGCCTCAGCCACGGCCGTTGCGGGGGCCTCCGGATGGCGATGGCGGATCCGGGCGGTGACCCTGATGGCGCCGGAGGGCGGAGCGCCGTCGATCCAGTTCACGCGCGACGCCGTGACCGTTCCGCGCTCGAGCGCGGCGCGCGGCCCCACCGTCACCGTCTCGGCGGCAGCATCGATCCCGACCACGTAGAGCGGAACCGGCGAGGAGAGGCCGAGCCCCTTCCGCTGACCGACGGTGAAGCGATGCACGCCGGCGTGCGCCCCGACAACGCGTCCGTCCAGGTCGCGGATCGCGCCCGGCCTGGCCCGCTCCGCCCTGACGCTCGAGGAATCCCGCATGGTCGCCGTCCGGCACGAAACAGATTTCATGGCTGTCCGGCTTGTCGGCCACCGGCAGGCCAAGACCTCGCGCGCGGCGCGCGCACCTCTCCCTTGTCGAGCGCCCCGATCGGGAACAGCGCGTGAGCCAGCTGCGCCTGCGTGAGCGTGAACAGGAAGTACGACTGGTCCTTGCCTCCGTCGAGGCCGCGCTTCAGCAGGTAGCGGCCGGAGGCCTCCTCGCGCTCGACCCGGGCGTAGTGCCCGGTTGCCACGAGCTCGGCGCCGAGTCCCTCGGCGCGTGCCGCGAGGGTCGCGAACTTCAGGTCGCCGTTGCAGTGCACGCAGGGGATCGGCGTGCGGCCGGCGGCGTACTCCTTCACGAAGTCGGACACGACGTGCTCGGTGAACTCCCGCTCGAAGTTCACGATGTAGTGGGGGATGTCGAGAAGGGCGGCGACCCGCCTGGCATCGTGGAGATCGTCGATCGTGCAGCAGGTGCCGAAGCGGACGTCACCCCCGCGCTGGTCGTACAGCTGCATGGACAGGCCGATCACCTCGTGCCCGGCCTGTGCGAGGAGCGCAGCGGCGACCGACGAATCGACCCCGCCCGACATGGCCACGACTACGCGCATGGCGAGGCCCCCTGCTCGAGCGCGGCGTCACGCCGGCAGGCAGGATGCCCCGCCCGGCAGGCACTGTTGAAACAGCTGATACAGGCCACTACACCGCCATGCGGGTCAGGCTGCGCAGCTTGGCGACCACGGGAGGAAGCTTCGGCCAGGAGGTAGTCCACCTGCTCGCTGGTGCTTCCGGCGCCGAGGCTCACGCGAATCGAGTTCTGCGTGCGGTGCGAGGGCAGCCCCATCGCGCGCAGGACGTGGGACGGCTCCAGCGTTCCCGACGAGCAGGCCGATCCGGTGGACACCGCAATCCCCTCGAGGTCGAGTGCGATCAACAGTGACTCCGCCTCGACGCCGTCGAAGCTGATGTTCGTCGTGTTCGGGACGCGCGCCTCGCGCGTGCCGTTGACCGCCGTGCCCCGCACCCGGGAGAGCACGCCCTCCTCGAGCAGGTCGCGCAGCTCCGCGAGCCGCACGGCATCGGCGTCCAGCTTCGACAGCGCCAGCCGCGCCGCAACGCCGAGCCCGACGATCGCCGGAACGTTCTCCGTGCCGGCGCGCCGGCTGCGCTCGTGCTTGCCGCCGGTCGTGTGCGCGATGAGCCGCGTGCCGCGCTTGATCCAGAGCGCGCCCGCACCCTTCGGGCCGTTGAACTTGTGCGCCGAGAGCGAGAGCAGATCGACGCCGAGCGCACGGACGTCGACAGGGATCTTCCCGATCGACTGCACGGCGTCCGTGTGGAACAGCGCGCCGCGGGCGTGCGCTATCCGCGCGAGGTCGGCAATGGGCTGGATCGTACCGATCTCGTTGTTGGCGTGCATGACCGACACGAGCGCCGTGGTGTCGGTGAGGGCTGCCTCGAGTGCCTCCGGGCGCACGATGCCGGTGGTGTCGACCGGCAGGAGCGTGGTTTTCCAGCCGCGCCGCGCCAGCGCCTTGAACGTGACAAGCACCGCCTCGTGCTCGATCGCGCTGGCCACCAGATGCCGCCGGCCGGTCGGCTCGAGAGCCTCGGCGACGCCGCGCACGGCGAGGTTGTCGGCCTCGGTTCCGCCGCTGGTGAACACGATCTCGGACGGCTCGGCGTTGATCAGCCCCGCCACCTCCGAGCGTGCCTCGTCGAGGCGCGCCTTGGCGCGCTGGCCGAAGTGGTGAACGCTCGACGGGTTACCGAAATCTTCCGCCGCCGCTTGCGCCATCGCCTCCGCGACGGCGGGAGCCACCGGCGTCGTCGCATTGTGGTCGAAATAGATGCGCATGGATGAGATCGCACGATTGTAGCATGCCGCTAAGTCTCAGCAGTAAAAGGACGTAGACAGCCAAATGGGAGGTTCGTATACTGGATATGCCTGCTCCCCAAGCCGACTCACGCCGATAGATCGAAAGCCCTGCGAGGTCCATTCCTTTTTTTCTGGAGAGTGATCAATGTGGAAACGGGATGAAGCGGTGAAACCACCGCCATCGCCGGCCGGACCAGGCCCCACCCCGGTGCCCGCGGCCGGATCGGCTCCGGCCGCTGCAGCCCCCCCGGCCCCGACGCCCGACATCGTCCGGACATCCAATGCCGTCAGCGAGCACGCGCGGGGAATGGAGAAGTCAGCTGTGAACATCGGAAAGTCCGTCATCATCAAGGGCGAGCTCAACGGCAGCGAGGATCTGACCATCGAAGGGCAGGTCGAGGGGAAGATTGAGCTCCGGCAGAACGTGCTCACCATCGGTCCGAACGGCCGCATCAAGGCGCAGGTCTTCGCCAAGTCGGTCGTGGTTCTCGGCGAGGTGACAGGCAACGTCACGGCGAGCGAGAAGGTGGACATCCGGGACAACGGATCGGTCGACGGCGACATCGCCGCGCCGCGCGTCGCCATCGCCGAGGGGGCCCACTTCCGCGGCAGCATCGACATGCAGAAGGCTGGCGCAGCCAAGCCAGGCGAGCCGAAACTCGAGGCCAAGCCGGCGCCGAGCCAGCCGACACCCGCCGCCGCGGTCCGGTAGATCGAGCAGGCTCCGGCCGGCGCCAGCACGGCGCTGCCCGCGCGCTGCCCGGGGATTGATCCCGCCAGATGCTGACAGAACTGTTGAAATGGGGCGCCAGACGCCCGGAGCCGTCGGGTTCTGGGGGCGTTGCGGTCGCGCGGCGCGGTCCGGAACTGGTGATGCCCTCGAAGGCACTGGTCAAGTTCCTGAGCGTCATCTCGCAGCGACACTCGCCGTTGCTGGTCGACTTCGGCCCCGTCATCGGCGCGAACGTCGAGTTCTTCGGCGACCGCCTGGGCTGCAGGATGTCGATCGAAGACCTGTTCGCGGACGTCGATCGGCACACCCGGGCCGGCACGCTCGACACGCTGGCCTCCGGGCTGGCGACGCGTTTCAGGCACGCGGACGGGAGCGCGGACGGAATCCTCTGCTGGGACTGCTTCGACTTTCTCGATAAAGCCTCCGTTCAGGCGCTCGCGCAGCAGATCGTCCGCCTCCTGCGCCCCGGCGGCGTGGTGATGGCACTGTTCTGTACGTCCAGCGTTGAACGTGCCGGCTATACGAAATACGAGATCGTCGACGAGAAGCACCTGCGGTGCCGGCCGCATCCGGGCGCCGGGGGCGCGCGGCAGGCGCTGCGCAACGGGGACATCATCCGGATGTTCCAGGGCCTGAGCGTGTCCGAATCGTTCCTGCACAAGAACAACACGCGAGAGATGCTGCTCAGACGTCCTTAGCTTCGTCGTCCGCCGCCACCGCCGGCGGGCGCCGTCTTCCGCCGATTGCCATGGACGTCCTCCGACTCTACGATCCCGATCGCCGTCCGCCGAACTGGAGCGACGTGATCGATCCGGCGGCGTACGTCGCCTTTGCCAGCGACGTGGACACGGGCACCCCGACGGACGCCAGCGGAGCCCGCTTCGAATCAGCCGCTGCCGGAACCTGTCTCGTCTTCGAATCGCTGGCGCGCGCCCGGCAGTACTGCGAGGAGCGGGTTGCAGAGCAGCCTGCGCTGCGGTTCGACATCTTCGATGCGCGCGGGAGGGTCGAGGAGCCGCTCCTCGTCGTCGTCCATCCGGGGCGAGCGGCCACCAGCGAGGGCAGCCGGCGGGCCATGTTCTGGCGCAGGTGCGCAGCCTTCGCGCTGATTGGGGCGGCCGGGCCGCTCGTCTGGTACGACCACTGGTCTTCCGGCGGCACCCTGGTCCTGCCGACCTTCCTCGGCATCAGCATGGCGGTTGCCGGCGTGAGATTGCTCTTCATGAACATGATCGTCCGGGAATCCGACCGGGCGCGGCGCGAGCGGCTGGACCGGCACGAGCAGCCGCCGGGTGGGTGAGCGCTGTTCCCCGGCGCGGCCGGTTCGCGCCGGAGCGCTGCGGTAGAATGTCCGTTTCCATCCTGGCGAGGAAGGCACCCATGGACTTCGATCTCTCCGAGGACCACCAGCTGATCGAGCGCACCGTGCGCGAGTGGGGCGCGCGCGAAGTCGCGCCGCACATACGGGCGCTCGATCGGGAGCACCGGTTCGATCCCGCCATCCTGCCCCGGATGGCGGAGCTCGGCCTGCTCGGCTGCTCCGTCCCCCAGGAATACGGCGGCGCCGGGATGGACTACCTGAGCCTCGGGCTGATCAGCGAGGAACTGGAGTACGTGGACACGTCGCTGCGCGTGATCATGTCGGTGCACGCCGGGCTCAATTGCCTGACCCTGCTGTCCTGGGGTACCGAAGCGCAGAAGCAGCGCTACCTCGTGCCGCAGGCGCAGGGGCGGAAAATCGCGACATACGGCTTGACCGAACCGTCCGCCGGGAGCGACGTCCGGGGTATTCAGACGGTCGGGATCAAGCGCGGCGATCGCTACCTCTTGACCGGCGAGAAAATGTGGATCTCGCTGGCCGATGTCGCCGACAACTTCCTGGTGTTCGCGTGGACCGACCTCGAGAAAAAGAAGCAGCGCGACACGTCGGGCCTCAGTGCATTCATCGTCGAGCGCGCCTTCAAGGGGTTCTCGAGCGGCACGCTCAAGGAGAAGTGGGGCATCCTGGCCGGCAACACCGGCTTCTTCAAGATGGAGGAGGTCGAGGTTCCGGAAGACAACCTGGTGGGGCAGCCGGGCGAGGGCTTCAAGATCGCGATGTTCGCGCTCGATCAGGGGCGCTACACCGTGGCGGCCGGCGCCACGGGCCTGATCCGCGCCTGCCGGGATGCCAGCAGCACGTACGCCAGGGAGCGGCGCACTTTCGGCGCTGCCATCGCCGAGCACCAGCTCGTGAAGGAGATGATCGCGCAGATGGAGTCGGACTACCAGGCGGCGCGCCTGTTGTGGCTCCGTGCCGGCTGGCTGAAGAACCAGGGGCGGCGGAACACCCGGGAAACGGGGCTGGCGAAGTGGTTCGCGACGGTCGCCTCGGAGCGCGCCGCCGGCGATGCCGTGCAGGTGCACGGCGCGAACGGCTACTCCGACGAGTATCCCGTCGGGCGCTTCTACCGCAACTGCAAGGGAGCGGTCATCTACGAGGGAACCCGCGAGATCCACAAGCTGATGCAGGCGGACTACGTCCTTGGCTTCCGGCAGGACAAACCCACGCGCTGCGAGCTCCCGGCGTTCGCCGCTGACGCGGAGCTTGCCCGGTGATCGGCAACTCTCCCAGACGGTGAGGGTGCGATTCTAGGCATCGTCGGCTGGCGGAAGAACCTCTTCGCGGTCACTGCCGCCAGCTTCATCGGGTTCACCGGCTTCACGCTGGTGATGCCGTTCCTGCCGCTGTACTTCCAGCTGCTCGGCGTGCGGGACGTCGGGGAGATCGCCCTCTGGTCGGGTCTCAGCCTCGGGGTCACGCCGGCGCTCACCGCGCTGCTGTCGCCTTTCTGGGGACGTCTCGCGGACCGCTACGGCCGGAAGATCATGGTCGAGCGGTCGCTCGTCAGCTTCGTGCTCGTCATGACCGCGATGGCCTTCGTCAGCCGGCCCTGGCACGTGTTCGCGCTCAGGGCGGCGCAGGGCCTGTTCGCCGGCTACGGCGCGCTGACGCTCACGATGGCGGCTGATTCGGCGCCCCGAGACCGGATGGCCTCGGCGATCGGAATCATCCAGACCGCGCAGCGGCTCGGCCCGGCGATCGGCCCGATCATCGGCGGGACCGTGGCGCAGCTCGTCGGCATGCGCCGCGCCTTCCTGGTCACCGCGCTGTTCTATGTCGTCGCGCTGATCCTCGTGTTCTGGATGTACGACGAGCGCGGCGTGCAGCAGGCACTCGCCAAGGACAGGGGAGGCCGCATCTCGTTCCGCAACGTGCTGGCATTCGAGAACTTCCTCCTGCTGATGGTGGTGATCTTCACGCTGCAGTTCGTGGATCGCAGCTTCGGGCCCGTGCTCCCGCTGTTCGTCGCGGAGCTGGGCACCGCGCCTGCCAGGGTACCGCTCGTTTCCGGACTGCTCTTCTCGGTTGCGGCCGGTGCGGGTGCGCTCGGCCACCATGTGTGCAGCCGGCTGCTGCGGCTCGCGCCCGCCAGGACGGTGATCGGCGCGAGCGCGGCCGTCGGGTCTGTCGGCGCGCTCGCCTACGCGGTGGCCGGCGGCAGCGGGCTCCTGTTCGCGGGCAGTCCGGTGTTCGGCCTCGCCATCGGGGTCGCGACGACCGCGGCGTACACGGCCGCAGGCTCCGTGATCCCGGCACGGGCGAGGGGCGCCGGCTTCGGACTGCTGACGACGGCGTCGCTGGTCGGCCTGGCGCTGAGCCCGATCGTCAACGGACTGCTGGCGGCCACGAGCATCCGGGCCGTGTTCCTGGTCGATGCGGCAGCGCTGCTCGGCCTGGCCGCGGGCGTGACGCGGCTGATGATCGCCGGCGCCGAACCGCCGGCGCTCACGCCGGAGACCGCCGAGGACATCTGACGACATGAAACGGCTCACAGTCGACCCGGCGAATCCGGACCCGGCGACCATGAGGCGGGCCGCCAGGGTCCTCGCCCGCGGCGGCGTCGTCGCCTACCCGACCGACACGCTCTACGGGCTCGCCGTCGATCCGCGAAGCGACGTGGCTGTCGAACGTCTGTATCGGGTGAAGGGACGGAGTGCAGCGGTCGCCGTTCCGCTCATCGCCGGCAGCGTCGACCAGGCGTTCGCGGTGGCTGCCTTCTCGGACGCGGAGGAACGGCTGGCGCGGGCATTCTGGCCGGGCCCGCTGTCCATCGTGCTGCCCGCTGCGAGCGGCATCTCGCGCGGCATTCTGGGCACCGGCGGGACCGTCGCCGTGCGCGTGCCCGCGCACGCGGTCGCGCGCGCGCTCCCGCTCGCGTTCGGATGCCCTGTGACCGCGACGAGCGCCAACAGGTCCGGTGCGGCACCGGCGTCAACGGCGGACGAGGCGGGCGCGATGGCGGATGTCATCGACGCGCTCGTCGATGCCGGACCCGCGCCGGGCGGTCCGCCGTCGACAATCGTGCAGCTGACCGCCGGCGGCCCGCGGCTGCTGCGCGCGGGCGCGATCGCGTGGGACCGCGTGCTAACATTCCTGCAGTGACGCGCCTCGCGAACCCAGGTTCCACGCCCTCCGACCCCCGCGAGCGCGCCGCCCTCGTCGGTCTCATCAGCGGCGCGTCCCGGCGGTTCGATCCGGAGCACTCGCTCGACGAACTGGCGGGCCTGGCGTCGGCTGCCGGTGCCACCGTGGTCCTGCGCGTCATGCAGGAACGGGCGAAGCCGGATCCGGCCACGTTCCTCGGGAGCGGGAAGCTCGAGCAGCTCGCCGCCTCGTGCAACGAGACGCGTGCCGACCTGATCATCTTCGACAACGAGTTGAGCCCGGCCCAGCTGCGCAACGTCGAAAAGGTCCTTCAGCGCAAGGTGCTGGACCGGACGCAGCTCATCCTCGACATCTTCGCGAAGCGCGCGCGGACCAGGGAGGGCAAGCTCCAGGTGGAGCTCGCGCAGCTGGAGTACCTGATGCCCAGGCTGGTCGGCGCCAACGACGCGCTCTCGCGGCTGGGCGGCGGCATCGGCACGCGAGGCCCTGGAGAAACGAAGCTCGAGACCGACCGCCGCCGCATGCGCCAGCGCGTCAGCGTCGTCGCGAAGGAAATCGAGGCGGTTCGCCGGCGCCGCGCGCAGTCGCGCGAGCGGCGGCACAAGGCGGCGGTGCCTACCGTGGCGCTCGTCGGCTACACCAACGCGGGCAAGACCACGCTCTTCAACTCGCTGACCGGCGACGAGGCGGTCGCCTCGAACGCGCTCTTCGTCACGCTCGATCCGCTGGTGCGGCGGGTGCGGCTCCGGGACCAGCGCGAGCTGCTGGTGTCTGACACGGTCGGGTTCATCGATCGCCTCCCGCACTCCCTGATCGCAGCCTTCCGCGCCACGCTCGAGGAGGTCGCCGGCGCCGACCTGCTCGTCCACGTCATCGATGCGTCGAACCCCGATCGCGAGCGTCAGATCGCCGCGGTGAGAACCGTGTTGTCGGAGGTCGGCGCGGACGCCGTTCCGATGCTCGACGTCTTCAACAAGTGCGATCGGCTCGACGAAGGGGAGCGAGGGCGGCTGCGCGCCGTCTCACCCGGCGCGCTGTGCGTTTCGGCGATCACGGGCGACGGCCGGGACGACCTGATTGCCGCCATGGAAGCGCGGCTGGCGCTCGACACCGACGCGTGTGACGCTCACGTTCGATTCGCGCAGCGAGGAGTCGCGCAGCCGTGTCGCGCAGCTGTACCGGCTCGCGCGGATCATCCAGCACGTCACCAGCGACGGCCGCATCTCGATCGACGCCGAGGTGCCGCGCCGCCTGCTGCCGCGCTTCAGCGACGCCGCCGCGAGCACTCCCTGATGGCTGTGCAGGGCGTCACCCGGCGGGCGCGCCGATCGACACGCGTCGCGCAACGTCCTGGCCCCTGCTGGCGGCGGCCGCGTGCTGGCGATCCCCTCGTGCGCCCCCAAGGCCCTGCCGCCGGCGGTCGTCGCGTCGCCGCGCTTCCCGACTTCGTCTTCCCGGCTGCGCCCCAGGGACTCGGCTCCGAGGCGGCCATCGAGCGCCACGAGGCAGGGTGGCGGTGGCTGCAGGCAGGCGACCTGCGGGCGGCCGACCGCAGCTTCGCCGCGGTCCCTCAAGCTCGTACCGGGGTTCTACCCGGCTGAAGCCGGACTGGGCTACACGCCCTCGCGCGCAAGGATCACGAGGCCGCGCTCGAGCACTTCGACCGTGCAGTGGTGGCCAATCCGCGCTACGCGCCCGCGCTGGCCGGGCGCGGCGAAGCGCTGCTCGAGACAGGCGAGCGCACTGCCGCGCTCGCGAGCTTCGAGGCTGCCGCCGTCGCGGACCCCTCGCTCGCGTCGCTGCGCAGCCGCGTCGACGTGCTGCGCCTGCGGGTGCTCCAGGATGACGTCGAGGCCGCCCGGAAGGCGGCGGAAAGCGGGCGGTTGACCGAGGCGCGCCGGTCGCTACCAGCAGGCGATCACGGCCTCGCCCCTCAGCCCGTTCCTCTACCGGGAGCTGGCCGCCGTCGAACGCCAGGACAACGACCTGACGGCAGCCCTCGGGCACGCGCAGAAGGCCGTGGAGCTGGATCCGGGACGATGCCCGCGCGCTGGTGTTATCCGGAGAGATTCAGCGAGGCACCGGCGGCGATTGACGCCGCGATTGCCTCCTTCAACGCGGCGCTGGCGCTCGAGCCGAGCGACGCGCTGGCAGCACGCGGATCGAAGCGCTTGCGCGCGAAGGTGGCGCTGGCGGCGATGCCTGCCCGAGTACCAGGCCATCGAGACCGCTGAGACGGTCACCCGCGGCGCAGCTGGCGGCGTTGTTCGGCGTCCGCCTCGCGAGCCTTCTCGAGCGCCTCGACAGCGCGGGCGGCGGTCGTCATCACCGACACGCGTGCGAGCTGGGCGTCGCCATGGATTCTCACGGTCGCGCGGGCGGGCGTGATGGAGGTCTATCCCAATCACACCTTCCAGCCTTCCGCGCTCGTGCGCCGTGCGCGATCTCGCCCGTGCGGCCAGCCGCGCCCTCGCGCTCGTCGCGGACGAACGGCCGGCGCTGGCCGCCCAGTGGCGCAACGCCGCCCGCCGGCGGTTTCCCGACGTGCCGCCGAGCCACCTGAGCTATCCTGCGGTGTCGCTCGTCGTGGAGGCCGGCGTGATGACGCCGGCCGAGGACGGCACCTTCCAGCTGACCCGCCCCGCCACGGGCGCCGAGGCGGTGGCCGCCGTCGAGAAGATCGACGGACATTCCCACCAGCCCGCGCCCGATGAACCTCACGGCCGCCAACCAGCTGACGATCACGCGGATGCTGCTGATCCCCGCGTTCGTCATCCTGCTGCTCTACGGATACCGCGGCTGGGCGCTCGTGACGTTCTTCACCGCCGCTATGACCGACGTGCTCGACGGGCTGATTGCGCGGCTCACGGGCCAGAACACCACGCTCGGCGCATGGCTCGACCCGATGGCCGACAAGCTGCTGCTGGTGACGATGTTCGTGATGCTGACGCTGCCGGATATCGGGTCGGCGAACCGGCTGCCGCTGTGGTTCACCGTGCTCGTGATCAGCCGGGACGTCGCGATCGTCCTGACCGTGGCGGTGGTCAACCTCGCCGTCGGCCCGCGGACGTTCCGGCCGTCCATCTTCGGCAAGATCGCAACCGCCACTTACGTGGTGACCGGCGTGGTCGCGCTCTACTTCAACTATCTGGGCCGCCCCTCGCAACTGGTGACGGCGCTCGTCTACGCGTCGCTGGTGATTACCGTGATTTCCGCCGCCCACTACCTGACCCAGGTCGTAAAGCTCGGGCACTGACGCCACGTCAGATCTTGGTGCGGAAGTACTCCAGCGTGCGCGTCAGGCCCTCTTCGAGCGTCACTTTCGGCTCCCAGCCGAGCAGCGTCCGGGCGCGCGTGATGTCGGGCTGACGCACCTTCGGGTCGTCCTCGGGCAGCGGCTTGTAGACGAGCTGGCTCGTCGAGCCGGTCAGGCGGAGGATCTCGCGCGCGATCTGCTCGATCGTCATCTCGTGCGGGTTGCCGATGTTGATCGGGCCGTGCTGGTCGGACTCGAGCAGCCGGATGATGCCGTCCACCAGGTCGCTCACGTAGCAGAAGCTGCGCGTCTGCGTTGCCGTCGCCGAAGATGGTGATGTCCTCGCCGCGCAGCGCCTGGCTCATGAACGCCGGAATGGCCCGGCCGTCGTTGAGCCGCATGCGCGGGCCGTAGGTGTTGAAGATCCGCACGATCTTGGTGTCGACGCCGTGGTAGCGGTGGTAGGCGGTGGTCGATGGCCTCGGCGAACCGCTTGGCCTCGTCGTACACGCCGCGCGGCCCGATCGGGTTGACGTTGCCCCAGTAGGTCTCTTTCTGCGGGTGCTCGAGCGGATCGCCGTAGACCTCGGAGGTCGAGGCCAGGACGAAGCGCGCCTTCTTCTCCTTCGCCAGCCCGAGCGCCTTGTGCGTGCCGAGCGCGCCGACTTTCAGCGTCGGGATCGGCAGCTCGAGGTAGTCGATCGGGCTGGCCGGGCTCGCCCAGTGCAGCACCGCGTCGACCGGCCCCTCGACGAAGATGTAGTTGGTGACGTCGTGCTTGATGAACGTGGAAGTCGCGATTCGCCAGGTGCGCGATGTTGGCCGTTGTCGCCGGTCAGCAGGTTGTCGATGCCGACCACTGAGTGGCCGCGATCGAGCAGCGCTTCGGCGAGGTGGGATCCGATGAAGCCGGCGGCTCCGGTGATGACGATTCTGGACATGTGTTATCAGCTTCCCGCTACCCGCTTCCCGCTGCCCAGCTTCCCGCTGCCAGCTTCCCGCTACGCGCTATCTCGCATTGTGAGCCTGCGCAGCTGGCCGGCTCTTCCACTGTAACCGGTCAGCAGCTGGAATCGTGAGCGGAAAGCGGCAAAGGGGCAGCTGAAAGCGGGAATCGGAAGCTGGAAGCGGACAGCGGGAAGCTGGCAGCGGGCAGCTTCAGTACGCATGCTTCTGGAGGCCGCGGAGCAGCGTGAGCCACATGATCTTGATGTCGAGCCCGACCGACCAGTTCTCGATGTAGTAGAGATCGTACTCGATGCGCTTCTCGAGCGACGTGTTGCCGCGCCAGCCATTGACCTGGGCCCAGCCGGTGATGCCCGCCTTCACCTTGTGGCGCAGCATGTACTGCGGGATGCGGTGCTTGAACTGATCGACGAAGTACGGCCGCTCCGGCCGCGGCCCGACGATCGACATGTCGCCCCGCAGCACGTTCCAGAGCTGCGGCAGCTCGTCGAGGTCGAGCCTGCGGAGCCAGCGTCCGACCGGCGTGCAGCGCGGGTCGTTGTCGCGCGCCCAGACCGGGCCGGTTTCGTCCTCGGCGTCCATGTACATCGAGCGGAACTTCAGCACGTCGAACGCCTTGCCGTCGAGGCCCATGCGCTCCTGCGTGTAGAACACCGGCCCGGCGGACGTGCGCCGGATCAGCGCGGCAATCAGCGCGAACGGCAACGCCAGGAACAGCAGCGCGGCCGCCGAGATCGCGACGTCGATCGTCCGCTTCAGCAGGCTGTTGAGGCCGCGCAGCGGCACGTCGTTCAGGCTGATGATCGGGACGCCGTCGAGGTTCTCGAGCCGCGCCCGCAGCGCGATGAACTGCAGCAGGTCGGGCACGACGTGCACGTCGACACCCTCGCGGTTGGTGGCCTCGACGATGCCGAGCATCTTGACGTGCTCTTCGAGCGGCAGCGCGACATAGACGTGGTCGATCTTCTCGCCGCCGGATGATCTCGTCGGCGTCGAGCGAGCATGCCGAGCAGCGGCAGGCCCCGGTAGCCGATGTGGTCGCCGCCGGCACGGTCGTCGATGAAGCCGACCACCTTGAAGCCGAGCTCGCGGTGCTCGAGGACCTTGTCGGCGACCAGCCGGCCCAGGTCGCCGGCGCCGGCGATCAGCACGCGCTTGAGGCCGATGCCGGCCCGCCAGCGCCGCTCCAGCGCTTCGCGCACCAGCTCGCGCGAGGCGTACGCGAACACGACGTTGATCGACCAGGAACAGCGCCCAGACCGGCTGCGAGACCTCGTAGACGCCCTGGTCCTTCAGCTCGTCCGGGACGTAGTAGGTCTGGAAGTAGAGCGTGCCGATGATCGCCGAGGACGACGGCGAGAATGCTGCCGACGAACACCGCGAAGAAGTCGTCGACCCGCGAGCGGCCGCGCCGCAGGCGGTAGAGGCCCTGGACCTGGAACGCAATCGGCACCAGCACGCCGATGAACGGCAGCATGTCGACGTACTGGCCGAACGGCGGCTGCCCCTTGGTGACGGGGATGATGTCCGCGAGCGCGGTCTCGAAGCGCAGCAGGTAGGCGAGCGATGAAGGCGGCGCCGCCCAGCATCGCGTCGCGAGATGACGTAGTAGCGCGACCAGCAGCCGGTTGTACCGCCGCATCATGACGCGTGCGCCCCGTCGCGGGCGTCGCGGTCGCGCCATGCTCCGCCACGACCGCCGGGAAGTCGCGCAGGAACCGCTCGCGCGAAAAGCGTTCTGCGTTGCGCGCGGATGGCCGCGCGGTCGAACGGCGTGCGCCGGCACTCGTCGAGCGCGGCGGCGAAGGCCTCCGCCGAGTCTTCGCGCGGCCAGCACGCCGGTGACGCCGTCGACCGACCGTCTCGCAGGCGCCGCCGGTCCCGAGCGCCACGACCGGCGCGCCGCACGCCTGCGCCTCGACCGGCACCATGCCGAAGTCTTCGATCCCGGGCAGCAGCACCGCCGCCGCGCGCTGGTAGAGGCTCGCGAATCTCCTCGTCGGCGCAGCCAGCCGAGGAAGCTGCACGCCCGGCCCCGCCAGGGCCTCGAGCCGCGCCTGTTCCGGGCCCGCCGATGACGGTCAGCGGCGCGCCCGACCGGCCGGCACGCCTCGATGGCCACGTCGACGCGCTTGTATGGCACGAGGGCGGACACGATGAGGAAATGCGCGAGTCGGCGGCACGGTCTGTCGGCAGGGTGGTAAAACGCTGTATCGACAGGAGGATACACGACGGTCGACCGCGCGATTATAGTATCGGCGGATCCGCCCCGCAACATATGCGGAATTCGCCACATAGCGGTCAACCCGCCCGGCTGTCGCGCGCGTCCCAGCGCGCCAGCCCGGCCATCACCGGCCGCAGCAGCCGGCTTGCCGCCGCCCGACCCGTGCCGGGCCGAAATAGGCGTCGAACTGGTCCCACGCATAGCGCATCGGCGAGTGGCAATAGCAGACGTGGACCGCCGCGGCCGGGCGGACGACCGATTTGGCCGCGCAGTGGCTGCTGCTGATCACGAGATCGTAATCGTCGAGGTCGAAGCACTCGACGGCGGCGGGGAAAAGCGGCAGGTAGGTCCGGTACGACCGGCCGGCGGCGGGCAGCAGCTGCGCGAACGACGTCACGATGCGGCGCGGCCTTCGATGCGGGCGGAGACCGACCCGGGCACGCGCACCAGCGTGTGCAGCGTGGCGTCCGGGTAGAGCTCGCAGAGCGCCTCGAGGACCTTCTCGCCGCCGCGCATGCCGGTCAGCCAGTCGTGGACCAGCGCGACGCGGCGCGGCGCCGCGGCCGTCGGTGCGCCGGTCGCCGTCGGTCACCGGGCCAGCACCTCGCCGTAGATCTCGTGGACGCGGCGCACCGAGCGCTCCCAGGAGAAGTGCCGGGCTCGCGCCAGGCCGCGCTCCCGCATCTGCGCCGCAGGCCGTCGTCGGGCAGCACCCGGCGCATCGCGTCGGCGATCGCTTCCGGATCGTACGGGTCGATGAGGATCGCGGCATCGCCGACCACCTCCGGGCAGCGACGACACGTTGGAGGTGATCACCGGCGTGCCGCTGGCCATCGCCTCGAGCGGCGGCAGGCCGAACCCCTCGTAGAGCGACGGGAACACGAACACCGCGGCAAGCCGGTAGAGCACCGCCAGCGTCTGGTCGCGGCACGAACCCGAAGAACCGCACGTGCTTGTGCAGTTTGAGCCGATGCACCGCGCGGCGCAGCGTCGCGTACTTCGAGATCTCGTCGCCGATGATCAGCAGCTTGACGTGTTCGAGGCCGGGCTCCGGCGCAAAATGTTGAACGCCTCGATCAGCCGCTCGAGGTTCTTGTGCGGCTTGATGTTGCCGGCATACAGCACGAACGGATCGTTCAGCTGATAGCGCTCCTTGACCCGCGCGATCTCTTCCGCCGCGGGCGGCTGGTTGAACCGCTCGTCGATGGCGTTGTGGATGACCTCGATCTTCTGGTCCGGGATGCGGAAGTAGCGCAGGATGTCGCGCTTCGACGCCTCGGACACCGTCAGGATCCGGTCGGCCTGGTGGGTCGCCGCCCACAGCGACGCGCGCGCGTAGGCGTAGCCGATCCGGCTCGGCAGGTACTGCGGAAATCGCAGGTGGATGCAGTCGTGGATGGTCACGACCGACCGGCACGGCGTCAAGCGGCGGCAGCACGTAGTGGGGCGCGTGGAACAGGTCCGCGCGCTCTCGCCGCAGGTCGAGCGGGATGCGCAGCTGCTCGCGCACCGAGTAGGCCGGCGACTGCTCCACGCACGCTGCGGAAGTTGCCGCCGAGCGTCGCCGCCATGTCGCAGTCCTCCTCGCGGCAGAGCAGCACGTACTCGGTCGTCTGGTCGAGCCGCGACAGGTGCCGCAGCAGGTTGCGGATGTAGGTGCCGATGCCGTAGTCGCGCAGCTTCCGCGCGTCGATCGCTATGCGCACGTCACGGGCATCTTATCAGCCGGGCTCCGCCGTGGCGGCGTCCTGCCTCCGTACCTCCCGCCGTCCTGACTCCTCCCTTCTGTCTTCTACCTTCTGTCTCCCGCGCCGGGGTCCGCCCCTTTGAGGCGCAGGTAGGCCCGCAGCAGCGGCGCCCAGCGGGGGTGGTGCTTCTCGTAGAAAGCCAGGTGGCTGCGCCGGTAGGCCGGGTTCATGGCGTCGGGCGCCGTGGCGCGCGAGCGGCCGCGCAGGTGGGTGACCTGCGCCGCCGGCGTGAACAGGATGCGCCGGCCCCGGGCGCGGATTGCCGCGCAGAAGTCGACGTCCTCGGTGTAGAGGAAGTAGCGCTCGTCGAGCAGGCCCGACCGCCTCGGCGTCGCGCGGCGCACCAGCAGGCAGGCGCCGCTCACCCAGTCCACGAAGCGCTCTCGCGCGGTCGCGCGCTCGACCCAGCGCGGCAACCGGCCCGACGCTCCCGCTCGTACAGCGCCGGACCAGCCCTTCTGCCGCAACTCGGCCCGACGGGGAGATCATCGCGCCCGAACGACAGCTCGGCGCGGCCCGTACGCGTCGACCAGGCGCGGACCGGCCGCCGCCGCGGCCGGGACGTCGCCAGCAGGCGCTCGCACAGGCGGTCGATGGCCCCCGGCGGCACGATCGTGTCGTTGTTCAGCAGCAGGACCAGCTCGCCCGCGCTGGCGCGGATGCCGACGTTGTTCGCCGCGCGCAAAGCCGGTGTTCGTCGGCTGCGGCGATCACCTGCACCTCCGGCCAGCCGCGCCGCACCGCCGCCACGCTGCCGTCGGTCGACGCGTTGTCGACGACGGTGATGTCGTGGCGGTGCCGCCGGCGGCGCGGCCGGCGAGCGAGGCGAGGCAGCGCTCGAGATGCGCGCCGCGCGTTGAAGCTGACGATGACGATCGACAGCGTCATCGCCGCGGCAATCCGCTCGAGCGGCGCCAGCGTGCGCGCTGCGGTGTCCTCCCAGGAGTAGCGCGCCAGGATCGCCGCCGCGCGTGCGCCAGCGACCTCGCGCCCGGCGGCCGGGATCGGTCAGCAGCCGCTCGATGAGCGTGCGGCACCGGCGATGTCCCCCGGCTGGACGTAGAACGCCGCGTCGCCGTAGACCTCGCGCGCCACCGGCGTGTCGAGCACGACCGGCGGCACGCCGGCGGCCATCGCTTCGAGCGGGGTCAGGCCGAAGCCTTCGTACTCCGAGAAGAAAGCGAAGACCGACGCGCGCGGGCGTAGAGCGAGGCCAGCGTGTCGTCCGGGATATAGCTGAGGAACTCCGTCCGCGCCGTGACGCCGTGCGCCGCGGCGACGGCGCTGCAGGTCCTGCCGGGGCCAGGTGCGGTTGTCTCCGACGATCACCAGGCGCGCGTCGGGCAGCGCCGTGGTGGCGCGGGCGAACGCGGCAATCAGGTCGGGCAGCCGCCGGCGGTTGAACAGCGAGCCGACGAACAGCACCAGCGGCTCGCGGCGGCCGGGTCGCGGCCGGCGCAGCCGTCGGCGGCGGCGTGGACCGGGCGGGAATCACCCGGATGCGCGAGTGATCGATGCGGAGGTGGCGTTCGAGCTCGCGTGCGGGAGAACTCCGAGTCCGTGAAGATCACCGAGGCCATGCTGGCGCCGCGCCGCGTCAGGAAGCGCCGCCGCAGTCCTTCGCCGGCGCGGAACCACTCCGGATGCGCGATGAACGAGATGTCGTGGATGGTCAGCGCGAGCGGCAGGTCGGTGCCGAGCGGCGCGGTGTAGGCAGGCGCGAAGAACAGATCGAGCTGGTCGTCGCGCGACGGCGCGGCGCAGGTGCGTCTGCTCCCACCAGGTGCCGCGCGCCGCCGCCGATGACGCGGCGCATCGGTCGCCCGGGCGGCAGCGGCAGCGTCGGCGGCTCGGGCGTGTAGAGCACGAAGCGCGGGTCGCCAGCGTCGGGGCGGGCGGTCCACGCGTCAGCAGCTCGCCGAGGTAACGGCCGACGCCGGTCGAGTCGCCGAGCAGCTCGCGCGCGTCGACGCCAATCCGCAGCGGCCGCGCTCACGCCGCTGGCGCCGTCGCCGCGCTGAATCCCGGTAGGCCTCAGCAGCCGTGCGGCGCTCGTCTGCCACGAGTAGTGCGCCGACCGGCGCGTAGCCGCGCTCGACGCATCGCTGCGCCGGTGCCGGCGTCGCTCAGGAGGCGCCGCATCGCCCCCGCCAGCGCCTCCTCGTCGAGCGGATCGACCAGCAGCGCCGCGTCCCGGACGACCTCGGGCAGCGCGCCGCGGTTGGCCGCCACCACCGGCACGCCGACGGTCATCGCCTCGAGCGCCGGCATGCCGAACCCTTCGTCGAGGGACGGCACCACCAGCATCGACGCCTCGCGGTAAAGGCGCTGCCGCTCCCGTCGGCCACGTAGCCGAGGTGGCGGACGTGCGGATACCAGGGCGGACGGCGGATCATGGCCAGAGATCTCCGAGCCGCGATCGGGTGTGCGGCCCGCCAGCACCAGCCGGGGCGCGTCCGGCACCAGCTCGCGCAGCCGCGCATACGCGCGCAACAGCCCGGGACGTTCTTGCGCCGCTCGGGGCTGCCGACGTAGAGGATCGGCCCGCCGGGCGCGGCCGCCGCGCGCCGCGGCCAGGCCGGCGCGCCCGGCGGGCAGCGGACGATGCGCTCGGCGGACACGCCGAGCTGGCACGTGACTTCGCCCGCCGTGTAGTCGGAGATCACCACGACGCCGTCGGCGCGCCGGGCGTGGCGCGGCGGTCAAGCGCGGTGTAGTCGCGCTGGATCTCGAGCGCGGTGCCGGCCGCATCCCGCAGGAAGAACAGGTCGTAGATGGTGACGAGACGGCGCCGCGGCCCGCGCCGGCATCAGCAGCGGGTGCATCGAATGGGCGATGTCCGACCGGCCCGGCCAGCAGCTCGACGGGCGGCCATTCCAGCCGGTGCCAGGCGAGATTGAGGACGCGCACCGGGATGCGCGCATCGACGACCGACGCGCCGGGAATGCGGTCCCGGCCTCAGCCGGTCCTTCCAGGAGCTGGAGAACAGGGTCAGGACGTCTCGCCGGCGCCAGGAGCGCGCCACGAGCGGCCGTGCCATCTCGTGCGCGTATTCGCCGACGCCGGTCCGCTGGGCCAGGGCGGGACGATAGTCGAGAAGGATGCGCACGCGCAGATCCTAGCATAGTGGCAAAACTCACAACCCCTTTGCGGTCAACAAATTGAGACCTTTCAGGCTAGCTAGTGTTAAGGGCAGTGAGTGGTCAGGGAGCGTTTGATAGATGAAAATCGCGGTGGTCGGCAGCGGGTACGTCGGGACTGGTCGCCGGGGCGTGTTTCGCGGAGAACGGGAACGACGTCGTCTGTGTCGACCGGGACCCGGACAAGATCAGGCTGCTCCAGCGCGGCCGGATCCCCATCTACGAGCCGGGCCTCGAGGAAATGGTTCGCCGCAACCGGGCGGAGAAGCGGCTGACCTTCACGACCGCCCTCGCGCGGGGAGTGCGGAACGCGCAGATCATCTTCATCGCGGTCGGCACACCAACCGGGGAGGACGGCTCGGCGGACCTCAAGCACGTGCTCGCCGTGGCCCGCGATCTCGGGCGCGCCATGAACGGCTACAAAGTGGTGGTCAACAAGAGCACGGTGCCGGTCGGGACCGCGGCCAAGGTTCGCGAGGTCATCGGCCGGGAAACCACCCAGCCGTTCAGCGTGGTCAGCAACCCGGAGTTCCTGAAGCAGGGGGCCGCCATCGACGATTTCATGAAGCCCGATCGTGTGGTCGTCGGCGCGGAGGATACCGCGGGCGGCGGAGCTCATGAAAGAGCTGTACGCCCCGTTCATGCGGACCGGCGCACCGATCATGATGATGGACTGCGCCAGCGCCGAGCTGTGCAAGTATGCCGCGAATGCCATGCTGGCCACCCGGATCTCCTTCATGAACGAGGTGTCGAACGTCTGCGAGGCCATGGGCGCCAACGTCGACCACGTGCGGCTCGCGGTGGCGTCCGACAGCCGGATCGGCCCGTCGTTCCTCTTCCCGGGCGTCGGCTACGGCGGCAGCTGCTTCCCGAAGGACGTCAAGGCGATGCTGCGCTTCGCGGAGATGAGCGACTACGACTTCCGGATCCTCAAGGCGGTCGAGGACGTGAACGACCTGCAGAAGCTCCGGCTGCTCGACAAGATGCTGAAGCATTTCGGGTCGCTCAAGGGCAAGCGCATCGCCGTGTGGGGGCTCGCGTTCAAGCCGCGCACCGACGACATGCGCGAGGCGCCGGCGGTGCCGCTGATTCGCGGGCTGCTCGGACGCCGGCGCCACGGTCAAGGCCTACGATCCGGAAGCCATGAAGATCGCCCGGAGCATCTTCGGCTCGAAGATCACGTATGCCGAGACGAGCTACGACGGCACTGGCCGGCGCCGACGCGCTGGCGCTCGTCACCGAGTGGAACGAGTTCCGCGAGCCGGACTTCGAGCGCATGCGCAAGGTGATGAGCGCGCCGGTCGTGTTCGACGGCCGCAACATCTACAAGCCGCGAGACCATGCGGGCGCAGGGCTTCACGTACATCTCGATGGGCCGGCCGTGAGCGGCGTGCTGGTCACCGGCGGGGCCGGCTACATCGGCAGCCATGCCGTCAAGGCGCTCCGCGCCAGCGGCGAGCGCGTCGTCGTCTACGACAACCTGTCGGCAGGGCACCGGGCGGCCGTGAGCCACGCGCACGCGCTGCGTCGAAGGGGACATCAACGACGCGGCGACGCTCGAGGCCGCGCTTCGTGCGCATGCAATCGACGCGGTGATGCACTTCGCCGCCTGGCTGTCGGTGGGCGAGTCGGTGCGCGAATCCGGCCGGGTATTACCGCAACAACGTCGGAGGCGCGCTTGCCGTGCTGGACGCGATGGTCCGCGCCGGGGTTCCGGCGCTGATCTTTTCCTCCACGTGCGCGGTGTTCGGCAGCCCCGAACCGCCAATTACCGAGGATCTCCCCAAGGCGCCCATCAACGCCTACGGCGAGACCAAGCTCGCCATCGAGCGCGCGCTCCCGCACTACGAGCGGGCCTACGGGATGCGGTCGTACCGCGTTGCGCTATTTCAACGCCGCGGGGGCCGATCCGGAGGGCGAACTGGGCGAGGACCATGCCCCTGAGATCCACGTGATCCCGCGCGCGATCGACGCCGCCCTGGGCCGCGACAGCTTCCACGTGTTCGGAGACGACTACCCGACGCCGGATGGCACCTGCCTCCGCGACTACGTCCACGTGACGGATCTCGCGGCCGCCCATCTGCTGGCCCTCGATGCGCTGCGCGCCGGTGCCGCCTCGACGTTCTACAATCTCGGCAACGGCCGGCCGACATCGGTCCGTGATGTCCTGTCGGCGGTTGAACGGGTGACCGGGCGACCGGTGCCGCACGACGTGCAGCCCAGGCGCGACGGCGACCCGCCGGCGCTGTACGCGTCGAGCGACCGCGCGCGCCAGACCCTCGCCTGGCGGCCCAGATTCGAGGAGATCGAGGTCATCGTGGAAACTGCGTGGCGGTGGCGCGAGGCACATCCTCGAGGATACGACGACCGGACCGCAGGCTGATGCCGGGCCTCCGGGGGGCACTCGTCGACCCGCTGCTGTCCGTCGTGATGCCCGTGTACAACGAGCGCGCGACGATCCACGAGATCGTCCGGCGGGTGCTCGCCGTCCCGCTCAGGATCGAGCTCATCGTCGTGGACGATGGATCGAAGGACGGGACGCGTGAGATGCTGTCGGCACTGGCCGCGACGCTGCCGGTCAAGCTGGTGCTGCAGCCGGCGAACGCGGGCAAAGGGGCGGCACTCCGGCGCGGTTTCCAGGAGGTCACCGGCGACATCGTTGTCATCCAGGACGCCGACCTCGAGTACTCGCCCGAGGAGTACCCGCAGCTGATCGAGCTCATCTGCCAGGGCCGTGCGGACGTGGTCTACGGTTCCCGGTTCGTGGGGCGGCACCGGGTGTTTCTCTTCACGCACTATTTGGGAAACCGGTTCCTGACGCTCGTCACCAACGTGCTCTACAACACGATGCTGTCGGACATGGAAACCTGCTACAAGATGATGCGCACGGAGGTGCTGCGCTCGATGACGCTCAGGTCCGACGGTTTCGGCATCGAGCCGGAGCTGACGGCGAAGATCTTCAAGCGCCACTATCGCGTGTACGAGGTACCGATCACCTACGACGGTCGGGGCTACGAGGAAGGCAAGAAGATCACGTGGCGCGACGGGTTCGTCGCGCTCTGGGTCCTGATCAAGTACCGCTTCACCGAGTGAACCCGCTCTCTCGCCTCTTCACTTACGCCCGCCCGTATCGCGGGCGGCTGGCAGCCGCGATCGGCGCCATGCTCCTCTATGCGGCGGCCGCCGCCGGGCTGACGACACTCATCAAGCCATTGACCGACGGGGTGCTGACCCATCAGCTGGCGCCGCTGACCTTCTGGGGCGTCCCCATGGACCTCCGCGCCTGGGGGATGGCCGTGATGGTCATCTACCTGGCGAAGGGGCTGGGCGCGTATTTCTCCAGCTACCTGATGACGGACGTCGGCCAGCGGGTCGTGCGCGACGTGCGGAACCAGCTGTTCCGGCACATCCTCGATCAGTCCGCCGGCTTCTTCTCCCGGCGCACGAGCGGTGCGCTCATGTCGCGGATCACCAACGACGTGAACCAGGTGCAGCAGGCGGTCTCCGAGACGGTCGGCGACCTGATCCGGGAGGGCCTCAGCCTGGTCGGGTATGCGGCGATCATGTTCTACGTGGACTACCGGCTCGCGCTGGTGTGCGTGACCGGGGCGCCCATCGTGGTCTATCCGCTCGTGCGGCTGGGCCAGCGCGTGCGGCGGGGCACGCGCCGCGGGCAGGAGGAACTGGAGCACCTGTCGCACGTGACTGCCGAGGCCTTCACCGGGCACCGGATCGTCAAGGCCTTCGGGGCGGAGGGCCGCGAGGGCCGCCGCTTCCAGGAGGCTGCGCAGCGGCTCTATCGCACCAACCTCAAGATCACCAGCACCGTGGCGATCCTGCCGCCGCTGATGGAGTTCATCGGCGGTCTCGGCGTGGTCGGGCTGATGTGGTACGGCAGCACGAGGATTCACTCCGCCCAGATGACGCAGGGCGACTTCCTGATGTTCGTGGTGGCCGCATTCATGATGTACACCCCGGTCCGCAAGTTGAGCCGCGTCAACACGAACCTTCAGCAGGCGATGGCGGCCTCCGAGCGCATCTTCGAGATGCTCGACACGCATTCCGAGGTCCTGGAGCTGCCTGGCGCGCGCGCGCTCGAGCCGCTGCGGCGCGGGATCGAGTTCCGCAACGTGAGCTTCGAGTACGACGACGGGTCCGGCGACTACGTGCTGCGGGACGTCTCGTTCCCGGTGCGCGCCGGCCAGATGATCGCCATCGTGGGTCTGAGCGGGGCGGGCAAGACCACCCTCGTCAACCTGATCCCCAGGTTCTACGATGTGACGTCGGGCGGCATCTTCGTCGACGGCGTGGACATCCGCCAGGTCACGCTCCGGTCGCTGCGCGCGCAGGTCGGCATGGTCACGCAGGACACCGTCCTGTTCGACGACACCATTGCCTCGAACATCGCCTACGGCGTGCCGCACGCCTCGGAGGGCGACATCGAGGCGGCGGCGCGCGCCGCGCACGCCCACGACTTCATCGAGGCGCTGCCCGGCGGGTACGGGTCCCGCATCGGGGAACGCGGCCAGCGACTCTCGGGAGGCCAGCGGCAGCGGCTGGCGATCGCCCGCGCGCTGCTGAAGAACTCCCCGATCCTGATCCTGGACGAGGCCACCTCCTCGCTCGACGCGGAGTCCGAACGGCTGGTGCAGGAGGCGCTCGCGAACCTGATGCGGGACCGCACGGCGTTCGTCATCGCGCACCGGCTGTCCACCGTCCGCCGCGCCGACGCGATCATCGTGCTCGAGCACGGCAGGATCGCGGAAACCGGCAGGCACGAGGAGCTGCTGGCGGCTCCGGGCGGCGTGTATGCCAAGCTGTATGCGCTCCAGCTGTTCGATCGACAGGAGCACGAGCCGGAGCCCGCGCCCGAGGGCGCGTGAGCGCGACGACAGAGCTTCATGATCAAGAGCATGACCGGCTTCGCCTCACTGACGCGCGAACACGAGTCGGCGACCATCAGCGCGACGGTGAAGTCGGTGAACCATCGATTCCTGGACGTCCAGCTCCGCATCCCCTCCAGCATCGCTCCGCTCGAGACCCGGCTCCGGAGCCTCGTGCAGAAACGGGTGGCGCGCGGACGGGTGGAGATCGTGGTGGGCGTGCAGCAGCGCCGGGCGGCGACGCTCGACGTCGAGCTGAACGAGGAGTTCCTCACCGCGCTCGGCGGTGCGATCGAACGCGCGCGGCAGCAGGGCTACGTGTCGGGTGCGATGACGCCGGGCGACCTGTTGCGGTTTCCCCAGGCGCTCGCCATCCGCGAGCGCGTCACCGAGGCGGACGCCGACCTGGCGCAGCTCGGGCCGCTGGTGGAATCCGCCCTCCACGAAGCGCTCGACGAGCTCGATGCGATGCGCGGAACGGAAGGACGGCACCTGCGCGCCGACCTGGACGCGCGCCGGCTGCTCCTGGCGGAGCTGTTCGCCCAGGCGGCCGCGGCCGCTCATCGCGGCATCGCAGGCCTGCAGGCCAGGCTGCACGAGCGTGTCCGCGAGCTGCGCGCCGACGCCCTCGTGGACGAGTCGCTCCTCGCGCAGGAGATCGCCCGGTTCGTGGGCCGGTCCGACATCACCGAGGAGGTGGTCCGGTTCGGCGGGCACCTGGAGCACTGGCAGGCGCTCTCCGACGGCCCCGAGCCCTGCGGCCGCAAGCTGGACTTCCTGCTCCAGGAGATGAACCGCGAGGTCAACACGACGGGATCGAAGGCGGAAGGGATCGACGGTGTCGGAGATCATCGTGTCGCTCAAGGCGGAGCTCGAGAAGATGCGCGAGCAGGTCCAGAATGTCGAGTGAGTGCGGGTCGGACCCGCAGCGCGGCCTGCTCGTCGTCGTCTCGGCTCCGTCGGGCACCGGCAAGACCACCGTCGTGGAGCGCCTGGTCCAGATCGTGCCGGGACTGTCGCTCTCGAGGTCGTACACCTCGCGGGCCAAGCGTCCCGGCGAGGCCGACGGGGTGGACTATAATTTCATCAGCCGCCCGCGGTTCGAGGCGATGATCGCAGGCGACGCCTTCCTGGAATGGGCGGACGTGTTCGGGAACCTGTACGGGACGGCGGAAGCGGACACCGCGCAGGAGCGTGCGTCCGGACGGGACCTGGTGCTGGTGATCGACGTCCAGGGCGCACGGCAGATCCGGACCCGGTGCACGGGAACGGTCGGCGTGTTCGTGCTGCCCCCGTCCTACGGCGTCCTCGAGCAGCGGCTGCGGGGCCGCAGCAAGGACAGCGAAGCGGCCATGCAGCGCCGCCTCGCAACCGCGCGCGCCGAGATCGCCGCGTTCGTCGAGTACGACTACGTGGTCGTCAACGACGAGCTCGAGGCCTGCGTCGAGCGGCTCCACGGCATCATCCTCGCGGAGCGATCGCGCTTGCGGATGATGCGGCCGAAAGCGGAGGGGATTGTGGCCTCGTTCCTGGAATGTCCCTGATCGCTCTCGGCGTAACCGGCGGCATCGGCGCCTACAAGGCGGTGGAGGTCGTGCGCGAGCTGCAGAAGCGCGGCCACGACGTGGCCGCGATCATGACGCGGTCGGCCACCGCCTTCGTGGGAGAGGTGACGTTCGAGGCGATCACCCGGCGGCCGGTGATCACCGACCAGTACGCGCGGGGCGCCAACGCGGATATCGAGCACATCTCGCTGGCGTCCGGTATCGCGCTGCTGCTCGTCGCCCCTGCGACCGCCAACGTGATCGGCAAGTTCGCCAACGGCCTGGCCGACGACTTCCTCACCTCGCTCTATCTCGCGACGCGCGCCCCCGTGCTGATGGCCGCCGCGATGAACACCAACATGCTGGAACACGAAGCGGTCCAGCGGAACATGGCGACGCTGACGGCGCCGCGGGGTGCAGTTCGTGGATCCCGGCGACGGCTACCTGGCCTGCGGATGGATCGGCAAGGGACGGCTGGCAGAGCCGGAGGCGATCGCCGAGGCCGCCCATCGACTGCTGCTGCCGGGAAACTCACTGGCCGGCCGACTGGTGCTGGTCACGGCCGGGCCCACCTACGAGGATATCGACGCGGTACGGTACGTGGGCAATCGATCGAGCGGCAAGATGGGCTACGCGCTGGCTGCCGCGGCGGCGCAGCGGGGCGCGCGGGTCGTGCTCGTCTCCGGACCCTCACGCGAGCTGCCGCCGGGCGGGGTCGAGCTCGTCAAGGTCCGGCGCGCGCTGGAGATGCGGGATGCGGTCGCCCGGCACGCCCCGGCGGCGGACATCGTGGTCATGGCGGCGGCCGTCGCGGACTACATGCCGGAGGGCGGCGGGGTCGCCGGGAAGATCGAGAAGACGGACGGCCCGATGCGGTTGATGCTGGTGCGGACCCCCGACATCCTGGCGGAGCTCGGATCGGCGCGCAAGGGCTCCGGCCGGCCGGTCCTGGTGGGATTTGCCGCGGAGACCGCGGATCTCGTGGCGCGCGGCCGCGCCAAGCTGGCCCGCAAGTCGGTCGATCTGATCGTCGCCAACGACGTCTCGCAGGAGGGAACCGGGTTCGATGCGGACCTGAACGCCGCGACGCTGATCAGCGCCGGAAGGGGAGGAGACCTTTCCGACCGGATCGAAGGCAGCGCTGGCTTCCTGTATTCTCGACCGCGCCGAGCGCCTTCTCGCGCGCGTGTCTCCCTGAAGCACACCATCGTGGACCCTCGCGAGCTCGCAGAACACCTCCGCTTCTATCAGGAGCTTGGCGTCACCGGCATCAGCCGGGACCCGGCCTGGCGCCGACGCGCCGACGGTGCCGGCGGAATGCAGGATGTCTCCCGGCCTGAGCCGCTCGATTCGGCGGAGCCACCGCCGGCAGTGACCGCAGAGGCTCTCGCCGAGCCCGCCGTGCTCGTGCGCTCGCCGGCGGACGTCCTCCTGTCGATACGGCACGACATCGGCGACTGCACCCGCTGCAAGCTGCACCGGCTTGGCCGCACGCAGGTCGTCTTCGGCGTCGGCAACCCTGAGGCCTCGCTGATGTTCGTCGGGGAGGGGCCGGGCGCAGACGAGGACGTCCAGGGCATGCCGTTCGTCGGCCGGGCAGGGCAGCTGCTCACAAAGATCATCGAAGCGATCGGGCTTGACCGGGACGAGGTTTACATCGCCAACGTGGTGAAATGCCGGCCGCCGGAGAACCGGAACCCCGAGCCGGACGAGATCGAGACCTGCCAGCCGTTCCTCCTCCGCCAGATCGATGCCGTCGGGCCGAAGGTGATTGTCGCCCTCGGCACCTTCGCGGCGAAGACGCTGCTCGCGACGAACGAGCCCATCTCCCGCCTGCGCGGACGTGTCTTCCCCTACCGCGGCGCGCAGCTCGTGCCGACGTTCCACCCGGCCTTCCTGCTGCGCAGCCCGGACCGCAAGCGCGATGTCTGGGAAGACATGAAAAAGGTCCGCGCGCTGCTGCAGGACCCCGCCGTCAGCACCGAGTAGCGCAGCGTATGCGCCTCGTCTCGGTCGCGGTGCCGGTTCCCTTGCTCGACGCGCTGACGTACGCCCTGCCGGACGAACTGGAAATGCCCCCCGTAGGTGCCCGCGTGCTCGTGCCGGTCGGCACACGCGTGCTGACCGGGTGCGTGCTCGGTGACGGCGGCGGCGATGCCGCGCCCGACCGCGTCAAGGCGGTCATCGAGGTGCTGGACGACCGGCCGTTCGTACCGGAGGACGTCGTGGAGCTGGCGGTGTGGGTCGCCGAGTACTACGCCTGCGGGGTGGGCGAGGCCGTGGCCGCCGCCATGCCGCCGCGCGCGTGGATCGAAAGCGAGCGGCACGCGCAGATCACGGCGGCGGGCCGCGTGGCGGCGCCCCGTGAGGGCGGGTTGCGCCGGACCGTGCTGGAGAAGCTGGCGGGCGGTGCGCCCGTACGCGTCGGGTCGATCGGCGCCCAGGGCGTGCACGCGGCGCTGCTGACCCTGGAGCGCGACGGCCTGCTCACGCTCACCCGCCCGTTGAAGGGTCTGGCGGCCGCCTACCGCACCGTCCGCGTCGTGACGCTGACCGCGCAGGGCATGGACATCGCGGCTCGAGCGGCGGGCGGCTCCCCGCTCCCCGCTTCCCGCTTCCCGCCTCCAGCTTCCAGCTTCCCGCTTTCCGATTCCAGCTTCCCGCTTTCCGAACCCGATGCACCCGATGCACCGCATGAACCCGATGACCCTCCCCACCTCCGCCTCGGAGGGCGGCAGCGGGCGGCTCTGGACCTGCTGCGAGGCGCGCCGGACGGTATCGACGCGGCGCAGCTGCGCCGGGAGGGAACCGGGCCCCAGACCCTCGCCCGGCTTGCCTCGCTCGGGCTGGTGTCGTTCTCGCGGCGCCGGATCGAGCGTGATCCGTTCGAGCTCGCGGTGGCGCCCGCCGCGGCGCGGACGCCCGTCGTCCTGACGGACGAGCAATCAGCCGCACTCAATCGACTGGTCACGCTGGCCGGCTCCCGCATGTTCCGGCCTGTGGTGCTGCACGGGGTGACGGGAAGCGGCAAGACCGAGATCTACCTGCGGCTGGCCGAGCGCGTCCACGCGCAGGGGCGCAGCGTCCTGCTCCTCGTCCCGGAGATTGCGCTGACGCCCGCCATTGCGACCACCTTCCGCCAGGCGTTCGGCGCCCGGGTCGCGATCCAGCACAGCGGGCTCTCGGATGGCGAACGCCACGACCAGTGGCAGCGCATCCGCCGGGGCGACGTCGACGTCGTCGTCGGGACGAGGTCCGCCGTCTTCGCCCCCCTCCGAGCGCCCGGGTTGATCATCGTGGACGAGGAGCACGACGGGTCCTACAAGCAGGAGGAGAGCCCGCGATACAACGGGCGCGACGTGGCGGTGATGCGCGGCAGGCGGGCCGGCGCGCTGGTGGTGCTCGGGTCGGCGACGCCGTCGCTGGAAAGCCACTACAACGCGGTGAACCGGCGCTACGAGCTGCTCACGCTGCGGAAGCGCGTCCTCGATCGGCCGCTCGCCGACGTGCGCATCGTCGACATGCGCGAACGAGTACGCCGCCGAAGGGCCGGACGTGATCCTGAGCGCACCGCTCCGCGACGCGCTCGAGGCCCGGCGGGCCGCCGGCGAGCAGGCCATCGTGCTGCTCAACCGGCGGGGGTTTGCGACATCAGTCGTGTGCCGGCAGTGCGGATCGACGCTCGAGTGCCCGAACTGCAGCCTGTCGCTGACCGTTCATCGCGCGGCACGCCGTGCGCGCTGCCACTACTGCAACTACGCCATGCCCGTGCCGGATGCCTGTCCGGACTGCGGCGGGGAATACCTGGAGCAGGTCGGCTTCGGCACCGAGCGGGTCGAGGCGGAGATCCGTGCCCTGTTTCCCGACGCGCGGGTGGCCCGCGTCGATCGCGACACGATCCGGCGGAAGCGGCGCGATCAGGACCTTGCTGCGCACGCTTCGCGGCGCGCGAGCGATCGACGTCCTGGTCGGGACCCAGATGATCGCGAAAGGGCACGACTTCCCCAGGGTGACGCTGGTCGGCGTGATCTCGGCGGACGTCGGGCTCGGGCTGGCGGATTTCCGCGCCGGCGGAGCGGACGTTCCAGTTGCTCACCCAGGTGGCCGGCCGCGCCGGGCGGGGGGAAATCCGGGGCGAGGCGATCGTGCAGACGCTGTTTCCGTCTCACTACAGCATCAGGCACGCCTGCCGGCAGGACTATCCGGCTTTCTACCAGCGACGAGATCCGATTCCGCCAGTCGATGCGCTATCCGCCCGCCGTCGCGCTCATCAACGCCGTCGTCCGCTCGCGGACCGCCGACGCCGCCATGCAGGATGCCGCTGAGATCGTGCGCATGCTGCGGTCCGGCGGGGCGGAGTTCCGGGTTCTGGGCCCCGCGCCGGCGCCCCTCAGCCGGCTGCGAGGCGAGCACCGCGTGCAGTTCTTCCTCAAGGGGGCCAACCGGCGGCCGATGCGCCGGGCGCTGCAGGCGGCGCTCGCCGCACGGGCCGAGATCGCGCGCCGGACGACGATCGACGTGGACCCGGTCAGCGTGTTGTAGCTGTCAGCGGCCCCGCAGCAACTCGAGCGGCTCGATCGGAATGGGCGTGAAGCAGAGCACCAGCATCACGAGGCGAAGACCGCCACCGCCGGCCGGCCGCGGCCCGAGCGGCTCGTCCTCGTCGAGCACGCGCGGATGACGCGGCCCGAACACCAGCAGCATGACGACCATGATCGACCGTCATTCCGTACCAGCCGGTCGAGAAGAAGCACATCACGACCGCACCCAGCGACGGTCAGAATGGAGATGAGCGGCGACTGGCGCTTGAGCGTGGCGTAGGTGATGTGCCCGCCATCGAGCTGCCCGAACGGCAGCAGGTTCAGCGCCGTCGCGAACATGCCGAACCAGGCGGCGAACACCATCGGATGCGCGTTGAGCGACATGGCCCTCGCGGACGGTCCCGAACATCAGCCACGAGGCCGCGCGGAACAGCAGCGGCTCGCCGAACGCGAGGCCGTCGACGATGCGCGGCGTGCGGCACGATCGTGCGACAGCGCACATGCCCCAGAGCAGCAGCCGGCAGCAGCACGACGAACCCGGCGATCGGCCCGCCGACGCCGATGTCGAACAGCATCGTGCGGGTCGGAAACGCCTCGCGGATCTTGATCACCGCGCCGAGGGTGCCGGTGAGCGGCAGCGGCGCCGGGATGAAGTAGGGGAGCGAGGCGTCGACGTTGTAGCGGCGGCAGAGCGAGGTAGTGTCCCATCTCGTGCGCGCCGAGGATGAGCAGCACCGGGACGCTGTACCAGAGGCCGTGCCACAGCAGAGACGCCAGCTCGAGTTGTCACGGCGGCTGCCGGCCGAAATCGCTGGCGAACGAGTAGATAATAGTTCGCCCCGACGAGCGTCGTGGTGCACGAGCGTCAGCAGGAACAGCACGACGTGCTTCCAGACGCGGTCCTGAAAGCGGCGCTTGACGGGCGGCCGGAACGGTAGGCGGCGGGAGCGGCGAGACCGGCGGTGCGGAAGGGCGGACGCCTCTGCGCGCGGGCGGGTCTGGTGGTTCGTGTGGACAATCGGGAGCGCCGTTCAGCCGCCGATGTTCTGGAGGTCCTTGCCCGGCTTGAACCGGATGGTGCGGCCCGGTGGGATGCGCACTTCCTTGCCGGTCCGGGGGTTGCGGCCGATGCCGCGCTTGCGCGGCTTGACCTGGAACACCCCGAAGCCCCGCAGCTCGATTCGCTCGCCGCGCTGCATCGAGAGCCGCATCGCGTCGAACACCGCGTCGACCGCCACCTCAGCCTTGACCTTGGTGATGTCGGCGATCTTCGACACCTCGTTGACGATGTCAACTTTGATCATGCTTAGCCGCTCCTCGGAATGTTAGTAACTACTATAGATTGATACACTTACGCTGTCAAGGCCGGTGCTAAGTCACATTCCGTCATGCCTGTGAAACGCGCGTCCGACGGCCCGGCGGTCGTCCTCGTCGGCCGCCCCAACGTCGGCAAGTCCACGCTGTTCAACCGCATCACCGGTACCCGCCGCGCGATCGTCACGGCGATCGCCGGCACGACGCGCGACGTCAACTGCTCAGCCGGCGGAGTGGCAGAACGTGGCGTTCACGCTGGTCGATACCGGCGGGATGTTCGGCGCGAGCGAAGATCCACTCCACGCAGCTGGTCTACGAGCAGGGGAAGCGGGCGGTCGCCACGGCGGAAGTCGTCGTGTTCGTGGTCGACGGGCGCGAGGGGCTCGTGCCGGGCGACGAGGAGATCGCCGCGAGCCTGCGCGGGGTCGACCGTGCCGGTGATCCTCGCGGTCAACAAGACCGACGATCGCCGCGCCAGGGGCCGCGCGGTGGAGTTCTACGAGCTGGGCTTCGAGCCGGTCGTCGAGATCGCGGCGGAGCATGGCGAGGGGATCGGCGACCTGCTCGACGAGATCGTGGCGCGGCTGCCGGTCGCGGCGCGAGTCCGGCCGCGCGAGCGCGAGCCGCCGGAGACCTCGGTGGCCATCGTCGGGCCGGCCGAACGTCGGCAAGTCCTCGCTGCTCAACCGGTTGCTGCGGGAGGAGCGGTCGATCGTCAGCGACATGCCGGGCACGACCCGCGACACGGTGGACGCGCTGCTCAAGTGGCACAAGCGCAACTTCCGCATCGTCGACACCGCGGGCATCCGGCGTCCCGGGCGGGTCGCGCGGTCGGGCCAGCTCGAGGCGGTCAGCGTGCTGGTGGCGCGGCGGGCGATCGAGAAGGCGGACGTCGCGGTGCTGGTCGTGGACGCGACCGAGGGGGCGACCGACCAGGACGCGCGCGATTGCCGGCGAGGCCGAGAAGGCCGGCTGCGGCGTGATCATCGCCGCCAACAAGTGGGACCTGATGAAGGGGCGCGGCGCCGAGTTCTCGAAGACGTTCGACGAGGAGCTGCGGCGCCAGCTGAAGTTCCTCGAATACGCCCCGATGCTGCACATCTCGGCGATGACCGGTGAGCGCACCGGCAAGGTGCTCGAGACCATCGACAAGGTGGCCGAGGCGCGGAGCACGCGCATCCCCACCGGGGAGCTGAACCGCTTCGTCCAGGCCGTCACCGCCGTCCACCCGCCCGGCCAGCCCGGGCCGGCGGCAGGTGCGGATCCTTTACGCCGCCCAGACCAGCGTCGCGCCGCCGACGTTCGTGTTCTTCACGAACGTCGCGACCGAGTTCCACTTTTCCTACGAGCGGTTCCTGGTCAACCGGCTGCGGGAGTCGTTCGGCTTGCTCGGCACGCCCGTCCGGATCCAGGTCAGGCGGAGGGGGTCGAGGGGGCATCCGGGTTCCGGGCGCCGGGTTGCCGTGGCTCGCAGCCGGCCCGGGCGCCGACCGCCGACCGCCGGCTGGCGAGGCGCGCCCGGTCCCGAGTCCTGAGCGCCGGCTGCGAAGCGGCAGGTGCCGACCGCCGGACCCCGGCTGCGAAGCGCCAAGTGCCGAGCTCCGAACGCCGAACCCGGCTGCGAAGCGCCAGGTGCCGACCACCGACCGCCGAGCCCGAGCCCCGCCAGGATCGCCCGTTCCGCTTGCCGAACCGCTGCTCCGGAAGTGTCTGCTATACTGCGGCCAGCGCCGTTGATGCCCGAACTGGACAGCACCGAGATTCCCAATCGTTCGTTGTTTCGTCCGCCTGAGGTCTGCGAGATTGCGCGGATCCAGGCGTACGTGCTGCGTTCGTGGGAAGCGGAGTTTCCGGACCTCGGGGTCGCGAAGACGGCGGGTGGTCCGCGGGTGTACCGGCGCGCGGACGTCGAGCGGGTGCTGAGGCTCAAGCACCTGTTGTTCGTCGAGGGGCTGACACTCGCCGGGGCCCGGCGCAAGATCGCGGACGAGCGGCCGGCGGCGGCCGGCGACGCGGATCTCGCCGGGCTCAAGGAGTTGCTCGGCGAGCGACGCGCGCGAGCGGATCCGGCAGGTCGAGCACACGCTGCGCGAGCTGGCGGGCATGTTGTCGCGGGCAGCCGGGCGCGCCGAGGCCGGAGGGGGAGCCGTTCCAGCTTCAGAGCGTGGAGACGGTCAAGCCCAAGGCTGCCGCGCGCACCCCCGCAGCGCGCGGAAAGCCGGCCGCCGCGAAGACGGTGGCGAAGAAGAAGCGATAGTTTTTCGGGATGTGGCGCAGCCTGGTAGCGCACCTGACTGGGGGTCAGGGGGTCGCAGGTTCGAATCCTGTCATCCCGACCAATTCGTTTCAACGACTTGCAGCCCGGCTTGTTGTCGGGCTTTTGTTTTGTGGTCCACTGTGGGTCCGTTCGGTTTCCGATTCAGCGGGGATGCAGGTCGCTTTCCAGCGGACGCGCTCACCAGGGCGTCGGCCCCGCGCCGCGCGGCGAATCGAGCGCCATCGACGCCCTTGCCGCGGCCAATCATCCCCACGATTCGACGGCCGCCCGTTGATTGCGTGAAAGCGCCCGCTGGCGTTGGCGGAGCTGAGATTGATTGATGACTACGAGTTCGTGGTGCAGCCAAGGCTGGCGGGCCACGGGCCCACGTTGTTCGCGGGTTATCGAAGCGCATCGACTTGAAGCTCGTGAGCCGGCTGGAGTTCGGCTCGGGGGGTGGCAATGCGGTATGAGCCTAAAAGGTAGCCATCACCGCGTTCGACGTCAACACGGGGGCGACGAAGTGGAGCTGGGATGGCGATGGACCGGGCTACGGCTCGCCCATCCTCGTGGATCTCGGCGGCACGCGGCAGCTCATCGCGTTGACGCAGGCGAAGCTCGTCGGCCTCGACGTCGAGACCGGCGCGTTATTGTGGGAACGGCCCTTCGTCAGCGGCAATTTCACGAACTCGGCCACGCCGATTCTGGCCGGTCAGACCGTGATCGTATCGAATGGCGGACCGATGACCGCAGTGACGCTCACGAGTCGCGACGGCAAGTGGACGACCGAAGACGCCTGGACGAACGCCGATCAACCCGATCGCCTCAGCAATCCGGTCCTGGTCGGCGATACCTTGTTCGGGCTGTCCACGCGCAACAGCGGGCAGTACTTTGCCGTCGACGTGAAATCAGGAAAGAGCGTGTGGACCTCCGAACCGCGTCAGGCCGAACAGGCGGCCGTGGTGAAGGCCGGCCCGATCGTCTTCAGCCTCGAAGATGACGGCGAGCTGGTGGTCGGACGGGTCGGCACGACGGCATTCGAACCGCTGCGTCGGTACAAGGTAGATCAGACTGCGGGTCTAGCTGCATTCTTACCTGTTTGAACCAGCTGGACGGTAGGGCGGCCCACAAAGCTCATCCATTGACGAATCGATGTAAAATTGCGCAATCACCCGACCAACGGAGTTCATTTCAATATTCACCACTGGCGGGCTGCCAGCCCAAACTGGTAATCTCCCGACCATCGAGCTCGTTGCTCGTCTGCGCTTACGGCGGATTCACCCTCACCGCCGCAGGCGCCGGATTCCGGAGGGTCCGAAGAAGCGAGGAGCGAAGATGACATACTCATGCACGCGGATACTGCGCGTTCTTGGCGTCGCTGTCGCGGCGGTGTGCCTGTCGGCGAGTGCCTGGGCCCAGGCGACACAGACCAAGCAGTCAGTACCCGGGGCGGCCAAGGTCACCACGACGCAGTTGAAGGGTGAGGTCGCCCACCTTCAAGGCGACTCCCTCATCGTGAAGATGATCCCGGGCGGAACCTACCGGCTCTTCCACTTGAAGCCGGGAAAGACCGCCACGATCGATGGGGTCGTGATGCCGCTGAACAAAGCCCCGATCGGCACCGTGCTGACGGCTGATGTGAGCGTGACGGAGACGCCGGTTACCGACCGGACGGTCACGACCCTGAAGGGCAAAGTCTGGGTCGCCGGGCCGACGACCGTCATCCTGACGCACGAGAACAACGAGAACCACGAGTACACTATCCCCCCCGGAATGAAGTTCAATGTGGACGGAAAGATGGTTGAGGCGATGGAGCTGCGTCCGGGCATGAATATCACGGCGACCAAGATCGTGGAGGCGCCGCGCACCGAGATCACGACGGACAACGTCGTCACGGGCGTCGGGCCGAAGAAGCACTAGTCTCTAGCGACCCTGGGAGGCCCCCCGGCTCTGCCGGGGAGGCAGTAAACGTAAGACGTGAGGGAGTGTGCCCACCGTGGATACTTCGCTCGTGAGCCGCCAAGCACACGAGAGGACGCATCCTGATGGACACCTTCGAGAGTCTGAATCACTCGGTTTGGCAGTGCAGCATGAGAGAATCTGAGAGAGAAATCTCAAAAACGCTCGGGTAACGAATGCCCCCGGCAGACCGGGGGCATTTCAAATGTGAGCCGCTCAAAGCGGCTTGACGGGGTCGCTAACGCGGCCCCGACGGGTCAGGGCCACCTGCTCAGTGGCCGTTCGAGCGCCAGAGCCCCATTGGTCCAGGCGCGCGACCTCTCGTTCCTGCTTCTCGGATGTACTCGCGGATCACGGCCTCGTCTCGACCGACCGTCGACACGAAGTACCCGCGCGCCCCAGAAGTGTTGGCCGATAAAGTTCCTCTTGCGCTCCCCTGGCGATGCACGTCTCGCACTTTCCGCCGGGCACGAGCAAGTGGAACAAATTGCGCACCGGCTCTTCTGCCACATCACCGAGAATTGGCGCGGCCGGCCGCTGCGCACCTTCAAGACCGTCGTCGAGCTGATTGGTCACACGACGACCGCGATGGGCCTGCGCGTGAAAGCCAAGCGCGACCCGCGACGCTACGCTACCGGCCAAGTCGTCACCCGCGCGGAGATGCGCGACCTCGCGCTGCACCCGCACTCGTTCCATGCTGATTGGAACTACGAACTACGACCTCGGTCAAGTTGACTACTCAATTTCGATCAAACGCCTTAACCTCCATCCCCGGTCCAAATCCGGGCGGCGCCTCCAAAATCCTTTAAGAGAGTGGATGTGGTCCGGAGACACGGCGCCTCGCACGATCCGCACCTCACGCGCCGCACAGATCTATCGCAGCAGTTCGCGCGCACGCTCTACGACTTCGCCCCGCAGTGACCTTTACCGGTACTTCGTGATCCAGACCAGATGAATATCGGATCGGCTCCGGTCCATTCGCTGCGGGCCGGGATGCATCGGCGGCCGAATGCCACCGTAATTGTGAAAGTCAGCACTAAGGCGCGACGAAGCCTGAGTGGCGACGGCAAGGACCAGAGCCGAATCTTGAATCATTTGTGGGCCAAGAACTCACCAGCGTCCACGATCGGTACAACGACGATACCGAGTACCGGGCGGTAACGGGGTTCCGGAATCACAGTTGTCGGCGATCCCCAAGGGCAGGCCCGGCAAGACCGCGTGTCGCTTTGCGATTGAACCAGTCAGGAGACTATCTGTATCGACTGATGGCGATGGCCTCGACGCAGTCGATAGGTCTCGAAGCCGTTCCGATCGATAGTGAACACTCGTCGCGTACCGAGCCCCTCTGCCGCAGTGACCAGCGATGCATCCGCCAGATCCATCGGATGATCCGCGTACAGCTCCATGAGCTCGAACGCTCGCGTCAGTGCATGTCTGTCAAAGAACCACACCAACAGCCCGCCGGTTTCGATGAAATCCCTCAGGCGGTCTGACCCGATGCTCGCCGGGCCCAGCATGTGGAACACTTCGGTGAGCACTGGCGTCGTAGTCATGATCGGCTCCCGGATCGCCTTTAAGGCTTTCACGCACCTGGCGTGCTGCCCGTCTTGGGGATCGAACAGGGCGACGAGTGGCCCCGTGTCCACGAGGATCATCGCCGCAGCTTCTTGCGAAGTGCCGTGGCCACGCCGCGGCGCGTATCCGTTGATGGCGCGACGGCGTAACCGCCGGGACCAAGCTCGAGCTGCTGATAGAGGTCGTAGGGCCTTCGCCCGGCCTCTTCCCCGACGCGTTGCTTCAAGGATTGCAGCCCCTGCTTCAGCGCCTCCGAAATAGGCAATCCCGTGACATCGCGAATCTGCTGGAGCACGGCCTCCGCCTCGTCGTCGAGTCGCACCGTCCGAGTGGCCACCATCCACCTCCTGTATTACATAGTGTATTACCTGGGTCGCGTTCCGTCAACATAGAATCACTGCCGGTTCCCGATAGCGTACAGCGCCTGACTCGTCGGAGACTGCAGCACCAGTGCTGCCAATAGCAGGAGGCCGATGCCCTCTGCGGATGTTCGTCACCTCACGTTCAACTCCTTTCCATGGACCCAGAGCGAGGACTCAGAACCAGCCTTGTGGCTCTCATTGGCGCAGCGCATCGAATCGACGCGGCGACTGGACGCCGGCCCGTACTCAGAAGACAGGTGGAGGATGCACAGGTCCATTCGGGTACGTGCGTTCAAGGAACTCCAACTGTCCACCAGCACAGGCTGAGCTAACGGCACTAGGTTCATCCTCGCGTTCGTGAGCCCGCCTCCATCGTCGCCTTCGCCCTGGGCGGTGGGACAATGGGCAATCCTGATCTCGAGCGCGTGGCTCTCGAGCGCGTGGCGCTTGACACCGGCAACCGTGGCCTCTAGATTGTTCCGCTACGCCACGCAATCCAGAAAGGATGCGACGTCGATGGCAGCGAAGGTCGTCGGACCCCGGAGCAGGGCGGGGTTCCTGGGCAGCATCGGCGTGCGGTCATGATCGACGGCGCCACTCAATGGGATCTGGTGTCAAGCCTCGCAACCAGTGGCACACCTTCTGGAACGCGCAATGCCCACGCCCGCATCCTGGAAATCATCTATCCCGCCGGCTTCGAACGATTCGTTTGCCGAGCTTGTGGACCTCGGGGGCGTCGCCGGAGATCTTCGGTGGCCTCTGCGCGCGTTACGGGCTCGACATGGACCCACAGAGCGTCCCGGGCCTGGTCGAGCTGTTCGGTTCGCGCTTTCCCGGTGAGCCGCTCTAAACGGTGCGCCTGGGGTGAGAGCGATGCGCTGTCTAGACGGAGGCTTGGTCGAAATCGAGATGGCGCCCTCCCTGGATCGTTTTGTTCTTGGTCACCGTCAACCGCGAGCGGCCGGGCGCACCCGGCCGGACTCGGAACATTTGGCGAGGAGCACTTATGACGACCGACGATTTCGCGAAGAACGCCAAAGACTTCTTTGCCTACGCGAAGAAGCACGAGGCCGAGATGGTCGACCTGAAGTTCGTCGACCTGCTCGGGAGCTGGCAGCATTGCTCGTATCCGGTGGACACGCTCGACGAAGGCACCTTCGAGGAGGGCCTCGGGTTCGACGGCTCATCGATTCGCGGCTGGATGGGCATCCACGAGTCTGACATGATGGCCGTCCCGGACCCGGCCACCGCACGCCTTGATCCGTTCTTTGCGAAGCCGACGGTGAGCGTGATCGCCAACGTGGTCGATCCCGTCACCCGGAACGAGTTCACGCGGGACCCGCGCCATGTCGCGCGCAAAGCCGAGGAGTACCTGAAGCAATCGGGGATTGCCGATACCTGCTTCATCGGGCCCGAGCCGGAGTTCTTCATCTTCGATGAGGTCCGCTACGAGCAGAACCAGCACCGCGGCTACTACCAGATTGACTCGGTGGAAGGCGCGTGGAACACGGCGCGCATCGAGGAGCCGAACCTTGGCTACAAGCCGAGCTTCAAGGGAGGCTACTTTCCCGTCAGCCCAACTGACACGTATCACGACCTGCGCGGCGAGATGGTCAACGAGATGCGGAAGATCGGGATCATCGTCGAGGCGCACCATCACGAGGTCGCCACGGCCGGCCAGTCGGAAATCGACATGAAGTTCCAGCCGCTGGTCACGATGGCCGATCAGTTCATGCGGTACAAGTACATCTGCAAGAACGTCGCGAAGCGCCACGGCAAGACGGTGACGTTCATGCCGAAGCCAATCTTCGAGGACAACGGCAGCGGCATGCATACGCACACCTCGCTGTGGAAGGACGGCACACCGATGTTCGCCGGCGACGGCTACGCCGGACTCAGCCAGCTCGGCCTCTGGGCTGCGGGTGGTCTGCTCAAGCACGCCCCCACGCTTCTCGCGTTCGCCGCGCCGACCACCAACTCGTACCGCCGCCTGGTGCCCGGGTTCGAGGCGCCAGTCAACCTGGCGCTCTCGGCGCGCAACCGGTCGGCCGCCATCCGCATTCCGATGTACTCGAAGAGCCCGAAGGCCAAGCGCCTCGAGTTCCGCTGCCCCGACCCGAGCTGCAACGGCTACCTGGCGTGGTCGGCGATGCTGATGGCGATGCTCGACGGCATCCAGAACAAGATCGACCCGGGCAAGCCGCTCGATCGCGACATCTACGAGATGACGCGTCACGAGATGAAGGAGATGGGGATCCGGACGACCCCCGGCTCGCTCGAAGAGGCCGTCAACGCGCTCGAGACGGATCACGCGTTCCTGCTCCGCGGCGACGTCTTCACCGAGGATCTGATCCAGACCTGGATCGACTGGAAGCGGGCGAAGGAACTCGACCCGATGCGGCTCCGCCCGCATCCGCACGAGTTCTCGCTGTATTACGACAACTAGTCCCAGTCTGGACCGGCGTATCGCCGGCGGACTGCCTCGCCCGTCGAGGTGTCGACAAGTGGAGGGAAGAACGACCCCGCGCGACTGCGACGCCGTGCAGCCAGATCGTTGCCCGGTTGCGGCCATCGCAGAGCGCGAGGGGTCGGATGGGCGGGCCTCCGGACACTCGGACAGCCTGCCGAACCGACTTCGCGGCGGGTTGTTGAGCTGAGCCTGTCTGTGCACACGGGAGTACGGGCCATCATGTCCCACCGCGCCCCGATCGATATCGACTGCAAGTCCCCGCCCTTCGATCAGTTCAGTAGCATCCATTGGCTCGCGGCCGCCCGTAGCGGGCATGCGTTCGGGGAACATGGCCGCCATCAACTCTACGTCGCTCGCGACAAGCGGAGTCGTGCGAACCTGCTCATCAAAGTGACCTCGAAGCCGGGACTTGTCTACGAGCAGGAGCTCAGGAACGAAATCGCCAGCCTGTCGACGATCAACCGAGAGCTGCCCGACTCGCGGTACTTTCCCGTGTTGGGGGAACACGGACGATTGCGCGACGGCCGCGTCTATCTGACCATGTCGTGCTTTGACGAGTGGCCACTGGCGACGACCATCGGCTCGGAACGAATCCCGGCCAGGCAGGTCGCCCAACTCAGAACGACGATCGAGGTTGCCAAGGCGTTGGCCGAGCTTCATGGTCTGAAGATCTGGCACGTCGATCTCAATCCCATGAACATCCTCTGCCGGTGGGAGAGCGGTAAGCCGGTGCTCAGGATTGTCGACTTCGAATCGTCATACGAGGCGGGCCGGCACGCGAGAGGGGTCTTCTACAATCCGCCAACCACTTCCGGATACTCGGCGCCCGAGCTGTCCCGTCAAGCGCCCGATGCGCGATCGGATCTGTTCTCTTTGGGCGCGGTGCTCTACACGATGCTCGCCGGCTATCAATGGACCTGGACCGCCGACGTCGGCCGGTGTGTCGACGCGGATCCCGAGGTCGCTCCGAAGCTCAAGGAGATTCTGCTCACCGCTGTCGACGCCGATCCCGACAGGCGCTTCCCGTCCATCGTCGAATTGCGTGTTGCCCTGACCGCGTACCTCGAGCGCATCTGGCCCGGCCGGTCGTGGTAGCGGGGCGGCGTCGGGCCGCCCGGCAACCGGCTGGAGGCGCTCCAGGCCGCCCGCTCCGGTTGGTTCAGCATTCGAGTGAATGACCAGTACCGCATCACGTTCCGGTTCGAACGTGAACACGCCCACGACGTCCGGTGCGAGGACTACCGCTGAGAGGCCGACGATGTTGCCGAAACAACGCCCCCGACACACCCCGGTGAGATGCTACTCAAGGAATTCCTCGAGCCAGCCGGCGTCACCCAGGCCGAGGGGGCCAAGCGAATCAGCGTTCCATTCCAACGCCTCAACGCGATCGTACGTGGCCGGCGGGCGGAGCGCCGACACTGCCATCCGGCTCGAAGCGCTGACGTCAATGGAGGCCGCCTTCTGGCTTCGGCTACAGAGTGATTGGGATCTCTGGCACGCCCTGCGCGCGCGTCGTGGCCGGCTTCATGTCAAGCCGCTCGCCGCATCTGTCTGACCCTGAGGACACGAAGCATCGACCTACCGAGGCAGATTAGGCTCGGCTTGGCACAACTTGGCACGGCTTCCCGGACAGGCGGACATGATCGGGCACGAACGGCAGTGACGTGGGACAGGAGGACGCCGAAAACCTTCAGGTGAAGGGCTGGAGCTGACCGCACGTGCGACACTTGACCGTACGGGCTGGTCGGCAGCACGGCTGAGGGCCTCAGACGCGCGGAGGGGTGAGACTTTGGCTCGCGCGTCGTTCTCGCTTCCACGCTGCGTGGCGACCACGGGCCAGCCGCTCGTGCGGCTATTTGAGGAGGCATGACCATGAAATCCTCGAGCCTTGTAGTCGTGTCAACATTCCAGTCTCCTGTGGATGCCCAGATTGCCAAAGGCATTTTGGATGAGACTGGGATTGACTCCATGATCCGGGCCGACAATGCTGGCGGGATGTATCCAGGTATCGCGGGGGCGGAATTGCTGGTCAGGGCCGAAGACATTCGCAAGGCGGAGGACGCACTGAACAGGCGCCGTCGGCCTGGTCAGCGACACGGCTGACAGCTTTCAGACGCGCGGGGCGGGGGACTTTGCTCGCGCGTCGTTCTCACCCTCCGCCTCATCGCACGCCAGCCACGATCCGGGAGCGCTCAGCGAACGCGCGCAGGTCTGTCAGCGATACGCGCGTCAGCCGGTGTCCCGGGTTGCTCGCGCGCAACGCGCCAGCGGTGATCCGCTTGCGCACCGTTCCCTCTGAGACACCGCATACCTCGCCACTTGGGCCACCGTGACCGCGGGATCCGGGTGCGTATCCAAGTCGGCCAGGCGGCCCCACACACGGTCCTCGCCATTCCGCGACGCGGCTGCCAGTGGCTCTTACTTCAGCAAGCCGGACTTCTCCCGGATGGGAAGTCGGCTGTCATCAATGGCGGCGCAGGCGTGCTGCTGATTAACGGCGCTACCGGCAAGGCGAACAGCACGATCGTCCCCTTCAAACACGTCGTCGACATCGACGTGGACTGGAACTAGCCCGCCGTCTCCGGCTGGCATCCAGATCACGGGCCGACCGAACGCACCGGCTACTGAGTGGAGATCGCCGGGCGGTGACCGCGCAGCACGAACTTCTGGATCTTTCCGGTCGCCGTCTTCGGCAGCTCGGTGACGAACGTGACAGCTGTGCGGGCACTTGAAGTGCGCGAGGCGCTCGCGCACGAACGCGCGGAGCTCGTCGGCGCGGTCGCGGTCGGCGCCCGGCTTGAAGACGACGAAGGCGTGCGGTGCCTCGCCCCACTTCTCGTCCGGCATGCCGACGACGGCGACCTCCTGGACCGCCGGGTGGCGCAGCAGCACGCCTTCGACCTCGACCGACGAGATGTTCTCGCCGCCGCTGATGATGACGTCCTTGATGCGATCGCGGATCTCGACGTAGCCGTCCGGGTGGACCACCGCCGCGTCGCCGCTGTGGAAGTAGCCGCCGCGCAGCGCCGGGGCGGTGGCGTCCGGATCGTTGTAAGTAGCCCTTCATCACGACGTTGCCGCGCACGACGATCTCGCCGACGCGTCTGCGCCGTCGCGCGGGACGTCGCGGCCGTCGTCGTCGACGACGCGCAGCTCGCCCGAGGTGATGAGCTCGACGCCCTGCCGCGCCTTGACGATGGCCCGCTCCGCCGGCGACAGCGCCGCGTGCTCCGGCCGCGGCTCGCAGACCGTGATGAACGGCGCCGTCTCGGTCAGCCCGTAGACGTGCGTGAGCGTCCAGCCGAGCTCGCCCTCGACCCGCTCGATCGTCGCCGCCGCGGGCGGAGCGCCCGCGGTCACGACGCGAACGCCCGCGCGGTGCCGTGTCGCGCAGCTCGGCAGGCGCGTTCGCGATGCCGATGAGCACCGTCGGCGCCGCGCACAGCAGCGTGATCCGCTCGGCCTGCGATCAGCTCGAAGACTGCGCCGGCTCGACCTTGCGCAGGCAGACGTGCGTGCCGCCGGCGGCCGTCACGATCCAGGTGAACGTCCAGCCGTTCGCGTGGAACATCGGCAGCGTCCACAGGTAGCGGTCGGCGACGGTCATCGGCAGGTGCAGCAGCGTGCCGACCGCGTTCATGTAGGCGTTGCGGTGCGTGATCATCACGCCCTTGGGGCGCGACGTCGTGCCGCTGGTGTAGTTGATCGTCAGGAGGTCGCGTTTCGGCGATCGCCGGCGCGCTCGAACGATGGGCCGGCGCGTCGCGGCGAGCAGCGACTCGTAGTCGAGCCAGCCATCGCGCGCTCCCTCGAGCGCGACGAAGTGCGCGACGCCGGGCAGGTCGCGCGCGGATGGCGTCCGACGGTCGCCAGATAGTCCGCGTGCGCGCAGACGATCTTCGCGCCGCAGTGGGTGATGATGTAGGCGAAGTCGTCGGCGCGTGAGCCGGTAGTTGATCGGCACCAGCACGGCGCCGATCTGCGGGACGGCGTAGAACGACTCGAGCTGCGCGTGGGTGTTCGGCGCGATGTAGGCGACGCGATCGCCCTGCGCGACGCCGAGCCGCTGCAGCGCGGCCGACCACCGGTCGCAGCGATCGAAGAACTGCGCGTAGGTGAGCCGCAGCGTCGCCGTCGACCACGGCCTCGCGATCCGCATAGAGCGCCGCGGCTGCGGCGCGCGAACTCGAGCGGGGTCAGCGGAACTTCCATCGCAATGGCAGCTTGTCAGCCTTGTGACGCGACGCGCAGTGTACACCATCTGAAGCCCGGAGCCCCAGTCATCCCCGCGGGAGCGGCGCCCTCACTTCGCCGTGATCTGGTCTGAAGCCCGGCCTCTGTCCCCTCCAGGTCCTAATCGTGACGCAGCGCCACCAGCGCGTCCAGCTTCGAGGCGCGACGCGCCGGCACGAGGCACGCGACACCGGCGATCGCGCCGAGGAGCAGGCAGGCGCCTGCCAGGGTCGACGGATCGGACGGCGTCAGGCCGAACAGCAACGACGTCGAGCTGGCGGCGCGGCCGGCGATGAGCGCGAGCAGCACCCCGATGCCCAGGCCCAGGGCGAGCAGACGACCGGCGTCTCGAAGGACCATCGCGACGATCTCCGCCGGCCGAGCGCCGAGCGCCAGCCGGATGCCGATCTCGTTGCGGCGTAACGCGACCAGATACGCGATCAGGCCATAGAGACCAATCATCGCGAGAACGGTCGCCAGCACACCGAAGAAACCGGCGAGCATGGCGACCACACGCTCCTGAACCATGCCTTCGCGGATCCGCTCCTCGAAGACAGCCTGCTGCAGGAAGGCGCCCGGAAACGCCGTCGAAATCGCGCCCTTCACCGCCGCCATCGTCGCAGCCGGCGCGGTCTCCGCGTGGATCAGCAGGTTGGTCCACGGGCCCAGCGCCGGGTACTGTCCCGCAGGCGAGAAGGCAATCGGATAGCTCTCCCCCCGCAGCTCGTTGTACTTCGTGTCGGCAGCCACGCCGACGATCTCGTAGTCGGTCGCAGGGTAGTTCGGCTCCGGACTGGTTCGGAGGACACGCCCAATCGGGCTCGCGCCACCGAGGAACTGCCGCGCGAAGAGCTGGTTCACGATGGCAACGCGACGCGACGAGGACGTGTCGCGATCGTCGAATCCCCGGCCCTCGAGCAGTGGAATGCCCATGGTCCGGAAATAGCCAGGGCTGATCCACGTGAACTTCGACGACCCTTCCGTCGCGGCGATGCGGATGCCGAGGGTCCAGCTTCCGCCCAGGAGCGGGACGTTGGTGGTCGTGGCGGCATCGACCACGCCTGGAATCGCGCGAACTGTCTCGAGCACCTGATGCTGGACGGCCTCGAGCCGGACGGGCGGCCCGGCCAGCCCTGGGTAGCCTATGAACGCGATGGTAATGCCACGCTGCCTCAGCCCTGTATCGAGGGTGCTGAGGTTGTGGAGGCTGCGGACGAAGAGCAGCGCGCCGACGAGCAGCACCAGCGAAACGGCAACCTGCGTGACCACGATCGACCGGTGAATGAGCGTCCTGGCAGGCGCCTGTGACAGGCCCCGGCCGCCGGCCTTGATCGCCTCGACCGGCTGCGCGCGCGTGCCCTTGAGCGCCGGGACGATGCCGAACAGGAGGCAGGTCGAGACGGCAACCAGGCCGGTGAACGTGAGGACGCGCCAGTCCATCGCAATCGGGAGATCGACGACGTGGCTCTCGGTGGATATCGTGCGGACCAGGGCCTGGCTCAAGAACTGCGAGACGCCGAGCCCGAGGGCGCCGCCGACGGCAGCCAGCAGTCCGCTCTCCGCCATCATCTGCCTGAGGAGCCGGCCGCGCGATGCGCCGAGGGCCATGCGCACCGCGACCTCGCGCGCCCGCGCGCTCGCCCGGGCGAGCATGAGGTTTGCGAGATTTGCGCAGGCGATGAGCAGCACGAGGCCGGTGATTCCGAGCAGCAGTGTCAACGACGCATCGTACTGCTCGCGCACCCAGCTGACCCCGATCGACGCCGAGGACGCTTCCAGCCGGAAGGCGTTGAACCGCTCGATGACCTCGCCAGCGTAGCCTGATGGTGCAGCGGCCCCGAAGATCGCGGGGCTGGCGGCGTTCAGCTGACTCGACGCGCGCTCGACGCTCCACCCTGGCCGCAAGCGGCCCATGACCGTCAGCGAGAAGATGTTGCGGCGCATCTCCTTCGGCCGGCAGAACGGCTGCGCGATGTCGAACGTATCTCCGACGGCCACACCGAAAAACGACGGGGGTGTGACTCCGACGACCTGGGTTGGGGCGCCGTTCACAATCAGCCGCGTACCGCCGTCAATCTGCCCAGCGCCGAGCGCCCGCTGCCAGTACGCGTGACTGACCACCGTCACGGCGGCCGGGCAACTCGTCTCCTCGTCCGAGGGCAGAATGACGCGCCCCCGCCACGCGCCAACGCCGAGCGCCCGGAAAAACTCGCCGCTCACCTGGAGACCGTTCACACGCTGCATCTCGCTGCCCTGGCCGACGCCGACCACGTCGGCGCTCCACGCGAACACGTCGGAAAACGCCGGATGGTCGCGCCGGATCTCTTCCAGAGGGGCCGCGTCAGCCCGCCGTACCGACCGGGGTTCAGGCCCATTCCACCGTTCCCGCCGACGATGCGGATTGCGGCGAGCTCCGCCGGCCGCTCGACGGGGAGGGTGCGTAGACGCACGGAGTTCACCAGCTGGAAGATCGCCGTGTTCGCCCCGATGCCCAGTGCCAGCGAGCCGATGCCGACGAGGGCGAAGCCAGGGTTGAACCGCAACTGCCTCGCGCCATAACGCAGGTCGTGGCCAAAATCCTCAATCCAGCGGGTGCCGCGCGCGTCGCGACAGTCTTCCTTCACCTGTTCGACTCCACCAAGCGCGAGCCGTGCCCGCCGGCGCGCTTCGCCGGGTGAACAGCCGGCGCGCTCGTGCTTCGCGGCTTCGTGTTCGAGGTGCAGGCGCAGCTCGTCGTCGAGATCCGTCTCCACTGCGCCGCGCCTCAGCAGCGCACGCAGGCGATAGAGCAGGTCGCTGAACATGGGCTACCTCAGGGCAGGTCGAGGACCTGATTGACGACCGCCGTCAGCCGGCGCCAGCCGTCCGTCGCGGCTTCGAGTTGCTTGCGGCCCGCGCGCGTCAACTCGTAATACTTCGCGCGACGATTGTTCTCGGTCGTCCGCCAGATCGCCTTGATGAGCCCTGAACGCTCGAGGCGATGGAGCGAGGGGTACAACGATCCCTGGCCGACCTGCACGGCTTCGCCCGAAATCTGCTGGAGCCGCTCCGACACGGCCCAGCCGTGCTGCGGCTCGAGCGCCAGCGTCTTGAGGATCAGCAGATCGAGCGTGCCCTGCGGCAGGCCCAGCCGGTCTTCACCCATTGAGTTTCCTCCGAGGCCGGTCCGTGGCCCTTCCCTGTAGCTTCGACAGCAGGATAGCCGTTCTTGTGTCGAAGCGCAAGGGAAACGGTCGGTGACGGCCCTTTCGACAGATCTCAGCGGGCCGCGATCGCCAGCAGTTCGTCGTTCGTCCAGGGACGCAGCCGGTCGCGCGTGAGAGCACGTGTGTCGGTGACCATGGAAGCCGTGACGGGCGCTCCCGCCTGTCCCCACTCCCGCCGGACGTACGTCAGCACCGCCGCGATCTGTTCATCGGTGAGCGTCGACCCGGCCGGCGGCATCAGTCCCAGCGGACCTTCCTTGCCGTGCAGCAGAATGCGCACCGGGATCGCCGCCGGCGCGAGCGCAAGCGTCGATCCGACGAGGCCTGGCGCCACCCGCTCCTGCCCGCGCCCATCCGGCTGATGGCAGCCGGCGCAGAGGTTCCGGTACACTTCCTGGCCGGCGTCAAACCGCTGCTGCTCGTCGCGAGTCAGCGGCGGCAGTGCCGCCAAGCCTGGCTTGCCGGGCCACTCCATCCGCGCGAGCACGGCTGTCGCTCGCGCCGCCAGCTCGCCACCGGCGGTTTCGATCGCATGGAGTCCCGTCGGTTCACCGGTCAGCCGCACGCTCCGCGTTCCGCCCCGTTGCCCTGCCGCCGTTGCCGCCTGCGCCTGCGGAAACGCGTACGCACCGCCCGGCCCGCCCCGGCCGCCGGGACACGTCGGGCACGGCGCGACCACCGCCGCGGGAGTTGTTCGCGGCAGCGGGCTGCCGGGCATCTCGGCGCCAAGCACCGCGACCTCCGCGCCGCGAAGCAGCGCCGAACGCTGCCATGGGGGACGCGCCTCTTCGGCAGCCCACGCGAGCACGCGCTGGATCGGACCGTTCTGCTCGCTGCGGATGATCGTCGCCGCGATCATGGTGAGTGCGGCTGCGCGGGCCGGCGTCTGCACCACGCCTCCGCTCAGCAGGTGCTCGACGGCCGTCGCCTCGCCTCCGCGCAATCCGCTCAGGGCGGCATCGAGGACGATGGGGTCGCTGCCGTGACGCTCCAGCATCGACACGATGAACGTCTCGCGCGGTCCTGGCGGCAGCGCTCCGAGCGACGCGGCGACCTGCGCGCGGACGTTCCAGTCGGTATCATCGACGCCCTGCGCGACCGCCTGCTGAACCGGCTGGTTCGCCTCGCCGAGCCACCGCTCTGCGATGCGGACCGCGGTCAGGCGCACCTCCCGGGATCGGTCGGAGAGGGCCCTGATCACCGTCGCCGGCAGAATGCGATCGATGCCATCGAGCGTCCACAACGCGTGGACGCGCGTGCGCCAGTCAGGAGCGCCGTCAGCCTGGCCGACGAGGTCGGCGACGACCGGCGCGTCCGACGCAACTCGAGCACCACGCTCGACGAGCAGCCGCTGCGCAGTGTCGCGCCACCAGCCGTTCGGATGCGAGAGGACATCCACCAGTCGCGCCGCCGACTGCGCCGACAGCGCCGGCCGCTCTTCCCGCCGCGTCGTGTCGTGCACCACCCTGTAGATCCGCCCCAGCCCGCTGGGTTGCTCCAACCGGCGCGCGCCGATCTGATCCCGCAGGTACTCGGTGATGTAGGCGTGGTGCTGAATGATCCCCCGGTACATGTCCACCACGTACAGCGTGCCGTCGGGTGCGCTGGACAGGTTGACCGGCCGGAACCGCTCGTCGGTGGAGGTCAGGAACTCGCTTCGCTCGTACGCCTTCCGTGCCCGCAGCGTCGAGCCGTCGTCGGTGACGATCAGCCGGCTGACCACGTTCGCCACCGGCTCGGCGACGAAGACATTCCCGTAAAGATCGCCCGGCAACCGATCCCCGCGGTAGACCGTGGGGGCGCAGGCCGCGGTGAACGCCGCCAGCGTGCCATCGTCGCGAAGGATGCCGCGCTGATAGGCGCGGTTCGTGCCTGGTGTCTGGTGCGCGGGCCAGACCGCGTTGACATCGCCGTTGACGTCCACAACGGGCTCGTGGCTGCCCCGAGTACGCAGCAGGCTTGGATTTCGCGCAAAGTACGGCGTCGGCACCAGATCCACGTGCAGCACCGATTCGTTGTGGTTGCGGTAGATTCGTCCCGCGTCGTCCTGTGTCGTTCCCCACTGGCCGCGCGACAGCGATTTCTGCACGTCGAACGTGCCGTCCTTCAGCCTGAGAAACAGGTCCACGCCGATGCCGGCGGCGTAGATGCGATTGTCGAGCGCCCATTGCAGGCTGTTCGCGTTCACCTCGACGTTGGTCTCACGCCGACCGTAGGCGGCCGTCACGAGCTCCTTCGTATCGGCGCGCAGGTCTCCGTCGGAATCCCGCATCAGCCAGACGTTCGGCGGCTCGCCGACGAGGACACCCCGATCCAGCAACTCGAGCGCGCGCGGCTGAATCAGCCCGTCGGCAAACACCGTCCGCTTGTCCATCACCCCGTCCACGTCCGCGTCCTCGAGCACCACGATCCGCGCGATGGGCTCGTACTCGCCGGATGCGCGGATGTCACGCATATAGGCTGGCAGCTCGATGGCCCACATGCGCCCTTCCGGATCCCATTCAATCGCGATGGGATCCTGAATCAACGGCTCACTGGCCACCAGTTCGAGCCGATAGCCGGGCGGCATCGCGAACGTCTTCAGCGCGTCGGCCGCCGCGAGCACCGGCGCCGAGCCGGCCGCTTTCCGGACGACGGGCGGCCAGGATTGAGCCGCGGCGGGAGGCTGGGACCCGTATCCGGCGGACACCGCCGCCACCATGGTCAACGCGGCGATGCGGAATCTGATCACGGGCATGGATCTATCACGGCAAGGGTCGGCGTGCGAAGACCGATGAATCGAATTCCGGCTGCACCCCGAGCGGCGCCCTGCGCACCAACGCCAGCGGGCGATCAGCTGCGGAACAGAAGCCGTATAATCTGCCTGCTGTCGACAATCCGATCGTCCTGGGCACAGGCAGACAGCATGCGAGCCCGCGGTTCCAGCACGTGTTTGCCAACGGCGTGTTCATTTCGTACAGCTCCGAGGATGACAGGGGCCAGCTTTGACCGCCACCTGAGCAACTGACGCATTTCGTGCGGCGTATCGTCGAACCTCGCGTACAAGCGTGCGCGGGGAGAGGAGGGACAGCGATGGTGAAACGGAGTGTCGACGTGCTCGTGCTGGTGCTGCTCGCGGTCACGACCGCAGCCGCCCAGGATGCCAAGGCCGTCCTCAGCAACGCGTCCAGAGCGTTGGGCGCCGACAACCTGACCTCGATCACCTATTACGGGGCTGCCGCGAACTTCACCTCGGGCAGAACAGCAACGCGAACAACCCGTGGCCGCGGCAGAACCTGAACGACTACTCGCGCTCCATCGACTTCCGGAGCCGGCGTCGCGCGCGACCGCCGTCACCCTCGCCGCGACCCCTCAGGGCGGCGCGCCGACGCAGGGCCAGTTCCAGCAGAACATCACGCCCGGCGCAGACGACGTGGGCGCAGCAGCTGGAGATCTGGGTGACGCCGTGGGGCTTCCTCAAGGGGGCCGCGGCCAACAACGCAACGTCGCGGACCGCAGGCGCCGGCGCCGCGCGCCAGCACGTCGTCACCTGGAGCCCGCCGAACATCAAGTCGCCAGGCGGTCAGCCGTACCGGGTCGTCGGCTACATCAACGCCCAGACCAATCTCGTGGACAAGGTCGAGACCTGGCTCGAGAATCCCATCTTCGGCGACATGCTGGTCGAGACGAGCTACAGCGGGTATCGCGACAACAACGGCCTCAAGTTTCCCGCGGAGATCGTGCAGCGCGGGGCGGCTGGCCGACGTTCGAGGCGTACATCCAGGGCGCGACCGTCAACCCTGCGAACATCCAGCAGCTGCTGACCCCGCCAGCCTCCGCCGGCCGGAGGCGCCGGCGGGACGCCGGCGCCGGCCGCCGCCGGGCCACCAGGCGCCCGCGCAGGCCGCGTCTGAGAAGCTGGCGGAGGGGGTCTATCGCATCACCGGCGGCTACGTCGCGCTCGCCGTGGAGTTCAGCGATCACATCTGGATCTTCGAAGGCGGCCCGCAGAGCGAAGCGCGCGCCCTGGCGATCCTCGCGGAAGCCAAGCGGCGTGATTCCGAACAAGCCGGTCCGCTACGCCGTCCTGTCGCACCACCACGCCGATCACACGAGCGGCATCGCGCGCTCCGGTCGCCGAAGGGGCCACGCTCGTCATGCACGAGTTGCAACAAGGCCTACTTCGAGAAAGCGTTGAGCGCGCCACGCACGCTCGCGCCCGACGTCATGTCCAAGTCCGGCAAGAAGCCGGTCATCGAAGCCGTCGGCGACAAGCGCGTGTTCACGGACGGCACGCGGACCGCCGAGCTCCACCACATCAAGGGCCTGCCGCACGCCGACGGGATGCTGATCGCCTACCTCCCGAAGGAGCGGATCATCGCCTACGGCGACATGTTCAACCTGCCAGCCGCCGGACGCGCCGCCTCCCACCGTGCCCAGCCATCGCGCACGTGGTGATGGTGGATAACCTCGAACGCCTGAAGCTCGATTACGACACGGTGATCTCGGTGCACGCGCCGAACCCCGATCGTCCGATCAGGAAGGCCGATATCTATGCCACGATTCCCGGCCGGAGTCCCGGTATGAAGTAGGGAAGACGGCGCCCGGGCTGCGCCTGAAGGCGGGGCGGCCCGGCACTGGCCAGGATTCGAGCGAAGCTGGCACCCGCCCTGGATCCCGCGCATGAACCGTCATGCGGGAAGGACGCGTAGAGATGAAACGCGCCGCGCTTGCACTGGTGTTGCTGCTGTTGATGGTGGTCGCTTACAAGCGTACAGGCGGCCACCCAAGCGCGGCCTTGTCAAAGAGCTTGCTCCCGGTGTCTATTTCCGGCAGGGCGACAACGACATCCGGCAGCCGGCCAACACGAGCTGGATCGAGTTTCGCAACTTCGTCGTGGTCGTCGACGGAAACACTCCCTGGGGCGTCCGCGCCATCCTGCAGGAAATCAGGAAGACCACCAGCAAGCCGATTCGATACGTCTTCGACACGCATTACCACTGGGATCACAGCCAGGGCAACAGCGTCATGGCCGACGAAGGCGTCACCGTCGTCTGTTCGCAGGACTGCGCGAGCGAGCTGTCTACCAAAGGCAAAGAGGAGTGGGCCGCCATGAGCAAGCGGACCGACCAGTACAGCCTGGCGCCGTACCGGCTGGAGCCGCCATCGCTGGTCTTCGAACACTTCCTGGCAATCGATGACGGCGATCGGAGGCTCGAGCTGCGGCGTGTCGGGCCTGCTCATACCATCGGCGACGCGGTGGCGTTCCTTCCGAAGGAGGGCATTCTGTTCACCGGCGATCTCTGCGTGAACTGGCGGTCCGGTAACAACGTCGGCGACCGGGACGCGGATCACCTCCGCTGGGTTCAGGTGTTGAACGATCTCGCGAAATGGAACCTGAAAACGGTGATCCCGGGACACGGCGGTCCTGGCACCGTCGACACGCTCAGGGCCCAGCGGGCTTTTCTGGACGATCTCTGGCAGCAGGTATCCGGCGGCAAGAAGGCGGGCAAAACCGTCGATCAACTCGTCCAGGAAATAGACCTTTCGAGGCACGGTGACTTTGCCGCTGACGCACGGCAGAATCAAGCGGCAATCCGGCAGGTTTTCAGAAAAGCCCCAGGCTGAGGACACCGGGTCACGTGGATCGCTCGTCCAGGTATTTCACGAAGACGACTTCGTTGCGCTGCTCGTTATAGAGCAACTCGTCGACGCTGGCGCGCACCATGAGCAGGCCGAACCCGCCGGGCCGGATCCCCTTCGCTTCGCGGACGTGCATGTGCGCGATCGGGTCGTCGGGCGGTTGGCCGATCGCCGCGTGCGGCAACTCCTCGATGTTGAATCCGGATCCCGGGATCGGCGATCCGGTACATGAGCATCCGCCTCGGCGCGCAGGCAGGCGATCCGCACCGTCCGCGTCGGATCGAGCTTGCCGCCCCATTCGACGGCATTCAGCAGCAGCTCGCGAAACGCATAGGCGATAGACTCGCGAACGTCCGGCGCGAGGTTGGCGTCGAGGTGCGACATGACCGCTTCGATGCGGCCGGCTGCCTCGCGCGTGCAGGGCACGACGAGCTCGACCCAGTCGGACCGCGCCGAAATCACCTCGATCGGCGGCGTGTCGGGTGCTGCGAGCGCGTCGTGAACCGTCTGCAGCAGTGCCGGCGATTCCACAGGCTTGTGCACGTACTTGAATGCCTGCTCCCGCACCGCCTTCAGCAGCGTTTCGGGCGCGTCGTCCGACGTCATGACCACGACGCGTGGCCGTGGCTCGACCGTCCGCAGTTTCGCCAGCAGATCCAGCCCGTTCATCCGCGGCATCCAGACGTCCAGCAGCAGCAGGTCGAAGTGCTGCGTGCTCAGGGCCTTGAGCGCGTCGACGCCATCCTTTGCCACTGACGTCGAAAACCCGGCGTTCGTCAGCACGCCGCGCAGCACGTGACGCGTGGTCTTGTCGTCGTCGACCACGAGGATTCTGCTCATGATGGCCTGCGCTTTCGTTGAGGAGTGCGGCGTGTGCGACTGGTGGTCGGCCGGCGTGCCGGGCGTGCGACCGAATCCGCGGCGGCGAATGCCTCCTCGAGCCTTTCGAGCTCATCGCGCAGCCCGATAAACGCGCTCTCGGCTTCCTCGAAGCTCTGCGAGCCCGCCGCCTGCTCGATTTTCGCGGCGGCCTGGCGGCCCGCCGATGCACCCACGGTCGCGATCGCCCCTTTCAGGCCGTGCGCCGCCAGTCCTGAGCGCTTCGAAGTCCCGGCGTCGAAGCGCGCGCTCGATCCGCGGAGCGCAGACGGATAGTCCGATCGAAAGAGCTTGATCGACGTTCTTGAGGAGGCGGCGATCGCCTCCCGAGTAGGACAGTGCCGCGCGCTCGTCGAAGACGGAGTCGTCGCCCGGGTGGGGGGCCGGCGCGGCGCTTTTCGAGCGGCCGACCGCCTCCGAACCTCTCGACGGTCGCGATCAGTTCGTCCACGTCGATTGGCTTCGACAGATAGCCGTCCATGCCGGCTTGCGAGACAGCGCTCGCGATCGCCCTGCATCGCGTGAGCGGTCAGCGCGATGATCGGCAGCCGCCTGCCCGTCGCGGTCGGAGTCGAGGGAACAGCCGCGTTCTCCCACTCGCGGATTGCCTGCGCAGCTTCGAACCCGCCCATCTCGGGCATCTGCAGGTCCATCAACACGACGTCGAACGCCGGACCCGTCGCTGACTGGACGCACGCGACGGCCTTCCGGCCGTTTTCGACCGCCTTCACTTTGTGGCCCCGCTTTCTGAGCAGCGTCGTCACGAGCTTGCGGTTGACGGGATTGTCTTCGGCCACGAGCACGCTGCAGCGACGCGGCGCGGCCGCGAGCCGATTCGCTCGGCGGTCGGCTCCGTGCGCCCGTCCTGGTCGACACGCCGAACAGCCGCGACGAGGGCTTCGAGAAGATCGGAGTGCTTGACCGGCTTGGTCAGGAACGCGTCGATGCTGTTCCTGTGGCGGTGCACCTGATCGTCCGACTGTCCCATCGACGTCAACATCACGATCGGCGTCTTTGCCGAGTCGATCCTCGCGTTTCACGCGGCGCGCGAGCGTGAAGCCGTCGACCTCCGGCATCTGGCAGTCCGAGATCATGACGTCGAACGGCGCGGTCGTGCCCGCTGCCGCGCGCAATGCCGACACCGCCGATCCGGCATCGCCCACCGTCGTCGGCCTCATGTGCCAGCTCGCGAGCATCTCCTCCAGGATGCGGCGGTTCGTCGCGTTGTCGTCGACCACGAGCACCCGCAGTCCCTCGAGGGCTCTCGGCTTGGCAATGGGCGCGCGCCGCCCGGCAGCCTGGGGCTGGTCGAAGGTGGCCAGTGAAGAAGAACGTGCTGCCGCGGCCTTCCGTCGCTCTCGACCCAGAGGCGCCCGCCCATGAGCTCGACGAGCCGCTGGGCGATCGCCAGACCCAGTCCGGTGCCGCCATAACGCCGCGTCGTCGAGCTGTCGGCCTGGGTGAACGCCTGAAAGATCTGTGGCTGTTTATCGGGAGGAATGCCGATGCCGGTGTCGCTGACGGCAAAGTGGAGCGTCAGCGCGATCGGAGCTCACGGCTTGAACGCTGACGCGCAGGACGACCTCTCCATCGGTCGTGAACTTGACGGCGTTGCCCATCACGTTCAGCAGGACCTGCCGGAGGCGGCCGGCGTCCCCGAGCAGGATCTCCGGAACGTCCGGCGACGATGTGGCAGGCGAGCTCGATGCCTTTTTCGGCGGCACGAAGCGCCAGCAGCTTCGCCGCGTCGCCGACCGTCTCGCGGAGGTCGAACTCCGTGCGCTCGAGATCGAGCCGCCGCGCCTCGATCTTCGAGAAGTCGAGGATGTCGTTGATGATCTCCAGCAGCGACTCGGCCGACGACTTGACCGTCGTCAGATACTCCCGCTGCTCGGCCGACAGCCTCGTTTGCAGCGCCAGCGTCGTCATCCCGAGGATCCCGTTGAGGGGCGTGCGAATCTCGTGGCTCATGTTGGCGAGGAACGCGCTCTTCGACTCCGTCGCCTCTTCGGCCTGTCGTTTCGAGACCTCCAGCTCCTTGACGAGCTGCGCCAGGCGGCGCGGCCTGATCTTCGAGCTCGCGCTGACTCACCTCGAGCTCGCGCGCGTAGCTCGCCATCGTTTCTTCCGCCGCCTTCCGCTCGGTGATGTCGCGCGCGGCAGCGTAACACGACCTGCTGTTCCTCGAACGGCGTCGACGTCCACATCAGCCATCGCAGCGTGCCGTCCTTGTGGAAGTACCGGTTCTCGAAGTAGATGACCTCCTCGCCCCGATCGATCTGCTTCCGCGACTCGGCAACCGTGGCTTCGCGATCGTCGGGATGGACGAAGTCCATGAACGGCCGGGACAGCAGATCCGCCTCGGTGTAGCCCAGGGTCCGCTCCCAGGCCAGGTTGACTCGCTTGAAGTACCCGTCGAACCCGGCGATGCAGAGCATGTCGAGCGAGAGCATGAAGAAGCGATCGAGCTCCTCCTGCGCGCGCCGCCGGTCGATGAACAGGCCGATCTGATTGCCGATGCTGGTGAGCATCGAGAGCAGATCCGTGCCTGGTGCGCGAATTTCGCGGCTGAAGAACTCCATCACGCCGAGCGACATCGCCGCGCAGCAGGATCGGGAAATCCCAACGCCCCATGGAGTCCTTCGCGCGCGGCGACGGGCGCGCGCGGGAAATTCATGTCCTGGACGACGTCGGGAATCCACGACGGCTCGGCGCTGGCCCAGACCCGGCCAGGCAGCCCAACCCCGCGAGCGAACGCGGACGCCCTGGAGGCGGCGTTGAATTCCGGGAAATCCACCGACGCGGCGGTCCAGATCTCGACGCAGCGGAGGACCCCGGCCTGCCGGTCGATCTCCCAGAACGCGCCATGCTCCCAGTCGAGGGCGCTGCAGATGGCCTCGAGAATCCTGGGTACGGCTTCGGCGAAGGTGGAGGCCTCGACCAGCGCCCGGGCAACCACGTGCTCGGCCGTCAGTCGTCGCTCGGCCAGCCCGTTGCCGCTCAGCGCGCGAGTCTGGAGTGTCATGTCAGGACGTGGCGATTATAGGTCCACTGCGCGGTGCGGCGCGGTTCGACGCCCCCGAACCTGCATCATGGTTGAGCTCCGGTCGACCGGTCATTCATCCGATCGGTTGGTGGGGGAGCAGTTCACCCGACGCCGATCAGCTCCGGCGCACGAACACCTGGCGGTCGTCACGCCGCGTCGCGACACGTCACCGCGCGGACGCCCAGGCGGCCAGAACCTGCACCGGATCATCGTCGGCCAGGGTCCGAACGGTGGCGTTCGGAACACTCTTGTAGAGATCCAGTGCCGCCGCACCGGCCGGCTCGCCATGCGCCGTCACGGGGTTGAGCAGGAGCACCGGGCGCGGCCCGACGGCACGCGCCACGTCAGGCAAGTCGAACTCCCGCAGGACGCCGAAGGGGTAGATGCCAAACGGCTGGCTGTAGCGTTCGGCCACGGCAAGCGAACGATAGTCCGTGACGGTCTGGCGCAACGCGACGCCTCGGACGCTCGCATCGAGGGCCGCTGCGTACAGCGCAATCACCCCGTGAGGCCCATCGCCTACCAGCGACAGCGCACCGCCGGCATCGGGCCGCGAACGAAGATAGTCCAGCGCCCGCAGCGTGTCGTAGATCTGTCCGCCGAGAAGCGGGGTTCCGAGCATCAGCATGAACCACGTCACGTACGCCTCGTCGGTGATGCGGCGTGGAAAATAGAATCGTCCCCGCGCGGGGTAGCCCATTGCGCAGTCGCCGCGCCCGCGCACGTCGATGACCGCCACCCGGCATCCTCCTCTTGCGCACAGCCGGTCCGCGAACGCGTCCTCCGCGACCGAGCTCCACGCCGATGCCTCGCCGACATAGAGCAGGGTCCGGGTGGACGGGCCAGCGTTGTCCGGCGTGAGCAGCCAGCCTGGCGTGCGAATCTCCCGATCGCTGGTGAACTCGAACTGTTCCGCACGATATCCAGGTTTCTTGATCGTGGCGAGCACCCGGGCGGCCAACGCTGCGCCGCGCGGCTCCTCGATGCCGAGCAGACGGCGGATCCGTGAAGACACGTCATCCGGTGAGAGCGACGACGGCGTGGGAATGGCGCCCGCCATCTGCCGCGTCAGCGAGAGCGCCGTCTCCCCACCAAACGATGTCGTCACGAAGCCGGTCGGCGTCACGAAGAGCGTGGCCTCCGGCTCCACGGCCTGAGACGACTCGTCGTCGTCCACATTCTTCATGTCGAACCATCGGTTGAACCACGCATAGGTCGCCCGGCGCATCTCGTAGACGTATCCGTGGGAAACAGTGGTGGCTTGCAGCACAACGCGGTCGCCGGCGCCGAGCAGGCCGTACGCGCGCTTGTACTCGTCCAGGAGATCGTGCGAGCTGGCGACATACCCCGGTGAATATGTGTGGCCGGCATCGTGCAGCGTGACGGTCATCAGCAGCGGCTTCGGCGCGAACGCATAGAGCAGGTCCGCCCGGTCGATCCCGCGAGCCAGCGCCGGCACGATATTCTGCTCGGCGTCGTCGGCTGAACCAGGCGGTTCGACATTCTCCTGGGCAAGGTTCTCGGTGTTGCCCATGGAGACGACGGCGACTCGGATGCGACTGTCGAGCGCCGCCAGGAACTGCGTGAGCGTCCCGCCGCCCGACTGGCCGCAGCAGCCGATCCGCTCGGGATCGACTTCCGCGCGAGTCAGCAGGTAGTCGATCCCGCGGATGCCGTCCCACGCGCGGAACAGGCCGAAGTTGGCGCCGAGCAGGATGAGGCGGCGTCCCGCGTACTCGTGCTCGCTCGTTCCACCGCCCAGCGCAGACTGGCCGGGCCGGCTTCCCGGATACTCAATGCGCTCACCCTGGCCGAACGGGTCGTACGCGAGGACGACGTAGCCTTTGCGTGCGAGGTTCGAAAACAGCCGCTGGTAGCTTGGCCACGCCTTGCCATTCCCCGCATGCCCAAGTGGCCCGAGAATGGCCGGACGCCGTCCCGGTCCATCCGGTACATAGAGGTTCGCCGTGACGAAGAGTTTTGGCCGACTCTCCAACGTCAGCTTCTCGATTCGGTAGCCGGGGCGCTGGACAGTGCCGGTCACCTGCGCGTTGAGGGAAGTGCGAGCTGGTGGTCCTCCCAGCATCTTCCAGAGCTCCCTGACCACCAGCTGTTGCCGGTCGAGCACTTCCTGACGCGTCGAGATCGCGTCGATCACACGCTTGCGCCGCTCGCGGGCATCGTTCGCAAGACGGACCAGGTATCGCTCGAGATCGCGGGAATAATCCGGCAGGCCGGCGCCGTCGACGTTCAGCTCCACGCCCGGCGCGCCAGCCTGACGCCCTCCCGGCGACGACTGCTCGAATGAACCGACAGGCCGGCCCACACCCGCCGCGGCGGCGAGGGCTCCGGTGGTTTCCAGGAACCTGCGGCGGGTGTACGTCATGTGATGCGCTCCCGCGCCATGGGCGCGATATGAGTCCCTGTCGGGCTTCGACCGGACCCGGCTGAACGGGCACTCTGACTGCTCGAATTGTTCAAGGGGCACTCGCGGCGCCGGAGCCTGAGGCAGCCCAGGGCGCCCGGCCGGCTGCGCGCGCGGGGTAGTGAAGCGTAGCGGCCATCACGATCTCGGCGGGGTGCCGGGTGGTCGATCACTTGCCCGGCTGCACCAGCGCCTGATATACCAGCGCACGTGAATGCTCCAATTGATGATGCGACGCCCGCACCTGCTGGTTCGGTGTTGCCGTGTCGCGGACGGTCATATTACCGAAGCGGCCGGGACATGGGAAGGAGCGTTGCTTCACAATCGGCTGATGTTCGAAGTTTTGGACAAGGCGTAGCGATGCTTCGGCGTTTCACACAGAATCCCCGAGCCGACAAGCGCCGCGATGATCGCGGCGCACGTCACCGCGTCGAGTCCCCAGAGCCGGCGCATCTGCGGCTCTGTCAACTGAAGATCAGGCATCTCGCGATACTCGGCCTCGATGCGCGTCAGCCACTCGGATATACAACTGGTTGATCAGCCATCTCACACTCCCTCCGGATCAGTGCTGGGACTTCTGCACGGCGATAGCGGTGGCGACTCGGGTTTCTCCATCCTCGCGGTATCGGACCGAGACCGTGGATCCGACCACGATCTCTCCGTCCTTGTGCGTTGTTGAACTCAGCCGGAACGCGATGTCCCCGCGACTCCGCGGGCGAGAGACGACCAGCGCCGTATCGTCGATAGCCTTGACCACGCCCCTCGTGGCGTGAATCACTGCCGCTGGCCCCACCGCGGCGGCGAACTCCGACGGCTGAGCAGGCTGACCCAATGCCATGGTATGGCCGGGCACGAGAGCTGCCTCGACGATCCGATCGTATTCGCCGCTGAAGTGATGCCCCCGGCCGATCGTCAGGGCCCGAAACCGCTCGGCCTTGACGGTCCGGCATACCGAGTCGGATTCATCCGATGCCGACACGCACGTCACAGGAACCGGCAGCCGGGCAATCTCAGGGGCTGTCGGGTGCCGCGGATCGCCGCTGCCGCCGCCGAGCCAGCTCGCCAGATGGAACTCGAACGCGGCGGTATCCGATGGGCTCAGGAGCACGACACCGGCGATCCGATTCCTCGCTGAGTCCTGCAGACGGTTGACGAGAAACGGCGCGACGTCGGCTCCGAACGAATAACCGATTATCAGCACACGGCCCTTCTGCCACGCCGTCGTGTAGTGTTCAACGATCCGGGCCAGATCCGCGGCGGCACGCTCGGGGGTGCGGGGACGCCAGTAGTAGTCGAGGCTGCTCCAGCCGACGACCGGGACACCCGCGGTGGCAAGGCCGGCTGCGATGCTCCTGTCGATCCCGGCCCAGCCACCATCGCCGCTGAGCACAACAGCCAGCAGAGTCCCATCGGAACGATTCTGAGGAAGGACTTCGACGAGGGACAAGTCCGCGACCGCTGGGGCCGTGGCGCGCGGGCCCGTGTCGGCCGGCGAGCTGCTGGCGATCGTGCGGTAGGCTTCGAGAAACTGCGGCATCCATCGCGCCGGCACGCCAAACCCGTGGCCGACGAGCGGCAACGCTAAGACCCGCGACGCGCCGGTCGCCGCCACGAACCGCCGCGTGGCCGCCGGGTCGCACACCTGATCGACCTCTCCCTGCAAGACCATCCACGGCACGGAAGATCCCGGGAACGGCGACAGATCGTAGCCGGATCCCTTCGGCCTCCGCACGGCTTTGAGGCCTCGCATCTGACAGAGCGGCTGCTGGATCTCCAGATCCGGGCAGAAGCCGAGACTGATCACGCCCGCGAACGTTTCGGGCGGCGCCGCCGCCAGCGCGCCGTAGACGAGGGTCGCGCCTGAAGAATAGCCCACGAGAATCGGCCGTTTGTACGCGGGCAGCTTGAATCGAAGCTGGACGGCGCGAGACAGTTCCTCGAGCGCGCCGGCAGGATAGGCGCAGCTCCCCCCGAGGCCTTTGATGAACTGCCGGATGTCGATTCCCACGACCAGGGCGCCCGCGTCTCGAAGGCGCTGCGCCATGTCGACGACGCCGCGGTTCCATCCGCCGTCGCCTGAGACGAACAGGACGACTTGCTGTGGCGGGCTGGAGTTGCGGTAGATCGTCACCGTCCCGAGGGCTGGCATTCGCACGGTCTCGGCCGGCTGGGCGGCTCCACCGCTCGACGGACTCAAGAGAGCCAGGACCATGACGGCAATCTCCATGCGACGCCTCGATTTCATCGACTCGACTCCTGGCCTCGATCGATCACCGCAGCATGGATGGCAGCCGGTGGCGGAGCGGCCGAGCGCCCGCTCGCGGCAACTACCAGGACGGTCCGGTCGTCGTCCCATCGCTCGACACCGGCTGGCCCTTTGCCCTGAAGCCCGAGCGACATCACCGCGTTGCAGACGGCCGTTGCCGAGCCGCCGTGAGCCGGCACCCGCTCGGCGATCGCGTCGACTGGAGCGAGGGCGCCCTGTTCCAGGGCTTCGGTGATCCCGTCGGTGACCAGGACGCAGATGTCTCCGGCTTCGAAGTCGAGCATCTGGTCTTGAAAGGACGCGTCCTGCAAGAGGCCCAGTGGAGGACCGCCGCACGTCAGATAGCGAGTGCCCCTCATGCCGAGAACGAGGCCCGGGGGGTGCCCGGCGTTGGTATAGGTGAGGCGGCGTGACGTGGTTTCGAACCGGCCGATGATACCGGTGACATAGGGCGTCCCCAGCCATTCGTCATACAACGCCGCCGCCAGTCGCCGCGCGAGCTCCGCCGGCGGGGTGTTTTCACGGGCAAGCGTTCGAAATGTCGAGCGCAGCAGGGTCAGGGCCATGGCGGCCGGAATGCCCTTGCCCGACACGTCAGCGACGAGCACGATCCATGTGCCCGGCGACGGCTGGACAAAATCATAGAAGTCTCCGCCGATCCGCCCCGCCGGCGTGAGGGCCGCCGCCCACTCGAAGCCGTCGGCGGGCGCGGGGACTATCGGAAGAAGTCGCCGCTGCATGCTCCCCGCCAGCGACAGCTGCGTCTGGATGACGAGGGCAGCCCGTTCCTGCTCCGTCAGTGCGAGCCGCGTGGCGCGCAGATTCCGCCACAGAGAGACGGCAATTCCCAGGGCAGCCGACAGCACGAGATCGCTGATCCAGGTGAGCTCCACCTCCGTCGGGCGGAGCACCTTGATGAGGACGGTTTCAACGGCGCCGCCGATGCCATAGACCACCACCGCCGCAACCAGGCCCTCGAGCAGCGCGCGCTGAGCCGCCGAAACCGTCGCCGGCGCCGGCTGATTCGCCGCGAGGGTCATTTGCTGAAGATCTGCCGATAGCCGCCGGCGACCAGCGCGGAGACATCCGCCATGATGCGCGGCAGACGAAGCCCGCCAGGGTACGCCAGATAGTGCGGTTCCCAGATCGGGCTGAACTTCTCCTTGTAGGCGCGCAGTCCCTGGAAGTTGTAGATCGACTCGCCGTGTTCGTACAGGAACGCGCCCATCCTGTTCCACAGCGAGGCCACCGCGGAATCCTCGAACCCTGACAACGGTGCCATCCCCAGCGCGAAGGTCCGGTATCCCTGGGCGTGCCCCCACTGCATGAGGTGCACGAATAGCGACTCCATGACGCTCTTCGGTGCATCGCGGTTGTAGCGCATGAGATCGATGGACAGCTCCTCCCGATGCGGCCCGGACCAGATGTTCGCAAATGCCTGAATGCGCCCGTCTCGTTCGATCACAGCCACCGGGAACCGGGACACGTAGGACTCGTCGAAGAACCCGAGCGAGAACCCTTTCTCGGCGGATCCCTTCGCGGTGAGCCAGTCATCCGAGACCGCCCGAAGCTGATGCATCACGGGAAGCACGTCAGCGGGCTCGAGAACGCGGAACGAGCACCCCTCCTTCTCCAGCCGGCGCAGTGCTTGCCGATACTTCGCCGCCTGTCCGCCTTCGAGGGTGAAAGCCGTCAGGTCAACCTTGGCTTCCTCGCCGAGCTTCACGAAGGTGAGGCCGAAGTCCGCGTAGAGGTGCAGGTAGGTCTTGCCGATCTCGTAGAACACCGGCACCCCGCCGAAGTCGTAACATCGTTCGAGAAACCGTCGAACCAGGTCGGCAAACTGGCTCTCCGGGCCGACGGGATCGCCCAACGCCACCCACGTCCGGCCCTGGACGCCGTACATCAGGAATGCGGTGCGGTCGTCGTTGAACAGCAACGCCTTGTCGCGGAGGTACACCAGGAAGGGGGCTGTCATGGACTGCATCGCAATGGCATGCCCCGCGTCCTCGAGGTCGGCATCGGTAGGCATCGAGGCCTCGTGTGGCGCGTAGCCGATCAGCCGGGCGAAACCAAACAGCAGCAGCGCCAGCGCGGCGCCTACGGTGGCGCGAAGGAATCGCGCGGCCTCGCCATGAAGCTCGAACTGCCACCAGAGCTCGTCGGAGTAGTCCACGTGCTTGAACGCAAACAGTCCCAGCCACACGGACGCGCCAATTGCGCCGGCAAGCGCCGCCACCCACCCTGACGAGAATCTCGTGTCGAAGAAGGCGGCCTTTCGATCGAACGCGGGTCGCGCCCGCCACAGCACCAGCAAGACCACGAACAGGAGGGTCGCTTCCTCGAAATCGAAGCCCTTCAGGAGCGAAGTGGCCATGCCTCCCACGACCGCGACAGCCGTCAGGTAGTACGCCGCGTCGAGACGACGCGCCAGGCCCTGGGACAGGATCAGCAGGGCGGCGCCCAGGACACTGCCGAGAAAGTGCGACGCTTCAATCACGGCAAGCGGGAGCACACGATCGAGCAACGCCAGACGTCCAGGCGCCGCGGGCGTCGCGCCCGAGAAGAGCAGGACCACGCCTGCCACGAACGTGGCCGCAGCCAGCACCGTCGGCGTCAGTTGTTCTGTCGCACGGCCGACGGCGGCTCCCGCGCGTGCGACGTGCGTGCGCCGCTGCCAGACTTCGTCGCCGACCAGTCCAAGAAGCCCGAGCGAGAAGGGGAGCAGATAGTACACGGCCCTGAAGACCACCAATGCCGGCACCAGCTCGCTCGACGGCAGATAGGGCTTGAGGAGGGTCACCATCAGCCCCTCGAACACGCCGACGCCGCCGGGCACGTGACTGACCATGCCCAGCAGGATTGCCACGAGGAAGATCCCGAGGAAGCCGGGAAACGTCAATGGGCTCGCGGGAAGCAGCACGTAGAGAACGGCACCGGCGAGCGCCCAGTCAAGCGCCGAGAGGAACACCTGGCCGATGGCAATTGCCGGGGAGGGCATGGGAAGCACGAAGCGTCTGAAGCGGAGGGGGCTCCGCCGCACCATCGTCGAGAGAAGGTAGAGGGGCGGCACGAGCATCAGGAGCCAGCCGGCCGGGACGATCAGCTCGTGAGCGGGAAGCGCTCGCGCCGCCGGCAGCGGACTCAGGACCAGGCTGAGTCCGCCGAGGGCCAGCAGGCCCAGCCAGAAGGTGACCGAGTACGAAAAGACAATTCGCGAGAGCTCGTCGGCGGTCACGCCCCAACGCCTGTAGAAGCGATACCGGACGGAGGCCCCCGACAGCATCGCAAGGCCGACGTTGTTTGAGATTGCGTAGGCCAGGAACGAGGCCATCGCGATCCGCAGGCGGGGAAGCGGGTTGCCGATGTAGGCAAACGCCAGAAGGTCGTAACCGGTCAGGGCAACATAGTTGACGGCGGTGAGGGCGACCGCAAGCGTGAGCCGGGACAGCGGTGTCCCGAACACGTCGGCGGTGATTTCGTGCCAGGAGACGGCACGCAACTCACTTCGCAGCACTTCGAGCGCCACGACGAACATCACGAGGCCGATGGCGACCGGAATCGCCTGCCGCAGTCGCTCGGACACGATGCCCTCACTGCCTGGCATTGGCGCGCACCCACGCGATCGCCTCCAGCAGACGGCAGTCGAACTCGGCCTGGTTGTCGCTGAACCGATGGTCCGACGCCTTGATGACCCACATCCGCTTGGGCTGGTTCGCCGCAGCGACAATGCTCTCGGCTTCGGCGAGGGGGACGAACTCATCGTGGGTGGAGTGAATCGCCGCGAGAGGGGTGTCGATCAGCCGCCGTACGACCGCCACGGAACTGAACGACGGCTCGTTGGGCGTACCATGGGTCACGTAAATCAGCGCATCCCTCCATCGCCATGCCAGCTCGTTGACGTTCGGCAGCCCGAGCGCCACGACCCCTGCGACCGCTGCCCTGGTGCGGGGTTCGGTAGCCGCAAGCACCGACAGACCAGCTCCTTCGGAAACGCCGACAAGCACCGGCCGTTGGGACGACCCGCGCGCGGCGAAGTCGGCGAGCACCTTGTAGTCACCCGGTTCGTCCGCGGGACGCAACGTCTCTTTCCACGAGGTGAAGCTGGCGAGGTACGCCCTGACGTCGAACCCCACCACGAAGTAGCCCCTCGCGGCGAGGAGTTCAGCCACGTGGGGTCCGAGATGGATCCAGCCACCGTCGCCGCTGGACACGATCACCGGTGTTCCTCCGCGTGACCCGTAGACGTGCAGGTTCTGGACGTGCGCACGGATATTGACGGTCTCCGTCGCCTGTGTCACCCCCCCGGCAACAGCCGACAGCGCACCGCACATCAGTGCGGCACCGATCAGCACGACGGCGGCGGCTGTCTGTCTGGTCATGACTCTCCCCACGTCGATGTTGCCCGGTGCCCCGCCGGGGGCCACCGGATGCGTTCCAAACAGTAGACGGGAGCACGGTGAGCGCCAGATGAGTGATTGATTAATTCGAATTCATCTGCGCTCTGCCTTCCCCCCGAGGTGCCATCTGCTGATTAACGGAAGTTAATCCGGCCTTCACCACTGCCTCACCGCTGTCCCGTCAAATCACGGTAGCGACGATGAGGTCGCCAACTGCAGATGGTGGTAACCGTGAGCCGAACCTTCCTTGCGCGTCGAACGAACGGCCAACAGCCTTGTGATGGAGGAATGGAGCGGCTCGAGAAGTCAACCACATCCACATCCGCGGTCGGCGAGCCCCGAGAGAGGAGGTACGAGGAACTCCGACGCACGCTCGAAGACCGTCGCCGGGAACTCGACACCAGCATCCGCGATCGGCTGTCGGTGGTCCGCGAGGAACGTGCAGCGAGCGGACAGGTCCGTGCACTTGACGACGGCGAGGTCGCAGACGTTGAGATCCAGGAGGACATCGAGCTTGCGCTGGTGCAGATGCGCATCGAAACGATCGCTCGCATCGACGGCGCGCTCGCGCGTCTCGAAGCGGGCCAGTACGGGCGGTGCACCAACTGCGGGGACGAGATTTCCGAGGCGCGGCTGCGAGCCCTTCCGTTCGCCGTGAGATGCGTCGAATGTGAGGAAGGCCGCGAGGCCGCAGCTGGCAACCGGGTTCCGACGAGGCGCCCCCCGCTCTTCGCCGATGTCCACCTGCCGTTCAGGTGAGGGGCGGGGACCGAGCCCGCCCGTTGTTGGAAGGCGGGGATCAGCTCGCGTTCATCGGCGGGGCTTGCTCCGGGTTCACCGGCTGGACAACAGGCGCTGGCGCGTGCGCGCGGCCCGAGCGCGTGGGCAGCAAGAGCGTGAAGGTGCTGCCTCGGCCTGGCGTGCTGACCACGTCGATCGTGCCATCGTGAGCTTCCGCGATCCATTTCGCCAGCGCAAGACCGAGACCCGCACCGTCGCCCTGGCGGGATCGAGGAGCATCCGCGCGGTAGAATCGCTCGAACAAGCGAGGCATGGCCGCGGCTGCGATCCCGATTCCGCTGTCCGCGATCGACGCGCGCGCCATACCGTTCTCGGACGCGAGCACGACTGAGATTCGCCCCCCCTCCGGCGTGAACTTGATGGCATTGTCGAGCAGAATCAGCAGCAGTCGCGCGAGCCAGCCCGCATCCCCTTCGACGCTGATGGCGGGCAGGATGCTGCTCGTCAGCGTGATGCCACTCGCGGCGGCTACCGGCTCGATCTGTTCGACGACGTCGGCGCCGACCGCCGTGAGATCGACGGGCTGGCGAGCCATCGAAATCTCGCCCGCCTCGACTCGCGCCAGTGTCAGGATCTGATTGATGAGCCGCGTCAGCCGATCGTACTCGTCGACCTGGCTGACCAGCCGATCCCGTTCGGCCGCCGACTGCGTCCGCGTCAGCGCGAGCTCGGCTTCGCCCCGAAGGATTGCCAGCGGCGTCCGCAACTCGTGCGCGAGCGCCGCGCTGAACTGTCTCATTTCACCGACGGACTGCTCGACCCGCGCAAGGACGTGATTGAAGGCGTTCGCAACCTGGTCGAGCTCGTCGTTCGTTCCCCGCACGGGCAGGCGTTCGTGCAGGTCGGCAATGCCAATTCCCCGCGCGGCATCCGCAAATCGCGACAGCGGCGCAAGCGACCGGCCGGCCAACCAGCGGCCTGCCACCGCGGCAAAGGCCAGACCCGCGAGGATTCTCCACCACAGCAGCCTGTCGAAGCCGGCCAGCGTGGCGTCCACGCGATCGAGCAACTCGCCGACCTGCACGACGTACGCTTCACCCGGCGCCGGGGTGATGACGCCGGTGGTGAGCCGGATTCGTCCGCGGTCGGTCTGAACGTCCTGCAGGCCCGGCGTCCTGCGGAATTCGGCCACTTCGACCCGCGTGTAGCGCAGCCCGAGAGATTCGATGCCCGGTGACTGCGTGAGCAGTGCTCCGGTGTTTCCCTCGTAGATCTGGAAATACCGCGTCGCGTCGTTGATGAACGCCACTTCCTCGGGATCGTCCTTGTTGTACACGAGGGCGGGCGCACCGCCCTTGAACTGAAGGTAGCCGTGGAGGCCGCGCGCCTTGTCTTCCAGATCGTGTGTCGACGACGAATCCAGCTGCCGGACCAGCGCGGAGTGATATCCAAAGCCGAGGGCCGTCAGCACCAGCGAGAGGATCCCGGTGTAGAGCAGCGCCAGAGACGTACGCAGGGGAAGTGGCTTCACACGGGCTGGTCGGTGACCATGTAGCCGACGCCGCGTACCGTGTGAATGAGCGGCATCGGCGCCCCCCGATCGATCTTGTTCCGGAGGGAATTGATGTGCACCTCGACGACATTGCTGATGCTGTCGAAATGGATGTCCCAGACGTGCTCGATGATGTGCGAACGCGTCACCGGACGGTCGCAGTTGTTCACGAGAAACTCGAGGAGCGCGTACTCCTTGGGCTTCAGGGCGATTGCGCGACCGCCCCGCGACACCCGCCGGCGTATCGTGTCGATCTCGAGGTCGGCGACCCGCAGTTTCGTGTCACGCGGCTTGCCCCTGCGGAGCAACGCCCGGATCCGCGCCGACAACTCGGCCAGGATGAATGGCTTGGCCATGTAGTCGTCGGCTCCGCCGTTGAGCCCGGCAACGCGCTCCTCCGGGGCGGCGTGCGCGCTGAGGATCAGCACCGGCAACTCGGGCTTTCTCGATCGGATGTCGCGGAGCACCTGAAAGCCGGACCGGCCCGGCAGCATCAGGTCGAGGACCACGCAATCGTAATCGACCATCTGCGACTGGATCCCGGCGTCGTCCCCATCGTTGAGGACATCGACGGCCATGCCCTCCTCCTCGAGGCTCTTCTGGATGAAGGTGGCGACCTTGCGATCGTCTTCGACCACCAGAATTCGCATAGGGACCACGACATTCTACGTCCTGCTGCGGCCGTTCCGGCCGGATGCCGGCGAACAATCGCGAGGGGGCCTGCGACGGCCTGAACTGGCGGCCTGCCGAGCGCCTGCCCGAGTCGGCAACGGCGAGGTTCCATGGAAAACCGCACCTCCGGGAGTCTTTTGTGTAGAAATGTTCGTCATGCGCGCACGAGGAGCCTTCGCCGTTCGCGTCGGGGATGTCCTCGCCTTCGTCTTCACCGTTGTCATCGGCGTGGCGATGGGCGGCGCGATGATGCTGGGCGATGCGGTCGAGGAGCAGTTCAGGTTCGGAAAGCCAGGCTCGGAGAAGCAGATCGACGAACGGCGCGGAGCGGCAGCCCTTCCCAATCGAGCCCGCCGACAATACCCACGACAGCGCTCGTCTGCCGGGCCGACATGATGCCGCGTAGAAATCGCTTGATTGCCCGGGGCTGAAGCCCCGGGCCCACATCGGTCGCTATTCGCTGGCCTTCAGGCCACGCCGACTGCCCGGGCTGAAGCCCCGGGCTCCTGCTTCTCGGCCGGTCATGCCGTCAATGTTTACAGAACGCGATGTGATCCGAGAACGTGCCGTAGGCCGCACCATACCCGGTGGTGAGCCGCAACGTCGCGGTCAACCAGACGATGTAGGCGCAGGGCTGCAGAGGCCCGATGTCGAAGAACTCGCCGCCCCCCGGCGAGAGAGCCTCACCGGCCGCCGAAATCGGCGCCGTCACCGCGTTTGGCGGTGGAACGCCCGGTCCTTCGATGTAGACGTCGCACGTCCCGAGATACGGATGGTAAGCGGTGAACAAGGCGTGAACCTCGTTGCTCACCGGCGCGCACCCCGCGGCGATCAGCTCGGCGACGTCGAGTGAGAGCACCAGGATCTCGGTGACGTCTCCGCCGGCCCAGTCGAGATGCCGGGTGAACTTGTAATGGGTGTTGCTGAGCGCGATCTTGTCGAGATTGTTCGCCCCGACGGGCGCCCCGCCGACCACCTCGCGCGCTTCGAAATAGATCTTGTAGTGAGGCGCCTCGGACCGCTGCGCGGCCGGCACCGAATCACCAGCCTTGAGCGGCAGCGGCGGCGCGTTGACCGTCAGGTCGAACTGTTCGTCGGTCAGCTTCGGCGTGTCCAGGTTGGCCAGGATCCCGGTGTTCGGGATGAAGCGTCCGACGCCGCCGTTCACGAGATTGTTCTCGCGGGGCACTTCGATCCAGCCGCCAGGCTTGACGTCCTTGTTGACCGGGACGACGAGATCCGCACCGAACTGCTGCGGAATACTGACCGTCGCACCGGGCTGGTTCACCCAGTACTCCGCCGAGTCGACCACCCAGCTGGCGGTCGCGGCGTCCCATCGCTTGAACTCCAGCTCGCCGATCCGCGACGCCGGGATCATCGTCGCTGTCACATCCTGCGGCCCGCCGCCGAGCGGGTATTTCTCGGTCCGGAAGCGATATTCCAGCGCGTCCGGCGCCGATCCGTCCGGCAGGATGCCGATGAGGGGGATCGTCTCGGTGAACGCATAGTTGCCGACCGTCGTGGTGCCATCGGCGGTGAAGTGGGTGGTGATCTTGTAGTTGCCGACGTGGGTGAAGAGGGGCAGCGTCGGCGCCGGCGGACAGATGAGCCTGCAGAAGACGTCACAGTGGAAGTAGCAGATCCAGTGACAGACGTAGTAGCAGAAGCGTCCCAGCTTGAGCTCCTCGACGACCGCCCCGAACGCCTCGGAATCCTCCCGTTCGACCGCATCCGTGAGGCGGCGCAGCCGCGGTTCGTCGGTCACCGCGCGCTTGATGGCCAGCGCGAATTCGCGCAGCTGCGGAATCGTGAGATCGATGTCCGGAACCTGCTTGCAGAGAATGAGGCAGATGCGGAAGCAGTTCCAGCTGCAGAACCAGCGGCACAGGACGATGCAGAACTGCAGGAGCTTCAGCCGTTGCAGGATCGCGCGGAACCCGGACGAGTCTCTGTGGCGGAATGCCTCCGTCGCTGCGACAAAGACGGCTTCCGATTCCGCGAGCTTCGCGAGCGCTTCAGCCGTCTCGCTGATTTCGGCGATCGGGTTGGTGGACGGCGGCTTGGTGCCGGGGCGCGTGCAGAGAACCACGCAGAACAGACGACAGCGAAGGAAGCAGATCCAGTGGCACAGCAGATAGCAGAAGCGTTCGAGCTTGAGCTCTTTGACGAGCGTACCGAACGCCTCGGCGTTCTCTTTCTCCACGGCGTCCAGCAGGCGCTTGATCACGTCCGGATTGTTCCGCAGTGGTGCCAGGCGCCGCGCGAACTCCCGCAACTCGGCGGGCGACGGCTGTTTGGTGGGAATGTCCTTGCACACGATGCGACAGACACGCAGGCATCGCCAGATGCAGAGCCAGCGGCAGATTCTGACGCAGTGCGGCAGCAGCTTGCTCGAGTCGAGGGCCGCCAGGAACTCCTTGGCGTCCCGCTTTTCGAACGCCTCGACGGCGCGCTTGAACGCCGCCTCGTCTTCGGCAAGCTTGCCGATGGCCTGACCGGCCGCGAGTACAGTCCGCGAACCCGTTCTCGCTCGCCATGTGTTCCTCCCTCAGACAGGATGCACGCTCAACGTGGCGCTCTCACAGCCGATCGGCCGGAGCCAAAGAATATGAGAAGACGGATTGCATTCGCGCGACGAACATGGGTATAAACGTGCTCTTTCGTTAGCAGAATCTGCGCTGGGGACCGTTGCATGAACACCCTGCATCCCGCCGCGGTGCTGATCGAACTCATCGGTGCGCTGCAAGTCGCGGTTCTCGCAAGCACCCTCGAAAGCCCCCACGAAACGCTGGAGCGATTCGCCGGCATCGCTGCCAGGATTCCGTCGAACCTGAGCCGGCCCGAGCTGGCCATCCTCACGTCCCTGCTGGTCGTTCACACGGCCAGGTGGACGCTGACCGTGCTGCCCCGCGAACACGGGCTCGTTCTGTCCGCGTTCTCCCGGATGCTGAGCGCCGACTCTGCGAGTCTTCGCGACACCTATTGCGGAGTTCTGGACACGATCAGGTGTGCACTCGGCGACCCCGCCGTCCGATCTCCTGAAGGCCGCGCCGAGCCGCGGGTGGCCGCGGCGTTGGTGTTCATGCGGCTCAACTGCTTCAATCGCGGCCTGCGCCTCGACGATGTCGCTCGCGCGGTCAACGTGTCGCGCTCTCATCTCGAGCACCTCATGAAGCGGCACACCGGCTGCCCGTTCAAGGTGCACGTGAGAACAGCTCGAGTCCGGGCGGCGTGCCTTCTCCTGGAATCGACCACGCTCGCCGTGAAGGAGGTGGCCGATCACGTGGGCTACCCGCACGGCAGCGAGCTGACTCGCGATTTCCGACTCGCCCTGAATACCAACCCGCGCGAATGGCGGCGATCTCGCCAGAACGAAGGCCGCCTCACGGGATCCACTGTCCAGGCCCCTCGGCCTCCGTCCGTCCGCAGCGGTCACGGTGGGGGAGCAAGGACTGCCAGTGGGCCTCTATCGAAGTCCGTTCGGCGATGAGCTGAGCTGGACTGATCTCTGGTGTCCGGAAATTGAAATGCCCCGGCGTCATCCGTGCGGCCGATGTGATGGGTACGCCGAGTGACACTCGGGCAGGTCCAGTACGAACTTCACGAGCGGGACCGCCAGATGTCGCGCGTCAGCGCTCGGTCGGCACCGCGCCCAGACCGGGGCCGGTCAGCTGGCCGGTGTTCATCGCGCCGTTCCGAATGGTGAACAGCCCCGGAAACCGGCTTTCCCACGCCGCATTGGCGCTCGGCACGAACTGGCGCGCATTGGCCTCGATGCCGGCGTTCCCCGGGATGCGGGCGGCAATCCCGGCGGAGTGGATCAGCGACGCGCCGGGACACGTGAGATCCTGCACGCACAGGAACATCCCGAATTTCTGCGCGGCGGCAGCCATCAGCATCGCTTGGCTCTGGCCCTTGCACGCCTTGAGCGCCACCCCCGTGTAGCCCATCTCGCGCGCGAGCAGCAGCGTCTCGAGATCGGTCAGGGCCTCGTCTACGACGATGGGACGCAGCCTCGCCGCGTCGTGCATGACGTTGGCGCGATCCTTCGTCAGATCTCTGCTCGTCGGCTGCTCGATGTAGAGGATGCGGTCGAAGCCCGCCGGCGTGGCCTCGCGAACGCGGCGGAGGAAGTCGAGCAGGTAGGCCGCATTCGGGCAGCCCTCGTTGAAATCCAGCAGGTATTTCCAGTCCTGTCCACCCCGCGCGGCCTGCGCACGGTTGACGATCCGATCGATCCGCACGACCCGCTCGTAGTCGGCGGCCAGGTCGCCGCCATTGAGCTTGATCTTGAAGCGGTCCAGACCGTCGCGTGGAATCCACTCCTCGAGGGTGTTCGGCAGCCCATCCTCTATGCGGACGCGCACGTCGCCGGCCTCGAGCGGATCGCTGGCACCGACGGAGTGGAAGACCGGCATGCGCGAACGAGGTGCGACCGGAACGTAGCGATCGAGGTACTCACCCTTGAAGGCGGCGCCGAGATCATGGGAGAGGTCGCGGCTCATGAAGTCGCGGTTGTAGGTCTGGTAGCAGCTCAGCCCGAATGCCTTGCCGTACGCATCGTGGATGGCCGCATCGAAGGCACTGGCCACGACCAGCGTGCACAGCTTCGGGATCGGGACCGGGAGTGACTGCTTCGCCGAGACTGCCTGCGCCCCGCGCAGGTAGGCCGGCTCGAGGGCGCGGAACAAGTCGATGGGGTGTCCCTTCTCGTCGCACGCCGCGGTGATCCCGCGCAGCTCGCCGGCCAGAGCCGTCATCGCACCCAGGCTGGTGTCGTGCGGCACGGCGGGGAAGGCCCACGCGTTTCCGAGCGTCATCGACCCGAATCCCCGCGCCTCGCGGCCATCCCCTGTGCGCACCCGGCAATTGACGTTCAGGAGCGTCACCCGATCGACCGAGCGTCCGCCGAACTGGTACGGGGCCCGGTACCGGTAATCCTCGAATGCGTGGTCGACCTCGACGATGCGGATGTCAGTCGGGCGGGACACGATGCCGCCGGGGCCGCCCGGCGCAGCCTGACGGCCGCGCCCGGACGCCTGACCGGCGAGCGGAAGGATCGGAGCGGCGCACAAGCCGCGCAGCAGCGCACGTCGCGAGATTCCGCATGTCTCTCGACTCAAGGGTCCAATTATAGAGGGGCGGCCCACCCGATATACCATCGACCGCGATCGATTCTGCTCACGCCAGGTGCCCGACTCACCACGAGATCGCCGGGTGCCTGCGTGCAACGATGGCCGGGGCGGACCCGACACGACGCCCGGCCGGTGAACCCTGCCGTCCGCGTGGACGGCTTCTGCCGCGGAGAGAGCTGTGCTCAAGACGCTGACCTCGGTCCTGCTGGTGCTCGCGGCCGCGAGCCCGGCCATCGGTCAGGACGTGAGCCCGCCCGTCTACGTGGCGCTCTGGTTCGACACGGAGGACTACATCCTGGCCCGCGACGACGATGCGACGAAACGCCTCGCCGAGATGCTGACGGGACTGGGCGTCCGCGCCACGTTCAAAATCGTCGGCGAAAAAGCCCGCGTGCTCGAGAGCCGTGGGCGCCGCGACGTCATCGCCGCGCTCCAGCGCCACGATATCGGCTATCACGCGAACACGCACAGCCAGCAGCCCACCATCGCGGTGTATCTGCAGAACGCCGGCTGGGAGGATGGACGCGCCGAGTTCCATCGCCGGGAGAGCCCCGGCGTCCGGGACATCGAGCGGATCTTCGGCGTCACACCGGTTGCCTACGGGCAGCCGGGAAGCTCCTGGGCCCCGCAGGCCTACCCGGCCCTGCACGACATGGGCATCGGCATGTACCTGGACGAGGCCGATCACGTCGGCATCGACGATCAGCCTTTCTACTATGGGGGCATGCTGAATGTGTTCAGGATGCGATCGAACCTCGCGCGGATGGACCTGCGCGGCGGGGCGAGCCTCGCCGGCGGCAAGACGGCCTTCACGAAGACGCACGAGCGCCTGCGCAGGAGTGGCGGCGGGACGATCAGCATTTACTACCATCCCAACGAGTGGGTCCAGACGGAGTTCTGGGATGCGGTGAACTTCTCGCGCGGCGCCAACCCGTCGCGCGCGGAGTGGAAGGCGCCGGGCACGAGGCCGGCGGCCGAGACCGAACAGGCCTTCGAAGACTTCGAACAGTACATTCGCTTCATCAAGGCACAGCCGGGCGTGCAGTTCGTGACCGCCACGGAGTTGATGGGGATCTATGCGGACGGAGCGAAGAAGCGCGTCTTCCGCCGGGAGGATCTGCTCGGGCTCGCTCGAGCCGTGCAGAAGGAGATCACGTTTCAGAGACTCGACGGCTACACCCTTTCGGCGGCCGAACTGTTCGGGCTGCTGACGAGCTCGGCGGCGGCGTTCATCGAACGGAACGAGTGGCCGCCGGCGGCACAGGTGACGGCGTTGAATGGCCCAGCCCGCCCGTACTCGCCCGCGACAGCCGGCAGGCAATCCGCGAGCTTCAGCTGGAGTGCATTCGCCGAGGCGGTTCGCGATACGGCGGACTACTGCCGGACGCTCGAGCGCATGCCGGACGAAGTCTGGGTTGGCGCCGAGAGCGTGTCTCCAGCGGACTACCTCGCCACGCTGGGGGGAAGCCTCGAGGTGCTGCTCGCGTCCGGCAAGACTCCCGCGGAGGTGACCCGCCGGGAGGGCTCTTACACGGCCGACCGCTACGTGGCACCGGATTCTCCAGCCCTGTGGAACTGGGTCATCTTTCCGGAAGGCTTTCACGCGCCGCGCATCATGGAGCTGGCGCGGCTGCAGGCGTGGACGTTGAAACCGGCGGTGTTCCGCTGACTTCACCGGGGCCCTCGCGCTGCCGTGGAGGTCAGGCGGCCACGCTGTCCCGGCTTCAACCGCAGCGCCGCAACGAGCCGTCCCCGGCCACGGTCCTGCACGCAAGGCCCCGTCAGCTGCCCGCGGGCTGCGACGGCTCGCGCTTGATCCATTTGTAGGCGGCGACGGAGTTCTTCCAGAAGCACTTCTCGGCGATGGCTCGTGGCTGGCTCATGAAGTACCTCGCGCATCACTCCCACCACCTTGTCGATTGGAGCGACTCCGTCGCTGTTCGGCCAATCGCTGCCGAACAGGATGCGATCCTCGCCGAAGATGCCCGTCAGTTGATCCAGCCGATCGCGGTACGGCGCCAGATCAGTGGACACCGTACCGTTGACGCGATGAATGACCGCTGACAGCTTGACGTAGATGCGCGGGCGCTTCTGCAGCTCGGCGAGCACAGCGTCGTACGCCCGGCGGGTGTCAGGCGTCGGATCGAGGCCCGGCAGGTGGTCCAGCACCACCCGCAGGTCGGGCACCTCGTCGGTGATCTTCACGATCGCCTCGAGCAGATCGATACGCGGGTTGGCGGTATCGAGCACCAGATCGGCCTGAGCGACCAGCCGGAGGCCGTCGAGGAACGCCCGATCCTCCGCCTGCTTCGTGATGTCCCGGCCCCACAGGTTGCCGTAGCGGATCCCCCGGAAGAGCGGGTTCTTGTGGTAGCGGGCGAGCATCTCGGAGAAGCCCTCTTTACCCGGCTCGAGATTCCCGACCACGCCCACCACGATGGTGTCACGCTGGGCCACCTCGAGCACCCACAGGTTGTCTTCCACCCACGGGCTCGCTTCGATCTTGATGGCGCCGACGATGCCGAGCGGCGATGCCAGCCGGCGGTAACGCGGCGGCAACGCCGGCTGCGGCGTTCCGCCTCCCGGGGGACCGGAATAAGGCGCCCCTTGAGGGCGTGTCGGATCGAACAGGTGGATATGGGTGTCGATGATCGGGATCACCGGCGCGGATGCCTGGTGGGGAGGATGAACCGATAGCGCCGCGGGCTCCGCAGGCAGACCGGCGGAGCCGATCGCCGCGCCGGCCAGACGTGCGACTCCCGTGAGAAACACCCGCCGTTCGGTATCCGCCGGCTCGCCATGAGCACGCGCCTCACGCACTGTTCCCCCTTGTCTTCCGCTGCGCCGATCGACGCACGGCGAACGCGTGTCAGAAGCCCCGCACGACCGGCAGGAGGATGGCGCTGGGCCGCGCCGCCGAGTGCCAGATCGTCTGCTGGGCCACGCGCGGCTTGCTCCCTTTTCCCAGCGGGTCGCCGGTGTTGAGGTTGCGGTCGAACTGCGGGAAGTTGCTGGACGTGATGTCCACACGGACGCGATGACCGGGCTGGAACACCAGGGCCGTGCCGACCATGTCGATCTCGTAGCGATACGCGGTGCCGGGCTCCAGCAGCATCGGGGCGCTGAGGCCCTGGCGGAAGCGCGCCCGCAGGACGCCTTCGGCCATCGGAAAGGCGCGGCCGTCGGGATGCACGTCGACGAGCTTCACCATCCAGTCGGTGTCGCGACCGTCGGTCGTGGCATGGAGCTCCATCTTCACCGGGCCGGCGATGGTCAGCGGTTCCGTGAGAGGTTCGCTCGCGAAGCGCACGATGTCCGTGCGGGATTGCAGGGGCGCCTGGTCGACCGGGCCGGCAACGGTGGGGACTCCGCAGCAGTTGTTGCCGCCGGTCGTGGGCACGGGGTCGTCCGGATCGTAGCGGTACGTCGTGCTGGACTCGCCGGCGGGTGCAGCCGCTGCGAGGCGGCCGCCCTGGTGGAGATACCACCGGGTGTCGCGCGTGCCGGGAATCGGCCAGTCCTGCTCGCCGCGCCACTGGTTCACGCCCATGTAGAAGATCTGCACTGGCGCATCCCGGTCGACGCCGTTGGCCACGCCCTTCAGATGGAAGTCGTTCCAGCGGACCTCGTAGTCGACCAGCTGCCGATCGGCGTCGGGCCCGAAATCCAGGTCGCCGTACTTGCGTGAGGGGCCGTGGCCCCACGGGCCGATCACCATCCGGCTCAATTGCCGGGCCCGTTCGGTGGCGCCGTGCCGGCGCACGCCGACGAAACCGTTGATCGTACCCGCCACGAAGATGTCGAACCAGCCACCCTGCGTCATTACGGGTACCCGGACCCGGGAGAACCGTTCCTCGTCGCTGACCTGCTTCCAGTACGCGTCATAGCTCTCGTGCAGGAGCCAGTCGCGCCAGTGCCGCACGGGGTGCTGGAGCGCGCGCTCGTCCATGGTCTCGAGCGGCAGGTGCCGCAGCAGTGTCTGGTACTGCAGCTCGGGTGCGGCGTCCTTGCCGGTGAAGTAGTGCTGCGGCTGCATGATGCGGAACGGCATCCGCACCACGCCCCAGCCGAAGTTGAAGGCCAGGCGGAACGCGCCGCCATGGGTAATCCAGTTGGCGTAGAGGTTGGTCGACGCGACGGCGGGGAAGGCCGCCACCAGGCTCGGCGGCTGCTCGGATGCAGCCGCCCACTGCACGTGGCCAAGATAGCTGCCGCCCTGAGTTGCCACTTTGCCGGTGGACCATGCCTGCTTGCCGGCCCATTCGATGACGTCGTAGCCGTCCTTCGCCTCCGCCCGGAATGGATCCCATGTTCCATCGCTCTCGTACCGGCCGCGGCAATCGACGTTCACCACGGCATAGCCCATACGGGCGAAACGGATCAGCCGGTCATGGATGCCGGAGTTCTCCCGCTGGACGCCGTATGGGGTACGCACGACCAGCGTCGGGAAGCGACCCGCCCGCTCCGGGCGGTAGACATCGGCGTACAACGTCACGCCGTCGCGCATCGGAACGGCGCGGTGATGGTCGATCAGGATGCGCTCGAGTTCCTGGGCCGCCAGCGGCCCGTCCATCGGCAGCAGGAGGCCGAGCACCATGAGAGCCGCAAGCCGGAGACGCAGCGCCGGGCTGGTCGCCGCCCGGTGCTGCGGAGTGGCGCGATTGGCCTGGACGGCAGGCTGGAGCGTGACGCTGGCGGTGTACATTCGGGTCTCCTCGGCCGGGTAGCTTCTGACGCGTGGCGGTAGTGTGCCTCAAACGGCGCGCCTCCGTTGCGGTGTCCTCGGTTTCGGTCTCCCTGGGCAGCCGTGGGCGAGCCGGCAGCGTGCCGCGATCAGCGGCCCTGCCGATCACGTAAGGCACAGGTGCCGGGGGACGGGCGGCCCCATGGGCCGACGCGCGCACGATGCGCCGGAATCACATATGCTCCTGGAACGCATCTCCTCGGGGGCGGTGAACTGTCTCGACGGGGGCACCTGATGATCCTGAAGCAGTTTTATCTGAATTGCCTGGCGCACGCCTCGTACCTCATCGGCGACCCCCGCTCCGGCACGGCTGCCGTCGTCGATCCGCAGCGCGACGTCGATCAGTATCTCGCTTTCGCGGCCGAGCACGGCCTGCGGATCGCGCACGTCTTCCTCACGCACTTTCACGCCGACTTCGTCGCCGGCCATCTCGAGCTGCGCGATCGCGCCGGCGTCACCATCTATCTCGGTGCCAGGGCCAAGGCGGAGTACCCGTTCACGCCGCTCGGCGACGGCGACGTCCGTCGAGTTCGGCCGGGTGCGCCTGACCGCGCTCGAGACGCCGGGCCACACCGCCGAATCGATTTCCATTCTCGTGTACGACCTCGATCGCAGCGCCTCCGAGCCATACGCCGTCCTCACCGGCGACACGTTGTTCGTCGGCGACGTCGGGCCGGCCGGATCTGCGAGTCGCGCTCGGCTGGTCGGCCGCCGACCTCGGCGGGATGCTGTACGACTCGCTGCGGACGAAGCTCCTGGCGCTGCCCGACGCCAGCCTCGTCTATCCCGCGCACGGCGCCGGTTCGCTCTGCGGCAAGGCGCTGAGCAAGGAGACCTTCTCCACGATCGGCGAGCAGCGGCGTTCGAACTACGCGCTGCAGCCGATGAGCAAGACGGCGTTCGTCGAGCTCGTCACCGCCGATCAGCCCGACGCGCCGGCGTACTTCAACTACGACGCGGTGCTGAACAGCAAGGAGCGCCCGACGCTCGACGAAACGCTCGCGCGGGAGGTGCAGCCGATGACGCTCGACCACGTGCTGGCGCTGCAGTCGCTCGGCGCGCAGCTGCTCGACGTGCGCGATCCCGCGGAGTTCGCCGCGGCGCACCTCGCCGGCAGCATCAACATCGGCCTCGGCGGCCAGTACGCCACCTGGGCCGGCACGGTCCTGAGCCGCGAGAAGCCGATCGTGATCATCGCCGACCCGGGGCGCGAGAACGAGGCGGCGACGCGGCTGGGACGCATCGGCTTCGACCAGGTCGTCGGCTATCTCCAGGACGGGCTCCACAGCCTCGACAGCGCGACCCGAGCTGACGAACGTCCACCGAGCGCATCAGCGCGGCGGCTCGCCGCGGCGCGGGTGGCCACGCCGGCCCGCGCGGCGGCGCCGCTCACGGTGGACGTGCGCGCGCCCGCGCGAGCGCGAGCAGAAGCGCATCGGCGGCAGCGTCGGCATGCCGCTCAATCATCTTGGCGAGCGCCTGTCGGAGCTGCCGGCCGATCGCCCGCTCCTCGTCTACTGCGCCGGCGGCTATCGCTCGTCGATTGCCGCCAGCCTCCTGCAGCGCCATGGCTTCACGACAGGTCAGCGAGATTGCCGGCGGCATCGCCGCCTGGGAAGCGGCGCAGCTGCCAGTCGAGTCCGGCGCCGGCGGCTGACGGCCCCTCGCGGACGGCCACGGCCGGATCCTCCCAGGTGACGCCGACATGAGATGCCGGCGCTAACGGCCTCCCAGGCGCTCGGGCACCCCGTTCAGTGCCTGAAAATTGAGCCCCAGGACTTGACAACCGCGGCCGTATGGTCTACAAAATCCCCGCCATTCGATCTGGATATATTTGATTTCAGGTTTTAGATCTGATTTCAGCGCCCATGCGCGGAACCCCCGAGGCCGCTGAAAGGGCCGGCCCGATCCGAGGTCGAAATGGCAGATGGCAGAACACGCCAGTTCCTCTTTTGCGCTGGGCCATCTGCAATGCAGGACGCGTGTCAGCATCCTGCGACGGCACGAACGTCAGCGAAAGAAAGGAAGTTAGCCCGATGCGGTACGACAGCAACGTGCGGACTCCCGCGTGGAAGCTTCGATCGATCGGCTGGGCCCTCGCACTCGCCTGCCTGCTCTGTCCCGTCGTCGCCCGGGCGCAGGTCACCGGCACGATCAGCGGCTACGTCCAGGATCAGGGTGGTGGCGCCGTTGCCGGGGCCACAGTGACCGTCGAGGGCGCCGGGCAACAGCTATCCCGCTCCGCCCAGACCAATGGCATGGGCTTCTTCGACCTGCAGGCAATGCCCCGGGGCATCTACCAGATTCGCGTGGAGTCGAGCGGCTTCGAGACGCAGGTCCAGAGGAACGTCGAGCTGACGGCGGGCGCCAACGTGCGCATCGACTTCTCCCTCCGGGTCGGAGGGCTCGCCGAGCAGGTGGACGTCGCCGCCCGCCCGACGATGCTGGAGACGCGCACCGCCACGCAGTCGAACCTGATCGACGACCAGCGCGTGCAGGATCTCCCGATGAACGGCCGGAACGTCGTGGCGCTCGCCGGCACCTACGCCGGCGTCACCTCGATCCGCGCGAACCAGGACACCTCCGACGGCCGGCAGGGGCCGATCATGTCCGTGAACGGCGGCAACACCAACCACAACCTGTTCACGCTGAACGGCTCGGTGTTCACGCACTTCAACCAGACGACCGGCTTCAATCCGCCGCCGCCCGACGCGATCCAGGAGATTCGCATCCAGACCCACAACTTCTCGGCCGAGTACGGCCACACCGCCGGCGGCCAGGTGAGCATCGTGTCGAAGGCCGGGACCAACGCGTTCCACGGCACCGCGTGGGAGTTCCACCGTAACTCCGCGCTGAACGCGAAGAGCTTCTTCCAGACGCGAAAGCCGGAGCAGAAGCAGAATCAGGCCGGCGCGAGCGGCGGCGGCGCTGTCATCCGCAACAAGCTGTTCTGGTTCGGCTCCTATCAGCGGCTGTGGGATCGGGCCGAGGCAGGATCGAGTCAGACCATCGTTCCGACCGCCGCGCAGCGCTCCGGCAACTTCACCGCGCTCAGCACGACGCTCAGGAACCCCGTGAACCCCCTCACGAACGCCCCGTTCACCGACAGCTCGGGTGCCCCGTGCGTCGCGGGGAACATCATCCGCGCGGGCTGCATCAGCCCGGTCGCCACCGGCCTGCTGGAGCAATACGTCCCTGCGGCGGCGGGCGACACGGTGACGACGCTCTCTCCGGCGCCGCGCGATCATTCGGTCTACATGGGACGCGGCGATTACCATTTCTCGCCGCGCAATCAGCTGAACGCGCACTTCTTCGCCGACCGCAGCGACAGCTCCTCCTGGCCGGCCAACCTGAACTACGTGGAACAGGGGCTCTTCAGCGACGTGAACCAGTTCGGCATCAGCGACACGCACATCTTCAACACGCGCTTCGTGAACGAGGCCACTTTCTCGTACCTCACGTCGCGATCGGGCGGCGGGGCGCTCACGCAGATCGCGCCGCGGGATCAAGGCGTCAACGTGGACGTCGGCAACGACGGCCGGGGCATGAGCTACGCGGTGTCCGGCTCTTTGAACCTGGATTATCCGGGCGTCAACGCGCAGGACTACGAGAGCTGGCAGTTCAAGGACACGATGACCTACAACCTCGGCAACCACACGCTGAAGTGGGGCTACGAGTTCATCAGGCCGATCTTCGAGTTCAACCTGGCGCTGACCCGCTCGGCCTAGTTCACCGGCATACGGACGGGCAACGCCATCGCCGACTTCATGATCGGGGCGTTCGACAACTCCACCATCGAATTCGGCATCGCCGATCACAGCCCGTCCACGGTGAAGCACCAGGCCTTCATCGCAGACTCGTACAAGGTCCATCCGAGGCTGACGATCGACTACGGCCTGCGCTACGAGCCGTTCATACCGTTCGACCAGAAAGGGGGGCGGCACACCACCTGGGTGCCGGGCGTCCAGTCCACGGTGGTGACGGACGCGCCGGAGGGCATCCTCTTTCCCGGGGATCCAGGGTTGCCCTCGCGGCTCACCAAAAGCGACCTCAACAACTTCGCGCCGCGCCTCGGGGTGGCCTGGGATGTCAGCGGCGACGCGACCACAGTTGTGCGCGGCGGGTACGGGATCTTCTATCAGCAGATCAACGGCGAGACCACGCACGCTGCCGAAGGGCCCTGGCGCGGCACCACCCAGCTGCGGCAGGGACGCATCGAGGATCCCTTCGGCTCGCTCGGGCAGACGGAACCGCCACCGGAGTCTCCGGGAAGGTTCGGCTGTTCGGAAATCTCCGAGTTCCCCGGGCTGCGCTGCACGCTCTATCCGCTGCCGATCCGGACCGTGTACACGGACCAGGGCCTCAAGACCAGCTACACGCAGCATTTCAGCCTGTCCCTGCAGCGGCAGGTGATGAGGAATCTCAGCGTGGAGGGGGCCTACGTCGGGAAGATCGGCAGCGATCTTCCCGGCCACAACTACTTCAACGCGGCGCCGTTCATCAACTCGCCGATCACCGGACAGGCGCCGTCGCTGCAGAACGTCGAGCAGCGGGTGCCGTTCAGCCCGGGCGTCATCAGCGCGCAGTCGAGGGTCCTCGGCAACTTCTTCCGCAGCACGTATCACAGCCTGCAGCTGCGGGTCGAGCGGCGCTTCGCGCGGAGCTTCTCCTTCTCCGGTTCTGTATGCCTTGTCCCGGAACTACACCAACCAGCCGGAGAACACCACCGGGCTGATCAGCAACATCCCGAACCCGTTCGATCTCGACTCGTTGTGGGGGCCGTCGATTCTCGACCGCCGGCACGTGGGCGCCGCATCCTGGGTCTGGAGCCCGCAGCTCACCCTGGCGAACCCGGTGTTCGGCGCGCTGCTGAACGGCTGGACGGTCACCGGCTTTCACCGGTTCCAGTCCGGGAGCCCGCTGGTCTTCACGATGGGCACCGACGTCGCGCAGAACGGGATCCTTCAGCCGAACGGTCAATATGCCCTGCTGATCCCGGGCGCCACGGCGGACGACGTCCGCCGGGATCACTCCGGCACGGGAGACATGGTGGCCCGGTACTTCAACACCGCGGCCTTCGTTCCGCTCAGCGAGGTGCCGCGCGGCATCTACGGCAACGCGGCCCGAGGGCTCATCTACGGGCCGGGCGACGTCAACACGGACCTCGCCATACTGCGCTACGTCAACCTGGGAGCCGGCATGCGGCTCCAGGTGCGCGGCGAGTTCTTCAACGCCTTCAACCACACCAATTTCGGCAACCCGAACACGACCCTGTCATCGAGCACGTTCGGCCGCATCACCGGCGCCGGGGCGGGCCGCGTGATTCAGCTTGCGGCCAAGCTGATCTGGTGAACGCGCCGCGCTCATCATCCAGGCACAATCAGGGAGGTCAATGCACATGCTTTCACGGCCCGGAACACCGCTGACGTCTGCGGCAGCGCTCTCGCTCATGGTCGCCGCATCATCGACGCTCGCGCTGGCGCAGCAGCCCGCCGAGAAGGCGATTCCAGACAAGGTCCAGCTGTTCATTCCGTACAAGGAGTACGCGCCGGAGGACAACAAGCGCACCCTCGAGATGTACAAGTGGCTCCGGGTCGCGGACGTCTCGGACGGCATGGACGTGGTCGGCCTGCAGGACATCGGCCTCGTCAATCCCGAAATCCATGCGCTCTGGAAGGACACCGAGAAGTTCACGCACCGCACCGTCGGCATCGCGGTCACCGCGCGCTACGTGCCGACCAACCGCCGCGAGCCGAAGATGGAGCAGAAGGTCATCAGCCAGTGGTACAGCACGATCACCTCCGAGGCGTTCATGAAGGTGCTCTCGCCCGGCAGCATGCTGGTCATCGACGCGATGGAGGATGGGGAGTCGCGGAGCATCGGGTCGTCGAACATCCTGGCGTGGAAGAAGCTCGGCATGGTCGGCCTCGTCACCAGCGGCGGGCTGGCAGACACCGACGAGATCATCTTCCACAAGGTGCCGACCTGGTTCCGCCGGCTGGCGCGCGGCATTCGCCCCGGCCGGAACGAGCTGGAGTCGGTGAACCGGCCGGTGACCATCGGCGGCGTCCTGGTCCGCCCCGGTGACGTCGTCGTCGCCGACGGCGACGGCGTCGTTGTCGTGCCGCGCGAGCGGGCCGAGGAGGTGGCGAAGGCGTCGCTGCCGTTCCTCGACAACGTCACCCGCGAGCGCTACATCAAGGAGACGGGCAACAATCCCTGGGCGAAGAAGCCCGGCGGCCAGGACTGAGGGCATGAAAGTCGGTTTCATCGGCCTGGGCGCCATGGGGCTGCCGATGGCCAGGCGGGTGGTCGACCGCGGGGCACGAGACCTTCACGGTGGCCAGGCCCCGTCGCGGGCCTGGAGACGAGCTCGCGGCGATGGGCGCACGCGTCCTGGCAACGCCGGGAGACGTGGCGCGCGCTGCCGAAGTGGTGATTACGATCCTGCCCGCCGATCGTGAGCTGAAGGAGGTGGCGCTCGGCGAAGCGGGGCTGCTGTCCGGCTTCTCGCCCGGTAAGGTCCTGATCGACATGACCACGGGAACGGCGCTCGCGATGAGGGAGGTCGAGGAGGCACTCGCCGGCGCGGGTGGGACAGTGCTGGACGCCCCGGTGAGCGGCGGCACGCCGGCGGCCGTCGCGGGCACGTTGACAATCATGGTCGGCGGCGACGCCGCGCTGCTCGATCGCTGCCGCCCCCTGCTGGAAGCCATGGGGAAGCAGATCGTGCACGTCGGCGGTGTCGGCCAGGGGAAGGTCGTCAAGATGGTGAACCAGATGATGGCGGCCGCCCATCTGCTGATCATGGGTGAAGCGTTCGCTCTCGGCGTGCGCTGCGGGGCCAGCCCCGGCACGCTCTACGACGTCGTGAAGACCTCCTCCGGTTACTCGCGCATGATGGATCTGCGGCTGCCCGGTTTCCTGCTGGAGGGTCGCTTCGAGCCGGGGTTCCGCCTGGACCTGATGAAGAAGGACGTGAATCTCGCGCTCGAGTCGGCCATGTCGTCCGGCGTCCCCGTGCTGATCACCTCGCTCGTCGCGCAGTTGTTTGCGGCAGCGAGCGCTGCCGGGCGCGGCGACGCGGACTTTTCGGCCGCCGCGCAGCACCTGACGGCAATGGCGGGTGTGCGGCTGGACGATCCCGGCGAGGCGTCGCGCGGAGGTCCCTCATCGTAAGATTCCCCGCAACGATCGAGTCCGACAGAAAGGAGCCCGGAGAGCTGCGACATGGCCAATCCCGCTTTCAGAGCACAACCGGCGGACGGGGGCGACAGCGTCCGCCGGTTCGCCGCGTTCGATGCCGCCACGCTGTACGAGGCGGCGGGCCAGAAGGGCATGGTCGACCCCTCCATCCGGCCCGCGTGGCCCGGGCGCACGCGGTCTGCGGCCTGGCCGCGACGGTGGAGTGCCCTCCCGGCGACAACCTGATGCTCCACATCGCCGTGGCGAACGCGCCGCCTGGCGTGGTCATCGTCGCCAACGTCGGGGGCTGCCTGACTGCCGGGGCGTGGGGAGAGATCCTGACCGCGGCGGCGCAGGCGCGCGGCTGGCGGGCCTGGTGATCGACGGGGCCGTGCGCGACATCGATGCGATCCGCGACACCGGGTTTCCGGTGTTCAGCCGCGGCCTGGCCATCGGATCGTGCACGAAAGAGCGGCCCGGCAGGCTCGACATCCCTGATCCAGCTCGGCGGCGCGATGGTGCGTCCGGAGACCTGATCTTCGGCGAGGCGGACGGCCTCGTCGTCGTCGAGCAGGAGCAGCTCGACGCGGTGTACGAAACAGCCGTCGGCCGGCGCAAGCGTGAGTCCGAAATCATCAGCCAGCTCCGCGAAGGGCGGACGACTATCGAGCTGCTGGGGCTGGTCGACCCGCGAGGTCGCTGAGCAGCGCGATCAACCATGGGAGGCGTGGTGAACAGCGCGACGCTACCGGCACGACGACCTGTACGCGTACGCCTGTCACGCGATGGAGCGCCTCGACGTGCCTCCCGCGGACGCAGCGCGAAGTCTCCGGCTGCCTGATCAAGGCCGAGCTGCGCGGGGTGGACTCGCACGGCCTGGTGCGGCCTCCCGGTGTACTGCCGCAGGCTGCAGGCTGGCGTCGTGAATGCGCGGCCGGTGATCCGGGTTACGACGACGGGCACTGCGTGCGCGCTTGTCGATGGCGACAACGGGCTCGGCCCCGTGGTCGGCGACCCGGGCGATGGACGCAGCCCTGCGATCTCGCGCGCGGAACACGGAACGGGGTTCGTCGGCGTCCGGAACAGCAATCACTTCGGGCCCGCGGCCTACTACGTCGAGAAGGCAGTCGAGCGGGGCTGCATCGGGCTCGCGATCTCGAACGCGCCGCCGCACATGGCGCCGTTCGGCGGCAAGAGCCCGTTTCCTCGGGCACCAACCCCGTCGCGATCGGCGTGCCCGCCGGTGAGGAGGCCAGCCGCTGATCTTCGACGCGTCGACGAGCGTCGTCGCCCGCGGCAAGATCATCGTCGCGGCCCACAGCGAGCAAGCCGATCCCGGAAGGCTGGGCGATCGATCCCGACGGCTATCCGACGACCGATGCCGAGCAGGCGCTGGCCGGCGCGGTCCTGCCGTTCGGCGGCCCGAAGGGATCGGCGATCTCCGTTCATCATCGACATGCTCTGCGGCGTGTTGACCGGCGCCGCGTTCGCGTCGCACCTGAACACGCTCGAGAACCTGGCGGCTGTTCAGAACGTCGGGCACGTGTTCGCGGCCGTGCGGACCGACCTGTTCGTGCCGGAGGCGGAGTTCAGGGGGCGGATGGACGCCATCCTGCGGATGCTCAAGGCGTCGCCGCCGGCGCCCGGCGGGCTGAGCGTGTCCTCGTGCCCGGCGAGATCGAGCTCGCGAACGAGGCGCGCAACGGGACGCACGGCATCCCCTCGCTGACGGCGATTGCTGCGCAGCTGGCGGCGCTTGGCCGGGGAGCTGGGCGTCGCGTTTCCGGCGCCGCTGGCGTTGTCACCCGATCCGGAGTCCGCCCCAGCATGACCCTCGACGCCGGCCAGACGTTCAATTTCCTGCCGATCCCGACCGACGTGCACTTCGGATTCGGCAGCCGCGCTCGCTGCCGGACCACGTGCGTGCCCTTGGCGGCCGCCAGCGTGTTCGTGGTGACCGACCCGGGGGTTCGCGGCTGCCGGGCTCGTCGATCGGGTCACCGCCAGCGCTCGAATCGAGCAGGCGATTGCGTTCGCGTCTACGACAAGGTCACCGCTGACTCAGGGTCGGACGCTCATCGGCGAAGCGGTCGAGCGCTGAGGGCCAGCGGCGCCGATGTCGTGGTCGGAGTCGGCGGCGGGAGCGCGCTGGACACGGCAAAGGCGGTGGCGGCGCTGGCCACGAATCCAGGCTCGCCGCTCGACTATGTCGGCCTGCACAAGGTGAAGGAACCGGCCGCTTCCGACGATTGCCGTCCCGACGACCGCCGGGCACCGGCAGCGAAGTCAGCTTGTGGTCGGTGTTCACCGACGACGAGCGGAAGCTGAAGGTGGCAATCGGCGGGGTGCTGCTGTATCCGGCGGTGGCCGTGTGCGACCCGGAGCTGACGCTGAGCCTTGCCGGCCGCCGCTGACCGCCGTCGACCGGGCTGGACGCGCTGGCGCACGCGATCGAGTGCTACACGAACAACGCGTGCCAGCCGATCTCGGCGGCGCTCGCGCTCGAGGCGATCACGCTGATCGGGGCGCACCTGCGGAGCGCGGCCCTGAACGGCCGCGACCGCAGCTCGCGCTACGCGATGATGCTGGCCAGCACCATGGCCGGCATGGCGATGAACCCGACCCGGCTCGGGCTGGCGCACGCGCTGGCGATGCCGCTCGGCAGCTGGGATCTCAAGATTCCGCACAGCGTTGCCATAGCGGTGACCCTGCCCGTGGTGATGGAGTTCAACTGCACCGCGGCGCCGGAGCGTTTCGTCGCGGTCGCGCCGCGCGCTGGGCGAGCCGGTCGACGGCTGCGCCACGCTCGAGCGGGGCCGCGTGCGCGGCGCGGGCGGTCCGGCGCCTCGCGGACACGATCGGGATTCCGACAGGGCTCTCGGGGTTCGGCCTGCGCGGAGCGCCACGTCGCCGAGGTGGTGGACGAAGCGATGAAGAGCGGCAACGTGGCGGTCAACCCGCGCGCGCACGAGCCAGGGAGCAGCTCGCGGAGATCCTGCGCCGGGCGCTCTAGCGACACCAGCGGCGGCTGCAAAGGCCGGCCTGATGCAATCGACAATGGCAGAAGGCAAAACCGGGTGACGCCCGTCTTATCGGGCATCGTGCGCCGGTGTCCGTGGCGAACCATCGACGCAGAACATGCAGCAGCACATGAACGTCATCGGCGGCGCGGCGCGTGCCGGCGTCCGGCGGCACCTGCTACGCCATTCGCAACCCGGCCCGACCCGCGCGAGTGCCTGGGCGAGTTCGCCGATTCGACGAAGCGCGGACGCGACGCCGCGGTGGATGCCGCGGCCGGGCGCCGCGGCCGGCGTGGGCGGCGACACCCGGCCCTCAGCGGGGCGCCATCGCTTTTCCGGTTCGCCGAGCTGCTGGAGGCGGCCAGGACCGAGCTGGCGCGGATCGTCACGCTCGAACAGGGGAAGGCGCTCGCGGAAGCGATGGGGGAAGTCGGCCGCGCCGCGGCCGAAGCGCGGTTCATGGCGGGCGAAGCCAGCCGCCCGGCCGGGCTAGACGTTTCCGAGCGAGCAGCCGGGATCGTCCTGTTCACGGTCGCGGAGCCGCTCGGCGTCGATCGCGGCGATCTGTCCGTGGAATTTCCCGGTCGTCACGCCGGTCCGGAAGATCGCGCCCGGCGCTCGCCTGGGGCAATACCGTCGTCTTCAAGCCGGCCGTCGCTGACGCCGTGGTCGGCCGTCTACCTGATGGAGCTGCTCGAGCGCGCCGGGCTGCCGCCTGGCGTGGTCAACCTGGTGACGGGCTCGGGCGCGGTGGTCGGCGAGGCGCTGATCCACGACGCGCGCGTGCGCGGCATCAGCTTCACGGGATCGACCAAGGTCGGCACGACGTGTCTACGAAGCGGCCGCCCGCCGGCTGGCGCGCGTGCAGCTCGAGCTGGGCGGCAAGAACCCGGCAGTGGTCGTCGATTGTGACGACCTCGACGCGGCGGCGCGCGAGATCGTCGCGGCCGCGTTCCTGTGCAGCGGTCAGCGCTGCACGGCGATCAGCCGGGTCATCGTCGCGGACACGCAGGCGGATGCCCTGGTCGAGCGGATCCTGTCGCAAGTCGGGCCATCAAGGTCGGCAACGGGCTGGAGCCGGGCACGACGATGGGGCCGCTGGTGAGCCGAGGCGCAGTTCGAGACGCGTCGAGCGGTACGTGCGGCAGGGGCGGGATTCCGGGTGCCAGCTGCTCACCGGAGGCACGGCGCTGACGAACAACGCGGAGGAGGACGGCTACTTCTATGCGCCGACCGTCGTTCGACCGGGTGCCGCGCCGATTCGCCGCTGGCGCCGCGAAGAGATCTTCGGGCCGGTGCTGCCGATCCTCCGCGTGGCCGCGATTTCGACGAGGCGATCGACGGTCGCCAACGACACGCGCTACGGCCTCGCCGCGTCGCTGTTCACGTCGCGCGCCTCCTATGCCGACGAGTTCAGCCGCCGGGTGCGAGGCCGGCATGATCCACATCAATCACGGCACGGCGAGCCAGGCGCACGTGCCGTTCGGCGGCGTCAAGGAGTCGGGCCAGGGGGCCTATTCGATCGGGTCCACGCGCCCGAGAGTTCTTCACCAATGTCAAAGCCATCTACGTCAAGTGGTAAGCCCGTCGGGCAAGCCGAAGGATCTGGCGCTCGAGCCGCTGGTCTGAGCCTGCAGCTCGGGCGCGCGCGCCTATCGCGCGCTGTGGAGCGGCATCGTCGGAGGCGGGATCGATCCGGGAGTGCAGCTTCGTCCCGACACGATCGCGGAGCAGCTCGACATCAGCACGACGCCGGTGCGCGAGGCGCTGCACCGGCTCGAGACCGACGGCCTCATCGTCAAGCTGCCCTATCAAGGGCTGGTTCGTCCGCGAGTTCACCGAGCAGGAGGTGCGGGAGCTCTACGAGATGCGCGCCGCCCTCGAGTGCTTCGGCGTGCGCCTGGCGTGCGGGCGAATCACCGAGGAACAGCTCGACTGGTTGCGTGAGCACCAGTCGGTCGGCGAGGCGGCGCTGCGGGACGGCGACATGGACGCCTACCGAATCTACAACCGCGACCTGCACGCCGCGATCGTCGAGGCGGCCCGGAACGCCTACCTGTCTACGCTGATGGGGCAGGTCGACCTCCAGAGCCAGGTGCTGATGGCCAAGACGATCCGGCTGGCGGGCCGCCCCTCGCGCGCGATCGAGGAGCACCGCGAGCTGATCGAGCTGATCGCGCGGCGCGAAGCGAAAGGCGGCGCAGGAGCTGATGGAGCTGCACATTCTCAGCGCGAGCGAGGACATCGTGCGCTTCGCGATCTCACAGGGCGCCGGAACATCGCGGCAGACAGGCCAGTGAGCCCGGCGAATCATTCCTCCGGCACCAGCGGGAAGTACCTGGTGGTGGCCGCGCTGTTCGTGCTGTCGTTGATCACGTACATCGATCGCGCGGCCATCTCCACGGCCAAGCAGCCGATGGCGGCGGACCTGTCGCTCACCGATGCGCAGGTGGGGGCCGTCTTCAGCGCGTTCGCGCTCGGCTACGCAGCCGCCCAGATGCCCGCCGGCTGGATCGCGGATCGGATCGGCCCCCGCCGCGCGCTCGCCCTCGCTGTCGTGCTCTGGAGCCTGCTGACCTCTGTCACCGGCGCGATGACGCGGTTCGGGCCGCTCCTTGCCGTGCGCTTCCTGTTCGGGATTGCCGAGGCGGGCGCCTATCCGGGCGCCGCGCGCGTCATCTACAACTGGCTGCCGGCAAGCCAGCGCGGGATTGCCAACGGGGTGCTGTTCTCCGGAGGGCTGCTCGGCGCTGCGTTCGCGTTTCCGATCTACACATGGCTGCTCGAGGAGCACGACTGGCGCATCGCCTTCTACATCCTCGGGATTCCCGGGCTGATCTGGGGCACCTGCTGGCTGCTCTGGTTCCGCGACTTCCCCGGCGACCGGATCGTTCACGAGACCACGAGCGCGGAGCCCCAGCAGAGCGTCGGCAGCCTGCTCCGCTCGCGGGGCGTGCAGCTCGCGATGTTCCAGTACTTCGCGGGCAACTTCACGTTCTACATCTGCATCTCCTGGATGCACCCCTACCTGATCGAGCGATACGGTCTCAGCGCAGGCGAGGCGTCCGGCTACGCCATGGTTCCGCTCCTCTGCGGTGCGGCCTCGAACTGGGTCGCCGGGTTCACGGTGGACGCGCTCTACAAGTCGTCGCGGCGGGCGTGGTCGCGGCGGATTCCCGGGATGCTGGGCTTCGTGCTGGCCGCTGCCGGGATCCTGTGGGTCCCGATGGCCGGCACTCCCGCGAGCGCAATCGCGGGGTTCGCGGTCGCGACGTTCGGTGTCGAGATGACGATCAGCCCGAGCTGGACCTTCTGCCTCGACGTCGGAGGAAAGAACTCCGGCGCGATCTCCGCCGCGATGAACATGTCCGGCAACTTCGGGGGGTTCGCGAGCACCAACGCGTTTCCGCTGCTTCGCGGGCTGACCGGGAGCCCCGCCAGCTACTTCCATGCCGCGGCCCTGCTGAACGTTGCGGGGATCCTCTGCTGGAGGCTCATGCCCCGGGTCGGCGAGTCCTCCGTGCGGAGGCAGCCGGCCGCAACGTCGAGCACGCCCGAATCCATCCTGAAGCGGCCGCTGGGTCGCAGGGCTGGTGAACCTGACGGCTGATCGGCCTCGACCTCCAGCGCCCGTCCCCCACGAGGGCGAAACGGCCCTTTGAGTACGAATCTGCACAGCTCGGAGCGTGCGAGACATGTCGAGGACACCACGATGAAGCCGGTCGATCTCTCGAGGCGAACATTCGTTCGACTGGCTGCCGCGACGCTGGTCCCGGCAGGCGTGCCGGCGGGTCCGTGGCAACAGGCGCACCTGACGGCACGACAGCTGGTCGACCGGATACGAGAGCGGGTCGGGGTGCCGTGGCGCGAGAAGTCAGCGGACGGCTTCAAGGCGGGCGATCCCGCGACCGTCCTCACCGGAGTGGCGACCACCGCGATGGCAACGCTCCCGGTTCTGAGGCGCGCTGTCGAGGCGGGGCACAACCTGATCATCGCGCACGAGCCCACCTTCTACTCACCCGGCGACGATCCCGGTACCCGGGCGCAGGACCCGATCTACGTCGCGAAGAAGGGCTTCATCGATCAGCAGCGGCTGGTGATCTGGCGCTTCGTGGATCACTGGAACGACCGGCGCCCGAGCGAGGCGGCCACCGCCCTCGCCGGCCTGTTGTCGTGGCAGGGTCGCCGCCTGCCGGGAGCGGAGGAAATTTTTCGCGTTCCCGAGACAACCTTCGCCGCCCTGCTGTCGCATGTCAAGAGCCGGCTGGGGGTCCACGGGGCCGTCCGGAGCGTGGGACGCGGCAACATGCCTGTGCGTACGGTGCTGCTGAGTCCCGGAACGACGGACATGGCAAGCACGATGGCAGGGCTGCCGCGGGCCGACGTGATTCTCGCCGGCGAGCCGCGCGAGTGGGAAGTCGTCCCGTACGTGCTGGATACCCGGACCGCGGGCCAGGAAAAGGGGTTGATCGCGCTCGGACGCATCGTCTCCGAAGAGCCTGGGGCACGCGCCTGCGCAGCATGGATCCGGTCGTTCACGCCGGAAGTTCCCGTCGAAAGCATCGCGGTCGGCAACCCGTACTGGAGCCCTGCCGCATGACCGCCCGGGAGGCCGTGGCCCGCATCCAGAAAAAGCTGGCGGAGCAGAACATCGAGTGGCGCACGCAGACGGTCGACACGTTCAAGGCCGGCCTTCCGGAAACGGACGTCACGGGCATCGCGACCACCGGGATGGCGACGTTCGATGTGCTGCGCCGCGCGGTGGCGCAGAAACGAAACTTCGTGGTGACGCACGAGCCGACCTTCTACAGTCACGCCGATCAGACCGCCCCGCTCGAAGCCGATCCGATCTACCAGACGAAGCAGCGCTTCATCAAGGAGAACCGGGTCGTCGTCTGGCGATTCCACGATCACGCCCACGCGCTCCGGCCCGACCCGCTGGTGGCGGGATCCGCCCGCATGCTCGGCTGGTCCGGGTATGCGTCGGCGACCGAGCCGCGGATCTATGTCGTGCCTACGACCACGCTCCGCGCGCTGGCCACCGACGTCGCACGAAGGCTGAAGGGAAGCGCGATTCGTGTCGTCGGTGATCCGGAGATGCGCGTCTCACGGATCGCCCTCGGTCCCGGCTACGGCGTGCCGCCGCTCGCCGCCGCCTTCGACGTGTCGGTCGGGGGAGAGGCGTCTGAAGCGGGCGGCAACGCGGAGTACGCCCTCGACGCCGCGGCAACCGGCCAGCAGAAGGGCATGATCCTCCTGGGGCACATGTTGTCGGAAGATTTCGGCATGCAGGAGGTGGCCGAGTGGCTGCGCACCTTCGTTCCGGATGTCCCGATCGACTGGATACCCGCCGGAGACCCTTTCTCGAGCGGCGGACAGTGATCCTCCAGGGTTTGCCCGACGCGCTGTAGGCTTCGCGGCCATCAGGCTTCCCGAGACTTGACAGGACACGATCCACTGGTCATGTAGAGATGCCTTGCGCCGCGGCAGGCCCGCGCGCTCCAGGTCGGCAGGGTTGGTTGCTTGAGGAGGAAACATGCGAGCTTGATCGTCGCGTTATGGACAGGATGGCTGGTTCTGGGCGCCGTCCCGACAGCAGGGGCGCAGGAATCGCGCGGCACGCTCCAGGGGCGTGTGACCGATCAGAGCGGGGGAGTCGTACCGGGCGCCACCGTCGAGGTCGCCAACGTGGCCACCGGGGTGACGGCCTCCACCACGGCGAACGAAGAAGGGAACTACCGGGTGCCCTTCCTCAATCCCGGCACCTACCTGATTACCGTCACGCTCGAAGGCTTCAGCAAGTTCGTGAGCCAGCAGGTCGAGCTGCACGTGGCTGACATCCTCACGGTCGACGCCTCCCTCCAGGCGGGCGGCGTGCGGGACACGGTGACGGTGAGCGCGAGCGCCGCCGTCGTGGACACGACGAGCGCCGGGCTGGGACAGGTGGTGGACGCCAGGAGGATCTCGGAGCTGCCGATCCGCGAGGGCACGGCAGTCGAGCTGGTGATCCTGGCGCCCGGGGTGCAGAACACGACCGATCTCCAGGTCCCGCAAGGCGGCGTTCAACAACGGGCTGTCGCAGTGGGGCAGCGATGGCGCCGGCGAAAAACGCAACGATTTCACCATCGACGGCGTCGCGAACGTCGCGGCCGACCGCGTGGCCTACAGTCCGCCGTCCGCTGCAGTCGAGGAGTTCAAGATCCAGACCTCGACCTACGACGCGGCTGTCGGCAACGCCATGGGCGCCTCGGTCAACCTCGTGACCAAGAGCGGCACCAACAACCTTCGCGGTCAGGTCTACGAGTGGTACCGCGGCGCGCGCTGGACTCGAAGAACTACTTCGACGCCAAGGCCGGACGGGCCAAGCGGGACTATAAAGACAACAGATTCGGCGCGGCGGTCGGTGGTCCCATCGCGCGCAGCCGGACGTTCTACTTCGCCAACGTTGAAGCGAACCCCTTCCAGGTACCGTCGCCTGCAACTCTGACGGTTCCGAGCGAGAAGATGCGCAACGGCGACTTCTCGGAGCTGCTTGCGCTCGGTTCCGCGTACCAGATCTACGATCCCGCGACGACCCGGCCGCACCCGACGCTGGCAGGGCGGTTCATCCGCGATCAGTTCCCCGGCAACATCATTCCGGCCAACCGGATCAGCCCTGTCGCACGGAACATCCTCGGCTACTACCCGCTGCCGAATCTGGCCGGCACGGCCGACGGCGCCAATAACTACAACAACCCGACGGCGGTCGCCTTCGAGACCTACTACACGGCGACGACGCGCGTGGACCACAACTTGTCCGACCGCCACCGCATCTACGGCCGTTTCAGCTGGGACTTCTGGGAAGAGGAGAAGAGCGACCGCTTCGACAACCTCTCGACGGGCATCTTCCTGAACCGGAAGAACCGCGTCTTCGCGCTGGACGACGCCTACACGCTCAAGAGCAACCTGCTGGTAAACGTGCGCGGCGGATTCACGCGGCAGCTGTTTCCGGAGCGTCGGCGCAGCCAGGGCTTCGACCTGTCGTCGCTCGGCTTTGCCAACGCGCTCACCTCGCTGGTGCCCGCCGACGCCGCGACCTTTCCGAATGTCGCGTTTGACGGCTACCAGTCGTTCAGCCCCTGGGAGTCGGGCGACGGGTTCTTCACGACCGACGTCTACAACGCCATCGGCAGCCTGCTCTGGCTCAGGCCGGCAACCACAACATGAAGTTCGGGACGGAGTACCGCCGTTACGTCGAGCACTCGAGCCGTTTTCCGACTGCCGTCTCGCCGACCATCTCGTTCAGCAATACCTGGACGCGCGGTCCGATCGACAACTCCGCGGCTGCCCCGCGAGGGCAGGACTTCGCGTCGTTCCTGCTGGGCCTGCCGACCGGCGGATCGATGAGCCGGGCCGCCGAATACAAGGAGCAGAGCGGCGTGATCGCCCTCTACGCGCACAACGACTGGCGCGTGCGCAACAACCTGACGGTCAACCTCGGACTGCGCTGGGAATACGAAGACCCGCTCACCGAGAAGGAGGACCGGATGATCAGCGGCTTCGACTTCACCACGCCGCTGCCGATCGCCGCCTGCCGTCCGCGCCAACTACGCGCGCAATCCCATCCCGGAAGTGCCGGTTGCCGACTTCCAGGTGCGCGGCGGCCTGCTCTACCCGGACACCGGCGGGCCGCAGGCCGCGTGGAAGCGCGATCCCAACAACTTCATGCCGCGCGCCGGGTTCTCCTGGCAGCCGCAGGTCAAGACTGCCGTGCGCGGCGGCTACGGGCTGTTCTACGACGTGCTCGGCCCCAACCGCATCAACGCCAACCAGACCGGCTATTCGCGCACGACCGCGCTGACCCCCTCGCTCGACAACGGCCAGACGTTCGTGGCGACGCTCGAGAATCCGTTCCCGAACGGGCTGCTCGAGCCGGTCGGCAGCGGGCTCGGCCTGATGACCAACGTCGGGCCTCAACGTCGCGTTCCCGTACGTCGGGGAGGTGCGCACGCCCCGGACCCACCGCTGGTCGCTCGGGATCCAGCGCGAGCTGCCCGGGCTGTTCCTCGTCGAAGGCACCTACGTCGGTTCCTTCTCGGAGAACGTTCCCGGTCTCGAGGGAACTGAACTCGACGCCGGGCCAGTACTTCTCGACCTCACCGGTCCGCGACGATGCGACCAACAACTTCCTGAGCCAGCAGGTCGCGAACCCGTTTGCGGGATTGCTGCCCGGGAGCAACATCAACGGCGCCACACGTGGCGCGCTCGCAGCTGCTGCGTCCGTACCCGCAGTTCACGAGCAATGCTCAGGGGATGAATATCACCGCGCTGGAAACCATCGGCAGCTCCGACTACTCGGCCTTCCAGGGGCGGGTCGAGCGGCGCATGGCCAACGGCTTCACCGTGCAGATGGCCTACACCTGGTCGAAGACGATGACCGAGAGCGGTTTCCTCAACCCCTTCGACGACCAGCTCGAACGCGTGATCGGGCCCTTCGATCGCACCCACGTCCTGGTCACGAGCGGCATCGTCGAACTGCCGTTCGGGCGGACCCGGCACTGGGGCAGCGGCTGGAACGGGGTGGTCGGACGGCATCCTCGGCGGGTGGCAGGTCTCGTTCCTGTTCAGGGCGCAGAGCGGCGCCCCGCTCGGTTTCGGCAACTTCCTGTTCGCCGAGGGAGCCACGATTGACGACGCCGTTCTCTCGGGTGGCGGGCGTTCGGAGGACCAGTGGTTCGACGTCACGGCGTTCAACCGTGTCACCGGTCAGCAGCTGGTGTCGAACGTGCGCACGCAGCCGAGCCGGTTCGAAGAGGTGCGGGGCCCCGGGTATGCGCTCCTGGATCTCGCCTTCCTCAAGAACCTCAACCTCGGCAGCCGGCTGCGGCTGCAGCTGCGGACCGAGATCTACAACCTGCTGAACCGCGCGAACCTGGCGAATCCGAACACGACGCCGACGAACAGCGCGTTCGGCACCATCACCGCCCAGAACGGGCTGCCGCGGCAGGTGCAGCTGGCGGTGCGGATGAGTTTCTGATCGCTGAGAGCTGAAAGCTGTTAGCTGTCGGCTATCGGCTTTCAGCTCCCCGGTGGGGGATTCAACACGAAGCTCCAGAGCGTGTCGCCCGCCGCCGCGACGACGTACTGGCGGCCGTCGAGCTCGTAGGTGATGGGACCGTTCGTGAGGGTGCCGTTGAGGCCGGCGTGCCACAGCGCCTTGCCATTCGATGCGTCGAGCGCGACGATGTCGTTGGAGGGACCGCCGGTGAACAGCACGTTGCCGGCGGTGCTGAGCATGCCGGCGCGGAGGCTGCCTTCCCAGTCGTGGGTCCATCGCGCCTTGCCGGTCTTGTAATCGATCGCCATCACCATCGACTCCGACCAGCCGCCCCGCTCCCCACCTCCCCAGCCCATCGGATTCTCGCTGGTGTCGTACAGATAGTAGATGCCGAAGCCGCGCACCGCGCTGACGTAGAACAGCCCGGTGAGGGGGCTGAAGCTGGGTGACTGCCAGTTGGTGGCCCCTCCGACATTCGGCGTCACGAGCGTCCCGTCGGGTTGCGGCATCTTTGCCGGATCGGGGATCGGCTGCCCCTTCGCGTCGTACCCCTTGTCCCAGTTGGTTTCGACGAACTCGGCCGACACGAGCGCCTTGCCGGTGGTCCTGTCCAGGAGGAAGAAGTGACCGTTGCGGGCCGCCTGGGCGAGGAGTTTCCGCTTCTGACCGTTGTGCTCGTCGTCTATCAGGACGGCGGTCTGGGTGGAGTCCCAGTCGTGGGTGTCGTGCGGTGACGATTGATGGTGCCACACGATGCGGCCCGTGCCAGCCTCGAGCGCCACGATCGACGCGGTGAACAGGTTGTCGCCCGGCCGATTCCTGTGGGCCATGACGGGCTGGGGGTTGCCGGTCGTCACGTAGACGTAATTCAGCTCGGGGTCGTAGGTGACGGGCGTCCATGTCATGCCGCCGCCATGCCGCATCGCCTCCTCGCTCGGCCACGACTCCGAGCCGGGGTCGCCTTTCTTCTGCGGCACGACGTACCAGCGCCACTGCCGTTCGCCGGTCTTCAGATCGTGCGCCTGCAGGTACCCTGGGATGTCGAAGTCGTCGCCGCTCACCCCCACGATGAGGCGGTCCTTGAGCACAACGGGCGCGACGGAAGCGTAGTAGAAATTATCCATGTCGCAGATCTGCTTCCGCCAGCGCTCGCTTCCGTCCTTCAGGTTCAGCGAGATCAGGTAGCAGTCGGGCGTTTCGAAGTAGAGCGAGTCCTCGTACACCGCGACCCCGCGGTTGCCCAGGTGATTCCCGCCCGTGGTCTGCCACTGGTAGTGCCAGAGCTGGCGCCCGGTCCGGGCGTCCACGGCCCAGACGTGATCGGGCACCGTGAAGTACAGCACGCCGTTGACCTGCAGCGGTGTGCTCTTGATCGCGCCGAGCCCGGTACCGCTGACCCTGAACATCCAGGCGAGGTTCAACTGCCGGACGGTGGTCGTGTCGATCTTCGTCAGGGTGCTGAACCGGCGGCCCGAGTAGTCGCCGTTGAACGTCGGCCAGGTGTCGGTCGCGGGCTTCAGCAGGAGTGCCGGGTCGAGACGGCCCTGGGCGAGCAGGGCGACCGACGTCGAAAGTGCGCCGGCGGTGGCGGCCGCGGCGAGACACGCAGTCAGCCTCTTCACTTCAGCGTCTCCAGGTACGCCACCACATCGTGCATGGCCTTGTCCGTGAGCCGGTAGAGCAGCTCGACGTGCGGCTGGTAGGGATCGCTCTTGACGACGGTCATGTCAGGCGTTCGCGTGACCGAGCGATACTCGCCGCCGGCGTCGCGCAGGGCCACGTGGAAATCGTCGAGGCTCACCAGCACACCCGCGAGCGGCGCGCTGTTCGGAGCCGTGACCGTGACGGTCACCGGCTTGCGCGGCGTGCCGCCGCGGCCGGCAGTGGCGGCCGGGAACACGAACCGTTGCTGGATGTCGACGGGGGTGTGCTGGCGGCCGTATCCGGCGAGATCGCCGGTGGGCGAATGGCAGGTGGCGCATCGCCCCTCGCCGGCGAAGTAGGCCTCTCCGTCGCGGGCATTGCCCGTCAGCACATCTTTCACCTCGTAGGCCGGCGACCCCTGGAGAGTGTCGTTGATCCGCTGCCAGATGAAGTGCGAGAGGTCGGCGATCTGCGCGGGCGCCAGGCCCGCGCTCGGCGCGCCTGTCTGGGTGGGGTGACCGCGCTTCAGGAACGGCCCGATGGCGCTGCCGTAGCGATCCCGAAGCACCAGCGGCGAACGAATGAGGTTGGCGCCGGTGCCGGTCCCCCGGGCGTTCGATCCGTGACAGGTCACGCACTCGGCGGCGTACGTCTTCTGTCCCCGCGCCGCCGCCTCGTCGTTCACGCGATGCCGATCGGCCGCGCCGACGTGGGCGCGCGGCCCGCGGCCCGCGGTGGGCTGCCCGGCGCGGCCGGCCGCGGGCTGGGCCACCGAGTCCCGGCCGTGGAACGTGGCCAGGTAGTCGAGCACCGTGTCGAATTCCTCGGGCGTCACGACCGCGCCGCGAGCGGTCTGCATCGAGATGATGGTGGTCTCCCACTGCGAGCGGGAGCGGCCTTCGGCGGTCACCCGCTCCGCCGGATGGCACTTCGCGCACACGCGCACGAAGGTCTCGCGAGCCCTGGCGTCTGCCGCGCCGGCGGGCACCGCCGGTTCCTGGCCCGAGGCGGCCATCCAGGGCAGCGCGACCAGCGCGACGCTCGCCAGCGCTCCGGCCAGCCCCGGGCGCGCCCGAAGCAAATGGACTGATCTCATCTGCGAGTCCGACTGGCGTGCACCTGGATCGTCGCAACCATCGGCGCCGGAGAACCGGCCGTTCCCCGCACCGTCAACATGAAAGCATCCTATCACCCCGCAGAAGCCCGCCGGACTGGCCGCGGCGCCCGGCGTGGTGCGGCGCATACGCTACCATCACGGCATGCTCAACTACATCTGGTTCGGCTTGATGGCAGTGGCCCTGGTGGTCGCCGCCTTCAACGGGACCGCGGAAGGGGTGACCAAGGGTGCGGTCGAGTCCGCGTCCACGGCGGTGCAGATCGCGATTGGGCTGGTCGGGATCATGACGCTCTGGCTGGGGATCATGCGCATCGCCGAGACGTCGGGGCTCGTCTCGCTGCTCGGCCGCGCTCTGCGGCCGCTCCTTCGGCTCGTCTTTCCGGAGGTGCCGCCCGAGCATCCCGCGGCGGGCGCCATCGTGCTGGCCGTTGCCGCGAACGTGCTCGGCCTTGCGAACGCCGCAACGCCGCTCGGAATCAAGGCCATGGAGGAACTGCAGACGCTCAATCCCGACAAGGACACGGCCAGCAACCCGATGGTCACCTTTCTCGCGATGACGACCTCCGGCGTGCAGCTGATTCCCGCCACGATGATCGGTGTGCTCGCGGCGGCCGGGTCGAGCAGCCCGACGGTGATCATCGCCACGTCCCTCCTTGCGACCATCGCAGGCACGATTGCCGCCGTCGTCGCGGCCAAGCTGCTGCAGCGCTTCTATCCCCAGGCTCCGGCGGGAGCGATCGCTGGAACCAACGGATGATCCGCGCAGCCCTCGAGGCCGTTTCGCTCTGGGCCATTCCGGTCCTGCTCGTGGCGATCCCGCTGGTCGGGATGATCCGCGGCGTGAAGGTCTACGACGTCTTCATCGAGGGCGCACGGGACGGGTTCGGCGTCGGCGTGCGGATCATCCCTTTCCTGGTCGGCATCCTGGTGGCGATCGGCATGTTTCGCGGATCCGGCGCGATGGACCTGTTGACGTCCGCGCTCCGGCCGCTGATGGCAGCCACCGGCTTCCCGGTGGAGCTCGTGCCGCTTGCCATTCTCCGCTCGCTCACCGGCAGCGGCTCGCTCGCGTTCACGACCGACCTGATCAAGACCCACGGCCCGGACTCCCTGATCGCGCGGATGGCGGCGACGATGTACGGCTCGTCCGAGACGACGTTCTACGTGCTCGCCGTGTATTTCGGCGCGGTCGGCGTCCGTCGCACGCGTCACGCGGTGCCGGCGGCGCTCATCGGGGATGTCGCCGCGGCCATCGCAACGGTCGCCGTGTGCATCTGGATGTTCTGAAGAACGCCGCGTGGGCAGGGACCGACCGCGCGGAAGCGGGCAGGAGCGCCCATGCCGCCCATGTAGCCTGCCCGCTATCGCGTCGCCGGCCTGGGGGCCTTGGCCGACCTGGCAGCGAACAGGCCTCCGAAGTAGTCGCCGGCGTACCAGCGCGCCGCGCCGTCGGCGTCCGCCAGCGCTTTCATCACGCGGTAGTTCAACTCGGCGAACCTGGCGCCCGCGGCCCAGACGATCGGCTGGGTGAGGTCGTCGGATGGCTGGTGGTAGTGAGTGCCAAGGAACCTGGCCCACGCCGCCTCGCCGGAGTTGGCCATGCCGGTCGCCAGCATGACCGCCGGAACGCCGGCCTTGACCAGGGCGTAGTGATCGGAGCGCACGAAGATCGCCTGCTCCGGCATCGGGTCGGGCGACAGTTTCACGCCCATGGCGGCGCCCGCCTTCTCGAACACGCCCTGCAGCGTCGAGTGGCCGGCGCCGTAGGCGACGACATCGGTGAAGTCGTACAGCAGCATCGGCATGTCGAGGTCGACGGCGGCCGTGATCCGCTCGATCGGCACTGGCGGGTCGTGGGCGAAATACTCCGCTCCGAGCAGGCCTTTCTCTTCGGCCGTATGCGCGACGACGAGGATCGAGCGGCGCGGCCGCTCGGCCCCCGTCGTGAAGGCGCGCGCCACCTCGATCAGCGTCGCGACACCGGCGGCGTTGTCGAGCGCGCCGTTGTTGATGCGGTCGCCCGTCGCTCCCTCCTTGATCCCTATGTGATCGGCGTGCCCCATCAGCACCACGTACTCGTCCTTCAGTGCGGAGTCCGAGCCCTCGATGAGCCCAATCACTTCCGGACTCGAGAACCGCCGGACCTTGGTCTCGACCGCGATCTCGGCCGTCGACTTCAGATCGAAACCCCTGGGCCGGCCCCCCGGCTTGTCAGCCTCGTCCAGGATGCTCTCCAGCGTGTTCGCCGTGCCCTCGAAGAACGCCGCCGCCGCCTTCGACTCGATCAGCGCCCCGGCCTTCAGGCCATGACTTGGATCGAAAGGCGTGCCGTCCCTGCGCACCCACGTGGTCCGCGGCTCACCTTCGAGTTCGACGACCTTCTCCCACGGAAAGGCGCCGGCGCTGGCGCGCGTCGGGACCAGGATGATTGCCTCCGCACCATGCTCGGCGGCCACCCGGCCCTGCTCGCTCTGCAAGTGGGCGCCGACCTCGCTGTCCATGTCCTTGGGCGATCCGCGCAGCGCCACGGCGATCTTCCCGCGGACGTCCAGCCCCTCGTAGTCATCGAAGCCGAGCGTGGCGTCCTTCATGCCGAAGCCCACGAACACCAGCGGCGCACCCAGCTTGACCGCGCCGCCCACGAGCGGACCTCGAATCAGCGCGGCGCCGCCGTGGCTCAGCGCGTGAACGCCCCGGGCAGTCCTCAGCGTGAGCGTGGGCTTCGGTCCGGTCAGCGCGGACTCGAGCAGGTTGACCGTCTCGAGGTAGCCGCCTCCACGAACACCGGGCTTCACCCCGAGGAGCGCGAACTGGCTGGCAATGTAGCGGGCCGCTATCTCATGGCCGCGGGTGCCGGCCTCACGTCCCTCGAGCAGATCGTCAGCCAGGAAGGTTACATGGGCCTTGATCCGTTCGGCGCTGAAGTCCGGCGCCGCGGGCGCCACGGGCGCTCCGGTGAGCAGCAGCGCGGCCAGCAGCGCGCCCAGCCAGGTCGTTCGTGTCATGACGTCTCCAGTGGGTCTGCGCGGCGGCTCCTCGTCCCGAAGGGCCGTGCGAGCACGATAACAGGTGCCGGCGGTACGGGACAAGGCGGGGACATAATCGAGAGATGAAGACCCGCGCGTCGTTCATCGAGCCCATGCTCCTGCTCCCTGTACGGATGCTGCCGGACGATGCCGCACGCTGGGTGCTGGAATTGAAGATCGACGGGTACCGCGCGATCGCGTTCAGCGCAGGAGGCAGGATTCACCTGCGTTCGCGGCACGACAAGGACTTCAGCGCCCGCTACCCGGCGGTCGCCAGGGCACTGGCGCCCCTCCCGGCCGACACCGTCGTGGACGGGGAAGTGGTGGCGCTCGACGAAGAGGGGCGGCCTTCGTTCAGCATCCTGCAGAACCATGGATCGTCGACCGGGCCGGTGGTCTACTTCCTGTTCGACGTGATGGTCCTCGGCGGCCGCAGCCTGCGCGGAGAGCCGTTGTCGGAACGCCGGCAATTGCTGGAGGAGAAGGTGCTGCCCAGGCTGAAGGAACCTGTACGCTGTTCTGCCACCTTCGACGCACCGCTGGCGGACCTGACCGCCGCCGTCCGGGCGCAGCGGCTGGAGGGCCTGGTGGCGAAGCGGCGCGACAGCCGTTACGAGCCGGGGCTGCGCTCCGGCGCCTGGCAGAAGATGCGGATCAACCGCGGCCAGCCATTCGTGATCGGCGGGTTCACCCAGGGCACGAACAGCTTCGACGCGCTGGTCGTCGGCTACTACACGGACGACGGGCTGGTCTACGCGGCCCGGACACGGAACGGCTTCACGCCCGCGTCCCGCCAGGCGCTGTTCCGGAAGCTCCGGGCTCTCGAGACGGGCACCTGTCCGTTCGTCAACCTCCCGGAGGCCGGGAGCGGCCGCTGGGGGGAGGGGCTGACCGCGGACAAGATGAAGGCCTGCCGGTGGCTGGCGCCCGTGCTGGTGGGGCAGGTCGAGTTCCTCGAGTGGACGCCCGAGGGCCATCTGCGGCATTCACACTTCGTGGCGCTTCGAGAGGACACCAGCCCCCAGGATGTGCGGCGTGAAGCCTGACCGGGCAGGCGAGGCGCTACTTCTGCTTCTTCAGCAGCGCGTCCAGCCCGGCAAACGGCTGGTAGGTTCCGACGGGCGGGTCGGCCGTGGGGGCTCCCGGGACGTAGGCGTCGGCGACCTGTATCCTCGAGTGCTCGTTATCGTGGCAGTACACGCAGAGAAGCTCCCAGTTGCTCCCGTCCCGCGGGTTGTTCTCGTGATTGTGGTCCTTGTGGTGCACGGTCAGCTCGCGAAGCTTCCTGCCGCTGAACTCGCGAGCGCATCGCGCGCAGACTGGCGTGAGAAGCGCCAGCGCCTGGGCGCGGTAGCCTTTCTGCCGCTCCTGCGCATTCCGGCGCGCCTCGCTCACCAGGTCATGCTGCCACGCCGCGTCTCCGCTCTTCGATTCGCCGGATGATGACATCGGTTCCTCCAGGCGGCGGCCCGGCGCAGCCGCAAACGCCGGTCCTCGTCCAACCCACCCCGGTCCACCTCCATGATAGGGCCCGCGAGCCGCCAGGTTCCGGCGCCCGACCTCGCTGACGCTGAAACCTCGATCGCCCTGTACAAGAGAAACGGCCGGCTTCTATGCCGGCCGTTTCCCGTCACGCGAGGGGCAGTCTATCGACTGCCCCCGGTAGTGTGTGCCATGCATGCACCTCCCGGCCGCGACCGTATGGTGGTGTCCCGGGTGTCGGAACGTGGTCGCTCAGAGCCTTTTTTTGACGCCGCCCAGCTTCGCGGCGATTGAATGGCCAGAATACCATGCCGGGTGTTCCTTTGAGAACAGCCCGTCCCGCCCGGGGTTTGCTAGGCTCGATGCCATGTCGAACGACAGACCTCCGGCGCAGTGCGGCGAGCGTGCCGAAGACGTCCGGGCGAAGGCCGAGGACAATCGTCGAGCTGCAGAGCTGGATCGGGGGCGTACCCGAGGCCCGGCGAACGTCCGCCGAGTCGGACCGGAACGAGGCGGAGGAGTTCCGGCAACTCGCGGAGGACGCACGTCAGCTGCGGGATCTTCATCGAGAAGCGCTCGAAGCCCTGCGGCAGGACCGGGAGCTCCTGCGGGAAGCCGGAGAGGCAGCACGGGCGGCGGGCGAATCGGCGCGAACCGCGGCCGACATTGCCCATCGCGCCACGATCGACGCGGTGCGGGCGACTGCGGACACCCTGCGGGCGACGCTCGAACACATGCAGGCCGTCGAGGAAATGCGGCGAACGCTCCGCGACGTCAACGGCCTGCACGACGCGCAATCCAATTCGCACTGATCCGGAGCTGTCAGCTGATAGCTGACAGCTCCAATCAATACAACCAGAACGCATACAGCAGGTCGCCCGCCGCCACCAGCAGGTGCTGCCGGCCGTCGATCATGTAGGTCTGCGGCGGGTTGGTGACCTCGCCGATGCGCGAGTGCCACAGCGGAGCGCCCGTGGACGCGTCGTGCGCCACGATGTTGCCGCCGCCATCGCCGGCGAACACCAGCCCGCCCGCCGTGGTGAGCACGCCGCCCCCGCCGCCCCTGCCCCCTTCGTACTTGTGCCGCCACGCCGGTTTGCCGGTGCGGTAATCGAGCGCCGTCAGGAAGCTACCGGCCGTTCCGACGCGCGCCTCCTCGTGCCCCCCCAGCCCCATCGACCCCCGAGGATCGATGTCCGTCAGGTAGAAAATCGAATACTGGTTGTTCTCCGACACATAGAAGAGGCCGGTCTGGGGATTGAAGGCGGGCGGTTCCCAGTTGACGGTGCCGCCGGCCGACGGGGAGACGAGCGCGCCGCCGACGGTGGGGTCCTTCACGGGGTTGCGCATCGGCCGTCCCTTGGCATCGATCTCCTTGACCCAGTTGGTCGCCGACCCGTACTTGCTCGTGAGCAGGTGCTCGCCGGTAACCCGGTCCAGCACGAAGAAGTAGCCGTTGCGCGCGGCGGTCATCACGAGTTTCCGCGTGCGTCCCTTGAACGGCGCGTCGACGAGCACCGGCGTCTGCGCGGAATCCCAGTCGTGCATGTCGTGCGGCGCGGTCTGGTAGTACCACGCCATCTTCCCGGTATCCACGTTCACCGCAATCAGGGATCCGGTGAACAGGTTGTCCCCCTCGCCTCGTCCAGGCGTATACGCCGGCGTCGGGTTGCCGGTGCCGAAGATGTAGAGCTTCGTCTCCGGGTCGTAGGCGCCTCCCAGCCAGGGCTGGGCCCCGCCATGGCGCGCGGCCTCGAGGCTGGGCCAGGTCTCCAGCCCGGGGTCACCCGGGTTCATCGGGACGGTGAACAGCTTCCACTGCAGCTCGCCCGTCTCCGGATCGAACGACTGGAGAAACCCCGGCGCATCCAGGTCGTTCCCGGTTCCGGCGATCACGTGGTTGCCCGCGACGACCGGGGCCATGGTCGAGAAGTACTGCTGGTTGAAGTCGGAGATCACCTTGTGCCAGCGCTCCTTGCCCGTCTTGGCTTCGAGCGACACCAGGTAATTGTCCGGCGTCTCCATGTACAGGTAGTCCCGCCACATGCCGAAGCCGCGCGTCGCGATGTGGGTGCCGCCCCTCGTCTTCCAGAAGTAGTGCCACAGCTCGCGGCCGTCGCGTGCGTCGAGCGCCCAGGCGTTGTCCGGTGACGTGACGTAGAGCGTCCCGTCCACCGCGAGCACCGACGCTTTGATGGTGACGTCCGTGCTCACCGGGTACTCTCCGGTGCCTTCGCCCCCCACGATCAGCGCGCTGCGGCCGCCGCGCCCGCCGCCACCGGTCGTCGTCGCACCGGTGAGCCTGGTCATCCAGGCCAGCGTGAGCTGCTTGACGTTCTGCTTGTTGATCTGGGTCAACGCGCTGTAGCGCTTCCCGGAGTAATCGCCGTTATAAGTGGTCCACTGGTCGGCGAGCGGCTTCAGCAGCTCTGCGGGGTCGAGACCGCGCCCCTGGGCGATCAGGCCGGCGGAGATCGCCGGGATCAGAAGCGCACCGAGCAGTCGTCGCAGGCTCATTTCAACTCCGCCAGGTAGGCTGTGACATCGTGCATGTCCTTGTCGGTGAGCACGCTGAGCAACGCTTGGTGGCCCGCGAGCGGATCCTTCAACTCGACGCTGGGGGTCGCGCCGTCGCGCCGGATCGTGCGCAGCGTCCCGTCAGCCTGCCGGACGGTGATGAGGAAGTTGTCGATCCGGACGAGCGGACCTTGAACCTGCTCTCCTCCGGGCAGGGTGACCGTGGCGACGACGGCCTTCGGATCCGCCGATCCGGGCGGCGCAACACCCCGTCCGCGCCCGCCGCCGGCGTTTCCCGTCACCCAGGCGTTCTGCAGGGCCTTGCCCTCAGGGAGCTTCGTGCCGATGCCCTGCAGATCCCCCGACGGCGAGTGGCATTGGGCGCATTTTGCCTTGAAGTAGGTCTCGCCCGATCTGGCGTCCCCCACGATGGCGTTGGGCGGGGGCGCATCGCTCTCCGGAGGCCGCCCCTGACGTCCGCTGGTGGCGACCACGCTGTGGATGAACTCCGCGATGGCCTCGACGTCCGGATCGGGCACCGGCAGCGCGGGCATGCCCCTCTCCGCGCGGGAGCCATGGACGATCGGAAGGATCAGCTCCCCGTGCTGGTCGTTCAGCACGACCTGGGAGCGGAGGAGGTTGGGGCCGCCCGTCGGACCTCCGCGCAGGTCGACCCCGTGGCAGGCGGCGCACGTGGCGACGTAAAGCCCTTTCCCGCGCTCGATCACCGCAGGATCGCCGGGCGTGCGCTGCTGCGCAGGAAACACCGCCGGGGCGCCGCCGCGCCCCTGTGCGAGAACACCCGTGACAATCGTCAGCGCGACGAGCACGGACGTAAGCAGAACCTTGAACATCCCGTACCTCGAAACCACCACCCGTAGCCACTCACCGTACGGCTGATCGGGCGGTTCCGTCAACTGACTGGCGGCGGCGGTGGCTACCGGCGCGGCATCGCCGCGAACGTCTTCTCGATGTTCTCGAGCAGCGCGAGCGTGGAGCGCACTCCCGCCTCGAGGTAGCGCTCGCCGGTCTCCGCATTCGACGCGCGCGCGTCTCCCCACGTGCCGCTCCTGGTGGCCCGGTGAACACGGAGCCGGGATTGCTGAAGAAGAAGGCGGAATGCACGGGACCGGTCGGGACCGTGAACTCGGGGAACGGCGGGAACTCGGCGTTCGCCTTCTCCAGATCGACCAGGTCGGGGTTGATCGCCATGACGGCGGAGGTCTCCGCGAGGTTGGCGTGCAGGCCATTGGTCAACCCCAGGAACTCGCCGATCTCCGCCTCGGTGAGCGCGTCCCAGTAATTGACCGGGAAGGCCTGAACGTCCGGCCCCATGCGCCCGGCCGCGTTGGCACACGCGTAGGCGATCGCGTAGGTGTTGTCGTAATGGCCGTTCAGGAACACCAGCCGCTTGAAACCAATCGCGGCGAACGAGGCACACAGATCCTCGACCAGCGCCATGAACGTCGGGATGCGGATGTGCACCAGCCCGGTGAAGCCGACGTGCGGGTACGACAGGGCATAGCTGAGCGGGGGAGCGACGAGTGCGCCGACGACCGGCGCCACACGGCGGGCGACCTCCGTCGGAATCAGCACGTCGGTGGCGAGCGGGCCGTGCGGCCCGTGCTGCTCGGTGGCACCCGTCGGGATGATCACGGTGTGGTGACGCTGCAGGAATGCCTCGAGCTCCGGGTTGGTCATCTCGCCAAGGAACACGGTGTGGGGCTTGCTCATGGAATAGGCCTCGTGAGCGCCGGCGGCGCGTCGGGTTGTTGCGCGAACGGTCGGGTGATTGCGGTTGTGGAGTGCCGAAGCATGACACAGGGGCAGGGACCGGCGGTATCCCCTGCCCTGTGTCATCGTCTTTCAGAAGGCTGGCCGGCGCCTCGCCTCAGAACCCTTGACGGACCGAAACTTGACCGGCCAGCCGCATCAGAATCTGAGAATAGCCACGGTACGGGCGCAGGAAGTTGGTGGACGCCCGCTGCGCCGAGGGCAGGCGCTGGTTCGCCTCCAGATCCTCGAGCGCGTCGATGTTCCCGATCGCGCCGACCGCCGACGGCGATCCACCCGTCGGGTTGGCGATGTTGGCGTTCTCGAACGTGACGTTGTCGGTTCCCGAGTCCTCCTCGAATGAACGGGACGTTCCGTGCACAGCAATATCCGTCCCGCGTTGAGCCGTCACAACTGCTGAGAATGAACGCTCAGGCCCCGACGAGATCGTGGGCGCCCTCGAGACGACGCCGCAGGCGGGAGGTCTCCAGGTAGTGCTGTTCGAGATACTCGACCCCGAGCGCCGTGATGTTCAGGCTCGAGTTGTCGGAACGCAACAGGAGGTTCTTCTGGACGAGGAACCAGGTCGTGAACTCGAGGTGCTCGCGAGGCGTGCCCGTGAGCGACTCGATGTCGGTGGGGAAGAGGCCGGGCGACCGCGGCTCCATCCGCCTGCGGGTGTAGAACACTTCCAGCACCGTCAGGCGGAGCGCCTGCTCGGCCTCGAAGTCGTTTTCCGAGTGCCCGGCGTTCGCGAGCAGGCGCCAGCGCTGCTGCCGCTGACCCTGGTACAGGGCGTCGTACTGCGCGCGTTTGTCGGGGTCGCTGAGCACCATGTATGCTTCGCGCAGGCGGCGGAAGACCGACTCGTTGCCGGTGCGTTGATTGTCGGGATGGTACCGCCGCGCCAGCAGCCGGAAGACCCGCTGGATCAGCTCGGGCTCGGCATTCGGGCTGATCTGGAGCACTTCGTACAGATCGTCAAGGGGCTGCGGCATATGCTCCGGCGCTGCAAGGGGGGCAAGTTCAGCGCGCCTTGAGGATATCACCTTTAGAGACGCGTGGCGAGCCGCCGTGCGACGAATCCGGCCATCACGAATGCCGCCCGGCCCGATATGATGAGGCCGACGAACGGAGCGTCGCCATGACTCCCACGCGCATCTACCTGGTCCGCCACGGCTCGACGCAGCTCACGGCTGAAGGCCGCTTCTCGGGAGACGAGGGGGCCGACCTCTCCGAGGAAGGACGCTGGCAGGCGGCGCAGCTCGGCGAACGGCTGCGCAACGAGGCGCTGACGGCGGCCTACTCCAGCCCCCTGTCCCGCAGCGCCGAGACAGCAGCAATCGTGACGGCATCCTGCGGCCTGACCCACCTCTCCCGGGACGGGCTGCGCGAGATCTCTCATGGCCACTGGGAAGGCCTGACGAGAAGCGAGGTCGAGGCACGATTCGGCGACGAATACGCCACCTGGGAAGCGGACCCGTTCACGTTTGCTCCCGAGCATGGGGAGTCGGGGCTGTCGGTGCTCGCCCGGGCGCTGCCGGTGGTCCGGGAGATCGTCACGGCCCACGCCGGAGGGCGGGTGCTCGTCGTGTCGCACAAGGCGACCATCCGGCTCCTGCTCAGCAGTCTCCTCGGGATCGACGCACGAGGGTACCGGGACCGGCTGGATCAGGCGCCGGCCTGCCTGAACGTCCTCGACTTCAAGGATCCGGCCCGCGCCCGTTTGATGCTGTTCAACGACACCTCCCACTACCGGATCAGGCCGCGGGTGCCGACCGAGAGCCTGTCCAAGTGGTGGGATCAGCCGCACACGCCGGCCGGAGCGTAACGCACGCCTGAAACGTCAGGAGTGCCAGCCGAAGGCAGCCGCGGACTGCCGGATGGACCGCCTCCGGCAGTCGAGTCCCGAGCGGTCCGCGTGTTACCGTGTAATCTCGGCCCGCCCGCCGAAAACACCCGGGGAGGACGATGGAGGACGTCGTGATAATCGGGGCCGGCCCCGTCGGGCTGGCCTGTGCCATCGAGGCGCAACGCGAGGGCCTGCGCCCCCTCGTGATCGACAAGGGGGCCCTGGTCAACTCGCTGGTCGGGTATCCCGCGCGCATGGAGTTCTTCTCGACCCCGGAGCTGATCGAGATCGGGGGCTACCCATTTCCTGTGCAGGGCTACAAGCCGACCCGCGAGGACGCGATCGAGTATTACCGGGGCGTCGCGGCGCAGGAGCGACTGGCCGTCCGCCTGTACGAGCGAGTGCTCCAGGTCACCGGCACGGCAGGGGACTTCGCGGTCGTGACCGATCGGATGGGAACATCGCGCCCGCCACGTCATCGCGTCCATCGGTTTCTTCGATCAGCCGAACCTGCTGGGCGTTCCCGGCGCGGATCTGCCAAAGGTGACGCACTACTACCGGGAGCCCTATGCCTACGTCCGCCAGAAGGTGGCCGTGATCGGCGCCCGGAACTCCGCGGCCAAGGCCGCCCTCGACTGCTACCGGCACGGAGCGGAGGTGACGCTCCTGGTGCGCGGGCCCGTGCTGTCCGACAAAATCAAATACTGGATCAAGCCCGACCTCGAGAACCGGATCAAGGAGGGCAGCATCAGGGCCTTCTTCAACACGACGGTCGAAGCAATCGACGACGTGTCCCTCCAGCTTCAGACGCCAGCGGGCAGGACGACGGTCGCCAACGAGTGGGTCCTCGCGATGACCGGCTACCATCCGGACTACACGTTTTTAGAGGGCGCGCTGCAGATCGCGATTGCGGACGATCGGGCGCGCACGCCGCTGTTCGACGCGGCCACTTTCGAGACGAGCCGGCCGGGTGTCTACCTTGCGGGCACGGTGTGCGGCGGCTACCAGACAGGCCGCTGGTTCATCGAGAACGGCCGTTTCCATGCCCGGCAGATCGCCAGGCACATCGCGCACGGATCGACGGACCGCGTGCCGTTCGAACGCATACACTGGAAGACGGAGGAGTGAGCGCCGGCTCCGCACCCCCAGCAGGTAAACACTTCGTTCCCGGGCGTCGTTAAGTGGTCGAGTCCTTTATGATTTCGCCTCAATGCTGATGACTGCCCGCTCCCGCTTGTTCCCGGCCGTCCGGGGCCGTATCCTGATATGTCTTCTGGTCATGTCAAGCCTCACGATCGCGTCCTGTTCCAGGGGGACGTCTACCGAGGGGGCGCCCGGCGCTCCCGGGGCGAACGCCGGCGGCGGGCGTGCAGGCGGACGGGGAGGCGGGGGAGGCCCGGTCCCTGTCGTGACGGCCCAGAGCGTGGTCAAGTCGATGCCCGTGACCATCCCGGCCGTGGGGACGGCGGAGCCGCTGGCTACCGTGCAGGTGCGCGCCCAGGTCACCGGCCAGCTGAGCCCCGTCCACTTCTCCGAAGGCCAGGAGCGTCCGGAAGGGGGACACCGCTGTTCACGCTCGACCCGCGCCCGTTCGAGGCGGCGCTCAAGCAGGCCGAGGCGGTGCTCGCCCGCGACACCGCGCAGGCGAAGAACGCCCAGTCCCAGCAGGACCCGCTACAAGGACCTGTTCAAGCGCGGGCTGATCCCGCGGGATCAGTTCGAGACGCAGGCGGCCAACGCCGTCCGCGCTCGAGGCGACGCTCGCAGCCGACCAGTCGCAGGTCGAGAACGCCCAGCTGAACCTGCAGTACACGCACATCGAGGCGCCGATCTCCGGTCGCACCGGCGCCCTTGGCGTTCATGAGGGCGATCTGGTTCGCGCCAACGATACCGCTCCGCTCGTCGTCATCAATCAGGTGGCGCCGATCTACGTGTCCTTCTCGGTGCCCGGCCGGTATCCTGCCGGAGATCCGGCCGAACCAGGCGCGGAAGCCGCTGCGCATCGAGCGCGCAGACGCAGCCCGGCAACGCGCCCGGTGCGCAGCAGGTGGCGCCCGTCGTCGCCTGACGGCAGACCCGCGGTGCGGGCTGAACCGCGTCCGGCGGACCCGGGGCACGACGGCGAACGCGGCGTGGTCACCTTCATCGACAACACGGTGGATCCGACGACCGGGACGATCAAGCTGAAGGGCACCTTCGCCAACGCCGACCACGCGCTCTGGCCCGGCTGTTCGTCCAGGTGACCCTGCGTCCTCAGCACCGATGCCAACGCGATCGTCGTGCCGGCCGCGGCGGTGCAGGCCTCGCAGGCCGGGCAGTATCGTCTTCGTGGTGAAGCCGGATCGCACGGTGGAGGTGCGGCAACGTCACGGTCGACCGGCAGCAGGGGAAGAGATCGTGATCGCGCAAGGCGTGCGCGGCGGGCGAAGAGGTCGTGACCGACGGTCAGCTGCGGCTCACGCCCGGCGCGCGGGTCACGATCGGCACGCGCGGCGACAGGGCGCCGGGCGACGCCCGGCGGCGAGACGGCGGAGGCGACGGGGCGCGGCAGCGGCGGGGCCGCGGCAGGGAAGGACAGCTAGGCACATGAACATCGCTGAACCTTTATCAAGCGTCCGGTCGCCACGACGCTGCTCGTCACGACGATCCTGATCTTCGGCATCATGGGCTACCGGCTGCTCCCGGTGAGCGACCTGCCGACCATCGACTACCCGACCATCCAGGTCACAGGCCAACCTGCCCGGCGCCAGCCCCGACACGATGGCCGACTCCGTCGCGACGCCGCTCGAGAAGCAGTTCTCGACGATCGCCGGCGTCACCGTCGATCAGCTCGAGCAACAGCCAGGGCAACACCAACATCACGCTGCAGTTCGACCTGAGCCGCGACATCGACTCCGCGGCACAGGACGTCCAGTCGATGATCGCGCGCGCCGCGCGCTCGCTGCCGCCGGGCATGCCGTCGCCGCCGTCGTACCAGAAGGTCAACCCGGCCGACCAGCCGGTCCTGTTCCTGACGCTCAGCTCCGCGACGATGCCGCTGTCGCAGGTGAATCAGTACGCCGAAACGGTGCTGGCGCAGCGGCTGTCGATGGTCAGCGGCGTCGCCGGCGTCAACGTCTTCGGCGCGCAGAAGTTCGCCGTCCGCATCGACGTCGACCCGACGCAGCTCGCGTCGCGCCAGATCGGCATCGACGAGGTCGCGCAGGCCGTCGACCGGCGCGAACGTCAATCGGCCGACCGGCACGCTGTTCGGCCCGCAGCGCAACTTCGTCGTGCAGACGAGCGGCCAGCTGATGAACGCCGAGGGCTACCGGCCGATCCCCGTCGCCTACCGCAACGGCAGCCCGGTCCGGCTCAGCGAAGTCGCCAACGTCTACGACGGCGTCGAGAACCCGCGCAACGCCAGCTGGTTCAACGGCACGCCCGACGCATCTACCTCGGCGATCGCGCGCCAGCCCGGCACCAACACGGTCGAGGTCGTCGACCGCATCAAGGCGCTGCTGCCGGAGCTCCAGGCGCAGCTGCCGGCGTCGCTCGAGCCTGCCATCCGCAGCGACCGCTCCGTCTCGATCCGCGAGTCGGTCGACGACGTCAAGTTCACGCTGCGTGCTGACCGTCTTCCTCGTCGTGATGGTCATCTTCCTGTTCCTGCGGAACCTGTCCGCGACGATCATCCCCAGCCTGGCGCTGCCGTTCTCGATCGTCGGCACGTTCGCCGTGATGTGGGCGCTCGGCTACAGCCTCGACAACCTCTCGCTGATGGCGCTGACGCTCTCGGTCGGCTTCGTCGTCGACGACGCGATCGTCATGCTGGAGAACATCGTCCGGCACATGGAGATGGGCAAGACGCGGATGCAGGCGGCGCTCGACGGCTCCAAGGAGATCGCCTTCACGATCGTCTCGATGACGCTGTCGCTGGCGGCGGTCTTCATCCCGATCCTGTTCATGGGCGGGATCGTCGGCCGGCTGATGCACGAGTTCGCGGTGACGATCGCGTCCGCGATCCTGGTCTCCGGCCTCGTGTCGCTGACGCTGACGCCGATGCTGTGCAGCCGCTTCCTCAAGCCGCCGCACGCGATCAAGCACGGCCGCATCTACAACGCCATCGAGCGGATGTTCGACGCCTGGCTCGCGAGCTACGCGTGGACGCTGCGGCAGACGATCCGCTTCAAGGGCGCGACGATGGTGGTCTCGGCGCTGCTGCTGGTGGGCACCGTTTACCTGTTCCGCATCGTGCCGACAGGCTTCATCCCGAGCGTCGACACCGGCCAGCTGAACGGCCAGATCGAAGCCATGCAGGGCATCGGCTACGAGTCGATGGTGGCGCACCAGAAGGAAATGATGGCCATCCTCGCGGCCGACCCGAACGTCGCGTCGTTCACCTCGAACGTCGGCGGCATGGGCGGCGGGCGGCTGAACGTCGATCTGAAGCCGCGCCACGAGCGCGACGAAGACCGCCGACGAGATCATCGAGGAGCTCCGGCCGAAGCTCGCGACGCGTGCCGGGCGTGCGGGTCGTCGCTGTCGAATCCGCCGGCCATCCGCATCGGCGGCATGATGTCGCGCGGCGCAGTACCAGTTCGCGCTGCAGGATCCGGACACCGAGGAGCTGTACCGCGTCGCGCCCGGGTTCGAGGCGGCGCTGCGCGACGATGCCGGGCCTGCACGGACGTCAACTCCGACCTCCAGATGCGGAACCCGCAGCTGAGCGTCGATCTCGATCGCGAGCAGATCGCCGCGCTCGGGCTGACGGTCGACCAGGTCGAGTCGGCGCTGTCGTCGGCCTACAGCGCGCGCCAGATCTCGCAGATCTTCGCGCCGAACGACGAGTACCAGGTGATCATGCAGGTCGCGCCGGAGTATCCAGCAGGACCCGGCGGCGCTGTCGATGCTCTACGTGCAGGCGCCGGGGGGCAAGCTGGTGCCGCTGTCGGCCGTCGTCACCACGCGTCAGACCGTCGGCCCGCAGTCGGTCAACCACATCGGCCAGCTGCCGTCGGTCACGCTCTCGTTCAACATCGCGCCTGGCGTCGCGCTCGGCGACGCGGTCGGCCGTGTCGAGCAGCTCGCCCGCGAGACGCTCCCGGGCACGGTGTCCGGCAGCTTCCAGGGCACCGCGCAGGCGTTCCAGGACTCGCTGCGCGGGCTCGGCTGGGTCCTGGTGCTCGCGATCTTCGTGATCTACGTGGTGCTCGGCATCCTCTACGAGAGCTTCATCCACCCGCTCACGATTCTCTCGGGGCTGCCGTCGGCCGGCTTCGGCGCGCTGCTGACGCTGCTGATCTTCAAGCAGGACCTGAACATCTACGCGTTCGTCGGCATGATCATGCTGGTCGGGCTGGTCAAGAAGAACGGCATCATGATGATCGACTTCGCGATCGAGGCGCGCCGCGAGCGGAACCTGAGCGCGCCGGACGCGATCTACGAAGCCTGCCTCGTGCGCTTCCGCCCGATCATGATGACGACGATGGCGGCGCTGATGGGCACGCTGCCGATCGCGCTCGGCTGGGGTGCCGGCGCCGAGGCGCGGCGGCCGCTCGGCCTCGCGGTGGTCGGCGGCCTGCTCGTGTCGCAGACGCTGACGCTCTACGTCACGCCGGTCTTCTACATCTACATGGAGAAGCTGCAGGAGCGGTTCGGCCGCCGCAAGGCGCCGCAGCCCGCGCTCAACCGCCTCGAACCGCAAAGCCTCGAGCACTGAGCGGTCTTTTGCCGGCCGCTGTGGAGCGGGGTCTTCCGCCTTCGCCCTGGCTTCGGCGGACCGCCGTAGCTGCAGCGGAGGCTGGTCAGACCCCGCGACATCGACCAGCGTCCGCCTACGCCTTCGGTTTGAAAACGAGCGCGAAGCCGTTGATACAGTGCCGCTTGCCGGTCGGCCTCGGGCCATCGTCGAACACATGACCCAGGTGCCCTCCGCATCGCCGGCAATGCACCTCCGTCCGGACCTCGAAGGAGCTGCGGTCCTCCGATGTGCCGATCGCGCCGGAAAGCGGCGCCCAGAAGCTCGGCCAGCCCGTGCCGCTGTCGAACTTGGTGTCGGAGGAGTACACCGGCAGGTCGCACCCGGCACAGTGGAAGGTGCCTTTGCGGTGCTCCTTGTTGAGCGGGCTCGATCCTGCTCTTTCGGTGGCATGCTTGCGGAGGATCTCGAACTGCGCGGGGTTGAGGATCTTCCGCCACTCCTCTTCGGACATGGTCACCTCGAACGCCTCTTTGCCACGCGACTGGCCGGCGCTCACGGACCTCGCCGTCAGGCTCACCGCTAGCGCGGCGGCCGCCCTCGACAGAAACTCGCGTCGTCGCATCACTTCGTCTCCTGTCGGGCCCGTCACAGGCCCACTGAAGAATACCCGGAGAGCCACCGACTTATTCCCAGCCGTGGCCACGCGTGCCGGTTCGCGGGCAGGATGCCCATCCCTTCAGGCGGTGCCGCTCCAACGAATCGGGGCGGAGCCCCGTCTAAGATCGCGGCACTCCAAAAGGGGCACATGGCAGACTTCATCCAGGACGTCCGTTACGCCATTCGAAAGCTGACCGGCAGCCCAGCCTTCGCCGTGCTGACCGTGCTCACGCTGGCGCTCGGGATCGGCGCGAACAGCGCGATCTTCAGCGTCGTGAACGGCGTGATCCTGCGGCCGCTGGCGTATCCCCAGCCCGAACGGCTGATGTTCATCACCAGTCAGTTTCCCGCACTTGGATTCGACCAGTTCTGGGTGTCCGCGCCTGAGTTTCTCGAGTTCCGCGACTGGAACCAGTCGTTCGACTCGGTCGGGGCTTACACCGTCCGGGCGGCCAACCTCGGCACGGATCGCCCCACCCGGCCGGTCACGGCGCTGGTCACGAGCGAGCTCATGCCGACCCTTGGAGTGCCGCCGCGAGTCGGCCGTGCGTTCACTCGTGAGGATACCCTTCCAGGGGCCGAGGACGTCGCGATTCTGTCGGACGGGCTCTGGCGCACGAGCCTCAACGCGAATCCGGCAGCAGTCGGCCAGACGTTGAAGATCGACGGTGTTCCGACGCGCATCGTCGGGGTGATGCCGCCCGGGTACGACGTCCACGGCCAGAAGGTGGAGCTCTGGCTGCCCCTGACGATCGATCCGCAGGCTCCGGGCGGGCGGGGCGGTCACTTCCTGTATCTCGTCGGCCGCATGAAGCAGGGTCTGACGCACGAGCAACTGCGCGCCGACCTGGAGCGTCTGCTCGTGGGATGGAAAGAGCAGGCGAAGGAGAGCCACACGCCGAACACGAAGGGGCATCGGCTGCGCATCGACAATCTCCAGGACGACATCGTCGGCAACGTGAAAACCTCGCTCTGGGTGCTGCAGGGCGCCGTTGCGTTCGTCCTGCTCATCGCCTGCGCCAACCTGGCGAACCTGCTGCTCGCGCGCGCCGACTCGCGGCGGCGGGAGTTCGCCGTCCGTGCGGCGCTCGGCGCGAGCCGTGCCCGCATGCTTCGCCAGTTCATCACGGAGGGTGTGGTGATTGCCGTGTTGGGAGGCGTCCTCGGCGTCGCGCTCGCCGCGCTGGGCCTCGAAGCGCTCCTGCAGGCGTACCCCGACAGCGTGCCTCGTTCGGCCGACGTGACCCTCGACTGGCGGGTCCTGATTTTCACCATGACGATGGCCGTCGCGACCGGAGTCGTGTTCGGCCTGGCGCCGCTGCTCCACCTGCGGGAGCACGGCGTGGACAGCGCCCTCAACGAAGGGGGCACGCGGACGACGTCCGGCACGGCGCGCGCCCGGACGCGCAGCGCGCTGGTGATGGCCGAGGTCGCACTGGCTGTCGTGCTGGTCGTCGGCGCAGGGGTGCTGCTCCGCAGCTTCTGGGAGCTCATGAAAGTGGACGGCGGCTTCGATCGCGCGAGGCTGACGACGTTCGGGCTGGTCCTGCCGGACGCGGCGTTCCCCGGCCCGCAGCGCAAGATCGAGGTGTTCGCCCGGCTGATCGCCCGCATCGAACGGATTCCCGGCGTGCAGCAGGTCGCCGCCATGACGGGGCTTCCGCCGCGCCGCCAGGTGAACGCCAACGACACCGACTTCGAGGGAATCGCGAAGGTACAGGGCGGGCCCATCCACAACGTCGACTACTACAACAACGTCACCGCAAGCTACGTCCAGACGATGAAGATTCCGGTCGTCGCCGGTCGCGGCTTCGAGCCGGGGGACGTCACCGGCGGCCCTGTGGCGCTCGTCAACGAAACGCTCGCGAAGAAGTTCTATCCGAACATGGATCCAATCGGCCGCGGCATTCGGCCCTCCACCCGCCAGGCCACCCCCTACGCACGCATCGTCGGCGTCGTGAAGGACCTCAAGCAGGGTGGCCTCGACGCGCCCGCGGGAACCGAGCTGTTCTTCCTCGCAGAGCAGGCGCCGCGCATCTACGAGTTCGCGCCGGCGAGCATGAACCTCGTGGTTCGATCGGCCCTCCCCTATGAGGCGCTCGCGCCGCAGCTCCGGGCGGCGGTGGGGGAGATCGACACGTCGCTCCCGATCGTCCGCATGCGCACGATGGAGGACGTGTTCGCCGACGCCGTGCAGCGTCCGCGGTTCCTGGCGGTGCTCCTCATGGTCTTCGCCGGGCTCGCGCTGCTGCTCGCGGCGGTCGGCACCTACGGCATCCTCTCCTACACGGTCACGGAGCGCAGGCGCGAAATCGGGATTCGAATGGCCCTTGGCGCAGATCGGGGGTCCGTGCTGCGGATGGTGCTCAGGCAGGGGCTGACGCTGACGGGGATCGGGCTCGCGGCGGGGATCGCCGCCTCGTTCCTGGTCAACCGGGCCCTCGGCTCGCTGCTCTTCAACGTCGGACCGAACGATCCGACGACGCTGGCGGGAGTTGCTGGACTGATCGCAACGGTCGCGCTCTGCGCGTGCCTGATCCCGGCGCAGGCCGCAACGCGCGTGGATCCGCTGGTCGTGCTGCGGCAGGACTGACGCGGCGCGGCGAGGTCTCGCGACCCGCGCTGCGCTGTGCCATCTGCCATTCAGGAGGCGTTTTTCGGGATCATTTACACCGGCCGCCCGGTCCCGGGCCACCGGACGCGCCGATTCAGACGACGTCGGTCCGGCTGCTGTCAGCCGCCTGCGGCCTACGATCGGCTCTGGTACAACGCGACAAGGCCGGCGCCGATGGCCTGCGAGAGGTCGCCGAGCGCGGCCGGGACGACGGTGAGACGTTCGCGCTGCGCGGGCCAGAGATAGGGATCCGCCGCCTCGCGAACGATTCGGAGGTACCGCTCACGGAACGGCTCCGTGGTCGCCTCCGGATCCATCAGGCCGCCGCCGATCACGACGAACGCCGGATCGAGCGCCATCGCCAGGGTTGCGACGTGGAGGCCGAGCGCCCGCGCCTGGAAGTCGAAGATCTCGCAGGCCAGCGGGTCGCCCTTCTGGGCCAGGCCGCGCAGCCCGAACGCCTGCTGTTTCAGCTCCGCCGGGGACGCGCTGCTGCCGGTGCGATCGGCGAGGAGGTGCGGCAAGCCGGAGAGCGTCGTGTAGACCTCGACGCAGCCCCACGTGCGACCGCACCCGCAGGGGTATGGCCGCGCGTCGAGGAGGTGGAGCGGGGCGGGCATGTGGGCCCCCTCCATGCCGGCCAGCGTGTCGCCGTCCAGGGGCAGGCCGCGAGTGTCGACGAACGCGCAGCCCAATCCCGACCCCGGCGCCAGCATCAGCACCGTGGCCGTGGTATGTCCGCGGACCCGCTGCGCTTCCGCGACGCCGCCCATGTTGCCGTCGTTGCCGACAATCAGCGGCACGGCCCGGCCGGCCGCCTCGGCCAGCGCGCCGGCGTAGGCCGTGTGGACGTCGAAGCCGGCGAAGCTCGCCGGCAGGTTGGGTGACCTGTCGAATACGCCGTAGCGCTGATACGGGCCGGGAATGGCCAGCCCGACCCCGCCCACGCTCTCCCAGTCGAGCCCGTTCTGTGCGAGGTACCCGGCAATTCCGTCGACCCAGCCCTGGACCACTGCCTCGGGCCCGCCGGCAGAACCGGTCGGCGTCTGCAGGAGCCGTGTCGACACGGTCGTCCCGTCCGACCACACCGCGCCCGTCTTCGAGGTGGTCGCCCCGCCGTCCGTGCCCACGAACACCAGTCGCTGTGCTGCCGTCATGCTGTGCTCACCTGCCTGGATGCTAGCCGCTCCTGAGGCCGCCATCATACGCGACGGCGGAGCTGTTTCACCGCAGCGGTGCCGGCTGGTTCTGGCGTACACTCCGGAAACACGCCTGCCTTTTCCGCCGAAGGATGTCACGTGCGCCCATCAACCCGTGCCGCGGTTGTCGTCGTTGCGCTTGGCCTGGGGGCGTGGCCTTCGGCGCAGTCGGGCCCGCCCTCGCAGGGCCCGCCGCGCGAACCGGCGCCATCGTCCGCCCAGCCGGCACAGGGCAGCGAGCAGCGGCCCACCTTCCGGGCCGGCGCGAACTTCGTGCGTGTCGACGTCTACCCGACGCGCGATGGCAAACCAGTGCTGGACCTGGCGCTGCGCGATTTCGAGGTCGCAGAGGACGGTGTCGCCCAGAAGCTCGAGGCGTTCGAGCACGTCGTGGTCCGGCCGGCAGGACCGCAGACCGAGCGAGTCGAGCCCTCCTCCACTCGCGAGATGCTGCAGGCGGCGGCGAACCCGCGTCACCGGGTGTTCGTGATCTTTCTCGATGGGCCGCACGTCACGGTCACTGGCTCGCACAACATCGCGGAACCGCTGATCCGCCTGATCAACCGCATCCTTGGCCCGGACGACCTGGTTGGCGTCATGACTCCCAGGATGAGCGCGTCGCAGGTCGTCCTCGCGAGACGGACCGAAGTCACCGAGGAGCAGCTGAGGAAGCACTGGATCTGGGGGGAGCGCTTCGGCGTGATGAAGGACGAAGTCGAGGAGGCCTACCTCGCGTGCTATCCGCCGATGGGCGAGGCGGCTGTCGATTCCCATTTGGCGCAGGCACTTATCGAGCGCAAGCGCGAGCGCGCGACGCTCGAGGCGCTGGAGGATCTCGTGCGCTACCTGAATGGGGTGCGGGAGGAGCGGAAGGCCGTCCTCACGGTCACCGAGGGATGGGCTCTCTTCCGGCCGGACCCCAGCCTGGAGAAGCTCCGCACCAATCCAACGACCCGCACCCAGGATCCGATCCCGGGCGTGGATCCGATAGGCGTCGGTCCCGACGGCAGGCTGACGCCGGGGAACCGCCGGGAGAACGGCAACCTGATGACGCAGATGCAGTGCGACGCCGACCGGATGCGGCTGGCGGCGATGGACGACGAGCAGTTCCTCCGCGACATCATCAACGAGGCGAACAGGAGCAACGCCAGCTTCTACCCGATCGACCCGCGCGGCCTGTCGGCCTTCGATACCCCGATCAACCTGGGACTGACGCTGGCTGCCGATGCCCGGTCGCTCAGGACGCGCCAGGAGTCGATGCGGACGCTGGCGTCCGCCACCGACGGGCTCGCGGTGATGGACAGCAACGATCTCGACAAGGGCCTCCGCAAGATCTCGGACGACCTGACGTCGTACTACCTTCTGGGCTACTACTCGTCGAACCCGAAGCTGGATGGCGGTTACCGGGCACTCAAGGTCCGCGTCCACCGGCCCGGTGTCGACGTGCGGGCGCGCCGTGGCTATCGGGCCGCCACCGCCGAGGACGTGGCGCGGGCCCGGTCGGCCGCCGCGGCCCCGGCTGTGGACATGGCGACCCCGATCGAGGCGGCGCTGAACATGCTGGCGCAGATCCGGCCGGAGGCGCGCGTCCGGCTGCGGGCGACAGCGGCCCCCGCGAGCGGGCTCCTCTGGGTGGCGGGTGAGCTGTCCTCGATTCCCGGCCGCACCGACGAGTGGAGTCAGGGCGCGACAGCGGACCTGCAGGTGTCGAGCGGCGCTGCGTCGACATCCGCGCGTGTGGCGGTTCAGCCCGGAGACCGCAGCTTCCTGACGTCCGTCAAGCTGCCGGCAGGCGCGCCGGCGGCGCTCGAACTGCAGGCGCGTGTCTCGCCCGGGGGCGCCGGCGGGGGGGCCGCGGTGACTGAGATGCTGCGCGTCGGCGCCGATCCACAGCCGCTGTTCTATAGACGGGGTCCGACCACCGCCAACCGCCAGGTGTCGGCCGCGGATCTCCGGTTCACGCGCGCCGATCGCGTCCGTCTCGAGGTGCCCGTGGGCACGGACGTCACACCGGGGGCCGGTCGCCTGCTGGATCGGACAGGGCAGGCGCTCGCGGTTCCGGTGACAGTGGGGGAGCGAACCGACGCGGCCACCGGTCAGCGCTGGATCACCGCCGACCTGGCGCTTGCGCCGCTCGCTGCCGCCGACTACCTGGTGGAAGTGGGGATGGTCGAGAAGGGCGCCCGATCGCTGGTGGTGGCCGGTATCCGGGTGGTGAGGTGACGGGGGCAAACCGGCGCGTCCAACGCCCCACATGACCTTCGCTCACAGCCGTGCGTCGCCGCCCAACCGGGTGCGCAGGCGGGTGGCCGGTTCGGGTGTCAACCGGGGATGAACACGATCCCGTCGGGGTCGTCGCCGGCCGGAATGGTACGCACGACGACGCCCCGGCTGATGTCGATGCCCGAGACGGGTTCGGTGCGCTCGCGAACACTCAGGTTCAGAGTCGGTACCAGAAACCTGGCTCCTCTCGAACCTCCGTGACTCCGGTCCTCTCTGTTAAGGTCTCTTCGTCGACCTGCTCCAGCCAAAATCAACAGGGAGGTAGGGAGGATCGGAGGGGATCGGATGGTTAGCAGCGGTGCGGTGCTCGCGCCGCGCGTAGCGCGGCAAGGCAGCCGGCGTAAGACAGGACCTCACGAGTCAGGGAACGAGCGACTCGTGAGAGTCCGGCTTTCCCGGCTGCACGGCGCCGACCGACGGTCGGCGCGCGAGCACTCCCGATGCAGAGTCGCCCGACAAACCCTGGTTCCTCTCGAACCTCCGTTACTCCGGTCCTCCCCGTTTAAGATCGGTTCTTCGACCTGCTTCAGGCATCGCGACCTACCAATGTTGGGGGCCGGGGGCAGAAAACTCGCTTGGGGCCAGAAAGGGGGTCAGGTCTCGAATCGTGACGTCTACTGATGCCGCGTCAGAAACGTACAATTGAAGACTCTTAACGGCAGGACTCTCACGTACCAGAGCCGTACCCGATCCGCTCGGACGCATTGAGCCACGTGAAGCGGGGTCCGGCCGTCCGGGCTGACGAGGACTTCAGGAATGATGATGAGCTCGCTGCTGCCGGCGGTGACCATCTGCTCGCTGACCGCGGACGCGATATGTCCCGACGCGCTCGGGATTCCAACCCAGTCGCAGTGCTCCGACGAGATGACGTTGAGGAACAGCGGGACGGCGCTACACTACGCGCCCATGCCGGATTCACCTGCACGCGTGTTTTTGTCCTACGCCAGGAAAGACGGCGAGGCCTTTGCCAGTGCACTGCGTCGCCGCCTGGCGGCTGAGGAGCCGAGATCACGCTCTGGCAAGGCTTCGGTGGAGTCGAGCAGGTGAAAGAGCAGGTGCGCTCCAGCGCCACCGGTAGGTGGCTCGACACCGTTGCACAGGACATCCGGCACGCGTGTCGCTCCTTGAGGTCCTCGCGGGCCCACTCGATGTGGGTTATCGCAAGCCTCGCGATCGGCATGGCCGCGACCATCGCCGCGCTCGCGGTGTTGAATGCCCTGGTTCTCGCGCCGTTTCCGCAGGTGACGGCCCAGCACCGGCTGGTTCGCCTGTCGATGCTGCGAAATTGCGGCCGACCGGACTGCTGGATCCGGATGGCGGCGCCCGCCGATTACGAGATCGCCCGCGACCGATTGACCGGAGTGCAGAGCCTTGCTGCGTACACCATCGGAGACATCGCTGTCGCGCTCCCGGACGCCCGCTCGATGCAGGGCATCCTGGCATCGGCCAACTACTTCGACGTCCTGGGCGTGCAGCCCGCGTTGGGCCGGATGTTCAACCCGGCCGACGCGGATACGCATGCCGAGATTGCGGTGATCGCTCATGGCCTGTGGCTACGGGAGTTCGGCGGCGACCCGTCCGTGATTGGCCAGGCGATACGGGTCGCTGACTGGTTCGTGCAGATCGTCGGCGTCGCGCCGCCGCTTTTTGAAGGCATCGACCGGCCCCGGCCCGCCGGACCGCGGCGCATAGGCGTGGGCCGTCCGCCGGACCTCTGGCTTCCGATGTGGCTGGCCGACCGGGTGTTGCCGCTCACCGCCGCAGAGCGGCGCCGGCAGGAACGGGAGTTCCAGTTCGTGGGTCGATTGCTGGATCGGGTGGAGCTGCCGCAGCTCCAGGCAGAGGCCGCGGCGCTGGCCCGTGGCGTTGCAGCGTCGAGAGGTGAACAACCGCAGGACCCACGGGCTGAGGTGCTGCGCATCTGGCGCGTGAATCCGAAGCACTGGCACCTCGGAATTGCCGTCGTGATGCCCATTCCGATCCTGGTGCTGGCGATTGCCTGCGTGAACGCAGGCAACCTGATGCTGGCACGCGGGTCGCAGCGTCAGCGAGAGCTCGCCATCCGGCTGGCGATCGGCGCGGGGCGCGGCCGGATCGTGCGTCAGCTGCTCCTCGAAAGCGCGATGCTCGCGCTGCTCGCGACCGCTGTTGCCCTCCCGATCGCCTGGTGGGGCCTCCACCTGGCGGCCACCCCGTGGAACATCCCGCTACCCCTCGATACGACTGTGCTCATGTTCACGGTCATGGCCGGCGCAGCCACCACAGTGGCGTTTGGGTTGGCGCCGGCGGTTCGTGTCAGCGCCCGGCAGCCGGCGAGCATCCTGGGACCCGCTGCCGCCCGCCGCGACGCGGTTCCACAACAGTCGCGCATGCGGCGTGTGCTCGTGATCGGGCAGGTAGCGCTCTCGCTTGCCCTCCTGGCGACCGGTTCGCAGCTGGTGTCGACGGTCAGCTCCGGAGCCGTTTCAGCCGGGACCTCGCCGGATCGTCTCCTGATTGCCCGATTCGATCTGGAGCCGTTGAAGCTCCCGCCGGTCGAGGCCGAGAGTTTCTACCGTGAGCTTCTTGCTGGAGCGTCGCGACTGCCGGGTGTGGAAGCGGTCGGGATCGCGCGCCACACATCCGTGTGGACCTTTGGCCAGGGCTCGGCCCCAGCCTCCCTGGTCGTCTGGCGGCCGACCGACGGGCCAGCGGAGGGTCAGGTCACCATCGGGGGCGTTGCCGAAGGAGCACTGTTCGACGCCGTCGGCCTGCGCATCCTCGAGGGACGCGGGTTCACGGATACAGACCGTCACCGGCGGCCGCTGGTTGCCGTGGTGAACGAGACTGCCACGAGGGCCCTCAACGGCCCGGCCGTCGGAAGCATTCTTCGCGTTGCCCCACGGAAGGATGATTTCCAGTCCTCCACCGCAGTACGCATCGTCGGCGTGGTCGAGGCTGCGATCGAGCCAAGGCTGGAGCGGGGCGAACCCCCAGCCGCCAAGATATATCTGCCGTCCACCATCCAACCCGAACCGGCGCTTGCGCTCTACGTTCGCACGCGCGGCGCCGCGTCGGCGCTGGCGCGGCCCATCCGCGAGTTGGTCAGCCAGATTGGCCCGCGTGTGCCGGTGGTTGAGATCGGCTCGCTTTCGGAGCTCAACGAGCGCTCCTATGCGACGCAGTTGTGGCTCGCACGAGCGGCAGTGCTGATGGGCGCGATTGGACTCCTGCTGGCCACGGCCGGGCTCTATGGCGTCTCGTCGTATCTCGTGGCCATGCGCTCCCGTGAGCTGGCGATCCGCATGGCCGTGGGAGCAGCGCCCGGAACGATCCTGACAATGGTGCTGCGGCAGTCGATGCGGGTCGGCCTGGTCGGCCTGCTGATCGGCGGGTGCGCCGCCGTTGCGGTCAGCTGGTGGATTCAGTCGGAGTACGACGGCATCCTCGGAATCGATGGCCGGGCGTTCGGAGGCGCCGTCGGGCTCTTCGTCATCGCCATGCTGCTCGCCACCGCCATCCCCGCCGCGCGGGCAGCGCGGCTCGATCCTGTCGAGAGCCTGAAGGATGCCTGACGCTATGAAGAGGGTGATGGACCACGCGAGGCCGGCTCAACGTCGTGTCGTCGCACTCGCGCTGAGCCTTGCGTTCGGGTCGGCTGGCGCCTCCGGCGTGACGAACCGTCCAGCGAAAGACCAGAGCGTGTCCGGCACGATCGATTTCTCCATGCGGATGCCAGACGGCAAACAGTGGACGACCGGCAATCTGAACGTCGACACTGCTTCGTCCTATTGTTACGACGCTGCGGAGGTGAACTGCCGTCGCTATGGCCGGTTGTACACCTGGGAGTCGGCGCAGCGGGGATGTCGGTCGCTGGGGGATGGCTGGCGATTGCCCACCAACGATGAATGGAAGATTATGGCGAAGCACTACGGTGGAGTCCGAGACGACTCGGAGGACAGCGGGAGTGCGGTGTACAAGGCGCTCTTGAATGGAGGCAGCTCGGGCTTCAATGCCCTGCTGGGGGGCGGCCGCACCGATGACGGCCAGTACGCACGCCTGGAGGCCCATGGATTCTACTGGACGGGATCGGAGGTGGATGCGGCCACGGCATGGTTCTACAACTTTGGAAAGGGCTCGCTGGCCCTCAATCGTCATGACAGCGGCGAGAAGCAGAGGGCCTTTTCCGTGCGGTGTGTCAGGGAGTGACGGCTGACCCGAGCATGTCTCCTTCGTCCAACCAGCGACGGATCGGGTGTTCCCTGAGAATATCATCTCCCTTCCTTTTTCGTTGACAAGCCGGGCACGAAGCTGGTACCCACCGACCATGGAGGACGGGAACCATGACAATGAGACGCTGTCTGACGACCCTGGTAGCTGCCTGTCTGCTCTGCGGCGGCGTCGCGCAGGCGCAAGTCGCACGATCGCAGTTCAACGGCACGGTCACTGACTCGGCGGGCGGTGTGCTCGTCGGCGCCACCGTGATCGCAACCAATGTGGAGACCAATGTCGAGTCGAAGGCAACCACGACCGACGCCGGCGTCTACGTCATTCCCTACCTGGCCAACGGCCTCTACCGGATTCGCGTCGAGGCAGCAGGGTTCCGGCCGGCCCAGGCCGATGACGTCACGCTGCGCGCGGCGCAGACCCTGACGCTCGACTTCAAGCTCAGCGTCGACACGCTCACTGAAGCGCTGACGGTCACGGCGCCCGCCATCGAAACCAGCACCGCGGAGATCGGGCACTACGTCTCGACCAAGGAGTTCCAGACGTGGCCGATCGCCGTCGGCGACGGGCAGCGGCAGATTCAGCAGTTCATCTTTTCGAGCCTGCCCGGAACCACCGGCGGAACGTTCGAAGGGGCGATCAACGGCGGCCGCAACTACTCGCACGAAATCCTGATTGAAGGCATGCCGCTCGGCCGGAACCTGCAGGGCGGCAGCAACAACGAGATGTCGCCGCCGACCGAAGGCGTCGCGGAGTTCAAGTTCCAGACCGGCACGCTCGGGGCCGAGTTCGGCGGCGCCAGACGGCAGTCGCGAACTTCGTCATCAAGTCCGGGACGAACCAGTTCCGCGGGTCCGGCGCGGTGTATCTGATGGATGCGGAGTGCGACGCGCGGCCGTTCATCGCCAAGGCGCTCAACCAGGCGACGCCCGTGCGCGAGCAGCAGAACTGGCGCGGTCGCGATCGGCGGGCCGATACTCCTGCCGGGCTGTACAGCGGCCAGCACCGCAGCTTCTTCTTCACCACGTTCGAGAAGACGCGCTCGAGCGAGCAGACTCCACCGCCTTCCGCACGCTGCCGACCCGCGAGTTCCAGAACGGCGACTTTTCGCGCCTGCTTCGATCCGGCCTACACGGGCGATGCCCGCTCCGGCACGGTCATGGGCACGGACGCGCTCGGGCCGGCCGGTACGCTTCGGCCAGGTCTACGACCCGCGCACGACCCGCGTCGTCGATGGCCGCGGTGACGCGCGATCCGTTCCCGAACAACCGTTCCGCGGCGCGCTGTGGGACGCGGTGGCGGGCAACACACTCGAGCAGGGGCTGTGGGATGCGCCGGAGCTTGACCGACTGCTCAACAACCAGCCGACGCTGGCGGTCTGCTGCCCGGTGTTCGACCAGAACAACTACGCGGTCAAGATTGACCAGGTCATCGGCAGCGCAAACACAAGATGTCGGTCTACGTCAATCGCGAGTGGCGGACGCGCAACAACTCACCGACCGGACGCTACGGCCCGCCGCCTGGTAAGCCGACCAATCTCTATCAGCTGCAGGACACGCCGAGCTGGATGATCAGGGCGTCCGAGAACTGGGTGATCAGCGATCGGTTGCTGCATCGCTTCGCCTTCGGCTACAACCGGTTCGGCAACGACAACCGCAGCGTGCATTTCAACGCCGGCTGGCCATCGAAGATCGGGCTGACGAACCAGCCGGACACGACATTCCCGCGATTGCCTTTGGCGGCACGGCGATTCTCGGCAATCATGGGCAATTTCGGATCGCTCGCCGCAACGCGACCTACGAGGGCAGCACGATCATCCAGGACGATCTCACGTTCATAACCGGGCAAGCACAGCATCAAGGCCGGCTTCGAGGGGCGTTTCTATTACGTCGAAACGACACTGCCGACGGGACGCGCCAACTACAACTTCAACTCCGCGCAGACCGAACCTGCCCGGGTTCGACACGCAGACCGGCCATGCCTACGCGAGCTTCCTGCTCGGCGCCGTCACGACGTCCGAGCCGGCCGGTGCAGGCGGTCAACACCACTAGCTGCCAGAACAACTACGAGTTCTACGTGCAGGACGACTTCAAGGTCTCGTCCGAAGCTGACGCTCAATCTGGGAGTGCGCTGGCAGATTCTGCCGGGCGTGTACGAGAAGAACGGCTACGTCACCAACCTCGATCTGACGCTGCCCAACGCCGCCGCCGGCAACCTGCCGGGCGCGCTGCGGTTCGCCGACCAGGAAGGCGTCAAGACGTTCATCGACACGTACCGCAAGCAGGTCCAGCCGCGGCTGGGCGTGGCCTATGCGGTGTCACCCGACGATGGCGCTCAGCGCGCGGCTACAGCTCGAGCAACCGGCCCGGCACGGCCTACAGCGACGGCGAGTTCGGCGGCGCTCGAACTCCACCGGCTACAACGGCAACATCTCGTCAACCGCGCCACCCGGCCGACGCCGAACGCGCAGGACCCGGTCATGTACCTGAGCGAACGGTACCCGGACTCACCGTGCCGCTTCCCCAACCGCGACGTGACGCAGCGAACAACCAGGGCGATGACGATCACGCTCGGCAGATGAAGCGAAGCGCGAGAAGTACAACAACTACAACGTGACGCTGCGCAGTCAGCTGCCAGCGGGCTTCTCGACGACGGTCGGCCTACATCGGCGCCTGCGGCACGCGACTGCCGTTCATGCTGTCTCGGGGACGGCAACGATCAACCGGATTCCGTTCGACGCGCTCGCGCAGTACGGCAACCTGCTGTTCGCGACGCTCTCGAGCCAGCCGCAACTCGGCATTCCGACACCGTACGCGGGCTTTGCGGGCACGGTGCAGCAGGCGCTGCGGCCCTATCCGCAGTTCCTCGAGCATGACGCTGCTGAACAGACTTCCGCGGCAAGACCCGCTACAACTCATTGCAGACGACGATCGAGAGCACTTCAGTACCGGGTTCGCGCTGCTCGGCGCGTACACCTGGTCGAGGACCGAAGACAACTGATCCTCACGCAGGACGGGCATCGGGCGAGGAGTGGTGAAGGCGCCGTTGGCCGGCACGTGCCGCACTTCCTGAAGGTGACATGGGTGTACGAGCTGCCCATCGGACCCGGCAAGGCGATCGACGTCGACGGCATGCTCGGCCAGATCGTCGGCGGCTGGACGATGACCGGCATTCACAACTATCGCGCCGGCAGCACCCTGAGCGTGTCCGACAGCCGCATCAATGGGTCGGGCTATCCGCATCCGGCCCAACGTCGTGGACAGGCGTGGAGCAGGTGATCTACGAAGGCGGGTCGACCAACACGTCGTGAGCGGCACGCCGTACCTCAATCCGGCGGCGTTCGCGCCGCAGCCGCTACTCGGCGCAGGGCGTTCCCGCTGGTGATCGGCACCGCGCCGGCGCAACTGGATGTGCGTGGCCCGGCGTTCTGTATCCGAGGACTTCGGCCTGCTCAAGCGTTTCGCTGCCGGCGGCGAGCGCAACTTCGAGTTCCGCGTCGATCTTCATCAACGTGCTCAACCGATCGGGTCTCGGTGGTCCGGAGACCGATGTGGAGAGCCCGAACTTCGGCCGCATCTTCGGCGTCGGCATCAGGCGCGCGGCGGATCCAACTGTCGCTGCGCGCTGACATTCTGACGCGGTGAGTCTGTGCGTTCTCATGGCTGGTCCTGGCCGTGGGCCAGGGCTGCCAGGAGGACGCAGGCGCTGGGCCCGCGCGGGCGTACGAAGAACGGCGGTACGATCAGGCCGCGCTGACTTTGCGCGAGCCGTGACGGAATGCGGCCCGAGCCGCCATTGCTGCTCGCGCTCGCCCAGGCGCAGCTGCTCGCGCGGCACCCCGCCGACGCGGTCGCCACGCTCGACCAGCATCCCGATCAGGACCCGACTACGTGCCGGCCCTGAAGGTGCAAGGCCAAGGCCCTGTACTCCTTCGCCGCGACCCTGAGGCAGAAGAGACGTTGAAGCGCGCGGCGGCGCGCGCGCCCACCGACGCGGAGGTTCCGTACGATCTCGGCCGGATCTATTACCAGCAGGGCAGACACAAGGAAGCGGCCAGCCTGCCTTCCGCCGCGCGACCGCGCTCGATCCCGGGCCTACAAGGCGTGGGACAACCTCGGCCTGGCAACTGAAGCGCTCGGCGACGTCGCCCAGGCGCAACAGCATTACCTCAAGGCCCTGGCGCTCGTCCACAGGGACCACCCCCGCTACGACGTGGTCTACGCCAACTTCGCCGACCTGCTGATCAGGCTCGGCCAGTATCAGCGCGCGTTCGACCTGGCAGCCGAAGCCGCGCAGCGGAATCCCGCGCGAGGCGCGCAATTTCTTTCTGACAGGCAAGGCGCTCGTGCAGCTCGGGCGAAGCGACATCAGCGTCACGTGGTTCGAGCAGGCGATCGCGCTGAACCCCGACTATCCCGAACCGCACTACCTGCTGGCGCAGGCCTACCGCAAGCTGGGACGGCGAGCAGACGCCGAGCGGGCCATGAACGCCTTTCAGGCGGCCTCGGCACGCGCTCCGAAGGAGCGCCGTTGAGGCGATGCGCGCGGCTGATCCTGGCGGGCGCGGTCGCGCTGCTCGCCGGCGGCAGCGCGCATCCCGCGCCGGGCAGCGTCAACGTTCTCTGACATGAGCCCTCGTCGTCCGGTATCACGTTCCGCCATGCCGCGTCGAAGACCAGCGTGAAGTTCCTGCCCGAAACGATGGGTGGCGGCGTGGCGATGTTCGACTCCGACGGCGACGGGCGGCTGGATGTCTTCTTCACCAACGGCGCTGCGGTCAACGCGGAGATGAGCATCGACGCGGCCGCCGGACAAGCGCGACCCGCGCTTCTGGAATCGTCTCTATCGCAACGACGGCGACGGACGGTTCGAGGACGTGACGGCAGCGGCCGGGGTGGCCGGCACATCGCTACGACTTCGGTGCCGCTGTCGGCGGACTACGACAACGACGGCGACGTCGACCTGTACGTCACCGGCTTCGGTGGCAACACCCTCTACCGCAACGATGGCAACGGCACGTTCACCGACGTGTCGACGGCGTCGGGGGCCGCGGTGCCGGGGTGGTCGTCGAGCGCCGCATTCGTAGACTACGACCACGACGGCCGGCTCGACATGCTTCGTCGGCCGCTATCTCGCCTGGACGCTGGGACATCGAACCTCGTCTGCCCGTCAGCCGACGGCAGCGGCCGCGCCTACTGCCATCCGACGACAGTTCTCCTCCGGTCACCGAGCTGCTCCTGCGCAACAACGGCGACGGCACCTTCAGCGATGCCTCGGCTGCCAGCGGCATCGCGCGCGCATCCCGGGAAAGGCGCTCGGCGTCGCCATCCACGACTACGACCGCGATGGCCGGGTCGACCTCTTCGTCGCCAACGACTCGATGCAGCAGTTCCTGTTCCGGAACACGGGCCGCGGCACGTTCGCCGAGGTCGCGCTGTCGGCCGGCGTCGCATTCGACGACGACGGGCGGAGCTTTGCCGGGATGGGCGCCGACGTCGAGGACTACGACAACGACGGCTGGCCGGACGTGATCGTGACCACACTCAGTCTCGAGCGTTACGGCCTTGTTCCGCGCGGAGGGACGGCGGCGGGTTCGAGTACGCCTCGCACGCCAGCGGGGTCGGCGCGCGCCACCCTGCAGCGCTCCGGATGGGGGACCAAGTTCGTGGACTTCGACAACGACGGCCGGCGCGATCTGTTCGTCGCGCAGGGCCACGTGCTCGATACGGTGTCACGTCCGCGTCAGGGCTTCGACTATCTTCAGCCGCCGCTGCATGCTGCGCAACGACGGCACCTCGTTCGCCGATGTCTCCGCGTCGCTCGGGCCGGTATTCGCGCGGCCGGCGCCGGCCGTGGCGCCGCCGTTCGGCGATCTCGACGACGACGGCGACCTCGATATCGTCGTCGCCAACCTCGACGCGGAGCCGACGCTGCTGCGCAACGAGGGGGGCAACGCCGGTCACTGGCTGACGGTGGCGCTGCGGGGGACGCGGTCGAACCGCCAGGGCATCGGCGCCGTCGTGCAGGTTGTCGACGACGCGCGGCCGTACGCAGTCCGGCATCTCGCTCGACCGCGTCGAGCTATCAGTCGGCGAGCGATCGCACGCGTGCACTTCGGGCTCGGCGACGCGAAGACGATGCGGCGCGTCGAAGTGCGCTGGCCGAGCGGAGCACTGCAGGTTCTGACCGATGTCTCCGCCGACCGTGTCCTGGACATCGTCGAGCCGGCTGCTGCCGCTCGATAGTGCTATTTCTTTTCCTTCCGCTCGCCAATCGCCCAGAGGTACGACGAGCTGCGGATGAAGAGCTGACCTTCGGAGATGGCCACCGTGCTCAGGCAGTACGGCGAGCAGTCGCCGAGCAGCGTGTTCGACGCCAGGATCTCGAACTTCGGCCCCGCGCGGAACACCGTCGTCAGCCCCTCTTCCTCCGTCGTCACGTAGATCTTGCCGTCGGCGAGGATCGGCGACGCGCTATAGTTGCCGGGCGGCAGGCGCACGGGACCGTAGACCGTTCCGCCCGTCTTGACGTCGAGCGCGAAGACGACGCCGCCGTCCCGGACCACGTAGAGGAGCTTGCCGTCGCTGACCGGCGTGGGCACGTCGGGTCCCTGCGCGAACGTCCACGCGACGTGCGTGGCGGCGACGTCGCCGCTGCCGCCGGGACGCATGGCGACGAGCGGGTTATTGCGCGTCGGCGCGATGATCAGGCCATCGACGATCGTGGGGAGGCGATGATCCGGTAGGCGTCGCCCCTGGTCGGGTTGAGGACGTCGGCGCGCCAGTACTCCTTGCCCGTGGCCGGATCGTGGCTGGACACGACGTCGCCGCCCGTGATGATCAGCTCCGGCGCGGCCGTTGGCCTCGATCCACGCCGGGGTCGTGTACGAGTCGGGAGATTCGCGGACAGCCGGCGTCGGCCGTTCGACGCGCCACAGCGTCTTGCCCGTCATCTTGTCGATCTTGAGGACGTACGACGGATCGTCCGTCTTCATCCCGTGCAACACCTGCACGTATAGCCCGTCTGGGCGTAGCAGCGGCGACGACGCGTATCCCCAGTTCAGCCCGAACTTCCCGTAGTCGGCCTGCAGATCGCGCGACCAGATCTCTTTGCCGTCGAAGTCGAACGCCTTGAAGACGCCGAACCCCGTCATCACCCAGACGTGCTTGCCGTCGGTGACCGGCGACGGCGACGACATGTTCTGCTTGCGCTCCATGTGGTTGGACGCGACGAGCAGGCGCTTCCACTTCACGCGGGCTTGTTGCGATCGATCGCCCACAGCTCGATCGAGCCGGTGTTCGCCGCGGTCGCGACGTTCAGGAAGATCGTGTTGCCCCAGATGATCGGCGTCGAGCCGCTGTAGGCCGGAAGCGGCAGCTTCCAGGCGACGTTCTTCGTGTCGAAGTCCTTGCAGGCGATCGAGGCGATGGGGCGTCCCTCGGCCGGCTGACCGCGGCCGCGGCCGCGCCGCGCCCCGGCGGGGCGGCGTCGGGCGTCTGAGGTCCAGCGCCCTGGTCGGAGGGCCCGCTGGCCGTCGCCGGCTCAGCGGCCGGCGACTCCGGTTTGCACTCGGCGCCCCAGGACACGGGGAGGTTGGTCTCGAGGCTGACGCCGTCGTGCGTGGGGCCGCGCCAGTGCGGCCAGTGCTGAGCCACCGCGGTGGCGCCGCCGAATGTGACGAACGCCAGCGCGGAAATGAACAATCGAGCGCGAAGTCATGCATCAAATTATATTGCGGTCGCAGGAGCGGGTCACAACTCGATGCCCACAAGGCCGGCGGCGGCTCTCGCGGGAACCTCAACGAGACGGGGCATGCGACTCCCGTCCAAGCCGGCGCCGCACCTGTTCGATCACATCCGGCAGCGCGTTGACCGCGCCGCGGCGTACCAGCCAGCCTGGCAGCCGCCCGCCAGGATTGACCGCCACCTGATACACGACGCGAGAGCGCGTCACGTCCAAGGGCTCGATTGTCCAGCTGCCGCGAAGGAGCGGCATTCGCACGACGCCCTTGCGCTCAGGCTCTCGTTCCTTCAGATCCGTCCAATCGGCACGTGCTGGATCCATCCGGCGTCGACTGACCCTGGACGTGGACGACGACGTCGCGGGCCGAGACGACGAGGAAGCGCGGCGCGTAGCGCAGGTAGATCTCGTAGTCGGAGGGCGCGGCGCCCGACATGATCCTCGTCTCCTGGACGCCGGACACGAGCGATCCGTAGTGCGTGAAGTCACACACCAGCGGGAAGATGCGGGCGGCGGGAAAGGAGAGCTCGGTCGTGGCGCGGACCTCGCGGACTTCGAGCTGCGGATCATCGCGAAACGCCAGCGTCACACCGTCCCTGGTCCCGGCCGCCGTCCAGCCGCTCGGCAGCGGCCTGCGCCAGCGACACCAGCAGGAGGAATGGGGTCAGTTGCATCTCGAGAGCGTGGTGAGGTCATGGATGTCGGCCTTCACGATCGATACCAGGAAGTACAACACGTAACGCAGAATCCTGATGCCGGGCAGCGCTCATCAGTATGTCAGGGCTCGGCCGCGGTTGGTCACGCCCCTGCGCCGTCAGCGCGTCGATTCGGATGTCCTGGCCCTGGCATGACGACACCGCGCGCGAGCGCTGAATTGGTATGCTCCACCGTCATGATCCTCGACGCCGCCGACGCTATTTCTCCGGCCGCACTGCTTGGCCGCATCGGCCGGGGTGATGCCCCCGTTGTTCTCGACTTACGATCGGCCCGCGAGTTCGCGGCGGGTCACGTGCCGGGTGCCATCCACGTTCCCTTCACCAGGGTGCTGGCGGGATCCGACGACCTGCGCGCGGAGAAGTCCGCTACCGTGGTGGTGTACTGCGGGCACGGACCTCGCGCGTGGATTGCCGGCGCGTTGCTGCGACGGCGGGGTTACGCGCGCGTGACGTATCTGCGAGGACACATGGCGGCGTGGCGGCGGGCTGGATTGCAGGAGGATCGATGAGGATCGTCGTCGGCATTCTCGGCGTGGCGCTCGTAGCGACCCTCGCCGATTACACCTGGTACACGCTGCACGTCCGTCACAGCATGACAACAGGCATCATCCACGGCGCGGTGCTCCTGACGGCCGTCGGTGCCGTACTGGGGCTTGATGCGGGCCGCGTCATCAAGGGGCTGCCGATCGGCGCATTGGCTGGCGTCGGCGGCGCGCTCACTTACTATTTGCTGGTCGCGCTCGTGGATCGGCGCACGTATGGATCGGCGATTCCTGCGTCCTGGGTCGCGCTGTGGCTGATCGTCGCCGTGCTCGATGGCCGTTGGCTCCGTGCGCCGGAACGCCGGCCGTGGCGGGTGATTGCGATCCGAGGCGCGCTCGCCGCGGTACTGAGCGGCCTGGCGTTCTTCATGGTCATGAACACGCTGTGGGGACGTCCGCCGGCAACCGGCAGGAATTACGCCGTGCAGTTCGCCGCCTGGGTGGTGGCCTGGGCGCCGGGCCTGCTGGCCCTGACCTTGGGTCGATCGTCTAGCGCGCGACGCCGGTCTTGACGTGATTCCCGGCGTCAGCGAAGGTGGCACGGCAACCGCAATCGCGGCCTTCGGCGAAGCTCGGCACGCGCTTCAGGATGCAGTTCGAGACGGCCGGGGCACAGAGAGAACAAGGGAAGCCGACATGATCGACGGATGCGCGGGTCTGAACGCGATCTCACGACGCGGATTCATGCAGCGGGCGGTCTGTGCCGCAGCAGGAACCACGCTCACAGGCCTTTCAAGCGCCTTCGCCTCCGGCCAGGGTCCTCGTGGCGGCCGGGAAGTCATGAGCGAATTCCCCTACGGGGCGGTGCACTTGACAGGCGGCCCCCTCAAGCAGCACTTCGATCGCATCCACGCGCACTATCTCGCTCTGGACAACGATCGCCTGCTCAAGGTTTTTCGGGAACGCGCCGGCTTGCCGGCGCCCGGCCCCGACATGGGCGGGTGGTACGACACTGACGGCTTCGTGCCCGGCCTGACACTTGGACAATACATCTCCGGGCTCGCGAGGCTCGGTGCGGCGACGGGCGACAGGGCGGCGCACGACAAGGTGGCGCGGCTGGTCTCCGGTTTCGGCGACTTCATCCGGCGCGCCGAGAGCCCGTATGCAGGGCCAAATGCGCAGGCGCAGTGGGCCGCCTATGTCATGGACAAGTACGTCGTCGGGCTTGTCGACGCCTTTCGACTCAGCGGCGTCGAGGAAGCGAAGCGCCTGCTGCCGGTCACTATTGACAAGTGTCTGCCGTACATCTCTCCGGTGTCCCGCGACCGCATTGGAAAGAGGGATCCACCCTACGATGAGACCTACGTCATCTCGGAGAACCTGTTCCAGGTCGCGAACATAACCGGCGACGACAAGTATCAGCAGCTGGCGGTGCATTATCTGCTCAACAAGGAGTGGTTCGACCCGTTAGCCGCCGGAATCGACGTCTTGCCGGAGAAGCACGCCTACAGTCACGCCATCGCCCTCAGTTCCGGCGCGCAGGCCTATCTCAGTCTCGGTGATGCGAAGTACCTGAGAGCGCTGACGAACGCCTGGCGCTTCCTCGAGCCGCAGCGCTTCGCGTCCGGAGGCTGGGCACCAGAGGAGCAGTTCGTTCACCTGGGGCAGGGCAAGCTGGCCGAGAGCCTGAAGAATTCCAAGGCCCATTTCGAGACGCCCTGCGGCAGCTATGCCGACATCAAACTGGCGCGCTATCTGATCCGTTTGACCGGCCGTCCGGAGTATGGCGACGGGCTGGAGCGCACGCTTTGCAACACCATGCTGGCGACACGCCTGCCGAACAGCGACGGCGACTACCCGTATTATTCGGATTACGGCGCCGGTGCCGAGAAACGGTATTACCACCGGAAGTGGCCCTGCTGTTCCGGCACCTTGGTACAGGGCGTCGCCGACTATGTACTGAACGCGTATTTCCACGACGACGACGCGCTGCTGGTCAATCTGTTCGTTGCCTCGGAAGTGGTCTGGAAGCGTGCGGACGGCACCGTGGCGATCGTTCAGGACACCGACTATCCTGCGGCGGACGCCGTGCGTCTGACCGTGCGAGAGCCGGGCAATGGCCGTTTTGCCCTCAAGCTGCGCATCCCGGCGTGGACGGAGGGCGCCACGCTGCGGGTCAACGGCAAGACGGACAACGTCGCGCCGGGTGCGCTCGCCACGGTGAGGAGCCGCTGGAAGGCTGGCGACACGATCGACATGGTCGTGCCGCAACCACTCCGCACGCTGTCCATCGACACGGTAAACCCGAACCTCGTGGCGCTGATGCGCGGCGCGGTCATGTATGTCGGCCTCAATCCGTGGGATGGCATTGGCGAGCAGGCCATAAATCTGCCCGGATCGCTGTCGCCGCTATCGGCATCGGGACAGGCCTACCGCACGGTGATGGCCGGACGCGACCTGGTGTTCGTGCCGTACTACACGATCGACACCGAGAGGTACAACACGTACTTCAGAATCGCGTGATGCCGTGCAGGGCTCATCATTTCGCGTCGAGGCAGGTTCGCTGACCGGCTGCGGTGCGGTGGGCCTGAGATCAAACGGGCTCCTTCACTCCTCGATCTCGCGAATCACACGGCATGGGTTCCCTGCGGCGAACACGCCGTCCGGAACGTCGCGCGTCACCACGCTGCCGGCTCCGATGACTGCGCGCGATCCGATACGGACTCCGGGGAGGATAATTGCGCCGCCGCCGACCCACACGTCTGCGCCGATGTCGACCGGCTTACCGAATTCTCCGCGGCGACGCTGTTCGGCGTTCAAGGGGTGCATCGGCGTGTAGATCTGCACCGCCGGACCAAACAGCGTGTAGTCACCGATTCGCACATGACACACATCCAGAACCACGCAATTGAAATTGAAGAACACACACTCGCCCAGCTGGATGTTGATGCCGTAGTCGCAGAAGAACGGCGGCTGCATCCACACGGAGTCTCCACCCGTGCCGAACAGCTCACTGAGGATGCGACGCCGTTCCTCCTGCTGCGCCTCCCGGGTCGAATTCAGCGCCTGGCAGAGATCACGGGCGCGCTCTCGCCCCGCGGCGAGCTCGGGATCGAACGGGTCGTACATCTCGCCGGCCAGCATCTTCTGGCGTTCGGTCATCTGGGACTGGTCAGCCACATAACCTCCGTCTACCTATTGTGGTCTTCTCGCCAACGGGTGATCCGGGGGGACCCATCCCAAGCAGTCCAATGTCGGCAGCCAAGGCGCGGCTGGCTTGGGCGACGGCGGATCGACCGGACACGCGCCACCGGGCGTTTGAGTCGGGTCTTCCGGGTCTTCCGGAACGAGCAACGTGATCCGCCGCCGGTGGTTGACATATCCGACGCATGCACCCTGATTGGCGAACGGCGCCGGATGATTGAACGTGGTCCAGCCGTCGTTGGCGCACTCTTCGACAGCGCTCGGCGGGCCGCACCGGTGCTCGTTGTCGGGAATGTTGACGCCGATGGGCCTGTTCGGCGGGCCGACGAACATGTTGTATTCCTTCGCGTCCACGCTCCCCAGGTTGTAGGCGCGATGGACGCGGCCTTCGGAGGTTTCAAACCCCTGTCCCGCCGAATATTGGCTGACTTGTCCGCACCCATCCTCGACCGTGATCGTGCCTTGTGTGACGGCGTTGTAGACGTGGCCAGGGTGGTAGTGCCAGAGGCCGGTGGTTTCACCGACCGGGGTTGAACCCGTTCCCGGTATTCGTTCCGGAGTTGCTCGAGTAACGTGTACGAGCCGAGTACCTGGAGCCCGTCGGACAGCCGCTTCTCGAGGCGCGCCGTCAGACCCTTGTACGTGAAGTGATACGGCGCCACCTGCACGTTGATCGGCCCGAGTGAGCACAGCGCGTGCGGGTCATCGCCTTCAGCCGCAGTCGTGCACCTGGGTACGGCCGCTCCGCGAACGCTGTCGAAGTGGTTCACGTCGATTGACCCACCCCCCTGTGGCACGTGTTCGAAGTGACGGTATACGGCATCGGCGCTCAACACAAAGCCCATGGCAAGCTGCCGTTGAACACCGACATTGACGTGCACGGCGGACGGATTGGGGACATTCACGGGAAAGATCGCGGGAAGAGCGTGCTTGTTGATTTGGATCTGTTGCACGGTCGGATCGGCGCGGGCCGCCGTTTGCACGAGGCCCGCCCTGATCGCGGGAAGAATCGCCATAAGGTCTGCGCCGGTGAAGAGTGTTGGCGAGCCGCGGAACTCCAGGGGTGCACCGACAGGGAGACCGGGGATCCCTGCGATCTGGTTCAGAATTGCGCTCCCTCGCAAATTCTGCCGCCCGAGGCCGGGCGGACCAAGAGCGACCCGCTCCGCGTCCAGAGAGCTTGTCAAACCGTGCGGCCGATGGAAACGGCCGGCGCCCGCTCGAACAACCGTCCTGCCGTCTGCGGACGGCGTCCAGGCTACACCGACGACAGGGGAGAAGTTCGTCCAGTTGTTTCGCGTCGGTCCCAGACCCTCGGCCCCCAGGATTGGCGCAAGCAGGATCGGTTTGCGCAGATCGTCGTTGAGCAGACCGTCGCCGCCCCAGCCTAGTCCGTAGGTCAGCGTCAGCCCGTCGTGCAGGCGCCACGCGTCCTCCGCGTACAGCCAGAGCGTGTTCCAGCTTCGGCTGTGCCCTCCGTTCTCCTGAAGGACGCCCGCGTCGCCGATTCCAACGGTAACGCTCTGGAGAGGAAGCTGGAGGATGTCGTCCATCGCGCGGAACGCCGCCGGCAGTGGGATTCGCTGCGCCGCCAGCATGCCTGGCCGCGAGTTGTAGGTGCGGACTTGGTCCGGTGAGAAGAGCGTCATCGAAACAGGCTCGTTGCACGAACTAGATTTCGGTCGCGGTTGTGCTCCCAATTGACACCGAGACGGATGCGATGCGCACGCCGCTGCCAGGTGATGGAGTCATTCAGATGGAATCGCCGTCCGGCATTGGCGATCGCCGTCGAGTTTCCAATGACCAGCCCGGCCTGCGGAATGCTGATCATCGGCCCGCCAAGTCCGAGGCATCGCGCACAATCCTGCTCGCCTGGGGCATCCAGGCTCGATGTGATGCTGAAGGAGGAAAACCGAAGGTCGTTGACCAGCGTCGGGTGGAAAGCGCTCGTCAGGCCGATGAGGCTCTGATCTGCGCGGGCCACGATGCGGCTCCAGTTCGAAGGATACGCGTTCGGCGATCCACCCGTAATCGCGGCCGGGGGTGCAAGCGCCCGGCTGCCATCGTGAGAGTGACGGACCAATATGGTGTGCGCGCCATCGATCCTCGCGTCCAGCCGCACGCTGAACAGATCTCCCGACAACGGACTCGCCGTGATCCGGCTCAGGTACGCGAAGTCGGGCGCCAGCAGTGTCGTTGCGGCAACCGCCCGTTGATCGTTTCGCTCCCAGTTGCCAAAGTAGAAAACACGGTCGCGGCGGATGGGACCGCCCGCAGCGAAGCCGAACTGCTGCCGCTGGAAGAAGGGATTTCCATTGTTCACATTCATTGATGCCACGATCGACCTCAGGGTATCATTCGCCTCCCGCATGGCCGTTGCAGCCGAATCGGCGGCCGATGATCAGGACCACTGCTGGATGCTGAGTACGACGGTCGCGATCCGCGCCTGAACCAGACGTGCCACTCCGCCCTCGTTGTGCCGTATTCCAACCGACAATGCTGCGCCAGCGCCACACGACAAGTGGCTGGGGATTGAAACGGGGTTGTAGAACTGTTGGAACGCGGGCAGAACCAGCGTATTCTCCGGATTTGTGCAAATTGAGGAGTCCAGGAGAGCAGGCGTTCGGCGGGAACTGGACCTGGTGCTTGCGAGCGCCGGGTTTGCGCGCAACAACCGTCAGTCCCAGTTCCTTCGGTTCCTCATCGAGCGGCATCTGGACGGCAGGGACAACGAGCTCAAGGAATCGGTGATCGCCGTCGAGGTCTTCGGCCGCGACGCGGGCTACGATCCGAAATTGGACGGGATCGTGCGGACCGAGGCGATGCGGCTCAGGGCCCGCCTCGACAAGGACGACGCGGACGAAGGCAGTGGCGACCCATTGGTCATCGAACTGCCGAAGGGGGGCTACAGGCCGGTCTTCCGCGAGCGTCTGACCGCGCCGGCGGTCCGGAGGATCCGATCCGAGCGGGCATCGATGGGGTGCCGCAGGGCTGGCGGTTGCGACGATTGCGGCGGGGGCAATCTGGTGGTGGGCCCGGCCGGGCCCGGCTCTGGTCACAGTCGCCGTTCTTCCGCTCGAGAACCAGGGCCGCGATCCAGCCAGCGACTATTTTGCGGACGGCCTCACCGACGAGATCATCCGCAGCCTCTCCGCCGTCGACGGACTGAAGGTGCCTTCCCGGACGTCATCGTTCGCTATCAGGGGCAAGGGGTTGGATACGGTTGGGGCCGGTCAGCAGCTCGGGGCAGATTACTTCGTCGAAGGGTCCGTCCTGCACGCCGGCGACCGATTGCGGGTCACCGTCGCATTGGTCCGGGTCCGCGACGGTTCTCGGCTGTGGTCGGACCGCTTCGACCGCAAGCTTACCGATGTGTTCGCAATCCAGGACGAGATCTCCAACGGCATCGTCAACAACCTGCGGCTGAAGCTCGGCCCGGGCAGGCGCCGGTATGAGACGAACCTCGAGGTGTACGACCTCTACCTTCGGGGCCGCCACACGATGACATCCTTCCCGGCCAAGGATCGATTCATCGCCACGCGCGGTTCAGTACTTTGAGCAAGCCATCCAGGAAGACCCCAACTATGCGATCGCGTACGCGGGAATCGCCGATGTTCTCATAGCGGTCGACAAGAACATGGGCGCGGCCGCGCCCCCCACGACCTTCGCCAGAGCCAAGGCCGCGGCTGAACGGGCTGTCGAACTCGACCCGATGCTCTCAGAAGCCCAGAGTGCCCTGGCATCGATCCGCGCGCGGGAGTATGCGTGGCAAGACGCCGAACGCGGGTTCCGCCGCGCGATCGAACTCAGTTCCAACAACGCCCTGGCTCACCTGGAACTCGGGGCCTCCGTTCTGGTCCATCAGGAACGGTTCGAGGAAGGGTTGGACGAAGTCGGTCGCGCGGCGGCGCTGGATCCACTGTCGCCCTACGTGAACACGGAATTCGGACTTGTACTCCTGGTGGCAGGGCGCTTCGAGGAGGCTGGCCACCAGCTTCGCAAGGCCATCTCGCTCGACCCGAGGCGCACCAGGCCGTACGCCCAGATGGGACGCGCCCTGTACCTGCAGGGCAAAACCGCCGAGGCGCTGATTGCGTTCGAGGACAGCATCGCACGAGGGTACCCCGAGCGGACCGGGCTGGCACGCTTGTGCCGAAGTGCGTGCCGGACGACAAGACAAGGCTCAGATGATCCTTCAAAAGCAACTCAGTGTCGCGTCAGCGCGGCCTCTGGCGCAGACGTACGCGTGCCTGGGCGATGCAGATCGCGCGCTCGACTATCTCGACGCGCTGTTCAAGAAACGCGAGGCAGGGCTTCCAGAGATTCTTCAGGCGCCGGAGCTGGCGTGGATGTGGCCGAATGCACGTTTCGCGGCGCTGCGCAAGAACGTGAACCTGGCGCGGTGAGCATCCTCACGAGCTCACCTCGTTGCAAGTTGAAGGAGCTTTGGCGTCGGACGTGCGATAGCAAACAGGCGCGAGAAGCGGGCAGCCACTATGCGAGGAGGACATCGCTCAACGACGCCGCACACGATCGCCTGCTCGCCGCGTTAATCCCTGCGTTCACTTGTGTTGATGTAGGGCGGGGTCCTTAGACTGAGCGGACGAGATCGTGGAGACAGGTGCCGGCGGCTAACGCAGTACCTAATCGACCTTCATCTGATGTCTGTCGCGCCGCGCCCTAACTTGGGCTCTGCGCCAGGTGTAACCGATGAGTGACGGTTGCCTGCGATCGGCGTCTGGACTATATTCATCCATAAGGGTGAATATTGAGAAGCTCGACAGCAACCCTCGACGATATCTTGACCGCACTGGCAGATCCCACCCGCCGAGCCATTCTCGAGCTCCTCTCTCGCGGTGACGCCCGGGTGACCGACGTCGCCGAGCCATTCCCCATTTCTCTCAACTCGGTATCGAAGCACATCCGGCTGCTCGAGCGGGCCGGTCTGGTGCGCCGGCACGTGCGCGGTCGAGAGCACGTCTTGTCGTTCAACGCACTGCCGCTCGACGGGGCCGCCGAATGGATCGAATCGCATCGAGCACTGTGGAAGGGACGGCTGCGCGCGCTCGAGGCGCTCTTGAAGCAAGAGGATCGCGAACGCCGCCTCCGCAAGCGGAGAAGAAGCGAGGCAACGCATGACAGGATCCGATGACAAGGTGCTCGCGCGCGTGACGCATCGCTTCGATGCGGCGGCCGAGCGGGTGTACGACGCATTTCTTGATCCCAGCCGCGCCAGCAAGTTCATGTTCGCGACCGCGGCCGGACAAATCGTTTGCTGCGATATCGATGCGCGCGTGGGTGGCAGGTTCACGATCGTCGATCGCCGGAACGGCGAAGACGTCGTCCACACCGGTACGTACCTGGCCCTCGAACGGCCTCGTCAAATCGTGTTCACGCTGTCCGTCGAGAGGTACTCGCCAGACACCGACACAGTCACGATCGAGATCGCGCGGCTTGGCACAGGATGCGAGGTGACGCTCACGCACGAGATGAGGGCCAAGTACGCGCCGTTCCAGGAGCGCGCGCGCGAGGGCTGGGCCGGCATCCTCGACGCGGCGGCGGAGCTCCTCGTGGACGAGGCGCCGACGTGTGGCATCGGGGTCGCGCACCACGCGACGATCCCCGCGAAGATCGGCCTGATGTTCGAGGGCCTCGCGGAGACCCTCGAGCTCCATCGCGCGATGCTGGTGCTGGACGACCCGAACGCGCGCAAGGAAGACGTGGTCTATCGAGAGCTGGCGGCCAGCTGGAAAGACATCGCGCAACGGGTGGAGAAGACGGCCGCGCATATGGCCGCGCAGCACGAGCTACCGATGGGAGCCCACGACCAGACCGCATGGGGCAAAGCGCACCTGCAGGCGTTCGAAAAATTCGTGGAGGCGCAGACGCGGGTGCTCGCGCTCCTGCGAGTGGCCGCCCCGCGCGACGAACAGATGCTCGCGTCGATGACGGGACAATCCTGACAAACCGAACTGTCCTTCCCGCGATATACGATTGCTACGCGGCCTTGCCGTTCGCTGTCGAAACAGACCTGAGAGTCGCAGGTCCGGGTGCGCCCATTTGAGGACGATCTGAAGGGCGGCCGCTAGAGCCGCCTGAAAACATATGGCTCTTCAGGAGGCCAGATGGCGGCAGGTCCTCGGCAGGAACGGTGGAGCGCTGGATCGGCACGGCGCGCGCAGACATCGGACGACGATGGATTCAAATTGCCAGCGGGACCCGGATGCGGTCGACGATGGGGAACGGACCCTGGCGCGAGCGAGGTCCGGAACCGAACAACGGGTGGACCGCGTCGACTACGATGCTGAACTGCAGATGCACAACGAGGTGCTGCGTCGAGCCTACCGCATCCGGCACGACGATCACGTTCTAGACATCGGATGCGGAGCCGGGCGGACGACGCGTGACGCGGCGCGCCTCGCCAGGGACGGCAGCGCGGTGGGTGTGGACGTCTCCGCGCCGATGATTGCGCGGGCCCGCCAGCTGACGGAGGCGGCAGGGCTTCACAACGCCTGCTTCGAGCAAGCCGACGCTGAGACCCATCACTTCCCATCGGCGAGCTTCGATATCGCAATCAGCAGATTCGGAACGATGTTCTTCGCTGACCCCGCCGCCGCGTTCACGAACATCGGTCTGGCCCTGCGGCCTAAGGGGCGCCTCGTAATGATGGTGTGGCGCGAACACGATCGAAACGAATGGTCCGTGTTGATCGAGCGGGCCCTCGCGGCTTGCACGGACGTGCCGGATGCGTCTTTAGTGGACCCAGTTCCGTTTTCGCTCGCCGATCCGACCACCACAGGCCGGATCCTCGACACCGCCGGCTTCGACGAGGCGTCATTCATCGACGTGCACGAGCCGGTCTACTACGGTCCGGATGTAGCTGCCGCGCTCGATTGGATCCGTGGTTTCGCGTCCGTGAACGACGTGCTGAAACGGCTGGATCCCGCCTCGACGGAGCGCGCCCTCGAGCGGCTGCGTCAGACTGTCGCCGAGCACCTCATCGGACAGGGCGTGTGGTTCGACGCTCGTGCTTGGATTGTGACCGCGAACCGCCGGCAGCTCGCGTAACCCTCTGAGGCAGCCCACCTTCGCGCTTCGGTGGCACCCTTCGCCTGACATGCGAGCGAAGGGTGGAGCGGGCTACGGGAATCGAAATCGATTAACCGGTTTTTCCAAGTTGGTGATGGCGCGCGACTTCTGGTGACAAGCGCTTGAACCACAAAGAGTTAACGCTACGCGAGTGTCCACTGGAGTTCGCGTGATTCCCCTCGATTCTCCCCACGTTTTGGAGACATTTTGGACACGGTGATCGTTTGTCACTCACCAACGAATCTGCCCTCGGCGAGACGTCGGCCGAGATACTGACATTCGGTACACTTTGTTCATGACCCGCACGCTGAACACCGCGATCGCAAAGCTGGCGGCGCTTCCGCCGGACGAGCAGGATCGTGTTGGCCGCTGCCTGCTTCAGGAACTTACGGACGACGAGCAGTGGACCCGGAAGTTTGACACCTCGCAAGACCTGCTCGGCAAGCTCGCCCCTGAAGCGCGTACCGACCGAACCGGCGGCCGGGTCACCGACGTCGATCCAGACCGGCTGTGAAGTCGCGCGCGACACGGCTTCTCGGCAGCGTTCGACGACGAATCGCCGATCGGCATGTTGTCGAAGAGGGCCATCAACCAATGGTAATTAGTGGCTGTGCAGTGCTCGGACCGAAGAACGTGCGGATTGACCGGGGGAGGAGCCCGGCTGTAGGGCTGGAGGCGTATACTGGAGACAGGCATGACCCCCAAGACCATCACGCTCCACGGCGACGTGTTCGAGCAGGTCAAGCAGCGCGCCGAGGCCGAGGGCAAGACCGTTGAGGAGACCGCGAACGAAGCCGTGCGCCCGGGCCTCAGTGAGGACCGCTGGCAGAAACTCGTGAAGCGCGGCCGGACCTACAGCCGCGATATGGTAGAAGCCCCGACTGACGACGACGCTGTCCAAATCGCCGTCGACGCCGTGCACGAACACCGTAGCGCTCGGTGAAGCGGGTCACCGCAGATTCGAACATCCTCATCTCCGCGTTCCTGCGCGGAGGCAAGCCACTCGAACTCCTCGCGCTCGCAAGGGCCGGTCATTTTGAATTGGCCGTGTCCGATGCCATTCTTGACGAGACGGCGCGCGTCCTGAAGACCAAGTTCAGGGTGCCCGACGAAGACGTCCGGGATTTCGGGCGGGAGCTGCTCGGATTCGCGAGGCACGTCACCCCGACGATGATGATCTCGATGCGTAGCTTGGTGACAACGCTCCTCGTCGTCTGGCTGTGTTGCGCTTCCTCCGCGCTCTCGGCGCAGCCGGTCGCCTTTCACGTCGTGCAGGATTCCAGCGCGGGAACCATATCCGTGTTGCGCGGTGGCAGCCGTGACGTCGTGCTGGTCCAGAACGCCCAGGAGCGGATCCGCCCGTTTCTGCATCCGATCATGTCGCCCGACGGCAAGGGGATGCTGACGGGGTATCGACCCAGCCACCATCCGCACCAGACGGGCGTGTACTGGGGATTGAAGGCGACCAACGGCCGCGACTTCTTCATGACCTGCTGCGTCCCAGGCGAAGAGCGTTACCATCGCCGCGTCTCCGCCAGCGTGCTTCAGGAGTCGGGCGCGCGCGTGTCGTGGCGCACCGTGTACAACCTGCTGGATGAACATGGCCAGACGATCCTCGTCGAGACGAAGACCTGGTCGATTCAGGAGCAGGACGGCAAGTACCTGCTGGATCTGGAGTGGCGCGGCGACGCGAAACGTGCCGTGACGGTAGAGCGGTTCTACGTCGGCGGTCTGTTCATCCGCATGCCGTGGCACAAGGGCATCGCGGGTGAAGTGATCAACGCAGCCGGGCAGCGCAACAATCAAGCCGAGCAGCAGCGGGCGATCTGGACGGACGTGGGGATGGCGATCGCGGGTCGCGACGACTGGGGACACATCGCCATCCTCGATCACCCGGACAACACGGGCTTTCCGATTGCCTGGCGCGTGGATTCCGAGCTGGGTGTGGGACCCTCGCGCCAGATCCTCCAGAACTGGCGTCTGACCGAAGGCGAGAGCGAAGTGACCCGGTACCGTCTGATCGTGTATACCGGCCCGCTCGATCCAACCGTGCTGCACCGCGCGTGGACCGCGTACGCGGGTGGGTCGCGATGACCCGCCCCACGCGACGTTCGTTCAGGATGTCACTACTGGCCGCCGCGTTCGCGCTGAGCGCGTACGGGACCGCGGGCCCGGCCGAACAGGCCGCCGCGACGCGTACGGCCTGGCCGCCAGATCGGCTCAACAACTTGACCGACTGGGGCATCTACCGCGGCGACAAGCGCGCCACCCAATACTCGTCGATTTCCCAGATCAACACGACAAACGTCCATCGCCTGAAAGTCGCCTGGCAGTACAACCACGGCCTTCCGGAAGGCCCGGGCATCTACAGCAACGCGATTATTGTGGACGGCCTGCTCTATTTCACGACACCGCGCGTCAACGTGATTGCGCTGGACGCGGCCACGGGCAAGGAAGTCTGGAGATTCGATCCGGCACCGTACAACGGCGGCCGGATCTTCCGCGGCCGCAACCGGGGCGTGACGTACTGGGAGGATGAGCACGGCAGGAACCAGAGGATTTTCGCCTTCGTCCGCGATCGTGTCTATGCCATCGACGCCAAGACCGGTGTGCTGATCGAACCCTTCGGACAGGCGGGCGGCCAGTTCATCGACCTCAGGAGGGATCTGCCCGTCAGGTCCGAGCTGGCGGACATCGAAGTGACCACGCCGGGGACGGTGTTCGAGAACTACTTGATCGTGACCTCGCGGGTCCCCGAAGGGAATACCAGCACGCCTGGAGACATTCGCGCGTACAACGCCGCCACAGGTAAGTTCGAATGGATCTTCAACACGATCCCCCGGGAAGGACAGTTCGGGTACGACACCTGGGAATTCGAGCCGAACATGCACTACGGCGGCGCCAACGTCTGGGGCGGCGTGACGGTTGACGAGCAACGGGGCTGGGTGTTCGCCGCCCCCGGATCGGCCGCCGGCGAGTTCATCTACGGGGGCTCGAGAAAGGGCGACAACCTGTTCGCGAACACCGTGTTGGCTCTCAACGCCAGAACGGGTGAGCGGATCTGGCACTATCAAATCATCCGTCACGACATCTGGGACTACGACCTGCCACCGGCGCCGATCCTCGCCACGATCACCACGAAGAGCGGGACACGGGACGTCGTGGTACAGCTCACCAAGATGGGGTTGACGTTCGTGTTGGATCGGGACACCGGCAAGCCCGTCTTTCCCGTTGTCGATCTGCCCGTACCGCCGTCGACAGTGCCGGGCGAGCTGGCGTCGGCCACGCAGCCGTTTCCGCTGCTCCCTCAGCCGTTGACCCGCCTGCAAATGTACGAGTCCGACATCACCGACATCACGCCGGCGGCGCGCGCGCACGTGCTGCAACGATTCCGGCGGCACGAGTCCGGCTTCCTCTACACCCCCGCCACGCTGGGCGGTGTCGTGACCATGCCCGGCCACCTCGGCGGCGCCGAATGGCACGGCGGCGCCTTCGATCCGACCACCAACGTGCTGTTCGTGAACGTCAACGAGCTGCCGACGATCCACTCGCTGCAGCCCCTCGATCCGGACAACCTGTCCGGCGAGATGACCCCGGCGCAGCGCGGAACGCGCATCTACAGCATGAACTGCACGGCCTGCCACGGCCCCAACCGTATTGGAAACCCGCCGTTGTTGCCGCCGCTGACCGCCGTCACGCTGAGCCGTGATGGGATCCGCGAGGTGCTGACGAACGGACGAGGCACGATGCCGTCGTTCTCGCGGCTGTCCGAGGCGGAGATGAACGACGTCATCGCGTACGTGCAGAGCGACCCATCAGAGCCGTCGTCAGCGCCGGTGGCGCCGCAGACCGCTCGCGGAACTGGCGTCCCAACCTGGTCTGGCGGCAGGGGACCGTGGGCGTGGTCGACGACCACGCCGCAGTACGCCAACGTAGCGCCGTTCTTTGTTGACGACCGCGGGTATCCGGCCATCAAGCCGCCTTGGGGCACGCTCAATGCCCTGGACCTGGAGACAGGACGCCTGCTGTGGAAAGTTCCGCTCGGTGAATATCCGGCACTGGCCGCCGAAGGCATCGGCAATACGGGCTCACTCAACATGGGCGGTGCCGTGGCCACGGCCGGCAACCTGGTCTTCATCGGCGCGACGGTCGACGAGAAGTTCCGCGCGTTCGACAAGCACACCGGCCGGATCCTGTGGGAGTGCCAGTTGCCCGCAGGGGGGTATGCAACACCGAGCGTCTACACGATCAACGGCAAGCAGTATGTCGTGATTGCCGCAGGCGGCGCGGCCAAGCCGGAAACACGGCCGGGTGATGCCATCATTGCGTTCGCCTTGCCGGATTAAGTGCTCCTTTGTCAGACTCCCAGTGAGGCGGCTTGCGGATCGAGCAGGCGCTGCAGGTCGTGGGGATCCGTGGGGAGAACGAGACGGCCTCTCAGTCGAGCGCGGAACTTCGCGAGAGCGCCAGAATCGACTTGGCGTCTCTCGCCGCTTTCGCCCCAACTGGAGGGGGTCGTCACCGCCAGCCCCCCGGTTGTGGCGAGCGTCCGTTTTGATGAACTGGCGACGGTTCTGGCGGGTGTGGAGATTCATGTGTGGGACGCCGTTCTCTCTCAGGGGTGCGGCAGTTACAGGCCCTTAAGTTTGGGATTGAGCGTCTGGTGGCTGCCGGCCGTGACTGCGCGGGTCGTTCCTCAGGCGCATATGCAGGAGAGGATACGGCCGGCCCGTGTCGTCCAACTCCGACCTCCCTTCGACTACGAACCCCGCAGTCCTCGTAGAATCGCCGGGCCGCGTGATTCTGCTCATTGACGTCGGTCGTGAGCCGGCCGTTGCGCACCGCTCCATCGTCGTTGCTTGCCGCGAACAGCAGTCGATCGCCGCTTGGAAAACGACTCCGGCGACGCTCACTGAGTAATGCGGAAACACCTCTTCGCGCAATCGCTTCAACGACTTCCGCCACAGAATGCTTCTCGATGTGAACCCGTAAACGTCGCTGTTTGTCAGCGTTTTCGGGGCGACCTTACACAGTTTCTACACAGTTCTGAGCCGAACTTCGGCGCGTACTCCGTGGTGTTCGTTGGTACGGGTCCCGACGTTCGAGCGAGCGGGATTTGTCTCGCTTCTTTAAGGCGGTCTCAGAGACGCGATCACTGTCACCGTTTCAGAACCGCAGGTTCTTCGTCAAAGGTGAGCGACGTCGAGAGGTCTCGGTTGGCCTCGATTTGCGTCTTGAGATCAGCGATCTTCTGTTCTGTCGTGGCAATCGCATCGGCTCCGGCGATGAAGCGGCGCGGCGGCGGCTCCTGGCTGGCAATTGTGATGAGCGCCCGCGCGAGCTTCGCGGGGTCGCCGGATTGCTTCCCGTTCTGTGACTTCCAGTACTCGACCAGCGGCCCTCGGCGCTCGTCGTAGTCCGCGATGGATGGCTCAGCGTAATTCGTCGACTGCTCCGTCAGGAGTTCCGTACGAAAGAAACCTGGATTGACGATGGTTGTGCTGATGCCGAACGGTGCGACCTCGGCCTGCAGCGACTCCATCCAGCCCTCGAGGCCGAACTTCGACGCGGCGTACACGGACACAAAATCGAAGCCGGCGGCGAGGCCCGCCGACGAGGAGATCGAGATGATGTGACCCGAGCGCTGCTTGCGCATCACCGGCAGCACCGCTCGGGTTACCTTCATCGGGCCGATCAGGCTCACCGATAACTGCCGTTCAAACTGCTCTTGCGTCAGCTCCTCGAAGTAGCCCGCGTAGAAGCTGGCCGCATTGTTAATCAGCACATCGATGCGACCGAACCGGTCGAACGCGGCGCGCACCGCCGCTTCGGCATCGGTGCGGCGCGTGACGTCCAGCGTGACGCTCAAAAGGTCGTTCGACTGTCCCAAGGCGTTGGACACCGTATCGCTGTTTCGGCCTGTCGCCACAACTGCGTGACCGGCCGCCAAGGCGGCCTTGACGAAATCGGCGCCCATGCCGCGACCAGCGCCGGTGATAAACCAGATCTTCTTGTTGCTCACGACATCTCCTGTCTACGGGACTCGCTTGCAGCGATGCCCGGCGTCGTCTGCATTCGCGCGAGCGATTCAGCCTTACGATGCGCGCTTGAGCGGCGGCGCCGTCCACTTGCCGCTCGTCGCCTCTTCCTTCGGCCAGTAGAGGCGCAGGACGATCCAGAAGGGTCCCTTCGGCGCCGGGAGCCAGTTGGCTTCCTTGTCCTTGCCCGGCGATTCGTGCTGGAGGTAAAACGTCACGCCGCCGTCGGCATCACGCGCAAACTGCGGCAACATCGTTGAGTTGAGCAGGTAGCGATTCTGCGGATTGGCGACGAGCAGGCTCTCCGGCAGGTTGTACATCGTCACTGACCAGAACGCATTGACCGGCGGGAGCTCGCCCGGCGCGAAGCGCAGCGTGTAGCGGCCCGTCGAGGCATCGAGCTTCTGATTTGCGTCGTCGACGGTATACACCGGATACATCGCTTCGGCCTTGGAGTTGCCGTAGATGCCGAGGATCGCGGCCGTCATCCGATAGAGGTAGTTGTTCTTAAGGAAGTCCCGCGTGCCGAGGAGATCGCCGGACGTTACCTTGCCCGTATCGATCTGCGCACTCTTGAAGTCCTGGTATTCCTTCCACGCGTCGGCCATGCCTTGCTCGAGCGCCTGTTTCATCTCGGGCGAAAGCGTGCCGGCATCAATGGTCTTTCCGGCTCCCACGCCGATCCTGGCGAAGCGTTCCATCAACGCGGTTTCCGAGGGGACGGTCGGGCACAGCGTCAGGATGAAGTTGAGGATGTTGAAAAACTGCAGCGATGTTTTCTGCGTCTCCGGTGTCAGCGGGGCGATGAACGCGATCGAGGGCGCGCGCGCGGGAGCTGGTTGGCCGAGAAACGTCGAGAGCGGCGCCATTTTGTAGCCGGCCTGGACTTTCTTGACGTTGTCGAGGTCACCGGGGTTGAAGAGCTGCGTGCGATAGGTGGCGAGCACCAATTCGGTCTCCGCCCGGATCACGTTGGTCACGCCCTTGGGCGCATCGCCTTTCCAGTGCGGACCGGCGATCACGAAGGTGCCGCCATCGTTCCCTGTGGCGCGGCTGCCGATGTAATCGAAGTTGTGGGTGTACAGATCGATGAGCTGAACGCTGAAGTAGCGCGCCTTCTCGATCGCCGGCACCGTGAGCACCATCGGCTCGGCACGCAGATCGAGGCCAGCCATCGAATACGGCGTGTCGGAGTTGGGCGTTTGCACCGCCTTGTCCTCGGGCGTATAGACGCGGGGGATGTTGCGGAGCTCGTTCCACGGCGCCTTGAATTCCGAATTCTGCCGATCGATGAAATACGCGTGCTGTACGCGGTAACCGTCCACCATCGGATAGCCGTAGACGTATGCATCCTTGGCGATCGCGCGGGCTTCTGCCGGCGTAAGCGTGTTCCTGGAGTCCGAGCTGCAGCTCGCTGTCGCGCCTAGCACGACGAGCGCGGCCAAAGCGGAAGTCGTTTTCCATCGCATGGCTTCACCCCGGAGGATATACAGTTGTCTACTGCCGACGTGGCAGCAGAATGACGATGGCGCCCCGAATCTTCCACGACGGCCCGACCTCCGGATGCGCGACAAATGCGCCAAACCCGAGCTGGTAGCTCGCGGGGAACGCACCGAACGACGACAACTTGGCAAACAGCACATTAATCGGGACCGTCCAGCGTTCCTCGTCGACGTCCCAGTTCGCCGTCGCCTCCGACTGCAGTGTGACGGTGAGCGTTCGTGTCGCCTGGTAGGCGACGAACGGCTGCAAGAACATCTGATTGACGTCGGCACGGTCGGTGTTGCCAGAGAATGACCAGACCTGGTTCCACAATGCGCCGTAGGTCGTCTTGCCGGTTTGCTTCAACACCACGACCGTCGGGCCCGCGCTCCATTTCTCTGTACCGAGACTCGGCAAGCTCGTGGACGGTAGGCTGATGGCCGGGCCGACACCCCAGACCACGCCTGGCTTCGAAGGCGAGAAAAAGAAGGACGTGAAAATGTCGCTGACTCCGAACGCCGGTTCGCCACCTTCGACGAGCGCAGGCTGACTCACCAAGGGCACAATCACTCTCGCGATGAGATTCCAGTCTGGGTTCAGAGCGAATGGCATCACTGGCTGCACGTTCAAGATGAACCGCGTCGCCTTGCTCGTCCCGACGTTCTGTTCCCAGTTGAACTGAAACGGCACGCTGACCAGATCCGAAATGGGATTGGCGAGTTTCTTCGCCAGGTTCTCGGCCTCGCTCGGTGTCGGCGCGGGTGGCTGCGCCAAGCTGACCGCGGGCGACGATACGAGAACCGTGGCGAGGATGAGGCTCAGTCCACGACACGACAACGACATTGGAACCCCTCGCCTCCGGTCGGCCGTCAGAAGTCACGGCATTTCGTGGATCTGAAACACGTATCCGCACGCGACCACCGAAATTTCTAAGGAATTCAGGGTCGTCTCCGAAACTAATTTTCAGAAACAGCAGAACACGTGCCCGCGGCGAGGACGGTGGCCGGATGAGTCGGGGAGACGTCATGGCCTTGACCACGATCGAGCTGGTCCTCAGCGCAGCGACCGCCAGTCGCTTTGAGAAATCGTTTTGACGAAACCGAACGCCGCGTCTGGTTCCGAACGAAACGACCCGGCTGCGACTGCCTGGATCCACGCTCGAGATCGCCGCAAGTGATCGCGCTACCATTAGGAGGTCTCACACAATTCCCGCGCCCTCGCGCACGCTGCGCCTCAAACTCGTTGATTGCAAACAAGACCGAAGAGGAGCTCGAAAGTCGGCGGCGTGTGCGATAATCTTTGGCGACTGCTCGTAAGTCCTTGATTCTAAACGGAGAGATGTCAGAGTGGTCGATTGAGCACGCGGAAAAGCCTCTAAGTGATCGGATGACATTCCGAGGTCTGACACAATTTCAGCGCTGGTCGATCGAGCCACGCCCGCAAACCGCTGAATACAAATCGCGTCGGGGATCGATCAGATTTGAAGGAGGGTTTTGCGCTACACTGTTCCAGACCGCCCGCAAGTCATTGATTCCAAACGGAGAGATGTCCGAGTGGTTGAAGGAGCACGCTTGGAAAGCGAAGAGTGCGAGCCACAAGGAGGCATTCCAACGCGCGCGAAAGCACACGCGATCAGCGACTTAAGCCAGCAGAAGTATCAGGCGATGTGCATCTGTAAACCTCGATGTTCTTCGAGGTTTCGAGCCCCACGGATCACAGTCCTATCACAATCAGCGTATTCACTTAGGGGCATCGCGCTTCCCATTCGTGCGTACAGACCATCAACTCCCGAGCCATCGTGCCACCGTTTCGCGAGACACGTCCCGACGATGCGCGGAGCTCGGGTGGGCGCGGACGTGAGCGCGCTGACAACCACTGCGGGATCGACGTTCGCGATCGTCGAGGGTCCGGCGAATGCGCGCGACCGGCGAACGCTTCGTAGAGGACGCTGCCGAACGAAAAGCGTCGGAGCGATGGTCGGTCGCCGCCCGTCCACTCGCGGTTCGTTCAGGAGTCGCGTGCCGCCTCGGCGCTGAACCACCCGCACGTCATGGCCGGCGATGGAGAGCTCCACGCACCCGGCTTGCACGGGCGGGTCAAACCGGACGGAGTGCCATCCGTTTCAACCGTTCGGCGAACCGCGGATCGTCGCGCAGGCTGTCCCACTGCGGCGCGACAGCAAGGTAACCCAATCCGGGATCGTGGAGATCCAGCGCCCGGTCCAGGTGCCTGAAGGCCTCATCGAGCTCACCCGCGGCACCGTGGAGCACCGCGCGCTGCAGCGAGACTGCACCTCCGGCCTCCAGTGGAATGTGCTGCAGCATGCATCGGGCCAGCCCCACATGGCCCTCTACTGCGTACGCCTGCCGCAGGTCGGCGGCCAGCCGCGTCAACTGCTCGACTGCCGCTTCGGGGACGCCAAAGACCCTTGCGCGGCGGAGGTTCTCGGCCAGGAACTGCTCCACGTCCCCCTGCTGCAGGTAGGCGCCGGCGAGGAACTCACCGGCAAGCAAGTGGCGCGGATCGATGTCGAGCACCCGCTTCGCCCAGCGAATCGCGTCGTCGTAGCGGCGCTGATTCCAGCAGGAATTCGCGATTTCGGCCAGCACCAGCCACGATTCGGGATTGCGCGCGAGCGCCTGCTGCCTGAAGCGCAGGCCCTCGTCCGGACGTCCCAGCGCGTCCATCAGGCCGCCGTACGCCAGGAGCGCCTCGGTGTGTGAGGGGTTGAGCTCGAGCGCCCGCCGCAGGCTGCGTTCCGCGGCCGCCCAGTCCCACTCGCTCACGAACAGCACGGTGCCGAGCGCCATCTGCGCGTCCGCGCACCCGCTGTCCATCGCCAGCGCGCGCAACGCCGACAACTTCGCCTCGGCAAAGGCCTCCTGGTACGGGACGACTCGGAGGCAGCCCTCGAGGCAGCGCGCCAGCGCCAGCCCCGCGTGCGCCGCGGCGTAGGTTGCATCGATCTCGATCGCCGCTCGAAACGTGGCGACCGCCTCGGACAACTCGAAGTACGACCCCGAAAGCACCCGGGCGCGCCCACGTCCCACGAGCTCGTACAGCTCCACAGGTCGTGGCTGGGCACGCAGCGGCATCGTGTTGTCGTCGACCTGCTCGCGGGTGACCGGGGCGATGAACCGATATCCCGCTCTCGACACCGTCTCGATGTAGCCACCCGAGCGCTTGTCGTCGCCGAACGCCTTGCGCAGCGCCGAGATGTGAACGGTCAGGATGCCTTCTTCGACGGAGGCGTCGGGCCACACGTGGGACAGGAGCTCGTCCTTGGTGACGAGACGCCCGGCCTGGCGAAGGAGCACGACCAGGACGTCGTGCGCCTTCGGCGAGAGGCGAATGACGTTCCGTCCGAGTGTCAGCCGCCGCTCGGCGGCCTCGAACCTGAAATCGCCGAAGTGGAAGACCTCGCCGTTGCCCATGACGATTTCGGCGAATCTTAGCAAAACCTTCGGGACGCCGTTGGAGGGTGGCTGCTAGCCTGTCGGCATCTTCAAAGGAGGGCGAATGACAACGACTGACGAGATCCTCCGCCAGGAGGAGCAACTGGCTGACGCCAGGCGACTGCTCGACCTGGACGCCATCGATCGCATTTATGCGGACGACCTGCTGTTGACAGGCGTGCTCGGGGAACCCACCTGCAGCAAGACCGCGGTGATGGACGAGGTACGGCGCGGCATCGCGGAACGTGACGGCGCGAAGGCGGGAGGGACACAGATCGAGACCGTGACCCAGAACGAGGACACCAAGGTCATGGTATTGGCCGACACCGCCATTGCCAATTACCGGTTCGTCGTAACGGTCAAGGCCCCGAATCTGGACCTGCGCCGGCGGTACCGGACGACGAACGTCTGGGTGAAGCGCGACGGCCGCTGGCAAATCGTCGCGGTGCATATGGCGTTCGTGCTGGATCCGCAGCAGGCAGCGATGCTGTCCGGCGAACACGCGTGAGGAATTGGGCCGTTCCGATCACATCTTGCGCCGTCCTGATCTGATTGAGACCTGAACGATTGGTGGTGGCATGACGCAGAGCTCAGTTGCTGTCGTTCTATTTGGGTTGGCAGTCTTGACGGGTCCCCTTCCCCAGGGACGCGGCCTGTCGGCGGGGACAGACGAGGCCGCCGCCGTCGAGAAGTTCCACCAGCAGGAGATTGCCGCCACGGTGTCGCGCGATCCCGTTGCACTGGCGGATCTATGGACGGATGACGCCATTCGCCTCAGCCCAGGCCACCCCGCGGAAGTCGGCAAGCAGGCCATCCGCGCGAGCTATGAACGCCGGTCGCTTCGCCAAGACGTCAAGGTGCTGAGCTACGTTCACGAAACCAAGGACTTGACCGTTCTGGATGGCTGGGCAGTCGAGTGGGGATATTTCACTGGTTCGTATGTCGAATCGCCAGGTGGCGAGGTGAAGCAGATTCGTGGCACGGTGCTGATGGTGTTGAAGAAGCGTTCGGACGGCAGTTGGAAATGCTTCCGCCGGATGGGGGACGCGTTGACCGCGTCGACAGGCCAGGTGGTTCAGGGACCGGCTGTGTCGATTCGAAGCAATAGCGGCCCTGCTGCGGATCTGGCAGGCATCGAGAAGGTCCATCAGCGGGACATTGCGGCGACGATGTCGCGAGATCCTGTGGCGCTAACGGACCCGTGGACCGATGATGCGGTTCGTCTCACCCCAGGCCAGCCGGCGGAAGTCGGCAAGCAGGCTATTCGAGAGCGCAACGAACGCGGGGTGCGCACTCGGTCAGCTCTCAAGGTGCTGAGCTACGTTCCGGAAACCAGGGATTTGACTTTTCTGAGTGCTGGGTGGGCCGTCGAGTGGCGCACCTTCAGTGCATCGATTGTCGAATCGCCAGGCGGCGAGGCGAAGCAGATTGATGGCACGGTGCTGGCGGTGTGGAAGAAGCTCCCGGACGGCAACTGGAAGGGCTTTCGGGCGATGGGGATGTGAAGAACGCACACCGCCAGCGTCCGTTGTGATTTCCCTACCCTGATCATGCTCGAGTAGATCGTCGTAAGTGATCGCGGCACATTGAGAGATCTGACACGATCCTGCGAAGGCCTGCTCAATATCGTGCCTGGCGCGACGAAATCACGAGCTCGAATCCCGCAGCCATCGCTGGATCTGGCGAACAAACGCCCGGCGTTCAGCGACAGTTGGATAGCTCTTCTCGTTGATGGCCGACCCAAACCGTTGCCGGTTGAATTGCGCGACCTTCTCGATTGCGTCGATCACTTTAGACGGATTCATTCCCAGTTGGCGGAGCGTGACAGCTGCAATCGCATCACAAACGAGCTCCAGTTCCTTCAGCCGCTCCTGGTCGGCCCGTTGATGCGCGCGATGCCATTCTGTCCAAACGTATTCGTGACCGATTTCGTGGGCTACCATCGCCTGTAGTTCTGCGGCGCTCAAGAGCGCGATCGTTGGAGCAGGAATCAGGACCACGGCGCGAGCATGCAGGGCCATGCCGGCCTGAGGAAGATCAATGACTTTGATCTCGTACCAATTGCGCCGAGTTGCCGCGAGTAACAGACGAACCGCACCCACTTTCTGCCGTGTGGGGACTCCGAGCTCGGTAACCTCTCCTTCCGGCGAAAGAGCTCTCAGTATCGCGCCCATATCCTCCCTGGATACCGGCGCCGGTCTGGCCGCCTCGAGCAGCTCAATGAACGTCGCCGGCTCGTCCATGAGCAAATCCCGTGGATTCCCAAATACCAGCATCTGGCCGTGGACGATCACACCGGTTGACAGAAGAAACAGCCCGACGACGGCAGCGGACCCGAACCGCCGGAGCAGGTATAGACTGACCCCACCGCGCTCGGGCGGTCGCGCTTGGATATATGCCACGAGCCGACGCTAGGCGTCGGCTCACGAGCAAATCCTTTGAAGGAATGCAGGAGCAGTGCAGGAATTTCGAAGTAATTGATTAGAGGACGTATGTCTCGCGCCATCAGTGGGTTGTACCAGTTCGGGCCGTTCCGGCTAAACCTGGAGCGCAGGGTCCTTATGCGTGAACACCAGGTGTTGCCGCTCGCGCCGAAGACGTTTGACCTGCTCGTACTTCTGGTGCAGAGCCCCGGGCCGGCGTTGTCGAAAAAGGAGTTGATGAACGCCCTGTGGCCCGACACCTTTGTCGAAGAGGCCAACCTCTCATTTCAAATTTCCGTGCTTCGCAAGGCGCTCGGCGAGGATGGGGCGGGCTGGGTGGAAACGGTGCCGAAGCGCGGCTATCGGTTCAGCGCAGACGTGCGGGCGACCCTGGCGGCAGACAAGTCGCTGGCAGAGCCGTTCACCAGCGTGACGGACGAACCTTCCCCGGTGATGCCGAAGCGCAGCATCACCAAGAAGGTGTGGCTGGCGACCGCGACGGTCGCGGCGGCCCTGCTCGTAGTCATCACATTTTTCACAATGATGCGCCTGCCGCGCACGGGAGGGCTCAGGACTTCGCCCGCCCTCACCGTTCCGCTCACCGCCTATCCGGGCGACGAGCGGGCGCCGAGCCTCTCGCCCGACGGAAGCCGGATCGCGTTTTCCTGGAACGGACCGGCGCTGGGCAACTACGACGTCTACGTCAAGCTGGCTGGGCCCGGGGAACCCCTGCGGCTGACGACGAACACTGCTCGCGACGACTCACCAGTGTGGTCGCCCGATGGCCGTTTCATCGCGTTCATCCGATTCACGTCGCCTGACACGGCGGACCTGGTCGTGGTCCCAGCGCTTGGAGGCGCCGAAAGAACGATTGCGACGATTGTCCCGCTGCCGATCCCTCCCAGCTTCAGGCCCATCAGCAATCTCTCCTGGACACCGGACGGAAGATGGCTTGCCTTCGGCGGCGCGACGTCATCCGACGGCCCGCCAGGCATCTGGTTGATCGCAGTCGATGGCTCGGAACAGCGCCGCCGCCTTACCGAACCTCCGGGAGGGGAACACGACCACAGTCCGGTCGTGTCGCCCGACGGGCGGAATCTCGCGTTTCTGCGGGCAACCACGGTCGGGCGCGTTGCGATCTTTCTCGTGCCGCTGGCGTCCGGTCCCGCCCTGAGCGGCAGCCCGCGCGAACTCACCTATGGGGACTACGGTGTGTGGGGCCTCGCCTGGACGCCGGAAGGGCGCGAGCTCCTGTTCTCGACTGGCGGACATCTCGGCCCTTCACGAATAGCGAGGATCGGGGTGGCGGCTTCGAGTCGATCGGCTGGCCCCGAATCCCTCACGTTCGGCGAACAGGCCACCGGGATCAGCATCGCCGGGACAGGCCGGCTCGTGTATTCAGCACAGGTCAGAGATACGGCGCTTTACGAGCTTGCGCTTTCGGGGTCGGCGGCGCGTCCGGTCGCCCTAGCCGCCTTCAACTCGACCTTCGACGAACACACGCCTGCCTATTCTCCGGACGGGAAACGGCTCGCATTCGCGTCGACGCGATCAGGAACGGAGGAGATCTGGATTGCGAACCGCGACGGGTCAAATCCGTTGCAGGTCACGTCCATGGGAGGCGCGCAGTGCGCGAATCCCCAGTGGTCGCCGGACGGACGGACGATTCTCTTGGACTCGCGACGAACGGGCTCGGCCGATCTCTATCTGCTTCAGCCGGACAACGGAAAACTTAATCGCCTGACGGACCATCCGGGCTATGAGGGCGAAGCCCGCTGGTCGCGCGACGGCCGATGGATCTATTTCGGGTCGAACAGGACGGGCCGCGATGAAGTCTGGCGTATGCCAGCGGCGGGAGGTGTGCCAACTCAGATAACCCGGCAGGGCGGCATCGCCGCCGTAGAATCCCGGGACGGCTATCTCTATTACGCGAAGAATGCACCGTCACCGCCTTCGATCTGGCGCGTTCCCGTCGAGGGCGGCGCCGAAGTCCGCGTTGTCGGCGGCTTGAGCTACAACGCCAACTTCGCCGTGGGCGCGCGAGGGCTGTATTTCGTCGCGCTGAACGATACGCCTGACCGGCCGTCGGTCGATTTTTTTGATTTCAGTACCCGCCAGCGTTCGACGCTCGTCCATCTGGACAAACGGTTCTGGTTCGGCATGACGCTATCGCCCGACGAGCGCTCGCTCGTCTTTCCCCTCGTGGACAGTGCGGGCAGCAATCTGATGCTTGTCGACAGGTTCCAATGACGCGCACCGGTGAGCCACATCGACGAAAGCGGCTAGACGCAGCGGACTATCGTCGTCCGAATCCGCCGACTCTGAGTCCGTCTGGCAAGCGGCCGACACAATCGCTCACGTACATTTACCAAACCTTGCACACCTCGAATTCTGCGGGCCGACGCGCATCGGTCATTTCACCGAGGGAGCAGTAACGGCCGGCTATACTAGAAAAGCCTGTAAGTGATCGCGAGAGATTGGAGGACTTATCACAATCGCCATGATCGCGCTCAGAGCGTGACCGTAAATTGTTGATTCTAAACGGAGAGATGTCAGAGTGGTCGATTGAGCACGCTTGGAAAGCGTGTGATTCCCGGGTGCGTCTCCCAGCCCGAGGAATCCTCACATTCCGGGCGAGATTTCGCCGGGAGCGCTTGTCACGTCGTGCTCAGAGGCGTATAACTTCCGGAAGCAGCCTCCTGGTCGGCTGCGGGCCCGGTGCGTCGTGTTCGCACAAGGGCTGAGTCCGCCGCTCGGTCGCTCTCAGAGCCCCGACCTGGATTCCCCATCACGACCACGTCTTGGGGGCTGCGGTCTTCGGCCCGGCCTCCCACGGCGACCGCCTGAACCAGCCCTCGCAGTAACTGCCAGGGCGTCTTCACGGACAACCCAAACAGCAGCATCCACGCAAGGAGGGGCGATGTCTGATGCTCGATGGGGTGACCCGCGCGAATACGGCGAGCGGGACCGCGACGACCGGCGGCCGCGCGTGTACGACGAGCGTGACCGGGACGACGACGATCCGCGCGACGGCCTGATGCACGACCTGGACTTGCCGCGCGGCGAGGAGCGCGAGCTGGTCGTTGACAGTGATCGCGTCTACGAGCTGAACGGCAAGGATGGCCGAACGCTGGCCGCCGTCGGCACCTTCCGGGTCGTGCCCGAACACGACCTCGACATCGACCACGAGACGCTCGACCACCTGCGCGATGAGGGCCTCGTCGATGTCGTTGACCTTGGCGGCGACGAGCGCGCGATGGTCCTCACGAAGGACGGCCGCGACCTCCTCGACTCCCACACCCTGGAGCGCGACGACGAGGCTCGGCAGGCGTTCTACGCCGGCGCCAGTCGCCCCCGCGAGATCGATCACGATGCGAACCTCTACGCGACGTACCGCCAGGAGGAGGCCCGCCTCCGAGACGAGCACGGCGGTCTCGACATCCGGCGCGTCGTCCTCGAGCAGGACCTGAAGCGCGAGTACCAGGAATTCCTGCAGGCGCACAACCGCAACCGTCCGGACAGCAACGGCCGACCGGACCGCGACGAGGAAGAGATCCGCGACTGGGCGCGCGAGCACGACCTGCCGTACTTCGACGGCCAGGTGCACTTTCCCGACTACCGCATCGAGTACGAGGTGGACGGACGAGAGCGCCACGAGGACATCGAGCTGTTCACGCCGCACTACCGCGGCGCTCACGCCATCAGCCGCGCCAAGACCGGCTTCCGCATCTACGTCGTCGGATCCCGCGGCGGCGGCGGTCGTTCCGCGCCGCATCCGCGTGTCGTGGAGGAATTCCTGTGACGCACGAGTACCCGCCTCACCGGACGCTCGACAGCGTCAGTATCAGCCGGGTGAACGAGCCTTGGTGACTTCGGGTTCACGCGACGGCAGCGTGAGTTCCTCGTGACGGTGATGGTCCACTCCGGGTGCTTCCTGGAACGGCAGTACTGCGCGTTTACCGGCACGGCGCGTGGCCAGAACAGCCGCGAATTTGTCGCCCGCCTGGTCGCCCGCGGATTCGCGAGAGCCATCGAGCCAGGACCCGTGCGGCGCGGGCGTCTCTACCACGTGCACCACAAGCCTCTCTACGAGGCCATCGGGCAGCCGGACACCCGCAATCGCCGTCTGCAGTCGATCGGCCGCATGGTCGAGCGGGTGATGATTCTGGACGCCGTGCTGGGCGATCGACACTGCTGGTGGTTGGGCCCGAGGCGGACAAGCGCACGTTCTTCGACGTCACGCAGGCGACGGGTCTGCGCCCAGAAGACTATCCGCACATCACCTTCGGGTCGGGTTCCCGCAGGACCGTCCGCTGCTTTCCCGACAAGCTGCCCATCGGCATCGAAAAGGCGACACCAGTCGGTTCGTGTTCCTCTACCTAGTGAACCGACGCATCCCGGTGGACTTCAGACAGTTCCTCATCCGTCACCACACGCTCCTCCTCAACCTGCACAGCTGGACCGTTCGTCTGCTGGTCCCGCGGCGCTTCACGAAGGCCGTGGCGCTCTACAAGGCCGCCCTCCGAGAAGAGCTCTGGAGCCCGCTCAATCCGAGCGTCAGCGAGGCTCTGGAGACGTACTTTCGCGAGCGGAAAGAGCAGGGCGGACACCTCGGAGACCCGACCGATCCCTACATCGCACAGGAGTTCCGCCGACAAGGGATGGCGAGGATCCTGGCCCTGTATCGGGCCTGGCGACGACAGGGCGACATCGTCTTATCGAGGTCGTCATCGACCAGCCTTCGTGACGACCGCATGCATGGCTGCTCGGCCTGCGAAATCCAGACCCTGGACGGCCAGTATTTGCAGCTCACCAGCACGATGGACCGAGAAGCGTGGGCCAAGAGGGGGGCGAAGCGAAAATCGCGTCAGGTTGGCCCCCCACCCTCGACGGCCTCTCCAGACAGTCCCTCACCCCTGGTAGCCCCGTGACGCGAATCGGTGCAAGCGTCTCTCTCGCAGCAACTTGCCGCGAGCCCGTCATCGAGGCGGCGCGCTGTGCCGCCGTCCTGCTGAAGGCGGAGTCGCAGTCGGTGAACCAACGATGGCGTGAACGACCCCGGTGCCGTGCCCTGAGAGTGACCCCAGCCCCGTCGAGGCGGGGTCGTTCACGCCATCGTTCGTCGTGCCGCATGTCGTCGTCTCTGCGCACAGATCGTGCACGACGAACGCGCCGCCCGCGCCCTCGTGTTTGTCTCCAGATCTTCGGAACACAGCGGCCGCTGAATCGCACTGAAATCGGCGCGCGCGTCGCAACGCTGCCCGCAAGAACTGCGCATCTTGCGGATTCAGATCTCGTTGCCGGACCATCGCGCATTTCAGTCTGGCGCCGTGGTCGGCGTCGTCAATGCTCTTCGCTGCGCTCCGACCCGGCCGGCGGCCGGGCCTGCGGGCATTGACAACGCCTCCGCACGGCACGACTTGGGCTATTACGCGATGGCGGGATTTCCGATGGCTCGGGCGAGCCGAGAAAAGGGAAGTTGGCGCGCACTTGCCGCAGGCGTACGGCTGGGAAGTGGACATCACGATCCGGCTTCCCGACAGCCGTCACTATCGAGAGCGGAAACGCGCGTCCCGCTTCTCGAATCGGCGGCGCATCGATGGGCGGAGACCGTGAACGGTACCGGCTGCAGCACGGCCGCCGACGACGACCAAGAAGTTGCCCACCTCGCGCCGCGATTCGTCGACGGGCACGCCCGGGCGAACCGTCACAAACCGAGCGGCATTTCCTCAACCGAATCCATCCTGCGATGGCGTCTGTTTCCCACGCTCGGTCCGAAGCGTTTCGACGCGATCACCAACGAACAGGTGCAGCGGCTGAAGCTGCGGTGAAACACCGCGCAGCGAATACCGTGAACAACGTGTTGACGGTGCTGAGCACGCTGTTGAAAAGGGTCGTGGAATGGGGCGAGCTCGGGCGCTTGCGGTGCGCGATCAGAGGTCTGTGGGCGCCAGACCCGTATGCTTTGCAATTCGGGCGAGGATGCGCGGGCCTAATTCCTCGTCGTCATGAAAGGCGAAGACGAAGTCCGGCCGATCAGGACGAGAGAGCGTGCGGTGCGAGCCGGATTGACGCTTGAGCACCCAGCCGATTCGCATCAAAGCCGCAAGAACTCGCCGCGCTTTGGTGGCGGGCCAGTGGCTCACGCCGCCTGGAACGTGACGTTGAGGAACTCGGCGGGCGTTTCCCGGTTCTCGAGGCGTTCGGCAATAACGCGGAGCGCAAGGGCCTGGACGCCGGCCACCGCTTCATCACGATTCTGCCCATAGCACAGCACACCGGGCATTGCGGGAACCTCGGCGATCCAGCGACCGTCTTCTTCGCGTTCGAGCTCGATCGTGAAGGTCACACCCGTAATGTACCATCTCCGGCCCCGCGCGCGGCACTCCTTGGGCTGATACGCGGCGGCCGGGTTTCTGATGGCTCGGGCGAGCCAAGACAGGGAAGTTGACGCGGGATTTCCGCAGGCGTATCTTGATGTATCGCGTCCGTGCCGCCACGGCACATCCTCCGCATCGCACTCAGTGCATGCGGAGCGCGTTTTCAGTCGTCGCCCTCAGGGCACGATGCAAGCGCTCCCACACACATCGGGTCTGGCTGCTGCGCGTTCTCGCCGTGCGTGAACGAGCGCATCCCTGACCGCGATCAGTCGGACTCTCTCGACGCATCGCCTCGAAGGCCACGCGTCGTTGGGAGTCACGTTCACCGAGGCGCTCGCGCGTCCAAGTCTCGGCCGAACGCGTCGCAGATGACGGTCGCGGGTCACGTGTCCCGTGCCACCCGACCACCGTCACCGTGCGGAGCCTGACTCCCACGGTTCGATGTCGGCCTCAGGCCTGCATCCGTGCTCCACGGACATCGGCGCGCCGGCTTCAAGTCGGCGCGCTGGAGCGCGAGATCCCAACACACGCGGCTACACGTGTAGCGCCCTGGCGGGGGAGCCCATGGAGTTCCCTCGCCATGATGCGTCAGCTGGAGGTGCGTCGTGGGATTTCATGTCGACCATGGTGCCAGTGACTTCGGTGACCGCCGCGCGTCTGCGGCTCGCCCTCGCGAGTCGCTTCCGGTGTTGCTGACCGTCGACGAAGCGGCGACGTTGCTGCGGACGACACGGCGCGCGATCTACGCGATGATCGAACGGCGTCAGCTGCCGGGCGTCATTCGCATCCGTCGACGCGTCCTGTTCCGCGCGGACGACCTGCTACACTGGCTGGACCAGAAGCGCGCGCCGTCGCCGGAGGAGTAAACGGCGATGAGCGTGACAATACGACCGTATCGGGGCGGGGGCTGGGAAGTGGACATCACGATCCGGCTTCCAGACGGCAGTCAGTATCGAGAGCGGAAACGCGCGTCCCGCTTCTCGAAATCGGCGGCGCATCGCTGGGCTGAGGATCGCGAACGGTACCTGCTGCAGCACGGCCGGCCGACGACGAACAAGGAGGTGCCCACACTCGAAACGTTCGCGCCGAGATTCGTCGACGGTCACGCCCGGGCGAACCGTCACAAACCGAGCAGCATCGGCTCAACCGAATCCATCCTGCGATGGCATTTGGTTCCCACGCTCGGCCCGAAGCGTCTCGACGCGATCACCAATGAACAGGTGCAGCGGCTGAAGCTGGCGTTGAGCCACCGCGCACCGAAGACCGTGAACAACGTCTTGACGGTGCTGAGCACGCTGATGAAGAAGGCCGTGGAGTGGGGCGAGCTCGAACGGTTGCCGTGCACGATCAAGTTGTTGCCCTGTCCGAAGAAGACGATGGGGTTTCACGACTTCGATCAGTACGAGCGGCTGTTGACCGTCGCGCGCAAGCGCGGCACGGACGCCTACCTGATGGTACTGGCAGGCGGTGATGCGGGACTGCGGCTGGGCGAGATCATCGCGCTCGAATGGCGCGATATCGACCTGGCGGCACGCCGTCTTACCGTGGAGCGATCCAGACTGGCGCGGACAGGTCACGGTACCGAAAGGGGGGACGGTCCCGGCAGCTCCCGCTGACGCAGCGACTGACGGCGGCGCTGAAGGCAGCTCGGCATCTGCGAGGCGAGCGCGTGTTGTGCCTGCCGGACGGATCGCCCATCACGCGCGATCGCGTGATCAAAGCCGTCCGCGGCGCTCAGCGCGTCGCCGGCATCGAGCAGGGGGTCCACATCCTGCGGCACACGTTCTGTTCGCACCTGGCGATGAAGGGGGCGCCGGCGCGGGCCATCCAGGAGCTGGCCGGCCACGCGGACCTGTCGACCACGCAGCGCTACATGCACCTGAGTCCGGCGGCGACGGAAGACGCGATCCGGTTGCTCGACGGACGACAATCCGGCCTCGATCTCGCGGAAAAATCTGGAGACATTCTGGACACGCGAGGGGCGGTAGCCGCGAAGTATCTGAGAGCGAAGGACTTAGTGGAGCGGGCTACGGGGATCGAACCCGTCTAGCTGGCTTGGGAAGCCAGAACATTACCACTATGCTAAGCCCGCTCGACTGTCGATCCTAACATGACTTCGAAGCTGTCAGCTGGGAGCGAACAGCTGACAGCCGACCGCTGGAAGCAGGCAGCGGGAAGCTGGAAGCTCCACCCTTCCTACCCCCTGATATACGCCAGGACCTCGTCGCGCTTCGTCTCCATCATCGCCTGCGTCGTGGCCTCGAGGTTCAACCGCAGCATCGGCTCGGTGTTCGAGGCGCGCACGTTGAAGTGCCAGTCCGGGAACTCCGCCGAGATGCCGTCGAGCGTGTAGACGCGTCCGTCGGTGTAGCGCGCGGCAAGCCCGTCGATCCGTTCCTGCACCACGTCCATGTTGGCCACCCTGGTGTTGATCTCGCCCGAGATGAAGTATTTCTCCCGCAGCGGCGCCAGCAGCTCGCGCAGCGTCTGGCCCTTGCGCGACATCAGCTCGAGGATCAGCAGCGCGGGAATGAACCCGTTGTCGGCGAAGAAGTTGTCGCGGAAATAGTAGTGCCCGGTCACCTCGCCGCCGAAAATCGCGTTCTTCTTCACGCATCCGGCGCTTGAAGAAGGCGTGGCCGACGCGGTTCATCAGCGCCGTGCCGCCGTACTTCGCGACGATGTCCTTGACCGCGTAGCTGGCCCGCACGTCGTAGACCACCTTGGCGCCCGGGTGCTTCAGCAGAAAGGCCTCGGCCAGCAGCGCCGTCACGAAGTCGCCGGCGATGAACTCGCCGCTGCCGTCGATGAAGAAGCAGCGGTCGGCGTCGCCGTCCCAGGCGATGCCGATGTCGGCCTGGTCTCGGCATCACCCGCTCGACGATGTCGCGGCGGTTCTCCTCGATGAGCGGGTTGGCCTCGTGGTTGGGAAAGGTCCCGTCGACCTCGAAGCAGAGTCGCGTCATCTTGCACGGCAGCCGCTCGAACAGCTGCGGCGCCACCATGCCCGGCGATGCCGTTGCCGGCGTCGAGCACGACGTTGAACGGCTTGATGATCGACGGATCGATGAAGGACATCACGTGGCCGACGTAGTCGTCGAACACGTCCGTCGTCGAGAGGCCGCCGGCGGCGGCCGCTTCGGCGCGGCAGCGTGCCGCCGGCGATCATGTCGCGGATGTCGCTGATGCCCGCCTCGCCGCTGAGCGGGAACGCCTCCCGCCGCACCAGCTTGATGCCGTTGTACTCCTTCGGGTTGTGCGACGCGGTGATCTGCGCGCCGCCGTCGTGGCCGTCGCGCGCGACGGCGAAGTACATCATGTCGGTGCCCATCATCCCGTAGTCGACGACGTCGGCGCCCTGCGCGCGGGCGCCGTCGATGAACGCCGCCGCCACCGACGGCGACGACAGCCGCATGTCGCGCGAGACGGCGATCCGCTTCGCGCTCCAGGTAGCTGACGAAGCCGCGGCCGATCAGCCGGGCCGCGTCCTCGTTGATCTCCGACGGGATAGAGGCCGCGGACGTCGTACGCCTTGAAGATGCGGGATGCATGTTCGTGATGGCTGCGTCACTAGCCTGCTGTAGTCCGTGATGACGGTCTTGTCGCCCAGCACTGCCGCGCCGTCGAGTGGTCGACGTTGCGGCCGATATGGCAGTTGCGTCCCGAGGATGCGCCGCCGCGCACGGTCGCCTCGCGCGCCGATCCAGCCGTTCGGGCCAGATGAGGCGCCGTCGATGACCGCGCCCTTCGTCGACGTGGCGTCTGGCGGCCGAGACCCAGTAGGGCAGGATGCGCGCGCCCGCCTTGACCACCGCCCCCTCGTCCATGAAGCACGGGCCCTGCAATCTCGACGCCCTCTTCGACCGCGGGCCTCCGGCGACGACCACGCGCGCGTGCGGCGTCGCTCGGCAAACGGCGGCGCCGAGAAGCGCCCGTCCATGATGTCGCGGTGGACCTGCAGGTACTTCGCCGGCGTGCCGATGTCGATCCAGTAGCCGCGGTGGACGTACGCGACGAACGTCTCGCCGCGCTCGATCAGCGACGGGAAGTAGCTGCGCTCGATCGACCAGGCGGTGTCTTTCGGGATGCGGTCGAAGGTCTCGGGCTCGAGCACGTAGATGCCCGCGTTGATCGTGTTGCAGGTGATCTCGTCCTGCGCCGGGCTTCTCGAGGAACCGCGCGGACGTTGCCCTGCGCGTCGGTCTCGACCAGGCCGTAGGCGCGCGGGATTGTCGACCGGCGTCAGGACGATCGTCGCCTTGGCCTTCCGCTCGCGGTGCAGGCGCGAGCACGGCGGCCAGGTCGACCTGGGTGAGGACGTCGCCGTTGAACACCACGACCGATTCGGTCAGCGAGTCGCCGGCGTAGCGGATCGCGCCGCCCGTGCCGAGCGGCACCGGCTCGACCACGTAGCGGATGGTGACGCCCAGGCCTTCGCCGTCGCCGAAGATCTCCTCGATGCGCCGGGGCTGGTAGTTCAGGCTGAGGATGACCTCGTCTATCTCCGGCACCTGGCGCAGCAGGTCGATCTGGTAGTAGAGGAACGGGCGGTTGAAGATCGGCACGATCGGCTTCGGGCGTGTGGACGGTCAGCGGCCGGAGGCGCGTGCCTTTGCCGCCAGCGAGCAGGATCGCCTTCATAGAGTCCCCGATGATACTCGAACGCCGCGCGGTGCGCCGAAGTTCGGCCCGCGCGCGGAGTTCGGTTATTCTGTACGCGAGGCCCGCCGCGCGGACCTCGGGCTGCGCATGAACCTTCCGAACGCCCTGACGCTCGCCCGCATCTTCCTGGTGCCGCTGCTGGTCGTCGTGCTGCTGACGAAATTCGAGGGACGCCTCGTCTTCGGCGTGCGCAAGGAGCTGGTCGGCGCCGCCATCTTCGGAATCGCGTCGCTTACCGACTGGCTCGACGGCTACCTCGCGCGGCGCCGCCAGCAGGTCACCACGCTCGGCCAGCTGATGGATCCGCTGGCCGACAAGCTGCTCATCACCGCGGCGCTCGTGTCGCTCGTCCAGATGGATGCTCGCGCCCGCGTGGATGGTGGCGGTCATCCTCGGCCGGGAGTTCGCGGTCACCGTGCTGCGCAGCATCGCGTATGCGCGCGGCGTGGTGATCGCCGGCGTCGCCGCTCGGCAAGGTCAAGATGGTCGTCGCAGGTGGTGGCCATCCTGCTCCTCATTCTCGGCCGCGATCATCTCCAGCAGTTCTTCGTGCTGGGACGGATCGCGCTGTGGCTCGCCGTGATCACCGCGGTCGGCTCGGGCGTCGACTACTACCGGCGGTTCAACCATGTCCTGACCGGCGGCCGGAAAGCAGACGGGAACGGGGGGGCGGGGGTCGGCGACCCGGTCGAGCCGATCGATGTCGCGGGCCTGCAGCGCCGCGAAACGCGCGCCGGCAGCCGCCGCCCGTAGTCGCGCCACACTCAGCGGCTCGCCGCGCCCTCGGTTCCGGCCTTGGCCAGCGTGGCCTTCAGCTCCGCCGACCGCTTGGTCGCCTCCGGCAGGAACTCGCTCGACTCGAACTCCGCGATCAGCCTCTCGTAGAAGGGGAGTGCCTCGGCGGGCCGCTGAACCTTGACCAGCGAGTCGGCGAGGTGGAAGTACAGGGCATCGCGGCTCGAGAACTGTGGATCGGCGGCGAGGATCGCCTTGAAGCGGTCGATCGCGCCGGGTACCACCTCGAGCGCCAGTAGAAGTAGCCGACCCGGTACTCCGACTGGCTGAGACGATCGCGCGCCTCCCTGAGCCGCGCCCGCCCCTCGTCGATGAGCGGGCTCTGCGGGTAGCGCTCGACGAAAGCGCTCAGCTCCTTGATGGCTTCGCGCGTCTCCGTCTGGTCCCGTTCGGGCCCGTGCATCTGGTAGAAGAACGTCATCCCCAGCTTCAGCTGCGCGTAGCCGGCGCGCGAGTGCGTCGGATAGAAGGTCAGGAACTCGCGGAACTCGTTGGCCGCGAGCACGAACGACTCCGACGACTTCTCGCCGATGAACGTGTCGCCGACGCCGAGCTTCGCGTCCGCCCGGAAGCGGCTCTGCGGGTAGCTGTCGACCAGCTGCCGGAAGTACTCCCGCGAGGTGAGCCAGTGCCGGGCGTTGAGCTCCTCGGTCCCCCGATCGAACAGGAACTTGTCCGGCTCCGGTGTCCCGACGGGGGGCTTCTTCGGCCCGCTCGAGCAGCCGGCCAGCGCAACCAGCAGCGCCAGCGGCAGGACCCGGGCGAGACGAAGGACGGGTGCCGCCATCAGGCCCCCGCAGGCATTGTCGAAAGCCATCGATACTCCGCTTCGAGACCGTGTTCGAGCGACACCGCGGGGGCGAAGCCCAGATCTGCGCGCGCCAGCGAGGTGTCCGCGTAGGTATCGCGAACGTCGCCCTTCTGCGATCCCTCACGCGCCACGTCGAGCGGATGCCCGGCGAGGCGCTCCAGAATCACCAGGACGTCGTTGACCGACACCCGCGACCCCCCGCCGATGTTGTAGGCGCGTCCCGGCACGCCGCGATCACCGGCGGCGATCGTGGCGGCCACGGCGTCGGTGACGAACGTGAAGTCCCGCGTCTGCAATCCGTCGCCGTACAGGGTGATCGGCTGGTTCGCCAGCGCCGCCCTGATGAACCTGTTGAACGCCATGTCGGGACGCTGCCGCGGACCGTAGACCGTGAAGTAACGCACCGAGGTCGTCGGAACCTGGAAGTTGGCCCAGTAGAGGTGGCAGAGCTGTTCAGCCGCCAGCTTCGTCACACCGTACGGCGACAGCGGCCTCGGCAGGGCATCCTCTGCGACCGGGATCGCGACCGCGTCGCCGTACAGCGACGAGCTCGACGCGTACACGAACTTGTCGATCGGCAGACCCACGCACGCCTCGAGCAGTTGCTGCGACGCGTCGACGTTGTTCGCCGTGTAGGTCTGGAACTCGCCTCCCCAGCTTTTGCGGACGCCGGCCTGCGCGGCCAGGTGGAAGACGTGCGTCACGCCGTCGAGCAGGGCCGCCAGATCAGCCGACTGGATGGAGGTTTCGACGAACCGGAAGGCGGGGTTCCCGGTGTTCACCGCGACGTTCGATTCCTTCAGCGAGCGGGCGTAGTAATCCGTGAAGCTGTCGATCCCGACGACCGCCGCGCCCCGGTCGAGGAGCGCCGTCGTCAGGTGCGACCCGATGAATCCCGCCGTGCCCGTGACCAGGGCCTTCATGCGAACACCGCGTGCACGCGATCGGGCAGCCGGCACGGCCGGCCGTTGGCGTCGAGCGCCGCGTGGACGGTCCGTCCCGAAGCGGCCACGCCGCCGTCGTCCACGTGCCGGACCTCGTAGGTGAACTCCATCCGCACGGGTGACAGCACACGCCCTTCGGTCTTCACTTCCAGCTCGTCGTCGTACTTTGCGGAACGCCGGTACTCGCAATGCGCTTCGATGACGGGCAACCACACCCCCGAGTGCTCCATTTCCCGGTAACTCCAGCCGAGCGTCCGCAGCAGGTCGGCGCGCGCCACTTCGAACCACACGAAGTAGTTGGCGTAGTAGGCAACCCCCATCTGGTCGGTCTCGGCGTAGCGGACGCGCACAGTCGAGGAGGAGGAGGGCGCCGTGCTCATTGCGGGAGAGCCACGCCGGCGGCCGCACGCAGGTCCCGGATGGCGCGGGCGAGGTCCGTCTGCCTGAACAGCGCGCTCCCGACCACCAGCATCGCGGCACCCGCCTCGGCGACGCGTCCGGCGTTGGTCGTGTCGATGCCGCCGTCCACGCCGATGTCGGCGCGGCTTCCGGTGCGGGCGATCAGCGCGCGCAGGCTCCTGATCTTAGACTCGCTCCGAGGGATGAAAGTCTGACCGCCGAAGCCCGGGTTCACCGACATCACCAGCACGTGATCGAGATCGGGTGCAATCTCCTCGAGCGCGCCGACCGGGGTGGCCGGGTTGATCGCCACTCCCGCAGACGCCCCCAGCTTCCGGATCGCCTGTATCGTGCGATGCAGGTGCGGCACGGCCTCGACGTGCACGGCGATCCGCGAGGCGCCGGCATCGAAAAAGGCCTGCAGATAGCGATCCGGGTCCGTGATCATGAGGTGCACGTCGAGCGGGAGCTTCGTGGCGCGCCGGATGGCCTCCACCACCACCGGGCCGATCGTGATGTTCGGCACGAAGTGGCCGTCCATCACGTCCACGTGAATCAGGTCGGCGCCGCCCTGCTCGACCGCGGCGATCTGCTCGCGAAGGATCCCGAAATCGGCGGCAAAGATGGATGGAGCGATCAGTACGGGCATCGGTCGAACATTCAGCGGCTGACCTCGAGCGATATTGGCTCTCCGGGGGCAATCTGGAACCCGGCCTGCGGGTTCTGCCGCAGCACAATCCCGGCAGGCACACCCGGGTAGGGATGGTCCCCGACCACCGACGCACGGAACCCCCGGGATCGCAGGACGTCCGCGGCCCGGTCGCCGTTGACCCCGATCAGGTCCGGCATCACGTAGGTCGCCGCCCGCTGGCCCCGGTTCACCAGCAGCGACACGCGTCCGCCCTTCGTGGATGGCGGCGGCGTCTGCGCGACCACCACGTCCGCCGGGTAATCGGCCGATCGAATCTCCGACAGGCCGGCAAGCTCCAGCCCGTCCTGCTGGATCCGGACCTGCGCCGTGCGCTCCGACTCTCCCACGAACACCGGGACCACGTTCGACCTCGGGCCGGCGCTGACCCAGACCTTGACGCTCCGCTGGCGGCGGGTGCGCATCCCGGGCTCCGGGTCCTGCGTCAGAATCTGGCCCGCGGGCACCTTCGGATCCGCGCGCCGGGTGTCCTCCACCTTGAGCGTCAGCCCCGCCCCGGCGAGCGCCGCCGTCGCCTGGTTCACCGACTGTCCGCTGAGCGAGGGCACGATGACCTCGCGCGCGCGGATGGCGATGCGCATGGACGCCGCCGCGAACACCACGTAGGTCAGCACCAGTGCGACGGCGAGCACGAGCAACTTGCCCGCCCCCCACACGCGCGTCGTAAGTGCCATGAACATTGAAGTTTACTGCGAGTTCGCGGTTTTTACCAAGGTCGCGGCGAAAAACGCTTCGAGCCCGTCGCGGTGCGGCAGAGTGCGCAGCCGGCCGGACGGATTCGACCAGCCCGGCGGCCGCCGGCGCCAGCGGCGGCGGGCCCCCGGAACGGAACTCCGGCTGGTCCTCGAGGAACGCCTGGACGACCTCGTCGTTCTCTTCAGGCTCGCTCGAGCAGGTCGCGTAGATGAGCCGGCCGCCGGGCCGCACCACCTGCGCCGCCTGGTGCAGCAGCCGCCGTTGCGCCGCTGCGAGCGCCGCGAAATCGGCCTCGGTCCTCCGCCACTTGACATCCGGATCCCGCCGTATCATCCCCAGCCCCGAACACGGGGCGTCGACCAGGACCGCGTCGAACCCGGCCCGGAACGGCAGCGGCTCCTCGGCATTCGCGCGCAGGACCCGGATCGACCGGGCGCCCGACGCGGCCACCGTACGAGCGAGCAACTCTACCCGGCGCCCTCGGAGATCGGTCGCGACCACGAGCCCTTCGTCGCCCATCGCGGCCGCCATCGCCGTCGTCTTGCCCCCCGGTGACGCGCAGGCGTCCAGGATCCGCTCGCCGGGCCGCGCAGCTGCGAACTCAGCCACGAGCTGGGAAGCCTCGTCCTGGACGAAGAACGACCCGTTTCCCGCCAGGCCCGTCAGCAGCGGGTTGCCCTCGAGGACGATCAGCGCGTCCTCGGCGAACCGGCCGGGTTCGACCCGCACGCCTTCGTCGGCCAGACTCCGGACCACTGCCTCCCGCGTGGTGCGCAGGCGGTTGATCCGGAGCGTGAGCGGCGCCGCCGCATTGTTGAAGCCTTCCCATGCTTCGGTGGCCTCGAATCCATAGCGCGACACCCACCTGTCGACCAGCCACCCGGGGTGCGACAGCGTCGTCTCCAGGTAGCCGCGAACGGCGGCTGAATCGCCGGGATCGGCCGGCCGCGCGGGCAGAGACGCGTGGCCCCGCTGCCGGCTCACGCGGCGGAGCACCGCATTCACCAGCGGTGCCGCGCTCCGCTTGCCGGCCCGCCTGGCGAGGCTGACGGCATCGTTGACCGCGGCCGATGCCGGCACCCGATCGAGATGGAGCAGCTGGAAGATCGTGAGCCGGAGGACGGTCAGCACTTCCGGGTCCAGGCGCGACGCCGGCCGTCCGGCTGCCCCGACTATGAGGTGATCCAGAGCCGCCTGCCAGCGGAGGGTGCCGTGGGCGATCTCGCCTGTCAGGGCGCGGTCCCGTTCGTCCGGGAGCCCGGGGCGCACGCGCGCCAGCGCCTGCGGCAGATCCTGGCGGCCGCTGCCGACCAGGGTGAGGACCTCGTACGCGGCGACACGAGCAGGCGCGATCATGCAGGGCCGATCGACGCGCCGGCGTCGATCGGCCTGCCGGCCAGGAAGTCGCGGGCCCGCATCACGCGCCGTCCTTCAGGCTGGATTTCGAGAATCCGCAGGGTGCCGCCGTCGCCGGCAACGACGGTCAAGTCGTCGCCCCGGGCGAGCAGAACCGATCCGGGAGGCCGCTCCGACACGCCCCCGGCGAGCTCGGTGCGATGGATCAGCACCCGCGTCCCGCCGAGGCGGGCGGCGACGAGCGGCCAGGGCTGGAGGCCGCGCACCAGGTTGTGGATGCGCGCGGCCGGTTCGGTCCACGGCACGGCGCTCTCCTCGCGGGTCAGCTTCGCCGCGTAGGTGACGCCTTCGACAGGCTGAGGGGTCTCCGTCGCGCGGCCCTCGGCCAGTGCATCGACGGTCTCGAGCAGCAGGCCGGCCCCCAGCCGGGCGAGGTCGCGTTCCACGTCCACGCTCGTGTCATTCGGTCCGATCGCCCTGCGGGTCACCGCGAACATAGCGCCCGCATCCATTTCCTTGACGACCCGCATGATGGTGACGCCCGTCTCGATGTCTCCCGCGATCACCGCGCGGTGCACAGGTGCGGCGCCGCGCCAGCGGGGCAGTATCGACCCGTGGACGTTGATCATGCCGAGGCGGGGGATCCGGAGCAGCGCCTCCGGAAGCAGCCGCCCGTACGCCGCCACGACGCCCAGGTCGGCGCCGAGGGCGGCAGCGTCGCGCAGAAAGCCTTCGTCGCGCGGCCGTTCCGGCTGCCAGACCGGAATGCCGTGCGCGAGCGCCACGCCGCGCGTCGCGGTCGTGAGCACCTGGTGGCCGCGGCCTCTCGGCCGATCCGGCTGCGAGACGACGGCGACAACCGCATGCCGGGAGGCCAGGAGCCGCTCGAGGGCAGGTACCGCGAAGGCCGGAGTCCCGAAGTACATGATGCGCAGTGGCGAAGAGGTCACCATTTCCCGGCGCGCGCCATCTTGTGAATCCGCCGCACGATCATGTCGCGCTTGATCCCGCGGAGCCGATCGACGAACACGAGCCCGTCCAGATGGTCCATCTCGTGCTGGAACGCACGCGCGAGCAGCGCCGTCCCCTCGATGGTCTGCTCGTTTCCGTGCCGATCCAGCCCGCTCACCGTCGCACGCGACGGCCGGACCACCGTCGCGTTGAATCCCGGCACGCTCAGGCAGCCTTCTTCTTCGAGCTGCATGCCGTCGCGCATGACGAAGCGGGGATTGATCATGGCAATCAGGCCCTTCGCGTCGCGCCCCACCGACAGGTCGATGACGAACAACCGGAGCGGCACGCCGACCTGGGGCGCAGCGAGACCGACACCCGGCGCGGCGTACATGGTTTCCACCATGTCGTCGATGAGCCGCCGGAGGCTGTCGTCGAAGGTGGTGACGTCAGAGGCCGCCGCGTGCAGCGGGCGGGCGCCGTAGCGGAGGATCGGACGGATCATCGCGGCTGGAAGTGTTCGTGCACGGCCTCCGCCGACGCGGCGAGTGCGCGATCGAGGTCCGCGACCGAGTCCCCGCCGTAGCGCTCGATGAGGGCGTCCGCGAGGACCAGCGACACCATCGCCTCGCCGACGACGGCCGCCGCCGGGACCGCGCACACGTCGCTGCGCTCGATCGCCGCAGGCGCCTCCGTCATGGTCGTGAGGTCGATCGACCGCAGCGGCTTCATCAGCGTCGAGATCGGCTTCATCCAGGCGGACACCCGGACATCCTCGCCGTTCGTGACTCCGCCCTCGAGCCCCCCGGCATTGTTCGACGGCCGTCGCACGCCGGTTGCGCGCGCGCCCGTGGGATCCGGGAGGATCTCGTCATGGACCCGGGATCCCGGACGCCGCGACACTTCCGGCCCCAGGCCGACGCCCACCGCCTTGATCGCCGGGATGGACATCAGCGCCTGCGCCAGCCGGCCATCGAGCTTGCGGTCCCACTGCACGTAGCTGCCGAGGCCAATCGGCACGCCGGTGGCGATCACCTCGAACGCTCCGCCCAGTGTGTCGCCTGCCTCCCTCGCGGCATCGATGCCGGCGATCATCTGCTGCGCCACCTCGGGATCGACGCAGCGAACGGGAGCGTCATCCGGGAGGGCCGCCGCCGCGGCGAACGTGACCTCGCTGTCGGGCGGGAGACCCGCGGGGCCGATCGTGAAGACATGGCTGGTCAGCCCGACACCGGCGTGCGCCAGGAGCTGCCGCGCCACCGCACCGGCTGCCACGCGTGCCGCCGTCTCGCGCGCGCTCGCCCGCTCGAGGACGTCGCGCACATCCGTGCGGCCATATTTCGCCACGCCGGCGAGGTCCGCGTGGCCGGGGCGCGGCCGCGTCACCGGGGCCCGCCGCGCGCCGCCGCCATCGGCCGGTAGCTCGTCGGCAATCCGCATGGTGTACTGCCAGTTCGCCCAGTCCCGATTCTCGATCATCATGGCGATCGGGCTGCCGATCGTCTGCCCGGCGCGCACCCCCGACAGGATTTGTGCCGCATCCGACTCGATGGCCATCCGCCTGCCGCGCCCGTAACCGCCCTGCCGCCTTCGCAGCTGCCGGGTGATCTCGTCGAGGTCCAGTGAGAGCCCCGCCGGGATCCCTTCGAGGATGACGATGAGCGCCCGGCCGTGGGATTCGCCGGCGGTCAGAAATCGCAGCATTCGCGTGAAATTGTATACGAAGTTTCTGCGGCAGCCGGGCGCGCGGCGCGCCGTTCCGCGAGGAAATCCGCGTAGTTCACGCCCGGCGAACGCCTTGCACTCCGCCTGCGGGCATGCGTGATCTCGTCGCGGATCGCTTCGTGTCGTCCGGCGGCTCGCAGATGGATCTCGCGTCCGGCGCGCTCGTGCACGTTCAGCTGGTAGCGGCCGGCACACCGGCACAGCAGGCTGTCTGGGCCGATCGCTGCGCGTCGCTGACGCGGCTTCGTCACCCGCTGCTGAACCCCCTGATCGACTACGGGGCGGCCGGTCGCCACCACCTGTTCGAGGCCTATGCGATCGGTCCGCCGGTGCGGGCCGCCGGTGCTCCCGCCGCGCGCCTGCTCCGCCACGTCTCCCGGTTTCTCCAGTCACACGCGCTGCCGCTCCAGCCGAGCCTGGCCGAACGCGCGGTCCGTCAGGTCGCAGCGGGGTCCGGGACCCCTCTCGCGTCCGCTCGGCATCGTGCTGCAGCCCCGCCGGGTGCTCGACGCGATTGGAGACGTCCTGTGCGACACCTCGACGATGGGCGTCGTGTCCATCGACGTACGCGGCGATGCCGGAAGCGGCGTGCGCACGCTGTGGATGCTGGCGGCACGCGCGGCCCGGCTCGCGGGTACGTCCCGGTGGCCGCGCGGGTGCTGCCGTCCCGTCCATGGCTCGCCGACCTGCTGCTGTCGCGCCATGTGGCGCTGCTGGTCGAGCGGACCGCCGATCGACATGCGCAGCAGTCCGTTGCCGCGCTCGTCTCGCGGCTCGGCGCTGCCAGTACCCGGCATCACGTCGTGATCACGTTCGATCGCGGCGGGCGGGGCGGCGGCCGCGCCCTGCAAGTGGATCGCATGGGGGGCACGGCTCTGGTCGGCATGGTGTATCGGGACCACGAGGAGGGACCGCCGCTGGACGAAGTGCGGACCGGCGTTCGAATGGCCGACGGACTGCCCGGCGCGCTCGTCGAGCACCTCGGCGCAGCGCCCTTTGCGCGCCGGGCCGCGCAGGTGGCGCTCGTGCACGAGTCGAGCGCGGCATATGTCGTTGGCTCCGGCGTGCCCTCGCATCGACCGGCGGCACGACGACTCGGCGCGGTCCTTCATGCGCGCGCTGGCGCGCGCCGAGCGCCTGGCGGCGCGCGGACGTCACGGGACGGCGATCCGCCTCCTCGCTCGTGCCGCTCGTGTGCTGGATGGCCGCGCCGAGCCGCTGGCCGCGGCCCACTGCGCCGTGGCGCTCGGCTGGATTCACCGCAACAGGGGCCGGAGCGCCGAAGCCCTCCACCACTTCGAGCACGCCCGGACGCTGGTAGCAGGCAGCGCCGTCGTCCAGGCGACGATCGGCACGGGCATCGTGTGGACGGACGAGGATCGCCTGATCGACGCCGAGGCGCTTCTGCGTTCGGCGCAGTCGGCGGCGGCGCTGCTCGATGACGCCGATCTCGAAAAGGCCGCTGCGCTGGCGCTTGCGCGTTGCGTGCTGTGGCGAGGGAAGGTCGAGGAAGCGGCCGCCATCCTCGGTCCGGTCCTGGCGGATCGGCCGGCCGCGGGCGCATGGGCGCTGGCGGCACGCGTTCATCTCGCGGCGGGCGCGACCGAGCATGCCGGGCGGGCAGCGTCGAGGGCGCTCGACTGCGCAGCGGCCGACCGGTCTCCGCGCGCGCTCGCCGTGGCTGCGCGGGCAGCAACGCTCGTGCGCGGGGCGGCGGGGGACGTCGCCGGGGCGCACCAGGCAGCCCTCGACGGTCTCGCTGCCGCAGCCGCCGCCCACCTGCCGCTCCTCGCGCTCCGGCTGCGCGCAGCCTGGCTCACGGCCCATGGCGGCAAGGCCCCGTCCGGATCCGGGGAGCCGGCCCGTCTCCTCGCCCGTCTCGCCGCTGCGCGTACGCGACCCTTGCCGGCGCTCCTGCGTCGCCAGATCGACGCCGCCTGCCGCGCCCCGGCGGAGGAGGGCTCGTCGACAACCTCCGTTCCCGGCTTCGCGGTCGCCGACCTGCGCACTTTGCTGGAGACGACGCACAGCGCACCGGATGATCGGGCCGCTCTACAGGCGCTCGCGGACGCGGTGGGCGCGAAACTGCGCGCCTCGACGGCGGTAATCCTGACATCGCAGGACACGCAGGTCGTCGTCCGGGCGGGCCGGGCCTGGGGCAGCGATCCCGCGATCGCGATCCAGGCGATTGCCTCGAATCGGACTGTGCAGTCTGCGGCCGCGCCGCCCGAGTGCGCCAGCCCGATCACCTACGGCGGCGAGACGATCGGCGCGCTCGGATGCCGGTGGTCAGCGGGCACCGTCGTCGACCTCGAGCACGCCGCGGGGGTCTGCGCCGCTGCCGCGCTGGCAGCGGCCGCCAGCCTGCGAAGCCTGGCGGACCGTGGGCCCGCGGCTCCGCCCGACGCCACCTGGGACGATCTGCTGGGAACCAGCCCCTCAGCGACAGAGCTGCGGAGAGCGATCCTGAACGCGGCACGCGCGCCGTTTCCCGTGCTGGTTGTTGGCGAGAGCGGCAGCGGCAAGGAGCTCGTCGCGCGCGCCATCCATCGGCTCGGACCTCGCCGGCACCGGCGCATCTGCACGATCAACTGCGCCGCGATCTCCGACGAGCTGGTGGAGGCCGAGCTCTTCGGCCACACGCGGGGCGCGTTTACCGGCGCCATCACCGAGCGGCCAGGGCTCTTCGAAGAGGCCGACGGCGGCACGCTGTTCCTGGACGAAGTCGGCGAGCTGTCGGGGCGCGCGCAGGCCAAGCTGTTGCGGGTCCTGCAGGACGGCGAGGTGCGCCGGGTGGGGGAGAACATGCCGAGGCGGGTCGACACGCGGGTGATTTCCGCGACGAACCGGTGCCTCGAGCAGGAAGTGCAGGCGGGCCGGTTCAGGGCGGACCTTCGCTTCAGGCTGGACGTGATCCGGATCCCGGTGCCGCCGCTCCGCGATCGCGCCACCGACATCCCGGCGCTCGTCGCGCATTTCTGGGAGGATGCGGCGTCCCGCGTCGGTTCGCGGGCCACGCTGGCGCCCGAGACGGTCGCGGCGCTCACGCGCTACGAATGGCCGGGGAACGTGCGCGAACTGCAGAATGCGGTGGCTTCGCTCGCCGTCCACGGCCCACGCCGCGGCCGAATCACCCCCGGCACGCTGCCCAGCCAGCTTGCGCGCGCCGCCACGCCGACGCCCGCCTCCTTCGAGGCGGCGCGTGAGGAGTTCGAGCGGCGCTACGTGCGCGCAGCGCTCGCTCGGGCCGGCGGGCGCCGGACCGGCGCGGCACGCGCCCTCGGCGTCTCGCGTCAGGGTCTGTCGAAGATGCTCCGGCGGCTGCGCATAGACGACGAAGAGGATCCTGCCTCCGCGTGAGAGGGCTGCAGGCCGATCGCCCGGTGCTTTCTGCGGGGCGGGGTAATATCTGGGGCTGGCGCCGCCCACATGCTCCGCTATCTGATTCGACGCCTGGTCCAGACGATCCCGGTCCTGCTCGGCGTCGCGACGCTGGTCTTCGCGCTGATCCATCTCGTGCCGGGCGATCCGGCGCAGTCGATGCTGGGGGAGAGCGCCTCGGCCGAAGAGGTCACCGCGCTGCGCCGCTCGCTCGGTCTCGACCGTTCGCTCCCGGCCCAGTACGCGTCATTCCTCGGGGGCGTGGTGCGCGGCGACCTCGGCACGTCGTTCCGCTATGGCACGCCGGTGGTGCGGGAGATCCGCTCGCGGCTGTACCGCACGGTGCAGCTCGCCCTCGCTGCCATGGCCGTGGCGCTCGTGCTCGCCCTCCCGCTGGGGATCGTGGCGGCGGTGTTCCGCGGCACGGCCATGGACCATGCGGCGATGACGCTCGCGCTGGTCGGCATCTCGATGCCGAACTTCTGGCTCGGCCCGCTGCTCGCCATCCTGTTCGCTGTGCAGCTCGGCTGGCTCCCGGTCGCCGGCACAGGCACCCTTGCGCATCTCGTGCTGCCGGCGGTCACGCTGGGGGCCGCGCTCGCGGCGATCCTCGCGCGCATGACACGCGCGAGCATGCTCGAAGAGCTGGGGGAGCTGTACGTGCTGGCCGCCCGCGCACGCGGCTTCTCCAGGGCGCGCGCCGTCGTCGTCCATGCGTTCCGGAACAGCCTGATTCCGGTGGTGACGATCGTCGGCCTGCAGTTCGGCGCCGTGCTGACGGGAACGATCATCACGGAAACGATCTTTGCCTGGCCGGGCGTCGGCCGGCTCCTGATTCAGTCGATCAGCTTCCGCGACTATCCGCTCGTTCAGGGCTGCATCCTGTTCATCTCGCTCACCTACGTGGTGATGAACCTGCTCACGGATCTCACCTACGGATTCCTCGATCCACGGATTCGCCTCGAGTGATGATCCGCCTCGGTCTCGTGATCGTCGTCATCACGGTGGTCGGGGCCATCGCCGGCCCGTCACTCTCGCCGTACGATGCCTCCGCACAGGAGCTCGCGCGGCGGCTCGAGCCGCCGACCCTCTCGCATCCCTTCGGCCTCGACGAGCTCGGGCGCGACATTCTCGCCCGGCTGCTGGCAGGGGCCCGTATCTCGCTGCTCGTGGGCCTCGCCGTCGTCTCCGTGTCGTCGATCGTGGGAACGGTGCTCGGTTCAGTCGCCGGCTACTTCGGCGGCCGTGTGGACGACGTGATCAGCCGGGTCGTCGACGTGTTGATGGCGTTCCCGGGAATCCTGCTGGCAATTGCGCTCGTGGCCATGCTCGGACCGTCGCTCAGCAAAGTGGTCATCGCGCTCTCGGTGATCGGGTGGGTGGGATACGCCCGGCTCGTGCGGGGACAGGCGCTCCGTGCCCGCGAGCTCGATTTCGTCCAGGCGGCGCGCGCGCTCGGCGCCGGTCCGGCGCGGATCGTGGTGCGGCACATCCTGCCGACGGCGCTCCCGGCCGTGGTCGTGCAGGCGACGCTCGGGATGGCCGGCGCCATCATCGCCGAGGCGTCTCTCAGCTTCCTCGGATTGGGCGTGCAGCCGCCGACGCCGAGCTGGGGCACGATGCTCGATGCCGGGCGCTCGCACCTGTTCGACGCGCCTCACCTGACCATCTTCCCGGGCCTGGCGATCGCGCTCCTCGTGCTCGGATTCAACTTCGTCGGCGACGGGCTGCGGGACCGCGTCGACCCAAAGCTGGCCAGGTAGCACTGCCCCGGGGGACTGATCAGCGGAGCTGCAGGTCAAGGGCGCGGGCGGCCGCGTCGTCCGCATCGCGGTCCAGCGCTTTCTGCACGGATGAGCGCGCGGCTGGGATGTCGCCCACGTCTCTCTGGGCTTCTGCAAGCCGGGCGAGCAGGCCGCTGCCGCCCGCGTCGATCGCGCGCTGGTACCAGACGACCGCGGAAGGGTATCCTTGGCGCGCATCGAAAGAGCCCCGATCCGTTCGGCCATCTCCGCCTCATGGCGCGGATCGCGCTCGTCCCCGGCGAGGGCCCGGTAGTCGAGCAGCGCCTGGCGCGCGGTGCCGGGATGATCGCAGCGTTCCGCCGCGTCCGCCAGGAGCAGGAAGGCGGTCGGGTCCACAGGCTGTTTGGTGGTGGCGTCCTGCAGCATCTGCTCGGCAAGCTCGTTGTCGGCGGCCTGGAGCAGCGCCCGTCCGAAGAGGGTGAGCGCCTCGCTGCTGTCGTCCGTCCCGACGGCCCCCTGGAGCGCCTCGAGGGCTTTGCCCAGCGCGGCGCGGTCGTCGTGGGCCTGCGCCGAGTCGAGCCACACCCGGCCGAGGGCGACGCGGATGTCCGGGTCGTCCGGGTACCGGTCGAGGGCCTGCCGCAGGGTAGGCACCGCGCGGTCGACCAGGCCGGCACGCGAGTACGCCAGGCCCAAGGCGATGCTCCTCGACGGCGCGGGATCGAGCGCCGCCAGGGACTCGAGCTGTGTGAATCGTTCCTCGGGATGGCCCATTCGTCCGTAGAGATCGGCAAGCTCCTCCCGCGCCGGCAGCAGCGTGGGCGCCTCCGTGACGGCGCGTGCGAGAGCGGCGAGGGCCTCGGTGTCGCGATGAAGGTCGCGCAGGCACAGGCCAAGGACGTAGTGCGCCTCGGGGAACCGGGGAGCGAGCGCCAGTGCCTGCCGCAGCGCCTCCGCACCCTCCGCGGGCTGCGCCGCCCGGTACAGCACGAGGCCCAGTTTGTAGAGCACTCGCGGAGACTGATCGTCGATTGCCAGATATGCGCGATATCGCGCAGCGGCGCGGTCGAAGCGGCGGAGCGTCGCGTTCACGTCGCCGAGCAGCTCGAGCGGCCGCGGGGCGGTCGGATCCAGGCTGGAGGCCCGGAGCAGGTCGCGCAGCGCGGCATCCAGCTCATGGCGACGGCGGTAGGCCTCGCCACGGCGGAGATAGCCCAGCATCGAGTCCGATTTGAGGGCGACTGCGCCGCTGAACGCCTCGATTGCGGCAGACGTGTTGCCCTCGGCCAGGGACAACTCGCCCTGATCGATGAGATGCCGGTAGTTGCGCTCCCGACGGCTCTCGAAGAAGCCGTAGGCAGCGGTCAGACTGCCGGCCAGCAGGAGCAGGACCAGCAGAAGCCGTTTCACCGGGCGATCCTACCAGAACCGTCTTTCCAGGCGCCCAGGTCGAGCCGCCCCAGGCAGGATCCGGAACATTCGAGGCCGGTTGGGTTCTAAGCAATCAAGGCGAGGAGCACGGGTGTGCTGGCGGGTGATAACATGCCGGAAGGTCTCTCCGTGAAGCCGCTACGCGCGATCACCTGGACGGAAGTCGGCGGACGCGAGGCGCTGTTGATCCAGCGCTGTGCCGCTCGCGACGAAGACGCGTGTTCGGACCTCGTCAACGAGCACCAGCGGATGGTCTACCAGCTGTCGTTCAACCTGCTGGGCGATCACAACGAAGCGCTCGACCTCTCGCAGGAAGTCTTCCTCAAGGTGTTCCGCACCATCTCCACGTTTCGCGGGCACTCCGCCCTGCGAACCTGGATCTTCCGCATCGTCGTCAACCAGGCCCGCAACCGTCAGCGCTGGTGGCGCCGGCGCCATCTTGCCCAGCAGGTGTCGCTGGACGAGCACATCCGGGAGCACGGTGAGCTGGCGGAGCCGAACGCAGGCGCGTCCCCCGACCGGCTGCTCGGGCAGAAGGAACTGGCCGAGCGGATCCGTGCAGCACTCGACAGCCTGCCCTTCGATCAGAAGAGCGCGCTGGTGCTGCGGGAAATCGACGGACTGAGCTACGAGGAGATCGGCTTCTCGCTGGGTGTCGCGGTGGGTACGGTCAAGTCGCGCCTCGCACGCGCACGCGAGAACCTGCGCGCGCAGCTGAGGGAGCCGTGACGTTCCTCTCCTGCACCGTGGTGCTCTCCAGGATCGCGGCGTTCCACGACCGCGAGCTTCCGGTCGGCGAGATGATCGCCATGGAAGCCCACGTGCACGAGTGCTTCCGCTGCCAGCACGCGCTGCGCGAGCTGCGGTCGGTTGGCGACGCGTTGCGGGCCGCCGCGGCGCCCGCGCCGGCCGACGACTGGACAGGCCTCCAGCCGGGCGTGATCAGCCGCATGCGTGCCGAGGCGCACGAGTCGCTGGGTGCGCGTGCGCACCGCATGTTCGAAGACATGCACCTGGTCTGGATTGCCGTCGCGTCCACGGTGGCGACGTTCCTGTGCGGCGGGATCGTCCTGAGCATGCTCCAGTTCGCATCCCCGGAACGCGGCGACTCGCTCGCGGCGGTCATTGCCGACCTGGGCGCGCCGCTCGGGTCGGATCGGAACCCGGCGCGGCTGGACGGGTTCCTGAGCGTTCCGACGACGATGGCGGGAGGGGACATCTTTCACGCCACGCTGTCGATTACCTCCTCGGCAGACGAGGTAGTGGTCCCGTTGTCGGTGACCATCACGCGGGAAGGGCGGGTGCTCGACGTGTCGGTGCTCAACAACCACCACAGCGACGTCAGCACCCTGCTCGACGCGCTCTCGCGCGCCAGGCTCCAGCCGGCCCAGAGTGGCGGCGGGCCCGTTGCCGTCAGCCTCGTGTGGCTCCTGGCCCACACGACCGTGAAGGGAAAAATCAGCAGCTGACGCGTCAGCGCAGCTGGCACACGGCAGTCGCCACGTTGTTCATGGCGTCGGTCGCGCGCAGGATCACGCTTCTGCCCGTTTCACCCTCTTCCATCACGACCTCGAACTGTTCGCGCCGCGAGTCCGGAATCCCGTCCTTCGGGTACACGACGCGCCAGCGGCTCGCGTCGAGCGAGTACTCGACACGCTGCACCGGGGACTGCGCGTCGCGCACGACGAAGCCGACGGACGTGCGGGTGCCCGCCCGAACGGCCGGCTGGAGGTCGACGACCGGCGGCGTGTTGTCGATGTCGAACGTCAGGCTCTCCATCTCACCCACCAGCGCGCTGTCCGGGGCGTTCAGCGGCGCGTCCGAGGCGCTGACCTTCACGAGGTAGGTGCCATCGGGCACCGAGGTCGTGTCCCAGACGACGATTGGATCCCACAGCCCGCGCTTGAGCACCTTCCACCCCGTTTCCTCTTCGCGGCGGTACAGGACGTCGAACTGCAGGCGGTCCTCGTTGCCGTCGCTCGCCTTCCACACGAGGGTCTGCAGTCCCTTCTGATAGATGCGCCGGCCGAGCGCAGGCGCCATCGGCGGCAGCGGACCGCCGGCCGTCGAGGAGGGGGCGCCGCTGAGCGGCCGGTTGTCCGGCGTGTTGTCCTCGAAGCCGGCGATCTCCGGCTCGCCGGTCGAGAACGGCCGCTGAAACACCGTTCCAGGCGGATGAACGGTGATCGACAGGACCTCGGGCCGCACGTTCCGCGGAAGATACGCCGCGGTCACCGACGTGAGCGCCGGCAGCTCCTTGCCGTCACCCGCCAGCACCGCCCGCCATTGCAGGTAGCGCGCGTTCGGGCTGGCAATCTGGTGCCCGTCGGCGTCCGTGTAGGCGGACGACCAGGCGCTCCATGTCTCGTCAGGAGAGGCCGTGTTGCCGCTCCGCGTCGTGATCTGCACCTGACCCGGCCTGCCGGAGGCGCGCCAGCGGATGACCCCCCAGCTGGCCGTCGTGCCCGCATCGCGGACATCCGACTCATAGGTGCCGCGTCGCGCGGCGTCGGCGCCGAGCGCCACGAGCTTGCCGGGGTTGCTGGTCGCGGCGATCAGGCGCCCGGAGGGCTCGCGCAGCAGGGCCGTGACCTGCCGGGCGGCCGCTCTGGCCAGCAGCGTCGCGCGCGCCGGATCGCCGGAGATCCGGAAAATCTTGCCTTCTGTTCCCGTCGCAACGAGAAGCGTTCCGCCCGGCTCGATCAGCAGGTCGTAGGGCACCTCGTCGCCGGTGTCCCACAGCGGATCCCAGAACCTGTCGCTCCGAATCCTGTAGATCGTGCCGCGCCCGCTGCGCCGCAGACGCGGCGACGGGGACGGGGACGGCGTGGGCGCCAACTGGACGGGCGGGCTCTCGGCAACCCCGACGGCGGTGATCTCGGTCGAGACGCTGGGCACCGGCGTGCGCTCGGGCTCGGCGCTTGCGGGGCGCTCGACGGGACGGTCGCCGGCGGTCCCGTTCATCGCGGCGGCGTAGATCGTTCCGTCCGGTGCGACCCGGACGGAGTGGACCTCCTTGAACGGGGAATCGAGCAGCACGAACGCCTTGCCCGACCCATCGAGCTGGAGCACCCGGCCGGGCGATTCGGTGCCCGCGATGAGATCACCCGAGGGAGCGGTGGCGAGCGATACGACGTTGGTCGCGCTCGCCTTGTAGAACCGGCTGCCGACCCCCGCCGGCGTGATCTTGTAGATGATCCCCTTGTCGCCGGTTGCCGCGAACAGGTTGCCTGCACGATCCACCGCGAGCGCCCAGATGTACTTGTCCTCGGGGTCGAAGAAGATCGTCGACGTCCCATCCGGCGCGACCTGATAGATCTTGCCGTCGGGCGAGGTCGCCACGTAGAGGCTGCCGCCGGGCGCCGGGGCGAGCGCGTGGACCTCGAGCTCCGCCGCGTCGAAGAAGGTCGACATCTTGCCGTCTCGCCCGACGCGGAGCACCTTGCCCTCGTTTCCGGAGCCGGCGAACAGGGTGCCGTCCGGAAGCGCCAGGACCGTCCAGAGAAAAGGGGCGGCGGTCTCCGCCAGGAGGGTCGTCGACGGCCCGAGCACGACGCGCCCGTCGCTGTCAATCGACAGGTCCTCGACGTCTCCCTTGAGGAACTCGGTCTGGGTGGCGACGGTCCAGAACGTGGGGCTTGCAGCGGCGAGCACGGCGAAGGCGGCGACGGTCAGCGAGGCCGCGAGCGCGACGCCCGGCATACGGGCGCCCGATGATGTCCGCATGAATGAACGTTAGCAGAAAGCGGCGCGGTATCGGGCTCAGCGCCCGCCGTCGACGTCGATCGTGAGGAGACGCGATCCGGAGACGGCCGAGCTCATCACGAGCTCCCACTCGCCGACCGTAGCGCTCCGGATGGGGGAGAAGCTGCCGCCGTTGCGTTCGCTCTCCATCACCGAGAGGACCGACGGCGGAAGGGCGGTCAGCGCCTCGCCCCGGACGACGGCCCCGGGGGTGCCGGTGAGGAGGCGGACGTAGATGCGGTTGTTGCGGCGTGTCTCGTTGAGCACGCGCATCAGCTGGGCGACGCTCTGCGGCTGCAGGGTCCGCCGGAGCTCGCGCCGCTCCAGGGTGTTCAGCTGGCGGCCGTCCGTGACGAGGATGGAGAGATCGCCGGTGGCGTTCGCCGGAATCTCGATCGGCACGGTCGAGATCGTCTCCTCGCCGCGATAGCTGCGCGTGAGGACCTTGAGGGGAATGGTGCGCCCCGGGCGTGGCCGCACCTCGTCGAGCCAGACCCGCTCGATCGTCGCGCTCAGCGGCGTCTCGGTCGTGGTGACCGTGACGTCGAGGCCGTCGATGGTCACCGGCTCGACGTCGTTCGCCAGGAGCATCGTGAGCGGCCCGGCCACCGCGCTGGACGCCCCCAGCATCGGGCTGTCGCCCGTGAACACGTCGTCGACGGCCAGGTCTCCGTGCCCCTTGATGCGGGCGCGGCTCTTGACCGAGAACGTCGCAGCGCCGAACTGGCGCTCGTAGGCCCCGAGCGTGTTGAACATCGCGACGTAGGCCAGCAGCGGCGTGAACAGCTGGTCGTTCACGAGCTGGTACTCGAGGGTGCGCTGCCCGGCGCCGCCGTCCATCCGTTCGAGGGTCACCTTCATCGGAATCAGGCGCGGACCCTTGCCGAGCGTGCCCGAGATCGCCGTGGCACGGTCCTGTTGCATGGTCCCGATCGTCTCGCCGAGCGTCGAGATCTTGAAGGACGTCATCAGGCTCGGCAGGATGGTGTAGACGTAGGCGCGCGTCAACGGGAACTCGGCGGGGCCGAGGTTGTAGAACGGATGCCCGAAGGCGTAGACGCGATCTCCGTCCAGGTGGGTGATGGTGCCGGTCGCCCCCATCTCGAGGTCGCCGCCGACCAGGGACACGCCGATCGCGTCACCTTCGCGAAGGGGCGTGGCGGGCATCAGCACGCGATCCGCGGCGCCTGCCGAGGCGCCGGTGACCTGCGGGACGAAACCGGATTCGCGGAACGCTCCGGACAGCAGATCCACGGTGGCGGATTCGAAGCCGCTCATCGTCAGGGGCGTCGCGATGGGCCGGAGCATCGCCCCGAGCTGGGCGCCTGCCGCCGGCGCCAAACCGATCGACTGCACGTCCGCCGGCCGCTGGCTGAAGGGGGCGAGGCGCGCATACGCCCTGCTGAGGGCGGCCGTCAGGTTCTCGGGTGTGACAGGGAGCTCGAGCCGGGCCTGCCCGGTGGCCGCGCGACGTGGCAGCACCGTCGCGTCCTTCATCTCGGCGATCGGCGTGATGCCGGCAATCGGCTCCTTCGAAAACGCTCCGATCGAGTACGACACGGCCCCGATGAGCCTTCCCTCCACATAGACGGGACTGCCACTCATGCCCTGAGCAACGCCTGACTCGGCGAGACCGGCTCCATCCAGCTTCGCCAGGATCAGATCCCGTTTCGGACCCTGGATGTTCCGCAGCACACCGAGGATGTGGACCTTGAACTCCTGGAGGTCGGTGCCGGCGAACACGGTGCGCCCGACGCCCTCCATCCCCGGGCGGATCTCTTCAACCGGCATCAGCGCCGTGTTTGCGGGGAGAGAAACGCCAAGCAGTGCGCCCACCGTCAGCGCCACGGCGGCGAGTCGTATTTTCATGTGTCCCTAAGAGAATGCGGGGGTCTCTTTCAGTTATACGAACCAACAGCTTGCGGGTCAAGGAGAAAGGTGGTAACTTGACCGCCGACGTGGGGAAACTTTTCAGCCGTACGCATCCGGGCCGCCGCGGGACCTCGTCGTCCTATTGGTGGTGGTTTGCGTCAGCTGGGGAGTGCCTCCGCTAAGCCTGCAGACACGCAGGCCGGACTTGCAGGAAGCCTCCCAGCCACCGGCTGAGGAGGCTTTTTCATTTTGGGCATCAACGAACCACTGCTCTGCGTCGCCATCGCCGCTCCCACGATGGGAGAACTGCGCGCCGCCAGGGACGCCGCCGTGGCGGACGCCGGCGCCGATCTGGTCGAGTTGCGGCTGGACCGCGTTGACCGGCCCGACGTCGCCGGGGCCCTCGAGGGCCGCCGCGGCCCGGTCGTCGTCACGTGTCGTCCAGGCTGGGAAGGCGGAGGTTTCCTGGGCGCCGAGGAGGATCGCCGCCGCATCCTGGAGTCCGCGCTGGCCGGCGGCGCGGAGTACGTGGACGTCGAGGCGGCCGCCTGGTTCGCGCCCGAACTGATCCGCGCGCACGGCGGGCGTCGGATCGTCGTATCGAGGCACGACTTCGAGACGCCGCCGAGCCGGGTGGAATCCTCGTACAGGGACCTGCGCAGCATGGGGGCCGAGGTGTCGAAGCTGGCCGTGGCGGTCGACTCCCTCAGCGAGTCCCTGACGATCTTCGACGTGGCGGGCCTCGCATCGTCCAGCCCGCACGTGCTCATTGCGATGGGGCCCGCAGGGGTGGCGTCCAGGGTCCTGGCCTCGCGCCTGGGGAACCGCTGGACGTACGCGGGAGACGGCGTGGCGCCCGGCCAGCTGTCCGCCGATCGGATGCTTCGCCACCTGCAGTTCCGGCGCATCCGGCCGGACGCCTCGCTCTACGGCGTGGTCGGGAACCCGATCATGCACTCACGGTCGCCCGTCATGCACAATGCGGGCTTTGCTGCGCTCGGCCTCAATGCCGCGTACCTTCCGCTGGAACCGGCGGGTGCCGCTGATTTCGTGCGTTTCGCGCGCCGGCTGTCGTTCGGCGGCGCCAGCATCACGGCACCCTTCAAGGTGTCGCTGATGCCCCTGGTGGACGAGGTCGACCCGATTGCCCGGCGGGTGGGCGCCATCAACACGATTGTCGTGCGCAACGGCCGCTGGATTGGCACCAACACGGACGTGGAGGGGTTCCTGACCCCGCTGGCCGGGCGCATCGAGCTGCGCGGGGCACGGGCGTCCATCCTCGGCGCCGGGGGGGCCGCGCGCGCCGTCGCAATCGCGTTGTCGGACGCGGGGGCTGAAGTCACGATCGCCGCGAGGCGGCCGGAAGCGGCCCGTGAGGTGGCCGACCTCGTCGACGCGCGGGTCGGCGCGTTCCCGCCGCCGGCCGGCACCTGGGATCTGCTGGTCAATGCCTCCTCGGGTGGCAGCGGCGCCACCGGCAGGAGTCCGATGGGGAACACCCCGCTGGATGGAACGCTCGTCTACGACCTCGTCTACGAACCGGAGGCCACCGCGCTCCTCGTCGACGCGCGGGCGGCGGGATGCGGCACGATCGGAGGGCTCGACATGTTGATCGCCCAGGCCGAGCGTCAGTTCGAGCTCTGGACCGGCCTGCGCCCGCCGGCCGGCATCTTCGCAGCCGCCGCCCGGTCCGCCATCCGTCCATTCTCGCCAGCAGCGGTCCACACCTCATGAAACAGACGACGTTCGACGAGTTCGTGGAGCTGACGCGCCGGGGCACCTTCGTGCCGGTCGTCAAGGAGATCATCGCCGACCTGCTCACGCCGGTGTCCGCCTTCCTGAAGATCGCCGAGCACTCGGACTACGCCTTCCTGTTCGAGAGCGTCGAGGGCGGCGAGCGCATCGCGCGCTACTCGTTTCTCGGCAAGGACCCGTTTCTCGTCCTGCGCTCCCGCCGCGGCCGGACGACGATCGATCGGTCGGGCGTGACGACGGAGAGTGAGGAAGCGTTCGTGCCTGCCGTCCGCCGGCTGATGGCGGAGTTCCAGGCGCCATTCGTGGCGGGCCTGCCGCGGTTCACCGGCGGCGCTGTCGGGTTCATCGGCTACGACTCCTCGCCGTCGTTCGAGCCGGCCCTCCTGGACACCTGGGAACAACGCGGGCTGTCCGGCACGGCTGACGACGAGGACGAAGCCGGGTTCATGCTGTTCGACACGGTCCTGGCGTTCGACCACGTCAAGCACCGCATCCTGATCGTGTCGAACGCACGGATCACGCCGGACGAGGACCTGCAGGCCCTCTATCAGTTCGCGTGCGCGCGGATTCAGTTCCTCGAGCGCGAGCTGGAGCGCAGCCTCTCGCAGCCCGCGCCCAGCGCGCGCACCCCGCCGGCCTTCACGTCGAACCAGACACGGGAGGCGTTCGAGGCCGGCGTGCGGACCATCAAGGAGCACATCGCCGCGGGCGACATTTACCAGGCCGTGCTGTCCCAGCGGTTCGAGGCGCGGGTCTCCGCCGACCCGTTCACGATCTACCGCGCGCTGCGCCACGTGAACCCGTCGCCGTACATGTATTTCATCCGGATGCACGGGCTCGCCATCGTCGGCTCGTCGCCCGAGATGCTGGTGCGGGTGGAAGGCCGCCGCGTCGAGACGCACCCGATTGCCGGCACGCGGCCTCGCGGCGGCAGCGAAGAGGAGGACCTGCGGCTGGGCGAGGAGCTCAAACGCAACGAGAAGGAGCGCGCCGAGCACGTCATGCTGGTGGACCTCGGGCGCAACGACCTCGGGCGGGTCTGCGAGTTCGGGTCGGTGCGCGTCCCTCAGGTACATGGCGGTGGAGCGCTACTCGCACGTGATGCACCTCGTCTCGACGGTGGACGGCCGGCTGTCGGAGCAATGCGATCACTTCGACGCGCTGGTCGCGTGCTTCCCGGCCGGAACCGTGTCGGGTGCACCGAAGATCAAGGCGATGCAGATTCTGGCGGGGCTCGAGCCGACCCGGCGGGACATCTATGCCGGCGCCATCGGGTACATCGATTTCGCCGGCAACCTCGATTTCTGCATCGCCATACGCACCATCACGATTCGGGCCGGCGTGGCGCGGGTGCAGGCCGGCGCGGGCATCGTTGCCGACTCCAATCCGGCGGCGGAGTACGAGGAAACCAGGGACAAGGCACAGGCGCTGCTGCAGGCGCTCGCGATGGCGGAAACCGGGCTGTGATCCTCCTCCTCGACAACTACGACTCGTTCACCTACAACCTGGCCCAGTACCTGGGTGAACTGGGCGCCCCGCCACTGGTGCGCCGGAACGACGGGATCACGATCGACGAGGTGCGCGCACTGGGCCCCGAGCGGATCGTCATCTCGCCCGGGCCCGGCCGCCCGGAGGATGCCGGTATCTCCGTCGAGTTGATCCGTCAGATGGGACCGACCGTGCCGGTGCTGGGGGTCTGCCTGGGGCACCAGGCCATCGGCCTGGCGTTCGGCGGGTCGGTGGTGCGCGCGGCCACCCCCATGCACGGCAAGGTCTCGTCGATCGAGCACGACGGCCAGGGCATCTTCAAGGGAGTCGCGATGCCCTTCGTCGCGGGACGCTACCACTCGCTGGTGATCGAGGCTCCCGTACCCGGCGAGCTCGACGCCTGCGCGCACACCCCGGACGGCACGATCATGGCGGTGAGGCATCGGACGTTCCCGGTGCACGGCGTGCAGTTCCACCCGGAGTCCGTCCTGACCGGCGAGGGGCGCCAGCTGCTGCGCAATTTCCTGGATCTGTGATGTTCAGTGCGCTCATCGAGAAGCTCCAGCGTCGCGAGGACCTCACGGTGGACGAGGCCGCCGCGGCGATGGGCGACATCATGGACAACCGCGCGGCACCGTCGCAGATGGCGGGGTTCCTCATCGGTCTTGCGATGAAGGGCGAGCGGCCGGCGGAAGTTGTCGGCCTCGCCCGCACGATGCGGGCGAAAGCGACGCCGCTGTCCAGGACGCACCACCCGGTCTTCGACACCTGCGGCACGGGCGGCGACAGGTCGCACACGTTCAACGTCTCGACCGTCTCCGCGCTGGTGGTGGCGGCGTCGGGCGTGCGTGTCGCCAAGCACGGGAATCGATCGGTGTCGAGCCAGTGCGGCAGCGCGGACGTGCTGGAGGCGCTCGGTGTGAACATCGCCGCCGCGCCCGCGCAGGTGGAACGCTGCCTGGAGGAGGTCGGGATCGCGTTCTTCCTGGCGCCCACCTTCCACCCGTCGATGCGGCATGCCGCGCAGACGCGCAAGGAGCTTGGCGTGCGGACCGCGTTCAACCTGCTGGGACCGCTGACGAACCCTGCCGGGGCGTCGCGCCAGCTGGTGGGCGTCCCGCGGCCGGAGCTGACGGAGCTGGTGGCCCGTGCGCTCGGGATGCTCGGCTCCGAGCGGGCCTGGGTCGTCCACGGGGCCGACGGCCTCGACGAGCTCTCGACGACCGGCTACAGCAAGGTGTCGGAGGTCCGTGACGGTTCCGTGAACACGTTCTACCTGCACCCGTCGGACGTGCGGCTGCGCAAGGCAGCGCCCGAGGAGCTGCGCGGCGGCGGAGCCGGGGACAATGCGCGCATCGCGGGCGACGTGCTGGCCGGCGCGGCGGGGGCGCCTCGAGACATCGTGCTGCTGAATGCCGGGGCATCGTTGTTCATCGCGGGGGCCGCCGACAGCGTGCAGGCCGGGCTGGCCCGTGCGGCGGACGCGCTCGACTCGGGGCGCGCCCGGGAGGTGCTCGCGGCACTCGTCCGCGTGTCGAACGCGGCGGCCGGGGTGACGCGCACGTGACCGGCGCCAACCTGCTGGAAACGATCGTGGCCGCGACGCGGCGCGCCGTCGCGGTCCGTCAGCGCGACCGGCCGGCCGGCGCGCCGCGGCGCGCGCCCCGCGGCGGGGCTTTCAAGGCCGCGCTGCGCGCATCGGCCGCCCCTCGCATCATCGCCGAGTGCAAGCGACGGTCCCCGTCCCGCGGCATCCTGCGCCACGACTACGACCCCGCGTCTCATGCAGCGGCCTACGCGGCGGCGGGCGCCGCAGCCATCTCGGTGCTCACCGAGCCGACCTTCTTCGACGGCGCCCCGGACCATCTCGCGCAGGTGCGGGCGGCGGTCGACATCCCCATCCTCCGCAAGGACTTCATCGTTACGGAGTATCAGCTGCGCGAGGCGGCGGCGCTCGGGGCGGATGCCGGCCTCCTGATTGTGTCGGCCCTCACGGATGGCGAACTGCACGATCTGCTCTCGACCTGCCAGGCGCTGGGGCTCGCAGCGCTCGTGGAGGTGCACGACAGCGAAGAAGCGGCGCGCGCTGTCGCCGCGGGCGCGGACGTGATCGGTGTGAATTGCCGCAACCTGCGGACGCTGGAGATGGATCCCGGCGTTCACGAGACGATCGCCCGCGCGCTGCCCTCCGCGGTCGTCCGGGTGGCCGAGAGCGGCATTCGCAGCCGCGCCGATCTCGACAGGCTCGCGGCATCCGGCTACGACGCGTTCCTGGTAGGAGAGCAGCTCATCACGCGGCCGGATCCGGGAGCAGCGCTCCGTGAGCTGCGGACGGCATGAGGACGATCGTGAAGGTCTGCGGCGTGCGCCGGGCCGAGGACGCGGCGCTCGCGTGCGCGCTGGGCGCCGACGCGCTCGGCTTCGTGTTCTGGCCGGCGAGCCCTCGCTTCGTCGACCCGGAGTGCGCTCGTGCCATCGTCTCGGAGCTGCCGCCGTTCGTGTCGGCGATCGGCGTGTTCGTCGATCAGTCGCCGGACTACGTCAGGAGCGTCGCCACGCTGGTCGGGCTCTCCGCCGTGCAGCTCCATGGCGACGAGGAGACGGAAGCCTATCTGAAAACGTGGACCCGGGTGATCAGGGCGGTTCCCGTCACGGCCGGCTTCGACCCGCTCCGTGCCTGCCGCGAGCTGCCAGCCGCCGCCACGATGCTGCTCGACGCGCACGATCCGATCCGGCGCGGGGGGACGGGACGGACCATCGACTGGGAGGGCGCCGCCGCCGCCGCCCGGCTGCGTCCGATCGTCCTGTCGGGCGGCCTGACAGCCGGCAACGTTGTTGGAGCCCTGTTGCGCGTGCGTCCCTACGCCCTCGACGTCTCCTCGGGCGTGGAGTCCGCTCCCGGTGTGAAGGATCCGGAGAAGCTGCGCGCGTTCTTCACCGCGCTGGCGTCCACCGAGGACACCGCCGAACCCTGAACCCCGGGAGCCTGGAGCCAGATGACCATTCCATCCTTCGCGAAACGGGACCCCGACGCACGGGGCTATTACGGCGTGTATGGCGGACGGTTCGTCCCCGAAACGCTCGTCGCGCCGGTGGCGGAGCTCGAGGCGGCCTACCTCGCCGCGCGCGGGGACGATGCGTTCGTGGCGCGCCTCCGTGCGCTGCTTCGGGACTACGTCGGCCGCCCGACGCCCATCTACGAGGCGCGGCGGATGAGTGCCGCGCTGGGCGGCGCCCGCATCTTCCTGAAGCGCGAGGACCTCGCGCACACCGGGGCGCACAAGATCAACAACGCCCTCGGCCAGGGTCTGCTGGCTGAACGCATGGGCAAGCGGAGGATCATCGCCGAGACCGGCGCCGGGCAGCACGGCGTGGCGACCGCGACGGTGTGCGCGCTGCTCGGGCTGGAGTGCGACGTCTACATGGGCGCGGAGGACATGGAACGCCAGGCGCTGAATGTGTTCCGCATGGAACTGCTGGGCGCGACGGTGAAGCGCGTGGACGCCGGCGCGAAGACACTGAAGGACGCCATCAACGAGGCGATGCGCGACTGGGTGGCCAACGTGGCCGACAGCTACTACCTGCTCGGGTCGGTGCTCGGACCGCATCCCTATCCGTTGATGGTGCGCGAGTTCCAGTCGGTGATCGGCCAGGAGGCGCGTCGCCAGTGTATCGAGGCCACCGGCGGGCTTCCGGATGCCATCGTCGCGTGTGTCGGCGGCGGGAGCAATGCGATGGGCATCTTCGACGCCTTCATCGACGATCGGGCGGTGAAGCTGATCGGCGTCGAAGCGGGCGGCCGCGGCATCCGATCGGGAGAGCACGCGGCCCGATTCGCCGGCGGCAGCGCCGGCGTGCTCCAGGGGACCCACACCTACGTGCTGCAGGACGAGGACGGCAACATCGAGCTGACGCACTCCGTGTCCGCAGGGCTCGACTACGCCGCGGTAGGACCTGAGCACGCGTGGCTCCACGACAGCCGCCGCGCCGAGTACGCCTGGATCGACGACCACGACGCGCTCGCCGCGTTTCAACGTCTCGGCCGCGAAGAAGGCATCCTGCCGGCCCTCGAGTCGGCGCACGCGATTGCCTACGCGTGCACCCTGGCGCCGACGATGTCGCGCGATCAGATCCTGCTGGTGAATCTGTCCGGCCGGGGCGACAAGGACGTGCAGAGCGTAGAGAAGGCGCTGGGCCGCGCCCGGGGTGGCGCGTGATGTCGCGGCTGGAGTCGACGTTCGAGCGGCTCCGAACGAACGGGCGGGGAGGGCTGGTCGCCTACCTGACGGCGGGCGACCCCGACCTGCAGACGTCGGGCGCAATCGCGGTGGCGGTTGCGCAGGCGGGTGCGGACGTGCTCGAGATAGGCGTGCCCTTCTCGGACCCCCTCGCCGACGGTCCAGTGATCCAGCGTGCGATCGAGCGTGCGCTGGCGGCCGGCACGACGCTGCGCCGGTCGCTGGAGCTCGTCCGCCAGGTGAGGTCAGCCGTCGATACCCCGATCGTCCTCTTCACGTACGCCAACCCGGTGCTGCGCATGGGGGCCGGCGCGTTCGCCCGTGCAGCGGCGGATGGCGGCGCCGACGGCGTGCTCATCCTCGATTACCCGGTGGAGGAGGCGGAGCCGCTCCGGCGGCCGCTCGTCGAGGCAGGCCTGGACCCGATTTTCCTGGTCAGCCCGACCACGACGGATGCCCGGATCCACCGCTCGGGGGAGCTCGGACGCGGCTTCCTGTACGTGATCTCGCGGCTCGGGGTCACCGGCATGCGCGACCGGCTGGCGGCGGAGGTGCCCGCGCTGCTCGAACGCGTGCGGGCCGCCTCGTCGCTGCCGATCGCTGTCGGCTTCGGCATCTCGACGCCGGCGCACGTGGCGGAAGCCTGCCGGACGGCGGACGCCGCCGTGGTCGGGAGCGCACTGGTCGACACCATCGCGCGCAGCACAACCGGGAACGTCTGCGAACGCGCCAGCGAGTACGTGAAGTGGCTGAAGAGCAGTCTCTGAGCCCGATCGAGTCGCTGCGGAAGCGCATCGACGCGCTCGACGAGCAGCTGGTCCGTCTGTTGTCGGCCCGCGCCGCGTGCGCGCTGGAGGTCGGCCGCGCGAAGAAGGCGGCAGGCGTGCAGATCTACCAGCCGGGCCGCGAGTCCGAGGTGCTGGCGCATGTCGCACAGGTCAACCGCGGACCTCTCGACGACGGCGCGATTCGACGGCTGTTCGAGCGCATCATCGACGAGGCGCGCCGGCTGGAGCGCATGGCCGACGGCGAGGCAGACCCGCACGATCCGTTAAACTGAAGAGGCAGCACACCATGGTTGTAGTCATGAAGGAGCTCGCGACCGACGAGCAGATCCAGGGGGTCATCGCACAGCTGACCGCCATGGGATTCGACGTGCACCGATCGACGGGGGCGTTGCGCACGGTCGTGGGGGCGGTCGGCGGCCAGCGCCAGTTCGACGCGCGGCTGCTCGAGGTGCTCGACGGCGTGCAGGAGGTCGTGCGCATCACGGAGCCGTACAAGCTCGCCAGCCGCACGTTCAAGCCGGACAACACCGTCATTGTCATCGACGAGCTGCGGATCGGGGGCGACGAGGTGATCGTCATGGCGGGCCCGTGCTCGGCGGAGACCGAGGAGCAGGTCGAGGCGACGGCGTCGGCGGTGCGGGCGGCCGGCGCCAAGGTGCTGCGCGGGGGCGCGTTCAAGCCGCGCAGCTCGCCGTACAGCTTCCAGGGGCTGGGCGAGGAAGGCCTGCGGATGCTGCGGTCCTCGGCGGACCGCCACAACATGAAGCTGGTGTCGGAAGTCATGGACATCAGCCAGCTCGCCCTGATCGAGCGGTACGCGCACATCCTGCAGGTCGGCGCGCGCAACATGCAGAATTACACGCTGCTGCGCGAGCTCGGTCACAGCCGGACGCCGGTGCTGCTGAAGCGGGGGATCTCGGCGACGATCGAGGAGTGGCTGCTCTCGGCCGAGTACATCCTGGCGGGCGGCAACATGAACGTGATGCTCTGCGAGCGGGGCATCCGGACGTTCGAGAGCTACACTCGCAACACGCTCGACATCTCCGCGATTCCGGTCGTGCAGAAGCTCAGTCACCTGCCCATCCTCGTCGACCCGAGCCACGGCACCGGGCGGCGGGACAAGGTCACCCCGATGGCGCGCGCCGCCGTCGCGGCGGGCGCCGACGGCCTGCTGATCGAGGTGCACTGCGACCCGGATCACGCGCTCAGCGACGGCGCACAGTCGCTCTATCCCGGCCAGTTCGACCGGTTGATGGCTGAACTGCGCATCATCGCGCCGGCCATCGGACGGAGCTTCTGCCTCGAAGCGATGTCGCGCCGCGGGTGGGGGGTGTAGGTCCGGCGCGACATGACGAACCTTCGATGAACGAGCTGGACACATCGCCGGCCAGCGACACGCCCGTGTTCGCTCGCATCGCCATCATCGGCTGCGGTCTCATCGGCGGGTCGCTGGCTCTTGCCGCGCGGCGGCGCTGGCCGGGCGCCCGGGTGGTGGCGGTGGACCGCACGGAGGTAATCGCCACGGCGCTGCGCCTGCAGGCGGTGCACGCCGGCGGCGAGGATCTGGCCTCGGTGGCCGATGCCGACCTGATCGTGCTGGCCGCCCCCGTCCGCCAGAACATCGACCTGCTGCAGCGGCTCGCCGGCTACGTGCCCGGGCGCGCGCTCGTCACCGACGTCGGGAGCACGAAGGTGACGACGACCGAGGCGGCAGCCGGCCTGCCCGGCCGGCTGTGCTTCATCGGCGGCCACCCGCTTGCCGGCGCCGCGTCGGGCGGCATCGACGCGGCCACGCCGGACCTCTTCGCAGGCCGGCCGTGGCTCCTGGCGGCCGACGACTCCCGGGCAGACGAGCCCATCCGCAATCTCGAAGCGTTCGTCACGGGCCTCGGCGCGACGCCCCGGCGCGTGACGGCCGAGACGCACGACCTGCTCCTCGCCTATCTCAGCCACCTGCCGCAGCTTGCCGCGAGCGCGCTGATGCACGTCGTGGGCGGGCACGCCGGCGCGACAGGCCTGGGCCTCTCGGGCCGCGGGCTGCGCGACACCACGCGGCTGGCCACCAGTCCCGCCGAGATCTGGCGGGACGTCGCCGCCAGCAACCGCGACAACGTCGCCGCCGCGCTCGACGATTTCATCGCCGTGCTCGAGCGCATGCGACGCGGCCTGGACGACGGGACAACCATCGACACGGTGTTCGCGTCAGCCGCGCGCTGGAAACGGATACTCGAGTCAGGACACTCCGACGAATGACAACCGCCCGGCGGGTGTACCTGGAGATGCGCTCCAGGACGGCGCTCTGTCCGGCAAAGCTGGACGATGGATCCATCCGTGTGGAGCGCGCGGACCTCTGCACGCCGGCGCTCTGGCGATTTCTCTATACCGAGGTCGGGCGGAGGCACCACTGGGTGGACCGCCTCGGCTGGTCCGATGAAGAGATCCGCGCGCATCTTGCGGCGGACGGGCTGTCCATCTGGCTGCTGTCGGTGCAGGGAACGCTCGGCGGATACTTCGAGTTGCGGGCAGACGGGGACGGCGGCATCGAGATCGCGTACCTCGGCATCTTCCCCGAGCTCACCGGCCGCGGGCTCGGCGCGCACCTGCTCACGGTTGCCGTCGAACGGGCGTGGGAGCTCACAACGACGCGCGTCTGGCTGCACACCTCGTCGCTCGATCACCCGGCCGCACTCCCGAACTACCGCCGCCGCGGCTTCACGCCGTTCCGGACGGAAGAGTATTCTCTCTGAGGTGAGCGAGCCACTCTGGGCGCCGTCGGCTGAGCGCGTCGCCGACGCGAACCTCACGCGCTTCATCCACCACGTCGCGGCCCGCTTCGACGTCCCGGTTGCGACCTACGCCTCGCTGTACCGGTTCTCCATCGAGCGGCCGGCGGACTTCTGGCGATCGATCTGGGATTTCACGGGCGTGATCGGCGACAGCGGCAGCCGCGTCGTCGACGATCTGCACCGCATGCCCGGGAGCAGGTTCTTCCCGGAAGCGCGGATCAACTTCGCCGAGAACCTGCTGCGCCGCCAGGACGACCAGCCGGCGATCATTTTCGCCGACGAGCAGGGCCGGCGCCGGACGCTGACGTGGGCGGGACTGCACGCCGCCGTGGTCTCGTTCGCTGGAGGCCTGAGCCGGAGCGGCGTGCGGCCGGGCGACCGGGTCGCCGGCTACCTGCCCAACCTGCCCGAGACGATCGTGGCGGCGCTCGGTGCAGCAGCCGTCGGCGCCGTGTGGTCGTCGTGCTCGCCTGATTTCGGCGTCCAGGGCGTCCTCGACCGCTTCAGCCAGATCGACCCGGCCGTCCTCGTCGCGGCTGACGGCTACGGGTACGCGGGCAGAACGCACGACTGCCTCGAACGCCTGACCGCGATCGCCGGCGCCCTCCCGCGCGTCAGGCAGGTGATCGTCGTGCCGTACGTGAGCGATGCGCCCGCGATCGACAGCATCGAGCGGAGCGTCCTGTGGGCGGACTTCCTGGCATCCGGACCGCCGGCCCCCGTGCCGTTCGAGCGGTTCCCGTTCGACCACCCGTTGTACATCCTCTACTCCTCCGGTACGACCGGCGTGCCGAAGTGCATCGTGCACGGCGCCGGCGGCACGCTCATACAGCACCTGAAGGAGCACCAGCTCCACTGCGATGTCCGCCGCGGCGATCGCGTCTTCTACTTCACGACGTGCGGCTGGATGATGTGGCACTGGCTGGTATCGGCGCTGGCGTCGGAAGCAACGCTGCTGCTGTGGGATGGATCGCCGGTGCACCCCGGCCCGGACGCGCTCTTCGACTTCGCCGACGAGACGGGCATGACGCTGTTCGGCACCTCCGCGCGCTTCATCGACACGATTGCCAAGGCCCGGCTGTCGCCCGCAACCTCGCACCGGCTGGATACCGTGCGCACGATGACGTCGACCGGCTCGCCGCTGGTGGCGGAGAGCTTCGATTTCGTCTACGCGAAGGTCAAGCGGGACCTGCATCTCGCGTCGATGTCCGGCGGCACGGACATCATCGGGTGCTTCGTGGGCGGCAACCCCGTCGGCCCCGTCTGGCGCGGGGAGATCCAGGCGCGTGCCCTCGGGATGCGCGTCGAGGTCTTCGACGAGCTCGGTCGGTCCGTCGTCCGCCAGAAGGGGGAGCTGGTCTGCACGATGCCGTTCCCGTCGATGCCGACCGGGTTCTGGAACGATCCCGGGGGCGCCCGGTATCGCGCCGCCTATTTCGAGCGCTATCCGGGCGCCTGGCACCACGGCGATTACGTCGAGATCACGGAGCACGACGGCGTGATCATCTACGGCCGCTCCGACGCCGTGCTGAATCCCGGCGGCGTCCGGATCGGAACGGCGGAGATCTACCGGCAGGTCGAACGGGTTGCGGAGGTCCTCGAGGCGCTGGTCATCGGCCAGCGCTGGGGCCACGACGAACGCATCGTGCTCTTCGTCCGGCTGGGCGACGGCGTGGCGCTGACGGCGGAGATCGAGGATCGCATCAGGCAGCAGATCCGCGCCAACGCGTCGCCGCGGCACGTTCCGGCCCGCATCGTCCAGGTGAACGACATCCCGAGGACCAGGAGCGGGAAGATCGTCGAGCTCGCCGTTCGGGACATCGTGCACGGCCGGCCGGTGAAGAATCTCGAGGCCCTCGCCAACCCGGCGGCGCTCGATCAGTACCGCGACCGGGCGGAGCTCCGGCAGCAGGAGCACGAGCACGAGCGATGACCACGATGGACCACGCCGTCATCCCGAGCGGCTGCCGCTCACCGACTGACACCTTCCGCCCCAGCCCGGCATCCACGTCGATGGGATCGGCGATGGTTGTCGAAACCATTCGATGACGGCGGGGCAGTCTGCGGACGGGGCCGGGCGGCGCGAACGGACGGTGCTCCGGATCAGCGGCGCCGTGCTCGCCGACATCGCCGCGCACGCCCTGCTCGAGGCGCCCCGCGAATGCTGCGGCCTGCTGGTCGGGAGCGAGGGCCGCGTGGACGCGAACGTCCGCACACCAAACCTCGAGCCTGGCGTGGGCCGGTTTCTCGTGGACCCTGCCGCGCACTTCGCGCTGATCAAGCGTTTGCGAGGCACCGGCCGCGAGATCGTCGGGGCGTATCACTCGCATCCCCGGTCCGGGCCCCGGCCCTCACCCTCGGACATGGCCGAAGCGTTCTCGGACGACTTCCTGGGCGTGATTGTCTCGCTGATGGGCGAGGGCGGCCCTGTCGTGCGGGCCTACCGGTTCAGGAACGGCGAGGCGCAGGAGTTACGGGTGCTCGAGGTCTGAACCTTCTCAATGACGAGGGCTTCGGCCCGCACCGGCGGGCGGTCTTGGCAGGGGCTCGCCGGGCACTTTCCTGCCCAGCTCGAAATCGGACGCACGGAGGCCCTTCCGGAAGCCGTCGAACCCGTAGAACGACGGCCGGTACTCGTCGACGTACGTCACGTCCGCCTTCCCCGGCACGTCCAGCCCGAGCCCCCAGTACACCGCGTTGACCACGAGGCGGCGGAGCCCTTCGTTTTCGAGGTCGGTCGCCGAACCCATCGTGGTGGTGAAGATGCGATTGGTTGAGCCGTTGTCGTTCCGGTTCAGGCGCGTCCACACGACCGGCATCGCCGGCTCGTTGACGCCTTGCTCCTGTTTGTCCGTGGCGCGCGCCTTGCGGTGGGTGGCGGGCGGCGTGTCGGGCGTCATGCCGCTCAGGACGACGCCTCGCACGAGGATGGCGGCGTCCGCGGGTGGATAGGCTTCGTAGACGTCCGTGTCGCCGAAGATGTCCGTGACGCCGCTGAGCAGCGGATTGCCGCGCTGGTCGGCCTGGATCTCGCCGCGGGTCGCTTCCACCTTGTGCCGGCCCCAGTGAGTGAGCCATGTCTCCCCGAGGACGCGCTTGCCGAAGCCCCCCTGGTTGTTCCAGTTCCAGGTGTCCCATCGGCTGCCGGCCGGAAGCCCGTTGAAGGCGTGCGTGCTGGTCCGGAGGGCGACGATCGGCTTGCCGGCGCGGAGCAGGTTGTCGAACCGCGTCATGTCGGCGTCGGGCCACGCGCGGAACCGGAGCAGCATCACCACCGCGTCCGCCGTGTCGAGCGCCGCAGGGTCCGACAGCGAGCTGGATTTCTTCGGATTGATGGTCCCGTCCTCGTCCACCGAGAACAGCACGGTGCACCTGAAGCCGTGCCGCTGGCTCAGAATCTTCGCGAGCATCGGCAGCGCCTCTTCGCTGCGATACTCCTCGTCTCCGGCGAGAAAGACGATGTGGCGGCCCTGGCCCGGTCCGGCCTTGGCAGGGTAGGTCACGCTCGTCTCCGCGGCAGGCGCCGCCGACACGGCCAGGGAGGCGAGCACCAGCGCACAGAGGGTCGTGAGTCTCATCGGTTCAGGCAGGTCCCAGTCCTGACGCGGACCGTTTCACCGGATCTCGCCCATGTCGCGGACGCCCGGCCGCACGCGGACCACCGTGTTGCCCGAGCCTACGGTCCTGTTCTTCTGCTTCAGCCGGAACACCACGCGGAACTCGCCCGGCGAGTTGAACACCTGTTCGCGGACGAACCGCCGCTTGATCTGGCTCTTGCCGGCCTCGTACGGCTCGCAGTCCAGTTGCTGCTCGGCCCTGGTCCCGTCGCCCAGGTCCCATTCGACCGTCGCGCAGTAGTACTCCTCGTAGTCGTCTGCGCCTCCCTTGACGTCTGCCGTCAACACCACACGAAAGGGCGCAAACCCCATTGCGGGATTCGACTTGACCGCGATGGAGGGCTTGGCGTCGTTGCCGGACGCCGGGTTGGGCGCGCCGGACAGCGCCGCGATGGCGAAAAAACAAACAGCGGGGACGACCCCGCGTGACGTGGCCGCGTGCGAACATGGCACGCTCCCGGAGGTGGCGATTGTGGTCGTTTGCATTGTAGCAGGGACGAACGGGCGCCGTGATTGGTTACCGTATAATCGCGCGATGCCTTCTTCTTCAGTCACCAGCCCTGCGGTCAGCCTGCTCACGTCGTCCGCTGCGAACGTCGACACCGACGTGCTGTTCGTCCCCGTCTTCGAGGGCGAGGATCCGGCCGGGCTGCTGGACGGTCTCGGCGAAGGCATCCTCAGCGCGGTGGCCCGCGCGTTGCTCGGCAAGGAGTACCAGGCCAAACCCTATGAGCTCTTCATCCTGCCCGTCACGGCGGGCTGGCGCGCCGGCCGCGCCGCGCTGATCGGGTGCGGACGCCTCGAGGATGCCTCGCTCGAGCGAATGAGGCGCGTGGCCAGCGCCGGAGCGCTCGCGGCCCGCCAGCGGCGGCTTCCTCGAACGGCCTTCCTCAACCGGGGGCTGGACAATGCGGCGGACTCCGCACAGGCGATTGCCGAAGGGCTCGTCCTCGCAAGCTACAGCGGCGACCGTTACAAGAGCGGCGAGCGCAGCGGACCGCCGGCCGAACAGGCGGTCGTGGTGGACACGGAGGGCGGCGACACGGCCGTCCTGGAGCGCGCTGTCGAGCGGGGCCGCATCCTGGCGGAATCGTGCAACATCGCGCGCGACCTCTGCAACGAGCCGTCGAACGTGCTCACGCCCTCCGTCCTGGCCGACCGCGCCGCGGCGATCGGCCGGGGCGCCGGGCTCAACGTGCAGGTGCTGGACGAAGACGAGATCGCGCGCCTCCAGATGGGCCTGCTGCTGGGCGTCGCGCGAGGCAGCGCGGAACCGCCGCGCATGATCGTGCTCCGTCACGATCCCCCTGGTGCGCCCGCCGCCCCCGTCCTCGGTCTCGTCGGTAAGGGCGTGACCTTCGACACGGGCGGCATCTCCATCAAGCCGGCCGACGGCATGGAGAAGATGAAGGACGACATGGCGGGTGGGGCGGCGGTGATCGGCGCGATGCGGGCGATCGCGCTCCTCGAGGCCCCAATGCGCGTGATCGGCATCGTGCCGGCGGTCGAGAACATGCCCGGCGGGCGTGCCATCAAGCCGGGGGATGTGCTGACAGGCGGCAGCGGAAAGACGGTCGAGATCATCAACACCGACGCCGAAGGCCGGTTGATCCTCGGTGACGGCCTCTGGTATGCCCAGCAGCTCGGCGCCACCCACCTCGTGGACGTGGCCACCCTGACCGGCGCCTGCGTGGTTGCCCTTGGACGCGCCGCAACCGGGCTGTTCGGGCAGCCCGACGAATGGGTGGACGTCCTCCGGGCGGTCGGCGACCGCGCCGGCGATCGATGCTGGCCGATGCCGCTGTACGAGGAGTACGCCGATCAGCTGCGCAGCGAGATTGCGGACATGATGAACACGGGCGGCCGCGCCGCGGGAGCGTGCACGGCGGCGATGTTCCTCAAGGAATTCGCCGGCGGCTGTCCCTGGGCCCACCTCGACATTGCCGGGACGGCCTGGACCGACGACACGAAGCCGTGGCTGGCCAAGGGCCCGACCGGCGTGGCCGTCCGGGCCCTGAGCGAGCTGGCGTTCACGAGCGCGAGCTGGAAATAGCCGTGGTCCGTCGCCGATGGCACCGCCGGGCCAGTCCCGGAGTCTAACCTAGAGAGCACCGCGGGGTACCCGGTGCTCGCACAGCCAACGGTACGAGGAATTCCAGCCTTCAGAGGTCGCAACGTGTTTGCACTGCAGCCGATCAACCCCATCATCGTCCGGGTCGCGGAACAGCCGGTCGAGTCGACGACCGTCTCGGACATCCTGATCGGCGCCCTCGGCCTTACCGGTGTCATGCTCCTGGCCGCTGTCGTGCTGGGGGCGCTGCTGGGCGGGGCGCTGATTGGCTTCAAGCTCCTCCGGGCGCGGCTCAACCTCGAGCCCGCACCCGACGGCGAGGCCATGAGGGTGACGCCCGGCGCTGCGCGCTGAGCTCCGCCTACTCCTCCCGCAACGCTATCGCGTTGCGCGACTTCAGCGATCGCTGGTATCCCTGAACCGCGTTGAAGAGCGCCTCGGCAATCTGCTGCCGGTATTGCGGCGTCTTCAGCAGCTGTCCTTCCTGCTTGTGCGTCACGAAGGAGATTTCCGCCAGCACGCTTGGCATCCCGGCCCCGATCAGCACGACGAAGGGTGCCTGCTTGACGCCCAGATCCTTCAGCTCGGCGTTGTTCGCCGCGAGGCGCTTCACCATGGCCTTCTGGACCATCTCCGCGAAATCGCGCGACTCGTCTATCTTGCTGTTGAGCGTGATCGCGCGCACGATCTCCGGCAGGCTGTGCATCGTCTTTCCCGAGGCGGAGTTCTCGCGCGCCGCAACCGCCGCCGCTTCGGGGTTCGACGCGAAGTTGAGGAAGTAGGTCTCGACGCCCTGGACCTTGGCGTTGCGGCTCGCATTCGCATGGATCGAGAGGAACAGGTCCGCCCCCTCGCGGTTGGCAATCGCCGTGCGCTCCTCGAGCGGGATGAACACGTCGGTGTCGCGGGTCATCACGACCTCCACCCCGGGCTGTTCGGCGAGCAGCCTGCGCAGCCTCAGCGCGACATCCAGCACCAGCTCGGCTTCCTTGATGCCGTTGCCGTGCGCCCCGGGATCGTGCCCGCCGTGGCCGGCGTCCACTACGATTCGCGACACGCCCAGCCCGAGCTGACGCGCAATAGAGAAGCGTCCGTTCGAGTTCGCGGACGGCACCGCCGGAGCCGAGAGCGCTGGAGGGGCCGCGGCGCGCGAGGGTAACGGCAGCTTCTCGATGGGCGCGTGGATCGCCGCCGCCTTCTCCACGGGACTCGGGATCACGAGTCCGGCCGTCGGTTGATCGTCGACCAGGACCGGCCCTGCGTTGACGGGGCTGGCCGGCGCTGCGGGGAGTCCCGCCGGGGCGGCTTCGGCAGCCGCGCCGGCGCGATGGAAATCCACCACGACGCGGTACGGGTTGTAGAGCGTGAACACGCTGTAGTGGTCGACGCCGCTCATGTCCATCACGACGCGGGTCGTGTTCTGGGGACGTCGGCCGAGCCTGATTTCCTGCACGGCGTCCTCGGGGAACTTGAGGGTCGCGTCGAGGAGCGACGCCACCGGCCGCGCGTTCCTGAGATCGAAGAAGACGCGGCGGGGATTGTCGAGCCGCTCCAGCCGGTAGCCGGTTTCCCCGTCCAGCTCGATGCTCACGCGGATCCCGTGCGGCAGCAGCGTGCGGGTGATGCCGCGAATGGCCACGGTTTCAACCGCCACAGCCGCGGCGGGTTCCTGGCGGGACGGGTCGTTGCCGTTCTCGATCATTGCCGCCGGGCGGACGGCCGAACTTGCAGCGGGCGCGCTGGTCGACGGCGCCGGCCGCGCGGCCCGCTTCAATCCCGCGTTCGAACGTGCTCCGTCGTCGAACTCCGACACGACCTCGGCATAGCGATCCAGCAGGGAGCTCGACGGGTATGACGCCTTCAGCTGATTCAGCAGCCGCAGGCCGGTGCGGCGATCCGCGTCCTGCCCGAAGCGCTGATACGCGAGGAGCGAGAGGTTGCCCGCCTGCCACAGCGCGTTGTCGCTGTAGCCGCTGGTCGGATATCGGTGGACGAAGCGCTCGTAGGCCGCCACGGCATCGCGAATCTGACGGGCGGTCGGCGTCGTCCCGCTGTCGCGCAGCGGGCGCTCGCGTGCGAGCGCCCGCGCGTAGTGTTCGCGCGGGCCCTGCGCGGATGCCGCCGCCGGGGCGCCGAGCACCACCCCCACCAGCGCAACCCCGGCCAGAAATCTGCCGCTCATGATCGAGATGCTAGCCATGGTCCACCCGGATGCTGTGCGACGTTCGCATTAGCCCTCTGCCCATCTGCCGGTGACGATGCGTCCAGCTCGCGCTAACGGAGCTGGGCATCGACCTCGTCGAAGTAGTCCTTCTTCACCAGGACTTCACGCGCCTTGCCGCCCGCCGCGCCGGACACGAGACCCTCGGCTTCCATCATGTCCACCAGCCGCGCCGCCCGGCTGAACCCGATCCGCAGCCGGCGCTGCAGGTACGAGATCGATGCCTGGCCGCTGGACACCACGATGCGCGCCGCCTCGTCGTACAGGTCGTCCTTGTCGAAATCCAGGTCGCCGGAGGCCTGCTTGTCTTCCTGCGTGATGGTCTCGTCGTAGGTCGGCTTGCCCTGCTTGCGGAGGAAGCTGGCGAGCCGCGCGCTCTCCTGCTCGGAGATGTACGGGCCGTGCAGCCGCACGAACCGCGACGATGCGGGGGGGAGGTAGAGCATGTCTCCCTTTCCCAGCAGCTGTTCGGCGCCGTTGCCGTCCAGGATCGTCCTCGAGTCTGTCTTCGACGAGACCCGGAAGGAGATCCGCGCCGGCAGGTTCGCCTTGATCAGCCCGGTGATGACGTCCACGGACGGACGCTGCGTGGCGAGAATCAGGTGGATGCCAATCGCGCGCGCCATCTGCGCGAGCCGCGCAATCGATTCCTCGACCTCGTTGCCGGCCACCATCATCAGGTCGGCCAGCTCGTCGATCAGGACGACAATCGACGGGAGCAGGCGGACTTCATTCCCGTTGTCGTCCAGCACCGGTCCGTTGTTCTCGGTCTGCGCCAGCCGGAGGTTGCGGTTGTACTGCTCGATGTTGCGGACGCCGACGGCCGCCAGCGTCTTGTAGCGCTCTTCCATTTCCCGCACCGCCCATCGCAGGGCGTTCGACGCCTGCTTGGGGTCCACGACGACCGGCGTCAGCAGGTGAGGGATGTCCTCGTACATGCCCAGCTCGAGCCGCTTCGGGTCGATCATGATGAGCCGCACGTCGTCCGGCGAGGCGCGGAACAGGATGCTCGTGAGCATCGCGTTCACGCTGACCGACTTGCCGGTGCCGGTGGAGCCGGCAATCAGCAGGTGGGGCATGGTCGCCAGGTCGCTGACGAACGGCTCGCCGTGGATGGTCTTGCCGAGGGCGAGCGTCAGCTTCGACTGGGAGCGCCGGTAGGCGTCCGACTCGAGCAGCTCGCGGAGAGAGATCTGCTCGCGGTTGGGGTTGGGAATCTGGATGCCGACCGTCGACTTGCCGGGGATGCGGTCGATCAGCACCGACTCTGCCTGCATCGCCAGGCAGAGGTCGTCCGCGAGGCCGGTGATCTTGCTGTACTTGACGCCGGCGTCGGGCTTGAACTCGTAGGTCGTCACGACGGGCCCTGGATGGATCTGCACGACCGAGCCCTCGACGGCGAACTCGCGGCATTTCTCTTCGAGCAGCCGGGCCCCTTCCATCAACTCGCGCTCGTCGATCTTGCGCTCGCCTTTCGGCGCGTCCAGCAGCGCCAGCGGCGGGGGAACGAACGCGCCGCGCTTGCGCTCTGCCGGGAGCTTGTCGGGTTCCGAGAGGGGCAGCGACGGCGCCGACGGTGTCGGAACCGGACGCTTGATGGCCGGCGGAGGGGTCGGCTTCGCGGAAGCGGCCTTCAACGCGGCGGCGGCCGCGCCAACCATGGAGGCCGCGCGGGACAACTTCGGGGCCTCTTCGGGCGTCGGGGTGCGGGAGGCGATGCGTGCGGCGACGGCAGGCGTTTGACGGGGCTGCGGCCCCTCGACGGCGGTCGCCGGCCGCGGCTGGCGGGCGTCCCGGCGATCCGCCGGAGTGGTGACCTCCGGACCCGGCCCGCCCGCTCTGGCGGTCAGCTCTACCTGGCCTGCTTTCGACGCCCTGTCGAGGTGCTTCCGGATGACCTCCTTGCGCTCCTGTTCGCGGAGCTTCTCCTCGCGCCGGGCGCGGCGGTTGCCGGCCATGGCGGCCCAGCGGTCCCTCGCCCGCCCGGCTGCGAACGACAGGAGCCGGCCGAACGAGAACTGCGTCGAGAGGATGATCGACAGGAAGAGCAGGGTCAGGATCAGGATGATCGAGCCGGTCCGATTGAGATACACCGCGAGCAGGGCCGCGAGGGCATCCCCCACGTAGCCCCCTGCGCGGAGCGCCTTCCCCGCGATCTCGAGCGTCCCGAACGCCAGGGAGAGGAAGGACGAGACGCACGAGAACAGGAGCACGGCGCCGATGATCTTGGTGTACGCCGCGTCGACGGCGTGGCACCAGAAGTTGTGCCAGCCCAGCAGGGCGAGCACCAGCGGGATCAGGTAGGCTGCGTAGCCGAGGAGCTGGTACGAGAGCTCGGCCGTGAACGCCCCGACGCGGCCGGCAAAGTTTCCGGGAGCGACCGCGGGACCGGTGTTGAAGAACCAGACCGGGTCGGCAGGGCTGTAGGTGGCCAGCGCCACGAACCAGATGAGCGCAAGGGCGAAGAGTGCGACGCCCGCAAACTCGCTGACACGCCTGGATACCGCGAATCCAGCCAAATCAGACCTCCATGACGACCGGCAACACCAGGGGCCGGAGTCCGGATCGTTTCCGGAAGAAGCGCTGCAGGTCCACGCGAATCCTCTCCTTGATGAGCCCCGGGTCGGTGCGCTCCTCGACCACCGCCCCGTCTATCGCCGCTGCGACCAGCGACGGAATCTCTTTCAGCAGCGCTTCGGTCCGGGCGTCCAGCACGAACCCGCGCGTGATCACCGTTGGCGTTTCCTCGAGCGTGCCGGACTGCCGTCCGATGCTGACGACCGCGACCACCAGCCCGTCCCCCGACAGGTGGCGCCGGTCGCGCAGCACCTCGTCGCCGACCTCGCCGCTCCGCGTCCCGTCGATCAGGACGCGGCCGGCCGGCACCTTGCCGGCAATCCGGCCGCCATCGCCGTCGAACCGGATGACGTCGCCGTTCTCGGCCAGCAGGACGGTGGTATTTCTCGACACCCGGGCAGCAATCCGCGCATGCCGGGCAAGCTGCCGGTACTCCCCGTGTATCGGCACGAAGTAGCGCGGCCTTACAAGAGAAAGCATCAGCTTCAGCTCTTCCTCGCTGCCGTGCCCGGAAACGTGCACATGCTTGATGCCCTCGTAGATCACTTCGGCCTCCCGGCGGGCGATGTGATTCATCACGCGGCCGATGGCCTTCTCGTTGCCGGGTATCTCCCGGGCCGAGAACACGACGACGTCCTCCGGTTCCAGCCGGACGTGCCGGTGGTCGTTGATCGCGATCCGCGGCAGCGCCGCCTGCGGCTCGCCCTGGGACCCGGTGCAGATGCAGACCACATCCTGGGCGGGCGTGTTCCGGACGTCAAGGTCGCGGATCAGCACCCCCGCCGGCACCCGGAGGTAGCCGAGCCGCTGGGCAATCTCGGAGTTCTCGATCACGCCCCGGCCGACGAAGGCGACGCGGCGATCGAACTGCGCCGCCAGGTCGACGAGGATCTGCATCCGGTACAGGCTGGAGGCGAACATCGCGACCACGATCTTGCCCGGCGCACCGGTGAAGATCTCCTCGAAGGCGTCGGTGACGTCGATCTCAGACCCGGAGAATCCCTTGCGATCCACGTTGGTGCTGTCGGCCAGCAGCGCGAGCACGCCGGCGGACCCGAGCTCCGCCAGCCGGTGCACGTCCATCGGATCCCCGTCGAGCGGCGTCTGATCGATCTTGAAATCGCCCGTGTGGAGCACCACGCCGTGCGGCGTCGTGATCGCCAGCGCCACGCAGTCCGGCATGCTGTGCGTCACGCGCAGGAATTCGATCGAGAAGGCGCCGATGGCCACCCGCTCCCGCGGCTTCACCCTGACCAAGCGCTCGCGTCCCGGCTTTTCGCGCGCCTCCAGCCTGGACTCGACCAGTGCCAGCGTCAACGCCGTCCCGTAGACCGGGCCGTCGAAGCAGGGAAGCACGTGCGGCACGGCGCCGATGTGATCCTCGTGGCCGTGCGTCAGGACGAGCGCGGACAGCTTGTACTGCTGAAGCTGACGCAGGTCCGGGATCACGAGGTCCACCCCGAGCAGCTCGGGGTCCGGGAACATGACCCCGGCGTCCACCAGGATGGCGGTCTCGCCGCAGGCGATGACCATCATGTTCATGCCGAACTCGCCGACGCCGCCGAGCGGAATCAGCTCGAGGGGAGGCACGTCCGTCGACACGGGGCGGTCCGCAGTCAGAGTGGATCCTCGATTCGAGACCTGTACGTCGCAGGGCAGGACGCGACCGAAACGCTCCCGGGGGCCGGGGGGTTCGGACGCGGGGTGGCAGGCGCCACCGGTTGCAAGCCCACCGGAGCAGCTGCTGGGACAGCCCGCCCGGGACGGTTGGAATCGGCTCGACTATAGCACAGCCTCATCAGCTTCCCGTCAACACCTCGGCAACCCGCGCAAGTTCTGGCAGCTGCAGGGTTTCGGGCCGGCGCCGGGAATCGATGCCGGCGTCGGCGAGCACCCCGGCGGCGGCGAGACCCCGTCCTGCCGCGAACGCCGACAGCGCGTTGCCGAGCATCTTCCGCCGCTGCGTGAAGATGGAGCGCACCATCGCCTCGAACACCGGCTCGTCGCTCAGCCGGACAGCGGGCGCCCTGAACGTCAGGCGCACGACCGCCGAATGCACCTTCGGGGCGGGGCGGAAGGCGCCAGGTGGGAGGGTCAACAACGGTGACACATCCGCGTGCAGCTGCACCAGAATCGCGAGCACGCCGTAGTCGCGCGTCCCCGGACGGGCGCGGAGCCGCTCGGCCACCTCGCGTTGCAGCATGAGGGTGGCGTCCACGAGGCCACCGTGCGCGCGGTGCGTGCCGAGGAGCCGGAACAGTATCGGCGACGACACGTTGTAGGGAAGGTTGCCCGCGACACGCAGCGGCCCCTCTGCCGCGAGCGCCGCCACGTCGAACGTCAGGAAGTCCGCGGCGACAAGGGTGACGTTGGGCGGCACTTTCGGCAAGAGCGCCGCCACCATGTCGGTGTCGATTTCCACTGCCGTGAGATGCCGCACGCGAGGCGCCAGCCTGAGAGTCAGCGCGCCGGGACCAGGCCCGATCTCGAGGAACCGGTCGCCTGCCGCGGGCGCGATCACGGCCGCCAGCCGATCGGCCCACGCAGGCGCGAGAAAGTGCTGACCGTACCTTCTTCCTGACGAACATGGCGCCGCTAGGCGTCGTCGAGCGACTCGCCGCGCCAGTACCGATCCTCTATTTCTTCGATCTCATCCTCGCTCATGCCGAAGTAGTGCCCGAACTCGTGTATCACCGTCTCCGCCACACAGCAGCGGATCGCTTCGTCGTCCGGGCACGCTTCCTCGATCGGCCGCTGGTAGATCGAGATGCGGTCGGGCAGGGCGTTTCCATAGCCCCATCCGCGCTCGGGGAGCGGCGTGCCCTGGTACAGGCCGAAGAGGGTGTCTCCGGGCTCGATCTCCAGGTCGTCCAGGACGTGCTCGGAAGGCTCGTCCTCGACAACGACGGCGACGTTCTGCATCGCCCTCCGGAACCGTCCGGGAATGTCGCGCAGCGCTTCCTCGACGAGGCCGTTCGAAGTCGTCGCGGTTCATGGCTTTCGCGGTTTCCCTTTGGCCTTGGCGATCACCACACGAAAATACTCGCACTCCTCCGTCACCGCACAGCGATCGCAGAGCGGGCGCGGCCGGCAGATCCGCCGGCCGTGGAGGATCAGCGTGTCGGACGCGCGGGTCCATTCCGGCGCCGGCAGCGCCGCCGACAACTGCTCCTCGACCACCACCGGGTCGTCCGATCGGGCGATGCCGATCCGGTTGGCGACCCGCAGGACGTGGCGATCGACCGGGAGTCCCGGAACCCCGAGCGCGTGCCCGAGTACGACATTGGCCGTCTTCCGTCCGACGCCCGGCAACGAGACGAGCCCCTCCATCGTCTTCGGCACCTCGCCGTCGTGTCCGTCGACGAGCGCGGTGGCCATGCCTTTGAGCGAGCGCGACTTCGCGCGGAAGAAGCCGGTGGACTGGATCTGCGGCTCGAGCTCGGCGGTCGAGGCCCGGGCGAGCGCGCGCGCGTCAGGGTAGCGGCGGAACAGTGCCGGCGTCACCTCGTTCACCCGGGCATCGGTGCACTGGGCGGAGAGGATGGTCGCGACGAGCAACTGGTAGGCATCCGCGAAGTGCAGCTCCGTGTCGGCGCCCGGATGCTGGGCCGCGAGCTTCTCCATGACACGGCGGGTCGCGGCTGCGTTCTTTCCCGGCCGGCGTGCGGGCGCCTTCTTCGCCTTCTGCGCGAGGCGGCGGCGCGGTGACGCCCCGCGGGCTGCCGGCGCCACGCTCGATCCGCTGCCTCGTTTCAACATGGGGGGATTGTAGCGTCGCTGTGTCAGTGCACCTTGTCCCAGCCGGTGCCCGTCGACTCGTTGTAGATGCGCATGTGCTCCTGAAGCGCGGCAATCAGGTTCGGCACGACCTGCAGCGGTACCGCGACCTTCGCGCGTACCGGCGCGCGGATTACATGGTCCGCCTCGGCCGCCTCGATGTCCTTCTCGGTGAGCGGCATGACTTCACAGAACGACAGCGTGAAATCGAATGGGGAATGGGAGATCGCACAGAAATTCGCGTAGGTGCGCGCGAGGTCGCCGCTGTCGTCGGGAACGATGGTGAAATTGATCTGCTTGCGTTCGCTCATGCCCGGCACTGTAGCACTACCCGGGACGCGGACGGCGCATCGCGAATGGCAGATCGGAGATGGCCAAAGGCGAGGGCAGAGCGCAAATGGCAAAGGGCAGAGGGCAAATCGCAAACTGGCGGAGGGTGGATGGCGGGTGGAATGCGGGTGGGCAGGGCAGAGCGCAGATCGCAGATGCGGGCTGCCCCGCGGGAGAGTTCCTGGCTCGCTCGGCTAGTACCGTCGCATCACGCCGACCACGACTCCCTGCACCTGCACCTGATCGGGCAGCATCATGATCGGCTTCATCGTCGGGTTCGCCGGCTGCAGGCGGATGCGCCCCTGCTCGCGATAGAGCTTCTTGAGGGTGACGTCCGAACCGTTCAGGAGCGCGATGACCATCTCGCCGTTTTCCGCCGTGCGCCTGTCTTCGACGATGACGAAATCGCCATCTCGGATCTGTTCGTCGATCATCGAATCGCCTTTGACGCGCAGCACGTACGAATCCCTCTTGCCCGTGAGGTTCTCGGGCACGGAGATCGTCTCGTTTCCCGGAACCGCCTCGATCGGGGCGCCGGCCGCCACGTACCCGAGCAGCGGCAATTCCACAGCCCGCCCGCCCAGCCGCGTCGGCACGAGCTCCACGGAGCGGCTCCGGTTCCAGGCCCGCTTGATGAAGCCTTTTTCCTCGAGGTTGGTGAGGTGCTTGTGGACCGTCGCCAGCGACGACAGGCCGAACCGTCGGCCAATCTCCTCCAGGCTCGGGGCGTACCGATGCTCCTGGATGAAATCATTCAGGTAATCGAGGATTTCGCGCTGCCGTTTGGTCAGTGGCTGCATGGTCGGGACTATATGCAAAGGAAAAGCGAAAGTCAAGACTTCCGACGTAACTTCCGTCCGCCTCTCCTGTCTAAGTCCACTGAGCAGCTCTGATGGAACATGTGGCGACCTGCCGTGCACGGCGATGCTGACCCCGACATGGCCCGCCATCTTGGCTGACGCATCCGACGCCCGGGTGGGCGCTGCGGACCCTGCCGGTGCGGCCCGGGGCCGCGAGGTTCCCGGCGATGAGGGGACGGTCGACTGGCAGGCGGCGGACGAGCCGACCCTGGTCTCCGCCTGTCTGAACGGCCACGCCGGCGCCTTCGACGTCATCGTCGAACGGTATCGCCGCCAGGTCTACCAGTTGTGCTACCGCTTCGCCGGCAGCCACGAGGACGCGAGTGACCTGACGCAGGATGTCTTCATCCGCGCTTACCGGGGTCTGCGGGGGTTTCAGTCGCGCGCCTCGCTCGGAACGTGGCTGTACCGGATCGCCGTGAACGTCAGCCTCAACCGGCTCGCGGTCAAGACCCCCCGGACCGAGACACTGGAACATCGCGAGCACCGTGATGCCGCCGCGGAGCCTGCGGACAGCGTGCTTCTGCGGGCCGAGCGCGCCGCCGAGGTGCGTGCCGCAATCGCCCGTCTCCCTCGGGCGCAGCGTGCGACGTTGATCCTCCGCATTTATCATGAGCTGCCGCACCAGGAGATCGCCGACATCCTCGGGAGCTCGGTGGGCGCCGTCAAGGCGAACCTCTTTCACGCGCTCGCGAACATGAAGAAGCTGCTGAAATGATCCATCTCACGCGCGAAGAGCTCGTAGATCTCCTGGACGGTGTGCTGCCGCCGGGACGACGCGCACATCTGAAGGAATGTGCGGCCTGCCGGGCGCACGCCGGCGAGCTCGAACAGGCTGTCGCGCGGGCAGTCGAAGCGGACGTACCCGAGCCGTCGCCCCTGTTCTGGGACCACCTGTCCGGCAGGATCAGGGAGGCGGTTGCCTCCCCCGGGGCCCCGACCTGGCGCGACCGGGCCTGGTGGCCGCACGTCGCCTGGACGACGGGGGTGGCGTCCGTGGCGCTTGCGGTCGCTGTCTCGCTGTCCATGCCCTCCGGTCACCCTCCTGCGCCAGTCCTCTCGTCCGTCCCCGCAGGCTTTCCTGGCGGGACGGGCGCCTCCGTCGAGGGGGCCGGGGTTGCCGTTGCCGACGACATCGAGGCAGACGAGGCGTGGGCAGTGGTGCGTGGGGTTGCCGACCAGGTCGGATGGCAGGACACGCAGGATGCCGGCATCGCGCCACGGCCGGACGCGGCCGAACGGATGACGCTCGAACTGTCGACTCGAGAGCAGGCGGCGCTCGCCGAACTGCTCCGGGGTGAGCTCGAACGGGCGGGCATCTAGTGTCGCGAGTGGCAAGCGGCGTGTGCTGGACGAGAACAGGTCGAGGAATGAAGATCGGACGATCGGTCTGGCTGTGCGCGGTGATCGCCCTGTCATTCAGCGGGCTGGGCAGCGCTCCGGTCGAGGCGCAGCGGGCCGCCGTCGGTGGGGGCGCCATGCAGGAGGCGCCCGCCCGGCGCAACCGGGCGCCGGCGCCCGACGGCGAGGCCTCCGGCGTGCCCGCGGGCGAGCTCGTGAAGATGCTCGATGCCTACGCCGTGGTCCAGGCACAGGACGCGCTGGGGCTCACCGACACTCAGTACGGCGACTTCGTGACCAGGCTGAGGCGACTCCAGGAGGCGCGGCGCCGCAACCTGCGCGAGCGCAACCTGATCATCCAGGACCTGCGGAGGCTGTCCCGCCCGCAGGCGCAGGCCGACGAAACGGCGCTCCGCGGCCGCCTGCAGGCGCTGCGCGACCACGACGAACGCTCGGCGGCGGAGATGCGGAAGGCGTACGAGACGCTCGACGAGGTGCTCGACGTGCGGCAGCAGGCCAGGTTCAGGGCGTTCGAGGAGACCATCGAGCGCCGCAAGCTCGACCTGGTGGTGCGTGCCAGGGAGCGCGCGGCGCGTGCGCGCGGCGGGACCTGATCCGGGCATCTTCACCGCGCGGATTCCCCGGCCACCCTCCCGGGCGCCTGCGGCAGCCTCCGGTGCAGCCACGGACGTCCGACGCGCCAGCCCGGGGCCCGGGTCCGTGTACAATTCCGCATATGCGTGCTCCACGCCTTGCTCTTGCCGTGGCCGTGAGCGTCATGGCTGTCGCCCCGGCAGTCGGCTGGCAGCGTTCGCGAAGCAGGACGCCGATCGCTTCGACGCGAAGCTGAAGAAGATTGTCGCCTTCGGCAACGAGAAGCGCGCGAAGCCGGCAACGCAGACCACTCCGGTAACCGACGTCGAGGTCAATGCCTACTTCGAGCACAGCGCGAAGGAGCAGATCCCCACCGGAATCGTCGATCCGCGGCTGAACGCGCTCGGCGACGGGCGGGTGAGCGGTCAGGCCGTCGTCGACCTGGACGCCGTCCGCAAGCAGAAGCAGAGCGGGTGGCTGGATCCGATGTCCTACCTGACCGGTTCGGTGCCGGTGACCGCCAGCGGGCTGCTGATCACCAAGGACGGCGTCGGCCGGTTCCAGCTCGAGTCCGCGCAGGTGTCGGGAATCTCGGTCCCCAAGTCGCTGCTCCAGGAGCTCCTCGGGTACTACTCGCGAACGCCGGAGGACCCTGACGGCATCGTCATGGACGATCCCTTCGAGCTGCCGGCGAGCATCCGCGAGATCCGCGTCGAGCGAGGACAGGCCACCATCCTGCAGTGAGGGTGGGTGCATGCTGAGCGCCGCATGGACTACCTCGCCTCCGCGCTGCAGTACCTGAAGGGCGTCGGACCGCGTCGCGCGGCAGACCTGCAGCGCGTGGGCCTGCACACCATCGAAGATCTCCTGTATCGCTTTCCCATCCGCTACGAAGACCGCGGCCAGTTCCAGCCAATCGCGTCTCTCCGCCCCGGCAACACCGCGTCGATCATGGGCGAAGTGGTGAGCGGCGGCATCCGCCCGACGCGGCGGCCGGGGTTCCGCATCTTCGAGCTGCTGGTGCGGGACAACACCGGTTCCATCTGCGCGCGATCTGGTTCAACCAGCCCTTTCTCGCCGACATGTTCCACCCGCGCCAGCGCGTCATCCTGTTCGGGAAGATCGAGCTGACGTCCACGGCGTCTGCAGCTTCAGAACCCGCAGTACCGAGGTGCTCCGTCAGGAGACCGCAGGCGACTCCGGACCGCGGGAGCCGGCCGAGGACGAGACGCTCCACACCGGTCGGATCGTGCCGGTCTACGAGAAGACCGGCACCTGACGGCGAAGATGCAGCGCGTGCTCGTGCACGACGCGCTGCGCGCAGCTGCCCGGAGACTCTTTCCGACCCGATTCCCGCCGACGTGCTGGAGCGGCTGCAGCTCGTCGACCGGCGCACGGCGCTGCTCGCACGTCCACTTTCCGCCGGAGGGCGCCGACGTCGACGAGCTGAATCGTTTCGCATCGCCGGCGCAGCGCCGGCTGATCTTCGAGGAGTTCTTCCTCTTTCAGCTCGGGCTGATCCTGCGCAAGCGGCGCGCCGCAGCGGAGCAGAAGCCGCGCGCCGTCCGCATCATCCGACGAGATCCGCGATGTCGGTGCGCCGCGTGCTGCCGTTCCGGCTCACCGGGGACCAGAAGAAGGTCGATCGCCGAGATCGTCGCCGACATGCAGCGGCTCTCACCGATGAACCGGCTGCTGCAGGGCGACGTCGGGTCCGGCAAGACGATCGTCGCGCTGATGGCTGCGGTCGTGGCGATGGAGAACGGCTTCCAGGTCGCGTTCATGGCGCCGACCGAGATCCTCGCCGAGCAGCACTTCATCACCATCCGCCGGCTGCTCGAGTCGTCTCGCTTCCGGATCACGCTGCTGACGGGCTCGACGCCGGCCCGGCAGCGGCGCGAGGCGCAGGCGGAGCTCTCGGCCGGCTCGCTGCACCTCGTGGTCGGCACCCACGCGCTGGTCGAGGATCCGATTGCGCTTCCGCGAGCTCGGGCTGGTCATCATCGACGAGCAGCACCGCTTCGGCGTGATGCAGCGGGCGACGCTCCGTGCCAAGGGCGTGCATCCCGACGTGCTGGTGATGACCGCGACGCCGATCCCGCGCACGCTCGCGCTGACCGACCTACGGCGACCTCGACGTGTCGGTCATGCGCGAGATGCCGCCGGGCCGACAGCCGATCAGGACCGCTCGCGAAGCCCGAGTCGCGGCGCGACGAGATCTACGACTTCGTCCGCACGCAGATCGACGCCGGCCGGCAGGCCTACGTGATCTACCCGCTGGTCGAGGAGTCGGAGAAGGTCGACCTCAGGGCCGCGACCGAGATGGCCGACCACCTGGCGCAGGAGGTGTTCCCGGCCTACCGGGTCGCGCTGCTGCACGGGCGATGAAGCCGGACGCCAAGGAGCGGGTGATGGCGGCGTTCGCCCGCGGCGAGTTCGACGTGCTGGTCTCGACGACGGTCGTCGAGGTCGGGGTGGACGTGGCCAACGCCTCGGTGATGCTGGTCGAGCACGCCGAGCGGTTCGGCCTGTCGCAGCTCCACCAGCTGCGCGGGCCGGGTCGGGCGCGGCGCGCACCAGTCGTTCTGCATCCTGCTGTATCAGTCGCCGCTGACCGACCAGGGCCGCGAGCGGCTGAAGGCGCTGACCGACACCACCGACGGCTTCGTGATTGCCGAGCGGGACCTCGAGCTGCGCGGCCCGGGCGACTTCTTCGGCACGCGCCAGTCGGGCATGCCCGACGCTGCGCGTCGGCGACCTGCTGCGCGATCACGCGCTGATGGAGGAGGCCCGCCGCGAGGCGGTCGCCGCGCTCGACGACGTGCGGCAGTCGCGAGACGCTCGCGGCGCTGGTGCGTCCAGCTGGGAGCAGCGTTTCGGGCTGGTGGGGGTGGGGATAGGCTGAGCACGCCCGTCCGTCTCCCATGCGCATCATCGTCCGGCTGGATTGAAGGGGCGGACGCTCGAGGCGCCGGGCTGGCGACGGGGCTGCGGCCGACTTCCGATCGGCTGCGCGAGACGCTGTTCAACGTGCTGGCGCCGGGGGTGCGCGGCGCGCGGGTGCTGGACGCGCTACGCGGGGACCGGGGCGGTCGGGCATCGAGGCGCTGAGCCGTGGCGCCGCGCACGTCACCTTCGTCGAGCAGGACCCGCGGGCGCTGGCGCTGATCGCGGCGAACCTGCGGCGCTGCGGCATCGACGACCGCGCATGCTATTATCCGCGTTGGGTTTCGCGTCGGCGTGCGCGGCAGCGCGGGGCCGCGGCCCGTTCGACATCGTCTTCCTCGATCCGCCATACGGAAGCGGCACGCTGCTCGAGGCGCTCGACGCGGCGGCGCCGCTCGATCGGCGTCGAGACGCGGCTCGTCATCGAGCACGCCCGGCGGGACGAGGCCCGCCCGACCGCGGCCGGGCTGCTGCGCGGCGCGGGTGCTGACGGCCGGGGACAGCGTGCTTGGCTTTCTATCGGCGGGATCGGACGCGCCGCGGCGGACGCCCGGCACGGACAGCAACCATGAGCGTCGATCGCCATCTACCCCGGCTCGTTCGACCCGCTGACCAACGGCCACGTCGACATCATCGCGCGCGGCGCGCCGGCTGTTCGACCGCATCATCGTCGCGATGCTGGTCAACGTGGACAAGTCGCCGCTGTTCACGATCCCCGAGCGGGTCGAGCATCGCGCGCGAGGTGTTCACCGCGCATGCCAATGTCGAAGTGGATACCTTCGACGGCCTGCTCGTCGACTACGCTCGACCGGAGGCACGCCCGGGTGATCGTCCGCGGCCTGCGCGCCATCTCCGACTTCGAGTTCGAAATGCAGATGGCGCTGATGAACCGCCGCCTCAATCCGGACGTCGAGACGGTGTTCATGATGCCGGCCGAGCCGTACACCGTATGTCAGCTCGCGGCCTGGTCAAGGAAATCGTCGCGCTCGGCGGATCGGTGACCGGCCTGGTGCCGCTCGATTGTCGAGCGGCGGCTGCGCGAGAAGAAGCTCTCGCGCGAGACGCTGAGGGCCTGATGATGCTCGCCGCCGCGTGCCGGACAGGATGGCCCAGTCGCCCACGATGAAGGTCGCCGCGGAGGCGCTGAAGCTCAAGGCCGCCGGCGTGGACGTCGTCGATTTCGGCGCCGGGGAGCCGGACTTTCCGACGCCGCCGCACATCAACGCCGCGGCGCACGCCGCCATCGACGCGAACTTCACGAAGTACACGACCAACTCCGGCACCGACGAGCTGAAGCAGGCGATCGCGGCGCGCTACCGCGCCGACTACGGCGTCGAGTACACGACCTCGGACATCATCGTCACCGCGGGCGGCAAGCAGGCCCTCTACAACGCCGCGCTGGTGCTGTTCGGCGAGGGCGACGAGGTCGTCACGCACTCTCCGGGATGGCCGACGCTGGTCGAGCAGATCAAGCTGGCCGACGCGACGCCGGTGGTGGTGCAGAGCCACGCCGACGAAGGCTTTCGACTCGCCGCTGCGCCGTTCATCGCCGCCTTCACGCCGCGAACGCGCGGGCGTCGTCATCAACTCGCCCGGGAAACCCGACCGGCGCGCTGATGCCGGAGGCCGAGCTCGCCGATCCTCGCCGAGGAGGCGGCGCGGCGCGACATCTGGATCCTGCTGGACCTCTGCTACGAGAAGCTGATCTACGAGCCGACGCCGCACAACCTGCCGGCGGTGCTGGCGCGGACCAACGCCGCACGCTCGATCATCTGCGGCTCGGCCTCGAAGGCCTACGCGATGACCGGCTGGCGGTGCGGCTGGGCGATCGGGCCGACCGCGGTGATCGGCGCCTGCAACGCGCTGCAGAGCCACGCGACGTCGAACGTCTGCTCGATCACGCAGAAGGCGGTGACCGCCGCGCTCAGCGGGCCGCAGGACTGCGTCACCGAGATGCTCGAGGAGTACCGGCACCGCCGCGACCAGCTCTGCGAGTGGCTGTCGAACGAGCCGCGGCTCGAGTTCGTGACGCCGGCCGGCGCGTTCTACCTGTTCGTGGACGTCTCCGGGTTCCTCTCGCCGGACGGGATCCGAACATCCGCCCAGCTCGCGCAGTCGCTGCTGGACGAGGCACGAGTCGCAGTCACGCCGGGTGAGGCCTTCGACGCGCCCGGGTTCGTGCGCATGTCGTATGCGACGTCGCTGACCGAGCTGGAGCGCGGCACCCGGAGGATCATCGAGCATCTCGCGCGCGACGGCCGGCCGACCGAGCGCCGTCCCCGGATAGCGGCCGCGTGCTCCCCCCCGGGTTCCTCGCGCAGCTCGAAGACGCACTCGGCGCGTCACACGTGCGCACGGACACCGCCTCCCGTCAGACCTACGGTACCGACGCGCTGAAGCGCGGCCATCCGGCCGACGTGGTGGTTTTTCCTGGCACCGCACCCGACGTCGCGGCGGTCGTCCGGCTGTGCGCCGCTCACCGCCAGCCGATCGTCCCGCGCGGCGGCGGCAGCGGCTATACCGGCGGATCGGTCCCGACCCGCGGCGGCGTCGTGCTGTCACTCGAGCGGATGAATCGCATCCTCGAGATAGACGAGGCAAACCTGCTCGCCGTCGTCGAGCCCAACGTCATCACTGGCGATCTTCAGGATGCCGTGGAACGCGTCGGGCTGTTCTATCCCCCCGATCCCTCGTCGCTGCGGCAGTCGGCGATTGGCGGCAACGTCGCCGAGTGCGCCGGCGGGCCGCGCGCGTTCAAGTACGGAACGACCAAGAACTACGTCCTCGGCCTGCAGGCGGTCCTGCCGACCGGTGAGATCATCGAGACCGGCGGGAAGGTCGTGAAGAACGTCGTCGGCTACGACCTGACGCACCTGCTCGTGGGATCGGAGGGCACGCTCGCCGTGATCACGAACGTCGTGCTCAGGCTGGTGCCGCGGCCGCAGGTCCAGACGACGATCCGGGCCTGCTTCGGCGACGTGAGCGGCGCAGTCCGGGCGGTGACGAACATCATCAGCGAGCGGGTCGTGCCGGCTGCGCTGGAACTGGTCGACAGGGATTCGCTGGAGGCCGTGGCCAGCGCCCAGGAGACGCGGTCGCTCGCGCCCGAGGGAACCGGCGCGATTCTGCTGCTCGAAGTGGACGGCGGGCCCGCCGCCGTGCTGGAGGACGCAGAGCGCGTCGAGCGCGCGTGCCGTGACGCGGAGGCGATTGAAGTGCGTCGCGCCAGGGACGACGCGGAGCGCGCGGAGCTGTGGCGGGTCCGCCGCGAGTTGTCGCTCGCGCTGATGATGATTGCCCCGATCAAGTACAACCACGATGTCGTGGTGCCGCGCGGCCGGATCCCCGAGCTGTTCGCGCTGGTCGATCGGCTGAAGGCGGGAGTTCGACCTGCGGATTCCGTCGTTCGGGCACGCCGGCGACGGCAACATCCACGTGAACATCATGTCGGATCCCGGGCGGCCGGGCGAGGTGGAGCGGGCGCATGCGGCCGAGCGGCTCCTGTTCGAGGGCGTCGTGGCGCTCGAGGGGTCCATCAGCGGGGAGCACGGGATCGGTTTCGCGAAGGCGCGCTTCCTGGAGCTGGAGTTGTCTCCGGACGAGATCGCCCTGATGAAACGGATCAAGCACGCCTTCGATCCGCTGGGCATCCTGAATCCCGGCAAGATTTTTCCGGAGGTCACCTAGCCAGGGGCCTGGGGCTGCTACTGCAGCGGGGCTTGAAAGCCCCACTGCCACAGCGATCCGGCTGCCGCTCACTGAACCCACAGCGTTCCCGCTGCATCGCTGCAGCCGTATATAACTGCTGTAGGGCTGGGTCTTCAGACCAGCCGACCGCGGGGCTTGACTTGAAAGCCCCTCCTCCACAGCGATCCGGCTGCGACCTTCCAACTCCTATACCGGAAGTGTAGGGCTGGTCTTCAGACCCAGCCGACACGGCGGGGCTGGAGGACCCGCCGCACAGGTATCCAGCCTATTTCGCCGAAGCACTCACCCCGACGCGGCCGGCATCGCTGCCTGTGCGCGGGAAATTGGGTTAGAGTGGCCAGATGGCCAGGCTCGCCGCCGTTACCCTGATCGCGTTGTTCTCCCTCTCCGGTCCACAGTCCACCGAGCACGAAGTGGCCGCCCTCCGGAAGGAGGTCGAGGCGCTCAAGGCGCAGCAGGCGACGATGCTCCGCGAGCTGACCGCGATCAAGAATTTCCTGCAGTCGGTCGCGGAGCCCCGGCAGCCGGCGGAAATGGCGCTGCTCAACAAGGATGTGCAGGTCGACGGCGTGCCGTCCAAAGGTGCGGCCTCTGCGCCGATCATGATGGTCGAGGTCTCCGACTTCCACTGCCCGTTCTGCCGCCGGTTCCGCCAGGACACGCAGCCGCAGATCGACGCACAGTTCATCCAGACGGGGCGGATCCGCTACGCCTTCATCGACTACCCGATCGCCCAGCTCCACCCCGACGCGTTCCGCGCGCACGAGGCCGCCAACTGCGCGACCGATCAGGGCAAGTACTGGGAGATGAGCGCGCAGCTCTTCGAGCGGCCCGTTCGTGATGTGGCCGGGCTGGTCGCCCAGGCGGGAAAGCTCGGCCTCGACACGGCGCAGTTCAAAACCTGCCTCGAGGGTGGCCGGCATGCGACCCGCGTGCGCGAAAGCGTGTCCCGCATGCAGGCGCTCGGCATCGACAGCACGCCGACGTTCCTGATCGGCCGGACGCCCGCCGCCGGGCAGCCGATGAAAGTGCTGAAGGTGGTGCGCGGCGCCATGCCCTTCGAGGAATTCCGAACCGCGCTCGACTCCGCCCTGAAACCCTAGTGGCCTGTCCGGCCTCGTCGCGAACCGCGCGCCCTGCATGAACGCTCGCATCCGCCAGCTGGCCGACACGCTCTGGCACTACCATCAACTGAACCATCGACTGGCGCCGGGGGACGCGATCCTGGTTCTCTGCAGCCACGACACGGCGGTGGCCGAGAGGGGATCGCAGCTCCTGCTCGAGGGCTGGGCGCCGCTCCTCATCTTCTCCGGCGGCCTCGGATCGATCACGCGGCACCTCTGGCAGGAGCCTGAGGCCGATCAGTTCGCACGCATTGCCGCCGGCATGGGTGTGCCGGCGGCGCAGATCCTGATCGAGAACCAGTCGACGAACACCGGCGAGAACATCCTGTTCACCAGGCGCCTGCTCGCGGAGAAACAGCTCGACCCGCAGACGTTCATCGTCGTGCAGAAGCCGTACATGGAGCGGCGCAGCTACGCCACGTTCCGGAAGCTGTGGCCCGGGAAGGATCTGATCGTGACCTCGCCGAGGGTGTCGTTCGACGAGTATCTCGCCGGGTATTCGAACAGCGCGCTGTCAACCGAGGACGTCGTGAGCATCATGGTGGGAGACCTGCAGCGGCTGCGCGTGTACCCCGCCAGGGGTTTTCAGATTGCGCAGGACATTCCGGCCGACGTCTGGGATGCGTACGAAGAACTGGTCCGGGCTGGATTCGATCGACACCTGGTCAGCCCTTGATCCCCGGGCGGGTCTGAAGACCCCGCCCTGCAGCAGCGCAGGGAGCGCCGCGAGGACGGCCGCCGGCTCACGACATCGTCCCGCTCTCCAGGACCTCGGCGAAACGCTGCGCGGCCAGGGGCACGCTGAAGTAGTAGCCCTGTCCCTCGGTGCATTTCTCGGCTCTGAGGAAGGCCAGCTGATCGCCTGTCTCAATCCCCTCGGCCACCACCCGGTGCTTCAGGCTCTTCCCCATGCTGATCACGGCGCTGACGATGGGGGCGGCGCTGGAGCGGGAGGTGATCTCCTGCACGAAGGACTTGTCGATCTTGAGCGCGTCGACCTGGAACAGCCTGAGATAGCTCAGGCTCGACCAGCCGGTCCCGAAATCGTCTATCGCCAGCCGGACGCCGAGCATCTTGAGCGACTGCAGGACGGACCTCGTGGTTTCGGCATGCGCCATCAGCACGCTCTCCGTTACCTCGAGCTCCAGCAGGCGCGGGTCGAGCCGGGTCTCGCCCAGGATGTCGACGATGTTCTTGAGGAACCCCTTGCCACGGAACTCCGCGGCGGAGATGTTGACCGACACCGGGATTGGCGGAAGGCCATCGTCCTGCCAGGCCTGCACCTGCCGGCAGGCTTCCTGGACGACCCAGCGCCCGATTGGCCTGATGAGGCCGCACTCTTCGGCGACCGGGACGAACTCGTCCGGTCCAATCACTCCGCGATCCGGGTGGCGCCAGCGAATCAGCGCCTCGGCGCCGACGAGCGCGCCCGACTCCAGGTTCATCTTCGGCTGGTAGACCAGCTCGAACTGGCGGTTGGCGAGCGCGACGTGGAGGCCCGCTTCGATCGAGTGCCGCTCGACCGCACGGACGTTGAGGTCGGGCTTGAAGAACTGATATCCGTCCCGTCCCAGTTCCTTCGCGTGGTACAGCGCCATGTCCGCGCGCGCGAGCAGCCGCTCGGCGTCTTCGCCGTCGTCCGGGTAGACGGCGATGCCGATGCTGGCGGTGACGCGGAGGTCGTGATCGTGGACCTTGTGCGGCCGGCGAGGGACGTCAGGATCTTGCTGCGCGCCATAGGCCGCATCCTCCTTGTGCGCCAGCTCGGACAGCACGACCACGAATTCGTCCCCACCGATGCGGCCGACGGTGTCGGAGTCGCGTACGCACAGGGTGAGCTGGCGCGCGACGGACCGGAGGAGCTCGTCCCCAACGGGGTGTCCCGAGCGAGTCGTTGATGTACTTGAACCGGTCGATGTCGAGGAAGAGGACGGCCAGCTGCCGATGATGGCGATGGGCGAGCGCCAGCGAGCGGGCGAGCCGGTCGGCGAGCAGCAGGCGGTTGGGAAGATCGGTCAGGGGATCGTGGCTGGCCAGATGGGACAACTGCGTGCCGACCGCCTCGGACTGCCGGCGGAGGGCGTTCTCCCGGAGCAGCGTGTCGCCGAGCACCTGGAGCAGCTCCCCGTGGAGCATCAGCCGGCTCGCCGGCACAGGCTGCTGCGTGCGCACGAGGCTCCACAGCTCCTGGAACGGCGTGCCGCTCTCGCGGGCGAGGCGCGCGAGAGCGACCGAGTCGGGGAACGTGATCACCGCATAGCCGGCCACGGCCGCGCCGACGATGGTCCCGTCGAGCTGCAGGGAGACGCCCACCACGCCCAGCCCTGAAGGCTCGGTGACCACGACCGCGGGACGACGGTCGAGCGGCTGCTCGAGGCACGTCCGTGCGCATTCGGCGAAGCAGCCCGGGTCGTAGCCGTGCACCTCGAAGAGGCCGGCAATAGGCGTCGAGGGAGCGGCCGCGGAGACTATCTGGCCGTCGCGGTTGTAGAGCGCAACGCTCAGCTGCGTCACGGCGCCGAACTTCTCGAGCGCAGGGCCCCACGCGTCGAGGTCGAAGGTTTCCATCGGCCCTGTCGTCCGCCTACTCCACGCCCGGGCCCGGACCGCGTGCGGCGTTGCGCGAGATGAGATTCAGGTACCTGGAGAACGGGCGCACCAGCGTGGGCGCGGAATCTTCGCGGGGCAGCACGCGCATGCCCTGCCGATCGAGAATCTCGCACTCGTGCGTCGAGCCGCGTGTTCGGGTTGGCGCGCATCTTCGCCACGGTCAGCGCCGAGACGGAAGGCGTCGCCGAGCTCGATCCAGTTCATCAGCATGATGTTGTCCACGAGCGAGCTCATGGCGAACTCGCCCATCATCGATCGCCATGCCGAGCATCTCGGGGTTCTCGTGGTTGTAGACGGTGGCCGTCTGGTGCTCCTTCATCAGCGCGACCAGCGCATGGAAGAAGTCGCGGAACATCCGGCCCGTCGTGCCGAGGTTCGAGCCATACGTGGAGAGGCTGTCGAAGAGCACCCGCGTCGGCTTGAACTCCTCCACCAGCCGCTCGAGATCATGGAAGTGGCGGTCGATCTCGATCTCCTGCGGCGGGTCGTACTGCACGCCGCACCAGTCCCGCGTCGATCATCGCCTGGAGATCGATGCCGATGCTGTTCGCGTTGCGGATCACCTGCGGCACCTGCTCGTCGAGCGTGAGCATCAGGCTGCGCTCGCCGCGACGCGCTCCCTCCGCGAGATACTGCAGCCCCATGACGCTCTTTCCGACTCCCGAGATGCCGGCGATGACCGTCGTGCTGCCGAGCAAATAGCCGCCGTTCACCAGCTGCGTCCAGCCCGGGAACGCCGGTGGTGACACGCGTGGTCGGATCGAACGCGGCGCGCCTGGTCGCGGCTCGCCCGCGGGCGCCTGCACGCGCCGATACACCTCGATGCCCTTGCCGTCCACGATCCTGAAGGAATGGCGACCCATCTGAAAGTCGTGGCCCGCGCGACTTGACGATCTCGATCGATCGCACGTCGCGCGGGTCACGTCTTCCATCCGCAGCCGGATGACCGTGTCGGCGATGGATTCTTCCGGCAGCGCCGATCTGCGGTCGCTCCGCTGAACGCGGTCGCTTCGACGGCGAGGACCGCCGTGAGGTTCACGCCGCTGCAGTCCCTCGGCGAGGATGTGGAACGTGTCCCGTTGCCTCGACCGCGGCAAGCTGGCGCCATCGCGCCCGCCATCCCGTCGACGAAAATGCGGCGGGCGCCCATCTTCGCCGCCTCTTCGAGCAGCAGGCTGTCCAGCCTGCTGCATCTCCTGCGCGAACACCTGGCGGGTGGTGAAGATGAACTTCGAGCTTGCCGCGCGCTCGAGCGCCGCGCAGGTCCCATCCCGGGCTGCTCGGCGTCGCGGACAGATCCGGTCGGGCGAGACCTCGAACAGCACGATGATGCCGGGCTCGTCGAACTCGGTCGGCACCACGATAGACGAACTCGACGCCGAGCGTGGTCTTCCCCGTGCCGATGCGCGCCCTCGAGCAGGATCGTGTTTCCCCTCGGCACGCCGCCGTTGAGGATGGAATCGAGCCCTTGTATACCGGTCTTGACGAGGTCGACGTCCGCCGCCACATCCCCTCCGCTGTTCGTCATCCCGCGGCACACCGCCGCCGCGCAATGGGCAGGTATTTGAGCACAGTGTGTATCGACAACACTGTGCAATAGAAAACACCAGAAAAGCGAGCTCGTCCGCCGTGCGAATGCATCGGGCGCCCCGAACCCGGACGCCGCGCGTTGACGCGGGCGGATGCCGATCCCGGATGATCCGGATCCCGGAGGTGTAGACTGCCGATATGCCGACGCTGGCGGAAGCGCTCGAAGCACGCACGGTCGACGCGGCGCCCGAACTGGTGGCACGGCTCGATCGCGACAGAGTGCGCTGTTACGCGTGCGGCCACGAGTGCCCGATACCGGAAGGCGCGCTCGGCGTGTGCAAGGTGCGGTTCAATCGCGGCGGCCGGCTGCAGGTGCCATGGGGATACGTCGGCGGCGTGCAGTGCGATCCGGTCGAGAAGAAGCCGTTCTTTCACGCTTACCCGGGAGCCCTCGCCTTCAGCTTCGGGATGCTCGGCTGCGACCTCCATTGTTCGTACTGCCAGAACTGGGTGACGTCACAGGCCTTGCGGGACCCGCAGGCCGTCTCGCCGCCGCGCGACGTGTCGCCGCAGCAGCTGGTCGACCACGCCCTCGCGCTCGGCGGCCGCATCGTCGTCAGCACCTACAACGAGCCGCTCATCACCAGCGAGTGGGCTGTCGCGATTTTCAAGGAGGCGCGCGCACGAGGGCTCGTCACCGGGTATGTGTCGAACGGCAACGGCACGCGGCAGGTACTCGACTACCTCCAGCCGTGGGTCGACCTGTACAAGGTGGATCTCAAGAGCTTCGACGACAGGCACTATCGCCAGCTCGGGGGCAGGCTGGACCCGATCCTCTCGACGATCCGGGCGCTCCACGCGCGCGGCATCTGGGTGGAGCTCGTGACGCTGCTGATTCCCGGCTTCAACGACTCGGACGACGAGCTGAAGCGGATGACCGCCTTCATTGCGGGCGTATCACCGCTGGTTCCGTGGCACGTCACGGCCTTCCATCAGGATTACCGCATGACCGATCCGGCGAACACCACGCCGGAGATGCTCCTTCGAGCGGTCGCCATCGGCCGCGGGCAGGGGCTGCAGTACATGTACGCAGGAAACCTCCCCGGCCAGGTCGGCGACGCCGAGAACACGCGATGCCACGCGTGCAGGGCGCTGCTCGTCGAACGCCACGGCTACTTCGTGCAGCAGTACCGGCTGACCCCCGAGGGTGCGTGCCCGGACTGCCGCAGCGTCATACCCGGGCGCTGGGGTGCACGGTTCGAAGGACAGATCACCGACCGGCCGTTCCTGCCGGGGAGCTGGCGATTGCGAACGGTGTGAAAGGAAAAGGTCGAGCTCAAACACCCGTCGAACACCGAACGTTGAACGCCGAACGCCGAACGCCGGGAGTATCATCAGGCATGAGAAAGACCGTCGCCGTGATCGGCGCGTCGGGCGATCGTCACAAGTACGGCAACAAGGCTCTTCGGGCGTTCCAGCGACGGGGCTACAGGGTCATTCCCGTGAACAGCCACGAAGAGGAAGTGGAAGGGCACCGCGCCTACCGTTCCGTGCTCGACATTCCCGAGTCCGTGGACATCGCGACGGTCTACGTGCCGCCCTCGTCCGGACTGGCAGTGGTGGAGGAGCTCGCGCGCAAGGGCATCAGGGAAGTGTGGCTGAACCCCGGCGCGGACGACGAGGAGGTGGTGGCGCGCGGGCGGGCGCTCGGTCTCCACATTATTCAGGCCTGCAGCATCATCGCGATCGGTGAGCTGCCGTCGCGCTACTGAGGGCTCGCGCAGGTCGTCATCGCCGGTGAACAGCTATCCGTCGCCCGGACGGATTCAGCCTGACCGTTGGCAAGCTGACCGCTTCCATTGTTGCTGACCGTTTTCATTTGACACCTCCGCCGGCACTGCTATACTCCCTGCTGAGTCCGACCGCACCGCAACACCGCCCCTGACTCTTGTCCGGGCGCTCCAGTCGCCCAAATCCGCCCACACAGACACATTCGTCGCGCGCTCGCACATGCCGAGAAAGCCCGCATCCGTCAACTGACCAACACCGCCGGTAGCCCCATGCCAACAACCAACAAGCGCCAACCGCGTCAGTCCGCCGAGCACGCCGCCGCGGCGCGCACGTCGACCGACACCATCGCCGAGGCCCCGGAGCCGGAGGCGGCGCAAGCGCCGCCCGTCCCACCTCCTGCATCCGCGCCAACGCCCGGTACAGGCTGCCCCTGTCCAGCAGGATCCACCCGCCCAGCAGCCGCCGGCGCCGCAGGCGAGGCCCGAGGGGCGCCGCGGCCAGGGATTGAACATCACCGAGCTGAAGGACATGTCGATCCAGAAGCTCACCCAGATAGCCAAGGACCTGAACGTCGCCGGCGCCACCGGCATGCGGAAGCAGGATCTGATTTTCCAGATCCTCAAGGCCCAGACCGAGCAGAGCGGCTTCATCTTTTCGGAAGGCGTCCTGGAAGTGCTGCCCGACGGCTTCGGGTTCCTGCGCGCGCCGGACTACAACTACCTGCCGGGTCCAGACGACATCTACGTCTCCCCTTCGCAGATTCGCAAGTTCGACCTGCAGACGGGCGACACGGTGTCCGGCCAGATCCGGCCGCCCAAGGAAGGGGAGCGCTACTTCGCCCTGATCAAGGTCGAGGCGGTCAACTTCGAGGCGCCCGACCAGGCGCGCGACAAGCTGTTCTTCGAGAACCTGACGCCGCTCTATCCGCAGGAGCGGTTCGTGCTCGAGACGCGCGCCGGAGAACCTGTCCGCACGCGTCATGGACCTGATGACCCCCGTCGGCCGCGGGCAGCGCGGCCTCATCGTCTCGCCGCCGCGCACGGGCAAGACGATGCTCCTTCAGAACATCGCGCAGTCGGTGGCGAAGAACCACCCGGAGGTGTACCTGATCGTGCTGCTCATCGACGAGCGGCCCGAAGAGGTCACCGACATGCAGCGCTCGGTCAACGGGGAGGTCATCTCGTCGACTTTCGACGAGCCGGCCCAGCGCCACGTCCAGGTGGCCGAGATGGTCATCGAGAAGGCCAAGCGCCTCGTCGAGCACAAGAAGGACGTCCTGATCCTGCTCGACTCGGTCACGCGCCTCGCGCGCGCCTACAACGCCGTGATCCCGCCGTCGGGCAAGGTGCTGTCGGGCGGCCTCGATTCCAACGCGCTCCAGAAGCCGAAGCGCTTCTTCGGCGCGGCGCGCAACATCGAGGAGGGCGGCTCCCTCACGATCATCGCGACCGCGCTCGTCGACACCGGCTCCCGCATGGACGACGTGATCTTCGAGGAGTTCAAGGGCACGGGCAACATGGAGATCCACCTGGATCGGAAGCTGTCCGACAAGCGCGTGTTCCCGGCCATCGACATGCTGAAGAGCGGCACCCGCAAGGAAGAGCTCCTGCTGCCGCGCGAAGATCTGAACCGGGTCTGGGTGCTCCGCAAGGTCCTCAACCCGCTGTCGCCGGTCGAAGCGATGGAGCTGCTGCTCGAGCGGATGGGGAAGACCAAGTCGAACGCCGATTTCCTGGCGGCGATGCAGAAGATGGGCTGACGCTCAGGTGTCAGGTGGCAAGGGTAATGGCGGATGTGGCCGAGGGCCCACGTGATGGCCCACGCCACCGCGAGATGCGCTCAGGACGGCCCGGGCGTCAGACCGGCGGAATCTCCGCCGGGATCGGATCTTCCACCTTCGGCGGCAGCGGGCCCAGCAACTGCAGCAGCTCGGCCGACTCCACCACTTCGACCTCGAGCAGGCGGGCGGAGACCGCGTCCAGCACCTCGCGGTGATCGAGGAGCACGCGCCGCGCCTCGTCGTGCGCTCCGGTCAGGATGCGCTTGACCTCGGTGTCGATCAGCAACGCCGTCTGCTCCGCGTACATGCCGCGCTCCTGCATGAACGGCGTTTCCAGGAAGGCGTTGCGCTTGTGGCCGTTGTGGTTCACCAGGCCGACGAGGTCGCTCATCCCGAACTCGGTGACCATCGCGCGCGCGATGTCGGTGGCGCGCTGCAGGTCGTTCTGCGCGCCGGTCGAGATCTCGCCGAACGCGATCTCTTCGGCCGTCCGTCCGCCGAGCAGCACGGCGAGCTGCCCGAGCAGGTCGGTGCGCGTCATCAGGTAGCGGTCCTCGAGCGGCAGCTGCATGGTGTAGCCGAGCGCGCCGAAGCCGCGCTGCACGATCGAGATCTTGTGCACGGGATCGAGCCCCGGGAGGACGCTGGCGACGATGGCGTGCCCGGACTCGTGATAGGCGACGATCCGGCGCTCCTTGACGCTCATGACGCGCTTTTTCTCGAGACCGGCAATCACCCGGTCGATCGCCTCGTCGAAGTCCTTCATCTCCACCGACGTCTTGTCGTGCCGGGCCGCGAGCAGCGCCGCTTCGTTGACCAGGTTGGCCAGGTCGGCGCCCGCGAACCCGGCGGTGCGGGCGGCAAGCACCTTGAGGTCCACCTGCGACCCGACCTTCACGTTCTTGACGTGGATGCGGAGGATGTCCTCGCGCCCCTTCACGTCCGGCTTGTCGACGAGCACCTGCCGATCGAACCGGCCCGGGCGCAGCAGCGCCGGGTCCAGCACCTCGGGGCGGTTGGTCGCGCCCATGATGATGACGCCCTTCCGGGCGTCGAACCCGTCCATCTCGGCCAGTAGCTGGTTGAGCGTCTGCTCACGCTCCTCGTGGCTGCCCATCGGCGTCTGGATGCGGACCTTGCCGAGGGCGTCGAGCTCGTCGATGAAGACGATGCAGGGCGCCTTGACCTCCGCCTGGCCGAACAGGTCGCGGACCCGGGCGGCGCCGACGCCCACGAACATCTCGACGAACTCCGACCCGCTCAGCGAGAAGAACGGGACCTTCGCTTCGCCGGCGACGGCGCGCGCGAGCAGGGTCTTGCCCGTTCCGGGCGGGCCGACGAGCAGCACGCCCTTCGGGATCCGTCCGCCGATGCTGGTGTACTTCTTCGGCGTCTTCAGGAACTCGACAATCTCGCGGAGCTCGTCCAGCGCCTCGTCCACGCCGGCCACGTCCCCGAACCGCACCGCAACGTCGTCTTCCGCGTAAATCTTGGCCCGGCTCCGGGCGAACGACATCACCCCCCCTTCGGCGCCTCCCATCCGCCGGAAGAAGAAGCTCCACAGCGCGACGAGGAACACCAGCGGGATCACCCAGCCGAGCACCTCGCCGACCCAGCGGTTGGTGAGCTCGCCGGTGTATTTGACGCCGTGGGTCTCGAGATCCTCGACGAGCTTCGCGTCCTCGACACGGACCGTGCTGAAGTTCTTCGCGGTGCCGCCGTCGTTCTTGAGGGTTCCGCGGATGCGCTCGTCGCCGAGCGTCAGCTCGGCGACCTGGCCGTCCCGGACGGCCTTGCGGAAGTCGCTGTAGGTCAGCGTCTCGCCCGACTGGACGGAGAAGAAGAAGGCCTGCCCCAGCGCCAGGAGCACCAGGAACCCGAGGACGTACCACATCGTGGATCCCGGCGGAGGACGCCCGGGCACCTTGCGGTCGCCGGGCCGCCGGCCGCGCTTGGATGGGGGATCCGATGAGCTCTGCTCGGACATCGATCTGATTGTCACTGCCGGGGGCGGGGTCGCGCGGTCGCAACCCCGCCATCTGCGCCCGGCGATCAGGCGGGGACCGCGCGGTCGGAGCGGGTGAACTGCAGATCGGCGCCGGAGCCGTCGATCACGACGGTATCCCCCTCGTGGATCTCCCCCTGGAGCACGCGCAGCGCCAGCGGGTCGAGCACCCGGCGCTGGATCACACGCTTGAGCGGGCGGGCGCCGTATGTGGGGTCGTAGCCTTCGGCGATCAGCAGGTCCTTCGCGCGCTCGCTCAGCTCGACCCGGATCTTGCGATCCTCGAGGCGCCTGGTGAGCCCGCGCAGCTGGATGTCGATGATCGAGCGCATCTCCTCGCGGCTGAGCGCGTGGAAGACGATGATTTCGTCGACCCGGTTCAGGAACTCCGGCCTGAACTGCGACCGCAGCACGTCGAGGACCTGCCGTCTGGTGCCCTCGGTCAGCGAGGTGGCGCCGGCGCCGACCTGTTCCGCGATGAGGTGGCTGCCGACGTTCGAGGTCATGATCACGCACGGTGTTCTTGAAGTCGATCGTCCGGCCTTTTCCGTCGGTCAGGCGGCCGTCGTCCAGCAGCTGGAGCATGACGTTGAGCACCTCGCCGTGGGCCTTCTCGATTTCATCGAACAGGACGACCGCGTAGGGGCGGCGGCGAACGGCTTCGGTGAGCTGTCCGGCCTCCTCGTAGCCGACGTATCCCGGAGGCGCGCCGAGCAGGCGCGACACGGTGTGCTTCTCCTGGTACTCGGACATGTCGATGCGGATCATCGCCTGCTCATCGTCGAACAGGAACTCGGCGAGGGCGCGCGCCAGCTCCGTCTTGCCGACGCCGGTCGGCCCGAGGAAGATGAAGCTGCCAAGGGGGCGGTTCGGATCCTGGAGCCCCGCGCGCGCGCGCCGGATGGCGCTGGCCACCGCGGCGATCGCCTCGTCCTGGCCGATCACCCGCTGGTGCAGGCGCTCCTCCATCTTCAGGAGCTTCTGGATCTCGCCTTCGACGAGCCGGCTGACCGGGATGTGCGTCCACCGGCTGACGACCTCGGCGATGTCCTCCTCGTCCACCTGCTCCTTGAGCATCCGCTGCGATTGCTGCAGCGACGCCAGCTTCGCCTCCTGCTCCTGGATCTTGGCCTCCATCTCCGGGAGCCGGCCGTACTGCAGCTCGGATGCGGTGGCGTAATCGCCGCTGCGCTGCGCCTGTTCGATCTGCACGCGCAGCTGCTCGAGCTCCTCCTTGAGCTTGCGGCCTGTCTGGATCGCGCTTTTCTCCTGCTGCCAGTGCGCCGACAGCCGGTTCATCTCCTCCTTGAGGTCCGCGAGCTGCTTCTCGAGCTTCTGCAGGCGATCCTGCGAGGCCGCGTCCGTTTCCTTGCGGAGCGCCTCGCGCTCGATCTCGAGCTGCATGATCCGCCGCTGCACCTCGTCGAGCTCCGCGGGCATCGAGTCGATCTCCATGCGCAGGCGGGAGGCGGCCTCGTCTATCAAATCGATGGCCTTGTCCGGCAGGAAGCGATCGGTGATGTAGCGGTGCGAGAGCACGGCCGCCGCGACCAGCGCCGAGTCCTTGAACTTGACCCCGTGGTGCACTTCGTAGCGCTCGCGAAGCCCGCGCAGGATGCTGATGGTGTCCTCGACCGTCGGCTCGCCGACCATGACGGGCTGGAACCGCCGCTCGAGCGCGGCATCCTTCTCGATGTGCTTGCGGTACTCATCGAGCGTCGTGGCGCCGACGGTGTGCAGCTCGCCCGCGCGCGAGCATGGGCTTGAGCATGTTGGAGGCGTCCATCGCTCCCTCCGCCGCGCCCGCGCCGACGACCGTGTGCAGCTCGTCGATGAAGAGAATGATCTGGCCGGCGCTATCAGCCACCTCCTTGAGCACCGCCTTCAGGCGCTCCTCGAACTCGCCGCGGTACTTCGCCCCGGCCACCAGCGAGCCCATGTCGAGCGCGACGATCTTCTTGTTCTTGAGCCCCTCGGGCACGTCCTGCCGGATGATGCGCTGCGCGAGGCCCTCGACGACCGCGGTCTTGCCGACGCCCGGCTCGCCGATCAGCACCGGGTTGTTCTTGGTGCGCCGCGACAGCACCTGGATCACCCGCCGGATCTCGTCGTCGCGGCCGATGACGGGATCGAGCTTGCCCTTGCGCGCAAGCTCCGTGAGGTCCCGGCCATAGCGGGCGAGCGCCTGGTAGGTGGTCTCGGGGTTCTGCGTGGTCACGCGCTGGGAGCCGCGAATGCCGGTGAGCGCCTGCAGGATCGCGTCGCGGGTGATGCCGCGCGCCTGGAGCAGGCGGGCGGACGCGGAGCGCCCCGCCTCGCCCGCAATCGCGACCAGGAGGTGCTCCGTGCTGACGTAGTCGTCTTTGAGCCGCGCCGGCTTCCTCCTCGGCCGCATTCGTCACCTGGCGGAGACGGGAGGAAAGCGACACCTGCGTTCCGCCGTGGGCACGCGGCAGGTTCTGCAGCTCCGCACGGACTGCCGCTGCCAGCGCGGCCGGGTCCGCATTCATCTTGCGGACGATCTCGGGCACGATCCCATCGCGCTGCTCGAGGAGCGTGAGCAGGAGGTGCTCCGGGGTGATCTCCGGGTGCCCGTCACGGTCGGCCAGCTGCTGCGCCGCCAGAACGGCTTCCTGCGCCTTTTCGGTGTACTTGTTGATGTTCATGTTCCGTCTGTCAGCTGTCAGCTCTCCTACCCCCTGCTCTCCCTCCGCATCGCTTCGTAGTGCTCACGCTGCTCCTTCGTCAGCGAGCGGGGGAGCTGCACGTCAACGGTCGCGTAGAGATCGCCGCGGTCTTCCGGTTTGCCGACCGCGGGCATGCCGTGTCCCTTGAGGCGGAACACCTGGCCGTTCTGCGTGGTCTCCGGGATCTTCAGGCGCACGGCGCCGCCGATCGTGGGGACCTGCGCCTCGCCGCCGAGCACCGCCGTCTCGACCGGCACCGCGATGTGCGAGTGGAGGTCGTCCCCTTTCCGCTCGAACATCGTGTGCGGGCGAATGCGCACCCGGAGGTACAGGTCGCCGGAGGCGCCACCGTTGGCGCCCGATTCCCCTTCGCCCGACGCGCGAACCCGCGAGCCGTCCTTCACCCCGGCGGGAATGCGGATGTCCACCGAGCGTGCGTGGCCTTCCTGCTGGATCGACATGCGGCGCGCCGCGCCGTGGTAGGCCTCTTCGAGCGTCAGCTCGACCTCGTGCTCGATGTCCCGCCCCTTCTGCGACCGGGGGGTCCGCCCGGCCCTCTGCCGCCCGGCGCCACCTGCCCCGCCGCCGAAGAACGTCTTGAAGAAGTCGGAGAACGGATCTTCGTCTCCGAACATCTCGCGCATCTCGTCTTCGGTGACCGTGCGGTATCCACCGGAGCCCGTGCCGGTGCTATACCCTCCGGCCCCGAACGGCCCGCCGCTCCACGGCTGCCCCCGCTGTTGTGACTGCTCGTACATCCGCCAGTTGGCGCCGAGCTCGTCGTACTTGCGGCGCTTGTCCGGGTCGCCGAGCACCTCGTAGGCCTCGTTGATCTCCTTGAACCGGGCCTCGGCCGTCTTGTCGCCGGCGTTGACGTCGGGGTGGTGCTTGCGCGCCAGCTTCCGGTACGCCTGCTTGATGTCTTTGTCGGCTGCCGTCTTCGCGACGCCAAGCGTGCTGTAGTAGTCCTTGAAGTCCACTGCCGTCCCTCGAGAACCGGATCAACCGGCGGCGCCGCCCGGAGCCGCTCCCGTGAGGCTGCCGGCCTGCGGCGCGGCGGCCGGCTCCGTCCTGCTACACGGGCCCGCGCTGTCGGCTTGGGGCCGTGTGCACGGGCCGGATGTGGCCTGTGCCACTGACGCCTGCCCTTCACGCTGTACCGTCCCGCCTGCGCCGTCTGCCATCTGCAGCTGCCGTCTGCGATGCAGCCCCGGCTACAGTCCGGCCATCGCGCCGATCCGTTCGATCTCGCGCGCCACGCGCTTGCGCGTCTCGGGGCGGCCTCGTTCGTCCCGGACCATCGGCCTGAGCCGCTGCACCGATTCGGCAATCGCCAGCAGCCGCTGCACGCCCGCCAGGTTCACGCCCGCCTCGTCCACCAGGTGCTTGATGAGGCGCAGGCGCTCGAGTTCGTCCTTCGAGTACACGCGCATGCTGCCGACGGTCCGTGTCGGCTGCACCAGCCCGAGCCGCTCGTACTTCCGCAGCGTCTGCGGGTGCATTTCCAGCAGCCGCGCGGCCATGCTGATAAAGTAGAGATCCTGGTCAATCGTCATGCGGTCCGCGCCCGTGATCCCCGTGAATCCAAATATAAACCTTGATACGGGTCACGTCAAGGTTGGCTGGAGTCGATGGACGTTCAATTCGCCGATTTCCTGACCATCGCCCTGCTCGTGCTGCTCGAGGGCCTGCTCAGCGCGGACAACGCCCTGGTGCTCGCCATCCTGGTGCTCGGACTTCCGCGCAGCGAGCAGCGGAAGGCGCTCCGGTACGGGATTGTCGGCGCGTTCGTCTTCCGGATCCTGGCCACGCTGCTGGCCGTTCACCTGCTGCAGGTGGCGTGGGTCAAGCTGGTGGGCGCCCTCTACCTCCTGTACCTGACGTGGAGCCACTTCTTCAGGGCCGGCGACAGCCAGGCGCGGCGGGCGGTGCAGCCCGCCCGTCCGTGGCTGGGGCTGACGGCCTTCTGGGCGACGGTGGTGAAGGTCGAGCTCACCGACATCGTGTTCGCGGTGGACTCGATTCTGGTGGCGGTCGCGATGTCGCCCAAGACATGGGTGATCATCACCGGTGGCATCCTCGGCATCATCACCATGCGCCTCGTGATCGGCCGCCTGCTGGTGCTCGTGCGGCGTTATCCCGCCCTCGTGGACGGTGCCTTCGTGATCATCGGGTGGGTGGGCCTCAAGCTGATGATCGAGTACCTGCACGCCGAGGGCTGGATCCACTTCGAGGTGAACAAGTGGATCTCCTTCGGGCTGATCGTGGTGATCTTCGGCGTCGCATATCTCTACGCGCGCCGGCAGGGCCCGGCGCCGGACGACCCGGACGATGACGCGACGGCGCTGCTGAACCAGCAGTAGGGTGATGCCGCCCGGCGCGCTCCGGGCGGAAGCGGCTGGAGGCGCGCGAGGTTCCTTCAGTCCCGGCCGGGCGGGCGCGACGGTGTGGCGCCGGTTCCTCCTTCGGGGCTGGCGACGACCTGCAGCGGCGTTCCGCGCTCGTACCGGCGCGCGGTGGCGGTCACGACGCCCGACAGCATGTCGAGGAACAGCGGGTGCTCGCCGACGGTGCCGGCGCGCGCGAGCGTCAGGCCGATCTCGCGGGCAACCGCCGCAGCCTCGACGTCCAGATCGTAGAGCACCTCGATGTGGTCGATGAGAAATCCGACGGGGCAGATCACCGCCGCAGAAGTGCCCTGCGAAGCCGTGACGCGCAGCTGCTCGCCGATGTCCGGCCCCAGCCACGGATCCTCCGGGCGGCCGCTTCGGCTCTGGTAGGCCACCGCGTAGCCGGGCGTGCCGGCCGGGTCCCGCCCCGCGTTCACGCACTCCGCCACCAGCCGCGCCGTTTCCTCGAACTGCTGCCGGTACGGATAGCGCTCCGCCATGCTGACGGGGATGCTGTGTGCGGTGAAGATCAGCTGGGCGCGATCCTGGAGCGGCGGCGGCAGGGAAGCGAGCGCGGCGCGCGCCCGCACCGCATTGGCCTCGACGAAGGCGTCGTGCGCATGCCAGTCGCCCACGTAGGTGATCTCGACGTCGTGCTGACGCGCCTGCGCGAGCGCGGCCCTGGCCGCGCCCACGTTCTCCTTGTACTGCGTGCAACTGGAATAGCTCCGGTGCGCGGCGGCGATGATCCCGATGGCCCGTCTGATGCCGGCGCGCGACATCGCCTCCAGCGTGTCCCTGAGGTAGGGGTGCCAGTTGCGCATGCCGACGTAAACCGGCACCGGCATGCCGGCCGACGCCAGCCGGGCACGGAGCCCCTCGGCCTGGCGCAGCGTCACGGCCGTCAGGGGGGACACGCCACCGAACAGGTCGTAGTGCGCGGCCACCTCCTCGATCCGACCCGGCGCCACCCGGCGCCCCCGCAGCACGTTCTCGAGGAACGGCCGCACGTCGTCCCGCCCCTGCGGCCCCCCGAACGAAACGATCAGCACGGCGTCGAAGGCAGGCACGGGTCGGCTGCGATTATACCGACCGCCGGACTCATGAACCCCATGAACCGCCTGCTATAATCGTCGGCTCAAGATGCTGCGCATTCTGGTCACCAACGATGATGGCGTGCACTCGGAGGGTATCCACGTGCTCGCCGATGCCGTCCGGCGGCTCGGCGAGGTGATCGTGGTGGCCCCGAACGTCGAGGCGAGCGCCATCGGCCACGCGCTCACGCTCCGGCGGCCGCTCCGGATGGAGCAGATCAGGGAGGGCGTCTACGAGGTGGATGGCACGCCGACCGACTGCGTGAACATCGCGCTCACCCAGCTGTTCGACGGCCACGCGGATTTCGTCGTCTCGGGCATCAACAAGGGCTACAACCTCGGCGACGACGTGACGTACTCGGGGACCGTGGCGGGCGCAATGGAGGGGGCGATGCTCGGGATCCCGAGTCTCGCCGTGTCGCTCGAGCGGACCGCCGACGCCTACGACTTCGGACCCGCCGCGGGGGTCGCCGTGATGGTGATCGAGGCCGCGTTGCGGGGCGGTCTGCCGGCGCGCACGTTCCTGAACCTGAACGTGCCGCCCGGGCAACCCCGGGGCATCCGGGTTACGTTCCAGGCGAAGCGGAACCATGTGACGGTCGTCAATCCGCGGCAGGACCCGCGGGGGAGGCCGTACTACTGGATCGAGGAGGGGGAGAACGAGTGGGAGCCGAACGACCGCTCTGATTACCAGGCGGTGAAGGACGGCTTCGTGTCGATCACGCCGCTGCAGCTCGACCTGACCGCCCATGCCGCCATCGATGGGCTCGAGAAAGTGCTGGATCAGCAGATTGCCCAGCGCGGAGAACAGTTGTTGCTCGACCCGCGCATTGGGGTAGAATAACCCTCACGCTTTTTGTCGGGGCGTGGCTCAGCCTGGTAGAGCACTCGGTTCGGGACCGAGGGGTCGGAGGTTCGAATCCTCTCGCCCCGACCACTTTCTCAACAACATCCGGCCCTCAATCGATCGTCATGGTCGGTTGAGGGCCTTTTTGTTGGGAATTCGAATGGGCACGCCAGCAAGTCCCCCACAACACGACGCCTTTGTGGCACAGCTCGAGATTGAACAGAACGGTGCATGACGGAGGAACCGGACCGCCCCCGTGCGCCGAGAGCGACGACCAGACAACTCATTCCGTTTCCGGGCCTGCCTCGAGGTGCCTAGGTTGCGAAGATGACCACTTCTGGTCATACTGAAGTCATGAAATCGGTGAGAATCGCAGAGCTCAAGGCTCGGCTGAGCGAGCATCTGCGCGCGGTGCGGCGCGGCGAGACGATTGTCGTGCTCGATCGCGAGACGGAGGTCGCACGGATCGTCCCGGTGCGCGCCGCCAATGCGCTGCGCATTCGCAAGCCGGCCGCGAGCGCGCCCACGCCGAATCGCGTGCCCCTACCGAAGCGATCGACGTCCACGATCGACGTCGTGCAGGTCTTGCTCGAAACCCGACAATCGCATCGATGATTGCGTACGTCGATGCATCCGTCCTGCTGCGTGTGGCGTTGCGTCAGGCGGACGCGCTGCCGGAATGGCGTCGCGTCGAACAGGGCGTCGCGAGCGCGTTGATCCTCACCGAGAGCCTGCGTACGCTCGACCGACTCCGATTGCGGGCGAATCTGTCAGATGAAGAGGTGGCTACGCGCCGAGCGACCATCCTCCGGCTCGTCGCGTCCCTGGAGCTCGTGGAACTGGACGAGGTCGTGCTCGAGCGCGCCGCGCAGCCGATGCCGACCGAACTGGGAACCTTGGACGCCTTGCATCTTGCCACCGCCGTGCTCTGGCGGGAAGCGTCTGGCGCCGATCTCGTCATGGCGACCCATGACACTGCGCTGGGGTTGGCGGCACGCGCGCACGGCTTTCCCGTCGTTGGGATTCCGCGCTGAACCGGGCCGTCATGCTGTGCCCCCTGGATCGATGTGGTGCAGCCGCTGGATCAACGAATTGAGGATCATCTGAGACGCGCCGAGCGCAACGGTTCGCGGAAGAGCGACCCGCGGGTTGATCGAGCGCCCCCTTTACAGCCGCTCTGGCCAGCGCTGGCGTCCATGGAACACCGCGATGATCTCCAGAGAGTCGCCGCGCACTCGATACGGAATGACGTACCGTGTGCCTGGCACCACCAGCTCACGAGTGCCGGATACCCGACCGGCACGCCCCAGATTCGGCAACTCCGCCAAGCGATCGACCGCAGCGAGTAACGTCGTCGCCGTGCGGGCCAAAGCGCCAGGGTTCTCGCGGGCAATATAGTCACGCAGGGCAGCGAGATGCCCGATCGCCCGAGGCGACCAGACGACTGTCACGCGCGAGGCGCCTTTCGCTCACGCTTCTTGCCCCAGGATCGGAGCCACTTCGAAACGTCCCCATGCGCAACGGCGCGCCTGCTATCGAGTTCCTGGAGGCCAGCTTGAATCTCATCCAATTGCCATAGCTCCGCTTCCACATAGGCGGCAATGGCTTCAGCCGCGAGAAACGATTTGGAGCGACGCGAGCGCTTTGCGAGCACCTCGAGTTGGTCCTTGGTGTCGCGGTCGATCCGCACTGAAAGAGTTGTAGTCATCTGTGCTCGTATGCCGTGAAATGTATACACTGTAACACGGCCACGTCACCGGGGCCGCGGACCAGGCTCGCGACGAGCGGGCCCCAGAGAGCGCGAATGATCACTGTCCCCCAGCTCGCCCTCGGTTCCTTCGGGCAGGATCGGTCGCTTTGTCGAGAACCAGTCGCCAGGCCTTCACCTGCGCCATCAAGGTCATCGGATTACGGTCGCACCGCGGCAGCGGTGCGCCCGAATCGCCAGACACGTCCGACGTCCGCCGCCCACCGACCGCCACCGCCCGCGGCGCAATCGCTCGCGGTTGCCGGCACTTCCGCGTTGTGCCATCGTAATTCGATGGATCGGCGCGAGACCGAGCGGTTCCTCGACGCGCTCCGCGAGGCGCGCGCGGCCGGAGAGCCAGCGGCGATGGCCACGGTGGTGCGGGTCAAAGGCAGCGCGTACCGCCGCGAAGGCACGCGGATGTTGGTCCGGCGCAACGGCAGCTACGAAGGCGCGCTGTCTGGCGGATGCCTTGAGCCGGCGGTTGCCGAGGCGGCGGCGCGGGTCATCGCAACCGGCGACCCGGTCATCGTGAGCTACGACCTGGCCGAGGACTCGCTCTGGGGTCTGGGTATCGGCTGCAGCGGCGCCGTGGACATCCGCATCGAGCGGATCGGCGACGATGCGATCACGAACGACTGGTTGACGGTTCTCGAACGCGGGGAGGCCGCCGTGCTCGTCACGCCCCTGTCCGGGGTGTCGGGCCGGGTGATGGTTCGTGGCACGGGCGACATCGTCGGAGCGTTGACCGATCCGATTGTCGAGCAGCGGGCGGTCGCAAGCGCCCGGGCGCGTCTCGGTGCGCCGTATCCGGCCTCGGGTCCCGAGCGCCTGGGCAACGCGGACGTGTTCTACGAAATCACGATGCCGCCGCCCGATCTCGTGATCTTCGGCGCCGGGCACGACGCGGCGCCCGTCGCGCAGCTGGCCTGGACGCTCGGGTTCGCAGTCACCGTGGTCGATGTGCGCGACGCGTTCCTGACGAAGGAGCGGTTCGGCAGCGCGACGCGAGTGTGTGCGCATTTCAGCCAGTTCGCCGGGCGCGTGGCGCTCGGCCCTGGCAGCTTCGCGCTGATCATGAACCACCACGTCGAGCGTGACCAGGAGAGTCTTCGGTTCAGCCTCGAATCGAAGGCGGCTTACATCGGCGTGCTCGGGCCCCGATCACGCTACGACAGGCTGCTCGCAGGCCTGGCGGCGCAGGAGTACGTGCCCGAGCCGATGAGGGCCGCGTGCGTGCGAAGCCCGGTGGGACTCTCGCTGGGGGCTGAGACACCGGAAGAAGTGGCGACCTCCATCCTCGGGGAGCTGCTCGCGATTCGACGCGGTTTCGGCGGCGGGTTTCTCAGCGGCTCCATCGCCAGCCTTCACCGCCCCGAGGACAGCCGGCTCCTCGCCAGCTCGTAGTCCTCCGGCGTGTCGATATCCACCAGCAGCTCCGGCGGAAACCGCAGGATCGTCGTCCGCTCGACGTGGCGCTGCAGAACGGAACGCGCGCCGTGCTGGAGCGCGGAGAGCTCGGGGAAGAACTCACGCTCGAACAGGTGCGGCGGCGCCATCACTTCACCGTACCGGACGCTGACGATGGGCGGCGCATGCTCCCGGTAGGTGTCGAGCACCGTCCGGTACTCGTTCGCCGTCACGAACGGCTGATCGGCGAGCGCGAACATGGCGGCGGCGCTGCCAGCCAGATGCCCGACCGCCGTGCGGAACGAGCTGCCCATCCCGCTGGCGAACTGCATGTTGATGGCGTACCTGACAGGCAGCCCCTCGAGCGCTGCGACCGTGGCCTGGTGTTCGCTCCCCAGGACGACCAGGACATCGTCGAAGTCCGCCGCGAGGACCTGCCGGACCGCCCGGCGGAGGAGCGGCTCGTCGCCGAACGGCAAGAGGAGCTTCTGAGTCCCCATCCTCGTCGACGCGCCTGCCGCGAGCACCACTGCGCTCACCATGCCGGAGTAGTGTAGCGGCAACGATCGGATCCCGCTGTAGTAGAATCACGCGTTCTCAGGATCACCTTTGCGACGCCCGCGTGGCCCTCGCCACGTGCGGCACCGCCGAGGCGGGAGGTTGGCAACGTGATTCCTGCAGCCTTCGAATACCGACGGGCCCACACGACAGACGAGGCGTTCGCCCACCTGCAGCAGCATGGGGCCGAGGCCCGCGTGCTGGCCGGTGGGCAGAGCCTCATTCCGGCCATGAGGTTCCGGCTGGCGCGTCCCGCCGTCCTTGTCGACATCAACTCCCTGACCGATCTGGGACAGCTGCGCATCAGCGATCACGTGCTGGCGGTCGGCGCGATCGCGCGAGACAGCGACATCGAGCGCGCGCCGTGGATCGGCGAGCGCCGATGGAGTCTGATCCAGGACGCCTCGCGGGTGGTCGCCGATCCGGTCGTGCGGCAGATGGGCACGGTCGTCGGCAGCCTGTGCCACAACGATCCTGCCGGCGACTGGACGGCGGTTGCGCTCGCGTCGCGCGCCACCGTCGTCGTTCGCGGCAGCGGCGGAACCCGCCGCATTCCCATCGACGAGTTTCTCGTCGACAGCTTCTCCACAGCAGTCGAGGACGGCGAGATGGCGCTGGGCGCGGAGTTTCCGGTGCCCGACGATGGCACCGCCGGGTCGTACCAGAAGGTCGAGCGCAAGGTCGGCGACTTCGCGACCGCTGCCGCGGCCGTGCAGGTGTCGCTGAATCCGGACGGGACGATCCGGGCTGCCGGCGTGGCGCTGTCGGGGCGGGGGCCTGCGCCGTGCGGGTGGACGCGGCCGAGCAGCTGCTGGCCGGCCAGAAACCATCCGCGGAGCTGATTCGCGCCGCTTCCGACGCCGCGTGGCAGCGGAGCGCGCCGCAGGCGGACCTGCGCGGCACCGTCGAATTCAAGAAGCATCTGGCGGGCGTGCTCGTCGCGCGGGGTCTGCGGCAGGCGCTCGCGCGGCTGGGGGTTCAGGCATGAAGGTCCACGTCACGATCAACGGCGTCAGCTACGAGCGGGACGTCGAGCCGCGCACGCTGCTCGCCTACTTCCTTCGGGAGGACTGCGGGCTGACCGGCACCCATGTCGGCTGCGACACGTCGAGCTGCGGCTGCTGCGTCGTCGTGATGGACGGCACGCGAGCGGTGAAGTCCTGCGCGATGTTCGCGGTGCAGGCCGACGGCCACGAGATCCTCACCGTCGAGGGGCTTGCGGAGGGCGGCAAGCTGCACGCGCTGCAGCAGGGTTTCTGGGACCAGCACGGGCTGCAGTGCGGCTACTGCACACCTGGCATGCTGCTCGCGTCGTACGCGCTGCTGAAACACCAGGCGAATCCAAGCGAGGCCGATATCCGCGAGGCGCTCGCCGGAAACCTGTGCCGGTGCACCGGCTACAACAACATCGTGAAAGCGGTGCAGCAGGCGGCGGCGACGCTCGGCAGCCAGCTGAGCGACAAGTAGCGACGCAAGGAACAGACGATGAGCATTCAGGCGAAGCCGCTGCACTCGGTCGGCGTGGCGATGAAGCGCAAGGAGGATCCGCGCTTCATCCAGGGCAAGGGCAACTACGTCGACGACCTCTCGTTTCCGGGCATGCTCTACCTCTCGCTGGTGCGGAGCACTTACCCGCACGCCGAGATCAGGAACATCGACATCAGCGAGGCCATGAAGGTGCCCGGCGTCAAGGCCGTGATCACCGGCAAGGACCTCGAGGCCGCCGGGCTCGGGTGGCTGCCGACGTTCCACGGGTTCGACAAGCAGATGGTGCTCGCGATCGGCAAGGTGCTCTTCCAGTATCAGGAAGTCGCCGCCGTGTTCGCCGAGACGCGCGCGGCGGCCGTCGACGGCGCCGAGGCGGTGCAGGTCGACTACGCGCCGCTGCCCGTCGTCGCCGATCCGTTCACCTCGAAGACCGACGAGGTGCTGCTCCGGCCGGACCGCGAGAGCCAAGACGAACCACATCTTCCATTGGGAGGTCGGCGACAAGGACGGCACGGCCCGCGCGATGGAGTCGAGCGCGAAGCGGATCAAGCAGCGCCTCTGGTTCCAGCGCTGTCATCCGGCGCCGCTCGAGCCGTGCGGCTGCGTGGCGCTACTTCGACACGATGGGACGGCTGCAGTTCCACGTGACGTCGCAGGCGCCGCACGTCTACCGCACGGCGCTGTCGCTCGTCACCGGCATTCCCGAGGACAAGATCCACGTGATCTCGCCGGATCTCGGCGGCGGCTTCGGCAACAAGGTGCCGGTCTATCCCGGATACGTGTGCGCGATCGTCGGCGCGCTCAAGATCGGACGCCCGGTCAAGTGGATCGAGACGCGCACGGAGAACCTGACGAGCACCGGTTTCGCCCGCGATTACCACATGGACGTGGAGATCGGCGCGACCGCCGACGGCAAGGTCACGGCCCTGCACGTCGCGACGACGGCCGATCACGGCGCGTTCGATGCGGCTGCCGATCCAACCAAGTACCCGGCGGGCATCTTCGGCATCGTCACCGGCAGCTACGCCTTCCCGGTCGCCCACGCCGAGGTCGACGCGTACTTCACGAACAAGGCGCCGGGCGGCATCGCCTACCGCTGTTCGTTCCGCGTCACGGAAGCGAGCTACGCGATCGAGCGCGGCATGGACATCCTGGCCGACGAGCTGGGCATCGATGCCGTCGAGCTGCGCCGGAAGAACTTCATCAGGAAGGATCAGTTCCCGTACCCGTCCGCGCTGGGGTTCACCTACGACAGCGGCGACTATCACAGGACGCTCGACGCCGCGCTCGAGCAGATCGGCTACGCCGACGCTCCTGAAAGAGCAGGCGGAGAAGCGCGCGCGGGGCGAGCTGATGGGCATCGGCTTCTCGACCTTCACCGAGGTGGTGGGCGCCGGGCCGTCGAAGCACTTCGACATCCTCGGCATCAAGATGTTCGACAGCGCGGAGATCCGCATCCATCCCACCGGCGCCGGCATCGTCCGCACCGGCGCCAAGTCGCAGGGCCAGGGGCACGAAACGACCTGGGCGCAGGTCGTCGCCGAGGAGCTGGGGCTCGATCCGCAGAACATCATGGTCGAGGAAGGCGATACCGACACGGCGCCCTATGGCCTCGGCACGTATGCGAGCCGCAGCACGCCGGTCGCCGGCGCCGCCATCGTGATGGCCGCGCGCCGCATTCGCGAGAAGGCGCGCAAGATTGCTGCGCATCTGCTCGAAGTGGGCGAGGCCGACATCGAGTGGACCGACTACAAGTTCCAGGTGAAGGGCGTGCCCTCCAAGACCGTGACGATGAAGGACGTGGCCTTTGCCGCCTACACCAACATGGCGCAGAACGAGCCGGGACTCGAAGCGACCTACTACTACGACCCGCCGAACATGACCTACCCGAACGGCGCGTACGTGGCGGTCGTGGACATCGATCGAGACACCGGCGAGACGAAGGTGCGGCGCTTCGTCGCGATCGACGACTGCGGCGTCGTCATCAACCCGATGATCGTCGAAGGACAGATCCACGGCGGACTGACCGAAGGCTTCGCGATGGCGTTCATCCAGGAGATCCAGTACGACGCCGAAGGCAACAACCTGAACACCAACTTCACGGACTACCTCGTGCCCACCTCCCTCGAGACGCCGCATTGGGAGACCGGGAATACCGTGACGCCGAGCCCGCACCATCCGATGGGCGCGAAAGGCGTGGGGGAGAGCCCGAACGTCGGCAGCCCCGCCGCGTTCGTCAACGCCGTCATCGACGCGCTGTCACCCCTGGGCGTGCGGCACATCGACATGCCGCTCACTCGCGACAAGGTATGGCGGGCGATCCGCGACGCGGAAGCCGGGAAGGCTCGCCCGGTGAACCTGCAGTACACCGGGCGAGGAGAAGATCCCGGCCAGTCTCGACAAGGTCTGGGCGTTCGTGACCGATCCCGAGAAGGTCGGACGCTGCTTTCCCGAAGTGGTGGACGTCACGGTGCAGGATGCGACGCACTTCGAGATCGATGGTGAAGGTCGGCGTCGGGCCGGTGCGCGGCAAGTTCAAGATGAAGGTCGAGCTCGTGCCCGCCGACTCGAAGCGCCGCATCGACATGAAGATATCCGGCGGCGGGTTCGGCAGCACGGTGGATCTGACGTCCGGCGCCGATCTCGTCGATGCCGGCGACGGCACGACGCTGCTGAAATGGAGCGGCCAGGCCGAAGCGCGCGGTCCGGTCTCCGCCGTCGGCGGGCGCGTGCTCGACGCGCAGGCGCAGAAGCTGATCGCCGCAGGCGTTCGGCAACGTCCGCCAGCAGTTGACGGCCTGACGCCGGCGTGCAGATGTCCAGGGTCACGCTTCGCGAGCGGTTCTTCCCGCTGCATCAGGCCGACGACGTGGATCGGTTCCTCGAGCGGTTCCCGTGGTGCGTCATCTTCAAGGCCGGCACGAGCGACAAGACCTTCGACGCGTGGCTGGTGGTGCAGAAGGTGCTGGAGCCGCGAGCGGACGTCGCCGTGGGCTTCATCCGGCTTCCCGAGGATCGCGCGGCGAGCGATCGCGTGAGCGCGCTCACGGGCATCGTGCACCGCAGCCCGCAGTTCGTCCTGTTCCGGCACGCCACGCGCTCTTTCACCTCGACGAGTTCGCGATCGTTCCCGACCAGCTCGTGCCGCTGCTGCGCGGGCGCTCCCGGTCGACGTGGGCCCGCCCGTCCGCAACGAGGCGGTGGTCACGCTCGAGCCGTACCGGGCGCTGCTTCGCAGTTCCTGCAGGGCGAGCTGCCAGAAGAGCGCTTCCAGTGGGGATATCTGGATCGGCTGGCGAAAGAGGCGCTGTGGCGCGATGATGAGACGTTCGCGCTGTTGAACAGCCTGTTCGAGAACGAATGGGGGCGCGACGTGAAGGCGGCGCGGCTCGTGGCGGTGGAGTTTCAGGGGCAGTTGGCGGGCCGTCTCGAGCCGCTGCACCACCCGGGCGGCCCGGCTGCTCGAGCAGCTGTCGGTCCGCTGATGGCTGGCGCGTTGGCAGGTAGCATGAACGCTATGGACCTCTTCGAACAGATGGCGGCATTACGCCGCGAAGGGCAGTCGTTTGCCCTGGCCACCGTCGTCGCGCGGCGCGCGCCGGTGTCGGCGCACCTCGGCGATCGTGCGATCGTCTTCGCCGACGGCCGCATGGAGGGGTTCGTCGGCGGCGCGTGCTCGCGCGAGATCATCCGGCAGCAGGCGCTCGACGCCCTGGCGACGCGGTGCAGCCGGCTGGTGTCGATTCGACCGGACGCGAGCGATGCGGCCAGTCGACCGGCGGAGCACGTGGTCGTCCCGATGACGTGCGTCTCGGAAGGCGCGATCGACGTCTACGTCGAGCCGTTCGTCCAGCCGCGACGGCTCGTGGTCGTGGGCGCCACGCCCGTTGCCGAGTCGTTGACGCGGCTGGCGCGCAGCATGAGCTACGACGTGGTGCGCGCGGTGGATGGCCGCGAGCGTCGCGACATCGAGCAGGAGGCCGCGACGCTCGGTGTGACGGTGGTTACGCTCGAGGCGCTCGAGGCGATCCTGCGGGAGGGCGTCCCTGGCAGCCCGGATCTCGCGGCGGTCGTCGTCTCGCAAGGGCACTACGACGAAGAGGCGCTCGAATCGATCCTGAAGTGCGGCGTGCCCTACGTCGGGCTCGTGGCCTCGCGGACGCGCGGGGCGGCGGTGCGCGCACTGCTCGAGGAACGCGGCGTGCCCGGCGCTCGCAGCGATCCGGAATCCGGCGGGACTCGATCTGGGCGCGCGGACGCCGCCCGAAGTCGCGCTGTCCATCCTCGCCGAAATCGTCCAGGCGCGTCCGAGCGGCACGCGCGCGGCGGCGGCGACGCCGGCCGCGGGCGCGGCGGTCGCGCCGCCTGCGCCGGAGACGGCCGTCGATCCGGTGTGCGGGATGAGCGTGACGATCGCGTCGGCGCGCGCAGACCGCGGCGGTCGACGGCGTGGTGTATTACTTCTGCTGCGCGAGTTGCCGCGCGACGTTTCTCAAGGATCCCCAGGCGTACCTGGTCCATCCATGACAGACGCTGCGGCCATCCACGACCGCTTCCGCGAGCGCGGCTTCATCGTCGACGAGGCGTTCGCCACCGCGCTCGCAGATCATGCTCGCGCTCGAGAAGCCGCTGCTCATCGAGGGGCCGGCCGGCGTCGGCAAGACCGAAAGCGCGAAAGTGCTCGCCGAGGTGCTCGGCACCGAGCTGATTCGCCTGCAGTGCTACGAAGGGCTCGACGCGATGGCGGCGCTCTACGAGTGGAACTATCCGCGCCAGATGCTCCACGCGCGCTCTGAGCGAGGCGGAGGGATCCAGCCTCGAAGAGCGTGAGGCGTACATGTTCAGCGATCGGTTCCTGCTCAAGCGGCCGCTGCTCGATGCGATTACGCGCGACCGGTCGCCGGTGCTGCTCATCGACGAAGTGGATCGCGCCGACGAGGCGTTCGAGGCGTTTCTCCTCGAGGTGCTGGCGGAGTGGCAGGTCACGATCCCCGAGCTGGGCACGATCCGCGCGCGGCACAAGCCGCACGTCATCCTCACGAGCAACCGCACGCGGGAGCTGTCCGATGCCCTGCGCAGGCGATGCCTGTTCGTCTGGCTGCCGTATCCGTCGCTCGCCGCAGGAAATCGAGATCCTGCACGCGCGCGTGCCCGGCCTGTCGGATCGCCTCGCGCAGCAGATCGCGCAGCTCATGCAGGCGCTTCGCGGCTTGCCCCTGCAGAAGGCGCCCGGCGTGGCGGAGAGCCTCGACTGGGCGCTGGCGCTGATGAGCCTGCACCGCGAGCACCTCGACGCGCGCCACGCTGGAGCAGACGCTGGGATGCGTGCTGAAGGTGCACGAGGATCGCGGCGTCATGCACGCGCATCACGCGGCGCTCGATCCCATTCTGGGCGACGTGCCCGCGAGCCTCGATTCCGGCGGGTACAGCCTCGACACCGACTTCGGGTTCGGCTCCGTGTCGGCGCCGCGCCGCTGATGTACCCCTTCGCCAGCCTGCCGGAGAATCTCGCCGCATTCTGCGAGGCGCTGCGCCGCGAGCATGGCTTCCGCATCGGGCCGGGCGAACTGCACGACGCCGCTCGCGCACTCGACGTCGTGGATCTCACCGACGAGCGCGCGGTTCGCCACGCTCTTCGGCCCATCCTCGTCGGCACGCTGGACGACGTCACGGTCTTCGACGCGGCGTTCACGCGGTTCTTCTTTCGCGGCCCCGGCGGTGTTCCGCAGGATCAGATGCCTGCCACGCGGCGGGAGCCCGGGACCGGCGCCGACGGCCGCGAAGCCGACGCTGCCGCACGCGCGCCCGTCGCCGCCATCAGCCGCCGACGCGGACGACGCGTCCGGGCCGGGCGGCGGTCCGATGGTCCCCGCTCGAATCGAGCGGCGATGGGCTCGAAGAGGCGGCGATCTTCGCGCCATCGAGCTACAGCCCGCTCGACGCCGACGCGGCCGACGCGCCCGAGTTGCCGCGCGTCGAGCGCGCCTGGCGCGATGCCGCGCGATCGTTCGTTCGCCGGCTGCATCTGGGCCTGTCGCGCCGCTGGCGGCCGGCGAATCAGGGACGACGCTTCGACCTTCGACGCACGTTGCGCGCCGGCCTTCAGACCGGCGGGGAGGCGCTGTCGCCGCGTTGGCTGCGCCGCCCGCGGCGGGCGCCGCGGTTCGTGCTGCTGGTCGACGGCAGCCGCTCGATGAGCGCCCACGCACGGACCGCGCTGCAGATGGCGGTCGCGATGGCGGGCGCCACGATGCGGATCGAGGTGTTCACCTTCTCGACGGCGACTCCAACGCGTGACCGACGAGGTGCGGCGGGCGGCGGCGGGGGAAGCGCGCCGTCTCGATCGCCTGCATCATGCGTGGGCGGGGGGCACCAGCATCGGCGCCTGCCTCCGCGACTTCCTGCGGCGGTTCGGTGACCGCATGGTGGGGCGCGACACCGTCGTGATGATCACGAGCGACGGACTCGACGTCGGGGCGCCGGACATGCTGCGCGACGCGATGCGTGAGCTGCACCGGCGGTCGGCGGGCGTGGTGTGGCTGAATCCACTCCTCGAGACGGAGGGGTACGAGCCGACCGCGAGCCGGCATGCGCGCCGCCCGGCCATACGTGACGACGTTCACGAGCGTCAACGACGCGTCCGGACTCGCGCGCCTGTCGCGAACGGTCCGCATCAGGGCGTAACCCGCGAAGCCTCTTGCCACGACAAGTAATTCCTTACGCGCGCCGTAAGGGGTCGCCCTACCTGCCTTCGATTTGATGCGATGTTCCAACGTCAATCCTCCGGCATCAGGCTTGCCCATTGAGTGGCCGACACTTCCCCCACATTCTGGAGGCCATCTCATGCGAAGACGCGGAGCCGCAGTTGCGGCATGTCTTGTCACCGGTGCGTTTGCGGCGGCGGGCTGCGGCGGCGGGGGCGGCGGCGGCGGAAGTCCTGTCAGCCCGAGCCCTTCCACCACCGCCACCCCGTCGGCCCCGGTCACCATTTCGATCGTCGGCGTGAACGGCAAGCTCTCGTTCTCGCCCAACCCGGCGTCGGTGGCGAGTGGAGCCACCGTCGTGTTCAAGAACAACGACGTCGTGAGCCACCGCGTGCAGCTCGACGACAGATCGATGGAAACGACCGACATCGCCCCGGGCGCAACCAGCGGGCCACTGCCGCTCGGCGCCGTGAACAAGTCGTACCACTGCACCATTCACCCGACCATGGTCGGCAGCCTCAACGGGGCTGAGACGCCCGAGCCGCCGCCCTGCACGTTCAACTACTGCTGATTGCGCAGGCCTGAGCTCCGGCCTGCACGTCGGTTCGCGCTGAGGGTGGCCTACGAGCCTCTGACCGAAGCTCGCGCAAGAGATGTGTTGCGTCTCGCCATACGACACGCTTCCCCGGCTTGCCCGACGAGCTGAAACCGTGTCCGTTTTCGCACGACAGGGTTACACCCAGGGAAAGTCGACGCCGAGCGCCGGCATCTCTCACGGCAGCCAGCTGCAGGTTTGCGGCGGCGCCTCTTCGCACATGAAGACCCGCACACCACGCGGCTTGTTCGCTTCCGTCCACGCCCGGCCGTTGATGAAGAAGGGCTTGGTCCAGGCCTCGCTGTCGAGGGCCCTGGGCGACAACACCGAGACCGACGAGATCCCCTTCGCGGGATAGCCGGTTCGCGGGTCGATGATGTGCGAGTACGTCCTGCCATCCGTCCAGAAGAACTTCTCGTCGCTGCCGGAGGTGGACAGGGACAGGTCCTTCAGGTGGGTGGTGGCAGCGTCGCTCGCGCGCTGGCGGGGGTCGCGGATCGATATCGGCCAGCCGTTTGGTTCTCCGGGTGGGGCGCCCAGTCCGTAGATGCTGCTGCCGGCGGACGAAACCAGCGCGATCCGCACCCCCTCGCGCTCGAGGACCTGCACCATCCGGTCGACAGCGTAGCCCTTGCCGATGCCGCCCGGGTCGAGCTCGACCCCGTCGCGCGCGAAACCGACGGTCTTCGCAACCGGGTCGAGCCGCACGTGGCGGTAGCCGACCCGCGACAGCGCCGCGCCAATCTCGCCGGGGGCCGGCAGCCGTCCCTCTCCCTTGTAGAACCCCCACACCTTCATCAGCGGTCCGACGGTGATGTCGAAGGCACCCCCGCTCCGACGGCTGTAGTCCAGGCAGCTGGACAGCAGCGCGAACAGTTCCGCCGGGACCTTCACCGGTCCCGAGGCGGCGTCCCTGTTCATCGCGCTCCACTCGCTGGCAGGCCGATAGTTGGACAGCAGGCGATCGAGGCGATGGACCTCCTCGAACGCGGCGTCGGCGGCCGCCTGCAGCGCCGGGCGGTCGGCGCCGTACAGCACGAGGGAGAAGCTCGCGCCCATGGCCTCTTCCGTCTGCTCGAGCCTTGCGAGGCCGGCCTCCTGCCGGCCGTCCAGCGGGGCTGCGAGCAGCGCGTGGAGAGCCAGGAGGCCGACCGCGAGAAGCCTGTTCGAACTGAGCATGCGTGGAACCTCGCGGCCCTGCGGTCGCCGCCCGGGGACACCATGCCGGGGGCCGTCACCGATCACGCGGGGCGCCGCCGCCGTCGGCGCGACGGCGATGCCGGTGTCGGGAATGAATGGACTCGGAGCCAATCTTGAAGTAAGTATTCCGCGAGTTCGTCTTGCCGGTCCGGCAGAAAGGTGACTCCATGTGGACCCATTTGAACCTGGTCGGCCGGGGGTGTCTCCTGGCGTGCGCGCTCCTCGTCGCGGCGCCGGCGGCCGCACAGACGGGGCTCGCCACGGTGACCGGGCTCGTCTCCGACGCCTCCGGTGCGGCGGTTCCCGGCCTGACGGTCACCGCGGTCAACCAGGCGACGAACATCGTCTACACCGGCGCGACCAACGATGCCGGCAATTACATCATCACGAGCGTTCCGATCGGCGAGTACATCATTTCGGCCGACCTGCAGGGCTTCAAGGGGGTGCAGTCCAGGGTCACGCTGTCGGTCGCACAGACCGCCCGCGTGGACTTCCGCATGGAAGTCGGCAGCGTGCAGGAGCGCGTCGACGTGACCGCCACCGGCGCCGTGCTGCAGACCGAGAACGCGGTGGTCGGCGCCAAGATGGCGCGTGAGCAGATCGAGAAGCTGCCGGCGGTGGGCCGGAACGTCTCGTCCGTCACGTTGTACACCGCCGGGGTCACGCAGCCGAACCCCGGATCGTTCAACAGCCTGAGCGGCGGGGGCCGGCCCTACGTCAACGGCCAGCTTCAGCAGGCGAACAACTTCACGCTCGACGGCGTGGATACGAACGAGGCGATCAACAACGGCATCGCCTACCAGCCGAGCCCGGACGCCGTGGAACAGGTCAGCGTCGAGACGAACAACTATTCGGCCGAGCTCGGCAACGTCACAGGCGCTATCGTCAACATGGTGATCAAGTCGGGGACGAACCAGTTTCACGGGAACGGTTTCTACTACTGGCGCGACAACTCACTGGCGGCCACGCCGTGGGCGACCAGCAGGGCGGGGGGCGTCAAGTCGGAGTTCTCGCGAAACATCTTCGGCGGCACCATCGGTGGACCGATCCAGCGCAACCGGCTGTTTTTCTTCGCGGACTATCAGGGAGGCCGTCAGGAGACACCGCCGACCAACGCCTTCGCGACAGTCGTGCCGGACGCCTGGCGGCAGGGGGACCTCAGCAGCCTGCTCGCGCGCAACATCGTGATCCGCGATCCGCTCACCGCACAGCCGTTTCCGAACAACCAGATCCCGCTCAGCCGGTTCAGCCCGTTCGTGCGCTCACTGTTCGCCGACGAGGCGCTCTACCCGCGGGCCAACGTCGCGCGCCCGATCGCCGACTTCCGTGAGAACTACCGTGGCACCACGGCGTCGGAGGAAGATGTCGACCAGTTCGACGTGAAGCTCGATTGGAATGCCTCGGCGAAGGACAAGGTGTACCTGCGCTATTCGAAGCAGACCGCCCACTCGGGAACGTCGCAGACGGTGATGCCGCTCGTGTTCGCCTCGGCGGCGGACACGCCGTCCTGGAGCCTGGCTGCGAACTGGAACCGGATCTTCGGCGGCGACGTGGTCAACGACCTGCTGGTGGGCTACAGCCACAACGACGCGCTCAGCGACGAGCTCGACCTGCTTGGCCTCGGGAACCTGAACAACCAGCTGGGCATCCCCGGCACGCAAACCGTCCGCGGACTGACGCAGATCCAGATGGGCGACACCATCACGAACATCGGAAACCCGGAGACCGGCACGGACAACTTCAACCAGGTGTATCAGCTCAACGAGCGTCTCACCTGGCTGAGAGGCCGCCACACGCTGAAGTTTGGCGGCTCGTGGAACTACTTTCGCAGCAAGTCCTACTACCCCGGCAACAACGGGCACAACGGGTTCATGTCGTACACGACCTTCAATTTCACGGGGGCGCCATTCGCCGACTTCCTGCTCGATCAGGTCTCACAGAAGGGCAGGGGCTCGACGTCGGACGCATGGACCCACCTGCAGCACCGCGTCGGCGTCTACGCCGCCGACGATTTCAAGGTCAGCAACAGGCTCACGCTGAACGTCGGGTTGCGCTGGGCGTTCACCTCGCCGTTCGTGGAGAAGGACGACCGGCAGGTGAACTTCAACCTGGACAACGCGGAGGTCCTCCTCGCCGGACTCGATGGAAACAGCCGCGCCCTCTACGAGCCGTACTACAACGGCTGGGAGCCGCGGCTCGGGCTGGCGTACCGGCTCGGCGAACGCTGGGTCCTCCGCGGCGGCTACGGGATCACCCAGTACATGGAGGGGACGGGCGCCAACCAGCGGCTGCCGCTGAACCCTCCGTACTTCTTCGAATCGCAGGTGCGCTACGACGCCACCAGCGGCCCCGGCACGATCGCCACCGGCTTCGAGGGCCTGCAGGCGCTCGATCGACCGTCGGGGCAGCTGCGTGCGTGGGACCCGGACATCCGGCCGCAGATCACGCAGCAGTGGAACCTGTTCGGCGAGTACCTGCTCGGCTCCCGATCGTCGATCAACGTCGGCTACGTCGGGAGCGATTCGGAGCACATCATCATGACGATCGACGCCAACCAGCCGCTGCCGGGCCAGGGGGATCCGCGCACCTGGCTGCCGGTGCAGCAGCGCCGGCCGTTGTATCCGTACAACCCCGACATCACCTTCCTGATCACGACGACCTCGCAGGGCGTCGCCAATTATCACGCGCTGCAGACGACCTTCAAGCAGCGGCCGTGGCAGGGGCTGGACTTCAACGCCAACTACACGTGGAGCAAGGCGATGACGAACAGCCGAGGGTTCTTCGGGTCGGCCGGGGTCGCGGCCGGAACGTCCACGTCGACGCCGGTGAACAGCCGGGACCTCGCCGACAACTACGGGCCGGCCTTCTTCGACGCCACGCACATCTTCTCCGTCGCCGGGAACTACGAGCTGCCGTTCGGCCGCGACAGGCGCTTCGGCAACGACTGGAACCGTGCGGTCGACGCAGTGGCCGGCGGATGGTCGCTCGGCCTCGCCGTCACGGCCCACACGGGTTACCCGATTACGGTGGTCGACAGCGCGGCGCCGTCGCTCCAGGCCTCCCGCTCGACCGAGCGCCCGGACCGGATCGCCAGCGGCGAGGTCGACGACCCGACGCTGGAGCGCTGGATCGATCGCGCGGCGTTCGTGTCGGCGCCGCTCGGGCAGTTCGGCAACTCCGGCATCGGCATCCTGCGGGCGCCCGGCTACTGGAACGTCGACCTCGCGCTCAGCAAGCGGATCGCCACGTTCGGGAGCGATTACCTGCTGTTCCGCGTCGAGGCCTTCAACGCCCTGAACCACCCGAACTTCGGACCGCCGAACGTGAACATCCAGAGCACCGCCTTCGGCACGATCACGAGCACGGTCAACGACGCGCGCATCGTCCAGCTGGTCGCCAAGTATTTCTTCTGAAGCCGATGACGCCGCTGCCCCCGATGGATCGTCGAGAGTTCATGGCCGCGATGGCGGCCGTGCCGGGAGTGGCCACGCTGCAACCGCGGCCGGTTCCGCGCTACACGGTCGTGACGCCTCACGAGCCGGCGGCCCGGCCCGGCATCCCCGGTCCATACCCGGGGCGCGTGGTCACCATCCACTCGGCGCGCTGTATAGACGAGGCCACTGAAAAGGTCGACGTGGCGACCGTGCAGGCGATGATCGCCCGCGGCATGACGACGCTGACGGGGGACAAGGATCCGAGGGACAGCTGGGCGCGGTTCTTCAATGCGCAGGACTTCGTCGGCATCAAGGTGAATGCGTCCGGTGCGCCGGGCGCCATGTCGATGCCCGAGGTCGTGGCGGAGGTTGTGGCGAACCTGGTCAAGGTCGGCGTGCGAGCCGACCACATCGTCATCCACGAACGGGGAAGCGGGCAGATCCTGCTGCCGAAGTACGACCAGTTCGTGCCCGCCGGCGTGCGTGTCGAATCGGCGAGCACGTGGCTGGGCCTCGATCCGGACGTCTACGTGGAGGCCAATTTCTTCGGAGAAGAGGATACCCGGTCCTACCTGATCCGGATGGTCAGCGATCCCTTCACCAAGATCGTCAACGTGCCGAACATGAAGGACCACGGCGCATCGGGGGTCACCGGCTGCCTGAAGAACATCGCCTACGGCGAGTTCAACAACGTGGCGCGGTCGCACTACCACGCGCAGACCGAGACGCTGACCTTCATCGGCACGCTCGCGCGCGGTGGAACCGCTGCGTTCGCGAACGGTGCTGAACATCATGGACGGCCTGCGCGGCGTCTGGCACGCGGGACCGTTCTCGAGGGACAAGCGGTACCGGTTCTATCCCAAGCAGATGAAGTTCGGCACCGACCCGGTGGCCATCGATCGCCTGCTCATCGACATCATCGACGACAAGCGCAAGCAGGAAGGGGTCATCTCCGTCTGGAACCGCGAGATGAAGTACTTCAGCACCAGGCCCGAGGACTGGGAGCGGGATCCCAACATGAACCGGTCGATCCGCGAGCCCGGCCACATCGAGTATGCGTCCACGCTCGGGCTCGGCGTGTACGACCTCGGGAAGATTCACCACACGGAACTCACGATATGAGCCGCCGCACGGGCCGCGGCGCTGCCCTTTTCGCGTGCGCAGCGGGGCTGGTCTGGTCTGCGCTCGGAACGCCGGCTGCACAGGGGCCGGCGCCGAGGATGTACGTCACCGCTGCCGCGTCCGCCCTGGTCGAGGCGGGGCTCGCATCGGCCGCGCCTGCCGGACCCGACGCGGCGTCGTTCGAAGAGGTCCCGGCCCCCGCCGTCCGGTTCCTTCCGAACGTGGCGCGGGCCACCAACCTGCCGTGGATCGACTCGAACGGCTGGCGGTTCGCACGGGGGATCCGGAAGGCGTACTACCGCGGCCTGCCTGCAGGCGCCGCGCCCCTGGCGGCGGCCGAGGCGTTCGCCTTCAACGTGGACGCGATCCTGGATCCCAATCCCGGGGATGTCGAGCAGCTAGGCAGGATGCTGCGCTTCCTGAAGGCCCACGAGCGTCCCCCGATGCCCGTGATGGCCAACATCGGGATCGTTGAAAGCTCCTCTCCCCTGATGGGCGAGGTGCTCAACCTGTTGACGCGCCGCAACCTGCTGTACAAGGTGGTTGCCGCACCCGATCCCGCGCTCGACCTGACGGTACAGCTGGGCAGCCCGGATTTCCCGCTGGAGGCGGCGGCCAATCCCAACACGTTTGCCGCCCTGGTGCGCGCAAAGCTTGGCGACGAGAAACGATTCGTGCGCGTGTACGGGACCAGCACGGTCGTGGCCAGGCTCACCGGAGACGCGGGCCGCGCGCGCCTGATTCTCCTCTCGTTCAGCGGCCCCCGCAAGCAGGAGAGCGCCGGTCAGCAGGCCATGCGAGTGCGTGTCCTCGGCCGCTACCGCCCGACGGCCTTCGCGGCGTTCGGCGCCGCGAGCGGCGCGGCGCTGGCGGACCTCCGGAATCCCGGAGACGCCACCGAGTTCTGGCTGCCGGACTTCAACCTCTGCGCCATCGTCGACCTGGAGATGGTGAAGTAGCCATGGCGAAATGGCTGGCGACCCTGGCGATGTGCGTCGCGCTGGCGGCGGCGGGAGGCGCGGACGACCCCGGCGCGGTTCTGGAAAGCGCCTACTCGCCGGACGAGCTGCCGCTCGAGCCGGATCCAGACAGTGCCGGGTGGTCGGATGCACCGCGCGTGCTGGCACGCACGGACAAAGCCGGGCATCCGATCGACGCGCGGCCGACGGAGATCCGCTCGCGCTGGACGGTCGAGCACCTTTACCTGCTGTACAGCTGCCCGTACACCGAGCTGAACCTCAAGCCCGATCCGGTCGCCTCCGGCGAGACGCCGCGGCTGTGGAACTGGGACGTCGCCGAGGCGTTCATCGGGTCCGACTACGAGCGGATCGGACGCTACAAGGAGTTCCAGGTGTCGCCGCAAGGGGAGTGGGTCGATCTCGACATCGATCGCGACAACCCGAAGGGCCAGGAGGGCGCGCGCTGGAACTCCGGGTATCCGTCCGGGCGCGCATCGACGCGCAGGCCGGCGCCTGGTATGCCATGATGCGCATTCCGTTCGGGGCGATTGACTCCCGTCCGCCGCAGAAAGGCCGGGAGCTGCGGATCGGACTATTCCGGATCAGCGGTGTGAATCCCAAACAGCACCACGCCTGGCGGCCGACCGGCGGGGTCACCTTTCATGTGCCGCAGGCGTTCGGCACCCTGCGCCTGCGGTGAGGACCTACGTCATGCACTACGCAAAGATCGCGTGCGCGGCAGTTGCCGCGCCGCTCGTGTTGTTCGCGGTCACGGCGCTCGCACAGTCACGCGGCTCCTCGCCGTCCGGCGGTGGAACGCTGGTGTATCTCGGCACCTACACGGGAGAGAAGACCACGAGCAAGGGCGTGTACGTTTCGCGGCTCGACCCGGCGAGCGGAGCGCTGACGCCCCCGGAACTGGCGGCCGAGACGACCAGCCCGAGCTTCCTCGCGGTGCATCCCGGCGGCCGGTTCCTCTATACCGTCAACGAAGTCGCGGAGTTCGGCGGGAAGGAAGGAGGGTCGGTGAGCGGCTTCGCCGTCGATCGGCAGTCGGGCAAGCTGACGCCGCTGAACCAGCAGTCGTCCGGCGGGCGCGGGCCGGCGCACCTCGTCGTGGACAAGGCGGGTCACAACGTGCTGGTCGCGAACTACGGCGGCGGCAGCGTTGCCGTCCTGCCGATTGGCGCCGACGGCATGCTGAAGCCCCATACCGCCTTCGTGCAGCACACCGGATCGAGCGTCAACCCCACCCGTCAGAAGGGACCGCACGCGCACTCGATCAACGTGGACCCCGGAAACCGGTTCGCGTACGCCGCCGACCTCGGGCTGGACAAGGTGCTGATCTACCGTTTCGACGCGGACAAGGGAACACTCGCGGCCGGCGATCCGCCGTTCGCGGCAGTGCAGCCGGGCGCCGGACCCAGGCATTTCGCGTTTCACCCGCAGGGGCGGTTCGCCTACGTCATCAACGAGATCAACCTGACCGTCGCGGCGTTCAGCGCCGACCCCGAGCGGGGCAGCCTCACCGACCTGCAGACGATCTCCACCCTCCCCGAGAACGTGCCCGTTCAGTCGGGCTACAGCACCGCCGAGATCCAGGTGCACCCCTCGGGAAGGTTCCTCTACGGCTCCAACCGCGGGCACGACAGCCTCACCGTGTTTGCCATCGACCAGAAAACGGGACGGCTGACCTACGTGCAGAACGAGCCCACGCAGGGCAGCACTCCGCGCGGTTTCGGGATCGATCCCAGCGGCGCGTACCTGCTGGCGGCCAATCAGCGCTCCGACTCGGTGGTCGTGTTCCGGATCGACCAGCAGACGGGACGGCTGACGGCGACCGGGCACAAGATACAGGTGAGCTCTCCCGTCAGCGTGAAGTTCGTCGCGGGAGAGGCGAAATAGCGGCACGCCAGCCCGCGGACGCTCAGTTGTCCTGCTTGTCCGGAGGGGTCTTCTTCATTAGCTCCTCCATTTCCTTCAGCAGCTGGGGATCGCGCGGCAGCCGTAGATCTCGCCGGACCTGTACTTGCCGGTGTCGAACTTCGGCTTGACCCAGAGGTCGCGCAGGCGCTGGGACTTCGCCATTCGATCAGCTCTTCCACCAGCTGCGGAGGGATGAAGAGGATGCCGTCCCGGTCGCGCAGCACGATGTCGCCCGGCATGACCAGGGCATCGCCGATCCGGACGGGCACGTTGACCCCGGTGAGCATGGCCCCGCTGAGCGCGCCGGCGTGTGTCCCGCGGTATTAGGCGGGCATTCCCAAACGTAAAGAGTAACGGAGCAACGGAGACCAGGGAGGCATCCCGGGTTCGCTGGGCGCCTTGGAACATGGGTGCTCGCGCGCCGACCGCAGGGTCGGCGCGCACGCGAGAGCCGGCGTCGTTCGACGAGCACCTCGACGCTCACGATTGGTGCTCGTCGGGCCCCTCCAGTCCCAACCTCCGTGTTCATGATCTTGCAAACTCCAGCAAGAGGTTGCCGTTGGACGACGTGCCCGGGTTGTTGTACCGTGCACCAGCATTTCCGAGCGGGAGGTCTGCCTGTGCGTGTGACGCTCATCGCAATCGCCATACTGGGGCTCGCGCCCTGCGCCGGGGCGCAGGACTACGACCTGCTGTTGAAGGGTGGGCACGTCGTCGACAGCCGGAACAATCTGAGCGCCGTGCGGGATGTCGCGATCAAGGATGGCAAAATCGCCGCTGTCGCCCCCGACATCCCGGCCGCGCGGGCACTCAAGAGCGTGGATGTGGCGGGGTTGTACGTCACGCCGGGCCTGATCGATCTCCACAACCACGTCTACCGGCCGACCTACGGACAGGGATTCCGCGCCGACAACAGTGCCGTGTACCCGACGGCTTCACCTTCCGATCGGGCGTGACGACCGTCGTGGATCCGGGTGGGTCCGGGTGGCGCAACTTCGAGGACATGAAGGACAAGGTGATCGACCGTTCGATGACCCGCGTCCTCGCGTTGATCAACATCGTCGGCCTGGGAAGCGCCGGCGGCAAGTACGAGCAGGACCTGGCGGACATGGAGGTCAAACCCACGACCGACATGGCCCTCAAGCACAAAGGACTGATCGTCGGCGTGAAGAGCGCGCACTTCGCGGGGCCTGAGTGGGACCCGTTCACCCGCGCAGTGGAGGTCGGGACGGCCGCGGACATTCCTGTGATGGTGGATTTCGGCAGCAGCAGACCCGAACGACCGCTGTACGACCTGCTGAACAAGGTCTTCCGCCCGGGCGACATCTTCACGCACGTGTATGGCGGGAACCGCGGGGAACAGGATCGTGAGACGCTCGGACCGAGCCGGGCCGTCGTCGACGGACGCAAGCGCGGGGTGATCTTCGACGTGGGGCATGGCGCCGGGAGCTTCCGGTGGCGCGTCGCCGTGCCGATGATCAAGGCGGGGTTCCTGCCGGACACGATATCGACGGATCTTCACGTGCGGAGCATGAACAGCACCGTCAAGGACATGCTCAACGTCATGAGCAAGTTCCTGGCGATGGGCATGCCGCTCGATCGCGTCATCGGCGCGAACACCGCGAATGCCGCGCGCGCCATCAAGCAGGACCAGCTGGGGCACCTCTCGGTCGGCGCTGTGGCCGATGTCGCAGTGCTGCGGGTCGAGAAGGGGAGCTTCGGCTTCACCGACCAGCATGGCGCCCGCCTGAAGGGCGCCGAGCGTCTCCGGTGCGAGCTGACGGTGAAGGGCGGCAAGGTCGTCTACGACCTGAACAACATGGCGGGCGTGGACTGGGACAAGCTGCCGCCCGATTACCGCGGGCAGGGTGATGCACGCTGGGACGCCTACTCGGAGCGCCCGTCGCCGAAACCGTCAGGCTCTCCCAGGAAGTAGCCCGGCTCTTTGCGCGAGTGGTGTGCTGACATGATTCCAGACCTCCTCAGCCGTCGTCAGTTGTTTCGCGCTGCGAGCTTCCTTGGCCTGGGAAGCCTGCTGTCCGGCTCGCGCGCGCCGGCCGCGGGGGCGGCGCCGGCGGCCGCCCAAGCCAGGCCGAACGTCTACAAGGCGCTCGGCGTGCGGCCGCTGATCAATTGCCGCGGGACGCTCACCGTCATCGGGGGCTCGGTCGAGCTGCCCGAGGTCCGGGAAGCGAAGAGCGCCGCCAACCAGCAATACGTGCAGATCGACGAACTGATGGCGGCGGTCGGCAAGCGGCTGGCGGAGCTGACGGGGGCCGAGTGGGGGATGGTCAGTGCGGGCTGCGCCGCGGCGATGTCGCATGCCACGGCCGCCTGCGTCGCCGGCGGGAACCCGGATCTGCACGTGCGCATCCCGAACCTCGCCGGTTTCGCCAAGGACGAAGTGATCATCCCCGGCCACTCGCGCAACGTGTATGACGCGGCAATCCGCGCCGTCGGAGTCCGGATCGTGGAGGTCGAGACGCCGGAAGCGCTGCAGCTCGCGATCGGTCCGAAGACGGCGATGATCTACATCTTCGCGAGCGGACGGAACGAGACAGGGCCGATGTCGACGGAGGCGATCGCGGCGATTGCCCGGGCGCACAACGTCCCGGTGTTCGTGGACGCCGCAGCCGAGATCCTCACCGTCCCGAACATCCATCTCGAGCGCGGCGCGACGCTTGTCGGCTACAGCGGCGGCAAGTTCATCCGGGGTCCCCAGAGTGCCGGGCTGCTGCTCGGGCGCAAGGACCTCGTGCAGGCCGCGTGGGTGCACAGCGCGCCGCATCACGGCTACGCCCGAGCCATGAAGGTCGGGCGCGAGGAGATCATCGGGATGCTCGTCGCCGTGGAGAGCTGGGTCGCGCGCGACCACGCAGCGGAATGGAAACAGTGGGTGGGACGGTGCGAGCACATCGCCGCCCGCGTATCGAAGATACCCGGCGTGACCGCGTCGGTCCAGAGCGAACCAGGCGGCCGCAGCAATCGAAGCCCTCGTCTTTCCATCCGATGGGACACGGCGGCGCTCGGGGTCACGGGGACAGGCGTGAGCCGCATCCTGGACACGACGGAGCCGCGGATCGCCCTCGGCGGCGGCGGCGGTGGCGGAGGCGGCCGGGCCGGACAGGAGCAGGGACCGGGGGATACCGGCATCTCGATCAGCGCCGCGATGATGGCACCGGGCGACGAGAAGATCGTCGCCGACAGGCTCCATCAGGTGCTCTCGATGAAGCACACGCTCGCGCCGATCGAGGCTGCCGCACAGCCCGCGGCGAATCTTTCGGGACGCTGGGAAGTCTCCATCCAGTACGCGGCCGGCAGCACCGTCCATACCCTGCATCTGGCTCAGGATGGAAACCGCCTGCAGGGAACCCACCAGGGGGATTTCCTCTCTCGCGATCTGTCAGGATCGATCAGCGGCGACACCGTGTCGCTCGCCAGCACCGTGACGGAGCGCCATGGGGACGCCCTGAACTACAGGTTCAGCGGAACAGTCGCAGGAGAGGCCATCTCCGGTTCCGTCGACATGGGCGAGTACCTGCAGGCGACCTGGAGTGCGCGGCGGTACGCGTACGGCCGCCCGGCGACATCCGCCTGACGACCTCCTGACACTCGAGCCACGACGCTGCGGCACGGCCGATCGCGCCGCGAACACAGTCATCGTGCAGTGATCGGCCACGCCATTACCAGGCCGGGTCAGAACCCTCCCGACCCCCTCCGCCCCGGGTCCGACCGCAGTTCGTGGACTGTGCTGTTTTGAACAGCGGACCGTCCGGGCTGTCGGCTACGATTTGCGGCTGTGGAAGCGATCGCGCTTCAGGACTTCGTCACGCAGCATCGCGACGAAATCATTCGCCGGTGCAGGATCAAGGTGTCCGGGCGGACCATACCCCCGCCGTCAGCCGAGGAAATCGACCACGGCGTGCCGCTCTTCCTGGATCAGCTGGTGGAGGCGCTGCGCGTCGGATCCGGATCGACGCTCGAGATGAGCAGGGGCGCTATTCTCCACGGACACGACCTGCTGCGTCAGGGTTTCACCGTCTCCCAGGTCGTGCACGACTACGGCGACGTCTGCCAGTCCGTGACCGAGCTCGCGATGGAGACGGGCGCGGACATCAGCGTGAGCGACTTCCGCACGCTGAACCAGTGCCTGGACGAAGGCATTGCCTGCGCCGTCGGCGAATACGGGCGAGGGCGGGCGCAGTCCGGGATAGAGAAGGAGACCGCGCGCGGCACCGAGCGCCTCGGGCTCCTGGCGCACGAGCTCCGGAACCTGATCAACACGGCCATCATCGCCTTCGAGGTGTTGAAGTCGGGGAACGTGGGCGTCGGGGGCAGCACCGGTACGGTGCTGTACCGAAGTCTGATCGGGCTGGACGAGCTGGTCACGCGATCGCTCGCGGAGGTCCGTCTCTCCCAGGGCATCCAGAATCGCGAGCAGATCCGCATGTCCGGCTTCATCGACGAGATCGCGGTGGCCGCCACGCTCGAGGCGGACGCCCGGGAGCTCACGCTGGTCGTCACGCCCGTGCAGGACAACGTTGCCGTCGGGGCGGACCGCCAGGTCCTTGGAGCCGTGGTGCGCAACCTCCTGCAGAACGCCTTCAAGTTCACGCGCCCGAGGACGACGGTGATCCTGCGGGCCGGCGCGAGCGCCGACCGCGTCCTCATCGAGATCGAAGACGCCTGCGGCGGGCTGCCGGACGACGATGGCCGGTCGCTCTTCCGGCCGTTCGAGCAGCGCAGCGCCGACCGCACCGGGCTGGGCCTCGGCCTGGCGTTCAGCCGCTGGGCCGCCGAGGCGAATGACGGCCGAATCTACGCCCGGAATCTGCCGGGGAAGGGCTGCATCTTCACCGTCGACCTCCCACGCGCCGCGATTCCTGCCGTCGAAATGGTGTAGGCTCCGTTCCGTCCGGCAGGCCGCCGTGCCGGCCCGGACTTATAATCACGGGACAGGAGTCTCATGCGCAGCACCCGACGCACGTTCATCACCACACTGGCGGCGAGCGCCGCCGCCCCGGCGATCCTGCGGGCGCGCCAGGCGAAGCGCTACCCGATCGCCTTCTCGACGCTCGGCTGTCCGGCGTGGAGCTGGAAGAACATCCTCGAGCAGGCGAACAAGTCCGGGTACATGGCGCTCGAGCTCAGAGGCGTGGCAGGGGAGATGGACCTCACGCGCGTACCGGAGCTCGCCGGCTCGCGACTGGCGGAGACCAGGAAAGACCTGAGCGCGCTGGGGCTGGAGGTCTCCGACCTCGGAGCCTCCGCCGCGATGCACGAGACCGGTGCGGCCCGGGAGAAAGCGCTGGACGAGGGACGGCGGTTCATCGACCTGGCCCGTGCGATGGAGGTCAAGTACGTCCGCATGTTCGGCGACAAGCTCCCTCCCGGCGAGCCGCGCGAGGCGGTCATCGCACGCGTCATCGAGGGCTTCCAGCAGATGGCCGCCCACGCCAAGGCCGCCGGCGTCACGGTGTTGATGGAATCACACGGCGACTTCACGAGCTCGAAGGACATCACCGCCGTTCACGCGGGGGTGGCATCCGACGCGTTCGCGGTGTTGTGGGACGCCCACCACACCTTCGTGGCGGGTCACGAGGCGCCCGCGGACACCTACGCCGCACTCGGCAAGTGGGTGCGTCACACGCATCTGAAGGACTCCAGGCCTGCGGGGGCCGACCGGCGCTACGTGCTGACGGGCGAAGGCGACGTGCCTGTGCAGACGCAGGTGCAGGTCCTCGCGAAAGCGGGCTACAAGGGCTACTACTGCTTCGAGTGGGAGAAGAAGTGGCATCCCGAAATCGAAGAGCCCGAGGTGGCCTTCCCGCATTTTGCGCGCACCGTCGGCGGATACCTGCAGGCGGCAGGGGTGAAGGCCGCCTGACCGATGCAGCACTTCGCGACGGCCGCCATCACCGACGAATTCTCGACCGACGATCTGGATGCCGCCCTGCGAGCGATGCGGGATGTCGGCATGACGGGCGCGGAGCTGCGCGTGCTGTTCGGCCGCAACGTCATCGACCTGGCGGATGACGAGCTCGCACGCGTGCGGCGGGCCGTCGAGGACCACGGCATGCGGGTCCTGAGCATCGCGTCGCCGCTGCTCAAGTGCGTCCTGCCGGACGGTCCGGCCATCGACTCGCGATTCCAGCAGGACGTCTTCGGTTCCGCATACACCGCCGACGATCAGCCGCGCCTGACGCGGCGCGCGTTCGAGGTTGCGGAGATGACCGGCGCGCCGATCATCCGCGTGTTCTCGTACTGGCGGACGGTCGCACCAGGCCAGGTGTTCGACAGGGTCGCCTCCGCGCTCGGCGATCTCGGCGGAACAGGCGCAGGCGCGGGGCGTGATGATCGGCCTCGAGAACGAGCATGCGTGCAACGTCGGCACCGCCGCCGAGGCCGCCCGCATGCTCGCAGGCGGTCGACCACCCGGCGCTCGGCGTCATCTGGGACCCGGCGAACGCCTCGATCCTCGGCGAGACCCCGTATCCGGAGGGCTACGCGCTGCTCCCGCCCGAACGCATCATCCACGTCCACGCCAAGGACTGCGTCGTCACCGGGCACAGCCCGACATGGGGACCGCTCGGCGAGATGATGGTCGATTGGAAGGGGCAGATCGAGGCGCTCGTTCGTGACGGGTACTCCGGTGCCATCAGCCTCGAGACGCACTGGCGGGGGCCGAACGGTGACCGGCTCGAGGCGAGCACCATCTGCGGCCGGAACCTGCGCGCGCTGGTCACCGCGTAAGCGCACCGTGGGGGTCTGAAGCGGTTCCCCTGCGCAGAGGCGCAGCAGGCAATACCGATATTGAATCCGATGCGCGCGCCCGCGCACCTGTCAGGCAGAGGGTCCGAGTGCATCCACAGGCAGCAATCGGCGAGGTCCGCGGCGGCGTGTTCGACGGCGTGACGCGCTACCACTGGCTGGTGGTCGTGATCGCGTCCTGCGGCTGGCTGTTCGACTGCATGGACCAGCGGCTCTTCATCCTCGCCCGGGAGCCGGCGCTGCGCGAGCTGATCGGCCAGGACCCGCAGGCCGCCGAGCACATCAAGACCTTCAGCGGCTACGCCACCACCTCGATGATTCTCGGCTGGGCGACCGGCGGGATCATCTTCGGAATGATGAGCGACCGGCTCGGCCGCGTGAGGACGATGGTCGTCACGCTGCTGATCTACTCGGGGTTCACCGGGCTGTCCGGCCTGGCGCAGTCGTGGGTCGACTTCACCCTCTACCGGTTCCTGGTCGGCCTCGGCGTCGGCGGGATGTTCGGCGCGGCGACAACGCTGGTGGCCGAGAGCGTGCCCGGGCAGTTTCGCGCGATGGCGCTCGGATCGCTGCAGGCGCTGTCGGCGCTCGGCAACATCATCGGCTCGCTGGTCAGCCTCGTCATCCCTCCCGGCGCGGAGAACTATCTCGGGATCGTACAGCGGCTGGCGCGTCCTGTTCTTCGTCGGCATCGTGCCTGCGCTGCTGATCGTGCCGATCGTGTTCGTGCTGAAGGAGCCGGAATCCTGGCTGCGCGCGAAGGCCGAGGCGGAGGCCGGCCGGAACGCAGCACGAAGACCATCGGCTCCCCGTTCGAGCTGTTTCGCGATCCGCGCTGGCGTCATAACACCATCATCGGGCTGCTGCTCGGCGTGTCCGGCATGATCGGGCTCTGGGGCATCGGGTTCTTCTCGCCGGAGCTGATCTCGACAGCGCTCCAGGGGGCGTCGCAGACCGTCGTGGACCGGGTGCGCGCGCTGGGAACGGCGCTCCAGGACGTCGGCGCGTTCTTCGGCATGGTCACGTTCACCCTCGTCGCGGCGTTCATCAGCCGCCGGCTGGCGTTCCTCGGCGCGCTCCTGCTCAGCATGGGCGTGACGATGTTCGTCTTCACCTCGCTCGAGTCCGCGAACGACGCGTACTGGATGCTGCCGATGATGGGCTTCGCGCAGCTCGCGGTGTTCGCGGGCTACTCGATCTACTTTCCCGAGCTCTTTCCGACCCGCCTGCGCGGCACCGGCGTGGGGTTCTGCTACAACACCGTGCGGTATCTCGCGGCGCCCGCCCCGATTCTTCTCGGCTATCTCGCCACCCAGATGTCCTTCCGGCGCGCCGCCGTGATGATGTCGACGGTCTACGTCGTCGGGATGGTCGCGCTGATCTGGGCGCCGGAAACGAAGGGCAAGCCGCTCCCGGAAGACTGAGCGCCCCGCAGCCACACGCCGGGCGAGGGCTGAATCAACCGGCGGCGTCGATCGCCGGTCGGGCTGACGTCAGGCGGCTGCGGCAGGCCTTCATGTAGTCGATGCTGCGAATCGCAATCGTCTCCGGATCGGGTGTGTAGTCGAACACTTCGACCGAGACCCACCGGTCGTACCCCGCCGCCTCCAGCGCTGCAAAGATTGGCACGAAGTCGATGTCGCCGAACCCCGGGCCCCGGAGGTTGACGTCGTTGGCGTGAAAGTGACCTGCATCGCGGCCGTGGCGCCGGATCAGCTCGGTGGGCGGGGTCGGCTCGCTGCACATCGCCTTGACGTCGAGGTGCAGCACGAAGCCGGGATGCCCGACCATCTGCGCGAGCTGCAGGGCCTCGTCGCAGGTGTTGACAACATCCGTTTCAGCCGGCGAGAGCGGCTCCATGCACAGCCTCACGCCGAGGTCCGAGATCGACGGCATCGCCGACCGGAAGATCTCCGCCGCCCATTCCAGCGCCTGATCCCTGGTCACGCCCGGCAGCAGCGAGCGCTGCTTGGGGGATCCGAAGACCATCAGCTCTCCGCCGAGATCGCGGCAGGCTTCGGCGAGCGCCACGAGGTACGAGCCGGTGCGGCGTCGCACCGCGGGGTCCGGCGAGGTGAGATGCAGCCCTTCGGTCCGGGCCAGCAGCCAGTGCAGCCCGAGAATCTCCACGCCCGCATCGGCGGCCTGCTGCTTCAACTCCGCCCGGCGGGGAAGGGACACATCCGTGATCGACGCCCCGAGCGTGAACGGCGCCACCTCGAGCCCCTCGTAACCGACGCTGCCCACGAACCGGCACACGCGATCGAACGCCCACCCCTCGAACATCTCGTTGCACGTCGCGAATCTCATGAATCGACATCTTACCCGCATGGCCGCGGCTGCGGTATAGTCTCGTCCAGTGATGAGTGACGCTGCCGGATCAGGGCCCCTGGCAGAACTGCTCGGGCTCTCATCCCCTCCCATCGCGATCTCGTTCGTGGACGAGGCTCCGGCAGGCGTGCCGCATGCAGGCGCCGTCGAGCCCGCCGGCTGCGGGTACTGGCGCCGTGCGGCGGCAGGGGAGGTGTTCTACACCGTCGCAGACGATCACAAGGGATGCCCGATCGGGGCGCACACCCACAACGTGGCGATGTCCCCATCGGAGCACCAGGAGTTGATGAACCTCGTCCACACGATGGTGCAGCTGTCGTACCTGAAGATGGACCAGGTTCGCCGGATTCCGATCCGGCGCACGCCGCTGCAGGTGGCGGTGTACGCTCCGCTGCCGCTCGCGCCCGTACCCCCGGACGTGGTGCTGGTGCGCGGCAACCCTCGTCAGCTGATGCTGCTCGCGGAAGCGTCGCAGGCCGCCGGGGTGGCCGGCAGCGGTGCGACGATAGCGCGCCCCACGTGCGCGGTGCTGCCGGAGGCCATCAACTCGGAGCGCACGGTGGCCAGCTTCGGGTGCGTCGGGAACCGCGTGTACACCGGCGCCGGCGAGAACGACGGCTACTTCGCGATTCCCGGCCCTCGCCTCCAGGCCGTCGAGGAGAGCCTGGCCGTAATCGTGCGCGCGAACGAGGAGCTGGAGAAGTTCCATCGCGCCCGCGCGACCGCGTCGCGCGCCGGCTGACGCCCCGTGCTGCGGTCGTTCCTGGCCGGCCTCGCGGTCCTGGCGACGGCACTCACCGCCTCGTCCTGCAGCCGCACCCCGCCTGATTCCTCGCTCGCATCCGTTCTGAACGCGCGCATGGAGCGGACGTTCAGTCACGCCGGTCCGGTGCGGGATGTCGCGTTCAGCCCCGACGGCACGCTGCTGGCGAGCGCGAGCGTCGACGGTACCGTCAGGATCCGGCGGGTTGCTGACGGCGCAGACGAGCGGACGCTGACGCACCCAGCCGGCGTCACCGCGGTGGCGTTCAGCCCGGACGGAGCGTGGCTCGCGACCGGCAGCTACGACACGCAGGTCCGGCAATGGCGCCTCAGCGACGGGACGATGGTTCAAGCTCTCGCGGGGCACACGGCGACAGTGTGGGCCGTCGCGATCAGCCCCGACGGCCAGTCGATTGCGACGGCAGGCGAGGACCGGACCATCAACCTGTGGCGCGCGAGCGATGGCGCGCGTCTCAGGACCCTCACCGGCCACGGCCTGACGGTCTGGTCCCTGGCGTTCAGCCCGGGTGGACGGTGGCTGGCCAGCGGGAGCTACGACCGGAGCGTCAGGCTGTGGCGACTGGACATGGATGCTCCGGTGCGGGCGCTCAGCGGCCATTCGCAGGCGGTCGTTTCGGTCGCCTTCAGCCCGGACGGACAGTGGCTCGCCAGCGGCGGAGACGACTCGCGCGTGATCGTGTGGGATGTGGTCGCGGGCGCGCCGCGCCACGCGCTGAGCCAGGACTCGCGCCACGTCCATGCGGTTGCGTTCAGCCCCGACGCGCGCTACCTCGCGAGCGGCAGCCGGGACAAGGGAACCCTCGGAGAGCTGGTGCAGAACGTGGCGGGGGCTCGATTCGCTGGCGGAAGGACCGAGACGGTCCGGCTCTGGCGTGTTGACGATGGCGCACTCCTGCAGTCGCTGGCGGGCCACGCGGACGATGTCGTGGGCCTTCAGTTCAGCCCGGATGGCCGGCACCTGGCCAGCTGCGGCGAAGACGGCGCTGTTGTGCTCTGGCGTCTGGGCCCATAACGCCGGACGTTCCTGCACTCAAAAAGGCATCGACTTCCGCTCCCGGATGAATAGGATCCCATCATGCAGACTTCATCCCGCATCCTCCGGCGCCTGGCCCGGCTCGTCCTCCTGGCGGCGGCTCTTGTCACGTCCCTGCCGGTGCGCGGCGCCGACAAGCGGATCGTCCTCATCGCCGGAAAGCCAAGCCACCCGCCCGGCATGCACGAGTTCCGTGCCGGCTGCCTGCTGATGCAGAAGGCGCTTGCCGGCATTCCCGGCGTCACCGTCCAGGTCTACGACGGTGGCTGGCCCTCCAAGATGGTGGACGGCGCGCCGGTTGACGACAACGCTGCCCTCGACAACGCCGACGCCGTGCTGATCTACGCGGACGGCGCGCGCGGCCACCCCGCCATCCAGGGCGACCGCATGAAGGTCTCGACGCGCTGGCGGCCAAGAGGCGTCGGCCTGGGCTTCGCGCATTACGGCGTCGACGTGCTGGCCGGCCCGCCCGGGGAAGCCATGCAGCGCTGGATCGGCGGGTACTACGAGATCAATTACTCCGTCAACCCGATGTGGAAGCCGCCGTTCGACAAGCTGCCGGACCATCCGATTACGCGCGGCGTCGGTCCGTTCGCGACCCACGACGAGTGGTACTTCAACATGCGGTGGGCCACCGATCCGGCGGCCGCAGAAGCGGGTGACGCCGATCCTGGTCGCCACGCCGAGCGACGAGGTGCGCAAAGGCCCCTACGTCAGCCCCAAGGGTCCCTACGATCACATCGTCGCGGCCAGCGGCACGGGCCGAGACGATGATGTGGGTCTCGAGCGGCCGGATGGCGGGCGCGGCCTCGGCTTCACGGGCGGACACACGCACGCCAACTGGGGCGACGCCAACCAGCGCCGGATCATGCTGAACGGCGCTGCTCTGGCTCGCCAAGGTCGACGTGCCCGCCAAGGGCGTCGTCGACAACATCACCGCCGAGGACCTGACGCAGAACCTGGACGACGAAGCGGCGCGGCCAGAGTCAGAGTAGATCAGAGCTCCTTAGCGCCAGCGGAACAGCTTCAGCGCCAGCGTGAAGCAGATCGACCAGCCATACCGAGCAACGCCGGTGGCGAGCTGGGGCGCGAGCTGGACGAGGCTGGCGCCCTGCAGCATGTGCGCGCGCAGCGCGTCGATCACCGCGGTCAACGGCAGCGCCTTGATGATCGGCTGCACGGCGTCGGGAAACCGCTGCGCCGAGAAGAACACGCCCGAGAGGATCCACATCGGGACCTGCATCAGGTTCATCAGGCCCGACACCGCCTCGATGGTGCGGGCGCGGCTGGCGATCAGCAGGCCGAGCGCGCTGAACGACAGCGACCGACATCACGCACACGATCGCCAGGTCGATCAGCCGAGCCGCGGACCGGCACGCCGAACGCCAGCGCACCGAACCCGATCGGCAGCCCGACCTCGACACCGCAGGATCATCATCCGCCAGACCAGGATACGACATCAGGTAGTGGGTGCGCGACATCGGGGTCGCGATCAGCCGCTTCGTCAGCTTGCGGCGCCGCGCGTCCACGATCGAGAAGCCGATGCCCCAGACGGCGTTGCTCATGATGCCGAGCCCGACGAGCCCGGGCACCAGGAAGTCGACGTAGCGGGAGCCGGGCTCGCGGACCGAGCGCGTCCCGCGCGCCGACCGGATCCGGTCGACCGGCCGCCCGCTGCATGGCGCCGTCGGCGAGCATGCGCGCGGCGCGCCCCTCCGGGTTGGTGTCGTCGTACGATACAGCACCGCCGCCGCCGGGCGCCGGCTGCGCGAGCAGCGCCACCTTCCCCACCCGCAGGGCCTGCTCGCGCCGCCTGCCCTGACAGGACCTCGACCGCCAGGCCAGGCTGCCTGCGGAGCGCGTCGGCCAGGGTGGGTGCGGTGGTCGCGACGTTCAGGATCATCCTGCGGCTGGCTGCGAAACGCGATGCCGAGCCCGGTCGTGAGCAGGATCGGGAAGAAGATCGCCCAGAAGACCGCTTCGGGCTCGCGCGCGAACTCGCGGACGCGGACGAGCGTGAGCTGCACCAGCGGGATGGTGCGCCGGAGTGACCGGCGCGGCCGGGATGATCCGGGCGGCGAGCGGTCACTCATCGCGCAGGTGCCGTCCGGTCAGCGCCACGAACACGTCCTCGAGGGTGGCGGAGCGCGTGCGCAGCTCGGTCAGCGGCAGGCCCTGCCGGGCGATCTCGGCGAGCAGCGCGGGCACGGCGCGGTGCAGCTCGCCGCCTGCACGCGCACGCCGCCATCCGACCTGCTGGACATCGCGCACTCCGGGCAGCACGCGAGGGCCGTCCAGCGTCCGCACTCGGGTCCCGCCGGTCGAGAACTCGACGACGTGCTCGACGCCGATCGACGCGATCAGCTCGCGCGGCGTGCCGCGCGCGATGACGATGCCGTGGTCCATGATCGCGACGCGATCGCAGAGCTGCTCCGCCTCTTCCATGTAGTGCGTCGTCAGCAGAATGGTGCGGCCGGCCTGCTTGAACTCCTCGATCAGGTCCCAGAGCTGCCGGCGCGCCTGGGGATCGAGACCGGTCGTGGGTTCGTCGAGGAACAGCAGATCGGGATCGCCGACGAGCGCGCAGGCCAGCGCGAGCCGCTGCTTCTGCCCGCCCGACAGGGTCGCCGACGCGGGCGTCGCGCTTCTCCTCGAGGTTGACCAGCGCGATCGTGTCGGGCGGATCCGGCCCCTGCTGGTGAAGAAGCTGCGGAACAGCGTGAGCGTCTCGATCACCGTCAGCTTGTCCGAGAGCTGCGTCTCCTGCAGCTGGATGCCCGAGCCGCTGCCGGAGCGCGCTGCGCACTGGACGCCCAGCGCAGGCCGAGCACCTCGACGTCGCCGGCGTCCGGCGCGGTCAGCCCCTCGCAAATCTCGATCGTCGTGGTCTTCCCGGCGCCGTTCGGCCCGAGCAGACCGAAGCACTCGCCGCGGACGGACGTCGAGCGTCGATGCCGTCGACCGCGACGACATCCTTGTAGGCCTTCTGAGGCCGCTCACGTGCAACGCGGCTTCGGACATGGGACAGAGTTTACCGGGCTTTGGGACTTTGGGTCTGTGGGCAGGCACCACACGGCCAGCGGCCTGGGCTCGAAGGTTGCTCAAGGAGCTTCGCAGGGGCCTGAAGGCCTCGCGCCGCAGCGGGCTCCTGGTCCCCGCCGCTGATGACATGGCTGCGTGGACCCAGAGAAGTTGGCTACAGGCCTTCGGTGCACAGTGCCATCTCGGAAGCTTCAACGCCAGGACTTCGCGGGCCATGAAGGCCCGCGCCAGCACCAGCCCGAAGTCGCCTCGGGCCCGGAGCCTGAAGCCGTGACTGCCCGGCCTCACCGAGCCGCCGCACGACTCGCGCACGATCAGCTCGCAGTGCAGCAGCACGTCGCGGGCCGGAAGGTCGGGCGGGCGACGCGCTCCAGCATCGCGCCAAGCGCCACGTCTCCGATCTGCTGCGTCGGCTGCCGCAGCGTCGTCAGCGGCACCGGCAGCAGACCCGGCGTAGTCGACGTCGTCGATGCCGACGAGGCGGAGGTCGCCGGGGATCGCGGTAGCCGAGCCGCAGCAGCGTCGGCATCAGCCGCGCCGCGGTGCGGTCGTTGCGCGCAGACGATCGCGTCGGGCGTGGCGGCGTGCGATGAAGGCGTGCACCGCAGGCGGCATGTGAAGGGTCGATGCCGCGGCGGTCAGCGCGCGGTCGATCGCGTGCCGCCCTGGCTGCATGCAGCGCTTCGCGGTATCCGGCCTCGCGCGCGTCGACCGTGGCGGCCGCCTGCGGCATGCCGACGAAGCGCGACGCGGCGGCTGCCCAGCCGCAGGACATGCTCGGTGATCACATAGCCGGCGCGGCGATTGTCGATGCCGACGAGATCGTGGTGGCCGCGGCGTCGGGTAGGGCAGCGCCGGCCGGTCGAGCAGCACGACCGGGATGCGTGCCGCGTCGAGCGCGTCGACGATCCGCAGGTTGACATCGTCCTGGTGCGGCGCCTGCTCGAGCGGCGCGAAGAACACCCCGGAGACGCGGCGCTCGATGTACTGCCGGCACAGCTGCCAGGCGCGATCCTCTTGCGAGCCGGCGCCGCTCGGCGCTGCCCCAGACCAGCGCGTGCTGGCGCGCGAGCGGCGACCCCATCATGCCCTGGCAGATCGGCTCGAAGATCTCGGTGTCGCCGAGGTCGGGAATCAGCAGGCCGAACGACAGCCCCTTGGCCACAGCGCGGCGGCCTGGACGAAGGTGCCGGAGCCGGCGCGGCGTTCGACCAGGCCGGCCGACCTGGAGGTCGCGCATCGCCCGGCCGACGGTGATCCGCGAGGCGCCGAACGGCTGCGCCCAGCTCCGCCTCGCTGGGCAGCCGGGCGCCGGCCTTCGAGCCAGCGCCCCGACTGGATGTCGCGCCGGACAGCGGCGTAGACCTGACGGTGCTTCGGTATGGCCCCGTGCATTGGCATGGGCATAAATGATATATCAACTTGACCATGGATGTAACAACATTGTTGCCAGCGCAAGCCATTACATTTTTGGCGGTATTATGACCAGTTTGTCCACTTTCGCTCGAGTCGCACAGTCGTGGTGCTGCTATGCTGTTAGCATGTTGCTCGATATAACATTATGGCGCCCGGCGAGAGGAGGTCAGGCTGACCATCATGACCAGCACATCCGACGTCCCACTTCCTGATCGCGTCGGACTTCGACCAGACGCTCAGCTTCAACGACTCGGGCGTCGTGCTGAGCGAGTTGATTGGCGCCTCGGATTTTCACGAAAAGGTCCAGGGCCTGGCGCGCAGCAATCTGGTGCAGCAGGGCGGCGAGCTGGCCTACCTGATTCGTCACGATCCCGAGTTCCGCGGCGTCCGGCGCGAGCACCTCGAGGAGACCGGCCGGCGGGTCCGGCTGCGCAGCCACATCCCGGCGCTCGTCGAACTGCTCGAGCGCGGCATCGACGGTCATCGCTTCTCGTTCTTCGTCATCTCGGCGGCGCCGCAGGAAGTGATCCAGTCGGCGCTCGACGGCATCGTGCCCCCGATCGCATCTTCGGCACCGAGCTCGAGTACGACGCCGGACGACGGGAGAGGTGCGCTCGGTGCTGCGCGTGCCCGCCGGCTACGGCAAGGTCGCCGTGGTCGAGGAGCTCGAAAGCGCGCGATGGGCATCGCGCCCGACCGCACGATCTACGTGGGCGACGGCAGCTCGGACGTCCACGTCATGCTGCACGTCAACAACCGCGACGGGTTCACGATCGCCGTCTCGGAGAACCGGCAGCTGGCGCGGATCGCCAAGAGCACGGTGCTCAGCGACAACGCGTTCTCGATCATGGCGCCCGTGCTCGAGCGCGTGCTGCGCTGGACCACCGGGGAGATCCGGTCGCTGTTCGAGGCGAACGGCCTGTCGCTGCACGAGTGGGAAAAGGCCCGGACCGATCGCATCACCTGCGCGAGACCTACCCGGAAACCGGCGACCTCGACTCGATCAGCGCCGCCCAGGGCCGCCTGCATCACGCGTCCGGGTCGCCTTTTCAGCAATCGTCCGCGGAGGATGGCGCCACCGCGCAGCAGGCAGTCGCATGACCGGGCGGGCAGTCAGCGCAGAGGGGCCGATCATGATTGAGTATCTCGGCTGGGCTGCGACGGCGGTGTTCGTCGGATCGTATTTCTGCACGCGGAGTCACGTGCTCAAGGCGGTGCAGATGGTCGGGCGCGCTGATGTGGGTGGGCTACGGCCTGTTCATCGGCGCGTCTCCGGTGGTGGCGGCGAACCTGGCGGTGTTCGCCGCCGCCGGCTGGACCCTCGCGCGCCCGCGCGGGGCGGCAGCCTAGCGCCGCCAGCGGGCCGTTGACAGGTCGGCCCGATGTGAAATCGGAAACTGGCAGATTCCGCAACTTCTGCTACGACTGGCGGCTGCAGGACACCAGCGACCGCGACCCGCGACGCTATACTGGCGACATGCCGCCCCGCGGCCCGACTGCGATGCGCGCGCTCGCTGTCCTCACGATTGCGCTGGTCGCATGTGCCGGGTGCAGCTCGCTGTACCTACCGGACCATGAAGAAGTTCGGGTGGGAGAAGCGGGACCTGCTCGTCAAGCGGGTAAAAGAAGCGCGCGAGTCGCAGGACGACGCCCAGAAAGAGTTCAAGACCACCCTCGAGCGTTTCCGCGAGATCGTCGCGTTCGACGGCGGCTCGCTCGAAGAGAAGTACAACAAGCTGAACGACGAGCTGAAGCGGAACGAGGACCGCGCCAGGAACGTGAAGGATCGCGTCGATGCGGTCCGCGACGTGTCCCGCGACCTGTTCAGGGAATGGCAGGACGAGCTGGGCAAGTACTCGGACCGACAGATGCGGGCCGAGAGCGAGCGTCAGCTGCGCGAGACCCGCGAGCGCACCGACACCCTGATCGCGTCGATGAACAACGCGCAGCAGCGCATCGAACCGGTGCTCAAGCCCCTGAGGGACCGCGTCCTGTTCCTCAAGCACAACCTCAACGCCCGGGCGCTCGGGGCTCTGACGAAAGAGCTCAGCGGGGTCACGGATGAAGTCGACGCGCTGGTCGCGGACCTTCAGAAGTCGATCGCCGAAGCGGACGCCTTCCTCACCGACATGGAAAAGGCCAAGCAGGCCGATCAGCCCTGATCAGCGGGCCCCAGCCTGTCCGAACAGCGGAAGTCGGCCGGCCGAAACGCGCCCATTACCGATGGCGTATTGTAGGCGCGTCGGCGCCGTCGGCCGGCGCCAAAAGGAGGTTGGATGGCACGAACAGGTTGGAGCAGCCGGCTGGCAGCTGCGGCGTGCGCGGCGGCGGTGCTCGCCGGCGGCGGGGTCGGGGCGCAGCAGGCGCCGCCGCCTCAGGGGCAGGCACCACGGGGCAGGGCGCCGGCGCGGCGCCAGGCGGGACGCGGCGGCGGGCGCGGCGGGTCGGGCCCGGCGATGTTCACCGCGGCGGATGCCAACAAGGACGGCTCGGTCTCCCGGCCGGAGCTCAAGAGCGACGTTCGACACATGGTTCACACCTCGTGGAACGGCGGCACGGGCGCCCTGACACAGGATCAGCTCGACCACCGGCCTGAACAGGGTGCTTCCCATGCTCCGCCGGGAAGCGGCGGCGGCGGCGCGCAGGAGCAGACGCCGAAGCCGGAAGACCTCGCGGCGATGCTGCCGCGGTCCGCCGGACAAGGCGCCGGCCAACGCCGGCGAGCCCGCGCAAGGTCCTCGTGCTCGGCAAGGCGCAGGGCTTCGTGCACTCGTCGATCCCGCTCGCCGCGAAGATGGTCGAGGCGCTCGGGGAACAAGACCAAGGCCTGGAGCGACGACCATCACCTACGATCCGGCTGACATCAACGCCGAGAACCTGCAGCAGTACGACGGCATCTTCCTCGCGAGCACGACCGGCACGTTCCTGGACGATCCGACTGATCCCGCGGCGACCGCCGCGCGCCGCAAGGCGCTGCTGGACTTCGTGCGCAGCGGCAAGGGGCTCGCCGGCATCCATGCGGCGACCGACTCGTACCACGGCAATCCGGCGAACGCCGCGGGCCGACGCCGTCGCCGGCGGCCGACGCGGCCCGGCCGCAGCCCGCAGGACGCCCTGGCCGCGCAGCTGGTCGCGGCCGGCGACACGAACGCCGACCAGAAGCTGAGCAAGGACGAGTTCAGCGCGCTGGCCGACAGCTGTTCGACAAGCATCGACCCGAGCAAGACCGGCAAGGTGGCGCAGGCGGACTTCGCGCCGCGCTTCGCCGCCGCGCTGCCCCAGGCGGCACCCGGCGCCGGCCGCGGCGGCGGCGCGGGCGGCGCCGGAGGTGAACGCAGCCGCTCTGGCCCGAGTTCAACAAGATGATCGGCGGCTACTTCAAGTTCCACTGGAACAACCCGCAGCTCATCACCGTCAAGATCGACGATCCCAAGAGCCCGCTGACCGCGATGTTCAAGGGCCAGGGCTTCGAGATCAACGACGAGACCTACACCTTCGTGCAGGACTCGTTCTCGCGCGCAGAACGTGCACGTCCTGACCAGCGTCGACTACTCGAAGATGAGCGACGAGGACAAGGCCAAGGAACCGGCCGCCACGGCACGGACCGATCACGACTACGCGCTCAGCTACATCCGCCGCGAGGGGCAGGGCCGGGTCTTCTACGAGGCCCACGGCCACAACGAGAAGGTCTACGCCATCAAGCCGATGCTCGAGCACATGCTGGCCGGCATCCAGTACGCCGCTCGGCGACCTCAAGGCGGACGACAACCCGAGCGCGAAAGCTGGGCAGGCTCCGGCCAAGTAGGCCGGCGCCGGTCATCGAGGGCTCAGGGTGCACGGTGGTCAACCGAACCGGCACCCATGACCGCATGAACCCATGAACCGACAGCGCCGCGGCGCCACGTCGTGAACGACGGCCTCAGAACCGGCGCGACCAGTCCTTCGGCCACCGCTCGACGACGACCTTCTCCTGCGTGAAGAACTCGATCGCGTCGCGCCCCTGGCCGTGCAGGTCGCCGAAGAAGCTCTCGCGGGCGCCGCTGAACGGGAAGAAAGCCATCGGCGCGGCGACGCCCGACGTTGATGCCGACGTTGCCGACCTCCGCCTCGTAGCGGAACTTCCGCGCGCTCGGCGCCGCTGGTCGTGAACAGGCACGCCTGGTTGCCGTACGCCCCGGAGTTGACGAACGGCATCGCCTCGTCGATGTCGTCCACCGCGTGGATCGACAGCACCGGGCCGAAGATCTCCGTGCGCGTGATGTCGCTCGCAAGCGGCAGGCCCTCGAGCACGGTCGGGCGCACGAAGTTGCCGCGGGCCGTAGTTGGGGATGTCCGGGCACCGCGCCATCGACGACCGGGCCGCGCGCCGTCCTTGACGGCCTGCTCGATGAGCCCCTCGATCCGGCTGCGGCTCTCCGGCGTGATCACCGGCCCCATCTGCACGCCGTCGTCGAGGCCGTAGCCGGTCACGCCGGCCGGTGGCGCGGTCGCGCATCGCGTCGGTGAACGGCGCGGCGGCCTCGCCGACGGCAATCGCGACCGACGAGGCGAGGCAGCGCTGGCCGGCGCAGCCGAACGCGCTGTCGGCGACGATCTCGGAGGCGACGCCAGGTCGGCGTCCGGCAGGATCACCACCGGGTTCTTGGCGCCCCCCTGGCACTGGACGCGCTTGCCGGCCGCGCCGCGCGAGTAGACGTGCCGCGCCACGGTGCTCGATCCGACGAAGCTCGACCGCGCGGATGGTCGGGTGATCGAGGATGGCGTCGACCGCTTCCCGCCCGCCGTTCACGAGGTTGACGACGCCCGGCGGCAGCTCGAGCCTGTCCAGCAGCTCGAACACCTTCTGCATCGTCATCGGCACGCGCTCGGACGGCTTGACGAGCACGGTGTTGCCGCAGGCAATCGCGTACGGCAGGAACCAGAACGGGATCATGCCGGGGAAATTGAACGGCGCGATGATCGCGCAGACGCCGAGCGGCTGGCGGACCATCATCTCGTCGATGCCCGACGGCGATGTCCTCGGAGTTGTAGCCCTGGATGAGGATGGGCGTGCCGCAGGCGACCTCGACGTTCTCGATCGCCCGGCGCATCTCGCCGCGCGACTCGCCGAGCGTCTTGCCGCACTCCATCGTGATGGTGCGGGCCAGGTCCTCGAAGCTGCTCCTCGAGCAGCTGCTTCAGCTTGAACAGGTACTGGATGCGTTCGGTGACGGGCACGCGGCGCCAGCCGGGGAAGGCCCGCTGGGCCGCCGGGCAGCCGCGTCGACTTCGGCGGCGGGCGAGAGAGGCGTGCGGCCGAGCTCTTCGCCGGTCGCCGGGTTGAGCACCGCGAGGCTCTCGGTCGCAGCCGATTCCGCCATTCGCCTTGAACGTAGTTGCGCACGGCTCTCTCCTTGTCGGCGTCCAGTCTACCGCCACGCCGTTGCGCGGAACGCCCCTGGATGCGTATAGTCGCATCCGGTTGGCGGCCATTCCCATGAATCACATTCCTCAAGACCCGTCTCGGCGTGATGATGTTCCTGCAGTACGTCATCTGGGGTGCCTGGTACGTCACCATCACGACCTATCTCACCACCACGCTGCACTTCTCCGCGACGGCGGCCGGCGCGGTGTTCGCGACCGCCTCGGTCGCGTCGCTGGTCTCGCCGTTCTTCGTCGGGCTGGTCGCCGACCGGTTCTTCGCGACCGAGCGGGTGATGGCCACGCTCTACCTGCTCGGCGCGGTGCTGATGTTCCTGGTCACCCAGGTGGACAGCTTCCCGGCGGTCTACGGGCTGGTGCTGGCCTTCTGCCTGTGCTATTTCCCGACCATCGCGCTGACCAACTCGATCACGATGCAGCAGGTCGCCGACCCGGGGCGCGATTTCCCGCCGATCCGCGTGATGGGCACGCTCGGGTGGATCGCCATCAACCGGTCGTCGGCTTCCTGCGCATCGAGGCGGCCGCCACACAGTTCCTGCTCGTCGCCGGCGGCCTGCGTGGTGATGGCGGTCTACAGCCTGGTCGCGCTGCCGCACACGCCGCCGCCGGCCGCGGCCAGAAGGTCACGGCGCGCCAGGTGCTCGGCCTCGACGCGCTGGCGATGATGAAGGACCGCTCCTACCTGGTGTTCGTCGATCGCCTCGATCCTGGCCTGCATCCCGTTGACGTTCTACTACTCGTTCACCAACGCCTACCTGAACGACATCGGCGTGGTGAACGCGGCGGGGAAGATGACGCTCGGGCAGGTGTCGGAGGTCGGGCTGATGCTGCCTGATGCCGCGTGGTGTTCCGCCTGCATGTCCGTGCGCGGCCATCCTGCTGGCCGGCCTGCTCGCGTGGGCCGTGCGCTACGTGCTGCTCGGCTACGGCAATCCCGGCGCCGGGGTGTGGATGTTCTACGTCGCCATCCTGCTGCACGGCATCTGCTACGACTTCTTCTTCGTGACCGGGCAGCTCTACACCGACCAGGAGGCGCCGCCGCACCTGCGCAGCACCGCGCAGGGCTTCATCACGTTCGTGACCTACGGGGTCGGCATGCTGGTCGGCTCGCTGCTGTCGGGGACCGCGCTCGACTACTTCACGACCACCGGGCCGACGACGCCGTCGTCCGCAACTGGACCGGGTTCTGGCTCAGCTCGGCGATGATGTCGTTCGCGATCATGCTGCTGGTGCTGCTGTTCTTCCGCAGCTCGCGGCGGATCGAGGCCGCCGATACCGTCCGGCGTGCCGGCTGAAGCGCCGGCCTGAATGGCGCGCGAACCCGGGCGTAGGCACGAGCCTCAGGCAGCATTTAGCTCCGGGGTTGGCTGCGCCGTGCCATTCTGCCGTGGTCAAGCGGTGACATTCGTGCAGCGTCGCGTGCGAGGCCCGGCTTCGACTGGCGAAGCTCACGCGGGTGAGCTGTGGCCGGTGCGGGTGCTTTCAGCGCGATGGCAAAGCGGGGTATCCTTCTCAGCCGGGGGACTGACCGGCATCCCTCATCCATGACCACGCCACCCCGTCAGCGCGCCGCCGGAGACGCGCGCGTCAACATCATTTTCATCGGTCCGCCCGGGTCCGGGAAGGGCACGCAGGCCGGTCGCCTCGCAGAGCGCTACGGCATCCCGCACATCTCGACGGGGGACATCCTCCGGGCGGCGGTCAAGGCCGGCTCGCCGCTCGGGCGCCAGGTCGCGGCATACCCTGGCCGCCGGCGGCCTGGTCGGGGACGGGCTGATGACGGACCTGGTCCGCTCCAGGCTCGCGCAGCCGGATACGGCGCGCGGATTCCTGCTCGACGGATTTCCGCGAACCCAGGCACAGGCGCGCAGCGCTCGACGTGATCCTGGCCGGCGAGCCGCTCGTCGTGGCGCTGATCTCGGTCGCCGAGGAAGCGATCATCAGGCGGCTCGGCAGCCGCCGCGTGTGCGGGTCCTGCGGCATCACGCAGTCGGTCTCCGACGAGAGCGACGCGCCAGGAGGATCCTGTCCGTACTGCGGCGGCCGTCTCGCTCGCCGCCACGACGATGAACCGGCAACCGTTCGCCGCCGGCTGCGGAACTATGCCGCGTTCGCCGAGCCGCTGGTGGAATACTATCGCGCCCGGCCGTCGTTTGCGGCGATCGACGGCCTGCAGACCCCAACCAGGTGACCGCCGCGCTGACCGCCCACATCGACCGTCACCGGGCGGCTGTCACGGGATCCTGAGCCATCCCCTCAGGCGCGGCGCGCCGTGCGTTCTGCCGTTTGTTCGCCCGGTGTGCCGGCCGCGTTTTCTTGACAGTGGCTGGCGCGGGCTGGTACCAGATAGCCCGTTGATGGGTGCTCACCGCTGCCGTTGTCGCTGCGCCTCCCGGCCGATCTGTCGGTGCAGGTGTATCGTGCCGACGGCGTCGAGGTGAGGGGTCCACCAACAGTGTTCTTCCAGCCGCCTTGTCCTCCTGCTCGCCTCGGCGCTTCCCCCTTCGCCTTCTGACGATTGTCGCCGACCGTTCGAGCATGCACCGCTCGAGGAGAAAGCCTGTTCATGGAAAGCCGTGCCCATCCCGGGAGCCCCCGCCCCCAGCCTCCGGCCCTGCGGCACCACTGGCACCTCCTGGTGTCCGGCGCGATCCTGGCGCTCACGCCCGGGCTCGCGTGGTCACAACCCTCGCGCTCGTCCGGCCCTGTCGAAACTGCTGCGCCCTCGATCCCCCCCGCGGTCTCTGACATCGTCGCCACCCTCCCGCAATTCTTCCCGACGCTGTCAGCGGCGCTTCAGACCGGAGTAACGGCTGTCCCGGCCGAGCAGGCCGAACAGCCCCTGCGGCCGGCCATCACCGCGGGGTGGAACGATGGCTTCGTGATCCAGTCCGATACGGGCGACTACCGGTTGCAGGTCGGCCTGCTCCTGCACGCGGATGGGCGCTTCGCGCTGGACGATGACAACGACGCGGTCGTGAACACGTTTGTGCTCAGGCGGATCCGCCCGTACTTGCGGGGGAGGCTCACGGAACACTTCGAGTTCCTGGTAAGCCCGGACTTCGCCGGCGGCACGGTGGTGGTGCAGGACGCCTACCTGGACACGCGGTTCTCGCCGGCCTTCGTCATCCGCCTGGGCAAGGCGAAGACCCCGTTCGGTCTCGAACGACTCATCGCCGTGTCCAACCTGCCGTTCTTCGAGCGGGCGCTGCCCAGTGCGCTCGTGCCGAACCGGGACGTGGGCGTCCAGGTGCTGGGCGATCTGGCCGGCGGTATCGTCAGCTACGCGGTCGGCGTCCTGAACGGCGTACCGGATGGCGCGAGCGCGGATTTCGACACCAGCGACGGCAAGGACCTGGCGGGGCGCGTCGCCGTCAAGCCGTTCGGCGCGACACCCACCCGTGCCCTGAGCGGGCTGACCGTCGCAATGGCCGGTACCACCGGCAATCAGTCTGGATTGCTTGCCACGATCCGCACGCCGGCGCTGCTGCAGAACTTCATCACCTACGCCGGCGCCACCGCTGACGGCCGCCTGACCCGCTACTCGCCGCAGGCCTCGGTACTACTTCAAGCGCGCGTCGGCGCTCGCCGAGTACGTCCACACACGCGTCCCTGTACGCAGAGGCTCAATCCGTCGGGAGGCGACCCATACCGGCTGGCAGGTGGCCGGGCTGCTGGTGCTCACGGGCGGCGACGTCGCCACGGAACGCGGGGTACGGCCGCAGCACAACTTCGATTTCGGCGCTGGACACCTCGGTGCGTTACAGGTCGGCGCCCGGTACCACACGCTGTCCCTGGACCAGGAGGCGATCGCCCTCGGGCTTGCTTCGGCGGGTGCGAGCCGGGAGGCGAAGGCATGGACGGTCGGCGTCAACTGGTACCTCAATCCACACCTCAAATACGTCGTCAATTTCGAGCGGACCGAGTTCGACCGCAATGCTGTCTCGGCCCGTCGCGCCGAGAACGCGCTCGCGTTCCGCGCGCAGGTCAACTTCTAACGCTGGTCATCCGAATGAACAACCTCACACGCATCGCGGCGACCGCCACCATCGCGCTGTCGCTTGCCCTGCCGGCATCCGCACAGACGCTGCTCAACGCGTCGTACGACCCCACGCGCGAGCTGTACACTGATTTCAATGCCGCGTTCGTCAAGCACTGGCAGGCGAAGTCGAAGCAGACCGTCACCATCCAGCAGTCGCACGGCGGTTCCGGCGGGCAGGCGCGCGCCGTGATCGACGGACTCGACGCCGACGTCGTCACGCTCGCCCTGGCGTACGACGTGGACGCCATACAGCAGTCCGGCTTGATCAACGCCGGCTGGCAGAAGCGGCTGCCGCAGAACAGCGCCCCCTACACGTCGACGATCGTGTTCCTCGTCCGGAAGGGCAACCCCAAGGGCATCAAGGACTGGAGTGATCTCGTGAAGCCGGGCACCGCGGTGATCACGCCCAACCCCAAAACGTCCGGCGGAGCGCGCTGGAACTACCTGGCGGCGTGGGAGTACGCAAAGCGGCAGCCAGGGGGCACCGACCAGAAGGCGCGCGAGTTCGTGGCGCAGTTGTACCGGAACGTTCCGGTGCTCGACTCGGGCGCACGCGGCGCCACCACCACGTTCGTCCACCGGGGCATCGGCGACGTGCTGCTCGCGTGGGAGAACGAAGCCTACCTCGCCCTCCAGGAAGCGAAGGACAAGGTCGAGATCGTCACCCCGTCGCTCAGCATCCTCGCCGAGCCGCCTGTTGCGGTCGTCGACAAGACGGTTGACAGGAAGGGGACCAGGGCTGCGGCGGAGGCCTACGTGCAGTACCTGTACTCCCCCGAAGGGCAGGAGATTGCCGCCCGCCATCATTACCGTCCGCGCGATCCGAAGGTTGCGGCAAAGCACCTGGGGCAGTTCGCCAACGTCAAGCTCTTCACGATAGACGAGGCCTTCGGCGGGTGGCAGGCGGCCCAGAAGGCGCACTTCGCCGACGGTGGATCGTTCGATCAGATCTACAAGCCCGGAAGGCGGCGGTAGCGAACGTGGCCAAGCGCCTGGCACGGAGACGTGTGCTGCCTGGCTTCAGGCTGACGATGGGGTTCACGCTGTTCTACCTGACCCTCATCGTCCTGTTGCCGCTGGCGACGCTGCCGCTCAAGACGGCGACCTCTTCGTGGGCCGCGATTTGGGACACGATCGCCGACCCGCGCGTGGTCGCGTCGTACCGGTTGAGCGTCGGCGCGTCGCTCGTTGCGGCGCTCGTCAACGCCGTGTTCGGGTTCCTGGCCGCCTGGGTCCTGGTGCGCTACGACTTCCCCGGCCGGCGGCTCGTCGACGCCCTGATCGACCTGCCGTTCGCCCTCCCGACGGCGGTAGCCGGCATCACCCTCACGGCGATTTACGCGCCGAACGGCCTGCTCGGCAAGCCGCTCGAGGCGTACGGCATCGAGGTCGCGTACACGCCGCTCGGCGTGACGATCGCGCTGATCTTCATCGGGCTGCCGTTCGTCGTGCGCACGCTCCAGCCCGTCATCGAGGATCTGGACCTCGAAATCGAGGAGGCGGCGACCAGCCTCGGGGCCAGCCGGGTGCGCGTCATCACACGCGTGATCCTGCCGTACCTGTTCCCGGCGTGGCTGACAGGTTTTGCGCTGGCGTTCGCCCGCGCGGTGGGTGAGTACGGCTCCGTGGTCTTCATCTCCGGCAACATGCCCATGGAGACCGAGATCTCGCCCCTCCTGATCATCACCAAGCTCGAGCAGTTCGACTATGCGGGTGCGACGGCGATCGCGCTCGTGATGCTCACGATGTCGTTCGTGCTGCTGCTGTCGATCAACGCGCTCCAGCAGTGGAGCGGCCGGCACCTGGCGAGCTGACGGTTATGGCCGGTCCTGCCCAGCTCCGGATCCGTCGGGGGGTGACGCGCGCCAGGCACCTGACGGAGCCTGCCTGGCTCCGCCTGCTGCTGACCACCATCGTCCTGCTGTTCCTGGCGCTGTTTCTCGTGCTGCCGCTCGCTGTCGTTTTCACGGAGGCCTTCTCGCAGGGCTGGCGCGCCTACGTGTCGGCGGTCGTGCACCCCGATGCGGTCGCGGCGCTGAAGCTGACACTGCTCGCCGCGGCGATTGCCGTGCCGGCCAACCTGCTGTTCGGGGTGGCGGCGGGATGGGCGATCGCGAAGTTCGACTTCCCCGGCAAGAACCTGCTGACGACGCTGATCGACCTGCCGTTCGCGGTGTCGCCGGTCATCTCGGGTATGGTGTTCGTCCTGCTGTTCGGCCGGCAGGGGCTCCTCGGCCCGTGGGCGGCGGAACATGGCGTGCGGGTGGTCTTCGCGGTGCCCGGGATCGTGCTCGCGACGATCTTCGTGTCGTTTCCATTCGTCGCCCGCGAGATCATTCCGGTGATGGAGGCGAACGGGACGGAAGAGGAAGAGGCGGCGCGCGTGCTCGGTGCGAGCGGGCTGCAGATCTTCTTCCGTGTCACGCTGCCGAACATCAAGTGGGGGCTGCTCTACGGCGTGATCCTCTGCAACGCCAGGGCGATGGGGGAGTTCGGCGCCGTTTCGGTGGTGTCGGGAAAGATCCGCGGGCTGACCAACACCCTGCCGCTGCACGTCGAGATTCTCTACAACGAGTACGCGTTCCAGGCGGCGTTTGCCGTATCGTCGCTGCTGGCGTCGCTGGCGCTCGTGACCCTGGTGCTGAAGACGGTTGTCGAACGGCGCGTCGTCCACAGCGTGGTGGAATCCGCGCGCGAGGAGTTCGAAGAATGGCGATCGACGTCCGCCACGTAACCAAGACCTACGGCACGTTCACCTCTGTCCAGGACGTCAGCTTCTCCGTCAACTCGGGCGAGCTGGTGGCGCTGCTCGGGCCGTCCGGGTCGGGCAAGACGACGCTGCTGCGCATCATCGCGGGGCTCGAGACGGCCGACTCCGGTACGGTGCTGCTCGAAGGGGAAGACGCCACGGAGACGAATGCGCGCGACCGCGCCGTGGGGTTCGTCTTCCAGCACTACGCGCTGTTCCGCCACATGACGGTGTTCGAGAACGTGGCGTTCGGGCTGCGGGTCAGGCCGCGCAGCCGCCGGCCCTCCGACACGGAGATTGCGCGCAAGGTCAACGACCTGCTCCAGCTCGTGCAGCTCGATTACCTGGGCACGAGGTACCCATCCCAGCTCTCGGGCGGCCAGCGGCAGCGCGTCGCGCTGGCCCGGGCGCTGGCCGTGGAGCCGCGGGTGCTGCTGCTCGACGAGCCGTTCGGCGCGCTCGACGCGAAGGTCCGCCAGGAGCTGCGGCGCTGGCTGCGGCGGCTGCACGAGGAGATTCACCTCACCAGCCTCTTCGTCACGCACGATCAGGAGGAGGCGCTCGAGCTCGCCGGACGCGTCGTCATCATGGACCACGGGCGCATCGAGCAGCAGGGGAGTCCCGAGGACGTGTTCGAGCGTCCGGCAACACCCTTCGTGATGAACTTCCTCGGTCACGTGAACATCTTCCACGGCCGCGTGGAATCGGGGAAGGCGCTGCTCGGCCCGATTGCGATCGACTACCCGGACCACACCGATCCCACGCCGCAGCCGGCGGCCGGCTACACGCGCCCGTACAAGCTCGACCTGAGCCGAACGGAGCTTTCGGGCGGGCTCTGGGCTGTCGTCAACACGGTGGCACAGGCGGGCAGCGTGACGCGGATCGAGCTGGCCGATCTCGAGGGGCGAGCGATTCAGGTGGAGTTGAGCCGGGAGCGGTATCTCGAGCTGACGCCCACGGCTGGAGAGCGGTTCTACGTCACCCCCCGCAACGTTCGCGTCTTCCTGACGAATCGGCCCTGACCGGACCGGGGTCAGACGGCTGTCGTAGCTGGGTCCGGTCCCGGTGCGGCCCCGGTCTGACGCGCAACGGTCGCGATGGCGCTCCTGAGCACTCCCGCCGAGCGCTCGAGGCCCGCCTGTTCGCCGGGCGTCATGGCCGGCGTGATCACACGCATGGCGCCGCCGGCCCCCACGACGGTCGGCAGCGACAGTGCCACATCGCGCAGGCCCGCCGCGCCGTCCTGCACGCGGGAGACAGTGAGCACCCGGTCTTCACCGCGAAGCACGGCGCGCAACAGTGCTGCTGACGCGAGCCCGATCGCGTGGTTCGTCACGCCCTTGCGCCGGATGATTTCGTAGGCAGCGGTGCGCACGCCTTCGGCCAGGTCGCGCTCGAGATCGACGGACCAGTCCTGCCACTGGCGGAGCGGCACCCCGGCGGCTGCCGCGCTCGACCAGAGCACCACTTCCGAGTCGCCATGCTCGCCGACGACCTGTGCGTGCACCGACTGTGGATCGATGGCAAGCCTCGCCCCCACGGACTGCCGCAGGCGCGCGGTGTCCAGCATCGTTCCCGTCCCGATCACGCGCTCCACAGGAAGACCGGACGACCGCGCGAGCTCGTATGTCAACACGTCCACCGGGTTGGAGACGACAATCGCGATCCCCTCGTAGTGCTGCAGCCGGGCGCCGAGATCGCGCACGAGCGCGACGTTGTCGCGAAGCAGGTCGAGACGCGACTCGTCCGGCCCCCCGTTGCGGCCCGCAGCAATCACGAGAGCGTCCGCCGCCGTCACGTCGGCGAGCGTGACGCTGTGGACGATGGCGGTGGGATAGAAGGGCGAGCCGTCGGCCAGATCCATGGCTTCGCCTTCGGCGACCGCCTCACGGATGTCGTGCAGCAGCACTTCCTGTGCGACGCCCGAATGCAGCGTTGAGATGGCAACGCTGGCGCCGACGGCGCCGGTGCCGATGATTCCAACGCGGGCTGGACGTGCCATGCGAAGGTGTCACTCCTGAGGCAGGGTTTCCGGGCGCGCGCTCGACGCCTGGTCCGTTCAGTCCGCGAGGGTGGGCTTCACAGCCGGCGCCGCGAGGCTGAGGGACGGCAGGGCCGACGTGATGTCCTCACGCTTCGGTTCGAGCCATGGTGGGAGCACCAACGCCTCGCCGAGGTGGGCGGGGTCCTCGTCGACAGCGAAGCCGGGCCCTTCGGTGGCGAGCTCGAACAGCACGCCCCCCGGTTCCTGGAAATACACCGACTTGAACCAGAAGCGATCGATCGTCGGCGTCGGGCGGCGCCCGGCCGCCTCGACACGGGCACGGACCGCATCCTGGTGGGCCTCATCTTCCACCCGCCAGGCCAGGTGGTGAACGCTGCCCACCCCCCAGCCGCCGCGGATGCGATCCGGCGCTTCCTGGAGATCGACATAACAGCCGGATGTAGCGTCGCGGACACCATAGCGATGCCAGCCGTTCTCGGCGCGCAGCAGCGAGAATCCCAGGACGCTCGTAAGAAAACGCGTGGTGGGAGCCAGGTCCCGCTCGACGATGCGCGCCCCTTCCAGGCCGCGGATCTGCTGTGCAACCGGCACCGGACTGCCGTCCCACGGCTCGAACGCCCGCTGCATGGCAGACTCGCTCTCCACCAGCGCGACCCTCAAACCGTGCGGATCCCCGAAGGGCAGCGCACGCTCGCCGAACCTCGATTCCGGAGGCCCGAGGGCCACGCCGTAGCCATCGAGGCGGGCTCCCCAGAAAGCCAGGCTGCCGGGCGGCACGGCGAGTGACACCTCGGTGCTCATCCCGTGACCCTGCCGGGGCGGCGCCATGTGCGCCCATGGAAAGAAGGTGAGGTCGGTGCCCGGGTGGCCCACCGCATCCGCGTAGAACAGATGGTAAGTACCCGGGATCATCCTGGTTGACGCTCTTCTTGACCAGCCGCATTCCCAGGATGCCGGCATAGAAGTCGAGGTTCTCCTGTGCCGGTCCCGCGATGGCGGTGATATGGTGCAGCCCGTTCACGCCAGTCATCAGCAGCCTCCTTCGCAACGTCGAAAGGGGATCATCGCACGGCTCGGGAGCGGCCCGACGGAGTGATCCTCGTGATCCACGGGAACGATCCGCGAAGCTCTGCGGTGGGAGCCGCATGGTATGCTCACCAGACAGTCTGTGCCCGCACAGACTCTCAGTTCCACAGCAATGTCGTCGTGAAATAGGGACGCAAACGCGCGCTCTTCAAAGCCCCCAGCGGAGAGCTGAAAGGGAACCTGCCTATGGCGAATCGGACTAAGGTCACGCAACAGAAAAGGGCACGGGAGCGTGCCAAGCAGGAACGCCAGCAGGAAAAAACACGGCGACGGGAAGAAGCCAAGAGCCGGAAAACTCCCACCGACCGGTCAGCCGACGGAGAAGATCCCGACATTGCCGGCATCATCCCCGGACCGCAGCCGAGCCCCTGGGGAGACGACGAGCCGCTACCCGCCGAACCGGAAGAAGAAGAAAAAGAAGCGTGACGCGGACCTGTTGAGCACGCGCCTCCCGCGCGGGAGGCACGCGCTCGCGGGCCGCGGCGTCAGACGGTTCTTCGTCCGCTCACAAGGCCGACGACGAACAGCACGAGCGCGATCACCAGCAGGACATAGATGAAGTTGCCCATGGTGTATCCGCTCACCAAACCCAGCAGCCAGAGAACCAGCAGAATCACCGCAATCGTAAACAGCATCGTTGTGCCCCTCCTGGGTTGGTCACCGTAGCATGAGTCATGCCGGGACTGGATCGGATGTACGGCTGCAGTTTGATGCGGTTAAGGTTCGTTTCTGTGGCGGGCTCTACCTACTTCTCTCCCGGCTCAGCCGCGCTCGAGCGTCACTTCCACGATGCCGAGCGGCTCGTCGACCACCAGAAAGAGGTCGTCGGGGTTCTCCACGCCGGCGCTGAACAGATCGGCCGGCCTGTAGGGGCGCTCCTGCATCGACAGCGTGATCTCGACAATCTCCGGATGGGACGCGAGCGCGACCTCCCCGATGGCGTGCAGCGTATGCTCCACCGACACTCGCGCGTGCGCGGCAAAGGTTTCGACGATCACCGCCCGGACCCCCTGACGGTAGGGGCCGAACGTCACCTCCGCGCTGCTGTAGGTCCATCGTGCGCCGAGCGTGCCGGCGAACAGCCGCTGCACGCCGTCCTGGCGCCCGCTGGAATCCTCCCGCGCGGCGGGCGCGCGCAGCCCGGCCGAGCGCAGGAGCGTCAGCTGATCGATGCCCGAGACGACGGCGATCTGCCGGCCGTTGCTCGTCACGGCGGTGGTCCGGCGCTCCGTGCCGCCCGCTTCGAAGGCATGTCCCTGCGCCTTGCCGCCGACGTCGAGCCTGCTCCACGGCTGCTCGGCGACCTCCACCCGGACCTTCGCAATCCTCGGGAAGGACGCCAGGAGGCGCTCGCAGAGCGCCAGCGCAAACGGTTCGATCTCGCCATGCCCGTCGGTGCGCGCCGTGGCGTGCACGATGTTCTTCAGGGCCTCGCCAGGAACGAGGCCATCGGAGCGGCCTTCGGTGAAGGACGTGCCGAAGTCCCCCTCGAAACGGCACGACACCGTCAAATCCTTGGGGTCGTGGCGATCCCCGCGCCGCACGATCCGCAGCATCCGAAGGCGCGACTCGCCGTGGCTGCTCGCGCTTATTCGTGGCATCGGGGCACTCTAGCATCTTGCCGGACGCGTGCCGCCCGATTCATAATCCCGAGTTCCATGCAGATCGCGCGACGCTACGTCATCAGCGGCCGCGTCCAGGGTGTGGGTTTCCGCGCGTTCACCGAAGCGCAGGCAGCCGTCGAGGGGCTGCACGGCTGGGTGAGGAACCTCCGGGACGGACGAGTCGAGATCCTCTTCGAAGGAGACGCGGAGGCGCTCGCCCGGGCGGAGGCGAAACTGCGCCGGGGCCCGGCCGGCGCGCGGATCGAAGATGTCCTCGTCGAACACATGGCGCCGTCCGGCAGGCCCACCGGGTTTGCCATACGGAGCTGACGCACGCGCGTCGGGCCGCCCGCCCGGCACTTCCGAGCACCGAGGCCCGATGGACGCACTCAAAGCGAAGATCCGACACATCCCGGACTTTCCGAAGCCGGGCATCCTCTTCTACGACGTCACCACCCTGCTGCGCGACGCCGAGGGATTCAGGCTGGCAATCGATGCGCTTTCGGCGCCCTACCGCAACACCGGCATCGACCTGGTCGTCGGCGTGGAGAGCCGGGGCTTCATTCTCGGCGCCGCCGTCGCGGATCGGCTGGGCTGCGGGTTCGTCCCCGTCCGCAAGGTCGGGAAGTTGCCGGGGACGAAGATCCGCGCGACCTATGATCTCGAGTACGGGACCGACAGCCTGGAGATGCACGACGACGCCATCGCCGCGGGCCAGCGCGTGCTCGTCGTCGACGACCTGCTGGCCACCGGCGGCACGGCGCGGGCAACGGTGGACCTGGTGAAGCAGGTCGGCGGCGGCGTCGCCGGTGTCGCGTTCCTCATCGAGCTCGTGGCACTCGGCGGGCGCGCACGGCTCGAAGGAGAATCGGTGCTCGCGATACTCGAGTACCTGAAGAGAACCGGTGGGCCGAGTGTTGCCCACCTCGGCGTTTCAGGCTGCGGTACACTCAATCCATTCGTACCCGTTCATCACCGTTATCGAGACGCTTGCAGTGCCACGCCGGGAACTCGTTGCACCGAAGCACGGGAGCCGCTGGGAACCATTCCTGGAATGACGGCACTGCGGCCGCCCCTATCATCTCCTTCCCTCGTTTTGCTACGATGCTCTACGTGGGGACGGGCGACGTCAGGCCTGCGCGGAACTGCCGTGCACAGCCCTTCGAGCCATCTCGCTGATCGCTACACCGTGGGCGGGATTGCGCCGCGCCTGCTGGTGGCTGTCCAGGGGTTCAACGGAGGGCAATTTCGCCCGGACGGCTGGCAGTCCCTGTTGGCAGTACTCCTCGCGAAGCAGGAAAGACCGCATAAACATTGACGCGCGCCCGTAGCTCAGCGGATAGAGCATCGGTTTCCTAAACCGGGGGTCGCAGGTTCGAGACCTGCCGGGCGCACCATTCCGACCAGGGCGGGCGCCGAGCCGGGCTCCGTCGCGAGGATCATGAAGAGCATCGAACGGCACAAGCTGAAGGAGAACGAGCTCGCGCGAACGGTGTCGCACGCCCGCGAGGTGCTCGACACGCGCAAGCGGGGCATCGGCCTCGCGCTGGCGGCCGTCGTCGTCGCGCTCGCGGCGTTCGGCGGCTACATGTGGTGGCGCCAGGCCCGCGATTCACGCGCCAACGAGGCGCTCGCATCGGCCATCGCGGTCTACGAGGCGCCTGTCGTGCCGATTGCCGCACCAGCCCCGGGAAGTCCGGCGCCGCTCCCGCAGCCGGGGACGTTCACCACCGAGCAGGAGAAGCTGCAGGCGGCGCTGCCGAAGTTCCGGGAGGCCGCTGAACGATACCCGGACTCGACCCCCGGCGTGGTCGCGAGATTCCATCTGGCCGGCATCCTGGCTTCGCTCGGGCAGTACGCGGAGGCGGAGCAGCGGTTCCAGGAGGTGGTCGGCAAGGCGGGCGGCAGTATCTACGGGCGCACGGCCCACCTCGGGCTGGCCGATGCGCAGATCGCCCAGGGAAAGTTCGACAACGCCATCGCCATCTACACCGAACTGAGCCGCGACACGACATCCCAGCTGCCTGCGGACAGCGTGCTGATGCAGCTCGGACGCGCCTACGCGCGCGCCGGGCGCAAGGAGGAAGCGGCGCGCACCTTCGACCGGATCGTCCAGGAGTTTCCGCAGTCGCTCTACCTCGCGGACGCGCGACGCGAGCTCGAAGCCGCGCGCAAGTCCTGAGCAACCATCCGGCGCGGGGCGAACCCGAGCCGCGCGCCCTCCGTCAAGCCGACCGGGTGCGTGAATCCCGCACCGCCTGCGGGTTGCCCGCTCTGGCGGAGTCCGGCTCCACGAGCAGCCGCAGCGCGTACTCCGTAGGGGCGCCGGTTGCCTGGCTGTATGGACCCACACGGAAGATTGCCGCGAGCACTCCTGATTTCCGCAGCGGCAGCGGCAGGTCTGGGCGCAGGCGCGCGTCGCGATCCAGCTGGAAGTACACGAGCCTGAACAGCGGGATCGGAATCCCCCCGAGGCACTCGACCGCCACTCCCTGATCGCTCACGTCGCGCGTGACGACCGCCGCCAGCCGCGTGGTCCCCTTGGCGTCCTTCCAGACTATCTGCCCGGGCACGGCGAGGCGATGACGCTCGGCACCGCGCTTCCGGCTGTATGGCTGCACACCTTGTACGAGGCGAAGTCGCTGTTCCATTTTGTAAGCCTCCGGGTTCGTTCCCAGGAGTCCCTCGTATCAAGGTGCGCGCCCGTGAACTCATGTGGCACAGCCCGCCATCAGAATTCGTCAAACAACTGAACAGTATGGACTTAACAAAACGTCACATTCCGCTGGCTGTTCCCGGACGTGCATAGGGAGTATCCACAGGTGGCGAAAATTGTATAGGAGGTATCAGATCCTGCAGGCTACAAAAAGGAGGTAGAGACCCCGAGCCGCTCGATTTTCAGGTAGAGGCCGCGCCTGGTGAGACCGAGGATGCGGGCCGTCTCCGAGATGTTCCCTGCGGCGCGCTCGAGAGCGCTCTCGATCATGTCGCGTTCGAGTTTCTGGACCGCGGCCGCCAGCGAGGTCCGCATCGGGCGGCTCCTCTCCAGCGATCCGCCTGCGTGTGCGACGCCGAGAGAGGGCGAGAGTTGATCGGGGGTAATCGGGCCGTCTCCGGGCGCCATCGCAACCGCGCGCTGCACCTCGTTGCGAAGCTGGCGGACGTTCCCCGGCCAGCCGTACGCGTCGAACACGTCCAGGGTCTCGGGGCTGAGGCGCATGCCGGGCCTGCCCATCCGCTCGCACGTGTCGCGCAGGAAGTACGTGCTCAGGTGCGGAATTTCCTCGCGCCGCTCCCTGAGCGGCGGCACGTGGATGCGGATCACGCAGAGGCGATAGAACAGGTCCTCGCGAAACTTGCCGTCCGCGACCCGCTGCTCGAGGTCGACGTTCGTGGCCGCCACGACCCTGACGTCCACCCTGTGGGGCCGCGTGTCACCGACCGGGAGGACCTCTCCGTGTTCGAGGAAGCGGAGGAGCTTCGGCTGCACGTCGAGCGGCAGGTCGCCGATCTCGTCGAGGAAGAGGGTACCGCCGACGGCCGTGCGCAGCACGCCGGGCTGGTCGGCCACTGCGCCCGTGAAGCTGCCGCGGCGGTGTCCGAACAGCTGGCTGTCGGCGAGCTCGCGCGTGGCGCTCGTGCAGTTGTACGGCAGGAACATGTGGCCCTGCCGCGACGAACCCGCATGGATGGCCCGCGCCACGAGATCCTTGCCGGTGCCGCTCTCGCCGGTGATCAGGACGGTCAGGTCGTTGCCGCGGAGCCGCTGGATGTGATCGACAACGCGCTCCATCGCCGCGCTCGCGCAGAGGAAACCGGGCAGCAGCGGCTCGAGGTGCCCCTCCGCCAGCCCGCGGCCGGTGTCGGGCGGACGCTCGCGGGCGCTGCACAGATCGAACCCCTGCCGAAGCACCGCGCCGATCGTCCGGATGCGCCGCAGGGTGCCCTCGGTCATGCCCACCGTGGCCGAGACGATCGCGAAGCGCGCACCATCTCCATCGACGCCGAGCGGCTCCAGTGCCAGCGCCGTCTCTTCGCGCCCGCGCCGGCCTGCCGCCTCGCGCACCAGCAGCCGCGCTTCCTCGGCCTCGCAGCCGGACCTGGCAATCACCCGGGGCTCACCAAACGTCGGGCGGACGCCGATGACAACGGCGGCCGTCGGACACACCTCGTGCAGCACCGCCGCAGCCTCACGCGCCAGCAAGGCAGGCAGGACCGCGGCATTCACGATGCGCCTCACGATGCCATCGTCGCCGTCCAGGGCGTCGAGCGCAGGCTCGGGGGACGCCGGCGCCGGCAACCGCGCGAGCGCCACCTGCGCATCCGTGAGGCTTGGCGCCGCCCCGAGTGACTCGAAAATCGTTGCTGCACGCGTGAGATAGCCGGCCGCGCGGGACCGCGCCCCGGAGGCGGCAGACAGCCGGCCGAGATCCAGGTAACTCAGCCCGGCTTGGTATTTTTCGCCGAGCAGCTCGAAGAGGCTGACGCTCTGGCCGAAGTCGTGGTACGCCTCGCTGGCGCGGCCGGCGGCCGCGTGCAGCCGGCCGCGGAGCCGCAGGAGCTCCCCCCAGCTGCCGCCCATCGAGCCCGGCGGCACGCGATCGGCCGCCTCCTGGAGATGCTGCTCCGCCCGGTCGGTGCTGCCCGAGGCCATCAGGGCCTCGACGATGATGAGCTGCGCCTGGAGGGCGTAGGACGCTGGCGCATCCGCCGCGCCGGCGACGCCCGACGCCAGCGATACCGCCGCATCGTGCTCGGACCTGCGCAGCGCCAGGCGCGCCCCCAGCACCCGCAGGGACCATTGATACCACCGCGCGCCCGTGACGCTGTACTCGCCGTATGCCCCGCGCGCCTTGTCCAGCCAGCGCCGGGCGCCCTCGTAGTCGCCCCGGATGAGATGAATCTGCGCCAGCGTGTCCGACGCGCCGCCGGTCGTCTCCCGCATGTATGGAAGAGGACTCCTGAGGTCGAGGGCGCGGTTGAGCGCCTCTTCGGCCCGCGTGAGGTTCCCGAGGCGCACGCAGATCTGCCCGAGCGACGCGAGCGCCACCCCCAACCCGTGCGGGGAGCCGGCATCCTCCTGGAGCGCGACGCTGCGCTCCGCGAGCGCGAGCGCCTGATCATGGCGGTGCTGCATCAATGCGACGTTGGCCTGGTTGCCGCTCACGGTGGCCACCACGTCGCCGGCGTCGCACGTCAGCGCAAGCCGCTCCGCGCGCCGCAGGGCCGTCATCGCTTCGTCCAGCCGGCCGCACTGGGCGAGCGTCACTCCCGACAGCGAGTGCACCATGGCGAGGTGCCGCGTGTCTCCCGCCGCGTGGAGGGCGGCAGCAGCCTGCGTGAGATGGTCGCGCACGGTCGCGGTGTCGCCGACCTGCCGATAGCAGAGCCCGAGCTCGTAGTGGGCCAGGCCGATGGCCCGGGAATCGTGGGCCCGCTCGGCCTGGGTCAGGGCCTTCGTGAGAAAAGCAATCCCGCGGGAGGGCTCGCCGCGGGCGGCCGCCAGCCGCCCGTGCACGCGCCAGAGATGGGACAGGTGGGTGGGGTCCAGTCGCTCGCGCGGCTCAGGGGAGCGGCCGAGCGCCTCGGCAGCCTGGCGCACGTCGTCCTGCAGCAGCCAGGCCTCCGCCAGGGAGCAACGGATCCGCAGCTGGTCCGCCCTGGCCAGAGACGGACGTTTCAGCAGTTTCTCGAGGAAAGAGGCTGCCGTTGCTCCATCACCACGCTCGAGCGACGCCTGCGCCTGAGTGAAAAGATCGAGCGAAGGCACGATGTGAGTATACCTCGTATACAGCTGGCCCGCACCTGCAGAGGTACGGTCAGCCCGTGGGGAGGGGCTCGGACGGGGTCTGGCGGACGGTCGAGGCGAAGCGGTATCCGAGAGCCTTGTAGACGAGCTTGGCGCACAGAAAGTTGGGCGCCATCAACCCCGGTATCGGGCTGAGTTCCACGACATCGCAGCCGACGACCGTCCGCCGTGCCATCGTCGTGCGCAGGATGGCGAGCAGCTCGTACCAGGACAGTCCGCCCGGCTCAGGCGTACCGGTTGCGGGCATGATCGACGGGTCCATCCCGTCCACGTCGATCGTGATGTAGACCGTGTCACTCAGGCTGTCGACGATGCGATCGACCCATTCGGGGTCGTTCCGCATGCTGACGTCGTAGAACAGGGTGGTGCGGAGCGAGGGCAGCGCCTCCGCTTCCTCGGTGGACATGCTGCGGATGCCGACCTGCGTGACGGGCGCGTGCTCCAGGCTCCGGCGGATGGCGCACGCGTGGTTGTGCGGCGTGCCCATGTACCAGTCGCGGAGATCGGCATGCGCATCGATCTGCAACACCGAGAGTCCCCGGTGCTTCAACGCGGCGGCGGCCACCAGGGGCGGCGTGATCGAGTGCTCGCCGCCCAGCGTCACCAGGAACTTGTCGTGGGCGAAGATTGCCGTCGCGACCCGCTGGATCTCCTGCATCACGGCCGGGAGCTCGCCGAAGGGCAGCTCCATCTCGGGAAGAGTGAATATGCCGATCGGGTGGACGTCGACGCCGAGCTCCTCGTCCCACAATTCCATGTGCGACGAGGCCTGCAGGATCTCGCGCGGACCGTCCCGGGTACCGGCGACGTACGAAGTGGTCCGGTCCAGGGGCACCGGCAGGACGACCACCATGGCGTCCGCGAAGGAACGGGTGACAGGCAACCTACCGCCGAACGCCAGCGGGACGCCATGGTCGTACTCGAAAGGGAAGGTCATTGGCGTGCCTCGAAGCGATCCTGCGGGAGCGCGTGGCCGTCGACCACCATCGCCCGTGCGGAGAGGTCGAACGGGAGGGGCTGCCGGGCGGCGAGCACCGGTCCCGCGCTGCCCGCGAGCGCGCTGACAATCACCGGCAGCGCGATCGTCGCGTCGGCATGAACGGTCACCTGCTCCGCGTCGGCCGCCAGCTTGCCCCAGCTCCGGGCTTCGTCCAGGCTCGAACCGGAGGCCCCGCCGTAGTAGGGCACGTCGGTGACGATCTGCAGCGCGTAGCGGTGGCCGCCGACCCGATCGTCGTAGAACTCCGCCTGCACGCTGGCCTGGTTGATGAAGTTCTTCGGCGTGCCGCCGCCGCAGACGATCGATGCCGTGTGCGGGCGGCGGATGACCACGTTCGCTGACTCGATGATGTCGCCGATCACGTCTACGTGGCCGGCCTGCGGGTCGCGGTGGCGCGCCTGCGAGAGCCCCATGCCGATGGAGGAGTCGGCGATGGCCGGGCAGAAGATCGGCACCGACGCGCGGTAGGCGGCTGTCAGGATGCCGTCGCCACCCGTCTCGTTCCACAGGCGCTCGCCCAGCCGGTACAGCAGCTCGCGGGAGGTGTACGGGCGACGCTCGAGGGTGAGCACGAAGTCGGCGATCCACTCGTCGTTCTCCACGAACTCTTCCTCGCTCGCATACGTGTCGTAGACGCGGTCGATCCGATGCGCCTGCAGCTCGGCATCGTCCTCGCGTGCCGAGCCCATGTAGTGGTGCCGCCCTCGCGTCTCGTGGAGATCGTGGTACAGGTTGGCGCCCGTGGACACCAGGACATCGACGTAGCGCTTCGAGATGAGGTGGGCGACCAGCAGCCGCATGCCGCCCGCGCTCAGCGCGCCGGCGAGCCCCAGGAAGATCGTGCACGGGCCGCCGAGCATCTTCTCCCAGAGGCGCCGTGCCGTCGCCAGGCTCCGGCCCTGAAACGACACGTGCTCCATGCGCTGGAGCGCGGCATCCACGGTGAGCCCCGGCTCCACGGTGAATGGCTCGACCGGCACCCGCAGAAAGCGCGACTTGGGTTTCATGCCGCAGACATGTTAGTTCAAAGGTCGACGGGGTGAACCTCTAGAACGCCCTCCCCACGCGCGCAAAGATGGCGCCGCCGCGCTGGACGTCGAGTCCGTCTCGCCGCCAGCTTGCTCCGGAGCCCACCGTCAACGGCAGGGAATGGCCCAGCACCGTGTCGACCGATAGCTCGACGCCGAACGCGAGGCGCGCCTCGCGGGCGCTGAAGCCCATGTCCCACGCGTGGCCGCCATCGACGAACACCGCCCCGTGAACCGACCGTACAAAGACGGGCAGCGTTCCGGCACCCCGCTGGATGCGAGCGAGCGGAAACCGGTAATCCAGGTTGACCACGACCGCATGCCACCCGCGGAGGTCGTCGTCATAGCCGCGCAACAGGCCGATGGCGTCGGATCCGAAGAAGAACCCGCCCGGCTTGGCCCCGGCCCCGCCGTGTGAAAAGCGGCGCCTCACGCTCTCGTCGCCCCACGAGTGGGCCGACGCGACGCGACCCGCGATTACCCCATGCCGCAGCAGCGCCTGCCGGTACGCGCGCACGTCGGCGACGACTGCGCCCGCATTTCCGCCGCTGCCAAAGGCGCGACCGATCGCCTCCTGGGTGGCCGCCAGGCTCCAGCCTTCCTCGCGGCTGACCGAGTAGCCGTAACTCTTCGCGGACGAGTAGTTGTAGCCGGTCCTGAGCGAGCGGCGCACGACCCGGCCATCCGTCGCAGCCTCGCATGCGGGGCAGTCGAGGCTGTCGGTTGACGCGTGAAACGCACCCAGGATCGCCTGCCCCCACCTCACCCGGCGCCAGGGCAGCAGCACCCCCGCGTTCACTTCCGTCGACCGGACTTCACCTGTCCGGAAGGGATCCGTGTCGTCCTCAGCTGTGAGGAACAGCGTCGGCCGCCACCGGTCGTACGTGTAGGAAACCTCCCAGTCCGGACGAGCGCGGGAAGCGGCCCACTGCACATTCACACCGTAGACGTGACGGCCCAGGGCATCGCCGCCCGCGGTCCCGGCGCCGAGAGCCGTCTCGCCGTTGTCGACGTCCACGGTCGGCGTCCAGAAGCGGGGCGCGATCGTCCGCCACGGCCTGTAAGGGTCGGCCGCTGTCCCGGGGGCCTGATCTGGCATCGCGACGGGTGACGCAGGTTCCGCTTCGACCGGCGACCATTCGGCCGTTGCGAGCGGCATCGTGAAGAGATCGTAGCCACGCGGCGTGTAGCCGATGTAGGCGATCGTGCGGCCATCGGGCGACACATCGGGCGATTGCGCGCTCGGACCGGTCCCCTCGAGCCGCTCGATTGCACCGCTGCTGATCTCTACGGCAAAGATTCGGAACGGATCGCCTCCACGGTCCGACGCGAAGAGCAGCCGCCGCCCATCCGGCATCCACGACGGCGACACGCAACGGGACGACGGGAACGCGGCGACGGCCGTGATCGATCGGGTTGCTGCCTCGACCAGCACGATCGCCGGCAGCCCGCCCGGCACCCGGCGCTCTGCAGCAATCCATCGTCCGTCGGGAGACCACTGCGGGGATGCCAGCTCGGTGCCCGGCGCAGAGACGAGCGTCAGGGAAGCCTCCAGGGATGGATCGGGATCGCGGCGCAACGGAGCGATCAGCAGATCGCGGCGATCGTCCCGCTGGATCGTGAACGCCAGCATCCGGCCGTCGGGCGACACGTCGGGGTCGCCGGCCCGCATGCCGCGGGTCAGCCGGGTCTGCCTGTTCACCGCCGGCTCGAACGCGTAGAGGTCGCGCTGCAGGCCGACGTTCGCCTGGACGTCCACCTGGTCGAAGACGACCAGCGCCCCGGCCGGCGCGACACGCTCTCCGAGATAGCGCGTGGTGACCCGGCGCGGCCCGGACACGCCCGGTTCGAGCGCCATCAATGCCGGAAAGCCGTCCGGATTGACAATCGAGTAGTACAACCCTCCATCGGCATCAAAGCGCGGGCCAGCCACCGTGAAGCCGTGGTCCGTAACGCGGGTCGCGGTCAGCGGTGCCGCAGGCGCCTTGCCGCGCATCTCCGCCTCGAAGTCGGACCACAGGCGGCCGAGCGAGGCGCCGAACACTGTCCCGAAGGCGCGCGCGCCCAGGTAGGGCAGCCGCCGGCCCGCTTCGTCCGTGAGCCTGCGCAGCGATTCCCGGCCGAACCGGTCGGCAAGGTAGCGGTGGAACAGCGCGCCGTATGCATAAGGAGCGTCGCCGGCCGGCCAGTCATCCAGTCCACCCCCGGCGCGATCCAGCGGCTCGAATTGCCCGGCCGCTGCGGCCCGGCTCACGATCTGCCGGAAGTCGCCCGCGGGGACCCGCCCCCGGCCGGTCTCCGCGCTCTCCTCGAAGGTGGCAATCCCTTCGATGCTCCAGAGCGGCAGCGTCAGGTTGGGAAACAGCACCGGATTGCGGCCCAGCGCGCGACGCAGCCCGCCAATCCAGCCGCCCGACCGCTCGAGGTGGACGATGTGGGCGTACTCGTGGGTGAAGACCAGCCTGAGCCAGTCGTCCGAGTTGCCGATCGCGCTCTCGCCGCGCGGCCCGGCCGCGCCGATCTCGATCAGGTTGTACGGAAGGGGCGTGGCCCACCCGTTGGGCAGGTCGTCCTGATTGACGAGCACGACCTGCACGCGCGCGGCCGGCCGGCCAAGGGTCGCATCGAGCGACGCCGCCACCTCCTCCGAGAGCCGGGCGAGCCGGCGGGCGGCCTCTTCCATCCCCTGATGAAAGTGGATGTCGAACCGGGCTGTGACGATCGTCCGGAACCGCAGCCGCGGATCGTAGCGCGTGGCGGCGAGCGCCGGGCCGCCGGTAAGCGCCACCAGCAGTGCCAGCATGACGAGAGGGCCGCACCAGGCGCCGCGCCGGGCGCGGCGGTTCATTCCGTGCTGCCTGCGGGCGGCGCGACGCGCGTGACGTCCTTGAGGAACGTGAAGTCGGCGACCGGTGACAGCCGAACGCCGCGCAGATCGGGTTGCGCCACGGCCAGGTTCGTCTTGTGCCAGAGACTGATGTACGGGACGTCCTGCGCAATCAGCCGCTGCGCATCCGCGTAGAGCGGCGCCCGCTGCTGATCGGACACCACGGCGGCGGCAGCCTCGATCAGCCGATCCACCTCGTCGTTGCGGTAGAACACCCGGTTGAGACCGGCCGGCGGCGCCTGCTTCGAGTGATACACGCGCCGCAGCATGTCGGGGTCGGTGACGCCGACCCACTGCAGCGTGTACATCTGGAAGTTGCCGCGCGCCGCGTCGGAGAGGAGCGTCAGCAGCTCGCTCGACCGCACGTCCACGGCGATGCCGACGCGCGCCAGATCCTGCTGGATGGCCGCGGCCTGCACGCGGTAGACCTCCGAAGTGGAGGTCTTCAGCGACAACCGCAGCCGGGGCCGTGGGCCGTCGCCGTCGGGATCGGGGAAGCCGGCCTGGTCGAGCAGCCGGCGCGCTTCACCGGGATCGTGACGGAAGTCGAAGACGTTCGGCTCGAACGCCCACGACATCGGCGGCACGATCCCCACCGCCACGCGGGCGAATCCGCGTCGCAGGTATGTCACGATCGCCTGGCGATCGATGGCGAACCCGACCGCCTTCCGCACGTCCGGGTTCCGCAGCACGGCATCGTGCTGATTGAGCCCGATGTAGGCGTAGTCCGTGCCCGGGGCGGTGGTGACCTGCAACCGGCCCTCTGCGCGCAGCTGCCATGCGATGTCCGGCGCCAGATCGTTCACCACCAGATCGACGGTGCCCTTGCGCAGCTCCAGACCGCGCATCGTGTCGTCCGGAACCACCTTGAGCACGAGTCCCGCGTTCGCCGGCGCGCCCCGGTAGTGCCCGGCGAACGGCCGGAGCACGAGGCGATCGTCCTGCACGAACTCACCGAGCTGGTAGGGACCTGAACCGATCGGCTGCCGCGCGTTCGCCAGGCCCGAACCCGCCTGGACGATCCCCATCACCAGGTTCACGGGGAAGGGGCCGAACGGCTCCTTGAGCGTGAACTTCACGGTGTACCGATCGACGGCGGTCACCGATCCGAGCATGCGGTAGGCACCGGAGCGGCCGCGGAAGGCGGGATCCAGGAAGCTGCCGAACGTGTAGACGACATCCTCGGAGGTGAGCTCCCGGCCGTTGTGGAACTGCACGCCGTGCCGGAGCCGCGCGACGTAGGTGATCGGATCCGGCTGCTCGACCGCGAGCGCGAGGTCCGGTACGGGCCTGAGCTTCTCGTCGATCCGCATGAGCGTGCTGTAGAGAAGCTGGTGTGCCTTCTGCGACGCCTCGTCCGACCCCACCCGGGGATCCAGGTTCGTCACGGCGTTGGCCATGCCGACAACGATCATGTCGTGTTCGTGCCGCTCGGTGCAGGCCAGCGCGAGCGAGGCGCACAGCAGCGCCGCCCAGCCGCCGCAGGCCAGCGCGCCCGGTGCCGCCGGCGCGCCCGTGCGGCCGACCCGTAGCCTCATTCGGTCTCGCGTTTCAGCTCGGCGAGCAGCGCGAGCGCCCTGAGGGGCGTGAGATTGTCGATGTCCACCCCGCGCAGGCGGGTGCGCACAGGGTCTTCGGCGACCTCCGCAGCCTGGAACAGCCCGAGTTGCTGACGCCGCTCGCCGGTCCCGCTGAGCGAGGGCCGTCCGCCGCGGGACAGCTCATCGTGCTCGAGCCCGTTCAGGATCTCGCGCGCGCGCACGACGACCGATGACGGCATTCCGGCCAGCCGGGCGACCTGGATGCCGTAACTGCAATCCGAGCGCCCGGGCACGACCTTGCGCAGGAACACGATGTCGTCGTTCCATTCGCGCACGACGACGTGGAAATTGGCGACGGAGGGCAGCGCGTCGGCCAGGTCCGTGAGCTCGTGGTAATGGGTGGCGAAGATCGTCTTGGGCCGTGCGCGGCTGTGCGACGCGAGGTGCTCGGCCACGGCCCAGGCGAGGCTCAGGCCGTCGAAGGTTGCGGTGCCCCGGCCAATCTCATCGAGGATCACCAGGCTCCGCGAGGTCGCGCTGTGCAGGATGTTCGCCGTCTCCTGCATCTCGACCATGAACGTCGACTGCCCGCGCGCCAGGTTGTCGGACGCACCAACCCTCGCGAACAGCCGGTCGACCAGCGGCAGCTTCGCCGACCTGGCGGCGACGAACGAGCCGGCCTGCGCCATCAGGCAGAGCAGCGCGGTCTGGCGGAGGTAGGTGGACTTGCCGCCCATGTTGGGGCCGGTCAGGATCAGCACCTGATGACCGGACGCGTCGAGCGCGACGTCGTTCGGGACGAACGCATCCGTGACGTGGCGCTCCACCACCGGGTGGCGCACGTCCAGCGCCGTCAGCTCGTCGCCGGCGTGCATCATCGGCTTCGTGTAGTTGAGCGCCGCAGCGGCGTCCGCCAGCGCGCCCAGCACGTCGAGCGCCGCGAGCGCGCGGGAGGTGTCCTGGACACGCGGCGAGGCCGCCGCCACCTGCGCCCGGAGGGCGTCGAAGATCGCCAGCTCGCGCTCGAGGATCTTCTCGTCGGCGCCGAGCACCTTCTCCTCGTACTCCTTCAACGCCGGGGTGATGAACCGCTCGCCGCCGGCAATCGTCTGCTTGCGGTGATAGTCGGCGGGGACGTTCGACAGGTTCGACTTCGAAATCTCGATGTAATAGCCGAACACGCGGTTGAACCGGATTTTCAGGGACGAGATCCCGGTCCGCGCGCGCTCGGCATCCTCCATGCCGGCGATGCATTGCTTGCCGGACCGGCTGGTGTGACGGAGGTCGTCGAGCTCCGGGTCCACGCCGTCCCGGATGGCGCCGCCATCGCGCGCGAACGCCGGCGGCTCGTCGGGAAGCGCGCGCTCCAGCGCCTCGCGGAGGTCCGCCAGGTCGTCGAGCTCGGCGGCGAGGCTGGCAACGAGCGGCGCCTGCAGGTCCTCGAGCAGCATCTTCACCCGGGGTACGGCCGACAGCGACTGCCGCAGCGCGACGAGATCCCGCGGGCCCGCCGTGCCGAGGGCGGCGCGTCCGACCAGCCGCTCCATGTCGTGCACCGTGCGGAACGTGTCGCGGAGCTTCGCGCGCGCGGTGCTGCGGAACGCGAACTCCTCGACCGCGTCCAGCCGGTCCTGGATACGTTCGAGCGACAGGAGCGGCCGCAGCAGCCACGCGCGCAGCATCCGTCCGCCCATCGGCGTGACCGTGCGATCGATCTCGTGCAGCAGCGATCCCGCGCGGGTTCCTGCGGCGGACTCGACGACCTCCAGGTTGCGCATCGTGGTCGGATCGATCAGGAGGCAGTCAGCGCCGGTGCGGAAGCCGATCGCGCGGACGTGGGCGAGATCGGCCTTCTGGGTGTCCCGCAGGTAGTGCACGAGGGCGCCGGCCGCGCGAACGGCTGCCGGATGCCCCTCGAGGCCGAACCCGTCGAGGCTGTGCGTCTTCAGCTGCTCGACCAGCGTGCGCCGCGCCGGCTCGAGGTCGAACGCCCAGCCCTCGACGGCCGTGACGTGAGCCTGCAGGTCGGTCGTGCCGAGCAGCGCGGCAGGTCCGCCGGCATGATCCGGCAGCAGGAGCTCGCGCGGGCGCAGGATGGACAGCTCGTCGGCGAGCGCCTGCCGGCCGCTGGTCCCGGGGTATTCGGCGGTCGTGAACTCGCCAGTGGACAGGTCGAGCAGCGCTGCGCCAAGGCCGTGCCCGTCGACCCCCGGAGCAATCGCAACCAGGAGCGCCGGCTCGCGGGCCTCCAGGTAGCCTGCGTCGGTGAGCGTGCCCGGCGACACGACGCGCACGACTTCACGGCGGACCAGCCCCTTGACCTTCTTTGGATCCTCGACCTGCTCGCAGATAGCAACCCGGAAGCCTTTCCGGACGAGGCGCGCGATGTAGGTGTCGGCGGCGTGATGCGGCACCCCGCACATCGGAATGGCACCGCCGCTCGCGTCCTTCGAGCGCGACGTCAACGTGAGCTCGAGCGCACGGGCGGCGGTCAGCGCGTCCTCGTAGAACATCTCGTAGAAATCGCCCATGCGGAAGAACACGATGGCGTCGCGGTGCTGCCGCTTGGCGTCGAAATACTGACGCATGGCCGGCGTGGCGCCGACAGGTTCGGAAGAGACCGGGGAAGTCATCAGGTTGCTGGACGGCGTGCCGGGGGAGCGAGCGCGAGTATAACATTGAGCCCATTGGTGTTCGTCGCATGACAGTGCTCTCGATCGACACGACTGCCCGCACCGGCAGCGCGGCCGTCGTCCGCAACGGGGTGGTGCTCGCCGAGGTGCGCGGCGACCCCGCGATCACGCACGGCCAGCGCCTGCCGGGGGACCTCGTGCGGCTCGTCGCCGAGGCGGGTGTCTCGCTGAACGACGTGGATCTGCTCGCCGTCGCCGCCGGGCCGGGATCGTTCACGGGCCTTCGGGTCGGCATCGCCGCGATGCAGGGCCTGGCCATGGCTGCCGGCAAGCCGATCGTGCCGATCTCGACGTTGGAGGCGCTCGCCCGGCTCGGCGCGGATGCGCATGGGGGTCTCGTGGCGCCGTGGGTGGACGCGCAGCGCGGCGAGGTGTTCGCGGCGCTCTACGAGAACGGCGGGGAGGTGCCGCTCGGCGCTCCGACGGCGCTGCCGCCGGGGCCGACACTGCTGGCCCTCGACGCGATCGCCGGCGGCCGGCGGGTGCGGTTCATCGGCGACGGCGCCGTCCGGTATGCAGATCTGATCGACGCGGCGTTCCAGGGCCGGGCGGAGGTCGATCGCGAGGCGCCGCCGCTGGCCGTATCGATCGCCATGATCGCGGAACGGGCGCCCGGGCGTGCGGTCGCGCCGCACGCCGTGGCGCCGATCTACATCCGCCGGCCGGACGCGGAGCTCGCACGGGAGCGCCGCCGCCGCGAGGTCTGATCCGTCCTTCGACATGCGGCGTGAGTGGAACAGCCCAGATGCCCGACCCGATCGACGCGGGACGCCCGTTGCCCCTGCCCGGGCCATTGATCGTCGAACGCCTGGCCGGCGACGCCGACCTCGACGCGGTCGTGGCGCTCGAAGGGCTGTCGTTCACCAACCCGTGGACGCGGGAGATGCTCGCACGGGAGCTGACGCCCCCGACCTGCGCCCGGGTGTACGTGCTGCGCCTGCCCGGCATTCCGGTCGCGGCGTTCTGCGCGTGCTGGGTGATCGCCGACGAGCTCCACGTCAACACGATTGCCGTCGACGCGGAGTATCGCCGACGCGGTCTCGGCCGCGCGCTCATGGTGCACGTGCTGGCGGACGTGGCGCTGGACGGGGTGCGCCGCGCGACGCTCGAAGTGCGTCGATCGAACCAGGCGGCCCAGCGCCTGTACGAGGGGCTCGGATTCGGGACAGCGGCCATCAGAACGCGCTATTACACGCACCCCGAGGAGGACGCGCTGATCCTGTGGAGGGAGACGGACGCAGTGGAACGGGCCACGGACGGAGCGCCGCGGCGCCTGCCCCGTCCTTGATGGCCATTTCTTCTTGTGGTACCTTGCCCTTGTGCACACCCGCACTCGGCTGTGCACCCGCACTCTCTTCTCAGTGGAGGCGAACGATGCCGACAGATATCGAAGAGTTGAAGCGACGGCTGCTGCAGACCGACGAGGAGTACCGCCAGCTTGCTTCCCAGCATCACCACCTCGACGAGCAAATTCACAGCCTGGCCAGCCGTCATCACCTCTCTGAACCCGAGCAGGTAGAAGAAGTCACCCTGAAGAAGCGCAAGCTGCAGTTGAAGGATCAGATGGAATCGATCCTGCGCCGGAAGGCGAACGGATCGACCGCGCAGGCGGCCCGCCACTGACTCCGAATCCCCGCTGAACGAAGAGAGAGGGCCAGGCGCCGGCCTCCGCCGGTCCTGGCTCTACCTTGTTCCGACCTCTGCCGACATGAAAATCGATCGCGCCGGGTATCCGTTCATCGCCGCCGCGCTCGTGCCGGCTGCCGGCCTTGCTGCGGCCCGGCGCTACGGGTGGAGCACCGGGTTTGCCCTGCTGGGCGGGTTCCTGACGTATTTCTTCCGCGACCCCGAGCGGCACGTGCCGCAGGACGACGGCATCGTGGTGTCGCCCGCCGACGGACGTATCATGATTGCCGGGCCGAGCGACGGCCGGTGGTCGCCGCCCGGCGACTGGCTGCAGGTCACGATCTTCCTCTCGCCGATGGACGTGCACATCAACCGCTCGCCTGTGTCCGGCCGCATCACGCGCATCGAGTACCGCCCCGGGACGTTCCTGCCGGCGTTCGACGAACGGTCGAACGACAACGAGCTGAACGAGGTGTGGGTGGCCGATGGCGAGGGCCGCACCGTGGTCTTCCGCCAGGTCGTCGGAATGCTGGCCAGGCGGATTGTCTGCCGCGTCACTGAAGGAGAGCAGGTGGCGCGCGGCCAGCGCATCGGGCTGATGAAGTTCGGATCACGCATGGACGTGTTCCTGCCGACCGACGCGCGGCTGTCCGTGAGCGTCGGGGCGAACGTCGTCGGGGGCGAATCGGTGCTGGCGACCCTGGGACCTGCCGGTGCTCGATAACACCCCGCAGCCGCGGCGCCGGGACCACCAGCGGCATCGCTTCAGGCGCGGCGTCTACCTCCTGCCCTCCCTCTTCACCGTCGCGAACCTGTTCTGCGGGTACGCCTGCGTGGTGTACGCCACCCGGGCGGACTTCGACAGCGCAGCGCTGTTCATCGGGGTCGCGATGGTGCTCGACACGCTCGACGGGCTGATCGCGCGCCTGACCAACTCGTCGAGCGCGTTCGGCGTCGAGCTCGACTCGCTTGCCGACGTCGTGTCGTTCGGGCTCGCGCCGGCCGTGCTCGCATTCACGTGGGGCCTGTGGCCGCTCAAGCGGCTCGGCATGGCGGTCGGTTTCGTCTACGTCACCGCTGCCGCCATGCGGCTCGCCCGGTTCAACATCCAGACCGCGACGGCGACCGACAAACGGCACTTCGTGGGGATGCCGAGCCCCGCCGCGGGCGGCGGTCATCGCCTCCACGGTCTACCTGTTCCCGTACGGCATCCAGGAGCCCCGGGCTGCGGTGCCGGCACTGGCGATGGTCCTCATCCCCGCGTTCCTGATGGTCAGCACGATCCGGTTCCGCAGCGTCAAGGCGATCGACATGGGGTGGCGCCGCTCCTACCTCGCGCTGTTCCTGGCGGCCGTGGCGCTGGCCCTCATCGCTTCCCACCCGCGCGTCGCCCTGGTCATCATGGCCTACTCCTACGTCGCGTTCGCGTTCGTGATGTGGGGGGTGAGCAAGCTCGGGAAGAGGCACGGAGGCGACGCGAGCAGCGAGGACCCCGCCCCTCCGGCACGGGAACAGCAGGTCAGCAGCCCGGAACAGCCGCTACAGGGAGATGGGGAGGTAGGGAGGCCCCTCTGATCAAAGCATCGGTTTGCAAGCTGACAGCCGGTTGCTTCCGGTCGAGGCGTCAACGCGCAGCGCCGGGTGGACCAGCCTTCGAATTCCATGGCGAAGAATGGGCAATACCAACACCGCCTTCTCGACGATCATGTCGGCGCGGAAGGCAGCATCCAACTTCACTTCCCTGTAGAACAACGGCAGGACGCACTCCGACTCGACACGAAGGCCCCGCGCGCGAAGCTCCGTCGCAAGACACACTTTGTAAACTGACTCGAGGAGGCCGGCGCCCGTTTCTCGATGAACCGTGATCGCGCAGCCGATCACGGCCGCGGTGACTGAACTCAAGGGAGTCGGGTCGCGGCGCACGCCCGCCAGGCCTGCAAGACCTGGATCAGCGCCGAGTCTCCATGAAAATGCAGATCCCGGGCGGGAAGTCGCAGACTTCGCAGCGCATTCGCCGGGGCGGAGCGGCAGTTTTAGCCACCGCGATCCACGCCGTCACAGAAGCTGGGTCCTCCCTTCCTCCCTCGTTCGTCCCTTGATCCTCCCTTGATCCTCCGCTGCTCCGTTTCTCCGTGTTCGCTAGTGGGGTTCGACATCCAAGGAATCACGCCTCGGGCAGCCGCACCCTGACCGTCGTCCCCTCCCCCCTCTCGCTCACCACCTCGATCGAGCCGCCACTCAATTCCACGTTGCGCTTCGCAATCGGCAAGCCGAGGCCGGTACCGGTGGTCTTTGTCGAGAAGTACGGCTCGAAGACGCGGGACAGCGCCTCCTGATCCATCCCCGCGCCGGTGTCGCGCACCGTCAGGACACTTCGGGCGGCACGCTCGCCGCCTCGATCGTGAGTCGGCCCTCGCCCGGCATCGCGTGGATCGCGTTCTCGAAGATGTTGGTGAGCGCGCGCGCGACCAGCGTGCGGTCCACCAGCACCGGCGGACACGGCGGGACGCGGTTGTCGATCTCGATGCGGCCGGCGAGGCCCGTGCGGTAGGGGTCGATCACCTCAGCCACGAGCGCCGGCAGATCGACCGGCACGCGCTTCGCTGTCGGCGACGACGCAAAGCTCGAGAACTCCGCCGAGATCTGCCGGAGCAGCCGCACCTGTCCGAGGATGGAGGCGATACAGCTTTCGAGGACCGGCCCGAGCGGCTCCCCGCGGTCGGCATGGACGCGGCGGAGGTGCTCGGCGGAGAGCTGGATCGGCGTCAGCGGGTTCTTGATCTCGTGCGCCACCTGCCGCGCCATCTCCGCCCACGCCTCGAGGCGGTGCGTCCGTTCGAGCTGCGTGCGCTGGGCCTTCAGCTCCGACGCCATGCTGTTGAAGGAGTCCACCAGGCGCCGGAGCTCGTCGGCGGAGCGCACTGCGATCCGCGCATCGAAGTCGCCCGAGGCGATGCGGCGGGTGGCGCGCGTCAGACGCCGCACCGGATCGGCGATGCGTTCGGCCAGCGACAGCCCGATCGCGGCGCCGAACAGCACGAAGCACAGCACCGCGAGGTGCACGCCCCGATCGAGGTCGTCGATCTCCCGCTCGATCTCGCGCTGGCGGTTGGCGAGCGGCACGGTCAGGATGGCGTCCCGTTCGCCGAGCCTGACCGGAGCGGCCGCGATGATGTACGGCACCGTCCCGATCTGATCCTCGTCCACGAAGCTGGGCAGACGGTCCAGCACGATCGCCCGGTAGACATCCGCGGGCGTGCGCGTCGGGAGGAAGCCCGACGAGAACAGGTCCCGCTCGCTCGTCGCGAGCAGCTCCGCACCCTCGAAGATGTTCACGTCCTGCTCGATCACCTGGCTGATCGACACCAGCACGTCGTCGCTGCCCGGCGCGATGTCGTCGCTGTTGCGGCGCCAGGAGGAGTCGGAGGTCCTGGATCACGCGCTGCGCGACCGCCGCCGTGCGCGCCGCTTCCGCCTGCACGGCATCGCGCAGCAGGTCGGCGAAGTAAGCGCGGATCACGAACGCCAGCGTCAGGACCGGGCAGCACCGCGGCGAGCACGAAGGCGACGAAGAGCTTGCGGTAGAAGCTGACGCGGATCTCGCGCAGCAGCGCGCGGCCGACGCGGGCCCGGTCGCGTGCTGACCCGGGTGAAGAGCGCCGTCCCGACCAGCACCAGCAGGAACGTCACGCCGGCCAGCGTTGTCAGCTCGGCGAGGTGGACCAGGTGATCGAAGACGGTGAGCGCCGGGTAGCCGATCGCGTAGATGAAGAACCGATCGTTCGAGAAGTAGACCGCGGAGGTGCCGTCGGGCCCGGCAACGCGTGCCCAGAACGGGGTCCGCGACTTGTCGTAGAGGCGCTGAAACAGCGCGTCGTTGATCGGCCAGGCGGTGCGGCCCGAGCTGTACATCGGACGCAGCCCCCAGCCGTAGATCGCCACGTCGACGTCGCTTCCGGCGGTGCCTTCGCCGGGTGCGCGGCTCTCGGTCGGACGGAACAGCTCGAAGTAGGGACTCTGAGAGCTGATGAACAGCAGGTTGCGGTAGTCGAGCATCACGTGCACGACGATGGTGCCGACGGTCGGCGGCGCCGTCGCAGATGCTGCGCTCGGCGTGGAGCATGTTGCGTTCCTCCGAGCCGAACGGCTGCGCCTCCCCGAACATCTCCCACTGGCACGACACCGAGGGGCGCGGCTGCTGCGCGCTGCCGGTGTACTCCGGAAAGTTCAGGCCGAACCGGCTCACGAGATCGCCGGAGCGGTTGTACAGCTCGATGGCCGACGTCAGCCGCTCCCGGTTCAGCGCCGTCCGCTGCCACACGGCAAAGGCGCTCGACGATCTGGCGGCGGGCGCGACGCGGTCGGCCGCGCTCACGAGCCCGGGGAGCCCCGGATCGCGGTCGATCTCGTTGCGCGCCTCGAGCGGTCAGCTCCTGCAGCCGCTGGAGGTGATTCTGCGCCTCGACGCGTACTGCGTGGTGATGAGGCGCCGGGTTGCACGCTCGGCGAGAAAGCTGATCGAGGGGTAGAGCAGCAGCGCCGGCACCAGGAACGCCACGAACAGCGCGAGTATCCGCGCGACCGCCGTGGCGTGCCGATACCACGTGACGACCCGCGGGCCGAGGAGCGCCGCGGCGGCGCAGGCGCCGCAGGACGCCAGCAGCCCGAGCGGCGGGACGCGCGCTTCCGGCGCGGTCAGGAGCGCGACCGCAGCCAGCGTAGGGGTGATCCAGCACGCCAGCAGCAGCGACCGGATGCGCCATCGGCTGCGCGGCAGCCGCCAGCGGCGACGGGGCAGCCACCAGCACCAGCGTCGCGGTCCACAGTGCCGCGAGTTGCACGGCCAGAGGCCGCCGAAGCAGCGTGGTGCGCGGTCGCGTTCCACGGGTGCAGGGAGAAATTGCGCAGGTCGATGGAGGACGACTGCACGATCGGCTGCAAACAGGCGCTCGGTCACCACCAGCAGCCCGCCGACGATGATGCCGGCAGCGAGCTGCGCGGCGATCAGCCGCAGCCAGCCGTCGCCCGGCGGGCGGCGGACGCGCCTGAACGCGCAGCCGCAGGCGAGCGACGCCGGCGGCCCACAGGGCCGCGAGCGCCGCGGCGGTCACGCCGCCGAAAATCAGGTTGCCGGGCATCGACGGCGGCGTGCCGCCGACGACAGCGAAGGACGTCCAGAGCGCGCCGGCGCCGGCGATCAGCAGCAGCGACGCGAGGACCGTGCTCCTCACGAACAGGCGGGGCGCGCGCGTGTCGGACGCGCCGATCGAGCAGCGGGCCGATCAGCAGCAGCGAGCGTGACGCGGCGGCCGCGAGCGCCTGCGCGCCCACCATCGCGCGCCAGGCCCGCCGCACCCGGCGGATGTCGTCGCGCGCCACCGCCGCATCCGCAACGGCGGCGCCGGCCGGCGAGCGCAGCAGGAACGCGCCGTCCGTCACGTTGTCGCCCGCTCCCTCGAACGCGCGTGCGCAGCGACACCGGGCGCAATCGGGTCGCGACTGGGTGAAGTCGGGCGACCGCGGTGCTCGCGGCCGGCGCGGCGTCGGGGACGAGGATGCTCTCGGCAGCCACCGCTCCGACCCGGCCGCCCGGTGGGGCGAGAATCGGCTGGATGTAGACCAGCCGCAGCCCGAGCGGCGACGGCGTCACGAACAGCGTCGGCGGCGCCCGGCGATGCGATCGCTCGGGCAGATCCGAGGGCCGGCCGGCCCACGCCCGGGCGACGGCCGTCCGGTGTCGTAGATGGTGATGGCCACGTCGCGCTCGTCGGCGCTGCCGCGCAGCCGGACGTCCCGAGCAGATCGAACAGCGCCCGCTGCCCGTCGTCGCCGCGTCGAGGCTGCCGGCCGCGGTCGGGCTGCCGGCGACAGCCGTGCGCGACGCGCGACAGCACGGCCGTCATCGCCGCGAAGTCGCGCTGCGACGCGCGTCTCGATGCGGCGGGCGGTCGCTTCGTCGGTCAGCCCGAACCGCCACGCTCCGCACGCCGGCGCCGGCGACGAGCACGACAACGCCGTCGCCACGCCCCGCGGCACGACAGCCGGCGCCAGCTCACCTGTCGTTCCCGCGGGAGGAAGCGAGGCACTCGTAAAGCAGGATACCGCAAAGGTAAACTGGTCCCTGATGTCAGCATGCCCCCGGGCTGAAGGCCGCACTGAAGCGCGGCGCGCTGATCACGGCGGCAAACTGGCCGCTGGTCGCGGCGCAGTTCATCGCGGAGTCGACGCTCAAGCTGCTGCTCGCCGTGCCCGGTGCTCGGCGGCATCTTCCTGGTGGCGCTGCTCATGGGGGCCGACGTCGGGGAGCTCATCAGCGGCAGCCCCAGCGAGATCGTCCAGGCCGTGTTCAACGCCATGCGCGCGCAGCCCGCCCGCGCTGGTCGCCTTCGCGACCGCCTTCCTGCTGGTGATGTTCGGCGGCTCCGCCCTGACGTTCGTCGTCAAGGCGGGAACGGTGTCGGTGCTCGCCAACGCCGAAGCGGCCGCCGGGCCGATCGATCGCGCCGCCGCTCCGCCTCCGCGCCCTGCGCCGCGCCAACGTCACCGACATCGAGCCGTTCCTGGACGGCTGCCAGCGCTTGTGGGTGCGCTACGTCAAGCTCGGCGGCTGCCTGCTGCTCGTCTACGCCGGCACGGCGGTCGCCTATTTCGGACCGGTGCTCGGCGGGCTGGCCTCGCCTGGAACTCCGGCATCCTGCTCGGATGGACCCTCGCCACGTTCACCGCCTCCAGCGTCGTCCTGGTCTGGCTGACATCGTCAACCTGATTTACCTGCTGACCCAGATGGTGATCGCGGTGGAGGACGTCGGGGTGCGGGACGCACTGGTCGGCGTCGCGCGGTTCGTTCGGACCAGCCTGCGCGAGGTGGCGGGGATCTTCGGTGTCGTGCTGCTGTTCGTGGCGCTGGCGACCGTCGCATCGATCCTGGCGACGGCCGGCCTGGGCCTGATCGCGTTCGTGCCGCTGGCAGGCTTCGTGGTCTTTCCGCTGACCGCGGCCGGCTGGCTGCTGCGCGGTTTCGTGTTCCAGTATCTGGCGCTCACGGCGCTCGGCGCCTATCTGACCCAGTACCGCCACCACCTCCGCGGCGCGCCGCCGATCGCCGCGGTTCCAGGCCAGCGGCCGGCATGATCGACTACGACGCATTCCTGTCGCGCGCCGCCGCGACGATGCAGGAGTCGGCCATCCGGAAGATGGGCACGGTGCTCTCCCGCGGGCGCGACATCATCTCGTTCGCGCCGGGGTATCCCGCGTCAGAGACGTTTCCATGGGCGGAGTTCCGGGAAATCACGCACGACCTGCTGTCTGGAACCGACGGCGGAGTTCTGCAGTACGGGCCGACGCGCGGCTACCGACCCCTGATCGAGGTGATCGCCGGGATCATGCGCAGCCGGGGGGTGGAAACCGCGGCAGACCGGCTGCTCGTGACGACGGGATCGCAGCAGGGCCTGGATCTCCTGGCGCGGGTCCTGCTCGACCCGGGCGATGTGGTGCTCGTCGAGTTGCCGACCTACACGGGAGCGATCACCGCCTTCCGCAATGTCCAGGCCGCGATGGTCGGCGTACGGCGGGCGAGCGCAGGAGGGCGGTCCAGTGCCGGCGGCGATCACAGCGGTGGCGTGTCGCTCGAGGATCTCGACGACACGTGGCTGAGGCTGCACCAGGAGGGCCGGCGGATTCGCGCCCTGTATGTCGTGCCCAATTTTCAGAACCCGACCGGCCTGCTGATCGGCCTCGAGAAACGCCAGGCGCTGCTCGAATGGGCCGAGCGGCGCGACGCGCTCCTCATCGAGGACGACCCGTATCGCGACCTCTACTTCGAGGGATCCGCGTCGGAAGCGGACGTCCGGCCGATGCGCGGCGGACGACCGGCACGGCCGGGTCATCTACCTGAGCAGCTTCTCGAAGACGCTCGCTCCCGGCTACCGTGTGGCGTGGATCGACGCGCCGCGGCAGATCGCGGCGAAGCTGGAGCTGGCCAAGCAGGCGGCTGACCTCTGCACGGGCGGCCTCGATCAGCGTGTGGTGTTCGAAGCCTGCCGCCGGGGCGTGCTCGAGCGCCAGCTGCCGCTCCTCCGCGCGCACTATCGACACAAGCGCGACACGATGGTGTCGGCCTTGCGCGAAGCGTTCGGCACGGAGCTGCACTGGCCGGAACCTCGCGGCGGCTTCTTCCTCTGGTCGACCCTTCCCGAAGGAATCGACGCGGGCGCGATGGTGGCGCGCGCCGTGGAGCACGGGGTGATCTACGTGGCGGGCGGGGCGTTTTTCGTCGACGGATCGGGCGACGACCGCCTTCGGCTGTCGTTCTCGGCGCCGACGCCGGACCGCATCCGCGAAGGCGTCGTCCGTCTTGCGGCGACCATCCGGGAGGAGCTCACTTCGCGGGCGGCGCCGCCGGCGGTTCCGCCGCCGCCGGGGGCGGGGCCGGTGTAGACAGCGACAGCGTCCACTGATTCGTCAGCCCGCCGGTAATGGAGACGATCGCCGCCGTGGCGTCCGGGTCATCGGGCGCGACGAACGACGGGCCGATCGGGCCAGCTGCACCGGGAACGTGAGCTTGCCGGTGGCCTTGCCCGAGGTGACGTCGAACCCGCCCAGCTCGACGTGATGCCGGGGACGGCGATCTGCCCGCCCATCAGCGCGGGGCCTCCGGTGGGGCGATAGGCCAGGCGCTGCTTCCAGCGCTGGCCGCCGTTGTCGCGGCTAGCGCGCGCAGGATGTTGTCCATCGCGGTGAAATACACACGTGAAGGGTCCCCCGCCGCCGGGCCGATGACGCGGGTGCCGATCTCCCATTGCCAGTCGATCCGTCCGGATCTCGCCTCGAGACACATGAAGCGCTTGTTGTCCGAGCCCAGGTAGATGCGGTCGGCGTAGGCGAGCGGCTCGGTCGGGGCGGGCCCGACCGGCTGGTCCCAGCGCGTGGTGCCTGTTTCGAGGTCGAGAGCGAGCAGGCGCCCTTCCGTGAGCGGCACGTATAGCGCGTCTCCCTCGATCGCCGGCCGCTGCGAGACGGCGCCGAGTCGGTTTGGTCCAGACCGTCTCGCCATCGACGGCGCGGCAGCGCGAGACGGAGTCGCCGCTCGCCGACGATCACCCATCCGCCGCGTGCGAGCAGCGCCGCGCTCGGCGGCCCGATCGGCACGCTCCAGGCCGTGGCGCCGTCCGCCGCCGTTCAACGCGTGGAGCGTCTCGCCCGTGACGACGAAGATCCTGTCGCCGTCGGCCGCTAGAGGCTGATCGACCGGCAGCTTGACGGTCCACACTTCGGTGCCGTCGCTGACCTGGCGAGCCGAGAGCACACCGGAGCGCAGCGCGAGCACCACACGGCCGCCGGTCACGATCGGCGGCGCTATCGGCGCCGCGTCGACTGTGATGGACCACCGGGCGGTCGTCGGAAACCTCGAAGCGGGAAGGTCGGCTTTCTTCGGGGCCGATGGCGCCGGCGCCGGGGTCACCTGAGGCACCGGACCCGGAGGGGCCGGCGGCTGCGGCGTCACCTGAGGAACGGAACCGGACGGCGGCGCGGGAGCCTGCTGACCGGTACGTCCGCGCGCCGCGGATCCGGCCGGCATCATCAACAGGACCAGCAAGAGGAGACCAATTGGGGCGCTGAACCTACAAGATATGGTGGTGCCCGCGTGACGCACACCATATAATAGCGCCCCTCCCCGTGACGCATCAGACCATCGTCGTCCTCGACTTCGGTTCGCAGTTCACCCAGCTCATCGCCCGGCGGCTGCGCGAGCTGTCGGTCTACTCGGAGATCCTGCCGTTCGACACGCCGCTGGCCGAGGTGCGCGAGCGCGCGCCGGCCGGCGTGATCCTCTCTGGCGGGCCGAAGAGCGTGTCGCGACGCCGGGCGCGCCGCGCTGCGACGCGGGCCTGTTCTGGGCTGGCATGCCGGTGCTGGGCATCTGCTACGGCATGCAGCTGATGACCGACGCGCTTGGCGGGGAGGTGGCGGCGGCGCCGCATCGCGAGTTCGGCCTGGCCACGATCAGCATCGCGCCGGGCGCGCCGCTGTTCGACGCGGTGCCCGCCGAGCCTGCGCGTCTGGGCGAGCCACGGCGATTTCGTCGAGGACGGCGCCGGCCGGGATTCGAGGTCACCGCGACGAGCGCGAACGCGCCGGTCGTCGGCGATGGCGGACGCCGACCGCGGACTCTACGCGCTGCTGTTCCATCCCGAGGTGGCCCACACCGATCACGGCCTCGACATCCTGCGGCAATTTCGCGTTCGGCATCTGCGGCTGCACCGGCGACTGGACGATGTCGTCGTTCGTCGAGGAGGCGACCGCGCGTATCCGCGAGCAGGTCGGGGACGGCCGCGTCGTGTGCGGCTTGAGCGGCGGCGTGGACTCGACGGTGGCGGCGGTGCATCGTGCACCGCGCAATCGGCGAACGGCTGACCTGCATCTTCGTGGACAACGGGGTGCTGCGTCAGGACGAGGCCGCGCAGGTCCGGACGCGGTTCGAGCGCCTGCAGCTGCCGCTGGTGTTCGCGGATGCCTCACGGCTGTTCCTCGATCGGCTGGCCGGCGTCAGCGACCCGGAGGAGAAGCGCAAGATCATCGGCGCGGCGTTCATCGACGTGTTCGAGGCGGAGGCGGGGAAGCTCGGGACGTTCGACTTACCTCGCGCAGGGGACGCTCTATCCCGACGTGATCGAGAGCGTGTCGGTGATCGGGCCGTCGCACGTGATCAAGAGCCATCACAACGTCGGCGGGCTGCCCGAGCGGATGCGGTTCAAGCTGGTCGAGCCGCTGCGCCAGCTGTTCAAGGACGAGGTGCGGGTCGCTCGGCACCGAGCTCGGGCTGGACGACGAGTTCGTCTGGCGGCAGCCGTTTCCCGGTCCCGGGCTTGGCGGTGCGGATCCTCGGCGAGGTCAGCCCGTCGCGCCTGATCTGGTGCGGCCGCGCCGACGCCATCGTCGCCGACGAGGTGAAGCGCGCGGGCTGGTACCGCCGGCTGTGGCAGTCGTTCGCCGTGCTGCTGCCCGTGCAGAGCGTCGGCGTGATGGGGGACGCGCGCACCTACGAGTACACCATTGCGATTCGCGCGGTCGAGAGCAAGGACGGCATGACAGCGGACTGGGCGCGGCTGCCGCACGAGCTGCTCGCCGCGATCTCGTCGCGGATCGTCAACGAGGTGAAAGGGCATCAACCGGGTGGTCTACGACATCAGCTCGAAGCCGCCGTCGACGATTGAGTGGGAGTAGCAGGGTAAGCTTCCGGCTACCCGCCTCCAGCTTCCCGTCGGCGTCAGTTCAGGATCGAGCGGCAGCGGGGAGCGGGAAGCTGGTAGCGGGAAGCTGGTAGCGAACTCATGACCGAGTTCGTCCACCTGCACCTGCACTCGGAGTATTCGCTGCTCGACGGCGCCTGCCGCATCGAGGAGCTGCTCGACCAGGCCGTCCAAGCTGGAGATGCCGGCGCTCGCGGTCACCGAGCACGGCAACATGTTCTCGTCGATCGCGTTCCACGACCAGGCGCGGAAGCGGGGCATCAAGCCCGATCCTCGGGTGCGAGGTGTACGTCGCGCCGGGCGATCGGCGGACGAAGAGCGGCACGCCGGGCGAGACGGCGAACCATCTGGTGCTGCTCGCGGAGACGAACGAGGGCTATCACAACCTGATCAAGCTGGTGTCGTCCGGCTACACCGAAGGCTTCTACTACAAGCCGCGCATCGACAAGGACCTGCTGGCGCAGCACGCGGCGGGGCTGATCGGCCTGAGCAGCTGCCTGAAGGGCGAGGTCGCGACAGGCATCCGCACGGAGCAGCAGCAGAGGGCCGTCGCAGGCGGCCGCGACGTATCGCGACATCCTCGGTCGCCGGCAACTTCTTCCTCGAGATGCAGTACCAGGGCATCGAGGAGCAGCGGATCGTGAACACGGGGCTGCAGCCGATCGCGCGGGAGCTCGGCCTGCCGCTGGTTGCACGAACGACGTCCACTACCTGCGGCAACGCCGACTCACAAGCCGCACGACATCCTGCTCTGCATCGGCACGGGCAAGACGGTCACCGACGCGGAGCGGCTGCGGTACCACGGCGACCAGTTCTACCTGAAGACCGCCGAGGAGATGGCGCGGCGTGTTCGGGGAGTTCCCGGAGGCGCTGGCCAACACCGTGCGCATCGCCGAGCGGTGCAACGTCGACCTGTCGGCCACGGGCAACTACCTGCCGAACTTCGACGTGCCTGCCGGCTTCACGCTCGACGACTACTTCGAGCACGTCGTCCGCGAGGGATTCGACGTGCGGCTGCCGCGGCTCCAGGAGCTGGCCTCGCCGCGGCCTGCTGAAGCACACCGATCGACGAATACGAGCGGCGGCTCGATTACGAGATCGAGATGATCAAGCAGATGAAGTACCCGGGCTACTTCCTGATCGTCTGGGACTTCATCCGTTACGCGCGCGAGCAGGGGATTCCGGTCGGGCCGGGCCGCGGCTCCGCGGCCGGCAGCCTGGTCGCCTATTGCCTGCGAATCACCGACGTCGATCCGATCGAGTACGACCTGATCTTCGAGCGGTTCCTCAACCCCGAGCGCGTCTCGCTGCCCGACATCGACATCGACTTCTGCGAGCGCCGCCGCGGCGAAGTCATCGAGTACGTCACGCGCAAGTACGGCCGCGAGAACGTCGCCCAGATCATCACGTTCGGCACGATGAAGGCGCGAGCCGTCGTGCGCGACGTGGCCGCGTGATGGACATGCCGTACGCGGACGTGGACCGGGTCGCCAAGCTGATTCCGCCGGCGCTCGACATGACGCTCGACAAGGCGCTCGACGGAGAGCCCGGCCCTCAAGGAGCTGGTGCAGAAGGACGAGCGCGTCAAGGAGCTGCTCGCGGTCGCGCCAGCGCCTCGAGGGCATGACGCGCCACGCGTCGGTCCACGCCGCCGGCGTCGTGATCGCGCCGCGGCCGCTCACCGAGTTCGTGCCGCTCTACAAGAGCTCCAAGGACGAAATCGTCACGCAGTGGGCGATGAAGGAGATCGAGCGCGTCGGCCTGCTGAAGATGGACTTCCTCGGCCTGAGCACGCTGACGCTGATCGACGACGCGCTCGACGAGATCAAGCGCACCGAGGGGGTCGACCTCGACCTCGACGCGATCCCGCTCGACGACGCGAAGACCTACAGGCTGTTCTGCGACGGCCAGACCTACGGCGTGTTCCAGTTCGAGAGCTCGGGGATGCGCGACATGCTGCGGAAGGCCAAGCCCGAGCGGCTCGACGACCTGATCGCGCTGAACGCGCTGTACCGGCCCGGCCCGCTCAAGAGCGGGATCGTCGACGACTACATCGCCCGCAAGCAGGGCCAGACCGAGGTGAAGTACGAGCTGCCGCAGCTCGCGCCCATCCTCTCCGACACCTACGGGGTCATCGCCTACCAGGAACAGGTCATGCGGATCGCCGCGACCTGGCCGGGTTCTCGATGGGCCAGGCCGACGTGCTGCGCAAGGCCATGGGCAAGAAGGACCCGAAGGTCATGGCCAAGCAGCGCGAGGCGTTCATCGCCGGTGCGATGGCCAGGGGGGTCGAGCGAGAAGAAGGCCGCCAAGATCTTCGACCTCATGGAGTACTTCGCCGGCTACGGCTTCAACAAGTCGCACTCGACGACCTACGCCTGCTCGCGTACCAGACGGCGTACCTCAAGGCGAACTACCCGCGGCATTTCATGGCGGCGCTGCTGACGATCGAATCGGCGAACACCGACAAGCTCGCGCATGTACCTCGGCGAGTGCCGCGAGCTGGGCGTGCCGATCCTGCCGCCGGACATCAACGCCAGCGAGCTGGCGTTCACGGTCGAGCCCGCTACGGCGTGCGCTTCGGGCTGTGTGCCGTCAAGAACGTCGGCGAGGGCGCGATCCTGTCGATGCTCGGCGTTCGGCGGGCCCACGGCCGGATCGCGTCGCTCTTCACGCTCTGCGAGGAGGTCGACCTGCGGCTCGTCAACAAGCGCGTGCTCGAGAGCCTGATCAAGGCGGGCGCGTTCGACTCGCTGGCCGGGCCCGGCGTTGCGGCGGCGACCGGCGCGTGCCCGGCTGCTCGCCGCCGTCGACGGCGATCGAGCACGGCGGACGGCATCAGCGCGACCGGGACAAGGGCCAGCCCCAGCTGTTCGGCGGCCTGGCGGACGACGGCCCTGCGGTTCCGCGCGCGCTGATCGACGCCGCCGCCGTGGCCGGAGACCAGCAGCTGGCGTTCGAGAAGGAGGCGCTTGGCCTCTACATGAGCGGCCACCCGCTCGAGCGGTTCGCCGAGGCGATGAGGACGTTCGGCGCCCGGCGCGTCTGCCGAGCTGACCGCATCGGAGGCCGACGTTGGGCCGGCGGCATCGTCTCCGGCCTCCGGCCGCTCAAGACCAAGAAGGGCGACCGCATGGCGGTCTTCATGCTCGACGACGAGGCGGGAACGGTCGAAGTCGTGGTGTTCCCGGAGACGTTCGGCAAGCACGGGCCGCTCATCGAGGCCGACGCGATGCTGCTCGTGCGCGGCAAGTTCGAGCGGGACGACGAGTCGGCGCGGCTGGTCGCGACCGAGATGATGCCGATCGCGGCGCTCAAGGAGCGCACGACCCGGGAGGTGGCGATCCACCTGACCGTGCCGACGCACGGGCGCCCCACCTTCGAGGCGCTGGCGGAGCTGCTGTCGCGGCATCGGGGCGATCGCCGGGTCTACCTCGAGCTCGACGTGCCCGGCTCGCAGGTCCCGTTGCGCGTCCGCGCCGACGTCGCCCAGCGCGTCCGGCCGTCCGACCGGCTGGTCTCGGACGTCGAACAGCTGTGCGGCTCCGGATCGGTGGAGTTCAGATGACCAGACCGGCGTTGGGCTTTCGGCTTTGGGCTCTAGGCGGCTATGGGCTTTCGGCTTTGGGCTTCGGGCTTTGCCATGCCTCCTGACCTGCTGGAATTCGAGGAACCGGTCGGCGTCCTGCTCAAGGAGATCGAGGCGCTCGGCATGCTGCCGCGCACGCCGGAGCGCGAGCGCTCGATCGAGCGCCCTGCGAAAGCGCGCCGACGAGATCCGCGGCGAGATCTACGCCAACCTGACGCCCTGGCAGCGCGTGCTGGTCGCGCGGCATCCGAACCGGCCGAACACGCTCGACTACGTCGAGCGGCTGTTCACCGGGTTCGACGAGCTGCACGGCGACCGCCGGTTCGCCGACGACCACGCGATCGTCTGCGGGCTTCGCGCAACTATCACGGCAGCCCGGTCGCCGTCGTCGGCCACCAGAAGGGCCGCGACACCAAGCAGAAGATCTTCCGGAACTTCGGCTACGCGCGGCCCGAGGGCTATCGCAAGGCGCTGCGCGTGATGCAGCTGGCGCGAGAAGTTCCGCCGGCCGATCGTCGTGTTCATCGACACGCCGGCCGCCTACCCGGGGATCGAATCCGAGGAGCGCGGCGTCGCCGAAGCCATCGCCCTGAACCTGCGCGAGATGGCCTGCTCGAAGTGCCGATCGTCGTGATCGTCTGCGGCGAAGGGGGCAGCGGCGGCGCGCTCGGCATCGCGATCGGCGACCGGGTGCTGATGCAGGAGTTCGCGGTCTACAGCGTGATCCCGCCGGAAGGCTGCGCCGCGATCCTGTGGCGCGACGCCGAACCGGAAGGTCGAGGCGGCCGCGGCGCTCAAGATCACCGCGCCGGACCTGCTGGCGCTCGGCGTCATCGACGAGATCGTCCCGGAGCCGGCCGGCGGCGCGCACAACGATCACGACCGCGCCACGGCGCTCGTCGACGCAGGCGCTGACCCAGGCGCTCGCGCGAGCTCGCACGCCCTGTCGGTCGAGGAGCGGCTCCGGCAGCGCTACCAGAAGTTCCGGCGCATGGGGCGGATGGGCTCGGCATTCGTGGACACGGAGGCGTTGCCGGGCCAGGCGGCGCCGGCCGGCGAATGAAAACCCTCCTGTGGGAGCATCTGCCGTGCAACGACGCCCAGACGTCGGCGCTCGCGGCCGGCCTCGGCCTGCACCCCGACCGTGGCGCGGCTGCTGTGCATGCGCGGCCTGGCCGACATCGACGACGCCCGCCGTTTCCTCAACCCGACCGCTCGACACAGCTGCACGATCCCTTCAAGCTCGCCGACATGGACCGCGCCGTCGACCGCCTGGAGCAGGCGCTGGCGCGCCGGCGAGCGGATCGCCGTCCACGGCGACTACGACGTGGATGGCATCACCTCCACCGTCATCCTGCGCCGCGCCCTGGAGCTGCTCGGCGGCACGGTGATGCCACTTCATCCCCGAGCGGATCAAGGACGGCTACGGCCTCCAGCCCGCGGCGATCGAGCGGCTGCACGCCGAGGGCGTCTCGGTGATCGTCTCGGTGGACTGCGGCATTCGCGGCGCGGAGGCGGCACGCCGCGCGCGCGAGCTCGGCGTCGACCTGATCATCACCGACCACCACGAGCCCGACAGCGAGCTGCCGCCGGCGCTCGCGGTCATCAACCCGAAGCGGCACGACTGCGCCTACCCGGACAAGCACCTGGCGGGCGTCGGCGTCGCGCTGAAGCTGGTGCAGGCGCTGTGCGCGCGCGCCGGGAAGGACACGCTGGCTGCCGGCCTTCGTGAAGGTCGCCGCGATCGGCACGCTGGCCGACGTCGTGCCGCTGGTCGGCGAGAACCGCGTCATCGCGCGGCTCGGGCTGGCGTCGCTCAGCAAGGGGCCGCACACCATCGGCCTCGCGCGCTGCTCGATGCCACCGGGCTCACCGGCAAGACGATCGACAGCTATCAGGTCGCGTTCATGCTCGCGCCCCGCGTGAACGCCGCGGGGCGGATGAGCACCCCGGACATCGCCACCCGCCTGCTGCTCGCCACCGCCGAGGCGATGGGCGACGAAGCGCGCCACCTCGCGCAGCAGCTGAACGAGGAGAACCTGCGCCGCCAGCAGGAGGAAGCCGACCTGGTCACGCAGGCGAGGAAGGCGATCGAGACGCGACCCGGCCATCGGCGCGCACAACGTGCTCGTCGTCGGCGGGGAAGGCTGGCACCGCGGCGTCATCGGCATCGTCGCGTCGAAGCTGGTGGACGCGTACCACAAGCCGGCGATCGTGCTCTCCGATCGAAGGGGACGTCGCGCACGGCTCCTGCCGCAGCATCCCCGCGTTCGACATGCTCGCGCGCGCTCGAGCACTGCGCCGACCTCTTCGTGCGGTTCGGCGGCCACCACCAGGCCGCCGGCCTGACGATGGAAGCCGGCGCGCGTCCCGGAGTTCCGCGCCCGCGTCAACGCCTATCGCCGACGACGTGCTCGAACCGGATCAACTGCGCCCGCGCCTGCGCATCGACGCCCCGCTCCACCTCAAGGCGATCACCCACGACCTGGTGCAGGGCCTGGACTCGATGGGCCCGTTCGGGCTGGCGAACCCCCGCCCGATCTTCCACGCCGGGCCCGGTGCAGATCGTCGACGGCCCCCGCTCGATCAAGGAGCGGCATCTCAAGATGACGTTCAACCAGGAGGGGCGGCGCTTCCGCGCCATGGCCTGGCGGGCCGCCGAGCGCGCGCCGTTCCTCGAGCGAGCACCGCGCCAGGTGTCAATCTTGCCTTCTCGCTCGACCGCAACGAGTACCAGGGCGAGACGTACCTGGAGCTGATGCGTCGCCGATATCAAGAGCCTCGACGGCGTAGAATAGAGAGCTGGCTGCGGCACGCGGCGGTCCGGCATTCTCAATGCGCTGGCAGAAAACAGCTCGTCTCGGCATCGCCCTCTTCATCCTCCTCTTCGCAGGGTTCGTCGTGCTCGCCCTGCGCCGGTCGACCTCCGTCCAGACGGCAGCCGGAGACGCTGACGATCGACGACAAGGCAGTCGTGCAGACCCTCGGGGGGGCCGACTGGAAGCGGGTCGACAAGGCCGGCAGGGTCCTGCTTCTCGATCAAGTCGCAGAACCAGAAGGTCTACGAGGACGGCAGGAACGTCTTCGTCACAGGCAACGCTCACGCTGCCCGACCGGGACGGCCGGACCATCACCATCACGTCGGACGAGGCGGAAGCCACCCGCCCCGCCGACGGCACGACCGACTTCTCGACCGCCATCGTCCGCGGCAATGTCAAGCTGCGGACCAGCGACGACCTGACCGTGACGTGCAACGAGGGCTCCTACAACGACAAGGAGGGCCTCCTGCAGGTCCCCGGGCCCGTGACGTTCACGCGCGGACGGATGACCGGCAAGGGCACCGGCGCCACCTACGATCGGAACCGCGACGTGCTGTGGATCATCGCCGACGCGAATATCTCGGTGACCCCGGACCCGGCAGGCGGCGGGGCACTCGAGGCCACGTCGGGCACCGCGGGCCTGGCGCGCGCGGACCATTACATCCGGCTGTCGCGGGCCGCGCACGTCGTTGCCGACAACCGGACGATCGACGCCGACGACATCACGGCGAACCTGACACCCGACGATCAGAAGCGTCCAGACGATGCAGCTCCGCGGCAACAGCCGCATCGTCGGCGCCGGCAGCAGGCGCGCAGTCGATGGCTGCAAAGGACATCGACCTCACCTACGGGCCGGACGGCCGCACGCTGCAACAGTCGAAGCTGATGGAGCAGAGCGTCGCGCAGCTGCCGTCGGACGGCGGGGGACGCGCGGCGGATCAGCGCCGCGCATGATCGACATGACCATGTCGCCCGACGGGGCGACCGTGACCCTGCTGAACGCGACCGAGAGCGTCGTCGTGGACCTGCCGGCGCAGGGGGCCTCGCCGGCCAAGACGATCAAGGCCTCGACCCTCGTCGCCGCAGGCGAGGGGGGCGCGGGGCTGCAGACCGCCACGTTCGAAGGTCCGGTCGATTACCGCGAAACGCGCGCGGCGCGCGGCGCCGCGCCGGCCATCGACAGGCGCGCGACCGCCCGGCGCCTGATCGTCCGCACCAAACCGGGGCTTGGCGACCTTCAGCAGGCGGAGTTCCGCGGCAACGTCCGGTTCCTCGACGGGGCCGTGCGACCGCCGAGGCGCCGATCGGCATCTACCAGGTGGAGCAGGACCGCCTCGATCTCGCGCCTCCGACCAGCGATCCCGGGCCGCCGCCGACCGTCACGGACGGCCAGCTGACGGTGCACGCCCGCACCATCTCGATGACCATGGGCACCGAGCAGGCTGCGTCGCCGAGACCGACGTCCGCAGCATCATGGAGCGCAAGCCGACGCCGGGCCGCGGCAGCAAGGGCGTGGCGGCCGGCGCAGACCAGGCTGCCGTCGCTGCTGAAGCAGGATCAGCCCGTGACCATTCGATCGAACCGGCCTCGAGTACGACGGTGCGGCGTCGCACGCGCTGTCTACACCGGCGCGCGCGCGGCTGACGCAGGCCGGGGCACCGAGCTGCGCGCCGACACGATCGAGCTCGACGACGCAGACCGGCAACCTGACGGCGCACCCCAAGGTGCGCACCCAGATGATGCTCGACGACGTCGATCCGAAGACCAAGCAGCGGACGTCGACGCGAGACGATCGGCACCGCCGACGATTTCCTGTACGAGGACGCGAAGCGGCTGGCGACTTACACCGCGACGGGACGGTGCTCGCGCACCTGGTCGGCCCGCAGGGGGACCTGACCGGCAACGCGCATCGAACTGTTCCTCAAGGAAGAAGCGAACGAGCTGGAGCGGCTCGAGGCGGACGGCGACGGTCACGACCATCGAGAGCGAATCGCACCGCGCGCGGCCGGCACCTCACCTACACGGCGGCGGACGAGACCTACGTGATGATGGGATCGCCGGTGGAGGTCGTCGCAGAAGGAGCCGACGTCCTGCAAGAAGACGCTGGCCGGGGTCGCTGCGCTTCCAGCGCGCGGTCGACAACATCCAGACCGAGGGCAGCCCCGTGACGACGACGAACATCGCCTGTCCCGGAACCAGCGACTGAATGGCGACGCTGAGCACGCGGGACCTGACCAAGTCCTACGGCGGGCGCACGGTCGTCAACGGGGTCCAGCTCGAAATCGCCTCCGGCGAGGTGGTCGGGCTGCTCGGGCCGAACGGCGCCGGCAAGACGACGACCTTTTCGATGGTCGTCGGGCTGACGGCGCCCGGACTCCGGGCGGGTGCTGCTGAACGGCGCGGACATCACGGACGACCCGATGTACGTCCGGGCGCGCAAGGGCATCGGCTACCTCCCGCAGGAGGCGTCGATCTTCCGCGGCCTGTCGGTCGAACAGAACATCCTCGCGATCCTGGAGACGCTGAAGCTCGACGGCGCGACCCGGCGCGCCCGGCTGCGGGATCTGCTCGCAGAGCTCTCGCTGACGCCGCTCGCCAAGGCGCCGGCCTACACGCTGTCCGGAGGCGAGCGCCGGCGGGTGGAGATCACCCGCGCGCTGGTGATGTCGCCGATGTTCATGCTGCTGGACGAGCCGTTCGCGGGCATCGATCCGATCGCGGTGACCGACATCCAGAAGATCATCTTCCACCTCAAGGAGCGCGGCATCGGCGTCCTGATCACCGATCACAACGTGCGCGAAACCCTCCGGATCACCGACCGCGCCTACATCGTTCACGACGGCGTGATCTTCCGGAGCGGCACGCCCGCCGGCCTCGCCGCAGACGAGGACGTGAAGCGGATTTACCTCGGAGCCGACTTCCGATTGGACTAAGATTGCCGAGACGGATCAGTAGCGGACCCCATGGCCATTCAGCAGAAACTGCACACCAAACTCGTTCAGAAGCTCATTCTGACGCCGTCGTTGCAGCAGGCCATCAAGCTCCTGCCGATGTCCACGCTCGAGCTTGCGGATCTGCTGAACCAGGAGATGGTGGAGAACCCTCTTCTGGAGGAAGTCGAGACCGAGGAACTGCAGCCAGCCGAGCAGCAGCAGGCGGACAAAGCGGACCCCGAGAAACCCGCCGAGAAGGCCGACACCTGGGAGGACGCCGACTACGAGTACTTCTTCGGCGAGTACCTCGACGACGGCTACCGCTCGCGGACCCCTTCCGAGGTGAAAGAGCTTCCGCCCATCGAGAACACGCTGTCGACCGCCGGATCGCTGTCGGACCACCTCGTCTGGCAGCTGTCGATGCAGACCGACGATCCGATGCTCAAGGAGATCGGCCTCGCCATCATCGGCAACCTCGATGACGACGGCTACCTGGTCGCGTCGGTGGACGAGATTGCCGCCATGGCCGAGTGGCCGGTCGCCGACGTCGAGCGCGCGCTGCTCCACGTGCAGACGTTCGACCCGATCGGGGTCGCCGCCCGGGACCTCCAGGAGTGCCTGTGGCTGCAGCTCCGCCACCTGGGGCTCGAGGGAACGCCCTCCGAGCGGATCATCACGGAGCACCTCCGGCTGCTGCAGAACCATCAGGTTCCGGAGATCGCCCGTAAGCTGGGGATGAACATCGAGGACCTGCGCGAGCATATCGAGATCATCCGGGGCCTCGACCCGAAGCCGGGGAGCCGCTTCAACCCGTCGCAGTCCCAATACGTCATCCCGGACGTCTACATCGTCAAGGTCGAGGATCAGTACGTCGCCGCGCTCAACGAGGAAGGCCTGCCGCAGCTGCGGATCAGCCCCGTGTATCGACGGCTGCTCGACAAGAGCGGCGCCGGGACCGAGTCGAGCGACGAGACCCGCGCGTACGTGAAGGATAAGTTCCGGTCGGCCCTGTGGCTGATCAAGTCGGTGGATCAACGCCAGAAGACCATCCACAAGGTGGCCACCAGCATCATCAACTTCCAGCGGGAGTTCCTGGACCACGGCATCGAGTACCTGCGCCCGCTCGTGCTCAGGGACGTCGCCAACGACATCGGCATGCACGAGTCGACCGTCAGCCGCGTGGTGAACAACAAGTACATGCACACGCCCCAGGGCGTGTTCGAGATGAAGTACTTCTTCCACAGCGGGATCAACAGCTCGTACGGCGAGAGCGTCTCGTCGGTGACGATCAAGCAGCGGATCAGGAAGATCATCGAGAACGAGGATCCGCGCAAGCCGCTCAGCGATTCCAAGATCGTCAGCATCCTCCAGAAAGAAGGATTGATGCTCGCCCGGCGCACGATTGCCAAGTACCGGGAGGAGCTGAAGATCCCGACATCGAACCAGCGAAAGGTGCTCTTTTAGGAAAGCTGCCAGCGTCCCGCTGCCGGCTTCCAGCTCGAACAGGGGGCAGGAAGCGGGAGGCAGGAAGCGGGAAGCGACCTACATGCGACTCGACATTACAGGACGTCACGTCGACATCACCCCGGCGGTTCGTGCGGTCATCAACAAGCGGCTGGTCAGGCTCGGCCGGCTGCTCAACGACAACGCGATCTCCGCACAGGTCATCCTCACGAAGGAGAAATACCGGCTGCTCAGCGAGATCGTCGTGCACGCGCGCGGCGACCGCACCCTGCGGGGGCGCGGCGAAGGCACGACCTGGCCGGTTTCATTGCGCGAGTCGTCGGGGAAAATCGAGCAGCAGGCGCAGACCCTCAAAGGCAAGTGGGCCGATCGCAAGCGCGACGGCGCGGGCACGCGGGCCGTGCGGGCGCCGGCGGACCCCGACACGGCAGCCGCCGCGGCGGCCCCCCGCGTGATCCGCGCCACCCGCTATCCGGTCAAGCCGATGTCGATTGAGGACGCCGCGCTGCGGGTCGACGGCAGCGGGGAGAACTTCGTCGTGTTCCGGAATGCCGACACGGACGCCATCAGCATCCTGTTCCGGCGCAAGGACGGCAACCTGGGGCTGATCGAGCCGGACTGATCGGGAACCCGCCGGGTCCCCGACACGTCGATGATCATGAGCCAGCCCCACGAGCCCGACGGCGTAGCGATCCGGACCATGCTCCGCGACGTGGCCCAGTCGCGAGGGCTCGATCTGGAGCTTCTCGCGGGGGGCGAGGGTCTCGACCGCCGGATCACCATTCCTCATCCCCAGAAAACCGGGCTCGCGCTGTCAGGGTTCGACGCGTACCTGCGCGAGGGGCGCGTGCTGGTGTTCGGCGAGAGCGAGATCCGCTACATCGAGAGCCTCGATCACGAGGACCGCTCGGGGGTGCTGAAACGGATCCTCCAGTACCCGTTGCCGTGCGTTCTCGTGACCAACGGCCTGGAGGTGCCGCCGGAAGCGCTGATCGAGTCGGACCGCGCGCGGGTGCCGCTGCTCAGGACCCGCACCGGCACGCCTGACGCGATGTCGCGGCTGTCGGCCCTGCTCGACGCATACCTGTGCGCGCGGAGCACCATCCACGGCGTGCTGCTGGACATCCTCGGGCTCGGCGTGCTGGTGACCGGGGAGAGCGGCATCGGCAAGAGCGAGTGTGCGCTCGACCTCGTGGTCCGCGGGCACCGCCTGGTCGCGGACGATGTGGTGGAGCTGAGATGCCGCGCGCAGTCGTTCGTGCTCGGGAGCTGCCCCGAGCTGACGAGACATCACCTGGAGATCCGCGGACTCGGCATCATCAACGTGCAGGACATGTTCGGGATCGCGTCGACCCGCACGTCGAAGCGGGTCGAGCTGGTCGTGCAGCTCGAGCGATGGGAACCGGGCCGCGAGTACCATCGGCTCGGCGTCGAAGACAGGTTCTTCGAGGTGCTGGGGATCCGCATTCCCCTGGTGACGATGCCGGTGGCACCGGGACGCAACGTCGCGATCCTCGTCGAGGTCGCCGCGCGCAACCAGCTGCTGCGGGCCAACGGGTATCACTCCGCCCGGCGCCTCGTCGCGCGGGTCAACCGGGCGATGGAGCTCGCACGCCCCGACAGCGAATCGGAGCCGGACCCCGGGGAGGGGCGCTAGCGATGCCGGAGAGACGCCAGACGGCGCGCCGCGCCGCCCGCACCGCCGTGACCTCGCGGTTCGTCGTGCTGACGGGCGTCTCCGGATCGGGCAAGTCGCAGGCCATTCGCGCGCTGGAGGACCTCGGGTACTTCTGCGTCGACAACCTGCCTGTCACGCTGCTGCCGATGCTCGCGGAGCTGACGCTCCGCGCCGGCAGCGAGATCGCCCGGGCGGCGGTGGTGGTCGACGTGCGGGAAGGGAGGCTGCTCGCCGATTTCCCGGCCATCTACCGCAAGCTGAAGACCACGCGCGAGCTCAACCCCGTGCTGATCTTTCTCGAGGCATCGGAGGACGCGCTGGTCCGCCGGTTCAGCGAGACCCGCAGGCCGCACCCGCTTGCGCCCGACCGGTCCGCGATCGAAGGCATCCGCGAGGAGCGGACGGCCATGCGCGCCATCCGCCGCATGGCCGATCACATCGTCGACACCACGGGCATGACGGTCCACGAGCTGAGGCACGCCTTCACGGGCGTGGCGAGCGGGCGGGCCCCCGGCACCCAGCTGGTCGTCACGATCCTGAGCTTCGGCTTCAAGCACGGCATTCCGGTGGACTCCGACCTGCTGTTCGATGTGCGGTTCCTTCCCAATCCGCACTTCGTGCCCGCGCTCAGGCCGCACACCGGGCGGGACCGCGACGTCGTGCGGTATCTCGAGCGGTCGGACGCCACGCGCGACTTCCTGCGGCACACGCTGAACCTCCTGAAGTTCCTGATCCCGCAATACGTCAGCGAAGGGAAGACCTACCTGACGATCGGCATCGGCTGCACCGGCGGACGGCATCGATCGGTGGCCATTGCGGAGGCGCTGAAGAAAGGGCTGTCCGGGCTGTCCGGCGTGCGCCTGCGCGTGAAGCACCGGGACATCGCCCACGACGGATAAACCAGGTCGTCACACAGGCATTCACACATGAAGCTCGGCGTCGTCGTCGTCACGCACGGACAGCTGGCAACGGAGCTGATGAACTCGGCGGAGATGATCGTCGGGGACCTGCCGCACATCGCCGCCGTGTCGATCGGCTGGCACGTGGACGTCGATCACGCCCGCGAGGAGATCGGCCGGGCGATCGAACGGGTGCGCGCGTCGGCCGGGGGAACCGAGGACGACCCGGCAGACATCCTCGTCCTCACGGATCTGTTCGGCGGCACACCGGCGAACCTGGCCGTCACGTTCGTGGGCCCCCACGTGGAAGTGATCACGGGCGTGAACCTGCCGATGCTGATCAAGCTCGCCCGCCCTCCCAAGGAGGCGGACCTGCTGACGCTCGCCCGGGAGATGCGCGAGCACGGCCGGAACGCCATCTGGGTGACCTCGGACCTGCTGCGCGGCGAGAAGGGATGACGTCCTGCACTGTCATGGTCTCCAATCCGCTCGGGCTGCACGCACGGGCGGCGGCCCGGTTCGTCCACGCCGCGACCGCGTTCGTGTCGCGCATCCGGGTGGCGCGCGGCGACAGGGAGATGGATGGAAAGAGCATCATGGGACTGCTGCTGCTCGGCGCCTCGCAGGGGAGCGTGATCACCCTGTCGGCTGACGGTCCGGACGAGCAGGCGGCGCTGGCGGCGCTGGCCGGGCTGGTCGGCCGCGGCTTCGAGCAGGTGTCATGCGCCTGACCGGCCTCGGCGTCTCGCCCGGCGTCGGCGTGGGCAAAGCGCTCGTGCTCAAAGGCAGCACGCGCGACCTCCGCTTCCGGGTCTCTCCAGCGCTCGTCGGCAGAGAGCTCGACCGGCTCGAGGAGGCGCGCTCGCGATCCCGGCAGCAGATCGAGCAGATCAAGGTCCGGATCGCGCGAAGCGGCGGGGCCGATCACGCCTACATTTTCGACGCCCAGCTGCTCATGCTGGACGACGCGATGCTCATCGACCGGGCGGCCGCGATCATCCGCAGCGAACGGCTGAATGCCGCCTCGGCGCTCCGGCACGCCCTCGACGAAATCTCAGCGCTCTTCGACGAAGCGCAGGACAGCTACCTCCGCGAGCGCAAAGGGGACGTCGCGGACGTCGTGGGCCGGCTGTGCATGAACCTGCGCGCAGCCGACGATCCGGCCGACCTGTTCAAGGGCATCGAGGGACCGCTCGTGCTCGTGGCCGACGAGATCACGCCGTCGGTGATCGCCCAGCTGGACTGGCAGCGGCTGGCCGCCCTGGTCACGGATGCGGGCAGCTGGACGTACCACACCGCGATCCTGGCGCGCTCCATCCGCGTTCCCGCCGTGGCCGGGCTCCACAACGCGAGCACGCTCATCCCGCCGGGGGCGCTGGTCGCGGTCGACGGGCTGACGGGCGAGGTCTTCGTCGAGCCGGACGCCGCCACGCTCGCGCAGGTCACCCTCAGCCGGCGGCGGCGCCTCGCCTACGAGGCGACACTCGAGCACTTCCGCACGCTGCCCGCCGTCACTGAGGACGGTATCGAGATTCGCCTCGAGGCCAACATCGAGAGCCCGGATGATGCGGGCCGCGCGCTGGAGCGCGGCGCGACCGGCATCGGCCTGTTCCGCTCGGAGTTCCTCCTCGCCGGCAGCGGAACGGCGGGACTCACCGAAGACGCCCAGTACGACGCCTACCGCCGGCTGATCGAGAGCGCGGCGCCGGGCCGCGTGACGATCCGGACCTTCGACGTCAGCGAGACACAGCTGCGGCTGGCGCACGTCACACTCGAGGGGGCCCGCGCGCCGCTCGGCCTGCGCGGAATCCGACTGAGCCTGGCGATGGACGGAACGTTCCAGGGGCAGCTCCGGGCACTGCTCCGGGCTGCGGTGCACGGGCCGCTCCGCATCATGTTTCCGTTCATCTCCGGCCTCGAGCAGCTGCGCGCCGCCCGGGCGGCCGTGGCCCGCGCCGCCGACGCGCTGCGCGACGGGGGCATCACGCCGGGCGACGTCGAGATCGGCATCATGATCGAGGTGCCGTCGGCGGCCATCACCGCCGACCTGCTGGCGAGCGAGGCGGATTTCTTCAGCATCGGCACGAACGATCTGATCCAGTATTGTCTGGCCGTCGACCGCACGGACGACCGCGTGTCCGGCCTGTACGAGCCCCTGCACCCCGCCATCCTCCGCACCATCCGCCGCGTGGCGCGCGCCGGCACGGCGCGGCGGCATCCCGGTAGCCGTGTGCGGCGAGATGGCCGCGGATCCGGCGCTGCTCGTGCTGCTGGTGGGGCTCGGGCTGCGCGAGTTCAGCATGGCGCCCGGCGCCTGCCGCTCGCCAAGCAGGTCCTGCGCAGCCTCCGCGTCGCCGACGCGCGCGACGCCGCCCGCCGCGCGCTGCGCGGCCGCACGGTGCAGGAGGTCGAGCGCACGCTGCTCGATCTGCTGAGCCCGCACCGGAGACTCGGGGGTCTGAGGTGTCATGGGAGTCATGCGGTGAATAGGCGGGCAGCCGGTAGCGGTAGCGGCGAACGGATAAGGAGTCGACCGTGTCAGAGGACGTGAAACGCGTGGACAAGCCGTGGGGCTACGAGCTGCACTGGGCCAAGACCGACCGCTACGTCGGCAAGCTGATTCACGTCGACGCCGGCCATGCGCTCAGCCTGCAATACCACAACAAGAAGGACGAAACGATCTTCCTCTGGGCCGGCCGGCTGCTGTTCGAGATCCAGGAGGACGGCGAGCTGGTGAAACGGGAGATGCAGCTCGGCGAGTCCGTCCACATCACGCCCGGCACGGTGCACCGGATGACAGCCATAGACGACTGCGACATCTTCGAAGTCTCCACGCCGGAGCTCGACGACGTGGTGCGGCTGGAGGATCGCTACGGCAGGGGGTAGGTTGCCAGCTTCCCGCTGCCCGCTTCCAGCGTCCGGCTTCCAGCGGCCCACTCCCAGCGCCGGCTTTCAGCTCGCGGCACTCTCGCCGAGGTAGCGAAGCGGAGCAGGAAGCGGGGAACGCGTAGCGTGTAAGCGGGAAGCGCGTAGCGGCGGGTAGCAGGAAGCCGGAAGCGGGTAGCGGGAAGCTGGTAACGGGAAGCGGGCAGCGGGAATCGGGAAGCTGGCCCGCAGAAATGTCGCCGCGGCGGGCTCTTGCGTACCGCAGATCTTTCGCTTCGAGCGGACCACCGCGGCGCCTGGCCGGGATTTTCGCGCGCTTCGATCTGGCGACCCTTTTGAAAGGAACGTACGCATGGGCAGTGTGAACAAGGTGATTCTGGTGGGCAACCTCGGACGCGATGCCGAACTCCGGTATACGCCCGGCGGGGCGCCGGTGGCGACGCTCAACCTCGCCACGACCGAAGTGTGGAACGACAAGGCGGGTCAGAAGCAGGAGAAGACGGAGTGGCACCGCGTCATGCTCTGGGGGAAGTCGGCCGAGTCGCTCAACGAGTATCTCGTCAAGGGAAAGCAGATCTACGTCGAGGGGCGCCTGCAGACGCGGCAGTGGGACGACAAGGATGGCACCAAGCGGTACACGACGGAGATTCGCGGCGACCGCGATCGTGCTGCTGGGCAGTGGCGGCGGCGGGTCCGGGCGGCGGCGGCCGCTCGCAGAGCCGTGGAAGCGCGACGCCCTCCGACGACCAGATGGGCGGGGAGGCCGGCGCTGAACTGACGGACGACGACATCCCGTTCTAGACCCGCGACGAAGCCAGCCGCTTCCAGCCGGCCAGGCGGGCAGCCGGAAGCCAGCTGGAATCGGTTGCGGCGTTTCTAGTTGCGGCGTTTCAGGCGCTCGAGCGCCTGCTGCGCCAGCACGGCGTCATACGAGCTCGGGTATTTCTGGACGACGGTCTCGAACGCCTTGCGCGCGACGTCTGGCTGTTTCAGCGCCTCGTACGTCAGCCCGAGCTTGTAGTAGGCGGACGACACGCTGTTGCTCTGCGGGTAGTCGCTGATCACTTTCTGGAGCGCGGCAGCGCGTCGGCGTTCTTGCCGGCATTGTAGAGCGAGTAGCCGATGTAGAGCTGTGCCTCGTCGGCGTTCGGGGAGGTCGGGAAGGTGCGGATGAAGGCCTGGAAACCATCGATCGCCAGGTCGAACTGTCCGGCGCTGTAGTCGCGCGTACGACTGGTCGTACATCCGGGTTGGGGAGATGCTGGAGGCCGAATTCGCTGCGGCCGCGGCTGGAGGCCCGCCCGGCGCCGTGGCGGCGGGCAGAGTGTCGCCGGCCGGGTCGGCGGAGGGAGACAGGACCGACGCCGACGGCGCGGGCATCGATGCGACCGTCTGCCGCAGCGCCTGCAGCTCCTGGGTCATCGTCGACAGCCGGACGTTGGTGTCGTCCGCCTTCTCCCGCAGCACGCGGACCTTGTCGGTGATGCCGTTGGCGAGCAGCTTCTGATCAGCGAAACCCTTGCCGTGGTGTCAGCGTCGCTGTCGAGCCGCGTGGTGATGACCTTGAGCGTGTCGGCGAGCCCGCCGAGCAGCTGCTGGAGCTGTTGCTGCTGCTCCTGCAGCATCCGGAGCTCCGCCATGAGCTGCTGCTGCTCCTTGTTGGCCGCGCGGCGACCGTTGGCACGGCCAGCATCAAGCGCCAGCACGGCACTTCCAAGCGTTCCGGTCGATCTCATACGTTCCTCACCCTCAGCAACCCATGCCCTCCGCAAAAACAGTGAACAGCCGAATGGCGCGTCCGCTACTTGGACGTCACGACGAAGTGTGCCCGGCGATTCTTGGCCCACGCCCCCTCGTCGTGACCGGGGTCGAACGGGAACTCCTTGCCGTAGCTGACCGTCTTCAGGCGATCCGCGGGAATCCCGAGCGACACGAGGTAGGTGCGGGCGGCCACCGCACGGCGCTCGCCAAGCGCCAGATTGTACTCAGCCGTGCCCCGCTCGTCCGAGTGCCCTTCAATCGTGATCACCCACGTCGGAATACTTCCGCAGTATTTCGGCGTTCGCGTTCAGAACCTTCTGCGAATCGCCCACCACCTCGGCGCTGTCGAACGCGTAGAACACCGGCTGGAACGGGGAGTCCTTGTTGATCTGATCGATGTCGGTCGCGGTGAGCGGGTCACTCGCCAGCGGCTCGGGCGGGACGGGCGTCTCCCGCACAGGTTCCGGCGGCGCCGGGACCGCGCTTGGTTCTGGCGCTGCCGCGGGCGGGGGAGGGATCGGCCGTGCCACGGGAGGCTTCTTCTTGGCGCACGCGCTGAGGCTGGCCGCCAGCACGATCGCGACCAGCCACTGCTGACACTCGTCTGCTCTTCATGCTCTCTCTCTTCTTGTCGTGCGCGCCGGTTGCGCGCGATGAATCCCGGCTCTGCCATCGTCAGGAGCGCACACGCTATTGCGACCAGTTCGGGATAGCGGTTCCGACCGACCTTGGTGATCTGCCGCAGGTTCTTGCCGTCGCGATCGATGATGTAGATCTGCTCGCGCCCCGTGCGATCCGAGGCGAACGCGATGTGCCGGCCGTTCGGCGCAAATGCCGGACTCTCGTTGCTGCCGTTGCCGTCGGTCATGGTGCGGGTCTGTCCGGTGGCGAACTCGTACACGCGGATGTCGTGGCCGCCGCCGGACTGCGAAGTGTAGGCAATCTCGTTGAACGGCGCGGGAGACCAGGTGGGGCGGTCGCAATGCGTTTCGTTGGTGATCCGGTTCAGGCCGGTCCCGTCGATGTTCACGACGTAGATCTGCGGCCGCCCGGTGCGATCGGAAACGAAGGCAATCTGCTGCCCGGTGGGGGACCAGGTCGGGCGTGACGTCGACCGAGGGGCTGTTGGTCACGCGCCGCAGGCCGCTGCCGTCCCGGTTCACGTAGTAGATCTCCTGGTTGCCGTCACGGCTCGACGTGAAGGCGATTTTCGTGCCGTCAGGAGACCAGGCCGGAAGGTAGTTCTGGACGTCCGACGACCCTCGCGCCGGCTTCTGCGCCGGGTTGCCGGTCGTCATCGACTGCACGATGATGTCCGGGATAGCCGCTCCGCCAGGAGGTGTAGGCGATCTGGCTGCTGTCGGGCGCCCACACCGGGGTGATGTCGATGGACGCCGTGTAGGTGATGCGCGATCTGGTTGGCGCCGTCGTAGTCGGAGCGATAGATGTTCGAGATGTCGCGCTCGGCCACCGGTCCCTTCATGCGCGTGCCGTCACGATCGGAAGCGAAGAGCAGCTTGCGTTCGCGCCACGCCGCGCAGCGCGCGCTGGCTCTGGTGGATATCGTCGCTGGCCGTGTGAGCGTAAACCCGGCCGCCGTCCTTCACCGAGTTGGGCGAGCCGCTGTATTGCTTGCCGAGCGCCACGCGGCCGCCCGCGACCTGGAGCAATCGCACCTCCACGACGTAGCCGCTCGGGCCCTTGCGGATGGACCCGATCACGACGCCGTCGGCGCCCAGTTCCTTCCACCGGTCGAGGGCCACCTGCTCGGCCGACGCCGGCTGCGGGACCGACCGGTAAGTGTCGCGCGGAATCAGATAGAACTCCCGCTCGAAGTTCAAGTCGTCCCAGAGCACCTGGCCGATGGTCTTCGCGGCGGCGACAGTCTCCGGTCGTTGCTCAACGGAATGAAGTCCGGCACCGCCATCTTCGGCGGCAGCCCCGGCGCTCCGACGATGGCGGTGCTGATCTCGTCGGGTTGTTGAGCGGCAGGGCTCGGCGCGGCCGGCGGCTGCGGGGCCTGAGGCGCGGGAGCCTGTGCCACCAGCAGAACGGCGGCGCACACGGAGAAGGCGGCGGTCAGGAATCGCGTGGATGTCATCAACGCATGTACTCGAATGAAAGGAACACGGTGAGCGTCGGCCGGGTGAACTCGACCGGCAGCGGTGGCAGCTGTCGTCGTGGTGAGGAGCGCACGGCGCGATTCCAGATCGAGCACCGGGTTGCCGCTGCTCTGGTCGACCTCGATCGCGGTCAGCATCCCGTTGCGCTGGATGATGAACTTCATGATCGTCTTGCCCGCGCTCACCTGGTTCCGGTTCCAGTTCTGCGTGATCAGCTGGTTCATCGTGGCGATGTACTCGGGGCAGCAGAAGTCGCCGACGTTGACCTGGACACCGCCGGTGCCGCCGCCACCGGTGGACAGCCCGCCGAACGGGATCGGTGCGGCGCCCGTGTCGGCCCGCGCGTCGCCGGTCTTGACCTCGGCTCCCGTGGTCGGCTTCCGGCTCGAGGCCTTGTCCACCGGTTTGTCCACCTTCACCGGCGTGCGCGGCGTGGGCCTGAGCTCGGGATCGGGAATCGACATCTCCGGCGCCTTGGCCGCCGGCGGGGTTTCGACCCGGGCTTCGGCTCCGGCGGCGCCACGGCCTGCACCGAGCGCCCGGACAACTGCGTCATGCCCGCCCGCGTTCGGGCCGATGGCGCCGCCAAGGGAGATGAACATCGGGTTCGACTTCTCCTTGAGCCCTGGCGCTTCGCCAGTCGGCGGGCAGCAGCACCAGGCCGACGAGCAGGGCCAGGTGCGCCCCGAGCGACACCACCAGCATGCGCGGGAGCCCGTCGCTCTCCCGGGTTCGAAGATCGAGAATGTCGCTGACGGCTTCGTGCATCGCTCCCGTTCCCGCTCAGCGCCCCTCACGGGGCTTCGACATCAGGCCGACCTTCTCGACGCCCGCTTCTTTCAGCTTGTCGGTGACGTCCAGCAGGTCCTGCATGGTGGCCGCGGCGTCGGCCCGGATCGAACACCGACTTGTCGTCGCGCGCGAGGATGGACTGGCGGATGCGCTCCTGCAGGATCTCGAGACGCACGTTCTCGTCCCCCAACTGCACCACGCGGGTGCTGCGGAAGTCGGCCGGCACGGTGACGGTGACCGGCTGGACGTTGATCGGATCGGCACGCCGGGCCTGGGGCAGATTCACCTGAAGGCCCTGCTGCATCATGGGGGCCGTCACCATGAAGATGATGAGCAGCACCAGCATGACGTCGATGAGCGGCACGACGTTGATCTCGGCAAGCGACGTCCCGACGCGGGCGCTGCGGCCCCGCCGCCCCCCCGCCCCTCCGACCTGATGCACTGTTGGCAATCCGTACCCCGCAAATCCGTCGCTGGCCCGCGCCGTGCCGGCCCGCCGCCGCCGCGCCCCTACGTGAAATTGCGCTCCGAGATGTTCAGGAACTCGAGCGAGAAGTCGTCCATCTCGTTGCTGAAGTGCTTCACCCGCGTAGTGAACTGGTTGTAGAAGAACACTGCCGGAATGGCTGCGAACAATCCGGCGGCGGTTGCGATCAGCGCCTCGGCGATGCCGGGGCCGACCGTCTGCAGGTTGGACGAGCCGAGCGCGCTGATGGCCAGGAACGAGCTCATGATGCCCCACACCGTTCCGAACAGACCGATGAACGGTGTGAGGCTGGCGGTGGTCGCCAGGAACGGCACACGGCTCTCGAGCCTGGTCATCTCGACTGTTGTCGCCCGCAGGAGCGCCCGGTCGACAGCGTCCAGGCTCTTCAACGTAGGACGCCCCGCGGCGAGCGCCGGCTTGGCCGGCTCGGGCTGTGCAGCGCGCAGCTGGGCGTTGAGCTCCGCATAGCCGGCCTGGAACAGGCCGACGAGAGGACTCTCGGGCAGGCCCGGGCAGACCGCCTGCACCTCCGAGAACTTGCTGCTCTTGCGGAACACCCCCAGGAAGGTGGTCGTCTGGCGCGCAGCGCGCCGGAACGTCCAGTGCTTGTAAAGGATGATTCCCCAGGAGGCCGCCGAGAAGATCAACAGGATTAACAGAACGGCTTTGGCCAGCGGGCTGGCGTCCGCGATCAGACGGACGATGTCGGAATTCGTGGTCAGCTCACCGGCCCCAGCCGCTGGCTGCGCCGCTTGCGCAAAACGCGCAAGGGCGTAGACAGGCGTGTACAAACAGCCCTCCGCAACAGAATGGCGCGCCGCTGGGACAGCGCAGGTTCCCCAGAGCGTAGCACGCCCGGATTTTCGCTGTCAAACATCTGATAAGATGGCACTTGGCCTTCATGCTCCGCTTCCTCTCCATCCGCAATCTCGCCCTCATCGATCGCCTGGAGCTTGAGTTCGATCCTGGCCTCAACGTCCTGACGGGGGAGACGGGAGCGGGGAAGTCGATCCTGGTGGGGGCCATCGGGCTGCTGGTCGGCAGCCGGGCGTCCGCGGACCTCGTCCGGACGGGGGAGGAAGCCGCCACTGTCGAGGCCATTTTCGAGCAGGCGAACGGCGAGGATGTCATCCTGCGGCGCGATGTCTCGTCGCAGGGCCGCAGCCGGGCGTTCATCGACGGGTCGCTGGCAACCAGCGCCTCGCTGCGGCACCTCGCCGCCGATCTCGTCGATCTGCACGGCCAGCACGACCACCAGGTGCTGCTGGACCCCGCGACGCACGTCGACATCCTGGACACGTTCGGCAATTTGGCGGCTGAGCGCGCCGCGGTCGCCGAGGCCTTCCGGACGTGGCAGGCGGTGCACGGCGAGCGGGAGCGGCTCCGTGCCGGGGCCCGGGAGAACGCCGGCCGGGCCGAGCTCCTCACATTTCAGCTCGGCCGAGATCGAACGGGTCAGCCCGGCGGCGGGAGAAGATGACGAGCTGGCGGCCAGCCGACTGGTCCTGACGAACGCAGACCGGCTCCGGCGTCTCTGCTCCGACGCCTACGAAGCCCTCTACGAGGGGGAACAGGCGGTGCTGCCCGGCGCTTGCGGTCGTCTGGAAGCGGCTCGCCGAGCTGGCCGCGATCGACGCGCGGTTCGCGCCCCACCTCGAAGCCCGCGAGCCGGTCAAGTCCCAGCTCGAAGACTTGGCGTTCTTCCTGAGGTCGTATGCCGCGGGGATCGACGTGTCACCCCAGCGGCTCCAGGAGGTGGAAGACCGGCTCGCACTGCTCGAGCGTCTCAAGAAAAAACATGGGCCGACCCTAGACGACGTGCTCCGGACCGCAGCCGAACTCAGGCGGAATCTGAACGACCTCGCCGCCGGCGCGGAGCGGGCGGCTGACATCGACGCCACGGTGGAGTCGGCGCGGGCCCGGTACCTGTCCGAGGCCGGGGCGATTTCGACGCGCCGCCGCGAGGCGGCGACAGCCCTGTCCTCCGCGCTCGCGCGTTCGCTCGCCGATCTCGCCATGGCGCGCACCAGGTGCGAGGTCCGGTTCACGGCGTGCTCCAACGAGGCACAGTGGACGGCGCTCGGCACTGAACAGGCCGAGCTGTTCATCTCGCCGAATCCCGGCGAGGAGCTCCGGCCCCTCGCGCGCATCGTCTCTGGCGGTGAGTTGTCGAGGATCATGCTGGCGCTCAAGACCGTCGCGTCCACCGACGCGCCGGGCAAGACGCTGATCTTCGACGAGGTGGACGCCGGCATCGGCGGGGCAGTCGCCGATGTCGTGGGGGGCAGGCTGCAGCGCCTCGCGTCACGGTTCCAGGTGGTCTGCATCACCCACCTGCCGCAGATCGCCGCCCACGGGGGAACGCACTTCCACATCGCCAAGGCCATCCGCGAGGGGCGGACGCTGACGACGGTGGCGCGGCTGGCCCCTGCCGACCGCCAAAGTGGAGGTGGCCCGGATGATTGCCGGGAACGTGGTCACGCCTGCGGTGAAGGCGAGCGCCGGGGAGATGCTGCGGGCCCGGCGACAGGGGGCGAAAGGCGAATACAAATCGAAAGGCGAAAGCGAAAGGTGAAGTATTTCATCAGAAACCCACGGCTGTCAGATGAACGTGCACGACTCGGAACGCATGGCCGGGCTGCTCGATCAGGCTGGCTACGAGGCGGCCCACGGACGACAGCGAAGCGGACCTCATCGTCCTCAACACGTGCAGCGTCCGGGAGCGGGCCGAGGAAAAGCTGTTCACGAGGCTGGGCGAGATCCAGCCAGCGCGGCCTCGAGGAGCACTCGCGCCCGACCGTCGTGGTGGCCGGATGCGTGGCGCAGCAGGAAGGCGACCGGATCCTGCGGCGGTCTCCGGCGGTCGACGTCATCATCGGGACCCAGAACATCCGGCGGTTGCCGATGCTGGTCGATCAGGCCGCCGCGGGTCGCACCAGGGCTCCGATCGTGGACCTGGACCCGCTGGACGATGTGTCGTTCCCGCTCGGGGTCGCGCGGCGGATGGACCCGCTCAAGGCCTATATCACCATCATCGAGGGCTGCAACGAGTTCTGCGCGTTCTGTGTCGTCCCTTATACGCGGGGACACGAGCGGATGCGGCCGGTCGCGGAGATTCTCGCAGACGCCCGGCGTGCGGCCGCCACCGGCGCTCGCGAGATCCTCCTGCTCGGACAGATCGTGAATCACTACGCCGCGCCGGACGACCGTTCCTGTGACTTCGCCGGCACTCCTGGAGCGCCTCGACCGCATCGAGGGGCTTGCGCGAATCCGGTTCGCGAGCCCGCACCCGCGGCACGTCACGCCCCGGATGATCGAGGCGCTTCGCGGACACTCCCAAGGTCTGCCGCCACCTCCACCTTCCGGTGCAGTCCGGTTCCACACGCGTCCTGGCGGCAATGCGGCGGCGCTACACGCGGGAGGACTATCTGTCGCTGGTCGAGCGGCTCCGCCAGGCCATGCCGGACATCGCGTTATCGACCGATATGATTGTCGGGTTCCCGGGGGAGACGGCAGAGGACTTCGACGAGACGCTGTCGCTGACGCAGGCGGTCGGTATCACAGCATGTACTCGTTCAAGTACTCGCCGCGCCCGAACACGCTCGCGCTGAAACGCATGCCGGACGACGTGCCGGAGGCGGAGAAGACCCGGCGGATCGTGGCCCTCCAGGCGTCTCCAGCGCGACGTCCAGGGGGCGCTGTACAGGCAAGCGATAGGACGGGTGGAGACGGTCCTGGTGGACGCCCGCAGCCGGCGGCGGGAATGGGAGCTCTCCGGGCGCACCAGCGGAAACACCGTCGTCAACTTCTCGGGCGAGGCCGCACAGATCGGGCAGCTGGTGCCGGTCAGGATCACGGCGGCGAATCCGAACAGTCTCCGCGGCGAGCCGGTATCGCTGACGTGTGATTGTCGCAGCGACGGGAGACCGCAGGTAGCGAGGTTGCCATGCAAATTGAGATGACCGTGAAGACGCTGATGATCGACCCGGCGACCAACCTGCCGATCGTCATCCTGCGGGACAAGGATGGCTCGAGGGTCCTGCCCATCTGGGTGGGGGTGGCAGAGGCCAACGCCATCGCGCTGCAGATCGAGAACGTGACGACGCCGCGGCCGATGACGCACGACCTCCTGCGGAACGTGATCTGCGATCTCGACGCGGGGATCGAGAAGGTGGTCGTCGCGGAGCTGCAGGGAGAACACGTTCTACGCGCTGATCTATCTCACCGTGAAGGGGGAGGCGGTCGCGGTCGACGCACGCCCCAGCGACGCCATTGCGCTGGCGCTGCGGGCGAAGGCCCCGATCTACGTCGAGGACCGCGTCATCGAGGAAGCGAAGACCACGGATTTCGCCCCCGACAAGGAAAATGCCGAGCGCCTCCAGAAGTGGCTGGAGAGCCTCGACGCGGACGATCTCGGCAAATACAAGATGTAGGGCAGCTGTTGTTTTGCGTGATCCATCCGCGGCCCTCCGGTGACGGCCGGCGCGAGCGGCTTGCCTGCTCGATTGACACTTCACCGCCGCCCTCCCTACAATGGCGGGCGACCCTCACCGCACATCCAGAGCCTCACCACATGATCGTTGCGATCGCGAATCAGAAGGGTGGCGTCGGCAAGACGACCACCGCCATCAACCTGGCGGCGGCGCTGTCGATGCGAGGCAAAGCCGACGCTGCTGATTGACCTCGATCCCGCAGGCCAACAGCTCCATGTCGTACCTGGACGTGGCCACCGTCACGCGCAGCGTCTACGATGCGATCGCCGAGCCGAACATCGGGTTCGCCGACGTGATCCTCCCGTCCGCCCAACCGAACCTGTTCATCGCCCCGTCCCGGATTGCGCTGGCCAAGCTGGAGGGAAAGCTGGTGGGGGAGCTCGACGCCCACTTCCGGCTCAAGGATCGCCTCGACCCCATCCGGGAGCAGTATCCGAACATCGTGATCGACTGCCCGCCGACGCTCGGGCTGCTCACCGTGAATGCGTTGGTGGCCGCGACGCATCTCCTGATTCCCATTCAGTCGTCCTACTTTGCGCTCGAGGGTACCGACGACCTGCTCGAAACCATCGAGAAGGTCAGGGCGCGGGCGAACCCGACGCTGCGAATTCTCGGCGTGGTGATCACGATGCACGACAAGCGGACGTCGCTGGCGAAGGACATCCGCTCGCAGATCGATCAGGTCTTCGGAAGCAAGGTGTTCAACACGGTGATCACCAAGAGCGTGCGGCTCGAGGAGAGCCCCGCGTACAAGGAATCCATCTTCACGTTCGCCCCCGATTCGAGCGGCGCCGCGGAGTACTACCGGTTGTGCGAGGAGGTCATTGATCGTGCCTAAGCGAGGATTACCGACAAGCGTGCGGATGCGGCACGACGATCACTACGTCGATGCCCTGACGAGTTCAGCCGGGCAGCCCGATCGGGCGCATGGTGCCGATCGACCAGATCGACGCCAACCCGAACCAGCCTCGCCAGGTGATGGGAGACCTGTCGGAGCTGATGGCGTCGATTGCCGAGAAAGGCATCATCGAACCCATCATCGTCCGGCAGCGGGGTTCGCGGTTCCAGATCGTGGCGGGGGAGCGGCGCTACCAGGCGGCTGTCCAGGTCGGGGTCGACGAGGTCCCGGTCGTCATCCGCGAGGTGGACGACGCCGAGATCATCGAGATTGCGCTGGTCGAGAACATCCAGCGGAAGGACCTGACGGCGTTCGAGGAAGCGGAAGCGCTGTTCTCGCTGCAGACCCGGTGCAATTACACCCACGAGGACATGGCGCGGCGCCTGGGGAAGTCGCGAACCGCGATCACGGAGTCGCTGTCGCTCAACGGGATGCCGGACGACGTGAAAAACCTCTGTCGGCTGGCCGACATTCACTCTAAATCATTGCTTTTACAGGTAGTTAGGCAGAACGAAGCGCAGAAAATGGTGGCGCTCGGTCGAGAAATTATCGCGCGAGGGCGTGGTCATCACCCGCGAAGAGGTGCGGAAGGAAACCGCCAAGCCGAAGCCGGGCCGGCCCAAGTCGTTCACCTTCAACTACCGGGCTCCGACCAAGGCCTTCAACCTCCAGCTGCGCTTCAGCAAGTCCCGTGTCGATCGTGACGAGGTCATCTCCGCCCTGGAAGCCATCATCAGCGACTTGCGGCAGGGGACGTAGACGGACGGGATCCGGGATCCGGGATCCGTTCCGGTTCGGGTTCCCAGCTATCGAGGAGGTTCCGTGGTCGTCGGTACGGTCGACCGACCGGTTCCCGGGACCGGGATTCGATTTCCGGCTCGGTCGCGGCCGGTCGACCGACCAGGATGCCAGGGGCCGGGGATCCGGGATCCAGGGATCTGATCCCGGCTCGGGCTCGAGTTCCTGCTCCAGTAGCGACAGCTCGCTGTGTAGTGTTCGGGCCCGGCGGACCGGGTCCCGAATCCCGATCCGACGCCCGGTGAAGTCTACGCTGGGCGGATGGCCCTGCGAGCGGAGCTATCTGATCCCGGAGGCCGGAATCCCCGGAATTGAGCGGAAGAGAGGGGCATCGGACTCCGGAAATCGGATCCCCGGCTCGCGGGCCCCGGATCCGATTCCAGGCCACCAAAAGCCCAGCCCGGCACTCTCTCGTCACCCGTTAGTTAACATAACACTCATTATCAGACCCACGGCAAAACCACAGGAAACCAGCCCTGTGCATAACCTGCGGAGGCCCCGGGCCACAGAGGACCGCCTGGCAACCGGCCCCCCAGGGGCCCGGGCCGCCCCCGCCCCCACGTGCTATCCTGAGCCCGACTCCCATGCTGCGGACGATCGATCGCTACGTCATTCGCGAGGTCGTCCCGCCGTTCCTCCTGGCCCTCCTGATCCTCACGTTCCTCCTCGTGCTGCCACCCGTGATGGAGCACCTCGAGAAGCTCCTCGCCAAGGGGGTCAGCTGGGGCGATTGCCGCGCGCATCATCTGGACGGCGGTCCCGCAGGCGGCCGGGCTGACCATCCCGATGTCGCTGCTGGTGGGCCTGCTCGTCGGGCCTGGGCCGGCTGTCGGCCGACCGCGAGGCAGTTGCCCTGCTCGCCTGCGGCGTCAGCCCGTACCGACTGCTGCGCCCGGTCGGGCTTCTGGGACTGGTCTCGGGCGCGGCCACCCTGTACGTGATGCTGGTCGCCATCCCGGACGCCAACCAGACCTTTCGCGAGCTGACCTTCGAGGTGATCTCCAAGCGGATCGAGAGCGATATCCGCCCCCGCGTGTTCTTCCAGGATTTCCCCGGCTGGGTGCTCTACGCCCGCGACGAGCCGGACCCGGGAACCCCGGGGTGGAAGGATCTCGCTGGTCACGCGCACGGACGAGGGCTCCGGAACGCGGACGATCTACCTGTCACGGCGCGGCCGGATGGTGATCAACCGGCCGGAGCGCCGGGTCCACCTGGTGCTCGAGGATGGCAACCGGTACTCCATCGCCAAGACGGGCCAGGCCGACACCTTCCGGTTCCCCGGCGCCCTGGTGCTGTCCCTCAACCCCGACGCCGTGTTCCCCGACATCAACATCCAGCGCGGCCCGAACGAGAAGACCATCGCCGAGCTCCGCCACGACATGCTCGACAAGATCCGGAACGGGATCTCGCCGCATCCTGAAATCATCACGATGCAGCAGAAGTTCTCGATCCCCATGGCCTGCCTGGTCTTCGCGCTGGTCGGCCTGGCACTGGGAATGTCGGTGGCGCGCGACGGCAAGCTGGCCGGGTTCGTGGTCGGCATCGCGGTGATCTTCGCCTATTACGTGGTGTTCCTGCTGGCCGAGTCACTGACCAAGGGGCACTACGCAAACCCCGAGGCCGTGAAGGCCGGTGGCCGCTTCCTCGCCGCCCACCTCGCCCGCTGGGTCCCCAACATCGTCCTCGGCGTGTTCGGCGCCGCGGCCCTGATCTGGCGCGCCCGGTACACGGAGGGGGGCCTGCCCCTCCGTGTCCCCGCCGCCATGCGCCGGCGGCTGGACTCCTGGCGACGGCGTGGCTCCGCCTCCCCCGCGACGGCCCGACCCGCCGGCCGCGCGCGTGGCCGTCCCGTCGTGGTCATCCGGATGCCCCACCTGCACGTGCCGCTGCCGCGGCTGATCGACCGCTACATCAGCCGCATGTACCTGCGGGTCGTGGGCCTGTCGTTCCTGGCGCTGCTGGGGCTGTTCTATATCTCGACGTTCATCGACAAGTCGGACAAGATCTTCAAGGGACAGGCGACGACCGGGAACCGTGGTCAACCTGCTGGTCTACATGACGCCGCAGTTCGTCTACTACGTGATCCCGATTGCCGCGCTGCTGAGCGTGCTCGTGACGTTCGGGCTGCTGTCGCGAAGCAGCGAGCTGACGGTGATGAAGGCCTGCGGCGTCAGCCTGTACCGCGCCGCGCTGCCGGTGGTGCTGCTGTCGCTGGTCTTGAGCGCCGTGCTGTTCGGCCTCGGGCAGCAGGTGCTGGCCAGGGCCAACCGCCGCGCCGACATGCCTCGACGCCCAGATCCGCGGCCGAGCGCCCCGACTGTTCGACACCATGAACCGGCAGTGGGTGGTCGGACAACAGGGCACCGTCTACCACTACTCCTACTACAATCCTGAGCGGGACGAGATGTGCAGCCCTGGTGATGTACCGGCCCGACCAGCAGGCGTGGACCCTGTCGAGCGCGACCTTCGCCGAGCGGGCCACCTGGAACGCCGGCTGGCAGGCGGCTTCGGGATGGATCCAGGATTTCACCTCGAGCCCGCCGGTCTGGACCGCCTTCGCGAGCCGCACGCTCGAGGGCCTGGAGGGGCCCGACTACTTCAAGACCGAGCAGCCGGTCGCCGACATGATGACGGTCGGGCAGCTCCGCAGCTACGTCAACGACCTCTCCAACAGCGGCGCCAACGTCGTTCCGCTCCAGGTCGACCTGCACAAGAAGCTGGCCTTCCCCCTGGTCACCTTCGTGATGACGCTCCTCGCCGTGCCGTTCGGCGTCAGCAGCGGCAGGCGCGGCACCCTCTACGGCATCGGCCTCGGCATCGTCATCGCGCTCACCTACTGGATCGTCATCAGCGCCTTCGTGGCAGTCGGCAAGGGAGGTCTGCTCTCCCCCGCGCTCGCCGGCTGGGCGCCCAACATCCTGGTGGCCTCCGCCGCGTCATACCTGTTCCTGACCGCCCGCACCTGAGGCGGCCTGTTCCCGGCGGCGGCGCAATCTCCTGCAGCGCGGCCATCAGGTCGCCGCCAGCAGGCCCTGCCTGTATGCCTCGCGAAGCATCTTCTCGGCAATCTGCCTCGCCATCGCCAGCTGCCGAACCCTGGAGTCGCGGGTCCTCGACTGGGCCACGAACGTGCCAAGACCCCGGCGGACGGTCACCGTCCCTTCCAGTTCCAGTGTCCGGTAGGCATGCTGCACGGTGTTCGCGTTCACGCCCAGTTCTGCCGCAAGAGTCCGCACTGCCGGCAGCGGCTCCGCCGCCTTGAAGACCCCGACCGCTACACAGCGCTGCACCTCGTCGACGATCTGCCGGTAGACCGGCCGCGGGTCGGCAGCGTCGATGTTCATGAGCATACCAACAGACTAGCACACCAGTGAACTAGTACACTGGTTGATGCCGGGGTTCAAAAAAGGTTCGCGGGTCCGGACGTGCTCAGCGGTTCCGGGTCGGTCGGTCGGATGGGCGGACTGCGCCCTGGGCCGAACAGGAGCCTCGGGCCGCGTACGGTGGACGCAGCAAAGGCTCGAGGCGGGCACGCCCGGCGGCACAGTCCGACGCTCGGGAGCGGTCAACCTGGCGTCAGGGTCCGAGGGTCGGCGGAAGCTTTCGAGGACGGGCTCAGCGTGCCGGAGCCAGGGAGAGGTCCCGCACCAGGAGCCGTCCGGAAGTTCCGGGGAGCGCGTTGACGAGGTCGACGACGAGCAGAACGGAGGCGGCGGCGGCCGGATTGAATGGCCCCGCATCCGGCGCGACTGGCGCCATGTCGGCGGTCGCGAACCAGGTCGGCCCGCCCTCGGCAGCCACGTAGACCGATTTCCTCCATCGGGCCGACCCGTCTTTCGACCGGAACTGAACCGACACCCGCATCGGGGAATCGGACACCGCATCCAGCCGGACGCGATCGAACGGGACAGCCTGCTGCGGCACCGGCGCCACGAGGGCGGCAAAGGGACTGGCCGCGTGCGCGCCGAGGCGGAACGTCAACTCGGGGCGCCCGCCGGCAACGGACAGGCCGGCCGTGGAGGATGGGTCGTGCTCGGTTCGCCACTCGCCGGGGCCGAGCGAGCCAGCAGGCCCGGGATCGGGACCGACCTCCGGTGCAGGGCCGGGCGGCAGATCCAGGTAGATCGGATTGCCCAGGATCCAGGGTGCGGCTGACGGGAGGCCGGATCGCCGAACCTCCGCGCGGTAGGCGCCCGGCCCGGACAACTCGACAGACAACTCGGACCCCTCGGTTTCAGAAACCACTGCCCCGTTCCGCAGAACCGTCAGCCGGGCGCCCGGCAGGGCCGGCGCCCGGGCGCTCAGCCTGAAGGGACCGTCTCCGTCGAGCCGCTCCCCCATCCCCGCAGCCCTGCCCTGCCGCTCGGCGCGGAGGCTCAGCCAGCCTCCGCGCGCCATACCGTCGACGACGGTGTAAGTCCGGCCCTCCCGGAAAGCGTCCACGAGAAGGGCGCCGTCAGACAGTGCGTCCCCTCCCGGGGGCGCGCGAAGCACCGCCCGTGTCGTGAAGGACTCGAACGATGACAGGTAGGAAGAGCCCAGCCGGCCTCCGTGAGCGTCGTGCCCGGCGACCGCCGGCATCCGTCGCGACCGCGCCTGCGCATCCCAGCGCGCGAGGGTCGCTGTCGGACGCGCGAGGACCCCCGCCAGCGCCGGGGCCGGCCGGGTGAGATAGCCAACGAGTGTCTTGCCCAGCAACCCCCAGGAGGCCTCGCGCCAGGCGGTGTCCGCGTTCAGCCATTCGACGCCATCCGCGCGCAGCGCCCAGTTGCGCCAGGCGAGCTCCGGCTTCGGCGAGTCGGGGTGCGCGACGAACCCGAATCCGCCGAGCCGCGCGACGTCGGCGACGACGCCCGCAGCTTCCCCGCCGAGGCGATACGGCGCCTTCGGCAGCCCCACCGCCACGTAGTGGCCCCCGTCCGTGCTGATCTCCACGGCGTCCAGACACAGCACGCCGTTCGCATACCGGGGTGGTTCCGGATCGCGGGTTGCGTCGCCGTGGTCCGTGAACACCACGAACCGCAGGCCGGCGCGGGAGGCGGCGGCGGCGACCTCCTCGCGCGTGCCGGAGCCATCGGAGCGTGTGCTGTGCACGTGAAATGCGCCGGGAACCGTGCGCTGCTGCAGGTCCGGATCGTTGACCCCTGCGGCAGACGACGGGCGGGGCGGGCTGGCGGTCAGGCCCAGAACGACAACGGCGGCCGCGATGGCCGCCGTTGTCAGGAGTCTCGTGCGCATCTGAACGGCTCAGGGCAACCGGCAGATACTGCGGGCGCCCGGCCTCAGCGGCTCAGCGGCCCGCGTCGGCGCGGAGGGCGTCCGCCTTGTCGGTGCGCTCCCAGGTGAACTCAGGCTCGCTGCGCCCGAAGTGCCCGAACGCGGCGGTCTTCCTGTAGATGGGCCGGCGCAGGTCGAGGGTGTCGATGATGCCGCGGGGCGTGAGGGAGAAGTTCGCGCGCACGATGTCGCTGATCGTCTCGTCCGGCACCGTCCCCGTGTCGGATGTGTCGATGAGGACGGAAACCGGCTCCGCCACGCCGATCGCGTAGGCGAGCTGGACCAGGCAGCGCTCGGCCAGGCCGGCCGCAACCACGTTCTTCGCAACATACCGGGCCATGTAGCAGGCCGAGCGATCGACCTTGGTGGGATCCTTGCCCGAGAACGCACCGCCGCCGTGGGGTGCCGCGCCTCCGTAGGTGTCGACGATGATCTTGCGTCCGGTGAGGCCGGCATCCCCGTGCGGACCTCCGACGACGAAGCGGCCGGTCGGGTTGATGAGGATGCGGGTATCCGCGTCCATCATCCCGGGCGGGATGACCCGTTTGACAATCTTCTCGGTGATGTCTTCCCGGAGGGTCTCGTTGGAGACGTCGGAGCTGTGCTGGGTGGACACCACGACGGTGTCGACGCGGACCGGACGGCCGTTGTCGTACTCGACCGACACCTGCGACTTGCCGTCCGGCCGAAGGTAGTCGAGCACGCCGTCGCGCCGGGCGCACGACAGGCCCTTCACCAGCTTGTGCGCCAGCATGATCGGCAACGGCATCAGCTCGTCCGTCTCCGTGCACGCGTAGCCGAACATCAGCCCCTGGTCGCCCGCCCCGCCGGGATCGACGCCCTGGGCGATGTCCGGCGACTGGCCGTGAATCGACGACAGGACCGCGCACGTCTCGTAATCGAAGCCGAACTTGGCGCGCGTATAGCCGACCTCGCGGATGGTCTCGCGGACGATCGTCTGGAAGTCCACGTAGGACTTGGTGGTGATCTCGCCCGCGATGATCGCCAGGCCGGTGGTGACGAGGGTCTCGCAGGCGACACGCCCGGTCGGATCCTGCGCCAGGATGGCGTCGAGGATGGCGTCTGAAATCTGGTCGGCAATCTTGTCGGGATGACCCTCGGTGACGGACTCCGAGGTGAAAAGGTATCGGCCCTTGCGGCTCATGCGGTCGAACTCCTGCGGAAGTCTGGGAACGTGGTTAGGTGGTCCCTGCCCGGAGACAGTGCGACCAGATCAGACCAATGTAGCAGGTTCCCCCGACCCGGACAAGCTCCGCTCAGTGCTCGACGTCCGGTGGCGCAATCTCCGCGATCGCCTCGCCCGGGTCGGCGGCAGCGGCGGGCGGCACCGTTTTCTCGACCTCGATCGTGCAGTCGGCCAGCACGGCGGTCAGCGCGCCAATCGCGGCTGCCAGCGGCGCCAGGACGGTTCCGACCAGCCCCACGGTGAGCGGAAACTCCGCGACCGTCGCACCCTTGTTCTTGACGACGACCCTCCGGATGTTCCCTTCGTCCAGCAGCTTGCGGATCTGCGCCAGCACCTGATCCGTCGTGCCTTCGATCTTCTCGCGCCAGGTCTTTTCCATTAGTTGGCCCCCCGGGGTGCAGCCGCGCACCCTCCTGTGATTGGACGAGGGTACCACGCGCGGTGTTCGGTGCCGGTGGGCAGATCGCCGGGAGTCAGCGCCGGGGGTGGAACTTGTCGTACACCGCCCGCAGGCGGGCTTCGAGCACGTGGGTGTAAATCTGTGTCGTCGACAGGTCCGCGTGCCCCAGCATCATCTGGATCGACCGGAGGTCGGCCCCCCGCTCGAGCAGGTGGGTCGCGAAGGAGTGCCGCAGGACGTGCGGACTGAGGTCCCGCGTCAGCCCGGCCCGTGTGCCGTAGGCCTTCAGCACCTTCCAGAATCCCACCCTGGACAGGGGCCCGCCGTCGCGGGCGTTCACGAAGAGCCAGGGCGATCCGCGCTTTGCCAGCGCCGTTCGTCCCCCCTCCAGGTAGCGGCGGATCCACTCGGCCGCGGCCCGGCCCAGCGGGACGATACGCTCCTTGTCGCCCTTGCCGACACACGTCAGATAGCCCTCGTCCAGGTGCAGATCGTTGGGGCGCACAGCCACGAGCTCCGAGACCCGCATGCCGGTTGCGTAGAGCACTTCGATCATCGCCTTGTCGCGGAGGCCGCGCGGAGTGGACGTGTCCGGCACCGCGAGCAGCCTGTCCACCTCTTCCACGTCGAGAAACTTCGGCAGGGCGGCCCACGCGCGGGGCGCCCGCAGATCGTCTGCCGGGCTGCTCTCGCGCTTCTCCTCGAGCGCCACGAACCGGTAGAAGCCGCGCACGCAGGCGACCGCCCGCGCGACCGAGCGGGGCGCGAGCCCGCTCGCCATCTGGGTCCGGACGAAAGCCTCGAGATCGCCGCGCGTCAGCGTCTCGACCGGTGCTCCACCCTTCTCGGCGTGCGCCGCCAGCGCCGCGAGGTCGCGCGCGTAGCTCTCCACCGTGTTCGGCGAGACACGCCGCACGTCCCTCAGGTAGGTCAGGTATGTGTCGATCACAGGACGGCTTCGGGCGGTTCCCGCGCGAGTTTGACAGTGATCACGTCGAGGAGTAATGTACGCCGTTTCGCCTGATGACGTCTCAGAAACCGATGCCCACCCAATCCAAGTGGCAGTCACTGCCCACCGAAGCCATCAACCCCATCAGCCTCGCGATCGACAGGACGCCGGTCCGCGACATCATCGACATGGTGGTGAACGAGGATCGCAAGGTCATCGCCGCCGTGCAGCGGGAGAAGGAGCGCATCGCCCACGGCATCGAGATCGTCGTGCAGGCGCTCAAGAAGGGTGGGCGCATCATCTTCATCGGGGCCGGCACCAGCGGCCGCCTCGGCGTCGTGGAGGCGGCGGAAATGCCGCCGACCTTCGGCACCTCTCCGAGGATCGTGCAGGCGATCATGGCCGGCGGCCAGGAGGCGGTGTTCAAGGCGAAGGAAGGCGTCGAGGACAACTACGAGGAGGGCGCCCGCAGCATCGCCCGCCTCCGGCTCACCCAGAAGGATGTCGTGATTGGCGTGTCGGCCAGCGGCATGACGCCGTTCGTCCGGGGCGGGCTCACGCGCGCACGCAAGGCGAACGCGAAGATCATCTTCGTGACGTGCTGGCCAGGCTCGGAGCTGCAGACGTTCGTGGACCTGCAGATCGCGCCGGCCGTCGGCCCCGAGCTGATAGCAGGCTCGACGCGCCTGAAGGCCGGCACCGCCACCAAGATGGTGCTCAACATGCTGACGACCGTCGCCATGATCAAGCTCGGGAAGACCTACGGCAACCTCATGGTGGACGTGCAGACCGGATCGGAAAAGCTCAAGGACCGCGCCCGACGGATCCTGAGCATGGTCACCGGCATCACCTACGACGAAGCGGACGCCCTGCTCAAGCGATCGAAGTTCAACGTCAAGGCGGCGATCGTGATGCAGAAGACCGGGCTCACGTTTCCGATGGCGCTCCGGCGCCTGAGGAAGGCCGATGACTCGGTCCGGGAGGCGACCGGTGAGGACCTCGATTCCGCGCGCAAAGCCGAGTCGCCGGCCTCAGGCGCCTGAAGCGGCCGTCACGCGGTGCACCCCGGGCTGAGCCCGGGCCCCTCACGGAACGCGGCCGGCCTGTGACGGCTGCCAGGTTGCGGCGGCGGCCTCGTCCAGCACGATGTGGACGGCCGGGTGGAGCTGCAGAAACGAGGCCGGCAACTCGGTCGTGATCGGTCCGCCCAGCAGCCGCTCGACGCAGGAGGCCTTGGACCGGCCTGTCGCCAGCAGCACGATCGAGCGTGCCTGAAGGATCGTCGCCATCCCCATCGACAGCGCCTCGTCCGGAACGGCAGCGGCGTCCCCGCCGAACAGCGCGGCGTTGCTGCGTCTGGTCTCCGGCCTCAACCTGACGCGGTGCGTCCTCGCCTGCAGCCCGCCGGCCGGCTCGTTGAAACCGATGTGGCCGTTCGTGCCTACCCCGAGGATCTGCACGTCGATCCCGCCGGCGCGGGCGATCGCCTCCTCATAGCGCAGGCATTCCGCCTCGGGATCCGCCGCGTCGCCGTTCAGGAAGTTGATCCGGTCCGCCGGCACCTTCGCCGGGACGAACAGGTGCGCCTCCATGAACCGGCGGTAGCTGCCGGGGTGGGACGGCGGAAGCCCGAGGAACTCGTCGAGGTTGAAGGTGGTCACCCGCGAGAGGTCGAGGCGGCCCCGTTCGCCGAGCGCGCACAGTTCCTGGTAGAAGGCGACCGGCGTGCGACCCGTGGGAAGGCCGAGCACGAGGTCGGGCTTCCGGCGCACGGCGGTGGAGATGTGGCGCGCGAGCGCGCGCGCCGCCGCCCGCTCGTTCGGGTATACCTGCACACGTGCCTGGACGATGTCGCTCATCAGCTTTGCTTGTAGGTGGGCACGATTGCCCCGCCGGCCGCCTCCTGTAGCGCGAGCGCAACCGCCCCCGACGCCGGCTCGCGTGCGAGCAACTCGGTGACGCTCCCGGGCGCGGCGATGGGCAGCCGCCGCTCGAGCTCCTCCCGCAGCCAGGGCACCGCCCGGAAGATCCCGCCGGACAGCACGAACGTGAACGGCGTTCCGTCGAGTCCCAGCCGCCGCGCCACCGTGAGCCCCGAGGCCTCGAGCTCCTGGGCCGCCGATCGGAGGATACCAATCGCGGCGCTGTCGCCCTCCCGCGAGGCCCTTTCGACACACTCCGCCAGCGACCCGATGGCCGCCGGCCGGAGGTTGCTGTAGTACACCTCGTGCAGCAGCGCCTGCGCCCTCTCGACCCCGAAGTGTTCCAGCAGCAGCGGCGTCAGCGCAGTCCGCTGCCCGCGGTAGTCGGCTTCGCGGAGCACCGCGCGGAGTGCCGCGCGGCCGATCCAGTATCCGCTGCCCTCGTCTCCCAGGGCGTAGCCCCAACCGCCCGCCCGAGCCGCCTCGTGCGACTGGTTCCGGCCGTATGCAATCGAGCCCGTTCCCGAGATGATCACGACGCCCGGGGCCCCCGGCGCACCTGCCTCCAGCGCCACGAGGGCGTCGTTGACGATCAGCACGCGCGCATGGAAACCGATCCTGCGCATGATGCCGCGCACGGCCAGCAGGTCGTCCGGCCGGTCCACACCCGCGATGCCAAGGCAGATCGCTTCCGGGATGATCGCGCGCTCACCGAGGACCTCCTGCATCACGTGATGCAGCACCTTCTCCACTTCCAGCTCGCCAAGCGCCTGGAGGTTCGCCCCGCCGGCGCGCGCTTCAGCGACCAGCCGTCCGTCACCGTCGGCCAGGTGGCACACCGTCTTGGTGCCGCCGGCATCGATGCCGATGACATGGGTGATCTGTCGCATGGTGGACGTGGCGGCCGCGGGCAGGCCGGGAAGAAAACTGGCTCAAGCTTATCAGAAGAGCATGGGCTTCCCGAGCAGTGCGGCAAGGGTCGCCAGCCGTCGGAGTTCCACCTCGTCCGGCTGGTGCCGGACCTGCGCAGCCCTCCGCGCGTTGACACACCTCTCCGCAAACTGTTACTTTCACGTGATTTATGCTTCAGGCTGGACACAGAGGTGGCATCCTGCGCTGGCTGCCCGCCCTGTGCGTCGGAGCCGGCCTGTTGCTGTGCAGCCCGGATCTGGTGCTCACGCCGGCTGCTGCCGCACAAACTCCCGCTGTCGAGGTCCGGGCGCTCTGGGTGCTTCGGACGTCCCTCGCTTCCTCACAGAGCATCGCCTCGCTGGTCCGCTCGGCCCGCGACCACGGCTTCAACACGCTGCTGGTGCAGGTCCGCGGGCGCGGCGACGCGTACTACAACGATGCCCTCGAGCCGCGCGCCGAGCCGCTGCAGCAGCAGGCAACGGCATTCGACCCGCTCCAGACGGTCCTGACGACGGCGCACGGCGCCGGCCTGCGTGTGCACGCGTGGGTCAACCTCAACCTGGTTTCCAGCGCGATCGATCTGCCGATCTCGCGCGGGCACCTCGTTCACCGGCATCCCGAGTGGCTGATGGTGCCTCGTGAGCTGGCGAGGGATCTCGCGAAGGTGCCCACCGGGAAGCCCGCCTACCTGGCCCGGCTCGCGTGGTGGACGCGCGCCCGGCCGGATCAGCTCGAGGGGCTCTACACGTCGCCGATCGTTCCCGCTGCCGTCGACCACCTCCAGGACATCGTGCGCGACCTGACGAAACGCTACGCGGTCGACGGGGTGCACTTCGACTACGCGCGCTATCCGGACGCGCGATTCGATTACAGCCGGCTCGCGCTGGCCGAGTTCCGTACGGCGATGAGACCCCGCCTCGGCGAGGATCTTCGCAAACGCCTCGACGCGCGCATCAAGAGGGACCCCCTCGCGTACGCAGACGGCCTGCGAGACGACTGGCGGACCTTCCGTGTCGCCCGCATGACCGCGCTCATGCGTCGCCTGCGCGCGGTCGTCAGGGCCGAGCGGCCGGAGGCGCTGGTCACGATGGCGGCCAAGCCGGAGTTGCGGGAGGCCTACGACGACCGGCTGCAGGACTGGGGCGCGTGGCTGGACGAAGGGATCGTCGACGTGGTGTGCCCGATGGCCTACACGCCGGAAGCCGCACGGTTCGCCGAGCAGATCTCCGCGGCCCGTGCCGCCGCGCATGGCCGGCCGATCTGGGCGGGGATCGGCGCGTACCGGTTGTCGCCTTCGCAGACCGTCGCCAACATCCGCACCGCGCGGCGGCTGGGCGCGGCGGGCGTGATTCTGTTCTCGTACGACAGCCTCAGCGATCCGCGGATCGCCACCTCCGACTACCTCGCGCAGGTTGCCCGCGGCGCGTTCGCCCCCATGCCGTTGGTGCCGGAGGCGCGCTGACCGGCGCTCTGCCGCGCCGCACGAAGGGCCAGGAACTGACATGCCGGCGGTCTTCGCGGAAGCCTCCGCCCTGCTGCAGCAGGCCATCGACGACCGGGCGTTCCCGGCAGCGGCGATCGAGGTGGGCCGCCGGCGAGGGGCGCTCTGGCAATCTCCGCTGGGCAGGCTCACCTACGACCCGGACTCGAGCCTCGTCTGCGCGGACACCCTGTTCGACCTCGCCTCCCTCACCAAGGTCATCGCGACGGCGACGCTCGTCATGCGCGCGGCAGACGAGGGCAGGCTCGGGCTGGACGATCGGGTCGCACGCTGGATCCCGGAGTGGACCGGCAACGATCGCTCCGCCGTCACCATTGCCGATCTCCTGTCGCATGCCGCCGGCCTGACCGCGTACCTGCCGTTTTTCAGGGACCACAGCGGGCGCGGCGAATTCCAGGGGACCATCTGCAGCCTGCCCCTCGAGTACGCGCCGCGCTCGGCGTCGATCTACAGCGACCTCGGGTTCATGCTCCTCGGCTTCATCCTCGAAGATGCGAACGGGCCGGCGGCGGGCTGGGCCGGCGCGCCGGGCGCGGCGAATCCCGCGCGGCGGATCGATGCCCAGTTCGGGCGCGTGGTGGGCCTGTTCACTGCTGAACCGCTCACCTTCAACCCGCCCCGGCGATGGCGCGACCGCACGGCGCCAACCGAGCGGGATCCGTGGCGCGGGCGGTTGCTGGTCGGGGAGGTGCACGACGAGAACACGTGGGCGCTCGGCGGCGCGGCCGGGCATTCCGGGCTGTTCGGCAGCGTCGGCGCCGTTGGATCTTTCGCCCGCGCCGTGCTGGCGACCCTCGGCGGTCAACGGGTGCTGGCGGGCACCGGCACGCTGAGGCGATTCATCGAGCCCTCCGGCGTTCCTGGCTCCTCGCGCGCACTGGGTTGGGACACGATGCTGCCGACCTCGTCGTGCGGGACGAAGCTCTCGGCCTCGTCCATCGGCCATACGGGTTTCACCGGGACGTCGCTGTGGATCGACTGGGAGCGCGATCTGTACGTGGTGCTGTTGACGAACCGCGTGCACCCGAGCCGCGACAACGAGCGCATCCGGCGCGTGCGCCCGATGGTCCACGACGCGGTCGTGCAGGAGTTCGACGGAAGTTTTCGTTGATGGACAGCTGCCAGTTGTCGGGTGTCAGCGGGGGATCACCGGAGCGGGCGGAGCGGGCGGCGGAAGGCCGAACCCTCCCTGCCGGCCGGTTCCGCTGCCACGGCCTGCCCCGCCGCGACCGTCTGGATTTCTGCCGCGACCGCCCAGGCCGGGCGCCGCGGCACCGCCCGGACCTCCCGGGTTCAGCGCACCCGGCGCGGTGCCGCCCGGGCGGTTGGCCGCGGTGAACACGAAGTTCCACTGGTCGTAGCGGGTCTGTCCCTTGTAGACACGGATCGACGTTTCCTGGCTCTTGCTGTGGACGCCCATGATCCCGCCGCTCACGGTGGAGGTGAATCCGGCCGGGGGCACTGCGACAGGGCCGCCACGCCCGGCCGCCGGGCCAGCCTGCCGGCCGCCTGCGGGAGGCTGCCCGGGCACCGCAGCCTGGGTGGCCGCGCCGATGACGTCGAACTCCTTGTTGGTGACCGGGTCGAGGTACTTCTTGCGCAGGAACTTACCCTGCACCAGCACGTCGACGTTCGGGGGAAACGCGTTGGCGTTCTTCGAACGGAAGAGCGCCACCGCGCGCGCGTACTGCTCGCCGCGAAAAACCAGCTCGGCTTCCTTCTCGCGCTGGGCCGCGTGCCGCCACGCGGGGAGCGCGGCCGTCATCAGGACGGACATCACCGCCAGGCTGACGAGGAGCGCCGCCATGGCGTACCCGCGTTGCGAGTCTTGACCCTCTAAATCCATGAGAGTATTATCTTTAGCGCACTAAAATGCTAACACAATCAGGGCGCCCCGCGCGCCATGCCATCCTGCCGTCCGCCGTGCTCCTCGTGCTCGTTGCGTCGTGCGACAAGGTCCCGTTGCTCGCGCCGACGGGCACCGTGATCACGCTGTTTCCCGGCGCCTCCACGATCCCGATCGACGGCAACGTGGAGATCATCGCGACCGTCATCGAGAACGGTGTGGCCGCGACCACGACCACCGGAACAGGTACGGGCGGGGCGGGAACCGGCACCGGCACGACCGTCGGCACGACCACCTCGACGACCGCGGGCGCCGGCACTCCGGTCCAGAACGGCACCCTCGTCTCCTTCACGACGACCATCGGGAGAATCGAGCCGTCCGAGGCGCGCACGAACAACGGTCAGGTCAAGGTGCGGTTCATCGCCGGCGGCCAGAGCGGCACGGCGACCATCACGGCCTACTCGGGCGGCGCGTCCGGGAAGATCGAGAACCTGCTGGTCGGTACTGCGGCAGCCGAGCGCCTGATCCTCACCGCGTCGCCCCAGACACTTGGCGCGTCGGGCGGCGCCTCGGTGGTCTCGGCGCGCGTCGAGACCACGAGCCGGCCTCGGCGTCACGGGCATCCCCGTCAACTTCACCGCCGATGCGGGCACGCTTTCCTCGTCGACAGCCAACACGGACCAGAACGGCGTCGCGAGCGTCACGCTGAACACGACGCGGCAGTCGGTCGTCACCGCGAACGTCGCGGGAAAGACGGCTACCGTAACGGTCGGCCTGAACCCGCGGACCGGTGTGTCGATCACCTCACCGTCCACGTCGGTTGCCGCAGGCCAGCCGGCAAGCTTCACGGTGAACGTCGGCGCCACGACCAACATCCGGGAGGTCACCATCAACTGGGGTGACGGCGACAGCCAGTCGCTCGGCGCGTTGAGCGGCTCGACCACGGTCTCGCACGTGTACCGAGGAAGGCGGCACCTACACCGTCCGCGCGACGGCCACCGACACGAGCGGTTTCGCCGAGACGGTGTCCACGTCCATCACCGTGCTGCCCGCGCAACCGCCGTCGGTCGCCGTCACGCCATCCAACCTGAACCCGGCGGTCAACGAGACGATAGTGGTCCGGGCACAGGTGTCCGGCAACACGTCGAGCATCATCCGCTACGAGTGGAACTTCGGACCGGGCGCCAGCACCCCGCCACTCTCGACGACGAGCAACCAGGTGCCAGTGTCGTGGAACTCGGTTGGCACGAAGGTCATCACCGTCACCGCAATCCAGGCTACGGGTCCGAGCGGCGATGGGGTCGCAACGGTAACCGTGCGCCAGTAATTCGTCAGGACCGCTCAAACCAACGCCCGCGCGAGATTATCGCGCGGGCGTTCCTCCGTGCACGGTCTCGGCCTGCCCCGCACACTCACCACAGTGGCCTGGCTTCGCTCGGGGACTTCGCGGGGCCTGAAAGGCCCCGCGCCACAGCGGGCTCCAAGGCCGCGCCGCCCGCTGAAGGGTTGTGCCCTGGCTTCGGCTGACCGCCGTAGCTTCAGCGGAGGCTGGTCAGACCCCGCCGACACTGAGTGCACAGGGCCATCTTGGCGACGCTTCGCTCAGGGACTTCGCGGGGCCTGAAAGGCCCCGCGCCACAGCGGGCCCTCACCAGTCGGCGTAGTTCGTCCCGTCCAGGCCTGTCCCCGCAGCGCTGCTCTTGACGTTGTAGATGCCGGGCTCGGCGGAAGGATTGCTCGGGTCGGGCTCCGCCGGCACGGTCTCCCACGAGTCGGCCGACTGCGTGATCGGGTCCACCGGAATCTTGCGCATGTAGTTGTCGGTGACCAGCGCCTCGAGCGACGCCGGATACTTTCCCTTGTCCGCGAAGTACTGGTCGATGGCGTCGCGCAGGTGGAAGAGGTCGGTCCGGAGCGTCGCTTCGCGCGCTTGCTGGACCGAGTTGCGATGCTGCACCATCCCCATCGCGGCGAGGATGGAAATCAGCGACAGCACGACGAGCAGCTCGATCAGGGTGAAACCGCGCTGCCCCCGGGCGGAGGCGTGACCGGCCGGCTCGCGTCGTGACGGGCGATGGTGAGAGATTCATGGCCATCCGTTGCTCCTGCCTACCAGTCCTTGTACTTCGTGCCGTCGAGCGCCGTGCCTTCGGCCTTCGAGTACACGTCGTAGACGTTCTGCCCGCCCCAGCTGCTCGAGTCCGCCTTGTCCTGGTACGAGCGCATGCCCCACTCCGTCGAGTGGGCCATCGGATCGATGGGAACGCGGCGCAGGAACTTGAGCTTGATCCCGGACGCGTCGTTCGCCTTCGTCACCCCCTCGACCAGCGTGTCGAGATCCGGCGGATAGCCTTCGCTGCCGGCGCGGATGTCGGTGGACCCAATCTGCCCGGTGTCCACGGCGTCCTTGTACTTGTCGATGGCGGTCCGCATCTCCCGCAGCGCCCGCCGCAGCTCGGCCTCCCGCTCGCGCTGGAGCGTCACGCGCGCAGCGGCATGATCGCCGACGCCAGCACGATCAGGATGGTCGTGACGACGAGCAGCTCGATGAAGGTGAAGCCCGCCGCGATCCGCCGGAGCGCCTTCATGCTCATCGCACCGTGACCGACACCGGCGTGAACTGCAGCACCACCGGCGAGCCCTCGGGCGTGCTGGCGACCCGCTGACCTGGATCATCGAGTTGCCGGTGCCGACGGCGTCGAACAGCAGCGCCGCGAGCAGGCCGGTACCCGGACGCGCCGGCCTGATCGCCGCTGCGGGTGATGGCGATGTCGACGCGTCCCGCTGATCACGTCAATCCGCGGCGTGAACGTCGCCGTGACGCCACCCTGCGCGCATGAACGTGCCCTCCTGAACGTTGCGCACGCGCAGCACGTTGGGGTTGTAGGTCACCGTCAGGGTCATCGTCGACAGCCGCGAGGCATTGTTCACCGACAGCGGGACGGTGGACGGTCCGCTCGCCACGCGCATCTCCGGGGGTGCGGTGATGATGACCTGCGTGGGCGTCGCGGCAGGCGCCGCCGTCGCCAGGTTCGGCGCCGTCTGGCGTCGGGTCGCGTGGCACGACCGGCGCACCCGGGTCGCGCAGGGCGCGGCGACGGCTCGCCGGCGCCGGGGCGAGCGCCGGCGGGGTCGCGGCGGGCGGCGCGGCGCGGCCGGCGGCGGAGGCGGCGGCGGGAAGTTCGGCACGGTGGACGTTCCGGCCGGGCGGCGGCGTGCTGGTCGGCGGCACACCCGGCGCGGCGGCCGCGGGCGGGCGCGCCGTTCCTGGCGGCGGTGCGCCGGGGATGGCCCCGGTCGACGCTGTGCGCTCCGGGCGCCGGCTGCGACACGGGCGGGCGGCGGCTCGGCCGGCAGCGGCGCGATGAGCGGCGGCGGGCCCGCCAGGCCGAGGTTCGGCGCCGTGCCGATGTAAGATCGGCGACGAGGTCCTGGGCCGTCAGGTCGTGGGTGCGCACGATGTGCGGCGTCAGCAGCATCACGATGTCCGTCTGGTTGACGGTGTCGGCTGGTCGAGCCGAACAGCGAACGCAGCACCGGCACGCGGATGACGCCCGGGAACCCGGTCAGCGACTTGCGCTGGTCGTCCCTCAGCAGCCCGGCGAGCAGGTTCGACTCGCCCTTCCCGGAGCCGCAGCCGCGTCTTCACCTTGCGCGAGCCGAACGACGGCACGTCCTGCCCGGCCACGCTGATCGCTGGCGCCAAGCGTGCTGCTCTCGACCGTCAGGTCGAGGACGACCTCTCCCTCGTAGGTGACGCGCGGCGTCATGGCGATGTTCACGCCGACCGGCCGGTAGTTGAACGACGACTGCGGGATGCTCGCGAATCCGCCCGACACCGCGGCGCCGAACACCGTCGAGACGACCGGGATCTCCTCGCCGAGGTTGAGCGTCATCTCCTGCCCCTCCGCGCCGCGCAGCTGCGGCTTGGCAATCTGCTTGGTCTGCGTGTCGTTGGCGAGGAAGCGCACGGCTGCCGTCGGGACGGTCAGGTAGAAGTCGGCGGTGCTGATCCCCTGGCTGATGGTGTTCAGGTTGAACGGCGGCGGCGCGGTCGGCGGGATGGGCCCGGCTGGTGTTGGGCGGCGCGACCTCCGGCGAGAACGTCAGGCCGAGCGCGTAGTTGCTCAGGTTCAGCCCGAACTCCTTGGTCCTGTTCGCGGTTGACCTCCAGGATCTGCACGTCGATCACCACTTCGGCGCGCGGCTTGTCGTTGGCGCGAATCAGCTTGTCGATGACCTCCACCAGCGTCTGCGGTGCCGCGCACCGTGATGGTGTTCGCGGTCTTGTTCGGGAAGACCGCCGGCTGCGCCGCCGGTCTGGATCCGCATGACGATGTTGACGGTCTGCGAGACCTCGGTCGCATCGGAGTGGGACAGGTAGAACACCCGCACGCACCAGCTCGTCGTACTTCTGGTGAGCCTGGAGGTTGTCCTGCGCGACGATGATGGTGTTCTGGTTCAGGACCTTGTAGAAGTGGCCGTTCGCGGCAGCACCTGCTGCAGCGCCTGCTCGATCGTGACTCCTTCGAGCCGCACGGTGACCGGCGCGTCGGTGAAGTACTGGCGGTCGAACTGCACGCTGATGCCGCTCAGCTCGCCGAGGGTCGTCAGCACGTCGCGCAGGCTCGAGTTGTTGAACGTGACGCGCAGGGGATCGCGATTCGCCGGGTTCAGGAGCGGCCCCTGCCCCTGGGCGCGCGCCTGCTGCCGCAGCGCTTCGATCGGCGGACGCGGGCGGCTGCGCTCGATCCGCTCGCGGATCGTGCGCTCGAGCTCGGCAGCCCGGGACTCGGCGAGCCGGTTCGTCGCATCCATCTCCAGCGCCTTGCGGTACTCGAGCAGCGCACCGTCGAGCTGGTCCTTCGACTCGAGGTCGCGCGCGCGGCTGATGTGCTCGCGCGCGGCGCTCTGCATCGCCCGCTCGAGCGAGATCTTGAACTGCCGCGTTGTCGGGGTTGTCCTGGACGGCGCGGTGAAGTAGGTGACAGCCGCGTCCCAGTCGCCGGCCCTGGCCGACTCCTGGCCGCGACGATACGCGCGCCCGGCCGCGCAGCCCGGACACGAGCGCTGCCAGAACGAGGAGAACGACCAGCCTTTGCTTCAACGCCGGCACTCCATTCAATGTGGCCGGCCCGCGGGCGGCGCGGCCGGCTGAGAAACTGATGGACGAGCTCAACGCGCCGGGCAGCCGTCGAGGCGAATCGTCGTGCGCCCACGCCGTCGACGTACTCGATGTACGATCGACTCGACGCCGATGCGCACGAGTCGGTAGCGCCCGTCGATGATCTGACCCTCCACGCCGTAGAACGTCGTTCGGCAGTCGCTCATCGCCGCGACCTTCATTCCCTGCTTCTCGACGATCCCGATGAACTTCAGGGGGATCGGCGGCGGGGGCGGCGGGCCCGACGGCGGCGGCGGTGGGCCTCGGGCGCGACCGGCTACCCTTCATCCGACCGCGTCGGTGGCGGCGGCGCCGGTTTCGGGCGGAACCGGAACGGGTTCGCGCTCCACCGCGCCCGCGCGCGGCGGCGTCGCGCTCAGGTCCTCGATCCGGACGTCCAGGTCGGACGGTTGTTCGGCTTCTCCCTGGGCCCGCCGCTGCGCGGCGCGCGCCTGATTGGACGCTTCGAGCCCCGGCGCGGCCGAGGGGGCCGGCCACAACCAGATCGCCACCAGCGCCACGACCGCGACACCGAGCGCGGCCAGCAGCCATGGACGGGGCTTCTCGCTCCCCGCGGATTCTCAGATGCCATTACCGCCGGCCTGGTAATAGGTCGCGACCTTCACCGTCACGTTCAGGTCGATCGCGACGCGTCGGTCCCCTGCGACAGCGACACCGTTCTCGAGGATCAGGAAATCCGGCGCGGTCTCGAGCTCGTAGACGAAATGGCGGATGGCTCGGTACTGCCCGGAGAGCATGATGGTCGTCGGTCAGCTTCCCGAGCGCGCTGTCGCGCTCGTGCGTCACCTCGTTGGCGGCGCGCTGGTAGTTGACGTTGGATTTCTCCGGCCATCTGGTAAATCTTCAGGTAGGTGATGCGCCGTGCCGCGCTCTGGTCCTGCGGGAGCACCTGTGCCATAGAACTTCTGCAGCTCGGCATCCGCCGCGGCCTTCCCGGTGGCGGTGCGCTGGGCCGACTGCGATAGTCCCGCTGCGCGGTCGCTCACGGCGATGGCGGCCGTCTGCGCCGACTGCTCGCCGACGGCAACCTTCATCGAGAGCGGATAGACGACCGCGGCGAACACCGCGACGTTCAGCACCAGCGCCGCGACCACCGGGTAGAATCAGGCCGCCGCTTCTCCTCGAAGACGCGCCGCGTGAGCGTCATGACAGTCCCCCTCCGCGCGGCGGGTGGCGCGGCCTCGGCGCCGCGTCGCGGCGCGCAGGTGTCCGGGCCGCCTCCTCCAGCCCGGCGCGTAGTCCGCCTCGAGCACCTTCGTGCGGCCCTCGTCGCGTTTCCGGGCGCGGCAGCACCGCTCGAAGACGCCGGTCGCCTCGAGCTTCTCGATGAAGTCGTCGACGCTTCCGCCGATCGGCCGAGCACGACCATGCACACCCGGGTCGCACCGCGCTCCACGGCCGGGCGCACCGACACCAGCATGACGTCCTCCGGCAGCGTGGCCTCGAGATGGTTGAAGAAGGAGGTCCACGAGAACGTGCGCTGGTCGATCAGCGCGTTGGCCTCGCCGCGCCGCCGCGGCGACGAGCGTGAGCTCCTTCGCGTCGATGCTCCGTGCGGACTCGTCGCGGCCTCGCCGACAAGCCGCTGCGCCTCGGCGCGGTCGCGGCGCCGTCCGGGTCAGAGAGCTCGTGTTGTGGCGGGTGAAGCTCGACGACCTTGGCCACGTTGAACAGGGTGATCGCGAGGACGATCGACCGCGCCCAGCGTGATCAGCAGGTGAACGACACGCTCGTTGTAGAACGGGCGGGTGGACAGGTTGCTGCGCAGCACTATCTGGTCGTCCTCCCGGGCGGACCGTCCAGCGCTCGAGCACGCGGGGTGATGACCTCATGGCGACCCTCTCGCGCAGCAGCACGCCGAGGCCGGGCGCCAGCGCGTCGAGCAGCTCCGGCCCGGCGCTGATCCGCTCGTGGATCGCCACGGCGGGCCGGAAGTCGAGCGGCTCGACTGCGCACCTGCAGGCGCTCCTCGAGGCTGTGGCGGATCCATTCCGCCTGTCTCCGGACCCCGCAGCGCCGCGCCGGCCATCACGACGCGCGAGAAGCCGCCGCCGCCCAGCCGGTCCTCGTGATACATGGCGGTCTGGTGCACCAGGTCGGCGAGCTCCGCCGGTCCGGCCGCGCCGCGGTTACGGAAAAACACCAGGTCGGCGCCGCGCACCACCGCCAGCGTCGCGTAGTCGGCGCCGACGTGGACGAGCAGCCAGTCCCCGTGCCGACTCGGCGCAGTCGCGGCAAGCACGGTGTTCATCAGGTTGAAGCTGGCCAGGTCGACCACGCCCGGCATAGCGCGCCGGCCGCATCGCAGGCGCGCTCGTACCCGGCGATCACGTCCTTGCGGGCCAGCGCTGACCACGAACTCGCGGCCGCCTCCTTCGAGCGACACGCCGGGCACCCACGACACCTGCGCGTCCTCGATCCGGAACGGGGCCGACTTGCGCACCTGCCAGCGAATCAGCTGGTCGAGATCCTGGAGCTTCGGCCGGCACGTTCTCGAACCGGATCAGCGACACCTTGGCGACCGTATCCGGCAGCACCAGCGCGATCCGGCGCGGACGCGGCGACAGGCTGTCGAGCGCGGCCGGATCGCCGCCGCCAGCGCCGCCGGATCGTGCACGTTGACCGCGTTGAGCCCCGGCTCGACCGCGCCCTGCCGGCAGCGGCTCGGCGGCGTAGCCTGACACCACCATGCCGCCGGCCCTGCTCGGCGATGCTGCAGCGGCGGCGACCTGCCTCGACGAGATCTCGACCGCAGCCGACGGCGGCGGGCTGGCCAGCCAGCTCTGCGCGCCGCGCGGTCCCGGCTGCGTCGGCGGGCTCATTCGACGAACGTCACCTTGTTGATCTCCCGCAGCGTGGTCTCGCCGAGCATCACCCGCTCGACCGCCGAGTCGCGCAGGAACCGCATGCCCTCCTCGCGCGCCGCCTTCTTGATCTCGGAGGACGGACGACGTGCGAGGATCATCTCGCGGATGTTGTCCGACAGGTCGAGCAGCTCGCAGATCGCCGTCCGCCCCTTGAAGCCGGTGCCGCCGCACTCGATGCAGCCCGCGCCTTCGAAGAAGCAGCCGGCGTGCTCGAGCTCGGGATCGAGCGCCGACTCGGCGAGCTGCACCCGCGTGACCGTCGCCGGCCGCTTGCAGTGCACGCAGATGTTCCGCACCAGCCGCTGCGCCAGCACGCAGTTCAGCGCCGACACGAACTGGTACGGCTCGACGCCCATGTTGAGGAAGCGGCCCGAGCACGTCGAGCACGTTGTTGGCGTGGACGGTCGTGAACACGAGGTGCCCGGTCAGCGCGGACTGGATGGCAATCTGCGCCGTCTCCGGGTCGCGGATCTCCCCGACCATGATCTTGTCCGGATCGTGGCGCAGGATCGAGCGCAGCCCGCGGGCGAAGGTCAGCCCCTTCTTCTCGTTGATCGGGATCTGCGTGATGCCCCGCAGCTGGTACTCGACCGGATCCTCGATCGTGACGATCTTGTCCTCGATCGACTTGATCTCGGACAGCGCCGCGTAGAGCGTGGTGGTCTTGCCGCTGCCGGTCGGTCCGGTGACGAGCACCATGCCGTAGGGCTCGGCGATGTACTTGCGGAACCGCCGCAGCTCGTGCTGCCGGGAAGCCGAGGATGTCGAGTCGCAGCTCGTGGAACTTCTCGCTGATCGACTCCTTGTCGAGGATGCGGATGACGGCATCCTCGCCGTGCACGCTCGGCATGATCGAGACGCGGAAGTCGATGGTCTTGCCCGGCAGACCGGAGCTTGAAGCGGCCGTCCTGCGGCACGCGCTTCTCGGCGATGTCGAGCTCCGCCATGACCTTCACGCGGGAGATGATCGTGCTGTGGTGGCGCTTGTCGATCGGCGGCATCGCCGGCTGCAGGACGCCGTCGATCCGGTACTTCACGTGCACCGCAGTCGTCCTGCGTCTCGATGTGGATGTCGCTGGCGCGCCGCTGGATGGCCGAGTAGATGGTGGTGTCCACCAGGCGGATGACCGGGCTGGAATCGGCCGTCAGCTTGTCGACCGTCAGCTGATCGTCCCCCCCGTCGTCTTCCCGAACGAGCTGGATCTTGAAGCTCTCGGTCGCATCCTCGAGCACGCGCTGCGAGCTCTCGCTCTTCTTGAGCATCGCCTCGATCGCCGACCGTGTCCCGACCGCGACGCGGATCGGCGAGGCAAGCTGCACGGCCAGCTCGTCGATCATCGGCAGGTCGGTCGGGATCGGAGACGACGATGACCAGCGACTGTCCATCCCGGCGATAGGGGACGAACCCATACCGCAGCATCAGGTCTGCCGGGATCGTGCGGAACAGCTCGTGGTCGATGCTGAACTGGGTGAGGTCGACGAACTCGAGGCGGTAACGCTCGGCGAGCTTGCGCGCGCGGGTGGTTTCCTCGCACGCGGTCCGGCAGCGTTTCACGGCCCGCCGCGTAGAGCTCGGTGTCGGGCACGGCGGCGTCGAGCGCGGAAGTGGGTGCGTCCATAGAAGTCTCCTGCGCGGGGCCGTCTCAGTGCAGCGCGTTGGACAGATTGAAGAGCGGCATGTAGAGCGCCAGCAGCAGCCCGGCGATGACGAGCCCCATCACGACCAGGAGAATCGGCTCGACGAGCGTCACGAAGCGTCCCAGGTTGGTTTCAATTTCCTCGTCGTAGAAGTCCGCGAGGCTGTTGAGCATTTCCTGCAACGCCCCGGTGGACTCCCCGACCTCGACCATCTTGATCGCCACATCGGGAAAGGCGCCGCTGTCGGACATCGCCAGCGACAGGGCGCGCCCCTCGCGCACCTGCTGAGCCGCAGTGCGCAGCTCCCGGGCCATGTACTGGTTGCGAATCGATCGCGCGGACACGTCGATGGCATTCACCAGCGGGATGCCGCCGCCGAGGAGCGTCGCCAGGGTCCGGGCCGCCTGCGAGGTCGCGAACTTGCGCGCGATGCCGCCGATGCCCGGCAGCCGCAGCACCATCTGATCGAACCGCTGGCGATGCCCGGGACGCTGCAGCCACTGCCACATGCCGACACCCAGCAGCGCGAGCCCGGCGAGCATCACCAGGAAGTAGCTCGCCGCAAACGACGACATGGCGACGATCATCCGCGTGGACAGCGGCAGTTCCTGGCCGAACTGCTCGTAAAAGGACCCGAACGCCGGCACGACCCGCAGCATGATGATCGAGACCACGACCACCGACAGGGCCATGAGTATCAACGGGTAGACGAGCGCCGACACCGTCCGACGGCGCACGCTGGCGACGACCTTGACGTAGGCCACGTAGCGCCTGATGACCTGCTCCAGGTTGCCGCTCTTCTCGCCGGCGAGCAGGGACGCGGTGTAGACACCCGGGAAGAGCGCGCCATGCGCCTCGAACGCCTCCGACAACGAGCTGCCCGCCCGGACCCGTTCGTTCACATCGTCCAGCACGCCCTTGAACAGCGGGTTGTTGACGCGGCGGCGCAGGATGTCCAGCGACTGCACCAGCGGCATCCCCGCCTTCAGCAGCGTCGCGAGCTCCTGGTTGAAGACGATGAACTCGCGGGCCGCGATGCGGGCGCGTCGTGGGAGCGCAATCGAGCCCAGCCGGGCCGCACCCGCCCGGCGGATGCCGAGAACCAGGAGCCCCTTCTCTTCGAGCTCGCGCCTGAGCCGCGCCTCGGTGTCTGCGACGTAGACGCCTTCGACAATCTCGCCGCTCGGGGTTGCGAGGCGGCACTGGAACTCCATCGTGCTAGTGGCCCGTATGAGTCATGTCGATAGTGGATCCCGGCTGCCGGGATGGCAACGCGCGCCGACCGGGAACATGCCATGGTTGAGGAAGGCGTCACGCAGCCGGAGATGCCCCGGCCGGGGGGCACTGCTGTAGTGATTCATACAGGCCACGAGCGGCGGGCCCGGACGCCATTCACAACCGCGCAAGCGCTTGTCTGGAAGGACATTATCGGCCGGTTTCCAAGGGATTATATACCCGCTCGGCGCGAACGGGCACCGGCACCTTCCGAGGTTAGACCGGGAAAACGGGCTGGCGGCTGTGTGGGCGGGTAGGGTGGGCGTCGCCGGGGATCACTTCAGCCCGGCGAGCGCGAGGATCTTGCGCACGTAATTCCGGGTTTCCTGGTACGGCGGGATGCCGTTGAAGCGCATGACGGCCCCTTCGCCGGCATTGTAGGCGGCCAGCGCCATCTCGGTCGTGCCCAGCCGGTCGATGAGCGACTTGAGGTGCTTGATGCCCGCTTCGATATTGGTGCGGGGGTCGAAAGGGTTCCGCACCTTGTACTCCCTGCGCCGTCGAGGGCATCAGCTGCATCAAGCCCATGGCCCCGCGGGGGGATTTGGCTTTCGGCTTGTAGTTCGATTCAACCTGGATGAGCGCCCGGACCAGCAGCGGGTCCACACCGTGGGCCTCGGACATGGCGGCGATGATCTCCTGGTAGGGGGGCTCGGTCGGCGCGTCGTCAGCCGGACCTGCCTGCGGCATCGGGTCCTGGGCAGGAGGAGGAGGCTCCGGGTAGGGCACCTCGTCGCTGAGGATCTTCGCAATGAGGGACTTGTCGCAGGTCACCTCCCCGCCGTTCCTCAGCGTCAGGATGATCGAATCCCCGTCCACCCGGTGCCCCTTCACCGAGATGGTCCGGTTCGAGGTCAGAATCACGATCTCGGCCCGCGCGGACGTCGTCAGTCCGAGCGTCGCCATGATCACCGTCAAGGTGACGAAGCACAACCTTAATTGCATCTGGAACGGGGTATCCTACCATCCGGGTCAGAGGCCTGTCCAGAAACGATACAGAAGAGCTTGCTGGCAGGCCCTAGGCACCTCACCTGCTCTATCGGGGCAAGACGCCGGCTACTTTACTTCCACGTAGGTGTGGAAGACCTGAATCCCGAGCTCCCGGGTATCCGACCCGCCGGGGGTGAAGGTCCTGTCCGACTCGATCACCAGCTCCACGACGTCTCCCGCACCGAGCTGCGCAGCGGTCACCGGGAAGGTGATCAGGGCGCGCTCCTTCGAGTCGGCGGCGAACGTGCCGATCGGCTGGCCGGCGAGCCGGAGAGTGACCTGCTGCGGCGGCGTGAACCGATCCACGCGCGCCGCGTACTCGAGATACACGGTCCCGTCTTTCCTGGGGTTCCGGAACGAGACCGTGGCGGACTTCCTGGTCCACTGCCATTCGAGGGCCGGATCGTCTGGAGACACCTCGGCGGGATGCCAGCCCTCCTTGAAGATCAGGAAGATGTTCTCGGACTGCGGCTGGAGCTCGAACGTCGCCACCTCGTACTCCTTGCGCGACGCCTGCGTCCCGGCGAGCGTCAGGCGCCTGTCGGTGTTCGGATCGTACAGACCAAGGCGCACCACGGCCGGTCCGATGTAGGGATAGTTCGGCACGAAGACCGTGCGGGTGTATTCGACCTTCTGCCCCGGCGTCCAGGCCGAGGTCGGCACGGCCGGCAGGTGGTCGTCGGTCCAGAGCTGCTCCCCGTTCGGCTCCAGGACGTGGACGAAGACCCAGTAGTCGCCGTCGATCCTGGTGTTGGGCGCGACCTCGAAGCGGTAGGTGAGCTTCAGCGGGCTGCCGATCGGCACGCGATCGCGGCTGAGAGAGAGGCCCGGCGTGGCAACCGGCGGTTCGGCATCTTCCTTGGAGCCGCAGCCGGCCGACAGCAGCGCAACGGCGAGCAGGGGCACGAGAGCGGAACAGTATGTGGACATGGGATGGTGCGCTGAACCGTAAGCGGTGAAGCGCCGAATCGTACTGCAGTTGTCGCTGCTACTGCAATATGTTAGCCTCGCTCGTTCCACGGGCGGCGGTCGTGCGAAGGACGGCCGCAGCGACGGGCTCCGGTGGGCGGGTCCCGGGAATCCGGCTGGATTGAGGGCCCAAGAATGTCGTTGGAAGCGCTCGGGATGGTTGAGACCAAGGGGCTGATCGGATCCATCGAGGCGGCCGACGCCATGGTCAAGGCCGCAAACGTCGTCCTGGTCGGCAAGGAATACATCGGCGCCGGATACGTCACCGTGATGGTCCGGGGAGACGTCGGCGCGGTCAAGGCCGCAACCGACGCGGGCGCCGCCGCCGCCCGGCGGGTCGGCGAGCTGGTGTCCGTGCACGTAATCCCGCGCCCCCACGCAGAGGTCGAGAAGATCCTTCCGAAGGTCAAGGACGCCAAGGCGTCCTAGCGCATCCGTCGGCCAGGCATGGCGCAGCCCACGGCATCCACCGATCGCGATCTGGCGTCGATCCACGAGGCGCGCACGCTGGTGCGCCGCGCGCGGGAAGCCGCTCCGGCCCTCGCCGAGCTCACCCAGGAACAGATCGACGGGATCGTGGACGCCATGGCCGCGGCCGCCACGCCGCAGGCGGAAGCACTCGCCCGCCTGGCATGCGAGGAGACCGGCTTCGGTGTCGTCGCCGACAAGATCCAGAAGAACCTGTTCGCCTCGGAGAAGATCTACAAGTTCATACGGCCGATGAAGACCGTCGGTGTCGTCCAGCGTCTCGAGGATCGCAAGGTCATCGAGATCGCGGAGCCCTTCGGCGTCGTTGCGGCCATCGTGCCGTCGACAAACCCAACGTCGACAGCAATTTACAAGATTCTGATCGCGATGAAGGCCAGGTGCCCGATCGTGATCAGTCCGCATCCCTCGGCGGTCCGCTGCATCACCCGTGTCGCCGAGCTGATGACCTCGGCGGCGCGCAGCGCCGGCTGCCCCGATGGCGCAATCAGCTGCATGCAGACGGTGTCTCTCGAAGGCACCCAGGAGCTGATGAAGGCCCGCGAGACGGCCGTCATCCTCGCCACCGGCGGAATGGGCCTCGTTCGTGCGGCGTACAGCGCCGGCAAGCCGGCGTACGGCGTCGGACCCGGCAACGCGCCCGCCTACATCGAGCAGTCGGCCGACCTGGCGAAGGCCGTCCGCGACATCATCGCCGGCAAGACCTTCGACAACGGGCTGCTGTGCTCCTCCGAGAACTCGGTTGTCGTGGACGCGCCGCTCGCCGAAGAGGCGAAACGGCTGTTCGCGGCCGAGGGCGCACACTTCCTGTCTTCAAGCGAGCGTGATGCGCTCGCCAGGGTGCTGGTGACCCCGCAGCGGCTGCCGAATCCTGCCTGCGTCGGAAGGCCCGCCACCGACATCGCCCGGCAGGCTGGATTCCAGGTTGCCCCCGGGACCCGCGTCCTCATTGCCGAACTGAACGGCGTCGGACGCGATCATCCGCTCTCCATCGAGAAGCTGTGCCCGGTGCTGTCCTTCTATGTGGTTGCCGACTGGCGGGAGGGATGCGAACGGTGCAAACAGATCCTGCGGTATGGCGGGATGGGACACACGATGTCGATCCACTCGAGGAACGACGAGGTGATCCTGCAGTTCGGCCTGAAGAAACCCGCCTTCCGAATCGTCGTCAACACCCCCACCACCCTCGGATCGATCGGCCTGACCACCGGGCTGGATCCGTCGATGACGCTGGGTTGCGGCGGCTCTGGGGGGAACATCACGTCGGATAACATCTCGCCGAAGCATCTCCTCAACATCAAGCGCGTCGCCTACGAGACCACCCCGGTCGCCACTCTCCGGCCGCCGGCCAGCACAGGACGCGAAGCCTCCCCGCTCCCGAAAGCGCCGGCCGGGCCCCGGCCGCAGAGAGGCGTCGGCGCCGAGTCGCTGGCGCTACGGATCGACCAGTTCCTCGCCTCCCGCGGCTACACCCCGCCCGACGCCGGCCGTGCAGGCGCTCCCCTGCCCGCTCCGGCGCCGCACGTCGAACCTGCCGGCGCGGCTCCGAACCGGACGCCTGCGCCGGAACCGGTCGTGGAGAAGCCGGCAGACTTCGTCTGCGAAGATGACGTCCGGCAGGCAGTGCGGCAGGGCCGCAAGATCCTGATCGGCGAGAGAACGATCGTCACCCCGGCGGCGCGCGATCTCGCCGAGCAACACAGAATCTTCGTCCAGGCGGGCTGGCCGCGCTGACGGCCGAATAACGCTTACTGGTGAGCACAATGGAGTTAGGTTGACGGGATGGAGTCGTGGTGCTAGTGTGAGAGTGATCGGCTCTACTCAGGGCTTCCGTCTCGTCGGATGACTTTCTCGGCACGCGACAGCACGGTCGCGCGCCGGTCGTAAAACGGGAGCCCCCCGGCCCCCTCGCGGCACGCACCTGATCGCCGCGCGCCAATAATCGTCCCGCCGCCCTCGTTCCGGGCGGAGCCGGGTCGGGGGGGGACCTCAACAGGACAGTGAACATGCACGAGCGTCAACGGCCCGTGTGTGCGACGGTCCTCGCGGGAGTGCCCAGATGACCTTTCGTGCGTGGCTGTCCTCGCTGGCAGCCTGCGGACTCGCGGTGAGCGCAGCCTGCGGATCGCACAATCCGAAGGCCCAGACTCCCAAGGCGCCGCCCGTGCCCCAGGCGCCCACCGCGACACCGGCGCAAGCGCCTCCTGCCGACCCTATCGGCGTGCTGATCGCCACGTCGCAGCACCACTTCGAGACCGGCGAGCGTGAGCTCAGGCTCGGACATCTCGATCGGGCGCGGACCGAGTTCGACAAGGCGCTGGACGTCCTGCTCGAGTCGCCGTATGGCGCCCGGATCGAGCCCCGGCTGCGTGCGCAGTTCGACCGGCTCGTGGACCGCATCAACGCGCAGGAGATGACGTCGCTGGCGCAGGGCGACGGCTTCTCGGCGCTGAAGGACGAACCGGCGGCGATCGACGAGCTGCTGAAGATCGCCACGTTTCCCAAGCCGCCGGCCGCCGCGGAGACCGCCGCCGTCGATCAAGGCCGATCTCGAGTCCACCGCGCACGACGTCCCGATCCCGCAGAACCCGCGCATCTACGCCTACGTCGAGCTCTTCCAGGGGCGTCTGCGCGAGTACATCGAGGAGAGCCTGACGCGGGGATCGAGATACCTCCCGATGATCGAGAGCGTCTTCAAGGCTGAAGGGCTTCCGCTCGACCTCGCCTACATCCCGATCATCGAGAGCGGCTTCAAGACGAACGCGCTCTCGAAGGCGAACGCCAAGGGGCCCTGGCAGTTCATGAAGGCGACCGGCGTCGAGCAGGGGCTCAAGCACGACTGGTACGTCGATGAGCGGTCGGACCCCGAGAAGGCCACGATAGCGGCCGCGAAGTATCTGAAGCTGCTGCACAAGATGTTCAACGGGGACTGGCATCTGGTGCTCGCGGCCTACAACGGCGGCCTCGGCCGCGTGCAGCGGGCCATGAAGAGCGCCGGCACCGACGATTTCTGGACGCTGTCCGAATCGTCGCGCTACCTCCCCAAGGAAACCCGCGAGTACGTCCCCTGATCCTGGCCGCCATCGTCGTTGCGAAGAACCCCGTGCAGTACGGCTTCAACGTCAGCCCGGCCGCCCCTGTCGAGTACCAGAAAGTCCCGGTTCCGCGCGCCATCGATCTGCGCCGCGTCGCGGAGTGGACGGGTCAGACGATCGACGAGGTGCAGGCGCTCAACCCGGAACTGCGGCGCTGGACGACACCGCTGGCCACCTCCGACTACGAGATCAAGGTCCCGGCCGCCGCAGCCGCAGCCTTTGCCAGCCGGCTTGCGACCGCGTCGGCCGACGAGCTCGCGTCGCTCAAGTGGCACACCGTCCGGCGGGGCGAGTCGCTCAGCTCCATCGCCCGCAAGCTGCACGTCAGCCGCGCCGATCTGGCGGAAGCCAACAAGCTGTCGGTCCGGTCCACGGTAAGGGCGGGCCAGGAACTCGTCATCCCGCGCGCCCCGACCGGCCTGATGGCCTCGAACACGCCCGCCGCGGCACCCGGCGCAATGGCATCCCGGGCGATCAGCGGCCCGGCGACGGTCACTCCCTCCCGCCGCGAAACCTCAGCGGAGTTGCTGTATCGGGTCAAGCGGGGCGACACGCTCTCCTCCATCGCGCGGCTGTTCGACACGACCGTCGCCAGGATTCGGAGCTGGAACCGGCTTGCCGGCAGCCACATCGCGCCCGGAGACCGCCTGAAGATCCTCGCGGTGCGTGCCCGTTAAGCCGCGCAGTTTCCGCCACCCTCCCCTGCGCGGGGGTGGCGCATTCCTCCACCTTCCGCCCCGGGGCCGCAAAAACGCGTGATCACGCCGTTGTGCCGCGGCTTGCATCCGCCTCCGCATGCTCGCGTGCATGCGGACCGCAGCCGTGTTCGGCGTCGAGGCGTGCACCGTCCAGGTGGAGGTTGACGTGTCGTTCGGCCTTCCGACGTTCGCGATGGTCGGGCTGCCGGACGCGAGCGTGCGCGAGAGCCGCGATCGGGTGCGGAGCGCGATCCGGAATTCAGGCTTCGAGTTCCCGCCGCATCGTGTGACCGTGAACCTCGGGCCAGCGGACATCCGGAAGGCCGGCTCCTCCTTCGACCTGCCGATTGCTCTCGGCGTGCTCGCCGCCACGGGCATCGTCGCGCGGCGCGACATCGACGACGTGCTGCTCCTCGGCGAACTGTCGCTGGACGGGGCCATTCAGCCGGCGCGCGGTGTGCTGCCGGTGGCGGCGGCGGCGCGCCGGGAGCGGTGCGCCGGCCTGCTCCTGCCGTTCAGGAATGCGGCCGAAGCATCGGTGGTCGAGGGGCTGACGTTGTACCCGGTGCGATCCCTCGTCCACGCGGTCGCGGCGCTCAACGACCCGGAAGCCTTCACGCGCGAGCCCGGCGAGATCGCCGCGGCAGGGGACGCCAGTCCGGCGCCCCCGGATTTCGCGGACGTCCTCGGGCAGGCACTCGCGCGCCGGGCGCTGGAGATTGCAGCCGCGGGCGGACACAACGTCCTGATGATCGGGCCGCCCGGGGCCGGAAAGACCATGATGGCGCGCCGGGTCGCCGGGATCCTGCCGCCATTGACGTTCGATGAAGCGCTCGAGGCCACGTCGGTGCACTCCGTCGCGGGGCTGCTGCCGGCCGGCACGGGACTGCTGTCACACCGGCCGTTCCGGGCGCCGCATCACACCATCTCGGATATCGCGCTCGTCGGCGGAGGGCAGATCCCGAGGCCGGGCGAGATCAGCCTGGCGCACGCGGGCATCCTCTTCCTGGACGAGATGGCCGAGTTCAGCCGGCGGGCGCTCGAAGTCCTCCGCCAGCCGCTGGAAGAGGGGGCGGTGCGCATCGCGCGGGCCGCGCGCACCGCCACGTTCCCCGCGCAGTTCATGCTCATCGGGGCGATGAATCCCTGCCCGTGCGGCTTTGCCGGCGATCCGGTGCGCGTCTGTCGGTGCAGCCCCCAGCAGGTCGCGCGCTATACGTCCCGGCTCTCGGGTCCGTTGCGCGATCGCATCGACCTGACCGTCCCGGTCGGGGCGGTGCCGGTGCACGACATTCAGGCCGACCGGGTGGCCGAAGCGTCGGACGCCATCCGTGCGAGAGTGGTCGCCGCGCGCGATCGGCAGCTCGCCAGGAACGGCGTGCTGAACGCCCGGCTCCACGGCCGTGCGCTCCGGCACCGGGCCAGCCTTGCGGAGGACGCCCGGCCGCTCGTTGCCGATGCCATGTCGAAGCTGTCGCTGAGCGCGCGGGCCTACGATCGCCTCCTTCGCGTGGCGCGCACCATTGCCGATCTCGAGGGTGCCGGACCGATGTTGTCGGCGCTGCATGTCGCCGAGGCGCTGCAGTTCCGCTGACACCAGCCTCCTCCTTTGCCATTTGCATGAGCCAGGCGTGTGGTAGAGTTCCCCGTCGCTCATCACTCGAGCGCCAGGGCTCAACTGCAAGGGCCTGTGCAAAAGGACGCTATTGATCTTCAGACGCTACTCGTTCCTCGTGACGAACGGCAAAACCGGCAGGGAGCGCCGCTTCACTGTCGTGCTCTGGCCGGCACTGGCTGTCGTTGCCGCCCTGTACGCCCTGCCGATACTCGTCGGCCTCGGCGCCGCGGAGTGCCGTGCGATCGGAACTGCAGGAACTGACCGCAACCACGATCGCGCTGCGGATGGAGAACGACAGTTACCGCGAGGCCACTGGGCTGCTCGCCTCTCAGATCACCGCGCTGCAGGGGGCTGTTGACGAGATCGGCGCGCGGGCGGCGGTGAATCCCGCGGCGAGCCGCGCGATGGATCGGCTGCCGGCGATGGTGAAGTCACGAGCGATGGGCGGGGGGTCCGGCTCTGCGACTCCGCTGCTGGGGCCTGCCCTCAGCTCCCCGGAGCGGGCCTTCGGCGTGCTGCGGGACCTGCTCGGCGGGATCGAGGACCGCCTGGCGCACGTGCGCTCCGGGGTCGAGCGCCGCCAGCAGCTTGCGTCGGCCACACCCTCCATATGGCCCGTCACCGGCTGGCTGTCGTCCGGGTACGGCGGCCGGCGGGATCCGTTCACCGGCAATGCCGACTTCCATCCCGGGCTGGACATCTCGTCGCCACAGGGGCACAAGGTGCTGGCGCCGGCGGACGGCGTCGTCTCCTCGGCCGGGTCCAGCGGCAATTACGGCAACCTGATCGTGCTCGATCACAGCTTCGGCATCGTCACGAAGTACGGCCACCTGTCTCGCTTCGCCGTCTCTCCCGGCCAGCGCGTCGAGCGCGGCAACGTCATCGGCTATGTCGGCACCACCGGACGCTCCACGAGCCCCCACCTGCACTACGAAATCTGGATGAACGGCCGGCTGACGAACCCGCTTCGTCTGCTCGCGCAGCGCTGAACCGCGCGGCAGCGCGGCCCCTCGCACGACGATCGGCACGACGTGCGGGCCTGCCGGCGGCTGACGTCGGCACGATGCTGGTGAAGGCCGGGGTTCGCCCGGCATTCCGCGATATAATCGTCGGATACCCAGAGCCGCCGCGGCACTCCCTGATGATAGTCGACACACTCCTTGCGAAAGTCATCGGCACGGCGAACGACCGCGAGCTGAAGCGCGTTCAACCGCTCGTCGCCGAGATCAACGCCAAAGAAGCCCAGACGCAAACGCTCACCGACGACCAGCTGCGGGGCAGGACGGCCGAGTTCCGCGAGCGCCTGGCCGCCGGGGCGACGATCGAGGCGCTCCTGCCCGAGGCGTTCGCCGTGGTGCGCGAGGCCGGCCTGCCGCACCCTCAACATGCGGCACTTCGACGTGCAGCTCATCGGGGGGATCGTCCTGCACCGCGGCAGGATCGCGGAGATGAAGACGGGCGAAGGCAAGACACTCGTCGCGACGCTGCCGGCGTACCTCAACGCGCTCGCTGGCAAAGGCGTCCACGTCGTCACGGTCAACGACTACCTCGCCCGCCGGGACTCGGAGTGGATGGGCCGCATCTACCGGTTCCTGGGCATGTCGGTCGGCGTCATCCAGCACGACCTGAACGATCAGGAGCGCCAGGCCGCCTACAGCTGCGACATCACCTACGGCACGAACAACGAGTTCGGCTTCGACTACCTGCGCGACAACATGAAGTTCGACCTGGCGCACTACGTCCAGCGCGGGCATCAGTTCGCCATCGTCGACGAAGTCGACAGCATCCTGATAGACGAGGCGCGGACGCCGCTGATCATCTCCGGGCCGGCCGAGGAGTCGACCGACCTGTATTACGAGGTCGATCGCATCATCCCGAAGCTGACGCCCGGCGCCGTCACGCGCGGGGACGTCAAGGCGGAGGATCGCGAGGAGCTCGAGAAGACGGGCGACTTCATCGTCGACGAGAAGCACAAGACGGTCACGCTGACGGAAACCGGGATGGCCAAGGCGGAGAAGATGCTGGCGCATCGTCTCCAGCCGGGCGGGCTCTACGACCCGGTCAACATGCCCCTGCTGCACCATGTGAACCAGGGCCTGCGCGCGCACACGCTGTTCAGGCTGGACGTCGACTACATGATCAAGGACGGCGGGGTCGTGATCGTGGACGAGTTCACCGGGCGGCTGATGCCGGGCCGGCGCTGGAGCGACGGACTGCACCAGGCCGTGGAAGCCAAGGAGAAGGTCAAGATCGAGCGGGAGAACCAGACCCTCGCAACCGTCACCTTCCAGAACTACTTCCGCAAGTACGGCAAGCTCGCGGGCATGACCGGCACGGCCGATACCGAAGCCGAAGAGTTCATGAAGATCTACAAGCTCGACGTGATGGTCATCCCGACCAACCGCGTCCTGCGGCGCGTCGAAGAGCCGGACACCGTCTACCGGACCGAGCGCGAGAAGTACGAAGCGATCGTCGCGGACATCACTCGAGAAGCAGACGGAGGGGCGGCCGGTGCTCGTCGGCACCGTCTCGATCGAGAAGTCCGAGCGTCTGTCGAAGCTGCTCAAGCTGCGGGGCATCCGGCACGTCGTCCTGAACGCGAAGTATCACGCGCAGGAAGCGGAGATCGTCGCACAGGCCGGCCGCAAGGGCACCGTGACGATCGCCACGAACATGGCGGGCCGCGGCACCGACATCCTGCTCGGCGGGAACCCGGAGTTCATGGCGCGTCAGCAGACGCTCGCCGACGAGATTGCGGAAAGGCTGCCCAAGGCCGAGGCCAAGTTCGTCGACGACGACGAGTTCGTCTACTTCTTCCACATCGACAACTTCTACCGCGTGCCGCGCGCGGCCTACGAGAGCATCTACCGGGCGCTCAAGTCGCAGACCGACGCGGAACACGACGAGGTGGTCGCCCTCGGCGGACTGCACATCATCGCCACCGAGCGGCACGAGGCGCGGCGCATCGACAACCAGCTGCGCGGCCGCGCCGGACGACAGGGCGATCCCGGGCTCCTCGCGCTTCTACCTGTCGCTCGAAGACGACCTGATGCGCATCTTCGGCTCGGACCGCATCTCCGGGTTGATGCAGCGGCTGGGGATGGAAGAAGGCGTGCCCATCGAGCACAAGATGGTGACCAACGCCATCGCCCGCGCGCAGAAGCAGGTCGAGGCGCAGAACTTCTCGGTCCGCAAGCACCTCCTCGAATACGACGACGTCATGAACAAGCAGCGCGAGAGCGTGTACGCGCTCCGCCGCGAGCTGCTCGAGGGCAAGATTCATCTCACGGAAGAAGAGCAGGTCGACACCCGCGAGTACCTGCTGGCCCTCGCGCAGGAGCTCCTCGAGGGCACTGTCGAGCGGTATGCCGGGCAGGAGGTCGACCCCGAGGATCGCGACTTCGACGCGCTTCGCACCGCCGTGTCGGAGATCTACGGCGTCGAGGTCGGGCGAGCTCGAAGGCATCGAACTCGACTCGATGTCGGTCGACGCCATGACCGACGCGCTGTGGGCGCTCGTCCTGCGGAAGTACGAGCACAAGGAAGGGCTGATCCCGATCGAGATCCTGCGGCGCGTGGAGCGCGACATCATGCTCCAGATCGTCGACGCGCAGTGGAAGGACCACCTCTACAGCCTCGACCACCTGAAGGAAGGGATCGGCCTGCGCGGCTACGGCCAGCGCGATCCGCTGGTCGAGTACAAGAAGGAGAGCTTCGAGCTGTTCCAGGCGATGAAGGACCGGATCGAGGAGGAGATCGTCCGGTATCTGTGGCGCTTGACCCCGGTCGTCAGCGAGGATGCCGGCGCCCGATGCACCGCCCCCCGTGCGCCCGCCGGCGCCGAGCCGACCGCCGCCGATGACGCTGAACGCGCCGTCCGCAGCGAGCTCGCCTTTCGGGGCAATCCGGGCGGCGCGCCGACAGAATCCGCGCGTCCCCTGCGGGGACGGCCCCGCGGCCGCCGCGTACGGGTGGCGACGACGTTGTCAGGCAGGTGAGGCGCGACGAGCCGAAGGTGGGCCGCAACGACCCGTGCCCCTGCGGCAGCGGCAAGAAATACAAGAAGTGCCATGGTGCCGCGTAGAGGGGACGCGGAGCCGGGGACCACGAGGGCAGCTGATTTTTGCTGCCCTTTTGTTTATCGGCCGGAGACACTGGCGCGAGGCGGATTGGAGGATGCCGCGCGGGGTCTTTTGGACCCCGCCCCACCCTTCGAGACGACGCGAAGAATTGGGCTTCGCAGGCACCAACAAAGAAGGCGCGAATGGAAACCCGAACTGACGTCCTGAACAGCGATCAGATCTCCGTGGGGCTCTCCACCGCGCTCACCTTCGACGACGTGCTGCTGGTGCCGCGACACTCCCAGGTGCTGCCGAGCCAGGTGGACGTCTCGTCGTGGATCACGCGAAACATCCGGGTCCACGTGCCGCTGCTCAGCGCCGCGATGGATACGGTGACCGAGTCGCGGCTGGCCATCGCGATGGCGCAGCAGGGCGGCATCGGCATCATCCACAAGAACCTGTCGGTCGAGGAACAGGCTTCCGAGGTCGACCGGGTCAAGCGGTCCGAGAGCGGCATGATCGTCAACCCGATCACCCTGTCCCCCTCCAACCGGATCTACGAAGCGCTCGAACTGATGAAGAAGTACCGCATCTCCGGCGTGCCGATCACGCAGGACGGCGGCAAGGAAGGACGGCTGGTCGGGATCCTGACCAACCGCGACCTGCGGTTCGAGAGCAACCTGGATCGGCCGATTGCCGACATCATGACCCGCGATCCGCTGTTCACGGTGCCGGTCGGCACGACGCTCGAACAGGCGCGCGAGTTCCTGCACCGCCACAAGGTCGAGAAACTGCTGGTCGTCGACGATCGATTCATGCTCAAGGGGCTGATCACCGTCAAGGACATCCAGAAGATGATCAAGTACCCGAGCGCGTGCAAGGACAGCCTGGGGCGGCTGCGCGCCGGGGCGGCGATCGGCGTCGGCAAGGATGCGATGCAGCGCGCGGCAGCGCTGGTCGCCGCCAACGTCGACGTGCTGGTGATCGACACCGCGCACGGGCACTCGCAGGGCGTGCTCGACATGGTCGAGCCGCATCCGGCGCGAATTCGCGGATGTCGACATCGTCGCCGGCAACGTCGCGACCGCCGAAGCCACCGAGGCGCTGATCGACCTCGGCGTCGATGCCGTCAAGGTCGGGATCGGCGCCGGTTCGATCTGCACGACGCGGGTCGTCGCCGGCATCGGCGTGCCGATGATCACGGCCATCGCCGACTGCGCGCGCGCCGCGGCGCGCCACAAGGTGCCGGTCATCGCCGACGGCGGCATCCGCTACTCCGGGCGACATCACCAAGGCGGTGGCGGTCGGGCGCGAGCGCGGTGATGATCGGCAGCCTGTTCGCCGGCACCGACGAGAGCCCGGGCGAGATGATCCTGTACCAGGGCCGCAGCTTCAAGGAATACCGCGGCATGGGATCGCTCGGCGCGATGCGCCGCGGCAGCCGCGACCGCTACTTCCAGGACGAGTTCGACCTCGACGCCAACCCGGAGGCCGCCGAAAAGCTGGTGCCGGAAGGCATCGAAGGGCGCGTCGCGCACAAGGGCAGCGTGGCGGCGATGATCCACCAGCTGACCGGCGGCCTGCGCGCGGGCATGGGCTACTGCGGCTGCCCCGACATCCCGACCCTGCAGCGCGAGGCCCGGCTGATCCGCGTCAGCCCGGCGGGCATTCGCGAAGGCCACGTCCACGACGTGATCATCACCAAGGAAGCGCCCAACTATCGGGTCGAGTAAGCTCGCGCCGGCTGCGGTCGCAGCCGCTGGCTCGATCCGCCCGATCATCGCGCCGGTCGTCGCCGGCGTCTTCGAATCGCACCTCGATCGCCGGCGTCCGGCCGAGCCGCTCCAGCGCTCCGCCCACTCGATCGCGACATCCGGCCGGCCGGACAGCAGCTCGTCGAGACCCAGGTCGGCAATCTCGGCCGGCCGAGCCGGTAGAGGTCGACGTGGTGCAGCGTACCCGCCCGCCGCGATACTCCTGGATCAACGTGAAGGTCGGGCTCGACACGTCGTGCGGCGACGCGCCGAGGCCGCGGGCCAGGCCGCGCACGAATGCCGTCTTGCCGGCGCCGAGCTCGCCCGGTCAGCAGCACGAGCGTCGCCGGCACGCAGAGCACGCCGCGAGCCGCTCGCCCGCCGCGCGTCTCGTCTTCGCTGCTGGTGTGAATGGTCGGCCGTCGTGCATGCGCGTCAGTCGCGTCGTACGCGGCGTCTTGCGCCGGGCGGTCAGCTCCAGCACGGCATCGCCGAGCCGGGCGGCGATGTCGCTCGCGATCAGCGCCACTTCCCCTTCGTCGGCTTCCGCGAGGTCGCCGGCGGTGCCGTGCAGGTAGACGGCCAGCTTGCAGGCCGCTTCGGCGTCGAGCAGCTGCGCGAACCAGGCCGCCACCATGCCGGTGAGGAGATCGCCGGTGCCGCCGGTCGCCATGCCGGCGTTGCCGGTCAGGTTGACGAAGGTGCGGCCGTCGGGGACGGCGATGACCGTGCGGTGGCCCTTGAGGACCACGTGCACCTTGTGGGCGCGCGGCGAACGCGCGCGCATGCGCGAGACGGTCGCCCTGCACGACCTCGATCGAGGTGTTCAGCAGCCGCGCCATCTCTCCCGGATGCGGCGTGATGATGACGTCGACGCCGTCGCGGCCCATCAGCCGTTCCGGCTCGCCGACGAAGGCGTTCGAGCGCGTCGGCATCCAGCACGAGCGGCACGCCGGCGCGCTCGACCAGCGCCTGGACGAACGCCGAGGTGCCGGGCGCCTTGCCGAGCCCGGGGCCGACCGCAATCACGTCGGCGTTGAGATCCAGCACGCGATCGATGGCGCTGTAGTCGACCGTGCCGGCCGCCGTCTCGTCGAGCCCCTCGGTCATGTACTCCGGCGCCATCGCCGCGACGAGACGGGCACGCACGATCGCGGCGTGGCGATCGTGACCAGCCCCGCGCCCGATCGCAGCGCGCCCATCGCGGCCAGGTGCGCGGCGCCGGTGCGGCCGACCGAGCCGGCGACGACGAGCACGCGGCCGAAGTCCCCCTTGTGCGACTCGGCGGCCCGGGACGGCACGATCTCGCGCATCCGCTCGCGCGTCAGCAGCTCGAGGTAGTCGCCTTCGAGCTCCTCGAACACCGGATACGGAATGCCGATGTCGGCGATCACGAGATCGCCGGCATGCGAGTCGGCGGGCGGCAGCACCAGCGGGATCTTCGGCGCGCCGAGCGTGACGGTCATCGACGCCTCGATCGCGGCGCCCTTCGAGCGACGTGCGATGTCGGCCGACAGGCCGGTCGGCAGATCGATCGCGACGACCGGGACGCCCAGCGCGTTGACGTCCGCAACGACCGTCTCCAGCAGCCCGCTCAACTGGCCACGGAAGCCGGTGCCGAGGATCGCGTCCACCAGCGAGGTCGCACTCGGTGATCTCGGTGGAGTGCAGCTCCCACTCCTGCGCGCTGGTGATCTCGACGACGGTGAGGCCGATGCGGCCGAGGATCTCGAGGTTGGTGCGCGCGTCGCCGGTGACCTCGGACACGCTGCCGAGCAGGAACACGTCGACGTCGACGCCGCGCTGGATCAGGGTGCGCGCGACGACGAAGCCGTCGCCGCCGTTGTTGCCGCGGCCGCACAGCACGCCGACCTGGCTGCTCGCAAGATCCTCGAACGCCGCCTCCATCGCCGCCACCGCCTGCCGGCCGGCATTCTCCATCAGCACGATCGACGGGATGCCGATCTCCTCGATGGTCCGGCGATCGGCGTCCCGCATCTGCCGGCTGTTGAGCACGCGCATGAGGAGGCGAGCGTACTGCTTGTGCTAGACTGCGGTCAATTCGAGGAAATCGGGCCGGAATGCGCCGGCGCCACCGGCGATCGCTCCCGGCCCGCCGGGGAGTGCGATGCGCGGCGCGGTGTACGTCAACGGAACGATCGGTCCGGCCTGAGACGGCGGTCATCCCGGTGTTCGACCACGGCTTCATGTATGGCGAGGGCGTGTACGAGGTCGCTGCGCACCTACAACGGCGTGCCCTTCCTCTACGACCGCCACATCGACGCGCCTGCGCCGTTCCGCGCGCCGCCTGCAGCTCGACGTGCCCTTCGACAACGGCACGCTGCGGAGCTGGGTGGATCGCACGATCGGCCGCGGCAGCGATCGACGGCGAACGCTACATCCGCATCCTGCTCACGCGCGGCATCGGCGATCTGACCTACGACGTGCGGGCGACGCCCGCGCCGTCCGTCGTCATCGTGGTGAAGCCGCTGGACGAAGCGCGCCGGCCGCGCGTCAGGACCGAGGGCATCCGGATCGCGCTGGTGCCATCCTGCGCAACCATCCGGGCTCGGTCAACCCGATCATCAAGTCGAACAACCTCCTGAACAACGCGCTGGCCATGCAGGAGGCGCATCGCCGCGGCGGCGAGGAAGCCTTGATGTGCAACTATCGCGGCGAGCTGTCCGAGTGCTCGCAGTCGAACCTCTTCCTGGTGCGGGACGGCGTGGCGCTGACGCCGCAGGTCGCAGGCGGGACTGCTCGAGGGCATCACGCGCGCGTTCCTGTTCGAGGTGGGACGGGAGATAGGGATCGACGTGCAGGAGGCCACGCTGCTGCCCGCCGATCTCGACACGGCCGACGAGATCTTCATCACCAGCACCACACGGGAACTGACGCCGGTCGTCCGGGTCGACGATCGAGTGATCGGTGACGGGCGCCCGGGCCCTGTCACGCTCGCGCTTGGGATGCCTATCATCGGCGCGCTGTCGAGATGACAGGCGGGGGATAGGTTCCCGCTTCCCGCTGCCAGCGGGCAGCTGGAAGCTGGAAAGCCTCACTTCCCCACCGCTTCGTACGCCTCGATCGGCGGGCAGGCGCAGATCAGGTTGCGATCGCCGTACGGGTTGTCGATTCGCGCCACCGCCGGCCAGAACTTCCCGGCCCGCACCCAGGGCAGCGGATAGGCGGCCTGCTCGCGCGTGTACGGGTGCGACCACTCGTCCGCCGTGACCTCTTCGGCCGTGTGCGGCGCGTTCTTGAGGACGTTGTCGCGCGCGTCCACCTCGCCGTCCACGACCGCCTGGATCTCCGCGCGGATCGCGATGAGCGCGTCGCAGAAGCGATCGATCTCCTCCTTCGACTCGCTCTCGGTCGGCTCGATCATCATCGTTCCGGCGACAGGGAACGACACGGTGGGCGCGTGGAAGCCGTAGTCCATCAGCCGCTTCGCCACGTCCTGCTCGTCCACCGAGGGGCCGCGCCCGTGCTTGTACGGGCGCAGGTCGAAGATCATCTCGTGCGCGACCCGACCGTTGTGGTTGGCGTAGAGCACGTCGTAATGGCTCTGCAGCCGCGCCTTGATGTAATTCGCGTTCAGGATCGCGAACCGCGTGGCATCGGTGAGCCCCTCGGCGCCCAGCATGCGGATGTACCCGTAAGAGATCAGGAGAATGCTCGCGCTGCCCCACGGGGCGGCCGACACCGCGCGAATGGCGCTCGCCCCCCCGACGGGGGCCGCGACGTGACCGGGCAGGTATGGCACCAGGTGCGGCGCCACGGCGATCGGCCCCATCCCCGGCCCTCCCCCGCCGTGCGGGATGGCAAATGTCTTGTGCAGGTTCAGGTGGCAGACGTCTGCGCCGATCGCCGCCGGACTGGTGAGGCCCACCTGCGCGTTCATGTTGGCGCCGTCCATGTACACCAGCCCGCCGTGTTCGTGGACGACGGCGCAGATCTCCCGGATCTCCTCCTCGAACACCCCGTGGGTCGAGGGATACGTCACCATCAGGGCAGCCAGTTCGTTCCGGTGCAGCGCGGCACGCCCCCGGAGATCCGCAAGGTCCACGTTGCCGTTGCTGTCGCAGGCCACCACGACGACCTTCCAGCCGGCCATGGTCGCGCTCGCCGGGTTGGTGCCGTGCGCCGACGACGGAATCAGCACGATCGTGCGGTGCGCGTCGCCGCGCTCGTGGTGATACGCGCGGATCGTCATGAGGCCCGCGAACTCCCCCTGCGCTCCGGAGTTCGGCTGCAGCGACACGCCGGCGAAACCGGTGATCCGGCACAGCGCCGCCTCGAGCTCCCGGAAGATCTGCGTGTAGCCCTCCACCTGCGAGGCGGGCGCGAACGGGTGAATCCGCGAGAACTCCGGCCAGCTCACCGGAATCATCTCCGACGCGGCGTTGAGCTTCATCGTGCACGAGCCGAGCGGAATCATCGAGGTATCCAGCCCGATATCCTTGCGCTCCAGGCTCTTGATGTAACGCATCATCCGGGTCTCGGAATGATGGGCGGTGAACACCGGATGCGTCAGAAACGCGGTGGATCGCCGGAGCGCCGGAGGAATGGACGGCGCACCCGCCGGCACCTCCACGGCCGGTGCGGTCTGCCCGGCGACCGTCGCGAACAGGCCGACGATCTGCTCGAGATCGGCGATCGTGACCGTTTCGTCGAGCGCGATGCCCACCCCGTCGTCCACGTAGCGGAAGTTGACACCGGCCTTCCCGGCAGCCGAGCGGATCGCGCCGGCATCGCAGCCCTCGATGCGCAGCGTGTCGAAGTAAGCCGCATTGACCTGCCGAAGACCCAGCGACCCGAGCGCGCGCTCGAGCGCCCGGGCCATCCCGTGCACACGCGTCGCAATCGCTGTCAGGCCGTCGGGACCGTGGTACACCGCGTACATCGCGGCAATGTTGGCCAGAAGGGCCTGGGCGGTACAGATATTCGACGTCGCCTTCTCGCGACGGATGTGCTGCTCGCGCGTCTGCAGCGCCATGCGGTACGCCTGGCGGCCCCGCGCGTCGACCGAGAGGCCGATGATGCGCCCGGGCGCCTGCCGCACGTACGCCTCGCGCGTCGCCAGGAACGCGGCGTGCGGCCCGCCGTACCCGAGCGGCACGCCGAAGCGCTGCGAGTTGCCCACCACGGCGTCCGCACCCATCTCCCCCGGCGGCGTGAGCAGCGTGAGCGCCAGGAGATCGCTGGCGACCACGACCAGCACGCCGGCGGCGTGCGCGCGATCGATAGCGCTGCGCAGATCCCCGACCCCGCCCCGATCGTCCGGGTATTGCAGCAGCAGCCCGAACGCACGCGACAGCTGGTCCTCCGTGAAATCCTCCGGAGCGCCGGTGTCCACCTGGATATCGAGCGGCTCCGCACGGCCGCGCAGCACGTCGAGCGTCTGCGGGAAGCACCGCTCCGACGCCAGGAACAGGCTGTGCCGGCCCGGCTTCGCCTTCCTCGTCTGCACCCGGTGGAACATCGTCATCGCCTCGGCTGCCGCCGTGCCTTCGTCCAGCAGCGACGCCGTGGAGATGTCCATGCCGGTGAGATCGCGGACGACCGTCTGGAAATTCAGCAGCGACTCGAGACGCCCCTGCGCGATCTCCGCCTGGTACGGTGTGTAGGGCGTGTACCACGACGGGTTCTCGAAGACCGTGCGGAGGATGACGCTCGGCGTGATGCAGTCGTAGTAGCCCATCCCGATGTAGGAGCGGGCGACGACGTTCCGGTCGGCGATCGAGCGAAGACGCCGCAGGTACTCGTATTCGGTCTCGCCGGCGGGGAGATCGAGTGGCCCCTGCGCCCGGATCCCCGGCGGCACTGTCTGGGAGATCAGCGCGTCGAGCGACGGCGCCCCGACCGCGCGCAGCATCTCGTCGCAGGCGGCGGCGTCAGGCCCGATGTGTCGAGATTGAAAGGATCCCGGATTGTGCACGGTCGTCCAAGGTTGCGGGCGCGCGCGGCGCCGTTACTTCGTGAGCTCGGTGTACTGCGTGGCGTCGAGCAGGTCGTCGGGTTCGCCGGAGATTGTCATCGCGATCATCCACGACTCGTGCGGTGAGGCGTTGACCGACTCCGGCTTCTGCGCGAGCGCCGCGTTCACCTCGGTGACTTCCCCGCTGACCGGCGCGTAGAGCTCGGACACCGCCTTGACCGACTCGATCGTCCCGAAGACATCTCCCTTGCTGAGCGCGCGGCCCACCTCGGGCAGCTCGAGGTAGACCACGTCACCCAGCTGCTTCTGCGCGTAGTCCGTGATGCCGATGCGGGCTTCGGTCCCTGTGATCTTCACCCACTCGTGCTCCTTCGTGTACTTCAGATCGGACGGATACATGCAGTCAGCTCCTCATGACGTGAACGGCGGTGCCTGCGGTCCGGGCACCCGGCTACAGCGTTCACCACACACAGTCGGCCGGGTCCGAAGACCCGGCCCCACAGCGTCGTCGATCTGCCGGCCGCACCCGGGAACAGGCTCGCCGCGCTACCGGGCCCGTTTGTAGAACGGCGTCGGAACGACCGCGGCGCGAAGCCGTCGGCCACGGCACTCGATCTCGAACTCGGTGCCGACCGCGGTGGCCTCGATGGGCAGGTACGCAAGCCCGATCGCCTTCTTCAGGAAGGGAGTCTGCGTCCCGCTCGTGACCTGCCCGCCCGGCTGTCCGCCGACGAACACCGGGTAGCCTTGCCGGGCGATGCCCCGCTCGAGCAGTTCGAATCCGATCAGCTTGCGCGTGACGCCGGCCTGCTTCTGCCGGCGGAGGGCTTCGGCGCCGATGAAGTCCGTCTTGGTCCAGCCGACCACCCAGCCCAGATCGGCTTCCAGCACCGTGGTGGTCTCGTCCATGTCGTTGCCGTAGAGGCGCATGGCCGCCTCCAGGCGCAGCGTATCGCGGGCGCCGAGGCCGGCGGGCACGAGGCCGGCAGGCTGCCCGGCGCGCACGATCGCGTCCCACACACGTTCGGCCGACGCGGGGGGCACGAACACTTCGAACCCGTCTTCGCCGGTATACCCGGTGCGCGAGATCGTCGCCCGCACAGCGGCGACTTCGCCCGTCGTGAACCAGTAGTACTTGAGATCGCCGAGCGGAACCCCGGTCAGCGTCTGCAGCACGTTCCGGGCAGCCGGCCCCTGAACGGCGAGCAGCGCGTAGCGCGAGCTGGTGTTGACGGCGACCGCATCACCGGCGGCGCCCACATGGCTCGAGATCCAGTTGAAGTCCTTGATGATGTTCGACGCGTTCACGACGAGCATGAAATGCTCCCCGTGCAGCCGATACGTGAGCACGTCGTCCACGAAGGTGCCGTCGGACGTCGTGAGGGCCGCATACTGCACCTGGTTGTCGGCCAGCTTCGACACGTCGTTCGACGTAATCAGCTGCACGGCGGCCAGCGCGTCCCTGCCGGCGATCTCGATCTCGCCCATGTGGCTGACATCGAACAATCCCGCCCGCGTCCGGACGGCGAGGTGCTCCTCGGCAAGGCCGCCGTAGTCGACCGGCATGTCCCAGCCACCGAACTCGACCATGCGCGCCCCAAGGGCACGGTGCCTCGCATGCAGCGGCGTTTTCTTGAGGGTGCCGGTGGGGGATTGGGACATCGTGTCGACAGGCGACCGGCCGGGCGGTGGCCGGCCATCTACGGGCGTGAGCGGGATAACCGGCCGGACACCCGCGCCTGTGCAGCAGGGGCCGGCACAACCATACCAAGGTACTATGCAGGCGCTGACGGGTCAAGAATGCAACATCGCGGTGTGTCGCTTCGGTGTCAAGACTCTCGTTGGAGAGTGCCGGCCGCTAGCTCACACTTCTCCTGAATTGCGCGTGGTTCGCGAGCCCGGACCCGGAGTCAAGCACGGCGCGTGCGAAGTGATCGCGCAACAGCGCATGGAGGAACCGGTAGCGCCCGCCAATCCGCTGAAGGAGCATGCGCTCCGTGGCGAAGTCCAGGAACCTTGCGTAGCGAATGGGAGCCGTCCCACTCCACCAGAGGACGAGCCGCAGCGTCACGTGCTGCAGAACTGCCGCGCCCGGCAGCAAGCCTGCCAGCACGCCAAAGAACAACCCGCTGCCGACGCCGGTCCTCAGCCAATCGGCTGCGTCCGGCAGGGTGCGAGCCGCCGCCGCGCCGCCGAGCACCATGACCAGCCCGAAAGGGACGCCGACGAACAGACAACCGAGGGCGGCGAACACCGCCACGTTGATCGCTGACTGCCGGATCCCCTGGTTCGGCACCGTGCGTCTCTGCACGTCAGGACCGGTCAGGCCGGACATCGTGCCGCACAGCGCGCCGAAAATGCCGCCCACCAGCCCTGCGTTGATGCTGCCACCCAGCCCGACCCCGACTGTCCCAATAAGGAGAACCACGAAGGTGAGGTCAAACCCCAGGCCGGCGAGTGCGATCCGGCGGATCACCGACTCGTGGCCGGACCAGACGATGACACCAGCCACCATGGTCAGCGCGATCCCGAGACCGACTCCCACCGCAAGCGAGCGGCCCGCCGCTCGACGTAGGGGCGACCCTGTATCCATCTCTGGAGGCTGAGCGGCAGCGTGGTCCCCCCTCCACGCTCCGGTGATGCCGGCAAGCATGCCGGCCACGATCCCGACGTTGAGCCCGGTGCCCGCCCACGTTCGCGTCCAGGTAGCGAAATCCCTGGAAAAAGGCGGCACCCACGCGGTCGCCACACCAAACGCGAGGCCGCTGACCAGGCCGACGATCAACGCATTGACCAATCGAACGCACGACGTGGGGCTCAGCAGAGGACTGAACGCCACGAACGTCGCGATGCCCAGCGCGGGGACGATACCCACCGGCCACGAGATCGTCAGGCCCAGACCGGCACCATAGACAACCGCACTCAGGACGGCGCACCTTGTTCGCAGCGCCACTCCAGATGGCAACGGGCCACGGACCCATCTGTGCCGCACCGCGTGGGCAAGGGCCGCCGACGCAGCGAGGCTGGCGGCTGCCCCTGCGAGCAGCCCCGTCCGCCAGGCGGACGCGCTCTCCTCGACAGGGGCCCTGGCGAGTAGCTTCGTGACAGTGAAGATTATGCCCATCAGAGCGCCGATCGCCGCGCCTGCGTAAGTGCCATACTCCAGCCCCGCCCACGCGGATTTGGCAAACCAGCGCCGCGCACCGCTCCTGGCATTGCGCCACGACCAGGTCAGGGTCTCGATCGGCGTGATCGTGCTTCGTGCTGCCACGACGAGCCCGACCGTCAGCCCCACGATCAGCAACCCCGCGGCAGGAGGGACGTCATTGATGAAAGGGAAGATCTTCCACAACTCACGTCCCATTGCCCCACGCGGCAGCAATTCCGTGAGTCGGTCCATTGGCGCACCCACCGCCATGACCACGGCACAGGTCAGCCCCGCGACGCCGACGCGATAGGCCCAGAGCTGTGACTTCGAAGACAGCCAGTCCGGCTGCATTCGTTCGAACAACAGCTCCGATTGCCCTCGCTTCGCCAACATCGTGGCGAGGCCCGCGAGCCAGCGCGTCGTCTGCGTCTGCGAGTATCCTCCGCGCGGGACCGCTCTCTGCATCAGCTTGTGGATGTACAGGTCGAACAACTGCGCCGTTCTCCGGGCCGGCCCCGGGGCCGATGCCGGCCGGGCCAAAGCGTTTCCATCGCGGATGGACGCCATGAGGCCCAGCATCAACGGCGAGCGTGCCAGTTCGACTGATTCCGGGTCCCCGCTGATGCTCTCCCAGAGGTCAGGGCACTCCGTGCGCTCGAGGTAGTCGCGCACCTGTGCCTCGCTCATGGGCAGCAGCCGGACGGCTTCCATCAGGTGCAGCTTGTTGGCGAGGTTCTCGTACTCGGCGAGGCGGCAGCACACCACGAGGTGTGGGGGTCGATGCACCCGCTGGAATTCGTTGATGGCGCGGACGCATTCCTCCTGTCGCGGCGGCGGCAGCTCGTCCAGCCCGTCCAGCAGAGGGACCACGGAGCGCTCATCGCGCCACCTGGTTGCGTGGTCCCCGCGAACCCCGTATTTCACTTTCAGCTCGCGCACGAGCCAGTCGCCGAGCGTCAGGCTATCCTGCGTCCTCGAGGAGAGATTGAGCAGCACGGGAACCGGCGCGTCGAGGTCGCGCTGCGCGCGGGCAATCAAATGTTCGGACAGCTGCAGCAGCGCGGTGGTCTTGCCCGCGCCCGGTGCGCCGAGGATGAGGAGTCTGCCGTCAGTCGAGGGATCCGCGAAGAGCCCGACGATTGTCGCGGGGGGCGCCGCGGGCGCGCCGTGTCCGACCTTGACGTCGGCGTCCCATGGCCGGGTGACCTGCCAGGGTTGTCGCTCCATCGCGATCGCCAGAGGCGTTCCGGTCCGCACCGAGCGTGCGAGCCGATCCACCGTCTCCCGTTTCACGTCGTCCAGCACGTCCCTGCGGATCCGGAGGTCTCGTCGGCTGTGCGGCCAGGCTGATTCGATCGGGGGCGGCAGATCGTCCGGGTGGGTCCGTCCCCGGTTGTCTGACGGGCCGACACTCCCCTGCTGAAGCACGCTGGCGAGACGATCGAGCAACCCGTCTGGAACCGTGTCCGACCCGTTGAAGTCGAGATACTCGATGGTCTGCAGCTGCCGCGGAATGTCACACGGACGATAGAGCACGGGAACCATCGGCTTGCGCCCATTCAGGGCGGATCGGAGCTCGCCGCGCACCTCGCTGGAAGCGACGGCGCTCGGAGAGAGCAGGATGACAAAGCTGGCGCAGGTGCGCAGACCCCTGTCGATGGCCTGGTCCCAGTCGGCGCCGGGCTCGATGTTCCAGAGATCCACCCACACCGGGATGCCCCGCGCCTGCAGGCCGGCAGCCAGATCCAACCCGACCGCCGCGTCGTCTCGCGCGTAGGAAATGAACGTGTGTCCATCCATCGGACAACCGCATCGTGCGAGGCGGCCGGGCGGCGACTGCGCACTCCCGAACACGCGTGACCGTCAACCCTCACGCGCGGCGAGGTGCTCAGACGAGGCGGCCGCGTTGGCCCGCGTTCTGGCGGGTCACAGCCCCGCGGCGGAGTCGTCGCGGAACGGCTTTTCCCCTGGATCTATAACACTGCACGCCGTCCGGAGCACGACGCGACACCAGTCTCAGTGCGAGAAGGTCTCGAACACCTGCAGATCCTCGAGCTCCCGGGTGTCGCGGAAGAGACGACGCTCTATGTGAGCGGGAAGGTTCGCGAGCAGCGTGGCCAGCTCCGGCGACGGATCGTCGCTCCGCACGCTTCGGACGAGGATGGCCGCCACCTGGTTCGGGAACCTCGCTGCCAGCTGCGCGTAAACCTCGGGGTCGCGCTCGCCCGAGTCGCCGACGAGGATGAAGCGCCGGTCGGGAAACTGGCGCATGAGCGGATCGATAACGCCCAGCTTGAACGCCAGCGGGTCGCCGAAAAACTCGCGTATGCTGCGGTCCTTCAGCCGGAACTTCCGCAGGTGGAACGAGCCGTCCGGAAACCTTTCTTTCCGTGCGAAGTCGGCGAGTGCCGGAAACAATTGAAAAGGGCTGCCCGACACGTAGTGGAAGACGACGGGGCCGCTGGCGGCCCAGCGCCGGTAGAGCTCCGGCATCCCGGGTGCGGGGCGAAAGTCGCGCAGAAAGGTGTTCAAGCCCAGCTCGCGCTTGTCGAGGACGTTGGACACCTTGATCGTGTCGTCGATGTCTGACACGACCGACAGTCCGCGCCGGCCGACGAACTGGACTTTTCCCGCGAAGACGCGCGAGTCTCCGGCCCGGGTCACCGCCCGGCTCTCAACCCACTCGCCTGACTGCCGCCCGGGTCGCGTCAGCGTCACCTCACCTTCGAAGTGCCCATTGGACTCGGAACGTTCGAGCGTGAACGGGTCGCCGTCGATGGTCACCTCGAGTTTCTTGCGCCGCTCGTTGTCCACGAGAAACATCCCTCCCCGTTCCGCGTAGTGCGGCTTCGCGGCGGCCGGGGTCGACTCGAGCTCATTACCGCGAAGGTCGAACCTGTGGCCGATAACCTTTTCCAGCTCGACCTTCAGGAGGTCCCGGTCGGCTCCCAGCTCAGGCTCGTAGATCCAGCCGCGGACGTGAGCTTTCCAGGAAGAGGGGCCCTCCTCCACGGCAAACGCCGGAAACAGCACCACTCTCTCGTCGTCTGCGATGGACGATGCACATCCGGGAATCCAGGCGCAGAGGACCCCTGCTAGAAGGAGCGATCGCGCCGGTTGTTTCCGGAGGGGGCGGAACTGCAGGATGCTCATCGGGTTGACCTCGCTGGTCCTTATAACGATGGACCAGCGCCTTCCGAACATGCCCACCCAGGCGACGCAAGGTTCGGCCGTCGGTGTTCAGGACCCGCGGGGCGTGCGTGCTGTGGAGGCCGGCTCGATGAGGTCCGCTGCGGATCAGGCGCTGACTCGAGCTGCCTGTTGTTTCAGGAGACCACCGTCGCCCGCTTCACGTAGCCGGGATCGATCGTGACGCCCAACCCCGGCCCGGCGGGAACCTTGAGCACGCCGCCGACACACGTGAGCGGTGACGTGTCGGACGTGACAGGCAGCGTGTCGTCCGTTCCCTTGAACTCCTGGTACGGCCCGGCGTTCGGCACGCACGACGCGAAATGGGCGACGTAGAGGAAGCCCAGGCCGCCTCCCGACATGTGCGGCGTGCAGGGAATCCCGGCGGCAGCCGCCATGCGCGCGACGCGCATCGACCTGATGAAACCGCCGAAATACAGCAGGTCCGGTTGCACGACATCGACGCCTCGGTGCTCGATCATCCAGCGGAAGCGCCGCAGGCTGCTCTCCTGCTCGCCGCCGGCGATCGGGATGGGAAGCTGCTCGGCGATCTGCTTCGTCTCGTCGTAGTAGTCGAACGGCACCGGCTCTTCGAGAAACGCCAGCCGGTGTTCCTGCATGACGCGGCCGATGCGCAGCGCCGTCGGCGCGTCGTACGAGCCGTTGGCGTCGGCGTAGATGGTCATCGTCTCGCCGAACGTCTTGCGGGTGAGCGCAATCAGCGCCAGATCGCGGCGGGTGGAGGCCTCGTCGAAACGCATCCGCGCGCCGAGGCGGAACTTGATGGCCTTCGCTCCGGTTTCGGCAACCAGGCGCTGCAGGTAGGCGATCTCCTCCTCGGGCGTGTTCCCGCGATTGCCGCTCGCGCGGTATACGGCGACGTCGCGCGTGAGGACGTCGCCGAAGAGTGCGCCGAGCGGCTGCTTCGCGACCTTGCCGAGGAGATCCAGGATCGCGGCTTCCACGCTTGCGACAGGCACCCAGAACGGCAGCCCCTGCCACTTGTAGTTCGAGCCGGCGAGGTAGACTCCGTCGATCAGCGACTCGAGATCCCGTGCATCCTTGCCGATGAAGAACGGCGCGACGCGACGGGTCAGGATCGGCCACGTGGTGTCGAGCACATCGGGATGGCCGGCAGCCATGCCCTCGGCGCCGTCGCGCGACCTGACGCGGACGAGAAAGTCGCCGCCACCCTTCAACAGCTCGATTGATGCGATCGGCACGGGAGCGCGCCACCACTCGCGGCGCAGCACCGGCCTGGTCAGAACGTCGTCGAGCCGGGGCTCCTGCATGAATCCGGGTCCGGCGCCATGCGCCTGCGCTGCCGCCGCCCCATAGCCAGCGGCCAGCGTGGCGATCTGAATGAACCGACGACGATGGGGTGAATGATTCACGGCGGCCTCCTCATGCCTCGAGGCGCGAGTTTACTGCCATTCAGTTGAGGCCATCCGAATCGCATCGTCAAGTGGAACCGCTTGCTGTCTGATGCCGACCCTTTCGCGTCGCCCCTCAACGGGCTCCTGGACGAGCGCCCGAACCCCTATCGAATCTCCACCGGCATCGAGTGACGCCCGACCAACTCGTGCGCCGGGGCACCGCCTGCGTGCGTCGAATAGACATTGACAACGGCCCGGCAGGCGTGCGTATAGTCCGGCGCATAGTTGCAGATCGGCGAACCCCCCCGGATCCGGTGAGTTTTTCCCCCGACGGGAGAAGGACTTCGGCATGCGACACCCACACCTCGCCTCGATCGTGTGTGCATGGCTCTTTGCGCTCTCCAGTGTCTCCGCGGCTCAAACCGGAACATCCAACCTGGTCGGCGAGGTCAAGGACAACACCGGCGGCGCGCTGCCGGGGGTGTCGGTGACCGTTGTGCAGGTCGAGACCAATTTCCGATTCGAAGCGCTCACCAACGAAGTGGGCTCGTTTCGAGTCCAGGGTCTGCAGCCTGGCGATTATCGCGTCACGTTCAACATGACCGGCTTCAGGCGCCTGGTCCTCTCGGTGGAGGTGAACGCCGGTGAAACCGTCCGCGCGAACGGGACGCTCGAGCTCGGCGACCTCGAAGACGAGGTGCGGGTCGTCGGCACAGCACCGCTGCTCGCCACCGACATCTCCGATACCGGTACGGTCGTCAAGGGGAGCATGCTTTCGGCGCTTCCGATGTATCAGCGGCAGGCGAACGCGACGCTGTTGCTGGTCCCCGGCTCGACGACCAGAGGCTACGCCGCGGGGGGGCTGGGCTCGTACAGCGTCGCCGGGCAGCGCAGCAGCGGGACGGCCGCTCTCATCGACGGGATGCTGACGAACGACCCGGTGGGCGGCACCAACACCATGCGGGCCGTGCAGAACTCGATCAGCGAGATCAAGGTGTACACCGGCACTCTTCCCGCCGAGTTCGGCCACTCCACCGGCGGCGTTGTCAGCGTGATCAAGAGAACCGGCACCAACGAGCTGCACGGCATGGCCTCCCTGTTCGGACGGGTGGGGCCGATGCAGCACAGAAACTTCTTCGATCGGGACCCGCCGCTGAAAGCCACGTTCATGCAGCCGGAAGGCTACCTGGGCGGCCCGGTCCTGATCCCGAAGCTTTACGACGGCCGCTCCAAGACGTTTTTCTTCGCCTCGTTCGACCGCCTGCTCGATCAGCAGACGAAGCAATTCTTTGGCACGGTCCCGACGGCGGAGATGAAGCAGGGCGACTTCTCCTTGGCGGGCATCGGGAATCCCATTTTCGACCCGGCCACGACCCGCCAGCTTCCGGACGGCACGTGGACCCGGGACGCGTTTCCGGGCAACGTCATTCCGCTGTCACGAATCGACCCGGTTGCACAACGGATCATCGGGGTCGATCCCTGGCTCGCTCAGAACCTCGACGTTCCGCTCAACCGCGAAGGTCCATCCAACAATCTCCTGTACGACCGCGCGGCCCGTGCAAGCTGGGTGGATGCCAGCGCCCGGGTGGATCACCAGTTCGGCCCGGCGTTCACGATCTACGGCAGCTACACCGCGAACGAAGGCGGGGGCCCCGGCTGGCCCACTCACATGCGGTGGAGCAGGGACGATCCATTCGTGGAGGGTATCGACATCCGGGATTTCGATGGATCCGCCGGGCGGCAGAGTGAGTCGCTCGGCCAGAACATGCTGGTCGGGAATACCTGGGTGCTCAGCCCCACGCTGGTCAGCAGCACCAGGGTCGGATACGGGCGGCGTGCCAGTGAATCACTGCCCTTCTCGTGGCAGAAGAACTACGGCGAGCTGCTCGGCATCCCGAACATCTCCGCAGACATGCTGCCGGCGTTCGGGACCGGCAATCAGTTCGCGCCCTCTTCGAGCTACGGCCTCGCGCCGACCGGGCCTTCCCGCGATATCGGCCAGACCATGGTCTGGCAGACGGATCTGACGAAGGTCAAGGCCTCACACGCCGTGAAGCTGGGCTACGAGTTCATGCGCCAGAGTCACGACTCCACCAACGAGAACATCCCGAGCGGCCGCTTCCTGTTCGACAACATGACCGCGGGGCTGCAGGCCGACGGCAACCCGCGGCCCAATACCGGCAACTCGTTCGCCGGCTTCCTCCTCGGCTACGTCCGGCAGGCGCAGTTCGATGAGGAGCTTGCGCCGTGGCGCCCCCGCTCCAGCATTCACAGCTTCTACATTCAGGACGACTGGCGCGTGGCGTCCACGGTCACGCTCAACCTGGGCCTGCGCTACTCGAACGAGAGTCCGTACCGCGCCGAGCAGATGAGCAACTTCGATCCGGACGCCGTGGACCCATTGACAGGCGGGCGCGGCGCGATCGTGCATCCGGACGATCCGTTGAGCCGCCGCGACAACAACAACTTCCAGCCGCGCGTAGGGCTCGCGTGGCACCCGTTGCAACGCTGGTCGTTCCGTGGCGGGTTCGGCATCAACACGGTCGACATCAACTACCCGCTCTCGCGCAGCAATTTCAACGAGTACGTGGCGGAGGCCAACCTTCAGGGTGCACCTGGCGATCCCCGCCCGCTGTTCCGCCTCAGAGACGGCCCTCCGCCGGTGGCGTTCACCGTGAACCCCGATGGCACGTCGCCCTTCCTCGGGCAGAACTTCGGCGCACGTAATGTGGAGTGGTGGGATCCGGACCTCCACAACCCGTACGTCAAGAACTGGAATGTCAGCGTGCAGTTCCAGGCGGGCAACCATTACCTGATCGAGCTCGGTTACCAGGGCGCGGCGGGGGTAGACCTCGTCGAGCGGTGGGAGATCAACACCTTCCCGGTGGACTTCGGCAAGGACGACCCGGCGCTGCGGGCCGCGGCGTTCCGGGCACCCCAGAATTTCCGGCCCTACCCGCACTTCGGCAGCATCCGCCTGCGCTCCAACTCGGGCCGCTCGGAGTACCACGGCGGAACCGTGAAGCTCGAGAAACGTTACTCGCACGGGCTGAGCTTCCTCACCCACTACACGTTGTCCAGGGCAATGAACAGCCAGGACACCGACAACGACGGAACCGGCGTTGCGCCACTCGAGAATCGCGGCCTCGAGTGGGGACGGGCGGGCCACGATCGCACCCACGTGTGGATCGCCAGCGCCACCTACGAGCTGCCGTTCGGCAAGGGCCGCAGGTTCCTGAACCAGCCCGGTGTGGTCAGTGCGCTGCTGGGCAGCTGGGACGTGTCCTGGATTCAGACCTACCAGAGCGGGAACCCTCTGACGTTCACCTTTGCCGGCAGCCCGAACAACTACTATCCCGAGTTCGTCGGCGTGCGACGCCCGGACATCGTCAGCGAGCCGGAGATCCGGGAAGACTGGCGGGACTTCGGCGAACGGTTCAACGTCGCGGCGATGAACCCGGTCATGGGGCTCGAGTACTTCGCCTACCCGGACGCGTTCACCGCCGGCAATGCCGGACGGAACACGGTCAGCGGGCTCCCGCTGATCTGGACCACCCTGTCCGTCCAGAAGAACGTGGAGCTCGGGGCCACGCGGTTCCAGCTCCGGCTGGACATGAACAACCCGTTCAAGACCTGGAACTTCAACCCGCCGAATACCGTGGTGAACCTGGTGACGCCAGGTACCTTCGGGAAAGTCACCAGCAGTCCGGAAACGGCCGGTTTCGGCGGGGCGCCGCTGATGAACCTGGCCCTGAAGCTGTATTTCTAGATCGTCCCAGCGATCCTGAGGTTGCCGCATGCGACATGGCCTGTGCGTTCTCTGTGTTCTGCTGTGTGCCGCCCGGCCGGCCTGGGCGCGGCAGTACGAGCTGCTGCTGAAGGGCGGCACGGTTATCGACCCACGGAACAATCGAAACGGCATGGCTGACGTGGCGATCGCCGGCGGAAAGGTCGCGCAGGTTGCGGAGAACATTCCGGCGACGAGCGCGAAGCGGGTCGTCGACGTCACGGGCCTGTACGTCGTGCCAGGCTTGATTGACATGCACAGTCACCTCTATGCGGGCAATCTCCGCGGCGCCCACGCTGCCGGGGAGTTCAGCATCTATCCCGACGGCCACACGTTCCGCTCGTGCACGACGACCATTGCAGACGGCGGCAGCTCGGGATGGCGGAACTTCCGGGACTTCAAGGACGGCGTGATGGCGTTGTCGAAGACGCGGGTACTGGCGTGGCTGAACATCGTGGGCCTGGGCCTCTCGGGCCTTGCCCACTCTCAGAACGTGGCCGACATGGACCCGCAGCTGGCGGCCAAGACCGCCAAGGAGTTCCCCGAAATCATCGTGGGATTCAAGACGGTCCAGTGGCAGGGCAAGGAGTGGACCAACGTCGATCGCGCCCTGGAGGCCGGTCGGCTCGCCGATCTCCCCATCCTGTTCGACTTCGGTAAGTTCTGGCCAGAGGACCGGCCCTACCAGGAGCTGGTCGGCACGAAGATGCGGCCGGGGGACATCTCGACGCACATGTACAAGCGGGACGTGCCGCTGTTCGACGGGAGCGGAAAGCTGCTTCCCTACCTCGCCCAGGCGCGCGAGCGCGGGGTGAAGTTCGACCTGGGGCACGGCCTGGGCAACTTCGATTTCCCGATCGTGGTGCCAGCGGTGCGGCAGGGGTGGATCCCTGACGCGATCTCCACGGACCTGCACGTGGACAGCATGAATCACGCGGCGAAAAGCCTGGTCAATCTGATGTCGAAGATGATGGCCGTGGGGATGCCGATGGAGAAGGTGATCGAGTTGACGACCTCGAGCCCGGCGCAGCTCGTGAAGCGGCCGGAACTGGGGCACCTCGGGCCTGAGGCAGGCGCGGACGTCGCCGTGCTGCGGCGGGTCAAGGGCGACTTCGGGTTCATCGACATCCGAGGCCTTCGGGTCAAGGGGACCGAGCGGCTCGATTGCGAGCTCACCATACGCGATGGCCGGGTCGTGTGGGACATGAACGGCATGGCAGCGACGGCCTTCCAGGAGAAGTGATGACTTCTTACCTGTCGAGAATCACAGAGGGGCTCAGGAGCCGCACCAGCCGCCGGCAACTGCTGCAGAGCGCCAGCGTGCTTGCCGGGTCCTGGCTGCTCCCTCCTGGCGCCGCCGCATTCGGGCAGCCCCGCGCGAAGGCAAGCCAGACGCGCAAGAGCATCTACGAATCGATCGGCGTTCGACCCTTGATCAACGCGCGCGGGACGGTGACCATCGTCGGCGCCAGCAGGACGCTGCCCGAAGTGAAGCGGGCGATGGAGGAGGCCGCGCGCGATTACGTGCAGCTCGACGAGTTGATGGATGGCGTGGGCCGCCGGCTGGCGGAGCTGACCGGCGCCGAGTGGGGCATCGTCACGTGCGGGGCGTCCGCCGCCCTCACGGCTGCGACCGTCGCCTGTATCGCCGGCGGCGACCCGGACAAGCAGGCACAGCTGCCCGATCTCAAAGGGCTCAAGGATGAAGTCATCATCCCGACGTATTCGCGGACCGCGTACGACCACGCCGTCAAGGCGGTCGGACCGCGGATGGTGCCGGTTGCCGACCGGGCAGCGCTGGAGGCGGCGCTCGGCCCGAGAACCGCGATGATTCTCGTCCTCGCGGGACGCTCGTCGGAGCGCGGACCGCTTGCGTTATCGGAGATCGCGGCGCTCGCCAAACCGCGCAACGTCCCGATTCTCGTCGATGCCGCCGCCGACGGGCTGGCGGTCCCCAATCCGTACCTCCAGCAAGGGGCGGACCTGGTGGCCTACAGCGGCGGCAAGTGCCTGCGGGGGCCACAGTGCGCCGGTCTGCTGATTGGCCGGAAGGACCTCGCGCAGGCCGCGTGGATCGGCAGCGCTCCTCATCATGGCTTCGGGCGGGGATTCAAGGTCGGCCGCGAGGAGATCATGGGCATGGTAGCGGCCGTCGAGATGTGGACGAAACGCAACCATGCCGAGGAGCTGCGCACCTGGAACAGCTGGCTGGAGCACATCGCCCGTCGCGTCAAGGAGGTGCCTGGAGTGGCTGCCGAAATCCGCCAGCCGCAGGGACTCTCGAACCCCACGCCTTCCCTGACTGTGCAGTGGGATCGCAGCCGCCTTCCTCTGACGGGTCAGCAGGTCGAGCAGCTGCTCTGGGACGGAGAACCGCGCATCGCCGTCAGCGGGGCCGGCTCGTTCCTGCCGTTTCCGCCAAACCTCGAGCCGAACATCCAGATCGCGCCGTACCAGCTCGAGGCTGGTGAGGAACGGATCATTGCCGAGCGGATCTTCGCCGTGCTCTCGAAGCCCCCTCGCGAGCAGCCGGACACCCAACCCCCTGCCGCCGAGATTGCCGGTCGCTGGGATGTCGTCGTGACATTCGTCTCGAGCACGGCGAACCAGTCGTTTGCCCTCGAGCAGAAAGGCCACGAACTGATCGGTACACACCACGCAAGCTTCGCGAGCCGCGACCTGTCGGGGACGCTGCGCGGCCGCGACCTCGTGCTGCGAAGCTCCTACACGCAGCAGGGCGTCCGGCTCAACTTTACCTTCACTGGAACCGTCAGCGCCGACGGCAATGCCTTGGAAGGCACCGTCAGTCTCGGAGAGTACGGTACCGCCGGATGGAATGCGACGCGCCGCAAACCGCAACAACGCAGCGGGAGTCCAGGGTTCTGAGCTGATCCTTGACCGTGCGTCAAGCCGGCCCCGCCGCGAATCCTCGAGCGGCTGTTCCATGAAGAGACAAATGTCTGGTGCCAGCCGGACGCTCGTCACGCCGCCGATCAATCCGGAGCGATTTCTTCACCCGCGGGACGGCATCACCTGTGCTCGGATGGCTGGCAGCGATGAAAGCCACCCCGAACGAGCGGAGACTGCCCGGGGCCGCCGACCGGCGGCAGCTGCGCGATCGCCGCAGCCGGACGCGAAGCGGCCGACGCAGATCAGATCCTCCAGTGTCAGCACTATGCCAGTGGTGCGGCGGCCATGAGGTCGAGCACCTGCAGGATGAGGCGCGGCTGTGCCGATGCAGTGACTGTCAGTACACATGGGTCGCGCCGGAGAACTGAATCAAGGCGCTGTCGGCCGGGCCGACCCCTGTAGTGGCCGCCGGTGGGCTGGCACGAAGTCTTCGCCCTCCCCGTTCCCTCAATAGGCCCCATTCCCGCAAATCGATCTCGTTCCTTCTCGCACGAGCCTGCCTCGATGTCGCGTGAGGTGGCACACGGCCTTGCAGTCACCGGGTGACTGTGATATGCATTTTCGACTTTCGTGGAGTTTCAGCCCCGCTCGTCGCGGTTTCCATCTGACGATTGCTGCCCGCTTCCCGGGAAGGACGACGAATGACAACCACCGTGCGACAGATGCTCGCGGGCCGGACCGCCGTGTACTCCGTGACACCGCAGGACACCATCTATGATGCCCTGCGCCTGATGGCGGACAAGAACATCGGCGCGGTCGTCGTCTTGTCGGATCAGGAGATCAGCGGCATCTTCTCCGAGCGGGATTACGCCCGGAAAGTAATCCTTCTGGGGAAGACATCCAAGGCCACGCCGGTGGCCGAAATCATGACGACCGGCGTGATCTGCGTCGAGCCGCACTGGACCGCGGACGAATGCATGGCGCTCATGACCGAGAAGCACATTCGCCATCTGCCCGTGGTGGAAAACGGGCGTATTGTCGGCGTGATCTCGATCGGCGATGCCGTGCGTGCAGTCGTGGACGAGCAGCAGTTCACCATCAAGGCTTTGGAGCGCTACCTGATCAGCGGCTGAGGCGATTTCCCCCCGGGGTCCGGAAGCGCTGTTCCGGCGTGAGGCTTCGACGGCTACCGTGTGCCCTCCTTGAAAATCGAATTTCCCCGTCGGATGGATCGTCGCGAGTTCCTGACCGCGGTTGCCGCCACAGGGTTGACCTCCGGACGGGTGGCCGTGGCCCGGCCGGCCTGGCAGGCGGGCGTCGCGACGATCGACATCACGCCTGAGAGTCCTGTCTGGATGGCCGGTTTCGCGCGCCGGAGGGAAGGCTCGCAGGGCGTCGCGATGCCGCTCCACGCGAAGGCGCTGGCACTGAAATGCGCGGACCGGCCGGCTGCGGTGCTGGTCACCGTCGATCTGCTCGGCCTGACCGCGCGAATCACAGGGCGGGTCGCGACGGTCGTGCAGCGTCGTCACCGCCTCCGCCGCGCGGACCTGTTGTTCAACGCCAGCCACACGCATTGCGGTCCCGTCGTGGATGAGCAGTTGTCGGTGGCGTACAGATTTGTCCGCAGCGCAGTGGGGCGCCGTCCGTGCATACACGCTCCAGCTCGAGGACAGACTCGTTCTCGTCATTGGAGAAGCGCTCTCCCGGCTGCAGCCGGCCCGCCTGGCGTACGCGCGCGACGAAGCCGGGTTTGCCGAAAACCGGCGCGTGAAGTTCAGTCCGCAGGGGCCGGTGGACCGTTCCGTGCCGGTGCTCCGGGTCGACGGCGCGGACGGATCGCCGCTTGCCGTGGTGTTCGGCTACGCCTGCCACAACACCACGCTGCAGGACACGTTCGTGCGGTATCACGGTGATTACGCGGGAGTCGCCCAGGCGGCCGTCGAACGGCGGCACCCCGGGGTGGCGGCCCTGTTCGTCGCAGGCTGCGGAGCCGACGCGAATCCGATGCCGCGCGGCACGCTCGAACTTGTCGAAGCCCACGGCACGGCCCTCGCCGACGCCGTCGAACGCGCGTTGCCGGTGGCGACGCCGATCGATCCCGCGCTGCGTACCGCTTACAGCACCATCGATCTGCCCTTCGCGGGGGACGCGGCGCGCGAACGATGGATGCGCCAGCTGGACGTCGAAGACGTTTACCGGCAGCGCCACGCCGCGGTGATGAAAGCCGCCATCGCCCGCAACGGGCGTCTCCCACGCACGCAGCCGGATCCGGTACAGGTGTGGCGCTTCGGTCCGCCCGGGCCTTCGGTGAACGCGGGGGGCCGGGAGCCGCCGGCGGAGTCCGGCATCACGCTGGTTGCGCTCGGGGGCGAGGTGGTGGTCGATTACGCGCTCCGCCTGGCTGGTGAGTATTCGAATCGGCGCATCTGGGTTGCGGGTTACAGCAATGATGTCTTCGGGTACGTCCCTTCCGCGCGCGTGCTCCGGGAGGGCGGCTACGAAGGCGGGGACGCGATGATTTACTACGGCCGACCGGGTCCGTTCTCTGAAGGCGTCGAGGAGTTGATCGTCGGTGCCGTGCACCGCCTGGTAGAACACGTGCGATAGCGGGAACGTCAGCATGGCTTCAGGAGGCAAGGTGAGCAAGCAGGTGAGCCGTCGCAACTTTCTCGGAGCGGTGACGGCAGCCGGCGCCCTCGGGCGCGGACACACCACTGGAGCGCGCACGACGGCCCTCTCGCAGTCTGCGCCGTCCGTGAGCTCGGCCCCGGCTCCTGCCCTGCTCGGCGGAACGCCGCTCCGGCGGAAGCCATTTCCGTCGTGGCCGGTTGCAGACGTGCGCGAGGAGGATGCGCTGGTCCGGGTGATCCGCAGCGGCAAGTGGTTTCGAGGCGAGAACGTTGCGGCATTCGAGACCGCCTACGCCTCGCTGACCGGCGCACAGCACTGTCTCGCCACCGCCAACGGCACCAGCGCGCTCATCACGTCGCTCGGGGCGCTCGGCGTCGGACCGGGCGACGAGGTCATCGTGCCGCCCTACACCTTCGTCGCGACGGTGAACGCCGTGCTGATGATGCGCGCCCTGCCGGTCTTCGTTGACAGCGATCTCGAGACGTTCCAGATGGACGCGCGCAAGGTCGAGCAGGCGATCAGCGGCGCCACGCGTGTCATCATGCCGGTCCACCTCGGCGGATCGTCCGCCGATCTCGACACGATCATGGAAGCCGCGCGGCGGCGCGGCGTCACGGTCGTCGAAGACGCCTGCCAGGCGCACCTGGCCGAGTGGCGCGGCCGCAAGGTGGGCACCTACGGGAAGGCCGGGTGCTTCAGCTTTCAAGCGAGCAAGAACCTGAACTCCGGCGAGGGGGGCGCCATTCTCACCGACGACGCAGAGTTCGTCGAGACCTGCTACCGCTTCCACAACAACGGCCGTGGCCGACGGAACACCGGCGATGACTTCTCGTACCGCAACAGCGGCGCAAACCTGCGCATGACCGAATTCCAGGCGGCGCTGCTCACCGCGCAGATGACCCGGCTCGAGGCGCAGGCGCGCACGCGCGACGAGAATGCCGCCTATCTCACGAGCCTGCTGCGGCAGATCCCCGGCATCTCGCCGGCGCGCATGTACGAGGGCTGCACGCGCAATGCCTACCACCTGTATATGTTCCGTTACGACTCGACCCGTTTCTCCGGCCTGCCGCGTGCAGGATTTCTGAAGGCGCTGGCCGCTGAAGGCATTCCCAGTCAGGGCGGCTACTCGCCGCTCAACAAGGAACCGTTCCTCGAGGCGGCTCTCTCCAATCCTGCCATCCAGGCGATCTACTCGCGGCCGCGGCTCGACGCCTGGCGCGCACAAACCCGCTGTCCGCAGAACGATCGGCTCTGCAGCGAGGCCGTCTGGCTCGTCCAGAGGATGCTGCTGGGATCGCGGCAGGACATGGAGGACATCGCGGCGGCGGTCGGCAAGGTGCAGGCGCACGCGCCGCAGTTGGCAAAGACGGCGGCGCCGGCGGAACCCCCTACCGCCTGAAAGCGCGGGCGTCCGCGTTCCCCGTGGCGGATCACAACGCCCGCGGCTATGATTGGGCCGCTGTCGGGCACGTCAGGGCGGCAGGAGGTTCCGCGTCATGAATCACAGCCGGCGTCGGTTCTTCGGACAGTGCGCCGGTGTGGTGAGCACATCGGCCGTGTCGGCGATGATCGGTCGCGTCCCGGCCGCGGCCGGGCAGACCCCGCCGCTGGTCAACTGGGCCGGCAACTATCGGTACAGCACGAACCGCGTCACAGCTGCGACCTCGCTGGCACAGATCCAGGAGTTCGTGAAAAGACACGAGCGCTTCAAGGTTCTGGGCAGCCGCCACTGCTTCAACGGGATCGCCGACAGCGCCGACGATTTCCTCTCGCTTCGCGAGATGAATCAGGTCGTCGAGCTCGATCGCGCCGCGCGGAGGGTCACGGTGGAGTCGGGAACCAGCTACGGGCAGTTGTGCCCGTATCTCGATCAGCAGGGATTCGCCCTCCACAACCTCGCCTCACTGCCGCACATCTCGATCGCCGGTGCGTGCGCCACCGCAACGCACGGCTCCGGCCCGAAGAACGGCAACCTCTCGACGGCGGTCTCGGCACTCGAGATCGTGACGGCCAGCGGCGATGTGCTGCCGATTGCGCGCAACACCGATCTCAATACGTTTCAGGCCGCTGTCGTCAACCTTGGTGCCGTCGGCGTGGTCACCAAGGTCACGCTGGATCTTCAGCCGGCGTTCACGATGCGGCAGGACGTGTACCTCGATCTCCCGATGGCGCAGCTCAGAGACCATTTCGAAGAGATCGTCTCCGCAGGCTACAGCGTCAGCCTGTTCACCGATTGGCAGCGGGGACGAATCAACGAAGTCTGGGTGAAGCGCCGCGTCGACAAGGATGCGACCCAGACGACTTCGAAGGATTTCTACGGCGCACGGCCCGCCACTGCGAACGTCCACCCGATCGTCGAGCTCTCGGCTGAGAATTGCACCGAGCAGATGGGCGTGGTCGGGCCATGGTACGAGCGCCTGCCTCACTTCCGGATGGGCTTCACACCGAGCAGCGGCAAGGAACTGCAGTCGGAATACTTCGTGGCGCGCAAGAGCGCCGTGGAGGCGATTGCTGCCGTCGAGCGGCTCCGCGATCACGTCAGCCCGCACCTGATGATCACGGAACTGCGCACCATAGAGGCCGACGAGCTGTGGATGAGCCCGTGCTACAGGCGGCCCAGCCTCGCCATCCACTTCACCTGGAAGCAGGACTGGCCGTCGGTCAGCAAGGTGCTACCCATGATCGAACGGGAGCTGGCTCCCTTTGAGGTGAGGCCACACTGGGGCAAGCTCTTCACCATTCCGTCGGCGCAGCTCCAGCAACGATACGAGAAGTGCGCCGAGTTCAAGCGGCTCGTCGCGCAACACGACCCGCACGGCAAGTTCCGCAACGAGTTCCTGACCGCGAACCTGTACGGCTGACATCGCCTCAGCGTCGCCTCGAGCGAGCCCACTGGAAGTGAAGTAGACGGGTTTGCCAGGACTCTCACTGCCCTGGTTTGACGACCGACAGGGGCCGGATGTCGTTTTGGTGAGGGACAGCCTGCTCGCGCTCGGACGGCGGGTATAATGAGGCTTTCACACCCAAAGGACACCTGAGTGGAGGACGTGTTGATCAGCCGTGAACTGGCCGCAGAAATGAACGAGCAGATCGGGCGCGAATTCGGCGCCAGCATGCAGTATGTGAGCATCGCCGCGTACTTCAGCGGCCGGCATCTCAAGCTCCTGAGCAAGCTGTTCTTCGACCAGGCCGAGGAGGAGCGGCAGCATGCGCTCAAGTTCGTGCAGTATCTGCTGGACACCAAGTCCGAACTGCGGATCCCTCCGATTGCCGCGCCGAAGCCGACGTTCGCATCCGCAGAGGAAGCGGCCGGTGCAGCGGTGACGTGGGAGCGCGAGGTGACGCGGCAGATCACCACGCTGATGGATCAGGCGGTGAAGGAGAGCGACTACATGTCGCAGAGCTTCCTCCAGTGGTTCATCGACGAACAACTCGAGGAAGTGGTCAAGATGGAGCGCCTGCGGGGTGTCATCCAGCAGTCCGGCGAGCGGAACCTGCTCATGGTAGAAGCCTATCTCGTGCACATCGAGAAGGCCTCGTAGGTCACCGGGTTCCACTGACATTGTTGCGCGCGGCGAGGGCGGCCTTGACCCGCGCCGGCGTGAACGGCACCTCCCGCAGCCTGGCGCCAGTGGCGTCGAAGACCGCGTTGCCGATCGCGGCGGCGGTGGCGGTGATCGCCGTCTCGCCGGCGCCGTTCGCGTCCGCGTCGGGCTGATCGATCAACACGCACTCGACGGTCGGGACCTTCGTGCCGAGGGAAAACGTCTTGTACCCACGCCAGTCGACCGAGGTCACCTGACGCTCGTCCCAGGTCACTTCTTCATAGAGGGCGCGGCTCATGCCGTGGAGCGCGCCGCCCTCGAACTGACTGCGGACCCCGTTCGGGTTCGAGATGGGTCCGCAGTCCTGCGCGCCGACGAGACGCGTGACCGTAATCGCCCCGGAGGCCTGATCCACATCGACCTCGGCGACGATCGCCACATAGCCGTTGTCGCCCTCGTAGAGGACGCAGGCGATGCCGCGGCCCGAGGCGACGCCGGCGGACCGCCGATTCGGACGGGGCGACGGACGAGCGTCCCACTTTGCGGCGAGTCCCGCCGCCCTGACGACAGCGCTGAGTCGCGGGTCGCGCAGATGCCGGAGGCGATACTCCACGGGATCCGCGCCGACCCTGGCCGCGACCTCGTCCATGAAGCATTCGTGGGCGAACGTGTTCTGGAAACGCTCCGGCGCGCGCAGCGGACCCGTGAAGAAGGGCGACGGAACCCGGTGCGACAGCACCCGTTCGGCCCGCAGCGTGCCGGTGCCGCGGCACACGTCCCCGACGCAACCGGCGACGTAGGACGGTGCGGTGTTGGAGCCGTTGTTGAGGGGCTGGGCGGGTTGCGGCGCCGGCGACCGCGGTGCGAGCGCCGCAGGCTGGCCGCCGACGAGGGCGCCGGTGACGACGTTGCCCGGCCGATCGTAGCCGGGCCGGCCCCCGAGGGCCGGTGACCAGGCCTCGTAATCCCAGGCGACCAGGTTGCCGTTCCCGTCGACGCCCGCGCGCTGGTCGATGACGAACGCCATCCCGAAGTTCTCCCAGGCCATCTCGTCCTTGCGCGACAGCTGGACGCGCACGGGCCGGCCGACCGCCTGCGACAGCAGCGCCGCGTCGTAGGACACGGTATCGGCGCCGTTGAGGCCGTAGCAGCCGGATCCTCGCATGAAGACGACGCGCACGTGCACGGGCTGAAGGCCGAGGATCCGGGCCGTGGTGTCCCGCAGCGGGTAGACAGCCTGGGTGGCGGACCAGATTGTCGCTCGTTCGCCCTGCACGTCGGCGACGGCGCACGAGCTGCCGACCGAGCCGTGCATCTGATACGGATGCAGATAGGTGGCACTCACGACGATGGCGGCCCCGGCGAGCGCAGCGTCGACGTCGCCCGAGTCGACCAGCAGCGTGTCGCGGGTGTTCTTCTGCTGCCGCAGATGCTCGTAAAAGGTGCGCTGCGGCGGCAAGCCCGTGCCGGGCGTCCATGTCACCTGGAGCTTCGCCGCGGCCTGAATGGCCTGCCACGGCTTCTCGGCAACGACTCCGACGAAATTGCCCTTGGTCACAACCTTCAGCACGCCGGCCATGCCGGCGACGGAGCCTTCATCGACACGCACGAGCGTCGCACCCACCGCCGGCGGCCGGACGACGTGGCCGTGGAGCATCCCGGGCACGCGCACGTGGTGCACGTACTCGAGCTCGGCGGTGACCATCGCCGGCATGTCGACGCGCGGCACGGGTTTGCCGAGCACCGTCCACTCGCTCGGGCTGCGGCGCCTGGCCGTGGGACTGAGTGGGATACCGAACCGTCGGCCACCCACGAGATCGCCGTATCCGACACGCTGGCCCGGCGTCGCCCGCACAAAGACGGCACCGTCGCCGACGGCGAGCTGCTCGGCCGGGACTCCCAGTCGCTCGGCGGCCATCCGCACCAGCGCCTCGCGGGCGGTGGCGCCGGCCAGGGCGAGGTTCGCGTGATTGAAGTTGGCCGGGTGAGACTGCGCACCCGATGTCGTGCCCTGATCGGGCGTCAGCGACGTGTCGCACTGCACCAGCCGTACACGGCTCATCGGCACGACCAGTTCTTCGGCGATGAGCTGCACCTGAGACGTGAAGAGACCCTGACCGAGCTCGCACTTGCCCGTGTACGCGGTCACCGAGCCGTCCGCCATGACGCTGATCCAGCCGTCGAGAGCCTGGGTGCTGCGGCCGTTGATGCCCTGGGCGGCGGCCGTTCCCGCCGACCCGTGCAGGCCCGCCAGGTCCGACGCGCTGAAGGCGACAACCAGCGCCCCGGAGCGCTTCAGGAAGTCGCGGCGGGAGAACCCGGCCTCGTCGTACGCGGCGCGCGCGTCCGGCGTCAGGTCCGGGCTCATGCCGTCCGCCGGTCCGCGTAGCGGCGAACCGCCGCGAGCATCCGGTTGTGCCCGAAGCAGCGGCACAGCACCCCGGAGAGGGCCTGCCGGATTTCGTCGTCGGTCGCCTTGGGGTTCCTGTCGATCAAGGCCTTGGCCGAGAGGATGACGCCGCTCAGGCAGAAACCGCACTGCGACGCCTGCTCGTCGATGAACGCCTGCTGGATGGGATCCGGACGCTCGGACGTGCCGAGCCCCTCGAGGGTGGTGACCTCGGCGCCCGCCACGCTTTGCACCGGCGTCATGCAGGACCGGATTGCCTGGCCCTTCACGATCACCGTGCAGGCGCCACACTGGCCGAGCCCGCAGCCGAAGCGCGGGCCGCGCAGCTGCAGATCGTCGCTGAGCACGTAGAGGAGCGGCGTGGCCGGGTCCGTTTCGAGCGTGTGGCTCCGGCCGTTCACGCGAAGTGTGATCAGGCTCATCGTCGTCAACCTCAGCCCAGCCGCACCTTCGGGAGCCTGGTCCGCCAGACCGATCGCCCAAACGTGCTCAGGTAGAGCCAGGACTGCACGTCATTGACGTCAACGCGCAGATCGGCGCCGTGAGGGCGCCGCGGAAGTTCACGCGATGCCTGTACCCAGTTGTTGCCACCGTCTTCGCTCATGTAGACCCGGTCGTCCGTGGCGACGAAGACCAGTTCGCGATCCTCACTTCGGACGGCCTCCAATCCGTAGAAGTACTGATCGACGGGCAAACCGGCCAGCAGCGGCAGAGTCCACTTCGAACCATCAAGTCGCAGCACATAGTTGTTCTTCAAGTTCGTGTGATTCAGTACCGCGAACGCCACCGTGCCACTGAATGCGACTATCCGGTTCGGATTCCCTCCCGACTGGGGCTTGTCGGGCATCGGCTTTGGCAGCAGCACGGGTAACTCGCGGAATGTGGACTTAGCGCAATCAAGCTCGAACATACGTCCCCCCGTAGCGCCGACGAGGACTGTATGGCCTGAATATGAGGCAATCCCGCCTCCCGCAGAGGATATTGTCAGTCCGTCCGGCAAGACACCGAGCAATTCCCAATGGTAGGTCATCTGGGCGTTGAGGTCTGGAAACAGGCCGTAGATGTTCGGTCCGGCACCAGCCACCAGATACAGCAGTTGGCGTGCCCCATTGCGAAACTCAGGACGTCTGACCACATCACCTACGATGGATTTGAGGCCGTTCTTGTCACCAGGCGGCAGCCCAGGCAGCGGCGGCGTGCCGTTGTCCTTCAGCACGCTGAAGTAGCGCTGCGCGGATCGGGAGAAGTTCTCACCCGTCTGTGGGTCCGTAATGTTTCGAATGAGCCCGCTGTCCTCGACGAATGCCGTCGATCCTCCATCGGCGTCGTCGAGCTGCTGCCATGGCTCTGTCACAGCAGGGTCGGTGTAGACATTACCGTTGTCTTGGAGGCCAGTGCAAATCCAGCCCTTCGTAGGCTGCATCCGGGAGACTGACAGCGTTCCATAAAATTGCCGTGTTGGCAGTGTCGAATAGCACTGCAGCGTCGGCAGCCACTGGTTGTAATCACTTCGAGCAGTCAGTTTACCCGCAATCGTAAAGTCGTCCAGATCCACCTGAGCGAGCCCGCCGTCGCTTCCGATGAAGAGGTAATGCTTGTCATCGATCGTGGGTGTAAAGAGCACGGCGTGCAGATCGGCGTGCAAATGCTTCCTCCGCTGATCACTTGCCACGTCGCACCTCCATCCATCGATAGGAAGGCTCCCTTCTGCCAGCCCAATGCTACGTCTCTGGGCGTGCTCGGAGCGACCGCGATGCAGTTGCTCCAGTCATTCCCAGGTGGCCTGCTTCGAGCCGCAGATCCTTCATCTCTGGACCGCTCGGCATGCGAAGTCCCGTCTGCCGCCATCGCCTCCCGCCATCCTCGGAGTGCGCGACGAGCTTCAGCCGGCCATCCGGCAACGATGAGACGGCGTAGAGATGATTCGCCTGGCGCTCGCACGCGGCTACCGAGGTGGCCCCCGTTGTGTCCGACGACCACACCACAGCCGCCCGGTCAACGTTTGCCTCGATCAGCTCGGATCGTTGCAGCGAGAGTTTGCCCGATTCCCACCGACCGATGAACACTCCCCCTTTGCGATCCGCCGGCGACCACGGTCACCGCCGCCAACTGTTGATTGCCGTCCGACTGCGGCTTTGCGCGTAGAGAGCCAGTCGTCACGCTGAAGTAGCCGCCCTGGCTAACCGATTCCTCATCCGCTCTGTGCCACGCATAAGGTGTGCGAGGCGCCGGCGCTGGCAGGACGAAGCCCAGGCAACCGCGTTTCTGCGGCGTTGGAGGAATCTGGGCCCAGTACAGACCGCCGTCACAGGCCGCGACAATCAGCCGATGCTGCCGCAGGACGACAATGTCATTGACGTCGCCTGCTGCGGCGAGGACGCTCTCATTCATGTCAGAGCTGAACCTGCTCTTGCCCGTGGGGAGGGGCTCCTGGACCGGAATCCACGAGAGGAGGGGGAGCGGCTCTGATATATCGGTCTCGTAGATTACGCCCCCCATGCAACCCGCAAACAAATGTCGCGGTCCGTCGGGTCCCAGGGCCAGGCAATTCACGTCGGGGTGGTCCCAGGCATTACTGAGGGGCATGCTTGTGCCGCCCGGAGACAGACTCCACACGCCACCTGTCTGGGTTGCAATCAGCAACCCGCCCGCACCTTCATCCAGCTCCAGAACGTCGGTGACGTGGCCCGACCACCACGCATCCTGCTGTGCGTCTATAGAGATGCCGTAGGGAGTCGCAAGTTCCCACTTGAACCTCGGATCGTCTGCCATTTGGCCTCACTTCGACGCTCATCAGCGGTGCCAACGAGCGGATTGCCGCACCCGTGTCCGGGGCGCGGTGTTCGGACGGCGCGATACAGTAGCCGCGCCTGGGCCGCGGCGGTCAGAAAATGCCCGCGCGTTGATGCGCTGTCGGACAGGACCGTGCGGCGATGGTGCCTGGACCGTCACGAACACACGACTGATGGAGGACATTCCAAGGTCGTGCGATCACCTGGCGTCTCCAGTAGAGACGGACGGACCGGAGCCCTGCTTCCTTGCCAGAAAGTACAGCGTTGCGAACGGCGTTCCTTCCTCCTGCACAGCGAAGCCGTGTTCCTGAAGCAGTGTGCGCCAAGGCTCCGGATTCTGCGACGGGTGGTGAGCGAGCAGTGGTGAGACAAGCCAGGTCTTCCGGTCGACATGGACGATCATCAGGAGGAACTCGCCGCCCGGTTTGAGGACCCGCGCCACCTCAGCAATCGCTTTTGGGCGCTCGGCTCGCCGCAGATGATCGATTGCGTATGAACTGACGACGCCATCGAACTCTCCGTCGCCGAACGGCAGCTGCCGCATGTCGCCGATTCGGGCGGCGGCGCGCCCGGCAACGCCGGCAGTCCGCGCGTTCCTCATGAATCGCTCCGGCGTGTTCTCGTCGATGCCCCAGTAGCCGCTGTAGATGTCCACGCCCATGGCCGTGACGTTCGGCCTGGCGAGGAGTACACCGATGGCCGCGCGACCGGATCCGGCGCCGACGTCGAGCACCCGTCCGGATACGGATGCCAGGAACCGCTCGGTCGGCAGCGTCATCGGACGATTGAGCATCACGTTCAGGATCACGACTGCCGCGGCCGCCCACAAGGCGACCAGGACCATCGGAATGTACACCCAGCGTGACCAGGACCGCCGGACGGCAAGAGCTGCAAGACCCGCCGCGAGGACGAGCGGGACGAGCATCGCGTAGCGGATCGACCAGCTGTAGCCAAAGTCGTAGGTCAAGAAGTTGAACATGCGGTTTCGCTCACGGCGCCGAACATGCCGTAGGCCTCAGTGTAAATCGAAGAAGTCGTTTAAAACGGATCTGGCGGTACCCGACCCTCCGCAGTCGAAGGCCTGTGGGAGGTCCGCCGGCTCGCTCGGGCGGCGGCCCCATCGGCGATGCGCTCCAGTGGCGGACCCGCCGGGCCGGGCCCGCTGTGGGCAAGGGGCGCTGTCAGGCCTCAGGCTCGCCTGCGGCCTGATGCGTCCTCCGCCTGACGTGTCCGGAGCCCTCCTCCTGGGGGCATCTGAGCCGCGCGCCGGCGTTGCTCATCGCGATCTCACGCACTGCTCACCCTGCCGTGAAGTCTCCACGGGGTCCCTAGGCGTATCAATACGCATGGCGCTGTTGGCGTGACGGCGCGCAACCTGAATCCCGTCGTGGGCAAACGCCCCATTGCGCCACGCACCCAGAGCTGATCGAGGAGACCAATGAAGAGACTGTCGTTTTTACTCGGGCCGCAGACGGGACGAAATATCGATGCATCCGCCGGCAAGGTTGTGGCGCTCGACTACAGCAACCCCGTAGGCCGGAACATCGGGTTCACCCGATAAGGTTATGCGTATCCTTCGAGCGGCCCACCTCGGCATGTGCTTCGGCGTTCGAGATGCCATCGCGCTGGCCCATGAGCACGCCGACGCCGGCCCCCTCACGATCCTTGGGGACCTCGTCCACAACCCTACCGTCCTGAGCGGCCTTCAGGCCAAGGGCATCGCGGTCGCCCAGGACGTCGCCGACGTCCAGACGCCGACCCTGATGGTGACCGCCCACGGCACGTCCGAACGCAGTCTCGCGCGGAGCCGCGCCCTGGGGCTGCGGGTGGTCGAAGCCACCTGCCCGCTCGTACACGTCGCGCACCGTGCCGTCGCGGCCCTCGCGCGCGACGGCTACCACGTCGTCATCGTCGGGCAACGCGACCACGTGGAGGTGCGCGGCCTCACCGGCGATCTCGATCGCTTCGACGTCGTGCTCGAAGACGACGACGTCCTCGCGCTCGAGGAGCACCCACGCATCGGGGTGGCGTCCCAGACGACGCAGGCGGTAGAGAAAGTGCAGCACCTGCTCGCCCTGATCCGACGGCGGTTCCCGCAATCGGACGTGCGCTTTTTTGACACGGTCTGCAAGCCCACCAAGAACCGGCAGTCCGCGGCGGTCGAGATGGCACGCCAGGCCGACGTCGTGATCGTGGTCGGCGGCCGGTCGAGCAACAACACGGGCGAGCTGGTAAAGACCTGTGCGCGCTACTGCGCCCGCGTGCATCACGTGCAGACAGAGGCCGACGTCCGGCCCGAGTGGTTCGACGCCGCGGAAGTCGTCGGGCTGACGGCCGGCACCTCGACGCCTGCCGACGTCATCGACGCCGTCGAAGCGCGCATCCGCGAGGTAGAAGCCCCTGCACGAAGCGCCGCGGGGGTCGCCGAGGGACGGCGATGACCGGTGCACCGCCCGCCCGAAGATCGTGCCGGCGGTATGCGTGTCGTGGCCGTGGGCATCGTCCTGTCCGCTGCCGGTGAAATCCTTTCGCACCAGCCGCACGCCTCTGAACGCCTGCGGAGTGCAGGCACCCAGCTCGCACCGGCGTGGACAGTTGACGCGTTCGATGTAGCTGTGTTCGGCAGTCAGCGCGCCGGGACTGGTAAATCCGGACACTGCGTCGTGTAGGGAATATTCCCCACATACTGCTTCCATTCGGCCGGGCTGAGATTGCGCGCGAGCTTGCCGCAAATGCGGTCGACCCAGACGTTGGGCGCATCCCACAGCTGCACAGTACCCGTCGTGGCCTCCGGACACGATGGTCTTTCCATCCGGGCTGAACGCCAGGCTCTTCACCCCGCCCGCGCGTCCTTGCCGCGGCACGCCCAGCGCCTGTCCGCTTGCCAGATCCCACATACGCACTGTCGCGTCGTCGCCACCGGAGACGACGGTCCTGCTATCGGGACTCATTGTCACGCTTGTCACCGATCCAGTGTGGGCGCGTATCGGTGGAACACGGAGCTCGCCGGTCGTCGCGTCCCACAACAGCAGAGAGTCCACGGTGCCGGCGGCAATAGTCTTGTGGTCCGGGCTGACCGCAAGGCTCACCGCGATGAATCCTCCGCTCGCCCTCATTGTCTCGCCCCGCTGCTGGCGCGTGGCGACGTCCCACGATCGCACCTGTCCGTAGGCGGCGGAGACGAGGGTCTTGCCGTCTGGGCTGAAGGCAAGCCTCGACACCACGAGGACGTGGTCATTTGCGGGCCAGGGGCTGCCGCGGAGCTCCCCAGTCGCGCCATCCAGCAGCAGCAGATTCCCATCCGCGCCGACGGCGGCGATCGTCTTGCCATCAGCGCTGAGGGCGAGGGGTGTATTCTCGCGCAGCTGGGCGCGGACGGTGACCCGGAGGAGATCGGCACCTGGCGCGCGAACAAGAGCGTCCCACACCCGCAGAGTCCCATCGCTACTGAACGCCGTGATGGTTCTGCCGTCGGCACTGAAGGCGGCGAGCGTTGAGCCACGCGTGCCTCCTGCCACCTGAACGCCACGCGGCTCGCCCGTGGCGTTCCACTGGCGCACAGCGCCGTCGCTGCCAGCCGAGACGATCATCTGTCCGTCGCGGCTGATAGCGACGCTCGTCACTTCGCCAGCGTGGCCTTGCGGTGGTGTGACAGCCCCCAGCCAGGTATCGGTGTCCCACAAGCGGAGGGTCTTGTCGGCACCGACCGAAAGCAAAGATCGGTCTGCCATGAACGCGACAGCCGTGACGGAGCCGGCGTGGGCCTGCAGAGCCGATCCGCGCTCCCGCCCGCTGACGGCGTCCCACAGACGCACGGTACCGTCCGTGCCGCCGGAAACGATCGTGTCACCGACCGGGCTGAAGGCCACGCTCGATATTTTCGACGTGAGGGACCGGAGGGGCTCGCCACGGGCCTCGCCGCGGGCGATGTCCCACAGTCGTACGGTTCCGTCACCAGCAACCGAGGCGACGGTCGTTCCGTCAGGACTGCAGGCCACTTCCGATATGGTGGACGTGCGCTGCAGGAAGTTCTTGCCGGGTGCCTGATCGCTCGTATGTCGCAGTTGCGGCCCGCGCGCCCGCCCGGTAGTGGTGTCCCACAAGTGTACGGCCCCGTCACCAGTACCGGAAACGATGGTCTTGCCGTCCGGGCTGAAAACGACGCTGGTCACCAGTGCCTCGTGCGGCATGGGCGTGCCGCGTACCTGCCCCGTCGCGACATCCCTCAAGCGTAGAGTCCCATCGATTCCGCTGTAGACCACCACCACACCGTCCGGGCTGAAGGCGATGGTCGGTCGCGCGGACAGGATGCCGCCAATCCTCGAGGTGACCTCCTCTTCGATCGCCGCTCCGCGAGGTCTGCCCGTGGCGATGTCCCACAGGCGAAGCGTCTGGTGAGAAAACGAGCTCATGTCACCGGACGCGACGGTCTTCCCGTCCGGGCTGAAGGCAACGGCGCCCTTGAGCTCTGAGAATCGGAGCGGCCACAGGCAGGCCTGTCGTCACGTTCCACAAGCGCACACCCGGGGCTTGTTGTGACAGCATCCGGGCAAGGTCGCCCGCGCGAATTTCTTCAGACGACGCGGCGGTGCGCCCGTCGTGGCTCACCGCCACGATCCGTCCTGGAAGACCGACGACCTTCCGCAGCCCGGGTGTCGCATTCAACGCCTGGTGCAGGCCAGCGTAGGCCTCTCGGCTCGGCTGCAGCCGGAAGGCGGCCGCATCCAGCAGCAGCGCGATATCGAGCGTCTCGACCGCCTGGCCATCCAGGATGGCGCGGCTCTGCATCACCAGCTTGCCGGAGACGGCTTCGCGGAGGGCCCGCGTCGCCGCATCGGCTGCCCCCTTTGACTCTCGCCACAAGTAGAAGAACACTCCGCCGATTGTCAACAGAAACACACCTGCTGAACCGGCCGCCCATGCAATCCGCCGTTGTCGCCGCGCGCGTATCCGCCTGCGTTGCCGATCGCGATGGTCGCGCACCGCGTCGGTGACCCGGTCGTGGATCAGTTCGACGCGGTCGGCCCCGAGCTGGTGTTCGATGCGCAGCAGCCGGCGATCCACGAGTTGGCGCAGCAGGGGCTCGGTGATCAGGTCCTGGTCCAGCGCATCCTGCAGCGGGTAGCTGTTGCGGAAACCGCCTTCCGTGATCAGCGCGTCCTCGATGAAGCGCCGGGTCCGGCCCGGCACATCGGCCACGCAGCCCTGGTAGAAGTCGTCGATGATGGCGCTGCCGGTTGCCTTGAGAAGTGCGCTATCGATCGAGGCGAGACTTCGTGCCTTACGCTTTTCGTTGAGACCTGCGCACACCAGACTGAGGAGCGCGGGGCTCAATCTCCAGCGTGTTCCAGGGCGTGTCCGGGATCGTGCGCGGTCTCCTGGCATGGCTGATGTCCGCGTCTCCCGACTGCACGGCGGCGACGAAGCGCACGATCTCGCGACCTGTTTCGTCGCTCACCAGCTGGTGGGTCCGTTCCGTGGGCGTCTTGCCGCTCACCACCTGCAGGGCCCGGTCGGCGCCCATGGGCAGCAAGCGCAGTCGATTACGCATGACGGACGTCAGCTCCCCCTTCCAACCTTCCACATCGGGCAGAAAATCCTCGCGAAAGCTCAACAGCACCCTGTACCGCTGCCCGCGCAGGTCCAGATGATCGGCCGACGTGCCAGCCTCGATGCGTCGGGAGAGGTCGGCAGGGAGGCGGTTCTCCACGAAGTCGGCCATGTCGAGCCGGAGCCGCTCGATGGCGTCGGCGTTGTCGGCTCCGAGCGTGAAGATCTCCTCGAACTGGTCGAAGACGAACAACGGGGTGAGGGGCTGGTTCTTGTGGCTCCACCACTCGACATGGCGACCGTGAAGGTGTTCCCAGAGGCTCTCGCCCTGGTTGGGCGCGTCGGTGTCAATGCCCTGCACGCCGATTTCGGCCCGCAGCGCCGCGGCAGCCTGCTCGAGCAGTGGGGCCGAGCGATCGCGCACGTTGAGCCGCACATAGACTGGCAGGATGTTCTGACGTCGCAGCCGCGGGAAGAGCCCGGCCTGGAGCAGGGAGGTCTTGCCAAGTCCGGACTTGCCGAACAGGACGGTCAACGGCGCCTGGCCGACGAGCCGCGACAGCTCGGCCGACTCCGCATCGCGGCCGCTGAAGAAGCGCTGCGCTGCCTCGTCGAACGAGCTCAGGCCCGGCCAGGGGTTTTCGGAGTCGATGAGGTGGCCGACGACACGGGCCTCGGCGCTCACGCGAGCGCCCTCGGATTTCGGCGCTCGCGGATCAGCCGCGTCAGCTCTTTCCGCAGGTCGTCGCTCATGCCGCCGTCGGGAGCATAGCCAAAATGCGCGCGTGGGAAGCTCTCCGGCACCAATTGGTAGCGGCTGGCATTGCCATCGTAATCACGGTCCACGACCACGGGGATGATGAACTTGCGCCCTTGAATGCCGCGGGTCCGCTCGCCAGCCAGCGTCCACTCCTTGCGGAAGAAACCCTCCTCGCGCGTTTCCGTGCTGGTGGAGACCAGAGGCAGGAAGAGGTAGCAACCGTTGATGGCGCTGCTGATTTTCTGCTCCCAGTCGTCGCCGGGCGCAAGCTCGCTCTTGTCGAACCAGGCAACGTCGGCGCCGATCTGCTGCAAGTCGGCGAACAGTTGCCGCGCCGCGGCCATGTCGGTGCGGGAGTAACTGATGAAAAAGGTTTCGTCGGTTCGCGGCCGCGCCGGGATCGTCTGAGGCAGCTCCTCCGGTCCGGGCGCCGATCGCGGATGCTTGATCTCCCACCGCCGGGCCAACTCGGTGACGAACTCCCGGGCACCGCCAGGGAGCACCCAGGTGTCGGGGCTGAAGCGTTCAAGGAAGAGGGTGAGGCTGCCGCCGCTGTCCGACGACTGCTCGATCAGAAACTCGCGCTTGCTGCGGTTGTCCGCCAGACGCTGGGTATTCGACACGCGAATGAAAAAGCGGCTCAGCCAGTCGGCAAAGTTGCAGCCGATGAGCAGGAGGTTCTTCTGGCGAAACTCGGAGAACAGCCGCTTCATACCTTCAGCGGCATTGATCTGCAGGTTGTGGATGAACTCGAGCGTGTCCTCGTCGTGAATGGCGAAGACGAATGGCGAGGGGGAGGCCTTGCCGAACAGATAACAGACAGCGGTGTAGGCGGAGGACGGCGCTTCCGGCAGATCGGCCACCGTCCCGCTCGCGAGCTTGGGTGCGAAGACTATGTGATCCGTCTTCGCGATGCCGTCGTGGCGCGCCGCGTCGACGGCGCGCGCCAGCAGGTCATCAGGGGTGGTGGTGACGAACAGTCTGAAGCCCGTGACACTGGCCAGGCTTCGCAGCGGCGGAAGCGACGCCCCTGCGGAGGTTTCTACCAGCGCTTTGAGCAGGTCGTTGATTGGACGGTAGAGATCCTGCACGCGACGGCCGCGCTGGACGAGAACGGACACGGCGTCGTTGAGCTCATGGTACGGGCGCAGCGAGACAGCGGCGTCATCCACCGAGGGATCGCGCTGTGGCGCGCTGATGGCAGCCCGCAAACCGTACTTCGCAAGCAGACGTTCGGCAAGTACCTGGTAGAGCGGTCTCTCCTGACCCTCAACGAGAACGGTCAGCAACTCCGGACCAACAACGGGAACGACTCCTCCGCCCTCGACCTGGGCCAGGAGCTCATCCCAGAATTCTTCGGCATCGCGCATGGCGTCAGGAAGTCTGGAGCTGTCTTCGATCGGTCCTCTTCGCGCGCTCGCCTTCCCCGTGCGGGGGTCCCGGGATCTCGCAGCGCCGGCGGCGGCAGTACCTCCCTGCAGAGGCAACGCCGAGCCGGCAGGCTGAGATTCCCGAGCTGCTCCCCGGGCTTGACGCGAACGTAAATCACCAAGCCGACCATGCGGCAGATTAGACCGATTCGCGGGCACGGGCAAGACGTCTCGCAATGAGAGATGCCAGCACGAAGATGCGGCGCTGTGATACTTTCCAGCGCGCTTTGTCCGGCGCTGGGTGCAAGGCAGGGAACGAACATGGAACGTGACGTGACGATGGCCGGCATGACACCGATGGGGCGCCGCTGATGGCGACGGTCCCGGCATCCCCCGCGAGGACGCGGAGCGCTCCCGCCGGGCGCGGCACGCGGATCCGCTTCCGTGTCGCCGCGCTCGCAACGACGCTGGCGATGGTGACCTACCTCGATCGGGTGGCGATGGGCACCATCGCGCCGATCGTCACGAAGGAGTGGCAGCTCACGCCGTCACAGACCGGATGGATCTTCAGTTCGTTTGCACTGGCGTACGCGATCTTCGAGATCCCGACCGCAAAATGGGCCGAGAAGCTGGGCACGAAATCGGTCCTCACCCGGATCGTGCTGTGGTGGTCCGCGTTCACTGCCGCCACGGCCGCCGCCTTCAACCTGCCCTCGATGCTGCTCGTGCGCTTCCTCTTCGGAGCTGGCGAGGCCGGCGCCTGGCCGATGGCGGCGCGCGCGTTTTCGAGCTGGATTCCCCGCCTCGAGCGCGGGACGGTGCAGGGCATCTTTTTCGCTGGTGCACACCTGGTCGGTGGGCTGACGCCTGCGCTCATCGGCATCATGCTGCTCTACATGAGCTGGCGAGCGGTGTTCGTCGTGTTTGGTCTCGTCGGACTCATCTGGGTCGCGGCGTGGGTGAAATGGTTCAAGAACGATCCGACCGAACATCCGGAGGTCGACGCCGCCGAGCTCACTTACATCCTGCACGGCCGGCCGCCGGACAGCAAACACACCGTGGGCCGTGAGTACTGGGGGCGCCTGTTCTTCAGCCGCAACGTGGTAATGCTGTGCCTCATGTATCTATCGAACAGCACGATGTTCTACTTCTGCATCACCTGGCTGCCGACGTACCTCAAGAACCGGCACGGATTCGATGCGAGCACGCTCGGCTTCCTCTCGGGCCTCCCGCTTTTGGTCAGCGTGCCGAGCGATCTGTTCGGCGGCACGCTGAGCGATCGGCTATCCGGGAAGTACGGCATGCGCGTCGGTCGGTGCTTCCTGGGCGCGATCGCGTATGGATTGGCCGCGGCGTTCCTCTTCGTCGCGGCGTCGTCGGCGACGCCGATCGTTGCGGCCGTGTCGATCGCCATCGCCACCGGTCTGACGATGCTGACGTTGGGGGCGGCGTGGGGCACGTGCATCGAAGTCGCGCGCAATCACGCGGGAGTAGTCGGCGCAGTAATGAACACGTCGGGTCAGGTCGCCAGCCTGCTGATTCCGCTGGTCGTGGGCTACTCGGTGGAGTGGTTCGGCAACTGGGACTTTCCCATCTACATGCTGGCTTGCATGTTTCTGGGCGGCACGGTCTGCTGGTTGCTCATCGACCCTCACAAGCCGGTGTTCGACGAAGCCGCGTGAGCGAACGCGACGCAGGCGCGGACCACTGCTGACGCCGCAAGAAAGCCGCCACAGCCTCGTTGTAGAACGCCGACCGTCCGACGTCCTGAACCAGAGCCGTGACCACGAGCTGTCGGCGTAAAGCGGAAAGGGAGTCGGCCTCGCGGCCGCGATTGGAGGACAATCAACGCATGCTGAACCGTCTCTTCCGAGCCACGCCCACACTGCTGGTCCTTCTCTTGGTTGTTGCGGCCGCCGACGCGCAGCCGCGCTACGACGTCCTGCTCAAGGGAGGACACGTGATCGACCCTCTGAACGGCGTCGATGGGGTCATGGACGTCGCCGTGGCAGGCGGGAAGATTGCCGCCGTGCGGTCCGACATCAACCCGGCGGAGGCGCGGACGGTTGCTGAGGTCAGCGGCCTCTACGTCACTCCTGGACTTATCGACGGGCACGTTCACGTCTTCGCCACGACGGGCATGAAAGACGCGTGGGCCGGCGACAACAGCGTGCTGCCCGACGGGTTCAGCTTCCGCTCGGGCGTGACGACGATGGTCGACGTGGGGAGCTCGGGGTGGCGCAATTTCGAAGACTTTCGCAACCGTGTCATCGATCGGGCCAGCACGCGCGTGTTTGCCATGCTGAATATCGTCGGACTCGGGATGATGACTGATGCCCCCGAGCAGAATGTCCACGACATGGATGCGAAGGCCACGGCGGACATGGCCACGAAACATCGCGACGTCGTCGTCGGGGTCAAGTCCGCACACTACCAGGGACCCGAATGGGTATCGGTCGACCGCGCGGTGGAGGCCGGCACGCTGGCGAAGATCCCGGTGATGGTGGACTTCGGCTACTTCCGGGCCGAGCGCCCCTACTACGAGCTGGTCACCGAACGGCTGCGGCCGGGGGACATCAGCACGCATATGTTTCGGGGACCCGTTCCATACGTCGGTGAGGACGGCAAGCTGCTCGATTACCTGAAGCGGGCACGCGCGCGCGGCGTGCTCTTCGATGTGGGTCACGGTGGCGGCAGCTTCGTGTTCCGGAACGCGGTGCCCGCCATCCAGCAGGGCTTCTATCCGGACACCATCTCCACGGATCTGCATACCGGCAGCATGAACGGCGCGATGATCGACATGCTCACCACGATGTCGAAAATCCTGGTCATGGGGGTACCCCTCAACGAGGTGATTCGCGAGGCCACCGTGAATCCTGCCAAGGCGATTCAGCACCCCGAGCTGGGTCATCTGGGGGTGGGGGCTGAGGCTGACATCGCGGTCCTGCGACTGATGCAGGGATCTTTCCGATATATGGACGCAGCGCGTGGAGCCATCGAAGGCGACCGGCGGTTGACGTGCGAGATGACAGTGAAAGGCGGCAGCGTCGTGTGGGATTGGAACGCACGCACCGGAGCGGACTACAGGAAGCTGCCGAAGGACTATGGAATCCGGCCCGTCGACAAGATCATTCTTCCTCCCAAGTAGTGTTCACTCGGTTCGACCGGGCAGTCGCGGGCTGACTCCGAAACTCAATGCGCCACTCAATTCGGAAAGGATGTGAAGCCGATGGCAGCAAAGGTTGTGGGACCCCGCGACGGCAAGGCGGGGTTCCTCGGGAGCATCGGAGTGCGGTTTATCATCGACGGCGCGGAGGCGGGCGAGAGGTTCTCTCTTGTTGAGCACCCGATGTCTGCCCGCGCCCTGGCGGCCCCGCTGCATCGTCATACGCGTGAGGACGAGTACAGCTACGTCCTGGAGGGTCGTATGGGTGCGCTCTTGGGGGATGAGGTACTGGTCGCCAGTCCGGGGGATCTGATATTCAAGCCTCGCAATCAGTGGCACACGTTCTGGAACGCGGGCGATGTCCCCGCCCGCATCCTGGAAATCATCTCTCCCGCCGGCTTCGAACGATTCTTTGCCGAACTTGTGAGTCTCGGTGGCGTTGCCGGCGCATCGCCGGAGGTTTTCATTGACCTCTGCGCGCGTTATGGGCTCGACATGGACCCACAGAGCATCCCGGGGCTGGTTGAGCGGTTCGGTTTGCGCTTTCCTGGTGAGCCGCTCTGAGGGGGCGCCGCGGCGAGAGCGACGCGCCGTTAGACGCAGTCGGCGTCATGCGCGATTGAGAAACGGCTCTGCCCTCGCCGCCGTGCCGGAGGTTGCCCTTTTCTTACCCTTCCGGCAGAGCGTTGTCGATCAGCGGGGCGGCTGTGGTGACCGCCGCCGATGCAGTGAGAACGAGTCACGGCACGGTCACTTGCGCTCTCCGGTAATCGCGCTCAGCTGATCGAAGAACGCCTTCTTCCGCGGGCTGCTGATTCCCCAGCTCACCGGCACGCTCTGATACCCGTCGTCGAAGGCTTCGTTCTGCATGCGGTAGTCGAAGTAGCCCCAGCTCGCATAGGCGCTGATGGCGGCTGTGAAGTTGTTCCACGGCTTGACGAAGTCGAAATGATCGTCCTCGTTGAAGAGCACGGGCATGGGCCGATAGCCGGCAACCTTTCTGGTCTGGTGCACCATCTCGACGATCCGGTCCGGGTTGTTGACGCCGTTCCCGTGGATCAGCAGAAAGTCCGAGGCACGGACGACGTTCTCGAGAGGGATGGTGCCGCCGCCGTAGCTCGTGCCGGCGAGGAGCCGCCGTCCGTTGCGCTCAATGCGTTTCACGCGGTCGACGAGCTCGTGGACGCGGGACTCGCGCAGGATGTCGTGATCGTACGACTTGATATTGCACTCGTTGTTCACTTCGACCAGCACGTTGGTGTAGCCCCTGTCCAGCAGCCAGTTCGTGGCCGCGTCGGTCGCCGCGACGACGGCCGACTCGTCTCGAAGACGCTCGTCTTGTCCAAAGTAGAAGTAGCCGACGATGACGACCATGCCCAGTTCGTCCGCCCGATCGAGCACGCGCTGGAGCCGTGAGAGGTAGTCGGGCCGAAGGTCGCCTGACTCCGTGAACGCCGAGTTGTGCCACGGCTGCTCCTTGGAATAGCCCTGCGGGCTTCCTCCCTGCAGGTTGATGGTGATCGCCAGGAGCCCGTGCCTCCGCCACTCCGGCATCGCGGCGATGAACTCGCGGGTGTTACGGTCGGGGTCCCAGGACGCGGTGTCCGGGTAACTCCACTTGCTGCGCGTCTGCGGATTCAGGTCGTCGAACGTCGCCTGCACCATGCGGCTGTTCAGCAACAACCCTTCGATTCGGTGGCCCTGCCAGCTCCGGCCCTGGTAGGTCGGCTTGCCATTGATCCGGAACGCGTCGCCCGCGATGGCCACGGATGTCTGGCGTGCGGTGTTCTGTGCTGTCGAATCGAGTGCGCCGGGGAGCGTCACGAGCAGCAGCAGGCCGAGCGGGGCGGAAGGAACACGCATGATGCGACACCTCACCGAAGGAGTGGAGGCACAGGGCTGAATACGGTCACATCGGTTCTCAGGCGAGCTCGGGCGAAGTATGCGGGACTATCCGGGGAGGCCGGTCCTGTGCGCGAGCGCTCCGCCGGATCAGGCAGTCCGGTCGCGACGATGATGACCGCTGTGCAATCCCGGGCATACAACGTGGCGCCCACCAGCGTGAGTACCGTGTGCGTCGTAAATACTACATCCGGGGCGTGGGAAGCACTCCTGAATCGATGAGCAGCCCGCAGCACTAATAGCCGAGCTCCTGCCGTTGCGGTTGGCGTGTTGTCGTTCGCCAGAACGGCGAGGTGCTGGCAATGCCAGGCGTCACGAATCACGTCGACCTCTCAGCTTCGCATACCATGCGCGTCATCATTGTCCAGACCCAGGAGCAGACATGCGGCCACCTCTCAGCCTCGCACGGAGACTGGTCGGGATCACGATTCTCGCGGTCGTAATGGCGCTGGTAGTTGGTGTGGCAGCCCGGCCCGAGACTGAGGGCGCTGCACCCCCGGAGTGCAGCCGGCTGGTCGAAGCCGTCAGCGGCATGATTCGGCTGCAGTTCGCGCGTACTCCCGAGTGCGCTGGGGCGCTCCAAACACGCTGGGAGCCCGTGGTGACCCGCGCACGTTTCAGCATAGCTGGGGACTACCTCTTCATCATCTTGTATGTCGCCGCATTGAGGCTGTTCTGTGCATGGCTGGCGTCGAAGGAGTTCGGGAATCGCTGGCGTCGTGTGCTGAGGGCCGCGGCAGACACGGCTGTAGTGGCCGGCGCCTTCGACGCGGTCGAGAATGCCGCGCTGCTCGGCATACTCGCCGGCAACACCAGCGGCTCCTGGCCGTTCGTCGCGTTCATCTCCGCAACCGTGAAGTTCGCGCTGATCGGACTGGTGCTCGCGACCGCGTCCGTGGCGTGGGTAGGCGCCGAATCCGCACTGACGCCGTTTCTGACAACGACAACCACGATGCCGACCCCTTCGAACGCTGCGGGTGCGCGACCGAGCCCGTTCGTCACACTCCTTGCCTACCTCTGGCCGTCTCGCGTCCCTGTCCTGACGGGCGCGCTCCTGCTCTATCTCGGGTTCGGAATCGACAACTCCCGGTTCCTCGCCGGGTTGCTGGACCCGGTTGCCGAAACCGCGTTGCTGCCGATCGCGCTCGTCGCCCTGCTCTGCTCCTGGTCGGGGACCATGGTGCTGTGCCTCGTGTGGGCGCATGGGGGAGATCGCCTGTTTCTACCGCCGGCAACGCAGCCGCTGACCAGTGCGCCCGGCCGTGTGTGGCTCTATGGCTCGACGGCCGCGGCGCCTCTCCTGTTCTCGACGATGTCCTACTCCAGTCACTGGTCGGCTCGCTCCGTTGGAGCGATGGCCCTTTATGCAGCGATCGGTGCAATCACGGCTGCGCTGATGCTGGCGAGCACGCTACGACTGTCTCGCTGGGCATTGACGGTCGCATCGTTGAAAATGGGCGGCGCGCCGCTCCGAAGCATTCTCAGGTTCGTCAATCGTGCCGCGTTTGTACGCGCCGGGTTTCTCGAAGGACCGCCTGACGCACCGCAACTCCGGCCGGGGCACGGACTCGCCGTATTTCTGGCGATTGTCTCCGTGGGCACGTTTGCGGCTGTGGGCTTCGCCACGCGCGACGTCACCAATCCGCAGTGGGCCTCAGCGCTCCTCTACGTGCTCTTGCTCGCTCTTGCGCTCACGTGGATCCTGGGCTTCTTCACGTTCCTGCTCGATCGCACACGCGTGCCATTGCTCATCTACGCGGTGATCTGGATTGTGCTGGTCGATGTCTCCTGTCGAAGACAAACGGACCTGGAATATGAAACGTACGTGGTCGGCGGGGACGTCGCGGCCGGGCCCGTCGGAGCAGGACTGACAGTCGGCTCACCGGCAACGCCGATCCTGATTGCCGCATCTGGTGGCGGCATCCAGGCCGCAGGATGGACGGCGCAGGTGCTGACCGGGCTTGCAGACAGAATGCCGCAGTTTTCGGCAGACTTGCAGCTTATGAGCGGCGTGTCTGGCGGAAGCGTCGGAATCATGCATTTCCTGACTCAGGAGCCGCCGTGCGGCCCTGAGGTCCGCACGGACAATCGCAACCGCGGGAACGCACCGAAATACGCCACGGACTCCAGCCTTCATGCTGTCGGATGGGGATTGGTGTATCAGGATTTTCCCCGGGTGTTTGCCCCGGTGTTCACCAGACCTCGTGTTAACCGGGGACTGGTGATGGAGGATGCATGGAAGCGTGACCCGCGCCTCGGCGCCGAGGTGGACCAGACCAAGACCGACGGCAGCCCTGCGCTGCTGTCCAGCTGGAGGCGCAACGTCGGTCAAGGCACATGTCCGGGAGTCATCTTCAACGCGATGGTCGCCGACACAGGCGAACCGATGCTCTTCTCCACGATCGCGCTCCCGCGCATCCTGGACCGATTCGCCTTCGAGCGGCATTATCCCAACCTCGACGTGAAGCTGACGACGGCGGTCCGGCTGTCTGCGACGTTCCCCTATGTGTCTCCTGCGGTTCACGCGCAACACGATGCCGATCCCCGTTACGCGCGTGAGGTCAAGCGCGGGAACAAGGTGGAGAGAGTCGCGCGTTTCAGCCATGTCGTCGACGGCGGCTACTTCGACAACTTCGGGATCGGGACAGCCGCCGGGTGGTTGGACGCTGCGCTCATTGAGCTTGATGAGGCGTCCCGCCCGAAACGCGTGCTCGTCATCGAGATCTGCGAGAGCAGCGCCTGCAGCAGCGATGATCCCGGCCCCAGACCTGCCTATGGGGGCGAGCAGCGCTCATGGGTGTACCAGGTCTACGCGCCTGTCTCAGCACTCCTCGCCATGCGCACGGCCGCTCAACGGGCACGCAATCGCTGGCACCTTTCCCTTCTGCAGGAGCGCTGGAAGTCAGAAGTGTGTATAGAGACGATCAAGTTCCCCTACCCTTCAGCGCCAGGACCGATGTCGTGGCACCTCACCGAGAGCCAGAAAGCGGAGATCCGCGGCGCCTGGACAGGGAATGCCGCCACTCGAGCCAGTGCTGATGCGGTGCAGCAGATGCTGGCGAACGCGCCGCCAGTGGATCTCCAAACTGGGGAGCCGATATGTTCCACACACCCGGCGAGGTAGGACCTATCTGTCAGCGTGCATCTGACTGCCGTGTCGATAGTCCTTCCAAAGAAACGAGACGGTGTCGTCCGTCACGGAGACGAGCGGATGATTGACAATGGCAACGTGGTACGTCTCCAAACAAGCCAGTGCAGCACATGGGCAGGGCTGCCCAAGAGCGGCGCTGCACTGGCGCCAACGCCGGGCGGCCGGTACGCGCGCCGGATGACGGGAGGGGCGACCCTCGGCTTCCGGTGCTCCCGCCGGCCGCCCCTGATGTTTCCCGCAGAGCTATACTCCGGCCGCTGCATTTCAGGAGAGGTCCCGGGCATGAAGAAGCGTCGCGGCGCGCCGGTGCCTCTGTCGGTGTGTTTGATGCTCGCGGCGCTGCTCTTCCAGGCTGCGGCCCGCGCGCACGACGCCGCCGCACCGGCGGCTACCTTGAGCTGCACAGAAATGGAGACCTACCTCAAGAGCGCGAAGGTGGTCTCGCAGAAAAGTACTTCAGTCGGCATCACCGCGCCGTCTCGCGCGCTGCTGGACAACGGGACACTCCAGCACGAAGCGTCGATCCAGGTCGTCGACATCAAGAAGACCACGTTCGAAGGCAGCCGCGGTACCGAGTTGAATTTCCGCGATGCCTGGCAGTTCAACGTCGCCGGCTACGAGCTTGCAAAGATGCTCAAGCTCAACATGGTTCCGCCGTATGTCGAGCGGCGGGTGGGCGGCAAGGAGGCGTCGGTGTCGTGGTGGGTCAACGACGCGATGATGGAGAAGATCGGTTCCAGAAGAAGATCCAGCCGCCCCAACCCATGAAGTGGCACGAGCAACTCTATGCCGCCCGGATCTTCCACGAACTGATTGCCGACACCGACTTCAACATGACCAACGTGCTCATTGCGAAGGACTGGCGCATCTGGATGATCGACTTCAGTCGGGCGTTCCGGATGAAGAAGACCATCAATAACCCGAAGCAACTGACGCGCGCGGATCGCACCCTGCTGACGAGCATGCGTGAGCTGACGTTGGACGGCGTGCAGCAGGCGCTCGGGCGATGGCTGACCAAGCGTGAGATCGAAGGCCTGATGGCGCGGCGCGACTTGATCGTGCAGTTCTTCGACAAGGAAGTCGCTGCTAAAGGGGAGGGCGCCATTCTGTACGACCTCCCCCGAAGCAGCGAAACCTGCGGCGCCGGCCTCCAGTAGTCACGCGCCCGGGGTCAGACCAGCGTCAGTCCCGGCTGTGATTCCTCTTCTAACCGTTAATCGCGGCCCTAACCACAGTCCCACGCAATTCACGTCCCCACGATGCCGCGTGCATGGTCGATCACGACGAGCATTGCGTGGGGCACGCCTGGCGCTGGCTTCGCGTGGGCGGGGCAGACAACGCCTTGGATCGATCCGACCTGGATCTCACGAATCCGATGCGCTGAGCGTGCGGCTCAGACGCGCTTCACCACGGCCACGTCCCTTGCTGCGGCTCTGACCTGTGGTCCGCAAGAGGGAGTCCGGACGCCGCCAGGCACAGCGCGGACCGGGCTGGGAGCGCAAGCTGGCTGGCACCGGATGAGGTGAACGACGTGAATCGCCGGTCTGCGACCTGCCGCCCAAAAGTGCCAGTCCCACCTTACGAGCGAGGGTTCAGCTCAGCCACTCGCGGAGATTCGTCTCCAGACTCTTTGCGAGATGAATTGATGAGTCACGCGCGGAATCCAAATCCTCCTCGACGATCGCCGAGTAGCTGAGCTGCTGAGGAAGTCGTGGAGATTGTGCCGGCTGTCTCCTAAGTTGGCTGTCGGCGTTGTAGATTTCAGCGGACCCCAGGTCAGGGGCGGCCCAACTGTGCCCTTATCGAGCGAGCTCAAAATCCCCCCAGCTCCGAGCCGGATGAAGTTTTTGCGGACTCCAGCGCATCAGCGTGATCAAACGTGCCATGGACTCCAACGCTGTCGCTATCATGGCGTCAACGGGGTGCACCGCCGGGTCGGCCTAGGGGCAGGCCGCTGAAAAAGCCGGCCTGATGTGAAATCGAACATGGCAAATGGCAAAACAGGGCCGAAATTCTCCATTTGCACTGTGCCATATGCCATTCAGGATGCGTTTTTCAGCATCCTCCGGTGGTCGCGAGGGTCATTCCTTCACCGGACAGTAGCGAGCCGTTCGACGGGTGGCGCAAGTGGGGAGTACCAGCAAATGCCTAGGATCAATAAGCATGGCCAGGTCGTCGCAGGAAACGGTGGCCCAGTCAGCGTCGTTGACGCGGGGCTCGTCACCGTTCTCACGGACACGGGAACCTGTGCACAGTGGTTGGACGAGGACGCGGGAGAGGTGATCTATCAGGCGTACGACGAACAGGGTGCCAGGATTCAGAGTTGCAACGCGCTCAGTGGCGTGACCCGAACGCTCTCAGACGGCGGCTGTAACTTCCTCTCTGCCGGGCACGGCCGTTGGGTCGCGTGGCTGGCTGACCGTGGCCTTTTCGGCCACTTCGAGTCGGCTGAGGCCGGCCTGAACCCAACAGGGACAGATGGGCGTGGTGCCGTCGGCGAGGACGGTTCGTTCGCGATCGACCCGAAGCGAAGCGGAGAAGTCGTGCTCGTTCCGGCGAACGCCGATATCGATGATCAGTCGAACTACCGCATATCTCCTGCGCCGTACGGCTTGTACGTCATCGATCGTGCCCATGCCGTGTGGGATGGAGGTCAGACGTTGAGCCTTCCGCCACCCGTGCTCCTGCCTATGGCCCGCAGCATCAAGCGGGTAGTCGCTCCAGATGACACGGTCTGGTGGATCTATTGGGCCGGTCCGGTCGGTCTCGTTGCTCACACGAGCGAATCTCAGACCGGATACGTGATAGAGCCAGAGCCTCGGGCCTTCCACCATGATGCTCGGATCCATGCGGTTACCGGAGCCCTGCTCGTGGCATATAGCACAGGCGTGAAAGAGCTTCCGCATGAGACCGTGGTCGTCGACGTACTCCGCGAATGCGTACTTGTGGACCTGCAGGAAATCACGCCTGTTGATCCGATCGTACGGATCGGTCGTGCGCTGTGGCTCGGGTGGTTCGAGTTCGCAATGCCTCCGATAGCCGCTCCCGGGAACTGTGCGCTTGACGTTTCGGATGGTGTCGTGCGAAGAAACGGACGGGACATTGCCGCATACTTCTCGGTTGAAACCGAAGGCAATGGGCCGGAGGACTACGTCCGTGGGCACCACGCGACGAAAGCACGACATCCGAACCTGCCGACGATCGCGGTACTGGCCGCTGTCGGTTCAGGGAGGGCCGGTGCCGACGTGCGACTGGGTCGGAGTCGAGGCGTACAAACGCAGAACGGAGAGCGACGCCCAGTTCGAAGATCGCGTGGCGACGGCGCTCACACGCTGCACAGCAGCCGTGATCATTGCGCAGTGTTATACGAGCAACGAGGCGAATACGACGCTTCTCGCGTCGCTCGTTCCGATATACGCGAGGCTTGCGCAGATGCATACGAACGTCGTTTCGATCCTCGTGTTCAGTGGACACGGTCGAGCAACGGGGCTCTCAGATCATCCAGAAGTCCGGCCCGGTTGGGCAGAGCTTTCACTGGGAGTAGAGGTGCCGGCAGAGAAGGAGGAGATCATCGTGGACTTTCCACAAGCTGAATGGCGTACAGGTCGAGGAGATGCATCAGCGTTTCGCGTCCGAGTTCCCGCCGAACGACGACGGGGCACGCGGTTGGACGAAGAAGACCATCGAGCAGCTCGCGCATACTTACCCGAACGGCGGCTGGTGTTGGAAGTCGACCGACAGCACCAGCCCGCCATCGAAGGACGCCATCGCGCGTCAGATCGAGGGGCGCTTCGAGGGCTGGGACGTGTTGACCGGTGCGGGCGCGAACGGGCCCAAGCACCTCGCATCGTATCCGCCGGCCTACCACGACCTCGAGGGACACCATCCGATTCCTGTGGAGGGAAAGGACCATCTCGACGGGTCCGATGACGACCTCACGGCGTTGCAAAAACAGATCGCAGAACTGACGGTACGGCTCGACCGACTCGAAGGCAAGTTGACGGAGCACGACAAGGCGCTGGAACAGTGTGTGAAGCATCAGACCACGATTACGATGACCGGACGTACAGCCACGTCGCATCGCCACTCGCATGCTGTCACGGTGGAGGGCGTCTTGTGAGAGCCGATCGTCCATTCGTCACGTCGTCGGAGCAGGTGCCAAGAAGTTCCCAGCCCCGCTCACCGCTATTCCCGAGACTGGGCGGGCTGCGGAATCGTCAGCGCATTTCGGTCGGGTCACGCCGCTAGGCGCGGTAGGCCGTAGTGACACCGCACCGCTCCGTGTGATCGAAGCGAGCCTGACCGCCCTCAGCTGTCAGACCCCTCGTCGACAGGCGCCTCCTCGTCCACGCCCGGCTGGAACCGCAGGTAGGCGTTCAGCGTGTGATAGGAGATGCCCAGCTCGCGGCAGGCCTGCCGCTTGTTGTTCTCGCAGCGCTCGAGCACCAGCCGCGCGTAGCGGCTGCCCCACGCCCGCATGCGTGTCCTCGAGCGCGAACGACGGCAGCAGCACGTCGGCGTAGCCGGCGAGCAGCGCCGGCGGCAGATCGTCGGGCTCCAACAACTCGGAGCCGGCCAGCGCCACGGCGCGCTCGATCACCCGTTCGAGCTCCCGGACGTTGCCCGGCCACGCGTATGCGAGCAGCGCATCGGCGGCGGCCGGTCGACAGCTGCAGCGGCCGCAGCTCTGGTGGCGGTCCAGGAAGTGGCGCGCCAGCTCCGGGATGTCGTCGCGCGCGGGCCCGCAGCGGCGGCACCTGGACCTCCACGCCGTTCAGCCGATAGTACAGATCGAGCCGGAACTGCCGCGCGCGACCAGCTCGGACAACGGCCGGTTGGTGGCCACGATGATCCGCGTGTCGACCTGGCGGGCGCCGACGCCGCCCACCCGCTCGACCGACAGGTCCTGGATCGCGCGCAGCAGCTTGGCCTGCGCCGCCGGGGACAGGTCCGACACCTCGTCGAGGAACAGCGTGCCGTCATGCGCGTGCTCGAACTTGCCGCGTCGGCCGCGCACACCGGTCGCGGTGCGATCCTCGATGCCGAACAGCTCCGCCTCGAGCAGCGTCTCGACGATCGCCGCGCAGTTGACCGCGACGAACGGGCCCTTGCGCCGCCGACTGAGGTCGTGGATCTGGCGGGCCACCAGCTCCTTGCCCGTCCCGCTCTCGCCCTCGATCAGGATAGTGAAGTCCGTTGCGGCCACCCTCTCGATGCGCTCGCGCACCTGCCGGATGGCGGCGCTGGACCCGACCAGGGGCGCCGAACCGCCGCGGCGATACCGCGCGAACTGCGGCGGCCGGCCGAGCGCCCGCTCCATCTCGAGCACCAGCGAGGCGACGTGCGTGGCCGACCTCGAGCAGCTCGCAGGTCCAGCCATCCAGCGTGCGCCCCGGCTCGAAGAGCACCTCGATCCGCGCGGACTGCACCGTGGAGACCGAGGGGATCTCGAACGCCATCACGTTCCCGGCCGCGCGGTGCGCGGCCGATCCCTCGCAGACCGCCACGGCCCGCGCGTGCACCATCGACCGCAGCTCCTGCTCGAAGCGCTCGCGCGCCGACGACGGCCCCGCGGAAGCTGCCAGCGTGCTGATGACCGACTGCAGCAGCACCGCGGCGCCGCGCCTTCGTTCCGCACCCCGCCCGTGCGCACCCCTCGAGGCCGCCGGGGCGTACAACACGTCACCCATCGGGTATCACCTCTCGTCATGGACCCCCGAACACGCTCTACCAAGGGGGATGCCAAGGCTGAGGCCCATGGTGGGGCCGGAACTCCAGCAAAAACACACGTCCGGTGGGGCGAATCTCAAGGCTTCGGGCAGTTGCTACCCACGCAAGCGGCAGCGCGAGGCTACCGGCGTGGGTAGACACTACCCGCAGCGTGTAGGTTGTTCCCGCGGCATTCCCAAAAGTCTGCCAGCCATCTGTGCCTCATTGGCCACTCCGTGACGCACAATACGGCGGAGGGGTGAAGGCCGTGTGGCAGCAGCTGCGTGATCGCAAGGAGTGGGCGTTCTTCGGAGTCCTGCCGCAGGCGGACCGCGGGCTGGCAGTCGCCTGGTGGATCGTGCTGGTCCTGCGTGGTCTTCTCCCGGCCGGCTTCGCCATTGCCATGGGCGTTCTCGTCGCCTCGGTGCAGCGAGGCGACCCGCTCGGGACCCCCCTCATCCTCGCCGGCATCCTCTTCGTCCTGCTCCAGGTTCTGACACCCGTACACCAGGCGCTCAGCGCCAACCTGGGCGATCGCACCGCTGCCTGGCTCTACGACGCGCTGACCGACGCCTGCGTGGGCCCCCAGGGGATGGGGCATCTCGAGGATCCGGCCCTCACGAGCGACCTGACGGTGTCCCGTGACTTCGACCTCGGGATGACCGGGCCTCCGCTCTCCTTCGCGCTGGACTTCATCGCCGACGGCCTCGTCGAGCTGATCGGCGGACTTGCCTCCGCCGCGGTGCTGTTCGCCTACGCCTGGTGGGCGCCGCTCGTCCTCGGCGGCGCGTGGCTGGCGACGCACTGGCTGCTGCGCGAGAGCGCGGTCTGGCGCGACAGGAACACCGAGACCGTCCGCAGCGCCCAGCGCGAGGCCGACTACGCCTACCGGCTGGCGGTGGACCCGCCGGCGAGCAAGGAACTGCGGCTCTTCGGCCTGGCGAACTGGACGATCGACCGGTTCGTGGCGCACCGCACGCGACTGCACCAGCTCCAGTACGCCGCAACCCGCCTGAAGGAGCGCCCGCTCCTGGCCAGTGTCCTGCTCGTCGTCTCCGCCAACCTGCTGGTGTTCTGGTCGCTGGCAGAGGATGCGGGGAGCGGCCGGCTCAGTCTCGCGGAGGTCGTCGTCTTCGCGCAGACGGCGGTCGGCGCGTCGCTGATCGCGTTCGGGGGGCTGAACTGGGCGCTGGACGGCGCGGCGGCACCGGTTGCGGCGGTGCTTCGCCTCGAAGCCGCGATGGCAGGAGCCGGCACCCTGCGGTCCGGAAACCGGACCGCCGCGGGCGCACCGGCGCGCGAGATCCGGTTCCGCGACGTCACGTTCGGCTACCCGGGCGGCGCAGCGGTTCTCGACAAATTCGACCTCACCCTGCCCGCCGCCTCCTCGCTCGCCATCGTCGGTCAGAACGGCGCCGGAAAGACGACCATCGCCAAGCTGCTCTGCCGGCTGTACGATCCGCAACAGGGCGCCATCGAGGTGGACGGTGTGGATCTGCGGGAACTCGACCTCGCCTCGTGGCGCTCGCGGCTGGCCGCGGTGTTCCAGGACTTCATCCGCCTCGAGCTGCCGCTGCGCGACAACGTCGCCCCGGCGGGCGCGTCGGACGACCAGGTGCGCGCGGCGCTGGCGGCCGCCGGTGCGACCAGCCTGGCGGAGCTCGACACCGTGCTCGCCCGCGGCTACGACGGAGGCACGGACCTGTCGGGCGGCCAGTGGCAGCGCGTCGCCCTGGCCCGCGCGCTCTGCGCGGTGAGCGCCGGAGCGGGCGTGGTGCTGCTCGACGAGCCAACGGCGCAACTCGACGTGCGCGGCGAGGCCGAGATCTTCGAGCGTATCCTCGCGGTGACGCGTCACTGCACGACGATCCTCATCTCTCATCGCTTTTCCACCGTCCGGCATGCGGACCGCATCTGCGTGCTGGAGCATGGGCGGGTCATCGAGCTCGGCACACACGACGAGCTGATGGCGCGCGGCGGACGCTACCGCACGATGTTCGACCTGCAGGCGCAGCGCTTCAGCTCCGGCGAGCCAGAGGAGGGGGTGGTCTATGAGGCCCTCACCTGACGCCGGCACGATGCCGGTCGTGCGCCCTGTCGATGACCTGCCGCCGGCGCTGGCATCGATGTGGCGGCTCGCCAGGCTCGGGTTCCGGCACGAACCGCGCCTGATGGCGGGGGCCTTCGTTCTCGCGCAACTCGCGGCGCTGCCGGACGCGCTGCTCGCGGTGTGGCTGATGCTGCTGGGACAGGGCGTGGCTGCCGGGAGGCCCGGCCTCGTCCGCGCGGCGGCCATCGGACTGGGGGTCTCGGCCGCCGCGACCTGGTTCCTGCGCACGGTCAGCACCAGGGTACAGCGGCGCTTTCGCGACAAGGTCACCATCGCGCTCGAATCGCACGTCGCCCGCCTGCAGGCATCCGTGAGGACCATCGCCCATCACGAGCGGCCGGATTATCTCGACCGCCTCTCGGTGCTCCGCAATCAGGTCTTCGTGCTCGACCACCTGTACATGTCCCTGTTCTCGACGTTCGGGTGGATCCTGCGCCTCGGCGTGACGGTAGCCCTGCTGATGTCGATCCATCCCGCGCTGGTGCTGCTGGCGCTGTTCGCCGTGCCCACGGTGCTCACGTCCACCTGGCGGCCGGCGATCGAGCGCGCCGCACAGGAACGCGGCGCCCAGTCCAGCCGGCTGGCGCGGCATCTCTTCACGCTCGCCACGACCGCACCCCCGGGCAAGGAGGTCCGCGTCACCGGCATCGGCGCCAAGCTGGCCACCGGCAGGCGTGCGGCGTGGGAGCGGTGGTACGCGCCGGTTGCCGCCGCCCGCTGGGGCTCGGCGCTATGGCACACGCTGGCGTGGGCCGTCTTCGGGTGCCGCCTACGTGGCGGCGATCGTGTTCGTGGCCTACGGGCTCGACGCGGATCCCGGCAGCGTGCTCCTGGTGCTCGCCGCGGGAGCCCGGCTGTCGGCCTACGTGGGAGGCACCGTGGGAGAGATCGGGTTCCTCCGCGGCACGTGGATGGATGGCGCGATCCGGCTGGCCTGGCTGGAAGACTACGCGTCCTCGTTCGTCGCATCAGCCGATCGGGCAGTCCCGGTCCGGCTCACTTCAGGCATCCGCTTCGATCATGTGTCCTTCTCCTACCCCGGCACGGCGCGTCTGGTCCTGGACGATGTGTCGTTCGACCTGCCGGCGGGCGCGGTGGTGGCACTGGTGGGCGAGAACGGCGCCGGCAAGACAACAATCGTGAAGCTCCTCAGCCGGATGTACGAGCCGGATTCGGGCCGCATCCTGGTCGACGATGTCGAGCTCGCGAGGATGCCGGCGGATGAATGGCGGTCGAGGATGGCAGGTGCCTTCCAGGACTTCTTCCGCTTCGAGTTCCTCGCCCGGCACTCGATCGGGCTCGGCGACGTCGACCGGCTGAACGACGAGTCCGCCGTCCGCGCGGCGATGGATCGCGCCGGTGCCGGTGATTTCGTCGATACACTTCGCGCGGGCCTCGACACGCAACTCGGGCCGACCTGGCCGAACGGCGTGGAGGTCTCCTTCGGGCAGTGGCAGAAGCTCGCGCTGGCGCGCGGCTTCATGCGCGACCATCCGCTGCTGCTGATCCTCGACGAGCCCACGGCGGCCCTCGACGCCGAAACCGAGCACGAGCTGTTCGAGCACTACGCGGCCGCCGCCCGAGGTCGAGGCGTCGATGGCAGCAATCCCCAGGCAGCGGGCGGGATCACCGTGCTCGTCTCCCACCGGTTCTCGACCGTCCGCATGGCGGATCTGATCGTGGTGCTCAACGGCGCGCGGGTGGCGGAGGTCGGCGCGCACGACGACCTGATCGCCAGGGGCGGGCAGTACGCAGAGCTGTACGGCATTCAGGCTGCGGCCTATCGGTGGGCCGCCCCGGACTCGCCGCGCTCGCCTGGTCCCCTGCAACCGTGAGTCGTCGCATCAGTCCCGGAGCGTGGCGACGGCCGGGCCGGCGCGGGGCTCAGGCGACGAGCTACGCCGCCCTGGGATGCGGCGCCAGGGAATCGTGGCAGGAATCACGATTCCAGGCCACTACCGCTGAATGCGCGCGGAACCGCCCTTGGCGAACGCGCGCACCTGCTCGACGGTCGCCATCGTCGTGTCTCCCGGAAACGTCGTGGCCAGCGCACCGTGCGCCCATCCGAGCTTGACCGATTCCTCGGGCGTCTCACCGGTGAGGAGCCCGTAGAACAACCCCGCGGCGAAACTGTCGCCGCCACCCACGCGATCGTAGACGTCGAGCTCGCAGACCGGGGCCACGTAGGCCTGGCCGCCGATCCACGCCACCGCTCCCCAGCTGTGCCGGTTCGACGAGTGCACGTCCCTGAGCGTCGTCGCGACGACTTTCATGGAGGGATAGCGCTCGACCACGCGTTCGATCATGTCCACGAAGGCGCTCGAGTCGAGCTTCGACTTCGCCGCCACCTCAGGGCCCGCGATGCCGAGGCCCTGCTGCAGATCCTCTTCGTTGCCGACCAGCACATCGACGTGCTCGACGATGCGCTGGAGCACCGAGAGGGCGCGGGCATGCCCGCCGGTCGCGCGCCAGAGCTTCTCCCGGTAGTTCAGGTCGAACGAGACGATCGCGCCGTGCTTCCGGGCCGCCTGCATCCCCTCGAGGATCAGCTCGCCGGTCGTGTCGGAGAGCGCGGCGAAGATGCCCCCGCTGTGGAACCAGCGCACCCCGGCCCCGAAGATCGCCGCCCAGTCGAAGTCCCCCGGCTTCAGCTGCGCGGCCGCCTCGTTGCTGCGGTTGTAGAACACGACCGGCGCCCGGATGCCGTAGCCCCGATCGCTGTAGACCGTCGCCATGTTCGGGCCGCGGGCGCCATCGTGCTCGAAGCGGCTGATAGAACGGCTTGACGCCCATCGCCTGCACACGCTCCGCAATCAGGGTGCCTATGGGGTAGTCGACCATCGCCGTGGCAATCCCGGCGCGGGCGCGAAAGCAGTCGGACAGGTTCGCGGCGGTGTTGTATTCCCCGCCGCTGACGTGGATCGTGCAGGTCTGTGCCTTGTGAAACGGCACGACACCAGGATCGAGCCGGTGCACGAGGGCGCCCAGGGCAAGGAAGTCGAGCGCGCCGTCGGCAGGAATCGCGAGAGCGGTACCCATCGTTGTCGTCTCCGTGAAATGTGGGGCGATGAAGCGCGGGCTCAGGCCGGAGCGGGCGGACGCCCGACGCGGAACAGCATCTCACCCGCGCGCGGCACGACCAGCGTGCCGTCGTCCGACGGCCAGCCGGCCGGATCGAGACTGGCGGGATCGAGGTAGCCGAGGTTGATGCGATCGCAGCGCTCGCGCGCGATGCCCGTCGCGAGCGTCACCCGGATCCGTGGGGTTTCCACGGCGGTCGCGGCATCGAAGGTGCCGAGCCCTTTCACGTGGGTCGAGTGCGCGAGGATGCCGCCCGGGTAGGACCCGAAGCGGTCCCACTGCGCGAGGAAGTAGTCGCGGCAATGGTAGCCAATTTCCTCGATCATCCGTCCCGTGCACGTGACTGACCTCCTTGACGTGCGGCGCGTAGATCACCACTTCCCCACCGTCGGCCACGGCCGGCTCCGATTTGTAGGTGCCCTTCGCCGCCACCCACAAATCGTCGTACATCGGCGGCATCACGGCGAGCACGCGATCGAACGGCTTGTCGACCCACACGATGTGCCGCCGCGCCGAGAGCGACGCCGCCCGACGCCACGTCTCGTGAACGTCGCCGCAGAACACGCCCGCGACACCATCGTGCGTCACGACCAGCGACAACAGCGAAAGTGGCGTCTGAAGCAGCGCAGCCGCGCGGTCGATCACCGCCCTGACCGGCGTGTCCATGGTGCCGATCACCTCGGAGCTGGTGATGAGTGCTCCGAGCCAGTGCGTGAAGTGGATGATCTCCGGTGCGGCGATGCCCGGGTAAGAGGTACTTGGTGCCGCCGGAGAAGCCGACGACCTCGTGCGGAAACACCGGGCCGCAGACGAGCACATGATGGTACTCGGTCACGAGGCGGTTCAAGGCCACCGGCACGTCCTGCGTCAAGCGCCCGCCGGTCAGGTCCGAAATCTCCCGGGCAGGAATGGTTCCGAGCTGCAGGAACGTCGCCGGGTCGTCCCACCGGTGGTTGAAAATCTGCCGGCCGCCCGCCCGGCCGCCGTGAACGCGCTGTCCGACCAGCGCGCTCAGCTGCTCGTCGTTCATCGGCAGGTGCGTGCCGAGCGCGACCAGATAGTCGAGTGCCGCAACGCGTGGACCGACCTCGCGCTCCAGCGTCTCGAACATGAGCGGCATCGGCATCGTCCGCGTCCCGTCAGGGATGAGGACGAGGACACGACGCCCGTCAACCGGGAGCTGCGCCAGCCCCTCGGCCGCGATTCGCGCAACGTCGACGGGAGTGAAGCAGCCTTCCGCGAGTCCCTGACCAACGGTGCTCACCGTGCTCACCTCCACAGCCTGTCCAACAGGCGCCTGAGTGTCGCTGATCTGCGGCCCATCGGCTCCGTGCCCCCGGGACGGCAGCCCGCGGGGATGATGGCACAGATCGCCGGGATTGGGCAGCACGGGAGGTGGGAGCGCCTGAGGCGCTCGGGTGCAGGACACGCGGCGGGGCTTGAAAGCCCCGTGCTGCTGAACATGCGGGGCGGGGTCGTCAGACCCACAGTGGCACGAACGGTTCGGCTGCACGCAGCGGGTTCGAAAGCCCCGCCCTACATCGACCGTGCGCGCGGGGCAGGTCCTGCCGAACATGCGGGGCTGGGTCTTCCGACCCAGCCCCACGGCACCGACCTGGAAGGCGGGGGCGGGTCACGCCGGGGAGGGCTTGTCCCCGGCATCGGCGTCCCTGCCGACCCCCAGCGCGTCGGCAACGCGGTTGATGTAGTTGAACCAGGAGGCGATCAGCGTGATCTGCAGGATCCCCCTGTCGTCGAAGCCGACGGCACGCAGCCGGTCGTGAAAGGCCGGCGAAATCCGGGTCGCATCGCGGGTGAGCTGCTCGACGTACTCGAGCATCACCCGTTCCTGCTCCGAGATTGGCGCGGACCGGAAGTCGGTCTTCAGCGCCTCGACGAAGGCCTCATCCAGCGTGACGCGACGCAGAAACTCTGCGTGAGACTCCAGTCAATACTGGCACCGGTTGGCCACGGAGACGACCGTCGTGATCATCTCGTGCTGGCGGCGCGTGAGCGGCAGGTCGGGGGACATCAACGCGCCGAACGCGGCAAACGCATGAAACATTGCGTCCGGAATCAGCGAGTGCGAGGCGACGATGCCGTCGGTCTCGCCGTGGTGGGGGTGAGTGGGCTGGGCGTACTCGACGGGATACAGCGCCCGCTGCGCGTCGCGCGCGCGGCGCAGCGTCTCGTCCTCACTGAAGGGAATCACACGAATCCAGGTCACGGGGCCTCCTCGTTTTCCGCACCGCGTGGGGGCACAATCGAATGGTACACGGGCAGCGCCGCCGCGACCAGCAGAAGTCCAAGCAGCGCCTGCAGCGGGTTGCTCAATGCCAGCAGAACGAGCAGCACCGCGACCATCGCAAGGAACGTCGCCGGCGTCCACGGGTAGCCGGGCACATGGAACGTCGGATCCCGTCGTTTCAGGACGAACACCGAGGCAACGGTTCCCGCGATGAAAATCACGGTGATGAAGACGAAGTAGGCGACGATCGTCTCGAACGTGCCGAGCGACACGAGCACGGACGCGAGCAGCGCCTGGATCGCAATCGCCCGCGCGGGCGTGCCGAACCGCGGGTGAACGGCGGCCGCACGGGCCGGGAACAGGCCGTCCTGCGCCATGGCGAAATACAGCCGCGGTGCCAGCATCTGCATCGCGCCGAGGCTGCCGAGCACGCACACGATGACGATCACCGCGACCAGGGTCCCGCCACCCGGGCCGACAATCGCCTCGCCGACCTGCGCGGCGAAGGCCTGCCCCTCGGCGACCTCGCCGATTGGAACGACGTACATGAACGAGAGGGTTGCTGCCGTGTAGAGGAGCGTCACGATCAGCAGGCCCACCCACAGGGCACGGGACAGGGTGCGCACGGGATTCCTGACCTCGCCGGCAATTCTTGTCACCTCCCACCAGCCGCCGAACGAAAAAAACGCCGAGACGAACGCACCCGCGAGGGCCCCCGCGAGCGGCGGCGAACCGGCCGGGCGCTCAACGAGCGGCGTCAGGTGCAGCCAGTCCCCGGCGCCAGCGGCAAGGGCGCCGGCCGTCAGCGCGACGATCAGTGCAATCTTCAGCACCGCCACGGTCGTGAGCAGCCGGACTCCCAGCCTGACGCCCACGATATGCACGACCGCGAACGCAGCGATGGCCGCGATGGCCGTCAGACGCGATCCCAGCGCGCTCAGCGGCATCAGATACGCCGCGTAGCTCGCGAACCCGGTGGCGAGCGCCGCGGTGATCCCGGGATCCATGATCAGCAGGCACTTCCAGCCGTAGAGGAAGGCCACGCGGCGGCCGTACGCCTCCCGGAGATAGACGTACCCGCCGCCCGCCTGCGGGTAGCGGGCGGCGAGCGCGCCGTAGCAGAGGGCGCCGCAGATGGCCATTCCCCCCATCACGAGCCACACCAGCAGCACCCCGACCGGCGACGCGACAGCACGAATGATCGTTCCGGGCGTCAGGAAGATCCCGACAGCGATCACCTGGCCCACGACGAGTGCCGTGGCCTGCTGGAGGCTGAGCTCCCGCGCCAGGTTCTTCACCGGCGTTGCAGCGGTCGCGGCCTCAGAACCAGACACGTACTGCGAACTGGAAGGCGCGGGGCCCGCCCGATCCGAAGACGCCACCGGCCGTGCTCACAGCCTGCCCGAAGCTCGACGAGCGCAGGAATCCCGCCTGGGCGGGGTCGGCGCTGTCGCGCACGAGCACGTTCGCATAGCCCGAGTAGTTCTTCACGCCGACGCCGAGGATGTTCGTCACGTTGAACAGGTTGAACACCTCCAGCATCGGCTCCACCCGCACACGGTTCCAGCCGAACGCGCGGGACACGCGGAGGTCGAGCGCTGCAAACCCATCTCCGAATCTCACGTCCTCACGAACGAGCGGCAGCGGCGTGCCGCCGATGCCGCCAGCGGCATTCAGCTCGGTCAGCGCCCGGTTCAGGTCGGCGCCGGTCCGGAACTGCCGGCCGCCCGCATTGCGCTGGAACACCGGCACTCGCGACTGCCCGTCCGGCAACAGGATGTCCATCGGCACCCCGGACGCGAGCGTCAGGATGGGCGCGACGAGGAACCCGGCAGGGCCCCGTCCCCAGGCAGCCAGCGTGAAGCGATGGCGCTGGTCGTTGGGAGTAGGGCCGTACTCCAGGCGCAGGTTTGTCGGATCCACGGGCCCGTTCGCAAACGGGATCTGGTCGTCGTTGGCATAGTTCAGCGCCTTGGCAAGCGTATAGGACGCGCGGAATCCGAGCCGCGCGCCGCGGCGCTCGGCGCTCACGAACAGCGCGTCGTAGTGGTGGTTCACGCTGGACTCGAGGTTCACCACGCGATCGGGGCCGCCCACGACGGGGTTGAAGACCTCCCCGACAGTTCGGCCGATGATGAAGTGGGTGCCGAGGTTGTGGACGCCGTCCACGCGCAGGGTGACGCCGCGCGGGAGCACACGCTCGAAACCGAGATTCCATTGCTGCACGCTCGGATTCTGCTGCCGATTGTCGATGATATTGATCCCTGAGGCGCCGGCGCCGGTCAGGATGAAGCCGGTGAACGGATTGGCGGTCGAGGGAGCCATCGGCGGGAAGCGCCCCGTGTTCGGATCCAGGAAGAAAACGTTGCCGGCCCGCACTTCGATGGGCAGCGCACGGCCGTCCAGCCCGCGCTCGAGCGATTGAATCTGCAGCGTGACCCGGTCGTAGTAAATGCCGTAGCCGCCGTGCACGCTCGTTTCGCCCTCGCCGGGCGACCAGTTGAAGCCGATACGCGGGCCGACGTTGTTGCTGTCGCGACGCCGGGTTCCCTGCAGGAACGGCTGCACGATCGGGTTGATCTCGTCCACGCGCGAGATGTTCTTGACGTCGGAGTCTGTTTCGTAGCGGATCCCGAGGTTCAGCGTCAGGTCGTCACGCAGGCGCCAGTCGTCCTGCGCGAAGAACGCCAGATGGTGGTTGTCGGCGTCGGGCAGCACCAGTGCACTCTCGGGCCGGCCGCTCCGAAGCGTCACCTCGAACAGCAAATCCCCGTCGTCCACGCGCCCGTCGCCGTTGTGATCGAAGGTGGCGAAATCCTCGACGAACTCGATGCGGCCCTCGCGGAACACGCCGAGGTCGAACGCGGCGTCGACCCGCTGCCACTCCCCCCCTGCCCGGATGGTGTGCGCTCCGTGCACCAGCGTCAGGGTGTCCGCCACCTGCAGCCGCTTCTGCGTGGTGGCCTGCGGGACCCGGAAAGAGGAACCATCCTGAATGCTCGGAAAGGTCAACTGCGGACCCGACGCGAGCGGCACGATCTCGTTGTCGAAGGCGCTGAACGAGGCTGTCGCGGCATTGAGCAGCGTCGGGCTGAACACGCGTGTCCACGTGCCCACCAGCGAGTGATACCCGTTGCGGCTTCGCTGGCGCTGAGAGGCGGATCCGATGGCGCGGTCGAGGGTGCTCGCGCCGGTGTCCTCGGCCTGCTCGAGCGCATAGCGCACGACCACGGCGTCGGCGTCGTCCGGCCGCCAGTCCACACGTCCCGTCCCAAGCAGATCGTCGAGCGGAGCCGCCGCGAACGTGCGCGGGAGCGTACGGGTAGCCACGTCGCGGGACCCGACGAGCACCGCACCATCCTGATTGCGGTATCCGCCGCGCCGAACCAGAACGTCCGACCCACGCCCAGCGGACCTCCTGCGCCCCCGGCCAGCTGCTGGCGATCGAACGGCGCGGAGTCGTCTGCGGATCGATCCGCGGTGGCCGGCAGCCCCTGCCAGCGCCGGTCACGCGCAAAGAGCGACACCGACCCGCGCAGGCGATCGGTCCCGGACTTGGTGACCACGTTGATCACCGAGGAGCCGGAGCGCCCCGACTCCGCCGTGAACCGGTTCGTCGCAATCTGGAACTCTTGCACGGACTCCTGGGTTACGTTCTGCAGCGGCCCCCCAACCACATCGTCGTTGTTGTCGGACCCGTCGATGGTGATGTTCCCGCCGCGGCCCAGCTGCCCCGCCGAGGAAATCACCACACTGTTGGATTTCGTCGGATCGAAGTTGGGGGCGGGCGCATTGCCGGGCGCAAGCAAGGCGAGCTCCAGGAAGTTGCGGCCGTTCAGCGGCAGCTCCTCGATCGCCCCGGACGCCAGGACGGCATCCACCACCGAGCGCGTCGTATCCACGGTCTTCGCCGCTGCGGAGACGTCCACCGTCTCCTGCACTCCTCCCACCATCAACTCCACATCGACGGTTGTCGTACCGCCAACCTCGAGGACGATCCCGGTGCGACGGGCGTCCGCGAACCCTCCGGCCGAAACCACCACGTCGACGACGGATGGCAGGAGGGCGGGGACGACGAAGGTGCCGTCGCCCGCGGTTGGAACGATCCGGACCAGCGCGGTTCCCCGGCCCCTCACCGTGACCGTGGCCGCCCGGACGGGCGAGGCCTGGGCATCCACGACACGGCCGCGCAGCGTGGCTGTGACCGGTTGGGCGCACACCGTTGCGATCTGCAGAATGGCAACGGCTGACCACGCCGCAACCTGACACACACACCTCATCGTCTCCGCCTCCCAATCACTGCGCCTGTCGTTCGGCGACGCGGGCAGGATAGATCGGGGCGCCGGCACGGACAAGGCATAGCGGCGATTCGCCCGCGTGCGCGTCCGCGGCGGACCCTGCGACGGTTGCGTCAGCGCGAAGACAACGGAGACGCATTGCGAGCTGATGAACCCACGCTCGCCGGCCGCGTATGAGGGCGGCGCCCTACCTGCCCCGCCTGGCTCGGGGCCACGGCAGCTCGCAGGGCTTGTCGAAGCTCAGGGCGCCGGCGTACATGGCGCCGTCGGCAGCACTCAGGCTCGCAACACCGCAGCGCAACACCCGCGCGGCGATACGGACCGCGTGCGGACCGCCGACGATCTGCACGTGCACACGGACACCGGGGGGCAGCGGCCGCCTCGAGTGCACGAGCGCGCCGCCCGCTGCGAGATTCACGAGCAGGACGGCATTGCCGGGGCGGAGCGTCGCGTGCAGGTGCGAAAGCAATGGGGCGGAGAAGCGGGCCGCCCCGCGCCGGTCGTCTACCGCGTGACCCACGCGCCCTCCGCCCGCTTGTACCTGAAGGACGCGCACTCGCCCGGTCGTGCCGAGGATCCGCACGGCAAACTGACTCCTGCGCCCGTGCAGATACACCGTGCCTCCGGTGGCGGTGCCGTCGGGGCTCATCGTCGCTATACGCGGGGTTCCGAGCCGCACGCCGTCGGCTCCGGTGCCCGCCACGTGATCGGCGTCGGGATAGCCGTTCATCAGACCTGTGCGCACGCCCGGGAACTTGTCGGCGAGCCGCTCAGTCGCGCCGATCGGCCGGTCGATGCCCAGCGCGATGTCCAGCGTACGGATGCCGTTGCCGTTGCCGTCGGCGTGCGGGGTGAACCTGTAGTCCGCACCGTCCGGCTCGAAGCGCAGGCCCACGCATGCCGACCGGTTCACGGCGGCGATGCGCGCCCCTGTGAGGCGGGCGGCCACGTAGCGTGCCGCGCTCGCGGTCCGCAGCCCATCGATCTCTTCGTTCATCGAGGGAACCGCGACGCAGAGCACGGTCCCCGACAGCGCGAGCGCAAACAGGATCTCCAGGGTCGTGAACCCGGCGTCGACCCGGAGAGGGAGCTCGAGGGTCTGCTGTGCCATGTGGTCCGCACGCCCGGCGCCGCCGGTCTCCGACACCGGGCGCGGCCTCCGCTCAACGATCGCCGGACTTCTCCGTCTTGTCACCGCTGACCGTGATCATGGGCTTCATCTTGAGGAAGCTCTTCTCGCCGATCCCCTTCACGTTCATCAGCTCCTCGATTTTCTTGAACCCTCCCGTCTTCTGCCTGTGATCGACGATCGCCTGGGCGGTACGGGGGCCGATGCCGGGCAGTCCCGCGAGCTGCGCCGCGGAGGCAGTATTGATGTTGACGGGCGCGGCGACCCCGGCCGTGGTCTTCGCCGCCGGTGTCGCCTGTTCGTCCGCCCCGGCGCCCACGGTCGCCAGCATGACGAGCATCGCTACGACGTGCACGAATCGATTCATTGTGCGTCCTCCTGTGCCGGGCCGGCCGCCGCGACGGCAGTCGAGGCGGCGGGCCCGCGCGTTGATGGTGGCTGTTCCGAGGTTCCCGCCGGGCCCGGTCGTACGGGGAGAGGTCGGGCCACCGTTGACGTCATGGGCCGACGAGAACCTGCCTGCCATGTGGCAAGCGGGACGCCGTCCGGGCCGTGTGCCGATGTGGTCGTGGAAGTAGCGGCAGGGCAGGAACTTACCGTTCAACGCCGCCCGCGCGCGGCGCGGCCTGCCCTCCTCGGCCACGCCAGGGTGACAACGCTGGTGGCGCGGGGGCCGCGCCCGCCCGATAGAAGCGCCCGATTCACTCGGAATACGGACATCGTCGGCGCAACTCTGGTTGCGCCCTCGATGTCGGCGGGCAACGGACGACGGGCAGGTGGGCGGTGGAGGGCGCGGGCTGGCTGAAACGGCTGGGCGCCGGGGCGACGAGGAACCGTTTCAGGCGGTGGCTTCCGAGCGCGTCGCGCGGTACCAGTCGACCGTGCGGCGGAGGCCTTCCTCGAGCGAGACCGTGGGCTCGAACGCGAGAAGGCGCCTGGCCTTCGAGATATCTGCCTGCGAGTCGCGCACGTCCCCATCCCGCGCCCCGGCGTAGACCGGCGTCACGGCGGCTCCGACAAGCTGCCTCATCGTCTCGAAGAGCAGGTTGAGGGAGATGCGGCCGCCGGCGGCCAGGTTGATGACCTCTCCGCTGGCCTGCGGTGCCTCGCACGCGCGCAGAACGCCATCGACGACATCCGCGACGTAGGTGAAGTCGCGGGTCTGCTCTCCGTCGCCGTAGATGGTGGGCGCACGGCCGTCGAGCAACGCCGTCGCGAACACCGAGATGACGCCGGAGTACGCGGAGGAGGGGTCCTGCCGGGGACCGAAGACGTTGAAGTAGCGGAGGCTGACGGTTTCGAGGCCGTAGAGCCGGGTGAACATGCGCAGGTACAGTTCGCCCACCACTTTCTGGAGCGCGTAGGGCGAGAGCGGATCGGTGGGCATCTCCTCGTGCTTCGGCAGCGTGAGCGTGTTGCCGTAGGCGGCCGACGAGGCGGCGAAGAGAACCCGGCGGACGCGCGCGTCCCGGGCGGCAACCAGGACGTTCAGGGTGCTGTCGACGTTGGCCCGGTTGGTCGTCACCGGGTCGGCCACCGAGCGCGGCACCGACGGAATGGCGGCCTGGTGCAGGACGAACTCGACATCCTCGACCGCCTGGCGCGCGAACGCCAGTTCGGTCGAGATTCCCTTCGAGGAATTCCACGGTTGGAAGGTGGGCCAGATTGGCCCGCTTGCCGGTGATGAGCGCGTCAGCCACGCGGACACGGTGGCCGCGCCGCACCAGTTCTTCCGCGAGATGCGACCCGATGAAGCCGGCGCCGCCGGTGACCAGAAAATGAGCCATGCACCCTCGCGCATACCGCTGTTGCACGGCAATTCTAGCACCCAAGCCGCCAGGGGTCGGGCCGCTCTGCGCGTGACAGTTGCCGGTGAAGTTGATGCGGCGGACCGCGAGAAGTCCGCCGCAGGAGACCGTAAGCCGAATTCTGTTCCCGCGTCCGCCCTTACGGGCCTCGGCGGGTGACGATCATTCCTCTAGCCCCGCCATCACTGGCGGGATCCAGCAGCCTACCCGGAAGCCTGGGACGGGCCGTCCCACTGACGCCCCGCGCGGTCTCCCGCGCCGGGCGCCAACGCTCCCCTATTTGGCCTTGCTCCGTGCGGGGTTTTGCCTGCCACCCGTGTTGCCACGGGCGCGGTGCGCTCTTACCGCACCTTTTCACCCTTACCCTCATCCCTCAGCGACGCCTCGCGGCACCGGCGAGCGAAGTCGGGCGGTATATTTTCTGTGCCACTTTCCTTCAGGTTGCCCTGACCGGGCGTTACCCGGCGCACTGCCCTGTGGAGTTCGGACTTTCCTCCCCCCGCCTTCGCCTTTCGGCTACGGCTGGCGGCGATCGTCTGGTCTCCTGCGGCGGATGTTCATCCGTCCGCTTCCTGCGTGATCCCGTACTGTTCGAGTTTCTTGTACAAGTTGCTGCGCGGCGTCCCGATCACTTCCGCGGTCTTCGAGATGTTCCAGCCGCTCTCGCGGAGCTTGCCGACGAGGAACGCCCGCTCGGACGACTCCTTGAACTCGCGCAGCGTGCCCTTCTCATTATCAGGGCCTGCCGCTTTCGCTTCAAGGCGGACGATGTCCCGCAGGTCGTCGACGTCGACCACTTCCGAGGGAGTCATGATGATCAGCCGCTCGACGGTGTTCTTCAGCTCCCGGACGTTGCCCTTCCAGCGGGCGCGCTGCAGGTACTCGAGCGCGGCCGGAGTGAACCGCTGCGGGCGGCGGTTGTTGTCGCGGCTGAACAGGTCCGCGAAGTGGCGCACGAGGGCCGGGATGTCGTCGCGCCGGTCCCGAAGCGGCGGCACCCGAATCGGGATGACGCTCAGGCGGAAGTAGAGGTCCTCCCTGAACGTGCCCTTTTCGATCTCCTGCTCGAGGTCCTTGTTCGTGGCGGCAATCACCCGGACGTCCACCTTGATCGTGCGCGCCGAGCCCAGCCGCTCAACCTCGCCTTCCTGGAGCACGCGGAGGACCTTCGCCTGCGTCTTCGCGCTCATGTCGCCGACTTCGTCGAGGAAGATCGTGCCGCGATCCGCCTGCTCGAACTTGCCGATCTGCTTCTCGGTCGCGCCTGTGAACGAGCCTTTCTCGTGACCGAACAACTCCGACTCGATGAGCTCCTCGGGGATGGCGGCGCAGTTGACCTGCACGAAGCGGTCGCGGCTGCGAAGGCTGTTGCGGTGGATGGATCGGGCGACGAGCTCCTTGCCCGCGCCGCTTTCTCCGAGCAGCAGCACTGTCGCGTTGGTCGGCGAGGCGCGCTTGATGGAGTCCCAGACCTGGCGGAGCGCCGGGCTCTCGCCGATCATCTGGTGACGGACCTCCACGGCGCGCTTCAGCGACCGGTTCTCGTCCGCCAGCCGCATCCGGTCGAGCGCGTTGCGGATCGTGACCAGCACGCGTTCGGTGGTGAGCGGCTTCTCGATGAAGTCGAACGCGCCGGCCTTGGTGGCCTCCACCGCGGTGCTCACCGTGCCGTGCCCCGAGATGATCACCACGGGGAGCGCGTCGTTCGACGCCTTGATGCGCTGCAGCGCGTCCAGGCCGTCCATGCCGGGCATCTTGATGTCGAGAAACACCAGGTCCGGCGCCTCACGTTCGGCGAGTGCCACGCCTTCGGGCCCGCTCGCCGCTTCCAGCACTTCGTAGCCCTCGTACTCGAGGATCATCCGGACCGATCGACGGATCTCCGCCTCGTCGTCCACAACAAGAATTCGTGATTTCATCGGGATGAACGGCTTACTCCACAGTGACGGTGACCAGGGCGCGCTGTCCGAGTGTCGGATCGTAATAATAGATCGCCACCACGTCGCCCCGCTTCGCTGCCGAGACCAGCCGGCCGTAGGCCGCCACGGTGGGCGTCGCCTGCCGGTTGATTTCCATGATCACGAAGCCCCGGCGCAGCACGGCGTAGGCGGGGCCCGCCTGATCGACCGACCGGATCAGAACGCCCCGGACCCCTTCCGCCACCTCAGGCCGGCCCATGCGGGTCCGGTCGATCTCCCGGACCGCAATCCCGAGCGGCGATGGCGCCGGGGTCCCGATCGCCGGCGCGGGCTTGCCCCCGGTGGGCGCCGCCGCGCCGACGAGCTCCTCTCCCCGGCGGGGCCGTTCGGCGAGTTGCACGGCCATCGCCTGCGCGCGGCCGTCCCGGACCAGCTGCAGCCTGGCGGTGCTGCCCGGCGGCCGGGTGGAAATCTCGCGGATCAGCTCCTCGTTCGAGCCCACCGACCGCCCGTCGACGTCGACGATCACGTCGTACGGACGGAGCCCCGCCCGCTCGGCGGGAGAGTTGACCGCCACGTCCTGGACGACGGCGCCGCGGGAAACGGTCAGGCGGAGCGCCTGCTGAAGGGCCGGCGTGACGTCGGTGAGCGTCACGCCGATGAACCCGCGCGACACCCGGCCGGCGCTCTTCAGCTGCGGAAGCAAGGCCACTGCCTGATTGATCGGCACGGCGAAGCCGATGCTGCTCGTGCGCGAGCTCACGGCGGAATTGATGCCGACCACTTGTCCGCGGGCGTTGATCAGCGGCCCGCCGCTGTTCCCGAAGTTGATCGCCGCGTCGGTCTGGATGTAGTTGTCGAGGCTCGGGTCGAACAGTTTCCGCCCGATGAAGCTGACCACGCCGACCGTCACGGAGTGCACGTACCCGAGCGGATTGCCGATGGCGCAGACCCACTCGCCCACCCGCAGGTGATCGGAGTCACCCAGGGGCGCGACCGGAAAGTCGGGCGGTCCATCGACGCGCAGCAGCGCGATATCGGTGGCGGCGTCCGCCCCCACGACCTCCGCCCTGAAGCTGCGGCCGTCTGCCAGCGTGACGGTGATGCGCTGCGCGGCCTCGATGACGTGGTTGTTCGTGAGGATGAAGCCGGCGCGGTCGATGAAGAAGCCGCTTCCCGACCCCGGCCGCGGGGTGTCCAGGTCCCGTGGCGCGTCACCCGGGTCGTCCGACCCCGGCCTCAGCGGCCGCTGGCCGCCTCGCCCCGACGTGTTCGCCGACGCGTCGATGTTGACCACCGCCGGGTTCACCCGCTCGGTCGCATCGGCAAAGTTGACGATTGCGCTGGTCGCCCCCGACGAACCGGCGCGCACATCGCCCGCCACGGCCGGGCGCCGGGTGGCAGTCGTTGCCCCTGGCGCGGGCCGGGCCTGCCGGGCCAGGCTCAGGCCGACCAGGAAGGCCACCGCCGCGATCAACACGGCGGCAAGCACGGGGAAGCGCGACGACAGGCGCATCAATGGCTCCGGCTGCCGACTTCCGGCTCCCGTAATACACCCTCACAGAAATCCTTCTCGGTGAGCACCATCACGCCCAGCGTGCGTGCCTTGTCGAGTTTGCTGCCGGCCTCTTCGCCGGCGACGAGCGCCGTCGTCTTGCGGCTGACGGAGCCGGTGACCTTGCCGCCCCGCGCCACGATGGCCGCCTCCGCCTCCTCCCGGGTCATGCTCGCGAGCGTGCCGGTGAGCACGTAGGTCTTGCCGCTGAGGGGGCCCGGGCCGTCGCCAGCCGACGGCGCCTGGCTCTTCATGTTCACCCCCGCTTCCCGCAGCCGCTCGACGAGGGCCCGGTTGTGCGGCTCGTCGGCGAACGCGCGGACCGAGGCGGCCACTACGGGGCCGATTTCCGGCACCGCCTGCAGGCTCTCGAGCGTGGCGTCCAGCAGCCGGTCCATCCGCTGGAAGGTACGGGCAAGCGTCGCCGCCGCCTTTTCGCCGACGTGCCGGATGCCGAGCGCATACACCAGGCGCGACAGATCGTTCCCGCGGCTGCGATCGATCTGCGCGACGACGTTGCGGCCGACCTTGCCCAGTTTCCGGGGGCGGGCGCGGTCCGAGCGGGGATCGCGAGGGGTGACCACCAGCTCTTCGAGGGCAGCCGCATCGAGGTGATACAGATCGGCGAAGTCGCGGACGAGCCCCCGCTCGAGCAGTTGATCGACGAGCGACTCGCCAAGCCCGTCGATGTTCATCGCGGAGCGCGAGGCGAAGTGCTCCAGGCTGCGGCGGATGCGGGCCGCGCACGACGCATTCGCACAGCGCCACACCACCTCTTCTTCGTCGCGCTGGAGCAGGCTCCCGCACGCGGGGCAAGCCGACGGCATCTCCCACGTCCTGCTGCCCGGTGCGTGCGGCAGGATCGGCTTGATCACCTTCGGGATGACGTCGCCCCCCTTCTCGACGAGGACCGTGTCCCCCTCGCGCAGATCCTTGCGCGCGACATCCTCGGCATTGTGCAGCGTCGCCATCGAGATCGTCGATCCGGCGAGCAGCACCGGTTCGAGCACCGCATACGGCGTCACGGCGCCGGTCCGGCCGACGTTCACGGCGATCTTCCGCAGAATCGTCGTCGCCTGCTGCGACGGGAACTTGAAGGCGAGCGCCCAGCGCGGGAACTTCGACGTGGTCCCGAGCCGCTCGCGCAGCGCGAGGTCGTCCACCTTGATCACGACGCCGTCGGTGGCGAACTCGAGCGCCTCGCGCTTTTCCTGCCACTCACGGCAGTAGGACAGCAGCGCGTCGAGGCCGGTGGCCCGCGTCCAGTGGGGTTCCACCGGCAACCGCCAGGCGCGCAGCGCTTCGAGCGTGTCCGCATGGTGCGCCCGTTCCCGTTCCCCCTCCACCACGAGCTGATACACGTAGGCGCTCAGGCCCCGCCGCGAAACCTGGGCCGGATCGAGGTTGCGCATCGTTCCGGCGGCGGCGTTCCGGGGGTTCGCGAACGGCACCTCGTCCGCTTCCTCCCGTTCGCGGTTCACCCGCTCGAACGAGCGCCGCGGCAGGTAGATCTCGCCCCGGACCTCGATCGTTCCGCGGGGTCCGTCGAGGAGCCGCAGCGGCACCGAGCGGATGACCCGCACGTTGGAGGTGACGTCTTCCCCGCGCACACCGTCCCCGCGCGTGACACCCCGGCTCAGCACGCCGTCGACGTAGGTCAGGGCGATGCTCAGGCCGTCGATCTTGAGCTCAGCCACGTAGTCCACCGGCGTGTCGCCGCACCCTGCGCCCCTTCGCACGCGCTCGTCGAACGCCCGCAGCTCCTCCTCGCTGTATCCGTTGTCCAGGCTCAACATCGGCGCGAGGTGCGTGGATGTCTCGAAGCCCTCGACAGGCCGCCCGCCCACCCGCTGCGTGGGTGAGTCGGCGGTGACCAGATCCGGGTGCTCGGTCTCGAGATCTTCGAGCTCCTTCACCAGCGCGTCGAACACGTCGTCGGTCACTTCCGGATCGTTGTGGATGTAGTACCGATCCTCGTGGCGGCGGATCTCGTCACGGAGCCGGGTGATGCGGATCGCAGGGTCCATGGCGGTCATGCCGGCGGCGCGAGCCGAGCCGGCTCGACGACCCTGTCACGCGGGGCAATCGCGCCATGGAGCACGTGCCGCGTGAGCGGGGGCAATTGAAAGGCCCGCATCGGACGAGGCTAGCGGTCGCGGGACAGCACGTAGTCGGTGAGCGCCTCGAGCGCGTCGCGCTCGCGTCCGGCCGGGAACGCCGAGAGGCACGCCTTGGCGCGTCCGGCGTACTCGAGCGCCCGGTTATACGCCTGTTCGGTCGAGCGGTGCTCGCGCAGCAGCCGCAGGATTTCCCGCCACTGCTCCGTCGTGACCGCACGATCGCGCACGACGTCCCGGATCAACGCGTCGGCCGCCTCGCCTCCCCGGCGGAGGAGGAAGATGACGGGGAGCGTGATCTTGCCTTCCCGCAGGTCGCCGCCGACCGGCTTTCCGAGCGCCGCGGCATCCGCCGTGTAATCCAGCAGGTCGTCGACGAGCTGGAAGGCGATGCCGAGATTGAAGCCGTAGTCCTGCAGCGCCGTTTCCTGCTCAGGGGTCACGCCGCCCAGCATGCCGCCGATCTGCGCGCACCCGCCGAACAGAAACGCCGTCTTCCGCCGGATGATCTCGAAGTGCTCGTCCTCGCTGATGTCGACATCGCCGGTCTTCGTGAGCTGGTACAGCTCCCCTTCGATCATGCGGAGCGTCACGTCGCAGAGCAGCCGGATGATCTCCAGCGAATCCTGCGTGAGCGCCATGGCCATCGACTTGATGTAGAGGTAGTCCCCCAGGAGGACCGTGATGTCGTTGCCCCAGCGCGAGTGGACGGCGAGACGCCCACGGCGCAGGTCGGCGCCGTCGATGATGTCGTCGTGCACCAGGGTGGCCGTGTGGATGAACTCGACGACCGAGGCGTACAAGACCGCGCGATCGCCCTGGTAGCCGCTGAGCCGGGCCGCCATCAGGAGCACGGCGGGCCGCACCCGCTTGCCGCCGCTCTTCTGGATGTAGCGGCCCATCTCGGGGATGAGCGCGACCCTCGACTGGATGTGACGGACGAACTCACGCTCGACAGCCTCGAGATCCTCGCGGATGGGTTCGAAGATCTGCGTCAGGTCGACAGCAGCGGACGATTTCTGGGCAGTGTCGCTCAAAGGGATGCCGTGGAGTCGGAACTCTGCCCACGATACTGGTTTTGCGAGCGGGGTGTCAACGCGCTAAGCCTCGATCTGCGTAACAGTTGGACCGAACAGGGCATCGAAGTTGTCGACCAGTTGCACCCCGAGCGCTTCGGGCCCGACCGCCCGGAGCTCGGCAACCTGCTCGAGCACGCGCGCCACCAACGCCGGCTCGTTGCGTTTGCCCCGGCGAGGGACCGGGGCCAGATACGGCGAGTCGGTCTCGATCAGCAGCCGATCGGCCGGCACGAAGGCCGCCACCTCCCGGATGTCCGCAGACCGGGGGAACGTGACAATCCCGGCGATACTGATGTAGAAGCCCAGATCGAGCGCCGTGCGGGCCATCGCGAGGTCTCCGGTGAAACAGTGGAACACGCCGCGGACACGTCCGGGCCCGACCGCGCGCAGGGCGTGAAAGGTATCGTCCGACGCCTCGCGGGTGTGCAGGACAACCGGCAGGTCGAGCTCGGCCGCGAGCGCGATCTGCGCCTCGAACACGGCCTGCTGCACCGCCGGCGGCGAAAAATCATAGTGGTAGTCGAGTCCTATCTCGCCGACGGCACTCGCGCCTTCCGCTGCGACGGCTGCGCGGACGAACGGCGCAACCTCCGCGACCCGCCCGTCGAACCGGCCCGCGTGGTGCGGGTGGACGCCGACTGCCAGGCGCATGTCCGGCCACAGCTCCCGCACGCGCCTGGCGGCGCGCGACTCTTCTTCGTCTCCCGCGGACAGGATGCAGAGCGCGCGCCGCACCCCGGCGTCCGTCGCACGATCGATGACATTCGCCAGATCGTCCGCGAACGCGGGGTCGGCCAGGTGGCAGTGACTGTCGATCATGAGGTGTCCGCGGCGGGCCCGTGGGAAGTCTCCCCTGCAGTCATCTCACCCGGGTGCCCGGCGCGATGTCCTGGTCGAACCCTACGAGCGCCGGCCTGCCGCCGTCCGGGCTCGCCGCCAGCACCATCCCGTTGGACTCGATGCCCATCAGCTTGGCCGGCTTGAGATTGAAGACCATCACGATGGTGCGGCCGACGAGCGCTTCCGCGTCGTAGGCCTCGGCGATGCCGGCCACCAGCGTCCGCTGCTCGGTCCCGACGTCTATCGTCATCTTGACCAGCTTGCGGGAGCCCGCGACCTTCTCCGCCGTCAACACCCTGGCCACCCGCAGGTCGACCTTCATGAAGTCGTCTATCGAGATGCGGGCGTCGGACGCGGCCGGTTCCCCGCCTGGAGCCGCGGCTGGCGCTGGCTCCGACCGCGGAGCGGTTGGCGTCGTCTGGTTGGTCTCGTCCACGTGTCTGCTCCTCTGCGATGTTGGTTTGTGCGGCCTCGAGCCGCCTGGCGGCTCGACACGCGGCCACAGCGCGTCCCCCTTGACGAGCGTCCGCTCGCCGTCCGACCGCCAGCGCGCATCGTCCAGCCGCAGCGCGCCGGCCGGCCGCGTCTCGCCCATCCGCCGGAGGATCTCCGCGGCTGAACCGGGGATCACCGGCAGCAGCAGGATCGCGGCGACGCGCACCGCCTCGGCCACATCGAACAGCACCTCCGTGAGCCGTTCGGCCTGGCTGGCATCCCGCGCCAGCACCCACGGTTCGGTGCTGGCGATGTACCCGTTTGCGTCGTCGACGAGCGAGAAGGCCGCGGCAACCCCCTCTTCCAGCGCGAAGAGGTCCATCGCCCGCTGGTAGTCCGCCAGCGCGGCAGCCGCCGCCTCCGCAAGCTTCCCGGGCCCTGCGCGCGTGGAGGTCAGCCGCAGGCCGCGGTACTTCTCTGCCATCGCGGCGATGCGGCTCACGAGGTTGCCCAGATTGTTCGCAAGGTCGACGTTGTAGCGGTCTTCGTAGCGTTCCCAGCTGAAGTCGCCATCCGACCCGAACGTGATCTCCTTGACGAGATACAGCCTGAGGGGATCCGGGCCGAAACGGGCGATCGCGTCGAGCGGCTCGACGGCCGTCCCGAGCGACTTGCTCATTTTCTCGCCCTTCAGGTGCACCCAGCCGTGGCCGAAAATCTGCCCGGGGACCGCGACGCCGGCGCTCATGAGCATGGCGGGCCAGATGACGGCGTGAAACCGCGTGATGTCCTTGCCGATCACGTGGAGATCCGCCGGCCACCACCTGGCGGTCAGCGCCTCGTCCGTGCCGAAGCCGACCGCGGTGATGTAGTTGATGAGCGCATCCACCCACACGTAGATGACGCTGGACGGGTCGTCCGGCATCGGGATGCCCCAGGCCTGGCCGGCGCGGCTGACCGAGATGTCGTCGAGCCCGCCTTCCAGCAGCCGCAGGATCTCGTTGCGCCGGATCTCGGGGACGAGGAACTCCGGTCGCCCGGCGAACAGCCGGCGGAGCGGCTCCGTGATACTTCGAGAGCCGGAAGAAGTAGTTCTTCTCGCGAATCCAGTCAGGCTTCGTCCTGTGGATCGTGCAGAGGCCGTCCGCCAGGTCCTTCTCCTGCTTGAAGGCCTCGCACGACACGCAGTACCAGCCTTCGTAGAACCCTTCGTAGATGTCCCCCGCGGCCGTCATCCTCCGCACGAGTTCCTGCGCCCCGGCACGGTGCCGTGGCTCGGTCGTGCGGATGAAGTCGTCGAACGAGATGTCGAGACGCCGCCACACGTCGAGGAACTCCGCCGCCATGCGGTCGCAGTAGGCGAGCGGATCCTCCCCGAGCTCGCGGGCCTTGCGGAATACGTTCTGCGAGTGCTCGTCATTGCCCATGACGAAGTGCGTCTCGAACCCTGCGAGCCGCTTGTAGCGGGCGATGACATCGGCGGCGATCTTCTCGTACGCCGTACCCAGGTGGGGCCGGCTGTTCACGTAATCGATTGCCGTCGTCAGGTAGAACCGGGCCATGAGCCTCTCGAGTGTCAGAAATCCGCGTGTCGAACCGCGATCGCCTGTACGTCCTTGACCGACATGCCGTGCTCGACCGCCAGCCGCGCGCAGTCCTCGAACTCCGGCGCCGCGTTGAGCACACGTCCGTCGCGGGTGGCGACCTTGAACCGGATGGGCCCGACGGGCGTCTCGACGGTCCGGATCTCGCGCGCCAGCCGCTCGCGCATCATCTCCTGGTATCTGACGCCGATGGTCGTGGACTCGGTGAAGAGCACCGCCGCAAGCGCTTCACGCCGCTCCGGCATCGCAACCACCGTGACGAGCGTGCCGGGACGGTTCTTCTTCATCTGGACCGGCGCGTAGAAGACGTCCAGCGCCCCGCCGTCGTACAGGCGGTCCATCAGCGGCCCGAACAGCTGGGGGTTCATGTCGTCGATCTCACACTCGATCACGACGATCCGCTCCGCTTCAGCCGGGGAGGACGCCTCGCCGACGAGGAGACGCAGCACGTTGGGATGCTGCTTGAAGTCCTTCGTGCCGGCGCCATAGCCGATCCGGCTCACACGCATGGGCGGCAGCGGCCCGTAGCTGCGGGCGTAGGCGGTCATCAGCAGGGCACCCGTCGGCGTCACCAGCTCGCTCGACACCGCACCGGCATACACCGGCACGCCGGTGAGGAGCCGCGCGGTGGCGGGCGCCGGGACAGGAAACTCGCCATGAGCGCACCACACGGTCCCGCTCCCGACATTGAGGGGCGAGACCACGACGTCGTCCGCGCCGAGCCATTCCATGCCGAACACGGCGCCCACGATGTCGACGATCGAGTCGAGCGCGCCGACCTCGTGCAGGTGGATGCGGTCGAGCGGCACATCGTGGATGGCCGCCTCGGCCGCGGCGAGCGTCTCGAACAGATGAAGGGAGCGGTCCTTCCCCGCTCGCGAGAGCGCGGAGCGCTCGATGTACGCCGCGATATCCTTCAGGCTGTGGTGATGATGCCCCCCGACGGCGCGCTGGCCGGTCGCGCTGCCCTGCTCGTGATCGTGGGCATGATCGTGCGAGTGACCGTCCTCGTCGGCCTGACCGTCGGCGTGCACGTGGGCATGGGCGTGGGTGTGGCCATCGGCGTGGGTGTGCGGGTGTGAATGCTGGTGCGCCTGCCCTTCGCGACCTCCCTGAGCGGGATCGTCGTGCTGGTGGGCGTGCCGCTGGTGCTGCTGATCGACTGCAGCGGTGTTGCCGTGGCTGTGCGCCGACTGATCCGTCGCGTGCCGATCGCGCGGAGGCTCGTCGGCCGTCGCCCGGAACCTCGTGGCGGACACGCCTGCCCTGAGCACGCGCTCGGCGGACACACCCCCATACTCGATCGCCAGGCTGCCGAGGGCGTCCCGGAGGGCGTCGAGCGGCAGCCCGACGTCCAGCAGCGCGCCAAGCACCATGTCGCCGGAAGCCCCGGAGAAACAGTCGAAGTACGCGGTTCTCGTCAATTCAGAGCAACCCCTTCTCACGCAGACTGCAGTATCGCGCGTCCGCCAGGATCACGTGGTCCACGACGTCGATGCCCATCAGGATGCCTGCGGCCACAATCCGCCGGGTGAGCGTCACATCATCGTGGCTCGGTTCCGGATCGCCCGACGGATGATTGTGGAACAGCACGATGGCCGCGGCGCCCGCACTGGCCGCCTCACGGAAGATCTCGCGCGGGTGGACGATGCTCGCGTCGATCGTCCCGACGGTCACGATGGTCGTCCGCAGCACGCGGTGCTTGGTGTCCAGCAGCACCACCCCGAACTGCTCGACCGCCCGGCTGCCGAACTGCGGCAGGAGCATCTCCGCCAGCACGCGTGGAGACGTGATCTGGATGCGCTCCCGGCCGCCGCGCGTCAGCGTCCGGCGGCCGAGCTCGACCGCCGCGACGATCTGCGCGGCCCTGGCTGCGCCGATCCCGGGAATGGATCGCAGCTCGTCGTAGCTGGCGCGAGCGAGCCGGTCCAGCCCGGCCACACCTTCCAGCACCGCGTTGGCGATGTCCAGTGCGCTGGCGTTGGCGCGGCCGTGCCCGAGGACGATGGCCAGGAGCTCGTTGTCGCCGAGCGCCGTCGCCCCCACGCGCTGCAGCTTCTCGCGCGGCCGATCGTGCTCCGCGACCGTCTTCATCGTACACCATCCCTGCTATACTTCCGGGCGGATGCGCCGCGCTGCCGCCCTGCTCTGCACTGCGTTTTTCTGCGCAAGCTGCTCCGCAGCCCCCCCAGAAAGAGATCGATCGCGCCCAGGGCGCCATCGACACGGCGCGCGCGGCCGGGGCTGAACAGTACGCCGCGGCGGCATTCGCGGACGCGACCGGCGCCCTTCAGCAGGCGCACGATGCCGTGAACCAGCGAGACTATCGCCTGGCTCTCTCGCGCGCGCTCGACGCCAGTCAGCGCGCCCAGGAGTCGGCGCGGCAGGCGGCCGACGGCCAGGCGCTGGCGCGCAGCGAGGCCGAAGCTGGCCCTCCTCACGTCGGCGAACGATCTGGAGCAGCTGGAATCGAAACTGAAGGCCGCTACCGCCGCCCGGGTGCCGGCCCAGGAGCTGAAAGACGCGCACCGCGCTCTGGCCGATGGACGGCGCACGGTGCAAGACGCGCGCTCGACTCTCGCGGCGGGCAAGTACCTGGAAGCGCGCGCAGCAGTGCAAGGCATTCCCGCAGCGATTGACGAGCAAATCGCCACGATCGACGAGTCCGTCCGTTCGCGCCCCGCCAAACGCCGTCGCTGAGCGTCAGCCTCCCATCGCGGCGTCGTCGTCATCGGGCGCGCGGGATGCGCGCAGGAACTGCGCGCGTGAGGTCAGCGCTCCCGCATGCGGAGCTGGTCCTTCACCGAGGTGACTCCGGCGGTCTCGGTCGCCAGATCGACCGCCCGCTTCCGCTCGGCAGCGCTCCTGACAGTACCTGTCAACGTCACGACGCCATTCGCGAAATCCACGTTGATGTCCTTGGCCTGCACCGTGTCGTCCAGGGACATCTTCGCCTTGATCTTCGCGGTGACGCTACCCTCGGAGAGGCTGGTCTGCGCGGCAGCAGCCGCCTCGGAGGCCTTCGCGCCAATCTGGGCGCCCACCTCGCGCGCCTTGGTGGTGTCGATCCGGTCGATCGGACGGTCGCCTGGCGCCGGCGAGAAGCCGGTCGGCCGCCAACCGAAAAAGAACATCGCCGCGCCGGCGAGCACGATGACCAGGATCACGAGCTTGAACAGGAATCGAATCATGTGTGCAGTGCCTTTCTGGGATCTCCGGTTGCACGCTCTGTACCGGCTTACGATCGGACGAGCCATTGAGTTCGGCACAGCGGGACCGCTGCGGCTGGCAGGTCATCAGGACAGCCATGTCGCTTCGGCCACCATCTGGGCCCACCCGGTCAGATACAAGCCGTCTTCCAGCCACTCCACACGCTGTGTCCCGCCCGGCGAGGTCACCTGGACGTCGCGGGAGGCGCCCCCGTAGCGGTGGGCGGCCACCGCCGCGGCGCACGCCCCGGTCCCGGACGCTTCAGTCGGCCCCACGCCGCGTTCCCAGATCAGGATCCGCACCAGGCCTGGCGTCTCGACCTGCGCGAGCTCGACGTTCGTGCCGTCGGGGAAATGGGCGTGCACGGCCAGGGCCGCCGCCGTGGAATACAGGCGGGCCTCCGTGACGTCGCCCAGCAGGACGCACTGCGGGTTTCCGACCCGCAGCGTGACGACGCGCAGGTGCTCTCCGGCAACCTCCAGGGTGACCCGGTCGATCTGGGTGGGTGCCCCCATGAACGTTCGAAAGGTGTAGCAGGACCCGTTCCGTTCGAGGAGCGCCAATCGCTTGACGCCGGCGTCGGTGTCGATCTCCAGATCCCGATCCAGTCGTGCCGCACCGCTCGCCAACAGGGCGCCCAGGCAGCGAACGCCATTGCCCGAGACTTCAGAGTAGCTGCCATCGGCGTTCAGCAGCTCCATCGCGGCGCCACGCGGGGTCAGCGTGTAGAAGATGACGCCGTCGGCCCCGATGCCTCGATGCCGATCGCAGACAGCCCGCACGAACGGCGGCCGATCGGCTGGCCCGGCCACGGCCTCCGCCGGCACCAGCAGAAAATCGTTGCCCAGCGCATGGGCCTTGATCAGCTTCATTTGCGGCAGAACGCGAGTAGATGCCAGCCGAACCGGTGCACGAGCCGGCGCGGCAGGGCGTTGAAGGTCCCGACGAAGATCGTGTTGAACACCAGGCCCTTCCATCCGCCGTGCAGCCGCGACTTCACCGGGAAACGCTCCTCGACGATACGGATCTCGCGGAAGCCCTTCAGCATGGCGCGGAACCCGGCGGCGCTGTACTTGCGGAGCACCGGGGCGTCCTCGTGCTCGAGCGGCACCTTCATCAGCTTCGACAGGCGCGTTCAGCCACGACACCCGGTTGTAGACCTGGAAGACGGCTTCGCCGCCCGGCTTCAGGACACGCCGGCACTCGTCGACCAGCGCCGCGTCGCCAGGCGTGTACTGCACCACGCCGTGGGCGAACACCAGATCGAATGTGTCGTCTGCATACGGCAGGTGCTCCCCGTCGGCTTCGCGCAGGTCGGCCTCGAGACCCTGCTGGGAGACATTCTGCCGGGCCAGCGCAATCGCCGACGCGGAGAGATCCACGCCGCTGACGATGGCGCCGGCCCGGGCGAAGCGCACCAGGTCGGTGCCGGCGCCGCAGCCGACGTCGAGCACGCGCTTGCCGCGGTAGTCGTCGAAGCGTACCAGCCGCAGGAGGTGGTGGAGCTTCTCGAAATGATACTGATCGAGGTCCGCGAAGAAGCCCGGCGAGCCGGGCGGCTGCGTGCTGATCTCGAGGTCGTGGATGTGCTGATTCCAGTACTGGCGGACGTCTGCGAGGGTGGGAGACCGCGAGGAGGACACGTATCCCTACTATAGAATGAAGCCGGCTCTCATGCGCCCACGCGATCTCGATCGTTTCACCACCGGAGCGTACGACCTGCTCGTGATAGGCGGAGGCGTGTATGGCCTCGCGCTCGCCTACGAGGGCAGCAGCCGCGGGCTGCGGACCGCGCTCGTCGAGGCGGCCGATTTCGGGAGCGGCGCCTCGTTCAACCACCAGAAGACGGCGCACGGCGGGCTGCGATCGCTGCAATCGGGCCGGGTGGACCGCGCGCTCGACTCGATCCGCGAGCGGCGCACCCTCGCGCGGATCGCGCCATGGCTGATGCGCCCGTTGCCGTTTCTCGTCGGCACCTACCGCTCGTGGACGCGCAACCGGGTCGCGCTTCGCGCCGCGTTCCGGCTCGACGTCTGGCTCGGGCGGCGCCGCAACGAGCAGGTCGAGCCGGAACTGCATCTTCCGAAGCCGCGGCTTCTCTCGAAGGCGGCGACGCTGCGCCTGTTCCCCGGCATCAAGCCGGACGGGCTGACCGGCGGCGCGCAATGGTACGACTACCAGATAGTCGAGGCGGACCGGCTGACGTTCGCGCTCGCGGAGGCAGCCGACCGCAGCGGCGCGGATCTCGCCAACTATCTCGAGGCGGTGTCTGCTGTCCGGACCGGCGGGCGCGTCTCCGGGATGGAGGTGCGCGACACGATCACGGGGCGGACGTTCGCGATTGAGGCGCGTGCGACGATCAACGCCGCCGGCGCGCAGGCGCCCGGCGTGATGGCGATGTTCGGGGACGCGCGCGACATCCCGATGCTGAAGGCGATGAACCTCGTCACGACCGTTCCCGCTCGTGACATCGCGCTGGCCGCGCCGTCCTCGTCCGGACGCATGCTGACGCTGGTCCCCTGGTACGGCCGCGCGCTCATCGGCACCAGCCAGTCCGACGTCGTGCCCCCGTCCGCGCGGCCATCGGTGGCGGCATCGGAGATCGCAGCGTTCGTGGCCGAGGCGAATACCGCCTTTCCGGCGCTGCACTTGACGCCGCAGCAGGTCGCATTCGTCCACCGCGGCATCGTGCCGGCGTCGATCAATCGAGCGGGGCCACGCAGAGCTCCGGTCGAGCGCCGATTTTATCGAGCACTCCGCGAAGGGCGCCTACACGGTGCTGGGCTTGAAGTACACGACCGCGCGCGGCGTCGCGGAGCGGGCCATCGATACGGTCGTGCGACGGATCGGGCTACCCGCGAAGCCATCGAGAACCGGGCAGCGGGTACTGCCCGGCGCAGGCATCGCCGACCACGAGGCGCTTGCCATCGAAGCGGGGCGGAGCGTCCAGGTGGAGCTCTCCCCCGCCACGCTCGAGCATCTCACCAGGCGCTACGCGGAGCGCGCGGCGGACATCGTGCGGCTGATGAGCGAGCGGCAGGAGTGGATGGAACCCGTGGCAGCCGGCTGCCACACGGTCGGCGCCGAGGTCGCGCACGCCGTACGGCACGAAATGGCCCTCCGGCTCTCCGACATCGTCGTTCGCCGGAGCGGCCTCGGCGCGAGCGGGCAACCCGGCAGCGAAGCGCTCGCCGCATGCGCCCGGCTGGCGGCCGCCGAGCTTGGCTGGGATCAGGAAAGGACGGAGCAGGAGATCGCGGAGGTCAACGCCTTTTACGCGATCGAGCCATCCTGAGGGCCGGCGTTCGGCGCCCGACGTTCGGCGGTCGGCGCTCGGCGCTCGGCGTTCGGCGCGCGCGTTCGAATCCCGAGGCCCAAAGCTCAAAGCTCAAAGCCCGGAGCCTGTCGGCTGAATCATTTCCCCCGGAACACCCACGTCAGCCCGCCGGTGAGGCCGAAGCTGGTGTCGCGCGACGTCAGCCCGAGGATGACGGCGCCGTCGAACCTGATGGCGCCGCGGGTGACGCGGCCGCCTCCCCGGAATGCGCCACGGCTCTCGGTGCCGGGGGGCGGCTCGCCTTCACGGGCGTCGAGGCGGCCGTTGACCTCGCCGACGATCTCCACACCCTCCTTGACCGCCCGGGCGAACGACAGACCGTACGTGAACACGTCGTTCTGACTGTGTCCGTCCATGGGCTGCCCGAGAATCCCCAGGCCGGCGTTCCCGACGACGCGCAAGGACCGGACGGTCTTGCCCAGCAGGAGGGAGACGTAGAAGTCCGTCGTGTCGAGCCCGAGGCCGCTCTCGTTGCTGGCATTGGGAAGCCGCGTAGCGAACCGGACGCCGACGGCGGGCCTTCCCGCACCCTCGGCGGCAAAACGAATCTTGGTCGCGACGGTGATGTCTTCGAAGTCGCTCGTCGTGTCGCCGGTGAAATCCAGCACGCTCGACAGCGGTGCCCGCTGCCGGGAGGTGACGGACAGCCTGTTGTACAGGCCCCCGTCAATCTGCAGCTCGGCGACGGAGCCGATCCCGAAGCTCACGCCGAGCGCCGGGAGCCGCAGCAGGTTCCCTTCGAGCCCTGACACGGGATAGACGACCGCCTGCTGGTGGTCGACCCCCGCTTCGAGGAGGACGAGGCCGGCGCCAATCGTCTCGGGATCCTCGGTGACGAGGGGACGCTGCTGCGCGAGGGCACTGGCCGCCACGGACAGCAGCGCGAACAGAAGTGGGAGGATTCTCTTCATCGGGCTTTGGGCTTCGGGCTCTAACCTCAGGCTTGGGCGGCTTTGGGCTTTGGTCTTTGGGGCGGCGGCGTTCAGCGGCGGAGAAGTGGCAGCGGCACGGCGCTCCCGGCTCCCGCGTCGTCGTCACCCGCGGCGGTTCCGGGCCTGCCGGCCGCCGCGCGCAGTTCGGCCAGCGGCTGCAGCCGCGTGTCGAGCAGGTGACGGGGTGCGACGTTCGCGAGCGCACGGATCATCGAGCTCTTGATATCGGGGTGCTCCACTTCGAGCTCGGCCAGCAGCCGCTTCACGCGCTGGCGCTGGAGCCCGAGGTCGCCGCACGCCGGGCAGCAGCATCCGATGATCGGCAGCCCGCTGTGCTTTGCGTACTGACGGGCCTCGGCTTCCGTGACCGAGACCAACGGCCTGATCACCACGTGCCTGCCGTCGTCCGACACGAGCCTCGCCGGCATCGCCTTGAGCGTCCCGGCGAAGAACAGGTTGAGCATCAGCGTTTCGATGAAGTCGTCCAGGTGGTGCCCCAGCGCAATCCTGGTCGCGCCGACTTCGTCCGCAAGCCGATACAGCACGCCTCGCCGCAGCCGGGCGCACAGGGAACAGGGCGTCGCCTGCGCGGCCAGCAGGTCGTCCATCACCTCGCCAATCTCGGTGTGGACGATGCGGCACTCCCATCCGCGCTGCTCGCACGTGCTGGCGATCAGGTCGTGCCGGAAGCCCTCGTAGCCGGAGTCCACAGTGACGCCAACCAGCGAAAAGCTGACGGGAGCGCGCTTGCGGAGGACGTCCAGAATCTGGAACAGCGCCCAGCTGTCCTTGCCGCCGGACAGCCCGACCATCACGCGGTCGCCCTCCTCGATCAGCCGGTAGTCGCTGATCGCCTTGGTGACCTTCTTGGCAATGCGCGTTTCCAGTGGTGAAGCGTAGGACATGGTAATCAGTCGGGGCTTGGGCTTGGGCTTTGGGCTTGGGCTTGGGTTTTGGGCTTTGGGCGGGACCGAACGCCGAACGCCGAGCGCCGACCCACGAGCCCCGAACGCCGATCCCCCGGATCCCGGACCCCGAACCTTCCGTCCCTCAGTCTAACGCCGTCAGCCTCCGCACGGTGTCCGGCCATGTCAGCGTGCTCACGAAATCATGCGCCGCGTCGCCCATGCGTTGGACGTGGGCCGGGTCGTCGAGGACCCGGCCAAGTGCCTCGCCGAGCGACTGCGGCGTCGGGCTGCTCACGTAGCCGCGTTCGCCGTGGACCACCAGCTCGGTCGGGCCGCCGCTGTCGGTGCAGGTAATCACCGGCTTCCGCGACGCAAACGCCTCGACGGTGACGAACCCGTAGTCCTCCGCGACGGGAGGGAAACAGACGGCGCGGCACCGCGCGAGATGGTCCACCAGCTCGTGTTCCTTCAGCGCACCGGTCAGGGTGACTCTGGCCTCGAGCCCCAGACGCGCGACGAGTGCCTGGAGGGCGCCGTGCTCTTCCCCCTCACCCCCAATCACTGCACGGACATCGCGTGCGGCATCGGTGGCGAGCGCACGAATCAGCAGATCCGCGCGTTTGAGCGCGGTCAGGCGGGACACCATGAACACGTAGTTGCCATACTCGTCGCAGCGATACGGGCGGGGCGGAGGAGGTGGATACAGAACCGTGCTTCGCAGATCCGGCCAGTGGCGCAGGCGATCCTGCACGGTTTTCGACTGGACGAACAGGCGGCGGACGTTGCGGGTCAGGAGATAGCGGTCGGCGCGCTGGATCAGGTTCCTGCGGATCCGTTCCTTGACGAGGCCGGCCCGCCCCAGCCCGCCGCTGAACCGGGGCCACAGGTCGTAGTACTCCCGCATCGTGTGGTTCAACCAGCACACGTGATTCGAGTGCCGGATCGCGTAGCTCGGGTAGCGCAGGCTGATGACCAGATCGATCCGCTCCCCTTCGCTCGTGCCGAGGTCGGTGAGCCACGTGGCCGCGTAGGCCGAGGCCTGACGTCCGAAACGGTTCTGCGGCGTGACGACGATGCCGGCATGATGCTCCGCCGCCCGCAGGGCCTCCACGAGCGCCCGCGCGATCACCATGTGCCCGCCCTCGGCCATCGGCGGGCTGGATGTGACGACGGCTACGCGCATGAGGGCGGCACCTGACGGGATCCGGGATCCGGGATCCGGGATCCGACGTCGCGCACGTCACGGGGGGTGCCGGCCGGGCACTCGAACGCCGGACTCGGGGTTTTCGGATCCGGCGGTCGGCGCTCGCGATCCGGCGTTCGGCGTTCGGCGTTCGGGAGACGGCGCATCCCGCCTGGGGCCGCCGTGGCGTCAAGCCCCGGGCCGGTCGCTGGAAAGCCCGCATGCGCCAGGAAATCCCTGCCGGCGCACGGAACCATTCGAGCGCCGAACGCCGAAGCCCGAGCGCCGGAGCACGTGCTCATTCGACCAGCACCGGCTTCACGCGGACGCCCAGGTAGCGCGTGTCGCTGCTCGTGTCTTCGGTGAGCGCCGGCACGAACCCGGCGCTGCTCGAGACGGAACCGGTCCATACCGGCCACTGCCCCTGGTACGGGAATCCCTCGCCGAGGGTGAAGAAAATCTGCTGGGATGCGCCGGCACGAAGCGACAGCCGCTGCGTGCGGCCTGCGATTTCGGCGGAGACGTCGGTGTCGACGGCGCCGGCCGACAACGTCATCACCAGCCGCTTCATCGGACGATCGGTCTTGACGAGGAACTCGGCGCGCGACTGCCCCTTCACCCAGAAGCTCTTGTCTGCTTCCTGCCCGTACGCGTTCGGATCGAAGAAGTACAGCTGGAAGCCGGGATCGCCCTGCCCCGGGTTGTCCCCGAACCACACCCGCACCCGCGACGCGTCGGTGTTGATCGGCCAGTCGTACACGAGTGTGAGCTCCACCGGCAGCAGCCGGTAGGCGCCATGCGCCGCGTAGCTGCCCGGATAGAACGACGCAACGAAGGGATTCATTACCAGCGGTGCCACGAAGAGCCCGCCCACCAGCCACGGAATGATCGCGACGCCCACGCTCGAGATTGGCGGCAGCAGGAACAGGAACACGCCGTACGCGCCCATGAAGTAGCGGTTGCCGACCGACCCGCCTCCGCCGAGCCAGGTATACGGCGTCACGATGGCAAAGAACAGCGGCTGCGCAAGACCTCCGCACAGGACCAGCGCCTGCCATCCAGGCCTCCGCCGCAGCCCCGCCACGAACGCCAGGATCGCGAAAGCGGCCGGAAAGAAGTAGGGGACGATGCCGGCGTAGCGGCCGACGAACATGTAGCTGGAGGTTGTGGGTGAGGTTCGTCCAGAAGACCCGGCGATTGAAGATGATCTCCGTCAGCGCCTCGTTCCGCTCTTTCGGCGCCCCCACGCTGAACGCGGATGCAGGCGTCTGCAGCGGAAATTCGTAGTAGAACGTGCTCCGATCCTGCCCGCCCTGATAGTTCCACTCGCCCGAGATCGCCAGGTTCACACCGAACAGGCCGGCCGCCACCACGCCGAACACCATCGACGCCGCGAGCGCGCGGTGCCAGCGCCGGCGCCAGAGCAGCCACAAAACGATCGGCGGAAACAGCAGCGCGTTCGACACCTTCGAGAAGGTCGCCACGCCGAGCAGCATCGAGGCGACGAGATCGCTGCGCGTGCCGAACAGCCACCGGCGCCACGAGACGCGGCGGGGGCGGCGGCGACCTCCTTGTACAGCCAGCAGAAGTACGCGACCAGTCCCAGCGTGAAGTTGAAGAGCTCCGGCGCAATCCACACGTAGTACACGGGGACGACGGAGGCCATCACAAAAGCGCCTGCGAGGATGGCCGCGATCACCGGCCGCATGCGCGCCTGCAGGAAGACGTAGCCGCAGAACGCCGCCAGCGTCAGCAGCAGGGCGTTGAGCACCAGGAAGCCGTTCGTTCCGAACAGCCGCACGAACGGCGCGGCGGCGAGCGGGTAGACGAACGACTTGCCGTAGAAGTAGCGGGTCGGATCCGGATCGGACCGCGTGGTCGTCCAGAAGAATGGCGGCCGGAGCATCAACCCGGCCTGCACGATGTCGCGGCCCTTCTTCAGGAACAGGCCGGTCGGCCCCGACGGGAATTCGCGCCACACCCGCACGAGGTCCTCGCGCCGATACGTCAGGTCGCCGTCCTCGGCGAGGCTGTGCCCCATCATGTAGTAGGTGGCCTCGTCGCTCTGGATGCCGATCGCGGCGCGCGGGAAGTCGACGGTCAGCGCGAGGCCGCCGTACATGCACAACAGGACCGACGCCAGCACGACGCCCGGCAGCAGCGTAACCCGCGTCGCAACAGCCGTCTCGAGCGCCCGGGGCTGGGGCTCGTGCATCATGCCGGGGCCCGGCTCGCCAGGAACGACAGGTCGGCCTCGAGGATGCCCCGCCGGTGAGTCGGCCGCGAGAGCCGGTGCAGCAAATCGTAGAGCCGCTCCATCTTGCGCACGAAAACGGCGATGTCGTACTGCCGGCCGGACAGGCTGGCATTCGCCCCCAGGCGCGCCCGCTCCGCCGCATCGTCCATCAGCCGGACCATGCCGGCGGCCAGCGCGGAAGCGTCGCGCCTGGGCACGATGAGGGCATCGTGCTCGTGCGTCAGCACGTCGACGAGACCGTCCGCGTCGGTCGCCAGGATCGGCTTCCCCATCGCCAGCGCCTCGAAGACCGTCAGCGGAGTGCCCTCCCAGAGCGACGGAAACACGCTGAGGTCGAACGCGGAGACCACGCGCGCCACGTCCCTCGCAAAACCGGCAAAGTGCAAACGGTCGCCGAGCCCGAGCCGGCGTGCCTGCTGCTCGAGGTCGGCGCGGAGCGGCCCTTCCCCGACGATGAAGAACCTGGCGTGCGGACGCTTGTCGAGCACCAGGCGGGCGGCGTCGACGAGGACCGAGTTGCCCTTCGAATCGTGGAGACGGGTGACCGTACCGGCCACCAGGTCGCCGGGCGCGATGGCGAGCTCGGCGCGCGCGCTGGCGATCTCCTCGGCCGACCGCACCCGGCTGAACTCCTCGAGCGGCACACCCAGGTAGACGATTTTGACCTTGTCGGGCGGCATCTGCCTCGCCTTCACGAGGAAGTCGGCGGTGCTGCGCGAGACGGCGATCGCGATGTCGGTCAGCGGCTCGAGCACGGCATCGGCCACCTTCTGGAACCAGGGCGTGGACGTCAGGTTGGCGTGCTCGTGGAGGATTGTCGGGACCCGCTTGCATCCCGCCGGCGAGGCGCCCGAAGGTCGTGGCGCCGTAGCCGTGCAGGTGGAGAATGTCGATCTGCTTGCGGTCGATGACCTTGAGGAGCGCCGGGAGCGTGGCCGGGTCGAACCTGGACTTGTGGAGGTACGTGATGTCGATGCCGTGCGAGTCGAGCGTCTCCTCGGACAGATCCTTGCGGCGCAGGCTGACCAGGGACACGTTGTAGCGCTCGGGATCGAAGCTGGGAATCATCCAGGCGAAGAGCCGCTTCACGCCGTGCATCCGCGAGCCTTCCCAGCCCAGGTGATCGCACACCTGGAGCACGTTGAGCCTCCGGCCCGCGCCGCCTGCCGTCGCCTCGCGCGGGCTCATGACAGCGCCACGGCCTCCCGCCGGCCGACAACCTTCGCGGGCACGCCGACCGCTATGGCTTCTGCCGGCACGTCGTCGCGCACGAGGGCGGCAGCGCCGATGATCGCGCGATCGCCGATCGTGACGCCGTCGAGGATCTTCGCGCCCGCGCCGAGCCAGGCGCCTGGCCCGATGTCCACGCCCGCCGACATCCGCGCCTGGTCCAGCACGGCGCGTGACGCATCCGAGAAGTCATGGTCCCCGCCGATCACGTAGCAGTAGGCGGCGAGCAGCGTGTCGCGCCCGATACGCACATGACTGGCCGAGAACAGCTCGCAGTTGAAGCCGATGTTCGCGCCCTCCTCGACGTCGATGTCGCCGTTCTTGCACGACAGGATCGTGTTGCGGCCGATGAATACGCCGCTGCCTATGAGAATCCCGCGGTTGGTGTCGCCCTTCGCGTCGAGCAGGCAGTTGTCGTCGATCACCACGTTGTTGCCGATCCGGATCTTGTGGGGATGCCGCATCACGACGTTGTGCCCGAAGATCACGTTCCGGCCGCAGGCGCCGAGGAGCGCCGGGTACAGCGCCTTGCGCAGGAAGTAGCCGAGGGCCCCCGGCACGTGCTGCGACGACAGGGTGACGAGCTCATGCCGCACGAGCGGACCCCATCCCCGCCGGCCGACAACCAGATCCACGTACTTCTCCCGCGCCGACCGGCTGCGGTCGGAGAGTTGATCCTGGGCGCGGGGGATGGGCATATAGATGTTGATCCTTGTCGCTTCCTGCTTCCCGCTACCAGCTTCCGGCTTCCCGCTTCCGCTTCCGCTACCAGCTGCCCGCTTCAGACCCACCCCTCCCCCCGATACCACTCGAGCGTGCGGCGGATCCCCTCGCGCAGCCCCACCTGCGGGGCGTACCCGAGTTCGGCCCGCGCCCGGCTGATGTCGAACGCCCGGCTCTTGGTGAAGAAGTCGACCCGGCGGCGGTAGATCGGCGGCTCGATGCCGAGCGGCGCGCAGACCGCCTCGCAAATCGCACCGGCCGCGTGGAACGGCCACACCGGCAGGTGCAGGCGCGGCGGCGTTCACGCCAGCCGCCTCTGCCACCAGCGCGACGAGCTCCTCGAGCGTCGTCACTTCGCCGCCGGCCAGGATATAGGTGCGGCCTGCCGCGGCCGGCGCCTCTCCGCAGAGGCGGAACCCCTCGACAAGATCGTCGATATACGTGAGGTGATAGTAGACCCGCCCGCTGCCGAGCAGCGACGAACCGGCGCCGCGCCACGCCGCGGAACAGCTTGAGCAGTCGCCGGTCGCCCGGCCCGTAGATGCCGGTCGGGCGCGCGATGACAACGGCTCATGCCGGTGTCGGCGGCGGCCTGCCTGGCCACCGCTTCCCCTTCGACCTTCGTCACCTGGTAGACGTCGCCCGGGCGGAGGGGAGCGTCCTCGTCGGCCGGGGGGTGCTCGATGTCGCCGTGCACGCCGACCGTGCTGCAGTGCACCACGCGCCGCGCCCCGGCGGCAGCCGCCGCCTCGATCACCGACCGCACAGCGCCGGCGTTGACGGCGCGGTACTTCGAATCGGGCAGCCCCGCCTGCCGGTAGATCGCGGCGATGTGGTAGACGATATCGACTGCACGCGAGGCCCTGTCGAGCGAGGCGCGATCCTCGAGGTCGCCGACAGCCAGGTCGATGCCGTGCGCCGCGAGGCCCGCCGCACGCGCGGGGTCGCGAACGAGCGCCGTGACGGTGTGGCCGCGGGCGGCGAGCGCCCGTGCGAGGTGGCCGCCGGTAAATCCGGTGGCGCCGGTGACTAGGACGCGCAACGCTCCGCCACGACGGTCACCGGCGATCCGAGCATCCAGCGGAGGCCGACGCGCGCGAGCAGCGCCTTCGACGTTCGAGGTGACCGCCAGCGAGTCGATCCGCTTGTGCAGCGCGATCGGCAGCACGAACTGGCGCTGGCTGCTCGACCACGCGGAACCGTTGCGCCGGAGCGTGGCCCCGACCGAGCGGTCGCTGAGGACGCGATACGCTTCGACGCTCGCACCCATGGCCGCCGCCACATGACGCGTGAACGCCTGCAGGGCCGCCGCGCTGGCCAGCGCCGGATAGTCGAACACGACGCGATGCCTCGCGACGCGGCACAACTCGCCGAGAGCCTTGCCGCCAGTCGGGGGTGTGCATCAGCACGCGGAGGCAGACGACCGCGTCGAACGACTGGTCGGCGAACTCGAGCGCGTGCGCGTCCCCCGTCAGGAACGTCACATCCACCTTGCTGGTCCGCGGCCCGGCCGCGGGCCACCGCCAGCATCTCCTCCGACGCGTCCACGCCCGTCACGATCGCGCCGCGCCGTGCCAGGGCGATGGCGGCGCGCCCGGTGCCGGTGCCCACGTCGAGCACCGTGCGCCCTTCGACCGGCGCCAGAAAGCGGGCGACGACCCGCTCCTGCGTCTCGGCGATCAGGCGGCCGACCGGACCGCTGAACCGGAGCCCGTCGAACGCCTCGGCCATCGCGGGATCGGCGTAGACCGCATAGCTGTAATGGCCGCTCCGCGCGCCGGCTCACGCGACGCCCCCGGCGATCTGCGGGGCGACACCGCCGCTGAGGTGCGCGCATGCCAGCCGCGTGCGGGCCAGGTAGGACTCGTAGCTGTACTTCGTTTCGGCGAGCTGCCGGGCGCGCGCGCCGACGGCGCGGGCCCCGTCCGGGTCGGCGATCGCCTCGAGGATGCCGGCGGCGAACCCCTCGGCAGTCGGCGCTGTCAGGAACGCCACCCGGTCGTCGAGCACCTGGGTATGCGTGAGCAGGCGCGTCGCCACGATCGGACGGCCGGATCGCAGGTACTGATAAATCTTGAGCGGCGTGTTGGTGCCGGTGCTGCGCGGGGAGACGAGGACGTCGGCTGCATCGAGGTAAGCAGGAATCTCCTCCGCCGGCCGCTGGCCGGCGAAGATCACCGATGTCGGCGACTCCGCGCGCGCGCCGCCTCGCCGGCCGGCCGCTGCGATCTGCTCGGGCCGGCCGCCGGCGAGCACGAACCGAACGTCCGGCCGGACGGCCTGGACGAGCGCAGCGGCGGCGAACAGCAGGTCCAGCCCCTGGTACGGCCTCGAACGTGCCGGTGTAGAGCACCACCGGCGCCCCGGCAGGCAGTCCGAGCGCCGCACGCACCGCCGCGCCCGACCCGTCGACCGGCGTGTCGCCCGACCCCGGCGCGTTCTCAATCAGCACGGCCGGCACGGCCGCGTCGATGGCGCGGACCGTCTGCTCGAGGTGCGGGCAGATCACGATCACGACGCGCGAGCGCCGGATGACGAACCGCTCCATCCAGGCGAAGCGCGCCTTCAGCAGCCGCGACCGGCTGAACGCAAAATTGCTGAGCTGCTGGGGCAGGCTCGAGTGCATGTCGTAGAGATGCGGCACGCCGAGCGAGCCAGGCCAGCAGCACCCCGATGAAGCTGCCCTCCTCGTGGGAGTGCACGGCGTCGTAGCGCTCCGACAGGGCCCGCCGCAGCGCCGTGGCGGCCAGCGCGCTGTCGAGCGGAATCTTCGCAAAAGACGGACCGATGCCGACGTGGCGCATGAGCGGCGGCCGCAGGCAGCGGAAGAATCCGCAGCCCAGGCATGCGTGACGTCGCTGCCGAACGGGTAGGTGACGAGGTCGACGGTATGTCCGAGCTCCAGCAAGCGCCCGGATGCGGTGGTATTCGCTGAACGGAGTGCCCCGGGGCTCGAAGAACGGCTCCGGCGCAATCATGAGGATTTTCACGGCTCTGGACCTATGGAATTGTAGGAAACGCGCGCCCGAAAGGTCAACGTAAGTCTCGCCATTTGCGAGGGTTAAGGGGTATGATCGCGGCACAGTGACACAACGACAACTGCAATGCGGCTGCGGCCGATCGCGTGCCCGCGCAGTTCTGGTTCCGCTCGTCAAGGCGGGGGTCAGCGTCGCGCTGCTGGCGCTCCTGTTCTCCAAGGTCGACGTTGCGCGGCTCTGGAGCGTCGGCGCGAACGGCGTCGTCCCGTGGCTGGCAGGCGGCGCTGGCGCTCTACCTGGGCATGATTCTGGTCAGCGCCTGGCGCTGGGGCCTGCTGCTCGCGGGCGCAGGGCATCCGCGCATGCCTTCCGCCGCCTGACCTCATCGTTCCTGGTCGCCACCTTCTTCAACAATTTCCTGCCGAGCAACATCGGCGGCGACGTCGTGCGGATTGCCGACACCGCGCCGGCCGCCGGCTCCAAGACGCTGGCCACGACGGTGGTCCTGATCGATCGCGGGCTGGGCCTGCTCGGCCTGGTGCTGGTCGCGGCGCTCGGCGCCTCGGCCGGCACGGGCCCGGCCGGGATGGGCCCGGTCGGGCCCGGCGGCGTCTGTGGGCCGGGTTCGGCGTCGCGGCGACGCTCGCCACGCCCGCCCTGCTGATGCCCGCAGGGCTTCATCCGGCTGCTCCAGCCGCTGCGCGTACTCCATCGCGACTGGGTCGACGAGCGACTCGACCGGCTGACGGCGGCGCTGTCCAGGTTCCGGGAGTCGCCCGGCGCCCTGGCGCTCCTGCTTCGTCGGGGCGCGGTCGGCTGTCCAGGGCATCCTGGTCGCCTTCTATCTGGCCATCGCCCACAGCCTGCAGGTTCCCGTCACGTTCGCGCAGCTCGCCGTCATCGTGCCGATCTCCTTCATCGTCCAGATGGTGCCGGTGTCGATGAACGGCTTCGGGGTACGCGAGGCGACGTTCGGGTTCTACTTCACCCGGCTGGGCCTGCCGCTGGAGTCGGCGCTGCTGGTCTCGTTCATCGGCGCCGCGCTGGTGCTGCTGTTTTCGCTGTCCGGCGGCATCGCGTATGTCGGTACGGCAAAGGCACTCGGCTCCCCTCGAGGTTCTCGAATCGGCATCCCGTTCAGCTTGACTGTTTACGCACCAGCCCTGATAGTGGAAATGTACCCTTGGAATCCGGCCGCGCCGCAGGCCCCTCTACAGTTTCTCCCGCGCCGCTCCGATAGCTCCTCTGGGTCCCGTGTGCACGCCGGAGGCGCGTGCGAGTCCGATGTCAACAACTCCGCGATGTTCGCGGATCAGTCAGCGAGCAGTCGCCCCATGACGCGTACGAACTACTCACCCGCGGCAGCGCTCGCTCTGTCCATGCTCTTCACGCTCGCCGGCTGCGAAGCGCAGAAGAGCGAGACCCCCTTGAGCCCGTCGGTGGCCGGCCCGATTGCCGGCGTGGACATCACGGCGCCCCGGCTGCTCGAACCCTCCATGGGCTCAAGTTCAAGGACTCCGCCCAACCCATCCGTCTGTCCATCGGGAACTCCAGCACCAGCGGCGTGCGTCCGCTCGCGTATACGTTCGAAGTGGCCAGCGACAGCGGCTTCACGTCGAAGGTGTTCGGCCGCGGCTCGGTGCCGCCGGGCGCCGACGGCAGGACCAGCGTGCAAATCGACCGCGTGGACGTGGGCCGGGTCTACTACTGGCGGGTCAGGGCGGAGGATGGCGCGAACACGGGACCGTTCCTGAACGCGCAGTTCGAGCTGCTGCCCAAGCCCGTTCATCGTCAGCCCCGGTGCCCACTTCTCCCGTCAACAACGAGATGGTCGGCGAGCCGGCGGCCGACGCTGCGCGTGCAGAACGTCGAACGCAACGCTGCCGTCGGCACCTCGTGTACGAGTTCCAGGTGTCCTCGAACCAGTCGTTCACGGCCATCACCGGCAATGGCGCCGTCAACGAGGGCGCCGGCGAAACCGTGCTCACGCATCGGCGGCGATCTGCCCGAACAGCGCGACGCAGTACTGGCGCGCCCGCGGCGATGGATGCCGAGACCCTCGGCGACTGGACCCCCGCCCAGGTGTTCCGGACGCCGAACGTCGTCGTCGGCACCCGCGCCGAGCCCGGCTCCCGGCGGCAACGGCGGAAGCTGCGCGTCGAACAACGGCTTCGCCATCGTGACCTGCATCTCCGCGAGGTACCCGGAGCGGCTGGCGGCGGAGTCTCCTCGAGTAAGCGCGTCGAGAACATGGATGTTCCTGCGCGACCGGATGATCGAGGCGGGCAAGTGCGGAGGCCTCGACCTCGGCCACAACCTGAAGCGTGGAGGCCCCGAGATCAGCATCGACTTCCTCGCCTGGCGGCGGAGCGATGGCGACATGGGGGTGGACATCGGCGTCGACTACGACAACACGTCCGAGCCGCTGAGGCTTGCATGGAACCTCGCGGGCATCTCCGGGACGTTCTACAAGTCTTACGGCGGGGCGTCCTGCGGGTAGCGGAAAGGCGACTGCCGCGCCGCCCTTCCCCGGGCGAGGCCGTGCTGATGTTGTCAGAACCGCACGCGCAGGCCGGCGCCAATCTGGAACCCGCCGAGCGTGAGCGAGTCGTCGCTGGTTTCGTCGAGGTCGGCGGAACCCCAGGTGTAGCGGGCAATGCCGCCGACACCGAAGCGCGGGTTGAGCATGTAGGTGACGTCCACGCCGAAATGGATGCCGACGGTGGTCTTGTCGCTCGCTCTCGAGCGGCAACGACGAGATCGTCGGGCCGGGCTCGCTGATGGTGGGCACTCCGGGGAGGTCCTGGCTCACCATGAAGATGGTGGGGCCGAACTGGTAGCCGACATCGATCTTGTCGGTGACCGGCATGATCCACGTGCCCGTCAGGTTGATCGCCGTCTGCGAGTGATGCGCATCAGGAGCCGACACGGTGAGGGAACGCGGCTGGTCGAAGAACAGCGGATCCGGGATGCTGGCGTCGACGGTCAGGTCGGCCGTGCTGCCCACGTGCGTGATCCCGACACCGACAGCGAGGTTCTCCCAGACTTTGTAGCCGCCTGCAATATCGAAGAACGCGCCGCCGCCGACATCCTGCGTCGAGGTGAAACTGGCCGGCTCGTCGTAGATCGTCGGGTTGGTCTGCGTCGTCAGCGTCTGCGAAGGCGCCTGCGCTCCGAAGTTCACGGTCACGAATGCCTGATCCGTCCACTGCATCTGCGCGCGCGCGTTCTGCGCGGCGCCCAGGGTCACGGCCGCGCCCGCGGCCAGCCCAATCAACATTCTCTTCATCAGTCTCAATGCTCCGATCAATGTGTCGCGCTCGCGCGCGATGAAACCCGCTCATCGTAGCACGAGGGTGCAGCCGCCACGGCGCGCGTCGCAGAGCGGTTCGCACGTACCGGGGCGCGCCTTTGCGCATGACAGCGGCAACGTCCGTGTAGTACGCTGTCGCCCGCGAAGTCGCGCCCGTCCCAGCGGGCACAATCCACAGTACGACGAGGTTTGTTGATGCAGTACAGGACGCTTGTTGTTTGCGCGTCGGCCACGGCTCTGGCCGGCGTTCTTGCGTGTTCCGATAATCCGGAACCGCGCCAGTCGCCCCGACCCCGGCACAATCCGGGCGCCACCGGCGCCGCCGCCGACGGTTCCACCCTCAAGGTAACCCCCCCGACGCCGACGTCGCCCGTCAACAACCAGCAGCTCGCAGTCGCTGGTCCTGACCGCAACGAAATCCACGGCGCCTTACACCGGCTCGACGCCGCTGTCGTACATCTTCGAGATCAGGAACGCCGCAAACAACGTCGTCTGCGCGTCGGACCTCGTCGGCGGCGGGTCCGGCGAGAGCGTGTCCTACACGCCGACCTGCACGCTCGAGTTCGATCAGCCTCACACCTGGCGGGTCCAGGCGGCGTTCGGCGACGGGCGCGGCCCGTGGTCGGCGGCCGCGAGCTTCCGGTCCGCTTCCGGCGGATACATCCGCGACAACGAGGTCTTCGACCCGCTCACGAACGGCAAGACGGTTGGCGAGATCATCGGACCCGTGACCTTCATCCCCGGCGTCGGGGTCAGGCTCGAAACCTACTTCAGCCACATCCGCTACCGGCTCCCGCGCCCGCTGACGATGGGTGAGTTCTCGCTCATCATCACCAACGTCGCCACCAATACCGAAGGTGGCAAGACCAAGGTGTTCGCGATGTCCGAGGGTCTGGCGGACATCGTCACGAACGAGCGCCGGTTCACGGTGGAGAAGCGCGGGGATCCGGAAGGCATCGTCGCCTGGCGCCTGATCTCGCACGAGGACCAGATCGACACCGAGGGCGCCGAGCGCGAGTTCGTCGCGTTCAACCCGTCGCTGCCGTACCTCTGGACCGCCACCTGGAACGGGTTCTTCAATGTCCGGATTCAGCAGGGCGGAGCCAGCGGGCCGACGGTCTACAGCAAAGGGAAGGGCTACGAAGGACTGTACGATCCGGACCCGCACTATGCATTCATCGGCGCTCCCGTCGGCCGAAGCGGCCCGGATGCCGCTACCGTTCCGGGCATGATCGTCAGTAAGGTCTGGATTTCGTCACGGCCCCGCCCCGCCGGCCTGTAGTCCGGATTGCCCGTCCGCAGCCGGGAGGGAAGCCTGCGCTCCCCTCCCGGTGCTGACCAGGACACCAGGTGCTTCCCGCCACCTACCTTCGAGCCCCTTCGACGCCGGCGCTCCATCAGCGGCGACTGTTCCTCGCGGTCCTGATTCCGGCATTCACCTACCTGTTTCTCGCAAACGCCTGGCTGGGCGACGACGCCTACATCACCTTCCGTGTGGTGTGGAACTTCCTGCATGGATACGGGCCGGTCTTCAACCCCGGGGAGCGCGTGCAGGCCTTCACCCATCCGCTCTGGATGCTGGTGATGTGCGGCGCGCATGCAGTGACGCGCGAGTTCTTCTTCACCGCCCTCGCGGTGTCCTACGGCTTCGGCCTGGCGTCCCTGATCGTGCTGGCGCGGCGGGCCGATTCGCTGGCCGGCGCGGTCGCGGCCTGCCTGGGGCTCCTCAGCTCGAAGGCATTCGTCGACTACACGAGCTCGGGTCTCGAGTATCCGCTCAGCTACTTCCTGCTGGTGTGCTTCTACAGCCGGCTCTATGCATCGAGAAGCACGCCGCCCGGAGCGGACGATCTTCGGGGCCTCGGAGTGCTCGCTGGCCTGGCCTTCGTCAACCGGATGGACAGCGTCCTGCTGTACGTGGCCCCCCTGCTCTGGCTGGCGGCCGGAGCCCGGCGGTCCAGATCGCAGCTTGGCGCGCTCATCGCGGGCTTCGCCGTGCCCGTCGCCGCATGGCTCCTGTTCGCGACCCTCTACTACGGTTTTCCTCTCCCGAACACCTACTACGCCAAGGTCGCCACGGGGATCCCATCATCGCTGCTCCACCGGCAGGGCCTGGCCTACCTGCTCAACAGCTTCAGCCACGACCCGATCACGCTCGGCACCGTAGCGCTGGCCGCCGTGCTGGCCGTGCGCGGGGGCTGGGCTGCGCGGGCCGCTGCGGCCTCGGCGCTGCTCTACGTGCTCTACACGATCAGCGTGGGCGGAGACTTCATGAGCGGACGCTTCTTCGCGATGCCGTTCCTCGTTGCGGTCATCACCCTCCTCGACACGGTCCGCGGCTCGCGTCACCTGCGCGCGGCAACGGCGGGGCTGGTGATCTACAACCTCCTCATCCCGCTCGCACCCGTGAAGACGACCGGCGACTACGACGCCGCCTGGCCGTGGCGCTCGCAGAACGGCATCAAGGACGAGCGCGGGCACTATCACCGCATCACGAACGTGCTCTTCTACAGTCCGTTTCGCGACCTGCCCGACCACACGTGGATGCGCGAAGGGCTCAGCTTCCGGAACGGCCCCGAGCGGGTGACGGTCCAGGGCAGCATCGGCTTCTACGGCCTCGCTGCCGGCCCGGAGAAGCACGTCGTCGATCGCAACGCCCTGGCGGAACCGCTGCTCGCGCGGCTGCCGGTTTCACCGCGGCTCTACTTCGAGTTCTATTCGGGCCATTTCTTCCGCGACGTCCCGGACGGGTACCTCGAGACGTTGACGACCGGGCAGAACCAGATCCGCGATTCCCTGCTGCACGACTACTACGAACAGCTTGGACGGGTCCTGCGAGATCCTCTTCTCAGCATCCAGCGGCTGCGCAGCATCGGGTACCTGAACCTGGGCGCCGGCCGCCACCTGGCGGACAGGTACGAGCAGCGGCGGCCGATCGAGCTGTCGGTGAGGGCATCGAACGAGCGGTTTCGCGTCGACGCCGGCGATCGCGACGTGGCCGCTGGGGTAATCCGGTCGGTGGGCCGGGCGGGTTACCTGCAGTTCGGACCCGGCATCCCGATGAGGCGCGGCTTCTATCGCGCTCGATGGATCGGCACCGCGCCGGGAGCGACGGCCGACGCGTTCGGGTTCGTCGACGTCTGGGCAGGGGACGTCCGCCTCGCCCGGCGGGCCATCACGGCGGGCGACGTCCACGCCGATACCCGGGTGCTGGCGGAGATCGACTTCACCCTCTCCCGGCCCACCGCCCGCCTGGACTATCGGCTCTGGATCGATGGCCGCGCGCCCGTCACGCTGGAGCGCGTCGAGCTCGCCTCGACGCGCGTGGGTGGCCCAGAGACGCCCTGACGACCCACTCTGGCGGGCCGCCGGCAGGTGCGCCCCCCCCGAGTCGCACGACACGCCACAAACCCTCTTGATTGTGGTATTTAACAGGTTGCCTCGCCAGCGGTCCCGGGGTACACTTGTTGTGAACCCGAATGGCTACGAACACCTTCCGGCTGCAGTACCTCGCGAAAGCCGCGGCCGGCGTCCCGCGGGATTTGCTGAACACGTTCGTCAGCGCCAAGCTGCACGCGATCCGTCCGACGGTCCTCATCTATAACTGCACCTGGGTCTGCGACGCCCGGTGCACCATGTGCAACAACTGGAAATGGGGCGATCGCAAGTCCGACATGACGCTGGCGCAGCTCGAGCCCGTGATGGCGAACCCGTTCTGGGGCGCCGTCGAGAACCTGAACATCTCCGGGGGGAGCCGACGACCAGGAACGACCTGCCGGAAATGGTGGAGCTGTTCCACCGCCACCTGCCGCGGCTGCGCAAGATCGGCATCAACACGACCGGGTTGACGCCGCACCGCGCGATACCGATGCTCACCCGCATCGTCGAGTTCTGCGCCGCGCAGGGGATCCTCATCAGCATCCGCGTGTCGCTCGACGGCATCGGCGACATCCACGATCAGGTCCGCTCCGTCAAGAACGGCTTCGTGAAGGCGACCACGACGATTGCCGCGATGCAGGCGCTCGCCAAGAAGCACGAGAACTTCTCGTTCGGCATCGCCGCGACGATCTTCGCCACCAACATGCCCGACGCGGAGAACATCCTCGCGTGGGCCCGCGCCCAGGATCTCGACGTCGTCTTCAACATGCTGCGCTTCACGGACGCGATGCTCCACAACAAGGAGCTCGAGGAGAAGATCGGCTTTCACAGCCGCGAAGAGCAGTTCATGCGGAAGTTCTTCATCGACCGCGTGCAGGAAGAGTCGGTGCTGAGCGGCCAGTCGTTCATGTACCTCCACTACGCGGACATGATTGCCAACGGCTACCAGCGCACCATGCCCTGCCCGTTCCAGAGCCAGGGGCTGCTCCTGAATCCCAACGGCGACCTGCACTACTGCGAGAACTCCGAAAAGCTCGGCAACGTGCTGGACGACGGCGCGGAAGCGCTCTATTTCAAGGCTGAGAACCTCGCGCACCGGCAGCATCTCAAGGAGAAGGTCTGCCCGACGTGCCTCAGCCCCTGCCAGGTCAACGTCGGAGCCATGAAGCAGTTCGTGCCCTACGCGAAGTTCCTCAAGCGCGCCTATCAGGTGAAGCGGGACCCCGATCGCCATCTCGAGACGATGCCCGAGCCATCCGCAGGACGAGTCTCGTAGTGTTGCGTCACTAGCGCCGGCAGGCCCGTGAGCGCGTCGCGGCTGCTGCGCATCATCGTTGCCGTCGGCCTGACGGCGATTGTTCTCTACAACGCCAATCCCTCGTCGGTCCTGAATGCGGCGGCGCACGCCGACCTGCGCTGGATCGCCGCGGCGCTGGGGCTCGTCCTGCTCGACCGGACGCTCATGGCGCTGCGGTGGATCGACCTGCTGTGCGCGCTGACGCCCGGTTCGCGCCCGCACTTCTCGGTGGTGCTGCGGATTTTCTTCGCCAGCTCGTTCGTGAGCAATTTCGTGCCTGGGGTCGCCGCCGACATGTACCGCGCCTACGCACTCGCGCGGCACGACGTGCGCCTCGGAGAATCCACCGCCTCCGTCCTGATGGATCGCGTGCTCGGTGTGCTGTCCATGGCACTGGTGGGGGCGGCGGCGCTGCCCTTCGCGTCGAACCTGGAAGACAGGGGGACGCTGCTGCTCGGCCTGGCGCTCGCCTTCGCCGGGTGTGCGGCCGCCGGCGCCGTCGTGTTCAGCCCCGCAGTGGCGGCCGGGGCGCAGCGTGTCTCGGCGGCCATCCCCTCAAGCCGTCTCCGGCACATGACGATATCGCTGATGGATGCCGTGCGCCGCTACCGGCGCCATCGCGGCGCGCTCCTGCGCGTGCTGGCGATGTCGGTGCTGGTGCAGGCCGCGCGCGTCCTCCAGGCGTGGTGCCTGGGCCGGTCGCTCGGTATCGAGCTGCCGATGGCGTTCTATTTCACTGTTGTTCCGGTCATCATGCTCGTCATGCAGCTGCCCATCACGATCAACGGGCTCGGGACGACGCAGTACGCATTTCACAGCCTGTTCGTGCCGGCCGGCGCGCCGCCGTCCCACGTGTTCGCGCTCTCGATCCTGTTCCTCGCGCTGGGCGTCGTCGGCAGCCTGCCCGGGGGCGTGATCTACGCCGCCTCGCGCACCAAGCCCTCTCCGGGAGAATCGCGCGTATGAGCGTCCGCCTGCTGTGTGCGGTCACCGCGGCGGCCGTGCTCGCCGCGCTCGCACTGGCGGCCGGCGTCCCGGGCGTGGTTTACGCGCTCGCTTACGGTCTCGCGCTGATTCCAGGACTGCCGCTCGGAATCGCACTCTTCGGCCGGAAGCATCCGGCGGCATGGGTCTGCGGCGCGCTGCTCGGCTACGGGCTGACACAGCTGGCGCTGTGGGCGGTCATCGTTGCAGGCGCAGCGTCGACTGCAGGGTTCCTGGCAGGGTGGGGGCTCCTGTGCGGGCTCACCTTCCTCCTGGCACGGCGCCTCGGCAGCGGCGCGCTGATTCCCATGCCGGCCTGGACGGCGTCCGACAGCCGCGCGTTGCTGCTGGTGATCCTGCTCGCCCCGGCCCTGATGGCGCCGCCGTACGCGAATCTCGGTCGCGAGGATGCCTCCGGCCGGCGCTACTACCGCGCCTATTTCACCGCAGACTTCGTCTGGCACAGCGCGCTCGCGCACGAGCTCGGCAAGTTCTCGCTGCCGCCGCGCAACCCCTACCTCGCGCCGCGGCCGATGAACTACTACTGGACCTACTTCCTCCTGCCGTCTACCGTTGCGCAGCTGGCGCCCGGGCGTGCGTTCGATGTGCAGCGCTGCCTGGAGACCAACGCGATCCTCTCGGGCGTCCTGATGCTCGCGGCGCTGTTCCTGCTCGCGAGAACGGGCGTCCGCAGCGCCTCTGCCGCCGCGACCAGCGTCGCGCTGGTCGTGCTCGCCGCCAGCGCCGAGGGCCTCTACGCCATCATCGATCTCGTGTCCCGCGGACGGCCGCTCAGCGCCCTGCTGAACATGAACATCGATGCGGTGACGAACTGGTCGTTCGGCGGTCTGCGGATCGACAACGTGCCGCGCTCCCTGTGGTACACGCCGCAGCACACCACCTCGATCGCTCTCGGCATCGTCGGCCTGCTGATCGCTGCAACCGCCGGCTCGGCCGCACGGCCGGCCACGGTGGCGCTCGCGGGAGTCGCACTGGGCCTCTCGACCACGCTGAACCCGCTGCTCGGGGGCGTGTGCGCAATCCTCTACGGCATCTGCGTCACGATGGACGCTCTGGCAACGCCGTCCGGCTGGCGCTCCCTACCGCGGCACGCGATCGCCGCAATCCCGGTTGCCCTGGCCGTGCAGTGGGGCGCCGCCAGCCGCGTGATGGACGGCGCCGGATCGGCCCTCGAGCTCGGGTTCTCCGGGATGTCCCGGCACAGCCCGGTCGCGACGCTGCTGCTGTCGCTCGGACCGGTGCTCGTGCCTGCCCTCGCCGGCCTGTGGCGGGCGCACGGGCCGGAACGCCGCCCGACGATCCTGGCGCTCGCCGGCATCGTCGCCGGATTGTTCCTGCTCTACTTCGTCAGGATCTCGGAGGCGTCGTGGGTCGGGTTCCGTGCCGGGCAGCTGCTGCTGATCTCCATCGCGGTGCTCCTCGCGCGCACGCTCGATGCCCTGACGACAGGCCGCCGTATCGTGCTGTCCGTCGCCGTGCTCCTGATCGGCCTGCCGACCACCGCCATCGACACCTGGAACGCGCAGGACATCGGGAACCGTCGTCCGGGACCAGGCTTCAGGTGGACGCTGTGGACGACCGCTCCCCAGCGCGAGGCGTTCGAGTGGCTGCGTGACCACACCGACCCCACAGCCATAGTCCAGATGGAACCGCTGACCCGCGGACGGGAACACTGGAGCCTCATCCCGTCGTTCGCCGGCCGACGCATGGCCGCGGGGCTGCCCATCTCGCTCCTGCCGCTGCCGGTGTACCGCGAACGATCCGAGATGGTCCAGAAGCTGTTCGCAACCGCCGATCCGGCCGAGGCGTCCACCATAGCGCGGCGGCTGCACATCGACTACCTTTACGTGGATCGCGACGATGTGGCGGCCCACCCCGAAGGGGTGGCGAAGTTCGAGACGGACCGCGCGCGGTTCGAGCCCGTGTTCTCGAACCCCGAGGTCGTGATCTATCGGGTCATCTGACAGGACAGGTGTCATGCACCATCGGAACTCGGCGATCCTCGAACACGTGCCCTGCGCTGTCTGCCAGGTAGACGATTACGACGTGGTGTTGTCGGCCCGCGTCGAGCGAGGGGATGAGGCGGCGAGCGATCTCGTCCGGAAGTTCCGCGCATCCGGCGAGGAGATGCTGGTCGACCAGCTGGTGAGATGCCGGCGGTGCAGCCTGCAGTATGTCAACCCGCGGCTGCGCGGCGACCTGATTCTCGACGCGTACACGGAGGGCGACGATCCGGCCTACGTCTCGCAGCTGCAGGCGCGCGAGCGTACGTTCGCGGCCGCTCTCGCGGAGATCGAGCGCGCTGCCGGGACGACCGGCACGCTGCTCGACATCGGCACGGCGGCCGGGGCGTTCGTCGCGGCGGCGCAGCAGCGGGGCTGGGCGGCCGAGGGCTGTGAGCCGAACCGATGGCTCGCGGACTGGGGCGCGCGCCACTACGGCATCACGATCCGGCAGGGCGGCGTCTTCGATCAGGACTACCCCGCGCACTCATTCGACGTGGTCACGCTCTGGGACGTCATCGAGCACACGCCGGATCCACGCCGCGTGCTGGAACACTGCCGCCGCCTGCTCAAGCCGGGAGGGCTGCTGGTGGTGAACTATCCCGACATCGGCAGCTGGATCGCCAGGCTGATGGGCCGCCGCTGGCTGTTCCTCACCTCCGTGCACCTGTATTATTTCGACCGGAAGACGATGCGCCGCCTCCTGCAGTCCACCGATTTCACCGTCGAGACGGTGCGACCGCACGTGCAGCGGCTGGAGCTCGATTACATCCTGTTCCGCGCCGGCATTCTCAGCCCGCTCGTGTCGCAGATGGCGCGCAGGGTCGCGCGCACCGTGGGCGCCGGGCGCGCCCAGGTTCCCTACTGGCTGGGCCAGACGTTCATGATCGCCAGGTGCGGGCAGGGCGGCGAATCCTTCCCATCGGCTCTCCCGGTACCCTGACCCGACCCCGCGCGGGGCTACTGCGACTGGTTCACCGTGAACTTCAGCCCGGCCACCGTAATGGTACCCGACCGGTCCTGATTCGTGTTGTTCACGGCCACGGCGTAGTTGACCGTTCCGTCGCCGTTGCCCGGGGAACCTGAGGTCACCGTGATCCAGGCAACGTCGCTCGTCGCCGTCCACATGCAACCGTCACGCGCCACCACGTTGAAGTTGCCCGGGCCGGAGTTGCCGTTCCTGTTGGTGCTGCGGCTGGTCGGGTTCAGGCTGTACGTGCAGGCCGCTGCCGACTGATTGACAGTGATCGTCTGGCCCGCCACGGTAATCGTTCCGCTGCGTGCCGCTCCGCTGTTCACCGCAACGACGAACTCCAGGCTGCCGGTGCCGGTGCCGGCGCCGTTGGTGACCGTGATCCAGCTCACGCCGCTGACGGCGGTCCATGCGCAGCCCGCCGCGGCCGTGACCGTGGCGCTCCGCGTACCGCCGGCGGCGGGAATCGGGACGGTCGCGGGGGTCGCGCCGTAGCTGCACCCGCTCGGCTGGCTGACGGTGAACGTCTGGCCGGCAATCGTGAGCACGGCGGACCGCGCGGCACCCGGGTTGGCGCTCGCGGTGTAGTTGACCGTGCCGTTGCCGCTGCCGCTGCTGCCGGAGGTTACCGTGAGCCATGACGCGCCGCTCGACGCCGTCCAGGCGCACCCGGCCGCGGCCGCGACGGTTACGCTGCCGTTGCCGCCGGCGACCGGGACGCTCCCGCTCGGCGGCGAGATCGAGACCGAGCAGGCACCGGCCTGATTCACCGTGAAGGTCTGGCCGCCGATGGTCAGCGCCCCTGAGCGTGGCCCGCCGGAATTCGCCGCCACGGTGTACTGCACCGTCCCGTTGCCGCTCCCGCTTGCGCCCGAGGTGACTGTCAGCCACGGCACGGTGCTCACCGCCGTCCAGTCACAGCCGGCGCCGGCCGTCACCGAGACGCTGCCCGTACCGCCGCCAGACGGCGGGCTGGCGGCGGGCGGCAGAATCGAGAGCGTGCAGCCGCTCCCCTGGTTGACGGTGAAGGTCTGACCCCCGATCGTGAGCGCCCCCGAGCGGGGGCCCCCGTTCGTGGAGGCGGCGCTGAACTGGACCGTCCCGTTGCCCGTGCCGCTGGCTCCGGAGGTGATCGTCAGCCAGGAGGCGTTGCTCGTCGCGGTGAAGGCGCAGCCTGCGGGGGCCGTCACGGCGACGCTGCCCGTGCCCCCGGCAGCCGGAACACTCGTGCTCGTCGGGGCGATCGAGACCGCACAGCCGCTCCCCTGGTTCACCGTGAACGTCTGACCGGCAATCGTGGCGGTGCCGGCCCGCGGCCCGCCCGTGGTCGCCGCGACGGTCAGCCTCACGATGCCGTTACCCGATCCGCTCGAGCCCGCAGCCACCGTCAGCCAGCTCTCCCCGCTGGCGGCCGTCCACGCGCACCCGGCGTCGGTGGTGACGGTGACCGAGACGTCCCCTCCCGCCCCGTCCACCTGCTGCGACTGCGGCGCGATTGCGAAGCTGCAGCCGCCTGACTGCGTCAGGTTGACGCTGTGCCCCGCGACGAGCACATTGCCGGTTCGAGTGGCACCGCTGGTCGCCTGAACGGCGATCTGCACGGTGCCGGAACCGGTGCCGCTCGCGCCCTGGACAACGGATGCCCAGCTCACGTTGCTCGCGGCCGTCCACGGACACCCTGGCGCGGTCGACACGGTCACGGTCGTCGAACCACCGCCGGGGCCCGGCGCGTAAGTCAGGGGCGACACCGCATACGCACAGGTCTCCGACTGGGTGACGGAGAATCGCTGCCCGGCCACCAGCACGGTACCGGTGCGCGGTGGCCCGGATGCCGCCCCGACGTCGTAGGTCACGGTTCCGCTGCCAGTCCCGGTTGCGCCGGACCGGATGACGATCCAGCTCGAGTCGGCTACAGCGGTCCAGGCGCACGCGGGGCTGGAGGCCGTGACGCCAATCGTGCCGGACCCGCCCGCGGGAGAGAAGCTCGCCGACGTATTGCCGAGCTCCATCGTGCAGTCGGCCGCGGCCTGCGTGACATTGGCGCGCTGATCGTTCAGCTCGATGGCGCCGCGGCGCGTCGCGGGTTCGGAATTCGCCGCTGCGACGAACTCGACCTGCCCGTCGCCCTGCCCGCTCGACGTTCCACGAATCGACAGCCATGCGGCGGTGGAACTCGCTGTCCACGCGCACTCCCGCGCCGTGGTGATCGCGACGATGCCGGTGCCGCCCGAGGCCGGCACACTCACCTCGGCGGTGCCAACGGCGACGGCGCAGCGCGGCAAACTGCCGGGGGCGGTCGAGATCGTGGAGGACGAACCACAGCCGGCACCCGCTGCCGCAGCGACCAGGATGAAACACAGGGTGAGGGCACGGGTATTCATCGGGGTAATGCGGGAGTGAGGATCTGGTACGTGCCCCGGCGGCTTAGGGTGACAAAAGAGCAGGTCAGCCGCAAGCTCGGCATTTTAGCACTGAGCGGGCCCACACCTGTCCGCTTCAGCGCTCAGCCGTTTCTGTACCGATAGAACGTCCGAACCGCCACGAACCAGTCGCGCACGCCAATCTTCTTGCCGTCCTTGCGGCTGCGCGGCGCATACCGGATGGGGACCTCGACGATCTTCAAGCCGCGCGCCAGGACCCGCGCCGTGAGCTCGTGATCGAGCTCGAACCCGGACGTCTCCAGCGGCAACGCCGCAAGATCGGCGCGACGGAACAGCTTGTAGGCCGTGACCGTGTCCGTGAGAAACTGCCCGGTCGTGAGCAGGGCTGCCACGCTCAGGCTCCGGCCTCCGAGGTAGGCCGCCAGCGACTGGTGCGGGTGCCGGCCGCGGTGCAGGTACCGGCTCCCGTACACGACGTCGCCCCGGCCGTCGAAAAGCGCCTGGAGCATCGGCACATAGTCGGACGGTTCGTATTCCAGGTCGGCGTCCTGGATGATGAGCAGGTCTCCCGAGGCCATGGCAATCCCCTGCCGCACGGCCGCTCCCTTGCCGGCGTTGACGGCCTGGCGATGGAGGCGCACTTCAGGGAAGCCGGATACGACCGCGCCGGTCCGATCGGCGGAGCAGTCGTCTACGACGATGACCTCCTTCTGCAGTCCGAGGGGTGTCAGGTCCACGTCGCGCACCCGCTCGAGCAGAATGCCGATGTAGCGGTCTTCGTTGAAAGCGGGGATGACAATCGACAGCGTTCTCACGCGCGCGACTCCCGCCGTGCCAGATAACGCTCGACCAGGTCGAGCTCCGCCGGCGTGTTGACCCCGACCGCCTCTGTGCCGTCAACCGAGGGAAAGGTCACGACCTCGTGCCCGGCCGCCGCGAGCCAGGGGATGAACGGGAGGAAGTTGCGCTCTCCCGTCCCGCCGCCGGTCGCGGCCTGCCGCGCGTACCGGGGCAGCAACTCGGCGTACACAAACGGCGAGAGCGCGAACAGGCCCATGTCGCTCTCTCCGACATCCGGCATGGGGTCGCCTTCCCGACGGTGCAGCACCCGCTCGATGCGGCCCGAGACATCGCGCGCCAGGTGAATATACGGCGCACGCTGCTGAACGGTCGGCATGACAACGGCTGCCGTGCGGTGGACGGCCGTGTCTTCGGCCAGCCGTCGAATCGTCGCGGGGTGGACCGCCACCTGATCGCACCAGGTAATCCACACGCTGTCGGGCCGGGCCGTCCGTACCGCTTCCGCGGCCAGCATGATCGCGTCGAGCATCCCCGTCTGGCGCTCCTGCACTGTGCAGGAAACGCGCGGGGTCCATGCGGACACGTGCTGACGCACGTGCGCCTCGAACGACGGGTGCACGATCAGCACGATCTCCGCGACGATGTCGGCATACAGGTGCCTGAGCCGATCGATCATCGGGACGCCCGCGACAGGGACCAGCAGCTTCGGCACCCCGCCCCCAAGGCGCGAGCCGGCGCCCGCGGCAGGAATCACCAGCACGCGACGGGTCATTTGGCCGGGCGCGGAGGGGCGGCGGCCTCCCCGGTGTAGTCCTGGGGAGGCGCGGCGGGACGACGCGGAGCGAGGCGGCGCGCGATCAGCACGCCGAGCGCGTGCAGGCCGTCGAGCGCGCCGGTCCGCTTCACGCGGTCCGGCGAGAGCGGGAAGAAGCGCACGGGCAACTCGAGGATCTCCGCCTTGCGCCGCAGCAGGGACGCCAGCAGCACGTGATTGACGCTTCGTCCCGTCAGCTGAACGCCCGCATCCAGCGCATCGCTCGCGCGCACCGCCCGCACGCCCGACAGCGTGTCCGTGACGTAGCGACCGTAGAGAACGAGGCAGGCAAGGCTGAGGAGGTAGCTCCCCAGATAGCTGACGGCGCCGGCGACCGCGTTGCGCTGATACCGGAACCTGTATGACTCCTCGATATCCCTGACCGACAGCCGCCGGCTGCCCCAGACGGCATCCAGGCGTCCCGTGACCAGCTGCGCCAGCAGCGGGACCGTCTCTTCGCCGCGATACATGCCGGACGACTCGAAGAGCAGCACGTAGTCGAAGCTGCCCGCACGCGCCGTCCCGGCGAAAGCGCCGACTCCGTCCGGCAGGTGATGGACGGCGAACGGCAGCCGCGCCGCCAGGGCCGGATCGAGCACGTCGGGCCCGGGATAGAACACGGTGACGTCGGCGGGTACCCCCGGGAGTCCGCCCCGGATCATCTCGAGCAGCGTCTGCGCAGTCTTGTTCATCGAGTCGCTGTCGTGCAGCAGCACGGCCACGCGCGTCCGCGCGCGCCGTCCGGCTATCGACGCGATGAACGGGCCCAGCACGCGCGCCGCGTCGTGCCGGCCGGACACGCCATCCTCGAAGTTCCCGATTCTCACGAGACGCGGATCCGCGATGGCATCGGTCGGGCCGAGGGGCACGTACGGGTTCTCCGCGTCGGCCCGCGCCGGATCGTTGATGAGCGAGTGGGTGACCAGGAACGGCGTCGGCACGCGCGACCGTCCCTTGTTCGTCAGGTAGTACTCCGCGCGCCCGAGCAGGTCGACGGCGTTGCTGCCGGCGATCTCGGCGTCCGCCTGGATGTTGGTGACCAATACCTTCAGGGCGGAGAGATTCCCGGCAATCACCTCCGGCATGCCGGGCGTGAGGTAGGACGGAAACAGGCTGGAGTGCTGCGTGCCGGGCGCATAGATGATCAGGTCGGCTGCCGCGATCTTCGGCGCGAGCCGCGGGTTGATCGCCAGCACCGGCTCACGCTGCCGCAGGAGCGCTTCGGCGGCGGCCCCCCCTTCCGCGACGATCGCGCGCTCGGGGGGGGTCAGCGGCCGATCGATCAGGTAGATCTCACGGATCCGGCTCGGCCGCGCGCTGTCGACGATCGCCTCCTCCGTCGCAAGCAGCTGTCCCCCGGCGTCGATCGCCACCAGGTAGGCGTCCGTGCCGTCCGTCACGTTCTCGATCGTGCCCGGTGGCAGACCCACGATCGCGGCGTAGTCGTCTACCGCCTGGTTGAAGTTCCGGTCGGCGAGCAGGTACGCGCCGGCGAACACCAGGTTGCCCAGGCTGCAGTCGCGGAAATCGAACGGACGGCCCGACGCCCTGACCTCGTCGCGGAAGCGCAGCAGCCGCGCGCCGACCTGGGCCCGCCGCGAGGTACTCGAGCGCGGCCAGATCGCGCGAGATCGACACCTGGAACGGCTCGGGCTGCGCGGCCGCCGGCTCGCCGCCGATGGCGGCGATGACGCTCAGCGCTTCTGCCGGCGAACAGGCCTGCGGAAAGCGGGCGTCGAGCAGATCGATCAGCGCCGGAGGGCAGGTGCGCAGCGTGCGGGCGAGCGTCGACGCGTTCTTCCGGAAGTCCGACGGCCCCAGGCTGTCGCCCAGGAACCGGCGCACCGCGCCGGTCGAGGCGCCGTCGTCGTATCCGTTGACGGCCAGCGTGAGATCGATGGCCGGGCTCGTGATCAACTGTCGGGTGAGCGCTCCCGAGCCGCGACCGCCGGAGAACAGCACGACCTGCAGCCGCCGGGGCGAACGGTCGGCGCCATCGCGCGCGGGGGGCACCCGGCGATTATGCCACGGCCAAACCGCGCCGCCTCAGCCGCCGGACGGAGCTGTGCTATTATCGTTGGTTGTAATTGCGATGACACGACGAATCATGGTCACTGGGATGGTCCTCGCCGCCTTGGCCTCGGCGTGCGGCAGCAACCCGACGCCTACCAGCCCTGGGCCGATCGTCCTGCCGCCGCCCGATCCGGAGCCGCCTCCGCCGCCTCCGGCGCCGCCGACGCTGAGCATCGCCCGGGTTCTGTCGTTCGGCGACAGCATGACCGCCGGCACGACCTCTCCGACCTACGTCCCCTTCCGGCTGACGGCCGGCCTGTCGCAGTCCTATCCCTATAAGCTCCAGGCCCTCCTGACGCAGCGGTACAGCGCCCAGGCTGTGATGGTCGCCAACGCGGGGCGCGCCGGGGAAAACGTCGCGGACAGCCGCACCCGCGATCGCTTCGCCGACGCACTGTCGGAAGCGATGCCCCAGGTCGCCATCCTGATGGAGGGCGCCAACGATCTGAACAGCCTGCGGGAGGGGATGAGCAACGTGACGCCGATCATGGGTGCCATGGAAGACCTCGTCCGGGACGCAACCGGACGCGGCGTCCAGGTGTTCCTGGCGACCATTCCGCCGCAGCGGCCGGGCCAGAAGAATACGCAGCACGCGGATCTCGTCGGCAAGTACAACGCGGAGCTGAAGGTGATGGCTTCCAAGAAGGGCGCCACGATCATCGACGTCAACGCGCTTCTGCCGCTCTCGTTCATCGGACAGGACGGCCTGCATCCGACCGAGGAAGGCTACGGGAGGCTCGCTGAGATCTTCCTGAACGCCATCAGGGAGAGGTACGAGGTCGCTACGATCGCGCGACCGCCAGCAGGCGCACTCCCTCGAACGTCCGGGTCTCGCTGACGCTCCATCCGGCCGCCAGCCGCAGCGCGGGATCGCCCGGTCCGACGGCGAGTATCCATCCGCGACTGTCCGCAATCCGTTCGAACACGCCGAGGGCCGCCTGGCGATCGAATGCCTGGACCACCGAATCCGTGGTGCCGGACACGGCAAACGTGCCCTGGATCTCGACGTCCGCCGGGAGCAGGGTCCAGGCTTCGTTCCAGGCGTCGAAGCACTGGAGCTCGCGCCCTTCCGGTATCCGCGCCTGCAGTCCCCCCGAGTAGTGGAAAGTCGCGCCGAGCCCTGCCAGCCGTGTCAGCAGGGCGGCGGCCCGGAACCGTGCCGGGGCGTCGTCGCGCCGGCCCGGCTCGTAGCTCGGGCCCGCGCCAATCGGCTCGTCGCTGACGACCGGCTTCTTCAATTTCCGCACGAGCTCTGCGCCTTCCGCCAGGCCCAGCACGTGTCCCCAGCCGCCCTGATTGCTGTCGCGCGGGGCGTGCCAGGTCGCGTAGTCGGGACCGGCAAAGGCCTCGTCGGCCTCGACCGACCCCAGGGCGACGGGCACGTCCGCGGGCAGGCGCGCGGCCAGGGCCATCAGGGCCTCCGGCTCCCCCACCGCCGGCGCCTGCGTCGCATGCGTCGGTTCGTTGGCCAACTCCAGGAGCGCGTTCGGATGCTCGCCGAGAATCCTGCCGAGCGTCGAGAGATGCTCGTCGAGATCCACCGTCACTGCCCGCGTGTCGGCGAGCGCCACCACTTCCACGTGGAGGTTGTGCTTGGCGGCGAGCAGCAGCAGCCGGGGCAGCGACGAGCGCCCCTCCTCCGGCTTCAGCTCCATGAAGCTGCTGCCCATCGCGAGCACCCGCACGACCGTGAGCCGCTGCCCGCGCGCCCACGCGAGGTATCTCTCCACCTCCGCTTCGTTGCCGTCCGCGAGGTGGTCCAGGAGACGGAAGGCCGTGATGCCCCGCCACTGGAAAGGCTGGCCATCAGCGGTGCGGAAGGTCCCGTTGTCGACCTGGAGGTGCTTAGGGGAGGCTACCGGCGGGGCGTTAGCGGGCGGCGTCAGAGCCGGTGCGGACGAAACGCCCGGTTGGGGCGGCGCCGGGTTCCCGCAACTCAGTCCCGCCAGGCACGCCGCTGCCATGAGAACAGGGCAGCGGGCAATCACCTGAGCGCCCTGAACCCACGCAGTGTCGCGCCGCTCACCCGCCTGCCGTCGTAGTCGCTCGAGCAGAGCCACCAGCGGCCGCCGCTCGCGGAGTACGCGGCCGCGAGGATGTCGTTGCCGTCCACCGCGCCGACGCTTTTCGTCGCCAGCTCCATCGACTGCCAGTACGCGGGCACGACCGCGCAGGCATCCCCGCGCTTGGAACGGAAGGGACACGAGCCCCCGAAATTCACCGTGACGCGCGGCGCCCCAATCCGGGAGGTGATGATCTGGAAGTCCCGTCGGTCCTTGACCACGTCACCTCGCTCGTTGTCCACCTCTCTCACGTCGGGGCACGTGCTGGCGTTGCCGAAGTTCCGCATGACGTAGTCGACGTCACGGAGGCTCGAGTCGGAAAAATCCAGCAGGAACTGGCGGGCCATGTCGCCGACTTCCCTGACGGAGTCGTGCAGCGACAGCGTGACCGTACGCGACACGCGGTGCTCGAAAAGGCTGGGCGCCGTCCCGTAACGCTCCAGCACCTCGAGCGTCAGCGTGATCTCCGTCGGGGCGGCGGCCTGCGCCGGAGCCTGCCACGTCACGCTGGGGCCGGTCCCGCTGAACGTCCCGAGCAGGGCCGACCAGTTGAGCTGCAACCGGTCGAGCGGCGTCTCGTCGTCCTTCACGTCCGCCGTCACCGGCACGGCCTCGCCCACGTCCACGAAGTTGGCGGGCGCCTTCGCGCGGGTGGCCTGGACGGTAATGGACTGGATGGTCGGCGCCGCATTGGGCGGGGGCGTGATGCTGGGTCCGGGCACGGGGGGTACGCTGCCCGGACCGCTCGGCGATCCGCCGCAGCCCTCGAACGCGAGGGCGGCCAGGACGAGGGCGACCGGCCACCCACGGGGATTGCGGCGAGTGGCCCTCATGCGCCCATGACTTCGCGCGCGCGCGCCGGCGCCTCGCGCACCTCGCGGATGACGTAGATGGGCTTGTCCTGGGACTCGTGATAGGTGCGCGCCTGCATCTCCGCGATCAACCCGCTCATCAGGAACTGCACGCCCATCACCAGCAGCACGATCGCGGCGAGCAGCAGCGGCCGATCGGCAATGCCTTCGTGGCGCACGTACCTTCACGAACACGAGCCAGCCGCACAGCAGTGTTCCGAGCGCGCCCATGCCGAGGCCCAGCAACCCGAAGATCTGCAGCGGACGCGTCGAGTAGCTGATGAGGAACTTCACGGTCAGCAGATCGAGGATCACGCGCACGGCCCGTGAGATGCCGTATTTCGACGTGCCGTGCAGCCGCTTCCGGTGATTGACCACGTGCTCCGTGATGGTCACCCCCATCTCGCTCGCGATGGCCGGCAGGAACCGGTGCATCTCGCCGTAGAGCTTCATCGGCTTGACGACCTCGGCACGGAACACCTTCAACGAGCAGCCGTAATCGTGCAGCTTCACGCCCGTGACGTGCGAGATGATCCAGTTGGCGACCATCGAGGGCAGGCGGCGGCTGAAGAACGCGTCCTGACGATCCTTCCGCCACCCGGCGACGATGTCGAAGGTCTGCGCGAGGTCGATCATCGCGGGGATGTCACGCGGATCGTTCTGCAGGTCGCCGTCCGCCGTGACGATGAACCTGCCGCGGGCATGCGCGAAGCCGGCGGAAAAGCCGGCGGTCTGGCCGAAGTTGCGGCGGAACCGGATGATGCGCAGCCTGGCATCCCGGGCCTGCAGCCCGGCCAGCAGCTCGAACGTCTCATCCGTACTGCCGTCGTCCACGACGATGATCTCGTAGCGGCGGCCGAAGCCCTCGAGGATCGCCGTCATCTCGTCGTACATCTGCGGCACGTTCGGTGCCTCGTTGCGCACGGGGATGACGACGGAGATCTCCGGAGTCATTGCTTCAGGTGTGACCACAAACGTTTGATTATATGTGACTTCCGTGGATCCAGTCAACGCGTGGCGGGGTCGCCGGCGGCGCGGGCGCGCGCCGCCGCCTGACGGCGCTGCCAGACGACCCAGCCGACGCCCAGCACGAGCACCACCAGGGCCATCACCAGGGCCACTCGCGCCGCGTTCTCGCGCAGGAAAGCGGCGGCTTGCTCTCCGTACCACAGCGCGAGCAGGCCCTGGCCGAAGTAGCGGATCCCCCGCCCGATGCCAACCGCGACCACGAAGTCGAGCGTGCGGATACGGGCCACCCCCGCGGCGAAGACGAAAATCTTGAACGGGGCCGGCGGCGGCAGCAGCGACGGGACGAGCACGCTGAGGACGCCGTACTTGCGGACGACCCGGGTAGCCCGATCGAGGTGCCGCCCGTGCATCCGCTTGCGGAGGAACGTCTCGCCTCCCTTGCGCGCTATCAGGAAGAGCGTGAGGCATCCGGCGATCGATCCGAGCGTCGAGAGCAGCGCGTAGTACACCATCCGGTGCGGATGCTGCACCGTCAGGTAGATGATCAGCAGGTCGTTGACTTCGGGGAACGACAGGATGGACGAGTCGAGAAACGCGATCAGGAACAGGCCGGGACCGCCGAGCGCGAGCGCGAAGCCCTGAACCCAGTCCAGGAGACGCTTCATCATCCAGAGTGTAGACTAGAAGAGTCCTGGTCACGAGACGCCTGACGCCCGCACCGGCCATAGCTGCGCTCGTGTTCCTCGGCGGAAGCGCGGCGGCCCTCTACTACTCCCACGTCGGCCTCGCCCTCAGCCACTACGACGCGCGCGCACACCTCGTCGTCTCGCGACGGGTCTTCGACAGCCTGGTTCCGGGGTGGCAGCAGATCGGCGCCGTGTGGCTCCCGCTGCCCCACCTGCTCAATCTGCTGCCGGTGCAGATCGACAGCTTCTATCGGACCGGCGCGTCGGCGATCGCGCTCTCGGTGCTCAGCATGGCGGCGGCGGCGTGGGCGCTGGCCCGGCTGCTCCTGCGCACGACGGGCTCGGCAGCCGGTGCCCTGACGGGCGCCGCGCTGCTGCTGGCGAATCCGAACCTCCTGTATCTCCAGAGCACGCCGATGACCGAACCGCTGCTCTTCGCCACGACGATGGTGGCGGTGATGCTGGCGGCGGAATGGGTGGATGCGGGCGCCCCCGGGTGGCCGCGGGCGGCGGGACCGGCGCTCGCGGCCGCGTGCATGACGCGGTACGAGGCGTGGCCGGTGGCGGCCGCCCTGATCGGTCTCGCCGGTCTGTCCCTTCTACGTCGCGGTGTTCCGGCGCGACGGGCAGCTGTCGCGTGCGCACGGCTCGCCATCTACCCCGCCGCCGCCGTGCTGCTGTTCGTCGCCAACAGCCGATGGACCACCGGCCACTGGTTCCTCACCAGCGGCTTCTTCGTTGCCGAGAACGAGGCGCAGGGGCAGGCCTGGCTGGCGCTGGATCAGATCCGGAAGGGCACCTATGACCTGTCCGGATGGATGCTCGTGTGGCCGGCGTATGCGTCTGCGGCGCTCGTGGTGCTGGCGTTCGTGCGATCGGCGCGGACCGCCTCCCTGGCGACCGTGCTGGCGCTCACGGCAGCCGCAGCGCTGCCGTGGTACGCCTACGTCAACGGCCACCCGCTGCGCATCCGCTACAGTCTGCCGCTGGTGTTTGCGGCGTCCGCGCTGTGCGGCGCGGGGATTGCCCTGCTGGCGCGGCAGGTGAGGGGGCCGGCGGCGGCCCTGCTGGTGCTCTCGGTCCTGCTGCACCAGTCCCCTCTGGACAGCCGCGCGCCGATGGTGCTCGAGGCGCAGCGGGACAACGCGAACCGCGCCGGCCGCACCGCCGTCACGAGCTACCTGGTCACACATTACGATGGCGGCGTGATCATGATGAGCATGGGGTCGCTCGCCCACTACATGCACGATCTGTCGGCGCACGGCTTCGGCGTCAGGAGCTTCCTGCACGAGGGGAACGGCGACCTCTGGATCTTCGGGCTGCAGCAGGGGCCGCACGGGTTCGCCGACTGGCTGGTCGTCGAGGAGCAGGCGGAAGGCGGCGACGCGCTCGCGCAGCGCGCGCGGACCGATCCGCAGTTCTATCGCGGGTTCGAACGGGTGGCGGAGGGGGGAGGAGTGGGGCTTTATCGAGTCAGGAGAAGTGGTTCATGAAGTTCATGACCCATGAACCCCATGAACCCTTGATTCCGTCCGAAGTCAGAACCTGAAGTGGATGGTGAAGTTTGCGGTGGTCCCACCGAGATCGATCCGGTCGCCCAGGAACCCTTCGTCGATCCCGCCGGTGTCCCCCTCGGCGCGCTGCCAGCGCACTTCGCCCCCCGCGGTCATCGCGTCTCCCAGCGGAAACCTCAGTCCGGCGAAGATGACCGGGCCGACGGCCGTGCCGCTGCTGCGGAACGCGCCGCTGCGAATCTCGACGAAGTCGGATTCCACGAAGTCGCCGACCTCCGAGTACTCCCAGTTGAAGAAGCCGACTCCCCCGCCCACGTACGGTTGCACCGGCGCGTCGCGGCCGAGCGGCAGGAAGCGGATCGTGGCGGTCAGCGGCACAATCCGCAGCTTCAAGGTCTGTTCGATCTCGTCCCCGTTTGGATAGGTCAGGTCGGCGGACACGCTGTGGACGGTGTCCTGATAGAAGCCGGCGCCAGCGCCAGCCTCGAGGTGATTGGTCACCCCGAACAGATACTCGCCGCCGAAGGTGACATTGTTGAAGTCGTTGACTTCGAACAGATACTGCGGAAACTCGGCGGAGAACAGATCCTGGAACAGCACGTCGTCGACAGGCCGCGACTCTTCACCCCGCAGGAAGAATCCGCCTAACGTGAAGCCGACCGCATGCCGCGAGTCGCCGGAGCTCACCTGGTAGACCTGCGCACCTGCTGAGGCGGCGGTCAGCATGAGCAGAGCGGCGCTCGCAATAATTCCGTGGAGCCATTGACGTTTCATCATGAGCATTCTCCGTGAGCCGCGCGCCACGCTCGTGCAGGGGCCGGCGATCGCTGGTCGAGCACGAACGGTGCCATCGATATCGGGGAACCGGCCAACGAAACAACGCTGAGTAAGGGCCGACGGTGGGAAACTGTCTTGTCGAGATGTCACTGGCGCCGGGGCCAGGTGACACTGCTCGTCAGGAGCGAGCGGTCCTGCTCCACTCGTCAGCGAAGGTGCGGATGGTGGCGAGCATCTCGCCGTGGATGCGCCCGTTCGTCGCCAGCACGCTGCCGCCGCGTGAAGAGTAAGGCGACCCGTCCATCGCCGTGACCAGGCCGCCGGCTTCCTGCACCAGGAGCGATCCGCCGGCAACATCCCACGGGTGGAGCTTCTGTTCCCAGAACCCCTCGAACCGGCCGGCCGCGACGTAACAAAGATCGAGCGCCGCCGAGCCCAGTCGCCGCACCGCGCGGGAGGTGGTGATGAACTTCGTGAAGAGGCCGATCAGCTCCCCGGGATCGCGCTGCACGTCGTAATGAAAGCCGGTGACCAGCAGCGAATCGATCACGACCTCCGCGGACGACACCCGCAACGGCCGGCCGTTCAGCCACGCGCCGTGCCCGCGCTCGGCCGTGAAGAGCTCCTGACGGTTGGGGTCGAACACCGCCGCGACCACCGGAGCCCCGTTCACCTCGAGCGCCACCGAGCAGCAGAAGATCGGCAGCCCGTGCGCGTAGTTCGTCGTGCCGTCGATCGGGTCGAAGACCCAGCAGTACTCCGGCACCCGATCCCATTGGCCGGCCTGCTCGATCTCCTCTCCGAGGACGGCGTGCTCCGGGAATCGATCCGCGATCAGCGAGCGGAAGTAGCGCTCGATCGCCACGTCCACATTGGTGACGAGATCGATCGCGCCCTTCTTGTCGACCCGAAGGTCCAGCGCACCGATGTTGGCCATCTGCACGCCTCCCGCGTGCATGACGGCCTCGATTGCAGTGGCTAGGAAGACCGGGGGGAGGGGCTCAGGCACCCGTGTCCGCCAGCCTCTTGACCATCCGGACTTCCATCCCGCCGTCGGCCGCACGCCGCAGCGTCACGTCGTCCATGAAGCTGCGCATGAAGAAGATGCCGCGCCCGCTCGCCTTGAGGAGGTTCTCCGGCGCCAGCGGGTCGCCGATCTCGTCCGGGTCGAAGCCCTCTCCCTCGTCGAGCACCCGGACGATCAGCTCACCCGGGTCGTCCACCGGGGCGAAGGTGAACTCCACCGTGACCAGCTTGTCGGGATGCTCCCGGTTGCCGTGCTTGATGGCGTTGATCACCGACTCCCGGACGGCTACGCTGATCCAGTGGACGCTGTCCTCGTCCAACCCGGCGATCTGGGCGACGTGGTCGCTGACCACCTGGACGAAGTCCAGCATGTCGAAGTTGCTGTGGATCTGAACCCGGACCGTGCCGCCGCGTATCAGCATGCAGGCGTGGCGCCGCTGGGGGAGCGGCGGCAGGATGCGCAGCCGGGGTTGAAAGTGGCGGGCAGAAGGCGCACGCGAATCCGGTCCCATAGTAAACCGGATCAGATGAAAATTGCGAATGCTATAGTGCCAACCATGGCTTCAACCACCGATGCGGCCGTGGTGCCCCCGGCGCACGGCGTCTCGGGCCGGACGCGGGTGCCGGGGGACAAATCCATCTCGCACCGGTACGCCATGCTGGCCGCGCTGGCCGACGGCCTGTCCACGATCACCGGCTACTCCCCCGGCGCCGACTGCGCCGCCACGATCGGCTGCCTCCGCGCGCTCGGAGCCCGCGCCCGCCAGACCGGCGCCGGGACCTTCGAGATCGAGGGCGCCGGACTCCGCGGTCTCCAGCCGGCGGCGGCACCAATCGACGCCGCCAACTCCGGCACGACCATGCGCCTGATGTCGGGCATCCTCGCCGCGCACCGGATGCAGACGACCATCGGCGGCGACACCTCCCTGTCAAGGCGTCCGATGCAACGGGTCATCGAGCCGCTCACCCGCATGGGCGCGCGCATCGAGTCCACCGGCGGGCGGCCTCCGCTCACGATAAACGGCGCCGACCTGAGGCCAATCGACTACACACCGGCTGTTCCCAGCGCGCAGGTCAAGAGCGCCGTGATCCTGGCGGGCCTGCAGGCGGAGGGCCGTACGACGGTGACGGAGCCCGCCGCGACGCGCGACCACACGGAACGCGCGCTTGCCGCCTTCGGCGCCCGTGTGGACGTCGATGGCCTGACGGTGGCCCTCAACGGCGGACAGCATCTGCACGCGCGCGCCCTGCGCGTCCCGGGCGATATCTCGAGCGCGACGTTCTGGCTGGCGCTCGCCGCGGGCACGCCGGGCGCCTCTCTCGAGATCGAGGACGTCGGGCTGAACCCTTCCCGTACCGACATCCTGGACGTCATCCGGCGCGCGGGCGCGGCCGTCACCTGGCAGATCGAGAACGCCGGGGAGGGCGAACCCATGGGCCGCCTCCAGGTCGCGTTCGACGCGCCGCGCAGCTTCGCGGTCGAGCCGGACGACGTCGCCGGCATCATCGACGAGATTCCAGCGCTGGCCGCCCTCGCCGCGATGATGCCGGACGGGACAGAACTGCTCGTGCGCGGCGCCGCGGAGCTTCGCCTCAAGGAAAGCGACCGCATCTCGGCGCTGGCGCGAGGGCTCCGGGCGATGGGTTCCGATGTCGACGAGTTTCCAGACGGCTTCCACCTGCGCTCGCGCCCCCTGCGTGGTGCGACCGTCGACGCCTGCGACGACCACCGCCTGGCCATGGCTTTTGCAGTTGCCGCCACACGGGCCTCGGGGCCGACGACCATCACGGGCGCCTCGGCAGTCGACGTGTCGTATCCGGGGTTCTTCGAGACGCTCCACCGGCTCACGAGCGGTGGCGGTCGATAAGATCTTCCTCGTCGGCTTCATGGCCGCGGGCAAGACAACCGTCGCCCGTGCCCTCGCGAGCCGCCTCGGCTGGCACGCCGAGGACATCGACGAGCTGATCGAAGCGCGCGATCGACGAACCGTCGCCGAGATATTCGCCCGGCAGGGTGAGCCGTACTTCCGGGCGCTCGAGCGGGAGATCCTGCAGCTGCTCCTGCCGCTGCGCCACATCGTCGTTGCCACCGGCGGCGGGACGTTCGTGGATCCGGAGAGCCGCGCGGCGATGATGCGCGACGGACTGTCCGTCTGGCTGGACGTGCCGTTCAAGGAAGTGCTCGCCCGGCTCCCTGTCGACGGACGGCGTCCGCTCGCCGCCGACAAGGCGCAGATGGAACGGCTCTTCGCAATGCGGCAGCTCGCTTACGGGCAGGCGCACCTCCGGGTGGATGCGAGCGGCATGCATGCGGAAGCGGTCGTCGAGCGCATCATCGACGGAATCACGCAGATGGAGCGGCGGACCCTCTGAACTCGAACATGCCCGCCTATCTCGTCCTGTCCGACATTCACTCGAACCTCGACGCCCTGGACGCCGTGCTGTCGTCGGTCGAAGGCCAGTGGGATCGCCTGCTGGTGCTCGGCGACCTCGTCGGCTACGGCGGCGAACCCAACGGCGTGATCGACAGGGTCCGGGAACTGAGCCCGGCAGCCGTGATCCGCGGCAATCACGACAAGGCCGCCTGCGGGATAGACGATGCGAGCAACTTCAACCAGATTGCGAAGTACGCCGCCCTGTGGACCGGTGAGATGCTCACCGACGACAACCGCGCGTATCTGCGCGCGCTGCCCGAAGGGCCCGTGATGATCGACGACCGCGTCGAAATCTGCCACGGCGCGCCGTTCGACGAGGACCATTACATCTTCGACTCCGAGGACGCGCAGCGCGCGATGGCCGCCAGCCAGCGCCAGCTCTGCCTGTTCGGCCACACCCACCTGCCTGTCGTGTTCAAGACCGATGGCTACAACTTCGACGGGTTCGTGCCGGAAGGGGATGCGCCCGTGAGCCTCGCGCTCGAGAGCGGCCTGCGCTATGTCGTGAATCCGGGCTCCGTCGGACAGCCGAGGGACGGCGACGCGCGCGCCGCGTTCGCGCTCTACTGGCCCCGCATCTTCACCCTCGAGCTGCGCCGCGTGCCGTACGACGTCGATGCCGCGCAGCGCCGCATCATGGACGCCGGACTTCCCGCGAGCCTGGCCAACCGGCTGGCAATGGGACGCTAGGCCGGCGCTCGGCGCTCGGGACTCGGCGGTCGGGGCTCGGGACTCGGCGCTCGGGGCTCGGCGCTCGGCGCTCGCGGGCAAGTCGACCGGCGGTCCGGCCCTCGCGGCCGGCCTCAGCCGCACCATCACGATGTCAGGATGCAGGCGACAGGCGCCACGGCGGCTCAGCGTCGCTCGCTGCCGCGACGCTGCCGTTCCTCCCGCCTCCGCAGTTCGGCGGCGAACGCGTCCCGCGCGGCCCGCGACCCGAGCACCCAGCCGATGACGATGCCGATGAGGAGGACGGCAGGAATGAAGATGAAGTGCGCCGACGTGATCCCGCCCATCAGCGCCGGCCCGCAGCGTCGATGCGCCGGCTGACCTCCACGATCTCGCGCTCGACCCTGGACAGTCGCGACCACAACGACCAGATGTATCCGAAGATGACCATCCACGCGAGTGCGTACACCGCCATCACGAGCGGCGCCGCCGGCAGGTGCTCCTGCGGCTTCGACTCGTCGACCGGCAGGAAACCATCCTGAGCGGCAGTCGTGGCGGGCGGCTGTGCGGAGGCGGTCGACGCCGCCGGCACGATCGCCAGAACGAGCGCGAACAGCAGCCGCGCCAACCCACGCCGGCTGCGCAGCAGCACGGCCCTTCCGCCCGCCGCAGTGGTCCGTCTCATTGATTGTCCTCGAGCGCCAGAAACAACCCCTCGAGCTCCGCGCGGCGCGCCTGGACCCGCGCGCGGGACGCCAGCAGGAGCACGTAGAGCAGCGTGAACGCAGCGACACACCACCAGAACGGCCCGCGCATCCCCGGCTGGAGCGTCATGATGACGGTGGTCTTCGGGTGCACCGTGCGCCAGACGTTCACCGACCAGTATACGAACGGCACGTTCGCCATCCCGAACAGGGCCACGGCGGCCGCGAGCTTCTCCGAGCCTGGCCCCCCGTACCGGCGCAGCAGGAGGTACACCACGAAAATCAGCTCCAGCACGAGCGCGGACGTCAGCCGCGCATCCCACTGCCACCACACGCCCCAGGCCTTCCGGCCCCACAGCGGTCCGGTAATCAGCCCAATCAGCCCGAACACGACAGTCAGCTCCGCCGCCGACACCGCCAGCCTGTCCGCCGCGGGCCTGCCGCGGACCATGTAAGTGAGGCTGGCAATCCCGCACACCACCGCGGAGGTGAACATCACCATCCACGCCGGCACGTGGAAGTAGAAAATCTTCTGCACCAGCCCCATCGTCGACTCATAGGGCGCCTGGAGGATCAGCACCGGCGCGTACGCGAACATGGCGATGGCCAGCAGGGCGAGGGGGGCGAAGCCGCGGTTCATGACGTTCATGGGTTCATCGGGTTCACGATGCGAAGCGTCGGCCGGAGCCCGGAACCCGGAACCCGGAACCCAGATCCCGGATCCCGGATCCCGGCTGCCAATGACGCCCGAAACTCACTCGGTCATCACCGGCTCGAAGGTCCACAGCGCGAGCGTCAGGAACACCAGGTCGAAGAAGACCAGCATCGACAGCCATGCCCGCGCCATCGGGAGGTCCGCCTCCGCCTGCAGCAGCGCGGCGGTGCCACGGACGCCGGCGATGATGACCGGAATCGTGATTGGATACAACAGCACCGGGAGCAGGACGTCGCGGCTCCGGCTACGGCCCAGCATCGCCGCAAAGAGCGTCCCGACGGCGGCGAAGCCGAGCGTCCCGGTGCCCAGCAGGCCGATCAGCAGCACGGGATGCGCGAACAGGCGCGCCTGGAACATCAGCGCCGTCAGCGGCACGATGATGAGCTCCACCGCTCCCAGCAGCAACACCACCCCCGCCAGCTTGCCCACGTAGATCGCCGACCGATCGACCGGCGTCATCAGCAGCGCGCGGACGGTTTCGCTCTGGCGCTCCCGCTCGAACGTGCGGCCCAGCGCCAGCGTCCCGGAGAATGCAATGGCAATCCACAGGATGCCGGAGGCCGCTCCCTCGATCGCGCGGCCCTGCTCCACGAACCCGAACGCGAACACCAGCACCGACGATACGGCGAAGAACAGCGTCGTGTAGAGGATCTCGCGGCTGCGCGCCTCGATCTGCATGTCCTTGCGCGTCACCAGCCACGCGGCCTGCAGGAATCGCGTCATTCGCGCCCCGGCCTCTCGGCCGCGCACAGCTGCCGATAGCGCGCCCTGAGCGATCCGGCGCCCGGCGCGATGCTCACCAGGCGGCCGCTGCGCAGCATCACGGCGCGGTCGGTGATCGCCTCGATCGTCTCCAGATCGTGGGTCGTCACGAGAACGATGGCCCCGCGCGCGCGGAGGTCGGCCAACCGGGCAGCCAGCGCGGTCGTCGCGTCGTCGTCCAGGCCGGTGAAGGGCTCGTCGAGAAGCACCAGCCGCGGCTGGTGCAGGAGCGTCCGCTCCAGGGCCAGCCGCTGGCGCATGCCGCGCGAGAAGCCTGAAATCGGCTCGTCGCCCCGGGACGTCAATCCGGCGCGCTCGAGCGCCTGCGCGATGCGCCGCTCGACGTCCGGCAACCCATACATGCGTCCGAAGAAGCGCAGGTTCTCCGCCGCCGAGAGCTCCGGGTAGAGGTAGAGGTCGTGGCCGAGGAGCCCGATGCAGGCGCGGAGCGGGCCGGGAGCCTGCGACGCGCGGTGAGCTCCGTAGTGGACCTCGCCCGACGAGGGCCCGAGGAGGGTCGCGGTAATCGACAGGAGCGTCGATTTCCCCGCGCCGTTGGGGCCGAGCAGCGCCAGAATCTCCCCAGCATCGCAACGGAACGACACGTGGTGCAGGGCTCGCCGCCGGCCGAAATGACGGGAGACGTCGGCGAACGTCAGCGACGTGAAATCCATGCGGGAGGGTGCTGTCCGGTCAGGCGGCCGCTTCCTCGTCGAGCTCGGCATAGATGCGCTCGAGGTCGCGCACGAGCTCGGTCCTGCGAACGGCATACCGGCCGCCATCGAGGACGCCCGACCGGTGCTGCTCTTCCACGCCTGCAAGCTCCGCGAACAGCCGATCCCGCTTCGCGCTCAGCTTCCGGCGGCGTGCGTCGTCCGCCGCGGCCACGCGCCCGGGGCGCACGCTCGCCCAGGCTCCCGCCGCCAGGATCAGGGCGGCGAGCGCGAGCGCCAGATTGCGCGGCCAGAGCGGTGCGTGCGGCAGGCCCGAGAGGCGCAGGCCGAACGACGCGCCGGCGTCGAGGCCGGGACCCTGTCCCAGAATGTAGGTGTCTGCCTCGGCCTGGATCTCGCGGCGCTGCGAAACCTGAGACGACTCGAGCTGCAAGCCGCCCACTTTCTCCACGACCAGCGTGAACTGCGCCAGGGCAACGGGGAGCGGCTGGGCGATCGGTCAGATCGCCGCCGGAGTACGGCAGCGTGAATGCCACCTGCACCTGCGTCGGGCCCGGCGCGAAGGGGCCGGAGACGACGACCTTGCGGCCGGCAACGCTCCCCTGCGGCGACGAGCCCTGCATGATGGAGGCGCCCTGGGCGCCCTCCGGCAACTCGAGCGTGAACACGCTCGCCGGCTCGAATCGGCGCGGACGAGGCGTTCACGATCTGCAGGATGTAGAAGCCGGTCAGCGCCTCGTCGCCCATCTCGAATACGAAACGCGACTGGCTTCCAAGGACGACCGCTCCAGGCTGCGCGGAAGCGCCCGCGGGCGGCGCCGCTCCCGGAACCGCGCCGGCCGGCCCCGCGGCAGCGGCGACCAGCATCACCCGGACGCCGCCGGTAGCCGGCACGTCGAACTCCTGCGACTGAAGCCGCTCGCCGTCGACGACGGTTGACGCCCTGACACGCGTGCCGGTCGCGAGGCCGCTGAACTCCGCCCGCCCGGCCTCGCTGGTCTTCGCCGTGCGCACGGCACCGCCGACCGCCAGCTCCACATCCTGATCGCGCACGACGTTGGCGAGCGAGCCGCGAATCACCCGCACGGTGACCGTTCCGACGGGCACGTCGCTGACAGGAAGCGGCACGCCCGACATCTGACGCAGGTCGGGCATGCCGGGCTGTGCGCGCGCAGCGGGTGCATACGCCAGCAGGAGGGCCGCTGCGCAGACGACGGGCACCGCTAAGCCCGCAGCCTTCCCGGCGATCCCGCGTCCCGCCGCCCGGTAGTGGGCTACTTTGAAATCGGAATGCATAAGCCCAAGGTGGTCGTCAGGGAATCGATGTATCTGGTTCTGCAGGACAGCGACCCATCATCGCAAACACCATGAAGACGCCACTTACGAGGGCCACCATGGCCCCGGCCCGCAGCAGGGCCGGACGCATGGCCTCCCATTCGAGTACCGTGCGCGCGTGCTCAGGCCCGAGGAGCGTGGCCGAGAGCCCTTGCATGCACATGAGGGCACCTAACACACGCAGAGTCGTTGGCGCACGAGAGGCCGTGGCACACCGGATCACCACGAGCCCCATCGCGAGACGGACCGCGCCTGCCGTGTAGAGTCCGGCCGGCGTGGCAAAGTACTGACGTCGAGCCGCGGTCACGCTATCCGGTGAAACGAGGCCCAGCACGCCGACGCCAACGGTGAAGAGAGCCACGAGCAACGCCGACACCTTTACGGCTGGTTCTATCGGAGCAGCCCACGAACGAATGGTCGCCACGCGGGTGATTGTAGTCCCTGCGCGACTCTTTGGGGATTCCGGCTCGACGACCAGGTCACAAGGTCCATCACGCCGAACTAGGCAAGGAGCCCGCTATCCGCCGCCCGCAGCGCTTGCAGAACGCTGCATCCTGGTCGTTGACGGTGCCGCATCCGGCGCAGGCGCCGGCATTCTCGTCCGGCTGGACGCCGGTATCCACGGGTGGTGCGTCGTCTGCAGCCGCAGCGGCGAGCACAGCCGCCGCCGTGCGCCCCGCCATCCTCGCCTGCAATTCGCGCTCGATCACGGCGCGATACCCTGACCCTCCCTCGTCGAGTTGCCGCATCAGCGAGAGCGCGCGGGCGCGCAGGCGCCCGCTCATCTCCTCGAAGTCGCGGGCCGACAGCTTGCCCATCGCCTGGTCGAACTCGAGCTCCTTCAACGACCGCAGGGCCAGCGCCTTCTCGCGCGCGAGGGCCGATCGAGCGCGGTCCGAGAGAGGCTCACGGAACGCCTCGGCGTCCGGCGCCGCGAGGGGCGCCAGCGCCCGATGGAGCGCTGCCGCCGCGGCACCCGCGGCCCCGATCGCCATGCTGATGAACACGAGATGTTCGGGCGTTGCCCGGCGCGACAGGATCACGGCAGCCGTCGCCGCAATCAGGGAGGCGAGAACGAAGAAGTGCCAGGGGCGGAAGCCGGCATCCTCGACGCCGCCGGTCGGCGGTGCGTCCGGGCTGTTGGAGGATGGTTCGACCGGCAACGCGATGCCACGCCCGCGCTTAATCGAGGTCGCGGAGCTCATCGTCCAGTTTCGACTGCAGCGCGGGATCCTCGTCAGGCCCTGCGCCGGTGCCGGCGGCCGCCGGGCGGTCCGGCAGGCGCGACCACTTGACCGCCGCAAAGGCGATCATCAGGGCGCCGGAGCCACCCAGCAGGTAGGGAAACAGCCAGGCCAGGCGATTGAAACCCCTGTCGACCGGCGACGAGAGGATGTCCTGCCCGCCGAACTCCTGGATGAACGTGGCGATGATGGTGTCGTGATCCTTGCCTTCGCTCAGGAGCTGACGGAGCCGTGCCGTCTGATTCTCATGCCCTCCGCAGTTGGGCATCCCGCAGTTGTTCAGCGCCCGTCGGCATCCGCACGTGCACTGAATCTCCCCTTCGAGCTGGCGTTCGAGCGCGCTTCTCGGAACGGGCTGAACCGTCTGACTGCTCTGCGCCCGCAGCGGGGTCGCAGGAAACAGCACCGCGAGCAGCAGCACCGCGGTTGTCGCGGCAGCGGCCGGGACCTTGGACGCGGCGAAGGCGAACGCCGTTTCCGGCAGCAGCGCGAGGCCGGTGCCGAGCGCGATCACACCGAAGCCCACCCAGATCCAGTTGACCAGGGGATTGATGGTGACCGCGTAGGTCGCCGCCTGGGTCGACGCGTCGTAGCCGGCCAGCACGACGTAGAGGTCTTCGGCCGGCGCCCGGCGGATCGCCACCTCGGTCGTCGGCTCGTCTTCGTGCTTGTTGAAGAACCACCGCGCCGGCCGGAGCTCGCCGATCACCTCGCCGCGCTCGCTCACCGTGACGTGGCCGGTCACCATCTGCTTCTGGCTGTCGCTGGTGACCCGCAGCGAATCGTGGCGCACGGAGAAGTCGCCGACCGTGATCTGCTGTCCCGGCTTGAGGAGCGCCTGCTCCTCCTTGTGAAAGCCCTGCCCGGCGAACCCGAGGAAGACGAGCACGATGCCGACATGAACGATGTAGCCGCCGTAGCGGCGCTGCGAGCGCGCCACGAGGCCGATCATCGCCGTCAGGATGTCGCTGCCCGTGGCACCCTTCCGCACGTACGCGCCGCGGACGAACTCCTGCCCGATCGTGACGGTCACGAAGGCGCAGAACGCGAAGCAGATGCCGCTGGACCAGACCCGCACGCCGAGGGCCGCCAGCGCCGCCCCGGTTGCCAGTGCCCCGGTGGCCGGCCAGAGGAACTGGTGCACCATGTTCGAGACCGACGACTTGCGCCAGGCGAGCAGCGGGCCCACCCCGGTCAGCAGCAGGAGGATCAGCCCGATCGGCAGCATCCACTTGTTGAAGAACGGTGGACCGACCGTCAGCCGCTCGCCGTTGATGGCCTCGCTGATCGTCGGGAACATCGTCGCGAACAGGACGAAGAAGGCGGAGAACAGCAGGATCCAGTTGTTGGCGAGGAAGGCCGCCTCGCGCGACACCCACGAGTCGAGCTCGTGGCGCGACCGCAGGAGCGGCAGGCGGAAGATCACCAGCCCGAAGCTCACGGCGAGGATGGCCACCATGAAGATGGTGAACATCATCGCGAGCTCCCGGTCCTCGCCGAACGCGTGCACCGACTGCACGATGCCCGACCGCGTCATGAACGTCCCGAAGATCGTCAGGAAAAACGTGAGGATGACCAGCGTCACGTTCCAGACGCGCAGCATCCCCCGCCGCTCCTGCACCATCACCGAGTGCAGGAAGGCGGTCGCGGTGAACCACGGCAACAGGGCGGCGTTCTCGACCGGATCCCATCCCCAGAAGCCGCCCCACCCGAGCTCCTCGTACGCCCACAGCATGCCGAGCGTCAGGCCGAGCGACAGGAACAGCCAGCCGATCATCGTCCAGCGGCGGACGGCGCGGAGCCACGCGTCGTCCAGGTGGCCGGTGACGAGCGCGGCCATCCCGAAGGCATACGGGATCGTCATCGCCACCAGCCCGACGTAGAGCGATGGCGGGTGGATCGCCATGTAGAAGTTCTGGAGAAGCGGCGTCAGCCCCTTCCCGTCCGGCGGAGCGCTGGTCAGGTAGGTCGAGAACGGGTTGTTGTGGACGACCATCAGGAAGATGAAGAACATCTGCGTGACGGCGATGGTCGCGACCACCCACGGGATCAGCTCGCGGTGCCGCTCACGGTTCATGTACACCGCCGCGGAGCCGAAGACCGAGAGCAGGAACACCCAGAACATGATCGAGCCGTCCAGCCCGCCCCAGTACGCCGCGATCTTGTAGGCCAGCGGCAGCGCGGCGTCCGAATACCGCTGGACGTACTTGATGGTGTAGTTGTTGGTGACGAAGGCATGGATCAGAACCGCGGAGGCGGCGGTCATCAGGGCGGCGACGAGGTAGAACGCGCCAATCCCGCTCTCCACGAGGCGGCGCGAGCGTCGTCGCGCGCCGGCGGCCGAGGCCGCGAACGCGTAGGCCGCCACGACGAAGCTGGCGAGGAGCAGGAACGAACCCAGGTTCGGCATGGCTGTCAGCTCTTGAGGCCGGGCACCGGTGCCTCGGCGACGTACTTCGACGGACACTTGGCCATCACGCCCCCCGGCTCCACGGTGAAACCGTGCTGCTGGTTCAGCCGGCCCTTGAGCACGACTTCCGATCCGCTCTTGAAGCCGTCCGGCACGATCCCGGTGTACTCGGCGTGCACGATTTTGCCGTTGCTCTGGACCTGGAAGCGGTACTGCAGCGTATCCGGTTTCTGCAGGATCGATCCGTCCACGATGTATCCGTGCAGCTGCAGGCGCTTGCCTTGCCACGCCGCCGGATCGACCATCACCTCGTCGACGTGCTTGTAGTACTCGGTGCCATCGCGCAGGGTGGAGTACAGCAGGCCGCTGAATGCCAGCAGCAGGACGAGCGCTGTGGCGGCGATCTTGATAGGTTTCGCGTTCATATGGGTTTACGGGCGTTCAGCCCACCTCAGAATACTCCGCCCTCCCGGGCGGGTCAATCGACGTGCCCGACCTCGCGGAGCATCCGGCTGACGGTCGCCAGCGGCAGCCCCACGACGTTCGACCAGGAGCCGTCGATCCGGTCGATGAAGCGCGCCGCGCGGCCTTGGATCGCGTATCCCCCGGCTTTACCGCCGGGCTCGCCGGTCGAGATGTACCAAGCGATCTCGGCGGCTGTCAGCGGCAGAAAATGCACGCGCGTGGCCACGACCTCGCAACGCTCCCGGGTGGCGGACCGCACGACCACGCCGGTGAGCACCTGGTGGACGGCTCCCGCCAGCGTCGCAAGCATACTCTCTGCGTCCTCCTCGCTCCGCGGTTTTCCCATGATCCGGCTGCCGGTCACGACGGCGGTGTCGGCCGCGAGCACGATCGTCCCGGCGCCATCCGGGGGGATGGGGACCGACCGCGCCTTGTCCCGCGCCACCCGGATCACGTAGTCGCCCGCGACTTCCGACGTGTGCGGTGTTTCGTCGACATCCACCGGCTGAATCGAAAACGCATACCCGGCGCTGGCGAGCAGCTCCGCCCGCCGCGGCGAGGCAGACGCGAGGATCAGCGCGCCCATGGTGATCCGGAAGCTTCACCGGTGATCTGCACCCGGGTCCTGCGGGTGAACGCTTTGCGGCCGGGCCTCAGGGACGGGCCTCCTGAATCCTCCGCGCACCATGGCGCGGTCGGACCAGCCTCCGCCCCAGCTACGGCGGTCCGCCGAAGCCAACGAGGGCGGAAGAGAGCCCGTCCTGCATCGTCCGCGTAATGTACAGGACGTTCCCCGCGCTGTGGGGCCAGGCCTTTCAGGCCCGGCCGACGACGTGGACGCATCAGCCCGCGCGAAGCGCAGGCCGACCGGATCTCGATCTTGTTGGGTTCGAGCGGGAGATACGTGCGGTGAGCGTCTGCGGCCACGGGGTGGTGATGTCGTAGGCGGTGGAACTCCCGCAATTCTAGCCCGGATGTCCGCACGCCTCCGCCGCCTGCAGGCGGGCCGGTTGCAGCCGCGTCCGTTCCGTGCCTACACTCGACTCGCTTCCATGCTCCCGATCCAGCAGCTGACACCCTCGGTCCTCGGCGAGATCATCCGTCGCCAGCCGCCTTCCGAGGGGCGGACGCGTTTCGCCTGGCAGATTGCGGTGGGCGCCGCCCTGGCGCGCGCCACCACCGTCCGGCTCGCGGACGGCGTCTTATTCGTGAGCGCCTCGGATGCGCGGTGGATCACGGAGATCAAGGGTGCGCGGGAGATAGTGCTGCGCCGCGTGCAGCACCTGCTGGGCGCCGACTCCGTCACGCGCATCAGGATCGAGTCTCCCGCGGGACCATCGGAGGGACGTCGGTAGGACGGATCCCTGATCCGGGAGCGCCAGGCTCACGTAGGGCTGGGTCTTCAGACCCAGCCGCGACGGCGGGGCTCGAATGCCCCGCCCACAGCGTTCATCCGGATCCCGGATCCCGGATCCCGATAAAGAGACAACCTCATGAACATCCGCGAATCCGTCATTGTCTCCGCTGTCCGCGTGCCGACTGGCAGGTTCCTTGGCGCGCTCAAGGAGCTCACCGCGACCGAGCTCGGCGCCCTGGTCGTGCGTGAAGCCGTCGTGCGTGCCGGCATCGACCCCGGGCTGGTGGACGAGTGCCTGATGGGCAACGTCCTGCAGGCGGGCAACGGGCAGAACCCGGCGCGACAGGCGGCGCTCAACGGCGGCCTGGACACCCGCGTCGCTGCCATGACGATCAACAAGGTCTGCGGATCGGGTCTCAAGGCAGTGATGCTGGCGGCGCAGGGCATCGCCACCGGCGACATCGACGTGGCCGTCGCCGGCGGCATGGAGTCGATGAGCAACGCGCCGTACCTGCTGCCCCGCGCGCGCGAGGGGCTGCGGATGGGCAACGCCACGCTCGTGGACTCGATGATCGCCGACGGCCTGTGGTGCTCGTTCGACAACTGCCACATGGGCATGTCGGGTGAGGTCGTCGCCGAGACGTTCGACGTCGGAAGGAACGAGCAGGACCGCTACGCCGCGGACAGCCATCGCAAGGCCGCCCACGCGACGCGAGAGGGCTGGTTCCACGACGAGATCCTGTCTGTCACGATTCCGCGGAAGAAGGGGGCGGCGGTGGTCGTCGACCGCGACGAGCCGATCAGGGAGGACACCTCCGAGGCCTCGCTCGCCGCGCTCCAGCCTGCGTTCAAGCAAGGGGGGACCGTCACGGCGGGGAACGCGCCGGGCGTCAACGATGGCGCCGCCGCGCTGGTCGTGATGGCGTCGGAGACCGCGGCCAGGCACGGCGTTGCGCCGCTCGCGCGGATCGTCGGTCAGGCGACGAGCGGCCTCGCGCCCAAGATGGTCATGATGACGCCGGTCGAAGCCGTCCGGAAAGTGGCGGCAAAGGTGGGCTGGAACCTGGCCGACGTCGATCTCTTCGAGATCAACGAGGCCTTCTCGGTCCAGCTCGTGGCCGTGATGCGCGAGCTGGGCATCGAGCCCGGGAAGGTCAATGTCAACGGCGGTGCGGTCGCGCTCGGCCATCCGATCGGCGCAAGCGGCGCCCGTGTGCTGACGACCCTGCTCTACGCGATGAAGCGGCGCAACGTGCGGCGCGGGATTGCTGCGCTGTGCCTGGGCGGCGGCAACGGCGTGGCGCTGGCGGTCGAGCGGGCTGTCGAATGAAAGGGCGGCGCCCTACTTCCGCCGCGTCAGCACCCCGGAATCAACCGTACGCCCCTGGCGGGAAATCGCCCGGAAGTACATCTCGTCGCCGACGATCTCGGCGGCCATGAACACCAGGTCGGTGTCGAAACCGGCCGCGGTCAGGCCGCTCTGCCTGTCGATGTTGCCCTTGCGCAGCTGACCCCCGGAGCCCACCACGAAGTACGGGATGCCTTTCTGCGGCTTGAGCCGTTCGTAGAAATGGTCGTGCCCGGTGAGGACCACGCTCACGTTGTGCTTCAGGAAGAGCGGCTCGAGCACTTCGCGGAGCCGGATGTCGGACCCGTGGCGGTCGCCCGACGAGTACAGCGGATGATGGAAGAAGACGATCTTCCAGTTGCTCGTCGAGGCCTTGAGCTCGCCCTCGAGCCATTCGAACTGTTCGGGCGTCGGATAGGTGCTCTCGAGCGCGAAGAAACGGACGTCCGCGTGAGGGTTGAACGTGTAGTACAGCTTGCCGTCCATGTTGAACAGCCGGTAGTAGCGCTGTTCACGCGCGTCGTGGTTGCCCAGCGAGGCGTAGAACTTGACGTTTCGATCGAGGAGCGCCTTGTAGGGCATCTCGAACTTCTTCACGAAGTCCTGTGGCCGTTCCGAGCCGTACAGGTTGTCTCCCGTGAGGACGACCAGCTGATACTTGAAGCTGTCGTGGAGGGCGGCCATCTGCTCGCCGAGCTCGTACTGCTCGCGGCTGCCCGTGCCGAAATCGCCGAGCACGCCGAACTTCAGGGAGCCCTCCCGGTTCGGCAACGGCGTCTCAGCCGGGGCTGCGGTGCCTGGCTGGGCCTGCTGCGCTTCGGAAGCCCTGGCGTCGCCCGCCGCCTGGCATCCTGCGGCAGCCGGCAGCGTCAGCATGAGCCCCAGGGCGAGCCAGCCGGGCGAGCGGCGGCGCACGGATTTCCCGCTACTTGGGCAGGGCATCGCTGATGAAGTCCGCAATCAGGTGCGCGTGCACGTCCAGAATGACCAGGTTGTTGCCGACGAACCGGTATTCCATGTCTTCGCCGAGCTTCGGCAGGGTCTGCAACACCTGGGGCGGGACGGTGGAGACCGGCACGGAGTCTGGATACCGCGCGTTCACCGCAACTTTCGCATCGACCGGGTTCTCGTCCATGATCGAGTCCCTCAACTGCCTGCCATCGGGCCCGCCGAACACGGAGGCCAGCAATCTGCGGATCACCGGCTGAGCCTCGGGCGTGAACAGCTCACCGGGCTTGGCGTTCTTTCGCGCCTCCCGTATCAGCTTCTCCAGGCGCCGCTGGTTGCTGTCGATCTCCTGCGGCGTCGCCTCCGTCGGCACCTTTGGCAGCGTTGCCTCGAGCCGGCTGTGCAGAGCGAGGTATCCTTGAGCCGGTCGTTCATGGTTGCCAGGGCAGCGGCATCGGCATCGCTGAGCGGCCCGACCACACGCTCCGTCGCAGGCGCATTCGCGGGGGATTCGGCGGTCGCGGGGGGTGGCGGATTGCTGTCGCGTGCGCAGGCGCTCAGCAGCAGGGCCCCCGCGCACAGGATGGCGTTCACGGTTGGGTTTCTCGACACATCGCTCCTTGTCCGGTTGCCGCCGTCCGGGCCCCGGGGTCGGCGGGGTCTGAAGACCCCGCCCTACAGCGTCGCTCCCGCTGTTCGCCGCAATCTGCAGACCCCACGGGCGGTCAGGACGACAACCGCTCGCCGCCCGGCATCTCACCGGTCCCGGCACCGACGCGACCGGGGGCGAAATACTGCGCACGCTTCCGCTTCAGGAACCCGACCGACCTCGCGATCTCGTCGAGCCCGTTCATCCCGTCCTCGATCGAGATCCAGCCGTCGAACCCCACTTCGACGAGGATGCGGAATATGGCATCGTAGTCGTTCGTCCCCTTCCCTGTCTCGCCGTGGGTCAGTGCCGCGGCATACCCCAGCGCCCCGTCCCCGCCCGCCAGGTCGTCCAGCGTCGTCCCTGGCGCGAGGTAACGGTCGGAGGCGTGCATGGTGACGATCCTGTGCTTCACCCGCTCGAGGAAGCGGACCGGATCGTAGCCCCCGACCAGCGCATTGGATGGATCGTACTGAACGCCGAAATGGGCCGACTCGATCTGCTCGACAATCTCCAGGAAGATGTCCTCCGGCTGGGCGAACTCCGGGTAATGCCACGTTCCGTCCTTGTAGTGGTTCTCCATGCAGAGCACGACGTCCTGCCGCTCCGCGTACTCGAGCGACTGCCTGATGCCCTCGAGCGTGCGGGCAATCCCTTCCGCCCGCGTCATGTCCGGGTGGCGCTGCCCGCTCAGCGTCCGGCAGTGCCGTGCGCCAAGCCGCACGGTGAGATCGATGGCCGCTTTCTGGCGCTCGACCTGACGGCGGCGCTCCGCGGGGTCCGGATGGGTGAAGTCCGGAGAGAAACAGATCATCGACGTGATCTGCCCGGTCTCTTCCATGAGCCGCGCGATCGGATCGACGTCTGCCGGCGCAAGGCTGCGGAAGAAGCCGTCGTAGTGCTCGACCCCTTCCCCGCCGAGCGTCGCGGCATCACGGATCCACTGCTCGTAGGACCGCCGGCCCTCCGTGAAATCGTCGAAGTAACACTTGGGGAACACACAGATGCGTGGGGCCATGTCGATTCCGTAAAAACAGGACAGCAGCGCCCTGATCCAACTATGCGCGGCCTACCAGTTCGGAGGGGCGCCGACGGGATACTGCTCCATGTCCATGATGGTGCCGGTCACCAGCGCGCTGTCGTCCGAGGCAAAATACGCGGCGGCAATCGCCACGTCGTGGGGCGAGAGCAGCCGGCCGAACGGGCGGGTGGCGACCGCTTCGCCGAGCCACTCGTCCCCGTGTCCTTCGAGCGCCTTCACGCGCCGCTCACCGTCCGTGAGCGTCCAGCCGACGTTGATCTGATTGACGCGGATGCGGTGGCGGCTGAGGGTGGATGCCGCATTGCGGGTCAACGTCATCAGCCCGCCCTTCGATACCGAGTACGGGCCGAGCTTGGGCTCGCCGATGTACGCATTCACTGAGCCGATGTTCACGATCGATCCACCGCCGCGCTCCTTCATCGATCTCACCGCACCCTGCAGCAGCAGGAACGGAGCCCGCAGGTTGACGTGCATGATGGAGTCCCAGAGCTCCACCGGCACGTCCTCCAGGTAGCCGCGAGCGGTGCTCGCGGCATTGTTCACCAGCACGTCGATCCCGCCGCATCGCTCGACGGTCATTCGGACGACTTCCCGGCAGGCGTCCACGTCGGCAAGATCGCCGGTGACCTCGACAGCCTGCCGTCCCTCCTCGCGGAGGCGCGACGCGATCCGGCGCGCCTCGTCCACCCCGCGGCCATGAATCACCACTCGCGCCCCGAGCGCGGCGAAGTACTCGGCAATTCCGAGCCCGATGCCGGACGTCGAGCCGGTCACGAGCACGACTTTCTGATCGAGGGATGCCATGTACTCCCGCGCAGCCCGGTCAGTCGTGAGCGGGGATCAGCACGGATTTGATCACGCGGCGATCGTGCATCGCGTCGAACGCCTCGCGCCAGCCTTCGAGCGGCGCGCGCAGCCCGATGATGGTCTCCGGCATGGTCAGCCCGTGATTCAGGAGGTGAATCACCCGCTCCCACACGCCGTAGTTGTGGCTGAACGAGCCCTGGAGCCGCACGTTGCCCTGCACGAGCGGGTTGACGTCGACCGCAATCACGTCAGGCGACCATCCGACCTTGATGACGTGGCCGGCCGGCCTGGCGAGCCGCAGTGCCATCTCCAGCGAGTCGCTGGCGCCGGACGCGTCGCACACGACGTCGGCGCCAAGCGGCGACAGGTCCCGCACGCTGGCCGGGAGGTCGGTCGTGTCCACATTCACGGTCAGGGTGGCGCCCAGCCGGGCGGCGGCCTCGAGGCGCGCCTCGTCTCCGGTACGTCCCGCGACCACCAGCGGGTTCGCACCCGACAGCGCCGCCATCCGCGTGCAGAGCAGGCCGATCGGTCCCGGCCCGAGGATCACCACGGCGTCCCCCGGGCGGACCGTCGAGTTCATGCACATCGCGTTGTAGGCCACGGCATGCGGTTCGGCCAGGCAGGCGATGTCGAACGGCAGCGTGTCCGGCACGTGATGGAGACAGCGCGCGGCGACCCGGACGTACCGCGCCATGGCCCCGTCGATGCCGTAGCCGAACCCTTTCCGCGTCGGGCACAGGTTGTAGCGTCCGCTCCGGCACATCAGGCAGTCGCCGCAGATCTGCGCCGCCGTTTCGCTCACGACGCGGTCCCCTTCGCGGAAGCCGCGGACGCTCTTCCCGGCTTGCGCGACCGTCCCGCCGAACTCATGGCCAAGCACCACCGGCACACGCACCGGCCAGGACTGCGTGTTCCGCGACTGGTGGACGTCGGAGCCACAGACCGACACCGCTCCCACCTCCAGCAGAACGTCGTCCTCCGCGATCGGCGGGATGGCAATCTCGCGGAGCTCGACGGCGAGCGGCTCGAGGGCATACTGAACGACGGCGGGCTGCGTGTGCGGCATGAATGGCGTTCCCCTGACGACAGCCGACAGTAATGGCGGGACCGCCCCCTGTCAATGGGTCCGTCGCGCGTCCCAACCCGCAGGCCCCGGGCATCCTCGCAGGGAAGCGCTGTTTTTTTTCGTGAAAAGTCGTTAGAGTTTCGCGGCGGACCGAACCGGCTCCTGCCGGCGGCCGCCACCCGGTTCCTGATTGGAGAACGCCTTCATGCCTGTACCCGTCGCTGCCCGTTCGCTTTTTCTCACGATGATCGTCGGGCTGATCAGCATCCCGGCCTTCGCCCAAGCGACCGCCACCCCCCCGAAACCCGCCACCCCCTCGAAAACCGCCAAACCGAAAACCGACAAGCCGAAAACCGACAAGCCGAAAACCTACGAACCGCAGGTTGGCCAGGGCGGCAAGGACGTCGTCTGGGTGCCGACGCCGCAGGCTCTGGTGGACAAGATGCTCGACATGGCCAAGGTGACCCCGGCGGACTTCGTCATGGATCTGGGGTCCGGCGACGGCCGTACCGTCATCACGGCCGCCAAGCGCGGGTCGCACGCGGTCGGCATCGAATACAACCCCGAAATGGTCGAGCTCTCCAAGAAGAACGCCGCCGCCGCCGGCGTGGCCGACAAGGCCACGTTCATGAAGGCCGACCTCTTCGAGACGGACTTCTCGAAGGCGCAGGTCATCACGATGTTCCTGCTCCCGCAGATCAACATGAAGTTGCGGCCCACGATCCTGAACCTCAAGCCTGGCACGCGCATCGTGTCGAACTCGTTCACGATGGAGGACTGGGCGGCCGACGAGACGCAGACGATCACAGACGAGGACTGCACGAGCTGGTGCACGGCGCTTCTGTGGATCGTCCCCGCAAAGGTGGAAGGCTCGTGGCAGACGCCGCAGGGCGAGCTCAAGCTGATGCAGACGTTCCAGATGATCTCCGGGACGCTCGGCTCCCAGACGCTCGCCGACGCCAAGTTGCGTGGCGACGAGATCAGCTTCAAGGCTGGCAGCGACACCTACTCCGGCAAGGTCGACGGCAACACGATTCGCGGCACCGGCTCGCGTGGCGAATGGACGGCCACCCGGAAGTAGCCGATCGCTGCAACGACACGCCCACGGCCTACGCACACCGGCAAGGAGAGGGATTGATGGCGCTCATCGACGGCCTGCTGCAGGAGCTCGAGCTCGAGGCGAAGACCACCCGGCGCGTGCTGGAGCGGGTGCCGGGCGGCAAGCTGGCGTGGCGTCCGCACCCGAAAGCCCGGACGCTGGGAGAGCTCGCCCAGCACGTGGCCACTGTCCCTGGCAACGTGGCCCAGCTCTTCGCGTCGCCATCCCCCGCGCAGGTCCCGGAGTTCGTCGACTCCCCGCTGGCGAGTGCGGCGGATCTACTCCCGGCGCTCGAACAGAGCATCGCCAAGGCGAAAAGCCTCCTCGGTGGCATGGACGACGCGACGATCAGCGCGACGTGGCGACTGATGCAGGGGGACCGTGAGATCTTCGCGCTGCCGCGCGTGGCGCTGCTGCGCTCGATCATGCTGAATCACTGGTATCACCATCGCGGGCAGCTCTCGGTCTACCTCCGCGAGCTCGACGTGGCAATCCCCTCGATTTACGGCCCGAGCGCCGACGAAAACCCGTTCGCCTGACGGCCGGGGGCGGCTGGTCAGGATGCTGAAAAAGGCATCCTGAATCGCAAAATGGCACAGCGCAAATGGCGAAATCGGCATGTTTTTGCGATTTGCCATTTTCGATTCACTTCAGGCCAGCCTTTTCAGTGGCCTGCTACAGCACGGGTGTGGGCGTCGTGAGGGCCGTCAGGACCTCCTTGTAGAGATACTTGGCCCCTTCGACGCCGTTCAGGGGGCCCTGCTGGTACTCGAGCGCGAACGTGCCCTTGAAGCCGGCGGCCAGCATGATTCTGGTCGAGCGCTGCACGTCGTTCAGGTCGCCCCAGCAATCCCAGTACTTGGCGTGCACGTTGGTGTGTGCGTAGGGCGCCAGCGCCTTTAGGCCGTGGACGAGCATGTAGTCGTGCTCCCAGTTGCCGAAGTCTGGGGAGGCTTCGCAATAGGGATGATTGACCGCGTCGATGATCGTGCGGATGTTCATCGGATCCGCGGCGAGCCCCCAGTGGTTCTCGATCGTCACGCGGATGCCGAGGTTTCCGCCGTAGTCGGCCATCTCCTTGTGCGACTCGATGGCGGCCGCCAGCATCGGGACGATGTCGATGTTGCGGGGGTAGGCGTCTCCCGGCCCGCGGGGAACGGCGTTCGGCCGGATGCTGGGCCCCAGCGCCTGCGGCGAGTTCATGCGCATCGACTTCACGCCCAGCACTGCACAGCCCTCGAGCCAGCGCTTGGCCATGGCCACGCCTGCCTTCCGTTTCTCGTCCTCCTCCGGTGAACCGTACGCAGCCAGGTTGGAAGGGGCGTTGTTCGAGATGTGCTGGACGCGCGTGCCCGTCTTCACGGTGACACCGGCCAGCCTGTCGAGCCACTTGCGTCCCGACGCGCTGAGCGGGTCGAATCCCCCCGGGCGGCCGTTGGCTGGCGCGAAGAACATGCTGTCGTCGGACACGTCGCCGAACAGCCCGGAGAAGAGATCCATGCGCGTCACGCCCGGGAACGTGTCCTTGGCGAACTGCGGGAAGTCCAGCATCGTGATCTCGCCGTACCTTCTCCTTCATCTGCTGCGGGTTCAGGTTGCCGGCTCGCGCGGCGGTTGCCGCCGCCGCGACAGCCAGCGGTCGGGCAGCGTTGGGGTTCTGCTCGAAGGAGGGAGCATCGGACGGCCCGCCCTCCCGGCCCGCGCCGCCTGCCCGGCCGGCCGCGGGGTTGCGGGCATTGTCGCCGGGCGGGTTCCCGCCGCGCCCGCCGGCGCCGGGCGCCGCGCCGGGGTTGACGCGCTGCTTGAACAGCGGCCGGATCGGGTACGAGTTGGCGGCAATCCGCTCGAGGGCCGCCTCGTGCGCAGCCTCCTGGGCCAGCGCCACTTCGCGGGTCAGCATCGTTGCGGCCGCCACGCCGGCACCCGCCGTTCTGAAGAAATCGCGCCGATTCAACCCCGCATCGTCCCTGAGTTCGTCAGCCATGCCCGCTATCATCCTCGATTGCGCGGCGGGCGCCCAGTCCCTGGAGCCGTGAGCCCAGGCGGGGTCCAAGTTGTGTTGGGGCCGTAGGGGCGGGCCTTCTCAGGCCGCCAGGCGGGGTCTACTAGCCCCCGGCCATGGCCCCGACGATCAGGAACGGCTGGGTTCCATTCGCGACCGGATCGGGCAGCGGGGCGTCGGGAGGCTCGTGCGAGACGTCCTGCTCGCACGCGAAGAAGCGAACGAACGGCCTGCGCCGCTCCGTGACGTGATCCCGGATGGTCCCGCGGAGCACCGGGTAGCGTTCCTCGATGGCGTCGAGGACCGCTCGAACGGTGACCTGGTTCCCGGCGTCCACCAGGACCTCCCCGTCGACGCCCGCCAGGGTCCGCAGGTGTGCCGGCAGCTCGACGCGAATCATGGCAGCGTCTGGACCTCGACGGACAGCACGGCCGGCAGATCACGGACGATCGGCGACCACGTATCTCCGGCGTCGGGTGAGGCATACACCTGTCCGCCCGTCGTGCCGAAGTACACGCCGCAGGAATCGAGCCGGTCGACCGCCATCGCGTCGCGCAGGACGTTGACGTAGCAGTCCTGCTGCGGCAGGCCGCTGGTGAGCGCCTCCCACTCGTCTCCGCCGCTGCGGCTGCGGTAGACCCGCAGCTTGCCGTCGGGTGGATAGTGCTCCGAGTCGCTCTTGATCGGGACGACGTAGATGGTGTCCGGCTCGTGGGCGTGCACGTCTATCGCGAACCCGAAGTCCGTGGGCAGGTTGCCGCTCACCTCCTCCCACGAATCGCCGGCGTCGACGCTGCGCATCACGTCCCAGTGCTTCTGCATGAACAGCACGTTCGGCCGCGACGGGTGCATGGCGATGTGGTGGACGCAGTGCCCTACCTCGGCTTCCGGATTGGGAATGCCTTCCGACTTCAGCCCGCGGTTGATCGGGCGCCAGGTCGTGCCGCCGTCGTCCGTCCGGAACGCCCCGGCCGCCGATATCGCGATGTACATCCGGGCCGGGTCGCTCGGGTCGAGCAGGATGGTGTGGAGGCAGAGCCCGCCGGCGCCGGGCTGCCAGTGCGAACCTGACCCGTGTCCCCGCAGTCCCGGAAGCTCCTGCCAGTTACGGCCCGCGTCGGTCGTGCGGAAGAGCGCCGCGTCCTCGACGCCGGCGTAGACGGTGTCCGGGTCGGTCAGCGAGGGCTCGAGGTGCCATGCCCGCTTGAACTCCCAGGGGTGCGGCGTGCCGTCGTACCACTGGTGCGTCCCTGGCACGCCGTCGTACACGAACTTGTTGCCCACCGGCTCCCAGCTCCGGCCGCCATCGTCGGACCGCTGGATGAGCTGGCCGAACCAGCCCGTGGACTGCGATGCGTACAGACGATCCGGGTCGGCCGGTGAGCCCTTGAGGTGATAGACCTCCCAGCCGGCGAAGTGCGGACCGCTGACGTCCCACTGTTCACGCCTGCCGTCCGACGTCAGGACGAACGCGCCCTTGCGCGTGCCTACCAGCACTCTGACTTTGCCCATCCGGTACTCCTCCCCGGGATCACCCGTCCCGCGGCTCCGACTCTCGAACGGCCACCACGTTCGTCCCAGGCGGCTGAAACCGTCTCGCCGAGCCGCCCGGTTGATTGTCGATCCCGCCTGCTCCGGATCGACATACACCTGGAGCGCCGGAAGGCGGAGCGTCAGCGGCCGGCCGGAACCAGCCACTGGCCCTGGCCGTTCGCGGCCGCCGTCGCAAGACCCGGCATCCGGCCGGCGGTGGCGCCGCACGGGGCAGCGGGCATGATAAAACGTCACGGGCCGGCTGGCCGCCAGCAGATTGTAATCCCGGATGCGCACGACAGAAGGAGGTAGAGATGGCGAAAGCGAAGAAGGCAGTTCCCGACGGGTACCAGACGGTGACGCTGGCGCTCACCCTGGACAACGCCGCCGGGGCGATCGATTGGTACAAAAAGGCTCTTGGGGCGGAGGACCTGGGGCGAGCCGTCGGACCCGACGGCAAGATCATGCACGCGGAGATCCGCATCGGCACTTCGCGCATCATGGTGAACGACGAGATGATGGGCGCGAAGAGCGCTCGTGCGATGGGCGGATCACCGGCGTCGATCTGGATCTACGTGGAGGACTGCGATGCGCTGTTCAACCGCGCGGTCGCGGCGGGAGCGCAGGTCCTTCCCGGTCCGATGGGCCAGCTGACGGATCAGTTCTGGGGGGACCGATCGGGGACGTTCACCGACCCGCAGGGCTATCAGTGGACGATTGCGACGCGCAAGGAGGATCTCACGCCCGACGAGATGAAGCAGCGGCAGGACGAGTTCATGAAGCAGTTCGCCTCCCAGGGGGCTCACAGCTAGCGGATCTGAAATGGCAAACGGCAGGTCGCAAAAGTCACCCGGCTTTTCGATCTGCCGTCTGCCTTGTGCCAGCCGGGATGGGTTTTCGGCATCCCAGTGGCGTGTATCGGTTCAGCCCTGCCGCGAGGCTGGTGACGGACGAAGACGCCCCACGGTGGCGGCGGAGACTTTTGCCAGCCATGCCCTGGCCGTCGAGCCAACGAGGGCCTGCTCCAGCGCGTCGAACTTCACGTAGGCGACGGGCACCAGCAGCAGCGTCAGCAACAGGCAGAGCGACTGCCCCCCGATGATGGTGACCGCGATGGCCGCGCGCCCGGTCCCGCCGATGCCTATCCCGAGTGAGGTCGGGATCAGGCCGGCGATGATCGCCGTGGTGGTCATCAGGATCGGGCGGAGCCGCGTGCGGCACGATTCCACGATCGCCTCGCGAATCGGCAGACCCCTGGCGCGCAGGACGTTGGCGTAGTCCACCTGCAGAATGGAGTTCTTCTTCACGATGCCCAGGAGCAGCAGCATTCCGAGGGCGCTCCAGAGGTTGAGGGTCCGGCCGGTCGCCCACAACGTGAACAGCGCGAAGGGTACCGAGATCGGCAGCACGAGCATGATGACCACCGGCTGCAGGAAGCTCTCGAACTGCGACGCCAGCACCATGTAGACGAAGATCATCGCCAGGCCGATCGCCATGATCATGTTCGCGGTCGTCTCGTCCAGGATCTTCGACTGCCCCTGGAGCTTGAACGACATGGTCGGCGGCATGCCGAGGCCGGCGAGGAGCCTGCGGACGTCGGCCGAGGCCTCGTCGAGGGCGTGGCCCGGTGCGACGTCCGCAATCATGTTGACGGTGAACTGGCGATCCGAGCGCTGGAGGGTCGTCGGACCCAGCCCGCGCTCGATCCGCGCGAGGTTGTCGATCCGCACCGGGCCGTTCGCGGATGGGACCGTCAGCCGGCCGATCTCGGCGATGTCCCCGCGCTGGTTCTCGGCCACGCGCATCTTGATGGGGTACTGCTCCTGGCCTTCCTTGTAGAAGGAGATCTGATCGTCTCCGGACACCGCAAGGCGCAGCGTGTTGCCGATGGTTGACATCCGGACGCCGAGATCTGCCGCCCGCTTGCGGTCGACCGCGACGTGAACCTCTGGATTCGAGACGTTCAGCCCGATCTTCACCTCCGTGAGGCTGGGCACGCTCTGCGCCGCGAGCAGCGCCTTTTTCGAGTACTCCGCGATCTGCCCGAGGTCCGGCCCGAGGATGTTCGCGGCAATCGCGAACCCGCCGGTGCCTTCCCGCTCCCGAGCGCCGTGCGTGAGCTGATGCTCGGCCGGTAACTCGGGTGGGCCGCCAGCCGGCGGCGCATCTCGGTGATGATCTCCGCCTGCGAATTCGTGCGCTCGCCGATCGGCAGCGCCTGGCAGAGGAAATGGATGTGGGTCGGCGAGCTGGCCCCCATGCCCGACACGCCGACCGACGGCTCGATGTCGGCGACACCTTCGATGCCGTTCAGCTCTTCGAGAAGCTTGAACGCCACCTCGCTCGTTCCGGCCAGCGAGGTGCCTTCGGGCGCATCCACGTGGACGGTCCACTCGCCCATGTCCTCGGTCGGGACGAACTCGCGGCCGACCATGCGGTTGAGTGGAATGGTCATCAGGGCGGTGACGACCGAGATCCCGATGACCAGGGACGGATGGTCGAGCGCCCAGTTGACCTGCCGCGTGTACCAGCCCTCGAGCCAGTGGAAGAAGCCGCGCTCCTTGCTGCGGCGGTCCGCCTCGGCGTCCGACACCTTCAGGAACCGCGAGCTGAGCATCGGCGTCAGCGTGAAGCTGACCAACATCGACACCAGGATCGCGAAGGCAATCGTCCAGCCGAACGGGTTGATGAATCGCCTGGCGTAGCCGCTCATGAACGCGATCGGCAGGAAGATCACGACCAGCGACAGCGTGGTGGCCATCACCGCGAGCGCGACCTCGCGGGTTCCCTGGATGGCCGCCTCGAACGGCGAGCAGCCCTTCTCCTCGATGTACCGGAAGATGTTCTCCAGCACGACGATCGCATCGTCGATCACGATGCCGACGGCCAGCGTGATCCCGAGCAGCGTCATGTTGTTCAGCGTGAACCCCATGATGCTCATCAGCGTGAACGACGAGATGATCGACGCTGGAATGGCGACCGCCGAGATCAGCACCGCGCGGATGTTGCGGATGAAGACCATCACCACGATCGTCGCGAACAGCGCCCCGAAGATCAGGTGCTCTTCGAGCGACGCAATCGACGCGTAGATGAACCGGGAGTCGTCGCGGATGACGGTCAGCTTGACCGCCTGCGGCAGCGAGCGCTCGATCACCGCGAGCTTCGCGCGCACCCCCTCGATCACCGCGACGGTGTTCTCGCCCATCGCACGGCGGATGTCGAGCATCACTGCCGGTGTCTTGCCGAGCCACACCGCGCCGACGGGCCGCTGGAACGTGTCCTCCGTGTGCCCGATATCCGAGATGCGGATCGGCGTGCCGTCGCGGGTCGCCACCACGATGTGGTTGAAGTCGCCGGCCACGTCGACGCGGCCGAGCGTGCGCAGGAGGAGCTGCCCCTTGCCCTGCTCGACGGTCCCCCCTGGAATCTCGACGTTCTCCGCGATCAGCGCGTCGCGCACCTGGGTCATCGACAGGCCGAACGAGTTGAGCTTCTCGATGTCGACGACCACGTGGATCTCGCGCGGCCGGCCGCCCGCGAGGCTGACCTCCCCGACGCCGTTCACCGTCTGGATCACCCGCGCGATCTGCTTGTCGGTCAGCTCGGTCAGGGTGCGCAGGCTCATCGTGTCGGACGACACGATGAGCGACATCACGGGATCCGCGTCCGGGTCGACCTTGGTGATCACCGGCGGCAGCAGCTCCGGCGGCATGTTCCGGATGGCGCTCGCCACCTTCTCCCGCACGTCGTTCGACGCGTCGTTGAGGTCGCGCTCCAGGACGAAGCGCACGGTGATCTGCCCTCGGCCTTCGGCGATGCGCGCCTGGATCTCGTCGATCCCGGACACGCCGCTGATCGCCTGCTCCATCGGCTCGACGACCGACGAGGACATCTCGTCGGGGCTGGCGCCCGGCAGCATCAGGGCGACGCTCACGGTGGCGGGGTCCGCCTTCGGGAAGAGATCCACCCCGAGGCCGCGGAAGGAGAACGAGCCCAGCACCACGAGCGACATCACCAGCATCGTGGCGAAGACCGGGCGCCGGACGCAGAGTTCAGAAAGCATGCGGGGCTCCAGTCACTTCGTGACGGTGACGGCGGCGCCGTCCGCCAGGGTATCGACGTCGGTGACCGCCACGCGGTCCCCGGCGTTCACGCCGCTCATGACCTCGATGCGCTCGCCGACCCGCTCGCCCACCGTCAGCTCGCGGACGACCAGCTTCTCGCCCTCCACGACGAACACGCGGTTGACCCCGTAGCGGTATTGGAGCGCCGCGTAGGGCAGCGTGAGGACGTCGTCCATTTTCCCGCTCTCGATGTGCACGCGGGCGAAGGTTCCCGGCTTCAGCAGGCTGTCGGTGTTCGCCACCAGCGCCTCGAACGGGAACGCGCGCGTCGCGGCGTTGACCCCCGGGCTGATGCGCGAGACCTTGCCGGAGAACTTCCGGTCCTGATACGCGTCGACCTGCAGATCCACGGTCTGGCCGGTGCTGATCCAGGGGGCCATCTTCTCGGGGATCTCCGCCACCACCTTCAGCGGGTCGAGGCGCATCACCGCCATCACCGGCATCTGAGCCTTGACGAGCTCGCCCAGGTTCACCAGGCGCCTCTCGACGAACCCGTCGAACGGCGCGCGAATCTCCGTGTCGCGCAGGTGCCGGCCGGCCAGCTTCATCGAGGCCTCGGACGCCTGGATGCCCGCGCGGAGGTTCTTCGCCTCCTGGACCGCCACATCGTAGCCGGCGCGCTTGGCCGCGAGCGTGGCTTTCGCATCGTCCAGTGCCTGCTGCGCGATGAGGGTGCGCTTGAAGAGCTCGCTCGCCCTGTCGAAGGCCTGCGTCGCCTGCACCAGCTCCGCCTGCGCTCGCTGGACATCCGGCGTCTTCTCGATGTCCGGCAGGTTCCGCGGATCCGGCGCGCCATACTGGGCCAGCGTTCGGGCCAGCGCCGCCTGCTGCTCCTCGTAGGTGTACTGCTGCTTCTCGCGATCGAGCTGGATGAGGACCTGCCCCGCCCTGACCCGGTCCCCGAGGTCGGCGAGGATCCGGCTGACCTTCCCGTCAGCCTCCGAAGAAATCGTCACCTGATCGACGGCAGTCAGTGTGCCGACGACGTCGACCGCACGACGAACCGAATTCTTGCGGACCAGCTCGACCTGCACGGGTTTCGCGGCGTTCTGGCTGGTGCCCGCCTGCGCGGTGTGGGACCTGGAACAACCGGCAGCTCCCAGAGCCAAGACCGCGACTACGGTGATTCTCGAGAGATGAGTCATGAAGGGCCGCACCCGCTGAACGACACCGCACCAGGATCAGGCCAGTCTGATCGGGCATCGTCAGAAAGTATACCGTTCAAGCGGGGGCAGGCCGCCATGGTGAGGCCGGGCAGACGCCGCCCGTCAGCGCTTCGTCTGCAGCGGAGTGACGGGTTTCGCCGCCAGGGGATGAGCTCGCCGGTCCCTCAGCGCCAGATGCAACACGAAGCTGAGCCCGAAGGTGACGAACCAGGCGTAGGTATAAAGGGCGTCGAGCAACGTCGGGTTCGCGACTTGCCCGCCGGGCGTCGCAGCCGCGCGCAGGAACCCCGGCACCACCGGCAGGATGGCGAGCACCAGCGCGATCATCGCGCGCCGGTTCACGCCGCGGGTATACGAGTAGCACCCGCCGGGATCGAACAGGTCGCGCAGCGAGAGCTCCCGCCCGCGCACGACCCAGTAGTCGGCGATCAGAATGCCGCCAATCGCGCCCATCAGGCTCGAATAGCCGACCAGCCACGTGAAGATGTAGGCCGAAGCGTCGGCATACAGCTTCCACGGCAGCATGGCGATGCCGATCACGGCGGTGATCAGCCCTCCCGTCACGTAGCTGATGCGGCGCGGCGCCAGGCTCGAGAAGTCGTTCGCCGGCGAGACGACGTTCGCCGCCATGTTGGTCGTGAGCTGCGCGACCAGGACGACGAGCGCGCCCAGCACGATCACCGGCGGGCTGCCGATCCGGGCGATCAGCACGCACCGGATCCCAGATCGCCTCGCCGAAGATCACGATCGTCGCGCTGGTCACCGCGACGCCGATGAACGCGAACGCCGTCATCGTCGCCGGCAGCCCGAGCGCCTGCCCGAGCACCTGCGACCGCTGGCTTCGCGCGTAGCGCGTGAAATCGGGGATGTTGAGGCTGAGCGTCGCCCAGTAGCCGACGTTCGCCGTCAGCGCCGCTGGAAACAACTGCCAGAACGGCACGTGCGCCGTCTGCAGGCGGGTCGACTCCGCGAGGATGTGCCCGAGACCGCCGCCGCGCCGAATCGGCCCAGACGAGCAGCAGCGCGCCGCCGCCGAGCAGCAGCGGCGCCGACCAGCTCTCGAGCTGCTTGATCCCCTCGAGCCCGCGGACGATGATCGCGACCTGCACCAGCCAGAACATCGCGAACGCGATCCAGACGCCGCCCGGCAGCGCCGAGCCACGCCGGGCAAGGCCGCCGCCGAGGAGCGTGTTCAGCGCGAGCCCGCCAATCCAGGTCTGGATGCCGAACCACCCGCAGGCGACGAGCGCGCGGAGCATCGCCGGCACGTTGGCGCCCTTCACGCCGAAGCTCGCGCGGCAGAGCACCGGAAACGACACGCCATACTTGGTGCCGGCGTGCGCGTTGAGCATCATCGGCACGAGCACGATGGAGTTGCCGAGCAGGATCGTGACCATCGCCTGCCACCAGGTCATGCCCTGCTGCATCAGCCCGGACGCGAGCGTGTACGTCGTGATGACGACGCTCATGCCGATCCAGAGCGCCGCGATGTGATAGGTGGACCAGGTGCGGCGCGCCAGCGGCGTCGGCGCGAGGTCCGGGTTCCAGAGCGGGCTGCCCGAGAGATCCTCGCGTCAGCTCGACGAAGTCGCTGCGTCGCCGCCGGCGTCATCGGCGCGGCTCGAGCGCGGCGGCTGCGCGCGTCGGACGACGGCGTAGCCTTCGGCCTTCGTAGCCGCCGTGATACGCCTTCGCCGTCCGGCCGGCGGATCTGGAGTGCGCGACGACGCGGTCGCGCGCATGGCCGCGGAAGTCCTCGAGCGTGGCCCAGCCGTGCCGGTCCATCGTCGCTTCGCATGCCGGTGAGCAGTTTCTTGATGCACGTTCGGGCCGATGGCGTGATCGAGCATCGCCGCGGTGCAGACCTGCACGGTGCCGCATCCGAGCAGGAAGTAGTTGAGCGCGTGCGCGAACTCGGCGACGCCGCCGATGCCCGAGAACGACTTGTCGGGAAACGCCTGCGTGAGCTGCGCCATCTTGGCCATCGACAGCGGCAGGATCGCCGGGCCGCCGAGGCCGCCGCTCGACACGAAGCCGTCGACGTTCATCTCGAACTCGAGCGTCTCCGGATCGATCAGCGGCAGCGACGGGAAGGTGTTGGACGAGGTGATCGCGTCGGCGCCGCCGAGGAACGCGCCGCGCGCTTCGACGACGATGTCGGTGGTGGACGGGGTGAGCTTCGCCCAGACCGGCACGCGCGCCACCTCCTTGACCACCTGCGTCACGATCGAGATCAGCTCCTGGTCCTTGCCGATGTTCGAGCCCATGTCCTTGCGGTCCATGTGCGGACAGGACAGGTTCAGCTCGAGCGCGTCGGCGCCCTTCGTCCTGGCAGGCCCTGGCCAGCGTCTGCCAGTGCGCAGCTCCTCGTCGCTGCCCGAGCCGGCCATGATCGAGGCGACCAGGATGCGCGTCGGGTGGGCCTGCTTGATGCGGGCGATGCCGCGGCACCCACCAGTCGAGCGTCTTGTCGGAGATGAGCTCCCAGTTCCAGGACGAGTGGAGCGCCGTGCCGGGCCGCTTCTGCATCGACAGCTGCGGCGAGTCGGGCGTGGCGCGCAGGAACTTGGTCTTCGGCCCGGCGACGTTGACGACCGGGTGCAGGCCGATGGTCTTGGTGACGACGCCGCCCCAGCCGGCGTCGAACGCGCGCATGATGTTGCTGTCGGACTCGGTGGGCGGCGCGGACGCGAGCAGGAACGGGTTCTCGAAGCGGAGCCCCGTGAACGTGACGCCCAACTGGGTAGCCATGGCGGTACCTCGCCGAATGCGCTTACTATAGCACCGGCGGTTGACGCGCCTGAGGGGGCCTCGAGCGATCGACCTGTCAGCGGCCTCGGCGGACGGTCAGGGACCCGATGCCGAGACGAGTCCTTGGCGGCCTGATTCAGGCCGCCTCACCGCTCACCGATCCGGCGCACGCCGATCGAGCCATCAGGCAGCGCGGCGATCGACGCGCACATCCCGCTGATCGAGGAGGCCGGCCGGCGCGGCGTGCAGATCCTGGGCCTGCAGGAGATCTTCAACGGCCCGTACTTCTGCCCGTCGCAGGACGCGCACTGGTACGACATCGCCGAGCCGGTGCCCGGCCCGACGACCGAGCTGATGGCCGGCTACGCGAAGAAGTACCAGATGGCGATGGTCGTGCCGGTCTACGAGCGCGAGCAGGCCGGCGTCTACTACAACACCGCGGCCGTCTTCGACGCCGACGGCAGCTACCTCGGCAAGTACCGCAAGAACCACATCCCGCACACTTCCGGCTTCTGGGAGAAGTACTTCTTCAAGCCCGGGCAACCTCGGCTACCCGGTCTTCAAGACGCGCTTCGCGACCATCGGCGTCTACATCTGCTACGACCGGCACTTCCCGGAGGGCGCGCGGCTGCTCGGGCTGCAACGGCGCCGAGATCGTCTTCAACCCGTCGGCGACCGTCGCCGGCCTGTCGCAGTATCTGTGGAAGCTCGAGCAGCCGGCGCACGCGGTCGCCAACGGCTACTTCATGGCCTGCAGCAACCGCGTCGGCACCGAGGCGCCCTGGAACATCGGCCGCTTCTACGGCTCGTCGTACTTCGTCGATCCGCGCGGCAAGTTCCTGGCGACCGGCTCCGAGGACAAGGACGAGCTGGTGGTGGCCGAGATGGACCTCGACCTGATCGAGGAGGTCCGGCGCGTCTGGCAGTTCTACCGCGACCGCCGCCCCGACTCGTACGGCGCCGATGGCGGAGCAGCTGCCATGAGCCTGCTGATCCGCAACGGCACGATCGTCACCGCCAGCGACCTGTATCAGCGGGGACATCTGCGTCGAAGGCGAGAAGATCACGACGATCGGCACATCGCTGACCATGGCGGCCGACCGCGTCATCGACGCGACGGGCAAGTACGTGCTTCCCGGCGGCATCGACGTCCACACGCATCTCGACATGCCGTTCGGCGGCACGCACCTCGGCCGACGACTTCGAGTCGGGCACGATCGCCGCGGCCCACGGCGGCACGACGACGATCGTGGACTTCGCGATTCAGTACAAGGGCCAGACGCTGCACCACGCCTGGGAGACCTGGATGAAGAAGGCCGAAGGGAAGGCGGCGATCGACTACGGCTTCCACATGATCATCACCGAGCTCACCGATCAGGTGGAGCTCGAGATGGACGCGCTCGTCCGGCAGGGCGTCACCTCGTTCAAGCTGTTCATGGCCTACCCCGGCGTGTTCATGCTCGACGACGCCAGCATCTTCCAGCGCGCTGCTGCGGACCGGGAAGAACGGCGGCACGATCTGCATGCACGCCGAGAACGGCGGCGTGATCGACGTGCTGGTGAAGAAGGCGCTCGCCGAGGGCAAGACGGCGCCGAAGTACCACGCGCTGACGCGCCCTGCCCGCGCCGAGGCGGAAGCGACGCATCGCGCGATCGCGCTCGCCGAGATCGCCGACGTGCCGATCTACATCGTGCACCTCTCGGCGGCCGAGGCGCTCGAGATGGTCACCGAGGCGCGCGACCGCGGCCTGCCGGCCTTCGCGGAGACCTGCCCGCAGTATCTGTTCCTGTCGTACGACAACTACGAGGAGCCGGGCTTCGAGGGCGCCAAGTACGTCATGAGCCCGCCGCTCCGCCCGAAGGAGACGCAGGACCGGCTGTGGCGCGGGCTTGCCTTCAACGACCTGCAGGCGATCTCGACCGACCACTGCCCGTTCTGCATGAAGGAGCAGAAGACGCTCGGGGAGGACGACTTCTCGAAGATCCCCAACGGCGCGCCGGGCATCGAGACGCGCATGAGCCTGGTCTACGACGGCGGCGTGCGCACCGGCCGCATCTCGCTCAACCGGTTCGTCGAGCTGACGTCGACCTCGCCGGCGAAGAATCTTCGGCCTCTTCCCACGCAAGGGGACGATCGCGCCCGGCTCGGACGCCGACATCGTCATCTTCGATCCGGCGAGAACGATGCGGCTGTGGCGTCAAGACGCTGCACATGAAGGTGGACTACAACCCGTACGAGGGCCGCGAGGTCACCGGCGTGACCGATACCGTGATCTCGCGGGGCCGGGTCGTCGATCGACGGCGGCAAGTTCACCGGCCGCGCCGGCGCCGGAGTCGTTCCTGCCCCGGAGTGCGCGATCGTGACCGCGCCGGCTCCGGCCCGCCGCCGCGCCCTCCTGGTGGCGGGCCTGTGCGCAGCGCTGCTCGCGCCGGCCGCGGCCCGGCCGCGGCCGCAGGCGGACGCCAGCGCCCCGGCCGGCCGCTGGTTCAAGGGGAACACGCACACCCATACCGTGAACAGCGACGGCGACAGCACCCCCGACGAAGTCGTGCGCGTGGTACCGGGAGCACGGCTACAACTTCCTGGTCCTCACCGATCACAACTACCTGACCAGCGTGACCGGCCTGAACGGGGTCCACGGCGCACCCGACAAGTTCATCGTGATCCCGGGCGAGGAGGTCACCATGACGGTGGCGGACAAGCCGGTGCACATGAACGGCGTCGCGATGGCGACCTTCGTACCGCCCCCGTCCGCAGACACCGTCATCGAAGCCCTCCAGCGGGCGGCTGACGGCATCCGCCGGGTCGGCGGCGTTCCGCACGTGAACCATCCGAACTTCCGCTGGGCGGTCACTCCGGACGACTTGCGTCAGGTCGAGCGCACGAACCTGCTCGAGATCTACAACGGCCACCCGCAGGTCAACAACGCGGGGGGCGGCGGCGTGCCGGGGCTCGAGGAGGTGTGGGATCGCCTCCTGACCAGCGGCCGGTTGATGTATGGAATTGCCGTGGACGATGCGCACCATTTCAAGCGACCGGGCGATCCGTCCGCGTCGGGGCCGGGCCGTGGGTGGGTGTACGTCCGCGCCCCCGCGCTGGAGCCGCGCATGATCTCGGAGGCGCTCGACCGCGGCAACTTCTACGCCTCGACGGGGGTGGAGCTGGCGGACTACACCACGGACGCGAACCGCATCACGCTGAAGATCCGCGCGACCGCCTGGAGCAAGTACCGGGTGCAGTTCATCGGTGGGGCGGGACGCGTGCTGTCGGAGGTCGCCGACAGCACGGCCAGCTACACGTTCAAGGGGGACGAAGGCTACGTGCGCGCCAGGGTGCTGGAGTCGAACGGGCTGGTCGCGTGGACGCAGCCCGTTCCGGTCGGGCCCGAGGGGGCCAGACTCTCGCGCTGACTCACTTCTTCCCGGATGCTTTCCCGTCGACCACGTTGCCCTCGACATCGCGGTACTCGACCTGGCCGAGGTTCAGCTTGGCGAGCTCCGGCTCGATCTTCTGCCGATCGCCGACCGCAACGACGATCAGTCGATCCGGCCCGAGATGCTTGCCGGCGGCGGCGTGTGCTGCCGCGGCATCGATACCGGTGACCCGGCTCACGTATTTCGAGTAGTAGTCGGTGCCCAGGTTGTAGATGAAGAGCGCCGCGAAGCTGCCTGCCGCCTCGGCGGACGTCTCGAACCGGCCCGGCAGCGACAGCATGAGGCTGTCCTTCCCGAGGGCAAGCTCCTCGGGGCTGACCGGCGCGTCCTTCATCTTGCGGAGCTCCTTGAACATCTCCGTGACGGCGGGTGCCGTCGCATCCGTGCGGATGCCGGCGGAGACGAAGAACGGTCCCCGCTCGCGGCGCGCCGCGAACGCGGAAAAGGCGCCGTAGGTATATCCCTTGTCCTCGCGCAGGTTCAGGTTGATCCGGCTGGTGAAGAGGCCGCCGAGGATCGTGTTCATCACCTCGATGGCTTCATAGTCGGGCGTCGCCCGCGCGACGCCCAGGCCCGCGACACGCACCTGCGTCTGCGCCGCCCCGGGCGTGTCCACGATGACGAGCTTCGCGTTCGTCGCGCGGGCCGCGGGCATCGCGGGGCGCGGCGCCGGCTTTCCCGCCCACGCCGAGAACGTCTTCGCCGCCATCGCTTCGAGCTCCTTGCGCGAGATGGCACCGACCACGACCAGCGCCGCATTCGCGGGCACCAGACGCTCGTCCCTGAACTTCATCATGGTCTCGCGTGTGAGCGCCTTGTTCGACGCCTCCGTGCCAATCTCGGTGTAGCCGTAAGGATGACCCGGACCGAACAGCGCGGACGCCATGACACGCGCCGCCGTTTGCCCGGGGTTGCTCTTCTGTGCCACCAGGTTAGCGAGCCGGCTCGCGCGCTGCCGCTCGATCTCCTCCGCCGGGAACGTCGGGTTGAGGGCCACGTCTGCCATCAGCGCGAGTGCGGCGGGAAACTGCCGCGAGAGCGACGTCACCGACACCTGGGTGTGGTCCATGCTCGATGCGGTGAGCAGCGACGCCCCGAGCCCGGCCGCATCGTCCGCGATGCGGAGAGCATCGCGTGTGGCCGTTCCTTCGTCCAGCATGGCGGCCGTGAAGTTGGCCAGCCCGGGCGTGTCGGCGGGGTTGTCGCCGCTGCCGCTGGCGAACACGAGGGCTGCCGACACGACCGGCAGCTCGCGCCGCTCGCTCACGAGGACGGTCAGGCCGTTCGGCAGCGTGAACTGTTCCGGGACCGGCAGTTGGACGGCCTTGAGCGCAGCGGGTTTGGGCATGTTCTGGCGCCACGCCTCAGCCACGTTGGTGCTCTGGGCCCCGCTCGCGCCCTCTTGCGCCGCGGACGGCTTCGGTTCGGGCGCCACTTTCTTCTCGCCCGGGAGCGCGAACACTACGACGCGGGCCGACGGCTTCAGATAGCCGTCGGCGAATGCCTTGATCGCCTGGGGCGTCGCGTCACGGTATCGCTGCAGATCCTGGGGGAGATAGTCGGGCTTGCCCAGGTAGTGCTCGTAGTTGTTCAGGCGATCGGCCTTGCCCCCGAACCCGCCAAGCCTCTCGAGGCCCTGGATGATGTTCGATTCGATGGTGTTCTGGGCGCGCTCGACCTCGCCGGCCTCCGGACCCGTCTCGGTGAACCGGCGGAGCTCCGTGTTGATCGCGGCCTCCAGCTCCTCGGCGGTATGTCCCGGGCGCGCCGTGGCCTCGATGGTGAACTTCGATCCGAGGATCAGTGACTCCTGGGTCGCGGACACGGCCTGCGCAATCTGTTTGTCGTAGACCAGCGACTTGTAGAGCCGGCTGGACTTTCCCCCACCCAGGATATTGGCCGCGAGATCCGCGTCAGCGTCCCCCGGTTTGTAGATCGCCGGGGTGAGCCAGGACATGTAGACCCGGGGCAGCTGCACGGTGTCGGTCACCGTGAGCCTCTTCTCGGCGGTGATCGGCGGCGTCGTGGCGGTGATCTTCGCGACGTCCGGGCCGCGTTTCAGGCTGCCGAAGTACTTCTCGACGAGGCTTCGGGCGGCCGCCGGATCGAAGTCGCCCACGATCGCGAGACTGGCGTTGTTGGGTGCGTAGTACTGCCGGAAAAACTGCTGAACGTCGTCCAGCTGCGCGGCTGCGAGGTCGGCGTGGGAACCGATCACCACGCCGTGGTACGGGTGTCTCGGCGGGTAGAGCGCCTGGTAGAGCGCCTCCTGCGCGACGCCGTACGGCTGGTTCTCTACGCTCTGTCGCCGCTCGTTGCGCACGACGTCGATCTGGTTCGCGAGCGCCTTCTGATCGAGCACGTCGAGCAGATAGCCCATGCGGTCGGACTCGATCCACAGCGCAAGCTCCAGCTGGTTCGACGGGACGGTCTCGAAGTAGTTCGTGCGATCGAAATCGGTCGTGCCGTTGATGTCGGAGGCGCCGGCCGCCTCGAGGAGCTTGAAGTGCGTGTCGGCCGCCACGTGCTTCGAACCCTGGAACATCATGTGCTCGAACAGGTGGGCAAAGCCGGTGCGCCCCGGGATCTCGTTGGCGGGACCGACGTGATACCAGAGGTTCACGGCCACCATCGGCAGCTGCTTGTCCTGCGACATGATGACCTTGAGCCCGTTCTTGAGCGTGTAGGTCTCGTGCTCGAGCCGCGGGGTGGTGGGGTCCGCCGCGGAGCGCGCGGCGGCTTGAGGCTGTGCACTGTCGAAGGCACGAACGGTGCCCCCGGCAACGGCCGCGACGGCGAGCGCGGCGAAAACACACGAATGAGGCAACCGCATCAGCTGTCTCCCTTTCACTGCAATGGGACGAAACGGGAATTGTACCCTCGCTCGGTCGGATCCGGGGGGATCTGGCACACTTACAGGCATGCCAGCGGAGATTGCACGGGTCGGCGTCGTGGGTGCCGGGACGATGGGGAATGGCATCGCGCAGGTGTTCGCGCAGGCCGGCTTCGACGTGGTTCTTGTGGATGCCGCGGCCAGCGCACTCGAGCGCGCGCACGCCACCATCGACCATAGCCTCGGCAGGCTCGTCGAGAAAGGCAGGCTGCCCGCCCCCGACCACGCCGCGGCGCTCGCCCGGATCGCCACGGCCACGTCCGTAGACACCCTCGCCGATACAGACTTCGTCGTCGAAGCCATTGTGGAGGACGCGGAGGCCAAGGCGTCGCTGTTCGCCACCCTGGCTAAGATCACCGCGCCTGACGTGATCCTGGCCTCGAACACATCCTCGATTTCCATCACCACGCTCGGGGCGGCGTCGGGGCGGCCCGCACAGGTGCTGGGGATGCACTTCATGAACCCCGTGCCGCTGATCACGCTGGTGGAGCTGATCCGCGGCCAGGCCACGTCAGCCGAGTCGATGTCGACCGCGTCAGGACTGTGCGCGCGCCTCGGCAAGACCGCTGTCGAAGCGGCCGACTACCCCGGCTTCATCGCGAACCGCGTGCTGATGCCGATGATCAACGAGGCCGTCTACTGCGTCATGGAAGGCGTGGGCACGCCCGAGGCGATCGACACCGTCATGAGGCTGGGCATGAACCACCCCATGGGGCCGCTGGCGCTGGCCGACTTCATCGGTCTCGACGTCTGCCTGGCCATCCTCGACGTCCTGCATCGCGGCCTGGGCGATCCCAAGTACCGGGCCTGTCCCCTCCTGCGACGGATGGTAGCGGCCGGCCACCTCGGGCGGAAGTCCGGGCGGGGCTTCTACTCCTATTGACGCCAGGCCCGCACCCGGCAAAAGCCCGCGAGCGGCTGAAACGTTCAGGCAGCGGGCGGACGGGCCCTTCGTATGTACGCGGCAAGGCTCACCGCAGGCACCAGGATGAGCAGCTCCAGCGCGAGCGCGAGGATGTTCGGGATCCAGAACAGTTCCGGTTGACGGACTCGCCGGGAGACCGACAGGAAGACCGGCCACGGAGCCAGGTAGTGGGCGTTCGAGAAAGGCCAGAGCGCCGCGAGGCCCAGCGGGGGGAGGAGTCCGATCCCAGCCAGTCGAGCAGCACGTGCGAGCCGTATGCGGCCGCGCAGGCCAGGCCGATGCGTGCGGAGGAGGGCGAGGCCCGGAACGCCATCCAGGCGACGCATCCAATCAGGGCGGCCGCGCCGACGCTGTGGCTCGGCCCACGATGCGGGCCGAGGAGCAGATCGAGGTCGGCGGCCATCCCGAGCGCCGCGAACGCGACCGTCGCAGCCCGGCCGCTCCCCGGTGAGTGCCCGCGGAGGTGCGGCTGGACCAACCACCCGGCGGCAATCCCCCCGAGGGCATGTCCGATGGGTGAAGGCATCGTTCGATTATCCCCGCTCTGCAGGGCGCACGAAGTGCCGCGGCCCCCGGCACGGGTCGCGCACGTTCTGCGTACGGGCGGCCGGGCCGGACCGGCGAGGCGAAAGTCTGTCTGGCTTGTAAGATACTCTAAATAAAAGGGCTATATACTTTCAGTTCACACATTTTCGCTTGACTTTCTCCCCGGCACGCCCCTAGAATACGTTCCGGTTCGAACCGACTTTCAAGGAGCGAGAATGCCGCCTGCAGACGACCGTCAAGACCGCGAGCGCCTCAAAGCCATCGAGCTGGCTGTCGGGCAGATCGAGAAACAGTTCGGCAAGGGATCGATCATGCGCCTCGGGCAGAAGGACGTCATTGCGACGATGCCTTCGATCTCGACGGGGTCGGTCAGCCTGGATTACGCGCTCGGGATTGGGGGCGTGCCGCGCGGCCGCGTGGTCGAGATTTTCGGGCCCGAGTCGTCTGGAAAAACGACGCTGTCGCTCCAGGTGATCGCCGAAGCGCAGAAGCTCGGCGGGATGGCGGCATTCGTGGACGCCGAGCACGCGCTCGACGCGCAGTACGCGAGAAGGCTCGGGGTCGACCTCGACAACCTGCTGGTGTCACAGCCGGACAACGGCGAGCAGGCTCTGGAGATCGTCGAGGTCCTCGTCCGGTCCGGTGGCGTGGACGTGGTGGTCGTCGACTCGGTGGCCGCGCTCGTGCCACGCGCCGAGATCGAGGGTGAGATGGGCGAGGCGCAGATGGGGCTGCAGGCGCGCCTGATGTCACAGGCGCTGCGCAAGCTCACGGGAGTGGTGTCGAAGTCGAAGACCTGCCTGATCTTCATCAACCAGCTGCGCGAGAAGATCGGGGTGATGTTCGGGAACCCGGAAACCACCACCGGCGGCCGCGCCTTGAAGTTCTATGCGTCGGTCCGCATCGACATCCGCCGGATCGGTGCGATCAAGGATGGCGATGTCATCGTCGGCGGGCGGACGCGCGTGAAAGTCGTCAAGAACAAGGTCGCCCCTCCGTTCCGCGAGGCGGAGTTCGATGTCATGTACGGCGAGGGCATTTCGAAGGAGGGCGACCTGCTGGACCTGGCGGTGGACCGCAGGATCGTCGAGAAGAGCGGAACCTGGTTTGCCTTCAGTGGTGAGCGGCTCGGCCAGGGCCGGGAGAACGTGAAGCAGTTCCTGAAGGACAATCCAGCCACGTTCAAGTCGATCGAGGAGAAGGTTCGGAGGGAGCTCGGGCTCTCACGGGACCCGGCCGAGGTTCCGGCCGTCGTCTGAGCACTCGAAGACCGGCGGAGCGGTAGCGGGAAGCTAGTGGGGGGAAGCGGGTAGCTGGCAGCGGGAAGCGGGAAGCCTATTTCCCCGTCGTCCAGAGATACGCCCGACCCTGGTTCCAGTTCACCGCGTACAGAGTGTCGGCGCCGCGGCCTTTGTAGGCCGACACCCCGGTCAACCGGATGCGCTCGGCGTCCAGGCCGTTCCGCAGGAGCACGGGCCACCATTCGAGACGCGCCGGCGCGTCGCAGAACTGCCCGTCCAGCGAGATTTCCTCGGGCTCGAGCAGCGCCCGCAGGTGGCCGTGCTCAGCTGGCGGAAAATTGAACAGCGCCCAGCGGCGGCTCGATTCCGGATCGTGCGCCTCCCGGATCTCGTGCGTGCCAGGCGGCAGGCCGTCCGGCAGATAACCATTGGAAACAGCGCCCGCCTCCCGCGCTTCCTGCAGCGTGGCGTAGCTGGCACTCACAACGCTGACGTTCCTGCAGGCGCTCGCCGCGAGAACCAGCGCGACCAGGAGGATCGTGGCAGGTGGCCGCATCGGAAAATGGAAAGTGGGGAAGTGGTGCCGAGGACTGGAATCGAACCAGTGACACCAGCATTTTCAGTGCTGTGCTCTACCGACTGAGCTACCTCGGCACGCCGCAGACGCGTAGTGCAGAGTGCTCATCATAGCAGCGCCTCCGCGAAATCGACAACCGGCCGCAGCAGGCAAATGTCCTGTTGCCTTTCAGCAGGGCAGGAAGCGGGTAGCGGGAAGCGGGAAGCCCTAACCCCTTTCCCACCGCCGCGCCAACAGCCGCGCAGTGCCCAGGAAGGCGAGCGTCAGGCCCACCAGCACCGTCACCTGCGGCCAGAGCTGCCACAGCGGCGCATCGCGCCAGAACACCTTCAGGTAGCCGTCGAGCGCCCACGCGTTGAAGGTGAGCAGTCCGACGGTCTGCATCCCCTCGCTCATCAGGAAGCGCGGGAACATGCTGCCGCCGAGCGCCGACATCGTGAGGATGAGGATCGTCGAAAAGCCTGACAGCTGGCCGCGGCTGCGCGCCAGCGTTGCGAGGACGAGTCCGAGCGCCGCGGCGGCCGCGGCGGTCACCGTCGTCATCACGGCAAAGCCGGGCAGGTGCGAGAAGAGCGGCAGCTTGAATGCCACGCGAGCCCAGAGGAACATCACGGCGAGCTGGAGGCACCCAATCAGCGAGAGCAGCAGCCACTTGCCGAGCAGGATGCCGGTCATGCCGATGTTCGTGGAGAGCAGGCGCTCGAGCGTTCCGGATTCCACCTCGTCCAGCAGCGTGCCGCCGGCGCCGCTCACCGATGAGAAGAGGAGGAACATCACTCCGATGCCCGCCGCGTAGAAAGAGATGAGCGAACCGCGGTCGCCGGAGGTTCTCATCACGTCGATGGTCTCGACGCCTAGGCCGACGGGCGTCGCGGCACCGGCGCCGTCAGACGTCTCGGCCTGCGCGCGCAGCCGGGGCAGCCAGGTGTCGACGGCGGAACGCTGCTCGGCAGTCAGCCGGCCGGCGCTCTGCTCGAACTGCTGCAGGCCGCCGCTCATCAGCAGATCCGGCGCCGCCGTCATCGTGACCTTCTGAAGCAGGCCGGAAACCATCTGCGGCGCAATCGGATCCGACACGTCGGCCAGCAGCAGGATCGGCTGCCCTCCGCCGCCGAACCCACGTGTCCCGAACGATGCCCCCGTGCCGGCGGGAATGACGATCGCAACCGGGAGGTCGCCGCCCTTGACCAGCAACTCGGCCGCCGCCCGGGTCAGCGCGGCGCCGCCGCCGCTCCCGACTGTTGTCGCCTGGGTGCGCAGGCCCGGCTCCCTGCCCAGTCCCGCTGCGATGCGCCGGCTGAAGTCCGAGTGATCCTCGTCGACCACCGCCACGCGGATCCTGGCGGTGCCGGACGAACGGCCACCAAAGACCATCGCGAAAATCGAGAAGAACACAATCGGCAGCAGGAACGTCAGCGCCTGCGCCACCCGGTCGCGGCGGAGGTTCGTCAAGCCGACCCGGATGAGCGTCCACATTACTCGCGCAGGTCCCTTCCGGTGAGATGGATGAAGACGGACTGCAGGCTGGGGCTGCGCACGTCGACGTCCTCCACCGCACGTCCCGCCAGGCGGACCCGCTCGAGGAGCGGCGGAAGCTCCGCCGCGACGTCCTGCAGCCGGGCGCGAAGCCGCGTGCCGCCGCCGGGCTCAACGGCAGCCTCTCCTCCGCACATGACCGCCTGCAGTTCGCTGATCGGGGCATCCAGCCGCAACGTGACCAGGCGGTGACGGCCGACCGTCTGATCGACCAGCTCGGCGAGCGTGCCCTGGGCAATCGCGCGGCCGCGATCCAGGATGACTGTGCGCGCGCACCTCGCTTCCGCTTCCTCGAGGTGGTGGGTGGTGAGCAGCAGCGACGCCCCTTCCGCCGCCAGGTCCGACAGCATGTCGTAGATGCGATCCCGGCTCTGAGGATCGACGCCGACCGTGGGCTCGTCCAGCAGCACGATGCGCGGGCGGTGCAGCACGCCGCAGGCGATGTTGAGCCGCCGCTTCATGCCGCCGGAAAACTGCTTCACCGGTTCAGCGGCGCGATCGCCCAGCCCGGTTCGCTCGAGCGCCCAGTCGATCCGTCGCGTGAGGTCCGCGCCGGCGAGACCCTGGAGCTCGCCGAAGGCCGCCAGGTTCTCCCGGGCGGTCAGCAGCGGATAGAGGGCGATCTCCTGCGGCACGATCCCGAGCTCCGCGGGGGTGCGCCCGCCCCCGGCGGCCACCCCGAACAGCCTGATGTCGCCTGCGTCGAGCCGCACACGCCCCGCAATGGCGCGGATCAGCGTAGTCTTCCCGGCGCCGTTGGGGCCGAGGAGGGCGAGCAGCTCGCCCTTCCGCAGGTCGAATGTCGCGCCGTCCAGGGCCTTGACGGAACCGAACGATTTCCTGGCGTCGGTCACAGAGAGGACGTTCATGTCTGCACGTTACGCTTGGCGGCACCGTGAGATCCCGGTTACCGGCGAGTGGCGGAGAGGTACCGGCAGATGGCGCGGGCGGAGGCTACCGCCCCGACCGATCCTTCTCCTCGAGGCGCTTGGTGAGCGCCCTTGTCATCGCTTTCGTACGGCGCTTGTCGTCGAGCCGGGCGCGCTGATCCTGCTGCCGCTGCTGGTGCTGCTGCTCCAGGCGCAGCTTGCGGTAGCTGTCGAGGCGGAAGCCGGGCAGCGCCCCGCGCCCGACCGCCAGCACCACGGCGCAGCCGGGTTCGGACTCGTGAGCGCAGTCGCGAAAGCGGCAGCCGGCGGCGAGTTTGGCGAGGTCCGCAAACGTGGCAGCGGCGGCATCCCCTGTCTCCCACAACTGCAGCTCGCGCATGCCGGGCGTGTCGATCAGGATTCCCTGCCCGGGAAGGATCACCAGCTGACGGCTCGTGCTCGTATGCCGGCCGCGGCTGTCGGCGATCCGGACGTCCCGTGTCGCGAGCAGGTCGAAGCCGACCAGCCGGTTGACGATCGTGGACTTGCCGACGCCGGACGACCCGAGGAGCGCTCCGGTCCTTCCGCGCCCGAGATGCCCGCGCAGGACCTCCAGCGAGGAGGTGTCGTTGCAGGAGACGGCGTGCACCGCAACACCCGGCGACAGGGCCTGCACGTCCGCCACGAAATGACCGGGGTCGGTGACCAGGTCGGCCTTGTTCAGCACGACCACCGGCGTGGCGCCACTGTCGGACGCGACCAGGAGGTAGCGTTCGATCCGGCGCGGGTTGAAGTCGCCGTCGAGCCCCGCCACGAGGAAGACGACGTCGATGTTCGCGGCGACCACCTGTTCCTCGGTCCTGTCCCCGGCGGCGCGGCGGGAGAAACGGCTCGCACGCGGGAGCACGACGCGAATGCGTGCCATGCCATCCTCGCCCGGACTGTCGACGCCGACCCAATCGCCCACGGCGGGGAACTCGGCGCGCGTGCCGGCATCGTGACGCAGCCGGCCCGACACCCGTGCGAGCCACTCCCCCGATTCCGCGAGGACGCGGTAGATGTGCGTGTGCTCGAGGCTGACCCGCGCGGCCACCAGCCCAATCGCCGCGTGCGGCGCGAAGGCGTCCGCGAGGCGGTCGTTCCAGCCGAGATCAGAGAGGACCGGCATCGATTGACGCCGGGACGTCCGCTGACGCCCGCGTCTGCTCCAGTATCCGCAGCACCTCCGCGACGCTCCATGCCTGCGCGACGCAGCCGCGCGGCGTGTACGGCTGGTCGGCATCGAAGACCTCGCTGATCGATCCGACGCACGCCTCGTCCAGGTGCGCGTCGAAGCCGTCGAGCAGCGCGCGGGCGCCCAGTCGATCCTGCGGATGCAGCTTGAGCCAGGCGTCCACGTAGGGGCCGATCAGCCAGCCCCAGACGGTGCCCTGATGGTACGCCGCGTCCCGCGAGCGGAGATCGCCGTAGTACTTCGCCTTGTAGTCGGGATGCCCCGGGGCGAGGGAGCGCAGCCCGACCGGCGTGAGCAGCCGCGCGCGGACGACCTCCATGACAGCCGCCCACCGGGACTGCACGAGCACGGGGTGGTCGAGCGAGATGGCAAACACCTGGTTCGGCCGGCAGGCGCTGTCGTCCCCTTGCTCGCCGTCCACCACGTCGTACAGGTAGCCTCCCTCGGCGTTCCAGAAGCGTGCGTTGAACGCCTCGCGGGCGCGCGCCGCGTGCACCGCCAGATCCAGCTCTTCCCCGCCGCCGTGCTCGCGTGTCCAGCCGTCGAGCAGGCACAGCGCGTTGTACCAGAGCGCGTTGATCTCCACTGCCTTGCCGCGCCGCGGCGTGACGACCCAGTCGTCCACCTTGGCGTCCATCCACGTCAGCTGGTAACCCGCTTCGCCCTGGCGCAACAGGCCGTCCGACGGGTCGACGCCTATGCCGAACCGCGTGCCGCGCAGGTGATGCCGGACGATGTCGGCGAGCATCGGGAGCAGCGTGCGCAAGGTGGTGGTGTCTCCGCTCGCCCGCACGTAGCGGTGGATCGCGTGGAAGAACCACAGCGTGGCGTCTGCCGTGTGATACAGGCCTTCACGCGCCCCGTCCGGGAACATGTTCGGGATCAGCCCGTCGCGCACGTACTGCGCAAACGTTTGCAGGATATACGCCGCCTCGCGCAGCCGGCCGGTCGAGATCGTCAGCCCTTCGAGGCTGATCATCGTGTCGCGGCCCCAGTCGGTGAACCAGTGATAGCCCGCGATCACGGTCCGGACGTGCTCCCCCTGCGCCCGCGCGCGCGCCGCTTCCTCGACACGGCCGGCGGGGGTGATGATGAACTGATCGGCGGCGAGCACGAGTTCCGCCGCCAGACGATCGCCCGACACGTGCGACGCCGCCGCGATCAGGCTGCGCCGCCTCTCGCACTCGGCCCTGGCCGCTTCCTCCGGCGTCAGCGCCTCGATCGCTTCCCAGGGCTCCGTCGAGGCTACCAGCGTGACGCTTTCGCCCGTTGCCAGATCCGCGCGGAAGTAGCCGGGGCTCCATAATGAGCCGGCGAAGGCGTAGCCCCGGTTCTGCTCGACCTCGTAGGTGGGGGAGGCGCCCTTCTCCTGCAACGTCAGCGCGCCGTGCCGCCCCCAGAGTCTCATCCGCAGGCACGGGAACGCCGTCCCCCGGAGATTTCGTAGCGAGGCCCTCTCGCGGACAGGCCGTACTCCTCGACGGAAGACTCGTTGACGGGCGCTTCGTAGCCGCGGAACTCGAGCGACGGTCGAAGGGTGAGGCGGACCGGACCGTCGCCCGCAAGCAGCCGGTAGCCGATGTGAACGGTGTTCTGGCCGCGCGTCATCAACACCCGTTTTTCGATGGTGTGACCGTCGATTTCGTAGCGCCACACGGGCAGGCCGAGATCCAGCCTGAACTCGACCAGGTGGTCGGCGCGGTCGGTGGCGTTCGGGCCGGCGACCTCGTCCTCGTCTCCGAGCCACAGGATGCCGCGCGTCGGCAGCCGCACCCGCTCGAGCAGGTGGTTCAGCATCACGATCCGGCCGAGCGGCGCGGGCAGCGCCGCAACCAGCAGCCCGTGATACCGCCTCGTCACGACCCCGGCCACCGTGCCGGACGCGTAGCCGCCGAGCCCGTTCACCACGAGCCACTCGCGGCGCGGGCTGCGCTCGCCCTCCAGCGGCGCCCCGTCCTTCGGGGCGCGGATCACCCGGCGGATGTCAGTGTCCATCGCTGGCCACTCGCGGATCGTCGGGGCGGGGCTCGGCGCGCAGCAGCACGGCGCATTCTCCGGGCAACAGCATCTCGGTGTTGCCATCGACCGGGGCGCGCCCGCTGCCGCCGTACTGGACCGCTTCGCTGCTCCAGGAGACGACCCACCGGCAGCCCTGCGGCGGCGCGAGCAGCGGCTCCGGCAGCACGTCGGGCGCCACGTCCGCTCCCAGGTTGACGACGAGCAGCCGTGCCTGTCCGGTGCCCAGCCCATAGCGCAGCACGAACGCCGTCGGTGTCAGGACGGCGCCGTCCACCCGCACGGTAGCCGCTGCGCTCAGCACCGGGTCGTTCCGGCGCAGGCCGAGCAGATCGCGGTGAAGCGCATATGCCTCCGGGTGGCGCTCACGCTCGGCATGATCCAGCTTGCAGCGTCTGAAGGTGGCCGCCTGGCCGGGCGGCGGCAGTGCCGCCTGGACGTCGGGGTCCGTCGTGCTGGGGAACTGCGCGAGGAACTCGCGCCGGCCGGAGGCGATGGACGCGCTGAGGTCCTCGCCATGGTCCGCAAAGAACACGAACGGCGCAGACGAGGCGAATTCCTGCCCCTGGAAGAGCATCGGCGTTGCGGGACCGAGCAGCGTCAGCGCCGTCATCGCACGGTAGCGGCCGGGCGAGCAGAGCTGGTGGAGGCGCCTGCCGAACGCGCTGTTCGCAACCTGATCGTGGTTCTCGAGGAACGTCACGAACGCGGTTCCGGGCAGATCGAGCGACGGTGTCCCGCGCCGCTGCTTCTGCCAGGCGTACCATTGCCCCTGATACAGGTACCCGTACTTCGCGATGGAGACGAGCTCCTGGGGCGAACCCATGTAGTCCCGGTAGTACGCTTCGCGGCGGCCGGTCAGCGCCACGGCGGCGGTGTGATGGTAATCGTCGTTCCACAGCGCGTTCAGCCCGTAGCCGCCGCGGTCGGGCGGCCGCACCAGCTGTGTCTGCTGCGGCTCGTTCTCCGCCACGATGTACGCGCTCCGGTTCCGCGCCGCGGCACGGACGTTCCTGACCATGTCGGCGATCACGTGCCGGGGGGACGCGTCATTGATGTCCTGCGTGGCGTCGAGCCGGAGCCCGTCGAAGTGGTACTCGTCGACCCAGTAGCCGGCATTCTCGACGAACAGCGCGCGCGCCTGCAGCGGCCCCTCGAAGTTGATCGCCCGGCCCCAGTCGTTCGTGTACTTGTCCGTGAAGTAGTCCGCCGAAAAGTCGTGGAGGTAGTTGCCATCCGGACCGAAGTGGTTGTAGACCACGTCGAGAATCACGCCGAGGCCGGCCGCGTGCGCACGGTCGACGAAGCGGCGCAGATCGTCGGGCACGCCGTACAGGCGCGTCGGCGCGAAGAGGTTCACGCCGTCGTATCCCCACCCGAACGTTCCGGAGAAATCGGCGATCGGCATCATCTCGACGACGGTCACTCCGAGCTCCGCGAGCGCCGGCAGGTGCCGCGCCGCCGCCGCCCACGTGCCCTCGGGTGTGAACGTTCCCACGTGGAGCTCGTAGAGGACCTGGCCGGCAGGCTCGACGCCGGCCCAGGCTGCATCGGTCCACTCGAACGCGGCGGGGTCGACGATGGCGGACGGGCCGTGCGGTCCATCCGGCTGGGAGCGCGAGACCGGATCGGGACGGAGGCGGCCGCCGTCGATCCGGAACCAGTACCGGTCCCCCGCCCGGACCCCGTCGATCACCCCCTCGAAGAACCCGTCGTCCTGCGCCGTCAGGGGGAAGATGCGGGCGGGGCTGGCGTCCATCGCCACGTCGATGGTTTTACAGGCCGGGGCCCAGACGCGCGCGTGCGCGGTCCCGTCCCCCTGCGGCTCCACGCCGCCGGACAGCCGGCGCGCGGCTCTCTGCTGCTGCGGCGGACCGGTTTTCAGGACCGATCCTCCGGGCCGGGCGGGCCCGGCTGGGGGCTCAACCCGTACACCGGAACGGCAGGGGGCACGCGTGCGCCGCCGGCATCACCGACCGCGGTGCTCCCGTCGTCGGCTGCCGGTCCGTGAAGGGGTTCGCCGATCACCTCGTCTATGAGGCCGTACTCCCTCGCGTGGGGCGCGTCGAGGTAGAGGTCCGTGCGCTTCGTGTCGCGGATGATCTGGCGAATGGGCTTGCCGGAGCGGACGGCGAGAATCCGGTAGATCTGGACCTGCATCTGCTTCAGGCGGTCGAGATGGTGCGCGGCGGCAGTGGTGGACTGCCAGCCGGCCCACTTCGCCGGCTCGTGAATCATCATCCACGAGTGGGCGAACGCGCAGCGGCGCCCGGGGCTTGCGGCCTGCAGCACGACGGAGCCCATCGAGTAGGCCATGCCCTGGACGACGATGGTGACGGTGATGCCGGAGGCGACCAGGTGGGCGATCGCGTCGTGCAGTGCCAGCCCGTCGGTCACGTTGCCGCCGGCACTGTTGATATAGAGGGTGATCGGCTGGCGGCTGTCGTTCGCAAGCTCGCGGAGGCGCTCGATCACCGTCCGCGCGCTGTCCTTGTCGATGTCGCCGATGAGGTAGACGTCCCGCAGCCGATCGGACTGCTCTTTCCGTACCAGCTCTTTCACGGCGTCCAGGATGTCGCTCAACAGGCGCTCGCTGATATCGCTCATGCCACCTCGGTCGTCCAATCCGGGCCGTTACCGCACCGAATCCGGGTCCGTCCGGCTCCGCGCCGGTCGATTCGCCACCGGGATGACGAACTTCTCCGCGGTCAGCTCCTCGGAGAAGCTGACCACCTTGACGTCGACCAGCCCGGCACGCTTTCCGGCGGCCATCATCTCCGCCTCGGTCACGCCGCGGTTCCCCTTCGGGCGCAGTGTCCAGATGGCGCCCTCGGGCACGATCGCCGAGGCCAGAGTGGCCAGGCGATCGAGCGCCTCCGGGCGCCTGACGCCATAGAACACCAGGTCGAACGCCGGCCGATCCGCGCCTGACCGTCGCGTCACCGAAGCGCCCGCCGCGCGGAGCTCCTGGATGAAGTCCCGGCCCACAGCCCCCTCTATCAATACCCGCATCCCCTGCTTGATCCCGAGCTTGTCGAGCCGTGACGGGGGGCTGGTGATGCGGCGCGCCCACTTTTCAGCGGCTGCTCCGAGCGCGAGCTCGGCGGAGCGATCGCCGAACCGGACGCGCAGCCAGCCGGCCTCGGCGGTTGCGTCGGTAATGGCGGCGAGCGGAATCGACAGTCGGTACTGCGCCGCGCACGATCAGCGCTTTCTGCTCGAGCACCGCGGTTCCGGGCGCGCTCCGCCCTTCGTAGCGGACCTCGCACGACGCGTCGTAGCCCACATCCTCCTCCCGGCCGGGCTGACGCAGCATCCGCAGGTGCGGCCGCCCCTGGCCGCGGCAACGAGGTGCCGCGTGCTGATTGTATATCCCGCCAACGGAGTAATTCGACACCGCCGACCCGGGGACCTAAACCACTTGCGCCCGTTTCCCGTCAAACGGACGTCCGAACAGATGTGCCCGTCAGGTTCCTGACGAGGTGGCCGTTTTCGGGACGCCGTTATTCCGGAAATGGGCAGCAGACCCTGGCGCCGGGTGCCGGGCGCCATGATAACCGCAACAAAGGCATGGGGTTATACGTAAGAGACATCGTGGCACAGGGTTGGCTCTACTGCGGTAACGCCCGGGCCTGCTGTTCCTTCCCGCGGCGTAGACAGAGGCATCCTTAATGGTCGACATCGCACGTCCATCATCCGTCAAGCGGCAGAAGAAGATCCGCCGCGCCCTCTACGGCGCCGGTGCCCTCCTCCTCATCGTCCTCATCAGCATCGGCGTTTCGCGGCTGAAGCCGGCTGCACCCGGGGTAGATCGCGCCACCGTCTGGATCGACACGGTGAAACGCGGGGAGATGATCCGGCAGGTGCGGGGATCGGGCACGCTGATTCCGGAAGACATCCGCTGGATTCCCGCCACGACCCAGGGGCGCGTCGAGCGGATCCTGCTGCGCCCGGGCGCGCAGGTGAAGCCGGACACGGTGATCCTCGAGATGAGCAACCCCGACCTGCAGCAGTCGGTGAAGGACGCGCAGCTCGCGTTCCAGTCGGCGCAGGCCGGTTTCCTGAACAAGAAGGCCGATCTCGAGAGCCAGTTTCTCAGCCAGCAGGCGGAGGCGGCGACCATCGAGGCGAACTATCGGCAGGCCGCGCTCGATCTGGAAGCGAACGAGCAGCTGCAGAAGGACGGCCTGGTGTCGGAGCTGACGGTGAAGCTGAAACGCACGCAGGCGAGCGATCAGCAGAACCGTCTCAAGATCGCCCAGCAGCGGCTGAAGATGACCGAGGAGGGGCTGAAGTCGCAGCTGGCGCCGCAGGAAGCGGAGGTCAACCTGCGCCGCGCAGCGTACGAGCTCAGTCTGACGAAGATCGACGACCTGCGCGTCAAGGCGGGGATGAGCGGCGTCCTCCAGCTGGTGTCGGTGGAGCGCGGCGCGCAGGTCAACCCGGGCACCAACCTCGTGCGTGTTGCCGACCCGACGAACCTGAAAGCGGAGGTGCGGATCGCGGAAACGCAGACCAAGGATCTGCGTATCGGGCAGGCCGCCGAGATCGACACGCGGAACGGCGTCGTGCAGGGCAAGGTATCGCGCATCGATCCGGCCTCTGCCAACGGAACCGTGGGCGTCGACGTCATCCTGGAAGGCGCTCTGCCGCCCGGCGCCCGGCCGGACCTGAGCGTGGACGGCACCATCCGGCTCGAGAAGCTCGACGACGTGATCTATGTCGGGCGGCCGGCGTTCGGCCAGGACGAAGGCAGCATCTCGATTTTCAAGTTGATGCCGACCGGCGAGGCGGTCCGCACCAACGTCAAGCTCGGACGCAGCTCGGTGAGCACCATCGAAATCAAGGACGGCCTGCAGCCAGGCGACCAGGTGATCCTCTCGGACATGTCCACGTACGAACAGTTCGACCGCATCCAGTTGAAGGGCTGACGAGCGTCGCAGCCAGGAAGGGCCATGGAGAGCACAATGAACAATGCCGCGCAAACGCTGATTCACCTCGACGGCGTCACGAAAGTTTTCTTCACCGACGAAGTCGAGACCCACGCGCTCGCAGGGATCCACCTCGAGATCAAGACCGGTGAGTACATTGCGATCGCGGGCCCGTCCGGGTGCGGCAAGTCGACGTTGCTGTCCATACTGGGGCTGCTCGACTCCCCGACCGACGGCAAGTACGTCCTGAACGGCAAGTCGGTCGCGGACCTGCCGCTGTCCGAGCGCGCGCGGGTGCGCAACCGGGAGATCGGGTTCATCTTCCAGAGCTTCAACCTGATCGGCGATCTCAACGTCTACGAGAACGTCGAGCTGCCGCTCACCTACCGCGGCATGAAGTCGGCGGAGCGCAAGGAGCGGGTCATGGCGGCGCTCGAGAAGGTCGGCATGGCGCACCGCTCGAAGCACCTGCCCAGCCAGCTGTCGGGCGGTCAGCAGCAGCGGGTCGCCGTGGCGCGCGCGGTGGCCGGCTCGCCGTCCATCCTCCTCGCGGACGAGCCGACCGGAAACCTCGACTCGAAGAACGGCGAAGCGGTGATGGAGCTGCTGCGCGAGCTGCACCGTGAAGGGGCGACGATCTGCATGGTCACCCACGATCCGCGCTACGCACGCCACGCCGACCGGTCCATCCACCTGTTCGACGGAAGGGTGCTCGAGGAGGACGGCAGCAAGCGCGGCGAGAAGGAAATGGAAGAGAGCGGGTTCCATATCGAGCACTGAGGCATCGATCCGGGATCCGGGATCCGTAGTCCGGGATCCGTAGTCCGGGATCCGGGGGGCTCGGGGCTTCCGCCTGCGCCCCGTGCGCTCCGCCACGACACGGAGGGACTCACGTCCCTCGGCTGCCGACTGACGACTGGTAATCATGCTTATCACCGATCACCTGAAAGACCATCGTCACGACGCGTCGGACCGGTCCCGTCATCCCGTCCGCAGCAGCGACCCGCGCGTGCTGCTCGCCGACGACCAGTCGGACGTGCTCGTCGCGCTGCGGCTCCTGCTCAAGGCGGAGGGGTTCGATCTCGAGACGGCCTCCTCGCCGGCCGGGGTGCTGGCCGCCCTGGAGGCGCGGGAGTTCGATGTCTCGCTGATCGACCTGAACTACGCCCGCGACACCACATCGGGAGAGGAGGGCCTCAACCTGCTGTCGCGGATCCAGGCCATCGATCCCACGCTGCCGGTCGTCGTGATGACGGCGTGGGGAAGCGTCGAAGTGGCGGTGGAGGCGATGCGTCGCGGGGCGCGCGACTTCATCCAGAAGCCGTGGGACAACGCTCGCCTGCTCGCGATCATCCGCACCCAGATCGAGTTGAGCCAGGCGCTGCGCAAGGGACAGCGCCTCGAAGCGGAGAACTCGCTGCTGCGCGGCGAGGGGCTTCCCAACCTGATCGCCGAGTCGCCGGCGATGCAGGGCGTCCTGCAGGTCATCGCCCGCGTTGGTCCGTCCGACGCGAACGTCCTCGTCCTCGGCGAGAACGGCACCGGCAAGGGGGTGGTCGCGCGGGCGCTGCACGCCGTGTCCAGCCGCGCGTCGAGGCCCATGGTGGTCGTCAACTCGGGCGGCGTGTCGGAAGGCGTGTTCGAGAGCGAGCTGTTCGGCCACGTGCGCGGAGCGTTCACCGACGCCAAGGCCGATCGGGTCGGTCGATTCGAGCTGGCCGACCTCGGAACGCTGTTCCTCGACGAGATTGCCAACGTGCCCATGAGCCAGCAGGCCAAGCTGCTGCGCGTCATCGAAACCGGCGAGTTCGAGCGGCTCGGGTCGTCGCGAACGCGCCGCGTGGACGTCCGGATCATCTCCGCCACGAACGCCAACCTCCCCGAGGAAGTCGCGACGGGCCGCTTCCGGCAGGATCTGCTGTTCCGGCTCAACACCATCGAGATTCGCCTGCCCTCGCTGCGCGATCGCCGCGAGGACCTGCCGCTGCTGGCGCAGCACTTCCTGCGGCAGCACGCGCATCGCTACCGCAAGCGGCTCACCGGCTTCGAGAGCGCGGCGATGCAGTTGATGCTGGAGCATCCGTGGCCGGGGAACGTGCGCGAGCTCGATCACTCCGTCGAGCGCGCCGTGCTGATGGCGGGCGGGCCGCTCGTCAGGCCGGTGGACCTGGGCCTGCGCGTCTCCAAGGAGGGCGGCGGGCGCCTCGAGGACATGAGCCTCGAGGATGTCGAGTGCTTCCTGATCAAGAAGGCGATGATGCGCTTCGACGGCAACGTCAGCCAGGCGGCGAAGGCGCTCGGCCTGAGCCGCAGCGCGCTCTACCGGCGCCTTCAGCGCTACGGCCTGTAGGCGTCCGGGCCCCCCGCCGGGGCGACGCTAGAACCCTTGACGGACCGAAACTTGACCGGCCTGGTCAAGTTTCGGTGCGGCGAGTGACCGCGGTGGGCCGAGGCCCTCGCTGGGCCGGAGGCCCACTAGAATAGGCCTCACGTCGCCTCCACATGCCGTCCAACACGCCGCGGGCGCCCCGTCTGAGCCACGATCGCCGGATTCTGCTGATGGCCTTCGCGTCGGCGGCACCCGGGGCGGTCATCTCCCTGATCTTCCTGTGGACCGGCGTCTTCTCGCCGAAGGTCCAGTGGACGCTGTCCGTCCTGATCGTCACCGTGTGCCTCGGGTTCGCCTTCGCGCTTCGCGAGCGCGTGGTGTTGCCGCTCCAGACACTGTCCAACCTGCTCGCGGCACTCGGCGAAGGGGACTTCTCGATCCGCGCGCGCGGCGCGAGCGGCGGGGATCCGCTCGGCCAGGTGATGGTCGAGGTGAACGCCCTCGTCGAGACGCTGCGGCACCAGCGCCTCGATGCGCTGGAAGCCACCACGCTGCTGCGCAAGGTCATGGCGGAGATCGACGTGGTGGTCTTCACGTTCGACGAGAACCAGGAGCTGAAGTTCGTCAACCGTGCGGGGGCGCGGCTGCTCAGCCAGCCGTCGGAGCGACTGCTCGGACGCCGCGCGGAAGATCTCGATCTTGCCGAGTGCCTCGAGGGGGACGCGCCCAGGGTCATCAACACGGCGTTTCCGGGCGGCGTGGGCCGGTGGGAGATCCGCCGCAGCCTCTTCCGGCAGGGCGGTCGGCCCCACGAACTGCTCGTCCTGTCCGACCTGAGCCAGGTGCTGCGGGACGAGGAACGCCAGGCCTGGCAGCGCCTCATTCGCGTCATCGGACACGAGATGAACAACTCGCTGGCGCCGATCAAGTCGATTGCCGGCAGCCTGGCGACGATCGTCGGTCGCGAACCGCCCCCCGCGGACTGGCGCGAGGACGTCCAGCGCGGGCTGGCGGTGATCGGGTCGCGATCGGAGTCGCTGAGCCGCTTCATGAGCGCCTACGCGCGGCTCGCCAAGCTGCCGCCGCCGCGTCTGGCGCCCCTCGACGTCGGCGCCGTCGTCGGCCGCGTCGTCACGCTGGAAGGGGCGCACCACATCGAGGTGGCCTCAGGCCCGCGGCTGACGGTTCAGGGCGACAGCGATCAGCTCGAACAACTCCTCATCAACCTGGTGCGCAACGCCGTGGACGCCGCGCGCGAAACCAGCGGCGCGGTGCGGATCGGCTGGCAGCGCCTCCCGGGTGTGTCTCCCCTTACGATGGAGCTGTGGGTGGAGGACGAGGGTCCGGGCCTCGCCAACACGGGAAACCTGTTCGTGCCGTTCTTCACCACGAAGCCGGGCGGTTCGGGCATCGGGCTGGTGCTGAGCCGCCAGATTGCCGAAGCGCACGGCGGCAGCCTGATCCTCGAAAACCGGGACGATCGGACCGGCTGCCGCGCCAGCCTGCGGATGCCGATCTACGCGGCGATGCCCTCGGCGGCTCACGCGTGACCCGGCCGCGCCCGCTCACCTCCTCTGCTATCCTGCCGCCATGTCTCGACTGTTCACAGGAGAGGTGACCTGGCAGCCCATCCTGCTCGCACTGATCCCGACGATCGTGCTGGCCTGGATAGCCGCACGGACCACCAGGCGGCTCGGCGCGCGTGCGCTCCGCAGCCTGCTCGGCGGCACCCTGGCCGAGTCGAGTCCCCTGGTATTGGGACCGTTGCGGCTGCTCGGCGCCGCGGTGTTCCTGCTCGTGACCATGCTGGTGCTCGTTCCCGCCTTCGAGCTCGCAGGGCTGCGCCCGACCACGGGCGTTCACCTCGACACGCTCGGCCGTTGGGCGTTCGGCGCGGGGCTTCGCGTGGTGGTCATCACGCTGCTCGCGTACGCGTCGGTCCGTGCCACAGGCCTGGTCGTCAGACGCTTCGAGCACGAGGTCGCCAGCGGCAGCAGCCTCGATGTGCTCGAGCGGGCGAAGCGCGCGCGGACGCTCGGCGCGGCGATCAGCAAAGTCATGACCTTCCTGATCGTCGGCATCGCCGCGCTGATGATCCTGCAGCAGTTCTCCATCAACATCGCGCCGGTTCTCACGGGGGCGGGCATCGCGGGGCTCGCCGTCGGCTTCGGGGCGCAGACGCTGGTGCGCGACGTGATCAGCGGGTTCTTCGTGCTGCTCGAAGACCAGGTCCGGGTCGGAGATGTCGCGGCCATCAACGGCACCGCAGGGCTCGTCGAGCAGCTGAACCTCCGAACCATCGTGCTGCGCGACTCCGAAGGCACCGTCCACGTCTTTCCGAACGGCGCCATCGCCACGCTCGCCAACAAATCCAAGGACTACTCGTACTACGTCATCGACCTGGGGATCTCGTACCGCGACGACCCGGACCGGGTCACGGCCATCCTTCACCAGGTGGGCGCGCAGATGCAGGCCGATCCGGTCTACGGGCCGTTCATCCTCGCCCCGCTGGAGGTGTTGGGGGTGGACGCGTTCCTGGAGTGGTGGATGGTGATGAAGATGCGCATCAAGACCGTGCCCCTCAAGCAGTGGGAGGTCGGGCGCGAGATGCGCAGGCGCATCAAGAAGGCGCTCGAGGCCGAGGGTATCGAGCTGCCTTCACCCGCACCGGGCGTCCGTGTCACTCCGGCCGCTGCAAAGGAGCAGACTTGACCGCTGCAAATGGCTGCACATATCCTCGGCGCATGCTCATCCGGCACCTCCGGGCGGTTCGATACGTCCTGGCCTCTACGATGGCGCTGTCACTGCTGCTGGCAGCCGCACCGACGCGCGGGTCGGGCGCGCAGGAATCGAGCCTGCGTGCAGAGCGGGTCGTCGACTACGCACCCGGAAAAGCCATCCCCCTGGCCGTCAAGGTCGGGCCGGTCTTGGTGCAGAGCGTCGAGTTCTCCGATCGCGGGCGCACCAGCACGGGCGGGCTCGGCAGCCTCGTGCGTGGTACGACCATGTCCGAGCTGAGCACCACCATTCGCGCGCACTTCCTGGCGGAGAACGCCACGACAGACGAATGGGAGGTCACGTTCACGCTGGAGTTCCTGGACGAGTCCGGCAGAGTGATCGACAGGGCGACGAAGAGCTCGACGTGGGAGGGCCAGGCGAAGCCGACCGATCTGGATCACCCGATTCTGCAGTACGTGGTGCCGTCGATCGCCCGCGTGCGGATCAGGATGGTGGCGCGCCTGGACTAGGCTGGGCGGCTCAAATGAGGGACGGCCGGCTCAATAGCCGGACGGGGCCGACGCTGCCGGCTTCTGCCCCTTGGCTTCCTGGACGATCTTGACCCCGGCGCTGGCGCCGACCCGGCTGGCGCCCGCCGCCACCATGGCGTTGAGGCCCTGGAGATCCCGCACGCCGCCGGCTGCCTTGACGCCCATCTCCGCGCCGACCACCCGTCGCATGAGCGCGACGTCCGCGGCCGTTGCACCACCGGCCGCGAACCCGGTGGATGTCTTCACGAAGTCCGCGCCGGCCGCCTTGCTGAGCGTACACGCGGTCACCTTCTCCTCGTCTGTGAGCAGCACCGCCTCGATGATGACCTTGCTGACGACGCCGCACTGCCGGCAGGGCTCCACGACGGCTGCGATATCGCGTTCGACCGTGCGCAGATCGCCGGACTTGAGGGCGCCGACGTTGATCACCATGTCGATCTCCGTGGCGCCGTCGTAGATCGCGCGCCGCGTCTCGAACTGCTTCACGTCCAGGGTGGTCGCGCCCAGCGGAAACCCGACCACGGAACAGACGCCGACCGAAGTGCCCCTGAGGCTGGCGGCTGAGAGCGCCACCCACGCGGGGTTCACGCACACGGTTGCGAAGCCGAACTCTGCAGCCTCGCGGCAGAGCTTCTCGATCTCGGCCCGGGTGGCGTCCGGCTTCAGCAGGGTATGGTCGATCAATGCGGCCACCCCGCCCGGCGCACCCCCGACGGCGTGGACGCCGATCCGTGACGCTCCCGCCTCGAGGACTCCGCGGAGCTGATCGGGGCAGCACTCCATCCTCACGGTGTGACAGCTGCACTGGCGGGGCATCGACGGGCCCGCGCGCTGGGCTGCAATCACCTCCTCGGTGATCATGTCGATGAGCCGCTGCAGGTCCTGCGGGTTCAGCATGGAGGTCAGTCGCCGCGCGCGAAGCGCTCCTCCAGGCGGCGCACCTTGGCGAGCCGCCGGATGTAGCGCGCCTCCCGCATCGCGGTGCCCAGCCAGGTGTCCACGATCCGGATGGCTGCATCGGGTCCGGCCAGGAGCGACGCCCCGAGCGCCAGGACGTTCGCGCCGTTGTGCTCACGCGAATACCTGGCGATCGTCTCGTCGGGGCACATCGCCGCACGGATCCCCCGCACCTTGTTGGCAGCGATGGCGGACCCGATGCCGGCGCCGTCGATCACGATGCCGGCATCCGCCTCGCCGCGGGCGACAGCGCGCGCGACGCTGGCCGCCACGTCCGGGTAGTCGACAGGCTCGGCGGTGTCGGTACCGAGATCCGCCACGGCCAGCCCGCGGCCCCGCAGGTGCGTCACCAGCGAACGCTTGAGCGCGACGCCGGAGTGATCGCTGCCGATCGCCACCCGGCGGACGTCGGCCACCGGCGCGAGGTCGGCAGGCAGCGTCGGGTCCATTGTCCCGGCCGGCACGACCGTCACGCGCCGGGCCGCCAGCGTGTCGCGGGCCAGCGGCGTCACATGGCCCCCGGCGGCCAGCTCCACGACGGACCCGATGTCGAGCACGCGGGCGTCCGCTTCCGTGATGATGTCGTAGCGCTTCACACGTCCACCCCGTCCAGCACCGAGATGTCCTGAAGGTTCCGGTATTTCTCCCCGTAGTCGAGGCCGTACCCGACCACGAAATGATCGTCGATCGTGAAGCCCACGTACTCGACAGTGACGTCGACCACACGCCGCGACGGCTTGTTCAGGAAGCAGGCGGTCCGGAGCGTCCGGGGCGCCCGCGCCCGCAGGATATCCTGGAGATAGGTCAGCGTCAGGCCGGTGTCGACGATGTCTTCCACGATGATGACGTGGCGCCCCTCGAGACGCGAATCGAGATCCTTCAGCATCCGCACCTCCCCGGACGACTTCTTGCCCTTGCCGTAGCTCGACACGGCGATGAAGTCGAGCGTGACGCGCGGGCCCATGGCGCGCACCAGGTCCGCCATGAAGACGAATCCGCCCTTGAGGACGCACACCAGGTGAATCTCCTCGCCGGGCGGGTAGTCTGCCTCGATCTGGCCGGCCAGCTCGCTGATGCGGGCCTGGATGCGATCGGCGGGGATGAGGATCTGCATGGGTTGGTCGGGAGTCGTCTGTCAGCGTCCGTCGCCGGTCAATGCATGCCCGTTTTCGTGCCGCCCACGGCTTCGCGCACTTTCGTGCTCCAGGTGCGCGCTTCGGCGAGCACGGCCGGCTCGTCGAGTGTCAGCACCTTGCGATCCTGCATCAGGATCTTCCCGTTGACGATCGTCGTCAGCACGTCGCCGCCGCCCGTGACGTAGACCAGGTGCGAGAGCGGATCGTACATCGGGGTCTGCCTGGCCGAGGAGATCGAAACGACGATCAGGTCGGCACGCTTGCCGGGCTCGAGCGATCCGATCGTCTGGTCCATGCCGAGCGCTCGCGCACCGTCGATCGTGGCCATGCGCAGGGCGGTGGACGCGGGAATGGCGCGGGGGTCGCGCGTCACCAGCTTGTGCAGGAACGCCGCCTGGCGCGCCGCCTCGAACATGTCCAGGTCGTTGTTGCTGGCCGCGCCGTCGGTCCCGAGCCCCACCGCCACGCCCGCCGCGCGCAGGGCCGTGACCGGCGACGTGCCGCTGGCCAGCTTCATGTTGCTCTCGGGGTTGTGCGCAACCCCGACGCGGCGCCGGGCCAGGATCCGGATGTCTGCCGGCGAGACCCAGACGGCATGCGCCGCGAGCGTCCGCTCGCCCCAGAAGCCGATCGACTCGAGGAAAGCGGTCGGGGTCATCCTGTGCTTCTGGCGGGCGATTTTCAGCTCCTCTTCGGTCTCCGCCAGGTGGATGATGACCGGCGCGTGCTCGCGGGTCGCCACCGCGCGCACAGCCTTCAGCGTCGCGGTGTCGAGGGTGTACATGGCGTGCGGCGCGAGCGCCGGCGTCACGAGATCGTCGGACGCGAACGCCTTCAGGAACGCTTCGGCGCGCGCCAGCCCCTCGGCAGGGGTGGCGGCGTCCGCGACCGGGAACCGGATGATCGTCTGGCCGAGCACACCCCGCAGGCCCGCCTCCCGCGTGGCACGGGCGATCTCCTCCTCGTAGTAGTACATGTCGGCGTAGGTCGTCGTGCCCGACCTGATCATCTCCAGCGCGGCCAGCCGGGTGCCCGCCCGGACGAACTCCGGGGACACGGTCTTCGCCTCGCCCGGAAAGATGTACTTCTGCAGCCAGTCCATCAGCGCGAGGTCGTCGGCCAGGCCGCGATACAGCACCATCGGCGCGTGCGTATGCGTGTTCACGAGGCCCGGCATCACGATCTGCCCGCCGGCGTCGATCGACGACTGCGGCTGGAACCGTGCCGCGATGGCCTCGGGCGTGTCCACCGCCACGATATCGCGGCCCTGGATGGCCACCGCGCCGGGGCTGAGGATCCGGCCGTCAGCGTTCATCGTGACGACGGTGGCGTTGGTGACGACCAGCGCAGCCGGCTGCCGGGCGGCATCCGGGGCGGCCAGGATGACCGCGCAGGACAGGACGAGCGAGGCCAGGCGGCACGACATCAGCCCGCAGATTCTATCAGCCGTTCGGCTGCCGCCGCGAAGGATGACTCTTTGCGATGCCCGGCCTCGCTCTGTATAGTGAGCCGGTGCCGGTTCACATCGTCGAACACCCGCTCGTTCACGACGCGCTCGCCACGCTGCGCGACGCCTCGACGTCGCCGGAGCTGTTCCGGCGAATGGCGGTGCGCATCAGCCTGCTGCTCGCGGCGGAGGCCACCCGCGACATGCCGAGCGAGTTGGGACGGGTCCAGACGCCGCTCGGCCCCGCGGCAGCACGGCGGGTGTCCGGCGGCGTCGTGGTGGTGCCTGTGCTGCGGGCGGGCCTGGGGATGCTGGACGCCGTCCTCGAGCTCGTGCCGAGCGCACGCGTCGGCCACATCGGGCTGCAGCGGGACGAAGCCACGGCCATCGCGTCGCGGTACTACTCCAGGCTGCCTGGCGAACTGACGGGCAGCTTCGTGCTGATGATCGACCCGATGCTGGCCACCGGCGGAAGCGCCGTGGCGGCACTGGACCTGCTGAGGGCCGCAGGCGCGCGTGCCGCGCGCATGATCTGCATCGTGGCGGCGCCGGAAGGGATCGAGCTGGTCGAACGCCGGCATCCCGACGTCGAGATCTACACCCCGGCCATCGACACCGGGCTCGACGCGCACAAGTTCATCGTCCCGGGACTCGGGGACTTCGGAGACCGGCTGTATGGGACGTGACGCGGGTCGGTCGGAGTCGGCGGTCTGGAGCCGGAAGTCAGTCGGGAGTCAGCCGGGAGTCGAGGGTTGCACGTCAGTCCGCCGTCCGGAGTCGGCAACGAGCGGGATCCTGGCAGTCTGCGAACAGGCGGGCAGCCGGCAACTTGAAAAGCGGCGAAGCGCCGAGATGAGGCCGACATGAAGCCAGAGGCAACCCAGGTCGAGCGTCGGACCCCGCGCCGCGTCGCGGACGAAAAGTGGCCGACCGGGCTCACGAAGATCGAGCCGAACAAGATCCTCCTGCGGGGCTACCCGCTCGACGAGATCATGGGGCGGCTGACGTTCGGCGAGTCCATCTACCTGCTGTTGATGGGCGACCTGCCGTCGCCCGGCATCGGCCGGCTGATGGAAGCGATGCTGGTGTCGTTCATCGACCACGGCGCAACCCCTCCGTCTACCCTGGCGGCGCGCAACACCGCCACGACTGGCGCTCCGCTGCGGGCGTGCGTGGCGGCCGGCATTCTGGGCTTCGGGCGGTATCACGGGGGGGACATCGAGAGCTGCATGCAGTTTCTCGACACGGGTCTGGACCTCGTGCGGGGCGGCGCGACGTACCGGGACGCCGCGGAGCGCCTCGTCCAGCAAAGCACCGAGGCGAAGGAGCTGCCGCCCGGGTTCGGTCACCGCTACCACACGCGCGACCCGCGAGCCGCACGCCTCTTCCAGATGGCGCTCGAGCTCGAGATCGAAGGGCACCACGTGCAGATGATCCGCGCCGTGGAGATGGTGATGGTGGACCACCCGGACCCGCACGGACGCGCAATTCCGGTCAACATCGACGGCGCCATCGCCGCGGTGTGCGGGGACCTCGGCATCCCCCCGGCGATTGCCGACGCACTCTTCGTCATCTCCCGCGTGCCCGGGATCGCCGCACACGCCGAGGAAGAACGCATGCGGCAGCAGCCGATGCGACAAATCGATCCGAAGGACCATCGCTACGACGGGCCGTCGGAGCGCCGCCTGCCCGAGCGGCGCAAGTAGACCGCGTTCCCGGCGGGGTCTGAAGACCCCGCCCCACAGCGATCGCGCGCGGGCGCTGTCCCCAATGTGGCGCGGGGTCCTCAGACCCCGCGGGCTGAACTCAATGTGGCGCGGGGTCTTCAGACCCCGCGGGCGACGGACCGCGAAGACTCTTTGCCCGCCAATCACCCGTCCAGCGCGGCCGGCTCGAGCTTCGGCACGAGCAGGTGGATGACACCCAGCGCCAGCAGGTACGCCGATGCCGCGATCAGGAACACCGGCATGTAGCTCCCTGTCGCGTCGAGGATGTAGCCCGTGATCTTCGCGATCAGCATTCCGCCCACCGCGCCGGCGGCTCCGCCCATCCCCACCACGGAGCCCACCGCCTTGCGCGGGAACATGTCCGAGACCAGCGTGAACAGGTTGGCCGACCATCCCTGGTGCGCCGCCGCAGCGATGCTGATCAGGGCGACGGCGACCCAGAGCTCGCCCGCCCGCGAGGCGACTGCCATCGGCAGGACCGCGATCGCACACACGAGCATGGCCGTCTTGCGGCCGGCGTTGACGGTCCAACCGCGCTTGATCAGGGACGACGAGAGCCATCCCCCGCCGATGCTGCCGACATCGGCAACCAGGTAGATGGCGACCAGCGGGGGGCCAATCCCCAAGAGGTTGATCCCGTGGTTGCGGTTCAGGAAGTCCGGGATCCAGAACAGGTACAACCACCAGATAGGGTCGGTCATGAACTTGCCGAGCGCGAACGCCCAGGTCTGCCGGTGCTTCAGCAGCGCGCGCCACGGCACGTGCACCGGCGAATCCGCCGGATCGCTGCGGATGTACGCGAGCTCCGCGGGCTTCAGCCTGGGATGCTCCTCGGGCGATGCGTAGGTGAACCACCACACGACCAGCCAGAGGAACCCGAGGGCGCCGGTCGCGACGAATGCCCAGTACCACCCCCAGGTGACCGTGATGAAGGGAACGACGAGCGGCGTGACCAGCGCCCCGACGTTCGTGCCGGAGTTGAAGATGCCGGTTGCCAGCGCCCGCTCCCGCTTCGGGAACCACTCCGCCACCACCTTGATCGACGCCGGAAAGTTTCCCGCCTCTCCGACCCCGAGCGCAAAGCGCGCGGCGATGAAGCCGGCGACCGAGGCGCTGTACGCCAGCCCCACGGTGCCGAGCACCACCGCCACGGCCGGCCCGAACCAGATCGCCTCGGCGTGCGCCATCGCGGCCAGGCTCCAGATCACGATCACGAGCGAGAAGCCGGCCCTGGCTCCGAACCTGTCCATCAGCCGCCCGGCAACCAGCAGCCCGATCGCGTATGCCAGCTGGAAGGAGAACACGATGTCGGCGTAGTCGATCTCGGACCAGCCGAACTCGGCCTGGAGCGTCGGCTTGAGGATGCCGATGACCTGCCGGTCGACGTAGTTGATCGTGGCCGCGAAGAACAGCAGCCCGCAGATGAACCAGCGATACCGGCCGATCCTCTGACCTGCCAGCGCGGCCGGCGTACCTGCGGGGACCGGAATCGAAGGGGTCGGCATCGGCTCTCCAGACCTGCTGGTCAGATTGTGGGGTTCCGGCGATGAATCGCGAACTCACGATGGCCGAGCGTTTCGGCTGCGGTCGGACGTCCCGAGGCAACGGCGAGCACCTCGGCGAAGAGCCGCTCGGCCGCCGCATCGAGCGTCTCGGAATCATCCATGATGCCGCTCACGTCGAGGTCCACATTGTCGGCCATCTGCCGCGCCGTCCGCGCGTTGCCGGTGATCTTGATGACCGGCGCGATCGGGTTGCCGGTGGGGGTGCCGAGGCCCGTGGTGAACACGACGACCTGCGCCCCTCCGCCGACCATCCCCGTGACGGACTCGACGTCGAGGCCCGGTGTATCCATCACGGTGAGCCCCTTGCGGGTGATCGGCGCGGAGTAGCCGACCACATCTTCCAGCGGCGCGCGCTCCCCGCCCTTGTGCGTCGCGCCGAGCGATTTCTCTTCGATCGTCGTCAGACCGCCGCGGATGTTCCCCGGCGACGGCTGGGTGCCCCGGATGTCGAGGCCGAGCGCACGTGCCTCCATCTCCACGCGCGTGATCACCTGGATCAGCCGGGCGGAGGTCGCCGGCCGCGTGGCGCGCGCCGCCAGCAGGTGCTCCGCGCCCATGATCTCGGCGATTTCCCCCAGCACGGCGCTGCCGCCGAGATCGATCAGCCGGTCAGCCACGCGCCCGAGCGTAGGGTTCGACGCCAGGCCCGAGGTGTAGTCGGACCCGCCGCACTTGAGCGAGAGCACCATGTCGGACACGTCGCACCATTCGCGCTCCTGCGTCAGCAGCTCGCCGGCAAGCGCCTGGGCTATCGCCGTGCCTCGGGACGTGGTCCGAACCGTCCCGCCTTCACTCTGGATCGCAATGATCTGGGCCGGCTTCCCGTGCCGGCGCGCCGACTCCGCCAGGGCCTGGGCAACCACCTGCTCGCAACCGAGCGCCACCACCAGGACCGCCCCGACATTCGGGTGCGCGCAGTAGGCGGTCAGCGTTTCATGGGTGACACGCATGTCCGGACCGAGCTGGCCGCAGCCCGCCAGGTGCGGGAGCGCCGTCGCCGACGGACCGGCGGCAGCGGCCACCCGTTCGGCAACGACCGAGGCGCAGATCACCGTTGGCACGACGAGGACATGATTCCGCGTGCCCGCCCGGCCGTCGGGCCGGCGGTACCCGAGAAACCCCGGGCGATCCGTCATGCCACTCTCCCCGGCCTCTCAGGCGCCCGCGCCACCGCCGACGCCTCGCCGCTGTTCGCATCGTCGTCCGAAGGCTCCGCCAGGCGGGGCTCCGGAGCGCCGGGGAGGGCATCGAGATCGCCCCGGCCGCGGCTGCTCGCCACGTTGTGCGTGTGCACGTGCGCGCCCGCGCTGATCGCGGCGCTGGCCAGCCCGATCGGGCTGCCGTACTTGATCACGGGCTCACCCTCCGCGATGCCGGTGAGAGCGAGCTTGTGCCCGTGTGGAATGGGCTCGGAGACGGTGACGTCGAACCCGCCGAGCGTCAGGTGGCGGCCCGGCTCCAGCGTTTCCAATGCCGTGGCGACGTTGTCGCGCTCGCTGATGACGAGCGCCGGCTTCACTGGTTCACCCCGCTCGCCAGGAACCCGCCGTCCACCGCGAGGACGTGCCCCGTGACGAAGGAGGCTGCGTCCGACGCGAGGAAGATGGCCGCTCCCGCGAGCTCCTCGAGCCGGCCGAACCGATGCATCGGCGTGCGGGTGAGCAGTTCCTGGCCGCGCGGAGAGTCGAGAAGGGCGCTGTTGAGATCGGTCCGGAACACCCCGGGCGCAATCGCATTGACGGTGACGTTCGACGAGGCCCACTCGACGGCGAGCGCCCGCGTGAGGCCGGCAATGCCCGCCTTGCTGGCGGTGTACGCCGAGACCTCGAACATCCCGACGAAGGAGGTCAACGACGCGATCGTGATCACCCGGCCGTAGCCTGCCTCCACCATCGGCCGGCCGAATACCTGGGACGCGCGGAGCGCGCCGGTCAAGTTGATGTCCAGGATCCGCTGCCAGTCGGCCAGATCCATGTCGAGCGCCGACACCCGCTTGGTGACGCCCGCCGCGTAGACCATGATCTGTGCCCCCCCGAGCTCCTGCCGGCACGCGTCGCGGAGGCGCTCGAGGGAACCGGCGTCCGCGGCGTCGGCGGGCATCGCCAGGGTGCGCCGGCCGAGATCCCTGATTTCCTGCGCCACGCGGTCGACCAGGTCGGCGCGCCGCCCGGTGACGACAACGTCCGCCCCCGCGTTCGCGAGCCCGAGCGCGATCACCCGGCCGATGCCGCTGGTGCCGCCCACAACCACCGCCGTCCGGCCGCTCAGATCGAACATGGACATCAGTGTGACGCCTGCCGACGGCGCTCGCGCGCACGTCTGGATGACGAGCCGGCGTCGGGCGCGGCGCGCGGCGCCGCCGCAGCGGCCGGCTCCCTGGATTGATACTCGCTCGCCTGGATCAGGTGGGCGTGCATGGCCTGTCCGGCGCCTTCCGCATCGCGCGTGCGAATGGCCTGGTAGATCCGCCGGTGCATTTCCGCCGCGTCGCGCAGGTCGCGATCGCTCGCCCCCGCGGCCGTATCCCGACGGCGCTCATAGTACAGCGCCGAGACCATCTCGACGAGCGACGCGACGATCGGATTGCCCGACGCGGCAGCCACGCTGCGATGGAAGTTGATGTCGTGCACCAGGAACACCTGCGGGTCGTCCAGCGATGCGAACAGGCCCGCGACTTCGTCGGCAAGCGTGGCGATCTGTTCCGCTGCGGCCCGCTCGGCCGCCAGAACGGCAGCACCGACTTCGAGGATGCGCCTGGCTTCGTACATCTCCTCGCGCGTGAACCCGTGCAGCGCAGCAAGAAAACTCAACGGCTCGGAGCCGAGCGCGGGCGGTCCGTCCGAGATGTAGGTGCCGGATCCGTGACGCGAGCGCACCACACCCATGGCGGCAAGCGCACGAAGGCCGGCGCGCACGGTCGGGCGGCTCACCCCGATGTGGATGGCCAGGTCGCGCTCGGCCGGCAATCGATCGCCGCGCCGCACCTCGCCCCTGTCGATCAGGGCGCGAACGTAGGACACCACCTGCTCGGTGCTGCCCTCGGCGTTGTTGTCTCGGCCGCGCGGAAGAGAACTGGTCATCGCTGACTGGCAATTATGCCCCAACAGCCTCGGGGCCCGACGCGGGCCGCCCCGGCGGGCACGACCGGCGCGGCCGCCCGCATCATCGCCGATGAGAAGAACCGGCTGGCCGGCGAGCACGCAACTGGACGGGATCGAGCGCGCAGTGCCGGCGGCGAGCCCGCGGCAGCGCTGCTGGTTGTCCGAGCAGCCGATATGGGCAGTTCGACCAGCCGCAGGTTGCGCGGACGTGCGGCAGACGGTAAGCTTCCCCGGCCAGTGGACGTTCGATCAGGCTTTCCTCCAATGTTTTCGCAACGACGACAATGAGTGATATCCGCCGCTCCATCACCGACGCGGTCGAGCGCGCCGGCATCGTGGCCGTCATCCGGATCAAGGAGCCCAGGCGGCTGCGCGCGGTGGTCGACGCGCTGGCGGAAGGCGGGCTGCACGGCGCTCGAGGTCACGATGTCGGTGCCCGGCGCCGTGGAGCTCATCGCCGAGCTCGCGCCGACGATGCCCCCCGGTTTTCTGCTGGGGGCCGGGACGGTCATCGACGCAGACACCGCCCGTCGGGTGATCGACGCCGGCGCCCGGTTCGTCGTGAGCCCGGTCTTCCGGCGCGCGGTGATCGAGGCGTGCCACGCGCGTGACGTGCCGGTGATGCCCGGCTGTTTCAGCCCGACGGAGATCCTCGAGGCGTGGGACGCCGGCGCGGACATCGTCAAGGTGTTCCCCGCCACCGCCCTCGGGCCCGGTTACATCAAGGACGTTCGCGGGCCGCTGCCGCAGGTCAAGCTGATGCCGACCGGTGGCGTGACGCTCGACAACGCCGGCGACTGGATTCGTGCCGGCGCCGTTGCCGTGGGGGTCGGCACAGCGCTGACCGATGCGAAGGCGATTGCGGCGGGCGACTACGCGGCGCTGCGGGCAAACGCCGAGCGGATCGTTGCCAATGTCCGCGCCGCGCAGGGGTCATCGTCATGAGCAGGGTCGTCACGTTCGGCGAGATCATGCTGCGCCTGAGCCCGCCGGGCTTCGAGCGCTTCCTCCAGTCGCCGGTCCCTGGGCGCGACGTTCGGCGGCGGCGAGGCGAACGTTGCCGTGTGCCTCGCGCAGTTCGGGGTCGAGAGCGAGTACATGACCCGGCTGCCGTCGCATGCGATCGGCGAAGCGGCAATCCGGGCGCTCCGGACCGAAGGCGTCATCACCGCCGGATCCTGCGCGGCGGCAGCCGCATCGGCGATCTACTTCGCCGAGGCAGGCGCCAGCCAGCGCGCGCTCGAACGGTGATCTACGACCGCGCAGGCTCCTCGATCAGCGAGATGGAACCGGATGCGGTGGACTGGAACGCCGTGATGGCCGGGGCGGCCTGGTTTCACACGACCGGAATCACGCCGGCGCTCGGTGCGAAGGCCGCGGAGGCCACCTCTCGCGCGCTGGTTGCGGCGAAGGCGGCGGGCGTCCAGCGTCAGCGTCGATCTCAACTTCCGCAAGAAGCTGTGGTCCGAGAAGCCAGGCACAGGCCGTCATGGGACCGCTTGATGCGCCACGTGGACGTCGTCATCGCCAACGAGGAAGACCTGCAGTCGGTGCTCGGCGTGAACGTGCCGGGCACCGACGTCACGAGCGGACAGCTGAACATCGACGGCTTCCGCGAAGCCGCCCAGCAGGTCACGCCGCGACTTCGGCCCGGCCAACTGTCGCCGTCACCCTGCGAGAGAGCGTGTCGGCCAGCGACAACGGCTGGAGCGCGGTGCTCTGGGAAGGATCCACGGGCACGCTGCACCGCAGCCAGCGCTACGACGTCCGGCTGATCGATCGCATCGGCGGCGGCGACAGCTTCGCCGGCGGGTTGATCTACGGCCTGGTCACCGGCCGCCGGCCCCGAGGCCGCGCTGCGCTTCGCCGTCGGCGTCAAGCGCCCTGAAGCAGTCGATACCCGGCGACTTCAACCGCGTGACCGTCGAAGAAGTCGACAAGCTGGTGGCCGGCGATGCGTCGGGGAGGGTGCAACGATAGGCTTTGGGCTTTGGGCTTTGGGCTTCGCCGGGCTTTAGGCGTTGGGCTGTAGGCGTTCGCTACGCCCAATGCAAGAGTGTGAGGCTCGCGCCTGAAATCCGTTGGCCCGTGCTGAATCGGCCGAAAGCCGAAAGCCTAAAGCCTGTTTCACTTCCCGCCGAACCGCAGGCGCACTCCCCCGTTGATCAGCCGCGGCGTTCCGATGGTCGTCGGCAAGGTCCCCACGAAGTATTCGCGATCGGCGAGCGTTCTGCACCCCCGCGAAGATCTCGAGGTTGCGGTTGATGCGCCGGGCGGCGGTCAGTGCGATCACCGCGTACCCGGGCAGCCCCGGCTCCGAGTATCCCGGCACGACGCGGATGTTCTGGTCGTCGTCGAACTGGCGTCCGACCGCCTGCACGCCAAACGCGACGTTGAGGTAGCGGGGATTGGCGTATTCGACTTGCACCGAGCCGCGGTGCCGCGGAACCTGCGGCGAGGTCGTTGCCGACGAGCGCCGGGATTGGCGTCGAACTCCGTCACGCGGGCGCGGTTGTAGAGGTAGCCGCCCGGTGAGCCGCCAGCCGTCCGCCAGGGCGCGATAGTCGACGTCGGTCTGCACGCCGCGGATCTTCGTGCGGCCCGAGATTCTGCCGCTGCTGGGTCACGTTCGCGCCCACCGTCGTGAGCGTCACGTTGGACACCGGATCCTTGACGCGGTTGTCGAACCAGGTGGCGCGCCACGTCAGCGTTCCGCAACGGCTCGACGCTGACGCCCAGATTCCCTCGCCGACGAGACGCTCCGGGCCGAGCTGGTTGTTTGCCAGCGTGAGCACGGTGCCGACCCGGAACTGCCGATACAGCTCGTTGAGCGTCGGCGCGCGGAACCCCCAGCCCAGATCGCCCCACACGCTGAGCCAGTCGGTGAAGTGATAGCGTGCCGCCACCCGCGGGCTGGCCACGGTGTCGCTCGCGCTCGGGCAGGGAGGGCGCATTGTTGGCGGTCGGCATGCCGCTCGGCACGGCCGACTCGAAGTTGTGTCCGTCGTAGTTGCGCCAGCGGTCCACGCGCGCGCTGAGCGTCACCATCAGGCCGGACGCCGGCGTCCAGAGATCCTGGACGAAGAACCCGAGGCTGCGCTGCGTCCCGCCGGAAACGCGGCGCAGCGTGACCTGCGTGCCGGTCACCGCATCGAGGCCGTCCTCCTCGCTGTCGCCGTCGACCCAGCGCCAGTCGGTGCCGAGCGTGACGAACTGGCGTGCGGCCCGAGACCGCGCGACCACTGCGCCAGTCCGCCGATCGCGTTGGTCGGCACCCGCTGATTGAGCGTCATCCGGCCGATGCTGCGCGGCGGCGTCGCGCCGGCACCGCGAGGAAATTGCTGCGGAACGTTTCGATGTCGCCGAACAGGGTGACCTGCAGCGTGCTCGCATCCGGCAGGCGCAGGCGCGCGCCGCCGCTGAGCGTCGTCCAGGTGGTGTCGTTCGCCTCTTCCGTGCCGTCGATGGTGCTGGCCTTGCCGTTGTCGCGCTGCTCGCGGAAGTAGCCGGCCCGGAACGTCGCCTGCAGGCTGTCGTTCGCCTGGTACTGCAGCTTGACGTTGGCGTTCCGGAAGTCGACCGTCGCGTTGTTGTCGACGGCCCCGCGCTCGGCCTCGGCCACGATCGGGTAGCCGTCCGTCCGGAAGGCGCTGGCGTCCACCACGACGCCCACCCTGCCCCAGACGTCGCTCGCCGACAGGTCGATCTTCGGGCTCGCGCGGTTGCCGTACTGCGACCGCACCTCCATCAGTGCGGCGCTCGGGCGGGGCCGTCATGAGGTTGATCACGCCGCCCATGGCGTAGTTGCCGTACAGGCTGGAGCTGCTGTTGTCGACCACTTCGATCCGGTCGACGGTCTCGAGCGGCACCCGCGTCCAGTAGACCCAGCCGCCGAACGGATCGTTGAAGGGCACGCCGTCCAGCAGCACCAGCGTCCGGCTGACACCGCTCGGCCCGATGCCGCGCAGCGAGACGCCCTGCGCCGTCGGATGCGATGACAGGCTGCTCGTCCGGCGGAACAGGCTGAAGGTCGGGACCTGCCGCAGGACGTCGTCGGCAACCACGGCGGACGACTGACGGATATCCTGGCGCCTCAGCAGGCTGACGCTGGCCGGCAGGTCGCCTGTGCGCTGCTCGGAGCGGGTCGCGGTTACCGTAACCGTTTCCGACACGTTCGCCGGCACCAGCACCACTTCCACAGGCCCGACCGTGTCGTCTCCGCCGAGAGTCTGCCGCGTTTCCGCGAACCCTCCTGCACGCACGATCAGCACGGCGTCGCCGGCCGGCCGTCCTATGGCAAACCGCCCGTCCGGCGTTGTCGCCGACTGCACCTCCGGGCCGGACGATGGCCGCACGATGACCACGGCGCCGGCGACCACCCGTCCGGAACCGTCCCTGACGATGCCGGTGACCGGGGCACCGGCCACCGACGTGGGAGCCTGGCGATCGTGGTGTCGAGGCGCGTCAGGCCACGGCAGCGCCATGCAGGCCGCGAGAAGCGCCGCGCCAGTCATCATCATCGAGTGGCCTGCTTCTACCGGGAGACCACGGACTCGGGGACTGCATGGGCGACCGCCACGCCCCACGGGCTGCCGCCGACCTTCACCTGCTTCTCGACCTTGCCGGTCGCGGCGTCGATGATGGACACGTCGCCCGACGGGCCGTTGGCGGTGTAGACCTTTCCGCCGTCCGGGCTCACGCCGATGCCCCACGGCCGGGCGCCGACGTCCTCGAAGATCCGCGCCATCTTGCGTGTCTTCACGTCGATGACGCCAACCGACCTGGCCCGTCCGAACGAGACGAAGACTTCCCTGCCGTCCGGCGACAGCACCGTGCCCATCGGCCGCGGCGGTGTCGGGGTCCCGGCGGTGGGCGGAATCTTGATCGTCGCGAGCACCCGGTGCTTCTGCGCGTCGACCACGTTGACCGCATTGCCGTTCTCGGCAGCGACGAACGCGAGGGCGCTGTCCGGCGTGAAGACAATCGAGCGTGGACGCGGCGCGGTCCGGATGCGGGACACCACCTTCAGGCTGCTGGTATCAATCGCCACGACCTCGTTGTTTCCTTCGCAGCTGACATAGACCACACCGCCGTCGGGGCGCGCGGTGACACCTTCGGGCTCCTCGCCGACCTTCACGCGGGCGGTGATGTCGCCAGACGCGAGGTCGATGACCGACGCCTCGGCGGCATCCTCGTTGGAAACGAAGAGAAACCTGCCGTCAGGAGTGATGTCGAACGATTCGGGATCCTGGCCGCTGTTGAACTTGCGGACCAGCTTCCCGCTGGCGACGTCCACGACCCCGATGCCATCGGCGGCGCGGTCGGCAGGGGGGAGCTTCGATTCGTCCACGCCCGGACCTCCAATCGGAGAGCCCGACAGCGCGATCAGGAGCTGCTTGCCGTCCTTCGTGAGGCGCAGGCCCCGCGGCCGCTTGCCGACCTCGATGCGGCCGACCACTTCGCCCGCGACCGCGTCGATCACGACCACGGCTCCACCCGTCTCGTCAGATACGTAGATCCGCGGCCCGGAGGGCTTCGCCGCGGGCGCCTGCGGCGCCGGGGCGGAGGCCGTTTCCGGCGCAGGAGGCGGCGAACCCTTGCAGGCGCTGGCTACCAGTACGGAACAGCAGATCGCGGCGAGGCGGAGGACGGCGCGAGCGCTGCCGGAAAACCCGGGTGGGACCGGCGGCGGCTGGGTTCTTGACGTGAGTATCATTGTCGTAGGCTCGCTGTTCATCAGGGTGTCTTCACACTTGCGCGGCCGGACCACCTGCTCCTGCCCGAACGACGGAACGAACACATGATGCGGCTTTCCGGGACCGATTGGGGACTGCTGCTCCTGCGGCTCGGCTTCGCGGCGCTGCTGGTCGGCCTGCACGGGTGGACCCGAATCCTGCGCGCCTACAATTTCGTCGTCCATGGGCAGGCCTGGACGTTCGTGGGCCTGGTCGAGCGGCTGGGGTTCCCCTTTCCATCCGTCTTCGCTGTGCTCTCCGCGCTGTCGGAATCGGTGGCGGTGGTCTTCGTCGCGGTCGGGCTGTTCACCCGGCCCGCCGCCGCCCTCGTGGCGATCAACATGGCGGTCGCGTTCTACAACGAGGCCGGCAAGGGAGACCCGTACGAACTGCCCGCGCTCTATCTGCTCGACGCGCTCATCCTGATCGTGGCCGGGCCGGGGCGCGTTTCCCTGGACGCACGCCGCCGCAGCGGATCGGGGCGCGTCAGAAAGTGATCGCCTCTTTCTTCTGGTCGAGCTTCTTGAGGTCCAGGCCGGGAACCTTCGAGAGCGCATCGAAGTCGGCAAACGGCCCGTGCTCGCCCCGGAACTTCAGGATGCTCTCCGCTTCCGCGGGGGCGACGCCCGCAATCAGCACGAGGTCCTCCTTCACGGCTCGATTCACGTTCACCTTGCCGTAGTTGCGCAGCAGGTAGTCCGCAATCGGGGCGTAGTTGTCGTCGGTAATCTGCGCACCCCGCGTGACCATCTTGTCGAGGACCTCTTCCCACTCCGTCTTCGTCCTGCGAACCGTCACGATGCGGTCGGGGGTATGACAGAGCACGCAGACGCGCTGGAAGTCGGCCATGCCCGGTCCTGCAGCAAGCACGAACCCGGCGGGCGTTTCACCCGGCGCCGGTGCCTGGGTCGGGGGCTCCTGGGGCGCCTGGGGCGCGGGCTCCTGCGCGGTCGCGGCGGCGGCCGCAATCGCACCCAGGAGTGCCAAGCCTGTCGCGGCGAGCCAGCGGCGGAAGGTCCGGTGCCCTGTGTTCTGCGGTCTGGACATGTCCTTGTACCATACGCCGGAAAGGCCGGCGCCGTTACCCGCGCACGAGCGTGACGGAGCCTTCCGCAGCGGCATCAGCAGAAGGACTGCCGGGGAATCTGCCTTTCGGCAGGTGCGCCACCCCGAGCCGCCTGTCCGGATCGCAAAAACGACGCCACGCGGCGCGCGCACCGGAGGGCTCCACCCCCTGCCGTCACCGTTCGATCGCCGCTATAGTGGAACATAACGTCATTCGCCCGAAGGAGTCACGTTGCACCCGAGCCGTTCGCCTCGACTGCGCCGCGCCCTGCTCGCGCTGCTGCTGGCTTTCGTCCTCGGCGCCCCCGCCGCCGCCTTCGGCCAGCTCCAGGTCGCGTCCCTGCAGGGACGCGTCGTCGACGCGGCGTCCGCCGGGGTCGCGGCGGCGACCGTGCTGCTCCAGGACGCCTCCGGCAACGCCATCCGCTCCACGACCGCCGCAGGGGACGGTTCCTTTCGGATTGCCGATGTCGCGCCGGGATCCTACGTTCTTCGCGTGGAGCTTGCCGGCGTCGTCGCGCTCAGCCGGTCGCTGGTCGTGCGCGGTTCGCTTCCCGTGGAATTGACGCTCAGGACCGGCCTCGCCCTCGCAGAGTCGGTCGTGGTGCGCGGCGACGCGGGGTTCAACACCGTCGAGCGTCCGTGGTCGCTCTCGGGTTCTGCAGTCCACGAGGCGGCCGAGCCGATGCCGAGCCAGCGCGTCCAGGCCACCCTGGGTAGCCTCCCAGGCTGGCGGGTCGAAGACAATGGGCTCCTGCACGTCCGCGGCGTGGACGACGGCCTGCTCTACGTGCAGGATGGGATACCCGTTTACGCGCGGTTGGATCGGCTATTCGGCATGCCTCCAACCGCGTCGGGCATTGCCTCGATTCACGTCCTCAACGGCTACATCCCGCCGGAGTTCGGGTTCAAGAGCGGCGCTGTTGTCGAGGTCCGGACGGAGAGCGGAATCCGGAGCTCCTGGACCGGGCTCGTCGATACCGGCGTCGCCGATCTGGACACCCGGCACGTCGAGGGGTTTGCCGGCGGGCCGCTGGGCAGCCGCGCCGGCTTGATGCTGACGGGCTCGGACGAGCGCTCGTCGCGCTTCCTCGACCCCGTGGCGCTCGAGAACTTCCACAACGACGGACGCACGTCGAGCCTCGGCGCGCAGTTGACCTATGGCACCGCTGGCAACCTGTTCACCGGCTCGGGCCAGATCGGGCGCACGCGGTACGAGGTACCTCACGGTGCGACCCAGGAATCGGCGGGCCAGGATCAGCGCCAGCGCACGACGCAGATGCTCGTCTCCGGGTCGTGGCAGCGAGTCCTCTCCGCAGGGACCGCATGGCAGGCGTCGGCGTACAGGCGTACAGGGATTGGCCACGCTGTCCGCCTCGCCCGGCGACACGCCGGTCACCGCCGGCGGGCGGCGGCTGGACGAGCGCTACGGCGCGCTCGCCAGCCTCACCCACCAGCGCGAACGGCACACGGTCAAGGTCGGCGGGGAGCTGTCCGCGCTCTCGCTGCACGAGCGCTTCTCGTTCGCGGTCACCGACCCCGAGGAAGCGGAGGAGGCCGGGCTGAGCGACGCGGCCATCGCCCAGGACCCGGACAACCCGTTCGACTTCGAAGACCGCCGCCATCCCTCGCTCGCCTCGCTGTTCGCGCAGGATGTCTTCCAGGCGTCGGATCGGCTCACGCTGAACTTCGGCGTGCGATTCGACCACAGCACGCAGCTGGAAGAAGCGACAGCCTGGTCCCCGCGCGCCGGCGCGGCCTGGCGCGTGCGGAACGGAACCACGCTCCGCGCGTCGTGGCTCCGGCTCTTCCAGCCGCCGCAGGTCGAGTACCTGCTGCTGTCCTCCTCCGAGGCTGCGCGCCGCCTGTCGCCGTTCGCCAACGACGACATCGGAGGTGGCACCTCGGTCCCGCCCGAACGGCAGTCCGCCCTGGACGTGTCCCTGACGCAGGAGATCGCCCCCGGGTGGACCGTGGACGGGTCCGTCTGGCAGCGCCGCGCCACGGACATCGGCGACCCCAACGTCTTCTTCGGCACGACGGTTACCTTCCCGAACAGCGTGGCCCGCCATCGCGCCGGAGGGTTCGACGTCCGCCTGGCCGCCCTGGCCAGTCGCGGCTTCTCCGGTTCGGTCGCGTACTCCGCACGCGCAGGTCGTTCAGTTCGGTCCCGTCACGGGAGGCCTGTTCATCGAGGAGGAGGTCGCGGAGATCCAGGACGGCACGCGGTTCACGCCGGACCACGACCAGCGGCACGCGCTGCTTGCCGCGGCGAGCTACGCAGACCAGCGACGGCGGCTGCGCCTGTCCGGGGCCTTCCGCTACCAGACGGGCACGCCAGCCGGGCTCGAGGCCGACGACGCGGACGACATCGACCACCTGCGCGAGCGCCCCGGCGCCGAAACAGTCGACTTCGAGACGGGCCGGGTCAGGCCGCGGGCCGTTCTCGACGTCCGCGGAGAGTGGACAATCGTTCGCGCAGCGCGAGGCGACGCCGCGCTCTCGCTCTGGATGAACAACGTCACGAACCAGACCTACGCCTTCAACTTCGGCAATCCATTCAGCGGCACGCATTTCGGCGCGGATAGACGGATCGGCATGGAACTGCGCGTCCAGTTCCGCCAGTCCAGGTGAATCGCTCCTGCAGCGAGTGGCCCCGGGTCAGGACAGGGTAAGGCAGGGGTCGGACCGGGCGGCTTCATCCGTCCGATTTCACGATGCGAACCAGTTGACGTGCGTGCGCGCAAGTTACGTTAGGATTCGGCGATGCGGCCGGTGACGCTCCCTGTCCTGCTGTCGATGGTGTGGGCCGCCTTGGCGGGCGCCCAGCCCGCGACAGACCCTGCGGCGGCGCGCATCGCGGAGCTCGAACAGCGGGTCGCCCGGTACCTGAAGGTGCTCGGCGACTGGGGCGGCCTGACGCGCTACGGCGAGGCCGACGCCGAGCTGCCTCCTCCCGCACCGGGCGAGCGGCGGGTCGTCTTCATCGGCGACGACATCACCGAGGCCTGGGCCGCGGAAGATGGCCGTTTCTTCGCCGGCAAGCCATACATCAATCGCGGGATCGCGCGCCAGACGACGCCACAGATGCTGGTGCGCTTCCGCCAGGACGTGATCGCCCTGAGGCCTGCGGTCGTCGTCATCCAGGGAGGCACCAACGACGTCGCGGGGATTACCGGCCCCGGGACGCGCGGCACCGTGTCGGACAACCTGATGTCGATGACCGAGCTCGCGAAGGCCAACGGCATCCAGGTGGTGATTGCCTCGATCCTGCCGATCTGCGACTGCTACACCCGGCAGACGTCCGTGCGATCGCCGGTCCGCATTGCCGACATCAACGACTGGGCGCGCACGTACGCCGGGTCGAACGGCGCAGTCTACCTCGATTATTACGCGGCCCTCGCGGAAGGGCGCGCCTTCAAGCAGGCGCTCACGAAGGACGGGTTCCTGCCGAACGAGGCCGGCTACCGGGTCATGGCGCCGGTTGCGGAGGCAGCGATTGTCGACGCGTTGAAGCGCGCTGACGGCCGGGGAGGGAGTTTCCAGTGAAGGAGTGCTCCGTGATGCATAGACGTGCGCGGCTGGCAGGGCTGTGCCTGCTTCCAGCGATCATGAGCGGCAGCGCGGCGTGGGCGCAGGGCCGCGGCGGCGGCGGCAACTGGCCGACGGCAGGCAGCGACCCGCAGCGGACGTCGTGGGTGAGGACGGACCCGAAGATCTCGAAAGAGGCCATGCAGAAAGCCGGCTTCCAGCTCCTGTGGCAGTCGAAGCTGGACAACCAGGCCAAGGAGCTGCACTCGCTGACGCAGCCGCTGCTCCTCCAGAACATCATCTCCTACAAGGGATTCAAAGCCCTGGCGTTCGTCGGCGGCAGCGCCGACAACGTCTACGCGATCGACTACGACCTGAACAAGCCGTTCTGGAAAACGCATCTGTCCTCAGGCGTGACGACGGCCGGCACGGCCGCCTGCCCTGCTGCGCTCACGACGCTCACGCGGGCTGTGCAGGCAGGTCCCGCGGCCGCCGGACGCGGCGCCGCACCCGCGCCGGCCGCCCCGAACCCCGAGGCGCCTGCCGCCCCCGGCGCAAGCGCGGCCGGTGCCGCGCCGGGCGGCGCGCGCGGTGGATCTCCCTCGACGCTTCCGCCGGGTGCTGGCGCGCCGGCGCCGACGCCACCGGGAGCGGCAGCCGGCCAGCCGGGGGCTCCCCCCGCGGCGGCGCCGGCAGGTCCTCCGCCGGCAGGCCGGGGTCGCGGCGGCGGGCCCGTCTCGGCCGGCAACAACAACGTGTTTGCGATCTCGAGCGGCGGCATGGTCCACGTCCTCAACGTGCAGACAGGCGAAGACCTGATACCTGCAATCAAGTTCCTGCCGGCGGGCGCACGGGTCGTCGGGTCGATCCTGGCGGGCACGACGCTCTACGCCGCAACAACCGGGAACTGCGGCGGCGCGCCCAACGGCGTGCAGGCGCTCGACCTCTCCAGCGAGGCGAAGACCGTCACCACCTGGGATGCGAAGGGCGCGTCGATTGCCGGCAGCGTCGCGCCCACCATCGGAACCGACGGGACGGTCTACGTCGCCACCGGCGGCGGCACCTCCGATCACGCCAACTCGGTCGTCGCGCTGGAGGCGGCGGGGCTGAAGGCGAAGGACTGGTTCTCCGCCGGCGGATCGCCGTTCGTCTCGGCGCCCGTCGTGTTCCAGATGGACGGCAAGGACGTGATCGCGGCCGCACACCAGGACGGGCGCATCTACGTGCTGAACGGCGCGTCGCTCGGCGGGGCCGATCACAAGACGCCCCTGGCGACATCGCCGCCGTTGGCCGCGGGCTCGGGCGGCTTTTCGCCGGGCGCCCTGACCACATGGCTCGACGCGTCCGGCGCGCGGTGGATTGCCGTTCCGTCGAGTGCCGCCCCTCCGGCGGCGGCGAAGTTCACCGCGACGAACGGCAGCGTCTCGACGGGCGCGATCGTCACGTTCAAGGTGACCGGCTCCGCGACCGCGCTCACCCTCGAACCGGGCTGGGTGTCCAGGGACCTCACGTCGCCGGTGACACCGCTCGTGATGAACGGCGTCATGTTCGCGGTGGCGGGGGGCGGCGCGGCCGGCACGCCGCAGATGCCCGCCGCGCAACGCGCGAAGCAGTCGAAGCCTGCGGTGCTGTACGCCCTGGACGCCGACACCGGCAAGGAACTGTGGAGCAGCGGCACATCGATCACGTCGCCCGTATTCGGCGTCGGGCCGTCGGGCGGCGACAGCCAGGTCTACGTGGTGACGCACGACGGGACGGTCTTCGCCTTCGGCATGCCGACGGAGAGATGAGGCAGAAGGCAGAAGGCAGAAGGTAGGAGCTAGAAGCCAGGAGCGGGAGGCGGGGAGCTGACATGAAAAGAGTGATGTCCATCACGGCGGCGATTCTCTGCTGCGGTGCCGGCTGGGGGGCAAGCGGCGGGATTCGGGCGCCGTTTTCCGGCGCCGCGACGCTCGGAGCGCAGGGGCGCCAGCCGGCGACGCTCGTCGACTGGCTGACGGACGGCGGCGACAACCAGCGGACCGGCTGGGCGAAGAACGAGAAGATTCTCACGAAGGAGAACGTCGGCAGCCTCAAGCTGCTCTGGACCCTGGAAACCGGCAATGAGCCGCGCGCGCTGCATTCGCTGATGCCGGTCCTCGTGATCGCGCAGCTGGCGACGGCGAACGGCCCCCGCCAGGTCGGCATCGTCAACGGCATCTCGGACAACCTGTACGGGTTCGACGTGGAGACCGGCAAGATCATCTGGCAGAAGCACTGGACGTACGTGGCCCCTGCAGGGCGCGGGGGCGGTGGCCGCGGCGGCGCACCCGAGGAGCCGCGCCGCCTCGGCTTCCTTCGACCGGGCGGCAGCAGCGACACGCCGGTGATCGGGCCGCCGGACGCACAGGGCCGCCGCCCCGTGTACTTCGTCACCGGCGAAGGGATGCTGCACATCGTCAACGCGGCGACCGGCGAGGACCTGGAAGCGCCCTACATGTTCCATCCGGGCAAGGGCTGGTCGCTCACGCTCGAGGGCCGGACCCTCTGGATGGCCAGCACCTATGCCGGCATCTCCCTGGCGGCGGTCAACCTGGACGACCCGCAGCACAAGGTGATGACGTTCAACGCGGCCAGCGGCGGTGCCTGGGGCAGGCGCGGCGTGGCGCTCGATTCATCCGGGGCGGCCTGGCTGACGACCGGCGACGGCATCTACGATCCCACCAGCGATCCGCCGCGCTATGCCAACAGCGTCGTCGGGGTCCACATCGTGAACGGCGAGCTGAAGCTGAAGGACTATTACGCGCCGCGCAACTGGGACTGGCTCAGGAAGCGCGACCTCGATCCGAACAACACGCCGGTCACCTTCATGTACAAGGGGCGCGAGCTGATCGCCGCTTCGGGCAAGGAGTGCCGGGTGTTCCTGCTGGACCCGAAATCAGCGGGCGGGGCCGATCACCAGACACCCCTCCACAGGACCACGCTCTTCTGCAACGAGGAGGTCGACTTCCAGGACATGGGCAGCTGGGGCGCGCTCTCGACGTGGGAAGAAGCCAACGGGACGCGCTGGGTGCTCGCCCCGTTCTGGGGCCCTGTGCACTCGCAGTACAAGGCGCCGATCATGAACACGCCTGTCGCAGCGGAAGGTGGCGTCGCGGCATTCAAGGTCGACGGCGACGCAGCCGCGCCGACGCTGACGCCGGCCTGGGTCTCGCGCGACATGCGCCGCGGAGAGCCGGTCGTGATCGTCAACGGGATGGTGTTCGGGTACGGCAGCGGCGAAGAGACCAGGCAGTCGTGGCCCGATATCGGGCTGCAGTTCGACTCGTCCATCAGGGCGGCCAAGGGCACCCATGCGACCATCTACGTGCTCGACGCGCTCACCGGGAAGGAGTTGTGGACGAGCGGCGACCAGATGAAGGGATGGAACCACTTCTCGGGCATCACCGTCGCGAACGGACGGGTCTATCTCGGAACGTACGAGGGCACGCTGGACCGCTTCGGGGTGCCATAGCAGGATGCTGAGAAAACGCATCCTGAATGGCAAATGGCCCAGGGCAAGTGTAGAAATCGGCGTGTTTTGCCGTCTGCCATTTCCGATTTCACATCAGGCCGGCCTCTTTCAGCGGCCTGATAGGTGGGACCGGCGCACGATCCGGGAGCTGTGGCGGCCGGCCCGTCAGGTCGCGGGCTCCAGCCGCCTGCCGTCGCAGGTTACCTGTTGACCGCCCACCGGAAGCCCCGCCTCAGGACGTCCTGAAAGACGGGATCGTTCCACGTGTCGTTGCCATGGCCGAGGGTGGTGCCGAACACGCGCGCGCTGCCGTACTGGTGTGTCCAGACCAGCGGGTATTCTTTCTGATCCTCCGGGCTGACGGCCGTGGCGAGCGCCTGCGCGCCGGGCCAGAACTTCTCGATCACGTAGAGCTCGTCGATCGGCGTAGACCACGCCTCCTGGATCCCCTGCAGCGCCGCGTGATCCTTTGCCGTGAACCTGACGGCCACGTTGTGGGACTTGGTGTGCTTCCGCGTGGTCACCCCCAGGAACTCCCGCCAGGTGTCCGAGGCGAGCGCGCGATACGAGTGCATCGCACAGTGAATGACCATCGCGGGAACACCGGCCCGATGCGCATCGGTGATCCGCTTGACGAATGCCTCGTCGTCCACATCCGCGCTGCACTCGTTGTGGATGACGAGGTCGAACCCTTTCGCCCAGTCGGGACTGTCGTAGACCGGCAGCTTCGCCCTCGTCCCGCTGCCGCCCTGGAGCACGACCGTCCAGTCCACCGGCAGCACCTTGGCCATGACGTCCATCATGACCTTGTCCTGGAGCGCGTAGTCGTGGCAGCAGCCGCCGCTGACGAGGAGCGCCTTCAGACGCGGCCCCTGCGGAACGTTCCGGGACTGCGCCGACCGGCCATCGCCCGGCGGCGCGCCAACCGGGCCCTGGCCTTCCGACCTCTCCGGCAGGCCGCCGAGCAGCGTGGCCACCGACGCCGCGATGCAAACGCGTGTTGCGATCCGCCGCGCGCCACCCGGACCCCCCCGCCGCGGCGGGGTGTTCCTGTTGCTCCCTGATGTCATTTGCCCGCCCCGGCGCGCCCATCGTGCTTGTGCTGCATCGCGAACGCCCACAACGTGTCGCCGGCGCCCACGGTCACGTACTGCGTGCCATCGAGCTCGTAGGTCGTCGGTCCGTTGCTGACGGCGCTGCCGAGACGTGCATGCCACACGGCGTCGCCGGTGGTCGCGTTGAGCGCGACCAGGTCGGCGGACGGGCCGCCGGTGAACAGCAGGTTGCCGGCCGTGCTGAGGAGCCCGGAGCGGAGGTTGGCCTCCCACTTGTGGCTCCACTTCACCTTGCCGGTCTTGTAGTCGATGGCCTGGATCATCGACTCGGCCCAGCCGCCCCGATCGGTTCCGCCCCATCCCTGCGGATTCTCGTAGGGGTCGTAGAGGTAGAAGACGCTGAACGCGCGCCCCGCGCTGACGTAGAACAGGCCGGTCAGCGGGCTGAAGCTCGGCGGATGCCAGTTGGTCGCGCCGCCCTGATCCGGCGAGACGAGCGCGCCGTCGAACTGCGGGTGCTTGGCGGGGTTGGGAATCGGCTGCCCCTTCGGATCGTAGCCGGCTGGCCCAGTTCGTCTTGACGTACTCGGACGAGACGAGCGCCTTGCCCGTTGCGCGATCGAGCAGGAAGAAGTGGCCGTTGCGCGCCGCCTGCGCCAGCAGCTTGCGCGGCTGGCCGTTGACCTCCCCCTCGAACAGGACCGGGGTCTGGGTCGAGTCCCAGTCGTGCGTGTCGTGAGGCGACGACTGGAAGTACCACGCCATCTTCCCGGTGTCCGGGTTGAGCGCGACGATGGAAGCCGGTGAACAGGTTGTCGCCGGCGCGGTTGCTGTGCGCGATGACCGGCTGAGGGTTGCCGGTGGTCACGAAGATCAGGTTGAGCTCCGGATCGTAAGTGACCGGCTGCCACGTCATGCCGCCGCCGTGCTTCATCGCCTCTTCGTTCGGCCAGGTCTCGGAGCCCGGCTCGCCCTTCTTCTGCGGCACGACATACCAGCGCCACTGCATCTCGCCGGTCTCCGGATCGTGCGCCTGCAGGTAGCCCGGGACGTCGAGGTCGTCGCCGCTCACGCCGGCGATGACGTGGTTCTTCACGATGACCGGCGCAACCGACCCGTAGTAGAACAGGTCGAGATCGCAGATCTGCTTGCGCCAGCGCTCGGTGCCGTCCTTGATGTTCAGCGAGACGAGATGGCAGTCGGGCGTCTCGAAGTACAGCCAGTCGCCCAGCACCGCGGCGCCGCGGTTGCCGATGTGGATGCCGCCGGTGGACTCCCAGGCGTGGTGCCACAGCTGAACGCCGGTCCGCGCGTCGAGCGCCCAGACGTGGTCCGGCGCGGTGAGGTAGATCACGCCGTTGATCTGCAGCGGCGTGCCCTTGATGCTGCCGGCGCCTGGGCCCGCGTTCAGGCGGAACACCCAGGCGAGCGTCAGCGCGTCGATGTTCGAGATGTTGATCTTGTCGAGCGTGCTGAAGCGCCGGCCCGAGTAGTCGCCGTTGTAGGACGGCCACGAGTCGGTGCCGGGCTTGAGCAGCTTCGCCGGGTCGAGGCCGCGGGGCCCGCCCTGGCCGGAGAGCGCGATCGAGGAGCCGAGCAGAACGACGAGGATCGCCAGGCGTCTCATTTCAGTGTCTCCAGGTGGGCCACCACATCGTGCATCTGCTTGTCCGTGAGGGTGTCGAGCAGCGCGATGTGCGCGGCGAGCGGATCCGTCTTCACGACCTTCATGTCCGCTGTGCGCTTGAAGCTGTGGTACTCGCCCGCGCTGTCCCGGAGCGAGACGTTGAAATCATCCATCTGGACGAGGACGCCCGAGACGGGAGGGCCCGACGGGGGCGTGACCGTGACCGTGATGGCGCTGGCCGACGAGCCGGCGGCGGCGGCGCCCCGCCCGCGGCCTGTGCGCGGGAACAGGAAACGCTGCTGGAGATCGACCGGCGCCAGGCGGGTCCCGATCCCGGCCAGGCTGAGCGAAGCCCCGTGGCAGGTGCTGCACTTCCCCTCCCCGTTGAAGAAGGCTGCGCCCGCTTTCGCGTCGCCCGTGAGTACGTTGCCCGCCTTGAAGATCGGCGACCCGCGCAGTGAATCGTTGACGCGCTCGCGCAGGAAGTGGGCCAGGTCGGCGATCTGCTCGTCGGTCAGGGTGGCGCCGGAGGTCTGCATGGGATGCCCCTTCTTCAGGAACGGCCCGAGCTGGCTGCCGAACCGATCCCGCAGCACGACCGTCGAGCGCACGAGGTTGGCGCCTTTCTCGGTGCCTCGCGCCTGCGTGCCGTGGCAGGTGATGCACTGCGCCGCGTAGACCGGCCTGCCGCGGGTCGCGGCCGCCGCGTCCACGGCCGGCAGGTCGCTCGGCCCGGCGCCCATCCCGCCGCCTCCGCGCCCCGGGGGTGGGCCGCCGCGCCGCCCCTGCGGCGGTGGAGCGCCGCGCTCGCCTTGCGGGGGCACGGCGGCGGGCTTGCCCTGCGGGGGCGCGGCGCCGGGCTGGCCCTGTGGTGGCGCCTGTGCAGCCAGCGACAGCCCCGCCAGCAGCAGGACGACGGCGGCACTTGCGCGCGTCACATGCGACATCCGACCTCCTTGTCGGGTCCAGCCCACGCGCCGTCTCGCCTGGCACGCCGGATGGTCCGCATCACGTTATAGATGATCGGGCAGAGCAACGCCAGTCCAATCCGGGTCCATCAGCAGCCCGGATTGATGCTCTCACCAGCTCTTCAGCCGGATGTTGCGGTACTCGACCTTCATCGGCGGTCCCACGTGCACCTGCACGCCTATGGCGCCATCCGCCGGCCGGTTCGCCTCGTCGTCATCGATCACGATCGTCATCACGCGCCCGTTGACGATGTGGGTTGCGACGTTGCCGCGTACCACCAGGTGCACCGCGTTCCAGTCGTCCGTCACCAGCTTGCCGAGCTCGTCCTCGCCGCCGAGCGCCGAGATCACGATCGGCGGACGGCCGCCGACCACCCGCGTGACCTGCCCGCGGACGCCGAGAAACAGCCGGCCCTTCTCCTCGTAGTTGTTGCCGACGTACATCTTCCGGCCGTCGATGTCGCACTGATAGCCCTTCATCGCGAACTTGTTGTCCGGCGTGACGGGATCCGGCACCACGGCGCTGCGGTAGTTGATGCCGCTGTTGCCGCCGGCCGTGATGCGGTACTCGAGCTTCAGCTCGAAGTCCCGCGGCTTGCCACCGCGCCAGATCGCGAAGGTATTGCTCTTGATGACGGTGGACGGCGTGATCTCACCGACCAGCGCGCCGTTCTCGACCCGCCAGTAGGCCGGGTTGCCGTCCCACCCGGCGAGCGTCTTGCCGTCGAAAATGGCCTGGAAGCCCGGTTCGTCGCCGGGAAGGGGCGACGGCCGATCGCTCTGCTTTGGAACGTAAGGGGCCGGCTGCTGCGCCTGGAGCGCGCCGGCCGCGAGCAGCAGGACGACGCCTGCGAGCGCGGCGCCGACCCGACACGAGCTGTTCATGCTGTTCCTCCATGACGTGCGTAATCGCCCCGCATCCGGTAGAGTTCGTCCCATGCACATCAGCGCGTTTCCCTCCATGCTGTCGGCGCTCCTGCTCGTCGTTGCGCCCGTCACCGCCGGGGGCGCGCTCCAGGCGCCCCGTGCGACGCTCCAGGACATCGCCTGGATGCAGGGCACGTGGGTCTCGACCGCCGGCGGCAGAACGGTCGAGGAGCACTGGACGCCGCCCGGCGGCGGGACGATGTTCGCCATCTCGCGCACGCTGAAAGGCGACCGCCTCGTCGAGTTCGAGTATCTGCGGATTGTGCAGCGGGACGGCGGGCTTGTCTACGTGGCGCAGCCGAACGGCAAGCCGCCGACCGACTTTCCGCTCACGCGGCTCGAGGGCCGCAGCGCCACGTTCGAGAACCCGGACCACGACTTCCCGAAGGTGATCGAGTACACCGCACGCGTGGACGGATCGCTCGAGGCATCGGTGGGGGGCGGACCCGGGCAGCGGACGCTCTCGTGGATCTTCGCGCGGCAACCGTGAGGCCCTACGCGACCTCGCGAATGTACGGGATCGTCATCGGCCCTTCCGGCAGCACCGCCACCGGCGCGTCGCTGCCGGCACGTCGCAGCTCCTCGGCCAGGACCTCGCCGATGTCCGGGATCGGCTCGAGGTGCGCCCGCCGGACGTGGTCTGCCGGCAGGTCGCTGTAGAGCCCGACCCGCGCCTTCAGGAGCACGCCGGCCATCAGTTGCGCTTCCCACTGGTCGTACATCGAAAAGCCGGGCGCCATGATCGTGTCGAGGAGCGCGCGCGGCGAGTCGTGGTCGAACAGCAGGCGCTTGAAGTTGCCGTGCTCAGGAAACCCGTCGTTGCAGCGCGCCGCCGTTGCGATGTACCCGCCTTCCGAAACGACCTGCGCCGCGGCCGACATGCCCTTCACTGCCTGGTAGAGGTTCTGATCGAGCGGGTAACCGCTGTTCGTCGTGACCACGACGGGGAATGGCGCCGCGCACGGCACCATCACGGTCTCGCGTGAAAACGCACAGGCCGCGTCGTGCGCCTGAAGGACGTCGCCGGAGTAGAAGCCGGTGATCGCCCGCGCGCGGTTCAGCGTGACGTTGACGCAGAAATCCACCGGCAGGAGCGCCCCGTCGTGACGGATGCGTTCCTGGGTCGGGTTCCCGGCCAGCCTGCCCCAGGTGCTGCCGGGATGGCCGATTGTCCGCGCGTCGTGATACCGCATGATCGCCGCGATGTCCGCCACGCCGGGGAACACCGCCTTGAAGCCCCCCGAGAATCCCGCCATGAAGTGCGGCTCGACGAACCCGAGGATGATTCGCCTGTCCGCCTCCACGTATTCCCGGTTCAGGAACACGGGCTCGCCGTCGATCCCGAGGCCCGCCATGGCCAGCCCGCTGCCGTCGAAGGCGCTGTGGTCGACGATGCGGCAGCCGCTGGCGATGACGTCGCCGATCATCGCGCCGACCTCCACCGGAGTGGTCGCACGGTGGGACCCGGTGCCGATCACGATCGAGATCTGCGCCGCGGGCACGTGCCGGAGCTCGCGCAGGATCCATGGCAGGAGGCGCTCGCTCGGGAGCGGGCGCGTCACGTCGGCAATGACGATCGCGAGCCGCTCGTGAGACCGGACCACCGACGCGAGCGGCGGCACGCCGAGCGGGGCCCGCACGGAGCGGACAAACGCCTCTTCCTCGTCCGGCAGCCCGGCGACGAACCGGGGCGCCAGCACGGTCGCCCTGCCGTCCGGAACCGTGACGTCGACACCCTCCGTGCCGTACTGCAGTCGCACGCGCATGACAGGCTGACACTGTACACTGAAACACGAACCCACCCGCCCGTCGTCTACATACCGGACGAGCCCGGCCTGCATGGGAACCGGAGCGTGCACATGGCGCCATCGGCCATCTGCATCCGCCTTTTGCCGCTCGGCCATTGTGCCAGTTGAGAAACATGCCCAATCGTGCGCTCTCGTGCCTTGCTCTCCGCCTGGTCCTGCTCCTCGGCACGAGCGCATCCGCCGCGGACGCCCAGCCGGCGGGATCGTCCGCGCAGCTGAAGGTGTTCCTCGACTGCACCGATTGCTTCCCGGACTTCCTGCGGACGGAGGTCACGTTCGTGGACTACGTGCGGGACCGCGCCGAGGCGGATGTGCACGTGCTGATCACGGGCGCCGAGACCGGCAGCGGCGGGCGCGAGTTCACCCTGGCGTTCATCGGGAGTCCGGCATTCGACAGCGCGGACCGGACGTTGAAGACGGTCACGACGAGCTCCGACACGGAGGACGTCGTCAGGCGCCAGCTCGCGACCGCCCTTCGCGTCGGACTGCTGAACTACGTGGTTCTGGCCGGCGTGCCGCAGCAGCTGGCGGTGACCGTCCGCATGGGATCGGATGCGACCCCCCCGGCAATCGCCCGCGACCGCTGGAACAACTGGGTCTTCAGCCTGCAGGGCTCGGGGTCGGCTCAGGGCGAGGAGTCGAGCCGGGAACGCAGTGTCGGCCTCGAGCTTGGGGCGGATCGCATCACGCCCGACTGGAAGATAACGTTCGGCGTGGAGGTCGATCACCAGCGGGAGGAGTTCGACCTCGACGAGGAGGAGCCGGTCAAGGTCGAGCGGCGGGAGCGCGACTTCCAGTGGCTCCTCGTGAAAGCGCTCGGCGAGCACTGGTCAATCGGCGCAGAAGGGGACGTGGAGTCCACGACGTTCGACAACACGAAGCTCGCCATCGGCGCGGCGCCGGCGATCGAATACAACCTGTTCCCCTATTCCATGTACACGAGGCGCCAGCTCAGGGCGCTCTATGCCGTCGGCGTGCAGCACGTGCGCTACTACGAGGAGACGCTGTACGGCAAGACCGAGGAAACGCTGCCGCAGCATCAGATATCGCTGACGTTCGAGCAGCGGGAGCGCTGGGGCTCGCTCGAAGCGAGCATTGAATGGTCGCAGTACCTGCACGACCTGGCCATGACGCGCCTGCAGGCTGAAGGAGAGGTCTCGATCCGGATTGCCAAGGGCCTGTCGATCGGAGCCGAGCTGAACGCGTCCCGGATTCGAGACCAGCTCTTCCTGCCGGCGCGCGACGCCACCGAGGAAGAGATTCTCCTCCGTCTCCGGCGCCTCGAGAGCGGCTACGAGTACCGCGTGGCGATGAACGTGACCTACACGTTCGGATCGATCTTCAGCAGCATCGTGAACCCGCGCTTCGGGCAGTAGCGAGGGGGGCGCGGCGCCCCCCTTGTCTTTCCCGGGATCCTGTCGCGCTTACACGCGCGGGGGATCCGTCTCGCGGCCGAAGTGGCGGTACAGCAGCGGTTACACCGTCGCTGGTTCCGGATGCACCCAGGGCGCTCGGTACGGCCGTCGCAGGAGCTTGTTGGCCTCCGGGTCGTTGACCACGACGCCTTTTGCGTGGTCCCACTCCAGCGACCGCCCCAGCTTCATCGAATGGTTGGCGAGGATGCACGCCGCCGCCGACATGTAGCCCTGCTCGATGTCGGCGACGGGCGTCCCCCGCGACGCGATGCACTCCAGGAAATTCTTCATGTGGCCGCGGATCGCCGGCGCCACGTGCCGCTCCAGATCCTTCTCCGTGCGATCCTCGGGAAACTGCTCGTACTCGTAGGTCACGTCCTCGTGGATCGGCGTCTGCCCTTTGCCGGAGGGAATGAAGTCCCAGCTCATCACGCTCGCCTTGAGCGTGCCCTTGTCGCCGTAGAAGGTCGCACCCCAGGGGTACTTCGGATCGGGCGGGTCGCCGTACCGACCTGTGCGTCCAGACCACCTGCAGGTTGTCGAAGTCGAACGTCGCGGTCTGCGAATCCGAGATGTTCGCCTTGCTGGCCTTGTCCACCAGGATGCCCCCGGCTGAACTGATGCGTCGCGGCATGCCGAGATCCATCATCCACCGGACCATGTCGAGCATGTGGACGCACATGTCCCCGACGATGCCGTTGCTGTACTCCATGAAGGCGCGCCAGCTGCGCGGGTGCACGAGGGAGTTGTAGGGGCGCATCGGGGCCGGACCGGTCCACATCTCGTAGTCGAGATTCTCCGGCGGCGCCGTGTCCGGAGGGTTCTGCGTCGCCCGCATCCGGTAATAGCAGTAGACCTCCACCAGGCCGATCGTGCCGAGCCTGCCTTCCCTGATCACCCTGTCGCGCGCGTTGATCAGGTGCGGAGTGCTCCGCCGCTGCATGCCGACCTGCACCACGCGCTTGTACTTGCGCGCCGCGGCGACCATCGCCTGGGCCTCCACGATGTCCACGCTGACGGGCTTCTGGACCCAGACGTCCATCCCCGCCTTGACGGCCTCGATCATCGGCAGCGCATGCCAGTGGTCCGGCGTGACCACGATGGCGATGTCCAGGTCGCGCTCCTTGAGCATCTCGCGGTAGTCCGTGTATGTCCGCGGCTTCTTCTTCGACAGCTGGCGCGTCGCAACGATGTCGGCCGCCTCCGCGAGCATCCGGGTGTCGACGTCGCACAGCGACACGACCTCGACGGGCGCCACCTGGATCAACCGGAGCAGATCCGCCTTGCCGTACCACCCGGTGCCGATCAGCCCCACCCGCTTGCGCATGTCTCCGACCTGTCCGGCATAGGCGGGAAGGTTGGCCACGGCAAGCGCCGCGGCGCTCTTTCTCAGGAAGTCTCGTCGATACACGCTGTGCTCCTTCAAGTCCGCGGCGATCCGGCGTGCCGCTTCAGGCCCGGCCCTGGCCGTGTCAGTCCGTGGCCGTCACGACCGCGACATCTACCACTGTGCGATCCCGCCCGAGCGTCAGCACGATGACCATCGCCATCAGCCCCAGCGCGGAGAGCGACAGCAGCCCCCAGGTGTACGTCCCTGTAACGTCCTTGAGCCGCCCCATGACGTATGGGCCGGCGAAGCCGGCGAGGTTGCCGATCGAGTTGATCAGCGCGATGCCGCCGGCCGCCGCCGCCCCGGAGAGGAACGCGGTTGGAAACGTCCAGAACACGGGCAGGCCGCCGAAGATGCCGAAGCCCGCAATCGACAGGGCGATCATCTTCATCGTCGGGTCGGCCAGCGCCGAGGCAGCGGCGAGGCCCGCCGAGGCCACGAACAGCGGAAACGCCAGGTGGAAACGCCGCTCGAGCTTGCGATCGGATCGCCGGCCCCACCACACGATGCTCACCAGCCCCACCACATACGGCAGCGCCGCGACCAGCCCTGCCTGCGTGTTCGACATGCCGAACGCCTTGACGATCTGCGGCAGGAAGAAGCTCAGGCCGTAGTTGGTCGCCACGGCGCCGAAGTAGACCAGGCTGAGCGCCAACACCTTCGGGTTGAGCAACGCCTGCGTCACGCTGTAGTGGCGGACGGTCTCGCGCTGCCGCTGCTCCTGCTGCAGGCGGGCGACCAGCCAGTCCCGCTCGTCGGGCGCCAGCCACGCCGCATCGGAGGGACGATCGGTCAGATAGTAGAAGACGACGACCGAAAGGATGAGCGCGGGCAGCGCCTCCAGGATGAACAGCCACTGCCATCCTTTCATCCCCATCACCCCGTCCATCCCGAGCAGCATTCCCGAGATCGGGGCGCCGATCACCGTGGACAGGGGGATCGCCGCCATGAAGTAGCCGATGATCCGCGCACGGTAGACGGCCGGAAACCACAGCGTCAGGTAGAAGATGATGCCCGGGAAGAAGCCCGCCTCCGCGATCCCGAGCAGCACGCGCAGCAGGTAGAAGCTCTTCTCCCCGACGATGAAGGCCATGCTGCCGGAGATCAGCCCCCAGCTGAACATGATCCGCGCGATCCACTTGCGCGCGCCGACACGTTCCAGGAACAGGTTCGACGGCACCTCGAACAGGAAATAGGCGAGGAAGAAGATGCCCGCCCCGAACCCGAAGGCCGAGGCCGACAGCCCCAGGTCCTTGTTCATGGTGAGCGCCGCGAAGCTGACGTTCACCCGATCCAGGTAGGCGACGAAGTAGCAGACGATGAGGAACGGGATCAGCCGCGACGAGACCTTCGCGATGGTGCGGTGTTCCAACGGTTCCATGAGTCTCCCCGCGTCGGCAGTTCGGTTCATCGCGACCGGGCGGACAGCTCCCGGATGGCTCGCGAAGTATGCTGGAGGTTCGAGGGTATTACAACCGTTTGGCGAGGCGGGACTACTTCCAGCCGACCGACGCTGCGATGGCGGCCAGGACAGCAGGCTGGGCGCGCGCCGCGGTCGCCCGCTCCAGGATGTCGAGGCACGCCGTCAGCGACTGCGCGGTTCCGATGCCCAGCTTCCTGGCGCTCGCAACCGTGACCGGGTTGTCGTCCGGCACGACGAGGATGGGCCTGGCGTTCGAGTCCGCGAGCACGTCGAGGCAGTTCTGGGCGCTGTCGTCGACGTGATAGTTCAGGGCGAGCGCACCGGCCGCCGCCCCGCGGGACCCGCCCAGCACGAGCACGCTCGGGAGCGCGAACCCCTGCGCAACCAGCCACCGCTGGGTCTGCCGCTGCACCGTGTCGCCCCGGGTCGCCGGCCGCTGCGTGATGAAGAAGACCTCCCAGGAATGACGGAGCATCATCCCCTCGATCCGCGCGACGATCCCCTCCTCGAGCGGCTTCAAGGACTCCCAGAAGTTGGGAATCGCCCGGATCGCGTTCCAGACCTTGTCCTGGCGCCTGCGCGCAACGGGGCGAACGACGGCCGGTTCGGGCGCCTCCTCCTCCTCGTGGTCGGGCTTGCTGCGCCGCTCGGGTTCCCCCGGGGCGCGGCCAGGTGCCGGATCCAGCAGCTCCACCTCCACCTCGTGATACGCCCGCGAAAGATCTGCGAGCACGCCGTCCATGTCGAAGCCAATCCTCAGTGTCACGATGGCTCCGGCAGCTCGCGGGGAGCCGTGGGGGTAGCGGCCAGGATCACCAGGGGCGGCCGGACAGACTGCTGCAAGGCCTGGAACAGCCCACGGCTGCCGCCGGACGGCGCCCGGTGCAGCGCAATCGCGCACACCACCGCGAACAGTGCGGCATTCCCGGGCATCTGGAGGCTGAACTCCACCGTTTCCTGCAAGGCGATCGCAACGAGCGCAGTCACGGCGCCGCGCCGCAGCCACCAGGCTGTCGACGATCGCCGATCCTCGCGCAGCCGGCGCCGCACCTCGCGCACGAACACCAGCAGGGTCAGGACGGCCGGCACCACGACGACCAGCCCTCCTTCAGCGGCGAGCTGCAGGTAGTCGTTGTGTGCCTGGGCGTAGTGCTGGCCGAGATCGTGACGCTGGTGCACGAGCGAAGCCACCGGGTAGGTATTCAACCCGGTTCCTGCAACCGGAAAGAGGGCGACGACGCTGCGCGCGTCGCTCCAGGCGCCCCGCCGGTTGTTGAACTCACTCCAGTTCGCCGCGGAGAACCGGCCGGCAATCGCATCCGCCCCGACCCAGCTCACGATCGTGATCACGAGCAGCGCGAGATAGCCGATGCCGGCCGCCTTCCCCGACAGGCCTGTGAGCCCGCGAACGACCGACCATCCAGTCAGCATGAACGCCAGCGCCAGCGCCGCCATCCCCGACCGCGACATCGTCAGCACCAAAGACAGCGCCATGACCGCGGCAGCGGCAGCCAGCAGCAGGAGACGGCTCGCGTCGGGGGACGACAGCCACAGCACGCGGTACCGCCATCCCGGCCGGACGCCCTGCCAGCCACGCTGGAGACCGGCGCCGATCAGCGCAAAGGCGAGCGGCCACGCCATCAGCATCCAGCCGGCGAAGTGGTTCCGGTTCACGAATGGCCCGAACACCCCGGCGCTCTGCAGCGACGGCTGCCAGAATCCGTAAATCGCCCCGGAATAGAGGGGCTTCTGGATGATGCCGACAAGCGCGAGGAGGAGGCCCATGATCGCGAGGAGCTCGACCAGCCGGCGGGCGCCGGTCAGCGAAAGCGCCCGCGCCAGCCCGAGCAGGAGGGCGCCTAACGCCGCGAAGAGCGCGAGCGCACGCCACGTGTCGGCAGGGGCGATGGACAGGGCGTGCCATTTCGTGACACCCACCGCATAGATCGGGTCCAGGGTGCGCAGCAGCGTGTCGGTGCCCGGGCTGACGGCTCGAAGGAGCCAGACCGGCAGCGGGACGAGTTGGACGAGCATCCCCGCTCCGACCGCGATGAGGGCGGCGGGCAGCGCGGACCGTGCGCCCAGGTCGGGAGCGCGCGTGCTCCGCAGGGCCGCGAGTCCGGCTGTCAGGCAGCCGACCGCCAGCGGCCAGTACGCCCACGGGTAGACGCATCCGAACGCCAGGGCGCCCCACGCGACGGTTGCGACCGCGATTGATTGCACGGTCGTCGCGGCTGCATCCCGTTCAGCCGCGCTGGCGGATGCAGGCGGGCTGGTCACTGGCGGCCCGTATCAGTCATTTCAGCAAGCCACTACAGCTGTCGAGGGGAGAAGCTGCGGCGCACGTGGGGCGCTGCCGTCCCGACATCGCCGTCGAGTGCGGTGATGTCCACCGCCTTGACGTGGCCCATCGTCTCGCCGTCGGAGAAGACCAGCGGCAGCAGCCACCCGCGCCACTGGCATTCCTCGCAGCGGAACAGGCGCTCGGCGGTGAACTCCCGCTTCACCCGCTCCACCAGGGACCGGCCTTTCGAGCGGTGGACGCGCGCGGTCTTGCACTCGGGACAGAACTGATACATGGAGTCCTCTTCCGCGCGGGGTGTAGTGGTCCTGACAGGTGCCGGTTCCGGCAGCACCTGGGCAATCGCGTCGTCCAGCGCCGGGTTGGAGTATTCGGGTATGAGCTCCTTGAGAGATGCCAGTACGCCGTCGACGTTCCCGTCTGCCGCCTGGTGCTCGATCAGCTCGAGACGATCGAAGAACTCGGGGTCGGGCGGCGTCCGGCTGGTCACCCGAACCACCTTCTCGATGTCGGAGGGCCCGACGAGCTCGTCAACCCCGACGAGCTCCTCGTAGAGCTTCTCTCCGGGGCGCAAGCCGATGAACTTGATGCCAATCTCTTCGTCGGGAACGAACCCCGAGAGGCGGATCAGGTCGCGGGCCATGTCGACCAGCTTCACCTGCTCGCCCATCTCGAGGACGTAAATCGCCCCGCTCTTGGCCTGCGCGGCCGCGTGCAGCACGAGCTGCACGGCCTCTGGAATCAGCATGAAGAAGCGGCGCATTTCGGGGTGAGTGATCGTGACTGGTCCCCCGGCCTTGATCTGCTCGACGAACCGGGGCACCACGCTGCCGTTGCTGCCGAGGACGTTGCCGAAACGCACGACCGAGAACGTGGTGCCGCTGCACACTGCCTGCGTCTGCAGCGTCAGCTCGGCGAGCCGTTTCGACGCGCCCATCACGCTCGTGGGGTTCACGGCTTTGTCGGTGGAGATGAAGATGAAACGGTCCACCCCGTAGAACTCGGCTGCCTGCGCGAGCAGGCGGGTGCCCCGGACGTTGTTCTTGATGGCCTCGCAGGGGTTCTCCTCCATCAGCGGCACGTGCTTGTGCGCCGCCGCGTGAAAGACGATTTCGGGCTGATGTCTCAGCAGCGTCGCGCTGGTGCACGACGTGTCGCCGACGTCCCCGACGACGCAGTGCAGTCTGGACGAGCGGTACTTGTCTTCCAGCTCCAGGCGGATTGCGTGAAGGCTGTTCTCGTACCGCTCGAACATCACCAGCGACGCCGGCCCGAGCTGGAGAATCTGACGGCACAGCTCCGAGCCTATCGACCCCCCGGCGCCCGTCACCATGACCCTGCGACCCTTGATCAGCTGACGGACGGGAGCCGGATCCAGGCCGATCGGCGCACGGGCGAGCAGGTCCTCCACGGCGAGCCGGCGGATCGCGCCGAGCTTGACGGTGCCATCGATCATGTCGCGGAGGTTCGGCAGCGTCTTGATCGGGATCTTGAACGGCTCGAGCGAGCGGACGATCGAGCGGATGGTCGCCGGGTCCGCATCCGGAATCGCTACGAGCACTTCCTTGGCGGGATGCCGCTCGAGAATGCCCGCGAGGTCCTGCCGGGTACCCAGCACGCGCACCCCGTGGATCCGCCGGCCGATCTTGGCCGGATCATCGTCGATGAACCCGATCGGCTGGTAGCCGGACGCCGGGTTCCGCTTCATGTTGCGCACGATCAGCTCGCCGGCGCTGCCGGCGCCGACAATCAGCACGCGCCTGCCGAAATGGCCGGTCGGAAACTCCGTGTAGAAGCGGCACGCGAGCCGGACACCCACGAGGATCAGCAGCAACAGGAGGGCGTCGAGCACCACGACCGACCGTGGATAGCTTGCCGGTCCGAAGGGACTTCTTGCCACGGCGTAGAACCCAGCGGTCCCGGCGGCCACGGCGCTCACGATCGCCCGCAGGTCGTACAGGCTGGTGTAGCGCCACAGTCCTTCATGAAGCCTGAACGGGATGAACGTCAGCGCGCGGATCAGCACCAGCCACGGCAGCATCTGCCAGAACGCGTCTGCCGCCCACGCCGGGGGTTGGTTGTCGAACCGCAGCGCGAACGCCAGCCGGTTGGCCACCACCGCCAGCAGCAACTGGAAGGCGAGCGAGACAAACGGCTGCAACCTGCCGGCGCCGGACGTGACTTTCTGTTTCATGACCGATCAACCTGCAAGGACGGCCTCCGCGGGAATGCCGAGCAGTGGAGCCGCCTGGATGGCATCGACCACCCGTTCCTGTTCGTCGGCCGTCAGACCCGAGCCACTCGGCAGGCAGAGGCCGTGCTCGAAAAGGCGGGCCGCGACGGCCCCGCCCCGGACCTCCGCGTTCCTGAAGACTGGCTGCATGTGCATCGGCTTCCAGACCGGCCGTGCTTCGACATTCTCGGACTCGAGGTATAGCCGGACCTGCTCGCGCGTGGCACCGAACTGCGCCGGATCGATGATGATGCACGTCAGCCAGCAGTTCGACCGGCCGTACTCGGCCTCCGGCATGAAGGTGATGCCCGGGCGGGCTCCAAGCGCTCGCCGATAGGTCTCGTTGACCCCACGGCGCCGGTCGATCTTCCGCGGCAGGTCGGCCAGCTGGGCCCGTCCGATGGCGGCGAGCAGGTTGCTCAGGCGGTAGTTGTATCCGATGGCCACGTGCTCGTAGTGCGCGACCGGCTCGCGCGCCTGGGTGGCAAGGTGGCGGGCCCGTTCGACGATGTCGCGGCGGTGCGACACCAGCATGCCGCCGCCGCTCGTTGTGATGATTTTGTTGCCGTTGAACGAGAACGCGGCGCACTCGCCGAAAGCACCGGCGCTGCTGCCGGCGCAGGTGGCGCCAAGCGCCTCGGCGGCATCCTCAATCAACGGTACGCCATAGCGGAGGCAGATGGCGGTGATTCGGGCATAGTCGGCGCACTGGCCGTAGAGATCCACCGTCAGCACCGCGGCCGGCAATCTCCCGCGGCGGTTGCGGGCTCGCCAGTTCCTCTTCGAGCAGATCCGGATCCATCGCCCAGGTTGCGGCTGACGCGTCGATGAACACCGGCCTGGCGCCGACATACGTGATGGCATTGGCGGTCGCGGCGAACGTGAGCGAGGAGGTGATCACGTCGGCTCCTCTGCCGACCCCGAGCGTGATCAGGGCCAGATGCAGTGCCGCGGTCCCGCTCGAGAGAGCCGCCGCATACGGCACCCCCACGGCGGCGGCGAACTCGCGCTCGAACGCGTCCACGTGCGGCCCCATCGGCGCGATCCAGTTCGAGTCAAACGCGTCGAGCAGGAGCGCGCGCTCGCCTGCGACGGCCTCCGGTGGTGAGAGATAGATTCTTTTCATGGCTGCTGGCGCTTCGCTGGGGAGCGTGGGCCGATGCACCCGACTGAACTGTCGCTAGGCGGTGCGACGCCCGACCGCGATACGCGGGCGTGCGATTCTCGCGGGGACGCCTGTCACGGTAACGCCGTGCGGAACATCCCGCGTCACAACCGCGCCGGCGCCAACGGTGCTCCCGGCGCCGATGCGGATGCGGGGAAGTACGACCGCGCCGATTCCGATGAATGCAAGTCCCGCCACCTCCACCTCGCCGCCCAGGTGCACGCCCGGTGCAAGATGGGCGAAATCGCCGATCGTGCAGTGGTGATCCACCGTGCAGCCGGTGTTGAGGATGACGCCGCGACCGATACGTGCACCGGTGTTGACGATGGCTCCGGCGCACACCATGGCGCCGTCGCCGAGCGTGACGTCCGACGCAATGATCGCCGAGGGGTGGCACGCGACCGCGAACTGCCGCCCGGCGGATTCCAGCGAGCGGGTGACTGCCGCGCGCGTCGCGTTGTCGCCGACTGCGACCACGAGGGCGTCCACGTCGACCTCGTCGAGCAGCGCGAGGGACCCGAGCACGGACAGGCCCCCGAACGTTTTACCGATCAGGCCGTCGCCGTCATCGACGTAGCCGATGACGCCCGTGGCTCCTTCAGGGCGGCTGGCAGCTGCGAAGATATCCGCCACGACCTGCCCGTGTCCGCCGGCCCCGACGATGATCACTCTCATCTGCCTTGTGTGCCCGTGAATTCGCTGGCTGTGGCGTGGCCTGGTTCGCTGATGCCGGTGCGCGCCAGCACCTGCCAGACGGTGCGGGCGAGAATCCGTGCGTCGAGCGCGAAGGAGCAGCGGTCCACATACTGAACGTCCAGCTCGAACTTGCGCTCCCAGGTAATCGCGTTGCGACCGTTCACCTGCGCCAGGCCCGTGATGCCGGGGCGGACATCGTGCCGGCGCGCCTGCTCGGGCGAGTAGAGGTGCACGTACTGCGTCAGCAAAGGCCGGGGGCCGACGAGGCTCATGCTGCCCTGGAGCACATTGAACAGTTCCGGCAGCTCGTCGAGGCTCAACGCCCGGAGCCTTCTGCCGAACGGTGTCAGTCTGGCCGCGTCGTCCTCACCGGGAACCCGGACGCGCATGGTCCTGAACTTCAGGATCGTGAAGGCCCTTCCCCACCGCCCCGGGCGGGTCTGACGGAAGAGCACCGGCGACCCAAGTCTGGCGCGGACGAGCAACCCTGTCGCTGCGATGATCGGAGAGAGCACGATCAGCCCAACGATAGCCGCCACTACGTCCAGCACCCGTTTGACAACGAGGCTGTACGGCGCCTGCAAGGCCGGCCAGACCCGCCCGTGCGGGGCGTCGGAGTGGAGCCTGCGAAACAGGGATTCGAACTGCTGCGCTCCCACGCGGAGCGATGACGACGAACGGTAGAAACGCCGGCCATTGTCTCCGAGCACCTGACGTTGTTCCGTACTCATTGCGGCGAGCCGCTCGACCGCATCAGCCAGTTCGACCGGATTCTCCGGGCCGCAGGTGATTCCGCAGCCGGCCTGTCGAACCAGCGCCGCGGCGTCCCCTCCCACGGCCATCAGGATCGGCCGCCCCGTCGCCATGTACGCCTGTGTCTTCGAGGGGATCGTGATCCGGAACAGTGGATCATCCTTGAGGTGCACGAGCAGCGCATCGGCCCGGTTGAGCACCGGGCTAATGGCTGAGAAAGGCACGCGGGGAAGAAAACTCACGTTCGTGAGGCCAAGGTCGACCACTTTACTAGTCAGCCTCGCGACCTCGGTGCCGCCGCCAATGAACAGGAACTGAACGTCAGGGCGGGTGGACGCCACCAACCCGGCTGCTGCGAGTACGGAGTCGAGTGCCTGCGCGGCCCCCATCGTTCCCGCGAAGATCACTAGGAACCTGCCGGTCCACTCGCCGAGCGTCGAAGGTCCCGGCATTTCCGCGCGGTCGACAATCTGGGCCTCGTCGCACCAGTTGTGGATCACGGTCACCTTGTCCTCGGGAACACCTCGTGCGACCAGCGCGGTCTTGAAGCCATCCGAGAGCACGGTGATGTGGTCCGAGTGCGCATAGATGACCGCGCACCCCCTGGACAGCAGGCGCATCGCCCGGCCGGACGCCAGCATCCCCGTCGCTGCCACGGTGTCGGGCCACAGATCCTGCACGTCGTACACGAGGGGGGCACCGAACAGCGCCCGCAGCAGCAACGCCGGGAGGCCGACGGTCGCCGGCGGGTGATACGCGTAGATCACGTTCGGGCGGCGTGCCGTGAATGCGCCGACGACGCTTGCCGAGAGAGCGAATGACAGGTAGTTGGCAATGCGGCCCGCCGGTGACCGGCTGTGACTCGGGTAAAGGGGCACCCGGATGATGTCGATGCCGTCGATGCGCTCCCGCTGCAGCAAACGCACGCGATAGCCGCGATAAACCTTGCCGCCGGGATAGTTGGGAAAGCCCGTGAGGACCTGCACCTGGTGCCCGAGCCGGGTCAGCTCCCGAGCAAATGCCAGACCCTTGAAGGTCGGTTCCGGATCGAACCACTGGGTCAGCAGAAGAATCCGCATCAGCCGCGGGCGCCGCGCGCCCACTCCAGTCCAGCAGCGTCGGAAGGCCGGAATCCCAGGAGGATGCGGCACACGGTCTCGGCGACGGCGGTTGCCTCGTATTCAGCGGGTGGCGTCCATGCCGTGCCGCGTGCCGTTACGAACTCCACCGCGCGGACGATCTCGCCCGGATCCGTGCCGGACAGGAAGTTGGAGCCGCACTCCACCGTTTCCGGCCGTTCGGTGACCTCTCGAATCGTCACGTTCGGCCGGCGGAAGATGCTGGTCTCTTCCTGAACGGTGCCACTGTCCGAGAGCACGCAGAACGCCGTCTGCTCCAATCGGACGAAGTCGAAGAACCCGAGCGGCTGGACGAAGCGCAGCAGGTCGCCAGAGATGTCGACGCCGAACTGCTCCACCTTCGATCGCGTACGCGGGTGGAACGAGCAGATCACCGGGAAGCCGCGGATTGCCGCCACGCGTCGCAGCCCTTCGACCAGGTCATTGAGCGTGTCGGGCCGGTCGACGTTCTCCGCCCGGTGCATGGTGACCAGAATGAACTTGCCGTTCGCCAGCTCCAGCCGGCTGAGGACGTCCGACGCCGCGATGTCCTCTGAGTAACGGTTGAGCACCTGCCTGATTGGATTCCCGGTCACGAAAATACGGGCGCCATCAATCCCTTCGCGCAGGAGGTTCTCGCGGCTGCGGTTTGTGTACGGCAGCAGGACACTGCTCGAATGGTCGATCACCCGCCGGTTGACCTCTTCGGGCACGCGGTCGTCGTAGCAGCGATTGCCGGCCTCCATGTGAAACACCGGAATCCCGAGGCGGCGCGCTACGATGGCCGTGAGCCCGCTGTTCGTGTCCCCCAGGACCAGGAGCCGGTCGGGGCGATGCTCCAGGAACAGGGCCTCGGCCTTCGACAGGATCTGGCCGACCTGTTCGCTGAACGTGGCGCCGCGAACGCCCATGTAGTGATCAGGTTCCCGGATCCGCATCTCGCGGAAGAAGAGGCCATTCAGGCGGTCATCGTAGTTCTGACCGGTGTGGACCAGCACATGGCTGCAGTGCTCGTCCAGCATGGGGATGATGAAGCTCAGGCGGATGATCTCGGGACGGGTCCCGAGGATAGTCATGATCTTCATGCCGGCACAGCCACCGCTGGCACCTTCGGGCTCCAGCCCGCGAGCTCATCCTGTATCAGGTCCAGGCTCATGAGCAGCGCAACCGTCGCATCGACGTCCAGCCGCCTGGCGTTGTGCGAGTGGTAATCCTCCTGACGCGTAACCGCCTGCTGTCCCTCCGTGAAGTAGGCGCTGTAGTTCAGATTGCGGTTGTCGGATGCCACGCGGAAGTACTGGCCGGCGTCCTCCGCCTTGGCCAACTCCTCGCGGGTGACCAGCGTCTCATACACCTTCTCGCCGTGCCGGGTGCCGATGACCTCGACGTGATTGGGAGCGTCGAAGATTCGTTTCACCGCCCGCGCCAGCGTTCCGATGGTCGCGGCCGGCGCCTTCTGCACGAACAGGTCCCCCTGTCGCCCCTGTTTGTAGGCATACAGCACGAGATCGACTGCGTCGTCGATCGACATCAGGAACCGCGTCATGGCGGGGTCGGTCACGGTCAGCGGCCGGCCCTCCTTGACCTGCTTGATGAACAGCGGAATCACCGACCCGCGCGACGCCATGACGTTGCCGTAGCGAGTGCCGCACAGGATGGTGCCGCCCGGCTTCGTGAACCGCGCCTTGGCGACCATCAGCTTCTCCATCAGCGCCTTGGACATCCCCATGGCGTTGATGGGATAGACGGCCTTGTCGGTCGAAAGGACAATCAGCGCGTGCGACTCCGTGGGCGATCGCCGCATTCATCACGTTCTCGGCGCCCAGGGTGTTGGTCCGGATTGCCTCGAGCGGATAGAATTCGCACGAAGGCACCTGCTTGAGCGCGGCGGCGTGGAAGACGTAATCGACGCCGTCCATTGCTGTGGTCACGCTGCTGTACTCCGGACGTCCCCGATGTAGAACTGCAGCTTCGGATTGTCGTAACCGAGGCGCATGTCCTCCTGCTTCTTCTCGTCCCGGCTGAGGATCGCGGATCTCCGCGATCTCGGTCTTCAGGAACCGCTTCAGAACAGCGTTGCCGAAGGTGCCGGTGCCGCCGGTGATCAAAAGAGTCTTACCCTTAAACATTTCTCAGCTCCCGCTGCTGCGATTCGCGGACCAGAACTCCCCAATCTGCATATGGGGTTGTGTCGGCGGCGAGTTGCCGCACCATTTCCGGCCAGGACGGCGCGCGCCAGCCGGTCGAGCTCTCGAACCTCGCGCCCAGCATCGATCGGTCACAGCACTCGGTGTCGTCCGCATCGATCGTGATATCCAGCGTGTAGGCGTCCCGGATGAGCCGCAGCAGGTCGTACTTGCTGATCGGGTCTGAAGTTACCTGGTAGACGCCGGACAACCCCGGCCAGTCGGCTATGACGTGGGCAACGACCAGGGCCATCTCGTTCGTGGTAATTCCCGAGTAGATGGCCCGCCGGAAGCCCTTAACGCGCTGTACCGTTCTGCAACAGGAACCAGTCCAGCAGTGAGCGGTGTTCTGACAACTCCCGGCCGATGATGGAGGTTCGAAGGGTCACGGCGTTGGGCGCTGCGACCTCGCCGAGAAACTTCGACCTGCCGTAGAGGTCACCTGCATCGGAGAGATCGTCTTCGCTGTACATCCCCCGGCGGCCGCTGAACACACAGTCCGTGCTGAAGTGAATGAGACGTCCACCCCACTCGGCGGTCATCTCGGCCAGCCGATGCGGCAGGACGGCGTTGATCGTGATGCTCGGGATGGGGCTGGCGGCGCTGTCGCGCTGCTTGATCACACCTATGCAGTTCACGACGACGTCCGGCCGCCATTCCCGAAGCCGCTCCCGGAGCGATTCGCAGTTGTTGGCGTCGAGCCCGCTGATGACGTCAGGGCCGTGCAGGAGGGTGACGCGCGCCAGGGGCGATCCCGCCGGCGGCCGCCGTATGGTCGCAAGAGTACCAGGGAAGCGCTCACGCAGGCGCTGGAACAGCTTATGGCCGAGCATGCCGGCACCGCCCAGGATGACTATGCGGGGAGTGCGCACCTCGCCACCTCATTCCTTGCCCATGCACAGTAGGTGGCCAGACCGGCTTTGATGTCCGAGGATGGATCGAACCCAAATGCCTGGCGCGCCGCACTGATGTCCGCCAGCGAGTCACGGACATCGCCAGGCCGGGGTGGGCCCCGCCGTACGATGGGATCAACGCCCGACACTTCCGTCAGCGTTGCAACCAGCCTGTTGATCGTGATCCGGCTCCCGCTGCCGATGTTGAACGCGCCCGACACGCCGACCGTCCCGGCCGCGAGGAGATTGGCGCGGACCACGTCGTCCACATAGATGAAGTCGCGGGTCTGCTCTCCGTCGCCGTGGATGGTCAACGCTTCCTCTCGCAGCATCTTGAACAGGAAGATGGGGATTACGTTGCCGTATGCGTCAAAGCGCTGGTTAGGGCCGAAGACGTTGAAGTAACGCAGGCATATCGCTTCGATGGCGTAGAGCTTCGCATAAGCCAGAGCCAGCTTCTCCTCGCACAACTTCGTGGCCCCGTAAGGGGTATCGGGCTCGACCGGGTGATCCTCCCGAATCGGCAAAGTCATCAGCTCCCCGAAAATGCCAGCCGACGACGAAACCACGATCTTCCGGACGCCAGCCTGGCGTGCCGCCTCCAGGACTCGAACGGTGCCCAAGACGTTCACCTCGGCATCCTCGATCGGGAAATCGATCGAGCGCTTGTTTCCGACTGACGCTGCCAGATGGAACACCACGTCACATCCTCGGACGGCCTCCCGGACAGCGTTGGGATCGCGGACATCACCCTCGATGAACAGCGCCGCCCGGTGTTGCTCGAGATTGGAACGGTGGCCGGTCAGTAAATTGTCCAGAACCGTCACATCGCGATTCTGCCTCGTCAACGCGGCCACGAGGTTGGAGCCGATGAATCCCGCCCCCCCCGTTACCAGAGCTCGTCCGCCACTCATGCGTCAGATCCCTTCTCATCACGGCCCGGTATGCCGGCCGGGGCTTCCAGCACGACCGGGCCAGCAAGCTCCCCTGGCACGATCGCCTCTCGCAGCATCAAGTCGTGCGTGGCCCTCTCTTCCTCGGTAGGGAACCTGGCGCCAATGCGCCGCGCCGGAACCCCCGCGTGGATTTCGTATGGCGGAACGTCGCGGGTAACTACCGCACCAGCCGCCACAATTGCACCGCGGCCGATTGTCACGCCCGCCATCACAAGGGCGTTCGCGCCGATCCAGACGTCGTCCTGAACGTGTGTCCGGCGTCGGATTGGCCGCCCCGCGAAAATCATCGGCACGCCGGCACGGTCAGTCCGATGGTCGTCGCCGATGAATCGGACGCCGGCCGCGCACATGACATACCGTCCGAGATGCACCCCTGGACCTACTTCGCAGTTGCCGCCCATGAAGCCGCATGCACCCGCGACGAGATCCCGGGAGATCGAGCTTCGGCCCGCGACGAAGAACGTCGGCGACACCCCGCTCAGTCCGTAGTACCGGCGCTTCCAGAGCATGAGGAGACGCCGATACAGCAAACGGGCCGTGGATCTGCTGGACCGGCGGGATCGCGGCTCCCGGCTTTGATGAGGAGGCGCGTCCACATGCGGGACAGTTGACCGGCCCTGTCCACGCGCAGTCAGTTCCCCCCTCACGCGCACTTCTCCCGCAGCCAGAACAGATCGTCAGCCACCTTGCCGTCGACGGCCCGCTCGATGACCTGTCGCTGAAACGCTGGATTGTAGAACCGCTCGATGACGCCGTAGCAGTCACGCCGGCGCTGCTCGGACAAGTGCTCGCAGCCCGTCCAGTTCTCAATCGCGCTGGCGAGGGACTCGACGTTGTCCCGCTCGAACAGGGCCCCGTTTATGCCGGGACGGATTGCTTGGTACTCGGGCATCTGATCGTCGGGATCGGCGTGAGTCACCACCGGGGTCCCGTATGCGAGCGCGTGCATCGCCGAGAGGCCAACCATTCCTGGCGCAACAAGGGCGTCCGCCGACATGATCAGTGGGCCCAGCACCTCCTCACGGTACTCGGCGCCATAGAAGTGCACGTCCACGCCGAGCCGTGCCGCCTGCTCCGCGAGCGCCGCGCGCTCCTCGCCGTCGCCGACCAGCAGCAGGTTGACCTTCCGGCCACGGGCTTGGAGAATGGCCAGAGCTTCAATGAGTAGATCCAGACGTCGCTGCGGGGTCAGTCGTGTGGCGCACACCACCATTGCCGCGGTCGACCCGAAGAGTCGTAGCCGGGTGTTTCGGGTGTCCTCCGGCTCTCTGAACGCTTCGCGTATCACCCGCTGGCGTTCGTAATCCAGACTGTTGTAGACGACGTAAAGACGGTCAGGCGACAAGCCGCTCTCGAGGCACTTCATCTTTGCGTCGTGCCCATACAGGAGCAGGCCGTGGGCGATGTGGTAGAACGCGGCGCGCACGAGACGCTTCAGCCCCTTTTCGCCGCCCATCCAGCCGATCGTCCAGAACAGCACACGCTTACCACTCGCCTTGGCGAGCAGCGCGGATATCCAGGTGCTCGGGTAGAAGGCGTTGCCGAGGTACACGATGCAGTCAAGGTCCCGTCGCAGTGCGAGGCGTATGAGGCCGGCTTGGAGGAAGATCTGCGGGCCGCCCCAGCGGCTCGTACGCCCCAGATACCAGGCACGTGTCTCCACGAATCGATAGGCTCCGGGTATCCTCCAACTCTTGATCATCGACCGGTGAGACTCGCGGGCGCCAACCAGCACATAGTCGTGGCGCCCGTTCTCGACGAGGTCCGTCATCACAGGTGCTCGGTAGTGCGGGAAGAAGTGATACACGATCGCGACGTTTGCCATTGACTGCCACCCAGTCTGTAATCATGGTGAGATCGATCTGGTCACCCTGGCTCCACCGCCGGTGCCTGAGGCCTGGCGCTTCCGCACCTGAGGCGACCCCGACCGGGTTCCGAGGTGACGCGACTGTCGATTGAACTGGGCTGGCCGCCTTGAGGCCAACCACGACCGCCCCGTTCGGCATGCCCGGCCGAGTGCCTGGGCCAGGGGTAGCATCTGCTGCCCGCTGCTTCGTTCGCTTCGCTCGATCGTGACGCTGCGTTCGACTCACGCCGCGCCCTGGGCACTTGCCACGGCCGTTGTGGAGTCGAGCCGCGCCCGCAGTTTGCGGTGAAGCCGGATCGTCGTGCCCTTGCATCTTGGCCTCGAACGCAAGCTGGCGGGGAGAAGCCATGTGAAGTCCCGAACGGCCCGTAAGTACCATTTGAACGACGACCTGCGCCACGAGATCCAGGCATATGACCCGATCTTCAGGGCGAGGTACTTGACCATCAGACCGGTGGGATAGAGCCGAGCCACCGTCAGCAGGGAGTTTCTGAACGTGTAGTAGTCCAACTGACTGCCATAGGCTACCTGCCCCCCTCCGATGTAGGGGTGCAGCGCCGTCAGCGCTGGCGCTGACACGATTCGATAGCCGCGGTCCATGATCCGCAGCGACAGGTCCGTTTCCTCACCTTGCAGGAAGAAGTCGGACGGGTAGTAGCCCGCCTCGTCGAGCGCCTTGACCCGCACGGCGGCCACGCCGCCGCAGAAGTCGCCGGTGTTGCTCAGCCCGGCCGACGCGGACATGACGCGATCGCCGGGCACGTCGGTGAACTGCTGGCGTAGAGCCACGACGCCGATCCGCGGGTCCGCGTCGAACACACTGATGACTCCCTCGAGTACGCCGGGGGTCAATCTGGCGTCGTCGTCGAGACAGAGCACCAGCGGCGCCGTGCAGTTGACGATCGCGATGTTTCGGCCCTCCGGACAGCCAACGTTGCGATGGAGGCGGACGACCCGGACGCTCGGATAGTCCCGCTGCACGCACTCCACAGTGTCGTCCTCCGAGGCCGCGTCCACCACGACCACTTCGACCCGCGCCCGCCCGTCCGCGAAGACGGAGGCGATCGCCTTCAGGACGGCCACACGACGGTTTCGTGTCAGTATCGCCACTGAGATTTCGGGCTGCGCGTACACGTCGTCAGGCATGTATCCCTCCGAAGGCCCTGACCGTCACGGGCACTGTCACCGGCCTGCTGAACGACCGCGGGTTGTTCCTGACGCTGCGGCGGTGCCGCGCGGAGGATATGCTCGTACCGCAGATCACCATCAGGGCTATGCCGTACGTGCAGAGTCGCGTGTCCCAGACGACCAGGTTGCCAACCGAAAGCCCGGAGGTCAGACCCGCGACCAGCATCCCACGCACCACGAGAGCGGACTGCTTGTCGCCGTTCAGCCCGACACGACCCATCAGCATCAGCACGAAACCCAAATAGAGCGCGACCCCCACCGCACCCGATTCCCAGAGGACCTGCACGTATTCACTGTGTGCGTGCGCCAGGCTAACGTTCAAGGTGCTGCTGAATGCGTCGACGCTCGGTCCGCGGCCCAGCACGAGCGTCCGGGGGTCCGCGAAGACGTACGACAGCACTGCGAGTTGCACCTCGCGCCTTCCGATGAATGAGTCCAGTTCCGTGATGCCCTCAGCAGACTTCCAGCGCGTTGACAGCAGGTCGGTCGTCGAGTTGAGGAGCGGCACCAACACCAGCCCGGCCGCAACGCAGAGTGTGGCAACCGCCGCCACTGTCCGGCGCACGTTCATGACGGAGGCCCCCAGCAGCACGACAATCGACGCCACCATCATTGCGACGAGCCCCGTACGCGAGCCAGAGAGCAGCACCACGCCGGTAGAGAGGGCGGCGGTCGCGGCCCATAACAGCGCGCTTCCGCGTCCCTGGGCCCAGCCCCCGGCCAGGGCCGCCGCGGCAGCCGCAAACATGCTCGAGCTCCATACGCCCACGGCGCCACGATTCAAACCCAGAAATCCGACGTGCGCTTCCCGGTACTGATAGAGGTTCTGGCCGGGACCGGCGTCCGACGCTACCCGGAAGTTAGTATCGATCCAGCCGAGGTACTGGCCAATCCCTACGAGGCACATCAGGCACCACACGATGCAGACGGTATTCAGCAGCCCCTTGAGATCGTCCGGTTCGTGTCTGTGCAGCAGGGCTCCGCCCAGGAAGACAACCAGCGCGACCTTCCGGTATACGGCAACGCCCGATGCGGAGTATGTGTCGCCAAGGTACCAGCCGTTGGCGATGCCGATCGTCGGCCACAGCACGAGGGCGACGACCGACAACAGCAGGAGGCCGCGGTACCGACCAGGGATGCCCTTCCACAGCAGGAATGCGCCCAGGATGGGCGCCACGAAGTCATGCAGCATCAGCGGCGTGCTATAGCCGGGCACGTTGGTGATTGGCACGGCGAACGTCACCACGACAGCGACCAGTGCCATCGATTTCCGAGTGCCGAAGGCGGCGCGGGAACAGGCGACAGCGACGATAGCCAGAAGCACCTGCGCGAACACTGCCGCCTGCCACTGGGGCGTATACATCCTCTACGCCGCCTCCAGGTGCCGGCCGCGAATCGTCTGCAGGAGGTCACGCCAGCGTCCCCGGAACATGTTCTGGTGCCGGGCGCACTCAACCGCTCGCGAACTCAAATGACCCGTTGCTATGTCACGGTAATTCCAGACCCGGACGCCGAGGTCGTCCAGTATTGTGGTCCTGGTGTCGCGCGTCCCGAAATACATGACGTGCTTGTTGAATGCCATCGCGGGCAGGACACCGTGGAGGCGGCCGGTGACAACGGCGCTGGCGTTCTTGAACAGGCCTAGATAGGCCTGCAGATCTCCGTTGTACTGCTCGAGCGGGAGCCGCCACCCTGCAGCGCGGAACCGGTCGTAATCACCGATTTCGTGGCAGACTGCGACCACGTTCGCCCGTTTGGCCAGACGGGCGCCGTAATGAGCCTGGGCGGCGGTTGCCCCGCGGCCGAATGACAGGAGAACGTATCCACCGTCACTGACGTCAGTAGGGGGCAGCAACAACGTCGGGCATCCGACATAGAGTGCCCTGATTTTTGCGTCGTCCAGCAGCTGCTTGGTGAACGGGTCTCGAGCTCCGACTGTCCCACTGAGCTGTCGCGCGATTCCAAGGGTTGGCCGGGATCGCCGGCCGAGTCGGAGCCGAAGGCCGCCGATGGTCAGCGATCGAGGCTCCCTTCCCCACACCGCTCCGGCCAGGCAGTAGGTCGGGTAGTTGACTCGATAGATCCCGCTCAGGGTCGGGTTGTCGCCATCCGTGATCATCGTGCAGCCGGGGACGATCGCGAAATCGTAGCCGCTGGCGGGCATGACTCCCACGAACGAATCGAACTCTGCGGCGGGTGATCCCAGGGTCTGCTCGATCATCAATCGAGTGGCATAGTCGATGATCAAGTTGCCCCAGTTGACGCATGAGTCGGTGAAGTTAGCGTAGATGTATTTCACGTGGGCTCCATTCGGATCGCTGCTGGTCGGCGTGATAACACCGCCACGGCGTCTTTGCAGGCACGCCAGGCTGCCAGTCTTTCGTGACGCGCGTAGACAGCGATCCACGGCAGCGCCAGCGCTAGTCCCGCGAACAGCGTCAGAGCCGCCGGCAGATGCCGTTGCACCCAGCCCTCCGCGATCATCGCGGCAGTCACGATCAGCAGGGCCGGTAACACGGGACGCAACACGCAATCGAGCAGCACCCCGTGGATGGTCCCTCCCACGACGCGCGCTGCCAGCCCGATGCGTATCAGCTGGTAGCAAGCGAAGAACAACGCATGAAGCATGGCGACGGAGATGACAGTGAGGCCGCCCTGCCGGGTCAGATAGTAGATAGCGCCGCTCATCGCACACAGCAGCGCGACTCCTGAGGCTGATGACAGCTTCAGGCGCTCCGCCGCGACGATACGGCGGCTGCAGGCATGGCGCCGACGCCAACCGCTGCCGCAACGACCAGCGCGAGTACAGCGGCCGCGGCGCGAGGGCTCAGGGTTGCCTCAGGACTGAACTGAAGGACGAACAGGCCGATGTACGTCGCGGCCGAGAACAGCATGCCGAATGTGAAGGCTGTTTTGGTGGCGACCCTGAAGACTGGCCCCAGACGCAGCGGCGCGTGCTGACGCAGCGTGGTTATTGCCGGCCACAGCGCGTTGTAGCCGGGCGTGGCGAGGGCGCGCATCGAGTTCGCCACCTGAAGGCCGATACCCCACGTGGCTACATCGGTGATGCCCGCGGCGCGCTGCAGGGCGAATACCGGAAGCTGGAGGAAGAACGTGTGGTTGAGAGTATTGAAGAGCACGAGCGCGTTCAGAGCGAGGAGGCTCTTGACTGTCGGCCCGTTTACGAGCCGCCGGTCGATTTTTGCAGCTTCGATGTTCGCCCGGACCCACAGGAACACGACGAGCGTCTGTGCCGCCGCGCCCGCCAGCAACGAGAATGCGTAGGCAGTTGCGCCTGCGCCGACGACGCGGAACGTGATCAGCGTGATGAGCAGGCGGGCGCAGGCTGCCAACAGCGAGGCACCGGAATAGATGTCGACGCGATTGCTGGCGAGAAGACAGGCGTTGTAGGGCAGCGTAAGCGTCGTCAATATGACGGATGTGACGACCAGGGCGAATACCATCGGGGCCTCGGCTGAGATGGCTTGAGATGCCGAGATGTGGAGCTCGGTGGCGAATGAATACGCGATGAATCCGAGCGCCACAGCCGCCGCGGCGACCAGTTGTAGGAAGACGCCGGTCGTGAACCACCTGCTGAACTCTCTGGAGTCCTCGACGGCGAGTGCCTTGGTAAGGCGCTGGCTGAGACCGGACGAGGCGGCCAGGTCGACGGTGCTCAGAATGGCACCAGTGCTCGTCGCAAGGGTGATCAGCCCCCAAGCTTCGAGGCCCGCGGTTGACACCACGTATCCCACCAGGAATAGGCTGACGCCAAGACCCACTGCCTGGGCGACTGAGGCCACCAGCAGTCCTCGACTGAAGCGGGCCCTCAGGCTGTCCCTGTGTCTGGCTACCATGTGGATCTTCAGCGCGGATCCGTTATTTCGAGGCCGCGGAGGCGAGCTGGGGCTGCTGGTATACCCGCGTATTCCCGACGGTAGTACTTCGAGTAGTAGTACGCGTTCTTGTCGATCTCCACCCGGTTCAGCACCGCACCGACAAACCTGGCGCGGCCGTTCGCGAGCTGCTCGACGGCGGTCCTGGCGGCCTGGCGGCTGGTCATCTCCGCCCCGACGACGAACACCACGCCGGAGGCGGCGTTTGCCGCGATCACCGCGTCCGTGACGGCCATCACCGGCGGCGTGTCGATGATCACCCAGTCGAAATGCGCCTTCAGCGACGTCACGAAGTCCTTGCAGCGCTGCGATCCGATCAGCTCCGCCGGATTCGGCGGGATGTGCCCGGCCGTCAACAGCCACAGGTTGGGCACGTTGGTCTTGTGCATGGTCTCGCTCGGCTTGGCGTTGCCCACCAGGAAGTTCGAGAGGCCCGGCTCCTGCGGCTGGTTGAACACCGAGTGCACACGCGGACGCCGCATGTCCGAGTCGATGATCAGCACCCGCTGGCCGGTCTGCGCCAGGCCAATCGCCAGGTTGCACGCCACGGTCGTCTTTCCTTCCCCCGGACCCGGTACTCGTGACAACCAGCGTGCGCGCCCCTTCGTCGGCGGTCGAGAACAGCACGTTCGTCCGGATCCCGCGGAACGCCTCGGCGAATCCCGGCGGCACCCCGCCGTTGATGAGCGGCTCCGCGCCGGTCCACGACTTGGCGGCGAGCGCCGGCACCATGCCGAGCGACGGCAGTCCGAGATAGGCCTTGATCTCGTCGGGCGTCTTGATCCGGCTGTCGAGGTACTCGAAGAAGAACGCCAGGCCGAACGCCAGCATGCCGCCGCCAAGCGAGGCGAGCGCCAGGTTGAGCGCCTTCCTGGGCGACACCGCGCCGCGCGGCCGCTCCGCCTGGTCGACGATGCGGATGTTGCTGGTCTTGAGCTCGCCCGAGACCCCTGTCTCCTTGGCGCGCTGCATCAGGCTCTCGTAGATCTGCTTGTTGCTCTGCAGCTCGCGGTCGAGGACGCTGTACTCGATGCCCTTGCGGTTCATCGAGAGCGCCTCTCCCTTCTGCTGTCCGAGTGCCGCCGCCAGGCTCTGCTCCTGGACCTGTGACGCCTGGTACTCGTTCTTGACCGACTGGACCACCTTGCCGATCTCCGCATCCAGCTTGATCTGCGAGCTCTCGATGGCAAACGTCAGGCGCACGATGTCCGGGTGTTTGTCGCCAAGCTTCTCCGAGAGCTGCGCGAGCTGGCGCTGGAGAGCGGCAATCTCACCCTTCTGCTGCTGGATGAACGAGTTCCCGAGGATCGCCGGGAAGGTGTCGAGCGCGGCGCGATCGGTCTCGAGCGAGCTGAGCTGCTTGTAGAGCGCTTCCTTCTGCAGCCGCTCGGTTTTCGCCTTCGTCACCGCCGCGTTCAGATCGCCCAGCTTCTGCACGACGATGTTCTCGCGATCCTGCAGCGAGATGGCGTCGTTCTGCTCGCGGTACTGCTGGAGCTTGGTCTCCGCCTGCTCGACTCCCTGGCGCTGTTCGGTGAGCCGCTCGCCGAGCCAGTCGGTCGCCTCCTTCGAGGCCATGAACTTGTACTCGAGGTTCTGCTGGATGTAGCCCTTCGACAGCGTGTTCACGATGCTGGTGGCCAGGGCCGCATCGGGCAGGCGGTACTTCACGTCCACCAGCCGGCTGTTGCGAATTGGCTCGACAGCGAGATGCGACAGGAAGGCGTCGATCGTGCGCGACTGGCCGAGCGTCTCGTCCGCCTCGGCCGGCGCAGAGGGCTCCGGCGCCGACCTGAAGAAGCCGGTGACATAGGCCACCGCTCCGGTCGACGCGCCAGCTTCCGCTTTGGCCCCTCCGCCGAACAGCGGGTTGTCCCACAACTTCAGCGCCTCGATCGTCTTGCGCGCCAGCGAGCGGCTCTGCAGGATGTTGTACTGCGTCTGGTAGTAATCAGCCTTCGCCCGGTCCTCGTCCACCACCTGCTTGAATGCGACGACGTTCTGCTCGTCGGCTTCGATGAGCAGCCGCGCGCTGGCCTCGAAGATCGGCGTCGCGGTGAACGTGTACACGGTGACGCTCACGAACACCAGCAGGAAGGCGGTCGCCGCCGTCCAGCGCCGCTTGACGAGCACCTTCACGTAGTCGAGCAGGTGCGGTTCCTCGATCTCCTGCCCGACGTCCTGCTGCATAGGCTGCGGCCCGGCAGCCGCCTCGGGCGCCGGCTGGACGGTCCGTGCGGCCAGGCGGAGCCCGGACCGCGCCTCGGGCTGCTGGTCGAAATTCATGTCGTCCGACATCAGAAATACCTCTCGGCCACGATGATGGTGTCCCCCGCAAGGACGAGGTCGGTGAGCTTCACTTTCAGCTCCTGCTTCGCGCCCTCGACGATGCGGACAACCTTGATGCGGTTCATGGCGCCGTTCTCGGTGACGCCGCCTGCGAGCGACAGCGCCTGCAGGACGGTCGTGTCCGCTTGCAGGGCGTAGGCGCCGGGATTCTTGACCTGTCCGAACACGTACAGTGTTTCCGCACGCGGCACGAAGACCGTGTCGCCGTCCCGCAGCTCGATGTTCTGCTTGAGCGAGCCCGCCTCCAGGTCCCGCACCCGTGCGCGGAACATCTCTGCGCCGTCCCCCTGGTTCGGCAGCACCGGGCCCTTGGCGCCCGGGGGCGCGCGCACGATGGAGACCTCTCCGGAGGCGGTCGGGGAAGTGGACCCCGCGCGGGCCAGTGCCTCGATGAGGGTCATCCCACCGGTCAGCGGCACCGGTCCGGGGTTGCGCACCTCGCCCATGACGAACACGCGCTGGCTGCGATACTCCTCGACTCCGACGGTGACCTGCGGGTTCCTGAAGAACCCGTCCGCCAGCTTCGTCTTCAGCTCTGCTTCGAATCCGCGCAGCGTCAGGCCGCCCGCCTTGACGCGACCCACCAGCGGAAAGCTGAAGGTGCCGTCGGTCTCGACAGCGTACCTGCCTCCGAGATCCGCCTGGTCGAAGACCTGGATGATGAGCACGTCCTGGGGCCCGATCACGTAGTCCACCGCTGACTGGGCACTCACGGCAGCGCCGGCAGCAACCAGCAGCACCATGAACGCCGGCCACCGCGCCGTGCGGCGCACCGTCACAGCGGGCACCGGAACACCGAACATTTGCCTGTTGTCCATATCTACAATCCGAAAGTGAACACGGTCCCGATACGCAGGCCGTCGAACGACCGGGACTCTCCGGTGGTGGACTGCCGATCGAAGTACCAGGCGCCGATCCCGACCCGGCCCTCATTGCCGACGCGGTAGCGGATGCTGCCCGCGTACACCCAGGTGACGTCTATCCGTTGGGGCGGGCCCGGCAGCGCCGGCTCCGGCACGAGAAGGTCCTGGTAGCGGTAAGTGTGCCGATCGGCGGAGCCGAGCACGTCGAACCGGCGTCCCAGCGCGCGCCGGACGGAAGCGCCGACGCTGTCGTTGACGAAGAACGGCTGCAGCGCCTCGTACAAATAGGTCAGATCACGCCGGTAGCCGACACCCAGCGTGGTCGCGCCCAGCAGCGTGTACGACAGGCCGAGCTGCGAGACCAGGCCGCTGAACTCCGGCAGCTGGCCGGGCAACTGGGGCGTGAACCTCCGGTAACCGACATACGCGGTACCGGAGATTAACGCGCGGGGCTTGAACTCGACCCCCGGCATCACGCGGAAACTGTCGGCGTCGCGCGCTTCGGCGTACGGAAAGCGATCCTCGAGGCGCTCGTAGCGGAGCGCCAGCGTGGTGAGCGGCGTCATGCGGTGCCGCGCGGCAACCCGGTAGCCGGTGGTGTCCCGGTTGAGCGTCTCACGCAGGCTCGTGCCGTCGAAGTACGCGTCGGCGTCGTAGCGGGTGATGCCGCGCAATGCCGCCGCCTCGAGCGAGAGCTTCGGCGTGAGCTGGAGCTCGACGCCCAGGGTCGAGTCGTTCTCGAGGTGCCGCGAGCGCAGGTCGATCTCGTAATTCGGCCTCTCACGCGTGTTGAGGTAGGTGTTCTCGCCGAAGAACGTCAGCCGGTTGAAGTACAGCTCGGCGCGCGTCGCGAACTGCGGGTTCACCGATCGCTCGCTGCTATAGGTCGCATACCAGACGAGGTCGGCGGCGACGCTGTTCGTGATCAAGGCGCGACGCGAGATTGGTACCCACACCTCGGCCTTCGGCGTCACGGTGAACGTGAAATCCTTCCTCTGTTCCCCCGCCTGGTTGAACACGTTGGTGTCCACTCCCAGGTTCTTGAGGAGGACGGTCGGCGTCACGTACAAGGGCCCGAAATGTATCCGCGCGTCCTTGCGCACGTCGTCGACGGCGCCGGCCGGCGGAGGCGTCTGCGCCTGCGTGAACGCGGTGGCTGCCGCGCACAACGTCATGACCAAGAATGTGGTTCGCATAATCAAGAGGCCGAGGGCATCTGCCGGCGTCGGCGAGCCCTGAGCGGAGACACGTTTCGTCGATGGGCGGACAGTTGCCAGGTCGACCCGCTACGAGGGGAGCGTGCGCGGGCTGACCGGGTGCGGCAGATTCGCTGCAGTGCTGGCCGGAAACGGCGAAGCCCGGCGCGCGCGGCCCGATGCCGCGCGCCAGCTGTGGACCGGGTCCCGCCCGGCGTGGTTCGAAAGAGGCTGAAGCGGAAGCCTAGCGGGAAGGACTGGCGTCGTCCTGAGTCGCAACCACTGCTACCGTCGCCGCCGCGAGCCCTGCCGTCGCGGCAATCGCCGCGATGCTGGCCGCCTTGCCCAGCCCGAGCAGACCGCCGCCGCCGGCCGCCATCGCGCCGCTCGCCGGCAGCGTGACGGTCACCTGTGCCGCGACGCCTGCGCTGACGGGAACCGGGGCGCTGAGGCCCATGACCTTGCCCGCCGCGTCGATCACTTCGACTACGTAGCTGCCGGGCTGCAGTCCGGTGAACGAGAACGCTCCGCTCTGGCTGCTGGTCGTGCTGCTGACGATCCGTCCGCTCACCACATCCCGCACCTGCACGATGTGATTCGGCAGCATGACGCGGTTCGCGGTCTGGGCCACACCGTTCAGCGAGCCCAGTTCCTGCGCCGCGCCAGCCTTGACGGCGGCGAAGAGACCCGCCGGGATCGCCGCGACGGCAACGGCGAGCGTGAGAACGAAGGTAAGAGTCTTTCGCATCGATAGTTTCCTTGGAGCCCCGGGACCCGGAACCGACTGCTGTTGGGTGTTGTTTGGAACCGCTCAACCTTTATCGCACGGATACAGGCGTCCAGGACCGCATAACGACCCACTGACGGTATCGCCGTATCACAACGACAACACCGCACGACACACCTGACACCAGTACCTCAGCACTAATCGGCCGGGAGGCAGGGAACACGGAAAAGTGGCAGGCGAAAAGCAATCAACCCGCACCGGTCGTCCACGTGATATTGAGTTGCTTGATCTTCCGGTACAGATTGGTTCGCTCGATCCCGAGTTCCGCCGCCGCCGCACCCATGCGGCCATGGTGGTGCTGCAGCACGGTCACGATGTAGTCGCGTTCGAACCCCTCACGCGCCTCACGCAGCGTGCCCCTGCCCCGTCCCAGTGCTTCCGCCCCGTCGAAGCGGATGTTCGGCAACACGTCCTCCAGCAGGATCGTTCCCCGCGCGGTGAGGACGGCGAGCCGCTCCGCCAGCAACCGGAGCTCCGCGGCGTTCCCGGGCCACGGCAGCGCCGAGAGCAGCATCAGTGCGCTCCGCGACAGGGCTTTCGGAGGGACGCCGTTGCGCACGCACGCTTCCTTCAGGAAGTGCATCGCCAGCAGCGGGATGTCCTCGGTCCGCTGGCGCAGCGGCGGCAGGTCGATGCGGACGACCCCGAGGGCGTCGATCAGCTCGCCTCGCGCCTGATCGCGCTGCGCCGGGTCGAGGATGCGCGGCACGATCGCGCCGATGAACCGGACGTCCGCCGATCCGAGCACGTCATCGGTTGGGGCCGGCGCGGAGGCGATGTGCTCGGCCAGCCGTCGCTGCTGGTCGGACGCCAGCTCGTGGATGTTCTCGAGGTAGATCGTGGACCCGGCCTCGACGTCTTCGTGCACGAGACGTTCGAGCTGGCCATGCACGTCGGCCGCGGCGCGAGCGCACGCAATCTTCAGGAAAGGGGCGGCGTGATTCGGGCCCTGGCTGTGGATTCCACGCGCCACCATCTCCCGTCCGGTGCCGCGCTCTCCGATCAGCAGCACCGTGCAGCGGCTGGGCGCAACCCGCCTCACGATGTTCAGCACCTCGCGCATCGCTGCCGACGATCCGAACATGCCGTCCGGCGTCAGCGGTGTGGTGCCCGCCGGGCCCGGCCGCTCCCACATCGTGCGGGCGAACTCGCGTGCGTTGGCGACAGCGGCGAGCAGGTCGCCCTCGCGGACCGGGCGTCCGATCAGATCCGCGACGCCCAGCCGCAACGCCTCCGACGAGCTGCCGATCTGACGACGGTCCGCGATGCAGACCACCGGCGCGTGGCCGCGTGTGGCGGCAGGCCCGCGCAGGTAGCGGAGTGCGTCCGGCGATGCGGCCAGATCGAGCACGATGACGATCTCGGAACCCGCGGCGTGCATCTTCCCGCGGGCATCCGTACCGGACTCGGCCTGGAGCACCTCGTGGCCGTGCCGCTCGAGCATCTCGGCGATGCGCGAGCGATCGCCCGCGTCAGGGGCGATGAGCAGGATGGTGGGCAGGCCCGACATCAGTGTTCCTGGTGAAGTGGCCGTCCCCGTCCGGCGCGCTGTCGATCGATGCGAGCACCCCGCCGCTGTAGTTGAGCCGTCGGTCGGGCCTGCCGTCGTGCGTTTCGTCGAAGGCTGCCGTGTTCAGCGACCCGCCGACATACGTCTCCCACTTGTCCGCGATGCCGTCTCCGTCGGTATCCTCGTCGGCAGCCTCGAGGCCCCTGGCGTCGTATCGCTCCCAGCGGTCGATCCTGTTCTCGTCGGCCGAGGACGACAGCTCGATCCGCTCGACGCGGCCGGACGCCCCCGCATAGGCCCACGCATCCAGTGTCCCGTCGTCACCCCGCGAGTAGCCCACCTTGCGGATGTTGCCCTGACCGTCGTAGTACTCCCACCGCTCGATCCTGCCATCCTCGTCCCGGTCCAGCCGGGACCTGACCGGCATCGAGCCGTCCATCTCGACCCAGGTGTCGATCCGGCCGTTGCTGTTCGCATCGTGGGTCACCTCCCTCAGCCGGCCCGTCGACTTGTCGTACGTCAACAGGCTGGTCTGCGCCAGACGCTCGCGCGCAGGGTTCGCGCACGCGGAAACGAGGAGGACGGCCAGGACGGCCGCTCGGACTCTCATGGGTTGCTTCCATGCTACGGGCTGAATGTTGCCAACACAAGCTAAATGTTGCATAAACGATACAGCCCAGCAACTCATGGTGTGGCGATCGACCATTCCCACGGCCCGCCGACGGCCCATGAAGTTGCGCAATTCCGGATGGTTCCCGGCAGCCGCCCACGCGCGGTCGGACGCGCCGTTGTAGCATGCACCCGTGCGACTCCGGGGGTCTCCACGTCGATTCGTGTTCGCGCTCGCGCTGCTGATGCTTGCGACACTGGTGCTGAGGGCTCGCGGCTCACAGCAGCCTGCAGCCGCGCCCCCCCCTGTCCAGCCCGTTGCCTACAGCCACAAGACACACGTGGCGCTCGGCCTCGACTGCAGGGGCTGCCATCTGAATCCGGATCCGGGCACGCTGATGACGTACCCGCCGAACGCCATGTGCATGGCCTGCCACCGCACGGTTGCGGCCGAAAGGCCGTCGATCCAGAAGCTCACGGCGCTGGCCGCCTCGGATACGCCAATCCCGTGGGTCCGCGTCTACAGGCTTCCGGACTACGTGTTCTGGGCGCATGCCCCGCACCTCAAGGCAGGTGTCACGTGCGCCGAGTGCCACGGCGCGGTGCCCGAGCGCGAGGTCATCGCCGTTGAAACCAACATCCTGACGATGGCCGGCTGCATGTCGTGTCACAACCAGCGCCAGGTGTTCACCGACTGCGGCGACTGTCATGCCCCGCGTCAGTGAGTGGTGAGCCGGTCTTTCGTCAGGCACGGGCGGCGCGTCACGCCCGGGCCGGGCCGCCGGTGTAGGATCCCGCGGTCGTTCGAGGCAACTGGTTCCGGCGGGCCTCTGAAGGCCCGCCGCCACATTCCTGGATGGTGCGGACGGCGGGGCCGCTCTCATTCGCTCTGCTCGGAGGATTGATGCGGGTCACGGCACGACTGGCGATCACCGCGGTGCTCACGTGCGCGGTTGCAGGAATCACAGGCGCGGCGCACGGTCTGCGCGCGCAGCAGGCCGCGCCGGAGCAGCGGGCGCCCTCGAAGGAATGGCCGACATACGGCCACGATGCGGGCGGCATGCGCTTCTCGCCGCTCACCCAGCTCACCCCTGCGAACGTCGGGGGGCTCGAGGTCGCGTGGGTGTATCACATGAAGCCCGCCACGGCCTCGTCCCGGGGCTTCAGCTCGAGTGAAGCAACGCCGCTGGTCGTCAACGGGATGATGTATCTGCCGACGCCGGTACTATCGCGTGGTGGCACTGGATGCGACGACCGGCAAGGAGGCATGGGTCTACCAGCTCCCATCCGGGAATCCCTCGACGCGCGGGCTCGAGTACTGGCCGGGCGACGCGCAGACGCCGCCGCAGATCGTCTTCGGCTCCAACGACGGCAAGCTGTACTCGCTCGATGCGAAGACCGGCAAACCCAACGAGGCCTTCGGCGAAAAGGGTGTGGTGCTGTTCGACACTCCCGAGATCATGCAGGGGCTCACGGGCAGCAACGGCCTGAGCTCTCCGCCGATCGTCTACAGGAACCTGGTCATCACCGGAGGCAGGAACCAGGAGAATCCGCCGCGGGGGCCGGCGGGCGACGTGCGTGCGTGGGACATGCGCACCGGCGCCCTCGTGTGGACGTTCCGTTCGATTCCACGGGCCGGTGAGAAGTTCAACGACACCTGGGCGCCGGACAGCTGGAAGGAGCGCTCGGGGGTCAACGTCTGGGGCTTCATGACGGTGGACGCCGAGCGCGGCATCGTCTACATGCCGTTTGGTGCGCCGTCGGTCGACCAGTACGGCGGCGACCGCGCCGGCGACAACCTGTTCGGCAGCAGCCTGGTGGCGGCCGATGCGAACACCGGCAAGTATCTGTGGCACTTCCAGGTGGTGCACCACGACATCTGGGATGCCGATATCGCTGGCGCGCCGGCGCTCATCGACGTGAAGCAGGGCGGGAAGACGATTCCCGCCGTGGCGGTCATCAACAAGATGGGCCTGCTGTTCCTGCTGGACCGGGTGACCGGCAAGCCGATCTACGGCGTCGAGGAGCGTCCGGTGCCCGCGAGCGAAGTGCCTCTGGAGCGCGCATCGAAAACGCAGCCCTTCCCGATCAAGCCGCCGCCGCTCTCCCGCATGAGCATGTCGGCAGCGGACATCGCGACCGTCACGCCCGAGCTGGAGGCGGCGTGCAGGAAGCTGATCGAGGGGATGCAGCTGGGCGGACCGTATCTCCCGGTGTTGTACAACAGGCTGCGCGTGCAGTTTCCGGGAAATCACGGCGGCGTGAACTGGGGTGGGACGTCGTTCAATCCGCAGCTCGGATACCTGTTCGTGAGCACGAATGAGCTCGGCCAGATCTCGGGGCTCAGGGATCGGGATCCTGCGGCGACCGGCCCCGCGAGGGGCGACGGGCAAGGCAACCGTGTGCTTCCCGACGGCCCGTACCAAGGCGTGCCGGGGGGCGGACGCTTCAAGGATGCCGCCTCGAACATGATGTGTCAGCAGCCGCCCTGGGGACAGTTGACCGCGGTGAACGTGAACACCGGCGAGTTCGCCTGGCGGGTGCCGCTCGGCATCACCGAGAGCCTGCCGCCGGACAAGCAGAACACCGGACGCCCGGGCAACGGCGGCACGATTGCGACTGCCGGCGGGCTGGTCTTCGTCGGCGCCACCGACGACAGCCGCTTCCGCGCGTTCGATGCGAAGACAGGGAAAGAACTGTGGACGTTCAAGCTGAAGGGGGCCGCGCAGGCCACTCCGATGACCTTCGAAGGCCGCGATGGCAGGCAGTACGTCGTGATCACGGCCACCGGCGGCGGCTTCTTCGGCAACCCGGTGACCGACGACAGCATCATGGCGTTCGCTGTCGCGGGGTCCCGTTGAGCGTGCCGTCCATGGCGTGTGCCGCCCACCGCCGTCAGCGTCGCACGAACATCCGGACGCCGGCGAGCAGCAACCCGACGGACAGCGCGCCGCAGGCGGCGCCCCAGAACCAGTAGGGTAGAAAGAGGGCGTTCGCCATCACCGTCACGTCGGAGGGCATCGGGCCGGCGTCGGTGAGCGCGGTGCGGGTGAACAGGTAGTCGCCGCGGGAGAACACCGACAGCGCCAGCTGCACGGCCAGCACGATGCCGACGGTCTGGGACGCACGCGGAAACCGGAGTGCGACCAGCAGCAGGGCCGACCCGAGCAGCAGCGTGAACGCCAGGCCGAACGGGTTGCGCACCAGCAGCAGGGCCACGGCGCACAGCCCGGCGCCGAGCGCGCCGAGCAGCATGCTGGCGCGGGCGCGGTTCCTGCCGAGTGCGAGAAGCAGGAAGGCGGCGACCGCGGGGCCGATCAGCCCCGCACCGGCAACTGCTGCCGTCGCCACCCGCCCGAAGGCGCCGCTCCACAGCGCAACCCCGCTGGCGTCGGACTCGAGGCGGAGCAGGTGAAAGTGTCCGCCGAGGAGCGCGGCGGCCAGCCCGTGGCCCAGCTCGTGAGCGAGCGTCGAGATCAGCACGAGCGGCCACGCGATCGTGCGGCCGAACGGCACGATGTAGAGCACTGCGGTGACGGCCACGCTCGCAGCGAGGATGCGGCGGGCGCGGCGGTCGGAATCGGTGGTCATGGCTCGAGCCAGCAGCGCAGGCCATGATCGTCTCGACCGGACGCTTCGCCGGAATGAAACGCCCCGCCCGACCGGGAGGCACGCCGCCGCTGCGCATGCGATGATCGCTCATGGCTGACCGCCCCGCCTCGCGGCTCGTCTACTCGACCGACGCCGGCCGGCTGTGCCCCACCTGCGGATTCCCGTCGCGCGACTGCCGATGCCGCCGCACCGGCCCGGACCAGGCGGTTCCGGCGCGCATCGTCGCGAAGCTCCGGATGGAGAAGACAGGACGCGGCGGAAAGACCGTCAGCGTCCTCTACGGCCTCCCGCAGAACGCCCCCTTCCTGAAGGACCTTTGTCAGGAGCTCAAGCGAGCTTGTGGTACCGGTGGTGCGGTCGTCGACGGGACGGTGCAGGTGCAGGGCGACCTGCGCGACCGGATGCGGGCGTTCCTGCTCGAGAAGGGCATCGCCGTCAAGGGCTGACGCAAGCAGACGGCTATGCCGGGCCGCCCAGGATGAACCTGGTATCGATGTTCGCGCGCTTGAGCAGGCCTTCGAAGCTCGTCTTGTCCACGCTCTTGACGTAAGCCTCCTCCGCCGTGACGAGCTTCTTCGTGACCAGTTCCATCAGCGCGTCGTTGAGGCTGACCATCCCGAGCGCCTTGCCCACCTGCATGATCGACGGGATCTGGAACGTCTTTCCTTCCCGGATCAGGTTGCTGACGGCCGACGTCACGATCAGGACCTCGAGCGCCGCCAGCCGGCCCCCGCCAGTCTTCCGGCACAGCGTCTGCGAGATCACGCCCCTCAGCGATTCCGACAGCATGACGCGGATCTGCGACTGCCGGTCGCTGGGGAACTGATCGATGATCCTGTCCACGGTGGAGGCGGCGGTGGTCGTGTGCAGGGTGCCGAAAACGAGGTGGCCGGTCTCCGCCGTTTCGATCGCAATCGCCACCGTCTCCAGGTCGCGCATCTCGCCCACCAGGACGATGTCCGGATCCTCCCGGAGGGCGGCGCGTAATGCACCCTTGAACGAGTCGGTGTGCGTGCCGACCTCGCGCTGATTCAGCAGGCACTTCTTGCTCTCGTGCACGAACTCGATCGGATCCTCGATCGTGATGATGTGGTCGTCGCGGGTCCGGTTGATGTAATCGACCATCGCGCAGAGCGTCGTCGACTTCCCCGAGCCGGTGGGGCCCGTGACGAGCACCAGCCCCTTTGTCAGCCGGCACAACTGCAGGATGTGGGGCGAGAGGCCGAGCTCTTCCGCCGTGAGGATCTTGCTCGGAATCACCCGGAAGACCGCGCCGGCGCCCTTGCGGTCCATGAAGATGTTCGCGCGGAAGCGGGCCAGCCCGGTGATCTCGTATGCGAAGTCGGTGTCGTGCCGCTCGGCGAACTCGCTGGCGTTCTTGTCGGGAACAATCGGCCGGAGCAGCTCCTCCATGCTCGCGGCGTCCAGCGCCGCCGCGCCGCTCTCGAGCGGCTGGATGCGGCCGTCCTTGCGGATGAGCGGCGGCATCCCGATCGTGAGATGGAGGTCCGAGGCGTTCTGCGCCGCCATGGATCTGAACAGCCGATCGATGGAGGGGCCTCCGGTCGGCAGCGGCGCGCTCAGCGGAAGCGGCGCGGCAGCGGCGGGACGCTGACTTCCGGGCCGGGCTGCGCGGCGGCCGCCGGGACGACGGACGGAGCCGGTGCCGGCGGCTGGGCGGCGGGACTGCTCGACACGATCGTCACGACCAGGCGCTCGGTGTCACGCGCCATCGTCAGGCGGAAGCCCCCGACGGCCGGAGAGTCGTAGTCGAAGGTGACGCGGTTCCCCGGGCAGCTGGCGCCGCGCGTGTTCCGGCACGATGGGCCCGACCATCGCGAGGATCTCCTGGCGGCTCAGCATTCGTGCGGCGGCCGCATGCGACTCCCGCCCGGCCCGGCGATCCGCGCCGGGCTGCCCCCCTCGAGCGTGAGCGTGCCCTGATTGTCCCTCCCGAAGACCGTCGAGCAGATCGTCGATGTGGTCGAAGCGTTCGGCGGCCGTCATTCGACCATCTCCAGGAGCTCCACGATGTAGGCGGAGTTGATGATGAGCGTGCGATCGGGAGTCTCGAGGTAGTTGAAAGGGCTCTTCGACCTGCGCGTAGTCACTCAGCCGATCGCGTCCTGTCCGGCAGGTAAATCGCAACCGATGCCGGTCACCCGCGCGCCGTCCGACAGCAGGACGAGACGCGGCGCTTGAGCGCGAGGTCGTAGCCCGGGTCCAGCTGGGCCTCGGTGGCGTTGGACGGGAGGGCAATCGTTGTGACATGCGCGCGGTTGATGAAGAGCACCGTCCTCGGGTCCGCCGTGCTGGCAACCTCGAACGGGAAAAACTGCTGTTCGCCGTTCATCAGGTCGCTGACGCGCTCCGGTCCGGAGTGCCGGGCGCTGAAGGCTGCGAGGAAGAAGGCACCCTTGACCCGCGTGCCGGTCGACAGCGTGAGCTCGGCCTCGGCGCGGCGTTTCTCAACTCGAAAGTCTGGCATACGCCGGTTACGCTGGAGGAGTCATCGGACCGGCACTCACGTGGTCGCGGGTGTACGCAGCAGGCACTCTCTGACTATACGCCTCGGTCCGCCGGCCGCTGTCCGCTTCTGAACAGGCCTTGGTACACTCTCGAACGATGTTCCCGCCAGGAACGTCGTAAGTCGTTGCAACCGTGAGGTTCAACGCGGCACGCCGCTTGTTGATCGAACGCACGTGGATCGCGACCTCGCCCCGGAAGTCCGCCGTCAGGATCGCCGCCGGCGCGCGCTCCGCGTGGCCCTGCCCATCGTTGTCGTCGCGCTGCTGGTGGTCTGGCTGCCCGGCTGGATGCGGCCCTCGCATCAGCCGCACCCGCATCCGCACGGCGCGGGTCACGACCGGGCCGGTCGAGGCGGTCATCATGGCGTCCGGCATGGTGGTTCCCGAGGTCGAGCGCGTGCTCTCCAGCCCGCTCGATGCGCGCGTGCTGCGCCTGCTGCAACGGCCCGGCGCGCAGCTCAAGCGCGGCGACCCGGTCGTCGAGCTCGACGTCAGCGAATCGGTGCTCGCCGCTCGAGAAGGTCGATCAAGGACCTCAAGGTCAAGGACAACCAGCAGGCGCAGACCCGGCTGACGCTCGAGAAGTCGCTGGTCGACCTCGACGGCCGGCATCGAGGTCAAGACGCTCGAGCTGCAGTCGGCGCAGGCGCAGCTCGAAGGCGACGAGCAGCTGTTCAAGGAGGGGCTGTTCTCGCGCGAGGCGCTGCGCCGCTCCGAGCTCGCCGTCAAGCAGGCGCAGATCGAGCTGGCGCAGCTTCGCGAACGAGCGCAGCAACGCCGAGCGGGCGACCAGCCGTGCAGCTCGAAGGGCCTGTCGCTCGAGCGCGGCTCGCTCGACAAGGAGGCCGCGCAGGCGCGCCGGCTGCTGGATCTGTCGACGACGAAGTCGGATCGCGACGGCGTGCTGACGTGGGTGCTGTCGCAGGAAGGCGCGCTCGTGCGGCGGGGCGACGTCATCGCCCGCATCGCCGACCTCACGTCGTTCCGCGTCGACGCCACGGTCTCGGACATCCACGCCGGCCGGCTGCGCACCGGAATGCCGGCGGTGCTCCGCGTCAACGACATGGACCTGCAGGCCACGGTCGACCGACGTGTTCCCCACGGTCGAGAACGGCGTCATGCGCTTCACGGTCGCGCTCGCGGAGCCGTCGCACGCCGGCGCTGCGTCCCAGCCTGCGCGGCGACGTGCTCGTCGATCACCGACCGCAAGCCGCGCGCGCCTGCGCGTCAAGCGCGGGCCGTTCGCCGACAACGCCGCGCGCCAGGCGTTCGTGGTCCGCGGCAATCGCGCGGTCCGCGTCCCGATCGAGATCGGGCTCGCCGGCATCGACGACGTCGAAGCTGCTGTCGGGCGTGGCGGAAGGCGACGAGCTCATCATCTCGGACATGAAGGACTACATGCACCTGAGCGAGGTCAGCGATCAGATGCACAGGGAGCGGCTCCGCGCACGGCGCGACGGGCTCGCGAGCAGGACAGGGTGTTGGCATGATTCAGCTGCAAGAGCATCGAGAAGGTCTACCGCACGGATCGCATCGAAACGGTGGCGCTCGCGGACGTGAACATCACCATCGGCGAAGGGGAGTTCATCTCGATCATGGGGCCGTCGGGATGCGGCAAGAGCACGCTGCTGAACCTGATGGGGCTGCTCGACGCGCCGACCAGCGGCACGGTGCAGATCAACGGCTCGCCGATCGCGACTTACCGCGACCGCGCGCTGGCCGCGATCCGCAACAAGGAGATCGGCTTCGTCTTCCAGACCTTTCACCTGATCAGCGACCTCAGCGTGCTCGACAACGTGCAGGTCCCGCTGCTCTATCGACGCATGTCGAACGCCGAGCGGCGCAAGCTGGCCGAGGCGGCGCTCGACCGCGTCGGGCTCAGCGCCCGCATCCATCACTTCCCGTCGCAGCTTTCCGGCGGCCAGCAGCAGCGCGTCGCCATCGCCCGGGCGATCGTCGGCCGCCCGCGCATCCTGCTCGCCGACGAGCCGACCGGCAACCTCGACTCGCAGATGGGCGACGAGGTGATGGGCATCCTCAAGACGCTCAACCGCGAGGACAAGACCACCATCGTGATGGTCACGCACGACCAGCAGAAGGCCGACCAGACCGAGCGCATCGTGCGCCTGTTCGACGGACGGCAGGTGAACTGAGCTGGCGACATCCCTGGCGAGAGCTCCGGGTACCATGCTGAAGCACTACCTCGGTGCTCGCCGTGAAGGTGCTGCTGCGGCGCAAGTTCTTCACCTTCATCAGCCTGTTCGGCATCAGCTTCACGCTGCTGGTGCTGACGGTGGTCACCGCGCTCTTCGACCATGCGCTCGGCCCCGAGCCGACGGAGCCGCGGCAGGACCGGACGCTCTACGTCGAGCAGGCCGTCATGTACGGGCCGCACTCCACGTGGTCGAGCAGCGGCGGCTTCAAGCTGCTCGACACGCTACGCGCGGGATCTGCCCGGCGTCGAGCGCCTGTCGATCTACGAGCCGGCGGACGGACGGTGCACTCGTACATCAACGGCAGGAAGATCGCCTCGTCGCTCAAGCGGACCGACGGCGAGTTCTGGCGCATCCTCGACTTCACCTTCCTCGAAGGCGGCCCGTTCGGGACGCCAGGACGTCGCCGAGGCGCGCTTCGTCGCGGTCATCAACGCGACGACGCGCCAGCGCTTCTTCGACGGGCAGCCGGCGGTCGGGCAGACGCTCGAGGCCGACGGCCAGCGGTTCCGGGTGGTCGGCGTCGTCGAGGACGTGTCCGAGCTGCGCATGGCGTCCTTCGCGGAGATCTGGGTGCCCTACACGACGGCCAAGACCGACGCCTACAAGGCCGAGATCATGGGCGACTGGAACGCCATGGCGCTGGCCCGCGACACGGCGGCGATGGCGGCGATCCACGAGGAGTTCAACTCGCGGCTGCTGCGCGCCGAGCTGCCCGATCCGAAGGACTACCAGGCGATCGTCGCGCCGTTCGAGACAGGTTCGAGGCGCTTCGCGCGCATGATGCCGACAGCGGCGCCGCAAGGATCCCGAGAGCCAGGTGTGGAAGCTGTCGGGCTGCTGGCCGTGCTCGGCGCTGCTGTTCCTGCTGATCCCGACGGTCAACCTGGTCAACATCAACATCAGCCGGATCATGGAGCGCGCCTCGGAGATCGGCGTGCGCAAGGCGTTCGGCGCGCCGGCGCGGACGCTGGTCGGGCAGTTCCTGGTCGAGAACATCCTGCTGACGCTGGTCGGCGGCCTGATCGGGTTCGTCCTGTCGATCGTCGTCCTGCGCATGATCAGCGACAGCGGGATCTTCAGCTACGCCCGGTTCACCATCAACCTGCGCGTGTTCGCCTACGGCATGGCGCTGGCGGTGCGTGTTCGGGCTGATTTCCGGCGTCTATCCGGCGTGGCGGATGTCGCGCCTCAACCCGGTCGACGCGCTGAAGGGAGGCGTGTCGCGATGACCCGCCACCTGCTGCGCCTGATCTGGAACCGCAAGCGCCAGAACTTCCTGCTGACGGTCGAGATCTTCTTCGCGTTCCTGACGCTGTTCGGCGTCGTGCTGTTCGCCGTGCACTTCGCGAACAACACGCGGCAGCCGCTCGGATACGACATCGATCGGCTGTGGAGCATCACCGTCGATCGCAAGGAGTCCGACGAGGATCCCGCGGTCAAGGCGCGCCACCGGGAGACCTACCGGCAGTCCTGATGCGCGCTGCGCGAGATGCCGCAGATCGAAGGCGGTCGCGGCGGCGTTCACCGGCCCGTACGCGCAACTCGAACTGGGGCAGCGTCGTGCGGCTGGTCGGCGGCCGCAAGGTCGAGTACGGCGTCAACACGCGTCACCGACGACTATCTCGGCGCTGCTGCGCATCCCGCTCGTCGCCGGCCGCTGGTTCTCGCGCGAGGACGATGCGGCGACGTGGACGCCGGTGGTGCGTCAACCGGCGCCTGGCGCGGGAGATCTTCGGCGACGCCGAATCCGGTGGGCCAGATCATCAAGGAGGAGCGCGACCCGAACGCGCCGCCTCCCGACCCGAACGACACGCCGGAGGTCAAGCGCGTCATCGGCGTCGTCGACGAGTTCCGGCAGGACGGCGAGCTCTCGACGCCGCGAGCGGCTACCTGTTCTACCGGCTGCGGCTCGACGATGCCGGACCCGAAGGCGGCGCTGCCGGAGCGGCTGTTCGTCAGGCTCGGGCCCGGCACGACCGCCGCGTTCGAGGAGACGCTGGTCAGGCGCGCGATGGCGGTGGCGCGGGCAACTGGTCGTTCGAGGTGCAGCCGCTCGACACCATGCGGCAGGACAAGCTGCGGCAGTACACCATCCCGCTGGCCGTCGTCGGCATCATCGCCGCGTTCCTGCTGCTGATGGTGGCGCTCGGCCTGACCGGCGTGGTGTGGCAGAGCGTGACGCAGCGGATCCGCGAGTTCGGCCTGCGCCGCGCCAAGGGGGCGACGATTCCGCAACGTGCGGGCCCAGGTGCTGTCGAGATGGTCATCATGACCTCGATCGCGCTGGTTGTCGGCGTGCTGCTGCTTGCGCAGGTGCCGCTGCTGCCGCTTCCTCGGAGGACTGCAGGTCGTGCCGGCCGGCGTGTTCGTCACGCAGCATTGCCATTTCGGTGGCCGCCATCTATCTTCTGACGCTGGCGTGCGGCTGGTATCCGAGCCGCCTGGCGACGAAGATCCAGCCGGCCGAAGCGCTGCACTACGAGTGAGCTCGATAGCCGGCCGCGGCTGGTGTGGGATCCGCCAGGTTCGCGGGGTCTGAAGACCGCGCGCCACATTGACCGGGGCGAGCTCCCGGTCGGGGATTCGAGTGGTTGGTGTGGCGGCGGGCTCTTGAGACCCCGCCACGGTCCCGGGCGGCGGTTGATCCTGTCACATGATCCTCATCGTCGACGACGACCGCTCGGTGACCGCCTCGCTGGCGCTGCTGCTGAAGCAGGCCGGCCTGACGTCCGTGCGTCGCCGGGATCGCCCGAGGAGGCGCTGGACGTGCTGCGCCGCCAGCCTTGTCAGCTGATCATCCAGGACATGAACTTCTCGCGCCGCACGTCGGGCGAGGAGGGGCTCGCACTGCTGCGGCAGATCAAGGAAGCGACGCCGTCGATTCCGGTCGATCCTGATCACCGGCTGGGGCTCGATTGGGCTGGCGGTGGAGGGCATGAAGGCGCGGCGCCTCCGACTTCGTCACCAAGCCGTGGACCAACCAGCAGATGCTGCAGACGGTCCAGACCGCGCTCGGCCTGGTCGCCAGCCGGGCACAGCCCGACGACCGCGCGCTCGACCCGCGACGAGCTCGACGCACGCTACGATTTCGGCGACCTGGTCGGCGGCGACGCCGCGCATGCTGCGCATCCTGCAGCTGGTGGGGCGCGTCGCGCCGACCGACGCGTCGGTGCTGATCACCGGCGAGAGCGGCACGGGCAAGGAGCTGGTGGCCGAGGCCATCCACCGCAACAGCCGACGCGCCGGCGAAGCCCTTCGTCAAGGTCAACCTCGGCGGCGTTCCCTCGACGCTGTTCGAGAGCGAGATGTTCGGCCACGTGCGCGGCGCGTTCACCGACGCGCGCGCCGATCGGAAGGGCCGCTTCGAGGTCGCCAACGGCGGCACGATCTTCCTCGACGAGATCGGCGATCTCGATCCGCCGTCGCAGGTCAAGATGCTGCGCGTGCTGCAGGACCGCACCTTCGAGGTGCTCGGGTCGAGCCAGCGCCGCGAGGTGGACGTGCGCGTCGTCTCCGCCACCAACCGGCCGCTGACCGACCTGGTGGCGCGCGGCGAGTTCCGGGAGGACCTGCTCTACCGCATCAACCTGATGGCCATTCACCTGCCGCCGCTGCGCGAGCGCCCCGACGACATCCCCGTGCTCGCCGCGCGCTTCCTGCAGACGCGCCGGGCAGGTCTACGAGCGCGAACCGCTCACGCTTCAGCGACGCCGGCGCGCGGCTGGCTGCAGGCGCAGCCGTGGCCGGGCAACGTCCGCCAGCTGCGGCAGTGGGTCGAGCGCGCCGTGCTCGTCAGCACCCGCGATCGGCTCGAGGTCGAGGACTTCATCGAGTCGGTCGAACCGGCGCGCGGCGCGGCGCCGGCCGCCGACGCGCTGCCGCCGGTCGGCTCGATGACGATGGACGAGATCGAGCGGGCGATGATCGTCAAGTCGCTGCGGCATCACGGCGGCAACGTCAGCAAGGTGGCCGAGTCGCTTGGCCTCAGCCGGGCCGCCCTCTACCGCCGCTTCGTCGAAGTACCGAGATCGCCGTGTGAGCCTCCGCGGGCGCGCGATCGCCTACCTCGCCGTTCTCCACCTGATTTTCGCCGGCCTCGGCGCCTACCTGTTCGTCGACAGCCCGTTCTGGCTGCTCGCCGTCGAAGCCATCTTCGCGGCGTCGCTCGTCGTCGGCGTGCGGCTGTCGCGCGAGATGTATCGCCAGCTCGGGATCGCCGCCGAGGGATTGCGGCTGATTCGCGACGAGGAGTTCACGTCGCGGTTCCTTGCGGTGGGCCAGCCTGAAATCGACGAGCTGATCGGCGTCTACAACCGGATGGTCGACCACCTGCGTGAAGAGCGCGTGCGCCTCGCGGAGCAGCACCAGTTCCTGAGCCAGGTGCTTCATGTCTCGCCGTCCGGCGTGGTCATCCTGGACTTCGATCAGCACGTCAGCAGCCTGAATCCCGCGGCCGAGCGGCTGCTGGATCGGCCGCGCCTCGGCGGTGGTCGGTCGCCGTCTCGACAGCGCTCGGATCGCCGCTGGCCGGGGCGCTCGCGGCGCTGCAACCCCGGCGAGGCGCGCGTCGTCGGGCTGCTCGGCGCCCGCCGCGTGAAGTGCCATCACGGCACGTTCGTCGATCGCGGCTTCCCGCGCAGCTTCCTGCTGGTCGAGGAGCTGACCGAGGAACTGCGGCAGTTCGAGCGGGCGGCCTACGAGAAGTTGATCCGCGTGATGTCGCACGAAGTGAACAACACCGTCGCCGCCTCCAACTCGCTGCTGCACTCCTCGCTGACGTATGCGGGCCAGATCGCCCCGGCGCACCGTCACGACTTCGAGCAGGCCATCGGCATCGTGATCGAGCGGACCGAACAGCTCAACACCTTCATGCGCCGCTTCGCCGACGTGTTCCGGCTGCCGCCGCCGCTGCTGCAGGAGTGCGACGTCGTCGCCATGCTCGAGCGCCTGGTGCGGCTGCTGGGCGCCCGGCCGGAGGCTGCCGGGCGTCAGCTGGCGATGGGAGCTCGATCGGCCGGAGGTCCGGGTGGCCGCCGATCGTGGGCAGATGGAGCAGGCGCTCCTCAACATCCTGAAGAACGCCATCGACGCCATCGAAGGCGACGGCACGATCACCGTTCGGGTGACGCTGAGCGCAGGACGCCCGACGCTGACGATCGAGGACACCGGCCCCGGCATGACCGCGGAGGCGCAGTCGAATCTGTTCACGCCCTTCTTCAGCACGAAGCCGCACGGCCAGGGCATCGGGTTGACCCTCGTGCAGGAAATCCTGGCGGGCCACGGGTTCCCGTACGCCCTCGAGCGCACGCCGCAGGGAACGACGCGGTTCACGATCGTCCTCGCCGGCGCAGGGGTCACGGCGAGCCGTGATCCGGGGCAGCAGCCAGGGGGATGATCCAGCCGAAGACTTCTGGTTGCCGCGGCGGGCACAGCCTGTTAATGTGCCCCGGGCTGAGTCGTGCCGCGCCGCCTGGGTGATCCACTTTCCCTGTTCATACTCGCGCTGTTCGCGGCGCTCTCGATCGCGTGGACGTGGCCGCTCGTCATGCGGCTCGGCTCGCGGGTCGCGTTCGACCCCGGAGATCCCTTCCTCAACACCTGGATCCTGTGGTGGAACTCCCGGGCCATTCCCTTCACGGACGAGTGGTGGAGCCCGCCGATCTTCTACCCGATGCGCGACGCGCTCGCCCTGTCGGAGCACCTGGCCGGCACCGCGCTCTTCACCACGCCGCTGATCCATCTGGGAGCGACGCCGGCGTTCGCCTACAACGTCGCGCTCCTCCTGTCGTACACGCTCTCGGGATTCTTTACATATGCCCTGACCAGGCGGTTGAGCGGATCGGCGCCGGCGGCCCTGTGCGCCGGGCTGGCGTTCGCGTTTGCGCCAATCCGGGCGGGACAACTCTCGCACCTGCAGGTGCTGACCACTCAATGGCTGCCGCTCCAGCTGCTGGCCCTTCACGCCTATCTCGAGAGCGGCCGACGGCGGTGGCTGGGCGTATTCGGGTGCGCCTGGCTCCTGCAGGCACTGTCGAACGGCTACTACCTCCTGTTCGCGCCTGTCCTGCTGGCCGCCTGGCTGGCTTGGTTCGTCGTTGCTGCGCGCCGGTGGGCTGCGCTGTGCGGCATCGGGGCGGCATGCCTTGTCGCATCGCTGCCACTGGCGCCGGGCGTGTTCATGTACCTGGACGTGCACCGCGCGCTCGGGCTCGCCCGAAGCCGCGGGGAGATGATCCGCCTCAGCGCCGGACCGCAGTCGTTCCTGGACCCGCCGCCAATGCTCGCGCTCTGGCGGGCAGGCCGGCAGGGACCCACCGAAGACTTCCTCTTCCCCGGCATCACCGTCGTCGCCGTTGTCGCGGCCGCGCTCGTGTGCCTGGCCTTCACGCGTCTGCGGACCACCAGGAAGTCCCTGGCTGGGCCTTTCGTCTTCTACGTTGCCGCTACCCTGTTGATGGCCGCACTGACACTGGGCCCGGCAGCTCCAGGCGACGGCGTCGTGGGTTGGCTCAAGCCGTACGAGTGGCTGGTGCGGCTGCCGGGATACGCCGGGCTCCGCGTGCCCGCACGATTCGGCATGTTGATGGCGCTCTGCCTGTCGGTCGCCGGCGGCCTGGGGCTCGCGATGCTCATGCCTGCCGGGCGGATTGGACGCGCCGGTGCAGCAGGAATCGTGGCGCTCGGCATCTCGCTCGACGGCTGGATGCGGCCGCTGCCTGTTTCAGCGCCGCCGGCACGAGTCCCCCTCCCGGAGGTCGCGGGCGCCGCCGTTCTCGAGCTTCCCCCGTCCGACCCCAACGTCAACATCCGGGCGATGTTCCGCTCGATGTCCCATCGGCGGCCGTTGATCAACGGCTACAGCGGCTACATTCCCCCGCACTTTGCAATCCTCGGCCACTCCCTCCGCCGCAAGGACCCATCGGCGCTGATTGAGCTTGCGCGAGGCCGGCCCGTGCAGATCGTGCTGGCGGAACGCGATGACCCGACGGGTCACTACAGGAGGCTCGTCGAGTCGCTCCCCGGCATCGGACGCCCCGAGCTGTCGGGCGCGGGAAAAGGTGGACTTGCTGCCGGCGCAGCCGCTGCAACCCAGCCCCCGAGGGGGGACGTCCTACGCGTTCACTCCGACTCCGCTGCCGCGCAGCCACGTGGTGCTGGACCTCGGGTCCGCGCGGGTGGTGCGGAGCTTCGAGTTTCCGCTGGCGAATCGCTACCTGCAGCTCGGAGAGCGCGTGGCCATCGAAGCATCGCTTGATGGCCTGACCTGGAGCACAGCCTGGGAGGATTGGACGGCAGGCGCCGCACTGGCCGGGGCGCTCGAGGATCAGGTCCGGGTGCCGGTCCGGATCGTTGTTCCGGATGTCACCGCGAGATACCTGCGGATCCATCCGGCGCAGGACTGGCTGCTCGACGAGCTCCGCGTCCTCGGGCCCTGAGCGATCGACGGAGCGCGCGATCACGGCGGGGTGCTGCCGGAGTCCGGCAGCACCCCTCGAGGCCTCACTGCTCGCCGGGCGGCAACCCGGTCAGAACAGGAACTTCACGGTCACCTGGACGCGGCGCGCATAGTTCCGCTGGTTCGACGCGCTGATCGTGCCGAACGCCAGCCGCCGTCGGCGTCGCGTTCGGCCCGGGAAACTGCGGGTGGTTCAGCGCGTTGATGGCCTCGAGCCGGAACTGCAGCTGCTGGTCGCCGGCCGAGCGACGCGTTCTTGATGACCGACAGGTCGACGTTGTTGTGCTTGTCGGTCCGGACCGAGTCGAGCCGCAACGGGAACGTGCGCACGTTCGACGCGAGCTGCTGAGCGGCCACCCGGTTGAATCCGGCATCCACGTTGAACCACTGCTGCAGGATCTGCTCGCCGCCCGAGAGGGCGATGTCGTCGAGATCGCCGGTGAAGAGGATGTTCCCGAAGCCGATCGGGAACCCGCTCTGGAGCGTGTAGATGCCCTGGAACTGCCAGCCGCCGACGATCGGCGTCGACCGCTCTCGGCAGGTTCGCGCCGAAGCGACGTCCGCGGCCCGACCGGCACTTCCCAGATGCCGCTGATCGTCAGCCGATGCGGGACGTCCTGGCTCGAGATGCCGTCCCAGGGATTCGGATCGGCCGGGTTCAGGAACTCCGATCGCTTCGGTGAAACGCGAGAGCGTGTAGTTGCCGCTGAGCGTGTACCCGCCCGAGAACCGCCGCTGCAGGCCGACCTGCAGCGCGTGGTACCACGACTGTCCCCTCGTTCGTGGTGGTGTTCACGGCGTCGAAATGCGGGTACGGGCGCAGCAGGCGCTCGCGCGCGATGGTCTGGCCCCGGAAGTCGGCGCCCGCCGTCGCCGGCATCAATCCGAAGAACGGGTTCGGCACCGCGGCGCTCAGGTAGTCGATCGCTCGCCTGGTCGCGCACGCGGGCTCGCGCTCAGGTACTGCAGCGGTGTGGCGTTGATGTTCCTCGAGGTCTGGATGTCGGTGCCATGGTTGCCGACATACGACGCTTCGAGCACCCACCGCCCCGGCAGCTCGCGCTGCACGCCAACCTGCCAGCGCTGCATCCGCGGCGACACCGGGCTCGGGTCGAAGAACGTGATGCTCTGCCCCAGGAACGTCTCGATGCCCAGCGCCGATCCGACCGGCTCCTGGATGCCAGCCTGGAACGGGTTCGACAGCGTGTCGATGAAGCGTCAGGCCGTTGTCGAGCGAGGGCGTCAGGTTGGTGGTCGAACTGAAGCCGCTCGTGATCACGTCGCCCCGCCGCTGACCGAGGAACCCGTAGAACATGCCGTAGCCGCCGCGGATCACCGTCTGTTCGTTCAGCTTGAAGGTGGCGCCGAGCACGAGGCATGAAGTTGCTCTTCGGCGTCTCGTAGAGGCCGCTCGGCTGGCCGTCGACGCCGGCGAACGTCAGCCCTCCCTTGACCTGGAACTGGCTGAGCGGCACGCCGGTAGCGACCGGGTTCAGCGCCGCCAATGCTCGCCGCTTCCATCGGCTGGACCGCCGCGGCGTCGAAGCCCCTTACGCTGCGGTTGTCGGCCTCGCGGAGCGCGCGTGTCCACCTCGTAGCGCAGGCCGAGGTTCAGCGTCAGGCGCTGACCCGACCCGCCAGTCGTCCTGCACGTACAGGCCGTAGGTTGACGACGACCTCGTCGTAGCTCGCCGCGCGCGCGACGCTGCCGGAGCTCGGGAGACCGAGAAGAAAGGACGCGAACGACTGCCCCAGCGACTGCGGGGCCACCGCGGAGTTGTCGAGCGGACCTCGCGTCCACGTCGCATCGAAGTTGAACTGGCCGGTCTGGTTGTTGGCGAAGAACTCGGATGTTTCGCGGTAGCGCCGGAACTCCAGGCCGGTCCTGATCGAGTGGCTTCCGAGCGACTTGTTCAGAGTCGCGAGGAACGACTGCGTCTCGTTCGGCCGGTACTCGCCGCCGAACCCGGTGCCCTGATAGTTCGCCGTCGTGCCATTGAGGAAATCGAACCTCGGGAACCGCCGGATGTCGTCCGGGATGGCCGCGTTGTAGGCGCCCGGGAACCCCAGCGACGTCAGGTCGAAGCCGTGGTTGGCCGGGTTGGTGTCGGTGCCGCGGACGAACCAGTTGAACCCGTAGCGGAGATTCATCACCGTGCTGTTGTTGAAGACGTAGACGTGGTCGAAGGCGGCCTGGCGGGACTTGAACTGGAACCACTCACCCGTCGCCAGGTTGTCGAAGTAGTTGTTGTAATTGCTGTTCCGGTCGTACCAGCTGTAACGCCCGTACACGCGCTGCTTGTCGCTGACGTTGTGGTCGATGCGGATGGTGTTCGTGGCGTACTTGATGGTTTCGGGCAGGGACGGGTTCTGGAAGTTGCTGGTCCCGTCCACATTCCCCGCCGTCTTCGGCCGGCGCGATGTACTCGAGCGCCGCCCGGGCAACCGGGTTGATCAGGTTCTGCGGGATGATGTTTCCCGGGAACGGATCCTGCTGGAAACGGCCGTTCCCGACCGCCCGGCGCGTGAACGGATTGAAGATCTGGTACTGCGGTCCGAGCGCCAGCAGCTCCGAGAAGTCGCCGGTGCGCATCTTCTCGCTGGGCACCGTCGGGGTGCCGTTGTTGCGCGGACGCGCTTCGTGGATGCCCTCGAACCCGTACATGAAGAAGGTCTTGCGGCGCCCGTCGTAGCCGGGCAGCAACACCGGGCCGCCGGCGGTGCCGCCATAGCGGTTGTAGCTGAACTCCGCCAGCGGGATGCGGTTCGCGTTGGCGAAGAAATCGTTGGCGAACAGCTTCCCGGGTGTCTTGTTGAAATACGCGGTGCCGTGGAGCGAGTTGGTTCCAGCCTTGATGCTCAGGTTCGTGACGCCCCCCTCGGTGTTGCCGAAGCTGGCGTCGAACGTGGCGGTCTGGACCTTGAACTCCTGCACGATATCGGGGGGCGGCACGTAGGAGGCGATGACTTCCCCTGCGTTCGCGGTGGCGGTGCTCGGCACGCCGTCGATCGTGAGGTCGCTGCGGTTGCCGCGCGTCCCATCCATCGCATAACCGACAATGTGTGTCGGTTCGAAGGGCCTGTCGAGCCGCGGGTCGCCTGTTGCCGAAACGCCACCGGCGAGCCCGATGAGCGCGTACGGATCGCCGTGAGGCGTCGGCAGCTCCGCGACACGCCGGGCGTCGACGACGTTGCCGAGCGAGGCGCTGGTGGTTTCGAGGAGCCCGGTCGCGGCCGTGACCGTCACTTCCTCGACCGCGCCGCCGATCTCCAGATCGATCTCCAGCTGGAGCCGGTCGGCAACGCGGAGCTCGATGCCCTGGCGTGAGTACTTCTTGAATCCGGCCAGTTCGACGCTGATCGGCGTACGCCCCCGGAATGAGATACGGCGCCTCGAACAGGCCGTTCTCGTTCGTGACGGCCGTCGCGCCGGTACCCATCTCGACGTTGGTGATCGTGACCGTCGCGCCCGGAACCACGCCGCGGCTCGAGTCGCGCACCGTGCCGGCGATGGTCCCGCGCGCGTCCTGCGCGTCGGCTGCCACCGCAGCCAGCATGCCGGCGAGGCACCCGATCATCAACGTCCGGACGACTCTGCCACCTCGTCGCCTGTCATCCATGCTCCAGCCTCCTCTAAGCCGTCGCGCAATTCACGACGAACGCGTGTGTGCTCGCAATACCGTGTGGTCTTACCAGTGTCCTCCGGTCGCGGCCGCGGGCGTGCCGCGGCACGCCCGTGACATCGAAGTGCAAGTCAGGGCAGTTGTCAACGATTTATCGTCAATTAGCGCCTTTTTTGCAATGTGAAACTGCGGCTGCCGTTCGAGCCGCTGAGTGCAGTGGCTAGACCACTTGGGGAATGACTGCTGGAACCGAGGCTGCTCGACCCGCGCAGGGACGTGGCCGGATCCTGCCGCGAGCGTGCACTCCGGCGGGCGCCGGAGAGTGTCAGCCCTTCGCGCTCTCCCCCTCCGCGCTGCGCCGGCCCGCCAGCATGCTCACGGTGCGGATGAGTGTGGGGACCGAGACGGCAGCGGCGGTGGTCACGCCGAGGATGGCGTTGTACAGCTCTTTCTGCGTGGAAAAGAGGAACACGCCGACGCCGACGACGACAACCGCAAGTGGTATCCGCAGCCGGTCCCACGCGCTCGGTTCGGCAGACGCCTCGGCCCGGGCCACGTCCAGGCGGCACCGGCTCGAGAGGATGAAGCGGCGGAACGTCTCGTTCATCGGCCGCAGCGCCGGATCCTTGTGCAGCAACCGGCGTCCGAGCAGGCGCCGCACCACCGTGCGGGCGGATGCGTTGGCGAGACCGTGCTGCGCGATGTGCCCGAGTACCACCTTCTGGTCCACCGAGCAGGATTCCCAGATGCGCCGGTAGCAATGGTCGGCGCGCTCGCCGATCTCGTCGAACGCCTGTTCCCGCGTCAACTGGCCGGTGCGCACGGCTTCCGATTCGAGGAGGTCCGAACAGACCCGGTGCACGAAAGGATGCGACCGCCCTTCGGTGTTCAACAGGTCGCGCACCGGGGCTCCGCGCAGCGCCGCGATCCGGGGGCCGGTCCGTTTCCACCAGGGGACGGCCGCTGGCTGTTCCTGGAGGGCGGGTGCCGCGTCAACCGGGCCCGGATCCGTTCCAGCCGGGACCTCGATGGAGAGCGCTACGCCGTCCGGTGGTTCCTCCACGCCCCGCCAGTCGACGACCGTGAAGGCGCCGACCAGCCGGCGCCAGCGCTCCGCCGGTGAGCCGACCGACCCGCCGGCGCCGGAGCCGCGGAGGCTGTCGCCGAGCCCGGTCGGCGAAATCTGCGACACCAGGATCACCGTGCGCGACGGGTCCTCGACGAGCTCCTCGAGCAGCGCCAGCTTGCGCTCCATCAGGGCGGCGTCGTCGAGATCCTCGTCGAAGTCGTCCACCAGCACCGCGGCGCCCGCCCGATCGCGCCTGTCCAGCTCGATCAGCGCCTTGCGCCACATCAGCTGCACTTCCTCGTCGCGTTGCCGGGGCGTCCTGCGCCCTGTTGATGACTGCCTGACGATCGATCCGAGCTTCAGCGGCAGCGTCCCCTTGATCTGCTGGCCCCTCGTCTTGTCGTCCCGCCGCACGAAGATGTTGTCGCCGGCATTGGCGGCAAGCCCGGCGGTGACCCAGAGCGGCTCCGTGACGCCAACGAGAAAGACCCGGCGCATCAGCGTGTAGACGATCGCCCAGGTGAGCGCGAGGACGGCGACGGCAAAGGCCAGCATCATGACGAGCACGCCGCTGCCCTGCCGTGCAGCGGGTCCCGTCTCGAGGCTGCCGCCCCGGCCGCTGGTCGCCACCGGCCGCAGCGCTGGCTGCGGCTGCTCGGCGCGCGCCGCCGGCAGCACCTCGCCTGACCTCCGCGTTACCGGTCTCAGCAACGACGGCACTGTCGACACCACGACCGGACCATGACCTCTGCCGCCTCTCAGCTCGAGTATCATCCTGCCGTCCGGCGTGGTCTCCGAGTCCCACGAACCGTCGTCGGCATGATTGTGCAGGAGCTCCCGCCATTCGACGGACGCCTCCGAGTAGTACCGGCAGGTAGTCCTCCAGCAGCCCGAGAACCATGTCGTCCTCGTGCGCGTCGGGTCGTGAATCCGGCTCGAGGTCCGACCCTCCCTGGAGCTTTGCCGCCAGGGCCGTGTCGACCGGCGTGCCCGGGCAGCTCGACTCCTCCTGGTCTTTGATGCACGTGTCATAGAGAAAGCCGAAGTAGAGATCGTCGTCCGAGAGGCGCCCGACGGATTTCAGCGCGGTCTCCCTGCCTTCGCCGTAGACATTCGAGAGGCGCTCGCTCCGGCTGGCAAGCGCGTTCGTCACGACGAGCTGGCTGTTCTTGATGTAACTCTGCATGTGGATCTGGAAGGACGCGAGGAACAGGAGGGCGCCAGGCAGCACACCGCTGACGAACAGCAGCAGCACCGCCGCGATCGAATAGGCGGCGACCGGTTCGTGCAACGGCAGCCCGCTTACCGGGGGCCGCTTTCGCAGGAGCAGGAACGTTCCCGCCCATCCCACGACGGGCAGGACGCATGCCTGGAACAGCAGGGCGTTCCTGTCCCCGTTCCACGCCGCCAGGCCCGCTACGAGCACGACCCCCGCGTGAAGCGCGATCACGCCGTAGTAGCGGGTGCGCCGGGCCCGGTCGGGCCACACCCACGACGCGTCGGGCAGGAGGGTGGCCAGGGCAACCACCAGCCAGAGCGCGAGGTAGCCCGTCAGGAACACCAGGGCGACGACGAGCCATTCGCGATTGATTGCCCACGCGCGCTGCTTCTGGTACATCGCGACAACGTAGGTGTCGGGAAGCGCCATCGGCTTGACGTAGGCCCGGTACGAGGCCCCCCAATACCGCAGGTTCAGCGGCTCCTCGCTGTGTGCGCCAACCTGTGCGCGCAGCCGGCGGTTGTCGTCCGTTTCCTCGAAGAAGTTCTCGCTCACGTTCCGCCGGCGGTCGGAGTGAAAGAGCACTCTGCCTGTCTGGTCGATCACGGCGAACTCGAAGCCAGGCGGCAGAACCGGCCGGATGAGCGATCGCATGGGGATCGCGATCGAGGCGACCCGGAAGGTGGTCGAAGACCGCCTCGCGAGCACGGCTTCCGGTTCCCCGGTGGTCCAGGACCAGATCGACTCGAGGGTGCAGCGCTCGGGGCCCGGGCACATGGTTTCGTGAGCCCACCCGCGGCCGGCCGCCGCCGCCTTGAAATACGAACGCTCACTGACGTCGAGCGGGCTCGGCACCCAGTCGGTCGTCGCCAGCTTGATCTTCTGGACGCCCGCTCCGTCTATCAGCGAGAACGTCTCGAAGAACGGGTACGCCCATCCGGTTGTCCGGCCGGCGGACGACAGGGCGCCCGACGGCCCCGCGTCACTGCCGCGGCCCTGGGACACAGTGTCCGGGCTGCACCCATAACTCGACTGTTCGAGGACGGAGTGGAACGTCGCGCCCTGCTGCGCAGAGTAGTGGGCCGTGCGCCGCTCGAGACAGGCGAGCTGCCGTTGCGCGGCGCCGATCTCACGGGTCGCGTGGCGGTCCAGCGCTTCGGCCAGCCGGCGGAGGTGCGCGTCGCGGTGCCTGTTCAATTGCCAGTACGCCGTGACGTCCAGCAGCACGATCGTGACGATCGCCAGGCCCGCGACACTCGAGATGCCGAGCTGGAACAGATCCGCCACCCGCACCTGCTGGCGGTCGCCGATCAGCCAGAGTTTCAGGAACGGCCACCCGATGAGAACGAGCAGCATCACCATCACGGCGAGCTTCACGACGGTCGTCGAAATCGCCCAGCTCTGCGATCTCAGCACCGAGCTCTGGATCAGGCCGACCATCACCAGCGGCTGTTCATCGCGGACCGTGGGCGCGCAGCACGGCTGCATGAACAGCTTGTAATCGACGTCGGCGATCGACACGTTCTCCACCGAGGTCGTGCGCGCGCGGTCTCCGAAGGACCTCCGCGGCTCCTTGTCGCTGCCTGCCGGAAACAGGGCGGCGAGGCCGCTCGACTCGAGCTCGAGAACGCGACGTCCGCGCGCGAAGAGGACCTCCCCGTCGCCGGTCGCGAGCACGATGGTGTCGAACGCCCCCTGCTCGATCTTCGGGGTGAGAATCGGGGCGAGGAGCCGGTCCAGGGTGAGGAATGCCTCGGCCACCGGGGCCGCCTTGTCGGCGGGGCGCCGGAGCAGGACATGAAGGCGGGCCGCCGGCGGCCCTTGGTACCGATATTCCGCAACTGCTCCAGGAACATGAGGGACTGTGGCTGGCAGCACGTCCGCGGTCGAGTACCGCCGCTGCCGCAGGATCGGCCAGGCGAAGTCCGTGTTGCCGACGAGCTCGGCTCTCGCCAGGCTCTCGAAGATCCGTGCCTCTGCCCGGACGGTGTTGTCGAACTGCCGGGAGAGGGTGCTGAGCAGGCGGAAGTTCCGGCCCGTCAGGTATTGCTGCTGGCCAACCACGAACATCCCGTACGCGATGGCACACGCCGCCAGGCCGGCGCTCATGAGCAGCAGGCCGGCCATGCGCAGGCCAGTAAAGGCGCGAGTGATACCCATGGTCTAGCGGCCTGGATCGGCCATCTCAATACAACCCGAGCGGGGCTTCGGAGATGAGAAAGTGCACGCTTTTACCCACCGAAGCGAGAGATCCCGCGTGTATAGCACACGCGCCAGGCGCGGGACAACACGCCGGCCCGGCGCTGCCAGGAGCCCCGTCCGGACCCTCTCGCTGGAAGAAACGCCGAAAGGTCGCGTTCCGAACAGGATGGGCCATGCCGTTGCGCGGCGGACAGGTCCCGGGAGCACGGATCGATTGTTCCGGCCGCCTCCCCACACGTGGCGCTGAGCAGTCGTGCTTCCATCCTGACCGGACGCGGTGGACCACTTGTCCGTGAAGAACATGATGACGATAATGACGCGGCGTGTGCCGCGGACCCGGGCTCTCGCAGCCGCATCGGCCGTCGAGTGAGCTACTCACGTGGCGGGTTCCGCGACGTATTGTTTCCGCTGGGGGTGGTGACGCAACATGGCGAGCTCGACGCGCAGTGCCATCTTCATAAGCTACCGCCGTGACGATGCCGGGTCCGACGCTCGCGCCCTGAGGGATGCGATTGGCCATGCGTTCGGTGAGGGGGCCGCGTTCTTCGACACGGGCACGCCGCTGGGCTCACCGTGGCCTGCCGAGATTCAGAAAGCCCTCGGGCTCGCTCGAACCGTACTGGCGGTGATCGGACCACTGTGGATCACCGCGTCGGACAAGTGGGGCCGCAGGCGGATCGACGACGAGGGAGACTGGGTCCGGCGGGAGCTGGACTCCGCGCTGAAACAACAGAAACGCGTCATACCCGTGCTCGTCGGCGGGGCCGAGCTGCCGCCCGCCGAGGCCTTGCCGCCCCCGCTGGGGGAGCTTTCCAACCGCCAGGCCATCATGCTGCGGCGTGATTTCTGGGATCACGATCTCCGGCTGCTGATCGTGCAGCTGCACGAGATGCACTCCGAGCTGCAGGGGGCGGACGAGCAGGAGTCAGGCCCCTATCCCGTGATGCGGACCCGTCCGCCCGCTCCGCTGCCGGACTCCGAAGTCGAGGCCGTTCTGGGGACGCAGCTGCAGGAATGGCAGTGCCTGAAGTCCCCATTGCCGGAAGACCCCGCCCAGGAGCGCGTGGAGTTGTTCCGCGAGTACCGGTTTCCGTCGTTTCAGGACGCCATCCGGTTCATGCGCGAAGTGTCGGCCGGCTGCGACATCGCCGATCACCACCCCAGGTGGGAGAACATCTACCGGACGCTGCGCGTGTACATCTCGACATGGGGCGCCGGCCACCGTGTGACGGATCGCGACGTCCAGCTCGCGCGCTATTTCGACGAAGTCTTCTCGCGGCCGGGCGGCACCCAGCAGTCCTGAGCCACGACGGCATCAGCATCGAACGACGCGCCGCACGATTCACCGTGCCGGCCTGCCGGACGGCTGCCGTCCGGCGGCGGCGCTCAACCGGCTTCCCCGTCGGCGCGGCTCCTCAGCCGAGGAATCCGAGGAAGTGCTCCTTCCTGACTTTCTGCTTCCCAACCGCCTGGCCGACCTCCTGCAGCTCACCGATGTGGTCGACCGAGTCCATCGCCTGCACGTGCTCCGGAACGATGTGCGGAAGGCCCAGGGCCGCCAGGCCGGCTCCGTGTGAGCTCGGCGTTGTATCGCATGTAGGTGAACAGCTTCGGCTGCACCGGCCCGGACACCCGGCCGCCCGGCAGCGGGCTCGCGGGTCCGATCAGATCGCCGACCTCCCGGTCGAGCGGATCGCCGCACCGCGTCCTGCCGAAGACGCGGCACAGGAAATCCTGCTCGTTCGCCGCCGCGAACATCAGCGCTGACGGGATCGAGGAGGCGTTGTAGATCAGGTTCATCTCTCCCGGCATCAGATCGGCGTTCGCGTTGGGGCTCGCGCCGGTGCCGACCGACACGAGCAGCATCTTGTCGCTCCCCCGTCTCCCAGCAGAGGCGATACGGCGCGAGCGTGGCCATCAGGAACAGCTGGAACGCGGGGTTGTTGTACATCGTCACGCCGCCGTCGACGAAGACGAAATCGGCGCGCGCCGATTTCGATCGTCTCGGGCGGAAAGTAGGTGGGCGCCGCGGTGCTGGCGCGGACGAGCTGCCAGAGCGGCAGGTTCGCAGTTGCTGTCCGCCCGCGTCAGGTCGTTGTACTTCGCCCTCGGGTTGTTCGAAACGGGCCATGGCGAGTCGGTCGTGGCGTTGCGCATCACCAGCATCAGCAGCGTCTGCAGCCGCGGGCTGCCAAGCGTCGTGTCGGCGCCGATCTGCTCCTTCAGGAGCGCCGGCGAGCTTGTCGTCCTCGAACTTGTAGCGGAACCGCTTCATCAGGCTGGCCTTATCGAACATCGCGGGCCCGGCATCGACGTAGAACTTCGAGGATGTCGGCGACACGCCAGCCAAGGGAAAGGAACGTCGCGATGATGGCGCCCGTGCTGGTGCCGCCTATGTAGTCGAAGTAGTCGCGCGAGCACGAACGAGTCGTCTCGCCCGAGCTCTGACTGCAGCATGCGTTCGATCTCGCGCAGCACCTCCAGCGTCATGACGCCGCGGATGCCCCCGCCATCGAGAGCAAGCAGCCTGTAGGGCGGGGCCTTGTCGATCGTGACGGCTACTGACACGCGGACCTCCATTGGCAATTCTCGTGAGTCACAAACCGAAGAGCGCGTTCGAATCGAGCACAGGGTCTCGGCGCCGCGTGCCTGCGCGATGTCGATCATGTCCGCGGTGCCGCCCGGCCCGTCTCCCTGCTTGCCATTCCACAGCGCGAGCACCGTGACAGTCCGGGCCCCGGCCGCCAGCGCCTCATTGAGCATCCAGAGGTTGTTCCGCTGCCAGATCGAGTAGTCCGCCGCGATGCTGCAGCCATCCGGGCATGTCGCTGTCCGGCGCGAGAATCGGGGCCGACGGGAAAGCGATCCCTGAGGCGCAGAATCGCCGGACCCAGTCGCCGCCCGCCGGTGCGACGGATTCCTTGACGTACTGTGCCGCGGGCAGCGCGAGATACAACGCCGTCGGCACGCCGAGCTCGGCGCAGACCTCGTGAAACAGGATGTCGCCGCCGCTGGCCGCGCCGGCGATGCCTACGGCTCCCCCGGGTCCGCGACTTCCCGCGCGACGGCTCCCGGATGGCCGCCCGCGCGAGCGGTTCCCGGTCGGCCGGGAAGCGGGGCTCCTTCCGCGACCGGCGCGTCCACCTGATGCCCCGTGAACAGGATCGTGCGCGGCGCGGCGCGGCCGCCGCCCGGCCGGCGACGGGGGCCCGAGGACCTCGAGCACCGATTCACTTTCGCCGCACGCAGGTTCGAGTTCCTGATACAGGCGGAGCTGACCGCGCACCGAGTCGCGATGAAGTCGGGCTGGCCTGTCAACGCGTCCTTGTAGGCACGGGCTACCAGGTCCCGGGTCGATCGGCGGTCAGGAACCGAAAATCGGCCAGGCTGACGTTCGACCCAGGGATCCGCCGTGCCAGCCTGCTCGGCGTGCTGCTTGCTGGCCTGGATGGAGAGCTCCACGGCGCTCTCAGGCTGCCGGCGTTGCATCTCGAGGTGGTTCCTCTCTCGCTGTGCCTCTTCCCGATCGGAGAACCGATCGGCCCAGGTCTCCGGCAGTGCCCTCGGCGAGCTGGAGGACCATGGTCAGCATGGCCAGGGCATTGAGGCCCGGAATAGAAATGGTTGAGATCCTGCCGGAACCCCATGGAGTAGGCGTCGTACGACTGCATCAGCAACGGCGAGGCCAGCGCCCGCGCACGGCGGCTCTTCGGGTACAAGCGCTCTCCAGCTCTCGCGCCACTGGGTCTTGAGGTTTCGCCCGAGGAGCGACAAGGCCTCCGCTCGATCCTTCGCGGAGGTATCACGGTGATCGACCGACCCGGCGCAGCGCCTCCTCTGATCTCGCCAGATCTCCCAGCCGTTGGTAGATGGTGCCGAGCAGCAGGTTCGCTTCCTTGTCAAGCGGCTCGAGCCTGCGCAGAGTTCTCCGAGGGTCACGGCCGCCGCTTCGAAGGCCCTCGCTCGGAATTGCTCGCGGCCGACGAGCCGGAGTCCTTCGGACTCCCACAACGACCCTCTCGCTTCCTGCCCGAGCAGCGCCAGCTTGCCGCGCATCTTCGCACTGGGCCGCGTACTCCACCTCCTCGCGGAACTCGCGGGGCACGGGCAGGAAGCTGGGATCGCATCCTGCTCGCGCAGTCCGGGCAGGATGCGGAACACGGGGCTGTCCTGACGATCGGAGGCCAGCGTCGCCTGCAAGCCGGCGCACAGCGCATCAGAGCGTCTCGCCGGGAGCGGACGGGTTGTACGAAAGGTATCTGATCGGTCTTGAGGTCGAACGGCACGTCGCCGGTCGTCCCGCGCGCCCGGATCAGGAACGTGCGCTTCTCCTTCAGCGCGTGGCGGATGCCGAGCTCGTAGTAGGCGTTCGGGTTGTCGATCGAGATGTCGGCCACGACGAGATCCGAGACGAGGAGCAGCTGGAACATGTCCTCGCGGATGTTGCCCGCCTCGACCACGTCGCCGGTCGTGCCTCCCTCGATCTGAGGCGCGTCGAGCGCCGGGGCGATCAGCTCCGCTTCGACCTTGTCGAAGTCGATGCCGCCCTTCTTCGCCGAAAGGGCGGATGATGAACGCGCGCATGAAGGGGCTCGTCAGATCTCCCGGGCCGTCCGCCTCGATCCGGCGTGAAGCGAATCGGCTGCAGATGATACCCCCAATCACCCGTCCGGTATCCGATTCGAATGAATGACGGCGGACGTCGCGTGATGGTCAGGGTTCGGGTCTAAGACCCGCGCTGCACCGGTGCTGCGCCGATCCGCTGGCGATCCGGGCGGGGTGGACCGATCGATCCGGTGCGGCGACCGGGTTTCAACGGTCCGGGCCCGGCTTCGCCGCGCCGGCCGCCTGCAGAACCCATTCGACCACGCGTTGCTTGTAGCCGATCCACTCCGGGTGCCCTTCCCAGTTCTCCATCCCATGCGGGGCTCCCTCGAGCGCGATCACCTCGTGCCTGGCACCCAGCTCGGTCAGCCGCTCCGCAAAGGCCTGCGCCTGCGTCCACAGTCGTTCTCCCGTGCCGTTGACCATCAACACCGGTGGCATGTCCTTGTGGGCCCGGTAAAGCGGCGAATACCGCCGCAGCTCCGCGCGCGCTTCCTCGTCCAGCGCCGCGCGCCGGAACAGGCGGACGAGCAGCGAACGGGGGGACGCGTCGGTGACCATGGCGGCAAAGTCGTACACCCCATAGAAGGAGACGACGCCGGCGAGCGAACCATCCTCCGCAGCCACCTGCGTCACCATCTGCCCGCTGGCCGACTCGCCGACGAGCACGAGGCGCGCGGGATCGATGTTGAAGCGCTTGTGCCCGGCACGCACGAACCTGATCGCCTGGCGCAGGTCGTCGAGCTGCTGCTCGTGCGTGAACGCCGGCGTGAGACGGTAGTCGATTGAGAACCAGGCCAGGCGGGCGCGCGCCAGCGGTTCGAACAGAGGCGTGACGTAGGTCACCTTGTCACCCGCCTCCCAGCCGCCCCCGTGGACGATAATCACCGCGGGAACGGGTTCATCCACCCGCGGAAGGAACGCGTCGAGCCTGAGCCGCGCAGAGGGACTGTAGAGAACGTCCTTCAGGACGGCACCGCGCCGCGGTCGATGCGACAGCCTCCCCGCGCGAGCCACCGTCGAAATCCAGTCGACCATTGCCCGCTTGTAGTTCCACTGGCTCGGGAACCAGTTCTCGCTCCGGTGGCTGGCGCCTGCGACCCCCACGAACTCACAACGGGCGCCGCGCTCGACGACCTGGCTGCAGTAACGGCGCGCATCCGCCGCCGGCGCCTCGCTGTCGGCGTCACCGTGCACGACGAGCAGCGGCGGCATGTGCGGCGTGACGCGCGCGGCGGGCGATGCGCGCGCGAGGAGCTCACGATCGATGCCGCCCGACAGGGCGGGAATCGCGCCGAGGTCGTAGAACCCGCCGATCAGCACCGCGCCGGCGACGCCGGGTGGGTTCTCGGCTGCGAGCAGCGCTGCCAGCTGCGCACCAGAGTCCTCGCCGAGCAGCACGAGCCGGTTGGCGTCGATTCCAAACCCGGCGGCACGGCAGCGGATGAAGGCCAGCGCCGCGCGCAGATCGGTGAGTGAGTCTTCGAACCGCGCGAGGCCCCCGAGCCGGTAGTCCAGTGAAAACCAGTTGTAGCCGGCGCGCGTCAGGACTTCGAGGACCTGCCCGACGTGGGCGATCCGGCTGCCGGAAGACCAGCCGCCGCCGTGAATCACCACGACCGACGGGCGGCCGGCGGCGCCATCCTGCACGTATGCATCGAGCGCGAGGTCGCCGGAATAGGGGATGTCTCCCTGGACGCCGGGAACGATGTAGTTGCCCTGGGGGTTGCGGACCTGAAGCACGGGACACGAGCGGGCGTCTGGCGGGGCGCCCATCATCAGCAGTACGACGAGCGACAGGACGCTCGAGATCTGCGGCGCCGCCTTCACCGACGCGTGCTCAGGGGCGATTGGAACTGTCGATACTCGGCCGCGAAGTCGATCGGGCTGGCGGCGGGCGCATCGAAGAGCAGCACGTCATACCGGCAGTTTCAGCGCTTCGCCTGGTCTTACGACGAGCTTGCCGTCCGGCCGATGCGGGCAGGACGCGCGTGCCGAACCCATTGGCGACGATCGCGCCATAGTCCCGGCTGTGCCACCACGTCGGATTCGGATTCGATGCCGCAGGGGAATATCGCCACGCCCTGGATACGTCCGTCCGTCTCCCGCGAATACGCCGCCCAGGCCGCCGGCTTGCCCCATACGGCCTTCGCGCCCCTGAGGCCGTCACTGTTCACGACAAGCCCGCCGGCTTTCTCGGTAAGTTGCCGTGGCCATGCGCACGCCGAGCCCCATCTCCTCCTGATCGCCAAACACGAGCTCGCGTCCCTCGCCTCGGATCTCAGCCTCCCAGGTCAGCAGGAAGGCGTGATCTCCCGTGGAGGCGATCGCAAAGCGCGAATCCTGGATGGCGAGCGGGGTTCCGTCCTGCGCAACGAGCCGGTTGCGGGTGGCAAACGTGAGCCGCCCGTCCGCGGCCGCCGGCTCCGCGGTGAACGCCACGTGCTCGATGCGCGCCTTGTTGCGCCAGAAGTCCTCGCCGTTGATGTCGCCGAACGCCAGCCAGACGCCAGGATGCATCGTGGCGTGATCGGTGGCGTCGCCGGCGGCCGGGAGGATGCGTGCGGGTCACCTGCACCCCGCTGGGTGCGCGAAGGTTCTGGAAATGCGGCCGGAGCACCTGCGGATCGCTGAAGACATAGTCGGCCAGCGGACGGCCGGCGTGGACGATCGAGAGCCGGTCGGGCTTGAGCTCCCACGCGAAGCCGTGGCTGCCAGCCGCGGGAGGCGACGTGCCCGCCGCCTGCGGTCGCCGCCGCGCCAGCCGGAGCGCCGCGCTGCGTCATGAGCCACGCCACGAGATCCGCAAGATCGCTGCGGATTCAGCACGCGGTCATACGCCGGCATCGGCGATTGATGGATGTTGCGGCGGCTGCTGATCGTGCTCTTGTCGATGGCGGCCGCCTCGCCGTTCAGCTGCACCATGCGCAGCGTGCGATCGTTCTCCGATTCGAAAATCCCGGCGAACCCTTTTCCGTCGCGCGTGGAAACCGTCAGCAACCCATAGCCTTCCACGATGATCTGGTTCGGATTCAGGATCGACCGGATGACCGAATCCGCATCGTCGCGGTCTCCGATCGTGCGGAGGTCCGGGCCGATGGCCCGACCTTCGTCGCCGGCCCGGTGACAGGCCACACATCCCGCCGCCTTGAACAGTCCAGGACCGCGCTTCGGGTCGGCCGCAGCGAGCAGCGCCAGCACCTGCTCGACGGTCGTCGGCGTCTCGACCGTTCCCAGCGCGGGCAACGCCAGGTTCGATTCCCGCTTGCGATAGGTGCCGGCCAGCGTGTTGCCGACCTTCTGGTCGCCGACGAACAGCGCGGCCTTGAGGGTGGTGGTGTCGGTCAGGCGGCCGGGACTGCCGGAACGGGATTTCGGCGTCGGTTCAGAGCCGTCGAGCGTGAAGCGCACGGTCGCCGGCTTGATTCCGGGCGTGATTTTCACGGTCACCGAGTCGACGAAGTCGCCGGGCCTCGGAGAAATGTCGATGAGCGGGTTGCCATCGGACCTGGCCAGCCAGTTGGCCGCAATCTCCGACGTGCCCGCGTCGCGGTCCTCGACGAGCGGCTTCACCTCAGCGGGTTCGAGCGCGCGGCTCTCCAGCAGCGCGAGCAGCGCGGCACGCCGGACGGCGCCGCGTTCATCCTTCAGCAACGCGCGCAGCACATCCGGCGCCGCGATCTCGCGCAGCGCCTGCCATGCCGCGTAGAGGGTCACGCGATCGGTTTCTGTCGCCGCCAGGTCGCAAACCTGCGGCACAAGCTGGCGCTGGCGCGCCTGAGCGATGGCCTGCACGGCGGCAAAGCGCAGCCGTGGCTCGGCGTCCTGCAACGCCGCCACGACGTAGGCGGGAAGCTGCTCGGCCGGGCGGTGCTCGCGAATGCGGTGGGCGGCGATCCGGATCGCCTGGATGCTCGGCGTTGGGCGAAAGCGTCCGGCCGGTGTCGGCAAACCACGCGTCGATGCTGCGATCGCGCCGGCGCGATCCGGCCCAGTGCCCACAGGGCCCAGGTTTCCTGCGCCTGCGTCAGTCCGCCCCGGCGGAGCAGCGCCGTGAGCTCGTCCTTCACGCCGCTCCGCGCCGCACGAGCTCGTCCTGCGCGTCGACGGACCAGACCGGCAGCAGCGAGCCGAGATCCGTCGACCAGCTCGTCGAGCGTCCACTGCGCCAGCGGCTTGCCGCGCTTCGCCGTGTCCCAGTTCGTCGGCGGGCGCGTCGGGCCACGAGATCCGGAAGATCCGACCCTCGTTCGCCTGCTGGCCGTCCTTCCAGACCACGCCGTATTCCTCGCCCCAGCCGCTGACATAGAGCGCCCCGTCCGGGCCGGCGACAATGTCCACCGGCTGGAACAGCGGCGCCGCAACGGGACGGCACTCCGCTCTCGCGCCGGCCGCCGTAGTTGGCGACGGCGCGGCCGGCTCCGCCGCCGCTGGCGAATGCCTGCCAGCGGCCGCCTTCCGGCTGGATCAGCGCGCCGTCCCAGCGAGGCCGATACACGAAGGTCGTCTTCCGCAGCCAGTCGTTGAAGAACCAGACGCCGCGGTACGCCGGTGGCATCTGGGGTGCGTCGTAATAGAGGATTCCCGTGCCCGAGCCATCGAAGACCGGCCCGCTGATGGGTGCCGTCGGCGCGATGATCCCTGCCCGTCCAGTGGTTGCTCCAGACGTGCCCCCAGCCGAAATGCGCGCCGAAGAACGGCATGAACACCCGATCGCCATCGCTCTGGTCGTTGTCCGTGCCGAGCCAGTTGAAGCCGCTGTCGAAGGCGATGTCCCAGGGGTTGCGCAATCCGCGGGACACGATCTCCAGGTTGGCGCCCATGTCGTCGCTGCGCAGCACGCCACCCTCGCGTCCCCAGTCGTCGCTGAGGATCCTGGTAGGTGGCCTTGTAGTCGTCCGCGCGTGAACACCTGCGGCGGCGGGAAATCCGGCGTGCCGGCGGGCGCGCGAACATCCCAGAGATCGCGGAACGGTTTGGGCGCGACGCGCCCGGGCTGCGTCAGGCCCTTCGAGGTGCCCTTGCGAGAAATAGAGCTTTCCGTCCGGCGCCCACGTTGTGTCCGTGATTCGCGTGCTCGAGATTCCCCAGGTCGGTATAAACCTTGACGTATTCGTCCGCCACGTCGTCGCCGTCGAGGTCGCGCACGACCGTCAGATCGGGCGCGTTGCCGACCCAGAGGTCCCGGCCGTGCCAGGCGAGCCCCTGGATCGAGTTCAGGCCGGAGGCGAACGTCTTGGCGGTGTCGGCGACGCCGTCACGATTCGAATCGATCAGGATGACGACGGTGTCGCCGGGCGTGTCCGGCTTGGGATTGCGATATTGCGGTCCCTGCCCGACGAAGAGGCGGCCGCGGCGCATCGAACGCCATCGCACTGGGATTGCGGACCATCGGCTCCCGGGCGAAGAGCTCCACCTTCAGCTCGGGCGGCACGGTCGGGAGAGCGGGGTCGGCCGCCAGGCTGGCCGAGAACGACGGTCGCGGCCATGGCCGCCAGGAGCGGCAACCGCGCCAGGCGCGAAACGATGGAGTGCTTCATGGAGCGCCTCCTCATGAAATGCGTGTGCGGCGGTCGTCTGCGCGACGTTTACGAGGCCAGTGACTTGCGGGCGGTGTCCGGCGCCCACCAGATCGCCATCATGCCCAGGCCGTAGATCAGTGCCGCCGCAGCTGCCGACGGACGGGTAGCTGCCGCCCAAGGCCGTGAACAGCACGCCGGCCGCCAGGACTCCGCCCGCCGTCGCGAACCGTCCGACATTGTAGGAAATCCCGCTGCCCGTCGCGCGCACGTGCGTCGGGAAGAGCTCCGGCAGATACAGCGGCAGCCAGCCGAAGAACAGCGTGGCGACGAAGCCCTGCGCGAACACGATCGGGAAGAACGATGGCCGCAGCGGCGCCGTGAGCTGAAACATCGCGATCGTCAGCACCATGGACCCGAGACTGATCAGGAAGTACGATCGCCGGCGCCCGAGCAGGCTGGCGATCTGGCCTCCCGCGAGACTGCCCAGGATCGCGCCGAACGCCCACCAGCCTTGCGTCATCGCCTTGTAGTCCGGCTGGGTGACACCGCCGATCTGGTCGGCCCACGGGATCATCCACTTGCTCGCGGCCCACGCGCCGATCAGCGGGATCGAGCCGAGCATGATCCCGCGTCAGCGTGATCGTGAGCAGCGGCGCGCGGAACAGCTCGCGCACGGGCGTCGCGCGTTTCGTTTCGGTCCGTGCGCCTCCGCGAGTGCCGAGCCAGGCCGGCGATTCGGGCAGGAAGAACAGCACCAGCACGCCCAGCATCGTGCGGCGCCGCCGCCAGATGTGAACAGCCACCGCCAGGAGTCCTCGGTCAGCGACCAGAACTGCGCGATTTGAGAAAGCATCAGGATGCCGGCGTTGATCGCGGCACCCATCAAGCCCGCCACCGTCGGCCGGGCCTTGTCAGGCCAGCATTCCGCCACGAGCGCGACGGCGTTGGGCCAGACGCCGCCCACGCCCGAGACCCACCAGGAAACGCAGCACGAGCATCTGCTCCTGCGTCTGGACCCAGGCGCCCAGTCCCGCGAACACCGAATAGAACAGGATGCTGACGCCCAGCGCGCGCGCGCGTCCGATCCTGGTCGCCCAGGCTGCCGAGAAGGATCTCCGCCGAACGCTGCGCCGAACATGAGCGCCGCCGTGAACCGCGCGAACCAGTCGCCGCCGAGCGTCGGTGTGTAGCCGCTCGCCGAGCAGATCCCTGGAGACCGACAGCGACGCCAGCGGCATCAAGCCCAAGCTCGAAGCCGTCGAACAGCAGCCCGCCGAAGGCCGCGCAGAGCACGAGGATGCGCGCCCGGCGGCCGAGCGGACGCATACCGGCGCCGGCGGGAGCGGCGGATGACAGCGATCCGCTGTGACGGTGACGGCTGGTGACCGGCTCATGCGGGAAACCGGTTGCGGTCCGGCCCCATGAGAACCTTGATGATCGAGCTGTTGTCGAGCTCGCCGCACCCGGCGGCCTCAGCTTCCTCGAGCACCGCGCGATGGGCGGCGCTCAGCGGCATCGGCAGCCCCGCCTGCCGGCCCGATGTCGACAATCAACCGCACGTCCTTGAGGTGCTGCGACAGGCGCGCGTCCGGTGCGAAGTCTCCATGAATCATGCGCTCGCCCTTGCGTGTCCATGATTCTGCGAATAGGCGGCGCTGCCGCGCATCACTGCGAGGGACAGCGTCAGGTCGAGACCCAGCGACCCGGCAAAGGCCAGGCCTTCGGCCAGCGCCGCCCGATTCAGCCCGAGCACGAGGTTGGTCACCAGCTTCATCTTCGCGCCGGTGCCGGCCGCTCCGGTGTGGAATGTCTGCTGCCCAATCGACGTCGAAGATGTCCGAAGAGGCGGCGACGGACGACGGCGTCGCCCCCCACCATCAGCGTCACCGCGCCGGCCCGGACCTGCGCGCTGCTGCCGGAGATGGTCGCGTCGAGATAGGTGATCCCGCGGTCGCCGAGACATCGCCGCCAGCTCCTGCGTGCTGGCCGGATCGCCGGTGGTCGTATCGATGATCGTGAGCCCGCGGCTCAAGCGACGGCGCCGGCGGCCTCGATCACGTCGCCGACTTCGCGGTGGCTCGGCAGGCTCAGCAACACGCGGCGGCAGCTGGAGAACACCTCGCTGGCGCGTCTCCCGCGACCGCGCCGCCTCTCTCGCGCAGGCCGCGGCGACGCGCTCGGATCGACGTCCCAGCCCACGACCCGCTGCCCGGCGCCGAGCAGCCGGTCCGCCAGCGCGCTGCCCATCAGGCCCAGCCCGATCAGGCCGACCGCCGGCGGTGGCGTCTGTGCGTGAACCGGAAGGTGCCGCCTCCTTCGTCACCAGATCAGCCTCGTGTTGAGCTGGACGACGCGGGCGCCTCTGGTTGCCGGTGAACCGGCCGAAATTGGGACTCGTGATCGTCGTGTTGAGCGACGAAAAACTCGTGGCGTTGAACGCGTTGAACAGGTCTCCGCGCACCTGCAGGCGCACGCTACCCGTGAACGTCGATGTTCTTCGACAGCGCGAGATCGAGGTTCCAGAACCCGGGCAGGCGCAGCGGCGTTTCTTCCCAGCGTGCCTGGGCGGGCCGATGCGCCGCTGGCCGGAATGACGGGCACTTGGGCAAATGCCGCTCGGTCCAGATACGCCAATGGATCGGCCGAGTCGAGGTACGGGGAACCGCCGACGAAATCCACCCGTTGTCCGAGGATCGAGCTGGGCGTCGAGATCGAGAACGGCGCGCCCGTCTGCGCCCTGAGGACGCCGCCTATCTGCCACCCGCTCAAGAGCAGCCGCTTGCCGAACCCGTCAGCCTCCCACCAGCGTGCAAACGGCAGCTCGTAGAGGAAGTCACTCGAGAACCGGTGCCTGATGTCGTAGGGCGACGGGCCTCGCTCGGCCTCGAGGTCGTCCGGGTCCTGCGGCGCGATCCAGCGTCGACAGGTTGGCCGTCGCCGTACGAGGTGCTCGTTGCCCAGCGTGTAATTCGCATTCACGAGGAACCCGTCGGAGAAGCGTTTCTGAACAGCTGGTCTGCCAGCCGTGATACTTGCGTCAGCTCGGACGTGTCGAAGTTGCGGAACTCTCCGAAATCCGGCGCGAACGGACGCAGGCCCGTCTGCCGGTCCACGGTGTTGATCTGCCGGTTGAAAAGCAGGTTCACGCCCCGCGTGCCGGTGTAGGACGATGTCGACCGCGATCGTGGCGGTCAATTGTCGCGACGCGCTCGACGAGCCACTGCGTGCTGTACGGCGTCGGAAAATCGGGATCGATCGTGGATCCCGTCCATGGCGCATTCGGATTCCTGGCGAGCGGCAGCACCCCTTCGTTCGTCACCGGATACCGCAAGCCCAGCGCCTGCGCTTCGGCGCGGCTGTAGACGACGCGGAAGGGCTCCTCGATCGAGTTTCTGCACGACCTCGAGAATGTTCCTCAGCGGGGAGCGGGTGTAGAACATGCCGAACCCGCCTCTCACCACCGTTCGGCCGGACTGACCGACCGTCCACGCAAAGCCCAGGCGAGGGGCGAAATTGTTCGTATCGGCCTCGTAGATTCCCTCGCGACGCCGGAATCAGCGGCCCGAGGCCGGTGGGCCCTCGCGGTTGAAGAGCCGATCGTCCCGTTCGGTGGGAACGGAAAAATAATCGTAGCGGAGGCCCAGGTTGACGACGAGGTTCGGGCGGATCTTGAAGTCGTCCTGGATGAAGTAGCCGTTCGTCCAGTAGTTGATCACGTACGGGCGCAGGCCGAACGTCAGCTGCAGGCGGGTAGGGTTGTTGGCGAGCAGATCGGCATCGTTGCCATACTGGACTTGCGGAGTCTCGGCGTTCTCCCGGGTCTGGTCCTGAAACTGGAAGCAGGCCGCCGAACTTGATCGAATGCCGTCCTTTGTTGAGCGGCGACGATCTCCTCGATGCTCCAGTTCTTGCCGCTGGCTGGCCAGGAGTTCCCCGCCGTTCGACGTGAACGTCGAGACCGGCAATGCCCGGCCGTCCCCAGCGTATAGATTCCATCGAGACGCGTGACGTCGTTCCGGCTGAAGCCGAACCTGCGTCTCCGCGCTGAAACTCGACGCGATGCGGAAATAGCTGGCGGTGAACGCGTCGTCGAGACCCGTGAAGGTCCGGGGGTTGACCGGAGAGACCCGCGGGCGTCAGCGAATCGGGCCGGCCGCGGGTGTATCTGCTGCTGATGCGGTTCGTGATTGTCGATGTTGTAGTCGCCCCTCAGGACGACGTGGTCGTCGTTGGCTTCGGATGATCCCGACCCGATGAAGACGCCGGTCCGCGCGCCGGCGGCATACGGCTGGTTTGGCAGCGGCAGGGTGTCGAAGAACTGCTTGTACGCGGGCACGCGCGGCGATTGCCAGCGCCCGGTACTCCGCCGTCGGCACGTCGTTGTTGATGGCCACGAAGCTGTTCTGCCTGTAGCCTTCGTACACGCCGAAGCCGAAGAGCCGGTTCTTGACGATCGGGCCGCCGAACGATCCGCCGAACTGATGGAGCGAGCAGGTCCGGCTTCGTCGCCAGGAACTGGTTGCGGGCATTGAGGTTCGTCGCTCTGGTAGTTCTCGAAGACGCTGCCGTGGTAGTTGTTGGTTCCGCTCTTGGTGATCAGGCCGACATTGCCGGACAGCGTGTTGGCGTACTCGGCCTGGACGATCCCCTTGTTGACGTTGACCTCCGAGATGGCTTCGAGGCTGACGACCTTGATGAGATTGAAGTTGCCGAACGAGGTGAGCGAGGTCTCCTCGGAACTGGCCGACGCCTGCGTGCCGTCGACGGTGAGGCTGAACCCGCCCGGCGGCAGGCCGTTCATCGAAATGCCGGTGCCGCCGCCGGAACCCCGGACCTCGACGCCCGTTCCGACGTTCAGGAGGTTGGTCCAGTCACGCCGGGCCAGCGGCATCTCCCGGACTTCCGTCGTGCCGTGAGAGATCAACTGCTCGCGCGTTGACCGTGTTGACCAGCGGCGTTCCCGCCGTCACGGTGACTTTTTCGGTGAGCGCGCCAATCTCGAGCGCGTAGGTGCGGCGAACTCTCTGGCCGGCAGTGAGCTCGATGCCGGACTCGGTCTGTTCCTTGAAGCCGCTGGCGCGTGATGGTCAGGGTGTAGCGTCCGACCGGCAGGAAGTTGAAGGTGAATTCGCCGGTCGTGCTCGTGGTGGCGTTCTGCACCGCGCCGGTCTCTTCATTGACGATGACGACCGGCGCGCCCGGGATCTGGGCCCCGGAACCATCCGCCACATTGCCGTAAACCGTAGCGGTGGTGACCTGCCCCTGAGGAGTGCCGGGGCAGACCAGCGATATGCCGATGCACAGGACGAGAATTCGGGAGCGCCATTCCTGGAGCATTGAAACCAACCCCTCCTCAGATACGCGTCGAACGGATGCCGTGCAGGGTACGCTTCCGCCGTGCCTGGCTGAGACAACTTCGGTGCACGGAGAAGCGAAGGTCCCCAACGGCGGAACCTGAACGTGTGGCGAGTTTACATCCTGGGCGTGCCGGAGCGATCCGGAACCTCGTCCACGGGCCGTCTCATCCGTGCGCCCGCTACTGAAGCCCGCCGCGCACCGACGTGATGCGCTGGGTGTTGAAGCCGAGCCAGTGCATCCGTCCGACGTAGCGGGCATGTTCGACCTTGAGGCAGCGATCCATCACGACGGATACGCCACCGGCATCCGCGATGCGCGCCGCCTTCCTCGTTGATCACCGAGAACTGACACCACAGATTCCCGGCGCCGATCTGTCACCGCATCGGCGGCGATCGCCGGCAGCGCGTCGGGGCGCGGAACACGTTGACGATGTCGACGGGACCGGGGACGTCCAGCAGGCTCGCGAAGCTTTTCTCGCCGAGGATCTCCGTCTCGCGCGGGTTCACCGGAATGACGCGGAACCCGTGGCGCTTGAGGTAGTAGCCGACAAAGTAGCTGGCCCGCAGCTCGTTGTTCGACAGCCCGACGATGGCGATGGTCTTCGAGTTGTGGAGCACGCGCTGGATGGTCAACGGGTCCTGATAGCGCGTCACATCGAAGGCGTGGGACCGGCGAAGGGGTCATGGGAGCGGTCATCGCGAGGCTACTCCGCTTGTCGCCGGTGCCGCCGACGCGGCGACCCGCGCAAAGCCCTGTTCGAGATCCCAGATCAGATCGTCAATCGATTCGGTGCCGACCGAGAGCCGGATGGTTCCCGGGCCGACCCCGGCCGCTCGCAGTTCGTCATCGTTGAGCTGACGATGGGTCGTGCTGGCTGGATGGATGATCAGGCTCTTCGAATCGCCGACGTTCGCGAGGTGCGACCACAACGTGACGCCGCGAATGAAGTCCTGTCCCGCTGCGCGACCGCCGCGGCAGTCGAACGAGAACACCGCGCCGGCACCGCCCGGCAGATACTTGTCGACCAGCGCCCGGTAGCGGCTGCTCGGCAGACCGGGGTAGGTCACGTTCGAGGCGAGCTCGATGCGACGCGAGGTAGTTGGCCACCGCGGTCGGCGTTCTCGACGTGACGCGCCATCCGCAACGACAGCGTCTCGAGGCCCTGCAGGAACAGGAAGGCGTTGAACGGGCTCATCGCCGCGCCGAGGTCGCGCAGCGTCTCGGCCCGCAGCTTCATCAGATAGCCGTAGGTGCCGAAGGTTTCGTGAAACTGGAGCCCGTGGTAGGCCGGCGACGGATCGGCAATCACCGGGAAGCGGCCGTTGGACCAGTTGAACTCGCCCGAGTCCACCACCACCCCGCCGATGCTCGTGCCGTGGCCGCCGATGAATTTCGTCGCCGAGTGAACGACGATGTCCGCGCCCCATTCGAACGGGCGGCAGAGGAACGGCGTCGCAAACGTGTTGTCGACGATCAGCGGCAGCTGGTGATCGTGGGCGATCGCCGCGAGCGTCTCGATGTCGAGCACGTTGCCGGCAGGGTTGCCGATCGTCTCGCCGTAGAACGCCTTGGTGTTGTCGCGGACGGCGGCCTTCCACTCGCTCGGGGTCGTCGGGATTGACCCAGGTCAGATCCACCGACATCTTGCGCAGCATGTGCTTGAACTGGTTGACCGTCCCGCCGTACAGCGCCGACGAGGAGACGACGTGGTCGCCTGGCGAGAGCAGGGTGAAGAGGGCCGCCGCCTGTGCGGCGATGCCGCTGGCGAACGCGACCGCGCCGCAGCCGCCTTCGAGGCTGGCCATGCGCTCCTCGAATACCGCCACGGTCGGGTTCATGATCCGTGAGTAGGTGTTGCCGTACTCCTGCAGGTTGAAGTAGGCCGCAGCCGACTCCGGATCCTCGAACACATAACTGGTCGTCTGGAAGATCGGCACCGCGCGGGCGCCGGTGTTCGGGTCCGGGCGCTGTCCGGCGTGCACCTGGCGGGTTTCAAATCCAAAGCGGCGGGCTTCTTCCATGCTGTCCCCCTGTCAACCGCGGTCGCCCATGCGCGCGATCATATCCCCGTCTGTCCGTGTGTTGACGGCCGTTGTATGATCCGGGACTTCCACCAAGCAGTCCACTACATCGAAGGGGCTGATCAATGGCCATGACGAGTGTCAACAACGGAGTCAACGTCCAGGCGCTGCTGGATGCGCGAGAAGTGCTCAAGGGGGCGCCGGAGGCGGCACAGTTCACGTGGCGGGCGACCTGCAAGTGGCAGAACGGCACGCACAGCAAGACGGATGTCAACGGTTTCTTCGGCCTTGGCCAGGAGCAGCAGCACAAGACCGAGAGCTCGTTCGAGGCGGATCACCCGGAGATCTTCGCCTCGGAGGATCATGCCATCACCCCGATCGAGTACGTGCTCGTCGGCCTCGCGAGCTGCCTGACCGCCGGCGTCGCCGCCGTGGCGCAGAATCGCGGCATCCAGCTGCGGTCGGTCGAGTCCAAGCTCGAGGGCAAGATGGACATTCGCGGCATCCTTGGCATCGACAGCGAGGTCCGCAACGGCTACGACGACATCAAGGTGACCTTCAAGATCGACGCGGATGCCTCCAAGCAGGAGATCGAGGCGATCGTCGCGCAATCGCAGAAGCGCTCCGCGGTGTACGACGTCATCACGAACCCGGTGAACGTCACCGTCGAAGTCGTGTGATCGCAGGGGCAGCCGGCCAGCGGAGAGCTGAATCATCGAACAGGTCACCACGGTCGTCATCGGGGCCGGGCATGCCGGTCTCGCGGCGAGCCGCTGTCTCAACGAGCGGTCGATCGATCACGTGGTGCTCGAGCGCGGGGAGGTCGCGAACTCCTGGCGGCGTGAGCGCTGGGACTCGCTGCGGCTCCTCACGCCCAACTGGGAGAGCCGGCTGCCGGGCTATCGGTACGACGGCGCGGATCCGGACGGCTACATGACGATGGGCGAGGTGATCGAGTTCATCTCGCGCTTTGCTCTCGTGTCCGGCGCGCCCGTGCGCCCGCACACCACGGTGACGTCGGTGAGGCAAGCGGACACCGGGTACCACATCGCAACCAGCCAGGGGGACGTCCGCTGCCGTGCCGTTGTGCTGGCGAGCGGCGCCTGCAATGTGCCGACCGTGCCCTCGCTGCGCCGGGGAGTGCCGGCGTCCGTTCCGTGCTTCACCGCGTTCGACTACCGCAATCCCGACCGCCTGCCGGAAGGAGGCGTGCTATCGTCGGCGCCTCGGCGACGGGTGTGCAGCTCGCCGACGAAATCCACCGCTCCGGCCGGCCCGTGACGCTGTCAGTCGGCGAGCACGTCCGGCTGCCGAGGACGTATCGCGGGCGCGACGTGCTGTGGTGGATGGACGCCTCCGGCGTGTGGGACCAGCGCTACGATCAGATCGACGATCTGACGCGCGCCCGGAAGCTCCCGTCGCCGCAGCTGGTCGGGACGCCGGACCGCAGGACGCTGGACCTCAACGCCCTCAGGGAGATTGGCGTCGTTCTGGTGGGCCGTCTTGCGGCCGTGCGGGACGGACGGGCGCTGTTCTCAGGGGGGTTGCGCAATCAGTTTGCGCTGGCGGATCTCAAGATGAACCGGCTCCTGGATACCTTCGACGAGTGGGTGCGCACTCGTGCGCCCGGCGCGGACGTCGGCCCGCCGCACCGCTTCGAGCCGACCCGCGTGCCGGCATCGTCGCGCATCGATGTCGATCTTCGGAGCGGCGAGATCCGTTCGATCGTCTGGGCAACGGGGTTCCGTCCGGACTACGGTTGGCTCCACGTGCCGGTCCTCGACCACAAGGGGTGCCTGCGGCACGACGGAGGCGTCGTCGACTCACCAGGGATGTATGCCCTGGGGCTGCCCGTCCTGCGTCGACGCAAGTCGAGCTTCATCTATGGCGCCGAAGACGATGCGCGGGACGTCATCGAGCATCTCGCTGGCCATCTCGCAGGGACCAGGCTGTCGGAGCCGGGGTCAGGCCTTCCGTCTGGCACCCCTGACCGCGGTGCCGGCTGATTCGCAAGCGGCGCTGCGCAGGTGAAACGTTGCCCCTTCGCACCGCGAGGAGACTCGCGTGTTGATGCTCATCCGTCAACTGGTCGCGATACTCGCGCTGCCCTTCACGGTGGCAACCGTGATCCCGCTGTGGATCGCACGACGCAATCACGTGACGTTCACCCGCCCGGAGAACCTGGCCGGCATCGCCCTTTTCCTGCTCGCGGCCGGGCTGCTCGTCGTCGGGATGACACTGGTTGGCTGGTCGGTCTTCTACTTCTGGTCGCGCGGACGGGGAACGCTCGCTCCGTGGGATCCACCGCGCCGGCTCGTTGTCGAGGGGCCGTACCGCTTCGTGCGGAACCCGATGATCAGCGGTGTCATCTTCGTGCTCCTGGGCGAGGCGGGCATCCTGCGCTCGACAGCCCACGCCCGGTGGGCGGTGGTGTTCGTGCTGCTCAACACGATTTACATCCCGCTGTTGGAGGAACCGTCGCTCGTCGCTCGATTTGGCGAGCCTTACACCCGATACAAGCGGGCCGTCAGAAGGTTCGTGCCGCGACTGCGGCCCTGGACGCCGGACTCAGGCGATGAAGCCCTGGCGGCCGCCGCGGACCTGCCGGAGTGACGGCAGGCGCCAGGCCGTCGACATCTCCCGCACGGCGTTCCTTTCCCTGAGCGAGGTCTGACCAGGCAAGGAACCAAGCGTGGCAGAACTGGAGATCAACACTCCGACGCCGCGGGTTTCGCCTGGATGAACTGGGCGTCACGTCTCCCTCGCACACAGCGATGCACGAGCTGCGAATGCGAAGCCCGGGCGGTGTCAGACGCCTTCTGGCATAGCGTTTGAAGGTTCGGGGCAGCCGGGCGGAATCATCCGTCCAGCAGAATGGAGAGCAGCGATGGGGCGACCGTTGGCTATTGCAATCGCATGGCTTGTCCTGCCGGGCGCCTTGGTGGCCGCTCAGACGCCGGTTCCAGCGCGTCCTCGCACCGACGCGCCCCACCAGCCGGCCCAGCCTTCAAGCGCGCCGGCCGAAGTGACGTCGGCCAAGCCCGAGAGCGAGACCCGCTTGATGGGGTGCCTGGTGCAAGGGCCGGGCGGGAGTTTCGTTCTCGAGGACGCGACGAACGGCGCGCCTGGCGCGGCGCCGGGACAGAAATTCCTGATCGTCGCGGGCGAAAAACTCGAGCTGGCGAAGCACGTCAACAAGCGCGTGACGTTCAGCGAGGTGGCGAACTCGACCTCGTCGCCGCCGGCTGTCGCGGCCGCGGCTACTGCAGCGGCGACTGCTGCCGCGGCGGGCGGTGGGTCACCCGCTCCGGCGCCCGCGGCAACATCCGCCGATACCCCCGGCGCCGTCGCGCCGGCCATGCCGCGTTTCGTGGCGAAGGACATCATCGCGGTGGGTGCTGAGTGCAAGCCGGCCAGATAGCAGCCCCGTGTATGGACTCCTCCCGGTTGTCAAGCGATCCACGTCTCTAGCGCCTGGTTGATACGGCGAGTCGAACCGGGGTTCTGGCCGGAGCGGGCGCCAGGAGCGGTTGGTTCGCGCGGCGTTGCACCGGGTGCCAGGCGCCTGTATGTGGTGGTGGGACTGGTGGTGTGGACTTCACGAGCCGCGTTGCCAGCCGCCGGTCGTGAGCCCGCGAGGTGTGTGGAAGCGCCCGTGCGGTCAGCGGCCCAGCATGGTGAGCAGCAGATAAATCACGATCGCGAGCATGAACCCGCCGCCGAGGAGCTTCGCGAGGGCGTAAGAGCCAAGAAGCTTGAGCATGCTGACCTCCTGTGGAGAGCCGATGATTGCGGCGTCGGCGGGAACCGCGCGATTGCTCGGGGAGGATAACGTACATCCTCGAGACTGCCCTCAGGGCTTCTCCTGACCCGCACCCGGTCTGGATCCGGCAGTTCTGGCGAAGCGGAGCTCTCCCTCAGTGGACGGCGAACGCCGGAACGCGCCGTGCCTTGAGTGCGCGCGACACGTCGGCGGCGATGCGCGGGTCGATCGGCGCCAGCTCGCGCACGAAGTCTCCTTCGACGACGGCGAGAGGCGCGCCGTCGCGATAGACGATCCTGGTTGCGGCCGGCGGTCCGGATCCGCTCGCCGGCGGTGACGATTCCCGTCAGGTTCAACGGATCGGCAGCGCTGATGGTGACCAGGCCGCCGTCGGCCGGGATGCGCCGGACCTCGCGCAGCCGTTCGACGGCGTCCGGCAGCGCGAACTGCTCGCCCGACATGCCGGTCACGAACCGGCCGCTGCGGATCTCGCCGCGCGCCTCGAGCCGCCGGTAGACGCGCGCGAGCTCGCGCCACGTCGCGGCGTTCGTCTCGCGGGTGAGCAGCCGCCGGAACACGACCCCGTAGCGGCGCAGCAGCGACCACGCCTGGAGCTCGACCGCCTCGTCGCGCGTCGGCGCCCTCGCCGCCTCGCCGCGATTGCGGTCCAGCGGCCGGCGAAGTTGCTGCGGCGATCGTGCGGCGCCGGACGTCCGCGCGCCGCCCACACCAGCGCACGCAGCCCGGAGAATCCGTCCGATGTCGCCAGCCCGCAGGCGACCAGCGCCGCCGATCGCATGCCGCAGCTGGTCGGCATCGAGCCCGCAGGCGGCGCAAGATCGCCGAAGAACGACGCTCCGCGCGACCGCAGCACCGACAGGACGAGTTGCGCCGCCTCGCCGGGCGGCGGCTCCTCCTCCGGCAGTCCGCAGCGTCCGCCAGCGCCTCGGCGTGCTCGCGCAGGAACAGCGCGATCGGCGTCGCCGGCACCAGGCTTGCGGGTGCCGGGCTTCCCGGAGGACTGGGCAGGCGAAAGACGTGCCCATCCGGCTTCGTCCGGCCAGGCAGATCATGTCGAGCATCGACGGCTCGTAGCGATCGAGCCGCGCCGGCAGCACCGCCCGCTCCCACGCCGCCGCCGCCAGCTCGTAACCGTCGAGCGCGGCGACGACCTCGCGCAGCCCGTCGAGGCCCGTCAGCCGGGACGATGTCTCGACGTGCTGCCAGCGGAACAGGAAGCGCATGAAATCGGCCGGGCTGACCGGCTCGATTTCGGCGCGAAGCCGGTTCAGCGTGTAGCGGTGGATGCGGGCGAGGAGCGTCCGGTCGCACCATTCGAGCCCGGTCTCGCCCGGCGTGAAGCGTCCGCGCAGCACGACCCCGTCCGCTTCGAGCAGCAGCAGCGCCGCGTCCGCCTCCGCGGGCGAGATGCCGAGCGGAGCCGCCAGCGCCGCGGCCGTCACCGGGCCGGTCAGCGTGAGCCGGCCTCTCAGCAGTTCGCGATCGCGTCGCCGCGCGTCCAGGACTTCGCCAGCCGCGACGCCGGCGGCTGCAGCGACAGGCTGGCGACGACGAGGTCCGGATGGATTGCGCGCAATTCCGGCAGCCGCTCGACGGCGACGACGATTCGGCGCGCAGTCCGGCGGCCGATCGCTGCGAACGGACGGCGCTGCCCGCGCGCCGCGCCGCGGCCAGCCCGCGCGAGCAGCTCCGGGCTGTACGCCCGTCCAGCTCGCTCGCGGCGTCAGGAACCCCGCGGTGAGCAGCGCGTCGTGCAGTTCGTCGGCGTCGCGGGGATCCGGACGCTCCTCCTCGCGCACCCGCGCAATGGCCTCCGCGTCGAGCGCGCCAAGATCGCCGGCCGACGCCGGGATCGGTGGCCCGCCTCGACTGCACGGCGTGGCTCCGACGCTCCTCGAGCGGGGCGTCGTCAAGGAAGGCGTACGGCTTGGCGTTGAGGATCTCGTGGGCGAAGAGCGACGGCTCCGGCGTGTCGCGCGCAACGAGCCGCAGCTCGCCGCGGTGGATCCGGCCGAGCACGGCGCGAAGCCCATCGAAGTCCATCGCCTCCTCGAGGCAATCGCGCACGGTCTGCGAGACCAGCGGATGATCGGGGATCTGCCGATCGCCGGGGATGTTCTCGAGGCAGGCGGCCGCGTCGGGGAACACCGCCGCCATCAGGTCGTCGGCCAGCATCCGCTGGATCTGCGGCGCCACCTTGCGCCCGCCGCGGGCGCGCGGCACCGCCAGCGAGATGGTCGTGTTCCATCGCCACCGGGTCTTGAACACCGGCGCGTCGAGGAACGCCTGCACCAGCACGTCGCTCGTGGTCTCGGGGTGCAGATAACGGAACACGTCCGCCAGCGGAAACGAGTGCTGCGGCCCGAGCGACAGCATCAGCGCGTCTTCGGTGGCCGCCGCCTGCAGCTCGAAGTTGAACTGCCGGCAGAAGCGCTTGCGCAGCGCCAGCCCCCAGGCCTTGTTGATGCGGCTGCCGAACGGCGCATGCAGCACCAGCTGCATGCCGCCGGACTCGTCGAAGAACCGCTCGAGCACGAGCGTGTCCTGCGACGGGATGACGCCGAGCGCGCGGCGGCCATCCGCGAGGTACAGACACGGCCTGGTCGGCGGCATCCCGCTCGAGGCCGGTTTCGGCCATCATCCAGTCGATAGCGCCGCCGGCCGGACGCCGGATCGCTCGAGCCGGCGATCGACCTCGGCCCGCAGGTCGCTGACCGCACGCGACAGCTCGTCGCTGCGTGCCGGCGCCTCGCCCAGCCAGAACGGGATGGTCGGAGGCGCGCCCTTCGCATCGGCGACCCGGACGTTGCCTCCCGCGACCTGCAGGATCAGCCACGACGCGTTGCCGAGCTGAAAGATGTCGCCGGCGTTGCTCTCGATCGCGAAGTCCTCGTTGAGCGTGCCGATGAACGTGTCGTCCGGATCGAGGACGACGCGATAGTCGGCGATCTCGGGGATGGCGCCGCCGGACGTCTGGGCGAGGAGCCGCGCGCCACGGCGTCCGCGAACGGTGGCGTTGACCTCGTCGCGGTGCACCAGGGCCGCGCGGCGGCCGCGCCGCGTGGCGAAGCCGTCGGCCGTCATCTGCAGCACGCTGTCGAACGACGCGCGCTGCGAGCGCGCGATACGGCCAGGCGCGCGTCACCAGCGCGAAGAGGTCGTCTTCCGCATAGTCGCGGCACGCGGACTCGGCGACGATCTGCTGCGCCAGCACGTCGAGCGGCGCGTCGTGCGACACGATGGCGTCGAGCTGGCCGGAGCGGATCGAGCGCAGCAGCGCCGCGCATTCCACCAGGTCGTCGCGCGACACCGGGAACACGCGGCCCTTCGGCGTGCCGGCGATCGTGTGGCCCGAGCGGCCGACGCGCTGCAGCAGCGTGGCGATCCGGTGCGGCGAGCCGATCTGGCACACCAGGTCGACGTGGCCGATGTCGATGCCGAGCTCGAGCGAGGCGGTGGCGACCAGCGCCTTGCAGCCGTCCGGATTTCAGCCGGGTCTCGGCGTCGAGCCGCTTCTCCTTCGACAGGCTGCCGTGATGCGCCGTCACCGCATCCTCGCCGAGCCGATCGCTCAGGTGCCGCGCGAGCCGCTCCGCCATGCGCCGCGTGTTCACGAAGATCAGCGTCGTCCGATGGCCCGTGACGAGCGCCGTCAGGCGGTCGTAGTCCTCCTCCCAGACCTCGTGGGACATCACGGCGTCGAGCGGGGAGCCCGGCATCTCGACGCCGAGGTCCATGCTGACGCCGGTGGCCGACGTCCACGATGGTGCAGCCGGCGCGCGTCGCCGGCGGTCAGGAATCGGGCCACCTCCTCGATCGGCGTCTGCGTCGCCGACAGGCCGATGCGCTGGAGCGGCTGCTCGGCGACGGCCGCCAGCCGCTCGAGGGTCAGCGCGAGGTGCGCGCCGCGGCGCGAGCCGATGACCGCGTGGATCTCGTCGACGATCACCGTGCGCGACCGTGCGCAGCATCTGCCGGCTGCGGTCCGACGTGAGCAGCAGATACAGCGATTCCGGCGTCGTCACCAGGATGTGCGGCGGCGTCCGCAGCATCGCGGCCCGCTCCGCCTGCGTCGTGTCGCCGGTTCGCACGGCGGCGGTGATCCGCGGGGCCGGCAAGCCCGGCCGTCTTCGGCCAGGCGCTGGATGCCCGCGCGCGGCTCCGCGAGGTTCTTGTGGATGTCCGCGCTGAGCGCCTTGAGGGGCGACACGTAGACGATCGCGGACCTCGTCCGGCAGCGGCGCCGTGCGGCTCTCCTCGAGCAGCGCGTTGATGGCGGTGAGGAACGCCGCCAGCGTCTTGCCGGAGCCGGTCGGCGCGGCGATCAGCGTGTGCCGGCCGGCGGCGATCGAGTCCCAGCCGCGCAGCTGCGCCGGGGTCGGCTCGCCGACCTGACGCTCGTGAACCACTGACGGACGACGGGATGAAAACCGGCGAAGCCCATGAGTCTGGAGATCCTGGAGATCCGGAGTCAGGAAGACCTCATTATACCGGCGGAGTCGGCGAGCGGAACGAACGACCGAAAGACTCGAACAGCCGGCTGAGGGTGCGCATCCCGTCGAGGATCGTCACGCGCACGCGCAGGGCGACGCCCGCCCGGAGTCGCAGCAGCGGCTTGGCCGGATGTGTCGCAGGGTGCAACCTCTCGCGGGTCGGTGCCGGACACACTTCCGCTGCAGGAGCGGATCCTCAGGAGGCCTCAGACATGACCGCTCGCCGTCCCCCGCTGTTGTGCATGGCGGCGTGCGCGATACTCTGTGGCGTCACGCCGTCCGACGTCCGCGCGCAAACACCTCCGGTTCGGCGCAGATTGCCTTTCACGGGACGCCCGGCGGGATGGTGGCGAACATCACGACGATCGACGCCGTGAACGGCACGTCGTTCGACGCGCCCTTCGCGCCGCGGATGGTCTGGTCGATGTTCAGTCGCTGAAGAGGCTCAGAGGCGCGACTGAACGGGGCTGCTCGGCAGCCACCGGAGCGACCGAGCAGAAACCAGCCGATTGATGTTCCGGTTCCTCACGTAGAACGCATGACTCCGCCGGTGCAGAGCGTTACGCGCACGTCCTTGACCGCCCGGAGCGAGATGCGGCCGGCTGCTTTCGCCAGCTCCTCCGTGAGATGCTTCAGAAAGTTCTGGTCGAATTGATCGGACGAATCGCTTCCGACGAACTCGACCTCTGTGATGATTGTCGCAGCAAACGTTCGAGCCATACCACCCTCCTTGTGCGGGCGCGGGATTCATGACGGCTGCACTGGTTGCAGCCCTGCGCTTCACGGTCACCTGGCTGCCACGGGCGACCGATCTTCTCGTTCGCACCGGCCGACCCCGACGATCATGGAGCCGGTCCCGGTGCGACAGCTGAACTGGTGCTACAGAGTGCTATCCGCGGGGCCACTTGCCGTAAGCGGCGAAGAAATTGTGGGTGGTCGGATCCCATCGTCTGACTTCGTTCCACACCCGCGGTGGATTGTTCGAAGTCCATTGCGTCGACTGGATCCCGTTGCAGCGATTGTCGGCGTTGTCGTAGGTGCCGGCACCGCTGTCGCCCGGAATGATGTCGAGGTTGTGCTGATACCGGCTGCCAACAGCGCCTGTGAAGGTTCCCCCCTTGATCCACGGGGACGGAATCGGCTTGTCGGTCGGGTACCCGACCATTGTCTTCCCGCCGTTGAAGTTCTGAGCGGTTCCGAACCAGCCCGTCTGGCGTCCCAGGTCGGGTCGGCTCGGGCTGAACTCGAGAACGGCGAAGTCCCAGTCCCACTCGGTGGCATTCCACGCTCCCGGCATCGTGAGGCTGTCGGCGAGAAAGCTCCCGAACGGAGCGGTCGGTGCCGCTGTGTCTGCGCCGAACGTAATGCTCCGCGAGTTGATCCAACCGTTCTGGAAGAAGCAGTGAGCGGCGCACAGCGCGGTGCTCGGTCCGATCATCGTGGCGGTGCAGTTCTGTGGGGCCAGGTGGGCGTTGGCGCTTCCCGGGAAGAAGCGAGGATTCGCCAGCCGCTGCCGGTTGTCGGGCCCGATGATGAACCTGAACTTCTGGCCGGAGCTCTCGCTGCCCGGCGAGCCTGTGGTACTCGGAGCCTCCTTCATGGCGAGAATCCTGTCCGCCACTTCGTAATCCGGTTGATCGAGCCGGTACCTCGTAGCCGCCTACCAGTCGCCTGGGGCGCAGCTTCTCGGCCAGGGCTGCCCTTGACAAGCTCTGGGGTTCAGGCTCGCGCGAGGCATAGTCGTCGGCGTTGCGCCGTTCCTTCTCGGTCTCTGCAATGTCCAGGTCCCTGGCAACAACCTTTCCCACGGCGATCCAGCGCCGCCCCCTCGCATCTGTGAAATCCCGGCCGGAGGCGTCCGCCGATGTAGGGCCGAGCATCGCCTGCCCGGGATCGTTGTCGTCCATGTTCTGCTCCTATCCTGTTGAAGGTTCTGCTCGGGAGGGGCGTGCCGGCGGCTACCTGGTGTGCGCGCTGAGGGACACTTCCACATCCGCGTTCCGGGCGGGCGCCGGCTGCAGCGAGCCCATCGATGAAACCGCTGACGCCGGCCACCACGTCCTGCGACTACTAAACGCACGGGGGACGCAGAACGAACAGGGCGGTCCGGTGACGCGACCTGTCGTGCGAATCCGGGCGTCGCGATCGCAAAGGGGAAGCTCGTCCGCGACGCTCCGGCGGCATCGAGGACCCCGGCGCGAAGCCCGTACTTCCGGGCGGTGCCGATTCGCGGTACCATGGCGATCCGCCCATGCCTACCCTGCCCGAGTTGACGACCGGGGCCGTTCGTCGGCCTGAGGGTCCGTCCGGCGGACGCCCGTCGGCCTGGTTGCTGCTGAGCGGCGCCCTCCTTTTTGCCGGCGCGCTCCGTGCGCAAGCGCCACCCCCGCAAGCGACAGCGGTCCCCGCGGCCGTTGACTTCACCCGCGACATCGCGCCGATCTTCGAGAAGCACTGCTACGAATGTCACGGGCCGCGCAAGGCGCGCGGCCGCCTGCGCCTCCATGCCGGCGGGTTCATCCGCAGGGGCGGCGTCTCCGGCTCGGTGATCGAGGCCGGGCACGGCGACCAGAGCCTGCTGCTGCAGCGCGTCATGGGCCTGGTCGGCGACGATCAGATGCCGCTCGATCGCGATCCGCTCCCGCCGGCGACCATCGCCCTGCTCAAGGCCTGGATCGATCAGGGCGCGACACTGCCGGCCACGGACAGCACGGCGGCCAACGCCGAAGCGGACGTCGAAGAACACTGGGCCTATATCAAGCCGAAGCGTCCGGATCTGCCGTCCGTGACCAACCTGGCCTGGGCGCGGAACCCGATCGATCGCTTCGTCCTCGCGCAGCTCGAACAGCGAACAGCTGCCGCCTTCGGCCGAAGCCGACAAGCCCACGATCCTGCGCCGCGTCACGCTCGACCTCACCGGGCTGCCGCCTACGCCGGCGGAGCTCGAGGCGTTCCTGGCCGATCCGTCAGCCGGCGCATACGAGCGGGTCGTCGATCGCCTGCTCGCCTCGCCGCACTATGGCGAGCGCTGGGCGCGCCCGTGGCTGGATCTCGCGCGCTACGCCGACACCAACGGCCACGAGAAGGACAACCGCCGCGTCGATCTGGCAATACCGCGACTGGGTGATCGACGCGCTCAACCGCGACATGCCGTTCGACCAGTTCACGATCGAGCAGATCGCCGGCGACATGCTGCCGAACGCCACGCCCGATCAGAAAATCGCCACCGGCTTCCATCGCAACGCGATGACCAACGAGGAAGGCGGCGTCGATCCCGAGGAGTCGTTCTACGAGGTGCTCGTCGATCGCATCAACACGACCGCGACCGTCTGGCTGGGTATCACGCTCGGCTGCGCGCAGTGCCACAACCACAAGTACGACCCGTTCAGCCAGAAGGACTACTACCGCTTCCTCGCGTTCTTCGCCAATCCGACTTCGAGAGCCGCACGTTCGGCGACGGCACGCGCTACTTCGAGCGCAGGCTCGATCTGGCCTCGCCCGATCAGGAGCGGCGCGCGCAAGGAGCTGCAGACCGAGATCGATCGCGCTCGATCAGCGAACTGAAGACCGCGACACCCGCGCTGCGCGCGGCGCAGGCCGCCTGGGAATCTGCGGTCCGCAGCGCGCCGAGCGCGCCTGGACGCCGCTGGTGCCCGACCGCGTCGCGGCCACCGAACGGCGTCACGCTGACGCCGCAAGCCGACGGCTCGGTGCTGGCGTCGGGCCCGAATCCCGCGCTCACCACCTACACGGTCACCGCCGCGACACCCGCTGCGCGGACATCACCGGCCGTGCGCCTCGAAGCGCTGCTCGACCAGTCGCCTGCCGAAAGGCGGCCCCGGCCGCGACCCCTACGGCCACTTCCGCATCACCGGCGCTCCAGGTCGGATCCGCCGCCGATCCGCCGCTCGGCCCGGCGCACCGCGGCCGCGAAGCGGCGCCATCGCGGGTCATCGGCCCTCAGCCTAAGCTTCGAGACCATGAAGGTCGACGACTTCGCGGTGGCGTTCAAGCCGGAGGACCTGCTCGGTCGGAGGAGCCGTCCACACGCGGAAGAGCGGGGCCTGGACGATCACCGCGATTCGCGACACGACGCGCGCCGCCCGCCAGGCGGTGCTCGTCGCCGGACACGCCGTTCGGCTTCGCGGCGGGCACACGGCTCACGGTCCGCATCGAGCATCTCGACGGCACGATCGGCCAGGGCCTCGGACGTTTCCGACTGGCGCTCACCACCGCCGCCGACCCGTTGATCGGCGCCGACCTGCCGGCGCGGCTGCGCCCGGTGCTGGCAGCCTCGCGGCTGCCGATCGTCGCAAGGCGGACGCCGACGATCTGACGGCGTTCTTCCTCTCGAGCACGCCGCTCCTCGCTCCAACGCGCGAGGCGATCAAGGCCGCGCGCAAAGCAGCTCGTCGATCTCCAGATTCCCTCGACGCTTGATCATGGGCGAAAGGGTGTCGTTCGAGCGGCCGTCGTACGAGCTGCGCGAACGCGGCAGCTTCACCGCCAGGGGCGCGCGCGTCTACGCCGGCACGCCCACGGCGCTGCACCCGATGCGCGACGATCTGCCCGTCAACCGGCTCGGGCTGGCCCGCTGGCTGGTCGACGCGAACAACCCGCTCGTCGCCCGCGTCGCCGTCAATCGACTCTGGGAGCAGCTGTTCGGCCGCGGCATCGTCGAGACCAGCGAGGACTTCGGCACCCAGGGCGCGGCGCCGTCGCACCCCGCGCTGCTCGACTGGCTCGCCACCGAGCTGGTCGGCGAAGGGTTGGAGCCAGAAGGCGATCATCCGCTCCGATCGTCGAGTCTGCCGACCTACCGCCAGTCCTCGGCCGCCGCGCGCCGCTGCTCGAGCGCGATCCCTCCAACCGGCTGCTGGCGCGCGGCCCGCGGTTCCGCCTCGAGGCCGAGACAATCCGCGACGTGCACGCTCGCGATCAGCGGCCTGCTCAGCCCGAAGATGCACGGCCCCAGCGTGTTCCCGCCCAGCCGCCGGGCATCTGGAACATGCCTTACAACACCGACAACTGGACGACGAGCGAGGGCGAGGATCGCTATCGCCGCAGCCTCTACACGTTCTTGCGCCGGACGTCTCCCTATCCGAGCTTCATGACGTTCGACGCCACGCAGCCGCGAGTACTGCACCGCCCGGCGCGTGCGCACGAACACGCCGCTCCAGGCGCTGACGCTGCTGAACGACCCGGCGTCGTTCGAGGCGGCCCGGGCGCTGGCGGCGCGAATGATGGCCGAGCCGGAGGCCGGCGACAGCGCGCCCGCACGCGCCGCGTTCGGCATCATGCTGGTGCTGTCGCGCGAGCCGGCTCCCGCCGAAGTCGATCGCCTGGTGGCGCTGTACCGAAAGCGGAGCGCACCCACTACGAGTCGCGCCCGGACGAGGCGGCCGACGTTGCCGGGCCGGCCTCGGATGGTGCGGCAGCTCCGGACGCCGCCGCATGGACCATCGTCGCCAACGTGCTCCTCAATCTCGACGAGACCGTGACCAAGCAGTAACGCTCGAGGAGGAAACGAAACACATGCGTTACCGCCAATCGGACGCCGAACCCGGAACCAGCGCGACAGCGTCGCTCCGGTCGATCACCCGCCGCCACTTCTTCGAGCAGGCGTCGTTCGGCATCGGCGGCCTGGCGCTCGCCTCGCTCGTCGACTCGGCGGTCCTCGCCGCGCCTTCGCAGGCGGCGGCCGCGATCGGGGCAGGACGTGCCCTGGACTTTCCCGCCCGGGCCAAGCGGGTCATCTACCTGTTCATGGCCGGCGCACCGTCGCAGCTCGATCTCTTCGATCCGAAGCCGGCGCTGACGAAGCACGACGGCCAGGACATCCCCGAAGAGCTGATCAAGGGCGAGCGCTTCGCGTTCATCAAGGGCACGCCGAAGCTGCTGGCGTCGCCGTTCCGGTTTGCGAAGCACGGCCAGTCGGGCGCCGAGGTCTCGGAGCTGCTGCCGTACCTGTCGAAGGTCGTCGATGACATCACCATCGTCCGTTCGATGCGCACGACCCAGTTCAATCATGCGCCGGCGCAGATCTTCATGAACACCGGCCATCAGGTGATCGGCCGACCGAGCTTCGGCTCCTGGCTCAGTTACGGCCTCGGCAGCGAGAGCTCGAACCTGCCCGCGTTCGTCGTCCTGCTGTCGGGCGAGAACAATCCCGACGGCGGCAAATCCTGCTGGGGCAGCGGCTTCCTGCCGACGCTGCACCAGGGTGTCGAGTTCCGGTCGGGCGGCGAGCCGGTGCTGTTCGTCTCGAATCCAGACGGCGTCGATGCCGGGGTCCGGCACCGCTCGATTCGCGCCATCAACGATCTCAACAGGCTCCACCTCGACATCGGCGATCCCGAGACCGAGACGCGGATCGCCGCCTACGAGCTGGCCTATCGCATGCAGACCAGCGTCCCGGAGCTGACCGACGTCTCGAACGAGCCGCCGGCGATTCACGAGCTCTATGGCACCGAGCCCGGCAAGGCATCGTTCGCCAACAACTGCCTGCTCGCACGCCGGCTCGTCGAACGCGGCGTCCGGTTCGTCCAGCTCTATCACCGCGGCTGGGACACGCACGGCGCCAGCTTCGGCGAGGACATCGTCGAGAAGCTGCCGCACCTGTGCCGCGAGACCGACCGCGCGGTCTCCGCGCTGCTGACCGATCTCAAGCAGCGCGGCCTGCTCGACGAGACGCTGGTCGTCTGGGGCGGGGAGTTCGGACGGACGCCGATGAACGAAGCCCGCAACGGTTCGAAGTTCCTGGGCCGCGATCATCATCCGCGCGCGTTCACGATGTGGCTCGCCGGCGGCGGCATCAAGCCCGGCCAGACCATCGGCCGCACCGACGACCTGGGCTACAACGTCGTCGAGGATCCGTCGACGTGCACGACCTTCATGCCACGGCGCTGCGCCTGCTGGGGATCGATCACGAGAAGCTGACCTACCGATTCCAGGGGCGTGATTTCCGCCTGACCGACGTCAAGGGCACGATCGTGCCCAAGCTGATGGCGTGACGGGACCATTCGCTCCACGCACACGCAGGGCGTGTGGAACGGGCGCGTGGTGTGGCCGCCTCGCGGCCGTTCTACCGCCGGGCGTTGGCACGGCACGATCAGGGCGGCTGATTCTCCAGCGCCTGGCTGGCATTTCCTGTTGCGACGCAACCCGTCAGTGCCCCTGCGTCGCTCCGCTGTGAACCTGCGACGCATATGTGGACACGGATTGGAGCGGAATTCCGTAGGCCTGCGCGAGCTCAGTCGCGCCGGTGATCACATCTCCGTTGATGTACGTCGTCATCAACGCCGCGAACGATCTCTGAACCGGATCGACAGCCTGTCGCTGCGCCTCGATGGTGCCGGCCGGCACGTGCTGCACCGTGACAGCCTTCCCCAACGTCGCCTCGAACACGCGCACCGCGTCGAGCTGCGACAAGGGTTCGGGACCGCCGATCTCCAGGATGGTGTTCTTCTCGGTGTAGTTCCGCAGTGCGGCCGCCACCGCGAAATCCGCCACGTTGTTGCCGGAGACGTAGCTCACCTGCGCCTTGCCCGAGCCATAGATGCGGGCAGAACCACCGATCGGATCGAACCCCAGTGCCTGGCTGAGCCACACCTCCATGAAGTACCAGGGCCGCAGGATGACCGCTGTCATCGGGCTGGCCAGCAGTCGATCCTCACACGCACGTTTGGCGGTCTCGAGCGGCGAGTCCTCGCGAATGTTGCCCGAATAGGACACGTAGACGAAGCGCTTCACACCCTGTCGGGCCGCGGCGTCGATGAGCGCCAGGTTTCCCTCGTGGTCCACCCGTCGCAATCCGTCGTTGGCCCCGGTGGGCATCGAGGTGGCCGTGGAAATCACCACGTCCCTGTCTCGAGCAGCGCGAACGCACGTGTCCGGGTCGGTCAGGTCCCCTTCCACGATTTCGGCTCCAACGCTGCGAATCTTCCCGGCCTTCGGGTGGGCCTGTCCGCCGCGAACGAGCGCAGCGACGACCAGCCCCTGCTGTCGCAGCTTCTGCACGACGACTCCGCCGACAAAGCCCGTCGCGCCAGCTACCAGAATCGACATCACGTCCCTCCTTCCGGCCAACCCTCATCGATGTGATCGCGCGACGCGAAGCGTTCGCCGGGACGCCGCGGGCGGTCCTTGGAGAACACGCGGCTCACGGCTTGCGTCCGCGGGGCTCGAGCCACTCGTTCCGGCAGCCCGGCGGCGCCGTGACCGGGTTGCAGCGTGCCGGCAGCTGCTCCGCCCCGGGCAGTCGTGCGCGGTAGCCGGACCCGAAGGGACTCGGCTCCGGATAGTCCGTGCTCACGAACTGCGCTCCTGAACGGAACGCCCCGTCGCGACGGGTCGTGTTCCCGGTTCTTGCCTCCTCGGTGGGAAGATCGGCGCGTGTCCTGACGAGATAGCCACTGTCGACTGTCTGACGAATGCGCGCTTCGTCGTCACCGAGCACTTCGTTCATCTTGACGAATGCGGCCGAGGGCTCTCCCGGCGGCGAGCTCACGAAGAGCACGCGCCCTTCGAGCGTAGAGTTGCCACGCAGGTAGTCAGTCCGGTGGTCGTCGGTGTTGTCGAGTGCGAACAACACCTTGCCCCTGACCGCTCGCAGGAGCGGCCAGCCGTCGGTTTGAAGCGCCGCTGAGAGGGTCGCGTGCCTGCCGCGGACGCGGTCGGGCGTCACGAGATGGTTATCGTCGAAGACCGACCGGATCTCCTTGTCGAGCGCCTGCAGCGCGGCAGCATCGACGGGAATCGGCTTCACGTATCCGTGGCTGTCCGGATCGGCGATGGCCGCATCCTTGACCTCGATCATGATCAGGATGGGGACGTGCCACGGATTCGCCCGCGACCAGTCGCGGATCGCGCCGAGGCACGCGACGAGCGTCGGACATGTCGTACCGTAGTCGATGTCCGGCATGTGCCGCACCTTGAACCCCGGCGAGCGCATCTCGGGGCCAGCCGGTTCGAGACCCTTGACGATGCGAGGCGCCGCCGGCTGTGCAAACCGGCCGCCCGTCGGATCGGCAAATACGTCGAGCTCGAACTGACGAACGCCAAGCTCCGTCAATTGCACGGCCAGCGGCTTGTGCGTGTAATCCAGATCCCGCCCCCTGGCGCCGAGCCACTCACGCATCGCCGGCATGGGAGCGACGTGATAGCTGTTGTGCGTCCCCAGCACCTGGATCTGATTGAGACGAACACAATCGTCGAGGTTCGCTGAGGTAATCGGCGAGCAGGCCGCGGGGACTGCCCCACGACGGTTGTCTTGCGCCGGATCGAGCGCGAGCGTCGCACAGGCGGCGAGAATGGCCAGGAGATGTTCGATTCTCATCGAGGAGCTATCTTAAAGCGAGCGTGTTGAAACGGCGATCCTGCATTGTATTTCGGCTCTTCCGGGCGGCCGCCCTTGCAACCCGGGTTGTCACGGCACCTTGCGTTCGGCGCAACTGTCTGGAGCAACAACTCCACCTCCTCCACGGTGCTATACTCCGGCCCTCCCAGGGGACGCCCGGGGGCGCGAACCATGGCAAGTGCTGCACCTGTGCTCGGACACCCTCACTCGACGCCCTCTTGCAGGGTAGGAGCCTGAATTGAATCGGTGGCCGTTGAAATGGAACGCCTGGTCGAGCGTGTCGGAAGGCAGCAGCACGCCCGGCGCACCGGTCAGCGCCGTCGTCACGGGACCGGACACCGTCGCGCTCTTTCTCGCCGATCCCGCTGGCGGCATCTACACGACGTCCGGCAACGCTGCAACCGGCTGGGCGCCATGGAGCAGCGTGTCGGAAGGCAGCAGCAGGCCAGGCGCACCGATCACGGCGGTGGTCACCGGGCCGAACACCGTCGCGCTCTTTCTCGCCGATCCCGCTGGCGGCATCTACACGACGTCCGGCAGCGCGGCGACCGGCTGGGCGCCCTGGACGAGCGTGTCAGAGGGCAGCAGCACGCCCGGCGCACGCGTCAGCGCCGTCGTCACGGGACCGAACACCGTCGCGCTGTTCCTGGCCGATCCCGGCGGCGGCATCTACACGACGTCCGGCAATGCTGCAACGGGCTGGGCGCCGTGGAGCAGCGTGTCGGAGGGCAGCAGCACGCCAGGAGCACCGATCACGGCGGTGGTGACCGGACCGAAGACCGTTGCGCTCTTTGTCGCCGATCCCGGAGGCGGCGTCTACACCACGTCCGGTAACGCGGCGACCGGCTGGGCACCCTGGACGAGCGTGCTGGAGGGTCGCAGCACGCCCGGCGCACCGGTCAGCGCCGTCGTCACGGGACCGAACACCGTCGCGCTGTTCCTGGCAGATCCCAGTGGCGCCGTCTACACGACCTCCGGCAACGCTGCCACCGGCTGGACGCCGTGGAACAGCGTGTCGCAAGGCAGCAGCACGCCTGGTGCACCGATCACGGCGGTGTTGACCGGACCGAACACCGTCGCGCTGTTTCTCGCCGATCCCGGTGGCGGCATCTACACGACGTCTGGCAGCGCGGCGACCGGTTGGGCGCCCTGGACGACTGTGTCGGAGGGCAGCAGCACGCCCGGTGCGCCAGTTGCGGCACTTGTCACTGGAACAAACCGCGTGGGGGTCTTCCTGGCGGACCCCCTGGGTGGCATCTACACCACCTCCGGACGCCCATATGGATATCGGATTCGCATCCTGAACAAGATCCTTGTCACACCCACTGTGCCGCTTGCCACGATGCTGGCCAATTTGAAGACCGTGTATGACACGGCAGACATCCGGGTGGACATCGGACCGGAAGAGACCCTGACCGTCATCCCCAGTCCGGGCGCTCCGCCGCAGGTGAATTTCAATGTCGGGGACTGCATCCACGGCCAGACCCCTACCGCTGACCAGAACCTCCTGTTCGGCAATCGGAACGATGCGGGGCCGAACGATCTCGTCGTGTACTTCGTACAAGCGACAATCCGGCCTCTCAATGGCTGCGCCGCCTTCCCTTCCGGTCGACCCGGCGCCATCGTTACGCAAGGTGCGAGTCAATGGACGTTGGCGCACGAGCTGGGACATGTCCTTGGTCTGAGCCACATTCAAGGCGAGCACAAGAATTGCCCTGCTACGATGCCTGAGTGCTGCGGCACGCCCGACTTCACCCGTCTGATGACCGGCTGCGGCACCGGCAATATCGCGGGCACCCCCAAGCTGGCGCAAGGTGAGGTTGACACGATGCAAGGCAGCGAGCTGACGCGCAGCGAAGAGACGTAACGCAGAGCCCGCTGGAGTGAACATGCCGGTAACGATGCAGCAGGTGCGCGCGTATCTCGACTCCGACGAGCCCGACTACAATCAGGCGGCCAGGCTCGGCCCCGACGCGCTGCCGCACCTCGACGCGCTGGTTCGAGGGGGCGACGCAATGCTCGCATCCAAGGCCGCCTATCTCGCGGGACTGATCGCTGAGGCGCGTTCGGCCGACGTGCTGGTCAACGCCGCCAGCAGCCCGCATGCGGCTGTGCGGGTTGCGGCGGCGGCTGCGGTCGCGCATCTTCCAGCGGCCGCCGCCGTGGCGGTTCTGCGCGTCCTGTTGTCGGACTCCGATGGAGAGGTGCGCAGGATTGCACTGGATTCCATGCACCCCGACGCCGGCGCGGCGCTGCAACCAGCGCTCGAGAAAATCGCCAGCGACGATCCTTACGCGGCCCTGCGACAGCGGTCGGCAGCCATCCTGAACCGGCCCGGACGCTAGTGCAACGGCTGGCGGATGCCCGATCGCCAATCCGAGGGGCTTACTCGATCCGGCCACGACCCTCGATGACTCGGACGTAGCGGTCCACCGGGAGCTGAGTCAGGCGCTCCACGCGACCGCTCGGCTGCGGCCACGCGATTTCCAGCCAGTCGATCTTCGGCGCCGCGCCGATGCCGAGGACCTCGCGCGGATCGTGCGAGGACAGATAGCTCCCGCCCGACGTCTTCAAACGACGGCGGGTCTGACCGCCGAACGACCACGTCAGGCGCGCCCCAATCGCGTCACGGTTGCAGCCGGTGCCCTGGAGCGACAGGCCGAGCCAGTGATGACCGGCGCCGCTCGCGTTCCCGAGCAGGAGTGGCGCCTCGCCGTTGTTCATGACGAGGACGTCGAGCCGCCCGTCGTTGTTGAGGTCCCCCACCGCGAGCCCGCGTGCCGGGAATTTCCTGGCGAACACCGGGCCGGCGTCGGCACTGACGTTCTTCAGCCGGCCGCCCTGATTCTGAAACACCAGCAGCGGCTCTTTGTAGGTGACCTGCGTCGAGTAGTGGTCGATCATGTCGTCCGGGTGGCCGTTCGCAAGGAACAGGTCGAGGTGGCTGTCGTTGTCGTAGTCGAAGAACTTCAGCCCCCAGCCAGACAGCAGCCGGGTCGCCTGTGCGACGGTGTTCGCGTGCGCCACATCGGCGAACCACTCGCGGCCGTTGTTCTGGTACAGCGAGAACATCTCCTGATCCACGTTCGCCACGAAGAGGTCCTCGAACCCGTTCTGATCGAAGTCCGCCGCGTCGACGCCCATGCCGGATCGCGGCTGTCCGTTGGCGCTGAATGCGACCTCCGATTGCAGCCCGATTTCCTCCCACTTGCCCTTGCCGCGGTTGACGAACAGGAAGTTCTGGACCGTATCGTTCGCCACGAACAGGTCCATCAGGCCGTCGTTGTTGATGTCGGTGCTGACCACGCCGAGCGCCTTTCCGAGCGCGCGCTGGATATCCGTTCCCCGGCCGGCTTCGGTGAAAGTGCCGTCGCCGTTGTTGTGGAACAGCAGGCTGGGCGTCGGTTTGAAGAGGCGCGGAATGCAGTAGTAGCGCCGCCCCAGCTTGTTGTCGCCGCACAGGACGTTGGTCTTCAGCGAGAAGTCGACGAAGCTGCACAGAAACAAGTCGAGCCGGCCGTCGTTGTCGTAGTCGAACCACACGGCGCTCGTCGTCCAGCCAGGCGCCTCGAGTCCGGCCTGCCGGGTGACGTCGCTGAACGTCCCGTTCCCGTTGTTGTGGTAGAGGGTGCACTTGCCGTAGGCCGTCACGAACAAATCGGGATGCCCGTCGTTGTCGTAATCGCCGACTGCCGCGCCCATGCCGAAGGTGCCGCCCGGTACACCGGCGTTCTCGGTGACGTCGGTGAACGTGCCGTCGCGATTGTTCCTGTAGAGGGCGTTCCGCAGTGGCGTCTTGGGCGAGTAGAAGTCGGCCGGCCCCGAGTTCACCAGGTAGATGTCCATCCAGCCGTCGTTGTCGAAATCGATGAACGCACATCCGGATCCGCAGGTCTCGGGCAGATAACGCCCGTCCGACATCGCATTCTGGTGAACCCAGCGGATGCCGGTCTCGCCTGGCGTCAGCTCGACGAACGCCGGCGAAGCGGTGCGCGCAGGCGTTCGCCGGCCCGGGGGGCTGAGGAGCCCGGCCGGCGCCGCCGCGGCGAGCCGCAGAAAGGCGCGACGATCGAGAACAGGGCGGGACACCTAGCGACGCCCCGGCCCGGCGCTCGGAATGCCGCCCACGGCGGGCAACCCGTTGCGCATCGCGCGAACCAGTTGATCGAGCCGCGTGAACTCCGACCGTTCGCGCTCGGCGTCCACCGTTCGGCCGGCGCGCGCGTACGCCTTGGCGAGCATGAAGTGGGTCTGCGGACTCTCCGCCGCAAGCGCCACCGCCCGCTCCAGCTCGGGAATCGCTTCGTCGACGTGGTTCATCTCGAGCAGCACCTGCCCGAGCGCCAGACGCGTCGCGAAATGGTCGGGTGCCAACCTCGCGGCTTCCTCCGCGGACGCCAGCGCGCGCGCCGGCTCGCCGCGTTTCACGAGCTCGAAGGCGATCTGCAGCCGGGCCGGCACATGCGACGGAGACACCTCGAGCTCCCGGCGAAAGTCCTCGAGCGCTCGGTCGGCATGTTCGGTCAGGTGGAACACGCCGCGAGCGTAATGCGCGTGCGGCGTGCCCGGGTACCGGGTGATGAGCTCGTCGAGAGCGATCCGGGCGGCGTCCATACGGCGTGCTGCAATGGCATGGCCGGCGCGACCCGCAAGCGCCACGCGCTCGCGGGCGTCGGGCGGCATCTCGCCCGGCAGCACCGGCATTCGCAGGAGGTTGATGCCGAGCGCCTCGATCACCTGGGGCGTCTCGGGAGCCTGGGAGGCGAGCTCGGCCAGCATCTGATTGGCGACCTCGAACTCGCCGAAGCGCGTCAGCAGGATGGCCGTGTGATAGCGCACGACCGTCGAGATACCCGCCGATCGCGTGACGCCCAATTTGCCGGCTTCGAGCAGATCCCGGAGGGCCCGCTCGTGGTTCCGCAGCTCGAACTCGCACAGACCCCTGAGGCCGAGTGCTCCGGCATGAGTCGGCTGGTGCCGGAGCACCTCGGCGAACGCCTCCCTGGCTTCCGCGTATCGATCGAGCTCGTAGAGGAGCGTCGCGACATACCAGCGTCCTTCGTCCCAATCAGCGCGGGAGGCGAGCGCCCTCCGATAAAGCCCCAGCGCCTCCTCCAAACGGCCGGCATCACGGGCCTTCGCAGCGTCCGACGCCAGCGCGTCCGACGAGCCCTGCGCCGCTTCGTTCGCCTGGAAGGGCCACGAGCGGCCCGCCGCGGGAGCGGCTGCAGACACGCACACGAAAGCCGGATCCGCCATGAGCCAGCCCGCCAGCAGGAGGCGCCCTGCCGCCGTTGCATCCCTCCGCATCAGCCCGACCCCGGAACCAGTGGCAACCGCCGCACCGGAAGCTTCCTGGAAAAACTTCACGCGCTACGGCTCGGCAATCGCAAATGCCTCGTCAACCGTCTGCGTTTCCCCTCGCAGCCCGTCGATGACCGTCACGACGAGATTGTAGTCACCCGCCGGAAGGCCGGCGAGCGAGATCCCGGCGAAGCGGCTGATGCCAGCCGGCCCCGGCACGAGCGGCGTCGGCTTCAACTCCTTGACCACGCCACCGTCGGCGCGGCGGACGACATGCCCGGCGCTCACCCGTGTTTCGCCGCCCGCCGTTCGTCCGGCGTCGAACACCATGAACTGATAGGTACAGCGTCGCCCCGGCATTGAGCAGCCGCCGCACCATCAGCACCGCCTTCGGCGGCCCTGGACCGTCGGCCGCCTTCTCGATCGTGTCGCTCACAACGAGGGACGAGAGCGTCATCCCCCGCCTGGCGGGGACCTCGAAGTCGTGCGTCACGGTTCCTACGCGCCCGCTGTTCCGATCGCGCACTGCCACTCGCGCCTGGTAGCTTCCCGGAGCCAGGTCGAAGCCCTCCGAGATCGGATACCAGGCCGACGCTTCGCCCGCCGGGGCGCCGCCCGGCAGCCTCATCTCCACCGTACGCTCGTGCCGCTTTGTCTCCCCCGTCGCCGGATTCGTGACGAGCACGCGCAGATCCAGCAGGTCGCTCGCCATGCTGCCAGCCGATCTGAGATCGAATGATCGCAGGTCCGCCTCCATGGCGATCAGAACCGAGATGTCGCCCGCCTTCGTGGCCCCGAACACGTACGAAGCGGCCCGCACGGGCAACGCGGCGAGATCGTACGGCGAATCCAGCGCGACCTCCAGCGCGTCGTTGACGGGGTCGGCATGCCGGCCCGGCTCCGGCGGAACACCCCCCGCGTAATAGCCCTTTCGAGCACGAACCTGCACATCGGGGCGAGCCACGCGAACGCTGATGCGGCGGAACTTGCCGTCGACGCGCGCGTTCGACGGCACGTAGCCCAGCAGGTAATACACCTGGGACTCGCTGGCGATCCTGCGGAGACCGGCCTGGAGGTCGTTGCTGTTCTGCACGGCAAATCCGCCGCTCGTTTCGGCGAGCGACACGGCCCCTTCCGCCTCCAGCATGAGGTCGGCATTCGCCGCGCCCACATCGCGCGAGTCGATCGGCGATCCGAACTGCGCGGAGCTGAACACGGATTGTGCGACGAGGCCCCGGACGTCGACGAAGTACATCGCGATGTTCGCGCGACGCGCGGCATCCTCCACCTGCCTGAACAGCGCGAGCTCCTGGTCGAGGATGAAGCCTGGAGACATCACGACCACCGACTTCCGGCCTCGTACGGCCTCCATCGACTCGATCGTCGCCTTGAGCGCGCCGAGGGTCGCGCGATTCCTGGCCGTGGCGCGCACGTAGGCTTCCCCGGCCCGACTCTGAACGAACGGCTCGAGAAGACCGGCAGTACTCCCCCTGTTCTCCGGCCTGGGTCCCTCGTCCTTCTGGAGGTTCACCGGGTCCCGGCCTGCGACACGGAAGTTGTTGAAGCGGCGTGCGACCCGCTCACCCATCTGCTCGTCCTGCATGACGTGGATCCGATAGGCTTCGTAGTCGCTGACGCGCTCCGCGCTGATCTCCGGCAGATAGCTGCCGCCCAGCGCCCCGAGGACCTTCAGGAGCTCAACCCGGCCGCCGGGCAGTCGAGCGTGCCAGCGCAGCGCGCGGCCGGGCGCCACGAGGGAGACCAGATCGCCGGCTTCGGCTTCGTCATTCAGAAACTGCTCGAGCGCTTTCTTGGCACGCTCCCCCGCCTCCTGCGACAGGTGCACATCGTCGAAGAAGAGCACGAACGAGCGACCCGCGTGCGCCTGCGCACCGACGTTCGTCGAGTACCGATAGGCCCGCTCGGCCGGTCGAGCCGCACGCGCCTGCCTGGGAGTCGTCACGGATTGGAAGACCTGCACCCGCTGCGGCCGCCCGTCCTCTGTGACGACGAAATCCCCGCTTTTCAGATCGGCAACCGGCGCGCCGTGTTTGTCGACGACAACGACGTCGACGGTGACGAGCTCTGTTTCCGATCGGAATGCTGGTGCCTGCGGCTTCTGCTGCCCGGCGCCAGCTGCGCCGCCGAGCAGGCACAAGCAGACTACTGCTGATGCATGTCGTGAAGTCATGGGATCAGGAGAAACCCGGTGCGTGACGTCGCGGTGAACGTGCCTTGCGTGGCGATGGCGCGCAGCTCGTAGCGTCCGGCGGCAAACGTCTGAGTCGGAAACGACGCGACATACTTGACGCGTCCCGAGTCGTCCGCCTTGGGAAGCTCCGCAGCCGACCGGCCCACTACCACGCCGTCGCGGGTGAACTCGAACGTCAGCGCCGGGTCGCCGGCGCCTGCCTCTGGATAGATGGTGAGATATGCCGAGATCCGGGTGTTTGCAGCCTTCGAGATGGGGACGTCGAGGTTCGGGACCACCCGTATGCCCTCTGTTCGAAACGGATCCTCGACAGCATCGGCGCCCTCCCCCGCCGGGTCCACGCTCCGAATCACCGACAGATCACTGAGCCGGACGCCTCGAGACAGTTCGGGCACTTCGAGCGGCAACGACTTGACGCTGGCCCGCTCCGTCGCCTGGTCGCGGGCAATCGTCCAGACCGTATAGCGGCCTGGCGGCAGCCACACCTGACTCTTGTACCTGAGGCGGCCGCGCTTGAGCGCGGGCAGCCGATCGAGCGAGCCTGCGAGTGGATACGCCTCGCTGAAGCGCTGCACGATCTGGCCGGCAGCATCCTTCACGAGGGTCATCGCGCTGAACCGCAGCGCGTAGGTTCGCGACCGGCGGTTCTCCTCGAACGTCAGGTGCTCGAGCGGCACCTCGACGACGACCGTGTGCTGCACCCCCTTCGGCGATCGATCGAAGCGGAATGCCCCTGCCGCGTACTCGAACGCCTGGGGCGGGGGACTGGCCGCGGCTGCTGAAAGCATCGGCAACTCGAACGGCAGCAGCGGCGCCGAGTCGGTGTCCGGCAGGGCGAAATATCCGCTGCGCGAGTGAACCGTCAGCCCGCGCCGGGCGATCTTCACCTCGACCGAGCGGAAACGGCCGTCAGCGGCGCCCGAACCAGGCGAGTATCCAATCTCGTAGTAGCTGTCGAGATCCGAACGGACGCGGTCGGCCAGAGGTGAGCCGAGATCGTTCGTGTTGGCGATCAGCGCGCCGCTCGTTTCCTCCGCGAGGGCGCGCAGCGCGTTCTGCGTATCGGTCCGCAGCGCCTCCTCCGCTCTCTCGGGGCTCATCACGTCGTCCACCGTCACGGGCTGCTGGCTTCCGCCGAACAGCAGTTGCGCCTGACTGGTGCGGCCGGACCGATCGAGCATCTGCCGCGACTGGTCGAGCGAGCGGCCGGTATCCAGCCCACGCGCGTCGACCGCATAGATGCTGACGTTCGCGCGGTTCGCCTCGCTGATTGCCGATCGGTAGACCTCCTCCAGGCTTGGAGGAATTGCCAGGCCCTCGGAGAAGAGCACCAGCGCCTTCCGCCCCGAGAGGGTCCCTTGCGCCTTCATCAGCGCCATCAACGGGAACAGGGTCGACTGGCCGCGCTGCTGGGTGTCGGCGCTCTCCACCATCCGCTCCATCCGGGCCAGGACCTCCTGCATGGCCGCCTCGGAGACCGCGCCACCGACCCCGACGTTCCCGCCGGCCGGCGCGGCGACGGCGGCAGTCGCCGCACGAGCGGCGGTCTCCGGATCCGACCGCTCCGTCGCAAGACGATCGCGAGACTCGGAGGACGCATGGGTAGCCCTCTCGATCGCAGCCCGGAGCGCTGCCCCGTCCCGGGTGAACGGCTGCGCCAGGCGGAGCCGCTGCTCGAGGCCGAACACGGCGACCCACTGGTTCGCGGGAAGCTCCCGCGACACGAACTGCAGCGCAGCCCGCCGGGCAAGCTCGCGCGCATTCTGCGTCAGATGGTCGAACACGAAGGTGATGAGCGTGGGATATCGCAACGCGGCAGCGAGATCGCTGGCGGCTGGAGATGATGGTCCAACGGTAATCTCAACCGATCGCTCGACCAGCCGGAACGATCGGATCTCCCGCGCAACCCCATCTTCGCGGACGCTCAGCTCGGACGGCTGGACATCGCGCACCGGGCGCCCGCGCCGGTCCCGAACGACAACGTCGAGGACGACAGCAGTCGTTCCGGTTCGGACCACGGGCGGCTGCGCGGAGGGCTCCTGGGCACGCGGCGCCGCGAGCGTCGCGACCATCAGGAACACCAGCACGAGGCTCTGCCGCGCTGAACGGCCACCTGCGATCGACCGGCGCAACATGCCTAGCGCTCTTCTTTCTGCCGGTTCAATTGCTCGATAATTGCCCTCTCACGGTCGCCGTCCGCCTTGCGCTGCTGGCGGTAGTATGCGGTCGCCAGGGCCACGTGCGCCTCGACGAACGTCGGCGCCTCTTTCACGATGGCCTCGAGCATGGCCGTCGCCTTGGCCACCTCCTGTTCAGCAAGGGCGATGCTCGCAAGCTGGTAGCGCGTCGGGAGATCCCCTGGTCGAACCCCGAGCGCCCGGGTCAGGTAGGGCAAGGCGTGTTCGTGGTCCTGTTCGGTCCTGAGGAGCACTCCCAGGTTGAGGTTCGCGTCGAAATCCAGCGGGTTGCGCGACAGCTCGGCCTCGAACTCGCGCCTGGCCACATCCGGACTTCCAATCGCGAGCAACGCCTGACCATAGAGGCCATGGACGCCTGGCAGCTCCGGATCGAGCTCGACCGCGCGCTTGAGTTCATCCACGGCTCCCTTCATGTCTCCCGCGCCGCGCTTCGCCACGCCCATCAACACCGAGGCCTGGGCCGAGTCGCCCTGTCGAAGAATCCGATCGATCAGCACCTGGCCGCGGTCGACCTGCTTGGTGGCGAGGTAAGCCATTCCCAGCAAGTACGCGAGAACAGGATCGTCGGCGCGGGAACGTTCGAGGGGCTCGAGCAGCGCAACGGCTTCTGCCGGACGGCCGAGACGAAGCTGGCAGTCGGCGCTGAGGTATCTCGCCTGGAGGTTGTCTGGAGTCGCGTTGAGCACCCGGCTGAACGCGTCCACGGCATCTTCGAGCCGCGCCGCCTTGTACAGCGCCAGTCCCAGGTTCAACCTGACAGTCGAGTTCGACGGGGCGGTGGTGAGCGCGGCCGTGTATTCGGCAATTGCGTCCTCGTAACGTCCAAGGTTCACGAGCACGACGCCGAGGTTCGACCGCGCTTCGACGTTATCGGGATGGGCGCCGAGAAACCGGCGATACTCGCCGGCCGCCCCCTCGAGATCTCCAGCCTGCTGCAGGGCGACGGCCCGGCCGAACGACGGCTCCTGCGCCGCTGCCGGCACGGCCAGGGTCAGCTGGCCAACGATGACCGGCAGGGCGAGCAACGAAGACCCCTTCATGACGCGGCCGATCATAGCCCATCGGACCAGCCGGGGAGGCTGGCTCCCGGCAGGGTCGCGGGCCATCGGGCCCGGTCAGAAGTAGAACTTGAGCGCGAGCTGAATGATGCGCCGCCCGTACTTCCGATCGGTCGGCAGCACGCCAAAGCCCGCGTTGTTCAGCACCCCGTTCTGGTAATCGAGCTTCAGCGCCCGGTTGTCGTCCATGAATCGCTGCGGATGATTGAACAGGTTCGTGAACGACGCCCGGAACTGGATCTTCCGGCTGTTCGCGAAATTGAAGTTCTTGAACAGCCCGAAGTCATGGTTCACGTAGGCCGGTCCGCGCAGGTCCGGGAAAATGTAACTGCCGTTCTGCCCTGGAGTCGGCAGTTCGAAGCATCTCGGGTTGAAGATCTCGTCTCCACTGAAGCCGCTGGTCGGATCGCACGTCAGCACGGGCATCGCCAGGATCTGCGGGGATCCGGTGATCGCCTGATTGTTGATGGCGGTCCCGTTCGCAAACGTGCCGGTCAGGCCGAAGTTGGCCCCGGTCGTCGTGAGTGGCTGGAGCGGGGCGCCGCTGATCCACGTCGAGACGCCGGTCAGCTGCCAGCCGCCGGCGACTGCGTTCAACACTGGACGCCCCTCGAACTCCGGGAGCAACCAGCTGTAGCCGACATTCAAGACGTGACGACGGTCGTACCCGAGCACGCCGTAGGCCGAATCGCGGATGTCTCCCGGCGGCTGCGATGTCTGACCCTGCCCGCCCCCTCGAATGCCGAGTGCCTTCGACCACGTGTAGCCCGCCGTGTAGCTGAACCGGCTTCCCTGGCGGCTCAGGAGCGTCTGCAGCGCGTTGTAGTTCTGGTAGTGCGAGTGCCGCGACACCGGCACGTCGCCATACTGCGACAGGGGCCGGTACCTGTTCTGGTCGCCGTTGGGATCGTTGATCATCGCGCCGAACGGCACGATGTTGATGTTGTTCATGCCGTCGTTGAGCAGCCGATCGCTCTTGCTGCCGACGTAGCCGGCCTCGACCGTCATCTGGAACGGGATGCGCTGCTGAACCGTGAAGCTCCAGCTCCGCGTTCGCGGCAGCCGGTCGTCGTCTACCGCGATCGCACCGGTGAATCCGGGCTGCGCATTCGGGTTGACGGTGGGCACCCGTGAGAGTTGGATGTTCTGTGCGCTGGTGAGCGTCACTCCGTATGGCAGGTCGATGAACCCGGAGAACGGCCCTTGCGGGTCGTGGAAGTTGAAGATTCCGAAGCCTCCCCGCAGCAGCGTCTTGCCCGTGCCGAACAAGTCGTAAGCGGCCCCGACCCGCGGCCCCCAGCTCAAAGACTTGACCTTGACGCCCGAGAGCGGAATGCCGGGATCGCGCCCGGTCCAGGTCAGACCGGGGAACTGCGTCGTGGGGGTCGCGGCGTCGTACAAGACCGGGTCGAAGACCGCCATGCCCTGGCCGCCCCGCTCCGTCCATGGGCCGAGATGCGAGATACGCAGCCCGTACTCGAGGGTCAGGCGATCCTTCGCCTTCCAGCTGTCCTGCGCGTAGACCTCGAAGATGTTGTAGGACATGTCGCGGACGATGTTCGGTGACTGCTCACCGTACTCCGACAGGGTTCCGGTCAGCAGGTCGGAGAAGTAGTTGCCGCTCGACCCGACGGCGGAGCTGCCGAGAATCAGCCGGCCATTCGAATCGCCGTTGCCCGGCTGCTTGTTGTTCACCCACTCGTAGTAGGCGCCGGCCTTCAGTGTGTGGGAACCCGCGACCTTGGTGACGTTCTGCGCGCCCGAGATCAGCCACTTCGTGGCGAACAGGACCGGATCGAACCCGCCGGGGTTGTACAGGGTGGGGCCGTTTCCCCATCCGGTGAGCGACGGAATCTGGTCCAGACCACTCTGATAGATTCCAGGGTTGGTGTAACCGAGCGCCGAGCGCGAGACTTTGGTCGGATCGCGGAACTGGTTGGGGAAATCGATATAGGTGACGCCGAACGTGGACTCGGTCGTCAGGGTGTTGCCGAACACCTTCGTCAAGCTCACGGTGCCCGAGTGCGACCGGTTGGGCGCGGTCACCTCGCTCGGGTACGGGACCTGCGCGCCGTTCCGCCACCACAGGCCCACGGGGAAGTTCTGCTCCTCGGCCTGAAGGTTGTAGCGGGCAAAGATGCGCGTGTTGTTGCTGATGTTCACGTCGACTCGCGACAGCCACTGGTGCATGTTCTGGTCGATCGGCACGTTCTGCACGTAGTTGTAGCCGCCGTTCAGCGCCGGATCGGCATTGGGCAACGGAAAGAGATTGAGGAGCCGCTGCCCGTCCTGGCTGATGAGGTTGGACGGGATCCGGCCGTTGACGAGATTGGCGGGCACCGTGCTGACGTACGTGTTGCCCAGAGTCGCAAACGAGCCCGTGTTGGTGAAGTCGCCCTCACGTTGAGCCGCCGTCGGCACCCAGGACTCCAGACGCCCCGTGTCGAGCTTCTGTCTATAGAACTCGTACCCCGTGAAGAAGAACACCTTGTCGCGATTCCGGTTGAAGTTCGTACCTGGGATGAGCAGCGGGCCACCGATGTTGAACCCCGGGTAGGTGAACTGGTTTTTTGGCTTGTTCTCGGGGCCGGGCACCGTGCTGCCCTTGTTGAGCAGCCACTCATTCGAATTGAGCCGGTAATCGCGCATGTACACGTAGCCCATGCCGTGGAAGTCCCGCCCGCCCGCCTTGCTGACGGCGTCGATGGTGATCGGGCCCTTCGCGTGCTCCGCGGAGTAGTTGGACTGAAGGACCTTGAATTCACCGACCATGTCCGGGTTGGGGTTGACCGAGGTGGCACAGTTGCAGCCGGGATCCGAGGCGTGGGCGCCGTCGATGACGATGTCCAGCGCGTCGGCGCGGGTGCCGTTGCCCGAGAAGTTGCCCACGGCGCTCTGCTTGCCGCCGTCGCCGTTCCCGTTGATGCCGATGATCTCGCCGTTGAAGCCGGGGCTGTTGCTGGTGCCGCCGGAGATTGGCGTCATCCCGGGAAGCAGCTTGAGCAGCTCAGCCGTCGAGCGGCCGACCATCGGGACGTTCTGAATCTGCTCCGAGGTCAACCGCGCGCTCTTCTCTCCCGAGTCGAGCGGCGCGATTTCCGGACGCGCCGTGACCGACACCGATTCGGACAACGAGCCGACCTGAAGCTTGATTCCGGGCAGCGAGCGACGCTCCCCGAGCCGGAGGCTGATGTCCGTAGCCTCCCACGAATTGAAGCTCGCGAGCGTGACCTTGACGCTGTACACGCCGGCCGACACCGCCGCAAACACGAACACGCCTTCCGCGTTGGTGGTGGTGTTCTGAACGGTCTTCGAGCCCTGGTCCGTGAGGGTGACGTCGGCTCCCGGCAGGGCGCCTCCCTGCTCGTCGACAACCGTACCCGAGATGGTCCCGAACAGGCTCTGAGCGCCGCCGGTGTCACCGGCCAGGACCATCAACAGGCCTAGAGCAATGACCGAGCGGACGATGCACCGGACCGCATGCTGAGGCCGCATGAGCTCTCCTTCACGACACTGCTGAGCTTCCGATGTGACCAGTCACCGCAGATCCGCCAATACGGCTTCGATCGGGTCAACATCGCCAAATGGTTTTTTTCACCGCAGCGCAACGCGCACATCGGCACCATGATCTCGGGGCACACGCCGTCTGAACCGGATCCTGGCCGACTGGAGGAGGTAATCAGAAACTACTAGTGGGGGATACGTATATTACGGTTCCTTGCGGTACGGATCGGGGTCGTATGATAGTCTCCGGCGGGGGAACTGATGACCCACCCGGCCCTGCCTGACACGGTTCCGGCCCCCGCACCTGAAGGCGTGTCATTGGCCGACGTCACCGCCGATCAAATCCGGCTCCAGCTCAAGCGTGTCGCCGGGAGTCCCTTTTTCCGGGGCAGCAAGCGGTGCCGCGCCTTTCTCGAGCACGTTGTCGAGCACTCGCTCTCAGCTTCGCCCCAGCCCTTGAAGGAGCGAACGCTGGGCGTCCTGGTCTTCGGCCGCAATCCCACGTACGACACCTCCACCGATCCCGTTGTCCGCGTCACGGCCGGCGAAGTGCGCCGCCGTCTCGGGCAGTACTACGCGGAAGAGGCGCATCATCTGGATTTGCGCATCGACCTGCCGGCGGGCAGCTACGGGCCCATGTATACATGGCCGCATGAGGCGCCCCCGTCGCAGGCGCGCGGGGCGCATGAGGCTGACGTCCCCGCCCGCGGAACAGCCCGGACTCTCCGGTTGTGGATCGTCGGCGCCTTCGTCGGCGGGACGGCGCTGGCGCTCGTCACGTTCCTCCCGGCGAAGCAGCCAGTCCCGGCCGAAACAGCGTTGAGCCGTTTCTGGGCCCCCATCTTCGAGGCGCCGACGCCGGTGCTGTTGTGTCCTGGCGGTCTCGAGATGTACGAACTGCCGGCGGACGTGAAAGTGGCGGTGAACGCAGCCGCAACCTCCTCCGCCGAGGGGCCGCCAATCGAGCTGCCGCCCCGCCGGGTCGAGCGCGTCGGCGCCCGGTACGTGGCCATCGGGGACGCCGTTGCGATTGCGCGCATCGCGGCGCTCTTTCAGGAGCACCGCCGCACGTACCAGATCCGCGAGCACAACCTGACCACCTTCGCGGATCTGCGCGCCTCTCCGGTGGTTCTCATCGGAATGTTTTCGAATCCTTGGACTCTGCAGCTCGGGTCCGACTTCCGTTTCGTGGGGAAAATCGAGGGCGACGGCCATCACGTCAGCATCATCGACCGCCACCGGCCGGACATGGCGTGGCGGCTGCCGCGACCATGGCCGTCGCTGAAGGTGTCGCGCGACTACGCACTGGTCTCCCGTGTCGTCAATCCGGCCACCGGAACACCGGTGATCACCGCCGCTGGGCTCACCCCGTTCGGGACGGCGGCGGCCGGTGAGTTCCTGACGAGCCCGGCGCATCTCGAGCGCGCCCTTGCCGATGTCGCGAACTGGTCGAGCCGCAGCCTGCAGCTCGTTCTCGAGACAGACGTGATCGACGGTGCGGCCAGTGCCCCTCGCGTGGTCGCCACGCACGTGTGGTAGGCACGCTCACGGCGCTCGTGCCGGAGGGCGCTGTCGGGCGCGGCCTGGCGGCACTCTCCATGGAAGCCGACCGTGACGATGATGCTCTCGCCGGAAATGCAGCAGGAATGGGGGAATGACAGGCCGGGTCGCTTTCATGCGGAGACACGTCGTGTTCACTGCGGGTGTCGCCGCGTGCGTAAGCGTCGCAGCGGTGGAACCGATCGCGCGACAGGCGGCTCGGCAACCGGCGACTCGGGGCGAGCGCGTCACTCAGCAGGAAATCGTGTCGCTCTGCGGCTCCTGTCACGGCGTGCCGCCCCCCGACATCCTCCCGCGTTCCGCCTGGCGCCGCTCATTCGAGCAGATGGCGCTGATCCGGAGCGGTCAGCCGCAGGCTGCTGAAGGGCGTCCCGGCTCGGCAGCTCTGCCCGACGACATGCAACGGGTGTTGAGCCATTACGAACAGGCGGCGCCGGAGCGCCTGCCGCCGCCGGAGCGCTGGCCCGCACCCGATGCCTCGAGGTTCAAGAAACGGTCGATGGCGCCAGAGCTTCCGGGCACAGCGCCGACGATCGCCAACGTGCGCCTGGTCGACCTGAATGCCGATGGCACGCTCGAAGTGGTCGCCAGCGACATGCGAGAGGGGGTGCTCCTGCGCGGTAACCCTATGGGGCCTTCTGCAAGACTCGACGTGATCGCCTCGATCCCCCACCCCTCGCGAATATCGCCGGCTGATCTGGAGGGTGACGGACGGCCCGGGTTTCTCGTCGGCGATCTCGGCCGCCTCCTGCCGGGCGATCAGCTGGTCGGCGCCGTGATCTGGATGCGCCCGCAGGCGGGAGGAGGGTACGCACAACTCGCGCTCGAGGGGTGGCCGCGGGTGGCTGACGTCCGCGCCGGCGATTTCGACGGCAATGGAAAGCTGGATCTTGCCGTGGCCGCGTTCGGCTGGCGCAAGGTTGGCCGCGTCTCCATTCTCGAGAACAGGTCCGCCGGCGGTCGGCCCTCTCTGCTCGAACATGTCGTCGATCCTCGCCCTGGAGCAGTCGACGTCATCCCGGTAGATCTCAACCGGGACGGCAAGCTCGATCTCGTAACGCTGCTCTCGCAGCAATTTGAAACCGTCGTCGCATACATCAACAAAGGCACGCCCGCATTCACGTTCGAGACCGTGGTCCTCTACGAGGCACCTCACGCGAACTGGGGCTCGTCTGGTATGGAGGTCGTCGATCTCGACAGCGATGGCGATCTCGACGTCCTGCTGACGAATGGGGACACGTTCGACGACGACATCCTGAAGCCGTACCACGGCATTCAATGGCTGGAGAACGACGCCGGGTTGAAGTTCCGCGTGCATCACCTGGCCGGCATGCCGGGCGCTCACCGTGCGGCCGCCGCCGATCTGGATGGCGACGGCGACCTCGATATCGTTGCTGCGGCACTGCTTGCGGGAGGATCCGATCGCGATCAGTCGCAACTGCCGGCGCTTGTCTGGCTCGAGCAGAAGCGTCGGGGGGTCTTCGAGCGCCGGACGCTGTCGATGGGCTCAGTCCGTCACGCCACACTCGACGTCGGCGATCTCGAGGGCGATGGCGATCTCGACATCGTCGTGGGCAACATGACGACGGACAGCAAAGTGGGCGCATGGGTCGAAGTCTGGGAGAACCAGTGCATCGACTCCAGGAGATCGACCAGTGGCGTCAAGCCGTCATCCGGTCCGCGGAACCGGCAGCAGCCTGCCTGCCAGTAATCGGCTTCGGATAGTCTGACGGGCGTCTCGCGGCGGCGTTTCACCCAGGAGACCAGGATGCGCGCAATCTTCATCAGCTATCGGAGGAACGATGCTGAAGGTCAAGCTGGGCGGCTCTTCGACGATCTGACCCTGCACTTCGGCAAGGATGCCGTCTTCATGGACGTCGCTGCGATCCAGCCTGGACGGGACTTCCGACGGGCGATCGATGAGCAGGTCGCTTCGTGTGGCGTTCTGCTGGCGATGATCGGCAAGGATTGGCTCACGGCGTCAGACGACGCAGGGGCCCGTCGGCTCGATGACCCACTGGATTTCGTCCGGCTGGAGACCGCCTCGGCGCTCAAGCGTGACATCCCTGTCATACCTGTGCTGGTTCAGGGGGCTCGGATGCCACGGGCCGACGAGCTCCCGGACAACCTGAAGGAGCTCCCTTTCGCCACGACATGCCGCTCGGGCAAGCAGGCTGGCTTCTTTTCGCTGACGTTGGCCGACGACGGCAAGAGCATGGAGGGCTGGTGGGATGTGTGTGGTGAGGGCAGAAAATGGGTGTGGAAAGCAGATCGACGCTGACCGTGCGATCGCGTGCCACGGTCCATCGAGCTCCCGGGCGAACACTGTGAAATGATGTTCGTACGTGAACTGGAGCACTGCCATGACCCTTCGCACCCGCGCACGCCTGCTGCTTCCGGCGCTGGCGATTACCATCTTCACCGGCGCCGCGACCGCTCAGCGTGCCGTTACCACCGGCGCGCACGACGCTCCGCTGACGCAGGCCGTTCCAGTCGATCCGCGAATCACCGTGGGCACGCTGTCGAACGGCTTGCGCTACTACGTCCGCGTGAACAAGCAGCCGCAAGGCCGGGCTGAGCTCCGGCTCGTCGTCAACGCGGGCTCGATTCTCGAAGACGACGACCAGCGGGGGCTCGCGCACTTCGTGGAGCACATGTCCTTCAACGGCACGCGGCACTTCCCGAAGCAGGAGGTCGTCGCGTTCCTCCAGTCGACGGGCGTGCGGTTCGGCGCGCACATCAACGCCAACACGAGCTTCGATCAGACGGTCTATCAGCTGCAGATTCCGACGGACAGTCCGGAGGTGATCGACCGATCCCTGCTGATTCTCGAAGACTGGGCGCATGCGGTCTCGTTCGACCCCGAGGAGATCAGCAAGGAGCGTGGCGTCATCCTCGAGGAGTGGCGCACCGGCCTGGGCGCAAACGCCCGCATGCTCGACGCCCAGCTTCCGGTCCTGCTCAAGGACTCCCGCTATGCCGAGCGTTTCCCCATTGGCAAGCCCGAGACCATCCGGACGTTTGCCGACGACCGCCTGAAGAAGTTCTACACCGACTGGTACCGGCCGGATCTCATCGCCGTGATCGCCGTCGGCGACTTCGACCCGACAGCGATCGAGGCGCTGATCAAGTCGCATTTCGGCGCAATCCCGGCTGCCACGTCGCCGCGACCGCGGCCGATCTACGACGTCCCCGATCACCCGGGCACGCGGTATGCGATCGCGACCGACCCCGAAGCCACCGCGACGGTTGTCAGCGTCGCCGCCATGATGCCCGCCCGGGAGCAGACGACGATCGGCGCCTACCGTCAACAGACGATCGAACGGGTCTTCAGCGCGCTGCTGTCCGCGCGCTTCGCGGAGATGGCGCAGAAGCCGGGCGCGCCGTTCCTGGACGCCGAAACGAACCGCAGCCTCTTCGTCCGATCGACCGAGTCGACGACGCTCACGGCGCTGGTGCCCGAGGGCGGTGTCGAGCGCGGCCTGGCGGCGCTCTTCACGGAAGCCGACCGCGTCGCGCGATTCGGCTTCACGCAGACCGAGCTGGACCGCTATCGCCTCAGCCTCATGCAGACCTTCGAGCAGCTCGCCTCTTCCAAAGACGAGCACACCTCGGCCTCGCTGGCCGACGAGTTCGTCCGCAACTTCATGCAGGAGGAGCCGATTCCCGGCATCGCGTACGAGAACGCCCTCGTCCAGCGCTTCCTGCCGGAGATCACGCTCGCCGACATCAACAGCCTCGCCAGCACCTGGGTGCCCGACAGGAACCGCGTGGTCGTCGCCAGCGCGCCCGCGAAGCCGGGAGTGAGGGTGCCGGACGAGGCGGCGCTGGCGGCCGTCGTCAAGAACGCCGGCGGCGGGGCGCTCACGGCCTACGTGGATACGGTGAGCTCGCGGCCGCTGATTGAAACGGCGCCCAAGCCGGGCCGGGTCGCGAAGACCACGACCAGGGAGAAGTCCGGCATCACCGAGTGGGTGCTCTCCAACGGCGTGCGGGTCGTGCTCGCGCCGACCACCTTCAAGCAGGACGAGATTCTCTTCCGGGCGTTCAGCCCAGGGGGCACGTCGCTGGCGTCCGACCCGGACTTCGTCGCGGCCGACACGGCCAGCCAGGTCGTGGCCCAGGGGGGCCTCGGCAGCTTCTCGGCGGTCGACCTGAGCAAGAAGCTGGCGGGCAAGACAGCTTTCGTCCGCGCGGACATCGGGGACATGTCGGAGGGCTTGAGCGGCCGGGCTCTGCGCCGGGACGTAGAGACGATGTTTCAGCTGATTTACCTGACATTCACGGCGCCGCGGGCCGATGCGGAAACTTTCGGCGTGATGACGGCACAGCTGACGGCGGCCCTCGCGAACCGTCAGGCGCTTCCCGACGCGGCATTCGACGACACGTTGACCGCGGCGCTGACGCAGAACCATCTGCGGGCCCGGCCCATGAGCCCGGAGCTCGTCGCGCAGATGAACCTCGACAAGTCGCTGGCGTTCTACAAGGACCGCTTCGCCGATGCGAGCGACTTCACGTTCGTCCTGGTCGGCAGCTTGGACCTGCCGACGATCAAGCCGCTGGTGGAGCAGTACCTGGGCAGCCTGCCGGCGCTGCACCGGAAGGAGGCCGGACGGGACGTCGGTATCCGCGCGCCTCAGGGTGTCGTGGAAAAGCAGGTCACGAAGGGCCGCACGCCCAAGAGCGAAGTCGGAGTCGTCTTCAGCGGACCGTTCGAGAACGACCAGAACAACCGGATGATCATCCGCGCGTTGTCGGGCACGCTGGCTGGCAACCTGCAGCGGGTCCTGAGAGAGGACCTCGGCGGCACCTACGGCGTGAGCGTGGCGCCTGACTTCTCGAAGCGCCCGACAGGCGAATACCGCGTGAACATCACCTTCGCGTGCGATCCCGCGCGCACCGCGGATCTCGTCAAGGCATTGTTCGCCGTGATCGAGGAGTTCAGGACCAACGGGCCGAGCCCGGGGCAGGTCGCCGACGTGCAGGCCGGGCTGCGGCGGGACCTCGAAACCGACGGCCGGCAGAACGCCTATCTGCTGAATCAGCTCGCCCTCGCCTATCAGTACGACGAGCCGATCCCGGATGCGTCGACGCTGCGCGGGCTCTACGATCAGCTCTCGGCGCCGATGCTCCGTGATGCGGCGCGCACGTACCTGGACCCCGGCCGCTATGTGAAGGTGGTGCTGTCGCCGGAGGCGCAGTAGGAGTGCGGGAATGACGGGACTGGCCAGCTGCCCGCTTCCTGCTGCCCGCTGCCCGCCGGATCTGGCGGCGCCCCACCACAGCGCACCAGGTTGAGGCGTGTCCGGGAGCTGGAAGCCGGAAGCTGGGAGCTGAGTTGCCGCCTGCGCCTGCGAGACCGAGCTGAGCCGCCACCCTCTGATGGCTGTCGTCCGGCCAAACTGATGACCCATCGCGTGTTGACACTCGTAATGCGAATGTGTTATTGACGCGGCGCGATTCGTGTGATCCGCTCCTCGCGCCGACACACCGGATCGCTCAGCGGCATCTCTCCACGTGCTCATTAGAGGTCCAACGATGACCCGTCGCTCCCTCACAAGCTCGGTGTTCGGTCTGCTGCTGCTCGTCGCTGCGGCGGCCTCCGGTCAGAGCGTCAACGGCGCGATCACCGGCGTCGTCAAGGACTCGTCAGGCGGTGTGGTCGCCGACGTCGCCCTGACCCTTCGCAACATCGCCACCGACCAGACCATCTCCACCGCGGTCTCCGGTGCCAGCGGCGAATATGCGTTCCGCAATCTGGCGCCGGCGAAATACGCGGTCGAGGCCATCAAGAGCGGCTTCCAGCAGGTGACGCAGCTCGACATCGACGTGACGCTGAGCTCGGTGCAGCGTGTCGACATCACCCTGCCCATCGGGACGCAGGAGACTCGCGTCGACGTGGTCGGCGGATCTTCGATGCTGAGCGTGACGGGAACGCAGGAGCACGGGATCTCGCCGGAAACCCTCAACCAGCTGCCGCTGCTGATGAACAGCGGCCCGCGGGCGGCCGCCTCGTTTGCCACGCTGATGCCGGGCGTCAGCACGGGCGGCGGCAACAACGCGTTCGACGCGCGCATCAACGGCGGCCTGCAGTCGGGCGACGAGGCGTCGCTCGACGGCGTCAGCATGCAGCAGGGCTTCATGAGCCAGGGCGGGATGGTGTCCATCTTCCAGGACTTCCCGATGTCGCCCGACATGGTGAGTGAAGTCAAGGTGCTCACCTCGAACTACGCGCCGGAGTACGGGTCGTCGACGTCCGGGCAGATCATGGCCGTGACCAAGTCCGGCGGCAGCTCGTTTCACGGCGCCCTCTTCGAGTTTCATCGAAACGACTCGCTGAAGGCGAAGCAGTGGGGCGCGGAGGAGAAGCCGCCGTTCAAGCGCAACAACTACGGCGGCAACATCGGCGGCCCCGGCAAGCTGCCCGTCCTCTGGTCCGACAAGATCAAGAGCTACTTCTATTTCAATTACGAGGGCTATCGGCAGACGGGCGGCTCGAACCAGCCAACGCTCTCGATCCCCTCGCTCAGGGAACGCGCCGGCGATTTCTCCGACTGGCGCGACCCCAGCGGCAACCTGATTCCCGTGTGACGATCCGCTGACCCTGCGTCCGGATGGTAGGGGGGGCTTCACCAAGGACCAGTTCATGGGCTGTGACGGCAACAGCCCCAACGTCATCTGTCCCAATCGCATCAGCTCCCTGGTGCGGCCGTATCTGGCAGCGTTGCCGACACCGAGCAGCGACGGTCCCCTCAACAACTATCTCGGGCCGGCGATTCCGGACACGATTCTCGGCAACTCCGACTACTACATGGGCCGCTTCGACGTGCAGGTCAGGAACAGCGACCACATCTTCACGAGCGTCTGGCACCAGCGCGCGCCCGCCAAGTTCGTGTCCGTGCTCCCGCAGTCCCTCGCCAACGAAACCTACTCCGACCCGCAGAACTCGTGGGTCAGCCGGCTCAACTGGGATCGCACCTTCAGCAGCACGCTGCTGAACCATATGTCGATGGGCTACCTGAACCGCAACGAGGGGTACGGCTCGGTGAACCAGGGCTTCGTCAATGACTTTCCGCAGATTCCCGGCGTGGCGGGATACAACGTGCCGCCCCAGATGGCCTTCAGCGACGGGTTCGAGCAGTTCGGCAGCAACGCCGGCGTCAACGTCGGCAACATCACCACGCGGCCGACGTTCATCATCAACGATTCGGTGACCTGGACGAAAAGCGCGCACACGCTGAAGGTCGGGATGGAGTACCCGGAAGATCATGGGAAACCTTCACGCCAACGGCAATCAGGCCGGCAGCTTCACGTTCGGGCGCGGCTCCACGGGCCTCCTCGGCGTCAACAGCGGCAGCCCCATCGCCAGCTTCCTGCTGGGCGCCGTCGACGAAGCCAATGCGGCGTTCCGCGCCGTGGACTCCACCTATCCCCGTCAGAACGCGTGGATTTTCTTCGGCGGCGACACGTGGCGCGTGAACGACAAACTGACGCTCGACTACGGGCTCCGCTGGGACTACTACTCGCCCTCTTCGGAAAAGTACGACCGCTTCTCCTTCTTCGACCCGGCTGGGACCAATCCGGGTGCCGGCGGCCGGCCCGGGCGGCTGGCCTTTGCAGGGGACGGCTACGGGGAAGCCAGTTATGGTGCCCGCTATCCCGAGGAGGATTTCTACGGCGGTATCGCTCCGCGGTTCGGCGCCGTCTACCGGCTCAGCGACAAGACGGTCCTCCGCAGCGGGTGGGGGATCTTCTACACGCAGGCATTCTATCCGGGCTGGGGTGGCGGCATCTCGCAGGATGGGTTCTCGAGCACGCCCTCGTTCAACACCACCCTGGGCGGCATTCAGCCGGCGTTCTTCCTCGAGCAGGGCCTGCCGCAGAACTTCGAGGAGCCGCCGGTCATCAGGTCTGACTACAGGAACGGCCAGGGCATCCTGTACCGACCGGTGGATGGCAACAAGCGCCCCTACTCGCACCAATGGAACATCACCGTGGACCGCGAGCTCGGACGCAACCTGTCGCTGAGCGCGGCCTACGTCGGGAGCGCGGGGCGCCGGCTGCCGTCGAGCAGCGACCCGCTCAACGCGCTCGACCCCCGCCTTCTGTCGATGGGCAACGCGCTGTTCGACGAGTTCACTCCCGGCATGGCCAGCCTCAACGGCGTGCCGTTGCCGTACAGCGGATGGGTGGAGCAGATGACCGGTTGCGCGCCTTCGGTCGCGCAGGCGCTGCGGCCGTTCCCGCAGTACTGCGACGACCTGCAGGGCCTCAACGAGAACCACGGCTCGTCGCGCTACAACTCGCTGCAATTGAAACTGGAAAAGCGCTTCTCCGACGGCATCTTCGGGCTGGTGGCGTACACGTTGTCGAAGGCCGTCACGAGCGCGTCGGACAATACCCAGCGCGGCGCCGGCACCAACGGCCTGCTGGGTGTGATCTCGCCGTTCGAAAGGGACCGGAACGAAGCGATTTCGTCGACGGACACGCCGCACGTGCTGTCGGCGGCGCTCGTCTACGAGCTGCCTTTCGGCGAGGGAAGGAAATATCTCGACCAGCGCGGCGTCTCCAATGTGCTGCTCGGCGGCTGGCAGATGAGCACGACCTTCAAGTACTCGTCCGGCCTGCCGATGTTCTTCCGGTCCGGCTTCTGCAACCTGCCGGACGCGTTTCGCGCCGGGTGCATTCCCGCGATCACCGACCAGGGCTCGGTGTTCGCGCAGGACAAGGGCAGCTTCGACCCGGCGGACGGGCCGCTGTTCAACAAGAACGCGTTCGAGCCGGTGTCGGCCTTCAACTTCTACTATGGCCAGGGCAATCGGGTAGAGGAATCGGTGCGGGGCTTCGCCTATCGCAACCAGGACCTGTCGTTCATCAAGAACACCCGCATGGCGGGCCACACCAACCTGCAGGTCCGCTTCGAGATCTTCAATCTCTGGAACTGGCACAACTTCAGCAACGGAGGCTCGTTCGGCGGCCTGGCCTTCGACAACGATCTGGCGAGCCCGGATTTCGGCAAATGGAATGGATCGGTGACCGACCCGCGGACGATGCAGCTTGCCGCGCGGATCGAGTTCTAGGTACCGACTCAAGCAGGCGGTGGCACCAGCGCTCGCCAGCGCCACCCCGCATGTCCGGACGCCCCTCGCCCATGCGGAGATCGACCTGGCGTTGCGCGCCGTTGATGCTGGCCGCCCTGGCATCGACCGCCGCGGCAGCGCAGTCCGGCCAGCCCGCAGCGATGGCGGCGCTCGAGCGGGAGATCAGCGCCGCTCCGTCGCCGGAGACGGCGGCACCCGTCAGATCGCCAATCGATCAGGCGTTGCAGGCGCGAGACTACGCGCGCGCCGCCCGGCTGCTCGCCGACGCCATCGAGCGGCAGCCGACCTCCCGCCAGTTGCTCACGCAGATTGCGACCGTCTTCATGATGGACCGCAAGCCCCTCAACGCGGCCATCGCGCTCAAGAAGGCGGAGGCGCTCGGCCCGCTCGACAACCACGCGCGGCTGCAGTTGGCCCTTGCCTATATCGCGATGGCACGCGGCGATTGGGCGCGGCCCGAGTTGGAACGCCTCGTGTCGGCCCAGCCGGCTGACGTGATCCCTTCGTACTGGCTCGCTCGCCTGGACTACGATGCCGGCCAGTACACGTCGGCGATCGAGCGGCTGCAGCACGTCGTGGCGCAGGTCCCGACGTTCACCCGCGCGCACGACAACCTGGGCCTGTGCTACGAGGCGCTCAATCAGGCAGACCAGGCGATCGCTCACTACCGCGAGGCGGTACAGCTCAATCGCGTCGACAAGACGCCATCAGGCTGGCCGGCGCTCAATCTCGGCATCCTGCTGCGCACCCGCCGGGAACTGGAAGAGGCTGAAAAACTGGTTCGTGAGGCGTTGAGGTACGATCAGCGGCTGGCGCCTGCGTACTACCAGCTCGGCGTGATACTGGAGGAACGCGGCCGCACGGACGAGGCGGTGCAGACTCTGCGGCGCGCGGCCTCGGTGGACGCCGACTATCCGCAGCCGTACTATGCGTTGTCGCGCATCTACCGCCAGCAGGGTCGCACCGCCGACGCCATCACGGCCATGGCGACCTTCCAACGGCTGCACGCCGCCGGTCGGGAGCCAACCCGGTGAGCGTCTCGCGTCTGCGATCCCGGCTCCACGCCCTGGGGCTGGTCCTGTGCATCCTGGCGGCGCCCGCGGCGGTCTGGCCGCGAGCGCAACAGCGCCTCGCGCCGCAGGAGATCCTCCAGCAGATCGCTGCTCTGCTGGAGCAGGGCGACACAGGCGGGGCCAGCGGCATGGTCGAACCGGCCTTGAAGGCCCATCCCGCCGACCCCGTGCTCCACAACCTGGCCGGCGTCATCGCCGCCCAGCGGAACTCGTTCGAGTCCGCAGAGGCGCACTTCCGCACGGCCATTCGCCTTGCGCCGAAGGGTCCTGCCGCGTACGAGAACCTCGGGCGGCTGTACCTGGAGCGTGCCGATGGCAACCCGGCAATGCGCGCCAAGGCGATTGCGATCTATCGTCGGCTGCTGGACGCCGACCCCTCCAGCGCCGAGGGGCTGTTCCAGAGCGGCTTGCTGCTGGCGCTCGACGGGCAGTTTGCGGGCAGCCGCGCGATGCTCGAGCGGCTGCCCGAAGACATCCGACAAGGCCCCCGGGCGCTCGCGGTTCTGGCGGCCGACCTGAGCGGACTCGGCGAGGTCGCGGCGACTGGCGGGGTCCTCGACGCGCTGGCAGCCCATCCGGCGCTGACGGAGGCGGACGTCCTCGCTGTGCTCCCGGCTCTCGCGACTGGCCCGGGAGACGCAGTGGCCGCCCGTCTGCTCGAGGCCCTGGACCGTCGTGGGTTGGCATCGCCTCGTGCCCTTCAGGCGCTGGCCACGATTCACGATCGAGGGGGGCGATTTGCCGACGCGCGCCAGGTGCTCGAACGGGCGGTCGCCGTGGAAGGTGCCTCGGTACCACTGCTGACGGCACTGGCGCGGACCGCGGTGAAGCTGAAGGACAATAAGGGCGCGCTCGGCTACCTGGCGCACGCGCGGTCGCTCGAGCCGGGAAACGCCACCGTCCACTTCCTCTTTGGCATGGTGTGCGTCGGGGAGAACCTGGGAGCCGAGGCGTACGAGTCCATGAAAAAGGCTGTCGCGCTCGATCCCGAGAATCCACTGGTGAACTACGCCATGGGCGCGGTGGCCACGCACCGGCACGAGCCCTCCGAGTCGGTGCCGTACTTCGAGAAGTGCAGTACGGCTGAAACCGGATGACCCGCGCGGACACTTCGCACTGGGCGCCGCGCAGTTCTACAGCAATCAATTCGAGAAGGCCCGGCCCGAGCTCGAACGGGCCACCCGTGCGCCGGAAACCGCCGCGGGCGGCCACTATTTTCTCGGCCGGATCGCGCGGCAGCTCAACGATCTCGTTACCGCGCGTCGGGAGATCGAGCGGGCCTTGAAGCTCCACGCGGGGCTTGCCGACGCATGGGCGGAGTTGGGGTTGATTCAAACCCGTTCGGACGAATACGAGCTGGCTGAGCAATCGCTCACGAAGGCGCTGGCAATCGACTCGGAACACTACGAGGCGGCGGTGAACCTGGCCGCCCTCTACGGCCGGACCAGGGATCCACGGCGCGAGGCGCAGGCCGCAAGAGTCGCGACGCTGATCGAGCGGCGCGACGCGCGGGCGCAGGAGTTTCTGCGCATCATCGAGGCAGTGCCGGACGTGCGCTGACCGGCCGGCGATGTGTTCGCTGCGCACACGCCCATCGGATGACACCTCTGGATGAACCCACTCATCACATCGGCGAAAGGAGCGGCCTGCCTGCTGGTTGGCGCGTGGCTCGGCGCCTCCGTGCCGGCGCGGCAGGCCATGCCGCCCACTCGCCAGGTGCCGGCGGCCTCGCCCAATGCGGCGTCGGGTGTGCGGTTCGCCGATGTCACTGCCGAGTCCGGCCTTGGAGAGTTCCGGCACGTCTCGGGCGGCCCGGAGAAGAACTACATCATCGAGGTGACGGGCTCGGGTGTGGCGCTGTGGGACTTCGACGGCGACGGCTTGCTCGACGTCTATCTGGTCAACGGCTCGACGCTGGCCACGCGGGCCGGCCGGCCGCCGCGGGCCGCGCTGTTCCGCAACAACGGCGATCGCACGTTCCGCGACGTGACGGCGGCGGCCGGTGTGGCCAACGAGCGGTGGGGCCAGGGCGTCTGCGTCGGCGACGTCGATAACGACGGCGCCGCCGATCTCTACGTCACCAACTTCGGTTCCAACAGGCTGTTCCGCAACCAGGGAGATGGCCGATTCGTGGACGAGGCCGTCCGATCGGGAGTCGCGGTCGACAGCTGGTCGACGGGCTGCGCCTTCGGCGACTACGACGGCGACGGCTGGCTGGACCTCTACGTGGCGGGCTACGTCGCGTTCGACACCCGGAACCCGCCGCCATCGCCGCAACGGCGGGTGCCCACGGCAGCCGGCACCCCGGCGCAGGGGGGAGGCGGAATGGGTGCGGCCTACTCTCCCGGCGCGACCTACTGCGCGTACCGCGCGATCCCGGTGATGTGCGGCCCGCGCGGGCTGCGCGGCGCGCCCGATCACCTGTTCCGCAACAACCGGGACGGCACCTTCACCGAGACCACACAGCAGGCCGGTGTGACGGACGCGAAGGGCCTCTACGGATTCGGCGTCGCCTGGATCGACCTGGACGATGACGGCCGTCCTGACCTGCTGGTTGCCAACGACTCGGGGCCCAACTACGTGTACCGCAACCTCGGCTCTGGCCGGTTCGAAGACATCAGCTACGAGTCCGGTGCGGCGGTCGACGGCAATGGCCGCGAGCAGGCCCACATGGGCGTGGCGGTCGGGGACTACGACAACGATGGACGCAACGACATCCACATCACGAACTTCGCCGATGATTTCAACGTGCTCTACCACAACAACGGCGCGAGCGTCACCGACGTCAGCTTCCGGTCCGGCATCGCGCAGGTGTCGCTGCCATTCCTCGGCTGGGGCACGGACTTTCTCGACTACGACAACGACGGCTGGCTCGATCTGGTGGTGGTCAACGGCCACGTCTATCCGGCGGCGGACACGATGCCGTGGAACACCTCCTACGCGCAGCGTGCCCTCCTGTTTCGCAATCTGGAGGGCCGCCGCTTCGAAGAGGTCGGCGCGGCGGCCGGCGAGGGGCTGTCGATGGCGCGGGTGTCGCGGGGGTCGGCGGTGGGCGATTTCGACAACGACGGCGGCGTCGACGTGGTCATCAACAACCTCGACGGCGCGCCCACACTGGCGCGCAACATCGGCGGCGCCTCGGCCGGCCATTGGTTGACGGTTCGGCTGGTGGGCGACCCCGTCCGGAAATGTCCGCGCGACGCGATCGGTTCGGTGGTGCTCGTCACGGCTGGCGGCGTGCGGCGACGTGGGGAAGTCGCCAGCGGTCGCGGCCAGGTCTCGCAGTCCGATCTTCGCGTGCACGTCGGGCTCGGCCGCGAGACCACCGTCTCGAAACTGGAGGTGCGATGGGCGGGCGGCGACGTGGGATCCTATGCCGTCGACCGTGTCGACGCGCTCGTCACGATCGACCAGAGAAGCGGCCGCGTGTCGTACGGCCGCTGACCTGGCCGAGTCATGCCAGGCGTTCTCCACGAGTGGCGGATCTCGTGAGACGATCGGTCTCGAGGGGCTTCCTGGCCCTCGACCTCCGGTTCTGGCCGTTCAGCCTGATTGGCAACTGTCACCTCCCCGCAGATTGAGGTCTCCATGCCGACAACCCGGCTTTCGCGGCGCGACGCGCTGAAGCTCACAGCCGCCGCGTTGATCACGCCCACCCCCCTGGCGCGGGCGGCCAGATCAGTAATTGTCGCCGGCGCCGGGATCGGCGGGTTGAGCTGCGCCTGGGAACTGGTGCGGCGCGGGCACGAGGTCGTCGTGCTCGAGGCCTCCGATCGGACCGGGGGGCATGTCTTCACGTTCCGCGATCCGCTCGACGACGGGCTGTATGCGGACGCGGGGGCGGAGCACTTCACGCAGCCGGGCTATGAGCGTTACTGGTCGTACGTCAATGAGTTCAAGCTGCCCATACCGTCTACTATCCGCGGCGGGAGAACATCCTGCGGTTGATCGACGGCAAGATGCATATCGCCGGAGATGCTGGCCGATCCGGCGGTGCTCGCCGGAATTGGGCCTGAACCGGCGGGAGATCGAGTATCTCGGGAGCCATCCGTTCCCCGAACTCGCGTCGCTCTACTATGCGCCGTACCTGGACAGCTTCCGCGACGAGTACCGGCCGTTCGATGCGGGCCTCAATCATCTGGATCAGCTGTCCACCACCGATCTGTTCCGGAAAGACGGCGCCTCGGCCGGCGCGCTGGAATTCATCGGCGGCAGTGGCTCGGCGCTCCAGTCGGTCTGGCATGCGGCCATCCTCAAGGTGCGCGGCGTTCCGCTGTTTCCGCCGCGCGTCTTCCGGCTGGTCGGGGGGAATCAGAAGCTGCCCGATGCATTGGTCGACCGGCTCGGCGCGCGCATGCCGCCTCCGCTCGCCGGTGACCCGCATCGAACACGGGGAAACCGGTGTACGGGTCACGTGCCGCGGCAGACGAGCGGCAGCGTGACGCACGAAGCGGATCATCTGGTCTGCGCGATGTCCGCGGTGATGCTGCGCGCCATCCCCGTTGCGCCCGCCTGGCCGGCCGACAAGCACGTGGGCGCTGCAGAACGTGCCGTACTATTTCGACTCGCGGGCGATCTTCCAGTCGCGCTCGCAGTTCTGGAAACGCGATCGCATCAGCCCGAACATGGAATTCGGCGACCGGGAACTGAACCACGTCTGGACCGACCTGCGAGGAGGTGGAGACGACGCGCGGGTTGATTGTCGGCACGGCCACAGGCCTGCAGACCCCTGAGGCGGCGCTCGCCGGTATCGCAAGCCGCTATCCCGGGAGCGTCCGAGGACATCGAGAAGGCGCACGTCGTCGCGTGGGCCACCAATCCCTGGGCCTCGGCGTGCGAGACAACGTCGTACCGTCCCGGGCCAGCTCGGACGGTTCTGGCCGGCGCTGATCGAGCCGCACGGGCGCATCCACTTCGCCGGCGCGTACGCCGACAACCTGAACTGGGGCATGGAGGCGGCGACGCGATCGGGATACCGCGTGGCGGAGGCGATCAATCAGGCATGAGTGTGACGCTCGCCGAAACGCCGGGACAGACCTTCGGCGCGCGGCGTCCAGTTCGATGGTGCCGGCCCTGCCGTAGCCTCGACGTCCGTAGCCCGCGTTGTCGCCCCGACGGTGTTCGTCGAACGCTTACCGTACAGAAGCCGACGCCGTGGCACGACAGCGGCGCCCGTACCGTGGAATACTGCAGCAGGTCGCAGGCCGCCGCTCACGTTTGGTCGTCGAAACAAGCCAGCGGTCAGTGCCCCGGAACACGATCATTCCTATTCCCAGCAGTCGAGGAACGATGAGTCGAAGCTGGCGCATTCCCCTCTTCGGCACCCTCATCCTGCTTGCGGTCGTCGTGCCGTCGGCCGCCACGTTCTATACAGACTGGCTGTGGTTCGGCGAAACCGGCTACCAGGAGGTCTTCGTCACGACGCTCGCGCGCCCAGGGCGCGCTCGGCGCCGTGGCGATGGCGGTGGCGTTCGGCGTCCTGCTGCTCAACATCCGGATCGCGCTGCGGGCGCTGTCGTCGCGCACGCTGGTGCTGACAACACGCGTGAGGGACCGATCGCGATCAACCTGGATCGCCGAAGCGTTCAGCCGGTCGGCACGGCGGTGGCGGCCGTCGCTGGCGCTGCTCTTCGGACTGTACGCCTCGAGCCAGTGGCAGGAGTGGCTGCTGTTCCGGCATGCGCAGCCGTTCGGCGAAGTGGACCCCGTGCTCGGCAAGGACATCGGCTTCTACATCTTCCGGCTGCCCTTCCTGGACGTGCTCCGCGGCTACTGCTCGCCCTGGTCGCTCTCTCGGGCGTCGTCGCCGGTGCGGTGTACGTCGGTCGCCGGCGACCGACTCAATCTGGTCCGCGCTGACCAGATTGCCGACGTGGTCCGCGGCATCCGGTGCCGCTCCGGCGAAGCGCCACCTGGCCGCGCTCGCCGCCGCCCTGCTGCTCGTGCTCGCGTTCGGCGCCTACCTCGACGTGCCCCGCGCTGCTGACCACGCCGGCCGGCATCATTCACGGCGCCGCGAACGTCGACGTCGCGTTCCGGATTCCGGCGCTGCGGGTGCTGATGGTCGCCGCACTCGTCGGCGCGGCGCTGGCGCTGTATCAGATGCGGCTGCGTCGTGGTGGCCGATCATGACCGCGGCAGCCCTCTACGTCGTCGTGAGGCCGCGGCCGGTCCGCGGGTGCGGCCGTCGATGCACCGGTTCGTCATCGCGCCGAACGAGCAGGCCCGCGAGACGCCCTTCATCGAGCACAACATCAAGGCCACGCGAAAGGCGTTCGCGCTGGACACCGTCGAGGAGCGCGAGTTGTCGGGCGACACGCTGCTCACGCGCGCCGACATCGACGCGAACGACGCCACGCTCGGCAACGTCCGGCTCTGGGATCACGAGCCGCTGCTGCAGACCTTCGCGCAGATCCAGGAAATCCGCACCTACTACGACTTCGTCTCGGTCCACAACGATCGGTACATGATCAACGGTCAGTACCGGCAGATCATGCTGTCGGCGCGCGAGCTGAACTCCCAGAGCCTGCCGAACCGCAACTGGATCAACGAGCGGCTGACCTTCACGCACGGCTACGGCGTCACGCTGGGGCCGGTGAACCAGGTCACGCCGGAAGGCCTGCCGGTGCTGTTCATCAAGGATCTGCCGCCGCAGTCGTCGGTGGACCTCAAGGTCGACGAGCCGAGCATCTATTACGGGCAGCAGTCGAACGACTATGTGTTCGTCCGCACGAACGCCCGCGAGTTCCACTACCCGAAGGGCGAGGACAACGTCTACACGACCTACGAAGGCACGCGGCGGCGTGCCGGTGTCGAGCTTCTTCCGGCGCCTGCTCTTCAGCATCCGGTTCCGATCGTTCAAGGTGCTGTTGAGCGAGGACATCACGAACGAGAGCCGCGTGATGTTCCACCGGCGGCTGTCCGAGCGCGATCGCGCGGATCGCGCCGTTCCTGCAATACGATCCGGACCCGTACCTCGTCATCTCGAGCGGCCGCCTGTTCTGGCTGCAGGACGGCTACACCACGAGCCGCCGCTATCCCTATTCGACGCCGGCGCCGAACGGCGTCAACTACATCCGCAACTCGGTGAAGGCGACCGTGGACGCCTATCACGGCACCGTGGCCTTCTATCTGATCGACGAGCAGGACCCGATCGCGCCTGACGCTGCAGCGCATCTTTCCCGACGCTGTTCCGGCCGCTCGCCGACATGCCGGAGGACATGCGCACGCGACTGCGCTATCCGGAAGGCATCTTCGCGCTGCAGGCGGCGATGTACGCGACCTACCACATGACGAATCCCGCGGTGTTCTACAACAAGGAGGACCTGTGGGAAGTCCCGACCATGGACGGCGGGCCTCAGTCCGCAGCTCATGCAGCCGTACTACACGATGATGCGGCTGCCTGGCGAGCAGGCGCCGGAGTTCATTCAGATGCTGCCCTTCACGCCGGCGCGCAAGGACAACCTCGCGTCGTGGATGGTCGCGCGCAGCGACGGCGAGCACTACGGCCGCATGCGGGTCTTCCAGTTCCCGAAGCAGAAGGTCGTGTTCGGGCCGCGGCAGATCGTCGCGCGGATCAATCAGGACCAGGCGATCGCGCCGCAGATCACCCTGTGGAACCAGCAGGGCTCCGAAGTGCTGCAGGGGACGCTGCTCGTCATTCCGATCGAGGAATCGCTCCTCTACATCCGGCCCGCTCTACCTTCGCTCGGCCGGGGGGCGAATTCCGGAGCTGAAACGCGTGATCGTCGCGCACCAGAACCAGATCGTGATGGAAGAAACACTCGAGAAGGCGCTCGAGCGCCTGTTCCCCGGGGATGAGGAGGGGCGCGGCGCGGCCAGCGCCGGTGGCGGAGCCGGGCACGCGGGACTGCGGCGCGCCCGGCCGCCGAGCCATCGACGCTGATGGCGCGCGCACGCGAGCATTATCAGCGCGCGCTCCAGGCGCAGCGGGACGGCAACTGGGCCCTCTACGGTGAGGAGATCCGGAGGCTCGGCGAAGTACTCAACCAGATCAGCAAATAGCCCTGATCGCTGGTCTGCCAGGAGAGCCCGATCTGAGTGGCGACGTGGGGCACTGCACCGCATCGGAGGAATGCGGTTGACATCCGCACCGCGCGGACGCAGTCTCTGATCCCTCAACACCGCACGCAGGGAGAATGCAATGATTACTGTGTTCTGTCGGGTCGTGGCGAACGCGATGGCGGCGGCGTGGTTCCTGGTGCTGGCGACGCCTGCATCCGCACAAATCGGCGGCAGCGGTTCAATTCAGGGTACGGTGCTCGACACGTCGAAGGCGACGTTGCCGGGAGCCACGGTCACGGCAACGAATGTTGCCACCGATGTCTCGGCCACACGGCAGACGACCGATGCCGGCGTGTACGTCGTGTCGCCCTTGCCGCCCGGGGAATACCGACTGACCGTGACGCTCGATGGATTCCAGACGTTCGTGCGTGACGGCATCATCGTGGATGCGCTGACCGCCGTGGGGCTGAACGTCACGCTGACGGTCGCCGGAGTGAAACAGGAGGTCGTGGTCACCGGCGCTCCGCCTCCGCTGGCGACAACGGACGCCCGCCTGGGGCAGACGATCCGCAACGAGATCTACACCGCGCTGCCGCTGGTCATGAACACGGGGGGGCCGCGGGATCCGACAGCGTTCATGTTCCTGATGCCAGGCGTGCAGTCGATCGGCCGGTGGGGAAACGTCATGGGCGGGCAGGACTTCACCAACGACACTTACCTGGACGGCATTCCCATCACCAACGCCGTCGTGCAGGGCGAGGGACGGAACCTGTCGGTCGGCGTGTCTGTCGAGGCGATCGAGCAGTTCCAGGTTGAAACCAGCGGCACGGCGGTGATGTACAACGGCCAGGGGGCATCGAACTACGTCGTCAAGTCCGGCACCAACCAGTTCCGCGGGAGCGCGTTCGAATACTTCCGGCACAAGTCGCTCGACTCCAGGGCCTTCTTCGCGGCCCAGAAGCCGGACGACAATCAGCACGAGTACGGCTTCACGGCGGGCGGGCCTCTGGTGAGGAGCCGCGTGTTCTTCTTCACGGCGTACGACGGCTACCGCGACCGGCGCCAGACCGAGTCGAGGCTCGTATCGATTCCGACTGCCGCACAACAGAACGGTGATTTCAGCGCCCTCCCGACCCCCATCTATGACCCCCGCACCACGCGGCCCAACCCGAATGGGACGGGGTTCGTCCGGGACGCGTTTCCGGGAAACATCATTCCTGCGGATCGCATCTCGCCGATTTCGCGCTACTTCCAGTCGTTTCTTCCCGAACCATCCAACCCGGACCTGCAGAACAATTACGTCGGTGGCAACCTGCCCATCGGTTTCAACAACGACAACGTCACCGCCAAGGTGGACGTGACGATGACCTCCCGTCAGCAGGCCTCCGTGATGTTCGCGCACGGCCGGCGTGGTCAGGCAACGGCGTATCGAGGGGGCGGGAACCCTCAGACCGCGCTGCCACTGCCGTACACGGAGACACGGCTGGTGGACGAGGTGCCGACCACCGCGCAGATCAGGCACACCTACGTGATGGGCGGACGCTGGGTGAACCAGGCGAGCCTGGGGTTCTCTCGCCTGTCCGTGCCGATCCTGAACGCCACCATCGAGGGTGGTTACCCGATCGCGGCCGGGCTGACGGGGCTCCCCCCGGGAGAGGCGGACTCCGCCTTCCCCGAGATCATGTTTGCCGGACCGAACGCGCCTACCCAGTGGCGCGGGACCGATGCGCGGGCGTTCACCGAGTACCTCAACAACTACACCTTCCAGAACAACGTGAACTGGACGCGCGGCAAGCACGGCCTGACCTTCGGGCTCCAGGCGCAGCGCATGGACGCCAACGAGCGCGAGCGGGCATACGGCAGTCTCGCGACATTCGGGTTCAGCAACGCGCAGACTGCCGGCTTCAACTCCGCCGGGACGCTGCAGACCAACACCGGCCACGCCTATGCGAGTTTCCTGCTGGGCGACCTGAACGCCACCACCGTTACCGAGGACTCCGAAGTCGCCACCAGCGGCCGGTTCTACACCTATGGGTTCTGGGCCCAGGACGACTACCGCGTCACCCCCGATCTCACGCTCAACCTCGGGCTCCGTTACGACATCATGAAGCCGTACACCGAGGTCTACGACCGGTGGTCGTTCATGAACCCTGAGCTTCCCAACCCGGCCGTGGGCGGATATCCGGGCGCGATGCAGTTCGCCGGGGATGGCCCGAACAGCTGCAGCTGCCGCACACCGATCGACACCTATTACGGAGCCATCGGTCCCCGGATCGGGTCGGCGTACAGCCTGAGCGATCGCCTGGTGCTCCGCGGCGCCTACGGCATCAATTACTCCCGCCGGGGTGCGGTCGGAGGGCGCGCCGGCGCCCGCAATGGCACCGGCATGCTCGGGTTCTCCGCAAGCCCGTCGTTTCCCAGCCCGAACACATTCGACCCTGCCTACAACTGGAACGCGGGAGTGCCGTCCTACCCGCCCGCGCCGTTCTTCGATCCCTCTCTCAACGCCGGCTTTGTCGTGGGTCGAAGCACCGGCGGATCGGTGACGTACGGGGATCCCGGAGATCGGAGGCCGTCCGCCGCGCTACCAGAACTGGAATGCGGGGTTCCAGTTCGCTCTGGCCAGGACACTCACGGTGTCTGCCACGTACGCGGGCAGCCGCGGTGATTTTCTGGGCGGGAGCGGGCGCGGCTACTTCGCGAACCAGCTCGATCCCCGGTATCTGGTGCTCGGCAACCTGCTCACGCAGCCTGCCAATGCCGCCAACATCGCGGCGGCCCGGGCCATCGTCCCGGATGTCAGCGTGCCGTACGCGAACTTCTCGGGCCCTATCTCCCAGATGCTGCGACCCTTTCCGCAATACTCCGCGGTGACCGACGTCTACGGCAACGTGGCGAGCTCCCGCTACCATTCCCTCCAGCTCACCGCGGAGAAGCGCCGCGCAGACGACGGCCTCACCGTGAACGTGAACTACACCTTCAGCCGCACGGAAGACGACCTCTCGGCGAGGACCGGGTACAACTTCGCGCAGGACTGGGCAGTCGGGGTCAACGACCAGCCGCACGTGGCCAACGCCATCGTCGTCTACAGCCTGCCATTCGGCGCTTCGGGAAGAGCGGGGAGCGGCAACCCGGTCGTCCGCGCCCTCGTGAGCGGCTGGCAGGTGTCAGCCATCACGCAGTTTCGTTCCGGCCGCCCGCTTGGCTCGATCGGCGCGGCGTGTAACCTGCCGAACGCCGGTACCTGCTACGCCGACTTCAACCCGGATTTCTCCGGGCCCGTTCGCATCAACGGCGACTTCGGCGAGGGGGACGTGCTTGGATCGGCCCCGCCGGCCTACATCGATCGGGCTGCCTTCGTCTCTCCTGCACCGTTCACCTACGGCAACACGCCACGCACGCTCGCGCATGGGCTGCGCAATCCGAACTACTTCAACCAGGACCTCAGCGTGCGCCGCGATTTCCAGCTCCGGCGGATCAAGCTGGTCGCCGGCATCGACGTCTTCAACCTGTTCAACAACGTCGTGTTCGGCGGGATCAATACGAACATCACGAGCGCGGCGTTCGGCCGGGTCAGCTCGCAGGTGAACGCCCCCCGGGTGGCACAACTGAAGGCGCGACTCGAGTTCTGACGGAGCGAGGACGACATGATGCGTGTCCTTTCGGCTCTCGCCGTCATCACGGCTGCGCTCGCGGCGGCCCCGGCGCTCCAGCAGCCCGCCGGCCAGCCTCCGCCGGCGCCCGCGGCGACGACGCCACCACCGGACAACGATCAGTCGCTGCGGAAGCTGTCCCCCGACGAGATTCCGCCGAACCTCAGCTTCTATGCCATCGACCCGCTGTACACCCCTGGCGCTCCGCTCGGGTGGGCAGCGGAGGAGGTGCGTGAACGCCTCGACCGCGGGGTCATAGCAGTCGCCGCCGCTGACGGTCGAACACATCTCAGCTGGCGGCTGCTCCAGACGGATCCGCCGGATGTGACGTTCAACGTCTATCGATCCGTGGCGAGCGGCAAGGAAACGCGGCTGAATGCACAGCCCGTTCGCACGACAACCGATCTGGTCGACACCGTCCCGCCCGGGCCGCAAACCGGCTGGCGCGTCGTCGCCATCCTGAACGGCCGGGAAGCGGAGACGTCCGCCGCGACCTGGCGCCAGCCGCCCATCCAGACGTTCCGTCCCCTGAGATTGCGCGAAGACGTCAGGAGCGTGGACCGGGTCGGCATCGGCGACCTCGATGGCGACGGCCAGTACGACTTCGTGGTGAAGCACCCGTCAGGCAACATCGATCCGGGACGTCGCGTGCCGAGCAAGGACACCTACAAGATTGACGGCTACAACGGCCGGACCGGCGAGTTCCTGTGGCGGATCGATCTCGGATGGAACATCAATCACGGCATCTGGTTCTCGCCGATGGTCGTCCGTGATCTGGACGGCGACGGCAAGGCGGAAGTGTGCCTCAGGACGGCGCCGTACGCCGCCACGCGGGAGCAGATGTTCAGCCCGGAGAAGCCGTTCGTCCTGGAAGGCCCCGAGTACCTGTCCGTCTACTCGGGAGAGACCGGGCGCGAGCTCGACAAGGTCGACTGGATCGAGCGCGGCGAGGTGACCGACTGGGCCGATCGCTCAGGCAATCGCTCGAGCCGGCACATGATGGCGGTCGCCTACCTCGACGGGAAGACGCCCAGCGTTCTTGCCGTGCGAGGGACATACGGGCTGATGAAAGTGGACGCCTGGATGCTGCAGAACGGGAAACTGCAGAAGGTGTGGCGCTGGACCAACGAGCGCGCCCCGTTCAAGTACCAAGGCCAGGGTCAGCACAGCGTCAAGGTGGGGAACATCGACGCCGACCCCGGTGACGAGATCCTGAACGGCTCGATTGCCATCGACCACGATGGACGGACGATGTGGAGCACGGGGCTGGGGCATGGCGACCGCTTCTTCCTGTCGGACATCGATCCCGATCGTCCCGGACTCGAGGTCTGGTACACGATCGAAGATCCCCATCCGCAGAACGGCGTCAGCCTCTGGGACGCGCTTCGGGGCACGTTGATTTTCGGGTCCACCGAGCCGAGCAAGGACAATCAGATCGCGGGCGGGCTGGTGGGCGACATCGACGCGGCGTTCCCCGGCATGGAAGTCTGGGGTGACAAGTACTTCTTTACGGCCCGGGGGGCGCCGATCGAAGGACCAGTGCCGCCGCAGAACGAGCTCGCGTGGTGGGATGGCGACCTGTTGCGCGAAATCCACTCCCGTGGATCGATCTCGAAATGGAAGGGTCCGGAACTGGGCAGGACCGAGGGAACGGTGCAGCAGGTGGCCGATCTCCTCGGCGACTGGCGTGAGGAGATCGTCACGTTCTTCAACGGCGAGCTGCGCATCTACGTCAGCGCCATCCCTGCCACCGATCGCCGGGTCACCCTGATGCAGGATCGGCTGTACCGCAACGACGTCACGCAGCGGTCGATGGGATATCCACACGTCCCCATGACCAGCTCTTACCTTGGCGTGCCAACCCGAACGCAGGCGAGCAGGAGGTAAGGAGGGCGCCCCACGCGAACGCGCCAGGTCCCGCCGAGTCAGGATTCACGGATCCACGAACCGTCGAAGCCGATGACACTGACGGGGCCTCAGAGTGGCGCGCGTCTAAACGGTCCATGATGAACACTTGAGAATTTCAGCGCCGTTAGTCACGCAGTTCGCCGTCTCTCTGCCTCGTATCCTCAGTGAACAATATCTGTAGCTTCTCTCCGCCTCTCACGTCCTGTTCGTCTGATCGCGTTCTGGTAGTCGACAATCATCGTTGTCCATGCCGCAACCCGCGCGGACAGCCACTCGGCCGTCACGCCGCCGGCGAAGTTCAGCGCAGTGCCGAATTCCACATTGCCGACTTCGTGGCCTGCTCCGGACCGGCCGGTTGACGGCAACTGGCGCAGTGGATCGACAGCCGCCGAAGCGAATGAACATCTGAGAACCGCAACCTCAAAAAGATGCTGGTCCGGTACTCGATCGTTGAATCCGACGGAAGTTAGCACGCCGCGGGTCCTCAGTTTGAGGACCGGAGCGTCCTCGTCTTGATTGTCGCTGATTAGAGCGTAACCATGGCGTACGAAGACCTTGGTCACATCCTCCGGCGTGAATGAGGTCAACACTGGACGCAACTCGGCACGCGACTGGTAGGAGATATGCGCTTTCAGTTCGGATCCGGCCCTGTAATCGAATCCCGCGTAAAGGATATCGACGATCGTGCGCGAGACGCTCGTCACGTCAGCACGCGACCGTATCGAAACCTCCCTCGAGAAATTCCCTGCACGGCCGCCGATCTCGAATCCGAACGCGGCTATTCGGTCCGACCGTTCGCCAGCCAGCCACTCGTCCGCTGGAGGATTCCAGCGGCCGGACGAGACTTCCCACGACACGGGTTCGAGGGGTTCGGACCACAGCTGAACGTAGACTTCGGTTTTAGGGGCGACTTCAACTGAGAACACGACGAATCGATAATCCCCCAGCGACCATCCCTCTTTCCAGATACAGGCGGCGGCCACCCATTCGCCAACAACGTGGTCGATCGCAAGGTGAAGCTCCTGGCGCGACATCGGTTGCGGACTCGTCTCCAGGATCGTTTCGGGTACTGTCTGCTCCAAGCAAGAAAGGGGCTGGTGGCAGCACTGCAACCGGACGACTTGAGCGCTTCCGAACTCCACTGATCCTTTTTGCCATGCCTAATTATCGCGTAGACGACTGACAGGGATGGTCCCCTTTTCATGCTCGCGAACGGTCAAATGCGCCACACTTGACAATCGTTCCCCGCAAGCTTGCGTGTCGCTCCTAAAGAGCGTATGCTTCGCGTCCGCTGCTTTCCTGAGCACTGCCGCACCCCGCCGGGGCACCTCCCCGACCTCGAGCAACAGCCCTCACCAAAGCCTATTCGCGTCTCAAACAGGAGGTCGGCAATGACACGTGGTCGTATTGCGATCGTCGCGGGCACGCTTCTCGCTCTCGGAGCCTGTTCGGAGCTCCCGCCGACGGCGCCCACAGCGCCTGCTCTCGCGAACACGTCCGCGTCGACGACCGCTGTTGCCGCAAGTCCAATCCGCCCATTTGGGGGGCGCTGCGACACTTTCATTACGATTCTTCAACCCCTCGCCGGCGATCCTCCGAACCTCCTGCGGCTGCACATCGAGTACCTGTGTCAGTTGCAGCATCTGGGGCGTACGACGGCCATCGCCGAGCAGATCGTGACCTTCACGGGACCCACTACCGCTATCGCCTCGAACACGACTACCTACACGGCGGCAAACGGGGATCAGCTCTTCGCTTCCTGGACCGGCACGAGTGTCAACGACGGGCCCCTGGTGACGTTCAGCGGGCCTGAGCTGTATACAGGAGGCACGGGACGATTCGCCGGAGTGTCGGGTTCGTCATGGATCTCTGGCAGTGCTTCATTTGTCACCAACATCGGCCAGTTCACGTCGGCTGGAACAGTGAGTTACTGAACCCCCCCGGGTCGGGGCAGTCGTCCTGGACCGTGCGCAGCACCGGCGGAGTCCATCCAGCGACAGGTTCGCTGACCTGAGGCTTCGCCTGTAGCAACAGGCGCTCGCCTCTTGCGACAGCTTTCAGCGGTAGTTGTCGATGACGCTGAGGTTTCCGCGATCGAAGTCCCTGGTGTACACGATCCATCGGCCATCCGGGGACCACGCGCCGCCATGAACGTGCCACTTTCCCCCGCCAAACGTCATCTGCCGAGGGCCCCCGGTCGCGCGAGGCAATTGGTTTGCGCCGGTCGGGCGGCCGAGCATCAGCACGTACCGATTCATGCTGAAGTGTCCGTCCGCGCTGTTGTACGCGATCGCATTTCCGTCCGGGGCGACGCCCAGCTCCGTGGCATTCGCCTTCAGCACCACATGCTCCTCGCCCGTATCGAGGTTGGTCGCGATCATCTCTATCCGCCCATCCGTGCTGTTGCGCGTATAGATCGCCCGGCGACTGTCCAGATACCAGTCGAAGCGCAAGACGCCTGAGACTCGAGTCTCGCGTGCATTCCGGCCATCGGGATCGATGAGCCACAACGTCGAGCCCCGTTCGCCGGGAGCGAGATAGGCAATGGCCCGCCCATCCGACGACCACCTTGGGGCGACTCGCGCGTTCACCCACCAATCACCATCCATCGGGATCGCCTGCTCGGACAGGCGGTGGGTCGCTCCGCCGTCCACATCCGCTACCCACAATTGAAACGCTCCGCCTCGATTCGAGAGAAACACCACCTGCTTCCCATCGGGCGACCAGTCCGGCGTTCTGTCCTCCCGTTCGGCCGGTGGATAGGTGAGCTGGCGCTCCGCACCTGTCTCCATGTCGTGGAGCCACAGCACCGAGCGCCCGCCGCGGCTCGATTGAAACACGATCTGCCGGCCGTCCGGCGAGAAACGCTGCGCGAAGTTGTCGCCCCCGCTGAGCGACATCTGCTCGTGCTCGGCCGCCGGGTTGGCGACGGCCATCCTGAAAAGGAACGTCTGATGGCTCCAACGCGAGAACGCAACGCGCCCTGTGGACGAGAGAATCGGCGTACTGACGCTGGCCCCGACCGTCAGCTGCCTGATCTTCCCCGTAGCGATCTGCACATCCGAAACGTCTCCGCCCCATGCTCCGCCGGGAACGAACAGAAGGGAACGGTCGTCGAGCGACCAGGTCGCGGCACTGCGGCTGGCTGTCTTGCTCGGGACCATTGCCCGCGGTTCCCCTCCTGATGCGGCCACGAGATGCAGAATGGATGGCGAGCCGGCGGATGCGCGGGTGAATGCGATCTGCGTGCCGTCGTGCGACCAGGCTCCACGCCAGTCATTGGCGCCGGGCGGCGGAGACGTCAGTCGCGCTTCCTGACCGCTCTCGATATCAACCGTCCACAAGGCCACGCTGTTGGTGGGCTCCAGCCGCGAGAACACGAGACGCCGTCCATCCGGAGACCACGGTTGGGAGCCGAGCGCACCCAGCGACGTGAATCGATCGAGGTACTGAAGGCGGGTCCGCGCGATCCTCCGGCGTGTTCCGCCGGTGGGCGGCACCCAATAGACGTTCATGCCGGTGCCATCGTCGGACACGAATGCGATCCGGGAGCCGTCCGGCGACCAGCGCGGCATGGCCTCGTCGTTGGGGCCGCCCGCGACGAGACGACGTTCTCCACCCCCCAGCGACATGACGGCAATATCCATCGATCCGTTCGAGGTGTAGTCGTAGGCCACCTGCGTCGCGTCGGGAGACCAGCTCCCCGACAACGAGAGCCCGTCGGTATCCGTCAGCGGGGTGATCGTCAAGGCGGGCGCGCTCGTCGCGGCCGGTGCCGGGCCGGCGACGCTCCTCACCCACCACGCCGTCGCCCCGACCGCGAGGGCACAGAGAACGGCCGCGCCCACCGTCAGCGCACGCCATCGCCCTGCGACCACGGGGGACGCTCGCTGCTGGTGGTGGCCTGAGTCGGCGTCGCGCCGCATCCGCTTGAGGTCTGCGCGGAGTTCCGAGGCGTGCTGATAGCGGAGACCGGCGTCCTTTTCCAGCAGCTTCGTAACGACGCCTTGCAGTTCCGGCGAAATCGCGGGATTGCGCTCCACCAGCGATGGCGGCGCTCGATTGAGAATCTGATCGAAGATCGCGGCCGGCGTCTCACCCATGAAGGGCGGCTTGCCTGTCAAGGCTTCGTAGAGGACGACACCCATTGAAAACAAGTCGGTCCGCGAATCCAGCTCCTTGCCCAGTGCCTGCTCGGGCGACATGTACGCCACCGTACCCAGGGTGGCTCCATGGCCGGTCAGCGGCCAGACGCCGTTCGAGACTGTCAGGCCTTCGTCATCCGAGAGCCAATCGGTCTTGGCCAGGCCGAAATCGAGGACCTTCGCCTGCCCGCGATCCGCGATGAAGATGTTCGCCGGCTTGATGTCGCGATGAACGATCCCGGCGGCATGAGCGGCATCCAACGCATCGGCCAGTTGCGTGGCCAGTTCCAGGGCTTCGTCACAATCGAGGCGCCCCTCGGTCGAAAGCCTTGCCTCGAGTGTCTGTCCCTTCATCAGTTCCATCACGATGAAGGGCTGACCTTCGTGCTCGCCGATTTCGTGAATCGCACAGATGTTGGGATGATTGAGCGCGGCGGCGGCGCGAGCCTCCCTGTCGAATCGCGCAAGCCGGACCGGATCTTGACCAAACGCGTCTGGGAGAACCTTGATCGCCACTTCGCGTCCCAGCCTCTGGTCCTTCGCCCGATACACCACTCCCATGCCCCCCTTTCCCAGGGCCGAGAGGACTTCATAGTGTCCGAGCGCTGTGCCAGGCTGAATCACCAGTAGATAGGACTACGGATGAGACTTGACGTCAATGTGAAAGCCGTTGTGGCCGATAGACGGTATCTTCTCCGACATCGCAGATTGACACGCCCGAAATGCCGGTGAGGAAAGGGCGATCCGAGACGCGCGGCCGCCCACCCTGTGGCCGCCGCGGAGGAATCGGCAAGAACGGTGCGACAAGATCCCACAACAGATCTGAAAGGAGCGCGGCGGCCATACCTGTTCACGCCCCTTTGCCGACGAGGGTCAGGTTTCGGAGGTTTTGTTACACGCTCTAAGTGCTTTCTCTACTCTGACTCAGTTGGTGAGCGCCGCTGGAATCAAACCAGCGATCCCCGCCGTGTGAAGGTGAGTCTCCTCTAGCCGCAACGGATTGATCTTAAAACGGTCGCCAGGAATGGCGCCCAATCCCAGCGGTCGCTCGATCAATCGTGCTGAATTGTTGAATTGAGAGGGCGGCTGGTTATCGCAGGCGGGAATAGAACGACTATCGGAAGATTCGATTGTCGGTCGTGTGGGGTCAGATTTGGGTGAGGCTGGTAACCAACAAACTCAAAAGCCGATACGGCGCCATCAGGTCTCGAGTGAGACGCTCCGGTGGAACGTCCTGGACGACTCAGAACCGTTCCACCGAAAACGCCACTCAATGCCGAGGGCGAGCCGTCAGGACTCCTGCCACGCCTGCGGTCTCCGTACGAAGAGGCACAGACCAAGTGCGCCGATCGTCAACAACAGCGCGGTGGACGGGTCGCCGTCGGGCACGGAAACCGGGACGGTCCGCGTCTGGAGGCTGTTGGTGTTGGCCACGCCGCCGCCGACCGGGCTGTTCCGCCGGGCCGAACCGGCCAGGGAGCCGGAGTAATTGAAGAACAGGCTCGTGGTGCTCCCGCCGTTGAGCGTGGTGGGCACTCCGAAGAAGCTCGCGAGCACCGTGTCGAGCGTACCCCCATCGAGTGTCCCTGCCAGGCTGCCGAGGCAGGTGCCCGACACGCAGTTGTTGTCGAAGGTCAGCCGGATGTTCGTGGTGGGATCATAGACGCCCGAGTACAGAGTTCCCGATGCGCCTGTTCCGGTGGCCGTGCCGGTAATGGTGATCGAGCTTCCGGAGCCCGAGTAGACGTAGTCGTTCGCATCCGTGCTGTCGTCCGGACCGATGTATGCGCCGGTGACGAGCTCCAGGCAACCCCAGGTGCCGCATGCGCCGGACACGGCGGCGGACGCTCCGCCAGTTACCGCGACGGCCGAGACAGGACCCCCGCTGATCTGGACGGTGTTCCCGATCGTGAAGGTCCCGCCCGACTGACCGGCGGTGTTGGCGAACGTAATCATCTCTGCCTGGACAGGCCGGCTACCCGCTATTAGCGTCAGTGGCACTGCGAGCAGAACGAGCAGCGTAGAACTTTTGCTGTGCATGGACCCCCCCAGGACAGATTACGCAAGTGTCGGTCGCGCTCAGCACCGCCTCCGCAGGTCGGCGTCGAGCCCTTGCTGATCGGGAGAGCAACGGGTCTGCCACTACTCCGGAGCACCGAACCGTGGGGTTTTGGTCCAGAAACCGCGCTCCAGCCTCCCGGCTCTATCCAGGTAGGCATACATGGCGGAGACTTATGTTCGGTGGTGCCGCACCTTGACGTCGGACTGATTCACCAACGGCTCGTGCCGCAAGGCGTCCAATGACCCAGCGATCGATCGCGGTCGCCCCGCTCATCGCCGCGGCGGTCGCCCCGCGTGCGGATACGGCTCGAGGGCGAACCTCCGGCCGCTGGCGGCCAAGCTGCGCCCACCACGTTAGAGACAGGAAGATTCCTACGGCTGGACCTGTCCTTCCCGGGTCGAGGACAATGACAGGACGGCCGGGATGACGAACGGTCCGGTCAACGGTCGGCCTCGCCGAACGACCAGGCCGAAACTGATGGCACACCCGCGGCGGGGGATACGTGCAGGCATCTTCGGAACCGCAGACTCGCCATTTCATCGCGCGTCGACTCCGCGCGATGGTGCGCCTGGCGATCGTTCTCGTCCTGCTGCTGCTGGTGGTGTTCGCCGGCGGGGTCCTCTTCCTTTCCTCTTCGGCGGGCAAGGCGCTCGTGCTCCGCACCCTGTCCGCGTCGCTTCTGAATCAACTCGGGGTCGAGGCGCGCGCCGCCGGTCTCGACTACCGGCCCAGCTCGCTCGGCGTCACGCTGCACGCTGTCAACATCAGGCAATCCACCGCGGCGCGCCCGTTCCTCAACGCAGAACGCGTGGAGGTCGACTTTTCCCCCGCTATTCTCCGCGGAGCGCTCGTGCTCCGCCGGCTCGATGTTACCAGGCCCGAAGTCGTGCTCGACCCCACAACCCACCGTGCGTCCGCGGTCGTCCCCGCGGCTGGCCGGGAGGGGCAGGCTCCCGCACTATCCTCCGCAACCGTTCCCTCATTCGACATCAGGGGCGGGCGGGTGCGCGATCTCGCGCTCACGTCCGTCAGTCCAAACGGCACGCACGTCGCGGTTCGCGGGCTCTCGCTGTCGTTCACCGGCGAAGAGCCCGGAGTCGTGCGGGGAGCGGTCGTCGTGTCGGGTGGGTGGTCCGTCCGGCGCGGAACGGCCGAGATTGGCTTCGATCGGGCACGGGCGGACGTGTCACTGGCCGGAACGTCGCTGGCCCTCACGTCGGTCACGATGGAGTCGCCGGTGGCGGCGATTGGCGGGACCGCGTACCTCGACGTCAGCCGTGGCGATCTCGATGTGAAGTACGACGCGCGGGTCGCGCTCGGCGAGATCCAGAAATGGCGGACGGAGGTCCCTCCCCTCGAGGGAGAGCTCGTGGCGTCAGGCACCGTCGGCGGGACGCTTGACCATCCCGTCGCCAGCTTCGATGGCCGAGTCGAGCGCCTTCAATGGCAGGAGGTCACTGATGCCAGCGTGTCGGCGGCCGGCCGCTGGTCCGGAGCGCATTTGACGATCGATCGGTACAACGTCTCGAGCCGCGCGCTGGGTGCGAATGTGAATGGGAGCGCCGGTCTGGTTGTCGGTGACGGCGAAGGCTCCAGCTCTCTACGCGCTGAGGCGAGCGTGGAGAATGCCCGCCGGCTTACCCCGGTGACCGGGACGTCCGCGCTGCCCGTCGCGCCACTGACGCTTGTGGCCGACCTCACGTGGCCCGGGTCGGTGCTCGGTCCTGAGTCACTCAGAGGCCGCATCCAGATGGCCGTCCTGACTGCCGCGGCGCCGCGCGCCACGATCGCGACCGTCGACGCCACTGGTGAACGCGGTCGTTGGAGAGTGCAATCACACGGCGCGCTCGAAGGCGACACGAGCCTGGCCGGCGACATCTCGGTGCTCCTCGATCGGGCGAGCCTGCCGCGATCGACCCTGACTGGTCGCTTCGGCGCCCAATCCGCGAAGCTGGAGGACGCCTTGCGAGATCTCCGGCGGAAAGGATTCCTGCCGGCGGACTTCGAGGCGATGCTGCAAGGAGGGCGGGCGACCGCGGATGCAACGCTCACCGGGACGCTGGCGTCGCCGCGGCTCGAGGCGAGGCTCACCGCGGACTCGCTCACACTCGGGGGGGTGGAGCAGGTCCGCGCCGAAGCGCAGATGCGCCTCGAGGGCCGAGCGGTCGAGATCACCCGGATGACGGCCGAGGCTTCCGGCAATCGAGTCGACCTACACGGGACGGCGACGGTCGGCAACGGTCCAATCCATCTCGCGGTGGACGCGCGACTCGACAGGCCGGAGATCCTGGCTGCTGCGCTCCCGGCCGAGTGGCGGCCATCAGGGTCGCTCGTTGTCTCCGGGACGCTGGATGGATTTCCGGCCTATCCGCGGGTGGCGGCACGAATCTCCAGCTCCGGCCTCGATGCGAACGGGATCGCCATTGACTCGCTCGAGGGGGACGTCACCTTCGCGCAAGGCATCCTGAACGTGACCGGCCTTCGCCTGAATCGTGGCGACGGATGGCTCCAGCTCGAAGGCGACATCGACCGCCGCCTGGAGCGCATGCGGATCTCCGGACGTGGGGAGCAGCTCGCGGTGTCGGTGCGGACTCTACGTGGCAGCATCTCTCCCCCGTCGGCGGGGCAGTCCGCGCCGGAGGCGTTACGCCTCGATGACGCCTCAGTCGAATTCGATGTCGCCGGCTCGCCCAGACAACCGACGGGAACGTTCTCGATGGTTGCCGGCGACGTCGCCGTCGCCGGTCGCGCGCTCGGGCGGGTCGAGTTGACTGCCAGGAGCGCCGACCGGGCAGCGCGGTTCGATTTCGGGCTGCCGACCTTGAGCGCTGACGTCAGCGGCCGCATTGGTTTCGAGCCGGGGTGGCCTTTCGAGGCCCGCGCGAACCTTCGCAGGAGCCAGCTCACGTCGCTCGCGGCGCTGCTGGAAGGGACGATTGCCCTGCCCGACACGTCGGCGACGGTCACCGCGTCTGCGGATGTCAACGGGCAGCTCGATCGGCCGCTCGAATCGACAGCAGTCATTACCGTTCCCGAGATCGAGGGACAACTCCGGGGCAGGCCCCTTCGGCTCATTCAGCCAGGACGAATCAGGTTCGATAGGCGTGGGCCAACTCTGGAGGAGCCACTCCGTATCACGCTGGGGGGGTTCTCGATGGGGCTCGAGCGTGTCCCCGAGCGCGAGAGCGGTGTCCTGGTCACGCTCGAAGGCCGCATCGAGGACGGGATCGCCTTCCTTCCCCCCGGCATGCTCATCACGCCGTGGCTAGTGGAGGGACCAGTTCGTGCGCAGGTCTCGCTGGACCAAGATGGGGACCGCTTCGCGATCGCCGGCGATGGCGACGCGACGATTGACAGGCTGATGCGCGCCGAAGGCGAGCTCGCACGTGGAGTCCACCTGCAGGCCCGCATCCGAGGAAGTGCAATTGAATTCTCAGGCGACGACGGCGTCGTTCTCGGGGCACCATTCAGCGCTACGGGGCGCATGCCTCTCGCCTGGGCTGTTCCCGCTTGGCTGGCGGACGCCGCGGTTGCTCGAGCAGACGTCTCGCCGATCGAAGCAACAGTGTCGGCGCGATCGGATGCCATGCTCGCCCCGGCGCTTCAAGCACTCGGCATCAAGGACACGAACATGTCGGGGACCGCGAAGATCGCTATCGAAGCCCACGCAGCCGAGCCGCGACTCAATGATGTGGTGGCCACGGTCACCATCGAGGCTGCCGAAATCTCGGTCGACGATCACGGCCTGACCCAGCAGGCACCGACAAGGCTGCGATTCGATCGGGGGCGGCTGGAAGTCGGGGCACTCGACTGGAAGGGACCTCGCTCGTTCCTCACGGCCTCGGGCGCTATCGGCCTTCTGCCAGGCACCGAAGGAGAGTTTCGGGCTGAAGGGACCTCGTCTTTGGCGTTTCTCCGGATGCTGGCCCCGGGAATCGGCGGCGAGGCAGTCTTCCAGGTTCGTGTAGCGGGGCCACCCGGAGCGCGCGCCGCGTCCGCGAAAATCGACTTGAACGACGTCAACATCATCGAGCCGGACTGGCAGCTGGCACTCGCGGGCCTCTCGGGGCCGCTGACGCTCGAGGCCGGTGTCCTCGACACCCGCGGGCTGCGGGGACAGCTGAACGGGGGGGACTTCACGATCGAAGGAGCGGTTCCGATTCGCGCCGGCACCGTAGCGCCGCGTCCCTTGAATGTCGAAGCGAGCGGTCTGTTCGTTGAGGTCCCCAAGGGCCTGCGCAGTCAGCTCGACACGCGCCTCACATGGGAGAACGCCGCGTCCGGGCCACGCCTGTCCGGTCAGATCACGATCGCGTCGGACAGCTATCGGGAACCGATCACTGCGCTTGCGTCCTCGATCTCCGCCGTTGCGCCGGACCGTGCGCCACGGCTGCCGGTGGCGCCCTGGGTTGCGGCCACGTCCCTCGACATCCGCCTCAACTCGGTCGGTCCCATCGTCGTCGATCAGAGCGTGCTGAATGTCGAACTCGTACCCGACGTGCGCGTCACGGGCACGGTTGGCCGCCCGGCGCTCGACGGGCAGGTGACGATCCAGGACGACGGACGGATTCGCGTGGGAGGGCGCTCGTACCGACTGACGGAGAGTCGGCTCGAGTTTTCGCCAGCGGCGGGGCTTCTGCCGCGCCTGAACCTCATCGGCGAGACCCACGTCAGCTCGTACTTGGTCACCCTGCGGATGGCCGGACGGGCCGACCAGATTGAAACGAACTTCTCGTCCGATCCCCCGCTGAGCGAGCGGGATGTACGCTCCCTCCTCGTCACCGGGCAGATTGCGGATCCGGCGAGGGGAACGACCGACAGCAATACTTTCGCCGTCGGCGCGGTTTCGGGCGACGTGCTTGGAGTCGCCGGGCAGTTCGTCGGGCTCGATACGGTGAGCGTTGGCACCGAAGACCTCGACCTCGTGTCGAGCGACGTCGACCCGGCCACCCGCCTGACGGTGTCGAAGCGGCTGGGTACGAGGTTCGAGCTCGTGTTGTCGGAAAACCTCGAGGAGAACGAGTCCACCTGGATCGTCATCTACCGGCCGGTCAGCGGTTACGAATTCCGTCTGTCGTCGCAGGAGAACACCAAGGAGGCGTTCGAGTTCCGTCAGGAGATTACCTTCGGCCCCGGTGTCCCCCCGCGCACCCGGGCCCGTGCCGCCACCGTCGTCCAGGACAGGATCCGCGCAGTGGCACTCGCTGGCGAACCCGGCTTCAGCGCCGACCAGGTGCTGGCGGGTACGAAGCTGCGACAGGGCGACCGCTTCGCATTTCGCGCATGGCTGGAGGATCGCGATCGCATCGTGCGGTTCTACCGGGACAGGGAGTACTACACCGCGCGCGTCGTTCCGATGCGCACAGCGGCCGAGAGCAAAGGCAAGGAGCGTCCTGTCGATCTCCAGTACCGGATCGCGCGCGGACGACGTACGGTGCTCGAAATCACGGGTTACGCGGGCGGCGACGATCTCCTCGATCGCCTTCGGCAGACGTGGTCCGGCAACGTGGTGCTCGACCTGCTGGACGACAGGCTCAACCAGGCAACCCGAGAGCATCTCATCGATGCTGGGTTCCTCCGCGCCCGGATCGAGGTCGAGGTCGATCGACCCGACAGCAACACCGATCGCGCACGCGTCCGCATCGACCCCGGCCTGCGCACGGGCTCCCGCCACCTTGCGTTCCAAGGCAACCAGGTGCTCGCGACTCAGACCTTGCAGGAGCTCACAGCGTCTGGTCCACTCGATGCCAACGCGTGGACGGATCCGGCCCCGCTGATCGCTGCGATCCGCGAGGCATACGCTGCGAAGGGCTACCTCGCGGCGCGCGTCGATATCGGGCCAATCGAGTTCGCGGACGACGCCGCGATTTTGCCGATTCGGATCGACGAGGGGCGGGCGGCGCAGGTGGCGGCGGTCCAGTTGATGGGCGTTGCGTCCGAGCGGCGGGCTGGAGCGCTCGAGGCGATCGCCCTTGCCGTGGGGTCGCCGTTTGCCGCCGGGGTGGATCGATCCGGACGCGCCCGGCTGGAGCGTTACTACCGCGACCTCGGATTTCGCGACGTGCACGTGGAGACGACGGCGGCCCGGGCGTCGCAGGGAATGGACATGGCGCTCACGTTCGCGGTGACCGAGGGGCCGCTCCACGTGATCAGCTCCGTCGAGATCGAGGGCGTGCAGTCGACCAGGCCGTCGCTCGTCAGCGAGGCCGTTCAGCTGACGCCGGGCCAACCTGCGGGCGCGGCCGCCGCCGCGGCAACCGAGAAGCGGCTGTACGAGCTCGGGACCTTCCGGCGCGCAGAAGTTCGACTCGAGCCGGCTCCTGCGCCTGGGCCGGTCCAGGGGGTTCTTCCGGTCAAGGCCATCGTCTCGCTCGAGGAGACGCGTCGCTTCCAGTTGCGTTACGGGCTCGAGCTGTCGTCGGAGTACATCTCCGCGCTCGATCAGCGCACCAACGCGCTGGGCGTTGCGGCGGATATCCGCGATCGCAACTTCCTCGGCCGGGGGATGTCGCTCGGAGGGGGGCTGCGGTACGAGCCAGACCTGCGGAGCGCGCGAGCGCTCTTCTCGGTGCCGACGCTGCGGCGCCGCCCGATCCGAACCAACCTGTTCCTGAGCAGACGCGGCGAGGAACAACGGGACGAGCAGCTCAACGCGCGAGACGACGAGGTCAACCTGACGATCGAGCAGCGCTGGCGGGTCAGCCGCGCGATCGAGTACCGTGGGGCTACAGCAGCGTCTGGCGCGATGCGCGGTTGACGCCTGCCACCGGGGAGGAGAGCCTCGACTTCAACGGCATCCTGGCGTCGCTGAACGGTGCCGCGGTCATCGACCGTCGGGACAGCTTCTTCGACGCCAAGCGCGGCTGGTTCGGATCGGTGAGCCTCCAGTGGGGACAGCGGGAATTCGGATCGGATGTCGATTACGTGCGCACGTTGATTCGTGGGTCCTATTACCAGCCGCTCGGCCCCGTCGTCCTGGCCGGCAACCTGCGCTGGGGCCGGCTGGTACCGTTCGGGGGCCCGTTGACGCTGACGATTTTCGATCTCTTCTTCAATGCCGGCGGAACGGAGAGCGTGCGCGGCTATTCGCAAGACGCGCTGTCGGCCTACTCGTTCTTCGACGCGCCACTCGGAGGCACGCAGCTGTTAGTGGCTAACGCCGAGCTCCGCGCGCCGCTGTTCTGGCGGTTGAGCGGCGTGCTCTTCGCCGATGCCGGGAACACGTTCGCCAACGCGCAGCCGATCCGGTTGAACGAACTTGGTGTGGGACTCGGGTTCGGACTTCGCATCAAGACGCCCCTGGCCCCAATCCGCATCGATCTCGGGTTTCCCCGCAGCTTCGGCGAGACCGGCGTCCGCTGGCACTTCTCAATCGGCCAGATGTTCTGAGGCCCTACTCCACACTCCGCCTGGCATTCGGTCCGACAGCGATCCCAAAGGCAACGGACGTCAGTCCGTAGGTTGCAGGCCGTTTGCACACGCACCGAGACCCGCGCACACAGGACGCGCGGGCTCTCCGGCCCCGGCGCTGTCCGTGTGTCACTTCGGGTTGGCCGAGCAAGTCAGTCGTCTCGGTCGAAGAAGCTCAAGGTCCTACGCGGAGTTGAAGCGCCGAACAACGACGACTGCGATCGTCTCCGCGGGGGTCCGGAACGCTGCCTACGTATCTGCCGTCTTCTTCAGCCCGCACACCACGGCACGACGAACGACAATCAGGCTGCCAAGGGCAGCCTGATGCGATAAACCCCTTAATCACTATGCTTTAGTTGGTGGGCGCTGCTGGAATCGAACCAGCGACCCCCGCCGTGTGAAGGCGATGCTCTACCGCTGAGCCAAGCGCCCAACTGAAGACCCCAAGAATACCTCAGACACCCGCCGCGGCGAAAGCACTCACCGCGGCACGTCGAACACCTGCTGGCACCGCAGGCACCGGCAGTGCTGACGCTCGTCCTCCTCCACCACCGTCGTGTCGTGCAACCCGCACGCCGGACACTGCCGCGTGTTCGCCGGGTCCACGACGTGCCCGTTCGAGCAGCGATACGCCGCGTTGGACGTCTCTCCCGTCTGCCACGCATTCTGCGTCCAGAGCATCTCCGCGCCGCACTCCGCGCAGGGCTCCGACCGGATCAGCGTGTTCAGAGGCCGCTCCCCTTCTCCAGCTTCGCCTGCGCGGCGAGCAGCGACAGCATCTTGGTATACCGCTCGTCCGCCTCGGTGAACGTCTTGCGGTAGTCCTCCTCGGACAGCTTCGCCTTCCTCCACTCTCCGTCGAACAGCACCGACTTCGGCCCCTGCTCGTAGCTGTCCGCTCCGGCGTCGCCGGGCCTCACCGCAAGGCCGTCGACCCCGGTGTCGATGACGAACACCTTCGATCCGGCGATCGACGCCGAGCTCAAGTCGATGTACACGTCCCGAAAGTTCTTCTGCTTGATTTTCTCGATCAGCAGCGGCGGGGCAGCGTACTTCGCAGACACCACGAGAATCTGGGCGCCCTGGAAGTACAGCGCCGCGACGAACGTGCCAGGATCCGCCGGATCGGCCGCCGCAATGGCCTCGAGCTTGGCCGCGTCCAGCACCTCGGCCAGTTGCTTGGCGGCATCCGCCGATCGGGAAGCCTGCGCCAGGAGCGGGCGAGCGCAGATCGCCAGCGATCCCGCGGCCAGGCCGAGGACAAGTCCGACGCGGCTCAGTGACGTGCGCATAAGCACCTCAACGTTGTGGGGGGAGACCGTTCTACCACCGTCGGCAGTGCAGGTCAACCGGCCGGACGGCCGCATTCCGAGCGGTCCGGTCCCTGTCGGAACCCTGTTCGCCCCGCCCGGACCGGTCAGCTGGAGGGGACTGGACCGACCCTATCCAATGAAGAGGGGATCCTCCTCCTCAGCGTGCCGGCCCTGGCCGGGACGCATGCCGGGGAGGCCGCGCACCGCGCCAAGCGCGGCCTTCAGCGCGGCGATGATGGCGAGACCCTCGCGCGCCGGCGTGATCACCGCCTGCTGGACGACGATGGAGGTCTGCTCGATGCGGCGGGTCACGTCGGTCACGAGCTGATCGATCTTCTGGGCCTGGGCTGCCGCGATCGTGGCTGTCTTCGAGGCCTCGTCTGCGATGGCCGAGACCCGGGCCACGAGCGGCTTGACGTCCTGCTGCACCGCCGCGAGCGTCCTCTGGGCATCACGCGCCAACCGGCCGGCGGCGACGATCGCGCCCAGCTGCACGAGCGCCATCATCAGGGTCGCCAGCGCGATGATCCCGAGGAAGAGCTCGCTCAGGCTCACTAGGTGCCCTCGTCCACGACCGGTGCGGCGCTGCTTCGCGCCTGCTGGTAGGCCTCGCGGCCACGCTCGACGGCGGAGGTCAGGTTGTCGCGCTGGCGGTTCAGGAACTCACGGCCTTGCCGGGCTGCCTCGCCCGCCCGTTCACGACCCTCGCGCGCCTTGTAGCTGACGATCCGGCGCATCTCGTCGCCCGTCGACGGTGTCTTGAGCAGCGCCACCGCCGCCCCGGTCAACGCCCCGAGCACGAATGCCAGGATGATGGTCCCCGCTGCTCGCCCGTCGTCCTTCATCGATGCTCCTCGGTCAGCCGTCAGAAGATGCTGACCCTCACGTTGAGGTACTTCTTGGGGTCTTTCCGGATCTCGCTCACGAGCGCACGCAGCTCGTTGGCGGCTCCATTCATATTGTCATACAACCGCTTGTCGTGCAGCAGCTGGCCGGCGGTTCCCTCACCCTTCTGCAGGTCGCCGGTGAGCTGATCCACCCGCGCCGCCAGCGAGTTGAACCGGTCGTAGAGCTCCTTGTCGGTCAGCAGCTTCCCGGCCGTCCCCTCGCCCCGATTCAGCCTCGCCGTGACCTGGTCGAGGTTGCCCGACGCGGACGACAGCGACTTCGCCAGCGCGTCGTCCTTCAGCAGCTGGCCGAGGCTCCCCTCGCCGGCGTTGATACGTCCCGTCATGCTCTGGAGGTCGCTGAGCGCCGCGTTGAGACGGTTGTAGGCGGCCGGATCCTTCACGAGCAGGCCCAGTGTGCCCCGCCCCTCGCTGAGCGTGCCGGCCACCACCTGCGCCGACAGCACGAACCTGTTGATCTCGTTGTACAGGGCGTCGTCTGCGATCAGCTTGCCGGCCGTGCCTTTGCCCGCGCGCATGTCCTTGAGGAGGCCGTTGATCTCTCCGAGCGACTGTGTGGCGCTTTCCGCGACGTCGGCAAACTGCCCGGGTGCCCGCCCGGGCCGCACCGTCTCGCCATCCTTGAGCGGCGTGCCGGCGGTGGACGGGCTGATGTCGATCACCGGTTCTCCCAGCAGGCTGAGCGCTCCGATCGCCGCACGGGACTCGGTGGTGATCCGCGACTGCATGTCCTCGCGGACCTCCATCAGGATCTCCACTTCCGCGCCGGCGAACTCGATCTCGGTGATCTTGCCCACCTCCACGCCGGCCACGCGGACCAGCGCACCGCTCTTGAGGCCCTTGACGTCAGCGAAATGCGTCTTCAGCTCGTATCGCTGCCACGAGAAGCCGGCGGCGCCACCCACCGCCATGATGATGGTCACGGCAAGCACCAGCGCCGTGACGGCGACGATCCCTATCTTCAGTTCCGACCAGGCAAGCGAGCGGGTTCGGGGCATGGTTCAACTCAGCTCCCAGCTTCCGGCTTCCAGCTTCCAGCTCCCGGACACGCCTCAACCTGGTGGCCTGTGGTCGGGCGCAGCCAGATCCGGCGGGAAGCGGGCAGCAGGAAGCGGGCAGCTGGTCTATGACAGAAACGCATGAATATACGGGTCCTTCGCGGCCACGTCACGCAGCTCCGACGCGTTCCCTTCGAAGGCGATGTGGCCTTCCTTGAGCATGATGAACTCCGCTTCGTCAGCCTTGCGCCCGGCCGCCTTCTCGAACGCCACGTCCCCGCCCTGCCGCTCCGCGGTGTGCTCGGCGACGAAGAATGCGTCGCGCAGCTGGTGGGTGACCAGAATCGAGCTCACGCCCTCGAGGTCGCGGAGCTTGATGATCTCCTCGTCCACGGTCAGGGCGGTAATCGGGTCCAGCCCGGTGGTCGGCTCGTCGTACAACAGGATCCTCGGCTTCGCCGCCATGGCGCGGGCGATCGCCACGCGCCGCCGCTGGCCGCCGGACAACTCCGACGGCATGCGGTCCGTGTACTCCGCGAGCCCGATGAATCCCAGCACTTCCTGGACGCGGCTGTTGGCTCGATCGAGCGGCCAGTTCAGCTCCTCGAACAGCTTGTAGCCGACGTTCTCGCGCACGGTCAGGGAGTCGAACAGCGCCCCTTCCTGGAACACCATCCCGAGGTCGGCACGCACGGCCATCAGCTTGTCTTCGCTCATGTTGTCCACGCGTTCGCCGTTCACGTAAATCTCGCCGTCGTCGGGCTTCAGCAGGCCGAGCATCAGCCGCAGGATGGTCGACTTGCCGGCACCGCTCGCGCCCAGGAAGATCTTGGTGTGCCCGGTCTGCAGCGTGAAGCTGACCTCGTGCAGGATCACCTTCTCGTCGAACGCCAGGTGCACCCTGTCGAACACGACGATCGGCCCGCCGTGGCCGAGCGCCTCTTCGAGCAGCGGGTCGCGCGGTGCGGCCTCGTGAACAGCCATCAGTAGATCAGCACGATCAGGACTTTGGTCACGAAGAAGTCCACCGCGATGACTGCAACCGAGCTCGCCACCACCGCGTTGGTCGTCGCACGGCCGACGCCCTGCGTTCCGCCGGTCGTGCGCATGCCCACGTGGCAGCCGATGCTGACGATGGCGAACCCGAGGAAGAACGGCTTGATCAGCCCCATCCACACGTCCTGCATGAACAGCCCCTGCACCACCGCGTTCCAGTACACCGAGGAGGCGACCTTCAGCTGCGTCACGGTGACGATCCAGCCGCCGACCATCCCGACCCCCGAGGAGATGACGGTGAGGAACGGCACCATCGTGACGCCCGCCAGGATGCGGGGCAGCACGAGCTTGCGGATCGGATCGGTACCCAGGGCCCGCAGCGCCGCGATCTGGTCCGTGACCGCCATGGATCCCAGCTCCGCCGCGATTCCCGACCCGACCCGGCCCGCGACCATCAGCCCCGTGAGCACCGGGCCGAGCTCCTTCACGATCGACGCGCTCACCAGGCGGCCCACCATCGAGCGGGCGCCGAACTGATCCAGCGTGAACCCCGACTGCAGCGCGAGCACCATCCCGGTGAACATGCCCGTCAACAGCACGACGGTGAGAGACCCGACGCCGATCGCCTCGAACTGCTCGACGATGTCGCGAAAGTAGATACGGCCTGCTGACCAGCCCGCGCGACACCAGCTTGAGCATGCGCACGTACTCCTGGACCTCCAGGAGCGCCGCCTTGGTGAAGTCGACGAGGTTCGTGGCCAACTACTGCCCTGCCCTCGCCAGCCCGAGCTCGCGGCTGCGCAGGTGTTTGATCCGATCGCGCAACGTCGCCGCCTTCTCGAACTCCAGGTTCGCCGCCGCCGCCTTCATCTGGCCGTTCAGCCCCGCGACGTGCGCATCCAGGTCGGCCTGCGTGCGGAACTCGTCGCCGGGATCCGCTGCGACCGTCACGTAGTCGCGCTCGTAGATGCTCGCCAGCACGTCGTCGATGCTCTTGATGATCGAGGCGGGGGTGATCCCGTGCTCGTGGTTGTAGGCTTCCTGGATCAGCCGCCGGCGCTCCGTCTCGCTCAAGGTCATCCGCATGGAGTCGGTGACGCGCTCGGCGTACATGATCGCGCGGCCGTTCACGTTGCGCGCCGCGCGGCCAACCGTCTGGATCAGCGATCCGCCCGACCGCAGGAAGCCTTCCTTGTCGGCATCGAGGATGGCCACCAGCGACACCTCCGGAAGGTCGAGCCCCTCCCGCAGGAGATTGATGCCGACCAGCACGTCGAACTCTCCACGCCGCAGGTCCCGCAGGATCTGAATCCGTTCGAGCGTGTCGATGTCGGAGTGCAGGTAGCGCACCTTGACGCCCAGCTCCTGGTAGTACTGGGTGAGGTCTTCCGCCATCCGCTTCGTCAGCGTCGTGACCAGCACGCGCTCCCCCCGCGACGCCCGGTCGCGGATCTCGGCGAGCAGGTCGTCCACCTGGCCGCGCACCGGCCGCACCTCGATCACCGGATCGAGCAGGCCGGTCGGACGGATGATCTGCTCGACGACCGCCCCGCCCGCGCGGCGCAGCTCGTAGGGGCCGGGCGTCGCGGAGACGAACAGCAGCTGCCCGACCCGCGCCTCCCACTCCTCGAAGTTCAGCGGGCGGTTGTCGAGCGCGGAAGGCAGGCGGAACCCGTAGGCAACGAGCACTTCCTTGCGCGACCGGTCCCCGTGATACATCCCGCGGATCTGCGGGATGGTCTGGTGGCTCTCGTCGATGATCATCAGCGCGTCGGGCGGCAGGTAATCGAGCAGCGTCGGCGGAGGCTCACCCGGCTGCCGTCCGGTCAGGTGCCGGGAGTAGTTCTCGATGCCGTGGCAGTATCCGATCTCCCGGATCATCTCCAGGTCGAACATCGTCCGCTGGTGCAGCCGATGGGCCTCGAGGACCTTGCCTTCGGACTCGAGCTGGCCGCGGTACCACGCCAGCTCCGCCTTGATGCTCTCGACGGCCTGCTTCGTACGGTCCCGCGACGTGACGAAGTGTGTCTTCGGGAAGATCGCCACGTGGTCGTGCCGCTTCAGGGTCCTGCCGGTGAGCGGATCGAAGGTGACCAGGGCGTCGACCTCGTCTCCGAACAGCTCGATGCGCAGCGCCTGATCCTCGTACGACGGATAGACTTCGACGATGTCGCCGCGGACGCGGAACACGCCGCGGGTGAACTCCGCATCGTTCCGCTCGTACTGAATCTCGACGAGCTTGCGGAGGATCTGCTCGCGGTCGATCCGCTGGCCGCGCTCGAGCGGCAGGAGCATCCCGTAGTAGGCCTCGGGCGAGCCGAGGCCGTAGATGCACGAGACGCTCGCCACGATGATGACGTCGCGCCGCTCGAACAGCGACCGCGTGGCGGACAGCCGCATGCGGTCGATCTCGTCGTTGATGGTCGCTTCCTTCTCGATGTACGAGTCGGTGGTCGGGACGTAGGCCTCGGGCTGGTAGTAGTCGTAGTAGCTGACGAAGTACTCGACGGCGTTGTCGGGGAAGAAACGCCGGAACTCCTGATAGAGCTGCGCGGCGAGCGTCTTGTTGTGCGCCATGACCAGCGCGGGCCGGTTCACGTGGGCGATGCACTGGGCGATCGTGAACGTCTTGCCCGAGCCGGTGACACCCAGCAGCACCTGGGACGAATCGCCGCGTTCGAGACCCTGGACGAGCTCGTCGATGGCCCGGCGCTGATCGCCGAGGAGCTCGAAGTCGGTGACCAGCTTGAACCGATCGTGCTTGGACGCCATACGGTGGCAGTACAGGGGCGCCCGGGATGCGGACGCGAAACGCGCATCGTACCACAGAGCGCGGGGGCGCCGCGCCGCACGGGCGGGCCCGCTGCCCTCCGCGGAGGCTGCGCCGCCCGGTCCGTCAGCGGCTCGCCCCCTCTTTGAAGGCGGCGTAATAGCCCTGGCGCGTGCGCAGCCTGGCGCCCCTCATCTCGGGGCGGTTCAGCCGAACCTGCACCCTGCGCCAGGAGCCGTTCATCCGCGTGTCGGTCGAGGTGTAGCCCAGACTGTAGCGGGCGGCGACCGTCTTCTCGATCCGTGCGTAAATCTTCTCCAGCTCTTTGACGCTGGTCGGGAAGAATGCGTCTCCACCGGTGAGGGCTGCCATGCGGTGCAGCTGCAGGCGCTGCTCGTTCTTCGCCGACGACGGCTGGTGTTCGAGGTAGCCGATCACGTAGGTCGTGACGTCGGAGGCCTTGAGCAGCTCGAGCAGATCTTGATAGCTGAGCGCGCTGCGGGTGTCCCCGCCGTCGGTGTAGATGAGCAGGATCTTCTCGCCGTCCTGTTCGGCGGCCCGGTGCAGGTAGACGCCCACCGCGTCGTAGAACGCGGTCCAGCCGTCCGGCTTCCGCATCCGGATGCGCTCGATCAGCCTCGGGTAGTCCGCCGCGCTGTATCGCGCCAGCCGGATCTCCGTGTCGAAGTCCACCAGCGTCGTGTCGGCGGCATGCTCGTTCGCGTTCAGGAACTTGATCATGCCGGTGCGCACGTCGTGGATGTCGGACGCCATGCTGCCGCTGGTGTCCAGCGCCAGCCCGAGGTGCAGCGGCAGCATCCGGCCGAGATCGCCGCTGTCGGGGAATCCTTCAGAGAAGTAGCTGATCGACTGCGGCCTGCCCTCCTCGACGACCTCGAAGTCCTCCGCCTTCAAGCCGGTCACCGGCGCACCCTCCTTGTCGGTGACGATGACGCTGAAGTGGACGAGATCGACGCCGCCCCGGAAGGTCTGCTGCGGCTCGATGCCGCTGGTGACCGCAAACAATGCGACGACAAGTGCGGCGCGCATGATGGTCCCCCCGGGCGATCAGAAAATCTTGTAGGCGGTGACGCGGACCACCTGGGTGCCCCGCCCCCCGTCTGCGTTCACACCCCGGACGCCGTAGCCCCACTCGGCAGCGACCAGGGTGCCGAACGGCGCCGGCGCCTCGACGGCAGCGCCGATGCCGGGGAAATGGCTCACGCCGCGGCCAAATCCGCTGTCCCGGACGATCGCCGCATCCGCGAAGGCATCCAGGCGAACGAGACGGCCCGCGGACCAGGCCAGCACGGTGCGGACAGTCCCGCCGCGATCATAACGGATCAGAGCCGAAGGGTACCCACGAAGGCGATTGTCAAATGCGCCGAAGGAATACCGGCTGAAACGGTCGAGGTCATCCCCGGACACGACCGCTAGCTCCGCTCGCGCGACCAGCCTGGGCGAGAGGATGAAGGACCGCGCGCCCGAGGCGCCGTACCGCTGAAAATCGCCGTGTTCCGGCTCGTACTCCCCCGACCCGGGACGGCCCCAGGGCCGCCAGCCCGAACGCCGCGACCCACTCCACCAGACCGTCCCGTCCCAGCCACCGCGCTGTCCCTCCACCGCCAACCGGATGCCGTGCGCAAGTTGATCGGCCGGCGCCTCGAAGTCGGGGGCCGTGGTCTCGCTGCGCGAGTACTGCGTGTAATCGAACTCGTAGCCCACACGCAGCGCGAGACGGGGCGTGACGGGGCGCAGCAGCCAGACAGAGGCCGAGCCGGGACGCTGCCGCAGGTTGCGGTCGTACTGTTCGCGTCCTGCCACGAACGCGCGGTCGTTGTAGAACGAGGCGATCCCGAACGCCCTGCCCGCCAGCTGCCAGCGGCCCCCGCCCACCGACGGAAGCGAGAACGCCAGCTGCCCGTAGGTGCCCCCGAAAAACCCGTTGAACTGCGCGCCGGTCCCGAAGAGGTCGAAGTCCAGATAGCTGAGACCGGCGAAGGGCAGGGGCCGCGAGATGTTGGGATCCACGATGACGCCGAATGCCAGGGTTCGAACGCGCGAGGCCCTGCTGCCGGTGTTCGTCGCGGCAGCCGGTCCCCACCCCCGGAACCAGCGCCTGGGGCGCGTCTCGCATCCCCCTCGAGATACCGGTAGCCCTCGGGCGTATCGCGCAGGATCGTGTGATTCGACGTGTACGCCGCCATCAGCCGCTCGCCGAACCCGGCCGCGTTGGCCTCGTGTGCGTCGAGCGCCAGCACCCGGTGGATCGGCGTGCGATATCCGGCACCCTGATACAGCTGCCGCACGTCCGAACGGGCGAGCACCCATCCTGCCCCGGCGATCCGGGTGAAGGCGTCTATCTGCTCGGACGACACGACCGGCCCGCGCAGCCCGGTCTGTGCAGCCTCGACCCGCATCACCCCGAAGTCGTCTGCGGCAATCCAGGCCCGGCCGCGGAACAGCGGCTCGCGGTCGGTGAGTGGCTCGAAGCCGACGACGTAGGCCCGGGCCCCGGCAATCGTCTCCTCGCCGGCAAGGCGGTAGCGGTACCTGTCCCCGAGCGTGATGACCAGCGGCAGGGCAGCCGCCCGCTCCGGCTCGATGATCGGCAGCCGCGGCACGCCGCCCTGCTGGAAGGCGATGCCGTTCACGCGGATGTCGCGTTGCTCGAGATCCGTTCGCGCAGGGTCCCGATAGATGGTGGTCCGGCTCGATACGGTGACTGGCGCGGGGAACCCTGGCGCTTCGAACGTGATGGTCAGGGTGCCGGCGGAGATGAGCGTCCGCACCTCCCTGCGCTGACGCTCGGCCGCCGCCTGATGACGAGCGATGACCTCCTCGACGGTGAGACGCCGCGGGGCGGCAACCCGGACGTCCGCCGCAAAGCGATCGCCAGACGACTCTGCGACGCGTACCACCGCCTGGCCCGAGGAGAGCTGCACCCGCTCCGCAGCGGCTGGTGGTTCGACCGTCACCGGCGTTCGGGCGTCGCACCCCTCGAGCACGGCCACCCGGGCGAGGGACGCCGGGTCGAGATAGGTGTCTGCGCTGCCGGCGCCGCAGGTGATGCGCAGATCCCTGCCCGCGGGAACCAGCCCGGCGGTGAGCAGCCGGGCCGCGGCCGCCAGATCCGCGAGCGTGCGGCTGGCGGTCTCAGGGTCGGCCGGGACACGGACCAGCCACCGCTGGGCGGATCCGGAACGCGTGTCCGCCAGCGCCCTGCCGACGTCGACGAGCTCGCCGCTTCGCACCCACGTGGCCTGAACGTCGTCGGCGCGCCGGGAGGACACGAGGAAGTCCCAGTACCGGCGCCCATCCGGTCGGCAAACACCTGCTCCATCTGCGGCGGCGGCTCGACACCGAGGCGCACCGGCGCGGCGGCCTGGGCGCGCAGAGCGGTCGAGCCGCTGGCGCAGCTCGAACAGCAGCGGCTCCGCGGCGAGCGTGGACGTCCGGATGTCGAGAACGATGGTGGGCACCTTCGACAGGCCCGGGAGGGCCGTGCCGGGCGGCAGCCCGTGCAACAGGAGGCCCGGCTGTCCCCCGCGCTGCGCGATCGCGTCCAGCAGCAACGCAACCCCGGGCGCCGCCAGATCGGCCAGGTCCGTCTCCACCAGCACCTCGAGGCCGTGCAGGGTGGCCGGAAGCAGGTCGGGCTGACCTGCAGCCACCGTGACGACAATGCATGTGGCACAGGGCGCCCGAGTGGTATGCTGTGCGGCCGCGAGTCGCGGCAGGCCGGCGAGCACCGTCAGGAGGACCGACAACCGGATGGCGGTGCGCACGTGGAAGGGGATCGTACCACGGCGTATAATGGGCATTTCGTGGTGATGGACATCCCGGGGCGTTCGGCGCACATGAGGGTGGCCTGACGTGCGCGTGCTGGCCATCTGCCAGGACGAACTCCTCATCCGGTCCCTGGATGCGGTCCTGCTCCCGAGCTTCGAAGTCGATTTCCTGGTCGACAGCCGGCCGCTCGCGCGGCGGCTGCACGACGCCGGCGTGCAGGCCATCACCGGAGACCCGCGGCGGGTCGACACCTACCTCAAGGCCGACATCTCCCCGAGCACCTGCTTCATCGTCGAAGACAACGCGCGGCGCAGCGTCAAGAAGATTGTCTCCGCCGTGCGGGACGCCGGCGGCACGCTGATCTACCTGCTCCACACCGGATCGCGGAACAGCAAGTCGGCAGAGGGCGCGCGGGCGGCGGTCAACGACGTGACCCACCTCGAGCTGGCGGAGCTGGTGCGGCCGACGCTCGTCACCGAGTTGAGCCGGTCGATGACGCGGGCGCGCGTGCAGCAGTACCAGCGGTACTTCGCGGATGCGGACAAGGTGCTGATCCTCCTCCACAACGATCCGGATCCCGACGCCCTGGCGAGCGGGCTCGCGCTCCGGAACCTGCTGCGCCGCACCAAGACGACCGCCATCATCGGTGCCGTCCAGGGCGTCACCCGCCCCGAAAACCTGCGCATGGCGAACATGCTCGACATCCACGTCGAGCAGATCACCACGGGTGCGCTCGAGGACTTCGAGCGCGTGGCGACGGTCGACGTGCAGCCGCACTACTTCGGCGGACGGCTGACGCGCGCCGACCTGGTGATCGACCATCATCCCGAGCAGCCCGGCTACAGCGCCGTCTTCAAGGATATCCGGGCCGACTACGGATCCACGTCGACCATCCTCACGGAGCACCTGCGCGCGGTGGACGTGAACATCTCCGAGCGGACGGCCACCGCGATGCTCTATGCGATCAAGTCGGACACGCTGTTCTTCGCGCGCCACACCAATCGCGTCGATCTCGAGGCGTTCACCTTCCTCTACCCGCTCGCGGACGCCGCCCTCATCAGGAAGATGGAAGGGGCGGAAATCACGCTCGAGCGGATGGCCTACGTCACGCGCGCCAGCCAGATCGGCATCCTCCGGGAGCAGGTCTTCAGCGCGTTCATCGGCGAGGCGCCGCGCGAGGATTTCATCCCCTACACCGCTGATTTCTTCCTGCAGCTCGAGGACGTCAAGTGGACGATCGTCGCCGGGATCGTCGGCGAGGTGTTCATCGTGAGCGTGCGCAACCTCGGCTACTCACGCAACGCCGGGGAATTCGTCAAGCGCTGGTTCGGGGACATCGGCAGCGCCGGCGGCCACCGCGCGATGGCCAAGGCGGTCGTCCCCATGGAACGGTTCAGGCAGAAGTTCGGGGAGCTGTCGGGCGAGGAGCTGACCTCGCGCGTCGCCGACATGGCGGAACAGTTCCTGCACGAGCCGACCGGCGACAAGAGGAAGGAACCGGCGCTGAAATAGCGTCAGCTCAGCGCTTGATCGAGGTCCGCGATCAGGTCGTCGGCATGCTCCAGCCCGATCGAGAGCCGCGCCATTCCGGCGGTCACACCGGCACGCAGCAGCTCGTCCTCGGAGTGGCCCCACTGGGACGTCAGCACCGGAAGGCTGCACAGGCTCTCGATCCCGCCGAGGCTGGCGGCGCGGGAGATCAGCCGCAGGCGGTCGAAGAACCGCGTGGCGCGTTCGAGGCTTCCACCCAGGTCCAGGCACACCATGCCGCCAAACCCGCGCATCTGCCGGCGCGCGAGCGCGTGATCGGGGTGCGATTCGAGGCCCGGATAATACACGTCGTCCACCCGCGGGTCCCCCGAGAGCCACCGCGCAACCGTCATCGCGTTGGCGTTGTGCCGCTGGACGCGGACGTCGAGGGTCTTCAGGCCGCGGCCCAGCGCGTAGGCGGCCTGCGGGTCGAGCACGCCCCCGACCAGCCTGCGCGCTTTCTCGATCCGCGCCAGGAGGGGTGACGGCCCGGCCAGCGCGCCGGCGGTGACGTCGCTGTGGCCGTTCAGGTACTTCGTCGCGCTGTGCATCACCAGATCGATGCCGAGCGCGATCGGACTCTGGTTGACGGGTGTCGCGAAGGTGTTGTCCATGACGGAAATCACCCCTCGCGCACGGCACGCCGCGGCCACGGCAGCGACGTCCACGCAGCGGAGGGTCGGGTTGATGGGCGACTCGAACCAGACCAGCTTCGTCTGGTCCGACAGGATCCGGTCGACGTGCGCCAGCTCCTCGATCGACGCGAAACGCGGCCGCAGCCCGAACTTCGTCAGCAGGTCCGCGATCAGGTGAAGCGTGCCGCCGTAGACCGCCGCGCTGCAGACGACCTCGTCGCCCGACTGCAGCAGGCCGAGGAGCGCCGTGGTGGTCGCCGCCTGGCCGCTCGAGAGCACGAGCGCCGTCTCAGCGCCTTCGAGCGCCGCGATCGTGCGTTCGACTGCCAGCACCGTCGGGTTCGCGTAGCGCGAGTAGAGGAACTTCCTGGAGGCTCCCTCGGCATACTCGCGCACCTCCGCGGCTGTCTCGAACACGAAGGTGGTGGTCTCGTAGATCGGCGTGGTGAGCGACGCGACCGGGTCGCTTCGTTCGACGCCGCTGTGAATCGCCGCGGTTTCAGATCTCATCTTGATCTCTGCCAGCTGCCCGCTACCAGCTTCCGGCTACCCGCTGCCCGCTTCCTGCCTCCCGCTGCCTGCCTCGAGAGCCTTGCCTGGAAGCTGGCAGCGGGAAGCTGATAGCTCAGCTCATCCTCGCCATTTTCTCACCGCTGGCGCCGACGACCGGCTCGATGAACTGGCGATAGGCGTCCTCGTACCCGCGGTCGAGCAGCTCGCCGAGCGTGTGGGTGCGGTCGGACCGTTCGTCGTAGGCGCCGCCGAAGTCGAGCGGGCCGAGCGGGTTGTGCGCCGGCCGGATCACGAACAGGCCGGAGAAACGGCCGGCGAACTGCTCGAGCGCGTCGCGCAGCGTGACCGACTCGAATGCCGCGAGCTGCTCGCCGGCGCGCCCGCGAAGGTCGCCGCGGCCTGCACTGAGCTGGTGCGGCTGCGCGGGCGTGGGCGATCCGCTCACCAGGACGACCTGCTCCGCCCCGGCCGCCGCCACCTCCTCGAGCAGCCGCGCCAGGCCCCCGGGCCGATCGCACACACGGTGCGTCTCCCCCCGCCAGGGCCCCTCGGGCGCGAACGTGAGCAGGTGCGGATCGACCGCCACCGGCAGCGCCAGCGCGGCGTCCATGGCGTCGAGCACGTAATCGCGCGCCGTCCCGGCCAGATCGAACGCTTCGAGAAGGCGGCTGTCGCCGTCGGCGAGGTCGAGCGCGGCTGGCGGCGCGGGTGAGGCCGCCGCGGGACGCACGGCGGAGGCAGGCGGCGCGCGCGTGAAGAACCGCGCACGCAGCCGCGGCTCGAGCAGCGCGAATACCAGATCGCGGCGGGCGTCCATGTCGTGGACCGTGATGAGCAGCTCGCGGAATCCCGGCTGGCCGAGGTTGTCCGCCAGCAGTTCCAGGTAGCGTCTTCCGAGCTCGACCCGGGGCGGCGTCGGGATCGGAGCGGCCCCGCGAATCAGGTTCCAGAGCTCCGCGGCGCAGCGATTCGCCAGGCCTGCTGGCGAGAGCGGCCCGGCCAGGACGCGCCCGGCGAACGCCTGCCTCGACCGCCGGTGCGGACCTTTCGACAGCGCGCCCCGCAGCGGGCCGACCAGGAGCATGAGCAACGCGACGAGCAGCGCGAACAGCGCAAGGCGCGGAACGACGGTCGGCAGCGCGGCGGGGGAGAAGATGCGGGCGATCCATGCGGCGTATCCCGCCGTCATCGTGGTGGCGGACGCCGAGAGACCGACCAGCGTCAGCAGCAGGCCGATGAACGCGACGCCGACAGCCACGACCAGCAGGACGAGCGGAATCGCGAGGATGCCACCAGCGGCGGCGAGAATCCACCCGGCGACACGCAGGGGCTCTCGCCACCTGTAGAACCGCGCCGCCCCCTTCCCCTTCCAGATCCCGTCCGGATCCCAGAGCCGCGCGCCCCCGTCGACGGCGGCGAGCAGCGCGCCCACCACGCCGACGCCGCGGCCGGCGGTGAGATCCACCTTGACACCCGCCTCGTGCAGCGCCCGCAGCACGCCGGCGTGGTACACCGCCGCGGTGCCCGACCCCGTGAGCACGAGCGCAGTCCGGAGGCGTGTGGAGTACGCGATCCGAGGTGTCTGAATTGCTCACAGAGAGGATCCGTCTGGAACGCGTTTCGGGCAGCCGGACGGCTCAGGCTTCGTCGTGAATCGTCACCAGCTTGATCACTTCGAACCGCCGGTTGCCATTCGGCGTCGTCACGAGCGCCTCGTCTCCTTCTTCCTTGTTCAGGAGGGCGCGGCCGATCGGCGAAGCGGTCGAGATCAGCCCGTGCTCGGCGTCGGCATCTTCCGGCATCACGAGCTGATAGGTGGTGAGCGCCCCGCTCTCTTCCTTGAGGTGCACCGTGGAACCGAAGCCCACGCGGTCGTGAGGAATCCGCTCCAGGTTCATCAGCGAGATCTCGCTGACGCGGCGCTGCAGCATGCTGATGCGCGCTTCCACCAGCCGCTGGCGCTCCTTGGCAGCCTGGTACTCCGCGTTCTCGCGCAGGTCGCCGAGCTCCCGCGCACGCTGGATCTCCTTGGGCAGCTCGGTCTTCAACTCCCGATCGAGCTGATGGATTTCGTCTTCGAACTTCTTGAGCAGCCGGGCTTTCATGTTCTGTTTCTGCGGGGCGCGTCCGCGCCTGAGATGGTAGCAGAGTGCGGGTACAATCTCCACCGGGATGGAACGCATCGCCAGCCGTCAGCATCCGCTCGTCCGCCGCTTCCGCGATCTCGCCCGCGCGAGAGAGTCCGGCGGATCCGTGCTGCTCGACGGCGCGCATCTTCTTCACGAGGCCGTGCGGTCGCACGTTCCGGTCGACCTCGTGGCCATTCTGGAGGAGGACGCGCCGCCCGACGCTCAGGCGTGCGCGCAGGAGGCGGAGCGCGCCGGGGCGCGCATCCTCCGCGTGCCGGCAGGGGTGCTCGCTGCGATGAGCCCGGTCCGCCAGCCGTCGGGGATCGTGGCGATCGCGCGCTGCAGCCCGGCCCCGATCGCGCGGTGCCTGGAGGCCCGGCCCGCCCTGGTCCTGTTGCTGGTCGGCGTGCAGGACCCTGGCAACGTCGGCGCGATCGTCCGCGCGGCGGAAGCGTGCGGCGCGACAGCGATCATCTGCAGCGAAGGCACGGCGGACCCGTTCGGGTGGAAGGCTCTTCGCGGCGGCATGGGCAGCACGTTCCGGATGCCTGTCGCCGTGCACCACCCCCTGGCTGCGATCATGGAAGCGCTGCGCGAGCGGCAGATTGCCGTGCTCGCCAGCGTCGCGCGCAACGGCACGCCGGTGGGCGCGTGCGACCTGCGCGGGCCCGTGGCGGTGATGCTGGGGGCCGAAGGCGCCGGCCTGCCGGACGAGGCGGTCGGGCGCGGCGGACGCGCGCCTCACCATTCCCATGCGGGCCGCCGGTCGAGTCGCTCAACGTGGCGATCGCGGCGGCGCTGATCCTCTTCGAAGCCTCACGCCAGCGGGAGCGCCCCTGATGTCTCTCTTCGACGAGCCGGAGGCGGCGCCGGACCCGGCCGCAGACCGGAGTGCGCCGCTGGCGGAGCGCATGCGGCCGCGCACGCTGGACGAGTTCGTGGGGCAGGAGGCCCTCACCGCGCCGGGCCGTCCCCTGCGCGAAGCCATCGACCACGACCGGCTGCGCTCGATCATCCTCTGGGGACCGCCCGGCACGGGCAAGACTACGCTCGCCCGTCTCATCGCCGGCGTGACCCGCGCGAAGTTCGTCTCGTTCAGCGCCGTGCTCGCCGGGATCAAGGAGATCCGCACGGTCATGACGGAGGCGGAGGAGTCCCGCCGGCGGCTCGGCCGGCGCACCATCCTCTTCATCGACGAGATCCACCGGTTCAACAAGAGCCAGCAGGACGCCTTCCTGCCGCGCGTGGAAGCGGGCGACATCGTGCTGATCGGCGCAACCACCGAGAATCCCTCCTTCGAGGTCAACTCGGCGCTGCTGTCGCGGTCCAAGGTGCACGTCCTCAAGCCGCTCGACCCGTCCACCGTCGTGTCGATCCTCCAGCGCGCGCTCGCCGACCGCGAGCGTGGCCTCGGCGGCTCCGGCCTCGCCGCGGACGACGATGCGCTGCACGGCATGGCACGGTATGCGAACGGCGACGCGCGGATCGCGCTGAACATGCTGGAGCTCGCCGCGGGGGTCGCCGGGGACGGCAACCGCATCGACGCGGCGATGATTGCGGACCTCGCGCAGAACCGCTCGCTGCTGTACGACAAGACCGGCGAGGAGCACTACAACCTGATCTCGGCCCTGCACAAGTCGCTGCGCAACAGCGACCCCGACGCGTCGGTCTACTGGCTGGCTCGCATGCTGGAATCAGGCGAGGATGCGCTCTACGTGGCGCGCCGGCTGGTGCGCTTCGCCTCAGAGGACGTCGGCAACGCCGACCCGCAGGCGCTCGCGATCGCGGTGGCCGCGAAGGAGGCGGTCCACTTCATCGGCATGCCGGAGGGGAACACCGCGCTGGCCCAGGCGGCGATCTACCTGGCGACCGCACCCAAGAGCAACGCCGTCTACCGGGCCTATCTCGACGCCGCGGAGGCGGCGGCCACCGACGTCGCCGAACCGGTGCCGCTGCACCTGCGCAACGCACCGACCCGCCTGATGAAGGCGCTGGACTATGGGAAGGGCTACAAGTATGCGCACGACGAGCCGGAGGGCGTCGCGGAGATGACCTGCCTGCCGCCGGCGCACCAGGCGCGGCGGTTCTACGCGCCGACCGACCGCGGTTTCGAGGCTGAACTCCGCAAGCGCATGGCGAGGAAGCCGCCGGCTGGCGGGGAGCTGAAAGGGCCGCGCACCTGAGAGCCTGGTGCCGGACGCGCCGGAACGGCAGCGCGCGCGAGGGGTGCTGCCGGACGGGGCGCTTCCCCGGCCCCGGCGACCCTCGTCACTGGTTCAGGTGCGGGATCTTCTTGAACATCTCTTGCCGCAGGGGAAGGATGAACGAGAACCGGAAATCGCCCTGCATCCGGCCGATCGGGATGCCGACCAGCTCACCGGTCCGGTTGAGGATGCCGCCGCCCGAGACGCCGGGATGGCCGTCGGTGAGGCACGTGACCAGGTTGTTGGCGGTCCGTTGACCGACGTAGCCGGTGGACAGGATGATGCCCTTCGAATAGTCGTTCCCCAGCCGGAAGATCGGGTCCGCGAAGTCGAACGCGTAGGCGAGGCGGACGTCGAGTGCCGGCAGCTCGATCTTCTCCTTCACCTTGACGATCGCCCAGTCCCCCGCATCGACTTCGACCTTCGCGTCGCCCGAATCGACCACGCGCGCCGCGAGAGGCCGGCCCTTGTACATGACCTTCACCGACACGACCTTGCGGGGGCTCTGCGTGCCTTCCTGACCGAGCGCGATGACGCCGTGCTTGACGGTGATGAAGTAGCCGTTCCCGATGTACCCGGCGGTGCCGTAGCTGCTCGAGCCCCGGTCGTCGTACCAGTACAGCTCGACGAAGCTGTCGCGCCGCTCGCGCAGCAACGTGAGCGGCAGCAGGCCCATCTCGTCCTGCAGCTGCTGTTTGACGTCGGTGATGAGGGAGGCGCGGCTCGCCTCGTCCATCATGGCAATGGCGACGGCGTGCGACGTGCCGGACGTGCCGACCGGCTGAGGCGGCCGCCTGCGCAGCAGGTCGACTTCGGCCCGTAATTCAGCCAGCCGGGCGCCGCCATCCGCCGCCTGCCGCGCGCCAAGGTAGTTGCCCAGGCCGAAGAACAGGATGCCGAAGACCGACGCGAGCACGACCGAGAATACCCTGCGGATAGACATAGCTACTCCAAGTTCGGCAGCTAACGACCCCGCGCCAGCGGAGCTTCAGCTTTGCGAACCCCTCTCGCCGGGGTTGCCTTTTCGCTTGGACCTGGTTACAACCGAGAAACTGGGGTAATAAAAGCGTAAGGCCCGGCGGCCCAGCTGTCAAGTGCAAAGCGCGCGCAATCAGCGCTTTATCGCGTGGGCGGCTGAGCCGTCGGGAGGGCGCCCACCCGGCCCCGTCAGATGCGATGGAAGTTCTTCTCGATTTCCCGCCGGGACAGCCGGAGCACCACCGGCCGGCCGTGGGGGCACACGCTCGAGTACGCGGTCCTGCGTAGCTCCTCGAGGATGTAGCGCATCTGGGCCAACGTCAGCGGATAGTTCGCCTTGACGGCCGCGTGACAGGCCATGGTTGCGGCAATGCGGCCGATCGCTTCCTCCGCGGGTGAACCGCGGTCGAGCCCTTCGAGGTCTTCGGCGAGCGCACGCACGGTGGCCTCGCACTCCGCCGGCTGCAGCAGCGCGGGCAGCGCCGCGAGGTGGAGGCTGTCGCCGCCGAACTCCTCCACCTCGATGCCGAAACGCTCGAGGGTCTCGCGGTGGGCGGCGATCGCCTGCCGTTGTGCGGGCGACAGGTCGATGATCATCGGCGACAGCAATCGCTGGCTCGGGAGGCGGCCCGCCCGCAGTGTGTCGGAGATCTGCTCGAACAGCACGCGCTCGTGCGCCACGTGCTGGTCGATGATCGCCACCCCCTCGTCGTCCACGGCGAGGATGAAGGTGTCGCGGAACTGCCCCAGCGGAATCATCGGACGGACATCGTCCGGCGAGGTGCCGGTCCGCGTCGACGCCTGATCGTCCGTGCCGCCGGGCCGGACGTCGCTTCCAGGGACTGGGAATGAAGACGCTCCCGGTACGAACATCCGAAGCGCGGCGTCCTGTTCGGGACTCCAGCGATTCCCGACCGATGCGCCCGCCAACACGCCGGGGATGGTCATCGGCCGGGGCTCCGGCGCATCCGCGCCAACGGCGGTCAGCTGAAGCCCGGGCGTGCGCCCGTGGCCGAGCGCCTCGGCGAGCCCGCGACGCAGCACTTCGTGCACGAGCGACTGCTCGAGAAAGCGCACCTCCGCCTTGGTGGGATGGACGTTGACGTCGACGCGATCGGGTGGCATCTCGATGAACAGGTGGACCTCCGGGCTGCGCTCCTTGATGGTCGCGACGCTGTAGGCGTCCGTGATCGCGTGCGCGATGGTCCGGTCCTTGACGATGCGCCGGTTGACGAAGACGTTCTGCTGGCCGCGGACAGGCCCCTGGTCGCCGAGCGCGGCGACGAACCCGCGCACCGTCAGGCCACCCGCCTCTTTGTGGATCTCGACGAGGTCCGGACGTTCGCCGAACAGCTGGAAGAAGCGGTCGCCGATGCTGGCGGCCGGCGGGCACTCGAGCAGCCGGCGGACCCCTCCGGTCAGCGTGAACCCGACTTCCGGATAGCCGAGCGCCATCTGCGTGACCAGGCGTGAGATCTGCGACGCCTCCGCCTGATCGGACTTGAGGAACTTGCGGCGCGCGGGCAGGTTGAGGAACAGGTCGGCGACCTCGATGCAGGTGCCCTGCGGGGCGCCGATCTCGCGCACGGACGACAGCGTCCCGGCATCCACGCGCACTTCCGTGCCTGCCGCGGCCCCCCGTGCCCGGGTGCGGAGCACGAACCGCGAGACCGACGCGATGCTGGGCAGCGCCTCGCCGCGAAACCCGAGCGTGCGGATGGCGCCCAGATCGTCCTGGCTGGCGATCTTGCTGGTGGCGTGACGCTCGATCGCCAGCCGCGCGTCCTCCGGCCCCATACCATCGCCATCGTCTTCGACGCGGATGGACTTCTTGCCGCCGAGCTCGGTGGCGATGCTGATCCGCCGCGCGTGGGCATCGAGCGCGTTCTCGACGAGCTCCTTCACCACCGACGCGGGCCGTTCGATGACCTCGCCCGCCGCAATCTGGTTCGACAGGTGGATGGGAAGGAGGTGGATACGGTTCATCGGAAACGAGCTTCCAGCTTCCGGTTTCCAGCTTCCAGCCCGGTTCCGGTTCCGAGGCTGATAGCTGGTTGTCGCATGTCGTGGCTGGCAGCTGGCAGCTGGCAGCTGGCGGCTGCGTTCATATCCACCGTCGCACCCTGAAGAAGACGAGCATGCTGGTCGAGATGGTGATCATCAGGAACAGCAGCGCCCAGAAGACGGCGGTCTCTCCCATGCCGAAGTGCGGCAGCGGAACGTTCATGCCATAGAGGCCCGTGATGAACGTCAGCGGCATGAAGATCGTCGCAATCACGGTCAGGATTTTCATCACCGAGTTCAGCTGGTTCGACACGGTCGACAGATGGGCGTCGAGCAGGCTGGTGATCCGGTCGCCGAAGAACATCGATTCCTCGGTGAGCCGGACGAGGTGATCGTAGACGTCGCGGAAGCGGTAGGACAGCGATTCGTTGATGATGGCGAACTCCCGCCTGGCGAGGCGGCCGACGGCGTCCCGCTGCGGCTGCACCACCCGCCGCAGCGACGAGACGTCGCGCTTGATGTCGAGGATCCGGCGGGCCAGTTGCGGCTTGGGCCGCTCGAACACCTCCTTCTCGAGCCGATCGAGCCGATCCTGCAGCTTGTCCACCTCCGGCCGGTAGTTGTCCACCATCGCGTCGATGATCCGGTGCAGCAGGGCGGCCGGGCCTTCGCCGAGCACCCGCGCGTTCCGCGTGCACACGTCGCCAATCCGTCCGATTGAGCGGGACACGCCCGGATGCACCGTGACGAGGAAGCGCTCGCCCAGGAAGAAATCGACGTCCTGGGTGCGGAACTCGTGCTCGCGGGCACGGAAATCGATCCCGTGCAGGATGAGGTACAGATAATCGCCGTACGATTCGATCTTGGGATGGTGGATCACGGCCAGGGCGTCTTCCACGGCCAGCTCGTGGATGTGGAAGACGTCCGTGAGCAGCCGCGACTCCTGCGGCGTGGGCTGGTCGAGGTCGACCCAGACCCAGACGTTGCTGTCGGAGCGGAGCCACGCCGGATCGAGCGTGTCGACCAGCGTGGTGCTCCCGCCCTGATGCCTGTAAATCCTCACCAACCTCCGCGTCCCGCTCAGTCGCCGCGGTTGGCCTGCAAGGCCGCCTGCGCCGCCGCGAGACGCGCGACGGGCACGCGGTACGGCGAGCAGCTGACGTAGTCGAGCCCGGCCTTCTCGAAGAACTGGATCGACGCCGGGTCGCCGCCGTGCTCGCCGCAGATCCCGAGCTTGATGTCCGGACGGGTGACGCGGCCCTTCTTCACCGCGATCTCGACGAGCTGGCCGACGCCCGTGACGTCGATCGTCGCGAACGGGTTCTTCTTGACGATCTCCAGTTCCTGATACTGCGGCAGGAACGAGCCCGAATCGTCCCGCGACATGCCGAGGCCGGTCTGGGTGAGGTCGTTGGTGCCGAAGCTGAAGAACTCGGCGGACTGGGCGATCTCGTCGGCCGTCAGCGCGCCGCGCGGGATCTCGATCATCGTGCCCACCAGGTAGTTCAGCTTCACCTTCCGCGCCGCCTGCACCTCACGGGCCGCCTGGTGGACCACCTCGATCTGCAGGTCCAGCTCCTTCTTGAAGGCGACCAGCGGGATCATGATCTCCGGGCGGACCTTGGTGCCCTCCTTCTGGACGATTGCCGCCGCCTCGAACACCGCGCGCGCCTGCATCGCCGAAATCTCCGGATAGCCGATGCCCAGACGGCAGCCGCGGAAGCCCAGCATCGGGTTGAACTCGTGTAACCCCTCGACGCGCTGGCGAATGCTCGCCGCCGGGATCCCGATCTTCTTCGCCAGCTCCTCCTGCTGCTGCGTGGTGTGCGGCAGGAACTCGTGCAACGGCGGGTCCAGGAAGCGGATGGTCGCCGGGTAGCCCTTGAGCGCCCGGAAGATGCCGGCGAAGTCGTCGCGCTGATACGGCAGCAGTTTGGCGAGCGCCGCCTTCCGCTCCTCGAGCGTCCCGGCGAGGATCATCTCGCGCATCGCGTCGATGCGGTCGCCCTCGAAGAACATGTGCTCGGTGCGCGTCAGGCCGATCCCGACCGCGCCGAACGCCATCGCATTCTCGGTCTGCTCCGGCGTGTCGGCGTTGGTGCGGACGCTCATGCGGGTCGCCGCGGCGCACCATTTCATCAGCTGCTGGAAGTTGCGGAACTTCTCCGTCTTCCTGGCCGCCTCGTCGCCGTCGATCAGGCCGGCGACGATCTCCGACGGCGCCGTCTTGACCTGGCCGGCGTAGACGCTGCCGATCGTGCCGTCGATCGACAGCCAGTCGCCTTCCTTGAACGTCTGGCCGTCCGCCGTGACGGTGCGGGCCTGGTAGTCGACCTCGACGGCGGCCGCGCCGCAGACGCAGACCTTGCCCATCTGCCGGGCGACCAGCGCCGCGTGTGAGGAGACGCCGCCGCGCGCGGTCAGGATGCCCTCGGCCGCGATCATGCCGCGCAGATCCTCGGGGGACGTCTCGATGCGCACGAGCAGCACCTTCTCCCCCTTGTCGGCGGCGATGACGGCACGGTCCGCGTTGAGATAGACCTGGCCGGACGCCGCGCCGGGGCCGGCCGGCAGGCCGGTCGCGATGACCCTGGCCTTGGCGACCTCGGCGGTGTCGAACACCGGCGCCAGGAGCTGCTCGAGCTGGTCGGCCGGATTGCGCATGATGGCCGTCTTCCAGTCGATCAGCTTTTCCTTCTGCATGTCGATCGAGAACTTCAGCGCGGCCATGGCCGTGCGCTTGCCGTTGCGCGTCTGCAGCATGTAGACGACGCCGTCCTCGATCGTGAACTCGAAGTCCTGGACGTCCTTGAAGTGCTGCTCGAGCCTCTGGCGGATGCGCTCGAGCTCGGCATACGCCTTCGGCATCGCCTTCCTGAGCTCGGCAACCGGCTCCGGCGTGCGCACGCCGGCGACGACGTCTTCGCCCTGGGCGTTGATGAGGAACTCGCCGTAGAACTCCTTGACGCCGTTGGCCGGGTTGCGGGTGAACGCGACGCCGGAGCCGGAGTTCTCGCCGGTGTTGCCGTAGACCATCGCCTGGACGTTGACGGCCGTGCCCCACTCGGTCGGGATGTTGTACTTCCGGCGATAGACGATGGCGCGGTCGTTCATCCAGGATCCGAACACCGCGCCGACCGCGCCGAGCAGCTGATCCCACGGCGACTCAGGGAACTGTTTGCCGACGCGTTCCTTGACCAGCGCCTTGAAGCGGGCGACCAGCTCCTTCAGGTCGTCGACGGTCAGCCTGGTGTCCTCGATGTCCTGGTGATGGCGATCGTGCTTCAGGCCGTGGATCACCGTCTCGAACGGGTCGTGGTCCTCGTCGGGGCGCTTCTGCACGCCGAGCACGACGTCGCCGTACATCTGCACGAAGCGGCGGTAGCAGTCCCAGGCAAAGCGGGGGTTGCCGGTCTTGGTCGCCAGCGCCTCGACGGTCCGGTCGTTGAGGCCGAGGTTGAGGATGGTGTCCATCATGCCGGGCATCGAGTCGCGCGCCCCGGAGCGGACGGAGACGAGCAGCGGGTTCTGCAAGTCGCCGAACGTCTTGCCGGTCTGCTTCTCGAGCGCCGCGATGGCGGCGTCCATCTCGCCGCGCAGCGTCGGCGGATAGCTGCGCTTGTTGGCGTAGTAGTAGGTGCAGACTTCCGTGGTGATCGTGAAGCCCGGGGGCACCGGCAGGCCGATGCGGCACATCTCCGCCAGGTTCGCGCCCTTGCCGCCGAGCAGCGGCTTCATGGAACCGTTGCCATCGGTCTTGCGGCCGAAGAAGTAGACGTACTTGCCGGTTGCCTTCGGCTTCGCCTTGGGCCGGGCCTTCGTTGCCGTGGACTGCTTGCGTGCGAGCTTCTTTGCCATCGATGACGTCTACTCCGTCTGAGAAACGATTTCCGAGATGTCCGCGAGCGAGAGGATCAGGTCCCGGAGCTCCGCCATCAGCGTCAGCCGCGCGGTTCTCACCCGCGCATCCTCGGCCATGACGAACACGTCCGTGAAGAAACGATCGACCGCCGGCCGGAGGCTGGCGATCTCCGTGAGTGCGTGCCGGTAGTCGGCGCGGGCCGCTGCCGCCTCGACTCTGGGCCGGGTCGCATCGAGTGCGTCGAGCAGCGCCTGTTCGGCCGGCTCCGTCAGCGCCGGGCGTTCGAGCGTCTCCCGGGTCTTCAGCTCGCGCGCGATGTTCTTCACCCGTTTGAAGAGGACCGCCAGCGCCTGGAAGTCTGCCGACGTGCGCAGTGCCTGCAGTGCCTCCGCGACGCGGCGCGCGCGCAACGGCACCACGTCGAGCGGTGAGGCAGTGGCGCCGCGCACGACGGCGACCGGCAGGCCGCGATGCTCGAGCACGAACCGCACGCGTTCCTGGGCGAACGCCATCAGCGCGTCGGGCTCCCAGCCGCCGGCGGCCGACGGGACCGCCTGCGCCGCCCTGTCAGCGAGCCCGCGCAAGCCGATTTCCCGATCGACGCCGGCGAGCTCCGGCAGGTCCATCAGGATGCGCACGATGCCGTGCATCTGCCGCCGCAGCCCGAGCGGATCGCGCGATCCCGTGGCGCGCTCGCCGGCCATCGTGAGGCTCGTCACGGTGTCGAGCTTGTCGGCCAGCGACACCGCAGCCCATGGGACCGCCGCCTCACCGAGCTGTGCGGCCGAGGGGGCAGCGTCCGCCTCCACGCCGATCGGCAGGTACTGGTAGTAGACGGCTTTCCACACCGGGGCGGGCTGACCTTCCTCGCGCGCGTAGATGCCCCCCATCGTGCCCTGCAGCTCCGTGAGCTCGAAGACCATGTCGGTCGTCAGATCGGCCTTGGCCAGGCGCGCGGCCGTTGCGGCATGGTCCGCCGCCCCCGGGCGTTCGAAAGCCGACTCGGCAATCCAGCGCGCGAGCGGCTCGATGCGCTGGGCCTTGTCGCGATAGCTGCCGACCTTCTTGTGGAACGTCAGCGTGTGCAGGCGGTCGAGCCTGGCCTCGAGCGGCACCCTGCGATCGGCATCCCAGAAGAATTTCGCGTCCCGCAACCGCGCCACGACGACCCGCTCGGCGTTCTTGGCGATCAGCCGCTCGTCTCCGGGCCGCGTGTTCACGACCGCCAGGAACGCTTCCTTCAGCTTCCCGGTCTCGTCGACGACCGGAAAGTAGTGCTGATGATGCACGAGGGCGGTCGCCAGCACCTCCTGCGGCAGCTCGAGGAACGCGGCCGGATAGAAGCCTGCCACGACGCCCGGGAACTCGACCAGATCCGCCACCTCCTCGACGAGCGCCTGATGGGACTTGAGCGGGACGCGCCCGCCCAGCCGGCGGGCGTGGAGGTCCAGGTCGCGCGTGATGCGGTCGCGACGCTCGGCATGCGCCAGGACGACGAAGTGCTCGGCGAGCCTGGCCTGATACTCGTCGAAGCTCCGGACCTTGATGGAGCGTCCGGCCCGGCCGCTGGTCGCCAGAAACCGGTGCCCGTAGGTCAGCGCGCCCGACTCGATGTCCTGCACCAGGGGCCCCGCGGCGTTGGCCGTGCGCTCGATCGTGAACGGCACGACCCGGCCGCCATACAGGAACAGCAGCCAGCGTATCGGGCGCCCGAACAACAACTCCCCCCGGCCGTCGTCCAGCGCGCCGTCCCAGTGCATCTGCTTGGGAAACGCGAGATCGCGCAGGACGCCGGTCAACAGGCTCGGCAGCGTGTCGACGGCGCTGCGGCCGCGCAAGTGCTTCTGATGGGCGAGATACTCGCCTTTGGGCGTCTGCACCCGCGTGAGCTGATCGAAGGCCACTCCCTGTTTCCGGGCAAAGCCCAGCGCCGAGGCGGCGGGCGCCCCGTCCGGGCCGAATGCCGCGGACACGGGCGGGCCGGTGATCGTCTCGTCGAGGTCGTCCTGCCGCTCGCCGATGCGGGCGATGCGCACGGCGAGCCGCCGCGGCGTGCTGAACGTCTCCACCGGCGCGAGCGACGCGATCCGCAACGCGGCAAGCCCCGCCGTGACACGCTCGCCAAGCTGGCGGTTCAACCCGGGCAGCCAGGTCGCCGGCAGTTCCTCCACACCAATCTCGATCAGTAGCTCTCGTTCCATTCGGTTTCGTCTGCCGCGGACCCGCCCGGGCCTTCGAACAACCCCCAAGGCTTCAGGTCCTGCTCCGGCCGCCCACAAAATCGCTGTGGCGCGGACCCTTCAGGGTCCGCGTGGCCCCGCTCAACAGCTGCCGGTTCCACTCCCCCGCATCTCACCCGGCGGGGTCTGAAGACCCCGCCCCACAGCGCCACGAGCCGAGGGAGCCGCAGCTCCCCACAGGTACTCCGTTGCCCCCAGCATCAGCAGTGGGAGGTCGCTGTGGCGCGGACCCTTCAGGGTCCGCGACCTCTCGCCCCAGCCACTCTATATCGCCGGCGGCGGAGCCGGCCCGGGCTGGACCGGCTCGCCCACCCAGGCTTTCGCGATTGCCACGGCCAGATGGCGGACCCGCAGGATGAACGCCGTCCGTTCGGTGACCCCGATTCCACCGCTCGCATCCAGCAGGTTGAACATGTGCGAGCACTTCAGGCAGTAGTCGAGCGCGGGCAGGACCAGCCCCGAACGCAGCAGCGTGCCCGCGAGGCCGTAATACTGATCGAACAGGTTGCGATGGAGCGCGTGCAGTTCCATCGCCGGCATGTCGATCTGCCCGAACGCGTACTTCGACTGCTCGACCTCGTCCCGGTGCCTGACCTGGCGGTACTTCACGCCGCCGCCCCACTCGAGGTCGTACACGTTGTCCACGTCCTGGATCGCCATCGCCAGCCGCTCGAGGCCGTAGGTCAGCTCGACCGGGATCGGCGACAGGTCGATGCCGCCCGCCTGCTGGAAGTAGGTGAACTGGGTGATTTCCTGGCCGTCGAACAGCACCTGCCAGCCGATCCCCCATGCCCCCAGCGTGGGAGACTCCCAGTTGTCTTCCTCGAACCGGACGTCGTGCACGCGCAGGTCGATCCCGCAGGCCTCGAGGCTCTGCAGGTAGAGCTGCTGCACTTCGTCGGGGGCGGGCTTCAGGATGACCTGGAACTGGTGATGCTTGAAGAGCCGGTTGGGATTCTCACCGAAGCGGCCGTCCGCCGGCCGGCGCGACGGCTGCACGTACGCCACGTTCCACGGCTCCTGTCCCAGCACGCGCAGAAACGTCTCCGGGTGCATCGTCCCGGCGCCCATCTCGATGTCGAGGGGCTGCTGGAGCAGGCAGCCGCGGGAGGTCCAGAACTCCGAAAGTCTGAAGATGAGTTGTTGCAGCGTGACCATTCGACCACATGATGGGGGCTGGCCCCACGACTTGCGTTATTCCCGCTATCTGGCCTGCCGCATCTCGCGCAGGACCCGGGCGGACCTCAGGTCTTTCTCGAGGTGCAGGCTGAACAGCCGCCGATGGACGGCTTCGAGCTCCAGCGACGCCGGCTCCGTCAGCCCGGCCGCCTCCAGTTGATCCGGCGCGGTGGTGGCCGCCGCTGCCAGGAACCGCAGCGCCGGCACCGACAGCGCCGAACCGCCCGAGGGCGCGCACCCGCGACAGACCAGCACGTGATCACGCGGCGGCATCATCGCGCCCACGCCGCCTCGCAGGATCGAGCCACCGCACGTCGCGCATGCGAACGATGGGTAGACCCCCTGCAACCGCAGAATCCAGTACTCGAAATACCTGGCCAGCGCCTCGATCGGCACGCCGTCGGCGATGGCGTCCACGGCCGACGAGCCGAGCCGGTACAGGCGCTCGTCCACCTGCGCCTCGGGCGCCCACTCGTCAATCAGCTCCGCGAAGTAACCGACGTGACCCAGCGCGTCCCCTGACAACCCCGACAGCGGCGACCGCTGGGGCTCGACGTAGTTGAGCCTCACCAGATCCCGCTGTTCGCGTTCGTAGTACGCGACACCCGCGCGGGTCATCGGTTCGAGCGCGCCGGCATATCGCGATCGCGCCCGCCGCGCGCCTTTCGCCACCCCTCGCTTCTTGCCTCGATCGCGCGTCAGGAACACCACGATGCGATCGGCTTCCCCGAGCTTGTAGGTACGAAGAATCAGCGCCTCGGACGTGTAAACAGGCATCCTGGCAACATGTGGCGGCCATCATTCTACCCTGCAACGTGCAGGTACCTGATGAACAACGTCCCGAGTCCGAGGAACGACAGGAATCCGAAGACGTCGGTCAGCGTGGTGATGAAAACGGAGGAGGCCAGCGCCGGGTCGATTTTCATGGCCCTGAGCGCCAGTGGAATCAGCGTGCCGGCGGTCGCGGCGATGAACATGTTGATCACCATGGCCATCCCGAGGATCGTTCCCAGCCAGTAGTCGCCCTTGAACACGAAGACGACCAGCGCCCCCACCAGCCCGCACGCCAGGCCGTTGCCCAGTCCCACCAGGGTTTCCTTGAAGAGCGCCTTGCGGCTGTTGCTCCACGTCAGCTCACCGAGCGCGATGCCGCGGACGATCACGGTGAGCGTCTGCGTCGCAGCGTTCCCGCCCATTCCGGCGACCACCGGCATGAACACCGCCAGCGCGGTCACGACGCTGATGGTGTGCTGGAAGAGGGCGACCACGGACGCCGCCAGGAAGGCGGTCGCCAGGTTCACGATCAGCCACGGCAGCCGCTTGCGCAGCGACTCGGACGGGCTCGAGAACACGCGGTCGTCCCCCGTCAACCCGGCGAGGCGATACACGTCCTCGGTCGCCTCGTCCTTGATGACGTCGATGACGTCGTCCACGGTGATCACGCCGACCAGCTTGTTCTCCTCGTCGACGACCGGAATCGCCAGCAGGTTGTAGGAGGCGACCAGCCGCGCCACTTCCTCCTGATCCATGTCCACGCGGACGCTGATCAGATCCGTCGTCATGATCCGCTTGAGGGGCGTGGGGGGCGAGACGAGCAGGAGGCGCCGCAACGACACGACGCCGACGAGATGACGCCGGACGTCGATCACGTAGAGGTAGAAGACGACCTCGACGTCCCGTGAACCCTGGAGGGCGGTGATCGCCTCCCCGGCGGTCATGTCTTCCGAAAGTGCGAACACTTTCGGGTTCATGATGCGACCGGCGGTCTGCTCCTTGTACTCGAGCAGCTCTCCGACGTCCCCGCCGGCCGGGCGCTTCTGCATCTGCTCGAGCACCGCCGCGGCGAGCTCCTCGGGCAGGTAATCGATCAGCGCAGCGGCGTCGTCCGACGGGAGGTCCTGAACGAGCTTGACGATCTCGTCCGCGGAGCGCTCCGCGAGTATCCGCGCGCCGGCCTCCGGGCCGAGCTCGCTCAACCCTTCCATCGCCAGGCGGCTGTTGCGCTCGACCAGCAGCGAGAACGCCGACTGGCGGTCCCTCTCGGTGAGCTCGGAGAAGAGTTGCGCGAGGTCGGCGGGGTGCTGCTTCTGCAGCAGATTGACGAGGTTCGCCGTTGCCCCCATGCGCTGGAGGCGTTTCACCGAGTCGAGCACCACGTCGAGCTTGCGCTGAGCCATTGGCAGTCAATCCTGGAAGGACAACTGCTCAATGTAGCACGGGAGACTTCGGGCTTCACGCGTTGGGGCCTGTGCTAACGTCTACGACGGTTCCACTCTATTTGGTTTGATCAGGCAGGAAGATTTACGAATCCAACCACATCCGGAAGGCACTGCATGGCGCACCGCGTGTTGCTCATGGCTCTGGCAACGTTCCTGACGGCAACCGTGTCGGCGCGGCAGGATGCCGAACCGTCGGCCTGGACGGCGCGCGTGCAGCCGCACCGCGTCATGGCAGGCATCTACTACGTGGGGACGCTGGATCTGTCGTCGTTCCTGGTGACGTCCGCCGCCGGCCACGTCCTCATCGACAGCGGAGTCGAGGCAAACGCCGATGCCATCATGGAGAACATCCGCGCGCTCGGCTTCAGCGTCCGCGACGTGCGCGTCATCCTCACCACCCAGGCGCACTTCGATCACGTCGCCGCTCACGCGCGGCTCCAGAAGGCATCGGGGGCGCGGGTCCTGGTCGCCGCGGCGGATGCGCCGCTCGTCGAGGGCGGCGGCAAGGGAGACTACCTGTTCGGCCCCAAGTACTACTTTCCGCCCGCCAAGGTGGACGCGACCATCGCCGACGGGGAGGTCGTCCGGGTCGGTGACACGGCGCTGACCGCCCACCTGACGCCTGGCCACACCAAGGGGGCCACCACCTGGACGATGACTGTCAAGGACTCGTCGGGCAACGACCGCCGGGTGGTGTTCCTCGGGAGCACGACCGTGAATCCAGGCACGAAGCTCGTCAAGAACGAGCTGTACCCGGCCATCGAGGCGGACTACAAGCGCGCCTTCGAAGTCCAGAAGGCGCTTCCCTGCGAGGTCTTCCTCGCGGCGCACGCCTCGGTGTTCAACGGTCCGGCGAAGGCAGCGGCAGCGGCGGGCGGAAAAGGGGATGCGGCGTTCGTCGATCCGCAAGGCTGCCGGGCAGCCATCGATCGATCCGAGCAGGCGTTCCAGGCGGAGTTGTCGAAGCAGCGCGGCGAGGGCGGCCGTCCGGGCTCAGGCGCCTGACCGCTTCCGGCGCGACTTCGACGGCCGCCGGGCCGTGCGCGGCACGCCAATCTCGTCGAGGGCGCGCTCGTTGTCGCGCCAGTCCGGGTTGACCTTCACCCGCAGGTCCAGGAATATTTTCGTCTCGAAGAAGGCCTCCAGGTCCACGCGTGCTTCCGTCCCGATCCGCTTGATCATCTCGCCGCCGCGCCCGATGACGATCGGCTTCTGCGACTCGGTTTCCACGAAGATGGTGCAGTAGAGCCGGAGAATCTGCGCGCGCTCGCTCTCGTCGAACTCGTCCACGATGACCGCGGTCGAGAACGGGAGCTCCGCCCTCGTGTGCTGAAGGACTTTCTCACGCACCGTCTCCGCCACCAGGACCCGCTCGGGCTGATCGGTCAGGTAGTCGTCCGGGTACATCGGATCGGCCTCGGGAAGCTGCTGCAGCAGGACCTCTTCGAGGTGAGCCACGCCGTCTCCGGTTGACGCGGAAACGGGCACGATGGCCGAGAAGGAGCGCCACGACCGGGCCCGATCGATGAGCGGCAGCAGCGCCGATTTCGCCACCAGGTCGATCTTGTTCAGCACCAGCACGACCGGCACCTTCACGTCCCGGAGCAGGTCGGACACGAACTCGTCCCCGTGGCCGGGCCGCGTGGCCGCATCGAAGACGAGCACCACGACGTCGACCTCGCGCAGCGTCTCCACGGCCGCATCGACCATGCGCACGTTCATCCGGTGCAGCGGGCGGTGGATGCCGGGGGTGTCCACGAACACCGCCTGCCCGGTCTCGTAGCTCTTCACGCCGACGATCCGCGTCCTGGTGGTCTGCGGCTTGTCCGAGACGATCGCCACCTTGGTGCCGACGATGCGGTTCAGCAGGGTCGACTTCCCGGCGTTCGGGCGGCCTATCAGCGAGACGAAGCCTGCGTGGGGCATGGGTATCAGCTTCCTGCTTCCAGCTTCCTGCTTCCAGCTTCCTGCTTCCCGCTCCTGGTTCCCGCTTCCCGCTTCCCGCTGGAAGCGTCCGCTCAGCGGCTTTCCACCACCGCCCGCGCCGCCTTGCGGAAGCGGACGCGGTGGATGCGGCGGCGCTCGGCCTCGAGCACCTCGACGACGAGCCCGTCGAGATCGAAGGTCTCGCCGACCGACGGCACACGTCCCACGCGGGAGAGCACGTATCCGCCCACGGTCTCGAACCCCTCCGCTTCGATCTCGACGTCCAGGCGCTCGCGCACCTGGTCGATGTTCACCTTGGCGCTGAACACGTACGTTCCGTTGCCTTCGTCGATCACCGGCTCCGTCTCGACGTCGTACTCGTCGCGGATCTCGCCGACGATCTCCTCGAGCAGATCCTCGAGCGTCACGAGCCCGGCGGTGCCGCCGTACTCGTCGACGACAATCGCCATCTGGACCTGGCGGCGCTGAAACTCCTTGAGCATCTCGAGGACCCGCTTGGTCTCAGGCACGAAGGCCGCCGGCCGCACCAGGCCGGCCACGGCCTGCGTTTCTCCCGGGGCGCCGGTCAGCTGAATCAGGTCCTTGACGAACAGGATCCCGAGGATGTTGTCGAGGTTCTCCGTGTACACCGGGATTCGCGAGTACTCCTGCTCCCGGAACAGCGCCCGCAGCTCGTCGAGCGTCGAGTCGGCGCGGATCGCGACCATGTCGGGCCGCGGCGTCATGACCTCGCGGACGAGCGTCGCGCCGAAGTCGACGATGGCCTGCAGCAGGCGCCGCTCGTCGCGCTCGATCGCCAGCTGCTCTTCCCCGGCCTGGAGGTAGGCGTGCGCAGCATCGCCTGGTTCGTGGTCGGTCATCGTCACCGCCTGGGCCACCTGACGCTCGCGATCCCGGCGGCCCTCGACGAGCAGCCGCACGAGGGTGCCGGTGAGGGGATGGAGAAAGCGCGCCGCGTAATCGAACGGCGGGAGGAGGAGCCCCAGCACCCGCTCCGGATCCCGCCGCATGATCAGCATCGGCAGCACGTGCTCGCACAGCAGGATGAACACCGCGACGAAGAGCAGCAGCATGCCGATCGACTGGAAGCCGGTGCGGCCGGTCAGCACCGCGATCACGACGGTGGCCAGGGAGAAGATCAACCCGAGCAGGAGGCGGGCCGGGACGAACAGCTGGATGGGATCTTCGAGGTAGAAGCCGAGCCGGTCGTTGCGCCCGCCGCGCTCCGCCATCAGGCGGAGCGACAGCCGCATCAGCGCGCTGAACGCGGTCTCGATCGTCCCGACGTAGACCGCAGCGACGGCGAGCAGCAGCAGGAGGGCGAGCATCAGTGCAGGCGGCGCGGGGGCGGGGCGGCCCGCTGCGATCCCGCGCGCTCGATCAGGCCGGCCCGGAGGCCGCCCCGGCGGCGCAGCCGCGCTTCGAGCCGCTTCATACGACCCCTGTCCGTCGGGGCGTGATGATCGTAGCCAAGCAGGTGCAGCAGGCCGTGCAGCGCGAGCACCTTGATCTCGGTCGCATAGGAGTGGCCGGCATCTGCCGCCTGGCGCCGCGCCACGCCCGTCGCAATCACCAGATCGCCGAGCATCTGCGGCTCCTCCGCCGGAAACGACAGCACGTCGGTCGCCTCGTCCTGCCGGCGGTACCGCCGGTTGAGCGCCCGGACCTCCGCGTCCGATGCCAGAGCAATCGCAAGTGCGCCCCGGGCGCGCAGCGGCGCCACCCGCAGGAGCCACGGCCGCAGGCCCGGCGCGCGGACGGGACGACCCCGGCCATCCGTCACGGCGATGCGAAGGCGGCTACTGTCGGGATCCACCGTAGGCTTCGTATGCCTTCACGATCTGCTGCACCAGTTGATGGCGCACGACATCCTTCTCGTCGAAGTGCACGAAGGCGATCCCCTCGATCCTGCCGACGACCTTCACGGCCTCCACGAGGCCGGACGCGCGCCCGACGGGCAGGTCGATCTGCGTGACGTCGCCGGTGATCACCGCCTTCGACCCGAAGCCGAGGCGGGTCAGGAACATCTTCATCTGCTCGGATGTCGTGTTCTGCGCCTCGTCCAGGATCACGAACGCGTCGTTCAACGTCCGTCCCCGCATGAACGCGATCGGCGCGACCTCGATGGTGCCGCGCTCGAGCAGACGCTCCGCGCGCTCGAGCTCGAGCATGTCGTAGAGCGCGTCGTAGAGCGGCCGCAGATAGGGGTTGACCTTCTCCTGCAGATCGCCCGGCAGGAAGCCCAGCTTCTCGCCCGCTTCGACGGCGGGACGCGCCAGGATGATCCGGCTCACCCGCTTGGCGAGCAGGAACGACACGGCCTGCGCCATCGCCAGGTAGGTCTTCCCGGTTCCCGCCGGCCCGATGCCGAAGACGATGTCGTGGCTGTCGATCGCATCGAGATAGCGTCGCTGGTTGACGCTTTTGGCTGTGACATGACGCTTCCCGGACGCCCGGGTTGGCCCGCGCAGGAAGTAGTCCGACAGCGCGACGCTCTCGTCCTGCGCCACCAGCTGGGCGGCCGTCCGGACGTCCCCCTTGGCGAGCTTGTAGCCGCCCCGCATCACGACGGCAAGCTGCTCGAGCACGCGCTCGACCCGGCCGACGTCGGGCGCCTCACCCTCGACGATGAGCTCGCGCCCGTTGGTGCGGATGCGCACGCCGAACTGGGACTCGAGGTGCTTGAGGTTCTCGTCGTAACTGCCGAAGAGGGACTCGACGTCCTCGTCTGGAACCGTGACCTTGCGAACGACGGTGGCGGAAGGTATGGCGTTACTCCTGGGCGGGGACCACGACAGTCGAGACGCCAGTGTACTACACGGGGCGAGGCTCGTCCGCGCGCCCCGCCGGACCCGCCTCCCGGGCCCGCCTCACGACGGCAGGTTCAAACGCAACTCCTTCAGCTGCCTCGGGTTGACCGTCGATGGCGCGCCTGCCATCAGGTCCACCGCCTGGGCCGTCTTGGGGAAGGCGATGACGTCCCGGATCGAGGGCTCGCCGCACAGGATGGCGACGATCCTGTCGAGTCCGAGGGCGATCCCGCCGTGCGGCGGAGTGCCGTATTCGAGCGCGTCGAGGAAGAACCCGAAGCGCAGGCGGGCTTCTTCGTCCGAGATCTGCAGCAGCCTGAAGATGAGGCGCTGCAGTGCCTGATCGTGGATACGGATGCTGCCGCCGGCAATCTCGCTGCCGTTGAGCACGAGATCGTACGCACGCGCCCGGGCGCGACCCGGATCGGTTTCGAGCAGGGCGGCATCGCTCTCGAGCGGTGAGGTGAAGGGGTGGTGCATGAACTCCCAGCGCTGCTCCTCCTCGAACCACTCGAACATCGGAAAGTCCACCACCCACAGAAACTCAAACCTCGCCGGGTCGAGCAGGTTCTCCTTCTTCGCGAGCTGCAGCCGCAGCGACCCGAGCAGCCGGGAGGTCGCGTCGGCCTTTCCCGCTGCCATCAACAGCAGGTCGCCAGGGCCGGCGCCGGCTGTCGTGAGTGCGTTGCGGATGGCCTCCTCTCCCGCTGCCTTGAGCGCGGGGCTCTGGACCGTTCCTTCGGCGGCCCGGGCCCAGACGAGCCCGGCCCCGCCGAGCTGCCTGGCCTGTTCGCCCAGCTCGTCGAGCTCGCGCCGCGAGTACTTCGCGGCGCCGGGCAGGACGAAGCCCCGCACCGCGCCGCCGGCCGCCACGGCCTCGCTGAAGGGCGGAAACGTCCCGCCCTCGAAGGCCGCCGACAGGTCGGCGATTGCCATCCCGCACCGCAGGTCCGGCTTGTCGGACCCGTACTTCGCGATCGCCTCCGCGTACGGCATCCGGCGGAACGGCCGCGGCGCCTCGCGCCCGATGAGCGCCATCAGCCGCTCCATGCACGGCTCGATGGTCTCGAACACGAGGTCCTCGGTCGCAAACGAGATCTCGAGGTCCACCTGCGTGAACTCCGGCTGACGGTCCGCCCGCAGGTCCTCGTCCCGGAAGCACTTGACGATCTGGAAGTAACGGTCCATCCCGCCAATCATCAGGATCTGTTTGAAGATCTGCGGCGACTGGGGAAGGGCGTAGAACTCCCCGGGCCGCACGCGGCTCGGCACCAGATAGTCGCGCGCCCCTTCCGGCGTCGACTTGGTGAGCATGGGCGTCTCGATCTCGAGAAAGCCCTGCGAGTCGAAGTACTTCCGGATTTCCATCGTCGCGCGGTGGCGCAGCGTGATGTTGTGCTGCATGCGGGCGCGGCGCAGGTCGAGGTACCGGTACTTCAGGCGCGTGTCCTCTGACACGCCCGACTCATCCGCGATCGGGAACGGTGGCGTCTTCGCATCGTTCAGGAGGCGGATCTCCCGCGCCGCCACCTCGATCTCGCCGGTCTGCACCTTCGGATTCACGGACTCCGGCGATCGGAGCTCCACGCCGCCCAGCACGGCGACCACGAACTCCGGCCTGAGCCGCTTGGCGTCGGCCAGCACCTTGTCGTCGCCGCGCGCGACGACCTGGGTGACGCCGTGACGGTCGCGGACATCCAGGAAAATCAGCGATCCGAGATCCCGGACGCGGTGGACCCAGCCGAGGAGCACGACGTCCTTGCCGACATCGTCGCGCGTGAGCGCGCCGCACGTATGGGTGCGCGCGAGTTGACCGAGAGGGTGGTTCATGTTGTTGATTCTTGTGGCTATCAGCTGTCAGCTGTCGGCTGACAGCTGTTGCAGCAGCTCCGCGGCCACTGTCGCCCGCTGCGCGGCGGTCTGCTTCCCCGTCCGCAGATCCTTGACGGTGACCTGCGCGCTGGCGCGTTCGTCGCCGCCGACGACGGTCACGAAGCGGATGCCGCGCGCGGATGCGTACTTGAACTGCTTGCCGATCTTGTCCGGCTCCGGATAGGTCTCGACGCGCAGGCCCACACGGCGGAGGTCGGCAGCGAGGCGCAATGCCTCCTCGACCGGCTGGCCGTCGAACAGGGTGACCATCACGTCCGCGCCGGCCCGCTGCAGGTCCGGGGGAACATCCGGCGGTCCGCCATCACGACGAGGATCCGTTCGAGCCCGAGCGAAAAGCCGCAGGCAGGAATCGCCTCGCCGCTGAACATCCCGATCAGGCCGTCGTAGCGCCCGCCGCCCCCCAGGCTCCCCGCCAGGTCCGGCACAGCGGCCTCCATGATCGCGCCGGTGTAGTACGACAGCCCGCGCGCGAGCGACGGGTCCAGCACCATGTGCTCTCCGGCGCTCGTTGCCCCGCACAGGCGGAGGATCTCCGCCAGGTTCGACACCGCCGCATTGCCTTCCGGGTGCTCACCGACCTGCTCCCGCGCCCACCCCGTCATCGACTCGTACGCCGGCGGGTGGGGCGCCGATCCCTTCGCCAGCGGGTGATCGAATGCCGCGAGCAGCCGGTCCGCTGCGTCGGCGGCGATGCCGCGTGCGGCCAGCTCCGCCGCCACACCCTCGCGCCCGATCTTGTCCAGCTTGTCCACGGCGATCAGCGCCGAGTCCTGGAGCGTGGCCGGCACGCCGAAGGTTTCCAGCATCCCCCGCAACAGCCCGCGGTGGTTCAGGCGAATGACGAAGTCGCGAAACCCGAGCGCGCGCAGCACGTCGCTGACGGCCCCGCACAGCTCCGCCTCGACGACGGGTGACGTCGATCCAATCGCGTCGGCGTCGCACTGGTAGAACTCCCGGAAACGCCCTCTCGACGGACGGTCCGCCCGCCACACCGGTTGAATCTGATAGCGCTTGAAAAATCGGGGGAGCTGCCCCCGTGCTCCGCCACGACACGGGCGAGCGGCACGGTCAGGTCGTAGCGGAGGGCCAGGTCCACTTCCCCCGACGCCTCGTGCTCTCCGCGACGCAGCACCTTGAAAATGAGCTGGTTGCCTTCCTCGCCGTACTTGCCGGTCAGCGTGTCGATGTTCTCGAGCGCCGGCGTTTCCAGCGGCTCGAACCCATACCGCCGGTAGGTCTGCTCGATGACCCCGACGACGTGCTCGCGCCGCCGGAGGTCCTCGGGAAGGAAATCGCGCATGCCACGCGCGGGCCGGGTCTGTTCTGCCATCAGCCGGCCACGCAGACGACGCCGGACGAAGAACGCATCGCTCGATTATAGGACAGCCGCCGTTACTGCCTGATGGTCGGATAGGTGATCCCGAGCTGCTCGAGGTAGGTCTTGAATCGCGAGGGATCGTAGTAGTACTTCTTCATCTCGCCGCGATACTTCTCCATCGCAGCCTTGTTCAGCGCGATCGCCGGCGTGTCCTGCGGGCGGATCAGCGGCTCGTACTTGATGTCCTTGGTCTGAACATCTTTGAAGTAGCGCCCATGCCTGCTCGACCAGCGCCGGCTTCAGCACGAGGTCCAGCATCGTCATCGCCTGGACCTTCGCGCCGGCGGTCGCCCCCTTGTGCGCGATGGGCGTCGCCATCGCGATCGCGTTCGCCCAGTTGTGGCCGGGCAGGCCTGGGATGTTCGACGGGAAGCGCAGGGTCAGCGTCGGCACGTTCCACGAGATGTCGCCGATGTCGTCCGAGCCGCCGCCGCGGTTTTCCTCGACCGGCCCCTGCAGCTTGTCTGCGACCTTCAGCTCGAGTCCGTGCTGGGCGCTGCCAAGCTCCTTCTGGAGCGCCTTGGCCAGCGTCTGATCGGCGTCGGTCCAGGCGGGCATGCCGACCGTCTGGATGTTCGCGAACGTGGTCTCGGCGATCGTCCTGTTGAAGTGCTGCGGCCACGCCGAGCCGAGCACCGTCGTCGACAGGAGCTCGGTCCCGGTCATCAGCGCGGCCCCCTTGGCGACGTCATCGCCCATCTGCCAGAGTTCCTTGATCTTCGGGTAGGTGGTCTGGCGGAAGTAGTACCAGACCGCGGCCGTGCGCGGCACGACGTTCGGCTGGTCGCCGCCGTCCGTGATCACGTAGTGCGAGCGCTGTTCGAGCGGCAGGTGCTCACGGCGGTAGTTCCAGCCGATGTTCATCAGCTCCACCGCATCGAGCGCGCTGCGGCCGCGCCACGGGCGCGCCGGCGGAGTGGGCGGTCTGCCCGCGGAAGACGTACTGGACGGACACCAGGCCGGTTCCGGCGCGGTCTCCCCACGAGACACCCAGCTCGTCGCCGACGTGGGTGAACAGCGCCGCGTCCACGTCCTTGAACAGCCCGGCGCGGACGAAGTACGCCTTGGTCCCGACGAGCTCTTCGGCCGTCCCCGTCCAGATGCGGATCGTGCCCGGCAGCTTGTCGCGCTCCATGATCTTCTTCACGGCGAGTGCCGCGGTGATGTTCAGCGCCTGCCCGGAGTTGTGTCCTTCGCCGTGGCCGGGGGCGCCTTCGATCAGCGGGGCGTGGTACGCGACACCCGGTTTCTGCGAGGCCTGGGGAATGCCGTCGATGTCGGATCCGAGAGCCAGCACGGGCTTGCCCGATCCCCAGCTTGCGACAAAGGCCGTCGGGATCCCCGCCACCCCCCGCTGCACGGTGAAGCCGTTCTTCTCGAGGATGTCAATCAGGTAGCGGTTGGTCTCGATCTCCTGGAACCCCAGCTCCCCGAAACTGAAGATCGAATCGACCATCTGCTGCGTGAAGGTCTGCAGGCGTTCGACCTCTGCGACCGCCTCCCCCTTGAGCTTCCGGGTGCGGGGGTCGTCGGCAGCCGCAGCAGGGGGCGGCGCGGCTGCCGGCTGGCCGGCCGGCTGTTCCTGCGCCAGCGGCGTCGCCGCGAGGGCGGCCGTCGCCGCGAGCACACCAATCCACCGTCGAACACGCATTCAGTCTCCTCCCCGATGCAGCGGTGCGCAGAGGATAACAAAATTCTGGGATAATGAGCCGTTCATGCCGATTGATCGCTTCGGACGGCCGCTGCGGAGCCTGCGTGTCTCGGTGACCGACCGGTGCAACCTGCGCTGTCAGGTACTGCATGCCGGAGACGGACTACGCGTGGCTGCCGCGCGAGAGCGTCCTCACCTTCGAGGAGATCGGCGTCCTGGTGGACGTCTTCACCGGACTCGGCGTCGACCGCGTGCGGATCACCGGCGGGGAGCCCCTGCTTCGGCGCGATCTCCCGGTGCTCATCGACGATCTCTCGTCGCGCCCGGGCATCACGGATCTCGCCCTGACGACCAACGGCGTGCTGCTGGCCAGGCAGGCAGGCGCGCTCCGGCGCGCCGGCCTGCACCGGATCACCGTCAGCCTCGACACGCTCGAACCCGGGCGGTTCGCCGCGCTCACGCGGTTCGACGAGCACGCCGCGGTGCTGGCGGGCATTGACGCCGCGTCTGCGGAGTTCCCCTCGTTGAAGCTGGACTGCGTGGTGATGAGGGGCGTCAACGACGACGAACTGGTACCGCTGCTCGAGTTCAGCCGCACGCGCGGAGCGGAGCTCCGCTTCATCGAGTACATGGACGTCGGGGGGGCTACGCGGTGGTCGCCGGAGGTGGTCGTCTCCAGACGTGAGATCCTCGCACGCCTCGAGGATCACTACGGTCCCATCACCCCGTTCGGGGGGCCGTCGTCCGCGCCGGCGGAGCGTTTCCGGCTGGCGGACGGACTGGTGTTCGGGATCATCTCGTCCACCACCGAGCCGTTCTGCGCGGCGTGCGACCGGGGGCGGCTGACGGCGGATGGTGTCTGGCTGATGTGCCTGTATGCGCGGGCCGGTACCGATTTGCGGCGGCCGTTGCGCGCCGGCGCGCCGGCCGAGGAGCTTGCCGGGCTGATTTCAACGGTATGGTCGTCCCGCGCCGATCGGGGAGCCGAAGAGCGGCTGTCCGCCGAACGGCGCGAGACGCTGATTCCGCTGGCGGCGCTCAGGAAGGACGCCCACCTCGAGATGCACACGCGGGGAGGATAGCTCTCCCCGTTTCGTGCGCGGCCTTACCCGCCGACCACCCGCAGGCCCGATACCGGGTTGGGGATGGTGTCCGTCCGCTGCGTAATCGTGGAGGTGACGCTGCCGACGGTGACGGTTGCCGTCCGGTTCGCACCGGTTCCGTTCCGCGCAATGCCGTAAGTGACCTTGCCCTGGCTGTTCACCGCGCTGGAGATCGTCAGCCAGGCTGCCGACGACTTCGCGGTCCACGTGCAGCCGGCGCCGGTCGTCACCACGATCGTGCCCACGGACTTCTTCGAGTTCACCGACTGGGTCGTTGGTGTCAGCACGATGCTGCAGGGGGGGACGACCCCGGCCTGGGTCACCGTCACCGTCTGACCGGCGACCGTCATCGCTCCGACGCGCGGCGCCGAGGCCGGATTGCTGGAAGCGCTGAACGTCGCGGAGCCGGAGCCCGTCCCACCGGCGCCAGGCGTCAGCGTGAGCCAGGCGGTGCTGCTGGTGGCCGTCCACGTGCAGCCGGCAGCGCTCGTGACCGCGACTGACGCCGTTCCGCCGGCCGCTATCATCGATGGCACTGCCGCAGGCGACACGACGAAAGCGCACGGCGCGGCTCCCTGGACGACCGTGAACGTCAGACCGGCAACCGTGAGCGTCGCTGTCCGCGAGCCCGGGCCCGGGTTGGCGGACGCGCTGAACGCCACCGTGCCCCCGCCGCTGCCGCTGGCGCCCGAGGTCACCGTCAGCCACGCCGCGCTGCTGGTGGTGGTCCACGCGCAGCCTGCCCCCGCCGTCACCGCCACGGACCCGGAGCCCGCAACCGACGTCAGGTTCAGGCCGGCCGCCGAGATTGCGTAGGCGCACGGCGTCGGCGCCTGCGTCACGGTGTAGACCTGGCCGCCGATGGTCAGCGCCGCGGACCGCGCGGTCGTTCCCGTATTGGCTGTCGCGCCGAACGCGACAGCGCCGGCGCCGGTTCCTGTCGCGCCGGATGTCAGCGTCAGCCACGCCGCATTGCTGGTCGACGTCCAGGCGCATCCGGCCGATGTTCCCACGGTCACCGACCCCGGTCCACCAGTCGCCGGCAGGGCCTGGCCTTGCGCAGACAGCGTGTAGGCGCAGGCCTGTGCAGCGCTCTGCGTCACCCTGAGAATCTGGCCGCCCATCGTCAGCGTTCCGGGGCGATCGACGCTGCTGCTGTTCGCCGCGACGTTGAATCCCAGCATCGCGGACCCGCTGCCCGCGCCACCGGACGGCAGCGTCAGCCACGCCGCATCGCTCGTCACAGCCCACCCGCACCCGGCGCCCGCCGTCACGATGACCGCGCCCGAGCCTGCCGCAGACGCCAGCACCGCGCTGGTCGCGTCGGCAACGATGACGTGCCCACGTGCGCCGTAGACACCCTTCCAGTTGCCCTGCGTCGTCGTATCGGTCTTGACGAAGGTGGCGCTCGGCGTGCCGCTGCCGGCGCCGACCGTCGTGCCCGGGCCGACGAACAGCGCGCTGACGACGGCGTTGTTCCCCTGCAGCCGCGTCACCCGGAGCGTGACGTGTCCCTGCACCGTCCAGACGAGGTACTGACCCTCCGTGAAGTTCGAAACCGACCGGCTGTCGAGCACCACACCCATGGCATCGACGACGTCCACCCTCTGGGCCCGGCCGAAGCCGTCGTAGTCGGCCATGTACAGCGCGACCTCGTGAGGCTGCGTGTCCGCGATGTTGAGGTCAATCGAGAACTCCTCGGCAAACCACGCCGACATGACGCGGCCGGACTCCGCTCTTTGCGGAGCCCTGGCGTCGGCCGTGGCGGCCTCCCAGACGTACGAGCCCGCGCCGATGGCCTCGACGTAGGCGTACAGTGGCAGGCTCGACAGCGTGGACGTGTAGGAGCAGGTCGCCGGGGCGTCCTGATTCACCGTGAAGGTCTGCCCGCCAATCGTCAACACCGCTGGCCGGGCGCTCTGTCCCGTGTTGGGCGCAACCGTGAACCCCACTGTGCCCGGCCCGCTGCCGCTCGCGCCGCTCGTGGTCGCGAGCCAGCCGGCGCTGCTGGTAGCGGTCCATGCGCAGCCTGGGGCGGTCGTCACGGCGACGCTGCCGGAACCGCCCGCGGCAACCACCGAGAGAACCCGGGCTCAGCGTCACCGCGCAGACGGCCGAGTAGCCGAACTGATTCGACTTCAGGCTGGCGGTGACGCCGCCAGGTCCAGACGCCATCACCTTTGCTTCGTAGAGCACGCCGGGGGTTGCGAAGGGGGAGACCAGGGACATGAAGTTGAGCCGGATCTTGCCGTCGGCTGCCGCGGATGGCTTGCCGAGGGTGATGGTCGTGAACGGCGAGGCCTGTCCGACAACGTAGAGGTTCAGCAGATATTCCGTGACGAGGGCGGTAGCGCCGTCGCTTGCCAGCGTCGCGTGATCAGGTGAAGGCGCAAACTCGATGGAGGTGGGGTCCGAGGTCGGCTGCGCAAACGCGAGGTGCGCCGGCCACACCATCAGGAGGGTGAACAGCAGCCGCTGGACCGCCCGCAGAACGCTCACTTTGTACATGGTCACGACTCTTACGAACGGAATCGTGAGCACTGCGGGGGAGCGGTGTCAGGGACGGGCGGAGCAACAAGTGAGCCACTGAGAAGACTTGTGTGGCGGTGCGGGAACTTCCAACGCCTTTGTGCCGAGGGGACCGGAATCGCACGCGGCGGTCCGGCAGCGCACACGGATTCCGGACCGAGACGTGTCAGAAACGGCTGCCGCGTTACGGTTCTGCGCGCCCGGGCCGATCGTCCGGCCGGCCGCCCGTTTTCACCGCTCGACCTTGAACGACAGGAACAGGAGGGTCTTGTCGCGTTCCACCGTCAGCACGAACGGCGCATTCGGGCTGAGCGCCGCGAGCGCCGCCCTCAGCCGCTCGACACCATCGATTGGGGCGCCGTTGATCGCGTAAATGACGTCGCCGGCTTCCAGGCGGCCCTGCTGGGAATACGGCGAGTCGGCCGCGACCAGTGCCACGACGACTCCCTTGTCCCCGCGGAGCTGGGGCAGCATCTGGCCCACCGCCGCGGTGAGGTCGACGCCGAGCACGCCAATCTGGCGGATCGCATTCAGAGCGGTGACCAGATCCGCGAGCCGCCCTACATCACTGTCCCGCTCCGCCACGCTGACCCGCACGGTCATCCGCCTGTCGCCGCGCAGGACGTCGATGGCCACGCGCTCGCCGACGCTCCGCGTGTAGAGGTTGATGCGGAACTGCCGGCCGTTCTCCATCCGTTTGCCGTCGAGCGCCAGCACCACATCGCCCGGCAGCAGCCCCGCCCGTGCCGCCGGTCCGCCGGGGGTCACGTCCGAGAGAACGACGCCCGCTTCCGGTGACAACTTCAGCGCATCGGCCATGAGCGGCGTGACGGTCTGCGGGTAGACGCCGATCTCCCCCCGGCGCACCCGGCCGGTCTTCCGGATCTGCGTGAACACGTTCCGGACGATGTTGCTCGGCGCGGCAAACCCAATCCCTTCGTTGCCGCCCGACTGGCTGAAGATCAACGTGTTGATGCCGACCAGCCGGCCGTCGGTGTCGACGAGCGCCCCGCCGCTGCTCCCGGGGTTGATCGGCGCGTCGGTCTGGACGTAGATCATCGGGTCTTCCGGCGTGAGCTGCCGCGCCACCGCGCTGACGACCCCCATGCTGACGGAGGAGTCGAGGCCGAGCGGACTGCCGAACGCGAGCACGATCTGGCCGGGCCGCAGCGAGTCGGAGTCGCCGATCGTCAGCGCCGGCAGCCCCTGCGCGTCGACCTTCACGACCGCCAGGTCGGTTTCGTGGTCGATGGCCACAATCTGCGCGCCGACGTTCCGGCCGCGGCGGCGCACGATCGACTTGCCGGCGGCTCCCCCCGTGGCTGCAAACGGCAGCTCCACCTCCAACCGGGTCGCGTATTCGACAACGTGCGCGTTGGTGACGATGTAGCCCTCGGAGTCGAGGATCACCCCCGAGCCGCTGCTGCGCTCGAGCGCGGGCTCCCCGGCCGACGCCTGGTCCTTTTCGTCGGGCGGCGCGTACCCGGTGACGAAAATCTGCACGATGCTCGGGCTGATTTTCTCGACCAGCTGCTCGAGCGAGCGCGACAGATCGGCCAGCCCGGTCACACCCCGCACGGATGGTGCCGTCACAGGCTGCGCGTGGGCGGCTGCCGGCGCCAGCAGCAGGAGGGCGACGAGGCAGAGGAGGGTGAGGGGCATGGGTTCAGGGGTTCAGGGGTTCATGAGGTTCAGGGGGTTCAGCGGGTGTGACCAAAAAAGGAACGGCCGCGCGCCCGTGGGCTGCGCGGCCGTGACGATCCCGCGACCCGGCGCCCTACTCGACCGGCTTGTGCAGAACCTCCTGCACGTCGCTCCGCTTCTTCGATCCGCCGAGGCCCTTGATCTGGAGAACCGGCTCAGGCGGCGCTTCCTTCAGCACGTGCTGGCGGTAGAGTGACGCCAGGCGCTCGTTCTCGGCCGCTGTCTTCTTCTGATCGGCGCGCGCGCGCAGCTTCTCCTCGCGCGCGGTCTTCGCGATGCCCTTCTCGTCGAGATCCGTCTGCTTGCCGGCGGCGACGGCAGCCGGGTCGAGCACCAGATGGTGCTGCGCGTCCGAGAGCTGCACGTGCTTGCCGCCCGCGAAGATCTCGTGCCGGCCGTGCTCGTCGTACCACTTCGTGAGCGTGGCCGTCATGTGCATCTTCTCGATGATGTTCCGCCAGCCGATGCCGGTGTTGTAGGCGCAGAAGGAGATCTCCCCTTCCTGGGTCGCATACGGGATGATGCAGCGCTCCGTACGGCGGAAGTCGTAGTTGAAGAGATCCTGGAACCACATCCCGGCAATGAACAGGAAGTTCCAGCGATCGGAACGCCGCAGGTGGATGTCGTCGGTCGTCCGATCCATCGTGACCTTGCCGTAGTTGTGACCGCTGGCGCCGAAGGTCTTGTCGAACTTCTTCATCAGGTCGACGAGCTTGAAATGCGTCGGCGCCTTGAACGGGTCGTAGTTCTTCATCAGCGCCAGCGCCATGCCGGCCACCGAGAGGAACCGCCCGCGCGCGGCGTCGTTGACCTTCTGCAGGTCCTTGGCGAGGACATCGGCCTTGAGGAACGCGGTGACCGGTACCGCCTCCTTGGTTTCCTTGTCGATCATCACGGCCATCCCGATCCCGCAGTTGGGGTGGCAGCCGCAGGTCAGGTTGCCCCACTCCGCTGTCGGTCCGTGCACGAGGTCGGCCCAGTCGGTGAAGGTGCCCATGAACGAGATCGGGAACCAGTCGCGCACCGGCTCGCCCATGTTCATCTGGTTCTTCACATCGTGCGCCAGGTGCGACAGGGTGTAGCGCTGCGCGGCCCGCCGCTCCGGGGTCACTTCCTCGTCGCGCCCCGTGAAGGACACCGGCTGGAACGACAGGAAGTTGATCTTCCGCGGGTTGTCGAGCGCGAACTGGATGATCCGGCCGACCTGTTCGTTGTTGACGCCGTTGACGATCGTCACGACGGGGACGATGTCGACGCCGGCGGTCCAGAGGTTCTCGATCGCCCGCAGCTTCACGTCGAACAGGTTCCCGACCAGGCGGTGCGAGTTGGCGGCATTGCCGATGCCGTCGAACTGCAGGTACGCATAGCGGAGGCCGGCCTCGAACGCGGCACGCGCGAACTCGGGGCTCTTGGCGAACTCGATCCCGTTGGTCGCCGCCTGCACGCTGTTGTAGCCCACCTTCTTGGCATACCGCACCGCGTCGAGGAAGTGCGGCGACATCGTCGGCTCGCCGCCCGAGAACTGCACCGACATCTGACGGCGCGGCTTGATCGAAATCGCGTTGTCGAGCATGGTCTGGATGTCGTTCCAGGACAGCTCGTGCACGAAGCCGACCTGATTGGCGTCCATGAAGCACGGGTCGCACATCATGTTGCAGCGGTTCGTGAGGTCGATCGTGAGGACCGAGCCGCGGCCGTACTTGATGGTGCTGCTGCCGTGGTTGTGCAGCTTCTCGTCGTTGTGCGAGCGGATGTCGCTGCCGGGAAACGTCTCTTCGAGGTGCTTGAAGAAAGCGGGATCCATCGCCATGACGTCCTCGAAATGACCGTGCAGGGGGCAGTCCTTCACCATCAGGATCTTGCCGTCCCGCTCGAGGATCGTCGCCTTGATCTCCCCGACCTTCTCGTTGAGCAGAATCTTGTAATCGCGCTTGCCGTCGACGATCTCCTGGCGCGCCTCACGGACGCACACCGGACAGAGCGAGTCGGTTTCGCGCGGCCAGCCGAGCGGCGGCTTCACCTTCTGCCAGGACTTCTGAAGCGGCAGATCGGACCACTTGGGTGTAAAGGCCCGATTCGGCTTCAGGCTGTTGACCGTGTCGAACGCCGCCCACGCGCCCCGCGCCACAAGGGTCAGACCTTTTTCGACGTATTTGATCGGCTTGTGCATGGCGGCACAATATCGGACCCCGCGGGCTCCGATGAACTCAAATCAGGCAAACGGGCGCCATTCGGGGTGAACGGGCGGTAGTCACGGTCGAAGGCGCAACGGCCGAGCTGGACGGACAGCTGACGGTCCGTAAACCTTGGTAGTCACGATGAGAGTCGCATCCCGGCGGCGACACCGAGCTCGAGGTCCCCGCGGATGCCGGAGAGGAACCCCTCCCATAATAGAATGGGCAGATGCCGCAGCCGCCGACGGACCCTCGATGGCCCAAGGTCCTGTCGCTGGCAGTCCACGAGCTGCGGACGCCCATGACGGTGATTGCCGGCTATGTCCGCATGCTGCTGCAGGACCGCGCGGGGCCGTTGACAGCTCCGCAGCGGCGCCTGCTCGAGGAGGCGGAAAAGTCCTGCGGCCGACTGTCAGCGCTGGTGGCCGAGCTGAGTGACCTGTCGGGCCTCGAGGCGGGGACCGGCAGCTTCAACCGCGCACCTGTCGATCTCCGCGGGGCGCTTTCCGACGCGGTGGCTGCGCTGCCGGACTTGCCGGATCGGCCTGTCGAGATCGACCTGCAGCTCGCGCCTGGGATAGCGCTCGTGGCGGCAGACCCGGTGCGTCTCAGGGCGGCCTTCAGCGCGGTCCTCAGCGCCCTCCGGCGCGAACTGGTCACCAGCCCGACGCTGGCGGTACGTGAGAGCGTGCGTCAGATCGACGGCCGGCCCACCTCCTGGATTGCGATCGCCGATCCCGCGCTCATCGTGCAAGTCGCGGAATCGCAGGACGTCCAGCCGTTCGACGAGTGGCGCGGCGGCGTGGGTTTCAGCCTCGGGGTCGCCCGGCGCGTCATCGAAGCCCATGGAGGAAGGATTCTGGTCTCCGGTCGCGGACGTCAAGGCGGGTGCGGTAATCACCCTTCCCCACCTCGCGACCGACACGGCTGCCGCCATCGAGGGGCAAGTGTCGTGATTTACCACGCGCACGTGGACTCAACTTACCCAAAGTTGGTGGCCGCCTACTGATTCATGTCGGCCGAGGTCCGATATTTGAATACGCTGTAGACACAGCGCCCTGTTGTAAGCTCATCATTTCAGACTTAGTGAATTCGCGCCCGGATTTGGATGCATGAAGAAGCCTTACGTCGCGATCGTCGATGACGACTCAGCGTTTGCTGCCTATCTGCGGACTTTCCTCTCTCTCCGTGGGTACGAGGCCCGCTGCTACAGCCGTGGTGACGAGATGCTCGCCTCGATGAAGCAAAGCGAAGCGCCCGACGTTGTGCTGCTCGACGTCATGATGCCCGGCCTCGACGGGCTCGCGACCCTCCGTGCGTTGAAGGCCACGCGGCCCGAGGCGCAGGTCATCATGCTCTCCGGCCGGACCCAGGTGTCCACCATCGTCGAGGCCGTTCGGCTTGGCGCGGCCGACTACGTCGTGAAGCCGGACGACCCGGAAGGGCTCGGTGAGATTGCGCTGGACGTCGCGATCAAGAACGCCATCGAGAAGACCCGGCTCGTCTCCGAGCTCACCGAGCTGCGCCAGCAGCTGAGCGACGACGAGGACCGGGCTGTCTGGGGGAACAGCGAGAAGATGCGCGGCATCGCCACCGTCACGGAGCAGGTCGCCGACAGCGATGTCACCGTCCTCATCCGCGGCGAGAGCGGCGTCGGCAAGGAACTGGTGTGCCGGGCCATCCATCAGCGGTCCACCAGACGTAACCAGCCGTTCGTGAAGGTCAACTGCGCGGCGCTGCCGCCGGACCTCCTCGAAAGCGAGCTCTTCGGGCACGAGCGGGGCGCATTCACTGGCGCGGCCACCACTCGCATCGGCAAGTTCGAGCAGGCGGATGGCGGGACGCTGATGCTCGACGAGATCGGGGAGCTGAAGCCCGCGCTCCAGGCCAAGCTGCTGCACGTGCTCCAGGACGCGGAGTTCACCAAGCTCGGCAGCAACAAGCGGGTCGAGGTCGACGTGCGCGTGGTGGCCGCCACGAACCGCGACCTCGAGAAGATGCTGGTCAGCGGCGACTTCCGCGAAGACCTGTATTACCGCCTGAAGGTCATCGAGTTGACCGTTCCCGCGCTGCGCGAGCGGCGGGACGAGATCCCCACGCTGACGGATTTCTTCATTGCCCGCTACACCCGGAAATACAACCGGCCGCTAAAACCGCTCTCAGACGAGCTGCGCCAGCTCTTCCTCGTCTACGACTGGCCCGGCAATATCCGCGAGCTCGAGAACATGATCAAGCGCATCGTCGTGCTGCAGGACGAGCAGCTCGTGATCGCCGAGATTCAGCAGAGCGTCCAGAAGGCGGCGGCCGCCGCGCAGGCGGTCCCGGCTCAGGTACCTGTGCTGGTCGCAGCAGGGATCGGCGCGGGCGCCGCCCCGGCGCCGCTGGGCGGCGGCAACGGGAGCCACGAGTTCGCTGTCGCTGCCCCCCTGCCCGTCGAACGCCCCAGGCCCGACGCGCCGCCCGATCCGTTCGCGGACGGCGGCTCGCTCGCGACAGTCGCCAAGGCAGCCGCCATGAAGGCGGAGCGCGCCGCCATCGAACAGACTCTGCGGCAGGTGCACTGGAACCGCCGGAAGGCCTCCCAGATCCTGGGCGTGAGCTACAAGACGCTGCTCAACAAGATCAAGGAGTCGGGCATCAGTCGCGGATAGCTGGCACTCCCCTTGCTTTTTTGCCGGAAATGGCGAGAGATGGCACCTGGGAGCGTCGCACGGCGACGGACTGATGACTGACTCCAGTCGCAAGTCCAACGGGGCCTCGACGGCCCATCACGACGGCGGCGTAGTAGTGAACGGTCCCCGGAGTCCCGGCACCGAGCGCGCCCCCTTCGGACCTGTGGCCGAGGTAATCGAGCGGGTCGCAGACACCGACGTCCAGGTCATCCTTCGTGGCGAGCACGGCACGGGCAAGGAGCTCGTGGCGCGGGCCATCCACAGCGCCTCTCCGCGACGCACCCGCCCGTTCATCAAGGTGGATTGCGCCGCCCCGCCGCAACTCCTCGAACCCGAGCTCTTCGGCTGGGACCGCGGCTCTTTCGCCGGCCCCGGCCAGCACCGCCCCGGCCGCCTGGACTTCGCGCAGCACGGCACGCTCTTCCTCGATCACGTCCTCGACCTGCCGGCTGCCCTTCAGCTTCGACTTCAGCGCGTGCTCGAAGAAGGGGAGCGTGCTCGTGCCGGCATCCGCCACCCGCTTGCCGCTGACGTGCGGGTGATGGCCGCTTCGGATCGCGACCTGAGCTGCGCGGTCGTCGAGGGCCGGTTCCGCGAGGGACTTCTGTTCCATCTGAACGGCGTCTGCCTGACTCTCTCTCCCCTGCGTCAGCGCCGCGCCGAGCTGCGCGAGCTTTCCGAGTTCTTCGTGCGCCGCTACGCGACGCACTACAACAAGCCGCCCGTACCGCTGTCGCACGACACCATCCGCCTGTTCTCCGAGTACCACTGGCCCGGCAACCTGCAGGAGCTCGAAACGGTGGTCAATCGCATCGTGATACTGGGCAGCGAAGCCTCGGTGCGTGAAGACCTGACGCGTGCCGTGTTCGAGCCGGTCGCCGGCAGTATCCCGGCGCGGGGCACCGAGGGCGGCGCAAGCGGTCCCGTGAACGACCCGGCCCGGGCGCCCGATCCTGACATGCCGGGCACGCCGCGGCTGCCTCTCAAGGAGATCGCGCGGCAGGCGGCGGATGATGCCGAACGGAGCCTGATCTACAGGACGCTCCAGCGTACGCGGTGGAACCGCCGCGAGGCGGCGGCGAGGCTTGGGGTCAGCTACAAGGCCCTCCTGTACAAGATCAAACGTGCGGAGACCAGCGGAGCTCAGTGATGCCTTCCGATCCATTTATCGACGACAGCTTGCGGGTGGTCACGGTGGAGGCGTTCGACTACATCTTCAGGAACGAGCTGAAGCGCGCGGTCAGGGCTCAGAATTTCCTCACGCTGCTGCAGCTGGAGACCTCCCCCGTTCCGAAGCACGAGCGGTCCGGCATCGTCCGCCAGGTGGCGCGGATGGTGGGGGGAGACGTGCGCGAGACGGACCTGGTCGCGGAAGGCGAGAGCGGCCGCGTGTGGGTGCTGCTGCTCGACACCGACCTGCGCAATTCGATGTCCGTGGTGGACCGTCTGCTCGCGCGCTTCCGGCACTACGAGTTCAGCACTCCGATCGACATCGACATCGGCGCGGCGTGCTGCCCGACCCACGGCACGGATGTCGAGGCTCTCAAGCGCGCGGCGGACGTGCGTCAGAGTCAGGGGACCGAGGGAACCGGGACACCCTAGCACTCCTGCCGAACCGCCCTCCCCTCCTCTGCCCTCCGGGTTCCGTCCCACCAGGCCCGCGCACCGGGGCTGCTAGTGTCGCTAGGCCACAGGGCTTTCTTCGGGTAGTCTGGAAGCTTCGTCCAGCGCCGGGTGCACAGCTGTGCACCCGTGCGTCCAGGCGCGGTGTCCGCGCCAATCCAAGGAGCGTGTTCATGTCGCAACTTGCCAGCGCCCTGCGGGAGAAGATCAGAACCCGCACCGCCCGTACCGGGGTAGTCGGTCTCGGCTACGTGGGCCTGCCGCTGGCGGTCGAGCTGAGCCGGGTTGGATTCCACTCGACCGGAATAGACCTCGACGACCGCAAGGTGGACGCCATCATGTCGGGACGGTCCTACATACCGGACGTGCCGACCGCCGACGTCCGGCGGTTGCGTGATGCCGGACTGCTGGATGCCACGACCGACTTCGCGGTCGTGCGCGAGCTCGACACCATCAACATCTGTGTGCCGACGCCCCTGCGGAAGACCAAGGACCCCGACATGTCGTACATCGTGTCGGCGGTGGAGTCGATCGCGAGGCACCTCCACCCCGGGATGCTCGTCGCACTCGAGTCCACCACCTACCCGGGGACGACCGAGGAGGTCGTTCAGCCGCTGCTCGAGGACTCCGGGCTCAAGGCGGGCAGGGACTTCTTCCTGGCCTTCTCTCCCGAGCGCGTGGACCCCGGCAACCCGACATACCAGACGCACAACGTGCCGAAGGTCGTCGGCGGGCTCACACCCGAGTGCGCTGCGCTCGCCGGAGAGCTGTACGGCACGGCCATCAAGACGATCGTGCCCGTGAGCTCCACCCGGGTCGCCGAGATGGTCAAGCTCCTGGAGAACACCTTCCGGGCGGTCAACATCGCCCTCGTCAACGAGCTCGCCCTGATGTGCGACCGCATGAACATCGACGTGTGGGAGGTGGTCGATGCCGCCGGCACGAAGCCGTTCGGTTTCATGCCGTTCTACCCGGGGCCCGGCCTGGGCGGCCACTGCATTCCAATCGACCCGTTCTATCTCTCCTGGAAGGCCAAGCAGAGCGGCTTCGATCCCCGCTTCATCGAACTGGCCGGGCACATCAATGCGGCGATGCCGCACTACGTGGTCGAGAAGGTCGCCGAAGCGTTGAACTCGCGGCGGAAGTCCGTCAACGGGTCGACGATCCTGGTTGCCGGTGTCGCCTACAAGCGCGACATCGACGACCTGCGCGAATCACCCGCCCTGGACGTGATGGGGCTGCTCCACGCCAAAGGCGCAAAGGTCGCGTACACCGATCCGCACATTCCCGAGATCGACGCGCGGAGCTGGCCGGGCCTTGTCACGCTCCGCAGCGTGCCGGCGGACGCGGAGACGTTCGCCCGGCACGACTGCATCGTGATCGTCACGGACCACACCACCTTCGACTACGCGGCCATGGTGGAGCACGCCGAAGTGATTGTCGACACCCGCAATGCAGTCAGGATCGCGGCGCCGAATGTCTTCCGGCTGGGTGCGCCGCAGCCGGAGACCCAGGTTCCTGCGACGCGTGCAGGCTGACCCCGACGCGACGGGCTACGCTGCAGGTCCGCGTGTCGCCAATCCGAGGAACCGCGACATCTCGGCCCAGATGGTGTCCAGGCTTCCCATCAGCTGGTGGTCGTCGTCCAGCAGGTGGAGTTCCACCCCGGGGCGGCTCGCCGCCCAGCGGCGCACCGTTTCCGGGCTCACGGCCACGTCGCGCGTCCCCTGGAAGATCTGGACCGGCATCGCGACGCGCGCGTCGAGGGCGTCGTAGTTCGCGGCGTCCTCGTACAGGCCGAAGCGCACGGGCATGATCCGGCCGAACCCGTAGTGGAAGATGTTCAGGGTGTCGGTGCGGCGCCACTCGTCCAACCCCCGGTCCCCGAGATCCCGCAGGCGGTTGCCGGAGAAATCGAGCGCCGGCGCCAGCAGCACCAGCCGGTCGATTCGCGCTCCCTGCTGCAGCGCAACCTGCACCGCGACGAACGCGCCAAGGCTCGACCCGATCAGGGTCGTCGGCCCGGCGGCAAGCCGGGCGATCGCATCGCTGACCTGCGCAACCATGCGCGTGATGGTGAGCCCTGCGAAGTCCGGCTCGTTGAAGTCGGGGGTCAGGAGCTCGATGCCGTGCTCGGCGGCCCTGGTGCGGAAGAACGCCGCCTTCGAGGAGCGCGCAGACGACGCGAAGCCGTGGAGGTACAGCAGGTGCATCGGTCTCACAGCTTCGTGGTGCAGCCGGGGCGGCAGCGGCATTCGATTGTCTTCGCGCCATCGGTCGAATAATCGTAGGTCAGCTCTTCGCCCTTCCTGATGTTGCGCGCGGCGCGCACCCAGATGGTCTGCCCGATGACCTGGGTGTAGCAGTTCGGCCTGCAGGAATGGTTGATGTAGCGTGCGATGTTGCCGCCGACCGCCGCATCCCGGACGTACTGTCGATTGAGCTTGAAGCACCAGATGTGACCCTTCGCCAGGTAGCGGATCTCGCGCTTCAGGCTCTCGCGGTTGTCGACCTTCTCGCCGGTGTATTCGACGATCCGTGTGTTCTTCGAGATGGGCTGGGTCGCAAACACGCCCCACCCCTCGATCCGTGAGCGCCGCTTTTGAATCATGAGTGGAAGAAATGGAGGGAAGTCCGGCCGGCACCGGGCCACCGGCGCGCCGGTTACCAGAACCGCACTCGTCCCGTGTCGACGTGCACGAAGTTCGATTGCGGGTAGAACCCCACGCCGCCCAGCTTGAGGGATCGGGCCGCGGCGCGCAGGTCGTCGAGCGCGACACCTGGAATCCGGATGTCCACGGCCTTTCCGACGGTGTGCAGGCTGCCAGAGGCGACGCCCGAATCGGCACCACCCCGCGAGCGCAGCATCGCGTTCGTTTCGGGCGCCCGGTACCCCGAGATGATGTGGAACGGCTGGTCGGTGCCGAGCGTCCGGTGCAGCTGGTGCAGCAGGTCGAGCAGCGCCGGATCGATCGGCTTCACCTGCTTGGCACGAAAATCCCTCAGAATCACGTCGATGCGCGCAAGCGCCGCGGGTTCATACGTGGCGCCCGTGCGGTAGGCCGTGCTGAGCCGCTCCCCGGTGTGGGTGTTGAAGAACGAGAGGACCCGCGCCGGTGCCTTCTCGACGTCCGGCGCCGCCGCGTATGCCCGCAAGGGAATCATCGCCGTCGTGACCGCACCAGCCGCAAGGCCGAGAAACGAGCGCCGGGTCCGCCGCTGCTCCACGTATTCGGTCATAGGGCCTCACCCCCTTGCACTGCCTGAGCCCGCCGAGGACCGTCTGATAAGGTCGAGCCTATCCATTGGACCACACGGGCCCGGCCTCCTCAAGCTGGACCTGGCGTACACTCTGCCTGCGGCGCTCGACGAGGGGGTCTCGTTGCGAGACGGCCCACCGCCGTTCTCCACGGTCGCAGGTTTTCGCTCGTCCCGGAACGCCCGGAGGATTTCATGCACCGTCATCCCGTCACAGGCTCAGCGGTCATCGTCCTGCTCGCGCTCGTTTTCGGCGTCGGTGCTGAAGAGATTGCCCGCGCGACGCGCGGGGTCATCAACCTTCCGCGCGTTGTGCGCCGGAACGCCGACGACTTCCACTGGCGCGGCAGGCTGGCACCGGGCGCGACGATCGAGGTGAAGGGCGTCAACGGCGACATCCTCGCCACGGCGGCGCCGGGACCGGAGGCGGAGGTCGTCGCCGGGCGCGCCGGGCGGCGGAACAACCCCGAGGAGGTGCGGCTGGAGATCGTGGAGCACTCCGGGGGCGTCACGATCTGCGCCGTGTATCCGAGCAAGGACGCGGCCCGGCCAAACGAGTGCCGCCCGGGGACCGAGGGCAGGATGAACGTCCAGAACAACGACGTCAAGGTGCGCTTCGCCGTGCGGGTGCCGGAAGGGGTGCGTTTCGCGGGACGCTCCGTCAACGGTCAGGTGGAGGCGCAGGGGCTGCACGGCCCGCTCGCGCTCGCGACGGTGAACGGGTCCGCCACGTTCTCCACCTCCTCGTACGGCGAGGCCTCGACGGTGAACGGGTCGATCCGCGGCGCGATGGGCGCGTTCGGCTGGCAGGAGGGGCTCACGTTCCACACGGTCAACGGCAGCATCACGCTGGAGCTGCCGACGGATTTCAGCGCGGAGGTCCGCGCCAGCACGGTGAATGGCGAGATCTCGACCGACTTTCCGCTGAGCGCGACCGGCCGGGTCAGCCGCCGCCACGTCACGGGCACGATCGGCGCCGGCGGCCGGCGCCTCGACCTGAACACCGTGAACGGCAGCGTGCGCCTCCGCCAGCGATGAGCGCGCCCGGGCCAGCGTGCTCCGGCCGCGCCGCAGGATCCGATGATATAGTTTCGCGATGGAAGGTATTTTCACTGCCTGGGGGCGGATCCTCGCCGGTTATCGCCCTTCACTTTCGGTTGAGATCACGCGCGAGTGCCCGCTCCGCTGCCCCGGCTGCTACGCGTACGGGGACGACCACCTGGGCGGCGACGTCACGCTGCGGCAGGTGAGCGACTACAAAGGGCAGGAGCTCATCGATCGCTTCTTCGCACTCATCGACGAGCACAAACCGCTGCACCTCTCGATCGTCGGCGGCGAGCCGCTGGTCCGCTTTCGGGAGCTGAACACGATTCTTCCGCGGCTCGCGGAGCGGGGCATCTACACCCAGCTGGTCACGAGCGCCGTGCGCCCGATTCCGATCGAGTGGGCGCAGCTGCGCCGCCTGCAGCTGGTCGTGTCGATCGACGGTCTGCAGCCGGAACACGACGAGCGCCGGAAGCCTGCGACCTACGATCGCATCCTGAAGCACATCAAGGGGCACGATGTCACGGTGCACTGCACCGTGACGCGCCAGCAGGTGCGGCGCGACGGCTACCTGGACGAGTTCGTGCGGTCGTGGTCCGAGAACCCGGACTGCAGTCAGATCTGGGTCAGCCTGTACACCCCGCAGGTCGGCGAGATCTCCGACGAGCGGCTGCTGCCCGAGGATCGCGAGCGCGTCGTCGCGGCGCTGATGCACCTGCGCCGGTCGTTCCCGAAGCTCCGGATGCCCGAGGGCATGATCAAGGTCTACGCCAAGCCGCCCCAGGATCCGTCCGAGTGCACCTTCGCGCAAACCACCACCTGCGTCTCGGCGGACTTCGAGCGGCATATCTCGCCGTGCCAGTTCGGGGGGAACCCGGATTGCTCCAACTGCGGGTGCATCGCCTCGGCGGGGCTCGACGCCATCGCGCGCCACAGGCTGCCGGGGGGCCTGCGGGTGGGGGCCATCTTCGAGCAGTCGCTTCGCATCGGCCGGGGCGTCAAGCGGATGCGGGCCGGAGCCAGCGCCTGATATACTTCAGGTTCATGCGCACTTTCCGGAAGGCGAGCCGAACGGCCAGATCCGTGCGGGAATTCGCGCGCGGGCTGGCCGACACGGAGCATCCGCTGCTCGTCCATATCGTGCCGATCCGCCGCTGCAACATCGACTGCGGCTACTGCAACGAGTACGACAAGGTGTCCAAGCCGGTGCCCGTCGAGGCGATGCTCGAACGGATCGACAAGCTGGCCGAGCTCGGCACGTCGGTCGTCGCCTTCAGCGGCGGCGAGCCGATGCTCCACCCGGACCTGGACACGCTGATCCGGCGCATCCGATCGCACGGGATGATCGCCGGCCTCATCACGAACGGCTACCTGCTGTCCACCCGCCGGATTCAGGCGCTGAACGATGCGGGGCTCGACTACCTCCAGATCAGCATCGACAACGTCGAGCCCGACGAAGTGTCCAAGAAGAGCCTGCGGCTCCTCGACACGAAGCTGCAGTGGCTCGCCGCGGGAGCGCACTTCGACATCAACATCAATTCGGTCGTGGGCGGCGGGATCAAGAACCCGGAGGATGCGCGGACGATCAACCGCCGTGCGCGCGAGCTCGGCTTCTCCACCTCGATCGGGATCATCCACGACGGCTCCGGCATCCTCAAGCCGCTCGGTCCAGCGGAGCGCATCGTGTTCGACGACGTGACGCGGTCGATCAGCGGGGGCCGGCAGGTCCTCAAGAACCTCTACTCGGGCATCCGCCGCTTCCAGGTCAACCTCGCGGACGGCCAGCCGAACGACTGGAGCTGCCGCGCCGGCGCGCGGTATCTCTACATCTGCGAGAACGGCCTCGTCCACTGGTGCTCGCAGCAGCGCGGCGTGCCCGGCGTCCCGCTCGCCGGCTACTCGCGCGAGGACATCCGGCGCGAGCTCCTCGCGCCGAAGTGGTGCGCCCCGCTCTGCACGATCGGCTGCGTGCACCGCGTCTCCATGATGGATTACTGGCGGAAGCCGCAGAAGCAGCACCCTACCGTCCCGCAGGGCGTCAGCGAGGCGTCCTGAATCAGGCATGGCCAACCCCGTCTCGTTCGACATCACCTCCGGCGTCGACATCCAGGAGGTCGACAACGCGGTCAACCAGGCGCGCAAGGAAGTGGCGCAGCGCTACGATTTCAAGGGATCGCGCGCGGCAATCGACTTGAACCGGGACGAGAACACGCTCACGCTGACTGCGGACGACGACTACAAGATGAACGCGCTCTGGGAGATCCTGCAGGGACGCCTGGTGCGCCGCGGCGTGCCCACCAAGAACCTCACGCCGGGCGAGACCGAACGCGCGGCGAACGACACGGTCAGGCGCGTCGTCACGCTCCAGCAGGGCATCCCGACCGAGGCCGCCAAGGAGATCGTCAAGTTCCTGAAGGAGCACAAGCTGAAGCGCGTGCAGGCGGCCATCCAGGCCGATCAGGTGCGGCTGTCGTCGGTCTCGAAGGACGATCTGCAGGAAGCCATGCGGCTGCTGCGTGAGCACGACTTCGGCATCGCGCTGCAGTTCGGCAACTACCGCGGCTAGCGGGCGGACAGTCATGCTGAGAGGAGTACCTGCGCTCGCACTCGCGGTGACCCTGCTCGCAGCCGTTGCGACCGGGCGGGCGGCCTCCCCTGTCGTGCCTCAGGCCCAGCGCGTCAACGCCGACGCAAAGACCATGGCGGACTTCGAGGCCCGGGTGAACGCTTACGCGGCGCTTCACCGCAAGCTCGAGGCGACGCTGCCCGACCTGCCGAAAGAGGCCACGCCTCAGCAGATCAGCACCCACCAGGTGCCGCTCGCGCGGATGATCGCACGCGCCCGTTCGGGCGCCAAGGCGGGCGACATCTTCACGCACGACACGCGCGCGTTGTTCCGGCGGAATCTCGCACGGGTGTTCCAGGGCCCCCAGGGTGTCGAGCTGAAGGCAGTCGTCATGGACGAGAACCCGGGCAAGCTCCGGCTCCAGGTGAACGGTGCGTATCCGGAATTGGCACCCGTGAGCACGGTGCCGCCACAGGTCCTGGAGGCCCTGCCGAAGCTTCCGGAAGACCTCCAGTACCGCTTCATCGGCGATCGGCTCGTGCTCCACGACGTCCACGCAGACATCATCGTCGACGTGATCGACAAGGCGATTCCGCGCTAGCTCACCTCCCTTGTATATGCGTCGCAGTCTAGCCGTCGCGATCTCCGTCCTGGTCGTCGCGTTGCTCGGGATCCAGGCGATCTCCGGCAGCGCTGTCTCCTCGTTCAGGGCGACGCTGCAGGCGCAGGCAGCAGCCGCGACCCAGGCCGCCGCCCCGGTCGTCGGGCTCCCCAACCGCGAGGGCTCGCTGAAGTTCGCGGTGCTGGGGGATTTCGGGACCGGGAAACGGCCGCAGTACCAGCTCGGGGCGCAGATGGCCGCCGTCCACCAGCGGTTCCCGTTCGAGCTGGTGATTACCGTCGGCGACAACCTCTACGGCTCCCAGCGGCCGAAGGACTTCCAGACCAAGTTCGAGGAGCCGTACAAGGGGGTGCTCGCGGCGGGCGTGAAGTTCTATGCCTCGCTCGGCAATCACGACCAGCGCGAGGGTCAGCGGTACTACAAGCTGTTCAACATGGACGGCAGGCTGTATTACTCGTTCAAGGCGCCGAAGCAGGACGTGCGGTTCTTCGCCCTGGACAGCACCTACGCGGACCCGCCGCAGAGCGCGTGGCTGGAGAAGGAACTCGACGGCGCGCGTGAAGCGTGGAAGATCCCGTTCTTCCACCACCCGCTCTATTCATCGGGCGAGCGCCACGGCTCGACGCGGACGCTGCGCACCGTCTGGGAGCCCTTCTTCGTGAAGTACGGCGTGAGCGTCGTGTTCGCCGGGCACGATCACTTCTACGAGCGGACGAAGCCGCAGAAGGACATCGTGCACTTCGTGGCAGGCTCGGGGGGACAGCTGCGGAAGGGCAACATCGACGGGCGCAGCGACCTGACCGCCGCCGGCTTCGATTCGGACCAGGCCTTCCTGGTTGCGGAGATCGACGGCGACGAGCTGTTCTTCAATGCGATCTCCCGGACCGGCGCGGTGGTGGATTCCGGCCTCATCCGGCGACGGACACCGGAGTGAGATCCCTGTCCTTCTCTTTCTCCTTCTGAGGCGTTTTCGACACCGGCGCCGCCTGACCCCAGTCGGACTCGAAGATCGCCTGCACTTTCCTCGCGATTCGCGAGTCGGTGACGATCACCCCGACCTCGCGTCGCCCGTCGAGCTCCAGCTTCCTCAGGCTCTGGCTGCCGATGAAGCAGGTCGTGCCGTCCCTGATGATCGCACGCACGTGCATGCGCAGGTCGACGAGCCGCCTGCACTCGACGCCCGCCAGGTTCTTCTCGACCCGGCCGATCACGCGGATCTGGACGCCGGCCCGCAGCCGGTCCTGAAGGACGCGCTGGATGAGGTTGTCGGACAGCTGGGCGTCGTAGATCAGCAGTTCCTTCTTCGCCCGGCGGATGAACGCGGTCAGCAGCTCGCGCGACGTTTCCGGACTGACCACCAGCCGGTCGTGGGTCGGCGAGTACGGCTGCCGGGTGCTGTCGGCGTCGAAGAGCGCCGTCGCCTCCTTGACCATGCGCTTGTCCCGCGTCATGATGCCGAAGCTCCGGCTCTTTTCGATGTCCAGCTTGGTGTAGTTGAAGGCGAACACGTACAGCGCGTCGTCCACGAGCAGCAGCTTGCCGTGATAGCGCGGCAGGTCGTCCGCCGTCCTGGCGACGGTGACCCCCGAGTTGAGCAGCCTCAATTCCAGCTTGCGCAGGACCTTTTCGCCGCCCCGGTTGGTGTGGGCGATCAGGGCGCGGACGACGACCCCGCGGGTGACGGCCGCTTCGAGCGCCCGCTCGAGCTCGATCCGGTCGAACCGGAAGATCACGATGTCGATCGTTTTCCTGGCGCGGCGGACTGCTTTCAGGAGGGGCATGAGCCCATCGTCGGGCTGGATGATCAGCTTCACTATGGCTTCTTCTTTTTCTCTTCCCACTCGACGGCGATGTGGCCGCCGGCGTCGAGCTGCAGGATACGGTCGGAGACATCGTCGATCTGCACTTCCAGGGGCACCTGGGTCTCGTAACAGACTTCTTCGTCCGACGCGCTCCTCAGCTCGAACGGCAGCTTGTAGATCTGCAGGATCCGCTCGAACTTCGGACGAAGCGCGTCGGTCTCCTTCTCTGCCTTGATTTTGAGCATGAACGGCTTGTGCGAGTCGGGCTCGAAGGACTCGATGACCCACAGGGCGGCCACCATGAACACGGTCGAGAAGATCGTCAGCGCGTAGAGCCCCACGCCGGACGCCAGGCCGACCGACAGCGCGCACAGCATCACCGCGGCGTCCTTCGGGTCCTCGATCTTCGATCGGTACCGCACGAGGTTGGCGGCGCCGACGATGCCGAATGCCCGCGCCAGGCTGGCGCCCACGACGAGCATCACGACCGCGCCGACCACGGCAAGGACGATCTGGGTCTGGACGACCGCGGGAGAACGGGGTGGCGTGCCCTTGCGCTTTGGCCGGAGCGCCAGCGCCGCGCCGAGCGCAGCTGCGAGCGGCAGCCGGACCATGGCGTCGTCTATCTCGTGGAGCGGGTGGGTCGGATGATTGTCTGAGTCTTCCTGTCGCGGCTGAACGGCCGGCTGCTGTGGAAGCTGTGATTCCAGAGGCTGCGCGGCGAGCGGATGCGGCGCCGCCAGAGTCAGGACGAAGAGCAGCGGGACGGACGTCGCGGGCGACACGAACGACAGGCTGGATCGGAAGCGTCTCAAGTGTTTCATCCCTGGAGCGCGAGCCCTTCAGCGATCTTCTGCTTCAGCCGGCGAATGAACCGTGCGGCGGTCTGGTCGTCGAAGCCACCGGCGCGGAAGGCGTCCTGCCACTGCCGGTCGGTCAGCGTCCCCAGCCGCGTGCAGATCCAGCGGACATCCGCCGGCTTGATGTCGTTGAACAGGGCATCGTGGCGCCCGCGCCAGTCGAGCCTGACGCGGCCGTTCACGACGCCGGTGATGAACGGGGTGGCTTCGAACACGTCGATGTCGCCGCGCGGCGCCTCGATGACGCCGGTGCGGCCGAACGTGTGCCCCAGGTCCCGCGCGACGTGCCACTGGCGGGCGCCTTCGAACGCCTCCCCGAGCTCGTAGAGCGCGTTGTTATCGTCCTTCAGGTCGGAGTTGCCGAGCATGGCCTGGAGCACGAGGAGGCCCTGGAGCTGGGGCGTGCCCACGAAGGGATTGCGGTAGTACCGACCAGGTGCCCTTCGCATCGAGCCCATGAAGGTCCGGCTTGCTCTCGCGAAAGCGCGAAGGCAGCTGGGGGTTCGGGGAGGTGGCCTTCCGGGCGGTCCAGTCCGTCAGGAGGTAGATGGGTGGCTGGTGATAGCCGATCCCCCAGTGGATCCGGGAGGCCACGATTTCGGTCGCCGCTTCGGGCGGGAACTTGGCGCTCCACTGCCGCCCCTGTTTGTCTTCGACGGTGTAGCCCTGGCTGAACCCGGACCGCTTGATCTCGATCACGGTGTAAGGAGCCGAGGGATCGGGCGCCAGGCGCTTGCCGCCGACTCCCCAGTACAGGTCGCGCGGACGCTCCGGCTGAATCCACAGCTGGGCGAGTTGTGCCGGGGTCGGCGCGCCCGGCAGTGTCGACTGGAGGACCGGACGACACGCGAGGCTCAGGCCCCCCGCGACGACCAGGGCGATGATCGCGCCACGAACGCCGTGCCGGTAGGCGCGCCCGCCTGCGAGCATGTCGAGGGCGAGGCGGGTATCTGCCGTGGGATTCTCCATCTGTCCGTGGCGCCCGATGCAAACAGCGGCCAGCGCTCGAGCGCGTGGTCGCCTGCTCTATCCTAGCGGAAATCGTCAACGGAAATCGTGTGATTGCGGTTCCGGTGCGTTCCCGGCCAGCGGCAGCACGCGTTCAGCCTTTACGGAGGTCACTCCTTCCTGGAGTTGCAGGGTGCCCTCGATGAGGAGGTACGGCGCGCCTACAATCGCGGAGCGCTGCTCGGAGAACAGGTCGGGCCGCACGATGATGTTGGCAATCCCGGTTTCATCCTCGAGCGTGAGGAACACGAACCCCTTCGCTGTGCCCGGCCGCTGACGGGTGATCACGGCGCCCGCCACCCGCACCCGCCGGCCATGCCGGCCCTGAGGCAGATCGCGGGCGCGCAGGACCCCTCGAAGTGCGAGCTCGGCGCGCCGGAGCGCGAGCGGATGAGGGCCGATGGTGAGGCTGCTGCCGGCATAGTCGGCCATCACCCGCTCGGGCGGGGTCATCGCCCGCAAGGGACCTGGAGGGACACCCTCGGCGTTCGGCGTTCGGGGCTCGGCGCTCGGCGTTCGGGGCTCGGCGCTCAGCGCCCGGGGCTCGGCGCTCGGGGCTTCGGGCAGCGGGCTGTGCGCGGCGGGGGCCACCCGTTCTTCGTCTTCTCTGAACAGCTCGCCCGACGGTCGCACGGCACGTTCAATCTGCCACAACGCGCTCCGGCGGTGATGACCGAAGGCATTGAGGGCGCCGATCTCGGCGAGCGTCGCGAGCTCGTCGCGACGCACGCCGGTGCCGGCGATGAGCGCGTCGATGGATCGATAGCGGAGCCCGGGACCGCTCGGCTCCGTGTCAGGCCTGCCCCTGTCTCCGCTGCCGGGGCGCGCGCCAGGCGTGGTCCGAGTGGCATCTCGCCACTCGTGCGCGCAGATGTTGCAGAAGCAGGTTTCCTCGGGAGTGTCCTCCAGCATCGATTCGTCGTCGCACCCGCACTTCGGGCATCGCTCCGGTGCCTGACGGGGCCTCGAGACCTCCCCTGCAGGCGCCGGCGGTTGCCCTCCTTTGGCCTGCTGCAGCCCACCGTCGGCTATCGCCCGGCCGGTCGCCTGCCGCAGCCCGTTCACGTACATCAGCCCGAGCCGCACGCGGCCGTCCGGTTCGACCCGGCACTCCCAGTCGGACACCTGCACGTCAATCGGCGCGAAGCGGACGCCATGCCGCTGCGCGTCTTTCACGAGCGTGGCGGGGTGATAAAAGCCCATCGGCTGGTTGTTCAGCATCGCCGTGTAGAAGGCCGCCGGGTAGTGCGCCTTCAGATACGCGCTGGCGTAGACGAGCAGCGCAAAGCTCGCGGCGTGCGATTCCGGGAAACCCATAGAGCGCGAACGAGGTGATCGAACGGATGATCTCCTCCGCCGCGTCACCGGCAATCCCCTGCCGCTCCATGCCCGCGCGCAGCTTGGTCTCGATCTGCTGCATGCGCTTCTCGGACCGCTTGAACCCGAACGCGCGCCGCAGCTCTTCCGCTTCTCCACCGGTGAAGCCGGCCGCCACCATCGCCATCCGCAGCAGCTGTTCCTGGAAGAGCGGCACCCCGAGCGTCCGCGCCAGAATCGGCTCGAGCGACAGGATGCGGATAGGTCACCGGCTCGGCCCCTGGCGGCGCTTCAGATACGGGTGCACCATCTGCCCGACGATCGGACCCGGACGGATGATCGCGACCTCGACGACGATGTCGTAGAACCGCTGCGGCCGCAGCCGCGGCAGCGTCGCCATCTGCGCGCGCGACTCGACCTGGAAAATCCCGATCGGTGTCGGCTTCCTGCAGCATCCGGTAGACCGCCGGGTCGTCGGGCGGCAGGTGGGCGAGGTCGACAAGCGGCGGGGGTCCGGGATCCGGGAGCCGGCGCTCGGGGCTCGGGGCTCGGCGTTCGTTCGGGGCGCGGGGCGCGGGGCCTCGGCTCGGGAGAATGTGGGGCGCGGGCTTCAGCCCGCGCTATCACCTGCATTCGCGGGGCCTGAAGGCCCCGCGCCACAGGGGCTTGGCGTTCGGGGGGCCCGGGCTCGGCGTTCGGCGCTCGGGGCTCGGGGCTTCGGCGAGACCGCGGATCCCGGAACCCGGATCCCCGATCCCGGATCCCGGGTCGAGGGCATCGAAAGCCGATGCCGGTGGCTCAGGCTCGAAGGCGGAATCGAGCGCCGGGCGTCCAGCGCCCGGGCGCCGGGCACCGAGCGCCTGGCGCCGTGTCCCGTTGCGTATTGACCAGGCACAACGCATCCTGCAGCACCGCCATCATCCCCAGTCCCAGCAGATCGACCTTGACGATGCCCATGTCGGCGCAGTCGTCCTTGTCCCACTGCACCACGACGCGGTCGGGCATGCTGGCGTTCTCGAGCGGCACGATGTCGTCGAGGCGGCCGTGGCACATCACCATCCCGCCGGAGTGCTGGCCCAGGTGCCGCGGCAGATCCTGGATCTGCTGCCACAGCCTCCCGAACAGCTGAATCGTCGGGTCGTGGAAATCGAGGCCCACCTCGCGCAGGTTGCGCTCGAGCGTCTCCTTGGGATCGACCCACTCGAAGTGGTTCATCACCTTGGCCAGCCGATCGACCTGCGACGGCTCGAGCGAGAGCGCCTTGCCGACTTCCCGCGCGGCGCTGCGGCCTCGATAGGTGATGACGTTGGCGGTCATCGCCACGCTCGGCCCTTCGGGAGCGTCGCCGGGTTCCTGAGATCCGGAACCCCGAACCCGGATCCCGGATCCCGTCCTTCGTTCCCGGATCCCGGATCCCGGACCCGGATCCGTCCTCGATCCCCCCGTCAGCCGCCGGGAACGTGCCGTACTTCTGGTAGATGTGCTGAATCACCCGCTCGCGCCGATCGCCGCTCGGCAGATCGAGATCGATGTCCGGCCACTCGCCGCGCTCCTCGGACAGGAACCGCTCGAACAGCAGGTCCATGCCGACCGGATCGACGGCGGTGATCCCGAGGCTGTAGCACACGGCGCTGTTGGCCGCCGACCCGCGTCCCTGCACGAGGATGTCTTCCTGACGGCAGTAGTTGACGATGTCCCAGACGATCAGGAAGTACCCGGCGAGATCGAGCTTCTCGATCAGATCGAGCTCGCGCGCGATCTGCCGCCGCGCGCGATCGTGATACGGCCGATACCGCTCGCGCGCCCCCGCCTGCGTCATCTTCCGCAGGAACGACATCATCGTCTCGCCCGGCGGGACCGGATAGTCGGGAAAGCGGTAGCCGAGATCCGCCATCGTGTATTCGAGCCGCTCGGCCAGCGCACGGGCGCCGGTGATCGCCTCCGGCAGATCGCTGAACAGCCGGGCCATCGCCTCCGGCGCCTTGAGATAGCGCTCCGCGTTCCAGGTCAGCCGTCGTCCGGCGTGAGCGAGCGTGGTCTTGTGGCGGATGCAGGTGAGCACGTCGTAGAACGGCCGGTCGGCCGGCTCGGCGAAGCGCACGCCGTTGGTCGCGACGACCGGCAGGTGGAACGCGGACGCGAGGTCCATCAGCGCGTGGTTGTCCGACTCTTCGTCCCTGAGCAGGTGCCGCTGCAGCTCGATGGCGACGCTGCCGGCGCCGAATACGCCCACCAGCCGATCGACCAGCCCGCCGACGCCGAAACGCGGGCCGTTGATGGCAGCCCGCCCGACCAGCGCCACCAGCCCGCTGACATGGCCGTCCAGATCGTCCAGCGTGAGCGCGCCTTCTCCCTTCGGCGCCCGCAGCTTCATGCGCGTGATCAGCCGGCACAGATTCCGATAGCCTTCCCGTGAGGAGACGAGGAGCGGCAGGGGGAGGATCCGGGATCCGGGATCCGGGATCCGGGGTCCGGCGCCGGGCGCCGGGCGCCGGGCGCCGAGCGCCATCGTCAGCTCCGCCCCGACAATCGCTCTCAGCCCTGCGCGCGTGGCGGCAAGGTGAAACCGCGGCACGCCGTACACGCCGTCGCGATCGAGCAGCGCCATCGACGATACCCGAGCTCCGCCGCCCGTGCGACGAGCGCTTCCGGCAGCGACGCACCGTCGAGAAAGGAGAACGCGGAGGAGGCGTGGAGTTCGGTGAACAATGTCAGTCATCAGTCGGCGGCGGTCGTGAGTCAGTCGGGAGTCAGGAGCCAGGAGCCGGAAGCACCGGCCTTCCGAGCCGAGCCCCGGATCGCGGATCCCTGATCCCGGATCCCGTTTCAGTCCAGCACCCCCTCCACGAACCAGGTGCCGGTGTCGCGTTGCTGGAACAGGCGGCAGATCGTGCCGTCGCCGAGCGCGATGTCCCATTCATCGCGGTCCCAGCCGCCCGGCGCGGCGGTCCACCAGGCGCCGGAGGTGCGCCAGGGGCCGGCGCTTCGCTCGACTCCACCGCCGGGCATGCCGCGCCGATCGATGGCCACCTGCACGGGACGGCCGCGTTCCACCGTCACGCGCACCGCCACGGGTGGACGGAACCGGCGCAGCACCGGCGTGAGCCGGGCCTTGGCGGGGTCAGACCCCGCCAAGGCCGCGCCTGAGAGCGCCCCACAGCCTCGCGATCCGGATAACCCCCGCCGGTGTCCACGTCCGTCCGCCTCGGCCAGCTCGAAGCGGCGCATCTCGAAGCCATCGGGACGATGAGTGTCCAGCAGCACCGGCGAGCCGCATCGCGCGTCCCCCACGAGCGCGCCGAGCCGCGCGGTCAGCGTCGCCACGGTTTCAGCCGATGGCACCGCCCGCTCGAGCAGCGAGTACCTGGATCACCCGTCCCGGCGCCGGATCGATCTCGATCGTGACGATGTCGATGGCGGATGGAGGCGGATGCGACTCGAGGTCGAGCATCAGCAGCGTGCGGAGCACGCGGGCATCACGGAGGGCGGCCGGCAGCTGCAGCACGCGCGCGTAGGCGGTGCGATCGACCAGCCGCAACTCCAGCCTGAGCGCGGCCGCGCCGCGATCCGCCCGCTCGAGCGCGACCGACAGCGGCTCGAGGAGCCGCGCAAGGACGAACGACAGCGGCTCGAGCGTGTCGATCGGCCACTCCAGCTCCATCCGCCCGATGAAGCGCGGCACGTCGGCGATCGGGTACGAGCGGCCCCGGATCGCGCCCCAGCGCAAGCAGCTGGAGCCGGACGCCGTCCTGTCCCATCCGCGCCGACAGATCGGGGGCGGCAAGCGCGGCCAGCTCGCCGATGGTCGTCAGCCCCCAGCGCCGCGCCATGTCGAACGCCCGCGTGTACCGCACCCGCGCGGCCTCCCGTCCGCTCCTCGTTGCCGCGCCGGCCGCGCCGCGCAGCAGCATCGTTCCCTCCGCCTCGGCAACCAGCTGCTGCAGATGCACGAGGGGCAGCCCCCCCAGCGCCGCTGCCACGTCGTCCACCACGACCGTGACCTCGGGGTGCGCGAGCGTCAGCAGCATCGCCGCGGTCATGGTCTGCGCAATCGACACCCGGATCGCCCCCCCGTACGCCGACGCGGATCGCGCGAGCTCCGCCCCAATCGACGCCGGCTCCCCCAGCAGCCGACCGAGACCCGACACGTCGCACACGACGCAGCCGGACCCGTGCCGCTGCAGCCGCGGCGAGAACTCGCGCGCGATGTCCACGACAACCGCGGTGGGACGAGGCGCACGGAGGCAGGCGAATAAGGGGTTCATGGGTTCAGGGGTCATCCGCGAGCGGTGATCGCCCGCGGGTGAAGCTCGATGGCCGTGAGGAGGCGGGCGCGGTGAGAGGCACCGGACCAGGCGACGTGGGTCCAGTCCCGGGGACGGTCGAGCGTCAACGTGACGCCGCCGGCGCTGCGCGCCACATGATTCGTACCCACGAGCAACGCGACCGTCTGGCTCCCCTCGATCACGCGCGCCATCCGCAGCCAGGTGGTGAAGGGGAACGCACGCAGGCCGGAGGCCGGCACGTCGGAGAGATCGAGCGCCACCACGCCGAAGTTGCCGGCCTGCAGCACCAGGTTCGCCGCCTTGAGCGCCGTCAGGCCGCACGACGCGTCACCGGTTCCGCGGACCCACAGCAGACGCCGAAGGTCGAGCCCGAGCCCGGACGCCGACACCGGATCGAACCGATCGCACGGATCCACCATCGCTACCGCTTCCCCCCGCTCCACGCCGGCCGCCATCACGTGGCACAACAGCGTGGTCCGGCCGGTGGAGCGCAGCCCGACGATCTCCGACAGCTGCCCCCGCGGCAGCCCTCCATCGAGCACGGCATCAATCGAAGCCACGCCTGTCGCAGCGCGTTCGCCGTGCCCCTGCCGCCACGGCGTCGAGGTCGTCAGCGTGACGTCGAGTTTCCGGGTCCGCAGCAAGATTTCGAGTTGGGCGAGGGCGGTCATGGCAGGCAACGACTTTCGCTTTATTTTCGCCGACGCCGTGAGTATAAGCGGCCGCCGCCGGGGAATCAAGCGCCACGTCGTCGGATCCGCGTAAGTGTTGGAAGGGCGGATGTTAAGATAGGGCTCCGTGTCTACGCCGCTCGAGCCGAAGGCGTCACCGCTCGACGCACCGACACCAGCCCCGCTTCGTTCAGCCTTCCTGCAGCGGGCCTTCGCAGCCTTCACCTATCGCGATTTCCGCGTGCTCTGGTTCGGCGCGTTCGCCTCGACCGTTGGCACCTGGATGCAGAAGGTCGCCCAGAGCTGGCTGATCATCGAGCTCACCAAGATCCTCGCTGACTCCCCTCTACCTGGGGCTCGACGATTTCCTCGGCCAGCTCCCCATCCTGCTGTTCACGATCATCGGCGGGGTCATCGCCGATCGCCACGATCGGCGCCAGCTCCTTCTGGGCTCGCAATACGTGCAGATGGCCGCCGCCTTCATCCTGGCACTGCTCGTATTCACCGATCACGTGCAGATCTGGCACATTCTCGTGCTGTCGTTCGCCACCGGCATCGCGCAGGCGTTCGGTGGCCCGGCGTACCAGTCGCTCGTCCCTTCGCTCGTGCACAAGAAGCGACCTGCCCAACGCGATCGCGCTCAACTCGATTCAGTTCAACCTCGCGCGCGTGTTCGGACCGCTGCTCTCCAGCACGACGATGGCCGCGTTCGGTGCGGCGGTCTGCTTCGGTCTGAATGGCCTGTCGTTCCTGGTGGTGATCGTCGCGCTGATGTCACTGACGGTGAAGCACCTGCCTCGGGCGGAGCACAAGCCGATGCTGGAGGAAATGAAGGGAGGGTTCGCCTACGCCCGCAGCGAGCCGACGATCATCGCCATCACGGTGCTCGCGTCGATGACGACCTTCCTCGGGCTGCCGCTGCTGACGTTCCTGCCCGTCTTCGCGCGCGAGGTCTTTCACGGCGACGTCGGCGACCTACAGCCGGATGATGGCCTTCTCCGGCGCCGGCGCCGTCGTCGGGGCGCTGGTGATCGCGTGGCTCGGGCGGTTCCGGCACATGGGGCTGACGCTGCTGCTCGTGCAGGTCGTCTTCGGCGCGCTCATCGCCGGCTTTGCCCTCTCGCGCGTGTTCTGGCTGAGCAACCTGCTGCTGTTCGGCGCGGGCGCGTGCCTGCTGTGCGTTTTCTCGATGACCGCCTCCCTCGTGCAGCTGCATCGTCCCGGACCACCTGCGCGGCCGCGTCATGAGCATCTACATGGTGGCGTTCCGCGGCGGAATGCCGCTCGGCAGCCTGGCCGCCGGTTACGCCGCCACCGTCACGTCCGGCCCCGCGGTGCTGGCGATCAACGGCGGACTGGTCTCACTGGTCGCCGTGTATTTTCTGATCCGGAGCCACGGGGTGAGGAGGTTGTGAGGGGAGCGCGTGTCCATCCCGTTGAGTGAGAGAACCAGGCCCGTCGCGATTACCGCGATGGCGCCGGCGAAGAGGATCATCGGGCGGGGTCCCTCTCCAGCGTTCGTCAGCCGCGCGAGCCTGAAAGCCCTTCCTGCCCCTACGCTCCCGCGACCCAGAGCACGCCCAGCGCGATGGACGCCATGGCTGTGATGGCGCCGGCGGCCCGCCCGAGCCCCTGCATGGCTGTCGCGGACATGAGCCGCGCGAAGGCCACGCCGAAGAGCGACATCGACATCAGGATCCCGATCGCGAACACCGTAATCAGCACGAGCAGCGTCGGCAGCGATGCGGTTTCGGCCCGGCTCCCGAACGGCGCCAGCATCGTCAGCGCGCGCAGGCCGCTGACGGCGAACGCCGCACCGACGATCGTCGGCAGGTGCGAGTGGGCCGACGGCAGCGGATGATGATCGCGCCGGCCGACATGCAGGTGGAAACGCGAGCCGCCCCCCTGACCGTGGGTGTGACCATAGACCCGACCGGCCGCGACGCTCCAGAGCCCCAGGGCGCCGAACAGGATCAGGAGGATGCCGCCGAGCATCTCTCCACCACGCTCGACGACGAGCGGCAGCGACCAGCCCAGGATGATCAGTGTGCCCGCGCCGACAGCCAGCAGCATGGCGTGGCCGACGGCGAATCGCACCGCGACGCCGAGTGCGCGCGTGCGCCGCAGCGCCGGCGAATCTCCACTGGCGCCAATCGACAGCGCGGCAATCGCCATCAGATGATCGGCGCCCAGGCCATGGAGGAAACCGAGGGCGAGGGCGGATGTCAGGAGCAGCATTTCGCTCATTGTAGATTCAACATCCAGCTCACCGGGACCTTCCGCGAAACGTAGCAGACCCGATCGTCGCACGCCTGATACTCCAGTGTACCCGTGAGCGTGAGCGGTCCGGCCGGCCGGCCCTGCGCAATCGTCAGTGGCAGTTCGATCCGGAACGGACGGCTGTAGACGATTTGCGTTTCGTTGGTCGGCGCGAACACGAACGATTCTCCTTTCGGGAAGATCGCGGGCCGCGCCCTGACATGCGGACTGCTGTCCAGCCGCAGCGAGACCGGCACATATGTGTCCTGTTCCGGCGCATACACGTGCATCCGGGGCTTCGGCACGACCTCCAGGAAAACCGACACGCGGGTGCCGGGGGCGACGCCCGCCTCCCCGCCGGTGGTTTTCAGCTGCAGGTGCGGAGTCTCGATGAACGCTGCCGGCCTCTTCGGGACGACCGACGCCGACGGCGAGCCGCCGCTCTGTGCGACGCCAAGTGCCGCGGCGAGCAGCAGCCCCATGCAGGTCAATGTCATGCGCCCCGTCATTTTACCCGTCATCGGGGGGAAACCGGCCCGGCCCCGGTGGCAGGCAAAAAAATACGCGCCAGGGAACGAGCCTGGCGCGTATCCGAGAACGTTGAAGACGCCGGTCAGTCCTTGCGCCGGGTGACCTGATCCCAGAGCGCCGCGCCGCCGCCGGCAATCGCCGCCCCGAGCAGTGCCCCCTTCTTGCCGCCGACCGCAGCACCGACGCCGGCGCCGACACCGGCGGAGGATCCGATGATGATCGCGCTCTTCTTCACGCTGCGCCGCTCGGCGCGCGGCTCGTCATACACGACCTGACGGGCACGGACCGGCTGTGCGGAGGAAGTGCGCCTCGACACCGGCAGGATCTCGGTATCCGCCACGTCGCGGTACACCGGCTGCGGTGCGGCGGTGCGGTAGGCGACGGGGGTCACCAGCTGCTGCGCCTGCGGCGCAGCCGGCGCCTGCACGAACGGCTGCGCGTAGGCGGCGGGCTGCTGGCCCTCGCCGGGCACGCACTCGACCTGCGACATCGCCGCGCCGTTGACAATCGTCGGCCGCACGATCGTGCGCTGGGTCGGCTCGCAGCTCACCACGATCGGCAGGCCGGTCTGGTTCGCCGTCGTCGCCGGCGCGGGGGCGGCAACCGCTGCCCCGCGTGCGCCGCACCCCACCGTTGCCAGCAGGGCTCCGAGACTTCCCGCGGCGACCATCGTCCGTCCCCATCGTCCTGTTGTGTCCATGGCCCTCATCCTTCCACTTCCGCGTAAGCTGTCGGATCCCTCTGCTCCAAGAGGGATGCCAGCCTGAACCCCGGAAGGGAGGCAAACAAAGGCCTGTTTCGCGCAGGGGCGCCGCCGGCTGTCCTCTCGTGGCCACACCGCCTGCCTGCCACAGGACAGTCCAGCTTCCCGCTTCCCGCTTCCTGCTGCCCGCTGCCCGTTCCCGCTGCCCGTCAATGTGGCGCGGGGCTTTTAAGTCCCGCGAGGCCTGCCTCCTGCCTTCTGTCTTCTGTCTCCTGGCCCCCCGTCAGCTATCATCGTCAATCTGCATGGCCCGTATTCTCGTCGTCGAAGATGATCTGGATATCTCGGAGCTGATTGCGCATTACCTGACGGGGGCCGGGCACGTGGTCGAGCGGCTGACGTCGGGGACCGACGTGCTCCCGCGGCTCCGGGCGGCGCCGGTCGATCTCGTCATCCTGGACATCATGCTGCCCGGGCTCGACGGACTGCGCGTCTGCGAGGCGATGCGCGCTGATCGGTCCACGGCCGTCATCCCGGTGATCATGCTGACGGCCCGCGGCGAGGAAGCCGACCGCGTCTCGGGCCTCGAACAAGGGGCAGACGACTACGTGACCAAGCCGTTCAGCCCGAAAGAGCTGACGGCCCGCGTCGCCGCTCTCCTGCGGCGGCTGTCCCGCCCGGCAACCGCCCCCTCCCGGTACGGGCCGATCACCATCGATCCGGATCGCCACCTGGTCATGCTCGACGGAGACGAGGTCCGGCTCACCGCCAAGGAGTTCCTGCTGCTGCAGTATCTGGTGCAACACCGCGGCCGCGTGCTGTCACGCGACCTGCTCCTCAGCGACGTGTGGGGCTATCACTACAACGGCGGTACCCGCACGGTCGACGTGCACGTCAGGCGGCTCCGCGAGAAGCTGCCGGTGCTCGCCGACGCGATCGAGACCATCACGCAGTTCGGCTACAAGCTCGCGGACCGCCCGTGACCTTCCGCAGCCGCCTGTTCGCCACCTCGGTCGCCACTGCGGCGTTGACCCTCATCGTTGCGACAACGCTGGTGTCGTGGTCCGTGCGGCGGACCATGGACTCGATGATTCAGCAGTCGCTGGTGAACGAGACGCGGATGGCCGCCGAAACCCTGTCGCAGCGCCGCGCGGCGACGGCGTCGGAGCTCGACGCCGAGGCGGACGAGGTGGGCCGCCTGGTGAACGCGCGGGTCACGTTCGTGGCGCCGGACGGGACCGTGGTGGGAGACTCCGAGCTGACTGGCGACGAGCTGCGCACCATCGACAACCACGCGGAGCGGCCCGAGATCCGGGCGGCGCGCCGCGACGGCCTCGGGATGGCACGCCGATACAGCACGACGCTGGCGACCGACATGCTCTACGTCGCCGTACCGGTGCACAATCCCGAGGCTCCGCTGCTGGCCGAGGTCCGGCTCGCGTTGCCGCTCACGAGCATCAGCGCGCAACTCTCCGCCGTCCGCCGGATCGCCCTCGTCGCGTTCGGGGCGGGCCTGCTCGCCGCGCTGGCGCTCGCCTGGGGCGCATCGGCCATCCTGAGCCGTCGCGTCCGCGCGATTGCGGGAGTTGCGGAGCGCTACGCGGGCGGGGACCTGTCGCTACCCGCGCGCGAGTACGGCAGCGACGAGATCGGCACCGTGGCACGCGTGATGGACGACTCCGTGCGGGAGATCGGGCGCAGAGCGGCCGACCTCGAGTCCGACCGCGCCCGCATGGAAGCCATCCTCGGCGGCATGATCGAGGGGGTGCTCGTCGTCAGCGAGCGAGGGCAGGTGCAGCTCGTGAACACCGCCGCCCGTCGGATGCTCCGCCTTGCCGACGCTGTCGAGGGCCGGCACTACCGCGAGATCGTCCACCAGCCGGAGATCGCCGGACGGCTGGGAGCCACGTTGGGAGGTGCGCCGACCGAGGCACTCGAACTGGCGCTCCCGCACGCGTCCGATCGCATCGTCATCGCCCGCACCGCACCCATCGTGTCGTCGACCGCGCGCGGCGCCGTGCTCGTGCTGCACGACATCACCGATCTCCGCAAGGCCGATCGGGTACGGCGCGACTTCGTGGCCAACGTCTCCCACGAGCTCCGCACCCCGCTGACCGCCGTCCGCGGCTACGTCGAGGCGTTGCTGGACGACGGCACCGACACGCCGGATGCACGACGGTTCCTGGAGATCATCGCCCGCCACACGCTGCGCATGGAGCGGCTCGTGCGCGACCTGCTGCGCCTCGCCCGGCTCGATGCCGGGCAGGAGCCGCTCGAGCACGTGGAGTGCTCGGTCGAGTCGCTCTTCACCGGAGTGGAAACCGAGCTGGCCGACGCGCTGGAGGGCCGCGAGCAGGCTGTCGAGCAGCAGATCGCCCGGGATGCCTCCACCGTCGTGGGTGACCCCGCGAAGCTGCACGACGCGCTGAGGAACCTCGTCGAGAACGCGTCGAACTACTCGCCGGTCTCGGGCCGGATTGTGATGAGCGCGGCGCGTGCGGGCCGCCGCGTGATCCTCAGCGTGAGCGACCAGGGCCCGGGCGTCCCGGAATCGGATCTGCCACGCATCTTCGAGCGCTTCTACAGAGCCGACAAGGCGCGGGCGCGCGGGGAGCGCGACCCCGGGGGCACAGGCCTGGGCCTCGCGATCGTGAAACACCTGATCGAGTTGCACGGAGGCACCGCATCCGCCGCCAACCGGCCAGGCGGCGGCGCAGTGTTCACGGTAGATTTGCCGGGGTAGCAGGAAGCTGGCAGCTGGCAGCGGGAAGCAGGAGGCTGGCAGCGGGAAGCTGGCAGCGGGAAGCTGGTAGCGGGAAGCGGGAAGCTGAATTACGGCGCTATCGTCGCCGAGACGACCCGATAGGTGACAGCGGCGATGAAGGCGGCGGCGGGAATGGTCAGGATCCACGCCCACACGATGCGTCCCGCAACCCCCCAGCGCACCGCCGACAGCCGCTTGATCGATCCCACGCCGATGATCGCTCCGGTGATGGTGTGGGTCGTGCTGACCGCCACGCCGAGGTGGGTTGCGGTGAACAGCGAGATTGCGCCGGCGGTCTCCGCGGCAAAGCCGCCGACCGGCTGCAGCTTGGTGATCTTCGATCCCATGGTGTGGATGATGCGCCACCCGCCCGAGAGCGTCCCCAGCGCGATCGCCGCATGGGCCGAGAGCACCACCCACATCGGGATCGGGAGCTTTCCGTCCACGAGCTGCAGGTATCCGCCCGCCACCAGCGCGCCCGCGATGATCCCCATCGTCTTCTGCGCGTCGTTGCCGCCGTGGCCGAGGCTGTAGGCGGCGGCCGACACCAGCTGCAGGCGCCTGAACCACTTGTCGACGCGCGTCGGCGCGGACCTCTGGAAGATCCACATGATGGCGACCATGATCCCGAACCCCAGGACGAGCCCGATGAGCGGCGCCAGCACGATGAAGACCACTGTCTTCGTCCATCCCGCCACGATGATCGCGCCGAAGCCCGCCTTCGCCACGGCCGCCCCGCCGTATCCGCCGATCAGCGCATGCGACGAGCTGGTCGGCAGCCCGTAGTACCACGTGATCAGGTCCCAGACGATCGCGGCAAAGAGCCCGGCGAAGATGACGGAGAAGGTGACGATGCTGAGGTCGACGAGGCCGCTGCCGACCGTCGAGGCGACCGCCGTGCCGAAGGTGAAGGCCGCGATGAAGTTGAAGAACGCGGCCCAGATCACCGCCTTGGCGGGCGACAGCACGCGAGTGGACACGACGGTGGCGATCGAGTTGGCGGCGTCGTGAAAGCCGTTGATGTAGTCGAAGACGAGCGCAACGACGATGAGCGTGGCGACCGGGAGGAGGTTGGGATCCATCCGGTGGTCAGCCGTGCTTCACGACGACACCCTCGAGCACATTCGCGACGTCTTCGCACCGGTCGGTGGCCTCCTCGAGAAAGTCGAGGATCTCCTTCCACTTCATGATCGCGATCGGGTCGCGCTCCTCCGCGAAGAGCCGGCGCACGGCAGCCTGGTGGGCGCGATCGGCCTCGTTCTCGAGACGGTTGATCTCGACCGCCGGCTGGGCCACGCCCACTTTTCGATCGAGCGCCCGCAGCGCCTTGACGACCTGTTCCACCGACGCCTTGATGATCTTCGCCAGGACCCGCGCGTCGGGTCGCACCAGCTCGATCTGATAGAGGTGGACGATTGCGGCAGACGCGTCGATGGCATCCATCACGTCGTCCAGCGAGCGGGCGAGCGCGAAGATGTCCTCGCGATCGAGCGGCGTGACGAACGTCCGGTGGAGTCGCTGGATGACGAGGTGCGTCAGGGTGTCGCACTCGTGCTCGACTTCCTTGATCTCTTCCGCCTTGTCCCAGATCGGGCGCTCTGGCGCGAGCATCTCCTCGAGCAGCGCGGCGCCGTGCCGGATCTGCTCGGCCAGCGCCACGAAGTCGTCGTAGAACCGCTCCTCCCGGGGGATCAGTCGAAATGCCACTCCACCTCCAGCGTTAACCGCGCGCAATGGTAGCAGATAGCCTTGCGTTACGCAGTTGTCGCACGAATGTGATGCGGTGTTTACATCCGCGCAATGCGACGGCCGGCGGCACCCTGGTCCGGCTGGCCCATTGGCGATTTAACACCCCCGACACACGTCCGTCGCCGGCACTTCACAGTTCCTCACTAGGCTTGGTCGACGGACTTGATCTGGCGGCCGTGCCCGAGCGCGCAGGCCAAAAAGGGGGAAGACGAAGGTGCAGAGAAAAGTTGTGGCAATGGCGCTGGCCCTGAGCTGTGCGGTTCCCGGGTTCGCTGCCGCGCAGCAGACCGAGTCGCGGATCGTCGGAACGGTGACGGATCAGAACGGGGGCGTGATGCCCGGAGTGACCGTCACCGTGAGCGCCGCGAGTACCGGCACGGCCCGGACCCTGGTCACGGACGAAGCGGGGCGTTACACGGTGACGAATCTGGGGCCCGGAGTCTACGAGGCGGTCGTCGAGCTGAGCGGCTTCGCCCCGACCAGGCGGCAGGTCGTGCTCGGCGTCGGAGAGGTCAAGACGATCGACGTGGCGCTGTCGGTCACGGGCGTCAGCGAGACGGTCGACGTAGTGGGGGACAGATCGGTGCTGGACCTGACGTCGGCGAAAGTCGGCGTGAACGTGTCGCCGGAGGAGATCGAAAACCTGCCGGTCAACGGCCGGAACTTCGCGAACCTGATGACGCTCGCCACCGGCGCCACGACGGATGGCAACGGCGGCTGGGCGAGCGTGCGGTTCAATGGCAAGTCGAACCAGCAGAACTATCTCAATTACGACGGCGTCGACGGCACGTATGTGTGGGACGCCAGTCCGGGATACCTGAGCGCGACCGGCTCGCAGTTCCGGCTCCAGACCTCGATGGAGTCGGTCGCCGAGTTTCGTGTCAACTCGGGGCTGGCGCCTGCCGAGAGCGGCCTCGGCGCCGGCGGCAACATCACGGTCGTCAGCAAGGCCGGCAGCAACCGGTTCACCGGCTCCCTCTTCGACTACTTCCGCAACGACAGCCTCGATGCCGCGAGCAAGTACGACGACAAGAAGCAGAAGCTGGAGCTGAACCAGTTCGGCGGGTCGGCCGGCGGGCCAATCGCGACCAACCGGACGTTCTTCTTCGGCAGTTACGAGGGGCTGAAGCAGACCACCGGTCTGAGCTTCAGCGAGGCCGTGCCGAGCGCGGAGGCCATCCGCCGGATTCAGGCGGGCGAGTTCATCTCGAGCACGGGCGGGCTGAGCGCGGCCCGCACGCAGGCGGTTGCCCCGCTGCTCGCCGGGTTCCCCGAGGGCACGGTCGCCACGTCGAACCCGCTCCTCGCCCTTGCGACGCTCGACACGCAGGCCGAGCAGACCGAGCACAGCTTCTCTGGACGGGTGGACCAGCGCTTCAGCAACAACCAGTCGCTGTACGTCCGCGTGCTCTACAGCGACGGCTCGGTGGACACGCCCGACCGCACCGTGACTTCACGCCGCGTGCGCGCGACCCAGACGCCCGTCAACGCCGTGGCCAACCACCAGTCGATCCTGCGCTCCAGCTGGGTCAACGAGCTCAAGGTCGGGTACAACCGGCCCAAGTACGACGCGGTCGCCTTCGGTCCGGCGGGATACGATCCGACGCAGGTCTCGTTGTCCGGGACCGTCACGTCCCAGTCGATCGACGCGCGCGGGTCCACCGGCATCGCCCGCAGCGGCCTGCTGATCCGCGCGACCAGCAACGCCTCGACCAACGGCAATCTCTTCAACCCGCGCTCGATCTCGCTGGCGGACGCCCTGACCTGGACGCGCGGCGCCCATACGTTCAAGTTCGGCGGCGAGTACCGGAGCATCGAGTCGGAGTTCCAGTTCCTCGGCAGCAACGAGATCACCTACAACAGCATCAACGACTTCATCGACAACACGCCCAGCCAGGTGGCGGTCGCGCTCGATTCACCGGTGTTCCGGCCGCAGCAGCACTACCTGATCGGCTTCGCGCAGGACTCGTGGCGCACCACCAGCCGGCTCACGCTCGAGCTCGGGCTGCGCTACGACTTCTACTCCGTCGTCAAGGAGGCTGATGGCCGCGCGCGCCCGTTCTTCGTCGAGGACAACGCCTTCAGCACCGACCCGGACAACTTCTACGATCCGGACACGAACAACTTCGCGCCGCGACTCTCGGCGGTGTACCAACTGGCGGACCGGACCGCGCTGCGCGCCGGCTTCGGGCTCTTCTACGGGCCCGGGCAGTTCGAGGATCGCATCCAGCCGATCGAGAACTACATCGAACGTCGCCGGGCGCAGGCGGCAGACATCCCGAACAGCGGCCTCGCCTACCCGGTGGACCCGGCTGTCTACCGGAACCTGCTCTCCCTCCGTGGCTACACGCACGAGCGGCCGGACGAGTACCAACATCCAGTACGGCGCGAGCGTCTCGCAGGAACTGCCAGGCGCCCTCAACCTGACGGTCGGCTACACCGGCAGCAAGGGGCGCGACATGTTCGTGCGCGGCGTCGCGAACACCATCGACCCCGTCACCCGTCTGCGGCCCGAGCCCAATTTCGGGCAGATCGACTACAAGGCGTCCGGCTGCCTCGACGGCCTCGTCATCAACGGCAACGCGATCTCCGGCTGCGGCGAAGCCACCTACGACGCGTTGCAGGTGGCGCTCACGCGCCGGTTCCGCACCGGTCTCTCCGGCGGCCTGCAGTACCAGGTACTCGCGCAACCGGGGGACGACGCAGGGCTCGAACGAGGCGGCCACCACCCAGAACACCTTCGACTACAACACGGAGTACGGGACCAACCCGCAGGACATTCCGCACACGTTCAACGGCTCGCTCGTCTATCAGCTGCCCTTCGAAGGGCCGCTCGCCGGCGGCTGGCGCGTGGGAGGGATCGTCAACGCGCGCAGCGGCGTTCCAATCAACGTGACCATCAACCGGCCGGACACCTTGCCCGGCGTTGCGGGCCTCAACATCCCCGGCGGCAACAGCCGGGGCACGCAGCGGCCGGATCTCGTGGCTGGCGTGGATCCCTACCTCAAGGACGGCGTGCGCTGGTTGAACCCGGCCGCCTTCACGACGCCGCAACCGGGATCGTTCGGCAACCTGCCGCGCAATTACCTCAGAGGTCCCAACTTCTGGCAGCTCGACCTGATGGCCAGCAAAGACCTGCGGTTTGCGTCGAACCAGGGGCTGCAGCTGCGGGTCGAGGTGTTCAACCTGATCAACCGGTTGAACTACGAGAACCCCGCCGTCTCGCTGCCGAACGCCACGCCCGGCGTGCCGTTCACGGAGGCGCAGACCGGCACGTTCGGCTACATGCTCGGGCCGCTCAACCGCACCGTCGGCCTGGGCACCGCCCGTCAGACCCAGGTGTCCGTCCGCTACCTGTTCTAACGGACCGGGTGGGATGCGCCGCGCGCGCCTCGGATGAGGCGGCGTGGCGCATCGGCTGAAGATGCGCGACTCCCAGCCCGCCCCCTCGCGTAACGCACATTTAACAGGGCGGTCATCCCGCCGAAACCTGCTGGCAGGTACGCTGAGGGGACTACATGGCCACCATGACACGCGAGACTACGACCGCTGCTGACCGTGTGCCGTCGCCGGCGAACCGCGCCCCTCGCGTGCTCGTCGTCGAGGACGAGCAGGATATCGCCGGACTGATCAAGCACGCGCTGGAGCGGGCGGGCGACGGACAGGTCGAGATCGTCTCGAGCGGCGACGCGGCTCTCCGGGCGATCAACGACCAGCCGCCCGACGTCATCATCCTCGATCTCAACCTGCCGGTGCTGGGCGGAACCGAGGTCTGCCGCATCGTCCGCAGCCGTCCGGCGACAGCGAACATCCCGATCATCATGCTGACCGCGCGGACCAGCGAGACCGATCGCGTGATCGGGCTGGACCTCGGGGCAGACGATTACGTGACCAAGCCGTTCAGCCTTCGCGAGCTCGCCGCACGTGTCCGTGCGGTGCAGCGCCGGCGCATGTCCGGCGTCGCGGCGTCGAAGATCTACACCGGCGTCCACCTGACGGCCGACTTCGACGCGGTCGCCATCGCTGTTGACGGGGCGGACGTCCGGCTGACGCGACGGGAGCTCGAGCTGCTCCAGTTCCTGGTGGAGAACCGCAACCGTGTGATCTCACGCGATCGGCTCCTGGAACGCGTCTGGGGCTATGATCGCTACATCGAGACCCGCTCCGTGGACGTGCACGTCGGGCGGCTGCGCGCCAAGCTCGGTGCCGCCGGCCAGCAGATTGAAACCGTCGTCGGGCTCGGGTACCGCTTCGTGGAATGAGGCCGTGCCCGGGGCGCCCGATCGTCGGCGTGCCGGCGCTCAACGGGTAAGATCCAGGCATGAACGACGTCGTGACCCTGATTCTCGGCGGCGGCCGGGGCACCCGCCTCTTCCCCCTCACCCACATGCGATCGAAGCCGGCGGTGCCGCTCGGCGGCAAGTACCGCCTGATCGACATCCCGATCAGCAACTGCCTCCATGCCGGCCTCAAGCGGATCTTCGTGCTCACGCAGTTCAACTCCGCATCGCTCAACAGGCACGTCGCGCAGACCTACCGGCTCGACCTCTTTTCCAATGGCTTCGTCGAGGTGCTCGCCGCCGAGCAGACGCCGGAGAGCTCCGACTGGTTCCAGGGTACGGCGGACGCCGTGCGGCAGGCGGCCCGCCACTTCAAGGGATACGATGCCGACTACTACCTGATCCTGGCCGGCGACCACCTGTACCGCATGGACTTCTGCGAACTGGTCGAGTCGCACATCGAGGGGCGCGCCGACATCACGATCGCGGCGCAGCCGGTGAGTACTGCCGACGCGTCCCAGATGGGCATCTTCCGGTTCGACGATGAGGGACAGATCGTCGCCTTCGAAGAGAAGCCGGACGCGGCCCGGCTCGCGGAGATCGGCACCAGCGCACCCCGCCGTTCCGGCCCCGGGGGGACGAGCCCGGACAAACCCTTCGTCGCCTCCATGGGCATTTACGTGTTCTCGCGCGACGTGCTGCTCGACATCCTCGAACAGCCGGGCGTCGACTTCGGCAAGGAGATCCTGCCCAAGGCGCTCGGCACCTACCGCGTCAACTCGTACGTCTTCCGCGGCTACTGGGCAGACGTCGGGACGATCGAGGCGTTCTACGATGCCAACATCCAGCTGACGCGCTACGGCGCGCCGTTCAATTTCTTCCACCCGCGCTGGCCGATCTACACGCGTCCCAGGTTCCTGCCGGCCACGCGGGCGTATGCGTGCACGCTGGAGTCCTCCATCGTGGCGGAGGGCTGCTATCTGGATCAGTGCACCATCCAGGAGTCCGTCATCGGGATCAGGACGCACGTGGCACCGAACGCACAGATTGCGCGGTCGGTGCTGCTCGGCGCCGACTCGTACGAGGAGGAATCGGGTGCGGGCCCCATCCCGCTCGGCATCGGCCGCGGCGCGGTGCTCGACCGGGTGATCGTGGACAAGAACGCACGGATCGGCGACGGCGTGCGCCTGGTGAACGCCGCGGGCGTCGACCACGCCGACGGGCCCGGCTACTTCATCCGCAACGGCATCATCATCGTGCCCAAGGGCGCACTGGTGGCGCCGGGGCTCTCCGTCTGATCATCCAGGAAGCGCTCGCCGCCGGCCGGAGGCGGGCGCTTCAACGCCTCGCCATCCCTGTCCGGTGCAGAAGGTCCGTGCGCGCATTCGACTCGCGCGACAGCGTGACGTGAGCTGAAACGCCACCCGGATCACGCTATTTGGATGGTTCGTCACGCAGTCCGTCCCGGAATCTGTCCGCGCGTCCCGGCAGCGCACAACCCTAAACTATTCACCCAAGCGAGCGTCTAACGCTGCCAGTTGCTGCTCTGGAGGGGGCGGCAACGGGCCGCTGCGGGATACGCCGCTCGGCAGGATGAGCGGGCTTCCTTCGGACTGGAGGCTCATCATGATCACCTGGCTACCCATCGTGCTGGCCGTTCTCTCGCTGTCGCCCGCGCCTGCCGAACCAGCCGCCAATGACGCGAACGTTCCGTACGGCGCGTTGCTGATCGAGCCCCACCGGCGGGTCCGCACCACCGACAAGCTCCTGCTTCGACTGATGGAGGAGGGCCTGCGACGCTCGGTCACGTTCGGGGATCTGGTGGCCGCAGTCAACGCCACCGATGTCATCGTCTACATCCAGCGCGTGGACAAGCTGCCGCCGACGATCGCCGGGCAGCTCATGATCGTGCCGGTGCCGAACCAGCAGCGATACCTCCGAATCCAGGTGCTCGCCCGCCTGTCGCCCTTCGACACCATCGCGCTCATCGGCCACGAGCTGCGGCACGCGCTGGAGGTCGCGGCCGCGCCGGATGTCCGCGACCAGACGGGATTGACCGAGCTCTACAAGCGCATCGGCACCGCCGGCGGCCAGGTCCACTCGTACGACACCCGGGCCGCGCAGACCAGCGGGCGGCGGGTCAGGGTGGAGCTGGCCGGGTGAGTGCGGGTGTTCAGGCGAGCCTGCGCAGGATGCGCGGCGTGAGAAACCAGCGCAGCTGGCCCGTGCCCTTGGGGGGAATCGTGTCGTAGTCGATGCGGCAGATAGCGCCCTTCTTGAATTCGAGCGCGGCGCGCGCGCCGATCAGCCGGGCGGCGAGCTCTCCGAGATTGGGCTCGTGGCCGACCAGCGCGACGTTCCCCTTCTTGGAGTACTTCGCGAGCTCCTGCATCACCGCCCCAGGCGTGCCCGCCGGGGCCAGGGCGTCGGAAGTCGTCACCGGAGGGCGGGCCTTCAGCGACTCGGCGATCACGTCCGCCGTCTGGCGGGTCCGTACCAGGGGGCTCGTGACGATCTGATCGATCACGACGCCCAGCACGTCCAGCGCCCGGGCCTCCTTGCGGAGGCGCGACATCCCCTGCGCCGTGAGCGGCCGCTTGGAGTCGTCCGGGTACTCGTCGCCGCGTTCGGCGGCCACTCCATGACGGATCAGATAGAGCTGCAGTGTCGGCATGCGCGCGTCAGCGTGGTCCTCGGGTGGCGGGTGTCGAAGCCGCGGCGCGTACGGGCATCCTGCGGACTGCGGGAGGCAGGGTCATCTTCACGGTGCGCCGGCGGGGGCTGGGGCGCATCAGCTGCTCGATGACCTGGTGCGTGCCGTCGACGGTCGTGCGAAGGGCGGGCGACAGCGCGATGTAACGCCCGTGCAGATGGCGGCACTCGTCTTCGAGGGCGCGGGCGACCGCGGCGAGGCTGTCTTCGGGCAGTGCCCGGGCGGGCGGCGCCGCCTGCACAGCGGCCACGTGCGCCTCGAGCACCTGCAGGTCGTGCAGACGTCCGAGCGTATCCTGCACCTTTTTCAGCTGCCGGACGAGGGGCATCGCTGATTTCACCCCCCCTTCGGCCGCGATCTCCAGCCCGTAGCGCAGCTTCTTGGTCTCAATCCTGACGCGGTGGAGGCTGTCGGGGTTGTACAAATGCCCGGCTTCGAGCATCGCGGCGGCGAGAGCCTTGCCGCGCGTTCCCAGGCGGCCGGCCAGGACCTCGCGCCAGCGCTCGGTCTGCGCCTGCTGCAGCGCCTCGGCGACCGCCGCCAGCCGCTGGTCGAGTTTCTCGACCTTGACCTTCGCGAGCCGTTTCAGCATCGTCTTCCGGCGAAGCTCGCGCTCCTCGGTCACGTGGGTGCGCACCTCCTCGAGCGCAACCCGCGGGAGCGTGTCGCGAGCGGCGAACTCGTCCAGAACCGTCAGAGTCACGTCCAGCTCGCGCACCGCGCCGAGCGCGCGCGTCAATTGGCGGATCTTCCCCTCCGCCTTCCTGGCCTTGCTGGATTCGACGTCCTCCGCCAGGACCGGGACCGCCTCGCGCAGCCGTCTCGACGCGACGCGCGCCTGGTGCACGCCGATGCCATCTCCATCGATGGCGGCAGGCAGGTGCCGTTTGAGATCTCGCGCCCGACGCTCCAGGAGCAGGCGTGTCGGGCGGGGTGCGGCGTGGTTCATGATAGGATTTGCCCGATCTGACGAGGGTCTTCTGGGCTGGACCTGGCCGTCAGTATATAACGATCGTCGATCGGCACAAGCCGACCAGCGTCCAGGTCCCCTCGTCCGCATGCGCATTGCCGCTATTGATATAGGCACCAACTCCATCCACATGATCGTGGTCGCGGTGCGCCCGGACCTCTCCTTCGAGGTGGTGGACAGCGAAAAAGACATGGTGCGGCTCGGCGCGGGCGGGCTGGACGGGCGGAGCCTGACGCCGACGGCGATGACCTCGGCGCTGCACACGCTGGCCAAGTTCAAGCGGCTCGCCGAGTCGCACAAGGTGGACGAGATCATCGCGGCGGCCACCAGCGCGACACGCGAGGCCGAGAACGGCGGCGATTTCATCGCCCAGGTCGAGCGCGACACCGGGATCCGCATCAAGGTCATCTCCGGAACGGAGGAGGCCCGGCTCATCCACCTGGCAGCCGCGTATGGCGTGGATGTCGGTTCGTCCACTGCCGTGGTCGTGGACATCGGGGGCGGCAGCGTCGAGGTCACGCTCGGAACAGCCACCCAGCTCGCGCTCGGCCGCAGCTTCAAGACGGGCGTCATCAGGCTCACGGAACGGTTCGTACGAACGGACCCGCTCGGGGGGCACGACGAGCGCCGGCTCGTCAAGTTCGTCAACCGGGAGATGGGCACCTATCTCGACCAGGTGGCGGGCCGGGGGTTCGACCGGCTGATCGGCACATCAGGCACGATTCTCAGCCTGGGGACGATGGCCGTTGCCGACGCGAGCGGTGCGCCGGAGGACGTGCGGAACCGGCGGGTGCCGGCCAAGGCGCTGCACCGCCTGCGGAAGGCGCTCGTCGAGGCGGTGTTCGCGGAGCGGCTTCGCGTGCCGGGCATGGATCCGAGACGCGCCGACCTGTCGGTCGCCGGTTCCGTCCTGTTCGACACGATCGTCCGGCGGCTCGGGGCAGACGAGTTCATCCTGTGCGACCTGGCGCTGAGGGAAGGGCTGGTGCTCGACTACATCGGGCGCAACAGCGCCCGGATCCGCAAGGTCGAGCGGTATCCAGACGTGCGGCGCCGGAGCGTGATCGAGCTGGGCGAGCGCTGCCGGTACTGGCCCGAGCACGCGCAGCAGGTGGCGCGCCTGGCGCTCAACATCTTCGACCAGACCCGAAGCGTCCACGGCCTCGCGGACGCGGAGCGCGAGTGGCTCGAGTACGGCGCGCTGCTCCACGACATCGGCGTGCACATCAGCTACGAGCGCCACCACCGGCACTCCTACTACCTGGTCAAGAACGGCGACCTCCGTGGATTCGCGCCGCAGGAAATCGAGGTGATGGCGCTCCTCACGCGCTATCACCGTCAGGCGACGCCGAAGCGATCGCATGAGGGCTACGGCGACCTCCCCGGCCCGCTGCGCCGGACCGTCAAGGCGCTGTCATCGATGGTACGCCTGGCGGAGGGGCTGGATCGGAGCCACGCGCAGGCGCTCACCGGGCTCGACCTCTACCCGCGCGGCGACGACTACCTCGCGCGGCTGCGGACATCGGGCGATGCCGAGCTCGAGGTCTGGGCTGCCCATCGTCACGTGGCACCCCTCGAGCAGGTCCTGGGCAAGCCGATTCGCTTCGAGGTTACCACCGGAGATCACAAGGAACGTCCAGGCCATGCTGAACAGGCTGATCACGCCGCACGAGTACCCGGGAAAGCTGTTCGTGGTGGAGGGCATCGACGGCTCGGGAAAAACCACCCAGCTCGCACTGCTCGCGAAATGGCTTAAGGCGGCGGGTCACCCCGTCTTCATGACGGAATGGAACTCCTCGGCGCTGGTCAAGGCGGCCTCGAAAACCGGCAAGAAGCAGAACTCGCTCACGCCGATGACCTTCAGCCTGCTGCACGCCACCGACTTCGCCGACCGCCTGCTCTACAACATCATCCCGCCGCTCAAGGCCGGGATGACGGTGCTCGCCGATCGTTACGCGTACACCGCGTTCGCCCGCGATTCTGCCCGCGGCGTGGATCGTCACTGGGTGCGCGAGCTGTACAGCTTCGCCGTTCAACCGGACCTGGCCGTCTACTTCCGGGTGCCGATCGAGGTGTCGACGGACCGCCTTCTCGCGCGGCGCGTGAAGCTGAAGTTCTACGAGGCCGGGATGGACATGGGGTGGAGCACCAACGCGGTCGAGAGCTTCAGGCTCTTCCAGGGCAAGGTCCTCGACGAGTACGACCGCATCGTGGAGGAGTTCGGCCTGAGCGTGGTGAACGCCAGCGGCAGCATCACCGAACAGCAGAGGTTCTTCAGGAAGCTGGTGACGCACCACCTCAACATCCGGACGGTCGACGAAGAGGTCGAAGAGCTGACGTGACGAGCCACACGTCGCCGGGATCCGGAATAAGGGATCCGGGATCCGGCCGGGATCCGGGAGTGGTCCCAAACGACGAGCTCGTCCAACGAACGAGAGGCAGCATGAGTCTCGAGAGCGGCGCATCGGGCGGGGTCACGCCCGGGATGTACTATGGGCACGGCATCCCTTACCTGCCGATCCACGGGTACCCTGGCCGGATCATCGCCATCGAAGGAACCGACGGCGTGGGCCGCTCCACGCAGATCGCGCTGCTGCGGGAGTGGCTCGAGGTCCAGGGCTACGGCGTGATCGAGACCGGCTGGACGCGGTCGGAGCTGATGTCGCCGACCATCGATCTGGCGAAGCAGAGCAACACCCTGAACAAGCTGACCTTCGTGCTGCTGTACGCCACCGACTTCGCCGATCGGCTCGAGAAGGAGATCATCCCCGCCCTCAAGGCAGGCTTCATCGTGCTGTCCGACCGCTACATCTTCACCGCGCTGGCGCGCGCCGGCGTTCGAGGGGTGGACCGCCAGTGGATCCGCCAGCTGTATGGCTTCGGCATCGCGCCGCACCTGGTGTTCTACCTGAAGATCGACGAGAAAACGCTGATCAGGCGCGTGCTGCAGTCGCGCGGCATGGACTACTGGGAGTCGGGCATGGACCTGCGGCTCGGCGACGACATCTACGAGAGCTTCCGCGCCTACCAGCGCGCGCTGCTCCGCGAGTACGCCTCGATGTCGGACGAGTTCGCGTTCCGGGTGCTCGACGCGCGTCGCAAGGTCGAGGTGATCCAGGACGAGCTGCGCCGCCAGATTGCCGCGTTCCTTGCGGAACCCGACGGCGCGTCGCCGCGCAGCGAGTAGCGGCTGAAGGCCGGGGCGTCGCCATTGATACAATGGGCGGGTTGACGCGGCCCGAAGCGACGTGCGCATACTGTCGGCGCCTGCCGGTGGAACCGGAGTGGCGGCCGTTCTGCAGCAGGCGGTGCCAGCTCGCCGACCTCGGCAGCTGGCTCCGCGAGGAGTACCGGGTTCCCGATCACGAGCCGCCGTCGGCCGATTCCGAAGACCCCGGAGATTCGTAACCCGTTCACAGCGGATACGTTGCATGGCCGACACCCTGACGATTACCGACAATCGCACCGGCAAGCACTACGACGTCCCGATCCAGGACGGCACCATCCGTGCGATGGATCTGCGCCAGATCAAGCTGAAGGCGGACGACTTCGGCCTGATGACCTACGACCCGGCGTTCACGAACACCGCCGCCTGCCGGAGCCGGATCACGTTCATCGACGGCGACAAGGGAATCCTGATGTACCGCGGGTACCCGATCGAGCAGCTGGCGGAACACAGCAGCTACCTCGAAACGGCCTACCTGATCCTGTTCGGTGAGCTCCCGACCGGAGCGGACCTGAAACAGTGGATCGCCGACGTCGGCAATCACATGATCGTGCCGGAGGGGATCAAGAAGACGCTCGAAGGCTTCCGCCACGACGCCCACCCGATGGGGATGTTCCTGAGCGCCATCGGCGCGCTCGGCACCTTCTACCCCGATGCGAAGAACATCGCGGACCTCGACACACGCCGCCTGCACAGCCTGCGGCTGATCGCCAAGGCGCCGACGATCGCCGCCTACGGGCTGCGGCACACGACCAGCCGCGCGCTGGTGCTGCCGGATAGCGCGCTGAGCTTCACCGGCAACTTCCTGAACATGCTGTTCAAGATGACGGAGCTCCAGTACAAGCCCAATCCGGTGCTCGAGCGGGCGCTCGAGGTGCTGTTCATCCTCCACGCCGATCACGAACAGAACTGCAGCACGCACGCGATGCGCGGCATCGGCAGCTCGCACGTCGATCCCTACTCGGCGCTGGCCGGCGCGGCGGCCGCCCTCTACGGCCCGCTTCACGGCGGGGCCAACGAGGCCGTGCTCCGCATGCTGAAGCAGATTGGCTCGCTGCAGCGGGTGCCGGAGTTCATCAAGAGCGTCAAGGGGGGCAAGGGCCGGCTGATGGGGTTCGGCCACCGCGTCTACAAGTCGTACGACCCGCGCGCCAAGATCATCAAGCGGGTGGCCGACGAGGTGTTCGAGGTCACCGGCAAGAACCCGCTGCTCGATATCGCGCTCGAGCTCGAACGCATCGCCCTCGAAGACGACTACTTCGTGAAGCGCAAGCTCTACCCGAACGTGGACTTCTACTCCGGCCTCATCTACCAGGCGATGGGCTTCCCGGTCGACATGTTCCCGGTCCTGTTCGCGATTCCCCGGACGGCCGGCTGGATCGCGCAGTGGGAAGAGATGCTCACGGACCCGGAGCAGAAGATCGCCCGGCCCCGGCAAATCTACGTGGGATCGGCGAAACGCGACTACATCCCCGCCGGGTCCCGCGCCTAGGCCGTCAAGCACGTGGCTGGCCCGCACATGCGGCGCGGCATGCTGGCATTCAGCCGGGCGTGTGCCGCCAGCCTGCTGACGGCGGTCGTCGCCACCTCGTGTGCCGCACAGCCGTCCACGGCGGCGCCCGGCTTCAGCGGAGCGCGCGCCCTCGCGGACGTCCGCCAGCTGGTGGGAATCGGCCCCCGCGTGGCTGGAACTCCCGGCGCGGCCAGGGCCCGCGACTACATCACGGCCGAGCTCGAGAAGTCAGGCCTGGCGGTCCGGGCACAGTCCTTCGAAGCCGACACGCCCGACGGCCGCACCCCGATGGTGAACCTGGTGGCGACGATCCCGGGCCTTCCTGCGAAAGACGCCCCTTCACAGGTGCCTGTTCCACGGATCATCGTGGCGGGTCACTACGACACGAAACGGCTGCCCGGCGTCACGTTCGTCGGCGCGAACGATGGCGGCTCCAGCGCGGCCTTCCTGATCGAGCTCGCACGCGTGCTCAAGCCCCGCACGCTGCCGATGGATGTCGAGCTCCTCTTCCTCGACGGCGAGGAAGCGGTCCTCGAATGGCAGGGAGACGACCACACCTACGGCAGCCGCCACTACGTGAGGGCCGCGCGCGCCGCCGGCGCGCTCGCCACCATCCGCGCGCTCGTGCTGGTCGACATGATCGGCGACAGCGACCTGCGCATCATGCGGGAGTCGAACTCGACACCCTGGTTGACGGACCTGATCTGGGCGGCGGCCGCAAAGCTCGGGCGCGCCGAGTTCGTGAGCGAGACGACCGCGGTCGAGGACGATCACATCGAGTTCCTCGCCGCCGGCGTTCCCGCCGTGGACATCATCGACCTGGAATATCCCGCCTGGCATCGGGCGGAGGACACGATGGACAAGCTCTCGGAGCAGTCGATGAAGGCGGTCGGCGACGTCGTGCTCGCGGCGCTGCCCGAGATCGCCGCCGGCAGCCGCCGGCAGTAGCTGTCCAGCGGCGGTCCGGCTTCACTCCGCCGCAGGACGCGGGCCGACCTCCTGCAGGATTTCGTCCTCCCGCAGCACCGCCGCGGACCCCTTGGCTTTCGCGAAGATCCGCTCGACCGCTTCCTCCGTCGCCGCCAGGCCGCGTTTCTCCAGCCAGAAGATGACGTTCGACCTGCCGGACATCGGCCCGACCTCGATCTCCTGCTCGCGGCCGATCAGGCTGGCCGGCACACCCGAGTAGACCGCATCCACCAGCGCCGAATCCTGCTTGCGGAACGCCTTGATCACCGCCGCGGCGTGCACGCCGGTCGCCGTACGGAACGCATCGCGACCGACCACGGGGTAGTTCGGCGGAATCGGCGCCCCCGTGACCTTCGAGACGTATTCACAGTACTCGACCAGGCCCGAGAGGTCGCGCTCCAGGTAACCCATCAGAACCAGGTTGAGAAGGAGCGTGTCCATGGGGGTGTTCCCCACCCGCTCGCCGATCCCGATCGCCGCACCGTGGACCCGCGTCGCTCCGGCGTCGATCGCGGCGATCGAGTTGGCGATCGCCAAATCACGATCGCGGTGTCCGTGCCAGTCGATGCCGATGCCGCCGCCGCACGACTCGACGACCCCGGCCACGAACCGGGTCACGGCGGCAGCCCCGGCGGGCGTGGCGTGGCCCACCGTGTCCGAGATGCACACCCGCGCGGCGCCGGCGCTGATGGCGCACGAGTAGAGCTGGCGGAGCGTGTCCGGGTCGGCGCGCGTCGTGTCCTCGGTCACGTACATCACCGTCAGCCCCTCGCCGACCGCAAACGTCACCGCTTCCTCCGTCAGCCGGAGCAGCCGGTCGATTCCCCACCCTTCGGCGTACTGCCGCAGAGGACTGGATCCGACGAACGCGCAGCACTCGATGGGCAGTCCCGCCCGCTGCGCGATCTCAGCGATCGGCCGGATGTCCGCTACCAGCGTCCGCGCGGCGCAGTTGGCCTGTACACCCAGCCGCGCATCCGCGATCTCACGGGCCAGGCGCTCGACGTCGGCGGCCACGTGCGGTCCGGCGCCCGGCAGGCCGATGTCCGCCGTGTCGATCCGCAGCCGGTCGATCAGGTGGAGAATGCGGACCTTTTCGTCGATGGTCGGACACCGCACCGACGGCGACTGCAGGCCGTCCCTGAGCGTCTCGTCGTTCAGGAGGATCGGCTGCGCCGGCGCCACCGTCCCGCCGTTCCAGTCGTGGATGAGGGTGTGCATCAGCTGCCCACAGAAACGCTACTCGCGCACGGGTGTTCGCAGCAGGCGCATCGTCGTGAAGCCGACCAGCAGGACGAGCCCCGACCAGAGCAGCCCGACGGCCGCCGCGCGCATCACCGTCGTGTGCATCATCTCCTGGAGCGGCACCGCTGCGGCGGCGCCCGTCTCGCTGAGCGCGTGCCGGAAGAGGAACTCCTTGATTCCGCGCGCGACCAGGACGTCGTAGATGCCGTTGCCGACGAACACCGCCAGCAGCACCCAGAGCCCCAGCGCGAGGCGCTCCCGCCGCGTGCGCGGCATCAGCGGAACCTGAGCACCATGGCGGTGATGTCGTCGCTCTGCGCCGCGCCGCGGGTGAAGTCGCGCACGTCGGCGAACAGCGAGTCGAGCAGCGCCTGCGGCTCCATGGCGAGGTTGGTGCGCACGCAGGTGAGGATACGCGCCTCGCCGTACTCCTCGCCGTCCGCTGAGAGCGCTTCGGAGACACCGTCGCTGTACACGATCAGCCAGTCCCCGGAGTTGAGCGTGACGGTTTCCTCCTCGTAGGTGGCCCCCTCGAACAGTCCGACGATCGGTCCGCCGCGCTCGAGCCGGCGGAAGTCGGTCGGCCCGACCACCAGCGGCGGATTGTGCCCGGCGTTGCAGTACCTGCAGGCGGCCATCCGGGAAGAGCGCGCCGTACATCAGCGTGACGAAGCGCGACTCGATGCCGCGCCGATAGAGCGCGAGGTTGACGCGGCTCACGGTCAGCGACGGCGGGTCGCTCGACGCCGCCTGCGCGGCGAAGATCCCCTGCATCATGGCGCTCAGGAGCGCGGCCGGCGGCCCTTTACCGGCCACGTCGCCCAGCGCAAAGCCGAGCGATCCGTTCGAGAGGTCGACGTAATCGTAGAAGTCGCCGCCAATCGACCGGCACGGCAGCGAGGCGGCCGCCGCCTTGAAGTACAGACCGCTCCGGCCGGCCTTGGGCAGCAGCGCCTGCTGGATCTCCGCGGCGATCCGCATCTCCTGCTCCATCCGCGCCTTCTCCATCGTTTCGCGGTAGAGACGCGCGTTCTCGATGGCGACAGCCGCTTCGGTGGCCAGGGTTTCCAGCGCGGCGCGGGTGGAGCTCGACAGCAGCGTGCCCTTCTCGCGGTTGTCGAGGTAGAGCACGCCGATGCGGCGTTCCTCGCCAACCGCTTCGGCCCGATCCAGGTAGCGCACGAGGCGCAGGGGCACGCACAGCACGTGGCGGATGCCAAGCGCCACCGTGCCGGTGTGCATGTTCGCGAGCTCGCCGTCGAGGAGGTCCGCCACGATGCGCGGTTCACCGGTCCGGTACACCTCCTCGGGAATCTTGCGGCTGGTGGCGAAGCTGCTGCCCGGAAGGGTCGTGCGTCCGCGGCCGCGCGCCATCTTGAACTCGAGCTCGTTGGTGAGCCCCGAGAGCATGATAAACCCGCGCTCCGCGCCGCTCACCTCGATGGCCGAGTCCAGCACCAGCGACAGCACATCGTCGAGCACGCGCCCGGAGCCCAACGCACGCAGGCCCTCGAGCAGGACCGCGATCTGCCTCAGGTCACCGATAGCGGTCGTGGTTGCGCGCTGTTCCGGCGCGGGGGAATCAGCCAGGAGGAACACCATCTCGGCCCCACCGGTTCGGCCGAGACGGATGCGGTCGCCATGCGCCAGGGCGCGCTCGGCAACCTGCTCCCCGTTGACGTACGTGCCATACCGGGAGTTCCGGTCACGGACGACGAACTTGTCGTCCGTGACGGCGATCTCCGCGTGATCGCGCGACACCTCGCTGCCGGCCAGGCGCAGGTCGTTGGTCTCGCGGCGGCCTATCTCGAACTGACTCTTGGCAATCGGCACGATGCGCCGCCCGAGGGCGTCGGTCACTTCAAGCCGGGCGTCGGGCATTGCCGAAGTCTATCGAAGGATCCGGCTATTGCAAAGGCTGGGTCAGGGAGGTGAGGCGGGCGCGACATCAGCGCCGCCGCAGGATCCGGACCAGCAGGACAGTCAAGGCCGCCCCCCCGCAGAGGCCGGCGGCCAGCTCGAACATCTCCGGGTTCGCGGCTGTCCGGGACGCCTGCGCCAGGTAAATCCCGAGGACGAGCAGCGCGACCATGCTCACCAGCGCAACCAGCGGCGGACGCCGGGGGACGATCTTCGCGGCACGCCGGACGGGGTCGGTCGTCCCCGCCCCGCAGCGAAAGCACACGATGGCCTTGTCCGCGATCTCGGTCCTGCAACTCCGGCACAGCATCAGGCGATTATCCTCAATCGGAGGCTGTGGGGAGGTTCTTTCGGCCCCTATCTTCCTGCAGCCGCCGCCTGGCGCCGGGCGGCCGGCAGCATCGAGCGCACCAGGGCCATCAGGATCAACACCAGGCCGAAGGTGCAGACGATCGTCGCGCCGGTTGGCAGGTCGAGCTGGAGCGACAGCCACACACCCAGGCCGGACACCACCGTTCCCATCGTCCAGCCAATCGCGAGACGCGGCCCGATGTTCTCCGCATACAGCATCGCTGCAACCGAGGGGACGATGAGGTAGCAGAACACCAGGAGCACGCCGGCAATCGCGACCGACGAGGTCACGACGAACCCGAACGAGGCGTAGAAAAGGAAGTCCCACAGCCTGACGTTCAGCCCGCTGGCTTCCGCGCGATCGTGGTCCATCGAAATTGCCAGAAACGGCTTGCGGAATGCGTAGTGGAACAACCCGATGACGCCGTACAGCAGTGCCGTCTTCAACACCTCGCCCCACGTCACTGCGAGGATGTTGCCGACCAGCATGTGCCTCAGGTGCTCGGACTCCGAGGTCGATTTGCTCATCGCCAGGATCGCCGCGGCGGACGCGACCGCGTAGCAGATCCCGATGATGGCTTCCTGCGGGATGCGCGCGTGCCTGACCCGGATCGTCGCGAAGATCGCCGCCCCGACGAACGTGAACGCGAGGCTGATCCAGTAGACGAACGGCGCGTGCGGATCGCCGCTCGACCAGGGCAGCAGGAGCGCGATGGTGGCGCCGAGCGCCGCGATCTGGGCCAGCGAGAGATCGACGAAGATCACGCCTCGCTCGACCACGTGCACGCCAAGGTAGGTGTGAATCCCGGTCAGGATCAGGCTGGCCACGAATGGCGCGGCCAGGAACTCGAGCACCGTCAGGCTCATTTACGTGCACCCGTTTCCTTGATCGTGGCGAGGAGCGAGTTCACCGCGGTATCGAACAGGGTGATGTAGTTGGTTGCGGCCGGCACCCCGCCCACAGACGGCGGAATCACGAGCACCGTCGCGCCCGACGCCGCGGCTATGGTGTTGGGCGTCTTCAGGTCGAAGTACGGCTCGACCATGATGATCTTGACGTTCTGTGCCCGGATGGCCTGAATCACATCCAGCGTGTGCTGCGGCGTTGGGGGGATGCCCGGCTTCGGCTCCACGTAGCCGATCACGTCGAGACCGAACGCGGCGGTGAAGTTCGCCCACGATCGGTGATAGGTCACCACCTTCAGGCCCTTGTAGGGCGCCATCGCCGCTGTCCAGCGCCGCTGGGCCTCCGTCAGCCGCCTGTCGAAGTCCGCCCCCCTCTGGGCGTAATAGCCGGCGTTCGCAGCGTCCATCTGCGAGAACTTCGCCTGCATCGCCGTGGCAATTTTCCGGCCGTTCTCCGGATCCAGCCAGTAGTGAGGGTTCCCGAGCGGATGCACGTCGCCCATGGCCCTGGTGATCTGCCCGGTCGGCAGCTCCAGGATCGTCGCGGTCAGCGATGCGTCCAGATATCCCGCGCCGCCAGGCTGAATCTTCGCGTTGCGGCTCTGGGTGATGAGCGGCGGCAACCAGCCAATCTCGAGCTCCCGGCCAACGACTATCAGCAGGTCAGCCTTGTTCAGCTTGAACACGAAGCTGGGCTTGGCCTCCACGAAATGCGGATCCTGGTACCCCCGCGCCAGCGACTCGACCTTGATCTTGTCCCCGCCGACTTCACGGGCCAGCGACGCGAGATCCTCGGTGGACGTGACGACGGTGATTTCGGCTGCAGCCGGCAGCCCGCCCGCCGCGAGCGCGCCCGACAGCAGCACCGCGATCGAAATGAATCTGCGGAACACTTGAACCCTCCAGACTAGAACCTTTGGCGGTGCACCGAGGCCCTTGCTGGGCCGGAGGCCCACTAGAACACGTGCGCACCGTGTGCGCCGATCGAAAACAGGAACTGGAACAGCAGCTCGTTGGCGGTCACGCCCTCGGCATATCTCGTGCGGCGATACTGTCCCCTGATCTGGCTGAACTCGCTTGGCCAGTACGTCACGATCGCCGACACGCCCTTGTCCTTCAGCAGGGGGTCGGCGGCTCGCTCCGACCAGTCAAAGCGCGTGCCGGCGAACCAGCGCCGCCCGAACTGGTAGTCACCGCTCGCATACATTCCAAACGCCCTGGCCACGCCTGGATCCTGCTCGCGCCGGCTCCAGAAAAGCTCGGCGCGGCCGAGAATGCGCCGGTAGATCGCGCGGCGGAGGGGCCTGTAGCGGAAGGTCGCGTCGAGCGAGTACAGCGATGTCGTGAAATCGGGGCCGGCGTCGTTGTGCCCGCGTGCAAACGACCCCCCGACGTCGAGGTTCGTCGATTCCGTGAGGTCGCGATACCCGCGCACGCGGCCCACCCAGCTCACGTCGTCGCGCTCGTGCGACTGGAAGAGCCCCGAGTTGCCCTGATACACCTCGCCGGTTGCCTCGAGGAAGAACCATGGGTTGAGCACCAGCTTCGAGACCGAGATGCCGGAGTCCGACACCCCTTCCTCACTGCCGAGCAGGTTCCCGAGGACGAGCGGTCCATCGACCCACGGGACCACGTGCGAGTGCAGCGTGTTCACCTTGCCTATCTGCTGCCGGAACTTGCCGGCCTTGGCCAGGAGTCCCCCCGGAAGCGCCGTGAAGGTGATGAAGCCTTCTTCCACTTCGACGCCCTCGGGCGAGAACGAGAAGAAGAAGTCCGCTCGGGCGTAGGGGTCGACGATCGACTGAAGGCTGACCTCCGATTCACCGAGCTCGAACGCCGCCCGCGGTTCCACCTCGTTCCTGCCGGCCGCTCCCGTGAAATTGCCCACAACCGCGACATCCGGGTTGAAGACCTTCGAGAGGGCCGATGCCCCGCCCGCAGCGGGGGTCGCCGCCTGGGGCCCCGCCGTCCCCGCGGCCGGTTCCTGGGACACAACCGCGACAGGCATGCCCTGGGGCTGAGCGGCGGCCGGAGGGTCCGGTAACGGCTCAACCGCAGGCGGTGCCGCTCCCGGGGGGGGTCCAGGCTGCAGCTGGCCCAGCCTTGCCTCCAGCGCCGCCAGCCGCGCGCCGTAGCTGTCGCGCAGCGACTCGAACTCCTGCCGGAGGCGGTCGAGCTCCTCGCGAATCTGGACGGCGGCGGCATCCTGCCCAGCCCCGGCTGCGGGGGCAGCCGTCTGGGCCTGCGCCGCCGCAGCGGCGACTAGGAATGCCAGCGCATGCACTCCGATACGAGCGCGTTGACGAACGACGGGGGTGACGGACACTGGTCCCTCCCTCGATGACGGACACGGACCGGCGGCTCTGCAAGCCGCCAGAACCTCCCTAGGAAGTCAGGGCTGCGACGTGCGTCAGATGGAGGAGGGGGGCGCGCGGCCGGAGGCCGCGGGAAGTGAGAGCGCATCGATGCGCTCGTCTGCAGCGGCTGCCGGGCCGCCCGACTGGTTCAGCGTGGACTTGCCCGCCGTCGTGATGTCGCACGCGAGATCCCCGGCGGATCCAACCACGCAGCTGGTGCAGTGCGTGGCAGCGGACTTGAGGTGGCACGCGATGTCGTGGTGCGCAAGCGGGAGCAACGCTGCCGCGACGATGTACACACCAATGACGAGCCTGAGGATCCATTCGACCGGCGCGCCCCGAACGGGCTGCCTGGATAGTGCCACTGGCTCGATTATATACGGATGGGGACAGCCACGGTAACGAACGGGCTTACCTCAGCCGCGGGCTATACTCACGCGGATGTTTCCCGTGAGCGACGTCATCCCGTCGCGCACCACGCCGTACGTCACGATCTCGCTCATCGTAATCAACACCCTGGCGTTCCTCTTCGAGTGGCAGCTGAGCAACCGTGAGCTCGAGCTGTTCCTGCGGGAGTTCGGCGCGGTGCCCGCCTATCTTTCGTTCTCCTCGGTGCTCACCAGCATGTTCCTGCACGGCGGCTGGCTGCACTTTGGCGGCAACATGCTCTACCTCTGGATCTTCGGCGACAACGTGGAGGACCGCTTCGGGCATGGGCGGTTCCTCGCCTTCTACCTGTTCTGCGGCCTCATCGCCCTGTTCGGTCAGGTGTCCTTCAACCCGTATTCGCTCGTCCCGATCATCGGCGCCAGCGGAGCAATCGCCGGTGTGATGGGCGCGTACTTCGTCCTCTACCCCCACTCCCGCGTTCTCACCGCCGTCTTCATCGTGTTCTTCGTCGATCTGCTGGAGATCCCCGCTGTCTTTTTCCTGGGCATCTGGTTCCTGATGCAGCTGTTCAGCGGAGTGGGCTCGATCGGCGCACCCGGCGCAGGCGGGGGGGTGGCGTTCTGGGCGCACGTGGCGGGGTTCGCGACGGGCCTTGCCTTCGGTCTGTTCCAGCGCTGGCGAGACAGGGGCCGCGCACCGTACTGGTGACGAATTGCCATGCCTACCAAGGTGGGTCTGACCAGCCTCCGCTGAAGCTGTCGGCGGGCGCCGCACGGCGATCGTCGTGGCCACACGTGAGCCTGTTCTCGCCCGCGGGGTCTGACCAGCCTCCGCTGAAGCTTCGGCGGTCCGCCGGAGCCTGGGCGAAGGCGGAAGACCCCGCGCCACATTCTCCAACCTACCAGGAACGCTCGCTGTGGGGCGGGCTTTCAAGCCGCGCCTGCGGCTGGCGCTGAAGACAGATCAGCTGCGCTCCGAATGATGCGCCCCGGGAGCGCCCCTGACGGCGGCCTCTCACAACGCGCCGCGGCGCTCGCGGATCTCGCGCTGCACGCGCGCCAGCGCGACCATGATCCGCTCGAGCTCCGCCTGATACTCCGCCGGCGCCAGGAACTGGCGGCGCACCTTCAACTCCTCTACTTCGGTCTCGAGCGCCGTGCGCCGCTGCAACAGATGCACGAGCCGCGCATCGGTCGGCGGTGCGCCCGGCATTGGCTCGTCCAGGTACACCCCGCTGGCCGCGACACCGTCGCCGCCGGCAGCCGTCTCGTGCCCCAACCCGTCGCCCGTGTCGTCGAGCACACCCCGCTCGGTCGCGAGCAGCCCCTGCTGCTGGTAGTAGCGGCGGACCGCGGCGGTCGTCGCCGCGAAGGCCTCCCAGATCGAGACGCGGCCGTTCTTGTCGATGTCGGCGGCGTCGGTCTCGAGCGCACGGATGAAGAACTCGGCGAACACCGTGTCGAACCGCTGCGCCTCGGTGTCGGTGGCGGAGATCACGATGCGGCCGGGCCCGGCGAGCCGCGCCACGAACGGGAACGACGCTGATGCCGTGTTGACCAGGACGAGCCGCCCCGGCAGGCCGCTGAGAAGGGCCGCCCACTCGCCCGACTCGAGGTCCGGGCCCACCAGGTTGAACCTGGCGTCGGCTCCGTCGAACGTGCCGTGGCCGATCAGCACGACCAGCAGGAGATCGCCGGACGCGAGACGCCCGCGAATGGAAGCAACCGCGCGCCGCGTGCTGGCGGCGGTGGCGGCCGCGGGTCCGGACTCCGTGTCCTGCAGCAGGACGACGTTGGAGCGCGCGAACAGCATGCGGTCGATGAGCACCCGCGACAAGTCGGCCGCCCACCGCGAATACTGCTCCCGGTACGGCGGCCCGCCGCTCGCGCCCGACACGATCAGCGTGTACCGCTCCCGCGCAAGCGCCGGGGTGCTCAAGGCGAGCACGGACGAGGCGACCAGCAGCGCCGCCCGGACGGTCACCGTAGGCCCCACCGTCTCCGCAGGATCCATTCGGACGACAGCAGCGCGACGATCGCGACGAAGCACCAGGCGCTGTTCCACAGATCCAGGGTCGCTGCATGCGCCGCCGCCGGCAGTCGGGCACGAAGGCTTCCCGCCAGCCCCGGGACGTCGGCCTCGCTGACAACGCGGCCGCCGGAGGCGAGTGCGATGCGCTGAAGGAGATCTGTGTCGAGGCGGGCGTCCGTCATCTCGGCGTCGGCGCCCCCCACCAGCATCGACGCGCTGGACGCACCCAGCGCGGAAGTGCCGGACCGGGCCTCCGCCGTCACGCGGTACACGCCCGGCTCGGCCGGCCGGAACGTCGCTTCGTAGAGCCCTTCCGCGCCGCCCGGCGGCGGCGTCGCACGGATCTCTTCCATGCGGCCGTCTGGTGCGGAGACCCGCACGTCCACCGATGCGCCGGCCACCGGCTCGAACCGATTGCTCCGAACGATCACCCGCACGGGGACGCTGTCCCCGGGCGTCGCGCCCGGCGGCAGCGTCACGCGGATCGGATCGTCGGCCGGAAGCGACAGCCAGCGCAGCGCCTGCCGCCAGAACGTCTCGTAGGTCCGGTCGCTGGCCGGCAGGTGCATGCGCCACCGCCAGGAAGCCTCGCCCGCGAACACCATCGTGCGCCCCTCGCCGTACCGCTGGACGGCAATCAGCGGGCGTGCGGTTCCGCCCTCGTCTCCGGCCTCCGCAAGCACGGTTGCCCCGGGAGCGGCCCCGCCCAGCACGGCGACCGCGCCGAGCGCTGGCACGGCGGCCCAACGCTTTGTGGTCGCCTCCACGTCTTCCGCGATCTGCATCATGGGATGGGTCGTCCCCTGAGACGTCAACGCCAGCCGGTTGGCACCGCCTGCCGGGACCGGCCGTTCGGGGGAGAACCGCTGGTCCGTCGCAACGGGAACGCCTCCGCCAGCGGCGTACCCGTGAGGCCCCGCGGGCCGAACGACGCCGCCCCCAGCACCAGAAGACCGCCGCCGCGCCGCGAGACGAACGCCCTGGCGGCCTCCGTTTGCGAGCCGGTCAGCAATGCGGCGTCCACGTTCGCGAGCACGATCGCATCGTAGACGGACAGCGCTTCGATGGTCCGGGGAAACCCGGAGACGAGCGCCTCGCTTCGTGCCTGGGCCGCCTGCACGTAGAACGTGCCCGCACCCCGTTCGTCCGTACCCTTCCGGATGACCGCATCGACCTCGAGCCCGCGGTCGCCCGCCCACGCGCGCTTGAGGAAACTGTGCTCGAATCCGGGGGCACCCTCGACGAGCAGGACGCGGCGCGGCCGGGACGGTCCCTGCACCAGCACGCTGCGGGTGTTGTTCTCCGGAACCGGATCGCCGGGCGACGCCGCGATCTCGACGGTGTACACTGTCGCGGCGCCCGCGGGGGGCGAGGCTCGAAACACGTGGTGGATCGGCGCCTCCGCCGCGGCCGGCGTGAGGCGCACGACGTCTACCGCGCGGCCGTTCTCGAGCAGGCGAAGGTCGATCGGCGCCGTGCGCTCGCCGTGGCTGATGGCCGTGACCCCGAGATCGATCCGCGAGGCATCCAGCACCGCATCGGCCGCTGTCACGCTGAGGACCTCGCGATCGCCTCCGAGCGTCCTGGCGCCCACGCCGATCGGGTAAATTGCGAGATCAGCGTCGGCCGCCGAATTCTCCCCTTCCCCGCCCGTGTCCCCGCCGTCCGACAACAGCACGGCGCCGGGGACGACCCGGCCGCGGTAGCGCTGGCGCAGCGCTCCGAGCGCCGCCTGCATGCCGCTGCGCCGCGCCGTCGCCGCGAGCTGGTCAGGTGGTTGCGGAACCAGTGCGTCACCGTAGCCGAGCACCTCGACCTGGAACGCCGGGCCGAGCTCCGGCAGCAGACGCTCGACCACGATCCGGCGGGCCTCGTCGATCCGCCGTGAGTGCCCCGTATCCTGGATGCCCATGCTTCTCGAGGTGTCCACGAGGATTGGGACGACCGCATGGCTGCCGCCCCCGTCGGTCGTCTGTGCCACCGGCCGCATCAGGAAGAGCACGATCGTGAGCAGCGCGGCAAGACGCAGGATGGTCAGGGCCGCGCGGCGCGCCCGGGAGGCGGCCATCCGGCGGTAGGTCTGCCAGGCAACAGCGGCGGCCGTTACCGCGATGAGCGCGAGCACCCACCAGGGCAGCGGGTTCGCGAAGGTCACTACTGCTTCGTCCGGGCCAGCGACTCGTAATAGCGCGCGATCAGCCGCGCGTAGCCATCGGCGCCGCGCTCGCTCCCGCCAGCGCTCAGCCGATCCTGCGCAAGCTGCTTGCCCAGACGCCGGGCCAGGGACGATTCATGTCGCTCGAGGGCGACGTCGATGCCCTTGCGCAGCGACTCCCACCTGGTGAAGTCCTGCTTGAACGCCTCGTTGCCGGGCGCCGACTGGCTGAACACGTGCTCCTCGGGCGTCGCGCCGGCCTGACCGCCGCGGGGCTGCGCGCCGGCGAGCGCATCGAGTGCCTCACGCGCGCGCGCGAGCTCGCGCGCATACTCCTGCCCGAGCCGCTCACGCTCGCCGCCCGCGCCCGACCCCGATCGTGCCGACCCCTCGCCGCCTCTCGCGTTCGACGGCATGCCCTCGCCGCCGGCCCGGGCTGTCCCCGGCGGCGCGCCACCGCCCTGCCCGTCGCGGACCCGGGCATCCGCGTCGCGGAGCTGCGTCTCGATCCGGTCGAGCCGCTCCCGAATCGCGCGGGCTTCCTCCAGCTGCCGGGACAGGCTGTGCGCGTCCCCGCGCGACCCGGTGCCGAGCCGCGCGACGGCAGCGTCGAGCGCGCGGGTGATCTCCCGTTCCGTCCCGGCCTGTTCGCGCCCGGTTCCGCGTTCTGCCTGCATGTCGCCCGCTGACGACCGCATGCGCTCGCTGACCTGCTGCCGCCTCAATTCGGCTGCCGTCTCGGAGGCCGCGCGCGCCGTGTCCCCGGCCGCCGGCCCTTGCCCGGCCCTCGCCAGCGCCGCCCGCTCGAGCGCGTCGACGCGGTCCGCCAGAGCGGTTTTCTCCGCGGCCAGACGTCGGCGCACGTCCGGGGCGCCGGCGCCGCCGGTCGCGAGCCGCGCGGCCTCGCCTGCGATGCGGCGCTGCGCCTCCACGATCTGCTGTGCCTCGAGCCGCAGGTCCGCACCTCCAGGCTCGCCTGCGGAGGCCGTACCCGCACGCAGGCGCTCCTCCACCTGCCGCAACTGCTCCGCGGCCCGGGTCGAACGGGCCGCCGCGGCAGATGGATCCTGACGTTGCAGCTCCGTGGCAGCGCTCCGCATCTGCCCGGCAGCCTCCCGCATTTCCCGCGCCCCAGCGCCGGCACCGCCCCGTCCCTGGTCGAGTTGCCGGCTCACGCTCTCAGCCCGCTCGCGAAGCGCTTCCTGCTCGCGCGTCAACTCTTCGAGCCGGCGCTTGCGCTGTTCCGGCGTCGACTGCTTTTGCGCGAGCTCCCGCTGACGATCGTTGAGCTCCTCCTGGCGTCGTGCGAGGTCGCGAATGCGATCGAGCGCAGTGTTGTCCTGTCCGGCGTCCGGCCGGTCCATGGCGGACGATCGCGTTTCGTAGTTGGTGCGCTGCTGCCGCTGAAGCTCCCTGTCGAACAACGCCGAAAGGTCCTGCCCCTGGCGGCCGTATCCGTTTCCAGAGGCGCCCCTGGCCTGCTGAGCCACCTGCCGGCGACGGACCTCCGCCTGAGCCTGCATTAATCCGTGCAGCGCGGCCATCTCGTGCGGAATCGCCTCCTTGGTCTTCTCGACATCGAGCTGCTTCACGGCAAGGCCCATCGCCTGCGCTGCGGAGGCCACCGCTTCTGCCCCCGCTGACCGCACACGCCTCTGCCCGAACTGCCCGACCTGCTGCGGCAGCTGCTGGGCGGGCGCACTGCGTCCGCCGCGTGTCATCTGCTCCGCGCGGGCCTGGAGCTCCCGCTGGGCCTGCGAGACGGACTTCACGTCGGTCGCCGACCTGCCGGCGCCGGCGCGGCGTTCGATGCGCCACGTCGCGCTGATGATGTTCTTCTGCGCGGCGATGAGCCCCTCGATCTGAGGATTGCCCGAGCCCGACATCGCCTGGCTCTCGGCCGACACGAATTCCTCGTTGAACGGGCGGACCTCGAGGAAGAACATGTCGCTCCTGGTCTCGGTCGGACGCTTGCCGCGGCCGATGTCGCGGGCCCGCGCGTAGTAGGTGATCACGTCGCCCGGCTGGACCTGCAGGTCCTCGGCCGACAGCACGTACGCCCCCACCCTGTCGACGTTCGTTCCCGAAACGCGGCTGAACGGCATGGTGCGCTCGGCCCGACCCGCGACGGAGTAGGTCAGGTCGAACGCCGCGATGCCGTGGTCGTCGTCCGCACGGGCCTCGATGGTCACTTCCTGGAGCGGCGTAATGGGCTGGTCGCCGCCGGGACGCACGATCCGGACGCCGGGCGGCCGATCGTCCATGAGGCGGATGAAATACTCCGTCTCGCCACCACCGCGGAGGCCCTCCGCATCGCGAGATGCGCAGGCGGTAGGCATCGTCTCTGGTGAGCAGGAGATCCGCTTCGAGCCGGGTCGCGGCGGTCTTCCGAAGCGACGTGCTCGCGGCGCCGTTCGACATCGACATCGTGCCCGATGCAACCGGCCTGTCGGTGTGCACACGCAGGCGGACGCGCGTGCCGGCCGGCGCGTAGAGATCACCGGCGTTCTCGTCGTCGCGCGGCGGCAGGCCCGTGAACGACGGGTATTCGTAATGCGCCTCGACCCGCTTCACCTGCGGGGGGACGAGCGCCGACACGGTGAACTCGCGCGACGTGACCGGCCCGGCTGCGACGCGGTAGGTGAACGTGCGATCCACCGACTCGAACGACAGCTCGAAATCACCGCCCTGGCCGGACATCGGGATCGCGCGGACCTGGCCGGCAGCCGACACGACCACAGATGGCTGCAAGCGTGTGAGCACGCGCGAACCGGCACGCACGGCCGCACGGATGGTCACGGCGCGGCCGGCCGGCACCCGAACGTCGCCGGGCACCACCTCGATCCTGATCGATTCCGGGGACCACGCCAGCCACGCGCTCTCGGCAGCGGCCACCAGCGACGGCACGGCGGGCCAGGAGACCCCGGCGAGGACGACCACTCCGGCTGCTGCCACAGCCGCGGAACGTCGCAGCGCCGCCGCCGACACGATGGATCCCGGGAGAGGCCGCGCAACCTGCGAACGGCAACCGCCGCGAGAGCCGCACCGAGAGGTGCCGCCTGGTCTGCAGGATCGGACGCGGCCGATACCGCGGTCACGACGGCGTCGTCGAGCGAACCAACGGCTGGGTCCAGCGCGAGCCGTTCCTCGATGAACCGCGCTACCCTGACATCGCCGGGGCGACGCTGCATGCGCGAGACGGCCCATGCGGCGGAGGCGGTTGCGAAACCGAGCGTCAGGACCGCGAGCAGCACGAGCGTGCGTCCCTCGGGATGGAACAGACGTTCGCACAGGACCGCAGCGGCTACAGGAAGAGAGGCTGAGAGGGCAGCGATGCCGGCCGTGCGCAACAGGACACACGTGAGCCACCGGCGCCTGACCCGGGCGACGAACGCGCTGAGCTCGCGGTGCGCCTCCGACATCGTGTGACCTCGATCAAGAGCCCGACGCCCGCCCGACCATTGATTCGGCGACCAGCGCCGCCAGCATCAGCACCAGCCCGTACTGCCAGTAGCTTTGGCGCGCCTCCGTCTGCTGGGCCCGCATCCGGACGGCCCGGCTGGGACTGGCGGCCACTGGTTCGAGCATACCCGCAAACTCCGCAACAGTGACCCTTGACAACTCGGACTCACGTGTATCGACGTTGAGAACCACGCGGCGGCCGTCCGGCATGCTGTGGACACCGGGCCTGTGGGGGACACCCGCAGGGGCGTCCCCGACCCGGACGTCCCGCCGGAACGCCGGCGTGCCGGCCGCGTAACGGCCTGCCTCGAGCACGAACGGGACGAACGCCGGGTGCAGCGGGAAATCGTTCCAGCGCCGATCGAGGTCCGAAGCGAACAGCAGGACGCGCCCCCTTCCTTCACCGCGCTCGAGCAACGCCGGGCCCCCGTCGGTGAACGCCGCCGCAACGCTCCAGCCTTCCGCAGCGATGCGCCACGCCCGGTCGAACCGCACCTGACCCAGATTGGCCGTCAACGGACCGAACGGGCGGAAGATCGGGTGCCGCAGGTCGGTCACGGCGAGGACGCGTGGCCCGCCTTCGGGAACGTCATCAGGGCGAGCCGCGGCCCCGCCGACCAGCGCTGTCAGCAGGCGGGCGTCGAGGTCCGGACCGGCGGCGGCGAGCAGCCCGCCGCCAGCCCGCACGAACGCCAGGAGAGCGTCGCGTCCCTGGCGATCGACGCCGCGAGTCGACAGGAGCACGACAACGGCATAGCGGCTGAGCGCCTCCGCCCCCAGCGACGTGAATGCGGCGCCGTCGACGCTGGTCGCTTCGAACGCTCCCTCGTCTGCCGCCCCCGCCTCCAGCACGCGCCGGACGTAGAACCCCGACGCGGGATTTGCGTTCGTGGTCGCGCCGGCGGCCGGCGCGACCACAAGCAGCACCTGCGAACGTGCCGCTGCATCCAGGAGGCCGAAACGCGTGTTGTCGGCCGGAAACCCGGCCGGGTCGTCCACGCTGACCGACAGCACTCCGGACGCAGGCGCCTGGAACCTCACTGGCACGTCGACCGTCGCGCCCGGAAGCGCTGACACCGTCGCGGATGCCGCATCGGTGCCGTCGATCGACAGGCGCAGCCGTCCGGAATACGGCGTGGGCCCGCTGTTGAGGAGAGTCACCAGGACCTGGGACGGCTGCACGCGCGCATGCAGCACCGCCACGTTGCCGGCAGGCGCGCCCACGTCCTTCACGTCGAGCTCCAGCGTGCTCGGGGCCAGGACCTGGTGTTCTCCCGCCCATCCGGCGCTCTGCAGGTCCGTGATCATCACCAGGCGGGCCGGGTCCCCTTCCGCGAGCTCCGCCGCGCGCGCAACGACCGGGACATACGCAGTGGCGCCGAATCCGGGCGCCACCTGCTCGATTGCCCGGAGCGCTTCTCCGCTGGTACCCGCCTGCGCAATCACCTCCGCACTCTCGTCGAACGCGATGGCCGCCACCCGCGCCGCGCCGGCCCCCTCCGCTACCGCCCTCGCCAGTTGCTGCGCCTTCTCCATGGCACCGGGGGCCCCCATGCTGAAGGAGCGATCGATGGCCACGATCACCAGGGGGACAGCAGGCACAGCGCCCGCCTGGTAGGGCCTGGCGAACGATCCCGCAAGCAGGAGGAGCGCGGCGACTCGAGCCGCCAGCAGCAGCAGGTCGCGGAGCCGCCGGCGCTTCGAGCGCTCGACCGGCGAGGGGCGCAGGAGGTGCACCGCGCTGAACGGCACCTGGGGCGCCTCCTCCCGTCGCAGGAGGTGCAGGACGATCGGAATCGCGACCGCGAGGGCGCCGATCAGGAATGCAGGGAACAGGAACGACATGGAGGACTCGTGCCGGTCACGTCCGACGGCTGCGGGTCGCGAGGTATGCCATCAGGGCCGCGTCGAGCGGGCGCGTGGTGTCCAGCTGCAGGTAGTCGATGCCGCTGCCGCGGAGCTCACGCTCGTAGCGCGTCGTCAGGCGCGCCAGCTCCTTCAGGTATGTTTCGCGGATGGCCGGTGCGTCCGCCGTCACCATGGCGCCGGTCTCGAGATCCTGGAAGCGCGAAGGACCCTTGAAGGGGAACGTCAACTCGTTCGGGTCGAGGAGCTGGAACACGATGACGTCGCATCGGCGCGCCTTGAGATGACGCAAGCCGCCGATCACCGTTTCAGGGTCGTGCAGCAGGTCTGAGATGAGCACGACGAGGCTGCGCTTGACGACCGCGTCCGCGAGCTGACGGAGCGGGCGGCCCAGATCCGACTGCTCGCCGCGCGGCAGCCGTTCGAGCGCGACCAGCAAAGCGTGCAGGTGCCCCCGCCGGGCGCTGGCAGGCACTCTCGACACGATGCGATGATCGAACGCCACCAGGCCGGGCGCGTCACGCTGCCTGTGCATCAGGAAGGCGAGCGATGCCGCCAGCACCGACCCGTACTCCAGCTTGGTCATCGGAGCGCCGCCGCGGTACGCCATCGAGGCGCTGACATCGAGCAGCAGGTGACAATCGAGGTTGGTCTCCTCCTCGAACTTCTTGACGTAGTGCCGGTCGCTGCGCGCGTACACCTTCCAGTCCAGGGTGGACAGATCGTCGCCCGGCAGGTACTGGCGATACTCCGCGAACTCGACGCTGAAGCCCTTGAACGGACTTCGATGCAGGCCCGACAGGAAGCCCTCCACGACCGTCCGCGCCTTCAGCTCCATCGTCGCCAGCCGCGCGAGGACGGCTGGATCCAGGAATCGCAGGCTGCCTGGAGTGGCCGCGGGCGTCATCGTCACATCCCGCTGCGGGGCACGGGCACCGCGGAGAGGAGACGGTCGACGATGTGATCGGGGGTGACGCGCTCCGACTCGGCGAAGAAGTTCGGAATGATGCGATGGCGAAGCACCGGCTGGGCGAGCGCCCGGATGTCGGCGATCGACACGTGGTAGCGGCCGTGTAGGAGAGCGCGCGCCTTGCCGGCGAGTATCAGCGCCTGCGAGGCCCGCAGCCCGGCGCCCCACTTGACCCACTCGCGGATGAACGCGTGGTCCCCCTGGCGGCCGGGGCGTGAGGCGTCCACCAGCCGCACGGCGTAACGGGCAATCTCCTCCGCGACGACGACCTGCCGCACCAGTTGCTGGATCTCGAGGATCGCCGCGCCTGTCAGGACCCGCAGCGGCAGCTCGGACGCGGTCCCGGTCGTGCGCGTGACGACGCGGACCTCCTCGTCTTCAGGGAGGTAGGTCATCACGATGTTGAACATGAACCGATCGAGCTGCGCCTCGGGCAGCGGATAGGTACCTTCGAGCTCGATGGGGTTCTGCGTGGCGAGGACGAAGAACGGCCGCTCGAGCGGATAGGTGCGGCCTGCCGCCGTCACGTGATATTCCTGCATCGCCTCGAGGAGCGCCGCCTGCGTCTTGGGCGGCGTGCGGTTGATCTCGTCGGCGAGGATGATCTGCGCGAACAGCGGTCCCGGCACGAACCGCAGCACGCGCCGCCCTGCTTCCTCGTCCAGCACCTCGGTGCCGGTGATGTCGGCCGGCATCAGGTCGGGCGTGAACTGGATCCGCTTGAACGAGAGGTCGAGGATCTGCGCCACGGTCTTGATGATCAGCGTCTTCGCGAGCCCGGGTACGCCGGTGATCAGGCAATGCCCGCCGGTGAAGAGCGCCATGAGCACCTGATCGATCACCTCGTCCTGACCGACGATCACCTTGCGGATCTCCGCAAGGATCCTGTCGCGGCCTTCGGCCACACGGTCGGCGATCTCGGCGATGTTGAATTCGTGCATACCCGCTGCTCCCGCTCCCCGCTACCCGCTACCCGCTACCCGCTACCCGCTCCGCTTCCTGCTCGCCGCTGGAAGCGGGCAGCTTCAATGCGTCAGCGCATACACGATCTCGTTGATCTGCATCCGATACGCCTGCGCCGTGTACTTGACATATCCCGGGTATTCCGATGCGTTCGACCACTCCCACCCGTCGCCCATGTCGGTGTTCCAGTTGATGAGGACCATCGCGCGGCCTCCATCGTCCTCGATGGCGCGAAGGTGCGCTGTGTAGCCGCCCTTCTCCCAGGTGCGGCCCTGGAGGAAGGATCCAAGACCGGGGGTCTGAGGGTAGGCGGACAGATCGTAGAAGCAGTGGAAGATCGGGTGGCTCGGCGGCAGCTCCACTATCTTCCGGGTCGGGAACACCCGCTTCAGCTCGCGCTCCAGGTTGAGCCACTCGATCGGGCCGTGGAAGTCGTCGAACGTGAGCGTGCCTCCCCGCAGGAGGAACTCGCGCAGAATCGTGACTTCTGCCTCCTTCAGCCGCAGATTCCCGGGCTCGACGAGGTAGATCCAGGGGTAGTTCCACAGGTTCGGATCTTCGATCGTGAGGACGACCGGCTCGTGAACCTGGATGGACGTCACGGTCTTCAGCCTGCGCGAGAGGTTCTGCTCCGCCGCGGGGAAGTCGATCGTCCAGGGCTCGTCGTAGATGTCGTAGCGGCGGCCCGGCGGGAGCGTCCAGGCGTCGTAGCGGACGCGCGCGAACGTCCATTCGAGGCTGGCCAGGCGGGGGTCCGGCGTCTGCACGCCCTGTGCGACGGCCGGCGCGGATGGCAGCAGGAAGAGCCCGCCAAGCGCTCCTGCCGCGGCGGTCGCCGCAAGCAGGCCGCGCCAGGCCCCGGAGGTCATCGCGGTGCCTCAGCGTCTCCTTCGTCGGCCTTGCCGGCCGCGGCGTCGATCGCCTTGAGCAGCAGGTCCTGCGCGCGCTCGAAGCTCGGCGCGATCTCGAGCGCGGCGAGCGCCTCGCGCTTCGCATCCGCCGGCTTGCCGGCCAGCAGGTAGGCGTCAGCCAGATCGCTGTGCGCCGTCGCCTTGTCAGCGGGGCCGATGGCGAGCGCCACCTTGAGCTCGCGGGTGGCGGTCGCGCCGTCCTTGCGCGCCAGCGCGATCCGACCCAGCCCGGTGTGGGCTTGCGCGTCGAAGGGATCGAGCGACACCACGCGTTGATGGCCAAGGGCGGCGGTCTCCTGGTCGGCCGCCTTCTCGGCGAGGTCGGCAAGGCGCCGTGCCGGCTCCACCGCTGTGTGATCGTGCGCGAGCCGGGCCCGGTATTCGGCCATCGCGCGGGTGGTGTCGCCAAGCTTCTCGGCAAGGCGCGCCATCACGGCGTGAGGGCTGCCCTCGCCGATGGCGACCGGGATCAGCGCGGCAGCTTTCTCGAGCGGCTCGTAGGCGCTCGTGTCCCCCTGCTCCGCGAGCGCCTGGCCGAGCGCGAGCTGCGCGCGATAGCTTCCCGGCTTGGCCGCCGCGGCGATTCGGAGGGCGGACACGTCTTCCTCGCGCGCCGGCTCGGCCTGATCGCGCAGCGCCGCCCGCAGCGATGCGAACCGGGCGTCCAGCGCCTTGTCGAACGAGGCCTGCAGCTCGTCGATGGAAACGCCCAGCCCTTTCTGTATGGCGTCATCACCTTCCACGCCCGCGCCGTGGGCGACCAGCAGCTCGCGCAGCGCCGCCTCTCCACGGGACGCCACGATATGTTCGACGAGCAGCGAGGCCTCGAAGTAGGCCAGGGCGATGGTGTCGGGCTTCGTGAAGCCGGAGTTCAGGTCCTTGACCTTGAGGACCTGACCGCGCTCCATCGCCATCGCAAAAGGCACCTCCATGTCGCGCCCCCACTCGGGGCGCGCGCGACCCTCCTCGTACACCGAGACACCCTCGGTGAGCCACCGGGGCACACGCTGGTTGGACATCTGCAGCGTCACGACGTGGGCGAGCTCGTGCCAGAGCGTGGCCTGCCACGAGAACGTGCCGGGGGCCCGCGCCCGCGGCGAGTCGAGGCTGACGACCCGGCCGAAGCAGGCGCCGAGCGCACCGATCAGACCCGGCAGCCCCAGGTTCCGGACGGCGAAGTCGTCGTGCTCGGGGAAGACCTCGATCAGGATCGGTCCCTTCGGCGTGAACTGGTATTTCGCCGAGAGGGTCTTGAGCGCCTCGTGGGCGAGGGGAATGGCGTACTCCTTGAGCACGGCGGTTTCGTCGGGCTGGAACTTGAACGTGAGGTCGGCATCCTGCACGACGTCGAACTTGTCCAGCTTGTCGAGCAGGTCCAGCAGGTTCTTGGTCACCCTGTCGAATGGATCGTCCTGGAACGCGCGCTCGAGCGCTTTCCGGGCGCCGGGTTCGTCTCCCGTCCGCATCAGGTGCAGTCCGAGGTCGCCGTACGCGCGCGTGTTCTCCGGATCGAGGGCGACGGCCTCCCGCGTCAGCGCCACCGCCTCGTCGAATCGATAGTTCCGTGCCGCGAGGTCGGCTGCCACACGGTACACCTCGCCGTACGCAGCGTTGATGGACAGGACGCGGCGCGACTCGGTGTCGAACGCCGCCCGGCCCGATCGGACGTAGGCGATGGCCGCCAGCAGCGACCGCGCGTCGAGATCCGCCTCGTTGACCGCGAGCACCTTGTCGATCCGCTCGCGGGCGGCGTCGAACCGCGCATTGTCGAGATCGAGCTGCGCGAGCAGCAGGTGGGCATCCGGCAGGTTCGGATCGATCTCGAGCGCCTGGTTGGCGGCCTCGGCTGCGGCAGGGGGATTCTCGTCCGCGAGGGTTCTGGCGACGCCGACGTGGGCCGGCGCCCAGCGAGCGTCGGCCTGCAGCGCATCCTTGAACGAGCGCAACGCCTCGGCCGGATTGTAGGTCTCCAGGAAGAGCGTGCCCCACCCGGTGTCGATGGCAGGATCGCGCCTGGCCGCGGCGGCATCACGGTACAGCCCGTTTGCCGCCTGTGCACTCTTCAAGGCCTGCGCCGCGCGGGCCGCGCGCAGCAGCGGCTCGGCGTCCTTACCACCACTCGCGGGCCGGAGCACCCCGGTCAACAGCCGCGTGGCCGGCTCGCGCCGGCCCAGACGCTGGTGCAGCAAGCCGAGCTCGAGCGCGGCGTCGCTCCGCGGGTCAGCGGCTGCAGCCGGCTCGAGCAGCTTCTGCGCCTCGTCGTATGCGCCGCGGCCGATCGCGAGCCGCGCAAGCACCGCCGCCGCCGCCGGATCGCCTGCCGGACGCGCGCGCGCCAGCGCTTCCGCGTCGGCCGCACGCCCTTGTGCAATCGCGCGGCGCGCTGCGCGCGGGAACGGCTCGTTGACAACTGGGGCCTGCGCACCGCCGAGCGACGAGCTCTGCGCCACCGCGCCCAGCACGAGAACCGAGATCGCGAGAGGCCGCACGACGTTCCCGAACATGCGTTGCAGGATGGGGGCGGACATGCTGATCGATTATAGCTTCCCCCCGCTTCCCGCTGCCGCTCCGCTGCCCGCTCCCCGCTGCCCGCTCCCCGCTGCCCGCTTCCCCGCTTCCCGCTGCCCGGTGCTAGCTGCGCGCCACCTGCTTCAGCCACGCGGAAAGTTGTGCGTGCGGGAAGCTGGAAGCTGGAAGCTGCTCAATACACCCCCCTCCACGTGTAGAACAGCGCCGCGAGCAGGCCCTGTCCGATGGCGAAGCCCGTGGCGAGGGATGCTGCGGCGCCTGGACGAAGGGCGAGCCCGAGCGCGATGAACAACGGGAAAAGGGTGGAGGTCAGCCGTCCCATCGAGAGAAGGCCACCCGACAGCAGTGGCACGAACACGCTGACCAGCACGAAGGCCGCCCACGCGGGGCTCGCACGCCACACCAACGGGAGCAGCCCGAGTGTGAAGATCAGAGCGAGCCCGTTGAGGAAATCGTAGGGGTGGCTCACGGCGAAATCGAGGAGTTCGCCCGGGCCCGGGCCGCCGGCGACCGTAAACGGATTCCCGCCGCCGATCACCCGGCCCCACGCCGCGTGCGTCCTCGCCCAGGCGAACCAGACGTCGGTCAGCTGATACAGGTAAGCCGTGAACAGCAGCATCCCGACAACCGGCATGGCCGCGATCATCAGCCGCCGAGCGGAGGCGCCCGCCGCGTTGTCTCTCGCACCCGGAGTGTCGCGGACGCCAAGCGCCAGCAGTCCGAGGGGGATGGTGAGAAAGCAGCCGTTGGGCCTGCTCAGACCTGCCAGCAGTCCCCAGGCGGCGCTCTGCAGCGCGTCGCCTCTGCGGAAGTGAAACCACGCCCCGAGCGCGGCCAGGAGGAAGAGGGATTCGGTGTACACAGCGCTGAAGAACACGGCGAAGGGATAGGCCGCGAGCAGCAGCAGCGCGGCACGGGCGCGCGGCGGGTCCATGCTCTCGTGTGCGAGACGCGCGAAGTACCATGCCGCCCACAGGAAGGCGCCGAGCGAAATGGCGAGGCCGCACCACGCGAGCCGCGTCATCTGCCGGTCCGGCGGGATGCCCGCGCGCACCGCACCGGCTGCGGCGCCCAGGCCCCGGATCAGCACCGGGTAGGCGGGAAAGAAGGCAAGATTCTGCTGCGCGTGGAAGCTGCGCTGCCACTCGTAGCCGTCCGCGGCGATCCCCGCATACCACTGCGCATCCCACCGCGCCGCCAACGCGCCGGCTGGCCGCCGCGCGGTGTTCGGATCGACGGCCGCCGGCGGGGGCCCGATGGTGACGGTTGCCAGGAGCCCGACCAGCACGATCGTCGGGCGCGTGAGCCAGAACGCCAGCATGGCGTCGGCCAGCGCCGGCCGGCGCTCGACGCCCGCGCGCCAGCGGCGCAGGCTGGAGAGCAGCGTCGGGCGCGGGAGCGCCGCGTGCCGGATCGCCGCCATGGCGGCGGCGACGAACGCCGCGTGCGTCCAGCCGATTGATATCCCGACGCCACCGACGACGTCGCGGTACGGGCCAGTGCCGGAGAGCACCAGAGCCGACACCGCGCACAACGCGACAGCCGCGTCGATGGTGGTCGCAAGCGGGCCGGGCTCCGCCCGATCGCCTCTTACTCCTCCGTCACCTGGACCCTGACGCACGGTCTCTGCCACCGCCCTTCGGAACCTCGCACAGTGTCCGGCGCGTCCGCGCCGGGCGTCATTGGAGCCGGTAGACAACCGCGGTGCCCCTGCCGTCGCTGAGGTGCCCGAGATACCGGAACTCCCCCTCCAGCTCGATTGCGCCGAGGATCTCGGTGCTCGCGGCCTGCGTGTAGAGCGCCAGGTGCACGATCACGTACGTGACCCCGGCCCGTTTCAGGGTCCCGATCGAGCGCTTGTCGGGAAATCCCTGCACATCGGTCAGGCGGCGGATGTAAGACGAAGGGTAGAAGCCGCTGTAGCCGTTGACGAGCGGCTTCCAGTGAAATGTCGACATGTAGCTGTAGTAGGCGTCCGGGCCGGGCAGGCCGCCCGGATCGGGGCATCGGGAACTCGGCGACGACGCCGGGCGGCAATGCGGCCATCAGCGCATAGATTGGTGGCGCCTGGTTGTCGTAGGGCACGAGCGCCAACGGCTCCACGCGATACTCCAGCAGGAGCGCGCACGGAACCAGCGCCGCGAGCACACGCCGCGCCAATCCCGAGAGGGAGGTCTGGAGGGCGGCATACCCATAGGCTGCCAGAACGGCCGAGGGACATCAGCACGACGATGCCGAAGCGAGCGGGAGCGCGGAGCCCGCCGAATATCGACGAGTGCTCGTAGAGAAAGCGATAACTGTAGCCGCGGAACCCCAGGGACAACTCGACGGCGACGAGGAGCACGACCAGGTAAACGAGAGCCGCCCTGGCAGGCCGCCGGACCAGGAGTCCGACAACTGCCAGCCCGATCGCCGCGAGCCCTGGAAACAGCCGTCTCTCGCTGAGACCCAGGTCTGTCTCTCCCTCGCCATACAGCCTGTTCTCGGGCATTGCCTTGAGGTAATCGGAGACGCGCGCGCTGTATCTCAGGATCTCGGCGCCGGGCCGGCCTCCCACGGTGCTCTTCGTCTGGAGGTAGGGCTGCGCGTACACGCCGCACAGCAGCGCTGCGAGGGCGCCGCCCGCCCCGAGCGCCGCGGCGGCCCGGACCGCCCGCCGGCGGTCGAGGCCCAGCAGAAGGGAACCCCCTGCGATGGCCAGCACGATCCCGAGGAAGATGCCGTAGTACACGCTCGACAGCATCTGCAGCGCGACCAGGGCACCGGCCTGCAGCCCGTGCAGCCACCGGCCGGACTCGATGGTCCGGTGGACCGCCCAGAATGCCAGGGGCATCCAGACGGCCCACTGCAGCTCCATGTGCATGTAGTGATCGAAGCGGTAGGGGGCGAAGGCGAAGATGATTCCGGCCACGCACGCGGCGGTGGCGCTCGCGGTCAGCCGCCGTGCGAGCACGAACACTCCGAGGGCTGACGCGATGATGCCGCCCAGGAGCATCAGGTTGTGCACGAGCACGGGCGGAGGCCGGACCAGAGCAGCGGCGCCGCGAGGAACCCTTCGAGCGGCATCGCGTCGGAGAACGTCAGCGCGCGCGGCTCCGGGTAGAAGATATTGCCATCGAAGAAGGCCGCGGCGCCGACGCCAGCGCGTGGGCCATCCACGTGAACCGCCACATGTTGAAGTAGACGTCGTGATGCTCCGAGGCATCGAGTGCCCAGGCGCGCCGCCTGCGGCCACGTCATGACCACGGTGAGGGCGGTAAACAGGGCGAGCGCGATAGCGAGCGACGCTGCAGCCGAGCCGGCCCCCCCGCGGCGCTGCCACAACTCCGAAAGCCTGCGCGCGATCGTCAAAACAGCGGCCGCCACGTGAAGAACAGCGCTGCAAACAGTCCCTGGAGGACACTGAACCCGACGATCCACCCGGTCAGATGGCGCTCGGGCACGACCAGAGCCAGCGCGAAGAACAGTGGAAAGAGCGTGGAGGTGAATCGTCCGACCGACATCAACCCTCCGGAGACAAGCGCCGGCAGCAGGTTCACCAGGACGAACGCCACGTATGCCATGCCGGCAGCCCGGCCAACGCGCCAGAGCAGCAGCAGCGCCATCACGGCGGCCAGGCCGTTGAGGACGTTCAGCGGGACGGTTTCGGAATACTGGAGGACGCCCTGGTCGGTCATTCTCATCAGCTCGAGGCCGACCCACGTGGTGACTTGATACGTCCGGCCCCAGGCGACCTGCACATCACTCCACGCGAACAGTCTTCCGGTCAGCTCTCGCACGAACAGCGCGTAGGCGAACAGCCCCGCGCCGGGGGCGACGAGCGCGAGCCAGAATGCCGGGGTCATCCGGCGCGGCCCGTGGCTTCTCCAGGTGTGGAACGCGAGGATGGCAAGGGGAATCGCCAGCAGCGCGCCGTTCGGACGCACCAGGCCGCTGACGAAGCCCCAGAGCGCCGCCCGCCACCACTCGTCGCGTTCGAAATGGACGAATGCCGCGGCCGCAGCGAGCAGATAGAAGCCCTCGGTGTAGGGCGCGCTGAAGAACACCGCGAACGGGTAGACGGCGAGCAGCGTGACGGTCGCCCGCGCCACGCCGGGGCCTGCCCGGGCGTCCGACCAGCGGTAGACGTACACCAGGTGCGTACCAGAACACCGCCAGGGCGAACAGCCAGCCGCCGACGAGCACGAGTTTGGTTTGCAGGATGGGCCCGATCCGCGGCCGCCATGCGCCGAGCAGCGCGCCGCTGGCGCGCATGGCCATCGGGAACGCCGGGAAGAAGGCGACGTTCTGTTGCTTGTACGGCACGCCCTGCCAGCGGTAGCCGTTCACCGCGATGTCCAGGTACCAGCCGGTATCCCATCGCGCCGGCAGGTTCACGAACACGCTCTCGGAGACACGGAAATTCGGGGGCGGTTCCGGAAATCCGAACACCAGGACGGCGAAATAGCCGGCCACGATCACGCTCACCCGGCTGGCGCACCAGACGCGGGCGGTGGCCGACCATGCCGGGGCAGGCGTGCGCGGCCGCCAGCTCCACAGAATCGCCGGGAGCGACGGGCGGCGATGAACGACGTGGCGGAGCGTGCCGACAACGGCAGCGATACAGGATCAGCCTCAGGCTCGACGAGATAGAGATGGTCGTCGTGCCGGCTGATGCGCGAATCCGCCCGTCAAGGCAACCCAGGCCGCGACGCACACGAGCGCGACCGTGGCGGCGTCGGCCGCACGAACCCATGCCGGCCGCCCGGCGCGGCGGGTTGCTCGGCCTGTGGGGAGCGGAGGAGCTCGGGCGATGGAGGCGGCATTGACAGGATCAGGCGGTGCCGCGCAGCGCCGCATGGCGCCACCAGTGATTCTATCCTCTCCGCGAGACCGAGCGCCTGCTCTTCGACGCGGATGCGCAGCAGCATCAGCGGCCACGAACGCGCACGGCGAGCGGACCCGCAGACCGCCCGGGCCATGAGCGCCACGCCGACAAGCTCACCGGCAACCGCGAGGTAGTTCGGGTGCCGAAGCAAGCGATACGGTCCGGCCACGATGCGCGTCGACGCCGGCGGGACCAGGACCCGGAAGGTCCAGCGCGGCCCGAGCGTCGCGATGGCCCAGTACTTGAGCGCCTTTGGCGAGCGACGAAGAGCGCGGCGCCGGCGCGCGAGCGACGGCCACTCGTCGCCGCGCAGCCAGGCCTCGGCGATCGGCAGCAGGAAGCAGCGGATACGCGACCTGCATCACCCTGTAGACGTCGCCGGCGGCTCGATCGCGCCGGCCGCACGCAGCGTCCGCTCGTTGGCGTGCGGAGCGCCGCGCTTCGCAGCATCATCGGCACGAACACCACGACGAGCGAGGCGCGAGGGAGCATCATGCGGCGCGCAAGTCGCCGGCGTAGCGGATCGTCGTGCTGCAGCCACTGCGGCGCCCACCGTGGCGCCGAGCGCCGCGGCGCGCACCGCCAGCGGGGGATCCGACCAGCGAGCGCAGCGCGCGGTTGAAGCGCCACTTGTGCGCGAACTCGCGGCTGGCGGGCCGCCGCCAGCCGGATGTGGGCATCGGCGCCGCCGTGCTCGAGCGCGCGCAGCGCCTCGAGCGGCGGCCAGCTCGCGCGCCGCGCAGCGCGAAGCGCAGCCCGTCGCCGGTCATCGGATCGATGAAGCCGGCCGCGTCGCCGGCGAGCAGCAGGCCGGGCACGCCGCAGGCCGAGGACTCGACCGCCAGCGGCCCGAGACACTGGACGCGGCGTCACGCGCCGCGCGCCGGCGAAGCGGTCGGCCAGCGCGGATCGGTCCGCAGAGCGTCTGTTCGAGCAGCGCCTCGGGCCGGCGACGCGCGCGCGCAGGTCGGCGGTGACGACGCAGGCGTTGGCGAGTCCGCCGGGCAGCGGCGCGACGCCGATGTAGCGGCCGCGCCGGATGTGCATCTCGCCGAACTGCGCTCATGCCGCGCGACGCCGCTCGAAGTAGGCGCCGACCGCCCAGCGGCGCGGCCGCGGCGCGTGCCGCGGCGAGCCCGAGCGCGCGCGCCAGCCGCGAGCGGGCGCCGTCTGCGGCAATCGTCATCGAGGCAGTCAACCGCAGCGACCGCCGGCCCTCGCCAGCGACGATCACGCCCGTGACGCGCGCCACCGTCGCGCAGCCGGCTCCCGGACCAGCACGCCTTCCTCGATCTCGCACGCCGGCATCCGCGGCGGCGTCGAGCAGCGCGCAGTCGAGCACCGCGCGCGACAGCGTCCGCCCGTCGATCGCCGCGCCGTAGCGGCCCGACCACCCGCACGCCGGCGTCGCCGGTGACGATCATCCCGCGATTGGCAGCGCCGTCGTCCGCGACGCCGCGCCAGCCCGAGCCGGCCCAGCACCGCCAGCGCGCCCGGGTTGAGCGTATCGCCGCACAGCTTGTCGCGCGGAAACCGCGCGCGATCGATCAGCCGCACCCGCACGCCCGCGCGCGCCAGCACGATCGCCGCCATCGCCCCCGCCGGCCCGGCGCCGCAGATCAGCACATCACGCATCGCTCATCCGTGAACGTCTGAACCCTGAACCGTGAACCTTGAACCGATGAACTCACAACCCATGACCCTCCCAACGACCATCGCGCTGTTCTTCGAGCCGAACCCCAGGCAGTTGCACAGCGCCGCCTCGACCTGCGCGGCGCGGCCGCTGGTTGGGGATGAAGTCGAGATCGCAGGCGGGATCCGGCGGTGTCCTGGTTGATGGTCGGCGGCAGGAAGTCGCGCGGCAGCGCCAGCGCGGCGGTGACGATGCCCGGCGGCGCCGCTGGCGCCCTGCGGATGGCCGATCATCGACTTGGTCGAGGAGCCGGCGACGCGATCGGCGCGGGCGCCGAACAGCTGGCGCACGCAGCGGGACTCGACCGCGTCGTTGAGCACCGTCGACGTGCCGTGGAAGTTGACGTAGCCGATCTCCTCGATCGGCCCGCCCGGAGCGCTCGATGGCCAGCGCCATGGCGCGGACGATCTGCTCGCCGTCGGGATCCATCTGGACGCGGTGGTAGGCGTCGCAGGTCGAGCCGTAGCCGTCGATGGTGGCGTAGACCGTGGCGCCGCGCGCCCGCGCGCGGTCCTCGCGCTCGAGCACCACCATCCACGCGCCTTCGCCGAGCACGAAGCCGTCCCGGCCGCGCGTCGAACGGCCGCGACGCGGCGGCGGGCTGCTCGTTGTAGCGCGGTCGACACCGCGCGCATCTTCGAGAAGCCGAAAATCATCCCGGGCGTGACGCAGGCGTCGGCGCCGCCGCTCAACAGGACCTCCGCCTCGCCGGCATCGAATCAGCGACGCGGCATACGAGATCGCGTCGGTGGAGCTGGTGCAGCCGGTCGAGACGACGTGGCTGATGCCGTGCAGCTCCAGCGCGATCGAAATCTCGCTCGAGAGCATGCCGACGATCGAGACCGGGATCGCGTAGGGCGTGACGCGCTTCCAGCCGTCGCTGAAGAACTCGGCGTACTGGCGCTCGGCGACGTCGATGCCGCCGGCGCCGCTGCCGACCAGCACGCCGGCGCCCGGCTCGCCGAGCCGCAGGCCCGGCGTCCTGCCACGCTTCGCTCGCGGCGATGACGGCGATCAGCGACGCCTTCGAGTAGCGCCGCGGATCCGGGCCGCCCGCCGCGGTCGCCGCGCGCCCGGGCGCCCGTTCCGTCAATCACCAGCGGCATCGTCTATCGAGACCGGCGGAACCGGCGCGGCGACGGTGCAGGAGAAACGGCGACGCGTCGAAGTCGGCGATGGCGCGGGTGCGCGCTGCAGCCGCGGCTGACATGGCGCCAGAAGCGCTCGCGCCCGACGCCGTACGGAGAGACGACGCCGATGCCTGTGATCGCCACGCGCGGCGCGAACGGAACGCGTCATGTCCCTATAATAGCTGCCAGTTCCATGCCCACGTGCCGGCGCCGCGCTCCGTCGACCGCCTCGATGCGTTGCGCCTGGGCCGGCGCGGCGGCCTTCCTGGTCGTCGCTGACCTGTGGCGGCCTACGCTTACCTGTTCGACTTCGATCGGCGGCCGCCGCGGCTGCCGGCCACCGCCGCGGTGATCGTTCGACGTCGTGCTGTTTACGGTCTTCGCGCTGCATCACAGCGCTGCTGGCGCGCGAGGCCGGGTCAAGCGCCGGGTGGCAGCCTGGTTCCGCCGGAGCTCGAGCGGTCGCTCTACACCTGGACGGCGAGCCTGCTGTTCATCGTGGTGTGCGCCGCTCTGGGAGCCGGTGCCGGGCACGCTCTACGTCGCTCCATGGTCCGTGGCGCCTCTCGGTTACGGGCGTTCAGAGCGATCGGCGCTGGCCCTGACGATGCGCAGCTCGGCCGCGCTCGACGTGCTCGACCTGGCCGGCGTGCGGCAGGTGCAGCGCGCACGGACGACACGAGCCGCGCGCCCGTCGCGCTCGAGACGGGCGGGCTCTACGGCTTCGTGCGGCATCCGCTCTACTTCGCGTGGGCGCTGATGGTGTGCGGCTCCCCCGACATGACCGCGACGCGCGCCACCTTCGCGCATCGTCAGCACCGCCTACCTGGCGCTGGCCATCCCCTGGGAGGAGCGCAGCCTGGTCCGGACGTTCGGCCCGGACTACGAGACATATCGCCGGCGGGTCCGGTGGCGCATGGTGCCGGGGGTATATTGAATCGGGATCCGGGATCCGGGGCTTTCGGCTTTGGGCTTTGGAGTCGGCGCGGCCTGAAGGCGCGCCCCACAGCGATCGCGACCATGTGGGCCCGGGCTTCAGCCCCGGGCAGTCAGCGCGGCTTCGGCGGATCCCGGACCACAGACCACAGATCCCGGATCTCGGAACAGTGGGCTCCCTCGTCTGTGGGGGTGGGGCTTCAGCCCCGCCCGACTCGGCGCGGGCTGAAGCCCGCGCCCACAAACAGCCACCCCGACAGCGAACCCCGGATGCCTGATCCCTGTCCGGGCCTTCGCATTGGGCTACACTGCAAGGGCGGGAGACGGATCACTGCGACGTCGATTCGCCGGATCGACGGCGGGCAACCTTTGGCAACGCGCCTGCCCCACTGCATCCACGATGCCTGACACGCCACAGACTCCGCAGCTTCCACCCGACTTGCCGGTCGTCCCGATTCGCGGCGCGGTCGTGCTGCCGCTGACGGTCGCTCCGCTCGGCGTCAGCCGGCCGATGTCGGTCGAAGCGATCAACCGGGCGCTCGCCGGCGATCGCATGGTCCTGCTGCTGCTGCAGCACCAGCGAGACCGACGACCCGGCGCCCGACGATCTTCATCGCGTCGGCACCGTCGCGATCGTCCGGCAGATGGCCAAGGCGCCGAACGGCATGCGGGTGCTGGTCGAGGGCATCGGCCGGGCGCAGGCCGAGGAACTGACCAGCGACGGCGGCGTGCTGCAGGCGCGGCTCACGCCGATGCCGGAGTCGTCCGAGCGATCGATTGAGATCGACGCGCACGTCCGCCGGCTCCAGGAGCTGGTCGATCGCGCGCTTTCGCTCGCGACCGGGCTGTCGCCCGACATCAAGGCGCTCGTCGCGAGCCTGGACGATCCGCTGCGCCTCGCCTACCTGCTCGCCAGCCTGCTCGACATGAAGGCCGGACGACAAGCAGAAGCTGCTCGAAGAGGACAGCCTCGCTCGTGAAGCTGACGGCGGTGGCGGTGGCGCTGTCGCGCGAGATCGAAGTGCTCGAGCTCAAGGGCAAGATCGAGTCGCGCGCCGAGAAGGAGATGACCGACGCGCAGCGGCAGTACCTGCTGCGCCAGCAGATGAAGGCCATCCAGACCGAGCTCGGCGAAGGGGAGGGCGAGAGCCAGGAGCTGCGGGCGCGGGTCGCCGAGGCACACCTGCCGGAGCGCATCGAGCTGGTCGCGCTGCGCGAAGTCGATCGCCTCGAGCGGATGACTCCGGCCTCGCCCGAATACCAGATGATCCGCACCTACCTGGACTGGCTGCTCGACGTCCCCTGGGACAAGCGCGGCGAAGACCGGCTCGATCCGGTCGAAGCGCGGCGCGTGCTCGACGAGGATCACTACGACCTCGACAAGGTCAAGGAGCGCATCGTCGAGTACCTCGCGGTGCAGAAGCTGCGCCAGCGCCGCAGCGCGGAGGCGTCCGTCGAACGCGTCCCCGTCCGACGGACCGGCGTCGGGCACCGCAACGGCGCACGATCACGCCGCCCGCGACGACGAACGGCGCACGATGAAGGGGCCGATCCTCTGCTTCGTCGGGCCGCCGGGCGTCGGCAAGACATCGCTGGGCCAGTCGATTGCGCGCTCGATGAACCGCAAGTTCGTGCGGATCTCGCTCGGCGGCGTCAGGGACGAGGCGGAGATTCGCGGCCATCGCCGCACCTACATCGCGTCGATGCCCGGCCGTATCGTGCAGGCGCTGAAGACCGCCGGGGTGTCGAATCCGGTGCTGATGCTCGACGAAATCGACAAGATCTCGGTCGGCGTCGCAGGGCGACCCGGCCGCCGCGCTGCTCGAAGTGCTGGACCCGGCGCAGAACCACGCGTTTCGCGATCACTACATCGAGATCACGCTGGACCTGTCGCGGGTGCTGTTCATCGCGACAGCGAACCAGCTCGGCACGATCCACCCGGCGCTGCTCGACCGGATGGAGATCATCACGCTGAGCGGCTACACCGAGGAGGAGAAGGTCCATATCGCGCGGATGTATCTCGTGCCGCGGCAGCTCGACGAGCACGGTCTCCGGCCGGATCAGCTCGAAATCACCGACGCGGCGCTCCGACGTGTGGTCCACGAGTACACGCGCGAGGCGGGCGTGCGCAACCTGGAGCGCCAGATCGGCACGATCGCGCGCAAGGTCGCGGCGCGCGTCGCGGCCGAGCCGCTGGACGCGCGCGGGTCGACGCCTCGGACCTGCCGGAATACCTGGGCCGGCCGCGGATCCGGTCGGAGAGCGGAGTTCCGGACGTCGCGGCCCGGCGTCGCGACCGGCGTCGCATGGACCGAGAGCCGGCGGCGACGTGCTCTTCATCGAAGCGGCGCTGCTGCCGGGCGGCAGCGGGCAGATCACGCTGACCGGCCAGCTCGGCGCCGTGATGCAGGAGTCGGCGCGCGCCGCGCTGTCGCACATCCGCCAGAACGCCGGCTCGCTCGGCATCCCGCAGGAGTTCCTCAGCAAGCAGGACCTGCACATCCACGTGCCGGCCGGCGCCATACCCAAGGACGGACCGTCGGCCGGCGTCACCATGGCGACCGCCATCGTCTCGGCGGCACGCGGCGTGCCGGTGCACTCCGAAGTGGCCATGACCGGAGAGATCACGCTCTCCGGGCTGGTCCTGCCGGTCGGTGGCATCCGCGAGAAGGCGCTGGCGGCCCGCCGGCACGGCATCCGGACGTTCATCCTGCCGCAGATGAACGAGCCGGATCTCGCGGAGCTGCCCGGCCGACGTCCGCAGCGAGATGACATCGTGCCGGCGCGCACGCTCGAGGACGTGCTCAGCGCCGCGCTGCCCGCGCCCGCGCCTGAACGCACCGGTGGCGAGCAGTCTGCTTCTACATCTCCGGGCACGGCTTCGGCCACGCCTCGCGGCAGATCGAGATCATCAACGCGCTCGGCGCGGCCGAGCCCGGCGACCCGATCCTGGTCCGCACGTCGGCGCCGCCGATGGCTGTTCGACCGCACGCTGCGCGTGCCGGCGCGCCTGCTGCCCGGCGAGTGCGACACCGGTGTCGTTCAGCTCGACAGCCTGCATCTCGACGCCACCGCGACCATCAGGCGCGCCGCGGCTCTTCCACGCGACGCTGCGCGAGCGCGCGCTGGCGCGAAGCGGACATGCTGCTGCGCGAGCACGACGTCGCGCTGGTGGTAACCGATGCGCCGCCGCTCGCCTGCGCGGCGGCGGCGGCCGCCGGCGATCCCGTCGGTCGTGATCTCGAACTTCACGTGGGACTGGATCTACGACGCGACTACACGTCCGAGCTTGCCGCAGGCGCCCGCGCTCGATCGATACGCTGCGCGAGGCATACGCCCTCGCGCGCGGCGGGCTGGCGGCTGCCGATGCACGGCGGGTTCGACACCATGCGCCGTCCTGCGCGACGTGCCGTTCGTTGCGCGGCACGCGCGGCACCCGCGCGCCGCGGTCCGCGAGGCCGTGCGGGCTGCCGGCTGCCGCGCGGGTCGCGCTGCTGGTTCGTTCGGCGGCTACGGCGTCAAGGTGCCGACCTGCCGCGCCTCGATTGCCCGGCCGCTACGGTCGTGCTGGTGACCCACGACGGCAGCTCGAAGGGCCGCTGCCCGAGGGCGTGGTGGCTGCTGTACGAGCCGGACGTCTACGAGCGCGGGCCTGCGCTACGAAGATCTGGTGGCGGCGGTGGACGTCGTCATCACCAAGCCGGGCTACGGGATCATCTCCGAGTGCGTGGCCAACGGCACGGCGATCCTCTACACGTCGCGCGGCCGCTTCGCCGAGTACGAGGTCCTCGTCCGCGAGATGCCCCGCTTCCTGCGCTGCGGGTTCATCGATCATGCCGATCTGCTTCGCCGGACGATGGGCCGACGCGCTCGACGCCGTGCTGACAGCGCCGCCTCCCGCGGAGTGCCCGCCGACCAACGGCGCGGAGGTAGTCGCGCGGATGATCCTGGATCGTCTGTAGGCGCCGCGTTCGCAGGACGCTGGAAGACTGAGGGGGCGTTCGGGCGGACGATCTCCACCGTCCTGCTGCCGCCGGCAGGCCGCGAGGTGCTCTTATTGTCTGAGCGTGTACAGCCGGACCATGCTGCCGTTCCACCGCTCGGACGCGACGCTGCGGAACTCGGGCCGCACGTCCAGCGTGTCGAGCAACTGCTGGCAACCATCCACGACGAAGGCGCAGTTCACGCTGACGTGCGTAACGCCGCGCGATCTCAGAACAGCGAGCGAGTCGGGGCCTGGAAAAGCCGCCATCTCGTCGGTCAGTTGCGCGTAGTCCGCCGGAAAGAAGCCGCTGTAGCCGTTCACCATCGGCCGCCAGTGCCAGAGGGAGAAGTACATGTACCTGAAGGTTGTCGATCACCCCGGGCACTGTGGTGCTGAACGGGAACTCCGCGAGGACGGCGCCGGCATCCCCCTTGATGGCGTCGTAGATGGACGGGGGCGCGGGCCAGACGCGCTCCAGTTTCAGGTCGGGGTGGAGGTCGATGGATACGAGCATCACCAGCGCCACAAACGCGGCTGTCCGGCCGCGCGCCGTGCGACATCGGCTCAACAACCGCCGCGCGCCGAAGGCGCCAAGGACGGCGAGGCTGATGGCGAGGATCGCGCTGACCCGCGCAGGGACACGCATACCGCGAATCGGGAGGAACCAGTTGTAGAGAGTACCGTAGCTGAGCCCGTTCAGGCCCCTCGACAGGTCGAACGTGAACAGGAGTCCGGCCAGATAGGCCAGGCGCGTCGGTCCGAGCGGCGGCACGAGCCCCACCATCGGCAGCACGAGCGCTGCGACGCCGGGAAAGAGGGCGCGTTCCGGGTACTCGTCGGGCAGCAGCCGTCCTCCGTACATCACGCTCCGGGGGTGCGCCCGGAGGTAGTCCGACGGCGTCGCGCTGTAGAGCGTGACGGTGGCGGCCGTGCGATCGCCTTTGACCGGCTGCGCCGCGAGGTACGGCCGGGCGAGCGGCGCGGCGAGCGTCGCCGCGAGCACCAGGGCCGCTGCAACCGGAACGGGCAGCCGACGCCACGCCGGGCGCGACACCAGGAACAGCGTGCCCAGGATCGCGGCGGCATACAAGGGGAAGAACACACCGTAGTACATGGATGAGTACAGCTGCGCCACGCCGCACAACGCCAGCGCGACGCCATGCTTCACGTCGAGCGTCTCGCTGAAACGATGCAGGGCGAGCAGGCCGAGGGGCATCCAGTACGTCATCTGCAGCTCGAGGTGACTGTAATGTTCGAACCGATACGGGTAGAACCCGTAGAGCAGGCCGCCGATGAACGCTGCTCGAGCCGACCCGGTCACACGCACGATCAGCAGATAGGTCGTCATCGCCGACAGCGCGAAGCTCGAGAGCAGCAGCATGTTGTACGCGACGACAGGATGGAGGCCCGCCGCCAGCAGGGGCGCCCCGCTCACCGCGGGAAGCAGCATGGAGTCCGAATAGGTGAGGGTCAGGCGCTCCGGGTGGAAGATGTTGCCGTCGAAGAACGGCCGCGGGTCGCCTTGCAGCTGATGGAACACCCAGCCCGATTCGCCACATCGAGAACAGCGGATCGCCCAGGTCAGGCACCGAGTCCATGTGCGCCAGCTGCGTGCGCAGCAGCACCGCACCGACGGCGAGGAAGCCCAGCATCGCGATCGAGCCGCGCCAGCGGCCGCCGTGTGCGCCAGCGCCTGCCGGACGGGTATCTCCGGCAGGTTGGAACAGGCGATCGCGAACGGGGCGGAAACGGGCGAGCCGGCCACCCAGCGGGCTGATACCGTGTCCTATCCAGACTCTGATGGCCACGAGCGCCAGGGCGGCGAGCAGGGGCCGATCGGTGCGGCGGGCGGAGATCCGGACTCCTGCCAGCTCGGTGTGGAAGCCGCCCGTGATGTCGATGACGAGCGCCCCGACAGTCAGCGCCAGCACGAGCCAATCGAGGACCGAAACCAGCCGGGATCGAGCCACCGGCTCAGGCGTCCTTCAAGACGGATGTCGAACGATAAGCAACCAACGGCCTGGACCCGGCTGATTCTACTCCGTGCCCGCGGCGCGGCCGGGGACGGATCATGCGGTTCATGCGGTTCATGGGTTCATGGTTCATCGGTGCAAAGTTCATGAGGTGCGTGGGGCATAGGCCCCTCGCCGCGCCCGTGCGCGGATCGCGAGCAGGTCGGCCAGCATGCCCGCACCATCCCGCAGCAGGCTGAGCCGCGAATCGCGGCGGTAGTGCCACTCGATCGGCACCTCGACGATCCGCAGCCCGCGCGCGCGCGCGACGTACAGCACCTCGATGTCGAACGCCCAGCCGTCGACCCGCACGAGCGGAAAGATCGGCCTCGACCGCCGCCGCCGTGAACATCTTGAAGCCGCACTGGGTGTCGTTGATGCCGGGCACCATCAGCCGCTGCACGCCGAAGTTGAAGACCCGCCCGGCCAGGTGCCGGACCATCGGCTCGCCGATGCGGCGCGCCCCGTGCCCCTCCCGGCTGCCGATGGCGACGTCGAAGCCGGTCAGCACCGGCGGCAGGAATCGCGGCAGCTCGCCAGACCGGCATCGACAGATCGGCGTCGCAGATGAAGCGGTAGTCCGCGCGGGCGGCGAGCAGGCCCGCCTTCACCGCGCCGCCCTTGCCTCGATGCGGCTCGCGCTGCAGCACGATCCGCGCGTCCTCCGCCGGCGTGCTGCTCGGCCACGGCGCACGTTCCGTCGGCGGATCCGTCGTCCACCACGCGGACCTCCCAGTTCCAGGGCTGTCGCGCCCAGGTACTCGCGGCAGCTCGGTCAGCGACGCCGCCGAGGCGGCGACTCCTCGTTGAAGGCGGGCACGACGATCGACAGGCTGAAGGCTGGCGCCATGCAATCGGCATCAGCGCCGGCTGCCGCGGTGCCGCCGGCGTCGGACCGCAGGCCGCGTAAGGGCCCGGCATCAGGAGCAGCACTTCGCGCAGCGGCAGCAGCGGCACCGAGCTCAGCGCCTCCGCGTGATCCGCCTTGAACGCGCGGTAGTCGGCGTCGCCGATCAGCACCGGCCGCTGACGGCCCGGCTCGAACAGCGCGATCGTCAGGCGCCGCGGCGTCATGGCTTCGGCTGCGCTCCCAGCCGCCGAGTGGTGCAGGTAGTAGAAGTAGCGAGTGCAGGAACCAGCGCTGCTCGCCGATCGCGTAGACGCCCGGCGGCGTCGCTGCCGGCGGCGCTTTCGGCGGCGCGCACGCGCCATCAAGCAGTCGCGCACTGAGCGCAGCGGATGCGTCCTCGACGCGTCAGGCGCTTCAGCATGTCCTCGTAGGCGTTGATCGGCAGCACGAGCAGCAGCACCGCGGCCGGCAAGATGCATGCGCGCGGCCGGCGCGCCGCGGCCGGCGAGCGCCGCGAGCACGAGCGCCACGATCAGCGGCCGCCCGACATGGGAATTTCGCAGGACCTGCACGCCTCCGATGCGCCAGTTCACGCCGCCGGTTACCAGCGTGAGGGTCGCAACGATCAGCGGCCGCCGCCGACAGCGCCAGCAGCACTCGCTTGATGCGCGATCACGCGGGGCGGGCCGCCCGCCACGGTCCGATCCACCGCTGCCATCGCGCGTATCCACGTAGCGCCGCGCCGTGCCACCAGCCAGCCGGGCCCGAAGCCGATGCGCGAGCGCGAACGGCGGCAGGAACGGGATACGCGTAGTGCGGCAGCTTCGACGTGCCGATGGACATCAGCGCGAGCGGCACGGTCAGCCACGCGAGCACCGTCACCTGTTCGAGCCGCCGCTCCGCGCACCGTCGAAACGACGGCCAGCGCGACGCCGACCACCAGCGCCAGCCACGCGTCCCATGTGCAGCAGGTCCCGCCAGATCGTCAGTCAGTAGTAGTACCAGGGGTGCAGATGGGACAGGTCGAGCGAGGACGTGAAGCGCGGCAGACGTGCGTGCCGAACATGATGCTCCACAAGACCGCGCCGTGGCGCAGCGTGCTGATAGACGAACCAGGGCAGCGGCGAGCGCGAGCAACAGCGCCGGCTGCCGCCGACCCACGACCGGAGATCCTCGGCCAAGCGCCGGCGGCTGCGTCGACGAGCAGCGCCGCGGCACCGAGCACGACAACGGGCAGGAAAAGCGCCGCCACGAACTTGGTCATGAAGCCCGAGGAAGAAATACAGCGCGACGGCGAGCGATGTGCCGCCGGCGCCGCGCGGGCCTCGTCGCGGCTGCCCCACGCCAGGAAGTGATACATCCCGCCGCAGTAGCACAGGAACAGCGGCGCCTCCATGTTGTTGCCGCGCAGCGCCGTGCTCGAACAGCAGCGGGCCGTGGACGAACAGCACCATGACGGCGATGACCCCGCACAGCCGGCCCGACAGCCGGCGTCCGATCGCGAACACGTACAGGAAGCGCGATCGCGCCGAACAGCGCGTCCCAGGACGCGCAGCCCGAACTCGTTGTGCGGCAGCAGCCCGAGGCCGATCGGCGCGGCGACGATCCAGAACTTGAGCGGAGGTTTTTCGAGGAAGACGACGTCGTCGTGCGGGCTGGAGCGCGGGTTGAGCCAGTCGCCGGTGGCGACGATGCCGTCGACGGCGAACGAGTAGATCGCCTCGTCGTTCTCGACGTCCGTGCGGCCGAGGCCGATGAAGAGCGGAAGGCAGAACGCGCCGATGACCAGAGCCAGCCAGAAGGGCCGGCTCAGTCCTTGACGCACGTGACGAGCGACCAGATGCGCGGGATGTTCACCTTCTCGATCGACACCGGCTGCAGGTCGGCTTGCGCGAGGAACGCCGGCAGGTCGAGATCCGCCTTGAACCCGATGTGGATGGTGAACGGGAGAGATCAGCCGCTCGGTCCGCGACAGCAGCGGGTTGGGGCTGAGGAAGTGGTTCAGGAAGATGATGCGCCCGCCCGGCCGGCAGACCCGCCGCATCTCGCGGGCGACCTTCAGCGGGTCGGGCACGACGCTGATCAGATACGGCGCGTAGACGATGTCGAAGGCGTTGTCGGCGAACTTGAGGTCGGCGGCATCCATCTGGAGCAGCCGGATGTTCTGCAGCTCCTTGCGCGCCGTCCGCTCGCGCGCCTTCTCGAGCATCGAGCAGGAGAAGTCGATGCCGGTGATGGCGCAGTCGCGCGGGTAGAGCGACAGGTTGATGCCGGTGCCCACGCCCACTTCGAGCACGCGCTCGTCGGCCTGGATGTTCATCCGCTGGATGGCCTTCAGCCGGCCCGGGATGGAGCGTCGGCCCGAAGAACAGGTCGTAGACCTTGGCGAGCTTGTCGTAGACCGCCTTCGACGAAATCGTTCTCCACTGCGGTGGCCGAAAGGCGCTGCGTGGCGGCGTCCGTGCCGGCGACCAGCTCCTCTTCCCGTTCGGCTTTGCGCTCGAATAAGGCCATCAGGTATTGTCTCCGGTTACAGCCAGCGCCAGGACGCCGCTTTGCAAGCCGGATGCCCGCGCGTAGCCCGCTGCGGTCCGAGCGGCATCCCGGTGGATAACTGACCAGGTCCAGCCGAGCGACTATATCCCGTGTCCCGGCGCGGGGCAAGCGCGCGTGCAGGCCAACTCCGGTCACGCTTCCACCGGTCTCATCACGTCGATGGCCGCGTCGATGGCCCCGGCGGCCGTCGTGATCTGGATCCCCTGGACCAGCGCCCGGATGCCGGCGACAATCTCCCGCGCGATGGCCACGCCCTCGGCGGCGGCCGGCCCGCGGCATCCGCCTGCCGCATCCGGTCGAGCACGCGCTCCGGCACGTTCACGCCGGGCACCTCGTTGGCCATGAACTCGGCCTGGCGCAGGCTGCCGAGCGGCATGATGCCGGCCAGAAGCGGAATCCGGACGTCCGCCGTGCGCTCCAGGAACCGCCCCAGCGTCTGCCACCTCGAACACCGGCTGGGTGACGGCGAACTCGGCGCCCGCCTCGACCTTGTAGCGGAAGCGGCGCACCTCTTCCGTCGAGGTTGAGCGCGCCCGGGTTGGCCGCGACGCCGATGTGGAAGGCGGTCGGCTGGCCAATCGGCTGGCCGCCGATGTCGAGCCCGCGGTTGAGCTGCGCGACCACGTTGGTGAGGCCGATGGAGTCGACGTCGAAGACCCCGGTGGCATCCGGGTAATCGCCGATCGCCGGCGGATCGCCGGTCACGATCAGCAGGTTGCGGATCCCCATCGACTGCGCCCCGAGCAGATCCGACTGCATCCCGAGCAGGTTCCGGTCGCGGCAGGCGTAATGGAGGATGGTCTCGATGCCGGCCTGCTGGATCAGCACGCGCGGTCGCCAGCGCGCTCATGCGCCCGCTGGCCCGCGGGCCGTCGGGGATGTTGACCAGATCGATGCCGCGGATCCGCAGCTGACGCGCCGCTCGATCAGCGTGTCGGCTTGGTGGCCGCGCGGCGGCAGCAGCTCGAGGCTGACCACGAACGCGCCGCGCGCCAGCGCGTGCGCCATGCGCGACTTCTCGGCCGGCGCGCGACCAGGCGCCGCGGGGCCGCGGCGCCACGCGCGCCGCCTCGCTGCCGGCGCCGTCGGACACGGCCGCGCACGCGGCGGAGCCGCGCCGCACCGCCGACCCGGATCTGCCGGATGTGATCGGGCGTCGTCCCGCAGCAGCCGCCGACCAGCCGGACGCCGTTGTTGACGAAGCGGCGCGCGTACGACGCCATGTATTCCGGGGAGCACAGATAGATGTTGCGGCCTTCGACCTCGCGCGGCCGGCCGGCGTTCGGCTGCGCCGAGAGCCGCCTGGTCGCCACCCGGGCCATCCGCTCGATGGTCTCGAGCATCGCTGCCGGGCCGACGCTGCAGTTGAGGCCGACCACATCCGCGCCCAGCTGCTCGAGCTGCGGGACGAAGCAGCTCTGGCGCCGCGCCGTCGAGCGTGTTGCCGTCCTCCTCGGTCGTGACCTGCGCCACGATCGGCAGCGCGCACAGGCTGCGCACGGCGCGGATCGCCGCGCCGATCTCGTTCAGGTCGCGGAAAGTCTCGAGGACGAACAGGTCGACACCGCCCTCGAGCAGCGCCGCCGCCTGCTCGGCGAAGTAGGACTGCGCCTCGTCGACGCCGGTCTTGCCCCACGGCTCGATCCGGATCGCCGAGCGGCCCGATCGCGCCGGCCACGTAGGCCTGATCGCGCGCCGCGTGGCTGCGCGAAGCCGCGCCCCCTCGGTGTTGATCTCCGCCGTGTGGTCGGCCAGCCCGAACGTCGACGAGCTTGATGCGGTTGGCGCCGAAGGTGTTGGTCTCGATCACGTCGGCGCCGGCGCGGACGTAGGCCTGGTGCACGCTCGGCGACCAGGTCGGGCTGCGTCAGGTTCAACTCGTCGAACGAGCGATTGAGGAACACGCCGCGCGAGTACAGCATCGTCCCCATTGCGCCGTCGCAGACGAGCACACGGCGTTCGAGCTCTTCGAGGAATGGCGGCTTAGGCATGGTGTCAATCGAGCGCGTCAGGCTGCGCCGACCTGAACGCTCGGCCTGCATCATCGGACGGCTCGCCGTGACTGGACGGCTCGATATGTCAGCGTGTCTCGGCATCGATCGAGCAGGTACGAGTGCGACACCAGGTCCAGCCCGACCGACGCGCACGCCCTGCGCGCTCCTGCTCGCTGAAGCGGTGATGGTGCCCGAACAGGTGCAGCCGCGGCTTCATCGCGGCGAGCACCTCGTTGACCGGCGTCTTGCCGGCGTCGTTCGCCGCGCGCCGCTGCCACGCGCGACGATGTACGGCCGCGGCGCCTCGTGCGTCATGAAGACATCCACGCCCCGCAGCGCCTGGCATGCGACGACTTCCTCCCGCACGAAGTGCCGCCGCCGGTCGGCCTGCGCGGTGGCGCGCGCCGTGCTCCTTGCGCGGGTGCGGCAGGCCGCGGCGGGCGTGTCGTACCAGGTCGGCGCGAACGTGCCGCCCAGCCCGGCCACCCGCAACCCACCGATCACGCGCGAGCCGCCCGTTCTGGAGGAAGTGCACGTTCGACGGCAGCGCCCGCTCGTCGATCGCGTCGAACCCCTCGTTGTTGCCCTTGATGAAATGCACCGGCGCGGCGAACGGCTCGTAGCAGGCCGGCCGTCGTCGGCGACGTCGCCGACGCACAGCCAGGAGCCGACCTCCGGATGCCGCGCCTGGATGCGGCGGACGCTTGCGAAATCGCCGTGAACGTCGCCGAGCGCGCCGAACTGGAGCGTCCACGATGGCCGCCACGCGTCGAGGCGCCGGCCGCCCGATCAGGACTTCGACGTTGCCGCCGGGCACCAGCAGGTCGGCCTTGTCCCAGATGAAGTCCTTGTTGCTGTAGACGGCGAGCTCGTAGTCCTTGCCCATGAAGATCGCCGACACCGGGCAGGCCTCCTCGCAGTATCCGCAGAAGATGCAGCGCGTCTTGTGGATCTGGTAGACTCTTGGCGTAGCGCGGGCCCGGCCTGCACCGAGCCGTCGTTCTCGGCGGCTTCGAGGTAGATCGCGTCGGCCGGACAGGCCACCGCGCACAAGCCGCAGGCCACGCACTTCTCCGAGCCCGTTCTCGTCGCGCATCAGCACCTGCTTGCCCGCGGTACTTCGGGAAGACCGGCACCTTCTGCTCGGGGTAGTTGACGGTGATCGGTTTCTTGAAGATGTGCTTGAGCGTCGTGGCAAAGCCGATGATGAACGGACGAATCATCTGGACATCATATCAAAGCCTCGGCACCCGCCCGGTGGTCTGCGCGGCTCGGCCGGCGCGGCCAACCTACGCCAAATGCTATACTTACGGGTTCCGCACCCTCAGCGCCCCTCATGCCGCACGAAACCAAGCTGCTGTCGGCCGACCAGTATCTGCTCACGACGCTGATGGTCAAGCTCGCCGTGGTCGCCGTGCTGGCGACGATGCTGGTGCGGTTTCCCTGGTTCCGGCGAATTCTCCTGACCGAGAAGCGCGACTGGCCCGAGCGGCTGATCTTCGCCGCCAGCCTCGGCTTCCCGCTGACCGCCGGGCGTCGTCGCGCGCCTGCTGCTGGACTACAAGGCGGCGGACCTGACGCTGGCCGGCGTCGTTCCTCGCCGGCCTGCTCGCCGGCCCCTACGCCGGCGCCATCGTCGGCGTCGATGGTCGGCATGCCGGCGACCGTCGCCGGCGAATGGATTGCGCTTCCCGTTCGCGGTCGGGTGCGGCTTCGCCGGCGGCGGCCTGCGCGAGATCTGCCCGAAGGAAGCGATCTGGCACTTCTCGCCGCTGTTCTTCACCGACCTGCACCGCAAGGTGTGGCGGCTGGTGAGCCGGTTCCAGATCGAGTGGGTGGTGATCCTGCTGGCGGCGCCGATCGCGCTCGAGATCCTGCGGCAGTTCCTCGGCGCCCGCTTCAACCATGTCGATCAGACGCGGCTCTTCTACCTCGCAGCCGCCGCGGACCCGTGGCTGTACGGCCTGGTCATCCTGACCACGGTGCTGTGCGTGGCGATCCCGATCAAGATCTGGAACAGCGCCCGGATCGAGCACCGGCTGCAGGAGCAGGAGAAGCTGCTGATGGCGGCGCGGGTCGAGGCGCTCGCCAGCCAGATCAACCCGCACTTCCTGTTCAACACGCTGACGTCGATCTCGTCGCTGATCCGCTCGCAGCCGGAAACGGCGCGCATGCTGATCGTCAAGCTCTCCGGCCTGCTCAGGCGGCTGCTGCGCAGCCAGGAGCACTTCGTGACGCTCCGCCAGGAGCTCGAGGCGATCGACGAATACCTGGACATCGAAGCCGTCCGCTTCGGCTCGAAGCTGCGCATCGAGAAGGCGATCGCCGCCGACACCCTGGACATCGTCATTCCGAGCATGCTGCTGCAGCCGCTGGTCGAGAACTCGATCAAGCACGGCCTGGCGCCGAAGGTCGGCGAAGGCCGGATCACCATCCGCAGCGTGCTGCAGAACGGCCACGCCATCATCGACGTGATCGACGACGGGGTGGGGGTCAAGCCGGCCGAGGCGGACCGGGTCAAAACGGGCTCGGGCATCGGCCTGCGGAACGTCAACGAGCGGCTGAAGGTCATCTACGGCGCCAACTACCAGCTCCAGCTCGACAGCGTGCCCGGGCGAAGGCACGTGCGCCCGGATCGTGATTCCGGAGCTCGCCGTTCCGGCGCGAGATCCCCGCCTGACAATGGAGGGTCACGACCCGGTCCGCACGGTCGTCGTGGACGACGAGCAGCTGGCGCGCGAGGAACTGTGCTTCCTGCTCGGGCAGATCGGCGGGGTGGAGGTCGTCGCGCAGGCCGTCGAACGGGATCGAGGCGCTGCGGGTGATCGAGGAGGAGGGCCCGGACCTGGTGATGCTCGACGTCCAGATGCCGGGGCTGACAGGGTTCGAGGTCGCGCGACGGCTGCTCCGGAGCGCGGCGCGAGGCGCAGATCGTCTTCGTGACCGCGTACGACCAGTACGCGATCGAGGCGTTCGAGGTGAACGCCGTCGACTACCTGCTGAAGCCGGTGGAACCCGGCCGTCTCGGCACGACGGTCGACCGCGTGCGCCGGCGGATCCACACCGAGCGGCCGGTCGGGGCGCAACGCGCCGGGCGGGGAGCTGGAGCGTGTCCTGCAGCTGCATGGGCGAGCGCCAGGGCCGCCGGGAGCAGCTCGCGCTCAAGGTCGGCGACCGCTTCCTTTTGGTGCAGTCGGAGGAGGTCGTGCACGCCTCGGTCGAAGACGACGTGATCACGGTCGAAACGAACAGCTTGTCAGGAACGTCCAACTATCGGACACTGGATGAACTGCAGGCGCATCTCGACCCGGCCGTGTTCTGGCGCGTGCACCGGTCGCACCTGGTGAACATCAACAAAATAAAGGAGATCGTGCCCTGGTTCAGCCGCAATTTCCTGCTGAGGATGCGGGATGGCAAGGGCACCGAGATCCCGGTGAGCCGATCGCAGACCAAGCGGCTCCGCGAGTACCTGAGGCTCTGACCTATGAGCGACACGAATTACGACACCTACGCGCCGCCACAGTCGCCTCGGCCGGAAAGCGATTATCCGGCTCCGGACCACCGCTATGTGACGCCGGAGCACACGTATGCCGCCCCGGATTATGGCCATGCGCCCGCTGAGCTGCTGCCGGTGCCGGAGCCGATGGTTGGCGCGGAACCGCTCCCGGCGATCGGGCGGGTCGCTGCCGGCTGTCCCGGCCGAGCTTCGTTCCCAGCACGACGCCCCGTCTTCCCTCGGGGTCGGACGTGTCGTGGAAGAGGTCGTTGCCTGGTTCAAGACGCTGGCCTCGGCCGCTGTGTACGCGACCCTGATCGTCACGTTCGGTTTCCAGGTCGCCCGTGTCGAGGGTCTGAGCATGGCGCCCACCCTTGCCGACCAGGACCGGCTGATCGTGAACAAGCTGGCGTATCGGATCGGCGAACCGCACATCGGCGACATCGTGATGCTCTACTACCCGCTCAACCCGGAAAAGTCGTTCGTGAAGCGCGTCATCGCGGAAGAAAGCGACCAGGTCCGGGTCGTCGACGGCCGGGTCTTCCGGAACGACGTGCCGATGGACGATGCCTTCGTGCCGAGCGAGTATCGCAGCCACGACGACTGGGGTCCGCAGGTGGTGCCGGAGGGGTACTATTTCGTGATGGGCGACCATCGCAACAACAGCTCCGACAGCCGTCACTGGGGCTTCGTGCCGAAGAAGTACATCATCGGCAAGGTGCAGCTGCGCTGGTGGCCGCTGCCGCACGCGCGGGTGTTCTAGCCGCGAGGGCGGCCTGCAATGCCACGCATCCTGAGGGGTGCCAGCGTTCAGCGAGGCCTGAGTGGTGCCCGAGTCTAGCGTGCTGACGGCTGGGGGCCGGCAGCGCGAGGTGGCCCTTGTGCTGCTTCGCGTGCTGGTGTTGAACCTGGCTGTCGCGGGCTCCAAGCTGGTCCTGGGCTACTCGACCGGGGCTGTCAGCATCATCTCCGACGGCTTCCACTCCCTCACGGACTCCGCCTCGAACGTCATGGGCCTGGTGGGGCTCCGCGCCTCCCGCAAACCACCCGACAACGACCATCCCTACGGGCACCGCAAGTACGAGACGCTGGCGGCTGCCGGCATCTTCGTCTTCCTGCTGTTCGTCGTGCTGGAGGTCGTGCGGGCGGCGCTGTCCCGGCTGTCCGGAGGGGCGCCGGCGCAGGTGACCGCGATCAGCTTCGGCGTGATGGTCGTGACGCTCGGCATCAACCTGCTGGTGGTGCGGTACGAGTCGGCCCGGGGACGTGCGCTTCGGAGCGAGCTGCTGATGGCCGACGCGCTGCACACACGCAGCGACGTGCTGACGTCCTGCGCCGTGCTGATCTCGCTGGCCGCGGTCCGGCTCGGCTACGACCTGCTGGACCCGATCGGGGCCCTGGTCGTCGCAGTCTTCATCGCGCGGACCGGCTTGGAGATCGTGCGCGAGACGTCGCCGATTCTCGCCGACCACGTGGTGCTCGACGAAGAAGGAATCCGGCGCGTGGTCATGAGCGTGCCGGACGTCGTCGGCTGCCATCAGATCCGATCGCGAGGGTCGCTCGACTACGCCTTCGTGGACCTCCACGTCTGGTTCCGCGGGAGCACATCGCTCTTCGAAGCCCACCGCCGATCGCACATCGTCAAGGACACGGCTGATGCAGACCTATCCGCAGATTGCCGACGCGATCATCCACATCGAGCCACCGCCCAGCGAGATGGGGGGGGATTTGAGCCTTGGGCCGCGCCTTCCGGGCCGGTCGATCCTGAGGACCGACGACTGACCTACGACTTCCGGCTGACGACTGGCTCCCGGCTTCCGGCCGGCGACTCCCGACGGACAGGCGTCTCCTCGTAGATTCGATCTATCTCCGCGCGCCATTTCTGCTCGACGATTTTCCGTTTCACCTTGAGCGTCGGGGTAAGCTCCCCCGACTCGATCGTGAACTCGGCCGGCAGCAGGGCGATCCGCTTGACGCGCTCGTACGGCGAGAGCTCGCGGTTGAGGGCGTCGACGATCTCCTGGTAGAGCCCGAGCACGTCCGGGCGCCTGACGAGCTCCTCACGCGTTCCGGGCGGCCGTCCGAGAGACTGGAGCCGTCGTTCCAGCTCGGGAAAGTTCGGCACCAGCAGCGCTGCTGCGATACTTGCGAGCCTCGCCGAGCACGATCGCCTCGGCCACCAGCGCGCTGCGCTGCAGGGTCGATTCGATCGGCTGCGGCGCGATCTTCTTGCCGCCGGATGTCACCAGCAGGTCCTTTTTGCGATCGGTGATCGACAGGTACCCGGCTTCGTCGATGGTGCCGACGTCGCCGGTGTGAAACCAGCCGTCCTTGAGGACGTCTGCTGTCGCCTCCGGCTTGTTGTAGTAGCCGGTCATCACGTTCGGGCCGCGCGCCAGGATCTCGCCGTCCTCCGCGATGCGCAGGTCGACGCCGGGCAGGCTCTTGCCGACGGTTCCGACGCGCTGGGCGCCGGGAGGGTTGACCGAGAGAATGGGCGCGGTCTCGGTCAGCCCGTACCCTTCCACGATTGGCAGCCCGATCGCGGAGAAGAACTCGGCGGTGTCCGCCGCGAGCGGTGCACTGCCCGAGACGAGGTATCGCAGGCGACCGCCGAGTCCGTCGCGGACGCGCCCGAACACCAGGCGATCGGCGAGGCGGGCCTGCAGACGATCGAGTGCGCCGGCCCGGCGCCCGCGGAGCGTTGCGCGGGACGCGCGGACGCCCGCCCCCACTGCCCACTGGAACAGCCTCGCGCGGCCGGCCGGCCCGCCGCTCCCCTTTTCCATGATCCGGGCCTGCAGCTTCTGGTAGACGCGCGGCACGCCGGTGATCACGGTGGGCCGGACGAGGCCGATGTCCCGTCCGACCGTGTCGAACGATTCAGCAAAGACGACATGGACGCCGCACAGCAGGTAGACCCAGGCCACCATCCGCTCGAACGCATGGCTGAGGGGCAGGAACGAGAGGCCCACGTCGCGCTCGGATACGTCGAGCACGCGGGCAGCCGCCAGGAGGTTGGACACGAGCGCGCCGTGCGTGAGCATGACCCCCTTCGGCTCGCCGGTGGTCCCCGACGTGTAGATGATCGTCGCGAGCGCCTCCGGCCGGACGGCGCGCGCCGTGTCGCGGAACTGCCGGCCCGCTCCCCACTCGGTCTGCATTCGCGTGTGTCCCCGCGCCGCTGTCTCGGCGAGCGACACGACCGATGGCGACTGTCCCGCGGCGGCGGCATCCATGACGACGACCACCCCGAGGTCGGGCAGCTCGTGGCGGATTTCCTGGATTTTCTCGAGCTGAAGGCTCGTGGACACGACCGCAAGGGAGGCAGCGGAGTCGGCGAGGATGTAGCGCACCTGCCCCGCGGACAGGCTCGGGTACACGGGAACCGGAATGCCGCCCGCGGCCAGCACGGCAAGGTCGACGGCCAGCCACTCGGGCCGGCTCTCCGCCATCAGCGCGACCCGATTCCCGGGGCTCATCCCGAGTGCCGTCAACCCGAACGAGAGATCGCGTACCTGCTCGAAGAAGTCCTTGCCCGTGACGCTCCGGACCTCCCCGCCCCTGGCGCTCCCCACCAGTACCCTGAACCTGGAACCGCCCCATGACATGGAATGGCAGGTCGGCAATGGTGCGAACGTCCGAATCCATCACGGAATGGTAAATGGCGCGCGGCAAAAGGCAAAGAGCGTGTCAGATCCGGGGCGTGTCGCGAACGGGCCGGCGGCGATCTGCCCTTCAGGAACGGCCGGCGGCGATGTACTCACCGCTCTTGCCGCCGCGCTTCGCGACCAGGCGGATGCCCTCGATCACCATGCCCTTTTCGACTGCCTTGACCATGTCGTACACGGTGAGCGCCGCCACGGCGACAGCCGTCAGCGCTTCCATCTCCACCCCCGTCCGTGCGGTCGTCCGGGTACGACAGCCTCGATCTCGTAGCCGTTCGCCAGCGGCTTGAGCTGCACGTCGACGTGGGAGAGCGGCAGTGGATGACAGAGCGGGATCAGCGCGGCCGTCTGTTTGGCGGCCATGATGCCGGCCAGACGCGCCGTCTGCAGGGGATCACCCTTCTTCAACGTTCCGGCGCGCACGAGCCGCAGGGTGCCGGCGGACATGCGGATGCGTCCGCGCGCGATGGCTTCCCGGGCGGTGACCTGCTTGCCCGAAACGTCCACCATTCGCAGCCGGCCTCTCGCATCGACGTGCGACAGCTGCGGGACGCGGATCGCCGGGCGCTTCCCGCTGCGCGGGCGCGCAGCGCCCGGACGCCTCGCTTTCACGATCCAACCTCGCTCTGCGCAAGAAAGAACGACAGGCTCTCCAGAGACACCGTCAGGTCCACGCCTTTCATCTTCACGTCAGCAGGAACGTTCAGCGCGCCCGGCGAGAAATTGAGGATGGCCTTCACCCCCGCCGCAACGACCGCGTTGACGACCGCCTGGGCGGACCCGGCCGGCACCGCGATCACCGCAATCCCGATCGCTTCCCGCCGGACGATGCGCCTGAGCTCCCGAGCGTCGTGGATGAGCACGCCCGACCGCGACCGCTGCCCCACCTTCTCACGCATGGTGTCGAACAGCGCGGCAATCTCGAACCCCTCGGTGCGGAATCCCGCGTAGTCCGCCAGCGCCAGGCCAAGGTTTCCGGCACCCATGATCGCCACACGAACCCGCCGGTCCAGCCCGAGAATCTGGCGGAGATGGCTCCGGAGGTCCTTGACGTAGTAGCCGACGCCACGCACGCCGAACTCGCCGAAGTGCGCGAGATCCTTGCGGATCTGGGCTGCGTTCAGGTGAAACTGCTCGGCGAGCGCCTGCGACGAGATGCTCCGCACCCCTGCCGCTTCGAGCGTGGTGAGGCAGCGCAGGTAGATGGACAGGCGATTGGTGGTCAGCTCGGAAACCTGCTCGGCGGTGTCGCGGAGGGGCGGACCGACCTTGTTCCCCTTCTTCACAAACCACGGATTGTAGCAGAGCCCCGGAGCCGGACGGCCCGCCGCAGCCGATCTGCTAACATCACCGCAATATGGCACAAACACGGGTCAAAACGCCGGCCGAGGAGGCTGCTGCACGGGCCTCGTTCCAGCCCTACGTGCCGGCAACCGAGTCCCCGGCGGAGTTCACGCCCAGGGCCGTCCTGCTCGGTGCGTTCTTCGGCCTGATCTTCGGCGCGTCCACGGTCTACCTGGGGCTTCGCGCCGGGCTGACCGTGAGTGCCTCCATTCCCATCGCCGTCCTGGCCATCTCGGTCCTCAAGCGCTTCGGCGGCTCGACCATCCTCGAGAACAACATCGTCCAGACGATCGGATCGGCCGGCGAGTCGGTGGCCGCGGGTGTCGTCTTCACGATCCCGGCGCTGCTCTTCTTCGGCGAACGCGGCCAGTCGTTCTTCACGTATTTCCAGATCACGATGCTCGCCTTCGCCGGGGGGATCCTCGGCGTGCTGATGATGGTGCCGCTGCGCCGGGCCCTCATCGTCAAGGAGCACGGAACGCTGCCCTACCCCGAAGGCACCGCGTGCGCGGACGTCCTCGTGGCAGGCGAACGCGGCGGTGCGCTGGCGCGGACGGTTTTTCTCGGGCTCGGGGACCGGCGCACTCTGGAAGAGCCTGTCCTGGATCGTCCAGATTTTCCCCACGACGATCGGGCGATCGATGGCGCGCACCGGCATACTGCCAAACGCCACGCTCAACATCGACATCTCTCCCGAGTACATGGGCGTCGGCTACGTCATCGGGCCGCGAATCGCCGGCGTGATGTTCGCCGGCGGCGTGCTCTCGTGGCTCGTGCTGCTCCCCCTGCTCAGCATCATGGGCAACTACCTCACGGTGCCGTTCCCCCCGGTGCCGGCGAGCGGCCTGCGGATCGATCAGATGACGCCCGGGCAGCTCTGGAGCGCCTACATCCGGTACACCGGCGCCGGGGCGGTCCTCGCGGCCGGTCTCATCACGCTCGCTCGAACCATCCCGACGATCGTGTCGTCGTTCCGCGAGAGCGTGAAGGACTTCTCGGCGAAGGGCGGCAGCGCATCGCGGGCTGCGCACCGAGCGCGACCTGCCGATGTCGGTCGTCCTGGTCGGGTACCGCGCTGCTGGCGGTGTTCCTGGTCGATCGCCCCCGGCATGCCGACGCAGGGGAACGCGGTGGCCTCGCTGCTGGTGGTCGTCTTCGGATTCTTCTTCGTGACGGTCTCATCGAGAATCGTCGGCCTGATTGGCTCTTCCTCCAACCCCGTCTCGGGCATGACCATCGCGACCCTGATCCTGACCTGCACGATCTTCGTGGCGCTCGGCTGGACGGGCGACTGGTATCCCCGGTCGCGCTGTGCGTCGGCGCGGTGGTCTGCATTGCCGCCGCCAACGCCGGCGCGACCTCGCAGGACCTCAAGACCGGCTACATCGTCGGCGCGACGCCGCTCTACCAGCAGTACGGCCTCGTCATCGGGGTGATCGTGTCGGCGCTGATCATCGGCTACACGACGCTCTACCTGCACCAGGTGATGGTCATCGGGTCCGACGCCCTGCCGGCGCCGCAGGCGACCTTGATGAGCACGATCATCAAGGGGCTGCTCAGCCAGAATCTTCCGTGGGGTCTGGTCCTCGTCGGCGTTTTCATTGCCGTGACGCTGGAGCTCTGCGGCATCCACTCGCTGTCGTTCGCCGTCGGATCGTACCTGCCGATCGCCACCACCGCGCCGATTTTCGCCGGCGGCCTGGTCCGCGCCTACGTCGAGAAGAAGACCGGCATCGTCGAGGAGTCGGAGGTCGGGTCGGGAACGCTCTTCAGCTCGGGGCTGATCGCCGGAGGATCGCTGGCCGGCATCCTGTACGCCATCCTGTTCGGCAACGGCATCGTGCACGACGCGGAGGAGGCCGCAGGCCTGCTCCCCTCTATTCACGACGGCACGGGCGGCCTCGTCGCGGGCGGCCTGCTGTTCTTCGCCCTGGGCGTCGTGTTGTCCAGGATGGGTCAACGGAAGCTTGCGTAGCATCGCGACCGCTGATCGTCACCAGCCTGCTGGGCGGCCTGCTGGCGGGCAACGGCGCGCCCAGGCGACCGCCCGGCTCGCCACGACCGTCGACGCTGTTCTGGCCAACCCGGTGTTTTTCCATGGCCGGCAGATCGCCGTCCGGGCCGCCACCGTGCAGGATCGCGCGCTGACGCGCGCTGGTCGCCGGCGATCCGGCGTCCGCGACAGCCGCTCCCCCGAGCTGCACCCGCTGTTCGTGTTCTGGCGCCAGGCCCCGTCACGCGGCGACGGCGAAATCCGGGGGGAGTTCTGGGATCTCGGCCGGCTGCAGGAAGACGATTCGCGCTTCACCAACTACGACTTCCGGCCGGTGCTCGAGGCGGCGAACGGCGGCCGCTGGCCGGAGCGCGACGAGGTGTTCGTCCTGCTCGGCGCCAGCGTCGTCGCCGTAACCGAGTCGACCACGCCCACGCTGCGCGACATCGCTCTCTCGCCGGCACGATTTGCCGATCGCGGCGTGACCATCACGGGGCGATTCCGAGGACGGAACCTGTTCGGAGACATCGCCGTCGGCGCTCAACCGATCGCGCTGGGACTTCGTCCTGCAGTCGGCGGATGCCGCGATCTGGGTCAGCGGTGTGCGGCCGCGAGGGAACGGCTTCGAGCTGGACCCTGGAGCGAAGGTCGACACGGGCCGATGGCTCGAAGTGTCTGGCACCGTGACGCGACGGGAGAAAGCGTCGTCTGGATCGAGGGAGAGTCGCTGCGGCTGACCAAGGCCGCCGAGCGAGCTCGGACGCGGAGCCGCACCGACGCCGGTCATCATCGAGGCGCCGCCGACGGTGATCTTCACCGCGCCGCTGGCGGACGAAGATCGACGTCGCGACCAGCACCAGCGTCCGCCTGCAATTCTCCCGTGACATGGACGGACGGACGTTCCGCGGACGCGTGCGCGTCTCCTAATCGTCGACCACGCCGGCGGCCCCGCCGGGCGCGGCGCCTGCCGTGACGGCCGCCTACCAGCGAGGGCAACCGGGCGCTCGAGATCAAGTTCGCCACCCCGCTGGAGCGGTTTCAGACGGTCAGGGTGGAACTTCTCGAGGGCATAGCCGCCATGGAGGGGACAGCCGTTCGCGCCATGGTCGATGACATTCAGCACCGGGGCGAAATAGCTCCAGCTCGGCTTCCCGCTCCTGACTCCTAGCTCCTGGCTCCCAACTCCTGCGGCGTCCCCTCCCGTCGCCAGCGACGCCGCACGCCGCGGACGATCCATGCGGCGAACCACAGCATGACGGCCACCCCCATGGCCACGACCACCGCAGCCGCAACGGGATAGGTCATCGCCAGGACCGAGAGCCCCACGACGAACGCATCCTCCGCGAGGCTGAGCGCCCAGTTGGAGAACGGCTCCGGACTGGTGTTGGCGACCGCCCGTGTGCCCGCCTTGGTGAAGTGGGTGCCGGCCGCAATCGTCCCCCCGAGCAGCGCCACGAGCCCCTCTGCGGCAGGGCTCGCCTCGCCCAGCGCTGCCACCGCGATGAGCGCGCCGCCGACTGGCCGGATCAACGTGTGGATGGCGTCCCACAGGGAGTCCACCCACGGCACCTTGTCCGCCACGAACTCGACGACGTAGAGGACGAGCGCTGCCCCGATCACGAAGTCATTGTTGAACACCGCGAACTGTTCGGGGAGTGCGACCCAGCCGAAGCGGCCGGCGAGGCCAAGGATGGCAACAGTCGCGTAGAGATTGATTCCTGCTGCGAACGAAAACCCCATCGTTCGCCCCACCATCGTCAGTGCTTCGACCATCATCACCTCGGGTGGCTCGCGGAAACCGACGGCAACGAGTGTATGCCCGCCGGTCGGGAAAGCAAAGGTCGGGAAGGATGAACCGCCGGCGATCAGCCCGATGGCTGCGGCGTGGCGAGCAGCTGCTCGACGCGCCCTCGCACCTCCGCCACGAGCGTGTCGCGGTCGGCCAGCGTCAGGCCGGCCGTTTCCACCGGCTCTCCGAATATGACGTCGACCACCACCGGATGGATGACGAAGCTCCCCTTCCGCATCGCGTCCCTCGTTCCCTTGATCGCCACCGGCACTATCGGGGCCTGCCCCTTCAGCGCCATGACGAACCCGCCCTTCTTGAACGGCAGCAGGGCGCCGGTCCGGCTGCGGGTTCCTTCGGGGAAAATCAGGAAGGAGTTTCCTTCCCGCAGCGCGGTCGCGGCGCGCTCGATGGCGGGGAGGCTCTGTTCGGGCCGTCCGCGCTGGAGCGGCACGAAGCCGCCGAGGTCGAACGCCTGCACGAGGATGGGCAGCTTGCGAAGCTCCGCCTTGTAGACGATGCGCAGCCTGGGGAAGAGGTCGCTGAGGGCGCCGTACAGAATCGGGGGCTCGACGTTGCTGCTATGGTTCACCGCGTAAACCGCCGCGCGGGTGCGCTGGATGTGACCGGCGCCGGTGACACGCACGCGGATGCCGCTGAGGATCTCGCCGAGCCGCACGCCTATCAGCCCCACCTGGTAGAGGATGGTCGGGCTGCGGATCACCAGCGCGAGGAGGACGAACGGTGTGCCGACCAGCGCGATGTAGAGCGAAACCGCCACGTAGGTGGCAATCGACCGTATCACCGGAATCACCCCGACAGCAGACCACAGAACCGCGACGGAAACACCGGCACGCGCGCAAAAAACAGGCCGGAAGCGCTCGCGCGCTCCCGGCCTGCGTAAGGCTTTCCGAAACGGTCGGCTGTTACGAAGCTTTCGCGGTCCGGCGCGCGGTTACGCGGGTCGCTGCCGACACCGCCGTCGCCTTCGCCGCCTTGGCCCGGGCGATTGACCGGTTCTTCATGGTGAAGCACCGTTCCAGCGCCCGGTCGACCTTCTCTTCGATGGAGGCCGTTACCTCGTGCGAGACCTCGGAGATCTCCGAAACGACGAGGAACTTGGCACGGTCGAGCATGCGCTTCTCGCGGAACGAGAGGTTCTTCGAGCGCGCCAGGAACGTGAGGCTCTTGAGCACTTCCACGACGTCGTAGATGGATCCCGTGCGCATCCGATCCGAGTTGTCCTTGAAGCGCCCTTTCCAGTTCTGGTGATTGTCGATTTTGCCGTCGCCGAGGAGGGAGATGAGCCGTTCGATCTCGTCGTCGCTGATCGCACGCCTCAGACCGACGCCATCAACGTTGTCGACCGGAACGAGCACTGTTGTCTCGTTGGCGACCATCCGGAGATGGTAAAACCCGCAGGTGGTTCCCAGGATTGTTTTGGTTTCGATGCCCTGCACGACGCCGAGTCCGTGGTTTGGGTAGATGACCTTATCACCAACCTGAAATGTCACGTGTCCCCCACTAGAAAGGTGAGTGAGTAGGTGTGCGGCAGAAAGAGCAGCAACTACGAGTATAGCCCAAGCGAGGTGCCCAGGCAACCAAAAACCCCAGTAAACTGGCCACTTTTCTGCAATTGCCGACGGGAGCGCCGCACGCCGCGGCCGCCGCCAGGGCCGCGGGGCACTGTCAGTGAGGCGTGTAACTGTTTGATCCAGAACCAGTTGTGCAGCGATGGCGGGCGCGGCGGCGGAAAAGACGCCGCGCGTCAGGCCAGGCCGTACCGCGCGAGTGCCAGCTCGACTATCTCACTGATGAGCTGGTTATAGGTCCGACCGGCCTTCCGCGCGGCCATCGCGAACTCGGCCTTCGATGTCAGCCACGGGTTGGGGTTGGCTTCGATGACGGCGACGCGGCCATCGGACCGCAGGCGCATGTCGATCCGCGCGTAGTCCCTCAACTCGAGCGCCTGATACACCGCGAGGGCGGTACTCTGAAGCAGGGTGACGGTCTCGTCCGACAGGTCCTCGGCAACCGCTGACTTGGTGTCGCGGTACGCCCCCGTTCCTTTCCCCCACTTCACTTCCGCGCCGGCGATCCGCGGCGTCCCTTCCGGCAGCCTGGAGAGATCGAGCTCGATCGGCGGCAGTGCGGTCGCGTTGTCGTTCCCGAGCACGCCGATATAGAGCTCGCGCCCTTCGACGTACTCCTCGATCAGCACCGGCGAGTTGAAATTCGCGTGCAGCCAGTCTATGCGCTCCATCAGCTCCCGGATGGAGCTGACGACGGCGTTGAACTCGATGCCGATCGAACCGTCTTCCCTCGCCGGCTTGACGATGACAGGGAACACCAGGTCGTGGGAAAAATCGAGCCGTCCGCGAAAGGAGTGCGCGAACACGGGCGTGTGGATGCCGTGGAACTCGAGGATCTTCTTCGTCAGCGCCTTGTCCTGCGCGTAGAGCAGGCCGTGCGATCCCGAGCCCGTGAACGGCTTGCCCAGCAGCTCGAGATACGCGGCGATGCAGTAGTCCGCCGTATCGTTTCCGGCGAACGACTCCGCGAGATTGAATATGAGATCTCCGTCGAGCTTCGCGAGTGCATGCAGACCCTTGATCGACCCGTCCAGGACGTGGAGCTGCGCCTCGTGCCCCAGCTTCCCGAGCGCGTCGACGACTTCGTCTTCGACTTCCTTCTTGTCGAGCGTCCGGGTGAGCGGGCCCTTCTCCGAGCCCGGCGACGACTCCGCCGGCTCCTCCCAGCGGTCGTACAAGACGGCGATCTTCAATTTACCCAAGCGTGAAGTATATCGGTTCGAACGGGCTCTCCGGAACCCCCGCTCGAGCGCCGTGCGTCCAACATGACAGATCCGCGAGAAGTCACAACACCATGGGTCTCCCCTCTGCCGTCAAGCCGTTCCCGCAGGACGACGCGCTGCTCGACGCGTACTCGCGTGCGGTCGTGGGCGCCGTCGAGCGGGTGGCGCCCGCCGTCGTCAGCATCGATGTGCGGCAGCGCGGGTCGGGCGCGAGGCGATCGCCGGCGCAGGCGGGCACCGGCTCGGGCTTCGTGTTCGCGACCGACGGCCTCATCCTCACCAACAGCCACGTCGTCGAACAGGCCGACTTCATCTCGGTGGCGCTGCCGGACGGGCGGGAGTGCACCGCCGACCTCATAGGCCAGGATCCGGATACGGACGTCGCGGTGGTGCGCATCAGCGCAGCGGATCTCAGCGCGGTGGAGTTCGGCGACTCACGCGGGTTGAGAGCCGGGCAGCTCGTTGTCGCGATCGGCAACCCGTACGGGTTCCAGCACTCGGTGTCGTCCGGCGTGGTCAGCGCCCTGGGTCGGTCGCTGCGCGCCAAATCGGGCCGCCTGATCGAGCACGTGATCCAGACCGACGTCGCACTCAATCCCGGCAACTCGGGCGGGCCGCTCGTTGACAGCCGCGGCAGGGTGGTGGGGGTGAACACCGCCATCATCGCCGGGGGACAGGGACTCAGTTTCGCGGTGCCGATTGGGACCGTGGAAGCTGTGCTGCCTGCGCTGCTGCGCGACGGAAAGGTACGTCGCGGCTATCTCGGTGTGGCGGGCCAGGACGTGCCGTTGCTCCGCAGGGTGTCGCGGTTCTACAAGCTGGCACAGGAGACCGGCGTGCTGGTCATCGCCGCGGAACCCGACGGGCCCGGGCGGGCCGCAGGCCTCCGCGAAGGGGACATCCTCGTCAGCCTCGACGAGCATCCGGTAACGAGCCTGGACGACATCCACCGCCTGCTGACCGAAGAGCGGATTGGCCAGCGCGTGATCCTCGGCGTGCTGCGCGGCTCCGAGCGCCTCGACATCGGGCTGACGATAGCCGACCGGGGGTAGGCGCGCACTGGGGTCGAGCACCCGGCAGCGCGTCGGCGACCCTGAACCGCCACCGCCGGGGTTCGAGCGCCTCGAGATTCAGCGGAGCTTCCCGCTCTCAACTGCTACGCGGTTCGGCCGTGACCATCGTGCAGCTCGCGCGTCCGAAATAGACCGTCGGGCCCACCACCGAACGACCGATAGCGGCCACTTAGACAGGGTCGAAAATCATGGGCCGGTCACAGTGCGTTCTCTGACGGCGCCGGGGTGAGTTCGACATGGTAGCCGAGGCTGCGAAGTTCGCGAAGCATCTTGGCGGCTCGACGGTGTGCCCGCGCCTTGGCTGACGACCGGGCCGCGTTCCTCGTACGTGACGCCGTCGTGCAGGATCTTCCACACCAGCCGACAGAGCCGATGCGCAATCACGCCGATCGCCTGAGCATGGCCGAGACGGCACGACGAACCGCCGGTAGAGGAGCTCGAAGATGCTGCCTTTGGTCTTCACCGCGGCGTGCGCCGCTTGATTGAGCAAGCGACGCATCTGGCGGTTGCCGCTGGGGGCGCGGTGACTGCGGTTGATGCCGGCACTCTCGTCGTGGCCAGGACAGGCGCCCACCCAGGACGCCAGGTGCTTGGCCGTCGGAAACGTCGTCGCCGTGGGGCCGACTTCCGCGATGATCTGCTGCGCCGAATCGACACCGAGACCAGGCACGGCCGCGAGTCGCTGCACCGCCTCCTGATGCACGCGGAGGAGCGCCGCGAGCTCCTCGTCAAGTTGCTGCAGGTGCGCCTCAATGACCTCCAACTCCGCGAGCGTCATCGCGAGCAGCCGGCGGTAGAGGGGATGCAGATCCGTCGAGGCCCCGAGGGCATCGCACAACTGCTCCGGCGTGGCATGCAGCCGGGCACTGCCGAGGGCGGCAACCGCAGCGGGGTCGGTCTCGCCCGTCGGCGATCGCGCGGAGCATCCGCCGCGCACTCACGCCGAGCAGATCCGACACCAACGTGGACAGCTTGATGTGCGCTTCCTCGAGGAGGGCCTCGAGGCGATTCTGCAGCTGCACGCGATTCCGCGTCAGCTGATACTTGCGCCGGGTCACGGTGCGCCAGAGACGCTGCGTCACGTCCGGCACAAAGCTGAGGGTCAGCTCATGCGCCACCAGCCGTTTGACCAAACGCTCCGCATCAGGGAAATCTCGCTTCCGGCCGTGCCGGCCCTGATTGGACTGCGCCTGCGCGAGATGCAGCGCACCGGTGGTCGGCCCGGCGTCCACCCGCGCCCGCCGCGTCGGCTGCCAGTCGCGTTCCAAGGCGCCCCATACCGGACGCCAATACTGGGCGGTCGATTCCATCACCACTTCCTCGACCTCACGCTCGACCAGCCACTCCGTCAGGAGCCGCAGTTGGCTCGGACGTCGCGCCGAATTGCCGCCGTGCAAACTGCCAGTCCCCTTCGACTTCCACGTCCGCAATGACGACCGCCAGCATCGCCTTGTGCACGTCGATTCCAGCGATTCGATAGGGCATACGCATCTCCTGGCGGGAGCGGAGAGCGTGCCGTCGATGGTCTGACTCAGGGTCACAGGCTGTCACTGACGACGCCCAGTTATTCGCTCAAGCGCGCACGCTCCGGATCATCCAATATGACGGCGTCACGTCCTCCACTGTCTAGATCGACCTCGCCGCTCGCGCCGGCAACCATTCTCGCAACCGCGCCCGAGATTTTCATCCGATTTCACGAGCTGAAACAGCGCGGCGGGACGCGCTGCTGCAGCTCTTCCTTCCAATATGGAATGACCGGCTCGCTATCGTAACGTCGTCGTGCTGATGCACTCGACAAGGTGGGATGAGCCACCGTGATCGCGGGTTAGCGCCTCGCGGCGCCAGAGCCGCAGACGAAAGGAGCCGGTCGTGAAAAACGTTACCACGTACGTGGGCATCGATGCCCACAAGAAGGACCTGTTCGTGGCGATGTTGGTGGGGACCCAGGCGACGCCGGTGACGTGGACGGTGCCCAACGAGCCGAACGCCGTGCGACGGCTGATCCGGCAGCTCGAGCGGGAGGCACCGGGTCCGGTGCAGGCGTGTTATGAAGCCGGGCCCTGCGGGTACGCGTTGCAGCGCCAGATGACGACGACGCGTCTGGCGTGTCAGGTGATTGCGCCGGCGTTGATTCCGCGGAAGCCAGGCGAGCGAGTCAAGACCAATGCCCGCGATGCGCGCAAGCTGGCGGAGTTGCACCGTGCCGGCCTGCTGACCGAGGTGCGGCCGCCGACACCGGAAGAGGAAGCGGTCCGCGATCTCTGTCGGGCGCGGGATGATGTACGCGAGGATCTGCAGCGGAGTCGCCATCGTCTCGGCAAATTGCTGCTGCGCCGTGGACTGCACTACGGCGGGCGGAATTGGACGCGGGCGCACCGGCGCTGGATCGAGAGTCTGCACTGGACGCAGGCTGCTGAGCGCGTCGTGGTGGACGATTATCTCCTGGCGATCGATCATCTCGAGGCGCGTCGGATCGAACTCGATGCCCGGCTGGCCCAGATTGCCGAGACGGAACCGTATCGTGAACGCGTGGGCTGGCTGCGGTGTTTCCGCGGGATCGACACGTTGACCGCGATGTTGATCCTGGCGGAGCTGCACGATTTCCGACGATTCCAGTCGCCCCGCGCCCGGATGGCGTATCTGGGTCTCGTACCCGGTGAGGACTCGACTGGCGAGAAGCATCGACGTGGCCGCATCACGCGGACCGGGAACGCGCTGGTCCGCCGGCTGCTGGTCGAAACGGCCTGGCACTACCAACATCGGCCGAGCATCGGCGTGGCCCTCACCCGTCGACGGACCGGACAACCAGGTCGGGTCATTGCGATTGCGGACAAGGCGCAGCAGCGACTGTGTCGCCGGTTTCGGCGGTTGATGGAAGAACATAAACCCGCACCGAAGGTTGCGGTCGCGATCGCGCGCGAGCTGGCCGGCTTCCTGTGGGCCGCCCTCCAGCCGACGCCGGGCGTCGCCAGCTAACGAAAACGAACGCGTCGAGAAACGGCGGGCCAAGGCTCGGGCGAGGCGGCGGCTCGGTACCGGGCCGCGAAGACGGCGGATGATCAGAGGCACGATTGTGAGGATCGGCGAGCTAAGCATGCGATACGGACACCTGTCCCAACTCGCGACCCTAGACTGCACGTCCTCCCGACGAACCACTGTCCTGTGTGCTCTGCCGCGGGCGACCGCGGTAACCACCGTATATCAGCGTGACTCGTCGTCGAAGCGCCCTCGATCGTCCGTCGTCTCCGCGGCCCAGAACCGACGCCGTCGGCCCCCTTGAAAGATCCGGGCTTGACAAAGGGTCATTCCATATCAGCTTAGCGTGTACCGCGACCAGCTCGGCGGTCTGGGCGGGTCGGTCGCGCGTGCCGCCGAGGCCGTCTTGGCGAGCCAGCCCGCCTCCGCGGAAGGCACGGAGGCGGACTTGCGCCGTGCATTCCTGTCGCTGGTCAGGGTCAACCCTGAAGGGCAGTTTGCTCGCCGGCCTTCCGTCTGGGATGACCTGCCCGTGTCGGTGCATCCGATACTCGAGCGCTTTGTGCTCGCCCGACTGTTGGTGTCCGGCCAGCGTGGCAGCACGCGCACGCTGGAAGTGGCGCATGAGTCACTGTTCCGGAGTTGGGGCAAACTTCGAGCGTGGCTGCAGGAAGATCGCGAGTTCTTGTTGTGGCGTGAGCGCCTCAGGGGATCGCTGACGGAATGGGAGCATAGCCGCAAGGACGAGGGCGCGCTGCTGCGCGGAGCTGTTCTGACGGAGGCGGTGACCTGGACCACGCAGCGTCCCGGCCAGCTTGCCGCGGACGAGCGTGCGTTCATCGAGGCCAGCTCCGAATTGCGGCAACGAGAGCGGCGCGCCGCCGAGGCGCAACGGGAACGGGAGCTCGAGCAGGCGAAGGAGCGTGCCGACGAGCAGCGCAAGCGCGCCGATCAGGAGGCCAGATCAGGCCGTAAGCTGCGACGGCTTGTATTCGGTCTCGTTGCCCTGATCGTTGGCGTCGCAGCCGCGCTGATGTTTGCCTGGCGGGCACAGCGGCTCGAGGCCGAAGCGCGTAGCCTTGCCATCGCCCGCCAGCTGGCCACCGAGGCCACATCTGCTCTCGATCGGAGCGACGGCACTGGCGCGCACCTGCGGACGAGTCTCCTCCTAGCTGTCCACCGAGTCGCTCCGCTCCTTCTGGACCGCAGAGGCATTCGAGGCTTGGTCGCGGGCCATGCAGCTCTTTCCGCAGCGGCCCACGGTTGTTCTTGGAGCCGAGGAGGGGCCGTTTGGAGCGGCGACTTTGAGCCCCGATGGACGTCTCCTGGCCGCAGGTGGTGGCAAACAGATCTTTCTGCTGGACGGCCGTACTCTGCAGAAGGTCGCCACCCTCCAGGCGGAGAAGACCAAAGCGGTGGTATTCGCCCCGGACAGTCGAGTTGTCGCCAGCAGTGACGGCAGGAGGATCGTGATCTGGGACGTGCAAATCCCGGCAGCCGCTGCGGGAGCTGACGCATGACTGCCCAAGCGTGGGTTCGCTGGCCTTCGACACGAGCTCGCGATGGCTGCTCTCTGCGGGCCCGCACAACAACTACTCCTGTGTTTTCGATACAGCTACTTGGACACAGATAGGCAGGCTCAACCACGACGCAACATTGTCAATCGCCTTCGTCCCTGGTCAAAGTTTCGTGGCGACCGGCGGGATTTCTTTGACGCTCTGGAGATCACCAACTGCGCAAGAACCCGAATTCTCCATCAGCACGTCTCCAACCCTCCGTGGCCTCGCCTTCAGCAGCGACGGACACTGGCTGGCAACGAGCGGGCATTTGTGGAAGTTCAATCGACCATCCGATGACGTGGGACTGCAGCCGCCTCAGGAGATTGAACGCTGGCGCTGGATCAATGGCCCCGCGTCTGCCGTTGCCTTCGCCCGGGAGGGCGGGATCTTTGCGGTCGCCGGAAATAATACGGTCCAGGTGAGGCAAGTCGACGATGAGCCGAACGTGGGCGTCCGCGAGATCGTCAGGCTGCCCATCGATGGCGCGGAGCTGTCCTCCCTCTCTTTTTGGCCCATCTGGCAACTGGATCCTGACGGCGGCCGAAACGCTGACGCAATGGCCGCTCGTCAGCGGGTCGGAGCATGTTCGGCTGCACTTCGATACGACGGTCGAGGCGCTGGCCGTCAGCCCGGATCCCGCAGCCAGGCGACTTGCAATGACACTTGGAGATGGGACACTCAGGATCTGGGATACGTCGACGTGGCGGGAGCTACCCAAGCGCGAGATTCAGAAGGTGGACGGCCGGGAGACTCGCTCGTCTGTCGCCTCGGTGATGGCCTTCAGCGCCAATGCGAGCTGGCTGGCCGCCACGATCGATAAGACCCTCACAGTGTTTTCCACGGCGGACTGGCGCGAACTGACACACAGCGAACACGCAGATGCGGTCGGAAAAGTCGGATTTACTTCAGACAACCGCCTGCTGATTGCGGTCTCGGACACACACGTCAGTGTCACGTCCACCGCGTCCTGGAAATCGGTGCTGGTGGCGCACGAAACACGCAACGGTACGATATCGATCAATCCTGACGGAACGATGATGGCGATTCGCCATGCCCCGTCTTGCCAGCGAGCCGAGGTGGTCAAAGGCAGCACGCTCGTCTGGCAGACCGCCGACGGCAAGCCGGTGGCGACCTTGTCTCTGGGAGCCGAGCTGATCCCGGCTGGGAGCACTTGCTCCGAGAAACGACCATCCGACGATGGTGAACGAGGGACCGGCCAGGTCGAGCTCGCTCGAGAATCCGTGAAATGGGCGGTCCCGGATGTCACCGAGCCTGAAAATCCAAAGAGCAGGGATGCGCGCTTCGCGCTGAGCACGCACACGTTCGCAGGGTCGGCGTCGCTGGCAGTTGCCAACGGCACCCACCCGATCGCGACGATGAAACACGACGGGTTCTTGACCGGCGCCGCATTTACTCCCGACAACCGATGGCTGGTCACGACGAGTCGTGATCGCACCGCACGCGTCTGGGCGTTGCAGAGCGTGGATCTGATTGCGGGGAACTGCGCCCGAGTGACGCGCAATCTCTCCACGGCCGACTGGCAGCGCGTCCGCGGCGATGATCGGTATGTCCCGATATGCCCCGATCTGCCCGTCCCAGACAAGTGACGCGGTGCTGGCCCGCCAGCGAATCGGTTCGCACGGCTCGTCAACCTGCGCGCAGCCGGTAGATCCTGGCTGCTTCTCCTTCAAGTGAGGTTCGCAGCTCCCACCCGCGGAATCCCAGTCACTTGCGCGCGGGGGACGAACGCACGCCCAGGAAGAAACTCGTCATCGGCACGTGGGGATAGCCCATCGAGCGATGCGTCACGTCGTTCCGACAAAGCCGGTCCTGCATCAGCGTGGGTCGGCGATCGGTTGCGGGAATCGACATGACATACGTCCGTAGCTCGCCGCTCGCGAACGTGACGATCTCTTGCCGCCAGTCGCCGGGGATGTCGGCGACGTGCTGCCCACTGCCCTCGGTCCGTCCGATCCCGGATCGCATCCACTTGGAAATCGAGCCCTTGGTGTGCAGCTCGCGCAGCAGGTCGCCAACGGCACCGTAGGTAGCGCGCACCCGATGGCGGTTCAACGCCACGAGCACGTCTTCGATGTCCGGTCGCCTGTGGGTCTCGAATTCGTTGTCAGGCGGCGACAGGGAGGTGGACGAGATTCCGGCAATGAGAGACCCACCGCAGACGTTTAGATCGGTCGGGACACCTTAGCTCACAGGCAAACGTCAGCGGCGTGTGGCCCTCCAACGACGCATGGCCGCGTGCCTCGTTGTAGTAGGCCTGGAATTCAGCAAGCTTGCGTTCCAGATCTCCCCCATTCCAGAACAGCACCTGGTCCAGGAATTCTCGGCGGATGGTGCCGATCAGGCGCTCCACAAACGGGTGTGAGAGCGGTACGTGGGGGACGTTTTGATTTCGTCGATCTCCAGAATCCGCAGGTTCGCCTTCCACCGGTGTGCCTCGAACACCGGATCGTGATCCGTGCTGAGATGTGGGGTACGCCCTGGCCGCGATCGCGGCGTTAAACAGGCGGCACACGTCGGCGCCGGTCAAGGCGCCGCCTGCACGCCGAAGCCGACCAGTCGACGCGTGCAGTGGTCGATCACGACTAGCACCCAGTAACTCCGAAGCACAATCGACTCGCAGCGAAACAGGTCGACGCTCCAGAGGCTGTCTTTGGCGTGGCCGATGAACGACAACCACGACGGCCCGTCCCACCCGAAGTAGGGCGATAGTGCTTCGCCAGCACGCGATACACGACGTTCTTGTCGACCTCGATGCCGAACGTCTGGGAGATGATGCGCGCGATCCGTGGACAGCCGAACCAGGCCGAGGATTGCGCGACTTGAGCTCGACGATGGCCTGGATCAAAAGCCTTGTCCGGCCTGAAGGGTGCAAGAATCAGAGTTCGCCCGGTGCCGGCATGGCGTCACGATCATCGAGCAACGTTGACGGCGGATTCGGAAGGCCGGTCTGTGTCCGACCACGCTGGAGGCCTCGTGCTT
>CAWBCA010000021.1:0-422767 GCA_963787175.1 uncultured Acidobacteriota bacterium
GAGCCGGACCTGGTCGTTGCCTTTCCCCGGCAGCCGTGCGCGACGGCTGTCGCCCGCTCCATGCGCGCGATCTCCACCAGCCGTTTCGCGACCAGCGGGCGCGCCAGCGCCGTGGCGAGCGGGTATCCATCCTCGTAGAGCGCCCCAGCCTGAAGCGCCGGGATGATGTAGTCGCGGGCGAACTCCTCCCGCGCGTCGATGACGTGCGCGCGGACGGCCCCGAGCGCGAGCGCGCGCTCACGGATATCAGCCAGCTCGCGGCCCTGCCCGATGTCGAGCGTGACCGCGATGATCTCCGCGTCGTACTGCTCGGCGAGCCACCTGATGGCAACAGAGGTATCCAGCCCGCCCGAATACGCCACGACAATTCGTTCCACGTGCTGCTCCCTGCCTCGACCGTCGTTCAGTGCGCCGGCGCGACCTGCGCGGGCCGTCTCGATCCGCCGAGCCTTTCGGCGAACGCCGAGGCGTGCGTCGAGGACCGGCATATCACCAGAATCGTGTCGTCCCCGGCAATCGTGCCGGCCACGTCCGGAAGGCCCGACCGGTCGAGCGCCACCGCGAGCGGCTGCGCCTGCCCCGGGTCGGTCTTCAGCACGAGCAGCTGGTCTACCTGTTCGAAGCTCCGGAGGTACTCGTCGACGGCCCGTCGCACGGCGATTTCTCCGGCAGCCTCGGCCGGCCGGTCGGCGCTCATCCGGTAAGCGCCGTCACCCGCTGCCTTCACCAGCCCAAGGTCGCGGATATCCCTCGACAGGGTCGCCTGCGTGACTTCAATCCCGCGGGTCTTCAGCAGCGCCCGCAGCTGTTCCTGGCTGGTCACGTCCCGTTCTGCGATGAGCTGCAGGATCACCGCTTGTCGGCTTGCTTTCATAGGTGCTGTCAGCGGGGAACGCTGGCGTGAATGATTATACATGTATACCTCCACAATGCATAGACGCATCGCTAATACTTGACATAATCGCTGGAATGATGTATAACTATTCGTTCTGATGAATGAATCTTCCCGCGTCAGGGTAGGTGTCGCAGGGGCGACGGGGTATGCCGGCGTGGAGCTGCTGCGTCGGCTGGCCCGGCACCCGCACGTCGATATCCGGCGTCGCCATGGGGTCGAGAGGGTCGGATGCCCGCCGGGTTCCTGCGCTGGCGAAAATCTGGGACTCGACGGTCGTGCCCTTCGATCTCGACGAGCTCGGGCGGGACGCCGACGCCGTATTCCTGGCGGTCGCCGGAGAGTCTGTCCGCCGAGGCGGCTCCCGCCCTCGTCGATCGCGGGGCCCGCGTGCTCGACGTGTCGGGAGCGTTCCGGCTGCGGGACTCGGAGCTTCGTCAGCGGTGGTACCCGCACTCGCCCGTGCTCGATGTGCCGCTCACTTACGGTCTCACGGAGCGGTATCGCGGGGACCTCCCCGCCGCGCAGCTGATCGCGTGCGCCGGCTGCTACCCGACGGCTGCCGTGCTGGCGCTCGCGCCGCTCGTGACCGCGGGCCTCCTGGAGCCCGGCATCATCATCGACGCCAAGTCCGGCGTCTCGGGTGCCGGCAAGACGCCGACCGAGCGTACGCATTTCTCCGAGTGCCACGACAGCATTTCGGCGTATGGGGTATTCGGGCACCGTCATGCGGCCGAGATCGAACAAGAGCTTGGCGTGCCCGTCACGTTCGTTCCGCACCTCGTGCCGCTCGACAGCGGGCATCCTCGAGACGATCTACGCCCGGCTGAAGCCGGGGATCGACGAAGCGGCCGTCGGCGCCGCGCTGCGCGCCGCCTATGAAGACTCGCCGTTCGTCCGGTTGACGGCCGCAGAGCTCCCCGAGATCAAGCACGTCGCACACACCAACTTCTGCGACGTCGGGTGGCGGGTGCGATCGACCGGGCGGTCAGCTCGTGATGGTGTCCTGCATCGACAACCTGGTGAAGGGGGCGGCCGGACAGGCCATCCAGAATTTCAACGTGGCGTTCGGCTTCGACGAAACGACGGCGCTCGGCTGATGACCACCGTCCTGAAACTCGGCGGCGAGCTGCTCGACGACGCGGCGGCGGTGCGGACGGCGGCGGCGGCAATCGTCCGTCTCGCGGCGGGAACGCCGCTGGTCGTCGTGCACGGGGGCGGGCGGGCGATCGACGCAGAGCTCCGGGCGCGCGGCAGCACGCCGAGCTTCGTCGAGGGCCTCCGCGTGACCGACGAGGCGGCGCTCGACGCCGTGGTCTCGGTGCTCGCGGGTCGCACGAACACCACGCTGGTGGCGGCCATCGGGCTTGCGGGGGGCCGCGCGATCGGCCTCACCGGCGCGGACGGCGGAATCGGCCTCTCGAGCAGGGCAACCACGTTCACCACCGCCAACGGTCAGCCGATCGACCTGGGGCTGGTGGGGCAGCCTGACGGCACCGACGTGTCGCTGCTCGTCGACCTGCTGGGAATCAACTGCATCCCGGTGATCGCCAGCGTCGGCGTATCACGGCAGGGGGAGCTGCTGAACGTCAACGCCGACACCATCGCCGCGCACCTGGCGTCCCTCCTTGGCGCCGGGCGGCTCGTCATCGCGGGCGCGACGGCCGGGGTGCTCGGCAGCGACGGGCATGTCCTGCCGGCGCTCTCGCTCGAAGGCATCGATCGCATGATCGCGTCAGGCGACGCGCACTCGGGAATGGTCGCCAAGCTGATCGCCTGTCGTGCGGCGATTGCCGGCGGCGTGCGCGAGGTCGCCATCGTCGCGGGACGGGGAACCGAAGACTTTGCGACTGCGCCGGGAACTCTGATTCATCGGGAGATGGTGACGCCATGACGACTGCGACCGACGTGATTGCTCTCGAGACCGACCACCTGCTGCAGGTCTATCGCCGCGGACGGGTCGTCTTCGATCACGGGCGCGGGTGCCGGCTGTACGACGCGGACGGCCGCGCCTACCTGGACCTGATCTCGGGCGTCGGCGTGGCCTCCCTCGGGCATGCGAATGCGCGGCTGGCCGAGGCGATCTCCGGGCAGGCGCGCCAGCTTCTGCACACGTCGAACCTGTACTTCCATCCGCTGCAGGGAGAGCTGGCCTCGAAGCTGTCCGCGCTGTCCGGGATGCCGCGCTCGTTCTTCTGCAACAGCGGCACGGAAGCGATGGAAGCCTGCCTCAAGTTCGCGCGGAAGTTCTGGTACGCGCAGGAAGGGGTCCCATCCCGGACCGGGTTCGTCGCCCTCGAGCACTCGTTCCACGGACGCACGATGGGATCGCTGTCCGTCACCTGGGACGACCACTACCGGGCGCCGTTCGCGCCGCTCGTGCCGGACGTGCAGTTCGTCCCGATGGACGATCCGAAGGCGTTGCGGGCCGCCGTTTCCGGTTCCACGGCGGCGGTCGTCGTCGAGCCGCTTCAGGGTGAAGGCGGCGTGCGTCCGCTGAGCCTCGAGATGGCGGCGGCGATTTCCGCGGCCTGCCGCGACAGCGGCACACTGTTGATTGCCGATGAAGTCCAGTGCGGTCTCGGCAGGACGGGTGTGCCGTTCTACTCCGGCGTGCTCGGGCTTCAGCCGGACCTGATGGCGCTCGGCAAGTCGCTGGGCGCGGGCGTCCCGATTGGCGCGGCGATGTTCACCGACCGTGTGGCCGCCGCGGCGGCCGCCGGCGACCACGGCAGCACGTACGGCGGGAACCTGCTGGCCTGCCGGGCGGCCCTGGTGTTCCTGGAGGAGCTCGTCGACCGCGATCTCCTGGGGCACGTCGCCCGCGTCGGCGCGCACCTCGAGGCGGGGCTGCGCGCCATCGCTGCGAGGCAGCCTGCGGTGCGGGAGGTCCGCGGCGCCGGACTGATGTGGGGCCTCCAGCTCGATCGCCCGGCGCTGCCGGTCGTCGACATGGCGCTGGAACTGGGATTGCTCGTCAACCGCACCGCGGACACGGTGGTCCGCCTGCTGCCTCCTTACGTCATCACCACGGCGGAGGCTGATGAGGCGCTCGGCCTGCTCAATCAGGCCATCGGCGCCACCACGGGATCCGGATCATGAATGCTACGGTCACTCTTCGCAACGCAGCGATGTCCGACGTCGCCGACATCAACCGCCTGATCTCGGAGAACCTGGCGGTCGGTCATCTCCTCCCGCGCACGATCGACGATCTGGAGACGCACGCCACGCGCTTCACCGTCGCCGCGGCCGGCAATCGGATCGTTGGCTGCGTGGAGCTTGCGCCGCTCGGCGCCGGCGTCGCCGAAGTCCGGTCGCTGGTCGTCGACGAAGCGCTGCGCGGACGGCACATCGGGTCCGCCCTTGTCGATCACATGGCCGCCAGCGCGGCGTCCAGCGGCTTCTCGACGCTGTGCGCGTTCACCCACGAGCCCGCCCGGTTCGTCCGCCTGGGGTTCACCATCGTGCCGCACATCTGGGTGCCCGCGAAAGTGGCGCTCGACTGCACCTCCTGCCCGCTCTTCCGGCACTGCGGCCAGTACGCGGTGATGCTGCCGCTCCGCCCGGGTGTCAGCGTTCGACCGGAGCGGCCGGCCGCCCTGATCCAGGGCAGCCGCAGCATTGCCTCTCGCCGGCCCAACATCGAGCGCATGCACCTCCCGTCGCCGCCGGTGCGCGATGTGGAACAGGAGGCCGTCCCGGCGTGAGCATCACGGCGATGCGCACGATCGAAGGGGGCATCACCGCCTCGCGCGGCTTCAGGGCCGCGGGTGTCGCCTGCGGCATCAAGGCCTCCGGGGCCCGTGACCTGACGCTCGTGGCGGCGGACCGGCCCGTCAGCGCCGCAGCTGTCTTCACGACGAACCTCGTGCAGGCCGCACCGCTGCTCGTCTCCAGGGAAAGGCTGGCCGCATCCGGCGGCCGGGCCGCTGCCATCGTCGTGAACAGCGGGTGCGCGAACGCCTGCACCGGCATCGACGGGATCACGCACGCGAACCAGATGGCCGACCTCACGGCCGGCGCGCTCGGAGTGAATGCGTCCGAGGTGCTGGTGGCGTCCACGGGCGTCATCGGCGTGAAGCTCGAGATGAGCAGGATCGAGCGTGGGATCACCCAGGCGGCCCGGGCGCTGTCGCCTTCAGGCGGGTCCGACGCCGCCCTGGGCATCATGACGACAGACCCGTTTCCCAAAGAGACGGCCGTCGAGGTGTCGAGCGCAAAGGGAACGTTCCGCGTCGGCGGGATGGCCAAGGGCTCCGGCATGATCGAGCCCATGATGGCGACGATGCTCGGGTTCATCACGACGGATGCGGGCGTCCCCCCTGGGCTCCTGCAGGAGGCGTTGCGGGCGGCCGTGGACGTTACGTTCAACGCGATCACCGTCGACGGCGAGTGCTCCACGAACGACTGTGTCTTCGCGCTGGCGAGCGGCGACAGCGGCGTGAACCTTGGCGCCGCGGATCTGCCGCTCCTCGCCGACGCACTGAAGGCCGCCTGCGAACCGCTCGCGGTGGGCATCGTCCGGGGGGGCGAGGGCGCGACGAAGCTGATTACCGTCCGGGTGGGTGGCGCGCGGTCCGCGCAGGACGCGAAGCGGGCCGCGCGGGCGATTGCCAACTCGCTGCTCGTGAAAACGGCGATCCACGGCGGCGATCCGAACTGGGGCCGGCTCGTGGCGGTGGCCGGTCGTTCCGGTGCGGGATTCTCGCTCGATCGCGCCGTCGTGAGGATTGGCCCGGTGGAGCTCTTCAGCGAGGGTGGGCCTCACGACGAGCGCGCACCCGAGGCGGCGGTGTATCTGGGAGGGCGCGAGATCGAGGTCTTCGTGGATCTCGGCACGGGCGGCCAGGGTGAGGCCCGCATGTGGACGTGCGATCTCAGCGCGGAGTACGTGCGGATCAATGCCGAGTACCGGACCTGATCGAATGCGGCCGCATCAGGCACCGCTCGGTTCCACTGCCCGGAGTTCAATCGCGGCGCGCCATGGGCCCGTTGCGATGGGTGGAGTGCGATGGCGACACCGGAACTGACGCTGACGGTGACGAACAGATTCCTGTCGATTGAAGACCTGAGCCACGAGGAGCTGCAGGCCTGCCTGCGGCTCGCCGCGGAGCTCAAGGCGGCGCGCGCCGCGGGCATGGCGCACGAGCAGCCGCTCGCAGGCCGGCACTACGCGCTGCTGTTCGAGAAGCCTTCCCTGAGAACACGCTCCACCTTCCAGATTGCGATACGGGAGCTCGGAGGCGACCTGATCGAGCCGCCGCGCGAGGAAGTGTTCGGCGAGCGCGAGACGATAGCGGACGTCGCGCGGAACCTCGAGCGGTGGGTGTTCGGCGCGGTCGTGCGCACCTACGCACAGTCCCGCCTCGAGGCCTTCGCGGCGGCGGCGCCGCGCCTGCGCATCGTCAACGCGCTGACAGACGACGAGCACCCCTGTCAGGCGCTGGCGGACTGCCTGACGCTGTGGGAGAACCTGCGCGATCTGCCGGGCCGCACCATCGCATTCGTCGGGGACGGCAACAACGTCGCGACGTCGCTCGCGCAGGCTGCCGTGCTGCTCGGGATCAACGTGCGTGTCGCTTCGCCGCGCGGCTTCGAGCTCGGCGGCGGAGTCCGGCGGCGTATCGAGTCGCGGGCCCGGCTCGGCGCCCGGCTGACCCTGACGTCCGACCCCGTTGCGGCGGTCGCCGATGCCGATGCGGTCTACACGGACGTCTGGACGTCCATGGGGCAGGAATCGGAAGCCGAGGGCCGCCACGCGATCTTCGGGGCGTTCCAGGTGAACCGGGCGCTGATGGCCGAGGCCGCGCCCGACGCCCTGTTCATGCACTGCCTGCCGGCCCACCGCGGCGAGGAGGTGACGTCCGACGTCCTCGACAGCGACGCGTCCGTGGTCTTCGATCAGGCCGAGAACCGGCTGCACACGCAGAAAGCGCTGCTCACGATGATCGCCTAGCCGGGGCGTTGGGCTTGCGAGCCTTTGCTGTGGTCCTCCAATGGACAACCACCAGCGGAGACGATTTCGCTGGTGAACCGCCGAAGCCAGACCGGCCACGGGCTAAAGCCCAAAGCCCAGCGCCGGGCTTCCGGCCCTTGCCCGCCCTACGACCCGCCCGTTCTCGAGCACGATCACCGCGTCGGCGATTGCATCCACCTCTTCGCGCGCGTGGGTCACGTAGATGATCGGCACGTGCACTTCGTCCCGCACCCGTTCGAGATAGGGAAGGATCCGCCGGCGCCGCTCGACGTCGACAGAGGCGAGTGGCTCGTCGAGCAGCAGCACGTCAGCGGTCGACATGAGCGCGCGGGCCAGGGCGACCCGCTGCCGCTCGCCGCCCGAGAGCTGCGCGACGCCGCGCTGCAGCAACGGCTCGATCTCGAGCATCGCGGCGACCGTCGCGAGCGACAGCCGCGCGCCTTCGCGGCGTCCGTACAGCACGTTCCGCCGCACGCTCAGGTGCGGAAAGAGCGACACATCCTGTGTGACGTAACCGACCCGCCGCCTGTGCACAGGAAGGTCCACGCGCGCGGCCGACGAGAACAGCAGGCGATCCTCGACGGCGATCGTGCCGCCGGACGGGCGTCGCAGCCCGGCGATGGCTTCGAGCGTGGTCGTCTTGCCGGCGCCCGAGGGACCGAACAGCGCCGTGATCCTGCCGTCGAGGAGCTCCCGCATTTCCAGGCGGAACGCCCCCTGATCGATCGCGAAGTCCAGCCGGATCACGCCCGTGCGTCCGCGCGGCTGCTCACCCAGTTGGACAGTGCGAGCGCCGCGAACGCGATGCCGCCCGAGATGACGACCAGCACGATCGCGTCGTGGTCGCGGCCGGTTTCCATGAAGGTGTAGATGGCCACGGCGAGCGTGCGAGTGGCGCCGGGAATGCTGCCGGCGATCACGATCGTGGCGCCGAACTCGCCGATGGCGCGCGCAAAGCCGAGCAGCGTCCCCGCCACCACCGACGGGAGGCACAGCGGCAGCGTCACGGTGAGAAAGACCCGCAGCGGCGGCGCACCCAGCGTCGCCGCCACCGCCTCGTACCGGCGGTCCACCTGCTCGATGCCCGCGCGGACGGTCCGGACGAACAGCGGCAGCGCCATGACGCTCATCGCAAGGACCACGGCTTTCCACGTGAACACCACGTCGACCCCGACGCGCGCGAGCAGGCCGCCGAGGATCCCGCGCGGCGAGCACAGCATCAGCAGGATCAACCCTGTCGCGACCGGCGGCATCACGAGCGGCAGCGAGACAATGGTCTCGACGAGCAGCCGGCCGCGGAACCGCCCGCGCGCGAGCAGCCATGCCAGCGCCAGCCCCGGCCCGAACATGACCGCTGTGGCGCCTGCTGCCGCGGCGAACGTGAAGAGCGTGATGCGCGCGATCTCCATGAGCTCACCGCGGCCTGGCGAGCGGCTCGAACCCGTAGCGGCCGAACAGAGCACCCGCCTCGGCCCCGGTCAGGAACGCCAGGAACCTCGCCGCAGCCGCAGGGTTCCGCGATCGCGCGAGGGCGGCCGCGGGATAGACGATCCGCGGGGCCTGCGGGTCGGAGACCACGAATGCGAGGCGGACGCCGCCCGTCGCCACGAGGTCCGACCGGTAGACGATTGCCGCGTCCACGTGACCGGCGGCCGCCGCCGTCAGGGCGGCGCGGACGTTCGCAACCGGCACCACTCGCGAAGCGAGCCGATCCCACACGCCGACGGCCTGCGGGTACTGCTTCGCGTAGACGCCCGCCGGCACGGCCTGCGGGTCGCCGAGCGCAATGCGCCGGATGGCCGGCTGAACGAGCCCCTCGATGTCCCGGATCGCTGGCGCCGACGCCGAAAGGACCACCGCGAGCCGGTTGCCGAGCAGGTCGATGCGCGTGCCGGGTGCGACCTCGCCGGCAGTCTCGACGAGCCGCATCTGCGGCTCGTCTGCGCTGATGAAGACATCCACCGGCGCGCCGCTCAGAATCTGCCTGGCAAGGACGTTCGACCCCGCGAAGTTGAATCGCACCTCGGCGTTCCCGGACGCGCGATAGACCCGGCCCACCGCTTCGAGCGCCTCGCTGAGGCTGACGGCCGCAGACACCGTGAGGGGGGCCGGCGCGTCCCCGGCCAGGACCGTTGCGAGCCCCAGGAGCAGGACGATCAGTTGAGAAATCGCTGTCAAATCACGGCGATTCTATCTTGATCGCAAGTCGTTTTTGAACGATTCTCTTCAGGTGGATCTGCTCACGCCGCGCCAGGCGGCCGCCACCCTCGCGGTGAGCTACTCGACCATCAAGCACTGGATCTACACCGGTGCGCTCCGCACCCGTCCCACCGCAGGCGGCCACCACCGGATCCCCCGGAGTGAGGTCGATCGCCTGCTGGCGGCGTCGGGGCGCGATCTGCCGGTGGCCAGGCAGGCGGCTGGCCCGCACGGGAGCATCGTGTCGCTCAGCGGACGCAACCAGCTGCGCGGAATCGTCGAAGAGGTCCGCGCCGACGGGTTGCTGGCCCAGGTCCGGCTGCGCATCGGCGACCAGACCCTCACGGCGGTCATCACTCGGGACGCGGTCGACGAGCTGAAGCTCCGCCGCGGCGACGAAGCGCTCGCCATCGTCAAGGCGACGGAAGTGATGATCGGCCGCGCGGCACTGCCGGCACGCCCCGGGCGCCCCGGGCGTGCCGGCCGCTAGTGTCGACTGTATCGGTTACTTCGGTAGTGGATGCCGGAGCGCGGCGCCAGGATCGGACGTCAGCCGGCGCGGGATCTCCGCCGGCGCAGCGCGCGGGCGATTGACGCCGCGAGCCGGTTGTCCTTCAGCGTCTCGATCGGCTGCGGCAGCGCGATGCACCAGTTCGGCCACTGGTGCGTCGTGGCAGGCATGTTCGGGCGCTCCGGCACCGCCATCGCGTCGTCCAGCGTGGCCGTGAGCAGGCGGGACGGCGCGGTCGCGAGCGCGGCGTGCAGGCGCGCGATCACCGTCGTCACCGGGGTGCGCTTCGTGGCGCGCGTCATCGCCGCCACGCGGTGGCGGATTTCCTGCGTTCCCGCTTCGTTCGGCGCGAGCTGCAGGGCGCGTTGCGCGTCGACGTCGGAACCGCTCCAGAGCCCCGCCACGGTGGGAAGATCGTGCGTCGTGACGGCGCTGAGGGCCTGCTCGGGAAAGGTCGCGGGCGGTGTCTTCTCGAACCAGATCAGCCGGTAGGAGAGGATCCGCCTGGCCGCCAGCTCCGCGCGGGTGTCCTTTTCGACGGTTCCGAGATCCTCCCCGACGATCACCGCGCGCGCCCGGTGGCTCTCGAGCGCGACGATCGCGAGCAGATCGCTGGCACGAGATCGCACGTACGCGCCGTGCGCCGGCTCCATGCCGGCTGGAATCCAGAAGAGCCGGAACAGACCCATCACGTGATCGATGCGAAGACCGCCGGCGTGCCGCAGGCAGGCGCGGATCGTCTGCACGAACGGCTCGTAGGCCGCTGCGCGCAGCTTGGTCGGCACGAACGGCGGCAGCCCCCAGTTCTGCCCGCGGGTGTTGAACTCGTCCGGGGGGGCTCCGACGCTGATGCCCTGGGCGAGCACGTCCTGGAACGCCCAGCCGTCGGCCCCGTCGGCATCGAAGCCGATCGGCAGATCCTGCATGACGGGGAGCGCGGCCGACGCCCGCTCGAGCTGTCGATCGAGCTGGTACTGCACCCACTGGTGGAAACGGATTCGATGGGCCAGGTCGCGGCCCGCACGCCGGACGGCCGGCCCGTCGGGGTGCCGCAGGTTCGCCGGCCAGCCGTGCCAGCCGCTGCCGAACCGTTCGCACAAGGCGCAGAACGTGCCGTACCGCTCGAGCACGGCTCCCTGCTCCGCCACGAAACGCGCGAACCCCGGGTCGTCGTGCTCGCGAACCCTCGACCAGAGAGCCTCGAGCGCGCTCATCTTCAGCTCGAAGACGGCATCCCGGTCGATCAGCTGGTCGCGGTTGAGCGCGCGGCCGTTGCGCGCCATCCTCGCGAAGCCGGCGATCTCGCCGGCGCCGGCAATCTCGCCGACGCTCAGGAAAAGCGGGTTCCTGAACAGCCGGCTCGACGGAAAATACGGGCTGGCCTGCTGCGGCAGGAGCGGTGTCGGCGCGGAGAGCGGGCTGATCAGCGCGATGCCCGCCCCGCACGCCTTTCCCCACGTGCCCAATTGGCGCAGGTCCGCGAGATCGCCGATGCCCCAGCTGCGGCGGGAACGTGCGGCGTAGAGCTGGATGGCCCATCCCCACGTCCGGAGCTCCGCCGGCAGGAAACATTCGTAAGGGGCGACGATCAGCCTTGCTGGCGGGTGTCCCTTGCGCGCGATCCGGTGGTACCGGGAGGGAGATCGGAGGGCAGCCGGCGATCGACGGTGCGCGGTGTGCCGTCTTCGAGTTGCAGCTCCGCGGGCCCGAGTGCAGGCTGGTCCCCGCTGCGGGCGACGACCACCGCCGCCTCGCCCTGCGCTTCGTCACCCATGGCCCGCCTGACGGCGGCCATCGTGGCCGCCGGGGGCTGGTGCCGCCGCCCGAGCGCGTCGACGTAGTGCGGCTGGATGACGCTGCGCCCCACGTCAGCCGATCCTGCGGAGCAACGACGTGGACCAGGCTTGCACGATCAGCGCCGCGCCAGCCGGAAACTGGCGGCCCATTCGTTCTTCCGGCACGAGCTCCGCCGAGTCGTAGGTGTTGAACACCTCGGTCCAGCGGCTCCCCCACTTCTCCTCCGGCAGCGTGAACGTCAGGGCCTCGTAGTGCGCGTTGAACATCACGTAGAAGCTCTGATCCACGATGCGCTCGCCGCGCTCGTTGGGAGTCGGAATGGCGTCGCCGTTGAGGAAGACGCCGAGCGACTTGGCGAACCCTACCTGCCAGTCCTCGTCCGACATCTCGATGCCCGCGGGCGTGAACCAGCCGATGTCGCTGACGCCCGAGCCGTGGATCGGCCGCCCCTGAAACCAGCGGCGGCGGCAGAACACCGGATGCCGCTGCCGCAGCCGGAGGAGGCTGCGTGTGAACTGCAGGAGTGACTCATCCACCGAGCCCCAGTCCCACCACGAGGTCGGGTTGTCCTGGCAGTAGGCGTTGTTGTTGCCGTTCTGGGTGCGGCCAATCTCGTCGCCGCCGAGGATCATCGGGACACCCTGCGAGAGCAGGAGCGTCGCCATGAAGTTGCGCGCCTGGCGCGCGCGGAGCGCCAGGATCTCGGGGTCGTCGGTCGGCCCTTCGGCGCCGCAGTTCCACGAGCGGTTGTGGCTCTCCCCGTCGCGGTTGTCCTCGCCGTTCGCCTCGTTGTGCTTCTCGTTGTAGGAGACCAGATCCCTGAGCGTGAAGCCGTCGTGCGCGGTGATGAAGTTGATGCTGGCGTGCGGCCTGCGTGCGGTGCCCTGGTACAGATCGGAGCTGCCGGTGAAGCGGAAGGCGAACTCCGCCATGGTCTGGTCGTTGCCACGCCAGAAATCGCGGACCGAGTCTCGGTACTTGCCGTTCCACTCCGACCACAACGGCGGGAAGTTGCCGACCTGATACCCGCCTTCACCGATGTCCCACGGCTCCGCAATCAGCTTGACCTGGCTGACGACGGGGTCCTGTTGTATGAGATCGAAGAACGCGGACAGCCGGTCCACGTCGTGCAGTTCGCGCGCCAGCGCCGCCGCGAGATCGAAGCGGAACCCGTCCACGTGCATGTCGAGGACCCAGTACCTCAGGCTGTCCATGATGAGCTGCAGCACGTGGGGATGCCGCATGTTCAGGGTGTTGCCGGTCCCCGTGTAGTCCATGTAGTAGCGCCGCTTGTCAGGGACGAGGCGGTAGTAGCCGGCGTTGTCGATGCCCTTGAAGGACAGCACCGGGCCGAGGTGATTGCCCTCGGCGGTGTGGTTGTACACGACGTCGAGGATGACCTCGATGCCCGCCTCGTGCATCGTCTTCACCAGTTGCTTGAACTCCTGGACCTGCCCGCCCTGGCGGCTGCGCGAGTACTCGTTGTGCGGCGCGAGGTAGGCAATCGAGTTGTAGCCCCAGTAGTTGCGCAGCCCCTTCTGCTGCAGCGTCGAATCCTGGACGAACTGGTGCACCGGCTGCAGCTCCACGGCCGTGATGCCGAGCCGCTGCAGGTACTTGACGGCGGCCGGGTGCGACATGCCGGCATACGTGCCGCGGATCTCCTCGGGGATGCCGGGGAGCGTCTTGGTGAACCCCTTGACGTGTGCCTCGTACACCACGGTCCGGTGCCAGGGGGTCTTGGGACGGCGGTCGTTCGCCCAGTCGAAGAACGGGTTCACGACGATCCCCTTGGGGAGGAAGGGCCCGCTGTCCAGATCGTTGCGCGACGTCTCGGGCGCGTCGAAGTTGTACGGCGAGAGGGCGTCGTTCCACTCCCACGCTCCGTCGAGCGCCTTGGCATACGGATCGATGAGCAGCTTGACCGGGTTGCACCAGTGCCCCTGGTCGGGATCCCACGAACCGTGCACGCGAAAGCCGTAGCGCTGTCCGGGACGGACGTCAGGGACGTACCCGTGCCAGCAGAGCGCCGTCATCTCAGGCAGGTCGACGCGCGTTTCCTTGCCGTGGCTGTCGAACAGACACAGCTCGACGCGCTCTGCGACTTCCGAGAACAGCGAGAAGTTGGTGCCGACCCCGTCGAACGTTGCGCCCAGAGGATAAGGTTGCCCTGGCCAGATTTGCATGCACACTCCGAGTCGATGACGACGCGGTCTAGTTCTATCTCATCCTTCGCGTTGCAGCTACAATTCTCGGAGCCCTTGCAGCTTTGAAGCCGAATGAAGACGACTGCCGCGCTGCTGACGATCGCCCTCCTGACGGCCCCGTCCCTTCCATTGCAGTCGGGGGAGGATCTCGGGATTCCGTCCAGGGACGGGCTGGTCGTCTGCGTTTCCTCGCCTGCGTGCGACGCCGGCGCAGCCATGCTCGCCGGCGGAGGGAACGCTGTGGATGCCGCCGTCGCGACGGCCTTCGCGCTTGCCGTGACCCATCCGTCGGCGGGCAACATCGGCGGCGGCGGCTTCATGATCGTGCGCACGCCTCGAGGCCGGGTCGTGGCGTTCGATTTCCGGGAGAAGGCCCCACTCGCGTCAACCCGCACGATGTACCTCGGCGGAGACGGGGCGATCGCCCGTGGCCTGACGGCCGCCGGCTACCTCGCACCGGGCGTGCCCGGAACGGTCCGCGGCCTCGAGCTCGCACACAAGCGCTTCGGGAAGCTGCGATGGAAGCAGGTGGTGATGCCCGCAGTGAGCCTGGCCGAAGCCGGCTTTCCGGTGTCGGAGGGGCTCGCGCGCGCACTGAACCGGGAGGTGCAGGGTGCCATGGCGCCTTTCGCCGCCTCGGTCGCCGCTTACGGCAAGCCGGGCGGCGGGGAGTGGGCGGCGGGCGACCGCCTGGTCCTGGGCGATCTGGGCAGAACGCTCCGCGCGATTGCCGACGACGGCCCCGACGTGTTCTACACCGGATGGGTTGCCGACCGCGTCGTTGCCGACATGGCCAGCAACGGCGGCATCATTTCCAAGGCGGATCTCGCCGCGTACCGGGCGAAGGAGCGCCGTCCTGTGCGTGGCACATACCGGGGCCACGAGATCATCTCGATGCCGCCGCCGAGTTCAGGCGGCGTCGCGCTCATCGAGATGCTCAACATCCTGGAGCCCTTCGACCTGAGGCAGAAAGGGCTGTTGACCGCACCCGCGCTCCATCTGGAGATCGAGGCGATGCGTCGCGCCTACCTCGATCGCGCGCGCCACCTGGGCGACCCCGATTTCGTGCGCGTTCCGGTCGCGAAGCTCACCTCGAAGGCGCACGCGCGGGCAGCGGCCGCAACGATCAGCCTCGAGCGCGCATCGAGCAGCGTCGATCTCGGGAAGGACATCGTCACGGCGCGGCCGGCGGAGCCGGATGCGACGACCCACTTCTCCGTGATCGACCGCGCCGGCATGGCCGTCGCGACCACCTACACGCTCGAGGGCAGCTTCGGCTCGCATGTCGTCGTGAAAGGCGCGGGCTTCCTGTTGAACAACGAGATGGGCGACTTCAACAGGAAGCCGGGCGACACCAACGCGGGAGGAGACATCGGGACGACCGCGAACGAAATCGCGCCCGGCAAGCGGATGCTCAGCTCGATGACGCCGACGATGGTCGTGAAGAACGGCAAGGTTCTGCTCGTGACCGGGTCGCCGGGCGGACGCACCATCATCAACACGGTTCTCTCCGTGATCCTCGGCGTAACGGAGTACGGCCTGAACGGACGTCAGGCCGTGGACACGCCCCGGCGTCACCACCAGTGGCTCCCGGATCTCGTATCGCTCGAGGAAGGGGCTGCCGGGGATGACGTGCTCGCGGCGTTGCGCGCTCATGGGCACGAGGTTCGTGTCGGTGGGAGGCAGGGGGATGCCCACAGCATCTGGGTAGCGCCGGATGGGATGCCCTACGGCGTCAACGACAGGCGCACGCCCGACTCGAAGGCGTCGGTGCCGCAGCAGTTGACAGTACCCACGACAGGACGGTAGGCTGTTGCCGATGTTTCGCGCGCGGCACCACCACCGGCTCCACCATGCGTCCTGCACCGGCGGGCCTGTCCACTTCTGCACGCGATAAACGACATCACAGCAGAGAGACTCGTGAAGGCCTCGCCGATACCGGCGAGGCTTTTTTTGTTTGCGTGACCAGCGCCTCGGTCGCGCCTCTTCGAATGGTTGACGCGCATGGATTTTTCGAAGCTCGACGGGCTGGTGCCCGCAGTCGTCCAGGACGAACGGACCGGCGAGGTCCTGATGGTGGGGTTCATGAACCAGGAGGCGCTCGACAGGACCATGGAGACCGGGTTCGCGACCTTCTTCAGCCGCTCGCGGGGCACGCTCTGGACCAAGGGCGAAACGTCGGGCAACCGGCTGCAGGTCACCTCCGCGCTGGTCGACTGCGACGAGGACACCGTGCTGCTGAAAGTCGCGCGCCTGGGCAGCGGCAACGTGTGCCACACGGGTGAGCGGACCTGCTTCTTTCGCGCGCTCCCGGCGGGCGCGGGCCGGTGAGCGCCGTCGTGGCTCCCCGGAAGCTGAAGCTCGGCATTCCCAAGGGGTCGCTGCAGGACGCGACGATCCATCTCTTCGCGCGCGCCGGGTTCAACATCTACGCGAGCACCCGATCGTACTTTCCGGCCATAGACGACGCGGAGATCGAGTGCATGCTGATCCGCGCGCAGGAGATGGCGCGCTACGTCTCCGACGGCGTTCTCGACGGTGGGCTGACGGGGCAGGACTGGATCGCCGAGCACTCGGCCGGCAACAGCACCTCACCGCCGCCCACCCCGCTCGCCGACCTGATTTACGCGAAGCAGAGCTTCGGCAAGGTGCGCTGGGTGCTCGCCGTTCCCGAGGACTCGGCGTACCAGCGGCCGCACGATCTCGAGGGAGCCACCATCGCCACCGAGCTCGTGCGCGTCACGCAGGCCTACTTCGCCCGCCTGCAGGTGAACGTGAACGTCGAGTTCTCGTGGGGGGCGACCGAGGTGAAACCGCCCACGCTGGCTGACGCCATCGTCGAGGTCACCGAAACGGGGTCGTCCCTGCGGGCCAACCGCCTGCGCATCATCGACACGGTGCTCGAATCGAACACCCAGCTGATCGCCAACAGCGTGGCGCTGACCGATGAATGGAAGAAGACCAAGCTCGAGAACATCGCGCTGCTGCTGAAAGCCGCGATCGAGGCGCAGGGCCGCGTCGGCATCATGCTCAACACGCGGGTCGAAGACCTGGCGGCCGTCCTGTCGCTGCTGCCGGCGCTGCAGCGCCCGACGATCTCGCCGCTGAGCGACAGCGACTGGGTGGCCGTCAACACAATCATCGAGGAGCGGACCGTGCGGGATCTGATCCCCCGGCTGAAAGCCGCCCGCGCGGAGGGGATCGTGGAGTATCCGCTGAACAAGATCGTACTGTGACCTGGTCGGGATCCGGGATCCGAGGGCTCGGCGGTCGGCGTTCGGCGGTCGGCTTCGGGGCTCGGCGTTCGGCGGTCGGTGTTCGGGGCTCGAAGTTGGAGCAGGGGATTCAACGAAACGCTCTGGCGGTTCTCGGCGGTCGCGGCTCGACGAAACGCTGCGGCGATTCTCGGCGGTCGCGGCTCGACGAAACGCTGCGGCGATTCTCGGCGGTCGCGGCTCGACGAAACGCTGTGGCGGCGGCCCTTTAGGGCCGCCGGTGTGGCGGGGCCTGAAAGGCCCCGCCCTACAGATGGAGTTCGGCGGTCGGGGCTCGGTGTTCGGGGCTCGGTGTTCGGCGTTCGGGTCCCGGCGCCCAAGCCCAAAGCGCCGGGCCGAGCCAGGTAAGGCCTGAAGCCCAAAGCCCAAGAAACCCATGATTCGCATCATCAACAGCACGGACGAGCGCTCGGTGAGCGCGTTGCTCGACCGGCGGCCCGCCCGGGACCGCCGCCTCGAGGCGCGTGTCGCGCGCATCGTCGATCGCGTGCGGCGGGAGGGAGATCCTGCCCTCCTGGCCTATGCACGCAGGTTCGATCGACTGACGATGGCCGTCGAAGTGGACCCGTCTGAGGTCGAGGCGGGCGCGCGGGAGACGCCCCGCGAGGTGCGCGACGCACTGCGGCTGGCGGCGCGGCACATCCGCCGCGTCGCGCGCAGGCAGGTTCCGCGCGGCTGGTCGGTGAGCCCGGTGCCGGGCGTCCGGATCGAGCAGCGCGTCACCGCGCTCGATCGCGTCGGCTGCTACGTGCCCGGCGGCCGATACCCCCTTCCATCGTCGCTGCTGATGACCGCCATCCCTGCCCGCATCGCAGGCGTGCGCGAGGTGATCGCGGCCTGTCCACGAACGGATCCGGTCGTGCTCTGCGCGGCACGGGAGGCGGGCGTCGATCGACTGTTCAGAATGGGAGGGGCGCATGCGATTGCCGCCCTCGCCTACGGCACCGCCACGGTGCCCAGAGTCGACAAGATCGTTGGCCCCGGCAACGCATACGTGGCGGCCGCCAAGGCGCTGGTCGCGAGCGACTGCGCGATCGACTTCTTCGCCGGCCCGACCGAGATTGCCGTGCTCTCCTCGGACGGACGGGCCGGCTGGATTGCCGCGGACCTGATCGCCCAGGCGGAGCACGATCCGGACGCCCGGGCCATCCTGATCACGCCGTCGCGGCGGCTGGCACGAGAGGTTGCCAAAGCCATCGCCCGTCAGATGCCGCGGCAAGGTCCCGCGGCAGCAGCCCTCGCTCGCAACGGCGGGCTGGTGGTCTCGCGGACGCTGGACGAGGCGATCGCGCTCAGCCAGCGCCTGGCGCCGGAACATCTCGTCTGCGACTCCGATGCGGTCGCTACCAGGCTCACCAGGGCAGGAACGGTGTTCGTGGGCGGGTACAGCGTCCAGGCGTGCGGCGACTACGTCACCGGCTCCAACCACGTGTTGCCGACGAGCGGCGCCGCCGCCGCGCGGGGCGGATTGACGGCCGCCGACTTCGTGCGAGTCTCTACGGTCCAGCGGATCACCGCCGCCGGCCTGCTGCGCATCGCTCCGGCGGGTGTCGCGCTGGCCCGCGCCGAGGGGCTCACCGCACACGCCGCCTCGATGGCCATCCGGTTCCCCCGTAGAGAGGCCGCAACGGCGCGCGCCGGACGTGGATCACCATCATGACTTACGAGTACGAGCGCGTCGCGGCGCCGGCTGATGCATTGCGCCTTCACCTCAACGAGAACACCGCCGGCTGCTCGCCGAAGGTCATCGCGGCACTCCGGCGCCTGACACCGCACGATCTCGCGACGTATCCCGACTACGATGCCGTCGTCGCCTCGTGCGCGGCCCGGCTCGGGGTCGATCCCGGTCACCTGCTGCTGACCAACGGGCTCGACGACGGCATTCTGGCGGCTGCCGTGAGCGCGATGAAGAACAGTCCGAGACGAACCCCGCACGAGAGCATCGTGATCGTGCCGGCGTTCGACATGTACGCTGCGTGCGTCGACGCCGCCGGCGGACGCGTGGTGGAAGTGCCGCTGGGACAGGAGTTCGAGTTCCCGGCCCGCGCGGTGATCGAGGCGGTCACGCCACGGACGCGCGCCATCTTCCTGACCAATCCGCACAACCCGAGCGGGGGCACGATTCCGCGCGAGAGCATCCTCGAGATCGCCCATGCGGCGCCGCATGCACTCCTGTTCGTTGACGAGGCCTATGCTGATTTCTCGGGCGACACCCTCATCGGCGATGCGGCGTTGCCGGGGTTGCCGAACGTGGTCGTGGGACGCACGTTCGCGAAGGCCTACGGCCTGGCCGGGCTGCGGGCGGGCGCGCTGGTGGGGAACCCGGAAACGATTGCCCCGCTGCGCCGCACGGTTCCGCCGTACACCCTGAACGTGGCCGCAATGGTGGCGCTTCCTGCGGCATTCGAGGATGTCGAGTACTACGACTGGTACCTGGCACAGGTGCGCGCGTCGCGCACGCTGCTCTACCGGACGCTCGAGCGCCTGGGCGTCAAGCACTGGCCGAGCGCCGCGAACTTCGTGCTCGCGCGGTTCGGCGACGATCTGGACCGGGTGATCTCCGGACTCGCGGCGCGGCAGGTGACCATCCGGGACCGGTCCAGGGATCCCGGGTGCGCAGGGTGCGCCCGGATCACCACCGGCGTGCTGGAGCACACCGAGCGCTGCGTGGAAGCGCTGGAGGAGGTCCTGTGCGACGCGGCGTAGTCAACCGGATCACGACGGAGACGTCAATCGCGCTGCGCCTCGAGCTCGACGGGCGCGGCCGGTACGAGGTCAGCACCGGCATCCGGTTCTTCGATCACATGCTCGAGCTGGTGACGCGTCATGGCGGGTTCGACCTGAAGCTCGTCGCAAAGGGCGACCTCGACGTGGACCAGCACCACACGGTGGAGGACGTCGGCATCGCGCTCGGCGAGGCCGTGTCGATCGCGCTCGGGAACCGCCGCGGGATCAACCGGGCAGGCTACTTCGTCATGCCGATGGACGAGACGCTCGGCGTTGCCGCGATCGACCTGTCGGGACGCGTCCACGCCGTTGTCGATCTCCGGCTCAAAACGGCACGAGTCGGCGACCTGCAGTCGGAGCTCGTCGGCGATTTCTTCGAAGGGTTCGCGCAGGGTGCACGGGCCAACGTCCACGTCAAGGTGCTGTACGGGCGCTCGAGCCATCACCAGATCGAAGCGCTGTTCAAGGCGTTCGCGCGCGCGTTGCGCTTCGCCTGCTCGCGCGACCGCCAGCTCGCGCGGACCCTCCCCAGCACGAAGGGGCTGCTGTGATTGCGCTCATCGACTACGGCGCGGGCAACCTCGCCTCGGTGCGCAAAGGCTTCGCCGCCGCCGGCGCGGAGCTCTCGACGCCGCGCTCGCCGGCAGACCTCGCCGACGCCCGGGCGATCGTGGTGCCCGGTGTCGGCCATTTTCAGGCCACGCTGCCCCTGGGAGGCGAGTGGCGGAACGCGATCCTGCGCGCGGTGGCAGATGACGTGGCGCTGTTCGGCATCTGCCTGGGCCTGCAGTGGCTGTTCGAATCGAGCGCGGAGGCGGAGGACGTGCCGGGGCTCGGGTTGATGAGCGGCCGCTGCGAGCGGCTGCCGTCGGTCGTGAAAGTGCCGCACGTCGGCTGGAACTCGCTCGATTGCACGCGAGCGTCTCGCCTCCTGGCAGGGATTCCGGATGCCGCGCAGGTGTACTTCACCCACTCCTACGCCGCTCCGATCACGCCCGACTGCATCGCGTCGACGACGCACGGGCGGCCGTTTGCCGCGGCCGTGGAGCGCGGCCGGGTCTGCGGGGTTCAATTTCATCCCGAGAAGTCCGGAGAGATCGGTCTTCAGGTGCTTCGAAATTTTCTGACGCGGATTGCGTCATGAACGCCTCGAACCTTTCCAAGCGCATCATTGCGTGCCTCGACGTCCGCGACGGCTCCGTCGTCAAAGGGATCAACTTCGAGGGCCTCCGGCGCGCGGGCGATCCCGCGGAGCTCGCGGCCCGCTACAACGTCGAGGGGATCGACGAAGTCGTCATCCTGGACGTCGCCGCCACGATCGAGCAGCGGCGGGCGCTGGCGGAGACGATTCGAGCGGTGTCGTCCGCGCTCTTCATCCCCCTCGCCGTGGGAGGCGGCATCCGCACCGAGGCTGATGCCGATGCGGTGATCGAGGCCGGGGCGGACAAGGTCAGCCTGAACAGCGCGCCGCTGGCGGAGCCGCAGCTGCTCACGCGGCTCGCCGGGCGCTATGGCAGCCAGGCGGTGGTCGTCGCAATCGACGCGAAACACGAGGGCGACCGCTACCCGGTGTTCTCGCGCAGCGGAAGCACCGCGGCGGGACGCGATGCCGTCGAGTGGGCGAAGGAGGCGGAAGACCGCGGAGCGGGCGAGATCCTGTTGACGTCGATCGACCGCGACGGAACGCGGGCGGGCTTCGACTGCGAGATGACCGCTGCGGTGTCGTCCGCCGTCGCGATTCCGGTGATTGCGTCCGGAGGGGCCGGGACCTTCGCGCATTTCGTCGACGTCTTCACGGCGGGCAGGGCGGATGCCGCGCTCGCGGCGTCGATTTTCCACTACTCGGAACACGCGGTGAGCGACCTGAAGCGGTTCCTCCGCGAGGCAGGCGTTCCCGTCAGGCTGGTGTCATAGCGATGCTGATCCCGTCGATAGACCTTCAGGGCGGCCGGATCGTCCAGCTCGTGCAGGGCGAGAAGCTAGCAATCGAGACCGCGGACATCGATGCCTGGATCGAACGCCTCCGCGGGCAGGAGAAAGTGCAGCTGATCGACCTGGACGCAGCGAAGGGAGCCGGCGCCAACGAGGCACTGGTCGCGAGGATCTGCAGCCAGCTGCCCTGCAGGGTCGGGGGCGGGATACGCACCGCGGCGCGGGCGCGCGCCGTGCTCGCCCTGGGCGCGATCAAGGTCATCGCCGGATCCGCGCTCTTCAACGAAAAGGGGGTGGACACTGCGATGGCTGGGGAGCTGAGCCGCGCGATCGGCGCGGAACGTCTCATCGCCGCGGTCGACAGCCGCGATGGCGTGGTGGTGATCCACGGCTGGCGGACCCGCCTGACGCTCACCGCGGCGGAGGCGGTCCGGATCCTCGAGCCGTTCGTCGGCGAGTTCCTCTATACCCACGTCGACCGCGAGGGGCTGATGCAGGGGACCGACATGGAGGCGATCGAGGCCGTCCGCGTTGCCACCTCGCGCCCGCTGACGGCCGCCGGAGGCATCACGACGTACGACGAGGTCGACGCGCTCGACCGTCTCGGGGTCGATGCGGTGGTCGGCATGGCGCTGTATACAGGGCGGCTGACGCTGCGCGGGGAAGGGGGCGGGGGCTGAAAGCACCGCGCCAGATTGCAAACGGCATTGAAGACAACAGCTTCGAGCAGGTCGGATCGCGGATCCCGGATCCCTGATCCCGGATCACGACTGATCGCAGGATGAGATACCCTGCCGCGATGCCCAGGCGGACTCTCGTCGCCGCGCTCGCGCTCGTGAGCGCGCTCCCCGTCCTGGCGTGCTCGCGCCCTGCGGGACTGTTCTCCGAACAGAACGCACGCGCCCACGTTTCCATGCTGGCCGGCACCATCGGCAGCCGGGCCGTGGGCACACCCGCCAACCAGCGCGCCCGCGAGTACATCGTCAGCCAGCTGAAGCTGTTCGGGTTCGACGTGCGGGTCCAGGAAGCCGACGCGCGACGGCCCGAACTGGGAAGAACGGCGCGCGTCGCCAACATCATCGCGAACCTGCCCGGCGCGCGGCCGGAGGCCATCGGGCTCGTCGCGCACTACGACTCGGGAGCCGATACACCGGGCGCAACGGACGACGGCCTGGGAGTGGCGGTTGCGATCGAAGCCGCGCGGGTGTTCGCGACACGGGCCGATCGACGCTGGTCGCTGCTGGTGCTCCTCACGGACGGCGAGGAAGCGGGCCTGATGGGGGCGGCCGCCCTGATGACCGACCGCGACGTCACCCAACGGCTTGCGACGTACCTGCAGGTCGAGTCAATCGGATCGGACGGCCCGGCGCTGCTTTTCGAAACAGGGCCGGCCAACGCATGGCTGCTCGGGCCGTGGGCCCGGCGCGCCCCGCATCCGCGGGGCGGGTCGTTCGCGATCGAAATCTACGACCGGCTGCCGAACGACACCGACTTCTCGATCATCAAGCGGCAGGAGATTCCGGGGCTGAACTTTGCTCCCGTCGGAGACAGCTACGCGTACCACACGGCGCGCGACACGCCGGAGCGGCTGTCGCCGCACACCCTCCGCCAGACGGGCGAGAACGTCGTGTCGATCCTGAATGCCCTGGACGGGATGGACGTCACGCGGCGGTCGGGAGATGCCGCGACGTATTTCGACATCGGCGGCGTGGCAGGCATCTCCTACGGGCCGGTTGCCGGCTGGATCCTGTCGATCGCATCGCTGGTGGCGGGGGTGACCGCCTGGGTGCGTGTGACCGCGGCGGCGGTCCGCGTCGCGGGGTTGCTCCGCTGGATGCTGACCTTCGTCTGGTCGGCGGCGGGAGGGATATTCGTGTTCGCGTCGATGACGGCCGCGACATGGGCGCTCAGGGCGGCCAGCCAGGTGTATCACCCCTGGTACGCGCATCCGGACCGGCTCTTCATGCTGCTGGTGACTGTCGGGGGGCTCGCGGGCTGGGCGGCCAGCCGCGCCGGGCGCTGGCTCCCGGAGCGGGCGCACGGCCTGCGGCACCCGCTCGTTGCGTGGAGCATCGCCCTGCCGGTCTGGATCGCGCTCGCGGCGGCAGCGCTCTTTGCCGCACCGTCCGCCGCCTACCTCTGGACCATCCCGCTGCTCGCGGCCGGCGCTCCGCTGGCGTTCGCGAGACCTTCGAGCAGCGTGCTCCTGCGCGCCGTGTCCCTGGCGGTGTTCGGCGTCGTGGCCACGCTGTGGCTGCGCGACACGATCCTGCTGCTGCGTTTTCTCGTGGCCACACTCGGCCGGATGCCGGTCGTGACGCCCGCGTTCGTCTACGCCGCCGTCGTCAGCCTGGCGGCCATGATGCTGGTGCCGCCGCTGGTGGGCGCCTTCCTGGCTGCGGGACGCCTGCTGCGGCCCTCGCTGATCAGCTCAGGCGCGCTGATCGTTGCGGCAGTGAGCGCCGGCGCTGCCTATCGGGCACCGGCCTACACTGCCGACGCGCCGCTTCGCCGCACCGTTCGCGTGCTCCAGTCGCCCGCTGCGCCGGCCGTCTGGGAAGTCGGATCGACCGAGCCGGGGCTGGACCTCGGGCCCGGCGGCCCGGAGGACTGGAGTCCGCCGTCCGGTCCGCCGGGGGGCGACGTGCCCTGGCGCGGGCTGCCCCACCCCTTCGTGTTCAGGGCCTCCGGCCCGTCCCTCGGCCCGGCACCAGCCGAAGTGACGCGGGCAACCCTCGAGCCGGTGCCCGGCGGCCTCGAGATGCATCTCTCGGTGATGCCCCGCGCACCCGGCCTCACCGTGGCGTTCCTGCTGCCTCGCGGGGTCACTCCGGTCCGGCACAACCTCCCCGGCGTGGTGCGGTCCGGCTGGTGGACGGCAACCTTCGTTGCCGTGCCGGCGGAGGGTGTGCTGTTCCGCGCCGCGTTCAACACGACCGAGCGGGCGCGCATAGGGCGGCCCCTGGTCCTGGTCACCTCGGACCGCCTCCCTGGCGGGGAGGGATGGCAATCGCTCCCGAAGTGGCTGCCGCAGGAGCGGACCGCCTGGTCCGCGAGCGCCACGTGGGCGCTCCCGGCGGCATTTGCGCCCGCCGATCCGTTACGTTATCATCCGTAGTCATTACGTGATTCTACGTAACAGATGACCAATCCTTTCGTGTACGGCGAGGTCGTGCCGGCGGCGGCGTTCGTCGACCGCGAGACCGAGCTCGAGCGGCTGGCGGGCGACCTGCGGGCAGGCCAGAAGATCTTCCTGATCTCGCCGCGGCGATACGGCAAGTCCTCGCTCGTGCGTCAGGCGCTCGTCGCCGCGGCGCGGGGCGGAGCGCTCACCGCGGAGGTCACCGTCAGCAGCTTCAGCTCGTACGTGAGCTTTCTCGAGGGCTACGCGCGGGCGCTCGTGTCGGTCGAAACCCGGCTCGATCGGGCCACCGCGTGGCTGCGCGACATGCTCGGCCTCAGGGCCGAAGTCCGGGTCGAGCCCGACCGCGCGGGCAAGCGCCAGCTCACCGTGGCCTTCCCCGCCGTCCGCACCGACCGCGACATCTCGCGGCTCGCCCAGGAGGTCTTCGCGCTGCCGGGCCGCATCGCCGGGGCCCGCGGGCGCCGCATGGCCATCGCGCTCGACGAGTTCCAGGCCATCGGCGGCTTCAACGGCGGCAGCGTGGAGCACGCGCTGCGCGCCGCCGTGCAGACGCAGCGGGAGGTCGGCTACGTCTTCTCGGGTTCCGAGCCGACGTTGATGGAACGCATGCTCGGCCGCAGCCGGCCATTCTACAAGGCCGGACCGGTGATGCGGCTGCCAGAAGATTCCCGCCGACCAGTTCGCGCAGTTCATCGAGGCGCGCTTCAAGGCCACGGGCATGAAGGCCATCGGCGGGCTCGGCCACGCGATCGTCGATGTCGCCGGCAACCTCCCTTACGATGTGCAGCGGCTCGCCCACGAAGTCTGGGACGACGCCCGTGCTGAAGGACGCCGGACGGCCGATCTCGACCACCTGCACGCCACGCTGAAACGGCTGCTCGGCGAGCACCAGACGCTCTTCGAAGGGATGTGGCAGCGGCTGACGCTCGCGCAGCGCGGCGCGCTGCGGGCCGCCGTCCTGGAAGAGGGGCGGGAGCTGCTGTCGGCAGACGTGCGCTCGCGATATCGTCTCAGCGGCACCTCTTCCGTCCAGGCTTCGCTCGGCGCGCTCCTGCGCGAGGACGTGATCGCCCGCGAGGGCGAACGTTACGTCGTCGTCGATTCCCTGTTCCGGGAGTGGGTCGCGCGACGGACGTTCTGAGGGGGCCGCGTGGGCGTCAGGCGTCGGGCTTTGGGCCGGGCGCGAGCCTCGGACAGGAAACTGGTATCGCGTAGCGGGAAGCCGGCAGCGGGTAGCGCGGAAGCGGGAAGCGGGAAGCTGAGAAAAATGCCAACCTCCACCCTGCTCGATCGCCTCGGTCTCGGGCGCCCGGAGGTGCGCGCCTGGGCGATGTACGACTGGGCCAATTCCGCCTTCCAGACCACGATCGTGGCCGCGGTCTTCCCGATCTACTTCCACAGAGTCGCGGCCGCGGGCCTGACACCCGCCGAGGCGACGACCCGGTTCGCCTGGACCACCACCATCGCCATTCTCATCGTTGCGCTGATTGCACCGCTGCTGGGGGCGATCGCCGACTACGCCGCGATGAAGAAGAAGCTGCTCGCGGTGTTCATGGGGATTGGCGTCGTCGCAACGTTCGCGATGTACTGGATCCAGCGGGGCGACTGGCTCTTCGCGCTCGTGCTGTTTGCGATCGGGAACGTGGGCGTTGCCGGGAGCATCGTGTTCTACGAGTCCCTGCTCCCCCACCTCGTCGACGAGACGGAGCTGGACAGGGTGTCGTCGGCAGGCTATGCCATCGGCTACCTGGGTGGCGGGGTCCTGCTCGCCGTCCACCTGCTGGTGATCCAGAGTCCGGCGACGTTCGGCATCGCGGACGCCGGCGTGGCGACCCGGTTGTGCCTGGCGAGCGTTGCTGGCTGGTGGCTGCTGTTCTCCATTCCGCTCTTCCGCAACGTGCGGGAGCCGGCGCCCCGCACCGAACCCGGCGACGCCCGGGGCGCCAGCGCGCTGGCAATCGGCGCGAAGCGGCTGGGTCGAACGTTCCACGAGTTGCGCCGCTACCGTCAGGCGTTCCTGATGCTGATCGCATTCCTGCTCTACAACGACGGCATCCAGACCATCCAGCGGATGGCGACCACGTACGGCAGCGAGCTGAACATCGACCAGAACGCCATGATCCTGGCGTTGCTCATCACGCAGTTCATCGGGGTGCCCTTTGCGTTCCTGTTCGGCTCGCTGGCGGGACGGATCGGCGCCAAGCGCGCGGTGTTCCTGGGCCTCACGGCATACGCCGGCATCACGCTGCTCGGCTACTTCATGACCACGGCGACGGAGTTTCTGGTGCTCGCAGCGCTCGTCGGGATGGTCCAGGGCGGGACCCAGTCGCTCAGTCGATCGCTCTTCGCCAGCATGATCCCTCGGCACAAGTCCTCCGAGTTCTTCGCGTTCTTCGGCGTATTCGAGCGCTACGCGGGCATCCTGGGGCCGGCGGTGTTCGCGTGGGTCGTCCAGCACACCGGCACCGGACGCAACGCCATCCTTTCGGTGATCCTGTTCTTCGTCACGGGGGCGGCCGTGCTGACCTTCGTGGACGTCGAACAAGGCCGACGGGTGGCCCGCGCGGCGGAGGCCTGAGACGACGATCAGGTCAACGGCGATCATTCGGTCCAACACACGCATGGTGAACAGATGAAGGTTGTCATCGCCGGCGGGACCGGCTTTCTCGGCGCTCCGCTGGCGGAGACGTACGCGGAAGAGGGGCAGGAGGTGCTCGTGCTCACGCGGTCGCTGGCGCCCGGCGTGGCCAGGCACGATCCCGGGACCGGCATGCCGGGGATCACGCGGGTGGGCTGGGCGCCCGACGGCAGGGTCGGCGCGTGGGCCGCTGCGCTGGGCGGCGCAGCTGCCGTCATCAACCTGGCGGGCGAGCCGCTCGATCGCGGCCGCTGGTCGCCCCAGCGGAAAGCCGTGCTGCGGGACAGCCGCCTGCTGGCCACGCGGAGTCTTGCGGCGGCCATTGCCGGCGCAGCGGTTCCTCCGGCCGTGTTCATCAGCGGCAGCGCGGTGGGGTACTACGCCGACACGGGGGACGCGCTGGTCACCGAAGCGTCACCCGCCGGACGCGACTTTCTCGCGCAGCTCTGCGAGGACTGGGAGGCCGAAGCAGGGCACGCTGCAACACCCGGCACGCGGATCGCGGTGCTGCGCACCGGCATCGTGCTGGAGCGATCCGGAGGCGCGCTGCCGAGGATGATGCTGCCCTTCAGGTTTTTCGTGGGCGGTCGGCTCGGGTCGGGCAGGCAGTACGTCTCGTGGATTCACCGACTGGATTGGGTTGAGATGGTTCGGTGGATCGTTGAGACCCCCGCCGCGCATGGCCCGATCAACGCAACCGCTCCCGCCCCGGTCACCAGCCGCGAGCTGTCCCGCGCGATAGGCCGTGCGCTCCACCGGCCCAGCCTCCTGCCCGTTCCCGGCTTCGCTGTGCGGCTGGCCGTAGGCGAGCTGGCCGATTCCATCCTGACCGGCCAGCGAGCGCTCCCCGCGCGCGCGCAGGCACTTGGTTATCACTTCCGCTACCCGGACATCGATCAGGCGCTGCGGGGGCTGTTTGGGGAATGAGCAGGTTCAACGCAACTTGCAGCGATGTAGCTCGACGGAAAATTCTTTAACAGGGAGGATCGGAGGACGGGAGGTATCCGGATGGTTTGAAGCAATGCTGCCAGCTCGCGTCGCGCTACGCGCGGCTGGCCGTTGCCGTTCCTCCGTTCCTCCTTTCCTCCCTGTTGAATTCTTTCACCACTCCGCTGACGGGCGCTTACAGGAATCCCGGCGCTCCCCCACGGAAGTCACCCCCGAGGATGGACGTGGAACTGGCGCCCAGCCAGTCTTCGATCACGCGGGCATACACCGACCGGAAATCCGTTTCGTACCTGATGTCCCCGCCGTTGTTCTCGAGCGTCGGGTTGTCCGGTGCGGAGCGCAGATCTGCCGCGGTGCCGTAGATCCCGCCCCGCACGTTCCCGCCCATCACCATCATCGTGCTCGCCGCGCCATGGTCGGTGCCGCTGCTGCCGTTCTCCGTGATGCGCCGCCCGAACTCCGAGAACTGCAGCACCAGCGTGTCTCCCAGGAGGCCCCGATTCTGCAGATCGTTGTGGAACGCCAGCAATGCGTCGTTGAGCGTGGCCATCAGCGTGCTGTAGGTGCCGTCCGCCAGGTTCGGTGATTGACCGGCGTGCGTGTCGTATCCCCCGGTCTGGACCCAGAACACCCTGGTCCCCACGCCCTTGTTCATCGCGCCCGCGACAGCACGCAGCGCCTGCCCCAGCCCGTTGTTCGGGTAGGCGACGGTCGGCGCGTAGGTGCCGACCTGCGCGACACGTTCCAGCGTGGCGAATGCGGCCTGCGCCGTGGCGTTGACGAACGCGAGGTGCGGCCGGTCGACCGGCACGTGCGAGGCGATGCGTGCAGCCGATACTCTCGCCGCCGCGGCGTCCGCGGCGCCATTCGGGCTGGCGAAGGCATAGCCCGTTACGCTCGGGATCGACGGCACGCCGACCGTCCGCGACAGCAGCGTGCGCGGCGTCTCCCGGACAGTCGACCATGCCGTCAGCGGATCGACAGGAGAGGGCAGCAGGTCGAGATAGCGGCCCAGCCAGCCGGTGCCCTGCGGCGAGGACGGGTCCGCCGTGGACCAGATGTCAGTTCCCTGGAAATGGGATCGACTGGAGTTGGCGTAGCCGGTGCGCTGGATGATCGCGAGCCGGCCGCTGTCGAAGATCGTCCGCAGCCCGGTCAGCCGCGGGTTCAGGCCCAGGCGGCTGCCGCCGCGATCCGTGCCGATCTGCAGTGCATTCGCCGCAGGAATGGCGAGCGTCGGGCGCCGGGCGTAATACTGCGGGTCGCCGTAAGGAATCAGCATGCTCAGCGAGTCGTTTCCGCCGCTCAGATACAGCACGACCAGGTTCCGCCGCGCGCGGCCCTGGGCGTGAGCGATGTCGGCGAGAAACGCCGGCGCCGCAAACCCCATCGTGAATGCCGCGACCCCTCCCCTGACGAACTCGCGTCTCGTGCTGGGCATGTGCGATGTCGCTGCAGGTCATACCAGCTGATAGTCACCCGATCCCAGGATCAGGTGCACCAGCCCTGCCGATTTCGTGGCGAGCTGCGTGTCGCTCCCGGTCCAGTCCGGTTCGCCGGCCCGCACGTAGGCGAGCAGCGAGTTGTACGCGTCGGACGCGTACTCCGGGGGCGTGAGCCGGTCGAGCATGTGCCCCAGCAGCTCCTCGTGCGTGCTGCCATGTCCGCGCGACAGATCGCGCAGCGCGAACTTCTGGTTCCCCGCGAGCTGTGCGGCGAAGTTCATGCGCGCGAGCATCCCGCCGCTCGAGAACCATCCGGGTCCAAGCTCCCATCCGTTCACGTCCGGCGGGTCGAACAGCTGCTGCCCCATGTTCAGCAGAGGTATCAGGGCATCGTTGAGGGAGAAGCCCGCCCACCCCACTTCCTTGAGCGCGCGGACCACGTATTCGACCGGCCAGCTGTAGCGCTTGTAATAGTTGGCTGGATCGCGGAACTGCGGCGAGAGCAGCAGCACCTTCATGACCGCCTCGACCTCGAACCCGCTGCGGTAGTAGGCCCGCGACATCTGATCGATCAGCCCGGCATCCGGCGCATCCACTTCGTTCACGAAGAAGTTGTACAGCTTGCGGGCGAGCCGCGGCCCCGTGGCAGGATGGCCGGCCACGGCCGCGATCAGGTCGAGGCCATCCTGCATGCCGGACGCCGGAGCGCGCGCGGGGATCGTCCGGCCGCCATCCCGATAGATCGGAAACGTGAACTCCTTGGCGGTGGTTTCGTGCTGGGCGGCGTTGTAGTTGAACGCGTAGTGCTGCGCCGCGCCCGCGCCCGGCCGCGCGAGGTTCCAGCCCGTGAACACCCGGGCCCCCGCGTACACATCGGCCTCGGCGAACGTGCCGACGCCCATCGTGAACAGCTCCATGAGCTCACGAGCGAAGTTCTCCTGTGGCCGCGCGCGGAGGTTCGATCGCCCGTCGAGCCAGACGAGCATCGCCGGATCCTGCGCAACCGCAACCAAGAGGTCCCCGAAATTTCCGAGCGCGTGCTCGCGGAACAGCTCGAGCTGCCCCTTGACCCCGCCGGGATCCTCCGACGGCTTGGCCGCCAGCATCCGCGTCGCCTCCCCGGCGTTCAGCTCACCCGCAACCTTGGTGAACCCGGTGGCGAAATGGTTGTGCCAGAACAGCGCCATCTTTTCCTGCAGGGGCCGTTCGGTGTGCACCAGCCTGAACAGCCACCGCTGGCGTGCGTCGCTGATGTTGACGGTTGGCTGGAACGCGCCGCGCGCCGTGATCCCGGCGTAGCCCGGCTGCCCGATCAGGTCGTCCACACTGTCGGGGAACTGCTTGTAGGAGAGAAGACGCGAAAGGGCGAGCGTCGCGCCCCCGAAGCCAAGGCTCGAGTAGCGAACCACTTCCTCTTCGGTCGCACCAAACCCGCCGCGGCGAAGAATGTGATCGATCTCCTGCTCTCGCCGGCTGGCCATGGAGGGTCCTCTGACTTCCGAACGCCTTCACAGGATACGACCGGACGGCCCGGAAGCATCAGCACCCTCCGCGCGGCCGGGACTCCCCTCCAGCGGTCTGGTCGGGTTCTACTCTCCCTTTCTCCTGGTGCTCCGGACGACAGCCACCGCTGAGATCAGGGTTCCGCCCACCGCGAGCACGATGAACCCACCGATGATCCAGTTGAAGAGCGGGGACTTCATCCAGGCGAGAATCCCGCGGCCGTAGTGCGCGGCGAGCGCGCCTTCGATCCCGAACCGCAGGAACCGGACGCCGGCCAGCGTGGTGAAGAAACTCCACGCCTTGACCCGGAAGGCTCCGCTCGTCAGCAGGAACGCCGTGAAGGGGAACGGCGGCGGGATGATCGCCAGCGCGGCCACGCTGTACGCCGCTTTCTCGCTGACGCGCTGCTGGATCCGCTTCAGCCTCGATGGTTTCACCAGCCTGGCGATGCCGTGCTCACCGAACTTCCGGCCCAGCCAGAACGTCGCGGCCGCCCCGGCGAGCGACCCCACGGTTGCCAGGAGCGCGTAGAGCCAGAAGAGCTCCGGCTTCCGCGCGGAGAGGATGATCACCACGAAATCGATTCCCAGCGGCAGGAAGAACACCAGCGAGGAGTCGAGCGCCGCCATGACCACGACCCCGGGGATGGTGAGGAAGTAGCCGAGGAGCGAATAGAACAGTGATCGCATGCTGGAATGGGGAAACGGGGACGGACCGGATCCTCAGTCTATCTTGAGTTGCGCGGACCGCGGCCCCGCGGCCCCGGAGATTGATGGCAAGATATCCGGATGCGAATCGTGATCGCGGCGGTCGTCGGCGCGACACTGCTCGGGGGCGTCCACGGGGCACGACCGATCACCCAGCCGGAACGTGCGAAGGGGCAGCCAGGCGCGATGGAAACCGTATCCGAGGGGTATGTGAAGCTCGTGCTGGCAATGGGGGCCCACGATCCGGACTACGTGGACGCCTACTACGGCCCCCCGGAATGGAAGGCGGAGGCGGCCGGAAGCAAACTCGACCTGAGCGAGATTGCCGCGCGCGCCTCAGCGCTGCTCGCGCAGCTTCGCCAGGCACCGCGGGGCACCGAGGAGATGTCGGCGCTGCGCCACCAGTACCTCGAACGGCAGCTCTCCGCGCTCGCAGCCCGTGTGCGCATGCTCAAGGGTGAGCGTCTGACGTTCGACGAGGAATCGAAGGCGCTCTACGACGCGACTGCGCCCACTCACCCCGAGGCGCACTTCCAGCAGGTGCTCGACACACTCGGGAAGCGGTTGCCGGGCGACGGCCCCGTCGTCGCGCGGTACGAGGCTTTCCAGCGCCGGTTCATGATTCCCGCCGCCAAGCTGGACAAGGTGTTCAAGACGGCGATTCAAGCCTGCCGCGAGCGCACGATCGCGCACGTGAAGCTGCCGGAACAGGAGCAGTTCACTGTCGAGTACGTGACGAACAAGTCCTGGAGCGGCTACAACTGGTACCAGGGCGGGTTCCGGAGCCTCATCCAGGTCAACACGGACCTGCCGATTTACATAGACCGTGCGATCGACCTCGCGTGTCACGAGGGTTACCCCGGCCATCACGTCTATAACGTGCTGCTCGAGAAGAACCTCGTGCGCGACCGGGGCTGGACCGAGTTCTCCGTGTATCCGCTGTTCTCCCCTCAGTCATTGATCGCCGAGGGGACCGCCAACTTCGGCATCGACGTGGCCTTCCCGGGCGCGGAGCGCGTCGCCTTCGAGCGGCGCGTACTGTTTCCGGCAGCCGGGCTCGATGGCGCGGATGCGGCGGCCTACTACGAGGTGCAGACCCTCGTGGACCAGCTGTCGTACGCCGGGAACGAGGCGGCGCGGCGGTACCTGAACGGCCAGATAGACGCCAGCGCTGCCGCGGCGTGGCTCGAGCGGTATGCGCTCATGCCCTCGGAACGCGCGAAGCAGCGCGTCCGGTTCTTCGATCAGTACCGAAGCTACGTGATCAACTACAACCTCGGCAAGGACATGGTCCGGCAGCACATCGAGTCGCGCGGTGGAAAGGCCGGGGGCGCGGAGGCGCGCTGGTCGGAGTTCGAGAAGCTGCTGTCGTCGCCAAGGCTGCCATCGGGCCTCGCCGGCGGCAGATAGCGGCGCGCGACAGCGCCTTAGTTTAGGAGGCCGCTCGTTCCTCGTGTTCCGGGCCTGCCCGGCAGCACGCGCCGGGCGATCTCCGCGGCCAGGGGAATGAGGCTTGCACGGCTGACGCTCATGCACAAGAACCCGCGCGAAGTTGCAGACGGCGTGCTGTTTCTACGCACGCTGATCGTCAATCTCTATGTCGTGCGAACCCCCACGTCCTGGTTCCTAGTGGACACCGGTTTGCGGGGGTTCGAGCCGGCCATCCGGCAGGCGGCTCAATCCTTCATCGGCTCGGCCGCGCCCCCTGCCGCGATCGTCCTGACCCACGGCCACTTCGACCATGTCGGCTCCCTCGAGGCGTTGCTGGACGGGTGGCCCGTGCCGGTCCTGGCACATCGCCTCGAGGCCCCCTATCTCACCGGGCAGTCCGAGTACCCGCCGCCCGATCCGCTCGTTGGCCGAGGGGGGATGTCGCTCGTTTCACGGTTGTACCCGCGCGGGCCCGTGGACGTGAGCCGGCATCTCCGCCTGCTGTCGGAAGGCGACCGGGCTCCGGAGCTGGACGGCTGGCGCTGGGTGCACACCCCGGGGCATGCTCCCGGGCATATCTCCCTCTTCAGGGATCACGATCGGACGCTGCTTGCGGGGGACGCCGTCACGACAGTCCAGCAGGAATCGATGGTGGCCGTCGCGACGCAGCGCCCCGAAGTCCACGGACCGCCTGCCTATTTCACTACCGACTGGTGGTCCGCAGGGGAATCCGTGGGACATCTCGCAGCTCTGCAGCCCGAGCTGCTCGCCACCGGCCACGGCCACCCGCTCGGCGGCCCAGCCATGCGGACGGCACTGCGGAACCTGGCCGGCCACTTCGAGGCCCAGGAGATCCCGGCCATGGGACGCTACGCCCGGCACCCGGCGATCACCGACGAGCGGGGAATCGTCAGCCTGCCGCCCGACCCGCTTCCCAGGCTTGCCGCGGGGGTGGCCCTGGCAGCCGGGCTCGCGTGCGCGATGGCTGTGCAGCGACGCAGGGTGTCCTGACCCTCTATGAGAACACCATGCGCGCCATCCTGATCTCGACCCCGGGAAGCCCGGGGGTGCTGAAAGTGGAGCAACGACCGATCCCGGAGATCGGATCGACGGAAGTCCTGATTCGTGTCGAGGCGGCAGGCGTCAACCGGCCTGACCTCATGCAGCGAGCCGGGAGGTATCCGCCGCCGCCGGGCGCGTCGGACGTGCCAGGGCTGGAGGTGGCTGGCACGGTCGAGCGCGCCGGCGCGGACGTGCGCCGCTGGCGCGTGGGCGACCGCGTGTGCGCGCTCGTGGCCGGCGGCGGCTACGCGGACTACTGTGCAGCGCCGGAGCCGCAGTGCCTGCCGATTCCGGCGTCGCTGGACGGCGTACGCGCCGCTGCTCTTCCTGAAACCTTCTTCACCGTCTGGACCAACCTGTTCCAGCGTGCCGCACTGAAGAGCGGCGAGCGGGTTCTGCTGCACGGCGGCACGAGCGGAATCGGCACCACCGCCATCCAGCTCGCCATCGCCTTCGGCGCCACCGCGCTGGCGACCGCGGGGTCCGCCGACAAGTGCGCGGCGTGCGAGCGGCTCGGCGCGCGCGCCATCAACTACCGCACGACCGACTTCGTCGAAGCGGTCCGCGAGTTGACCGGTGGCGCCGGTGTCGACGTGATCCTCGATATCGTCGGCGGCGACTACCTGCCGCGGAACATCGAATGCCTCGCCCGCGACGGCCGGCTGGTGCAGATCGGCCTGCAGGGTGGCGCGAAAGCGGAGATCAATCTGTCCGCGCTGATGCAGCGCCGGGCGACGCTCACAGGATCGACACTCCGGCCACGGAGCGTCGAGGAGAAGGGAGCGATTGCGCGCGACCTCGAGGCGCGCGTGTGGCCGTTGCTGGCGGCTGGCGCGGTCGGACCGGTGATCCACGGCGTGTTCCCGCTCGAACGCGCGGCTGACGCCCACCGCGCCCTCGAGAGCGGCGCCGTCATCGGCAAGGTGGTGCTGACGACGTGATCGCGGAAGCTGCGGCGCGTTCAACCACGCTCGATCGTCCGGGGTTGTCTTCGAAGTGCCGCCTATTCCTTTCGCGTGTCATCGGACGTCCGCGGCGAATCGAGCGCAGCGGCGAGATCGATCAGCCGGATGAACTCACTCCGATAGCCGTCCCGGTCCTCACCCTTGTGACGCCTCGCCAGCTCGCGCGCCGAGGCCCAGGTCGCGCCGCCTGCGTGCTCCGACTTCCGCAGCAGGAACCCGAACTCGGCGACCGCCGCCGCAAACCCGAGATTGGCCGTCAGCCCACCCGTGCGGTCTTCGACCGGAATCGCCGTCAGCCGGCTGGTCTCGGCATCCGGCGCCTTGTACCGCACCTTCACTGTCATCATCTCGTTCGACGGCGAGCCGCCGCCCGCGGCGGGACCCTGCTGGTATCTCAGCTTGTCGACCGGAGCGACCGGGATCTCCGCGCCAGGAGGCACGATCTCGTACAGCGCCGTCACCGAGTGCCCCGCGCCGATCTCGCCGGCATCCTTCCTGTCGTTGTTGAAGTCTTCCTTCGCCAGCACGCGGTTCTCGTATCCAATCAGCCGATACGCGCCCACTCTGCGCGGGTTGAACTCGACCTGAATCTTGACGTCCTTGGCAACGGTCGCCAGCGTTGCGCCTGCCTCCGCCACCAGGACACGACGCGCCTCGTGCAGGCTGTCGAGATAGGCGTAGTTTCCGTTCCCCCGGTCCGCCAGCTTCTCCATGGTGGAGTCCTTCAGATTGCCGGTGCCCACGCCGAGCACCGACAGGAAGATTCCGCGTTCGCGCTGCTCTTCGATCAGCCGGGTCAGCTCGCCCTGACTGGTCACGCCCACGTTGAAGTCGCCGTCCGTCGCGAGGATGACCCGGTTGATGCCATCCTTGATGAAGTGCCCGGCCGCAGTGTCGTACGCGAGCCGGATGCCCGCGGCACCATTCGTGGACCCGCCCGGCGAGAGCTCCGCGATCGCCTCTTGAATCTCCGCTCTCCGGTTACCTGGAGTGGAGCGCAGCGCCAGCCCGCTCGCACCGGCGTAGACGACGATCGCCACCCGATCGTCGGCGGTGAGCGTGTTCGCGAGCATGCGCATCGCACCCTTCACGAGCGGCAGCTTGTCGGGCTGGTCCATCGAGCCGGAAACGTCGAGCAGGAACACGAGATTGCGCGGCGGCGTGCGGCCGGCCTCGATCGGGCGCGTCTGCAGCCCGATCATCGCAAGACGATGGCGCGGGTTCCAGGGACAGCTGGCGATCTCGGTCGTCACCGAGAACGGCTCGGTCGATCGAGGGGGGGCGTACGCGAAACGAAAGTAGTTGACCAGCTCCTCGATTCGCACCGCATCGGCCGGGGGCATCGCTCCGGCGTTCAGGAATCGCCTGACGTTCGAGTACGACGCCGTGTCCACGTCGATCGAGAAGGTCGAGAGTGGATCGTCCAGGACGCGGCGATAGCCGTTCTCGTCGACCCGATCGTAGGCTTCGGTGTTGAACCGGGGGAGCCGGCGACTTTCGGACGCGGGGCTGATCAGGACAGCCTGCGGAGCGTGAGGAAGGGCGTTCATGGGACTCGGAGCAACCCGGTCCGCCGTTGTCGCCGCTTCGGACGCGACGCGCTGCTTTGTGCTGCCGGCTCCAGCCGCAATCGAGATCCGCAGCGGGCGCACCGGCCCGGCACCTACCGTGATCGCACGAACCACGCCTGGGAATCCCGAAACGGCCACGTGAAGCTCATAGGAACCCTCCGGCACGCCTTCGAAGCGAAACGCGCCGCGCGCATCGGTCGTCGCCTTCCTTACAGCCTTCGAGCCGGCACGCAACTCGACGACCGCGCGGCGAACCGCCGCACCCCCTTCATCCACCACGACACCGGCCACGACGTGGGTCGCCTGCCCCGGCTGGGTCGCGGCGAACAGGACAGCCGCGAGCGCGTAGACGATGAAAACTCGCATGGATACACCTCCGGGTTCCGGGGGCTCGTGCGGCGAAACGTCCGGCGCTGGGCCGTGCGCATCACCCGCGGCGAGCCGCTTTGTCTTAGAACGCTGAGGTGTGATTTCCTTGCAGGTGGGATACTGGCGGCCGCGCGGACGCCAACAACGAGTGCGGCGCGCCATTCCGTGGCACGGCGGGCGGAGGACAGCGGATCAGGAGCGGAGTCTGGATTCCAGTGCGGAGAAGCAGCGGCTGCTCCGTCGTGACGCCGACCGGGCGCACGCCCCGGCCGAGGGCGCGACGTCGACGGATTCTACCGTTCTGGATGCGGGTGCCGTCGTCCTTCCGGGCGGGCGGCCTGAGGCCTGGCCAGTGGGCATCACGGAAAAAGTAGACCCTGCAATCTGGGTGACCCGCGTCGCCCTGGACGACTACGATGTGCGAGGGGCGCTGATCCTCGGAAAGGACATCGCCGTTGTCTGGGACACGCTCTCCCACCCGCGCGACATGCGCCCGTTCCTGCCGCTCATCGCGAATCGCGAGCTCGTGATTGTCTACAGCCACGCGGACTGGGATCACATCTGGGGAACTGCGGGGCTCGGCTCCGCGAGCACCCGTATCGTCGCCCACGAGCTGTGCAGGCGACGGTTCGATGCCGATGTTCCTGTCACGCTCGACCGGGAAACAGCTGGAATCACCAGGCGCCTGGGACGACGTGGTGCTCGTCGCCGCCGACGGAGACGTTCGCGGACGAGCTGGTCGCTCGACCTCGGAGGCATGACGCTCCTGTTGCGGCATCTCCCGGGCCACACCCCCGACTCCATCGTCGGCTTCATCCCCGAGCGCGGCATCCTGCTCGCCGGCGACACGGTCGAAACGCCATGCCCGGTCGTGCCCGCGGACAGCCCGCTCCAGGACTGGATCGCGGAGCTCGGCCGGTGGGCCGGGCGACGAACGCGTGCGCCAGGTGATACCGGCGCACGGCGCCATGGGCGGACGGAGATCGTGCAGCAGAACGTCGAATACCTGGAGGCCATCCGGACCGGCAGCCCGAGGGAGCCTGCCGTTACGCTCACAGCGTTCTACCGCGACACACACCTGCAGAACGTCCGCTGGCAGGCGTTGATGCCGACCGCCGACCGCCGCGAAGTAAGTGCCCGGTAAGGATTGGGTGAGTTGAGCGTCCCCGGGGTTGACTCGCGTTTCGCGGCTGTACAATCCGCCGCATGCCCACCGCAACGACTCTCCTGTGCGGTCTGACCGCTGTCTTTCTCCTGCTGGCCGGTGCTGCGCCGCTCGCCGCGCAGCCCGCCCCCGCCGCGACCACCGCTGCCGATTTCGCGAGACTGGAGGCGGGCCTTCGAGCCTCCAGCAGGAGGTTGCCACGCTGCGTGCCGCGCTCGACGAGCTGCAGCAGGCGTCCGCGTCGAAAAGGCCGCGCACTGCCGACCGCATCGGTGCAGGGCGTGCCGGGACCGGCCGTCCAGGTCACGCCCGAGATGCTCGACGTGCTCAAGTCCCAGGTCGAGGAGCAGGCGCAGGTCAAGGTGGATCAGCGTCGCGGATGCCAGTCAGGGTCTCGGGCACCATCCTGACGAACACCTCGTCAACTCGGGGGAAGCGAACTGGCTCGAGAACCCGAACCTGGTGGGCGAGCCCTCGACCGCGAGCGGCGCACGTGGCTCGATGAGCGCGACCGCGCGCCAGAGCCGCATCGGGCTCGAGACGAGCGGCATCACGCTGGGCGACTGGCAGGCGAGCGGGACGATCATCGCGGACTTCTTCGGCGGCGTTCCCGGGTTCCAGACGGGAACGATCATGGGGCTGCCGCGGCTGCTCTACGCCTTCGGGCGTGTGGAGACCGATCGCACGGCCATCGAGATCGGGCAGGACCACACCATCCTGGCGCCGCGCGATCCGACCTCGCTGGCGGCGCTGTCCTTCCCGCTGCTGTTCCGGTCCGGCAATCTGTACCTGCGGGCGCCGCAGGCGCGCGTCGAGCGGAAGCTGCGGGACGACGTCACGGTCACGATGGGCATCGTCGCGCCGATCGCGCGGTGATGCCGCGACGACCTACGAGTTCGCGCCGGCCGGCCGGCAGCGGAGAGCGGTCGATGCGCCCGGCCTTTGAAGGCGCCCTGTCGTTCGTCGCGAGGCACCGAGGATACGGCACGCCAGGTCGCCGTGGGCGTTTCGGGCCACTACGGCTGGCGCCGCAGCCGCGACGGCGCGGGCGGAGGCGTGGGCGGTGGCGCTCGACTTCAACGTCCGCGCCGGCCGGCTGGCTGCCGCCGGCGAGTATGTTCGCCGCCGACAACGCGGAGCCGTTCGGCGGCGGCATGTCGCAGGCCGGGCGGGCGTCCGGCGGATGGGCCGAAGGCCGATTCGCGCTCACCCGCGCGGGCACGTCTGACCGGCGGGTTCGGCCGCGATCGGCCGGCCGACGCACTCGGGCGGGTCATGCGCCAGGAGAACCGCACTCGATGTTCGGCAGCGCGACCATGCAATTCACGCCTGAGCTCGCAGCGTCGCTGGAGTACCGCTGGCTGGAGACGGAGCTCGGCCTGGTGCCCGTCGCCGCGCGAGAACCATCACGTCAACGCGGTCTTCGCGGTCAAGTTCTGATGCGCCGGTTCTGCCCGCGGGGTCTACCAGCTTCCCGCTGCCGGCTCCGGCTGCCCGCTCGGCTCCAGCTCGCCGCGGCGGGGGTTGAAAGCCCCGCCCTGCATCCCCGGTGTGATCGTCGAAGCTTCGTGGCTGTGGCGCACCCTGACCCCGTCTGATGTGGCGCGGGGTCTTCAGACCCCGCGTGCCTTCGCGTGCCTGATGGTGGCAGTTGCGGGACTGTTGCTGCCGCCCGTCTCGGCCGGGCAGGTGGTCGGGTCGATCAAGACCCGCGTGCGCCAGGGAGCGTCCGCCTCGGTGCCGGTCGTGTACGCGGAGCGTCTCGACGCGCCGACGCCGTCGCGCGCCGGCACGTTCACGATCGCGCAGAAGAACAAGGCGTTCGCGGCCAGGGTCCTGGCCGTCCCCGGCGGCTCGACGGTCTCGTTCCCGAACGAGGACCCGATCTTCCACAACGTGTTCTCGCTGTCGACTCCGCAGCCGTTCGACCTGGGCCTCTACCGCTCGGGGGCCACCAAGACCCGGACCTTCACCGAGCCGGCGGTCTACCACGTGTTCTGCAACATCCATCCGCAGATGGTGTCGTTCCTCGTGGTTGCCCCATCCTCGTGGGTCGCCACCGCCGGGCCCGACGGCGCGTGGCGGCTCGATGTCCCGCCCGGCCGCTACCGGATCACCGCGCTCTCGGAGCGCGCCGCGCCGGTGTCGATCGAGGTTACGGTGGGTCCCAACCCAACCCAGGCGCCGCCAATCGCCCTGGACGAGTCCGTGGCGGTGACGACACCGCACTTGAACAAGCTCGGCAAGCCGTACCCGAAATCCGCCTACACGGAGAAGTAATTTCCGGCCCGCTCCGATCACCCGCTCTGCCGGACCGACATGCGGTAGGCCCGCACGGGTGCGGTGAACCCCTTGACCGCCAGCGGCGGCACCGCTTCTGCCGCGACCAGCCCCCGCACCAGACCGAAGGTGTCATCGTTCAGCAGAATTTCCTGCGCCTCTGCGGTTGCGCACAGCCGGCAGCTCAGATTCACGGCCGGCCCAATCGCTGTGTAATCGAGCCGGTCGTCGCTGCCGATGCTGCCGATGATCACCTCGCCCGTCGCAATGCCGATGCCGACCGAGAGCGCCGGCAGCCGCGGTCGGTGCGGCTGGCCGCCTCGACGGCGCGCTGGATCTCGACCGCGCATCGGATCGCGTCGAGGGCCATGTCCGGCCCGCTGAAGTGGGCGAACACCGCGTCGCCCATGAACTTGTCGACGTCGCCGTGAAAGCGCTTGACCATGTCGGCCTGCAGGTGCAGGTAGCGGTTGAGCACTCGCACGGCCTCTTCCGGCGCGCGCCCTCCGGCGAAGTGGGTGAAGCCTCGGATGTCGCTGAACAGCAGCGTCAGGTTCCGGCGCTCGCCCGATCCCAGGTGGGCCGTCTGCGCGGGCTGTGAATCATCGCCACGGTGGACTGCGACACGAACTTCTGCATGTCCGCGCGTTCACGCAGCCCTTCGCGTCATGTGCTGGAACGATCGCGCCAGGTGTCCGATCTCGTCGCTTCGAGCCGACCGCGAGCGGCACATCGCAGGTTGCCGGCGGCGACTTCCCGTGTGGCGTCCACCAGCCGGGCGATCGGCGCCGTCAGGGACCGCGCGAGCACGGCGCTCCCGGCTATGCCCGCCCCGGCCGCGACGATCCCAGCACGAGCAGGCCCAGCTGGATGCTGCGATACGGCGCCAGCGCGCGGTCGCGGGACTGCAGGCTCAGTATCCGCAGCCGGGTGCCGGACCGCGACGGGGGCCAGCACCGCCTGGAAATGCTCTCCCCCGAGGAGGTCGCGTCGCGCGGCGCGCTGTCGGCGGACATGCGCCTCCACGTCGGACGCGGACTTCCACGGCAGGTTGTCCGTCGGCAGCGTGCTGGCGGCTACTCCCTGCGGCGACAGGATCACGATCTCCCGATCGCTCACGTCCTTCAACGTCCTCGCCAGCCCGTCGTCAACGGGATGCCGGCGAGCACGAATCCGAAGACGGTGCCGCTCCGACCTCGGCCGGCAACAGGGCGCAGAGGTAGGTGCGGCCTTCGATCTGTATCTCGCCGATGGCGGGGCGGCCGGACGAGGGCGGGCGTCATCCACGACCGCTGGATGTCCGGCACCTGCAGCGGGCGCGAACGTGTCGCTGCGGGCGAGCACGCGCCCTGCGCCGTCGAGCGCCACCAGCAGCTCCTCGCGCGAGTGCCGCTGGCGGAACTCACTGAGGAAATCGCGGATGGTCGCCGTGTCGCGTGCCGGTGAAGAGGCTCTTCAGCCCGAGGAAGCGAGCCGACCAGCTCGGCCGACCAGATCCAGCCGCTGGTAGCGTCCTTGACGGCCGACGCGATTGCACCGCGGCTTCGCGCGAGGTCGCCGGCAAAGCGCTCGCCGACCGCGCGGTTGGCCAGCACGCTCACGTAGGCCAGCGTCAGCACGGTGAGCCCGACCACGAGCGCGCTCTGGATCACCAGCAGCCGCGCGCGCAGCGAGTGGAAGGGCATTGCGGACTCAGACGTCGAGTTCTTCCGCCTGCTCCGCGCGCTCCATGATGAAGCGGAAGCGGGCGGAGGGGTCTTTCCCCATCAGCTCGTTGATCACGCGGTCGGTCATCAGCTGATCGGCGATGTCGACGCGCAGCAGCCGGCGCGTCCGCGGGTTCATCGTCGTCTCCCAGAGCACCTTCGGCATCATCTCGCCGAGCCCCTTGAAGCGCGTGATCTCCGGTTTCCCCCGGCCGTTCCCGTGCTGCTTCAGCAGCCTGTCCCGGTGCCCATCGTCCAGCGCCCAGTAGGCGTCCTTGCCGATGTCGATCCGGTAGAGCGGGGGCTGGGCCAGGTAGACGCACCCGGCCGTGATGAGGCCCGGCATGTGCCGGTAGATGAAGGTGAGGAGGAGCGTGGCGATGTGGTGACCGTCCGAATCGGCGTCCGCCAGGATGATGACGCGGCCGTAGCGCAGCCGTGCCAGGTCGAAGCTCTTGCCAAGACTGCAGCCGAGCGCGGTGACCAGATCCGACAGTTCCTTGTTCTCGAGCACCTTGGCGAGCGACGCGCTCTCGGTGTTCAGCACCTTGCCGCGCAGCGGCAGGATGGCCTGTCGCGCCCGATCGCGCCCCTGCTTGGCCGAGCCGCCCGCCGAGTCTCCTTCGACGATGAAGATCTCGCTGTTTTCGCGGCCGGGATTGGTGCAGTCGCTCAGTTTGCCAGGCAGCGTGAGCCGGCCGGAGGTGGCCGACTTGCGCGTGACCTCCTGCTGCGCCGCGCGGCTCGCCTCGCGTGCCCGCGCCGCAAGGATGATCCGCGCGACGATGGACTCCGCCACGCTGGTGTTCGAGTTGAGCCAGTGCTCGAGCGCAGGCCTGATCTGCGAGTCGACCGCCGACATCACCTCGGGGTTGTTGAGCCGATCCTTCGTCTGCCCCTGGAACTGCGGCTCCTGCACGAAAACGCTCAGGACGGCGACGAGCCCCTCGCGGATGTCTTCGGCGGTGAGGGTCACGGCCTTCGGCGCGAGGCTGTGCGTCTCGATGAAATTGCGCACCGCCTTGCCGACGCCTGCGCGGAAGCCGTTCTCGTGGGTGCCGCCCGAGCCTGTGGGGATGCCGTTGACGTAGCTGCGCACGTGCTCGTCGGTCGACTGCGTCCACTGCAGGGCCACGTCGAGGCGGATGCCGCTTTCGTCGTTCTCACGCACGATGCTGAACGCCGATTCGTGCACGGGCACCGCCGACCGCTCGACGAGAATCTTCCTCAGGTAGTCCGCGAGCCCTTCCTTCTGCTGGAAGACGTGTTTCTCGTTCGGCCCCTCGTTCTCGAAGACGATCCGCACGCCCTTGTGGAGGTAACTCGAAATCTCGAGCCGCTGCCGGATCGTGTCGGCGTCGAACTCGACCTTCGGGAAGATGGTCGAGTCCGGCCGGAAGAACACCGTGGTGCCGGACCCGCGCGCCGGCCCGACCTTCTTCAGGCCGCCGACCGCGGCGCCCTGCTTGAACCGCATCTCCCACTCGACGCCGTCCCGGCGAACCGTCGCCACCAGCTCCTTCGACAACGCATTGACCACGCTGGCGCCCACGCCGTGCAGGCCGCCCGCCGTCTTGTAGCTCCCCGCGTCGAATTTCCCTCCGGCATGCAGCGTGGAAAAAATCACCTCGAGCGCACTGCTCTTCGTCTTCGGGTGCTTGTCGACGGGAATCCCGCGTCCATCGTCGGCAATCGTGATCGCGCTGGCATCCTCGTGGAGCGTCACGACGATGTTGGCGGCGTGGCCGTTCATGGCCTCGTCCACGGAGTTGTCGAGGATTTCCCAGACGAGATGGTGGAGCCCGCTCGCCCCGACACCTCCGATGTACATGCCGGGACGCTTCCGAACGGGCTCCAGCCCTTCGAGAACCGTGATGTCTTTTGCGGTGTAGTTCGACGCCATCAGGAAAAGCGGGGCAGCGCCGATAGTAGCATGCGCTCCGGGAGACGATTGTCTGCCGCGGGAGTAGAATACGCTATGTCGAAAGCCCGCCTCGTCCGGGGCGCTGCAGCGGCACTCGCGCTCGCGCTGTGCGTGGCGACGGTGAGCGCGCAGGGCTTCCGCCGCGGCAACCGGTTCTACCAGCCGGTCAGGTCCCCCACGGAGGACAGCTTCGACGGCGCCTTCAACTTCTGCCGGATCATGTTCCCGCGCGGCTACGACGGCGACGGCGGCGGCTGGCAGGTGGACTATCCGCGGGCCGACATCAACCTGTCGATCCGGCTGTCCGAGCTCACCATGATTCGGATCAGCCGGCAGGCGTCCGGCGAGCCGAACCACATCGTCATGGACCTGAACGATCCGGCCATCTTCAACTGTCCGTTCATCATGATGACCGAGGTCGGCGGCGCGAACCTCAGTCCGACCGAGGCAGCGCGGCTGCGCGAGTACCTTCTCAAGGGAGGGTTTCTCTGGGCGGATGATTTCTGGGGCAGTTACGCCTGGGAACACTGGGCCGGCGAGCTCTCGAAAGTGCTGCCGCCCGGCGAGTATCCCATCAGCGATCTTCCGCGCAATCACCCGCTCTTCCACGGGCAGTTCGAAATCGCCCGGGTGCTGCAGATCCCGTCGATCGGCGCATGGGGAGGGCCGGGCGGTTCGACGTCCGAGCGCGGCGCCGACAGCGCCGAGCCGCACGCCCGCGGCATTTCCGACGCCCACGGACGCCTGATGGTGCTCATCACCCACAACACCGATTTCGGGGATGCCTTCGAGCGCGAGGGTGACGATCCCGGATATTTCTACACCTTCTCCGTCGAGGGGTATGCCTTCGGGATCAATACAGTGCTGTACAGCCTGACGCATTGACTCCCGGTGCGGCGCTGCACGGCGGCAGCTTCACACAAGGGTCCGGGAGATCACCGGGGCTGAAGCCCCGGTGCCACAGCGTCAACGGTCTTCCGCCTTCGCCCTGGCTTCGGCGGACCGCGGTAGCTTCAGCGGAGGCTGGTCGGACCCCGCTGTGGGGCATGAGTCCATCCCCCAGCCTTGATCACCGGGAGCGCGATCGCACAAACTCCCAACATGTCCGAAACGGCCCGCATCGTCGACGAGCTGGAGCGTGAGCATGCGGGCGATCCCTGGCACGGCTCCTCCGTCACCGACATCCTGAAAGGGGTCTCCGCCGCGGAGGCCTCGGTGCGCATGCTGCCCCATGTGCACACGATCTGGGAGCTCGTGCTGCACCTGACGTCCTGGAAGAACGAGGCGCGGCGCCGGCTGACCGGGGCACCCGCGGGCCTGCCCGAAGAGGGCGACTGGCCGGAAACCGGTGCGCCGACACCCGAACGCTGGTACGAGGCGCTGCAAGGACTCGACGCCGCGCAGGTGGCACTCGTCGCCGCGGTCCGCGACCTGCCCGAGTCGCGCCTGCTGGAGCCCGTCAACGATCTGCGCGATCGCGCGGCTGGAACCGGCCTGTCACTCTACGTGCTGCTCCACGGGATCGTCCAGCACGACGCGTATCACTCGGGGCAGATCGCGATGCTGGTCCGGGCGATCAAAGGTGCCTGACCGCTGCTCCGGCGCTGGCGCGTGGGGTGACCACCGCCGCAGAGTCCCACGCCCCACCTGCGAAACCACCTGTGTCAGTCGAGCAGCAGCGCGCCCGGATCCTCGATCAGCACCTTCAGGCGGACCAGGAACTGCACCGCTTCCGAACCGTCGACGATGCGGTGGTCGTACGTGAGGGCGAGATACATCATCGGCCGGACGACGACCTGGCCGTTCACCGCCACCGGGCGGTCGAGGATCTTGTGCAGCCCGAGGATGCCTACCTGCGGCGGGTTCAGGATGGGCGTGCTCATGAGCGACCCGAAGACCCCGCCGTTCGTGATGGTGAACGTCCCGCCCTTCAGATCCGCGAGCGAGAGCGTTCCGTCCTCCGCTTTCTTCGCGAACGCGCGGATCTGCTTCTCGGTTTCGGCGAAGCCCAGGCGATCGGCGTCCCGCAACACCGGAACCACCAGCCCTTCGCTTGCGCCCACGGCGACCCCGATGTCGAAATAGTGCTTGAGCACCATCTCGTCGCCCTGGATTTCCGCATTGATCCGCGGGAACGCGCGGAGCGCGCCGATAGAGGCCTTGACGAAGAACGACGCGATCCCCAGCGAAACCCCGTGCCGATCCTTGAACGACTGCTTGTGCCGCTCGCGCAGGGCCATGACGGCCGACATGTCCACCTCGTTGAAAGTGGTCAGCATCGCCGCGGTGGCCTGCACTTCCACCAGGCGCCTGGCGATTGTCGCCCGGCGCTTCGACATGCGAACGCGCTCCTCCGTGCGGTCGCCCGACGGGATCCGCGTCTTCTCGGCAACGGGCGGCACGGCCTTGAGAGGCGGGGCGACCGCGGCAGCGGGGACGGCTGGCGCCGGATCGCGAGCGGGAGTGGCGGGTGTGGAAGGCGCGGCGGACGGCGCGGCTGTCCCGGTGCTGCGGACCGCCTGCTCGACGTCGCGGCGCATGACCCGTCCGGCATCGCCGCTGCCCCGCACGTTCGCCAGGTCCACCTCGTGGTCCTCCGCGGCCTTGCGGGCGGTCGGAGTGGCGCGCGGCCCCTTCCCGGGCACGGCCCCGGCTTTCGGTGAGGCCGCCGGTTGCGGCGCCGGCGCTGCGCTCGCCTCGCTCGAGTCGTCCTTCGCAAGCGGCGCCGCATCAGCCGGTACTCTGCGTGCTCCCGGGTGCGGCGTCTTCGATCACGCCAAGCACCTCGCCCACCTTGACGTCCTCGCCATCCTGACGCGCGATGCGGGCGAGCACGCCCGACTGCGGCGCGCTCACCTCGAGGTCGATCTTGTCTGTCTCGAGCTCGACCAGGGGGTCGCCGGCGGCAACAGCATCCCCTTCCTGGCGCAGCCACTTCCCAATGCGGGCATCGACAATCGACTCACCGACTTCGGGCACGACGATGTTGGAGGGCATCTGGTGAATCCTTGGACTGGAGATTCGTCGCCTGCAGAGAGATGGTCGAGCGTCAGCTGGTGAGCTGCGGCGTACCCGGGCTGTCGACGGCCGCGGCTGCCGTCTTCACCGCCGCGCGGGCGCCGTACGCCTGGTCGACGATGGCCTGCTGATTGAGCGCGTGGCGCGATGCCGACCCTTCGGCGGGGCTCGCGCTGCGCGGGCGTGCAACCCGGCGGACGGGCCGGCCGCCGGCCATGGAGACGAGCGGCGGGCGGATGAAGTCCCACACGCCCATGTTCTCCGGCTCCTCCTGAACCCAGACGATCTCCTGGGAATCTGGAAACAGGTCCAGCGCGGCACGCAGCTCCCGGGTGGGCACGGGATAGAGCTGCTCGACGCGGAGGATGGCGACGTCGGGCCTGGACGCCCGCTGTCCGGCGGCGATCAGGTCCATGTAGACCTTGCCGCTGCAGAGCAGCACGCGGCGAACCTCGCCGGCCCTCGCCTCCGCATCGTTGTCGCCGATGACCTTGAGGAACCGGCCTTCCGCCAGCTCCCGCGGCGTCGACGGGACGTTCGGATGGCGCAGCAGGCTCTTGGGCGTCAGGACGACGAGCGGCAGCGGGTCGACGGTCAGGAGCGCCGCCTGGCGGCGGAGCAGGTGGAAGAACTGCGCCGCGGTCGTGCAGTTGGCGACGCGGATGTTGATGTCGGCCGCCAGCTGCAGGAACCGCTCCGGCCTCGCGCTCGCGTGATCCGGCCCCTGCCCCTCGTGCGCGTGCGGCAGGAGCAGGACGAGCGAAGGCCGCAGGCCCCATTTCCCGCGCGCCGAGACGATGAACTCGTCGATCATCACCTGGGCGCCGTTGATGAAGTCTCCGTACTGCGCCTCCCAGATCACCAGCCGCGAGGGCTCCTGGATGTTGTAGCCGTACTCGAAGCCGATCACCGCGTTCTCGGTCAGCGGGCTGTTGTGGATCTCGAAGGCGGCCCGCGCCTGAGGGAGCGTCTGCAACGGCACGTGCACGCGCCCGGTCACGGCGTCGTGGAACACGGCATGACGATGGCTGAAGGTGCCGCGCTCGACATCCTCGCCGGTCAGCCGGATGCTGATGCCGTCCGAGAGGATCGAGGCATACGCCAGCTCCTCGGCACTCGCCCAGTCGACGGTCCGTTCGTCTTCCGCCTCGAGGAACTGCCCTTTCTTCTCCCGAACCCGCTCCAGCTTGCGGTGGATGGTGAAGTCGGCGGGAAACACGTTCAGCGAGGCGTTGAGCTCCCTGCAGACGATCGAGCGGAACAGCCGTGGAGACCCGCGCCGCGGCCCCGGGCGGCGGCGCTTCGGGCGTCGGCTCGATGAAGTCCTGCTCAGGCTGGAGCTTCTCGTAAGCCGACTGCAGTTCGTTCAAGAACTGCTTGAAGCTCGCCTCCGCGACGGCCGGCTCGATCACGCCGCGGTCGACAAGGGTGCGTCCCCAGAGCTCGCGGACGGTCGGCTGCGCCGTGATTTTCTGATACATCAGCGGCTGCGTGAAGCCGGGCTCGTCTCCCTCGTTGTGGCCGTAGCGCCGGTAGCCGACCAGGTCGATCAGGAAATCGCGACGGAAGCGGGCGCGATACGCAAACGCCAGGCGCGCCGCCTCGACGCAGGCCTCGGGGTCGTCCGCGTTCACGTGGACGATGGGGATCTTGAAACCACGGGCGAGGCCGCTGGCGTACGACGTGCTGAAGGAATCCTCGGCGGCAGTCGTGAAGCCGAGCTGGTTGTTGGCGATGATGTGGATCGTCCCGCCCGTGCTGTAGCCCGGCAGCCGGCTCAGGTTGAGCGTCTCGGCGACCACGCCCTGCCCCGGGAACGCGGCGTCCCCGTGAATCAGGATCGGTACACTGCGCGCGGGGTCGAAGCGCGGCGCGCCGCCGCTGTCGGCGATCGTTCCGGCCGCTCTCGCCATGCCCTCGACGACCGGATCGATGGCCTCGAGGTGGCTCGGGTTGGGCGGCATCGAGACGACGAGATCGAGTTGCGCGCCGCCATGGATGGCGCGCAGCGCGCCCGCGTGATACTTGACGTCCCCCGTCCACGCCATGTCTTCCCGGAACGTGCGCGCGACGGGCTCCTTGAACTCCGCCAGGATCTGCGCGTAGGGCTTGTTGAGGACGTGCGCCATCACGTTCAGCCGGCCGCGGTGCGCCATGCCGATCAGGATGTGCCGGATGCCCGACTCCGCCGCCTCGCCGATGACCTCGTCCAGCACCGGGACGAGCATGTCGAGCCCTTCGATCGAGAAGCGCGTCTTGCCGGGAAACGTCCGCTGCAGGAACCGCTCGAACGCTTCGACCTGCGACAGGCGGTCGAGCAGGGCAGTCGGATTGATCGGATCGGCCGGCGCGCGGAAGCGTCCCGCTTCCGCTGCCTGGCGCAGCCACTCGCGCTCGGCCGGCACGAACACGTGTGCGTAGTCGTAACCGGACGTCGAACAGTAAATGCGCCGGAGCGCCTCGATCGCGTCGAGCAAGGTCGTGCCCGGGTCGACCAGCGCACCGCCGACCAGGCTCGCCGGCAACGCCCGCAGATCCTGGTCCGTGACGCCGTGCGTGTCCGAGAGGAGCGACGGATCGCCCGGCGGCCGTGACCCCAGCGGGTCGAGCCGCGCGGCCAGGTGCCCGTATCTGCGGATGGACTCCGCCAGATTCACCGCGCCGACGATCTTCTGGAGCGGCAGGCCGGACGCGGACGGCTCCAGCTCGTCGTCCGGCGGCGGGGTCCAGGTGTCGAAGAGCGCGCGCGTCTCGGGGTCAACCGATGCGGGATTCTGGCGATATCGCTCGAACGCCTCCCGCACATATCCCCGATTGAGGCCGGAGAACTCCTGCCATGGACCCATGTCCCTCCGATTCTATCAGGGGAGGCGGGGGGGCCGCCGGCGCGGGATGCTGAGCGTGTTCCAGTCGCTGCCGCGCAGGTGCTTGGCCAGGAAGACGATCTGACCGGCATGGTGCGCGTGGTGCGTCATCTGGCGGTTGAGCGCCTGCACAATCGTGTGCCGTTCGCCCCGGATCGTCACCTCGCGCCCGAGATCGTCCGGGGTGAGCGAGTCGAGCGCGCTGAAGAGCACCCGCCAGCCGCGCTCCCACAGCTCCAGCATGGCCGCACGGCCGAGCGCGCCTTCGCTTTCGAACTCGCCGTCGCGGTTGCGATCCGGCTTCTCGCCGTCCGTCGTGAGGAAGTCGGTGAAGCGCGACCGCAGGTTGCCGGCCATGTGCTGGACGATGACCACGATGCTGTTCGACTCGGGGTCGATCGCCAGGTTCAGCTGATCGTCCGGCACCTGCGCCAGCGCCCCTTCGGCAAGCTGCTTGGTCCTCTCGAACTGCACGCGCACGTCGGCGAGCCAGTGGCTGCTGAAGTCGGCCTGGTTCACGGGTGCACCTGGCGGTCGGGTTTCCTGGGGCATTCCTCGCTGCTCCTTCCTGGTCCGCGCCTGGCAGAGCGCCGGGCGTGGCTGGGGGTTATTCAGATAGCGGCGCAGGCGTCTCGGGGACGGGCCACACGATGCGCGTGAACTGTCCACGCTGGAGCAGCTCGCGACCCTTGCCTCCGCGGCCCGTGACGTCGTACTTCGCCGTGCTGATCGTCTGCTCCGCCCCGCGGGTCGTCTCGACCGTCAGCAGGTCGCGGTCTCCCGTGGACGCGATGAACCCGAGCACGCGATCGGACGATGAATCGAGCTTGATCAGGATCACGCCCCGTCCCGGACCGGACAGGTAGTTCACCTCCTCCACCGGGCAGAGCAGCCCGCGGGCCTCGCGCGTCGCCGCAATCACCGTCTCTCTGCCGGTCACGCGGCTCATGCCGACCACCTCCGCCCCTGCCGCCGGCCGGGCGAATCGCCGTCCGCTGCGCGTGCTCGGCTCGACGAACGGTTCCAGGCTGAAGCGCAGGCTGTAGCCGTCGCTCGTCACCGCGAGCCCGTGCACCGGCGGCACCTCTCCCTCCCGCTTCGGCGCCACGACGCCGCTGACCCGCGGATCCAGGCTGACAGCCGCGACAATCCGCTCGCCGTCCCGCAGCTTGAAGAAGCGCTGGATCGGCTCGCCGTAGCCGGTCGAGGCGGGAAGGTCGGTGATGCGCGCCGAGTACGCCACGCCGGCGTTGCTGAAGAACACCACCGTGGCGCGGGTGCTGCCGGGCAGCACGGCGAGCACGGTATCCCCCTCGCGCACGCGTGTGGAACCGACATCCTTCACTTCCTTCTGCCGCTTGACCCAGCCGTCGCGCGAGACGAGCACGACGTTGTCCTCTTCGACAATGAAGTCCTGCGCGGAGTACCTCCGCTTCCCCTTCGTCGCTGGCGATGAGCGTGCGGCGTGCGTCGCCGTACCTTCTTCCGGATCTCCTCGATCTCGACGCGCACCACACCCCACCGTCCGGGCTCATCCTTCAGCAGCGCGTTGATGTTCCGGATGCGGCGCCGCCGTTCCTCCAGCTCTTTCCTGATGATCAGGATCTCGAGCCGCGCGAGCCGGTAGATCTTCAGCTCGAGGATGGCGTCCGTCTGATCGGCGTCGAGGTCGAACCGCTTGATGATCTGCTGCGCCGCATCCGGCTTGCCTTCCGACTTCCGCACGATCCGCAGGATCTCGTCGAGCGCGTCGAACACCTTCTCGAAGCCTACGAGGATGTGGACCCGCCTGGCCAGCGCCTCGAGCTCGTGCTCCAGCCGCTTCGTGACGACATCGAGTCGGAAGTGGAGGAAGTGCCAGAGCATGGCGTGCAGGTCCAGCCGCTCCGGCCGCCCGATGTCGGCCGCTTCCGTCGGGATGAGGCACGTGAGGTTCACGATGAAGCTGGTCTGCAGCGGCGTGTGCTTGAAGAGGTAGGCCATCACCATCTTCTCGTCGGCCTCCTTCTTCAGTTCGATCGCGATCCGGACGTCCTCGGTCGAGAGGTCCTTGACGTCCACCAGCGGCGGAAGCCGCCGGCTGAGGGCCACGTCTGCGATCCGCTCCACCAGCGTGGACTTGTTCACGGTGTAGGGAACGCTGGTGATGAAAATGGTCTTGCCGCTCCGGGTGACGGGACCCTCCTCCCACGTGGCGCGCAGCCGCACGGCGCCGGAGCCCGTCTTGTAAATCTCCTTCAGCTCGTCGGGCGAGTTGAGGATCTGCCCGCCGGTCGGGAAGTCGGGCGCCTTGACGTAGCGGCACAGCTGCACGCTCGTGAGGTCCGGGTTGTCGAGCAGCTTCAGCAGGGCGGTGCACACTTCGTTCAGGTTGTGGGGCGGGATGTTCGTCGCCATGCCGACGGCAATCCCCGTCGCACCGTTGATCAGCAGGTTCGGGATCCGCGCGGGCAGCACGACCGGCTCGGTCTTCGTGCCGTCGTAGTTGGGCCTGAAGGTCACCGTCGCCTGGTCGATCTCCGCGAGCATCTCGTCGCTGATTCTCATCAGGCGGCACTCGGTGTAGCGCATCGCCGCCGCGTTGTCGCCGTCGAGCGAGCCGAAGTTGCCGGAGCCGTCCACCAGCGGATAGCGCAACGAGAACGGCTGCGCCATGCGAACCAGCGTCTCGTAGAGCGCGGAGTCGCCGTGCGGGTGATAGTTCCCCATCACGTCGCCGACCACCTTTGCGCACTTGCGGTGCTTGACGTCCGCGGTGAGGTTCTGCTGCCACATCGTGAACAGGATGCGTCGCTGCACCGGCTTGAGTCCGTCGCGCACGTCGGGCAACGCGCGCGAGGTGATCACGGACAGCGCGTAGTTCAGGTAGCGGGTCTGCGCCGCCTCGTGCAACGCGACGGTCCCCGGCTCGGTGTCGACAGGTCCCGACGCGTGCGCCGCGACGTTCGCCGCACCATCGTCCGGCTCGTCGAACAGCGATCCACCCTCTTTCGGTCGTTTCGGCAACGCTGACAATCCTCCGCAGGGAGGATACCAGACGTCCATCGCGGGATCGCCGATGACGAGTTCGTGGGGGCTGCTTCCTGGTGTGAGGTCCGGAGGAATCAACACGGAGGGGCGAAGGAACGGAGGGCGGTTGGATCAGCTGCAAAGACTGGTAAACCAAACAGAGAGGAAGGGAGGAAGGGAGGATCGCCCGGGGGTCCCGCTCCAGCGCCGGCCACTAGGGCCGGCGCGCGAGCTGCGTCGGAGCAGCTGGCCATCCGAGTGCCTCCCCTCCTCCGTGTGAATGCTCTTGGACATTTCGATTGACGCTCGGGTGCAGCCAGCACCAGCGCGCCAAGCCCTGCGCTGACGGCAATCACGATAAAATCACCCGTGCCTTCCACTCCCATCCTCGAGCTCCACGCCGCCACGGTCGTCAAGGGCGGCCGGCCCGTGATCGACGCGATGTCACTGCGGATCGCCGAGGGGGAGCACACGGTCGTGCTCGGCCCCAACGGGGCCGGGAAGTCCGTGCTCCTGCGACTTCTCACCCATCAGGAGCGTCCGCTCGCGCGGGTGGAGGGCACGCCGCCGGTGCGCGTGCTGGGCCGGGACATCTGGAACATCACGGATCTCCAGTCGAAGCTCGGCATCGTCTCGGCGGACCTCCATCATCGGTTCGTCAGTGGCAACAGCGAAGGCCTCATCACGGGTGAAGCCGCGGTGCTGTCCGGCTTCCTGGTCTCCTACGGGATCCTTCGCTACGGGGTGGTTACAGAGGACATGCGCCGCCTGACGCAGGAGGCGCTTGGCATGATGGGGGTCGCGCACCTGGCGCAGCGGTGTCTGAACGAGATGTCCAGCGGGGAGGCGCGCCGCGTGATGCTGGCGCGGGCCCTTGTGGCGGCGCCGCGCGCGCTCGTGCTCGACGAGCCCACGACCGGCCTGGACGTCGCCGCACGGCACGGCTTCATGGAACGCGTGCGCCGGATCGCTCGAGACGGCACGACGCTGATCCTGATCACCCACCACGTCGAGGAGATCATCCCTGAGATCCAGCGGGTGGTGCTCCTCCAGCGCGGGCGGATCCTGGCGGACGGGCCGAAGGAGTCGATCCTGACGCCCGATCATCTCAGCCGGGCGTTCGACGCCCCGTTGCGCATCGAGCGCGCAGGCGGGTTCTACTTCGCACGGCCCGCCGACGCCGCCCTCGAGCCCGCCACCTGACGCTCGCAGCCGCCAGCTCATGGACGGCCGATCCGGACCTCTGCAGACCACCCGTGGAGTGGACCTCCGCAATCGCGGCGCGTGCGTTACGATCGGCCTGATCGACGGACCAGAACCATGACACCTGCCACGCTTCGCTACCTGCACCTGGACGTTTTCACGGCGAACCGCTTCGAAGGGAATCAGCTCGCGGTGTTTCCGGACGCTCCGGAGATGCCGAAAGCGGTGATGCAGCGCATCGCCGCGGAAATGGCGTTCTCCGAATCGACGTTCATCTTTCCGCCTTCGGGCAGGGGCGACGTCCGGATGCGCATTTTCACCCCCAGCGAGGAGCTGCCGATGGCGGGTCACCCCACGATCGGCAGCACGTTCGCACTCGCCGCGGAGGGGACGATCGCCCGCGGCCGCGAGAACTTCGTCTTCGAGCTCGGCGTCGGCCCCATCGACGTCTCGCTCGAGTGGGGCAGCGCCGGCCTGTCGTTCGCCTGGATGACCCAGCTCCTGCCGGCCTTCGGGCCCACCGCATCCAACCGCATCGAGATCGCCGGGGCGCTCGGCCTCGACTCGACGGACCTCGAGGGCGAACTCCCTGCGGAGGTGGTGTCCTGCGGCGTGCCGTTTCTTTTTCTCGCGTTGCGTAGCCGTCGCGCGGTCGATGCCGTCGTGATCGACCCCAGGGCCCTCTCGCGCGCCTTCGCCGCGTCGGGAGTGGACGAGCTGCCGATCTTCGTGTTCACCGCCGAGAAGGGGGACGGGGACGAGACGGTGTACAGCCGCATGCTGGCCCCCGGCTTCGGCATCGCCGAAGACCCCGCCACCGGAAGCGCCAGCGGGCCGCTGGGCTGCTACCTCCTGCAGCACGGCATGGTGACCGCCGGGCAGGCCGTGGCCATGGTCAGCCTTCAGGGCGTCGCCATGAAACGCCCCAGCCGCATTCACGTGTCGATCGACAGCGATGCCGGCAGGATCACCCGCGTCCGCGTCGGCGGCGAGGCCGTCCTCGTGGGTCGCGGCGAGCTCATACTCTAACGAACCGGCCGTGGGCCTCGCACCGGTTGTTGCCTCGGCCCTGCCCGCTCGGGCGCGGTCAGTCTCGACTGCCTCGCGCTGCCTTTCAGGCCCATCGGAAGAGTTGCAGTCCAGGCCGGAATCGGTTCTTGACGACGTGGCCCGGGCGTAGGATCGTGCGGCAGCGAGCAGGGTCGGACAGAACCGGCTGGCAGAATCAGCGACCGGGGGGAATGATGCGGCACCTGACGAGAGTGGAACTGGAAGCGGGTCTGGCCCAGATCCGGTCGGCGCCGCCAGACGAGGGCGCGCTGGACCTGATCGTCCGGCGCCCGGCCGTCAACGCTCGCGAGGTCCTGACTGTCGCCGAGCTGGATCCCGCCCACGGCCTCGTCGGCGACACGTGGCGCACGCGCCGCAGCTCCCGCACGGCGGACGGGTCGGCGCACCCCGACATGCAGCTGAACATCATGGGGTCGCGCGCCGTGGCGCTGGTGGCCCAGTCGCGGGATCGCTGGGCGCTGGCCGGCGATCAGCTCTACATCGACATGGACTTGAGCGAACGCAACCTGCCGGCCGGGACGCGGCTGTCGATTGGAACGGCGGTCATCGAGATCACCGCCGAGCCGCACACCGGCTGCAGCAAGTTCGTCGAGCGCTTCGGCGTCGACGCGATGAAGTTCGTCAACTCCGCGGTCGGCCACGCCCTCCATCTGCGTGGCGTGAACGCACGGGTCGTGCAGCGCGGCACGATTCGCGTCGGGGACGCGGCCCGCAAGTTGGAGGCGCCGCTCGAACGCGCGGGAGCGCAGGCGCGTTCCGCCGACGATCGGCACCTTCGCGCATGAGCCGTCCCGGTTGGGCTATAACCATTGACGTGACCGCATCATTCCTTCTCGCGATTGCCTTCACCGCGCTGATGCAGGGATCGACTGTTCCCGTCGTTTCCTCCGGGTCACCAGCGCCGGCGGATCCCGCCGTGGTCGCGTCGGAGTTCATCTACGATGCGGCGCCGACCCCGCAATGCCACGCATCCACCATCGTCGAGACACCGTCTGGCCTGGTGGCAGCCTGGTTCGGCGGCGAGCACGAACGCCACCCGGAAGTGCGGATCTGGACGTCACGCTACGTGTCCGGCGCCTGGACGCCGCCGGTGGCCGTGGCGGACGGCGTGCAGACGGACGGAACCCGGCAGCCCACCTGGAACCCGGTGTTGTTCAAGCCGCGCCAGGGCCCGCTGATGCTTTTCTACAAGGTCGGACCCTCGCCGAGTAGGTGGTGGGGCATGGTCATGACCTCGCAGGACGACGGCCGGACGTGGTCGCCGCCCACGCGACTGCCCGACGGCGTGCTGGGGCCCATCAAGAACAAGCCCGTGCAGCTCGCGAGCGGAACGATCGTGTCGGGGTCGAGCACCGAGCACGACGGCTGGCGGCTGCACATGGAGCGTTCCACCGACGGCGGCCGTTCGTGGCGCGCGACCCCTGCCCTGAACGACGGACGAGCCATCGGTTCGATTCAGCCGTCAATCCTCGTGCATCGTGACGGACGGCTTCAGGCCATCGGGCGCACCCGCAACGAGCGCATCTTCACGATCGAGTCGCGGGACGAGGGCGCGCAGTGGGGCCCGATGACCCTCCTCGATCTCCCGAACCCCAGTTCCGGGACCGACGCCGTGACGCTGGCTGACGGCCGGTTCCTGATCGTCTACAACCACACCGTCAGGAGCGGCAGAGCGCGGGGCATGCTCAACGTCGCGGTCTCCGAGGACGGCCGTGGCTGGCAGGCCGCCCTCGTGCTCGAAGACGACCCGGGCAAACATGCCGGCTTCTCCTACCCTGCCGTCATCCAGACATCGGACGGCCTCGTGCACGTCACCTACACCTGGAAGCGCACGCGCGTGAAGCACGTCGTGATCGATCCGCGCAAGCTGACGTTGCGGCCGATGTCCGGCGGCGCCTGGCCGGAGTGAAGCAGTGGCCGATCGCAGCGTGCCTGAAGAGATTGTGAACCCCGGGTTGGTTGCCGTAGCATCCCTCCTGCCGGCGCGCCCGGTCGAAAGGACAGCAGGGGATGAGCAACGACAGATGGGCCGAGGTTGACCGCTACTTCACGGATCTGCTGGTCCAGGCCGACCCGGCCCTCGATGCGGCGATGGAAGCCTGTGAAGCGGCGGGGCTCCCGCCCATCAGCGTGTCCCCGTGCATGGGGAAGCTGCTGCACCTGCTCACGCGCATGCACCGGGTGCGGCGGATCCTCGAGATCGGCACGCTTGGTGGCTACAGCACCATCTGGATGGCCCGCGCCCTGCCGGCCGACGGCCGGTTGCTGACGCTGGAATCGGACCCGAAGCACGCGGAGGTGGCGCGGGCGAACATCGCGCGAGCCGGCATCAGCCATCTCGTGGACGTGCGTCTCGGCTCCGCGATCGACACGCTGCCGCTGCTCGAGGCCGAGGGCGCCTCGCCGTTCGACTTGATCTTCATCGACGCCGACAAGCCGAGCACGCCCGAGTACTTTGGCTGGGCTCTCCAGCTCTCCCGTCCGGGAAGCCTCATCATCGTCGACAACGTGGTCCGGAGCGGCGCGATCGTCGACGGCGGGAGCCGCGACGCCAGCGTCCAGGGGATGCGCCGCTTCGCGGCCATGCTCGCGTCGGAGCCGCGGGTGAGCGCGACGGCGATTCAGACGGTGGGGTCGAAAGGCTACGACGGTTTCGCCGTGGCGCTGGTGTCCTCGCGTTTGTAAACGCGAGCCGGCTGGCACCAGCCGTGCGCGTCCCGGGCAGCCTGATCGAGCGCGTCATCCCCGGGTCGGCTCTGTCCGCCACCCGCGCGATCACGGCACGTCGGTCGACCGCTACGGTCCGCGAGCGGTCCTGCACGCCGAGGTCCACTCCCCACCCGGATGGGTGATCCGCCTGGGAACTGGACCTGCCACACTGCGGCATGAGCACATCACTTCTCTCCAGCTACTCCGACGCGATCGCCGACGCGGTCGCCTCGATCGCCCCGTCGGTAGTTCAGGTCCGCGGACGCCGGCGCCCGGCCAGCGGCCTCATCTACGACGCGGACGTGGTCATCACCAACGCTCGAGCACTCGGACGGGAGGACCATCTGACGGTCCGGTTGCACGACGGGCGGACCGTCGACGCCGAGCTCGCCGGGTGGGATCCGTCCACCGGCCTGGCGGTGCTCCGCGCGCCGGGCCTGGGTGGAGCGGCGCCCGCGCGGTCAGAGGTCACCCCGCGCATCGGCCACCTGGCGTTTGCAGTCGCACGGTCGTGGAGCAACGCCGTGACCGCGAGCGCGGGCATCGTCGCCGTGATTGGCGGGCCGCTGCGGACGGGGCGACACCGGTCGATCGAACAGGTGATCCGCACCACGATACCCATGCACGAAGGATTTGCCGGCGGGCCGGTGATCGACGCGGCCGGCCACGTCGTCGGGATCTCGACTGCCGCGGCCATCCGCGGGCTGGAGGTCGCCATCCCGGCAGCGATCGCGTGGACAACGGCCGCGGACGTCCTGCGGCGCGGCCATCCCACGCGCGGCTTTCTCGGGATCGCCGGGCAGCGCGTGCAGCTGGCGGAGAATCGGAGAGCCGGCAGCTCGCAGGAGCGGGCACTGCTCATCGTGGGGGTGACGCCCGACAGCCCCGCGGATGCGGCAGGCGTCCTGGTCGGAGACATCCTGCTGCAGTTCGACGGACACGCCATAGAGGCGGCAGAGGATCTGCTGGACCTGCTGGTGGGAGATCGGGTCGGGCGCACGGTGCCTGCAACGCTGCTGCGAGGTGGGTCGCCGCTGGAAATCACCCTGACGGTGGGCGCGCGCCCGGTTTCCTGACGGAGCGACGCGGCGAAGGAGCCTCGCGGATGCGTGTGATCCTGATCGGCCGGCCCGACGAGCGCGGCCGCCTCCGCGAGCGCGTGCCGGCGGGGCTCGAGGTCGTCGGCGAGACCTCCACGGTCGCAGCCGCCCGGAGGCTGCAGCAGGAGGTCGAGGCGGACGCGCTCGTCACGGCCGCCTCCGGCCGGTTCCCGGTCGGGGAAGAAGAGGTCGAGGAGGCGCTGACGCCGCGGGAGCTCGAGGTGCTGGCACTGATGGCGGAGGGGCTGTCCAACAAGGCGATTGCTGCGCGTCTGGCGATCAGCGACCAGACCGTCAAGTTTCACGTCGCGTCGATCGGCGGGAAGCTGCATGCGCTCAATCGCACCGACGCGGTCCGGCGCGCGCTCCGGCGGGGCCTGATCCCTCTGTAGCGAGCGCCGTCAGGCGCGAAAGCGGCGCGCGTCGATGGAGTACTTGCGAACCTTGTAGTTGAAGACGCGCTCGGTGGTGTCGAGCAGGCGCGCCGCGCGGGCGCAATTGCCCCGCGTGGTCTTGAGGGCGTCCTGGAGCAGGTCGCGTTCGAACGCCCCGACGCTCTCGATCAACGACTGGCGCGGGATGGTGTCGGACGTCTCCCCGGTCTGCAGCGTGGGTGGCAGGTGGTGGGCGTGGATCACCCCGCCGTCGCACACGAGCACCGCGCGCTCGATGGTGTTCCCGAGCTCGCGGACGTTCCCGGGCCAGTGATAGCTGGTGAGCATGTCGATGGCGGGCGTCGAGATCCGGCGGATGTGCTTGCCGTGCTCCCGGGAGTACTTCTCGAGGAAGTGATCGGCGAGCAGCATGATGTCCGGCTTCCGCTCGCGCAGCGGCGGTGCGAAAATCGTGAACACCGCAAGGCGGTAGTAGAGGTCCGTCCGGAAGGTGCCCTCCTCGATCAGGTTCTCGAGCGGCCGGTGCGTGGCAGCGATGAGCCGCACGTTGACCTTGATGGGCGCCGTGCCGCCGAGCCGCTCGATCTCCCGCTCCTGGAGCACGCGGAGCAGCTTCACCTGCGTGGACGGGCTCAGCTCGCCAATCTCATCGAGGAAGAGCGTGCCGCCGTCCGCGAGCTCGAACCGCCCCTTCTTGGTGCCCTGGGCGCCGGTGAACGCGCCGCGCTCGTAGCCGAACAGCTCCGACTCGATCAGCGACTCGGGGAGGGCCGCGCAGCTCACCTTGACGAAGGCTTTCTTCGCACGCGGCGAGTTGTAGTGGATCGCGTGCGCGATCATCTCCTTGCCGGTGCCCGACTCGCCGCGAATCAGCACGGTGGTCGTGGTGCGCGCGACCTGGGCGACCTGCTCGTAGACCTGCTGGATCGACGCGCTGTTGCCGATGATGTTGCGGAACGCGTAGCGGTCGCGCAGCTCGTCCCTGAGATGCTCGTTCTCCTCCGTCAGCCGGTGCCGGTCGGCCTCGACCAGCCGCCGTACCTTCACGGCCTGCGCGATCATGGAGGCCACCACGCGATAGAACTCGAGCGACCGCTCGTAGTCGCGGTCCTTGCGGTAGCCGAGGACGATCTCGAGCGTGCCGGCCGGGCGACGGGCGACCAGGATCGGCACCCCGACGAACGTCAGCTCCCGACGGGGACCGGTGGTGGGTGCGAGCGCCGGCTCCTGGCTGACCTGCGGCACGACGACCGGCCGGCCGGAGTCGATGACGCGGCGGGTGATCGTGTCGACCGCACGATCGCGGGTGCGGGTGGAGCCCAGCCTGATGCCGCCCGAGGCCTCGACGTGGAGCTCGCGGGTCGTCTCGTCCAGCAGGATTACCGTGCTGCCGGCCACCTGATGACGCCGCTCCAGCAGCTCGACGAGCGAGTGGAGCACCGTTTTGAGGTTGAGCGCGCCCGAGAGCGCCTGGCTGATCTCGAGCAGCGTCGCGAGCCGGCGTATCTCGTTGGTGTGAGTGCCGGTCCTTACAGTCGCGTTGGCCATGGTTGCGATAACTACACCCTTGTAACGATTCGGCGCGAGAAAAAGAAGGGCGCCCGGCGACGTCCGCCCGGGCGCCCGTGCCCCCGCCGTGAGGCTTACTTGACGAACAGCATCTCGCGGTAGGTCGGCAGAGGCCAGAGATCCTGCGGCACCAGGTTCTCGAGGCCGTCACCGGCGTCGCGGAGCTGATCCATTGCCGGGATGACCCTGTCCCGGAAGAACTTCGCGTGCTTCACGGTGTCGCCGTTCTCCTCGTGCTCGAGGATCTTCTGGAGCGCGAGGGTCCGGATCCGGCACTCGTCCGTCAGCCTGGACACCTCGTCGAGAGCCTTCCGCGACTCCTTGGCGCTCGCGCCGGCCGCCTTGACGGCGGCGACCGTCTGCGCGAGCTCGCCCAGGAACCGGTAGGCGGCCGGGAGAATGCTCCGGTTCGCCATCAGCACCATCAGCTGCGCCTCGATGTTGACAGTCTTGTTGTACTGCTCGAGCGCAACCTCGTGCCGCGCCCTCAGCTCACGCTCGTTGAGCACACCGTACCGGACGAACGCCTTGATGACATCCGGCTTGAGCGATTCGCCGAAGGCATCCACCGACGTACGCAGGTTCAGCAGGCCGCGGCTGGCGGCCTCCTTCTGCCAGGCGTCCGAGTAGTTGTTGCCGTTGAAGATGATGGCCTTGCTCTCCTTGACGATCTTGCTGAGCAGCAGCTTGACCGCATCCTCGAGCTTCTTCCCGCCCTTGAGGTTCGCCTCGAGCTCGTTCGCGCAGTAGTCGAGCGACTCGGTGACGGCGACGTTCAGCGCGACGTTCGGCATCGCGATGCCCTGGTTCGACGACACCGCACGGAACTCGAACTTGTTGCCGGTGAACGCGAACGGGCTGGTCCGGTTGCGGTCGCCCGCATCGCGCGGCAGCTTCGGCAGCACCGCCACACCGATGTCCATGATCCCGCCGGACTTCGTGCTCTTCGCGCTGCCGGCCTTCTCGATCTGCTGGAAGATGTCCGTCAGCATGTCGCCGAGAAACACGGAAATGATCGCGGGCGGCGCCTCGTTGGCGCCGAGACGGTGATCGTTGCCTGCGCTCGCGATGCTGAAGCGGAGCAGCCCCTGGTACTTGTTGACGGCGCGCAGGACGGCCGCACAGAACACCAGGAACTGGATGTTGTCGTGCGGCGTGTCGCCCGGGTTGAGGAGGTTGTTCCCGAGCTCGTCCGACATGCTCCAGTTCAGATGCTTGCCGGAGCCGTTGACGCCGGCGAACGGCTTCTCGTGCAGCAGGCACGCCAGGCCGTACTTCGGCGCGATCCGCCGCAGCATCTCCATCGTCATCATCTGGTGATCGGTGGCGACGTTGGCGTTCTCGAAGATGGGGGCGACCTCGGTACTGACTGGGCGCCACCTCGTTGTGCCGGGTCTTGAGGGGAACACCGACCTTGTAGAGCTCACGCTCGACTTCCTGCATGAAGGCGAGGACGCGATCGGGGATGGAGCCGAAGTAGTGATCCTCCATCTCCTGGCCCTTCGGAGGCCTCGCGCCGAAGAGCGTCCGGCCGGCGTTGATCAGGTCGGGACGGTTGAAGTAGAACTGCCGGTCGATCAGGAAGTACTCCTGCTCGGGACCGCAGGTGGTCTGCACACGCTGGGCCTTCGATCCGAACAGTTTCAGGATGCGGACGGCCTGGTGGGAGAGCGCGTCCATCGAACGGAGCAGCGGGGTCTTCGTGTCGAGCGCCTCGCCGGTCCAGCTCACGAACGCGGTCGGGATCACCAGAGTGGTGCCGTTCGGGGTGACGAGCAGCCACGGCGGGCTGGTGGGGTCCCAGGCCGTGTAGCCGCGCGCCTCGAAGGTGGAGCGCATGCCGCCCGAGGGGAAACTCGATGCGTCGGGCTCGCCCTTGACCAGCTCCTTGCCGCTGAACTCCGCGACGGCGCGGCCGTCGGTGGTCGGCGTGAGAAACGAGTCGTGCTTCTCGGCGGTGATGCCGGTCAGCGGCTGGAACCAGTGAGTGTAGTGGGTGGCGCCGTGCTCGACCGCCCAGTCCTTCAGCGCGCTCGCCACGATGTCCGCCAGGGACGGATCGAGCGACTCGGACTGCGCGATCGAACGCCGGAGGGCGCGGTAGACATCCTTCGGCAGCCGGGAGCGCTGCGCCTCCTCGTTGAAGGTCAGCGAGCCGAAGTCGTCGCTGGCCCTGGTCGTCTGGGGGGGCCCTGTTTGGGATTGGTGCTCCACTGACTGATGTGTCGGATAGCGTCGCTGGAAGCTGCGGAACCCATGCGCTGTTGTCCTTTCGAATCGGTTCGTCGGCGAGAAGCCGTGAATGTAAGAGCCCGCTTATTATCCGGGACGGCGGAGCGGGCCGCAAGACCGTTTGCCGACAAAAACGTAGGAATAGCTGTTTGTGTCAACAAAATCAGCACTCGCCAAAACGCTTCATTTCACATACATTGTTATGGTTATGCCTGCCAACCGGTCCGGCAGCACCGGTGAGTTCGAGCAGCTGGTGCTGGCCGCCCTGCTGCGGCTGGGGAACGGGGCGTTCGGCGCCGCCATCCACCGCGAGATCGTCTCGCGCACCGGCCGGGCGATCGCGACCGGCGCCGTCTACGTGACGCTCAACCGCCTGGAGGCCAAACGGATGGTCTGCTCGTACGTCGGCAGAGCCTCGCCGCAGCGCGGCGGGCGCCGACGGAAGCACTACCTCCTCGACACGGCGGGTCAGCGGGCGCTGCTGCGGGCCCACCGGACGTTCCTCGCGATGTTTTCAGGAATGCAGCAGGAGCTCGAGGCGCTCGCCGTGAGCGTGGCGCCTGCGACCGCCAACCCGAGGCCGATCTATTCGCGGAGGTGGTGATCGGAACGGTGTCGATCCTACTTGGTGGGCCCGTGATAGGCCTTCTCGCCGGCCTCGATCCGAACGGCCATCTGGTTCTGTCCTGGGGGCAGCGGGCACGTCGCGAACTCCGTGAACGCGCAGGGCGGGTTGTAGGCGAGGTTGAAATCGATGACCGCCTGGCCGTTGCGCGGCAGCGGGGTGTGCAGGAAGCGACCTGCGGGATACGTGGCGTCCCGGCTGGTCGCATCCCTGAATATGAAGAACAGATCTTTGCGCTCCGCGGTTTCGTAGACCGGTTCGAGCCGCAGCGGCGTGCCCGCGATCGAGAACGTCACGTAGCCCGGGCTCTCCATCTCGGGGTTCTGGCCGAGCACGTTGGGAATGCGAATCTTCCGTAATTCGGGATACGCCGTGAACGCGGCCGTCACCCGATAGGCTTCCGAAACCGGAAAATACTCGAGGCTTTCGAAACCGCGGCGCATGGTGCTGTTCAGGTCCCGAAGGCGGAGGGCGTATCGCTCCTCGCGCCGGATGACGAACATCCGCAGGTCGCCCACGGCCAGCGCGGTACGGTCGCCGCCGGCAGGGTCCATGACGCGGCTGCGCACGGCGTGTCCGGCAGAGGTCACCGCCGCCGCAGGCTCGGCCGTGAAGGTGACCTGGCCGTTCGCCAGCTCGAAGACTCCCACACGTGCAGGCGCCTTCGATGGCAGCCTGACGTCACTTCCCGGCGCGCTGCCCGCCACGTTCCGGCCGGGTTTCAGCCAGAACAAACCTGTCACCGTCAGCCACCCGTCGTCGGCACGCAGCTCCGCCACCCGAGCCGCCCGGGCCTTCTCAATCTCGGCTCGATAGGCCCCGGTCTGCGCGACGAGCACACCGGTCAGGATCCCCAGGAACCAAAGCTTCACACCTGCACCCCGCTTCCATTATCGTTGGAGACCCGTGCAGGTGGGTCCAGCTCCTAGCTCCTGAATTCAGAATGAGTCCATGCCCCGCCGCATCCTCCACATCGACATGGACGCGTTCTACGCCTCGGTCGAGCAGCGCGACGATCCGTCGCTGCGTGGAAAACCTGTGGCGGTCGGCGGGAGCCCGGGCGGCCGGGGGGTGGTCGCCGCCGCGAGCTACGAAGCGCGTGCCTTCGGCGTTCGATCGGCGATGCCCATGGCGCGGGCCGTCCGTCTGTGCCCCCACCTGTCGATCGTGCGTCCGGATTTCCAGAAGTATCGTGCGGCCTCCCAGGCGGTCTTCGAGATCTTCCGCTCCGTGACGCCGCGCGTCGAGCCCCTCTCGCTCGACGAGGCGTATCTCGACGTCACCGAGAACGCGTGGGGGCTTACGCTGGGGCGCGAGGTGGCGCTCGGCATCAAGGCCGCGATCCGTGAGCGCACGGGGCTGACCGCCTCCGCCGGCGTCGCGCCGAACAAGTTTCTCGCGAAGATCGCGTCTGCCTGGAAGAAGCCCGACGGCCTGACCGTGATCGCTCCCGAGCGGGTCGAGCGCTTTCTCCAGACGCTGCCGGTCGATGCCCTGTGGGGTGTCGGCCCGGTGACCGCCCAGCGGCTGCGCGAGCGCGGGATCGAGCGGCTGATCGACGTCCGGACGGCAGACGTCGGCATCCTGCGCGAGGCGGTCGGCAACCACGTCGAGTGGCTGCGCCGGCTGGCGGACGGGATCGACGATCGGCCAATCGTCGCGAATCGCGCGGCGAAGTCCTGCGGAACCGAGAACACCTTCTCCGAGGACCTCACGAGTCTCGACGAGATCCGGAGGGAAATCGACCAGATGGCGCGCGATGACGCCGGGTGGCTGGCGCGGAAGGGACTGCTCTGCCGCACCGTCACGATCAAGGTGCGCTACGACGACTTCACGACCATCACCCGCAGCCACTCGTCTTTGCCCGGCACGCGCGACGGGGACGCCCTCGCCGCCCGCGCCGTGGCCCTGCTCGACAGGACGGATGCCGGCGTCCGCCCGGTGCGTCTCCTTGGCGTCAGCGTGCACAACCTCGCCGATCCGGACGACGGCCCACCTCACCAGGCGCTCCCGCTGTTCGACGGGGACGGAGGATCGGGAGGTGCATCAACCCGATGAACCCCTGTAGCGCTCCCCCTCCTCCCCGGTACAGAATTGCCTGAGCGGGGCGCGGCGAGCTCCCGCCTGCAGAAAGGCTGTTCGAGTGACCATGCGTCGCGACCCCTCCGTTCCGCTCTCCCGCAATCACCACCTTCTCCGCTGGGTGGAGAAGATGAAGGAGCTCACCAGCCCGGCCCAGTCCACTGGGTGGACGGGTCGCAGGAAGAGAACGACGACGCTGCTCACGGAGATGCAGCGCGCCGGCACGCTGCTCAAGCTCAACCAGGAGATCTGGCCGGGCTGCTACTACGCGCGGTCGCGACGCCAGCGACGTGGCGCGCGTCGAACAGCGCACGTTCGTCTGCTCGCTGTCGGAGGACGCCGCGGGTCCCGACGAACAACTGGGATGAACCCGTACGAGATGCGCCGGAAGCTGAAGGACCTCTTCAACGGCGCGATGCAGGGCCGGACGATGTACGTGCTGCCGTTCAGCATGGGCATCGTCGGCTCGCCCATGTCGCAGGTGGGCGTCCAGCTCACCGACTCCCCGTACGTCGTCGTCAGCATGCGGATCATGGCGCGGATCGGCCTGCAGGTGTTCGAGGAGATCGACCGCGACGTCCGGCGCGTCGTGCCGTGCATGCACAGCGTCGGCGCGCCGCTCGCGCCGGGGCAGCAGGACGTGCCGTGGCCCTGCAACGACGACAAGTACATCGTCCATTTTCCCGAGACGCGCGAGATCTGGTCGTACGGATCGGGCTATGGCGGCAACGCGCTGCTCGGGAAGAAGTGCTTCGGCCTGCGCATCGCGTCGAACATCGCCCGCGACAACCGCTGGATGGCGGAGCACATGCTGATCCTCGGCATCGAGGATCCGCAGGGCGAGAAGACCTACATCGCCGCGGCGTTTCCGAGCGCCTGCGGCAAGACCAACCTCGCGATGCTGATCCCGCCCGAGGGGCTGCGCGACTGGAAGGTCACGATCGTCGGCGACGACATCGCGTGGATCAAGCCGGACGACGATGGGCGGCTGCGCGCGATCAACCCGGAGGCGGGCGTCTTCGGCGTCGCGCCCGGGCACGTCGGCCTACACGAACCCGAACGCGATGGCGATGATCGCGAAGAACACCATCTTCACGAACGTCGCGCTGACGCCCGACGGCGGCGTCTGGTGGGAAGGGATGACGGAGGAGCCGCCGGCCGAGTGCCTCGACTGGCAGGGGCAACCGCTGGACGCCGGAGATCGGCAGGGCGACCGGCAAGCCGGCGGCGCATCCGAATGCGCGATTCACCGCGCCGCTGGCCAGAGCCCGATCATCGACCCCGGGTTCGACGAACCCGGACGGCGTGCCGATCAGCGCGTTCGTCTTCGGCGGCCGGCGCGCCACGACCATGCCGCTGGTCTACCAGGCCTTCAACTGGACCGCCGGCGTCTACGTCGGCGCGACCATGGGATCGGAGACGACGGCGGCGGCGGTCGGAAGGGTCGGCAACGGTGCGCCGCGATCCCGATGGCGATGCGGCCGTTCTGCGGCTATCACATGGGCGACTACTTCCGCCACTGGATCAAGATGCAGCGGTCGCTGCAACGAGACCCCGAAGATCTTCCACGTGAACTGGTTCCGCAAGGACGCGGAGGGGCAGTTCATGTGGCCCGGCTTCCGCGAGAACATGCGCGTCCTCAAGTGGATCGTCGATCGCGTGCGGGGCCGCGCGCTGGCCAAGGAGACGCGGATCGGCTGGATGCCGCGCTTCGAGGACTCGACTGGACCGGCCTGGAGTTCTCGCGGGAGGCCTTCGAGGAGCTGCAGGCGGTCGACACCGCGCCGTGGAAGCGCGAGGTCATGGATCACGAGGAGCTGTTCATCGAGCTCCACAACCATCTGCCGCCGGAGATGGTCTACGAGCGCGAGCTGCTGATCTGCCGGCTTGTAGGAGAGCTGATCAGCTGCGAGCGAGCTGATCGAGCTGATCAGCCGGCGATCCTTCGTTCGGCCGGCCGTCCGCGTCGAGCGTGGCCGGCGTCGTGTCTTTCCGCGACCGGGCTCGGTGGCGGCCGGGCGCGTGCGGCCGTCTTCCGTGCGCCCTGCGCTGCGGGAGCCGGCCGGCGGCTTGCTCGGCTGACCGCGGCGTCGAGGGCGGCGCCTGGACCGGCTCGGCTGGCGCCGGCGCATCGACCGGCTCGGCCGCCTCCAGTCTCCCGTCGACGATCCCCTGCAAGGCGCCTCCGGCCTCCTGGACGACGTTGCCGTCCACGACTCTCCACGGCTCCGCCATGTTGCCGGGCTCGGGCTGCCACGGTTCCTGGTGCCCGGCTCCCCGGCGGTTACCGGCTCCGCCGCCGTCTCCAGGAAATCGCGCTGCGGCGCTCTCCTCGCCTCGTCGCGCTCGACGGTCACGGTCTCGGAGACCGCCTGCATGACGTTGCCCGGGAAGATCCGCATCACGCCCTGGCGGTCGCGCTCGATGCGGAACAGGCCTTCGCGCTGGCAGGCCCGCATCAGATCGACCAGGCTCGCAAAACCGAACTTGCGCTCGTCGAACGTCGCGTCGACGTTGCGAAGGAACTGCTTCGCCTGGCGGATGTACATCGGCCAGCGCGGCGGGTTCTGCGCCGACTGGAACAGCCTTCCGCACTTCGCGGATCCCTTCGTCCACGCGCGGCTCCATCGCCGGCGCCGCGGCCGGGACCGGCACGGCGCCGCCGGGCGGGTCCGGCTGGCGGCACCGGCGGTGCGGCGGGCTGGTGCCTCGGCGCTCTGCCGCGTCGGGAACGGCAGCGGGCGTGTCGACGTCTCGTCCGCGCGCTGCCGCCAACCCTTCGGCGAGCTCCACGAGCACGTTGCGGCCCGCCTCGCTTCAGCGTGACGTGCCCGGCCGCCGGCCAGCTTCTGCGCGAAGTCGCGGAAGCTGCCCGCGCCGTAGGTGCGCTCGGAGAAGGTCGAGTCGAGCTGCAGCAGCGTGCTCTTGAGCAGGCCGAGCTGCGGCGAGACCTCGCGGTCGGTCAGCACCTTGAGGGCGCGGCGCACCAGCGGCACGGCCTGGTCGAGCGAGGTCGTCTGCGCTAGCCGCGCACCGGCCCCGGTCCGGGCTGCCGCCCCGGTCCGGCGCCCGGCGCGAGCTGACCAGGTTCTCGTAGGCGATGAACTCGTGGCAGTTGCGCTGCATCACCAGGCTCGTGAAGGCGCGGCCGCCGACGACGAAAATCTGCTTGTCGGTACTGTTTCAGTTTCTCGACGAGGGTGATGAAGTCACTGTCGCCGCCGACGATCACGTAGGCATTGATGTGGCTGTGCGTGAAGGCCATCTCGAGCGCGTCGAGCGCCAGGTTGATGTCGGCGCCGTTCTTGTCGCCGCCCGGGCGTGAGGTTGCGCTGCACGAGCTTGGTGGCGTGCTGGGTGAGGGATCGGCTGTAGTCGCCGGCGCGGGTCCAGTCGCCGTAGGCGATTTTGGACACCACATCCCCGCGCTCCTTCAACGCCTCGAGCACGACTCCGACATCGAACTGCACGCCGAGCGTGCTCTTTACCCCGATTTCGATGTTGTCGAAGTCGATGAATACTGCAATCTTCAGTCGTGTGTCTGCCAAACGTTCCTTGCTTTCCTTCCTGGCCGAGAGGAAGCGGACAAATGCAACAACTCAGGAAGCACGGAGAAACAGGGGCACGGAGATTCATTTGAATGAAGATCCGCACCAGTTCCGCTTCGGGCGGTGATCGTGATTTCCCGCGGGCCGGGGTTGCACCGGCGTCCCACAATGGAGCGGACTCACGGATGAGGTGGACGTCTGTTTACGAAAGCCGCCTATTTCGCCCGGACATCGTAGGCATAGAATCGTGTCCTGGTCCCTGATGAACAGCCGGCCGCCGGACACCACCGGATGGCTCCAGGTCGGCAGCCGGCCGGCGCTGATCTCGAAGCGGCCGTGCTCCCGGTAGCCGGCCGGCGTCGCCTCGGCGAGCCCGACGACGCCGTTTTCGCTATAGAGATAGAGGCGCTCGTCGGCGAACACCATCGAGCCCTTGCCGACGCTGCGATCGCGCCAGGCCACCTTGCCGGTGTCGAACTGCATCGCGGTCAGGATGGCGTCGGAGAACCCGTAGAGGTGAGTCGCCCACGAGCACGGAGCTCGCGTGGTGATTGCGCATGTCGCGCGTGAAATACACCTCGCGGGCCGCTCGCCCCCGTTGCCGGGCGTCAGCTCGAGCAGCGCGGCCCCAGTGCCGTAGCCCGACGACAGGAACACGCGATTGCCGCGGACGATCGGTGTGGCAATGTTGGCCGTGCCGTTCGGCGCCTTGTCGTAGCTCCAGAGCAAATGCCCGGTCTCGAGGTCGATGCCGAGCGCACGCTCGCCGGTGAAGAAGACCGCCTGCCGCACGCCGCCAATCTGCTGCAGGACAGCCGACGAGTATCCGGCCTCGTCGCGCTCGACTCTTCCAGATCACCGAGCCATCGGTCTTCTTCAGCGCGACGATGGAGGCCCCGGCGCACCGGCGTTGATGAGGATCCGGTCGCTCAGGACGAGCGGCGACTCGCTCAGCCCCCAGCTGATGTTCGATCCGCCGAACTGCTTGAGGACGTTCACGCGCCACAGGATCTTGCCGGTGGCGCCTCCATCGCGCTCAGGTCGCCGCTCGCACCGAACGCGTAGAGCCTGTCGCCATCCACGGTCGGGGTCCCTCGCGGGCCGTCGCCCCGATCGTTGCTGAACCGGCGGCCGTGCTCCACCTCCCACAGCCGCTTGCCGGTCTGCGCGTCGAACGCGATCACGTACTCGGTGCCGGCGCGTGCGCCGAGCGTGTAGAGCTTTCCGTTCGCGGTCGCGAACGACGAGTAGCCCTCGCCGGCTCCACCGGCCTTCCACGCCAGCTTCGGTCCCCCCGAGGGCCAGTCCTTCAGGAGGCCCCGCTCGGCGGACACGCCGTCCCGTTTCGCTCCTCGCCACTGGGGCCAGTCGTCCAGCGCCCGGTTCGAAACAACGGCTGGAAGGGACAGCACGCCGGCCGCCACGACCGCCGGCATGAGGGGCCACGATGGAACGCTGCATAAGGGCCTCATATCATCTGTACTCATGTCCTCACGCGATCGTAGACGAGATTCGCAACCAGGCGCGCGGCCGGAACCGCGCACCGGCGACCGCGCTCGGGGAGGCCGTCCCGTGCGGTTTGACGACGCGGGAACCGCGCGCTGAGCTCGATCTGCTGCACCGGGGCCTCGCCCGTGACCGGGGCCTGCTCGATTGCATCGACGGCCGGCATCCCGTCGACGACCCGGCCGAAGGCCGTGTATTTCCCGTCGAGCGAGCTGCCATCGCCGGTCACGATGAAGAACGAGGTGGTGGCGCTCGCCGGATCGTCGCCCCGCGCCATCGAGACGATGCCCTTGACGTGCTTGGTGTCGTTGAACTCGGGCTGGAGGTTGTGGACCAGCAGCCTGCTGCTTCTCGGTCAGCGCCCCGCGGCTCGTGAGCGCGCCGGTCTGGATCGCAAACCCCTTGACCACCCGATGGAACGCGGTGCCGTCGTAGACGCCCGCCGAGGCCAGCCGGAGGAAGTTCCGCACGTGCTCCGGGCGCCTTTTCGCCGAAGAACTCAATGGTGATCGGTCCGGCCGAGGTGTCGAGCACGGCCCGGTACTGCGCGAGTTGCGCCGGCGTATCGGCGGAAAACGGCACCGGCTCGGGAGGCGGCGTGTCGCGGATGGCGACGACTTGATCTCGATGCCGCTCGGCCGGCGACGCCATCGGGCTGGCCGGCGCCTCGGAGATCTTCTGCAGCACGTCCATCCCTTCCGAGACGCGCCCGAACACGGTGTACTTGCCGTCCAGCGCAGGCTGGTCCGTCACGCAGACGAAGAACTGCGCGCCGGCACTGTCCGGGCGTCCGGGCTGGAGCACCGCCGACACCGCCCCGCGCGTTGCTTCTCCGCGCTCGGCTCCATCCTGCAACACGCCCAGGCCGCCTGTGCCGTACAGCTTGGCTTTCGCCGGGTCCTTCGAAATCGGGTCGCCGCCCTGCACGATGCCGTGCTTGATCACGCGATGGAAGACGGTGCCGTCGTAGGCGCCCTCTTTCGCCAGCTTCATGAAGTAGCCGACATGATTCGGCGCCAGATCGGCCCGCAAATCGATGACGAACGTGCCCGGCACTGGTGGCCACGACCGCCTGCTTGTCCGGTCATCTCGGCCGCGCCGAGCGGCGTCTTGAAGAACGTGGACGGCCGGACGGCGGCGGACTGGAGCAGGAGCCCGACGATCAGGAGGACTGGCACGCTCTCACCATACTGACAACCCGGGCCCCGTGCAATCCTTCACGGAGACGCCTCGCCTGTGGGTCCTCGGGTGACGGATGCGCTGTGATATGGTCAGCGGCGCAGCCGCGTGCGCGGCTGTTCCGGTGACCCGGCACGGCGTCCGGGGGAAAGGTCGCGTGCGCCTCCATCCGTCCCTGCGCATCATCGAAGCCTCCGACGCCGCGCAGCGCCTCGCGGAAGCCCGCGCCTGGGTGGCCGGGCGCGCCGACGGCCCGGGCGTCCTCATCGTCTCGCTGTCGCGAGGGGCGGCCGACGATCTCGCCCGTTCGGTCGCCGCTCAACGCGGTGGCGCCATCGGCCTCCATCGCTTCAGCGTCCCTCAACTCGCCGCGAGGCTCGCCGCCCCGGTGCTCGCGGCCCGCGGCATCGCCCCTCTTTCCTACATCGGCGGCGAAGCGGTGGCGGCGCGGGCAACCTTCGAGGCGTGCCGCGACGGTGGCCTCCCGTACTTCGGGCCGGTGGCCGACACGCCCGGCTTCCCACGCGCGCTCGCCCGCACGCTGCACGAGATCACGCTTGCACGGGTGGGCCCGGGCGCGTTCGGCGGACCTGCCGCTTGGCGGTGCCGACCTGAGCCGCCTGCTGGAGCAGTTCGAACAGCAGTTCACCGCCGCGTCCGCGACGGATCGCGCGACGCTGTTCGAAGCGGCAGCCGAAGCGATCGGCACGTACGGCGAGCTCCCGCTGCTGCTGCTGGACGTCCCGATGGAATCGGCGCTCGAGTTCGCCTTCGCGCGGACGCTCATCAACGCGGCGCCGGATGCGCTCGTCACCATCCCGTTCGGCGACCTGGCGACGCTGAAGCGGTTCCACGACGAGGGGCTCGACCCCGAGGTGCTCGAGCCGCCGGGCCGATCCGACCTCACGGCGCTCAAGCGCTACCTGTTCGCGACCAGGCAACCGCCCGAGCGCACGCCGCTTGGAGACGTCCGCCTGTTCTCCGCGCCGGGCGAGGGACGCGAGTGCGTCGAGATCGCCCGCAGGATCCTGGACGAGGCGGCCGCCGGCGTTTCCTTCGACGAGATGGCGGTGTTCGTGCGATCCCCGCGCGACTACGTCGGCCTCCTCGGCCACGCGTTCGCGCGCGCCGGCATCCCGTCCTGGTTCGATCGCGGCACCGGACGGCCGCACCCCTCCGGCCGGGCCTTTCTCGCGCTGCTCGGGTGTGCGGTCGAGCGCCTGTCCGCGGCGCGGTTTGCGGAATACCTTTCGCTCTCGCAGGTGCCCGACACCGGGGCCGCAGCGAGGCCCTCTGACGTTCCGCCACCGGCGGACGACCTGTTCTCCGGGTTCACGGCGCTCGAGTCGCCGGCTGACGATCCCGACTTCCCCGCGCTGGATGATCCCACGACCGGACCTGCCGCCAGCCGGCCCGTCGTGGAACAGGAGCTGGCATCCGTGGTCGACGGGACGCTGCGCGCGCCGTGGAAGTGGGAACAGTTGATCGTGGAGTCCGCGGTGATCGGCGGCGATCCGCAGCGGTGGCACAGGCGGCTCTCGGGCCTGGCGGAACAGTACCGGCAGCAGTGGGTCGAGGAGGCACGCGAGGATCCGGACTCGCCGCGCCTCCTGCGGATCGAGCGCGACGCGCGCAACCTGGCGCATCTCCGCGAGCTTCGCGCTGCCGTCATCGATACGCTCGCCGGCCTGGCCGGCCGCCGCCACCTGGGGAGAGTGGCTCGACAGGTTCGGCGGGCTGGCGCCGCTGGTGCTGCGAAAACCCGCACGCGTGCTGCGGGTGCTGGGCGAGCTGCAGCCGATGGCGCGCCATCGGGCCTGTCTCGCTCGAGGAAGTGCGCGACGTTCTCGCCGAACGGCTGCGCACGATAGACGAGCATCCGCCGCCGCACCGGTACGGCGCGGTCTTCGTCGGCAGGCCCGCACCAGGCGCGCGGCCGTGCCTTCCGCGTCGTCTTCGTCCCGGGCCTTGCGGAGCGGATGTTCCCGCAGAAGCCGCGCGAGGATCCCATGCTCCTGGACACCGAGATGCGGCTAGCCGCTCGCCGCCGGGCTGCCGCTCCAGGAAGACCGCGCGCAGACAGAGCGCCTGCTCCTGCGGCTGGCGATCGGTGCGGCGACCGACCGGCTCTGGCTCTCCTACCCGCGCATGGATGTCGGCGGGCGCACGCGCCCGCGTGCCCTCGTTCTACGTGCTCGACATCATGCGAGCGGTCACCGGTCACATTCCGAATCACGAAGACGCTGCAGCGCCAGGCGCTGGTCGAGGGTGGCGCGAAACTCGACTGGCCGGCGCCGGCGCGCCCGTCCGACGCGATAGACGATGTCGAGCACGATCTGTCCACGCTGCGGGACCTGATCGATGCCCCGGACAGGGCGGCGGTCAAGAGGCCATGCGCACTACCTGCTGCGGCTGAACGACGCGCTGCGCCGGTCGGTGACGACGCGGTGGGCACGCGCGCGCTCGCGCTGGATGCCGCAGGACGGGCTGGTGCGCGTGGCGCCCGGCACGAAGGCGATGCTGGAGTCACAGCGGCTGACGGCACGGCCCGTACTCGCTGTCCGCACTGCAGAAGTTCGCGACGTGCCCGTATCAGTTTCTGCTCTCGGCGATCTATCGCCTCGAGCCGAACGACGAGCCCGAGCCGCTGCAGCATCTCGATCCGCTCACGCGCGGCGCCCTGTTTCACGAGGTCCAGGCGGAGTTCTTCCGCTCGATGCAGGCGCACGGGCACCTGCCGCTGGACGCCGCCGGAGTGCCGGCGTGCCATTCAGCAGGTCAACCGCACGCTCGGGACGGTGGCCGCGGCATACCGCGAGCGGCTGGCGCCCGCCATCGATCGCGTATGGCGCGAGGAGATCGCCGCGCTCGGCCGCGATCTGCGGGTGTGGGTCGCGCGAGCTGCCGGAAGCGGGCGGATGGCGGCCTTCCTACTTCGAGTTCAGCTTCGGTCTTTCCGACGACGGACGGGATCCGCGGAGCGTCAGCGAGCCGGTCACGATCGACGGCCGTTTCCGGCTGCGTGGTTCCGTCGACCTCGTCGAGCTCCGCCAGGGCGGCGCCGAGGTCCGGGTCACCGACCACAAGACCGGCAGGAACCGCTCGACGCCCCGAATGGTGATCGGCGGCGGCGGAACGCTCCAGCCCGTGCTCTACGGCATGGCGATCGAAGCCATCCTCTCGAGACCGGTCGTGTCGGGACGGCTGTTCTACTGCACGGCGGCCGGCGGATTCACCGAGCACGAGATCCCCCTCACCGAGGCGAACCGCAAAGCCGGCCTCGAAGCACTCGAGATCGTGGACCGCGCGATCGAGCTGGGATTCCTGCCGCCCGCGCCCGCCGCGCGGGCGTGCACCTGGTGCGACTTCCGCGGCAGTCTGCGGCCCGGACGAAGAGAAGCACGCGCGCGCAAGCCGGCCGACCGCTCGGCGACCTGACGGCGCTCGAGGGCCATGCCATGAGGGCGACCAGCCATCCGCTGTCCGACAGCTGCGACGCGCGATGCAATCGCCACCAACCTCGACGACACGCTGATCGTCGAAGCAGCGGCTGGAACCGGCAAGACCACCGAGCTGGTCGGCCGGATCGTCACGGTTCTTGCCGAAGGGCGCGCCGAGGTCGGCGAGATCGTCGCGGTGACCTTCACCGAAAAGGCGGCCGGCGAGCTGAAGCTGCGGCTGCGGGAGCGGCTCGACCGGGCCCGGACCGCGGCTGGCGCCGACGCCGGACGGCGAGCGCGGCTGGACAAGGCGCTCAAGGGCCTGGAGGAAGCGCACGTCAGCACCATCCACGGCTTCTGCGCCGACCTGCTGCGCGAGCGTCCCGTCGAGGCGCGGATCGATCCGCTCTTCGAGGTGCTGACCGAGTCGTCCTCGGCACGGCTGTTCGACGAGGCGTTCGGCCGCTGGCTGCAGGAGCAGCTCGCCGATCCCCCGGAAGGGGTGCGGCGTGCGCTGCGCCGGACGCGCCTTCGGCGGAGGCGACGGCCCGATCGATCGCCTGCGCAAGGCGGCGTGGGACCTGGCGCAGTGGCGCGATTTCACCGCCGCGTGGACGCGGCCGGCGTTCGATCGGCTGCCGCGACATCGACGCGGCCATCGCGGAGCTGCACGAGCTTGCCGCGCTGACGCGCCACGCGTCCACCAGGAACGATCCGCTGCACGCCGGCGACCGAGCCGGTCCGGCGCCTCAGCGACGAGATTGCCCTCCAGCGCTCCTCCGGGGAAGAGGAGGGCGCGGCGACTACGACGGCTGGGAGGCGGCGCTCGTCGACCTCGTCGCAGGGACCGGACGTTCGCCAACGCGAAGACGGCCGCGGCGCGTGTTCGCCGAAGGAATCACGCGCGAGCGCGTGCTGCAGGCGCGCGTCGCCCTCAAGACGCGCCTCGATCAGTTCCGGATGGCCGCCGATGCCGACCTGGCCGCGCTGCTGCAGCGCGACCTGCGCGGCGCGATCGACCGCTACGACGAGCTGAAGGCGCGCGCGGCGGTGCGCTCGACTTCCTCGATCTGCTGCTCGGCGCCCAGGACCTGGTCCGCGACAACGCCATGGTGCGCCAGGGCTTCCAGGCGCGCTTCAAGCGGATCTTCGTGGACGAGTTCCAGGACACCGACCCGCTGCAGGCGGAGATCCTCCTGCTGCTGGCGGCCGACGACAACGCGGAGACCGACTGGCGGCAGGCGCGGCCGCGGCCCGGCACGTTGTTCCTCGTCGGCGATCCGAAGCAGTCGATCTACCGCTTCCGCCGCGCGGACGTCGGCGTCTACCGTGAGGTGTGCGACCGGCTCGACGGATCTGGGCGCGAAGGTGCTGCACCTCAACACGAGCTTCCGCAGCGTGCCCGGGGATCCAGGCCTGCGTGAACAACGCGTTCGCGCTCGGTCATGACGGGCGATCCGCGTCACGCTGCAGGCGCCCTACGTGGCGCTGGCGCCGCATCGCCCGGCCCTTCCCGGCCAGCCGGCCGTCGTCGCGCTGCCGGTGCCCGAGCCCTACAAGTGGCGCTACGTCAGCGCGGGCGCCATCGAGCAGTCGCTGCCGGGCGCGGTGGCGGCGTTCGTCGAGTGGGTGCTGCGCGAGAGCCGCTGGAAGGTGACCGAGCGCAGCGGCGAGCCTCCGGTCGACGTCGCGGCAAAGCACGTCTGCCTGCTGTTCCGGCGGTTCATGAGCTGGCAGAACGACGTCACCCGGCCGTACGTGGAGGCGCTCGAGGCGCGCGGCATTCCGCACGTCCTGGTCGGCGGCAAGGCGTTTCACGAGCGCGAGGAGGTGGAGGCCATCCGTGCGGCGCTCGCGGCCATCGAATGGCCGGACGACGAGCTGTCGGTGTTCTCGACGCTGCGGGGGCCGTTCTTCGCGGTGGGAGACGAGGCGCTGCTCGAGTGGACGCACCGTTTCGGGACCACCGCGCCGCACGGTTTCCGGCGCTGCCCGCTGCACCCCTTCCGCGTGCCGGCGCTGTTCGACGGCGAGGTGCCTGAAGACGCCCGCCATCTCCGGCCGATTGCGGACGGCGCTGCTCCTCCTCAAGCAGCTCCATCGCCGGCGGAACTACGTGCCGGTTTCGGAGACGCTGCACGAGCTGCTCGGTGCGACGCGCGCGCACGTCGGGTTCGCGCTGCGCACGGGCGGCGAGCAGGCGCTCGCGAACGCTTCCACGTCGCGGAGCTCGCGCGGCAGTTCGAAGCCGGAGGCGGCATCTCGTTCCGGGGCTTCGTCGAGGAGCTGCGCGTCGCGGCGGAGAACGCGGTGGCGGCGGAAGCGCCGATCCTCGAGGAAGACAGCGACGGCGTTCGAATGATGACCGTGCACAAGGCGAAGGGGCTGGAGTTCCCGATCGTGATGCTCGCGGACCTGACGTGCCAGCTCTCGAGGCCGAGCCGGCCGCTGGATCGATGCGGACCGCGGCTTGTGCGCGATCAAGCTCGGAGGCTGGGCGCCGATGGATCTGCGGGTGCAGAGGGGAACGAGGTGGCGCGCGATCGCGCTGAGGGGCAGCGGCTGGCCTACGTCGCCGCAACGCGAGCGCGCGATGTGCTCGTCATCCCTGCCGTTGGCGACGAGGCCTACGACGGGGGCTGGCTCGATCCCCTCATGCCCGCCATCTACCCGCGCGATCGACGCGCGCCGTGATCCGGCGCCGGCGCCCGGCTGCCCGGCGTTCCCGTCGAAGGACACGGTGCTCACGCGCGGCGGAGGGCGACCCGGCCCGGACGACGACCGTCGCGCCCGGAATGTTCGAGTTCCGGGTTGCGCAGGCCGGGGTGGCCCGGGACGGGTCCCCCGACGCCGTGAACGTGAACGGCCCGGAATCTGAAACCGAAGGCCCGATCCAGGAGGGTCCGCGCGTTCTCCTGTTTCCTTCCCCGCAGCGATCCACTGCCTCAATCAATCCGGAGGACCCGCAGGCAGAGGCTCCCACGGCCGCCGACGTACCGGATCCCGGCTCCCGTAGCGCGGATCCCGGCCCGATTCTCCCGAGCGCCGAGCGCCGAGCGCCGGGCGCCGACCTGCCGGATCCCGGCCCCCGTAGCGCGGATCCCGGCCCGATCCTCCCGAGCGCCGAGCGCCGAGCGCTGACGGCCGGGAGCCCGGATCCCGGATCCCGGATCCCGGATCCCGATAAGTACCGCGTCGTCTGGTGGGATCCGCACTCGCTCGTCCTGCAGGCGCCTGTCGTCGGCGGGCTGCGCCGCGACGATCTGATCGCCAAGGATGGCGACCAGCCTGGCGTGGAGCGGCGCATGGGGGAGTACCGCGCGTGGCAGGCCGATCGCGCGGCCGCGGTCGACCGCGGGGGAAGACGCCAAGCATCGTTTCGCAGACGGCTACCGACCTTTCCCGCGATCGCACGCTGCCGACGCGGACAGACGACGTGCCGATCGAGGTGATCGATCTGCCGCGCGCCGCCGGACGGCCGTTCGGTCCGCGGTTCGGGTCGCTCGTCCACGCCACGCTGGCGACTGTTGCGCTCGACGCGGACGCCGACGCGGTGCTCCAGATCGCGCGCACCCATGCGCGCGTGCTGCTCGCGGACGATCAGGAGGCGGCCGCCGCCGCGGAGGCTGTCACCGGCGCCCTCGGCCCACCCGCTGTTCGCACGGGTTCGCGCCGCGAGCCGCGCCGGCCGCACCGCCCGCGAGTGCCCGGTGCTGTGGCGGGCGCCGGACGGATCGCATCGTCGAGGGAACGGTCGACGTGGTCTTCGAGGAAGGGGAGACCTGACGATGCTGGACTTCAAGACCGACAGGGAGCCGTCGGATCTGAAGGATCAATACGAGCGCCAGCTGACGCTCTACTGCCGCGCGTTCGCTGCGCTGCGGGGCGGCCGGTCAGGGGGGTGCTGGTCAGGATCTGAACGGGGCGAGGTTCATGAGTTCGTGGGGTTCGGTCAGCGGGAAACACGGATGGTCACCCGATAGTCCTCGGGCTGGATCGGACGGCTGCTGAACGGGTAGGGCACCAGCTCCAGCAACTCGATGGTGACGTTCCCCGCCGGGACGGGCCGCGTATTGCCGGTGTGGAGATCGACGTTGCTCCGGCTGCCGTCCGCCGTGACGTGCAGGCGGACGATCGCGTCGCCCCCTTGGATGCACAGCGCGTCCGCGGGGCAGCGCGAGTCGCCCGCCACGCCTACGAACTGCACCGTGACGCCATCGGCTACCGAGACGCTCCTGCCGGCTGAGATGACGGCTTCCCTGTTGAACGACGAGGTGGGCCCCACGGAGCTGGCGCAGGCGGCCAGGAGGAGCGTCGCGAGCAGGAGCGGCCGGGGCACAGCTCGATTATAAAGGGTCCGGGCTGCTCAGGTTGGCAGGGCGTGATCGATGGGAAACGACTGCCCTCCCCATGCGCGAGCCGACGTCCAGGGCTCCGCCGCCGCGGACCAGAACTCGTCCGAGGCGGGCAGGCCGAGCGGCAGGAGACCGACCGAGCAGAGATAGAGGCTGCCTGTCGAGATGTAGGTTTCCCCGACCGCCGGCTGATGGCCGCAGAACCCGATGCGCAGCCATCCGTCGGCGTCGAACGTGCCGGGGGCGTCGACGGACCGCCGGATGACGCTGGTGAGGGCGCCACGCACCTGCGCCGGGGAAATCTCCGCCGGCAACGCGCGCCGCAGCGCGGTCTGCGCCAGCAGATGGAAGGCGCCGAAACGGTAGGCGAGCGACCGGCCGATCGCGCGGGAACGTCCCTTCTGGGGAAATCAGGCGTTCCTGGATGGCGGCGTAGCGCGCCGCGCGCTCGCGCACGCGGCCGTCCATTTCCTTCCACGCCGGCATCTCCTCGCCGCACGCATCGAGCACGTCGATCAGCATCGGCTGGATCACGAAGCTGTTGTAGTAGTCCCAGTGGAACGACGGGCCGTCGCCGTAGTGGCCGTCGCCCTTGTACCACTGCTCGTGCTGCCGCAGCGCGTAGTCCACGCGCATTCGATCCCAGGGCGCGCCGAGCGCAGCCAGGCCGGCTTCGACGGTCGCCGCAAACAGCAGCCAGTTGTTGAAGGGCGGCACGATCACACGCGTGGACTGGAGCGCCGACACGAGCTGCGCCCGGGTTGTCGCGTCGAGATCATCGCGCAGCGCACGCCTGGCGCGCAGGAGCCCCTGGGCGAGAAACGCCGCGTCCACGAGCGGCTGACGCTCGCGCGTGAAGTTCATGAAGTCGGGCGACGCTGGATCCACTGCCCGCGCGATGGCGCGGCGGGCGAGATCGGCGTACTCGGCGCGCAGGCGGCCTTCGGCCGTGGTGTCAGGGGCGATCTCGATCCAGGGCGCGAGGCCGGCGACCAGCCGGCCGAGCGCTTCGAGGTGGGTCACCGCCCGACGGTCCGCGCGGGCGGCCTGCTCGACAGGCATGCGGGCCTTCAGCGTTCCCGCGGCGAGGTTCCGGAGCACCGGATCCGCCAGCCGCCGCATCACGCCGACCCAGAGCGCGCGGTCGGCGCTACTCGATCCACCAGGTGCCTGGAGGCGCCCCCGGCAGGCTTGCAACCGCGGGCACCACCCCGGCAGTCGTCAGGAACTCGCGTCTGTTCACGGTCTTGACCTCGCGCGAAACGTGCAGACCGGCGCAGCGGGAGTGTATTACGTTTTTCAGGGACTCGAGCCGGCCTTCAGGCCAGGAAGCCGAGCCTTGGAGGGCGAACCGGACCTTTTGAATTCTGTCTTCTACCTTCTGTCTTCTACTCGTAATGCAGCGCCTTGACCGGATCGAGGTTCGCGGCGCGCGCGGCAGGATACAGCCCGAACACCAGGCCGATCCCCACCGACACGACGAAGGCCAGCACGATCGACGTCGTGGTCACGATGGTGGACCAACCCGCCAGGTAGCCGATCAGCTGTGACAGGCCGGCACCGACGATTACGCCCATGATGCCGCCGGCCAGCGAGATGATCGTCGTTTCGATCAGGAACTGGCGGATGACATCGCGCTTCCTCGCGCCGATGGCGCGGCGCACGCCGATCTCGCGGGTGCGCTCCATCACGCTCGCGAGCATGATGTTCATGATGCCGATGCCGCCGACCAGCAGCGAGATCGAGGCGATCGCCACCATGACCATCTCGAAGATGCGCTGCGTGCGGCGCTGCTCCGCCAGGAGCTCGGCCGGGGAGACGATGGTGAAATCGGGCGTCTCGCGATGGGAGACCGTCAGCAGTCCGCGCAGCAGCGAGGCCGCTGCCGGCACGTCGTTGCTCGACTGCATCTGCAGGTAGATGCCGTCGATCTCGTCCTTGAACCGCGACTGGCCATCCTCGAGCCGGAAGATGGCCGAGTAGAGCGGCACGTAGATCAGGTTGTTGCGGTCCTGCGCCGGGATGCCGGCGACGTCGCTCTGCACGGTCAACTGCGGGCCGGCCACGCCAATCACCTGGAACCACTGGTCGTTGACCTTCACGTAGCGTCCCACGGGATCCTCGGCGCCGAACAGCGACGCGGCAGCGGCCTCGCCGAGCACCGCGATCGGGAGCGCCGCGGCGTTCTCCGCCTCGTCGAAGAAGCGGCCGGACACGACCTGCAGGTTGGCGATCGGCACGTATCCGGCGCTGACCCCATAGACGAGCGGCGTGTCGCCCTGCGGTCTCGGCAGCAGCTTCGACGGGCGTGAACCGCTTGCGGGCGGTGGCGGTGGTGATGCCGGCGAGGTTGGCCTGGATGACGCGGTAGTCCTGGAAGGTCAGGCCCGTTGGACGTCTTCCTGACTTTCTGCAGCGTCTGGTAGTCGGACGCTTCGCGCGCTTCGACGATCAGGTTGCTCACGCCGAGCTGCTCGATGAAGGCCATGACCTCCTGCTGCGCGCCCGCGCCGATCGACAGCATCGCGACCACGGCGGCCACGCCGAAGATCATGCCCAGCATCGTCAGCAGCGAGCGCAGCTTGTGGGCGCGGAGGTTGTCGAGGCCGAGGCGCAGCTCCGGCAGGAAGTCGGCGGTCGTGCGCGACGTGCGGACGGCTGGCGTGCCGTCGGCGCTGGCAACCCCGTCGGCGGGTGCGGGCGGGATGGTCAACGCGCGCCTCCCGACGGCGGCATGCGGCGAGGTGCCGGCCGGCCCGTTCGGGCGGACGAGCGTGGGATCGACCAGCGCGACCTCGCTCGCCCTCGTCAATGCCCTCCAGCGGCCGCCCGGCTCTCGGTGCGCTGCACGATCTTGACCTCGCGCTGCTCGAACCGGCTCGCCGTCCTTGACGAACACGTGCGTCTTGCCGTTCTTCTGGAACACCGCCTGCCGCGGCACGGTCAGCGCGTCCGGCATCTCCTTGCCCTCGACCGTGACGCGCGCCGACGCGCCGGCCTTCATGCCGGGATCGGGCGTCACGAACTGGAACGTCACGTCGAACTGCCGCGTCACCCCGGACGCCTCGAAGAAGCCGCCGCGGTTCGCCAGCCCCGAGAGCGCCCCGACCTTGGCGGGAAACGTCCGCGCGGCGATCGAATCGATTTCCACCGACGGCAGCCTGGCCTTCACTCAGGTTGGCGCGGTCGTTCTCGTCGATTTTGGCGCGCATCTCCATGCGCCCGGTCTTCGATGACGTCGGCGACAGGGCGGCCCGGCGAGCACCGTGTCGCCTTCGCGGTATCCGGCATCGCCATGCCCCAGATCATCATGCCGCCCATCGCATCCCGGTTGTCCTTTACGGCGACGACCCCGTCGATCGGCGCCTTGAGCACCAGGCTCTCGATCACCTGCTGCGCCCGCTGCATCGCGAGCGTGGCCTTGTTGCGCTTCTCGAGGACGACCGCCAGCGACGCGCTGTTGGTCTCGGCGCGTGATTTGACGTCCTGCTCGAGCTGCTCGAGGGCGCGCCTCGCCTCCTCGAGCGGTGAGCACGTTCTTCTGCGCCTCGATCGCCGGGATCAGCTCGTTGGCCGACGCGTCGAGCTCGGCGCGGCGACCGCGAAACCGCGCCGTCAGGAGCGCCACCTCGTCCTGCGCCACCTGGGCGGCGGCATCCGCCTTCATCTTCGCGATTTCCTGCTCGGCCTCCGCCACTTCCGACTTGGACTGGTCCAGCGCGAACTGCTGGTCGGCCGGATCGAACTCGACGACCACGTCGCCGGACTTCACGGCGATCCCGGTCGGAACCATCTTCACGACGCGGAGCAGGCCGCCGCCGACCGGCGGGCGCCACCAGCGTCATCGTCCGCCCGGCCATCAGGTCGCCGGTGGCGTGCACCGTCAGGCGCAGCGGCCCCTTCACGAGCTTCGCGGTTGGCACTGTCGGCGCCACGATCCGGCAGGCGCGGCACCGCCGCGATGATCGCCCCGATCAGCGAGAATCGCCAGGAGGACGAGGAGAACGACGATCGGCCGGCGTTTCATGTCTTCCTCCGGATCATCTCCGCCGCCGGCCTCCGCGTGGCCACGCGGTCGCCCTGTGCGACGCCTGAGCTCGATGATGGACGTCTCCTTGCCCCGGCGCGCGATCTGAACCTGCCGCTCGGCGAAGCCGCCTCTCTCGAGCTTGTAGACGATCGGATGACCGTCTTTCTGGAAGACCGCCTCCGACGGCACCAGCAGGACGTTCGGCACGAGGTCGGTGGCGATGCGCGCCACCGCGCTCATGCCGGGGCGGATTTTCGGGTCGATGTCCTTGAGCACGAGGCCGAGCTCGAAGTTGCGCGTCGGGGGCCATCCGGCCGAGTAGTCGACCTTTGCGAGGACCGAGATCCGCTCGATCGTCGCCTTGAACTCCCGGCCGGGGATCGCCTCGATGCGGATCGAGGCCTCCTGCCCGATGCGCAGGCGTCCGCGGTCGGCCTCCTCGAGCCGCGCCTCGAGGTGAACCGATGTCAGGTCGGGCAGCTCCATGATCGCCGCGCCGGGCCACGCGCGATCGCCTTCGCGGAACTCCATCTGCTGCCCGCCCCACGGGCCGCTCGCGCGGTAATTCGTCAGCACGTTGACCATGCCGGCGGCAGGGGCGCGCAGTTGCAGGTTCCTGATCCCCTGCTCCGCGCGCGTCGAGGTCGAACAGCGCCTTCTCCCGCTTGCGCCTCCGGCTCGACAGTCGGCATCGTTCGACGTGACGTCCGAAGTCAGCTTCGCCTGGAGCTCCTGGAGCTTCTGCTTCGTTGTCGCGCAGCGTGAGCTTCGCCTGCTCGTTCTCGATCCGGGAGACGGTGTCCCCCTTGTTCACGTCGAGCGTGGCCGCTGGATGTTGAACCTCGGCGCGCATCAGCTCGGTCGCGTTCTGCTTCCTGCGTGATGCGCGACTGCGCCGTGGCCTGCTCGATCTCCGCGTCCGCCTGCTTCAGCTCCGACTGCTTCTCCTGCATCGTCCGGCGCAGGGTGGAGGCGTCGAACTCGACGACGATATCGCCGGCCTTGACGAGGGCGCCGTTCTTGGCGAGCTTGACGATCTGGAGCTCGCCCGCCTGCATCGGCGCCGAGAGCACGATCGACTTGAGCGGCCGGATGTCGCCGCGAATCTCGAGCGCATCGACGAACTGGCCCCTGCTTGACCTCGGCGGTCGGGCAGGTCGGGGACGGCGCGGTGCCGACGCGACAAGGCCCCGCCGACGCGAGCGCGATCACGCAGGAGCAGCGCGATGGCGCTCTTGGGCCGCGCGCGCGGGCAATCGCCGCCCGATCGGCGTCATCTCGGCCGGCTGCCGGCGTGCGATCGCCGAGGTTGCGCTCCACGACAGCGCCGTCCGGGAGGCCCGGCGGTCACGACGGCCTCGTGCGCGTTCATCTGCGCCGAGCGTGACGGCCCGGTCCTCGAATCCAGCAGCCGCGCTGCACGCGGACGTAGGCCTGCCGCCATCGAGCGCGAGGGCGTCGCGCGGCACGACCAGGGCCCGTTCCTGCGCGGCCCAGCTCCAGGTCGAGCGAGGCGGTCAGGTCCGGCATCAGGCTGGGATGCGAGCCCTCGACGGCAATGAGCGCGATGAAACTGCGCACCTTCGGCGACAGCCTCGAGGTGACGGCAATCGGGCGACAGCTGGGCCACGCGGCCCTTGAAGAAAGGTCGGGATAGGCATCGAGGCCGATGCGCACGGCAGGCCGCGGCGTGACGCGCGCGATATCCGCCTGGTTGACCTTCGCGCGGACGCGCATCGACGCGGGGTTCACGACGTCCACGATCGGCATGCCGCTGCGGACTTCTTCGCCTTCCTGGACTTCGGCCATGTTGTTGGACTTCCAGATCGACCGCAGCACCGCCATGCCGCCGATCGGCGACTGGATGGCCATCCGATCGGCGTTGCTCTCGGCCTGGCGCATCGCCTTCTCGGCCCGATCGCGGCGGATCTGCAGAATCTGGAGGTCGGCTTCCGCCGCTAGACGCTTCAGCTCGTAGGTGGTCTTGAGCTGCTTCTGCCTCGCCCGCGCCTCCTCGAACGCCTGGGCGTTCTTCTCGGCCTGGATCCTCGGCAGCATCTCGTTCTTGACCATCTCGAGCTCGGCCCGCGAGAGCGCACTGCCGGCTTGCAACATCTCGCTGTCGTCTTTGGCTCGCGCGGCAGACGGCTTCGGCCGTCCTTCTTTCGAATCTGCTGCTCGAGATCGTTGAGCTCGACCCGCCGGTCGAGCGCGCTCTTCAGCTGGTCCTGGCGATCGAACTCGACGATCAGATCGCCCTTCTGCACCATGCTGCCTGGGCGCACGAGATGGGTGATGACGAGGGATTGGTTGTTCTGTCCGGCCAGGCGCGGCGTCGAGATGGTGGTGGCTTCGACGGCTTCAACCGTGCCGGCAAGGCGGAGCGTCCGCGTGAAATCCGGCGCGTGACGGTCGAGCTGGATTCGCGCTGGCGGCCCGGACCCCGGTTGACCGCCGTGCCGCGACCGAACCCCTGCCGCGAAATGCGAGCACGCAGGCGGCGACCCGCAATCCGAACGCAGACCGTCGCAAATTCCTGCCTATGGGCTCCGGATATCAGACGGCGTCAGCCTGGGGATTGGTTGGCATGGAATTCGGAACTCTATATCAACTGCACAATAGCGTTGGACACCGCGGAGGAGGAAGTGGCACCTGTCTTGGCTGGCGCGGTGCGGTCCGCCTGGCAAGCCTAGGTTCCCGCGAAGCTCCGGGCCGCGTGTGATGTTCCGAGCGCCGACATCCGGATCCCGGATACCCGATCCCGACAACCAAGCCCCTACACGGCCGACCGTCTGGGCGGCGGGCTCATAGCCGAGGTTGGGCGCAAGCCAGCGCTCCACCTCCTCCAGTGGGACACCCTTCCGGGTGGCGTACGACTCTGCCTGGTCCCGGCTGACCCGGCCGATGTTGAAATACTTCGACTGCGGATGCGAGAAGTACAGCCCGCTGACGCTCGCCGCTGGCAGCATGGCGGCGCTGTCCGTCAGCGTGATGCCCTGCGCCTGCGCTTCGAGCAGGTCGAACAGCTTGAACTTCTCGCTGTGATCCGGGCAGGCGGGGTAGCCGAACGCGGGCCGGATGCCGCGGAACTTCTCGCCCACCAGGTCGTCCACCGTCAACTGCTCCCGTTCGCCGTAACCCCAGTCCTTCCGCGCCTGCGCATGCAGGTGCTCGGCGAACGCCTCGGCGAGCCGGTCGGCCAGCGCCTTGACCATGATCGCGTTGTAGTCGTCGTGATCGAGCTCGAACCGCCGCGCGAGCTCCTCGGCGCCTATGCCCGCCGTCACGGCGAACATGCCGAGGTAATCCGGCACGCCGCTCTCCCGGGGCGCGATGAAGTCGGCCAGCGACCGGTTCGGCTTGCCGTCGGCGATGATCTCCTGCTGCCGCAGCATCGGGAACCGCGTCAGCTCGCGGCTCCGTCGAATCGTCCGCATACACGACGATGTCGTCGCCGTCGGTGTTGGCGGGCCAGAATCCATACGCGCCGCGAGCCGTCAGGAGCTCCGTCGCGCACGATGCGATCGAGCAGCGTCCGGGCGTTTTCGTACAGCTCGCGGGCGGCCGCGCCGTACTCCGGGTGATCGAGGATGCCGGGAAACCGCCCCTTCAGTTCCCAGGCGCTGAAGAAGAACGTCCAGTCGATGAACGGCACCAGGTCTGCCAGCGGCACGTTGACGGCCCGGCGGCCGAGGAACCAGGGAGAGACGATTTCATGGTCGTCCCAGTCCGTCTGCAGCCGGTTCGCGCGCGCCCGTTCGTAGGACAGCAGCGGCTTCTCCCGGCGTGTCGCATGCTGCTGCCGGAGCTCCGCCTGCGCCTCGCGCGTCGCCGACTCGAACGCCGGCCGTCCGCCGCCCAGCAGCCTCGACACCACGTCCACGGCGCGCGACGCGTCGAGCACGTGGACGACGGGGCCGGGGAACTCCGGCGCGATCTTGACGGCGGTGTGCTGCTTGCTGGTGGTCGCGCCGCCGATGAGAAGCGGCACCGTGAACCCGCGCCGCGTCATTTCCTTTGCCACGAACACCATCTCGTCGAGCGACGGCGTGATGAGGCCGCTCAGGCCGACGATGTCCGCCTTGCGCTCGATCGCCGCGTCCAGGATCTTCGCCGCCGGCACCATCACGCCGAGATCGATGACCTCGTAGTTGTTGCACCCGAGCACCACGCCGACGATGTTCTTGCCGATGTCGTGAACGTCCCCCTTGACGGTGGCCATCAGGATCCGCCCCTGACTCGAGCGCGCCGCCCCCTTCTCCCGCTCCATGTAGGGCTCCAGGTACGCCACCGCCCGCTTCATCGCCCGGGCGCTCTTGACGACCTGCGGCAGGAACATCTTGCCGGCGCCGAAGAGGTCGCCGACGATCGTCATCCCGTCCATCAGCGGGCCCTCGATGATCTCGAGCGGGCGGGCGAATTTCTGCCGGGCCTCTTCCACGTCCTGCTCGATGAAGTCCACCATCCCGTGCACCAGCGCGTGCGACAGACGTGCCTCGACGGTCCCCTGCCGCCAGCCATCGTCCACTTCGCGCTTCATGCCGGCGCCCTTCACGGTCTCCGCAAACTGCACCATCCGCTCGGTCGCGTCGGGCCGGCGGTTGAAGATGATGTCCTCGACGTGCTCGAGCAGAGCTTTCGGAATGTCCTCGTACACGATCAGCTGCCCGGCGTTGACGATGCCCATGTCCATGCCGGCCTTGATCGCGTGGTAGAGGAAGGCTGAGTGGATCGCCTCGCGCACCACGTCGTTGCCGCGGAACGAGAACGACAGGTTGCTGACGCCGCCGCTCACTTTCACGCCCGGGCAGGTCGTCTTGATGATTTTCGTCGCCTCGATGTAGTTGACGGCGTACTCGTTGTGCTCTTCGAGGCCCGTCGCGATCGCCAGGATGTTGGGGTCGAAGATGATGTCGGTCGGATCGAACCCCGCCTGCTCCGTCAGCAACCGGTAGGCACGCTGGCAGATCGCCACCTTGCGCTCGATCGTGTCCGCCTGCCCTGCCTCGTCGAACGCCATCACCACCACGCCCGCGCCGAAGCGCTGGACCGTCTTCGCCTTGTGGAGGAAGTCCTCCTCCCCCTCCTTCAGGCTGATTGAGTTGACGATCGCCTTGCCCTGCACGCACTTCAGCCCCGCTTCGAGGACCGACCACCGGGAGCTGTCGATCATCACCGGGACCCGCGCGATCTCCGGCTCGGTGGCGATGTAGTTGAGGAACGTGGTCATCGCCTGCTCGGAGTCGAGCATGCCCTCGTCCATGTTGACGTCGATGATGTTCGCGCCGCTCCGGACCTGCTCGGCAGCGACTTGTACCGCTTCCGTGTAGTTGTCCGCCTTGATCAGGCGCGCGAACCGGGCGGAGCCGGTGACGTTCGTCCGCTCGCCGACCATCTGGAAGTTGCTGTCGGGTCGGATGGTCAGCGTCTCGAGCCCGGAGAACTGCGAGTACTTCATCGGCGCTCGGCGCTCGTCGCCCGGCGCGTCATCACCGGGATCCGGGGCGCCGTCGCCGGGATCCGGGATCCGGGATCCGAGGTCCGGGGACCCGGGCAGGGTCGCCGGCGCCGGCAGCCGCCGCGGCGCGGCGCCTTCCACCGCCTTGACGATCGCCGCGATGTGGTCCGGCGTCGTGCCGCAGCAGCCGCCGACGATGTTGGCGAAGCCGCTGGTGACGAACTCCTGGAGCAACTGGCTGGTCTCGGCGGGCTGCTCGTCGTAGTCACCAAAGGCGTTCGGCAGGCCGGCGTTCGGATAGCAGCTGACGTAACACTCGGCAATGCGCGCGAGCTCGGCGAGATACGGGCGCATGTCGCGGGCGCCGAGCGCGCAGTTGATGCCGACCGAGAACGGCCGGGCGTGCCGGACGGAGGTGTAGAAGGCATCGAGCATCTGGCCCGACAGCGTGCGCCCGCTGAGATCGGTGATCGTGACGGAGATCATCAGCGGCAGCCGGATCCCGCGCTCCTCGAACACGTTCTCGATCGCGACGATCCCGGCCTTGGCGTTCAGCGTGTCGAAGATCGTCTCGAGCAGGATGATGTCGGCCCCGCCGTCGATCAGGCCGCGCACCTCTTCCTCGTAGGCGGCGCGGCACTGGTCGAACGTCATGCCGCGAAAGGCGGGGTCGTTGACGTCCGGGGAGATCGAGAGCGTGCGGTTCATCGGGCCCATCGACCCGGCGACGAACCGCGGCTTGTCCGGCGTACGCGTGTTCCACTCGTCCACCGCCTGTCGGGCGAGGCGGGCGCCTTCCACGTTCAGCTCGCGGACGAGGTGTTCAAGCCCGTCCTCCGTCTGCCCGATAGCGGTGCTGCTGAAGGTGTTGGTCTCGATGATGTCGGCGCCAGCCGCCAAATACTCCTGGTGGATGGCGCCGATCACGTCGGGCCTGGTGAGGATCAGCGCGTCGCTGTTGCCACGCTGGTCCTTCCCGTGATCCCGCAGCCGCTCACCGCGCCAGTCAGCCTCGCTGAGCTTGTATCGCTGAATCATCGTCCCCATGGCGCCGTCGAGCACGAGGACGCGGCGGTCGAGCAGGTTGCGCAGAGTGTCGAACACGGGGCTGTGTACCTGGGGCCATCGTTGCTGTCCTCACTGATGTGTCCTGGGCCGCCGGGCTTCCGCCCGCTTGCGACGAGCACGGTGAACGCGTCTCCCGTGCGCCGCGCGCCAACGCTGACGGTGACGTCCGTGAGGCCCGCCGCCTCGAGCATCGCCGCCAGCCAATCGTCCGTGAACCCGAGCCATCGGTCGCCGAGTTGATCCCGCACCCAGCGCTCGGCGTGCTCCCGGAGGTCCAGGATCAGGATCCGGCCGCCCGGGACGACAATGCGCGCGGCCTCGGCGAGGGCGCGCTGCGGGTCGCGGGCGTGATGGAGCGCCTGAGAGAGCAGCGCCACGTCCACCGTCCGGTCGCGGAGAGGGAGCCGTTCGAGCTCGCCCCGCTTCCACGTGACGTTGCGGACGTGCCGGCGGGCCGCCAGCGCCTGTGCCCGCTTCAGCACCGCCGTGGACCGGTCGACAGCGAGCACCCGCGACGCCCAGCGGCTCGCCTCGATCGTGAGATAGCCTTCGCCGCAGCCGAGGTCCGCGACCTTCAGGGCGGGAAGGAGGTGCCCGAGCGCGCGCGCCCACGCTGCCCAGCTGCGTCCCGGGACCAGCTGCCGGATCTGCGTGTCCGGCCCGCCGTGCGTCTCGAAGTTCTCCTTGCGCAACCGCCTCACCTCCGCCAGCCTGACGTCGTCCGACCTGCCGACTTCGGTGCGGCCGGCCTGGTCGAAGTACTGGTCGAGCACGGCGGACAGCGGTCCCAATCCGTTCCGGGCGTCCGCGAGCGCCGGCGACGGCTGGAAGTAGGTAAAGCCTCCTTCGCGCTGCTCGGCGACGAGCCCGGCATCCTTGAGCAGACCGAGGTGCCGGGACACACCGGACTGGGCGATGCCGAGGATGGCTGTCAACTCCGTGACGTTGAGCCGCTCGGCATGCAGGACGCGGAGAAGGCGAAGCCGCACCTCGTCCCCGAGGAGACGAAAGAGGGCGGGCGCTTCTTGCATATCCACTAATCTACATTAGTGTATGCGTCGGAGGCAAGGGGCGGGGGGAGGCTTGGGTTTTTTCCCGGCTTTGGGCTTTGGGCTGTAGGCCAGTGATGTGGGCCCGGGGCTTCAGCCCCGGGCGGGTCGGCGCGGCCTGAAGGCCGCGCCCCACAGCGCCGAGGGGCGAAGCGCCGGCCCCGGCGCGTCGAACGCCGAGCCCCGAGCCCCGAGCCCCGAGCGCCGAGCGCCGCTGACGGATCCCGGATCCCGGATCCCGTCGATGATCCACGTGATATAGCATGCTGTTCCGATGCGCCACCGTCGTTGCCGGAGGACACAGGACCCATGAAGCTGATCACACTCGTCCCGCTGTTTGGTGCGCTGATGCTGCAGGGTAGCGCCGGCGGCGGCGTGCACGTCTGGAAGTCGACCGAGATTCGCAGCAAGGGGGCCGCGCTCGCCAAGAAACTCGACGCCAACAAGGTCGCCACCGAGCCGCTCGCGACCGACGGCAATGGCAGCTTCATGATTGCTCATCGGGAAGCGTCCGGTCAGGCCGAAGTCCACGACACGGAGACCGACATCCTGTTCTTCGTCGAGGGGCAGGTCACCATCGTGCACGGCGGCACCGTGGTGGACGGCAAGGTGACGGCACCCGGCCAGACTCGCGGATCGGGCATCACGGGCGGGACCGAAGTCTCGCTCGGGCCCGGCGACGTGCTGCACGTGCCCCCGAAGGTGCCGCACCAGATGAAGCTGGCGCCCGGGGCGAAGGTGACCTACTTCGTCGCGAAGGTCGTGCAGTAGCGGCGCCGCGTCTGTCGTGCCATGATCAGCGGCGAACGGATCTTTCTTCGACTGGAGGCAGACACGCATGCGATGCAGCAGATACAGGACGACAGCGGCGGCGATGATTTCCCTGGTGGGATCGGCCGCGATCCTCACGGCAACTCTGGCGGCACAGAAGACCGCCGACCTGGGCACGGGCCGGGGCGGAAGCCCGCATGTGAAGACCGAGTGGACGATTGACGGCGCGCAGGTGTCGATCGAATACGGCCGGCCGTCGCTGAAGGGCCGGCCGGAGGCGCAGCTGATGCCACCGGGGAAACCCTGGCGCACGGGTGCGGACGTCGCGACCATCCTGGCCACGGACAAGCCGCTCAAGTTCGGCACGCTGAGCGTACCGGCCGGCAGCTACACCATCAACACCCAGCCGGGGGCGGAGTGGCAGCTGATCCTCGGGAAGCTGTCGGACCCGAAGCAGTGGGGCATCCCCTACAAGGCCGACCTGGAGATTGGCCGTGCACCGATGACCGCAGGGAAGACCAAGGCGCCGGTCGAGCAGCTGACGATCTCGATTGACGACACGCCAGCCGGCGGCACCCTGCGTATCGAGTGGGGCACGACGAGCGCGTCGATCCCCTTCACCGTGGGGTAGCCCACATGATGAGCCGGGCCTAGCTGACAGCTGATAGCTGTCAGCTGTCCCGTTTCATCCGAACCACCTTGCCCGGGTTCATCCGGTTGTCGGGATCGAGCGCCTGCTTGATGCTGCGCATGACGTCCACCGCTTCCCCGTGCTCCGCCTCGACCGACAGGATCTTCCCGTAGCCGACGCCGTGCTCACCGGTGCAGGTCCCGCCCATGGCGAGCGCCCGCGACACCACGCGATCGTTCAGGCGGTGCACCTCGGCCAGCTCGCCCTGGCTCAACGGATCGATCAGGTAGATCACGTGGAAGTTCCCGTCGCCCGCGTGGCCCACCAGGCAGACCGGGAACGGCGCGTCCGCGTGATCCAGCTTCGTCTCGGTCACGCAGTCCGCCAGCCGCGAGATCGGGACACACACGTCGGTCGCCCAGGAGCGGCAGCCCGGCCGAAGCGCCATCGACGCGTAGTGCACGTCGTGACGGGCCTGCCAGAGACGCTCGCGGTCCTCCGGACGCTTGGCCCACTCGAACCCGAGCCCGCCCCGCTCGGATGCCAGCTCCTGCACCGCCTCGGCCTGCTCCGACACGGCGCGCTCGCTGTCGCCGTGGAACTCGAAGAAGAGCGTCGGGGCCGCAGGATAGCTGGTCTTCGAGTAGCGGTTCACGGCGTCGATCAGGACCTCGTCGAGCAGCTCGATGCGCGCGATCGGGATTCCGAGCTGGATCGTGGCGATCACCGTGTCCACGGCGCCGCGAATCGAGCCGAACGGGCACACCGCTGCGGCCATCGCCTCCGGCAGGGGGTGCAGCCGCACGGTGACCTCGGTGATGACGCCCAGCGTGCCCTCGGAGCCTACGAAGAGGCGGGTCAGATCGTAGCCGGCCGCAGACTTGCGTGCGCGGGTGCCGGTGTGGATCACCCGGCCGTCGGCGAGGACCACCGTCAGGGCCAGGACGTTCTCGCGCATCGTGCCGTAGCGAACCGCCGTCGTGCCGGACGCGCGCGTGGCCGCCATGCCGGCAATCGTCGCGTCCGCGCCGGGATCCACCGGGAACATCAGCCCGGTGTTGCGCAGCGCCGCATTCAGCTGCTTGCGCGTCACGCCGGCTTCCACGGTGGCATCGAGGTCCTCGGTGCCGACGCGCAGCACGCGGTTCATCCCGCGCAGGTCGATCGAGATGCCTCCGCTCAGGGCATGCACGTGGCCCTCGAGCGACGTGCCGGCGCCGAACGGAATCACGGGAAGCTTGAAACGCCGGCTGACAGCCAGCACCGCGGACACTTCCGCCGTCGTGCCCGGGAAGCAGACCAGATCGGGCGCTGATGGCGGATGGTAGGACTCGCCGTGGCTGTGGTGCTCGCGGACGGCCGCGCCGTCCGTGACCCGCTGGCCCAGGAGGGTCCTGAGCTCGGCGGCAGCTCCCTCGACTGCGTGCGCGTGCTCCGCGGAAGGCATGGGGGTGATTGTAGCGGGATCCGGGATCCGGGATCCTGAGCTTCCCCTCGTCAAGAGTATGCTGTCGCCGGGCGGAGCCAGGAAGTCTTCCGAGCGCTCCAGGGCAACCAGCGAAACCCCATGATGCGAATCGGCGTGGACACCGGGGGCACCTTCACCGATCTGGTGATGCTCGGGCCCGACGGCGTCTCCGTGCACAAGGTCCGGTCGACGCCGGATGATCCGTCCCGGGCCATCGTGACGGGCATCCTCGAGATCGCCGGGCGCACCGGCGGCGCCGACGTCGTGCATGGTTCCACCGTCGCCACGAACGCGGTGCTCGAACGCAAGGGGGCGCGCGTCGCGCTGGTGGCAACCGCCGGGTTCGAAGACGTCGTCCGCATCGGACGGCAGACGCGGCGCGAGCTCTACAACCTGCTGCAGGAAGACCGCAGGCCGCTGGTGGAACCCGGCCTCACGTTCGGCATCTCCGAGCGGATCGATGCGGACGGCACTGTGTTCGAGCCGCTCGATCGCGCTGCCGCGCGGGACCTCGCCGCCAGGCTGCGGGACGCAGGCGTCAGCAGCGTCGCGATCTGCCTTCTGCACTCGTATCGCAATCCGGAGCACGAGCAGCAGGCGACGGAGATTTTTGCCGTGGCCGGCCACCAGGTGTCCGCTTCCCACCGCATCCTTCGCGAGTACCGGGAATACGAGCGGTGGAGCACCACCATCGTCAACGCCTATGTCACGCCGCTGGTCTCGGGCTATCTCGGCGCGCTGGAGGAGCGCCTGGAAGGCAGCCGCCTCAGCATCATGCAGTCCAACGGCGGGTCGATCGCCGCGGCGACAGCCAGGGGTGCGGCTGTGCGCACGATCCTGTCCGGCCCGGCCGCGGGGGTCGTCGGCGCCCGTGCCGTTGCGGACATGGCGGGCTACCCACGTGTCATCACGTTCGACATGGGAGGGACGTCCACGGACGTGAGCCTCATCGACGGTGACATCAGTACCACGACGGAGTCGGTGATTGGTGACTTCCCCGTGCGCCTGCCGATCATCGACATCCACACGGTCGGCGCCGGCGGCGGGTCCATCGCCGGGATCGACAGCGGCGGCGCGCTGCGGGTGGGGCCCGGGAGCGCGGGCGCGGATCCAGGACCGGCCTGCTACGGCAAGGGCACGGCGCTGACGGTCACGGACGCGAACCTGCTGCTCGGCCGGCTCGACCCAGGCTACTTCCTCGGGGGACGGATGGCGCTCGATGCCGACCGCGCCAGCCGGGCCGCCGCCAGCCTGGCGTCCAGCCTCGGAGTGTCCGAACACGCGCTGGCCGAGGGCGTCGTCCGCGTCGCGAACGCCAGCATGGAGCGGGCGATCAGGGTGGTGTCGGTGCAGAGAGGACACGACCCGCGGGAGTTTGCGCTGCTCGCGTTCGGCGGCGCCGGCGGCATGCATGCGTGCGAGATTGCCGACCGGCTCGACATCCCGACGGTTATCGTCCCGAAGTTCGCGGGAGTGCTCTCGGCGCTGGGAACGCTCGTCGCCGATGTCACGAGGGACTATTCGCTCAGCATCCTCCGTCCCGGTTCCGATGCCTCCCTCGAACAGCTGACGGAGCTGCTTCAGCCGCTGATCGCGGAGGCCGAAGGGGATCTCGCGCGAGAAGGCTTCAGCGCGGCGTCCGGTTCGGGACACATCAGGGCGGAGCTCGACGTCCGCTACCTCGGACAATCGTACCAGATCACCGTGCCGTGCGCGGCCCTGTATCGGGAGGACTTCGATCGGCAGCACGCGCGGCGATACGGCTACTCGAACCCGCAGCGCCCCGTCGAGGTGGTGAACCTGCGCGTCATAGCAACGGGCGTCACCGAGAAGCCGGCCCTGCCACGCAGCGGGAACAGCGGGCCGTCCGACGCCGTCCCGACGCGGCGGGGTCGGGCCAGGTTCGCGGGGAAAGCGGTGTCGACCAGCTTCTATCGGTGGGAGGGCCTGGCGGCGGGCGCATGCGGCAGCGGGCCTGCCGTCGTGGCCGGGGCGCAGGCAACGGCGGTCGTGCCGCCCGGTTTCAGCTTCCGGATCGACGGGTTCGGCAACCTGCTGGCCATGCGCGCCGCCGCCCGGCAGCGTCGGGCGCGCCGGGGAGCAACGGCAACGACCGCGTCATGAGCCGGGACCGCGTCGATCCGATCGAGTTCGACGTCTTCAGGAATCTCTTCGTCTCCGTGGCCGAGGAGATGGGCGTGACACTGTGCCGCACCAGCTTCTCGCCGAACATCAAAGAGCGGCTCGATTACTCGTGCGCCATCTACGACGGCGGCGGCGACACCATCGCACAGGGCGACCACATGCCCGTGCACCTCGGAGCGATGCCGCTCTCGGTGCGGGCGGCGATCGACGATGTCCCGATGGAGCCGGGGGACATCGTCATCCTGAACGACCCGTTCCGCGGGGGGACGCACCTCCCGGACATCACCCTCGTCTCGCCGGTCTTCCTCGGCCGCGAGACCCGCCGACCGGCTTTTTACGTCGCCAACCGCGCACACCACTCGGACGTCGGCGGCATGACGCCCGGTTCGATGCCGCTCGCACGGGAGGTGTTCCAGGAAGGCCTGATCATCCCGCCGATCAAGCTCGCGCGGCGCGGACAGATCGTGCCGGACGTGGTGGCCTTCATCCGGGCGAACGTCCGCACGCCCGACGAGCGGGAAGGGGACCTCACCGCGCAGATCGCCTCCAACCGGGTTGGCGAGGCGCGGCTCCGCGACATCGTGCAGAAGCACGGCCGCCGCCGGATCGTCCGCTACGCCGCCGCGCTGCAGGATTACACCGAGCGCGTGCTGCGGTCGACGATTGCAGGCATCCGCGACGGCCTCTACGAGTTCGACGATCGGCTGGACGACGACGGGTTCGACAGCGGGCCGATTACGATTCGCGCCGCGATCCGCATAGCGGGCGACTCGGCGGACGTGGACTTCACGGGCACCGATCGCCAGACCACCGGCGGCGTCAACGCGAACCTCGCAATCACCCTGTCGGCGACGTTGTACTGCTTCCGCTGCCTGATCGAGGAGGACGTGCTCTACAACGCGGGCATCGCGCGCGCCGTCCGGGTGATCGCTCCGGACGGCACAATCGTGAACGCGCGACGGCCGTCGGCGGTCGCCGGCGGGAACGTCGAAACCTCGCAGCGCATCACCGACGTGATCCTGGGCGCCCTCGCCAGGGCGCTGCCGGATCGGATTCCGGCCGCCAGCCAGGGCACGATGAACAACGTCACGATGGGCGGCATCGATCCGCGCACCGGGCGGGCGTTTGCCTACTACGAGACGATCGGCGGCGGAATGGGGGCGGGCAGGGGACACGACGGGATCAGCGGCGTGCACACGCACATGAGCAACACGCGGAACACGCCGGTCGAGGCAATCGAGCACTACCTCCCGGTCCGCATCAGGCGGTACCGGCTCCGCCAGCACAGCGGGGGAGCCGGCGAGTGGCGCGGCGGCGAGGGCATCGTGCGCGAGTACGAGATGCTGACCGAGGCTGCGGTCACCGTGCTGTCGGATCGCCGGACCAGCCGCCCCTACGGCGCGCAGGGCGGCGATCCGGGCGAGCCCGGACGCAACACCGTCGTGAGAAGCGACGGGGACCATGGCATCCCGGGCAAGGCCACGCTGACGCTCGCGGCGGGTGACCGACTGCGCATCGAGTCGCCGGGCGGCGGCGGATTCGGCCGCCCGCGGGGAACGCCCTGATGGCGGGCGTTGCGCCGCCGGCCGCCGGGATCCTCGGCTGGTGGCACGCGGGCACGCCCGACGCAAAACGGGCGCTGGTCGCGGCCTCGCTCGGCTGGATGCTGGACTCCTTCGACGTCATGCTCTACGCGCTCGTCCTGGTTTCGCTCATGCGGGACCTGTCGATGGACGCGAAAACCGCCGGACTGCTCGGATCGCTCACCCTGCTCGCCTCCGCGGCGGGAGGGGTGATCTTCGGGGTGATCGCCGACCGGTTCGGCCGGACGCGGGCGCTGATGGGAAGCATCCTCGTCTACTCGGTGTTCACCGCGGCGTGCGGCTTCTCGCAGACGGTGGGGCAGCTCGCCATCTTCCGCGTCCTGCTCGGCCTGGGCATGGGCGGTGAGTGGGCCAGCGGCGCGGCGCTGGTGTCCGAGACGTGGCCCGCCGAGCATCGCGGCAAGGCACTCGGATTCATGCAGAGCTCGTGGGCGATCGGCTACGCCGCCGCCGCGATCGTCACCGCGGTCGTGATGCCCGTGTGGGGCTGGCGCGGCGTCTTCTTCGTCGGCATCCTGCCGGCGCTCTTCACGCTCTGGGTGCGCCGGCGAGTCAGCCGAGCCGGCGATCTGGCTGGAACAGAGACGGACCGCCGGACGCGGACCTCTGGGCTTCGGCCGCATGTTCGCGCCCGGCATGCGGCAGGTGACGATTGCCGTCACGCTGATGAACGCCTGCACGATGTTCGGCTGGTGGGGCTTCAACCTGTGGCTGCCGGGCTACCTCGCCCTGCCGGTCGATCAAGGCGGAGTCGGCCTCAGCACCGCCATGATGTCGTCGTTCGTCGTGGCCATGCAGGTCGGCATGTGGTTCGGGTACGTGACGTTCGGGTACGTCAGCGACCTGGCCGGCCGCCGCCGCGCCTACGTCGCATACGTCCTGGCGGCTGCGGCACTCATCCTGCTCTATGTCTGGGTCCGCGTTCCGCTCGTGCTGCTGCTGCTCGGGCCGTTCGTGGCGTTCTTCGCGACCGGCTACTTCAGCGGGTTCGGGGCCGTGTCGGCCGAGCTCTACCCGACGGCAATCCGCGCCACCGCGCAGGGCCTGACCTACAACATCGGCCGCGTGGCAAGCGCCGCCGCTCCTTTCGCCGTGGGCACGCTCGCCCAGACGCGCGGGTTCAGCGCAGCGCTGTCGATCTGCTCCGTGGCCTTCGTCCTGGCCGCCGTGTTCTGGATCTGGATCCCTGAAACCCGCGGCCGGGAGCTCGCCTGACGCATGGCACATCGGGGCGTAGGACGTCGGAATCCGGGATCGGGGCTCGGCGTTTGGGCTCGGGGCTCGGCGTTCGGGCTCGGCGCTCGGCGCTCGGCGGTCGGGGCCCGGGGCTCGGATCCGGATCCCGCCCTCCCCTGCGACACGGTCTGAGGCGAATCCCCCCGCGGGGTCTGAAGACCCCGCGCCACAGGCCCCGACCGGCGGCACGCACGTGGCAGGCAAAAAGACCCTCTGGTACGGGCCCTTCAGGCCCGCGGCGGATGGCATGCGATAATCTGCGCCGTGGCGAAGGAACCGGGTCTGCGCGTGTACGGCAGCGACGCAGCGCGCGCGGCGTGCGTGCTGGGCCACGGGGCCGGCGCGGGTAAGAACAGCCCGTTCATGGTGCGGTTCGCCGAGGGCATGGCGTCGCGCGGGGTCTCGGCTGCCACGTTCGACTTCCCATACATGGCGAGCGGCCGGAGCGGGCCCGACAAAGCCCCGGTGCTCGAGGCGGCATGGTTCGAGGCGGTAGCGCACGCGCGGGAGACGTTCGGCGGCCTTCCGCTCTTCATCGGCGGCAAGTCGATGGGCGGCCGGATCGCCTCGCACATCGCAGCGCAGGGATGCCCCGGGCTGTCCGGCCTCTTCTTCCTCGGCTACCCGCTGCATCCCCCGGGCGCACCGGACAAGCGGCGCGATGCGCACCTCCCGCAAATCCAGGAGCCGATGCTTTTCGTCCAGGGCACACGGGACCCCTTCGGCACCTCCGAGGAAATCGCGGCGCTGCTGCCGTCTCTCCCGCGTGCCACCCTTCACGTCGTTCCCGACGGCGACCACTCGTTCAAGGTCCGCGCGCGCGCCGGCTTGACACCCAATCAGGTGCTCGACGGCATCATGGACACCGTCGTCGGGTGGATGGAGGGGGCGCGGCGGTAGCGGGGAGGTTCAAAATCAGGATCGGCGCTCGGGGCTCGGCGGTCGGCGTCCGGGAAGCGGGAAGCGTGCGGTAGCATATTCCCTGATGCATCACTCCTTTTTGTGTCACCCCTCCGACGTCGCGGCCGCCGAGCCGCCGCAGGCCCGGTCCCGCAAGCGCGACGACGTAGACGACCGCTTCAAGTGGAACCTGTCAGACATTTTCTCCACCTGGGAGGACTGGGAGGCCAGTTACAAGGAGCTCGAGGCAGGCATCGACAAGTACGCCGCGTTGAAAGGCACGCTGGCGCAGGGGCCGGAGCGGCTCCTCGCGGCCTTTCGGCTCTCGGAAGATCTCGGGCAGCGGGCGTACCGGGTCTGGTACTTTCCCTCTCTTCGCTACGACGAGGACCAGCGCGACAACGCCGTGAACGCCCGGCGCCAGCAGGTGCAGATCCTGTTCGCCAGGTGGAAGCAGGCGGAATCCTGGTTCAGCCCCGAGCTGCTCCAGATTCCGCTCGACACGGTGCGCGAGTGGATGGACTCGACCGAGCCGCTGGCGGTCTACCGCTTCGCGATTGAAGATCTGTACCGCCAGCAGGAGCACGTGCTGGACGAGGCGGGCGAGCGGCTGATGTCGCTCGCGAGCCGCCTGACCTCCTCCCCGAGCGACGCCTACAGCGCATTGTCCACGGCGGACGCCCGGTTCCCGACGATTACGCTCTCGAACGGCGAAGAGGTGACGGTCTCGTACGGGCAGTATCGGGCGATCCTGGCAACCCGCCGCGAGCAGGCGGACCGCGCGGCCGCGTTCTCCGCCCTGCACGGCGTCTACCAGGCGAGCCTCAACACCTACGCCACCCTCTACAACGGCGTCTGCCAGCGCGACTGGTTCCAGGCGCGCGCCCGCGGCTACAAGACCACGCTCGAAGCCGCGCTCCACGGCGACAACATCCCGACCTCGGTCGTCGAGAACCTGATCGAGACCACGCGCGCGGGCGTGGAGCCGCTGCGGCGCTATCACCGGCTGCGCCGCCGCATGCTCGGCGTGCCGTCGTATCACGTCTACGACTTCGCGATCCCGATCGTGACCTACGACCGGAAGTACCGGTACGACGAGGTCCTCGACTGGATCGTGGAAGCGGTGGAGCCGCTCGGGCCCGACTACCAGGCCCGCATGCGTCAGGGGTTCTCGGGCGGCTGGATCGACGTCTACGAGAACGAGGGCAAGCGGTCGGGCGCGTACTCGGCGCCGGTGTACGGGACTCACCCGTACATGCTGCTGAACTACACCGACACGCTCGACGACATGTTCACGCTGGCGCACGAGATGGGCCACTCGATGCACACGATCCTCTCGCACGAGAGCCAGCCCTTCATCTACTCGAGCTACACGATCTTCGTCGCCGAGGTGCCGTCCACCTTGAGCGAGGCGCTCCTGCTCGAGTACCTCCTGGCGCGCACGACCGATCCGACCGAGCGCATCTTCCTGCTGCAGCATGCGATCGACAACATCACCGGCACGTTCTACACCCAGGTCCTGTTTGCCGACTACGAGCTGCGCGCCCACCGGCTGGCGGAACAGGACCAGCCCATCACCTCCGAGATCCTGACCGAGACGTACACCACGCTCCTGACCGATTACTACGGCGATGCGCTCGACCTGAACCCGCAGACCGGGATCACGTGGTCCCGCATCCCGCATTTCTTCGGCTCGCCGTACTACGTGTACCAGTACGCGACCTGCTTCGCCTCCGCTGCGCGTATCGCCCAGGAGATCATGCATGGGAGCCCGCACGAGAAGTCGCAGGCCCGCGACCGCTACCTGACGCTGCTGCGCGCCGGCGGGAACGATCATCCAATGGCGCAGCTGAAGAAAGCCGGCATCGACTTGAGCCGGCCCGACACGGTGCTCGCCATCGTGCGCCAGCTCGACGACCTGGTCAGCCGGCTCGAACGGGAGCTCGAGAACCTGAAAAGCAGCTGACCCTCATCCCGACAATGCGTCCGGAGCACCCACGCCGGTTCACCGCCTGTCGGGCGGCTGGTACTTCATCGACAGCGCGGCAGCGCCGAGCAGGACCAGCGCGGCGGACCCATACGCCTTGCCTTCGCCCAGCTGCTGCAGCACACCGTTTCCCCAGACCGGGCCGATGGTCCGGCCGAGGCTCTCGAGCGCGCCGGCGGCCCCCTGCACGCGCCCCTGCTCGTGCGGCCCGGCCGCGTTGCTGATCAGGGTGCTCAGCGTCGCGTTGCAGAGCCCGATGCCGATCGCCCCCGGCACCAGCATCAGCACGAACACCGCCAGCGAGTGTGTCAGCGCGCTCCCGCCCCAGCCGGCGGCGGCGAACACGAGCCCCACCGCGAGGGTGTTCCTGGATCCGAAGCGCGCCACCACCCACCCGACGAGCAGGCCCTGAACCAGGACGCCCAGGAACCCGAACGCGCTCAACAGGTATCCGGTCTGGGCCGCATCGAAGCCGAACCGCCGCGCCCCGAACAGCGCGAAGGTCGTCTGGTAGACGGCAAACGCCGTCCAGTAAGCGAAGTCCACGGTGAAAAGAACCCGCAGGCTCTGCCTTCCCCCAAGCTCCTTGAGCGCCTTCCACGGCGACCCGTTCCCGGCCCGCCCGCGGTGGATCGTTTCGGGCAGCCAGATCCAGGCGAGCACGGCAGCCGCCACCGTGATGACGGCGGCGGCCCAGATGGGCGCCGTGTAACTGATGTGTGAGAACAGCGCCCCCAGCGCCGGCCCCACGATGAAGCCGAGGCCGAAGGCGGCCCCGAGCACGCCGAAGGCCTTCGCGCGGTTCTCCTCGGTGCTGATGTCGGCGATGTAGGCCCTTGCCGTGGTGATGTTTCCGCCCGACAACCCGTCCACGATCCGGGCCGCAAAGAGCATCGCCAGTCCGTGCGCCATCGCGAGCATCACGAAGCTGACGACTGTGCCGATCAGGCTGAACAGAAGAACGGGACGCCGCCCGACCCTGTCCGACAGCTCACCCAGGACCGGCGCCGCCACGAGTTGACTCATTGAGAAGGACGCGAAGAGCAGGCCGATGACGATCGGAGAGGCGCCGAACGTCTCGGCGTAGAACGGCAGCAGCGGGATGATGATGCCGAAACCGACCAGATTTACGAAGATCGTCAGGAAAATTACGAGCAGGGGCCGGGACACGCGTCAGGACCCGGCGCTCAGCGAACGACCTTGACGCCGGTGATCGTAATATGCTCGACCGGCACGTCGTCCATCCCCGCGGAGGTGTGAGTGGGCACGGCTGCCATGCGATCGACCACGTCCATCCCTGAAAGCACGCGGCCGAACACCGCATACCCGAAGTCCTTGGGGGAAAAACCCTGGTGATCGAGGTCCGCGTTGTTCGAGACATTGAAGTAGAACTGCGACATGGCGCTCCGCAGGCTCTGGGTGCGGGCCATGGCCACGGTCCCGCGAAGATTGCGGAGACCGTTGGTCGCTTCGTTCTGGATGGGTGGGCGCGTCGGCTTCTCCACCATGGTCGCGGTGAAGCCGCCACCCTGGACTGCGAAGCCACGCACCACCCGGTGGAAGATGGTTCCCGAATAGAAGCCTTCGGTCGCGTAAGCCAGGAAGTTCGCCACCGAGACCGGAGCCTTGTCGTTGAACAGCTCCACCGTCACGTCGCCGAAAGAGGTGGAAATAATGACGACGCCGTTGCCGGGCGCGGGCTCCAGGGGCGCGGGCGCGGGAGGGGCCGCCGTTTGCAGGAGGAACGAAAGTGCAAGCGTCGAGAACAGCACCCACGCATTGTATCGCCTCAATCCCGGCCCTGCGGGTGCGGTCCCGGGTCGCCGATCCTCCGTGCGCTCGACGCTGGTTCAAACCGATGAATAGCCGCCATTCAAATCGATGGATCGGCGAGGCCGCCGGCCATCGGTGCGGGTCGCCGACCGGTGCGGTACAATGTCGGCCAGGTTCGGCTGTCCCTCAGAGCAAACCGCTACGCCCACTACAGACCTCCCGGCTTCCCCGCGGAGCACGAGCACTGACGTTCTCGAGCGGGACAACGCGTCGTTCGAGCACGCCCTCGACAGGCGCGGGGAGAACCATGATGGAGACGGGCCTCAACCGCGAGCAACGGGAACTGGCGGAGTTCATTCGCGCCGGGTCCCGACGCGGCCACCAGTGTTTCGGCAGCTACTTCGACGAGCAGGGCGGCTCCTGCGCGCTCGGCGCCGTCTACGACGGTGTCTACCACCTGCCCCGCGACCACGGACGGCTGATTCCCGATCACCTGGAACGGCTGTTCCGGTGCCTCGACGAAGTGACGAAACACTGCCCCGCCGGCTGCGTCAAGCGCTTGCCGCTGGCAGCCATGATCGTCCACCTGAACGACGACCATCGCCTGACACGCGAGCAGATCGCCGAGTGGCTCACACAAGAAAGCAGCGGTTAGCTCCCCATGTCATTTCTCGACCGATTCAAACCGCAGCCAAGGTGGAAGCACGCCGACCCGGCCATCCGAGCGACGGCGGTCGCCGAGCTGACGACCGAGGACCCCGAGCAGCACCGGGCGCTGGTCGAGCTCGCGGGCGGAGACGAGGACATCCGCGTGCGCCGGGCCGCCGTCGCGCGGTTGGCGGACGTCGAGGACCTGGTGCAGCTGGCGAAGACGGAACGCGACGAGGATCTCCGCCGTGACTTGACCGATCGGCTCGTGATCGTCGCCACCACGCCATCGAGCTCGGACGGAGACGCTGCCCGGGCGCTGGACGGCATCGACGAACAGAAGCAGCTGGCGTCCGTGGCGAAGAGCTCGCCGCACGACACGGTGCGGGCGGCGGCGCTGGGCCGCGTCCACGACGTGCGGATCCTCGGCAACGTCGCGCGGCACGCGGAGGACCCGCAAACCGCTCTCGAGGCGGTGGCGCGGGTCGCAGATGCCGCCGAGCTCCTCAATATTGCTCTCAAGACGGACCACCGGGATGCCGGGAGCGCGGCGCTCGAGCGGCTCACGGCCGACGCACCACCCGAAGAGATACGCAAGACGACCGAACTCGTTGCCGCCCGTGCACGGAACAAGTTCGTGGCGAAACGCGCCAGGGCCCTCACGCAGGGGCTGGAGGAGGCCGAGGCGGCAAAGCGCGCGGAGCGGGAGCACTGGCAGCAGAGGGTCGCCTCCGTCCTGGCGCGCGTCGAAGCGCTGGCGGCCGCGCGCGTCGCGAGCGAGACCGGCGCCCAGCTCGCGGATATCGAGACCGACTGGCGTGCGCTGACCGGAGCCGGGACGGCTGCGGCGGATGGCGACGCCGAGGGCCGCTTCGCCGCGCTCGCCGCGGAGGTTCGTGGTGCAATCGAGCGTTTCGAACAGGCTCGAGCCGAGCAGCAGGCGGCGGAGGAACGCCGGGCGGGCCTGCGCGCGGCGAAGGAAGAGCTGTGCAACAGGGTGGAAGCACTCCGCGGCGACGACGCCCTCGAAGCGCTGGACAAGGCCAGGGGCGAATGGGAGGGGCTGATCGACCGCGCCGACCCGGCAGACGGTGGCGCGGCCGACCAGGACCTCGACGCCCGATTCGAGGCCGCCTGCCTTCGCACCGCCGAGCGTCACGCCAACCGGCAGGCTGCCGAGCAGGCGCTCGTCAGGCTCGACGGACTCTCGCTGGAGGCTGAACGGGCCGCTTCGGCTGACGCGTTCGACGAGGGCGGCTGGAAGACTACGGCGTCCGAGTGGGCGTCGCTCGTCGGCCAGGCTGAAGGGCTCGACAGCGCTGTCGCGCAGCGCTTCGCGGACGCGGAACGCAAGGTCGCGGGGCGCGCGGCCGAACGCCAGGCTGCCGAAGAGCGCGCCATACGGCAGCAGGTCCAGCGAATCGAGCAGCTGATCGAGCGCGCCCAGACGCGCGCGCCGGCCGACGACCTGACCCTGCGTGAAGCCGACCGGACCCTTCGGGACCTGCGCAGCGCCATCGATGTCCAGACCGGAATCTCCGGGATCAACGACCGCGAACGGCATGATCTCGTCGAACGGTTGAAGGCGGCGCTGGCCGTGGTCGCGCCCCGGTTGCACGACTTGCGCGAGATGGACGAGTGGAAGCGCTTCGCCAATGCCGCCGTGCAGGAAGAGCTGATCGCGCGGACCGAGGGCCTGCGCGCGAAGTACCAGCTCGACGCCGAGGGTGGGCCGTCTGTCGAGAGCATCGACAAGGCGGCGCGGGATCTCCATGAAATCCAGGAGCGCTGGAAGCAGGTCGCCGAGGCGCCGCGCGCCCAGGCGCAGGCCCTCTGGCACCGCTACCGGCAGGCCGCCGATCCGATCCAGGCCCGCGCCCGGGAGCTCTTCGCATCCCGCGCCGAAGCGCGCCAGGCCAACCTGGAGCGCAAGCTCGCGATCATCGAACGGGCCGAGGCGCTGGCCGATTCAACCGACTGGATCAAGACCGCCGACGCGCTGAAGAAGCTCCAGCAGGAGTGGCAGCAGGCCGGCGACGTGCCCCGCAACGACACGCGCGCGACCTGGAAGCGCTTCCGGGACGCCTGCGACAGATTTTTCACGCGGCGCAACGCCGACCTGGCGGAACGCAAGGAGACGTGGTCGGCCAACCTGGCCAAAAAGGAAGCGCTCTGCGCCCGCGCAGAGGAGCTCTCGTCCTCCCGCGAGTGGGATCGCGCGGCCGCAGAGATCCGGCGTCTGCAGAACGACTGGAAGACGATCGGGTCAGTACGCCGGAACAAGTCGGAGGTGGTCTGGCAGCGGTTCCGCGCCGCCTGCGATGCCTTCTTCGACCGCTACAAGCGGCGCGACGAGATCGAGCTGGAGGCGAAGCAGGCCGATCGCGAAGGGCCTGATCGGCGAGCTCGATGCGCTCGGCCAGCCCTCGCCCCCGGACGCGCCGGAAGCGACGCCGGCCGACCTCCTCGATCGCGTCCGCGCCCTGCGCACGCGCTGGAACCAGACCTCCTCGGTCGTCCGTCAGGGAGCCGACCCGCTGAGCGAGCGCTTCGTGGACGCCCTCGAGCGCGTGATGGTCACGCACCCGGAAGAGTTCCGCGGCACGGAGCTGGATGTCGACGCCAACCGGCGGAGAATGGAAGAGCTGGTCGCGAAAGTAGAGGGCTTCCTCGCCGATGCGCCGCCTGCCCCGGCCAACGCCTCGCAGGCCCTGGCCGACATGTTGCGCGAGGCACTGGCTTCGAACACGATCGGCGGACGGGCCGGAGACGAGGCGCGCTGGCGCGCGATGGGCGACGACGTCCGGCAGGCGCAGGCGGCATGGAGCCGTCTCGGGCCCGTGCCCGGGCAGATGGGCCGCGAGATGACGGAGCGGTTCCACCGGGCGTGCAACCGCTTCATCGAACGGTCCCGCAGGCGCGTCCCGCCCGAGCAGCAGGGCGGCGGACGGAAGAAGGAACTGCAGGCGAGATAAGTGGTCGGGCGGCACCGCGCTACGGCCGCTGATACCTGATCCGGCCTCCCACGACCGTATACACGACCTGGGTCGCCGGGATCTCAGCCTCCGGGATTGTCAGGATGTCCTTCGACAGCACCACGAGGTCGGCGTACTTCCCCGGCTTCAGCGAGCCGCGCGACGCTTCTTCCGACGCCGCGTACGCGCCATTGAGCGTATAGGACTGGAGCGCCTCGGCCCTGCTCATACGCTGGTCCGGGTAGAAAACGCTCCCGTCCTTCGTCCGGCGGCTCACCGTCGCGTAGTACCCGGCGATCGGGCTCACGTCTTCCACCGGCGCGTCCGTCCCGTTCGCGATCACCGCACCGCTCTTCATCAGCTTCTGCCAGACGTACGCGCCTTCGGCGGCGCGCCTGCTCCCCAGCCGCGCGTGCACATAGGGCGCGTCGGAGGTGCTGTGCACCCCCTGCATCGACGCGATCACGCCGAGCTGCCCGAACCGCGGGATGTCCGACGGGTTGAGGTGCTGTGCATGCTCGATCCTCCATCGGAGGTCCTTCTTCCCGGGGCTCGACCTGAACGCCTCTTCGAAGATGTCGAGGGTCTCCCGATTGGCACGATCGCCGATCGCGTGCACGCAGAGCTGATACCCGTTTGCCATGGCGAGGCGGGCGGTCTCGCGGATGCGAGTCGGGCGGCGTCGTGTTGAGGCCGGTGCTGTCGGCCTTGTCGGCGTAGGGCTCGAGCAGCCACGCGCCGCGCGACCCGAGCGCGCCGTCGATCTGACGCTTGATGGCGCGAACGGTCAGGTGGCCCGCGCCGTAGTCGATCATCCGGTACTGCGCGAGCCTCGGCGCTTCCGCCTCGTTCCCCTCGTTCACCATCACCCAGAGCCTGACCCCGAGGGCCCCCTCGTCCACCATCTTCTTCATCAGCTCGATCGTCGCGAACGAAGTGCCGGCGTCCTGAAAGCTGGTGATCCCTTTCGAGCGCGCCTCGCGATCCGCGAGCTCGAGAACCTTGCGCGCACGCGCGGCGCGCCCGGCAGGCGTGGATTCCGGCTCCTTGATCAGACTCTCCGCCGTCTCGCGCAGCAACCCGGTCGGCTGGCCGGCCGCATCCCTGAGCACTTCTCCTCCAGGCGGGCTCTGCGTGACTCGGGTGAGGCCCGAAACCTCCATCGCTTTCCCGTTGGCAAAGACGGCATGGCCGCTCGCGTGGGTGAGCACCACCGGGTTGCCCGGCGACACGCGATCGAGCGACGCGTGCGTCGGAAACCCTTCGACGTTCGGCGACGGTGCGGACGGTCCATTTCTCCTGGTGCCAGCCCCGCCCGTGGATCCACTGCCCGGGCTGCGCGGTTTTCACCGCTTCGGCGACCCGCGCGACGATCTCGTCCCACGATCGGGTGTTCGTCAGGTTGAGGGTGAGCTGCGTTCTCGCCCAGGCCGGAGAAGTGGCCGTGGCTCTCGACGAACCCGGGGATCACGAGCTGGCCCTTCACGTCGACTACCGTCGTCCCGGCGCCGACATACCGGGCGACGTCCCCTGTCGATCCCACAGCGACGATGCGGTCGCCGGCCACGGCAATCGCCTGCGCCTCGGGCTGGCTCTTCTCCACCGTGACAACGCGGCCGTTGGTGAAAACGAGATCGGCCGGCGAGACCGCCTGTTGAATCGGTGGCTCCCCGGTCAGGAGAGCAGCGGCACCCAACAGCACCAAGACGACGGTGGAGCCTCGTTCGATCATGTGGATCCCTGGGCCTCGTTCCGAGCCGCGCGGCCGGATTCGAGGTGATTCTACAGAGAAGTCGGGCCGGCGAGGCCGGATCGGCGCCGCCGAAGCAGGACCGACCGGGGGCGCGCTCAGGGACGCGGGAACAGCCTGTCGAAGTTGCTGCCCATGATCCGGTCGCACACCTCGCCTTCGATGCCGGCGGCCGCGAGTGCGGCCATCTGCGCGTCGTGAACCGGCCTGTTCCAGCCGCGAGGAAAGAAGGAGGAGTCGGTCCCGAACAGCAATCGATCCGGCCCGGCGACCGACAGCGCCTGCCTGAAGACGGCATCGAGCGTCAGGCCGGGGTGGTACTTCATCCATCCGTTGGAGCTGGAGGTGTCGAGCAGGATGTTGCCGCACTGATCGGCCGCCATCAGCGCTTCCCGCAGCAACCCGGCGCCGAAGTGCGGAACGATCACCGGCACCGTGGGGTAGCGCGCGGCGACGGCGGCAGCCGCCAGCGGGTCGCCCAGCCGGAGGTCGAAGGCCGAGGGCAGGCCGAGGCGCTTCCGGACGCCGACCGTGAGGACGCCGCAGTGGATGAAAACGGCGGCGCCGGTGGCGGCGGCCCTGGAGAACACGGCGTCCACGGCCGGATCATCGAGACGATAGCGGTGCATGGCAGGGAACAGGGCCACGACGCGAAGGAGCGACCCGTCGAGCAGTGCTGTCAGCCGCGACGCGGCATCAGGGGCGGCGGGATTGAACATGAAGAACCCGACGAACCGTGCCGGATGACGCGCCACCGCGGCACGGACCGACCCTTCGTCGCCCGGAATGCTCGCGAGGAGACCGGCCCGATCGACGCCGTGGCGATCCAGCTCCGAGACCCAGCGATCCGCCAGCTGCTCGTCGCTCCCGGGGGGATCCCACCCCAGCCCCGCCGCCACCGCACCGGCGGCCCCGGCCGCCGGGGGCTCGGCACCGCCGTGCGCCAGCAGCTCGAGAAACCGGCTGGAAAAAAAGTGGCAGTGCGCGTCGCAGAGCATGGGCGTGGGTGAAAATTGTAGTGTCAATGTCCGTCGAGTGCCTCATCGGTCTCGTGTCCGACACGCACGGCCTGTTTCGGGAGGAGCTGCGCGCGGCGTTGACGGGCGTGTCGCTGATCCTTCACGCGGGCGACGTCGGCGGTGAGCGGGTGCTCCGTGCGCTGCGGGAGATCGCGCCGGTGCAGGCGGTGTTCGGCAACACCGACGATCCGGCAGACCCCCGCCTGCTGAAGTCCATCGAGCTCACGCGCGGCGGCCGCTCGATCCACGTGAGCCACGGGCACGAGCTCGGGAGCCCCACGCCGGACGGGATGCGGCGGGCGTATGCCGCCGACATTCTCGTGTTCGGTCACACCCACCGCGCGGTGGTGGAGGAGTCGGCCGGCCGCCTTGCGGTCAACCCGGGCGCGGCCGGGCCCCGACGGTTCAACCTGCTCCCGAGCGTGGCACGGCTGGCGATCGTCAACGGCGTCGCGGCAGCAGAGATCGTGTGGCTGCGCCAGCCGTGAACGGCGCCGCAGCCGCGCCCGCCCGACGTTGATCCGGCTAGAAACGCGGGTCGTCCGCCGACGGCCCGTACAGCGCCGGCACCTTCGCTCCCATGAGCCGGAGGTACACCGACATCTGGCCCCGATGGTGCGCCCAGTGGTTGAAGGTCTCCTGGATCATCTCGTGGCGGGCGCTCTCCGCCACGACCGTCCCCCGTGCCAGGAGGCGCCAGGGTGTTTGAAGATGCGCTTCGTCGGTCTTCTTCAGCGCGTCGCGGGCGCTGGCGGCTGACTTGTCCAGGGCAGCCAGGTACTCCGCGCTCGTATTCAGGGGGTCCTGCTTGTGCTGCGGTCCTCCGACCGGCGCGACGTCGAGCTCGTCCTGGTTGATCATCATCACGAACCAGGTCGGAATCGTCGCAACCATCTGCGTCAGGTACCCGAAGATCATCGACCTGTCGTGCGGTTTCCAGTTGTGCTTGCCTTCAGGTACCTGCTCGAGCGCGCGGCGGCTGCGCTCCGTCTCGCGCTCGAGTTGCGACAACAAAAGTCCCGTCAGTTCCATTCCCTCACCTCCTGAGAACCGTGTTGCGCTGCGGGCGCCGTGCCGCAGCAGAATGTGATTGCATCCGATCCCGGGCGGCCGTGGCGTGTCGGCGCGGGAGGCGCAGTCGGCGGCCGCGCCGGGCCCGGCTATCCTGCGAATTTATATCCCATGCCGTGCACCGTGAGTATGTACTGGGGGTGGCGCGGGTTGGGCTCGATTTTCTGGCGCAGCCAGGCCACGTGCACGTCGACCGTCCGCGTGGACGGCATCGCATGATACCCCCACACCTCGTTCAGGAGCTCGTCCCTGGTCAGGGTCGCCCCCCGATGCTCGACGAAGTAGCGCAGCAGCTGAAATTCCCGGGCGGACAGGTCGAGAGCCACGCCGGCCCTGGTCACCTCCGCGCGCCGGAAGTCGATCCGGATGTCGCCGAACTGATGGCCGTCGAGGGGTTGAGGTGTCGCGGGCGCGCGTCGCAGCTTCGCCTCGACCCGCGCGAGGAGCTCCGCCATCGCGAATGGCTTCGTGACGTAGTCGTCTGCGCCAAGCTTCAGCCCCACCACCTTGTCCACCAGCTGGCTTCGCGCCGTGAGCATGATCACCGGGATGTCGACCCCGTGCTTCCGGAGCTCGCGCAGCACGTCGAGCCCGCCAAGCCGCGGCAGCATCACGTCGAGCAGCACGAGGTCGAAGGGCTCCGTGGTCGCGCGGGCGAGGCCGCTCTCCCCATCGCTGGTGCTCTGGACGTCGTAGCCCTCCCGCGTGAGGCGGTCGGTCAGCGTCAGCACCAGGCCTGCCTCATCCTCCACGAGCAGCAGGCGCTTCACGTGTAGCGGTGGGCGCCCGCGCCGGAGCTGACGGGCGCGGGGCTCCTGACGCCGTCGGCCGGGCCGGGCGCGCCCTCCGAAGCCGCTACCGGGAGACGCACGGTGAACGCAGCCCCCGCCCCTGGCTGGCTTCGAACCGACACCGCGCCGCGATGCGCGTCAACGATCCGCCGGACGAGGCTCAGGCCCAGGCCGGCGCCCTGGATCTGCGCGTCCACCACCGACGGCGCACGGTAGAACGGCTCGAAGATGCGGGCCTGATCGGCGGGATCGATCCCGATCCCGCGGTCGGCGATCGTGATGAGCACGTCGCTGCCGTTCCGGCGCGCCTGCACGCCGACCCAGCCTCCGGCGGCGCCGTACTTGATCGCGTTCGCGAGCAGATTCTGGAGCACTCGGCCGAGCGCCGGCTCGTCTCCGAGCACCGGCGGCAGATCGGGTTGCACCTCCAGTATGACGGTGATCCCAGCGGCCCGGGTCAGCGGCGCCGACGCATCGAGCGCTTCCTGGATCAGCGGCGCGAGGGCTACCGGTGTCGCGTTCAGCCGGCGCTCACCGGACTGGAGACCGGAGAACTCGAGAACCTGCTCGACCATGTCCGTCAGGCGCCTGCCTTCACCCTTGACCAGCTCGCCGTACTTCCGCACCTGGGCCTCGTCTGCGACAACGCCATCGGCGAGGTTGTCGGCCGCCGCGCGGATGACGGCCAGCGGCGTCCGCAGCTCGTGGGAGACCGTCGCGACGAACTCCATCTGCTGCTGCGCGAGCCGCTGCGCCCGGCGGGTGGCGAGCAGCAGCAGGGCCATGCTGGCGCCGAGCACGCCGAGGATGCTCGAGCTCACGACCAGGTTGCGGCGACGCGCAGCGGCCACCGCCGTCTCGAGGGAGCCGGAGTGGTGGGCGAGAATCAACTTCCAGCTCGGTTCGCTGGCCGCGGCATGCGGGCCCGGCGCGACAGCGCGGCCGCCGGCCGGCGCCTCCGGGCCTGCCGACCCGGCCTGCTCGACAACGATCGACACGCGCTGTTTGGCGGTCCGGTCCGCTGCCGGCCCGCGGCCAGCCGGGGCGGCCGTCCTGGGCTGCAACGTGGAGGCAAACGCGGTGAAGCGGCGCACCTCTGAAGCCACGCGGCTGAAATCCTGCGTGCGGACGCTGAACAGGTTCGCCGTCGCGTCGGCGCGTGCCGGCACTGGGTCGAACCGGTCGTTCGAACGGTAAATCACCGCGCCACTGCCGGCGCGGCTGACCACCGCCACCTGGAATTCGGCGCCGCTGATGCGCGTGAAGTGCTGTTCCACGAGCGCCGGCAGCATCCCGTCGGTGATGTACTGACGGTCCAGCTGCAGGATTGTGTACATCAGCCGGGGCGGCGCCCCTGCCTGCACGTCGAGCAGCGGCGACGGAACCACGACCGCCGGGGCCGACTCCCAGATCGGCAGCGCCAGCCGGCGGATGAACAACGTGCCGCCGCGGCCTGCGCTCGCCTGCTCGGACCGGTCGTCTGTCAGGTGCGTGCGCCAGTCGCGCAAGGCCGCGGGCCAGTCCGTATCGTGGAACGTGCGCGTGGCGGGATCGAATTGTTCGAGGCGCCCGGTCACGCCGGGCGTGAAGGCATAGATGTTCCTGAGCACGCGAGGGAACTTCGACGTGGCCTGCCAGCGATCGTAGCGGGCCCCGAAGCGCGTCGCCATGTCGTCCGCGCCGGCCAGCGGGTCGGACTGAAAGAGGAGATAGGCGCGCGTGAGCTCCGCGTCGAAGTCCTGCGCGAACGCAGAGGCGCCGGTCTCGAGCGTCGCCCGCATGCGGTCGCGTTCAGCCTCGCTGATGCGTCCCAGCCATCGGTACTGGAGCGTCGCGAGAAGCGAGAGCAGCCCGAGCAGCGCCAGCGAGACCACGAAGAGCGGGACGCGCACTCTGCCCTTCACCTGGCGAGTCTAGCACCAGGCCCGCGTCCTCCGCCGCGCCGCCCCGCAGGTTTTACGTCCTTAACAATCTCTTTGCTCGCAGTTAACCAGGGCGGCCGCGCGAACGGGCAGGATGGGTGTGCGGAGACTGGCTTTGGCTTTGGGCTTCTTTGGGCTTTGGGCTTGGGCTTTAGGCTTGGGCTTTGGGCTTTGGGCTTTAGGAGACGCGCGATGCGAACGATATGCATGCTGGTCACGGCGGGAGCGGTGGCGATCTTCGGGGCGGCGCCCGGCCGCAGCCAGTCCACCGACCAGAAAGCCGGCGCCGTGCTGGCCCAGGCGCGGAAAGCGCTCGGCGGTGATCAGAAGCTGGCAGCCTTGAAGGGCCTGTCGATTCGGGGATCGTACCGCCGCGAGATGTCGGTGCCTGCCGGCGGCGGCGGCAACGTGATGATCACCATGGCAGGCCCGGGCCCTGGCGGCCCCGGCCCGGGGGAGCAGACCGGAGACCTCGAGATCGATATCGCCTTGCCCGACAAGTACATCAAGGTCGATGCCGGAACCGGCATGATGGCGATGACGCGCACCGAGGGCTTCGAAGGCGACAGGCCGTTCGTCGACGTGACCTCCAGCCAGCCAGGCATGCGAATCGTCGTCGACAGGCCCGCGGACGACCCCGCCTTGCGACAGGCAGCGCTCCGCCGATCCCGCGAGGATCTCGCGCGGCTCCTCCTCGGCATGGTCGCGGGCACGCAGTCCTCCTTCCCGGCCACCTACGCCTACGCGGCGCAGGCGGAATCCCCGGACGGCAGGGCGGACGTCATCGACGTGAAGGGCCCCGACAACTTCGCAGTCCGGCTGTTCCTCGACTCGGAGAGCCACCTGCCGCTGATGCTCACTTACAGCGCCCCGGAGCCGCGGATGATGGTCAGGACACTGGCGCGCCCCGGCCGGGGCGCGCCGCCGCCGGCAGGCGCGGACAGCAGCGGTGGCAACGTCGCCAGGAAGCCGGAGGCGCCCGCCGCGGACGAACAGGAGCGCCTGGACAGGGCGGTGAAGGAGGCCGCCGCGGCACCCGCGAAGATGATCGAGCACCGGGTGTTCTTCAGCGACTTCCGCGAAGTCGAGGGGCTGTCGCTCCCCCACCACATCACGCGCGGGACCGCCGGGAAGACACTCGAGGAGTGGGACATCAAGAGCTACAAGGTGAACCCCTCGCTCAAGGCGGATCGGTTCAAGGTCGGGAGCTAGGCGGGCGATGTCTCACCTCTTTCGCCGTGCCGTCCTGCTGATGCTTCCCGCCCTCGGCACAGCAGGGACGGCCGCCGCGCAGCCGCCGAAGGAGAGCACCCTGCGGATGACGGTTCTCGACCAGAGCGGCGCGGTGATCCCTGGCGCGCGCGTCACGCTGCAGCCGGTGAGCCCGCCGGGAGATCCGGCGGAGCTCCTGACCGACGAGCGTGGCGAGGCGGTGTTCAGCAGCCTGGCGCCCGGACGGTTCGCCGTGCGGGGCGAGTTCCCGGGGTTCGAGACGCGGCTGATCGAGGACCTCCGGTTGCGCCCCGGCGTGACGCGACGCGAGCTGCGTCTCCCGATCGCGCGCCATGCCGAGGAGCTGCAGGTCGGGCAGGACGGTCGCGACCGGGCGCTCGACCCGCGCGGCGACGCGTTCACCAGCGTGCTCTCGCGCGACCAGGTAGACGCGCTGCCAGACGACCCGGACGAGATGGAGGCGACGCTGAAGGAGATGGCCGGGCCCGGCGCCGTCATCCGCGTGGACGGGTTCCGCGGGGGCAAGCTGCCGCCGAAGTCGCAGATTCGCGGGATCCGGTTTCGCAGGGACACCTTCGCGGCCGAGCACCACGGCGGTGGCCTCGTGCTCGTGGACATCATGACCAGCCCCGGGGCGGGGCCGCTGCGCGGCACGGCGGACGTCACGTTCCGCGACGAATCGCTCAACGCCAGGAATGCCTTCTCGCCGGAGCGCGGCGCCGAGCAGCAGCAGAACTACGGCTTCACCCTGAACGGCACGCTCTTCAAGGATCGAACGTCGTTCTCGCTCACGAGCAATGGGACCAACTCCTACGACTCGCAGACGATCTTCGCAGCGGTTCCGGGCAGCACGGTGGCGGGTGCCGTGAGGCGGCCGACCGACCGCGCCAGCTTCTCCGCGCGAATCGATCACGCGCTGACCAGGGCGTTCACCCTGAAGGCAACCTACCAGCGGAGCTCGACCGAGATCGACAACCTGGGGGTCGGCGGCTTAACCTGCAGTCGCGCGGCTACTCGCAACACACGGACGAGGACGTCTTCCGCTCGACGGTGAGCGGGCCGCTCGGGCGCAAGGCCTTCGCCGAACTGCGGTTCCAGGCACGTCAGCAGACGCTCGACTACACGCCGCAGACCGATGCGCCGGCGATCACCGTGCTCGACGCGTTCACCAGCGGCGGCGCCCAGGTGGACGGCGGCCGCATCACCAACGACTTCGAGCTCGCCACCGACATCGACTACGCCGCGGGGCGGCACTCCGCGCGGCTCGGTGTTCTCTTCGAGGGCGGCCGGTATCACAGCGACGAGATCAGGAATGCCGGAGGCACCTTCACGTTCTCCAGCCTGGACGCCTGGTCGGCGGGGCAGCCGAGCACTTACACCCGGCGCGCCGGGAACCCGCTGGTCGCCTACTCCAACGTCCAGCTCGCCTGGTACGCCCAGGACGACATCCGGCTCGACAGAAGCCTTTCTCTCAGCCTCGGCGTCCGGCAGGAGATCCAGTCGCACGTGGGGGACTGGATCAACCTCGCGCCCCGTGCGGGGGTGACGTGGTCCCCGTTCAAGAGCGGCGCAACCACCCTGCGTGCCGGGGCCGGGATCTTCTACGACTGGTACGACGCCCAGATCTACGAGCAGACGCTACGCGTGGACGGCGTCCGGCAGGTGGATCTCGCCGCTCTCGATCCGGGCTACCCCGACCCGCTTGCCGGCGGCAGCGTGATCCCGCTCCCGCCCGGCCGCATCGTCCAGTCGCCCGATCTGGTGCAGCCGGCGATCGCGAGAACGAATGCCGCAGTCGAGCAGACGCTCGGCAAGTACGCGCGGCTGAACGTGCTCTATGGCTACGGGCGCAGCCGCACCGCGCTGCGCGGTCACGACGTCAACGCGCCGGCGGCAGGGGGTGAGCGGCCCGATCCCGCGTCGGGAACCGTGACGCAGGTCCAGTCGACGGCCAGAACAGCGACGCACATGCTGCACACCGGTTTGAACGTCAACCTGCCGTGGCACCGCACGGTTCTATTCCTGAACTACACGCTCGGCCGCGCGATGAACGAAACGGACGGCCCGTTCAGCCTGCCGGCCGACAACCAGGATCTGCGTGCGGAGTGGGGGCCGTCGCCAAACGACGCGCGGCACCGCGCAACGGCCATGCTGAACCTGAACCTCTGGAAAGGATTCCGGCTGGCGACGACGATCAACAGCAGCTCGGGGGTGCCGTACAACATCACGACCGGGTTCGACGACAACCAGGACACCGTGAGCAACGACCGGCCTGCCGGCATCGGCCGGAACAGCGCGCGCGGGGAGGGACGCTGGGATGTCGGCGCGCGCGTCAGCTGGGGATTCGGGTTCGGGCAACGGCAGGGGGGTGGTCCGGGGGGAACGCCGACGCTCGTGGTGCGGACGATTGGCGGTCCGGCGGACACCTCGATGGGCGGCTTCAGCGGCGGAGCGGAGGACAAACGCTGGCGCCTGGAGCTCTACCTGGCCGGCACGAACCTGCTCAACCGATTCAACCCAGGGACCTACAGCGGCGTGCAGACCTCTCCGTTCTTCGGCCAGCCGACGTCGGCCGGGGCGCCGCGGAAACTCGAGCTGGGCATGCGGTTCGGGTTCTGACCGACCCCGCCGGCTACTGCGGGGCCGGGCGTGACGGCGCCACCCCCAGGTTGTGCATGATGAACGCGTAGATGTCCGCTGTCGTTTCCAGCTGCTTGGTCAGGTTGCTCGCGCCGTGGCCGGACTTGGTCTCGATCCGGATCATGATCGGCTTGTCGGTCTTCGACAGCTCCTGGAGAGTCGCGGCGTACTTGAAGGAGTGCGCAGGCACGACCCGATCGTCGTGATCCGCGGTTGTGATCAGGGTGGCCGGGTAGCTGCCGCCCTTGCGGATGTTGTGCAGCGGCGAGTACGCATGCAGCGCCTTGAACTCCTCCGGGTTGTCGCTGGAGCCGTAGTCGGCGCTCCAGTTCCAGCCGATCGTGAACTTGTGGAACCGGAGCATGTCCATGACGCCCACCTGCGGTATGGCCACGCCGAACAGCTCCGGACGCTGGTTCAACACCGCCCCGACCAGCAGTCCGCCGTTCGATCCCCCCTGGATGGCGAGCTTCGGTGTCGAGGTGTACTTGCCGGCGATCAGCCACTCGGCGGCCGCGATGAAGTCGTCGAACACGTTCTGTTTCTTCAGCTTGGTTCCGGCCTGGTGCCACGTCTTGCCGTATTCCCCGCCGCCACGGATGTTGGCGTTGGCGTAGACGAACCCCTGCTCCAGCAGCGCGAGCCTGGCGGCGCTGAACGTCGGCGACTGCACGACGTTGAACCCGCCGTAGGCGTAGAGCAGCGTCGGGTTGCTGCCATCCAGCTTCAATCCCTTCTTGTGGACCAGGAACATCGGCACCCTCGTGCCATCCTTGCTCGTGTAGAACACCTGCTTCGTCTCGAACCGGGACGGGTCGTAACCCGGCACCTTCGGCTCACGGAACACGGCGGTCTTCGCCGTCGGAATGTCGTACCGGTAGATCGTGGGCGGCGTATTCAGCGAGTTGAACGTGTAGAAGACCACGTCGTCTGCACGGTTGCCGGAGAAGCCGACCGCCACTCCGGGACCGGGCTGCGCGATTTCGTGTTCGAGCGTGCCGTCGAGGCTGTACACGGCGGCCCACGTCGAGACGTCCTTCAGGTAGGTCGCGAACAGCTTTCCGCCGGCGGTGCTCGCGCCCTGCAGCGGTTCCGGCTGCTCGGGCAGCACGGTCCTCCAGTTCGCTTCCGCCGGCTGCTTCGGATCCAGGAGAACGACCCGGTCGTTCGGCGCCCCGCTGTTGGTAGCGACGAGCAGCTTGTCGCCGACGTTGTCGAGGACGTTGAACCGGTCGTCGCCGATCTCCGGCAGCACCGGCGTGAACGACTGCTCGCCCCTGGACAGATCGCGAACGAACAGGGCGTTGCCATCCTTGCCCTTGCCGCGCTCGGAGATGTTCAGGATCGCGAACCGCTCGTCTTCGGTCGTCTCGAGCAGGTGGAATCGCTGCGGGTTGGCCTTGTCCTCGTAGACCAGTGTGTCCTGCGATTGCGGAGTCCCGAGCTTGTGGAAGTAGACCTGGTGCCCCTCGTTGATCGAAGCCTTCTCCCTGCCGCTCTCGGGTGCGGGATACCGGCTGTAGTAGAAGCCGTCTCCATGCCACCCGACGGTCGAGACCTTGACCCACTCGATGGTGTCGGGCAGGGTCTTCCGGGTCGCAAGCTCCATCACCTTGTATTCCTGCCAGTCCGAGCCGCTCCTGGAGATCCCGTAGACGGCATGGCTGGCGGAGGCGGACGGCGCGAACGTGCTCAGACGGACCGTCCCGTCCGGCGACCACGTGTTGGGATCGATGAGGACCTCGGGCGTCCCCTCCAGCCCCTTCTGGATGTACAGCACGCTCTGATTCTGGAGGCCGTCGTTCTTGCTGAAGAACACGTATTCGCCCTTGCGTGAGGGGGCCGAGACCTTCTCGTAGTTGTTCAGCGCGATCACGCGCTCGGTGAGCGCCTTCCTGAAGGGAATCTTCTCCAGGTATCCGAACGTCAGCTCGTTCTGGGCCTGGACCCACGCGGCAGTCTCGGCGGAGTTGTCGTCTTCCAGCCAGCGGTACGGGTCAGCCACGGCGACGCCGTGATAACTGTCGACATGATCGACCTTGCGAGCCTTCGGGTAGTCGAAGTGCCGCGCGAGCAGCGGGACAGTGGCCACGACAGCCAGCATCGACGCCCCTGCCAGCTTCCTGGTGCGGTCATTCATCAGTCGTCTCCGGAGAGTGTCGGGATCATGATACCGGCGAATCCAGGCCGATCTTCGTAGACCGTTGACGCTGTGCACCGTCGATCGATCCGGCATCTCCATGGACCCGCAGACGCTGTCGGACCCAGATCGCCGACGGGATGGCGCTGTGGCACCGCTCTTCAGGCCCGGTGATCTCCCAGGGTCGCGGCATCACACGGCAGCGGCCCTGGCGGGCGACGGCCGTCTCACCAGGCGATCGGCGAGGAGAAAGTACGGGAACGCCAGCGCGGACAGCGCCGCAGCCACTCCGAACGCCAGCGAGAACCCGTGGTGCTGGATGATCCAGCCCATCGATGTCGAACCAGTGCCGACCCCGGTGTCGAAAGCGGCCAGGACGGCGCCGAACGCCGCCCCCCTGCGATCCTCCGAGACACCCTGCATCACGTATCCGACGTAGACGGGATATGCCGTCCCGAAGCCAATGCCGAAGCAGACGGCGGAGGCAATCATCCACACACGCGTGCCCCCCAGCGACAGGCACGCCAGGCCGGCGGTGATGAGCACGAGGCAGGGCAGGAACACCCGCCGGTAGCCCAGTCGATCGCCGAGCCGGCCCGCCAGCGGGCGCGTCAGGAGCACCACGATCGCGAGCGTGGTGAGATACAGGCTCTTGGGCGCAACGTGGTTCGCCTCCGCGTAGAGCGCCGTGAAGCTCGTAATGCCGCCATACCCGAACGAATAGAGGAACAGCGTGACCGAGACAATCAGCACGCGCCACTCGAGGAGGGAGCCATGAGAGAACCTGCCGGCGGCCGGAGAGGGGGGTGATGAAGTTCCCGCGGGCGTTGGCACCGCCGCGGCCCGCTCCTCGCTGCCATGCAGGCGCCACGCGATCAGCGCCATGACCAGGTTCAAGATCGCCGATCCGATGCACAGCCAGCCCCACCCGTGCCGGTAGACCCAGAAACCGGCCGTCGGCGCGACGGCCATCGCAGCGACGCTCGACAAGCCCCAGTAGCCGATCCCTTCCGCACGGCGCCGCTCGGGCAGCATGTTGATCATGTGTGCCGCCGACGCCGAGAGGAGCCCCGACCAGAACACCCCGTGGACGAGGACGAGCGAGAGCAGCACGGGCACGCTGGGGATGACGGCGTACGCCAGCGAGAACACCGCGAGCGCCAGGCTCGAAGTCAGCAGGACCCGCCGCTCGCCCACGCGATCGACGATCGCGCCGGTGAACGGCGCGGAGAGGGCTGACGAGTAGGTCAGGAACCCGAGAAAGAGGCCAGACGCGAACGTCGAGCCGCCGAGGTCCAGTATGTGGAACGGTGCAGTGGGCAGGAGCTGAAACGCGGAGAGGAAGACGGTGAAGGTGAACCCGCACATCACGAAGAAGGCGGGACTGAACAGACGGTCGTTCGCGCTCGGCATCGATCCGGCAAGTTTAGCAGAGGCCGCCGCCGCGCCGGCGCGCCCCCCGTCGCCGGCTGCGCCAGGCTTGCATCGGATTGCCCCGCGGCATCCTGATAAACTGCGGGCATGGAACAGGATTTCACCGCCTTCAGGCCGTCGCGTCTCTGGAAGGCCATGGCCGCCGAACAGCGGATCGCCGCGGCCGAGTTGTTCTGGGACGACGAGCAGTCGACGGACCAGCAGCTCGAGGCGGTGGCCGCGATTGCCTCGCACATGAAGTTCAGGACGAAGAGTGTCCTCGGGCTCACGCCCGACAAGCGCGCCAGGTACCTGGCCACACTGCCGAACCTGTCGGACACGATCGCCGCCCGCGCCCTCGTGAACTACCACCTCGGACGGCAGCGGGCGATGATGGCCGCCTTTCTCGACAGCGTCGGCGTGACGCACGAGGAGGGTCTGATCACGCAGGAGCAGGTGGCAAAGCCGGAAACCGGGAAGCTGCAGGCGGCGGCCGCCGAGGTGGCGTCGAAGTTTCCCCCGGCGGATGTCGCGCTCTATCTCTCGACGCTCGTGTCGCAGGACCCTGATACCTGGGGTGAGCTCGCGGGGATGCCCGAGACGACGGGCTGACCCGACGCCACAAGAACGCGCTGTGGCACGCGGGCTTCAGCCCGCGTGGAGGGTCGCCGGATGATCGAGGATCCGGCCTCACCGAACGGTGCCGTGGCCGGCCCTGGACCACACCACTCACGTTGTGAGTGGAACTCCTGCCGCGGTTCCTCCGTCCAACTCCCTGACGATCATGAGCCAGGGCGCCTCGCTTCTGCAGGGAACGGTCGGCCTCCTGATCCTCCGCTGCCTGCAGTCCGGGCCCGCACATGGCTACGCGATCACCCGGTGGATCCACGACCGCACCGGCGGCGTGCTGGCCATGGAAGACGCCGCGCTCTACCAGGCCCTCCACCGGCTCGAAGCCAGGGGATGGGTCGAGGCGCAATGGGGTGTTTCCGAGAACAACCGTCGCGCGAAGTACCTACGCCCTCACACCGCCCGGCCGGCGGCAGCTGCGCTCCGAGGTCTCGTCATGGCGGCGGTATGCCGAGGCGATGTTCAAGGTCATCGACGAAACAGCATGAGGTGAGTGATGCGGCCATGGGGCGTCAAGCGGCTGTTCCGGCACCCGGGGCGCACCGTCGAGGACGTGCGCGCGGACATCACCGAGGAGTTCGGCTTTCACCTCGACATGCGCACGGAGGCGCTGGTGCGGGAGGGAATGCCGGCGCCGGACGCCCGCGCCCAGGCGCTGCGTGAATTCGGACGCGCCGAGGCCAGCGCGGAAGCTCTCGCCACGCTGGGGAACCAGGTGGAGCGCCGTCGCCGGGCCGGCCAGCTCGCCCTGGAGCTGCGTCAGGACGCGTTGCTCGGGCTCCGCCTGCTGGGCCGCAGCCCCGGCTTCGCCGCGGTGGCCATCCTCACGCTTGCGCTCGGCCTCGGCGCCAACACCGCGATCTACAGCGTGCTCGACGCGGCGCTCCTGCGGCCGCTGCCGTACCCGCAGCCGGACCGCGTGGTCCTCGTTTCCGAAACCCTCGAGAGCGGCAGTCCGAACAGCACGTCCGGCGGCGCATTCCTCGACTGGCGCACGCACCAGACCCAGTTCGACGCGCTGGCGCTGACGGGCCGGGTCAGCTACAACCTGAGGGGGAACGGCGCGCCGGAGCGGCTGACGGGCATGGAGGTCTCGCACGAGTTCCTCGAGGTTCTCGGCATCGCGCCGCTGCTCGGACGCGGCTTCCTGCCGGAAGAGGATCGCCCGGGCGGCCGGAACGACGTCGTCATGCTCACCGAGGAGCTGTGGCGGTCGCGATTCGGCGCCGATCCGTCGATCGTCGGGCGCGCCATCGTCCTGGACGAGGTTCCGCGCACGGTGATTGGCGTGCTCCCGAGCGACGCGTGGATGCTGAAGGAGGACACGTTCTTCGTGCCCGCGGTGCTCACGCCTGGCGCCGGACGCACGGGCAGAGGGGAGCACTGGGCATCGGTGTTCGGCCGGCTGGCTGCGGACACCACCGTCGCCCGGGCGGAGGCCGAGCTGCGGACCGTCAAGAAGCAGCTGAACGCGCAGTACCCGGGATTCAAGCAGAACTGGGGCGTGATGGTGCGTCCGGTCACGGAGGTCATCGGCGGCATGACCCGGACGCCGATGCTGATCCTCCTCGCCGCCGTTTCGGTGGTGCTGCTGATCGCGTGCGCCAACGTGGCGAACCTCCTGCTCGCGCGCAGTTGTCATCGCCAGCAGGAGCTGGCGGTCCGTGCGGCCCTCGGAGCCGGCGTGGGACGCCTGGTGCGACAGGTGCTCACCGAGAACCTGGTGCTCGCGCTGCTCGGCGGCCTGGCCGGCACGGTGGTCGCCTACGCCGGCGTCGAGGCGCTGCGCGTGTTCACGGCAGGCGCGATGCCCATCACGTTCACGCCGCGGCTCGACGCGCAGGTGCTGTTGTTCTCGCTGGCCGTGACGATCGCGACGGGACCGCTGGTCGGCCTGCTTCCGGCGCTGCGCGCGCGGCGCGTCGACCTGAGCGCCGCGATGAACACGGGGAACAAGGGGGGCGGCTCGAGCGGCGGGCCGCGTACGCAGTCCGCGCTGGCCGCCGCCGAGGTCGCGCTCACCGTGGTGCTGCTCGCGTCGGCCGGCCTGCTGATGCGGAGCCTGGCCAACGCCGCCTCGGCGGACCCCGGCTTCGAGCCGGCGCGGGTGCTGGCGTTCGAGGTATCGCTGCCGCAGGCGTCCTACGGCACGCGCGAGAGGCGGCTCGCCTTCTCCACCCACCTCCTCAACCGCCTGCGCGGGCTGCCGGGCGTCGAGGCGGCCGGCAGCGGCATGGCGATTCCATTCAGCGGCGGCGGGTACGGAGAGTTCTTCAGGCGTCCTGACGGCGGCGGGAGAGAGCCGGTCATCGGGCGCCTCGACTTCGTCTCCCCGGGCTATCTTGAGGCGCTCGGGGCGCGCCTGCTCGCCGGGCGCCACCTGAACGAGACGGACAACCGGCTCGACGGCCCCCGTGTCGCGGTCATCAGCAAACAGACGGCGGGGATGTTCTTTCCTGTCGGCGACGCCATCGGGCAGCCGCTGACCATCCGCGGTCAGACCTGGCAGATCATCGGGGTCATCGCCGACGTCGTCGATCGACGGCTGGACGTTCCGCGCGGCGCATTCGGGTACGTGCCGGCCGCGTTCAATCTGAGCCGGCTTGCAATCGCCATCCGCACGCCGCTGGAGCCGTTGACTCTGGTCGCCAGCGTACGTGAGCAAATCGGGCGGATCGATCCCGGCGTGGCGGTCGCGAGCCCTCGCGCGCTCGACACCGCGATGGCGGACTCGATGATCCAGCGCAAGGTCGTGCTGGCGCTCGTCGGCACCTTTGCCGCGGTCGCGCTCGTGCTGGCCGCCACGGGCCTGTACGGCGTCATGGCGTATGCCGTCGCGACGCGCCGGCGCGAGTTCGGCATCCGCATGGCCCTGGGCGCAACCCGAGAGGTCCTGCAGCGTCACGTGCTGCGAAACGGGCTCCGGGTGACCGGCACCGGCCTGCTGCTCGGATTGCCAATCGCGATCGGCCTGGCGCGGCTGCTCGCCAGCGAGCTCTACCAGGTCCAGGAAAGCGACCCGATGGTGATCGCCGGCACGGCAGTGACAGTGATCGCGGTTGCCATGCTGGCCTGCTGGATCCCGGCGTGGAAGGCGTCGAGATGCGAGCCCACCGCGGCGCTCAGGACGGACTGAGGCCGGCCTCTTCCTCACCAACGGCACCAGGCTCAGGACGCGCTGACCTGGTAGGTCACCAGCAGCAGGAGGTCCTGAAGGCTCTCGGCATCGATGCGGCCTTCGGCGATCTCTATCCGCCAGAGTCCCTCGTCGTGGATGCTCTCCTGGAACTCCACGTTCTGGCTCGCCAGCAGCGCACCGACCGACGGCTGGAACCCCGACAGCGACGCCTGGTTGACGTCGATCACCAGATCGGTTGCATCGATCGTCCTGCCGTCTCTCGGCCGCACGAACAACGCGATGCTGGTCGTCGTCAGCTCGCGATCGCGCAGGAAGAACGGGAAGTGTTGCCTGCCGACTCTCAGGTCTGCCGATTGAGGCGCCCCCTCGGCGGGCATGCTCAATCGATGCAGCTCGTTTGGAAACTCGCGGGCGAGGCTGAGCAGCTGCTGCAGCCCGGCGCCCTGCGCAGCGAGCTCGTCCAGCCAGTTGTTGACGGTGTCGGCAACGTGCTGATTGACCCTGGCCCTGAACGCATCGCCTCCCTCCCGGGCCGTGTAGCTCAGATGGAGCACGACGTCCGAAATCGTTCCGTAGTCGAACTGGCGGAAGAGCGCGGGCAGCGACAGCCTCCACCGGCTGATCGCGCCGGCACCCTCGAAGGGCAGGTACCGTTCGTCGTCCAGCACCAGCTGAAACAGTCCGCTGTCGCCCTGCGCACTGCTGGTGGCGATGGCTTGGACACCGACGAGGTCGTGCCTGAACTTCGGATCGTCGAGCCCGGTATACGCGTACTCCTGTTGACTGCCCGCGCTGATCCGCACGCGGTTCTGCAACAGGGTGAGGCTGGCGCTGACATTCGTATTCGGACCTGTCACGCAGGGAACCGTGAGGCGCGCCGACTTCACCCGCCGCATGTACTGGCCAGGGTAGGAGATGTCGAACGCCAGCTCCGGGAGCTCGAACTCGCAGCTCCCTGTCTCGCGCAGCTCGAGCAGCGACGCCGGGCTGAGCAGCGCCAGTGAGAAGTGCTGGGTGACCTCGTACTCTCTCCGGCACTGCTCCGTGTATGCGACCTCCATGCGCTTCAGGTCGTGGAACAGCTGCTCGCCCGACAGCAGTCCCTTCTTCAGGTTGTCCCAGTAACCGAACCGGATGAAGGCGGAGTCGACGAGTCCGAGCTCATGACGGAAGGCGCGTTCCGCACGCTTGGCCAGGTCGTAGGCGAGTTGATAGCTCTGGAGATAGACGTCCGATGTCCGGCCCGCCATCCACGTGTAGAGGTCGGCGCTGGTGACCTTGGACTGCAGGTAGGCATCCACTTCACGAGCGTCCCTGATCCGCCTCTGGTGAACGGCAATCTCCTTTTCTGCCAGGGCAATCCGCACGTCCGCCACGGCCAGCTGCTGGTCGATGTGCATGATCTCGCGGGACGCCAGGTTGCTCTGGAGGGTCCATTCGTGCTCCCGGAGCACGACATGGCCGACCTTCGACGACATGCCCGCCCGGTGTGCGAACTCAGCGGACATCCCGCGGTAGAACGCAGCCGTCGCCGACTCCCGCGATCCGAGATCTTTTTCGGTCCAGGAGGCCGTATAGGAGTTGCTCAAGATGAAGCTCACGCCAGTCGAGAACGAGTGCGTCAGGCGCGAGTGCTCGTGAAGGTCCGCCGCTATCGCCTCGCTTGCAGCGCTGGTGCGTGCGTACACCTGAGCCCCCGAAGCGTTGTACATCTCTCCCTTCTCTTCGCGCAGCATCCGCAAGCCGTCGACGTTGTCCAGCGTTGCATCGTCTGCACCGATGACCTCTGCCACTGCGGTCCGTCCCTGGGTGATGGCCCGCTCGATGCCGCCCACGATGTCGTTGAACCCCTGCAGTGGTTCCTTGGTCTCCTCGAACTGAACGTCTTCCAGGTTGACCTCTTCGAACCTGACGTTTGGCGACCGCGGGCGTTGCGGCAGCACCGCGCCAACCGGCGGCGTGCCCACCGAGTCGTTGCCGAGGAGTCGCTCGTAATGGTCTGTACCGGGTCAGGGCGAGCTGTCGCGCCTTCTGCAGCGCGCCCACCTGGCCGACGGCCTCCTGATGCTGCTTCTCGCGCACCTGCTGGGTGAGCTCGATACCGCGATCTCCTGCCCAGCGCGGATCTGCGACAGCGCCTCCGCGTCTTTTTTCTCCAGCGCGGAGAGAAGTGTCGCGCTCAGAGCCTTCACTTCGGTGATGAGTTCGGTTGCTTTTCGAACGAGCACGACAAAGCGCACATGCGGCAGGGGGGCGTTCATGTCGCTCAGGGCACCCGCGATGTCCGCGCCCGCAGCGGCCGCCTTCACCAGCAGCCCGGGATCGATGGGCGGCTCGAACAGCGGAAGCTCGCGCACAATCCCCTCGATGTTCATGCAGTGCCGGATCTTGAACAGCCGGTCGGCCACCGTATCCCAGTAGCCGAGGAGCTTGTCGTTCCTGGGTATGCAGAACAGCAGCGTCGGGCCGAGAATCGCCGGGATCGGGGCGGCGAGCGGCAGGTCGAGCACCGCTGGATTGTCGTCGGGTGGATCCACGACCGGAGTGGTGAACGTGAGATCCGGCGCGGCCGCCACGCTCCGGCTGCGGTCGGTCGAAGCCGTGAGACCGGCAGGCCCCACGAGGCCGCCAATCCCGCCGGAACCCCCGGACCCCGCTTCGACCAGGTCCAATCGCGTTTCCAGCTCGACGAGGGCGTTCGAGAACGCATCCAGCCGGCTCCTCACGTCGTTGAAGGTCAGCGCCTCGCCTTCGTCGGTGGTTGGCCCGGACGCTCCATGGGGCTTGATGTCCTGCGGCCGCTCGCCAAGCACCTCGGCGGCCAGCACGTACAGCTGCGTCGCTTCGTTGATCGATTCCCTGGTGTCCCGCCGGAAGAGGTGATCGGCCCAGGCGATCACGTTGTCCAGATAGGCCATCACGACCGCTTTCATGTAGGCCTCTGGGCGCAGCCGGGCGAGCAGGTGCGGGTTGAAGGGGCTCTTGCGCCAGGCCTCGATCTGATCGACGAGCTGCTGCCGGTCGTCCAGCTGCTGCTTGGTGAGGCCGCTGGACTTGAGGAGCAGCATGCTGCGTGCGATGGAGCGCCCGCCGCCGTACTCGAAGAACGGACGTATCTGCCAGACGCGATCGGGCCACTGCTCCGTCGCCGGATCCTCCGGCGCGTAAGTCGGGTCGAAGATGTAATGGAACCAGCGGTGCGCTTCGGCGAAGCGCTGGTTCTCGGTCAAGCGCGTGGCGAGCACGAACGGAACGTGGAAGAACAGCTCCCAGTTGTAGATCGAATAGGCGCCGCTGAAAGAGAAGTCGAACTCCTCGAGCGGTGGCATTGAGAGCAGCTGAAGCAGGCCGGTGATCTCACGCACGTTGTCGACGATGTTCTGGTTGGGCTGATACTCGCTCCAGAAAAACACCTTGAGGAGAAGCTGGCGGCGCAGCGTCCTGAGCAGGTCGCTCCGCTGGGGCTCCTTTTCCGGATCGGGCCTCAACAGACCGTCGATTCCGTGACGATTGAGCTGCTCGATCATCAGCGGAACATACGGGTGGTAGAAGTTGTCGAAGCGGAAGAACTTGGCTTCCCAGTACTTCGGGACGAAGGCGACGGCAGCCGGTGCGGTCTCCTGCAGAATGGAGCGCGACGTGAGGACCGCGGGCGCACGGTTCTCGATCGGTCCGGACACCGTGTCGTCGACGGTCAGGATCGTGAGCCCCTCGGGAGGCGTGACCGGTATCGGGCCCCGGGTCATCCACTCCGCGATCCGCCCGGTGGCGGCGTCGGGCAGCTCCAGCGGGGGGAAATTGATCTTGAGCGTCAGGTCGGTGCCGGTATCGACGCCGCCGACAAAGGTTCCCCTGGGCACGACGAGGAATGTGCGCGCAACGTCCTGGTAGAAGAACGGGGCCTGCGACACGAACGGTCGCGTCGCATGGGGTGTCACGAGGCTGAAACCGCTCGGGGTGGCCCCCAGGACGGTGGACGTCTTCCTGGTGGCAGCCTCCAGGTATCTGTAGGCGAGGAACGTCTCGAGGGTGCGACCGGACGTAATGAGCTCCACCCCGGTCCCGGACGATTTCCTGAAGGCGTTGGATTCCAGCGTCATGCCGGGCGGAGCTTCCGGTATGACCACGAGGAACTGCGGAAACGTCTGGAGCTCGACTTCGCCGTCGGCGACGCTCACTTTGAAATGGGCACCCAGCAGCCCGTCCTGGATGGCATTGCCGGGTGTCGCGCCCGTGAACCCGGGCACCCTGTCGATCACCAGGTACCCGATCAGCAGCTCGCCGGAGGCATTCTGATAGCTCCAGAACGAAAACCTGTCCAGTGAGGGCAGGTACGGACGGGGCTCGGTCGTGATGTAGGCGGCAGACGATTGCACCGGGCACCACCTGCCGCTCGCGTGCTCGCTCCAGGACAGGCGCACCTCGTAGTAGTGCAGCGGGCGGTCGTAGGCCTGCGCATCGAAGGTGTTTTCGACGGCTTTCTCCTGAAACGTCGGCCAGAAGACATAAAGCCGGCCTTTCCACACCACCGGCACGACGTGGCTGCCCTGGATCTCGACGTCCACGCGCTCCCAGGCGGTCCAGTAGCGCCGGTCGACCCAGCGGCGGTAGTAGTGCACGCGCGGCAGGTTCCGGGTCCGCGCGAGCACGTGGAGGATGTCGGCGTCCACCTCCCACTGCCTGTACAGCCCGACCACCTCGAGGTGCGCCACGCGGCTCAAGTCCGTCAGGTAGTTGCGGTACTCGCGTGTGACCGACGAGTCGTTGATCTCGTCCTGCAACAATCCTGCTTCGAGCTGCCGGAAGAGCGGCGTCCTGTCATCACGCAGCTCGGGCCGGATCCAGTTCTCGGGATAGAGGAAAATCTTGCGCGCCGCCTCCCATACCCGGTAGTTTTTCATCCACGCCCACTCTTCGGCATCCTTCGCCGACAGGTCGACATCCTCCAGGTTGAGCAGGCAGCGATGCACGAAGAGCTGCACGGAGGCCGTCGCCAGCACGATGCGCGAGGTCTGCATGCAGGGATCCATCTGGACGTCGACCAGGAAATGCGCGTAGAGCTCGTCGGGATCCCGGAATCCAAGGTCGTGAACGAGGAACGCGGTCAGGACCGCGCGCTGCTGCTCGCGCAGGGCGTCCCGCAGCGGGCGGGCCACGGCGGCCCAGTCCTGCGGCTCGCCGTACCCTGGCTCTGGCCGCCTGCTTGGCCGCCGCGGCGACGGCCGCGGTGACGGCCGGCTCCGACCACTGCCGTGCCTCCGCGGCCGCGATCCCCAGCCGCGCGAGGTCAGCTGCGAGCGGCGCCATCCGGACGAGCAGCTGTCCATCGCGAAAGTCCGCCGGAAACCCGGGATCGAACCCACCCGCCCCCAGGAGGAACCCGACGTCGGCCACGCCCCAGCCGGTCTCCTGCGAGAGGCTCGCAACAAACTGTTCGCGGGACGATTCGGGGTCGTCCACGCTCGCCAGCAGCTCGAACAACGCGGAGAGTCCGCCGGTCATCTTACCGGCGACCTCGAACAGGTCGACGGTCCTGACCCACGCCTCGAACAGCGCGGCCGCACCCTCTGCGGGGGCCAGTGGCAGTTCGTTCGGGTTCAGCCATCCCAGGAGCGGGCCCCGCGTCATGAAGAAGTTCAGGCCCGCGGCTGGCACTCTGAACGCGTCCAGCACCATGACCACCTTGGACAGGCGCCGCAGCGTAGCGAACTGATCCGGAAACGTCTGGGGCGTGGGCACAGGGAGCGGCCCCACCGCATTGTCGACAGGCGGGATGAACTCCGCTGCCAGGAACACTCCGAGCGAGGGGCCGTTGCCGGCGGAAGAGGGAACCAGGCTGCGCAGCAGCTGCTCGGCCACCGGCAGTTCCATGCCGCGAATGCCTGCGGCAAGAACATGGATGACGAGCCGCTCCATTGCCTGCTGTTGCAGATGGCGCAGCAGCGGCGCCAGTACCGCCTCGATCCGTCTCTCGACGTCCGGCGCTCCCTCTTCTGTCAGGAACCCGGGACCCACGAGGGCTTCGACGGCTGCCGACGGGTCCATGAAGCGCGCGAAGTGTTCCTCGATGAATGCCTGCTGGGTGGAGTCCTCCTCTCGCGATGTGCCGAACAGGATGTGCCTGGCCCGCGTGATCGTGTCTTCCGGCAGCAGCAGCGACAGGTGCGCCATCGTACGGCTGCCATCGGGGTCGGCCGGCAGTTGATGGTCGAGCGCGAGCCGGCGAAGTCCCTCGCGCAGGGCCGACAGAAGGCTCACCGCTGCGGCGTCATCGACCGGCACCGTCAGTCCTGGCGCGGCCCGGTCCCTGAGCAGGCAGTCGAGCTGCTCGACGGTGAACGCTGATGTTCGTATCCGTTGTGAGCGCTCGACGAACAGTTCCGTGGCGGCAATCCGTGCGTGGCCGAACGGATCGACGGCGCTCATCGCACGGATCGAGAGGAACTGTCCAATGGACAAACCCAGCGCCCGCGCGAGGGTCACCGCCCGGTACAACCGGGTCAGGTTCGTGAGGTTCAGGCGCCCGTCCGGAAGCTCCGCTGCAACCAGCCGGTCCAGGTCGGCGGCGTCGATGCCCAGCGCCCCGTAAACGGCGGCAGCATGGTCCTGAATGAACCGGTCGGAGGTGAGCAGCTCGTCGGGCGGGCTTGCCGCATTGAGCTCGAAAATCGCCGGATCAGGCGCGACGTGTACCGTCGGGTCCCGGAAGACCTGGCTGTACAGCGAGGGTTGGCCGCCCGAACCCTCCGTATCGAGATGGATGGACCACCAGCTGAGGACCGTGGCCAGACGCGTCCGCAGCAATGTCGTCAGGCGCTTGATCCCTGCCAGGTGCAGCAGCGTGTCGTCGCTCAACTCCTGCGCGTCGAGCGTGCGCAGAATCGCGTCGAGATCAGCAGTCGACCAGGGCAGCGTGCGTTGAAGGCGGATGAATCGATTGATCCGATCGAGCGCCGGGGCATTCAGGCCGGTGATGGTGGCCCGCCCCAGGTCGCAGTCGGACCCCGCAAACCTGATCCGCAGCGCACGATCCGGATTGACGAAGCGGACATCGAGCAGCGCGACGAGGTCGTCGTAACCGAGGCCGGCCCGGGCCAGAACGCCCGCGACCCGGTGCGTGGCGATGAAACTGTTGAACGCCTGCTGTGTTGTGAATCCCCACAGCTCGCGCGGCGGACCCACCGACCCGACCACGACCTGCCGTTCGACCGGGCTCATAGCCAGGTACTCCGCCGCCACGTCGAGCTCCGACGGGGCCTGCGCGGCATGCGCGAAGTGCGCCATGAGCGTGTGGCGCGGAACGCCGATGTGGTTCAGATAAATCCGTGCCTCTTCCCCGAAGAGATCGAACGGAAGGGCGATCGGATAACGAGCCGCCGCCAGGGTGCTGTAGGCCTGGACGTTGACGTGCTCCGGGTTCGCGGCCAGGGCCGCGGCATCGCCCGTCGTCTGAAACGGGAACGCTCCGCCGGGAGCCACCGCGTGTTCCAGGATCTCGTTGACGAGATCGACATGAGGCACGGGCGTGTTGGTGTTGTCGCAGGTCAGCTCAATCTCGCCGAGGTCGGAGCGGCGTTCGAACAGCACATCCAGAGCGCTCCTGCCGGGCTCGTCTCCCGGACGATTCATGAGGAAGTGGAGAATCTCGACGAAGTAGGCGGCCGGTCCGTGGATGGAGTTGCAGTGCTGGCAGTGGCACAGGTCGAGGGACCCGAACAGATCCTCGAGGTCCGGCACACCTGGTCCGAAGACGTGGGGTGGAATCACGGCCGTCCACGTAGGGTTGAATGCCACGGACTGGCTGAACAGCAGCATCGCCGTGTCGGCCTTGCGAGCAGCCTTGCTATAGGTGTCCTGCGCCTGGGCCGCGCCGCCCAGGGATTCGCTGTGCCGCCGGATGAACTGCGTCGGCCCCATCCGGCGGATCGCCAGCGCCGAGTCGAGCCGCTCGGGCAACAGCGTGGCGATCGCATCGGCCTTGTCGAACGGCGGCGTGATGTCGAACAGCCGCTCGATGCCCTCGAGCATCGCGACCGCTGCCGCGCCGTCCTGCATGCCGGCCAGGGCGTCCGGGTTCTGCTCGAGGAATGCATCGAGCGCCGTGTCGCGGAACTCGAACCCCGGATGACGCTGAAGGAACGTTGTCGCCGGCGAGAAGTCGAACTGCTCGCTGCTGCGCCCTTCCAGGCGTCTCGCCAGAACAGCCGTGGGGAAGATGGACTCCACCATCTTCGGCAGGAACGCGGCGTAGCGATCGACGCCGTCCGGCCCGCTCCCGAAAAATGGCGGGGCGCCGACGGCGCCGTCGGCGGTCTCGGTCTCGAGAAGCTCCCTCCAGCCGGCAGCACTCAAGCCGCTCAGATCCCGCAGTTCCGGGCCGACGCTGCCGTCGCGGCGACGGCGCATGAGCTCGGCGATGAGCGGGGTGTGGTTGAGGGTGACCACCCCCAGCCTCACCGTGTGCTGCAGATCGTCGACCTCCCGGTCCGGGATGGCCTGATCGGCGCGCAGCGTCCGCCAGAACTCCTCGGGGGATCCTTCGTGCCTGACGTAGGCCTCGAGAATGCGTTCGCGGCGCGCCCGCTCGACGCGAGCCACCTCGAACATCGTGGCAAAGGTGGGGCGGCCGGGCTGAGGGTCGCGCAGGGCGATGCGGACTATCTGCTGCTGCAGCGCGAGACCCAGCTCGGGAATCGTGTCCTGAAGCCCGCGGCTGACGATGTTGTCGCGTACGGACACTTCCAGGGCCGAGCGCAGGACTTCCGGCGGTTGCGCGACCAGCGCGGCCAGGTCGGTGGGCTGACGCTGCCGGAGCCATCCATAGAACGCTTCCTGCGCGATGTCGGTCTCCCGGTGCAGCCGGGCGCTGGCCACGTAGGTACTCGACAGACTCCGCATCCAGGTCGTGCCGGGAGGCCAGCTGCCGGACGTCGTTCTCGGTGAGGTTAGAGGCCTCGACTTCCTCAGCCACCAGGAGGGGCGCGAGGAGTCCATGGATCCGCATGTACTCCGAAGGACCGCGCAGTGGATCCGCGCCCACGACCAGGTTGACGGTTACTTCCGGCCTCACCTTGCACAGGACCGGCGACACGGCGAGCTCGGCGCCCGTCCGGCTGAAGGCCCGCACGACGAGCGCCAGGTCAGGGTCGGTCGGTTGCGGGTACGCGACCTCGTAGCTGCCGCCGGCGCCCGTGGTCGCCTCGCCAAGCCGGGCTTCACTCCGCAGGCGTTTCTCGAACACGCGCACCGTCGCGCGGACGACGGCCGTGCCGTCGGCATCGAGCACCGCGCCCTTGACGACATGGGACTGACGCGGACGTGCGGCCAGCAGGTCGTCGATCACGCGGGCGGTGCTCCAATCGACGCGCCCCGTGCTGGGAAGTCCGTTCTGCTTCTGCAGCTCCTGCACGGCCAGGAACGTCGTGGAGCCGAAGACGCCGTCCAGGTCGACGACCGTGAACCCGAGCTGTCGCAAATCCGCGTGCAGGAGCCGGACATCGTCGCCGCGCGAATTGAGTTGGAGAGTCCGGCCTTCGAGTTTCATGGCAGGTGCCTCGACCTCGTGCTCAACGAAAACTCTGGTTGAAGATGTTCGCGCTGCCCCGGGGCGCACGCGCTTGAACCCGCACGTCCAGCCAGACGTCGAGCAGTGTGCGGTCGTTGCTGACGAGTCTAAGGTTCAGCCTGTGACCGACGAGTTTTCCGGTGTACTCGACCGACTGTCCCGCCCGCGTCAGCCTGACGACGAGCGCCTCCACCCTGCCCATCTGGTAGTTCGCTTCGAATGTTCCGGCTACGAAGTTGCGCGCCCACTCCGGGCCTCCGAGGCGACGGGCAAGCAGGTGCAGCCACTGCGATCCGGGAATGCCGGTGACACTGCTCGCGCTCGCGCCCATCACGGCGCTGGCGCTTTGCCGCGGCGTGTATGCGGGATGCGTGGGGGGGATCGGGGTGGCGTCGCTGTAGCTCGCAAACTGGCGGACACCCTGTCCCGGCGACGCCGACGGCGCAGGTGCGGCTGGCGCGGCCTGGACCGCCTGGGCCGCCGGGGCGCTGGTGGCCGGTGCCACATCCGAGAGGAAGCGCGGCTGCGGAGCCCGCACCCGCGTGAGCACGCCGCCCGCGAGCCCGAACCCCAGCCCGAGACCGAATCCCCAGGCGCCGCCCGACTTGGCACTCGCGACGATGTCCTTGACGGACCCTCCTTCGAGCGCCGTCAGTCCGGCGCTGGTGAGCGCGCCGTTGATCAGGCCCTCCCCTGAAGTCGCCAGCAGCGTTGTCGCCAGCCTGCTGGCGGCAAAGGTCAGGCCGACGCCGTAGCTGAGCCCGCCCGAGACGCCGACGATCGCGACAGCCGCGATCATCTTCTTGCTGGCAAGAATCCGCTGGGCGCCAAGCGACGTGAGGAGGTTCGCGTGAACCTCGTTCGTGGCATACCCGTACTTTGACGCCCAGATCGCATCCGTGAAGCGATATGCGCGGTGAGTCGCGTCCTGCCCCGGCACGGCTGGCCCTGCGTACTCGAGGGCCGCCAGTGGCATGACGAGGTGCTCTCCGCGCCCGCCATACAGCTTCATGGCGACCATCCCGGCGGCAAGCGTGTTCTCACCCGAGACCACCGACTGGTATTCGGACGCAGTGATGATCTGGCCCCTGCCGAACACCTCTCCGGCGGTGCCGTCCGGATCGACGAACGTCAGGGGATTTGCACGGACGAACAGGTACTGGTTGAGGCCATCCGCAATCCCGATCGGATCGGCCGACGTCCATCGTCCCAGCCACGGCGCGTAGTAGCGGGCGCGGTGGTAATACAGCCCGGTTTCTTCGTCCCGCTCCTTGCCTGTGTACCGATACCGTTTGGCGCTCAGCGCGCTGCCCCCACCAGCCGCCTGGTAGGCCGTCGCGCCGTACGGGTAGTACTCCTCGTAGGAGATGATGCCGCCCTCGCCGTCCACCTCGAGCAGCGCCGAGCCGAGATGGTTCCCGAGCTGGTACCTGTGGCGGGGCACGGGACTGGCAACGGCGGCGCCGCCTGCGACGGTGAGTGTCTCGACAAGGGCGATCCCTTGACTGCCGTCGGTGACGTGTAGCGTTTCGCGCTCGAGCGCCACCTCCTGGCCCGCCGGGTCGTACTCGCGATAGATCTCGATCCCTCCGACGTAGATGCGCTCGGACACCCGCCTCGGCGGCGCGCCTGGTCCGGCCTGCCGCTCGGTGATCTTGCGCGCACGCTGACCGGCGGCGTCGCACACATAGAACGTCGTGTCCGGGGTGCCGCCATTGGTCACCACCTGCCGCTCGCTCGCCTGCAACTGGTCACGGTAATCCCATCGCAGGACCGGCAGGTGCGGCATCGACGTCATGTTGCCGTGCGCATCGTGACTGTAAGGCTCGACAACCGGCTGGTTGCCGTCCGGATGGACGACGGTCCGGCTGAGGCGGTTGCTGGTGACCCCCGGCTCCAGCAGGCTCGGCTCCTCGTAGTTGTACCGTCGCCGCCAGGTGCCGCCGTCCGCCTGGTGCACCAGCTCCTGGAAGTTGGCGACGGCGTCGTAGTGATACTGCTCCACGTAGCGCCGCAACGCCCGGCCGTCATGCGGGTGAGGCAGACCGATCCGCGGCGCATCGTCCCAGGTGGTCTGCGGACTGCCGGCCTGCCCGATGTGCTCGCGGCCAGTCGCAGCGATCAGGCGTGCGACAGCGTCATAGGTGTAGTCGGCATCAGCCTCGACAACCGCGTTGCTGAAGAAGATGGTCTGCTGCGAGTGATCCTCGACGTGCACGATGCTCCCGGCGATGTCGTAGGTGTAGCGCAGATCCTGGAGCTGATCGCTGCCGCGCCGGGTTTCCAGGCGCACCGGGGCAAACGTCTGCTCGTCGTAGGTGCAGGTGGTGCGGACGCCGTTGCCGTAGTCGATGCGCTCGCGCTGTCCCCTGGCGTTGTATGCGACCCGGTTCACCAGCATCGTCGGCCCGGCGGCCCCGCGGAGGTTCACGCCAAGGCTCTCGAGCAGGCCCGCCTCGCTGTAGCTCCGCAGCGCGACGCTGTTGTCGGGACTCGTGACGCTCACCGGGCGATTGAGCGCGTCGTAAGTGGTGGCGGTGGAGTAGCTCGTGCCTTCCAGCGCCACTGGCTCCGACCAGTCAACGGCCGCGCGGTAATCCGCCGCCGGCTCGTGGATGCTTCGCAGCGCATTGCCCTTGAAGTCGTACAGGTCGGTCGTCACGACCCCCGCGCAGTCGAACAGCTGCACCACGCGGCCACGCAGGTTGCTCGACTCCGGGTCGGGCCGGCTCTCGCCGTAGACGCGCCGGGCGACGAGCCGGGGCGGCCCGTTGCCTTCGCGAAGGAAATGGTCCGCGGGACGACGCAGGGCATCGTAGGTCGTGCGCAGCTCGTGCCCGCGGCTGTTCCAGGCGAGGATGGGATTGCCGGCAACGTCGGGCAGGGTCCAGTTCTCGCCCGACTCCATGCTCGACTGGTGGATGCGACGGCCGAGGATGTCGTAGTCGTAGCGCATCACGATCCGCAGACGCGCGTCGACAACCCGGCGCGGGTTTCCTTCGATATCCAGATCGACGCGGGTGACGTACAGCTCGTCGGACGGATCCGCGTCCGGCGGCGACCCGGGAGGCCTGAAACGGTTGTGCGCAACGGTAAGGAAGGGGCGCCCGAGCGAATCGGCGTGAACGATGGTCGGCGTGTTGGCGTATGCGGAAGACTTGATCGCGGCCGCCTGGTTGAGCGGACCCATCGCGCCGTCCAGTCGCTGATCGAGCCATGAGGGCAGGTAGCGGCCGGGGTCCACGCGTTCGAAGAAGTCGCCAACGTCCGCGTCGTCTGCGGGGTTGGCCTGCTGGCAGGTGTCGCTCACATCCCAGAGTTCGTGCCGCCAGGGATCGAAGCGCGCTTTCTCCCAGCTGTGGTCGGGGTGCAGGGTGGCGACCACGCGGCCGAGCGGGTCGTAGAACAACGTCGAGCTGACGCCAGCGGTTCGTGCGAACTCGAACTCGTGCGTCGGGCTGAAGAACGGCTCGTACTGCAGAACCGGTTTTCCCTTGTTGTTGAAGATCGTCCAGCCGCTGCCCACCCACTGGGGAACGGCGGCCGTTTCCGGCTCCGCCTCGACCTTCCTCTGGATCTCGCGCCCGAACCCGTCCGAGTAGGAAAAGGCGTGCTGGACCCTGGTCCGTTCGCCCGCTGCAAGAGCCGCGTCATGGGTCTCGCGCGTGAGGGTGTACGTGACAGCGGGCTGTGGCTGCGGGTCGTGCCGGGTGCGCTGGTAGGCAAACAGGTCGTACACCAGCCGCGTCGTCGCGCGATGGAGAATGGCGTGCGGCTCGGACAGGGGATCGCGGAGGTGAGCCTGGACCGTGGCGTCATCCAGGTGCGCCGCAAAACCGGCCAGCGAGTCCCCTTCGGCCGCTGCCCCCGCTTTGCCCGTCAGCGCGACACCCACGACCATGCCCAGCGCGTCGAACTCCGCCGCCGCGCGGTTGCCGTTCGGGTCGGTCACCTGGCGGGGCTGCAGCACCCGGTAATCGTTCTCGCTGCGAACCTGGTTGCCCAGCGGGTCGGTCACCCGTGTCACCAGCAGATGGTCGTCGTCGGTACTCGACGTCGGTGGTGCTGCCGAAGGGATCCTGCACCCGGCGCGCGAGAAAGAACCGCTCCCGCGCGAAGGCCAGCTCCTCTGCCGGCGCGTCGCCGGATCCCGCAGAAAAAAAGACCCGCTCCGACGGCGTCCACCAGCCGGTGTCGTCGTCCAGGCGCGCGTATCGTCCATCGGTCTCCAGCACCTCCGGGTCGACCCGATCGCCATAGACGTGCTCCAGGAGCCCTGGTGTCAAGGCGAGCCGATACGTTTGAAACGGCAGCGCCATCGACTCGAGCTGGCCGACCGGGAGTGGGCCGGCGAGGTCGTTCCGGCGATAGGCGATCCGGGCGTGTTCGATCAGGCGGCGGTGCGGAACATTGTCCGCCGCACCGATCCCGTCGACATCCTCGTACGGCAGATCGTGCGCCCCGTCGCCGGCAGCTTGCAGCGCAAGCCGGATCTCGTCGAACCGGAACGGACGGGTGGACGCCTCCTCCGGCGCCATTCTGACTCCCAGGAGATCGTAGGTCCGCGTCTCGCACGCCATGGGCGCGCGATACGCATCGTCTTGGAGATCGCCCTCCGCGACCACGGGGTTGGTGTAGCGGCCCTCGGCATAGGTAATCGGCGATCGGCGCTGCCTGTCGCGATCTGCATCGGTGAGCAGCGGATCCTCAGGATCGCTGCGCCGCCCGTAGACGATGGCCGCCGACTGGAGGCGATTGCCGAAGTCGTCGACAGCCAGGTCGATCGTATGGCTGACGCGGGGGTCCGCTCGTGGCTCCCCGCCGACATCCGCCACGGCGCGCTCGTAGTGAAAGTCCAGCGTCTCGCGAGGGTGCACCAGGAACACCGCGTCGCGGTTGCCTTCCTGCGGCTGAAGGAGCCGGACGGTGTAATTGCGTTCCGATACGACATACGGACGCTCCGCGCTGCTGGTGCCATCGCGTGCATACACTTCCTGGCGCAGGATCGCCCCTTTCAGCACGCGGCACGCCTGCCGTTCCTCGTCCGGCGCCAGGCCTGCCTCGAGGATCGTGTCGGGCAGCAGCCAGGCCCCGCTCCCGGAATCCGGCAGCGGCTCCTGGTAGTACTCGTGCTCGAATTGAAGGCTGATCGAACCGCGCGGGAGGTAGGCCCCGGTGTGCATCCAGGTGCGCGTGAGCACCGGAGGCACGTGGGACTCCCGGTCCATGTTCGTGGCATCCGGCGAGTCGCCGGGCGCGGCCAGCGCGTCGAACTCTTCGGTGTCCTGCTGCTCGACCAGTCCGAAGCCGCGGAATTCACGCTCGACGGCGTCGAAGAAGCCGTGATGGTAGGAATACCGGCTGACGAACCGGTTGCCGCTGATCCGGTCGACCGTCTCGATCCTCTCGATGACCTGGACCGGAAACGGAAGGCGGGTGATCCACGGCCTGCCGGCCATCCTGTCCGCGAGATAGAAGCGCGTGGAGGACGCATACTCGACGCGCGTTTCGGCGCCGAGGTTGTTGGAGACCGACACCAGCAGGTGCGGCTTCTGGCCGCCCATGAGATCGACGTAGCGCATCGGCCGGCCCACGTCTCCACTCAATGGCGACGACCACACCAGGCAGGCCGTGCCGTTGCCGAGCAGATCGACAGCGGCAACGTTGGTCAGGTTGTCCACGGCCGGGAAGTGGGTCAACACCTGTGCCGCGCTCCAGCTGTTCCCGGACTGGTTGAAGTACAACCGGACGCTGTTGCGTCCCAGATAGATGATGTCGCTGGCGCCGGAGCCATCGACATCCGCCAGGCGCACGCGGCGCTGGTCGAACTGGTCGCCATGGTCGAACCACGGCGCATGGTCCATCGTGACCTTGGCGCCGAACCGGCCGTAACCGAGATTCGGCCAGTAGCAGACCTCGCCGTTCCGGATGCGCACGACATCCGTGAGGCCGTCGCCGCACATGTCGGCAAGGAAGATGGACTGCGTGCCGTCGGCAAACACGACGGCTGGCCCCTTCTCCTCGTCGAGCGCCTTGACGACGTGCCGGGCAGGTCCGAAGCCTTCCTCACCAAGGGACGGATACCACGTGAAAACCGCGTGTTCGGCGACCAGGGCGTCGGCGTGGCCGTCTCCGTCGAGGTCGACGAACCTGAGGTTGGGATCGCCCGGATCGAAGGTCGGACACGAGCGGAAGGCGCGGAAATCGGTCCACCCCCGCACGCTGGTCCGTTCGTAGAAACCGGCAGTCGGGTGGTCCAGCGTCACGAGATCCGGCTGGCCGTCGCCGGCGAGGTCCACGAACTGCGGCCGCCCGGTGAGCGAGAGGTTCGGCTGGACTGCCAGGCGCTCGGACGCGCCCAGGCGCGCGGGCCTCCCGCCGCCGCCCTGTGGCGCGACGCCGGCAGGACTCAGGTTGGCTTTGTAGAACCACGCGTCCGCTTGTTCCGTCAGGAGCCCGGGCAGCCCTTCGCCATCGAGGTCCAGCCAGTGATAGCGGATGCCGTCGGCGCCGGACGGCAGGTTCGCCAGGCTCTCCGCATCGACTTCGTGGACCTCGTGATGGATCTCCGCCGGACTGTACTCGAACTCGAGCGGCGGCATGGAACTCCTGATGAAGCCGCCGCCCTCCTGACGGGCGTAGCCGCTTTGAGCGATCGCCGCGATGAAGGAGGCGATCGGCTGGCCTCTTCGGCGATCGTCCGCCTCATCATCACTGCTCCTGTAGGCGAGCTCGGTCGATCGCACGAGGCAGTCGCGGCCGACGTCCGGATCGTCCGGAAAATGGTGGAACATGAGCACGCGCTGACAGAGTCGATAGCTACGCACTTCGAATCCGCTGCGGTAGGACGAGAACGGGTCGCGACGGCAGAGCCATTCGCCGGACTCATCCGGCCGGGGCTCGCCGGCATCGTGCTCGCCGTAGTCGAGCACCACCTCGAACATCCAGTCGGCCTGTGCGAGGTCCGGCTGGACGAACCGCGACACGCGGTTGCCGTAGCGGATGCGCTTCAGGTAGCGGTTGCTCGAACGCGTGGAGCCGGAGCGGTTGCGTTCGTGGACCTGCGAGAGATCGACGCCGGCCGAGTCCTCGGCCTTGTATTCGTAGACCGCCGCGTTGCCTGCATCGTCGTAGATCTCGCAGATGAGCCAACTGAAGATCCGCGTCGGATCGACGGGATCGGCGATGCGGCTGTGCGGCGTCCTCCCGTACACGCTCGTGACGTTGTCCCGTGAAATGGAGCGCCAGTGGGTGTCGCCGCCGGGCTCGCTGGTCCAACGCTCGATGCGGGCGAACAGCCCCTCCACCCGCGGCCTGTAACGCCGGATGCGGTACCGGACGCCGTCGAGCGTGCGCTCGGAGGTATCGGGCTGCCATTGCCCTTCGACGGCGACCAGGGCAGGCGCAAGGTCCTCCACGCCTGAGAGGATGAAGACGTCCGACTCCTCCGCGTCACGGTAGAGCGGGAGACCCTTTTCCGTCTTGCGGGCGATGCTGGGGATTGGAAGCGTCCAGCCAAGTCCGAAGGGACCGTTGCCGGTGCCCGAATCGTAGGACAGCGTCAGCCGGGGACCGAAGCCTGACCGGCCCGGACTCGCCCCGAGGGGCACGGCCATCGAACCGGTGCCGGTGAATGGCTGGGCGGCAAACTTCTCAGCAATGCCGCGGAGTGCGCCGCCACCCTTGGGCAGCGCAATCGCTGGCGCAGCGGAGGCGGCAGGCGCCTGGCCGTCGCCACCGGACTTCGTCTGTGACAGCATGGAGGCACCTTCTGCGCGGGACATGGCGACAGTCGGAGCGGTCGTGCCAGCCGATGGAGGAAGGCACTCTACAGCGAGCGCTGCACCCGGTCAAACGCCTGCGGCAGGCCGCTCGCGGGTATTTCGTCTCATGACATCGCGACAGTTCGGGACACCACTGCGCGGCCACCCGTTGCGTGTCCCGACTCCGCCCGGATGTGCCCGGGCGTGGTATTAGTGATCCCGTCTCGCTCCTGGGTCCATGTCGAACAAGGCGCTTCTCGCGGGTTGTCTCCTGCTCCTGGCTTCCGGCTGCGCTGCGATGCGAGGGCCGGCCGGGCGTGCCGCGGCCGCGCCGCAATTCGTCACGCTGTCGATCGTCGGCACCAACGATTTGCATGGCGGGGTGCTGCCGCGAGACGGCCGCGGCGGGCTCGCCCTGCTGAGTGGATATCTCAGGAACCTGCGCGCGGCGCGGGCGCGGGACGGCGGCGGCGTGCTCCTGCTCGACGCGGGCGACATGTTCCAGGGGACGCTCGAGTCGAACATCACGGAAGGTGCGTCCGTGGTGGCGGTGTACAACGCCCTCGGCTACGCCGCGGCGGCCCTCGGCAACCATGAGTTCGACTTCGGCCCCATCGGGCCGTCGGCGACACCGCGCGGAAGCGCCGACGATCCACGAGGGGCGCTGAAGGCACGTGCGTCGGAGGCCAGGTTCCCCTTCCTTGCCGCCAACCTCGTGGACGCCGCCAGCGGCGGCACCCCCCGCTGGGCAAACCTGCAGCCGACGGTGATGGTGGAGGCGGCCGGCGTCAAGGTCGGCGTGATCGGGCTGATGACGCGCGGGGCGCTGACCGCCACGCTCCCTTCGAACGTCGAGGGGCTGGCCGTGGCGCCGCTGGCCGAGACGATACGCGAACACGCAACCACGCTGCGCGCGCAGGGCGCCGTCGCGGTCGTCGTCGTCGCGCATGCCGGTGGCCGATGCTCGCGCTTCGATCGCCCCGAGGATCTGGCGTCGTGCGAGCCGGCGTCCGAAATCTTCACGGTCGCGCGCGAGCTGCCGCGCGGAATGGTCGACGTGATCGTGGCGGGTCATACGCACGCAGGGATTGGGCACCAGGTCGAGGGCATCGCGATTACCGAGGCGTTCACCGGCGGCCGCGCGTTCGGCCGGGTCGACCTCTCGATTGACCGTCGTTCGAACACCGTCACGGCCAGGCGGAGCTTCGCACCCCGCGATTCGTGCGCCCGCGAGGATCCGGAGACGCGCACCTGCGACCCCGAGGCCGAAGCCGGGACCATGGCGCAGGCGGAATACGAGAACGCGCCGGTGGTGCCGGATGACGCCATCGATCAAGTGCTCGCCCCTGCTGTGGCACAGGTGCGCGCACTGAAGGCGCAAGCGCTCGGGACCGTCCTCGACACACCGATCAGGCGCTTGACGCCGGTGTCGCCGCTCGGCCACCTCGTGACCGACGCCCTGCTCGCCTCCGTGCCGGGCGCGGACCTCGCGCTGAACAACTCCAGCGGGGGCCTTCGCGCGGACCTGCCGGCTGGCCAGCTCACGTACGGCCGCATCTACGAGGTGATGCCGTTCGACAATGTCGTCGTGACGGTGCGGCTGACAGGGCGGCAACTGCGGGAGGTGTTCGGGGCTCACCTGCAGAAGACCAGGCGGATCATCGGATTCTCGGGAATCCGCGTCCAGGCGCGATGCTCGAACAGCTCGCTCGACGTCGCGCTGATACGCCCTTCAGGCATCCCGGTCGAGGACGGAGATCCCCTCCTTGTCGTGGTCAGCGATTTCCTGGCCACTGGCGGGGACGGGATTCTCGACCCGGTTCTTCCAGCAGAGGGATTTCCCGTCGATCCCGCCGCGCCCCTCGTCCGCGACGTTCTCGTCGAGTATCTGAAGGAGCTGCGCGGACCGTTGAGCGAGGAGCAACTGCTCGAGGCCGACAGCCCGCGCCTGTCCGTGCCGGGCCCGCCGCCAATCAGCTGTTCAGCCCGCTGAGCGGCTGACGAACGCGAGCAGTGGCGTGCGGCGCCGGCGCGCCGGCTGCCCGGGTGCTCCGCTGCCACGGCGCCGGCATTCGTGAAGGCATGGTTCCAATGCGGGAGATCCGACAGGTTCAGCGCGCCTGATCCGCAAGGCGCTGCGCGATCGCCTTGTACCCGCGCATCTGACGGACCCGATCGAGCAGCGGCTCTATGGGGATCGTCCATCCGGTGAACGGAAGGTCGGCGCGATCGAGCACCTCCTGGAGCGCGTGGAGCGCCGCATCGTCCTCTCCCCGCGCCGCCAGGCTCAGGGCTTCGGCGAGCGTGGCCTCGCTGGCGCGGCCGCCGCGCCGGAGGGAGGCGGTGGCGGCGGCCGCGCGCGCCGAACGCCTCCCCCGCGCCGGCGTCGTCTCCCGAGGCCGCGAGCGCCGCACCGAGCCCGACGAGCGATCGCGCGTGCTCCGGGAAGAGCCCCAGCGCGCTGCGGAACTGCGCCGCAGCCGCCCCGGCATCACCGCTGCGCAGGAACGCGAAGCCCGCGCCGTCGTGGGCGTTCATGGCGAATTCCGCCGCATACAGCTGGCCCGGTCCCGAGTCGATCTCGCGCTGGAACTCCGTGTGCGCCTCCTGTGGGTCGCCCCGGGCGAGGCACACGAGGCCGAGCAGCCAGTGCAGACCTTTGGCCGGGTAGCGCTGCTTCAGGTCCGCCTGCCGGTCCTGCACGATGGTGCCCTCGCGCAGCACGAGCTCGGCGCGGTCCGGCTCGCTGCGCGCGATGTGCACCATGGCCGCTTCGAAGTGCACGAACGGGAAATCCCGATAGAGATCGATGGCCCGGGCGAGCGCCTGCAGCCGCTCACCGCCCCACGCCGCGTGCGCGAGACGGAACTGGTTCCCCCAGTAAGCCGGTTCCAGCGCCACCGCCAGGCGGGCGGCGGCGAGTGCCTCCGTGGATCGCCGCGCGCTCATCAGGAGGAACGACAGGGTTGCGTGCGCCTCCGCGAGATCGCGTTCCAGCTCGATGGCGCGGCGGACGTGATCGATCGCCGTGGCGAGCAGGCCGCCGTCCGGCTGATTGCGGGCCCGCGAGGCCTCGGTACTGCCAGAACCGCGCGTTGGCCAGGCCGACGTGTGCCCCCGCGTATTGCGGGTCGAGCTTCACCGCCAGCTCGAAATCCGCGATGGCCGCAGGGACAACCGCCGAGTCGAGCGACTCCAGCTTCACGCGCCCTTCCGTGAACGCGCGGTACGCCTCCAGGCTGCTGGTGTCGCCCAGCGACCGCCGGCCGCCGCTGCCCCGGCGGCTCGTCCCGAGCGCGTCGGCGAACTGCATCACCACCCGGTCCTGCAGCTCGAACACGCGGTCGAGGGCGCCGTCCGCCTTGGCCTCCGCCTGAGTCTCGCCACTGTCGGCGTCGACGATGCGCGCGGTGATGCGGAGGCGATCGCCGGCACGCTGGAAGCTTCCGACAACGGCGCGATCGAGGTGCAGCTCCGCTCGCAGCGCCGACAGGTCCGCACCGCCGCGGCGGACCGCTTCGACCACCCGCACGCGGTCGATCACGCGATGCGTGGCCATCGCCCGCAGGTCGTTCGTCACGGTCTCGGCGATGCCGGACGACAGCCACGCCATCTCGCGGTCGCCGCTCACGTTGGCGAAGTCCAGGACCGCGATCGTCGGAAGGCTGGTACGGCGCCGGCTGCACGTCTGTCGCCGCTCGACCCGGCGCGTTCGATACAGGCGGCTCCCCCCGGTGCACGGGGGCGATGAACCGGTAGCCGCGCCGGGCGACGGTCTGCACGTACGCCGGGCTCGCCGCGTCGTCTCGCAGCGCCTGCCGGAGCTCGGACACGGCCTGTGTCAACGCGTTGTCGGTCACCGCCACGTCGGGCCACAGCGCCTTGAACAGGTCCTCTTTCGAGACCAGCACGGACGGCCGCGCGACGAGGTAGAGGAGGAGATCGATGATCTTGGGGGACACCGGCACCAGCTGCCCTTGATGGAGGAGCCTGAACGAGGCCGGGTCGACTGTGTAGTCTGCAAACCGGTAGATCACGAGATCCTGGCTGACTCGGGCCTGGAGCCGGGCCTCGGCCCGGCGGGCCCGCCGGTCATCGCGTGCAGCTGGGGCCGTCGCCCTCGAACGATTTGACCTCGAGCACCGGCAGCGCGGGCTGGTTGTCCGGCGCGCCTCCCTGCGCGGACGGCGTGCCGATGCCGAAGGTGACTTTGGTCTTCCCCACCGTCTTGCCGGCCACGGCGCCATCGTGCGGCAGCGTCGACTTGAGGACGCCGGTCACCCTGAGGCCGGTGCCATCGTGCTCCTCCCGCATCCGTGCGAGGAGCTTCTTGTCACCCTTCAACTGGTAGGTGAGCGGGACCGACACGCGGCTGGTCTCGTCGGTGGCCACAGTCTCCACCGCATGCAGCGTCGGGCCGTTCAAACAGCCCCTCGCGACCACTTCGTCTCCCTTGCCCGGGCGCTTGTTGCCTGGCGTGGGCTCCTGCGCGAGCGCCAGTGAATGCGCCGCCATCACGAGGCCGATGCTGATGCCGGACCAGACCGGTCGCCACTGCAGTCTCATGGGATCACCTCACCGTTGCGGGCGCCATGAGCCAGCATAACAAAGTATGAGGGCTGCCGGCAGGCGCCCGCCTGGCGGCGTCGAACGCCGATCGGGTGTCACTCGCACCGATCGCCGGGCTCGACCTGAACGCGGCGGATGCGATCGCCCTCCTGGATCCGGTCGACCGTGTCCATCCCGTCGCCGCACACCCGCGCGAACACCGGTGTACTGGAAGTCGAGAAAGGGATTGTCGACGAGGTTGATGAAAATCTGCGCGTCGCCGGTGTCGCGGCCGCGGGTCGAGATGCCGACGCTGCCGCGCGTGTGCATCTCGACGCCCACCTCGTCGCGCATGTAGAGCCGATCGCCGGCATACTCGTTCGCACCGGGGCTGCCACCCTGTATGAATGCGTTGGCGACGACGCGATGGAAGGTGAGGCCGTCGTAGTAGCGCGCCCGCGCGAGACGAAGGAAGCGGGTGCGCGTGAGCGGCGCCTGTGCGGTCATGAACCGGAGGGTGAAACTCCGGCCGCTCTCCATCGAGACGACGGCGTGCACGGCCTCCGCGAGCTCCTGTCCGTCCGGCAGCGGCGCGCGCGGCAGAAGCTCCGGCTCGACAACGACCTCCTCACCCGTCCAGCGTTGCAGCAGGCCAGCGGCCGCCACCGCCACAACCGGGTCGAAGTCACGCAGCAGCGGGCGCAGGGCAGCGGCATCGATGGGACTGCCCATCTCGCCGAGCCGCTCGATGAGCGCCATCCGGATGTCGCGCGACGTCTCCTTGCGCTCGGCCGTCACTCTCGCCAGCGCCGCGGCCAGCGCGCCGGTGAGCGGCGGCGACGGCGGGGTGCCCTTCAGCTCCCGCGCGGCTGTGAGCAGGAGCTGATAGTCCGGCCGCTGCAGGGCAGCCACGAACGCGTCGTCGCTGGCCGGGCCGAGAAGCCGCCGCAGCGCCGGCAGCGCGGCCTCGCGGACATTGTCGTCCTCGTCCTGCGCGAACCGGCCGAGCGAGGCCGCATCGTTCATGATCGAGGCGGCCCGCGCGGCATACATGCGCAGCTGCCAGCGCGAGTGGGAGCGGAAGCCGGTGAGAGCCGGGGCGGCGCGGTCGGGTGCCCGTTTCGCGAGCGCGACAAGCGCATGGGCCTCGCGCTGCCACGCGGCGGCGGCGGACGGGGGCCGCGCTTCAGCCGTGACCCGGTCGGTCACGGCGACGTCCTGCTTGCACTGCTCGCCAAGTGCATCGAGGGCGTGGAGAAAGACGTGCGGTTCGGGATCCGCGAGCGCCGCCACCACCAGGCCGCACCCGTGCTGGCTGACGCCCCACCGGACCCACCCCTTCACCGCCTCGAGCCGGACCATCGCCGAGCGATCCGAGAGCGCCTCCTGGAGCAGCTCCACGCGGCGCGCCCCATCGATGGGCGAGCCGGCGCCCGCAAGCGCAAGCGCGGCAAGACGCCGGACCTCCGCCTCGTCGTCTGCGAGGGCTGCCACGAGCGTGGTGGTGTCCGCCCCGAGCGCCGCGACGAGCGCCGCCATCGCGTTTCGACGAAGCTCTGGAGCACCCGGCTGATTGCGGATGACCGCCAGCGATCGAAGCCGCTCCAGCGAGGCGTCCTCGAACGGCAGGAGCTTCCGGTTCAGCCGTGCCAGCGCCTCGAGGCCGCGGAGCGCTTCGATTGGCGGCGCGGGCGTGATCGCCAGCCCGCGCGCCAGCTGCTGTTCCGCCTGCCGGAACTCGACCGCCGTCGCGTACGGCAGCCGGCCAAATGCCAGGTAGGATGTGTCCGGGCCTCCGGACAGCGCGAGCGCCTCGACAACCGCCCGGGGCTGCGGCTCGGCAGGAACGCCCGGCAGCGGCTCGCCTCGCATGGCGAGCGCCAGCGCGACGGCAGCCTCTTCCGCAACGCCGGCGTCGCGCGCGCGCAGGCGCGGCAGCAGCTCGGGGATCAGGTCGCGGCGCTCGAGTCGTCCGATCGCACGAACCGCTGCACGCTGCACAGCGGGCGTGCCCGACCCTGCCGCCGTCAGGAGGGCGCGAACGTCTTCTGGGAAGGGCGCACGCGCGTCCTCGACGGCGAGGACACCGGCCACACCGGGTAACGACGCGCCGGGTGTCTGGACACCCTGTGCGGCCGGACTCTGGCGCGCCGGCTGCGGCGCGGGCCGTCCGGCGGTTCCTACGATTGTCGCCAGAGCGACGGCAGCGGCAACCGCGCTGGCCACCTGCACGGACTACCGGCTCCGGCCCGAGTACTCGAGCATCTGCGTCGTCAGATCCATGGGATACGAGATCCGGACGTCGGTGATTTTGCCGTCAGGGCCGGAGACCGGCGTGAGCCTGGGCTGCACGAAGCCCGTGTAGGACGGCATCTTCAGGTGATCGACGCGCGCCACGACCTCGTCGCGCAGGCGGGCGTCGAAGTGCACGCCGTAGGTCTCGAACAGCTTCTTCGCCGCCTCGTAGTCGCCTTCGGCCTTGATGCGCTGCACCTCACCGAGCAGCCGGCCGACGCCCTCCTGAAACTGCTTCGCGTCGATCATCACGTAGAAGGTCTTGCCGTCCCGCTCGCGCACGTCGATCGCCTTCGAGTTCGACATGATCCACCGGACGATCATCTGCCGGTTGCGCATGTGGTCTTCCTCGATCTGCGTGCCCTCGCGAACGCGGCGCAGCTGCACGAGCGCGTTGCGCGTGTAGGCCTCGTACTCCGCCTGGACGATCTCCGCCTGATCGCCCGGCTTGACGAGCCCCAGCTCCGCGAGCTGTGGGTCCGGCATGAAGTACAGCGCCACGAGGTCCGCGCGGGCCTCCTCGAGCGCCGAGTACTGCTCTTTGAGCGCCGCCGACGGATTGCCCTCGAGGCGCTCGGAGATCCTGCCCGAGGCGTGCCCGATCACCTCGTGCATGTTCGTCGTCAGCTCGCCCGCCACGCTGCGTCCACTTCTCGGCACGCGCCGCTTCCTCGGGTGTCCACGCAAACTCCCGCCGGAACTCCGGGGCGGCCGACTTCTCGTAGGCCTCGTTGATGTTCGAGAGCGACACCGACTTGCTGCCATGCTTCTCACGGACTGCCTGATCGTTCGGGAGATTGATCCCGATCGGGGTGATCGGGCCGGAGTCCCCGGTCTCGACAACGACGTCGATGGCGTTGGCCGTGATGCCCTTGACGCCCTGCTTGCGATACTCCGGCGCCCACGGCATGCGGTCCTCGAACCACTGCGCGTCGGCCGCCAGCTTCCGGATGCCGGCCGTCTTCTCCGGGTTCACGTAGAAGACCAGGCCCTCCCAGGAGCCTTTCACCCCGCGCGGGTCCAGGTAGACCTCGATGAACCCATTGATGGTGTCAACCGGCGATTCGCGGTCCTCGACCCAGGCGATGTCGTAGGCCACGCGATCCGCGGTCTCGCCGGTCCGGTAGAACTTCACGAGCGCGCGGAGCGCCTTGGCCATCGGCCCGGTGGCGTACGGAATCGCGGCGTCGAGGTGTCCGACGATACGCCGGATCTGCGCGTCGTATTTGCCGGCGACCTTGTAGACCTCCTCGACCAGCTTGCCGTCCCGCTTCACGAGCCGCGAGTTCAGGGGGTGGCGTTCGGTGAAACCCTCGAGATCCTTCATCGTGACGCCGGCGTACAGGTTGTTCGCGCTCGACGAGAGGATGTCCTTCCCCGTCCCCGGGGTCTTGTTCGTCACGATGGGGTCCACGGCTGCGTCGAAGAACGCCGGCTTCAGCCGCGCGAGCACCGCGTCGAGCGATTCGCCGGCAGGGCCGGCGATGGCTGCGCCGTTCAGCACGGCCGTCCTGGCAGCCGCGGCGAAGGCCTCAGGCGGTGCACCCGAGCACGAACTTCCGCGCCGTCAGATTGTTGTAGGGTCCGGTGTTGAGCCAGAACAGCTTGGTGTAGCGCCGGATCTCCGCCAGCGTGGCGGGGTCGATGCCGTTCGGCGTGAGTCAGGATCCCCTCGAGCACCCCCCGCATCTCGAGATTGTGCCGGTAGCGCTGATCGTAGTAGATGTCCCGGCCTGCAAGGGCGGCCTCGTACAGGTGCCAGACGAGGAGTTTCTGCTGCAGCGGCAGCTTCTCGAAGCCGTCGGCATACACCTGCACCACCGCCGCGTCGTCGACCCGCTCCAGGAGATACTTGCGGTCCGGCGCCGCGGACGGGGTCGCCGGGACTGCGGCCGGCGACGGCGACGGCCGCTCGGCTCCCTTTCCGCACCCGGCCATCGAGACCGCCGCCATCGCGGCCCCAATCCATCGCCATCGATGCGTCCTGCCCATGAGTTATTGTAGGCCGACCCCTCCGTCCGATTCGGGATCGGCGGGCGAAGCATTGGCGATCGTCGGGGGCTCGCCCGCCGTCCTGGCGGCGCAGTCATGCAGAGGCCGCCTACTGGAGCGCGACCGTCTCGCGATGGTCCGGGATCGTGGTCGTCCACCCGAGCTTCTGCTGTATCAGATCCTGGAGCGCCTGCATCGCGGGGGGCTCGCCGTGCACGATGAAGGTCGCCCGCGGCTGGCCAGTGAAGCCGGACAGCCACCGCAGGATCTCCGCGGAATCGGCGTGCGCCGACATCGACTCTATCCGGGCGATCTGGGCGTGAACGGGCACCATCTGCCCATGGATCTTCACCGCCCTGGCGCCATCGACCAGGCTCCGGCCCCGTGTGCCTTCCGCCTGGTAGCCCGCAAAGAGGACCGTGTTCCTCGAGTCCGGCAGCGCTGCCTGCAGGTGATGGAGGACCCGCCCTCCCGTCGCCATCCCGCTCGACGAGATCACGACGGCCGGCCCCTTCGACCGCGTGAGCTCCTTCGATTCTGCGGGAGACGAAATGGTGCGGAACCGCGCGGTGCAGAACGCGCAGAGCTGCCGTTCCTTCTTCGCGTTGTGCCGCCGCCGGTCGGGGGGGTTCCCGCGGGCTGCGTGTCCGTGCGGCGCCTTGTCGTCCTGCTGTTCCGGCTGCATCTCCGCGTCGAGCTCCCGCAGCCGCTCGGTGTAGCGGGCCAGGGCGTCGATGGCCATCGGGCTGTCGACGAACACCGGCAGCACCGGGATCCGCCCTTCTTCTTCCAGCCGCTTCAGCCAGTACAACACCTCTTCGACACGACCCACGGCAAACGCCGGGATGATCACGCGGCCGCCGCGACTGGTGGTCTCGCGCACGATGCGCTCCAGCAGCGCGCCGTCGTCGTCGGGGTCGTGGACGCGATCGCCGTAGGTCGACTCCACCAGCAGGTAGTCCGCTTCGGCCACCATCGTCGGATCGGGCAGGACGGGCCGCTCGAACCGGCCGAGGTCCCCGCCGAAGAGCAGCGTCCTGCCACCCACGCGAAGCCTTGCGTATGACGAGCCGAGCAGGTGGCCGGCGTTGATGAAATCGACGTCGACCCCCTCGGCAACCGGCACGGGACGGTCGTAGCCGACAGGCTGGAGGAGCATGAGCGCGCGCACGGCGTCAGCCTCCCCGTAGAGCGGCAATGCCGGCTTGTGCTTCGAGTAGCCCTGGCGGTTGGCGTTGGCCGCATCCTCTTCCTGGATGCGGCCCGAGTCGGGGAGCACGATGCGGCAGAGATCCTGGGTGCCGGCAGTGCAGAACACACGGCCGCGGAACCCCCGGGACACGAGCCGTGGCAGATAACCCACGTGATCGAGGTGCGCGTGCGTGAGCACGACCGCATCGATCGCCGACGGCGCGATCGGAAATTCCTGCCAGTTGCGCTCACGCAGCTCTTTCATGCCCTGGAAGAGGCCCGCGTCGATCAGGACCCTGCTGGTACCGGTGTCGAGCAGGTACTTCGAGCCGGTCACCGTCCGCGCTGCGCCGAGAAACGTCAGGGTCAATGCCACCGGGTTGTCCTTTCGGGCGGGTGGGGAAATGGGATCGGATCCGGGATCGGGGATCCGGATCAGGGAACGATCGCGGTGCCATCTGCGGTTCTGGAGCTTCAGATCCGGGCGTATGAGCGTGGCCCGGGATCCCGGACCCGCGGAACCGTGGCGGGATCGTCGTGAGCCCCCCGCGGCGGGCCTGAAGCGTTCAGTATACTGATCTGGTTCGTCCTTCCTGATGACCACGCTACTCGATGCATTGCGTTCCGGCGAGCCGGTGATTGCTGCCGAGCTGCGTCCGCCCAGGGCCGAGCTCGAGGCGGCCGCCAGCATGGATGCGTGGATCGACACCTATCACGCCGTCCGCAGCCTGACGCGGGACGGCACCTTCGTCTTCCTGACGGACAGCGCCGTCGGTTCGAAAGAGGAAGACAACCTCCGCCACCTGATCATCAACCTGGGGAGCGACGTCCCGCGCACGAAAGTGGTGCCGTTCCTCACGTGCAAGCACACGATGGACTACTGCGTGGCGTACGCCGACCGCGCGCAGCAGCACGGATTCCAATCGCTCGTGGTGCTCGGAGGGGACAAGAACGTCGGGCATCCGCGATGCGTCGAGCACGCCTGGCAGCTCCGGGAAGCGATTCGCCGTCACCAGCCGTCGCTGAGCCTCGGCGGCTGGGCCAACCCGCACGCGGCCGCAGCGAGCCAGGTCAGTCACCTGCTCGACGCCCACATCACCGCGGAGTATTACCTCACGCAGATCGTGTCGCACCACAGCCGGTCGCAAGTCGAGCGATTCCTCTCGGAAGCTGTCGCGCGGGGCCTGGAGATACCGGCCATGTTCGGGGTCTTCTACTATCGATCGGCGAACCCCGATACGCTCCAGACACTGAGCGGGTTCCTCCCGGTGCCGATCGAGGCGTTGTCGCGCGAGTTCGCGGCCGGGGCCACTCCCGAGGAAATCTGCGCGCGTTCGATTCACGGCCTGGCCGCAATGGGCGTCCGGCATTTCTACGTCAGCAACCTGCCGCTCGGCAAGGCGGCCCGAACCCTCCAGCGCATCCTGGACCTCGCCTCGCGAGCTGACGGCGCTCCGGCGCGTCAGTCTCCGCCGACCCTTGAAGTGATCGTCCTCGTCGGCGAAGAGGACGTTGAAGCTCGTGAGCGATCCGTAGCAGCCGCTGATATACGACTGCAGCTTGACCTTGAGATCCTCGGGCAGATTCGCGGCGTTGACCTGCTGCTCGAGCGTGCGCAGCCGGTTCCTGAGCATCACCACCTTGTGGAAGAAGGTCTCGATCGGCCAGGTCCGCTCCTGCAGTCGCCGCGGTTGCCGGGTCGCAGCACGAGCATGCCGCCGCGCCACTTGTCGGCCGGGGTCACGGGCGAGATCCCCGCTTCCTCCCGGATGATCCGCCGCAGCAGCATCTCGATGTCGCCGTGTCGTCGCCGCTCATCGGTGGCGCCACCCTTTCACGTTCGCTGACGATCGGAAACGGATCGCGCGCCGGCGCACGCAGGCGCGGGCGCCGTCGCCGGGCTCCGGGCCGATCTGCGTTCCGCGCGCGTCGTGCGAGACCATGCCCATCCTGCCGCCGCCGCGGATAGTTGTGCTCGCTCTGGCAGAACCCGCACACCACCCGAATCGGCACGCCGCTCGCATCCGCGGCAACCACCGTGTGCATCCGGTCGAGCTTGCACGCCCGGCAGAAATCCTCGAGTGACGCGCCGGCGCGGTAAACGGGCATGCGCTATTTTAGGTTGATCAGGTGCATGGGGCCCGGCTACCGCAAGTGCCTTCCGCCGTCCACGCGGATTGTTTCTCCGGTCATGAAGTCCGTCTCGATGCAGAAGAGCGACCGCCTTGACGATCTCTGCCGCGCCGCCCCAGCGTCCGAGCGGGGTGGCGGCCTCCACTGCCGCCGCTTCGTCCGTGCGTCGTGCCTTCGGGGGGAAGAATGGGCCCGGGGGCCACGGCGTTGACCAGGATGTGCGTGCGCCGCCAGCTCCAGCGCCAGCGCCTCGGTCAGGCCGATGACCGCCTTCTTCGCGACGTAGTAGGCGAGGTAGCCGCGGTAGCGCGGGCGTCCGCTGGCGGCGACCCAGTCGGAAAAATTGACGATGCGTCCACCTTCTGCGGCCCGCATGTGCGGCACGGCTGCGCGCGCACAGAGGAAGGCCGCCTGCAGGTCGATGTTCATCGCCGAGTCCCACACCGCCTCGTCGGTGTGCTTCGAGAAGGCACGGCAGACGTAGACCGACGCCATGTTGACCAGCACATCGAGGCGACCGAGGCTGCGCGGCCGCCTGATCGACCAGCGTGGTGCACGGCTTCAGCGTCCGCGAGGTCGGCCTGCAGGGCGATGGCGCGGCCGGCCCAGCCGCTGCCACCTCGCTCACGACCGCATCCGCTTCGCTGCGCGAGCGATTGTAGGCGAGCGCCACGTCCATGCCGCGCCGGGCCAGCTCGATGGCGACGGCGGCGCCAATCCGCTTCGCCCCCGGTGATCAGCACGGCCTTGTCCGCGAATGTCATCGATGGCTCCCACCGGCTGCTGGGCTTCCCGGACCAGGCTGCCGGCAGATCCGAAGGCGACCCTGGACGGTTGCGCGATCAGTCCCTCGGCAGCGTCTGGCGATGACTGAAGAACTTGGACCATGGTGTCTTCGCAGCCATGCGGCGCTCGGCGGTCCTGATGTTGAAGATCGCGGGATCGAGCCGCGGGCTCACCTCGTCCCATTCGAGCGGCATCGACACCGGGGCACGCGGCCGCCACCGGACGGAGAACGGCGGCACGATGGTCTGCCCGGTGCGCGTTGCGCATGACATCGAGATAGACAGGCGCCCGGCGCTTGGCTTTGCGCGCTTCGACGGTGACCAGCGCCGGGTGCTCCGCGGCAAGCTCCGCCGCGATACCGGCGGCATAGGCGCGCACCTGGTCCTGCGTCGGCGCCGCGGCGCAGCGGCACGAAGACGTGCAGCCCGCGTCCGCCGGAGGTCTTCACGAACGGCTCGAGCCCGTGCGCCTCGAGCCGCTTGCGCAGCAGCAATGCGGTGCGCGCCGCGGGCTCGAAGCCGTCCGCCGGATCGAGGTCGAATGCCAGCCAGTCCGGCTGACTCAGGTGATCGATGCGGCTGTTCATCACGTGCATGGCGATGCAGCCGTAGTTCACGAGCGTCAGCAGTGTCTTCCGTCCGCCGCCGACGATGTAGTCGACGTCGTGACCCGGCGGTCGGCGCGGGAATCGTCAATCGTCGGAATGTCCGCGGCCGAGGTGCTCGGGCGCCTGCTTCTGATAGAAGCAGGTCTTGCGGATACCCTCAGGACACCGCTCCATCGTGACCGCCCGGGACTTCATCCAGGGCAGGATATGCGATGCGATCCGTGCATAGAACTGCGCGAGCGCCAGCTTGGTGATCGATTCGTCCGGCCAGAACAGCTTCTCGGGATGGGTGATGGTCGCGCCGCCGAGGCGCGCAGGAACGGTGCTCGGCTGCGCCATGGGCCCGCTTAAACCCGACCCGATCCGGCCCCTGAACGGCCCGATGCACCCCTCGCGGCGAATGGCGCCTGTGCAGGATCGCAACGCTTCACTTGGATGGGTCTCCCGGCGACGGTGTACGGCGCCTACGCCACATTCTGTCACTCTTCCGCGCATGTCGGGCGCGCTATTCTCAGCGCCCGGCTGGTGGTCTGGCGCACGCGAACCCGCCCGCATCACCGGCGTGACGTTACGCGGTTCCGGCTTCTTCACCTTCGCGTGTGGCGTCTGCAATATACCGTAAGAGCTGCCCTCCTCACGGAAGGGATGCCGCTTGCCGGGAACGGAGGGATGGCGGAGCGGGGTGAGGAAGAAGGAAAGCGTGGCGGGTGCGTGAAAAAGGCCGCGGGATCCCGGCCTAGCCGGGATCCCGTGGTTTGATCCGAATCGATCTAGGTCAGCACCTTGATGACGACGCGGCGATTCTGGGCGCGGCCATCACGCTTGTTGTTCGGCCCGACCGGCTTCTCTTCGCCGTAGCTGATCACGTTGATCTTGTGGAGCGGCACCTGGTGGTGTTCGTAGAGGTAGCGCTTCACGTTCTCGGCGCGCTCGAGGCCCAGCTTGTAGTTGTACTCTTTGTCGCCGGCGTTGTCGGTATGTCCCTCGATCTCGATGTAGGCGCCGTTCGGCTCTGACTTGAGCTTGGTGACGAGCTGATCGAGCTCGCCAACCGCCGTCTCGGGGACCGTGGACTTGCCGAACTTGAAGTTGCCCTTGTCCTCGCTCAGGACGACTTCGTAGACCAGACGCTTGGTCGCCTTGTCCACGGCATCCACCTTGGTGGTCGCCGCATCGGCGGTCGTCTTGGCTGTATCGGCGCGCTGGCCTGCAGCAGCCGCCTTGCTGTCAGCCGCCTGCGCGGCCGACTGGGCCCGCTGGTCGACCTCGGTAATCTTCGCCTCGTTGGCCTTCGTCCGCTCCTGGGTTTCCTCGAGCGACTTCGAGACCGACTCGACCTTGTCGTTCACCTCACCGACCTGACCACGCACGAACTTCTTGGTCGCGCACGCCGTCGACCCGCCGAGCGCGAGCGCGAGCACCGGAACCGCCAATATCAGCTTCTTCATAAGGCCTCCACCTGTGTGCGTCCGCGGAAGGCGGACACGCCGTCGCACCAACTGATTCCCCGATTCATCTCCCGTCCTGTCCGTCGATCACGAGCGGCCCCCCGCCGTGTAGCCGCTCCGCGCGCGCACGGTGACGTCCCGGCTGCGCGCCTTGATCTCGAGCGACCGCCAGCCAGGCCGTGGCGACGCTTCGAACGCCAGCAGATACTGATGACGCAGCTCGCTGACGATTTCCCGCGCGGCCTGGCTCGTATGCGCCGGCGCGCTCATGGTGTACAGCTCTCCTCCGGTCCACCGCGCGAGGTCGCGCAGTCCCCCGTCCGTCGCCGAGTCCGGGTCGTCGAACATCCGCGGATCGTCGATGCTCGACATCAGCGCCATCACGTAGACAGGGACGTCGATCCCGCTGGCGATTCCGGAGACTTCGCCCGGGGTCAGCCGGCTGTGCGTGTCCACACCGTCGGTCAGCACGACCACCGCCGTGCGCTGCATCGACCGTCGCTCAGTACCCCTCTCGCCTGCAACCGCCCGCGCCGCTTCCGCCACCGCGTCGTAGAGGGAGGTCTGCCCGTAAGGTGCGTCCACTTTCTCGAGCGCCGCGCCCAGCGCGGCGAAATCGGACGTGAAGTCGCGCACACGTTCCAGCTTGGTGTCGAACGAGAACAGCGCCGCCTGGTCGATCGACCCGAGCGAGTTCAACAGATGCCGGGCCGCTTCCCGGGCGTCGGCTGCTTTCGTTCCTATCCTCATGCTCCCGCTGACGTCGAACACCAGCGCCAGCCTGACCGGACCGTCGGTCTCCGCCTTGAAGCCGACGATCGGCCGGGATTCGCCGCTTTCCACCACCAGGAAGTCCCGCTGCGAAAGATCGGGCACGAACCGGCCCTTTCGATCCCGGACGACAGCCACCACGGAAACCAGATCGACCGCCGACTTGAACGTTGCTGCCGGCTGCTCCGCAGCCACCGTCTGCAGTCCCACTTCGCCACGGGTTGACTGCTGGACGGACACTGTGGAACCCGGCAATATCATCATCGCCGTCAGTGCCATCGCCGCGCTGTGTGCTCCCACCGACGACATGGCTTGTCTTCTTCCAATTCGCTTGCCAACTACCCAAACCGTTGAGCATTCGCCTCTTTGGCTATGAACTGTAGAGCTTGCAAAATGAAGGGAAACACGAAAACGGGCAATTTTTACGCTATTGAGAAACTATGTGTGTCATTTCTACCCCTTTTTGTGCACGTCGACCGCCTACTCCTGTGTTTGCTGTAAGATCGCGGCGATGGGTTCTACCACCACGGCGTCCATTCATGTGGCCAGCCGCATCAGCGGCTTCGTCTACGCGATCCGCAACATCGTCGCCGAGGCCAAGCGAGTGGAAGCTGCGGGGACCCGTGTTCAGTACCTGAATATCGGCGACCCGATTGCGTTCGGATTCCGGACGCCGCCACACCTCATCGAGGCAGTCGAGCGCGCCCTGCGGGACGGGTACAACGGCTACGTCCCGTCGGTGGGCATTGCGGCGGCCCGGGAGGCTGTTGCCAGGGAGTGTGCCCGGAGGGGCATGCCCCTGCCGGCCGACAGGGTGGTGCTGACGTCCGGGACCTCCGAAGGGATCGAGCTGGCCCTGACCGCCCTCGTTGAGGCAGGCGACGAGGTGCTGGTGCCTGTACCGACCTACCCGCTGTATACCGCCGTGCTCGCGAAACTGGGTGCCCGGCCAGTGTTCTACCGGACGGACGCCGCCCGCGGCTGGCTGCCGGACCTGGAACACATCCAGAGCCTGATCACCCCCGCGACGCGGGCGCTCGTTTCGATCGATCCGAACAACCCCACGGGAGCGGTCTACCCCGCGGCGGTCCGGCGCGCGCTCGTCGAACTGTCGGAGGAGCATGGGATCCCGCTCCTCGCGGACGAGGTGTATGCCGACCTCGCGTTCGACGGGCCGGTCGGCGCCATTGCCGCGCACAACCCCGACGCACCGGTCATCACCTTCTCGTCGCTCTCGAAGGCGTACCTCGCGCCGGGCTGGCGCGCGGGGTGGATGGCTGTCGGACGGACGTCCCGGCTGGACGACGTGCTGGTGGCGGTGAAGAAGCTGGCAGACGGCCGGCTCTGCGCGACCGGTCCGATGGAGTACGCCATCACCGCGGCCCTCGACGGCGATCGCAGCCATCAGGAGGCGTTCCGCACGGCATTGCGCGCGCGCGCCGACCTGACGACGTCGCGCCTGAACGCGATCGACGGGATTTCGGTGGTGCCGCCGGCCGCGGCGTTCTATGCAATGCCGAAGGTCGCGCTGCCGCCCGGCGCCACCGACGAGGACTTCGTGCTCGGCCTCCTCCGCGCCACCGGGGTGCTCTGCGTCTACGGCTCCGGCTTCGGCGCCAACCCGGCGGATGGCTTCTTCAGGATCGTGTTCCTGGCTCCGCCAGAGGATCTCGCGTCGATCTACGACCATATCGGCCGCTTCACCGAACAGTTCCGTTCGGGGCAGGGGCGGTAGCGTTGCCCCTGTCCGAGGCCGAGCAGAAGCGCGTCAACCTCTGGACGATCTGGATGACGGCGCTCGTTGTCGTCATCCTGTTCGCCGCCTATCTCGTCCGGGACGTGCTGCTGCTGCTCTACGTCAGCGGTCTTCTCGCGATCGGCTTCAGCCCCATCGTCCGGCTGATCGAGCGGCAGCACTTCCTGCCGATCGGCACGCAACGGTTCCCGCGCTGGCTGGCCATCCTGATCCTGTACCTGTTCATCATCGGCGTGTTCGTCGGCATCGGCTTCCTGATCGTGCCGCCGCTCGTCGAGCAGGCCCAGCAGCTCTGGGGCTCGCTGCCCGGGATGCTCGACAAGGCACAGGATTTTCTCGTCCGCAACGGAGTGCTCTCCGAGCGCCTGACCATGAAGGAGGCGATGGAGCGGGCACCGGTGAGCCAGGGAGGGGACGCGGTGAACACCGTGTTCGGCGCCCTCGTCGGGGTGGTGGGCGGCCTGTTCGGCTTCGTCACCATTCTGATCCTGACGTTCTACCTCCTCGTCGAAGCGGGACAGCTGCGCGCATCGATGCTGCGTCTCTTTGCTCCGGCGCGCCGCGTGCGCGTCGATGCGATGAGCCGCGACATCACCGTGAAGGTCAGCGGGTGGCTCGGCGGCCAGCTGGTGCTCGGCGGGATCATCGGCGCGACCTCCGCCCTGGGGCTGTGGCTGCTGGGAGTGCCTTTCTTCTACGTCCTCGCGCTGATCGCCGGCGTCGGCGAGCTGATACCGGTCGTCGGTCCCATCCTGTCCGCGATCCCGGCGGTCGCTGTCGCCTCGAGCATCTCGCTGAAGACGATGCTCTTCGTGATCATCTTCTTCGTCGTCCAACAGCAGTTCGAGAACCACGTGCTCGTGCCGAAGGTGATGGCGCGGCAGGTCGGCGTCAGTGCCGTGACGGTCATCGTTTCGCTCCTGATCGGCGGCAAGCTGCTCGGGATCGTCGGCGCCCTCCTCGCCGTGCCGACCGCGGCCATCCTGCAGGTTCTGTTCAGCGAGCTCACATCCAAGACCGAGTAGCCGGGGCTGGACGAGGCCGGGCGTCGCCGCCTGACGGCCGGCCGGGCCTTTGCGCAGTCGAAGGTCTAAGATGGGGGCATTCATGCGTGTGCGGCTCCTGCTGGCGCTCGCTCTGCTGATGGGTGCCGGGCCGCGCGCTGTCGCGCAGGCTCCTCCGCCGCCGGACCAGATCTCCGTCCTGGTGGAGCGCGTGCGCGAGCTGGCGCTGGCGGGCAACGGCCAGGGCCTGGCCGCGCTCGCCGCGGCGGGCGCGGACGTCGAGGAGTTCGTGCGCGCGATGACGCCCGCACCGAGCGGGCTGGTCATCAAGGAACGGGACCGGACCCCGCTCCCGACCGGCGGCCAGCGCCTCCTCCTCGAGATCTTCACCGTGCGCGGCACCGAAGCGCGCGTCTTCACCTGGCAGCTGGACCTGGCCGAGGTGGCCGACGGCCCCACCGCCGGGGCGCCGCCGTGGCGCGTCACGCACCTCGAACGCCTGTCGATCGTGTCGGGCCTGTTCGCGCTCTCGCTCGACGTGTCGCGGCAGTACGAGGTCCGCCGCCTCACTCTGAAGGGACCGGACCTCACGCTGGAGATCCCGGCCGGCGTGGCGTTCCTGGCGGGAACCCCGGAGGGGCCGACAGCGGTCGTGCTGCTCGGGTCGGGAGAAATGCGCTTTTCTCCCCCGGATCCTTCCGAACGCACGCAGCTGCGCATCTTCTCCGGCGACGACAGCCTGGCGACGTCGTTCGACGCAGTCCTGGTGCGGATCCGGCCGTCGGACTTCGCCGCCAGCTTCACCGAAGGGACGCTCACGCCGCGCCCGCCGGTGGCCGCGGACGTCCGCCGGGCGTCGGGCTACTTCGACGAGTACGTCGGGCGGACGCTCTCGCTCGACCTCAACGACCTGAGCCGCGATCGCTGGTCGCTCCTCCCCCAGGGCGGGGACCTGATCGCCGAGGTCCGTACCGAGGCGCTTCGGCAACCTGACGTACGCGCGCGTCCAGTCGGACGCTGAAGACGTGTCGTTCTTCGACCGCCGGCGCAGGAAGAACATCGCCATCTACGCCTCGCAGGCGAAAATGGCCAGCCGCGGGCGGTTCTTCAGCGAAGACGACTTCCTCGATTACGACGTGCAGTCCTACCACCTCGAAGTGGACTTCAGCCCAGAGCGTCTCTGGATCGACGGACGCGCGCGTGTGTCGCTCAGGATTGTCGCGCCGGCCGTGACCTCCGTGACGCTCCGGATTGCCGACGCGCTGACCGTGCGGAACGTCCAGGCGCAGGGGTTCGGACGGCTGATGTACCTGCGGGTGGTCGGCCAGAATGCCGTGATCGTCAACCTGCCCACGGCGATCATCAAGGGCACGACGCTCACCCTACAGGTCGTCTACGGGGGCCGACTCGAGCCACAGGAGCTCGATCGCGAAGCCCTGTCGCTCGGTCAGGAGCAGGAGCCGCTCATCCTCCAGCCGGAGCCGCGCTACATCTACAGCAATCGCAGCTACTGGTACCCGCAAAGCACCGTGTCCGACTACGCCACGGCGAGGCTCGACATCACCGTTCCCGTGGATTACGGCGCCGTGGCGAGCGGCAGGCCAGCCGGTCCTCCTGCCCGCGCGGCGGCACCGGCACGCCAGGGCGACCGGCCCCGCCACACGTTCACCTTCAACGCGGACAAGCCGCTCCGCTACCTGGCGTGCGTGATCAGCCGGTTCAACGTTGCCGCAACGACCAGCCTGCTGCTGACATCGGCTGACGGAACGGGGTCGGGGGTTGCCGAAGGCGCGCGCCGGTTCGACCTGCGCGAGGGGAGCGGCGTCCTCGACCTCACCGTGCAGGCCAACCCGCGCCAGACGTCGCGCGGGCGCGGCATCGCCGAGCGGTCCCGCGCCATCTTCGAGTTCTACGCCTCCATCGTCGGAGACGCGCCCTACTCGAGCTTCACGCTGGCGCTCTCGGAAAGCGATCTCCCCGGCGGCCACAGCCCGGGATACTTCGCCGTTCTGAACCAGCCCCTGCCCACGAGCCCGTTCGTCTGGCGCAACGATCCGGTGAGCTTCGACGGCTATCCGACGTTCTTCCTCGCCCACGAGCTCGGGCATCAGTGGTGGGGGCAGTCGGTGGGCTGGAAGAACTACCACGAGCAGTGGCTGAGCGAGGGCTTCGCGCAATACTTCGCCGCCATGTACGCCGAGAAGGAGCGCGGCGCCGAGACGTTCGAGGACGTGCTGCGGCAGATGCGACGGTGGGCGATCGACGCCTCGCCGCAAGGTCCCATCTACCTCGGCTACCGGCTGGGGCACATCAAGAGCGACAGCCGCGTGTTCCGCGCCGTGATCTACAACAAGGCGGCAATGGTCCTGCACATGCTGCGGCGCCTGTTGGGGAACGAGACCTTCTTCCGCGGGATCCGGCAGTACTACGCGCAGTGGCAGTTCCGCAAAGCGGGCACGGACGACTTCCGCGCATCGATGGAGAAGGCCAGCGGCCAGGGTCTCTCGGCGTTCTTCGAGGCGTGGATCCACGGAACGGGCATCCCTCAGATCCAGGTCCGCCACACCGTTCAGGGATCCACCGCCGTCGTCACCATCGAGCAGCGCGGGGAGGTCATCCCGGTCCCGGTGACGATCACCCTCGAGTACGCCGGAGGCAATACGGAGCAGCTCACCATCCCGGTGATGGAGCGCAGCGCCACGCGCAACCTCCCGTTGACCGGCACGCTGCGCGCGCTGACCGTCAACCAGGAGCAGTCGCTCGCCGTGTTCGAGCGCTGAACGCCGGACCCCGGATCCCGGATCCGGATCAGGACGCGGATCCCCCTCCCGTCCCTCAGGGAATATAAATAGCGGCCAGCCTCGCCTCTCCATGTGGCTCGAACGGCTCGAACACGAGGATGAAACGGGCGCCGCCGTACTCATAGAACCGCGTCAACCTCTCGCCGAGGCTGCCCCGGTCCACCTCCTGGCGACCCACTTCCGCCGCCCGCCCCAGCGCTGCCGCCACCGACGAGACGCTGTCTCCCACCTTGACCTCCTTGCCGTCCTGGAAGGGGAGCATCGGCACGGACACCGCGCGCGGAGGCACAGCCGGGGGCATGCTCGTGGACAACGCGCGGGCCACTGACGCGCTGCGCGGCGCCGGCAATGGGCCCCGCAACTGGTGCACGATCAGGGCGCCGATCGTGAGAATGCAAGCGAGGAACCCGGCGGCGAGCACCCACTCCATGGCGGGAGCGATGCGTGATGTCCGGCGCGAGCGGAGCGCGCACATGGAGGCCTCCCTTGCTGGTGAGGTTGGCCGGGGAACATCCACTCTAGCCCTAAACGGTCCCGGGCTCCAACTCTCCGGCCGGACCGCGGGGTTCGCCATTCGGCCTCCGCCGGCAATCCGTTATGATGGGTGACTTATGGAAACCGTCACGCTGACGATCGATGGCCGCCAGGTCACGGCCCAGAAGGGCAGGACCGTCCTGCAGACCGCCATCGAAGCGGGTGTCAAGATCCCGTACTACTGCTATCACCCCGCGCTCGGGGTCGATGGTTCCTGCCGCGTCTGCATCGTGAAGATCGACAAGATGCCGAAGCTGCAGACTTCCTGCTCGACCACCGTGGCCGACGGCATGGTCGTCCTGACGGCAACGCCCGACGTGGTCGAAGCGCGGGCGAGCGTCCTGGAGTTCCTCCTCATCAATCATCCGCTCGACTGCCCGGTGTGCGACAAGGGGGGCGAGTGCCCCCTGCAGGACTTCTCGTATTCCTTCGGGCCGAACGAGAGCCGGATGGAATTTTCACGGCGCGTGTTCGACGGCGAAGGGGTGCGGGCCGACGTTGATTTCGGTCCGACGCTCATGCTGAACCGCAATCGCTGCATCCTCTGCACGCGCTGCGTGCGGTTCATGCGCGAGATCGACGCCGATCCGCAGATCAACATCGTGAACCGCGGGTACGGCAGCGAGATCGCCACCTTCCGCGAGGAGGGCGTGCACACGCTGCTCTCCGGCAACCTGATGGATGTCTGTCCGGTCGGGGCCATCACGACCCGCGACTACCGCTTCAAGTCCCGGCCGTGGGACAACCCGGAGGCAGTCGATACGATCTGCACGCTCTGCGAGAAGGGCTGCAACACGACCGCCTGGATCAAGGCGAAGCCCGAGTGGGCGAAAGGCGCGCGTCTCGCCCGGATGACGCCGCGGCTCAACCCGGATGTGAACGACTACTGGATGTGCGACATCGGCCGGTTCGACTACCACTGGATCGAGGGGGACGAACGGCTGCAGCGTCCGCTGGTCCGCACCGGCGCCGGCGGTCTCGAGCCGGCTGACTGGTCGAGCGCGCTGTCCACCATGGCCGGCCGGATCGGGCCAGACGGTGGTCCCGGTGGCCTGCGCTTCCTGCTCTCCGCCCACGCATCGCTGGAAGAGCTCTTCGTCGTCGGGCGGCTCGGCGGCGCGTTCGGCGTACCGGAGGAAGGCGTCGCTGTCAGCTGGCGTCAGCGGGTGAAACCGCAGCCCGCCGGGTCGAAGTTCCGGATTCCGCCGGTCGATGCGCCGAACGTCCAGGGCGCGCGGGACCTCGGGTTCCCGGTCACCGCCGCCGCTTCGGGCGAGGCGGACCTGTCGGCGTTCCGCGCGGACGTCGAGTCAGGAAAACTGTCCGCCTTGTACGTCTTCGATCCCGGGCCGGACGGGTCAATGGGGGACCTCTCCTGGGTGGTTGCCGCGCGACAGTCCGGTGCGCTCAAGACGCTCATCGTGCACGGCGTGCTGATGACCGACCTGGCGAAGGCTGCCGACATCGTGCTCCCCGGTGCGGCCTGGGTGGAGAAGGACGGCGCGTACGTGAACGGGCAGGGTCGGCTGCAGGGCGCGGCGCGCGTGATCCCGCCACCTGGCGAGGCACAGGACAACTGGGAAGTGTTCGTCAACGTGGGTCGGGCGCTGGGCAGCGCGGTCACCTTCGCCAGCAGCGCGGAGATCCGTGCGCAGCTCGGCACGGCGCTGGCGGCAAGTCCCGGCTACGCGGAGCTTGCGTCGCTGACGTTCGCAAGCCCGGTGACTGCACAGCACTGGCTGCAGGCCTCGAACCCGTCGGAGCGCTGGAAGTGGGACTTCATGTTCCAGGACCTGCCGCCGGTGAAGTTCGCCGGCGCGCCGCGCGCGACCTCGGCGCAGCACCTGGCGATTCCGCTCCTCAAGGTCGACTGACGGCTCACCCCTTGAGGGTAATCAGGTCGATGACCTCCGCGTGGTTCCGCGCGGCCGCGCGCGCGAGCGGCGTGCGGTCCTCGGAATCCACGGCGTGCGGGTCGGCATTCCGCCCCAGCAGCGCCTCCACAATCGGCACGTACCCGGCCTCGGCGGCGATGTGCAGCGGCGTGTGTCCGCCGCCGTCCGCCGCATTGACCTCGGCTCCCGCCTCGATCAAGGCCAGCGCCGCCTCGACGCGTCCGCCGGCCACCGCCGCATGCAGCGGCGTATTGCGAACGCTGTTGGTCGACCACGCGTTGATGTTCGCGCCGCGCGCGAGCAGGAGCGTCACGACCGGCACGTGGCCGAAGAAAGCGGCCAGGTGCAGCGGCGTCCAGCCGTCGTAGGAAAGCGCCTCGCGGCCGGCGGGGTCCTGCGCGAGCCGTTCTTCGACGACCTCCGCCTTCCCCAGCGCCGCCGCTCCGAACAGATCCAACGGGGCGCCGGCCTCAATCAGCGCGTCGACGATGCCCATGTGGCCGCGGTAGAGTGCCGCAACCACCGGCGTCTCGCCGCCCGCCGACTTCGTGCCTGCCAGAGACGGATCGTCGGCCAGCATGGACCGCACCTTCGTGTCGTCGCCCATCCGGCACGCGTCCAGGAACGCCGCCGGCTCTTCCGTCTGCATGCTGTTCTCCCAATCAGTCCGCGCCGTTCCTATGCCCTGACCCGCAACGCCCCCGGCTCGAGCCGGACGGTGATGCTGCCCTCCGCGGTGCCCGGCTCGCCGTCGACGTGATACTGCATCCTGCCGGCGGTCACCACGGTCGCCGATCGAACCTGCGTGATCTGCACTCGCGTGGCGCGCGCCATCGACCGCAGCGCCAGGTGCCGGGCGTCCACGAAGCGCGCCAGCGCCGGGCGATCCTCCACGATCGTTGCTTCCAGCAGGCCGTCGTCGAGCTCCGCGCCCGGAGAGATGCACGCGCCCATGCCGTACTCGCGCCCGTTCGCAAACGCGATCAGCAGCGCCGACACCCGCCGGACGCTGCCATCGACGTGGACATCGTACTCCAGGGCCCGGTAGCGCCAGCCTTCCTGAACGCCGATTCTGACGTACGGCCACCTGCCCCGGCGCCCGCGCGCCCGCCTGTTGAACAGCCCGGCGATATGGGCATCCAGGCCAATCCCTGCGATGTTGAAGAAAGGGCGTCCGGCAAGGTATCCCACATCGATCGACCGCTCGGGCGCCGAGAACAGGTGCCCGAGCGCCGCGACCGGGTCGTGCGGCACGCCGAGCGACGCCGCCAGCCCGTTGCCCGATCCTGCCGGGACCAGGCCCAGCGCCGTGCTCGACCCTATCAGCGCCGACCCGGCCTCGTTGACCGTTCCGTCGCCTCCCCACACGATGACGACGTCCACCCCGGATGCCGCGGCGGCGGCTGCCAGTTCCCGGGCATGGCCTGCGCCCTCGGTGACGTCGATGGTGCCGGCCACCCCCCGGCGCTCGAGCTCGGCGCGCAGGAGTGCCGTGCGGCCCACGGCTGCCGAGCCTTCGAGGCCGGCACCCGACATCGGATTGATCACCGCGGCGACGCGCGAGATCGTCGGAAAAACGCGCGCGCGCGGGGGCTCGTCGCCGTGCCCACCCATCATGGTCGGATGCTATAGTACCTGTCCAACGCGCTGCCGTTGGAGGCTAATGAATGAAAAGTCGGGCCGCACGCCTCGCACTGCTCGTGTTGTTCGTGATGGCGCTCGGCGTGACGGCGTATCTGTATCGGAAGGGTGAGGCTGCGCGTCGCGCAGAGGCGGCAGCCAGCGAGGGCTTCAACGCCAAGGCGCACAGCGCGGCTCGTACCATCCTCGACCTTCGGGCGGCGCAGCAGGCCTACGTGGCGACGGGTCAGGGAGAGGATTTCTGGGCCGCGAAGGTCGCTGCGACGCTGGCCGGCCTGCGGGACGCGCTCGCGCCCCTGCGCGCCTCGGCTGTGTCGCCCGAGGCGAGGGCCGGCATCGACGCAGCCTCCGGATCCCTGCAGGACTTCGCGCAGATGGACTCGCGTGCGCGCGCCTACGTGCGCGGCAATCAGAAGCTGCTCGCGTCGGACATGATCTTTTCGAACGGCAGCGAGCTGACCGAGGCGGCGGCCGCGGCGATGGACAAAGCGTCGACGGCGGAGACGCTGGCGCGGACAACTGCAGCAGAAACGTTCGAGCGGCGCCAGAGCTTCGCGCTGGTTGCCGCCGCCGCGGCGGGTGGACTCGTGATGCTGCTCCTGCTGCCGAGAGTCGAGGACGACCTGCCCTCTCCGGTGTTCCTCGAGCCGAGCATGCCGCGCCCCGCACTGGCTGTCGCCCGCGCGAAAAAGGCGGACGCCCCGATCGCAGGTCAGCAGGGCAGCGCGACGCGGCACCCCGGCGCCACGCCTGCCGCCGTCGGGTCCCCGAATGCCCTGCCGGCGGCCGGGCCGCCCGCCGTGGACGCCGCCCGCGTCGCGGGGGCCGGCGCCGGGACGGCTGCCTCGCTGGTGCTCCCGCCCCTCGACTTCAAAGCGGTCGCCGCGCTCTGCACCGAGCTCTCCCGCGTGGAACACGCGACGGCGCTCCAGCCGCTCATCGACCGCGCGGCGTCGCTGCTCGACGCGGCCGGTGTCATCCTCTGGATTGCCGATGCCGAGGGCCGCGAGTTGACCCCCGTGCTGGCCCAGGGATACTCGCAGCACCTCGTCAATCGCCTCGGCGCCATCCCGCGCGATGCCGAGAATGCGACAGCCGCGGCCTTCCGGACGGGGGTGCTGCAGACGGTGTTCGGGGACAGCAGCTCGAACGGCGCGATTGCCGCGCCCACTCGTCACGGGCGGCGGCTGCGTGGGCGTCCTCGCGGCCGAGGTCAGGGCCGACACCGAGAAGCTGGACGCGAACCTGGCTGCCGCGACCATCCTGGCTGCCCAGCTCGCTTCCCTCGTAGGACCCGCCACGATCCGCTCCAACGACCCCGCGACCGAGGCCGCCAACGCCTGACCCAGGACGTCACCACCGGCCGTCGGCAGGCTGGCAGATGCGGTCTCCCCTCGTCAGATCGTCAGCGCACGGCGCCGCTGGCTCGGCCCCTCGAACTTTCCTTTCAGCGTGATCGGCTTGCGGTCCCGCACCACGCCCAGCGTCAGCTCCTCGCCGTCGTTCAGCCTGGACGTGCGCTGCCGGAGGTCGGCCGGCGACGTCACGTTCGCTCCGTTGATCGTCGTGATCACGTCGCCCGCCTTCGCACCCGCCTTGGCTGCCGCCGAGTCGGACGTCACGGCTGTCACGAGCACGCCCTCCTTGACCCCGAAGTAGTCCGCCAACTGCGGCTGCAGCGCGCTGACGGTCAGGCCCAGGCGTGTGCTGCCGCGTCCAACCCATTCGTCGAACTCGAAGACCTTCGGGGGTGCCGGCGGCGCCGGCGGCGCCGGCGGGACGGGCGGCACGGCCGCCAGGCCGGCGAGCTCGGGGAAATTCGAGAACTCGCCGAAAAAGTGTGCGCCAGACGCGCGGGGCTCGATGCTGAGCGGCACGCGCTGGCCGTCGCGGATCACGGACGCCTGCACCTTCCGGCCGCTGGGCGTCTCCTGCACGAGCCGCGCGAACTGGCGTGTGCCGCGTACCCGCTCGCCGTCGAGCTCGACGATCACATCCCCCGCCTTCACGCCCGCCGTTTCGGCAGGGCTTTCGCGGGAGACTTCTTCAACGACCACACCGCTGCCCGCCGGCAGCTTCGCCTTTGCGACGTCGTCGTCTCCCACGTCACGGACGGAGACGCCGATCCAGCTGCCAGGGCCGCCAGCGAACTGGATCGCCCGCTTGCCGTCCGCCGCGCGGACCCGCACGCTCTGCGTTGGCTCGAGGACGGCGGACCCATCCAGTGGCCCCGGTCCGGTCGCCGCCAACATCAGTGCCGTCAAGACTGCTGTACTCCATCCACGCATCGCGGAAACCTCCTGGCTTCGCCTCCAGGCGCCGGGGCGCCGGTTATCTCCTGCTGCCGTCCGTTCGAGAGACGCGCGGATTCTGCAAAAGGTTGTGCGGGCGTCCGGTGTAGAGGTCACGCCGTCACCGGCACAGGACGACGGCGGTGCCGGTTCGCGTGATTTTCCGTGCGATTGGTGGGCACACGATTTGATGACACCTGATCGGTCGCGCGGAATCAACGGGGTGCGTAACTCTGGCAGGCGCTGGCATCGCCGCATCCCGTCAGCTCGTTCTCGATTTCGCGCGGCCATTCGTGTCTGTTGAAAGGGATTTGACCATGACCAACACATTCGCTCGACTCGTAGCGCCTCTCGCGCTCGCCCTGACGCTGTCAGGCTGCGCGCTCGCGGTTGGTCGGCCGAGCGTCGCCGAACTGAAGTACAACCCGGGCCGCTATCAGGACAGGACGGTCTCGGTCGACGGCGTCGTGACCAGCTCGTGGGGCGTGCCGCTGGTGCCGTTCAGGCTGTACAAGGTGGACGATGGCACCGGTGAGGTCACGGTGGTGGCCCAGGACGGCCACGTTCCGAGCAAGGGCGCGCACGTCCGGGTCAAGGGCCGCGTGAACGATCTCGCGACGCTGGGCGGTCAGGCCGTCGGCCTGCACATCCGGCAGACGGACATCGATTTCAAGAGGAGGTAGGGGGGCCAGAGCCTGAAGCGCGAGACTTACCGGATCGCGCGACCGTATTCGGAGGCGTGCGCAATCCTCGAAAAATACTCGAACGCGGCGCGCGACGCGGCGGTGATCGCCGCGTTGCCGGTCTCCTCGTTCTTCAGGAAAGTCGACATCACCACGAAGATGTACGGGCGATCCTTCAGCAGGACGATTCCTGCATCGACCGCCACTCCCTCGAGGCTCCCGGGCTTGTTCGCGACGTCAACGCCGGTCGGGATGCCGTCGCGCATGGGGGTGGCTTTCTCCTTCTTCAGGATCTCGACCAGGGCCGCGTGGCTCGTCTTCGAGAGCCCGTCACCCCGATACAGGATCTGGAGGAGCTTCGCGAGCTCGCCAGGAGTCGACACGTTCTCGTCGCCCCGGCGCGCCGCCTCCAGGTCGATCATCCGCCGGCGCAGCCGGGTCTCCGGCAGCCCGAGCGCGCGCATCCGCGCGGCCACCCTCTCCATCCCGACGGTGTCGATGAGGAGGTTGGTCGCGGTGTTGTCGCTCAGCACGATCATCAGCGCCGCATAATCGCGCAACGACATGGACGCGGCGGTAAGCTCGCGCAGGACGCCGGTGCCCGCCACGACATGCCGGCGATCGAGCGGACGGACCTGATCGAGATTGATCGTGCCCTCGTCCGCCTGCTTGAACAACTCGTACAGGATCGCCAGCTTGATCGCGGAGGCGGTGGGAAACACCTCGTCCTGCAGCTGCTCGATCCGCTGCCCTGACGTCAGGTCGACGATGGCGTAGCCGAGCACGCCGTCGAGCGAGCCGGCGATGTTCGAGAGTTGTCGTTCGAGTCCGAGGCGCAGCGCGGCGGGTTTCGCGTCCTGACCGGCGGCCGCGCCGCAGGCCAGGACAGTGGCGAGCGCCGCCGTCGCGGACCGGATCATCCGGTGATCCGGACGGCGACGGCGGTCATGTCGTCGTTGGGCGGCGTGTCGCCCCGCCATTCCGCGACGGCGTCGAAGATGGCCTGGACCATCTTCGCCGGGGTCAGGTCCCGCCCCGGCCGGACCACGTCGAGGAGCCGGGCGGCGGTGAATTCCTGGCCGACAGCGTTCATGGCCTCGAACACGCCATCCGTGCAGAACACGAAGAGGTCGTCCGCCGCGAGCGGAAACGTCAGCTCGTCGTAGGTGGATCCGTTGAAGGAGCCGAGCGGAACTCCCGGCAGCACGATCTGCGCGCAGCCGTCGGACGAGCAGCGAATCGGGTAGGGCAGGCCCGAGTTGGCGAGCGTCATCGACCGGCGCTTCAAATCGAAGACCGCATAGCAGAGCGTGCAGTAGTACTCCTCGAGCTGGCGCTGGTGCAGGATCGTGTTGACGGACGACAGGACGCCGGCAGGGCTCGATCGCTCCGGCATGTAGAGCCGGCGGAAGGTCCGGCCGCGCACCAGCTCCGCGGCAAACGCGCTGTAGAGTGCTGCCGGAACCCCTTTGCCCGACACGTCGCCCACGGCGATGACCAGGGTGTTCGAGTCGGGCGACAGGTAGTCGTGAAAGTCGCCGCCGAGCTCACGCGCCGACGCAAAGGCTCCGGCGAGCTCGACGTGCTTCAGCCGCTTCGGCGGGCCGGCCGGCAGCAACGCCACCTGCACCCGCTGCGCGAAGCGCACCTCCTTGTCGAGCCGTTCCTCGTTCGCACGAAGCTCCTCGTAGAGGCGGGCATTCTCGATCGCCACGGCCGCCTGGCTCGCCAGCAGCGTCAGGATCTCGACGTCGCGCTTGCTGAACGCATCCAGCTCGGGGCTCTCCAGGTCGACGACGCCGATGCAGCGGTCCTTGAGCAGCATCGGAATCACGAGCTCGGATCGCACGTCGGGCACGCAGCGCGATGTAGCGCGGGTCCTGCGAGACGTCCGACACCAGCACCGCTTCCTTGTGCAGCGCCGCATAACCCACGAGCCCTTCGCCGAGCCGCACCCGGGGCACCGTCGACCTTCTCGCCGTACTGGACCGCGAGCTTCATCTCGAGCTCTCCGCCGGCGTTGAGCAGCAGAATGCCGAACGTGCGGTAGTCGACCACACGCTTGGTCAGCTGCGCGATGCTGGTGAACAGCTGGTCGAGGTCCAGCAGCGAGGTGACCTCCCGGCCGATCTCCGCGAGCGTCTCGAAGGCCTCCGCGTCGCGGCGGCTGCTCTTGTACAGCCTCGCGTTCACGAGCGCGACGGCGACGTGGGTCGCGAACTGCCGGACGATGCCGACGTCGCGATCGGAGAAGTGGCCGCGGTTGCGGCTCAGGATGTTCAGCGCCCCGATCGGCCGCGACTTGTGCAGCAGGGGCACCACTACCGCCGAGTGCATGCCGGGCACGAGCTCGACGTACCGCGGATCCGCGCCGAGATCGTTGACGATGAGTGGCTGCTCGGTCGCCACCGCGGCCCCTACCAGGCCTTGTCCGAGCGGGATGCGGAGGGCGGCTTCGCGGTCCGGGTAGCCGAGCAGGTGCGCCGCGCGGAGCTCGCCGCGACGCTCGTCCACGAGGTAGACCGCGAACGCTTCGAACGCGATCAGCCTGCCGATGAGGCGCGGGAATCTGCTGGAGCAGGTCCTCGAAATCGAGAACGCTGGTGACCTGGCGGCCAAGGTCGAATGAGGGTCGAGACGAGATCGTGCTCGGCGACGGCATCCGGGACGCCAGCGGCCGCCCGGGTCTCGTCGGCGGTAGGTCCTGAGCTCACTGAGGCGTGTCTTCCCCTGCGCGGCGGTCGGGGGCGACCGCGGAAAACGGATTATACTTGGAAATCTGGCGCTCGCCGCGTGCCTGCGCGGGGGTGTCAGCCGGCCTCATGGACATCACACTTCCTCTCGACTATACGGCGATCGAGCGGATCCTGCCGCACCGCTATCCGTTCCTCCTGGTCGATCGCATCACCGAGCTCGAGCCCGACAAGCGCATCGTCGGCATCAAGAACGTCACGCTGAACGAGCGCTACCTCGCCCACCGGGCCGGGCGAGCCGCCGGTCCTGCCGCCGTCCGATGTTGACCGAGGCGGTGGCCCAGGTCGGAGCCATCCTGATTCTCGTGAAACCGGAGAACCGCGAGAAGACTCCTGTACTTCATGGGGATCCAGCGGGTGCGCTACCGCCGCCCCGTGCACCCCGGCGACGTCGTCGAGATCGAGGCCACCGTACATCGGCTGCGCAGCCGTATGGGTGTGCTCGAGCGGGGTCGCCCGCGTCGGCGGCAAGGTCGTCTCGAGGGAACGATGACGTTCGCGCTCGGCCCGCGGAGTTCGGCTGACCGCTCAGCGGCCTACTTCAATCAGCAGCAGGACCATCCCCGCCTTCGCTGCGCGCGAGGTCCAGACGGCCCACTTCGCCTCGGGCTGGAAGTAGCGCCAGCGCGTCGAGGACGGCGGGCGCAAGGATCATCGCGCCCGACCCAGCGCTCGTCGATGCCGCTCGCCGATGGCGATGCCGCGCGTGTCGCGCTCCGCGGGCCCGGTGCTCGCGAAGGCGGCGCCGGCGTAACGCGGCCGAGGCGAGCACGTTGAACGCGAGCACGCCCTTCGCGAACGGGGCGCGCTCGCGCCGCAGCCGCGGCCGGCGCGTCAGCAGCCATTCGCTGCCCGCGTGCTGCACCCAGAATCCCGCCGAGGAGATGATCAGCTCCCGGCGCGGCGTGAGGCCGGCTCGCGGTGCGTGATCGCGAAGAACGGGATGCCGTGGAAGTCGACCCGCGGCGAGCCCCGGGTCGGCATCGAAGAGCAGGTTGAACACGAGGTGACCGGTCATGAGCGCCGAGCGCGGTTCGGCGCTGCCGAGAAAGAGGGCCGCCACGACGCGCTGGCGCGTGGCGGGGACTGACAGCGCTGACTGGGCCAGACGTCGGCGCCGCGATGCACCAGCAGCGGGAACACTGCTGCGCAAGCGCGGCCTGTCGCGCGCGGGGCGTCCGCCGACGTGCGCGCGTGAGACATCCCCGCAGCGCCGCAGCGGCGGCATCGAAAGCCGCTGCGATCGAGACCATCGCCGTCGTCGCGTCATCCTCGTGGATCCTCGCCGTGCGCAGCGGGCACACTCTGGGGACGTCGCTACCTCCTGCTGGCCATGGCGTTCGTGCATGATGTGGTGCGGCTCGTCAGCGGGCGGACGGCTTGAGAAGGCGCGCCCAAGCCGCTGATGATAGGCAGTGAAGCGATCGTCGCCGGGGCCTCGGCATGTGACGGCGGACCTGGTGGAGCGTGGCGTCGAGATCGTCGGCAGCCGACAGGATGAAGGCCTCCGCCGTCATCGGCTCAACCGGCGATCCCAGGTCGCGGGAGCCGTGGTGCGAGACGACAGGTGCGCGAGGCGGACCAGCACGTCACGCGGGAAGTCCGTCGATCGCGCCGCCGTATCGTGCAGCATCCGCACCCCGATGGTGATGTGCCCGAGCAGGTTGCCTTCGAGCGAGTAGGAGGTGGCGCAGGTCGTAGTCGAGCTCTTCGAGCTTGCCGATGTCGTGCAGGATGGCGCCGGCAATCACGAAGTCGGGATCGGCGCTGATACGCCGCGGCTATCGCGACCCCGACCTCGGCCACCTTCAGGACGTGCTCGAGCAGACCGCTGCGGTAGGCGTGATGCACCGTCAGCGCCGCCGGCCACACGCGCAGCCGGTCGCCATGCTCTGCGACGACGGCAGCTCGAGCAGGCGGCGGACGTCGCGGTTCGGTCACGCGCGCGATCAGCGCCTGCAGCTCCCGCCACATCTCCTCGAGCGGCCGCGGCGCCGCCTGCACGCAGTCCGCTTCGGTGAAACCGTCCGTGCGATCCTGTTCGGGATCGATTCGACGGATGTCCTCGATGATCAGCTCCAGCCGCTGATTGTGACGATCCGCCCGCGCCTGGACCCGCACGAACTCGCCGGCGTCGAACTCCTCCGCAGGCCGATCGACGCCTTCGAGAATGCGGCCCGCGATCGTGCCCGGAGGCGATCCTGCAGGACGACGTGCAGGTACGTGCCGCCCTGACGGCTGGTGCGGCTTTCCTTGCGCGTGCACAGGAAGAACGCCCCACCCGGCGGCCCCCTCTTCGAGGTGCGCGATCGCGGTCAGCGTTGCGCCGGCGGCTCGGGAGCTCTCAGCGAATCGGTCGGCATCGGTCAGGGCGCTGCAGGCATTGCCAGACAGGCACAGCTCGTCAGGCAACCTGGCGGCGGCCCTGCGCCGCCGCCTTGTCCCGTCGCGCCCGGTTCGGCCTGCCGGCGCCGGGCATCGGCGCGGTGCGCGTCCATCGCACGATTGCCACTCCCGCGAACACGAGCGCGGCGGCAATCGCCATGCGCGCGCGTGAACGGTTCGTTCAGCACCAGGACGCCCAGCGTCACCGCGATGATCGGATTGATGTAGGCGTACAGCGACACGAACGAGACCGGCAGGTGGCGCAGCGCGTAGGTGTAGGCCACGAACCCGCCGATGGCGCCGATGGTCGCAAGGTAGGTCAGCGCGGCGGCGGACCGTGCCGTGAAGAACAGCGTGCTCCACTCGCCGCGAGCCGTGCCGGCACGAGCATCATCATCAGGCCGCCGGCGAGCATCTGAAGCGCTGTCGTTCCCGAGGATGTTGGTCTTCCCGCATGTGCCGTCTCGAGTACGACGAGCCGAGCGACCAGCCGAACGCGGCGATCTGCACGGCGACGATGCCGAGCAGGAAACCGCGGTGGCCGGACGACCCGAGGGTCAGCTCCGGCCAGACCAGCAGGACAATGCCGCTGAAGCCGAGCGACCAGGCCGGCGACCACCGACAGCCGGAGCTTCTCGCCGTCCGGCAGGAACGCCTCGATGCCGGCCATCCAGAACGGCGAGGTCGCGACCAGCACGGCGGTGAGCCCGCTCGGGAGCCACTGCTCCGCGAAGACCACGCCGCCGTTGCCGAGCACGAGCATGAGGAAGCCGAGCAGCGCGACAGGCCCCCACCGGGACGGGGCGGCAGCTGTCTCCCCGCGCAGCACGAGCCAGAGCGCCAGGAGGCCGCCGGCGAGGGTCCATCGCAGCCCGCCCATCAGCGCGGGGGGCATGGTCTCGAGCGACACCCGGATCCCCAGGTATGTCGTGCCCCAGATCAGGCAGACAGCGACCCAGGCGGCATAGGCAAGCTTGCGTTGCTGACGCGTGGAGGGGCTCACGACGTCACTCCTTCGCGCGCCGGGGGCTGCACGGGCAGCCGCGATGTTTCCTTCATGGTCTCCAGCACGACGGTGGTGCGGGTTGATCGAACGCCCGGGATCCGGCCGAAGCGGGTCCGGAGGAGCTGGCCGAGATGCTCAGCGTCGCGGGCGCGCACCTTGATGAGATAGCAGTCGTCCCCGGCGACATGGTGCACCTCGAGCACCTCTTCGCAGCCCGACAGCGCCAGCGCGATGCCCTGGTCGGCGGAAGTCTCGTCGCTGCGCACGGCCACGAACGCCAGCAGACCCAGGCCGAGCGATCTTGGGGTTGACCTGTGCGTGGTAGCCGCTGATCGACGCCTCGAGCCTCGAGCTTTCGCACGCGCTCGAGGACCGCGGAGGGGGCCAGGCCCACAGCTCGGGCGATGTCCGCCTGTGTTTCACGCGCGTTGGCCTGGAGCTGGTCGAGGATCTGCAGGTCTATGGGGTCGAGTGGTCTTTCGATCGTCACAACAGAAGCATCCCACGCTGACTGACACCATTATCAGTCCATTCTTCTGTTGGACGCTGAGTTACGGAGAACAGGATTCACACGAACCCGAAGGAACCGTGTCCCAGGCGCGCCCCGCCATCGATCGTCAGGGTCTCTCCGGTGATGAACGAGGCCTGCGGCGACGCGAGGAACGCCACCGCATCCGCCACCTCGGACGGCTTGCCCCAGCGGCCGAGCGGCACCGCGCGCGTGATGCGCTCGACCGCCTGGGGGTTGTTCCAGAGCTGTCTGGCGGCCCCATCCGATTCGATCGGCCCGGGCGCGACGGCGTTGACCCTGATCGCATGCGGCGCCCACTCGACGGCAAGCGTCTGCGTCATCGACATGACGCCCGCCTTGGCGGCCGCCGAGTGGATCGTGCCTGGGCTGCCGGTCCAGACGTAGTTGGCCAGCACGGACACCATCGCGCCCCCTTTGCCACGCGCGATCATGTGCCGGCCAACCGCGCGCGAGCAGTAGAAGCTGCCGTTCAGCACGGTGCCCACGACGGCGTTCCAGCCGTTCGGGGAGAGCTCCTCCGCCCGGCAGATGAAGTTGCCGGCGGCATTGTTCACGAGGATGTCTATCCGCCCGTAGTGCCGGAGCACGCGCTGGACCATCTCGTCCACTTGATCCGGCTTCCGACGTCGATCTGCACGGCCAGCGGATCGAGCCCGGCGTGCCGCAGCGCCGCGGTGCCCGCCTCGAGGTTCTTCGAGTCGCGGCTGCCCACGACGATCCGTGCGCCGAGCTCGCCGAGACGCTGCGCGATTGCCAGCCCGATCCCGGTTCCGCCGCCGGTCACGATGGCCACATGATCCTGGAGCGAGGCGGGTGCAAGCATGACGTCCAGACTATCAGGCGCCGGGACGAATGGCACCTGCCGCATGGCACAGGGCACTGAAAGTCGTCCAGCCCGGCATCGACCAGAGAAGAATGTGGCGCGCGCCCGGCTGCCATTTCACGTTGCCACGCCGATTCCTGCGGCCTGCGCCATATACTCTCCCCGTGCCGGTGACCTCGACGGCCGAGGGTGACGCGTTCGCCCGCCTCTTCGAATCGGTCCACGAAGGGGTGTACATCGGCGCGGTCTCCGCCAGCTCGTCGAGCACTCTCTCGGCGAACCCGTACCTCAAGCTCATTTTCGGTTACGCCGCGGAGACGCCCACGGAAGCGGTGTGTCCGTTTGCGGTCGAACGGTTCTCGACCCCATGGCGCGCGAGGCATTTCTCGAACGGCTGCAGCGCGACCACTCCGTCACGGACTACCTGCTTCGGCTGCGCCGGGCGGATCGGACGCCGATCTGGGTCGAGGTGACCGCGCGCGCCGACGTTGCGCCCGGCGGGCTGCGCGTCGAGGCGCTGATGCGGGACGTCAGCGAGCGCAAGCGGCTCGAGGATCAGGCGCGCGATCTCTACCAGCAGTTGCTGCAGGCTGAGAAGCTCGCTGCGCTCGGGCAGACGATCTCGGGCGTCGCGCACGAGCTGAACAACCCGCTCGCCACCATCCTCACGTGGGCCGAGCGGCTCTGTCAGCGTGACCTCGACGAACAGACCCGGCGGGGGCTCGACACCATCCTCAGCGAGTCGGAGCGCGCCGCGAAGATCGTGCGCAACCTGCTGATGTTCGCGCGCAAGCGCCACAGCACCCGGACGATGGTCGATGTCAACCAGGTCGTTCGCGAAACGCTCGCGCTCCGTTCCTACGATCAGGGCGTCGGCAACATCACCATCATCGAGGCCCTCGCGGCCGGCCTGCCCCAGGTGTTCGCCGATCCCCACCAGGTCCAGCAGGTGCTGCTCAACCTGGTCATCAACGCCGAGCAGGCGATGATCTCCGCGAACGGCCGCGGCACGCTGGTGCTCCACACGTGGCACCACCTGGAGCGCGAGTCCGTCGTGGTCGACGTGAGCGACGACGGGCCGGGGGTGCCGCCGGAGGTGCAGCCGCGCATCTTCGATCCGTTCTTCACGACAAAGGAGGTGGGGAAGGGCACCGGGCTCGGGCTGACGGTCGCCTATGCGATCGTACAGGAGCACGGCGGGCGGATCACCTTGAAGTCGGAGCCGGGCGGCGGAGCGACGTTCTCGGTGGAACTGCCGGCCGATGCGAGCGACATCAAGCCGGTGCTGCCCGCCACGATAGAGCCTGCCCCCGGGCCGGTGTCGGGGGTTGCGGTGCTCGTCGTGGAAGACGAGGCGGCGCTCGGCGCCGCCGTCGCAGAGTCCCTCCAGGATACCGGCTACCTCGTCGACCGGGCGAGCGACGGGCTCGAGGCCCTCGAACGGCTCCGTCAGAAGCCGTACGACCTGATCATCTGCGACCTGAAAATGCCCAGACTCGACGGCCCCCAGTTCTATCGCGAGCTCGAGCTGACGAAACCCGAACTGCTTCGCCGGATCATGTTCGTGACCGGAGACGTGGCGGGTACCGAGGCAGAGCGCTTTCTCGAGCAGACCGGCTGCCGCTGGCTGGCCAAGCCGTTCAGGCTGAAGGACCTGCTGCGGGCCGCACGCGACATGGTGACGTGAGCAGCCGGCGGCACGGCGCACGCCGTCTACCGTCTACCTCGCCGCCGCGATCCGTCCCGTCGCCCGGAGCCGCGCGTCCAGGTAGGGCGCCGGTTTCCGCGCCGGCGCGGCGTACGGCAGCACGACCCCCGGCCCGGCCGGAGGATTCGCCTTCGCCGTCTTCATCCGCAGCATCGTCTTCTGGAAGGACAGGACCGCAGGACGCAGGACGGCCGCCGCCTCGGCAGCCCCGCCGTCGGCGCCGAGCGCCTTCCGCAGCCGCTGCACAGCGCGCGCGTGCAGCTGCGACACACGGGATTCGTTGACGCCGAGCTCCGCTCCGATCTGCTTCATCGTTGCTTCCGCGTAGTAATACATCGCCATGACCTTGCGCTCGCGAGGAGGGAGCGACACGATCGCGGCGCGCACGTGGTCGCGGACCTCGCGCGCTTCGTAGGCTTTGTCAGCAGCCGGCGGCTCGGAGGGGACCAGGGCGGCCGGCAGCGACGCGCCGTCGAAGTGGTCCCCCGCCGACAGCGGTGACGTCTGCTCGATGGTGTTGATCCGGACGATCGTGCGACCCAGGCGCGCTTCGTCGGATCCGACTCTGGCCGCCAGGTCCGCCATCGACGGCTCGGCGCCGAGCTCGCGACGGAGCTGCTCGCGTGCCGCTTCGATCTCCCGGCGCTGTCGGCGGACGCCGCGCGGCCAGGCGTCACGCCGGAGCGCATCGATCATCGCCCCCCGCACGCGCCGCTCGGCAAACGTCTCGAACTTGATGCCCCGCGCCTGGTCGAAACGGCAAGCCGCGTCGATCAGCCCGAGCATCCCGTTCTGAACCAGATCGCTCAGCTCGATGGAGTGCGGCATCGACGCCGCAACCCGCCGTGCGAGCGACTCGACGAACGGCAGTCCGGAGGCAATCTGATCACGCTGACTGGAGATGAGCGGCTGGCGTTGCATGGGCACTGTCCTCTCGACCGTCTCGGCGATACGCCGGCGGCGAGTGCCTCATCCGCAACTGCGATACCAGGGCGGAACGCGCCCGGGCGTTCCCCGGCTCGTCCCTGGTGCAGGCCGCTAAATGGCTGTGTATGCGCCGTTTATCAGAGTGCTTGGATGTGAACAGGTGCGCACTTCCGCGCGCGTGCAGGCGCGGAGACGGTCAAAACCATGACCTTTTCGGCGGGATGTGTCAAAAAAACGTCATGTCAGGAGCGTCGGGTTCTGATCCGGATCTCCTTCGCCGTTGTCATCGCGTCGAGGACGCTCGAGACGATCTGGGACGCGCGGGCCCGCTCCATGGCGTCCGCCGCCTTCATCTCGAGCAGCTCCGCGTTGGCCAGGATGATTCCCAGCTGGTTGTTGAGGCGGTGGAACAGCAAGCCCATGTCGGTCGGCGCCGGCTCGACTGCGTGCACCGCTAAGCTTCCTTCCCCGGAAGCTCCGGCGGTTTCCCAGGCGCCCTCCAGAGGGTGTCTGCGAATATGCGCACCGATCCGCCGGCGGTCCTGACGTACTCGACCTTCCCGCTGGCGATCCAGTTGTAGATGGTTCGGCGGCTGACGCCCACCAGCTCGCAGGCCTTCATGATCGGAATGGTTTTTCGCTCAATCATCATGATCTGTCCGGGCGCGTGTCCCGGTTCCGCTGAGTAGTATCGGAGCGGAACGAAGTCACCTGTAGACCCGCCGTGAGGCCTCGATTGACCGGCAACGGATGGGGTGTCAAAATACCGTCTGCCCGCATAAATGCCTGACGGCCAGAAACATCTGCTGATCGTCGATGACGAGACTCCGCTCCGCGAAGTCATCGCCGATCGGCTTGCCGACCATGGTTTTCTCGTGGAGCAGGCCGATTGCGGGGAACAGGCGCTGGAGAGGCTGGCCGGGTTCGCGTTCGACATCCTGATCACCGACCTGCGGCTCCCCGGCATCGACGGCCGCAAGGTCCTCGAGGCGGCGATTGAGCGCTACCCCGACATCATCGCCATCGTGATCACCGGCTACGGAACGGTGAAGGACGCGGTGGACGCCATCAAGCAGGGAGCGGCCGACTTCATCACGAAGCCGTTCCAGTTCGACGCGCTGCGGCACGTGCTCGCTTCCGCGCTCGAGCAGCGGCGGCTGCGCTCCGAGAATGCCTACCTCCGGTCGCAGCTCGATCAGCGGTATCGGATCGACGGGCTGATCGGCACGAGCCGCGTGATGCGGGACCTCTATCACCTGCTCGAAACGGTGGCCCCCACGTCCAGCACGGTGCTCATCTCCGGCGAAACCGGCACCGGCAAGGAGCTGGCCGCGCGGGCGCTGCATCACAGCAGTCCCCGGCACGCGAACCGCTTCGTGGCGATCAACTGCAGCGCGATCCCGGAGACGCTGCTCGAGGCGGAACTGTTCGGGCACGTGCGCGGCGCGTTCACCGGCGCGGTCGTCTCGCGCCAGGGCCGCCTCGAACAGGCGCACAAGGGCACGCTCTTTCTCGACGAGATCGGGACGATGAGCCCGGCGCTCCAGGCGAAGCTGCTGCGGGTGCTGCAGGAGCGGGAGTTCGAGCGCGTGGGCGATTCACACACGATCAAGATCGACGTCCGGGTGATCGCGGCGACACACTCCGAGCTCACGCGCATGGTCGCCGACGGATCGTTCCGGGAAGATCTCTACTACCGCCTGAACGTCATCCCGGTGAAGCTCCCGCCGCTTCGCGAGCGCCGCGACGACATCCCGCTGCTGGTGCAACACTTCCTTCAGAAGCTCTGTGCCGATCTCGGGCGCCCGACGGCCACGGTATCGCAGGATGTCGTGCGCCGGCTGATGGGGTACTCGTGGCCCGGAAACGTCCGTCAGCTCGAGAACATCGTGGAGCGCGCCTTGACGTTCAGCAACGGGCGGCCGCAAATCGAGCTGGTGGATCTGGGGCCGGAGATTGACGCTGCGTCGGCCGTCGTCGAGGACGGGCGCTGGATCCCGGAGGAGGGACTCGACTTCGAGGCGCACATGGCCGGCCTGGAGCTGGCGCTCATCAGGCAATCCCTGGAGCGCACGCGGGGCAACAAGCGCCAGGCGGCGAAGCTGCTCAACCTGAAGCGCACGACGCTCATCGAAAAGCTCAAACGTCTCGAGCCCCGAGCGACGGTCGCCGGCCCGAAGCTCTCCTGAGGACAGACAGACCATGCCACCGCGCCACGCATATTGGACGATCATCCTCGAAGGGAAGCCGACGGCGTTCCGCGCGCACACACCGGAGGAGCTGCTCCCGACCTTCAAGCAGCTGGAGGCCAGGCATTCCGACATTCAGATGAAATGGTTCGCCCGGGGACAGCTGTGGGGCTCGCCGGACGAGGAGCGGGCGGCGTCATCCCGCCGCGGTCCGGCCGGCGAGCGGCGCGGACCGGCGTGGCGGCCGGGGGGCGCCCATCAGGATCCGCGCGAGCGATACAACATCCCCCGCGACGAGAAGCGCAGACGGTTTGCCGCCAAGCTGCGCGGCGATCGGCCCGGCCGAGAGCGGGATCGGCCCGGCGGTGATCAAGGTCCACCGCCAAGAGACGACGACGCGACAGGGGAGCCGAAAGGAAAGACTCCGTTCCCGACAGGGCCGCGAGCGACCGGGCCGGACCAACAGCCCGAGCGCCGGCCGGCAGGGTCGGGACACCACGGCCGGCGGCCCCCGGGAACGGGGGGCCAGGGGGCGCCCTCACACGGCCAGCGGCCAGCCTTCGGGTCGCGTCCGCCGGGCCCGGGAGAGCGCCCCGGAAGGGGGCGTCCCCAGGGGTGGCGGCCCGGGGCGCCGTCCGGGGGGCCGGGACAACGGCCTCAGGCGCCCCCGGCCTCGTTTCCTGGCGGGCCGCGATCCGGTGGCCCGGATGCGGCGGCGCCTCGCTTCCCTGGCCAGCGGCCCTCGGGGCCTCGGGGAGCTGGGAGATCGTCCGCCGGGATCCCGCCCGGGGGACCGGGGCGACCGGCCGTCCGGACCGCGGGTGCCGGACCACCAGCGCGACACGGGCGGTCGGCCATCCGGACCTCGGAGCACAGCCGATCGCCCGCCTGGACCACGGCCGCCGGGCAAGGGCCACCGGCCAACGGGATCGCGACCGCCGGGTCCTCCTCGCGGCGCGGGCGGCCGTCCATTCGGTCCACGGGGTACGGACGATCGCCCGCCGTCGGGCCGGCCGCCTGCCCCTCGCGGGCCGGGGCCTGGGCCAACGACGCCTCCGGGGTCCGGAAAACGCCCGGGCGGGCCGTTGCCCTCGGGTCCGCGCGCCGGCGGGGATGCGCCGCCCGGCGCCCGAGTGCCCGGTGGACGGCCGTCCGGTGGGAGGCCGCCCGGGCCGCGGCCCGCAGGCTGGAAACCTCCGTTCAAGAAGCCGGGTGGCGGCGGGGGACGTGGGGGCGGCGGGCACGGGGGCGGCGGGCGCGGGGGGGGCGGTACGCACGGCGGCGGTGGACGCTCACGATGATTGCGCACGTCATCCTGTTCAGGCCGAAGGCGGACCTGCCGTCAGCACAGCGCGACGGAATCTTCGGCGCGCTGGTCCTCGCCGCCAGAGACATCCCGGGCATACGCCGGTTCCGCGTGGGCCGGCGCATCCGTCACGGGCTGCCTGGCTACGAGCAGGCGATGCACGAAGACTTCGAGTTCATCGTCCTCATCGAGGTCGACGACGTAGAGGGGCTGAAGGCGTACCTTTCACACCCCTCGCACGCGGCGTTCGGCCGGCACTTCACGGAGTCGGCGGCAGCCGCACTGGCGTACGACTACGAGATCGTCGAGGCGGAACGGGCGGAGGCGCTGGTGGACAGCGGATCCAGCTTGCGCTGATAGCGGCTGGTCTCGGCTATTGACTGATCCGTCGCAATCCGGAGCCCGCGAAGTCTCGAGCGAGGCCTCGCGAGTTGGCACTGTGCACTGGATGTCGGCGCTCGGCTTCGTGTGTCGCTGTGGCGCGGGGCCTTTAGTTCAGGCCCCGCGAAGTCTCGAGCGAAGTCTTCAGCCCGCTGCCACTGTGTGGTGATATCGGCAGGGTCTGAAGACCCAGCCCTACGGACTGGTGTTTCGTCTGTGGGGTGTCCCGGTGTTCATCTGCGGGGCGCGGGCTTCAGCCCGCGCCGACACCGGCGGGACGGCACTCGACGGCCGGGGCGAGAAAGAACGTTTCTATGATGTCCCGGAGCTGGGGGATGCTTTCCGCGGCGTTGATCGAGACGCGCAGGTGCGAACCGTTGTCCAGCCCCTTGGTGTACCACGAGTTCAACGCGCGCAGCTTGTTGATGACCCACCGCTCGCGACCCCGTGCCGGCAGCGGATGCCCTTCGGCCCCGGACGACTGGCCGGGCGCGACATGCCTGAAGCCATCCGCCTCGCGCACGCGCTCGCTGACGAGCAGGTCGATGTAGTCAAGGAGGAAGCGCGCGCGCGCCTCGGGCGTGACTTCGCTCGGAGCCCGCCCTTCGGCCAGATCGCGGGCCTGCCGGAAGATCCACGGGTTCCGCAGCGCTCCGCGCCCGACCAGCACGCCCGAGACATCTCCGCCACGGATCCGTTCGACGAGCTGCCCGGGTTCGACGCAATCGCCGCTGCCGAACACCGGGATGGTGAGGCCTGCGGCGACGCGCGCGATGAAGTCCCAGTCCGACTGCCCCGAGTAGGACTGCGCCGCGGTGCGTCCGTGCACGCTCACCGCCGCCGCGCCGGCGTCTTCCATCCGGCGCGCCAGGTCCGGCGCGTTCATGTCGGCAGCGTCCCATCCCGCGCGCATCTTCACCGTCACGGGAATCTTCACCGCTCGCGCCATCGCGCGGACGAGGCTGGCCGCGTGCTCCGGCTCACGCATCAGGCTGCAGCCGGCATTGTGCCTGGCGATCTTCGGCACCGGACAGCCCATGTTCACGTCGACGACGTCGGCGCCCATGCCCTCGACGATCTGCGCCGCCGCCGCCATCTTGTCCGGATCACCGCCGAAGATCTGGATCGCGACAGGCCGCTCCTCTTCCGTGTACTCGGCGTACTCGAGGGTCCGGTCGATGCCGCGCACGAGCCCTTCGGAGCTGACCATCTCGCTGACGACGAGGCCGCACCCGCCCCGGCGCTTGACGAGCCGCCTGAACGCCGTGTCGGTCATCCCGGCCATCGGCGCGAGCGCGAACGGCGGCGACAACTCGATCGAACCCAGCTTCATGCGCCCGCGCAACCTCTCACTGGCCGCCGGGCGCGGTTTCCTGCGCCTTGAGCTGCTCGTCGTACGCCTTCTTGAGCTCCTCGTTCTTCCAGACGATCAGCGCCTGGTTCCTGAGGCGGCCCATGAACTTCCTGACCTCGTTATGCTGGCGGCTCGCGTACACCCTTCTCGGCGACCAGGTCGCGCACGCTCTCGAACGGCTGCGCGACCGGCGTGGTGATCTTCTCCAGCTTGAACAACTGGTAGCTCTTCGCCGACCGCACCGGCTGCGACACGTCGCCCGGCTTCATCTTCGCGAGCAGATCGTGCAGGGCGGGCGACAGCTCCTTCAAGGGCAGCGGGCCGATCAACCCGCCATTCGCCTTGGATGCCGAGCTGGACACCTCGGAGGCGACCTTGCCGAAATCCTCCCCTGCCATCACCCGCGCGCGGATCCCCTCCGCCGTCTTCTGCGCGGCGTCGTCCTGCGCCACGTTCACGCCGGCCTGGCCGCCCTGGGTGGACGCGGGGATCTCGACGCCGATCTCCCGCAACGTGACGGTCGGCTCCTCCACGAACTCCGCCTGGTGCGAGAGGTAGGTACCTGGCGCGCCTCTTCCTCGGTGATCTGCAGCTTCTGCCCCACTTCGTCCTGCTGCACGCGATAGACGGTGACCTGACGCTCGAAATTCCTGCGCAGATCGTCCATCGACATGCCTTCCGACGCGAGCGCCGCCTTGAACTTCTGGTCGTCTTCGAGATTCTGGTTCTTGCGGATGTCCGCCATCCATTCCTTGAACTGCTGGTCGGAGACGGTGTAACCCTTTTCCTTGCCGACCTGCAGCAGCAGCATCTCGTCGATCGTGTCCACCAGGATTCTCGGCGTCACCTCCGCGATCATCTTCTTCAGCGCGTCGTCGTTCTTCATGGCCTCGGCATCCACCGACGAGTTGATGCGCCCGCGGAGCGCCGAGACCTGCTTGGCCTCGAGCTCGGTCTTGGTCAGGATGTCGCCGTTGACCTTCACGAGCACCTGCTCGAGGATCTCCGCCGAGGCCGGCTGGAACACCGCCACGGTGATCACCGCCACGCTCGCTGCCAGGAGCCGCGAAAGGGCGCGCCAGGATCTGCTTCTCATCTCAAGTACCCCTAAATTACTGATTCACAGAATTTTAGCTGATCGCCTAGGTCTCGCTCAACTGCGCGGAGCAGGCCGCCGACTCGACCGAACAGCCCCCCGGAGGCGCGCGGATCCTCCTTCGCCGCCTTCATGATCTCCTGCCGCGTGAAGCCGGACGTCACCTCGCCTGCACTCGCACGCGCCGCCCACCAGGAGCCGCCGGCGACGGGATCGCCCCCCTTCCTGGCCGGCCGGCCGCCCGGACGAGGTGGCGGTGGAGCGGTGGACGGGCGGACCGCTACCGGGGTGCCGCGCAGATCCATCTTCACTGTCGCCGGCGGAAAGAGGGTCAGGTCATCCCGCTCCTTGACAACCCGGAAGAGCACGGCCGGATCGAGGCGCGCGTCGGCCCTGAACTTTAGGACGACGAGGTGGCCCTCGCGGTCGAGCGCCTCGATGCCGATCCGGTCCGCCTGCACGCGAATGGAGGCGTACTCGGCGAGATTCAGCACGGACTCGGGTGGCGGGCCGTAGCGGTCGCGCACTTCGTCCATCAGCCGGTCGAGCTCCGGCCCGGTGCGAACGCCAGCCATCCGGCGGTAGACCGTGAGCCGCTGGTTCATGTCGGGGATATAGGTGTCGTCTATCCGCAGGTCGACGCGGAGGTTGACGTTGGCCCGGACCTCGTCCTCGAGCTCCTCGCCCTTGAGCTCCTTGATCGTCTGCTCGAGCAGCTTCATGTACATGTCGAAGCCGACCGCCTCGATGTGCCCGCTCTGTTCACCGCCAAGGAGGTTGCCGGCGCCGCGAATCTCCAGGTCGAGGGCGGCGACGCGGAAGCCGCTGCCCAGGTCGCTGAACTCGCGGATCGCGGCCAGCCGCTTCTTGGCGACGGGCGAGAGCGAGTCCTCCGGCGGGATGAGCAGGTAGGCGTAGGCCCGCCGATCCGACCGGCCGACGCGGCCGCGCAGCTGATACAGCTGCGACAGGCCGTAGCGGTCGGCGCGATTGATGATGATGGTGTTGGCGTTCGGGATGTCGAGGCCGTTCTCGATGATCGTCGTGGCGAGCAGCACGTCGTACTTGTGCGCGACGAAGTCGACCATCGCCCGTTCGAGTTCGTCCTCGTCCATCTGGCCGTGGCCCACGGCGACCCGCGCTTCCGGAACGAGCTTCGTGATCAGATTGCCCATCGAGAAAATCGACTCGACGCGGTTGTGGACGAAATACACCTGTCCGCCGCGCTCCAGCTCGGTACGGATCGCGCGCTGGATCACCGCCGGGTCGAACTTGAGGACGTTGGTCTGGATCGAGAGCCGGTCCTTCGGCGGCGTCTCGATGATGGACATGTCGCGGATGCCGGCCAGCGACATGTTCAGCGTCCGCGGAATCGGCGTGGCGGTCATGGTGAGGACGTCCACACGCTTGCGCATCTGCTTGATGCGCTCCTTGTGCGCGACCCCGAACCGCTGCTCCTCGTCCACCACCAGGAGGCCAAGGTCGCGGAACTGCACGTCCTTCGACAGCAGGCGGTGGGTCCCGACGACGATCTCCACCTTGCCGGCCGTGGCGTCCTCGATGACCTGCTTCTGCTCGGACTTCGTCCGGAAGCGGCTGATCATCTCGATGCGGACCGGAAAGGCGGCGAACCGATCCCTGAGTGTCTTCTGATGCTGGAAGGCGAGCACGGTGGTCGGCGCGAGGAACGCCACCTGCTTGCCGTCCATCACCGCCTTGAAGGCGGCGCGCATCGCGACTTCGGTCTTGCCGTAGCCGACGTCACCGCAGAGCAGCCGATCCATCGTGGTCGGCGACTCCATGTCCCCCTTGATGTCGGTGATGGCATTCCGCTGATCGGGCGTGAGGTCCCACTCGAAGGCGTCTTCGAACTCGTGCTGCCAGTGGGAGTCGGGGCTGAACGCGTGTCCCTGCAGCGCCTTCCTGGCGGCGTAGAGCTTCAGGAGCTCTTCCGCCATGTCGCGCATGGCTTTCTTGACGCGCGTCTTGGCCTTTTCCCAGGTCGTGCCGCCGAGCCGATCGAGGGCCGGCCGCGACGCGCCGGTGAACTTCTGGACGAGATCGAGCCGCTCGACAGGCACGAACAGCTTGTCCTCGCCGGCGTAGCGCAGCTCCATGAACTCGTGCGGCTCGAGTCCGAGCTCGATCCGCTTGAGCCCCACGAAGACGCCGATCCCGTGGTCCACGTGGACGACGAGGTCGCCCACCTTGAGATCGCGGAAGTCCGACAGGAAGGTGCGGGTGGCGGAGCGCCGCCGCTCGTGCACCTGCCGCTCTTCCTCGAAAACGTCCGTCTCGGCCCACAGCTGAAGGCTGGCGTCGGGCAGCCGGAAACCACGCGTCAGCCGGCCGACCCCGACCAGCACCGATGCCGTGTGCGCATCCTCGGCGCGTTCGATCGGCACCGCGAAGATGGAATAGTCCGCCAGCAGCTCGATCGTCCGCTCGGCCCGCCCCTGGGTGTGTGCGACGAACACCATCGTGTCGCCGCGCTCGCGGCCGCGCTTGATCTCGGCGGCCCAGTCCTGCATCCGCCCGCCGAGCTCGACGGCCGGCTGTGACGCGATGTGGGCGGCTGCATCCGCCCCACCGAGCGCCAGCGTCTCGAGGGCGGTGCCGGCGTCGAGCCGCGCTGCGACGGCGGCCCAGTCGAGCACGAGCGCCCCGGGTAAAGCCGCACGCTGGCCCCGCGCGAGCGCATCCTCGTAGCCGCGCGAGCACCTGTTCGTATGTTCTGGTGCCGTGCGCATCGACTTCGTCCCGCTCCGAGACGAAGATCACCGCACGGCCGTTGGCCGACAGGTAGTCGAAGAAGCTGCCGGACCGATCGGCGTCGTCCGGATCGCCGTGGCTGCTCGGTCAGCGGGACGATGGCCGCCTGGTCGATGGCGTCGATCGACCGCTGTGTGGCGGGATCGTAGGTGCGGAGCGACTCGATCGTGTCGCCGACGAACTCGAGCCGGATCGGCCGCTCGGCGCCCGCCGGGTAGAAATCGACCACGCCGCCCCTGACGCAGAACTCGCCTGACTCGTCCACCGGATCCTGCCGGGTGTAGCCGGCGGCCGCGAGCAGCTCGCTCAGGTCGGTGGGGGAGATGTCGTGGCCGGTGGAGACCGTCAGCGCCGCGGTGAGCAGACGCTCGGGGGCCGGCAGCCGGGGAGCAGCGCCGCAGCAGAGGCAATCACCACCCGCGCGGCGCCGGAGGTGAGCGCGTGCAGCGCGCGGGCGCGGGCGGAGGCGATGTCGAAGTGGGGCGCGAGGCCGCGATACGGGTCGACTTCGTGCGACGGGAATGGCAGAACGGAGCGCTCCACTTCGACGTCAGACAGCCCCTCGAACGCCGAGAGGAAGAAGCGGACGTCCACCGACTGCCGCTCGACGTCGGCGTCGGTGGGCACCACCAGCAGCACCAGTCCGCGCGACGCCGCCACCGCGGCGAACAGGGCCTTGGCGGGTGTCGTCAGGCCAGAGACCTGCCGGCCGGGCACACCCATTCCGAGCCGGCTGGCGGCCGACTTGAGGATGGCGCGGAGGGTCAGGGAACTCGAGGTGTATGAAGAGGTCATGACGGCCGGTCGGGCGGGTGACGCAACCTTGAATTGTAGCGCGAACAGGCCCCGCTGCGGACAGGGTCGGCTCCCTCGAAGACGACTCCGGCGCGCCGCCGTTGAGCGCTCGTGGCCGGTGTCGGCCGCTAGAGCGAGCGGACCTTGCACGCCAGCGCAGCCGTGGAGTAGCCCGGCTCGATCGGCAGGCGGACGACCCGCCCGCCTCCGCCCTCCACCGTGGAGCTCCCGGCCGGGCCGGCGCGCGCGCCTGCCCCGAAGACCAGCACGTCGGGCTGCAGCCTCCGGATGATTGCCTCCGACGTATCGTCCGCCACGATGACGACCGCATCGACGGAGGCGAGCGCGGCGAGCACTTCGGCCCGTTCGTGCGCGGGGTTGATGGGCGGGCGCGCGCCTTCGCCGCGGTGGATGGCGGCATCGGCATCGAGCCCCACGATCAGGACGTCCCCCAGAGCGCGGGCCTTCTCGAGAAAGCGGGCGTGGCCGGGATGGAGCAGGTCGAACACGCCGCGGGTGAACACGACGCGCTGCCCGGCGCCATGCCATGCCGTCGCGAGGGCGACGGCCGCATCGGGCGCGAGCACGCCCGCCCGGAGGCCTGGCGCCATCCTCACGGCTGGTCCTCCACCCTGCCGAACGTGAGGTTGTCGGAGAACCGCCACGCGTGACGAGGGCGGTAGATGCCGACATCCTTGGTCCGCGACTTCACCCGGAACGTGTAGAGCAGGCGGTGATAGTCGTAGGGATAGCCGTCCACCTTGTGAACCGCCACGTCCAGCTTGTAGGTGCCTTCGATCAGATCCAGGCTGTCGATGGTGAACACCGCCTCGGCGTCTCCGAATATCCGCTCGCCTCTCAGGTCCTCCAGGCTCGTGTTCGTACCGTAGCAACACACCCCCTCGGCGTTGAACAGCCCGATCCCGATCACGAAGTCGTCGATCGCCAGCGGCGAGCGCAGGCGGATCCGGATGTCGAGCGGATCGCCGGAGTGGAACACGTGGCCGCGCTCGCCGTCCGCGGCGCTGAGGAGCACGTCGGTGATCTCGACTTCCCGCGATCCCCAGCGGCCCTCCGTCGCCCTGAACATGTCGGCCGGTGCCTCCGCCGTCTCGATCGGGTGATCGGGGAGGACGGCGGACGCCGGTTCATCCGGGGAGACCACTACGACCGACTCCTGGGTTCTCGCGTCGGCGGCCGCGAGCTGCGTCTCCTCGGCCACCTCGACGTCGGTCACGTACGCACCCACGACGCGGCGGGGGTCGCCCATCGCCTTGAGCCGGCCGCCATCCAGCCAGATCGCCTCGTCGCAGAAGCGCTCCACCAGGCCCAGCGAGTGGGTGACCAGCAGGATGGTCTTGCCGCGACGCTTGAACTCGGCGAACTTGTCCAGGCACTTGTGGGTGAAGCCCTCGTCTCCCACGGCGAGCACCTCGTCCACGAGCAGCACGTCCGGATCGACATGGATCGCGACCGCGAAACCCAGCCGCATGTACATGCCGGAGGAGTAGGTCTTGACCGGCGCGTCGATGAACTGCTCGAGCTCGGCGAACTCGACAATCTCGTCGAAGCGGCGGACGATCTCCTTCTTCGTCAGCCCGAGCATGATGCCGTTGATGAAGACGTTCTCGCGGCCGGAGATCTCGGGATGGAACCCGGCGCCCAGCTCGATGAGCGCCGAAATCCGGCCGTTCACTTTCACCGTGCCGGTGGTCGGCTTGGTGATGCCGGCAACGAGCTTCAGCATCGTGCTCTTGCCGGAACCGTTCCGTCCGATGACCCCGAGCGTCCGGCCGGCGGGCAGCGTGAAGGAGACGTCGTTGAGCGCCGCAAACGTCTCGTCGGGCTCCAGATCGCGGAGCAGGCTGCGCCCGAGGAGCGCGCTCTTCAGCGTCGCGAACTGGCGTCGCCGGCTGTAGCGGCGATACACCTTGGAGGCGCTGAAGACTTCGATGGAATTCATGAATCAGCTTCCTGCTTCCCGCTGCCGCTGCCCGCTACCCGCTGCCTGCTTCCCGCTACCAGCTGCCCGCTTCCCGACTTCCCGCTGGCCGAGCCGGGTCCTGGCTGCCGCCTGCCGGCTCGTTCGCTCTTCGGCGTTCGAGCTGGAAGCTGGAAGCTGGCAGCTTAAAAGTTACACCTCTTCCGCAAACGTATCCCGCAGCCGGTCGAACAGGAAATACCCGAACAGGAAAAACAGCATCGAGCCGGCTCCGAGTGTCAGCAGCCACTTCCAGTGGCCGAAGGGGCCGTCGAAGAACAGCACCTCCTGGTAGGAGACGGCCAGGTGGGTCATCGGGTTGAAGTTCAGGAACCGCTTCGCGGCCCCCGGCGCGCGGAACCACGGGTAGATGATCGGGGTCGCGAAGAACCAGAGCGTCAGGACGTTCGAGAGGATGTCGCGGATGTCGCGGAAGTGCACGGTCAGCGCGGAGAGCACCAGCGCGAAGCCGAGCGTCAGCAGCAGTTGCACGGCGACAATCACGGGGAACCAGAGAATCTCCGGGACCGCGATCGGTTCGCGGTTGTAGAGCAGGAACGCGCCGAGGATCGGCAGGCCCAGGAAGAAGTGCACCATGTTGGCGAGCACGGTGACGATGGGCAGGATCTCAGCGGGGAACAGCACCTTCTTGATCAGGTTCCCGCCCGAGATCAGCACGCCAGACGCCTCGGTCAGGGAGGAGGCGAACCACGTCCAGGGCAGGATGCCGCAGAACATGAACAGGGCATAGTGGTCGAGCCCTTCCACGCGCTGGGGCAGCACGTATGCGAAGACGAAGGTGTAGACGAGGAGGAGCAGCAGCGGGTTGACGAACGACCAGAAGAACCCGAGCACCGACCCGCGGTACCGCGCCTTCAGCTCTCGCGCTACCAGGCTCTGTATCAGGCCGCGGTACCGCAGGAGCCGGGCGAGGTTATGGATCATCGACTTCGAGGACGACCGCCGTGATGTTGTCCGGCCCGCCGGCGCGGTTCGCCGCGTCGATCAGCAGCCGGCACGCCTCGGCGAGCGAACGGGTCCGGTCGGCGAGAATCTGGGTGATCTCCGCGTCCCCGACGACCGAGAACAGGCCATCCGAGCACAGCAGGAACCGCTCGCCCGCGAGCAGGTCGAGCTCGGTGACGTCGACTTCCGGATCCTCCCCCCGGAGAGTGCGCGCGTCACGACGTTCCGCCAGGGGTGCTGCCGTGCGGCGGTGGGGCTCATCGTGCCGGCGCGGACCTGCTCCTCCACCCACGAGTGATCGTGGGTGATCTGCGAGAGCTCGCCGTCGCGCAGGACGTAGACGCGGCTGTCGCCGACGTGCGCGACGCAGGCCGACTCGGTGCCCGCGAGGAGCGCGGAGGCGGTCGTGGCCATGCCCCGGAGATCCTCCGATTCGGTGATCGTGCTCGCGAGCCGCCGGTTCGCCATGCGGAAGGCGGCCTTGATGCGATTGGCGTCCAGGCTGATGGTGGGGTCGAACGGAAAGGGCCACGTGCGGTTCTTGTCGGCGCCGGCCGTTTCCTCGATGAAGGCCTGGATGGCGTCGACCGCCACGCGCGAGGCGACCTCGCCCGCCACGTGCCCCCCCATGCCGTCGGCGACCAGATACAGGCCGATGTCCCCGCGCGTGCAGTAGCAGTCCTCGTTGCTGCTGCGCCGCAGACCTGGGTCCGAGAGAACGGCCCAACGGAGCGAGGGCGTCGGCGGGCTCATCGTGGCCTAACTCTGGTTGCGCAACCGTTTCATGCCGCCGCCGCTGCGCGGGCCGACACCCACGCGGGAGGCGACATTGAGGCGCGTCAGCGACTTCAGCAGCGCAATGCGCGCCCGCTCGTAATCGACCTCGCTCTGCTGCTGCGCCAGCCGTTCTTCCGCGCGCGCGCGCGCCGCCTCGGCGCGATCGGGGTCGATCTCCTCGGCCCGCTCCGCGAGCTTCGCGAGGATCGTCACCCGGTCGGGCAGCACCTCGGCGAAGCCCAACGCGATGGACAGATAGGTCTTCTCCTGCCCCTTGCGGTACCACAGCTCGCCCAGTGCGAGCGAGGCGAGCATCGGCGTATGGCCCGGCAGCACGCCGAAGTAGCCCGCGCTTCCGGGAATCTCGACCTCGTCGACCTGCTCGCGCAGGATCGGCCGATCGGGCGTGACGATCTGCAGCTCGATACTGGTGGGCAGGGCCATGCTGCTACCCCTTCATCTTCTCGGCTTTTTCCACCGCTTCCTCGATGGTGCCGACCATGTAGAACGCCTGCTCGGGCAGGTGATCATACTTGCCGTCGACGATCTCGCGGAAGCTGCGCACCGTTTCGGCGATCGGGACGTACTTGCCGGCGAACCCGGTGAACTGCTCCGCGACGAAGAACGGCTGCGAGAGAAAACGCTGGATGCGGCGCGCCCGGCCGACCGTCAGCTTGTCTTCCTCCGACAGCTCGTCGATGCCGAGGATCGCGATGATGTCCTGCAGGTCCTTGTAGCGCTGCAGCACCTGCTTGACGGCCCGCGCGACGCTGTAGTGCTCGTCGCCGATGATGCGGGCGTCGAGGATGCGCGACGTGGACGCCAGCGGGTCGACCGCGGGGTAGATCCCGAGCTCGACGATGGCACGCGACAGGTTGGTGGTGGCGTCGAGATGCGCGAAGGCGGTGGCCGGCGCCGGGTCGGTGTAGTCGTCTGCCGGCACGAAGATCGCCTGCACCGAGGTGATCGAGCCCTTCTTGGTGGAGGTGATCCGCTCCTGCAGCTCGCCCATTTCGGTGCCGAGCGTCGGCTGATAGCCGACCGCCGACGGCATGCGGCCGAGCAGCGCCGACACCTCGGAGCCCGCCTGCGTGAAGCGGAAGATGTTGTCGATGAACAGCAGGACGTCCTTGTTCTCGGCGTCGCGGAAGTACTCGGCCACCGTCAGCCCGCTCAGCGCGACGCGCAGGCGCGCGCCCGGCGGCTCGGTCATCTGGCCGTAGACCAGCGCCGCGCGGGACTTGCCCAGGTCCTCGATGTTGATGACGCCGCTTTCCTGGAACTCCAGCCACAGGTCGTTGCCTTCGCGGGTCCGCTCGCCGACACCGGCGAACACCGACACGCCGCCGTGCTTCATCGCAACGTTGTGGATCAGCTCCTGGATGATGACCGTCTTGCCGACGCCGGCACCGCCGAACAGCCCGATCTTGCCGCCGCGCAGGTAGGGCTCGAGCAGGTCGATGACCTTGATGCCGGTCTCGAACATCTGCAGTTCGGTGGACTGATCTTCGAGCGAGGGGGCGGCGCGATGGATCGACCACCGCTCAGCGGACTCGATCGGACGGTCCGGGAAGTCCACCGGCTCGCCCAGCACGTTCATCACGCGCCCGAGCGTCGCCGGACCCACCGGCATCGAGATCGGCGCGCCGGTATCGATCGCCCGCATCCCGCGCTGCATGCCGTCGGTAGCCTTCATGGCGACCGTCCGCACGCGATTCTCCCCGAGGTGCTGTTCGACCTCGACGATCACGTCGATCGCCTGCGCGCTCGCGTCGCCCACAATCCGCACCGCATTGTAGATGGCCGGCAGGTGCCCGCCTTCGAACTCGATGTCCACGACAGGCCCGATGACCTGCACGACCCTGCCGACTGCCTGATCGACTGCTGTTGCTGTTGACATGTGGGGTTTTTGGGCTTTGGGCTCTCTGGGCTTTGGGCTGAACTTGCTGCTTCCGACGTCTCGCTACGCTGCGAACGCCTGGCTCTCCGACCGACGAGTCCAGACCGACGACTGTCGACTACCGTTGCACTTGCGCTCCGCTGACGACCTCGATGATCTCTCGCGTGATGGCCGCCTGGCGGACCTTGTTCAGGTAGAGCGTCAGGCTCTCGATCATCTCGCCCGAGTTGCGCGTCGCGGCGTCCATCGCGGTCATCTGGGCCGCGAAGAAGGCGGCGTTCGATTCGAGCAGCGCCCGGAACACCTGAACCTCGACGTGAGTCGGAATCAGCTGGGCGAACAGCTCGGCCGGCGCCGGCTCGTACAGGGTACTCGACCGGCTGGGCAGCGTTCTCTTCTGGCGCCGCCTCGATCCGGGGGATCGGCAGCAGCCGCTCGACGACCACCCGCTGCTGCATGACCGACTTGAACTCGTTGTACACCAGGTCGACGCTGTCGACCTCACCGTTGACGAACGCCTCGATGGCGGCCGCCGCAATCGCCTGCCCATCCTCGAACCGCAGCTTGCCGAACAGGTTGATCCGTTCGTAGAGGGTATCGAATCCCCGCCGGGCGAAATAGTCCCGGCCGCGGCGCCCGACCAGCCCGAGCGCGACCCGCCTGCCGGCCTGCTCCGTGATGAACGTGGCCGACGACTTCACGACGTTGGTGTTGAAGCTGCCGCACAGGCCGCGGTCTGCGGTGATCACGAAGAGCAGCGCGCGCCCGCCCGCCTTCGGCTCCCGGCGCTGGTCGAGCAGCGGGTGAGCCGACTGATCCACGCGCGCGGCCAGTCTGTTGAGGACACCCTGCATGTGGAGCGCGAACGGCCGCGCATGCTGGATGCGCACCTGCGCGCGCCGCAGCTTCGATGCCGCGACCATCTTCATGGCCTTGGTGATCTGCTGCGTCGACCTGACCGCCCTGATGCGGCGGCGGATATCCAGGAGGGAAGGCATGTCAGGCGGCCGTCTTCTGCGCCGCGCCGAACGTCTGGCCGAACTCGGTGAGTGCCTGGTCGAGGTCGGTCTTGACCTGGTCGTCGATCTGCTTCTTCTCGGCAAGCCCCGACAGCAGTTGCGCCCGGCGCGTGTCGAGGAACGCCAGCAGCTCCGCCTCGTAGGCGCGCACGCGATCCACCTCGATCGAGTCGAGGTACCCCTTGGTCGCGGCGTAGATGATGATGACCTGCTTCTCGACCGGCAGCGGCTGGTACTGCGCCTGCTTGAGCACCTCGACCAGCCGCTGGCCGCGATTGAGCTGGCTGAGCGTCGCCTTGTCGAGGTCGCTGCCGAACTGCGCGAACGCCGCCAGCTCGCGGTACTGCGCCAGATCGAGCCGCAGCGATCCCGCCACCTGGCGCATCGCCTTGACCTGGGCCGACCCGCCGACGCGCGACACCGAGTTGCCCACGTTGATCGCCGGGCGGACGCCCTGGTGGAACAGATCGCTCTCGAGAAAGATCTGGCCGTCGGTGATCGAGATCACGTTCGTCGGGATGTACGCCGACAGGTCGCCGGCCTGGGTCTCGATGATGGGCAACGCCGTCAGCGAGCCCCCGCCAAGCTCCTTCCGCAGCTTCGCGGCGCGCTCGAGCAGCCGTGAGTGCAGGTAGAAGACGTCGCCGGGATAGGCTTCCCGCCCGGGCGGCCGGCGGAGCAGCAGCGAGATCTCGCGGTAGGCCTGGGCATGCTTCGAGAGGTCGTCGTAGACGACCAGCGCATGGCGGCCGCTGTCGCGGAAGTACTCGCCCATGGCGGTCGCGGAGTACGGGCTGATGTAGAGCAGCGGCGCCGGCTCGGATGCGCCGGCCGCCACGACGATCGTGAACTCCATCGCCCCGGCTTCTTCCAGCGTCCGCACCACCTGGGCGATCGTCGACTGCTTCTGGCCGATCGCGTTGTAGATGCAGATGACGTCCTGGCCGCGCTGGTTGATGATCGCGTCGGTGGCGACCGCTGTCTTGCCGGTCTGACGGTCGCCGATGATCAGCTCGCGCTGGCCGCGGCCGATCGGCACCATCGCATCGATTGCCTTCAGCCCCGTCTGCAGCGGCTCCTTGACCGGACTGCGGTCCACGACGCCGGGCGCCAGCCGCTCGATCTCGCGGAACTCCTTCGAGACGATCGGTCCCTTCCCGTCGATCGGCTGGCCGAGCGCGTTCACGACCCGCCCCACCAGCTCTTCCCCGACCGGCACGGAGATGATCCGGTTCGTCCGCTTGACCGTGTCCCCTTCCTTCAGCTCGGTGTACTCCCCCAGCAGCACCGCGCCGACGCTCTCTTCTTCGAGGTTCAGCGCGATGCCGAACACCCCATGCGGGAACTCGAGCATCTCTCCGGCCATGGTCTTCTCGATGCCGTGCACGCGCGCGATGCCGTCGCCCACCGAGACGATCGTGCCCACTTCGGCGACGTCGACGTCGACGGCAAAGCTGCCAATCTGGTCGCGGATGATCTTGGAGATTTCTTCGGCCTTTATGTCCATGTGCTTCTCGACGCCACCGTGTCGTCCACCGCCGTTTACTGCGCCGCCTCGATCAATGCCTGCTTCAACTTCCGCAGCTGGGTCGTGACGCTGCCGTCGTACACGGTGCTGCCGATCTGCGCGACCGCACCACCGACGAGCGACGGATCGATTCGCGTTTCGATCTGCACCTCGCGCCCGGTCGCCTGCGCGAGGCCGTCCTTGAGCGCGGCCACGCGGTCGGCCGGCAGCTCGATCGCCGTGGCCAGCTGTGCCCGCACGACCTGCCGGTGATCCATCATCCGCCGGTCGAAGGCTGCCGCGAGCTCCGGCAGCAGGGTGAGGCGATCCCGCTCGGCCAGCAGCAGCAGCAGTTTCCCGAGGATGGGGTTCAGCTGCCCCGCGCGCGCCAGCAGCGCCTCGACGACGGCGCGCTTCTGCATGGCGGGGACCGCCGGGTTGATCAGCGTCCGCTGCAGCGTCTCGTGTCCCGAGACGAGCACCGTAAAGGCGACCAGATCCCGGTGCACCACGTCCGGGTCGACGTGCTCCTTGACCGCCACGTCGAACAGCGCACGCGCGTAGCGGGTCGCCGACCCGCGGGCCGTCACTGCGCCTCCTTCAGCTGCGCCGCATAGCGATCGACCAGCCGGAGCTGATCCTCGGGCGTGATCGTGCCGACGATCCGCGCCCGCGCCACGTCGACAGCGAGTTGCGCGGCGTGCTCCACGAGCGCCCGCCTGGCCACGCGCAGCTGCATGCCGATCTCCCGCCGGGTGTGCTCCAGCAGGCGGTCGCGCTCGACGGCGGCGGCCCGCGAGATCCGGCCGCGCTCGGCGACGACATCCTCGGCGCCCTGCGCGCGCAGCGCATCGAGCTCCGCCGGCAGCGACTGCATTTTCTCCTGGATCTGCGCCAGCCGTGCGGTTGCCGCCGTGCGCATCTCCGCCGCCGTGACGAGATCCTGGCGGATCTGCGTGCTGCGCGACGCGAGGTAGGTGGCGATGGGCACCCTCAGGAAATAGAACAGCACGCCGGCGAGGACGGCGAAATTGAGCACCCGCGCCACGGTGGGCAGCGGCCCCTCGGCGTGCTCGGCGGCACCCTCTTCGCCGGGTGCCGCATGCGCCTGCGCATGCTCGGCCGGCGGCTGGACGGCGGCGGCCTGGCCGGCCGGCACCAACGCCCAGGTGGACAGCAGCACGACAAGCGCGAGGACGCGCGACCGGCCACGCCGGGCCGGTCGGCGCGTGGGTCGACCGGGCGCGGCGTGAGCGTGACTGTCGAATGGCATGTGCTGATTCTGTCCCGACCGGGGTCAGGAGGCCCGGCGGCCGAGAATGCGGTCGGCTGCCTCGGCGCCGAGTGCTTCCGCGTCAGCAGCCAGGCGCTGACGGGCTTCCTCCGTCTCCGCCTTCAGGATCGCGCTGGCACGGCGGACTTCGGCCTCCGCCTCGGCGCGCGTGCGCGAGACGATCTCCGCGCGCTCGGCCAGCGCGGTCTTGCGCATCTCGTCCATCTGGCGATAGATGTCGGCCCGGGCGAGCGTCGTCTTGCGATCGAACTCGTCGGCGGCGGCACGCGCTTCGGCGGCCGCCCGCTCGGCCAGCTCGCGTGCCGAATGGATCGCCTGCGCTCGCGCCTCCATCACGCGCAGCAACGGCCTGAAGAGCAGGCGGTTGAGCACGGCGGTCAGCAACAGCACCGCGACGATCACCCAGATGACGGACAGGTCCGGGATCACACTACCTCCGGGAGCAGACACTCCCCTGCTCGGCGCAGGTCGTGCCGATACAAAACATCAATTTATACCATTCGGGGTGCCGGGGCGCCAAGCCGCGTCTCGCCGCTGGGCCGTTCGTCCTGGTACGGAAGCCGTGCAACCAACCCGCGTCAGGGCTCACTCAGGCCCACGCGCTGGCCCAGGCTGACGCCTCCACGAAGTTCTCGAACTTCGTGACCCGCCCATTCCGCATTCGCTGTACGTGAACGAACGGCGCGTCGAGGGTGGCGCCGCCTGTCGCCTTGCCGCGGAATCGGCCGATCACCACCACATGTTCACCGGCGTCGATGAATTGTTCGGGATCGGCGCGAAACTCGGTGAAGTGGCGCGGGACGACCGCGAATATCTCCTGCGCAACCGCCTCCGGGCCACGGAAGGTGCCGGCCGGGGCCCGCCCGCCGCCCCCTTCCGTCCACTCGATCGACGGATCGTACGTCGCTATCACCGCAGGGATGTCTTGGCGATTGAACGCGTCGTAGGCAGACCGCACGATCTCGATATCCTGCTTGGACATGAACGCCTCCTTTTTCTTATCCGGAATGAGGGATTGGCCGACGGACGGGGCGGATTTACCCTGCATTTCGCAAGCGCTGAAGCCGCGCGCCAGAGCAGCAATAGCCGCCTGGCTGCTCTTCCGGAACCGGCACAAGGATGCCTCTGGGCCGGGTCGACCTGTGCTGTTCTCCCGAACAGCATTCGCGCGGGCTGAAGTCCGCGCGCCACAGCACAGCCGATCTTGAAAGCACTGCAGATCCTGTGGCGGCTGGGTCTTCCGCCTTCGCCCTGGCTTCGGCGGACCGCCGTGGCTTCAGCGGAGGCAGGTCAGACCCAGCCGGAGCTCAGCGCACGCTCACGCTCGGGCCGCGAATGACCAGCACCGTCCCGATCTCCCACGCGCGCACGCCGCCCGCCGCGAACGCTGCCCGGGCTGCCGAGCTTTCTCCCGGATCGATGGCAGCCAGCAGCCCCCCGGACGTCTGAGGGTCGTACAGCAACTGCAGGAGATCGGCCGGGATCGCTCGCCGCAGCTCCACCCCGGCGCCGAAATGCTCGGCGTTGGTGCGCCCGCCGCCCGGCAGGTTATCGGAGGCCAGCGCCAGCACACCCGCCAGGAGCGGAACCGCCTCCGCGTCGATCGCCAGCGTGCAGCCGCTTGCGGTCGCCATCTCCGATGCGTGGCCGATCAGCCCGAAGCCCGTGACGTCGGTCACCGCGTGCACGGCGCCGGCCGGCAGCGTCTTGAGGGCGTCGCACGCGGCGCGATTGAGCGTCAGCATCGAGCGGGTGGCTTCCTCCACGACGCGTGCAGGCGCCCGTTCGAACTTCAGCGCGGTCGCAACCACGCCGGTGCCGAGCGGCTTGGTCAGGAACAGGACGTCTCCCGCCAGCGCGCCGGCATTCGACCAGACTCGCGACGGGTGGACCTCGCCGGTCACGGCGTACCCGAACTTGATTTCCTGATCCTCCACCGTGTGGCCGCCGAGAAGCGCGACGCCTGCCTCGCGCAGCATCTCGAGCCCGCCCCCGAGGATCTGTCCCAGAACCGCCGGATCCGCGTCGGCGGGATACGCGGCAATGGCCAGCGCGGTGAGCGGCCGGCCGCCCATGGCGTAAACGTCGCTCAAGGCGTTGGCTGCGGCAATCCCTCCGTACACCGCCGGGTCGTCGACGATGGGCGTGAAGAAATCGACCGTCTGCACGAGTGCACGCTCGTCGTCGAGCTTGTACACACCTGCATCGTCCGATGTCCGATAGTCGATCAGGACCCGGTCGTCGTGCTGCACGGGCAAATCGCCCAGGACCCGGGCGAGCTCACCGGCGGCGAGCTTGCTCGCTCAACCGGCGCAGTGCGAGTATGCGGTCAGCTTTTTCATCGGTCTCTCACTCCTTGCGCTTCGCTGTGGATCCCTCGATGGCGGCCGTGTATCGGAGACAGGCACTCACCCGTCAACCTGCGGCCCTGGCACGTCGGGGTCCCATCTACGTTGACGTGACAGAGCTGCCCCTGAACAGCCCAATGCGATGCGCACCTACGCGCCGCCCGTGAGCAGCTCGTAGATTCGCTGAAGCTCGGCCTCCGATCCGAAGTCGATCTCGATCCGGCCGGCCTCTCCCTTCCGGACGATGCGGACGCGGGCACCGGTGACGAAGCGCAGGCGATCTTCGGCGGCGCGGGTGTGGACGTCCTTTTGCGGTTCGGCCTTCACGACCGGCCCGGCGCCCGCCTTGCGAATCAGCGCTTCGGTGTCGCGCACCGAGAGCTGCTTCGCGATGACCTCCTTCGCGAGCCGCACGATTGCGGCTTCGCCGTCGACGCCCGCGAGCGCCCGCGCGTGCCCCATCGACAGGCTGCCGGCGGCCAGGCTGTCGCGGACTTCCTGCGGCAGCTTCAACAGGCGCAGGTAGTTGGCGATGGACGACCGATCCTTGCCCACCGAGACGGCAATCTGCTCCTGGGTGAGGCGGAACTCGTCGGCAAGGCGGCGGTAGGCGTGCGCCTCCTCGATAGGGTTGAGGTCCTCGCGCTGGATGTTCTCGATGAGCGCCACCGCGAGCAGGCGATCCTGCGGGATGTCGCGCACCACGACCGGCACTTTCAGGAGGCCGGCGCGCTGCGACGCCCGCCATCGACGCTCGCCCGCGATGATCTCGTAGCCGTCGCCGGCGCGACGCACCACCAGCGGCTGGATGATGCCGTTGGCCTTGATCGATTTCGCCAGGCCCTCGAGGCGCGCGTCGTCCATGATCGTGCGCGGCTGGAACTGGTTCGGGCGCAGGAGATCGGTGTCTACGTCGAACGCTCGCTCCGACGCGCCCGGCGCGTCGGGTATCAGCGCGCTCAGTCCCCGCCCGAGGGCGGGCCGTTTCTCAGCCATGATGATGTGGCTCCGTGGCCTCGCGCAGGGCGGCGTCGCGTGCGAGGAACTCCCGGCCGAGCGCGACGTACGCCTCGGCGCCGCGCGATTTGCTGTCGTAGGTCACCGCCGGCATCCCGTGGCTCGGCGCCTCGCCGAGCCGGATGTTCCGGGGGATCACTGTGGTGAACACCCGCTCCTTGAAGAACTCCCTGATGTCGCGGGCAACCTGCTGCCCCAGGTTCGTCCGATCGTCGTACATCGTCATCACCACGCCGGCGATGTCGAGCGAGGGGTTCAGGCTGGCACGGACGCGCCGGAGCGTGGCGACCAGATCGGCGAGGCCTTCCAGGGCGAAATACTCGCAGTTGAGGGGAATCAGCACCGCATCGGCGGCGACGAGCGCATTGAGCGTCAGGAGCCCGAGGGAAGGGGGCGTGTCGATGAAGACGTAGTCGAACCGGTCCTCCAGCGTGCCGATGACCTGCCGCAGGCGCTGTTCGCGGTTCCCCAGCGAGACCAGCTCGACTTCCGCCCCGGTGAGGTTCCGATCGGCGGGAATGAGGGAAAGTCGGGGGAGCGGGGTCTCGATTACGAACGAATCGGCCTCGGGTGACTCCGAGGTGAGGGCCTCGTAAACGCTTCCGGCAGCCGTGGATCGACCCTTCAGGCCGACACCGCTCGTCAGGTTGGCCTGGGCGTCGAGGTCGATTAGCAGCACGCGCTGACCGTCGAGCGCCAGAGCCGCCCCCAGGTTGATGGTCGTGGTCGTTTTCCCGACGCCCCCTTTCTGGTTGGCGACGACGATGACGCGTCTCATGTTTTTGGTTGTTTGACCAATATTTGCCGGTAGGGCCGGTTATGAGTGCAGATCATAGCGTCTTCGCAAGGTCCGGGCAAGGAAAGGGACCTTGCATTGTTCCACGTGGAACACTTATCGAACGAGCGCGGCCCGCGGGATCAGGGCCGCCCGACTGGAGGTGGCCTCAACCAGCGGCACGAAGCGGGTTTGTTGAGGTAGCCCCACCGATGACGAAGATCCCTGAAAGAGGACGATGGTGCCCTCAGGGCTCAGGAATGTTGCGAGCATTTTCAGCACTTCGCGATCGACGCGCACCGCCCTGACGGTCACGACGTCGTATTTGCCCTTCAAATCCGCTTGACCAACCAGCTCCTCGAGCCGGGCTTGAAGCACGGACGTCGAGTCCAAGTTCAGGTGGCGGACGGCCTCACGAAGGAACGCCGCTTTGCGAACTTTGGCCTCAACCATTGTCAGCACCAATCCCGGCAGCACCAGGCGCAGCGGGATTGCCGGCGACCCGCCACCCGACCCGACATCGAGCATTCTGCCGAGGGGAGGCAGGTGCGGCGCGGCCGACAACGGCTCGAGGAGCAGCCTGTCGATTGCCGCATCCGGATCGATGAGAGCCGTCAGGTTGATCCTGCGGTTCCACCGCGAGAGGAGCTCGTAGTACACGGTCAGGGTTTCGGCGAGACCGGCGGGGAGCACGAGGCCAGCCGCTGCGGCTCGCGCCAGTAACCGGCTGCGTGTGTCCAAGAAAATCCCGTCAGCCCTGTGGAGGCTCATCGCGGCTGCGGCGCTCGATATGCGACGCGAGCACGGCCACCGCCGCGGGAGTGACCCCGGGGATCCGCAGCGCCTGGCCCAGCGTTGATGGCCGGACCTCCGACAGGCGCTGCACCATCTCGCGCGAAAGACCCGGCAGCCTGTCGAAGATGAAACTGGACGGGATCGACCGATCCCCCTGTTTCCGCTGACGCGCCGCTGCCGCGTACTGCTGCTTGAGATACCCCTCGTACTTGAACTCTGTCTCGAGGCTGGTCACGTCGATAGTACTGTCGTCCTCGGCGATCGCCAGCCCGGGGAGCTGCCCGTCCGCCCGCAGCGCCTGAAGGCTGACGTCCGGATTCTTGAGCGCGCGCGCCGCCGGCAGTTTCTGCCCGCGAATCAGGACGCTTTCCTGCCTGACGATCCTCGCATTCTGCTCGAACCGGCCCCGGCGGGCTGTGAAGCGTTCCCATCGCTGGTCGTCGACGAGGCCGGCGTTCCGGCCGACGGGCGTGAGGCGAAGGTCGGCGTTGTCGATGCGCAGCAGCAGACGATGCTCAGCGCGCGAGGTGAACATTCGGTAGGGCTCGAGGCAGCCCTTCGTCGTGAGATCGTCTACCAGCGTGCCGATGTAGCTCTGAGTCACGATCGAAGATCACGGGGGCCGCGCCGATGACCTGCCGGGCGGCGTTGATCCCCGCGACGATGCCCTGTGCCGCCGCTTCCTCGTAGCCCGACGTCCCGTTGATCTGGCCCGCGAGAAACAGCCCGCCCACCCGGTGGGTCTGCAGGGTGGCGTCGAGCTCGGTGGGCTGGATGAAGTCGTACTCTACGGCGTACCCCGGCCGCATCATTACTGCCGTTTCCAGCCCCGGCAGGGCACGAACCAGCTCCAGTTGCACGTCGTGCGGCAGGCTCATCGAGTAGCCGTTGAGATACAGCTCATCCACGTCGAGCCCTTCCGGCTCCAGGAAGAGGTGATGGCGCTCCCGGTCCGGAAAGCGCATCACCTTGTCTTCAAGAGACGGGCAGTAACGGGGACCCACCCCGGTGATCTGGCCGTTGTAGAGCGGCGATTCCGCTATGTGGGCCCGTACCAGGTCGTGGACCCGCCGCGTCGTGTGCAGCGGGTAGCAGACAATCTGTTCGCGGTCGATCGGGGCCGAGACGAACGAGAAGGGAACGGGAGGGACGTCGCCAGCCTGCCTGTCGAAGACCGAGAGGTCGATGCTGCGGCGATCGAGCCGCGGGGGAGTGCCCGTTTTCAACCGCCCCCACCTGAAACCGCAGGCCTTCAGCGACTCCGAAAGCTCGCGCGATGGCGGCTCGTTCGCGCGACCCGCCGGGCGCTGCTCGCGCCCGATATGGACGAGGCCGTTCAGGAACGTGCCGGTCGTGATGACAGCCGTACGGCAGTGAAGCAGGGATCCATCCGCGAGTCGCACCCCCGTCACCCTGCCTGAGTGCAGCACGAGGCGCTCGACCTTGCCGTACACCCAGTGGATGCCGGGCTCCGCCTCGAGAGCCTGTCCGACCCATTCGCTGTACTTTCGCTTGTCTGCCTGGGCCCTCGGAGACCACACCGCCGGACCCCGGCTGCGGTTCAGGAGCGTGAACTGAAGGCCGGTGGCATCGATGGCGCGCCCCATCAACCCGCCCAGCGCGTCGATCTCCCGGACCAGGTGTCCCTTGGCGGTACCGCCGATTGCCGGATTGCAGGGCATGTGCGCGATCGTGCCAGGCGAGAGTGTGCAGATGCCCACCGTGCGGCCCATTCGCGCCGCGGCCCATGCCCCCTCGACACCGGCGTGGCCCGCGCCGATGACCAGCACGTCGAATACCTGCAAACTCATTTGCGGTGCAGACTACTTTCCTATGCAGAATTTCGAGAAGATTGCCTGCAGCACGTCGTCCGCCGTGCGGGCACCCGTCACCTCTTCGAGCCTGCTCCGCGCCTCGTGCAGGTCGGCAAGCACGAACTCCTCGGGGGTGCCAGCGGCAGCGGCAACCCGGGCGCGCTCAACCGCTTCCCGGGCCCGACCGAGGAGCTCCGCGTGCCGGAGATTCGTGATCGGCGGGGCATCGCGTGACGGCTGGTCCCGCACGGTCGCCGCCACCAGAGCGCTCCGCAGCTCCTCGAGCCCGGCTCCCGTACGCGTCGACAGCTCAATCACATGAGTCCCAATCGAGGCCGCGTCCCAGGCCGCCGGGAGGTCCGACTTGTTGGCGACGACGACACGCGTTCGGGCCGCGGAGGCATCGAGCAGCGCTCCATCGTCTTCGGCCAGAGGAACCGAGCGATCGAGCACCAGGATGGTGACCCCGGCGGTCTCGCGCGCCGCGACGGCACGCGCAATCCCCTCCGCTTCCACGCCGTCTGGTGCGTCGCCTCGAACCCCTGCGGTGTCGACGATGGTCATCGGAACGCCGTCGACGTCGACGATCTCGGTCAGCAGGTCCCGCGTGGTACCCGGAACCTCCGCCACGATGGCGCGTCCGACTCCGGCGAGCTGGTTGAACAGGCTCGATTTGCCCACGTTGGGGCGGCCGGCAATCGCCACGTGCAGGCCTTCGCGGATCAGCCGGCCACGCCCGGCGGAGGCGAGCAGCCCCGACAGCATGCCGGAGATGCCGGACAGCTCGCGCGCCGCTTCCGCCTCCTCGACGAAATGGTAACCCTCCTCCGGGAAGTCCAGCGAGGCTTCCAGGCGTGCCGTGAGATCGAACAGACTGGCGTCGATCTCCCTGATGCGCCCGGTCAACGTTCCCTCGAGCTGGTCGAAGGCCGCCCGCGCCTGAAGCGGCGTCACCGAGTCGATCAGGTCCCGAACCGCCTCAGCCTGCACCAGGTCGATGCGGCCGCTCAAATACGCCCGGAAGGTGAACTCGCCCGGCTCGGCGAGCCGCCCCCCGCGGCCATGGCCGCGCCCACGATCGCGCGCAGCAGCACCGGGCTCCCATGCGCGCTGATCTCGACAACGTCGTCGCCGGTGTAGGAGTGAGGGGCCTGGAAGTAAGTGAGCACGACCTGGTCGGCAGCCCCGGATGCGGTCGTCCGGGCGAAGGTTGCGTGCCGGGGCTCCAGGCGCGCCACTCTCCCCGTGAGCTCGAGCGCGATGCGGTGTGCCTCCGTTCCGCTCAGCCTCACGACGCCGAGGCCGCCCCGGCCCGCGGGGGTGGCTACCGCGACGATCGTGTCGTCGGGGCTGTACACCGGCGGTCAGCGCGCGGCAGACCCGCGAGGGAAAGCCACCTACGTCCTCAGGGAAATGATTACGGTCTTGAGGAACGCGTCGCCGATGCTCTCGGAGGACATCTTGGCATCCTCTGCAACCGTGATGTGGACGAGACGCCTGGCGTACGGGTTGAGCGGCCCCATCTCCTGCGGCGTGCCTGTCGTCCTCGCACGCTCCATCATGTGGCGGGCCATCTGTTTGAGCTCCGCGTCCTTGCCCTTGCGGTAGTCGAGGCAATCGACCACGAACGAGCGATCGTCCTTCAACTCCCGGCGGAACGTCGTGTTCACCAGGTGCTGCAGCGCATCGAGCGCCTCGCCGCGCCGCCGGAGCAACTGTTCGCCACCGTCCCCGGAGAGATCGACCCGCACGCTGTCGGTGTCGTCGGCGATGTGGATGTCCAGGGGCACGCCCATCGCCCCCAGCGTCTTCTGCAGGAACTCCCGCACGCGCGCGTGCAGATCCATCACTTCCGCTCCTTTGCCGCCTGCTCCGTTCGACCGCCGCCGGCGCTTTTCAGGCGCCGGTCGGCCTCCGAACGTCCCGGCTTGGCCGGGGACCCTATGAGCCGGTTCGTGAGCGCCTGCTGACCAATCGCCCACAGATTGCTGACGGTCCAGTAGAGGACCAGCCCGCTCGGCGCCCATACGAACATGGACATGAAGACCAGCGGCATGAACATCATCATCTTCTGCTGGACCGGGTCCGCCGTGGTCGGCGTCATCCACTGCTGGACGAACATGGTGATGCCCATCAGGATCGGCGTGATGTAGAGGGGGTCGTGCGCCGACAGGTCGTGGATCCAGCCGACGAACGGCGCACCGCGCAGCTCGATTGCCACGGACAGCATCGCGTAGAACGCAAACAGGACCGGAAGCGTGAGCAGCATGGGAACGCAGCCGCTCGCGGGATTGACCCCGCGCTCGCGATACAGGTTCATCAGCTCGGTGTTCATCTTCTGGCGGCCGGGGTCGCTCATCTTGAGCTTGGAGTAGCGGTCCTGGATAGCCTTCACCTCGGGCTGCAGGTCCTGCATCTTCCGCATCGACACCACGCTCTTGTGTCGCAGCGGAAACATGACGAGGTTGATGATCACCGTCAAGGCGATGATCGACCAGCCGTAGTTGCCCAGGTATCCGTTGACCCACTTGAGCGCGCGGAGGAGGGGAACCACGAGCCAGGAGAACATCCCGAAATCGATGGCCCGGACGAGGTTGCGATCCACGCCCGCGAGGACGTCGAAGTCTTTCGGGCCCATGAAGTAGCGCGACGGAGGCGTCGCCTGCCCGGCGGATCGCACCGACCACGAGACGAAGTTCGCCGCAGTCGTGGAGCCCTCCACCGGCACTGAGACCGGCTGATACTCGACGTGCTGACGTTCGTTGCCGGGCAGCGCGGCGGTCAGAAAGTAGTGGTCGTCCACTCCCACGAAACCGAACGCGCCTTCTTCCGTCGGGCGCTCCTGGATGTCGGACGGCTTGACGCGCGTGACCGACCCGTCGCGGTAGAAAATGGGTTGCGCCGGTGGACTGTACGTCCCGACGCCGCCTCCCTCCACCACGCCCTTCCCGAGCGCCGGGCCCCACTGGATCATCGGGTGCACAGGCGCACCGTTCTGCGCCACCGTCACTGAGAACCCCAGCATGTAGGGTGATGCAGGATCGAAGCTGAACTCCTTGCGCACGGCCAGGCCGGACGCATCCTTGTAATCGAACGACAGCGTCGCCGGCGCTGTGCCGACAGTCAGCCCATCAGCGCTCGGCTGGTAGATGGCGTTGTTGAGCGTCGCCGAAAGCTTTCCATCCTCTGCCAGCAGCGAGAATGGCCGCGGCGCGCCGCGGACGACCTGGGGCACGAGATCGAGCGGCACGCCGTTCTGATCGCTGTACCGCTTCAGGATCCAGTTCTTGATGGCCGCGCCGCGGTTCGTGAAGACAGCGCGCACCAGTTCGTTCTCCACGACGATGTCGCGTTCGGCTCCTTCGCCGACGAGAGGCGCCTCTTGCGGCGTGGAGGGGCTGTCCACTTCGGCAGCCTGAGGTGTCTTGACCGCGTCAGAGCGGGTTGCCGGCGGCGGGGACACGGAGGGCGCGGGGTTCTGCACCACTTTCTGGGGCGGAAACAGCACCTGATAGCCGTACAGCACCGCGAACGACAGGGCGACCGCGAGGAGGACGCGCTTTTCCATTCAGTTGACCCGGGGGGAACGAGATTTCTGTGCAGTCCCAGGCACTGGATCGAGGCCGCTGGATCCGAGCGGATGGCAGCGCGACAGCCGCCGAGCCGCGAGCCAGGCACCCTTGACCGTGCCGTGTGCGGTTACGGCCTCCCGCGCGTATTGGGAACAGGACGGCAGGAAGCGGCAGGCGCCTGGAAACAGCGGCGACAGGAGGACCTTGTAGACGGTCAGGCAGGCGAGCACCGTCCGCTGCGGCACCGACAACGCTGCCGGGGGCAGCGACCCGATCTCAGCGGGCATCGCGAGCCGAGCGTGTCGCGCTGCGGCGCAGGATGGAGCGGAAATCGTGCTCGAGCGCCGCGAAATCGGCCTGGAAGAACTCGCGCCTGGGCATCATCACCAGGTCGAGCGCGGGGCCCGACCCGGCCGCCACGTGCCTGCGGAACAGTTCTCGCATCAAGCGTTTAGCCCGATTCCTGGTTACTGCGTTGCCGATCTTGCGGCTCGCCACGAGCCCGAGTCGCGTCGTCTGTGTGGTGTTCGGCGCGATGACGACCGTGACGAAGCGGCCATGCCAGCGGCTGCCGATCCCGAATGCCTGCTGGAAATCGGCGCGACGGCGCACGCGCCGGGATGTGGTGAAACGCTGGGATTGCATGGCGGTCGCCCGGCTCCTGCCGGATGCGTGGAACTCGCCGTCGCTATGCTGGAGACGACACCGTCAGCCGCTTCCGCCCTTTCGCACGCCGGCGTTTCAGCACCAGCCGGCCGTTCTTCGTGCTCATGCGCACCAGGAAACCGTGAGTGCGGCGCCGACGACGGCGATTGGGCTGGAACGTGCGTTTCATGATCTCGAATTCCCCTGTCGCCGGAAGCGATTGGCGGACAAACGTCGATAGTAGCGAGCAGCCGGTGAAGTGTCAATGCCGGGACCGGCGGAGCGCGGATTGTCACGGCTCCGGGGCTATGCTAAAGTCGCGTCCCCTGCGGCCCGTAGGGGCTCCCCCCGAAGTTTTCCACAACTGTGGAAAAAAATGTGGAAAAACCAATGCTTTCGCCTCTCAGCCGAGCACCTCGATGGCCGGTTACGCGAAGGGCGGGGAAAATACCATGAATGCTGATGCTGAATCGCGAGTTTTTAGACTGACTCCACTCCACGCGATATATATGACCATCGGCCTCACCAGGGCGAAAGTCCACTGATATCGGGCGTTCGAAGACGATGAGCGGCAGCAACATCTGGGACCAGGTGCTCGCGCGGGTAGAGACCAAGGTCAACCGGCACAGTTACTACACGTGGTTCAAGCCGACGTCGTTCATCGCGGATCGGGGCAGCGGTCTCGACATCCGAGTGCCGAACCGCATGTTCCGCGAGTGGCTGAACAAGCACTACTCGGCGGTGATGAGCGAGGCCCTTTCGGAGGTGCACCGCCAGGGGTGCGAGATCATGTTCCTGTCGGACGACGCCATCCCAGCTGAAGAGCTCCCGTTGAGGGACCCGGCTCCCGAGCCCGGGGGAGCCGATGAAGCCTCCGACACGGGAACCCTGGCGCCCCGCTACTCCTTCGACACCTTCATCGTCGGGCCGTCGAACCAATTCGCCCATGCTGCGTCGAGGGCCGTGGCCGAGGCGCCGTCGCGCTCCTACAATCCGCTGTTCATCTACGGTGGGGTGGGTCTGGGCAAGACCCACCTGATGCACGCCATCGGCCACTACGTGATGAACCACCTGCGCGACATGCAGCTCACCTACATCTCGTCCGAGCGTTTCATGAACGAGATGATCAACGCCGTGCGGTTCGACCGCATCCTCGAGTTCCGGGAGCGGTACCGGAGTGTCGATGTCCTGCTGGTCGACGACATCCAGTTCATCGCCGGCAAGGAGGGGACCCAGAACGAGTTCTTCCACACGTTCAACGCGTTGTACGACTCACAGAAGCAGATCGTGATCAGCAGCGACTGCCCGCCGCACGAGATCACGTCGCTCGAGGAGCGTCTCCGATCGCGGTTCGAGTGGGGGCTGATTGCCGACATTCAGCCGCCGGACCTGGAAACGAAGATCGCGATTCTCAAGAGAAAAGCCGACAGCGACGGGATTCCGCTGCCCGACAACGTCGCGATGTACATCGCCGGCAAAATCAAGTCGAACATCCGGGAGCTCGAGGGATCGTTGATCCGGCTGATCGCGTATGCCTCGCTCACCGGCCGCGAAATCTCGCTCGGCCTCGCGCAGGACGTGCTCCGCAACATCCTGCAGCACGACGAGAAGGCCGTCACCATCGAGATCATCCAGAAGTTCGTGGCCGACTACTACCAGTTGAAGCTGGCCGACCTGAAGTCCCGCAACAACTCCAAGTCAATCGCGATGCCCCGGCAGATTGCGATGTACCTGTGCAAGGGGCTGACGAGCGCATCGCTCCCGGAGATCGGTCGGAGCTTCGGCGGCAAACATCACTCGACCGTGATCCATTCCATCCGCAAGATCGAGGATCTCCGCCAGCGCGACGCCAATTTCAACAGCCTTATCAACAGCTTCATGGAGACATTCCACTAGCACTCCGGCCCTGCCGGAGGGTTTTCCACACCCCCGTCAGCGCGGAGGCTGCGGAGGAACTGTGCGTCCCGGGCCGGGTGCCCAGGGTGCACCAGAATGTGGCCGGAAACAGGCTACCTGTACGGCTGTGGTTTCCACAGGCTAAGTTGAAGACAGGCAAGGGTTAATCAGCTGTTTTTGTGTTTTCAACAGCACCTATTTCTTGTTATACTTCTTTGTTCCCTAGATCTCCCTCAACAGTGAAGGGATCCGCGCGCCGCGGTGGCGCCTTCCCGCGCGAGGTCATCACCACATGGAATTGGTCGTCCGCAAGACGGATCTGCTGCGCGAACTGCAGCTGTTCCAGGGAATCGTCGAGCGCAAGAACACGATTCCCATCCTCGCCAACGTGCTCATCGAAGCTGCGGACGGGGAAGTAAGGCTCCTCGCGACGGATCTCGAGGTCGGGCTGCGGAGCCGGTGCGACGCGTCGGTTTCCAAGCCGGGCGCGCTCACCCTGCCGGCGAAGAAGCTCTACGAGATCCTCAAGGCGCTGCCGGAAACCGACATCCGGATCGAGGAGGACAGAAACGGCGTCAAGGTGGCCGCGGATCGCTTCAACTCGCGCATGCAGACGCTGCCGCGCGACGACTTCCCCACCCTGCCGGAAGCGACCGGCAACGGCACGGCGACGCTCGCGCGCGACGTGTTGAAGCAGATGGTCGGCAAAACGCAGTTTGCGATCACCGGGGAGGACACCCGGTATTTCCTCAATGGCGCGCTGTTCATCCTGAAGTCCGATTCGATGAGCCTGGTGGCCACCGACGGTCACCGGCTGGCGCTGGTTTCGGTCCCGAGGGCCGCCGCCGGGACGAACCCACAGCCGGACGAAGAGGTGCGGGTGATCCTGCCGCAGGAAGACCCTGCTCGAGCTCGGCCGGCTGCTCGGCGAAGGGGACGGCGACATCATCTACGAGCGCGGAGAGAACCACCTGTTCTTCAACATCGGCGGGCGATTGCTGATCTCCCGCATGATCGACGGCCAGTTTCCCGCGTTCGAGCGCGTCATCCCCAAGACCAACGACAAGCGCGTCGAGTTCGATCGCGACCGGCTGACCAGCGCGGTCCGCCGGGTCGCATTGCTGTCGAACGAACGTTCCAGGGCGGTGAAGTTCCAGATGGATGCAGGCAAGGTCGAGATTGCCTCGAGCAGCCCGGAATTCGGCGAGGCGAACGAAACCCTGATCGTGGACTATACCGACGCGCCGGTCACGATCTGCTTCAACGCGCAGTACGTGCTCGACTTTCTCGGTGTCGTGGAGACCGACTCCGTTGCGCTGGAGTTCAAGGACGACATGAGCCAGGCCGTCATGAAGCCCATCGGTGCCGAAGGCTACGACTACACCTACGTCATCATGCCCATGAGGGTCTGACGGGAGGGGACGCAGGAACGCCGCGGTGTGATCGCATCCCGCGCGACCTGCAAGGTCCACGGAGCGCGAGGCCGCGCCCCCGTTCGACGCGATGGCCGGATACACGCACAATACATGTCTGAACTAGAACCCGAGCACGACACGCGGCGCAGGCCCTGGAGCCCCTCGGGGAGCAGCCGATCGCTGTTCCCGTCCAACAGCCAATCCGCCGAATCGGACGACTACGGCGCGGACAAGATCAAGGTGCTCGAGGGCCTCGAAGCGGTCCGCAAGCGTCCGGCGATGTACATCGGATCGACCGGGGCGGCGGGGCTGCACCACCTTGTCTACGAGATCGTCGACAACTCGATAGACGAGGCGCTCGGCGGCTTCTGCGATCAGATCAACGTCACCATCCACATCGACCACTCCGTCACCGTCGTGGACAACGGTCGCGGCATTCCCGTCGACCGGCACAGCAGCGGCCGCTCGGCGGCGGAGGTCGCGCTCACGGTCCTGCACGCGGGCGGCAAGTTCGACAACGAGAGCTACAAGGTGTCGGGCGGGCTGCACGGCGTGGGTGTGTCGGTGGTGAACGCGCTGTCGGCGGCGCTCGAGCTCGAGATCTGGCGCAACGGGCAGGTTTACACCCAGTCGTACGAGCGCGGGCACCCAATCGCGGAGCTCGAGGTCACCGGCACGACGAAGAAGCGCGGGACGAAGATCACCTTCAGGCCGGACGATCAGATCTTCGAAACGACCGAGTTCAGCTTCGACACGCTCGCCCAGCGGCTGCGCGAGCTGGCGTTCCTCAACGGCGGCGTCACGATCACCATCGACGACGAGCGGGACGGCAAGAGCCACAACTTCCTGTACGAGGGTGGCATCAACTCGTTCGTGGAATACCTGAATCAGAACAAGGCCGCGGTCAACGACAAGCCGATCTACATGCACGGGGAGAAGGACGGCATCGACGTCGAGCTCTCGCTCCAGTGGAACGACAGCTACGCCGAGACGGTCTACACCTTCGCCAACAACATCAACACCCACGAAGGCGGCACGCACCTCTCCGGCTTCCGCTCGGCGCTGACCCGCACGGTGAACTTCTACGCCGGCAAGAACAACCTGGCGAAGGATCTCAAGGACGCGAACATCAGCGGCGACGACATCCGCGAGGGCTTGATCGCCGTCATCAGCGTGAAGATTCCGAGGCCGCAGTTCGAGGGGCAGACCAAGACGAAGCTCGGGAACACCGAGGTCAAGGGCATCGTCGAGGCAATCGTCAACGACAAGCTCGGGGCGTATCTCGAAGAGAACCCGGTCGTCGCCAAGCGGGTGATCAACAAGGCGGTGGATGCCGCCCGGGCGCGCGAAGCGGCGCGCAAGGCGCGGGATCTGGTGCGCCGGAAGGGGGCGCTCGACAGCAGCAGCCTGCCCGGCAAGCTGGCTGACTGCCAGGAGCGCGATCCGGCGCTCAGCGAGCTCTACATCGTCGAGGGTGAATCGGCCGGCGGGTCGGCCAAGCAGGGGCGCGATCGGCGGTTTCAGGCAATCCTGCCGATCAAGGGGAAGATCCTCAACGTCGAGAAGGCGCGGTTCGACAAGATGCTCGGCAGCGACGAGATCAAGACGATGATCGCGGCGCTCGGATGCGGCATCGGCGTCGAGGACTTCGACCTCGCGAAGCTGCGGTACCACCGCATCATCATCATGACCGACGCGGACGTCGACGGATCGCACATCCGCACGCTGCTGCTGACGTTCTTCTATCGCCAGATGCGGCTGTTGATCGAGTCGGGCTACATCTACATCGCCCAGCCTCCGCTCTTCCGCGCCAAGCGCGGCCGGAGCGAGTTCTTCATCCGCGACGAGCGCGACATGGAGAAGTGGCTGATCCGGAGCGCGCGACGGAGTCGCGCATCCTGGTGCTGGCCGACGGCACGCAGTTCACCGGCGCCGATCTCGAGGCGCGGCTCGAGCGGCTGATGACGTTCCAGAAATACCTGCAGATCGTCGAGCGGCGCGGGCCCACGCGGGACATGGTGCTCGAGCTGCTGGAGCGCAACGGCCGCGACAAGGCGTTCTTCGCGGACGCCGACGAGATGCGGGCGATGGCCGATGCGCTCAGCAGCCCGCTGCGCACGGTGAGCGTGCAGCCGGACGAGGAGCACCAGGCGCACAGCCTCGTGATCGAGGACCGCAGCACCGGCTACCCGCGCTATCACCGCGTCGACCTCGACTTCGTCACCACCGGCGAGTTCCGCGCCCTCGCGCACAGCTACCAGGACGTCAAGGGCCATCCGCGGCCCGATGATCGATCCGGACGCAGGGCACCGCCCAGGCAGGCGGTCGAGGAAGAGGCGGGCGCCGCTGCCGACGAGCAGCGCCATCGGCGGCGCGCCACTCGACGAGGCGACCAGGCTCGCCGCGGAGGCGAAGACCCCCGACGCCAGCTCGATGCCGAGAGTCGGACCCGCGCGCCGCAAGGACGCGGAGCGTGCGGATCGAAGAACCTCGACGAGCTGGTCGAGTACTTCATCGCCGCCGGCAAGAAGGGCTACGACATCAACCGCTACAAGGGGCTCGGCGAGATGAACCCCGACACGCTCTGGGAAACGACGATGGACCCGGCAAAGCGGACGCTGCTGCAGGTCAAGGCGGAGGACCACCCGCAGGCGGACCTGATGTTCACGACGCTGATGGGCGACCAGGTCGAGCCGCGCCGCAAGTTCATCGAGGACAACGCGCTGGACGTCAAGAATCTGGATATCTAGACGGGATCCGGGATCCGGGATCCGGTCGCGAATTTCTCGAGCGAGCTGGCGCAGGTTCCAGCGACCATTGCCGACCGCCTCAGACGATTCCCGGACCTGGACCCGGACCGCCGATCCCGACGAGCATCAGCCCCGACAAGCATCATCCCTATGTCCGACATCGCCCTCAACAAAGTCCCCGTCAACATCGAAGACGAGATGAAGCGCTCGTACATGGATTACGCCATGAGCGTGATCATCGGGCGAGCGCTGCCGGACGTGCGCGACGGGTTGAAGCCGGCGCACCGGCGCGTGCTCTACGGCATGCGGGCGATGGGGCTGGCCTCGAACCGCGGCTACCGCAAGTGCGCCAAGATCGTCGGCGAGGTGATGGGCAACTATCACCCGCACGGCGACGCCTCGATCTACGACACGCTGGTCCGGATGGCGCAGGACTTCAACATGCGCTATCCCCTGGTCGACGGCCAGGGGAACTTCGGCTCGATCGACGGCGACCCGCCGGCGGCGATGCGCTACACGGAGGCGCGCCCGGAGGCGATCGCCGAAGCGCTGATGGCGGATCTCGACAAGGAGACGGTCGACTTCGTTCCCGAACTACGACGAGACCACCGAAGAGCCCACCGTCCTGCCGGCGGCCTATCCGAACCTGCTGGTGAACGGGTCGTCCGGGATCGCGGTGGGCATGGCGACGAACATCCCGCCGCACAACCTGCGCGAGGTCATCGACGGGCTGATCGCGGTGATCGAGCACCGCAGTCCGACACCCGGGACGCGCGCTTGCGCGCGCTCCTCAAGACCATCCCCGGGCCCGACTTCCCCTCCGGCGGCTTCATCGTCGGGCGCGAAGGGATCTTCAACGCCTACAAGACCGGGCGCGGCTCGATCACCTTGCGCGCCCTGGCCGCGACCGAGGAGAACAAGAAGGGCGACCGCATCGCGATCATCGTCACCGAGATCCCCTATCAGGTGAACAAGGCGCGGCTGGTCGAGAAGATTGCCGAGCTGGTGCGCGAGAAGGTCGATCGAGGGCATCTCCGATCTGCGGGACGAGTCGGACCGCGACGGCATGCGGATCGTCATCGAGCTGCGCCGCGGCGAGGTGGCCGAGGTGGTGCTCAACAACCTCTACAAGCACACCCAGCTGCAGACCACGTTCGGCATCATCATGCTGGCGATCGTCGGCGGCCGGCCGAAGGTGCTGCCGCTGCTCGACATCATCGAGCACTTCATCGAGTTCCGGCGCGAGGTGGTCCGGCGCCGCACCGAGTTCGAGCTGCGCAAGGCGGAGGCGCGCGCCCACATCCTCGAGGGCCTGAAGATCGCCCTCGATCACCTCGACGAGGTGATCCGCCTGATTCGCGCGTCGAGGAACCCGGCGGAGGCGCGCGAAGGGCTGATGACGCAGTTCTGCCTGACCGCAGATCCAGTCGCAGGCCATCCTCGACATGCAGCTGCAGCGGCTCACCGGCCTGGAGCGCCAGAAGATCCTCGACGAGCTGGCCGAGCTGCAGAAGACCATCGAGCGGCTGCGCGCCATCCTCGGGAACGACGAGCTGCTGATGAAGGTGGTGGTCGACGAGCTCAAGGCGATCCGCGAGCGGTTCGGCGACGACCGCCGCACCGTGATCATCGACGAGAGCGGCGAGTTCCGGATCGAGGATCTGATCGTCGACGAGGACATGGCGATCACCGTCACCGGCACCGGCTACATCAAGCGGACGCCGATCACCACCTATCGGATGCAGCGGCGCGGCGGCAAGGGGCGCATCGGGATGCGGACGCGCGAAGAGGATTTCGTCACGCCACCTCTTCATCGCCTCGACGCACGCCTACATCATGATTTTCTCCGACCGCGGCCGCGCCTACTGGCTGAAGGTCTACGAGATTCCCGACGTCGGGCCGGGCGGCAAGGGCAAGGCGATCGCCAACCTGGTGTCGATGGAGGAGGGCGAGAAGATCGCCGCGCTGCTCACGGTCAGGGAATGGCCGGCCGAGGAAGGCCAGCAGTTCATCGTGATGGGCACCTGCAAGGGGGTCATCAAGAAGACCGATCTGTCCGCGTTCAGCAACCCGCGCGGCAGGCGGCATCATCGCCATGGGCGTCGAGGAAGGGGACGCGGTCATCGCGGTGGAGCTCTCGGACGGCAAGGAGCAGATCTTCCTCGGCACGCGCGACGGCATGGCCATCCGCTTCGAGGAGACCGACGTCCGCTCGATGGGCCGGAATGCCTACGGCGTACGCGGCATCACGCTGCGCGAAGGCGACGAGGTCGTGGCGATGGAAGTCGTGCGCGAGGGGGGCGCGATGCTGACCGTGACGCAGAGCGGGCTACGGCAAGCGCACCGACGCTCGACGAGTACCGGCTGCAGTCGCGCGGCGGCGTCGGGATCATCAACATCCAGACCAGCGACCGCAACGGCAAGGTGGTCGGCATCGCCTACGTGCATGGCGACGACGAGCTGATGCTGATCAGCCAGCAGGGCAAGATTCTGCGGATGGTCACCAGCGGCATCCGCTCGATCGGCAGGGCCACGCAGGGTGTGCGGCTGATCGGGATGGAGGAGGGCGACCAGGTCGTGTCGGTGGCCCGTCTGGCCGAGAGAGAAGTCGAGGAAGCCGCTAACGGCGACACTGGCGCCCCGCCCGAACCGGAGACCCAGACCGGTGAGCCGGAGGGGGAGGAGTAGGGGCTTCGCAGTCGGCGTTCGGAATCCGCGCGACTCTGGTTACCGACCCGAGCGCCAAGCCCGACCGTCGAGACCCGAGCGGGCGAGCGCCGGGCCCCGAGCCCGAGCGCCGAGCCCCGACCCGTTCCACTACGCCGGCTCGAGCCTGGCGTATTTCGCGAGCAGCTTCTTGACCCCGACGCTGTTGAACCGGACCGTCACCTTGAAGTCGTCGTTCTGCTCTTCGACGGCGATGACGCTGCCCACCCCGAACTGCGGGTGCCTCACGCGCATGCCGGCGCGCACGTCGGCGGCCGCCTGGTTCTCGGACTCGTAGGCATACGCCGGCTCGGCTTCGCGGGTCCGGCCGCCGCCCTTGCGTGCCGTAGGGGTTGGTTCTGAACTCGTAGTGGCTGTGGCTGAACGCCGCCCTGATGGGCTGACGCGTACGCCGGCGCAATCCGCTCGACGAGCTCCGCCGGGATCTCATCGAGGAACCGCGACGGCTCGGTGGACTGGTACTCTCCGAACACCCTGCGCCTTGCGGCGCCCGTCAGCACCAGGTGCGACTGGGCGCGCGTGAGCCCGACGTAGCACAGTCGCCGTTCTTCCTCGAGCTCTTCCTCGTTCTCGGCGGATCGCGAATGAGGAAACAGGCCCTCTTCGAGACCCGCCATGATCACCGTCGGAAACTCGAGCCCCTTCGCGGCGTGCAGCGTCATCAGCCAGACGCGCGCTTCCCGCGTGCCGGACTCCTCGTCGACCTCCGACAGCAGGGAGAGCCTGTCGACGAAGCCGCCCAGCGAGGCCTCGGCGTCGCGCGTCTCGTACTCCCTTGCCGCCGAGACCAGCTCCATCAGGTTCTCGATGCGCTCGTTCGCCTCTTCGGTGTTCTCGTCGCGCAAATCCTTCAGATAGCCGGTCTGGTCGAGGATCTTGCCGATCGTGATGGACACCGGGTCCTCGCGGGCGGCCTGCGCCAGGGATGCCAGCATCTCGCGGAACGAACGCAGCGCCCCCGACGGCACGCGGCGTGAGCCGGCCCTCGTCCGACACGTACACCAGCTTCGCCCAGAGCGACCGCGCCGAGGAGACCTCCTGGAGCCCCGCGGCCAGCAGCGGCGGCGCGTTGGCGAAGAGGACGTCGGGGTCGACCGCCTGGACCGAGTCGAGCACGCCCTTCCCGATACCCCGCGCCGGAACGTTGATCACCCGCCGCAGGCTGACGTCGTCGTGCGGGTTGATCACGAGCTTCATGTAGGCGAGGGCGTCCTTGATTTCCTTCCGCTCGTAGAACCGGACGCCGCCGATGATCTTGTAGGCCACGCCCTCCCGCATCAGCGAGTCTTCGATCGCGCGCGACTGCGAGTTGGTGCGGTAGAGCACGGCGACCGTGGCGTCGACGTCTTCGGACCGCGCCTGCTTCACCGTGCGGACGATGAAATCCGCTTCTTCGAGCTCGTCGTTGCCGCGGAAGTAGCGGATCCGCGCGCCGCCCTTGCGGTCGGTCCACAACCGCTTCTCCTTGCGGTTGCGGTTGCGTCTGATCACCGCCGACGCGGCGTCCAGGATGATCTGCGTCGAGCGGTAGTTCTGCTCCAGGCGTGACGATCCGGGCCTCGCCGAAGTCCTGCTCGAAGTCGAGGATGTTGCGAAGGTCGGCGCCGCGCCACTTGTAGATCGACTGGTCCGGGTCGCCGACGACGGCCAGGTTCCGGTGGGCTTCGGCGAGGCGCCGGATCAGCAGGTACTGCGGCCGGTTGGTGTCCTGGTACTCGTCCACCATCACGTGCTTGAACTTGTGGGAGTAGAAACTGCGGGTTGGCTCGGAGGTCTCGAAGAGCTCCACCGTCTTCAGCAGCAGGTCGTCGAAGTCGAGCGCGTTGCTGTCGCTGGAGCGCGACGACGTAGCGCTCGAAGACCTTGGCAATCTGCTCGTCCCTGAAGTTCCAGTGCCCGCGCAGCGAGTCGGGCCCCTCCATGCGGTTCTTCGCCTGGCTGATCCTGGCCAGCGCGGCGCGCGGCGGCACCAGCTCGGAGGCGATGTTCAGCTCGCGCAGCGCCTGCTTGACGACCGCGACCTGGTCGGACGAATCGTAGATGACAAAATCACGCGACAGGCCGATCTTCGGCGCCTCGCGGCGGAGCAGCCGCGCGCAGAGCGCGTGGAACGTGGACAGCCAGACCCCGTTCGCCGCGTCGCCGATCAGCGCCGCGACCCGGTCGCGCATCTCCTGCGCCGCCTTGTTGGTGAACGTCACGGCGAGCACCTGATCGGGCTCGGCGTGGCCGTCGCCGATGAGGTGCGCGATGCGGTAGGTGATGACGCGCGTCTTTCCGGAACCCGCGCCGGCGAGAATGAGCAACGGCCCGTCCAGATGCAGCGCCGCTTCTCGTTGTTCGGGGTTCAGCTTGTCGGTGAAGTGCATGGGGGAAGAGGTGCAAGTATATCGGGATCGGGGATCCGGGACCGGGGGATCCGTGGTCCGTGGTTCGGAAACACTCGGGTGCAGAGTTCAGCAATCCGGGATCGGCGGGCTCGCCATTGCATCGAGGTCTCGGAACGTGAGGATGCCTTTTCCCATCGCAGAAACGTTCAGGAAAAAATCCGCTCAGTACGCGTTTGTTGAAAAGAGGGCGCCCGTAGACAGTGGTTTGCAGAGGGCGTCTGAGCATTAGCAAGTTCGGGCCCCCGGATCCCGGAATCCCGCGGATTCCCCCAGCACCGACCCCCGTAGTACCATCCCCCATGCCCTCTACGCTTCTTCAGAAGGTCTGGGACCTGCACACGGTGCGCAGGCTGCCGAACGGGCAGACGCAGCTGTTCGTCGGCCTGCACCTGATTCACGAGGTCACCAGCCCGCAGGCGTTCGACATGATGCGCGCGCGCGGGTGGAAGGTCAGGTTCCCCGACCGCACCATCGCGACGGTCGATCACATCGTGCCGACCAAGGACCAGCGGCGGCCGTTCTTCGACGTCATGGCGGAGGACATGCTCGCCGCGCTCGAGCGCAACGTGCGCGAGGCGGGCGTGCGCTTCTTCGACCTCGAGAGCGGCGCGCAGGGCATCGTGCACGTCATCGGCCCGGAGCTCGGCCTGACGCAGCCCGGCATGACGATCGTCTGCGGCGACAGCCACACCTCGACCCACGGCGCGTTCGGCGCAATCGCCTTCGGCATAGGCACGTCGCAGGTGCGCGACGTGCTGGCCTCGCAGTGCCTGGCGATGGAGCCGCTCAGGGTACGGCGCATCCTGGTCACCGGACAGCTGCCGGCCGGGGTCTATGCCAAGGATGTCATCCTCCAGATCATCCGGCGGCTGGGCGTCCAGGGTGGCGTCGGCTACGCCTACGAGTACGCCGGCGACACCATCGAGCGGATGACGATGGACGAGCGGATGACGATCTGCAACATGTCGATCGAAGGAGGCGCGCGGGCGGGCTACGTGAATCCGGACGAGACCACCTTCGATTACCTGCGCGGCCGGCGGTTCGCGCCCGGGGCAAGCGGTTTCGACAGCGCGGTGGAGTGGTGGCGCAGCATGGCCTCCGATGCCGGCGCGAGCTTCGACGACGAGGTGACGATCGACGCGGCGGCGATTCGTCCGACCGTCACGTGGGGGATCAACCCGGGGCAGTCGGTCTACGTGGACGAGGCGCTGCCCCGGCCGGCGGACGTTCCTGCGTCCGAGCGGTTCGCCATCTCCGAGGCGCTGGAGTTCATGTCCCTGCGTGGCGGCGAGCCGATCAAGGGGACCCGGATCGACGTGGCGTTCGTGGGGTCCTGCACCAACGCGCGGCTCTCCGACCTGCGCGAGGCGGCGAAGATGGTGGAAGGCCGGCACGTGGCGCGGCACGTCAAGGCGCTGGCCGTGCCGGGATCCCAGTCGGTCCGCCTGGCGGCGGAGCGGGAAGGGCTGGATCGCGTGTTCATGGACGCCGGATTCGACTGGCGCGGCGCCGGCTGTTCGATGTGCCTCGCGATGAACCAGGATCGGCTGGAAGGGCGCGAGATCTGCGCCTCCTCGTCGAACCGCAACTTCAAGGGCCGGCAGGGGAGTCCGACCGGCCGCACGCTGCTGATGAGCCCGGCGATGGTCGCGGCGGCCGCCGTCGCAGGCGAAGTCGTGGACGTGAGGGAGAGTGCCCGCCATGGCCATTGAGAAGATCCGCGAGATCAGCGGGACCGCGCTGCCGCTGCGCGGCGTCAGCATCGACACCGATCGCATCATTCCTGCACGGTTCCTGCGGTCGGTCTCCTTCGAAGGACTGGAGAGCCACCTGTTCGAGGACGATCGGATACAGGCCGACGCGGAGGCGCCGGGCAGCCATCCGATGTCGAACGTGGCGTACTCGGGGAGCGCGATCCTGCTGGTGAACTCCAACTTCGGATGCGGGTCGTCGCGCGAGCACGCGCCGCAGGCGATCCGCCGGTGGGGCATTCAGGCCGTTGTCGGCGAGTCGTTCTCGGAGATCTTCTTCGGCAACTCCGTGGCGCTCGGCCTGCCCTGCCTGACGGCATCGCCCGGGGACGTGGAGCGGCTGATGACGCTCGTCGAGGGCGCACCCGCCACCGTGCTGTCGCTGGACATAGCCGCGGAAACGATCTCGGCAGCGGGCGTGACCGCCACCGTCACGCTTCCGCCGACGGCCCGCGGGTCGTTCCTGGAAGGGACATGGGACGCGACCGGCATGCTGCTCGACCGTTTCGAGGAGGTGGAAGCGGTCGCGGGGCGGCTGCCGTATGTAGCGGGCTGGGGCCGCCAGGCAGGGGCCTGACCGCGCGCGACTGCCTGGCTGGCAAACGGGAAATGGCACAGGGCAGGACATCCGAGTCTCCTGGCGGCCAGTTGCGATTTGCCATTACGATCCGCCAGGAGCGGCTGACTTGACCATCTCCAGAAAAGCGTCGGCAGCGCGCGAGAGCTCGCCGCTCCGGCGGAAGACCAGGCGGACCTGCCGCGCCGACCCCAGCCCGGGCACGTTGACGACAGCGAGCTGACCGCGCGCGATTTCCGCGAGCGCGCAGCGGCGCGGCAGCACGGCCACCCCCAGCCCGGACTCCACCGCGCGCTTGATGCCGTCGAGGCTGGGGAGGGCAATCTGGATGTTGATGGGGGCGTGCCGGCGCTCGTACAAGCGCAGGACACGGTCGCGCGCCGGGGACGGATCGTTGTGCGCGATCACGGTCTGCCGTCCGACCTCCTCGAGGGAGACCCGGCGGCGGGAGGCGAGCGGGTGCGCGGGATGGGTCAGCAGCACCAGCTCGTCGCGGCCGAGCGCGATCGACTGCAGCCCCTTGTCGGGAGGCTGGAACGTCAGCACCCCGCAGTCGAGGGTGCGGTTGAGGAGCTCCGACGCCATCTGCCGCGACGCCACCCGCCGCACTTCGACGAGGGCCTGCGGATGCTCGCGGGCGAATCGCTCGATGAACGGCAGCAGGGTGTGGACAGCCGCCTCGTTGGCGCCAATCACCACCCGCCCGCGGCGGACCTGCTGGAGCTCGCGCACCGCCTGCTCGGCGTCCGAGGCGAGCCGCATCAGGCGCAACGCGTAGTCCTGGACGAGCCGGCCCGCCTCCGTGAGGGTGCCCGTCCGCGACGTGCGATCGAACAGCCGTTCGCCCAGCTCCTCCTCGAGCCGCCGGATGCCCTGGCTGACCGCCGGCTGGGTCCGGTGGAGCTTCTTCGCGGCCGACGAGAAGCTCCGTTCGGCGGCGACGGTCAGGAAGGTGCTGAGATCCTGGAGCTGCAGTGGGCGCCTCCGCGAAACCGGACATCCATAAAATCAGATTATCATAACCATAGAACTATAAATTGGACGCCGGGCAGGCCGGCACGCTACAAGGTTCTGGGGGGCTCCATGTCCAAGCAACGGCTCACGATCTTCGACACGACGCTTCGCGACGGCGAGCAGGCGCCGGGCTTCTCGCTGCGCACCGACGAGAAGCTGACGATGGCGCGCCAGCTCGCGCTGCTGGGCGTGGACGTGATCGAGGCCGGCTTCCCCATTGCGTCGGAGGCGGATGCGGAGTCGGTCAGGCTGGTGGCCACCCACGTGCGCGGGCCGGTGATCGCCGGTCTCGCGCGTTGCATCCCGGCCGACATCGATCGCGCCGGCTGGGCGCTCGAACCCGCGGAGCGCCGCCGCATCCACGTCTTCATCGCGACCTCCGACCTGCACCTCGAGCGAAAGCTGCGCATCTCGCGCGACGCCTGCCTGGACGCCGCCGTCGCGGCCGTCCACCGCGCCCGGCGCTACACCGACGATGTCCAGTTCTCGGCTGAAGATGCCACGCGCAGCGACCCGGCGTTCCTCTGCAAGGTGGTCGAGGAGGTGATCTCCGCCGGCTGTACGACAGTGAACCTGCCGGACACTGTCGGGTATTCGACGCCCGACGAGATCGGCACGTTCTTCCGGGCCATCCTGGAGCGCGTCTCGAACGCCGGGCACGCCGCCTTCAGTACCCATTGTCACGACGACCTCGGGCTGGCGGTCGCCAACACGCTGGCCGCAGTCTCCGCCGGCGCGACCCAGGTCGAGTGCACGATCAACGGCGTCGGCGAGCGGGCCGGCAACGCGTCGCTCGAGGAGATCGTGATGGCGACGCGCGTGCGCGGCGACCTGCTCCCCTTCGAGACCCGCATCGAGACTCACGAGATCTACCCGTCCAGCCAGCTGCTCACGGCGCTGACCGGCGAGAGCGTCCAGTCCAACAAGGCCATCGTCGGCCGCAACGCCTTCGCGCACGAAGCCGGCATCCACCAGGACGGCATGCTCAAGGATCGGCGCACCTACGAGATCATGCGGCCGGAAGAAGTCGGGGTGCCGCAGGCCACGCTGGTGCTCGGCAAGCACTCGGGCCGGCACGCCGTGCAGCGCCGCTGCGAGCAGCTCGGCACCAGCGTCGACCGCACCGAATTGGACCGCGTCTACAAGGCGGTGATCGAGCTCGCCGACCGCGAGAAGGTCGTCAGCGACAACGACCTCGCCGCCATCATCCAGCGCGTACGCTCCGGTGCGCCGCACGCCGTCCCGGTGCACTCGTCGCCCGATTTCGCCAGCACTCCTGCAGAAACAGGCTACGGGCACGGGGTGTAGGGCAGGCGCACGGGCGCCGGGATCCGTGGTCCGGGATTCGGGATCCGCTTTGCGCCGAACGCCGGGGTCCTGCGACTTGGTTTACGCGCGCTGAGTTTCGTACCCGACCGCCGACACCCGAACGTCCGGAAGCCCCGAGCCCCGACCGCCGAGCCCCGTCCCCCCGGTCCTCCCTACTCCACCGTGACGCTCTTCGCGAGGTTCCTTGGCTGATCGACGTCACAGCCGCGCCGCACAGCGACGTGATAGGCGAGCAGCTGGAGCGGCACGACCATCAGCACGGGCGTCAGCAGCGGGTGCGAGTCCGGGACAGTGATCAGGAAATCCTCGGCCGGGTCCAGCACCTCCAGCAGCGAGCTGCCGCCGGGCGTGGTGAGCGCCACGACCGATGCTCCACGCGCCTTGACCTCCTGCACGTTGCCGATCATCTTCTCGAAGACGTGATCGTGCGGCGCGATGGCCACGACCGGCATCTGCTCGTCGATGAGCGCAATCGGTCCGTGTTTCATCTCCCCTGCCGGGTATCCCTCCGCGTGAATGTAGGAGATCTCCTTCAGCTTGAGCGCCCCCTCGAGCGCGATCGGATAGTTGATCCCGCGGCCGAGATAGAGGAAGTCGCTGCGATGATAGAAGCGCCTGGCGATTTCCTCGGTTGCCGGTTCGCACTTGAGCGTCTGCTCCAGCAGGAGCGGCAGCTGTGTCAGCGCCTCGATGTGCGGCCGCGCGGCGTCGGGCGAAAGGGTGCCGCGGATCTGTCCGAGGTAGACAGCCAGCAGGTGCAGGGCCACCAGCTGCGAGGTGAAGGCCTTGGTGGACGCGACGCCGATTTCCGGCCCGGCGTGGGTGTACACGGTCCCTTCTGTCTCGCGCGTCGCCATGCTGCCCACCACGTTGCAGATGGCGATGCTGCGGGCCCCCCGCGTCCTCGCTTCGCGCAGGGCCGCCAGCGTGTCGGCCGTCTCGCCGGACTGCGTGATCACCACCGCCAGCGTGTTCTTCGAGACGATCGGCTGGCGATAGCGGTACTCCGACCCGTAATCCACTTCGACCGGGACGCGGGCGATCGACTCGATCAGGTACTTCGCGACCAGCGCCGAATGCCACGACGTTCCGCAGGCAAGGATCACGATCCGCTCGATGTCGCGCAGCGCCTGATCGGGGATCTCGATCTCCCGCAGGAAGACCAGGCCGGTTTCGACCGACACGCGGCCGAGGACCGTTTCCCGCGCGGCCCACGGCTGCTCGAAGATCTCCTTGAGCATGAAGTGCTTGTATCCGGCCTTCTCGGCCATGATCGGATCCCACGCGACCCTCGTGCTCTTCCTGGACACGTCGCGCCCCGCGTAGTCCGTGAACACGACGCCCGACGGCGTGATCACCGCCATCTCTTCATCGCCGAGGAACACGACGTCGCGCGTGTGGCTCAGGATGGCGGGGACGTCCGACGCGACGAAGAACTCGCCGTCGCCGAGCCCGACGACCAGCGGCGGCCCGTTTCGGACCGTCACGATCTTGTCCGGATCGTCGGCACAGATGAGCACGAGCGCAAACAGCCCGCGCAGATGGAGCAGCGCCCGCCGCACCGCATTCTCGAGGCCGTCGTCCTGCATCTCACGCTCGACGAGATGCGCGACGATCTCGGTGTCCGTTTCGGTGACGAAGGTGTGACCTTCCTTCTGCAGCTGCCGCTTCAGGTCGAGGTAGTTCTCGATGATCCCGTTGTGGACCACCACGATGCGGCCGGTGCAGTCGCGATGCGGATGGGCGTTCTCCTCGGTCGGGCGCCCGTGCGTCGCCCAGCGCGTGTGGCCGATGCCGTAGTCTCCCTCGAGCGGGTACGCCGCGATCACGTCCTCGAGCTTCGACAGCTTGCCGGCGCTCCGCCGCATCTCGATCGCGCCGCCGCGCACGACGGCAACGCCCGCCGAGTCGTAGCCCCGGTACTCGAGCCGCCGAAGGCCGTCTATCAGGATCGGCAGGACCTGCCGGGGTCCGATGTATCCGATGATGCCGCACATGATCAGGTGATCCTTGTCAGTCGGGGAGCGTCTGTCGGGAGTCGAGAGCCAGTCGAGAGTCAGTCGAGGGTCGAAGTCGGGGAGTCGATCGAAGTCACTCGGAAGCCGCTCGTCGACCATGGGGGGCTCAGCCGGGCGGCCGGGCGTCGTGTGTGTCTCAATCGGCGGCGCCGGCGTTCACCGCCGGGCCTTGCGGCGGGCCACCCACCCTTCCTTGTTGACCTGGGTGCCGCGCGCGATCGCAAGCGCGTCGGCAGGCACGTCCATGGTGATCGAGGATCCCGCCGCCACGTACGCTCCCTTGCCGACGCGGACCGGTGCGATCAACTGGCTGTCGCTGCCGATGAAGGCGCCATCCTCGATGACAGTCTGGTTCTTGGTGACGCCGTCGTAGTTGCACGTGATGGTGCCGGCCCCGACGTTGACCCCCTCGCCAATCGCCGCGTCGCCGAGGTACGCCAGGTGATTGGCCTTGGAGCCCCGCCCGAGCGAGGTCTTCTTCAGCTCCACGAAGTTGCCGACGTGCGCGTGTTCCCCCACGTCGGACTGCGGCCGGAGGTGCGCGAACGGGCCGATCCGCGCCCCGGCTCCGACATGCGACTCGTTGATCACCGAGAAGCTGTTCACGAACACGTCGTCGGCCAGCGTGCCGTCGACGATGCGGACGTTCGACTGGAGCTCGCAGCGTGCGCCGATGCGCGTGCACCCCTGCAGGTAGACGCCGGGATGCAGCACGGTGTCGGCGCCAATCGTGACGTCCGGCTCCACCCACGTCGTGGCCGGGTCCACGATGGTGACGCCGGCGTCCATCAGCGCGCCATTCTTCCTGTCGCGCAGGTGCGCCGAGACGACCGACAGGTCCCGCCGGCTGTTGACGCCCAGGATCTCCGTAGGGTCGTCCAGCATCACCGTTCCGACCCCGAGTCCGCGCCGGCGATAAATCCGCACGAGGTCCGGCAGGTAGAACTCGCCCTGGGCGTTCTCCGACCCGATTGTGCGCAGCGCATCGAACAGCGGCTCGAGAGCGAAGGCGTAGATGCTGCTGTTGATCTCCCGGATCTCGCGTTCCGCCTGGGTGGCGTCCCGATGCTCGACGATCCTGCTGATCTCGCCGTTCTCACGGACGATCCGCCCGTAGCCGGCAGGATCGTCCACGGTGGCTGTGAGGACCGTCGCGGCAGCGCCGCTGCCTGCATGGGTCCCGGCCAACCGCTGCAGGGTATCCGCCCTCAGCAGCGGGACGTCCCCGGAGAGCACGATCACGGTGCCCCGCCGCCCGGCAAGCGGCGCCTCGGCCTGCAGCAGGGCGTGCCCGGTCCCGAGCTGTGGCTCCTGCACGACCAGCGACAGCGCCTGCCGGCCCGACAGGCCGGCCTTCACCATGTCCGCCTCATGCCCCAGGACGACGACCGTCGTGCCAGGGTTGAGGGGGTCGGCCGCGCGCAGGACGTGCTCGATGAGGGGCAGGCCGCAGGCGGGGTGCAGCACCTTGGGCCGCGCGGACTTCATCCGCGTACCTTTCCCGGCCGCCAGAAGGACGATGTGCAGTTCGGCCATCAGGCTGGATCCAGTGTAAGCCTGACGGCCGCTATGTAGGGGATTTCCCGTCGCGCCGGGTGCGCGGACGGCTCCGGGCGTCCGCAGGGGGGAGGCTTTCGTCGAGCAGGGCCTTGATCGCCGGGGCCTGGCGCAGCCGCTCGAGATCGGCGTCCTGCCTGGCAACCGCACGGCTTTCAGGATTCAGCTCGATGGCGCGGCGGAGGTGCTCCGTCGCCTTGACGAGCTCCGACCGCGTCGAATCTGATCACCGCCATCATGTAGTGCGCCTGGTGGCTGGCCGGCTCCTGGTCCAGCGCCCGCTGGACGTGCCCGAGCGCCGCATCGGAGTCGCCCGCGCTCAGCGACATGGTGGCCGCATACACCCGCTCGGTGGTGGTCTGGGGGCCCGCCGGCCGCTGGGCGGTTTCGCGTTCGCAGACGCGAAGGTAGAGCCGGGCGCGTTCTATGAGCTCGCGCTCCTCGGGATAGTTCTGGAGGACCTGTCGGAACGACTCGGCGGCGGCGGCGTAATCGTGCCGCTGCAGGCCTCGCACACCGCTCTCGTAAATGGCGATCGCCTCGTAGAAACTCGGTTTCTTCGGGGCAGCGGGTGGAACCGGGGCGGGCGGCGGGGGAGGGGCCACGGCTGGTCGGACAGCGGTCGCTGCGGCCGGCGTGCGGGCCTGTTTCGCGCGCGTCTTCGCGGCGGTCTTTGGCGGCGCCTTGACGGAGAGCACCGCGCGGCCCTTCCGCGTTCCCTTGGGGGAGCCCTTCTTCGCGCCTGCCTTGGCAGCCGCACGCGCAGGTGCGGTGGAACGGCTGGGGGCCGCTCGTTTGGCCGGCTTCGCAGCTTTGCCGGCTGAACGGGTGGCGGGCCGACGCTGGTTGGTTGGGCTTTTGCCGGGGCTCACTTCAGGCTGAGACAGTAGCAAACGAGGTCGGGGGGGTCAAGAGGCACGAAAATGACCGGGCTCAACCGCACGGCTCGGAACCGGTGCGATGCACGATTGCGTAGACATTTCTCGACGCCAGCGCATACCTCTGGGCCAGCTCCTTGATCGCCGCTCGGGGAGTCGCGCCGGATTGCAGCAGTTGCGAGAATTCGCTCACCAGCAGGTCATTAGAGTAGGCCGTACGACCAATTATTTCCGGATCGGCCGGCTGAATCACGAGCGTGTATTCGCCGCGAGGCTCTCGCAGCGCTGCAATCTGAGCAGAAATAGGTCTTACAACCAATTCCTCGTGTGACTTGGTGAGCTCCCGACCGATGGCAAGCGTTCGATCCCCCAGTTTATCAAGCAGGTCGGTCAGCGTGCGGCGGATGCGGTGCGGCGCTTCGTAGACGATTATCGTTCGAGTCTCCGCGGCAGCCTTCTCGAGCCAGGTTTTTCTGGCTTTTCCCCTAGCAGGGGGAAACCCGAGAAACGTGAACTCATCGGCCGGCAGGCCGGAGGCGGACAGGGCCGCGACAGCGGCGGAGGGCCCCGGAATCGGCTCCACCCGGATGCCCAGCTCGTGCGCCGACGACACCAGAGATCGGCCGGGATCGGAAATCACCGGGGTGCCCGCATCCGATACCAGCGCAATGGATTCGCCCGCCTGGAGGCGCCCCAGGAGCGCCGGCTCGCGCGCGCCTTCGTTGTGCTGATGCAGGCTCGTCGTCGGGGTCGAGATCGAGTAGTGTTGGAGGAGTCGCGCCGTGCGGCGTGTGTCCTCCGCCGCGATGACTGACACCTCGCGAAGGGTCCGCAGGGCACGGAAGCTCACATCCTCCAGGTTGCCGATCGGTGTCGCGACAACGTAGAGGGTGCCTGGCATGTCCGCGCCGGGCGATTGTAACAAATGTATTCAGCTGAACCTCTTCCGCACTTCGTCGACGAGTACCTCGCGTATCTCTACGAAGCCCACCCGACGGCGGCCACGTTCGACGGCGTCCACCTGCACGACGACCTCCTCGAGGACTTCGGCCGGCAAGCCATCGACGGGCAGATTCGCGCGCTGGGCGGCTTCGCCCGCCGGCTTGCCGCGATCGACCCGGCGCGGCTGACCGACACCGAGCGGCTCGAGCGTCCGGCGCTCGAATCGAACATCCGGTCCCGGCTGTTCGAGCTCGAGCAGGTCGGGACCTGGGAGCGGAGCCCCCAGCACTACGCCGAGATCCTGTCGACGAGCCTGGCCGCCCAGGTGCTCTTCGATTACGCGCCGCTGGCCGAACGCGCCCGCCGGGTGCACTCGAAGCTTCGCCAGGTGCCGCGGCTCATGCAATCCGCACGCGACAACATCAAGGACGCCCCCGGGATCTATCTGAAGGTCGGCCTCGAAAGCCTCAGGGGCACGCTCCGGTTCATCAACGACGACCTCCCGCGCGCGTTCGGCGACCTGGGCGATCTGCACCTGCTCGGGGACCTGGCCGATGCCTCCACCGAGGCCGGGACCGCCATCAGCTCGCTGATCGAGTATCTGGAGAAGGACCTCGCGCCGCGAAGCAAGGGCTCCTTCCGTCTTGGCCGGGAGAAGTTCGAGCAGAAGTTCCGGCTGGACGAGGGGATGACGATCCCGGCCGATCGCCTGCTTGCGATTGCGATGCGGGAGATTGCCGCGACGCAGGAGGAGTTCCGCCGGGTGGCGTCCCGCCTGAACGGCGGCGACCCGCTCGCCGCCTGGCAGCGGGTCAAGCAGGATCATCCCCCGGCCGGTCAGCTCGTGCCCGTGGCCCAGCAGCAGCTCGCGGAGCTCCAGGACTTCATCCGGCGGCAGCGCATCATCAGCATCCCCGAGGGCGCGCCGGTTGCGGTTCTTCCGACGCCGCGCTTCTATCGCTGGACGTCTGCCAGCATGTGGACGCCGGGCCCGTTCGAGATGCGCGCGAAGAGCGCGTTCTACTACATCACCGACATCGATCCCGCGTGGCCCGCCGAGCGGCAGTCCGAGCACCTGCGCGACTTCAACTACGGCGCGCTCTGGGCCATCTCGATCCACGAGGTCTTTCCCGGTCACTTCCTCCACTACCAGCATCTCCGACAGGTTGACCGCGAAGCTGCGCAAGTCGATCCTCTTCTCATCGACCGCCTTCGTGGAGGGCTGGGCGCACTACTGCGAGCAGATGATGGTGGACGAGGGGTTTCGCAAGTCGGATAGCACGATCCGGCTCGGCCAGCTCGCGGAAGCGCTGGTGCGCCTGTGCCGCACCGTCGTCGGCATCCGGCTGCACTGCGAAGACATGTCGGTCGAGCAGGGGGTCAGGTTCTTCCGCGAGGAGGCGTTTCTGGAGGAAGCCAGCGCCCGCCGCGAGGCCGAGCGCGGGACGTTCGATCCGGGGTATATCCTCTACTCGACCGGGAAGCTGATGATCCTGAAGCTGCGCGAGGAGTACAAGGCGCACGCCGGCGCCAGATACTCGCTGCGCGGGTTTCACGACACGCTGCTGGCCAACGGCACGGTGCCGTTGTGGCTTCACCGGGCGCTCCTGCTCGGCGAGCAGAGCGGCGAGATGATCGAGTAGGGGACCCATGCCTCTGTACGAGTACCAATGCGACGCCTGCGCTCACCGCTTCGAGCGCATCCAGAAGTATTCGGATCCGCTGGTCGACGTCTGCCCCTCGTGCGGGGGACATGTCCGCAAGCTGCTCTCGTCGCCCGCCTTCCAGTTCAAGGGCAGCGGGTTCTACATCACCGATTACCCGAAGAAATCGGCGTCCGACTCCGGAAAAGGGGAAGGGGCGAAGGGTGAGGAGAAGTCCTCGGGGTCCTCGTCGCCGGGCGCCGACAGCGGCACCGCTGCCGCAGCCAAGACCGAGGCCAAACCCGAGTCGAAGTCAGACTCGAAGTCAGACTCGAAGTCCGAGTCGAAGGCCGAAACCAAGACCAAGACCGAATCGAAATAGCGTCGCGCCGGGAGTGGCTACCTGGTGAGGGTCTGCTCGAGATCGATGCCGCGCAGGTACTCCGTGAACTTCTCCGCGAGATCGGGCCGCCGCAGCGCAAAGTAGACGACCGCTTTCAGGAAGCCCAGCTTGTTCCCGGTGTCGTGCCGCACGCCGTCGATGCGGCAGCCGTAAACCGGCCGCTGCTTGAGCAGCCGGCGCAGCCCGTTGGTCAACTGGATCTCCCCGGTGCGATCCCTGGCAGTCTCGGCAAGCGCGGGAAAGATGTCCGGCGTCAGGATGTATCGCCCGATGATCGCCAGGTCCGAGGGCGCTTCGCTCGCGGGCGGCTTCTCGACCATGTCCCTGATGCGATAGACGCCGGGGCTGACCTCTTCCGCGTCGATGATGCCGTAGGAGCTCACCTCCGACCTGGGCACCCGCTCGATCGCGAGCACCGGCCCGCCCACCATGTTGAACACGTCGATCATCTGCCGCAGCGCGGGCGGCCGCGCGTCAATCACGTCGTCGCCGAGAATCACCGCGAACGGCTCATCGCCGACCAGGTTCCGGGTGACCAGCACCGCGTGCCCGAGGCCCAGGGGCTCGCCCTGACGCACGTACGAGAAGTTGATGAGGTTCGAGATTTTGCGGATCTCGTTGAGGAGCTCGGTCTTGCCTCGCGCTTCGAGAAACGTTTCGAGCTCGACGGACACGTCGAAGTGATCCTCGATGGCGTTCTTGCCGCGGCCGGTGACCAGGATGATGTTGTCGACGCCCGAGGCAACCGCCTCCTCGACCCCGTACTGGATGATCGGCTTGTCCACCAGCGGCAGCATTTCCTTCGGCTGCGCCTTGGTGGCGGGCAGGAAGCGGGTACCCAACCCGGCCGCCGGGAACACTGCCTTCCGGATGGACTGGCGGTGCGTGTCGTGAACGGCGGGCTCGCTCATGCTTCGATGGTAGCGCAGGAGCCGGAGCCCCGGTATAGGATTCAGGAATGCTCGACCCGGCCATTCTTCGGGATCGGATGGACGCCGTTCGCGCCGGTTTGAGGAACCGGGGGCTGGCTGCGGACGCCGATCTCGACCGGCTCGTCGCCCTCGAGACGCGCCGTCGCACCCTGTTGCCAGGGGTCGAGGGCCTGAAACGCCAGCAGAACGCCGCCGGGGAAGAAGTCGCACGCGCGAAGCGCCAGGGGCTCGACCCTTCGGCGGTTTTCGCGACGAACAAGGCCCGGGGGCAGCAGATCAAGGAGCTCGAGGTCGAGCTGGAACAGGTCGAGGCCGAGCGCGCCGCGCTCATGATGACGCTGCCCAACCTGCCCCACGCGAGCGTCCCTCTCGGGAGCTCCGCCGAGGGGAATCAGGAGGTCCGCCGCCACGGCGAGCCTCCCGGATTCGACTTCGAGCCGAAACCGCACTGGGACCTTGGCACGGCGCTGGGGATCCTCGACTTCGAGCGCGCGACGCGCATGTCGGGCGCCCGGTTCTCGGTGCTGCTCGGCGCGGGCGCCCGGCTGGCGCGCGCGCTGATCAATTTCATGCTCGAGCTCCACACGCAGGAGCACGGCTACACCGAGGTGGAGCCGCCGTTTCTCGTCAACGCCGACGCGCTGCGCGGGACGGGCAACCTGCCCAAGTTCGAGCAGGATCTCTTCAGGATTGCCGGGGAGTGGGACCTGTTCCTGATCCCGACCGCGGAAGTGCCGTTGACCAACCTGCACCGGACGGAGATTCTCGACGGCCGGCTGCTTCCGCTCCGCTACACCGCGTACACGCCCTGCTTCCGCAGCGAGGCGGGCTCCTATGGCGCCGACGTGCGCGGGCTGATCCGCCAGCACCAGTTCGACAAGGTCGAGATCGTGAAGTTCACCGCCCCCGAGCAGTCCTACGACGAGCTCGAATCGCTGGTGCAGAACGCCGAGGAAGTGTTGAAGCGGCTCGCCCTGCCCTACCGCACCATGCTGCTCTGCACCGGAGACATGGGGTTCGCGTCCGCCAAGACCTACGACATCGAGGTCTGGCTGCCGAGCCAGAACACCTACCGGGAGATCTCGTCGTGCAGCAACACCGAGGCGTTCCAGGCACGCCGGGCGAATATCAGGTACCGGCCTCTCGGCACAGGGAAGGCGGAGCACGTCCATACCCTGAACGGCTCAGGCCTCGCCGTGGGCCGGACCCTCATCGCCATACTCGAGAACTATCAGCAGAAGGACGGCAGCGTGGTGATCCCCGACGCGCTCCGGCCCTACACGGGCGGGCTGGGCGTGATCCCACCGCGTTGATCTCACACGACCGAAGAGGCGGTCTTACACCATGAAGGTAGTCATCACCGGCGGCGCAGGCTTCATCGGACAGCGGCTGGCGAAGAGCGTCCTCGAGCGCGGCGTACTCGCCGGGCCCGACGGCCGGCCGCAGCAGGTCGACGCGGTCACTCTCGTGGACGTCGTGCCGTCGGGTCTGAACGACCGGCGGGTCCGATCCGTTACGGGGGACATTGCCGACCCCGCCCTCGTGGAGGCGGTAATCGACGCGGACACGACGTCGGTGTTTCACCTCGCCGCGGTGTTGAGCGGCCAGGCTGAAGCCGATTTCGACCTCGGGATGCGCATCAACTTCGACAGCACGCGCATGCTGCTCGAAATCTGCCGGAAGCGCGGCCACCGGCCGCGTGTCGTGTTTGCCAGCAGCTGCGCCGTCTACGGCGGCGACCTGCCGGACGTGGTTCCCGAGTTTGCCCCCCTCACGCCCCAGTCGTCGTACGGCACGCAGAAGGCCATGGGCGAGCTCCTCGTGAACGACTACACCCGGCGGGGATTCATAGACGGCCGCGCGCTGCGGCTCCCGACGATCAGCGTGCGTGCGGGCAAGCCGAACGCGGCGCTCTCCTCGTTCGCCAGCGGGATCATCCGGGAGCCGCTGAACGGCGAGGTCTCCGTCTGCCCGGTTCCGCCCGCCACCCGCGTGTGGCTGCTGTCGCCGACGACGGTCATCGAGTGCTTCATCGCCGCGCACGACATCGCCGGCGAGACGCTGGGGGCCAACCGCAGCCTCATCCTGCCGGGGATGACCGTCAGCGTGGCGGAGATGCTGGCGTCGCTCGGGCGGGTCGCAGGGGCGGAAGTTGCCGGCCTCGTCCGCTTCGAGCCGGACGCCCGCGTCCAGAAGATAGTCAACTCCTGGCCGGTCGCGCTCGATGCGTCCCGTGCGCTGCATCTCGGGTTCCCGACCGACGACTCCTTCGACGACATCGTCCGCTCTCACATCGCGGAACGCCTGTAACGTCGTCCGGCGCCCGATCCGGCGCCGGATCTGCCCCTCGACGTGGGCCATCCAGGGCCGCGCGGGCGCGCGCGATCGGCGGCACAACTCGTGTATAAGGTGGGTCGTCACCTGAGAATACTCAGTCCACAACCCGTGTCCGTCAGCAGTTCGACCAAAACTGTCGGTCGAAGTACCTGTTGTGGATGAAACCGGCCCGTTCGTTTCAAGGAGTCCGCGTGCGATACCTTCTGCTGGTCCTGCTGTGCATCCTTCCCCGGCAGGCGGCCGCCTCGGCGCTGGCGATGGACGACCTCGCGCTGGTGGGAGTCTGGTGGCCTGCGGAGCCGACCCTCTCCTCGCTGAACACCAACGGTGGCAACGGCGCCGCCATCCGGTTCCTCAAGCCATACACGGGCATTTTTACATTCGAGCACCTCAACGAGGAGGTCTGGCCGATACGGTGGACGTCCGAGTTCCTGGAGTCGGGGACCGGCGACTTCGGCAGCCCCTGCTGCGGGCGGGCTATACTCGACGACACCCTGCTGTTCAATGACGGGCGCCTGAGCCTCGGATTCGTCAGCAGGACGCTGATGCTCACGAACGTCGGGACTATCGACTTCAGTGTGCCGGGTGCACCCACCAGCACGCTGTCGCTGCGCAACCTCACGTTCGAGAGCGCGCCGGACTCGCCGGTGCCGGTTCCCGAACCTGCCACAGCCACGCTGCTGGCGCTCGGGATCGGCCGCCTGATCTGGCGGCGTCGCGAGCTGTCGCGGCGGCGCTGACCTGGGGTCGCGAACGGGAAGGGGAACGCCCAGTTGTTCGTCTTCGCGCGCCGGTGCTGCCTCGAGAGCCTGCGGCTCACGTTCAGGCAATTCGCGCCGGGTTGAGTGTCCCCCGGACGGAGGGGTGGCCGAGTGGTCGATGGCGGCGGTCTTGAAAACCGCTGTACCCGGAAGGGTACCGGGGGTTCGAATCCCTCCTCCTCCGCCAAAGTCTGTGGAACACGCCTTGAGTCGATCGACGCCGGCCTTCAGATCCCCCTCGCTCCCCACGTTGTAGCGGTCGAACACGCGGCGCGTCTTGTGACCGGTCAGCTGCATGGCCACGCGTTCGGGCGTGCCGCTGCGGATGAGGTTCGCGCCGTCTCGAAGATGTGGCTGCACGGAGGCTCCCTCCTGAGCGCCGACCCGCAGGTCTGCCTCCGGCCCTCACGCTTGACATTACATTTCTACTATTGTAGAAATGTAATGTCATGAAGATCACCGAAGCTCACGTCACTCGGTACGCGGACATGTTCGCCGCGCTCGGAGCCGAGCCCCGTCTGAAGATCCTTCGCCTGCTCCTCTCCGCCCACCCAGACGGCATGGTGGTGGGTGACATCCAGGCGGAAACCGGCATCGCGAATTCCACCCTCTCGCACCACCTCGAGAAACTGAAGATTGACGAGCTCGTCACGGTGACACGCGAGAAGGCGTTCATGCGTTACCGCGCCAACGCGGAGGCGCTCGAGGAGCTGCTGGGCTTTCTCTACGCGGAGTGCTGCACACGCAGCAGGGCGGTCGAGCCCAAGAACATTGTCGCCCTGTGCAAATAAAAGGAGATGCCATGAGCACATCGGACGTGAAAGAAGACGTGAAGGAAGTCGTCAAGGAAAAGTACGGTCAGGCGGCACTGCGGGCCAAGGCCGGCACCGGCAGCTCGTGCTGCGGCGGGGCCACCGCCCTCGAGGCCTGTTGCGATCCGATCACGTCGAACCTCTACGACGCCGGCCAGGAGGGCGAAGTACCTGACCTCGCGCTGAAGGCCTCGCTCGGGTGTGGAAACCCCACAGCGCTTGCCGAGCTGAAAGTTGGCGAGACGGTTCTCGACCTGGGGTCGGGAGGCGGGATCGATGTGCTGCTCTCCGCGCGGCGCGTCGGCCCGACCGGGAGAGCCTTCGGCCTCGATATGACGGACGAGATGCTGGCCGTCGCGGAGGAGAACAAGCGAAAGAGCGGCCTCGAGAACGTCACGTTTCTCAAGGGCGAGATCGAGAACATCCCGCTCCCGGACAACTCGGTCGACGTGATCATTTCGAATTGCGTCATCAACCTCTCTGGCGACAAGGACCGGGTACTGCGGGAAGCGTTCCGGGTGCTCAAGCCCGGCGGACGCTTCGCCGTCTCCGACGTGGTGGTCCGCGGCGACGTGCCGGACGCCATCAAGAAGAACATGGAGCTGTGGATCGGCTGCGTGGCCGGCGCGCTCAGCGATCACCAGTACATCGCGAAGCTCGCACAGGCCGGCTTCGAGGAGATCGACATCGAAGAGACGCGGGTCTACACCATCGAGGACGCGCGGACGTTTCTTGCCGGTGAAGGGCTCGATGCGGATGCGCTGGCGAGGGAAGTCGACGGCACCTTCATCAGCGGGTTCGTCCGGGCGACGAAGCCGGCGGCCGCGGAGTGCTGCGCTCCTGGCTGCTGCACCTGAGGCGGACCCGATGAACCGGTACGACTCCAGGCGGCCGCCGAGGCGGTGCCGCGAAGTGGGCTACCGGACAAGTTAGCCCGCGACCTCGAGCTTGGAGGTGCGCCGGCCGCTGCGACAGCGCCGGCGCGAACTAAAATGGTCGAAGCTGAAAGAGATGACGAGCAGATGAACGACCCGCCTGTGCTGCCGACCGCCTGCACGCTTGCACCCGGCGAACTGGGGCGGCGGCTCTCCGCGATCCAGGAATTGACGCGAGAAGCGCTGACGGGCTGCCAGCGTGACGGGCTCACACTTGTCCTCCAGTACACGCCCGAATCAGTGCGGCGAGTACGTGCGATGGTGGCCGACGAACAACAGTGCTGCGGGTTCTTACGATTTGATGTGTGCGAACGGCCGGAAGCCGTGCTCGTTACGATCACCGCTCCCGAGCACGCGCGTGTCGCGGCAGACGAACTGTTTGCCCAGTTCACGGCAGGAGCCGGCATCGTGCCCGGATGAAGACGGCGATCGTGTATCCGCTCGCGGGCTATGAGCGAGATCGCTGGCTGTTTTGCGAGCGCACCGGGCATCCGGCCTTCGCATCATGATGCGACCGACGGCACTCCTCGGGTTGGTCGGGTCGATTGCGATGGTGATGTTCGCATCAGCAGCGCCGGCGGTCGCGCAGCAGACGCAGGACAGCGCCTCGGCTGTTCTGGATCAGCATGGGGCTCACACGTCCGCGTCTGAACTCTTTGCCTCGCGTGAGGCTTCGGGGACTGCGTGGCTGCCGGACGAAACACCCGTGTATGGCGTTCCACGCACGATTGGCGCGTGGGAAGTCATGCTGCACAGCACGGCGTTTGGCCAGTTTCTCTATGAGCCCGGTGAGAGGCATCGCACCGGTGGATTCAGCAGCGGACAAGTCAGCAGCGCGAATTGGTTCATGGTCATGGCGCGACGACGGATCGGTGCCGGACGCGTCGGCCTCCGCACCATGGTCAGCGGCGAGCCGTGGACGGTGCGCGACTGTGGCTTCATCAACCTGCTCGCCAGCGGTGAAATGTGTGAGGGGGACACGATTCACGATCGGCAACACCCGCACGACCTGTTCATGGAGCTGGCGGCCGATTACGACAGGCCCTTACGAGGATCACTGCGCTGGCAGGTGTATGCCGGTCTAGCGGGCGAACCCGCGCTGGGCCCTCCGGGGTTCCCTCATCGCGTCTCGGCCATGCCGAATCCGGTCGCGCCAATCACCCACCACTGGCTCGACTCATCGCATATCACGTTCGGCCTGATCACGACCGGGGTGTATCACCGCCGGTGGAAGGCGGAAGCGTCAGTTTTCAACGGACGAGAGCCCGACGAGAATCGGGCCGACCTGGACCTGGCTGCCCTGGATTCCGTCTCCGGCCGGCTGACGTTCATGTCGAACAGTCGCTGGGCGTTCCAGGTTTCGGCGGCGCACTTGCACGAGGCCGAGGCTGAGTTCCCGCCGCAACCGCGAAGCAATCTGGAGCGGGCAACCGCGTCAGCCACTCACCATCGCGTGACACCGGCCGGAGTCTGGGCGACGACGCTGGCATACGGCGTCAATGCCGGCCGTGAAGCACTTCCAGGGGAGAACGTCGATCTCATGACCCATGCCGTTCTGCTCGAGAGCAATTTCTCAAGAGGGGACAAGCACACCTTATTCGGCCGGGTCGAGGTCGTCGGCAAGGCGGGGCACGACTTGCACGTGCACGAGGCGCCGGGGACCGTGTTCGGCGTGGGAAAACTCCAGGCCGGGTACGTGCGCTACTTTGATGCCTGGCGGGGTTTCGTGACCGGCGTCGGAGCCACGGCGTCCGTAAGCCTTGTGCCTCCGGCACTGGCGCCTCGGTATCCGGCCGGGTGGCGCCCGGGTTTGGCATCTTCGTAACAGTGCGGCCCTCCCGCCACGCCATGTAGGCGACCGTTCAGCGCCCACCATGTTGAATCGCCTCCGATATACCGCCTGGCCGCTTTTTGCGAACCTGCTCAGGGGCGCCGTCGGATTCGCGACGTTTGACAGATCAGCGCGCGCTACGGGATCGGCGTCGGGGACATCCAGCAGGTGATTGAGACGGCTGTCGGGGAGACCACGCTGACGACGACCCTTGAGGGCCGTCAGCGTTTTCCCGTTCGGGTTCGAGATCATCGCCGCGGCAAGAGCGCGGAACCAGCCCCCCGTAATCGTCGTCGCCCACTCACGCGACAACTGGACGGCTTCGTCCACGGCAGTGTCCAGACAATCCCGTTTCACCCAGATGCGCCCGTACAACCGCCTCTGACGTGGCATGCCATGCACGCGACCCGCGCATGCGGTTGGCGACCTTAAAGAACGAAGGGTGGGATCAGCCGTCGACTCGAGCGCGGGCAATCTCAGGAGCGCTGCTCCCTGTCAGGCCCGGACCAGGTGCCGGAGCACGTCAATGAGCACGGCGGGGAGTGCTTCGGCCCGGTGCAAGACGGCGAACCCGCCACGCCCGAAGATGCGCCCCGCGTACCGTGGCGCCTCGCGATCCACTGTCAGGCAGAACACAGCGACCCCCTGCCGACGAGCCTCCGCGACGGCGTGGCGTGTGTCTTCAACGCCGTATGGGCCTTCGTACAGGTCGACATCGTTCGGTTTGCCGTCGGAGAGAATCAGGAGCAGTCGTCGAGGCGACCGCTCGCGGCACAACGCCGCGGTCAGGTGTCGGACTGGCGCACCCATCCGCGTGTACCTGTCGGAGTCGAGCGCCGCGATCCGTCGCCTCACGCCCAACCCGGTGTGCTCGCCGAATCCTTTGAGGGAGATCACCGACACGTCATCCGCGCTCTCGCCAGAAAAGGCGGAGATGCCGTAACGGTCGCCCAGCGCATCGAGCGCCTCGCAGACCACGAGCAATGCCTCTTTTTCCACGTCGACGACGCGACGATCGGTAGTGACCCAGCTGTCGGTGGAGGCGCTGACGTCCACCAGCAAGGCGACAGCCAGTTCACGTCGTGCGGGCCGCACCGCGATGTACATACGCTCGTCAGCCGGGGTGCCGGCACGGGCGTCGGCGAGGGCCGTGACGTACGCCGCAATGTCCACCTCCGAGCCGTCCGGCTGGCCCGCCAGACGTACGGGACGCGGACGCAGTCGCTCGAATCGTGCGCGAACGCGGCGCACGAGCCCCGCATGCCGGGTCAGGGCAGCGGCCACCCAGCGGGCATCTCCGAGGGCCGCCACTCGCTCCCGCACAACAGCCCCGCGCTCGCGGTACTGACCCACACGGCAGTCCCACTCCGGGTACACTACGCCGTGCGGTCGAGTCGTTGCGGGTGCTGGACCCCCTTCGCTGTGTATCTCCTCGCCGCTGCGCAGGACCTCGCGGGCCTGCCCGGGCGTGCGCACCACCCGTGCCTCGGGCAAATCAGCGAGCGAATCCGCGAGCCCTTCCGGATCGGCGTCATCGTCATGATCGACGGGCCGCTGCAGGCCGAACGGATCCTCCACGCTCTCCTGAGGCTCGTCCGCCCTGATGATCCAGGTGCCCGTGCCCAGGTCATCCTCGTCCTCTGGCGCTTCACGGGCACGCGGCCGGCGGCGCATCTCTGACACGCGAGGGCGCGCCGGCCGAGGAGCGGCCGCCTGCCCGGCCCAGCCGGGCCCTCCTGAGGCCCTGATCGACGACGCGTCCAGCATACGGCCCCAATACCCCACCGGCGTGATCGGTTGATACCGGCCCGGTGCAGGCTGACGTGCGAGCTGGGCCCGAGCCCAGGCGAGGGACGCCGTGGGCCCGCCACACTTCCGGACCTCCGACTCACACGCTGCAGGATCGGCGGCCAACATGGAACGGACCTGCGCTTCGACGGGGTGCCGCGTCGGTCCGCGTGCGCCGCTCCTGGTCCGCCGCGTGAGCGCGCGTGCCCGCACGATTCGCAGCGTGTCCGCCAGCCCGGGGACCTGCGCCGCAATCCAGCGATCGGTGGCAACGGCCTCGGCGAGCAGAAACCAGTCCCGTACCTCGGCGACTCCGATGCCGGCGAACACCTGCGGCGTGCCGCGGACGAGCCGGGATGCCTGCTGCACGGCTAGCAGCCGATACAACGCCATCGTCGCCTCGTCGGAGCCGTCCCGCGGCAGCGACGGGGGAAGATACACGTGGGTGCCGTCGGTGCCGGCGCGCAGCGTGTCGTCGTCCATCTCCGGCGAGCGGCCTCGAACGAGTCGCGACAGCCATGTCTGCGGAGGCGGCGGATCGGTGCCCACGATCTTCAGGGAACGAGCGAAGAGGGCGGTCAGGAACAGTTCGAGCCGAACCCGCACCGAGGTCAGCGACACACTCGAGGCAGGCGCGGGCGGTCCATACCGCCGCCACGCGTCCCTCGCGACGCGCGTCGCGAGATGCGCGCCCTCGATGATCAGCTCCTCAGGTTCGGCCATGGGTATGGAGGCGGGGACCCGCGAAGCGGCGGGCCCAGACCGGCTACATCGTCGCGGTCACCAGATCGTGCATGGCTGCGAGCAGATCGGGATCGTCGGTGAGCGGCCCGAGGAGAGCGGCGCCGCAGGCGGACCGCACCGGGATGCCGCTGGCGATCAGGCGCGCGGTCGCGATGATGAGCCGTGTGCTCGGTACCTCGGCGAGCCCCCGGTCGCCGAGATTCCTCAGCCGCCTGGTCAGGCTCACGAGCGCGACGGCCGTGTCCCTCTCCACGCCCCCTTCGTGCTCGACGATGGCGGCCTCGAGCTCCGCAGCCGGGAAGCCAAACTCCAAGGCGACGAAGCGCTGCCGGGTGCTGGGCTTGAGGTCCTTCAGCCCGTGCTGGTAACCGGGGTTGTAGGAGATGACCAGCTGAAACCCCGGGGCCGCGTCGACCAGTTCCCCTGTCTTGTCCAGGGGCAGGATGCGGCGGTCGTCGGTCAGCGGGTGAATGACGACGACAGTGTCGGACCGGGCTTCGATGATCTCGTCCAGGTAGCAGATGGCACCGAGCCGTGCCGCCTGCGTGAGGGGACCATCCATCCAGACGGTGTCGCTTCCGCGGATGAGATATCGGCCGGTGAGGTCGCTTGCGGAGAGATCGTCGTGACAGGCCACCGTCACGAGTGGCCGTCCCAGCCGCCACGCCATGTGCTCGACGAACCTGGTTTTACCGCAGCCAGTCGGCCCCTTCAGCATCACGGGCAGGCCTCGCGCATGACACCGCTCGAAGACGGCCACCTCCTCTCCTGTCGGGAGGTAGAACGGTCCGTTGCCGGCCGGCCAGCGCCGGCCGTCGTGTCGGTTCGGCATGCGCCCGTGGCTGAATGCCATGTCTGCCGAGCGTTCGCTCATACGGCGGTTGCCGCCGGCTGGACGGCCGGGGCGATCCGGGCGCGCTCGCGCGGGGCCAGGAAAAAGAAGTCCCACAGGAACAGAGCCACGCCGACGCTGAACAGGACACCTGTCGCGACGAGCATGAGGAAGTGGACCTGGATCTTCGCCTGTGTTTCGAGATACCCGAAGCCCAACACCCGCTCGAGGTACACCTGCCCGATGCCGGCGGCCGCGAACGCCATCGTCATCCCCATCATCCCGCTGACCTGCAGCCAGAACGCCCAGATCCCCACCTTGGACTCGCGCTGGGACTCCGAATGCCCCATGAGCCCCGGCATGGCGTAGGTGATCATCGCCAGGACGATCATGACGTAGGCGCCGAACCACGCAGAGTGTCCGTGCATCGGCGTGATGAGCGTGCCATGCGTCCACTTGTTCACGGCGGGCCACGTGTGCGCCAGGCCCAGCAGGCCGGCGCCGATGGCGGAGAAGATGGCGCTGCCCAGCGTCCAGTGCAGCGCGAGCGTATTCGGGTGGGCCATGCCGGACCGCCTGATGGCCAGGTAGGCATACATCGCCATGCCGAAGAACACGAGCGGCTCGAGCGCCGAGAAGAACCCGCCGAGTGGAAGCCAGTACCACGGCACGCCCACAAAGTAGTAATGATGCGCGGTGCCGAGCAGCCCCGAAATGAACGTCAGGCCCACGATCACATACAGCCACTTCTCCATGACCTCGCGGTCGACACCCGACAGCCGGATGAGGAGATACGCGAGAAGGCCCCCCTGGACCATCTCCCACACGCCTTCGACCCACAGATGAATCGTCCACCACCTGTAGAAAATGGCCACCGTGTAGTTGTCGAACTCCCACAGGGCCGGCAGATAGAGGATCGCGGTCAGTGCCAGTCCGGCCATCAACACGCCTTCGGTGGTCGTCAGGCGCCTCGCCTTCCAGATGGTCATCCCCAAGTTGTAGAGAAACATGAGCATAACGACCACGATGGTCAGCTTCGCCAGCATCGGCTGTTCCAGGAACTTGTTTCCCGCTGTAAAGCCGAAGAGGTAGCCCACGATCGTCGCGACGCCCATCACGGTCCAGAGCGTCAGTGCCGCATAGGCCATCTTCGGGCTGTGCAGCTCGGTTCGTGACTCTTCAGGCACGAGCCAGTGGGCAGCGCCCATGAAGCCGGTCAGCGTCCACACCACGAGCAGGTTCGTGTGAATGGCTTTCGAGACATCAAACGGCAGCCAGTCCCTGATCGGATCCGGGCCGAGGTACTTCACGGCGGCGAGCAGGCCGAACGCCATCTGTAGCCCGTAGAGCAGCATGGCGACGACGAAATACGGGTAGGCTACAGCCTGCGTGCGATAGCGCATCCGATGGCTCCTCTCATTTGAAGGTCGCCAGATAACCGACGAGGTGGCCGATCTCCTCGGCCGTCAGAATTTTTTCGTACGAGGGCATGATCGACTGCCCCCCTGCTGAGAACGTCTGCCCGGGCACGATATGCGCGCTCGGACTCACGATGGACTCGCGGATGTATTCCTCGGTGGTCCGGGCCTGTCCCCGGTAATCCGGGCTCGCGATCGATTCCCCCGCGCGCCTCGCCAGGCCGGCCATCGACGGGCCGACGAGCACGACCCCCTCTTGCAGAGAGTGGCAGCTGAAACAGGCGGGAGGCGAGCGGCTGAAGAGCGACTGGCCGAGTGCGATCGGATCCGACGACGCCGCCTCAGGCGGACGCGTGCCCAGGAGAATGCCCTGGGGCGTGGCCGCCGTGACCATGATCGGCCGCGGCGGCCACCCCTGATTGTCGATGTGCGAGACCCAGTCGAGAAACGCAATCACGTCGGTAATCTCCTGCTCCGAGAGGTTCGGGTTCGGCATCAGGCGGCCATGAAGCTCCTCCGAGTAGTAGCGGGACGGATCCTGCATGAAGGAGCGGAGATAGGCTTCGCCGCGATGCTGCGTGATCTTCGTGAGGTCCGGTGCGAAGTACGCGCCCTCTCCGAGCAGCGTGTGGCAGTTGATGCAGTTCTTGCGGTGCCACACGTGCTTGCCGGCGACAACTTGCGGCGTGAGCTTGTCGGCATTGGTCAGCTCGCCGAACTTCGTATGGCTGTGGATGGTCATCCCGACGAAGACCAGCGCGAATACGGCGGTGCCGACAATGAAGAAGAGGCGGGTCTGCCGTCTGGTCATGCTCACCTCGCGTTCGTCGAGGGTTCCATGGGACGCGCCTACGGGCGACGAGGGCTCTCGTTACGAGTCGAGGTTCGGCCGACGCACGGGTTCACACGCCGATGCGCCCGAAGTTCGCAATGCTGATCCATGCCGCATAGCCGACGGCCAGCAGCATGGCCAGGAACACGACAATGCACAGGCCGCGCAGTAACGCGGGATAGCGGGCTACGGACGATGACGGGGTGAGCACGGGGCCTCCTCTCGCGTCAGCCGCGCAGAGTCAACTGGGTGTGCGCCGCTAGGATACACGGAACAGCTGATTGCGCAAGACGGAGCCGGCCGGTAGTGTCCCAGCTTGGGTGAGTACTCACCTCACCTGCCCTACCGGAGTTGTACCAAATGCTGCGTCCCGAACCGCCCGCCGTGGGTGCTGGAAATGAACTTTGCGTCTAGAAGAGCAATGCGGACGGCGTCCCAAGTCTCGGAATCGAGACCGAACAGGCACTTGGCTTGGGGCGTCGTGAGTCGGACGCCGGGCATTTCTCGGAATTCCGCCCGGATTCGGCAAAGAAGTTCTGAGAAAGACACGTTTACAAACGAACGCTCGGCCACAAGGGCACCCCTTCATGAAGAATTTGTAGATGAGGCGCGGAATGAACGCGTCGTGACTCTGCGTCTTGCGCGCCTCGGTGACTGTCAGCGGAGCCGGAGTCATCGCGTCCCAGCCGGCGTCGAAGGCAGCCATCTGACTACGCGCCCAGTCAATAGCGCAGATCAGATTGAGCTCCGCTTGGCGCCAAGTCGTCCAGCAGTGGCGAGGCGGATGAACAGTCTTTCACTGGCGCCTGTCGATCGACGCTCCGTTCGGATAGCGCAATATCTGTGCGGCTTGAGACTGACGCGCACGGCGAGGGTCGTGGGACGCTGCTGGCTGCACCGGTGCGTCGAGATGCGCAAGCGCACAGCGGAGTGGAGTTTCCTCAACTCCCCTCCGCGGCGGCGCCTTTTACGCTGCGACTGCTATTTTGATCCTATTGGGCTTGGCTTCCTCCCGCAGTGGCAGCCGGACCGTCAGCACACCGGCCTTGTACTGGGCGCTGACCTTACTGGCGTCCACTGTCGGCGGCAGCGTGAACGTCCGCGCGAATGAGCCATACCGGCGCTCGATGCGATGGAACCGCTCCTCGGTGACTTCCGTGTCGAGCTTCTTTTCACCACTCAGGGTCACGGTATTGTCTTCAACCGTCAGTTCGATTTCATCTTCAGTCATGTCAGGCAGCTCAGCCTTCAGCACCAGTTCGTTCTGGCCGTTGGCGTAAACATCGACGACCGGAACCCACGCGCCGGGGTTCAGGTCTTCCTGAGAACGACGGTAGAGGCCCTCGAGGATCCGGCTCAGGTTCTCTTGCTGAATCCGGCTCACGTTCTCCTGGTGCAGCGCGGCGATGTCACGAGACGTATCCAAACGAACGATAGTCATGGTACTTCTCCTGTTTCATAGTGGTGCTCTCGCCGAGCTCCAGCGCCGATCCTGCGGACCGGGACGGGACACGACGGCCAGAGTGACACTACAGAAAGGCTTTAGTGAGGGCTGTTGCTCAGGGTCGGGGAGGGTTCCCCGACGGGGTACGGCAGTGCTCAGGAAAGCGACGCGGCTAAAGGATACGCCTTTCCGGGGGCATAGGCAAGGAATGAGTTGGGGTAGTGGCGGCCGCGGGGCATTCGTCTAACCTCAGGCGAGTGCGCTGAGACGTGCTCATCGTGCTCCCCGCTCCCGCTGGCGTGCCGCCTGCTCCAGCCACTGCGCCATCTTCGGGTCGTTCTTGCCGTATAGCGCCCAACCCTGTGCGTTACTGTCCCACCGGTAGTCCTTGATGGTCATGTCGATGCCTCGGTGGATGAGGAATCGCATCGACTCGTAGGGGTCCGGCAGGAAGACCAGGTGGTGCAGGATGCTCGCCGGCTCATGGGAGTTCCAGTTGGTGTTGACGTCTGCGCCGTGCTCGAGCAGGAAGTCCGCCACGTCGAAGTGGCGGTTGATGACGGCGAAGGCGAGCGCCACGTCGAGCACCTGCTGCGCCGTGGGCGTATCCCACTTGAGGTGGCTGCGCGCGTCCGGGTCGTTGTAGGGATAGTGATCGTCGGGAGTGCGGACGACGCCGGCGCTGTCGAACCACAGCTTCACCCGCGCGAGGTTACCAAGGCCTGCCGCATGCGGCAGGTCGTCCGGCACCTGCCAGATACGGGTGAGCAATGGCAGCAGGCGCGTGTTCGCGTACGGCGATGTCGCGCGCGAGCTTCTTTGCCTGTTGACGGAGGGATTCCAGAGACGGACGAGCCGGGAGGGACTTCGACGTGGTCATTGCGACCTCCTTTCATGAATCGCCTGTGCCCCGCTGAAACCAGGCTGAAAGAAGGTGCACACGCACACGGCTCAGACCAGACAGGTGGGAGTGTTCCCTTGCCGCGGGTTGGTGGCGCCCTGTCAGCGCGCTCCCCGCAGTATCAAGGGATTGTCGCTTCGACGTCAAACGCGTCGAAGTCGGGGCAGCGTCGCTCGAGGCAGCGAGGTCAGCAGCACGCCACGCGCTCCGGCGTGCCGCTGCGGAGCAGATTTCCCGCGCCGTGCGCCGGTGTCAGATGTTCGAGCCTTCGGCAGCAACAGAGGAGTAGGATGCTATGAATTTTTGCGCATCGTGAGCTCGACGTGTTCCGCCAGATTCGACCGAACGTTGGTTCGGAACCAGTGATACTGGTATCTGCTGCGCCGCCCCCCGGCCGCCCCACGGTGTCGGGCGCTCAACGGGCACGCCAGGTGGAGGCGGCGCAGATCCGACTGCTCTACAGTAACGCCCAGACCGGCTCGGCGGTCACGGTCGTCACTGCGCCGATCCTGGCCTATCTGCAGTGGGATGTCGTGCACCATCCCGTCGTCGTCGGCTGGCTGCTGTACATGCTGCTGGTATCGGTAGGGCGGTCCATTCTCGCGCGCCGCTATTGGCGAATCTCTCCCTCCAACTCCGAGCACCACGGGTGGGATGCGGCCTTTGCGATCGGCGCCGGGATGGCCGGGTCAGGCTGGGGCGCCGCGGGCATGCTCCTCTATCCGGACAACCAGCTGGTCAGCCAGGTGCTGCTGCTGTTTCTAATGGGGGGCATGATGCTGGGCGGCGCGGCGGTGCTGGCACCGAGGGCCGAGTCGTTCCTGGCGTTTCTCCTGCCGGCGGGCCTGTTTCCAGCCACACGGCTCCTGTATGAAGGTGACGAACACCACGTGGTCATGGGAGTGCTGGCGATCGTCTTCACCGCCGCAACCCTGACAACCACCTGGCACATCTATCGCGCGATTGCCTCATCGCTCCACCTGCGGTTCGAGAACTACGATCTGGTGGCGGAGCTGCAGCGGGCGAAGGCCGACACCGAAACACTGAATCAGCAGTTGGAAATCCGGGTTGAGGAGCGCACCGCCGAACTGCATCACGCTGCCGAATGCCTGCGGGCCGAGATCGTTCAACGTGAGCAGATGGAGAAGGAGCTGCTGCGCGTGCGGAAGCTCGAGTCTCTGGGAGTGCTGGCCGGCGGCATCGCCCACGACTTCAACAATTTCCTGACCGTTGTCATGGGGAACATCGACCTGGCCAGGATGCAAGTCGATCTGGACGCGCCGCTGCGCGACATTCTCGACCAGACGGAGAGCGCGTGCGACCGGGCCGTGCTGCTGTCCTCTCAGCTGCTGACTTTTGCCAAAGGCGGCGCGCCCGTCCGCCGCGTCGCTTCGGTCGCCAAGGTCGTGTCCGATGCCGTACAACTCGCGCGAGCCGGCGCGGCGGTCGGCATCACGCTGACGGTCGATGACGATCTGTGGGCCGCCGAAATGGATTCAGGCCAGATTGGCCAGGTTCTCCACAACATTCTCCTGAACGCGAAGCAGGCAATGCCCGAGGGCGGAACGATCGAGGTGCGGGCCGAGAACATAGCGGCCAGCGCGGATGCGAAAGCCACCCCCGGAGGTCACGTCAGGATTTCCGTCCGCGATCAGGGGCCCGGCATCTCCGGGGAGGTCCTGCCGCTCATCTTCGATCCCTATTTCACGACCAAGGGGCACGGCAGTGGGCTTGGCCTTGCCACGGCATACGCCATCGTGGCGAAGCATGGGGGCCGGCTCTCCGCGAAGTCGACGACTGGCGGCGGGGCTGAATTCAACATCGATCTTCCGGCCAGCCATTCGAATCAGGCGCCGGAGCCTGCGCCCGCTGTCCGGGCGCGCAGCGGCACAGGGAAGCTCCTGGTCATGGACGACGAGGAGAATATCCGGATCCTGCTGGCGCGGGTGCTGAGCAGGCTCGGGTACGAGGTGCAGGCTGCCGAGAACGGCGCAGAGGCGATCGAGATGTATGAGGCCGCCCGGGCAGCAGGATGCGCCTTCGACGTCGTCCTGTTGGACCTGACGGTCAGCGGCGGAATGGGAGGAGTCGAGGCGGCGGCCAGACTCAAGGAGCTCGAATCCGTCGGCAAAGCTGATCGCATCGAGCGGCTACGCGGATACGTCCGTCATGTCCAGATTCCGCGAGTACGGCTTCGACGAGGCGCTGCCAAAGCCCTGGGTGATGGCGCAACTCAGCGAAGTATTCCGACGGGTCCTCGAGCAGCGTGAGTAGCGGGAACCGTTCCGGACCGGCACACCGGCTTTGAGCTGCGCTCTGGGATTCCAGCGTCGAGGAGCGCGCGCTTGGTCACGGAGCCAATGGCTGGTATAAACGCCGCGCAAGACACCGGGCCGCGGCCGGCAAGTCAGGAGGTCAGTCGTGAGACGCGTCGCCCTGTTCGGCGTAACCGCCTGTCTGCTCGTCGGCATTCTCTATCAACGCCAGGAAGGGAGCCAGATCGAGACGGTCAGGGAGCTCGCGCCCGACGTGTATTTCCACGAGGGCGACCTGAGCGTAAAGGGACACTGCAACAACGGCTGGGTGATCTTCGAGGACTTCGTGCTGGTGGTCGACGCCAACTTCCCCTCAGGCGCCCAGGAGATCATCCCGAAGATCAAGGCGCAGACGAACAAGCCGATCCGGTTCGCGTTCGACACGCACCACCACGGGGACCACGCCTACGGCAACCAGGTCTGGCTCGACAACGGCGCCGTCCCGGTGGCGCACGAAAACGTCGTCGTCGAGATGAGGAAGTACGAGACCGGGTTGTTCGGCGGCAAGCCCGGGCGCTGGGAGGATGAGGCGAAGAAGCGCGCAGGATCTGAGAGCCACGCGGCTGAAGCCGCCGTCGCTCCTCTACAAGGATCTGATGATTTTCGATGACGGCAAGCACCGCGTCGAGCTGCGCTACTTCGGGGTCGGGCACACCCACGGCGACGGCTTTGCGTGGCTCCCCAAGGAGCGGATCCTCTTCACCGGCGACGCGGCGGTCAACGGTCCGTTCAACTACATGGGAGACGGCGACAGCGCCGCATGGATCGAGACGCTGTCGAGAACCCAGCAACTCGGAGCCGCAGTGGTGGCGCCGGGACACGGGCCCGTGGGAGACGGCGGAGTTCTCGAGGCGCAGCGGCAGTACTTCGTCGCGCTCCGGGCCGAAGTCGAGAAGAGAAAGGGCCTGGCGCCGGACCGCGTGCAGGCGGAGGTTCCGGCGATCCGCGACGCGCTGCTCGGGCGGCATGCGACCTACATCGACACCAAACCGGGGTCCAGCGGGTTCGAGTCGCAGGTTGCCCAGGTCTACCGTGAGATGACCGGCGGGACGTTCCCGAAGGCGGCCGCCCAGCAGGCCCGCCGTGCGCACGAGAACCATCACGAGATCAGCGCGACACCGCACGGAGTGCCCGTTACTGCGGCGCGTGCCGTCGCCAGAGTCCCTGGGCAACCCTGGTGACTTCCGGCCGTTGCCCAGCGCGGGCGACCCGCTTTCGTCTCCATCCGCTGTCCGGGCATCCGCCCATTGCGCGCTCTCCTGGCTGAGGTTCTGCGGCCACCCATCCAACAGCCGTTCCCAAACGTATGCACTAGCAGGATGCCGAAAAACGGCTCCTGAACTGCACATGGCACAGCGCAGATCGAAAAATCGGCCTGTTTGCCATCTGCCAGTCTCGATTTCACATCAGGCCGGGCTTCTTCAGCGCCTGCTGGAGGTGGGGGTGCGGCCTGCAGGGCATCGTTTGGAGACTCTGGTGTGCTTCAGAACGGCGATTGAACGTTCTTCAGCAGTCTGACTGCAGGAGTTCCCCTGGTTCGGCGGCGAGCCCGGCATGGCGGCCGTCACGGGTTCCGCCAGCCTCCACGATCGCGCCGGCGCCGGCGGCCGTCTGACCCCAATCACGCCGCGCACGCGAACCTCCTGAGCGCTGAACGCTCCGCATCCACGAGGATGCAGGTGTCCCGAGCCGTCTCACGATCCGCTGAACGATGTCCGCCGTCATCCTCCGGGCAGGACCGGTTGCAAGCGGTGTTGCGATAGAATCGTAGAGCTTTGGGACCGCGGGATGCCAATCGCCCCGGTGAGGATCGGCCAGAGATCGACATCGCGTTGCTCGAACGCGTTGGCGCGCGTGATGAGCTCGCCATAGGCGAGTTGTACGACCGCCACAGCCGGCTGCTGTTCCGTCTCCTCTTGCGGATCCTCCGCGATCAGGGGCACGCCGAGGACGTGTTGCAGGAGGTGTTTCTGGCGGTCTGGACACGTAGCCACACCTACAACGCCGCGGCGGGCCCACCCGTCGCGTGGCTGGTCGGCATGGCCCGCAATCGCGCGATCGATCGGCTGCGTTCGGCGGGCGCACGGGAGCGCGCAATTCAGGCCGCACCGGTGGCTTGTGTGGAGCGGGCCAGCCCGGAGGATCATGCGAGCGTTGGCGAACAGTGGCGGGCGGCCGCGAGAGTGCTGGATGCACTCCCGCCCGAACAGCGCGTGCTGGTTGAGGAGGCCTACTTTCTGGGCCTCAGCCACGCCGAGCTGGCCGAGCGGCACGGACTGCCGCTCGGCACCGTCAAGTGGCGGATTCGAACCGGTATCCAGACGCTGCGTCAGGCGCTGACGGCGGTGCAGGCGGACCCATGATTCGATGAACCTGAGTACGAATCGTTCGACGACGCGATTGGCCTGGCGCTCGCCCGATCGACCGACTCCGGGACCATCGAGCCCCCGGCGGGGATCAAGCGTCGTCTCATGGCTCGTTTGACGCAGCCGCCGGTGCCACCCGGCTTCTCATTGCGAATGGCCGCCGACGACGACTGGCGGCCGCATGCCGTGCCGGGGATCCGCATGAAGGTGCTCTCGGTCAATCGCGCCGCCGGTTACGCGACGCTCCTGCTCGACGTCGCGCCCGGAACCAGGTTCCCGGCGCACCATCACGCGGCCGCGGAGGAGTGCTACGTGCTGGACGGCAGCCTCCACACGTGCGCCCGGCGTCTCGGCCCCGGGGACTTCGTGCATGCCGACGCTGGCACGGATCACGCCGAGTTGTGGACGGAAGGCGGGTGCCGCGTCCTCCTCGTGACCGCACTCGACGACCACCTGGATCACGCGGCGCGCTGACGCCAACCGAGTCCCTCCCGCCCTTACCCTTTGCGCTGCTCCGTTGGGGCGGACAGGGAGACCGACGAGGTCACTCTAGGTTACAGGTTAGACGCGGATGGGACCTTTGTGGGGCAGCAGCGCCCGCCGAGGCGGGTCAGGAGCTGCGGCCCGCGACGTGTCCGCGCAGCGTCGTGGGTACGGGCCTGGCTCAACGCGTCCCGGAGCTCCGCATCCGAACGAAAAGTCTGATTGCGAATCACCGTCGCTTCGATGGCGATGGGAATCTCAGCCCAGCCGAAGACGTCCGGAGTCACGACGACGCGGGTGCCGTGGAGTTGAACGGCCCACTCGCCGAACCGGTGCTCGTCGGTCCAGCCGGTGCAGAAGGCGAGCGAAATCAAGTCGCCAATCCGGAGGAACGCGTAGTCGACCCCGAGCTCCTCGAGCGACCCGCCGCTCGCGCGGAGCCACGCGCCGCGGGCCGCTTCCACCTCGGCAAAAAACGACGTCCATTCGGCATCCGGACGAAAGCGGCCGTAGACAGTAAGCCTGTGCTGTGCAACGAGTGCCGCCGCCCAGGCATCCTCCTCGAGCCGCGCCACCCCGCGCAGCGACGTCGACTGGCGCACGCTGACCGGCGCACTGATGAAGTCGACCACAGTGCCCGTATCGGGTCGCACAGTCGGGGCCGCGTCTTCCTCCGCCCAGCCGTCGTCGTGCGTCTCGATTGCGTGGAGAATCGAGTCCCGGCGCGGCCGACCGGCCAGGGGGACGCAGTGCTCCATGATCGTTCGCGCCAGATGCGCGTGATCGGGCTGGGTCATCAACAGGATCCGGTCGTGACGCGGACGGACGATCATTGGTCGCCTCCGGGAACCGCGCCAGAGGCACAGGCGCCGCGGTGCGAGTCTCCTCGCCGGGTGACGGCCGGGCCGCCTGCCCGGCGGCGACGGGTCAGCTCGAATGTAAATCAGTGTAACGCGCTCTGATTTCACGACCGTCTGCGCTGGCCTGGCCGACGTGGAGAGGGTACACTCCCTCCGCAGGCGCACACCTTGGGAGGCTCAATGGCCAAAGCGTCGAAGACCCAGGCAAAACTGGAGAAGGCTCGAGCGAAGGCAGGAGCGGCGCTCGACAAGGCTCGCGCCAAGGCGGATCGCAAAATCGCCAGGGCGCGAGCGAAACTGAGTGCGACAGAGGCGAAGATCCAGGCGCTCCTGCAGAAAGCGGTTCGCAAGGCGGACGGCAAACTCTCGGCCGCCAGGAGCGCGACCCGCGTGCGTGCGGCCGGCAGGAAGTCCACAAAAAAACGCGGCCGGCACGCGCGAGCGGCGGAGCAGTGACCTCGAGCGGCTAGCCCTGGGTCTGGTATCGCTTCAGCGGCGGCGATGCCGAGGCATCCTGACCGGATCCGGGATGCCGGTCGATCCACAGGGACCAGCCGATAGCCGCGGGCAGAACGAGCCCCAGCCCCGCCGCGGCAGGCAGGTACGTGACCAGCACGGCCACTCCGACCAGGACCAGGAAGGTCCCGGTAACCAGGAATGCTTTGCGTGAACAAGTGCGCATGATCCGACGATGCGTCGGATCGACCTAACGGAGGCGTCAATAGGCCGTAAGAAGTCCGTAAAGTGCCGGGGGCCCGAACGCCGCCTGGAAGCGGCCGTTGTGACTACCTGGCACCGGCCATGTCAATCCGGGCCGGGGCAATGTCAGGCGGGATGAATGTGCGATCGACCAGCCCCCGGACGTCGAGCCGCCGCTCGAGGATACCGGCTTCGAGCGCCATGTCGGCAATCACCTGCATCTCGTCGTCTCCCGGGGTGAGCATCCGGTAGCTGACGCGGTCGGGGGGCTGCGTCAGCACGTAGCGGACGAGCGACTCGTCCTGGCGGAAATACGGAGAGACCAGCCGCGCCGCGTCGACCCGGTGCGTCTCGGCCCATTCGCCGCTCTCGGCGATGCCGCGGACCAGATCGCGGACGACCTCCGGCCGCTCCTCGATGAGTCGTTCAGTGACGACGAGCACGCACGAGATGAAGTGCGGCCAGATGTCCTTCGCGTGATAGAGCACCCGGCCGGAGCCGTCGAGCTCGGCCCGGGCGGCGTGCGGCTCGCCGATGAAGTAGGCGTCGATCGCCTTGCTGGCGAGCGCGCCCGGCATGTCGGGCGGCGGCAGCTCCACGAAGCGGATGGCGGCCGGGTCCACTCCCTCGTCCTTCAACAGCTTGCGGATGACCAGATACTGGTTGCTGTACTTGCTCGGGATCGCGAACACGCGGCCGTTGAGATCCTTGAGCGAGCGGGCCGGGAGGTCCCGGCGGACCATGACGGTCGACCCGTCGCGGTGCCCGAGATACGCGATCCTGACCTTCACGCCCTGCTCGCGCAGCTTCATCGCCAGCGGCGCGATCATGAACGTCGCGTCGAGCCGGCCGCTCTTCACGGTCTCCACCACCGTGGGAAAGTCGGTGAAGCGCTGCGACTCGAAGCGGGTGGCGAGGCTGGTCTTCGACGCGTAGTCGGTGACCGGGCAGGTCAGATGGCAGGTCACCGGCAGGAACCCCACGGCGAGCGTCTCACGCCCGCCCGCCGGCCGATCGGTCGTCGACCGGCCCTGCGGACCGCTGCCACGGCTGCAGACGGAGCACGGCGAGGATCGCGACGAAGACGAGGGCGCCCGCGCCCCAGCGTGCGAACGGCGACGACATCGCTTTCATGCCTGTTCCTCCTGTGCCGGTGACGCACCGGGCGCGGCGGGCCCGCCGGGTTCGACGGCTGATTCCAGCCCGAGCACGGTGAGGATCCGGTGCACCGCGCTCACGACCTGCGGCATGCGTGGGATCGCGCGGCCGCGGCATCTCGAGCACGACTTCGTCGCGCACGCGCGCCGGCCGCTCGGACAATACCAGCACGCGGTCGGCAAGCTGCGCCGCCTCCTCGATATCGTGGGTCACGAGCACGACCGTGCGCGGCTGCTCGCGAAGAATCCGCGCCAGCTCCCACCGCATCTTGAGGCGCGCCAGGTAGTCGAGCGACGAGAACGGCTCGTCCATCAGCAGCAGCGGCGTCTCGCCACCGAGCGCGCGGGCCAGCTCGACGCGCTGCCGCATGCCCCCCGAGAGCTGATGGGGGTAGACCGCCGGCGAACGAGGCTCAGGCCGATCAGCGTCGAGCAGCGCGTCGGCGCGGCGCCGCTGTTCGCGCCGGATCCGCCACCTGGCCGCAATCCGAGCAGGATGTTCTCGTCCACCGTCAGCCACGGAAACAGCCCGTCCTGCTGGAACACCATCCGAAGGCGCGCGGGGCGGTGCGACGCGTCCCCGCGCTCGGCGCGACAACCATCCCGAGCAGACGTTCAGCAGCGTGGTCTTGCCGCAGCCCGAGGGACCGACCAGCGCGACGAATTCTCCGTCGCGCACCTCGAGGTCGATTCCGGCGAGGACCTCGACGGCGCCAAAGGCGACGCTGACCCTGTCGAGACGGAGCAGCGGCGGCCTCACCGGCCCCCTCGATGGGCCCGCGACGTCCTGCCCCGGGTCGAGAGCGCGCGGTCCCGTCATCGCTCGTATCCCCAGCGCACGCTCGGGATCCTCGTGAGCTGCACGAGCAGCCGATCCAGCGCGGCGCCGATCACGCCGATGACGAGCATGGCAGCGGCCAGCAGGTCGATGCGCAGCCCGTTGCGCGCGTCCCACACGGCGAACCCGAGGCCGTCGCGACCGGCGATCATCTCGGCCGCGACGACCACGAGCCATGACAATCCGGCGGCGACCCGCAGCGTGGTGATGACCTGCGGCGCGATCGCCGGCAGCGTCACCGCGCTCAGGAGCCGCGGTCCTTCGATGCCGAGGTCGCGCGCCACGCGGAAGAACACGCTCGGGATGTTCGCGACGGCGGCGCTCGTCGACAGCACGATCGGGAAGAACGCCGCCATGAAGATCAGGAAGATGGCCGGAGGGTCGCCGATGCCCAGCCACAGAATCGCGAACGGAATCCAGGCGAGCGGCGACAGGCTTCGGAAGAAATTGACGAGCGGGAGAAATGCCGCGCGCGCGTGGGCCGACCGACCGATCACCAGGCCCGCCGGCACGCCGAGCATCACTGCCAGCAGGAACCCGGCGGAGACGCGGAACAGCGAGGCGATGGCATCGTTCACCAGCCGTCCGCTCCTCAGCTCGAACCACACGCCGCGCGCGACGTCCCAGGGGTGCGGAAAGAGCGATGTGGGAAAGAGCCCGGCCGACGACACGGCCGCCCACAGCAGGACCAGGATCGCCGGCGTCAGGAGAGGGAGCAGAGCGGCGAGCGTCTTCGAGGCCGGTCGAGCCATGGTCCCGGGGCTGGTTCAGGCGTGGCGTCCCGCGCGTCGGGTACCAGTGGCCCGCCCCGCGGGCAGGGATGGAAATAGAACGGCTGGTCGGAGAGTCTTCATCAGGACTTCACTGGAGCCGGTACACACCTCGCCCTCCACCGGGTCGAGCGGCAACAATAGTGGGTCTTCTGCTGGTGCGTCGCAATACTACGAAACCACTATGCGCACCGCGGGACGACGTCAGGTCCGGGCCGGCATTCGGCCGAGGATCCGTGTCTGGTTTGCGAGGATCTTCCCCTGGTTCGCCTCGATGGTCTTCTGGTTCCGCAGCACCTGATCGAGCTTGCGCTGGTTGGCGAGGATGCTGCCCTGGTTCGCCTTGATCTCCTTCTGGTTCCTCAGGATCTGATCGAGCTTTCCCTGGTTGGCGAGCAACCGTGTCTGGTTGCGAAGGATCTTCGTCTGGTTGGCAAGGATCTGACGATCGCTCATGACTGCTCCTCTTGAGTAACCTCTACTGCGGTGCCTCGCACACGAAGCTCGCCGCGTCGTACACGCTGGCGCTCCCCCCGTTACTGGGCAACAGCCGGGTACACGCACAGCGGACGTGACCTGACCAGGAAACGGCGGGAGTATATCCCGGACGCCGCGAAGACCTACGCGTAATACCGCCCGCTGCAGAGCGGTGCCACCTCGTCGCGGTGAGCTCGCGAAGAATCCGGTAGACTGATCCCGTGCGCGTGCCGCCGGACCCCGCCGTGGACGAGCAGCAAGTGCTGGCGGAGCTCGAAGACCTTCTGCTCGCGATCCGCAGGGCGCGCGGACCCGACGAGCGGCCGGCCGGCCTCGGGGAGCAACCACGAGCGTTCGACCCGCCGGCTGCCAGGAGCGCGCCTCTCCCTTCGACCGCAACGGAACCCCAGCGTCATGTCGTCGGACAGCACGTCCACCCCGCGCTCGCGCGGTCAGACATACCGCCGGTGACGCCTGCCGGGGCGCCCGCCGCGCCGGCGCCTGAGCACGCTGCTGCCGGCGTGCCCGCGCGCCCGCGTCCCGTCGTACGCCTGCTCGTCCTGTCGGCGCCGGTGCTCGCAGTGGCCCTCGCGGCCGCGTGGTTTCTCAAACCGACACCAGGCCCCGCGCAGCAGGCTGCTCCCGCCCAGGTTGCGTCAGCGCCGATCGCTGACCCACCGCCGGTCGAGCCGGGCCCGCCGGTCCAACCCGTTGATCCGCATCCGCTGCGCATCGACCTGACGACCCTGCGTCCTGTGTGGCTGCGCGTGACGGTGGACGGCAGGGTCGCGATCGAACGCGAGGCGGCGGCCGGCGAGCAGCTGCCGTTCGGGGCCGATCGCTCGATAGTGGTGCGCGCCGGCGACGCCGGTGCGGTGACGGTCCGCGAGGGTGGGGTCGATCGGGGGCCAGTCGGACGCGACGGCCAGGTGCTCACGCGGACATTCTCCGCGCCTACGCCATGACAGAACGGCTCACCGCATCTGGAAGACCAGAAGCCATGGCCCGACAGCGCCGACGATGTAGAACAAGGTGAGGAGCGCAAGGGTTCGATGAATCCCGTGCGCGTAGAGCAGCACGCCGCCCCCGGCGGCGATCGCCTTGGCCACGAAGAGCGTAGGAAACGGCCCCACCAGCATCATCCAGGTCGCGAGGATCATGTTGCCTTCGGCTGCGATGCCGTACGTCCGGACTCCGGCGTACATGAAAGCCCCATCGCACGCCTGCGCGATCAGGAACATCCACAGCACAGCGCGGGAGCCGGTCATGGTTGTCCGGCAGTGCAAAACAGGCGACGTGGCCAACTGCAGCCTTGTCATAGACTTAGCGTCGGCGAGTCTGCCTCTCGCTGGACTTTTGTCTTGCATGGCGCGACCAAATCTTACGCCGGATCGCGCCGGACCGAGCCGCCGGCTCCACTTCACCGGTACCTGTGATGGCCGACCGGATCGCCGGCTGGCTGGACGCGCTGGATCGTCGCCACCTCGCGGACCTCACGTCAGCGGAAGTGGCGCGGGCGCTCCGCGCGCTCTCGTCCTGCTACGTCGAGCGGCGTGCCAGGCTGGCCCGTGGGGGGGCGCTCGATTCAGCGGGTAAGCGCGCGGCGTTCGCGCTGTTCTACTCCCCGCTGCACTTCATCGTCTGCCGGGAGATTCTCCAGGCTCTCGCGGGATCGTCGGAGGGCATCCGGTCGGTGCTCGATGTCGGGTGCGGAACAGGCTGCGCGGGCGCAGCGTGGGCCCTGCACGCCGGCGCCGGCACCATCCGGGGTTTCGATCGCAATCCGTGGGCGGTTGCCGAAGCGAACTGGACGTACCGGCAGCTGGGCCTCGACGGCCGCGCAACCCGGCGCGACATCTGCCGGACGGCGCTGCGAGGCCACCCCGGTACGGCGGCGATTGTCGCGTACGCGGCGAACGAGCTCGATCGCGACGGCCGGACGGCGCTGCTTGCGCAGCTGTTGACGCTCCACGGGAGCGGGTCGGCGATTCTGGTGATCGAGCCGATTGCGCTGAGCACGTCGCCGTGGTGGCGGGAGTGGCAGGGGGTCGTGACGTCGGCCGGGGGGCGCGCGGACGAGTGGCGCTTTCCCGCCTCCCTGCCGGCGAGACAACAGGCGCTCGCGCATGCGGCCGGCCTCGCTCCCCGCGAGCTCACCGCGCGAACGCTCTACCTCCCGGGTTCGCCCCTATCCCGCGGGGTCTGACCAGCGTCCGCTGAAGCGACGAGGTCAGCCGAGGCCAGGGCGCAGGCGGAAGGCCCCGCTCCACATCCGCGCACCGCGCTACGGCGGGCAGTCCGGCATGCCCTTTCAGGTAGAATCGCGAAAGGCCGGCGCGCCGCTGGCGCCGGAGGACCGAACCGGATGGCACATGCGCAGCCAGACGCGCCGCCGCGCCGCGGCCTGACCCTGACGCAGCAGATCTTCGTCGGCCTCGCCCTCGGCATCGTGGTGGGATGGTTCGTCAGCGAGTATCGTCCCGCCGCCGCCGCCTACTTCCGGCCCTTCAGCCAGCTGTTCCTGCGCCTGATCAAGATGATCATCGCGCCGCTGATCTTCTCGACCCTCGTCGCGGGGATTGCCGGCGCCGGCCACTTCAAGGTGGTCGGCCGGATGGGGCTGCGCGCGATCATCTATTTCGAGGTCGTGACCACGCTCGCGCTCGTCATCGGGCTGGTCGCCGTAAACGTCATGCGCCCGGGTGTGGGCGTCAACCTGCCCATGGGGCAGCAGTCCGGGATCACGGCCGCGCCACAGACGTGGGACCAGATTCTCCTGCACGTGGTGCCCGAGTCGGTCATTCGCGCGATGGCCGAGGGAGACGTCCTGCAGATCGTCGTGTTCAGCATCATCTTCGCGATTGCGCTCGGCATGATCGGCGAGAAAGGCCGGCCGATCATCACCTGGTGCGAGGCGATCGCGGAAACGATGTTCAAGTTCACGAACATCGTGATGCACTACGCGCCAATCGGCGTCGGCGCCGCGATTGCCTACACGGTCGGCCATGGCGGCGTCCGCGTGCTCTGGAACCTCGCCTGGCTGGTCGCCACGCTCTACCTGGCGCTCGCGGTCTTCGTCCTCGTCGTGCTGCTCCCCGTCGCGCTGATTTTCGGGGTGCCCATCCGCAAGTTCGTCAAGGCGGTGAAGGAGCCTGCCATCATCGCGTTCTCGACGACCTCCAGCGAGGCGGCGCTGCCGCGTGCGATGGAGGTGATCGAGCGCCTCGGCGTCCCGCGCCGGATCGTCTCCTTCGTGCTGCCGCTCGGCTACAGCTTCAACCTGGATGGCACCACGCTCTATCTGTCGCTGGCATCGATTTTCGTGGCGCAGGCGGCGGGCATACAGCTCTCGGTCGGCCAGCAGATCACCATGCTGCTCACGCTGATGCTGACGAGCAAGGGCGTGGCGGGCGTTCCGCGGGCATCGCTGGTGATCCTCGCCGGCACGCTTGCAAGCTACGGCCTGCCGCTCGAAGGGGTCACCCTGATCCTGGGCGTGGACGAGCTGATGGACATGGCCCGGACCATGGTGAATGTCGTCGGGAACTGCCTCGCGACGGTGGTCGTCGCCAAGTGGGAGGGGGAGTTCGTCGAGGCGACCGACGAGGATCTGTCGCTGGCCGCGGCTCGTGGCGAGATCTGATGCCCACGGAGTACTCCCTGTCGGATCGCCGCCAGAGCCGCTTCGCCGAGTGGTTCTTCGAGGGAGTGGAGGAGCCGGAAGGCCCGCACTCGACGCCCGCCCACGTCCACCAGTCCGCCTGGTGGAAGGTCATGTGTCTGACCGGCGTGGACTATTTCTCCACCCTCGGGTATCAGCCGAGCATCGCATTCCTGGCCGCCGGCGTGCTATCGCCGCTGGCCACGCTGGTCCTGCTGCTGCTGACGCTGTTCGGCGCGCTGCCCATGTACCGCCGGGTCGCGGAGCTCAGCCCGAACGGGCAGGGCAGCATCTCCGTGCTCGAAGAGCTCCTGCCGCGATGGCGTGGCAAAGCCCTGGTGCTCTGTCTGCTGGGGTTCGCCGCCACCGGGTTCATCGTCACGATCACGCTGTCGGCTGCCGACGCAACCGCCCACGTTATCGAGAATCCGTTCATGCCGGCATGGGTCAAGCATCCTGTCCTGATGACCCTGGTGCTGCTGGCCGCGCTCGGGGCGGTGTTCCTCAAGGGGTTCCGGGAAGCCGTCGGCCTGGCGGTGCCAATCGTCGCAATCTATATCGTCCTGAACGTCATCGTGCTGGCGTGGGGCCTTCACTACGTGTGGCTGCATCCGTCAACGCTGTCGGCCTGGGGGGCAACCGCCACGTCCACCTACGGACATCCGGCCTCCATGGTCCTCGTCGCGATGCTGCTGTTCCCACGGCTGGCCCTGGGTCTCTCGGGGTTCGAGACAGGCGTTGCCGTCATGCCGCTGGTCAAGGGCGATCCAACGGATACGGCGGCGGAGCCGAAGGGGCGTATCAGGAACGCGAAGAAGCTCCTGACCACCGCCGCCCTGCTGATGAGCGTGCTGCTCGCGGCGAGCAGCATCGTGACGACGCTGTTGATCCCGGCGCCGGAGTTTGCCTTGGGAGGCGCCGCGTATGGCCGCGCGCTCGCGTACATCGCGCACGAACACCTCGGGGAGGCCTTCGGCACCATCTACGACATCAGCACCGTGGCGATCCTCTGGTTCGCAGGAGCGTCGGCGATGGTCGGGCTCCTCAACCTGGTGCCGCGGTATCTTCCGCGCTACGGCATGGCGCCCGAATGGGCCAAAGCCCATCGGCCGCTGGTGGTCATCTTCACCGCGGTGACGTTCCTGGTCACCATCCTGTTCAAGGCCGACGTCAACGCGCAAGGCGGGGCGTACGCGACCGGTGTGCTGGTGCTGATGGGGTCCGCAGCGCTGGCTGTCACGCTCGCGGCCTGGCGCGAGGGTCGGCCGTGGATCGGCTATGCCTCCCTGACCGTGATCTTCGTCGTACACCACCATCGTCAACATCCGGGAACGGCCGGAAGGGATCAAGATTGCGTCGATTTTCATCGTCGCCATCGTGATGACCTCGATGGTCTCGCGCGTGCTGCGATCCACCGAGCTGCGCATCCAGGCCGTCGAGCCGGACGACCAGGCGCACCGGTTCATTCACGATGCCGCCGGCGGGCCGGTCCGGGTGATTGCGAACAGGCCGGACCAGGGCGACATCGAAGAGTACGAGCACAAGCTCCGCGAGGCGCGTGACTCGCACCACCTCGGGCCCGACGAGCGCGTCCTGTTCCTCGAGGTGCGGCCGGGCGACGTCTCCGCGTTCAGCGACCGGCTGCACGTGTCGGGCGCGGAAGTCGGCCCGCACCGCGTGCTGCGGTGCGTGAGCCCCGCCATCCCGAACGCCATCGCCGCGCTGCTCCTCTACTGCCGCGACCAGACAGGGACCATTCCTCACGCCTACTTCGGCTGGACCGAAGGCAACCCAATCGCATACCTGCTGAAGTTCCTGGCGTTCGGCGAGGGCGACACCGCTCCGGTGACCCGCGAAGTGCTGCGGCAGGCCGAACCCGATCCCAGGCGACGGCCGCGCATTCACCTCGGTTGACGCGGTCGGCCGACAGGCGGCTTCAGGCGGGCGCCCCGGACGGCAGGAGCGCGACCGCGCACTCCGCCACGCCGTGCCCCCGCAGCGCGGTGACCTCGATCACCAGCCAATCGTACTTGACGGTGTCTCCCACGCCGGGCGGCCGCCCGAGGAGGGTGAGCACGAGGCCGCTCACGCTGTCCACCTCTTCGTGCTCGAGCTCCAGATCGAACAGCTTCCCGAGCTCGTCCACCCGCATCGTGCCGGGCACCAGCTGCCGGCCTTGCGGGTCCCGCGGGACGTCGGTCGTGCTGCTCGTTCCCTCGGCGATCTCGCCGATGACCTCTTCGAACAGGTCGTTGAGCGTGACGATGCCCGACGTGCCCCCGTGCTCGTCTATCACGACGGCCATCTGCGACCGCTCCTTCCGCATGGTGGCGAGCACCGCATCGAGCGGCGCCGTTTCGGGCACGAGCGGGAGCGCCCGCGCGTGGCCGGGTCCCATCGTCTCGCGCCGGAGCAGCAGCCGCAGCATGTCCTTGATGTGAATCATGCCGATGATGTGGTCGAGGTCGTGCTCGATGATCGGATACCGCGTGTGCGGCGACTTCGCGAGCACCTGCCGGATCGCGTCCGGCGTGCTCCCGACAGGGATGCCGGTGATGCGCACCCGCGGAACCATCGCCTCGCCCGCCGTCAGGTCGCCGAACTCGAACAGCTCCTGCAGCATCTGCCCGGACTCCGAGCGGATTGCTCCCAGATCCTCGCTTTCCTGGACGATCATCTGGAGCTCTTCCGAGGTGTAGTACTGCTCGGCGTTCTGCGCGCTGCGGTTCACCCCGACCAGCCGCAGCACGGAGTTGCCGATGCCGTTCAGCACGACGATGAGCGGAAAGACCAGCGTCTTGAGCCACAACATCGGCGGGGTGATCCACAGCGCCATCCGCTCGGCCTGCGACAGGGCGAGCGATTTCGGCACCATCTCCCCGATCACGATGTGGAAATAGGTGAGGACGCCAATGGCGGTCACGCTGGCCACGGCGTGGGAGAGCAGCCACGCCGGCGCCGACCAACGCTCGAGCATCGAGGCCACGCCGTCCGCCAGCACGTGCTCGCCGTACATCCCCAGCCCGAGGCTGGCGACCGTGATGCCGAGCTGCGCTGTCGCGATGTAGCGGTCCTGGCTCCGCGGGTCGCGCAGAACGGCCTGAACGAGGCGTGCGAAACGATGGCCGCGCGCGGCCCGCGCGTCTATCGCCGCCCTGGGGGCGCCGACGATGGCGAACTCGGCGGCGACGAAGATGCCGTTGAGCAGGATGAGGACGGTGATGATGATGAAGGCCGTCATGCCGGCGCCTTGGGCGCCGGGTCCGGGGCGCCGACGATGACGGATCCGATGGCGCCGCCCTCGACCAGCTCGATCTCGACCTCCACGCCGTCGACCGTCACGCGCTCTCCCGTTTCCGGCACGCGGCCGAGCGCAGCCACGATGTGCGCCGCGACGGTCTCGGTCCCCCCGCGCCACGCGCCGAGAACAGGAGCGGCCTGATCGAGAGGCATCACCCCGGGCAGCCGCACGCGCCCGTCGGAGAGCAGTATCGCGCGGACCTGCGCCGGCTTGAACTCGTCCGACACGCCGCCGAGCAGCTCTGCGACGACGTCTTCGAGCGTGATCGACCCGGAGATCCGGCCGCCGTCGTCCTCGACCAGCGCGTGATGGCTGCGCCGCTCGCGCAGGAAGGCCAGCAGGCGGTCCGCCGGCATGGTCTCGCGAACGCGCACGATCGGCCTCAGCAGGGTGGCGACGGAGGCGCGGGGCTGGTCGCTGATGTAATCGAGCACGACGTCCTTGGTATGGAGGATGCCGATGACGCGGTCGAGCGAGCCGCGGAAGACCGGCAGCCGGCTGTATGGGCTCGTCGCCGCCAGCCGGAGCACCTCCTCGAACGGCGTCGATGCCTCGACCGACGCGAGCCGGTCGCGCGGAACCATCAGCTGCCGCGCGGTTCGCAGGCCAAGGCGCAGCGCGCGGTGCAGCCGCACCTGCTCGAGCGGCTCGAGCAGTCCGCCGTCGCGGCTCTCGGCGATCAGCAGCTCGATCTCTTCCGGCGAATGCACGTGCCGGTGCCCTGTCGGGGCGACGCCGAGCAGCTTGAGCAGCATGATGCCGCTGCCGTTGAGCACCGCGATGGACGGAGCAAAGAGCCACAACGACCACTGCATCGGGAGCACGGTCACCAGGGCGGTGCGGGTGGGGTCCTGCAGCGCCAGGGACTTCGGGACGAGCTCGCCCAGGATCATCGCGAGCACCGTGAGCACGAGGAGCACGACGACCGCCGCCGTCGAGAGCGCAGATGCCGCGTCGAGCCCCGCGAAGCGCTCGAAGACCGGAGCGATGCGAGGCGCCAGGCTGTTCTGCGCGTAGGCGCCGAGGATCAGGCTGGACAGGGTGATGCCGACCTGGGAGGCAGCGATGTACCGGTCGAGCTCCTGCGGGCTCTCCAGCACCGGCACGAGCCGGGCGGCCAAAACGTTGCCATCCTCGGCGAGGCGTCTGAGGCGGCCCCGCCGCGCGCCGACGGCAGCGAACTCAGCCGCGACGTAGAGCGCCGTCAGCAGGATCAGGAGCCCGATGATCACCGCCGGCTGGAGCATGTGGCGGGAATGATATCAGGGAGGCAGGAGGCAGGAGGCAGGAGGCAGGAGACAGGAGGCAGGGAGCTGGGAGCTAGGAGACTCACGAGATAGAAGACAGAAGACAGAAGGTACAGGACAGAACTCGGAGGTCGGAGGTCGGAGGTCGGAGGTTGGAGGTTGGAGGTTGGAGGTTGGAGGTTGGAAGGTGGAAGGTGGAAGGTGGAAGGTGGAAGGCGGAGGTATGAGTCTGTGGGGCGCGGGCTTCAGCCCGCGCCAACAGCCGGAGCGTTTGCGAACCCGACCGCCGAGCCCCGAGCCCCGAGCCCCGACCGCCGAGCCCCGAGCGCCGGATCCCCGGTGATCTACCTGTCGACCACCCCGATAGCCCAGGCCGCCTGACGGCGGACGCCGGGGTCTCCATCCTTCAGCGCCGACAGCAGGGGGGTGAGTGCGCGCTCGTCGCCCAGCGCGCCGAGCGCCCAGGCGGCCTGACGACGGACGGATGGCTCGGTGTCGGTGAGGAGGGGGATCAGCCGTTGTACGGCCGTGCGGTCGCGCAGCACGCCGGACGCCCAGGCGGCCTGCTCGCGCACGCTGGCGTCGGCGTCCTTCAGCGCTGCGGCCAGCGGCTCCGCCGCACGAGGGTCGCGCAACGCGCCAAGCGCCCAGGCCGCCTGCCGGCGGACGCGGAGCTCCGTGTCTTCGAGCGACCTGATGAGGGCCGGGACGGCCGATCGATCGCGGAGCGCGCCGAGCGACCACGCCGCCTGCTCGCGAACCTGCGCTTCGCGATCGGTCAGGGCGTCGGTCAATGGCGGCACCGCGCGCGTGTCGCGGAGCGCGCCGAGCGCCCAGGCGGCGTTCCGGCGTGCGGACCAGACGGCCGACCGGAGCGCGCCGAGCACCGGCGCGACGCTGCGTGAGCCGATGGCGACGAGCGCGGCGGCCGCCTGCGCCCCCGGCGTCGTCGTGTGCGGATCACGGCCGCCCCAGCTGCGATTGTTCTCGCAGACGTCGTCGCGGAGCGGCGTGGCATCATCGAGGAGGGCGATCAGCGGAGCGATCGCATCAGCCGCGCCGTCGCCCAGGCCGGCAAGGTCGCACGCCGCCCGGGCGCGGCGCTCGGGGTCGCTGTCGCGCAGGCCTGCGGCGAGGTCGCGCGCGCTAAGCACCTGTGCGAACGCCGGAGCCTGGCTGCCGTGCAGGGTGAGCGCGCAGGCGGTCAGCAGCGTGAAGGGCAGGAGGCGCATCGTCAGGCTCCCCCCTGCCACGACAAGCCTGCGACGGGACGCGGGCGGGGCCGGGGCGCGGGCGGGGTGCAGGGCTGCCGCCCGAATCCGTGAGCTCGGCGAGGGCGCGAACTGCGCGCAGCCGGACACCGGCGTCAGCATCCTTCAGCGCGGCGGTGACCGGTCCGACAGCGCGGTCGTCGCCGATCTCGGCGAGCGCGCTAATCGCACGGGTGCGGACGTCCACAACGGCATCCTTGACGAGCGGGATCAGCGCTTCCACCGCGGTGGGCTCGCCGAGCTCACCCAGCGCGGATGCCGCGCGGCCACGCACCTTGGGGTCGCTGTCCTTCAGGGCGGCAACGAGCGCGGCACCGGCGGACGGATCCCCGATCTGGGCCAGCGCGGCGACGGCGTGCTGCCGGACGTCCGGCAGGCTGTCCTTCATCAGCGCGATGAGCCCCGGAACCGCACGCTGGCTGCCCATCTGGCCGAGGGCGGCGGCCGCCTGCCGACGGACGCCCGGGTCGGTGTCGGCCAGCGCAGCGACGAGTCCGTCGACCGCCGCCTCCGCAGGGCTCTTCTGTGCGGTCACACCGCCGCGCGCCGTGGAGCGGAGGTCGAGGGAGGGGTGCAGCATGATGTAGCCGGCGCCCACGAAGATTGCCGTGGATTTCGTGAGGGTCCGGAAGAAGACGGTCAGCGGCGTCATGTTTTCTCTCCTGCTAGAAAACTAGCATTGCGGCCGACGCTCCCGCTGACGTCGGATCGTCTGCGGGAGCGTGTGTGCGGGCTACCGGGCGAGCTGGCCGAGCGCGAACGCCGCCTGCCGGCGAACGCTGGCGTTGGCATCTGTCAGTGCGGTCGTGAGCGCGTCGATGGCCCGGGGATCGCCCAGCTGGCCGAGCGCGAACGCCACCTGTTCGCGGACTTCCGCGTCCGCATCCTTGAGGGCCATGATGAGCGCCGCGACCGAGGCCTGGTCGCGGATCTGCCCGAGCGCGAAGGCCGCCTGCTGACGGACGTCGGGGGCAGCGTCCTTGAGCGCGGCGACCAGCGGGTCGATCGCACGACGATCACGAATCTGCCCCAGCGAGAATGCCGCCTGCTCGCGCACGTTCGGCTTCGCGTCGCGCAGCGCCATGGTGAGGCCGTCGATTGCGGCCGGATCCCGCAGCTGGCCCAGCGCGAACACCACCTGCTCGCGCACGTCGTCGCTGGCGTCTCCGAGGGCCGACGTCAGGGCCGCCGTGGCCCGCTTGTCGTGGATCTGGCCAAGCGCGAAGGCGGCCTGCTCCCGCACGTCTGCGACCGCGTCCTTGAGCGCTGCACCCACGGCGTCGAGCGCGCGCGGGTCGCGCAACTGCCCGAGCGCGAAGACCGCCTGCTCGCGGACACTGCCGTCCGCGTCCTTCGTGGCGCCGACGAGCGGATCCACCGCGCGGGCATCCCGGAGCTGGCCCAGCCCGAGCGCCGCCTGTTCGCGCACATCCGCTGACGCATCGCGCAGCGCCGCGACGAGCGGGTCGAAGATCGACGGATCGCGCATCTGCACGAGCGCGAGCATCGCGGTTTCCCGAACCTCCGCGTCGCTGTCCTTGAGGGCTGCCGTCAGCGCCGCGACGGTGCGCGGATCGCCGCGGCGGCCCTGCTCGGCGGCAGGCTTCGGGTTCGGGTTCGGATTTGGATTCGGGGTTGGGTTCGGGTTCGGCAACTGTCCCGAGAACGGCTGCAGGCCGGCCGGCATCGCGTCGGCGACAGCCCCGTCGATCGCGCTCTGAGGGGCGCCCTGCGCGACGTCCGCGGTTCCCTCGCTGATGCCCTGGAGCAGCGCGCCGCGCACGTCGCTGCGCAGCTCCTGGTCGTCAGCCGGATGCGCGGGGAGCGGCTCGGCGGCCCGCGCGATCGGCGCAGTCTCCGGACCGTCGGGTCGTGGAGCGGGCGCGGGCACGTTGGGGGGTTGAAGCGCCGAAGGGGTGGGCACCGCCGCGGCACTCAGCTGCGCCGCGCCGGTCTGCTGGGCCCAGGGCTGGAGCGCCGCAAGCGGCATGATGGCGACGCTGCACGCAATCGAGGTGGCCAGGGCGCGGCCACGCGTCAGGCCGCCGCGAGGCACGGCCGGATCGAGGATCGCGAGCAGCCGTCCCTCCAGCTGCGAGCGGTGCGCCATCGCCAGTGCGGCGCCTGCGAGCACCACCGGGAAGCGTCCCGCCCGTGTCACCCGGGCTATCTGGAGCAGTTCCTCGGCGTAGTCCGACCCGCGGGTGCCGGCGGCCAGCACCAGATCGTCGCAGGCGCGCTCGCGTTCGGCGCGCGCCCGCCGTGCGGCCAGCCACGCGAGCGGGTGGAACCAGTAAACCGCGCAGGCCGCCTGCGCCAGGAGGTGGGTGAGGCAGTCGCGGCGACGCACGTGCGCCAGCTCGTGCAGCAGCACGATCCGCAGCCGGTCGGCCGGCCAGTTGTCGGCACCGGCCGGCATCAGCACCGTCGGTCGGACCAGGCCCCACGCCATGGGCATCGTGGCGCGGGCGCTGCGGAGGAACCGGACGGGGCCCGCGATCCCGAGGTCGGAGGCCAGCCGACGGGCGAGCGGAAGCCATGCCGCGTGACCGACGACGGCCATGCGGCGTGACATCCATTGGACCGCGACGAGGCCGATGGCCAGGCGGGCGCCGACGATCAGGAAGCCGGCCAGCCAGAGCGCGAGGGCCAACGTCTCCCACCGGAGCCCGGCTGCCCACCGGGAGATCGAGCGGCCCGGGGCGGATCCGACCGTCTGCGGCGCCGCCGACGCCGACGGCGTGACGGTCGCGGCAGCCGCGCGGCGTGACGAGGTTCGCGGCGGGGCCGTGCGGTCCGCGGCCGGCTGGTCTTGCGGCGCCGCGTCGAACGCCGCCGGCATCGGCACCACGTTCACCCGCCAGCGCGGCAGGGCGAGCGACAGCGCCGGCACCGCGATCGATCCCGCGAGCGCGAGGGTCCAGATCAGGTGTCTCACCGACGCGGAAGCCCGGCGGAGCGTGAAGCAGGCAATCCCGGCGGCCCCGAGAAGGATGGACGCCTTGAGGACGGCGTCGGCGATCGGCATCCAGGTGAATCCGCCGGGCGTGACGCTGGCGAGCAAGGTGGTGAAGGGCATCGTTAAGCTCCGTTGCGGCGGGCCTGGTCGATGAGGCGTGCCAGGCGATCCAGCTCGACGTCCGACAGACGCGCGGAGGAGTCGTCCAGCAGCGCCGAGATGGCCTGTTCGGTTGAGCCGTCGAAAAAGGTCTGCAGCATGTGCCGCATCGCAGATCGCTTGGCGTTGTCCCGCGCCAGCGTCGGCACGTAGAGGTAGCGGGGGCCGTCCTGCAGGTGTCGGACATGCCCCTTGTCTTCGAGGATGCGCAGCATGGCGCGGACGGCCGAGTAGCTGGGCGGATCCGGCAGGAGGGCCTGGACCTCTGCTGCTGTCGCCCTGCCGTTGGTGTAGAGGATGTCGATAATCTGCCGCTCGCGGCGGCTGAGGTCGAGATGGGGCTGCCTGATCATCATGTGGTGACGCCTACAGAACCCTTAGACGGAGGCCCGCCGCAAAAGGTGCTATGAAAATAGCACACCGCTGAAAAAATAGCATCTGGGGGGGTGAGCCCGCCGCTGCCTATACTTACGGGGCCGTATGAGCACAGCATCAGGGCTGCCGCCGGGGAACAGCCACACCCCCGCCCCGGGTTCGGCGCTCAACCGCCGGGCGTGGCTGGTGGTCGCCCTCCTCGTCCCCGTCGCCCTCCTCAACTATCTCGATCGCCAGATGCTCGCGTCGATGAAGTTCTCGGTGATGCGCGACATCCCCGACATCGGGCTCGAGGCGAACTGGGGCGCCATCCTCGCGCTGTTCAAGTGGGTCTACGCGTTCCTCAGCCCCGTGGGCGGGTACCTCGCGGACCGCTACAGCCGCCGCCATGTCATCGTCGGCAGCCTGTTCGTGTGGTCGCTCGTCACCTGGACGACCGGGCATGTCACGACCTATGAGCAGCTGCTGGCCACCCGTGCGGTGATGGGCATCAGCGAGGCCTTCTATATTCCCGCCGCGCTGGCGCTCATCGCGGATTTCCACCAGGGACCGACCCGGTCACGGGCCATCGGCCTCCACCAGATGGGCATCTACGTGGGGGTGATCGTCGGCGGGTTCGGCGGCTACGCGGCGGACAACCCCGCGCTCGGGTGGCGCTGGGCCTTCGAGGCGTGCGGGCTCGTCGGCGTGCTGTATGCGGCGCCGCTCTTCCTGTTCCTGCGGAATCCCGACAGGTCGGGTGAGGCGCGCCAGGGCCCGCGCTCTTCGCCTGCGGCCGCCGTCCGCGAGCTTCTGGGGAACGGGTCGTTCATCCTGCTCGTGCTCTATTTCACCCTCCCGGCGCTGGCCGGATGGGTGGTGCGGGACTGGATGCCGGCGATACTCAAGGCGGAGTTCGGCATCGGCCAGGGCCTGGCGGGTGTCTCTGCGACGATCTACTGGCAGGCGGCGGCCATCGTGGGCGCACTGCTCGGCGGCTGGGTGGCGGACCGCTGGATGCGACGGAGCCCGCGCGGGCGGATCTTCACGAGCGCGCTCGGGATGTCGCTCATCGTGCCGGCGATGTTCGGGGTCGGCTACGCGCCGGAGACCGGCCTGTTGTGGGTCGCCGTCGCCTTCCTCGCCCTGTTCGGCCTCGGCTGGGGGTTCTTCGACTGCAACAACATGCCGATCCTCTGCCAGATCGTGCGTCCCGATCTGCGCGCCACCGGCTACGGCATCATGAACCTGGTCAGCATCAGCTGCGGCGGGTTCGCGGACTGGGGCTTCGGCATCATGCGCGACAGGCAGGTGCCGCTGTTCGGGATCTTCGGCACGTTCGCCAGCTTCGCGGTGCTCTCGACGATCCTCGTGCTGCTGATTCGCCCCCGGCAGACCGAGCCGGATCCCGCACGCAGCCGACCGACGCCCGGGTAGGAACCCGGGATCGGGGATCCGGGATCCGGATCCGGGATCCGGCGTGTCCGCCTTCGCGCGAAGCGCTTTCGGCGGGACTGCCGGGCTGCGCAGCGCGTCTCGACGATGCGTTTCGGAAGACGCCACACTTTCAGCCGGACGACCAGGCTACACAAACATAGCGGCAGCAAGCACGTCGTCACAATGATATCTGGCCCTTCCGCCGCGCTGCCTGTCCCCGCGATTGCCGGTGGCTCCCGGACGTCCACCAGTCGGCACCCGCCTTGATAAAGTCTCTCCGCTTCGTTGCTTTCACAGCAGGTTGCCCGTGTGTCTCCGTGGGCGGCGAACGAAACGGGCCGGCCGGCACAGACAACGCGTGCGCCGGCAATGAGAGCTGGCACCGTTGGCGGAGGACCCAGACGTTGCTGAAGAGACATGACAACTGGAGGCGCATGGTGCGGCGGGGGGCGGTCATCGCCTCATCGGTCGTGCTGGCGGCGGCCTCCCGGACGGCCGCGCAGGATGCGCCGCTTCAGGCACCTACGGTCGGGGCCGGGCTGCGCGCGAGCTTCGTCCATACGGATCCCGGGGAGCGGGATTCCTCCTCGGACCGGTTCCTGCTCGACAGCGCACGGCTCTACGTCAGCGGGCCGGTCAGCAGCAAGGTGTCCTACACGTTCAACGCCGAGTACAACGGCGCGACGAACGACGTCGGCGTGATGGATGCGGTGGCGCAGTTCGCGTTCTCCCGGCAGGTCAACGTCTGGGTCGGCCGGTTCCTTCCACCGAGCGACCGGGCGAATCTCTACGGTCCCTTCTACGCAAACCACTGGGGGATCTTCACGGACGGCGTGCAGGACGGTTATCCATTCGTATTCCAGGGGCGCGACCACGGCGCCATGTACTGGGGGCAGTTCGGGAAGGTGAAGGTCTCGGGCGGTGCGTTCGATGGCGCCAGCGCAACCGGCGACGACACCCTGATCGGCGCCGGCCGCATCCAGATCGATTTGTGGGATCCGGAGCCTGGCTATTACCAGAACGGGACGTTCTACGGGGACAGGAACATCCTCGCGTTCGGCGGTGCCGGGCAGGTGCAGGGGGAAGACAGGACCGCCTGGAGCCTCGACGTCCTGATGGAACGCAAGGTCGGCGCCGGCGGCGCGTTCACGGTCGAGGCCGAATGGGCGAACTACGACCGGCTCGGGGGCTACAACCCGCGATACGGCGAGAGTGACGGCGGCTACCTGCTGGGCAGCTACCTGCTGCCGGCGCTCGTGGGTACGGGCCGGTTCCAGGTGCTCGGCAAGTACGCCCGCGCGCGCTTCCGCGAAGGGGCCGGCCTGCAGGACGTCGATTACGACCAGGACACGACGGAGATCAACCTGAACTACGTCTTGCGCCAGTTCAACTCGCGGGTGATGCTGTTCTTCAAGGACACGCGCTTCAACGCGGTGCAACGGGATTCGAAACAGATCGGCGTGGGCCTGCAGGTGCAGATGTGAGGACGGCTCCGTCGTGCGGCATGCGCCGACCGGCCGCCGTGAATTCCAGTTCAGAGGAGCGAACATGGCCGCGATCCGTGCGACTTTGGCGTGCGCCGCCCTCGGGACGGCACTGACGACAGGCGGCGGGCTTCTCTGCGCAGGCGCCCACCATCAAGATCGGCGTCTCCACTCGCCGTCTGGCACGATCGCCATCAGCGAGACCACGCTCAAGGACACCATCCTGATGCTGGTGGACGACCAGAACAGGAAGGGAGGGCTGCTCGGCCCACTCGCCGGGACGTCGACCTGGTGGTCGCCAGCGATTTCCGCATCCTCGAGAAAGGGCGCTCCGTCGCGTCCGGTCCGATCGAGGCGCTGACCGACCGGGTCGTCGAGAATCATCTGAGCGTCTGAGCAGCCCACGCGGCTACTTCGACTGCTTCACGCTGAAGGTCTGTCCGGCGATGGTCATGGTGCCGTTGCGGTTCTTCGGACGGCCCGTGTACGGCGCAACCACATACGTTACTGCTCCGTTGCCGGAGCCCTCCGCCGCGCCGCTCACGGCGATCCAGGAGGCCTGGCTCGTCGCCATCCAGGGGCAGTTCGCGTCCGCCGTGACAGCAACCGTTCCCGTCCCGCCGGCGGCTCCGACTGTGACGCGCGCCGGTGAGATGGAGTACGAGCACGTGACGGTGCGCGCGATCCGGCTCACGGTGCCGTTCAGATCCACGACGTAGAGCTCGCCCTGCTCATCTTCCCCGAACGAGGAAATCCTGGCGGCCGTGTCGAGCAGCACGGCCTGCGTCGAGCCGTTCCACCCGAGGATCTCTCCTGAACAGTAGTCGCCATACACGTAGAGTCCGGCCGGGAGCGCACCGAGGCCTCCCCGATAGACATACCCGCCTGTAAGGGAGCACCGTCCGCCCGAATGCGCATAGTCGAACACGGGAAACAGGTAGCCGCTGGGGTTGCAAGGGGTGCCGTCCGTGCCCGTGCACTGCGTTCCCTCGTACACCCGCCACCCGTAGTTCCCGCCGTTGACGATGGGGGTGTCGACCTCTTCCCGGGCGCCCTGGCCCACGTCCCCTACCCATTGCTGATCGGTCAGCCGGTCGAAACTGAAACGCCATGGGTTCCGCATGCCGTAGGCAAAGATTTCATCCCGGCCCTCGGCCGCGCCGGCGAACGGGTTGTCGGGCGGCGCCGCGTACGGCACACCGGGCACGTTGACGTCGATGCGCAGGATCTTGCCCAGCAGCGAGTTCCTGTTCTGGGCATTGTTCGACGGGTCGTTCGCGTCGCCGCCGTCGCCGACGCCGATATAAAGGTAGCCGCCGGGCCCGAAAGCCAGCATGCCTCCGTTGTGATTCGTGTGCGTCGGGTGGGGGATCGTGAGAATCAACGTCTCGGCCGTGTTCGCGGTGTCCGACCCCGCCGGTGACGCGCGGTATTCGGCGATCGTCACGGCGCCGTCGGGCCGGCGGGTATAGCAGACGAAGAACCGGCCGTTACCGCTGTACCTGGGGGTGAAACGCCAGGCCGAGAAGCCCCTGCTCGTTGCCGCCGGATTCCACTCTCGTGCGGATATCGAGGAAGACGCTCGTCGTCGAGCTCTGCCTGACTTTGACGATGCCCGCGCGCTCGACGATGAACAGCCGGTTGAGGTTGTCGCCGGCGTTCGTGACGAAGACGGGGCTCGAAAGGCCGGACGCGACCTGAATGAGCTGTATCTGTTGAGCGAGCGACGGCGCGGGAAGCCCGAGGGTGACCGCGACCAGGCCGGCCATAAGCTGTAGAAGACGCATCGAGACAGTCCTTTCAAAAAGGGAACACCCGCGGATGATAGTAAGCTGCCTTCTGGCCGGGCCGTGCCGCGCGCTGAAGATGGCACCCTGCCTGACACGCCTCGGTGGCAGAATGAGAACCGGGCCGTTCCCACCCGCCGCGCGCCGGCAAACAGTCCAGACTTGCGCCACACCGCTTTGTGATGGCAGTGTTCTGGGGGAACGCCTGACGAAGAATCTATGCCCAAGACTCTGGTGATTGCCGAAAAGCCCTCCGTGGCGCAGGACATCGTGCGCGCGCTGACGCCCGTGGCCGGCAAGTTCGAGAAGCACGACGAATACTTCGAGAGCGACCAGTACGTCGTCACCAGCGCCGTCGGCCACCTGGTGGAGATCCAGGCGCCCGAGGAGTTCGACGTCAAGCGCGGCAAGTGGAGCTTCGCGCACCTGCCGGTGATTCCGCCGTACTTCGACCTGAAGCCGGTGGACAGGACCAAGTCGCGGCTGAACGCGGTCGTGCGGCAGGCCAAGCGCAAGGACGTCACCGAGCTCGTCAACGCCTGCGACGCCGGGCGCGAGGGGGAGCTGATCTTCCGGCTGATCGAGCAGTACGCCGGCGGCAAGAAGCCGCTGGGCAAGCCGGTGCGGCGCCTGTGGCTGCAGTCGATGACGCCGCAGGCCATCCGCGACGGCTTCGACGCGCTGCGCAGCGACAAGCAGATGCACGGCCTGGCCGACGCCGCGCGGTCGCGCTCCGAGGCCGACTGGCTGGTCGGCATCAACGGCACGCGCGCGATGACCGCCTTCAACTCGCGCGACGGCGGCTTCTTCCTGACCACGGTCGGGCGCGTGCAGACGCCGACGCTCGCCATCGTGGTCGAGCGCGAAGAGCAGATCCGCAAGTTCGTCAGCCGCGACTACTGGGAGATCCACGCGACGTTCCTGGCCGAGGCGGGCGAATACCCGGGCAAGTGGTTCGACCCCGAAGTGGAAGAAGAACGACGACGACGCCGAGCTGAAGGCCGACCGCGTCTGGTCGCAGCGCGGAGGCGCAGGCCATCGCCGACGCGGTGCGCGGCAAGGCCGCGACCGTCACCGAGGAGTCGAAGCCGACCACGCAGGCCAGCCCCCTGCTGTTCGACCTGACCTCGCTGCAGCGCGAGGCCAACGGCCGCTTCGGCTTTTCGGCCAAGACGCACGCTGTCGATCGCGCAGAGCCTGTACGAGCGCCACAAGGCGCTGACCTATCCGCGTACCGACTCGCGCGCGCTGCCCGGAGGACTACCTGCCGGTGGTGCGCGAGACCTTCGAGATGCTGGCCGGCAGCGGCATGACGCCACCTCGGCGCCATGCGCGCAGCAGGCGCTCGACGAACGACTACATCAAGCCGACGCAAGCGCATCTTCGACAACGCCAAGGTCAGCGACCACTTCGCGATCATCCCGACGCTGCAGGCGCCCAGCGGCCTGTCGGATGCCGAGCAGAAGCTCTACGACCTGGTGGCGCGCCGCTTCCTGGCGGTGTTCTTCCCGCGCGCCGAGTACCTGGTCACCACCCGCATCTCGCGTGGCGGCGGGCCACAGCTTCAGGACCGAGGGCAAGGTGCTGGTCAAGCCCGGGCTGGCTGGCCATCTACGGGCAAGGAGGCGCAGGACGAGAGCCACGGAAGGGCCCGCAGAACCTGGTGCCGGTCAAGCCCGGCGAGATCGGTGCGCGCCGAGACCGTCGAGCCCAAGGGCGCTGAAGACGCGGCCGCCGGCGCGCTACTCGGAAGCCACGCTGCTCGGCGCGATGGAAGGCGCCGGCAAGATCGTCGAAGACGACGAGCTGCGCGAGGCGATGCAGGAGAAAGGGCCTGGGCACGCCGGCCACCCGCGCCGCCATCATCGAGGGCCTGCTCAACGAGAAGTACATGATCCGCGAAGGGCGCGAGCTGATCCCGACCGCCAAGGCGTTCCAGCTGATGACGCTGCTGCGCGGCCTGGGCGTCGAGGAGCTGTCGCAAGCCCGAGCTGACCGGCGAATGGGAGTACAAGCTCGCGCAGATGGAGCACGGCAAGCTGGCGCGCGACGAGTTCATGCGCGAGATCGCCGAGATGACGAAGCACATCGTCAAGAAGGCCAAGGAATACGACCGCGACACGGTGCCCGGGCGACTACGCGACGCTGGAGACGCCCTGCCCCAACTGCGGCGGCGTGGTGAAGGAGAACTACCGCCGCTACACCTGCACCGGCAAGACCGGGCGACGCCGACGGCTGCGGCTTCTCGTTCGGCAAGACGCCGGCGGGCCGCACCTTCGAGCTGCCCGAGGTCGAGCAGCTGCTGCGCGACAAGAAGATCGGCCCGCTCGACGGCTTCCGCTCCAAGGCCGGCTGGCCGTTCACGTCGGAGATCGTGCTCAAGTACAACGAGGAAGAGAAGAACTGGAAGCTGGAGTTCGACTTCGGCGACGACAGCCGCGACGAGACCGGCGAGACCGGTCGACTTCACGCGGCCAGGAGCCGCTGGGCCCGTGCCCGAAGTGCGGCGGCCGCGTCTTCGAGTGGGGCAGCAACTACGTCTGCGAGCATGCCGTGCCCACGCGCCGAGCAGCCGACGCCGACGCTGCGACTTCAAGAGCCGGCAAGATCATCCTGCAGCAGCCGGTCGAGCGCGAGCAGATGACCAAGCTGCTCGCAGACCGGCAAGACCGATCTGCTGGACAAGTTCGTCTCGATGCGCACGCGCCGCCCGTTCAAGGCCTTCCTGGCCTGGGACAAGGAGGCGGGCAAGGTCAACTTCGAGTTCGCGCCGTCGAAGTTCCCGCGGCGCAAGGGCGCCGTTCAGGGCCGCGCCGGCGCGCCAGGGGCTGCCGCGGCGGCGGACGCCGGCGGCCGCCGGGCAAGAAGGCCGCCGCGCAAGGCGCCCGCGTGCCGCGAAGCAGCAGCCGACGCGCCGAAGGCGCCGCGCAAGCTCGGCACCGGGCCTGAAGCCCAGCGCCGAGCTGGCGGCCGTGATCGGCGCCGAGCCGGTGGCGCGCACCGAGGTGATCAAGAAGCTGTGGGACTACATCAAGGCCAACGGCGCTGCAGGACGCCACGAACAAGCGCGCCATCAACGCCGACGCGCAGCTGCTGCCGGTGTTCGGCAAGCCGCAGGTGACGATGTTCGAGCTCGCCGGAATCGTGGGCCGGCACCTGAGCTGATCCTGCCATTCGCACCGGCCCGGGTTGGAGCAGGCCGTGACGGCAGTATCATCCGTCATGCTCAGGCTGGTTCTGCTCACTCTTGCGATGGCAGCGGCAGCGCCGATCCTGGACCCGGATCGCACAGGCGGCCGGCCCGAAGCGGCTCAGGACCCGCGATCGGCTTCCTACGACAACCCAGTCCTTCCGGGAGACTATCCGGACCCCTCGGTGATCCGCGTCGGGACAGACTACTGGGCCACCGCCACCACGTCGCAGTGGGCTCCGATCTTCCCGCTCCTGCACTCGACGGACCTCGTGAACTGGCGGCGAGTCGGGGCCGTCTTCCAGGCTCCGCCCTCCTGGTCAGCCGGCAGCTACTGGGCGCCCGAGATCGCGCATGATGATGGCCGCTTCTTCGTCTATTACACCGCACGGAAGAGAGACGGACCGCTCTGCATCGCGGTCGCGGATGCGGCACGGCCCGAGGGGCCTTACACCGACCGCGGGCCGCTCGTGTGCCAGGACGCGGGCTCGATCGACGCCATGCCGATCCGCGACGAGAACGGCCGGCGCTACGTCGTCTGGAAGGAGGACGGCAACAGCCGCAAGCTGCCGACGCCGCTCTGGGCGCAGCCGCTGTCCGCCGACGGCACCGCGCTGACCGGTGAGAAGCGCGAGATTCTCCGCAACGAAGCGCCGTGGGAGGCGCACCTGGTGGAAGGACCGTTCATCCTTCGCCGGGGCGACTGGTTCTACATGTTCTACTCGGCTGACGCCTGCTGCGGCCGGCGGTGCAACTACAAGCTGGGCGTCGCGCGCTCGCGCAAGCTGCTCGGCCCGTGGGAGCGCCGCGCCGCGGATCCCCTCCTCGCGGGCAACAGCGACTGGAAGTGCCCCGGCCACGGCAGCATCGTCGACCATCCGTCAGGGCGCACCTTCCTGCTGTACCACGCGTACCATCCATCCGACTTCGAGTACGTGGGGCGTCAGGGACTGATCGACGAGGTCACCTGGGAGGCCGACGGCTGGCCCGCCATCAACGGGGGCCGCGGCCCGTCGCGCACCGTGACGCTTCCCGCGGGAGGGGCGCCGCGCGTCAGTCCCGGTCCCGTCGAAGACGACTTCACCGGCGCAGTGCTCGATCCCGGATGGCAGTGGCCCTGGGATCAGCAGGCCCCGCCGGCGGTCGAGCCGGCGCGCGGGGGGTGGCTCCGGCTCGCCGTCGGGACGAGCGCCGCTACTGTGGCCGCCGCGCGGCCGACGATTGCCGGCAGCTATGTCGCGACGACCGTGGTGGACCCCGGATCGATCACGGCGGGGGCTCAGGCCGGCCTCGCCGCCTTCGGCAACCGCGACAACCTGCTCGCTGTGACGGTCGAGGGGGCGGCACCCGGCGCTGACGGCAGGACCGCCGGCGACGCCCTGAGCGCGACAGTCTGGCAGGCTCAGAAAGGGCAGCGCACGATCCTCGCGGTGCGGCGCGTGGAGCGGCGCGAGTTGCTGCACCTGCGGCTCGTCGCGACGGACCGGACGCGCTTCCAGTTCGCGGTGAGCGCCGACGGGCGGACCTGGGACACGCTCAGCGCCGATGCACAGGGCGGCTTTCTGCCGCCCTGGGATCTCAGCGTGCGGGTGGCGCTGCTCGTAGCCGGCCCGCCGGACGCGTCGGCGAAGTTCGGCGCCTTCAGGCTCGAAGACGCGCCACGGTGAGGCCCTTTTCACCCGCTCAGGACCGGAACGGAACGGCGCGATTCTCCGCTCCGGACGAATCCGCGGTGGTGGCGCTGGCCTCCATTCGTGGCGTTGAGATCGCGCCCTGCTGCGCGTCCGGCTGCGGTTGACAGGGGGCTCCCGCAGAAGTAGTGTGAGTTCGCTTCGAACGCTGCCATGTGCTCCGTTCCGTCGCAGCTTGCGCGCGCGCGCAGCCTTCAACCTCCTCCCGCTCATGTCGGGGCATCGCTTCCCGGAGGCGACAGCACATGAAACTCTGTTCCGCTCTTGTCTTGACGGTCCTGCTGCTCGCGCCGGGATCCCTGGCCGAGGCCCAGTTCTCGGCTCAGCTCCAGGGCACGGTCCTCGACCAGACGCGCGGCGTGGTGCCCGGCGCCTCGGTCACCCTCGCGAACATCGAGACAGGTGTTTCGCTCGCGACCATCTCTGATGCGAACGGCGGTTTCCGGTTTCCCAACCTGCCGCCTGGCACCTACCGGGTCAAGGTGGAGATGGCGGGCTTCAAGACGTCCACGGTCGACGCACAGGTCCTCACGCAGCAGACCGCGAACATCGTGGTGGCGCTCGACATGGCGACGGCCGCCGAAGTGGTGAGCGTGACCGGGTACTGCGCCGGCAATCGATGTGGCCGACTCGCGGGTGCACGCCACCTACCGGGAGGAGGCGCTGCGCGACCTGCCGTTCCAGGGGCGCAACTTCCTGGGGCTGATGGCGATTGCCCCCGGCGTCACCGGGCGCGGTGCGGTCGGCGGTGGCGCGCCCGGCGACGCGCCCGACAACTTCTCCACTGAAAAGACCGTCGACGTGAGCGCCAACGGCCGCAACTCCGGCGGCAACCAGTTCATCATGGACGGCCTGAACATGACCAGCAACATCATTCAGGGCGTCGCCAACCTGTCGCCGAACCCGGACGCCATCCAGGAGATGGCCATCCAGACCAACACCTTCAGCGTCGCCGAGGGCCGCGCCAGTTCCGTCAACGTCGCAATCACGACCAAGTCCGGCGGCAACAGCTTCCGCGGCACCGGCAGCTACATCTTCACCAACGAACACTTCTGGGCCCGGCCGTTCTTCCGCACCACCGACTTCGACCCGTTCTACAAGCACGATATGTCGGCGACGATCGGCGGTCCCATCCTGAGGAACCGGACCTTCTTCTTCGCGTCCGTCCAGCCGCTGCGCTCCCGCCTCACCAACGCCGACTCGGTGCAGACCTACGAGAGCCCGGAGTTCGTCTCGTATGCCCGGCAGAACTTCCCGAACTCGCTCGGCACGCGCGTCCTCAGCGAGCACGCGATGGAAAACGTCGTGACGACCGGCGTGCTGCGCACCGCGGCCGACATCTTCGGCGCCAACTGCGGCACGCCGGCCGCCCGCAACATCCCGTGCGACCTCCCGATGGTGGTCGAAGGCCGCTTCAAGCCGAGCCCGTTCCGCAACGGTCTCCAGTGGAACACGCGCGTCGATCACAATTTCAATGAAGGTCGCGACCGCGTCTACGGAAACTATTTCCGGACGACGCTCGATGCGGAGGTCCCTGCGGTTCGCGTCGGCTATGCGACGTCGAACAACAACGTCAGCGATGCCGTGCAGATGAACTGGAACCGCACCATCACCCCGGCGCTTGTCAACGAGTTCAGCTTTGGCTCGCTCCGGGTCGAGGGCAACAGCGGCACCGACCCGAACCTGCCGATGGACGTTCCCAACATCAACATCGGCTTCCAGAATACCGGGCTCTCTCCCACCTGGGGGCCGGCCACCTTCATCCAGAACAACTACAACTGGAAGAACGTCGTCACCTGGGTGAAGAGCGATCACATGCTCAAGTTCGGCTTCCAGGCATGGTCGGGAGACGACGATGCCCGGTTCAGCCCGCTCAGGAGCCGGCCGACCTTCGATTTCGACAACCTGCTGGAGCTCGTGACGGACGATCCGCGTGAGCAGCGCGACGTCGCTTACGATCCGCTGACGGGCCAGACGGCCCCCGGCGGCTACCGGCACGTCATGAGCACGTTCGGCGCTTTCGTTCAGGACGACTGGAAGATCAAGCCGAACCTGACGCTGACGATGGGCCTGCGGTGGGACGACTATGGCGACATCTCCCCGGACCGCGACAAGACCATCAGTTTCGCGAACATCTTTCCAGGCGGCGGGTCGACGAACGACGAGCGATTCGCCACCGCGACCGTGCAGTCGGTCGACAGCATCTACGGCCGGCGCCTGAACCGGAACTTCAGCCCGCGCGGCGGCTTCGCGTGGGACCCGTCCAACACGGCCAGCCTGGTGATCCGCGGCGGAGCGGGCCTGTACAAAGATTGGATTCCGCTCGGCGAGGCGAACCGCATCACCGGCAACCCGCCCGGACTCGCGTTTCCGGTGTTCCGGCGCGGGGAGGCGGTGGCGCCGATCTTCAGCCTTGGGGCACAGAACTCATATCCGTTCGGGTACACCCTCCCGACGCTGCCCTCGACAGAGCTCACCCCCGCCGGCGGCCTGGTGGGCACACGCCTGGGCACGGGTGGCATCGACCGGGAGATCGATCCCGCCAACACGCTCATCTACTCGCTCGGCGCGGAGCGGAAGCTCCCGCTGGGGCTGGTCGGCGGCGTCACCTACAGCGGCTCCCGCACCTGGGATGGCGTCATCGGGACCGACTTCAACAGGACTCCCGGCGACCTGCTCGACGGCACGCTGAATCGGCTGAACCCCAACTTCGCCTCGATGTTCTACGAGTTCAACGGCAACGAGGTCTGGTACAACGGCCTGATCCTGAACCTGCGACGCAACCTGACCGGCCGCACGTCGTTCCAGTCGTCTTACACGCTCTCGAAGGTCGAGGATCTCGGGCAGGCCGGCTCGCGCATCAACCGTGACGGACCGTTCCAGCTCGTGAGCCAGAACTTCTACGATCGGTACAAGGCGGTGGCCGACCACGATCGGCGGCACCGGTTCTCGTTCGCGGGCAGCCTGCACCTGCCCTCGTTCTCCGGGGACAACGCCGTGGGCCGGGTACTGCTCGCCGGGTGGATGATCTCGGGGATCGGCATCTTCGAAAGCGGTCCCCCGATTAACATCGTCAACCGTGCCGCCTTCGTCGCGGCCCGCGATGCGACCGGCGCCTTCGTCGGCTACGGCCCCAACAGCGGCGACTACGACGCCGACGGCTTCAACTACGACTATCCGAACGCGCCGGCCCAGGACTTTTCGGGATCGCATTCGCGGGATGAGTACGTCGCCGGTCTGTTCACCGCCGCCGACTTCCCGCTGCCCGCGCCGGGCACGCTCGGCAACCTGCCGCGGTTCTTCTATCGAGGGCCCGGCTTCGCACAGGTCGATCTCGGGTTCATCAAGGACACCGGCTTCCCGGTCGTGGGCGACCGGGGAAGGCTGCAGCTGCGGGTGGACGCGTTCAACATCTTCAACCGCGTGAACCTGAACAACGTCAACGGCGATCTCAACAGCGCCACGTTCGGGAGGTCGACAGGCACGTTACAGCCCCGCGTGATTCAATTCGGCGTGCGGGTTTCCTACTAGCACCCGTCGGCTGCGGCGCAGCGCCGCCACGTCTGCGACGGTGCACATCCGGTCGCCGGGGGACATGTGGAGAAGTACGAGGCGGTGGCGGCCGACCAGTTCGTCGTGGTGCGGCAGGGCAGGGGGGTGATCGGGCGGCGTGGCCCCGGCTGGGTGCGTGCAGGGCGGTCATGAACCTGCGCCTGTTGCGTGCCGCCGTTGCTGCCGGACTGCTCGCGATCGGGCTGATGCCTGTCGATGCCCAGGTCGCGCCGCCGCACGACGTCACCGCTATCGCGGCGCTCCTCAAGCAGGGCCTGCACGCCCCGGCGCTCGAGGCGATCGACGCGGCTCTGGTGCAGGCGCCCGGTGATGTGCGGCTGTGGACGCTGCGGGGGCTGGCGCTCGGCGGGTTGAAGCGCTCCACCGAGGCGCTGGCGGCATATCACAAGGCGCTCGACCTCGACCCGCAGTCGATGGCGGCCCTTCAGGGCGCCGCCGAAATCGAGTACCGGACGCGGCGACCCGAAGCCCGCCGGACGATCGAACGGATCGTGGCCCTCGATCCGGCCAACGCCGTTGGCCATGCGATGCTGGGTGCGCTGGCGTTCGAGCGCCGCGACTGCGGGGCCGCGGTCGCCTTCTTCGAGCGGAGCGGCACTGAGATCGATCGGAACCCCGCCGCGCTCGATCAGTTCGCGCACTGCCTTTACGTGGTGGGCCGCTACTCCGAAGCGGCGGCGATGTTCGATCGCCACCGGACGCTGGCCCCCGGGGATCAGGGCTCCCGGATCGGTGCCGCGCTGGCGCTGCAGGCCGCCGGGCGTTACAGCGAGGCCCTTGAAAGGATCGAGATGCTGGCACGCGGTCCGGGCGCAGCGGCGCCCGTGATCGATCTGGCCGCCGACCTGTACGACAGCCTCGATCGCGTCCCGGAAGCGGTCGACTTGCTGCGCGGCGCCATGGCGCGGACTCCTGACGAGGAGTCGCACTACGTGACGCTCGGTTCCATCTGCTTGAAGCGGGAATCGTACGACCTCGCGCGCGAGATCATCGACGTCGGGCTCAGGCGCCTGCCGCAGTCTGCGCCGCTGCACGGAATGCGCGGAGTGGTTCACGCGCAGCTCGGAAATCTGGACGGCGCCACCGCCGACTTCGAAGCGGCTGCCCGTTTGCGGCCGGACCGGCCGCTTGGCGGCGTCGGCCGCAGCCTTGCCCTGCAGCAGACCGGGCAGCTGGAGGAGTCGATCGTTGCGCTGCGCCAGGAGGCGGCCCGTCACCCTGACGACGCGCCGACGCTGTTCCTGCTCGCTCAGGCGCTGATTCGGGGCGGGCTGTCCCAAGGGAGCCCTGCGGCGCGCGAGGCCGAAACGGCCCTGCGCCGCGCAGTCCAGGAGGCCCCGGGCTTCGGCGAAGCGCACGCCGAGCTCGGGAAGCTGTACCTGAAGATTGGGGATCCGGCATCGGCCGTGACGCACCTCCGGAAGGCCATCGCGCTGACCCCCACGGATCGCACCGCGACCTATTCGCTGCTGCTGGCGCTGCGGCAGGCGGGCCGCGACGATGAAACACCCGAGGTCGCGGCGCGTCTGCGCGACCTGATGGCGCAGGAACGAGACGACGAGGTGAAGCGCAACAGGCTTCGCCTGTTGAAGGCGGACGATCCCCGCTAGCTGACACTGTCCCCTGGAAGACAGGAGCCCCTCCCATGCCGGACTCGCTGAACCACCGTGCGCGCGCACGCCTCGTTGTGCTCCTGATCGTCGGAGCCGGAAGCGCCGCCCTGCGGCTGGCGGGAAGCAGCGTCGAACAGGGCTCCCCCGTTCCACAGCGGCTCTCCATCAGGCAGGACCAGCAGTCGGGAACCCTCTCCGTGTTTCGAGCCGGCACCACGCAGCCGGTTCTCACGCAGAACGCGCCCGCGGATCACCGGCCCTACCTGCATCCGATCGTCGCGCCGGACGGCCGGGGAGTGCTCACCGAGTACAGCCCGGGACACCATCCGCACCAGACCGGTTTGTACTGGGGATTCACCCGCCTGAACGGCCGCGACTACTTCCACAACCCGAAGGGAGACTACTGGCGCCGGGTCTCGGCGGAGGTGCTGCCCTCCAAGGCAGACGAGGTGCAATGGCAGACGGTCTACGACCTGCTCGACGCGGAAGGCAAGACCGCGCTCACCGAGACGCAGCGCTGGACGATGCGGGAGCGGAACGGCAGCTACCTGCTCGATCTCGAATGGCGAGGCCAGGCCCGAACCGACGTCACCATCGGCCGCTACGACTACGGCGGACTGTTCCTGCGAATGCCCTGGCGCGAAGGGATGCGGGGAGAGGTCGTGAACGCCGCGCGGCAGCGCAACGAGCGGGCTGAAGGGCAGCGCGCCATGTGGATAGACGTCGGGATGCAGGTCGATGGCCGCGACGATCTCGCGCACATCGCGATCTTCGACCATCCCGACAACGACGGCTATCCGCAGCAGTGGCGCGTGGACACACAGCTCGGGGTGGGCGCTGCGAGGTCCCGCGACGCGGACTGGACGATCGCGCGAGGGCGGACGGAGGTCGTCCGGCATCAGTTCGTCGTCTACACCGGGACGCTCGACGACGTCGCGCTGACCAGCGCCTGGGCGACGTTCAGCGGCGACACCGGTCAGTACCTCGACCGTGCCGCTGTGGGCGCTCGCCCAGAAGGAAGGTCGCGAAGCGGAGTTCCTGACGCCCGCACAGGCGGTGGCCCGCATGACCACGCTGGACGGCTATACCGTGGGCGCGTGGGCCGCCGAACCGGCTGTCACCCAGCCGATGGCGTTCTGCTGGGACGACCGCGGGCGGCTGTGGGTGGCGGAGAATCGTGACTACGAATCCCGGGTCCAGGGATTCTCCAACGCCGGCGACAGCCGCATCCTGATCCTCGAAGATACCGATCGCGACGGCGTCGCCGACAGCCGCAAGGTCTTCATGGAGGGCATCGTCTTTCCGGCGGCGCTCGCCGTGGGCTTCGACGGCGTGTTCGTCGGTGCGCCTCCGAACCTGCTGTTCGTGCCGGACAGGAACCGGGACGACAAGGCGGACCTGGATGCAATCGAGGTGCGCCTGACCGGGTGGGGCATCCAGGATCGCCACGAGACACTGAACAGCCTTCACTGGGGACCGGATGGCTGGTTGTACGGACTGCAGGGGTACGCCACGAACTCCAGGATCCGGAAGCCGTCGGGCAAGGGGCGCGTCTACCGGCACAAGGAGGCGTTTCCCACCGACATCCTGCAGGGCGAGGGGGTGGACATCAACGGTGGCGTCTGGCGGTACCATCCCACGCGGGACGTCTTCGAGGTCGTCGCGCACGGCTTGAGCAACCCGTGGGGCATCGACTACGACGCCAAGGGGCAGCTCCTGACGAGCGCCTGCGTGATCCCGCACCTCTGGCACGTGATCCCCGGCGGGATCTACCACCGGCAGGGCGGCCAGCACTTCAACCCGTACGTCTACGACGACATCAAGACCATCGCCGATCATCGCCACAGGTCCGCACACGGCGGCGCGCGCGTCTACCAGTCGGACGCGTTCGCGGCGTCCCAGCAGGGCCGGATCTTCATGGCGAACATCCACGAGCACGCCGTGCTCTCCGACGTGCTGACCCGCAAGGGCTCCGGCTTCACCGCACGCCACGGCGACGACTTCATGATGGCGAACAACGCGCAGTGGATCGGCTTCAGCCTCGAGATCGGCCCGGATGGCGCCCTCTACGTCCTGGACTGGCACGATGGCGACATCTGCGGCCAGGACGTGCTGCACCAGGAGACCGGCCGGATCTACCGCATCGCGCCGAAGACGTCGCTCGCGGAGCAGTGGGAAGGGCGCTACTCGGATCTCACACAGATGACCGATGCGCAGCTGGTCGCCCTGCAGAGCAGCCGGAGCGACTGGCATGCGCGCCGCGCCAGAATCATCCTGCAGCACCGCGCCGCGAGCGGCCGTCTGGACCCCGGCACCCACGAGCAGCTGCGACGGACGTTCACCACCGCCGCCAACCCGGACTGGCGGCTGCGGGCGATGTGGGCGCTGCACGTCACAGGCGGGTGGACGCCCGACGCGCTCGCCGACACGCTGACGGACCAGGACGAGCACATCCGCGCCTGGGCCATCCAGCTGCTCAGTGAGGCGCGCTCGCCCGCTCCACGCGCCGTCGCGGCATTCACCCGCATGGCGCGCGAAGACAGGTCCGCCGTGGTGCGCCTGTACCTCGCCGCGGCGCTGCAGCGGATCGATCTGCCGCTGCGGTGGGGCATCGCCGAAGAGCTGCTGATGCACGCCGAGGATGCCGACGATCACAACCTGCCCAAGTTGATCTGGCTCGGCGTCGAGCCGCTCGTGGCGCCGGAGCCCGGGCGCGCGCTGGAGCGCGCCGGGCGGGGCGCCATCCCTCTGGTGGCGCGATTCGTCGCCCGCCGCCTCGTGGACAGTGAGGCGCCGGCAGCGCTCGAGGCGCTCGTCTCGGGCATCGCCGCAGCGCCGAGAATGCAGGTCAGCCTGCTCGAAGGGATGCGCGATGGTCTCGAGGGGCGCGTCGAGCTGGCAGTGCCGGCCGGCTGGCCTGCGGTGTACGAACGGCTGCGGCGCTCCGACACGCGCATCGCGGGTCTGGCGGAGGCGGTGGCGCAGCAGTTCGGCGACACCGAAGCGGCCCGGCGGAGCCTGGCCACCGTGCAGAGCCGGGCGGCGCCGCTCGAAGAGCGCCGCACCGCCCTGCGCACGCTCACGGGCCAGCGGCGGCCGGAGCTGGCGCGCGACCTCCCATCGCTGCTGGACGATCCCTCGCTTCGCGTCGACGGCATCCGCGCCATTGCCGCGTACGACGATCCCGCGCTCGGCAAGCTGCTGCTGGATCGCTACGGCACGTTCAATGCCGCCGAGAAGGGGGAGGCAGTGCAGACGCTTGCCTCGCGGCCGCGATACGGCCGGCTGCTCACCGACGCGCTGGCGAACGGGGGTGTCCCGCGCAGCGACATACCGCCCCATGCCTCGCGGCAGTTGCTCCGGGTGGTGGGCACCCGGTTCGTGGAAGTGTGGGGACCAGTCGAGCGGAGCGCCACGGAGGACAAGGCCTACGCCCGATACCGCCGGCTCCTCAACGAGAACGCCATGCGCACCGCTGACGTGCAGAACGGCCGGGCCGTGTTCCAGCGGACCTGCGCCTCCTGTCACACGCTCTACGGCGAAGGTGGAACCATCGGGCCCGACATCACCGGATCGAACCGCGCGAACCTCGAGTACCCTGCTGTTCAACGTGCTGGATCCCAACGGCGAGGTGCAGGACGCGTACAAGATGGTCGTGGTGACGACGCGCGACGGCCGCACCTATTCAGGGACGCTCGCCGGCGAGACCGATCGTCAGCTCACGCTCCGGGTGACGGGCCGCGAGCCCGTGAGCATCACCAAGTCGGACATCCAGTCCCGCGAGGCCACCGCGGTGTCGATGATGCCGCCAGGCCTCTTCGACGCGTTGACCGATCCCGAGGTGATCGATCTCGTCGGCTACCTGCGCACCGCGAAGCCTGTGCCCTGAGAGCACGGGCGTGCGGCCCGCACCGCGCCGCAGCGACCGATTGGTGTGGGGCCGGGTCTTCAGACCCGGCCTGAGCCCTCAGCTGCGCGATTCCTCGTTGGCGCGGTTGCGGAGCGCCTTCATGTACGCGAATCCGTAGGCGGTCTGCGTGTAGTTGCCGCCGACCATCGTGGGGCTGTGATCGAGGATGACGATCCCCTGGAACTTGACGTCGTGCAGGGCCTTCATGATCTTCCACATGTCGTAGTAGCCGTCGTCCATGAAGGTCTCGACGAAATGGGGCAGCGGAGCGCTGACGTTGCGGAAGTGGATTTTCCAGATCCTGGCGGCGCCGAAGTGCCGGATCATCTCCTCCGGGTCCTTGCCGGTCAGCGCCTTCCCGCCTTCGAGCCACGTGCCGCAGCAGAGGCAGATGCCCACGTTCGGGCTGTTCGCGATCTCCATGGCCCGCTGGTAGCCGTCGAAATTTCCGAAGACACAGCGGGGCACTCCGGCCAGGACCGGCACAGGGGGATCGTCCGGGTGGATGCCAATCTTGACGCCGGCCTCTTCGGCGACCGACGCCACCTGCTTGATGAAGTGGGTGTAGTTCTCCCAGATCTCGTCCTTCGTGAACTCGCGCCCGTGCGAGAGCGGGCCGGTGTAGACCTTGCCGTCCCAGTTGCCCCGCGCCGTGGGGCTGTTCTGATCGAACTCGCGTGCCGACGCGCCGCGCACCATGGTCCGGCCGCTCGTCCAGATGCCGTTGCCCATGTGGGCGTAGGTGGTGTAGCCGATGCCGGCTTTTCCGAGGTTCCGCAGGTACGCCTTGTACTCCTCGATTTTCTGATCCCGGCCCGGGAGGTTGAGGGTGACCTCCGGCATGTTGTGCACGCTCGTATTGCCGATGTTCCACACGGTGATGCCGGCGTCGGCGTACCGCTTCTTGATCTGCAGGAAGCCGTCGGCGGTGCGCAGCTCGGGCGGAGCGCCCACGCTCACGTACCTGGCGCCGAGCTGCTGGAGGAACAGCAGCTGTTCCTCCGACGGGCTCGCCGGCGATTGCACGCAGAGCTTGATGCCGGGCGTCGCCTCCGGCGCTTTCTGCGCCGCTTCGCCCGCCGGACCGGCGATCGCCGCGATGCCGAGCGTGCCGAGGGTCAACCGGGCGAAGTCCCGGCGCCCGATTTCCCCCTCAGGTCCCGGTGCCATTGATAGTCCTCTCCATGCGTCAGCGCACTTGAACAGCCACTTGAACTCTTGAGAACCGGACACCTGACGCAGGGAGTCAAGTGTCGGGGCTCTCAAGCGACCGCGGTGGGCCGAGGCCCTCTTGGGCCGAAGGCCCGTTAGAACCCTTGAGAACCGGACACCTGACGCAGGGAGTCAGGTGTCGGGGCTCTCAAGCGACCGCGGTGGGCCGAGGCCCTCTTGGGCCGGAGGCCCACTAGAACTCGAAGCGCACCCCGAGCTGCATCTGGCGCGGAAGGTTCGCCAGCGTCGTGACGCGCCCGAAGTTGGCGCTCGTGATGGTCGAATCGGGCGAGCCCCAGATCGTGCGATTCAACAGGTTGAACGCCTCGAACCGCAGCTCGAGGTGGGTCTTCTGGAGGTTGAACGTGCGGGCGATCGCGATGTTCTCGTTGAGGAACCATGGACCGCGCTCGTTCGGGTTGCGTACCTCGGCGTTGCCGAACTCCGCCCTGAGCACGCCGGCCTTGTAGCCCTGCAGCTGGCCGACGGTGTCGACAGGATTGGGGTTGAACTTCGTCGGATCCCACCAGAGATCGACCAGGGGATCGAAGCTATCCCCCTGCGTCGGTGCACGCCAGCCGGTGTCGTCGAGCACCGTGAGGCGGTTGTCTCCGCCGAACAGCGGCAGGCCGTAGCCCGGCGAGACGGACAGCGGGAACCCGGACGCATACGAGTGCACGCCGGCAAAGCGCCACCCGCCGACAATCTTCGAGAGCACACCCTGCTGCAGCCACGGCTTGCCCGGCCCGAACGGGAGCTCGTAGCTGTAATTCAGCTTGATGGAGTGCGTCTGATCGAACGCGGACAGCCCGTATTCCGCCTCGCGGTCGAAGTGGTCCATGGCGCGCCCGTCGCCCGCGTTGGCGCGATCCGATCGCAGCGTCTTGGTTTGTGAGAACACATACGAGGTCAGGAACGTCAGCCCGGAGGCGTAGCGCTTCTCTCCGCGCAGGACGAACGCGTGGTAGTTCGAGCGCCCGCTGCGGTCGCCGCCGTCCGCGCCCGTGTTGATGTCCAGATACTGCGGGAACGGTCGCAGGGCCTGTCGCACCGGCTGCGAGTCAGGGAAACCGACATAGGGGTACGGGATCCCAGCCTGGCGCGCCAGGGCCGAATCCATGCGCGAGTTCATGAGGTTGATGGCGCCTGCCCCCCCGAACTGGCGGACGAAGCCATCGAAGATCGCCGGGTCGATCTGGTTCAGGCTGAGGAGGTTGGCCGTGAGGTGCCGCCCGAGCTGCGCGTTGTAGCCTGCCTCCACGACGAACCGGCCCGGCAGCTGGCGCTGCAGGTTGAGCGTCCAGGCGTAGTACTCCGGAAGCCTGCCCGAGTCGTCCGGCTGCCAGTAGTTGATGCTGTTGCCATTGAGTGATTCAGGCACGAGGAACGGCGGCTCCGGCCACGCCGGCCAGCCGGCGTCCCAGTTGAACGCGGAGCTGGTGGGGAGCGCCGGTGCGGTCACGTTGTACCCGCCGATGAAGCCCTGCCAGTGCGAGCTTCCGCCGGTGTTCTTGACGGACCCGAACGTGCGGGAGCCGCTCAAGCGGACAACGGTCTCGTCGTCCACCGAGTAGACGACGCCAAGGCGCGGGCTGAACCCCCACGGCCACGCGTCGTACATCGACCGGCTTCCCGTGCGTCCCGGTCCGGAGCCCGCGAACTCGTACGCGCCGAGGCGGCCGCCGGCTGCGGGATTGGGCAGGGTCGGGTTGAAGTTGGAGTACCCGTCAGGGAAGTGACCTTCGAAGGTCGGCGGCGTGTATTCGTAGCGCATGCCGTAGTTGAAGGTGAGCCTGTTGTTCAGGCGCCAGTCGTCCTGCGCGTAGGCCGAGTAGTAGCGCCACCGATCCGACACGTAGCGGTTGGTCGTGATGTCGGAGGACTGCACCTCGCCGAGCAGGAACGTGGCAAAGGCGTTGCCGCTCGCCCCGGTGGAATCGAGGTTGCCGTTGGGCAGGAACCCGGCCGTCGCGCCGCGGCCGAAGTTGTAGGTGCCGGCCGCCGTGTGCCAGCCGTAACCGTCGTAGTGATCCTCCTGGAAGATGAACCCGGTCTTCAGGGTGTGCTTCCCCTTCACCCACGTGAGATCGTCGTTGATGGCCCAGAGGTAGTTGCCGGAGCCGCCCCACTCCGACCGGCCCCAGTCGAGATAATCGTTGGAGAAATCGATCAGCGGGAAGAGCAGTTCGGGCCCCGGCACGTTCTTGAGCCCGATCAGCGTGCCCCAGCCCTGGTCCCGGTTGTACGAGGCGCGCAGCTGCCACCAGTTGTTGTGGCCGAAGGTCACGCGATTGAGGAGCGACGGCGTGATCACCCGGTCCCAGTTGGCGCGGAACACGTAGGTGTGCGAGTCCTCGTCGCGGAAATTGTTCAAGGGCACCGGCAGCCCGCCCGCCGGCCCGCCGCTTGGAGGCACGACCAGCACCTCGCCCCAGTGGAACAGGAACCCGAGCCGATCCTTCTCCGAGAGGTTGTGATCGAGCTTGAGGCTGAACTTGTTCCAGGGGTTGGTGTTGATGAGGTCGCCCGACGTGTAGACGAAGTTGTTGCGCACGCCCGCCTGGTCGGGCCGCATGGTCGCGAGCGGCAGGACGTTGCGCGAGATCTGGCTGAAGCGGTTGAGCGGAATCTGGTTTCCCGGAAACGGATCGCGGATGAACCCCGGGCCGTTCGGGTTCACGCGTGTGGTGGCAGGGTCGTAGATTGGAATGAGGTTGCCGTTGGCATCCCGCCACTGGGAGAAGTCGCCCGCATACATCTCCGCCGTCGGAATCGTGCTGATGGTGGGAGCCGCGGAGGTCTTGTTCCGGTACCCCTCGTACGAGCCGAAGAAGAACGTCCGGTTGCGCCCGTTGTACAGCCAGGGCAGCATCACCGGCCCGCCGAACACCCCGCCGAAATCGTGCTGCTCGAGCGGAGGCTTCGGCCGCCCGAGCGCCTTGCTGAAATAGTTGATCGTGTCGAGCGAATCGTGGCGGAAGAACTCGAACGCCTTGCCCTGCCAGCGGTTCGAGCCGGACCGCGACACGAAGCTGACCGCACCGCCGCCGGCGTGGCCGAACTCCGCTTTGAAACCATTGCTGTCGACCGCGAACTCGGTGATCGCTTCGACGGAGGGGGAGTTGAGCGTGGTCCACAACCGCTGCTCGAAGGGTGCGGAGGGAGTGGCCGACACGCCGTCCACGCTCAGGTCCCATCCGCCTTCCTGCCCGCCTCCAATCACGATGTTGCCGCGGCCGCCGTCGCCGCTGGTGCCGGCCTTGGCTTCCGGCGCGATCAGGCTCAGGTCGAGCGGCGACCGGAGCTGCCCGCCGACCACCAGCGGCAGGTCCTGGATGAACTTGCTGCTGATCGCGGTGGTGACCTTCACGCTGTCGGTCTGAATCTGCCGCGCGTCGGACGCGACCGTGACGTTGTCCTGCAGCCCGCCAATCGCGAGCTGCGCGTCAACCCGCACGGTGCTGCCGGCGGTCACCTCGATGTTCTCGAGCGTCGTCGTCTGGAACTGGCTGGCGGTTACGATGACGACGTAGCCGCCGACGGGGAGTTGAGGGATGGTGTAGGTGCCCTCTCTGGAGGTCGTCACCGTCCGCTCGAAGTTGGTCGCCACGTGCACGGCCTTGACCGAGGCACTGGTGATGATTGCGGCGGACTGGTCGGTCACCTGGCCGGTGATCGTTCCGCGATCCGCTTGTGCGAAGACTGAGTGGGAACAGGCTACGAGCGAGACGAGGGCAAGGGCGCCCGCGCGCATCGAACGAGCAAGGAACATGAGCCGCTCCTCTTGCGGTTCCGGCGCGCCGGGTACCCGCAAACTGGCTGCCGGGCAGGCTCGACGCACGCGTCGCGCGCCCGATGTCGTGTTACCGCGCCGGCCTGGCGGCGATCCAGAACCGGCAGTTCTCGATGTGTGCGATTGGCGGAAAGTATCTTGGAATCTTGAACGACAGCCTGTCAAGCAGGAATGTGCCATTCCCCCTTTGCGACATGCCATGTGCCGTCGACGAACGGCTGCCAGGTACTCAGACTCAGCCCCACCACGTCTCCCCCGGGGCGAGATGGGCCTTTGCGACATCGGGGTTGATGTCGATGCCATATCCCGGCTTGTCCTGGATCGTGAGGTAGCCGTCCTGGATAATCGGGCCCTCGTGGACGACCAGGTCCTGCCACCAGTCGATGTAACGCGCCAGCTCGTGAACCCGGAAGTCGCGCATCGAGGCGGCGGCATGGCACGAGGCGATCGTGCCGATCGGGCTCGCCGGATTGTGGGCCGCGGTGGCGATGTAGTAGTTGTCCGCGAGATCGTGAATCCGCTTGGACTCCAGCAGCCCGCCTGACTTGGGAATGTCCAGATGGACGATGTCGCAACCCTGCAGCTCGATCAAACGCCGGAACCCGTCGCGGGTGTACAGGTTCTCTCCCGTGCAAATCGGGATGTCGACGGCATGCGTGACGCGGGCCATGGCTTCGAGGTTGCCGGGCGGCACCGGGTCCTCGAGCCACATCGGCCTGGCCGGCTCGATCGCCTTGGCCATCTGAATGGCGTCGCGCACGTCGTACTTCCAGTGCGCTTCCACGCCGAAATCGACGTCGGGGCCCAGTTCCTCGCGGACGATCTCCATGGCCTTGCCGATGCGCCGCAGGTCCTTCAGCGTGAGCCCGCGGGTGTACCGGTCGTGGCCCGGCTCCTTGTAGCCGGGATCCGCCTTGGGCGGAATGCCGTCCCCCTGGAACTTGAAGGCCGTCCACCCGAACTTCTCCGCTTTCGCGGCCTGCACCTGTTCGCGCCACGCTTGTGGATCCTCCGGGCGTTCTACCGCCGGCATGGTGCGGTAGAAACGGACCCGGTCGCGGAACCGTCCGCCCAGGAGGTTGCACGCGGGCGTCTGCAGGATCCGGCCCGCCAGGTCCCACAGCGCGATCTCGATGCCGCTCGCGGCCGTCACGGTGACACCGGCAATCGCGCCGGCGCCCGCGCTTTCCATCAGCATCTTGGTGTAGAGCTTGTCCACGTTGAGGGGATCTTCCCCCTGCACGATCGGACGGAGCTTGTTGATCACCAGATCCTTCACGCCCCAGCCCCAGTACGCCTCGCCGATTCCGTACAGCCCCGAGTCCGTTTCGACCTTGATCAGGTTCCAGTCCCAGGTCCCGCGCACGATCATGCACTTGACGTCCGTGATCTTGACCTTGCCCCGAAGCTGCCGGGCATAGCTGTGCAGCGGCAACGCGCCCGCCGCCGCCATGCCCGCCACGGATTTCAGGAAAGTCCGCCTGTCCATCGCGCACCTCCAGGGATGGCCATTCAGGATGCGTTTCTCGAGTGTTGGTGTGGTCGGTGCCGGAGAACCTACAGGTCGTCCAGCCGGGTGCTCGCATCGCCGAAGCGATCCAGCCGCACGCCCATCCGGTCCATGAGCGACAGGTGCAGGCTGCACGCTTTCCGGTTGTCGTCCCCTTTTTCGAGGTAGTCGAGGATGCGGCCGGTCTTGACCGTGCCGCCCCCCTTGCCGGTGAGCAGGAACGGTAACTGGCTGGCGCCGTGCGCATCACCGTCGAAGAGGCTGGACGTCAGCATGAGGATGGAGTTGTCGAGGAGTGTGCCCTCGCCTTCGTCGATCTCCTTCATACGCTTCGTCAGGTAGGCGAACTGAGCGATGTGATATTGGTTCGTCTTCAGGTACATCGCCTCCTTGTCCGCCGCGCGGCCATTGTGCGTGAGGTCCAGATGAAGGGCCCCCTGCACGCCTTCCAGGAACTTGAAGTTCATCTGCGACAGGTCGTTGTTGAGCATCAGCGTCGCGATGCGGGTCTTGTCCATCTGGAACGCCAGCACCGTCAAGTCGAGCATCAGCTTCATGTGGTCGGGGACGTTCTGCGGCAGCTCGTTGGCCGGGCGCGGCATGTCGGGGCGGGCGAGCGTCGGACGCCAGCCTTCCACGCGCTCCTCCTTCGATGCCCGCTCGATGCGCTTCTCGATGTCCCGTATCGATTCCAGGTACTCGCCCAGCTTGGCGTTGTCGCCCCGGCTGATCTTCGGCTTCAGGCTCTGGGAGTCCTGACGCACCTCGTCGAGGATGCTGCGGTCGAGTGTGCGACCCGTGCCGTCGCCGACCAGGCGGTCGAACGTCCGGGCGGGATAGATCTCCTTGGTCGCCGGCTTGGTGGGGGAGATCCACGACAGGCTCGAGCCGTAGATCATCGACAGGCCGTCTTCGAGACGGAGCTCGTTCGGCTCGATCCCGAGCACGAGACTCGGCACCGCGGTACGGTTGCCGATCCGGGAGGCGAGCACCTGGTCCATCGACGTGCCCACGCGAATCTCGCCGGGATCGAGGCTGACGGTGGCGCCCGACAACACGTTCATGCGGCCGAGATGCGGACTGGTCGAGGAGGCGGCAGCCTGGTTGTAGAGCCCCTGGATGAACACCATGTCCTCGCGATGCGGCATCATCGGCTGCAGACCCGGGCCGAGCTCCATCGCCGCGCCGGCCCCCCGTGCCCACCAGTGAATCGGCTCGACGCCATTCGAGAAAAAGAGAATGCCCAGGCGCAGCGGGGGCGTGTTCGCCTTCACCTCCGCCGCAGTCTGGCCGAGCAGCGGCAGGGACTCCATCCAGGGAAGCGCCAGCGCGACACCGACGCCCCGCAGGAAGTGACGCCGTGACGGGTGACTGGAGGCGTGGCGAGGGCTCATCGGACACCTGCTGTTGACTGCGGTTGCGTGTTGACGACCGCGCCGCCACCCTCCGGCGGCTGCGCGGGCACCGGCGGACCGGGGTCGGCCGCCGGACGGTTGCGAAACTGACGGCTGGTCACGATCCTGGCGGCCAGATCCGAAAACGACGCGTCCCCGCCGCCGGCACTCATGTCTCGGACCAGGGGCCTGTCCGACGCCAGGACCGTCCGCCCCAGCGCATACCCCAGCATCTTCCGGGACAGCATCGTCATCACCTGCTGCTCCTGCGTCCGCAGGTAGCTCAGAAGGCCCTCCGAGCCGGCGATGGTGGTCTTGTCAGCGAATTCGCCGGTGACGTCGACGGCGTTGCCGTCGGAGGTACCTGTCGCGCAGGCGGCCCACCGCATCGAATCCTTCGAGCGGAAATCCGAGCGGGTCGATGCGCAGGTGGCAGGCGGCACAACTCGCATTCCGCTTGTGCTCCGTCAACCGCTGCCGGAGGGTCGTTCCGTTGAACGCCTGCTCGTCGGCAGGAAGGGTCCCGGCGTCGGCGGGGGGCGGCGGCGTCGGCGTTCCGAGAATCCGCCTGAGCACCCAGTCGCCGCGCTTGACGGGACTCGTTCGCAATGGCGCCGACGTGGCCGTCAACACCGATCCCAGCCGCAGGGCGCCGCCCCTGTCGAACGCGTGTGCTCCCTGCACCATCTCCACCCTGTCGGTCGACTTCACGTCCTTCCCGATCCTGTAGAACGTGGCGAGCGGCTTGTTGAGAAAGGTGTAGTCCGCATGGAGCACCTCCCGGACCGGCCTGTCGTGCCGGACGATGTACTCGAAGGTCGAGACCGCCTCGTCGTACATCGCGGACTTCACCTCGTCTGTGAACTCGGGGAACCGCCCCGTATCCACGCCTCGGTACTCATCGAAGCGATAGAACCCCAGCCACTGCCCGAAGAACTCCGTTGCAATGCGGCGCGCCTTCGGGTCGGCGGTCATGCGCTTCACCTGTCTGCGCAGCTGCGCCGGATCGCTCAACTCGCCAGCGGCAGCGGCCCGGCGCAATTCGTCGTCCGGGATGGACGACCAGAGAAAAAGCTCATCCGGCTGGCCATTTCCCAGCCGTCGAGCGGTTTCTCCGCTCCCCGGGCCACCGCCTCGACCCGATAGAGAAAAGCGGGGGATACCAGGATGCGGGCCAGCAACGCGCGCACCGCCGCGTCGTGCTCGAGCCCGTTCACGCTGCGCGACTTTTCATAGAACGCCCGCAGGCCGGCCTTTTCCGCCGCGGTCAACGGCCGCCGCCATGCGCGGCTTGCGAAAGTGAGCGCGCCTGCGATGTGACCGGTCCGGCCCGCCGCCTGTGCCTTGATCACCTCGTCGTAGTGCGCGCGCAGCGAGGTGAGATGGGGCCTGGCCGCCTCGGGCAGGGCGGCGATGCTGCTGGCGTCGAGGTCCTGTATCCGGCGGCTCGGGAGCTTCAGCGCGTAATGGTCAGCCAGCATTCCCAGATACGCATCGTGGTACGGCCACGATCCGAACAGATCGTTCCACGCATGGTTGAGCCGCTCGCGGTCGGGGCCGTCGAGGACGTTCTCGGTGAAGAACCGGTCGTTTCGTTGATACTTCACCTTCAGGACGAACGCGTCGTGCTCGGCGCTGTTGTAGGTGTTGTCGAAGGGCGGCGGCACCGGATCCTTGTCCGCAGGGTTTGCTTCGCCGTGCGAGTTGGGGGGCAGCAGCGAGACGTACTCGGCCATGCCCGCGCGAAACGTCCGGTAACCCGTGCTTTGCGGATCCGCGATGATGGCGCGCTGCGAGGCATCGCGGGCCGGGCCCTCCGGGCGGTCCGAGACCATCACCCGGACCACGGCATTCCTGTCGGCGCCGAGCTCGGCATCCGCCACGAAGGAGAGGAGGTTGCCGCCGGCAGGGACGTCGACCTCGAACGATACCGTTCCCGTCGTCGCGAAATCGTCCGGCCCCATCGGGCTCCCATCGGGGCTCGCGCCGAACATCAGCGCAGCGGCCGCGTCGGCCGGCAACAGCGATCGCAGCGGCTGCGTGGCGAGGATCGGGCCGGCACGACCGCCTCGGCCATCCTGGGGCAGGGTGGCAGGCGGAATCCGCGGCCGGCGTGGCGCCGGCGCCGACCGGGTTGGCACCCTGGACGACGGGGCCGGGCGCGGGGGCCGCGGCACGCGTGACCACCCGCGGGTTCCGCCAGATGACGACCGGCATTACGCCCGGCGTGGGATTGACGCCGTTGATTGTCAGGTACACCTTCGACGGGCCGGGCGCGGGGTTCGCGCCGCGCCCACGCCCGCCTCGCATGCCCAGTGCATACGTGTAGCGGTGGGTGGGTTCGCCATTGCAGCGTCGTGTCGTCGAAGGTCAACGGGCTCTCGTCCCCGGCGCCGCCGGCCGCCAGATCGCCCCGCGCGAAGAACCAGCTGGGCCATGTGGTCAGCTGCTTGTAGATCTCGTCGCAACCGGCGCGCGCCTTCGCCAGGGAGCCCGCGACGTCGGAACCCGGCACGGGCAGGTTGTTCCAGCGATCGACCGTCTCACGCGTCGGATAGCCGGTAGCCGGTCTGTTCACGGCGGTCCAGACGTGCTCGGCGAACCGGCCCGTGATCCCTTCCTGCACGGCCAGTCCCCGGAGGGTCGCTGCCGGCTCGCCCAGCGCCACACGGTGCTTGTAGTACCAGGCCACGTAGAAGGCTTTGCCGTATCGTTCGAGCCCGAACGGCCGGCCGCCCTCGCCCGAGACGACGCGGAAGCCCCTGGCCGCATACAGGTCGTTGATCCGGTTGAGTGCGGACAGCTCCAGCCCCGTCCTGCCGGTATCCGCGTAAAACTCCAGGGGGCCCGATCCGATGACGGCGTGGTCAGCCACCAGCTTCGCGGCTTCGAGATAACGCTCGATGCTCGCATCCTCGACGAACTGCACATCGCCGAAGTTCGTAAAGCCTTCCCCGCCGACGGAGTCGCTCGACGCGTCGATGCCAACCTTCAGATCGATCCCGGTCAGATCGCGCACGGCATACGCGTACTCGCCGCTCGTCAGCCTGCGCACCGTCACTCGTCCGGGATCGCCGGCGTGCTCGGCCTCGTATTTGGCAACAGAATTACGGATCCACGCGGCTGCCGCCTTACGCTCGGCGTCCTCGGGCTGATCCGCCTCGAGCGGCGGCATCATGCCGGTCTCCAGCATCCCGGCGACCCTTTCCCAGTCCTGCCAGTCAGCGGATATCGACGCGTGCCTGGTGAGGTTCTCGATGCTGAGCCCCGCTTCGGGCGTGCGGAGTCCGTGGCATTCGAAGCAGAACTTCCGGAAGGTCTGGGGGGGCGGTGTTGGCGCGGCCGCCGCGTGCCTGGACGTCGGCGCCTGAGCCGATATCAGGGACGCCAGCGACAACAGCAGGGCAACGCAGAACCCCCGGCGTTTCATAGACCTCCCGCATTCTGACCGGCTCAAGGGAGAGCAGGCGATTCTACGTCCTCCGCCGCGGGGAGTCCAGCCGACGGGCTCGGCGGCGGCGCCACTCCGGTTCGCTTTCCGGCGTCTCGGGCACGGGCGCGACGGCCGGCCTGTTCGGTCAGGCGGCGGTTGTCGTTTAACCGGGCACGGAGACGATGTGCAGGCATCGGGAAGAAGAGATGAGGCTGGAATGCTCATCAGGCAGGCTCGCGACGCGCGCATGTCGGAAGGACCGGCGCGACGCACGCGAGAGGGTCTCGAATCGGGGTCCGGCCGCGCGATTCGAAGGGGTAAAGCGGGGTGATAGAATCCCGCCGCTCGAGCACCTGAACTGCCTGCACACATGAACCCGGGGACCGGAGGTCCTCCTGCCGCCTGGAAAGGCGGCGAGGCGGATGGCTGGCGACTGAGCTGGTGGAGATGGCCATGGCACGATCCGAGCTGAGAAATCATGTCGCCGGTGCGCTCGCACTGCTGTCAATCCTGACCGCCTGTCGCACGGCGGCGCCGCCCATCCGGTTTGCACCCCCGGGAACGGACCTCGCGAAGCTCCGCAGCGAGTACCCCCTCAGCGACGCGGAGCGCCAGCTCCTCACACCTGAAAGCCTTCGCACCCTGACGCAGGACCAGGTCGACCAGATTTACGCGCGGCTGTCGTCGGGCCCGATACCGGACGGTCCCTTCCGCGGCGACCTGTTCTTTCCGCGCGATCGCAGCGATGATGCGCGGGTCCAGGACCTGGCCGATCCTGCACCCAAGCTGCTGCCTCATGTTGCCGCGCTGCGTGTCGAGCAGCTCGGCCGCGCGCTGTGGAAGGGCAAGGTGTTCTTCCGTTCCCAGGGGATCCTCCGCAACCGCATCGACGATCTGGCGGTGTTGAGGCTGATCCTCAAGGACTCGGAAAACATCCCCAAGCTGACGTTCGACGGCGAGACCACCTGGCTGCTCTTTCCGGCGCAGCTCACCTGCAGCGCGAGCGTCTTCGATCCGGCCCGGCGTGCGATCACGATCGACTATTCGAAGGGGCCCACGATTGAGGGGTACAGGCCGGTGCCCGACGATCTCGCCGGCGAACAGGCGCTGAACATCCGCGACGAGGTCCGGGTCGTCCGGCGGGGCTTGTACCTCGGACGGGCGTACTTCGGAAAGCGGTTCGGGCTGAACTTCACGTTGCTCGACCCCGCAACGGCGGCGGACACGTCGCCTTCCCGCGATATCCAGGAGGACTGCGATGGCGTGCCCGCTTCGGACCGCGATGACTCGCTTGCCCCGCACGACAGTCTTGCTCAGCATGACGGCGATGCTGGCGGTCGGAGGCAGCGCCTGCCGCAGGGGCCCTGATCCCGGAACCGTCCGCGACGAGGCGACGACCGCCGGCCTCATGCCGACGCACTTCGTGCGCGAGACGCCCGACTACTTCCGCGAGATGGACGACAACGTCGTCCGCGGCAGCCGTCCGACCTTCACCCAGCCGGAGATCGAAGGCCGGAACATGTGGATGGTGTGGACCGGCGGCAACGACCGGATGTGGGATCAGCTGACGACGCACAGCCTGGGCAGCTTCGATCTGCTGAAGACGATCTCGTCGCACGCACGGCTCGGTTACGGGCGGCACAACCGGTGGCGTTATCTGGGCCTCGTGAACGAGCCCTGCTTCACCGAGGCAACGGGCCCGGATCCCGACCGTTTCGGCCTCTGGTTCGATGTCCGCCAGAAAGAGTGCCCGCCCGATCCGTTCGCGGACGCCGAGAAGTACCCGGCGCCAAGGTCGGCGCCCGGGGGCAGACCGTTCCGGTGGGCTCCTACTACGGCGAACCGACCGGCGTTCTCGGCCTTCGCCTCTTCACCAACCCGGATTTCGACGAGTCGGCGCGCCGCAAGTGGAATGCCGAGCGGTTCTACAACGATCCGGCGTATTACTCCGACCGGGAGCTGGTGCGGCCGTACCGCGTGGCGATGACCTGTTCCTTCTGTCACGTCGGCCCGAACCCGATCAGGCCGCCCGCGGATCCCGAGAACCCGCGCTGGGCGGAACTGAGCGCGCTGGTCGGCGCGCAGTATTTCTGGTGGGACCGCGTGTTCAACTGGCAGGGAGCCAAGAACCAGGCGAGCCTCTTCTATCAGGCGCTGCACGTGTCGCGTCCCGGCACGCTCGACACTTCGCTCGTCTCGACCGACAACATCAACAACCCGCGCACGATGAACGCCGTGTACGGGCTCGTCCCCCGGATGGAGCAGGCGAAGAAGTGGGGGAAGGAGACGATAGCCGGCGGCGGTTTGAGGAACAAACAGTTCAACGACTATGTGCCCGCGACGATCCTCTGGCACGGTTCTTCGTCCCGCCCGACACGACGTGGACCCCGCGCGTGCTCAAGGATGGCTCCGACTCGGTCGGCGCCCTTGGTGCGCTCAATCGCGTGTACCTGAACATCGGGGTGTTCAGCGAGGAATGGCTGCTGCACTTCCGGCCGCTCATCGGCGGCGAGCCGATCTCGCCGATTCCGCTGGAAACGGCCGAACGGAACTCCGCCTACTGGCGCGCGACCGAACTGCAGACGCCGTACATGGCGCGCTACCTGCTCGCCGGCAGCGATCCCCACTACCTCAAGGATGCTCCGGACTCGGGCCCGTACCTCACCGAGGACGCCGCGACCCTCGAGCGCGGCAAGGTGGTGTTTGCAGAGCGCTGTGCACGGTGCCACTCCAGCAAGCTGCCGCCGCTGCCCGCCGGTCTCGATCTCGAGAATGCGAACGGCCCCGGCTATCTCACGGCGTGGAACACGTACTGGGAGTGGACGAAGACCGAGGCGTTCAAGGCGCCGATGAAGCAGATCGTGGCGGCACCGGATTTCCTCGAGGGCAACTATCTCTCGACCGAGCTCCGCGTGCCCGCGCCGCTGCTCGGGATCAACGCCTGCAGCCCGTTGGCCACGAACGCGATCAGGGGAAATATCTGGGACAACTTCTCGTCCGAGTCGTATAAGACGCTGCCCTCGGCGGGCAGCATGACCATCCGCCACGCGATCACCGGCAAGGAGATGACGTTGCAGCTGCCGGCCGGCGGCCGCGGCTACATCCGCCCGGCATCGCTGATCAGCCTGTGGTCGACCGCGCCGTTCCTCCAGAACAATACTGTCGGGCCGTTCGAATACAGCCCCTCGGTCGAGGCACGGATGCGATCGTTCCAGGCCTCGATCGAGCAGATGCTCTGGCCGGAGCGCCGCGAGAAGGATCCCCTGTTCGGGAGCGAGCAGGGGCCGACCGTCGGCGTCATCGATCGAATTACCACCGACAGCTATCTCGAAGTCCCGGAGTCCTACATCTCGGCCCCGCTGCGCCCGCTGGTCCGGCTCTCGCGCAGGCTCTTCCCGTTCATCGGATCGGAGGGCGGCTCGATCAAGGTGGGCCCGTTCCCCAAGGGGATGCCGATCGGGTTGATCACGAACCTGGACCTGCTCGGCGAAGACCTGGCGCCGCCGGAGCGCGAGGAGCACAAGCGCAAGCTGCGCGAGCTCGTGGAGCGCGCGGTCCGCGAGCTGAAAGGCAACCCGGATTTCGGCACGGCGCTCGCCAACCTCGGGACCGACATGCTCAACGTGAGCAAGTGCCCCGACCTCGTGGTGAACAAGGGCCACTACTTCGGCTCCGACTACTTCAAGGAGGAGCCGGGCCTTCCCGACAGCGACAAGCTCGCGCTCATCGCCTTGCTGAAGAGATTCTGAGCGTGGACCGTCGAGACTTCGTCAAGTCACTGCTCGTTGTCGGGGCCACGGATGCCCACGCCGTCCAGGAGCCCGCAGGCCCCGATCCGGACTACGTCGTCGTGGGTTCCGGCGCCGGCGGCGGGACCGTGGCCGCGCGGCTGGCCGAAGAGGGCTTCTCGGTCGTCGTGCTGGAAGCGGGCGGCGATGCGCGGCCCGCGGCCCCCGACAACTACGACGTGCCCGCCTTTCATCCGTTCGCAACGGAGGACCCGGCCATGAGCTGGGACTTCTTCGTGCGGCACTACCGGAACGACGAGCAGCAGCGGCGCGACCCGAAGTTCGTCGCGAAGCAGGACGGCGTCTGGTATCCACGCGCGGGGACGCTTGGCGGGTGCACCGCGCACAACGCGATGATCCTGCTGGTTCCGAGCAACTCCGACTGGGACCAGATCGCCGATCTCACGGGCGATCCGTCCTGGCGCGGTCCCGCCATGCGGAAGGTACTTCCAGCGGCTCGAGGACTGCCACCACCGGCCCTACGAGCGGTTCTGGCAGGTGTTCGGGCTGAATCCTTCTCGGCACGGCTGGTCGGGCTGGCTGCCGACGGAGAATCCCGTACCGCTCGACGCGATTGGCGACGAACAGGTCCGGCGGATCCTCGTGCGCTCGGTTGACAGCAACCGGGAGGAGTTCGGCTGGCCATTTGATGCGCGGGCCGACGCCCTCGGCGATCCGAACGACTGGCGCGTTGTCGAGCGGGACGAGGTCGGGCCCCGCTACCTGCCCCTGACCACGAACGGCAATCGGCGCGTGGGCACGCGGGAGCGGCTGCTCGCGGTCGCCAACCGCCATCCCGGCCGCCTGCGCATCGAGCTGCACGCACTGGCCACGCGCGTCCTCCTGGACGAGAGGAACCGCGCAGTCGGGGTCGAGTACCAGAAGGGGGCGCGGCTCTACGCGGCGCATCCCGGCGCGAGCAGGTCGGCCGGCGAGACGCGGGTCGTGCGGGCGCGGCGTGAAGTCATCCTCGCGGGCGGAGCGTTCAACTCCCCGCAGCTGCTGATGCTCTCGGGGGTCGGGGATCCGGACGTGCTGGGAAAGTGCGGGATCCGCCCGCTCGTTCAGCTGAGGGGGGTCGGCCGCAACCTCCAGGACCGCTACGAGGTGCCGGTCGTCAATCGCATGGTGAAGGACTGGGAGGTGCTGGCCGGCGCGACCTTCACCAGGAATGATCCGCAATACGCCGCATGGGCGGAACGCGGGCAGGGCGTCTACACCACCAACGGCGCACTGCTCGCGGTCCTGCAGCGATCGGCCGTCGGCAAACCGGTGCCGGATCTGTTCTGCTACTCGGTGCTCGCCGACTTTCGCGGCTACCACCCGGGATACGCGGAGCGCATACGGGCGCGTCACGATTGCCTGTCGTGGATCGTGCTCAAGGCACGGACCAACAATCGCGGCGGGTCGGTCACCATCACGTCTGCCGATCCGCGGGCGCGGCCCACGGTCGACTTCCGCTACTTCGAAGAAGGGACGGACGTATCCGGCGACGATCTGAAGGGGGCGATTGCAGGAATCCGGCTCGTCCGCCGGCTGACCGCCGGGCTGAAGCCTCTGCTGGTCGAGGAAGAGGAACTCCCCGGCGCGCACCTGACGAGCGACGCGGAGCTGGGGCAGTTCGTTCGCGATCACGCCTGGGGGCACCACGCGTCGTGCACGTGCGCCATCGGGCCGGAGTCGGCCGACGGCGTGCTCACGACCGACTTCAAGGTTCACAGGACGGAGCGTTTGCGCGTGGTGGATGCCTCAGTCTTTCCACGCGCGCCGGGGTTGTTCATCGTGGGGGCGATCTACATGATGGCCGAGAAGGCTGCCGACGCCATCGTGGCAGATGCACGACGCTCGCCGGTGCCGTGACCATCCACGCTGCGCACACTCCTGAAGTCGGATCCCGGATCCCGGATCCCGGATCCCGGATCCCGTCCGAAACAACCCGTGTTCGCTGTGGCGTTCAACACGGAGGGTCGGAGCATCGGAGAACACTCAGTTGTTCTCCGTGTCTCCGTTGCTTCGTGTGATGTCTCTGCGTTTCGGATGAGCCGTCCCTGACTCCCATGTGGGTGTCCGGTACAGCCTCAGCGAACGCCGCCCGAACGCCGAGCGCCGGATTCCGGATCCCGGAGGCGGACCCGTTGACCGGTCCCGCCCGGCCTCCGAGGATCGATTCCGCCTACAATTGGAGGATGCGGCACCGGCGTCAACGGCGTGCCTCCTCGAGGCCGTGCGCCGGTTGGGTAGTGGGGGCGGCGCCATCGGCGCGGTGATTTCCGCCGGGCGGACCGGTTCCTGCCAGGGTGCACACGCATCCTGAACGGCCCAGGACGCCGGCCCGCGGCGAACCCCCGCGTCGTTCCTGCCATCAACGATTGCCCCGTCACAACCAGGCCCGTCGCCCGTCGTTCGGCGGCCTGCGAGGTACCGCGCTGGAGACCAGCCCCTATCGCCCTCGTGTGTCACGCGAAACGCGGCTGCTCCTGACGGCCGGGGTGATGGCGGTCGCCGCGCTGTGGCTCCTCGCTCGCCTCAGGTTCCAGGACCTCCCGGTTACGGCGAATCCCCTCCCGTCGGTGCTCGGTCAGCTTGCGAGCGGTCCGAACTACGAGGACCTCGCCGCCGAGATCGCCCAGGTCCAGGCGCGGGTCCAGCCGCTCCTGCACGCGCTGGTCAACCCGCCGTCTACTCCTGGCTCGCCCCAGGCGCCGCACCGGACCGCAGCCATCAGGTTGCGTGACGACCTCGTGGTGACGCTGGTGGCCGACGGGATCAACCCGGCGCAATGGTCCGAGGCGATCGTCGTGGCGCGCGATCCTGCGACCGGGCTGGCCGTGGTGCGAATACCGGACGCCGCAGCCAGATCCTTTCCGGTGCCATGGACGCCGCGCCGGCTGCAGCAGGCGCGCTACCTGATCGCCAGCGACATCTCCGCGTCGGGCGTGTCGCTGCGCCCCGCATTCGTCGGTTCGCTCGACCCGGTCGACAGCCCGATGTGGCCCGATCCGGTCTGGGGCGTGCCGGGCGACACCGAGCTCAGGCCGGGCTCGTTCCTTTTCACCCCGACCGGGGAACTGGTGGGCGTGGTCATCTCGCTCGGCGGTCGTCCCGCGATCGTTCCCGGCGAAACCATGTTCGCCGAAGCGGAGCGTCTGCTGACAACCCCCCCTGCTCCCGCCGGAAATCTTGGCATCGCGGTGCAGGATCTGACACAGCCCGTGGCGTCACTGACGGGCGCTTCCGCAGGGGTGGTCGTCACATGGGTCGACAGGGATGGTCCGGCCAGGGGGCACCTGCTGGTGGGTGACGTCATCGAGGCGGTCGACGGGCGTGCGCTCGCGACGCGTCAGCACTGGGACGTTCGCGCGGCGCGCGCGTCCGCGGGGGAGTCACTCACGCTTCGCGTACGACGGCGCGGCCAGCTCCGCGACGTGCCGCTGACGGCGAACGCACCCGCGGCGCGGCCGGCCAGCCGGGCGCTCGGTCTCACCCTGCGGGAGCGCGCCCGGATCGGTGCGGAAGTCGTGGCCGTCGAGCGGTCCTCCTCGGCGGATCGCGCCGGATTGGCAGAGGGAGACGTGATCACGCTGGTTGCCGACGTGTCGGCCCCGACGCCCGTACAGGTCGCGCGGTCGTTCGCAGCCATCGGGCCAGGTCAGCGCGTGATGGTCGGGTTCACGCGGGGAGTCGCTCACCATGTGACAACCTTGGAACGATGAACCCGCAGCCCGCCCGCCCGTTTCCGCTGCACGACCCGCTGGACGCTCCCGGCGTCGCAGCGCTCGGTCTCGCCCGGGGCCCGGATCGTCCAGTCCGGCGGAGCTGGCGCGGATCCTTCAGCTGGTCGGCAACCTCGGCTCCGGTCGCGCTGCTGCTGCTGATGGGAATCGCTCTCGGAGGGCAGGGTATCAACCTGCTGAGTCCGGCAGTGCTGTCGCTGCTCGAGTCGGTGGTACCCGTCGCGCTGGCGGCGATGGGCGTGCTCGCGGGGCTGGGCGCGGGCGAGCGCCGGAGGGGCGACCGGCGCCTGTTCGCTGCCGCCTGTCTCACGGCCGCGGTGGCCATGGTCGTCGTGTCGGCCGGGACCGCGCTGGTTCCGTTCCTCGCGATGCCATCGCCCGTCACACCCTTCTGGACGCTGATTCTGGCAAGCGGCATCTGTGCGGCCACGTCGCTCACGCTGCCGACGGCCAATCGCCTGGAACCCAGGCCGGCTGCCACCCGCGTCGTCGAGTTCGGCGTGCTCCTGCCGATCGTGGCGGGCGGCCTCGTGCTGGCGTGGCTGCGCGCGGGATCCTCCGCAGCCGCCCTGACCCTGCTGGCCCAGGCATCCGTCATCACCTGTGCACTGGCGGCGGCCGGATGGCTGCTGCTGACGCGCGCGTCGTCTGCAACCGAGGAACGCGTGTTCGCCGTGTCGGTCCTGCTGCTGGTCGGCGGCGTCGCGGACGCGCTCTCCCTGTCGGCGCTCTTCGGCGGCCTTGTCGCGGGCATGTTCTGGTGGTATGCGGGCGGGCACCCGCGCGACACCATCAGCCGCGACGTGCTGTTCGTGCAGCATCCTTTGCTCGTGCTCGTGCTGCTGGTCGCCGGCGCCCGTGCGGATCTGTCGGGCGCGTCGCTCGCACTCGGGGCGCTCTACCTCGTTCTGCGCGCCGTCGGCCTGCTCGTCGGCGGCATGGTGGCCAGGCGTGCCGCCGGCGTGAACGCGCCGCGCGATCTGGGATTTCACCTCCTGCCTCCTGGCGTCTTCGGGGTGGCGTTCGCGCTGAACGCCGTCAGCGTGGTCGGCGCCGACGCGTCGCTCCTGCTGGCCGCCGTCGTCGCAGGGACGATCGGTTCCGAGTTCCTCTCGGTCTTTCTGCCAGGCCGGAGGGCCGGCGAGTGAGACGCGTCCTGGCGCTCGCGCTGGCGGTTGCCGCGATGGCCGCGGTGCGCGAGCTCAGCGTCGAGGCGATGGCCGGCTCCGCGGCCACCGCACTGGCGCTCGGGTTCGCGTTGATGGGCGCGCTGGTCGCGGGCGACGCCCTTCGCCGCTTCCAGCTCCCGCGCCTGACGGGATACCTCCTGTTCGGGGTGATCGTCGGACCCTCCGTCGGCAACCTGATCACCGAGTCGATGGCCGGCCAGCTTCATGTCGTAACGGGCATTGCCACGACGCTGATCGCGCTGATTGCCGGGCTGACGCTCAGTGTCGAACGCCTCGGATCGCGGTTTGCCGCGATCGTGCGCATGACGGCGGCGACCCTCGCGGTGGCCGTTGCCGGCCTGTCGGCCGTGGCGTGGGTGGTGTGGCCGTGGCTGCCTGTCGCGCCGGATGCCGTCGGACTCCAGCGGCTGGTCATCCTGGCCCTGCTGGTCGTCATGGTGGTCTCCTTCTCGCCGACGATGACGGCGGCGGTCGTGGCGGACTCCGGGGCACGCGGCAGGCTGAGCGACACGGTGCTGGCGATCGTCGTGCTGGCAGACCTCGTGATCCTCGTGATGTTCTCCGTGTCGATGCAGCTCGCGCGCATCGTGTTCGGCACCGGCGGGGGAGAGGGCGCGGAGGTGCTGGCGCGGCTGGCGTGGGAGATCGGGGGGGCCGTCGCCTTCGGCGTGCTCGTCGGTGTGCTGTTTGCGCTGTATCTGCGCTACATCGGCCGGGAAATCACGCTCGTGCTGCTGGCGGTGTGCGCGGTGCTGAGCCAGGTGGGCTCGACGCAGCAGCTCCAGCCACTGCTCGCGGCGCTCGCCGCGGGCGTGGTCATCGAGAACCTGGCGGTCGCGCAGGGCGACACGCTGCGGGCGGCGGTGCGCGGCGGCGCGCCGCCGGTGCTCGTGGTGTTCTTCGTCGCGGTCGGCGCCTCCCTGCGCCTGGACGCGCTGGTCGCCATCGGCGTCACCGCGGTTGCGCTGTCCGCCGTACGGATCGGCTTCATCCGGCTCGGCCTGGGAGCCGGAGTCAGGCTGTCCGGGCTTCCCGAGTCGATCGGGACGTACGCCTGGACAGGACTGGTCTCGCAGGCTGGAATCACTCTCGGCTTCGCATCGATTGTCGCGACCGAGTTCCCCGGGTGGGGCAACCAGCTGCAGCTGCTGCTGATCGCATCGATCGCCATCAACGAGCTGCTTGGCCCGATCCTGTTTCGCCGCGGGCTGGCCGAGGCCGGCGAGCTCGATGCTCACGTGCCTCGCCCCCTGGTGGTCGTGTCCAACCGCGAGCCGTACGTTCACAGCCAGGGCGAGGAAGGCCGGATCGAGGTGAAGACCGCGACAGGTGGTGTCGCTGTCGCCCTGGACGCGCTGATGCGCGACCGGGGCGGCGTGTGGATCGCGCACGGATCCGGTCCGGCGGATCGACTGGTCGTCGATTCAGCCGACAAGGTGGGCGTGCCCCCGGACAGCCCTTCGTACGTGCTTCGCCGGCTGTGGCTGGAGGAGCCGGCGTTCTCGGCGTACTACGGCGGCTTCGCCAACGAGGGCCTCTGGCCGCTGTGCCACGTGGTCGATGTCCGCCCGAAGTTCCGCAACGAGGACTGGGAAGCGTACCAGGACATCAACAAGCGCTTCGCCGCGGCAATCCACGCCGAGACCGGTGCGTCGGAGGCGCCGGTGTTCATCCAGGACTACCACCTGGCCCTCGTGGCGCCGGCGCTCCGTGCGCTCCGGCCGGACATCCGGACCGCTCTGTTCTGGCACATCCCGTGGCCGTACCCGGATCGCCTCCGCATCTGCCCCTGGGGGCGCGAGCTGGTCGCGGGGCTCCTGGCGAACGACCTGATTGCCTTCCAACTCGAGCGCGACCGCCGGAACTTCCTGATGGCCGCGGAGGAGGAGCTGGGCGCCGAGGTCGAGCTGGAGTCGTCTCGCGTCCGCTACGCCAGGCGCTCCACCACCGTCGTCGCGGTGCCGATCGGTGTCGACTACGATCGCATCCAGGGTTTTGCCGCCGATCCGGCGCTCCTCGCGGAACAGCGGCGGCTGCGCGACCTGCTGGGCCTCACGGCGGACATCATCGGCGTGGGCGTCGATCGCCTGGACTACACCAAGGGCATCCCCGAACGGCTCGAAGCGATCGATGCGCTCATGTCGCGGCGCCCGGAGCTGCGCGGGAGGATGACATTCGTGCAGATCGGCGTGCCGTCGCGCTCCGCCCTCGAGAGCTATGCGGCCATTGAACTCGAGATTGGCCAGCGGATCGCCGGCATCAACGCGCGGTACGCGGTTTCCGGCGGCTCGCCGGTCGTGTCGTATCACACCACGGCGCTGGGCGCCTTCAGCCTGGTGGCGCTCTACCGCCTGGCTCACTTCTGCGTCGTCAGCTCGCTGCACGACGGCATGAACCTCGTCGCGAAGGAGTTCGTGGCGGCCCGGGACGACGAGCGCGGCGTGCTGGTGCTGAGCGCGCTTGCCGGCGCCGCGCAGGAGCTCGACGCGGGCGTGATCATCAATCCCTACGACGTCGAGGCGTTTGCGGCCGCCCTCGCCAGGGCGATTGACATGACGGCCGAAGAACAGATGGTCCGGATGCGTGCGATGCGCAAGATCGTCGCAGGGCGGAACGTGTTCAACTGGGCTTCCGACATCCTGGAGGGCCTGGAGAGCATCTGGACCAAGCCGTTGCTCTATTCGGTCCGCGGGTGGGAAGAGACATCGGTCTGATGCGGTGGCCACGGGGACCGCTGTCGAGAGGCTGGTTCGGATGCCCGTGGAGCGCGGCTTCAATCCGCGCAGCGTCACGGCCCGAGTCCGGCCGCTGCACCATCCGCCGCATCATGCCTGTGCCGCCGGTTCGCAGAGCGGTCCGAATCCGAACCCGCGCGCACGCAGGCGCGGCACCAGCAGGCGCACGGTTGCGGCGGCATGCCGGCGATCCGCTCGTGGGTCCGCGTGATGCCCGTCGTGAATGACGATGATGTCTCCGTTGGACGCCTTGCGGGCGAGGCGGGCCGCCACGCGATCGGCGCGGGGACGCCGCCACCAGTCCCAGTCCCACAGGCCCCAGCTCCACCCGGCGAGCCGGTATCCCGCCCGTTCCAGCCCCTCGTACATGTTTGCGCTCCGCCAGCCTGCGTGGGGACGGAACAGCCGGCAGGGCTCCTGGCCGGCGATCGCCGTGATCCGGCGGGCCCGGGCGTCCAGGGTGGCCGCGAGCGAATCCGGCGACGTCCACATCAGCCGCCTCGTGCCGCTGTGCAGGCCGATGGCGTGGCCATCCTTCGCCAGCCGTCTGACGATTGGCTCGGTCTCGGCGGTTATCTGTTCGTCTATCAGGAAGAAGGTCGCGCGGACGCCGGATTCCTGCAACGCATCGAGGAGTGGTGGCGTCCAGTCACGGTTCGGGCCGTCGTCGAACGTCAGATAGATGGTTGGAGGCGACCCGGCACCCTGGTCCACCTTCCACAGCGAGCGCGACGGCCTGAACGCCTCGAGGAGGAACGGGAAAGGAGCGGAATGCACCAGCACGACACCACCGAGGAGGAGCAGGAACAGTGCGAGCATGGCCGATCCTACCCGCTCCACCCGAAGGCGTCGCCGCGCCTGACGACGGTGGACGGCGGGCGCGGGTCGAAGGCCGCCGCCGTCGACTTATCATCGAACGAGGAGGCCGGCGTGACCATGGAGCTCGACGACCGCTCGTGAGCACCCCGCTCGAAGACTACGCTCTCATCGGCGACTGCGAGACGGCGGCGCTGGTGTCGCGGGCAGGGTCCATCGACTGGCTCTGCTGGCCGAGATTCGATTCGGGGGCGTGCTTTTCCGCGCTGCTCGGGACGCCGGAACATGGACGGTGGCTGATCGAAGCGGTGGAGCCGAACGCCCGCGCCACCCGCCGCTACCGCGAGAGCAGCCTGATCCTCGACACACGGATCGAAACGGCAGGGGGTGCGGTCACCGTGACCGACTTCATGCCCCCCCGCGGCCGCAACTCCGATCTCGTGCGGCTGGTCCGCGGAGAGCGAGGGCGCGTGCGCATGCGCACCGAGCTGGTGCTCCGGTTCGACTACGGGCGGACGATTCCGTGGGTGAGCCGCCTTGCCGACCGCACCTTCCGGGCGATCGCCGGGCCCGACATGGTCACGCTCCAGACCCCTGTGCGGCTGCGGGGAAAGGAGCTGACGACCGTCGGGGAGTTCGAGGTGGAGGCAGGCACGACCGTGCCGTTCGTGCTCACGTACTGCCAGTCGCATCTTCCCCCGCCCGGCGCCATCGACCCGAAGTCCTCGCTCGAACACACGCAGACGTTCTGGCGCGAGTGGGCAGCCTGCTGCCGGTCGGAGGGCGAATGGTCGGAGGCCGTGATGCGATCCCTCGTCACCCTGAAGGCGCTGACCTACGCGCCGACCGGCGGGATCGTGGCGGCGCCGACCACCTCGCTGCCCGAGCAGCTGGGAGGACCCCGGAACTGGGACTACCGGTTCTGCTGGCTGCGGGACGCAACGCTCACGCTCCTGGCGCTCATGAACGCCGGCTTCTACGACGAGGCCAAAGCCTGGCGTGACTGGCTGCTGCGTGCCGCGGCGGGAGCACCATCCCAGCTTCAGATCATGTATGGGCTCGCGGGCGAGCGCCGGCTGACCGAATACGACGTGCCATGGCTTCCAGGGTACGAGGGGTCCCTCCCGGTGCGGATCGGCAACGCCGCACACGGCCAGCTGCAGCTCGACGTGTATGGCGAGGTCATGGACGCGCTCCACCAGGCGCGGCGCGGCGGCCTCGACTCGCGTGACGAAGACTGGGCCTTCCAGCGCGCCGTGCTCGAACATCTCACGTCGATCTGGACGCAGCCCGACGAGGGCATCTGGGAGGTGCGGGGCGGCGCGCGTCACTTCACCTACTCGAAGGTCATGGCGTGGGTCGCCTTCGACAGGGGCATCCGGGCGATGGAGGTATTCGGTCTGGCCGGGCCGCTGCAGCGGTGGCGCGCCATGCGCCAGGCCATTCACGACGAGGTCTGCACGCGCGGCTTCGATTCCGGGGTCGGGAGCTTCGTGCAATCCTACGGTTCGACAGAGCTCGACGCGAGCCTGCTGCTGCTGCCGTCAGTGGGCTTTCTGCCGCCCACGGACCCGCGTGTGCGCGGGACGATCGAGGCGGTGGAGCGCCGCCTGCTCGTCGACGGGTTCCTGCTCCGCTACGACACGACCACGAGCATCGACGGCCTGCCCAAAGGGGAGGGAGCGTTCCTGGCCTGCAGCTTCTGGCTGGCTGACGCCTACGTCCTGCTGAAGCGTATGGAGGACGCCCGCCGGCTGTTCGAGCGGCTCCTCGCGCTGCGGAACGACGTCGGCCTGCTCGCGGAGGAGTACGACACGCGGGCGCAGCGGCTGGTCGGCAACTTCCCGCAGGCGTTCTCGCACATCGCGCTGGTCAACACTGCCCACAACCTGGCCCGCGCCAGCAAGCCGGCGGAGCAGCGGGCGGCTTCGTAACAGGCCGTCAAGAAAAGCTGGCCTGATGTGAAATGGAAGATGGTAGATGGCAGAACCACAGGCGTCTGACCTGTGCCATCTGCCATGTGCCGTTCAGGATGCGTCTGCAGCATCCTTGCTACGGCGCGGAGGCAGGCGCCGCTGCGGGCGGAGCCGTGCACGCGAAGCGCGGCCGCGGTGTATCCTGACGGCTGGATTTCCCTCCTGAGGAGCCTCATGTCTTCAATCGTGCTTCGGTCGGCGCTGACCCTGTCCCTGTTCGTGCTCGTCCTGAACTTTCCGCCCGCGAGTGCCGGCCAGGCGCCGACCGGCCGCGCGCCGCTGCCGGGCGAGCAGTGGGTGCAGCTCTTCAACGGCAAAGACCTGACGAACTGGGTCCAGGTGGGGAAGGAGAAGTGGACGGTGGAAGAGGGCACCATCCACGGCCAGGGGATCACCAGCGCCTACGGCTACCTGCAGACCGAGAAGCAGTACAAGGACTTCTGGCTGTCGCTGCGGTTCAAGTGCGAGGCGGACGGGAACAGCGGCGTGTACTTCCACACCGAGTTCAAGCCCGGAACGGTGGACGTCAGCTCGGGCAAGCAGTTCGAAATCGACAGGACGCTGAACCATCACACCGGCGGGCTCTACGGCGACGGACGCGGCTGGTTCGCCTGGCCCGCGCCCGAGCACGAACAGGTGATCCGGCCCACTGACTGGAACGACATGCTGGTCAAGGTCGAGGGCAATCACATGGTGGCGATCCTCAACGGCATCACCGTCCTCGACTTCACGGATCCGTCGCCGAAGTCATTCGACGGCTACATCGCGCTGCAACTGCACTCTGGCGGCCTCGGCAACATGCGCTTCAAGGACATCGTCGTCAGGGACCTCTCCGGTCGCTGAGCCCGGATCGGTTCGCGGACATCAGGTGATGCCCTTGCCTTCCAGGCAGTCGTAGCCCCTGCCGGACGCGAGGTTCGCGAACTCCTCCACGCGCCCGCTCGGCCAGCTGACGACGGCCCGATCGACGCGGTCGCGTTGGCCGACGCCGAAGGTCACGGGCAGCTCGGACTGCGAGAGGTAGCTGGATCCACTCTTGACCATGCGCGTCTGCGATGCGCCATCGTGGAAGATCCGCACGGTGGCGCCGATGGCACTCCGGTTGGACCTGGTCCCGGTGAGCCGGAACCGCAGGCTCCTGTTGCCCGCCTTCTGATCGTTCCGCAGCAGGACGGCCGGGCCGTTGTTGGTGGTCATCAGGAGGTCGATGTCGCCGTCCCTGTCGAAATCGCCGCAGGCCAGGCCGCGCCCGACCCTCTGCTGATCGAACCCCGCGCCGACGGACGACGAGACGTCCTGGAAGCTGCTGCCGCGATTCAGGAACAGCTGCGGCGGCTGCGCATGGCCGACGTTGCCGCGGATGTTCCGGACCGTGTCGTCGATGTGCCCGTTGGCGACGAAGAGGTCGAGACGGCCGTCGAGATCGACGTCGGCGAAGGCGCAGCCGAACCCAAGCCTGGTCCGGGACGGACCGCCGATGCCCGCCGCTGTCGCGACGTCCTGGTAGTGGATCGCATCCTGGGCCCTGTAGAGCCCGGTCATCTCCCCTTCGAAGTTGGTGACCGCCAGGCCGGCCTGCCCGGAGTTGTCGAAGTCGGCGGCATCCACGCCCATCCCGGCGCGCGCCTTGCCGTCCACGCTGAGCGCCACTCCCGCCTCGAGCGCCATGTCCCGGAACGTGCCATTCCCCTGGTTCCGGTACAGCTTGTTCGGCTGCGTGTCGTTCGCAACGAAGATGTCGGGCCAGCCGTCCTGGGCCTGGTCGATCAGGGCGACGCCGAGCGCCTTGGAGCTCGAGTCGAAGATCCCGCACGTCGCGGTCACGTCGTCGAACGTGCCGTTGCCGCGGTTGCGGAACAGCCAGCAGGTTTCGCCGCGGTACGCCTCGGGCGTGCAGTACGACTTCTGCTTGCCGTCGAGGCTGCAGAAGACGTCGTGTTCGGCGGACCAGCGCACGTAGTTGCAGACGAACAGGTCGAGATATCCGTCGCGGTCGAAGTCGAGCCACATCGCGGAGGTGCTGAAGGCGGCACGCCCTTCGAGGCCGCTCCCCTTCGTCGCGTCCACGAACGTGCCTTTCCCGGTGTTCCGGAACAGGCGATTCTGGCCGACGCAGGTCACCAGCACGTCGGGGAAGCCGTCGTTGGTGAGATCCCCCACGGCGACGCCCATGCCGTAGATCTCGACATCCAGCCCCGCCGCGCGCGTGACGTCGGTGAACGTGCCGTTCCGGTTGTTGTGATAAAGCGCGAGCGTCGACCGCTGCCGCTTGTGTCCGGGCCAGTCCATGCTGTTGACGAGCAGGATGTCCTGCCACCCGTCGGCGTCGTAGTCGAGGAAGGCGCACCCGGAGCCGAGGGTTTCGGGCAGCAGCTTGCCGCCATAGGCGCCGTTGTTGTGGCGGAACTTGAGGCCTGCGGCCGACGTGACGTCAACGAGGGCGAAGTTGGCGGCGGGCAGCGATAGCAGTTGCGCCGCAGGATCGGGGAACCAGGCGGACGACACGACCCCTGCTCCGCAGCGCATCAGAAAGTCGCGCCGGTTCACAACGGGCTCACGAGGCCGTTCTGGATGGCGTAGACCACGAGCTCGGCGGTCTTGTGCACGCCGAGCGTGTTCATGATGCTGGCGCGGTGCACGGCGACGGTGTTCACGCTCAAGGTGAGCTTCGCGGCGATGGCACGGTTCGAGAGGCCGTTGCAGATCAGCTGCAGCACCTCGAGCTCGCGCGGCGTCAGCCGGGTCCGTCCGCCGGTGGGACTGTCGGCACGGGCCACCGCCGGATCGACGACGGTCTCTCCGGCGGCGACCTGCTTCACCGCGGTGGCAAGGTCGAGATCCAGGGCGTTCTTGAGGACGTAGCCCCGTGCGCCTGCCTGCAGGGCCTGCCGCACCAGCGTGTCTTCCGAATGCATGCTGAGCATCAGGATCCTGGCGTGCGGCGAGCGCGCGAGGATCGCCTTGGTGGCCGCCAGCCCGTTCGAGCCCGGCATCGCCACGTCCATCACCACCACCGCGGGGTTCAGCTCGGAAAAAAGCCGGACCGCCTCGTCGCCGGTGCTCGCTTCCCCGACGACCGCGATCGCCGGGTCGTCCTCGAGCAGCCGTCGGAAGCCGCGCCGCACCAGCGCATGATCGTCGACGAGCAGGACGGTGATCGCCCCCGTCATCCGAGCACCACGGATGGATTGATCGGAACCCTGAGCCGCACCAGCGTCCCTCCCTCCGGCGGCTGCAGGAGCTCCAGCGTGCCGCCCACCAGCTCGGCCCGCTCGCGCATCGCCACCAGCCCGAGCCCGCGTTGCGCGGTGTCGACGCCGAGGCCTTTCCCGTGATCCTGCACCTCGAGCTCCAGCACATCGGCCTCGTAGCGGAGACGCACGCTCGCGCGGGCAGTCCCGGCGTGGCGCGCGACGTTGCTCATCGCCTCCTGGAGCACGCGGTAAACGTGAATTCCCGTCGTGGCGTCCACCTTCACGGGCGCGCCGTGCTGCTCGTAGCTCACCTCGAGGCCCAACTGCCTCTCCACGGTGGTCAGGTACCACTGCACCGTGCTCTCCAGCCCGAGCTCTTCGAGAATCGAGGGGTGGAGCGTCTGTGAGAGTCCTCGCACGTTGTCGAGCGCCGTCTGCACGATCCCTCCGATCTCACGCAGGTCTTCGCGGAGGGCGGACCCGTCAGGCGCCTGCTTCGCCGCCCGCCCCAGCATCGATCCCGTCGCGGTCAGAATCTGTCCGAACCCATCGTGCAGCTCCCGGGAGATCTCGCTGAGCGTCGCCTCACGCGTCGCGATCAGCTTCCGGGTCAGCTCCTGCCGCCGATCGGAGAGCGCGGCGACCTGGGCGAACAGCCGCCGGTTCGAGCGGATCATCGACAGGCCGGTTGCGGCGATTGCGGTGAGCGTGGCTCCGAGGAACCGCTGCACCTGCCGCTGGACGTCCGCGTAGATCCCCTGCGCCCGCTCGGCGGTCTGTTCCTCGGCGGCGTTGTTCTGGACGAGCAGCCGCGCGACGGCGGTGCTCAGGGCTGCCTGGCGTGCCTGCAGCGACACGCGGATCTGGGCGCGCGCTTCCGGCTCCCGGCCGCTGCGCGCCAGGTCGAAGATGCGGTTGGAGGCGTCCCAGAACTGCGTCACTGAGGTCGCCAGATACTGTGCCTGCTCGGGTGTCCGGGTGGCGGCCGCCAGCTCGGCCTGCTGCCTCAGGGCATCGTCCAGGTCCATGCGGATGCGTTCGAACTGCGTGGACCATGCGATCAGCGGGTAGGGCTCGCCGGTGTCCAGCATGTCCCGCATCGCGAGCGCGAGCTGGTTCAGGTCGTTCTGGATGCGGAGCAGCTGCAGCGAATCGCGGCGGTTGCGATCGGTCAGCTCGGTCTGCAGGCGTCGCAGGCCCGAGATCTGACCGGAGATGTACCAGGAGTAGGCGATCACAGTGGCAAGCGTAATCACCAGGCCTACCAGCAGCGCCGCTGTCGGGGACCGGCCGGTGGCGCGCAGGCGTTTCACAGGTGGCTCGGAGCGGCCCATTATAGTCGGACCGTCGCGCTCGGCGCTCGGCGTTCGGGACTCGGCGCTCGCCGCGCTGTGGCGCGGAGTCTTCAGACCCGCGGCACATAGCGTGAACAGGCTAGTTGTTTCGCGTTATTGAACAGCTCTCCAACGACACCTACAATCGCGCCTCGGCTCCACTAGAAAACTTACTGACAAACGGCCCTTCACCTGAAGGTTCCACTGGCGCCGGCCTTACCTGGTGACGTTCGCGACGGAGCAACTCATGGCTCACATCACGCTTCCTTCCGGGCTGCCGGGCATCCGGGGCCCGATGGCGTTCCGGCCCGAGACGGCCAGGCCGCTGAACGAGCTGGTCGAGATCCTGCTGCGCGGCCCGCACACGCTCCCGGCAGGGGAGCGCGAGCTGATTGCGGCGTTCGTGTCGGCGCGGAACGACTGCGAATACTGCCACACCATCCACGGCGCGATTGCGGCCCACCACCTGAACGGCGACGAGCAGCTGGTCGCTCAGGTTAAGCACGACCCCCAGCAGGCGGATATCTCCGACAAGCTGAAGGCGCTGCTCGTGATCGCGGGCAAGACCGCGGCTGGCGGCCGGCAGGTGACAGCCACGGACGTGGAGCGCGCCCGCCATCATGGCGCAACGGACCTGGAGATTCACGATGCGGTGCTCATCGCCGCCGTGTTCTGCATGTGCAACCGCTACGTGGACGGGCTGGCGACCTGGACGCCGGACGATCCGGCGTTCTACCGGCAGCGCGCAGCGGTCATCGCCGCTGACGGCTACACGGCCTCGACCGTGTCGACGACAGGGGCGTCCACCCGATGAAGGCTCTTGCGTCCGTCGCGCTGATCTGCGCCCTGCTCGGCGCATCGGCCTACGCCCAGGACACCACCGGGACGATTGAAGGGGTCGTCGGCGACCCGACGTCGAGCGCTGTTGGCGGCGCGCGCCTCGTCGCCCGGAACGTCGACACCGGGTTCACGCGGGAAACCGAAAGCGGCGCGGATGGTACCTACCGCCTGCTCTTGCTGCCTGTCGGGCAGTACCGCATCACCGTCGACGCGCCGCAGTTCGCGACGGTGGTCCGGGAGCCGGTCCTCGTGAGCGTGAGCCAGACCATCCGTCTCAACGTGCAGCTGGAGCTGCGCTCGGTCACCGAGACCGTGACGGTCGCGGGCGGCGCGCAGCTCGTCGATACGTCGACCAACGTCCTGGGAAGGGTCGTCACCGGCCGCGAGCTCGTCGATCTTCCGCTGAACGGCCGCAACTTCACGCAGCTGGGGCTGCTCCAGACCGGGGTGGCGCCGCTCACGGCCGGCGTCGTCACGGCGGGCGGGAGCCTGCGGCAGGGACAGGCGTATGCCGTGAACGGGATGCGGCCGGAACAGAACATGTACCTGGTGGACGGCGCGCAGAACATGAACCGGACGGACGGCGGCTACGCGCTCAAGCTCCCGGTCGAGGCGATTGCCGAGTTCCGGATCCTGACCCAGAGCGCCCCTCCCGAGTACGGCGGCACCGGCGGCGCCACGACGAGCGTGGTGACCCGTTCCGGCGGCAATCAGTTCCACGGCAACCTCTACGAGTTCCTGCGCAACGACAGCTTCGACGCACGGAACTTCTTCTCCGCGGAGGTGGAGCCCCTGAAGCAGAACCAGTTCGGGGGAACGGTGGGTGGCCCCGTGGTGCGGGACCGGCTGCTGTTTTTCGGCTACTACGAAGGGTTGCGCAACCGGCAGGGAACGACGACCACCGCCACGGTGCCGACCGCCCAGGAGCGCAGCGGGGACTTCTCGGCGATGGCCACGCCGCTCCTCAACCTGGCGGCCGGGGGCGTGCCGTTCCCTGGCAACAAGATCCCGGAGGCGGCGATCAACCCAATCGCGCGAGCCGTGCTGGACCTCTATCCGCTGGGCAACGTGTCCCCGTCCATCTTCCGGGCGACGCTGGTCGGCAGCAACGACCTGGACCAGGCGGGCGGCCGGGTCGACTACAACGTGTCGTCGCGCGATCAGCTGTTCGCGCGCTACTCGTATTCGGGTGGGCACAACATCAACCCGATCTCGGTCCGCGGCACCGACGTGCCCGGCTTTCCCACCCGCGACGATCTGTCCACCAACTCGGCGACGCTGTCCGGCACGCGCATCTTCTCGCCCTCTCTGACGAGCTCCCTGCGGGCGACCTACCTGCGCCACGTCTTCTTCTTCGATCAGCGCCTGAACCGGACGCCTCCGAGCGCGCTCGGCTTCGGCTACGCATCGTCCAACGAAATCGGCCAGGGCCCGCCGTTCTTCAACATCAGCGGCTACACGCCCATCGGCGGGGCAATCACCGGCCCCCGCAACACGTCGCAGGATACCTTCGAGGTCCAGAACGGGGTGACCTGGACCCGGGGAGCGCACCTGGTGAAGGCCGGCGGGGAGGTCAGGCGCACGCAGATCGACATGGTGCAGGCGATTGCGCCCAACGCCTTCTTCGTGTTCGCCGGGACGTTCCCCACGAACAACGCTGTCGCGAATCTCCTGCTCGGTGCGCCGGTGACGTTCTATCAGGGTCTGGGGGATTTCAGCCGCGCGATCGACGTCTGGGGCGTCGGCACCTACGTGCAGGACGAGTGGCGGGTCCAACGGCGCATCACGGTGAACTACGGCCTGCGCTACGAGCGGATCAACCCGTTCACGGAGTCGGAGGACCGCCTGAACGGGTTCGTGCCCGGCATGCAGTCCTCCGTCCGGCCGGACGCGCCGGTCGGTCTCCTGTTCCCCGGCGATCCGGGCATCGGCCGCGGCATCGCGCACGGCTCCAACGCGTTCATGCCGCGCGTCGGCGTCGTGTGGGATCCGTCCGGGAGCGGCACGTGGTCCGTGCGGGCCAGCTACGGCCTGTTCTACGATCAGTTCCAGAACGGGTCGGGTACCGCGTCGCAGGTCGCGATCAGCGCCACGCCCTGGGCGCAGTTCAATCAGTACAGCGGCGCGGGTCTCAACTTCCAGAACCCCTATCAGGGGCGCACCCTGCCGGGCCCGAACACCTTTGTCCGGCCCTCGACGATCTTCGCGCTCGACGCCGGCGCGAAGCCGCCGTCGGTGCAGAACTGGAACGTGAGCGTGCAGCGGTCGCTGTTCGACGCCTACCTGCTCGAGGGCCGCTACGTCGGCGCGGCCGGGCGGAACCTCCCCCGCAACGTCGAAGCGAACCCCGCGGTCTTCGCTCCCGGCGCGACGGCGCAGAACGCCGATCGCCGCCGCCTGTACGCCAACTGCCCCGCGGACGGCGGCACCTGCGATTTCTCCACGATTGCGATGCTGAGGAACATCACGGAGTCCAGCTACCAGGCGGCCCAGTTGAGCATCTCACGCCGGTTCACCGCGGGCGTCGGGTTCAACGCCTCCTACTGGTACTCGCGGTCGTTCGATCACCTGTCGTCGATGAACCTCTCCGGTGCCGCGGCGAAGCCCCTTGCGGGAGAGAACGATCTGGCGCAGAACCCCTTCGATCTCGATGCGGAGTACGGCCCGTCGCTCTTCGACGCCCGACACCGCCTCGTCGCGAGCGCCAGCTGGATGCCCGGGATGCCGGCGGGCGCGCCCGCGATCGTCCGGGCAATCGCCGGCGGGTGGCAGGTCAATGCGATCGCGACACACAACTCGGGAACGCCGTTCACCGTGTCGGATTCCGCCAACGTCGCCCTGCAGGCGAACAGCCCGCCGATTTCCGGCTTTCCGGCGAGCCGGCCCAATCTGGTCGGGGACCCGAACGCGGGTCCGCGCACGGTCGAGCAATGGCTGAACGCGTCGGCATTCCAGCGGCTCAGCCTGCAGACGGACGCCGGTCAGTTCGGCAATGCCGGGCGGAACATCGCGCGGGGCCCGGCGTACACCAACGTGGACATCTCGCTCGTGCGCAACGTCACCCTGCCCGCCGGCCCGCGGCTGCAGTTCAGGGCGGAAGTCTTCAACGTCGCGAACCACGCGAACTTCGGGCTGCCGGTGGCCGACCTCAACTCGCCGAACTTCGGGCGGATCTTCTCGGCCGCTCCGCCGCGGCTGATGCAGTTCGGGCTCAAGATCATGTTCTGATCAACTCCCTCAGGCAATGACACTGTCGCCCGAGGCGAGCGCCTCACTGGCCCGTGCGAGCTGCAGGCTGACATCCGCCGTCATCAGCTCCTTGGCGCCGGCAATCCGGACGTCGCGAAGCATGTAGAAGTTGATGTTCGCCCGCTGCCGGTTCCCGATTGTTTCCGGTACGCCCATCAGGATCCCGATCCGGCGGCTCAGCGCATCGTCCCGCCACTGCCTGTCGGCCTTCCGCCCGCGCTCCTCGACGGCAATCCGCAGCAGGGCGAACTGGTCCTGCGGGTCTTCGCGCGCCACCCGCTCCTCGATAGCCGCCCAGGCCTTGTCCAGGCTGCCTTGCTGCACCACCAGATCGTAAAGAGAGCAGACGCACCGCAGGTGATCGATCTGGATCCCCGGCTTCAGGCCGTGCAGCGCCTTGACCGCGCGCAACATCTTCCCGCCGTACTCACGCAGGATGGTCTCCACCGTGATCGTACCGGAACCTCGGCACGCGCCCCACCGCCCGGAAGTAGCCCTTCCAGGGCTCGATGACGTCATGGCCGCCGCGCCCCGCGCTGATGTCGTTGGCCCACTCGATTTGACTGGCCACCGGCAGCGTCATGACACGCAGCCACTCCTGATAGTCGTCCCGATCCGTGAAGCACCCGCGCAGGGCGCTTTCGTCGGCAGCCTTGAACTGCTGGAACAGCGGAACGAGGGTCCCGCTCTTGAAATTCACCTGGGCGGGCCCGAACGACAGCCCGGCTCCGTCGAAGTTCCCGGTGATCTGCTGGAACTTGTCGCCCGCCGTCTCGAACGCGGCCGTGACGGAGAAGGCGGTCTCCAGCGCCTGTGCCAGCTCGATGGAGGGCAGATTGCCGGGGTCGGAGAGCCGGAGCCGGACACCATCCGGCCCGTCGCTCACGCTGGCGAAGACCTGGCGCCCCACGCGCCCGGCCACTTCCAGCAGTTCGGCAGCCGGCTGTCCCGACACGACCGCTCCCAGTCCGTCGGGATCTGTCCGCTTCACTGATACCGGCCTGCCGAACCTGTCCCGCAGCAACTGGATGCCCGCCACGAGCTCGCGATGCACCCGCACCGTCCCGTCCGGCTTCAGGAACTCCTTCAGGCGGAAACTGGGCGTGAGGCGCCGCGACACATCTCCCCCGACGACGAATCCGCCGTCCCACTCCACGCTCCACACCATGGCGACGCTCCCTTCGTGACAGAGAGTAACCGCTGCGGGTGCCCGAGTGCGGGTCATCCGCGTCCGCAGTCTATTCCACAGAGCCACCCGACGGTGCGACTCGAAAGACGGCTGATCACGATCGGCATGGCGCGACCCGGCGGACAACAGGGCCTGAGGAGGCCGCGCCCCGCGGCTGTACGGATACACCTCACGCGTCGTTATAGGGTCCGACAGCCACACGCGTGCAGCGTCGGCGACGGTTGATGGCGCAACCGGCGCGATGGACCAGGAAGGGGGCTCGAAATGCTGCTGGGATCCGTCGTCCTCGAAGTCGCAGTCGGGATGATCTTCGTGTACGCGCTGTTGAGCCTGCTCTGCTCGGCGGTCGGCGAGTACATCGAGGCAAAGTTCAACAACCGCGCGAAGTACCTCCGGCAGGGCATCGAGTTGCTCCTCAACGAGACCAAGGGAAACGGCGCGCAGGAGGGGGTGGACCTCGCAAGCCAGTTGTACAAGCATGGCCTGGTGCGGCCGCTGTATCGCACCCCGGCCAAGCTGCCGTCCTACATCCCGTCCCGCACGTTCGCGCTCGCCCTGTGGAACATCGCCGCGGGCGCCGCGGCCACGGCCGGTGGCGGCGTCAGTTCATCGGTCGGCGTCACGACCGACCTCACGCAGATTCGCAAAACCGTCGCGACGGTGCCGAATGCCGAGTTGCGCAGCGCGCTGCTCACCCTGATCGACGAGGCCGACGGCGACATACTGCGGGCCCGCAGGAACGTCGAAGAGTGGTACGAGGCGATGATGGATCGGGTGTCCGGCTGGTACAAGCGGCGCACGACGGTCCTGATGCTGGCGCTCGGATTCGGCGTATCCGCAGCGATCAACGCGGACACGATCTCCCTCGCGCAGTCGCTCGCCCGTGACGGGGCCCTCAGGCGGTCGGTCGCCGCCGCGGCCGAGCAGAGCCTCGCCACGCCGCAACAGCCTCCGGGTGCGCCGGCTGCCGACCCCGAAGAGCGGGACAAGGCGGCCACCGAGCGGTTGAAGGCAGCCTACGGCAACGTGGAAGCGCTCGGCCTGCCGATGGGATGGGTGCGCGACGACGGAACGGACGAAGAGGACCCGCGTCGGCTGCCCGGCACCCCCGGCGGCTGGTTGCTGAAGCTCGTCGGCCTTTTCCTGACCGCCTTCGCCGTCTCCCAGGGTTCTCCCTTCTGGTTCGACCTGCTCAACAGGTTCATGGTGATCCGTTCCACCGTCAAGCCTGCTGAAAAGAGCCAGGAGCAGCCCTCGAAAGAGCGATCCGCACAGAGCGCCGTCACCAATCGCGACAGGGACATCGTCGACGACAGCAAGGACGATCGCGGGGGAAAGGATTGATCTCCCGCGGCCTTGTCATCCTTCTGACGATGCTCGCCGGCGCGCAGGGGGTCGTGGCGCAGGCGGAACCGGACAGGGACCTCTGGTTCGTGGAGCTGGCGAGCCCGCCCGCTGCCGACGGCAGCAGCGAGGCCGTGCTCGAACAGGAGAAGGATGCGTTCCGCGCTGCGGCCGCGCGCTTCGGGCTGCAGATCCAGGAACGGTACGCGTTCACCTTTCTCTTCAACGGCCTGTCGATCCGGATCGATCCCAAGGACGCCGGGGCGCTCGCACGGGTGCCGGGCGTGCGCGCTGTTTATCCGGTGGAGCTGGCCGTTGCCGATCCCGAACGGTCGGGTAGCGGCGCCGAGCTGTTCACGGCTCTCGCGATGTCGGGTGCGGACGTTGCGCAGCGAAACGGCTACACAGGGGCGGGGATCAAGGTCGCGGTGATCGACAGCGGCACCGATTACGATCACCCCGACCTGGGCGGCTGCTTCGGGCCCGGGTGCCGCGTGGAACGGGGCTTCGACTTCGTCGGGGATGGCTACCAGCCGGATCCGGCCTCGGCCGGGTTCAACCCGACTCCAGTACCCGATCCGTATCCCGATGATTGCAACGGTCACGGTACGCACGTGGCCGGAATCGTTGGCGCGCGGGCGGCAGGTCCCCAGGGAATCACCGGCGTCGCGCCGGACGTGACGTTCTATGCCTACCGGGTCTTCGGGTGCGGCGTGCCGGTCGGTTCGGGCGTGTCCACCCGGACGGACATCCTGCTCGCGGCCATCGAGGAAGCGAGACGCGCGAAGCCGCACGTCGTGAACATGAGCATAGGGTCGTCGTTCCTGTAGCCGCAGTATCCGACCGCCCGGGCCGCCGACCGCCTGGTCCGCATGGGGATCGTCGTCGTGTCCAGCATCGGCAACAGCGACGGCTCCGGTGGCTACTCTGTTTCCTCACCCGGAGTCGGCCAGGAGGTGATCGGTGTTGCGTCGTTCGACAACACGCATGTGCGCCTGCCCGCCTTCAGGATCTCGCCGGACAGTCTCGCCGTCGGTTTCTCGCCCGCGAGCGGTGCGCCGCTGCCGCCCGGTTCAGGGACGCTGCCGGTGCGCCGGACCGGCACCCTTGCGAGCAGCGCCGACGGCTGCAGCAGCACGGTTCCCGCCGCACCTCCACCGCCGGGAAGCGTCGAGGGCGCAGCGGCTCTGATCCGGCACGGGGGGTGCGGGTTCTATGAAAAGGCGATCAATGCCCAGGCTGCCGGGGCGGTCGCGGTGGTCCTGTCCAACAACGCGCCGGGGCAGCTCAATGCCGCCGTCACGCCCCCGGCCGACCCGCCGGGGCAGCCTGCCGTCACCATCCCGGTCGCGCACTTCGACCACCAGTCGTACCGCATGCGGATGACGGTTCAGCACGAGCCCACCGGCCTCCTGCTCGGCCGCGCCCTCTACGAGGAATACCTGCCGCGCAACTCCGGGACGGCTCGTTTTTCGCATACGGGTGGGATGGACTCGTCGAAACCGGGCTGACGCTGGTGCAGGTGCCGGACGGCCAATACCGGATTATCCTCTTCGTCCTCAAGCCTCTGGGCGAGAATGACAACCCCGCGCATTACGAGACGTGGACGTCGCCGGTGATAACGATCGCGAGAGCGCGGGGATCGTCCAGCCCGTGACCGGGCCCGGCGCCGGCGCGCGGCGTGGATGCAGGCACAGTTACCGACGGGAGGCGTGATGCGCGGAATCGTGAGGCGGCTTGCACTGTGTGCCCTGCTCTGGACCGTTGCTGCGAGCGGCGAGGCGGCGCCGATTCCCGCCTCGGCGGATGCGACAGTTGCCGGGGGCCTGCTGGCCGGCGTCAACCTGGGGAGCGAAAACCTGCTCGGTGGGCTTCTCTCCGGCAGCGATGCGAGCGGGGTCATCGGCCCCTATCGGTTCTACCTGATGTTTCCGCTCCCCGCCTTCACGCCGGATACGTTCATCGCGTCGGCGACGCTCCAGGGGTTCTACAACCAGGACTGGGACACGTTCGACGACCGGACGCACTCCCTCTATCAGGCGCCGAACACCTGGACCGAGTCCACGATCTCGTGGAACAACCAGCCCGGTGCGGCAGGGGGGGCGCTGGGCAATTTCAACGCTGCGCAGGCAACGCCCGGAGCGTTTCAGTCGTGGAATGTCACCCCGACGGTGAACGCCGCATACCTCCAGCAGATGCTGCTGCTCAGCATCCTGTTCCGCGCCGATGATGAGGCGCCGGGCGCGCTGCCCGTCCTCAACCACGACCTCGAGTACTTCGCGTCTCGGGAGTTCGAGCAGGGATCGCGCGCGTTCAGGCTCGATGTCGAAGTCGCGACAGTACCGGAACCCGGAACCCTGGTCCTGCTGGCCGCCGGGCTCGCCGGCGCCATCAGGCGCCGCCGGCGCACCCCCGCGTAACGGGTATGATGGCGGCACGGAGGTGAGGCATGGCGACGCCCTCATGGCAGGTCAGCGGTCAGTATTACGAAACCTGCAATTGCGACTTCGTGTGTCCGTGTCTGCCTGGACAGATGGCTGTGAATCCGACCAATGGGTCGTGCACGTTCGCGATGGCGTTCCAGATCGATCGCGGACGCTACGACGCGTTGTCGTTGGACGGTCTCGGGTTCATCGTGCTCGGGCACACGCCGGAAGCGATGGGCAAGGGCAACTGGTCGGTCGGCGTCATCGCCGATGAACGTGCCAGCACCGATCAGCGCGACGCCATCACCGCGATCGCGAGCGGCAGCGGCGGGCGGGCCCATGGCTGCGCTGTCCGGCCTGGTCTCGACGTTTCTCGGCGTCCTCTCCGCGCCGATCCGTTTCGAGCGAACCGGCATGAGGTGGTCCGTCACGGCGTCCACTCTCATCGACATGGCGGCCGAGGGGGTGAGAGGTCTCGACCCCGGCGATGCCGAGCCGATTCACCTCGACCACACCGGCCATCCGGCCAACGACCGGTTTGCGCTGGCACGCGCGCTGAACAGCCACGTGCAGGCGTTCGGGCTGGCCTGGGACGATGCGAGCGGACGGAACAACGGGCAGTACGCGCCGTTCTCCTGGCGAAGTGCCTAGCACGCCGACCGTCGCGGCCCTCCCGCGTCGCGATCGCCTGTTCATCGCCGGTGCGCTCGTCGTGGTGACGGCCGTGGCCTGGGCGTATCTCGTTCGCCTCGACCGCCAGATGTCGGCGTCGATGGAAGAGGACGCCATGATGGCCGGGATGGGCATGTCCATGGACAGGTCCTGGACCCTGACAGACGTCTATTTCGCCTTCGCGATGTGGGTCGTGATGATGGTGGGGATGATGGCCGGCGCGGCCGCGCCTGTGCTGTCACTGTTCGGGGCCGCGCGTCGGGCCAGGGGAGAGCGCCGTATCCCGCTGGCCGTGCTGGCGTTCGGGTTCGGATACCTGCTGGTGTGGGTGGGATTCAGTGCCTGCGCGGCGCTCGCGCAGTGGGGGCTGCACGAGGGCGCGATGCTGTCGCCCGCCATGGCAGCGTCGAGCCCCCAGCTGGGTGGCGCCATCCTGATCGCGGCGGGTGCGTATCAACTCACACCGTTGAAAGGCGCGTGCCTGACGCAGTGCCGGAGCCCGCTGGGGTTCCTCATGGCTCACTGGCGTGACGGCACGATGGGCGCGATGCACCTGGGATGGCGACATGGCGCCTTCTGTCTCGGGTGTTGCTGGGCGCTGATGTGCGTGCTCTTCGTGGTTGGGGTGATGAACCTGGTGTGGGTCGCCGCGCTGGCGGTGTTGGTGCTGGTCGAGAAGACCGGTCGCCCCGGCGCGATCGTGGCCCGTGCCGCCGGCATCGCGATGCTTGCCGCGGGCGTGTTGTTCGCAGGCGGGCTCGTGTAGAAGGCAGGCCCGCCCCGGGGTGCGTCTTCCGAGAAGGACGCATCGCCCGTGCCCGCGATGCCCCACGTGCTCCACACTCTGCTACGCTGCTTCCGGTGCTCGCCAGCCTCGAGGCTCTCTTCGCGCGGCAACGCGGCTCGGGATTTCCGGGGCTCGCCGGTGCGAGTGCGTCCGCGACCATTCCGGTGTCCGAAGGCCTGCTCAACGAGCTGATAGCGGGCCTGTTGCGCCCGGACGGGCCGATCCGGAGCCTCGTGCTTCACGCCCGGGACCGCAACCGGATTGCCGTCGACGTTCGCGTCGCGAGAGGAACATGGACCGTTCCGATCAGCCTGACCCTCGAGATCGACTCACAGCCGGTGCTGCCGCAGCGGCCGGTGCTCGGCCTCCGGCTGACGAAATCCCCGTTGCTTCTCGCGCTCGGGACGCTGATGGCGCGCCTGTTCGCCGCGCTGCCGCCGGGCATCGCGATCGACGGCGAGCGTATTCAGATCGATCTGGGGGTATTGCTGGCGCGCTACGAGGCGGCCGAGGCCCTCGAGTACCTGACCGAGCTGCACGTCTCGACTGAGCCGGGCGTCGTCGTCCTGAGCGTGCGCGCAAGGATTGGGGCCGGCCCCGGGTTGACGGTTGCAGCCGTGCGCCCGTGAGGCCGCACAGCAGAAATGCTTCGCCGCGTGCCTGGTGGGCTAGGCCTTCGCGCGGCCCGTCCGGGGATCCACCTCAGGGTAGGCGAACGGCTCGCGCAGGCTGCGCCAGGGTTCCTCGTTGTAGCAGTCGACGAGAAAGGGTTCCTTCGCGACGGCCGGCGAGAGAATCGCCAGGAAGGTCATCGGGCTCTTCGACGGGTTGTGGATCGCGTGCACCACCTTCTTCGGGATGAACGCGATTTCCCCGGCCTTGAGCCGGCGTTTCTCCCGGTCCACCCACTGCTCGGCCACACCGTCCAGCACGTAGATGATCTCCTCGCGCGCCGGATGGTAGTGGAACTGGTGGCCGGCGCCCGGACGCATCCGGACGCGCACCAGCGTCAGCTGCTTCGTCTCCGTGAAGCCCGGCTGCGACAGCCACCAGTGCTTGCCCCACGGCGCGAACTCCACGCGCGCCCTGGCGGCGGTGACGAACCGCAGCGCCTCCACCGCCTCGGTCAGGGTGCTCATCGGGCTGGCGCCTTTCCGGGCTTGCGCTGCCTGGCTGCGGAAACGCGCGAGGCTGCTGCCGGTGCGGAGCGTCTGCTCTGCGATGCACCCGGAGATGACGGCAGGCGAATCCCTTTGAAGGTCCTGATCTGTTCCGCGATGGCGCGCTCCGCCGGCAGGCGTTCCACCGAGCTCGCGCCGTAGAAGCCGTCCACCCCCCGACAGTTCGTGATGATGTACTCCGCGTCGGGCGGCTCCGAGATCGGTCCGCCGTGGCAGATGACCAGCACGTCGCGGTTCACGCCGCGCGCGGCGTCGGAGATCCGCTGGATCCGCGTGACGCAGTCGTCCAGCGTCTTCGAGCTCTTCGCCCCGATCGACCCACCCGTTGTCACGCCCATGTGAGCCACGATGAGATCGGCGCCCGCGTCGGCCATGCGCTCGGCCTCGGCCGGATTGAAGACGTAGGGCGTCGTCAGCAGATCGAGCTGGCTGGCAAGCCGGATGATGTCGACCTCCAGCTGGTAGCTCATGCCGGTTTCCTCGAACGCCTGGCGCATGTCGCCGTCGAAGAGTCCCACCGTCGGGAAGTTCTGGATGCCGGCGAAGCCCAGCGTCCGAAGCTCTTCGAGGAAGAGCCGGGGGATGATGAACGGGTCGGTGCCGTTGACGCCCGCGAGGACGGGTGTCCGTTTGACGACCGGCAGGACCTCGTAGGCCATCTCCTTGACGATCTGGTTGGCGTTTCCGTAGGCCAGCAGCCCTGCGGAGCTCCCGCGGCCGGCCATGCGGTAGCGTCCCGAGTTGTAGACGATCAACAGGTCGATGCCGCCCGCTTCTTCGCTCACGGCGGAGAGCCCGGTCCCGGCGCCGCCGCCGATGATCGGCTCGCCGCGCCCGATCTGATCGCGGAATCGCTTCAGGATGCCCTGCCGGGAATTGTCGACGCTCACGCAATGCCTCCTGCCGCCTGGTCCATCTTCATCAGTTCGATCAGCCTGCGCGCGGCGGCGTCGGCGAAGGCCTGGTCGTTGATGTGCAGGTCCAGCTCCACCACGTCGACGGCGCGTGCGCCGTCGCGAATGGCGTCGTGGAGCGCCCTGCGCGCGACCGGATCGCAGAACGGTTGCCCTTCCCTGTCGATCGCGGAGACCCCGCGTCCCGGCAGCAGGACGGCGACCGGCCCGACGGCCGCCGAGAGCTTCCGGGCGATGCCGGCGCCGATCCGCGCGTTCTCGTCCGGCGTGGTCCTCATCAGCGTGACGTTCGCGTTGTGCCGGTAGAACAGCCGGTCCTTGAACCGGGCCGGCACGGAGTCGGGCGCGTAGAAGTTCGCCATGTCGAGCGCGCCGGTCGAGACCACCTGCGGGATCCCCGCCCTGCCCGCGGCGGTGAGACGGTCGGGTCCGGCGGTGAGGAAGCCGCCCACCTCCTCGTCCGCGAGCTCGGTGGTCGTGATGTCCAGCACGCCGGCAATCAGGCCTTCACCGATGAGCGCCTCCATCGCCTGCCCGCCGTTGCCGGTCGCATGGAAGACGAGGACCTCGCAGCCGGCGCGTTCCAGCGTGTCGCGGGCGCGCTCCACGCACGCGGTGGTCACGCCGAACATCGTTGCGGCTACCAGCGGTCTGTCGTCCGGCTGCGGATCGGGCGCGGGATAGTTCACGAGGCCGGCCATCGCCCGGGCGGCCTCGGAGAGCACCTGCCGGCTGACGCGGTTGATGCCCAGGATGTCCACCACCGAGTTGAGCATGAAGATGTCTTTGTCGCCCACGAACTGCCGCACCGTGCCGGACGCGAGCGTACTCATCATCACTTTGGGCAGGCCGAGCGGCACCGCCCTCATGGCCGCCGTGGCGATCGTCGTGCCCGCCGATCCGCCCAGGCCGAGGATGCCCGACACCTCGCCCCGCCCGCAGGCCTCGCGCGCCAGCCTGGCGGCCCCTGCGGCGGCCCTGGTCACCGCCTCGCCGCGGTCCGCCTGGTTCCGCACCGCCTCGAGCGTCGTGCCCGCCAGCTCGAAGATGCGCTCGCGGGAGATGTCCGCTGCGACCGCGGGCGCGCCAAGCGCACCGACGTCCACGAGGGTGACGCGCACGCCCCACGACGTGAGGAGACCGCGGACGAAGTCGGCCTCGCGGCCCTTCGTATCGAGCGTTGCGAAAAGGAAGACGGACGGCATCCAGCTGACAACTATACTCACAAGGAACCGGGCCCGGCGATTTGACCGCCGCCTGACCCCTGACTATAGTCCGCGAGAGCTGCCATGCGAACGTTTCTGCTCCTTGGTTCCATCCTTGTCACCACGCTCACGAGCCTGGCCGCCACCGTCGATCCGGTGCGGGTGTTCATCCGCTCCGGGCCGAAGTCGCACGGTCCCGGCGCGCACGACTACCCGCGCTTCCTCAAGGAGTGGGTGCCGCTGCTCAACGAACGCGGCGCCAAGGCGACCGGGTCGGAGGCGTTTCCCACCGGGGCTCAACTCGAGCAGACCGACGTCCTCATCCTGCACAGGCAGGATGCCGGGGACATCGAGGATCCAGCCGATCGCCGGAACCTGAACGAGTTCCTCGCGCGCGGCGGCGGGCTGGTCGTGATTCACGCCGGCGCCGTCTCCCACGATCCGGACTGGTTCAAGGGCATCGTGGGCGGTTCGTGGCGGTACGGAACGACCAAGTGGCTCGAAGGGCCGATGCACCTCTACTTCACCGACCACGACAGTCCGATCACGAAGGACGTGTCCAACTGGGCGATGGACGACGAGATCTACTACGACATGGAGATGCTGCCCGAGGCGAAGGTGCTCGCGACCGCCTTCACACCCAAGCCGCTGGGGCGCAATGCCAACTCACAGAAGCGCGCCGATGAGCTCACGGCAGGGGGCAAGCGCGTGAGCATCTACGATCAGCAGCCGCAGATGTGGACCTACGAGCGCACCGTCGAGGGCGGCCGCGCGCCGTACCGCGCCTTCGTGTCGATTCCCGGTCATCTCTACGAGAATTTCAATCGTCCGAACTACCGGGCGATTCTGCTGCGCGGCATCGCCTGGGCTGGCCGGCGCGCCAACGCCGACGAGCTCCTGAAGAAGACCGAGCTCGCCGACAACCTGCGCTACGTCGAAGGCGGGCCGACCCATCCGGCCAAGGCGGCCGCGAGAATCGAGGTCCACCCGGACTTCAACCTGACGCTCGCCGCGGCCGAACCGCTGATCAAGAAGGCCATGAACATCGACTGGGACGAGCGCGGCCGGCTCTGGGTGTCGGAGACCCCCGAGTATCCCAACGGACGGAAGCTGCCGAATACCGAGCCCTGGAAAGAGAGCGGGTCGCTCCACCGGCAGCAGGACCGCGACCCGGAGGACACCATCTCGATCCTGTCGGACACGAACGGCGACGGCGTGATGGACCGCAAGCACGTGTTCGCCGACAAACTGGAGCTCGTCACCGGTTTCGTGTTCCACCGGACGGGCGTCATCGCGGCGACCTCCCCGGACATCTGGTATCTCGAAGACACCAACGGCGACCAGGTCGCCGACAAGCGCACGAAGCTGTACACGGGCCTCGGCACCGCCGACACGCACGCCGTCATCAACAACCTTCGCTGGGGGCTCGACGGCTGGATTTACGCCACGCACGGCTACAGCGTCGGGTCGGTGACCTCGCCGGACGGCACGACGAGCTTCGGCCGGGACGGGAGCGGCGTCGTGCGCTTCAAACCTGACGGCAGCGCCTTCGAGCAGTTCAGCAGCCGCGGCGGCAACACGTGGGGGCTCGATGTCACGTGGGACGGCCAGGTGTTCTGGACGCAGCCCACGAGCGGAACGGTCTTCTTCCACACCGTCCTGCCTGAAAGCGTCCTTGCGAAAGGCCGCCTCCCGGGGACGACGTCGTGGAAGGGCATGATCACCCGGCAGGACACGTATCCGCTGATGACGTGGCCCGAGCAGGCGTACGTCCAGATCGACCTGGTCGGCCAGTTCACCGCTGCAGCCGGCTGCGCGGTATACGACGGCGGCGCGTGGCCGGAGAAGTGGCGGTACGCGTACTTCACCGGCGAGCCCACGCTGAACCTCGTGCACCAGCAGTTCGTGAAGCCCGAGGGGGTGAGCTACACCACCCAGAAGGAGACCGGGCGCGAGCAGACGGAGTTCATGCGGAGCAAGGACCTGTGGTTCCGGCCGATCGAGACGCGGGTCGGCCCGGATGGCGCCCTCTACGTCATCGATTTCTACAACCAGGCCGTCATCCACAACGACACCAGGGGGCCGCTGCATGGGCCCGCGAACGCCGCCGTACGCCCCGATCGCGACCACTACTTCAGCCGGATCTGGCGGGTGCAGCACAAGCAGGCCCGGAAGCTCGACGTACCTGTCCTGAAGCGCGCGGACCTGCCCGGGCTGATTCAGGTCATGCAGACCAGCCCGAACGCCCTCGTCAAGCAGAACGCGTGGCGTCTCGCGCAGGAGAACCACGCAGCCGACCCGCGCCTGGCCAAGATCAAGAGGCCGATGGGGAGCAAGGCTTTCGAGCTCTACGAGCAGTCGCGCGCGGCGGCGACCGCCGCCGCCCGGACAGCGGTGCTCGACTCGTTCGCCGCCGCCACCGACAACTGGACACGGTCCGCGCTGGTTGCCGCGGCGACCGACCAGGCCCCCGACTACGTGGCCGATGCCCTGGCGTACGGGCGTCCGCAGGTGTTGACCGATTTCGTCGCCGCGATCCTGCCCGCCGCGCTGCCCGATCATGCCGGGCGCCTGCTGGTCGCCGCGGCCGGCGCCGGCCTCGACGCGGTGGCGCTCAAGGCGAGCGTCGTCCGTGCGGTTGCCCGCATGGAGGGCGGTGCGGTTGCCCTGGATGCTCCGACCACCGACGCCCTGCAGAAGCTGCTGGACGATCCGGAAACGAGGGCCGGGGCGCTGCCAATCGTGGCGAAGTGGGACAAGGCGAATGTCCTCAGCGCCAAGGCCGAGGGCTACGCCCAGCAGATGCTGCGGGAGCTCGGCGATCCCGCGGCGGGCGACGAGCGTCGCATCGACAACGCCGGGAGCCTCCTGGCGGTTCCGGCACGCCGCGCGCAGGTGCTCTCGACGGTCGCCCCGATGCTGTCCGACCCGGCGGTCGGAGCCGCGTTCAAGAGCGGGCTGATCAACGCGCTGGGGGAGACCGCGGGCCAGGATGCCGACGCCGTGCTGATCGAGGCGCTGGCGCGGACGAACTCCACGCCGGTGTTCGACCAGCTGTTGAAGAGGCCGGGTTCCTCGCTGGCGCTGCTCGCGGCGATCAAGGCCGGGAAGATCACGCCCGCGACCCTCGGGCCCGCCAACGTCGCGCGGCTGCGCACACACCCGGACCGCCAGGTCGCCCTGCAGGCCGCCACGCTGCTCGACACCCTGTCGCCGGCGGTAAAGGCGAAGAGCGACATCGTCGCGTCGCTGCTGGCGGAGGTGGAGAAGCCAGGCGACGCCGCGAAGGGCAAGCTCCTGTTCACCGGCGCCTGCGCGAGCTGCCACAAGCTCGGCGACCTTGGCACGAGCGAGGCCGGCCCGCCGTTGAACGGGATCGGAACGCATGCACGCGCCGAGCTGCTCGGCCACGTCGTCGACCCGAACCGCGAGGTGGATCCCAGCTTCTGGCAGTGGAACATCACGACCCGCAAGAGCGAGACGCTCGTCGGCGTGATCGCGAGCGAGAACGCCGCCGGCGTCACGCTGCGCGGCCCGGCCGGTGATGTCGAGATCAAGAAGGAAGAGATCACCAACCGGGAGAACACGCACCGCTCGCTCATGCCCGAAGGGTTCGAGACGCTCGGCGCAGCGGCGTTGCGCGACATCCTGAGCTTCCTCGGCAGCGACGCCCAGAAGTTCCGCGTCATCGATCTCCGGCCGGCCTACACGGCCGACAGCCGCCGTGGCTTCCGGCGCGACGACGAGCGCGAGGAGACGGTCACGCTGCACAAGTTCGGCGACGTCAGCGTCGCCGGCGTGCCGTTCTTCGTGATGGATCCGGCGAGATCCTCGAGCGGCGCGAACCTGATCGCGCTGAAAGGCGGCCCGGGCCGGGAGAATCTGTCGGAGAGCTTTCCGCAGCGCGTGGAGATCCAGACGGCCGTCACCGCGGCAAGCCTGCACTTTCTCGGCGGGGTCGGCGGCTGGGCCTGGCCGTCGGGCGGAGACGCGGTGCGCGGCGCGCCAGCGATGAAGGTCGCCGTCACGTTTGCGGACGGCACGACCGAGGAGCACGTGCTCAAGAACGGCGAGCACTTCGCCGACACCTTCGTGCGGGCGGAGGTGCCGCTCAGCACGGACGCGGGCGACTTCACCCGCAGGGGACAGCTGCGGTACTTCGCGTTGAACCTCGGGAAGAAGGGGGCGCTCTCGAAAATCGTGCTGGAGAGCTTCGACACCGATATCGTCCCCGCGACCGTCGCCATCACGGCGGGCTCCGAGCCGGTACCGGGCAAGCCGGGGGCGGCCCCCGATGCCCGGACGACGGGCGCCGGTCCAATGGCGCGCGCGGCCAGCCAGGTGCCTGCGGCGGCGGCGGGCGCGGATGCTCAGGGCCCGAAAGAGGGTGGCAAGGGGGACGCGCCGCTGCCCGAGACGAGACCCGTGGTCTGGGCCCCCGGCAAGTTGAAGGTGCTGATCATCGGCGGCGGGAGCTCGCACGATTTTGGACGGTTCTTCGGCGGGACCGACAGCGCCACGCTCGCGGCTGCCGGGTTCAGCGTCAACTACACGGAAGACCGCGACCAGGCGGCCGCCGAAATCGGCAAGGCGGACGTGGCCGTCATCAGCGTGAATCGCCAGTTCTTCGACACGCCCGCTTATCGGAAGGCGCTCTTCGACTTCGCGGCGGCCGGCAAGGGTCTTGTCATGCTGCACCCGGGAACGTGGTACGGGTTCGCCCAATGGCCGGAGCTGAATGCGGCGATCGTGGGCGGCGGGGCCCGCGGTCACGACCGCATTGCCAGCTTCTCGGTGAAGGCCGTCAAGCCGGATCATCCGGTGATGAAGGGTGTGCCGGCGTCGTTCGATGTCGAGGACGAGCTGTACTACGTGAACGCGGAGCCGGACAAGGTGCCCCCGGGCACGGCGTCAATCGAGGTGCTGGCCGAGACCTCGCCAAGCGTCAAGTTCAAGCAGCCGCACCCGGCCGTGTGGGTCACCCCCCACGCCGGCGCACGGATCGTCGGGATCGCGCTGGGCCACGACGAGAGGGTCCACGACCACCCGGCGTTCAAGACCCTGCTGGCCAACGCCGTGAAGTGGGCCGGCCGGGTGCCCTAGCCGTGGTCCCGCGTGTCCTCCGCCCGGCTTCGCACCTGCCCGACACGGCCGGGCATCCGGATGCCGGCGCCGCATCTCGCGGTAACGGCCGTCTCGTTGTAGTCTGTGCCGGCAGTGCTGTTCCTCTCTCACCACGAACCTTCGCAAGGCCCGGCGCATCGGGCACCAGAACGACAGGCCCAGTAAAGAGAAAACTATGAGCAATGCAACCGTGAGCAACGACGCCATCGCGCCGAACGCCAGGCGCCTGCTGTGGGCCGGCTTCCTGGCCATTTTCGCGGCCGGCATCGGCTTCGGCATCCGCGGCGGCATCCTTGCCACCTGGGCCGCCCAATTCGGCTTCACCGGTGCGCAGCTGGGCGCCATCGGCGGCGCCGGCTTCACCGGCTTCTGCTTCGGCATCATCATCGGCGGCGTCGTGGTGGACAAGATCGGCTACGGCAAGCTGGTCGTGGCGGCGTTCGTCTTTCACGTGCTCTCGGCTTTTGTCACGTTTGCCGCCACCGAGGGGCAGGCACAGGCGACCGCTTACATGTTTCTGTACATGGGAACCTTCATCTTCGCCCTGGCCAACGGCACGCTCGAAGCGGTGGCCAACCCGCTCGTCTCCACGCTCTTTCCGAACAACCGCACGCACTTCTTGAACATCCTCCATGCCAGCTGGCCGGCCGGCCTCGTGGTGGGCGGCCTCATCGGCTGGATTCTCGGTGAGGGAATGCACCTGAGCTGGAAGCTGCAACTCGGCCTGTTCCTCGTGCCGACTGCGCTCTACGGCATTGCGTTCTTCGGGCAGCCGTTCCCGAAATCGGAGGCGTCGGCAAAGGGCCTCACGATCGGCCAGATGCTTCACGAGGTCGGGCTCCTGGGGGCGCTGGTGGCGTGCGTCCTGGTTGGTCTCTTCTTCAAGGAGCAGCTGGGTGCGATTCTCGCGTTCTTCACCGGGAGCGCGTTCTTCACGTCCGCGACCTGGGGCTACCTCGCCTGGGCTGTCGCGCTGGGCCTGTTGCTGGTGGTGGGCGTGAAGACCAACTTCTCCACCGGATCGGTGCTGCTGTTCGTGCTGTTCGTGACGCACGCGCTGCTCGGGGCGGTCGAGCTCGGCACCGACGGCTGGATTCAGAACATCACCGGCAACATCCTCACGCCGGCTCAGGGCAAGATCCTCTTCGTGTTCACGTCCCTGCTGATGTTCTCGCTGCGCTTCTGCGCCCACTTCATCGAGACGCACCTCAAGGTCTCTCCGATAGGCCTGCTCTTCATCTGCGCCGTGATGGCCGTCATCGGGCTGAGAATGGTCAGCGGCATCGACACGTTCATGGGCGCGATGGTCGCGCTCGCCGTGTACGCCGTGGGCAAGACGTTCTTCTGGCCGACCATGCTGGCCGTCGTCGGGGACCGTTTCCCGCGCACCGGAGCTGTCGCGATGTCGATCATGGGCGGCATCGGCATGATGTCGGCCGGGCTCCTCGGCGGCCCCGGCCTCGGCTATGCCAAGGACCGCTTCACGGCCGAGCACCTGAACACGACGGCGCCGGCGATCTACGAACAGTACAAGGCGCCGGTTCCGAGCCGGTTCCTGTTCCTGGATGAAGTCACCGGGCTCGACGGCACGAAGCTGTCGTCCGCGCAGACGGCCACGGCGAAAACACCGGAGCAGCGGACCGTAGTCGAGGCCAGCATCATGGGCGACCGCGAGACGCTCAAGGCTGATTCGTTCATCCCGGCGGCGATGGCGGCGATTTACGCGTGCCTGTTCCTCTACTTCAAGGCGATTGGCGGGTACAAGCCGCTGCGTATCGACGCCCCCAGCCCTGCTGGAGCCCACTGACGCCCGCGCAGGGAGAGCCCGACGCGAGAGTTCGCGTCCTTCGTCGTCCAGGTTGCCTTTCGAGGCGTCCACCGGAGGAGCTCTGATGGCGGATCGGCGGCGACGAACGGGCCTGGTGTTGTGCTGCGCGGCGATGCTCGTCGCGGCGCAGGGGGAGCAATGGCCGTTCGGGGCGCTGCGGCGAATCTCGAACGACCCGGTGCTCGGGCCGCAAGGGGACGGATGGGAGTCCGCGGGCACCTTCAATCCGTCCGTCGTCAGCCACGACGGATCGTTGGTGATGCTCTATCGGGCGCAGGACAGGAACGGCACGTCCCGCCTCGGTTATGCCTCCAGCACCGACGGCCTGCGTTTCACCCGCCGGCCGGAGCCCGTGCTGTCGCCGGAGGCGGAGTACGAGCGGGACGGCGGCGTCGAAGATCCGCGCCTGACGAAGATCGGCGGCACGTACTTCCTGACGTATACCGCCTACAACAAGAAGGATGCGCAGCTCGCGCTGGCCACCTCCACGGATCTGATCCACTGGGATCGGAAAGGCGTGATCATGCCTGCCTACAAGGGCAGGTGGAATGTCGGCTGGACCAAGGCGGGCGCGATACTTCCCGAGATGATCGACGGCAGGTACTGGATGTACTACATGGGTACCGCCCCCGACAAGACCGATCAGATGGGCCTTGCGTACTCGAGCGATCTGACGGTGTGGACCGACGCCCTCGACGTTCCCGTGCTGCCCCGCCGGCCCGGCCGGTTCGATTCGCGCGTCGTCGAGCCTGGACCGGCACCGGTTCTGACCCCCGACGGCATCGTGCTGGTTTACAACGGGGCGGACGACAAGCTGGTCTACCGCACCGGCCTCGCCCGCTTCGACAGCAAGGATCCGCGGCGGCTGCTGGCGCGGACCGATACACCGATCTTCTCGCCGGAGACCGCGTGGGAGAAGGCCGGCCAGGTCCCCAACGTCGTGTTCGTAGAGGGCATGGTGCGTCAGGGCGGCCGGTGGCTGCTGGACCTACGGAGGGGCCGATAAGTACGTCGGCGTCGCCGAAGCCCCTGTCCGGTAGACGCGCGTTCATCGTCCTTTCCGCATCGGCGCGTTGCGCCGCCCGCCCTCCCATTTGACCCTCGCCGCGCGCAGAGGATAGTCTTCGTCAACCCCGACCAGGCGATCTCGCGGAGGGACACACCCTTCAGCGAGCAGGTGAGTACCAGGAGGAGAGCCATGAAACCCGGGCCCAGGCGACTCGCGCTGCTGATGTCGCTCGCTGCACTCTTGTCGCTCGTGCCGGCGGCAGCCGGCGCGCAGGTGACGACAGCCGATCTGGTGGGGACGATCAAGGACAGCACCGGCGGGGTGCTGCCGGGCGTCACGGTGGCCCTGACCAACGAGGACACCGGCGTGAGCCGCACGGCCACGACCGGCGACAGTGGCACCTACATCTTCACGTCGCTGCCGCCGGGTACCTACCGGCTCACCGCCGAGATTCCGGGCTTTCGCAAGGTCGAGCGCACCGGCGTGGAACTGCAGGTCAACCAGCGCGCGCAGGTCGATTTTGATCTGGAGGTCGGCGCTGTCGGCGAGACCATCCTGATCGAAGGCACCCCACCGCTGCTCGAAAGCCAGTCGTCCGTGCTGGGCAGCGTGATTCAGGAGAAACAGGTGCAGGAGCTGCCGCTGAACGGCCGCAACTTCGTGCAGCTGGCCACGCTCAGCCCCGGCGTGTCCGGCGCGGGCTCCGGCATGAGGGGGACCATCATGAGCGGAACGCGTCCCGACGACCTGCGGCCCGGCACCGAGCTGTTCGTGAACGGAAACCGGGAGAACTCGAACAACTATCTCTACGACGGCATCGACAACAACACCCGGCTGACGCTGGTCATCGTCATGCGCCCGAACGTGGAAGCGATCAGGGAGTTCAAGGTCCAGACCAACCTGTTCTCCGCCGAGCAGGGGCGCAACCCCGGCGGACAGGTCAACGTCGTGAGCAAGTCCGGCGGCAACAAGATTCAGGGCGCTGTCTACGAGTTCCTGCGCAACGACCGCTTCGACGCCAACAACTTCTTCTCCAACCGCGCCGGGCAGGAGAAACCGCCGTTCAAGCAGAACCAGTTCGGCGGTGCGGTCGGCGGTCCGATTCTCAAGAACCGGACGTTCTTCTTCGCCGATTACGACGGGTTCCGCCAGGAGGCGGGGCGCGTTTTCGTCAACACCGTGCCCACCCTCAAGATGCGGCAGGGGGACTTCAGCGAGCTGCCGGGGGCGATCTACGACCCCTTGACGACGGTGGCGCTTCCCGACGGGGGCTTCACCCGCCAACCGTTTCCGGGCAATGTCATTCCGCAGAGCCGCTGGGACCCGGTGACGGCCAAGCTGATGAACGCCTACCCGGTGCCGAGCTCGTCGGCCTTGTCCAACAACCTGGTCACGTCGCCGACGCGCACGCAGGACTGGAACCAGTTCGACGTGCGCATCGATCACACGCAGAGCCAGGCGGAACAACTTCCTCGCACGCTATTCGCGGTCGAAGACCGAGACCGTCAACCCCTACACCTTCGCCGCCGTCGAACTTCCCGGGTTGCCGAAAGCCGTCGGGCTCGGAGCCGAGGACACCTTCGCCGGTCCCTCGGCGCTGGTCGCGCAGCACGCCGTGTTCGGCTGGGTGCACGTGTTCTCGCCGCGCCTGGTGCTCGACACCCGCGCCGGCTACAACGTGTTCGACCTCGATTTCACCCAGGCCGACGTGGCGCCTGGCGATCAGCTCGGAGAACTGCTCGGCGTGCCCAACGCCAACCAGCAGGATGAGCAGAACGGCATCCCGATCTTCAGCCCGGCCGGCTATACGGGGATCGGCCACAGCCGCTCGCTGCCGATTCTGCGGGACGAGAAGACGTTCCAGTACGTCGCCAACATGACCTTTGCGGCCGACAAGCACACCATCAAGGCCGGCCTGGACGTCCGCCGGCGTCACATGAGCGAGTTCCAGACCAACCGCGGCAACGGCCGGTTCAACTTCTCCCCGAACATCACCAACAACCCGTCGAACAACACGGGCGGCCACGCGATGGCGTCGTTCCTGCTCGGTGCGCCAAGCCTGATCGAGCAGGACTACCTGCTCGCCGATGTCGGCATCCGCGGCACCGAGTACAGCGCCTACGTCGCGGACGACTGGCGCGCGACAGAGAAGCTGACGTTGAACCTCGGCCTGCGCTACGAGCTCGACACGCCGTTCAGCGAAGAGTCGGATCAGTGGGCCAGCTTCGACCCGGCGACGGCGACCGTCCTGGTCGCCGGCCGCAACGGCGTGAGCGAGACCGCCGGCGTGAAGACCTTCAAGAAGGCGTTTGCGCCCCGCCTCGGCTTTGCCTACCGTCTCGCGGAACCGACCGTCGTGCGCGGCGGAGCCGGTATCTTCTGGAACACGCCGGGGAACGGCGGCGCCGCGCTGCGGCTGCACCGCCACGTGCCGTTCGGGCCGATCTACAGCTTCAACCCCGGGAACCAGTTCGTCAGCCAGCGCGTGAGCGACGGCTTTCCGGTCATCCCGTCGCTCGACCTGGCGCGCGCCGACAATCCGATCGGCAGCGTGATCGGCGTCGACCCGGACTATCAGCCCGGGTACGCGGAACAGTTCAATCTGACGGTCGAACATGAATTGCCGCAGTCCGTCTTGCTGAAGGCCTCGTATGTCGGCAACCTGGGCCGGCACCTCGACACCTCGTACAACCTCAATCAGGCGGTGCCCGGATCGGGGGCCGTCAACAACCGCCGGCCGTTCTTTGCCGTTCGTCCGGGGCGATTGGGAAGGGGCTTCGTTTCAATGCCCTCCCTGGCAGCTCGGCGGCTGGGTCGGCGTGGATCTGTTCTTTGTGCTCAGTGGGTTTCTCATTTCCCAGTTGCTCTTCAACGAAATCAAGAAGACTAGAACGATCCGCGTGCCCCGCTTCCTGCTGCGACGGATGTGGAAGATCTACCCGCCGCTGTTCGTGCTCTTGGTCGTCAGTTGGTTTTTTCAACTCTATGTGCTGCACTGGAACGTCCCCGTCACGGCGCTCATTAGCGAGCTGGTTTTCCTGACCAACTACGCGACGCCCATGTGGGGATACACGTGGTCGATTGCCGTCGAGGAGCACTTCTACCTGACTCTTCCGCTCCTCTTGTATTTGCTCCGCAACAATTTGAACCGGGTGCTCGTGATTGCCCCGGTTATTGCGGTGGTTGCGTTGCTGATGCGACTGGTGACGCCCTGGCCGGAGGCGTATTTCTGCACGCACACTCGTGCCGACGGCCTGATGATCGGTGTGCTAGTCGGTTATCTCTTCAGCTTCCACAAGGAACCGTTTGTTCGAGCCGCACTGCGCTTATCGCCCTTACCTGTGGGCTGGCGGGGTCCTGTTGCTCAGTCCGGTGTTCATCTGGGACCATCACGAGCATCGTTGGATGCAGACCATTGGCTTTACTATTCAATCGTTGGCCTGCGCCATGATCGTAACGGCCGCCGTTGCCTCGGAATGGAAGCCAAATCGGCTGACCAAGGTTTTGGCGAAGATCGGCAGCTACTCGTATTCAATTTACTTGTGGCACATGATCTGTTGGCATTGCGCAAATCTGTTGGGCAACCACGTCGCTGCGGACACGCGCCTGGTGTTCTACTTCGCAATCAGCATCGGCGTGGGGATGCTCATGTCGTGGCTCGTCGAGCAGCCGAGCTTGCGTCTGCGCGATCGAGTCTGTCGTCGCGAAGCTCAGCCCCGCTTACCGGGCCTCACGGCATCGAATTTGTCGCCGTGCTAGCGATTTCGCGTGCTTGAGCCGGGTCAAAGCCAGGAAAGCGAGTCCGGCAACGACATCTCCTTCTATACGTCGCGTTCAAGCTCGAGCTGCGATATACCCCTCGCACATGCTCGCGCAGCACGAGAGGCATTGACGGCAAATCTGGCGTGGCTTTTAATGGACGTAACACGCGGGAAAAGCCGCGTGTTGCGCTTTAAGCCGGTTGTTTTCCGAACTGATTCTTCACCTCAAGTACGTGGTATTTCATGTCCACCGTCACCGCCGCCCCAGTCTCAAACGTCAAGCAAATCGTGCTGGCCAACAGCACCTTTGGCCCTCAGGAAGTGCAACAGATACTCGACGCTTTGGGCGAAGACCCGACCGCGCATCGCACGCTCCGCGAGGCGATCAACGAGCTGGAGGCGGGCGAAGATCGCAGTCCCGCCGCGGCGGTGCGGCTGGGGGTGTGCCATTACCTGTTGGGTCGATACCAGACGGCGCTGGAGACTCTGAAGACAGGGCGACGGCGGGGCGCTGCGCAGTTTTACATCGGCAAGTCGCAGCAGGGGCTCGATCAGCATGAAGAAGCGACAGGCAGCTTTTCCGCGGCGGCCAAGGCCGGCTATAACGCCGACGCCTGCACGCTGGCCAAAGTTGAATCGCTGCGGGCACTGGGCCGCCATCCACAAGCGCTCGAACAGCTCGACAAGCTCTCTGGCGCGGTGGAGCAGACGGCTGAATATCTCTATCAGCGCGGCGCGACCGTCGGCGCGATCGGCGGCAACCCCAGCGAGGTCATCGCGCTGTTCGAGCGTGCCGTGGACGTTGACGGCCGGCATGCCGGAGCATTGTTCGGATTGGCCCTGGAAAACGACCGCCACGGCAACGATGAAATCGCGCTCAATCTCTACGAGCGGTCGGTGTCGCGCTTTCCGGCGCACGTCGGCTCGCTCTTGAACCTCGGCATCCTTTACGAGGACCGCCAGCAATTCGAGCGGGCCCACCAGTGTTACCAGCGCGATGCTGGAGCTTTCCCGAGCCATCCGCGGCGCGGCTCTACACGAAGGACGTATCGGCCGTCGCGCGACATGTTCTTCGACGAGGATGCGCAGCGCCGCCGCGACCGGCTGGGCCAGGTGCTCGGTATGCCGGTCACCGATTTCGAGCTTTCCGTCCGCAGCCGCAATTGCCTGCAAAAGATGGGCATCAATGACGCTCGGCGATCTGGCCCGCGCACCGAGGCCGAGCTTTTGGCCAGCAAGAACTTTGGCGAAACCTCGCTGGTCGAAATCAGGGAGATGATGACCAGCAAGGGCCTGTCGCTGGGCATGTTGGCCACCGAAAGTTCGCGAGCCGGAGCCGGTATTCGAGCCGGAATTCGTCACGCCCGACGAGCAGGCGATCCTCGACCGGCCGATCGCCGAGCTCAATCTTTCGGTGCGGGCCCGAAAGTGCATGATTCGCCTGGGGCTCAACACAGTCGGCGAGCTGCTGCGCAAAACGGGCGACGACCTGTTGGAGTGCAAGAACTTCGGCGTCACCAGCCTCAACGAAGTCCGCGAAAAGCTGACGCTGAAGGGACTGAAGCTCCGTGGTGATTGAGCTGGGGCGGCACGTGGCATGTCGTATTCAGTTCGCTAAAATACGACGCATGGCCCCTGTCGAAGCTGCATCAACACACCGAAACGACATCCGGCGCATCGCCGCAGCAGGCGCATCGACAGCGTGAAAATCCGCCGCCGAGCGGCTGGCCACACCGGTCCAATTCCTCAAAGGCGTGGGACCGCAGCGCTCAGCGCTGGTCGAGCGGCTCGGCTTGCGCACTGCCCGCGACGTGCTCTTCTTTTTTCCACGCGATTACCAGGATTTCACGGATTTCCGTTCGATCGACGTGCTTGAAGAAGGCACATTGTCGAGCGTCCGCGGCGTCGTCGAAGAGGTGGACCTGCGGCGCCGGTCGAAACCGGCCGTTCCGTCGTCGGCGTGCTCATCCGCGATAAAGGGCAATACTTCCGTGCGCCGTGGTTCAATCAGCCGTTCATGCACGACAAATTCCGCGCCGGGCAGCACGTCGTTTTTTCCGGTAAGCCGGCCATGAAGAGCTTCCGCTGGGAGATGGCCCACCCCCGCGTGCAGTGGATCGATCCCGACGACGAGCCGCCGGCCGGCAAGCTGTTGCCGATTTATCCGCTGACCGAGGGCTTGAACCAATCGCAGGCGCGGCGGATCACGCAAGCCGCGCATCGACACATATACCGAGCGCGCTCGAAGACGTTTTACCGCCGGCTTATCGATGCGCAGCACGATCTGTGGCCGTTGGCCGAAGCACTCCGCGAAATCCATTTCCCATCGAGCCATGAACGATTAAGCTCGCCCGCCGCCGCTTCATCTATCAAGAGCTGCTTGTGTTGCAGCTTGCCTTGGCCCTGCGGCGTCATCGGCAGACCGTATCGCCGCAAGCGACTCCGCTGGAGGCGACGGCAAAGATCGACGCCCGCGTGCGCCGGCTGTTTTCCTTCGACTTCACCCACGCTCAGGAACAGGCGATTCGCGAGGTAACCGCGGATCTGGCACGGCCGGCGCCAATGAATCGGCTGTTGCAAGGAGATGTCGGCAGCGGCAAAACCGTCGGTGGCCGTTTATGCGATCTTGGTCGCCGTGCTCACGGCCATCAGGCAGCGATCATGGCGCCGACCGAGGTGCTCGCGCGGCAGCACATCGACGCTGGGCCGCTCCTGGCGCAGAGCCAGGTGCGCACGGCTGCTCTTGATCGGCGGGTTGAAGGCCAAGAGCGGCAGCGAAACGCTGGCGCGCATCGCGCCGGCGAGATCGACGTAGTCATCGGCACGCAGGCGATCGTGCAGCGGCGGCGTGCAGTTCTCCGGCTTGGCCCTGGTGGTGATCGACGAGCAGCACAAGTTCGGCGTGCGCCAGCGGGCGCTCGCTCAAGCAGGCGGCGCGCGATCCGCATTACCTGGTCATGACCGCCACGCCGATCCCGCGCACCATCTGCCATGACGCGTATACGGCGACCTGGACATTTCCACGCTGCGCGAAAGTCCGCCCGGCAGGCAGAACTGTACACGTATCTGGCCGCCGAGAAGGATCGGCCGCGGTGGTGGGAGTTTGTCCGCAAAAAGCTCCGCGAAGGGCGTCAGGCGTACGTCATCGCTCCGCTGGTCGAGGAGTCGGAGAACTGGACTGCCGCAATCTGAGACGCGACCTACGAGTCGCTGGCCAACGGCGAATTGGAGGCCTTCCGGCTGGGACTGTTGCACGGCCGCATGCCGTCCGCCGAAAAGGACGCGGCGATGGACGACTTCTGCCGCGGCGAGACGCAAGTGCTGGTCTCGACAAGCGTCGTCGAAGTCGGCGTGGACGTAGCCAACGCCACCGTGATGACGATCCTCGGCGCCGATCGCTTCGGGCTTGCGCAACTTCACCAGTTGCGCGGCCGCGTACACCGCGGGGCGTACCCGGGCTACTGCTGCCTGTTTGCCGACCGGGACGACGCCGCGGAGAACGAACGGCTGCAGGCGGTGATTTCCACGACGAACGGATTCGAGCTGGCGGAAAAGGACTTCGAGCTTCGCGGGCCGGGCGATCTCTTGGGCACCCGGCAACACGGCCTGGCGCCCCTACGAATTGCTGACCTGCGCCGCGATGCCGCCATCGTGCTCGAAGCCCGGGCCGACGCGCAACAGCTCATTGCCGCCGATCCTGATTTGGCGGCCGAAGAGCATGGCGCTCTGCGCCGGCAAGTGCTCGTGCGTTACGGCAAGCGCTCGATTTGGGCGACGTGGGTTAGGACCACAAATGGCGAACAACCATCTAAATGGCGCCAAATTCAGCGCTCTCGGTCCTGCTTCGAAATAGTCGCCAGTGTCGTCACCTTTCCGTCGCGTCCAAGCTTGCGCACGCGGGGCATCCACTCATCGTGGACCTCGTGGTTGGCATTGGCATATTCCAACACGTAAACGTCGTCGCCGTGGACCGCCACGCCCGTCGGTGACCAGGGTTTCTCCGCCTTCAATACAACATCTAGATTCCACACATTCCCCTGCGCAGCGACCTTTAAAACCACTCGGGCGCCGCTCGCGGCCGCATACATGGTTCCGCCGGAATCCACCGCAAGTCCCCGCAGATACGGCTTATGTTCGTCCAGCGTGCCGGCCGGCAGGTCCCAATCCGCGTCGGCAATCGTGATAGGATAAAAGACGAATTCCAATTTGCCATCCTGATAGACCTTAAAGATCGCGTTGGGACACGGTTGCGTATATGGAACCGTCCGGCCCGGACGCCAGACCCTTGATGCCGCCAAGCCCGTCAATCGTTTCTTTCAGTTTATCGCCGACAAGCGACACCTTGCCGTCCGGCGACAGCCTGGCGATTTCGAGGTTTCCCTTGGCCCAATACAAATTGCCGTCGCGGCCAATCACAAACGGCGCACCCATCCGCCTGAAGCAATGCGCCTTTCGAGCCGGCCAGCGGCGCCCTCCCAAAATTCATCGTCAGTCGCTGGGCGAACCATTTCTTCAAGTCGTCCGCCGAAAAGCTCCCTTTCTCGTCCAAAGCCAGCCAATGCCAACCGGCGTGGGGCAACCGAGTTAGTTTTCCGGACGCGTCGATCTTCCACACGAAACCGCGCTCGCCGCCGTTGTCGCTAAAATAGATTTGACCTTGATCATCCACGACAATGCCCGAGCCCGGATGCGCCACCGCGACCGAAGTGGTCACAACCCAGAGTGCAAAAAAAATCCGCGCACGCAGAATAGAGAAGCCTGCCATACATTACCTCACATCAAGGATTGCGACTAACAGCCAGCTTCGCACGTCGCATGCAAATCGCAAAGAACCACGGATAACGCGGGATAACACTAATCTGGCTCTATCCAAATCCGTGCAAATCTGTGTTATCCGTGGTCGTCTCTGCCGACGAAACAGTTGTAACTCTGAACTTCAAGAGGATCTCGCGAAATGCTACTCGCCGCCGCCGGGAGCCCGCGGGTTGCGACGTCAAAGCGGTATCACCCGGCACTTTGAACTGCTCGAGCTGGTAGGTGCTCACGAATTTCCGCAGCGAGTCGGTCGGTTGCTCGCAGAGCCGCGCAGTCACCAGAGCGTTGCGAAACCGCCCCAGCGCCAAATACATCTGGTAGTCCGGCGGAACGGTCACGCCCAGGTCGTCAAATTCGCTGTGGCCCGTTAAAAAACTCTGTGCGTTGGGCGATTCCCAAATCTTGCTGATCCAATCCGGTTCCGAAATCGCCGCCTGCGAAAGCCGATCCAGCAAGGCTCGCTGCTCGTCGCTGATCAGCTCGACGCGGCCGATCATCACGCGCTCGATTGTGGCAGGCACGGAGACTGCAGAGGCAGATGATAGTCGGTCCACTAGCGCGGGACGGTGTAGAACAGGCGGAGACCGGGCTTCTGAAAGTACGCGCGGTCCCAGGTGCGAAGCATCGCGTAGGCTTCGTCTTCGAACAACCCTTCCGCGACGAGCGCCTTGTGCATGTCCTGCGCAGCGACTCGATGTTCACCGCGCGGATAGTCCTTGTCGTCGAAGCGGCTATTGGTGCGTGGCCAACAAGTCATTCGCGTCCTTTGTCGCATAAAAATCGCTCAATTCGCCGAAACGCCGTGTGGCCGTCCGAGCGGATGTGCACCAGCCACGCGGCGTTGATCTTGGCCTCATCGCTCGCGCTGACAACGTGATCGGAAAGTTGCCGTGGACGAGAGTTTGTGCGTGTCGGTGTTGTGCGTGATGCGCAGCGGCGCCTTAAAGTTTCCCACGCCCCGATAGAAGAGGTACTTTTCGGCTTCCCCCTCGGGTGTGGCGACCGGCGTGGCTTCGGTCTTCCGCGGCGCGGTCCAAACGTGCTCGTTGGTCTTCGGCCAATCGCGATCGCTGCCGATCGTCACATCGCGCCACGACAAGCGGCTCATAGTGCTGGGCGTGATCGGCCCAAACTCAAACGAGTTCTCTTTCAGCCCCGGCGCATAGGCCGACCGCATGGGATAGAACTCGGTGAGCCAACCGCCGCGGAACGAAACATCAACGTCGACTTTCATCGGCCCGCGCTGCGACGCCGGCGGGTAAAAGTAAATCACCGGCGTCTCCAGCCGGACGGTGACGTAGGGATGCCGCTGGGGGCCCTCTTCGATAGCACCTCGCTCAGCGCGTACGACGACTGCAACACGTACGGATTCAGATTGTGGACGAACTTGGGCACGGGTTCATCGTCGATGTTGATGCCGCGCGAGCTGCTCGCCCCGCTCGTTCTGAAGCGAAGTGAACGTGCCCCACTCGTGAACGACCAGTTTGTCGTTGGACCCTGCCGACGCGATCGTGGAAACAGCTAGACAACGGCTAGCCGCAAAAAGACCCGACAATTGCACGTGTCATGGCCAAGTCCTCCTCTACCGTGGAACGAACGATTTGCAGGAACGTTTCGGCCGCCAATCGCCGGGCACTATAGGATGATACGCTTGTTAGAATAACGTGGCATGCTGTTTATAATGAAACTAAGCACCGATTTCCCGTTATACTTGATCAGCCTCGGCTACCATGGAAAGCCCCCGGCTCCGCCGGGGGACACGGAGCTGCGTGTAGTCGGCGACCGTCGTGTGCCACTGGCTTTGCCAGTGACTGCGTTTCGAACTTGAACCTTAGACCTGAACCTTAAACCTTAAACCTTGAACCTTGAACCTTGAACCTTGAACCTTGAACCTTGAAACTCTTGGACACCCCCTCCCTCTCCACCGACCAGGTCGCCGCCTTCACCGAACTGGCCCGCAGTGGCTCGCTGCGCCTGGCCGCCGTCGCCCTGCACATTTCAGAGCAAGGCCTCCGCAGTCGCTTGTTGCGCGTAGAGAAGCGCATGGGCGCCGAGCTGTATCACAAAGCACGCGGCATCCGCCGAGGTTCGCCGCTCACCGCGGCCGGCCGGCGCTTCCTGCCGCATGCCGAGGCATTTCTCGAACGGGCCGAGTCAACTCACCGAGCTATTCAGCGACGATCCCTTGGACCGCGAAGTCCACGTCGCCGCCAGCCAGTACCTCGTGCTTTACGTGCTGATGGACGTACTGCGGCGTTTCCACGCGCTGCACGCTCAAACTCACATCAACATCAGCGTCCGTAGCGAGCAGGAGATCGAAGAGGCCCTCCGCGAGGACCCGGACGTGGCCTTGGGCATCGCCGCCCCGCACGAGCCCTCGCCCGACTTGGAGTACGTTCACCTGTTCTCGCTCGATTGGAAGCTGATCACGCCCCTGCGGCATCCGCTACTGGCAAAAGAAGCGCGTCCGCCTGGCCGACCTCGCCGACCAGCCGCTGATCCTCTTCGAGCGCGGCTCGACGGGCCGGCAACACGTGATCGACGGTTTTCACCTGCAGGGCGTAACTCCCCGCGTCCAGACCGAGACCACCAACACCGAGATCATCGTCCGCATGGTCGAGGCGGGTTTCGGCGTCTCGATCGTGCCGCTGCTGAAAAACGGCTTGGTCACCAAAGGCCGCCGCGTCGGCATCTGCGAGCTCGGCGACCAGATCCGCCCGATCCACTCCGGCATCCTCTTCCGCCGCGGCGCCTCCCTCCCCCCCGCCGCCCGCACCTTCATCGACTTCGTCAAAGCCGACCTCTCCGAGCCACAGAATTAACCGCGGCAGCATTCGTCGAAACAAGCTCCGGAGGAGCGACATGTAGTAGCCAGGGGCGTAAGCCCCCGGACCACGCCCCAACAAATGATAAAAACCCCCGTCAGCCCCAACGGGGCTGTACTCGATAGCCCAGGGCATCGCCCTGGGTAAACGTCCCGGCGTCCTGTTTCCGAAGCCCCGGACGGGGCGACATAGTGTAGCCGGGCGGCGCAAGCCCCCGGACCACCCCCCCACAAAGATCCAAAAGCCCCGGACGGGGCGACATTTTTGACCTCGTCGCCCCGCGTAGACTGTGGGCACGACGACGCACTATGTCCAAAGACCCAACCAAACCCAATCGCCTCGGCGGCCGCAACGACAGCCTGATAAACAAGCTCCCCGCCGCCACCCGCAAACGCCGAAAACGCCAATCCAGCAAACGGCGACGGGCTATTGTGCGAAATGAGCCGCAATAAACCGTCCGGCGCAAAACGCCAAAGGCGTTTCACTCCGCAGCCCAGGGTAAGCCCATGCCGCGTTAGCGGCGAAGGCGCCACCCTGGGTAAAATGGTGCGTGAGGGGCCGGTGAACCCCGAAGGGGCAGCCCTCTCAACATGTGTTTTTTCGTTTTCGGAGTAGGCGATGAGTCGAGACGTGTCCCCCATTTTGATAGGCGCTCTTGCTTGGCGGAGGTTTCTTGGCAGCGCGGGAATGCTTGCGATAACGGTGAAGTGAGATGCGCTTTGCAAGTTGCTTAAGCAGTTTCACGAATTGCGGTCGGTCCAGCGTGCGGAATATTTCCCAGTTTTTGGCTGGCACAGCGATCATCATGCCGTCGTAGGTGCCACGAATCTCCAGGGAGAGATAGTATCCGGAGACTTGTTCAGTTGCTTCTTCACCGTGCGCGCGCGCAGCGAGGCTTTCAGAACCGACAATGCGTTGTAGGCGACCAACGCCAGGCAGAAAGCGAACAACGCCGCTTTGGGATATCCCAGGGTGTTGATCTCCGCTTCCAACGTTTGGGACATTTCGTGGAACATCATCTCAATCGTCCACCGCTTGCGATACAACTCTGCCAGACAAATCGCATCGGCATCCCGCGAAGGGACATTGGAGAGAATGTGAATCTCCTCGTCGCCGTTACGTGTCGGCGCGTCGAGCTTCACCGTGATCCGCCGCAGCCGCAGAGGCTCCTGCATTCCGGATGCGGACAAATGGATTTCTTGTTCATAAACCATTCCTGTTTCACACCGACCGACTTTCCGCAGACGACCTTGCAATTGTCCCTTGATCGACCCGTGTTGGCGGAACAAGAAGTGGGCCTCTTTCTGTATGATTCCGGCGAAGAACTTGATCGTGGCAAAGTTGGCATCGGCCATCCACAGGTCGCCGGGCTGCACCGCGGTGAGCACATCATCAATCAAAGTTCGTTCCTGGGCATGGCCATCTTCCGTGAGAAATACGCGTTCCGCCAACATCCGCTCGGTGTCGAGCACGACCAATGCGCGGCCTGGCAGCGGCGCCGCCCAGGTTGTTCGCAACGCGTCGATGCGATGTTCCGTTGCCGACAAATGATTGCCATCAAGCACGCGGCAGTGATAGCCCGGGAGCCAGGGAGCGAAGGAACTATGCAGTGCATCCACGACAGGCGCTGCCATCTCGACGGAGTGACGCACGAGTGCCGACGAGACACAAGTCTCTACGCGATCCAGCTTGTTGTAAAACGCTGTCAACGAGACGGGTATATCCTCTTCAGCCGCTTGAAACGCGGCATGCACGCTGGGCTGCACACCAAGTACCACTTCAGCCATCACACTTACCAGCGACGAGAACAACAAGTCTCGTGTGTACCCGTTCTCGGCAGTCTCCTCGAACAACAAGTCGAGTCGTTCGCTGTCAAAAAGTCGCTCCAAAACGCCACGGGCCATCACACACACCGGACGCTTCTCAACAAACGGATGGAAGATAGCACTCAAGAGCATCCTTGCTCCTCCACTGAATGACTCCTGTTGGAAACGTAGGAACATTACGCAAAACGGAGAAATGTTGGAACCCCCTTGGGGTTCGCACATGTCTCTATCGCCAAATACCCAGGGTGCGGTCGCGGCGACCGATCCTGGGCTATGGAGTGGAACGCCGTTGGCGTTCGTTATCGATGGCGAGTTTGGCTTCCGCGTGGCGAATCACACACGCTGGGCAAGCATCAACGCTGACGACGGACGTGTCTTGCTTGCTCGGACCCAAAGACAGTGTCGGCCGCGCGAGCGCAATCGTGTAACTCTCACCGCACTCGCTGCAGCGTTCAACCATATAACGGGATTGGTAGCCAAATTTCATGTCGGTTGGCGCTCGATCCACCGATAACAGCCCTGCCGATTTTCCTGCGTTCGATCCTCTCCGCCGCCTCTGCGGTCCAATCCGCTTTCGGCTTTCCACCAGCTAGCCCCGAATGGCACTAGGTTAAGGTGCAAGTAGTCCAAGAGCACTGAGACTTTTTGCCACATTTCACACACGTAGCTTAGTTCGGCGGCTTCGTCGCCGTCCGGATGAGCTAGCCGAAATATGCGTGAGAATGACCCGGCTGCTGATCGTCTTCCAAGGGGCGTTGCTTCCAGTGTTGCCGCGTTTAACTGCACCTCCGTCCCGTGAAGAAAAGCCCAAAACCAGTGGAAATTGCGTAGGGTCACGTCTACTTCTATCGGTGTTGGTCCATACAGCCACGGACGCTGATACACATCGCGTATGATCTCCACGATGCGCTCGTTTGACGGCTTCTCGTCCATACGGGCCATTGCAGCAAACGACACACGGCAAGAGCAGCAGCTACGCCCCTGTGCTGTTTACCGCCAGTGGTTCCTTCTTCCTTTCTATTGCCGCGACAATAGCCGCTCGCTTCTTTTGATCGTATGCCTGTTTGCCCTTGATCGTCGCATCCAAGGGTATTGCGACTAACAACTCCTCTAGTTCCGCCGCCGCCATATCAATTAGTGGCTTGCCCTTGTGACACCAACTGCCAAGGTCTTCAATTACTTCTACGCGTCTTTTCATGTTGTCTCCTCCAGGCGTGGTGTTCCAACTATGTCACGATACTCCTTCGACATCGGATCGTCATCTACGACTGATTCTATTCGTCCTGCCCGCTCTGTGTTCGGAGCCTGCCCGAAGTTTACCCGCCGTGGTGGGTGGCGGGTGTCTCTACGGTCCAATCTGCTTGCGGCTTTCTGCCAGCCAGCCTCTTACGACCTGGCTCAATTCCGCCCCGTAGAGTCGAGAACTGGCGCGGTGGTTTAGGTGGGGCCTATCCGTTGCCGGCTCTTTCGTCTGCCGGTGCCTCACGAGCCCAACCATGGTCCGTTTCCAGTTCCCGCTCATCGAACCGGACGGGCGGTTTTCCCGCATCCGGCTCTCGGACAAGGCGTGGAGGTCGTTAACCTCCGTCAGGCGTTCGCACACGGGAAGCCGCGCGGCAAGCGCGAAGCTGGACCAAGCCCAGCGTCTCGTACAGGTATTCGTTGGGAAAGCGTGTCCATCCCGCGCCCTGTACTTTGTGCTTACTGCACAACCACCGGCGGAGCCGGTTCGTCACGTAATAATTGACGCGACGATAGGCTTTACCCACGGGGCCAAGCCGAAAGTAGTTCGCCCACCCGCGCAGTCGCTGGTTGAGGCGGCCCACGATCACCTCGGCGTCCAGAGGCTCGAAACGTCGGTCGGTCAGTTCGCGTAGCGTTTCACAGAACTTGCGAACCTTCTGCTTCGCCGGCAGCGGACAGAGAAATGCCCGGCCCGTCTGCGGTGAGTAGTACCGTCCGAACGTGTAACCCAGAAAGTCGAACGACTCCTCCGGCACGCGGCACCGTTTCGTTTTAGTCTCGTTGACCGTCAGTTTGAGCCGCCCCATCATGTCCCGCATCGCGGCGGCGGCCGCTGGAGCGGTCCCGCGGCGACAGCAGATCACGAAGTCGTCGGCGTAGTTGACGATGCGAGCGTGAAATCGCTGCTCGTGGCCGAGCGTTTTCCAGCCCAGCACGAATCGCCGCATGTACAGGTTGGCCAGCAATGGCGAGATCGGCGAGCCTTGCGGGCTTCCCCGGCCTTCGTCCTTGTTGCGGGTTGTGCGATGCACGTGGCCTTTGCGGTCTTTCTCTTCGACCGGCGCGACCAGCCACATCTTCACCAGATGCAGTAGGCCTTTGTCGCTCACTCGCCGGGCGACGCACTGCATCAACTCGGCGTGTGGAATCGAATCGAAGTAACCCGACAGGTCTGCGTCCACCACGTCCGTGTAGCCAGATCGCAGTAGCTTGCGCACCGCTTGCACTGCATCCAGCGCACTGCGATCGGCCCGATAAGCGTACTGCTCGGGTTGCAGATCAGCCTCAAAGATCGGCTCCAGCACGATCAAGGCCGCCGTCTGGACGACGCGATCTTTGATCGTCGGAATACCCAGCGGCCGCTGTTTCCCGTCCGGCTTGGGAATGTACACGCGACGCACCGCTTGCGGCTGGTACGTCTTCTTCCTGAGTTCTTCCGCCAGTTCTTCCAACCACTTCCGTTCCCCATACGCTTCGATGTCCTCAAACGTCTGTGCGTCCACGCCCGGCGCACCGCCATTGGCTGAGCACCGCCGATACGCGACCCACAGCACGTCCGCGCGATACATCTTGTCGTACAGCGAGTAGAAGCGGAATTTGGGATCTCCCTTCGCTTTGGCTTGCAACGCCGTCTGCAGCTTCTCGACCGATTCGAGGGTTGGTAGGCTCATTGCCAATCTCCTCTGGCCTTCGCCGCTTGTTGCGTTGACCTTGAACCAAGGTCCCTTCGCTCCGCCGGAATTACCCGGCTTCGTCGCTACTACGAACCTCTCCGCCACCCCACACGGCCGAGCCTGTCCCTCACGGGCGTCTCGTTGACGGTCACGCGCCGTCGCCGCCGGGGCTTCCCGTGTTACGTTGTGTTCCTTTGCAAACGTGCCGTCACCCGTACCCCGGCGGAATCGTGGGTGCCGATCGCTTGTGCCTACTGCCAATGAGGCAAGCAGGCGCGTTCCCCACGACGGCGGCCTTCCCCGTTGTCAAAGCGGGTCGGCTTCCGCATCAGGCTTTTCGAGGCTTGCTCGGTGTTCACTCGCGTTACGGCCCGCTTGCTCGCGGGATCGCTACACGATCCTTTCCATCGAAGACTTCGGCTGCTTCATTGCTTCCGCAACCGCTTCGATTGCTACCGGCTAAAGCGAACCAATTGCCGGGCGGGACTTCCACCCGCTGAAACACAACATCTTTTCACGGCGTACTTGACAACTGAGCCACTTTTATGTTATAATGTACGCATGATTATATCTCAGGTGCGCTGCCATGTCGATCGCGCCTCTGTGTCCTCGGTGAACTCTGTGGTTTTTTCTTCCTTCGTCTCGCAGTGGCTCTTACCACTGAACTGATCACTGGCCACTGCGAAATCAAATCGACGGCGCGCCAATAATTCGGCCGTTCACCGCACCATGCAGAATCTGCAACGCAATACACCTCAACAACTTGGAATTTCCACCCACCTGCCGAAACACCTGAATTCCTGCGCATTGACCCCCATGCAACTTTTCGCGACGCGCGCCAGGAAATGCCCCCTGCCTCAATGCTTCTGGCGAGCAATGCACTCGGCCAGACAACAAACCAACCGAAGAATTGCCTCAAATCGCCTCGATGTTGACGACCTCGGCAGAGAATTTGCCATCTTTCCACTGCGCCGTGCCGGCCGGAGACCAGGGCTTTTGCGCTGGTTGTGCAGAAAATTCCGCTGCCAGCCGGTGCGCGGGTCGTATTTTTTCACCAGCACGTTGAATCGCGCATCGGCGAGCGGCACGCCGTTCTTCATCGCCCAGAAGGCGGTCACGTCGCGCAGGCCGCTTTTGAGCTGCTCGTCCCACATAAAGGGCGCGTTGGCGCGGAACGCCCACTTGGCCCAGATCCGTCCCGTGGAGTACCAGCCCACCTGACCGCTGGGCCGCGTCAGCGGCAGCCAGGTTTCGCTGCCGTCGGCTTCGACGTACGTCACCGCGACGATGTGATCGTAATTCTCGAAGTGATAGTCCAAGAACACGCCATGCGAGCAAATGCCGAAGTACGCGTGAGCGAACGGCTCCAAGATCGTGCAGCCACCCGCGATTCGCCGTGAAGCCGGTCGAGGTGGTCTTGCGGTGAAAGAAAGGACTCTTGGGGATGAGCGATACTTGCATCACGACGCAAAAGGCGACGATGGCGAGCTTGAACTTCAGGGCGGGGTCGGAGTGCCCTGCAATTTGGCGAAGTCCTGGTGGGCCGGCGGTCGCCAGGGCGACCTTGTCCCACCCTACGGGTTCACTCTCGCTCCAACCGCGGCCAACGACGGCACAACCACACTCGCAAACGGCCAGAACAGCGGATGACATTTGGTCATTTCGCGTAGCGCTCGATCCCAAAATACTCACGACCATCCACAGCCAATCGCAGGCCACGCGACGACTTGTTCAGCGTGTCCGTTTGCTCGATTACGCGGAACGCGAACGTTCGGCGAAAATCAAAATACTCGAACACCAAGAGCCACTGCCGCAAACGTGGCGAAGCAGCGTCATAAAACACCAAACACGAAGGCTCGCTGCGCAGAAAGCGCCGCCCGACTGCTTCGAACCAACGCGGCGGCGCCAACAGCAAATACATCGCGCACAGCGACAGCCCGAAGAACGGGATGGGAAACGCGAAAAAGATCGAAAGGTGCATCGCCACGCCGATCAGGCACAGGACCGGCCGCGCTGCCCGCAGCCACATCAAGCCGATGAACGTGCCCTCAAATACCAGCGTAGCATCGCTCAACAGATTGACCAGCCACTGCCGGTTCAAGAGCGTGTTGAGCAGTTTGACATTGAACCACGTGTCGTGCGGCAGCGACATCGGCAGCCAAACCCCCAGGCCTCCCTTCCACAGCGCCTGGTCGAGCTTCCAAAAGAAGGAGTCGAAATAGACCAGCGCCAACCCCACAAACAAGAGCGAATCATAGTGGAATCGCGGCACCGTCGTATCCGGTGGCGGATCGCCCGGCAGTGTCCCCGCTTCCATCCGCCGCCGCAGCGCATCGAGCGACAGCCGCCGTTCGACGGGCGTAAAGATCAAAAGCAGGTTCAGGCCGATGTAGATATGATCGGCGTGGTACTCGTAGTATTGAAATGTGGAGAGCGTGACCAGCGTTAGCACGTAATTCACCACGCAGGCGATGCGCGTGTGCAAACCGAGTATCAAGCAGACAACGGCCGCCGCCCACGCCCACAGCACATACTCCCACCGCATTTCGGGCAACGGAAGATGCGGCATCTCGCTGAAAACGAGCGGCCGAAAATAGATAAGCTGAAGTACTTCGCCTAAAAGAACGCTGCCATACGCGATGCGAAAGACGCCCAATCCGACCGCGGAGGTCGGGTTGGCGTGCATCCGATTTGTGATTGCTTGAAATAAGTGCATGGTCCGCCCAACGGCCGCGTCAAGTCATGCGGCCGCCTGTGAATGGGTGACCGGCGAATGCCCAGATGTAGCTGCGGCGCGCTCTGGACCCACCATGAACAACAAGTCCAGGATCGAAACACGCCCGTCGAACGGAGGATGACGCTGCGGATACTCGGGATAGTCGTAGTGCATGTATTCGAGCGTGATTCCGGCCTGGCGGAGGAGGGGCTCGTCCATATAGTCCCGCGCGGAAGGTCCGCTCACGTAATGCGTCGGCGCCCACGCGTTTGACGATTTCGATCAATCGTTGGGTGCGCGGGCCTTGACGCCGAGTTCCGAAGACCGCACAAAGCGCGTGTGCTGAATTCCCAAAAGCCGCGCCAGGGCGATCGTCGTTTCAATCGTGAAATCGGCCAAAAACTCGGGACGTTGACGATAGAACGGCGCGACAAAATCCGCGTACCGGCGAAAGTGCGGCGTTCGTGCGTAGCAGGCCTTGAGTGTGCCCCAGTGCGTGCGCGTCCAATCGCGGTCCCAGATGATGCGCATCTTCGAGATGGGCATGTGGTTGGAGACGGCGCCCTTCGACGCGACCGGAATCGTCAGCCATTGCGGCCCGTGCGGCCCCTTGATGAGGTTGCGGTTTCGCCAGCCGTGTTTGTCGTACTGCACGTCGTCGTAAAAGATGAATACATCAGCCTTCTGGATCTGATGAAAGTATCCCCGCCAGGGGATGTACGAAGGCTGAAGAATGACGCACTTCATAAGGCTATTTCGCGAACAACTTGCTTGAAAAGCTTCCGCCGGGTGTGAGGGGACTTGAGCTGGCCGATCAGGCAGCCCGCTTCCGAGTGTCGTACTCGCACTTCAAAACGCTCATGTAGAACGCAGCGCATCGCCGGCCGTGCAAAACGAATTCGTCTCGTAAAACCCCCTCCACCGCGAACCCGGCGGCGACATAGGCAGCAATCGCCGCCGCGTTGTGGACGTGAACGGTGAGCCAGACCTTATTGAGATCGAGCTTTTCAAACGCGTGCTGCACGGCACGCTGCACGGCGGCCCGGCCCACGCCTTTGCCGCGCGTAGAGAGCTCACCCAAATAGATCGACAGGCGGCACGTGCCCAGATGCCGGTCGATCCGGTCGAGGACCACGTTGCCGACGTGCGTACCCGAAAGCTCGACGGCGAAGGGCGCGTTCGCGGGATCGTGCATCGCTTGCTCGATCCAGGCTAGCGTGCGCTCAAGCGACGGATCGCTTCGCACGCCGACGTTTTCGCGCACGTCCGGATCGCACATCCAGCGATACATCGCTTCGGCGTGACAGGGCCGCAACGGGACGAGGTCGAGCTGTTGATGCACTGCGGTAAGGCTCCTAGCTATGCGGCGGCCAACTCGCCACGGTCAACGGCCACCGGAGACCCTTCGACGATCTCGCTGACGACATATGGCGGACGTTCTAGGCTGCGGTTGAACATCCGGGCAAGATACTCGCCGATGATCCCCAAGATGAATAATTGGATGCCGCTAAAGATGGAAATGATCGCCGCCAAAAATGGAAACCCCGCGACGTGCTCGCCGATGAGTGCCCGGCCCACCGCGTACAAAAGCACCACGAAACCGAGAAACGTGAACGCAAATCCGACCAGGCTCGCCAGGCGCAATGGCGCCGTGCTGTAGCCGGTCAACAGCGACAATGTGTGGTTGAAGAGCTTGAGGAAGGTGTAGTTGGAGCGGCCAACCTTCCGCGGCTCTTGGCGAACCGGTGTGGTGGTGAACCGCGAGGTCCCCCAGCTCAACAGCACGTCGATTTGCAACTGCGGGCTGCGAAAGTCGGAAAATGCCTGCCGCAAGTGCGTGCGGAAGGCCCGAAACGCGTTGATCGCTTTGATGTTGTGGTTGCCGGTAGCCAGCGCAAAGGCCAGCTTGGTGAACGACGAAGTGAAGTTCCGCCACCAAGAGTGCGGCAGGTCTTGCGGCGTTCCATAAACGACGTCCCAGCCTTCGTCGAGCTTCGCCAACAGCTTGGGGATTTCCGCGGGCGGGTGCTGGAGGTCGTCGTCCATCGTGACGATCGTATCGCAGCGCGGCGGCGCCAGCCCGCACAGGATCGCGTTATGTTGGCCGAAGTTGCGCATCATATTGACGGCACAGACCCAGGGATGCTCCGTGGCGATCCGGCGGATAACCTGCCAGCTTTTGTCGCGGCTGCCATCGTTGATCAGGATCAGCTCATAATGTTCGCACAGCGTGGGCAAGATTCGGCCTAGCTCGGCGACGAGATCGCCAATGGTCTGCTCGCTGTTGAAAACCGGCACGATCACCGTCAAACCGGGCAAGAGCGGAGCTCCCTCCACACCCGTTCGCTCGGCTATCTCGGAATGCCACGCGACCTTCGACGCGTCATGCGACACCGTCTCGGTCGGTGGCGGCCATGCCAGATGCCGTCCAGCGTGCAACTGCGCGAGATGATCCTGCCTGCTGACGCTGGCCGTTGCCGCTCATCCGTGAGCTCCGGGCTTGCCTGACGTGCCTAGACCAAGGCTGCCGCCGCCTTGCATGACGAGGGGCGGGATTATGGGTTTTCGCTCGCTTCGCAACAAGGGCACTTTTGGGCATGCCTGGTCCGCCAGCGATAAGGTGCGAGCTCGTTCGAGGAACGTGGTTCACCTACCGCCGAATGCTCTTTGGGATCCTCCGCAGCCTGCTATAGTCCGGCCCCAATCATTCCTTGCACATGCACATACCCCCCACAGTGAAAAACGAGCATCTTCCGGCGACGGCGCCGCCGGCCTCGACCGCAACAGGCGGCAAGTCCGCATCGGACGATTCGCCGGTCGAGCGGGGCTTCTGCGACCGATTGCCGTTGCTGTCGGCCATCTTTGTTGTTGTGGCGCTGTTCTTTGTGGCGATTGTTGTCTTTTGCCCCGGCTACGACACCAACGACGATCCCATGATGAGCCTGATCGTGGCCGGCAAGGGCACTTGCCAAGAATCCGACGAGCACATGGTGTTCACGCATTTTCTTTTAGGCTGGCTATTGAAGTCCTTATATACCGCGGCGCCTGGCATCCCGTGGTACGGGGTCTATTTGCTGGCGGTGCACACGGCGGCGCACGTGGCGCTGGTCTACATGCTGTTCAAACAGCGGCTAGGTTGGCGGTGGCTCCTTGTTTACTTGACGTACGCGGCAACCGTCGGGCTTTCGCTGCTCTGCGCATTGCAATTCACCACAACAGCCTTTTTGGCCGTTCAAAGCGGAGTGCTGTTGGGGTGGTTCGCTTTCCTGCGACGGTCGATGGCGACTCTAGCACAGCGCGGAGTTGCGGCGTGGCCGGCGCGATCTTCCTGGTTATCGCTGCGTTGATCCGCTGGCACGTGTTCATGTTATTCTTGAGTCTGGCCATCCCGACGGGCTGTGTGCTTACTTGGAGCTATCGACGGCATAAGCAGCTTGCTGCTCGTTGGCAGCGGGCTGGCCGCATTGATCATCGCCGGTCTGGTCGGCCTATCGGAATTAAACGACGTCTATTACCGCCGCGATCCGCGTTGGCGCGATTTCTACCGCTACAACGAGCTGCGGGCCCGCGTCAACGACCTGGGCTGGGTCTATTACTCGCCGGAGACGGCCCACGTCTTTTCACAAGTCGGTTGGAGCGCTAACGATTTCGGCATGATTCAAGCTTGGTACTACGACGATCCGGCGGTTTACAGTGCGGACAAACTGCGAGAGCTGCTGGATGCCTATCCGTGGCGAGAATCGCGCCCCGCCGACAACAGCCTGCACGACCTCGTCGGCGCACTAAGGCAAAACCCGCAAGTAGTCCCGCTATTGGCGATCCTGCCGCTCATGGCGTGGAGCTTGCGTCGGAAAAAATCGGGACTAGCGGCGCTTCTACTTACCTGCGTGTGGATTTGCTTGGTATTGTCGGCCGCGACGTTGCTGCGCAAGCCGCCGCCGCCGCGAATCTATTTGCCAATCCTCTCGTTCCCCGCGGCGCTCGCTATTCGTGGCTGCCGGAATGCGCACGGGCCGGGCCGGATCAGTCGCACCTGATGCTGATCCACGCGCCGGTGCTGAGCGGAAGATGTGGATCCCCATGCGGCTCGTCGTTCAAGCCGGTTGCATCACCTGCGCCGTTTTCGCGACGGTCGACAGTTTGGCCGCGCAATTCGACCGCGGCCAACGTAACTCGGATCGAAGTTCCGCCTTCTACAGCGAACTGGCGACGTTAGCTGCCCAACCGGACAGGCTCTATGTCTGCTGGGGCGCCAGTCTTCCGTGCGAGCTGCTCAGCCCCTGGGACAACCTGAGCTGGCTGAAGGACCTTCGCATGGTGCAACTCGGTTGGCCCCAGCAATGTCCATTTCATACGGACATGAAGCGCCGCTTTGGCATTCAGGATTTGGCAGGCGAGCTGCCCGATCGGCCGGACATCACGTTGATCTGTGATCCGGCGTGCCTAAACCTGATGAGCAACTACATCCGACAGCGCCATGGGCGGAGGTGCAGTTCGAGCGCACCGGTAGTTTATTCAATGCCACGCTCGCTCGCGTGGCGACCGCGTCGCCGCGCGTGATCGCCTCGGGCGAGCAAGGGCGGCTCGAATCGAAGACTCCCTTCCGGTTACTACAGCCAGTCATCCGTCTCGGCGAACACGTCTTCGCCGGCAGCCTGCATGCTACCCGATCCGCCGCCGCCCAATTGTCCGCTGGCGTTATAGCCGCCGAGGACGAATGAATCGACGTTGACCGACGAGCTGCCGCCGCCAATCCGCAAAAAGTAGGGCTGCATCGGCGTGCCCACAAAAGCGAGCGTCGCGGCGCGAGGCCGTAGTCGTGGCTAGCACGTTCAAGTTGTTGTCTAGAATCGAGATCGTCGCAGCCTGACTCGTGTTCGACAGGGCCTGCACGCTAATGGAGCTGAAGCCGGAATCGAATGCGAAAAAGGCGTCGCCAGCGGACAGGTTCAAAGTTGACCCGTTGGTGACGTTCGACGCCAAGAACATCCGCTTGCCCATGAACTGCGGCCGCAAGCCCCGTTCGCCAAAGTTGAACCCGGAGGCGGTTCCTCCCTCGGTAAAGTTGATGAACATCCAGTCGTTGGCGGTGACGATGCCGCCTTGACCCGCAGTGTCCACGCCGTCGTTGAAGAACGCCGGCTGAATTTCGTGAACGCTGTAGACCCCGTGGGCAGATTTTCGAAAATGTAGCGGCCCGTGGCGTCCGTCTGCGTGAAGGTTTGGATTTGCTGAGTTCCGCCGCCGGGAAGCGCCGCGACGCCGATGAGCTCGATCGTCACGCCGGCAAGGCCCGACTCGCCCGCGGTCTTTTGGCCGTTTCCATTAATGTCGTTGTAGACAAAGCCCGACAGCCCGGCCAGCGCCACTTCGGAGATCGTGCCAACGCCGACGCCGTCGGCGATGCTCGCGCCAATGGCGTTTGATAGCGTGACGGTGAAGGTTTCGCCGTCGTCGGGCACGTCGTCCGGGATGGTCTGGACGGTGATGGTCTTTGCTTGCTCACCGGAGGCGAACGTCAAGACGCCGCTGTTCGGCGCAAAATCGACGTTCTCGGTGGCAGTGCCGCTCGCCGTGCTGAAGTTGACGGTGATCGGACTGGAGGCCGGACTGGAAAGAATGACGGTGAAAGTGCCGGCACTCCCTTCCACCATCACGCGGTCGTTGATGATCAGCGACCGCACTTCGTCGTCGAGGATAGTGCCGATCGCTTGTCCGACATCGATATCGGCGTTGATCGGATTGCTGAGCGTGACGCTGAACGTCTCGGCCGATTCGAGCACGTCGTCGCCGACCACGTTGATGCTGATGGTTTTTGTCGTCTCGCCAGGATTGAAGGTGATTGTTTGATTGGTCGCAGCCTGATAGTCGCCCGGCGCAATGGCGGTACCGTTGCTCGTGTTGTAGGTCACTGTAACCGGCAACAAGTGCGCCGACGACAGCGTCACCTCGAACACCATAGGCGTCGTAGTCCCGGCGTTCCCTTCGGCGACCTGCGCCGCTGCGATCGAAATGCTTCGGACCCTCGCCAATCAGGACGTCTACGCTGCCGAAGCTGATCTCGCTGGGATCGACGGGCACAGGCGGATCAAAGAGGATCGTTTCGTTTTGATTCGGAAACTCGGTCCCGTCCGTGGTGAAGCGGGCCAGGCCTTCGTCCTGGGCGGTAAAGGCGATCTCCCAAAACAGCACTTCTCCGGGCCCAGTCGCCGTAAGCCCCGCCGCTTGCACCGATCTCATCGACCAATCCATCGGTCGTCAAGTCGCCGGACTGCTGATTGGGGTATGCAGGTCCAAATGTGATGGGGCGGCTGATGACATCCACCATGCTCGTATCGTACACCATGTCGTGGAACGCCTGGAAAACGCCGTCCTCGGTATCGGGATCGCCGCCGGTGGCATCGGTGAGATAGGCAAGGATGCGAATCTCGTCACCCGGCTGGAAGACCGATTGCAGTTCGCCTTGCGGGTTCCGCGATTCGAGGCGCAGGATCACTTTGGCGGCAGTCGGATCGACGATCGTGGCGGTGCCCGAGATGTTCGCCGCGCCCCCTGGAAATGTGCCGCCGTCCGGATTGCTGAGCATGAGCGTAAAGTTTTCCACGCCCTCGGTATCGGCGTCGGCCCGCACCGGAACAGAGATCGTTCCGCTAACCTGGCCCGCGGGAATAGTGAGCGTGTTGGTGGTCGTTGTATAGTCACCCGGCGCGACCGCCGTGCCGTTGACCGTCGTGTAGTCAACCGTAACGGGTTGATCGACAGCCTTGGACAGCGAGACGACGAAAACGGCATTGGTTGTGCCGGCGGTAGGTTCGACCACGTTCACATTGCTGATCGTGATCACGGGCGGTGCGTCGTCGTTCTCGATTGTGACAATGGCTTCGCTGTCGGTGATGGTCGCTCCCACCGGGGCGCTGAGGACGACCTTGAATGTTTCGTCGGGCTCTTGGCTCAAATCGCCGAGGATCGGAATGTCGATCGTTTGGGTAGTCTCGCCGACGAGGAAGGTGATCACGTCGGTTGTGGTGGCGTAATCTGTGCCGGCCGTGGCGGGGTTCGGCCCCGTGTCGACCATGGTCGTATAAGCGATAGTCGTGGGCACAATGGCGGGGCTAGAGAGCGTAACCGTCAATTGAGCAATACTCTGCACATTGCCTTCCGGCAGACTCAGATCGGCGATCGAGGCCGACGGCTGGGTGCCGATGGTGACGGAGTCGCCGATGAAGAGAATCTCGTTGTCGGGCACAACCTCGAAGTACACCAAGACTTCAAGTAATTCGCTGTCCTCGGGGTCGAGCGAGAAAAAGGCCTCTCCAGAGCTGGTCGCTGTCATTGGCACAACGAATACAAGCTCTTCCCGCGTTCCGTAGGGATTCCCATTGCCGACGGCCCCCACATCATCAAAGAGGCCCGCCGTGTTGGTAAATTGAGTGTCAGGCCGATGTTGGTTCGGGAATTCCAGGCCATACGTAATGGTCCGCGGGTCCAGATCGACCCCGACGCGCGTTGTGTCGTAATTCACGTCGAAGTAGACCGAGAATACGCCGCGGTTCGGGTCGTCCGCCGGCAAGCGGAGGTCCTTGGTATAGGCGCGTAGTTGAAAGTCTTCTCCCTGCGAAAGGGTATCCACCGGGACTCCATTCAGATCGGTGACTTCGACGCGGATTTGGACCTGCTCGCCGGCGGCGCCGTTCAGCTTATTGATGACCATCATGGCATCGAGCGGCGTAACGCGGCCGTCGCCGCTGGTATCGACAAAGCGCGTTGTCGCACCGGCGCCGTCAGGGACGGTCCAATGCCGCCGATGCTCGCGATTTCGCTCGTCGCGCTTAAGACCCGGGGGCCGTTGCGGTTCAAGTCGTTAATGATAAACATCGCGTCGAGCGCGGTCGTGCGGCCGTCGTTGTTGACGTCGAATTGCCGCAGCGGATTGCGGAAATCGGGCAACGAGCCGAAGTCCGAGGCCAACAGCGTGCGGTCTTCGAGCCGCTCGATACAAGTCTGCCTGTGAAAGAGCGATTGTCGCGACCGGCGCGCCTTGAGCGATCGCCCTGTTGTTCGTCGAGTTGAAAGAATAGACATGGATGCGACTCAAAGAAGTGGTGGTGTCACAAAATGACGAATGACGAATGTCGAATGACGAACGGCTATTTTCTCACCCGCGATCTCCCTTCATTCCCGCCGAGCACGGGAACGATGGGAAAACGGATTACACGGGCAATTTCTTTCTCCTGCGATTCGCGCCAGCCCCACGGCCTCAAGTGCATCATCCAGCTCATCGACGCAACCGCTCGCCAGGGCGATCGTCGTCGGATCGTCCGTCGCGCTGGCCGGTGCGTACCAGCGATCATCGCTGCCGAACAATTCGGCAACGGGCGCCGCGGCAGGCGGCGAACCATTCGCCGTCACGCTCGGAGCGTCGTCGTCTTCGCCGGCGAAGAGATCGACGATCGCGCTTGTCACCGCCGCAGACGTGGCTTGCGCGACCTTTTCCGAGGCCGCCTGAGCCGCGACGAACGACGGCGCCACCGCCGTCGAACCTGTGCTCGCTACGCTAATCGCGACCGGCGTGACGTCGAGGCTGGAAGCCAGAGGCACACCGTCATCGGTCGAAGCTGCTCGCAGCGGCGGTGGTGCGACGATCGAGCTCGAGTCGTCGCTGGCGGCTTGCACGACACCGCCGCGCCCCGCATTGAGCTCGGCGATGACCAACAAGGCATCAGCCGCGGTCACGCGGCCATCCCCGTTCACGTCATAGAACGGCGCCGGATACAAGGGGACCATGGGGTCGTCGGTGGGAACGGTTCCGCCCGGCAACGGCAAGATCGCCGGCCCCTGCAGGTTCAGTCGGTTGATGATGGTCACGGCGTCGAGCCCGGTGATGACGCCATTGGCGGTCACATCAAAGCGGTTGCGCAGGTTTTGCCATGCACTGGCCTTGACCACGATGGGTTCGACTTCATACGAGGCCTGGATCGGCTGCGAGTTATTGAACAACAGCGTGTCGTGTGCCGGCGATACGTCGGCCTGGTTCAGCAACATCGCAAACGTCTGCTCCGGCGGCGCGGTGATCTTCACCGTGCCGCGCACGCGGAACAGCAGTTGCCGGTCGGCGGTGGCCGGCTGGATCGGCGCGATGCCGCCAGCTTCTTCCACCGCCTGATTTGGTTCGTCCACCGTGCCCGTGCGGCCCGAGGTGAATGTCGGTCCAAACTCGAGGGTCGCCGGATCGAAAATCGATCAGATCGTTGTCGTACACCAGGTCGGCAAACGCCTGCCGGACGCCCGATGCGTTCACCGTGCGGTTGTCGTCGACGTATACCTCCGCGATAAACTCCAAGCCGGGCGCGACGAAGTACCGGTTCAATAGATCGCGATACAGCTCCCGCCCGTTCGTGTAATTGAGTTGAAGCGTGTAGCTGACGACCGCTTGAATATCGATGCGGTAGTCTTCCACTTCGCCGTCCATCGCCTCGCCGGTCGGCGCCAGTCCGCCCGCAGTGCTAAAGCGGAAGCGGGCGTACGATTCGCCGAACGCCGCATTGGCGGGTATGGCGACGTTGAGCATTCGCAGCCCGCGATAAGCGATTGGCTCGCGAAAACTTGCTCGCCCGCGTCGCTCCAGTCGCCGTCGCGGTTGAAGTCGATCCAGGCGTCGAGCCGGCCGGCGCTCGAGGCGGTGACGGTGATCTGCCGCGATTCGCCCACGACCAAACCGCCCGAAATCTGCACGCCGTCATCCCCCAGGTCGGAAAGGGCGCCCTGGCTCGGCTGACCGTTGGTTTCAGCAGTAACGGAAGCGCCGAGGTGAACGCCGGCTACGATGCGGTGAACGCGCCGTTTTCGTTGAACAAAGTTGGATACGGCACAGGGGCATCGCCGAAATCGACCGGGTCGATCGTGATCGTGAACTCGGTCCTGCCTTGCAGGTTGTTGGCCTTCAGCGTGTTGCCGGCCAGGTCGCGGATGCCGGTGATGGGCGAATTGTCGAGGCGGATCAGGTAGCTGTGACCCGATTCCCAGACACCCTGCGTCGGCCGCAAGTGGATCACGTCGTTGGTTGAATCGTAGACCAGCACATAGTGCAGGTTCTCGGTGAGCAACACTCCGTTGCGAAACACCGACACCGGATTGTCGCGGTAGCTTGACGTTTAAGACCTGGTCGATTGTGACGAACTCTTCCACGATGGTCCGATCGTCGATCCCCGAGCCGAACGCGGGGTCGGCCGGAAAAACGCCGTCGATCAATTGGACCGCAAACTCCAGCACGCGGTCCGTCTCCAGCACCGGTAGCGTCGTCGTGCTCGGATCGAGCTGGATCTTGCTTACCGGGTGGATGAGCGCCGCGGTCGGTCCCGAGAAATCGGCGCGCTCCACGCGCCGCGGTCCTTGAACACGTCGCCGCCCAAGCCTGGGGGCGAGGCCACGGCGGGATCGTTCACTCGCAACTGACCGAGCTGATCGCGCTCGGGAGCAAGAATCGGGGCGGGCGAGAAACCCAAGGGAGCGGTGAGGCACCGTCAGCTCCGGTCGATCCTGCAGGCTGTCGATCGAGCTGTCGATGATCGGCGAACCGGCCCGCGGGATGAAGTTGCCGTTGGCCGCATCGACAAAGATCTCCGTTCCCTGGCCAATCAGCATGGGGAACGTGCCGACGCCGATTCCAACGGTATTGGTCTTGTTGCGGTGATAGGCTGTGCCGCCGATGATCGTGCGCCCAATGTGCCATCGACGGAAATGCCCGTCAGCATGTTCGCCACGACATTGTTGAGCAACGTCGGAGCGGCGTTATCCGTGACTTGGATGCCGATGCCGCTTGCCAATAGGCCGCCGAAGATCGTGTTGTTAATGATGCGTCCAAAGGGGACGGCCGCCAGCGGATCGGCGCCGGTGTCGCCGCTGAAGAAAATCCCGCCCGCGAAGTTGTTGGCGATCAAGTTGTTGGTGATCGTCACGCCGGGAGCCAGCCGCAGGCTATTGAAGTCCTGCAGATTGCGAACGGCGCCCGGATGCGGCAGGTTGGTCCCCGGATCCCGCGGAGGAGCATCGACCAGAATGCCGTAATTGAAGGCGTTCGTGATCGAGTTGCCGTGGATAATCAGTTGACCCTGGTCGCGATGAATATTCTTGTCGCCGAATTCCTCCTCCGGCGCGCTGCCCGCGTTGACCGTGCCGGGAGCGGCCCCAATGTCGGTCGTGTCTTCGAGAATCCCGCTCAGCAAGGGGTCCGTGTCAAAGTTCGCGATGCGGTGCAGGATCACAAAGCTACTGTGGAACTCTGCGAAGAGTTCGAATGTCGCAAGCGGTGTATCGGCCACCGTTACCAATGCATCTTGCTGGTTCGCCCCGGGCGCGCTGACCGCGTTGATCGCAGTGCGCATTGCGGCCGCCACGTCAGCGGACGTCACCGCGTTGTTGATCAACACGCGGCGGTTGCCCGGCGCCACGCCTTGACCGGTCAAATCGAACTCGAAGGTGACTCGGTTCACGCCGTCAAAGATTGTGAACGTCGCGCCAGGTTGAATTACGCGGGATCGGGCGCAATCACGGTCAAGCTTTCACCAAAGCGATGGTTGGTGTCAAATGAGCGAAGCAACTGCAGTCCCGGCGGCGCCGTATTCAACTCAACACCAAAGTGCGTGCCGCGACGCATCTCGAGTTGATAAGCCCCGTGCAACACGCGTCCTAACTCGATTTCGTCCGGCAAGTCGTAGACGGTGTTCGGCTGGGCGTTGATCACCATTTCGCCGCGCTCGGCGAAGCCGATCATGAAGTCGTCGAGGTAAACTCCCTCGAAGGCATTTCCCTTGGCGTCTTCGTTGATGTTGTTCGGGTCCGGATCGGGATCGCCCGTGAAGTCCGGCGAACAACGGATCCGAAACTAGCGGGCCGGGGAATGTCACCGCGTGCCCGATAACCTGGACCGTATCTTGATCAGTTTGACCGAAGTCAAAAAGTTGGGGTCGTCCGTGTTGCCGGCCTGGGCGGCGAACTCCGCGTCGATCGCCAGCGCCATCTCTGTGGCCACCTCCAGCCTGGTCATGCCCGCATGAATGACGATTGGCACTGCTCCCAAACTGACCGTGCCCGGGGCATCGCCTTCCAGCACCACCGCGGGATTCGCGCTTTGCGTGACATCGGTCGCGCCTTCGAGGTGGATGCGGTTGCGAAATATGTGCGGTGTGATGCCTGGGGGTCCATTGGCAGTAATCGCGGCTTCGATGGCCTGGATGATCACATCGGCTGTGTCGGTGCTCGCGATAGGGATCGGGTTGTTGCCGACCGCCACCGCGCCGTCCCGGTCAAATTCGTACGTGACCTGCGCGGTCCCGTCATCGAGCGTGAATGTTTCGCCGTCCTGAATCAACGTACCCGCTCCGTGCGGCACGTTCAGGCTAAAGCCCATGTCGAATTCGAAGAACGTGGTGTCGATCATGAAAAAGTCGCCGTCCGCCAGTTCGCTGCCCGGCAAGGCGCTCAGCGGTTCGCCCACGTCGGGGTCAAGCTCGCCTTCGGCCCCCTTCCGTGCTGAATTCGAACCGCAGCCGCAAATTGTCCTGGCCGAAGAAGGGACTCAGGTCGAGCCTGCGCCTGACGCCAATCGTTGACGTTGGAAAGGTTCTCGGCGAACGTGTTGTCGTCGATCGGGAACGGCGGCGACGGCGGCAGCGGCGTCTGGGCAAGGAATGTCCAATCCTGCGCCGTCGTTCGATACGAACACGCGGAAGCTATCGACGATCGTGTCGTGGCTGATGAAGTAGTTGAAGTACAACGTCGGGCTGTCGCCGAAGTTGTAGCCCGCCAGGCTGAACGTGTTCGTCGTCAGCGAGCCGTGCGGCACCGCCCGGCAAGTCATACGTGCGGTAATCCGGACCAAATCCGTTGACAAAATTCGGGTCATAGGCCCCGGCCCCCGGCTGGCCGCCGTCGCGCTCGATGCCGAAGTAAAAGCTCTGTCCGCCATTGACCCGCCGCGTCCGCACGCGATCGGGCGTGGGATCCAGCCCGTGGCCGGCGTCGCCTTGGCGTAACGAGGTGACGTGCCACAGGTTGTAGTCAAGCGTCGAAAACGCCAACCCGCGCACGTCAGCCAAACCAGGAATTTGCACGCTGGTTGCGCTGTCGGAAAAAATTGCCTGTAGCACGCCCATTTCGTCCAGAGCGTACAGGTTCCCGTCCACGTCGGTGGCAAACATCAAATCGGCGTAGTCGCCGCTTTCGACGCGCTGTGGGGCTAGCGTCAATCCGCTGAACGAAATCGGATTGCCGGCGGCGTCGTTCACTAACGTGACAAAGTCGAAGGTGTTGCCCTGGCGCGAGTAGAAGCCGCCGTTCTCGCTGACGAAATACATCGTGCCGTTCACGATCGCCATGCCGGTGATGATGCCGCCAGGGCCGCCGCCGGCGCCAGTGTCCATCGCCTCGACGAACGGCTCCGTCATCGGCGGGTTGCCTGGATCAACCACGCCAACAGGCGCCGGGTCCGACGGCACGGTTGCGCCGTTATTGTTGTCTAGTGCGTCACCATCGACCTGATTGAACCTCCACAAATAATTGAAATCAGGCTCCGCGGGATCGACGATACCCACGCCCCACAGCACCGAGCCCACGCCGATGCCTTGGAAGGCCATGGCCTCAATGTTCACCGGCACATTGTTTCCCGCGGGTGGGTTGCCGGTCTGTGCCGTGATGCCGTGGTCGCCGGCATCCGTGACCGGCACGACCAATGGGTCGGTGCCAAAAGCGGGTCCGCGCCAATCGAACTCGTGGTAATCGCCGTCCTCATCTTCGTCTGGAGTGCGATTGAACGCGTACAACTGGCCATTCAGGCGCATCGCCAGGTCGCCATAGGTGAATCGCCCGGCGGTTGGATGAGGTGGTGTAAGCCCAACAAAGCTATCAAGTACGCCTGTGAGCGGATCGACCGTAACCAATTGCGTGCCGGCCATAACGTACAGCGTCACGTCGTTGAGTTGCCAAGGATCGGCGTGCGCGTTGAGGTCCAGCGGATCGAAGAGCATTCCGGGGACATAGGGCGGTATCTCGCCCGGAACAACCGAGGGCACCCACGAGCTGCCGACGCGGTCGTCCACGACGCGGCGAATGTGCGAAATCGGCTCGACTGCGCACGTAGGGCTGGAACAACTCATCCGCCAATCGCTCGTGCGAAGAGACAGCCACATAATAGGTCTCGTTGGTATTGGCCGGCAAATGTATGGGGCCCAGGAACGGATCGAACTCGCCGAACGACCCGCGGCTCAGATCGTTCATGCCGCCGCCGGTATTTGGCGCGACTTGATCGTCCGAAACATGCGAGGACTGCGCGAGATACATCAGCCGCCCTTGCTCATCGAAAATCGCAAGGTTCGTATCGGGCCGGCCTGCGCCCTCGGCGTAGTCCATGTCGAAGATCAATGACGCCGTTTTGTCGGCGGCGGCGCCGAGTTGGGAGCGATATTCTGGATATTCGACCAATCGACCACCACTCGGTACCAGTCCACGTCCTCCCACTCGCTCAGGTCGGCCGACACACTCATGCGCCCGCTCTTGTCGCAGCAGGTTCCCCAGGTCTTGGGCATTCGGCTGCAAGTCGTTGTTGGCCGTCGATTCGCCCGATTCGCCCAATAGAGGCGAATGCCCCGGCGAGCCGATCACCTCGATGCCGTTGCTGGCATAGCGAATGTTGGCATGCCGTACGGTCGATCCTGGAATCTCATCCAGCTCGCGCACGCGCACCTGGAGCTGATACGCGCCGCGCGTCTGGCCCCCTTGTACGTTGTCGAGGTTCGGACTGTTGCTGCGGATGCGGACGTAATATTTCTGCGCCGTATTGAGCGGACCGGGCAGGATCAAGCGGAAGCCGGCGTCGCGCGGGTTGGTCGTGTACAAATCGCCGGCGGTGTCGAGCGGGTTGTCGGCATACGAGCCGCCTGGCGAGAATATCTCCCGCTGCATCGTGTAGGCGCGGACCGTCGAATTCTGCGTGAACAGCGGGACCTGGTCCCGGTGCTCGGCGAACGAGTCGTTTGACCGTACGACGACCTGCCCCGAGGCGTCGATCAATTCGACGATCGAGTCGAGTGCGTGCGTCGTCCGATCAATGTCGATCCACACTTCGCTGCCGGCGATGCCGGTGAACGCATACACGTCTGCGTCGCCGGTGGTGGAAAGCTCGCCGTGGACTTCAAATCCGAGCCGAACGTTATCGTCGGCGCCGCCAAGCTGCTGATTCAGCGGGTCGAAACCTTCCTTGCGGGCGAGTTGTCCCAACGGCTGGGCCGTTTCCGGCGTGCTGTTCTGCTCCAGCGTTTCGCTCTCGGTGACGGTCTCGACGTTGCGGTCGTTGCTGTATCGCTCCAGCTTGATGCTGCGCCAATCAGCGGGCGTTCCGCGGCTGACCGAGTTCCAACCGATGAGGTCAAACGCACGGCTGTCGGTGAGTGTTATTTGGGTGCGCAGTCCGTCAATAATCGACGGATCCATGACGCCGATCTGTTGGGATCCGGCGGGAAGCAGTGACTCGTCCTTCCAGTGGCTGGCCGTGAAACCATCTGAACTCGTCCCTCGCGACAGCGGGACATCGCCGACGGTCCTTGGCGCAACCGTGATGCCGGCCCGGGAAAAAATGCCGCCGTCGTAGAACACATGATCCGGCGCAGCCGGGTTGAGAACGCGCGGGCTGTTCGTGAAATCGGTCGCGCCGTTTCCCGGCTCGAGCCGGAACATGTCGAGGGGTCGAAGATTGACATTCCTGTTGCCAGCTTCAATCGAAACTATGGAACTGGTGAAACCCAGCGCATGCCCGATCTCGTGGATTGCGACAGCCACCAAGTCAGTAGAACCAGCAGTTATACCGTCGCTCGGATCGAAATCGAACGTCGTGTTGCTATCTAGCTCGAAAATACCGTCCGTGGGCGTCAACGGATCGAACTGCGAAGGCCGCGTGGAAAGCTGATTGGCCGGCACACCCAATGCGAGCAGGTTGGCTCGCGTGATGTCCATCGACGGAGAGACGGTGTAGGTCTGATCCGGTAGCACTGTCTGCAATTGAGCAAACGTGGGAAGCTGGTCAACGATCGCTTCGTTGGGCCCCGCGTCGTCGATGATGAGCTGCCGGACGGTGTCGTACGGACGTGTCTCGAACACTGGCAGGACCTGCCCGACAGGTCCCGTCAATGCGTTGAATGTGACATCCAGCACAACCGTAATCGGATCGTCCAACACCGCTTCCCACGCCGCCGCCGCCAGATTCAACGCAGAGACAAACGCAGCATTGGCCAGATTCTGCTGGCTCATGCGAAACTGGATGTCCAATTGGCTGGCAGTCGAAAGAGGCGCGCTGGCGCCGGAGATGGTTTCGGTCTGCTGCAAGCCATCCGGGTCAAAGCCGCGCCGACTGTGCTATCCAGCGACGAAGTCAGCACAACCGGATGACCCGGCGTGCCAATCACTTGCACCGTGCCGCCGATGCGATCGTCGATATCGATCGGCACGCCGGCGGCCGTAAAGCCGGCCGCGGTGCCGAACAGCTTGACCACCAGGCTCTCGGTCGGACTGCTCTCGAGCCGCAGGCCGCTGTACGTGTGGTGGTTCTGCACGACAACTTCGCTGTTGAGGACGTGAACGATGTCGGTGTCGTCCCAGACGGACTGCGTGGTCAGGGTCGAGCCGCGTACGACCATGCCGTTCACGCCGTTGCCGCCGGTGCGATTGTTGCGCACCACCGGACCCTGGTTGCCCAAGAAATCGCCGTTGCGGTTCAACGTGCCCGTGCTGCGGCCCATGTCGTGGACCAGTTCGCTATTGAGCGCGTTGACGTTGATCGAGATGGCCGCGGTTTGATCGCCGGGAGCATTGTCGCGAATGGTGTTGTGACGATGACCGGCTGCGCGGCGCGGACGTAGATCACCGCCGAGTCGTTATTGAAGCGTCCCAGGCCGCGCCCCGACGCGCGCCCGTTGTCGTTGTTCTCCAGCACGCTGTTCGCCAACCGCACGTCGGCTTGCTGGATTTCGACCGCGTTGTAGCTGGCAAAACCACCCTCGACGCGCGTAATGCCGCCCGCGAAGGTAATCAGCGAGTGATCGATGCTGGCTTGTGAAACCGGCCCGAACGACAGCCCGCCCCAGTCGCCCGCCACCGGCAAGATGATCTTGGTGAGCACAAACGGCGACGCGCCGAAGGTCACATTGAGGCGAGTCAGCGTGATCTGCGTATCCGAATCGCGCGAAGCGACCGTGTATTGAATGTTGTTGACGGTCAACGTGGCCCCGGCCGCCCATGCCGGCCAGATGCCGCCCACCAGCGTCACCACGCCGTTGAGTGCGCTGACGCTCCCTTGCGAGAACGGCGGCTGGTCCTTGCCCGCGGTGTCGAACGTGCCCGATGCGCCAAAGCGGTCGTCCAACAGTGACGTGAACACCACTCGGTTATTCGCTAGCCCCTCGGCGATAAACTGAGCGCCGATTTCGGTCTCGATCCGCGCCCGATCCACCTTCAACACGATGCCCGGATCGATGGCCAGCCGGCCATCTTGACGTGCCTGGCTGCGGTTGAGCGTGAAAATGGTCTGCTCCGGCCCGCCCGGCGTGCCCTGAATCAGCAGGTTCTCCGAGAGAACATGGACGATGTCGGTGTCGTTGAGCCGCACGCCACTTCCAGCTTATCGACGATCTGGCCTGCCATCGAGTCGATCTTGATGAACAGTCCGTTGACCGAGTTGTCGCGCAGCGTGTTGAAGTAAATCTCCGGGCCGATTCGGCGATAGTCGGCCGAGAAGTCGCGCGGCCGACAGCACAAACGCCGTCGGGGTCGCACGGTCCGCAACGGGACTCAACAACTGCAACATCGTGTCGCTCACGCGCACCACATTTGACGAGATCGCCGGCCCAATCGGCGGCAGCAGCGTCAACCTGCCCTGTCCGGACCAGGTCGGCCACACGCCCCCCGTCAACGTCGCCAGCCCCGCGGAAATAGTGACCGTCCCTTGTACGTACTCTCGTCCGACTTCGCTGAACAAATCGTCCTTGAAGCTATTTGGGTCGGCCGCCATCCCCGCGCCGGCCTAGTGGTGATGGTGTTGAAGCTCACGGCCGGACGCGCTTCGTTGAGTTGGATCGGGCTGAACGCGGCCGGAGTCCCCGCCACCACCACGTCACCGCCGCCGAACGACAGCGTGGCGTGGTTGACGTAGTTGATGAAGATGCCTTCATTCTCCAGCACCATCCGCCTCGAATCGTAATCCAGCTCGTTGCGGAACACGATGCCGCCCCAGTCGCCCGCGGCCGCAGTGGTGGGCAGCGCAAACGTGTCGCGGCCCAGCGTTTCGTTGTGGTACGAGGTGAAGAAAACACTCTGCGTGTTCGTGCCCAAGACCTGCAAATGCCCTTCGCTGCGATCCACTCCCTGCGATTTGCTCCCCACGTCGATATTGGCTCGGCGCAGCTTGAAGATCGCGCCGGCATCGATCATCGCGGTTACGCCCTTGGGGACTTGCATCTCGGCCCCGTCCGAGAGCGCTTGCCCAAAGTTGTTAAAGCCGATTTCGTACGCCAGATTATCGGCCAACGTGGCGGCGTTGCCATCGGCGCCGCCATTGCCGACGACGCGGACGATCCGCACGTCGTTGGTCGAGTTGCCGTCGGTGTTCGCGCGGTGGCCGCCGCGAAGGCGGTCGCGATGTTGTTGATGGGGCTGGCCAGAGTGCCGGCCCCGCCGTTAATCGCCGACTTATCGACGATCAGCGTATTGGCCACCGGCGCCGACGCGAACCAGAAATTGTATTCGCCCCCCGGCTTGCCGTCGGTGTCACCGTCCAATAGCGTCGGCTGTCCATCCAAATCCACCAGACCGGAAGCCGCGGTCGGATTTCGCTCCGCACTGGCTTTAAAGTTCAGCCGCAGCTCGTAGGCCCCTTGGCTCGTGCCGCCAAAGCCGCTCTGGGTAATCCGCGGGTCGATCTCCGACATGCCCGTGCTGGTGACCGCGACGTAGTAATCGCCCGGTTGCAGCTCGAGCTCGACGAACGAGTCTTCGCTGAAGTAATCGTCGTTGCGCGCGATGAGCTGGTTACTGGAGTTGAAGACCCAGACGACGCTGTCTAACCGGCTCGAGTTCCCCAAGCGCTCGGCGACGGTCTCGGCGCTGAATACGCCAGCCTGATCCAAACGGAACCTGTACAAGTCGATGTCGATGCTTTCGGGCCGGTGCACATGCCGGCCGTGAACCACATCGTTGTCACCCGGATAGGACGGGTCCTGGCCGCCGCCTTGCGAGGCGTCGTCGCCCATGATGGTCAACAGCGGCAGGTCGTACGTATGGCCCAGGCCCAAAAGGTGCCCGACCTCGTGCATCGCGGTAGTGAACCAGCCGCCGCCGGGTTCGCCCGCTCCCCAGTCTTCGGCGTTGTCCATGATCGCGATGCCGCCGCCGGCCAATCCGATCACGCCGCCCGGACCAGTCGGTACATTAGGATCGAGAACCCTCAGGTCGCCCGTGGCGATGATCAAGCCGAGATTGGGCGTTTCGATGAACTGCACGCCCAGATACCGGCTGTAATACTCGAAGACTTCACGCGCGCGCGCTGCTTCTGTGATTCGGTAATCAGGTTGTGAAGCGGGTTGCCAAACGGATCGAGACCGTAGTCGTCGCGGAAGTTGTAGAAGAACTCCTCGACGCCGTTGGCCAAGTCTCTGCCAAATACGTGCGGTGCGTTCACCGTGGCGGGAAGATCACGATGCCCCGGCTCATCGAGTCCGCCGGGGAGATCCAAGCCGTACGCAAGCGGGTCGATGGCGGTGCTCACGATAATCGTCCGATCGCGGAGCGAAGCAGCACTGCCACGTTGACATCCAGCGCCGTGGCGAAGGTGTCGGCCACATCGTTGGCCAACCCGCGACCGGTCCACCGAAACGGCGCACAAGGGTTGGCTGAATCGATTACCGATCCGCAATCGGTACGACGCTCTCCGTCGAGTCCAGCCCCGAAATGTCCGAGGCGAAAATCGGCTGCGCACGGTCCAAAATCGGATCGTAGGAGACGCTTCGGGACTGAAGCTGGCGCCGTCGTCGAGGCTATCCGCCGTGCGCCATGTGCGGATCAATTGATAGAACTGGGGATTCGTCGCCGCAGCCGGATTGAGGTCGTCGTTGTTGAAATAGACCTCGATCTCGTTGCGTGCTTGCGTAAGCATCCCCGCCGTGCGGCGGATCGGCTGCGGCACCACCGCGGTGATTTGCGGTCCGAGGTCGAGCTCGAATCGGACGGTGCGATCGACGCCGTTGTTGAACGGCAGGTTCTCGACGTTGCGCAGGCGCTGGCGCTCCGCCAGCCACGCGGATTTGGTACAGATCGTCGGGCAGATGGTCCGAAAAGCGGCACCACGACTTCGTTGGGCCGATCGCCGATGCCGATAAAGCCCTTCTTCGTGGAAACCAGCGGCGTAACGTCGATGTCGTTGCCGTTACCGAAAACGCCGTCGCCGCTGCGAAAGACCTTGATGCCGCCGTTTTGGGCGGAAAGCGCGTCCGATGCGCTGCCCTCGTCGAAGCGCAGCGTGAACTCGCGAAACTCCTGGTCGCATGGTCTGGTCCCGATCAGGCTCAGAAAATCGCCGGCGTTGGGAATCACCGTGATCAACTGCGGCGCAACCGCGAACAGGTTGCGCGGCTCAAACCGCTCGATCTCTGCTCGGCGAAGCGGCTGCTTGAGCGCCGCCTTTCGGCGAGCCTTGCGGCGTTGCCTGTGTGTGGCTTTCTCCGGCGCCGCCGAAGAACCACGATGCCAAATCCCCATGTATAACTTCTCCTTCCAATCGCGCTTCACCTGCGCACAGTTGGGTCAGAAATCAATTCCGTTGCCAGCCGGCCGGCCCGTTCCCGCGCAATGCGATCCCCGGCGCAAAGAGCGACCGTGCAAGCTAGCTAGACTTTTCTAGATTAATCGGGTTTATCGCGCAGTAAAGCAGGACCGGTATATAGCGTCCTCTTCTCCATACCTTTGCCTCGCATATCTACGGAACCGGCCCAAAAGTTCCGGAAGGGATGCCCCTCGCACTCGAGGTGCTTGCAACACGCCAGGCCGGTCGCCCCTGCGACCCCTCGCGCGTGCAAAAAACCTCGAAGCCAGACGCGGTTAGGCTCTACCTAACCCTGCGCGATACCCCATCGACGATAAACAGAACGGAGGCGAACTGCAAGTTACAACCTGCAGAATCGGCAAGATTTCGCCCCCCGGCGATTTCCCCAGAAAGCCCCCGGCTCTTGCGGTGGAAGCCCGACGCGTCCGCGAGGATGGGCGACGAATGGCTTTGCGGGATAGCGCCGATTGCGATCCGATCTACCGGCTTCCGCGTTTATTCCAACGTCCGCCAGTCGGCAAACGGGTTGCTCACCTTGCGGTCGGCCACATATTTGTGGACCGTCATCCACGAGAACTGCTTTTGCTCTTTGTTCGCCGGGTCTGGCTCCGCGAGCGCGTTCCCCGTCGGCTTCGGCGTAGATCGTCCGCACCACGGCCGCCCGCTTGGCCGCCGGCGGCGATAGCTCATAGTCGGTTCCGCGGGTTTGCCAAAACCACGTGTTGTCGCGAAAGCCGGACAACAACCGCTGTTGGCCTCGCCCGGCCAGGTCAGATTTCTTTTCGTCTGCAAGCGACCGATCCTTCTTGATGGCGTCAATGAGCTTCTGCGTCTCCGAGACGTCAAAGCTCACCCAGCCGAACGGCGGCAGATACGCTTCCAGCTTGCAGTGGGAGGGTGAACTCTTGGGAAACGGGTTGATGCCGTAGGTAACGCGCGTCGGGTTGCCCATTGCCCTGCCTAGCGAGGCGCAAAAGCCGTGATAGTCGCTGCAATGCCCGCGTCGTTTGTCGAGGGCGTGCAAGGCGACTGGCCTGCAGCGATGCATCGACGTGGTCGTACGTGAAGTTGGCGTTCACCCAGGTCATTACTTGCGTCATGTCGGTCAGCGGATTGCTCGGCCGCGGAACGATCTCCTTCAGCACCGACTTGAGGCGATCATCGACGACCAGCGCCTGCGATTCCCCGCGGCGGTAGCGATCGAAGGTCTTCGGCCAGTGCGCGACCGCCACGACTTTCGCCGGATCGAGGTCCCAGTGCATCTCCCACACTTTCACGGTAAAGCGATGCCGGACAATCTCGCCCCCTGAGGGTCCTTGAACTCGACGAAGGCAAACTTGTTGCCGAATTCCTTCTCGGTCCCCATTTGCGGCTTCACATCCATCGGGAATGTTGTGATTTCCGAGCCGGATACCTCTTGCCCAGTGTCGGATTGCGGCACCGGCATCCAGACCTTCAGAGCTCTTGCACTTGTACGGTGGCGTAACGACCGCCGAGAGATCGACCTGATAGGTCACCGGGTTCTCCCGCCGTGCGCGGTACGGTTGAACCGGATCGAGCGCAGGCCGGATCTCCGCGTACGCCCCGCTCACAATTAGCGACAACATTAAACCAGCGATGACAAACGCACGGCAAATCACCTCAAGCTGCCGGCGGCGTTGGTGGCAGCGGCGGTTCCAAAACACGAGAAACACGATCAACGGAATTACGACGCCAATGCACGACACGAGCCAGAACTTGCTCCAGTCGGTCACTCGCGCATGGCGCCTGTTTTCGGATCGACCGTTTCTCGCGTTAACGAGTGGTTCAACCAGCCGGCGGCCTCGGAGCCAAGCCACATTCCCAGGCCGTAAACCAGCACGCCGTACAACGACGGCGCTAGCGGTAATGCCCTTCGGGGCGATGTTTTCGGTATGCATCATTCCGGCCGCGAAAAAGAAATCAAAGCAAATCCCGTGCAGCCCCACGGCTACGGCAATAAGTGGGAAGGGCGGCCGCGCAGAAGATTGCAAACCGCGTCGCCCAGGCGGCCATTCCTATCACCAACACCCACTTCATGCCCCATTCGCGGATAAACCAGCTCAGCGTGAAAAGAAAGAATATCTCCACCCATTGGCCAATCGTCATGACGGGGCCGATGTTCTCCGGTTTTACTTTCGGCCCCCTGCTCCAGATACAGCACGGCAAACGCAAAATAGATCGCCATCGCCATTGCTACGATCAGCGCCCCACGAAAAAGATCGCGGCCTGCGGATCTGTAAACATTTCTAACGCCTTCAAAAACGGAATCTCGCCGCCCGCCGCCGTCGGCGGCGTGTTGGGCAACAAGAACGACACTGCCCCAAGGACCAGTGACAAAACGGCCGCCAGCAAGATCGGCCGGTTGTTCACCGGTTCGCCGGGTCGTATGAATAATCGCAACGACATGCCGGCCACAATCCAACCAATCGTTCCGAGCACACGAAGCTCCGGGAACTCGTTGGTGTCCGGTACATTCTTGAAGACCACGGCGTTGACCAGTGAAAGCGTCGGTGCATAGACGATCGCATACAACAGCGCAACCCAAAAGAATGCCATGGGCGTACGGATTTGCACAACCAGATGAGCAAGCAACCGCCCACCAGATGTGAGACAGCCATCACATGCTCGGAATTGAAATACTGGTCGGCGATAGTCCCAATGAACATCGGCGAGATGATGGCCCCGATCGGAATCGTCGCGTAGACCCGCGCAATTTGCTTTCGCGAGAATCCTTAGGGCATTTAAGTAGTTACCGAGGACGACAAACCAAGCGCCCAGATGGCGAACTCCAGGAACATCATCGCTGACAATGGCACGCGCAAGCCCAGGTCCACGCCGGCCGATTCCTGTGCGAAAAGCGCAAATGATTCCACGGTTCACCCCCGTTGAGTTTCATCCTCACCCGGCGCAAGCGCAGGTGGTCATTCCCCAGAGCGAATGTACGGGCCGGGCGGCGAATCTGCAAGCAAGAGTTGGAAAAAGCGCGCGGAGCGTATCGCGCACCCTCGCGAGAATCCCATGAGGTGTCTCGCCGAGCCACGGCGATGGGGATGGAGGAAACTGGCGCCGAAGCCCCTGCATCGCGCCAGTTTATCGATCGGCCGGGCGGGTATTCGCAACTGCCGGTCGCCAAAGCCGATCTGTCAGGCCGACCTTTTTTGACTGGCGAAGCGTTTGAAAAACGCTAAAACATGAGAGCGGCTCCAGGAGCTCCGGCCGGCTGTTGCGCACCGGTGCTGGGCCGATGGAGCCGCTCTTTTCCTTTCAGTTTTCCTCAGTTCATCTGTGGCTCGATATTGCTGTCCGCGCACCAGATGCCTAACCGCGCCGCTCGTACTCCGCCGGTTTCGATCAGCTCGCAACGGTCGTCTGCTTGATGCAGCGCCATAATGTCGCGCACAATCGTGTGCCGCGCTTACGCCATGGTGCGAGGCCAACTCGTCTACCGAAAAAGTCCCGCCGCTGCGCAATAACTTGTACAGACTGACGCGGCGAATAACTGGCGGTATTGGCATACGCCGGCGGTCCTCAATTGGGCGTATTGCCCGTCAGGGCATCGTTGCCGGCGTCTAGGCAAAACACGGTTGCTCAGTCTCACAATTGCTAAACAGCTATCGCCGCCTCGATCACACTGGACGCCTCGCTCAATGCTTGATTCGCGTCGAACCCTGCGTGTTTGTCCGCAAACTCTCGCGCTCTCTCCGCTGCTTCCAATGCAACGGCCCGCTCCAGGATTTCACCCAGCGATTGCGGGCGGTTGGCGGGGACAATCCAGACCGCGCCGAGTTCACGGACGCGATGCGCAACCATCCATTGGTCCAAGACGAGCGGAAAGTGAATGCTCGGCTTTCCCGCTAGCAATGCCGCGGCGGTCGTGGCGTGCGTTCCGTTGAGGATCGCGAAATCCGCTTCCGCCATCGCCGCCGCAAGATCAAACGGCCGGGGCGAGACGGACACGTAATCCGTCGAGTATTCCGCCAACACCTCGCGGTCGTCGCTGCCGGTATAGAGCAGCGTGGCCACTTGCCGGCGCGTCAGCTCTTGCACCAGCCCGCCGACAAGGTCGTGAGGTTTAAGATAGGCAAATGCCCGCGCTCGCCCCGGCGCGGCCACTTCGGCTTATCTCCTTTTGGAAACGGAAACACACCCGCATACGTCCCGCCCGGCCGTGGACCAAAGTGATCGAGCTGTGGAAATGTCGCCAAGAGATTCTGGTCCGCCGCCGCGAACATTTCCCCGACCGACTCTCAGCGCGGACAGATCGTGCCGCGCACGCACTCGATTGAGATTCTCAAGCACCGCGGCGTTTTCGCGAGTTCGATCGCGGTCGGACGCCGATCCACGATCCGCAAATCGTCGCATTCGCAACCCGGCGGCGGTGAGGCGAAACCGGTCCCTACCAGAATTCGCTTCGACTGGCACAGCGTACGATGCGGCAAGGGCGGTCGGGCTGTGGTCGAAGACAATTGCGTCCGGGACGAACCGTCCGTATAGATCGTGATCCACGCCGCAAATAGCGCCGAAAGATCGTCTGCGCAGCCAAAGCCCACATTGTGCAGAATGTCCACAAACGAGCGCACGGAAAAACCGCGTACCGCGGCGTCGCAGGCAGAAGCGGAGCGGCAAATATCCCCGACCGGTAGGCCCGCGAAGATCTCGCCCGCCGGAGATCACGTTGCGCAAAACAAGGTTCACCTGATGCCCCTGCTGAATGAGTCCGTTGGGCAAGTTGTCGCAACGGGCCAAGATGCCCGCGTCCGCTGCCTAATTCCCAGACTAGGAGAATGTTCGCCATAATCCGACCTATGCGATTGTCGCACGACTCTTCCTCAGACTCAGGCCGTCAATGTCGGTTACGATCGGCAGTCACGATTCCGATGGTGTTTGGCGGAAACAGGCAAACGAAACTCAAAGCTTCCGTCCGCGTCCGTGGTCGTGCTCTGTCCTTCTAGCAGGCCGCCAAATCGAACCGAAAGGCCGCTCACCGGACTTGTTGTCGATCACTTCGCCGGTGATACACCAACCGCCCCCTTCTATTTCAACAGCGATAAAGTTAACAATGACGGGAGGATAGAGATCGCCGTATCCGCCATAGCCATAATCGCTGCTTTGGGTATTGGCCCCTCCGCCTTTGCCACCCTTGCTTCCCTCACCCCATAGCGGCGAATCCGGCAGAGCGCTTCAGTGTGTCTTGGAAAGCGTTGGGCTCAGCGATACTGGTGGGCCGTTGTGCTCCGTGCCTTCTTCTGGGACGAACGCGATCGCCGCCTCTCCTCCACCATCTCCTGCTACTGGCGGTGGCAACGACGGCGATCTCGTCCATCAGCGGTTCGCCGGTGTCGGCTGCCAAGAGCCGTCGCGCGTCGAGCCGTTCAAATCCGAGCGAGGTCGATGCAGGAGGGTGTTGTTGGACCGAGCCGGCGCACGAAGGGCCGCAAGAAAAATCACGATGGAAAACGCCATCGCATAAGAGCCACCAAGCGGGCCTGTGCCTGTCGCAAAACCGGTAGCGCACCGAATTTAATCAGGCGTTTCGCGGCAGGCCGGCTGAACGGATCAGCCAATCGCTACCCATTTGGTCTGTCGTAAAACCAGACAAAAACCGGACAGGAAATCTTCCGCCGTTTTCAAAGAAAATTTAAGATTTTCCGGGTCGGGATCGATGAGACGAGGAGGGTCGAGCAGCGAGCGGCTGATGGGACCTGGCTTTGTCAAGGCACGCTGCATATCCGGATCTTCAAGAAGACGTTTCGAAATGCGTCGCCTTGGCGAAAAAGTGTCGGGCTGCACCCCAGTTTAATCGCCGATTCGACATGCGCGATTGCCTGCGTCGTAAATCGGTCCGCTGAGTCGAAGTGACGAAATGGATGCCGCAAGATAATGCATGTTGCCGAAACCTGGCGCTTGCCGGATGGCTGCTTCAATGTCATTCATTGCCAAATCAGGAACGATTGCCTGCTTGGCGATTGCTTTATCCCATTCCAGAAATGCGCGATTGTGTAGTGCCGCTCCGGCACCGTGAATCGATTTGCAAGGCTTCGTCGACGCTGGTCTTCGCGGCCTGCTCGGCTCTTCGTCTTCATGTAGCTGAGGCAAGATTGTTTAGCACTGCGCGGTCTTGAAACCTTCCTGCAACGCGCGGTGTTGTAGGTGATCGCGCCTCTGGATGCTTACTCCATAGACCCATACAGTACGCCATGCTGGCCAGGTATCTCGGTTCGCGCGTGCGCTCGTAGAGTAAGCGATATGCCTCGCAGGCGCCCTCATACTCCTCGAGCCCAGCCGCACGCGTGCCACCCCCAAAAGCGCCGGCGGCAAACTCGGGTTTGACCCGCTTCGATTCCTCAAACAAGACCAGCGCATCCTGCAAATCGCCGGCCTCGAATGCCGCGACGCCCTGGTTGAACAGTTTTTCATGAGCCGGCTTCTGCAAGGCGACGGCGGCGATTCCGCCAACCAACGCCGCCACAAGAATCAACGCCGCCACCAATGTTCGCAAGGGATTCGTTTTGACCCAACGCCGAGCACGTGCCATCGGCCGCATGGCTGCGCGAATCGCTGCCGCGGCCTCTTTCGCATTTGCGAATCGGTCACCGCGATCAAACGACAGGCAGCGATCGAGCAGCTTGAACAGCGAGCGGTCGGCGCCAGCCGGCGAAGCTTCGCCCGCTCAAAACCCAGAGCTTGCTGCTCTAACAGAATCTTTCCTGCGCGCTGCAAGGAGAGATTCTTCGATACCGGGCCAAACGGCAAGGCGCCGGTCAACATTTCAAACAGGATCACTCCCATCGAAAAGATGTCGGCCCGACCGTCCGGCAACTCGCTCGGTTCGACCAACATGCTGCCGATCTGCTCGGGCGCCATGTAAGGCAACGTGCCCCCCAGGCGTCGTTCGCTCGCACTAAGATCGGCCGAGAGGTTGAAGTCCAAGAGCATCGGACGGCCGTCGTCCGCCAGAAGAATATTCGACGGCTTGAGATCGCGGTGACAGATATCCATGGAATGCAAATACGCCAGCGCATCGGCGACTTGTGCGAATTGCGCGAGCACGCCGTCGATAAACGAAAGCCGCCCCAAGGTTTTCCAGGTCTCGCTCGCGGATGGGTGCTCGCCGCCATTCAGTCTTCGCACGGTGTGGGCAAAGCACTTGGCCGACTTCGGCGGGCGTTGCTCGCAGTCGATTTGATCCAAAACATCTTCAAAGGTCGCGCGGCCATGAAACGGCATGCAGACCGCGCCCAGCCCGCTCGCGGCGTCGAGGTCCACCGAATAGACAGGAACCACGTTCGCGTGTTGCAGTCGTCCCTGCAGTTGCGCCTCTCGGCTGCCTCCCTTGGAGACCTTCAGCACGACCGTTCGGTCGGCGATAGAAGCTTGTTTCGCCAAATACACACGGCCGATAGCCCCTTGGCCGAGCTCTTCGGTCAAGTGAAAACCGCAAAACTCTTGCGGCGGATCGGGCCATCGTGTCGGCGGCCGCGGCGTCGAAATCTCACGATCCACGAATTGATGCACTTGCAGCCGGCGTCGAACGCTCCCTCGGTGCTGTGGGAAACGATCGCAGAATTGCTCCAGGTCCAACTCCTCCCCCAACTCCTGGCGGCGGCAGTACTCTTCGTACGCCAACTCCAGAACGACGCTTTTCTTCTCCGCGATCTCCGGATGCTCCGCGATCGCCGACAGCGCGTCTGGCCGAAGTCCCTCCTCCCATTGCGTAATGATCTGGCTCACGACCTCGCGCGAGCGGCCCAACGGCGTCAGCCCCTCATCGAACATCGTCTCGACCGATGTAGACCAATTACGTCTCGTCATGGCAGTGCTCCTGCCAAAGGTCACCGATCACTCGCCTCGCTGTCCGTTCGCTGATCCCCAGCGTTGCGGCGATCGAGTCAAAGGAATTACCCATCAGACGACGGCGAATCACCTCTTGGTGCATCGGGGGGCGCTTTCTAGCATCCGCTGCCATTCCTCGCGCGCCACGGCAAATTGACTGGGTGTCGCCGCCCGGCCGGGAAAATCATCCCCGGGCTCTTCCGCGGTATCTCGCTCAAGCTCGTCCTGCGGCGGAAGCGGACTTTCCAAGCCGGCACGGCGGCGCTCGGCGAACAAATGCTGCCGATAGGCATCGACGACCTTGTTATGCGCGAATTCCACCAGCAGCTTGATCAGTTGCTCCGGCGAGCGAATCTCCTCCATGCCGGGCAGATCGAAGAAAAACGACTTCCAGACGGCCTGAACGAGGTCCTGAGAATCAAGCCGAGCGCGGATTTGACGCCGCAGCCGCCGTCGCACCACGGCGACCACGTGCGGGCCATATTCGCAGACAAGCTGCCAGGCGGCGTCCTCGTCGCCTCCGCGCAAGCGTTCCAACAGGATTTCAAATTCCGAAGTCGAAGTCGCCATCGCGACCAAGACAGCTCATCGTCGCAGGCAGCCAACTCCCGGCAACCACGCCGGCCACCGCAAACTCGCACAAGTTTACCAACGGCGTTCAGATTCACGCAAACTTTTTGCTAGGCGAATCGATCGGATTATTCCATTTTGCCACCTTGAGCCTAAGCGATCAGCCAAGCCGCCGATCGAAGAACGTTACGAAACCATGCAAAGCACCACCTGACTGAGGGGCGGCTTGCGGTCAGTTACTTCATCCTCGAAAAATCCGTCGGTTGCAGGTACACGCTCTCCACCTTTTCCACAATCTTGCCGTCCTTTTCCGAAGCGTCTCGAGCGGCTTTCCACACCGGATCGTCGCGGAAGCCCTGCCAACTCTTCTCGGCCGCCGCGCGGCTGTCGTGCGCCAACAGGTAAATCAGCTTCGCTTCTGCTTCTTTGCCTTCGGGCGTCCAATAGCCGACGTTTTCCATGCCGTGCTTTTCAAACAACTTTGTGGTGTGCTCGCGGAATCGTTTCAGCATCGCCGGCATGCGGCCCGGCGAGACGGAGTACGTCCGCAGCTCATACACTTTCCCTTTGGCGGGTTGCGCGGCGGTCGATTCTAAATAGAGTGCGGGCAACACGGCGACCGCGAATGTCCCCAGAAGCAGCAACAATGTGCGGACTCTCATCGTGAACCTCAGCGAGTTTGAGTTGTGCGAAAGTAAACAAGCACGGACCGCGAGTTTATGCCAACGGGCCGCCCCAATCAACATTTCAATTCCGACGACATTTCCCCGTGCCACTGCTCGCCGCGAGCAGTGCCGGGTGCCATGCCCATCTGCCGAGGTGGGCATGCGGCGTCTTCAAAAGTTCTCCACCGGCTGGCCGTCATTCCGTACGCACAGCCGCTGCAGCACCTTAGGATCGATCTCATTGGCCACCGAGTGCGCCTGGCATCGGCCAATACAAACTGGCAAATCCCTTCGTGCCAACTGCCGAAGTTCTTGCGATACTCCTCCATCGGCGAGGCCGCCAACGGACTGTCGGGACTCCCCACTCGACCCCAGGCCTCGGCAAAGTCGCCATTGAACATCGAGCTGTCGCGATCGCCGATTCCGAACTTGTCGGTCTGCACGTGCTTTTCACCGAAGAGCACCGTCTTCGCCAGCCCGTCCGTGATGCGCTTATACGATGTAACCGAGTACCAGCGCCTTGCCGCCGGAAATCACCCCGTGTCCCGTCACGATCGTGCCGTTGGCCTCGGGATGATTGATCGGATGGTCCTTGCTGTCGTCGCCAATGTTGCAGGCGTAGTCGCTCACCGTGCCCGGCCGATGCGCCTCGCCGGGATTGTTGGCGTCGCCCGACACGCTCAACATCGGCGAGCGCCGCGTCGGACAATTGAAGAGCGGCAACAGCGTTTCACGCGCGACCGGGTTGGGCTGCGCGTAATACGAGCGATTCAAGTCCCAAACCTCGTACAAATTGTTCTCTTCCAAATACGGCAACAAGAGCACGCTCCACGACGCATAAGAATCGAGGTATCGCGCCGGCGGCAAGGATTTGTGTACATCGTGAAAGTTCTGCGTCGCCACGCCGAGCTGGCGCAAATGATTGGAACATTGCGTCCGCCGCGCCGCCTCGCGCGGCTTGGATCGCCGGCAGCAACAGCGCCACGAGAATCGCGATGATCCCGATCACAACCAGCAACTCGACAAGCGTAAATCCGCGGCAAGAGCGTGCGCGCATGGCGAACCTCCGTGGTAAGGGGGAAGCGACATAACGGTGGGTAAACTGGCGGGTAAACAGGCAGGACCGGCGCGTTGCAATCCGTGGCCGGCTACCATAGGCTACCCGGACAGGCGGCGTTGGCCAACCGCAAGTCGCCACTGACGCCGATCACTTGCATGTTTCGAATTCAATCGAAGGAGCTATGTCCATGCGATTCGTCGGTCTATGCGCCTGTGTTGTGCTTTCGCTCGGTGTGGTGGCGTTGCGCACTGCCGATGACGTGAAACCAATTCGCGCACTCCTGGTGATCGGCGGCTGCTGCCACGATTATCAGGCGCAGCAGCACATTCTCACGGAAGGGATTTCCGCCCGCACTCACGTCGAGTGGACCGTCGCTTTTGATCCAGATAAAGGCACCAAGCACCTGAACCCCGTCTACGAGGACGCCGATTGGGCGAAGAACTTCGACGTGGTCATTCATGACGAATGTTCGTCGGACGTCAAAGACAAGGAGATCATTGAGACGAATCTTAAAACCGCACCGCGCCGGACTGCCTGCGGTGGTGCTCCACTGCGGCATGCATTCCTTTCGTGGCGAAGGCTACCCGCGAGACGGCGTGGTTCGAGTTCACCGGCGTCGCCAGCACCGGGCACGGCCCGCAAGTGCCGATCGGCTTGACCTTCGTGGACAAAGAGCACGCCATCACCAAAGGATTGGCCGATTGGACCACGATTCGCGAGGAGCTCTACAACAACTCCGCCGGCAAGCTGCTCGACACGGCGCACGCGCTGGCCCGCGGCAAGCAAATGATCCGCGGCAGAGGCGGCAAGGAGTCCACCGCCGAGTCCGTCGTCGTCTGGACGAACACCTACGCCGGCAAGACGCGCGTGTTCTCCACCACGCTCGGGCACAACAACGACACGGTGGCCGACGCACGCTACCTCGACCTCGTCACGCGCGGCCTGTTGTGGTCAGTCGATAAGCTCAACGACCAATACCTCAAGCCAGAGGCGGACGTAAAGGCGGCGGAGGCAAACGCGCCGCGGACAAGAAGCGCAACGAAGCCGCCGCGCCCCAGCCGACGCCGGCGAAATGAGCCGGTTGCACCCGAACGAGCGACTTGAATGGCAACAGAATCTCGACCCGAGTCGCACACCGATGAGGCAGACGAAAAAGTCAGGAACCGTTGGTGTTCAGCCAGCGAGACATTGGCTTTTTAGGAGGAGATAAATGACTACCAGAAACTTTTTCGCGGCTGCGACTCCGCACACGGCTGTGGGTGCGCCAATCCTCACAAACGTGTTTCACGATCAAATGACGAATCCGCAAGTGACCTGGTTTATGGCGCCGATCGATGAGCCAAAAACATTGACCGTCGACAATGGCAGCGAATTCGAGATCACGTTCGACCAGCACGCAATTCATGTCGAGCTGCTCCCGGCCTCAGGTGACGGACGACAATTCACGATCACAGGCAAAATGTCCGTCCCTCTGCACGAAACGCTGCCGCAGATTCGTTTCCGTCGGAAGGTTTCCAAAGGAAAATCGAGCGATTCGAGCCAGTCTCCTCTGGAGCCCATTCAAGTGTTGCCTTTACCCGCGCGAACCGTGCGCAGTTGCGTTCTTTGGCATGGAAGACGAGCCGGCCAAGCCGGGACAATCGCATCGGAAGAGCTATCACAGCAAGATGACGATCGACCAAATGATTCTAGCTGCCAACGACTTGCTCAGGCGACAAGCGAACGTGCAGATTCAATTCGCGGGGCTCAAACCAGCACGCGTCAAAGCGCGGCTCCCGCCTCAGCTTCTGTTCAGTGAGAGCGGCACGGACGCTAAAAATGAAGCGTGGCGCAAGGACTTTGCACAAAGCCATCCGACCGACGCGGACTTTTCGGTCTTCTTCGTCTGGGACTTCGAATATCCCGCTGCCCCGGGCCGTCTTGCGTTTACTGAATACGACGAGAACAACCGCTGGTATTGCTTCATGAAGGACACGACCGGTGATTACGACGGCAAGTGCCTGGCTCACGAAACCGGCCACCGTCTGCTGCGGGGGTTCGATGGAGCGAAAAAACACAGCCCGTACAAAGCGGAACTGATGTGGGAGGAGATCCAAGAGTCTGGTACCCAAATCTACATCAACACCGCACGAAGAATGAACGCCGCTGCGCCGGCCGGGAAATAATGACGGAATATCAAACTTTGATTCTTCGATCGGGCAAGCAGTCTGCAAGAGAACGATGTCACTTCTTGCCGTCCATGATACGCGTGTGCTTGCCGTGCAGGTCAAGATACACCTTGCCTGCCGCGTCCTTGGTGACCGAAGTCCATTCGTAGCGGTCGGCGTCGATAAAGTGATGCACGCCGTGCGATTTCCGGCCGTCGCCAGCGTCTCCCTCCCAAGTCATCTTCCGCTCCTTTTCATTCCACTTACCCGTCCAATCCAAAGAAGTTCCGCGCGAGTCAAAGAACCACGAGCGGAACGCCCGGCTTACCGGGGTCAAAACCCCACAGCACGCGATGTTCGACATCCTCATCGAGCGTGTGGCCGGTTTCTTCGATGAACTTGCCGTCGAGGATCAGCTTGATCGACATCCGGCCGTGCACGGTGTTCTCCTCCGGCGTCCATTCCGCGCCACTTGGCCGTGATCTCCGTTTTCCAAGAACCAACCAGCCGCTTCAGCACGCTCGCGGGATCAACCGAATCCTGGGCATACACCTGGCTCGTTAACATATACGCTACGGCGATTGCCACAACCTTTCGGATCATCGAAAACTCCTTGCGCATTGCTTACTGGCGACCACGGATAACACGGATACCACCGATATGAAGACAACTGTATTGTTTGGAAAGGCTTGTCGGTCAAGATGATGTCCTTTTGTGTGCGCGGTAAGATCGATTCATGGAGGGCATCGATGTCGAGCAAATTGCTTCCGGACGAACTGTGGAACGAGATCGAGGCAGTGTTTCCCACGTACGAGGCGTCGCCCGATGGCGGACGGCCGCCGACCGAAACGCGAACAGTGCTGACGGCCGTGTTGTTCGTGCTGAAAACCGGCATCGGCTGGAAGGACCTGCCGACAGAAGCCTTTGGAGTGTCGTACAAGACCTGCACACGGCGGATCGCCGAGTGGACAGCCAAGGCATCTGGCAACAGATCCACCAGTTGTTCCTGGGAAAGCTGCGTGGTGCGGATCTCTTGAATTGGTCGCGAGTGCTGGTCGATTGCAGTCTGGTGAAAGCCCCGCTGGGCGGACCAAAACGGGCCCCAACCCGACGGATCGCGGCCGCCAGGGAGTAAGCATTGTGTGCTGACCGATGCGGGCGGCGTGCCGCTGGTCGTGCAAACCGTGCCGGCCAACCAACACGACGTCACGACCATGCTGCCGCTGGTCGTCAATATGCCCGCTGTGGCGGGTAGTGCGGTGCCGAAACATAAGCCCAAAACGGTGGTCGCCGACAAAGCATTCGACTGCGAAGACTGCGGGATGCTGCGTTGGCTCGGCATCCAGCCGTGTTGCCCAGTCGCGGCGAGGACGAACATGGGCTTGGCGTAAGGCGTTGGTTTGTCGATGCACGATCAGTTGGCTCCACCAATTCCGAAGACTACGCATTCGCTGGGATCGTCGGCCGGAAATCCATCAAGCCTTCCTGACGCTCGCGGCCGGCATCATCTGCTATCGATTCTGGATCAACGAAAGTTAGTTTTGTCCCTAGGCTCTTAGTGACATCCGCTTCATCAGTGTTATCCGTGGTAAAAAATCAAACGCTAACTTGCCCAAATCCCTGAACCCCAAACCCTCTCTCATCCAAACGCCTTCCGCAACAATGCCAGGCTCTTTGGTATTCCCGTCCGCGGGTCCTCCCGCCCCTCGAACTCCAGCGACACATACCCCCGATATTTGTGCTTCGCAGCATCTTGGCGATGCGGTCGTAATCCAGTTCGAGCGCGTACCAGAGCCCGCCGCCATAGTAGGTCTTCGCCTGCACCAGGATCGCGTGCGGCGCCATCATTTCCAGCCGGTCGTATGGGTCTTCCAGAAAATTCCCCGTGTCGAGCGTCGCCTGCAGCCATGGCGAGTTGATGGCTTTGATGATACGCAACACACCCTCAGGCGTGCGGCCCAGTCCCCAATGATTCTCCAAGCCCAACAGTCACGCCGCACCGCTCCGCCGCGGGCAGGCACTTTTCCAAGCTTTCGATCACCCACTTGAAGCCATCCTCGTCGGTGTAGCCCTTCGAGCATTCGGCTCGATGCCGCGCTGTCGCATCAGCTCGTCGAAGTTGCCGATCGTGTTCCATCGTCCGGTGTTCACTCGCATCGTCGGGATTCCGAGCTGATAGGCAAGCTCGATCTGATGAATCGTGTCGTCGATGTTCTTCTGACGCCGCTCCTCGTCGGGAAACACAAATCCCTGGTGCGTCGAAAAGCCGCACAGGTCGAGTCCCAGCGTGAACGCCTGCCGTTTGAGCTTTTGCAAGTAGCTGTTCTCCTCGCTGACCATTTGCCGGTGCAGAAGCTCGACCCCGTCAAAGCCCATCTCCGCCGCCAGGTCGATGCACTTTTCGATCGACCGCAGCTCGGTGTTTTTGAATTGCCAGAAGGAGTACGTGGAGACGGCCATGCGGTTTCGCGGCGGTTGCGCAGGTGCGTCCCGCTTGGCGCTTCAGCCTTGTCCTTGTTGGCGTCGTCTTGGGCCATCGATGCCGCGGTGCGCCACCGCGACGGCGAGCGATCCTGCGGCGATCGAACCGACGAACTGGCGCCGCGAAACATTGGTTGTGAACATGGGTCGGCCTTGCGGAAGAGGGGAACTTTTCGGACCACCAAGCCGTGGCTGCCCGATTGCAATCAAACACGTTATCCCGTTGGCCGGTCGATTGCAAATCCTGCCGCTAAATGCGCGAAGTTCTATCGGTCGTAGGGCCAAAGCCGGGATGAATGAACTTTCCGCCTGCGACGCGCCGATCCGTCACAAAGCCCCAAGCGGCTGGTTACATCCCGCCTCCCGCCCTCCGACAGTAGGAGTCCCGCCACCATGCGATATGTTCTGTGTGCCGCGCTGGCCCTGGCCATTTCGTCATCTGCGGCCCCCGCCGAAGCCGGCTTGCACGCCATCACCGCCATCATCGAAAAGTGCAAAGCCAAGCACGATAGCTGCTTCGAGAAGATTCGTCACCATTGCGCAATGAAGCCCAAGCACAAACATAAGCACAAGCACGGTGACTGCGGCTGCGGCTGCGAGACTTGCCACTAAGTTTCGCTCGGAATAGTAGCCTGTCGCGTAAGCGAGGTGCCGTTAGACTCCGCCTCGCTGACGCTTCGGGTTACCAAGTTTGCTCCGCACTCACTTGCGCCGGTACGACATCCACAAGGCCAACGTCGATGTATTGCCCGCCGCCGGTCTGCCGGCAGTGGATGGCGATCGTGTTTTTGCCTTCTTTCAAGGCGGTCCGCGCCTTTTCCAAGATCGGCGTGCGCGTATACGCGGTCGTATACCCTTTGAGCTGCGCCGCTGAGTTCTCCGTTGATATAGATCTCGGCGTCTTCGTCGTGGTGGATCACGAGCTGCACCTTGCTGGGCTGCGAAGCCTTGACCTCCACCTCCCGCCGCAGCCAAATGTCCGGGGTGTTCCACTCCGTGCGAACAACTGCGCCCGGCGTGCCACGCGTGCCGAAACCCGCCTCGCCCTCCTTCCAAGCGGTCGCGTCGAATCCCGGCTTCTCCCAGCCGTCAGAAGGTTTTTCAAGCGTGTACCGCCATGTTTGCGCCTTCTGCTGCGAGGTGGGTACCACGGCAATCACCTTGGGCGGCGGTCCGTGAAGATTGTCGGCCGCATCGCGTATCGCCTTTTCATCCATCTTGATCACCGCGCGGTCGTACGTCATCAGGCCATTCACTTCGATCTCCACGTCGGTCGTCTGCGTGTACACCGCCGCGGACAGACCCGGCTCGCCGATCAGCGGGTGCAGTCGCTCCAAGAGGTCCACGTAGTCGCGGTCAGCGTCTTCGCGTCGGTGTAGTTGCGGTAACCCCAGTTGCCCCTGGCCTGCCAGGTGTGCCCTTCCAGCGGCAAACCGAGCCCGCCGAACTCGCCCAGCACGGCCGCCCGCTTGCTCGGTCGGATCGGGCGAGCCCGGGCCGGGGTAGACGTGGATGTCGTGAGCGTCGCCCAGTCTCGCGGTCGGTCCAGCCGCTGGCGCTGATCACCAGGCGCGTGGGATCGAGCTTCTTGGTCAGGTCAGTGATCCGCGCCGTGTCGAACTGCCCCCAGCCTTCGTTGAACGGCACCCACATGATGATCGACGGGGCATTGAAGTTGGCCTTGATGATGTTGGTCCACTCGCGTTTCAAACTGCTTGGCGGACTCTTCGGAGCGTGTGATGTCTGGCTGATCGTTGCGGATGTAGCGGTCGCCGCTCGGCATGTCCTGCCACACCAGCAGGCCCAGCTTGTCGCAGTGGTAGTACCACCGCGCCGGCTCCACCTTCACGTGCTTGCGGACCATGTTGAAGCCGAGCTGCTTCGTGATTTCCAGGTCGTACTTCAGCGCCTCGTCCGTCGGCGCGGTGTAGAGCCCGTCCGGCCAGAAGCCCTGGTCGAGCGGGCCGTACTGAAACAAAAACTTGCCGTTGAGCATCAGGCGGTTGATGCCTTTCTCGTCCTTGCCGAGTGAGATCTTCCGCATGCCGAAGTAGCTGCTTACGGCGTCGATCGTCTCTTTCGTTCGTATCTTGCAATGAAACTTTCAGGTCGTAAAGAAACGGCGACTGGGGCGACCACAACTGCGCGTTGCGAATATCGAGGTCGAATTCTTCCTCTCCGGATTTTGCTCGTAGTGTCGAACCGCCTGTCTTCCCTCCAGAGGTTCCCTCGGGACTCGATTTTCGCCATTCCACTGCCATCGACAGTCTTCGGCCAGCGGTATTGCCGCGATTGTCGCCCGAACCCGAACCTTGCCGGTGTCAATATCCGGCGTGATCGCCAGTGACTCGATGCTCGCTGTCCGGCACCGGCTCCAGCCACACCGTCTGCCAGATGCCCGTCGTCGGCGTGTACCAGATGCTGTGCGGCCTTCGGACTTGCTTGCCGCGCGGCTGGAAACCCGCGTCGCTGGGGTCCCAGACAGAGACGACGACCTCGTTCTCACCGGTCTTCTTCAGCGCGTCGGTTACGTCGAACGTGAACGGGTCGTAGCCGCCCCGATGTTCGCCGACCTCCTTGCCGTTGACCGAGACCGTGGTGTCCCAATCGACCGCGCCGAAGTGCAGCAGCACGCGCTGGCCGCTCCATTTCTCCGGCACCTTGAACGTCCGCCGATACCACAGCCGGTTGTCCGGCCCGACGTGCTTCATCACGCCCGACAGCGCCGACTCGACCGGGAACGGCACCAGGATCTTGCCGTCCCAATCCTTTCGGCTGCGCCGTCGTCCTTGGGCCTGATCGGCGTAATCCCACAGCCCGTTGAGGTTCTGCCACTCCTTGCGCACCATCTGCGGCCGCGGGTACTCCGGATGCACCTTCTCGGGCGTCACGTCCTTGGCCCACTTGGTCATCAGCGGCGCCTGCTTCGGCGCCCAATCCTGAGCGGCCGTTGCTTTACAAATCGAAAACGCGAGCACGACCGTTAAAGCGCAGCGTAACATCGATGGTGTCTCCGGTGTCGGAACATGAATTCGGCGGTTTTTCTAACCACCGGCGACGCCCCAGTGGTCGCACAACATCTTGCCACGAACCAGCGACGGTTTCAACGACCGCTACGTCGTCGTCGCGGACCGCGGCCGGTTTTTATCGATAATCGCGACCAAAATGAGCGCGTAGGCACACAGGCGTATCCAGTAAACGTTCGAATGCTCCTCTTGCGGGTCGCCGATCGAAGCCATGATGATCCGCGTCGAAGCGAGCAGGCAAAACGCGATCGCGAAAATGAGGAACAGGCGGTCGCGCGTCTCGCCAAAACCGCAGGAAAAAGACCGCGGCCACCACCCACCCCATCGCAATCGCGCCCATCAAAAATGTTTCCATGATCTATCCCTCCGCATCGGCCCGATTCTGCCCGCGCCAGTGGCGCAGTTTCCGGCGTTATTTCGATTCCCAAATCAAGCCATAAAGCAAGAGCCCCACGCCAATCAGCCCCGGCACCTTCCTCCATACGACCAGGCTCACGTCTCGAACGACGTGCAAATCCACGTACAACATGACGTTCTCAACCGTCAGGCCGATAAAGCACAGGCCGCTCCACAGCAGCAGCCGAAACCCGGACGACTTGTAACCGCGAAAAAGCATCGCCGCGCAGATCAAGCTCGTGATCGCGCACAGGATATAGACCAGCCCTGGTATGTCGCCCATGATTTACTTTTCCTTCCGCAAGCGAAACGCATCGGCGAAGCTGCGGATCTTGTCGATCGGCTTAGTGTATATCGCGGTGATCACGGCCACACGTCTCTCGCGGTACAAGGCGGCCAGGCGATCGACCAATACGGCCAACTCGGCCCCCTCCGGGCGATAGACATAAGTGTTTTCTGCCGGGACCGGCGGCCAGAAGCTTTTTGGATTGTAAATCCGCCATGAGCAGCGCCGTTACGTCGGCGGCCGCATAGAGCGCATTGCCGGCCTCTTGTGCGGTCCACGCCTTTGCCGGCTGATCGCGCATCAAGAGCATTAGCTCAAGCTGCGCCACCGAATCGATGTGGTCGGCGATGAACTGCCGGATGTCTGCGGGGAAATCTTCGTTCATCGCGCCCTGCACTTAGCCCGCGCCCGCGGCCGATCTCGCGCTTAGACAATTGATACCTACGGTCTTTCGCCGTCACCGTCGCGAGGTCGCTATCTCGCCGCCGAAGCCGCCCGCTGCAACCGGGCAGTCAGTTCCGGTCCGGTGAGCAATTGCTGCAGGACTTCGAAAAAGACCGGCTTTACCAGGTGGTGGTCGAAGCCCGCTTCGCGCGCTCGCCGCCGGTCGTCCGCCTGTCCATACCCGGTGATCGCCACCAGCATCGTGCGATCGTATTGTGGCGACTGCCGCAGTCGGTTGGCGACTTCATACCCGTCCATCCCCGGCAAGCCGATGTCCACCAGAATGACTTCCGGTTGCAGCTCGCTTGCGGCTTCCAGCCCCGACGGGCCATCGCAGCATACCGCGACCTCGTGCCCGCCCAGGCGCAATAGCGCCGACATCGTGGACGTGAGATCCACGTTGTCGTCGATCAACAGGATGCGCCGCGACTCGTTGGTCGTGGACGACTCGGGCGACGCCGTTTCGCCGTCGTCTCGCGCGGGTTCGGCTAAAAGAAGCGGGAAGCGAACGATGAAATCGCTACCCCGGCCGGCGCCTCGCTTGAACCTCGACCCGCCCCCCGTGCAGCTCAACCAGGCTGCGGACCAAGGTCAAACCGATGCCCAAACCCCCTTGCGGCGCGGTCCAGCGAGCGGTCGCCCTGCATAAATAAATCAAACACCCGCGGCAGCAGGTGCTCCGGTATGCCCACGCCGGTGTCTCGAATGTGAATACAAACTTCGTTGTCGTCGTGCTCCACCTCCAGCCGAATCCGGCCGCCGGGGTCGGTGTACTTGGCAGCGTTATTGAGCAGGTTGGCCAAGACTTGCTCCAATCGCGCCGGGTCGGCCAGCAGCCGAATCGGCCGGTCGGGCATCGACACGCTCAATTCGTGTTGGCGCGCACAGACCATTGGTTCGACCGTGGCCACGGCGCGCGTCACCGCCGATTGCAGCTCCACAACCTCCTTCCGCAATTCGATCTTGCCGCGCGTGATCCGCGAGACATCCAACAAGTCGTCCACCAGCCTGGCCATCATTTGCACTTGCCGCGCGAGAATTTCGCGAGCGCGGTCGAAAGCCACGGCGTCCCGGCCTGCAATCTGAACATATTCCAGCGCGTTGGCAATCGCAGCCAGCGGGTTACGCAGCTCGTGCCCGAGCATCGCCAGGAATTCGTCCTTGCGGCGGTCCCCGTCCTGAATTTCGCGATACAGCCGTGCATTGTCGAGGGCGACGGCGGCGCGACCGGCCAGTTCTTCGGCCAGTGCCAAATCTTCCGGACGAAATGTCCTTTGCGACTCGCCCATCACCAGAGACAGCGCGCCAAGATCCGGCCTCGCGCCACGAGCGGCCGAATCAGCGCGTTTCGCAACACCGAGCGGTTCGCGTCTGCGTAAGGATTGACGATTTCCAGGCCGTTGATCTGCTCGGGAACGCCGCTGGCGAGCACGTGCTCTAATCCGGCGCAAAGGCATCGTGCGGGCCTTCGGCGGCGCTCACCGACCGGATTCGCGGCATCGCAGTGCCTGGCTCCAACCACGCCAGCTCGCTCCGCCAAGGTTGCCCCGACGATTCGAGCACGGTCACGCCGGCCAGGTCCGCCAGCCGGGGCACGACCGCTCGCAACAAAGAGTGCAGGGTATCATCTAAGTTCAGCGAGCTCGACAGGGCGGCCGTGGCCTCTGACAGGAAGGCGGCCCGCCGCGCGGCCTCTTCGGCGCTGGCGCGAGCGGCCTGCGCGATCGCCAATGCGGCGCGCTCTTCCGCCTGTCGCCGGACTTGCAGCGTCTTTTGATACAGCTCGACGAAGACGCTCATCTTCGCCCGCAGAATCGTGGGCACGACCGGCGTCAGGATGTAGTCCACCGCTCCCAGCGAATATCCCTGAAAGGCGTGCGTCTCGTCGGCAAACGCGGTGACAAAGATGATCGGCGTGCTCTCGCTGCGCTTTCGTTGGCGGATCATCGCCGCGGTCTCGAAGCCGTCCATGTCCGGCATATTCACGTCGAGCAGGATGACCGCGAAATCGTCCTCGAGCAACGCGGCGCAAAGCCTCGCGCCCGAGTCCACGCAGACGACATTCTGTCCCAGCACCTCCAGGATCGCTTCCATGGTCAACAGCTTGTCCGGAACGTCATCGACGACCAGAATGTTGACCCGTTCGTCTGACATGTCGATGTTCGCTGTATTTTTGTAGCCGAACTCGTCAGAGTTCGGGATTTTCGGCTACGTACCCGAAGACTGACGACTTCGGCTACGAGTTTGGACTACTGGATTTGATTTCGGCATTTGCGCTTCACGTGCTACCGGTGCAGCCAGGCCTTGAGCACCGACAGCATCTGCTCGGTGTCAACCGGTTTGGACAGGTAGTCCCAGGCGCCCGCCTCGATGCACTTTTCGCGGTCGCCTTTCATCGCCTTGGCGGTCACGGCGACGATCGGCAGATTCTTGAACGCGGAATTCTTGCGGATCGCGCGCATCGTGTCCAAGCCGTCCATTTCCGGCATCATGATGTCCATCAGCACGATGTCGATGTCCGGCGCGGCTTGAGCAGTCTCGATGGCGTCGCGGCCGGTCTCCGCCGAATGAATCACCATGTTTTGCCGCTCCAGCACGCTGGTCAGCGCAAAAATGTTGCGGATGTCGTCATCGACGATCAGCACTTTCTTGCCGGCCAGCACCTTCGCCGGATCGTGCAGCTCGATCAAGACGTTCCGCTTCGCCGCGTCGATCTTTTCCACCTCGCGGTGCAAAAAGAGTGCAGTCTGATCCACGAGCCGTTCCGGCGAGTGCACGTGTTTGACCGTCACGTGGTGAGCAAGGTGCTTGAGGTCCTCTTCCGCTTTGGCCGACAGCTCGCCGTCGCCATAGATGATCCACGGAACGCCGGTCAACGTTGCGGCCGCCGGCGAAACTGTCCGCCAGCTCCACGAGCGACAGTTCCGGCGCCTCCGGCGCGCAGACGACGCAATCGATCAGGTTGTCCATAAACGCCCGCTTGGCCTCTTTGGCCGAACGGCCGTGGTCACGCGCACTTCGTCGTCAGCCACGATGCTCTTGATCTGCTCGCGCCGCTTCTTGTCCGGGTCGACGACCAGCACGTGTCGCGTTGGACGATCGACGAACTCCTTGATCACGTCGAGCGTCTGATCGAGCAACTCCTTGGTCTGGATCGGCTTGCGCAAGACACCCATCGCACCCAGCCGCAACCCGTGCTCGGTCTCTTCTTCGGTCGAGATCACGTAAACCGGATGTGCCGCGTACCGAAGTCGTTCTTCAGACGGTCCAGCACGCGCCAGCCATTGATGTCCGGCAAGCAGATGTCGAGCGTGATCGCGTCGGGACGTACTCGCGCGCCATCGCCAGCGCCGAGGCGCCCATGGAAGTCACCAGCCCCTTGAACCCGCGCTCGCGCGCCGTCTCCAGCAGAAATCGCGCAAAGCTCACGTCGTTATCGACGATCAATAGCACGCGATCGCCGGGCTTGATCTTTGTCGCGGTCGTCTCCGACTTCGTCGCGTCAACTCGTCAGGATCAGGCAGCACGGGAACGTCGTCGCCGACAGGCGGCAACAAGAGCGACGTCGAAGTGTCTGCCGCTTCGGCCTGTGCGGCGGCCGGCTTGCGGACGGCGCACGGCGGGGTATAAGTCTGCGGCAAATACAACGTGAAGGTGCTGCCCTCGCTCGACCGCGCTGAGCAGGCGGATTTCGCCGCCCAGCAGCCGCGCGATTTCGCGGCTGATCGCCAGGCCCAGGCCGGTGCCGCCGTACTTGCGGCTGGTGCTGCCGTCGGCCTGCTGGAACGCCTCGAAGATGATCTGCTGCTTGTCCGGAGCGAATGCCGATGCCCGTGTCGGTCACCGAGATCGCGATCACGGACTTCGCTCGAGTTGAGCGCTTCGTTGTCGAGTGCTCCAGCCGCCGTCCGCCATGTCCACTTTCAGCGACACATTGCCGCTGTGCGTGAACTTGAACGCGTTGGAGAGCAGGTTCTTGATGATCTGCTGCAGCCGCTTGGTGTCGGTCAGCATCGACTTGGGCAGATGCGGGTCGAGCTCGATCGCGAAGTCCAGACGCCCTTGGCCTCGGCCACGTGGCGGAACGTGCGCTCGACGTAGCTGTGCAGGTCGCCGAACCGCAGCTCGCCGACGTCGACCACGACCGTGCCCGATTCGATCTTCGACAGGTCGAGAATGTCGTTGATCAGCATCAACAGGTCGTTGCCGGACGAGTGAATCGTCTTGGCAAACTCGGTCTGCTTCGGCGGTGAGGTTGCCGTCGGGGTTCTTCGAGAGCTGATCGGAGAGGATCAGCAGGCTGTTGAGCGGCGTGCGCAGCTCGTGCGACATGTTCGCCAGGAACTCGGTCTTGTACTTCGAAGTGAGCGCCAACTGCTCGGCCTTTTCTTCGAGTGCCTGGCGGGCCTGCTCGACTTCCTGGTTCTTGCGCTCCACTTCGGCGTTCTGATGCGCCAGCAGCCGGGCCTTTTCCTGCAGCTCCTGGTTCGTCTGCTGCAGTTCTTCCTGCCGGCTCTGCAGTTCCTTGGCCAGCGACTGCGACTGCTTGAGCAGGTCTTCGGTGCGCATGTTGGCTTCGATCGTGTTGAGCACGATGCCGATGCTCTCGGTCAACTGATCGAGAAACGCCTGGTGCGTGGGATTGAACTGCTCGAACGACGCCAGCTCCAGCACCGCCTTCACCTGGCCTTCGAACACGACCGGCAGCACGATGATGTTCACCGGCGCCGCGTCGCCGAGGCCGGACGAAATGCGGATGTAATCGGGCGGCACGTTCGTGAGCACGATCTTCTGCTTCTCCAGGGCGCACTGGCCGACCAGGCCTTCGCCCAGCTCCAGTCGCTTGCCGACGGCGTTCGGCTTTTGATAGGCATAGCTGGCCAGCAGCGTGAGGCTGCGGCGTCTCGATCGGTGTCGAGCGATGTAGAACACCGCGTGCTGCGCCGAGACCACCGGCGCCAGTTCCGAGAGAATCAAGCCGGCCGACCGTGAGCATGTCCTTCTGGCCTTGCAGCATGCGGCTGAACTTGGCCAGGTTCGTCTTCAGCCAGTCCTGCTCGGTGTTCTTGAGCGTCGTGTCCTTGAGGTTGCGGATCATCTCGTTGATGTTGTCCTTGAGCGCCGCCACTTCGCCCTGGGCCTCGACCTTGATCGAACGCGTCAGGTCGCCCTTGGTCACGGCGGTGGCCACTTCGGCGATGGCGCGCACCTGCGTGGTCAGGTTCGCCGCGAGCTGGTTCACGTTGTCGGTCAGGTCCTTCCACGTGCCGGCGGCGCCCGGCACGCTCGCCTGGCCGCCGAGCTTGCCTTCGACGCCCACTTCGCGGGCCACCGTCGTCACCTGATCGGCGAACGTGGCCAGCGTGTCGATCATGCCGTTGATCGTGTCGGCCAAGCGCGGCGATTTCGCCCTTCGCTTCCACCGTCAGCTTCTGCTTCAAGTCGCCGTTGGCCACGGCGGTCACGACGTGGGCGATGCCGCGCACCTGGCTGGTGAGGTTGCCGGCCATGAAGTTCACGTTGTCGGTGAGGTCCTTCCACGTGCCGGACACGCCCTTCACTTGGGCCTGGCCGCCGAGCTTGCCTTCGGTGCCCACTTCGCGGGCCACGCGCGTCACTTCCGCGGCGAACGAGCTGAGCTGATCCACCATCGTGTTGACGGTGTTCTTCAGCTCGAGGATTTCGCCCTTCACGTCGACCGTGATCTTCTTCGACAAGTCGCCACTTGGCCACCGCTTTCGTCACTTCGGCGATGTTGCGCACCTGGCCGGTGAGGTTGCCGGCCATGAAGTTCACGCTGTCGGTGAGGTCCTTCCACGTGCCGGCCACGCCGCTGCACTCGGCCTGGCCGCCGAGCTTGCCTTCGGTGCCCACTTCGCGGGCCACGCGCGTCACTTCCGAGGCGAACGAGCGGAGCTGATCCACCATCGTGTTGATCGTGTCCTTCAGCTCCAAGATTTCGCCGCGCACGTCGACCGTGATCTTCTTCGACAAGTCGCCGTTGGCCACGGCCGTGGTCACGTCGGCGATGTTGCGCACCTGGCCGGTGAGGTTGCCGGCCATGGAGTTCACGTTGTCGGTGAGGTCCTTCCAGGTGCCGGCCACGCCCTTCACGTCGGCCTGACCGCCCAGCTTGCCTTCGGTGCCCACTTCGCGGGCCACGCGCGTCACTTCCGAGGCGAACGAGCGGAGCTGATCGACCATCGTGTTGATGGTGTTCTTCAGCTCGAGAATTTCGCCCTTCACGTCGACCGTGATCTTCTTCGACAAGTCGCCGTTGGCCACGGCCGTCGTCACTTCGGCGATGTTGCGCACCTGGCCGGTGAGGTTGCCGGCCATGAAGTTCACGCTGTCGGTGAGGTCCTTCCACGTGCCGGCCACGCCGCGCACGTCGGCCTGACCGCCGAGCTTGCCTTCGGTACCCACTTCGCGGGCCACGCGCGTCACTTCGGCGGCGAACGAGCTGAGCTGATCCACCATCGTGTTGATCGTGTTCTTCAGCTCCAGGATTTCGCCGCGCACGTCGACCGTGATCTTCTTCGACAAGTCGCCGTTGGCCACGGCCGTCGTCACTTCGGCGATGTTGCGCACCTGGCCGGTGAGGTTGCCGGCCATGAAGTTCACGCTGTCGGTGAGGTCCTTCCACGTGCCGGCCACGCCCTTCACGTCGGCCTGGCCGCCGAGCTTGCCTTCGGTGCCCACTTCGCGGGCCACGCGCGTCACTTCCGAGGCGAACGAGCTGAGCTGATCCACCATCGTATTGATGGTGTTCTTCAGCTCGAGAATCTCGCCCTTCACGTCGACCGTGATCTTCTTGCGACAGGTCGCCGGCTTGCCACGGCCTTCGTCACTTCGGCGATGTTGCGCACCTGGCCGGTCAGGTTGCCGGCCATGAAGTTCACGCTGTCGGTGAGATCCTTCCACGTGCCGGCCACGCCTTTCACGTCGGCCTGGCCGCCGAGCTTGCCTTCGGTACCCACTTCGCGGGCCACGCGCGTCACTTCCGCCGCGAACGAGCGGAGCTGATCCACCATCGTGTTGATGGTGTTCTTCAGCTCCAGGATTTCGCCCTGCACATCGACCGTGATCTTCTTCGACAAGTCGCCGTTGGCCACGGCCGTCGTCACTTCGGCGATGTTGCGCACCTGGCCGGTGAGGTTGCCGGCCATGAAGTTCACGAGTCGGTGAGATCCTTCCACGTGCCGGCCACGCCTTTCACGTCGGCCTGGCCGCCGAGCTTGCCTTCGGTGCCCACTTCGCGGGCCACGCGCGTCACTTCCGAGGCGAACGAGCTGAGCTGATCCACCATCGTGTTGATCGGTGTTCTTCAGCTCGAGAATTTCGCCCTTCACGTCCACCGTGATCTTCTTCGACAAGTCGCCGTTGGCCACGGCCGTCGTCACTTCGGCGATGTTGCGCACCTGGCCGGTCAGGTTGCCGGCCATGAAGTTCACGCTGTCGGTGAGATCCTTCCACGTGCCGGCCACGCCTTTCACATCGGCCTGGCCGCCGAGCTTGCCTTCGGTGCCCACTTCGCGGGCCACGCGCGTCACTTCCGCGGCGAACGAGCTGAGCTGATCCACCATCGTGTTGATCGTGTTCTTCAGCTCGAGAATTTCGCCCTTCACGTCGACCGTGATCTTCTTCGACAAGTCGCCGGTGGCCACGGCCGTCGTCACCGCGGCGATGTTGCGCACCTGGCCCGTCAGGTTGCAGGCCATGAAGTTCACGCTGTCGGTGAGATCCTTCCACGTGCCCGACACGCCTTCGACCTGGGCCTGGCCGCCGAGCTTGCCTTCGGTGCCCACTTCGCGGGCCACGCGCGTCACTTCCGATGCGAACGAGCGGAGCTGATCCACCATCGTGTTGATGGTGTTCTTCAGCTCCAGGAACTCGCCGCTCACGTCGACCGTGATCTTCTTGCGACAAGTCGCCGTTGGCCACGGCCGTGGTCACGTCGGCGATGTTGCGCACCTGGCCGGTCAGGTTGCCGGCCATCGAGTTCACGTTGTCGGTGAGGTCCTTCCACGTGCCGGCCACGCCCTTCACCTTCGCCTGGCCGCCGAGCTTGCCTTCGGTGCCCACTTCGCGGGCCACGCGGGTCACTTCCGAGGCGAACGACCAAGCTGATCCACCATCCTGTTGACGGTCTTGGCCGTGCGCAGGAACTCGCCTTGCAGCGGCCGGTCGTCGATGTCCAGCGCCATCGATCTGCGACAAGATCGCCCTTGGCCACGGCGCCGATCACGCGGGCATTTCGCTGGTCGGATGCACCAGGTCGCTCATCAGCTCGTTGACCGACTCGATCGATGTCTCGCCAAGAGCCGGCGAAATCGCTCAAGGTCGCGCGCTGGCTGATGCGTCCCTTCTTTGCCGACCACGCGGCTCAGACCGGCCCAGCTCGCGGTGCATCCGTTCGTTGCGGTCGATGACCTCGTTGAACGCGTCGGCGACCTTGCCGCCAAGGCCGGTCCATTCGCCCGGCAAGCGCACCGTAAAGTCGCCGCGCTTCAATGCCGTCAGCGCGGACAACAGCGATTTGGCGTCGAAGGTGTGGGTAACGGGTTCTTCAATCGTGGCCATACAAAGGTTCCTGGGCGACTGGTTGCGAAGAGTTCAATCCCTTGAATCGCGCCTGCCGGCGGGAGGCGAATCCTGTCATAGCAATTCCAACAAACCTGCAAGCCTTCGGATGGTGTGTGACTCGCTTGCTGCGTCGTTACACAAGAATGCCCTCGCTGGTCGGGAATTGTCCAGCATAGCCATAGGCCGCGAGACCGGTCAAACAATTGGATGATGGTTTTGCGCAAAGTTGCCGGCGTTATTCCCGACACCAACTCTGCGAGCGTGTGGGGCTCCGCATCTGCAATGTGGAAAATAACATCGGCCCGTCTGGAACACCACTTCGCACCGAACGATCTTCATTCTGGGGAAGATCGTCTCGCATTTTTAGGTATCGCGTCTCACTAGGCATAGTGCTTGCACGGCCCGGCATACGTACGCTTTCACCGTTCGATCACCGCCGAAAGAACCGTGGCCTTCTCATGTCGCTTGAACAAGCCGTCCCCCATCCGCCGGGCACCAACTCCGTCGCGTTTCATCGCAAGCAGTTTCTTGCCGAGCGCGTCGGCTGGATCGCGATGGCTGTACTGTTGGCTTGGGCAATTGCAGGTGGCTTCGGCAATGGCTGGTTGAGCGACAGGAGTGCTTCGAACGAGTCAGAGACACTGGCCGTGGAATATGAACGATTTGGCAGGCGGGAAAACCCCCTAGAACTCACGATTCGAGCCCGCGAGAAACTACCTTCCGAAGAGTTCGTCGTGCATTTGAATCGAAGCTTCGCGGATGGCGTCAAGCTGGAACGGGTTACTCCACTGTGCCGCTCGATGACGGCAGATTCCAGTGGACTGCATCTCGCTTTTGATACGCCGCCGACCGCAGACGAATGCCTTGTCACGATTGAATACAGACCTCGCCGGGTCGGCCCGCTGCATATTGAGATTAGCGCCGCGGGTGAATCCACAGCTGCGTTTGATCAGTTTATTTACCCCTGATACGTGGAAAGGCCGCCATGGAAATTGTCCTACGGGCCGCGGCGATGTATTTCTTTTTACTTCTGATCTTTCGGCTATCCGGTAAGCGGACGCTGAGCGAGGCCGACACGTTTGACTTTTTGATGCTGTTGATCATTAGCGAAACGACCCAGCAAGCCATGGTTCAGGAGGACAAGTCATTTACGGGCGCGGCGGTACTGATCCTGACTTTGGTCTTTCTGACCATCGTCCTATCACTGGCCAAGCTGCGATCGCCGGCGCTAAGCAGCGCCTTGGATGATGAGCCGCTTGTAATTTTCTGCAACGGGCAAATGCTCAAGAATCGCTGCGATAAGCTGCGCATTGATGAGGTTGATATCATGGAGGCCGCCCGCGAATCCGCTCACTTGGAGCGGCTCGAGCAAATCAAATTCGCCGTGGTGGAACGCAACGGCAATATTTCCATTATCCCCACGGACAATGCGCGAAAGTAGCCGCACGATCGCGCCACAAGCTTCCCAAGTCCTTCGTTTCCTTTTGTTATCTTCTGTTAGTCGCCCATGCTCGATTGCATCATCGTCGGAGGCGGTCCCGCCGGTTTGAGCGCTGCGCTGATCCTGGGACGTTGCCGCCGCCGCGTTCTCGTGTGCGACGCCGGTCGTCCGCGCAACCTGCGCGCCGCCGCGATGCACGGCTTTTTGACCCGCGATGGGATCGCGCCTCTCGATCTTCTTTCGATCGCCCGCGAGCAATTGACAGCATATCCAGATGTCGAAGTGCGAACGGCCGAAGTCACGAATGCTCAATTCGCAGATGGCGCCTTTCAGATCGGCCTCAAGACCGGCGAACAGTTCACTTCGCGCACGCTTATCCTCGCCACTGGAGTCACCGACGAATTGCCGCAAGTCGTCGGACTCGATCAACTCTATGGCAAGTCAGTCTTCCATTGCCCCTACTGCGACGGCTGGGAATGGCGCGAGCGGCCACTGGCGGTGTATGGCCGCGGCGACAGCGGCGCAGGCCTGACCGCCACGCTCAGCAACTGGAGCCGCGACCTCGTACTCTGCACCGATGGCCCACACGAGTTGTCCGACGAGAAGCAGCGCGCCCTCGTAGAGATCGGAGCGAAAATCATAACCGACCGTATCGAGCGGCTGGAAGGCGAAGCCGGCCAATTGAAATCCATCTACTTTGTCGGCGACCGGCGCCTTCGCGCGACGCGATGTTCGTCATCACCCGCCAAAATCAAGCTTCCTCGCTGGCCGCACAATTAGGTTGCGAAGACAGCGCCGCCGCACGGTTCCCACCGACGACCACCAAAAGGCCCAAGTCCCCGGCCTGTACGTCGTCGGCGACGCCTCCCGCGACGTGCAAATGGCCATCGTCGCCGCCGCCGAAGGCGCCGACGCCGCGTTTTCCATCAACAAGTATCTTGCTCTCTCAAGAGCAGCCTGCTGAACTGCTGAATTCACGCCTAGTCGCATAGTATCGTGACACGAATTCTTCGTCGGTAAGACGATGCCTTAAGTCGTCACCCAGGTCCGCGAAGATCGCACGCAGTTGCTCTCGTTGCTCATGTTCGCTTTGGCTGCTCAACTCACTTGTCAGCGGCAGCCGCTGCCGCCACCGCAGCGACTCCACCAATAGCGGCCGAAGCAAATCCAATAAATCGATCGCCGTGTGCGACATCATGCCCACCGACAGCGAGATCGATAGCTCCTTCGCTTCCGCGGCGTGCCAATAACCCGGCGGGATGTAGAGCCAATCGCCTGCCTTCAACTCGCACTCCATCGCCAACGATCGCTCGGCTTCGTAGCACAGATCGTCCGGCGTCGTCTCGACCAGAGGCCAAGGGTTGACCGTATTCTTGCGCAGCTTGTACTTTTTCGCTCCCTGCGTCTGCACGATGAACACGTCCTCCACGTCGTAGTGCCAGCCAAAGCCCTCGGTGTCGGCCGGCGTGCAAAAGAAATGCACATCGATCGGCGCTTGAAAAGCACGCTGAAACTCCGCCGCCAACTCGGCCAGCCCCGCGTGATAGCGCTCGGCATGCCGCACAAAGATGGTCCAGCCGTCCGTCAGCGACTTCATCAAGTCGTCATACGTCGGCCGCCCGTCATTCGGCCACCATTCACCGCGCCGGCTCGCGCGACTCTTGCCTCGGGGTGCGCCACGATCGACCGCAGGACATCAAGAGTCGCTAGCTGCTGGAGATGCTCAGCGCCCCCCGGCATTGCGATCGGCAACTGATGGAAATACCGCTCAACAAACTCACCGGCCGAAAGCTGGCCAAACAACGACTCGATGATCGATGACATGATGGCGCATTCTACTCGTTCCCTCGCTCCACGTGGGCGGCCCCACGTGGCCGCGTCTCTCCGAGTCGCGAGGCGAGTCTCGGAGAGACTCGCCTACGTGATCGCGGTGCGAGCGTTCCCGTCATCGCGCCACAAACACCGCCGGATCATCAATCACCCACTTCGTTGACCACGTCCTGCCATCATCCGGGCTGATTACGTCAAAGAAGTAAGTGTTCAGCCGCTGGCAGCGAAAGCCATAACAGAAATGCGACGCCAGGTAATCCTGCGCCGTGAGGTCTTCGACGCCGGCCTTCGCGTAGTAATGCACGCGCCCGTCCGGCGTGAACGACATCCCCAACGTCCACCAGCCCGGCTCGGTGATCCGCGGCCCGAAGAAATCAGCCCCGCGGTCGTCCGAGCGGACGAGCAACATGGCGAAATCTTCTGGATATCGTCGGTCCGTCTTGCTGCTGTAAAAGTGCACGAAAAACCCTGGCCAGTATTCGTCGCTGGCCGGCGTCCCGCGGCTTTCGCGGCGCCGATTCCGGCCGCCGGCCAAAACAACCTGCGCGAATGCCGAAACGAATTGCCGGTCCGGGGCTCCCACTCTTCAAACGGAGGCAAGTACACGCGCACCACCACGCTCGGCGAGCGCGAAACGCTGATCGGTCCACCGATCCGGCCGACGAAATCATCCTGCTGGTTCTTGCCGACGGCCGTCCCGGCACGCCCGAGTCGCGCGTGGCGATCATGAGTGCTGCCGTACTGCCCTCCAATCCACCCGGCGGGGTTTCCACGCGCCGAATGAAGTCCGGCTGACCGCGGAGGGCGGGCTCAAAGAACCGTCCGTTCGCCGAAATTCCCGTCGGCCCACGCGTCTGCTTGTCGTTCTCGTTGCTGCTCTTGGGAGAGTTGTAGTGATAAGCCCAGTTCGGATCCTCAAAGTCATCCCCTGCCTGCGCCACGCGTTGCCCGGTGCCGGGAGTGAGCTCTTGGGCGAATGTCGAAGCGGGCGCACATAAAGCCAGCGAGATTACAAAGCCGAGAGCCACGTGGTGAGATCCCAACGTCAAAGAGCGCCATGCGTCCCCTCATGATCGCTTGCTATCGATAGTTGCCCTATCCAAAAACGGCGGGCATTATAGCGCGAAGTTCGGAATCGAGAAAGGCGAGCACAGCCGAGTGGGGCAGGCATTCCTGCCTGCCTCGTCAGCGAGCCCGGGTGAAGTCTCGCTGGGGGCTCACTTTGTTCGACTCCAGCCACTCTTCAATTCCTCACTCATCCATTTCCCCGAGTCCGTCTTTTCCAATTGCAATCGCGAACGCCGTGGCGTGCGAGCGGCAGTGCGAAATCGAAACCAGAACATCCGCGATGCCGAACTGCTCGACGACGTCCCGCATCCCCCCGCAGCGCCACCGTCGGTTTTCCCCCTTCGTTGTTTCGCACTTCCATGTCGCGCCAACTGATCCCGCGCCGCCAGCCCGTCCCGATCGCCTTCATGATCGCTTCCTTCGCGGCCCAGCGGCCGGCGAAATGCTGCGTAGCCTGTTTCCGGCTGCGGCAATACTCAATTTCCGCCGTTGTATAGACCCGGTCGATGAACAGCTCCCCATGCCGCTCGATCATCTGCGCAATCCGCAGACATTCCACAATGTCAGTCCCAATTCCAAATACGTTCATCTTGTCCCCTCTCCCTCTGGGAGAGGGCTAGGGTGAGGGTGCTGCGTCCCCTCTCCCCCTGGGAGAGGGCCACGGTGAGGATGGTTCGACTTCACATACCACCCTACCATGCCGCCTGCCGCCGCGGCCATCAATGCCGCGTTTCCGATCCACAGCAGAATCTGCTTGAGATCCGACGATCCCTGCCACCGCATATATTCCGCAAAGCTCACGGAAGACAAGTCTTCGTCCGCAATACCGGCATCGAGCATTCTTCTCGAACGCTCAATCGATTCGTGCATCGCGAAATCCAAGTAGAAAAACCCATGCTCGGCGGCCGCCGCCAGAAGCGCAACGACGATCGACCCCGCGATTGCCAACCTTACATCACACAACTTCGCTAACTCCGCCAACCCGCAAAGAATCGCGCCCAGCGCCCGCCGATCAGCAATGGATAAAGAATCATCGGCGCAAGAATGCGGCTGCACCCAGACCGACACTCGCGCAACGGCGATTCCCACGACCAGTGCGGGACCAAACCATAATAGAAAAGCGCGGCGTGTTCGATCGCATGCCAATCACCGCTTTACACCGCAGGCACGCTGCGCCCGCAGCAATACCTCCGCGGCCTTTTTCCGCGCCCGGCTGGCACCGTCGGCAAGGATCTCAAAGATCCTCGCGGGCTTGGCAGCCAGCTCTTCGCGCCGCGCTCGTGCCTCGGCAAAGTATCGCTCGGCCGCGTCGGCAAGGGCCTTTTTGACCTCGCCGTAGCCAAAGCCGCCTCGGCGATATAGCGCGGCCATATCGTCTCGCTCGGCCTCGGTTGCCACCAGTGAGTACAACTGAAACAAGTGATCGCTCGCCGGCTCCTTGGGCTGTTCCATCGGCCGCGAATCGGTGGTGATCCGCATGATCTTCTTCCGCTGGGCTTTGGGGTCTTCGAACAGGTCCAGCGTGTTGTTGTAGCTCTTCGACATCTTCTCGCCGTCGATGCCCGGCACCTTGGCCGTCGCCTCGATGATCAGCGCCTTGGGCAACACAAAGGTCTCGCCGAACTGATGGTTGCAGCTCTGCGCCAGGTCGCGGCAAACCTCGATATGCTGAACCTGATCCTGGCCGACCGGCACGATGTCGGAGTCGTATGCCAGAATGTCCGCCGCCATCAGCACCGGATAAGTAAACAGCCCCGCATCGGCGGGCAGACCTTTGGCCTTCTTGTCTTTGTACGCGTGGCAGCGCTCCAGCAGCCCCATCGGCGCGCCGGTCATCAACAGCCAGCACAGCTCGCTCACCTCCGGCACGTCGGACTGCACGTAAAGGATCGCTCGCTCCGGATTGAGCCCCAGCGCCAAGAGGTCAATCGCCGCGTCGAGCGTCAGCTGCCGCAACTGCTCCGGCTCGCGGACCGTCGTCAGCGCGTGCAGGTTGGCGATGAAGTAAAACGCCTGCTCTTCGTGCTGCAAGGAGATGTACTGGCGGATCGCGCCAAAGTAATTGCCCCAGTGAAACCGCCCGGTCGGTTGGATGCCGGAAAGTACACGCATGAGAAGTGGGCGGTGCGTCAGTTGCTCAGTTGTCGGTGGCCGATCAAACTTCATACTCCCCGCAACATCGGTCACACGACTTTGCCCCCGCTTCCGCCAATGCCGCCGGAAGCGCGTCGAGAATCTTCATCGACGCCGTTGGATTATAGAAGTTCACTGTCCCAAGCTGCACCGCCGTTGCCCCCGCCACCAAAAACTCCATCACGTCGTCAATCGTAGCGATGCCGCCAATGCCGATCACTGGTGTCTTGACGGCTCGCGCAACCTGGTACACGCAGCGCAGCGCGATCGGGCTTGATCGCCGGCCCGCTCAGGCCGCCCATGCCGTTGCCCAGCATCGGCCGCCGCCGCCGCCAATCGACCGCCATGCCCAAGAGCGTGTTGATTAGCCGAAATCGCATCGGCGCCGCCGTTCTCGGCCGCCCGCGCGATCGCGGCGATATCCGTGACGTTGGGCGTCAGCTTCGCGATGATCGGCAGTCCGCACGCCGCACCGGCACCGGCCACGACCCGTTCGCACATCTTCGCGTCCGTGCCGAAGTCCACGCCGTGGCTCACGTTGGGGCAGGAGATATTCAGCTCGATCGCCGCAATGCCCGCCACGTCGCCAAGTCGCGCCGCCATCTCGACGAACTCCTCGTGCGTCCGTCCGGCGATGCTCACGATGATCGCCGTCCCCAGCCCGCGCAGGTACGGCATGTGATGCTCAATAAACGCCTCGATGCCGTCATTGTCCAGGCCGATCGAATTGAGCATGCCGGCCGGCGTCTCGATCGTTCGCCAGGCGGGTTGCCGGCGCGAGCAGCCTTGGTGATCGTCTTGGGGAGAATGCCGCCCAGCCGTCCAAGATCGACGAAGCCCTGCCATCTCGCGGGCATAGCCAAAAGTGCCCGAAGCGACCAGGATCGGGTTGGCCAACCGCAGTCGCCCTAGCTGGACGGCAAGATCAACGATGGGCTCGGACACGGCGGGCTATACGTTTGAACGGCCGATTGCATCAGGTAGAGGCTCGAGGCCGAAAACGCCTCGAATTCCTGACGCTGTGTGCAATGTACCCAGACCGGGGTGCATTCACAACGCAAACCGCCAACGTCAACTCACCCCACGATGAGAACTAAGTGTGGTCAAGACAACGACTTTAGGCCACGTTGCCATAGACGACGACTACAGAATGCCGCCGTGCGTCCGGTAGATGGCCATGTGCGACGGCTGATCCAGGAACCAGATCCGCTCCCATTCGTCGAGAATCTGCGCAAAGTCGTCCGAGGTATTGAGTAACTCGTGAGCGCGGCGCTGGGGATCGCCGGAGTAAGCCGGGATAAAGCACCCCGTGAGTGTGCTAAACGAAAGTGCGGCGATTGTGGCCAACATCACCCTGCGCATGACCGATCCTCCCTGAGTCGTCCGGAACGCGCGCATTGCGGCGGGCCGGCGTCGTGCCTGCTTCGCTGATTCGACTCGCCAAATAGGCGATCCATGCACAGCGAATGAATTGATTGCTTGCCGAACGGCAATGCCCGCACAGACGTGATCCAGGCGGGCGCTGGTGTATTACCGAAAGCTTTTCGCCGCAGTACCTTGCGGCCCTCACAGCCAATTCGTCAACTCTCCGTAACTCGGTTTAGATTCCTTTGGGAAGATCAGGCACTATTCAGGCGATCGATTCCCTCTAACGTATAGCGGTCAGCATGTTTTGGTTTGGCGGCTCACATCGGACTGCCGGCTACCGGTTGCGGTGCGGCAGGTTCCGGTTGAGGCACCGGCATGATTGAGCCATCCTGTGGGGTCCCCATGGTCTTTGCTTGTTCGCGGCGTTCCAGCTCGCGGACTTTTTCTTCCATTTCCTTGCCTGGCTTGAAGGTTACGACGAATTTCTGCGGTACGTAAACCTTGTCGCCGGTTCGCGGGTTGCGTGCTTTTCGAGCCGCCCGCTTTTTAACCTCGAAGACACCGAAGTTCCGCAATTCAATGCGGCCTTCATCCACGAGCGTCTCGACGATGGCGTCGAACGTCTTTTGGACGATTTCCTTGGTCTTAAGTTGTGTCAGGCCAATCTCGTCCGAAATCGTTTTGACAATCTCTTTCTTGGTCACGACTGCCATCTCCACAAAGAGAGGTTTTCCGAACGAGCAAGACAGCCTGCGAAGCCGTGCTTGCGAGTCGTCGGTTATGCTCCAAGTGTAGGTGGCGTAAGAACTAGTGTCAAGCTCAATGGTGTTCAAGCTGGACGACGCCGTGACAAATGAGGCGTCTCAGTCGTCGCGGCTGAGCAACTCAGCCAGCATGACGGTCTTTGATTAACAAGCCCAAATTGTCAAAGAACTTACGGCGTTTGAGAGCAACGGTACGCCACGCTTCATGAAAAGCCCCAGCGATCCTTCAACCGGCGCGAGGCTCATCTACCGCAACGGCGAACCGTTGGCATACGGTATCGGCGGCATTTTCGTCAAACTTTACGCAATCAGCAGAATCGGAGACTTTTAGATGCGGATCACCGCCACTTGCTCCAGGATCTTCTCCACCGGCACTATATTGCCCGTACCACTCCCTGGGCAGACTTCGCAAGTGTGTGCCCATGCTTGCGGCGAGCGGACGTTCGATTCCCAGAAGGGCCAAGTCCGGCACTGCCGCGGCCGTGAATCGTAGACGGTGCATTTACGCGTGTCGCCGTCGAAGAACACGCAGTCACCATTGGAGAACTCAGTAAGGCTTTTCCGTGAACCGACTTGGCGCACGAACTTTGCTTCGAAAGTGGCGACATCGAGCTTCATCTTCGCCGCCAGCACCGCGATTTCCTCCTCGTTGACCCACACAAACCCCGGCGCACCCGTGCAGCAATCGCCACACTGTGTGCATTGAAAGCGGAGCCCGTCCTTGTACCACGGGAGTTTGTTCATGCGTTTTCTTTAGATGGTTACGCCGGCTGCGATGCCATCGCCGGCGACTTACCGCAGCGCAACGGCGGCAGCGGCGATCTCACGAACAGCCGATACCGCGACCTCGATCTCTTCGGCCGTGTTGAAGGGGCCAATGCTGAAGCGGACCGTCCCGCCCTTTGCGGCAGTTCCAATCGTTTGATGAATTCGCGACGCGCAGTGCAGCCCAGCCCTGACTTGCACCCGGCAGGTGGAGTCCAACATCGCCGCCACCTCCTGCGGATCATATCCGGCGATATTCATGCTCACAACGCCAACGCGCTCATCCGCTCGACCGGGACCATACAATGTAACACCGTCGATGCCAGCCAAGCCGCCACGCAGTTGATCCGCAAGTCGCGAAGTGGCGGCATGTATGCGATCGATTCCACGGTCGAGGAGAAACTCGCATCCCGCGCCAAGCCCCACGACGCCCGGCACATTCAGGTTGCCGGCCTCGAACTTGAACGGCATGACGTCCGGATGGCGGTCCGACTCGCTTTGGGTGCCCGTGCCTCCCTGCCTGAAACTGTGTAAGCGCTCCTCGACGCCCGGGCGAACATACAAGACGCCAGTTCCCAGCGGTCCGAGAAGGCCCTTGTGTCCCGGCGCCGCCAGCAAGTCGCAATCGAGTCATCGCACGGTGAAAGGCAGATGGCCCAGCGATTGCGCTGCATCGACCAGCAATAGCGCACCGTGGTCATGCACGGCCTGAGCGACGTCAGCCAACGGTTGAATGGCGCCTGTGACGTTCGATACGTGCGCGAGTGCGACGAGGCGCGTCTTTGGCCGCAACGCGCGGCGAACTTCATCCGCATCGACCCGTCCGGCCGAATCACAGCGGACATGTGTAACGGCAATCCGCCCTTGCGACGCCAAATACTCCAGCGGCCGCAAAACAGAGTTGTGCTCTGCATCCGACGTGACTACATGGTCGCCGTCGCCTAGAGCTCCGTGAATTGCGGCATTGAGAGCATCGGTTCCGTTGTGGCAGAATGCGATCGACGATGGATCACGGGCGCCGATCACGCGTGCCACCGCGCCGCGAGCGTGTTCGACTAGCCGATTCACCTCACCCGCTTCGGCGTAGACACCTCGCCCCGCCGGAGCGCCAAGCTCCCGCATACACCGATCCACCGCCTGGTAGACCGCTTCCGGTTTGGGCCAGCTCGTGGCAGCGTTGTCGAGATAGATTCGGGGCATTGGACTCATGATCGGTTGGTCGTCGGCGATCGAGGTTCGACCCGCGGATCGACGGCCTTGGAAGGCCGTCGTACGACTTTATCCCCCGATTTGATACATCGCCCGCTCAGGTCGCACGAAGTCTGGCGTGTCAATGCCGTGGCCGACCTTCTTTGCTGCCACGCAGGCGCGTAGTAGTTCGGCGAGCTGTTCGTCCGTCCCGCCGGTGCGCATCACGGCTCGCGCGTCCCATTCCACCGTCGAAAATAGGCAATTGCGAATTTGTCCCTCGGCGGTCAGCCGCAGCCGATCGCAGGCGGAGCAGAATGGATGCGTGACGGAGTTGATAAAGCCGACCCGCCCGCCGCCGTCTTGATATTCGTAATCGGTGGCGGGCTGGCTCGGGTCTTGATCGCCGGCCGGCGCAAGCGCCCCAACTTGGTCTTCGATCATCGCCCGCACCTCATCGCCGCCCAGGACGTCATCGTGCGACCATTTGCCGTCGGCATCCAGCGGCATGTATTCGATGAATCGCAATTCCAAAGCATGCTGGCGTGCGAACTGGGCAAGCGGCACGATCTCGCTTTCGGTCAGCCCACGGATCGAGACGGCATTCAGCCGGATGCGTTTGAATCCGGCCTCGAGTGCTGCCTGGATGCCATCCAACACTTTGTCCAGTCCCGGTCGCCGCGCGATCTCTTCAAACACCTCCTCGCGCAGTGCGTCGAGGCTGATGT
>CAWBCA010000022.1:0-57287 GCA_963787175.1 uncultured Acidobacteriota bacterium
CGCGTCGTCTATCACCACCGCGCGTTTCTCGATGCTGCCTACGCCCAGGATGGCCACCTGCGGCTGGTTGATGAGCGGCAGCCCGTAGAGCGCACCGAAGATGCCGGGGTTCGTGATGGTGAACGTCCCGCCCTGCACCTCGCCGGGGTCGAGCTTCTTCGAGCGCGCGCGCGCGGCGAGGTCGTTGATCGCGCGGCTCAGGCCGAGCAGGTTCTTCTCGTCGGCGTTGCGGATCACCGGCACGATCAGCCCGTTGTCGAGAGCAACGGCGATGCCGAGGTTGATGTCCTTCTTGTAGACGATGTTGTTGCCGTCGACGGAGGCGTTGACGACGGGGAACTGGCGGAGCGCATCGACGGCGACCTTGGCGATGAACGCGGTGTAGGTGAGCTTCGCGCCGGCCGCTTCGAACTCCGCCTTGCGCCCGTCCCTGAGCGCGCTGATGCGGCCGAAGTTCACCTCGTACACCCAGTACACGTGCGGCGACGTGTGCGCACTGAGCACCATGTGCTCGGCGATCTTCCTGCGCATCACGGTCATTGGCACGACCCTGACGTTCTCGCCCGGCTGGTAGCCCGGCGAGGGCCGTGCCGCCGGTCCGGCGGCGGGCGCGCTCTTCCCCGCCGGCGCCGGTGCAGCCGATGCGCCGCCGGCCTCGATGAAGTCGAGGATGTCCTGCTTCGTAACCCGGCCGCTGATGCCGGTGCCCTGAATCAGGCCGATGTCGACGTCGTGTTCCTGCGCGATGCGGCGGACGAGCGGGGAGGATTTCTGGCGGCGCAGGTCGTCCTTGCGGGGCGCCTCCGCGCCGGATGCTTCCGCCGTCTCCGGCTGTCCGGCGGCCGCCTGGGGCAGAGTGCCGGACGGCGGGGACGAAGGATCCTCCGCTGGCTCCGACGGCAGCTTCGGTTCCACCGTGTCGCCGCCGATGACCCCCACCACGCTGTTGACCGCCACCGTCTCGCCCTCGCGCGCGCGGATGTCCGTCAGCACGCCCGACGCCGGAGAAGGAATCTCTGCGTCCACCTTGTCGGTGGAAATCTCGAACAACGGCTCGTCCCGATCGACGGCGTCCCCCACCTTCTTCATCCAGCGGACGATCGTTCCCTCCGCGATCGATTCGCCCATCTGGGGCATCACGACGTTTGTGGACATGGTTCTCTCGCTGCCCGCTACCCGCTGCCCGCTACCAGCTACCAGCTGCCCGCTACCAGCTTCCCGCTACCAGCCACTCGCGTACAGCTGGAAGCGGGGAGCGGGAAGCCTGTCATGCATGTATCGCCGCTCCGTGGGCCGCGTGCGACGCCTCGCCCACGGCTTCGGACATCGTGGGGTGCGCGTGGATCGGTACGAATCAGCTCCTCGACAGTGCACTCGAGCCGGAGCGCGAGCGTCGCCTCCGCGACGAGCTCGGTGGCGCGCGGGCCGATCATGTGCACGCCGAGGATCTCGTCGTACTTCGTCTCGAAGACGATCTTGACGAAGCCTTCCGTTTCGCCCGCGATGCGGGCCCGGCCGAGCACTCCGAACTTGAAGCTGCCGGTTTTGACCTCGTAGCCGCGCGCCTGCGCCTCTTTCTCGGTCAGCCCCACGCTGCCGATCTCCGGGTCGCAGTAGGTACAGCCGGGCACCTGGTCGTAGTTGATCGGCCGGAACTCACGGCCGGCAATCCGCTCCGCCAGCGCGACGCCTTCGGCCGACGACAGGTGCGCGAGCTGCGGATGACCCGGCTTCTCGAACGTGATGACATCGCCGATGGCCGAAACGCCGGCCACGCCCGTCTCGAACCGATCGTTCACCCTGATGTAGCCGCGCTCCAGCGTCAGGCCGAGATCCTCGGCGCCGAGGCCGGACGTCACCGGGCCGCGTCCGGTCGCCACGAGCAGGAACTCCGCCTTCATCTTCGTGGTCTTGCCGTCGGGGGTCTCAGCCTCGAGGTCGACGCCGTCGGGGCCGGGCGTGGCGGATGTCACCCTGGTGCCTGTCATCACCTTGATGCCCTGCTTCTTGAACGACCGCTCCAGCTCCGTGGACACCGCCTCGTCTTCAACGGGAACGAGCCTGGGGAGGAGCTCGATGATCGTGACCTCGGCGCCGAAACGGCGGAACACCGAGGCGAACTCGACGCCGACTGCTCCGCTTCCCATGACCACGATCGACTTCGGAACCTCGCGCAGACCGATCGCTTCATCGCTGGTGATGATGCGCTTCCGGTCGATCTCGATGCCGGGCACGCCCCGTGGCTGCGACCCGGTGGCCACGACAATCTGCCTGGTGGCGGTGAGCGTCTGAGCCTGGCCGTCGGTGACCTCGACCTTGCCGCCGCCGGCCAGCCGGCCGCTGCCCCTGATCCAGTCGATCTTGTTCTTCTTGAACAGCAGCTCGATGCCGCCCGTCAGTCCCTTCACGATCTTGTCTTTGCGTGCCTGGACCTGCGCCATGTCGATCCCGATCGCGGCCTCGCCGATCGTCAGGCCCCATTCCTTCCAGTTCCGCGCGATCTTGAGCGCGTGCGCATGCTCGAGGAGCGCCTTCGTCGGGATGCAGCCCCAGTTCAGGCAGGTTCCGCCGAGCGTCGGCGCGCGCTCGACGACGGCCGTGCGCAGGCCGAGCTGGGCGGCGCGGATGGCGGCAACGTAGCCGCCCGTGCCGGAGCCGATCACGACGACATCGTATTCGTTGGCCATAGGGGGAGCGTCAGGGACTCTTCTTCCGGATGGAGGAGAGCGGAACGAACGTCGTGGACGGCGGCGGGGCCGCCTCGGGCTGGGGCTCGGACGGCTCGGCGGGATCGAGCCGGGCGAGCTGGGACCGGAGCCGGGTGTAGTCGTAACGCAGTTCCCAGTAGGACTGGTTCAGCGCATCCAGCCGGCGCGCCTGCCCGCGCACCAGGAGCAGCGCTGCCGCTGCGGCGAGCAGCGCAACGACAGTGAGACCCCACAAGACCACAACCGCGGTACCTTACCGGGCGGCCGCGGCAGTGTCAATCAGACGGCGCCGCTCGCGCGCCCCTTGATACAATGCCGCAAATTCATGCCAGGACACGCCAAGACCGTCCTGATCTGCGACGGCGATCAGCACATGCGGGAGACGCTGGCCACCATCCTGCGACGTGACTACAAGATCGTTACGGCCATGAGCGGCGAGTCCGCCCTCAACGTGGTCAAACAGGAGGACGTGGACGTGCTGCTGCTCGACGTCCGCCTGCCTGGTATCGACGGCTTCGACGTCCTGCGGATCGTCAAGGAGAACTACAGCCTGATCGAGTGCATCATGGTTTCGGCCATCAACGACGTCGAGACCGCCGGTACAGGCCATGAAGTACGGAGCGTACCACTACATCACCAAGAGCTTCGACGCCGACGAGCTGCGCTCGCTCGTGCGCAGCGCGTGCGAACGTCAGGACCTGAACCGTCAGGTGATCACTTTGAGCGCGCAGGTCGCGGAGCAGGGCGGGCGGGAGTTCCTGATCGGGCCGAGCCGCCAGATCCGCGACATCGTCGATCTGGTGCACAAGGTCGCCAAGCTCTCTGCCACGGTCCTGATCCTGGGGGAGAGCGGAACCGGGAAGGAGTTGCTCGCGCGCCTGCTGCACCGCGAGTCCGGACGCGCCGACGCGCCGTTCATCGCCGTCAATCTCTCGGCCATCCCGCACGAGCTGGTCGAGAGCACGCTGTTCGGCCACGAGCGCGGTTCCTTCACCGGGGCACACAAGCAGCAGCTCGGCAAGTTCGAGCTGGCTGCGAACGGTACGCTCTTCCTGGACGAGATCGGCGACCTTCGTTTCGACCTGCAGGCCAAGCTGCTGCGGGCGATCCAGGAGGGCGAGATCGAGCGCGTGGGCGGGGTCAAGCCTATCCGCACGAGCTTCCGGCTGGTGGTCGCCACCAACGTCGACGTCGAGAGGGCGGTGAAGGAGGGGCGCTTCCGCGAGGATCTCTACTACCGCATCAACGTCATCCCGATCCGGATGCCGCCGCTCCGCGATCGACTCGAGGATCTGCCGGAGCTGGCGAGGCTGTTCCTCCAGAAGTACCGCACCAAGTTCCGCAAGCCGGTCCGGGGCATCGCGGATTCGGCCCTCAGGATTCTCGCGTCGTACTGGTGGCCGGGAAACATCCGGGAACTCGAGAACCTCATCGAACGCCTCGTCGCCGTCAGCGACAAGGAGTGGATTACCGACGAGGACCTCCCGCTCGAATACCACTTCGCAAAGCTCGATTCCGGCCCGGCGACCGGCGACGCGCTCTTTCAACAGGCCTGCGACACGTTCGAGCGCAACTTCATCCTGCGGGCGCTCGAGAAGTCGGACTGGAACGTTACCGCTACCGCGCGGTATCTCGGGATCCCCCTCAGCACGCTCAAGCACAAGATGGCCCGGCTGGACCTGCGGGACCTGGCCCGCAAGCTGCGCGGCGCCTGAGCACTCCGGACTCAGCCACATTGCCCTCCCAGGCACAGCTCGTCCCACATTTCGTCACAGAGGCCAATCGGTGAACCTCAGCAGCCAACCCATTAGCCGACGCGACAACTGATTGAGGTCGGCCACCGGCCCTTCCACGTGCCCGAAGTCTGCCTGTTCAGGATCGCACTCGCGCGATTCCCTGCGCTTTCTGGCAGGTCCCGGGGTGATGGTGCGGACCGCCGTCACTCGTCGATCGCCGATCCAGCGATCGGAATATCCGTTGCACTCCAACCCGCGCCGGCCTTCGAGCGTGACTCGATCACCGGCATGAAAATCCGAGCCTCAGCTCGTTCTCAGCTCCAAAGGAGATCTCATGCAGCCTTCGATGTTCAACGTACGCGTACCGATCGAGGGCCACGACGACGTCTTCCTGATGAACACGTTCACCGACGCGCAGCTGGTCGTCTCGCAGGACGTGGCCGACGTGCTCGACCGCGTCGGCACCGCCGGCAGTCACTTTTCGCCGGAGGAGCGTGACGCAATCGCCACCCTCGCCGACAACGGCTTCATCGTGGCGAGCCGCGAGTCGGATCACCAGCGGCTCGACGAGTTCTTCCGCGACGTGCGGGAGGATGCGAGCCAGTTCCGCCTCACGGTCCTCACGACCCTGCAGTGCAACTTCGCCTGTGACTACTGCATCCAGGGCGATCACGGCGACTACAACAAGCACGCGGCGAAGATGTCGCTGGCCACCGCGGCCCGCGCGGCGGAATGGGCCGAGGAACGCCTCGACGCGCTGGGCTCGTCCAGCTTCGCGCTGACGTTCTTCGGGGGTGAGCCGCTGCTCAACCTGCCCGTGCTGTTCTACCTCTCGGAGCGGCTGGCGGCAGGCTGCCGCGCTCGCGGAGTGCAGATGGCCGTCAACATCATCACCAACGGCCTGCTGCTGACGCCCGAGGTCGTCGACCGCCTCGTGCCGCTGGGCCTGAACGGGATCAAGGTGACGCTCGACGGCGACCGCGACACGCACAACCGCATGCGCCCGCTGCGCGGCGGCCAGGGCACCTTCGACAAGATCGTCCACAACATCCGGCAGGTCGCCGGGAAGTGCCGGATCTCGATCGGCGGGAACTTCGACGAGGGCTCGGTCGGCAGCTACCCCGCGCTCCTCGACTTCCTCCGCGAGCAGGAGTTCGCCGGCCAGCTCTCCAAGGTGGCGTTCAAGCCGATCATCAAGCCGCCGCAGCCCGCCGCGCGCAAGGGCCTGATCCCGTTGACGCCGATCGGCGAGCGAAGGAAAGCCGCTCGGCGGCGCCTGCATGACGTCCGCCGGCACCGGCGCATCCAGCATCTGCGACAGCTGCCACTTCCTCGACGAGAAGATGACCTACCTGCGCGAGGAAACGCTGCGTCACGGATTCCCGACGATGGATGGCGTGCACATGGGGCCGTGCGAAATCCACAGGCGCCACGCCCACACCATCGGGCCGGACGGCTCGCTCTACGCCTGCCCGGGCTTCGCGGGCGAGGCGACGCAATCGACGGGGCACATCGACGGTCGTGAGGAGCCCTGGCGCAGCGAGTCGGCGCGGCGATTCGACGCGCTGGCCGCGTGGAAGGAGTGCGACGACTGCGCGTTCATTCCGGTCTGCGCGGGCGGGTGCAGCGTGGCCGCGCACACCGAGCTGCTGGACATGAACAAGCCCAATTGTCACAAATCGAGCTTCGAGGCCGGGCTCCTCACGCTTGCGCGGCAGGCTGCCGCGAGCGCACCGCCGGCGCTGGCAGGCTGAAGACTCTGCCGACCTGTCGCGAGCCCGATCGCCGTCCCTTACTGCTTCGTCGCCAGATCTCGTGTTGGTCGCCACCTGCGCAGGCGCAGGCCGTTGTTCCGGTCGTTCCTTTCAAATCAGGAGAGAGCCATGAAGATTCAGATTGTTCAGGCGGGTTCCAAGAAGCTGTCCTCGAAGCACGCGTGCCCCTGGTATGTCGACGAGCCGGCAGCGCCCACGAAGTAGCAACCGGCAGCGCCCGTCGCCGGTTTCACGGCGACGGGCGCTCTCGATTCTCCGCGGTCGGCCACTTCGCCGGGTTCGGCCAATCCGTGGCAGAGTGGGCTATTGCTCGATGATGCGCATGGCCTGCTGTCCCAGGTTCGCGGCAACCTCGTTCCGGGTTGGAGGGCTGATCGCGCTGGTCACGGCGCTGTCTCCGTCGGGTTGCGCGCGATCCCCGTCGCCAACGGTGTCCAGGACCACGTTGACGATCGGGACGGCCATTCCCAAAACCCAGGATCCCGCAACAGGTGTTCGCGCCATCCTCGACGCGCTCACGCTCGAGTCGCCGCTCCTTATCGACTGGGACGGCACGATCATTCCGCGGGCGATCGACAAGTGGCACTGGTCGCCGGACGGCTTGACGTTGCGTCTCCGACTGCAGCCGGGAGTGGTCTTCCACGATGGCACACCGCTCACCAACGCGATCGCTGCGGACATCCTGAGGGATGCGCTCCGGCCCAGCCGCCGCCCGGTGAGCGCGACAGTCGAAAGCGTGACCCCTGAGGGGGCAGACGGAATCGTCATCCGCACGCGCCAGCCCGAGGGCTTCCTGCTGTCGGACATCGCCATCGCCAACTTCTCGCTGCCCGGGCACCCGCACGTGGGCACCGGGCCTTTCCGGCTCGAGTCGGGCGCCGACCAGAGCTCGCTCCGCGCATTCGACAGCTACCGGGGCGGGCGGCCATCAATCGACGCGGTGCGCATCGCGGAATACTTGACACAGCGGCAGGCGTGGACGGCCATGATGCGCGGGGAAGCCGATCTCCTGTACGACGTCAGCGTGGAGTTCGTGGACTTCGTCGACGAGGAGACGACGGTCAGCACGCATCCGTTCCTGCGGTCGTACTACCATGCCCTCGTCTTCAACCTCCGGCTGCCGCTGTTTGCCCGGCGGGACGTGCGCCGGGCCCTCAACGCGGCAGTCGATCGCCAGGCAGTGGTCGATATCGGCCTGCGGACGCACGGGATTCCTGCCGACGGTCCGATCTGGCCCAATCACTTCGGGCACGACGATAGGCAGCCGGGCTACAAGTACGATCCCCGGGCGGCCGAGACTCTGCTCGACACGCTCGGTCTGACACGCGGGCGTGAGCATCAGCCGGGCAGGATGCCCAGCCGCTTCAGGTTCACCTGTCTGATGCCCCAGGAGGATCAACGGCTGCAGCGGATTGCGCTCGTCCTGCAGAAGCAGCTGTTCGATGTCGGAGTGGACATGGCTGTCGAGCCCCGGCCGCTCCGGGAAATGCAGGCGCGCGTCGCCCGCGGCGAGTTCGAAGCGGTGCTCTCCGAGTTTGCAGCGTTGACGCTCCCTCGAGTTCGTGTACCGGTTGTGGCGCTCGCCCGCGCCGGGAACGACAGGCCGCCTCGATCTCCACTACAGCTCGGCGGATGCTGCCCTCGACCGGCCTGCGTGCGGCCCTGACCGCCGCGGACGTGCGCCGCGCCGTCGCAGATGTGCAGCGCGCGTTCCACGACGATCCGCCTGCCGTCTTCCTCGACTGGATGGAGACCACTCGTGCGCTCAGTGGTCGGATCGCGATCCCGGCGGAGGCTACGCCCGACATCCTTGGCACCATTCGCCAGTGGAAGCCGCTGCCGCCGGCGCGACGGGGCGATGAGGAGCATCACCGCCCGATTCGTGATGCTGATCGCCACGGCAGCGTCGGACCGCTGCTCACCTACGGCGTGGTGTCGCTGCGGCAGCTGGAACCGGGACGGAGGAGTCGGTCGCCGCGGGCAACCTGGGCGTCGCAGAACAGGCAGCGGAGCGGATCGACCAGTACATCAAGAACAACCAACGCGTGCTCAAGTCGGTCGCCCTGGGGCTCCGCACTGCCGGGCTTCGAGCCTGGCAGCAGGCGCGGATCCTCAAAGATGCCGTCCTCGATTTTCCGGAGTTCCGCGAGCTGTCGATCTTCGACCCGGCGGGAGCCGCGCGTGGGGACCAGCCGTTTCGGCCACGGCCGGGCGTCTCCTGCCCGACGGAGCGCGTCTGCAGAGCACAAGGCGTCTCATGTCGACGGTCGCGGTGGATGACGACGGCCTGCCGACGACCACGATGGCCGTCCCTCTCGCCGATGCCGACGGGCCCGCCGGCTGGATGGTTGGCGAGCTCGCACTCGAAGAGCTGTGGCGAATGGTCGACGAATCCGTGTCGGCACACGGGCCACGCGGCGCTGTTCTCGCAGACCGGCCGGCTCGTTGCACATGGCAACCCCGACAAGAAACGGCTCGTAGCGCGGCCGCTGCGGCGACAGCCTGATTGAGAGGACGGCTGCAGCACTACGCAAGGCGCCAGACCACAACGAGGAGGTACGACGACGAGGCCCGGACGAGGAGCAACTCGCCGTCGCGTCCACCGATCCCCAGCCTGGACTGGACGGTGATGGTCGAGCAGCCGACCGCCGAGGCTTTCGCAGTCGCGCGCGGCTCGAGGCGGCAGCTGCTCGCGGTGCATCGGCGTCGCGCTGCTCGGACCATCGCCGTCGGCTGGTTCTGGGGCCGGTCGTTCCTGACCCGGATCTTCGCGCTGCGCCGCGCCACGCTGGCGATCGGCGAGGGGCGCCTCGACGAGCGGGTCACCAGTCGGCGGACGCGACGAGCTGAAGCAGCTCGGCGACTCGTTCAACTCGATGGCCGACAGCATCGTCCAGCTCCAGGAGGACGTCCGCGGAAGCAGGAGCGGCAGGCGATGTTCGGCCGCATCGCCGCCGGGCTGGTGCACGATCTGTCGCATCCGATCCAGAACATCGGCAACAGCTGCAAGCTGATTCAGCGGATGTTCGACGATCTGCGACTACCGCGAGACGTTCAAGCGCACGGTCGAGCGCGAGATGGTGGTGATCAAGCGCGTCCTGGAGGACCTCCGCAACATCGCGCGGCCGATCCCGCTCGAGCGGTTCCCGATCGAGGTGGACCGCTCGGTGGCCGAGGTCGTCGAGTCGATGCGGCAGCAGGCGGAGACTGCGGGGCTCACCTTGCAGGCCGAGCTGGGCGCGCCGGAGCGTTCATCGAGGGGGACCTGTTCGCGCTGGGGCGGGTCTACCGCAACCTGATCGTCAACGCCATCCAGGCGACGGCGCCGGGCGGGCAGGTTGTCGTCTGCCACCGAGCTTCGGCAGGCGCGCGTCCAGATCCGCGTCCGCGACACCGGCGTGCGGCATCCCGGCCGATCGGCTCAGGCAGGTGTTCGAGGACTTCGTCACCACGAAGCGCCGCGGGCTCGGGTCTGGGCCTTGCGATCGCCAGGAAGATCGTCGAGCAACTCGGCGGCCACATTTCGGTCGCCAGCGAGGTCGGCAAGGGTACGACGTTCATTTTGGAGTTCAACGGCACGGTCGACGGCGCGGCGTGACGAGCGTCGGTCGACGGCTGTGACCGGAAAAGGCAGTCTTGAAAGCGCGGGCGCCCGGGCAGGCGGGCTCAACGGGGCGGGGAGGATAGGGATGTTTCGAAAACTCGTGAAAACGGCGGAGATAGAGGCCGAGGATCGCACTTACCTGCCCGTTACTTCGAGCACCGCACTGCACGGGGCGCCAGGCGCTACAGCTGCGAGGTGCTGCTCCAGGCGGCGACCGCATCATCGTGGACGACGATTCGTTCATGAGCCTGGAGTCGCGGGTCGGCCGGCTGGTTCCGGCGACGATCTACAGCCGGCTGCTGGCCGCGCGCTCTATCGTCGCCGGCACTGACGGCGCAGGGTCGGGCCGTAGCGCGGGTACAAACAAAACGGCCTCTGGCGCGCCGCTTGATATAGAGCGCGCCAGGGGCCGAGGAGGTAAGAGGCCCTTACTTCCGCGGAAGAACTGAATCCTTCAACTGCTTCGCGATGCGCGCCTTGACCACCGTCTTGGCCGGGATCTTGATCGCTTCGCCGGTTGCCGGATTCCGGCCCATCCGTGCCTTTCGCTTCTGCACGACGAGCTTCACCATGCCGGGCAACACGAACTCGCCTGAACGCTTCAGCTCTTTCTCGGCGAGCGTCGTCAACTCATCGAAGAACTCCCGCGCCTGCGTCCGCTTCACTTCGAAGCGATCGGCGAAATGCGAGAAGAGTTCGGACTTGCCCATTCTGCGGGCCTCTGCCATCGGTTGTTCCCCTTGCTTGGGCGCGCTGTCTGGTGCCCGCAGTCGGCCGCGCGCGCGTGCGGCGGAGGCGGCGAAATTGTGTGAAAGCAGCCGGTATCCTAGCGCGCGGCGTTTTCCGCTGTCAATGCACGCCCGCGCGCAGACCGGCGGATAATCGGCCTGAATGCTACAATTTTACAGATGCCCCTCGAGACCTTTCCCAACCCCAGCCCGGCGCGCGACTACGAGATTGCCATCCGCTGCACCGAGTTCACCTCCGTGTGCCCGAAGACCGGGCTGCCCGACTTCGGTGAGATCCGCATCGCCTACGTCCCGGACACGCGGTGCCTCGAGCTGAAAGCGTTGAAGCACTACATGGTCGGGTTTCGCAACCGCGGCATCTTCTACGAGGCGGTCACCAACCAGATTCTCGACGACCTGGTCGGCCGCCTGCCAGCCACGGCGGATGACGGTCGTCGGCGATTTCTCGGTGCGCGGCGGCATCAGCACGATCGTGACGGCGCGCTACGACAACACCGAGGGCATACGACAGCAGAACGAAGAGACCAGCGAGAACCGGCGGAACCGCACGTGAGCGAGCCGACGGATCGGCGACACGCATCCCCATCGAAGACTCGCTGGACCTGCATAGCTTCCGGCCGGCGGACGTCGCTTCGGTAGTGGAAGAGTACGTGCACGCGGCCGCCGAAGTGCGTGCGCGAGGTCCGCTTCATTCACGGACGCGGCCGAGGCGTTCAGCGCGGGATGGTCCAGGCGGTGCTCGAACGGCATCCCCTCGTGGAGGCGTTCTGGGACGCACCCGACAGCCATCTTGGCGCGACGGTCGCCCGGTTGCGGCAAGCGTAGCCGCAGGCGCGCGCAGTTTCCTCGTCGCCCGCGTGCATCCCGGATTGCAGGAACCGCCACTGATGACGGCTCGCCCCACACCGTAGATCGCCTGCACCCCCTCGGTTCCACCGGCAGAAGTCGCATCCACTCAACGCGTTCTCCCTCCTTCATCCGTGGCCGTGCCGATCACGGCAGCAGTCGGCCAGCCCCTTGCCTCTCTTCAACCGGTCTCAGTCTGGTTACCCAGAGGCGAATGTCGAGCATCGATTGGCAGATCGGCGACCCGGTCCTCGTCCGCGGAAGGCCGTGGACGATCCGCGAGGCTTACCGCTGGCCCGACTGCACCCTCCTGCGCCTCACGATGTCGGGGCGCGGCCTGTCGCGAGCGCTGCTGACGCCTTTCGATCGGCCGAAACGCCTCGCACGGCCGCGCGGCGTCTCGGTGGTGCGTGCACGCCGCTGGCTCCATTCGGTCAGGAGAGCGGGCGCGCGGGTATCGCCGTACGGCGCCGCCGTCGCGACGGCGTCTGCGTCCGCCAGGCTGCTGCCCTATCAGATCGAGCCCCTGCTGGCGGTGTTACGGCATGGAGCGACCCGCCTGCTCATTGCGGATGCGGTCGGACTGGGGAAGACGATACAGGCCGGACTGATCCTGCTCGAGCTTGCCGGACGAGAAGACGACTTCCGGGGACTTGTCCTCGTTCCGGCCGGCCTGCGCGAGCAGTGGGCCGGGGAGTTGAAGGAGCGCTTTGGACTGGCGGCGTTTCGAGCGGACGCCGGCTGGCTGCGGGAGTCCGCGATTGGACGTCCGGCTGACGTCAACCCGTGGTCGCTCCCGGGGATCTACGTGACGTCGATGGATTTCGTGAAGCGCCCTGAAGTCCTCCATGCGCTCGAGGACACCAGCTGGGATCTCACAGTCGTGGACGAAGCACATCTCGCATCGGCTGCGAGCGATCGCCGCGCGGCAGCCCATGCGATCGCCTGCCGCTCGCGGCGCACGCTGCTGCTGACGGCGACTCCGGATACGGGCGACCCGGTTGCCTTCGGCGCCCTTTGCGGTATCGGCGCCCTCGATCCCTCCGGACCGCCAGTGTTGTTCTTCAGACGCACGCGCGCAGAAGTGGCCCAGGGACCTGCCCGACGAAGCGTGTTCCTGCGGGTTCACCAGAGCGCCGCGGAACGGCGGATGCACGAGTTGCTCGAACGCTACACGCGGCGCCTCTGGGAGGAGGCGGGCCGGCGCGGAGACACCCGCGCAAGGCTCGTGACGACCGTCCTGCGCAAGCGCGCCCTCTCGAGCGCCGCGTCGCTCGCCGCGTCGGCGCAGCGCCGGCTGGATCTGCTCACGGGGACTGCGGCACGCGCGGAAAGCCAGCTGCGTCTCCCGCTCGCAGACGAAGACCCCCCGAACGACGACCTGGACGATGAGGATCTCGCGGCGCCGGGGCTTGCGGACGGCCGAAGGGAACAGAGGTGGCTGGCAGCGGTTGCGGAGTCGGCGCGCGCCGCATCCCGCAGCGAGAGCAAGCTGTCGCGGCTGCTCCGCTGGCTCGCCCGGGTCCGCGAGCCGGTCATCGTGTTCACGGAGTATCGCGACACCCTGCATCGGCTGGAGCGTGCCATCCGGGCCACGGGCAGGCCACTCACGATCCTTCACGGGGGGCTCGCGCCCGCGGAACGCAGTCGCGTGCAGGCTTCCTTCAACGCGGGCGGAGTCTCGCTCCTGGCGACCGACGCCGCTGCCGAAGGGCTCAACCTCCATCATCACTGCCGGACCGTCGTTCACTACGAGTTGCCGTGGCGCCCTGCCCGGCTCGAGCAGCGTGCGGGCCGTGTCGATCGCCTCGGCCAGTCGCGGCGCGTCCACGAAATTGCCCTGATCGCGGCCGACACCGCCGAGCGCCTCGTGCTGGCGCCTCTCGTCCTGCGCGCAGCCCGTGCGCGCGCCAGCGGCGACGTGGCGGCCTTGCTGCTGGATTCGCTCAGCGAGTCCGACGTCTCGGACCTCGTCATGGGAGGCACGGGGCTGCCCCAATCGCGGCCGGACCCTGGAGTGGTCACGGTCATGGCGGATCTGCGAGCCGAGGCGAGCCTGGAAGTGGCGCGCCTGGAAACCATTCGATGCTGGCGCTCCCAATCGGATGCGGCCGGCCTGGAGCCATGGCCATCGTCGGTGCTTGCCACAACGATCACGCGCCGCCGCGGGTCCGCGATCCCGGCGGGGCTTGTGCTGCTGTTCACCCAGACCTTGAGAGACGCGGACGGACGGGCCGTGCACGCGGAGCTGAAGGTACTTCGCGTGGCGAGCGCAGCGGGATGGATCGCTCCGGCTTCGCCGTCCGCGGTGCGGGCGCTGGTCGAGCAGTTGCGGACGCTCAGCGAACGCCCCGGGTCGGCGATTCACGATCGGCTGTCGCACGCTCTCGCCGAGGCAACCGGGCAGGTCACCGGGCAGCGCGCGGCCGCCCGAGAGGCAGCCAGGCTGCGAATGGCGCAGCTCGCTCGAAGCCAGCCGTCGGCGGCGCGGCAGATGGTTCAGGCCGGCCTTTTCGACAGGCGGGCGGTGCTGGGCGCGGCGCGCCGGCGCGCGACCCGGGACGCGCTGCTGGAGGATCTGGGCGGGCGTCTGGGGGCGCTGGATCGAACCGAGCACCTGGCCGGGCGCACCGAGCTCGCGGCGGCTCTGATCGTCCGCGGCGGCGCCGGATGATCCCCGGCGTGGGCGGCTCGCTGCTGTCCCACGATGCACTTGAGCATGCGATTCCGGCAGCGCTTCGAGGGCGTCTTGGAGAAGCCGGCCGCGACGCCGCCGCGAGACGGCTGCGCGCGTGGCATCGACCGCTGCAGGCGCGGCTGGGCCCGTCCGCGTCGGCCCGTGCGGTTTTCGATCAGGTGGCCGGTCCGCTCGTCGCGCAGCTGGGGTACCGATCCGTGCCACTCGCCGCATCCCGCGACTGTTACAGGGCGGCCCTCGATGCCGGCCGCTCGACCGTGGCCGTCCTGCTCGTGACGCCGTGGGGCCAGGACCTGTCCGCCATGTGGCGCGAGGCCGTCAGGCATGGAATCGGCTTCGGCGTGCGATGGTGCCTGTGCGTATCAGGCCCGTTCGTCAGGCTCGCAGACGGCCGGCGAACGTACGCGAGGCGCTTCATCGAGTTCGACCTGCAGCTCGCCCTGGAGAACGATGCCGCGTTTGCCGTGTTGTGGGGACTGCTCCGCGCGTCCGCGCTCATCGCGTCGCCGCCGCACGGCCAGCCGGTGCTCGACCAGGCGGTCGAGCTCTCGGAGCGGCATCGCCTGTCCGTCCGCGATTCGCTCCAGCTCGGTGTCGAGGACGCGCTCACGCGGCTCACGCGCGCGTTCCTGGCCGCGCGGGCCCGCCGCCGCCCGCGGCCGTCGCCTGCGGACACCTCCGCGGAGGAAGCACTCACGGTCATCTACCGCATCCTGTTCCTTCTGTTCGCCGAAGCCCGCGGACTGGTGCCGCGGTGGCACCCCGTCTTCCGGGAGAATTACACGATCGAGGCGATCCGCAACGAGGTGGAGCAGCGCACGAGGCCGGTGGGGCTGTGGGAGACGCTGCAGGCGATCTCCCGGCTTGCACATCGCGGCTGCCACGCCGGATCGCTGCGGGTGCCGCCCTTCAACGGTCGCCTGTTCTCTCCGGCTCACGCGCCCCTCTCCGACGTCCTGCCCCTGGACGACGGAGTCGTCCGGCAGGCGGTGCTGGCCCTCACGACTCGTCCAGCCCGAACCGGCCGCGAGCGCATCGCTTACGGAGACCTCGGGGTCGAGCAGCTCGGGGGTGTGTACGAACGGCTGCTCGACTTCAGGTTGCCGGACGACTCCGCGCCCGCCCCGGCCGGACGCGAGCGACGCAAGGCAACCGGCTCCTTCTACACGCCCCGCTCGCTCACCGAGTACCTGGTCCGTCGCACGCTCGCACCGCTCGCGGAAGACGTCCCCCCCGACCGCATCCTCGCCCTTCGCATCGTCGACCCGTCAATGGGGAGCGGGGCGTTTCTGGTGGGCTCCTGTCGTTACCTCGCCACCGCATACGAGATCGCCCTCGTCCGCGCCGGCGACCTGACGACAGCGGATCTCTCCGAGGCCGATCGCGCCGGCTTCCGGCGGGCCGTGGCCCAGCGGTGCCTCTACGGCGTGGACGTCAACCCGATGGCCGTGCAGCTCGGGCGGCTCTCGCTCTGGCTCGCCACCCTCGCCGCAGACCGGCCCCTCACGTTCCTGGACCATCGCCTCCGGGTGGGCAACAGCCTGGTCGGAGCCTCCGCCTGGGACGTGCTCCGCCAGCCGCCGCCGGGCCGTCGCGTCCGTGAACGAGCCGCTCGCCTCCCGCTCTTCGAGCAGGAGGGCCTCGACGGCGCCATCGGCGCCGCTGTGGCAATCCGTGCCGTCCTCGCCACGGGGCCGGGGGAGACCCTGGAGCAGGTACGCGCGAAGGAGCGCGCCCTCGGGGACCTCGAACAGGGTGATTCCAGCCTGAGGCGCTGGAAGCGGCTGGCGGACATCTGGTGTTCGGGATGGTTCCGCGACGCCGCCGGCAGGGCGGAGCTGAGCGCCGCGTTCCCTGCGCTGATGGACGCAGTGCTCGCGGGCCGATCGCCGCTTCCGGACCGGGCCGTGCACCGGCTGCTGGCCGAGGCCGCAAGCGTGGCGGACGAGCAGCGCTTTTTCCACTGGCCAGTCGAGTTTCCCGAGATTTTCCACGACGAGGAGGGGACGCCGCTGCACGATGCCGGCTTCGACGCGGTCATCGGCAATCCACCGTGGGAAATGCTCCGCGGGGATCATGGCTCGGCGAGGACGCGGGCGGACGCGCGCACGGCGGCGTCGCGCCTCTCGGACTTCGCGCGCAGCGCCGGCATCTATCGCGCGCAGGGTGACGGCCACGTCAACCTCTATCAGCTCTTCGTCGAACGTGCGCTGACGCTGGTTCGACCTGGCGGTCGGCTCGGCCTGATCCTGCCGTCTGGTTTCGCAACCGACCATGGCTGCGGTGCGCTCCGTGCAGCGCTCTTCGACCGCACCACGGTGGACACGTTCCACGGCTTCGAGAACCGCGACGGTCTCTTTCCAATCCACCGCGGGCTCAAGTTCCTGCTCGTGACCGCGCGGGCAGGCGGCAGGACGACGACCGTTCCCGCTCGATTCGGGCTGCGGCGCCCCGGCACGCTCGATCAGCTTCCGGACACGGGGGTCGATCCCGACACGGTCCCGTTGACCCGCACGTTCCTCGATCGCTGCAGCGGTCCCCTCATCGTCGTCCCCGAGATCCGCACGCGGACGGATCTCGCGGTCGTGACGGCTGTCACTTTCGCGGCGCCCGCCCTCGCGCACCCGGACGGATGGCAGGTGACATTCGGGCGGGAGCTGAACGCGACGGACGACAAGCCGCACTTCGCGGAGCACGGCATCCCGGTGATCGACGGCAAGCACATTCAGCCCTTCTCGGCCGATCCGTCACGTGCCCGTTACCACATTCCTGCGCAGGTCGCCGACCGCCTCGCCGGGCTGCGCTCGGCCCATCACCGGCCGAGGCTCGCCTACCGCGATGTGGCCTCACCCACCAACCGCGTGACGCTCATCGCCGCCATCGTGCCGCGCGGGGTCCTGACGACGCACACGCTGTTCTGCGTCAAGGAACCATGCGAAGAGGAGGTCCTGCTGTTTCTGTGCGGCATGCTCAACAGCTTCGTGGCGAACTACATCGTCCGGGTCCAGGTGGGCACGCACGTGACAGCGTCGCTGATGTCGCGCCTCCCGGTTCCCCGCCCGGCCCGCAACTCGCCGGCGTTCCGCGCGATCGCCGCGCTGGCCGACGCGCTTCGTGCGAACCCGAAGGACGCCGGCGCGCACGCGCAGCTGCAGGCGTGCGCCACGCGCCTGTATGGGTTGAGCAGAGAGCAGCTCGCCCACGTGCTCAAGAGCTTTCCGCTGGTGAGCGCAGAGGAACGGGCGGGTGTGCTGACGGCGTTCGATGATCCGGTGGCGTGATGGCGGGCCGGCCTCCAGCGTGGCACTGTGGAGCGGGGCCTTTCAGGCCCCGCTGAGAGTTGCCGCCGGCCAGGAGTCGTGGGGAGATCACTGGTGCTGAAGCCCCGGTGCCACAGCGTCAACGGTCTTCGGATCCCGCTGTGGGGTCATGAGTCGTGCTGGGCCTGAAAGGCCCCTTTCCCAATCTCACGGACGAGTGCGGCAGGCTGGCGGCGCCCCTTGAAACCGCGGCACGCCTACTGCCGCAATGCATAGGCGACCCCGATGCCCAGCTCGATGAAGACGACGAGTGTCGTCAGCACGAAGGACCACTCGCCCATGCGCGCGTACTCCACCATCGACACGACGACGCGGAGCATGGGGGTAGCCATGAGGATCACGAGACCGCCTGCGAGCAGATGGCCGGCCGCCGGCCCGTCGGGAGCGGCGATGAACACCACGAGGCCCAGGAACAGCAACGCCGCGCTTGCTGCAACGCCGGTGGTCAGCAGCCTCCCGAGCTGTCGCTCCAGGCCGGCGAACGCATCGGCCTCGTCGATCATAGCGCCTTGAAGACGTAGACCATCGACACCGAGAACAGCACACCTGCCATCAGCAGCTTCAGCCAGCGCACGGGCGCCCTGTCGCCGAACCGGAACCCGGCCTGTGATCCGATGAGCACGCCAAGGACCGCCGAGGCGGCGTAGCCCGGCAGGATATAGCCATGGGCGTAGTGTATCGGGACCGATGCGACCGCGGTGACGCCGATCATCAGCCCGCTCGTCGCGGCGGCCGCGCGCATCGGCACGCCGCACCAGACGTTGAGGACCGGCACCTTGAGGATGCCGCCGCCAAGGCCGAACGCCCCTGAAACGTAGCCGGCCAGGCACGATACGGACAGGCCCACCGGCAGCCGCTTGACCCGATAGACCACCTCACGCCCGCTCTCATCGTCGTGGTAGCGGCCGCCGAGACGACCGGGATCCGCGCCCGCCTCGAGCACGTTCCGGCTGTCGAGCCGCGCCAGCATGACCGCGGCGATGGTGGCTGTCACTATCGCGAAGAGGCTGTACAGCAGGCCTTCCGGAAGAAGGTGCAGCGTCATCGCGCCGGCCAGGCCGCCGGCAGCCGACGCCACCTCCAGGAGCATGCCGAGCCGCAGGTTGATCAGCTGTCGACCGGCGGAGCGCGCTGAAACGGCGCTCGACGTCGCAATCACGGTCATGAGGCTGATGGCGCCTGCGACCTTGAACGGCAGGCCGAGCACGATGTTGAGGAACGGCACGAGGAACACGCCGCCGCCGAGCCCCAGCAGTGCACCGAGCAGGCCGGCTACCGCGCCGGCACCCATCACGACTGCGATGAGATCGGGCGTAATCACGAGGGGTCCGAGCGGGGCGACTCGCCCCTGAATGCTATGATCGCGGGGCTACGCAAGAGGATCCTATCCCATGTTTCAGCGCTTCCACGAGGAAGGGCTCGCACAGAGCTCCTATCTCATCGCGTGTGACCGCACGCGCGAGGCGGCGATCGTGGATGCCCGGCGGGACGTCGATGAATACGTGGCCGCCGCGCGGAACAGCGGGCTGTCGATCGTGTACTCGATCGAAACGCACGTGCATGCTGATTTCGTGTCGGGATCGCGCGAGCTGGCAGCGATCGGTGTTCGCACGGTCGCAGGGCCCGGCGCGGACCTGCTGTTCCTTCATCACGAAGTCGCGCACCGGGAGCAGCTGCGGCTCGGAGACATCACGCTCTCGTTCCTGCACACGCCCGGTCACACCCCCGAGCACGTGTCCGTCCTGGTGGACGAGCCTGGCTCGGCCAGGCGTGTCCTGACCGGGGACACGCTCTTCGTGGGCGCAGTCGGCAGGCCGGACCTGGCGGGGGGCGAAGAGACACGACGACTGGCGGGCCAGCTGTACGACACGCTGCACGACATCCTGCTCGTCCTGGAAGACGACGTCGAAGTCCATCCTGGACATGGAGCGGGCTCCCTCTGCGGGGCGGGCATTTCAGCAGCCCCGAGCTCGACCATCGGTCAGGAACGACGCGGCAACCCGCTTCTCCAGCTGCGCACGCAAGAGGAGTTCGTCGCCGCCGTGCTGGCCGATTTGCCCGAGACCCCGCCGTACTTCCCGCGGATGAAGCAACTCAATCACGACGGTCCCGAAGTGCTCGGGCTGGCGAAACCTCTTCCGCCACCGCGGGCGCTCGCGCCGGACGAGATCCGGGCGCTGGTAGACGACGGAGCTGTCGTGATCGACATGAGGGATGCCGCATCGTTCGCCCGCCTGCACCCTGCCGGCGCGCTCCATCTCGAGGCGGGGCCGACGGTCGGGGCCTGGGCTGGCTGGGTCGTGCCGGCCTCGGCCCGCGTCGTGCTCGTCGCCGGCTCGGAACGTGAGGCCGCCGACGCACGTCTTCAGTTGTTGCGGATCGGAATCGACGCAGTGTCCGGCCATGTCCCCGGCGGATTCGACGCGTGGCTCGCTGCAGGTCTTCCGGTCTCGAGCATCGACCGCCTGGATGTCGGCGCGCTGGCAGAGCAACTGCACGAGGAAAGGCTCACGCTCGTCGACGTGCGGTCTCGGCGTGAGTTCGACACCGCCCACATCGACCGCGCCCTGCATGTTCCCGTGAACGAGCTGGCCGGGCGCGCTCCCGGGCTCCCCCCGGGACGCGTGGCGACCATCTGCGAAACCGGCTATCGATCGAGCCTCGCGGCGAGCGTGCTCGCCCGGCAGGGCGTGCGCTCCGTCTCGAGCGTCGCAGGCGGCATGGCGGGGTATAGAATGAAGGCTGTACCCGGTTAGTCGCGGATTCCTGCGTGCCCTTCTCCCCAGGCTCTCACCTCGCTCAGTACCAGATCATCGGTCCGCTCGGATCTGGCGGGATGGGGAACGTCTACCGCGCGCGTGACGTCCGGCTCGGGCGCGACGTGGCCCTCAAGGTGATGGCGGAGCATGTCGCCGCCGATCCGGAGATGCGGCGGCGCTTCGAGATCGAGGTGCGGGCGGTCGCGGCGCTGTCCCACCCGTCCATCTTGAGCATTCACGAGCTCGCGATCATCGACGGCGTCCCCGTGGCGGTCATGGAGCTGCTCGAAGGTGAGACGCTGCGCGCGCGTATCGCCAAGGGCGTGTGCCCGTGGCGCGACGCCATACGGATTGCCGGCGCAATTGCGGATGGGCTCGCAGCAGCGCACGCCCGGGGGGTGATCCACCGCGACCTCAAGCCGGAGAACATCTTCCTGACGTCCGATGGTGCGGTGAAGATCCTGGACTTCGGGCTGGCGCTGCAGCGCGTCGACGGCCCCGAGATCTCGGACGACAGTCCGACGCTCGCGCACACCGCGAAGAACCTCGTGCTCGGGACGTTCGGCTACATGTCGCCCGAGCAGGTCGCCGGCGGGCGGGTCGACGGCCGGAGCGACATCTTTGCGCTCGGCTGTGTGATCTACGAGATGCTCGCCGGCCAGCGTCTCTTCGCGGGCACGCCCAACGAGGTCCTTGCCCGCGTGCTGCAGGACAGCGTGCCTGATTTCAGCTATTTCGACCCCATGACGCCGCCGGAGCTCAGAGCGATCGTCTCGCGCGCGCTCGCGCGCGACCCGGCGCGCCGCTTCGAGTCCGCGCAGGATCTCGCGATGGCGCTGCGCGCGCTCGAGAGCGCGCCGGCCGGGTCGTCCACGGCCGGCGGCCGGCGTCCTCGCACTCGAGGCAAGTCGCTGGCCGTGCTTCCGTTCCTCGACGCCGGGATCGACCCGCAGGTACCAGGTACCTCACGGACGGCATCACCGAGAGCATCATCAACAGCCTCTCCCAGCTGAACGGCCTTCGCATCGTTCCGCGCAGCCTGGTCTTCCGGTACAAGGGCCTGCAGGCCGATCCTGCCACCGTCGGTCTGGCGCTGAACGCCCGGACGATCCTGACGGGCCGCGTGGCGCAGCAGGGCGACGTGCTGAACATCCAGGCGGAGCTCGTCGACACGTCGAGTGAGTCGCAGCTGTGGGGCGAGCAATTCCGCCAGAAGGTGGGCGACCTCGTCACGGTCCAGGAGGAAATCGCCTGGCAGATCTCGGAAGCGCTGCGGCTCAAGCTGACCGGCGAACAGAAGAGAAAGCTTCGCCGGCGCCACACCTCGAGCGCCGAGGCGTCACAGGAGTACTCTGCGGGGCCGCTTCGAGTGGAACCGCTGGACCCCTGAAGGCTTCCGAGCCGCCGTCGAACATTTCGAGCGCGCCATCGGGCACGACCCGGAGTACGCGCCGGCGTACGCCGGGATCTCGGACAGCTACACGGCGATGGCGTACTACGGTTTCGTGCCGCCCGACCTCGGCTACCCCAGAGCCCACGCGGCGGCCGAGAAGGCGCTCGCCATCGATCCGGATGTTGCCGACGCGCATGCCTCCCTGGCGCTCGGCTACCTGCTCTGGCAGTTCGACTGGCCGGCCGCCGAGCGCGAGTTCCGCACGGCGCTGCGCCTGAACCCGCGCCTTGCGGTCGCGCACGCGACGTATGCCCTCTACCTGACGACGGTGGGACACCTGGAAGAGGCCCTCGAGGAGGCGCGAATCGCGCAGCAGATGGACCCGTTGTCGCTCCTGATCAACATGACGGTCTGCTGGGCGCTGCATTTCGGCGATCGCCCGGAGGACGCCATCAGGGAGACGCTGCGCACGCGCGAGCTCGCGCCCGGCTTTCACGAAGCCGGCAATCTCCTGGCGGTGCTCTACGAGAGGGTGGGGAGGTTCGAGGATGCGGCGCGGGTCGCGCTGGAGCAACCCATCTACGGCGTGCCCGTCGACGGCGTCGCGCTGCTCGAGGCGTACCGCTCGGGCGGCGAGGAGGCCTACTGGCGGAAGCGTGTGAGCTTTCTCGATGCGGCGATCGGTCACGCCCCGCCGTTCATTCACTTCGGGTACGCCGTTCTGCTGGCCCGGCTCGGCGACACGGAGCTGGCGATCGATCATCTCGAGCAGCTGGTGGCCGCCCGCTCGAGCAACGCCGTGTTCATCGGGGTCGATCCCTGCCTGAGATCGCTGCACGGAGAGCCTCGCTTCGACCGGCTGCTCAAACAGCTGGGCGTGCCCATGGCTTCAGCACCGCATACAGTGTCGACGTAATCGGCACTGCGAGCCCGGCGCGCGCCGCCCGGCGCACCACCGCTCCCAGCAGCGCTTCCACCTCGATCCGCTTGCCCTGCGACAAATCGATCAGGAGCGACGACCGCATGGACCCCGGAAGATTGGCGACTTACCCGCCGATCCGCTCAATCGTGTCGGCTGCGACCGCCACCCCTTCGGCCCGTGCCAGCCGCTCCACCTCGCGGCACCCTTCGAGGAACTGCGCGCGGATCTGCTCGTCCGCCCACAGCGGGCCAACCGGCTGGCGCGCCGCCCCCGTGAAGCCCGCCAGCGTCGCCAGAAAGATGAACTTCTCCCAGATCGGCGTCCGCCCGTCGGGAACTGCTTCCACCTGAATGTCCGCCGCGGCCATCGCGTCCCGGATCGCACGCACGCGCTCCGACAGCGACGGCGGATCCCCGAAGACCTCGCCGAGCAGCACCCGACGGTGCGTGCCGTTCTGCTCGATCACTCCCGGCGCCACGATCGAGGTCGCGACGTACGTGGTGCCGCCGATCACCCTCGACCGCCCATACAGGGCTGCCAGCTCGGACACGCTGTCGACCCCGTTCTGCAGCGTCAGGATGGACGTGTCAGGACCCAGCATCGGGCCCACCATCGGCAGGGCCGTACCGTTGTCGTACGCCTTGACGGCGACGACGACCACCTCGACGGGCCCGACGAGCGACGTGTCCTCCTCGGCGGGTGCGCGGACGAGGAAATCACCGAGCGCAGGGCTGCGCACTTCGAGACCGCGCTCCCGGATGGCCTTCAAGTGCGCCCCGCGCGCGACGAAGGTGACATCCTGTCCCGCGCGCGCAAGGCGCGCGCCGTAAAACCCGCCGACGGCGCCCGCGCCCAGGATGGCGAACTTCATCAGCGCGGCACTGTAGCACGCGGCCGGGACAGGGCGCCGCGCTTTGCAATTGGCAGGCAGTCCACTAGAATGCCCAAGCCACTCGGCGGCGCTCCCCCTCGCCGTTTCTGGAGGTCGAAATGGCGGCCCGTCTCACCACGTTCGTCGTCGTTGCCATCGTCGCGGTCACGCTGATCGCAGGCCTGATCGTTGGCGCGCAGCGCGACGACAATGACGGCCCGGTCGATCTCATCGTTCACAACGCCCGCATCTATACCGCGACCGCCAAGGGGACGATGGCCGAGGCGGTGGCCATCCGCGGCAACCAGATCCTCCGCGTCGGGAGCGAGAGGGAGATCACCCGACTTCAGCGTCCGCAGACGACGATGATCGACGCCGGGGGAGCAGCGGTTGTCCCGGGGTTCAACGACGCGGAAGTGGATTTCCTGGACGGCGGCGCCACGCTCGACCGCATCGACCTCACCGACGCGGTGACGACGGACGACGTCGAGCGAAGGATTCTGGACTGGGCCGGTGCGAATCCCGACCGCGCCTGGGTCGCCGGCCGTGGCTGGCTGCGGGAGGCGTTCACCGACGGACCCCCGACCAGGCAGATGCTCGATCGGCTCGTACCGGATCGCCCGGCGAGGATGCTGAGCGCGGACGGTCGCACCGCGTGGGTGAACTCGCAGGCCCTCCGGCTTGCGAAGATTGAGCGGCGGAACGGCAGCTCCGCCGCGGCCGGCGTCGGCCGTGATGCGCGCACCGGCGATCCGACAGGCCTCCTGCACGGGCCGGCGGCCGCGCTCGTCGAGCGGCTGATTCCCGCACCGACCGGGGCGGAACGCACCCACGCGATCCAGTCCGCGACGGCCGAAGCGCACCGGCACGGCATCACGAGCGTGCACGACGTGGCCGGGGCCGACGAGCTGGCGGCGTATGCCGAGGCGCGACGCACGGGTGATCTTCGGGTGCGGGTGTATTCAGCGCTGCCGGTTTCGGGGGATCTCACCGATGAGGAGATGGATCAGCTCGACAAGACGGCCGCCAGGTATCCCGACGATCCGCTCCTGAAGGCTGGCGCCCTGCACCTCACCCTGGACGACCGCGGGGCCGACGCAACTGCCGCGCCGGAGACCGCGGGGCCGGCAACGGGGACGTTCCACTACGAGCCGGATGCGTTCAACCGCCTGGTGCGTCGGCTCGACGCACGCGGATGGCAGATCATCACCGATGCGTCGAGAGCGCTCGCGGTCAGCCTGACGCTGAATGCCTATGAGCATGCCGTGCGGTCGAACCCGGACCGGACCCGCGAGCGCCGGCACCGCGTGCAGAACATGGATGCCCTCGCCAGGAACGACCTCGCGCGTCTGGCAAGCCTCGGCGTCATCGCGTCGATGCGCCCGTGGGTCGAGCGGCCGACCGACGATTCCCCGGGCACCCGGGACGCGTCGTCCGTGGTACGCCCGGAGAGAATCGCGCGCGGCCGGCTCGCGTTCGGCAGCGGATGGCCGGCGGCATCGTTCGATCCGATCGTCGGCTTGAGCGCGGTTGTGAGATCGTCGGCCGCCGGCGCGGAGCGCCCCATCGCGGGCATGCCGCTGCAGGCAGCCATCGAGGCCTACACCGCCAGAGCCGCGTGGGCTTCCTTCGACGAGCAACGCAAAGGCACCATCGCCCCCGGCATGCTCGCCGACATCGTCGTGCTGTCCGCCGACATCTTCAAGATGGCGCCCGCCGCGCTGCCCGCCGCGCGGGTCGACGTCACGATTTTCGACGGCAAGGTGGTCTACCGTCGAGACGGGCCCGTGACGACGAATTGAGGCGGCTCGTCAGACCTGAAAGCTGATCCCTGAGCGGGCGTCGCACTCCAACAGGCCGATTTTCCATTTGCGCTGCGCCATCTGCAATGCGGGACGCGTTCTTCCAGCATCCTGGTGACGCCCGGACTCCCTACCGGAAAACCATCTCGACCTGATACTTCCCCGGTTCCGCCGCAGGTTTCAGCACAACGAAGCGTGCCGGCTGGCCGACGCCGACGCTCGCCTCGCTTTTCGTGCGCCACTCCGGCAGATCGACCACCTGCCCTTCCGCAACCGCATCGCCGACGAGCGGCACGACCGTCTTGCCTGTTGCATCGATGGTGCGCAGCGCTCCCAGTGTGCGCAGATCTCCCATGTCGTCGATGGCGACGACGGTCTGCAGTTCCCGACGTCCGTCCAGCACCTGGACACGCCGGCTGGCGACGAGCCCGATGTCCGACGTGAACGGGGGAATGCCCGTTCCGCTGATGACGGTGGCGTTCCTCAGCAGCACGTAGAGCGTCTTCATGTCGTTGACCGGCAACTCCTCGTAGCGCTTCGGGTCGGCTTTCTCCACCTGCCCGGTTGCCAGCGCGTCGAGCGCCGCGAGGAGAGCCACGAAGTTGAGACGGACGAGCCACGGATCGGGCTCCGCGGAAGGCCACGCGCCGGTCTCGACCAGCACAACGGGCGTGCCCCACAGCGTGATGTTGTCTCCGAACGCGCGGACCTCGAACTCGTCGTCGTAGCGGCCGATCTGGCCGGATGCCAGGGGCTCCAGCGCCTCGCGGATGACGGCGCAGAGCCGCTTGGTGAGCGTCCGTCCGGCGTTCTCGCGTCGCGGCTCGTCGTAGGCCACCGACAGGAGAGAGATCGACGCCGGCTTCGGTGGCGTGCCGACGGATGTGCGCCAGCTCTGGTTGTGAAGGTTGAACCCGACCTGCGGGTTGAGCCGGTCCCGAACAGCCTTGAGCACCCGGCCTTCGGGAGTCTGCAGCCGGAGCGCGTCGCGGTTGATGTCGATACTCTGCGCATTGCGCCGCTGGAACCGCTCGGCGCCGTCGGGGTTCAGCATCGGAACGGCGTGGAGCGTGAGCTCGGAGAGGATTCTCCGAACCATCGGCTCGTCACGATGCCGGCGCAGGTATTCGAAGAGGTCGAAGAGGGCGGCGGTTGCAGTCGGCTCGTCTCCGTGCATCTGCGACCACATCAGGACGGCTGTCGTGCCCGTGCCGACGCGGAGATGGTTGATCGAGCGGCCCTCCAGGGACTCTCCCGCCCTCTCGAGCGTGAACAGATCAGGGGCTGCAGCGACAACTTCGTTGAGCCTGCGGACCACTTCGGCGTGGTCGATGAGCGGCGGCAGCGGCGAAGACACATGCTCCGCATCCCAGGCGCGTGCGAGATCCGGCGCGGGGACGGAGAGTCCCTGCGCGCGGACGACCGTCACGCACGCGGAGATCAACGCAACGGAAGCCGTGAACCGAATGAACCTCATGAACCTATTTGTACCTGAGCCTCGTCATCCGTGGGGCGTCGCCCCAGGTCATGACGATGAACAGGTTGTCGAACTCGGTGTCGCCGATGGTCAATGGCGTCGTGATGCCGAGCCCTGCGATGACTTTGGGAACCGAGTTCGAATGGCCCACCACCAGGACGGCGCCAGTCGCCGCCTTCAGCTTCTCGACCAGCGATGCCTCCTGATCCGACTTGACGTTGGTGACCGTGAGGTGGTGAGCCTGCGCGGCCGGCAGGGCGGTCTCCTGCGTGCGCTTGAACTCAGTGGCGAACACCGCCGTCAGCTTCGCGTCCTTCAGCATCGCGGCGAGCGCCGTCGCACGGGCCCGGCCGGCGGCAGACAGCGGCGGATCGACAGCCATTCCCCCAGCGCCGCCGTCGTTACGCTCGGCGTGACGCACGAGGAAGATCGTCGCCTGCGCCGCCGCCCCGCTCGAGGTGGCGGCAAGGATCAGACTGGCGAGCAGCGCACGTCTCAGCATTGTCATGACGGGGTTCCTTCCTAGGTGAAATGGTCGGGGCGCACTGCGCGTCTGGCGCGAACGGCAACCAGGTATAGCATGGCGCCCGCCAGGAACGCCGCGAGCGCGGAGGCCAGCTGGGTGGACGTCGCGCCCGCCAGGATGCCTACGGCGATCGCCATGGCAACAGTCGGTATCACGGGCCCCATCGGGACGATGAACGTGGCTGGCTTCACCGATGCCGCGAATCTGGGGTTGCGAAGCCGGAGTGTGGCGGCGCAGGTCGCGACGTAAACAGCGAGCCGGGTGATGGCACTTGCCGCCGCCATGGCGGCGAACGTCCCGGAAACAGCCAGGACCAGCGAGACGCCGGATGTGACCAGGACGGCGTTGGCCGGCGTCCGGAAACGGGGGTGCACCCGGCCGAAGAACGGCGGGAGATCTCCCTGCTCCGCGAGGGCATACAGGTTGCGCGAGCCCGAGAGTGCCTGCCCCATGTTGTTGCCGCTGGTCGAGCAGATGGCCCCGACAGTGATCAGGGCTGCCCCGGTGCCCCCGAGGAAGAGGGCCGCGGCATCTGCCAGGGGTGTCTTCGATGCCGCCAGGCCCGGGAGCGTGCCGAGCGCGACGACCTGTGCCAGCGTCATCACCGCCGTCGCGATCAGGATGGTCATGACCAGGGCGAATGGGACGGCTCGACGCGGGTCGCGCGCTTCACCCGCCGGGACGGGCACCACCTCGTACCCCCGAACGCGTAGATCAGCAGGAGCCCTGTCGTCGAGAGCTCGCCGAGCGTCGGCGTGGGGCCGCCGGCCAGCTTCGAGGGATCGATCGCGAACAGCCCGGCAAGGATGAAGATCACGAGCGGCGTGAGTTTCCCGAGCGTGAGCGCATTCACGACGAAGCTGCTCTGGCGGATGCCCCGGACGTTGATCGCGGCAATCGTCGCGATGATCAGCGTGATCACGGCGGCTCGCGGGCCGCTGCGGGTAACGACGGGCGAGTAGAAGCCGAGCGACGCGACGAGCACGTTGATGACGGAAGCCCAGCTCGCGGCGCGCGTGAACCAGAGCAGCCATCCGACCTCGAACGCGGCAAACCGGCCGAATGCCGCCCGCGTGTAGAGGTACGGGCCCCCGGTGCCCTCGAAGCGGCTCGCCACTTCCGCAAAGCACAAGCGCGATCAGCATCGAGCCCCCGCCGACCGCCGCGACGAGCCATGGGCTCCACGTGCCGGTGTTGGCTGCGAGGGCTGCAGGCAGCGCGAACACCGCTCCGCCGATTACCTGGTTCACGCCGATGGCCGTGAGGTCCCAGCGGCCGAGCTCGCGGCGGAGCGCGGCGCCTGTTTCCTGACCCGTTGCGCTCACCGGTCCCGGCACCGGCTGGTTGTATCATGGCCGGCGTCGATCGCCGGGGCGCCTGACCGGTTCCAGGGAACCAGCAGACCATGGAGGACACCGATATCACCATCAAGCCGCGCGATCCGATGCCCGACGGCGCGGCGACGCTGCCGGCCGAGTTCTACGTCGCCGAGGCGCGCTTCCGGCACGAGATGGACAGGCTCTTCGCGGCCCGATGGCTCTGCGCGGGGCGTGTCGAGCAGGTCGAGGCGCCGGGGCAGTTCTTCGTACGCGACCTGCTGGGCGAGAGCGTCATCGTCACCCGGACGGCGACGGCGGAGGTGCAGGCGTTCTACAACGTCTGCCGGCACCGCGGCACGAAGCTGTGCGCCGAGGCCCAGGGACGCTTCCCCGGCACCATCCAGTGCCCGTACCACGCGTGGACTTACGCGCTCGACGGGCGGCTGCTCGGGGCGCCTCACATGGAGGAGGTGCCCCGCTTCGAGAAGGCGGACTACCCGCTTCACCGCGTGCACGCCGGCGTCTGGGATGGGCACATCTTCATCACGCTGGCCAAGGCGCCGCCGCCGCTCGCCGGCCAGCTCGCCGACCTGCCCGCGAAGTTCAGCTCCTGGCGCATGCAGGATCTGCGTCTGGGGCACCGCATCGTCTACGACGTCCGTGCCAACTGGAAGCTAATTGTTCAGAACTACAACGAGTGCCTGCACTGCCCGAACCTGCACCCGGCGCTCAACCGGATCTCGCACTACCTGAGCGGCGAGAACGAGCCGCTGCACGCCTCGTACATGGGAGGGCGGATGGACCTCCGCCCGGGCATGGCCACCATGTCGATGGATGGCAGCTGCCCGCGGGCGTTCCTCCCGGACTTGACCGAGGCCGAGAGACGCGGAGTCTATTACTACGCGATCTTCCCGAACATGCTCCTCAGCCTGCACCCCGATTACATGATGGTGCACACCCTGTGGCCGCTGGCGCCGGACCGCACGATCAACATCTGCGAGTGGCACTTCCACCCTGCGGAGCTCGCGCGTCCCGGGTTCGACGCGCGTGACGTGATCGAGTTCTGGGACCTGACGAACCGGCAGGACTGGCGGGTCTGCGAGCTCTCGCAGGCCGGGATCTCGTCGAGGGCCTACGTGCCGGGGCCCTACTCCAACCGGGAGGATCTCCTGTATGCCTTCGATCGGATGATCGTCTCGCTGCACGAATCAGGGTGAAGGGGCCGAGCCCCCTACGCCGGTGGCGTCGCGATTTTTCTGGGCGGGTTGAAGAACGGGGTCTTGACGACCCGTGCTGCCACGCGATGCCTCACCGCCTCGACGGTCACCTCGAGCTGCAGGCGCGTGCCTTCCTGGTAGCTGGGCCGCTCGACGGTCGCCAGCGCAATCATCCGCTTCAGCATAGGTGACCACGTCGTCGTCGTCGCGCGCCCGACCTGCCGTCCCCCGCTGTACACGGGCACCGCAACCCGCGACGCCGTCGCGCCGACGCTCGGCGCGAGCCTGAGCTTCTCGTAGATTCCCTCGACCTCGGGCCAGTCCACCTCGAGGCCGACGACCTGGCGAGCGTGCCCGCGCCGATGCTCCTCCCTTAGCGCCTGTTGACCGATGAAGCGGCCCTTCTCCAGGTTCACCAGCCGGCCGAGCCCCATCTCGAACGGCGAGTACCGCTGCGGGTCGATCATCGCCTTCTTGCTGCTGTGGAAATCCACGTCGATCAACAGCAGGCCGGCCTCGACGCGCGCGACGTCGAGCGCCAGCATCCCGCACGGCTTGATGTCGAACGGCCTGCCCCGCTCCATGAGCGCGTCCCAGACGGCCAGCGCGTGCCGGACCGGGATCCAGATCTCGTAGCCCAGATCGCCCGTGTATCCGGTGCGGGAGATGTCGACGTTCACTCCCGCGATTGCCCCACTCGTCACCCGGAAGTACTTCAGCCGGTCGATGTCGGCCGCGGCGGCGGCACGGAGCAGCCGGGCGGACGTGGGGCCCTGCAGCGCGAGTGCCGCGTAATCCTCCGAGACATCCTCTATCGCGACGTCGAATCCCGCCGCGTTCTGACGGAACCACCTCAGGCTGGGATCGGCCGCAGTCCAGCGAAACGTCTGGTCGGACAACCGCGCGACCGTCCCGTCGTCGATCACGTGGCCGCGCTCGTCGCACCACGGGGTGTAGAACACCTGGCCGGCGGCCATTTTCGACACGTCGCGGGTGATCAGCCGATCGACGAACCTCGGAGCGTCCTTCCCGGTAACCAGATACTTGAAGAGGGGTGATACGTCGATGAGCGCCGACGCATTCCGGATGGCGTTGTACTCGTGCTCATGGTGAGGCTCGTAGGAGCTGACCGCGTAATAGCCCGACCACTCGCGATAGTTGAGGCTCTCGCAGAGGGCGAGCGTCCGTTCGTGGACAGCGGTTCCAATAGGCATGGTCGGCTCGGCGCGGAGGCGGGCGCGGCAATCCGCCCGCGATTATAGGTTAGAATACCGCCCACTTCGATGACGCCCCACCCCTCCTGCCGTGTGCATCTGATCGTGCATGCGCGCCTCAACGCGAACGAGGCGCGCTCCGCAGGGCTTTGAGCCGCGGCTGACGACACGCGGCGTCCGGTTCCCGGGCCCGCGCACCACCGGCGCGGCGTGAATGCCCGCCAGCTTCCGTTTTCCGGCGCGGGGATCCGATGTCCCACTACGACGTGATCGTGATAGGCGGTGGCCACAACGGGCTGGTCAACGCCGCATACCTCGCCAGGGCGGGACGCAAGGTGCTGGTGCTCGAACGCCGGCACGTGCTCGGCGGCGCCGCCGTCACCGAGGAGATCTTTCCCGGCTTCAAGTACTCCGTCTGCTCCTACGTGGTGTCCCTGCTCCGGCCGGAAATCATCCGCGAGCTCGATCTGCCGCGTCACGGCCTGGAGATCCTGCCGCTCGATGGCACGTTCACTCCGATGCCGAGCGGCGACTACCTGTGGCGGGTCAACGACCACGCGCGGACCCGGAGGGAAATCGCCCGCCACTCGAAGGTGGACGCCGAGGCCTACGACGAATACGGCAAGGCGATGGTCGAGATGGCCCGGTTCGTCAAGCCGATCCTGACGATGACGCCGCCCGATCCGACCTCGCTCGAGCCGCGGGGACTGATGGACCTCCTCTCCCTCGCGCGCCGCTTCCAGTCGCTCTCAGGCGAGGACCAGTACAACCAGGTCCAGCTGATGACGATGAGCGCCGTCGATTTCCTCGACCAGTGGTTCGAGACGGACGTGCTGAAAGCGACGATGTCGGCCTCCGGCATCATCGGGACGTTCCTCGGCGTGCGCTCACCCGGGACGGCGTACGTGCTCCTCCATCACTACATGGGCGAGATCGACGGCGCGTTCCGATCCTGGGGGCTGTCCCGCGGCGGTACCGGCGCCATCTCGAACGCGATTGCCGATGCCGCCCGGGAGGCGGGCGTCGAGATCCGCACGAGCACCCCGGTCTCGAAGATCATCGTCAAGAGTGGCGCGTCCGTGGGGGTCGTGCTGGAGAACGGCGACTACTTGACGTCCAACGTCGTGTCGTCGAGCGTCGATCCGAACCTGACGTTCCTCAAGATGGTCGGCCCGGAACATCTGCCGGCCGAGTTCGTGGAGGACGTGCGCCGTTACAAGTACCGTGGGTCCTCCGGGAAGGTCAACCTGGCGCTCGATGCCCTGCCGGACTTCACCGCCATGCCCGGCGCCGGCGTGCACCTGCGCGGCGCCATCTCCATCTCGCCGAGCGTCGAATACATGGAGCGCGCGTACGACGAAGCCAAGTACGGCCGCTACTCGCGGCGGCCCTACATCGACATCGTCATTCCAAGCCTGACGGATCCGTCCGTCGCGCCGCCAGGCAAGCACGTGATGTCCTGCTTCGTGCAGTATGCGCCCGTACCACCTCCGCGAGGGGTCCTGGGACGAGCACCGCGAGGCGTTCGGCGACATGGTCGTGAGCACCATCGCCCAGTACGCGCCGAACATGAAGGACATCGTCCTGCACCGCCAGGTCGTGACGCCGCTCGATCTCGAGCGCGAGTGGGGCCTCACGGAGGGCAACATCTTCCAGGGCGAGCTGACCCTCGAGCAGCTCTTCTTCCTTCGCCCCGCTCCCGGATGGGCGCGCTACAGCACGCCGATCAAAGGGCTGTACATGTGCGGCTCCGCGACCCACCCCGGGGGCGGCATCATGGGCGCGCCCGGCCGCAACGCGGCGAGGAGGATGCTCAAGGACAGAATTCAGGAGTCAGGAGTCAGGAGTCAGAAGGCAGAAGGCAGGAGGACCTGATTGCCGTGACACCTGCACGGGGACAGAAAAACAGAATTCAGAATTCAGGAGTCAGGAGGACGGTTGCCCGTGACACCTGCAAGAACGTTCGAGGAGCTGGTCGTTTGGCAGAAGAGTCACGCGCTCGTTCTGCGCGTTTACAAGGAGACGGCATCCTTCCCGAAACAGGAACTGTTCGGGCTCGTCTCGCAGATGCGGCGTGCCGCGGTTTCCGTGCCCGCCAACATTGCTGAAGCATTCAAGAAACGCAGCCGGCCCGAGAAGGCTAGACTGATGAACATCGCGCAGGCATCACTTGAAGAGCTCCGCTGCTACACGATCCTGTCCCGAGATCTCGCCTACGTGGCGAGCGGTTCTCAATGGGATGAAATCGAGGAGATAGCCCGAATGCTGGGAGCGTACACGCGGACTCTGCTGACTTCTAAATTCTGAACTTGTCCTGAATCCGACTCCTGACTCCTGACTCCTGACTCCTGACTCCTGACTCCTGACTCTTCTGAATTCTGACTCCCGTCCATGCTCATCCTGATAGGCTCCGGCCACAACGCCCTGACCGCCGCTTTCTACCTTGCCAGGGCGGGGTTGCGGCCGCTGGTGCTCGAGCGGCGCGAGGTGGTCGGCGGCGCCGCGGTCACCGAGGTGATTGCGCCCGGCTTCCGCAGCTCGCTGGCGCATGCGACGGGCCCGCTGCGCGAGGGGGTGGTGCGGGACATGAGGCTGGCGGACCGCGTCGAGTTCGTCCGGCCCGACCCGCGCCTGATGGCGCTGTCGCTCGACGGACGTGCGCTCTCCTTCTCCACCGATACAGCCCGAACGGCCGACGCCATTCGCGCGTTCTCGGAGCCGGATGCGTCGCGCTACGTGGAGTTCTGCGGGGCGCTCGAACGGCTCGGCGCCTTCCTCCAGGACATTCTCCAGATGACCCCGCCGTCGCTGAGCCGGCCGGCGACAGGCGAGATGTGGGAGCTCCTCAAGACAGGCCGCCGCTTCCGCGCTCTCGGGCGCACGGATGGCTTCCGGCTGCTCCGGTGGATGCCGATGGCCGTGGCGGACCTGGTCGCGGAATGGTTCAGCACCGATCTGCTCATGGCTGCCGTGGCAGCGCGCGGCATCTTCGGCACGGCGCAGGGACCGTGGTCTGCCGGCACCGGTGCGGCTCTCCTGTTCAGCGCCGCAGCCGACCCGGCGCCGGGTGGGAGCAGCGTGATGGTGAAAGGGGGCGCCGGCGCCCTTTCAGGAGCGATGGCTGAGGCGGCACGCGAGGCCGGCGCCGAGATCCGCACGGGCGCAGGGGTTTCCCGCGTTCTCGTGGCCGGCGGGCGGGTCACCGGCGTGGCGCTGGAGGACGGCACCGAGATCCCGGCCGACGCCGTGGTGGCCGGAACCGACCCCAAACGCACCCTCCTCGGCCTCGTGGATCCTGTGGACCTCGACCCGGGCTTTCTCGCGAAAGTGCGCAACTACCGCATGGCTGGCACGGTTGCCAAGGTGGATTTCGCGCTGGCCTCCCTGCCATCGTTCCGGGGGGTCGCCCGGGCCGAGGACCTGCGGGGCCGCCTGCACATCGGCCCCGGGATCGACTACCTGGAGCGCGCCTTCGATGCGTCGAAGTACGGCGAGATCTCGACCGAGCCCTATCTCGACGTGGCGTTCCCCTCGGTGCTGGACCCCTCGATGGCGCCCCCGGGACGGCACGTGATGTCCGTGTACATGCAGTACGCTCCCTTCCACCTGGCCCACGGCCGCACCTGGAACACGATGCGGGATGCGCTGACGGCGACCGTGCTGCGCACCCTGGAGCGCTACGCACCGGGAATCGGTCAACTGGTCGAGGGGCGGCGCGTCCTCACCCCCGAGGATCTCGAGTACCATCTACGGCCTCACGGGCGGACACATCCTGCACGGCGAGCCCGCCCTGGATCAGACGTTCACGATGCGCCCATTCCTTGGCTCGGCGCAGTACCGCACTCCCATCGAGGGGCTGTTCCTCTGCGGCAGCGGTACGCATCCGGGCGGCGGCCTCACGGCAGCCTCCGGTCAGAACGCGTCGCGGGAGATCATCCGCGCGCTCAGGCGGCGCGCCGTGCCCGCCTGACACCACCAGGCGAATCCATGCGCATCGCGGCGCTTCTTGCCATCTGCGTCTCGGCCATCGTCGGCTGGACGGCCTGGCGGCGGCCGGTACCGGTGCCGTTCGGTTTCACCGAGGCGGGCGCGAGGCGCCAGCACGAGATCGAGGAGCGCTTCCTGCGCATGCCTTCGGCCGACCGGATCAGGGACTCGCACCGGTTCTTCACCGCCGCGCCCCACGTCGCGGGATCGCCGCGCGACCGCGAGCTCGCCGAACATGTCCGCGAACGGTTCACCGCCTTCGGCCTGGACGACGTGCGTATGGCAACGCACGAGGTGCTGCTGCCCTGGCCCGAGGAAACCCGCGTGGAGATGGTGTCTCCCCGTACGTGGCGCGCGTCGATGCGTGAGGAGCCGGTTGCCGGGGACCTGTTCTCCGAAGCCTTGCCGGAGCAGCTCGGGATTCCGTACCACGCATACTCCGCGTCGGGAGACGTGACCGCACGCGTTGTCTACGCCGGGAGCGGCCGGCCCGAAGACTACGATCGTCTCGACCGGATGGGCATTACGGTCCGCGGTGCCATCGTGCTCACCCGCTATTCGGTGCCATACAGCTACCGGGGTTTCAAGGCACTGACGGCCCAACAGCGCGGAGCGGCCGGAATCCTGATCTACTCGGACCCGGCAGATGACGGCGCGGGGCAGGGCCCGGTGTATCCGGACGGCCCGTGGGGGCCGGCGACCCGCATCCAGCGCGGCGGCATCGTCTACGACTTCCTGGTGCCGGGCGATCCGCTGACGCCAGGATGGGCGTCGATTCCCGGCGCTCCCCGCGTGGCGAGGGCGGAGGCGGTTTCGCTGCCGGCGATCGTCAGCGCGCCGTTGTCGTCAGCCGACGCGCGCGTGCTGTTCGAATCAATCGGCGGTCCCGAGGCCCCGCCCGAGTGGCGCGGCGGCCTCCCGGCGACATACCGGGTCGGAGGCGGACCGCTCGTCGTGCGGCTGCGCGTCAGCGCGGACGATCGAGTCAGGCCGATCTGGACCGTGACCGGGATGCTGCGCGGGAACGAGCGGCCGGATCAGCTCGTGATCGTAGGGAATCACCGTGATGCATGGACCTACGGCGGCGTCGATCCGTCGAGCGGGACGGCGGCGATGATGGAGATGGCCCGTGCGGTCGGCGAGCTCGCGCGCGATGGCTGGCGCCCCAGGCGCTCGATCCTGTTCGCCAGCTGGGACGCCGAGGAGTTCGCCCTGACGTCCTCGACCGAGTGGGCCGAGGAACATGCGGCGATGCTGCAGCAGCACGCGGTCGCCTACATCAACGTCGACAGCGCGGCGTCGGGCCGGCACTTCTCGGCCGCCGCGGTACCGGCGCTGAACCGCGTGGTGACCGAGGTCGCGCACGCAGTCAAGGACCCGGTCATGCGCATCCCGGTTGCCGCCGCCTTTCGCGATCGGCTGTCGTCCGGCGCGGTGCCCGGCGGCCCGGGGCGCGACCTCGTGAGCAATCGCCTGGGCGGCGGGTCCGACTACACGGCGTTCCTCAATTTTCTCGGGGTGCCGATCGCCGACCTCTCGTTCGGCGGTCCTCACGGCGTCTACCACTCGGCTTACGACAATCACAACTGGGTGGCGCGCATCGGTGACCCGGGGTTCCGCTACCATGTCGCCCTCGTCCAGCTCTGGGGTCTCCTGTCGCTCCGGCTCGCGAACGCGGACGTGCTGCCGCTCGACTACGATGCGTATGCCCGGCGCATCGGGGAGTTCGCGGAGGAAGCCGCCCGGGCGTGGGGAACGCCCGCCGACTTCCGCGAGGTCGCGGCAGCGGCGCACGATCTCCGCGCCGCGGCGACGGAACTCGAGCTCGAACGGCAAGCCGCCCTGTCGGCTGGGGACGCCGCTCGGTTCGTCAGCCTGGATCGGCGGCTGATGCGTGCCGAACGCGCGCTGCTCGACCCGCAGGGCCTGCCGGGCCGTCCCTGGTACCGGCACGTCGTGTTCGCGCCGAAGTTCACCTACGAGCCGGAGGTGCTGCCGGCACTGACGGAAGCCGTCCGCTCGGGTGACCGCGCGAGGGTCGGCGCCGCCGCGGGCCGACTTGTCGGCGCCCTGCGGCTCGCCGCAGCGGCGCTTCGGGACGGTGCCTTCAACCCCGGCCCCCCGCCCCCGGTCTAATCAATCAGCAGCAGGACGGCCGGCCTCCATTGAAGCCGCTCGCGCTCCCGCAAATGCGGTGACGCCGCCGAGGCGGCTTGACTTCCACCGGGCAAGAGGTCCAGATGCGCACACTGATTCACAGGACGTCCCGGCGCCTCCCGCTGGCGCTCATGCTCCTCGCGGCAGCCGGCGCTCTGCCCGCGCTGTCGGCGAAGGAGGACGCCTCCGCCGTACCCGGACGTCCGAACGACAGGACGATCATCCACGTTCTCAACCGGCTGGGATTCGGCCCGCGGCCGGGAGACGTCGAACGCGTGCGTGCGGCCGGCCTGCAGGCCTACATCGACCGGCAGCTCCAGCCCGATCGCATCGACGATGCGGCGATGGCAGGACGCCTGGCCTCGCTCCAGACGCTCACGAAGAGCAGCCGGGAGATCGCCGAACAGTACCTCGTCCCGGCACAGATGCTGCGCCGGCAGCAGCGGAAACAGGATGGAGCGGGCGCGCCCGCACGATCCTCGCCGGTTGATCCAGCGGAGGCTCGCGGCACGGCGGACGACCGGATGGAGGGTCCGAAAATGCCGGCGGATCCGATCAGGCGCAAAGGGGCCGTGATGTTCCGGTGCGGGCGAGGCCGAGCCCGGACCAGAGGGAAGCCGCGCGCGCCGGACGCACGATGCATGACGGATCTGGTCGACCAGAAAGTCCTCCGCGCTGCCTACAGCGAGCGGCAGCTCGAGGAAGTCATGGTTGATTTCTGGTTCAACCACTTCAACGTCTTCGCCGGCAAGGGCGCCACCCGCGGGTATCTCACCGAGTACGAACGCGATGCGATCCGTCCACACGTCCTGGGCCGGTTCCGGGATCTCCTCCAGGCCACCGCGGAGAGCCCCGCGATGCTCTTCTTTCTCGACAACTGGCAGAGCAGCACGCCGGACGCTGCCGCCCTGCCGGATCGCCGAAGCATGCAGAGCCTTCGCAGTCCCGACGCTGGTCGGAGGGGCGTTCGCCGGGCCCCGCCGGCGCGGGCACAGGCAACGCCGCGGCCCGGCCAGACTGCCGCACAGCCGCGCCGCCCACGCGGGATCAACGAGAACTACGCCAGGGAGCTGATGGAGCTGCACACGCTCGGCGTGGACGGGGGCTACACGCAGAAGGACGTCCAGGACGTCGCGCGGGCATTCACCGGATGGACCATTCGCAACCCGCGCTCCGGCGGCGAGTTCACCTTCGAGCCCCGCATGCACGACAACGGCGAGAAGATCGTGCTGGGGCAGCGCGTCACGGCGGGCGGCAAGCGTGATGGCGAACAGGTGCTCGACATCCTCGCGAAGCACCCGTCGACCGCAACGTTCATCGCGACCAAGCTGTCCCGTCGGTTCGTGTCCGACAGCCCGCCCGCGCCGCTGATCGATCGGGCGGCGAGGCGCTTCCGCGAGACCGGTGGCGACATCCGTGAAACCGTGCGCACGATCGTCACCTCCCCCGAGTTCTTCTCCGCCGAGGCGCACCGCGCGAAGGTGAAAACTCCTTTCGAGTTCGTCGTCAGCGCCGTGCGCGCAACCGGGACCGAGGCGACCACCGGGCTGCCCTTCGCGGCGACGCTGCGCGATCTCGGCACGCCGCTCTACATGTGCCAGCCGCCGACCGGCTATGCCGATCGTGCCGACGCGTGGGTCAACACGGGCGCGCTGCTCGGCCGCATGAACTTCGCCGTCTCCCTTACGACCGGCCGATTCGGTCCCGGCGGTCCGGACGGCAGGGGGGCTCCGGCCGCACCGGCGGCCGCCCGGGAAGCATTCGTCAGCGGCGTGCTCGGCGGCGACCTGTCAGAGCCCACCCGAGCGACCGTTGCGAAAGCGGAGCAGTCGGCGCAGGGCCTGGCGCTCCTGCTCGGATCTCCCGAGTTCCAGAGAAGGTAGGCTCCAGATGTATTCACGACGCATCTTTCTCAAGAATGGCGGCCTTGCGCTGGTCAGCCTCGGGTTCGCGCCGGCGTTCCTTGCGCGGACGGTTGCGGCGGCGGACGCGCGGCGCAAAGTCCTCGTGACCATCTTCCAGCGCGGCGCTGTCGACGGGCTGAACATGATCGTGCCGTTCGGCGAAAGCACCTACTACACGTCCCGTCCGAGCATCGCCATAGCCCGTCCCGGCACGAGCGCTGATGCCGCCATCGATCTCGACGGCTTCTTCGGGATGCACCCGCGGCTGGCACCGCTCAAGCCTCTGTACGACAGCCGCCAGCTCGCGATCGTCCATGCGTGCGGCTCCCCTGATGGGACGCGGTCGCATTTCGACGCGCAGGACTACATGGAGACCGCCACGCCGGGCGTCAAGAGCACGCCGGACGGGTGGCTCAATCGCTATCTCCATGCCCGCGAGCACGAGGCGTCGACGCCCTTCCGGGCGGTCGCGCTCGCCCCGCGCTTGCCGCGCGCGCTCCAGGGAACCGAATCGGCGTTGGCGATCGGGCAGATCGGGCAGTTCGGCATCCGGGCGGGGCAGGCATCCGACATGGTGCAGGCCTCCTTCGAGGCGGAGTACAGCGGCGGCGGAGGGGGTTCTCCAGCAAGGCAGCGTCCAGCAGATCGGCCGCGAGGCGTTCGACGCGGTCAAGATGCTGAAGGCAGCGGATCCCGGGCGTCGTGCGCCCGAGAACGGGGCCAATTACCCGCGCTCCGCGTACGGCGAGGCGCTCCGGCAGATCGCGCAGCTGATCAAGGCGGACGTCGGGCTCGAGGTCGCGTTCGCGGAGTCAGGGAACTGGGATCATCACGTCAACGAGGGATCAGCCAACGGCCAGATGGCCACGCGGCTGGACGACTTCGCCCGCGGGATCGCCGCGCTCGTCCGCGATCTCGGCAGCCGCATGGAGGACGTCGTGATCCTGACGATGTCGGAGTTTGGCCGTGCGGTGGCGGAGAACGGAAGCCGCGGAACGGATCACGGCCATGGCAACGCGATGATGATCGTCGGCGGGCCGGTCCGCGGGGGCGCGGTGTACGGGCGCTGGCCCGGGGTCGCACCCGAACAGCGCTACGAAGGACGCGACCTGTCGGTCACCACCGATTTCCGCACGGTCTTCGCGGAAGTCGTCCGGGGGCATCTTGGCCTGACGGACGTGCGGCACGTGTTCCCGGGGTTCAAGGGCCCCGGCTCGGTGGGGGTGCTGGGGTAGGCCGGAGGGGTCGGGATCCGGGATCCGGGGTCCGGGATCCGTAAGGCCGAGCCCCGAGCGCCGAGCCCCGACCGCCGAGCCCCGACCGCCGGATCCCGGATCCCGGATCCCGTCCGGGCCCGACCCGCGCTACACTCCCAGTCGTGACCCTTCACGACCTCCGCACGCCCTGCGTGCTCGTTGACTGGCCTCGCACGGAACGGAACATCGATCGCATGCAGGCAACCGCCGACGCACACGCGGTCCGGTTGCGCCCCCACTCGAAGACGCACAAATCTCCGGAAGTGGCGCGGCGGCAGATCGCACGCGGCGCGGTGGGCATCTGCTGCGCGAAGCTGGGCGAAGCGGAAGTGTTCGCGGACGCCGGCATCACGGACATCCGGCTGCCCTATCCGCTGCATCCGGCAAACGCCGACCGGCTGCTGGCGCTCCTCGATCGGGCCCGCATCTCGTTCATCGTCGACAGCCTGGATGTGGCCCGCGAATGGTCCGGTGCGCTGCGCCCGGCGAACCGCGAGGTGGACGTGCTCGTGAAGGTCGATGTCGGGCTGCATCGCTGCGGAATCGATCCCACAGCGCCGCATGCAGCCAGGCTCGTAGCCGGCGTTGCGGGCCTGCCCGGGCTCCGTTTTCGCGGGCTCCTCAGCCATGCGGGCCACGCGTACGGCGCCTCGTCCGACGCCGAGACCGCCGCGATTGCGGCGGAGGAGGCGCGCCTCCTCATGGAGCTGGCGGCACGGGTGCACGCGCTCGGCGTGGAGTGCGCGGAGATCAGCGTCGGGGCGACGCCGACCGCACGCCACAGCGCAGGGTTGCCTGGCATCACCGAACTGCGGCCCGGCAACTACGTGTATTACGACCGCATGCAGGTGGCGCTGGGCGCCGTCGCATGGGACGACTGCGCGCTGACCGTCCTCGCACGGGTCGTCAGCCGTCCCGCCGAGGGGCGCCTGATTCTCGATTCAGGAAGCAAGACGCTGACGACCGACCTGGCGCGGGGCCCGAACACGCAGGGCTACGGCGCAATCTTCGACGCCCTCGACTCGACGGTACCGGACACCGGGCTCGTGATCGAGCGCCTGTCGGAGGAGCACGCGACGGTGACGGTGCCCGCCGCCTGCACGCTCGCGCCCGGCGCGCTGGTCCGCGTGGTGCCCAACCACTCCTGCGTCGTCTCCAACATGGTCGACAGCGCGTGGAAGGTGGCCGGAACCGAGGTGCTCGGGCCCCTCGACATTGCAGCCCGCGGCCGGATCGCATAGTAGAATAGCGGTCCCATGTCGAAGGAACTTCCCGGAGAGGCGCTGGGTCTCGTCGAAACACGCGGCCTGATCGGCATGATCGAAGCTGCGGACGCCATGGTCAAGGCGGCAAACGTGGTGTTCGTGGGCTGGCAGAAAGTTGACGCCGGGCTCGTAACCGCCATCGTCCGGGGCGACGTGGCGTCGGTGAAGGCCGCAACCGACGCAGGGGCTGCCGCAGCGCGGCGCGTGGGCGAGCTGATCGGCGTGCACGTGATTGCCCGACCCGCAGACGGCCTCGATCAGATCTTCCCGATCGGCTGATCCGGGGCCCACCCGCCGACTCTCAGGCCCCGCCGAGTTCCTTCGCCAGCTTGCCCGCCGCCTCCGCGCCTTCGAAGTCGTTGACCGTGAGGCCTCCCACGCTGTGGGTCATGTAGGTCAGCGTGACCGTCTTGTAGCTCAAGTGGATGTCGGGGTGGTGATCGGCCGCTTCAGCAGCAAAGCCCAGACGAACCACGAACGCCACGGCGTCGGGAAACCCGGCGAACGAGAACTTCCTCACCAGCCCCCCGTTCTCCAAAGCCCAACCGGATAAAGCGCTGAGCCGCTGGCCCGCCTCCTGAGCGTCGATCATCCCCATCCATCAAGAATACCCGCTCTCCTGGAACCGCCGACGGGTCGCGGTCGTCTAACGGTGTTAGAATGCTGAACACTGTTCACATTCTGAGCTCTGGAGGGTTATTGGGAGTCAAAGAACGCCAGGAACGCGACCGGGAGGCCCTTTCCAGGGCAATTCTGGACGCGGCCCGCGACCTGTTCGTGGCGGAGGGCTATAACAACGTCTCCATCAGGAAAATCGCCGAGCGGATCGAATACAGCCCGGCTGCAATTTACGGATATTTCCCCAGCAAGGACGATATCTTCTTTGCCCTCGCCGAAGAGGGGTTCCGAATCCTTTTCTGCTCCGCTGCACAGCCGCCGGCTTCCGGCGACCCCATGGGTTCGATTCGGAAGGCGCTGATGCGCGTGTACGAGTTCAGCAAGTCACATCCGGAGTACTTCGCGCTGATGTTCCTGGACCGCTCGGTCCCGAGGATCAGCAAGGACTGGAGCCGGTTCGGCTTCGTCCGGGACATGCGCCTCCAGCTGGACGCCCTCATCCAGACCGCCATCGATGCCGGCCAGTTTCCCCCGGATTCCCGCGCCGACGTCCTCTTCCGCATCATGCTGGCGGCTGTCCACGGGGCCGCCGTGATGCGGCTCTGCGACAGGCTGGCGCCCGGGGAAGACGGCGACGCCATCGCACGGGACGCGCTGGAAGCCGTGCTTGCCGGCCTGCGCGCCGGCTCCCCTGTGACATCCCAGTCGGCCGGCTGCCCCGACGCCGGCAATCTTCAGCGAGGCTCTTGACCATGACCGTCAGTCGTTCCGCCCTGTTGCTGCTACCTGGTCTCCTGGCCCTGGGCACGCTCAGCGCCTGCCGCGCCGACGTAACCACCCAGGCAGCGACCCCCGCGCCGGCCGCCCCGTCGGTGCCGGTCGCGGCCGTCGAGAATCGCCCGATCGATCGTTACCTGCGCGTCACCGGCTCGCTCATCGCCGACGAACAGGCGGAGGTGAGCGCAGAAACCGCTGGGCGGGTCGTGGAGATTCCGGTCGAGCGTGGCAGCCGCGTCCAGCAGGGCACGGTGCTCGCCCGCATCTCGGCAACGGAAACCTCGGCGCAGCTCCAGGAAGCGGAAGCCAACGCCGCCCAGGTCGAGTCGCGGCTCGGCCTGAAGATCGGCCAACCCTTCGACGCCGCACAGGTGCCCGACGTGATGAACGCGAAGGCGGCGCTCGACTGGGCGGAGTCGGAGTTCGGGCGCATCAGCTCGCTGCTGGACCAGAAAGTGGTGTCCCGGAGCGAGTTCGACCAGCGGCGCACGCAGGTCGAAGCGGCCCGGCAGCAGTACCAGGTCGCGCTCAACTCGGCGCAACAGTCCTACCGATCGCTCGATGCCGCCCGCGCCCGGATTTCCCTTGCCCGCAAGGCTGTTGCCGACACCGCCGTTCGCGCGCCGTTCGCCGGTCAGGTCGCCGAGCGCGTCGTGAGCGTCGGCGACTACGTCACCCGCGGTGCACGTGTGGCCACGGTGGTCCGCGTCGATCCGCTCCGTCTCGAGCTGACGGTGCCCGAACAGTCCGTCTCGCTGATCAAGGCGGGCCTGCCCGTGAAGGTCACGGTCGACGCCTATCCCAACGAGGAGTTCGACGCCCGCATCCGCTTCGTGTCTCCGAGCCTGCGCGCCGACCAGCGCGCCCTCACCGTTGAAGCAGTGGCGCCCAACGCCGACGGGCGGCTGAAGCCCGGCATGTTCGCCACGGCGCGCATCCTTCAGCCGCAGGGCGCGCCGGCGCTGCTCGTGCCCGTCTCCGCCGTGGAAACGCTCGCCGGCACGAGCCGCGTCTACGTCGTGAAGCACAACCGCATCGACGAGCGGATCGTCACGATGGGGGACACCGTGGGCGACCGGGTCGAGGTCACCTCCGGCATCGCCAGTGGAGAGTCGGTGGCAACGGACCCGAACGGACGGCTCGCCGACGGCCAGGCCGTCGCCGCGCGCTGAGCGGTTCATTCATTTCCTTCGCACACACATACGCCGCAGGTAATTACCCATGCAGTGGCTCGCATCCATCTCGGTACGCCGTCCGGTCTTCGCGACGGTCATCATCCTCTCGCTCACCGTCATCGGCGCGTTCGCATTCACCCGGCTGGGTCTCGACCGTTTTCCGAAGGTCGATTTCCCGACGATCGTCGTCACGACGCGGCTCCCCGGCGCCGCACCGGAGGAAGTCGAGACCGAGATCAGCGACAAGATCGAGGAAGCGGTCAACACGATCAGCAGCATCGACGAGCTCAGGTCGAACTCCTCCGAGGGCGTCTCGCAGGTCATCATCTCGTTCCTGCTCGAGAAGGACGTCGACATTGCGGCCCAGGAGGTGCGCGACCGCGTCAACCGGGTGCTTCCGCTGCTCCCCAAGACGATCGATCAGCCGGTCGTCGAGAAGTTCGATCCGGATTCCGCGCCGGTCCTCACGCTGGCGGTCTCCGCCGACAAGCCGCTGCGCGACATCACCGAGTACGCGGACAAGACGCTGCGCCGCCAGATCGAGAGCGTCAGCGGCGTCGGCCAGGTCGTGGTGGTGGGCGGGCGCGCCCGCCAGGTCAACGTGCTCACCGAGGCCGATCGGCTCCGCGCCTACAACCTCACGGTCACCGACGTCACGCGCGCGCTCCAGGGCCAGAACGCCGAGATTCCCGGCGGCCGTGTCGAGCAAGGGGGAACGTCGGTCACCCTCCGCACCCGCGGCCGCGTCCAGTCGGTCGGCGGGTTCGGCGACATCGTCGTCAAGCAGCAGGAGGGCCACGCCGTGCTGCTGCGCGACGTCGCCACGGTCGAGGACGGCATGGCGGAGGCGGACACGAAGGCCAACCTGAATGGCGAATCCGCGGTGCTGCTGACGGTTCGCCGCCAGTCGGGGACCAACACCGTGCAGGTCGTGGACGAAGTGCGGGCGCGGCTCGACGAGATCACGCCGCTCGCCCCGGCCGGCTACAACATCCGCATCGTCCGCGACCAGTCGGAGTTCATCCGGGCGTCGATGCGCAGCGTCGAGGAGCATCTGGTCGTCGGCTCGATCCTCGCCGCGCTGGTGGTCCTGGTGTTCCTCTGGAACTGGCGGTCGACGCTGATCGCAGCGATTGCCATCCCGACCTCCATCATCTCGACGTTCGGGCTGATCTGGTACCAGGGCTTCACGCTCAACTCCATGACCATGCTGGCCCTGACGCTCGCCGTCGGCATCGTGATAGACGATGCGATCGTGGTGCTGGAGAACATCTACCGGTTCGTCGAGGAGAAGGGGCGGCCGCCGATGCAGGCGGCGGTCGAGGCCACCCGCGAGATCGGGCTGGCCGTGCTCGCGACGACGCTGTCGCTGGTCGCGATCTTCGTGCCGGTCGGCTTCATGGGCGGCATCGTCGGCCGCTTCATGACCAGTTTCGGGCTGACCATGTCGTTCGCGATCCTGGTATCGATGCTGGTCAGCTTCACGCTGACGCCGATGTTGTCGGCGCGCTGGATTAAAATGCGGCCGCGACGCGAGGACGCGCAGGGGAACCCGATCGAGGACCACGGATCGAAGGAATCGCGGTTCTTCCGCCCGGTGGACCAGTTCTACTCGCGGACGCTGGCCTGGTCGCTGGCGCACCGCGGCATCGTCGCCGGCATCGCCGTGCTGGTGCTGCTCAGCAGCGTGCCGCTGTTCATGCTGACGAACAAGAACTTCATGCCGAACGATGACCAGTCGGAGTTCGAGGTGGGGCTGCGTGCGCCGGAGGGTACCAGCCTCGAGGCCACGGAGATCATCGCCAACCGGATTGCCACGAGCATCAGCCAGCTGCCGGATGTGGCGTTCACGCTCGTTTCCGTGGCGGACGACCCGGCGCGCACGCAGAACGTCGGCACGGTCTACGTTCGATTGAAGCCGGTCGGAGAGCGCGACAAGGATCAGTTCGTGGTGATGGACCAGGTGCGCGCCGACGTGCTCCCGAAGCTCGCGCTGCCGAACCTCCGGACCGGCGTGCGTCCGATATCGGCGATCGGCGGAGGCGGCAACCAGAGCGCGGAGATTCAGTTCACCATCAACGGGCCGGACCTGGGCCTGCTGGAGAAGTACGCGTCCGCCGTCGTCGCGGCGGCGAGGAGGGAGCCGGGCGTCGTGGACGTCGACACCTCGTTGAACGTCGGCAAGCCGGAGCTCTCGGTGCAGCTGGATCGGATGAAGGCGGCGGACCTCGGCGTCCAGATTTCGGATGCCGCGGAGGCGCTGCGATTGCTCGTCGGCGGCGACCAGGTGACGACCTACAACGAAGCGGGAGAGCAGGTACCAAGTGCACGTGCGCGCCGTCGAGGGCAACCGCCGGACGGCGGGTGCCATCGAGCAGCTGACGGTTCCCTCCAGCCTGCACGGCAGCGTGCCGCTGCAGGACATCGCGCGGCTGACCCCCGGCACCGCGCCTTCCGAGATCAACCGCCTCAACAGGCAGCGCCAGGTCACGGTGTTCGCGGGGCTGCTGCAGGGCGTGTCGCAGACGCCGGCAATGGACATGATGACGCGAACCGCGGCGTCGCTGAACATGGGACCGGGTTACGCCACGCGCTTCGCGGGGCGATCGCGCGAGCTCGGACGCGCGGCGCAGAACTTCCTGATTGCGTTCGGGCTGTCGATGATTTTCATGTATCTGATCCTCGCGGCGCAGTTCGAGTCGTGGCTGCATCCCGATCACGATCCTGCTGTCGCTGCCGCTCACGCTGCCGTTCGCGCTGCTCTCGATCATCATCACCGGGCAGTCGCTGAACATCTTCTCTGCGCTCGGCCTGCTGGTGCTGTTCGGCGTCGTCAAGAAGAATTCGATCCTGCAGATCGATCATGCCAACCAGCTGCGCGAGCGAGGGATGGAGCGGGATGCGGCGATCCTGCAGGCGAGCCGCGATCGGCTCCGGCCGATTCTGATGACGACCTTCGCCTTCGTGGCCGGCATGTTCCCGCTGGTGATTTCGAGCGGGATTGGCGCGGGCACCAACCGGGCGATCGGCTTCGTGATCATCGGCGGCCAGTCCCTCGTGCTGATCCTCACGCTCGTGGCCACGCCGGTGGCGTACTCCCTGTTCGACGACCTGTCGAAGGTCCGGTTCGGGTTCAGGCGCCGGGCAGCAGGAACGGCCACCGCAACGGCCACCCTGCTCGCGTTGCTGCTGTGGGCACCGGCGCCGGCCCGGGCGCAGAACCCGACCGGCGGCCAGGCGCCCGTGCAGCCGGCGTCGGCGCAGGCGTCCGGCGGGCCGGTGCTCCGGATCACGCGGGACGAGGCCGTCCGCATGGCTGTCGACAACAACCCCGACCTGGCGGTGAGCCGGTACGATCCGGCCATCAGCGAGACGGATGTTGCCGCCGCGCGCAGCGTGTTCCTGCCGACGCTGGAGTCGGGGCTGCGCCGGAACAGCCAGCTGCTGCCACCGGTCGACCTGTTCGGTGGAGCGGAGGGCACCAAGAGCGCTTTCTGGTCGGGCAACCTCGGGCTCCGTCAGCAGCTCCCCTGGGGCGGCGGCTCCTACCTCTTCAACTGGGACAGCTCCAGGACGACTTCCAACAGCATCATCTCGAGCTTCGACCCCGCGCTGGCGTCGAGCCTCCAGGTAGTCTTTTCGCAGCCGCTCCTGCGCGACTTTCGCATCGACCCCGCGCGTGCGCAGCTCGAGCTGTCGCGGCGCAACGTCGAGATTGCCGACACGCGCTTGATCGAGACGAGCGTGAATACGAAGGCGAACGCGGAACGCGCGTACTGGTTGCTCGTGTCCGCCATTGCGCTCGTGGGCGTGCAGCAGCGTTCGCTGGAACTCGCGCTGGAGCTCGAGCGCACCAACCGGGCACGCGTGGAGGTCGGCCAGTCCCCGCCGCTCGACATGGTCGCCGCGCAGGCGGAGGTGGCGCAGCGCCGCGAGAACGTGATCGTTGCGCGGACGCGCGCACGAGAGGCGGAGGATCTACTCCGGACGGTGGCGGTCGACTCCAAGCGCGACGACTTCTGGAGCCTCAGGCTCGAGCCGGTGGACGCCGTGCCAGCGGGAGGCGCCCCTCCCGATGTCGACGCCGCGGTCCGGCGGGCGCTGGCGGAGCGGACGGACCTGCTCCGCGCGCGCAAGGAGATTCAGAACGCCGAAACGACCTTGGGGCTTTCCCGGAGCCAGACGCTGCCGGATCTCCGGGTCGAGGCGAACTACCTCACCAATGGCGCCGGCGGATCCCGCCTCCTGCGGACGGGTGATTTTCCCGGCACGATCGTCGGCACGCAGGTGACGTCGTTCGGCAACGTCCTCGGCCAGATGGTCACCGCGGACTACCCGACCTGGACGCTGGGCCTTGCGCTCAGCTATCCGCTCGGCAACAGCACCGCGCAGGCGGCCCTCGCGCGGTCGCGCATCGAGCGGGATCAGTCGGCGGCGCGGCTTCGCAGCCTCGAGCTGGTCGCCGTGCGGCAGGTTCGCGACGCCGCCTTGCGCCTCGAGCAGAATCAGCAGCGCATCGAGACGACGCGGCTCGGACGGACGCTGGCGGAGCAGCGCCTCGACGCCGAACAGCAGCGGTTCGAGGTGGGGCTCTCCACCAGCTTCCTGGTGATACAGGCGCAGCGCGATCTGGCGGTGGCGGGAAACAGCGAGACGCAGGCGCTGCTCGATTACCAGCTGGCGAGCGTCCGGTTCGAAGCGGTCCAGCAGAGCGGCGGCAACATCGGGGCCGCGACCGATGACACCACGAGCGGTACCAGCACGGGAACCGTCCAGCAGACGACACCCGCCGGAGGCACCGTCCGCTGACGCCCGGCGCGCCGCCAGCGGGCGCTGCACGGCGATTGTCGGGTCGCTGTGGGGCGGGGCTTTCAAGCCCCGCCGCAACGGTGGGCCGGTGAAATGTCGCGGGAGAGCCCCCGCGGGGTCTGACCAGCCTCCGCTGCAGCTACGGCGGTCCGCCGAAGCCAGGGCGAAGGCGGAAGACCCCGCGCCACAGTTCCCGCCCGCCGTAGCCGGCTGTTCCTATGGCGCCGACTGCGTCCACTGCCGCGCCGGGCTGAGCATGTCGAGCATCGGATCCGCGCGGCCGTCGATCACGGTCCGCGACGAGCGTCGCCGTCAGCGGGGCGAGCAGGATGCCGTTGCGGTAGTGGCCTGTCGCGTAGACGATGCGATCGCTCGCCGGCGACGGCCCGATGATCGGCAGGCCGTCCGAAGTGGCCGGCCGCAGACCCGCGCGCGCTTCGAGGAACGTCGCGTCCTCCATCGCCGGCAGCGAGTTCGCGGGCCGCCTGCAGGAGCATGCCGACGCCAGCCACCGTGTTCCGCTCGTCGAACCCGACGTGCTCTGTCGTCGCCCCCACGAGGACGGTGCCGTCCAGCCAGGGCACGAGATAGCACCGCGGTCCCCAGATCACCTGTGTCAGCGGCTTCCCCTGCCACCGGACCATCAGCAGCTGGCCCCTCACGGGCCTCACGTCCCTCGCAGCCGGATCGTCCAGGCCGTCGATCCGTCCCGCCCAGCTCCCGGCCGCAACCACGACCCGCTTCACGCACCAGCCGTCGCCGGCGCTCGACGTGACGTGCACGTCATTCCCGCGTGCGTCCAGGCGCGCGATCCGCAGGTCGCGGTGGAACTCCGCGCCGCGCGCTGATGCAGCGAGGGCGAGCGCCTGAGTGAGCACGCATGCGGCAACGTAGCCATGCGCCGCGACGGACAGGGCGCCGATGCGTGCCGGGCGAAAGCGCCGGCTGGACCGAGCGGGCCTCCCCAGCTTCGAGCCAGGCCAGGTGATCCCGGCCTGCGAACCGCGCCACCATCGAGCGCAGGCGCGCGGCACCTTCCGCGTCCAGCGCGACCTCGAGGCTCCCGAGGCGGCGATACTCGACGTCGATCCGCGACTCGGCCCGGACCGACTCGATCCACCGATCGTAAAGTTCCAGGCTGCGGACCGTGAGCGCCAGCAGCGCGCCCTCCTCGTGCGCCTCGATGTAAGGCGCGAGGACGCCCGCCGAGGCCTGCGTCGCTCCTCGTGCGATGTCGCGGGTATCGGCAACCTGGACGCTGGCGCCGCGTGACGCCAGCTCGCGGGCCACCGCGCAACCGATGATTCCCGCGCCGACGATCAGGACGTCCGCCTCGCTCCTCACGCGAAGATCATAGCGCCTCGATGGTGGTCGCGGCGGATTGGCAGCCGGCTTGCTGTCGCGACGGCATGCTCGCCCAACTCAAAGTTCCGCTGCAGCTGGAAGGAGCTCGGCAAACGCTCGGTAAAGGAGTTCCTCGCCGACAACGGGTTCGACCTCGGCGCCCAGCAGGCCTATTACTTCTTCTTCGCGTTGTTTCCCGGCGCTGCTGACGCTGCTCTCCATCGCCAGCTTCTTTCCGGTCGCAAACCTGATAGACGAGGTGGTCCGGTACGCTTGGCCGGCTGGTGCCACCCGAGGTCCTGAAGATCATCGCGGACCAGATCGCCTCCATCTCGGAGAGCGGACAGGGCGGCATCCTCACCCTCGGGTTCCTGCTGACACTGTGGAGCAGCTCGGGCGCGCTGGTGTCGGTGATCACCACCCTCAACGCGGCTTACGACATCACCGAGGGACGGCCATGGTGGAAGGTGCGGCTGACCGCGATCCTCCTGACCGTCGGGCATTGCCGTGTTCATCCTGGTGGCGCTGGCGCTGGTGCTGGTGGGCCCGACCCTTGCCGAACACCTTGCCGAGTCGATGCGGCTGGGTGACGCCTTCAAGTGGTCCTGGTGGGTGCTGCAGTGGCCGGTGGTGCTGGTGCTCGTCGCTACCGGAATCGGTCTGATCTACTATTTCGCGCCCGATGCCCAGCAGGACTGGGTGTGGATCACACCGGGCTCGATCGTCGCGACGCTCCTGTGGGTGGCTCGTCTCGCTCGGTTTCAAGCTGTATATCAGCTACTTCGGCAGCTACAACGAAACCTATGGCGCGATCGGCGCGGTGATCATGCTGATGACGTGGCTGTACCTGTCGAGCCTCGCGATCATCTTCGGGGCCGAGTTGAACGCCGAAATCGAGCACGCCTCGCCGTACGGCAAGGACGTCGGCGAAAAAGTGGCTGGGGAGAAGAAGCGCATCGGCGCGGCCGCCGAACGGCATTTCAAGGAGCAGCAGGAGCGCGGTGAGCTGGAGGCGCCTCTGTTCCCGGACGGTGTGAACTGCGATCTGGATCAGGCGCCACCGAGCAAGCCGCGCGTTCGCGCGAGCGAGATGCTGATAGGTGTCGCCGCCCTGGTGCCCGCGGTCCTGCTGGTGGGCAGGGAGGTGGCTGAGGCCCTCGACAATCCCCTGCGGCGGGGGTCGGACAAAGATCACCCGCAAGCCTGAGCAGACGCTCGGACTATTGACTATTTCCTGGTAGGCGTCGGGGGCTGCCAGGCATCGGGCCTGAGCTTGCCGCCCCAGCCCCAGTAGCACGGGTTCCTGGTGCTTCGGCGGGGGAGGCGTGTCGGTCAGGTAGCGTTGCCTTCCCTGGACCAGCGCCGGTGCGGTGATGGAAGGCTGAACCTCGTCCTGCCGGCTGGCGCGACCATGCCGGCCGCGTGCGGCACCGGGTATCGCCACGTAAACGGGGAACGGCACGGCCACTTCCCGCACGACAGTCATCTGGGGAGGCTGCTGGATGTACACCACGGGTGGCGCCTGCTGCTCTTCGACGACAGCGGAGAGCGACTGGGCCTCGGCGGTCGGCCGCACCCGTCCGCTGCGCACCAGCGCCACAATCACTTTCTCGCTCACGCCCGCCGCCTTGAGCCCGGCAAGCGTCTCCGCATCGACCTGGAACACCCCGCCGTCTACCTCGATCAGCGCCAGCAGGACCTCCTCGCCAAGGCCTGCCTTCGTGAGATCCACGATGTCCCTCAGCGTGACCGCCTGGGCTGATGCGGCGGTCACCAGAATCATCATCAAACCGGCAAGCGCGCGCCGCATGGGATCCTCCGTCCTCAACAGGCCAGTTACCAGTCTAGTGCAACCATGGTGCCCAGCACCCGGCAGCGCCGGCGCGGCAGGCGTGCCGCACCGGCCCGGGAAGCACTCTGGAAACGCCGCGGGACGAGCAAGTGCGGCCGTCCGGATCCGATAAGCCTGTCCGGATGCGCCTGGCCAGCTCAGGGGAGTGTTCCCCTTCTGAGGACATCGGGTGTCCCCGCGCGGCACCGCCTGGCCCTGGCAACGAGGCGATCTTGCCTGGTTCCGGGCAATTCAGGACTTTCTTCGAGGTACGTCTATTGCTCAAGTAGGCGCATCCAGGGGAGTGGAGTTATGAATGTCAAGCCTGTCGGACTCGTTCTGCTGGCGGCCGGGTGCATCACCGCGGCAGCGGGCGGCGCCTTTGTTGCGGGAAGACAGGGAGAGCCTGCTGAACCAACCGCCGTCGCCGCCCCGACCAGCAGCCCAGCAGTTCCGAGCGCGCCACAGCCGGTGACCGAGACGGAAGCGCTGGTCGAAGAACCAGCCACGACTCCGGCTGAACCGGCCCCGGCAGCGCGACCGCGTGCAGAGGCACCGGATCCGACTCCGGCCCCCACCGCTCCCCGGCGGGAGGCCGCTCGATCGGCGGCCACCAGGCCGACGCCGCCTGCGCCTGCGCGTCCGGCCGCGGGAACGAGCACGCGGAGCGAACCGCCTGCGCGCCGCCCGGACCCGGCGCCGCGCTCCTCCAGCAGCAACTCCAGCCCCGAGCCCGTTGCGCCGGGCCCATCGGTCCCGGCAGCCCCCTCGCGAGAGTCGTCGGCGAGCTCGCCGACCCCGGCGGACGTCGGGAACGCTCCGGAGCCGGCACGGGCCATCGAGGCGCCCGTTGAGGCGCGGGAGCCCCGGTTCGTCGAAGTCGTGGTTCCCGCCTCGGCGGTGATCGGGCTGCAGGTCGATCGCTCGCTGTCCAGCGAGACGGCGCGGCTGGAAGATCGGGTGGATGCGCGGGTCACCCGCGACGTCGTCGCTGGCGGCCGGCGCGCGATTCCCGCCGGATCGCGGATGCATGGGCTCCGTGGTCCTGGTCGAGCGCGGGGGCAAGATGAAGGATGCGGCCCGCCTCGGGGTGCGGTTCCACACGCTCCTCCTCAGCCGATGGCACCGAGATGCCGCTGCGCACCGAGACGATCTTCCGCGACGGGGCATCGCCCGGCAGCGAAAGCTCGCGGAAGATTGGCGGCGCCGCGGTGGGCGGCGCCATCCTCGGGGCGATTCTCGGCGGCGGCAAGGGCGCGGTGCTCGGAGGCGCGACCGGTGCGGCCGGCGGAACCGCGGCCGTGATGGCCGGCGGCCGCAACGCCGCCACGCTCCCGGCGGGCACGATCGTCACCGCGCGTGTTGTCCGGCCCCGTCACATTGCAGGTCGAGCGCGAATAGCTCGAGCATGACCGGCTACGCTCGCGGCGCCGGAGTAAGCTGTCCGGTAGCTGCATGACAGACCTGCGCCCGCTCGGCGACATGGATCCGGAGGAGTTCAGGCGTGAGGCCCACCGCGTCGCGGACTGGATCGCCGACTACCTCGCCAACCCGGCCGCGCTACCCCGTGCTCGCGCAGGTCGCGCCCTGGCGCGATTGCCGCGCGCTGCCCACGCGCGCCCCCGAGCAGGGCGAACCGTTCGAGCGCGATCTTCGAGGATTTCGAGCGCGTCGTGATGCCGGGCATCACCCACTGGAACCATCCCGGCTTCTTCGCCTACTTCGCGATCACGCGGCAGCGCGCCGGGCGTGCTGGCGGAGTTCCTCGCCGCCGCGTTGAACGTGCAGGCGATGCTGTGGCGGACGTCGCCCGCGGCGACCGAGCTCGAAGAGGTCGCGCTCGGATGGCTCGCGAGGCTGATCGGCCTGCCCGACGCCATTCGAAGGGGTGATTTACGACACCGCTTCGATCTCCACGCTGCACGCCCTGGCCGCGGCGCGCGAGGCGGCCGTCCACAGGTGCGCGCGCAGGGCCTGGCCGGCGCAGCGACTGCCGCGGCTGCGGGTCTACTGCTCGGACCAGGCGCACTCGTCGATCGACAAGGCGGTGATCCTGCTCGGGCTCGGCCACGAGTCGCTGCGGCGGATCGACAGCGACGACCAGTTCCGGATGCGTCCCGACGGCGCTGGCGCGAGCGATCGCGCGAGGATCGCGCCGACGGCTGGCTCCCGATGGCCGTCGTGGCGACGGTCGGCACGACGTCGACCACCAGCGTCGATCCGGTGGAGGCGATCGCCGAGATCTGCGCAGCGCGAACGGTCTGGTTGCACGTCGATGCCGCCTACGCCGGGGTGGCGGCGATGGTGCCCGGGCTACGAGTGGATGCTGCGCGGGGCAGAACGCGCGGACTCGCTGGTCGTCAACCCGCACAAGTGGCTGTTCACGCCGTTCGATCTGAGCGTGCTCTACTGCCGGCGCATGGACGTGGTGCGCGCTGCGTTCTCGCTGACGCCCGAGTACCTGGTCACGATCGGATGCCGCCACGGTGCGCAACCTGATGGACACCGGCATACAGCTCGGCCGGCGCTTCCGGGCGCTCAAGCTGTGGATGGTGCTGCGGCACTTCGGCGCCGACGGCATGCGGGCGCGGCTCGCCGAGCACATCCGTCTGGCCCAGCTGTTCGCCGCGTGGGTGGACGCCAGCGCAGACGTTCGAACGCACTGGCCGCCTGTGCCGTTCAGCGTGGTCTGCTTCCGTGCGAGAGGGAAGCGACGCGCTGCAACGAGCGGCTGCTGGAGGCCGTGAACCGCAGCGGCGAGGTGTTCCTGTCGCACACCCGCCTCGCGGTGTGTTCACATTGCGGCTGGCGATCGGCAATCTCCACACCCGGGAAGTCGCATGTGGCGCGGGCATGGGAGCTGCTGCCAGCAGCATGCGCTCGAGCTGGCTGCATGGTTCCATCTGATATGGGGCACACCGACCTTGCTAGCTACCTTGCGGGCTGCCGGTTCAGAGAGGCCGGCATTACGCGGCGACTGTGTCGTTGCCGCAAGGAGAGGTAAGGACAGATGATGTCATTCCGCAAGTTGTTCCTCGACGGGCGCGCTGGCGCTCGCAATCATCGGCGGTCGCGCCCGGCCAAGGCGTCCGCCGACTGGTTGTTCACCCCGTTCATCGGCGGCACGTTCGGCGGCAGCGCCAACGTCATTGATTTCGACCTGGGCGAAGACTTCGAGAACGAGTTCAACCAGAAGCTCACTTACGGTGCTTCACTGGCCTATCTGGGTGCCGGCATCGTCGGATTCGAGATGGACTTCGGGTACTCGCCGAACTTCTTCGAGCACCGACGAGGACGACTCGATCAACCTGGTCGGCGACGGCAATGTCACGACGCTGATGGCCAACGTGATGCTCGTCTGCTCCGGCTGGCGCGGTGCGGCCCGTACGCCTCCTTCGGCGGCGGGCTGGTCAAGACCCGCGTGGACAGCGTCGATCAGTTCTTCGAGGACGTCGACAGAACAGCTTCGGGTTCGATGCCGGCGGCGGGCATCATGGCGATCTTCAGCGACAACGTCGGAATGCGCGGCGACATCCGTTACTTCCGCTCGCTGACCGAACGACGACGACGACGGCATCGACCTGAATCTTGGCGGAATTCAGGTTCTGGCGCGGAACGGTTGGCATGACGCTCAAGTTCTGAGGGCAGGATGACGCGGGGTCAGGCCCCTTTGGGTCTGACCCCGATCCATTCTGGTGGATTCGGGGTCATGATCTGCTGATTCGTCCCCACGTGGGCCGTCAATCGCAGGCCACCTCGACGGGCGATCGCTACACTTCCGCTGTCGCCAGCCATGTCCTCAGCTGAGCCAGCGCAGCCGCGACCGCGTCCGGGTGGGTCGATTGCGCCGTCCGCTTCCGCCTCACCGAGGCGTCCGCTGTGATGTAGTGCTTCACGTCGGCGTCGAAGAGCGGCGAGTGCGCGCGCCATTCGTCGAGGCTCAGAGAATCGAACCCGCGGCGCTCCTCGATCAGGCGGCGGACCAGCGCGCCGACGATTTCGTGCGCATCGCGGAACGGCACGCCGCGCGCCGACGAGGTAATCGGCGACGTCGGTCGCGAGCAGCAGGCCGGAAGCGGCCTCGCGCGTCACCTCGCGGTTGATGGTGATCCCTCCCAGCACCGCCCACAGGCCGAGCAACGAGGCGTTGACGGTGTCTTCCGCGTCGAACAGCGCTTCCTTGTCTTCCTGCAGGTCCTTGCTGTAGCCGACCGGCAGGCCCTTCATGGTGGCCAGCCAGCCGGTGAGCCGGCCGAGCACCCGTCCCGACTTGCCGCGCACCAGTTCGAGCGGGATCGGGGTTCTTCTTCTGCGGCATCAGGCTGCTGCCGGTCGCAGCCGCGTCGTCGAGCTCGAAGAAGCCGAACTCCTCGGACGTGAACAGGATCGAGATCCTCGGCGAGCCGGCTGAAGTGCACCATCGTGAGCGCTGACGCGTGAAGGAACGACGACACGAAGTCGCGATCGCCGGTGGCGTCGATGCTGTTGGCGACGACCCGGGAGAACCCGAGCGTGCGACGCAAGCCGCGCGACATCGATCGGGTAGCTGGTGCCGGCAATCGCGCCCGAGCCCAGCGGCAGCTCGTCGACTTCGGACAGCACGGCGTCGAAGCGCACATGATCGCGCCGCAGCGCCGCAGCGTGGGCGAGGAAGTAGTGCGCGGCCAGGATCGGCTGCGGCGCGGCGCATGTGGGTGTACGGACGGCATCGAGCGCATCGCCGGCGTCGGTGGCGCGGTGCGGCCAGCGCGCGACATCAGCGCGCGCAGGCCGCGCTGCAGTTCCGGGATGCGGCGTTTCAGGTAGAGCCGCAGGTCGAGCGCGACCTGCTCGTTGCGCGATCGGCCCGGTGTGCAGCCGGCGGCCGGCATCGCCGACGCGCGCCGACAGCTCGCGCTCGACAAAGGCGTGCACGTCCTCGTCCTGGCTCGCTGCTCGGTGTCGAAGAGCCCGGTTGCGCGGCGCCGAGCGCGAGGATCTCCTGGAGCGCAGCGCTGATCGACAGCGCGTCCTCGGCGGAAATCACCGCCGCCCGCTCGAGACCCTCCGCCCACGCCAGGCTGCCGCGCACGTCGTCTTGGAAGAGCCGCCGGTCGAAGCGGAACGACGCGCCGAAACTGAACAGCGCCGCATCGGGATCGCCTTCGAACCGCCCGGACCAGAGGTGCGCCATCGTCAGCGTCAGCAATACGGTACTCAATCAGTAAGGGCTACACATAAACATAAGC